>NZ_SKBR01000001.1:0-187500 GCF_013450295.1 Streptomyces sp. AJS327
ACCGGCTGGCGCATCGACTATCACATGGGGACGCCGGGGCTGGCCGAGCGCGCGGTGAAGGCGTACGTGGAGCGGGCCGCCAGTCACGCCGAGCGCTGGTCCGACCACGCTCCCGTCACCGCCGTCTTCGACCACTGACCCGAGGCCCCCGGCTCCTTCCGGCGCCCCGTTGCCGTGGTGCCCCCGCCGGGCGCCCGTCCGCCGTCCCGGCTACGTCCCGTCCGCGCCGTCCCCCGGGTGGTGTGCGGCCTCCGGGGTCTCGCCCGCGCCGCCCGTCGTCTCGTCCCCTGTCTCGCTCGTCGGCTCGTCCGTCGGCTCGGGTGGGTTGGCGGGGGGTGGCTCCAGCAGGGTGCGCAGGTGGCGGTCGAGGGCGAGGCCCAGCTCGGCCTCGACCACCTGCTTGGCCAGGGGGCGTACGCGCTCCAGAGCCGCGTTGACGGTTCCGGCGTCCGGGGCGGGCTCGTCCGGTGGGAGTAGGTGGCTGCGGAACAGTTCGGTGAACGTGGCGGCGATCGCGTCGGTGTGGCGGCGCAGTTCGCGTCCGGCCTCCAGCACCGCCGAGAGCGGTACCCCCTTGTCGACCAGGCTGGAGGAGGCGTCCAGCAGCCGTCGGCTGACGTGGACGAACGTGTCGCCGTCGACGGCGACGTAGCCGATGTCGAGCGAGGCGGCCAGGTTCTCCACGGTGACTTGGCCGTGGAAGTGGTCGGCCAGTTCCTCCGGGGTGAGCCGCACCGGGACCTCCTCGGAGAAGGTACTCAACGAGGAGTCGAGGCCGAGGAGTTCGGCGGTGCTGCGGGTGTCCCGCCCGGACTCGAAGGCGTCCAGGAGTTCGGTGATACCGCCCAGCGTGTGGCCGCGCGCGAGGAGGCCGCTGATGGTGCGGAGCCGGGCCAGGTGGTGTTCGTCGTACCAGGCGATGCGGCCCTCGCGGCGCGGCGGCGGCAGGAGTTTCCGCTCCCGGTAGAACCGCAGGGTGCGGGTGGTGATCCCGGCCGTCTCCGCCAGCTCGGCGGCCCGGAACTCGCGTCCACGGGGAGTGTCCGGGCCCGTGGGGTGGGCGGGGGCACCGGCGTCGGCGGCGTCGGCGGGATCGGCGGGGGGTGCGGACGGGGTGGCCGCCGCGCCGTTGGAGTCGCTGGGTGCGGGGGTGAACGGCTCCTGGCTGGCGGGCTGTTCGGTGTCCATGGTCGTTCCCGGCCGGTGGCCGCCCCGCTGGGCTTCGGTCGGCTGCGGTTGTCGGTCGTCTGGTCTCCCCACGTGGCCACCCTAAGCGGCGGCCCACCGGGGGTGGGCCGGGTCGCCCCGGACGGGGCCGGGCCGGGGGTGGTGCGCGGGGTGGGAGGCGGGCCGCGGGCGGCGTGGTGCGACCGCCGGTAACTTCCGTCGCGCGACCCCTACCCATCGGTATCCATCTGCTCTACTCTCCGAAAAGTGCCAGTGATTACTGGCGCGGTACGCACAGCCGGGCAGCGGACGGATTCTCTGGAGGCGGCAGCATGGCGGCCGAACGCGAGCAAGAGCACGTACGAGTGGCGGTGATCGGATCCGGATTCGGCGGCCTGGGTGCCGCCGTGCGGCTGCGCAGGGAGGGCGTCACCGACTTCGTCGTGCTGGAACGGCGGGGAGCCGTGGGCGGCACCTGGAACGACAACACCTATCCGGGATGCGCCTGCGACGTCCCCTCCCACCTGTACTCCTTCTCCTTCGCCCCCAACCCGGAGTGGCCGCGCGCCTTCTCCGGGCAGGCCGACATACACGCCTACCTGGAGCGGGTGGCCGACACCTTCGGGCTGCGCCAGCACATCCGGCTCAACACCGAGGTCCAGCAGGTGCAGTGGGACCCGGAGGAACTGCGCTGGACCGTGCGGACCTCGGGCGGCACCCTCACCGCCGACCTGGTGGTGAGCGCCACCGGCCCGCTGTCCGCGCCAAGCTTCCCCGACGTGCCGGGACTTGAGGACTTCCCTGGGAAGGTCTTCCACTCCGCCACCTGGGACCACGACTACGACCTGCGCGGCAAGCGCGTCGCCGTGATCGGCACCGGGGCCTCGGCCATCCAGATCATCCCGGCCATCCAGCCCGTCGTCGGCGAGCTGACCGTCTTCCAGCGGACGCCCGCGTGGGTGCTGCCACGGAACGACCGGGGCATCACCCAGGCCGAGAAGTGGGTGCACGGCAAGGCCCCGGCCACCCAGAAGCTGCGCCGCTTCACGCTGTGGGGCGTACGGGAGTTGCAGACGCAGGTCTTCGCCAACTACCCCAACCTGCTGGCCACCGTCGAGAAGGTCGCCAAGCTGCACATGCGGCGCGCGGTCCGGGACCCGGAGCTGCGGCGCACGCTGTCGCCGGACTACCGGATCGGCTGCAAGCGGACGCTGCTGTCGAACGACTACTATCCGGCGCTCGCCCAGCCCAACACCCGGGTCGTGGACTCCGGGCTGAAGGAGATCCGGGGCAGCACGCTGGTCGCGGCCGACGGCCGGGAGGTGGAGGTCGACGCGATCGTCTTCTCCACCGGCTTCCACGTCAGCGACATGCCGGTGGCCCACCAGGTCAAGGGGGCCACCGGGCAGACACTGGCGGAGTCCTGGGCACCGGACGGGATGAACGCGCTGCGCGGCACCACCACCACGGGCTTTCCCAACTTCATGTTCCTGATCGGCCCGAACACCGGTCTCGGCACCAGCTCGATGATCCTGATCATCGAGGCGCAGCTGAACTACCTCGCCGACTACGTGCGCAAGCTCGACACGCTCGGCGGCGGATCACGCGTCGCGCTGGACGTGCGGCCGATCGCCCAGCACACCTACAACGCGCGGTTGCGCGAGCGGATCAGCGGCAGCGTCTGGCAGACCGGCTGCCGCAGCTGGTACCTGGACGCCGAGGGGCGGCCGGTGGCCGTCTGGCCCGGCACCACGGCCGAGTTCCGCAAGATCACCCGGGAGGTCCGGCTGGAGGAGTACGAGGTGCTGCGGCAGCCCAACTCCCCGGCCAGCGGCGGACGTTCCGTCACGCTCTCGGGAAGCGTCAGCCGGGGCGCCGCCACGGCCGCCTTCCACACGGCCGAGGACCCCGCGTGAGCGCCCCGAGCCGGGAGCGGCGTGTCCGGGGCCTGACGGGGGTGTACGCGCCGCCCACCCCCACCCGCGAGGTGACCGCCCGCTCCGGCGACGGCGTCGAACTGCCCGTCGAGATCCACGGGGAGGAGCGTGACCCCGCCGTCGTCCTGGTGCACGGCTGGACCTGCTCCACGCTCTTCTGGGCCCCCGTCATCCGCGAACTGACCGCCAGTGGGCACCGGGTCATCGCCTACGACCAGCGGGGGCACGGTCGTTCGCCGGTCGGCGACACCGCCGCGTACAGCACGGCCCTGCTCGCCGACGACCTGTGCGCGGTGCTGGACGCCGCCCTGGAACCGGGCGAACGAGCCGTCATCGGCGGCCACTCGATGGGCGGCATGACGCTGATGGCGGCGGCCGGACGGCGTGAACTGACCGAGCACGCGGCCGGGTTGCTGCTGTGCAGCACCGGATCGCACCGGCTGGCGCCGGAGGCGCGCGTGCTCCCCCTCGGCCTGCGGAAGCTCCGCGCCCTGGCCCACCGGGCGTTGCTGCACGCCAGCCTGCCGCTCGGCCCGGTCACCCCCGTCACGCGCCGGGCGTTGGCCTACGGCACCCTCGGCCACCGGCCGTCCCCGGCCACGGTGGAGGCGACGGCGCGGATCGTGCACGCCTGCCCCGCGAGGGTGCGGGGCGCCTGGGGCGGGGTGCTGGCCCGGCTCGACCTGGCCGCGAAGCTGCCCCGGCTGGACGTGCCCACGGCCGTGATCACCGGACGGCGCGACCGGCTCACCCCGTACCCGCACAGCCAGGAGATGGCGGCCGCGCTGCCGCACTGCACGGAGGTGCGCGAACTGCCCACCGCCGGGCACATGACGCCGCTGGAGCGGCCCGACGTGGTGAGCGAGGTGCTGGCCGGACTGGTCCGCACCACGCTGCGCCCCGGCTCCGCGGCCCCGGGAGCGCGGGCGGACACCACCGCCGACTCCCCGGCGCCCAGCGCCGGTTCGGCGCCCGCCGACACCTCCGGTGGCGGGCCACGAAGGAAGTCCGGCGGGAAGTCCGGTGCCGCCGGTCGGAGCCGGACGGGTGGCGGGTCCGCGCGGACCCGGGGCGCCGCCCGGAGCGGGAACGGAAAGGCCGGCGAGGGTGCGGACGGAAGGGCCAGCGAGGGCCCGGAGGCGAAGGCCGGCGACGGCGCGAGCCCGGCAGCCAGCGAGAGCGGGAAGGCGAGGGCGCCGGGGGACACGAGCGGGACGGCCAGCGAGAGCACCGGCGGGACCACCGGCGAGGGGACGAGGGAGAAGAGCGCATGAGCCGCATGAGCCTGGAGGGTCAGGTCGTCGTCGTCACCGGGGCGGCCCGGGGCGTGGGGGAGCTGCTCGCCCGCAAACTGGCCGCGCGGGGCGCCAGGATCGCCCTGGTCGGCCTAGAGCCGGAGGAGCTGAGGCAGGTCAGCGAGCGGCTGCACACCGACTCCGACCACTGGCACGCCGACGTCACCGACCACGAGGCGATGGCCCGGGTGGCGCGGGAGGTCAAGGAGCGGTTCGGCAAGGTGGACGTGGTGGTCGCCAACGCCGGTGTCGCGGTGGGCGGTCCGTTCATGGACTCCGACCCGGTGGCCTGGCGGCGGGTCATCGAGGTCAACCTGATCGGTGGCGCGGTGACCGGCCGGGCGTTCCTGCCGGTGCTGGTCGAGTCGCGGGGCTACTTCCTCCAGATCGCCTCGCTCGCCGCCGTCACCCCGGCGCCGATGATGACGGCCTACTGCGCCTCGAAGTCCGGCGTCGAGGCGTTCGCGCACAGCCTGCGCGCGGAGGTCGGCTACAAGGGCGTACGCGTCGGCGTCGGCTACCTCAGCTGGACCGACACCGACATGGTGCGCGGCGCCGACGCCGACGCGCTGATGCGGGAGATCCGGCGGCAGCTCCCCTGGCCCGCCAACAAGACCTACCCGCTGGGCCCGTCCGTCGACCGGATCGTGGACGGTGTCGAGCGCCGCTCCGCGCACGTGTACGGACAGTGGTGGCTGCGCGGACTCCAGGCCATCCGGGGCTATCTGCCGCCCGCGATCGGGGTGGTGGGGCAGCGCAAACTCGCGCCCTTCGCCTCCCGGCTGGACTCCGGCGGCATCCCCACGGGACTGGTGGGCGCGGGTGGGGAGGCGGACGAGAAGTCCCGCGCGGAGCACGGCGGCTGAGCCGTCACCCCGGCTGACGGGCCTCGCGTGCGGCCGCGCCGGCTCACCGTCCCGGGCCGGGGCGCACGTCGACGGTGGGGCGACCCTGTGCGGGTCGCCCCACCGGGCCCGGAGAGCGGCGCGGGTCCGGGGCTGCCGGATCCGGGCGGATCTCCGGGTGCCACAGGCCGCCGGGCTCCGCGTCGTCACGGAAGGGGGTGCGGGCCCGGTGGCCTCCGGCCGTCACTGGTTCCGGCGACGCTCCGCGGCGTCGTCGGCCTCCTCCATGCGGCGCTGGCTGCCCTTCCGGCCCTGCTCACCGCTCTCCCGTCGGCGCTGGTGCTCCTCCTTGCCGCGCTCGCGCGCGTCCCGGCTCTGTTCGTGACCGTGCTCCCGGGAGTGCTCCCCCTGCCGCGTGGACTTCTCGCCCCGCGTCATCCCGCCCTTGCCGCGTTCTCCCTCCTGGCCGCCGAACCGCTCCTTCGCGCGGTTCTGAAGCTCTTCGGCCTTGCCCTTGAACTGGTCTGCGATGCCCATCACGACTCCTCGGGTGTGCTTGCTGTGGGGTGGGCTCTCCCCAGCGTGGCACGGCCCGGCATTCCTTGCACGCTGGGCTGTTCGGGGTAGAACGGGACATTGTTCACGCTGGTCAGGGCCGCGCGTGGGAGCCGGGGCGCGGGTGCGGCGGTCCCCCGGGGTCAGCGGGGTGGGAGCGGGGGGGCGGCGGCGGTCGGGCAGGTCCCGGTAGTCGGGCGGGGTGGCCGCCGGATGGTCGTGGAGCAGGTCGAGAGCGGTGCGGACGGCGGTGTCCAGCACCGAGGGGCGGCCCTCGGCCCAGTCCAGCGGGGTGCGCCGCACCTCGATGTCCGGATCGACGCCGTGGTTCTCCACGGACCAGCCGTAGCCCTCGAACCACGCGGCGTTCATCGGCACGGTGATCACCGTGCCGTCGCCCAGCCGGTGCCGCCCGGTCATGCCGACGACCCCGCCCCAGGTGCGGGTGCCGACCACCGGGCCGAGGCCGAGCAGCCGGAAGGCGGCGGTGATCATGTCGCCGTCGGAGGAGGTCGCCTCGTCCGCGACGGCCACGACCGGACCGCGCGGCGCGTTGCTCGCGTAGGAGACCGGCTGCGCGTTGCGGGTGAGGTCCCAGCCGAGGATCGTCCGGGTCAGCTTCTCCACCACCAGCTCGCTGATGTTGCCCCCCGCGTTGCCGCGCACGTCGACCAGCAGCGCCGGGCGGGCCACCTCCATGCGCAGGTCGCGGTTGAACTGCGCCCAGCCGGAGCCGCCCATGTCCGGGATGTGCAGGTAGCCGCAGCGGCCGCCGCTCAACTCCCGTACCAGCTCGCGACGTCGGGCCACCCAGTCCTGGTAGCGCAGCGGGCGGTCGTCGATCAGCGGCACCACCGCGACCCGCCGGGTGAGCGCGCCCGACTCGCCCTGCTGGAAGGCGAGTTCGACGGTGGTGCCGCCCGCCCCGTTCAGCAGCGGCGCCGGTCCCGCCACCGGGTCCACGGGTCGTCCGTCGATGTGGGTGAGGATCGCCCCCTCCCGGATGGGTGTTCCGGCCAGCGGCGAACGGGCCTTGGAGTCCGAGGAGTTGCCGGGCAGGATGCGCGTCAGCTGCCAGGCGCCGTCCCGTGTGCGGGTCAGGTCCGCGCCGAGCAGACCGATGGGACGCTGGTAGTGCGGTGGGCCCTCGTTGCGCCGCGCGGGGGTCACGTACGCGTGTGAGGTGCCGAGTTCGCCGAGCACCTCACGCAGCAGGTCCGCGAACTCGTCCGGGGTGGCGACGCGTTCGACCATCGGACGGTACTGCTCCAGCACCGCGTCCCAGTCGATGCCGCTCATGCCCGGGTCCCAGAAGTACGAGCGGATGATGCGGCCCGCCTCGTCGTAGGACTGCCGCCACTCGGCCGCCGGGTCCGCCTCGTGCAGCACCCGGCGCAGGTCGATGGGGGTGGTGGTGTCGCTCTCCGGCGGCTCGGCCGAGGGCACGGCGCGCAGGTCGCCCTCGTCGTACACCACCAGCCGGGTGCCGTCCCCGCTGGGCACGAACCACTCGACGTCGTCCGCGAGTTCGGTGCGTTTGGCCCGGGCGAGGTCGAAGTGCTCCAGCGTGGGGCGGCCGGTGTCCGCCGGGTTCGCGAAGGTCTCGCCCAGCGCCCCCGAGATCGGGTAGCGCAGCCAGATCAGCCCGCCGCCGCTGACCGGGCAGAGCGCCGCGTACTTGGAGGCGGTGACGGGGAACGGGGTGACCCGGCTCGGCAGCCCCTCCGCCTCGACCAGCACCATGCCCTCCTCGCCCTCCCCGGCGTCCTGCGGGTCGAGACCGCCCGCCGCCGGACGGCCCTCGGGGGTGAGCGCGAACGGCGACAGCGTGGCGGAGGAGAGCGGGACGAGGTAGGGGCGGCAGCCGAGCGGGAACGAGAGGTCGCCGGTGTGCACGTCGTACACCGGGTCGAAGCCGCGCCAGGAGAGGAAGGCGAGGAAGCGGCCGTCCCGGGTGAAGACCGGCCGCTCGTCCTCGAAGCGGCCGTCGGTGACGTCGATGACCGTCCGGCTGTGGTCGTCGCGGTCCAGCCGGGCCAGCTTGATCTGGCTGAGGGAGCGGCCGATACCGGGGTGCGCCCACGTCAGCCAGCGGGAGTCGGGGGAGAAGGCCAGGTCGTACACGGGCCCGTTGAGGGAGCGGATCAGCTCGGTGACCGTCCCGGGCACGCTGTACGCCCCCGAGCCGCCGGGGCCGCCGGAACCGCCGGAGCCGCTCTCCCGTCCCTCCGGGCCGCCGGCCGGCTCCCCGGAGCCCGCGCCACCGGACTCCGGCTCGGCGGCAGCGGCTCCCGCACCGGAAGCCCGCGCGCCGGACCTCCCCGGGCCGGAAGCCCGCGTGGCGGCGGGGTCCTCGGGGGTGGGTTCGGCGACGGAGGGTTCGGCGACGGAGGCGTCAGAGGCGTCGGCGGTCTCCGCGCCGCCCACCACGTCCACCAGCAGCAGCCGCCCGTCGTGTGTGGCCACCGCGACGGTGCGGCCGTCCGGCGCCGCGACCAGCTCGTGCACCCGGCCCAGCCGTCCCGCCGCCAGTCGCAGCGGCCGCCGGGGGCGGGTCGCCCGGGGCAGGTCGGTGATCTCTATCGCGTCCTCGCCCTCGGCGTCCGTGACGTAGGCGACCCGGCCGGTCGGCCCGAGTATCGCGGGCAGCCGCACCCGCACCCCCGGGGTGTCGGCCAGCGCCCGGGCCGGGCCGTCCCGGTGGGTCAGCCAGTACAGGCCGCCGCGCACGCAGACGGCGCTGGCCCGCCCCGTCTGGTCGACGGTGAGCGAGTCCAGGTTGCTGGCGGCCGGGACGAGGTGGGTACGGCGGCCGGTGCGCGGCCCGCCCACCCGCACGGTCAGGCGGCGCGGGACGCCGCTCAGCGAGAAGTCGTCGACCAGCCACAGCTCGCCCGCGCACTGGTAGATGACGCGGCGCCCGTCGGTCGAGGCGTGCCGGGCGTAGAAGGTGTCGTGGTCGGTGTGGCGGCGCAGATCGCCGCCGTCCGGCGCGCAGGAGTAGAGGTTGCCGACACCCTCGTGGTCGGAGAGGAAGGCGACCCGCGAGCCCACCAGCATGGCGGCCTCCAGATGCCCCTCCAGCTCGGGCAGCAGCCGGTTGCCGTGCAGCCAGAGACGGCCCGTCGCCCCGCCCCGGTACCGCTTCCAGGAGGCGGGCTCGTGCGGCGGCGTCCCGGTGAGCAGCAGCGTCCGCCGCTCGCCGCCCAGGTGGGCCACCGCGATGTCCGAGCAGGGACCCCAGGGCAGCCGCCCGCCCGGATCGCCCGCGGCGCGCTGTCCGGCCGCCGCCTCCGTGGGGCCCGCCGCCTCCGTGGGGCCCGCGCCGACCGGTACCCGGTAGGCCCAGGAGAAGTGGGCGAAGGGCTGGTCGTGCGAGGCGACCGCGAGGACGTCGCCCTCCGGGGTCCAGCCGCAGACGCGGGTGTCGGTCGCGCCCCAGTAGGTGAGCCGCCGGGCCGGTCCGCCCTCGGTGGGGGCGAGGTGGATCTCCGGGTCGAGCGTGCGCCAGCTGGTGAAGGCGATGGTGCGGCCGTCGGGGGAGAAGCGGGGGTGGCTGATCCGGGTACGGTCGGCGGTCAGCCGCCGGGCGGGCGGGGGCGGCTGGCCGGTGGCCGCTCCGCCGGAGCCGGGCTCCGCGAGGGTCAGCGGGGCGACCCAGAGATCGTCCTCGGTGGTGCAGCAGACGAGGTCACCGTGGAGGTGGGGGTAGCGGAGATACGCGAGGTCGCTGCCGTCGTTCGTCACCTATCCCATGGTTCGCACCCGTATGCGGCGTGGCAAGTTGTGATGTGGCCCTCATTTTGTCCTAGGGGCCACCCTCCGGATGCGATCTGGCGTCTTTTGGTTCGTACTCTCATTAGGCGGCCCGACGTCCCGAACGTCGGTGCCGCCCGGCACCATCCGAGGCTCGCACGGCCGACGCTGACTCACCCGCACACACCGGAGACCGGAGAACCCGCCCCGTGGCCACCTTCCTGTACAAACTCGGCAGACTCGCCTTCCGGCGCCGCCGCATCACCGCCCTGCTCTGGGTGGTCCTGCTGGTCGCGGTCGGAGCTGGCGCGTCCACAGCGTCCAGCCCGCCCGACGACGAGTTCGCGCTGCCCGGTACGGAGGCCCAGGAGGCCCTCGACGTGATGGCGGACCGCTTCCCGGAGGCGAACGCCGAGGGTGCGACCGCCCGGCTGGTCTTCAAGGCCCCCTCGGGAGAGAAGATCACCGCTGCGGACAACCGGGCCGCGGTGCGGGACGTGATCGACGACCTCCAGGGCGGGCAGGCCGCGGCCGTCTCCGACCCGTTCGTCAAGCAGAGCGGCGCCATCAGCAAGGACGGCGGCACGGCGCTGAGCACGGCCACCTACAAGGTGGACATGCTCAACATCACCGACGAGACGCGGGAGGGCATCGAGAAGGCCGCGGAGAGCGGCCGGGACGCCGGGCTCCAGGTGGAGATCGGCGGCGACGCGCTGCTCGTCGAACCGGACATGGGCAACGGCGAGATCATCGGTATCGCCGTCGCCGCGATCGTGCTGTTCCTGACCTTCGGCTCCCTGGTGGCCGCGGGGCTGCCGCTGATCACCGCGCTGGTCGGGGTGATGATCGGCATCGGTTCGATCACCGCGCTCGGCGCCACCCTCGGGCTCTCCGCGACGACCGGAACCCTCGCGATGATGATCGGCCTCGCGGTCGGCATCGACTACGCGCTGTTCATCGCCTCCCGCTACCGGGCCGAGCTGGCCGAGGGCCGCGACCGGGAGGACGCGGTGGGCCGCGCCGTCGGCACCGCGGGCTCCGCGGTGGTCTTCGCCGGGCTCACGGTGGTCATCGCCCTCGCCGGACTCGCGGTCGTCAACATCCCCATCCTCACCAAGATGGGTCTGGCCGCCGCCGGGACCGTCGTCATCGCGGTGCTCGCCGCGATCACGCTGGTGCCCGCGGCGCTCGGCATGGTCGGCAAGCGGATATACGGCCGCAAGGTGCGCAAGGCCAACCCGGAGACCGGGGTGCCGAGCGCCGACCAGAGTGGCAAGCCCAAGGCGGGCGAGCGCTGGGCGAACTTCGTGCTGCGCCGCCCGATCACCGTGCTGGTCGCCGCGGTCGTCGGCCTGGGCGCCATCGCCGTGCCGGTCGCGGGCATGGAACTCGGCCTGCCCGACGAGGGCAACCAGCCCACCGACACCACTCAGCGCAAGGCGTACGACCTGGTGTCGGACGGCTTCGGCGCGGGCTCCAACGGCCCGCTGATGCTGGTGCTCGACACCCGTGGCGCGGACGACCCGCAGGCCGCCGCCGACCAGGTCGGCAAGGACATCGCCAAGCTCGACGGCGTCGCCGGGGTCGCCCCCGCCCAGTTCAACAAGGCCGGGGACACCGCCACCATCAGCGCCATCCCCACCTCGGCCCCGGCCGCCGCCGAGACCGAGGAGGTGGTCCGCTCGATCCGGGGCGAGGCCGACGCGATCGAGAAGTCCACCGGCGCGAGCCTCCTGGTCTCCGGCGCGACCGCGATCAACATCGACTTCTCCAAGACGATGAGCGACGCGCTCGTCCCCTACCTCGCGCTGGTCGTCGGCCTCGCGTTCATCCTGCTGCTGGCGGTCTTCCGGTCCGTCCTGGTGCCGCTCAAGGCGGCGCTCGGCTTCCTGCTGTCGGTGCTCGCCGCGCTGGGCGCCGTGGTGGCCGTCTTCCAGTGGGGCTGGCTCGCCGAGGTCATCGGCGTGGAGCAGACCGGGCCGATCATGAGCCTGATGCCGATCTTCATGGTCGGCGTGATCTTCGGTCTGGCCATGGACTACGAGGTCTTCCTGGTGACGCGGATGCGCGAGGCCTACGTGCACGGGGAGAGCGCCGGCCAGGCGGTCGTCTCCGGGTTCAAGCTCGGCGCCCGGGTCGTGATGGCCGCCGCGGTCATCATGATCAGCGTCTTCGCCGGGTTCATCGGCGCCTCCGAACCCATGATCAAGATGATGGGCTTCGGGCTCGCCGTGGCGATCCTCTTCGACGCGCTCATCGTCCGCATGGCCCTGGTCCCCGCCGTCCTGGCACTGCTGGGCGACCGGGCGTGGTGGCTGCCGCGCTGGCTGGACCGGATCCTGCCCAACGTCGACGTGGAGGGCGAGAAGCTGCACCAGCAGCTGGACAGCCCCGCTCCCGCCGGTAACGCCGCCGTCGCGTCCGAGCGGCGCAGCCCGGAGCACACCGGAGTCTGACCCCGGCACCCCGCCCGGCCCCGCCGGGCGGGAACCACCGGAACCGCACCGAGTCGCCGGACACCCCCGAGGTGTCCGGCGACTCGCGCGTTGACCCCCCTCCGGAACCCCGGAACCACCGGTCCCGGGAACCCGGCCCCAGCGGCCCGGATACAGGCGGTACGCAGGAGTGGAGGCGCGGCGGTGCGGAGGCGCGGAGAGGTGGTGCGGCGAGGCGGTGTGACGGGTGCCCCGCTCGGCGGCTGACTCAGTGGGCGGGGCGGGGGATTCCGGTCAGCCAGCGGAGCTGGCCCGTCGCGTCCGGCACCGGGCGTACCGCCAACAGCGCCATGTCGTCCCGGATCTGGCCGCCCGCGTGCGCGGTGACGTCCCGGCGCAGCAGCCGCAGCAGTTCGTCCGGTGTGGTGTCCGGGGCGTGGGAGAGCCGGGCCGCCGGATCGTAGAAGACGCCCGCGCGGTTCCGCGCCTCGGTGGTGCCGTCGGTGACGAGCAGCAGCGTCCCGTCCGGCGGGAAGGGCAGCGAGCCCTCCCCGGTCGCGTGCGCGGAGCCCGGACCGGGGAGGGCCAGCGCCCGCAGACCCAACGGCGGCCCCGGCTCGCTGAGTTCGAGCGAGTGGACATGGGTGCGGCGCACCCGGGCGTCCGGGCGCAGCAACAGCGGCGCGGGATGGCCCCGGTTGAGCAGCCGCAGCCGCGCGCCGTCCGGGGAGAACCCGGCCAGCAGCGCGGTCGCGAAGTGCTCGCCGTACTCGCCGTGTTCACCGGACTCCCGGAACACGCCGGACTCAGGGGACTGACCCGGCTCCGCGAACGGGCCGGGGCCGGAGCGCTGACCGGGGCCCGGGCCGAACTCCCGGTGCTGGACCGGCTCGTGGCGCCGGTCACGCCCGGTGGAGCGGTCGTGTCCCGGGGCGCGGTCGTGCGCGCGGGGACGGGGGATCGCCGTCCGCTGCCCGCCGTCGCCGGGCGCCGGGAGGGCGCGGCGCGCGGAGTACCGGAGCATGGTGCGCTCCAGCACCTCGGCGAGCACGGTCAACGAGGGCGCCGCGTGCGCCACCGTGTGGAAGGCGCCCAGCAGCGCGTTGGCGCCGCCCGCCGCCGCGTGGCCCTTGCCTCGTACGTCAGCGATCAACAGGCGTAGTCCGTGGGGGGTTTGGGCGGCGGCGAACAGGTCGCCGCCGAGTCGGCCCGCGACCACCGTCTCGGCGCATCCCGCCGGTACGCCGGGAGTTGGCGCGCCGGACCGACCGGGTTCGACCAACTCCGTCCGTGTCCAGGCCGGTTCGGCCGTAGTGAGGGTCGGGCGGACGGTCCCGGGGACGGACCGCGCCGGACGCACCCGCTCACACCCCCCGCAACAGGGCGGCGAGACCTCTGTCCAGTCCGAGGTGGCGGTACTCCTGTCCCGCCGGAACCGTCTCGTAGGAACGGAACAGGAACTGCCGGAGGTCGGCGCTGCGGAACTCCAGCACCGCCACGCCCTCCGAGGAGTGCAGCTCTATGACGGTGGACTCGGGCCCGCACGGCCAGACCTGAACGTCGCCCTCGCCAACGGCCGTACCCAGCCCGCGTTCCAGCAGATCGCGGGAGAACGTCCAGGTCACCTCGGTGCCGTCCAGCGCGGCGTCCGGCGGGAAGACCATCTGGACCGCGAGGGGGTCGCTGCCCTCGTAGCGCAGGGAGGCAGTGAGCGACCGGGCGGCGGGCGGCTGGGCGATCAGTCGGGCCTGCATGGGGTGGTCGATCACTGCGGTCATCGTCAGCTCCTCTTCGGTCGGGGGCACCGGAACCGTGTACCGCTCCGCTCAGCCCCTTCGACCTGTCAGACGCGCGATGGGGCACCCGGGTCACCCGGATGACGGGGTGAGGTGTGCCACAGTGCCTGCGCCTGTGAGATACGCCATGGATATAGGGGCTGATTGGTGCGTATCGGGTGCGGGGTTCGCCGACGGCTCGCCGGTTCCGGCCGGGTCCGGGCCACCGGTGCGGGTGGCTGTCCTTCCGTGTCCGTGCCGGGTACCGAAGGCTACGCGCATCGGACGGCGGTCGGCGCGAATATCCGGCAGAAGTCAGCGGTGCGGGCGACGTTCCGGCGGCGGCCGGGAGCGCGGCACCGGCGCTGAACGGGACGGGGCGTCAACTGGTCGGCTCCGGAGGAGCGTTGGACGCCGCACCGGGACCCGGCGGCGGCCCCCGCCCAAGCCCCGGGCGGCGTCCGGCGCTCCGGACTCCCCGGGGTGGCGTGCCGGGGGCTCGCGCGCCGGGCGTCGCCCGCCCCCCTCGCCGCCGTCGCTCGCGGTGTCGCCAGGGGGCCCGCGCCCCGCCGCCGGGCGCGTGGACCGCCGCTCGTGACCGTCGTCGGCCGCCCCCGCCCCCGAGTCGCCGACGGCGTCCGCCGGGCGACCCGCCCGCCCGGCGCGCGCCGGTGCGTAGGACGATGGACGACGGCCCCGGCGTACCGCGGCCCCCGCGCGCCCTCCGTGGACCGCGCGGCGCGACCCGGCGGACGGGGAGCGGACGGGGGACGGACGGGAGGCGTGGCGGACCTCGGCGACCGAGGCGGACGGGCGTCGCGGAGGGAGAGACGGCAGGCGGAGCGGGAGAGCGGAGCGAACGAGCGTGACAGAGGTCCAGGGCACGGTGGCGGACGGGTACGAGGCCGTCCGGGACGCCTTCGCGGAGAACTTCCGCCGGCGGGGCGAGACCGGCGCCGCCCTCACCGTGCACCGGCACGGGCGCGTCGTCGTCGACCTGTGGGGCGGAACCGCCGTACGCGGCCCGGGTTCCGCCTCCGGGCCCGCCCGTCCGTCCCAGTCCTCCCGGCCACAGCACGCGCCCGGCACCGCGTACCGGAACGCGCCCGCCACGGCGTCCGCCGCGTCCGCCGTGGCCCGTGCGGGCGCCCCGTCCCCCTCCGCTGGCCCGTCCCCCTCCGCTGGCCCGTCCTCCACCGCCAGTCCCGACGCGCCCACCCGCGTACCCGGCGCCCGCCCGGAGACCCGTGGGCCCGCCGGGTCCGGAACCGGCCAGCCCGTGGCCGGGAGCGACGAGCGCGAAACCCTCCCCGGCGGCGCGGACGGCGATGTGCCGTGGACCGCCGCCACCGCCGCCGTGATCCGCTCCGCCACCAAGGGCGTCGCGGCGGCCGTCCCGCATCTGCTGCACCAGCGCGGCCAACTCGACCTGGACGCCCCGGTCGCCCGGTACTGGCCCGAGTTCGGCGCCCACGGCAAGGAACGCGTCCTGGTACGGCAGTTGCTGTCGCACCGCGCCGGACTGCCCGCGCTCACCGTCCCGTTGAGCCCCGCGCTGGCGCTCGACGGACGGTCCGGCGCCCGCGCGCTCGCCGCCCAGGAGCCCGTCTGGGAACCCGGTACCGCGCACGGCTACCACGCGCACACCTACGGCTGGCTCCTCGGCGAGCTGGTACGGCGCACCACCGGCCGCACCCTCGGCCAGTGGTTCGAGGCCGAGGTGGCCCGTCCGCTCGGCCTCGACCTGTGGATCGGGCTGCCCGTACGGGAGCACGGGCGGGTCGCCCGGCTGGAGCGGGCGGAGCGGCCCGAGCCACCGCGCTCCTCGGGACTCCGGGTACGCGCCAAGGACTCGGTGGTGCGCGCCTACCGTGACCCCGACTCGCTCACCCGCCGTGCCTTCGACGCCATCGTGCCCGCGCCGGACGAGAACAGCTCCGCCTACCGGGCCGCCGAACTCCCCGCCTCCGGCGGTATCGCCACCGCCCGGTCCCTGTCCCGCTTCTACGCGGCGCTGATCGGCCCGCTCCCCGCGCACGGAACCCCGCCGCCCACCGACGCCTCCCGCCCTCGGAAGCCGGGCGCCCCGACGGACGCGGGCCCCGGCGCCGCTCCGGACACGGGCCCGTACGCGGACGATCCGGCGGCCCGATTCCCGGCGGCGGCACGGCTGTTCACCCCCGCCACCCTCGCGCAGGCCCGCGCCGAGGACGCCTCGGGTCCGGACCGGGTGCTGGTGGTGGCCACCCGCTTCGGCCTCGGCTACATGCTGCACGGCCCGTCCTCACCGATGCTCGGCCCCGGCTCCTTCGGACACCCGGGGCGCGGCGGCAGCCTGGCCTTCGCCGACCCGGAGTCCGGTACGGCCTTCGCGTACGTCACGGCGGGGATGCAGAAGTCGGTGACCTCCGACCCCCGCGCCCAGGCCCTCGTTCACGCCCTCCGCGCCTGCCTCTGACACCGGGCCCGACCGGCCCGGGCCCAACCGGTTGCCTGGGCCCAACTGGCCCGGGCACACCCGGCGTTGGGCCGAACCGCGCCTCGGACCCGCGTCGGAGGCCGGGTCGCGCGCGAACTCCGTTCGTGAACGAACCGCCGTACGGGCCTCGTTCGTGAACGGAACACCCCACGGGCCCTGTTCGTGAACGAACCGCTGTACGGGGTGTGTGCCCGGTCGTGCGGCGGAGCGTGTACGGGGTCGTGTGCGGCCCGGTTCGCGAACGGGGCCCGCGCGCCCCGCTGGCGAACGGGCCGCCGCGCGCTCACCGTTCGGCGGGTGCGGGCTCCTCCGGTGTCGGCTCCTCTGGTGCCGTCCGGTCGCGGTGGACGGCCGCGTCCCGCTCGTCCGCCGGGGGGTGCTCGTCCACCGGGGAGTCCGTGGGCGGCAGGGCGGCGCTCCGATCCACCAGCCGCCGCGCGTCCGCCGGTTCGAGCACGATGCCGAACTCCTCGGCGAGCAGCTCCGGCATCTCCTCGGGACGCACCTCGCGGGCCTCGCTGTGGTGGTCGGCGGCGCGCGTGGTGGTCAACGTCCGGCCGTCGAGGAACCGCAGTTCGGCGCCGGTGTTCCGGGCGGCGACGGGCCGGGTGGTGAACGGGGAGTGCGAGCTGGTGGCCACGTAGTGGTTGCCCACCAGGTAGTCGACGGGGAACTGCGGGGTGTCGACGGTGTTGTGCCGGACGCGCCAGCCGTCCTTCTCCCACAGGTACAGCGTCCAGCCCTCGGTGCCGGGCGCCACCGTCCGCCACTCCATCCGGTAGTGCCAGTCGCCCGCGCTGGTCTCGGCGCCGTGGGTGGCCGGGAGCGGTGCCAGCGGCTGGCCGCCGCCTCCCACGTCGCACAGCCACTCCAGGCCGGTGTCCGCCGTCTCCTCGGTGGCGACCCGCAGGACGGCGTGGGTGGCCGGGGTCAGCTTCTCCTCGCTCATGTGGACGCGGGAGGAGAGCGCGGTGACGCCGAAGCCCAGCCGCTCCAGGACGGCGGCGAAGAGCGTCGTGTGCTCGTAGCAGTAGCCGCCGCGCCGCTGCGCGATCAACTTGCCCTGGATGGACGGCAGATCGAGCGGCGCGCCCTGGCCCAGCGTGATCCCCAGATTCTCGAACGGCAACGCCAGCACGTGTGCGGTGTGCAGCGTCCGCAGCGTCGCCGCCGTCGGGGTGGGTTCCCCGGTGAAGCCGACGCGCCCCAGGTACGCGTCGAGGTCCAGCTCCGCACCGCTCCAGACGCCACCCATGTGCCTCTCCTCCCGTGCTCCGGTCAACCACCGGGCTGTCGCGCCGGGTTACCGACGGCGGGTCACCGGTCGTTCCCCGTCATGCTGTCCCGCCGGTCGCCACGGGACCTCCGGCGCGCGGACCACATCGGTCCCGACTCGGCGCGGTACGGGTCCAGAAGGCGCCATGCCACCGTCCTAGGTCGGGGGACCTAGGGACCGGCCGCGCACCCCGCCCGCACCCCGGAGGCACGGGAACCGGACCGGAGCCGGACCGATGCCGGGCCGATCTCGGGTCGAATCCGGACGGGAACCGGGTCGGGCTCGCACGTGCGGCGTGCTCCTTCGCCCCGAGCCCCGACGGGCCTACCGCGCGGCCCTGTTGGCGCCGGGCAAGCCCCCCACCGACCCGTGCGGCCGCCCGACTCACCCCTCCCGGCCGCCCCTCCCGTCCGCCCCGTCCGGGAGGAGGGCGCTGAGGACGGTGCGGATGCCCGGTTCCGGGTCGAACGACTCCCGGGGCGTGGTGACGTGCTGGAAGATCAGGCCCTCCAGGTAGGTGAAGAGGGTCCGGCAGTCCTCCAGGGGAGTGGGCGAGCCTAGCTCCCGCAGCCAGGCCGAGGTGAGGTCGATCAGCGACTCCCGCGCGCGGTTGAGGGGTTCGCGGACCGTGGGCCGGGCGATGCCCTCCAGCGCCAGCGCGTAGCGGGCAGCGGTACGCGACCGCGCGGGGCCGAGGACGTGCTGGACGACGCGGGCCAGGGCCCCGGCCAGTTCCGCGGGGTCGCCCGCCGCCGGGGTCTCGGCGAACGTCCCCCAGTCCCGCGCGTCGAGGGTGGCGATATGCGTCACCACCCCCTCCACCAGGAGGTCGCGGTTGCGGAAGTGGTTCGAGGTGGTGCCCTGCGGTACGCCGGCCGCCGCGTCGACCGCCTGGTAGGTGAGGCGCCGCAGGCCGCCGGTGCCCAGTACCTCGATGGCCGCGTCCAGGACTTCCTCGCGTCTGCCCGTCATCCGCGCTCCCCTCCGTCGTCCGCGGGCCCGCGCCGGAGCCCTACTACAAACATAGTACCGTGGTCGGTATGACCACACGCGCGATAGTTGTCGGCGCCGGGATCGGCGGCCTCGCCGCCGCCATCCACCTCCGGAACAGCGGCTGGGACGTCGAGGTGCGCGAACGCGCCCCGGAACCGCGCGGCACCGGAACCGCCGTCGGCCTCTGGCCCGGCGCGCTCCAGGCGCTCGACACGCTCGGAGTCGGCGCCACCACCCGCGCACGGGCCCGGGCCGCGGAACACGGCGGCTTCCTGCTGGCCGACGGCGGCCGGATCGGGACCGTCGACATGGACGGTCTGCGCCGCCGCACCGGCGACGGCGTCCACGTGATCTCCCGCCCCGCGCTGCTGGAGACGCTGACCTCCGCGCTGGAGACCCACGCGGACGGCATCACGCGCTACGGCGAACCGGTGACCGATGTGCGCGAACTGACCGACTGTGACGTGGTGATCGCGGCCGACGGCCTGAACAGCCCAGCGCGCACCGTGCTGTTCGGTGACGCGCACCGTCCGCGCTACTCAGGCGTCACCGCGTGGCACGGCTCGGTCGACCTCGACTCACCGGGCATGACCGAGACATGGGGACACCGCGCCCGGTTCGGCGTCACCCCTCGCGCGGGCGGTCAGAGCAACTGGTTCGCCTGCGTGCCCGTTCCGGAGGGCGAACCCGCCCCCCGGGGCGACCTCGCGGAACTGCGCGCCCGGTTCGGCGGATGGCACCCCGGTGTGCGCCGCGTCCTGGACCGGCTCGTCGAGACCGACGGCGGCGAGGGGGTGCGCCGCGACGACCTCTACGACCTGGCCAAGCCGCTCCCCAGCTACGTCAGCGGCACCATCGCGCTCGTCGGGGACGCCGCACACGCCATGACGCCCGACCTGGGGCGAGGCGCCTGCGAGGCCCTGGTCGACGGCGTCACCCTGGCCCGCGCGCTGACCGGGCACGCCCGCGTGACGGACGCCCTCGCCCACTACGACGCGGCGCGCCGCCGCCCCACCCAGCAACTCGCCCGCGCCGCACGGATGATGAACCGCGCCGTGCACACCCCCCGCCGTGTCGCCCCGCTGCGGAACGCCGCGATGCGCCTCTTCCTCGCCTACGGCAAACCCCCCGCCTGACCCACCACCCCACCCGACAGGACCGCCCGGGGGCTCTGCGATGCCCCCGGAAGCTCCCCGTGACCCGGGGCCCGGCCGAGCCGGGCGACGAGTGAACTCCCGTCCGTGTCCGGTCTGTTCTGGTGGCCGTGTCCGCGTCGGCGCTTGTGTCCGAGTCCGTGACGTGGGTCGGTGATCCGCCGAGCCGCGCCCCGTTCGTCACGGCGCACCGTGGCCGAGGCGGACGGGCCCCGGCCGCGCGACCGGCGGCGAGACTCCCGGATTCGGGGCGGGACGTCGTAACCGGCCGCGACGATCACCGAACCGGCGGTGAGGATCCCACCGTCGGCCTGAGACTCCCCGAACTGGTGGTGCGCGACGCTCGGTTGGCGGCCGATGGGGGGCGTGACAGGGCCCAACGTCCGCCGTGCGCCCGGTGGTCGGTCGCGGTGCTGAGGGAAGCGTCGACATCCCCGTTAGGGTCGGGGGATGTTGCGTGTGTGGATCCGGCCGGTGGCACTGGTGTTCTCCGGCGCGGTCGTCTCGGCCGTGCTGCTGTCGGGTGGGAAGCCCGTCCTGGGGGTGGCACTCCTGCTGCTGTTCGTCCTGTGGGCGGGAGCGAACTCGCCGTTGGCGTACCCGGCGTCGACCGGCGCGCGGGAAGCGCGACGCCGCAGCGCGAGCGACGGCCGGCCGATCGTGTACTGGCGGCCGGGCTGTCCGTTCTGCCTCCGGCTGCGCCTCCGAATCGGCCGCGAGGCCCGGCAGTTGTACTGGGTCAACATCTGGCGTGACGCCGACGGGGCGGCGGACGTCCGCGCCGCCAACGACGGCGACGAGACGGTGCCGACGGTGGTCGTGGCGGGGGAGTCGCACGTCAACCCGGATCCCGCCTGGGTACGTGCGCGACTCACCGGCCCGAACTGAGGCGGAACGTCGCCCCCTCACCCGCCCCCGCGGGCGAGGGGGCCAGCGGCGGGACCGTGTCAGGCACGGAAGTCGGGCGCGTGGTCACGGGCCCACTGGGCGAAGGTCCGGGCGGGCCGACCGGTGACGGACGCCGCCGTCGGTGGGGGTTCGGGGAGGGCGGGTTCGAACGTCGCGGACGCCGCCGGGTCGGACGGGGCGCCGCCGTAGTCCTCGAAGCCGAGCAGGAAGTCGGCGTTCTCCGCGGCGAAGCCGCCCTGCGCGCGGTACAGCGCGCGGGCTTCCTCAGGGGTGACCACCTCGAACCGGACCTCTTCCCCCAGGGCGTCGGCGATGTGCTCCACCTGCCGCCGCCGGGTGAGGAGTTCGGGCCCGTTGAGGGTGTGGGCCCGTCCCGCGTGGCCCTCCTCGGTCAGGGCGAGGACCGCCACGTCGGCGATGTCGCGTTCGTGTACCGGGTACCACGCGGCGTCGGGCTCGGGGTCGCGGACCACGCGCTCGGCCCGGATCGGTGGGCCCCACAGGGCCAGCTTGTTCATCATGAACTCTCCGGGGCGCACGTGCGTCCAGGTGAGCCCGGAGGCTTCCACCGCCTGTTCCACCGGAAGGTGGAAGTCGGTGTCGTGGCCGGTGGTGACCGCCCCGGAGGAGAGCACCACGACGTGGCGTACCCCCGAGCGCCGGGCCAGGTCGGCCACTTCCCCGGCGGTCTCCGCGACCGGGAAGAGGAAGAGCGCGTCGACGCCCTCGAGGGCACCGGCCAGGGTCGCCGGCCGGGCGAGGTCACCCACGTACACCCGGACCTCGTCCGGGAGGGCGCCAGCGTGTGGCGTGCGGGTCAGGGCGCGTACCTCCCGTCCCCGGGCCGTCAGTTGGCGGACGATGTGCCGTCCGACGTTGCCGGACGCTCCCGTCACCAGAATCGTCATGGATCGCCTTCCGCTCAGTACGTCGGTCAGGTTGCCGTGGGGCGCGCGCGGGTTCCGATGCCGTTCTCCAGCGTGCGGATGACCCAGGCCGAGGCGCCGTGACGGGGCAGGGTCCCGCCGCTGACGGCGAGGCAGCCCGCGGAGACGTGCGCCCACAGCACGTGCTCGATCCACGCGCCGCTCACCTCGGCGTCGATGAGCCCGCCGGACTGACCGCGGGCGATGAGCCGCCGGATCTCCTCGGCCGCCGGATCGGGCCCGTCCCCGGCGTCGACGGCTTCGCTGACGCGCGGATCGCCGTAGAGGAACAGCACCTGGTCGCCGACGTCGAGCATCGCGTTGACCAGCCTCCGGAGTGACTCCAGCGGCGGCCCCTGGTCGACGCGGGCCTCGCGTAGCGACGTGTCGAGCCGCCGGAGCGAGTCCTCGATGACCGCCGCGATCAGCAACTCCCGGTCCGGGAAATACCGTTGCAGCGTGCTGCGGCCGACCTCGGCGGCGGCCGCGATCTCCGCCAGCGGGGCGTCCCGCCGACGGGACAGCACGGACGCGGCGGCGCTGAGGATCGCCCGGCGCGTGCGGCCACGGGCGCCGGACTCCGGGAGGGGGCTGTCCATGGCCGGACCGTAACAGCCAGTACACCGCCACCAGCAAGGTGCGCCTCATTATGGGACATGAGTGACCCGTTCCGCTCTGGCACGGTCAACAGGGCCGTGAGGCAGCGGGGTTGGGACAGGAAGCTGGTGGGGCAACGGGAACGAGGCCACCCGGACAGAGATCAACGGGGCGGGTGGAACGGTGTGTTCGGCTGGAGTCCCAAGCAAGGGACGTGGCGCGTGGTGGAGTTCGGGGCTCGCCGGGTCGGGTGTCAGGGGGGCTGGCAGCACGGGCCGGGGGTGAACGGACGGGGACGCCGTGGGGCGGAGGGGGTCAGCTGGTGCGGGGGTGGCGGGTGCCCATCGGACCGTCGTGGCCCGGGAGTTCGGTGGTCCCGCGGATGTCGCGGTGGGTTTGCGGGGCGCCGTCCGGGGTGTCGTGACCGGGGTGCTGGGGGAGGCCCGGGACGTCCCGCGCGGGGGCCGGGGGGAGCGAGACGCGGATCTTGGACTGGCCGTGCGGACGGCTCTCCCAGTCCTCCTGGAAGCGGGCGGCCAGCCCGTGCTTCCGGGCGAGCGCCAGCAGCGTCTCGGTGCGGTAGTAGAAGTCCTCGCGCAGTACCTGGTGTTCGGCGCCCTCAGTGCGGTCGAAGGTGAAGTCGAAGAAGCCGCCCGGCGCCAGCACCCGACCGACGTGCGCGAGGCACTCGTCGATGACCTCCAGGGGGGAGTGCGAGAAGACGCTGTGCGCGTGCACCACGTCGAAGTGTCCGCTCGGCAGGAAGTCCAGGGTGAGGTCACCGGTGAGGGTCAGGTGCGGCAGCTTGGCCGCCAGCCCGTACTCGACCACCGTCCGCTTGGCGGCGATCAGGATGTCCGGCGAGATGTCGATGCCGTAGTAGTGGCCGGGCTCCAGGTAGTCGATGAGGAGCCGCCCGGCGCGGAGGTTGCCGCAGCCGATGTCCAGCATCCGGTGGTCGGGGCGGAGCCCGTGCTCCATGAGGTAGTCGAACTGCATGTGACCGAGGGCCAGCCAGCGATCGTGGCAGCCGCTGCCGACGGCGGCCTCCGGGTCGCGCCGGGTGTCGTCGGCCATCACCGCGCGGTAGTACCCGACGTGGTCGGGGTGCTGGAAGCGCAGCCAGCGGTCGCGCGCCGCCCGCCGCAGGTACGGGACGACGCGTTCGGGGTGGCGCAGCGCGTAGCGCGCCCGGTGGGTGAGGCTGGCGCGGTTCGCGGCGAGTGCGGCGGGCGTCTTCGCGGGCATCGGACCTCCGCTTCGTGGTCGTCCCGGCCGCCCGGCCCTCCGACCGCCCGCCGCGTGGCGGCGCACGGTCCGGCCGAACGGCGCGGGCCGGGCTGCCGGGGGCGGCGCCCGGGCGGGTACCCGGCCCGGAAGTCGTCAACCGCCGCCGGTGCGCCCGCCGTCCGGGGTGACGCGGGTCCGCGCGGACGGGGCGCCACCGCCGGGGCGGGCGTGCCCGGGCCGGGCCGTGACCGCCGGACCCGGGTCGCCGGATCGTGCTGCCAGTCTGCGGCGCCCGCCGGGAGACGGCCAACCGGCGCCCGCCGTCCGGTACTCGGCACCCCCCGGACGTGGGCCGGTCGGGCGGCGGGACGGGCCGTCAGCGCGACCTCCGTACGCGGGCGTCAGGGCGGACCGGCCCTCAGGGCGGGCCCGGAGACGGGGCTCGGGGCCGGGCGTCAGGGGAGGAGGGTGGCGCCGGGGACGGGGCCGCGCGCGACACGGGCGTCCCGGCAGCTACCGGAGGCGCGCAGCGCCTCCGCGACGGCCTCCGCCGTCTCGTCGCTCTCCGTCAGGAAGGCGCAGGTCGGGCCCGATCCGGAGACCAGCCCCGCCGAGGCGCCCGCGGCCCGGCCCACCGCCAGCGTCTCCGCCAGCGCGGGGCGCAGCGACAGCGCCGCGTCCTGGAGGTCGTTGCCGACGGTGGCGGCGAGCGCCTTCGCGTCGCCCGCCCGCAGCGCGGCGAGCAGCTCCGGGGACGCGTCCGGCTCGGGTCGTTCCGCGACGGTCGCGCCCGTACCGGAGGCGGCGCGCAGCCGGTCGCACTCGCCGTAGACCTCCGGGGTGGACAGGCCGCCGTCCGCGAGCGCGAACACCCAGCGGAACGCGCCGTTCACCTCCAGCGGGGTGAGCAGCTCGCCCCGGCCGCGGCCCAGCGCCGCCTCACCGACCAGGCTGAACGGCACGTCGGAGCCGAGTTCCGCGCAGATCTCCAGCAGCTCGTCCCGCGAGGCCCCGGTACCCCAGAGGGTGTCGCAGGCCAGCAGCGCTCCGGCGGCGTCCGCGCTGCCGCCCGCCATGCCGCCCGCGACCGGGATGTCCTTCTCGATCCGCAGCGCGACCCGGGGCTCGCGGCCGTACCGCTGGGCGAGCAGCCGTGCCGCGCGGGCCGCGAGGTTGCGCTCGTCGAGCGGCACCTGGTCGGCGCCGCTGCCCGAGACGGCCAGCCGCAGGGCGTCCGCGGGCTCCGCGGTGACGTGGTCGTAGAGGCCGACGGCGAGGAAGACGTTGGCCAGCCCGTGGAAGCCGTCCTCCCGCCGTCCGCCGACCGCCAGCTGGACGTTCACCTTCGCCGGTACCCGGACGGTGACGCTCACGCGTGGTTCCCCTCTCCGTCTTCCCGCCCCTCCCGGGCGGCCTCCCCGTCCGGGGCCAGCCCGGTGCCGTCCCGGGAGTCCCCCTCGGCCCGGTCCCGGGGGCTCCGGCCCGTCCCGTCCCCGGCCGTTCCGCCGACGCCGGCCGGACCCGGAGTACGCGCCGTCGCCGCGCTCGTCGCCGGGTGGTGCAGGGCGATGGCGGCGAACTGCTCGACGCTCAGCGCCTCACCGCGGGCGCGCGGGTCCACGCCCGCCGCGCGCAACGCCTCCTCCGCCCGCGCGGCCGAACCGGCCCACCCGGCGAGGGCGGAGCGCAGCGTCTTCCGGCGCTGCGCGAAGGCCGCGTCGACCACCGCGAACACCGCGTCCCGGGAGACCCCGGCGACTGGCGGCGCGTCCCGCCGCTCCAGCGCGACCAGCCCCGAGTCGACGTTCGGCGCGGGCCAGAACACGTTCCGCCCGATGGCGCCCGCGCGCCGCACCTCGCAGTACCAGGCCGCCTTGACGGACGGCACCCCGTACACCTTCGAGCCGGGCGCCGCCGCGAGCCGGTCCGCGACCTCCGCCTGCACCATCACCAGCGCGCGCCGCAGGCTCGGGAAGGTGGCCAGCATGTGCAGCAGCACCGGCACCGCGACGTTGTACGGGAGGTTCGCCACCAGGGCGGTCGGCTCCGGCCCCGGCAGCTCGGTGATCCGCAGCGCGTCCGCGTGCACCAGCTCGAAGGAGTCGGCGAGCCAGGGCGCGCGCGCCCGGACGGTCGACGGCAGCGCCGCCGCCAGTACCTCGTCCACCTCGACGGCGGTGACCCGGCGGGCCGACTCCAGCAGTGCCAGGGTGAGCGAGCCGAGCCCGGGGCCGACCTCCACCACCACGTCGTCCGGGCGCACGTCGGCGGCGCGGATGATGCGGCGCACCGTGTTCGCGTCGATCACGAAGTTCTGGCCGCGCTGTTTGGTCGGGCGGAGTCCGAGCACCTGGGCCAGCTCCCGGACGTCGGCCGCGCCCAGCAGGGGGTCGGGGCCGGGCGGGCAGCTGGGGGGTTCCGGTGCGGACTCGTCGCTCACCGCGACAGTTTACGGCCGCACACCGGCCACGGACTCGCGCCCCTGGAGACGTAGAGCTTCTTCGCGCGGAGGGTCTGCTCGGCGGCCGGGGCGTCCTGCGGGCGGCCGCTGCCGCCCAGCGAGCGCCAGGTGGACTGGTCGAACTGGTACAGCCCGCCGTAGGTGCCCGAGGGGTCGACCGCGTCCGGACGGCCCCCGGACTCGCAGCGCGCCAGCGCGTCCCAGTCGAGTCCGTCCGCGCCCCGGACGGAGGTCGGCAACCGCCGGGTGCCGACCCGGACGACCTCGTCCCGCGGCTCCCGGACGACCTCGCTCCGCACCCGCCGGGGCCGCTCGCGCACCCCGTTCACGGTGCGCACCTGGTAGAGGGTGCGGCGGAGTCCGGCCCTCCCGGCCCGCTCGACCAGTTCCGTGCCCTGGTCCAGCTCCGGGTCGGGACGCCGCACCGTCCGGAACGCGATGGCCTTCGCGCGGACCTGCTCGCTCCGGGCGACCCGCAGCACGGCCACCGTCTGCCCGTCGCGGGGGAAGGCGTCCAGCGGAACGCTCGTGGTGTCGTCGGCGCCCAGGTCCACCCCCGCCGCGCGGAGCGTCGCGCGGACGGTCGCCGCGTTGGTGGCCACGGTGTGCTCCCGGCCGTCCACGAGGACGGTGACCCGGCGTTCAGTCCGCACCTCCAGCGCCGTTCCGGCCCGCCCGAGGCGGGTCCCGGCGGGCGTCGACAGGTACGCGCCGTCCAGGCGCACGCCGAGTTCGCGGAGCGCGCCCCCCACGGTCCGGGCGGTGGTCCACACGATCCGGTGCCCGCCGTCCAGCGTGAGCCGCAGCGGCCGCCCGTGCCCGACGGCCACCTCGTCGCCGTGGCTGAGCGGGGTGTCCGGGGCGGGGGTGACCTCGTCGTGCGGCCCGAGGGTGACGCCCTCCCGCTCCAGCAGCCCCGTCACGTCCGAGGCGAAGGTGTGCAGGGTGCGCGCCTTCCCGTCGACGCTGAGCGTGACCGCCCTGTCGTGCGCGACGAAGGCCGAGGTGCCGCCCGCGAGGAACGCCACCACCAGCGCCTGCGGCAGGAGGCGGCGCAGCCCCTCGCCCCCGTCGCCGCTCCCGCGTCCCCGCGCCCGTCCCGCGCCCCGTCCGCGTGCCCGGTGGCCGCCGCGCCGCTCGGCGGTCCGGTCCACCGCGTCCGCCGTGTTCCCCGTCGGTGCCGGGGTAGCGGGGAGGCCCGCCGTCGGGTGTTCCGCTTCCCCGGGCGCGGAGGTCCGGCGGGGGACGGTCCCGGGCGGCTCGCCGCCGGGGGCGGGCCCCGAGGGCGCGCTCACGCGCACGGTGCCCTCCGCCCGCCGCACCGGGTCACCGTGGCCGCCCGCCCCGTCCCCGCCCGTCCCCCCGAAGCCCGCCCCATCCGTGCCGGAGTCACCAGCCGCTGACCCGTCACCGACCGACCCGTCCCCGCCCGGGCCAGCGCAGACCGGCCCACCGGCGGCGAACCGACCGGCGGCGGACCGGGCTTCGTTCGCGGGCGGGGCGGGAGCCGGATTCCCGTACGACGGCCCCCCGTACGGCTCAGTCGGCGTGCCTCGCCGTTCCGCGCGCGCCGCGCGGCGGCCCTGTGGCGACGTACTCGGACTCACGGTGTGCTCCCAGCGGTCCAGTGGACGGGCGCCGGGACTGTAGCCGAGCGAACGTCACTCTCCCAAGCGGTACGACCACGCTGTGTCGCGCCCGCCGAGTACCGTGAAGCGCGGTTCCACCCGATACGCGACGCCCGATGCCGGATGCGCGACGGCTGATCCTCGACGCCCGACGGGCGGTACCGGACACGCGTACGTCATGCCCGGCACACGGTGCGCGACGGGACGCGGGTACTGGTGGTTACCGGGACACGGGCCGGGGCGGCGGGTGCCGGACACGGGCCGGGGCGCGGGGACTTGGGGAGTCGTCCGGTGCGGGGTGGCTCGGCCGGTCAGTAGCCGAAGGCGCGGGCGGTGTTCGCCGCGATCTGGGTGGCGAGCGCGTCCTCGTCCAGCCCCTTGGTTTCGGCCATGGCGCGCAGCGTCACCGGGATCAGATAGGGCGCGTTCGGACGGCCCCGGAACGGCTCCGGGGTGAGGAACGGCGCGTCCGTCTCGACGAGCAGCAGCTCGGCGGGCGCGACGCGGAGGGCGTCCCGCAGCGGCTCGGCGTTCCTGAAGGTGACGTTCCCGGCGAAGGACATGAACCAGCCCTCGGCGGCGCACTCCCGCGCCATCGCCGCGTCCCCGGAGAAGCAGTGGAAGACCGTCCGCTCCGGCGCGCCCTCCTCGCGCAGCAGCCGCAGCACGTCGGCGTGCGCGTCCCGGTCGTGGATCACGAGCGCCTTGTCCAGCCGCTTCGCCATCGCGATGTGCGCGCGGAACGAGCGCTGCTGGGCGGCCAGCCCCTCCTCGCCGGTACGGAAGTAGTCCAGGCCGGTCTCGCCGACGGCCAGCACCTCGGGCAGCGCGGCCAGCCGCTCGATCTCGCCCAGCGCGGCGTCCAGTTCGCCCTTCTCGGCGAGGACCGGGGCCTCGTTGGGGTGGAGCGCGACGGCCGCCCAGACCGAGTCCCACTCCGCCGCGACGTCCGCCGCCCACCGGGCCCGCTCGACGTCGCACCCGATCTGGATCAGTGGGCCGACCCCCACCGCGGAGGCGGCGGCCAGCGCGTCCGCCACGCCGGGCGGCTGCATGTCGAGATGGGTGTGCGAGTCGGGGACCGCTACCCGCAGGGGCTCGGGCAGGGGCGGTGCCGTGGGCGTCTGGCGTCGGGACATGCCGTGATCCTAAGTCGTCGCCCGAACCGCCAGCCGACGCCCGACCCCGGCACCGCCCGACCTTCCCGGCACGCCCCGCGTCGGCCGGATCGCTGGTCCGCCCGAACCACTCCGGCGCCGGAGTGGTTCGGGCGGACCACCGGCGGACCGACGCCCTACGGGGTCCCGGGCGCTCCGGGTGTCTCGCGGGTCCCGGGCGTTCCGGGGGTGAGGCGCTTCTCGAACCAGTGGTGGGCGTAGGGCTCGTCGTTGAAGGCGGGGACCTCGGTGTAACCGCTGGTGCGGTAGAGCTGGGTGGCCGCCTCCAGCGCCTTGTTGGTGTCGAGGCGCACCAGATCGCGGCCCCGCCGCACGAGGTGGTCCTCCAGCGTGGCCAGGAGCCGTCGGGCCAGGCCGAGTCCCCGGGCGTCGGGCGAGACCCACAGCCGCTTGATCTCGGCGGGCGCCCCGGCCGGCAGCTTGAGCCCACCGCAACCCACCGGCTCCCCGTGCAGCCGCGCGACGAGGAACAGACCGCGTGGGGCCCGGAGTTCACCCGGGTCGGGCAGCAGGCTGCTGGCCGGGTCGAAGCCGCCGTCGAAGACCTCCCGCAGTTCGGCGGCGTAGGAGCGCAGACAGGACACGGCGTCGGGGTGGTCGGGGTCGAGCGTCTCGACGGTGACGACGGAGGCGGTCAGCAGCCGCTCGACCTCGGTCATGGCGGCGGTCAGCCGCTCGCGCTGCCGGGCGTCGAGCGGGGCGAGGAGGGAGGCGGCGTGCGCCTCGCTGCGCTCTTCGAGCCGCGCGCGCTCCGCACGCCCGGCCTCGGTCAGCCGCACGGTCCGCACCCGCCGGTCGCGCGGGTGCGGTGCGACGGCGACCAGTCCCTCGCGTTCCAGCGCCCGCAACAGCCGACTCACGTAGCCGGAGTCGAGGCCGAGTCGGGCGCGCAGGCCGCGTACGTCCTGCGGGACGCCCTCGCCGACCCCGTCCGCCTCCCGGCTCCCGTCCGCGCCTCTGTCCCTGCCCCCGTCCGCGCCGCCGCGCTCCTCCGCGTCGCCGATCTGCCAGAGCAGCCGGGCCTGGCCGTAGGGACGGGCGCCGCCCAGGTACCGGTCGTGCAGCACCCCCACCCGCTCGGCGACCGTTCTGCTGAACCGCCGTACCTGCTCCACCTGCTCCGTCGTCATTCTCTGACTCTAGTCAGACACTGGGTGAGGGGTAAAGCGGGGAGGGCGGGGATACGGGGCGGGGAGCCGCTCGCACGCCCCCGGCGTTCTCGTGCCGGGGGCGTGCGGGGTCAGGACGCGGCGGGTTCAGCGGCGGGAGTGTGACAGCGCCGCCGTGGCCTCCGAGACGCGTCCGGCGCGCATGATGCGCACCACGTGTCCGCCACAGGCGGAACAGGTGGGGCGGGTGAGGGGGGACGGAACGCGCTCGCCGTCCGCGTAGTAGACAATCATGGGACGGCCGTCGGGATAGGCGAGGTGCACGATCTCGTATTCCTGCTCCCAGCCGTGTCCGCACCGCATGCAGGCGAAGGAATACGCCTCGTGTACCGCGTGGTTGTTGTTCCGCGTCTCGCCCGCGGTGCCCTTCCGCTGAATTTCGGGCGCCGCCTCCGTGGTCTCTCCAGTACCGCCAGTGCCGTCGGTGTCCTTCATGGCAGCTCCTCTCTCCCCGCGCAGGGTGGCCCACTCACCAGTGGACTCCTGGAATCGGGAAAACGCAGCGGCCCCGTCCTGCTGTTGGGAGAGATTTGGGTTTTCCGTAGCTGGAGGGCGCTTCCGCATGCCCGTCCTTTGCTTTTGCTTTCCCGCGTCAACGCTTTACCGGATGGGCGTCCTCCCGAACGGGTCGGATTTCGGCGAATGGCATCGTTCACCGAAACCCCGGAACCGTTCACCGGCACCGGGATCAGTAGGGGTACTCAGGGGAACCCGTCGGCAAACATGGTCCCCGTGGGTTTCGCGCGTTCCCCCGGTATCGCGTTCCCCCGGTATCGCTTTCGCGCGGTATCGCGCTTCGTGCGGGTGCGGGTGCGGGTGCGGGTGCGGCGCGGGCGCCGGGTCAGGACTGGTGCTTCGCCGCGACCACCGCGTCGAACACCTCGCGCTTGGGGACCCCGGTGGCGCTCGCCACCGCGGCGATGGCCTCCTTGCGCCGCTCACCAGCCTCCTCGCGTTCGGCCACCCGACGGGCCAGCTCCGCCGCGTCCAGCGCCCCGGGCTCCGGCTCCGGCGCCCCGGAGACGACGACGGTGATCTCGCCCCGCACCCCGTCGGCCGACCAGGCGCGCAGTTCGTCGAGGGGGCCGCGCCGGACCTCCTCGTAGGTCTTGGTCAGCTCCCGGCACACCGCGGCCCGCCGGTCCGGGCCGAAGACCTCGGCCATCGCCTCCAGCGTGGCGGTCAGCCGGTGCGGCGACTCGAAGTAGACGAGGGTGCGCCGCTCCGTGGCCACCTCTCGCAGCCGGGCCAGTCGCTCCCCGGCCTTGCGGGGCGGGAACCCCTCGAAGCAGAACCGGTCGACGGGCAGGCCGGACAGCGCCAGCGCGGTCAGCACGGCCGAGGGGCCGGGCACCGCCGTCACCGGAACCTCACGCTCCACGGCGGCGGCGACCAGCCGGTAGCCCGGGTCCGAGACGGAGGGCATCCCGGCGTCCGTCACCAGCAACACGCGCGCGCCCTCGGCCAGCGCGTCCGCCAACTCCGGTGTGCGGGCGGCCTCGTTGCCCTCGAAGTACGACACCACCCGGCCGGAGGGCCGGACGCCGAGCGCCTGCGCGAGCCGCCGCAGCCGCCGTGTGTCCTCGGCCGCGACGATGTCCGCGCCCTCCAACTCGGCCGCGAGCCGGGGCGGGGCGTCGGCGACGTCGCCGATCGGGGTGCCCGCGAGTACCAGGGTTCCAGTCACCCGCCCATCCTCGCAGTCACCGCGAGCCGCCCCGCCCCCGCTCCGCCCCCACCCACCCGGGCCCTGCTCCCCCCCCACCCACCCGAGCCTTGCTCCGGCCGCCCTCCGTCCGTCGCCGGTGCCCGGCCCCGGCGGCGTCCAGCCCCGGCCGCCACCCGGATCCCGTATCGGCCACGCCCCGGCCGCCGCCCCAGACCCCGTACGAGCCGCGCGGCCCAGGCGCCGACCGCACCGCCCCGGCGCGAGCCGGACCGTGCCGGGCCGCACCGCGTGTCCGCCCGAACCGTCGTGTGCCCGGCGGGGGTTGGGGCCGGGACGGGGGCCGCGCGGGCGGGGACGGGCGGGGGAGGGGTCCGGCGCGCGGGGGTGCGCGGGCGCGGACGGGGGCCGGTGTGTGGTGGTGCGCCGGGGCGGACAAGTGGTGCGAGGCCCTCCGCCACCGCACGTAGGGGACGTGCGGTGGCGGAGGGCACGAGAAGGGGACCGGACGGTGCGCTGCGGGCATCACCGGCGTACGGACCGGCGTCCCCGCCCGCTCCCCACCCGGACCTACGATGGCGCGGGTGACCACCAGTGACACCGCCGAACCCACGGCCGACGCCACCCGCGAGAACCGTGGTGACTCCCAGCCCGCCTGGCGGTCACGGCTGCGCCGTTTCGGGTACACCGCGCCGTCCCGGCCGGGGGTGCGCGAGCGGCTGGTGCCGCCGTTCCCGGCGCCGGACGTGCGGGTGGGGGCGATGTTCGGGCTCTCGCCCCGGCTCGCCGCCGGGCTGGCCCGCTGGGCGGCCTGGATCGGCCCGGTACTGGTGGCCGTCGTCGCCGGGCTGCTGCGGTTCCACCAGCTGGGCTCGCCGCACGAGGTGATATTCGACGAGACCTACTACGCCAAGGACGCCTGGTCGCTGCTGCACCTCGGCTACGAGACCGACTGGCCGGACAACGCCAACGAGCGGATCCTCAAGGACCCAGGCAGTGTCAAGCTCCCCGGGGAGAGTTCGTACGTCGTCCACCCGCCCATCGGCAAGTGGGTCATCGCCCTGGGACTGGCGATCTTCGGACTGGAGCCGCTGGGCTGGCGCTTCATGGTGGCGCTGCTCGGCACCCTCTCGGTGCTGATGCTCTGCCGGATCGGGCGCCGCCTCTTCCGCTCGACGGCGCTGGGCTGCGTCGCGGGCGCGCTGCTCGCCTTCGACGGGCTGCACTTCGTGATGAGCCGCACCGCGCTGCTGGACCTGGTGCTGATGTTCTGGGTGGTGGCCGCCTTCGGCTGTCTGCTGCTGGACCGGGACCGCACCCGGGCGCGGCTGGCCGCCGCGCTCCCGCTCGACCCGCACACCCGCGAGCCGCGCGCCGACCCGCGCGTCGCCGACCGGGTCCGGCTCGGCTGGCGGCCCTGGCGGCTCGCCGCCGGGCTCTGCCTCGGACTGGCCTTCGCCACCAAGTGGAACGGGCTCTACATCCTGGCCGCCTTCGCGCTGCTGACGGTTCTGTGGGACGTGGGCGCGCGGCGTACCGCCGGGGCCACCCGCCCGTTCCGGGCGGCGCTCCTGCGGGACACGGTGCCCGCCTTCGTCTCGCTGGTGGTCGTCGCCTGCGCGACCTACGTGGCCTCCTGGACGGGCTGGTTCGCGACCTCCGGCGGCCACCTGCGGGACTGGGCGGACAAGGCCGGGGCGGAGACGTCCTTCGGCTGGATCCCCGGCCCGATCCGCAGCCTCTGGCACTACGAGAACGAGGTCTACGGCTTCCACGTCACCCTGACCTCGGAGCACACCTACCAGTCCAACCCGTGGAGTTGGCTGGTGCTGGGCAGACCCGTCTCGTACTACTACGAGGACATCAAGAAGGGGGATCCCGGCTGCCGGGGCCAGAGCGAGAACTGCGCCAGCGAGGTGCTGGCGCTGGGCACCCCGCTGCTGTGGTGGGCCGCCTGCCTCGCCCTGCTGTACGTCGCCTACCGCTGGCTGCTGCGCCGCGACTGGCGCGCGGGCGCGATCCTCTGCGGGGTCGCGGCGGGCTACCTGCCCTGGTTCCTCTACCAGGAGCGGACGATCTTCCTCTTCTACGCGGTCGTCTTCCTGCCCTTCCTCTGCCTGGCGCTGGCCATGGCGATGGGGGCGCTCGCCGGGCCGCCGGGCTCCACCGAACGCAGACGGGTGGTGGGGGTGGTGACCTCGGGCGTCCTCGGGCTGCTCATCATCTGGAACTTCGTCTACTTCTGGCCCATCTACACCGGCGAGCCGCTGCCCATGAGCGACTGGCGCCACCGCATGTGGCTCGACACCTGGGTCTAGCCACCGGCCCGGAACGGCGACGGACGGTGACGGCGGCCGCCGGGCGGGCGGCCCGGGACGGGGCCTGGGCCGGGTAACCCCGGCCGGGCGGCGGCCGGTTGGGGCCCCGGGTGCCCGCCGGTCGGGTGCTGTGCCGGGCGTCGCCGGACGTCCCGGTGTCCGCGCAGCTCAGCGAGGTGACGACCGGTCAACCACCGGGCGGGCGGGGCGCGTCGGGCCCGCGCCGCTGAGCGATCGTTATCGCCCTGATACAGGGCTGAATGGGCATACCCGGACACGGGGCGTCGACAGTGTGCTCTAGGGTGCCTCGGACAGGTCCTCGGTCAGTCGGCTGAGGCGGGGTGGAGGGGCAATTCTCAGATGCGTGACAGTCAGAAACTGGCCGTGATCGGTGGAGCCGCCGCCGTGGTCCTGGGCGCCACCGGCTTCGGCGTCTACGCCCTCGTGGGGAACGGCGACGACGGCGGCGGCGACAAGGACAAGGGCAGCGTCTCCGCCGCTGGCGACAGCTCGTCCTCCGGCGAGGAGAAGGAGGTCAAGACCGGTCCGCTCAGCTCGTCCGAAGTCCGCACGGCCTCCCAGGGGTTCCTCACCGCCTGGTCCTCGAAGGACGTGCGGAAGGCCGCCGGACTCACCAACGACAAGGCCGCGGCCGCCAAGGGGCTGAAGGGGCTCCACGACGAGGCGCGGCTGCGGAACCTGAAACTGACCCCGCGCCCCGCCTCGGACACCAAGGTGTCCTACAACGTCGCCGGTCAGTTGGAGTACGGCGAGGAGCGGGCCTCCTGGCAGTACGACACGGCGCTGAAGGTCGTGCGGGACAAGAAGACCGGGAAGCCGCTGGTCGACTGGGAGCCCTCGGTGCTCCACCCGCGGTTGAAGGACGGTCAGTCGCTGCGGACCGACAAGTCCGGGAACCCGCCGATCAAGGCCGTTGACCGGGACGGCAAGCCGCTGAGCAAGGCGGACCACCCGTCGCTCGGCGCCATACTGGACGACCTGCGCAAGCGGTACGGCGACAAGACCGACGGCACCCCGGGCGTCGAGACCCGGATCGTCGGCCCGAAGGGCCAGGACACCGGCACCACGCTCCGCACCCTCACCAAGGGCACCCCCGGCGAGCTGAAGACCACGATCGACAAGAAGACGCAGAGCGCGGCCGAAGCGGCGATCAAGGGCAAGGCCAAGGCGTCCGTCGTCGCGGTGAAGCCGAGCAGCGGTGAGATCCTCGCCGTCGCCAACACCCCGGCCACCGGCTTCAACAGCGCCGTCCGTGGCTCCCTCGCCCCCGGCTCCACCATGAAGGTGGTCTCCTCGGCGATGCTGCTCGACAAGGGACTCGCCTCGCCCGGCAAGCCGCACCCCTGCCCCAAGTACGCGACCTACGGCGGCTGGAAGTTCCAGAACCTGGACAAGTTCCAGATCAAGAACGGCACTTTCGCGCAGAGCTTCGCGCGCTCCTGCAACACCGCCTTCATCACCCAGGCGAAGAAGCTGAAGGACGACGACCTCACCAAGGAGGCCCGCGAGGTCTTCGGTATCGGTCTCGACTGGAAGACCGGAACCGGCACCTTCGACGGCAGCGTCCCGGTGCAGTCCGACGCGCAGATGGCCTCGTCGCTGATCGGCCAGGGCGGGGTCCGGATGAACCCGCTCGGCATGGCCTCCGTCGCGGCGACGGTGGAGAGCGGCACCTTCCGGCAGCCGGTGATCGTCGCGCCCTCGCTGGACAACCGGAAGATCGCCAAGGCCTCGCGTCCGATGAAGCCCAAGGTGGCCGGGGAGCTGCGGGACCTGATGAAGCTCACCGCCAGCAGCGGCACCGCGGCCGAGGCGCTGTCCGGCCTCAGCGGGGACGTCGGCGGGAAGACCGGCTCCGCCGAGGTCGACGGGCAGAAGAAGCCGAACGCCTGGTTCACCGCCTTCCGCGGGGACCTCGCGGCGGCGGCCGTGGTGCCCGCCTCCGGGCACGGCGGGAAGAACGCCGGTCCCGTCGTCCGCGACGTGCTGGAGTCCGGAAGCTGACCCGCGCTGGCTGACCCTCCGCCAGCCGCCCCGTACCCGACCGTCCGTACGGTCGACCGACCGATGAGGCCGCTGCTCCGGCAGCGGCCTCATCCGTTTCCGGGACGGGAGCGGCGCGGGAGCGGGACGTGAGCGGGCCCGGTGGACCGGCGCGTGCGGGGCCGGGTGGCCCGGGCGGGGGCCGTGTGGGGCGGGGGCCGCGGGGCCCGGGGGACTCCGCGGGGGTGACTACCCTGGAGAGCCGACCGGCCCGCGTACAGGAGTGAGATGGCAGCCAACCCAGTCAACCTCGTCAATCTGGAGGCCGTGGGCAAGATCTACGGCACCCGTGCGCTGCTTGACGGCGTCTCCCTCGGGGTGAGCGAGGGCGACCGGATCGGCGTCGTCGGGCGGAACGGCGACGGGAAGACCACGCTGGTGCGCACGCTCGCCAAGCTGGAGGAGCCGGACGGCGGCCGGGTCACGCACTCCGGCGGGCTGCGACTCGGGGTGCTCACCCAGCACGACTCGCTGGACCCCACCGCCACGGTCCGGCACGAGGTCGTCGGCGACCTCGCGGACCACGAGTGGGCGGGCGTCGCGCGCATCCGGGACGTGCTGACCGGACTCTTCGGCGGCCTCGGGCTGCCAGGCTTCCCGCGCGGCCTGGACACCGTGATCGGTCCCCTCTCGGGCGGCGAGCGGCGCCGGATCGCGCTGGCCAAGCTGCTCATCGAGGAGCAGGACCTCATCGTGCTCGACGAGCCCACCAACCACCTCGACGTGGAGGGCATCGCCTGGCTGGCGGGCCACCTGCGGGCGCGGCGTTCCGCGCTGGTCTGCGTCACCCACGACCGCTGGTTCCTCGACCAGGTCTGCACCCGGATGTGGGACGTCCAGCGCGGCACGGTCCACGAGTACGAGGGCGGCTACTCCGACTACGTCTTCGCGCGGGCCGAGCGGGAGCGGATCGCGGCGCAGGAGGAGGCGAAGCGGCAGAACCTGGTCCGCAAGGAGCTGGCCTGGCTGCGCCGCGGCGCCCCGGCGCGCACCAGCAAGCCCCGGTTCCGGATCGAGGCGGCCAACGCGCTGATCGAGGGCGAGCCGGAGCCACGGGACACCAGCGAGCTGATGCGGTTCGCCAACTCCCGCCTCGGCAAGACCGTGTTCGACCTGGAGGGGGTCACCGTCCAGGCTGGGGAGAAGCTGCTGCTCAAGCAGGTCACCTGGCAGCTGGGGCCGGGCGACCGGATCGGCCTGGTCGGGGTGAACGGCGCGGGCAAGACCTCGCTGCTGCGGGCGCTCGCGCGGAGCGCGGCGGAGCGCGAGGGCGTGGAGACGGCCGGCGCGGGCGTCACCGGTTCCGGGGGCGCGTCCGCGCTGGTGCCCGAGGGGCGGATCACCGTCGGGAAGACGGTGCGGCTGGCGTACCTCTCCCAGGAGGTCGCCGAACTGGACCCGGACATCCGGGTGCTGGAGGCCGTCGAGCAGGTGCGGTCCCGAGTGGACCTGGGCAAGGGCCGCGAGATGACCGCCTCCCAGCTGTGCGAGCGCTTCGGCTTCGTCAAGGAGAAGCAGTGGACGCCGGTCGGCGACCTCTCCGGCGGCGAGCGGCGGCGCCTCCAGGTGCTGCGCCTGCTGATGGACGAGCCGAACGTGCTGTTCCTGGACGAGCCGACCAACGACCTGGACATCGAGACCCTGACGCAGCTGGAGGACCTGCTGGACGGCTGGCCGGGCTCGCTGGTCGTCATCTCGCACGACCGGTACTTCGTCGAGCGGACCACGGACCGGGTCTTCGCCATGCTCGGCGACGGCACCCTGCGGATGCTGCCTGGCGGCGTGGAGGAGTACCTGGAACGTCGCGCGGAGCAGACCGCCGCCGCCACCCAGGGCGCTCCGCGCTCCGGGGGAGCGGCACGCTCCGGCGGGCGGGCCGCCGCGCCGGAGACGGCGGCGGAGCGCGCAGGGCAGCCCGCCAGGTCGGCCGGGGTCTCCCGGGCGGCGCAGAAGGAGATGCAGCGCATCGAGCGGCAGTTGGAGAAGGTCGAGCAGCGGGAGGCGGCGCTGCACGCCGAGATGGCCGAGCACGCCACCGACTTCGAGCGGGTCGCCGGCCTGGACGGGCAGCTGCGTGAACTCTCCGCCCAGCGGGACGAGTTGGAGAGCCGCTGGCTGGAACTGGCGGACGACTGAGTCCCCGGCGGCGCCCCGCACCCGGTAACGCACCCGATACGCCGATCTCGCCGGACCGGGTGCCCGGCGGCTGAGCCCCCGGCGTCCCGTACCGGCCGCGTCGAGTTCGCTACGCCGAACCCGCCGGTGCCGGGGTTCGGCACCCGGCCCCGGCGGCGTCCCACCGGCGCACGCCGTATCCGTCGGTGTCCACCTGTGTCCGTCCGTATCTGTCAGTGCCCACCAGTGCCCGCCAGTTCCCGTCAGCACCCGCCAGCGCTCGTCCGGTCATATCCGTTCCATCCGTGTCCGTCAGTGTCCGTCAGTGTCCATGCGTGTTCCTAGTTCGGGCCGGGTGCCGGGTGCCGGGGTTTCGTCCGTCATGGTCCGGGATGTGGTCTCTTGCCCGGCTGTGCGGGGTCGGGGGCTCTCCGCTGCGTGGCCGCCGCGCGGTGCTCGTGGCGTCGCGGGGGCGACACGGGGGCGTTCCGGGGTTGTCGCGGGGGTGTCCCGGGCGTGCTACGGGAGTGTCCGGTTCGCGCAACGGGCGCCGGGGAGCGGTGGGTTGGCGGGGTGGGGGTGAGCGGTGGGGCGGGGCCGCCGGTTGTGTGGGTGCTGTGCAGGTCATGGTCGGCGGTGGGGGATGGGGGGAGACCGATGGGTTCGCGCCATGGGTGTCGTGTTCCGGTCTGGTTTCGACTTCGGTGTGCTCCGGGAACCGGGCCGCCTGTCTGACGTGTCCGGTGATAGAAAGAACCTCCGCTCACTTGTCCGCCTATGACAGGCCGCATGTCCGATTCGCTCGGCCCGCAGAGGGTTCAGGGGGATCGTGCGGTCTCTCTGACACGAGGGATTGTCATGTCGCAGCCGCCTCCGCCGCCCAATCAGCCGCCGTCGGGCGGCTTTGGCGCGCCGCAGGACCCGAAGGACCAGCCGTCGTACGGCTACCCGCAGCCGGGTCAGCCGCCGCAGGCGCCCGCTGGCCCGCCGCAGACTCCGCCGCCGGGTCAGCCGCCGACGCCGCCGCCCGGTGGCGCGTACGGCTATCCGCAGCCGGGTCAGCCGCCGCAGGCGCCCGCTGGCCCGCCGCAGACTCCGCCGCCGGGTCAGCCGCCGACGCCGCCGCCCGGCGGTGCGTACGGCTACCCGCAGCCGGGTCAGCCGACCCCGCCGCCGGGTGGTTTCGGGGCGCCGGTGCCGCCCGGCCAGCACCCCGGCGCGTACCCGACGATGCCGATGGGCTCGGGCATGCCGGGCGGTCCCGGCAACGGCAACAAGAACAAGATCATCGCGATCGTCGCCGCGGCGGTGGCCGTGGTGCTCATAGCCGGGCTCGGGGTCTTCTTCCTCACGAAGGACGACTCGGACGGCAACGACGAGTCCAAGGGCGATGACAAGGGCTCCTCGGAGGGCTCGTCCGGTGGCGGTGACCCGAAGGGCGGCGGCGACCCGAAGAAGCCGCAGAACGTCGAGGGCAAGCTGGTGATCAGCGAGAACTCCCCCAAGGTCAGCGATCTGACCACGGCGGAGGGCGGCTGGGCCACGGACAAGGTGTTCGCCAAGTCCGGTGTGGACGCCATCGTCGGCTACGGCCTCGACAACGGCAGCAAGAAGTGGAGCATCCCGCTCAAGGGCGAGGTGTGCACCGCCTCCCGGCAGAAGACCGAGGACAACCGGGCGGCGCTGGTCACCCGGGAGACCAAGTCGAGCAAGGCGAAGTGCAACCGGCTCATGGTGATCGACCTGGACGAGGGCGAGGAGCTGTGGTCGAAGACGCTGCCCGGTGAGCCCACGACCAACGACAACGTGACCCTCGCGGAGGGCGTGGTCGCCACCGCGTGGATCGGCGGTTCGGCCGGGTACAACATCGAGTCGAAGAAGGAGATCTGGGCGGCCGAGAACTCGGGCGACTGCCGGGACGAGGGGTACGCGGGCGGCAAGCAGCTGGTCGCCGTGACCCGCTGCGGTTCCTACGACAGCCCCAAGTTCAGCATCCAGAAGGTCAACCCGAAGAACGGCAAGCCCACGAAGAAGTTCGACGCGATGCCGAAGAACGTCGAGGCCGTCCGGGTCGCCTCCACCCAGCCGCTGACCCTGGAGGTGGCCGCCGGTGACAGCTCGGCGAGCGACGTCTTCATGATCACCGACGACTGGAAGGGCATCGACGGCCAGATCCGGCTCGGGAACCGCTACTACTCGGGGTGCAGCACGGAGACGGAGTCCTGCCTGCGGATGGGCGTGACCGACAAGGTCGTCACCCTCTCCACCAAGACCCACTCCGGGCAGGACGGCAGCACCAACGAGATCATGGCCTTCGACCGCAAGGGCAAGACCAAGTGGATGGTCGAGGGGGGCCCGAACCGCGAGATCATGCCGATCGGCACCGACGGCGACAACGTCATCGGCTACAAGCGCCCGACCTACGACAAGGGCGGCGAGGTCGTCTCGGTCGACGCGGCGGGCAAGGCGACCACGGTGCTGCGGATGCCCTCCGACAAGCTGGAGGACGAGAAGGCGATCTCCATCAGCTCGATCTCCTCGACCAACCCCGCCACCTACCACAACGGGTACTTCTTCATGGACCAGGACCTCATCTCCGACCGCAAGCCGATCGGTGACGAGGAGCGGAAACTGGTGGTCGGCTACGGACCCCGCTGATACGGCCGCCCGGTGAGCCGCTGAGGCTCGCCGGGCCCACACCGCGACCACGGGACCGGTCCCGCGAGGACACCTCCTCCGGGTTCGGGCGGGCCTCCGAGCCCGTCCGGATTCGGGGGGCGTGCCCTAGCGTGGGGCCGGTCCCGTGGCGTTGTATGTGCCCCGGAGGCACATGCCATGGGCCGAGGGCCGCCCGTGCGGGCGTCTCCCTCCCGCGGGGTGCCTCGCGTCCGCCCTTTCGGCGCACGGGGGGCGCGGGATGGCGGAGGAGCGTGTAGCTTCCGAGACAGGAGAGGGACGGATCGGGGGACCCGCCTCTCCCGATGGTGTGGGGGTAGCCGAATGAGCGTGCGTCTCATGGTGGTTGACGACCACCGCCTGCTCGCCGAGGCCCTCGCCTCGGCCCTGAAACTCCGTGGGCACCGGGTGCTCGCGGCGGCGGCGCCCAGCGCGGGCGCCGCCGACCTCATCGTGAGCCGGGCGCCCGAGGTGTGCCTGCTGGGCACCGCGACCCCCGCGGAACCGGGCGTCTTCGATCCGGTCGTCCGGGTCAAGCGGGAGAAGCCGCAGGTCGCCGTGGTCGTGCTGGGACCGGTACCGAGCCCGCGCGGTATCGCCGCCGCCTTCGCCGCCGGCGCCTCCGGGTACGTACGGCAGGACGAGCGGATCGAGGGTGTCGAACGCGCCATGATGAAGGCCAGGGCGGGGGAGGCGGCCGTCGCGCCGCAGCTCCTCCAGGAGTCCTTCACCGAACTGCTCAACCCCGCCGCCGAACCGGACGACGAGGGCGCGCGGTTGCTCCAGGTCCTCACCCCGCGTGAGGTGGAGGTGCTGGTGCGCGTCGCCGAGGGGGAGGACACCAGGCTGATCGCGGTCGGCATGGGCATCGCCCCCAGCACCGCCCGGACCCACGTACAGCGCGTCCTGATGAAGCTCGGTGTCGGCTCGCGGCTGGAGGCGGCGGCGCTCGCCGCCCGCACCGGCCTGCTGGAGCGGGCCGGTGGGGCGGCCCGTGGAGTGCCCGCACAGCCCCTCTGACCCGAGCCCGGTCCGTGGGACGGAGGGCCGGACGCCGTACGCGGGGTACGGGGCGCGCCGCGCCGGGGTGGGTGGGGCGGTACGCCCCGGGAGGCGGAAGCGTCCGGCGGCGAGCGTCAACCCCCGCGCGCCCGGGGCGTGTTGATGGGGGCGGAGCGGCGTCGTGGGGGGTTCGCGGGGGCGGGGCGCTTGTGGTGGGGTGGAAGCCGGGGAACGATCGGGGTCCAGGAGACCGTCGGCGAGAGGGAGTTCGCACGTGGCGCAGCTCGACGGGGGACCGCCGTGAGGAAGACCCCACTGCGGCTCCCGGACGGACGGGAGATCGTCTACTACGACAGCGCGGCCGACACCGTACGGCCCCGCGTTCCGCACGCCGAGCCGTCCGGCCCCGCGCGGGTGTCGGACTCCGGCCCCGCGCGGGCCTCGGGTGGGGAGCCCGTCCAGGGGGTCCCGGACGCGGTCTCCGCGCTGCGCCGCGATCCGCTGCTGGGGGACTGGGTCGCCGTCACCGCGCACCGCAACTCCCGCACCTACCATCCGCCCGCCGCGGACTGCCCGTTGTGCCCCTCCACCCCGCCGGGCGAACCGGCGGAGGGAGTGACCAACGGAGGGCGGCGGACCGAGATCCCCGAACCGGACTACGAGGTGGCGGTCTTCGAGAACCGCTTCCCCTCCTTCACCGGGGGACCCGGTCCGGAGCAACCGGCCGCCCCGCACGGCCTGTTCGGGGAGCGGCCGGGCGCGGGCCGGTGTGAGGTCGTCTGCTTCACCTCCGACCACCACGCCTCCTTCGCCGAACTCGACGAGGAACGCGCCCGGTTGGTCCTGGACGTGTGGACCGACCGGACGGCCGAGCTGTCCCGGCTGCCCGGTGTCGAGCAGGTCTTCTGCTTCGAGAACCGGGGCACCGAGATCGGGGTGACGCTCAGCCATCCGCACGGGCAGGTGTACGCCTACCCGTTCGTCACCCCGCGCACCGAGCGGATGCTGGAGTCCGCCGCCGCCCACACGGCCCGTACCGGTGGCCGGAACCTCTTCGACGACGTGCTGGCCGCCGAGGAGGCGGCGGGCGACCGGGTCGTGCTGGCGGGCGAGCACTGGCTGGCGCACGTGCCGCACGCCGCGCGCTGGCCGTACCAGGTGCGGATCTGCCCGCGCCGCCGGGTGCCGGACCTGACGGAGCTGGCGGAGGAGGCCCGCGCCGAGTTCCCCGGCCTCTACCTCGACCTGCTCCGCCGCTTCGACCGGATCTTCGGTCCGGACGAGCCGCCCACCCCGTACATCGCGGCCTGGAACCAGGCTCCCGGCGTGGGGCGCCGTGCCGGGCGGGGCGGCAGCGGCGCCGGGTACGCCGCCCACTCGGAGTTCGGCGCCCATCTCGACCTGTTCACCGTGCGCCGGGCGCCCGGCAAGCTGAAGTTCCTCGCCGGTTCGGAGTCCGGCATGAACGTGTTCATCAACGATGTGCCGCCGGAGGCCGCGGCCCAGCGACTGCGGGAGGTAGCGAGCGGATGAGCGGCGGCGGAACGGGCCGGTACCTGGTGACCGGCGGTGCCGGGTACGTCGGTGGGGCGGTGGCGGCGCGGCTGCTGGCGGCGGGCCACCGGGTGACCGTCCTGGACGACCTGTCCACCGGTTTTCGCGCGGGCGTGCCGGAGGGCGCCAGCCTCGTCGAGGGGCGGATCCAGGACGCCGCGCGCTGGCTGGACCCGTCCTACGACGCGGTGCTGCACTTCGCGGCCCGCTCGCAGGTCGCCGAGTCGGTGCGGGACCCGGAGCCGTACTGGCGGAACAACGTCGGCGGCACCCTCGACCTGCTGGCCGCGATGCGGGGCGCCGGGGTGCGGCGGCTGGTCTTCTCCTCCACCGCCGCGGTCTACGGCGAGCCCGCCGAGACCCCCCTGACCGAGTCCGCGCCCACCGCCCCGACCAGCCCGTACGGCGCGTCCAAGCTGGCGGTCGACCACCTGCTGGCGGGGGAGTGCCGGGCCCACGGGCTCGCCGCCACCTCACTGCGGTACTTCAACGTGGCGGGCGCTCACCGGCCGGAGGGCGGCGGGCCGGTGCTGGGCGAGCGGCACGACCCGGAGAGCCACCTGATCCCGCTGGTCCTCCAGGTCGCCCTGGGACAGCGGGAGTCCATCGCGGTGTACGGGGACGACTACCCCACTCCGGACGGCAGCTGCGTACGGGACTACATCCACGTCACGGACCTCGCCGAGGCCCATCTGCGCGCCCTGGGCGCCCCGGAGCCCGGCGAGCACCTGGTGTGCAACCTCGGCAACGGCAACGGCTTCTCCGTGCGGGAGGTCATCGAGACCGCGCGGCGCGTCACCGGTCACCCGCTGCCGGAGACCGCCGCCCCGCGCAGGGCGGGCGATCCGGCGGTCCTCATCGCCTCCTCGCGGCGGGCGCGGGATCGGCTGGGCTGGCGGCCCCGACGGGCCGAGCTGGCCGACATCATCGGCGACGCCTGGGAGTTCGCCCGCGCCACCGCCTCGGAGGCGGCCCGGTGACGGCCGCGTGGAGCGGGGCGGACGCCGCCTCGGAGCTGGGCCAGGGCGCCGACCCGGCGGGTCCCCGCGCCTTCCGCGCGGTGTACGGGGCGGCGCCGGACGGCGTATGGGCGGCGCCGGGCCGGGTCAACCTGATCGGTGAACACACCGACTACAACGACGGGTTCGTGCTGCCGGTAGCCCTCCCGCAGACCTGCCAGGCCGCCGCCGCGCCCCGCCGCGACGGGCTGCTGCGGGTGCACTCCTCCGGCGTCCCGGGCGGGGTGGTGACCCTCACTCCCGAGCAACTGGTGCCCGGCGAACCGGCGGTGGAGGGCTGGGCCGCCTATCCGGCGGGCGTGCTCTGGGCGTTGCGCGGCGCCGGACACCAGGTGGGCGGTGCGGACCTGCACTTCGTCAGCACCGTTCCGGCCGGGGCGGGGCTGTCCTCCTCGGCGGCGCTGGAGGTCGTCACCGCCCTCGCGCTGAACGAGCTGTACGGGCTCGGGCTGGGCGGGGGAGCGCTGGCGCGGCTGTGCCAGCGGGCGGAGAACGAGTTCGTCGGGGTGCCGAGCGGCGTGATGGACCAGACGGCCGCGGCCTGTTGCGTCCCGGGTCACGCGCTGTTCCTCGACACCCGTGAACTCTCTTGGCGTCAGGTGCCGTTGGCGCTTCCCGCCCACGGGCTGCGGTTGCTGGCGGTCGACACCGGAGTGCGGCACGCGCTGGCCGACGGCGCGTACGCGGAGCGCCGCGCGGCCTGTGAACGAGGCGCCGCCGCGCTCGGTGTGGCCGCGCTGCGCGATGTCCCGCCCGACGAGGCGCAGTCGGCGCTGGAGCGGATCGCGGACCGGGACGTCCGGCGCGCGGTGGGGCACGTGCTCACGGAGAACGAACGGGTGCGCCGCACCGTGCGCGCCCTGGACGCGGGTGACCCCGCCACCGTCGGCCCGCTGCTGACGGCGAGTCACACCTCCCTGCGGGACGATTTCCGGGTGTCCTGCGCCGAGTTGGACCTGGTGGTCGACACCGCGCTGGCCGCCGGGGCGCTCGGTGCCCGGATGACCGGCGGCGGCTTCGGCGGCTCGGCCCTGGTACTGGTGGAGGAGGGGGCGCGGGAGCGCGTCGGGGAGGCCGTTTCGGACGCCTTCGCCCGCGCCGGTCACCAGCCCCCACGGGTCTTCGACGTGGAGCCGGGCCCCGGCGCCCGCCGTCTCGTCTGAGCCCCGCCCACCCGCCCGCCGGGTGCGGTCGCCCGGTCACCGGCGGCCCGGCGCGGCAGCAGTCGCGCACGTCAACTGCCGTACTGAGCAAGTGTGTTGACGTATTGCGCGCGTTGGTCCGCAGGCGGCCCGTGGCGCAGTAGAATCGCCCGCCCTTGCCACGCACCGGACTTACGCTGATGCTGAAAGACCAGTACCGGAGGGGGCCGGTGCTGATCAGGGGGTGACGAAGCCGGGTACGGAGGCTCGGGGTGGGGTAGCAGCGCAGCACGACGGCGATCGGGTTGCCCTGCGCTCCGGACCCGGAGCCCGGCCCGCTCTGCCTGGGGGTGCTATGCGACGTATCCGTGTGCTGGTGGTCGACGACCACCGGATCTTCGCCGAGTCCTTGGCCGCCGCGCTGGCGGCCGAACAGGACGTCGAGGTGGCGGCGGCGGGCAGCGGCCCCGCCGCGCTGCGCTGTCTGGAGCGCGGCGTGGCCGAGGGCCGCCGCTTCGACGTGCTGCTGGTCGACGCGGACTTGGCGGCCCCGTCGAACGGCGGCCCCGCCGCCCCCGCCGCCGGCGGACCGGCCGCGCCGGGCGCGACGGCACCGCGCGACGGCCTCCCGGGCGGTCCGCCGCCCCCCTCCGCGCCGAACGGCCCCGGCGACGGCCGCCCCCCGGCCCGGAGCGGCGCCCCACCGGGTCCCCCGGCCGAGCCCGCGAACGCGCCGCCCGGCGGGACGCCCGGCGGGACGGCGGGCGCCGCCGCTGCCGCGACGGGCGGCATCTCCCTGCTGACCAGGACGCGTTCGGAGTACCCGAAGCTGCGCACCGTGATGCTCGCCGAGCGTGACGACCCCCGGCACGCGGCGGCGGCCCTTCAGGCGGGCGCCGGTGGCTGGGTGGCGAAGGACTGTTCGCTGTCCCGGCTGCTCCAGGTGATACGCGGGGTGCTGAAGGACGAGACGCATCTCTCGCCCGCGCTGCTCACCGGCGTGCTGAAGGAGCTGACGGCATCCCGGAAGCACCGCACCGAGAGCGAGCGGCTGGTCGGCTCGCTGACGCCCCGGGAGCGCGAGGTGCTGCGCTGCATGGTGGCGGGGCTGGGGCGTAAGGCCGTGGCCGAGCGGCTGTTCCTCTCCCCGCACACCGTCCGTACTCACATGCAGAACGTGCTGGGCAAGTTGGGCGTGCACTCCACACTGGCGGCCGTCGCGCTCGCGCGGCGAGCCGGGGTCGGCCCCGCCGAGCTGGGGCAGGGCACCGCCCGTTCCCCGGCGGCCGGTTGAGGCGCCGCGCCCCGCAGGACACCGGCCCCGCCGTCAACAGCGGCCGCTCACCGGTGACATGGCCGTGCGCCGCCTCCGTCACCGCCGACCGCCCGGGCCCCCTCCCGGCACCCGGCCCGGCGGCCCCGCCGCCAGCCACGTCCGGCGATCGGCCCCGCACCCCTCAGGCGTTCCGTCACGCGTCCCGCGTCGGTGGCCTGTTGACGCTTCCGCCGTCTTCTCCCTCCCCGTCGCCCGCGCCCCCCGCCGCGCCCGGTACGCCCGGGAACGTGGGTTCCCCTCCGTCGCTCCGCTCCGTCCGGCGGCCCCAACAGGCTTACGTACGCGCCGGGTTGGCGATCCGTCCGGCGGCCCCGCACCGGCCAGCGCTGTCGTGCCCGGCCGCCGCCGCGCCCGGGGGCGGTGTCAGGTGGTGCCGGGTTTGTGGACGCTCCAGCCGCCGTCCACCACCAGCTCGGTCCCGGTGACGTACGAGGCGTCCGGCGAGAGCAGGAAGGCGACGGCCGCCGCCACCTCGTCCGGGTGCCCGAGGCGCCCCGCGACCGTGTCCCGGGCCGTCGCCCGCGCGTCCTGTTCGGTGACCCCCTCCCAGGCGGGGGTCAGGATCGGTCCCGGCAGCACGCTGTTCACCCGCAGTCTCGGGCCGTACTCCACCGCCAACTGCCGTGCGAGACCGGTGAGTCCGGCCTTGGTCGCGGCGTAGGCCGGACGGCCGGGCAGCCCGAAGTGGGCGTGCACGGAGGAGGTGAGCACCACCGCGCCGCCCCGTTCGCGAAGGTCGTCCAGGCAGGCCCGGACGCCGAGGAAGGCGCCGGTGAGGTTGACGGCGAGCTGCGCCTGCCAGTCGGCCAGCGAGAGCGCCTCCGCGCTGTCCCGCACCGCCAGCGCCGCGTTGCTCACCAGCCCGTCCACCGGGCCGAAGCCCTGCCGGGCGGTGCGTACCGCCCGGGACCAGGCGGGCTCGTCCGTCACGTCGCCCAGGACGAAGGCCGCGCGCCCGCCCGAGGCGGTGATCTCGCGGGCGGTGCGGTGCCCGCCGCCCTCGTCCGCGTCCAGGATGACGAGCGCGGCGCCCTCGTCCGCCAGCCGGTGCGCGACGGCCGCGCCGATGCCGGAGCCACCGCCGGTGACGATGACGGTACGGTCTGCGAAGCGTGCGCTCATGGCCGCCGATGCTATGCGGCCCACCGCGCCACCGGCCAGTCGGCGCCGCGCCGTTGAGCGGTGGACGGGCGTGCGTGCGGTCAGTGCCCGGCTCAGCCTGGGGTGTTGTCGAACGGCGCCGTCAACTGACGCAGGAGATCGGCGAGTTCACCGCGCTGAAGCGGCGACAGCTCGGCGAGGATGGCGCGTTCCTGGGTGAGCAGCCCGGCGAGCGCGCTGTCCGCGTGGTCCCGCCCGGCGGTGGTGAGACGGACGAACACGCCGCGCCGGTCGTGCGGGTCCGGGAGCCGCTCCACGAGGCCCTTCTTCGCGAGCCGGTCGATGCGGTTGGTCATGGTGCCCGAGGTGACCAGGGTCTGGGTGAGCAGCTGGCCAGGGGAGAGCTGGTAGGGGGCGCCCGCCCGGCGCAGCGCCGTGAGGACGTCGAACTCCCAGGGCTCCAGGCCGTGTTCGGAGAAGGCCAGGCGGCGGGCCCGGTCGAGGTGGCGGGCGAGGCGGCTGACCCGGCTGAGCACCTCCAGCGGCTCCACGTCGAGGTCGGGGCGCTCCCGGCGCCATGCCGTCACCAAGCGGTCGACCTCGTCCTCCATGCCGCCAGTGTAATAGTTCTGTCGACATTAAGCCTCTTGACGTCGAGACGTTGACGCTGGCCCCGCGGTGTGCTCCACCACCCCCGCTGCCACCGCCACCCCCTCCGACCCGTCGTCCGGGCCGGACGAGCCGGACGGGAGGCGCGGGCGCCGGGCGGGAGGGACAGGGTGGCCGGGCGGGAGCAACGGGGAGGCCGGGCGGGAGGGACAGGGAGGCCGGGCGGCAGGGACAGGGTGGCCGGGCGGGAGCAACGGGGTGGCCGGGCGGGACGGCCCCGCGGGTGGGGTGCGCTCAGCCGGTCGTGCTCAGCCGGTGTTGCGCAGGCCCGCCGCGACGCCGTTCACCGTCAGCAGCAGTGCCCGGCTCAGCAGCGGGTCGGCCTCCTCGCCCCGGGCCGCCGCCTCCCGCTGCCGGGCCAGCAGCGTGACCTGGAGGTACGAGATCGGGTCGAGGTAGGCGTCGCGGATCTGGAGCGTCTGGCGCAGCACCGGGTTCCGGTCCAGCAGCCGGGACTCTCCCGTGACGCGCAACACCTCGCGTACCGTCAGCTCGTGCTCCGCCTCGATGACGGAGAAGACGTGCCGCAGCTCCTCGGGCACCAGCGTCTCGACGTAGTGCCGCGCGATCCGCAGGTCCGTCTTGGCCAGGGTCATCCCGACGTTGGAGAGGAAGTTCTGGAAGAAGTGCCAGTGCTCGTACGCCTCCTCCAGCACCTCGTCGAGCCCCGCCTCGCGGGCCGCCCGCAGCCCCGAGCCGACACCGAACCAGCCGGGGACCACCTGCCGCGACTGGGTCCAGCCGAACACCCACGGGATCGCCCGCAGCCCGTCCAGTCCGGCGTCGCTGTCCGGGCGGCGCGAGGGCCGCGAGCCCAGGTGCAGGTCGGCCAGCTGGTCGACCGGGGTCGAGGCGAAGAAGTACGCGGGCAGGTCCGGGTCCTCCACCAGCCGCCGGTACGCGGCGTGCGCCGCGTCCGAGACGGTGTCCATCGCCGCGTCCCAGCGGGCCAGCGCCTCCCCGGACTGGCGGGGGGCGGTGTGCAGGGCGGAGGCCAGCAGCGTCGCCGCGACCGTCTGCTCCAGGTTCTCCCGCGCCAGCGAGGGCACCAGGTACTTGTCCGAGATCACCTCGCCCTGCTCGGTCACCTTGATCTCGCCCTCCAGCGTGCCCCAGGGCTGGGCGAGGATCGCGTCGTGTGTGGGGCCGCCGCCCCGGCCGACGGTGCCGCCCCGGCCGTGGAAGAGCCGCAGCCGCACGCCGTGCCGGTGCGCCACGTCCCGCAGCCGCCGCTGCGCCCGGTGGATCTCCCACTGGCTGGTGGTGATGCCGCCGAACTTGGAGGAGTCCGAGTAGCCGAGCATGACCTCCTGGAGGTCGCCGCGGAGCGCCACCAGCTTGCGGTAGGACGGGTCGGACAGCATCGCGTCCAGCAGCTCGTCCGCGATCCGCAGCTCGTCCGTCGTCTCCAGCAGCGGGACGATGCCGATCTTCGCCCAGCCGCCGTGCAGGTCGAGCAGCCCGGCCTCCCTGGCGAGCACGGCGGCGGCGAACACGTCGTCCGCGCCCTGGCACATCGAGATGATGTACGACTCGATGACCTCGGGGCCGAAGGTCCGCAGCGCCTTCCGCACCGTCTGGAAGACGCCCAGCGTGCGGGCGCCCGCCTCGTCCAGCGGGGCGGGGCTGGGGGAGAGCGGGCGGCGCGAGCGCAGCTCCTTCGCCAGCAGCCGCTGACGGTACTCCCGGGGCATGTCCGCGTACCGCCAGGACTCCTCACCCAGTCGGTCGAAGAGCTGACCGAGCGCGTGGTGGTGGGCGTCGGCGTGCTCGCGCACGTCCATCGTGGCCAGCTGGAGGCCGAACGCCGCCAGGGTGCGCAGGGCGCGCTCCAGCCGCCCCCCGGCGACCAGCCCGCCCCGGTGCTCACGCAGCGACTCCTGGATCAGCACGAGGTCCGCGAGCAGCTCGCCGGAGCCCAGGTAGTCCCGGCCCGGGGTGTGCTGGAGGCCGTCGGCCAGCCGCTCCCGGGTGTTCAGCAGCTTCTGCCGCACGCAGGTCGCCTTGAGCCGGTAGGGCTCCTCGGCGTTCAGCCGCTTGTAGCGGGGGCTGATCTCCGGCAGCCGCTCCAGGTCGGTCTCCAGCGACTCCAGCAGTCGCGGGGTGGCCCCGGCGTTCCGGATCGAGTTGGACAGCGCGCCGCGCAGCTCGTCGATCAGCCGCAGGGCGTCGTCGATGCCGTGCTCGTGCTGGAGGAGCAGGACGTCCCAGGTGACCTCGGGGGTGACGTACGGGTTGCCGTCCCGGTCGCCGCCGATCCAGGTGCCGAAGGTGAGCGGCCGGGTCTCCGGCGGCAGCGGGGTGCCCACCCGCTCCAGCTCGGTCGCCAGGTCCTCCAGCACGTCCCCGACCGCCCCGGCGTGCAGTTCGTCCAGGTAGTAGATGGCGTTCCGGGACTCGTCGGCCGGCTCCGGGCGGGCCACCCGCAACTCGTCCGTCTGCCAGACCAGGTCGACGTTCTCCGCCAGCCGCAGGTCCGTGCGGTGCCGCTCGCCGGAGTCGGTGTTCTCCAGCAGCTCGGCGATCTTCCGCAGCTTGGTGAGGACCGAGCGGCGCGCGGCCTCCGTCGGGTGCGCGGTGAACACCGGACGGACCGCGAGATGACGGACCGTCTCGCGCAGGTGGTCCGGGTCGGCGTCCTTCAGCAGCACCGCGGTGCGCGACAGGTTGCCGCCCTCGGCGGTGCGCTGGGCCCGCAACTCCCGCCCCCGGTGCACCTGTTCGGTGACGTTCGCCAGGTGGAAGTAGGTCGAGAAGGCCCGCACCAGCTTGGTGGCCGTCGGCAGGTCGGTGGTGCCCAGCAGCGCGGCGGCGGCCTCGCCGTCACTCCGCGTCAACGCCCGTACGCGTTCGACCAGATCGAGCAGTTCGGCGCCCTCCTGGCGGACCAGGGTCTCGCCGAGCAGGTCGCCCAGGCGGCGGATGTCCGCCCGGAGTGCCAGCGTCGCCGCGGTGGCGGCTTCCGAACCGGGTTCCGGCTCGTGCGTGGAGATGCTGTCGGCGCTGCTCACGGGTGCGGCTCCTTGCTGGTGTGCTCGGGCAGCTGTGCTTCTGGCAGGGCGCGGACAGCGCTGTCCGGCCCGACCAGGATAGGCCGCCACCGAGCGGGCACCCGGGGACCGTCCGAAAGGTGGGCAACCGCACGCCCCCCTTGTACTGCTTCCGACTACTGCCATACTTACGTCGCCGTAGGTTACGGCACCGTAGCCATGCCCCCGGCCCGACAAGGGACTTCTATGACGACTGGCCCCGACGTGCTTGAGAGTTCGCCGCAGGCCCCCGCGCCCCCGGCGACCGACCCCACCGGCGCCCCGGCGACGCTGGGCGGCGAACGCCGCCGTTCGCTGGAGCAGATCACCCTGCTGCTGTTCATCATCGTGCCGTTCGTCGCCATCGTCGCGGCGGTGCCTCTGGCCTGGGGCTGGGGCGTCAGCTGGCTCGACCTCGGCCTGATGGTGGCGATGTACTTCATCGGCTGCCACGGGATCACCATCGGCTTCCACCGTCACTTCACCCACGGCGCGTTCAAGGCGAAGCGCCCGCTGCGCGCCACCCTGGCGATCATGGGTTCGCTGGCGGTGGAGGGCCCGATCGTGCGCTGGGTCGCCGATCACCGCAAGCACCACAAGTTCTCGGACGCCGAGGGCGATCCGCACTCCCCGTGGAAGTACGGCGACACTGTCCCCGCCCTGATGAAGGGCCTGTGGTGGGCGCACATCGCCTGGATGTTCGACGAGGAGCAGACCTCCCAGCAGAAGTACGCGCCCGACCTGGTCGCCGACCCCATGATCCGGCGCATCTCCCGCCAGTTCGTGCTCTGGACCGCCGTCTCGCTGCTCATCCCGCCGCTCGTCGGCGGCCTGGTCACCTGGTCCTGGCAGGGCGCGCTGACCGCGTTCTTCTGGGGCTCGCTCGTCCGCGTCGCGCTGCTCCACCACGTGACCTGGTCGATCAACTCCATCTGCCACGCCGTCGGCAAGCGGCCCTTCCGCTCCCGGGACCGTTCCGGGAACGTGTGGTGGCTGGCGGTGCTCTCCTGCGGGGAGTCCTGGCACAACCTGCACCACGCCGACCCCACCTGCGCGCGGCACGGTGTGGAGCGCGGCCAGATCGACTCCAGCGCCCGGATCATCCGCTGGTGCGAGAAGGCCGGCTGGGCCTATGACGTGCGGTGGCCGAAAGCCGAGCGCGTCGACGCCCGCCGTAAGGAGCGTGCGTCCGAAGCGGCATGATGGTACTCGTGCCCACCGACGACAGCAGCGACCGAACCCCGCGCCGTGACCGGGAACGCGGCAAAGCCAAGGAAGCCCGGTCCGCGGACTCCAGGGCGCCGAGGGAACGCCGGAAACCCCGAGAACGCGAGAAGGCCCCCACGCGCGGCTCCCGGCGCCGGATGACCGGTAAGGAGCGCCGGGAGCAGCTGCTGGACATCGGCCGCACCCTGTTCGCCGAACGCGGCTTCGAGGGCACCTCCGTCGAGGAGATCGCGGCGAAGGCCGGGGTCTCCAAGCCGGTGGTCTACGAGCACTTCGGCGGCAAGGAGGGCCTGTACGCGGTGGTGGTCGACCGGGAGATGCGCCAGCTGCTCAGCATGGTCACCAGCGCGCTCACCGCCGGCCACCCCCGCGAACTCCTCGAACAGGCGGCGTTCGCGCTGCTGGACTACATCGAGCAGTACACCGACGGCTTCCGCATCCTCGTGCGGGACTCGCCCGTCGCCCAGTCGACCGGCACCTTCGCCTCGCTGATCTCGGACATCGCCACCCAGGTCGAGGACATCCTGGGCCGGGAGTTCAAGTCCCGCGGCTTCGACCCGAAGCTCTCCCCGCTCTACGCGCAGGCCCTGGTCGGCATGGTGGCGCTGACCGGCCAGTGGTGGCTGAACGTCCGCAAGCCGAAGAAGGCCGAGGTCGCCGCGCACCTGGTGAACCTCGCCTGGCACGGCCTGGACGGGATGGAGCAGAAGCCCCGGCTGATCGGTCACCGCCGCGCCTGACCCCGGCGGTGGCCGCCAGCCCCCGGGCGGCCACCCGACGCTCCCCCAGCTCCAGCCCTCGGCGGTCCCGGACGGTCCTCCGGGTCCGGGTCCGGGGCCGGGCTTCGGGTCCGGGCTCCGGCCCGGCGGGCGCGGACTCGCGGGCCCGCACGGTTCAGAAGGCGAGCAGCCCCCAGGCGGCGGCCATCGTCACCGCGCCGACCAGCCCCATCACCAGGGCGGTCCGCCGCATCCGCAGCCCCCCGGCCACCACCAGCGACGCCAGCAGCAGCGCCCCCGCCAGCGGAACCCAGGTGTAGAGGACGCCGCCGGGGCCGGTCCGCACCGCCCGCTCCTCACCGGCGCGCAGCGCCACGTCCAGCGTCTCGCCCCGTTCCCCCGAGACCGACTTGGCGATGGTGACCCGCCGCGGCCCGTCGCCGCTGAAGGCGCCCTCGCAGGTGTCCCCGCCGCACTTGTCCACGGTGACCTGCCCCCGGACGTCCCCGGCCAGCGCGGTGCTCGCGTCCCCCCAGCAGGACCAGGCCCCGGCCAGTACCAGCAGCGCCGCCACCAGCCCCATCAGCGCGGTTCTGGCCAGCAACAGCACCCCGTAGGCGCTCTCTCCGGCGCGGCGGGAGCGGCTGCGCCGGGTGGGCCGCGGGGCGGGCGCCCGGACGGACCGGTCTGCCCAGGAGGATGAGGACGAGGAGGATGACGTGGGCATGGCGCGATCCTTGGTGAAGAAAGCGTGACGGTCAACCTGAGGTAACCGCTTGTCCCGTCAACTCGCTTCCACCGCGAACCTGTTGGTTCCGGTTGCTTCCGAGGGGTCGGCTCCGGTTGTGGGCGCTACCGGGCGGCTGGGAACGCCGTGCTGTCGGCGGGGGCGTGGTGGGGCGGCGGGCCGGGCCGTGCCTGGCCGACAGCGCCGCGTCCGGCAGCGGCCGCCGTCCGCACCTTCGGCGAGTACGGCCAGGCACTGCCCGACGCGGGGACCGCACGGTGCGCTCGGCCCGCTGGCTGATCCCGGCGGAGCCGGGGGAACGTAACCTGCGTGCGGGCTTCGGACGTTGGCGCCGGGGCCGTGGGTGCTGGGTAGCGAAGGGGGCCGGAGTGGAGCCGCTGAGGGCCGGGGATCCGGAGAGGGTGGGTGGGTTCGGGCTGCGGGGCCGGCTGGGGGCCGGCGGGATGGGCGAGGTGTTCCTGGGCCGGTCGCCGGGCGGGCGGGCGGTGGCGGTGAAGGTGGTGCATCAGCATCTGGCGCGGCAGGGGGACTTCCGACGTCGGTTCGCGCGGGAGGTGGCGGCGGCGCGGGCGGTGGGCGGGGTGTTCACGGCTCCGGTCATGGCCGCCGGTCCGGAGGACGACCGGCCGTGGATCGCGACCGTCTACGTTCCGGGGCCCGATCTGGCGGAAGCGGTCGGTGTGGCGGGTCCGTTGCCAGAAGGCGCGGTGTGGGGGCTGGCGGCGGGACTGGTGGAGGCGTTGCAGGCCATTCACGCGGTGGGGGTGCTGCACCGGGATCTGAAGCCGTCGAACGTGCTGGTGGCCGCCGACGGGCCGCGGGTGATCGATTTCGGGATCGCGCGGACGCTGGAGGACACCGCGCTGACGGCGACCGGCCTGGTGGTGGGGACGGCGGGCTTCATGGCGCCCGAGCAGGCCGAGGGCGGCGAGGTCGGCCCGGCCGGCGACGTGTTCGCGCTGGGGGCGGTGATCGCCTTCGCCGCCACGGGGACCGGGCCCTTCGGGGACGGCCCGCCGCTGGCGGTGCTCCACCGGGTGGTCAACGGGCAGCCCCGGCTGGACGGGCTCACGGGGCCGTTGCGTGAGCTGGTCGACGCGTGCCTGGCGAAGGATCCCCGTGACCGGCCCGCGCTCACGACGTTGCTGGAGCGGATCGGCGCGCACTGGGAGCCGCCGGACGACGTCCCCGACGGCTCACCCTGGCCGGACGCCGTCACCACCCTCATCCAGCGGCACGCCACACCCCCGACAGCCCCCTACACCGAAGCCGCCGAGGCCACGGCGCCGCCGGGCGGCGGACCGGACGCGGCCCATCGGGCGGGTCGGCCCGTCGGTATCGACCTCGGCACCACGAACTCGGCCGTCGCCGTCATGGAAGGCGGTGAGGTCTCGCTGATCCCCAACGCCCAGGGCGCGAACACCACTCCCAGTCTGGTGGCCCTCACCGTCGAGGGGGACGTCCTCGTCGGCACGGCCGCCGAGCGGCAGGCCCTCACCAACCCCGGCTTCACCGCGCGCGCCGCGAAGCTGAAGCTGGGCACCGGCTGGCGTGTCGCACGCGGCGACGTCCGGTTGACCGCCGAGGACGTCGCCGGGCTGCTCCTCGCCCGCCTGCGCCAGGACGCCGAGGCCCACCTCGGTGAGCACGTCACTGACGCGGTGCTGGCGGTGCCCGCCGGCTTCAGCCGCGACCAGCGGGCCGCGCTGGTCCGGGCCGGTGAACGGGCCGGGCTCAACGTCCTGCGGCTGATCAACGAGCTCTCGGCCGCGGCGATCGCGTACGGCCCGTACCGGGACGAATGTACCGTCCTGATCTTCGATCTCGGCGCGGGTACCCTCGACGTCTCCCTCGTCGCACTCGGCGACGGCGTCGTGGAGGTGAGAGCCACCGCGGGTGACAGCCGGCTCGGGGGCGACGACTGGAGTCTGCGGATCGTCGAGCACCTGACCGACCGCGTGAGGCGGCGGCACGGCATGGATCTCCACGGCGACGTCGCCGCGACCCAGCGGCTGCGGGAGGCGGCCGAGACAGCGAAGGTCGAACTGTCGGCGGCGCGCACCACGACCCTCCGGCTGCCCTACCTCGCCACCGGACCGGACGGCCCTGTCCACCTTGAGGAGGAGCTGACCCGCGAGGAGTTCGAGACGCTCACCCGGGACCTGCTGGAACGCTGCCGGATCCCCGTCGAACACGTCCTCGCCGACGCCCAGCACACGCTCGACGACACCGACCGGGTCGTCCTGACGGGCGGCGCCGCCCGGATGCCCGCGGTGGGCGACCTGATCCGTCGGCTCACGGGCGGCCGGGAGCCCTACCGGGACCTGCCCTCCGGGGCCGTAGCCAGTGGCGCGACGCTCCAGGCGGGCATCCTGACCGGGACGGTCAAGGACGTGCTGCTGCTTGACGTCGCCCCCCACTCGATCGGCGTCGAAACGCACGACGGGACCACGACGAGGCTGCTCCCGCGGAACGAGACCGTCCCCACCAAGCGCTCCGACATCTTCACCACGCACACGGACGACCAGCCCATGGTGGTGGTCCACGTCGTGGAGGGCGAACTGGAGGACGCGGCGCGCAACAGGACCCTCGCGGTCCTCGAACTCGCCCTGCCCCCCGCACCCCGCGGCGCGCCCCGGATCGAGGTGACGGCCGACTGCGACGCCAACAACATTCTCCACATCACCGTCAAGGACCTGGGCACGGGCGACGAGACGGCCGCCACGGTCGGTCAGGCGACGACGGAACGGGCGGCGGCGTTCCTCCGCTCCTCCCGCTGGGCCGGCCTGCGTGATCTCACCCCGGTGACTCACCCGGCCTTCTGACGGCTCTCACCACCACCGGCACGGGGAGGGGCCAGCACCCCACACCCTCCACCGTCACGCGGATGCCGCGCGCGCACGCCGGGAAGGCCACGGCGGCGAGCGCGTGCCCCGCCACTCCGCGGCTGGTGTCCGGGCTGGGACTCCGGGACCCGGTCAGGAGTTGTAGGTGCGCTGCGCCCGCTCCAGGCCGTCCAGGATCAGCGCCTCGACGGCGTCGGTGGCGCGGTCCACCAGGTAGTCCAGCTCCTTGCGCTCGGGCGCGGAGAAGTCCCGCAGGACGTAGTCGGCCACCGGCATCCGGCCGGGGGGACGCCCCACGCCGAACCGCAGCCGGTGGTAGTCCGGGCCGAGCGTCTTGGTGATCGACTTCAGTCCGTTGTGCCCGTTGTCGCCGCCGCCGTACTTCAGCCGCAGGGCGCCGAAGCCGATGTCCAGCTCGTCGTGGATCACCAGTACCTCGCTCAACGGCAGCTTGTAGAAGCCGCACAGCGCGGAGACGGGGCCGCCGGAGAGGTTCATGAAGCTCATCGGCTTCGCCAGCACCACCCGGTGGCTGCCGGTCGCCGGATCGCCGATCCGCCCCTCCACCACCTGGGCGCGGGACTTGTGGGTGCGGAACGAGCCGCCCATCCGCTCGGCCAGCAGATCGGCCACCAGGAACCCGACGTTGTGCCGGTTCCCCGCGTACTGCGGGCCGGGGTTGCCCAGCCCCACGACGAGCCAGGGTGCCGGGGCGGTGGTGGACGGCATGCGGATCCCTCACGGTGTGGAGAACAGCGGAGAACTGTCGGGGACTGTCGAGGACTGTGACAGCTGTCGGGGACTGGCCGGAGCTGCCGGGAACGGGGAGCGTCCGCGATCCCCGGAACGGCGGGGGAACGAACGGGGGGCGAACGTGACCCGGGCCGGGCGCCCCGCGGGTGCGCCCGGCCCGGGGTCAGCTCACCGGCGTCACTCGGCCGCGGCGCCCTCGCCCTCGGCCTCGTCCGCGCCGTTCGCCTCGGCCTGCGCCGCGAGGATCTGGACGACCACGTCGTCCTCCTCGATGGCGAGGCTGGTGCCCTTCGGCAGCTTCACGTCCTTGGCGTAGACGGTGTCGCCCGCGACCAGGCCCTCGATGGAGACGGTCACCGACTCCGGGATGTGCGTGGCCTCGGCCTCGACGGGCAGCGCGTGGTAGTTCAGCTCCACCAGGGCCTGGCCCGGGCCCAGGTCGCCCTCGGTCTGCACCGGGACGTCCACGTTGACCTTCTCGCCCTTCTTGACGAGCAGCAGGTCGATGTGGACCAGGAACTGGCGGATCGCCTCGCGCTGCACGGCCTTCGGGATGACCAGGTGCCGCTTGCCGTCAACGTCCAGGTTGAGCAGGACGTTCGGCGTCTTGAGCGCCATCATCATGTCGTAGCTGGGCAGGACGACGTGGACCGGCTCGGTGCCGTGACCGTAGATGACCGCCGGGACCTTCTCCTCGCGGCGGAGCCGACGGGCCGCGCCCTTGCCGAACTCGCTGCGGACGGTGGCGGAAACGTTGACCTCAGCCATGCTGCGCTCCTCGTGGTGGATGCGAACGGGACGTGCCACCCGGGCCGTCGACGACGCACCGGCCTGATCGGCCGAGGCGGAGGGCGGCCCGAAGGGCCGGCTCCCGCCACGAGGAGCGCGCGTCGATAACGGAATGAGCCACGCGGACCGGCGGGGCCGGGACACGCGTCGGCCTCCCTCGCCGAGCGACGTCGTGGAGTCTACGGGGCGGGGGAGGCCGGGCGGAAATCGATCACCGCTCGGGACGGGAAGCCCGTACCAGGTCGGCCCGGGTACGGGGGGGGCAGCGGCGTCCGGGGCCGCCCGTACCGGCCGGGGGGCTCGGCGCGGGCGGCCCCGGGATCAGGCCTGCTCCTCGAAGAGGCTCGTGACCGAGCCGTCCTCGAAGACCTCGCGCACGGCGCGGGCGATCGTCGGGGCCATCGACAGCACGGTGATCTTGTCGATGTCCAGCTCCCCGGGGGTGGGGAGGGTGTTGGTGAAGACGAACTCGCTGACCTTGGAGTTCTTCAACCGGTCGGCGGCCGGGCCGGAGAGCACCCCGTGCGTCGCGGTGACGATGACGTCCTCCGCGCCATTGGCGAACAGCGCCTCGGCGGCGGCGCAGATGGTCCCACCGGTGTCGATCATGTCGTCGACCAGGACGCAGACGCGGCCCGAGACGTGCCCGACGACCTCGTGCACCGTCACCTGGTTCGCCACGTCCGGGTCGCGGCGCTTGTGCACGATGGCCAGCGGGGCGCCCAGCCGGTCCGCCCAGCGGTCCGCGACCCGCACCCGGCCCGCGTCCGGGGAGACGACCGTCAGCTTGTCCCGGTCGACCTTCTCGCCCACGTAGTCGGCGAGGATCGGCAGCGCGAAGAGGTGGTCGACGGGGCCGTCGAAGAAGCCCTGGATCTGGTCGGTGTGCAGGTCGACGGTGAGGATCCGGTCGGCGCCCGCGGTCTTGAAGAGGTCGGCCATCAGCCGGGCGGAGATGGGCTCCCGGCCGCGGTGCTTCTTGTCCTGCCGGGCGTAGCCGTAGAACGGCACGATCACGGTGATGCTGCGCGCCGACGCCCGCTTGAGCGCGTCGATCATGATCAGCTGCTCCATGACCCACTTGTTGATCGGCGCGGTGTGGCTCTGCATCAGGAAGCAGTCCGCGCCACGCGCCGACTCCTGGAACCTGACGTAGATCTCCCCGTTGGCGAAGTCGAACGCCTTGGTCGGGACCGTACCGATGCCCAGCTGCTCCGCGACTTCCTCCGCCAGTTCAGGATGGGCGCGGCCGGAGAAGAGCATGAGTTTCTTCTCGCCGGTCGTCTTGATCCCGGTCACAGTTTCTCCTTGATCGCTTCTCCGCCCGCCCGGCTCAGGTGTCCGGGACCCGCGTCACGCCACGGCACTTTGGCCGATTCCCTACGGCTCGGCAGTGCCGTCCTCGCCATGTGCGTCCGGTGCGCGCTCGCCGCGTGGCCGCGCCATGGTGGGGCGGTGCCGCGTCCGTGTCGTCCGCGTGCCTCTTCACGGTACGCCCTGCCGGACAGCGTCGGATACCAGGACGACCGAGGTCACAGGGGGTCAGTCGGTCCCCGCGGGGCTCTCCCCGGCGTTCTCCCGGGACCCCTCGGCCGCCTGCGCCGCGGCGCTGCCGGGCCGCTTTCTGGCAACCCAGCCAGCGATGTTGCGCTGCTGCCCGCGCGCGACGGCCAGCGAACCGGCCGGCACGTCCTTCGTGATCACCGAACCCGCGGCGGTGTAGGCGCCGTCCCCGATCGTGACAGGAGCCACAAACATGTTGTCCGCTCCGGTGCGGCAGTGCGAGCCGACCACGGTGCGGTGCTTGGCGACCCCGTCGTAGTTCACGAAGACGCTGGCCGCCCCGATGTTGCTGTGGTCACCGATCGTGGCGTCGCCCACGTAGGAGAGGTGCGGCACCTTGGTGCCCTCCCCGATCTCGGCGTTCTTCACCTCGACGTAGCTGCCCGCCTTCACCCGCGGGCCCAGCTCGGTGCCCGGGCGCAGGTAGGTGTACGGGCCGACGGACGCGCCCGCGCCGATCCCCGCGCCCTCCGCCACCGTGTGGCTGACCGTGGCGCCCGCGCCGACCGTGGTGTCGGTCAGCCGGGAGCCGGGCCCCACCTCGCACTCCGCGCCGAGATGGGTCCGGCCCAGCAGCTGGGTGCCGGGGTGCACCAGCGCGTCCGGCTCGTAGCTGACGGTCACGTCCAGCCAGGTCGAGGCCGGGTCGACCACGGTGACCCCGGCGAGCATCGCCTCCTCCAGCAGCCGCTCGTTCAGCACCCGGCGGGCCCCGGCCAGCTGCACCCGGTTGTTGATCCCGGCGATCTCCCGGTGGTCCGCCGCGGTGTACGCGCCGACCCGGTGCCCGGCGGCGCGCAGGATCCCCAGCACGTCGGTGAGGTACTCCTCGCCCTGGCTGTTGTCGGTGCGGACCTTGCCGAGCGCGTCCGCCAGCAGCGCCGCGTCGAAGGCGAACACCCCGGAGTTGATCTCGCGGATGGCGCGCTGCGCCTCGCTCGCGTCCTTGTGCTCGACGATCGCGGTGACCGCCCCCTGCATGCCCCCCCTGGCGCCCGGGCTCCCGTCCCGGACGATCCGGCCGTACCCCGTGGCGTCAGGCACCTCGGCGCTCAGCACGGTGACCGCGTTGCCCTCCCGCTCGTGCGCGCCCGCGAGCCCGCGCAGCGTGTCACCGGTGAGCAGTGGGGTGTCGCCGCAGGTGACCAGGATGGTGCCGGAGAGCGCGCCGCCGTCCTCGGTCAGCCGCTCCAGCCCCATCCGCACGGCGTGGCCGGTGCCGTTCCGCTCGTGCTGCACGGCGGTGAGCGCCGCGGCGTCGATCTCGGCGAGGTGCGCGGCCACCTGCTCGCGCTGGTGTCCCACCACGACCACCAGCCGCTCCGGCGCGAGCGCGCGGGAGGCGGTGGTCACGTGGCCGAGCAGGGAACGCCCGCAGATCTCGTGGAGGACCTTGGGGGTGGCGGACTTCATGCGGGTGCCCTCACCCGCTGCGAGGATGACGACGGCGGCAGGGCGGTTGGCGCTCACGGTGTGCCCTTCGGCTACTGGGGTTCGGGGGGACGTCACCCGCAGGATACCGGTGGGTTTATGGGGCGAAACGCGACGCCCGGAGCGGTTCCGCGCGCTGCCGTACGAGGCGGCGGCGCCGGTCGTGAGCTCCCGGGGGAGGACTCGAACCCCCATCCGTGGAACCAAAATCCACTGACTTGCCCTTAGTCGACCCGGGAATACCGCGATGACCCGGTTCACCGTATCGCTCGCGGGGCCCCATACTATGCCGCACCCCAGGCGCCCCGGGCGGCGGGAGGCTCCCGGCGGGCGAGATCTGGTCGGTCGCGGCCCCGCCCCGCTCCCGGTCCACTCCGCCCCGCCCCGCTCCGGGCTCGTGTTCGCTCCGCTCCGGCTCGGCTGGCCGCCGGAACCCGGCCGCCGGTCCCGGAAGGGGTACGGCTGTTCGCCCGTCCACGGCGGCCGGTCCATCCGCCGGTTCGGAATCGGGCGTTCCGGGCCTGGCCAGGGAAACCGGGTGCGCTCGGTCGTACGCTGGGCGGTATGACCGAGACGGGGGAGCGCCCCGCCCGTGCCGGGCCGTGGTGGTGGCAGCGGCGCCGAAGCGCGGTACTGGACGCGGCGCTGGGGCTGATATCCGCGGGCGAGTGCGTCTTCCAGGGCGTGGCCTTCGCCTCGCGCACCGGGGTGCCGGTCTTCCTGATGGTCGTCTTCGGCGCCCTGGCGGGCGGCACGCTGGTGCTGCGCTCCCGCTGGCCGCTCGCCGTCGTCCTCGTCGCGCTGGCCGTGGCCCCGGCCCAGATGGGGGTGCTGCTCGGCCTCGTGGGCCTCTACACCCTCGCCGCCTCGGACGCGCCCCGGCGGATCATCGCGCTGCTCAGCGGGCTCCATCTGGCGGGCGGATTCCTGGTGATGCAGATCCAGCTGCACCAGGGCGTCGGCGCCGACCCGGACTTCAACCCGCCCACCTGGTTCATCCCGCTCGTCTCCTTCCTGATGTCGGCCGGATACACCGGCCCGCCCGTCTTCCTCGGCCTGTACGTGGGCGCCCGCCGCCGCCTCGTCGAGTCGCTGCGCGAGCGGGCCGACGGGCTGGAGCGCGAGTTGTCCCTCCTCGCCGACCGGGCGGAGGAGCGCGCCGAGTGGGCACGGAACGAGGAGCGCACCCGGATAGCGCGGGAGATGCACGACGTGGTCGCGCACCGGGTCAGCCTGATGGTGGTGCACGCCTCGGCGCTCCAGGTCACCGCCGCCAAGGACCCGGAGAAGGCCGCCCGGAACGCCGGTCTGGTGGGCGATATGGGCCGTCAGGCGCTCACGGAACTCCGCACCATGCTGGGCGTGCTGCGCAGCGGCGAGGGCGCGGCGGAGGCCGGTGCGGCGTCCCGCGGGCCCGCGGCCGTCGTAGCGGCGGCGCCGCTCGCGCCGGGTGGCCACTCGCCGGTGGCGGAGTCCGCCGCGGCCTCCCGGGAGCCGGAGTGGCGGGACGGCGTGGGGGTCGAGGCGGCGCCGCGCCGTATCGGGCTGGGTGTGCTCACCGGCCGGGCGCGGCAGCAGGCGGCGGAGACGGCTGGCTCCGCCGGTTCGGCCGGACCCGCCGGATCGACCGGGGCGGAGCCGCGGGAGGCGGACGCCGCGCGGGCCACGGCCGGGGGCGATGCCGAGCCGGAGCGTCCCCAGGGGGCCACGCCGCCCGGCGGCGGCGCGGGCGAGGCGGGGATCGCCGAACTGGAGGCGCTGGTGGGGCAGTCCAGGGCGGCGGGGATGACGGTGGAGTTCTCGACGCAGGGGGCGGCCCGGGACTACGAGGCGGCGATCGAGCCGACCGTGTACCGGATCGTGCAGGAGGCCCTCACCAACGTGCACAAGCACGCGCCGGGCGCGCGCACCCGGGTGCGGCTGGCGCACCGGCCGGAGGAGCTGGCCCTCCAGGTGGAGAACGAGCCGCCGGAGTCGGGGGAGGGCGTCGCGGACGCCGGGCTGCCCAGCGGGGGCAACGGGCTGGTGGGCATGCGGGAGCGGGTCGAGGCGGTCGGCGGCACCCTGGTGTCCGGGCCGACCGAGGCCGGGGGATTCCGCGTCTCCGCGCTCATTCCGGTCGCGCCCCCTCGGGAGCCGGAAGGGTCCCGGGACGGTCCGCGGGTGTGAGCCGGTGCGGGCGCTCGCCCAGCAGCAGCGTGGTCAGCGCCGCGTCGAAGTCCGGGCCGAGGTACCAGTCGCCCGCCGGGTCGACGCCGTAGACCCGGCCCGCCGTGTCGATGGCGAGCAGCGCCTCGCCCCTGCCGTCGACCCCCTCGACGCCGAGCGGGCAGATGTCCGTCTCCAGCGCCCGGCCGAGGTCCCCGAGGGTGCGGGCGGCGTGCAGCGCCGGAGTGGGGTCGATCAGCACGGAGGTCGGCGCCACCTCCCGGCCCGGGCCGCTCGGGACGATCGGCAGGGTGCCGAACTCGGCCCAGATCTCGACCGCGGAGGCCAGCACCGCGTGCTGGTGTCCGGCGGGGGTGGTGTGCGCGCGCAGCGCGTCGGCCCAGACCTCGGCCTGGCGGATGTCCCGGCGGCCCGGCCACCAGCCCGCGGCGCGCAGCGCGTCGTCCACGGGGGCGGCGAAGCGGGTGGTGCCGGGGTGCCGCCCGGCGGTGCTCAACGCGCGTACCCCCGGCCCGTGCCGCCCCGGCCGCCCGGTGGGCCGTCCGGTGTGCCGGAGGCCGGATCGCCCTGGGGGAGCGGGGCGTGCGCGGACCGCTGAACGGACTGGGCTGGCTGGGCGGGTTGGGCCCGTTGGGGGGTGCGTACCCGCCGGAGGTTCTGGGTCTGCTGGGCGCGCCGGGGGGACGGGCCCGGGGGCGCGGCCGGGGCGGGGGCACCCGTCGGGGCGCCCGGGGAGGTGGCGCTCGCGGCCATCGCGTGGGCGGACGCGGCGCTCGCGTACCCCCCGGCGGGGGTCCCGGCGTCGCTCCCGGCCCCCTCCGGGGCGACCGCGCGGACCCCGAAGTGGTCGAGCAGCGCGGTGCAGGAGCGGCACGGGGGCGCGTAGCTGCCGTGCAGCGGGTCGCCGTCCTCCCGGATGCGACGGGTGGTCAACTTGGCCTGTTTCAGTGCCCGTCGCGCCTCGTTCAGGCCGAGCCGCCGGGGGCGGCGGGCGCTGCCGCGGCGCTGGCCGCGCTTCGGGGGGCGGGCGTTCTCCAGCGTCGTCAGGCAGCGGGAGAGCAGCAGCGCCTCCGGGCAGCGGCCGGTCTGGCGTTCCCGGGTCCCGGCGTCGAGGCCGTCCAGGAAGTCCTGGACGAGCGGGTGCAGCGTGGGGGGTTGGTCGCCCCGGCTGGCGGTGCAGGTGTAGGTCTCGCCGCGGACGGAGAGCGCGGCGGCGATGGCGGGGAGGATGCCGTCCCGGCGGCGGCGCAGCACCGGTGTGGGGGTGGTGCCGGCGGTGTCGGCCGTGGTCCAGGTGAGGCGGGGGTCGCGCCGCGCGGTGGACGGCGGTGGTGCGATGGGCATGGTGTGATTCCTCCCCTTGCGTCCCCTTCTGTTCGGGGACCACGCCAAAGTATGCAGGGTCCGCCGGGGAGCGATCACGCCGCATGGCGTGTCATGAGACTGTGACGTTTTCCCGTGTGAACCGCGATAGGGGTGGTGGGATTCGGCGGAGGCGGCGAGGATCGCCGGGCACTGACCCCACAAGCGGGAGCGAGATATGTCCACGTCCCTCGTAACCTCCGCGCGCCGTCGCCGCGTCCGGCGTCTGCGCGGCGCCGCCGCGGCCACCGCGGTACCCGTCCTGCTCTTCTCCCTGGCCGCCTGCGGCAGCGGGGACGACGAGGGCGACGACGACGGCGGCTCCGGTGGCTCCAGCCAGGGCCAGTCCGGCGGCGACGGCGGGGCCTCCGGCGGAGGCGGGGAGGCGGGGGAGACCCCGACGCTGACCGAGAAGCAGCTGGACGCCGCGCTGTTGAAGAACGGCGACGTACCCGGCTACAAGGTCCAGAAGTCCAAGGCCGACCTGTTCCCCGAGAAGGAACGCCTCACTCCGGACAAGCCCGAGTGCCAGCCGGTGGCCGACGTGTTCGGCGCCAAGTCCACCCAGGAGCGGCAGGCGTACACCGGCGGCTCCCTGATGCGCGGGGACTTCAGCACCGGCGGCACCATGAGCCAGGTGCTCCTCGCCTCCTACAAGGAGGGGGACGCCCAGAAGTGGTTCGCCGACCTGCGGAAGGCGTTCCGCGAGTGTGACGGCTTCACCGCCGCCATGGACGGCGAGAAGCCGGAGGGCGGCAAGCTCAAGCCGTACGACGGGAAGATCGGGCTCGGTGACGAGGCCCTCCGGTTCTCCTGGCTCGACCCGAAGGACTCGGAGGCCGGGAAGATGGTCGTGACCCTGGTGCGCACCGGCGCCAACGTCGCCACCTACCTCTCGGTCAACCTGGAGGGCAAGGAGGTGCCGGTGAAGAAGGCCATCGCCGAGAAGCAGGACGAGAAGCTGCGCGCGGCCGGCGGGAACTGAGCAGGCGCGCCCCGTCCGGGCCCCTGTCGGCCGTGCGGAGGCTCCCTCCCGGGGGCGGTGACTGCCTCTCGGGCTAGCGCATAGGCTGTGGTGAGTCAGCCAGAAGGAGCAGGGAGCTACCGCCATGACGACAGGTCGGCTCGGGCTGGGGGAGCCTCCCAGCAGCCAGGCCGGTGCCGGCAGCGGCCAGGCCGGAGGGGACAGCCCCGCCTCCGGTGGCCACGCCGCGCCGCCGAACCGCGCGTACGCGGGACAGGTCGTGAGCTTCCCGGATCCCGTCCGGGCGGCGCGCTATCCCGAGGGCGTACCCGTGGGACCGGAGGGGTTCCCCGACTTCTCCCGCTACGCGCGCGCCGCCGCGGAGATCGCCGATCCCCCCGAGGGCTTCGGCGCGGACGAACTCCGGCTGACGGACTTCGTCTCCGCGAACGTCGCCCTGCACGCCGCCGGGCACGAACTCTGGGCCGACGTCGGCCCGGTCGCCACCCCGCACGGCTGGACCTGGCACCACGTCGCGCACAGCAGGCGGCTGGAGCTGGTCCCGGTGGAGGTCAAGGCCCTGCTGCGGCACCACGGGGGACTCGCCACCGCCACCGTCGACCACGCCAAGACGGGCACCCGCCCGCTCCAGGAGACCCGGCCCGTCCACTTCGAGGTGGGACAGGACCCGGCCGTCAGCGAGGAGCGCGTCGAGATGGCGGAGGAGCGGCTCGGCTACCGGCTGCCCGGCGCCTACCGCGCCTTCCTGAAGGCGGCGGGCGGCTGCGCCCCGCGCGGCGTGGGCCTCGACCCGGAGCTGGGGCTGCTGGTGGACCAGCCGTTCCTCACGCTCCGCGAGGAGGCCGCGGTCAACGACCTCGTCTACGTCAACAAGTGCCTCCGCGACCACCTCACCAAGGACTACCTGGGCGTCGCGTTCGTCCAGGGCGGGCTGATCGCGGTGAAGGTCAGGGGCGAGGCGCTGGGCTCGGTCTGGTTCTGCGCCTTCGACGACGCCGCCGACGCCGACGGGCTCAGCGTCGCCGAGCGCGCCGAGCGGCTGCTCCGGCCCTGCGGCACCGACTTCGACGACTTCCTGCTGCGGCTCGTCGGGAACCCTCCCGAGCTGAAGACCGTGGCGGACCTGATGGTGGACGGCGGCTTCGCCCGGTCCGTCCCGGTACCCGCGTAACCCGGATGAAGAGGTGAAGGCCCCATGGTGACCTTGGCGCAGGCCCAGGAGCGCGCCGAGCGCTGGGTCAACGGCGATGTGCCCGACTACATGCGCCAGCGGGTGCGGGTGCGGGAGTTCGACCTCGGCTTCGTGGCCTGGGCGGAGGACCCGCGCGCGGGCAGTGACTCCTCCCTGGCGGACGGGCGGACCTGGGGTGGCGGCTGCGCCCGCCTGGTGATCGCGCGGGACAGCGGCGAGACGACGCTCTGGCCGGGCCTCCCGATCGACGAGGTCATCAGCGCCTACGAGGAGGAGTACGACCGCACCCCGGAGGCGGACCCCGCCCCCGAACCGCCGCAGCGCCTCGACCTGGAGGCGACGTCCTTCCTGCTGACCCCGCCCGAGTGGCTCCAGCAGGCGGCCGACCAGATGGGCATCCCGGACAGCCGCTCCGCCAGCTCCTCTTCCTCCGCCTCCACCCCCTCCCCGTCCTCTCCCTCGTCGTCTCCGTCCTCCTCGTCCTCCGCGGCCGAACCCGCCGCCGCCTCCGCCAGCCCGGTGGGCGAGAGCGCGGGCGGCTCCCCGGGCGGGAGCAGCCCCTGGGACGCCGCCGACACCAGCGGCTCCGGCGGCGAGGCCCAGCCCCCTCCGGCGACCGTCTTCGCCCCGCCCATCAGCGGCAGCGACGCGGACGACACCCCGCCGCCCAGCACGCACTCCGAGGCCAAGACGGAACTCCTGCCCGAGGGCAGCGCCCTCCCCAGGACGGCCGTCCGGCCCGCGCTGGACCCGGAGTCCGGCCCCGCCACGCCGCCGCCCGGCCCGTCGCCGGACGCCTCGGACGGCCAGTCCGCGTCCGACTCCGAGGGGCAGCCCCCGTCCTGGCCGGGTCAGACCTCGGGCGGCGGCTCCGCGGGCGGCGGCGTCCACCAGGCGGCCACGATGCTCGCGGACCCCTCGATGGGCGGCGGCGGCCTGTCCACACCGCAGGGCTTCGCCGAGGCCGACACCAGTCGCGCGCCCAGCGGCTCGGTGCCCTCCCGCCCCTCGCGCGGCTCCGGCCCCAGCATCCCCCCGCCGCCCGGCGCGCCCGGCACCCCGGGCGCCAGGTCCGGCGGCGGCGCGGGCCCCGGCGCCCCCGGCTCGCCCGGCGCCGGATACGTACCGACCCAGATGGTCTCCGCCGAGGACGTGGCGCGCAGCGGCCAGCAGCCCGCCGCCGATCCGGCACAGCCCGGCCAGGGCGACTCGGACGGCTCCGGCTCCGCGGGCGGCGGCGTCCACCACGCGGCGACGATGCTCGCGGACCCCTCGATGGGCGGCCCGGGCGCCCCCGCGCCCCCGCGTGCGCCCGGCCCGCCCGGTGCGCCCGCCCCGCCCGGTGCGCCCGCCCCGCCCGGCGCCCCGGGCGCCCCGGGTGCCGGAACGCCCCCGCCCGGCGGCCCGCCCGCCGGTGGGGTCCACCAGGCGGCGACGATGCTGGCCGACCCCTCGATGGGCGGCGGCATGCCCGGCGGTGCCACCCCGCCGCACGCCCCCGGACCGCCCCCCGGACCGCCCGGCGCACCCGGGGCCCCCGGCGCCCCGCCCGGAGCGCCGATGCCCGGCGGCGCCCCTCCGGCGTACGGCTACCCGCAGCCCGGCCAGCCGCTGGTCGGCCCCGGCTACATGGCGGTGCTGCGCTACCGCGCCCCGGACGGCTCCGAGCAACAGCTCATCCGCCGCTCCGCGCCCGGCACCCCGCACCCCGAGTGGCAGATCCTGCACGAGCTGCGCCAGCTCAACATCCCGCCGCAGCAGGTGATCGAGCTCCACACCGAACTGGAGTCCTGTGACCTGCCGGGTGGCTATTGCAGCCGGATGATCCGGGAGAACTGGCCGCAGGTGCGCGTCAGTCACACCGCCGCCTACGGCCGTGACCACGCCACCCGGCAGCAGGGCATGCGTCATCTCGTCGAGCACCAGGGCGAGTTGCACCAGGTGGCCGACGGCCCGGCGCTCCCCGCGCCGAACCGCGTCCCGCTGCCCCAGCCCGTCCAGCCCGTGCCGCCGGTCCCGCCGGACGTGATCGGGCAGGAGCTGCTCCAGGCCTTCGGGCCGCAGGGCGTGTTCCGCTTCGACCAGCGGGCGGTCTCCCGGCAGGGCGTGCCGGACATCGTGGCGCAGAGCCTTGTGTGGGCCGGTGTCCCGGTGGACGTCACCCCCTTCTTCTGGGGGCAGGCGCAGCCCGGCCGCCCGGTGCCCACCCTGGCCGAACTGGCCCAGGAGCGGGGCGTACAGCCCTCCCAGGACGCCGGTTCCTACCTGGTCATGGGCAGCGACTTCGGACGGCAGATCTGTGTCCAGTACGGCACGGCGCACATCGTCGCGGTGCCGCTGGAGGCGTCGGTGCCCGGCCAACCCGGCCCGCCCGCCCCGCAGTTCGTCAACACCGGACTGCCGGAGTTCATCCGCTGCCTCGCGCTGCTCGGCCGGATGTGGCGACTGCGGTACGGGCTGAACCAGGAGCAGGCCGGGCGCTGGACGGTGGACTTCCAGCTCCAGCTCGCCGCGCTCGACCAGGCGGCGCTGGCCTCGCCGGAGACCTGGTGGTCGGTGCTGCTGGAGCAGATGTGGGACGGCCTCTTCTGAGCGCCCACCCCCACCCGTCCCCAACGGCCCGCGACGTCCCCCTTCCCTTCCGCTGACCCTCCTCCGACCCTTCGGGGCGGCCCCTCCGGCCGCCCCGAACGTCCGTCCGCCGCCGCCCTGTTGGCCTACGCCCTGCTGTCCGCTGCCCTGCTCGCTGACGGGCTGTTGGCGGCGGGCTGTTCCGGCGCCCCGTCCGTTGACCGTCCGTCCGTTGACCGTCTGGCGGTTGGCTCGGTGGGCCCGGTTGGCCCGTTGACCGGTTGGCGGGCCGGGGGCTCCGCCCGCGCCGCCGGTCCGGGCCCCGCCTGTCCGCCTTCTGGCCGAGCGCTGTCCTCCGGAGGTGCCCTCTTCGCGACCTCCGGGGGCCTGGTGCCGGACGTTCCGCTCCGGCCACCGGTGTGAGCGCCCCGCCCTTGAGCGGCCGCCCCGCACCTCTCACCCCGTACCTCCCACCTCGCGCGACCGGCTGGCGGCCGAGTGGCGTCCGGCCGGTGGCAGGGGTGGGTACGAGGCGGGGCGGCGGGCTGTGAGCGCGGCCACGCGCGCCGTCCGGGAGCCCGTGACCCCGAACCCCGGAGAGTATCGCGGTGGTTAGATCCGGTATGTCCCCTTTGGTAACTACGGTGCTTGTGACGTGATCCGTCGATTACGGGTACGGCCGTCCCGTAGCGCATCCTGGGGGTAGCTCGGGTGAAGTGCGGGTTTATGGGTGCCTTCTGGGTTCCCGTCGCGCTTCGCCCGTTCCACCAGATGTCGCGCGACCGCCGCGCGGGCTGTGTCGCTGAGGTAAGGGGCTCAATATGAGTGCGTCGTCGCCGTACGGCTTCGCCGTCGTCCGGGGCCGTGGGTACCGGCCGGAGCAGGTGGACCGTCGGGTGGAGGGTCTGCGGGAGGAGCGCGAGGCCGCGCGGGAACGGCTCGCCGGGCTCGCCGCGCGGGCGGAGGAGCTGACCGAGGAGGCCGAGCGGCTGCGTGGCGTGGTCGCCGCCCTCCCCGAGCAGACCTACGAGGGGCTCGGGGAGCGCGCCCGGCGGCTGTTGCTCCTGGCGCAGGACGAGGCGGCGGAGATCAGGGCGGCGGCCGAGACGGCGGCCCGCGGGACGGCGGCGGAGGCGGAGGCCGTCGGTCAGCGGCTGTGGGACGCGGCCGGGGAGGAGGCGGCGGCGCTGCGCGACGCCGCCGAGGCCAGCGCCGGTAAGCGGCTGGAGGCCGCGCGGCGGGCCGCCGAGGAGGTGCGGGAGACGGCCCGGGAGTACGCCGAGGGGCTGCGCCGGGACGCCACCGAGACGCTGACCGAGACGGAACGCCGCTGCACCGCGCTCCTCTCCGACCAGGAGACCGGGCAGGGCGCCGAAGCGGAGGCGCTGGAACGGGAGTTGGCGGAGCGCGAGACGGAGGTTCTGGGACGTCTGGGGGAGTTGGAGGAGCGCGCGGAGAAGGCGCTGGCCGACTCCCGGCGGGCGCACGCCGAGGCCGAGGAGGCCGCCCGGCACCGGCAGGAGGACGCGGTGGCCCAGGGCGAGGAGCTGCTGGCGCGGGCCCGGGTGCGGGAGGAGGGCGTCGAGCGGGAGACCGAGCGGGTGTTGCGCGAGCACGAGCAGACGGCGGAGGAGCACCGGCAGCACATGGCCCATGTCCGGTCCAGCCTCGCGACGTTGACGGGCCGGGTGACGGAGCCGGAGCCGGACTCGCCGCAGCCGGTGGGGAGTTCGGCGTCGGGCACGTCCGGCGAGCCCGCCTGAACCGTCGGTTGACCGTCCCGGGCCGGTGGCCGGGGTCAGTTGATGCCGCCCAGAGCGCGGGGGCGCCCGCCGTCCCGCCGCCGTCCCCGGGGCCGGGTGCGCCGGACGCCCCCCCCGGGCGGACGTGCCGGTGTCCGGGGTGCGTGTCAGGGGCGGGGGTCTCGGTCTCGGGGTGCGGTGTGGGGAAGTGGGGGGAGCGGCGCGGGCGCGGGAGGTACGCGCGGTACGGGTGCGGGGCGGCGGGCGTGGGTGGGGTGGTTCGGGGCGCGGACGGCGGTGTGCCGCGTCAGGGTGCGTTGGCCCGGGCCCTTAGGGGGCGCCCCGGTCGGGGTTCCGGGCCGGGGTTCGTCCCGGCGCAGGACGAGCGGGTGCGCGGGCGCTCCTAACGTGGTGAGGGCATCGGGGAGGCGCGCCGCAGTACCGAGGTGGGGATAACCCCCGGCCGAAGACAGGGACCAGCCTCATCGTGACCGGAGCCACGCTCCGGAAGGCTCTGGGGTACGGAAACGGCCGCTCGGGTCCGGCGATCCGGGCGGGGCGGTCGACCGGTGCGGCACGGCCCGTACGGCGTTGGGGGCGGGCCGCGCGCCACGGAGACGTGGTGGCCGGTGCGGCCCGGGCGGGTCCGCACCGGCTGGCGTCCGTCGGGGCGGCCGGTGGCCGCCACCGGACCGAGCCCGGCGCCGCGACACCCGCCGCACCCACACGCGTGGACCCGTACGGAGCTGAGCGGACATGCGCGGTTCCGTACGGACCGCGCGGAACCGTACGACCACGAACACCCCGTGGCGCCCGCGGGAGCCGCGAACCACCGAGCACCACGCACGAACCGCCAGGTACCCGGCACGACGTACCACCCACCGCGAAGCGCGAACGAGACGACGACGAAGGAGCAGGCTGTGACAACGGCTGTAGCGAATCCCAGGACCGGGGGCAATGGGGCACACACGGCCGTTGCCGCCTGCGCGCGCCAGGTGGTGAAGGCGTACGGCTCGGGCGAGACCCGGGTGTTGGCGCTGGACCACGTGGACGCCGACATCGCGCGGGGCGCGCTGACCGCGATCATGGGCCCGTCGGGCTCGGGCAAGTCGACGCTGATGCACTGCATGGCCGGGCTCGACACCGTCAGCGAGGGCCGGGTCTGGCTGGGCGAGCAGGAGATATCCGGGCTGAGGGACAAGCGGCTGACGCAGTTGCGGCGCGACCGGATCGGCTTCATATTCCAGGCGTTCAACCTGCTGCCGACGCTGACGGCGCTGGAGAACATCACGCTGCCCATGGACATCGCGGGCCGTAAGCCCGACCGGCAGTGGCTGGACAACGTGGTGCGCACCGTCGGTCTGGGAGACCGGCTGACGCACCGTCCCAACCAGCTGTCCGGCGGACAGCAGCAGCGCGTGGCCGTCGCCCGCGCCCTGGCCGCCAAGCCCGAGATCATCTTCGGTGACGAGCCCACCGGGAACCTCGACTCCCGCTCCGGCGCCGAGGTCCTCGGCTTCCTGCGCCGCTCGGTCGACGAGCTGGGCCAGACCGTCGTCATGGTCACCCACGACCCCGTCGCCGCCTCCTACGCGGACCGCGTCCTGTACCTGGCGGACGGCCGGATCGTCGACGAGATGACGAACCCGACGGCCGAGGCGGTCCTCGACCGGATGCGCCGCTTCGTGGGCCAGCCCGACGCGGGCCCGGGCGCGCACGGCGGGAACCGGCGGCACGACACCGGGAGCGCGGCGTGACGGTACTGAGAACCTCGTTGCGCGGATTCCTCGCGCACAAGGGGCGGATGGCGCTCAGCGGGATAGCCGTGCTGCTGTCGGTCGCGTTCGTCTGCGGAACGCTGGTGTTCACGGACACGATGAACACCACCTTCGACAAGATCTTCGCGCAGACCGCGCCGGACGTGACGGTCAGCAACAAGGACGCCAAGCCCGGCGAGGAGCAGACGCCCAACGGCAAGCCGGACACCGTGCCCGCCTCGGCGGTGGACCAGGTCCGGAAGGTGGAGGGCGTCAGGTCCGCCGAGGGCGTGGCGATGAGCCTCGGCGTCACCGTCGTCACGAAGGACAACAAGAACGTCGGCTCGGACACCGGTGCGCCCACCATCGCGTCCAACTGGACCCGGGTGGACCAGGAGACCATGAAGGTCACCTCGGGCAAGGTGCCCAGCGGGCCGAACCAGGTCATGGTCGACGCGGACACGGCCGACAAGCACGGGCTGGAACTCGGTGACTCGCTGCGCACCATCACCGGCACCGGCGAGTTCACCGCCCGGATCTCGGGCGTCGCCACCTTCGAGGTGACCAACCCGGGCGCGGCCATCGTCTACCTGGACACCCCCACGGCCCAGCGTGAACTGCTGGGCAGCCAGAAGGTGTTCAGCCAGGTCGCGGTGGCCGGCGAGAGCGGTTACACACACACGCTGCTCAAGGAGAACGTGGCGGAGGCGCTGGGCGCCTCGGCGTACACCTACCAGACCCAGAAGGAGACGGCGGACGCCAACCGGGGCGAGCTGTCCGAGTTCCTGGACGTGCTCAAGTACGGGATGCTCGGCTTCGCCGGGATCGCGCTGCTGGTGGGCATCTTCCTGATCGTCAACACCTTCTCCATGCTGGTCGCGCAGCGCACCCGGGAGATGGGCCTGATGCGGGCGATCGGCTCCAGCCGCCGTCAGGTGGGGCGGACCGTGCTGCTGGAGGCGCTGCTGCTGGGCGTCATCGGCTCGGTGCTGGGCGTCGGCGCCGGGGTGGGCCTCGCCGTCGGCCTGATGCAGCTGATGGGCGCCGTCGGGATGAAGCTGTCGACGGACGACCTGACCGTCGCCTGGACGACCCCGGTCATCGGGGTGGTCGTCGGGGTGCTCGTCACCATGGTCGCCGCCTACCTGCCCGCGCGCCGGGCCGGGAGGGTCTCGCCGATGGCGGCGATGCGCGAGGCGGGCACGCCCGCCGACCGCCGCACCGGGGTGCTGCGCGCCGTGGCGGGCGTCGTGCTCAGCGGCGGTGGCGCCGCGCTCCTCGCGCTGACCGCGAACGCCGACGAGGCCTCCACCGGCGCCCTCTACCTGGCGGGCGGGGTGCTGCTGTCGCTGATCGGCTTCATCGTGATCGGCCCGGTGCTCGCGGGGGTGCTGGTCCGGCTGCTCTCCGCGGTCATCGCCCGGCCGTTCGGCCGGATCGGGCGGCTCGCCGAGCGGAACGCGCTGCGGAACCCGCGGCGGACGGGCGCTACGGCCGCGGCGCTGATGATCGGGCTGGCGCTGGTCGCCTCGCTCTCGGTGGTCGGCTCCTCGATGGTCGCCTCCGCGGAGGACGAGCTGGACAAGACCGTCGGCGCCGACTTCATCGTCGAGGGCAAGGGCGGCATGGACCGGAACATCATCCCGGCCGTGGAGAGGAAGTTCCGGGCCCAGGACGGGCTGAAGGACACCACCAGCTACCGCTGGGTGGATGACGTGCGGATCACCGCGCCGGACGGCGGCGGCAGGAACGACAAGGAGTGGGTGTCCATCACCGACCCCTCGTACGCCGACGTGCTGAAGCGGGACATGGTGGACGGCGAGCTGGCCGCGGCCTACGAGCGGGGCGCCATCTCGGTCGGCAGCGACTACGCCGAGAAGCACGGGGTGTCCGTGGGCGACACGATCACCGTCGACTTCCCGCGCGGCACGAAGGAGGCCCGGCTGAAGGTCGCCGCGATCACCTCCGACGACACCGCGCTCGACAAGGGCGCGAAGTTCGTCAGCCTGGAGACGGCGCGGGACTACCTTCCGGCGAACGCGCTCCCGCAGCCCAACATCCTCTTCGCGACGGCGGTCGACGGTGAGGAGGAGGCCACCTACGCCGCGCTGAAGAAGCTGCTGGAGCCCTACCCGCAGTACCAGGTCCAGGACCAGGCGGACTACAAGCAGACGCTGAAGGACCAGATCGGCCAGCTGCTGAACCTGGTCTACGGGCTGCTGGCGCTGGCGATCATCGTGGCCATCCTCGGTGTGGTGAACACCCTGGCGCTCTCGGTCGTCGAGCGGACCCGGGAGATCGGGATGCTCCGCGCGATCGGTCTCTCCCGGCGGCAGATGCGCCGCATGATCCGCCTGGAGGCCGTGGTCATCGCCCTGTTCGGCGCGCTCCTCGGGGTCGGCCTGGGCATGGCCTGGGGCGCCGCGGCCCAGCAGCTGCTGGCGATGGAGGGGCTGGGCGTCCTGGAGATCCCCTGGCCCACGATCGTCACGGTGTTCGCCGGATCCGCGCTGGTCGGGCTGATCGCCGCGCTGGTCCCGGCCTTCCGGGCGGGACGGATGAACGTGCTGAACGCCATCGCCACCGAGTGACGGCCGTGGCCGGGGTCCCGCCCCGGCCACCAGGCCACGCGGCGGAGCGGGGCAGTCCGGGGGGCTGCCCCGCTCCGCCGCGTCCGGCCGTTCCGTGGGCCCGCCCTGGGCGCCCGCTGCGGGCACCCGGGGGCCGTCCCGTTCGGGCCGGGGCGCCCGGGGGGCCGCACGAGCCCCGGGAGCGCGCGGGCTCACCCCCGTCCGCCCCGCGTCGCCCGGTCCGCGCTGACCACGTCTCGCCGGACGCCCCGCCCGCTGGAGCCTGCCGCCTGCCGTCCGTCGCCCGCCGCCCGTCCGGCTCCGGGGTGGCGGGGGCGGCTCGGCGCGCGGCGCGCCCGGCCCGTCGTACGCTGGAGACCCCGGCTCGCAGCGCGTGTCGGGCCGCTCCCGCGTGCGCTCAGGGTGTGCCGATCCCGCCCCGGGCGGTGGGCGGCGAGGCCAGACTGCAACCCGAACCGACGGGACGGAACGCCCCTCATGAGTCTCACCGGACTACTGGACGCCGTCGTCGAGGACCCGGCCCTCACCGAGGCCGTCTCGGCGGCGGCGTCCGACGGCACCCGACGACCCCACCTCGACCTGGTGGGCCCGCGCGCCGCCCGGCCCTTCGCGGTGGCCGCGCTGGCCGCGCGCCGTCCCGTCCTCGCGGTCACCGCGACCGGCCGGGAGGCGGAGGACCTCGCCGCCGCGCTGCGCTCGCTGCTGCCGCCGGACGGCGTGGTGGAGTTCCCCTCCTGGGAGACGCTGCCGCACGAGCGGCTCTCGCCGCGCTCCGACACCGTCGGCCGCCGGCTGGCGGTGCTGCGCCGCCTCGCGCACCCGGTGCCCGGCGATCCGGCGATGGGGCCGGTCTCCGTGGTCGTCGCGCCGATCCGCTCGGTGCTTCAGCCGCAGGTCAAGGGGCTGGGCGAACTGGAGCCCGTGGCGCTGCGGCAGGGCGAGTCCGCCGACCTGGGGGACGTGGTGGACGCACTCGCCGCCGCGGCCTACGCCCGCGTCGAACTCGTGGAGAAGCGCGGGGACTTCGCGGTACGCGGCGGCATCCTGGACGTCTTCCCGCCCACCGAGGAACACCCCCTGCGGGTGGAGTTCTGGGGCGACGAGGTCGAGGAGATCCGCTACTTCCGGGTCGCCGACCAGCGGTCGCTGGAGGTCGCGGAGCACGGGCTGTGGGCGCCGCCCTGCCGCGAGCTGCTGCTGACCGACCCCGTGCGGGAGCGCGCCGCCCGGCTGGCCGAGAGCCACCCGGAACTCGTCGAGATGCTCGGCAAGATCGCCGAGGGCATCGCGGTGGAGGGCATGGAGTCGCTGGCCCCCGTCCTGGTGGACGACATGGAGCTGCTGCTGGACGTGCTGCCCTCCGGGACCGTCGCGCTGGTCTGTGATCCGGAGCGCGTCCGCACCCGCGCCGCCGACCTGGTGGCGACCAGCCAGGAGTTCCTGGAGGCGTCCTGGGCGGCGACCGCGGGCGGCGGCGAGGCCCCGCTGGACGTGGGCGCCGCCTCGCTGCGCGGTATCGCCGAGGTGCGGGAGCGGGCGGCCGAGCTGGGGGTGCCCTGGTGGTCGGTGAGCCAGTTCGCCTCCGACGCCGAACTGGACGGCGACACCCTGGAGTTGGGGATGCGCGCCCCGGAGTCCTACCGGGGCGACACCGCGCGGGCGCTCGCCGACACCAAGGGCTGGCTCGCCGAGGGCTGGCGCTGCGTGTACGTCACCGAGGGGCACGGCCCGGCCGCGCGGACCGTGGAGGTGCTGAGCGGCGAGGGCGTTCCCGCGCGGCTCGCCGGGGACCTCGGTGGCGCCGCCGAACTCACCCCCGCCGTCGTGCAGGTGGCCTGCGGCTCGCTGGAGCACGGCTTCGTCGATCCGGACCGCGCGCTCGCGGTGCTGACCGAGACCGACCTGACGGGGCAGAAGGCGGGGGGCCGGGACACCCCCCGGATGCCCGCCCGGCGCCGGAAGCAGATCGACCCTCTGACCCTCCAGCCCGGCGACTACATCGTGCACGAACAGCACGGCGTGGGCCGCTACATCGAGATGGTGCAGCGCACCGTGCAGGGCGCGACCCGCGAGTACCTGCTGGTGGAGTACGCGCCCGCCAAACGCGGACAGCCCGGCGACCGGCTGTACATCCCCACCGACCAACTGGAGCAGGTCACCAAGTACGTCGGCGGGGAGCAGCCCTCGCTGCACCGGCTGGGCGGCGCCGACTGGACGAAGACGAAGGCGCGCGCCAAGAAGGCGGTCAAGGAGATCGCCGCCGACCTGATCAAGCTGTACTCGGCGCGGATGGCGGCGCCCGGGCACGCCTTCGGCGCGGACACCCCCTGGCAGCGGGAGCTGGAGGACGCCTTCCCGTACGCCGAGACCCCGGACCAGCTGACCACCATCGGCGAGGTCAAGGAGGACATGGAGCGGACGGTCCCGATGGACCGGCTGGTCTGCGGCGACGTCGGCTACGGCAAGACGGAGATCGCGGTGCGCGCCGCCTTCAAAGCGGTGCAGGACGGCAAGCAGGTCGCGGTGCTGGTGCCCACCACCCTCCTGGTGCAGCAGCACTTCAGCACCTTCACCGAGCGGTACGGGCAGTTCCCGGTCAACGTGCGCGCGCTGTCCCGCTTCCAGAGCGACACCGAGGCGCGCGCCGTGATCGACGGGCTGCGGGAGGGCACCGTCGACATCGTCATCGGCACCCACCGGCTGTTCTCCTCCGAGGTGGCGTTCAGGAACCTCGGCCTGGTCGTGGTCGACGAGGAGCAGCGGTTCGGCGTCGAGCACAAGGAGCAGCTGAAGAAGCTCCGCGCCAACGTCGACGTCCTGACGATGTCGGCCACGCCGATCCCGCGCACCCTGGAGATGGCGGTCACCGGCATCCGCGAGATGTCCACCATCACGACGCCGCCCGAGGAGCGGCACCCGGTCCTAACCTTCGTCGGCCCGTACGACGAGAAGCAGATCGCCGCCGCCGTCCGGCGTGAACTGCTGCGCGAGGGGCAGGTGTTCTACATCCACAACCGGGTCGAGTCCATCGACCGCGCGGCGGCGCGGCTGCGGCAGGCGGTGCCGGAGGCCCGGGTGGTCACCGCGCACGGGCAGATGGGCGAACAGGCCCTGGAACAGGTCGTGGTGGACTTCTGGGAGAAGAAGTTCGACGTGCTGGTGTCCACCACCATCGTGGAGAACGGCATCGACATCTCCAACGCGAACACCCTGATCGTCGAGCGCGGCGACACCTTCGGCCTGTCCCAACTGCACCAGTTGCGCGGCCGGGTGGGACGTGGCCGGGAGCGTGGCTACGCCTACTTCCTGTACCCGCCGGAGAAGCCGCTGACGGAGACCGCGCACGAGCGGCTGGCCACCGTCGCGCAGCACACCGAGATGGGCGCGGGCATGTACGTCGCGATGAAGGATCTGGAGATCCGGGGCGCGGGCAACCTGCTCGGCGGCGAGCAGTCCGGGCACATCGCGGGCGTCGGCTTCGACCTGTACGTGCGGATGGTCGGTGAGGCGGTCGCGGACTACCGCGCGGCGCTGGAGAGCGGCGGCGAGCCGGAGGAGCCGCCGCTGGAGGTGAAGATCGAGCTGCCGGTCGACGCGCACGTCCCGCACGACTACGCGCCCGGCGAGCGGCTGCGCCTCCAGGCGTACCGGGCCATCGCGGCGGCCACCTCGGAGGGCGACATCGCCGCCGTCCGCGAGGAACTCACCGACCGCTACGGACCGTTGCCGGAACCGGTGGAGAACCTGCTGCTGGTGGCGGGACTCCGGATGCTCGCGCGCACCTGCCACGTCACCGACATCACCCTCCAGGGCGGCAACGTCCGCTTCTCGCCCGTCAGTCTGCGGGAGTCGCAGGAGCTGCGGCTCAAGCGGCTCCACCCGGGCGCGGTGGTCAAGCAGGCGGCCGGGCAGGTGCTGGTGCCGCGCCCGAAGACCGGCGGTATCGGCGGCAGGCCGGTGGTCGGCCGTGAACTGCTCGCCTGGGTGGGTCAGTTCCTCACCTCGGTGCTGGACACCTGAGATCCGGCGCCCGGTTGGGCGCCCCGTCCCCAACCGTCGTCCCGTCCCCGCCCGTTGGTCCTTCCCCAACCGCCGCCCGGTCCCCGCCTGTTGGATCGTCCCCGGACCCCGGTCCGTCCGCCGCGTGTGGCGGGCCGGGAGGCGGACGGGACGGGCCTGGCGGTGGGGCGGCGAACAGCCACGGCAGCCGGGGCTGGACCAGCGGCCGCGCCGCCCACCGCACCGGCGGTGAGGCCAGGGCGGCGGCGAGCAGCACGCCGACGAGCACCAGCAGCAGCTGCTCCGGCCAGGGCCCGGCCCAGCGGACGTCCCCGGAGACGTGCAGCACGCGCACCGCCAGCGGATGCAGCAGGTAGAGGTAGAGCCCGCCCGAGCCGAGGTAACTCACCACCGGCAGACGGCGTCTGGGCACCAGCCGCACGAAGCTCAGCACGATCACCATCCCGCAGAGCAGCACCGCGCCGCGCGGTGCCCACGCCCAGGGCGCGGCGAGCGGCACCGCCTCCGCGTACGGGTCGCGCAGCGCCAGCAGCGGCTCCCGGAGCACCCGCCGCAGCGGCCAGGCCGCGACCGCCGTCCCGGCGAGCACCGCCACCGCGAGGTTCCGCGTCCACCGGGCCTCGGTCCACGGCACCGCTCCCGGCCCGCCGCCCGGTCCCGGGCGCGGTGCCCGGCCCTGCCGCAGCCTCCAGCCGAGCAGGAAGAACGGCAGGAAGGCCACCGTGCGCGAGGCGGAGAGGGTGCTGCCGACCGCGTCCACGTAGCCGACGGTCAGCGCGGCGGCCAGCGACACCGTCAGCGGATACCGCAGCACCGCGAGCGCGGGCAGCAGCAGCCGCCAGCAGAACAGCGACAGCAGGAACCAGAGCCCCCAGGCCGGTTCGGCGGTGAAGAACTCCCACTCGCCGTAGTAGTACCGCAGTTGGAGGGTGTGCAGCAGTCCGAGCAGGACGTACGGGACGAGCACCGCCTCCGTCAGCTGCCTCGCCTCGCGGAAGCCCAGCGGCCCGGCGCTGCTGAAGTACCCGGCCAGCAGCACGAACGCGGGCACCCGCAGCGCCCAGGTGGCGACGTACAGCCAGCGCAGCCCGTCCGCCGAGGCCAGCAGCGGTTCCGTGAGGTGGCTGAGCAGCACCAGCGTGCCGGAGACGAACCGGACGTTGTCCCAGTGCGGATCGCGGGCCCGCCGCCGGCCGTGCCGCCCGCGCCGGACCGGCCGCCGCCCGCCGGACGCCGTCCGCACCGCCATCTCCCGCCTCCTCAGCGCCTGTTGACCCGTCCGCCGCCGTCCGCCCCGGACCGTTCCGCCGTCCGCCCCGGACCGTTCCGCCGTCCGCCCCGGACCGTTCCGTCCGCCGGATCGTTCGCCGTGCCGCGCCACCCGCGCGCCGGTGGGTCCGCCCCCGTCCGGTGCCGGGCGCGCCACGCGGCCCGGTGCGTCCGTACGGGCGGACCGGGCCGTTCCGCGGACGCTAACCGCGCCGCGCGGGCCCCCTCGTGCACGGGCGGTGACCCGGGCGTGAACACTGCCCCGCCCCGCGGTGACCAGGCCCGCCCGCTCCGGATCCCGGCACCCCCACACCGCCCGCCCGTTTCCGTCATCCCGCCCGAACCTTCCGCACATCCCACCCCTTCCAGCCGCCGGGCGCCGGGCGCCGGAGGGGTGGGACCCTGGGGAGATGGACGGGACGGCGGCGCACCGGAGGGGCGGGGCGCGGGCGGCGTGCCCACGGCGGCGGGCCGACGCGGCCGCGCGGGACGATGCCGCGTAGGGGAGCGCGTCAACTCCGGGCCCGGGCACGGCTGTCCGCCCGCACCCTCGCCGCCTGCTCGGCGATCGACGGGCTCTCCCCGCGCACCCGGTACGAGATCGCACGGCTGGAGTGCGCGCGCGGCTACCTCCGCCCCGGCACCACCGCCGTCGCGCTGCGCCACTGGCGGGCGTTCGTCCACGACCCCTACCACCGGCTGTGGGTGGACCACGACGGCGGCTGCGGGATCTGGGAGTGCTGCGCCGACCCGCACGAGGCGCGGGAGCTGCTGGAGGGGGTCCGCGGAGCGCTCCGTCCGCGCGCGCGGCGGGAGTTCGGGCGGCTCCTCGCCCCGCTTGACGCCCGCTACTGACCCGGGCGGGGTCGCCGGTGGGGGCGGTCGGCCGTAGGGTGCCGTCGAACGGGTACCACCACCGCGCCGGGCCGGAGCGGGGGACGCGCGTCGACCGAACCGCCGCCCGGCGCCCGGCCGTTGGCCGGACCGCGGACAAGTGCCGCTGAACCAGTGGTCAGCGCACCGCCGACTACCTACTATCGATCACCGCCAGGTCATGCACCGTCGCACGACCCTCGCCGCCGCCCGGGAGGCCCCATGGAACGCCATCGCCACAGGTCCGCGCTCGCACCCCGCTCGCGGGGCCCCAGGAGTCCCCGGACGCGCGCGCTCATCGCCGCCCCCGCCCTGCTGGTGGCCGTACCGCTGCTCAGCGCGTGCGGCGACGAGTCGCACCCGGGCGCGGCGGCCGTCATCGAGGGGGACCGGATCAGCACGGCCCAGCTCCAGTCGTCCGTGAACGCGGTCCGGGACGCGCAGCGCGACGCCCCGCGCGGCGAGGACATGATCAAGCACACCGGCCAGCTGTCCCGCGCCACCCTGCACCGTATGATCCACGACGAGGTGATCGCCCGCGCCGGGAAGGACGCCGGGGTCTCCGTCAGCCGCCGCGACGTGCAGGCCGCGCGCGCCCAGTTCGCCAGCAACATGGGCGGGGCCCGGCAGTTCGAGGCCGCGCTGCTGCGCGAGGAGCTGATCGCGCCGGGCAAGGTGGACCACTGGGTCCGCTCCCAGGTGACGGTCAGCAAGCTGGCCCGGAAGGACGGCATCGACTCCGGGACGCCGCAGGGGAGTCAGGCGCTGGCGCGGAAGCTGTCGAAGGTGTCGGAGTCCATGCGGATCGACGTCAACCCCCGCTACGGCAAGTGGGACGCCTCCCGCGCGGTGCTCAGCGACCGCAAGGACGACTGGCTGAAGGACCGCAGCGGCGAGGAGGCCCGCCGCGCCCAGGCCGCCCCCAGCTGAGCCCGTACCGGCTGAGCCAGCCCGGTTGAGTCCCTCCGGCTGAGCCCGTATGCGGGCTGATGCCAGCTGATACCGGCTGATGCCGACTGCTACCGCCTGGGAGCCCCGGTGCTGACGCCGATGCCGGTTCCGCCCGGCCCGCCCGTCCCGCGTCCCCGCCCGCCGGGGCGAGCGACGGGCGGCGGGCCGCCGGAAGCCGTGGGTTAGGTTCGGTCACGTGACCGACAACGCTCCGCCCACCGGCCGAATCGTCCTGCTGACCACCACCCACCGCGTCGCCCCGGGACTGCTGTCCTGGCCCGCCTGGCGCGTGCTGCGCGGCGCCGACCGGGTGCTGTGCGCGGACCCCGGCCACCCCCAGCTCCCGTACCTGCGGGAGGCGGAGGTCCCGGTGGAGAGCGGTGCCGAGATCACCGCGCGGGAGCTGGTCGACGCCTGCGCGCCCGGGGCTGAGGGGGAGTCCGGGCGCACCGTGGTGGTCGTCGCGGGCGCCGAGGGGGAGCCCCGGCTCACCGACGACCTCGCCCGGCTCGCGGGCTCGGGCCGGGTCGCGATGCCCGAACTGGAGCTGCTGCCCGGCTCGTACGACCTGCCGGGCGCCCGGCTGCTCGACCTCGTCGGCGTTATGGACCGGATCCGCGCCGAGTGCCCGTGGAGCGGCGAGCGGACCCACACGCAGCTGGTGAAGTACGGCATCGAGGAGGCGTACGAGCTGGTCGAGGCCATCGAGGCGGGCGACCGGGAGGCGCTGCGCGAGGAGCTGGGCGACGTGCTCCTCCAGGTGGTCTTCCACGCCCGGATCGCCGAGGACCACCCCGAGGAGCCGTTCTCGATCGACGAGGTGGCCGGGGGGCTGGTGGCCAAGCTCGTCCACCGGCATCCGCACGTCTTCGGTGGCGAGTCCGCCGAGACCGCCGAGGACGTCAAGGCGCACTGGCTGCGGACGAAGGCGATCGAGAAGCGCCGCGAGTCGGTCACCGAGGGCGTACCGCTCGGTCAGCCCGCGCTGGCGCTCACCGCGAAGCTCGCGGGCCGGGCCCGGCAGGCGGGGCTGGCGGAGATCGAGCCCACCGGCGCGGGCGTGGGGTACGAGCTGCTGGCGCTGGCCCGCCGCGCGGAGGCGGCGGGCACCGACCCGGAGACCGCGCTGCGCGCCGCCGCCCGCACCTACCGGGACGCGATCGTGGCGGCCGAGCGGGCACGCCCCGCCTCCGGCGGCGACACCGCGTGACCCCGTCGGCGCCGCGCGCCACCCGCCCGACGGCACCTCGCTGAACCGGGCGGACACCGAGGCCGGGGCGTGCATGGGCGGGGGGCGAGGGGGAACCCGGCGGCCATGGACACTCAGCAGCTGGGCATCGACGCGATACCGCTGGCCCTTGAGCGGGTCCAGCTGGCGCAGACCCGGGACTTCCTCGTCGGCATCGCCCCCTTCGCACTGGGGCTCGGTGTGGTCGCGGTGCTGATCCTCGCCGTCATGTACGGGATGCGGCTCCGCGACCGGGGCGACACCCGCCCCTCACGGCCCGGGCCCAAGCGCCCCCGCAGGACCCGCGGCTACGACGAGGGGTACCCGGCGGCCTCCCCCCGGGTGCCGCGCGACGGCGAGCGTCGGATGCCGTACGAACTCAGCGGGCACCAGGAAGAGGGCGCCGAGGAGGAGGACGAGCCACCGCCCCGGCACCACCGCAGCGGGGCCTTCGGCAGCGGCGGCCCCGGCCCCACCTGACCCCGCCCCACCCCGATCCCACGCCACCCGATCCCACGCCACCCGGCCGCGTCACCCCGGCCGCCCCACCCGGGCCGCGAGCACGGCGCCCCGGACCCCGCCGCCGATCCGAACCGATCCGAAACCGGTCCGGAGGCGGTCGGTTCCGGCCGCGTCCGGCCCGGTACTGGCCCCGCCCCGACCCCGCCCCGACGGCCCCGATCCGGCCCCGATCCGGCCCCGATCCGGAACCGGTCGGTTCCGGGCGTCCGTGCCGCCCGTCCGTTCTGGGCGGCCGGTTCCCGGTTCGGCGCAGGTGAGCGAGGCCGAACGGTTGACCGGGAGCGGTCAGCTGGCCACAGTGGACCGCTATGCGGATCACCGGGCGCGGAACGCGCCAACTGCTCAGGTCAGCGGCCGTCCGGCTGGCGCGCCCCGACGGCCACGGCCGGGGCGCGCTCGTGGCGTACGGGGCGCTCTCCGCCGTCGACCTCCTGGCCACCGCGCGGTCCCGTACCGCGCGCGGACCGGCGCGGGCCGCCAAGCCCCTGCTGATGCCCGCGCTGCTCAGCCACACGCTCCGCCGCCGCCTGGACCGGGACGAGCCGCTGCCCGCCCCGCTGCTGGCCGGGCTCGGCTGCGCCACCGTCGGGGACACCGCGCTGCTCCTCGACGACCGGGAGAAGGCGATGTACACGGGCATCGCGGCCTTCCTCGGCACACAGCTCAGCTACACCGTCGGGATGGCGCGCCTCGGCGGGCTGGACGGCATCCGCCGGAACCCGCGTCCCGCCGTCGGCTGCCTCGCCGCCTGGGTGGCGGTGAACGCCGCGCTCGCGCCCGCGCTGCCGCCCCGGATGCGGCTGCCCGCTGCCGGGTACAGCCTGGCGCTGACGGCGATGACGGCGGTGGCCCTCGGGCTCGGCGGCAAGGTGGCCGTGGGCGCGGTGCTGTTCCTCGCGTCCGACCTGCTGATCGGCGCGCAGCAGGCGGGCGTCCGGCTCCCGGCCGACGAGGTGCTGGTGATGGCCGGGTACATCGTGGGCCAGTACCTCATCGCGACGGGCTGGGACGCGCACACCCCCTGAGGCCCTGCGGGCTGACGGACCGCCGCCCGCCGGCGATCGTCCGGCGGCGTTCCGCGATCGTCCGATGACGGTCCGGGGCGGTCTGACGGCGGTCCGGTGGGCGTTTGGGGTCGTATTACCGTCGTGGGGTGTCCGATCACCGTCGGGAAGTGTCCGACCCGCTCACCGCACCGCCCTCCGAAGCGGCGTCCGCGGCGCCCTCCGTGGCGTCCGACCCGTCCGACCGGTCCAGCCCGGCGGGTTCCGGGCCCGGCTGTCCTGACGCGGCGGGTTCCGGGCCCGGCTGTCCCGCACCGCCGCCGCCCGAGCTGTTCGGCTGGGAGTTCGCCTCCGACCCGTACCCGGCGTACGCGTGGCTCCGGGAGCACGCGCCGGTGCGCTGGACGGAGCTGCCCAGCGGGGTCGAGGCGTGGCTGGTCACCCGGTACGAGGACGCCCGGCAGGCGCTGGCCGACCAGCGGCTGAGCAAGAACCCCCAGCACCACGGCGAGCGGGGCGCGCACGGCAAGGGCAAGGTCGGGATCCCCGGCGAGCGCAAGGCCAACCTGATGACGCACCTGCTGAACATCGACCCGCCGGACCACACCCGGCTGCGCAGGCTGGTCTCGCGGGCGTTCACGCCCCGCCGGGTGGCCGAGTTCGAGCCGCGCGTACGGGAGTTGACCGACCAGCTGATCGACGGCTTCCAGGGGCGCGGCGAGGCCGACCTGATCCACGAGTTCGCCTTCCCCCTCCCCATCTACGCCATCTGCGACCTGCTCGGCGTACCCCCCGAGGACCAGGACGACTTCCGGGACTGGGCCGGCATGATGCTGCGTCACGGCTCGGCGCCGCGCGGTGGCGTCGGCCGCGCCGTCAAGAAGATGCGCGGCTACCTCGGCGAACTCATCCACCGCAAGCGGCTGTCGCTGGAGCGGGAACCCGCGGACGACCTCATCTCGGGGCTGATCCGGGCCAGCGACCACGGCGAGCACCTCACCGAGAACGAGGCGGCGGCGATGGCCTTCATCCTGCTCTTCGCCGGGTTCGAGACCACCGTCAACCTGATCGGCAACGGCACCTACGCGCTGCTGCGCCACCCCGGGCAGCGCGCCACCTTCGAGCGGGCGGTGCGCGCGGACGACACCGCGTGGCTGGACACGGCGGTCGAGGAACTGCTGCGCTACGACGGCCCGGTGGAGGTCGCGACCTGGCGGTTCGCCACCGAGCCGCTGACCCTCGGCGGACAGCGGGTCGCGGCCGGCGAACCGGTGCTGGTGGTGCTGGCGGCGGCCGACCGGGACCCGGCGAAGTTCGCCGCACCCGAGGTGCTCGACCTCACCCGCGCCGAGAACCAGCACCTCGGCTACGGCCACGGCATCCACTACTGCCTCGGCGCCCCGCTGGCCAGGCTGGAGGCGCGGACGGCGCTGACCGCGCTGCTGCGACGGCTGCCGGACCTCCGGTTGGGGACCGATCCGGACGAACTCCGCTGGCGCGGTGGGCTTATTATGCGCGGACTGCGCACGCTGCCCGTGGAGTTCAGCCCGAACGCGGATGACGCCCCGTCAACAGCGTGACCAGGACGTGATCCGCACGACACTGGCTTGTGATTCGGCGTACTCGAAGCTACGTTCGGCTCGAACTCCAGTGTTCAAACGAGAGGCCCACCATGCGCTCCGGGAACGGACGACACCGCCGCCCCCGCCAGGCCCCCGCGATCTTCGTCGCCGCGGGCGTCACCGGGGCGGGCCTGGCCATGCCCCTGCTCGCCGCCGGCGGAGCGCAGGCGGCGGACGGCTCGGCCTGGGACCGGGTCGCGCAGTGCGAGAGCGAGGGCGTCTGGAGCGCGAACGAGGAGAACGGCTACTACGGCGGTCTCCAGATCACCCTCAACACCTGGGAGCAGTACGGCGGTAACGAGTTCGCCGAGCGCCCCGACCTCGCGAGCCGGAGCGAGCAGATCACCGTCGCCGAGCGCGTCCTGGCCGCCCAGGGCGCGCAGGCGTGGCCCGGCTGCGCCACCGACGGCGGCCTCACCGAGGGCGGAGCGGAGACATCCGCGCCGGAGCGCCCCGGCGACCCCGAGCAGGGCGAGCCTGACGACCCGTCCGCTCCCGGCGACACCACCGTCGACCGGGGTGACGCCGAGCGCGGCGAGCGCACCACCCCGCGCGACCCCGACCCCTCCGCGGACGAGCGGGACCGCGGGTACCCCGGAGATCCCGACCCCGGCGCGCCGGACCCGTCCGAGAGCCCGGAGTCCTCGGAGACCCCGGACTCTCCCGCCTACCCCGCGTTCCCGGCGTCCCCGGAGCGGGGCGGCGAGGCGGACATGCCGGACCCCGGCCCCTCCCCGTCCCCCTCCACCCCCGGCGAGGACTCCACCACGGACCCGGGCGACGACCCCACCGGCGACCCCGAGGGCGAGCGGCCCTCGGAGGAGGACGCCGGGCGCACGATCCCCTCGGTACCCGTCCCGGAGGAGGGCTCCGGCAAGCACCGCGGTCAGCCCGACGACCGCGAGCGCGGCGGGGAACGCGCCGAGCGCGGTGGGGACTCCGGCCGGGACGGCGAGCGGGTCCAGGGCTCCGGCAAGCACCGGGTCACCTCCGGGGAGTCCCTTACCGCCATCGCGGAGGAGCGCGGAGTCACGGGCGGCTGGCACGAGTTGTACGAGCGGAACAAGGAGACCGTCGGCGAGGACCCGGACCTCATCCTTCCCGGCCAGTCCCTCCGTCTCTGACCCCGCGCCCGAACCCCCGCCCGCCGAACCGGCGGGCCCCGCGCCACGAACCACGGGCTCCCCGAACCACCGGGTCACCGAACCACCGACGGCCGCCCGCACGCCCCGCGCCGCCCGCGCCGGGCGGTGGGCTCGCCCGGCCGCCCGGGGACCGGGCCCGCACGCGCCGTGCCCCGGCCGGGCACCGATCCGCCCCGAACGCCCCCTGACCGGCGGTCGCGCCGCTCCAGCACGCCGTTCCACCCGCCGCTGTGCCCGCTGGCCGAACGGTCCGCGAGAATGCCGTACCGGGCCGGATAGGCTCTTGTCGCACGCAGCCCGTCCACACGAAGGAGATCCTCGTGCCGTCCATCGACGTCGTCGTAGCCCGCGAGATCCTCGACTCGCGAGGCAACCCCACGGTCGAGGTCGAGGTTGGCCTCGACGACGGCAGCACGGGCCGTGCTGCCGTGCCCTCCGGCGCTTCGACCGGCGCCTTCGAGGCCCTGGAGCTGCGGGACGGCGACACCGCCCGGTACGGCGGGAAGGGCGTCGAGAAGGCGGTCCTGGCCGTGATCGAGCAGATCGGCCCGGAGCTGGTCGGCTACGACGCGACCGAGCAGCGCCTCATCGACCAGGCGATGTTCGACCTGGACGCCACCGCCGACAAGTCCTCGCTCGGCGCCAACGCCATCCTCGGCGTCTCGCTGGCCGTGGCGCACGCCGCGTCGGAGGCGTCCGACCTGCCGCTCTTCCGCTACCTGGGCGGCCCGAACGCGCACCTGCTGCCCGTCCCGATGATGAACATCCTGAACGGCGGCTCGCACGCCGACTCCAACGTGGACATCCAGGAGTTCATGATCGCCCCGGTGGGCGCGGAGTCCTTCTCGGAGGCCCTGCGTTGGGGCACCGAGGTCTACCACGCCCTGAAGAGCGTGCTGAAGGAGCGCGGCCTGGCCACCGGCCTCGGTGACGAGGGCGGCTTCGCGCCGAACCTCGGCTCCAACCGGGAGGCGCTGGACCTGATCGTCGAGGCGATCCAGAAGGCGGGCTACACCCTCGGCCAGGACATCGCGCTCGCGCTGGACGTGGCCGCCTCCGAGTTCCACACGGACGGCGCCTACGACTTCGAGGGCCAGCGGCGCACCGCCGCCGAGATGTCCGAGTACTACGCCGAACTGGTCGCCGACTACCCGCTGGTCTCCATCGAGGACCCGCTGTTCGAGGACGACTGGGAGGGCTGGAGCACGCTCACCCAGAGCCTCGGCGAGAAGGTGCAGCTGGTCGGGGACGACCTGTTCGTCACCAACCCCGAGCGGCTCTCCCGTGGGATCGAGGAGGGCGTGGCGAACTCCCTGCTGGTGAAGGTCAACCAGATCGGCTCCCTGACCGAGACGCTGGACGCGGTGGAGCTGGCCCAGCGCAACGGCTTCAAGTGCATGATGTCGCACCGCTCCGGCGAGACCGAGGACGTGACCATCGCGGACCTCGCGGTCGCCACCAACTGCGGCCAGATCAAGACCGGTGCCCCCGCGCGCTCCGAGCGGGTCGCCAAGTACAACCAGCTGCTGCGGATCGAGGAGATCCTGGACGACGCGGCGGTCTACGCCGGGCGGACCGCCTTCCCCCGGTTCAAGGGCTGAGCGGCGCGGGCTCCCGGGCGCCGGGAGCCCGCCCACCGCCCGCCCGCGTCGGTCCGTGCCGGCGGGCACCCCGCCCGACGCGAGCCCGCGCGCGCTGAGCGCCGGACGCGCCCCCGTCCCGTACGGTGACTGCGGTGGCGCCAGCACGACTTCGGGCCGGATGGCCACGGGGCACCACGGCGACCACCGGCCGGCGTACCAGCGCCCCCGGTCACCGGCGACGGCTCGCGCACCGTGCGCCACGACTCCGGACCGGAGCGTTCCGCGTCGCCGTGCCGGGGCCCGTGCCACCGTCGGGGTCCGCGCCGTCGGAGGGTCCACGGTGGCCGGTCCGGGTGGCCCGTTCCGTGTCCCGGGGGCCCGGAGCGGTTCCGCGCGGGGCGGCCCGGCAGGATGGTGCGGTCCGCCGTCGCACTCCACCGTCGTCCGTCCGTCCCAGGGGAGGAACGTGCCCGCCGATCGGTTCTCCACCGCGACGCGGCTCAGGGCGCTCGGCAGCCAGGCCGCCGAGCGGGTCTACCGCGCCCAGAGCCGCCGGGTGCGTACCCCGCGCCGCAGCCGTCTGACCGGACGCGCCGCGCTGCTCGCGCTGGTCGTCTGCTCGCTCATCGTGGCCGTCGCCTACCCGCTCCGCCAGTACGTCTCGCAGCGCTCGGAGATCGCCGACCAGCGGCGCCAGGCGGAACGCGCCCGGGAGCAGGTGGAGCGGCTGCGGGAGGAGAAGGCCCGCTGGACCGACCCCGCCTACGTCGAGCAGCAGGCCCGGCGGCACCTCCACTACGTGCGCCCGGGCGAGACCGGGTTCACCGTGCGGGACGGCACCGGTGACGCGCGCCGTCCCCCGGACCCGCGCCCCGCCGACCGCGCCTGGTACCACAACCTCTGGGAGAGCGTGGACTCCAGCGACGGGGGCGGCTGAACCCACCCGGTGGCCCCCGCGCCCGTCCGACGGCCCGCCAGCTCCGACGGCCGGCGCGGCACACCGGCGGGCCAGCCCCCGACCCGGCGGACGCCGGGCACCGAAGCGAAGAGAACAGCGGACACCTCATGGACACTCCACCGCCCCCCACCGAGCCGACCCCGCCCACCCCGGACGATCTCGCCGCCTGCCGCGCCCAGCTGGGCCGGACCCCGCGTGGGCTGCGCGCCGTCGCGCACCGCTGCCCCTGCGGCCTCCCCGACGTGGTGGAGACCGCGCCGCGCCTGGAGGACGGCACCCCCTTCCCCACGACCTTCTACCTGACCTGCCCCCGCGCCGCCTCCGCCATCGGGACCCTGGAGGCGGACGGCGTGATGCGGGAGATGAACGCCCGGCTCCAGAGCGACCCCGAACTGGCCGCCGCCTACCGCGCCGCCCACGAGGACTACCTCGCCCGCCGCGACGCCATCGAGGTGCTGCCCGGGTTCCCCAGCGCCGGTGGCATGCCGGACCGCGTCAAGTGCCTGCACGTCCTGGTGGGGCACGCGCTCGCCGCCGGGCCCGGGGTGAACCCGCTGGGCGACGAGGCGCTGGCGATGCTCCCCGAGTGGTGGCGCAAGGGTCCCTGCGTCAGCCCCGGCACCTCCGTCGCCGACGTCCCGGCGGCGGACGGCACCGTCACGGGCGCCCCGGCGCCGCACGGCCACGACGGGCGCCGGGGGACCGCGTGAGTGCCCGCGTCGCCGCCATCGACTGCGGCACCAACTCCATCCGGCTGCTCGTCGCGGAGACCGGGCCGACCGGCCCCGGGGGCGAGCCCGGCGAACTCCGGGAGCTGGACCGCCGGATGCGGATCGTCCGGCTCGGCGAGGGCGTCGACCGCACGGGGCGGTTCGCCCCCGAGGCGCTGGAGCGGACGTTCACCGCCTGCCGTGAGTACGCCGGGGTGATCGGTGAACTCGGCGCCGAGCGGCTGCGCTTCGTCGCCACCTCCGCCTCCCGGGACGTCCGCAACCGGGACGAGTTCACCCACGGCGTACGCGACATCCTCGGCGTGGAGCCGGAGGTCATCACCGGTGCGCGGGAGGCGGAGTTCTCCTTCACCGGGGCCACCAGGGGCCTGGGCGGCGAGGGCTTCGCCCGCCCCTACCTGGTCACGGACATCGGCGGCGGCTCCACGGAGTTCGTGGTGGGCGACACCGGGGTGCGCGCGGCGCACAGCGTGGACATCGGCTGCGTCCGGCTGACCGAACGCCACCTGACCCACCGGGGCGAGATCACCGATCTCCCCACCGCGGCCCAGATCGAGGCCGTACGGGCCGACGTCACCGCGGCGCTGGACGAGGTGGAGCGGACCGTCCCGATCACCGAGGCCCACACCCTCGTCGGCCTCGCGGGCACCGTCACGACGATCGGCGGGATCGCGCTCGACCTGGCGGCCTACGACTCGGCGGCGATCCACCACTCCCGGGTCAGTCGCCAGCGCGTCGAGGAGATCACCCACCGCCTGCTGACCTCGACCCACGAGGAGCGGGCCGCGATCCCCGTGATGCACCCCGGCCGGGTGGACGTGATCAACGCCGGCGCGCTGGTGCTGCTCTCCGTGATGGAACGCGCCGGGGCCGAGGAGGTCGTCGTCAGCGAACACGACATCCTCGACGGCGTCGCGATCCACACGGCACTCGATGCGTAGGAGGAGAGGGCACTCACAGGTTGCGGTAGACGTCCCGCCGGTCGCCCACTTTGACGACAAGGACGACGAGTTCCCCGTCGTTGACCTGGTACGCGACCCTGTAGTTGCCGACTCGGAGCCGGTAGAGACCCGAGGGTCCTGTGAGCTTCTTGATGTCGGCGTCCTCGCGGTACGGATCGTCGCCGAGGGCAGTCAGTGCGGTCAGGATGCGCATGGCTTCGGGTCGGTCGATGGCCCGGATCTGCCGCTGTGCTGCCGTGGTGAACCGGAACGCGTACTTCACGCGGCGCCTTCACCGCGCTCGCTGAACAGGTCCGCCAGCAGCTCGGCCATCGAGATCGTGGGCTCGCCGCCGGCCAGAACTGCTTCCGCCTCACGGGCCAGCATCACGTCCGCCGCGTCTTCCAATGCTTCGAAGTCGGCGATTGGCACGACTGCGGCAACGGGTGCGCCATTGCGTGTGATGACGGTCGCGGTGCCTTCCTCGGCCTGGTTGATGTGTTCCGCGAGGTGTGCGCGCGCGTCTCTGACGGTCGCGGTGTTCTCGGTCATGGGACTCAGTGTACGCATTCGCGTGTACACGCTGCCAGGCGTAGGAGGCGCGTTCGTGAGCCATCCTCGACGGCGTCGCCCTCCAGGCGGCCCGCGACGCCGGGTAGCGGCGGCTACTGGTCGCGGCGGACGCCCGCCGGTCGCCCACCCTTCGGGGCGCGGCCGGGTGGGCCGGAGTGGGCGCCGGGTGGGTAAGGGCCGCTGAAAGGCTCTCACTTGAGCGGTGTGCTTCTCTCCTGATAGACGTGGGGGCGGCCCGGTGAACCGTCCGGCACCCCGGCTTCGTGAATTTCTTCACATGGAAACGTGCCAGGTCGGCCGTGGGGAGTCCCGAATTGTTCGGTGGAACCGGCGCTTCCGGGGTGCGTGGGGTCCCGCGCCGTCGTCGCGGTGCGACCGCCGGGGTGTGCGGGTGGCGGGAGAATCACCGGGAGGCGCTTGGTAAGCGCAGCTCACGGCGGGGATGAACGTCCTGTGGAGCGGAGGGGTTCCGCCCGGTCGCTGTGGGCTCGATCACGGGGGGCGCGGAGTGTAGCAGAGAGTCCGGGGGTGCTTGTGAAGGCCCTCACGAGGTACCCCCCGACTCCGGGTGGATACTCGATTCCATGAGCACCACGGAGCGTCCCCGAATCCTCGTCGTGGGTGGCGGGTACGTCGGTCTGTACGCAGCGCGGCGCATCCTCAAGAAGATGCGCTACGGCGAGGCGACGGTGACCGTCGTCGACCCGCGCTCCTACATGACGTACCAGCCCTTCCTCCCCGAAGCCGCCGCCGGCAGCATCTCCCCGCGCCACGTCGTGGTCCCGCTGCGACGCGTGCTGCCCGGGGCCGAGGTCCTGACCGGCCGTGTGACCAGCATCGACCAAGACCGCAAGGTGGCCAGCGTGGCACCGCTCGTGGGCGACGCCTACGAGCTGCCGTTCGACTACCTCGTCATCGCCATGGGAGCGGTCTCCCGGACCTTCCCGATCCCCGGCCTCGCCGAGCACGGGATCGGGATGAAGGGCGTCGAGGAGGCCATCGGCCTCCGCAACCATGTGCTCGAACAGCTCGACAAGGCCGACTCCACCACCGACGAGGAGATCCGCCGCAAGGCGCTGACCTTCGTCTTCGTCGGGGGCGGCTTCGCCGGTGCGGAGACCGTCGGCGAGGTCGAGGACATGGCGCGGGACGCCGCGAAGTACTACCCGAACGTCCGGCGCGAGGACATGCGCTTCGTCCTGGTGGACGCGGCGCCCGGCATCCTCCCCGAGGTCGGGCCGAAGCTCGGCGAGTGGGGGCTGGAGCACCTCAAGAGCCGCGGCATCGAGGTCTACCTGAACACCTCCATGGACTCCTGCGTCGACGGCCACGTGGTGCTCCGGAACGGCCTGGAGGTCGACTCCCACACCATCGTGTGGACGGCGGGCGTCAAGCCCAACCCGGTGCTCTCCCGCTTCGGGCTGCCGCTCGGCCCCAAGGGCCACGTCGACGTCGACGCCACGCTCCAGGTGCGGGGCGTCGACCACATCTGGGCGGCCGGGGACAACGCCCAGGTGCCGGACCTGGTCGCGCGCAAGGAGGGTGGGCCCGGCCCGCACTTCTGCCCGCCCAACGCGCAGCACGCGCTGCGTCAGGCGAAGGTGCTCGGCGACAACGTGATCTCCCGGCTGCGTGGCTTCCCGCAGTCCGAGTACCGGCACGCCAACAAGGGCGCCGTCGCCGGGCTGGGCCTGCACAAGGGCGTCGCGATGATCGTCGTCGGCAAGACCCGGATCCGGCTCAGGGGACGGCTCGCCTGGTACATGCACCGCACGTACCACGGGCTCGCCGTGCCCACCTGGAACCGCAAGATCCGGGTGTTCGCGGACTGGACGCTGGCCCTGTTCCTCAAGCGCGAGGTGGTCTCGCTGGGCGCCATGGAGCACCCGCGCGGCGAGTTCTACGAGGCCGCCGCACCGGTGATCGCCTCGGCCCGCGCCGCGTCCGACGCGGACGGGGCGCCCGGGCGGGACCGGAAGGCGCCGACGGAGCGCACGTCCGAGCGGACCGGTACCTCCGAGCGGGCCGAGAAGGCCAAGGTTTCCTGACCGGTTCGGTCCCGCGGCGGGGGCCGTAGCGACGGCGGCGGCCCGCGCGCGCCGCCGGATCCGGCCGTCCGCCGTCGACTGGTCGCGCCGACGGCCGTGCCCTCGGCTCGACGGTGCCTGACGCCGTCGGTTCCGGCCGTCCGGGCCGGCCGCCGTCAGCACGGGCGCGCCGGTCAACCACAGAGGCTCCCGAAGGGGCGCTCGCCATCCGTGGGGCGAGCGCCCCTTCGCCTGTTCGCGCCCCGGCTCCCGCCGTCCGTCGCCCCTGCCCGCCCTCCCTCCCCGTCCGTGTATGACTCCTGCGGTCCGCCGCTCCCGTCCGTGCTCTCCGTGTTCTCCGGGCGCCGGGTGCCGGGCACGGGGCGGGCGGGCTCGTACGAGGGGGCGGGCGGAGACGGGACACTCCGGGGTGCGCCGAACGGCCGCGTCGCCCGCTCGGCCCACCCGTCAACCAGCCCCGGTCCACGGCCCGTTCCGGCTCCGGCCCACAGCCCGTTCCGGCCGGTCGGCGAGGCGGGTTCCGGCCGGTCGGCCGGGTGGGGAGATGGCCGATTCGCCACGCACCGCGCGGACGGCCTACCCGAAAGCGGGATGCTCCGCGCCGCCTGCGGTGTTGGGTCGAGAAAGCTCTCTTATCGTCCCTTGTGGAGGTGTGATCCATGGCAGGTGCCGCCACACGGATTGTCGCTCTCGCGGAGGAGACGACGGGCTCCCCGCCGCCGGTGCGCGTCAGGGCCTGGGACGGAAGCGAGGCGGGCCCGGAGTCGGCGCCGGTGCTGCACGTCCGGCGGCGCCGGGCGCTGCGCCGGGTGCTGTGGCGGCCGGGCGAACTCGGCCTCGCCCGGGCCTGGGTGGCCGGTGAGATCACGGTGGAGGGCGACCTCTACGAGGTGCTGGCCCGGCTCGCCGGACTCGTCTGGGAACGTGACGGCGCCCTGGAGGAGGCGCGGCCCGGACGGCTCGCGCTCGCGCGGGACCCCGCCGTCCGGGCGCGGGCCCTGCGGTTCGCCCGCCTGGCCCGGCCCTGGCCGCCGCCGCCCCCGCCGCCGGAGGAGGCGCGGCCACAGCGCGGGCTGCGGCACACCCTCCTCCGGGACCGGCGGGCCATCAGCCACCACTACGACGTGGGCAACGAGTTCTACCGGCTCGTCCTCGGCCCGAGCATGGTCTACTCCTGCGCCTACTGGACCGAGGGCGGCACCCTGGAGGAGGCGCAGCGGGACAAGCTGGACCTCATCTGCCGCAAGCTGGCGCTCCGCCCCGGCCAGCGGCTGCTGGACGTCGGCTGCGGCTGGGGCTCGCTGGTGCTGCACGCGGCGCGGGAGTACGGGGTGCGCGCCGTCGGGGTGACGCTCTCCCGGGAACAGGCCACCGCCGCGCGGAAGCGGGTCGCCGAGGCGGGTCTCGCGGACCTTGTCGACATCCGGGTGGAGGACTACCGCGAGGTCGCCGACGGTCCCTACGACGCGGTCGCCTCCGTCGGGATGGCGGAGCACGTCGGGGAGGAGCGGTTCCGTGAGTACGCCGCCACCCTGCATGCCCTGCTGAAGCCCGGCGGGCGGCTGCTCAACCACCAGATCTCCCGCCGCCCGCTGGCCGACGAGTCGCGGTACGAGCTGGACGCGTTCATCGACCGGTACGTCTTCCCCGACGGTGAACTGGCCCCGGTCGGCCGGACCGTCACGCTGCTGGAGGGCGCCGGGTTCGAGGTGCGCGACCAGGAGTCGCTGCGCGAGCACTACGCCCTGACCCTGCGCGCCTGGGTGGACAACCTCCGCGCGGACGCGGCACGCGCCGCACGGCTCAGCTCGCCGGGGCGCGTCCGGGTCTGGCTGCTGTACATGGCGGCCTCCGCGCTCGCCTTCGAGCGCAACCGCATCGGCGTCAACCAGCTGCTCGCCGTCCGCACCCCGGAGGACGGCGTCTCCGGTCTGCCGCTGCGCGCCCGCGTCTGGCAGCCGAGCGCCTAGCGCCGGAACGCGTCGCTCCGGCGGGGGCCGTCCCCAGGGCGCGGACGGCCCGGAGGCCCGGACGTCGGGGACCGGTGGGGCGCCGGGACGAGCGCGGGGTGGCGGAACCGGAGATCCGGAACCGCCACCCCGCACGTCCGGAGCGCGTCAGTCGCTCTTGATCGCCTCCAGCATGTTGAGCTTGGCCGCCCGGCGGGCCGGCCAGAGCGCGGCCAGCACGCCCACCAGCGCGGCCAGGCCGAGGAACACCCCGAAGCTGCCCCAGGGGATGATGAGTTCGTAGGTGTCCACCCCGGCGGAGGCGATCAGCTCACCGACCGCCCAGCCGAGGAAGAGCCCGAGCGCGATCCCCATCACGCCGCCGAACAGCGCGATCACCAACGACTCCAGCCGCACCATCCGCTTGGTGCCACGCCGGTCGAGGCCGATGGCGCGCAGCATGCCGATCTCCTGGCGCCGCTCGAAGACGGACATCGCGAGGGTGTTGACCACCCCGAGCACCGCGACGATCACCGCCATCGCCAGCAGCCCGTAGAGGACGTTCAGCATGATGGTGATCAGCTGCGCGATCATCTCGGAGATGTCCTCCTTGTCCATGACCGCGATCGCCGGGTTGTCGCCGAGCGCCTTCTCCAGGGTGTCCTTGGTGGCGTCGCTCGCCCCGTCGACGGTCTTGACCAGGACCTCCATGTCGCCGGGCCGCGCCATGTGCGGGGTGACGCCGTCCACGTCCGTCATCAGGCCGCTCAGCATCTCGTTGCCCTCGTACAGGCCGACGATCGTCAACTGGGCCTTTTTGCCGTCCTCGTAGGTCGGCTCGATCCGGGTGCCGACCTTCCAGCCCTCGCTGTCGGCGGTCTTGGCGTCCACGACGGCCTTCGTCGCGTCGACGTCCTTCCAGGAGCCCTCGGTGAACTCCAGGGCGGTCAGCTTGTCCATCGCGCCTGGGTCGACGCCGGTGACGGACCGGGTGTCCCCGTCGATCGTGGTGGAGGCCATCCGGAGCGGCGAGGTGGCCGTCACCTGGTCATGGGCGTTCAGCTTCCGCTCCACCTCGGGCGAGAGTGAGGTGAAGTTGGCCATGGAGACCGAGTAGTCCGCCTTGAGGGACTCGGTGGCCATCCGGTCGATGGCGTTCTGCACCCCGCTGGCGATCACGGTGAGCCCGGTGATCAGGGTCAGCCCGATCATCAGTGCGGAGGCGGTGGCCGAGGTGCGGCGCGGGTTGCGGACCGCGTTCAGCCGCGCCAGCTTGCCGCTGACCCCGAAGAGCCGCAGTACCGGTGCGGCGGCGGCGATCAGCGGGCGGGACAGCAGCGGCGTCAGTACGAAGACGCCGATCAGCAGCAGCCCGGCGCCCAGGGCCAGCAGCCCCTTGCCGTCGTCCTGGCTGGTCGCGGCGATCGCGGCGACCGCACCGGCGCCCGCGATCAGGGAGCCGATGGTGTTCCGCAGCAGCAGCGACTTCGTGGTGGCCGGGGCGTGCAGGGCGCCCATCGCCGCCACCGGCGGGATCTTCGCGGCCCGGCGCGCGGGCAGCCAGGCCGCCAGCACCGTGACGACCACGCCGACCACCAGCGAGGCGATCACGCTGTTCGCGGAGACCACCAGCGGTCCGTCCGGCATGGTGCCCATCGAACCCACCAGCGCGCGCAGTCCGACGGCGATGCCCACCCCGGCGCCCAGGCCCGTCACGGCCGCGACGATGCCCACGGCGCTGGCCTCGATCAGTACCGAACGGGTCACCTGACGGCGGCTGGCGCCCACCGCGCGGAGCAGCGCCAGCTCCTTGGTGCGCTGCGCGACCAGCATGGTGAAGGTGTTGGCGATGATGAAGACGCCCACGAACAGCGAGATCCCGGCGAAGGCGAGCATGGCGGTGCGCATCCCGCTCATCTCGTTCTCGATCCGCTTCGCCTGGTCGTCGGCGAGCCACTGCCCGGTGACCACCTTGGCGTGGTCCGGGATGACCTTCTCGGCCTGCCGCTTCAGCGCCTCCTGCGAGACCCCGTCCCGCGCCTGGAGGTTGATCTGGGTGTACTGGCCGGGCTTGGCGAAGAGCCGCTGGGCGGTTTCGTTGTCGAACAGCACCAGCGTGCCGCCCGCCGCCACGTTGCCGTCGTCCGTGGTGAAGACGCCGGTGATCTTCTCCTTGCGGAGCGGCCCGTCGACGGACATCCGCGCGGTGTCACCGACCTCGTACCCGGTGCGCTCGGCGGTCTTGGCGTCCAGGGCGATCTCGCCGTCCGCGCGGGGCGCGCGCCCGTCGCGCATCGGGTAGCGGTCGTCGCTCCCCTTGCCGTCCGGGCCGGAGTAGTAGTTGGCGCCGGAGCTGCCGAAGCCGTCGCCGACGAGCTTGTCGTCCTTGTCGGCGAGCGCGGCGAAGCCGGAGACGTCGCCCTGCGCCGAGGCGGCGCCCGGCAGCCGGGTGGCCTGGTCGAGGGTCCGCTGGCTCAGCGCCGGGGCCGAGTTGGGCGTGCCCGGCATCGGCGCCTCATCGACGTCCTGGCGTATGGAGACGTCGACCGTCGCGTAGCCCTTCTCCGAGCTCTTCTGGAAGGCTTGCTCGATGGTCGAGGTGAAGACCAGGGTGCCGGAGACGAAGGCGACGCCGAGCAGTACGGCGAGCATGGTCATCAGCAGCCGGGCCTTGTGCGCGAACACGTTGCGCAAGGCGGTGCGGAACATAGGCGGTCCTGAGAGTGAGTGCCGACGGCCGGGAGGGGCGCGGCGGTCTGGTACGAGGGGTCGCTGCGGGCGGGAGACCGGTGCGGGCCGCGCCGCGCCCGCGGCGCGAGCCGTCACCACCGGACGCCCGTCCGCGGCGCCGGTTGCCCGAACCGGCCCCGGACGGACCGGAGTTGCCCGAACCGGTCGGGCGTCCGGGGGAATCCGGGCGATCCGCGGACACCGTCGACGGACGGGCCGGGCGTGGGCGGTGCGGTCCGTCCGCCGGTCCGGCGGGGGCGGTCGCTGCCGCCCCCGGGATCCGTCCGGGCCCGTCCGGTCTGTCCGGGGTCCGTCCGGGCCCTTCGGGCGGTGCCGCTGTCACGCGGCGGCCGCCCCGGTGGCGTGCGGTGGGGCGCGGCGTGCGCCGGTGCCGTGGAGCGGCGGGCGCGCGCGCCGGGTGGTGCGGCCGGGTCAGGACCGAGCGGGCTGCTGCCCGTCGAATCCCTTCATCCGGTCCAGTACGGCGTCCGCCGTCGGGTCCGCGAGATCGTCGACGATCCGGCCGTCCGCCAGGAAGATCACGCGGTCCGCGTAGGAGGCGGCGACGGGGTCGTGGGTGACCATGACGACGGTCTGGCCCAGATCGCTGACGGAGCGGCGCAGGAAGCCGAGGACCTCGGCGCCGGAGCGGGAGTCGAGGTTCCCGGTGGGCTCGTCACCGAAGATGATCTCGGGCTTGGCGGCCAGGGCGCGGGCGACGGCCACGCGCTGCTGCTGTCCGCCGGACAGCTGGTTGGGACGGTGCGTCAGCCGGTCTCCCAGACCGACGGTGCGCACCACGTTGTCCAGCCATTCCCGGTCGGGCTTACGGCCCGCGATGTCCATGGGCAGCGTGATGTTCTCCAGCGCGGTCAGCGTCGGCAGCAGGTTGAACGCCTGGAATATGAAGCCGATCCGGTCGCGCCGCAGCTGCGTCAGCTTCTTGTCCTTCAGCCCCGTCAGCTCGGTGTCCCCCAGCCGGGCACTGCCGCTGGAGACGGTGTCGAGCCCGGCCATGCAGTGCATCAGCGTCGACTTGCCCGAGCCCGACGGGCCCATGATCGCGGTGAACTCCGCGGCCCGGAACTCGACGGAGACCTGGTCCAGGGCGACCACCCTGGTCTCGCCCTGTCCGTAGACCTTGGACAGGTCCGTGGCCCGGGCCGCGGCCTCGCGCGTGGGGGCGGCCGGCGTTCCGCCAGGGTGGGTGGTGGTCGTCACGGGGATCTCCTGTCGGGACGGGGGTGTATCACGCCCACCATCCTCGCGAACAGCTCACCCGTTCGTATCAACCCCCGTGCCCGTTTCCGGGGGATCCCTCGGAGGTATGTCCGAGGGCGCCGGTCATTCCCAGGTAGGAGGGATCTTCTGGGACCACGGGAGGAGGACGGGACGGGAACGGAAGAAGGGCGCCGCGGGCGGCCTCTCCGACGGGTCTCCGACCGTCCCTCGAAGGGGTGGGAATCGGGTGCCCGGAACTGTGCAACTGAGAAGGAAGCAGACGGCCACTTTCCGTCATTCCTCGGCTCGAAGGCATATGCGCCTGTGCCTTCCGAAGTGCGCATGGGATCCTGACGGGGTGTCAACTGCCTTGCGAATGAGACAAGATCGGGTGGTTGAACCGATGTGCGAGGGGTCCGCCTGGATAGGCTCGCTCCTGCGCCCCGGGGGGAGGGGCCGCGCCCTCTGAGCGCGCGCTGCGGGCCCCGGAGCCAGTGCCCGGATGGTGGAATGCAGACACGACGAGCTTAAACCTCGTTGGCCCTCAGGCCGTGCCGGTTCGAGTCCGGCTCCGGGCACCACACCTCTCTCCCGGCCCCTCCTCACCGCTCCGGGCATCCGTCTCCCACGGCCCCCGGCCCCTCGCGGAGTCCCCGTTCCGTACCACCCGACGTCTCCCGAACACCCCTCGCGGCGCGCCGACTTCGCCTCGCGTCCACCCCACGTGCCCCATCCGGGTGCCCCGTGCCGAGCGCCCGGGGTGCCGTACGTCGTCCACCGGGGGAGCGGGCCCGGGCCCGCCGGACCGGCCGCCGGTCAGCGACGGGCGTGCGGACACCGCCGCCGCCGCTGCCGCCGCCGGGGGGCGTCCAGCGACTGGAGGGTGGCGTAGGTGGCCAGCCCGAAGGCGAGGTGCGGGACGAGATCGCTGAGCCAGTCCGGCCCCGACCAGGTCCGCGGGTCGCTGACGCCCAGCGCCCCGATCGGCAGGTCGGTCGCCACCATCGCGCCGACCCCCGCCGCCACCGCGCCGACCGGCAGCGGCAGCCGCAGCCCCGCGTGGCGGGCCAGCCCGCAGACGGCGCCGACGGCGCAGCCCGCGCCGAGACCCGAGAGGGCGCCGAGCGCGGAGAGCCGGTTCGCGCGGGTCTCCGCGTCGCCGGGTACCACCACCCCCGCCTTGGTGGCCAGCGCCTCGGCCACCTCGGCCGGCACGTCGCTGGCTCCCCTGCCGCGCCACAGCATGTCGCCGTAGGTCACCGTGTTCAGGACGGTGGTGCCGACGGCGCCCGCCGCCGCGCCCCGGATCAGGCTCACGAACATGACGCTCCCGTGCTGGGTACGAGAGGCCGCCGTGTGACGGCCGTACCTCCCACTGTTCGGGAGCCCGGCCCACACCGCAGCCGCGGGGGCGCCGTACTGCGCCGGATGGCTGGCGGCGACGCCCGCCAGACCGGCGCCCGGCGGTGACGGGGCCGGGCGGTACGGGACGGCGGTACGGGGACGGGCGGTAGGGGGTCGGCCCGCGTGCGTTCCTGGAGCGGGCCGTGGTTCCGGCTCCCGCGCGATGCCCGCGTATGCGCCCGCGCTAGGGGGCGCCCGTTCGGCGGCGAATGGCCGCCGGGTCGTGGGCCGCCGGTCAACTCCGCGACAGGGGTGTCGAGTTGAGACGGACCCGCCCTGCTCCCGCGGCCCTCACCCGGACCAAACCCCCTCTTCGGGTGACGGAGAGGACGACCTCCCGCCATCCGCGCCCGGCTCGCACGACCTGAAGCTCCCACTGCTGCGACGGAACGCCCGAATCTCCGTTTCGAAATGCGGGACCACCCTTAGGGGTGAAGCAGCGAAGAGGGCTATTCCCATTCGCCGGAGCGCGTTGGATTCTCCTCAGCAGATTCCATCGGTTTCGACGGGGTCCCCGGAAACGGGGATTTCGGAAGAGGCTCGGGACGTCACGTCAGAAAGAGCCGCCAGACGTCCGGAATCGACAAACAAAAAGAAAGGTGTGGTTCCGTGAGTACTCGCTCGATTATCCGCGGCGTGGCCACCGGCACGATGGCGGTCGCCATCGCGGCCGGAGGCGCCATGGTCTCCTCGCCACAAGCCGCCGCCACCGCTCCCCAGGAGCAGCGCGCCAGCGAGCAGGGGCGGTCCGCCCAGCAGCTCCAGTCGGTACGGATCAGGACCTTCGCCAACAAGTGCCTGGACGTGGCCCGCCGTTCGCACGCTGATCGCGCGCCGATCATCCAGTACCGCTGCCATAACGCGCCGAACCAGAAGTTCCGCTTCGAGCGTGCTGGTCGTGGCCAGTACCGGATCAAGACGTTCGCCAACAAGTGTCTGGACGTGGAGCGGGCTTCGCACGCTGATCGCGCGCGGATCATCCAGTACCGCTGCACCAACGGGGCGAACCAGAAGTTCCGGGTGGAGCGTGCTGGTCGTGGCCAGTACCGGATCAAGACGTTCGCCAACAAGTGTCTGGACGTGGAGCGGGCTTCGCACGCTGATCGCGCGCGGATCATCCAGTACCGCTGCACCAACGCGGCGAACCAGAAGTTCCGGTTCCAGCGGTAGGTTCCGGGCGGGAGAGCCGCCCGGCGGCGTACCACGGTGCGGTCACCCCGTCGGGGTGAGCGCACCGGGTGCCCGCGTGCCGCCACCGCACAGGACAGCCGTGTACGGCGCAACCGCATAGTGAAAAGCCGCGTGCGCGGAGATGTCGCCGCGTTCCCGCGCACGTGTCCCGGCCTCCCCGGCCCTCTCGGGGAGGCCGGCCCCTTTCTGGAAGTTCCCCGGAGTTCCCCAGGTGCTTCCCGGAGTTCTCCCAGGGCTCGTGGAGTTTCCCGGAACCCCCCCGCGAGTATTTCCCTGATCCATCGACGGGGATTACCGTTCCTGCAAAAGCGTGGAGTCCACGGTGTGCGGAAAACGGTCTCCCTGTCCGGCTGACCGATCGGATGTCGCAGGAAACCGAACACGGACGGGCGAGAGCGCGGTCCGATTCCAGCGCGCCGGGTTTGAACGGCGCGAGCCGCTACGGCGCCTCGACGCCGGAGATCCGGTACCGCTGGACCGTCGCCTCCAGGAACTCGCCCACCTCCTCCTGGGCGGGGGCGTCGGCCTTCCGAAACCGCTCCAGCGCCGCGTCGGACTCCCAGCGCTCGTACACGTTGACCCTCCCGGGGTCCACCGGGTCGGGGCTCAACGCGAAGTCGAGACAGCCCGGAGCACTTCTCGCCAGCTCCGTCACCGACCGACAGCCCGCCAGGTAGGCGTCCCGGGTCTCGGTGGCCACGCGCAGGCTTCCGGCAATGATGATCATGGGCTCTCCTCCGCTCGTCGCTGGTGCCCCGCGCGACGGACCCGTACGGCCGCTCGGGCACACCACCCGGTGCGCCGTGCACCGGACGAGGAGGGAGACCACGCCCACCGTCGGAAGTCATCGCCCGAACCGGTCCCGTCCCGGCTCCGTCCGGTTCGCGTGTCCTCACCGGGGTCCGATCCGTGCGGCGGTGACGCCTTCCGCGCCGGGGAGCGTGGTCCCGGGAGTGGGGGGCCGTTGCCCGGGGACGGGGCGTCCTCGCCCCCGGGCCGCGTCGCACGCGCGTACCGGGTCAGAGCACCGGTATCTCGCGGCGCTGGCTGCCAGGAGTGAAGCCGAGCAGCGTCGCCGTCGCGAGTCCGGCGCCGACATCGTGCTGGGACCGGTCGGCCAGCATCTCCAGTGCCGAGCCCAACTCCCCCTCGTCCAGGCGTCCTTCACCCGCCGCCATCAGCAGCTCGTCGAGGCGTCGCTGCACCTCGTTCAGGCTGTCCTGGTCGTCGCGCGTGAGGAACTCCGCGAGCCGGTCGGCGAGTCGCTTCCCCGAGTCCATCGGACGTCCCGCGATGTGCGTGCCGTTGGTCTCCACCGCGGAGCCCGCACAGCGCCAACTCCCGTCCTCCCACCAGAAGCAGAAGCCCACGGGGTCCATCCGCTGCTCCTGGAAGCAGTAGGCGGCCCAGTCCGGGGCGCCGGTCAGCAGCTCGTCCTCCTTGAGCGGTTCGCTGTGCTCCACGTCGTAGCCGCTCAGTACTGCCCGGTCGCCCTCAACCCAACTGATCTCCCAGCCACTGCCGTTGGCGTCGTCGTACCAGAGTCCGGTGGCCATGGTCGCCCACTGGCCGAGTGAGCTGAGGTCCGCCGCCGAGTTGAGAGTTGCCATGACCCCGCCTTCGATCCAGTGGCACTCGGGCGGCGGCGGGGTGTAGGCGGCGTGGGGCATGGCTGGCTCCTCGGTGAATGACTGCGATGTCGTTGTCGAGCAGGGGCGGGAGCGACCGGGGGACCGCTCGCCGGGCCGGGAAGCGCACCCGTTCCGGGAGGCCGTGTCGCGACCGGGGGCCGGGACTCCCGTGCGATCGCGCTGTCCGGACATCTGTTCCGCTCATGGTCGTGGAGGAGAAGGTATAGCCGAACTACCCCCCGGAGCGCGAGAAGTTGCCGCGATCATCGCCCGGCCCCGGTCTCCGGCCACTCGGCGGGCGGTGACGCGGCGCGGCGCGCGCGCCGGGGCCCGCTACTACGACGAGAGTGGGAGCCCGGGCCGGGACGGGGCCGGGAGTGGGAGCCCGGACCGGGGCCTGGTCGGCCGCACGCGGCGGCGGTCGCCGGAGGTGGTACCCCAGGGCGCCGCCCGCCGAGACGTGGCAGGGGCTGCCACATCGCGCGGGCGGCGCCGGGCGCGCGTACCGTCCCCTCGGTCCGCGCCTGACGCGATCCCCCATGGCGGGTGCCCGTCGGGGTGGCTCGGGGCGCCTCGCTCGCGTCGCCCGTGGTCCGGCTCCGGCATGAACTTCCCCCGGCGCCGGAGCCGGACCACGGGTGGACTTCGACCGTCCGAATCCGGTGGGCCGCTGAGCGGTCGTCAGCCCACCGCGCGGCCCAGCCAGCCGAGTTCACCAGGCGGTCCGCGGTTTCCGGGGGACGGTCGTCCACCGCGTCCCGGGTGGTGCGCCACGGTGGGCGATGGACGGCCGGTCGTTCCCCCGACATGACGATCCTCGTCAGTGCGGGATTCCAGATCAAGGGACTTCTGATTCGAAGCGGACGCCGATCCATAGGGGATCGTCTATCGGTCAACGGCTTCGACTCTGGGTGGCGGCCCGGACCAGGCGGCCCGTCGGCTGGCCCAACGCCCCTGCCATACCCGTCGGTTGGCCTCCGTATGCACCGCGGTGCCGCCACCGGCGGGCACCGGAGGCGGAGGGCCCCGAGTCGCGCGGGTGCGGGCGGGCGGTGTGGCGGGGCGCGTCGCGTGCTCCGGGAAGGTGCGTGACTCGACGGTGTGCGGGGCGCGTTCGGTGACACGCGCGGGCGCGCGGCGGATCGTGGGCGGCGCTTCCACCGGAGGGGTGCTGAGATGTTGTTTTCGGACGGAACATTTCCTGTCCACATCCGAGTCGCACCACCGCTGTTGTGAACGGTAAAGGCCGTTTGAAAGCCAACTCCCGCGCAGGCCTGGGGCGGTGTGGTTTCGTTGTCACTCGGAAAGGTGAGATGTAATCGTATATCGCTGTGAGTGCGCGTGATGAGTCCGTACGTGGGATATACCAGAGACGTGGTTGTAGACATTGCATCTCAGGCGTCCGCATCCGCGCTGTCCCCCGAGCAGTTCGTGGATGTGCAGCGATCCCGGAGCGCGGTGCGCAGCTATACCGCGGAACCCATCTCGGACGAGACCGTGCGGACCCTCGTGACCGCGATGCTGGCCGCCCCTTCCGGTGGCAACAAGCAGGCGTGGTCCTTCGTCGTCGTGCGGGATCCCGGAAACCTGCGCCGTGTCCGGGCCTTCGCGCCCGGAGTCATCGGCGCGCCGACGCTGCTGCTGGTGGCGTGCGCCGACAACCTGCGCGGCAAGGACGACCCCATCGTTCGGCGGGTCGGCAAGATGTGCGTGGCGATGGCCGTGCAGAACTTCCTGCTCGCCGCGCACGCACACGGTCTGGGCGGCTGCCCGATCAGCAGTTTCCGTACCGCCCCGCTGGCCCTACTCCTCGATCTGCCACCCCATGTCGAGCCCGCGCTCCTGGTGCCCGTAGGGCGTCCCGCCCGCGAGCCCGAGCGATCGATCCGTCTCCCGCAAGAAGAAGTGGTCAGTTATGAAGCCTTCGGACAAGGCACTCCCCCCACGACTCCATGAGGATCTGGTCCTGCTCGCCGGGCACTTGCTGAGTTGCGCCAGCGGACTGGTGGAAGAACCCGCGTACTACGGCATTTTCCGGTGTATGGACAGTGCCCGGCGCACTCTGGAGGTGCTGGCGGAACACGCCGAACTCGATCCCCGACTCGCGGAACTCCGGGACGAGTTGGAGCGCACGGTGTCCGGGGCGCAGAACGGGCAGTCCGTCGAGGAGTTCCTGGACGACGTATGCCTCCGGATGGCCCGGATCGTGAAGGAGGGCGCGGAGGAGCGGACTCCGAGCGTCTCCGTCTGAGCCGGGCCACGGCCCTCTCGCCGGGGGCCCGGCTCCTCCCCGCCGGGCGCGGGAGGGCCGTGCACCACCATCCCGTACTCGCCGGAACGTGGCCCCCAACCGCCGTGGCGGTGCCAGGTCCCCGTGTCCGCCCCAACTCACCTCCGCCGCCCACCAGTAGTGGCTCCCACGGCGCCACGGTGCCGGACTCCGGCGGGTTCCGCTCCCGCTCGGTCCACCTCCCGTGCGGCACCGCCCGCGAGGGGCACCTCTCGCCCGACCCGTCTCGCACGAACCCCACGCCTCAACCCCGGCGGAACGAAAGGTGCCGGACGTGCCCACGGGTCAACTGACTCCGAGAGAGGGCGATGTGGGCCGCTCCCTCGCTCCATGACCTCTGACTCCCCGTCCGCTCCGCCGTGTTCGGGGCGGCACGCCCGCCGCGCGACCTCCCGGGCTTCGGCCGGGATGTCCGCCCGGAGCCCCAACCACCCACGTTCCGGGGGCGGTCGCCGCTCCCCGACACCGACCCAGACTCTCCAGCACGCCGCCCCGGACCGAGCTTCCGGCCCGGTCCGCCGCGGGCGAGGCGTGCGCCCACCGTCCCACCAGCCCCCGCGTGCCGGCTGAACGACTCGGGGGTGGCTACCCGTGCCCGCCCTCCGCGTACGCCTCGCGCCGCCTGGAGGACGGATCCCGCAGAAGGAGTGCGCAACCATGGACTACGCGGACCCGCTGGATCTCGTGGCTGATTTCGTGGTGCAGCCGTTCGACCACCGAAGCCGGATGATCTGGCGCCGGGGCCACCACGTCCTGATCGGCGTCAGCACCGGGAACAGCTACTTCAGCGCCGACCGCATGGTCGCGCTCCTCCGCTGGGCCCAGCGCAACTTCCAGCAGATCGACCTGGTCTGCGCCGACACCCACATCGACAGCATGCTCATCGCCAACGGTGAGGAGCCCGAGGAGGCCGCGCGCCGGGCGAAGCGCCGCGTCAAGAGCGTGCTGCGGCGCGTCCGGCAGGCCACCGCGGCCGTCTCGGACGCCGCGCCGCTCCCACGGCACCACCTGCTCTCGGACTTCCTCCAGGTCCCGGAGTACCGCGTCCTGCGCGAACGCGTCGACGAGGCGCTCCGCGGCGACCAGGACTTCATCGACGCCTGCGAGTTCATGGTCACGCGTTTCCTGCTGGCCAAGGAGGCGTCGGACAGTGACGAGCCGGATCCGCGGCAGCTCCGGGCGGGGCTGGACTACCTCGCGAACGAGCTGCCGTTCTTCGTGGACACCCCGAGCATCCTCAACGTCCCCTCCTCGGTGTCGAGTTACCACCTCTTCCCACCGGTGGTGGCGCCGCTCTTCGGCCGGGAGACCGGCCTGCGCGCCGTGGAGGACCAGGCGTTCATGGTGGTCAGACCAGCTTCGGCACCCGGGGCGGCGCCCGGCGCGGTGGCCGGCCGGCCGATGGGCTGAGACCCAGCGCCCGTACCCACGCGACGCACCTCCGCCCCGCCACACCGCCGTCGGCCCTGACGCGCGGCAAGTGACCGACGAGCGACGGGCGTTGGACACGACCGGCACGCAGGGGCCGATCGACGACGCGGGGAAGGATCGACCGCGCAGGGACCGATCGACCACGAAGGGCGCGATCGATCACCAACCGGGGTTCCGTGCCGCCGCGTTGGGGCACGCGGGCTCGGGCGAGGAGCGGGGCCGGCGGGTGGGAGTCGGGTTCCGCGCTGAGTCAGCTCAGGTCAGCTCATAGCCAACAGCAGTTCGTCACAGGCGCGTTCACACCGGCGGCAGGCCTCGGCGCAGATCCGGCAGTGCTCGTGACGGTCGCCGTGCAGCTCGCACTCGTCCGCGCACGAGCGGCAGGCCGTGGCACAGGCCCGTAGCTGGGAGAGGGTGATGTTGGCGTCGTAGCCCGTGTGCCGGGAGAGCACCCGGCCGGTCACGTCGCAGATGTCCGCGCAGTCCAGATCGGTACGGACGCACTTGACCAGCTCGACGACGTGCGGCTCGGCCAGACAGGCGTCGGCGCAGGCGGTACACGCCTGGGAACAGGCCAGGCACTCCTGGATGCAGCGGGTGAGCTTCTCGCGGTTCACCCCTCCCAGGTCGGCGGGGTAGGTGCGCACCATGTCGTTCACTGCTGTGGTCATGTCGTTCCGCCTCATTCTCACGTCGTGCGGTCTCGCGGCACCGCGTTCCCGGTGCCGGGCGGTGCGGTGCCCGCGCCCTCGGCGGGCGACGCGGCCCGCCCACGGGCCGTGCGGGACCGGGTAACACGCCTCCGGAGGGCGCAAACCGTGGCCGTACGCGGAGACCGGCCACTGGCGGTGTTCCGGAACGCCGGGTGCCCGGCGGTGCCGGGGCGCCGCTGCGGGGAGGGCGTGGGCGGTGGGGAGGGGGCGCTCGCGTCCGAGCGGGCTTCCGGCCGCCGACGCGAGGGGACGACGCTCCGCGCACAGCCCGTCGGCGGTGACCGGCGGGCGGCGAACCGCCGGCGGGGCAGGCTCCGGCCCCGTCCGCTCGTCCGGCGGGGGCCGCCGAGGCGACGGGCCCACCTGGAGGGACGCGGGCCGGGGGAGGTCCTCGTGGCGACCCGTGCGGGGGCGGCCCCTGGCGCCGGAAGGCGGACCGGACGGGCCGTCCCGCGGGGCGGCGGCGGGCTCCCCCGGATGGCGCAGCCCTCCGTTCCGCTACGTGTCGCTCAAACACACGTGGCGATTGGGGAGTTGAGGTACGAACGCCCCTCTCGAATACCAGGCATGTACCCCGTTTGCCACGTTTCCCCGTGCGTCGCACGCTCGTTGGTGGGTATGTGCCTGAGACCGTGCTCCGCGCCTTCCGCTCTCCGGGCGGCGCGCTCCGTCCGCCGGGTGGATCGTGCCCACGATCGCCCGGTGTATCCCCCGACGCCAACAGCCCGCAGGGCGTGGTGCCGGGGCGTCCGCGGAGTGGAAAGCCCGGACTGTGCGGCGGAATTCTCGACGGCTTCCTGCGGATATGGAATCGCCGCAGCCCCGTGGACCGCGGTTGTTCAGACAGGGGCTGATCACCACCGTCACGTCAAGCCGTCCGCCGCACAGTCCACCGTCGCCTCGCGTCGCACCCTCCCCGAGACAGGGAAAGCCTTGCACGAAACCCAGCCCTTCGCGTCTCACTTCCCGTATGCCGGAAGCCCACACGACACCGTGGAGTTCCGCATCCCGGACGACATGTCCGCCACCACCTCGCCGTCGGACACCTGGTCCAAGCAGACCGCCGTCTGCCCGTCCGACGTTGTCCCGGAAGCCCGGCCCGTCCGGAACACGCGGGACGATGACCGCGAAGGGCTGGAAGCGGCGCTGGCCCGCCTCCTCGACACCCCGGAACGCTTCGTTCAGCCCAGATCGGACTGCCCCCACGTGCTCGGGCGGCACCGCAAGCGCCGGAACCGGCAGGCCGAGCAGGGCGACCGCGAGGGGTCCTCGCTGACCTGGCAGGGGGTACTGAGTCTCACCTCGGTGGTGCTCACGGCGCTGATCATGGTGCTGGTGAGCGTGCTGGGTGCGATCGTCTCCTACGAGCCGCTGCGGCGGCTGGCCGCCGACACCGGGCCGCCGGTCATGGCCGAGTTGTGGCCCCTGCTGATCTACGCCCCCTGGGTGGCCGCGACCCTCTCCGTCCTGCGGAACCACGCGGACCGGCGCCGTGCCAAGCACTCCTGGCTGGTCGTGGTGTTCTTCGCGGTCGTCGCGATGGTGCTGTGCGTCATCAGCGCCCCGCACACGCCCGCCGGGATCACCGTCGCCGGACTCCCGCCCATCACCGTGCTGCTCTGCTTCCACCAGCTCGTCTGCCAACTCGACCTGGCGCACACCGTCTCGCGCTCCCCACGGCACGCGGGCACCCCGCGTGCGAACCGCCGCGTCCACCCCTGACGTCACCGGCGTCCCGCCGTATCCCCCGATGGCCCGTGCACCGCGCGGGCCATCGTGCCGTGTAGCGGGCCGCTCCTGTCTCCGCCCGGTCCTCGTGCCCCTTCTCCTGCTTCTGTCTCCTCCTCTCCGCTCCTCTCGGGACGTTTCGCGAGCGGTGCCCGGCACCCGGGTTCTCGTCCCGGCCGCTCCGGGCGTTCCGGACCCCCTCCCGGTTTTCCGCCCGCTCGGGACGTCCCCGACCGCGTCCGCCCCGGAGCGTCCCGCGGTGACTCCGGTGCGTTCCGCGCGGGTCGCGTCCGTATGAGTCGCGTTTCCTACCGAGTCGCGGGTCGCGCTCCGTGGCGCCGGGGTCCGCCCCGTGCCGTCCGCCGGGGGCCGGGAACCTGCCCCGGCGCTGGTCAGCGGGGGTTTTCCGCGGGCTACCGGGCCGTCTCCGGGTGCCGGGTACGGCGGTCGCTGTCATGGTGGGACAGGTGTTCTGACGTCGGTGTGCCCGGTGCCCCGGCCGACTCCCCGAGCGAGTCACCGCCGTCGACGAGACGGCCGCCCGGCCGAGGGCGCGGGCCCCGAACACCGCACTGTCAGCGCCGTGGCCCCGAGGGCGCGGACGCGTGACACGAGAGTGAGGCTTCATGGCCACCACAGGGCAATCGCGGCCCAGGGCGCGCCGCTCCCGGCACAGTCACCATGACGCGCCGGACACGGCCGCCGACTTCGCCCGGCTGGAACGGCTTCCGGACGGCGCGGAAAAGCGCAGGCTCCAGCAGGAGGTGGCCGCCGCCTGGCTGCCCATGGCCTACCGGCTGGCACGGAAGTACCGCAACCGGGGCGAGGCGCTGGAGGATCTGGAGCAGATCGCGGCGCTCGCGCTGGTCAAGGCCGTCGAGGGGTACAACCCGTCCCGGGGCTGCGCCTTCGAGTCGTACGCGATCCCCACCATCTACGGGGAGTTGAAGCGGCACTTCCGGGACAACCTGTGGGACGTGCACGTGCCCCGCCGGGTGCAGAACCTGCGGAATCGGGTCCGGGTGAGCATGCAGGACCTGAGCGGGGGCAGCCGCGCGCCGACGGTGGCGCAGCTCGCCGAGCACGCGCGGCTGTCGGAGGAGGACGTCCAGCTGGGACTGGAGGCGCTGCACGGCTTCAGTTCGCTCTCGCTGGACGCGGAGGTGCCCGGCGCGGACAACGGCTACAGCCTGCTCGACTCACTCAGCGTGCAGGAGGCGGACTACGAGCACGTCATCGACCGGGAGGCGGTCAAGAGCCGCCTGCGCTGTCTCCCGGAGCGCGAACAGTACATCCTCTACCTGCGCTTCTTCCGGGAGATGACGCAGTCGGGGATCGCCCGGCAGCTGGGCATCTCCCAGATGCACGTCTCCCGGCTCATCGCCGGAGCCTGCCGCCGGGTCCGCGAGGAGATCGACGGGGACCAGGGAGGCGAGCCGGACGACCCCGGCCCGCCCGTCTCCCGCGACTCGCCCAGCCCCCCTGGCTCGCCCGTTTCGCCCCGCCCGTCCAACTCCCCCCGTACTCCCGAGACTCCCGGATCCTCGCCCACCAGGGGGCCCTCGGGTGCTCCCGGCCCACCTGGTTCTCCGGGTTCCCCCGGGGCCCCCGACGCTCCCGGTGCAGCCGGTCCAGCCGGTTCACGGGGTTCCTCCGATGCTTCCGCTGAGCGGGGTGAGGCGCCGGGCCCGCACGGCCACCCCTGAGGTCAGCGCGTCGGTCCGCCCGGGTCGCTCGGGGCGGCAGGTCGCTCGGGTCGGCCGGATCCACCTCGTCCGCTCGGTCTGGCTGGTTCGCTCGGGCGATCTGGTCCGGCCGGTCGAGCCGGTCCGCCGGGTCTGCTGGTCCGCCGGGTTCGCTGGGAGGCCGACCCCGGGCGGTCTCTGGCGGTCAGCCCGCCCCGTCCCCGCCACCCGGTTCCCGCCGTCCTCGCTGTTCTCCGCGATCTCCTCGATCTCCGCGATCTCCTCGATCTCCGCGATCTCCGCGATCTCCGCGATCTCCGCGATCTCCTCGATCTCCTCGATCTCCGCGTTCTCCCGGTTTCCCGCGCGCTCCCCGTGCTCGGCGGTCCCTCCCTTGTCCCCGTTCCCGAGGAGCCGGTCCTGCCCTCCCTTCCCCACCCCTCCCCACCCCGCCGTCGCTGCTGTCGTCGTCCTCGGGTGGGGGCTGGGCGCCGCCCTCGGAGTGCGCGGAGGCGAACTCCTGGATCAGCCGGTCGGTGTCGGTGAGCAGCAGTCCCTGGCTGAGCCAGGCCCCGGAGCCGTCCGTGCCGCCGGAGGCCAGCTCGTGGTGGCGTTCGCGCGCCTGGTCCAGGGTGCGGAGCAGCGGGTTGCCGCCGTCCTGTTCGTCCTCGGCGCCGATCAGTTGGGTGGCTTCTGACAGGTCGCCGACGAGCCTCCCGTACGCGCGCAGGAAGGCGCTGTCGGGGGCGGGCGGCCCCTGTTCCTCGTCGATGATCCGCAGGAGGCCGTAGCAGATGCTGCGGATCTGCTCGGCGGCCCGGCCCAGCCCCTCGACGAGGACGCGGTATCCGGCGAAGACCACCGGGGTGTCCCGGCGCAGCAGCCGCCGGGGGTTGTAGACCACGCTCTCGGCGCCCCGTTCCACCGCGTCCCTGGCCTGCGCGACGGTGTGGTCGAGTCGGCGGGCGCGGTGCAGCCAGTCCGCCACCGTGTCCCGCTCGGGCAGACCGCCGTCGAGCCCGGACCCGATGTCCCGGAGCAGCACGCGCAGCGACCGCGCGAGTTCGCGGATGCCCCGGGCGGCGGTGGTGTGCCGCAGCGGCGGGAAGAGCAGCACCGCGACCGCGATACCGACCATCGCGCCCAGCAGCGCCATCATGATGATCTGCCAGAGCATGGACTGGTAGCTGCCGGAGAGCGCGTTGTACGCGAAGACGCCCGCGACGGACACCTGCACGCCCTGACTGCCCAGCCGTCGCCAGCGTCCGATGAGCAGGGTGACGGCGAGCATGGCGGCGAAGGCCCCCGGGTTCTGGCCCAGGAGCGGACCGGCCGCCCCGGCGGCCAGGACCCCGAGGAGGACGGCCGCGATGTAGCGGACGGACTGGAGCACCGAGCGGTACGCGGTCGACTGCACCACCAGCAGCGCGGTGAAGGGCGCGTAGGTGGGCTGGGGCGAGGCGACGACGTACTCGGCGAGGACCCAGGCGAGCACCCCGGCGACCCCGCTCTTGAGGAGCAGCACCAGGGTCTCCCGTTCGGGTCCCCGGGTCTGCCGGGCCCGGCGCAGCCGCGCGCGGACCCGGTCGTACGTCCGCTGGGAGCGGTGGGGCCGTTCCGGTGCTCCGCTGTTCGGTTCGTCGTCCGCGGTGGCGCTCGCGCTCAATGCTCCCTCAGCTCCCCACTCACCGGCCGGGCTCGGCGCGGAACCCAACATCCCGCCCACGGGGCCGGGTTGGGCGACCCGGCGTACCGGCCCGTGGAGCGGGTGCCCGGGGTCCGCGCCTCCCGGGAACGCGTCCCCCGGGGCGGGGGAGACCGAACGGGCCGAACGGGGGCCGAACGGGGGCGGGCCGGGGGCGGCGGCCCGAGGGTCCGCCGGTCTGGCCGGGGTGGCGGGAGACGGGACGTGGTGGGCGCGGGGCGTGGTGGGCGCGGGCGCGGGGGCCGTCGGGGTGGGGTGGGGCGCGGACGGGAGGGGGTGGAGCGGGACGGGCGGGGTGGTGTGGGTGATGTCACGGGCGCGCCACCGTGGCCCCGCCGCCCGGCCACGGGCTGGTGCCGGAGGGTCATCCGGCGGGTGTCGGACGGGGTTCGGCTGGGTAGCGGTGCGCAGAGGCCCGCTCCCTCCGGGTGCCCGATACGGTGAAGGGGTGCCGCGAGGACGGGAACACCCCCGGAACGAGTGGCCGTCGGGGGGAACAATCATGTCTCTTTTCTTCGTTCCTCCCTGTGCAGTAACGTGCTGGTTTTGCTAACGCATTACTCTGGACGCAAGGCCGTGCCGTGCGGCCATGGAGGAGTGAGATGAGGAGCAGCAACCCGGTCTTCTCGCGACAGGGATTCACCCGCGACAACGGCCAGGCGGGATTCAACGCCGGACCTCAGCCGCAGGCCGGGAATCCGTACGCGACCAACCCGTACGCGCAGCCCCAGGCGCCCGGTCAGCCGCCCGCCGCCCCGCCCGCCGCGCCCCACGCGGGGCGCATGACGATTGACGACGTCGTCGCCCGTACCGGCGCGACGGTCGGTCTGGTGGTCGTGGCCGCCGCCGCGGCCTGGATCATGGACCTCTCGCTGGGGCTGGCGATCGGCGCCGCGCTGATCGCGATGGTGCTGGCGCTCGTCCAGTCCTTCAAGCGCTCGGCCTCCCCCGCGCTGATCCTGACGTACGCGGTCTTCGAGGGCCTGTTCCTCGGCGCGATCAGCAACTTCGTCGACAGCCGGATCGCCAGTGGCGCCGCGATGCAGGCGGTGCTGGGCACCATGGCGGTCTTCACCGCCGTCCTCGTCATGTACAAGACGCGGATCATCCGGGTCACCCAGCGGTTCTACCGCTTCGTCGTGGCCGCCGCGCTCGGCTTCGTGCTGCTGATGGGCGTGAACATGCTGTTCGCGGTCTTCGGTGGTGGCGACGGCCTCGGCTTCCGCAGCGGCGGACTGGGCATCCTCTTCGGCGTCATCGGCATCGTGCTCGGCGCCTGCTTCCTGGCCCTCGACTTCAAGCAGGTCGAGGACGGCATCGCCTACGGCGCCCCCAAGGAGGAGTCCTGGCTGGCCGCCTTCGGGCTGACCCTGACCCTGGTCTGGATCTACCTGGAGTTCCTGCGCCTCATCGCGCTGCTCCAGGGCGATTGACGCCATGGCGTCCGCGGACGCCCGGCGCCCGCGCGCCCACCGGTGAGCGTGACAACGAAAGGACCCGTGAAGGCCGTTGCCTCACGGGTCCTTTCGTCTCTCCAGCCACGGGGACGCGTCGTTGGCGGCGTCCGCCGGGGGCTCCCGCTCCGGCGGTCCGCCCGGGTGGATGCCCGGGGGCGGTACCGGGGGAGTCGCCGTCAGGGGCTGGGCGCCGGGTGCGGCGCCGCCCTACAGGTTGCGGGCGGCGCGCCGCAGGTCGTGTTCGTGAATGATCGCTTTCGCGTGGCCGTAGGCGAGGTCGTGTTCGCCTCGCAGCCAGCTCACCTTCTCCTCGAAACGGACGAGCGCTGGGCCGTCGTCAACCGTGCGCAGCCAGTCGGATACTTCACGGCCGGTGCAGTGGGGAATGCGGGACAGCAGATTCCGGTGGGTCTCTTCGGAGAAGACTTGGGACATCGGCGCCTCCGACGCTTCTGGTTGAGCCTTGACGCCACGTTGCCTGAGCGCCCCGCCGATGGCAACACTCCGTCGGCGGCGCATAGGGTTGCGCGATGGGAGATACGACGGAGCTGCTGTCGGAGGTAGACCGGCTCGCCGATCGGCTGCGCGCGCTGCCGGAGAGCAGGCTCCGCCGAGGTGCGGCGGCCGAGGGGCTCGCCCTCGCCAGGGAGTTGGCGACGCGGGCGCAGCGCCGGGAGTTCCCGCACCGTGAGCCCGCGTGGCTGCCCGACGAGGGGTTGTTCGCCGTCGGGGACCAGGTGGCCGTCGCCGGTCACGACCTGGCGCTCGCCCTGGAAGGCCAGCCCGCCGACGGGACGTCCGCCGAGGACGGTGACGCGGTGGAGGCCGAACGGGCCGACGCCCTGCGGCTGGTGCGGGAGACCCTGCTCCGGGTGGGGTGACGCCCGGGTCCCTTCGCCCCGGCCGTGACGCCCCGGCCGGTGACGCCCGGCCGTGACGCCCGGGTCAGGGTGAGGTGATGACCCGGTCCGCCAGCAGGTACGCCGTCTCGCTGTGCCCGTAGGAGAAGGTCAGGGCGTAGGAGCCGGAGACCCCGCTGCCTCCCATCAGGAACGGCGCGTCCCCGCCGCGCAGCGCCCGCGCGAGCCGTTCGCTCGTCTCGGGGTGGCCGGGGGACAGGCAGACGGTGCTGCCGTCCGCGAAGTGGTAGACATCCAGGCTGCCGAGCGGCCCCGGCCGTACGTCGGCCAGCGGAGTGCGGGCCTGGGCGAGTTCGGTGAGGCGCGCTACGGTCCGCTCGTGGTGCGGCGCGGACGCGCCGCCGGACGCGGCGGGACCGGGCACGCGGGGCTCCCCGGTGACGGTGAAGTCGGGGTGCGAGGGGTGACGGCGGCGGGCCGCCGCCAGCTCGGCGGACTCGTCGCGCGGGCCGGGCGAGGCGGTGCCCTCCTCGCCCGCCGCCGGCCGCTCCGCGGGCTCGGTCCGTTCGGCCGCGTCGGGCCGGGGTGCCGGGCGGCTGGGCAGTCCGTCCTGTTCGGGCTGGCGGGGGATGAAGACCTCGCCCTCGCCGCCGTCCGCCTCGTCCGGGGCCTGGTCCGGCCGCTCGGGGAGCGGGGAGTCCAGCAGCGCCGCGTCGAGGCCGGTGATCTCGGGAGCCACCTCGTACTCGACGCCGTGCCCGGCGAGCAGGGAACCGCCGTCCGAGTCGCGGGCCTCCCGGGCCGCCCAGAACGCGCGGGCCTCCGCGAGTTCGCGCTCGCGCTCCTCGGCCAGCGCCTCGGCGACGGCGGCGCGGATCTCCGCGAGGGTGGCGCCGCGGGGGTCGTCCTCGGGGTGGGCCGCGGGGGTGGAGGCGCCGGGCGCGGTGGGGGAGGTGCTCCGGGCGTGCGGGAGGGCGGTCGCCCGGGGGCCGGTACCGGGACGCGCGGCCGCCAGCTCGGCGCGCAGCTCCGCCAGCTCGCGCCGCGCGCCGCGAGCGGTGAGCAGGGCCGCACCGCCCAGAGCCGTCGCCGCCGTCGCCGTCGTCGCGATGGCTATCAGCAGGGTGAGGGGTATGGCGCTCACGGACGTACTCCCGGGTTCGGTCTTGTTCCCCCTGAATTCCTCCAGCGGCTTTCATATGCGAAAGCTTTTCGACCGTAGTGCAAAACGCCTGGAATGGGACAGTGGTGGGCGGTCGAGATTTCGTGAACACCGCTATGACCTGCGGAGATGTTGAACCCCTTGGGGATATGTCACATCGGGCCGCCGCCCGACGGCCCGATCTGGCCGTCGGGGATCACCGGTCCGGTGCCGAATCCGGGACGGGGCGATCGTTTCCTGTCATCCCGGTTTCGGCTGGTTGCCGGGCGAACCCGGAGACGTACGGGAGTGATCGTTCCCGACCACGCGGCCGGGACCCGGCCCCGGGACCCGGCCCCGGGACCCGGAACCAGCACCCGGGGGCCGGTGACCCGGAGGTCAGCTCAGCCGCTCCAGCACCATCGCCATGCCCTGGCCACCACCCACGCACATGGTCTCCAGGCCGAACTGCTTGTCGTGCCACTGGAGGGAGTTGAGCAGCGTGGTGGTGATGCGCGCGCCCGTCATGCCGAAGGGGTGGCCGACGGCGATCGCGCCGCCGTTGACGTTCAGCCGGTCCAGCTCGATGCCGAGGTCCTGGTACGAGGGGATCACCTGGGCGGCGAACGCCTCGTTGATCTCCACCAGGTCGATGTCGCCGATGGCCATCCCGGCCCGTGCGAGCGCCTGCTTGCTGGCCTCCACGGGTCCGTAGCCCATGATCTCCGGGGAGAGCCCGGAGACACCGGTGGAGACCACCCGGGCCAGCGGGGTCAGGCCCAGCTCCCGCGCCCTGGTGTCGGACATGATCACGAGTGCTGCGGCACCGTCGTTCAGCGGGCAGCAGTTGCCCGCCGTGATCCGGCCGTCCGGGCGGAAGACCGGCTTCAGCCCCTCGACGCCCTCCAGGGTGACACCCGCGCGCGGGCCGTCGTCCGTCGCCACCACGGTGCCGTCCGGCGTGGTGACCGGGGTGATCTCGCGCTCCCAGAAGCCGTCCGCGAGGGCCTTCTCCGCGAGGTTCTGCGAGCGGACCCCGAACTCGTCCATCTCCCGCCGGGTGACGCCCTTGTGCCGGGCCAGGTTCTCCGCCGTCTGCCCCATGGCCATGTAGACGTCCGGGACCGCGCCCTCCTCGCGCGGGTCGGTCCACTCCTCGCCGCCCCGCTCCGCGCGCGCCGCCGTACGGGCCTCCGCGTCGGCGAACAGCGGGTTGTGGGTTCCCGGCATCCCGTCCGAGGAGCCGTTCACGGAGCGCGAGACGGTCTCCACCCCGGCCGATACGAAGACGTCGCCCTCGCCCGCCTTGATGGCGTGCAGCGCCATCCGCGTGGTCTGGAGAGAGGAGGAGCAGTAGCGGGTGACGGTGCAGCCGGGGAGCCGGTCCATGCCCAGCTGTACGGCGACCACGCGGCCGAGGTTGTGGCCCTGCTCGCCGCCGGGCAGACCGCAGCCCAGCATCAGGTCGTCGATCTCCGCGGGGTCCAGCTCGGGCACCTTGTCGAGCGCGGCCCGCACGATCTCGGCGGTCAGGTCGTCCGGGCGGACGTCCTTGAGTGACCCCTTGAAGGCACGGCCGATCGGTGAACGGGCGGCAGAGACGATCACTGCTTCGGGCATCACGGCTCCCGGGAGGTGCGACGGGGAAGGGCAGGGCTACGTGGGAAGTTACCCGTACGTAGAAGCTCGGTCACGGCTCGTGCGGTGTGATGCGGAACTCTTTTCTAAGCGCGCGCTTTCCCGTATCGGGTCCCGCGTCACGCGGATCGTGCTCCGGAGGCAGGCTCCCGGCGGTGCTCGGCAACCGGTGCTCGGCAACCGGTGCTCGGCGTGCGGAGGGCCGGGGGGCGGGACTCACTCCAGGAAGAGTCCCCGCTCGGTGGCGCGGGTGTCGAAGTCCTCCAGCCGGGCCTGCGCCTCCGGCAGGTTGTCGCACATCGACTCCAGCAGCGCCCGCCCCAGCAGCATCGGCGCGCAGGCGGTGTCGAAGGCCAGTCCCGTGCCCACCGCCGCCGGGAGCAGCAGGTCGTCCGGGTGCGCCACCGGCGCGAAGGCGCTGTCCGCGACCGTCACCACGGCCAGTCCCGCCGTCCGCGCCAGCCGCAGGGCCTCCACCGTCTCCCGGGGGTGCCGGGGCAGCGCGAAGCACAGCAGCGTACGGGCGCCCGCGCGGACCGCCCCGTCGATCCGGTCGCCCAGCATCGAACCGCCCTCGTCCAGCAGCCGCACCTCCGGGTGCACCTTGGCCGCGAAGTAGGCGAACCCCCGGGCCTGCGGGGAGGCCGCGCGCAGCCCCAGCACCAGCAGCGGACGCGAGGTCGCCAGCATCCGCCCGGCCCGCTCCACCGGCGCCGGGTCGGACAGCAGCGAGGAGAGGTGCCGCAGGTTGTCGATCTCCGCCGCGATGGCCTGCTGGTAGGCGTTGACGGCGCCGCCCGTGGCGTGGCCCTCCGCCGCGATCCCGTCCACGCCTCCCGTCGAACCCCTCGGGCCCCCCGGGCGCGCCGGACCAGTGCCCCCGCCGCCCTCCCCGGTGCCGTCCCGGGGGTCCGCGCCGCGTCCGGCGCCGCCGGTCCGCGAAGGCCGCCCCGCGTCCGGCGGCGCCTCGGCTCCGGGGGCGGCCGCGCGCAACTCGCGGCGCAGCGCCGGGTATCCGTCGAACCCGAGCGCCACCGCGAAGCGGGTCACCGAGGGCTGGCTGACGCCGGCCAGCTCGGCCAGTTCCACGCTGGACAGGAACGCCGCCTCGTGCGCGTGCCGGACCAGGCAGTGCGCGATCCGGCGCTGCGCCGGGGTCAGCCGGTGCCCCTCGCAGAGCCTGAGCAACCGTGTACTGGGGCTGCCGCCCATGCTGTCCTCCCGCGTCCGCAGCCGCCTGTGGGGCCCCGCACCCCGTCCCCCGCGCTCATTCCACCACGTCGGGTGGGGGCGGTACGGAGGGCGGAGTCGGCCAGCGGCGGGGAACCGGCGGCGGGGCGGGCGGCGAGGGCGGCGAAGGGGTCACCGTGCGGGGACGGGGGGACGGTGGGAGGGCGAGGACGGGGGCTATCCCCCGTGTGCGAGAGGGGAGCCGACCGTACTGTTGGCCCATGAACGACCACGACCCCGAGCTGGGAAAGCAGCTCCACGCGACGCTCCAGACGCGCAAGGAGCTCGGGCCCGAGTACGAGGCCGAACTCGTCCAGTCCTTCCTGGAGCAGGTGGAGCTGCACGTCGACGGCGTGGTCGAGAAGCGGGTGCGGCGTCAGCTGGCGGAGCAGCAGATGATCGTGGCGCGCGGCTCCTCCCGGCCCCCGCAGACCCCGTCCAGCGGTATCCCGGTGGGGCTCGGCGCGCGGCTGGGGCTGGCCGTGGCCTCCATCGTCCTCGCCATCCCGCTCTCCGCCATCGCGGCGGCGTACGGGGGCGTCACCGGGCTGATCGTCTGCTGGACCGGGATCGTCGCCGTCAACGCCGTGCAGGCCAGCCGCAGTTGGTTCCCCGGCCGGGGGCACGGACGCGCCGGGGACCCCGACGACGAGTAGGCCCGGGACGGAAGCGCCGCCCCGCGAGCGCGGCGGCGCCGTGCCGGGGGCGGGATGAGATGGCGGGGGCCGCCTCGGCCTGGGCACGACACCGTGTGGCACCAGGGCGGGACGACGGCGGTCCCCGCCGGACGCGCGCCCGGCCTCGGGGCAGGGGCGCGTGTCCTGGGCGTTCCGAGACCCGGGAGCCGCACCAGGGGGCCTCGGACGCCGACGTGTTCCACCCTGCGGGACCGGGGTGAACCCCGCGTTTCGGTGCCGTGACAACTCCGCGCGAGCCCCCGCCCCGTCCCCTCGGGACCGGCCGGAGCCGGGGTGGGGGCGGGGCGGGGGAGCGGTCAGCTGGCCTCGGAGGCGAGGTAGGCGAGGAGGTCCTGGCGGCTGACCACGCCGACCGGCTTGCCCTCGTCGAGCACCACGGCCGCGTCGGCGCCCTGGAGCACCGCCATCAGCTCGGGCACCGACTCACCGGAGCCGACGTGCGGCAGCGGGGCGGACATGTGCTTCTCCAGCGGGTCGCCGAGCGAGGCCCGCTGGGCGAACAGCGCGTCCAGCAGCTCCCGTTCGACCACCGAGCCGACGACCTCGGCGGCCATCACGTCCGGGTGCCCGGCGCCGGGCTTGACCACCGGCATCTGCGAGACGCCGTACTCGCGCAGCACGTCGATGGCCTCGCCGACGGTCTCCTCGGGGTGCATGTGGACGAGGGTGGGGATAGGGCCCTCCTTGCGGCGGAGCACCTCACCGACCCGGACGTCGCTCTCGCCGCCCTCCTCCAGGAAGCCGTAGTCGTTCATCCAGTCGTCGTTGAAGATCTTGCTGAGGTAGCCCCGGCCGCTGTCCGGCAGCAGCACGACCACCACGTCGTCGGGGCCGAGGTCCTTGGCCGCCTCCAGCGCGCCCACGACCGCCATCCCGCAGGAACCGCCGACCAGCAGGCCCTCCTCGCGGGCGAGGCGCCGGGTCATCTGGAAGGAGTCCTTGTCCGAGACGCCGATGATCCGGTCGGTGACCTCGCGGTCGTACGCGTCCGGCCAGAAGTCCTCACCGACGCCCTCGACGAGGTAGGGGCGCCCGGAGCCGCCCGAGTAGACCGAGCCCTCCGGGTCGGCGCCGATGATCTCGACCCGGCCCTCGCTGATCTCCTTGAGGTAGCGGCCGGTTCCGGAGATGGTGCCGCCGGTGCCGACGCCCGCGACGAAGTGCGTGATGCGGCCCTCGGTCTGCTTCCACAGCTCCGGCCCGGTCGTCTCGTAGTGCGAGCGCGGGTTGTTCGGGTTGCTGTACTGGTCCGGCTTCCAGGCGCCCGGCGTCTCACGGACCAGCCGGTCGGAGACGTTGTAGTACGAGTCGGGGTGCTCGGGGGCGACGGCGGTGGGGCAGACGACGACCTCGGCGCCGTACGCCCGCAGCACGTTGATCTTGTCGGTCGAGACCTTGTCCGGGCAGACGAAGACGCAGCGGTAGCCCTTCCGCTGGGCCACGATGGCGAGCCCCACGCCGGTGTTGCCGGAGGTGGGCTCCACGATCACACCGCCCGGCCGGAGTTCGCCCGACTCCTCGGCGGCCTCGATCATCCGCACGGCGATCCGGTCCTTCACGGAGCCGCCCGGATTGAAATATTCGATCTTCGCGAGGACGGTCGCCTCGATACCCTGCGTGACACTGTTGAGCTTCAGCAGCGGGGTGTTGCCCACCAGCTCGATCATCGACTCGTGATACTGCACCGTGGTCAGCGCCTTTCAGGTTCGCGGTAGGGATCGCCTCACCGAGGCTTGCGGCCGGTACGGCGCGGTCGCGCCGCCGTGCCGACACCATATTGCGCAACACGCGCACACCGGGGGTGCGTTGCGGGCTGGGCTGGGCGGGGCACCACAGTCTTGAGGGGGTTTGCCCCCCTCCGGCCGTCCGCATCGATTCTCCGCCACGGCGAGGCATCCATTCCCGCCGCGGGGGTCCACGGTGCCCGGCGGTCCCCAGCCAGCAACCAGTCAGCACCAGTTATTTCCTGTCATGTCTCAGCATCTCCAGTCGGGAGGCGGACCAGCACGATGCCGATGTCCAGGGCGGCAAGCGCGAGAGTGGCGCGGCGGATCGCGACGGCGGCCGCGTACGGGGGCGGAGGGATCGGCCTGCTCGGGGGAGCGGTGGTCGGTCTGCTCTTCACCGAGATCCAGATGGCCAAACGAAGGGTGGGAAGGGCCGGTTCGGGTCTTCCGCCCACCGCCGACGGGCACTATGGCACCGCCTTCACCGGCCTCCACCCCGGCCGTCCGCTCCGGCTGGCCTTCCTCGGCGACTCGACGGCGGCCGGTCAGGGGGTGACCCTGGCCCGGCAGACCCCGGCCGGGCTGCTGGCCTCCGCGCTCTCCGCGGTGGCGGAACGCCCCGTCGAGCTGCGCAACGTCGCGCGGTCCGGTGCCCAGTCGGAGGATCTGGAGCGGCAGGTCTCGGAGGTGCTGGGGTACGGGCCGGCCCACACTCCGGACATCTGCGTGATCATGGTCGGCGCCAACGACGTCACGCACCGGACCTCGCCCGCGAGGTCGGTACGGCACCTCTCGGAGGCCGTGGCGCGGCTGCGCACCGCGGGCGGTGCCGTCGTCGTCGGGACCTGCCCCGACCTGGGGACGATCGAGCCGGTGGCGCAGCCGCTGCGCTGGATCGCGCGGCGGCTCAGCCGCCAGCTCGCGGCGGCGCAGACCATCGCGGTGGTCGAGGAGGGCGGGCGTACGGTCTCGCTCGGTGACCTGCTGGGCCCGGAGTTCGCCGCCAACCCGCGCGAGCTGTTCGGCCCGGACCGCTACCATCCCTCGGCCGAGGGCTACGCGACGGCGGCGATGGCCGTACTGCCCACCGTCTGCGCGGCGTTGGGGCTGTGGCCCAGCGAGGACGAGCGGCCGGACGCCGCGCGGCGGGAGGGTGTGCTGCCGGTGGCCCGCGCGGCCGTCGAGGCGGTCTCCGAGGGCGGCACCGAGGTGGCCGCGATGCGCGGACCGTGGGCGCTACTCAAACGGCGCCGCCGCCGCACCCTGCCCCCGGCCGAGGATCCCGGGGGCGCGGACCCCGGGCCCCCGGACACCCCGATGACGCGGAACGCGGCCGGGACGGGGGACGGGCTGGGAGCCCCGGACGCGGCGGGTACGGGGGACGGGCCGGACGCCCCCGTTCCGCCCGCCACCCCGGGGACCGCCGATACCGCCGCCGCCACCGCCGCCACCGACGGTGACGGTGACGGGGACGGCGGTGATGGCGGTGACGGCGGCGGTGACCGGACCCCGGACGAGGGCTCCGACGATCTGGGGAACACCCGGCGGGAGGGCGCGGACGTTCCCCGTGGACCGGACGAGCCCGCCGACTCCCGCCTCCGCTGAGCCGGAACCGGCCGCCCCCGCTTCGGCGGGCGGAGGCGGATGGAGGTGGGCGGAGTCCGGTGGGCCGGGCGGCGGCCGGGCGGCGGGAAGTGCCCGTCCGCCTGGCAGCCAGCCCGCCTGAGCTCCCGGCCGCCCGGCCGCCCCTCACGCTCCCCACGGCCGCTTCGGGGGTGCGGTCAGCCGGGCTCGTTGATCTGGAGGAACTGGAGGTAGTTGCCGTCCGGGTCCTCCACCGTCGCGATCTTCCCCGCGTCGAAGTCCTCGACCGGGCGGATCCACCGGACGTTCATGGCGTTCAGCTGACGCTCGGCCTCCGCCATGTCCGAGACGGTGACGTTGAACAGGTACCGGCCGGGCTCGGCGGGGCGCTCGGCGACGTCGTCCCGCTGGTCGAAGCCGAGGTAGATGTTGCCCCCGAGGGCGAGCATGTGCTCCTCCCAGACGGCGCCGAGCGGCTCCAGCAGCTCCCGGTACCAGGTGGAGAGCTTCTCCGGCTTGCTGCTGGCCAGGATCAGGCCGGCGCCGGTCACGTTCGGCGGGTTCGCGGTCATCTCTGGGCTCCTTGCTGTCAGGGGTGAGTTGTCGCCGGTAGGGACCGGTGCCCGCGCCGGAACTCATCGGTCACCACGGAATCCGTCCGGTGTCTGCCGGGCTGCCGGGTTGCCGGGGCCGTCCGGTCCGGACCCGGCCGTCCCCGCGATGAGTTCGGGCGCCGGGCGCGGTCGGTAGCGGTGGAAGACGGCCACGGCGCGGGCCGCGCGGCGGTCCGGGACACGGCGTGACGGACGCGGCGCGCGGCGCGACGGCCGTGACGGGAGCGGTACGGGAGGAGCGTGGGACGCGGTGCGGCAGGAGAGCGGCGGGACGAGGGACGGCGGTGGCGGGGACGGCGGCGCGGCGGCCGGCACGCCGGAGACAGTGACGGCGGGGGCGGCGGGGGAGACGGGGGAGGGCGGGGCGGCCGGGGGCGCTGTCCTCCCGCACTCCCATCTCGACCTCCGCTACAGCGAACCGGACGTGGACGCGACCGAGTGGTCCGAGGCGCGGGAACTGCTCGCGGAGGCGGAGCTGTACTGGCTGACGACGGTGCGGCCGGACGGCCGTCCGCACGTCACCCCGCTGCTGGCGGTGTGGCGGGACGAGCGGCCGTACTTCTGCACGGGCCCGGAGGAGCGCAAGGCGCGCAACCTGGCGCGGGAGCCCCGCTGCGCGCTGACCACCGGCCGGAACTCGCTCGGGCCCGGCCTCGACGTGGTGCTGGAGGGAACCGCCGAACGAGTGCGGGACACGGCGGAGTTGGAGGCGCTCGCCGCCGCCTGGGTGGCGAAGTACGGCCCGGACTGGCGTTTCACGGTGCGGGACGGGATGTTCTGGCACGGGGGCGGGGACGGCGGATCGGCCGAGGTGTACACGGTGGTCCCGGACCGGGTGTTCGGCTTCGGGAAGCGTCCGTACAGCCAGACCCGGTGGACCTTCCGGCCCCGCTGGCCCGTGGGGCTCGGCGGCACCGGCGCCTTCTGACACCCGGCCCGGCCCGAGTCGCGCGGCGCCACGGCCACGGCCCGAGGGGCCGGGGTACGGCGGCCACGCCCGCCCGGGGCGGGTACGGCGGGGTGCCCTGGCGGGTCCCCGCCCCGACGCCCGGCCGCCGTCCTGCCCGGTCGCCGGGGCCGGTCGCCCGGTCGCCGGGTGGTGGTCAGGGGCGTGGGGCTGGGTCCTCCGGGTCTGGACCGTCCGGGGCCGGGCGGTGGAGCAGCGCGTCGCGGGCGGCGCCCCCGGACTCCGCGACGATCGAGTCGAGCCCCTGGGGCTCCCGTACGGTGGCGAACCGCACCTCGGACCGGCCGCCGTGCTGCTCGACCGTGAAGCCGTACACCCCCGGGCGGGGGAGGCTGTTGTAGCCGAACGGGGTCGAGAAGTAGTACGCGCCGGTGTCCAGCAGGCCCACGTAGTCCCCCTCGTCCAGGGCCGGGAGCGGGTGCCCGGTGGCGACCAGGTCCCCGGCGAAGCAGCAGGGCCCGGCGACGTCCCACGCGGTGGCCGGGCCGCTCTTCGCCTCGCCGTCCGGGCCGTAGGGGGCGACCCGCAGCGGCCAGGAGCCGGGCGCGAACACGGTCCGCACGGCGAGCTGCGCGCCCGCGTGGGTGAGGGCGATGGGGCGGCCGCCCGCGCTCTTGACGTACTCGACGCGGGCCAGCACCAGTCCCGCCTTGGCCAGCAGGGACCGGCCGAACTCGGTGACCAGGGCGTACCGTCCGTCGAAGAGTCCGGGGACGGTACGGGCGAGCAGCCGCGCGTACTCCTGGAAGGTGGGTGTCACCTCGTCGGAGCCGAAGTTGACGGGCAGCCCGCCGCCCAGGTCGAGGGTGTCGACGCGTGGTGCGCCGACGGCGCGGTTGATCTCCTCGGCCAGCTCGTACGTCTCGCGCACACCCTGGGCCATCAGCTCCAGCGGGCAGCCCTGGGACCCGACGTGCGCGTGCAGCCGGGTCAGCCAGGGGCGGTCCACGAAGGCGCGGACCACCGCCGCACGCGCTCCCGGATCGCGCAGCGGAAAGCCGAACTTGGAGGTGTCCGTCGCGGTGCTCATCGCCCCGATCGCGCCGCCGCCGATCTGCGGGTTGACGCGCAGTCCGAGGGGCGACCGGGTCGGCGCGGAGGCGACCAGCGTGTCCAGCCGGGCCAGCTCCTGGGCGTTGTCGGCGTTCAGCGCGATGCCGAGGGCCAGCGCCTCCCGCAGTTCGGCGCGGGTCTTGGCGGGCGAGTCCAGCACGGTGTGCTCGGGCCGCACCCCGGCGGCCCGCGCGAGGGCCAGCTCCCCCGGGCTGGCCGCCTCGCAGCCGAGGCCCTCCTCGGCCAGCAACCGCAGGACGGGGACGAGCGATCCGGCCTTGACGGCGAAGGTGTGCAGGATGTGCTGCCGGGGCGCGGCCTGTTCGGCGAAGGCCGCGCGCAGCGCGCGGGCCGCCTCCCGGATCGACCGGACGTCCAGGAGTCCGGCGACGGGACGCTGGTCGGTGGTGACCAGGCCCTGGTCGATGGCTCCCGCCACGGCGAGCGCGCGGCGGGTGGGTGCGTGGTCGAGGTCCATGACCCGATGGTGCACGAGTGTTCGCGTTTCCGAGAGGGCCCGTCCCCCGCTCCGCGCGGGGCCGTTCGGGGTTCCGCGCGGACCGGGGAGGGGCCGTACCGGGTCCGTCGCGGGCCGTCGGGTGGAGCCGGAACGGCCGGGTGTGGGCCGGGGGATGGCCGGGCGCCGCGTGGGTGCTCGCCGGGGACGGCGCGTGGTGGCGGGGCGTCATCGGGGGCCGGTGCGGGCGGTGTTGACTAAAACTATTCACCTCTTAGGGTGTGTGAATAGTGGAACGCGTGGGAGGTGTGTCCGGTATGCGGCACCGTCCCCCTCCGCGTCCCTCGTCCGTCGCCCGGCACGCACCGTCCGCCGGACAGCGCGCGCCGGGGCACCGGGCTGTGCCGGCTCGGCGGCCGGTCAGCTCGTCGCGGGGGCGGGGGTGTTCGACGGTCCGTGGGGCGCGTCCCGTCCGTGCGGGCCGACCGTCGTCAGCGGGGACCGAACGGGCTCGCGCCCGGCCGGTCCACCATCCATGAGGCACCCGGAAGGCAGGGATCATGCCACCGTCTGGAGCACCGTCGGAATCCCAGGAGCAGCGGCACCGGGTGGTGCGGGCGCCGCGCGGCAGCACGCTGAGCGCCCGGGGCTGGGCGCAGGAGGCGGCGCTGCGGATGCTGCGGAACAACCTCGATCCGGAGGTCGCCGAGCACCCCGACAAGCTCGTGGTCTACGGGGGCACCGGGCGGGCGGCGCGGGACTGGCCCTCGTTCGACGCGATGGTGCGCACCCTGACCACGCTCGGGAACGACGAGACGATGCTGGTGCAGTCCGGCCGCCCGGTCGGGGTGCTCCAGACGCACGAGTGGGCGCCCCGGGTGCTGATCGCCAACTCCAACCTGGTCGGTGACTGGGCCAACTGGGAGGAGTTCCGCCGCCTCGAACAGCTCGGGCTGACGATGTACGGCCAGATGACCGCCGGGTCCTGGATCTACATCGGCACCCAGGGCATCCTCCAGGGCACCTACGAGACCTTCGCGGCGGTCGCGGCGAAGCTGGCCCGCGCGGCTGCCGGTGGTTCCGGCGACTCCGGGGCCGGGGCCACGCTCGCCGGAACCATCACCCTGACCGCCGGGCTCGGCGGGATGGGCGGGGCGCAGCCGCTGGCCGTCACCATGAACGGCGGGGTGGTCATCTGCGTCGAGTGCGACCCCTCGCGCATCGAGCGCCGGATCGCCCACCGCTACCTGGACACCCGCGCCGACTCCCTGGAGGAGGCGCTGCGGCTGGCGGTCGAGGCGCGGGACGCGCGGCGGCCCCGCTCCATCGGGCTGCTCGGCAACGCGGCGGACGTGCTGCCCCGGCTGCTGGAGATGGACGCCCCCATCGACATCGTCACCGACCAGACCAGCGCCCACGACCCGCTCAGCTACCTGCCCAGCGGCGTCGCCTTCGAGGACATGGCCGGGTACGCCGCCGAGCGGCCCGCCGAGTTCACCGAGCGGGCCCGCGAGTCGATGGCCCGGCACGTGGAGGCGATGGTCGGCTTCCTGGACGCGGGCGCCGAGGTCTTCGACTACGGCAACTCCATCCGGGGCGAGGCCCAACTCGCCGGGTACGGCCGCGCCTTCGACTTCCCCGGTTTCGTCCCCGCGTACATCAGGCCGCTGTTCTGCGAGGGCCGGGGGCCCTTCCGCTGGGCGGCGCTCTCCGGAGACCCGAAGGACATCGCCGCGACCGACCGCGCGCTGCTCGACCTGTTCCCGGAGAACGAGTCGCTGGCCCGCTGGCTCCGGATGGCCGGGGAGCGGGTCCACTTCCAGGGGCTGCCCGCGCGGATCTGCTGGCTGGGCTACGGCGAACGGGACCGCGCGGGCGAGCGGTTCAACGACATGGTCGCCAGTGGGGAACTCTCCGCTCCGCTGGCGCTCGGCCGGGACCATCTGGACTGCGGCTCGGTCGCCTCGCCCTACCGCGAGACCGAGAGCATGCGGGACGGCTCCGACGCCATCGCCGACTGGCCACTGCTCAACGCCATGGTCAACGTCGGCTCCGGCGCCTCCTGGGTCTCCATCCACCACGGCGGCGGCGTCGGGATGGGCCGTTCACTGCACGCCGGGCAGGTCACGGTCGCCGACGGCACGCCGCTCGCGGGCGAGAAGCTGCGCCGGGTGCTCACCAACGACCCGGGCACCGGCGTCATCCGGCACGTCGACGCGGGGTACGAGGAGGCCGAACGGGTCGCCGCCGAGACCGGGGTGCGGGTACCGATGCGCGAGGGCCCGCCCGACGCGGGTGCCCCCGGCGCGGGCGGCGCGGCGTGACGGCCCCGGCCGGTACCCCCGGCGCGGACCCCGAGCCGCCGCACGACCCGGCGCACCCCGGCGTGACCTCGACGACCGCCCAACCCGGCGAGCGCGCGGCGTCCCCGGCAGTCCCAGCGTCCCCGGCGGTCCCAGCGTCCCCGGCGGTCCCAGCGTCCTCAGCGTCCTCGGTGGGCCCGTCGTTCCAGCGGATGTGGCGGGAGCTGGCCCCGCTCGGGCGCTCCGCCACCACCGGCGGCTACCGCCGCCACGCCTGGACTCCGGCGGACGGCGACTGCCGCGCCTGGTTCCGGGAACAGGCGGCGGCGCGCGGCCTCGTCCACGAGGAGGACCGCAACGGCAACCAGTGGGCCTGGTACGGCGATCCGCGCGCGGGAGGCGCCGTCGTCACCGGCTCCCACCTCGACTCCGTCCCGGACGGCGGCGCCTTCGACGGCCCGCTCGGCGTGGTCTCCGGCTTCGCCGCGCTGGACGGGCTGCGCGCGCGGGGCGCCGCGCCCGCTGTGCCGCTCGCGGTGGTCAACTTCACCGACGAGGAGGGCGCCCGCTTCGGCCTCGCCTGCGTCGGCTCCCGCCTGACCGCCGGAGGGCTCGCCCCCGAGACGGCCCGGGCCCTGCGCGACGCCGAGGGCGTCAGCCTCGCCACGGCGCTGGAGCGCGCCGGGCGCGACCCCGAGGCGATCGGCCCCGACCCCGAACGGCTCGGCCGGATCGCCGCCTTCGTCGAACTCCACATCGAGCAGGGGCGGTCGCTGGTCGACACCGGGCACCCCGTCGGGGTGGCCTCGGCGGTGTGGCCGCACGGCCGCTGGCGCTTCGACTTCACCGGCGAGGCCAACCACGCGGGCACCACCCGCCTCGACGACCGCCGCGACCCGATGCTCACCTACGCGGGCACCGTGCTCGACGCGCGCGAACAGGCCCGGCTGGCCGGGGCGCTCGCCACCTTCGGGAAGGTCGCCGTCGAACCCAACGGGGTGAACGCCATCCCGTCCGTGGTGCGCGGCTGGCTCGACTCCCGCGCCCCCGACGAGCCGACGCTCGACGCCCTCGTCACCGCGATCGAGCGGGCGGCCGCCGAGCGGGGCCGTCGCGAGGGCGTCGGCGTCCGGACGGAACGCGAGTCCCACACCCCGCTGGTGGAGTTCGACCACACCCTCCGTGACCAGCTCGCCGCCCGCCTCGGCGGGGCGCCGCTGCTGCCCACCGGCGCCGGGCACGACGCCGGCATCCTCTCCGGCTCCGTGCCCACCGCCATGCTGTACGTACGCAATCCGACGGGCGTCTCGCACGCCCCGGCCGAGTTCGCCACCGAGGACGACTGCGCGGCCGGGGTCGCCGCCCTCACCGACGTACTGGAGGGGCTCGCGTGCCGATGACGTACTGGTGCGAACACGCCTGGCTGAACGGCACCGTGGAACCCGGCGTCGTACTGGAGGTCGGCGCCGACGGGACGATCACCGAGGTGCGCCGCGAGGTGCCCGCGCCGCCCCCCGGCGCCGAACCGCTGCGCGGGCTGACCGTGCCCGGCTTCGCCAACGCCCACAGCCACGCCTTCCACCGGGCGCTGCGCTCCAGCACCCAGGTGGGCTCCGGCACCTTCTGGACCTGGCGCGAGCAGATGTACCAGACGGCGTCCCGGCTCACCCCGGACACCTACCTCGCGCTCGCCCGCGCCACCTACGCCGAGATGGCGCTCGCCGGGATCTCCTGCGTCGGCGAGTTCCACTACCTGCACCACGACGTCGGCGGAGCCCGGTACGCCGACCCGAACGCCATGGGCCGGGCGCTGATCGAGGCGGCCGCCGAGGCCGGGGTACGCCTCACTCTGCTCGACGCCGCCTACCTGGCCTCCGGCTTCGGAACCGGCGGCCAGGGCGAACCGCCGACCACCCCGCAACTCCGGTTCTGCGACACCGACGGCACGCGTAACGGCGCGCCCCGCCCGTCCGCCGACGCCTGGGCCGAGCGGGTCTCCGCGCTGCGCCCCGAGGGCGCGCACGCCCGGGTTGGCGCCGCGATCCACTCCGTCCGCGCGGTGCCCGCCCGGGAGCTGGACACCGTCGCCCGGTGGGCGGCGGACCGCGCGGCGCCCCTCCACTTCCACCTCTCCGAGCAGCGCGCCGAGAACGACGCCTGCCAACGCGCCCACGGCCGCACCCCCACCGCGCTGCTCGCGGAGCACGGAGTGCTCGGCGCCCGCGCCACCGCCGTCCACGCCACCCAGCTCACCGACGCGGACGTCGCCGCGCTCGGCCGCTCCCACACGGCGGTGTGCGTCTGCCCCACCACCGAGCGGGACCTGGGCGACGGCATCGGCCCCGCCCCCGAGCTGCAACGTGCGGGCAGCACCCTCTGTCTGGGCAGCGACAGCCACGCGGTGATCGACATGCTGGAGGAGGCCCGCGCCCTGGAGCTGGACGAGCGGCTGCGCACCCGCACCCGGGGCCACTGGACGGCGGCCCAACTGCTGCGCGCCGCCACCGAGGACGGACACGCGGCGCTCGGCTGGCCGGAGGCGGGCCGTCTGGAGGTGGGCGCGCTCGCCGACCTCACCACCGTCGCGCTGGACTCGGTCCGTACGGCCGGCACCGAACCCCGGATGGCCGGGGAGGCGGCGGTCTTCGCCGGGACGGCGGCGGACGTGCGGCACACCGTGGTCGGCGGCCGCCACGTGGTGCGGGACGGGGCGCACACCCTAGTCGGTGACGTACCGCGCGCCCTCGCCGACGCCCTCGCCGCCCTCCGTGCTTGACCGCCCCCGATCCCACCCGCCCGGCACCCGACACCCGACCCTCCCCGAACCCGGCCCCCCGAACCCGGAACCGGACATCCCCGAACACGGGACACCCCCGAACACCGGACATCCCCAGACGACCGGAGGAACCGCCGTGCGCAGTGACACCCCCTCCCCGGACGGCGCCGCGCGCAGCACCGTCCTCAGCGGCATCGGCACGCTGGTCACCAACGACCCCGAACACGGCGCCGGACGCCTCGGCCTGATCGAGGACGCCGCGCTGGTGCTGGAGGGCGACCGGGTGGCCTGGGCGGGCCCCGCCTCCGTCGCGCCCCCCGCCGACACCTCCTACGACGTGGGCGGCCGCACCGTGCTCCCCGGCTTCGTCGACTCGCACTCCCACACGGTGTTCGGCGGCGACCGCACCGCCGAGTTCAACGCCCGTATGTCCGGGGAGAGTTACCAGGCCGGGGGCATCCGCACCACGGTCGCCGCGACCCGGGAGGCCGACGAGGCGGAGCTGGCCGCCCGGCTCGCCGCGCTGCTGCGCGAGATGCGGCGCCAGGGCACCACCACCGTCGAGGTCAAGTCCGGTTACGGCCTCACTCCCGAGCACGAGGCCCGCGCGCTGCGCCTCGCGGCCGAGCACACCGACGAGGTCACCTACCTCGGCGCCCACGTCGTGCCCCCCGAGTACGCCGACGACCCGGACGGGTACGTCGCCCTCGTCACCGGACCGATGCTGGACGCCTGCGCCCCCCACGCGCGCTGGGTGGACGTCTTCTGCGAACGCGGGGCCTTCGACGCCGACCAGTCCCGGGCGGTGCTCACCGCCGGGCAGGAGCGCGGACTCCTCGCCCGGGTGCACGCCAACCAGCTCTCGTACGGCCCGGGGGTGCGGCTCGCCGTCGAGCTGGGCGCCGCCTCCGCCGACCACTGCACCCACCTGACCGACGCGGACGTGGACGCGCTCGCCCACGGCGACACCGTCGCCACGCTGCTCCCCGGCTGCGAGTTCTCCACCCGCGCCGTCTACCCCGACGCGCGGCGGCTGCTCGACGCGGGCGTCACCGTCGCCCTCGCCACCGACTGCAACCCCGGCTCCTCCTTCACCTCCTCGATGCCGTTCTGTGTGGCGATCGCCGTCCGCGAGATGGGCATGACGCCCGACGAGGCCGTATGGGCCGCGACGGCGGGCGGCGCCGCCGCGCTGCGCCGCACCGACGTCGGACGGCTCGCCCCCGGCGCCCGCGCCGACCTCGCCCTGCTCGACGCGCCCTCCCCGGTACACCTCGCCTACCGCCCCGGGGTGCCGCTGGTCTCGGCCGTCTGGTCCGGCGGACGCCTGACCTGAGACGGGCGGAGGGGACCGGTCGGGACCGGACGGATCGGTCGGGACCGGACGGGGAGGGGACAGCAGGCGGGCACCAGGCGACAGGAGCGGACACGGGCGGGGGCACGAGGGGACACGGCGGGACGGGCGGGGCCGGGCGGAGGACGGGTTGGCCTGGCGAAACCGGGCCCGGGCCGTTCAGTACTGTGCATTGTTGTCCAGCGTTGTCCAGCGTTGTTCAGCACCGGCCCCATGACGCTCTCCCGGGAGGGGTCCCCATGCCCGAGCCCGCTCTCGATCGCCGACGGCGGCTGCTGGTCCTGGCGATCTGCTGTATGTCCCTGCTGATCGTCAGCCTCGACAACACCGCGCTCAACGTCGCGCTGCCCTCGATCCAGAAGGATCTCAACGCCTCGCTCTCCGGTCTCCAGTGGACGATCGACGCCTACACGCTGGTGCTCGCCTCGCTGCTGATGCTCGCCGGGGCCACCGCCGACCGGATCGGGCGGCGCCGGGTCTTCCGCGTCGGCCTGCTCGTCTTCGTCCTCGGCTCGCTGCTGTGCAGCCTCGCGCCCGGGCTGGACTGGCTGGTCGCGGCGCGGGTGCTCCAGGCCGTGGGCGGTTCGATGCTCAACCCCGTGGCGATGTCGATCATCACCAACACCTTCACCGACCCGCGCGAGCGGGCCCGCGCCATCGGGATCTGGGGCGGGGTCGTCGGCATCAGCATGGCCGCCGGGCCGATCGTCGGCGGGCTGCTCGTGGACTGGACGGGCTGGCAGGCGATCTTCTGGCTGAACATCCCCATAGGGCTGACGGCCTACCTGCTCACCACCCGCTACGTCCCCGAGTCCCGGGCCCCCCGCGCGCGCCGCGCCGACCCGGTCGGACAGTTGCTGATGATCGTGCTGCTCGGCGCGCTGACCTACGCGATCATCGAGAGCCCGCACCGCGGCCTCACCTCGCCCGTGGTCCTCGGCTGCGCCGCGCTCGCCGCGGCCGGGCTGGCCGGACTCCTCTGGTACGAGCCGCGCCGCGCGGAACCCCTGATCGACCTGCGTTTCTTCCGCAGCGCCCCGTTCAGCGGCGCCACCGCCGTCGCGGTGTTCGCCTTCGCCGCGCTCGGCGGCTTCCTCTTCCTCAACGCCCTCCACCTCCAGGACGTACGCGGGCTGAGCGCGCTGGAGGCCGGGCTGTACATGCTGCCGATGGCCGCCACCACGCTCGTCCTCGCGCCGGTCTCCGGCCGGATGGTGGGCGGCCGGGGGCCGCGGCTGCCGACGCTGCTGGCCGGGGTCGGCCTGACGGCGGCCGGGGTGTTCTTCGCGCTGACCGCCTCGCCCGACCTCCCCGACGCGGCGCTGCTCGCTGGGTACGTCGTCTTCGGCGCGGGTTTCGGCATCGTCAACGCGCCGATCACCAACACCGCCGTCTCCGGAATGCCACGCGCGCAGGCCGGGGTGGCGGCGGCGGTCGCCTCCACCAGCCGCCAGGTGGGGCAGTCGCTCGGGGTGGCGGTGATCGGCGCGGTGATGGCCTCGGCCGCGCTCGCCAGCGACGGCGGGAGGACGGGCGGGAGCTTCGCGGGCTCGGAGCGCACCGCCTGGTGGATCATCGCGGGCTGTGGATTCGCGGTGCTGCTGCTCGGCGCGCTCACCACCGGCCGCTGGGCGCGCGCGACCGCCGAACGGACGGCGAGGCTGCTCGAACCCCACGGCGAGCGCCCAGAGGGCGCGTGGCCCGCGGACGCCGATCGTGCACGCGACCGCGCTGACCGCGCGGCGGAGGAGGGCGCGGCCCGGGGTGGCGACCGCTGGGCCGGTCCCTCCCGGGGAGGCCCCGGCGGGCGGTCCCGGGGACGGCGCGGGGGAACGGCCCCCGGCGAGGACCGCCGCCCCGGCGAGCCCGGCGGCCGGTAGCCACCGGAACCACCGGAACCACCGAGGGGCGTGTGCCCCGCCCCGGAAACGCCGAGGGCCCGGCCGGACGAGTACGGGTCCGGCCGGGCCCTCGGCGCGCACGGGGTGTTCGCGGGGACGCGGGGCGTCACTCCTCGATCATCAGCCCCTTGCGGAGCTTGGCCAGGGTGCGGGAGAGCAGCCGGGAGACGTGCATCTGCGAGATGTTCAGCTCCTCGCCGATCTCCGACTGGGTCATGTTGGCGACGAACCGGAGCGAGAGGATCTGCTTGTCCCGCGGGGAGAGTTCGGCGATCAGCGGCTTCAGGGACTCGACGTACTCGATGCCCTCCAGGCCGTGGTCCTCGTAGCCGATGCGGTCGGCCAGCGCCCCCTCGGTGTCGTCCTCCTCCGGCTGGGCGTCCAGCGAGCTGGCGGTGTACGCGTTGCTCGCCGCCATGCCCTCGACGACCTCGTCGGTGGTGAGGTTCAGCCGCTCGGCCAGTTCCTCGACGGTCGGTGCGCGGTCCAGCCGCTGGGAGAGCTCGTCGCCCGCCTTGGCGAGGTCGAGACGGAGTTCCTGGAGCCGCCGGGGAACGCGGACCGACCAGGAGGTGTCGCGGAAGAAGCGCTTGATCTCGCCGACGATGGTCGGCATCGCGAAGGTGGGGAACTCCACCCCGCGGGTGAGTTCGAACCGGTCGATCGCCTTGATCAGGCCGATGGTGCCGACCTGGACGATGTCCTCCATGGGCTCGCTGCGCGAACGGAAGCGCGCGGCGGCGAACTTGACCAGTGCGAGGTTCAGTTCGACGAGCGTGTTGCGGACGTAGGCGTGCTCGTGGGTGCCTTCCTCAAGCCCCTCCAGCCTCTCGAAGAGGGTTCTGGACAGGGCCCGGGCGTCGAGCGGTCCCACCTCGTCATAGGGTGGGATCTCCGGGAGTTGGTCGAGGAGTTCCTCGGCCACGTCCTGGCCGGTGAGCTCCGTGTTCTGGACCGCAAGTCCCGCATCCTGATCCGGGCCGGTGACCTCCGCCGCTTCCGAGCCGGGCAGCTCGGAGTCGGTGATCTCCGGTATCCCGGGGTCGAGCCGGGGTGACATGGTGTCCTCCATCTTTCTCGGCGTATGGCTGCCGAAGCCGTGACGTGCACTACGAGGTGCGGCGCCTCCAAAGCCGACGTGTTTCCGATGTCCCTACTAGGCGTACCTGTTTCCGGGTAGCGATGGCAAGTTGCTTTTGTCCAAATTTGCCCTATTGCGTGGCTTGTTCGGCTACCGTCCGACCCGGGGAAGGCGTAGGGTTCAGAACGCTTCAAAGGGGCAGCAGAAGTGGCCCTCACGCGATCAGAATGGGGTGTGCATGGACCGCGGGATGCCCGGCAGCACAAGCCGCGGCCGACTGACGGTCGCCGTACGGCACCAGGGGCCGAGCGCCGTCGTCACGTGCGAGGGTGAGCTGGATCACCACACCGCGGACCTGCTGCGCGAACCGCTGGAGCGCAGCGTCGAGGAGGGGTACAGCCGACTCGTCGTGGACTGCTCGGGGCTGGAGTTCTGCGACTCGACGGGGCTGAACGTCCTGCTCGGCGCCCGGCTGAAGGCCGAGGCGGCGGGTGGCGGAGTCCATCTCGCCGGGATGGGACCGGTGGTGGCGAGGGTGTTCGAGATCACCGGCGCCGGTGCCGTGTTCACCGTGCACGACGATCTGGACGCGGCCCTCGCCGGGCTTCCCGGCGCATAACGGGGACGTTACGCGCATCACACCAGTCCGGCCGAATCATCGGGTGTTCCCACGGTCCGGCAGGGCAGGAGACCTCTGAATCTGTCAGGCATTCGTTAACAGCGCGACCAGACTGGCGCCAGGCGACGAATCGGTTAATCGGTGATCGGTGAGGTGAACCACTGATGAGCACCACCCGGCCGCACCCGGCGGGCGACGGCGGCCCGGAGCCCGAGGGCACCGCGAGCACCGCTGCCGCGCCGGAGGCCGGGAACGCGTACGCCGGGCGGGCCGGACGTGGCGCGGGTGCCGTCGAGGACACCGGTACCGAGACGGCGCCGGACGCGGAGAGCGATGCCGGAGGCGAACGGGGAGGCGGAGCCATGCGGGCTGTCACGAACACCGTGCACACCACCGCCGTCAGCGAGGGGGGAACCCACGGCCCGGAGACGGGCGCGGACGGCGTCCCCGCACCGGGAGACGCCGAGGGCCAGGGGAGGGCGATGCGCCAGGTGCGCCGCCTCCGGCTGGTCGGCGTCTCGGGCCCGGTGCCGTGCGCCCGGGACTTCACCCGGCAGGCGCTGCACGACTGGGGCTGGCTGCCCGCCGCCACCGCCGACCAGCGGGCGGCGGCCGAGGACGCGCTGCTCGTCGTCTCCGAGCTGGTGACCAACGCCTGCCTGCACGCGGACGGCCCGGAGGAGCTGCGGGTGGGCACCGGCGCCAAGGTGCTGCGGCTGGAGGTCGTCGACCTCGGCAGCGGTTCGCCGTCGCCCCGCACCCCGCACCGGGCCGGACGGCCGGGCGGACACGGCATGTTCATCGTCCAGCGGCTCTGCCTGGACTGGGGCGTGGTCCGCAACAGCGACGGCGCGGGCAAGACCGTCTGGGCGGAACTCGCCGCCCCCAACTGACCCGTCCCAGGCCCCAACTGACCCGCTCCACCCCCAACTGACCCGCCTCGCCCCGGCGTCCCGTGGTCGTCACCCCCACCCTCACGGGCCCGTGCTCCGGTGCGCCCGTGAGCCGTGTCCACCGTCGCCGCTCGGCGGGGTGGTGCCCCCCGACGGGACCAACACCCGTGCGCACCCGGTCTTCTGAGCCACCGTTCGCCGCGCTGTTCGCGCCACCTCTCGCACCGTCGTCCGGACCGCCGCACCGCACGCGGGCGCCGGTCCGCGGTCCCCGTACGAGCCAGGACGGGGCGCCGACCGCGCCGGGGCGGGGGCGCGAAACGGCCGGTGCTCCCCGGGCGGGGAGAACCGGCCGTTCGTCACGCTGGCCCGGGGACGCGGTCAGCGGACCGAACCCATCAGCGCCTTCACCTTCGCGCGGTTCGCGTACATGGCCACTCCCGCGATCACCGCGAGCGTCGCCTCGGCCAGGATCACGCCGACGCCGCGCAGGTCCACCCCGGCGATCGACAGCAGCCCGGTGACACAGTTACCGGCAGTGACGGCGAGGAAGAAGACCGCCATCAGCTGGCTCCCGTACTTGGCCGGGGCGAGCTTGGTCGTCACCGACAGGCCGACCGGGGAGAGGCACAGCTCCGCGACGGTGTGCAGCAGGAAGATCAGCACCAGCCAGAGCGGGCTGGCCTTGTCGCCGCCCGCCGTCAGCGTCATCGGGAGGGCGAAGACGAAGAAGGAGAGCCCGGCGACGACCAGCGCGACCGAGAACTTGCCGGTGGTGCTGGGCTCCCGCCCGCGCCGGTTCAGCGCCAGCCAGATCGCCGCGAACACCGGGGCGAGCAGCAGGATCATCGCCGGGTTCAGCGACTGGTACCAGGACGAGGGGAAGTCGAGGCCGAAGAGGCTGTTGGCGCCCCGCGTCTCGCCGAAGGTCTGTACCGTCGAGGCACCCTGGTCGTAGATCATCCAGAAGACGGCGGCGACCACGAAGAACCAGGTGAACCCGGTCATCTTCCGTTGTTCCTCGTCGGTGAGGTCCCGGTCGCGCTTGATGCGGGCGATCACCAGCGCGGGGACGGCCAGTCCCAGGATGGTCAGCGGGACCATCGCCCAGTTGAGCGTGAAGTGCCCGGTGGCCACGACGACGGAGTAGAAGGCGGCCGTGACCGCCACCGCCACCAGCGTCTTGCGGAGCACCCCGCGCCGCTCCGGGTCGCTGAGCGGCAGCGGCACCTCGCTGCTGCGGGCGCTGAGGTGGCGCGAGCCGACCAGGAACTGGACCACGCCGAGCGCCATTCCGAGGGCGGCGAGCCCGAAGCCCAGGTGCCAGTTGACCTGCTGGCCGACGTAGCCGATCAGCAGGGTCGCCAGCAGGCTGCCGGTGTTGATCCCCATGTAGAAGATCGTGAAGCCGCCGTCCCGGCGGGGGTCGTCCGGCCCGTCGTAGAGGTGGCCGACCATCGTGGAGATGTTGGCTTTCATCAGGCCGGAGCCGGTGGCGATCAGGGCGAGGCCGACGAAGAACATCGGCTCGCCCGGGACGGTCAGCGAGAGGTGCCCGCAGACGATGATGACGCCGGAGACCGCCACGGTCCCGCGCGGGCCCCAGACCCGGTCGCCGAGCCAGCCCCCCGGCATGGTGAGCAGGTAGACCATGGCGTTGTAGACCGAGTAGATCGCCGTGGCCGTGACCGCGGTCATCGCGAGGCCGCCGAGCTGGGCGTCCTCCGCCGCGTCCGGGCCGCCCGAGATCAGGTAGACGACCAGCAGGGCACGCATGCCGTAGAAGCTGAACCGCTCCCACATCTCGGTCATGAACAGGGTGGCCAGCCCACGGGGGTGGCCGAAGAAGGTCTTGCCGCCGGGAGTGCCGACCGCGTCCTGTGTCGGGCTGGACGCCATGGGTGCGGGTTCCTCGCTGTGCTGGTGACGTGTACGTCGGCGCACGTGAACGACGGATGCCCGGTCGCGCGAGGCGGGGCCGCGGCGGAGCGCCGACGGCGTACGCGGGAGGTGCCGCGGCCGCGCACGGCCGGGGAACCTCGACGTAACTCATGGAAGGAGTTCCGGATACGGGAACACCGTGTCCGGAAAACGAACTCACCCTACGCCACGTCTGATGATCCTTTGGTGCCTTTGCGAGATCGGTCACAAGTGGCCCAGACAACAGCCATAGCACCGGTATGCCCGTTCTCTGGTGGGTGGTTGGGGTTTCCGCTCCCGAATCGGACAGCCGTCTCCACCCTGCGGCGGCCGTGCTTGGGGAGGACCCTCACGCTGGGCTACGAGGACTACCATCGCAGCATGACCCGAGTACTGCTCGCCGAGGACGACGCATCCATCTCCGAGCCGCTCGCCCGCGCCCTGCGCCGGGAGGGTTACGAGGTGGAGGTGCGGGAGGACGGACCCGCCGCGCTGGAGGCGGGCCTCCGGGAGGGGATCGACCTCGTCGTACTGGACCTCGGCCTGCCCGGCATGGACGGCCTGGAGGTCTGCCGCCGCCTGCGCACCGAGGGACACACCTTCCCCGTGCTCGTGCTCACGGCCCGGGCCGACGAGGTGGACACCGTCGTCGGCCTGGACGCCGGAGCCGACGACTACGTCACCAAACCCTTCCGGCTCGCCGAGCTGCTGGCCCGCGTCCGGGCGCTGCTGCGCCGCGGTGGCGCGGCGGAGACGGCGCAGCCGTCCGCCCCGCACGGCGTGCGGATCGACGTCGAGTCGCACCGCGCCTGGATGGGCGAGGAGGAGCTTCAGCTCACCGCGAAGGAGTTCGACCTGCTGCGGGTCCTGGTGCGGGACGCGGGTCGGGTGGTGACCAGGGAGCAGTTGATGCGTGAGGTGTGGGACACCACCTGGTGGTCCTCCACCAAGACGCTCGACATGCACATCTCCTGGCTGCGGAAGAAGCTCCGGGACGACGCCGCCAACCCGCGCTACATCGCCACCGTGCGCGGCGTCGGCTTCCGCTTCGAGAAGAGCTAGCGGGGTTGCGGCGCCGACTCATCCAGTCGACCCTCGCGGTGGTGCTCGTCGTCGTCGCGGTCTTCGGCGTCTCGCTGGTGATCGTGGAGAGCCGCACCATCGGCGACAGCGTGCGCGAGACCGTGCGCACCGAGGCCGTCCGGCTGGTCGCCACGGTGGAGAGCCAGGTGATGGAGGAGCAGGAGGTCACCCCGGACAGCGTGGGCAGCGCCGCCATCGCGTCCAACCACCACGTCCGGATCGAGATCCCGGGGCAGCACCCGATCGAGGTCGGTGACCGGCCCAGCGGCGACGTCATCGAGGCCCGGGAGTCCGGCTCGCACGGCGAGCTGGTGACGGTGCGGGTGGCCCGCTCCGAGATCCGCGCCGAGGTCGGCCGGACCCTGCTGATCATTCTGCTGGTGGCGCTGCTCGCCGTGACGGCGGCCGCCGTGCTGGCCGTGCGCCAGGCGCACCGGGTCGCGGCGCCGCTCACCGACCTCGCGGAGACCGCCGAGCGGCTCGGCTCCGGCGACCCCCGCCCCCGGCACCGGCGCTACGGCGTCCCCGAGCTGGACCGGGTCGCGGAGGTGCTGGACGCCAGCGCCGACCGGATCGGGCGGATGCTGACGGCCGAGCGGCGGCTCGCCGCCGACGCCTCGCACCAGCTGCGCACCCCGCTCACCGCGCTCTCCATGCGGCTGGAGGAGATCATCGCGACGGCCGAGACGGACGACCCGGAGGACCGCGCGGTGGCCCGGGAGGAGGCCACCATCGCGCTGGCCCAGGTGGAGCGGCTGACCGACGTCGTCCAGCGGCTGCTCACCAACTCCCGCGACACCCGTTCCGCCTCGGCCGTCGCCTTCGACCTGGACGAGGTGGTCACCCAGCAGCTGGCCGAGTGGCGCCCGGCCTACCGGGGCGAGGGCCGCGCGATCGTGCGCTCCGGCAAGACCGGCCTGCGCGCGGTCGGCACCCCCGGGGCGGTCGCGCAGGTCCTGGCCACGCTGATCGAGAACTCGCTGATGCACGGCGACGGCACCGTGGCGCTGCGCACCCGCGTCACCGGGAACCAGGTGGTCGTCGAGGTCACCGACGACGGTCCGGGCGTCGCCCCGCAGCTCGGCTCACGGGTCTTCGAACGGACGGTGAGCGGCCGGAACTCCACCGGGCTCGGACTGGCCGTCGCGCGGGACCTGGCCGAGGCGGACGGGGGGCGGCTGGAACTACTTCAGCAGCTGCCGCCGGTCTTCGCGCTCTTTCTCAGCCGCGCGGTCGAGGACCCCGGCGACCGGCTCTGACGCCCCGGCGCCGGACGGGCCCGAGCCGCCCTCCGCCGTGTCGGCCACGTTCGCCGCGTCCACCACGTTCGCCGCGTCCACCGTGTTCCCGGTGTCCGCCGTGTCCGTCGCGGAACCGGCCGTCGCCACCGGCCCCGTCGCCACCGGCTCGGGGCTCTCCGCGCCCGGTTCGGCGGTCGCGGGGCCCACCGGGGCCGAGGAGTCCGTCAAGTCCGCCGCGTCAGCCGGGCTCGCGGCGTCCCGGGCGTCCACGGAGTCGCGGGAGACCGACGTGTCCGGGGAGTCCGACGTGTCCGTGGGGCCCGGGGCCGGGGGGTCGCTGCCCTTGGCGGGGGCGGTGCCGCTCCGGTCGCGGAAGACCCAGGTCCGGTAGGACCAGAAGCGGAACGCGGTGCCGAGGCCGAGCCCGATCACGTTCTTGGCGATGTTGTCCGCCAGCGGCGAGGTGTAGCCGAGGCCGTAGTGCGAGAGCGCCAGGATGCCGTTCTCCAGCACCAGCGCGATACCGCTGAAGAAGAAGAACAGCATGGTCTCGCGGTGTGCCTGGGTCTTGTCGATGTGGCGGTAGGTCCAGTACCGGTTGCCCAGGTAGTTGGTGACGATGGCGACCGTCTGCGCGATGACGCCGGAGCGGATGGGCGCGAGCTGGAACGTGTGGATGCAGAGGTTGAAGATCGCCACGTTGATGAGTGCGCCGACCGCGCCCACGGTCCCGAACTTGGCCAGCTCCCGGGTAAGCCGTTCGAATCGTGAGCGCAGTGCGCGTGTGGTGCGCGGGTCGCTGGCGGCGATCGTCGATCTCCCCGTCTTGGCTCGGCTGGTCCTGCCGGTGGTCGCGTGGCGGCTGTCCGTCCGTCGCGCTCGTCCGTCCGCCACATGCTAACCAGCACCGGTGGCCGCCCGTACGAAGGTCGCCGGGATCCCGCCGCCCACGCGGGTGGCCGAAACCCACCGGGAGAGCTGGCCGGATGGGTGCCGCTAGCCTGGGGGCGTGACGTTCCCGGTAGTCGGCGTGGTCGGCGGTGGCCAGCTCGCCCGTATGACGTATGAGGCGGGTATCCCGCTAGGTATCAGGTTCCGGCTCCTCTCGGAGGGGCCACGGGATGCGGCCGCGCAGGTCATCCCGGATGTGGTGGTCGGCGACCACCGGGACCTGGCGACCCTCCGTGCCTTCGCGCGGGGCTGTGACGTGATCACTTTCGATCACGAGCACGTCCCGACCGATCACCTGCGGGCGCTGGAGGCGGACGGGGTGGCCGTCCGCCCGGGGCCCGACGCCCTGGTGCACGCCCAGGACAAGGGCGTGATGCGGGAGCGGCTGGACCGGCTCGGAATCGCCAGCCCCCGGCACCGGCTGGTGCGGGATCCGGCCGACGTGGCGGCCTTCGCCCGGGAGCTGACCGAGGCGGACGGCGCCACCGGGGCGCCCGCGGCGGCGGGTGGCCCAGACGGCTTCCCGGTGGTCCTGAAGACGGTGCGCGGCGGGTACGACGGCAAGGGCGTCTGGGTGGTGCGCGAGGCCGGGCAGGCCGCGGAGCCCTTCCGGGCGGGCGTGCCCGTACTGGCCGAGGAGAAGGTCGACTTCGTCCGGGAGCTGGCCGCCAACGTGGTGCGCTCCGCGCACGGGCAGGCCGTCGCCTACCCGGTGGTGGAGTCCGTGCAGCGGGACGGAGTCTGCGACACCGTGATCGCCCCCGCCCCCGGGCTGCCCGAGGAGCGGTCGCTGGAGGCCCAGCGGCTCGCGCTCACCGTCGCCGAGGAGCTGGGTGTGGTCGGGCACCTCGCGGTCGAGCTGTTCGAGACCCGGGACGGCCGGGTGCTCGTCAACGAGCTGGCGATGCGGCCGCACAACTCCGGGCACTGGACCCAGGAGGGCGCGATCACCTCGCAGTTCGCCAACCACGTGCGGGCGGTGCTCGACCTGCCGTTGGGCGACCCGCGGGCCCGCGCGCGGTGGACGGTGATGGCCAACGTCCTGGGCGGCGACTACCCGGACATGTACCCCGCCTACCTGCACTGCATGGCCCGCGACCCCCGGCTCGCCATCCACATGTACGGCAAGGACGTGAAGCCGGGCCGGAAGGTCGGCCATGTGACGGTCTGGGGGGACGAGTTGACGGACGTCCGGGAGCGGGCGGCGCACGCCGCGGGCTACCTGCGCGGCACGGTCACCGAGTGACCCGACGCTCCGGCGGACGCCCGCGTGGCGCGGGGCGTGGGTGGCCCCCGTGCCGTCCCACGGGTTCCACCCGTCCCGGGCGCTCTGTACATTCCGTGTGTTCCGCGCGTCCGGTCGTCCCCGCCGCGTCCCGTGGCTGGTCACCGGGTTCCCGCCGGACCGGGCCGCCCCGTGCGCCCGGGGAGCCGGCGGCGCGCCGGCCGGCCCGGGGCGCGGCCCAGCAGCGAGTACCCGCACCAGCAAGGAGTCCGATATGACCACCGCAGCACCCGCGCCCCTCGTCGGCATCGTCATGGGCTCGGACTCGGACTGGCCCGTCATGGAGGCCGCGGCCAAGGCCCTCGCCGAGTTCGAGGTGCCCTACGAGGTCGACGTCGTCTCCGCGCACCGGATGCCGCGCGAGATGATCGCCTACGGGGAGGCCGCGGCCGGGCGCGGGCTGAAGGCGATCATCGCGGGGGCCGGGGGAGCGGCCCATCTGCCGGGGATGCTCGCCTCCGTCACCACGCTGCCGGTGATCGGGGTGCCGGTTCCGCTGAAGTACCTCGACGGCATGGACTCGCTGCTGTCGATCGTGCAGATGCCCGCCGGGGTGCCGGTGGCCACCGTCTCGGTGGGCGGCGCGCGGAACGCCGGGCTGCTGGCCGTCCGGCAGCTCGCCGCGCACGACCGCGAACTGGCCGAGCGGATGGAGCACTTCCAGGCGGAACTCAACGACCAGGCGACGCAGAAGGGCAAGCGCCTGCGGAGCAAGACCGCGGGCCAGCCGGAATTCGGATTCGGAGGCCGCTGACATGACCCAGGAACTCCTCGACCGGGCACGTGAACTGCTGCGCCAGCACCCCGTGGTGGACGGTCACAACGATCTGCCCTGGACCCTGCGTGAGCAGGTGACCTACGACCTCGACCAGCGGGACATCGCGCGGGACCAGAGCGCCCACACGCACACCGACATCCCCCGACTGCGCGCCGGTGGCGTCGGCGCGCAGTTCTGGTCTGTCTACGTCGCCACCGGCCTGACCGGGGACAGCGCCGTCAGCGCCTGCCTGGAGCAGATCGACGTGGTGCGGCGCCTCGCCGCGCGCTACCCCGACGACCTGCGGCTGGCGTACACCGCGCGGGAGATGGAGGAGGCGCGCGCCGCGGGGCGGATCGCCTCGCTGATGGGCGCCGAGGGTGGGCACTCCATCGACAACTCCCTCGCGACGCTGCGCGCCCTCTACCAACTCGGCGTGCGCTACATGACGTTGACCCACAACGACTCGCTCGCCTGGGCCGACTCCGCCACCGACGAGCCGCGCGCGGACGGCCTCTCCCGGTTCGGGGAGGAGGTCGTGCGGGAGATGAACCGGCTCGGCATGCTCGTCGACCTCTCGCACGTGGCGGCGAGCACGATGCGCGACGCGCTGCGGGTGAGCGCGGCGCCGGTGCTCTTCTCACACTCCTCGGCCCGCGCGGTCTGCCCGCACCCGCGCAACATCCCCGACGACGTCCTCGCCCGGCTGCCGGAGAACGGGGGCGTGGCCATGGTGACCTTCGTCCCCAAGTTCCTCTCCACGGCGGCCGGGGACTGGTGGAAACAGGCCACCGCGGACCTGGCCGAGCGGGGCCTGTCGCTCTTCGGCACCGACCCCGCGTCGGTGGCGGCCCGCCGCGCCTACGAGGAGACCAACCCGGCGCCGCCGGTGACCGTCGCCACCGCCGCCGACCATCTGGACCACATGCGCGAGGTGGCCGGTATCGACCACCTCGGGCTGGGTGGCGACTACGACGGCATGCCCTTCGGCCCCACCGGGCTGGAGGACGTGGCGGGCTACCCGAACCTCGTCGCGGAACTCCTGGACCGCCGCTGGTCCGAGGCCGACCTCGCCAAGCTGACCTGGCAGAACGCGGTGCGCGTGCTGGGCGCGGCGGAGGAGGTCGCCCGTGGCCTCCAGGCCGAACGCGGCCCCTCCATCGCCACCTTCGCCCAGCTGGACGGCTGACCCGTCCCGCTCACGCGGAACGCCCTCCCCGTACTCGGGACCCCGTACGTGGAACGCCCCGGCCATCCGGCCGGGGCGTTCCGTGGTTCCGGCGGTCCGGAGCGGGTGCGCGCGGGCCGCCGCCCCGGGTGGGGCGACGGCCGAAGTGCGGTGTGATCAGGGCAGGTTGCGAGCCATCACGACGCGCTGGACCTGGTTGGTGCCCTCGTAGATCTGCGTGATCTTGGCGTCCCGCATCATCCGCTCGACGGGGTAGTCGCGGGTGTAGCCGTAGCCGCCGAGCAGCTGCACGGCGTCGGTGGTGATCTCCATGGCGGCGTCCGAGGCGTAGCACTTGGCGGCGGCGCCGAAGAAGGTCAGGTCGCCGTCCAGCCGCTCGGACTTGGCCGCCGCCGCGTAGGTCAGCTGCCGCGCGGCCTCCAGCTTCATCGCCATGTCGGCCAGCATGAACTGGACGCCCTGGAAGTCGCCCACCGGCTTGCCGAACTGCTTGCGCTCGGCGACGTACCCCTTGGCGTAGTCGAGGGCGCCCTGCGCGATGCCCAGCGCCTGCGCGGCGATGGTGATACGGGTGTGGTCCAGGGTCTTCATCGCGGTGGCGAAGCCGGTGCCCTCGGCGCCGATCATGCGGCTGGCCGGAATCCGCACGTTGTCCAGGTAGACCTCGCGGGTGGGGGAGCCCTTGATGCCGAGCTTCTTCTCCGGGGCGCCGAACGAGACGCCCTCGTCGCCCTTCTCGACGACGAAGGCGGAGATGCCCTTGGTGCGCTTCTCCGGATCGGTGACGGCCATCACCGTGTAGTACTCCGAGACCCCGGCGTTGGTGATCCACCGTTTCACGCCGTTCAGGACGTACTCGTCGCCGTCCCGCACGGCCCTGGTCCTCATGCCGCCCGCGTCGGAACCGGCGTCCGGCTCGCTCAGGCAGTACGAGAACATCGCGTCGCCCTGGGCCAGCGGCGGCAGGCAGGAGCGCTTCAGCTCCTCCGAACCGGAGAGCATCACCGGCAGCGAGCCGAGCTTGTTGACGGCGGGGATCAGCGAGGACGACCCGCACACCCGGGCCACCTCCTCGATGACGATCACCGTGGCCAGCGCGTCCGCGCCCGCCCCGCCGAACTCCTCGGGGACGTGCACCGCGTGCAGGTCGTTGGAGACGAGCGCGTCCAGTGCCTCCTGCGGGAAGCGCGCCTCCTCGTCCACCTCGGCGGCGAAGGGCGCGATCTTCGCCTCGGCGAGCGCGCGCACCGAGTCACGGAGCATCTGGTGCTCCTCGGACGGCCGGTAGAGGTCGAAATCAGCGGCTGCGCGGTTTGCGGAGGACGCCAAGGTGTCTCACTCCTCTGAGCACGGAGTTGCCGGATTGCTAATTACCGTTAAGTAACTCAATTTTAGGGGTGGATCGGTGAACGCGGATACGTGAGCTTCACGACAGAGACGACCCCGTTATGCTCACGGCAGCCTCCAGCCAGTCTGCATCGAGGAGCACCGATGGCCCCGCCGAAAATCACCGTGATCGGCACCGGATACCTGGGCGCCACCCACGCCGCCGCCATGGCGGAGCTGGGCTTCGACGTCCTGGGGCTGGACGTCGACCCCCAGAAGATCGCCCTGCTGGAGCGCGGTGAGCCGCCGATGTTCGAGCCGGGCCTGGGCGACCTGCTCCGGGCGCACGCCCTCGGGGTGGAGGGCTCCACCGGCCGTCTGCGCTTCACCACCTCCTGGGAGGAGGTCGGGGAGTTCGGCGACGTCCACTTCGTCTGCGTCAACACCCCGCAGAAGCAGGGCGAGTACGCCTGCGACATGTCCTACGTGGACCGCGCGTTCGAGTCACTGGCGCCGTGGCTGCGGCGTCCGGCGCTGGTGGTCGGCAAGTCCACCGTGCCGGTGGGCAGCGCGGAGCGGCTCGCGGAGCGGCTCGTGGAGCTGGCCCCGGCGGGCGCGGAGGTGGAGCTCGCCTGGAACCCGGAGTTCCTGCGGGAGGGCTTCGCGGTGCGGGACACGCTGCACCCGGACCGGATCGTTGTCGGCGTGCGCGGGGAGCGTGCCGAGCGGCGGCTGCGCGAGGTCTACGCGACGCCGTGCGCGGAGGGCTCCCCCTTCGTCGTCACCGACTTCCCCACCGCCGAGCTGGTGAAGACCGCCGCCAACTCCTTCCTCGCCACCAAGATCTCGTTCATCAACGCGATGGCCGAGGTGTGCGAGGCGGCCGGCGGGGACGTCGTCAAGCTGGCCGAGGCGATCGGGTACGACGACCGGATCGGCCGGAAGTTCCTCCGGGCCGGGATCGGGTTCGGCGGTGGCTGTCTGCCGAAGGACATCCGGGCCTTCATGGCGCGCGCCGGTGAGCTGGGCGCCTCCGAGGCGCTGACCTTCCTGCGCGAGGTCGACTCGATCAACATGCGCCGCCGCGCGCAGATGGTGGAGCTGACCCGGGACGCGGTGGGCGGCACCCTGCTGGGCAAGCGCGTCGCGGTGCTCGGCGCCACCTTCAAGCCCGACTCGGACGACGTGCGGGACTCGCCCGCGCTGAACGTCGCCGGGCAGCTGCACCTCCAGGGGGCGCAGGTCACCGTCTACGACCCGAAGGGGATGGAGAACGCCCGCGCCCTCTTCCCGACCCTGGGCTACGCCGCCAGCGTCCAGGACGCGGCGCGCGGCGCCGACGTGCTGCTGCACCTCACCGAGTGGCCGGAGTTCGGCGAACTGGACCCGGCGGCGATCGGCGGCACCGTCGCCCGGCGGCACCTGCTCGACGGGCGGAACACGCTCGACCCGGTGCCGTGGCGCAAGGAGGGCTGGACCTTCCGCGCCCTCGGCCGCCCCACCGCCTGACGGTCCGCCCCTTCCCGCACGCCCCCGCCGCACGGCGGCCCTGGACGCCCGGCCGTCCGTCCGGTGGTCCGCCCGGCGCCGTCCGCCCGGCCGTCGGGCCCGCGCCGGACGGCCGCCGGGGGCTCAGGCGGGTGGGGCGTGGGGTGCGGCGGCGCGCGCGGTAGCCGCGCGTCGTGGTGTGCTGAGATCACCGTCCCCGCCGCCGCGCCTCCGCTGGTGACGAGCCGGTGGTGACCGAACGCGCGGAACCGACGAGCGTGGTGCGCGAGCACCACGGACCAGCCAGTGGAAGGAAGCAGCACCATGGCCGTTGCCACGATGGGCGTTGTCGTACTGGACTGCCCCGATCCGAGGCGGCTCGCCCGGTTCTACGCGGACCTGCTCGGCTGGTCGGTGGCGCCCGCCGGAGAGGGGCAGTCCGCGGAGGACTGGGTGGAGGTGGAGGGGCCGCACGGACGGCGGTTGGCCTTCCAGCGGGCACCCGGGCTGGTCCCGCCGGAGTGGCCCAGCGAGGAGCACTCGCAACAGTTCCACCTGGACCTCTACGCCCCGGCCGCCCGGATGGACGAGGCCGAGCGGGAGGCGCTGGACCTCGGCGCCCGGCTGATCCAGGGGGACGACGGAGGCGCGCGGGACTTCCGCGTCTACCTCGACCCGGCGGGGCACCCCTTCTGTCTCTGCGTACAGCACGACTGAACGCGCGGAAAGCGCCGCGGGGGCCGGTCCGTCCGGAGCACTCCGGACGGACCGGCCCCCGACGGTGGGTGGGCCGAGCGTGGCGCCGCACGGCCGGTGGGCCGGGGTGGCTCAGCGGTCGCGGGACGCTCAGCGATCCGAGGTGACGGTCACCTTCTCGCCGTTGTTCAGCTGGTCGACCAGCTGCTTGACCTTGGGCTTGTCCCACTGGAGGGAGCCCTGCGGCCCTCCCTGCGCGCTGAGCGGCATGTTCATGGACTTGCCGTCCCCGCCGGACACGCCCTTCATCGCCCAGAACATCGAGGCGACGTTCCACAGGCTCATGTCCTTGTCCACGATCAGGGTGTCCAGCCCGGCGCCCATCGTCGGGTAGAGCCGGAACGGGTTGAGCACCGTGGTCGGCGTGGCCACCTGGTTGGCCAGTGCGGAGAGGAACTTCTGCTGGTTCTTGGTGCGGTCGAGGTCGCTGCCGGGCAGCGCGTACCGGGTGCGGACGAAGGAGAGCGCCTGCTTGCCGTCCAGGGTCTGGGTGCCCTTCTTGAAGTCGGCGCCCGACTTCTCGTCCTTGATGTCCCGGGGGATGTTCATCTCGACCCCGCCGACCGCGTCGACGATCTTGGCGAAGCCGCCGAAGCCGATCTCCGCGTAGTGGTCGATCCGCAGGCCGGTGTTGTGCTCGACCGTCCGCACCAGCAGCGGGGCCCCGTCCTGGGCGTAGGTCGCGTTGATCTTGGTGTGCTTGCCCTGGGCCGGGTACTTCTCGCCCGACTCGGAGCCGGTGAAGGCGGGGATCTCGACCCAGGAGTCGCGGGGCAGCGAGATCATCGTGTTCCCGTTGTCGCCCACGTGCAGGATCATGATCGAGTCGGTGCGGGCGCCCTCCTTGGGTCCGCCCGCGTTCAGCTCCTGCTTCTCCTCCTTGGTCATGCCCTCCCGGCTGTCGGAGCCGACGATCAGGTAGTTGGTGCCGTCCCCGCTCTCCGGGCGGTCCTGCACGATGCTGAGGTCAACCTCGTTACGGAGCTTCGAATCGGCCCACAGGTAGGTGCCGACCGACCACACCAGCATGACGACCACCAGGGTGAGCAGACCCCACTTGATCCGCCGCCCCCAGTTCGGCCGTGGTCTCGGCTCGTCGTGGGGTCCGGGAGGGCCGGGGGGCCCGCCGTGCGGATCCGCCGCGCCCCTGCCGTAGACCTGCCCCGGGCTGTAGCCCGAGTCCGGCGAGGGGTTGCCGTACCCGGCCCCCTGTCCCCGTACGTCGCCCCTGGACTGCGGGGGGATTCCCGGGCGCTGTGTGTGCGGCATGGCCCGGGTGGGGTCGGGCTCGGGCGCTCCACTGCCCCGCCCGTGACGATCCCCGGAGCTGTTGGTCCAACCGTCCGGCCACTGATTCATGGGGGGCAGTGTGCCCCCCGGATACCGGCTCGTTACAGGGCGGGTCCCCTCTCGTGGGGAGGCTGTAGCAGATCTGATGCAAAGTGGCTCGGCGGCGCGTCCGCTATGTCCCCGCATAGGGTGGACATATGAACGACCAGGCAGCAGCGGCCGAGAACGCTCCCCCCGGCAAGCCGACCTCCGCCTCGCGCACGACCCTGTCGCACATCATGACGGGCAACGACACCAACCTGCTCGGGACCGTGCACGGCGGCGTGATCATGAAGCTGGTGGACGACGCCGCGGGCGCGGTCGCGGGCCGTCACTCGGGCGGACCCGCCGTCACCGCCTCCATGGACGAGATGGTCTTCCTGGAGCCGGTGCGGGTGGGCGACCTCGTCCACGTACGGGCCCAGGTGAACTGGACGGGCCGCTCGTCGATGGAGGTGGGGGTGCGGGTGCTGGCCGAGCGCTGGAACGAGTCGGCCCCCGCCACCCGCGTCGGCTCGGCCTACCTGGTCTTCGCCGCGGTGGACGAGGCGGGCCGCCCCCGCCCGGTGCCGCCGGTGCTGCCGGAGTCGGGCCGCGACCAGCGGCGCTGGCAGGAGGCGCAGATCCGGCGCAGCCACCGGCTGGCCCGGCGCCGGGCCATCAAGGAGCTGCGGCAACTGCGCGCCAGCGAGGCCGAGGACGCCGAGGAGCGGCTCCCGGGCTGAGCGGGCGGCCCGCCCCGACGCCCCCTCCGCCCGTTCGCTCCCGTTCCCGTCCGTGTTCCGGGTCAGGCGCCGGGGGACTTCTTCCCGCCGCAGTTCACCTCGTCGCCCCGCACCGAGCGCAGTTCGCTGGCGTTCGACACCGGGTCCGCCGCGCGCACCGGGCGGACGGTGTGGTGCCGCGCGCCCGCCGTGACCGTCAACACCGGCCCGCGGCCGGGGCTTTCGCGCAGGCGCGCGCCGGGCAGCGCGGCGGCGAGGGAACGGGCCGAACGGTCCCAGCGCGGGTCGTACTCGATGGTGGTCCGCTCCACGTCGTCCCGCCGCGCGTTGGCGGGGACGCCGGTGGTGCGGAAGCCGGTGGCGCGCAGCCGGTCGTCGATCCGACGGCCGAGGCCGGGCCGGTCCGTCCCGTTCCGCACCTCCACCCGGATCTCGCTCGGTGCCACCTCGACCGGCGACGGGCGCGGGCCGCGCCGCGCGCCCGGCTTCCCCCTGGGCACCGCCGCCTGGGCCAGCGGTCGGTCCTCGCGGAGCGCGGTGAAGAGCCGCGCCGCCTTCCGCTCGTCCCAGCGGACGGTCGAACCCAGCCCCGGCGCACGGTAGTCGGTGTCCCGCAGCGGGACGGTGGAGAACTCCGAGGAGCGCGGGGAGAAGCCGCGCAGCCCCCGGCCGAGCGCCATCATCTCGTCGGCGCCGAAGCCGTGGTCGGCGCGGAGCGACTCCAGGACGCTGGAGGCCACCCGCCGGAACTCCACCGGGTTCATCAGCACCCCGCTGTCGGTCGCCTTGGCGACGAGCGAGGCCATGAACCGCTGCTGGCGCTGGACCCGCCCGAGGTCCGAACCGCCGTCCAGATGGCGGGCGCGCACGTACTGGAGGGCCTGGCCGCCGTTCAGCCGGGAGGTGCCGGCCGGCAGGTCCAGCCCGGAGTAGCGGTCGCGGAGCGGCCGGGGGGTGCAGATCTCCACGCCGCCGAGCGCGTCGACGGTGCTCATGAAGCTGGAGAAGTCGACCTCCAGGTAGTGGTCGACGTGCACCCTGGTCAGCCGCTCGACGGTGCGGACGGTCAGCTTCGGCCCGCCGGCGGCGTAGGCGGCGTTGAGCTTGCCGGGGCGTTCGGGCCGCCGCTCGCCGGTCTTCCGGTCGGTGTGCGCGGGCAGCCGGACGTACGAGTCGCGGGGGAGGCTGACCACGCTGGCCCGCCCGCCGTCCGCCGCGAGGTGCACGAGCATCAGGGTGTCCGTGCAGTCGCAGGGGGCCCCGCCGAGCCGGTAGGCGTGGCGCTGGTCCGCGGAGATCCGGTCACGGCCGTCCACCCCGACGACCAGCAGGTTCGTCCCGTCGGTGCTCTGGGGCCGGTCGCCGAGGCCGTGGAAGGGGTCGATCCGGTCCACTCCGGAGTCCAGCCCGCTGACCAGCGCGTGGCCAACCCCGCTCGCCGCGAGGACGAGCGCGGAGACGGCGGTGGCGCAGCGCAACCCCCAGCGGGCGCGGCGGGAAGCGGCGTGGCGGGAGGCGGCACGGGGGGCGGCTGACGGGCGCTGGCCCGGGGTGTGACGGGGCAAGAGGCGACCTTCGCGACGACGGGTACGGCTGGACGAACGGCGAGGGCGGGGCGCGGGACACGGCCGGGCCCGGCTGCTCTCCGGGAGGGTCGGCCGACGGCCCGGGAACGGTCACCGTAGGTCGATACGATCTGCGGCCCGCGGCTCCACACTGCCCGCGCGCGTCGCGGCACCCGGCTGGCGTGCCGGGGGTTCGCCCGATCGCGGTAACGTGAGCCCGTGACTGATAGCTCCGCCTCCCAGACCCCGCCCGGAGCGCGCTCGCCCGCCGTCTCCGTGATCATGCCCGTGCTGAACGAGGAGCGGCATCTGCGCAGCTCCGTCCGGCACATCCTGGAACAGGAGTACGCCGGTGAGCTGGAGGTGGTGATCGCCCTCGGCCCGTCAACCGACCGTACGGACGAGATCGCCGCCGAGCTGTCCGCCGCCGACTCCCGGGTGCGGACCGTGGCCAATCCGAGCGGGCGCACGCCCGCCGGGCTCAACGCGGCGATCCACGCCTCCCGGCATCCGGTCGTGGTCCGGGTGGACGGCCACGGCATGCTCTCCGCCGACTACATCGCCACCGCCGTGCGCCTGCTCGACGAGACCGGCGCCGCCAACGTGGGCGGCGTCATGCACGCGGAGGGCGAGAACGACTGGGAGCACGCCGTCGCGGCGGCGATGACCGCGCGCATCGGGGTGGGCAACGCCGCCTTCCACACCGGAGGCGCCGCGGGTCCGGCCGAGACGGTCTACCTGGGGGTCTTCCGGCGTTCCGTGCTGGAGGAACAGGGCGGCTACAACGAGGAGTTCATCCGCGCGCAGGACTGGGAGCTGAACTTCCGGATCCGGCGGGCGGGTGGGCTCGTCTGGTTCTCCCCCGAGCTGCGGGTCTCCTACCGGCCCCGGCCCTCGGTGCGGGAGCTGGCCAAGCAGTACCGGAACTACGGGCGCTGGCGGCACGTCGTCGCGCGGTACCACTCCGGCTCGATCAACCTGCGCTACCTGGCGCCCCCGGCGGCGGTCTGCGCGATCGCGGCGGGCGTGGTCGCCGGGGCGCTGCTGACGCCCTGGGCGTTCGTGATCCCCGGGGGGTACCTGGCCGCCGTCACCCTGGGCTCGCTGCCCGCGGGGAGCGGGCTGCCGGTGGGGGCGCGCGTCCGGATCCCGGTGGCGCTCACCACCATGCACATGTCCTGGGGCTGGGGCTTCCTGACCAGCCCGCGGAAGTTGGCCCGCCGGGTCATCGCGAGCCGCCGGGAGCCGGTGGCCGTACCGGAGGGCTGACCGCTCCGGCGCGGCTGACCGAGGCTGAGGGCCACCCGGCAGACCGGGCCCCGGACCCGCCGTGGGCCGCGCACCGTCCGGTGCGCGGCCCACGGGCGTGTGGGGGTGCGGGTCACCAGGTGTGGGCCGGGTTCACCTTCATGCACGCCTTCTTGTCGTCGCCGTTCAGCGCCTCGGCGCTGTCGGGCGCCTTCTGCTCGTCGTCCCCGGGCTTCTTCGCGCCGTCGCCCGTGCCGCCCTCCGGCTTCGGGTAGGCGGTGCCGTCGCGCCAGTCGGCGCCGATCACCAGGGTCACCTCCTGCGCCCCGGCGGAGTGCTTCACCAGCCGCTCGGGCAGGCCGAGTTCCTTGGCTACCAGGAGCGCGTCGGCGCGCTGCTCGTCCTTCGGGTAGGTGATGGTGGTGTCCGCCTGGGACTGCGGGGACTGGTCGGCCGTGGCCTGCGCGAAGCCCCGCGCGGTGAGGTGGCCGGCGAGGACCCCGGCCCGGCCGGAAACCGGCGGCTGGAGGGCGGTGCCGGTGCCGTTCATCACCCGGATCGGGATCTCGTTCTTGGGCGAGGCCGGGGCCTCCGAGGGGGAGTCGCCGCCCGGCTTCGGCTTCGTCTTGTCCTTGCCGTCCAGCGAGACGTCGTTGCGGACGAGGGAGAAGACCTTCTCGGCGTCGTCCGGCTTGGGCAGGACGTAGCCGCCGGGGCCGTACTCCCACGGCATCGTGGCCATGGTGATCCGCTTGGTCGGCACCCGCTTCAGGTCGTTGCCCAGGTCGTAGAGCTTCTTGATGGTGTCCAGGCCGTTGTCCACGGTCAGCGCCTCGGTGGCGGCCTCGGCCAGTCCGCGCATCTTGCCCGGGTCGCTGAGCTTGGTACCGGACTTGAGCTGCCGCACCATCGCGTTCATGTACATGTGCTGGGCCTTGGCGCGCCCTATGTCGGTGCCGTCGCCGAAGCCGTGCCGGGTGCGCAGCCAGTGGAGGGCCTGTTCGCCCTTGACGACCGAACGGCCCTTCCTCAACTTCAGCTTGGACTTCGAGTCCCACACGTTGTCCGTGACACAGACCGGTACGCCGCCGACCGCGTCGGCCATGGAGACCACCCCGGCGAAGTCGATCATCATGAAGTGGTCGATCGGGATGCCGGTCAGCTCCTCCCAGGTGGCGACGGTGCAGCCGGGACCGCCGTTCTGGAGGCTCGTGTTGATCTTGCCGACGGACTTCGGGTAGACCTCGCCGTCGTCCGGGTCGGTGCACTTGGGGATCGTCGCCTTGGTGTCCCGGGGGACGGAGATCACCGACATGTTGCTGCGGTCGGCGGAGACGTGGAGCAGCATCTGCACGTCGGCGAGCGGGGGGCGCTCGGCGTCCGCCTTGGAGCCGCCGAGGTCCACGTTCTTCTGGGAGTTCCGCGAGTCGGAGCCGAGCAGGAGGATGTTCAGCGGGGTCTGGCCGTCCGCGTTCGGATCGCTCCGGTCGAGCTGCTTGTCCCCGAGGTTGAGCGCCTCCTTGGTGAGGTTCCCGTTCAGGTGCTGGTAGTAGAGCCAGCCCCCGCCCGCGGTGCCGAGTATCAGCAGGGCGAGCGTCACGGTGGCCCAGCGCAGGACGCGCCGTTTGCGCTTCGGCCGCGGCGCGTTGTCGGCCGCGTCCTCGAAGCCGTCGTCGTAGCCGTCCTCGTAGCCCTCGTCGTAGGGCCTGCCGTCCGCCGGGCCGGAGCCGCGCTGGCGCGGTGGCCGGCCCTCGTCCCTCCCCCGATCGGCCGCGCTGGGGGAGCCCTCGCGCTCCCCCCGGCCGGGGTCCTTCTCTCGCCGCACGGGACCTCCCCGTCGTGGTGCGAACCTCCGGCCGTCTGGCGGGACGGCTGGAGGGCTAGGTCACTTGGCGCAGACGTTCTCGTCTGCCTTCACCCGCTGCACGCCGTCCGGGGACCTGTCGGTCGAGTCGATGGCCTTGCCCGGTCCCTGGAAGTCCTTGCCCAGGGTCAGGGTCAGTGCTCCCTGGGTGCCGTCCTCGGCCGTGGCCTTCTTGACCGCCGAGCCGGGCAGCTTCATCGCGTGCGCCAGCCGTGCCGCCTCCCCCTCCTGTCCGGACGTGTAGCTGATCCGGGTCTTCTCCAGTGGTGTGGGCGCGTTGCCCCCGTTGGTCGCGGAGCCGATCCCCTTCTCGTTCATCAGCCAGGTCGCCGTCGACTGGGCGGCTCCGGGCGGGCCGCCGCCGTTCCGCACGGTCGCGGTGACCTCGGAGGCGGGGGCCTTCTTCGCCTTCGGCCCCTTCTTCTGCCGCTCGGTCTCCTTCTTGACCTCGGTCATCGAGGCGTCCCGCCGGACCATCGCGAAGAGCGGCTTCGCCTTCGCCTCGTCCAGCACCACCGTCGCCTTGTCGTTCGGGTTATCCAGTACGGGGACGGTGGCGAAGGTGATGTTCTTCGTGTTGACCCGGCTGATGTCCTTGGCGAGGTCGGTCAGCTTGTCGATGCTGCCGATGTTGCTGTCGACGGTGAGCGCCTTGGTCGCGGCGTCCCCGAGCCGGTAGAGCTTGCGCGGATTGGTCAGCGTGTCACCGGACTTCATCTTGCGGATCATGGAGCTGAGGAACTGCTGTTGCAGCTCGATCCGGCTCAGGTCGCTGCCGTAGCCCACCGAGGACCGGGTCCGGACGAAGGCCAGCGCCTGCTCGCCCTCGACGGTGTGCTTGCCCGCCTTCAGCTTGAGGTGCGACTTCGGGTCGTTGATGTCCTTCGCGGCGCAGACCTCCACCCCGCCGACCGCGCTGGACAGCTCCTTCACCGCGTTGAAGTCGGCCATCATGAAGTGGTTGATCTTGACGCCGGTGATCTTCTCCACGGTGCGCCAGGTGCAACCCGGGTCCCGGCCGGACTGCCCCAGGCTGGTGTTGAACCGGGTCTGCGCCTCCGGGGGGATCTTCTTGATCGACCCGTCCTCCTGCTTTGTCGGGCATTCCGGGATATCGGTGATCATGTCCCGGGGAATCGACAGAGCGGTGGCGTTGGTGCGGTCCTTGGAGACGTGGAAGAGGAATGTGGTGTCGGCGTGCCCGGCGCTTCCGGTGTCGCCGTAACCGGTGTTGCCCTTGCCCTCGCGGGCGTCGGTGCCGATGACGAGGATGTTGACGGGGCCGTCCGAGGTGGCGGCGTTGTCTATTCCCACGTCGACTTTGTTGATGTTGTCGTTGAAGTGCTGGTACAGCAGATAGGCGCCGACACTTCCGCTGGTCACCAGGAAGGCGAGCACGCCGCCGGTCCAGTACACCACCCTGCGCCGCGTCGAGCGTTTCGGCTTCGAACGGCGCCTGCTACCGCGCCCGCCCGATGACGCGTCGCCGGTCGCCGCCTCCGCTTCCGCTTTCGTGGTACGGCGGAGCTGCTGGGTGTGTTTCTCCGGCTCTCCACTGGGGGAGGCATGCCGTCGCGGGGAACCGGAACGGCCGTGCGGGCCGGGGGAGTCGGCGGGGCCGGAGCGTCCGGGAGAACCGGAAGGGCCGGACGGACCGGAGGGAGGGGTGACGCGTCTTCTGGGGCGGGGCTGGGTGGTTCCGGCGCCGCCAGACGAACTCTGGGAGTCGTCGGCGGGGTTCAGGCGCAGTTCGTAACTGCCTGTGTTCGGGTCGAACACCCACTGATCCGCGGGATCGAAATCGCCCGCGTGCCCACGGCCTTGCGCGTCCACGGTTGCGTAAGTCCTCCATTGACCGGCTGGTGGTGCCTTCCGGGGCCGACCGGAGCGGCCACACTATCCGGCGAGTTCGGCGGCGAGCGACGGCGGTGACAAATTCCACGCCTCAAGAATCGGTCAATTCACCGCAATCCCCGCTGTGTTCACGTGCGTTCACCGGGCATCCTCCGGCTTTCCCGTGTCCCGCCCGGTGTCTTCACCGGTTCACCCCCCAGTTCCCCGGCTCTTCACCGGCGTTCACCGGGTTCGGGCCGCTCACGAGGTCGTTGTACCCGCCCCTCTCCACTCCGTACCGGTGCCCGGTCCCGGCCGGTCAGCCGTCGCAGACATCCCGCGCCGCGGTCGTTCCGTCGTAAGTCGATGCGGTATCCCCCGAGTTGGGGCTACCGCTTCCCCCATTGCCTCCTCCGCCGCCAGTGACGCCGTTTGACGGTCCGTTGGTTGCTCCTTCCCCGGCGGGGGCCGAACCGGGCGCCGCCGCGTCCGCCGCGTCCCCCCGCGCGTCGTTCGTGGTGTTTCCGCCGTCGTCTCCGCCGCCCGCGGCGGCCTCCCCGCGGTCGCCACCGACCCGTGGCGGTGTGTCATTCCGCAACAGCGCGAACAGCTCACCGGCTTCCGGTTGCACGAGTTCGTCGCGGTTGGTGTCGAGTGGGTACGAGCGCCGGGGAACGGTGAGAAATCGGAACTGGTCCTCCGGGATATCCCGGACAGTACGCATGAGTTCGTACAGTTCCTTCAGTGAGTCCAGACCGGAATCCCCGGTGAGTGCGGACGTCGCGGCGTCCAGTACCGGATAGACCTTCACCGGATTGTGCAGGAGGCCGTCCCCCCGCACCTTCTTCACGAGAGATCCGAGAAATCGCTGCTGCCGTTCCATCCGTTCGGTGTCACTGCCGTTTCCGATGCCGTGCCGCGCGCGTACGTAGCCGAGTGCCTGCGCGCCCCCGAGCGTCTGCCGCCCGGCGGGCAGGCTGAGCTTCGCGTCCCGGTCCTCGACCGGGTGCGGGAGACAGATCTCGACGCCGTCCACCGCGTCCACCAGTTTCGTGAAGCCGCTGAAGTCGATGACGAGGTGGTGGTCGACGCGGACTCCGGTGAGCCGTTCCAGGGTGCGGATCGAGCACGCCGCCCCGCCTCGCTCGAACGCCCCGTTGAACTGGGCGAGTTCGGCCCGTGTCGGGTTGCCGTCCCATCCGGTGCAGGACGGGACCGGCACCATCAGGTCGCGCGGGATGGAGACCCCGGTGGCGCTCCGCCGGTCACCCGCGAGGTGCAGCAGGATGGCGGTGTCCGCGCGCTGGCCGCCGTCGTCCTTGCCGTAGGCGCCGTTCGCGCCGCCCCGGGTGTCCGAGCCAAGCAGCAGGATGTTCCGGGCCGCGCCGGAGGCCGCCGGGCGCTCGGCCGCGTACCGCTCCAGCTCCCGCGCGGCGGCCGTGTCCGTGCGGATGTTCCCGTCCAGCCGGTGGTACAGCGATCCGGCGACGCCCGCCCCCAGCAGCACCAGCGCCGAGGCGCCCAGGGCCGCCCAGCGCAGCCGGGTACGGCGCCGCCGGGCCGCGCCGTGTGGGCCGGTCGCCTCCCCGGGGCGCTCGGCGGAGGGGAGGCGGGTGTGGGCGGTGCCGCTGTCGCGGCCGGTGCTGCCGGAGTCCCTCACGTCTGTCATCCCTCACGGCCTCGGTGACGGCGGTGCGTACCGACGCGGGGACGCGCCGCCGCCCCGTCAGACAGCCGGGGTGCGCCCGGGGTTGTACGCACTGCCGATCATCGGGCCGCGCCGGGGGAACGGCCACCGTCAGTCGGCGGTGTGGGTGACCCGCTCACTCTCCAGGCGCTCGGTCAGCCGCGCCGCGCGCTCCGGGCTGAGCCCCGCACGCTCGCCCGGCGCGTACGTGCCGTGGCACAGCACCACCGAGGCGTCAGCGGCCAGCGGCGCGAACAGCCCGGCCGACAGCCCCTCCCAGTCGTCGAACGGCAGGACCGACAGCAGCCGCGAGCCGGGGCCCAGCCCGCGCTCCGCCGCGTCCGCCCGCGCCCGCTCCACCACCTCGGCCCCGGTCAGCTCGGCGCCGGTCGTCCCGGGCAGCGTCAGCCACGGCTCCCCGCCGCCGACCGGCGAGTACGGGGTGAACTGGTCGCCCTGCCCGGGCACCTCCACCGCGAAGTCCAGGAACCCGGACGGGGGATCGGGGAAGCGCGCCCCCATCGGGCGCAGGCTCAGCGCGACCCGCTCGCCCCGGCAGGCCCGCGCCTCCTCCAGCGTCTCGGGGCCGCTGACCACCAGGTCGGCCGCCGAGGGCGCGCCTCCGGGGGCGACCCGCACCCCCGTCTCGGAGCAGGCCAGCAGCCACACCGCCGTCTGCCAGTGCGCGGGCAACAGCAGCGCCAGCCGGTCACCCGGTTCGGCGGAGAGGTCGTCCTGGAGGAGGTTCGCGGTCTTCGCCACCCAGTTGGCGAAGGTGGCGACGGAGAGTTCGACGCGTTCTCCGGAGGTGTCGTCGTAGTACGTCACCAGCGGTCGGGCCGGGTCCCGGGCGAGGGCGGACCGCAACAGGCTGGCCGGGGTGGAGTCGATGGCGTTCACCCGCGTCAGCGTACGACGGGCGGCGGGTACGCCCGCCCGGGGGCGGCTGACCGGGACGCGGACGGCGGGACGGCGCGCTGGCGGGCGCGGGACGGCGGTCGGGCGGACCGGAGGACGCGGACGGGGATGCGGGGAGAGAGGTGGGGGAGAGGGGCGTGGGGATGCGGGGGTGGGCCGGAACGCGCGGTTCCGGAGCCCGTCGCGGAGGAATCTCCCGAATAGACAGACACATCCGGTGACGTCACGATCGCGGTATGCGCGCTATGGGTGTTTCCTCGGTGAGCCTCGCGGGTGCCGCCGCCGCGCTGCTCCCCCTCTTCCCGTTGCTGTCCCCCGGGCCGCCCCCGGACGCCGCGGCCCGCCCGCATCCGGTCGGCTCGCCCGTCCCCCTCGGACGGACGGCCCCGCCCGGCCCCGCCCCCGGCGACCCGGCGGCCCGTGAACCGCTCACCGGCCCCGGAGGTGGCGGCCCTGTGGATGGCCTCGGTGGCGTGGGCGTGGGCCGTGGCGTGGGCGTGGGCGTGGGCGGAGGGGCTCGCGAACCCGCCGCGCCCGCCGGGGAGTTCGCCCCGACGGGCGGCTTCGCCGGATACCGGGCGCCGGGCCGCGCGGCGCCGCCGCACGGCCCGGCCGCCACGCCCCGTGCCGTTTCGCCGGGCGCCGTGTTGCCGTCGGCCGCGTCGCCGACCGCCGCCCTCCCGGGCAGTACCCGCTCCCTCCCGCTGACCGTGAACGCACCGTCGCCCACGTCGCCGGCGGATCCGCCGGCCGCGACCGGCGGTGCCCGGGAGTGGGCGGCGGGCGAGGCGGCCCGGGCCGGGACCGGCGCCGCGCCGGAGGGCCGCCGGGCCCCCGCGGCGCTCGGGCTCCGCCGCGCGTCGGTCGCGCCCTTCGCGCTGCTGGGCCTCGTCTGGGCGGACCGCTCGGCTCCGCTGCGTGGGCGGGTTCTGGTGCGCACCCGCCCGGCCGGGGGCGGCCGGTGGTCCGGCTGGCAGCGGCTGGAGCCCCGGGGTGCGGACTCGCCGGACGCCGGTGCGCGGGAGTCGCGGGCGCGCGGCGCCACCGCGCCGCTCTGGGTCGGCCCCTCGGACGGGGTGGAGGTCCGCGTCCTCCCGGCTGCCCCGGGCGTGGAGCCCGGAGCCGGACGAGCCCAGCGCACCCGGCAGGACGGACGGTCCGGGCAGGACGGGGAGCACGTGCCCGGGCAGGACGGACGGGACGGGCAGCACGGAAGAGACGGGCGGGCCGCGGCGCCGGGTGGACGGCTCGCGCTGCCGCGCGGGCTGCGGCTGGAACTCGTCAACCCCGGCTCGGGCGGGACGACCGCACTCGGGCGGGGCGCGCCGGAGCGCCCCGTGGCGCGGGGGAGCCGCGCCTCCGGCGAAACCCCGCGCGTGCCCCCGGCGTTCGGACGCGCCGCCTTGGCCGTACGGGCGCCCAGTGCCGCGACCGCGCTGGCGCGGACGGGAAACGGGCCGCGCGCGCCGCGCCCGCGCATCGTCAGCCGCCGTGCCTGGGGCGCGGACGAGGGGCTGCGCCGGGGAGCGCGGCCCGCCTACACCCGGCGGGTGAAGGTGGCCTTCGTCCACCACACCGCGACCGGTAACCGGTACCGCTGCCGGGACACCCCCGCCTTCCTCCGCGCGCTGCACCGCTACCACGTTCGCAGCGTGAAGTGGAGAGACGTCGGTTACAACTTCCTGGTCAACAGATGCGGAGCGGTCTACGAGGGGCGCGCTGGGGGAGTAGCCAAGCCCGTTCTCGGGGCCCACACTTACGGTTTCAACACAAACAGCACGGGCATCGCCGTCATCGGTTCCTACGACCGCGAGCGCCCACCGCGCGCCGCGCTCGCCTCCGTCGCCCGGCTCTCCGCCTGGAAGCTGGGACGGTCACGGGTACCGGCGCGGGGCGCGGTACGGCTGGTCTCCGCCGGTTCCGGCAAGTTCGGCAGGGGCGAGTCGGTGCGGTTCCGGGCCGTCTCCGGGCATCGCGACGCGTTCGACACCGTCTGTCCCGGGGGGCGGCTCCACGGCGCGCTGGCGGGGGTGCGCGCCAAGGCGGCGTGGCTCCAGCGCCGTCGTTGACCGGGCCGTCGCGGTGGGCCGAACGGTGGGCGGAGGGGCCGGGGCACCGGGCGCCGCCGGTCCTCGGTGGCCGTGCATAAACTGGCCGCCGGCCGCCCGAAGGGCAGGTCGGCGGACCCCGGCAGGAAGACGAGACGACAGGTGACAGAAGCGATCCTCCTGGTCGGAGGCAAAGGCACCCGGCTCCGCCCGTTGACCGTGAACACCCCCAAACCCATGGTCCCCGCCGCGGGCGTACCCTTCCTCGCGCACCAGTTGGCCCGTGCCCGGGCCGCCGGAGTGGACCACGTGGTGATGGCCACCTCGTACCTGGCCGAGGTGTTCGAGCCGTACTTCGGGGACGGCTCCGAACTCGGGCTCCACCTGGAGTACGTCACCGAGCGGGAGCCGCTGGGCACCGGGGGCGCCATCCGGAACGCGGCGACCCGGCTCCGCTCGGCGCCGGACGAGCCGGTGCTCGTCTTCAACGGCGACATCCTGACCGGCCTGGACATCCGGGGCCTGGTGACCGCGCACTCCACGGCCGGCGCCGACGTCTCGCTGCACCTGACGCGCGTCACCGACCCGCGCGCCTTCGGTCTCGTCCCGACCGACGAGAGCGGCCGGGTGACCGCGTTCCTGGAGAAGCCGCAGACGCCCGAGGAGATCGTCACCGACCAGATCAACGCGGGCTGTTACGTCTTCAACCGCTCGGTGATCGACGCCATCCCGCAGGGCCGTCCCGTCTCCGTCGAGCGGGAGACCTTCCCCGGTCTGCTGGAGAGCGGCGCCCACCTGCACGGCGTCGTCGACTCCACGTACTGGCTGGACCTGGGCACCCCGGAGGCGTTCGTGCGCGGCTCGGCGGACCTCGTCCTCGGCCGGGCGCCCTCGCCCGCCGTGCCCGGCCGCTGCGGTGAACGGCTCGTCCTGGAGACCGCCGAGGTCGCCGGGGACGCCAAGCTCACCGGCGGCTCCGTCGTCGGCGCCCGCTCCGCCATCGGCGACGGCGTCCGGATCGAGGGCAGCGCGCTGTTGGACGGCGCCGTCATCGCCCCCGGCGCGCGCATCCGTGACTCACTGATCGGCGCGGGGGCCCGGATCGGCGCGGGCACCGTCCTGGACGGCGCGGTCGTCGGGGACAACGCCGTGGTCGGCGAGGGCAACGAACTGCGCGGCGGGATCCGGGTCTGGTGCGACGCGCGCATCCCCCCGGGCTCCGTGCGCTTCTCCTCCGACCAGTGAGCGGGCCGCCCCGCGTCCCCCGTCCGCCGCTCCGCACCGCGGGCGGCGGATCCGGACGGCCCCTCACCCGGCTCTGGCGCGCCCCCGGGCCGTACGCGCTGCGGCGCAACCTGGGCGTGCTGCGGCGCGGCCCGTACGACCCGACGTGCCGTCTCACCGAGGACGCCGTCTGGCGGGCGACCCGCACCCCGGCGGGCCCGGCCACCCTCCGCCTGACCGAGACGCCCGCCGCCGGTTCGCCCGGGGTGCGGGCCGAGGCGTGGGGTCCGGGCGCCGACTGGGCGCTCGACCGGCTCCCCGCGCTGCTCGGCGCGGACGACGACCCCGCCGCCTTCGTCCCGCACCACGCGCTGCTCGCCGAGGCGCACCGGCGGCACCCGGGGTTGCGGCTCATCCGGACGGGGCTGGTGCTGGAGTCGCTGATCCCGGCGGTCCTGGAGCAGAAGGTCACCGCGGAGGAGGCGTACCGGGGCTGGCGGCTGCTGGTCCGGCGGCACGGGGAGCGCGCCCCCGGCCCCCGCGACGACCTGTGGGTGATGCCCACCGCCCGCGACTGGACGCGCGTCCCGTCCTGGGAGTGGCACCGCGCGGGCGTCGACCGGAAGCGCTCGGACACGGTGGTCCGGGCCGCGGGGCGGGCCGGCCGACTGGAGGAGGCCGCCGCGATGCCGCTGCCCGAGGCCCTGCACCGCCTCCAGCTGATCCAGGGGATCGGCCCCTGGACGGCGGCCGAGACGCTCCAGCGCAGCAACGGCGACCCGGACGCGATCACCGTCGGCGACCTCCATCTGCCGCGCACCGTCGGCTACTCGCTGACCGGGGCGCGGAACGTGGACGACGCGGGGATGCTGGAACTCCTCGCGCCCTACGCGGGGCAGCGCCACCGCGCCACCCGGCTGATCGCGCTGGCCGGTGCCCATCCGCCGCGCCGTCAGCCGCGCTTCCCGGTGGGCGACATCCGCCGCCTCTGAGCCCCGCCGTGGCGGCCCGTGCGCCCGTGGGTCAGCGCACCGTCAGGAAGTCCTCCGGATCGCGGGTGCCCCGGGGCCGGGGCGCCCCGGCCGGGTGGCCGATGGCCACCGCGCCCATCGGGTCCCACTCCGGGGGCAGTTCCAGCACCTCCCGCACCACGTCGCGGCAGAACATGGTGGACGAGATCCAGGCCGAGCCGAGCCGTTCCCCGGCCAGCGCGACCAGGAAGTTCTGGATGCCCGCGCCGGTCGCCACCACGAACATCTCCCGCTCGGCGGCGCTCCGCCGCTCGTCCGGATAGCGGTGCGCCCCCTCCGCGACCAGGCAGGGAACGGCCAGGTAGGGAGCCTCGCGGAGGACGTCCCCGCGCCGGATCCGCTGCGCGACGCTCTCCTCGCTCCTGCCGTCGGCGCGCAGGTCCGCGATCCACCGCTCGCGCATCGCGTCGAGCAGCCGTGTCCGCGCCTCCGCCGACTCCAGCAGCACGAAGCGCCACGGCGTCGTGTGGTGCGGGGCGGGCGCGGTGAGCGCGGCGGCGACCGCGCGCCGGACGGCGGCCCCGTCCACCGTCTCCCCGGTGAACTCCCGCACGGTGCGGCGCAGGGTGACGGCCTCGCGCACCGCCTCCGAGGTGCCGAGCCGGAACATGTCCTGGGCCGCGTCCCGCACCAGGACCCTCGCCCCCGCCTCGTGGCCGTCCGGCCCGGCGGGCGACTCCGGCCCGCCCGGCTCGTCACCGCCCGCGGGGCGCAGTACGTGCTGGGGGAGCCCCCGGACCACCGCGACCGGCAGCCCGTCCGCCTTGCCCTTCACCAGCTCGCCGACGGCGGCCAGTTCGTCCCCGACGGCGGTGACCGTCACCCCCAGCGCGTTGCCGTGCGCGTCGACGCCGCCCCGCAGGTCGTCCAGCATCCGCACCCCGGAGGCGCCGATCGCCACGTCCGTCTGCCCCTGGCGCCAGGGTCGCCCGAACGTGTCCGTGATGACGACGCCCACCTCCACGCCCAGCGTCCGCCGCAGGCCACGGCGGATCAGCCGCGCCGAGGCGTCCGGGTCCTCGGGCAGCAACAACACCGTGCCCTTGGGGGTGTTGGAGGCGTCCACCCCGGCCGCCGCCATGACGAAACCGTGCCGGGACTCGACGATCCGGGCCGGTCCGCGCCGCGCGACGACGCGGACCGTCTCCGCGTCGATCGCCGCCTCCCGGTCATCCGCCTCGACGATCCGGCCCTCGGCCTTGCTGACGACCTTCGAGGTGACGACCACCACGTCCCCGTCCACCAGCCCCGCTCCGCCGGGGGCCGGGGGACCGGGCGGCGGGCCGGAGCCCCCGCCGGTCGCCGCGTCCGCGATGAGCGCGACCAGGTCGGCGCCAGGCCGGACCTCGGGGATGCCGGGCAGCGCCCACACGCTGTACGAGGGCGGGTGCGGCGCGCTCACGCGCGGACCTCCTCGGCCAGCTCCAGCGCGGCCCGGGCCATCGCAGCCGTCGTCTCCGGGTCCCGCATCATCAGCGGCACCGCCCGGCAGCGGATACCCGCGGCCTCGACGTCCGCCACGGAGCCCTCGTCCACCGAGTCCACCAGCCAGCCGTCCAGCAGACCGGAGCCGTAGTGCTGGGCCACGGCGGCCGCGGTGGTCTCCACCCCGACCGCGGCCAGCATCCGGTCCGCCATGCCGTGCACCGGCGCGTCCCCCACGATCGGCGAGAGACCGACCACCGGAACTCCCGCCTCCGCGATGGCCTCCCGCACCCCGGGCACCGAGAGGATCGTCCCCACGCTCACCACCGGGTTGGAGGGCGGGAACAGCACGGTGTCCGCCTCCGCGATCGCGTCCAGCACCCCGGGCGCGGGCTTGGCGGTGTCCGCGCCGACCGGCACCACGGCGTGCGCCGGAACCGAGGCGCGCAGCCGTACCCAGTACTCCTGGAAGTGGATGGCCCTCCGGCCGCCTCCGCCCTCCCCGGCCGGCTCCTCGTCGAGGTCGGCGGTGTCGATCAGGACGTGGGTCTCCACCCGGTCGTCGGTCATCGGCAGCAGCCGCACCCCCGGCCGCCAGCGCTGGCAGAGCGCCTCGGTGACCGCGCTGAGCGGATACCCGGCTCCTATCATCTGGGTCCGGACGATGTGGGTGGCGAAGTCTCGGTCACCGAGTCCGAACCAGCCGGGACCGACGCCGTACGCGGCCAGCTCCTCCCGCACGGAGAAGGTCTCCTCGGCACGTCCCCAGCCCTGCTCCTCGTTGATCCCACCGCCGAGGGTGTACATCACGGTGTCGAGGTCCGGGCAGACCTTCAGGCCGTACAGGTGGATGTCGTCTCCGGTGTTACCGATGACGGTGATCTCCGCCTCCGGCGCGGCCGACGTGAGACCTCGGAGGAAGCGGGCACCGCCAACGCCTCCGGCCAGAACCACAATGCGCTGCATGCGGACAGTCTGGCAGCCACCGGACGGCCGTCGTCAGCTGCCTACCGCTTGCCTGCCGCGCTCCGCGGGGGCGCCCGCGCAGCGCATGGGCATCCGCGTCAGACCCGGGAAGTAGACGTGCAGACTGACGGCCGGTTCCAGACCGTCGTTGACCACTTCGTGCACATATCCGGGCGCGAAGACGCGCTGGGCGCCCGGCCCGAGCGCGCGGCACCGCTCCGGCCTCTCCGGCGCCGAGGCCGGGACCGAACGCTCCGTCAGTTCGCCCGCCAGCACGGTGAGGACGCCGGAGGAGGCGCCGTGGTCATGCCGCCCGCTGCCCTGTCCGGGCACCCAGCTCAGCAGCCAGACCTCGTACCCGGGTCCGGTGCGCAAGCGGTGGTACCAGCGGAGGGTGGCGTCGTACCGGACGAGCGGGGCCCAGTGGTCCCGGTCGGCGGCGATGGCGCGCGCCAGTCCGGCGAAGCCCGCCACCGTCGACGGGTGGGCGGGGACGGGCGGCAGCAGATGGGGAATGGCGAGCGGGTCGCCCGCGATCTCGACGTCGCTGTTCACGGTGTGGTGCCTTCGCTGTCAGAGGGCGCGCGGCCCGTTGCTGGATGACGGTGTGCCGAGGGCGTTCAGCGACAGCGACAGCGAGGGTGGTGCGGGCGGTTCCCGACGGGCGCCGGACGCGACAGGACTGTCGAGAACGTCGGCCCAGCGGAGTGCGCCGGGAACGCTGAGCGGCGGCAGCACGGCGTCCCCCGGTGAGCCGGGGAGACGGGGCCCCGGAAGGTGGGGCGGAGTTCGGCGCTCGCTCGCATGGCGCCCAGCAGACCGTGCGAACCGTCCCGCTGTCAAACGGATGTCGTGTTTGGGGGGAATGTTTCACCGCTTCCGGTTGCCGTGGTCGGCGTCACCTCCGCGGGCCGCGACCATGGAGAGCGCCGTGGTGCGCCGTGGTCGCCGCTCCGGTTCCTCGCCGGAGGTGGTGCGCGGGGTTCGCGCGGCGGCGTGCGGACTCCACCGGCTTCGCGCGGGCTTCGCGTGGGTCCGCGGGCCGGTGCTCGCCGGGCCGGAGCGGGTGGCCGGGCGCCGGGCGGGAGTGTGCGCGTAACGGGTCATCGCGGTCTATCTCGGCAATTCAGCATCAACTGATCGCTTTGAATAGATTTGAACACTTACTGGATGAGTTTGGTTCCGCAGAGTGAATAACGGGCTCAATAGCAGATCTCGGCTTGACTGCCCCGGATCGGCACACTTGTAATTTCACCCGTGTTGTTCGAGCGGGCTCGGCAACGACGGCAGCACGGGAAAGCAGCGACAGACGAGGGGTGCGCAGATGACCGAGCTGTTCCAACAACTCCTGGTCGACGAGTCGGACGAGGAACTCGGCTGGCAGGAACGCGCGCTGTGCGCGCAGACCGACCCCGAATCCTTCTTCCCAGAGAAGGGCGGCTCGACCCGGGAGGCGAAAAAGGTCTGCCTCGCCTGTGAAGTCCGCTCCGAGTGCCTGGAATACGCCCTCGCGCACGACGAACGTTTCGGTATCTGGGGCGGTCTGTCCGAGCGTGAGCGGCGGCGACTGAAGAAGGCGGCCGTCTGACGGGCACTCGCCCCACCCGGTACGATCCCGGCTTCGCCCCCCCCGGACGAGCCGGTCGGGACCCATCGCCACCGGATACCGATACGGACCGCCGGACGCCCCGCACCGAGCCGTTAGTGTGGGGCCGTCCGAGACGCACCTCGCCCCACGGGGCACGTGCGTCCACCGCAGCGTCTTCCGGGGGTTACAGCCTTGAGCGGCTCCGCCGCGGGCCCCCGCGCCTCCGGGGAGGGCCCGTACCTCGATGTCCGTGCACAGCCATACGGTGGCCCAACACCCGGCGGCCACACCTGAGTTCCCCCGGCACGTGGTCACCGCCGTGCTCGTCGCGCACGACGGCGCGCGCTGGCTGCCCGAGTCGCTGACCGCGCTGCTCGGCCAGGAGCGCCCCGTCCAGAGCGTCATCGCCGCCGACACCGGCAGCGCGGACGACTCGGCGCGGCTGCTGTCCGAGTCGCTCGGCGCCGACCGGGTGCTCCACATGGCGCGCCGCACCGGCTTCGGTGCCGCCGTCGACGAGGCCGCCCGTACCGCGCGGGTGCTCACCCCGGAGGACCTGCCGTACCTGAAGCGTCCCTCCGGCTGGGACCCGGTCACCCGCAGCTGGCGGGACGAGGCGTACGACATGCCGGAGCTTCCGCACGGCGAACCCGTGCAGTGGCTCTGGCTGCTGCACGACGACTGCGCGCCCGAGCCGGACGCCCTCGCCGAGCTGCTGCGGGTGGTGGACGCCGACCCGTCCGTCACCGTCGCCGGGCCCAAGCTCCGCGGCTGGTACGACCGCAGGCAGCTGCTGGAGGCCGGGGTCTCCATCGCCAACAGCGGCCGCCGCTGGACGGGCGTGGAGCGCCGGGAACAGGACCAGGGACAGCACGACCAGGTGCGGCCGGTGCTCTCCGTCTCCACCGCCGGGATGCTCGTCCGCCGGGACGTCTTCGAGGCGCTCGGCGGGTTCGACCGGCGGCTGCCGCTCATGCGGGACGACGTGGACCTGTGCTGGCGCGCGCACGCGGCGGGCCACCGGGTGATGGTGGTACCGGACGCCGTGGCGCGGCACGCGGAGGCCGCGTCCCGCGAGCGGCGGCCCGTCGACTGCGTCGGCCGGGCCAGCCGCGGCGCCAGCCCACACCGGGTGGACAAGGCGGGCGCGGTCTACACCCTGCTGGTCAACGCGCGCGCGGCGGTGCTCCCCTGGGTGCTGCTGCGGCTCGTCGTGGGCACCGTGCTGCGGACCCTCGCCTACCTCGTGGGGAAGGTGCCGGGACAGGCGCTGGACGAGATCGCCGGGCTCTCCGCCACGCTGCTGCGGCCCGGGCGGATCATCGCGGCCCGGCGCCGACGGGGCAAACCCCACGTCCCGCACACCGAGCTGCGGGCCCTCTTCCCCCCTCCCGGGGCGACCGTTCGGGCCACCGCCGAGCAGGTCGCCAGTAACCTCGGTGGCCGCTCCGAACCCGAACTCTCCTCGGGCGGACGGCACGGCGCGGTGGAGTCCGGCCCGGGCGACGACGACGCGGACTTCCTGGAGGTCGACCAGTTCGCGCGGGCCAGGCGGCTGGCGGGCAAACCGGCGCCGGTGCTCTTCGCCGTCCTGCTGCTCGTCTCGCTGGTGGCCTGCCGGGCACTGCTGGGCGGTGGCGCCCTCGCGGGCGGCGCGCTGCTCCCCGCTCCGGCGGACGTCTCCGACCTGTGGGCGCGCTACACGGAGGGGTGGCATCCGGTCGGTACCGGCGGTACCGAGTCGGCGCCGCCCTACCTCGCGCTCGTCGCCGCCGTCTCCACGCTGCTGTTCGGCAGCACCGGACTGGCGCTGACCCTGCTGCTCGTCTGTTCCGTGCCGCTCGCCGGGCTCACCGCGTACTTCGCGTCCCGGCCGCTGGTCGAGTCGCGGCTGGTCCGCGCCTGGGCGAGCGTCACCTACGCCTTCCTGCCCGCCGCGACGGGCGCGCTGGCCGGCGGCCGGATCGGCACCGCCGTGCTGGCCGTCCTGCTGCCGCTGCTGGCCCGCGCCGCGGTCGCCTCCGGCGGCCTGCGCGGGAAGCCGAGCTGGCGGGCGGCCTGGGGGTACGGGCTGCTGCTCGCGCTGGCCACCGCGTTCACTCCGATCGTCTGGCCGGTGGCGCTGGTGCTGGCGGCCGCCGCGCTGGTGTGGCACTGGCGCTCGGGCGGGCGGGCGCTCCGCGCGGTGGCGCTCCGTCAGCTCGCCGCGCTGCTGACGCCGCTGGCGCTGCTGGCCCCGTGGTCGCTGGCGCTGCTGACCAGCCCCGGTGACCTGCTCAGCGAGGTCGGCCTGCCCTACGGGACGGGCTCCGCCTCGGTCCTCGACCTCCTGACCCTCTCGCCCGGCGGGCCGGGAGCGCTGGGCGGACTGTTGCTCGGCGGGGTGTTGCTGGCCGCGCTCGCGGCGCTGCTGCGGGGCGAGCGGGTCACCGCGATCCGCGCCGCCTGGCTGGCCGCGCTGGTCGGGCTGCTGTTCGCCGGGCTGTCCAACGGCTCGGCGTGGGCCGGGCCCGCGACGCTGGTGTACGGCGTCGGGCTGCTGTCCGCCGCCGCGCTGGGGGCGGAGGGCGCCAAGGAGCGGGTCGCCGAGCAGAGCTTCGGCTGGCGGCAGCCCGCCGCCGTGCTGATCGCGGCGGCCGCCGTCGCGGCGCCGCTGCTGTCCGCCGTCAACTGGATGGTGGATGGCGCCGACACCCCGCTCTCCCGCCGTGACCCCGTGCAGGTGCCCGCCTTCGTCGCGGAGGAGAGCGGCACCCGGGACCAGGCGCGCACCCTGGTGCTCTCCGGTTCCGCGGACGCCTCCGACGTGCGGTACTCCCTGGTGCGCGGCTCCGGAGCCCGCCTCGGCGACGCCGACCTGGCGGCGGCGATGGGCACCGAGAGCGGGCTGGACCGGGTCGTCTCGCACCTGGTCGCCGGTTCCGGCGCGGACCAGAGCAGCCAGCTCGGCGGGTACGCGGTGCGGTACGTCCTGGTCCGGGACGGCGCGCCCCGGGAGATGAGCCGGGTACTGGACACCACCCCCGGACTGACCCGGCTCAGCCAGGAGGACGGCAGCGCCCTGTGGCGGGTCGACAGCGAGGTCTCACGGCTCGCCGTGGTGCCGGGGCAGCGTGAGAACGGCGCCGCCGGTGCCGTCACCGCGCCGGTGCCGGTCGCGGCCGGTGCCGTCGAGGCACACACGGAGCTGCCGGACGGTCCGGCGGGCCGCGTGCTGCGGCTGGCCGACGCCGCCGATCCGGGCTGGCGGGCGACGCTGGACGGCGCGGCGCTCCAGAAGACCACCGTGGACGGCTGGGCGCAGGGCTTCGAACTGCCCACGAACGGCGGTCAGCTGGACCTCACCTACGAGCCGCCCGCCAGCCACGGCCTGTGGCTGTGGGGACAGGCGGCGCTGGTCGTGGTGGTCGTCGTGCTGGCGCTGCCCGGCCGCCGCCGCGAGGTGGACGACGACCTGCCAGAGGAGCCCGTGGTGCCCGCCCAGCCCGTGGCGGGCGAGGGGCGCCGGGCGCGCAGGCTGCGCGCGGCTGCGGCCGGTGCGGAGTCCGGTGCGGAGGCCACCTCCGCCGAACCCCCACGCCCGCCGGATGGGTTGGCGCCGCCGCCCCAGGACCCCGCGCTGATTCCCGGGCAGGCGCCGCCGCCCCCGCCCCCGGCGTACGTGCCGGAGCAGGGGGTTCCCGGACAGCAGTCGCCCCCTCCGGGCTACCCGGCGGGCGAGGCGCCGCCCCCACCCCCCGGTGACGCGCCCGCGTACCCCGTGCCGCCCGACCCGTACGGCGCGGACCCGTACGGCGCTGCCCCCTACGGCGGCGATCCCTACGGCGCCGACCCGTACGGGTACCAGGGCGGCCAGGCGTACCAGGAGGCCCCGGGACACCAGGGCCAGCAGGGCTATCCGAGCCAGCAAGGCCAGCAGGGACACCAGGGACACGGCGGGCACGACGGTGCGGCGGGATCCCCCTACGGCAACGGGAGCGCGCAGCAGTGAACCGGACCACCCTGAATCTGATCGGCGCGGTCACCGCACTCGCCGCCGTGGCCGGGGTCGCCGCCGCGTCCGCGCCGGGGGAGGACTCCCCGGGCGGTACGGCCGAGCGCCGCCCCGTCGAGCGGTCCACCCTGGTCTGCCCCAAGCCGACGCTCTCCGACGTGGCCGAGACGGACTACACCGCGTTCTCCCCGAAGGGCGGCCCCCGGAGCAAGGGGAGCGCCGAACTCCACCCCGCCGCGCTGGCGGAGACCGGCGAGGACCCGGAGAACGACGGCAAGAGCGGTGACGGCGAAAACGGCGAAGGTGCTGACAAGGACGACAAGGGGGGCAGGGGTGGGAAGAGTGAGCCCTTCGTTCCGCTGAGCAGCCCGGGCACCCCGGTGACCGACTCGACCGACAGTGCCGAGGCGCCCGCGCTCGTCGGCTCCGCCGAGGGCCGGTTCGCGCCCGGTTGGACCGTGCAGCAGACCACCGAGGTCAGCGCGGGAGCCGGGCGCGGCCTCCAGGGGGCCGCGTGCACCGCGCCGGACACCAGCATGTGGTTCCCCGGCGCCAGCACCGCCGACGACCGTCAGGACTACGTGCACCTGACCAACCCGGACAGCACCGCCGCCGTCGTCGACCTGGAGCTGTACGGCAAGGACGGCAGGGTGTCGTCCGCCTCCGGGGAGGGCGTCACCGTCCCGCCGCGCTCCACCGTGCCGGTGCTGCTCTCCACCCTGACGCCCGATCCGGTCACGAACCTCACCGTGCACGTCGCGGCCCGCTCCGGCCGGGTGGGCGCCCAGGTGCAGGCGGTGGACGAGAGGATCGGCGGCGACTGGCTGGCCCCGGTCAGCAGGGCCACGCCCTCGGTCGTCCTGCCGGGCATTCCGGCCGACGCCACCTCCGTGCGGCTGGTCGCCTTCGCCCCCGGGGACGAGGACGCCGACCTCTCGGTGCGGCTCGCCACCCCCTCCGGCTCCATCGCCCCCGCCGGGCACGACACCCTGCACGTCAAGGGTGGCCGGACCACCGCCGTCGACCTGCGCAAGCTCACCCAGGGGCAGCCCGGGTCGCTGCTGCTCGGCCCGGCCGAGGGCAGTGAGCTGAAGACCCCGGTGGTCGCCGCGGCGCGGATCACCCGGGGCAAGGGCGCGCGGCAGGAGACGGCCTTCATCACCTCCACCGGCCCGCTCGGGCAGCGCGGCACCGTCGCCGACAACCGGGCCAAGGGCACCACCCTCGCGCTGGCCGCCCCCGGGAAGGCGGCGAAGGTCCGCGTGACCGCCTCGGCGGGCAGCGGCGGCGGAACCGCCGTGCGCCGCACGGTCAACGTCAAGGGCGGCGGCACCACCGCGCTCACCCCGCCCCGCCCGCGTGGCGGCAAGGGCAGCTACGCGCTGACCGTCGAGCGGGTCTCGGGCGGGCAGGTGCACGCCTCCCGGATGCTGGAGCGGTCAGGCGGTGGCGGGCTGCCGATGTTCACCGTGCAGACCCTGTCCGACGACCGTGGCACCGTGGCCGTCCCGGACTCGGGCCAGGACCTCTCCGTGCTGACGGACGCCGACTGACCGGCGCGCACCGCCTGGTGGGCACCGGCCGCCGGGCACCGTCGGGGCCGTCGGCTCGGAGGTGCTCGGCGGAGTCCGTCTCGGCGGGGTGGGTGGTCGTTCGGCGGCGGGGCGGGCGGGGTCAGTCCTGTCCGTAGCGGGGGTCGACGGACTCGGGGGCGAGCCCGAGCAGTTCGGCCACCTGCTCCACCACGACCTCGTGCACCAGCAGGGCCCGCTCGTCCCGCCCGCCCGCGCGGATCTCCACCGGGCGCCGGTAGACGACGACCCGCGCCGGACGGTCGCCCTCCGGTCCGGTCACCCGCCCCAGCGGGACCGTCTCGGTGTCCTCGGAGAGTCCGCCCTCCAGCGCCTCGTCGGGTCGCCCGGTGCCCCGTGGCGCCATCGGCGGCACCTCCTGGACGGCGAACTCGACCCCGCTCAACTGCGGCCAGTGCCGCTCCAGGCGGCCGATCGAGTCGCGCACCAGGTCGTCGAAGGCCTCGGCCCGGCTGATGGCGAGCGGAACCTGCGGCGGAGCCACCGGACCGCGCATACCGCGCCCGTGCCGGTCCCGGCGCCGGGGGCCCGGCTCCGGTTCGCGCGGCGGTACATGACTGGTCATCACCTTCGAGCCTAGCCCCGGCCCGCGCACCCCGGGACGCATATACCGGTCAGGCACCCGGATGTCACGCGATGAACGTCCTCATCGGTTTTCCGTCCGCCCCGGGTTCCCGCGCGGCGGGCGGTCCCCCGTGTCATCCTCCCGCGTCCGTAGCGAACGGTCGGTCAGGAGCCGTACGTCCGTCGGACGAACGGCTGAGGGATTCCCCACGGTTCCCGCGCCCCGCGTGGGCCGAACCCGGCCGCGCGGCACGGGACTCCGCCCCCTCCGAGCGCCCGGGAACCCGGCGGCACGGGGCGCCCGCCGCCGGTGGAGCCGCAGGCGGCGCCCGTCCCCCGCGGCGCGGCGGCGGCCACGCCGGGGAGACCGCCGGACGGCCCCCTCTCCGTTCGCCCGGCCGCTTCGTCCGCGCAGATCAGGCGTTCCCGGCGAACCGGGGCGACACGGCAGAGTGACGCGGTGGAGAGTCATCGCAGCCCGCTCACGAGTGCGGTACGGTCCAACGTCGTGAGCCCCGTCCGTCGCTGTTCGCGCACCGCGTGCGGCCGTCCCGCCGTCGCGACGCTGACCTACGTCTACGCGGACTCGACCGCCGTGCTCGGCCCGCTCGCGACCTACGCCGAGCCCCACTGCTACGACCTCTGCGCCGAGCACTCCGAGCGCCTGACCGCACCGCGTGGCTGGGAGGTCGTCCGCCTCGCCCTCGACACCGGCCCCACCCGCCCCAGCGGGGACGATCTGGAGGCGCTGGCCAACGCCGTCCGGGAGGCGGCCCGTTCGCCGCGCCGCGACCCCGACGCCCCCGGGCCGACGGACGCGCTCGGCGGAGCCGACGGCCGGGACGCCGACCCGATGGAGGTCGCCCGCCGCGGTCATCTGCGCATTCTGCGCTCGCCCGAGCCCTGAGCGCCCCCTCCCACGGGCTCCCCGGGAGGCGTCCGTCGCCGTCTCAGCGACCGCCGGTAGATTTGGGCTCGTTCTGGACGGTTGCTGGACTGTTCTGGATCGTTCTGGACTTCGTGGATGCCGATGAGAGGGCTGACCGTGGCTGATCTGTCGCAGATCGTGAAGGCGTACGACGTGCGCGGTGTGGTGCCCGACCAGTGGGACGAGTCGACCGCCGAACTCCTCGGCGCCGCCTTCGTGGAGGTGACCGGGGCGCGGGCGATCGTGGTCGGCCACGACATGCGCCCCTCGTCGCCCGGACTGACCCGCGCCTTCGGCCGTGGCGCCGCCGCGAACGGCGCGGACGTCACCGAGATCGGGCTCTGCTCGACCGACGAGCTGTACTTCGCCAGCGGTCTGCTCGACCTGCCCGGCGCGATGTTCACCGCGAGCCACAACCCCGCCCGGTACAACGGCATAAAGCTGTGCCGCGCCGGTGCCGCCCCGGTCGGGCAGGACTCCGGACTCGGCGAGATCCGCGCGCTGGTCGAGGAGTGGAGCGCGGACGGCGCCGCCACCGGCCCGGCGCGCGCGGAGCGCGAGGGCCGCGTCGTCCAGCGCGACGTGCTCGGTGACTACGCCGCGCACCTGCGGTCGTTGGTCGACCTGTCCGCCATCCGGCCGCTCCGGGTCGCCGTCGACGCGGGCAACGGCATGGGCGGCCACACCGTCCCCACGGTCTTCGAGGGCCTGCCACTCGAACTCGACGCGCTCTACTTCGAGTTGGACGGCACCTTCCCCAACCACGAGGCGAACCCGCTGGATCCGGCGAACATCGTCGACCTGCGGGCACGCGTGCGGGAGACCGGAGCCGACATCGGGCTCGCCTTCGACGGCGACGCCGACCGCTGCTTCGTCGTGGACGAGCGGGGCGAGCCGGTCTCCCCCTCGGCGATCACCGCGCTGGTCGCCGAGCGCGAACTGGCGAAGGACCCGGGCGCCACGGTCATCCACAACTGCATCACCTCCTGGTCGGTCCCCGAGGTCGTCCGGGAGAGCGGCGGCACGCCCGTCCGCACCCGCGTCGGGCACTCCTTCATCAAGGAGCAGATGGCCCACACCGGGGCGATCTTCGGCGGGGAGCACTCCGCGCACTACTACTTCCGCGACTTCTGGAACGCCGACACCGGCATGCTCGCCGCCCTGCACGTCCTCGCCGCGCTCGGCGGACAGCCCCGGCCGCTCTCCGAACTCGTCGCCCGGTACGACCGGTACGCCGCCTCCGGCGAGATCAACAGCACCGTGGACGACCAGACGGCCCGGGCCAGCGCCGTACGCGCCGCCTACGCGGACCAGGACGGCCTCACCCTCGACGAACTCGACGGGCTCACCGTGACGTCCGACGACTGGTGGTTCAACCTGCGCGCCTCCAACACCGAACCGCTGCTCCGGCTGAACGTCGAGGCGCGGGACACCGGCACCATGGAGCGGGTGCGGGACGAGGTGCTGCGCCTCGTCCGCGACTGACGGCCCGGCCCTCGGTCTCCGGCCCCGGCCGGTCTCCGGACCTCCGGTTCCGGCCCGGCCGCGGAGCCGGGTCCGGGGCGCCCGTCGTGGCTGGCCGGCGAGCTGGGGCGGGAAGGGCCCACCGCGTACCGCGCGGCCCGGCGGGGTGCCCCGGGGCGGCGGGAGGCCGCCGACCGGGCGGTACGCTGAACGCACCGTCACCACATCGTCCGGAGGACACCATGCCGCTCGAAGCCGGTCTCCTGGAGATCCTCGCCTGCCCGGCGTGCCACGCGCCGCTCCGCGAAGCGGGCGACGAGCTGATCTGCACGGGCGAGACCCCGGCCTGCGGTCTCGTCTACCCCGTCCGGGACGGCATCCCCGTACTGCTGGTGGACGAGGCCCACCGCTCCACCGACTGAGCCCACCGGCCCCGGCCCCGCCCGTCGGGGCCACCGTCCGTCACCCTCCGCCCGCCCTCCGCGGCCGTCACCCCGGCCGTCCGGACGTGCCGGGCGACCCAGCCCGGGCCCAGCTGGCCCGGCCCGCGCCGGAGGCGGGGACCGAGGCCACGGCACGCGCCGGACCGGCGAGCGTGCCACCCCGGGACGGACCCCGATCGGCCGCCCGGCCCGCCCGTCCGGCGACAACCCGCCGCCGCACCGCGCGCTCGGTACCGCACCCCGGCCACCGGACCGGCGGTGCCCGCCACTTCGGGTCCTGGCACCTCCCGTCACCCGCCGAACCACCGGCCCGACGCTCCGCCCAGGACAGCCGCCACCCGGTACCCGCCGGGTACGCTCTCGCACGCCGGATCCCGCTCCGGCGTACCCCGGCACTGGATCGGAGGCGCACTGCCCGTGCTTGACGAGTCCCTCCTCGACGCCCCCGAGGCGCTGACCCGAGCCGACACCGACGACCTGCTGCGCGGCGCCGCCGAGGCCGGCGCCCGGGTGCGCGCCGGAGCGCGCGCCGCCGCCGAGGCCGGACTGACCGCGCTGCGGCCGGAGGGCCGCCCGCGCGCCGTGCTGCTGGCCGGGCCCGGAGCGGCCACCGTCTGCGCCGCCGAACTGCTCGGGGCGCTCGGGAACGGCAACGCGCCGGTCACCGCGCTCCGTCCCACCGGGGCGCGAGCCACCGCGGACGCGCTCCGCTGGTCGCTGCCCGGCTGGGTCGGCCCCCTCGACCTGCTGCTGGTCCACGGCCCCGAGGGCACCGAGCCCGGGCTGACCGCCCTGGTGGAACAGGCGTACCGGCGCGGCTGCACGGTACTGGCCCTCACCCCCGAGAGGAGCCCGCTCGCCGACGCGGTGGGCGAGACCCGGGGCATGACGCTGCCGCTACCCACGCGCCCGCGGGCGACCGGCACCCCGCCGGCGGGCGCCGGTGAGTTCGGCGGCTCGCCCGCGCGGGGCGCCGCCGCCCCGCCGGAGACGTACCCCGGTGTGCCCGATCACCGCACGCCACCCGGCGCGCTCTGGGACCTGCTGACCCCGCTCCTGGTACTGCTCGACCGGCTCGGGCTGCTCCACGCGCCCGGGCCCGCCGTCGAGGCGCTCGCCGACCGGCTCGACGAGACCGCGCGGAACTGCGGCCCGGCCCGGCCGACCTACGGCAACCCCGCCAAGACCCTCGCCACCGAACTCGCCGACACCTTCCCGCTGTTGTGGAGCGAGGGACGGGCGGCGGACGCGGTCGCGCGGGCGTGGGCTGGGCAGGTCGCGGCGCGCCTCGGCCGTCCCGCCCTCGCCGCCCCGCTGCCGGAGGCGATAGCGGCCCACGGCCCGCTGCTGGCCGGGGCGTTCGCGCCCGCCGCCGACCTGGACGACTTCTTCCGCGACCGGGTCGACGAGCCCGAGCCCACCCGGGCCCGGGTGGTGCTGCTCCGGGACACCACGGCAGACGGCGAGTCCGCCACCGGCACCGCCCGCGACCTCGCGCTCGCCCACCACACCCCGATCAGCGAACTGGACCCCACCGAGGGCGGCGGCGCGCTGGAGGCGGCGGCGGAGCTGTTCGCCACCCTGGAGTTCGCCACCGTTTACCTCACGCTCGCCAGCGACGCGTCAGCTGGGCCCTGACTCTCCCAACGCACCATCCTTCCCGTGAGGGGCGCACTCCATGGACCGCCTTGAGAACACCATCCGTCCCTACGCCTGGGGCTCGACCACCGCCCTGCCCTGGCTGCTGGGCACCGAACCGACGGGGGAGCCACAGGCCGAGCTGTGGATGGGGGCGCACCCCAGCGCCCCCTCCCGGGTCCTGCGGGACGCGGAGCCCCGGCCGCTGTCCGAGGTCATCGCCGCCGATCCGGAGCGCGAGCTGGGCCCACGGGTGCTGAACGCCTTCGGGCCACGGCTCCCCTTCCTGCTCAAGGTGCTCGCGGCGGCGGCTCCGCTCTCCCTCCAGGTACACCCGGACCGGGAGCGGGCCCGCGAGGGCTTCGAGGACGAGGAGCGGCGCGGCCTCCCCCGGGACGCGCCGGACCGCAACTACCCGGACAGCGGCCACAAGCCCGAACTCGTCTGCGCGCTCACCGAGTTCGAGGGCCTCTGCGGGTTCCGGCCCGCGGCCGAGGCGGCGGAGCTGCTCGCCGCGCTGAACGTGGACGGGCTCACGCCGTACGTCGACATCCTGCGCGCCACCCCCGAGCGGGGCGCGCTCCGCGAGGTCCTCACCGCCGTCCTCACCGCCGACCGCGCGGAGATCGCCGTCACCGTGGCGGAGGCCGCCGCGGCAGCCGAGCGCCTGGCGGGACCGGCGGCCGACGGCGAGCGGGAGGCCGAGGACGCGCGGGCCGTTGACGACGTTGACGAGGTACGCGACGTACGCGACGGCCCGGAGGCGCGCCACCTGCCGGACGCCCCGGACGAGACCCCGCGCACCACCGCGGATACCGCCTTCGTCCCGCCCGACCCGGTCGACCCGCGTCGGCCGGACGCTCCGGAGGCGTGGCCCGGAGCGCCCGGCGCCTTCCGCACCGCTCCCGCCCCCGGCGAGATCACCCCCGCCCCCGCCGGACCCCCGGACGCCGTCCCGTTCGGCGCGAGCCCGCCCCTGGCGGCGCCCCCCACTGGCGAGGCGGACCCCCACTCCGGCGAGGCGACCCCCCGCACGGCACCGACGGCCCCGCACGCCCGGGCCTACGCCGCGTACGCCGACATCGCCCGGCACCACCCCGGAGACCCCGGCGTCATCGCCGCGATGCTGCTCAACCACGTCCGGCTGCAACCGGGAGAGGCGCTGTACCTCGGCGCCGGAGTCCCGCACGCCTACCTGCGTGGCCTGGGCGTCGAGATCATGGCCAGCTCGGACAACGTGCTGCGCTGTGGGCTGACCCCCAAGCACGTGGACGTCGCCGAACTCCTGCGCGTGGTCCGCTTCGACCCGGCCCCGCCGCGCGTCCGGCGGCCGGAGGCCACGCCGGACGGCGAGGAGCGCTACGACACCCCCGCCGAGGAGTTCCGCCTCTCGCGCCTGGTGCTCGCGCCCGGTGCCGCCCCCCGCGAACTCCGCGCCCCCACACCGCAGATCCTGCTGTGCACCGCCGGCAGTCCGCGGGTGACCGGTGCCGACGGTGCCGAACTCACCCTGGGTCGTGGGCAGTCGGTGTACGTCCGGCCGGACGAGCCCCTGGCCGTCTCCGGTGGCGGTACGCTCTTCCGCGCCACCGTGGCCGTATGAGCGTCGGCCACACCGTCGGAAGGGGAACGCGCCGTGAGCGCAGCAGGGGGAACCAAGGCGATCGTCGCCGCGCTGACCGCCAATCTGGCCATCGCGGTCAGTAAGTTCGCGGCGTTCGTCTTCAGCGGCTCGTCCTCCATGCTCGCCGAGGGTGTGCACTCGCTGGCCGACTCCGGGAACCAGGGGTTGCTGCTCCTCGGCGGTAAGAAGGCCAAGAAGGAGGCGAGTGAACAGCACCCCTTCGGCTACGGCCGGGAGCGCTACATCTACGGGTTCCTCGTCTCCATCGTGCTGTTCACCATCGGTGGCGTCTTCGCGCTCTACGAGGGCTACGAGAAGATCAAGCACCCGCACGAGATCGAGCACTGGTACTGGCCGGTCGGCGTGCTGGTCTTCGCGATCATCGCGGAGATCTTCTCCTTCCGCACCGCGATACGGGAGTCCAACGAGGTCCGTGGCTCCCTGAGTTGGGGCCAGTTCATCCGCCGGGCCAAGGCCCCCGAACTCCCCGTGGTGCTCCTGGAGGACCTCGGCGCGCTGGTCGGCCTGGTTCTGGCGCTGGGCGGCGTCGGCCTCGCGCTGCTCACCGGGAACGGCGTCTGGGACGGCGTGGGCACCCTCTGCATCGGCGTGCTGCTGGTGGTCATCGCCGTCATACTCGCGGCCGAGACCAAGTCACTGCTGCTCGGTGAGTCGGCGGACGACGGGGAGCGCGAGCGCATCCGCGCCGCGCTGGTCGACGGCACGGCCATCACCAGCGTCATCCACATGCGCACCCTGCACCTCGGCCCCGAGGAACTGCTGGTCGCCGCCAAGGTCGGAGTCCGGCACAACGACCGCGCGCAGGACGTGGCGGAGGCGATCGACGCCGCCGAGACCCGAGTCCGGGAGGCCGTCCCGATCGCCCGCGTGATCTACCTGGAGCCCGACATCCTCCGCGAGACGGCCGGCTGACGCCCGAACCGCGACCCCGAGCGGGCGTGGCCGGGGCTGTGGCCGCGCCCGCTCGTCCCCCTCGTGCGGCGGGCGCGCCCCGCGACTCCCGCAGCACTCCGGCGCCCGGCCCCCGCGCCCCGGGCGTGAGCTAACTCACCCCGCTCGGCGGGGCGTTCACCGACGACGGCCGCACCACCCGCGGCGCACGCGGGACGCGGGCGACCGGGGGAACGCCCCCGCGGCCCCGCCCTCCCGTGGGAGTGACGTGACCGTGCATGTGGGTGGCCGGGTGGGGGAAGGAAGAGGCGAGTGTCTTTCCAACTGTCCACGGTGAGCGTGAGGACCCGGGCGAGAGCGGAACGACCGGCGGCGCGTGGCCGAAACCACGAGGGCCGGTCTTGTCTCCACCCCGGGCGATCCGGTCGACTGGACAGGCGGTGTAGATTCGTAGCGCGCAGACGTCGCTGCTGATGGCGGTCGGGCGGTCCGTTCCGGACCACCGAGGGAGAGAGGGCCTCCGACGGACTGAGCTGCGAGCAGGAGACGAGTGTGTCCGGTGTTCCGGAGTGGCCGATACGGCCCCCGCGCGCCGCCGCGCTCCCTCATGCGCCGCAGCACGGACCAGCCAGCCACAACCTCGACATCGAGGAGCAGCTCGCATGACGACGACCTCCACGACCGGCCAGGACTTCAAGGTCGCGGACCTCTCTCTGGCGGCCTTCGGCCGTAAGGAGATCAACCTCGCCGAGCACGAGATGCCCGGCCTGATGGCGATCCGCGAGGAGTACGCGGCCCAGCAGCCGCTCGCGGGCGCCCGTATCACCGGCTCGCTGCACATGACCGTGCAGACGGCCGTCCTGATCGAAACCCTGGTCGCCCTGGGCGCCGAGGTTCGCTGGGCGTCCTGCAACATCTTCTCCACCCAGGACCACGCCGCCGCCGCGACGGTGGTCGGTCCCGACGGCACCCCGGACGACCCGAGGGGTGTGCCGGTCTTCGCCTGGAAGGGCGAGACCCTGGAGGAGTACTGGTGGTGCACCGAGCAGGCCCTGACCTGGCCCGGCGTGCCGACCGGCGGCCCCAACATGATCCTTGACGACGGTGGCGACGCCACCCTGCTGCTGCACAAGGGCGTCGAGTACGAGAAGGCCGGTGCCGCTCCCTCCGTCGACACGGCGGAGAACGACGAGCACCGCGTCATCCTCGAACTGCTGAACCGCACGCTCAGCGAGAGCCCGCAGAAGTGGACTCAGCTGGCCAGCGAGGTTCGCGGGGTCACCGAGGAGACCACCACCGGCGTGCACCGGCTCTACGAGATGCACCAGGCCGGTCAGCTCCTCTTCCCGGCGATCAACGTCAACGACTCCGTGACCAAGTCGAAGTTCGACAACAAGTACGGCTGCCGCCACTCGCTGGTCGACGGGATCAACCGCGCCACCGACGTGCTCATCGGCGGCAAGACCGCCGTCGTCTTCGGCTACGGCGACGTGGGCAAGGGCTGCGCCGAGTCGCTGCGCGGCCAGGGCGCCCGGGTGCTGATCACCGAGATCGACCCGATCTGCGCCCTCCAGGCCGCGATGGACGGCTACCAGGTCGTCACGCTGGACGACGTCGTCGCGACGGCGGACATCTTCGTGACCACGACCGGCAACAAGGACATCATCATGGCCTCCGACATGGCCAAGATGAAGCACCAGGCGATCGTCGGCAACATCGGTCACTTCGACAACGAGATCGACATGGCGGGTCTCGCCGCCATCGACGGCATCGTGAAGGACGAGATCAAGCCGCAGGTCCACACCTGGACCTTCCCGAACGGGAAGAACATCATCGTGCTGTCCGAGGGGCGGCTGCTGAACCTCGGCAACGCGACCGGTCACCCCTCGTTCGTGATGTCCAACAGCTTCGCGAACCAGACGATCGCGCAGATCGAGATCTTCACCAAGCCCGAGGCGTACCCGACCGACGTCTACGTCCTGCCCAAGCACCTGGACGAGAAGGTCGCCCGGCTCCACCTGGACGCCCTCGGCGTGCGGCTCACCACCCTGCGCAAGGAGCAGGCCGACTACATCGGTGTTCCGGTCGAGGGCCCGTACAAGCCCGACCACTACCGGTACTGATCGCTGCCTGATCCGGTCAACTCCGGTCAGTACACGCGGTTCCCGGCAGGCCCCCGCCATCGAGGCGGGGGCCTGCCCCGCTTTCCACCCCACGGACCGAACATGCCCAGTGGCCGCTACACCCTCCGCGACCCGCACGACCACACCCTCCTCGGCACCGAGCACTTCCACTGCGCCCCCGGCCCGTCCGGCTGGCGGTACACCGCGCGGATCGAGACCCCCTCCGGCGGCCCCGCGGGCACCGTCGACCTGACGACCGACCGGCGCGGCCGCCCCCTCCGACTCGAACTACGCGCCGGATCCTGGCAGGTCAGAGGGACCGCGCTGGACGGGGTGACGTGGGTGCGCACCGACCCCCGCGGGGAGCTGGCCACCGAGGGCAACGTCGCAGCGCACGCCTTCACCGGCGCCTCGCCCGCCTTCCTGGTCGCCAACTCCTGGTTGCTGCCACCGGGCGAACCGGGGGAACCGGGGGAACCGGGGGCGGGAGACAGCTCGGCCCGGGCCAGGCTCGTCTCCTTCACCGGAAGCGCGCTCGCTCCGCGCACCATCGACCAGTCCTGGAGCAGAACCGGTCGCGAGACGCACACCACCGACAGCGGTCCGCTCGTCGTCGACAGCTACCGGCTGACCGCGCTGGACACCGCCGAGCAGTGGACCGTGCACATCGCCGGTGACGTGGTGCTGGACGCCCCCGGGGTGGCGCTGGAACACCTCGACTCCCCGCCGTCCGGGCCCTCGTGAGGCTTCGGACGGTGCCGTGGCCGAATGCGACGGGCTCCCGGTCCCTCGCGGACCGCCCGGGTGTGCGTGGGGCGCGCGGGACCTGCTACGGTTCACACCGCTCTGACAGACCGCTAACGCGGAAAAGACGAGCGGTGGATTCAGGCAAAGGCCCGGAGTTGGACGACTTCCCGGGCAGGGGCTAAGATTCACATCGCTTCACACACAGAGAGCCGGATTCCAGGTTTTCCCCGTGAGAAGCAGCCCCCGATTCTCACTCAGAAACATTCTGATAGTGTCGGGGACACACCGAGAGGGAAGCGCCCGGAGGGCCTGGTTTCAGGTTCGATGGAAGCGTCCGTTCTTTGAGAACTCAACAGCGTGCCAAAAGTCAACGCCAGATTGTTGATACCCCGTTCACGGGCTGCGTCTCACTTTTTGTGTGGGGTGTGGTTTGTGGATGTGGTTCCTTTGATTGATTTTGATGACAGCGAGGATGCTGGATGCTGACGGAATGATTCCTTTCGTTGGTGTCGCTCTCGTGAGTTGTCGTCCTGGCTCTTGCACTGTTGTGTGGGGGTTGGGTGTGACATTTACGGAGAGTTTGATCCTGGCTCAGGACGAACGCTGGCGGCGTGCTTAACACAT
>NZ_SKBR01000001.1:190000-1557500 GCF_013450295.1 Streptomyces sp. AJS327
ACTGCGTGCCTTTTGAAGAATGAGCCTGCGAGTTTGCGGCATGTTGCGAGGTTAACCCGTGTGGGGGAGCCGTAGCGAAAGCGAGTCCGATAAGGGCGTTGAGTAGTGTGTCCTAGACCCGAAGCGGAGTGATCTAGCCATGGGCAGGGTGAAGCGCGGGTAAGACCGTGTGGAGGCCCGAACCCACCAGGGTTGAAAACCTGGGGGATGACCTGTGGTTAGGGGTGAAAGGCCAATCAAACTTCGTGATAGCTGGTTCTCCCCGAAATGCATTTAGGTGCAGCGTCGTGTGTTTCTTGCCGGAGGTAGAGCACTGGGTAGGCGATGGGCCTTACCGGGTTACTGACCTTAGCCAAACTCCGAATGCCGGTAAGTGAGAGCGCGGCAGTGAGACTGTGGGGGATAAGCTCCATGGTCGAGAGGGAAACAGCCCAGAGCATCGACTAAGGCCCCTAAGCGTGTGCTAAGTGGGAAAGGATGTGGAGTCGCAGGGACAACCAGGAGGTTGGCTTAGAAGCAGCCATCCTTGAAAGAGTGCGTAATAGCTCACTGGTCAAGTGATTCTGCGCCGATAATGTAGCGGGGCTCAAGTACACCGCCGAAGTCGTGTCACTCACATGTGTGCCTTAACGGGTGTGTGGGTGGGTAGGGGAGCGTCGTGTGCCGGGTGAAGCGGTCGTGTGAGCGAGCCGTGGATGGTATGCGAGTGAGAATGCAGGCATGAGTAGCGATACATGCGTGAGAAACGTGTGCGCCGATTGACTAAGGGTTCCTGGGTCAAGCTGATCTGCCCAGGGTAAGTCGGGACCTAAGGCGAGGCCGACAGGCGTAGTCGATGGAGAACCGGTTGATATTCCGGTACCCGCTATGCACCGTCAAGCATTGAATCAGGTGATGCTAAGTCCGTGAAGTCTTCTTGTTCTCTTCGGAGGCTTGAGGGTGGATCCGACGGTCCAAGTCTGTAGTAGGTGAGTGATGGGGTGACGCAGTGAGGTAGTCCAGCCCGGGCGGTGGTTGTCCCGGGGTAAGGGTGTAGCCCGGTGTGCAGGGAAATCCGTGCACCGTTATAGGGGTGAGACCTGATGCCGAGCCGATTGTGGTGAAGTGGATGATCCTGTGCTGTCGAGAAAAGCCTCTAGCGAGGTGTGTGGCGGCCCGTACCCGAAACCGACTCAGGTGGTCTGGTAGAGAATACCGAGGCGTTCGGGTGAACTATGGTTAAGGAACTCGGCAAAATGCCCCCGTAACTTCGGGAGAAGGGGGGCCATGTTTGGTGATCACCTTTTCGGTGTGAGCTGGGTGTGGCCGCAGAGACCAGCGAGAAGCGACTGTTTATTAAAAACACAGGTCCGTGCGAAGCCGTAAGGCGATGTATACGGACTGACGCCTGCCCGGTGCTGGAACGTTAAGGGGACCGGTGAGCTGCTCTTTTGGGGGTGGCGGGGCTGGGAACTTAAGCGCCAGTAAACGGCGGTGGTAACTATAACCATCCTAAGGTAGCGAAATTCCTTGTCGGGTAAGTTCCGACCTGCACGAATGGCGTAACGACTTCTCGGCTGTCTCAACCATAGGCCCGGTGAAATTGCACTACGAGTAAAGATGCTCGTTTCGCGCAGCAGGACGGAAAGACCCCGGGACCTTTACTATAGCTTGATATTGGTGTTCGGTTCGGCTTGTGTAGGATAGGTGGGAGACTGTGATATTGACGCGCCAGCGTTGGTGGAGTCGTTGTTGAAATACCACTCTGGTCGTGCTGGATGCCTGAACCTGGGTCCGTGATCCGGATCAGGGACAGTGTCTGGTGGGTAGTTTAACTGGGGCGGTTGCCTCCTAAAGGGTAACGGAGGCGCCCAAAGGTTCCCTCAGCCTGGTTGGTCATCAGGTGGTGAGTGTAAGTGCACAAGGGAGCTTGACTGTGAGACTGACGGGTCGAGCAGGGACGAAAGTCGGGACTAGTGATCCGGCGGTGGCTTGTGGAAGCGCCGTCGCTCAACGGATAAAAGGTACCCCGGGGATAACAGGCTGATCTTCCCCAAGAGTCCGTATCGACGGGATGGTTTGGCACCTCGATGTCGGCTCGTCGCATCCTGGGGCTGGAGTCGGTCCCAAGGGTTGGGCTGTTCGCCCATTAAAGCGGTACGCGAGCTGGGTTTAGAACGTCGTGAGACAGTTCGGTCCCTATCCGCTGCGCGCGGAGGAGTCTTGAGAAGGGCTGTCCCTAGTACGAGAGGACCGGGACGGACGAACCTCTGGTGTGCCAGTTGTTCTGCCAAGGGCATGGCTGGTTGGCTACGTTCGGGAGGGATAACCGCTGAAAGCATCTAAGCGGGAAGCCTGCTTCGAGATGAGGACTCCCACCCCCTTTGTGGGGTTAAGGCTCCCTGGAGATGACGGGGTTGATAGGCCGGATATGGAAGCCTAGTAATGGGTGGAGTTGACCGGTACTAATAGGCCGAGGGCTTGTCCGTAGGTGCTCGCGTTCACTGTGTGGTTTCTGAGACAACGACTATTCTTCTTTGTTTATTTTTGAAGAGTGTGTTGCGTGTTTTCCATGCCGATGTGGCTCATGCCCTTGTTTGTGGGGGTGGGTTGTTGGTGTGGGTGTGTTTCGGTGGTTATAGCGGTGGGGGAACGCCCGGTTACATTCCGAACCCGGAAGCTAAGCCTGCCAGCGCCGATGGTACTGCGAGGGGGACCTCGTGGGAGAGTAGGTCACCGCCGAACTTTGTGTGGTTGAGGCCCTGGAGGCCGGTGTGAGAGCACTGGTTCCAGGGCCTCTTCGCGTTTGTGGGGTGTCGTTTTCTGAGGGTAGTGGTTTTCATGGGGGTGTCCCCGTGAGGGCCGCTGCCCTTTTTCGCGTTCAGAGAGGGATCGGGTGGGTGCTTTCTGGGGCTCGTCATCTCCGGCCGATCCTCCGGGGCGAGGGTGAGCCCCAACTGGCACCGCGAGGGCGGTGTGGAGGTGACGGCCGACCACGTACGACCGGGCGCCGTCCAGGGGGAGTCGGCGCTGGGCGTTTCGGGCCATCAGGCTTCGAGGACGTCCTTCGGCACGGCGGTGGGACTGCCGGAGGGACAGGTGTAGGGATAGATATGACGAAGGGACGCCGCGGTGGTGCGGCGTCCCTTGTCGGTGGTGTGGATATCGGGGCGTCAGCGGCGAGTTGGCGGTGTCGCTGGGCCGTCCTCGCCGTAGCCGGGGACGCCAGCGGCTCGGGCCAGCTCCAGGTCGAGGGATTCGCGGCGGATGCGCTGGTCCAGGTAGAGGAGCGTGGTGATGCCCGCGGTGATCGGCAGGGCGACGGTCGAGGAGAGCACGCCTCCGATTCCCGTGACGATCAGGTATGACCAACTGGTGTCCAACGAGCCTCCGAGACCGGCGTCTTCTGGGGGTTCGACGCCGACCGCCGCTGCGATCAGGGAGGTTGGCAGCTGCGCGAGGACGCCCACGATGAGGACGACGGCCAGGGCGACCAGTTGGACCCCGAACGTCCGCCACCAGGCGTTCTCGACGAGCTTCGCGGACCTGCGCAGCGCTGCGACGACGCCCTGCCGTTCGAGGACCAGGGCCGGTGCGGCGAGGCAGAAGCGGATCCAGAGCCAGACCGCCAGCACGATGCCCACCGCGCTGCCCAGGAGGATCAGGGAGGCTCCGCCCTCGTCCGAGCCCGCGGCCATCATCGCGGCACCGGGCACGACGCAGGCGACCACGGCGCCGATGATGATCAGGCCCAACAGCAGGGTGAGGCCGAGGACTCGGGACAGGTGACGGCGGCCGTCGTGCCATGCTTCGCCGGGCGTCACCCGCCGTCCGAGGACGGCCCGGCCGACGATGATCGTCAGGAGGGCGGTGATCAGCACGTTGCCGATGAGTATGACGACGCTGTCCGCGGCGAGCGCGCTGATGGATGACCTGAGCGCGGTGACCAGTTCTTCCGACGTCGGCTCGGGGTTGTCCTGGAGCGCGTTGAGCCCGTCACCGTCCAGCCAGTAGCGGGCCACCAGCAGGGAGACCAGCTCAGTGACGAGCGCGACGGCGAACGTGAGGCCCAGCACCGTACGCCAGTGGGTGCGTGCCGTGCGGAACGCCCCTCCCACGAGCTCGCCGACGCTCAGGGGACGTAGGGGGACGACCCCGGGCTGGGGTGCGGAGCCGCCGCCTCCGGGACCTCGGCCGGGCCCGCCTGGGCGCGGGCCAGCGGTTCCCCAGCCGGGCGTCCGAGCCGGTGGAGGCTGGTCCGGGGACCAGTTGGGGCCGGGCTGGGCGGCGGGGGCGGGCCGCTCTCCACGGGGTGCGTCCCCACCCTCAGGGTTTCCGGAGGGGCGATCGGCCCCGGACTCGGAGGATCCGGAGGACGCCCGGCCCGGAGAGTCGTTCACGTGTGGTCACCTCGGGTCGTGTGGCGCTGTCGGCTGATTCTCAGCCATCGTGTCATGGGGCTGGTGGGCCCAAGGCGCCGGTGCTGGTGCGCGGGTGGCTTCTGGAGCCCCCCGTGAGGGGGCAGACTGTGCGGATGGCTGGAGAATCTGTGCCCACCCTGCGCTGGGTGGAGCCGCCCACGGGGCCAGCGGTCGGGATCCTGGACCAGACGCGCCTTCCGGCGGAGGAGGTCGAGCTGGTATGCGCGGACGTGCCGTCCCTGGTGGAGGCGATCCAGCGGCTCGCGGTGCGGGGGGCACCAGCGCTGGGGCTGACGGGCGCCTACGGGGTGGCGCTGGCCGCGGTCCGTGGCGCGGATGTCGCGGAGGCCGCGGATCTGCTGGCGTACGCCCGGCCCACGGCGGTGAACCTCGGTTACGGCGTGCGCCGGACGGAGCGCGCGTACCGGGAGGCGCTGGGCCGGGGTGCCGCGGAGGCGGCCGCCGCGGCGCTGGCGGAGGCCCGTACGCTGCACCGGGAGGACGCCGAGGCGGCCGAGCGGATGGCGGCGCACGGCCGTACGCTGCTCCGCGAGCTGCTGCCGGAGGGGCCGATGCGGCTGCTCACCCACTGCAACACCGGGGCGCTGGTGTCGGGTGGCCGGGGGACCGCGCTGGGTGTGGTCAGCGCGGTGCACGAGGCGGGGGAACTGCGGAAGCTGTGGATTGACGAGACCCGGCCGCTGCTTCAGGGGGCGCGGCTCACGGCGTACGAGGCGGTGCGCGCGGGGATGGACCACGCGGTGCTGGCCGATGGTGCGGCGGGTTCGCTGTTCGGGGCGGGGGAGGTGGACGCGGTGCTGATCGGGGCGGACCGGGTCGCGGCGGACGGCTCGGTCGCGAACAAGGTGGGCAGCTATCCGCTGGCCGTGTTGGCGCGTTACCACCGGGTGCCGTTCATCGTCGTCGCGCCGGTGTCCACGGTGGATCCGGAGACGGAGCGGGGCGCCGACATCGAGGTCGAGCACCGATCGGGGGACGAGGTGACCTGGTTCGGTTCGTCCTCCGGAGAGGGGAGAGGGGTGCGGACGGCTCCGGCTGGAGCCGCGGCGTACAACCCGGCCTTCGACGTGACACCGCCCGAGCTGGTCTCGGCGATCGTCACGGAGCGGGGCGTGGTGTCGCCGGTGACCGGGGAAGGACTGGCGGCGCTGTGTTCCACGTCACGGAGGGCAGAGCCACGATCGGGCAATGGGATGATGAGTTCATGAAGGGACGCGTCCTCGTCGTTGACGACGACACCGCACTGTCAGAGATGCTCGGCATCGTGCTGCGCGGCGAAGGCTTTGAACCGTCGTTCGTGGCGGACGGTGACAAGGCGCTCGCCGCGTTCCGTGAGACGAAGCCGGACCTGGTGCTGCTCGACCTGATGCTGCCGGGCCGGGACGGCATCGACGTGTGCCGGCTGATCCGGGCCGAGTCCGGGGTGCCCGTGGTCATGCTGACGGCCAAGAGCGACACGGTGGACGTCGTCGTGGGCCTGGAGTCCGGGGCCGATGACTACATCGTCAAGCCGTTCAAGCCGAAGGAGCTGGTGGCGCGGATCCGGGCCCGGCTGCGGAGGTCGGAGGAGCCCGCTCCGGAGCAGCTGGCGATCGGGGATCTGGTGATCGATGTCGCCGGTCACTCGGTCAAGCGGGAGGGGCAGTCGATCGCCTTGACGCCCCTGGAGTTCGACCTGCTGGTGGCGCTGGCGCGGAAGCCGTGGCAGGTGTTCACCCGTGAGGTGCTGTTGGAGCAGGTCTGGGGGTACCGGCACGCGGCGGACACGCGGCTGGTCAACGTCCATGTGCAGCGGCTGCGGTCCAAGGTGGAGAAGGACCCGGAGCGTCCGGAGATCGTGGTGACGGTGCGCGGCGTGGGATACAAGGCCGGGCCCAGCTGAGATGTCGGTGAACGGTTCGGTCCGGCCCCCGGAGGGCGGGGGGCGGACCACGGACCGTGAGTCCGAAATGTCGAAGTTTCGGCGGTTGTGGCGCAGTGGGGTGCTCTTCTCCGACAGCCTCCTCCCGGAGGGCGCCACCGGCCCGCGCGCTCATCCGATGGTGCGGTTCTTCGTGCGCTGGGTGCGTCGGCCCCTGCTTCCGGTACTGCGGCTGTGGCGCCGGAACATCCAGCTTCGGGTGGTCGCGGCGACGCTGGCGATGACGCTCGGAGTGGTGTTGCTGCTCGGCGTGGTGGTGATCGGGCAGGTGCGGAACGGTCTGCTGGAGGCCAAGGAGAAGGCGGCGCAGAGCCAGGCGGCGGGCGGATTCGCCGCCGCCCAGCAGATGGCCGACGGGGTGGGCGCCACCCGTGGCGGCGAGGATGGCGCGGCGCGGAACGCGGGGCGGAGCGCGCAGAACGTCGGTACCTGGCTGAACAACCTGGTCGAACAGCTGGCCAGTGGTGGGCAGGGCGTCTACTCGGTGGTGGCGCTCGGTTCGCAGAACGACGAGGCGCCGTTCCTCGACTCGGGGACCGGTACCAGGGGCCCACGTTCCTCCGGCGATATCCGGCCGGAGGAGACGGTGCCCGCGGACCTGCGCCGCGCGTTGGACGAACAGCCCGGCACGCACCGCCGTTACGCGCGCGCACACCACCAGAACGGGGACAGCGAGGCGGCGCTGATCGTCGGCAAGCGACTCAACGACCCGCGGGGTAACCCGTACCAGCTGTACTACGTCTATCCGTTCAGCCAGGAGGAGGAGTCGCTCACGCTGGTGAAGGGGACGCTCGCCACCGCGGGGGTCTTCGTGGTCGTGCTCTTCGGCGCGATCGCCTGGCTGGTGGTGCGGCAGGTGGTGACCCCCGTGCGGATGGCCGCGGGGATCTCGGAGCGGCTGGCGGCCGGGAGGCTCCAGGAGCGGATGAAGGTCACCGGCGAGGACGACATCGCGCGGCTCGGCGAGTCCTTCAACAAGATGGCCAAGAATCTCCAGCTCAAGATTCACCAGCTGGAGGACCTGTCCCGGATGCAGCGCCGGTTCGTCTCGGACGTGTCCCACGAACTGCGTACCCCGCTGACGACGGTGCGGATGGCGGCGGACGTGATCCACGAGGCGCGGGACGACTTCGATCCGGTCACCGCTCGCTCGGCCGAGCTGCTGCTCGGTCAGCTGGACCGGTTCGAGTCGCTGCTCGCGGACCTGCTGGAGATCAGCCGGTTCGACGCGGGGGCGGCCAACCTGGAGGCGTCCCCGGTCGATCTGCGGAACGTGGTGCGAGGGGTGGTGACCGGTGCCGAGCCGCTCGCGGAGTGCAAGGGCAGCCGGATCCTGATCACGGGTGACGAGCGGCCGGTCGTTGTCGAAGCCGACAGTCGCCGGATCGAGCGGGTGTTGCGCAACCTCGTCGACAACGCGGTCGAACACGGTGAGGGACGCGACGTGGTCGTGCGGCTGGCCTCGGCGCAGGGCACGGTGGCGGTGGCGGTGCGGGACTACGGCGTCGGACTGCGGAAGACCGAGGTTGACCGGGTCTTCAACCGTTTCTGGCGGGCCGATCCCGCCCGGGCTCGCACCACCGGTGGCTCCGGCCTCGGCCTCTCCATCGCCCTGGAGGACGCGCGGCTGCACGGCGGCTGGCTCCAGGCGTGGGGCGAGCCGGGGGGCGGTTCCCAGTTCCGGCTCACTCTTCCGTGTGCGGCGGGGGACGCGCTCCGGGCGTCCCCCATCCCGCTGGAACCGGCCGACTCGCGCCGCAAGCGTGGTCTGGGCGCGGTCGTCCCGGCCCGGGCGGACGACGCGGTTCCGCCGTCCACCCCCGGCGCTGCGAAGTCGGCGGCTTCGGCGACGTCCGTGAACTCCGCGGCGTCCGTGGCGCCCGCCGTCCCCACGCGGGCCGCCATCGAGCCGTCGTCCGCGAAGGAGCCGGGCGGCGCGCGGGCGGAGACGAACGGCGCGGACCGGCGGCGGGGCGCGGACGGGGTACGGACGGGGGCGCGGGACGCTCAGGAGACCTGGGAGGGCAGCGGCGATGACGGCTGAGCGCCGAATAACCCGGTACGGGAGCGCTGAACCGCGCGCCGGACGGGGGCGGCGGAGCGCGCCTCGGTCCCGGGCCCCGCGGTGTGCCGGTGTGCTGCTCGCGGCGGTGGGACTGCTGCTGTCGGGCTGCGCCTCGATGCCGGACGGCGGGAAGGTGGATCACGTCGACTCGTCACACCGGACCGATTCCGACTCGCAGGTCCGGGTGTTCAGCGTCAGCCCGCAGAAGGGCGAGACGCCGCAGCAGATCGTCCGTGGCTTCCTGGAGGCCACCACGAGCGACGAGGCGGCGTTCGGCACGGCGCGGCAGTACCTCACCGACGAGGCGCGCGACCGCTGGGACCCGTTCGCCAGGACCACGGTGCTCTCCGAGGGGCCCAGCGCCGAACCGCAGGGCCACCGTTCGAACGGGCGGGACTCCTACGGCGGTGATGACGGCCCGTACACCGTGCGGGTCTCCGGTCCGCGTATGGCGATCGTGGACCGCGACAAGGCGTACGCGCCCCGGGGCGGCACCTTCCAACGGGCGTTCGACCTGGTCAAGGTTGGTGGCGAGTGGCGGATCGACCGGCTGCCCGACGGCCTGGTCCTCGGGGAGTCGGACTTCCAGCGGATATACCGGCCGATCAACACGTACTACTACGCCCGGCTGGCACCGGACGTGGTGGAGGGCGGCCAGGACGTGCTGGTCGCCGACCCCGTCTACCTGCGCCGCCGGATAGACCCGGTGACCCAGACGGTGACCGCGCTGCTCAAGGGGCCCTCGGACTGGCTGCGGCCGGTGGTGACCTCGGCGTTCCCCCGGGGCTCGGCGCTCGCGCCACGGCAGCGGCTCTCCCTGGACGACTCGGGCGCCCTGACCGTGCGGCTGAACGAGGCGGGGGCGGGGGCCGAACGCGGGCGCTGTGTGCGCATGGCCGCCCAGACCCTGCACACCGTGCAGAACCAGGCGTCGGCCAAGGTCAGCAAGGTGGCGCTGGAGGGGCCGGACGGCGAGGACCTCTGTTCGCAGACGCGGGAGCAGGCCGAGGAGTACGAGCCGGGCCGCCTCAACGGCCGGGCCGAGCACCAGTACTTCATCGACAAGAAGCACCGAGTCTCCGCCCTCGCGGGCAGCAGCGAGCGCGCGAAGCCGGTCACCGGGCCGCTCGGCAGCGGCGAGACGGAGATGGGTGGCATCGCCGTCAACCGGGTGGAGGAGATGGGCGCCGCCGTCTCCCGGGGCCGGGGCGAACTGTACGTCTCCTCGCTGGAGGACGCCGGTCCGCTGCCGAAACCGCTGGTCACCAGCGGCGCGAAGCGGGAGGAGGACCGGCTGTCCGTGCCGAGCTGGGACGGCCTGGGCGACCTCTGGGTGGCTGACCGGGACCCCGACGGGCAGCGGCTGCTGCGCTCCCGAGGGGGAGAGGAGAAGCCGCAGGAGGTCAGGGTGCCGGGACTCGGCAAGGACCGGCGTATCGAGTCGCTGAAGGTCTCCTCGGACGGGGTGCGGATCGCGCTGCGCATCCGGGAGCCGGACGGCGACGCCTCGCTGCGGCTCGGCAGGGTGGAGCGGTACGGCAGCAACGCGGACTCGCGGGCCAGGATCGCGGACCTGCGGCCCCTCGCACCCCAGTTGGAGGACGTGGTCGCCGCGTCCTGGGCGGGCGGCAGCACGCTGGTGGTGGTCGGACGGCAGTCCGGCAGCGTCCAGCAGTTGCAGTACCTGGAAACGGACGGCTCCGTCTCCAACCAGCCGGCGCTGCCCGGGATCAACGACGTGACCGGCGTCGCCGCCTCGGAGGACCAGAGCAAGCCGCTGCTGGCCGACTCGGAGGACGGGATCGTGCGGCTGCCGCCGGACGCCAACTGGAAGCGGGTCACCGACGGCGGATCGGCCCCGGCCTACCCGGGCTGAGCCGGTGCGCCGGGCCGCGCCCCCTGCTCCCTGCTCCCTGCTCCCTGCTCCCTGCTCCCTGCTCCCTGTCATGGTCTCGCCCCGCTCGGGTCCGGGTGGCGAGAACGGGTCGCGGGGCCTGAGCCCGGGCAGGCCCCGGTGGGGTGGGTGCCGGGACGCGGCAGCTGGCGGCCACCGCCTAACCGCAGGTCAGGTAACGCGCTGACCAGGAGTTTTCCAGGGGTTTCCGACCGGTTCGGGAGTTATCCACAGGGGTGGTAGCCGGTGGGGCGTGCTGCCAGAGTGGGAGCCATGCGAGGGCTTTGGCAGACGCTCCTGAGAGAGCTGGCGGGACTGCTCCTGCCCGTGGACTGCGCCGGATGCGGCGCACCGCGGACGCGGGACGGCCTGTGTGTGGGGTGCGCACGCGCCCTTCTCGGCACCGCCCCGTGGCGGGCCGGTGCCTCCTCCCTGTTCCCCGGCCTTCCCCCGGTCTACGCGGTCGGCACCTACGGAGACGAGATACGCGCGGTCCTGCTCGCGCACAAGGAACGGGGCGCCCTGCGGCTGGCGGCTCCCCTGGGATCGGCGCTGGCCCGTGCGGTGCGCCGGGTGGACAGCCTGGACGGTGGGCGCGGTGCCGAGGGCGGGGCCCCCGACGGGCGGATACCTCCGGTGACCCTGGTGCCGGTTCCCTCGGCCCGGCGGTCGACCGCGCGTCGTGGCCATGATCCGGTGCGTCGGCTGGCGGTCGCGGCGGCCCGTGCCCTGCGCGCTGAGGGGTTCCCGGCCAGGGTGCTGCCGGTGCTGCGCCAGCGCCGGGCGGTGGCCGACCAGGCGGGGCTGAGCGCCACCCGGCGCGCGCGGAACATCGGCGGGGCGCTGGAGGCGCTGCCCGGCAGCGGCCGTGCGCTCGGTGGTGCCCCGGTGGTGCTGGTGGACGATCTGATGACCACCGGCGCCACGCTCGGCGAGGCCGTCCGTGCGGTGCGGGCCGGTTCGGGCCGGGTGACGGGCGCGGCCGTGCTCGCGGTGCGGACCGGTGGCTGAGGGGAGGACTCCACTCCGGGGCGGGAGCCGGCGGCGGCGCGAGAGGCGGTACATCGTCGCAGGTGGGGAGCAGCGAAATTCGGCGGCGAATCCCAGGTACGTATCAGTAGGGGGTGCCGCGCCTCCTCCGTTGGAGGTACGTTCGGAATTGGGGTGGCGATCTTCCCAATGGGGGAGAAGGAGGTGAAAGCCGCAAGCCGACGTCATGCCGGTGGTGAACGGCCACGAGGCCGAGCCGCCGGAAGTCAGTGCACCAAGGATGCGCTCCGCGCACCGCGGAAGCCTTCCGGAACGGAGTTCTGCGTGGACATCGTCGTCAAGGGCCGTAAGACCGAGGTGCCCGACCGGTTCCGCAAGCACGTGGCCGAGAAGCTGGAGAAAATCAAGAAGCTCGATGGAAAGGTGATAAGCCTGGACGTCGAGGTGTGCAAGGAGCACAACCCCCGGCAGGCCGACCGTTCCGACAGGGTGGAGATCACCCTGCGCTCCAGGGGGCCGGTCATCCGGGCGGAGGCGGCGGCCCGGGATCCGTACGCGGCCCTCGATCTCGCCTCCTCCAAGCTGGAGGCCCGGCTGCGGAAGCAGCACGACAAGCGCCGTGTGCACCGGTCGGGGAACCGCGGCCCGCAGAGCGTGGCGGAGGCCACCGCTCACCTCGCGGAGGAACTGAACCGGGAGCTGGACGAGGCCGCCGCGGCGGCCCCCGAGGAGGACGCGCAGCCACCGGTGAAGCGGGTCGGCCCGTTGGAGGTGCGGGGAGACGGTCCGCTGGTGGTCCGGGAGAAGACCCACGCCGCCGCGCCCATGGCGCTCGACCAGGCGCTCTACGAGATGGAGTTGGTCGGGCACGACTTCTATCTCTTCGTCGACGCCGAGACGAAACAGCCCAGCGTGGTCTACCGGCGTCACGGCTACGACTACGGCGTGATCCATCTGGAGACGGATCCGTTCGTCGAGGAACCGCCGCCCGGTGCGGGCGGCGCCCTGGGCGGCTGACCGGCCCCGTGGGGTACCGGCCTGATGTAGCGCCCCCGGCATGGTCGACGGCCCGGCCGGGGGCGCGGGCATGAGTAACATCAGGATCCACACCAACGGGCGTGCTCTGCCGCCGGGTTGGTGCGGCACAGCTTGCAGGGGGAGGAACGATGGTGGAGAGCTTCGGGCCCGCGATGCCCAGGCCCGACGCACACCCGGGTCCTGTGGGGGAGGAGCCGCGCGACCGTGAGTCGTGCGAGGAGCCCATCCGGGTCCTGGTGGTCGACGACCACGCGCTCTTCCGGCGGGGGTTGGAGATCGTCCTCGCACAGGAGGAGGACATCCAGGTCATCGGGGAGGCGGGGGACGGCGCTGAGGCGGTGGAGAAGGCCGCGGACCTGCTTCCGGACATCGTGCTGATGGATGTGCGGATGCCCAAGCGCGGGGGGATCGAGGCGTGCACCTCCCTCAAGGAGGTGGCGCCGAGCGCCCGCATCATCATGCTGACCATCAGCGACGAGGAGGCCGATCTCTACGAGGCCATCAAGGCGGGGGCGACGGGCTACCTGCTGAAGGAGATCTCGACGGACGAGGTGGCCACCGCGATCCGCGCCGTCGCGGACGGACAGTCGCAGATCAGCCCGTCGATGGCGGCGAAGCTGCTCACCGAGTTCAAGTCGATGATCCAGCGTACCGACGAGAGCAAACTGGTCCCCGCGCCCAAGCTGACCGATCGTGAGCTGGAGGTACTGAAGCTGGTGGCGACCGGGATGAACAACCGGGATATCGCCAAGGAGTTGTTCATCTCCGAGAACACCGTCAAGAACCACGTCCGCAACATCCTGGAGAAGCTCCAACTGCACTCCCGGATGGAGGCGGTGGTGTACGCCATGCGCGAGAAGATCCTCGAAATCCGCTGAGCGGTGGCTCGTTGGGGCGGCCCCTCCGCCCGCCCCCGACGGCCGGGCCGCGACGCCGAGCCGTACGCCATCCCCGATCCGTCAGTCCCAACTGGTCCCCGGACCAACTGACCCCCGGGCCAGCCCTTTTCGGACGGGTTCCCAGGACGGGTGTCCTCGGACGGGCTCTTCGGGTGGGGGTCCTCCAAGGCAGGGGTGCCTCCGGGCGCGGGCGCGCGCTGACGAGTGCTCTTGAACCGGCCGTAGGCGGACGGCCCATGCCCGACCGGAGCCCCCGAACCAGCGGCCCGGTTCGCCCCTCCGCCATCTGCCCCGTCCCGCACCGACACCCCAGCAACGGGCCCACCGTCAGACGCCAACCGTCAGCCGGTCACCGAGCCCAGCGCATCATCATCCGTGGCTCGTGGCTCGTGGCTCGTGGCTCGTGGCTCGTGGCTCGTGGGCCGGGACGGCGCGCGTGTCCCGGCATCAACTCGCTGCTCTCCGACGGCTGTTCGGTGGCGGGAACGGACGCGGTGCGTCCTCGGCCACCGACGTCTGCCCGTTTCGGCGGTCCACGGTGGCCGCCGCACCGCGTGTGGGCCTGAACGGTCATCGGCCCCGTTCGGCGGGTTGGTAAACCGCGGCCGCGCGACGGCACGTCACCTGAACCCGGCCAACGGGCCGTCACCCGCGTCCGGCCAACGGGCCGTCATCCGACGGCACTTCGCCGCGATCCCGGTACGCGATCCCTCGGACGACCCCAGCCGGACCGGCCGCCCGCCCCCTCACCCGGGCCCCTCGGCTCCCCTCTTACCTCCCTTGGCTCCCCTCGAATCTCTCGGACCCTCAGCCGGGACGCCCGTCACACGAACCGTCCGGCCCAGGCCCGGCCTCGTCGCACGGTTCCGCCGCGCTCTCCCGTCCGGCGCCCGCGCTTCCGCCCGCGCGGGCACCGGCTCAGCTGAGTGCCTTTTCCAGCGGTGCGCGGAGGGTTTCGGGGGCGCAGCGCTCCACCCGTACCGCGTCACAGCCGACCCACGAGGCGGCTTCCCGCAGGGCTCGCGCCATCGGCTCGACGGTTCCGGCGCCGTCCATGGAGAGCTGGCGGGCGACGAGCGTGCGGCCCTCGCGTGCCGGGTCCACCCGTCCCGCGAGCTGTCCGCCGGTCAGCAGCGGCATCGCGAAGTAGCCGTGTATCCGCTTCGGACGGGGGGTGTACGCCTCCAGGCGGTGCGTGAAGCCGAACATCCGCTCCGTCCGTGGCCGGTCCCAGATCAGGGAGTCGAACGGGGAGAGCAGCGTGGTGCGGTGCCTGCCCCGGCGGTCGGCCGAGTCCAGCGCCACCGGGTCCGCCCAGGCGGGCTTCGCCCAGCCCGCCACCTCCACCGGCCGCAGTCCGGTGTCCGCGATCACCGAGCGGACCTGCTCGGCCCGCAGCCGGTGGTAGTCGGCGAGGTCGGCCACGGTGGCCACGCCCAGCGCGGCGCCGGCCTGGGTGACGAGTCGCCGGAGGCACTCCGCGTCCTCGACGTCGTCGTGCAGCAGGTGGGCGGGGATGGCGCGTTCCGCGAGGTCGTACACCCGCTTCCAGCCGCGCCGTTGGGTGCAGACCACCTCGCCGTAGTCGAGCAGTGACTCGACCGCGATCTTGGTGTCCGACCAGTCCCACCACTCGCCGCCGTTCCGGCCGCCGCCGAGGTCGGCCGTGGTGAGCGGGCCGTCGGCGGTCAGCCGCTCCCGTACGGCGGCGCAGGAGCGCTCGCGGTCGGCGAGATCATGCCAGCGCCGCTCCTTCGCGCGCATGGCGCGCCGTCGGAAGGCGAAGTGCGGCCACTCCTCGATGGGCAGTACGCACGCCGCGTGTGACCAGTACTCGAAGCTCTGGTCCCCCGACCAGTAGGCGCTCTCGATGGTCCGGCGGCCTACCGGGCCCAGCCGGGCGTACGGGATCAGCTCGTGTGACCTGGCCAGTACCGAGATGGTGTCGAGCTGGACGGCGCCCAGCTGGCGCAGTACCCCGCGCACCCCGCCCCGTCGGTCCGGCGCGCCCAGGAACCCCTGCGCGCGCAGCGCGAGCCTGCGGGCCTCGTCGGCGGAGAGCGACAGTTCGGGGGATGGTCCGGAGCTGGCGGGCGCGGGAACACGGGCCGTCGCGGCGGGCCCGGGGGAGTCGGCGGGCCCGGGGGACGTGACGGGAGGGGAGGTGCGTGGGGTCATGACGGTCACCCTAGGACCTGGCGAAGACACCGATCGGGACAGGAAGTCCCCGCTCCCGCCAACGACCTCCGCGTCAACGGTGCTCCGCGTCAACCGACGTCACCGGCACCCCCGTTGGGGAGCGGCGCACCTGCCGGAGACGGCGGCGTGGCCCCGGAGCCGGACCGGGCGGACCCCGACGGGTCCCGGAGCCGGACCCGGGCATGGGCCGCGACGGGGCCACCGGGGCCGCGCATCAGCGCGGTCAATGCTGAGGCGATCGGAGGGGCCGGAGGGGCCCGCGTGACCGGAGGGGCCGGAGGGCCTGCGGGCTCCGGGTGGTCAGCGGGGGGTGGGGGCCGGGAGGTAGGGGGTGTGCAGGGGGCGCTGCCAGTCCGTGGGGAGCAGGGCGGCGATCCAGGCGTCCCGGCGGGTGCCCCGGTGCACGATGCGGGCGCGCTGGACGCCCTCCAGTACGAAGCCCAGTCGGCGCGCGACGCCGCGTGACCCCTCGTTGCCCACCTGCGCCACCCACTCCAGGCGTTCCACACCGAGCGTGCCGAAGGCCCAGTCGATCACCGCTCGCGCGGCCTCGTCGGTGTAGCCCTGGCCGCGCCGCTCCCGCGCCGTCCAGAAGCCGATCTCCGCCTGCCGTTCCACGGTGCGGAGTCGTTCGATCCGGACCAGTCCCATCGAGCCCGTCAGCTCACCGTCCAGAGTGAAGACACCGAAGTTGTACATGGTGTCCTCGCGCCAGCCCGCGGGCGAGGTGCCGAGGACGAACTCCTCAGCGTGTTCGCGCAGATACGGGTCGGGAACGGGAAGCCAGCGGGTGATCTCCGGGTCCTGGCAGGCGAGGCGCACCGCTTCGAGGTCACGCGCCTCGAAGGGGCGCAGCAACAGGCGGCTGGTACGGAGGGTGACGGGTTCCATACCACGATTGTGCCGCCGGATCACGACCGTGCGGCCGGGCGTCGCCGGCACCTTCCGGGCCACCGGCACGTTGGGGGTACAGGCGCGTACGTCCCTCGCTTACGATGGCCGGTGCGGCAAGGCCCTCGGACAGGAGAGGATCGCCGTGCCCGCGCACCGACCGTGCCAGGCCCGACCGGCAAGGAGCCACCCTACGTGTCCGTCTTCGGCAAGCTCATGCGCGCAGGTGAAGGGAAGATCCTGCGCAAGCTGGACCGCATCGCGCGGCAGGTGAATTCCATCGAAGAGGACTTCGTGGACTTGACGGACGCCGAGCTGCGGGCCCTCACGGAGGAGTACAAGGAGCGGTACGCCGAGGGCGAGAGCCTCGACGACCTCATGCCCGAGGCGTTCGCCACCGTCCGGGAGGCCGCCAAGCGGCTGCTCGGTGAGCGCCACTACGACGTGCAGGTCATGGGCGGTTCCGCGCTGCACCTCGGATATGTCGCCGAGATGAAGACCGGTGAGGGCAAGACCCTGGTCGGCACGCTGCCCGCGTACCTGAACGCGATCTCGGGCAAGGGTGTGCACATCATCACCGTCAACGACTACCTCGCCCAGCGGGACTCCGAGTGGATGGGGCGGGTGCACCGCTTCCTCGGGCTGACGGTCGGCTGCATCGTCGCGAACATGACGCCGCAGCAGCGTCGTGAGCAGTACAACTGCGACATCACCTACGGCACGAACAACGAGTTCGGCTTCGACTACCTGCGCGACAACATGGCGTGGTCGAAGGAGGAACTGGTCCAGCGCGGCCACAACTTCGCGATCGTCGACGAGGTCGACTCCATCCTGATCGACGAGGCCCGCACCCCGCTGATCATCTCCGGCCCGGCCGACCAGGCCACCAAGTGGTACGGCGACTTCGCCAAGCTCGTCCAGCGCCTGGAGAAGGGCGAGCCGGGCGACGCCCGCACCCAGAAGCCGGAGACGGGCGACTACGAGATCGAGGAGAAGAAGCGCACGGTCGCGATCCACGAGGCCGGGGTCACCAAGGTCGAGGACTGGCTGGGTATCGACAACCTCTACGAGTCGGTCAACACCCCGCTCGTGGGGTACCTGAACAACGCCATCAAGGCCAAGGAGCTGTACAAGAAGGACAAGGACTACGTCGTCATGGACGGCGAAGTCATGATCGTCGACGAGCACACCGGCCGTATCCTCGCCGGTCGCCGCTACAACGAGGGCATGCACCAGGCGATCGAGGCGAAGGAGGGGGTGGAGATCAAGGACGAGAACCAGACGCTCGCCACGATCACCCTCCAGAACTTCTTCCGGCTCTACGACACGCTCTCCGGCATGACCGGTACGGCCATGACCGAGGCCGCCGAGTTCCACCAGATCTACAAGCTGGGTGTCGTCCCGATCCCGACCAACCGCACGGTGGCGCGGGTGGACCAGGCGGACCTCATCTACCGCACCGAGGTCGCCAAGTTCGACGCGGTGGTCGACGACATCGCGGAGAAGTTCGAGAAGGGCCAGCCGGTCCTGGTCGGCACGACCTCCGTGGAGAAGTCCGAGTACCTGTCCAAGCAGCTCAACAAGCGCGGTGTGCGGCACGAGGTGCTGAACGCCAAGAACCACGAGCGCGAGGCGGCGATCGTGGCCGAGGCGGGCCGTAAGGGCTCGGTCACGGTGGCCACCAACATGGCCGGGCGCGGTACCGACATCAAGCTCGGCGGGAACGCCGACGGCATCGCGGAGAACGAGCTGCGGGCCAAGGGCCTCGACCCGGTCGCGACCCCGGAGGAGTGGGCGGCGGAGCTGCCCAAGGCCGTGGAGAAGGCCGAGAAGTCGGTGGAGTCCGAGTCCGACGAGGTCAAGGACCTCGGCGGGCTGTACGTCCTGGGCACCGAGCGGCACGAGTCCCGCCGGATCGACAACCAGCTGCGCGGCCGTTCCGGCCGTCAGGGCGACCCGGGCGAGTCCCGTTTCTACCTGTCGCTGGGCGATGACCTGATGCGGCTGTTCAAGGCGCAGATGGTCGAGCGCGTGATGTCCATGGCCAACGTCCCGGACGACGTGCCGATCGAGGCCAAGATGGTCAGCCGCGCCATCGCCTCCGCCCAGTCGCAGGTGGAGCAGCAGAACTTCGAGATCCGCAAGAACGTCCTGAAGTACGACGAGGTCCTCAACCGGCAGCGCGAGGTCATCTACGGCGAGCGGCGCCGGGTGCTGGAGGGCGAGGACCTGCACGAGCAGATCCGGCACTTCATGAGCGACACCATCGAGGCGTACGTCCAGGCCGAGACGGTCGAGGGCTTCGCGGAGGAGTGGGATCTCGACCGGCTGTGGGGGGCGTTCAAGCAGCTGTACCCGGTCCAGGTCACCGTCGAGGAGCTGGAGGAGGCGGCGGGCGACCGCGCCGGCATCACGGCCGACTTCATCATCGAGTCGATCACCGACGATGTGAACGAGCAGTACGACAAGCGCGAGAAGGACCTCGGCTCGGAGATCATGCGCGAGCTGGAGCGGCGTGTGGTGCTCTCGGTGCTCGACCGCAAGTGGCGTGAACACCTCTACGAGATGGACTACCTCCAGGAGGGCATCGGCCTGCGGGCGATGGCCCAGAAGGACCCGCTGGTCGAGTACCAGCGGGAGGGCTACGACATGTTCCAGGCCATGATGGACGGCATCAAGGAGGAGTCCGTCGGCTACCTGTTCAACCTGGAGGTCCAGGTGGAGCAGCAGGTGGAGGAGGTCCCGGTGGAGAGCGCCGAGGCCGCCGAGGAGGAGGCCAAGCCCTCGCTGGGCAAGCAGGCCGACCGCCGCGAGGCCGTCCCGGCCGGTGCGGCGCCCTCGATCCGTGCCAAGGGCCTGGACGCCCCGCAGCGTCCGGACCGGCTGCACTTCTCCGCGCCGAACGCCGAAGGCGGCGTGGAGGAAGGCGAGTTGACCCCGGCGGATCCCGGCGAGGACGCCGGTGAGCCGGTGCGCTCCTCCGCCGACGGCATGACGCGGGCCGAACGCCGGAAGGCGCAGAAGGGCCGCAAGAAGAAGAAGTGAGCGTCGGCCGCGGGCCGGTCACCGGGGTGCTCCGGTGACCGGCCCGCCGGTCTGTCCGCCCCCGCCGCGCCTCGTGACCGGCTCGACGGCGGGCGGGAACGCCTCCTCAGGCCGGGCGCAACCCGCCGCGGACGTGGACCCCGAGCCGGGCGCGGGCTTCAGCCCGATGCGCGAGCGCGCGGTGCTCGACGCCCTCGGCTGACGGCGCTGACCCCGTCTCGTACCCCGAGTGCCCCGGTGGGCGCCGCCCGTTCGGACCTCGCGGGCTCGTGGTGCGGGCCCGGGCCGATACCGGCGGACGCGGCAGGTGCCGCGCCGGGCCCGTCGGGACGCCGACGCCGCCCGCGCCCGGTGCGCTCCCTCGCCGCCGGGCTCCCGGGCCAGGTCGGGCTCGGCACCACCGGGTTCGGGCCCGGCCAACTATCGCCTCAGGCACGGGACCCGCGGGTACCGGCAGATCACGTCCGCCGTGCCCGCACCTGGGCCGTCCCGCGACCTCGCCGCGGACGTGGCCCACCCGGCCATCTCGCCGCCGACGCCGCCCCGAACGTCCGCGAAACGCCCCCTGATCGGCTTTGAACGGCTCCGAACGATCCCGAACGGCTCGCGGACACACGCCAGTTCGTCGCGGCCGCGAGCCGGTCCGCCTGACCGTGCCGGACTTCGCCACCCGCTCGTCGCCGTCCTCACCGCACCAGTGATCACCCTGGCCTGGCCGTGGTGCTGGACCGGTTGACGCGGACGCCACCGGCCCACGGACCGGCGCGGCCACCACCCACGAGGAGCCGCCGGACGAACCCGCTGGACGGCCACGGATCGGCGGCGGAGCCCCCGGGTCCGGAACGGCCGTGGAGTACCGGGCCCGGCGGTCGCGCTGGCACCGGTACGGGTCCGCCATCCGTCGAGGGGACGGCGGAGCCCCCGCGGCCCGGGGATGGGCCGGTCCGGGTATGGGCCGTCCCTGGGTGAGTGGTGCGGGGTGAGTCGGCGCGGCGCGGAGAGGTCAGCGGGGCTCGTCCTCGCCGTCCAGCTCGATCGCCGCGCAGCGCCACTGTGCCGGGGTGTCGAGTTCGAGGCGGAAGGCCATCGCCCGTTGCCGGTTACCGGACTTGATCCGGGCGAAGGCTTCGATCACCCCCGAGCACGGCTGCCTGCCGCGCGCCTCCAGCACGACGGGTGTGGAGCGGTCGCCCGGACCGGGGTGCAGGGGAGCGAGCGGTACGAGTTGGGCGAGCCGTTCGTAGGTGCTCGGCCGGGTGTGGCGCATCAGCGTGTGCAGGGGGCGGCGTCCGCTGAGCACCAGCAGCAGCCGTTCGGCGAACCAGTACGGCGGTTGGGCCTCGTGTGCCTGGCGGGCCACGGACCGCCGGACGGATCCGCCGGTCGGCCGGGGGCCGCCGTGGCCGGTGGGGCGGGGGCCCGCGCCGGGACGCCGGGTGTCGGAGCGGCCCGGTGGGCGGCTGGACGGGCGCCGGACGCGGCGGGACGGCTGGCTGGTGGTCGGTGGTTGCTGACTGGGCATGGTGCGCGCTCCCCCGCGTCGGTGTGCTCGGCCGGGAAAATACCGAGCGGTAGCTTTGCTTGGTTCTATGCCGGTGGTCATCCCGCCGCAACACGAGCGCGTCCCCGCGTACACGTGCTGACCGGCGTCACCGTCGCGGAGGTCGGGGCGGACCGGGGGTGACGGCCGGGGTGGTGGAGGGCGCGCGGCGGCGGCTCCCGGTGTGGGGACGGTGGACGAGCGGGACGCGACGGGGTGGACCGTATGCTGACCGTGCGTACCGTCCGGCGTTACCCGAAAGCGGAGGCCATGCGCGTCTACGTTCCCTTGACTCACCCGGCACTCGCCGAGGCGCACCACACCGGTGAACTGTCGCCAGCGCCCGGCCGGAGCGCGCTGGGCGCCTACGCGGTGACCCCCGGACTGCGCCGGTGGTACACGGCGGCCTACCCCGTCGGGCCGGACGCGCCGGAGGCGGCGCTGGAGGAGCTGGAGTACGCGGCCTTCGGCCGGGCGGCCCGCGCCTCCCTCCGGCTGCTGGCCAGCGATCCGGAGGTGCTGAGCCGCCGGATCGTGCTCGCGCTCGACGTACCGGACGACGCGGTGGAGCCCGACCCGGACGGCGCGCTCGACACCGGCACCGCGCCCGGTACGCAGGGCGGTGAGCCCGCGGGGCCGGGGGCGGTGCGGATCGCCGGGGCCGTTCCGCTGCGGAAGGTCGCGGCCGTCCACATGGACGAGGCGGGGGCCGAAGCGGACGTCGCGGCGGCCGTGCGGCTGCTGGACGCGGCGGACCTCGGTGACGAGGCGGCGCGGGAGACGGTCGAGGACGCGGAGGAGCACGAGCTGCTCTGGTTCGCGACGCAGGAGATCCCGGCGCTGCTCAAGCCCTGACCCGGACTCCGGGCCGACGGCCGGTTCGCCCCGGCACCACGATCGCCCGGGCCCTGGCCCGACCGTCCGCTCCGCCGCCAGTCCGCTCGCCGGTCCCTCGTCAGCCCCGCCGTCCGTCCCCTCAACGGCCCGCCCGTGGCGGGTGGTTCCGCGCCGGGGCGCGCGGTGGGGTGGAGCGGGGAGGTTCGGGGCGTGCGGGCGGCCGGGCGTCGCCGCGCGCCCCCAGCGGTACCCCAGAGCGGCCCATGGGTTCGCCCTCCCCGCGGGCGTCCCGTCCGGCGCGGGGACCGTCGTCGCGTGCTCCGGCGTACCTCCGGGAGGGCGCCGGGCGCCGGGTCCGGGGGCGCGTCCGCCCGGGGCCGGTGGTCCGGGAGGGCGCACCGGGTCCTACCGCGCTGTCGGCGGCGGCGCGTACCGTCGGAGCATGACGCAGGGGACGGGGGCCGCGCGAGGCGGCAGCGAGGGAGAGCTACCGGAGCACGCGGCGGCGCACATCGTCTGGGACTGGAACGGCACGCTGCTGCACGACATCCACGTGGTGCTGGAGGCGAGCAACGCCGCCTTCCGCGAGCTGGGTATGGAGCCGATCACCCTGGAGCGGTACCGCGAGCTGTTCCGGGTGCCGGTGCCGCGGTTCTACGAGCGGCTGCTGGGCCGGAAGCCGAGCCCGGCGGAGTGGCAGGTGCTCGACGCCACCTTCCACCGGCACTACGGCCAGCGGGTGCTGGAGGCCGGGCTGACCGAGGGTGTCGAGGAGCTGCTGGCCGGGTGGCTGGCGGCGGGGCGCACCCAGTCGCTCTGCTCGCTCGCGCCGCACGAGGACCTGGTGCGGCTGCTGGGCAGGCACGGTATCGAGCGGCGCTTCGTCCGGGTGGACGGGGCGGTCGGGCCGAACGGCGGGGGCAAGGCGGCGCAGATGGCCCGGCACCTGGAGGCGCTGCGCGCGCTGCCCAAGGCAGCGGACCCCGCGCGGACCGTCGTCATAGGGGACGCGCTGGACGACGCGGACGCCGCCGCCCATGTCGGGGCGGGTGCCGTGCTGTACACCGGGGGGTCACACAGCCGGGCCAGTCTGCGGTCGGCGGGGGTTCCGGTGGTCGACACCCTCGCGGAGGCGGTCGGGCTGGCGGAGGAGATAGCCGTGGGCTGAACCGCGCTCAACTGGGGAGAACGGGGCTGAATCGCGCTGGGACGGGTTGGAGGGGGCTGGCCTGGGCGGTCCCGGGCCGGGTCGATCCGGAGCTGGGACCTCCGGTGGGGCTCGGTGGTGGCGCTCCGTGGACCGGTCAATCCGGCGGGTGACAGTAGGACTGTCGGGCTGTCCAGATAGTCAAAGACCATCTCTGGTTTTTGTGCGCATACGACCCATGACCGGCCTAGGGTGCGGAGAGATAGCCTTGCACGGGTGATCAGCGCGAGAGCCGTTGGTGGGCAGCCCGCCCATCGGCGCACGCCTGACGCGTCCCGGTGACGCGCGGGTGTGGCTGGTCTCTCTGTTCGTGGTGCGGCGACCGGGCCCCGTGGCCCCCGTGCGCCGTGCCCTACCACCACCGACGTCACGCAATGGCGCGCGACAGGAGCCTGAGAACATGCAGACCAAGCTGGACGAAGCAAAGGCCGAGCGGCTGGCCGAGGCCGCCCGGGTAGCTGAGCAGGGACCAGCGGGTGGGCACCATCCCCCGCAGGGCCTCGAAGGCGGTGCACTCGCCGCCTACCTCCAGCGTTTCTACCTGCATACCGCTCCCGAGGACCTGATCGAGCGGGATCCGGTGGACATCCTCGGGGCGGCCCTCTCCCACCACCGGCTCGCCCAGCAGCGCCCCCAGGGCACGGCCAACGTCCGTGCCTTCACCCCGTCGGTCGACGAGAACGGCTGGACGTGCACCCACACCGTCGTGGAGGTCGTCACCGACGACATGCCGTTCCTGGTCGACTCGGTCACCAACGAGCTGTCCCGCGAGGGGCGCGGCATCCACGTCGTGATCCACCCGCAGATGGTGGTGCGCAGGAACGTCACGGGTGAGCTGCTCGAGGTCCTGTACGAGGGCCGGGATCCGCTGAGCCTGTCCGCGGACGGCCTCGCGGAGGAGCTTCCGCACGACGCGGTGGTGGAGTCCTGGATCCACGTCGAGGTCGACCGGGAGACCGACCGGGACGACCTCAAGGAGATCAACACGGGCCTGCTGCGGGTCCTCTCCGACGTGCGGGAGGCCGTGGAGGACTGGCAGAAGATGCGCGGCGCCGCGCTCCGGATCGCCGACGAGCTGCCGACCGAGCCGCTGGCCGGGGACCTGGCGTCGGAGGAGGTCGAGGAGGCCAGGGAGCTGCTGCGGTGGCTGGCCGACGACCACTTCACCTTCCTCGGCTACCGGGAGTACGAACTCGGCCGCGAACCGGAGATGGGGGAGTCGCCCGACGAGCAGCTGACCCTCACCGCCAAGCCGGGTACCGGCCTCGGCATCCTGCGCTCCGACCCGCTGCACGCCGCGGACGACGGGCACCCGGTCTCGCCCTCCTTCAACCGCCTTCCGGCTGACGCGCGCGCCAAGGCCCGGGAGCATCGGATGCTGGTGCTGACCAAGGCCAACAGCCGTGCCACCGTGCACCGTTCCTCGTACCTCGACTACATCGGCGTCAAGCGGTTCGACGCCGAGGGGAACGTCGTGGGGGAGCGGCGCTTCCTCGGCCTGTTCTCCTCGGCCGCCTACACCGAGTCGGTGCGCCGGGTGCCGGTGATCCGCCGCAAGGTCAGCGAGGTGCTGGCCGGCGCCGGATTCGCGCCGGACAGCCACGCCGGCCGGGACCTGCTCCAGATCCTGGAGACCTACCCGCGCGACGAGCTGTTCCAGACGGACGTCGACCCGCTGCGCTCCATCGTGACCTCGGTGCTCTACCTCCAGGAGCGGCGGCGACTGCGGCTGTACCTGCGGCAGGAGGAGTACGGACGGTACTACTCGGCGCTGGTCTACCTCCCCCGGGACCGGTACACCACCGCCGTCCGGCTGCGGTTGACCGAGATCCTGATGGAGGAACTCGGCGGTACCAGCGTCGACTTCACCGCCTGGAACACCGAGTCGGTGCTCTCCCGGCTGCACTTCGTGATCCGACTGCCCGCCGGTTCGGAGCTGGCCGTGCTGCCGGAGAGCGAGTCGGAGCGGATCGAGGCGCGGCTGGCGGAGGCCGCGCGCTCCTGGGCGGATGGTTTCTCCGAGGCGCTGGTCAGCGAGTTCGGTGAGGAGCACGCGGCCGAGCTGGCCCACCAGTACGCGCAGGCCTTCCCCGAGGGGTACAAGGCGGACTTCTCGCCGCGGGCCGCCGTCGCCGACCTGCTGCACCTGGGCAGGCTGCCGCGGGACGCGGACGGCGCGGGCTTCGCGCTCAGCCTGTACGAGCCGGTGGGCGCGGCGCCGGGCGAGCGCCGCTTCAAGATCTACCGCACCGGCCGTCCGGTCTCGCTCTCCGCGGTGCTGCCGGTGCTCCAGGCGATGGGCGTCGAGGTGGTCGACGAGCGGCCGTACGAACTGCGCCCCGCCGACCGCAGCAGCGCCTGGATCTACGACTTCGGACTGCGGCTCTCCGAGGCGCAGGCCCAGGAGATGGACGAGGAGGCGCGGGAGCGCTTCCAGGACTGCTTCTCCGCGGTGTGGACCGGCCAGGCGGAGAACGACGGGCTGAACGCGCTGGTGCTGTCCGCCGGGCTGACCTGGCGGCAGGCGATGGTGCTGCGCTCGTACGCGAAGTACCTGCGGCAGGCTGGCGCCACCTTCAGCCAGAGCTACATGGAGGACACCCTCCGGAACAACGTGCACACCACCCGGCTGCTGGTCAGCCTGTTCGAGGCGCGGCTCGACCCGACCCGGTCGGGCGCGGGCCACGAGCTGACGGACGGTCTGCTGGAGGAGCTGGAGGGGGCGCTGGACCAGGTCGCCAGCCTGGACGAGGACCGCATCCTGCGGCGCTTCCTGACCGTCATCAAGGCGACCCTGCGGACCAGTTACTACCAGATGGACAGCCGCGGCCAGCCGCACGCCTACGTCTCGATGAAGCTGGATCCGCAGGCCATCCCGGAACTGCCGGCGCCGCGCCCGGCGTACGAGATCTGGGTGTACTCCCCGCGGGTCGAGGGCGTCCACCTGCGGTTCGGCAAGGTCGCCCGGGGCGGTCTGCGCTGGTCGGACCGGCGGGAGGACTTCCGTACCGAGATCCTGGGCTTGGTCAAGGCGCAGGAGGTGAAGAACACCGTCATCGTGCCGGTCGGCGCCAAGGGCGGGTTCGTCGGCAAGCAGCTGCCCGATCCGGCGGTCGACCGGGACGCCTGGCAGGCGGAGGGTATCGCCTGCTACCGGACGTTCATCTCCGGTCTGCTGGACATCACCGACAACCTGGTGGGTGGCGAGGTCGTGCCCCCCGAGGACGTCGTGCGGTACGACGGTGACGACACCTACCTGGTGGTCGCGGCGGACAAGGGCACCGCCACCTTCTCGGACATCGCCAACGAGGTGGCGGGCGCCTACGGCTTCTGGCTGGGCGACGCCTTCGCCTCGGGCGGCAGCGCGGGGTACGACCACAAGGGCATGGGCATCACGGCGCGCGGCGCCTGGGAGTCGGTCAAGCGGCACTTCCGCGAGCTGGGGCACGACACCCAGACGCAGGAGTTCACGGTCGTCGGCGTCGGTGACATGTCGGGGGACGTGTTCGGCAACGGCATGCTCGCCTCGGAGTGCGTCCGGCTGGTCGCCGCCTTCGACCACCGGCACATCTTCCTCGACCCGGAGCCGGACGCGGCCGTCTCCTACGCGGAGCGCCGCCGACTGTTCGAACTGCCGCGCAGCTCCTGGGCGGACTACGACACCAAGCTGATCTCGGCGGGTGGCGGCGTGCACCCGCGTACCGCCAAGTCGGTCCCGATCACCCCGCAGGTGCGGGCGGTGCTCGGGCTGCCGCAGGGCGTCGCGAAGCTGACCCCGGCCGAGCTGATGAAGGCGATCCTGGAGGCGCCGGTCGACCTGCTGTGGAACGGCGGCATCGGCACGTACGTCAAGGCGTCCACCGAGAGCAACGCGGACGTCGGGGACAAGGCCAACGACATGATCCGCGCCGACGGTCAGGACCTGCGCGTGCAGGTGGTCGGGGAGGGCGGCAACCTCGGCCTCACCCAGCTGGGCCGGATCGAGTACGCGCACACCGGTGGCCGGGTGAACACCGACGCGATCGACAACAGCGCCGGTGTCGACACCTCCGACCACGAGGTGAACATCAAGATCCTGCTGAACGCGGTGGTCGCCAACGGCGACATGACCGTCAAGCAGCGGAACACGCTGCTCGCTGAGATGACCGACGAGGTCGGGGCGCTGGTCCTGCGGAACAACTACGCGCAGAACGCGGCGCTGGCCAACTCCACGCACCAGGCGTCGAGTCTGCTCCAGGCCAACCAGCGGCACATGCGGCAGTTGGTCAAGGAGGGGCATCTGGACCGGGCGCTGGAGTTCCTGCCCGGAGACCGGCAGATCAAGGAGCGGCTGGCGAACGGGCAGGGGCTGACCGAGCCGGAGCTGGCCGTGATGCTCGCCTACACGAAGATCACGCTGACCAACGAGCTGATCAGCACCGGCCTGCCGGACGACCCGTACCTGCGGTGGTTGGCACACGCCTACTTCCCGAAGCCGCTGCGCGAACGTTTCCCCGACGAGATCGACGGGCACGCGCTGCGCCGCGAGATCGTCACCACCCTGCTGGTCAACGACACGGTGAACACCGGCGGTTCGACGCTGATCTTCCGGATGAAGGAGGAGTCCGGCGCCTCGACGGAGGAGATCGTCCGGGCGCACACCGCGGCCCGCGCGATCTTCGGTCTCGGGGAGATCTGGGACGAGGCGGAGTCGCTGGACAACGTCGTCCCCGCGGAGGTGCTGACCAGCATCCGGCTGCACGCCCGGCGGCTGGTCGAGCGCGGCACCCGCTGGCTGCTCAACAACCGTCCGCAGCCGCTGCTGCTGGCCGACACCATCGAGCTGTTCGGACAGCGGGTGGCGGAGGTCTGGGCCGAACTGCCCAAGCTTCTCAAGGGCGATGACCTGAAGTGGCACCAGCAGATCCACATGGAGCTGGAGAGCGCCGGGGTGCCCACCGGGCTGGCGTTGCGGGTGGCGGGCTTCTCCGCCGCGTTCCCCGCGCTGGACGTGGTCGCGGTGGCCGGCCGTACCGGGATCGACCTGATCGACGTCGCCGCGGTCTACTACGACCTCGGTGACCGGCTCGGCATCACCCAGCTCCAGGAGCGGGTCAGCGAGCTGCCCCGGGCCGACCGCTGGCAGTCGATGGCGCGGGCCTCCATCCGCGAGGACCTGTACGCGGCGCACCAGTTGCTGGCCGCCGACGTGCTGGCGGCGGGGGACGGCACGGCCACCCCCGACCAGCGGTACGCCGCGTGGGAGGAGAAGAACCGCACGGTGCTGGTGCGTGCCCGGGCCACGCTGGACGAGATCCAGTCCTCGGACACCTTCGATCTGGCGAACCTCTCGGTGGCCATGCGCACCATGCGGACCCTGCTGCGCAGCAACCGCTGAGCCAGCGAACCCGGCGCCGCGCCACCCTCCCGGGGGCGTGGCGCCGGGGCGTCGTTCAGCTCGTCGGGGTGGCCGCGTTCCGGGAGGTGGTTCCGGGCGCCGGGGGCGTGGTCTCCTCCGGCAGCGGACGCAGCGCCAGCGCGAGGTTGTTGCCGACGGTGAAGTACAGACGGGCGCCGGTCCCGGTGTCCGCGAGCCGCGCGACGGGGGAGATGTCGATCTTCTTGCGGTCCGCGAGGTCGTCCAGCAGCCGGGAGAGCCGTAGCGGAACGGCGTTCTCCCCGGGGCGTACCCACAGGTCCCACACCGGGTCGTCGACAGCGTCGCTCAGGGCCGCGGGCAGGTCGTAGGGCAGGTCGAAGCGGAGGACCCACCGTCCGTCCGGCTCGCCCGGGGCCGCCCCGGAGGCGCCGTTCCCGCTGGTTCCGGGGCCCGCGTCGGCCCCCGCGCCGCCGTTGGTTCCCGGCCCTCCGCTGGTTCCAGCGCCGCCGTTGGTTCCGGTGGTGCGCGCGGCCGGTGGGGTGGGCCTCTCCCAGGTGCCGGGCAGGTCGAAGCCGCGGCCCTTCTCCCCGCGCGGGACGGCCAGCAGCACCGGCCACGCTCCGTCGTCCGCGGCGCTGGTGCCGGGCCCGCCGTCACCGCCGGTGGCGCCGCTCCCGTTCCCGCTCTCGGCTCCGTTCCGGCTTCCGCCGCCGTTCGCCGGTGCGCCGAGGTCGGTGTACAGCAGCACCCGCAGCACGAAGCCCCGTGACTCGACCGCGACGGAGGCCACCTCGGCGTGCCCGGAGCGCTGCCAGCTGCGGATGGCGAGGTAGCCGTCGGCGGTGGTGTACGGGATGCGGGCGATCAGGTCGCCGTTCGGGTCCCGTTGCGCGGGCATCGTCAACAGCCGTGCCGTCTCGACGAGTTCCGCGCGGACACGGCGCCGCTTCCGGTCGGCGGCGCGTTCGACGTACGCGTCCCAGCGGCCCTCGAACATCGGGTACCGGCCGGGGCTGACCTCCAGTCGGACCCGGCCGCCGCCGCTGGCACGGTCCTCCGGAATGGGCAGCCGCAGGGCGCCGGACGTGGGCTGGCGGCGCGGCCGGAGCAGCAACGACGCCTGCCCCTCGGGGAGTTTGGCGGCGCGCAGCCGCACCACGACGGTGCCGTCCTCCGCCACCAGCACCCGGGCGGCCGGACGCGGCATGCCCGGGGAGCCGCCCCGCTCGCGCCGGGACCGGTCCTTCAGGCGGCGCAGCGCCCGCAGCAGGGGCCGCCCGAGGGGCGCGACGATCCGGCGCAGCAGCCCCCGTTCGCGCCCCGGCGCGGGCTCCGCCACGCTGGCGGCCGCGCTGGGGGCCGAGGCGGCGCGGGCGGCGGGCACGGTGGTGGACCGGGTGGGCGCGGGGGGCGTCAGGGCGGCGCGGTGCGCTGGGCGCCGCTCCAGGAGTTCCGCGAAGAGGTGTTCGTACTCTCCGGCGATCCGCTCGGGCGCGTACCGACGGGCCTTCTCCAGCGCGGCGAGGCCCATCCGCCGCCGCCGCTGGGGGTCCTCGACGAGGTGCAGCAGGGCGTCCGCGAAGGCCTGGACGCTGAACTCGGTCTCGCCGAGCGGGGAGAGCAGCCCGTCCCGGCCGTTGCTGATGATCTCGCCGGGGCCGTGCGGGCAGTCGGTGCTGACCACGGGCACCCCGCAGTGCATGGCCTCGACGAGGGTCATGCCGAAGGACTCGGCGTCCGAGGAGACGGCGGCGATGGAGCCCTTGGCCCACTCGGTCTCGATGGGGGAGTGCGGGCCCATGAGGAACACCTGGTCGTAGAGGCCGAGTTCGTTGATCAGTGCGCGGAGGGCCGCCCGCTGCCGCCCCCTGCCGTAGATCCGCAGCCGCCAGTCCGGATGCTCCCGGGCGACCAGGGCGAAGGCCGAGATCAGCCGGTCGTACCGCTTGACCTTGACGAGCCGTCCGGCCGCCACGATCAGCTTCGCCTCGCCCGTCGAGGGCTCGACCTCGGGGGTGGGGACGGCGTTGGGCACGCAGACCACCCGGGTGCCGGTGCCCGCCAGCAGCGACCGGTAGTCGGCGGCGTCGGCGTAGGAGACGGTGACGAAGGCGTCGAGCCGGGCGATGGCCGCGTCCTGGTGGATCCGGTTGTGCTCGCTGTGCATGGCGTGCGTCAGGTGTTCCTGGCCGACGCGCAGGTACCGGTCGCTGCCGTACGCGGCCAGGTAGTCGTTGATCTTGGGGCGGGTGGCGATCACCACGTCCGCGTCGGTGCTGGTGAGGTACTCGCGCATCCGCTCGTCGCCGAGGCGGGTGGAGATGCCGCGCTCGAAGTGGTCGGCGCCCTCGGTGAAGCGGGCGCTCGGTCGCTGGAAGGAGGGGTGGCCGCCGTCGTAGGAGGGGGAGTCGGGGCGCAGGTCGAGGAGCGGGGTGAGGGTGATGCGTGGGTCGAAGGGGAGCGCCGGGCGGTCGACGGTACGGCGCAGGGTGACCACTTCCACCTCGTGCCGGCCGGCCAGCGCCCGGGAGAGGTTGACGGTCGACCGGATCGTTCCGCCGATTCCGTAGGCGTTGTCCAGCAGGAACGCGATCTTCATCAGGGCTCTGCTCCCTCTCGCTCACCACAGGTTGTGCACGTATCGCGTAATTATTCCCAGAGCGGTGGATCACGGGGGTGTGAACCTTCGGCGTGCTACATCCGTGTTGACCGGAAGAGGGTGGATTACGTCGGGCGGCCGGACGCCGTCCCTCGTTCAGCGGCCGCAGCGCGTTCCGGGCGGCACGCCGCCCCGGCGCCGTGCGGAGCCGCGCTTACGGTCTGATCAATGGTCCCCGAGAGCATTGGTCACCGCCCAGGGTCGGCCGTCCCCGCCACCCCCGCTGTCCCCACCGGCTCCCCCGCCCACCCCCCGACCTCGTCCCCGCACCCCGGTCCGCACCACACCGGAAGCCGGGCCCCGTCCGCCCTCGGGGTCCATCCCGGCCACCGTGAGCCCGCTGCTGTCCCCGTGGCCGTGCCCCGCGGGGCGTCCCTCGCGAAGGGGCGCCCCGCGGGCGCGGGCCGCGACCCGTTCTTCGACAACGCGAAGTTCCTGCTGATCGTCCTGGTGGTGGTGGGTCACCACTGGGGCCCGATGACGGGCGCGGCGCGGTCGGTGCACGCCGGATACCTCTTCGTCTACGCCTTCCACATGCCGCTGTTCGCGCTGCTCTGCGGCTACTTCTCGCGCGGGTTCACCGGGCGGCCGGAGCAGATCCGCAAGCTGATCACCACGGTGCTGGTGCCGTACCTGGTCTTCGAGACGGTCTACGCGGGCATGTACACGCTCTGCTGGGGGGAGCCCTTCTCGATCACCCCGGCCCAGCCGCGCTACCTGTGCTGGTTCCTGGTCGCGCTGTTCGTCTGGCGGCTGAGCACCCCCCTCTGGCGCGCGGTGCGCTGGCCGATCGTCCTCGCGCTGCTCATCTCGCTCGCCGCCGGTCTCACCTATACGGGGGACAGCCTGGCGCTCGCCAAGGTGCTCGGCTTCCTGCCCTGGTTCGTCCTGGGGCTGTGTCTGCGTCCCGCGCACTTCCGGCCCCTGCGCACCGTGGCCGCGCGCCGCTGCGCGCTGCCGGTGCTGCTCGGCGGGGTGGCGGCCGCCTACTGGGCCTCCCCTCTCCTCGGCGCGAACTGGCTGGGGATGGAGGTCGGCTACGCGGACCTGGGGGTGAGCCCGGAGCGGTACCTCGGCACACGCTGCGCGCTGTTCGGGGTGGCCGCGGTGCTGTGCGCCGCGTTCCTCGCGCTCGTCCCGACCGGGCGGACCTGGTTCACGGTGCTCGGCGCCGTCACCATGTACCCGTACCTGCTGCACGGGCTGGTCATCAAGGGCGTGGAGAGCGTCGGCTTCCACGACCTCACGGCCGCGGGCGGCCACCTGGCGATCGTGCTGACGACGGTGTGCGCGGCGGCGCTGACGGTGCCGCTCAGCTCGGTCCCGGTGCGGCGGGTGCTCCGGCCGGTGATCGAGGGCCGCTTCCCCCGGCCGCTCATCCCGCGCCGGGAGCGCGAGCGGAGTCCGTCCTGAGGCCACTCCACCGCCTCGCCGGACCCCCGTCGGCGGACGCAACCGCCGTGTGCGGGACGGCCGTTGGGGCGGCGGGCGGCCGGTGGGTGGCCGGTGTGCGCGGTGCCCCGGGGTGGGGGCCCGGCGCACCGGCCCGGGGCGTCGCCCAATCGGGTAGCAGTGACGTGAGCGCCGGAGTGAAAGCGGCATTCCCCGACGGACCGGCTGGAACGATGTCGCCAGTCATTTCGGCATTCCTCGACAGGTTCCATGGAGCAGGGTGAAAATGAAACAGATCCTTATCCGTTCCGGAAAGAGTCCCTTCCATGTGGCCACCCCGGAACAGGTCATTCATCAGGACCTCATCGGCACGAACTCCGGGAACCTGCTGTTCAGTGACGCCGCGCACAAGCTGCTGCTCACCAAGAACACCGAGGTGTCGTCCAACGGAATCCGCACGAATTCCTCGGCCGCCCGGGCCGCCGAGATCAACGAGCAGTACGACGTCTTCGTCATCCCGCTCGCCAACGCGTTCCGCCCCAGTTTTCGGGACGCGCTCGACCGGCTGACGAAACTCATCGAGCAGCTGACCATCCCGGTGGTGGTCCTCGGCGTCGGAGCGCAGGCGGGGACCGACTTCGACACCGAGGCCATCAGCTCGCTGCGGCCCTCCGTCAAGCGGTTCGCCAGGGCCGTCCTCGACCGGTCGCCCAGCATCGGGGTGCGCGGCGAGATGACCGCCGAGTACCTCAGGGACCTGGGCTTCCGCGACGTCGACGTCATCGGCTGCCCCTCGATGTTCCTGTACGGCGACACCTTCCCCGCGCTCGACACGAGAAAGAAGCTGACCACCGACTCGCGCCTCGCCATCAACATCTCGCGCGGCGCGAACCGGGTCGGGGAGATCGCCGCCATCGCGCGCAACGCCTACCGGCGCTATCCGAACATCACCTACTACGCGCAGAACCTCGTGGACGCCGAACTCCTCTTCTGGGGGGACACCTCGGCCGCCGCCGGACTCCGGAAGGTGATGCCGACGGCCGTCTCCCACGAACTCCTCCGGGACGGCCGTACCCGCGTCCCGATGGACTCCGCGCCCTGGCTCGCGGAGCTGCGCGACCACGAGTTCTCCTTCGGCACCCGGATCCACGGGAACATCGCCGCGCTGCTGGCGGGCACCCCCAGCGTGGTGCTCTGCCACGACTCACGGACCCTCGAACTCTGCCGCTACTTCGAGATCCCGTACCAGATGCTCGCCGAACTCCCGCCGGACGTGGACCCGGCCGAGCTGTACGAGAAGGCGGACTTCTCCGGTCTCGCCGCCGGGCACCAGGAGCGCTTCGAGCGGCTCGTCACCTTCCTGGACAAGCACGGGCTGGAGAACACCTTCACCCACGGCGACCAGGGCGCGGAGTTCGACGCCCGGGTCGCCGCGCTCAAGTACCCCGAGCCGCTCCAGCTCTGGGACGGCTCGGACGACGGCTCGCTCGGCTACCGGATCAGCTGGCTGCGCGAGCAGGCCCGGCGCGGGCAGCAGGGCGTGGAGCGCGAACTGGAGACGGCGTCGAAGAGCATCTCCGCGCTCCAGACCCGCAACGACGAGCTGGAGATGCTCAGCACCGCGCTGCTGCGCCGCGCCGCGTCGGCCGAGAAGCGGCTGGACGCGCTGGAGCGGCGGGACCGCCCGGTCCGGAAGACCGCCCTCCGCACCGCCTCCGCCGTACGAGGGAGGCTGCGCCGGGTCGTCGGCCGGGGGCGCTGATCGCGGCGGGGCGAATCGGCCCCCGCACACCGGCGGGTTGACGGCCGGGACGGCGGCGGCGGGCGCGTCCCCCCTCCGCGCCGCCCGGCACCCGCGGTACCCACCGCCCTCAACGCCGCACCCCGGTGGCGCTCACGGCGGCGGTCCCCGCCTCACCGCTCGCGGCGGGCGGCGAACCGGCGTCGCAGCCGTCCGCGCAGGACGCGCAGCGAACGTTCCGCCTCCCGCCGCCGCTCCGGAAGGGAGCGCGGACGGGGAGAGCCGGGCGGAAGGTCCACCACGTTCAGCGCGAGGTCGTTCCGCCGGGAGTGGAAGAGCCGCACCCGCACCCGGGGGCGGGCGCCGGGGCGCAGCGACAGCCGGAGCGGCCCGCGCGGACCGGCCGCGCTCCGCGGCAGCACGATCCGCGGATAGTCGTCGACGGTCTTGCGGTCGACGATGTCGTCCAGGAACCGGCCGACGCGAACCGGTTCCGCGTCCGGCGCGTACATCAGCCAGACGTCCCAGACGTCGTGGCGTTCCCGCTGGTGCAGCACCGGGGCGGCGGCGGAGACGGTGCAGCGGAAGGTGCTGGCGCCCCGGCGCTCCCCGGTGAAGGCCAGCTGCCGCGCCGGATCGGACCGGCAACTCAGCAGCAGCGCGGGGGAGTCGGCGAGCGTGGCGGGCCCCAGCAGCGTCCCGGTGACGGTGAACCCGCGCCGGTCCACCCGTACGTCGAACACCTCCGCGTGCACGGCCCTGGCCCAGGCGCGGAGCGTGAGACGACCGTCGTCCTCGGCGCGGTGCGGCACCAGGTTGCGGACGGGCCCGGAGGCCACCGCGCGGGCGTGCGCCTCCAGGGCGCCCCGCTGGTCGACCGTCCCGGCCAGCACCGGCGTCTTCCGCGCCCCGGGCGTCACCAGGAAGACGTCCCAGACGCCCTCGGCGAGGACCCGGTCGCCGGGGATGGTCGCGCGCCCCGCCGTGTCCAGCGGGAAGGTGTGCCGGTGCGACCTGTCCCCGGCCCGGCGGGTGCGGCCGGTGCTGCCGCGTCCGCGCCGGACGAGCAGCAGCTTCCCGGTGGGCGCCGAACGGCCCGCCCGGCGGCCGGAGTTGGTCGCCCCGGGGGCGTGGGGGCCGTCGCGGACGGTGGTGCGGTCGGTGCTTTCCAGCCCGCCGGGGAGGTGCGGACGCTCCGCGTCCTCGGGGCCGGTGGGCCGCAGCTGGAGGGTCAGTCCGCCGTCGGGGTGCGCCTCGCAGTCAGCGGTGGGGGCGACCAGGGGAGGGGAGGCGCCCACCACCCGCTCGTGCGCCCCCGGCTCGACGGGGGCCGGATCCTCCGGGGCGAGGGACACCCCGGGTGCGTCCTCCAGCGCGGTGGAGGACCCCGCTGACCCCACCGAGCCCGCCGGGCCGGGTGAGCCGGGCGGATCCGTCACGCTGGACGCGGCGGAGACACTGGACGCGGCGGAGACGGGGGGCGTGGCGGACGGCGCTGTGGCGCGCAGGGTGGAGGCGAACCCGGTGTGCTCGCTCACCCCGCCGGTGGGTGCCCCGGCCCCCCAGCCGTCCGCGCACACCTGGGCCCCGGCGCGCTCCGCGTGCTCGACGGTCGCCGTGTCCACCACGTGCTCGGTGGGCCCCGTACCCTCCGCGTGCCCCAGCTGCCCGGTGGCCCCGGCGGTCCCGGCGTCCTCCGTCGCCAGGGCCGCGGACAGCGGCTGCGGCGCGGCCACCCGGCCGGTCAGCGGGGCTACGGCGCCGGTGGCGCCCAGCTCGGCGAAGAACTCCTCGTACCGCCGGGCGACATGGGCCGGTTCGTAGCGGCGGGAGGCGTCCAGCGCCGCCGCGCCCATCCGCCGCCGCAGCGCCGGGTCGTCGATCAGGGTGAGCAGCGCCCCGGCGACCGCCCGGGCGTCGCCCACCGGGACCAGCAGCCCGTCCACCCCGTGCTGGATGATCTCGCGGGGCCCGTAGTCGCAGTCGGTGCTGACCACCGGCAGTCCGCAGCGCATCGCCTCCACCAGGGACATGCCGAAGGACTCGTGCCGTGAGGTGGACACCGCGATCGACGCCTTCGCCCACTCCGGTTCCAGCGGGGAGCGCGGGCCCATCAGCCGGACGTGGTTGTAGAGCCCCCGGCGCTCGACGCGGCGGCGCAGCCAGCCGCGCTGGTCACCGCCGCCGTAGATGCGCAGCCGCCAGTCCGGGCGGGCCGCGGCGACCCGGTCGAAGGCGGCGATCAGCACCTCGTACTGCTTGACCTCGGCGAGCCGCCCGGCGGCGACGACGGTGCGGCTGGAGCCGTCGGCGGGCCGGACGCCCGGGTCGGGAACACTGTTGGGGATGAACCGCACCCGGGCGGAGGAGGCGGGCAGCGCCGCCGTGTAGTCCGCCGCGTCCCGTTCGGAGACGGTCACGAAGCCGTCCAACCGGGCCAGGTGCTCGGCCAGTTGGGCGCGCAGCTCCGGGCTGTGGTTGCGGTAGGTCATGTTCTCCTGCCCGAGCCGGAGCGCGCTCGGGTCGGCGAACCGCGCCACGTAGCCGGTCAGTCCGGGGCGAGTGCCGATCACGACGTCCGCGTCGGAGACCGCGTAGTGCGCCCGCACCCGCTCGTCGGTCAGCTCGCTGTACTGCCGGTAGCGGGCCTCGGCGGGGCAGAAGTGGACGGACGGCCGCTGGTGCAGCGGGTGCCGCTTCTCGCAGCCGGACACGTGCGGGCGGGTGTCGATCAGCGGCACTAGCCGCACCCGGGGGTCGACGGGCAGGGCGCAGACGTCGCGGTGGCGGAAGACCGACACGATCTCCACCTCGTGCCGCCGGGCGAGTTCGGCGGCGAGGTTCAGCGTGGTGCGGATGGTGCCGCCGACTCCGTAGACGGAGTGGATCAGGAAGGAGATCTTCACGGTTCCTCACTTGCCTCAGAGGGTGGGGACCGAGGTCGGCTCGGGGCCGGGGGACGGCGGTCCCTCGCTGGTGCCGGGGGGCGGGGCCGGGGACAGGGCCTGGAGCGCCGTGTTGAACCGGGCCGACGCGGACGGGGTGTCGGGGCCGAGCAGGTAGTGCCGGAGACGGCGGCGCTCCTCGGTCAGCGGGTCGTCCTCGGGCGAACGGACGCCCCGGACCACGGCGTTCAGCTCGTGCGCGTCACGGGAGAGGATGAACGCGGCGGAGGCCGCGGTGTAGCGCCGCCGGAACTCCCGCTCGCCCACCCCCTCCACGTCGGTGATCGCGTACGGCTTCTCGCTGGCCACGAAGTCCGAGACCACGCTGGAGATGTCCGAGACGAGCAGGTCGCAGGCGTTGAAGCAGGAGTAGAGGTGCGGTCCGCGGGCCGTGATGTGCTGGTGGCGCCACGGTTCGCGGCTGCGCCAGAACAGCTCGTCCCGGGAGCGGCGCAGCTCGTCCCGCTGGGCGGCCTCCGCGGGGGTGAGCAGGGCGTCGCGGGAGCGCTCCGCGTCGTCGACGCCCCTGCGCGGGCGCGGGTCCAGCGCGGCCAGCTCCTTCTCGACCCGCGCGAGGTCGGCCCTGGCGCTCTCCCGCAGGGCCGCGTCGTCCCCGGCGGCGAGGGCGAACCCCGGGACGGTGGCGGCGCGTTCGGCGTTCGCCTCCTCCAGCATGGCGACGATCGCCCGGTGCGCGGCGCGGGCCTCGGGGGCGCGGATGCCGGTGTACGGGTGCGGTTTGTACAGCACCCGTACGGGGGCTTCCAGTGAGAGCAGCAGTCTGACGATGGCCTCGCCGGACTCGATGAGCGAGGTGTTGCCCGGTTCGGTGGTCCAGCCCTCCCAGGTCGGGGCGTAGAGCACGGTGAACGGGGCGCCGTTGGTGGCCTTCACGGTGTCCCCGCCGCCCCGCCGCACCGCGTCCAGCTGCGGCCGCCCGACCTCGACGATGGCGCTGTCCCGCACCCCCACCCCGGCGCTCGACCAGCGGTCGCGTCCAGCGCGTCCCGCCGTCCACACCTCGTCGTACACCTTGGCGTACGGGTTGACGGAGGCGACCTTGTCGCTGTCGCCGTGCCCGATGAAGACGTGCCGGACCCGGGGGAGCCGCAGCAGGTGGATGTTGGGGCCGACGTTCGCCGGGTACAGCGCGACCCGTACGGAGGAGAAGTCGCGGTTCATCACGTCGGTGGCGGCCGGGAGGCAGACCACCGGGAGCGCCGTGGGCTCCAGGGCGTCCAGGATGTGGCGTTCGCGGAGCACCACCAGCGGCCGCCCGTCAACCGTCGCCATCGTCCGCAGCCACATGTTGACCTGGTACGCCGAGCCCCGGGTGCCGGAGAAGTACAGCACCACGGTGGGCTGGTACTCGCGCAGCCAGGCGTCGAGGTGCGCCAGTACCCGACCCCTGCCGGGCGCGCCGCGGACGCGGAGGGCGAGCCGGGCCAGCAGCGCCGCGTACAGCAGGCAGAGCCCCAGCGTCGCGGCGCAGCCCAGGTAGGCGTGGCGCGGGTCGCCGGTGTGGGCGGTGGCCAGCAGCCCGGCCGTCGCGCAGAGGTCCAGGTGCATGGACTTCTCGAACGCCCGGGAGGTGAGCAGCCGGGACGGCGCGGGCCGCAGCCGCAGCGCGCTCAGGTCGATGTTGCGGCTGGCCATGGGTAGCCGACGGGACCGCCGGACGAGCGAGAGCAGCACGCTCTGCGGCACCTGGAGGACGTAGAACGCGGCGAGGGTGGCGACCGCCACGGTCAGCACCCGGGTCTCCACCGGCAGCCGCACCAGCAGCAGGAGGAGCAGCAGCTGGCGCAGCACGAAGCGGACGGTCAGCGGGAAGCGGGTACTGCGCAGCAGCCGGTCGAGGCGGCTGGGCTCGCGGCCGAGCCGCTCGTCCGCGAGGTAGGTGGCGACCAGGGCCACCGCGAACAGCAGCGGGTGGCCGCGCACGGCGGCGAGGACGAGCAGGGGCCAGCCCAGCAGGGCGGCGAGCGTGGGGGCGGGCCGCTCGGCGAGGAGGCGGAGCGGCACGTTCGATTCCCGTCGGGTCATCAGGTGCTCTCCATCGGGTCGTCGAGTCGTACATCGATGACGTGTCCGGTGAGGCCGGACAGCAGGACGTCGAGGGAGGTTCTGGCGACCGTCTGCGAGGTGAGCAGCGTGCCCTCGGGCTCCTCGCCGAAGGCCCGCACGCGCATCGGGGTGCGGGTGCGCTCGGGGTTGACGCAGTTGGTGCGGATGCCGTCGTCGGCCCACTCGTCGGAGAGCGCCTGGACGAGGTTGACCATCGCGGCCTTGGAGGACGAGTAGAGGCTGTAGTCCGCCCGGCCCCGGGTGTAGCTGCTGGAGGTGAAGAGCAGCATGTGGCCGTGGGTCTCGGCGAGGTAGGGGTGGGCGGCCCTGGCGATCCGCACCGGCCCGAGGTAGTTGACCTCCAGCGACTCCCGGAGCCCGGTGTCGTCGAACTCGGTGAGCCGCCCGATCCGCAGGACGGCGGCGGTGTTCACCACGTAGTCGACGCGGCCGGTGCGGGCGTGCGCGTCGGCGAGCGCGGCGCTGATGTGCTCCGGGTTCTCCACGTGGGTGCCGGTGGTGGAGCGGCCGTGTGGGAAGACCCGGGCCCCGTAGCGCTCGGCCAGTTCGGCGAGGTCCGCGCCGATCCCGTAGGAGCCGCCGAAGACGACCATGGTCTTGTCGGCGAGCAGCTTCCGGTAGACGGTCTCGTCGGCGCGTGGCGGCACGGTGTTCGAGGAGAGCTGGAAGAGCCGGTCCGCGAGGTGGATGTCGACGGGCTCGGTGATCTTCATGTTGTGCTCGTCGCCCGTGACCACGTGCACCGGTACGTCGGGCAGGTAGCTGAGCACCACCGAGCAGTCGTCGGTGGAGTGGAACGTGGGGTCGGCGGCGGCCAGCTCGTAGGCGCGGCGCAGGGTGGAGAGCCGGAACGCCTGCGGGGTCTGGCCGCGCCGCAGCCGGGTCCGGTCCGGGACGTCGGTGATGAACTCGCCGTCGGAGCCGTGGGTGCGGGTGACGATGATGGTGTCCGCGGAGGGGATCGCCACGTCCACCGCCTGGTAGGTCTCCAGGGCCGTCAGGCAGTCCTCGATGACGCGCTGGGACAGCAGGGGGCGCACCGCGTCGTGCAGCAGCACGTTCTGGTCGCCGCCGTCCGGGAGCCGCGCGGCGAGCGCCTCGGTGGCGCGTTCGGTGGTGGCGCTGCGGGTGGCTCCGCCCTCCAGGACGTGGGTCACCTTGGTGAACCCGCCCTTGGCCACGATCCGCGCGGCCTCCTCCTGGTAACCGGGGGTGATCATCACGATGATGTCGTCCACGCCGGGGGCCAGCTCGAACGCGGTCAGGGTGTGTTCGAGGATCGTCTTTCCCGCGATCTTGACGAGCTGCTTTGGCGTGGCGAGCCCGACACGCTGCCCTGTGCCCGCCGCCAGTACGACGGCGGTGGTGTGCGGCGGGGTCCCGGTGGCGGTCATGGTGGCCGACTCCCTTCCTGGGGGCGGTGCGGTCGGTGACCGACCGCGCGGGGCGGCCCGGGCACCCGGGGTGGCGTGTGCCGTCCCGGTGAGTCGCTCCGCGGCTCCACAGTTCTCCGTTCATATGAATTACTGGCTGCGGTGCTCGCTATGAGGGACCGCGCGGAATCTCACCCGTATGACTCGCCGACCGGCCCCGGAGCGCGGTGGGCACCGGTCGTTCACGGGCGGCTCCCCGACCCCCGCTTCCCCCTTCTGACCAGGCGTGACGAGCCTCCGCTGGTCTTCACCGGGCGCCGGTGGCCGGGCCCGCGGCCCCCTCGGGCGGTGCGCTTCCGGACGGCGGACCGGCCCCTGGACCGGACGGCGGACGGGGTGGCGGACCGGTCTCTGGACCGGACGGCGGACGGGACGACGGACGGCTCCTCCCGGCCCGTCCCCGGCGTACGCGGGGCGCGGCTGCGGCCACCGGAGGGAAGCGGGACGGCCGACGCGTAGTACCGGTGGGTACCGGGGACTGCACCGGGGTGCCGGACGGAGCGGGACCGCACGTCCCGCTGGATCCCCGTCCGCTGGATCCCCGTCCGTCGGATCCCCGTCCCGCTGGAACCCCGTCCCCTGGAACGCCGCACCGTGTGCCGTGCCGGCGCCCGCCGTGAATGCCGAGGAGCCATGCCGAACGACAGCGAACTGGCCACGCACTGGTTCCGGTCGAAGAAGACCGGAAAGCCCAACTTCGGCGACGAGTTGGGACCGGAGATCCTTCAGCGGCTGGGCTACCGCGTGCGGCGGGCCCCGCTGGGCTCCGCCGACATCATCACCGTGGGCTCGATCCTCGGCTCGGCGCTCCGTCGCAAGCCGCACGGCCTCGTCGTCTGGGGCTCGGGGCTGCTGCGGATCCCGCACGACGCCCGGCACCGCTTCCGGATCTGCGCGCTGCGCGGCCGGATCACCGCGCGGACGCTCGGCGCGGACGTGCCGCTGGGCGATCCGGGACTCCTGGTCTCCCGGCTGTGGAAGCGGCCCCCGGTCCGGTACCGGCTCGGGGTGGTGCCGCACTACGTGGACCGGCGCACCTTCGCCTGGGCGGACCGGGTCATCGACGTCACCCGGCCGGTCAGCGAGGTCATCGAGGAGATCGGCTCCTGCGCGGCGATCGCCACCTCCTCGCTGCACGGCCTCATCACCGCCCAGTCCTGGGGTATTCCGGCCGTACGGCTGCCGAACGACCTGGTGGTCGGGGGCGACCTGAAGTGGATCGACCACGTCTCGGCGCTGGACCGGCCCGTCGAGCAGGTGCAGGAGGACCTGCTCGACGCCCTGACCGCCGGACTGAGCAGCGCCGACCTGCCCCGCTCCGGGACCCCGGAGCCGGAGCCGGAGGCGGACGACCCCTACGTGCTGTGGTGACCGGCGGGGGCCCAGCGGGGCGGAGTACGGCCGGGGGTGCCGGGGAGCGGGTGGGGGAGCGAGCCGGAGAGCGGATCAGTCCGTCGGTCCAGGGAGAGTGCTGTGCGAGTTCCGGATGTGACAGTCATCGTCGCCGTCTACAACGGCCTGCCGTACTTCACCAGATGCCTGGAGTCGGTCAGCGGGCAGTCGATCGGGCCGGACCGTCTGGAGCTGGTGGTGGTCGACGACGGGTCGACCGACGGCAGCGGTGAGTACGCGGAGAAGTTCGCGGTCGACGCGGAACTGCCGACGCGGGTGGTGCGGCAGCCCAACTCCGGTGGCCCCAGCGGCCCCCGGAACGTCGGGCTCTCCCTGGCCACCGGGCGCTACGTGTTCATCCTCGACGCCGACGACCACCTCGGCCCGGAGGCGCTGGAGCGCATGGTGGCGATGGCCGACCGCAACGACACCGACATGGTCCTCGGCCGGATCACCGGGGTGAACCGCCGGGCCCCACGCTCCATGTTCCGCGCCAACGCCGAGCGGACCAGCGTCTTCGAGAACCACGTGCTGAACACCATGAGCGCGGAGAAGCTCTTCCGGCGGGAGCTGCTGGAGCGGCACGGCATCCGGTTCATGGAGGACCTGCACCACGGGGAGGACACCTGCTTCACCCTGGAGGCGAGCCTGCGGGCCGACGGGATCTCCATCGTCGCGGACTACCCCTGCCTCTACATCGTGGGCCGGACCGACGGCGGCAACCTCACCAGCGCGGGCAGCCGGGCCGAGGGCTTCCTCGCCGCGCGGACCCAACTGGAGCTGATCACGCGGCTGGTGCCGCCCGGGCCGAACCGGGACACCGCGATGGTGCGGCCCTTCCGGCTCAAGGTGCTGCGGCCCTTCGGCCCACGGCTGCTGCGGGAGCCCGGCCCGGTCTGGCGGGAGAACTTCGGCCTCGCCGCCCCGCTCGTCGAGGAGTTCCTGACACCCGGCGTCCGGCGGAAGCTGAAGCCCGACGAGCGGATCCGGCTGCACTGCGTGGCCGAACACCGCGCCGACGTGCTGCGGGACCTGCTCACCCTGCTGTCCGAGCAGCCGACGCGACGCGAGACCCGGCTCTCGGAGCGGGACACCCCGCTCGACGACGGCTGAACGCTCAGGGGCCGTCGGGCTGTTCGACGGCCGGGGCGGGCTGGGTGGTGCCCTCGTCGTCGTCCCCGGAGAGGGCCAGCCAGCCGCCCACCCCGGCCACCGCGAGCACCCCGGCCGCCACCGCGCCCACCCGCGCCCGGCGCCGCCGCAGCGCCGCCCGGTGCTTGGCGGAACCCGCGCGCGGCTCCCCGGCCGGGCGTGGGGCGCGTGCCGTTCCGTGGGCCCCGCCGGCGAGTTCGTCCGCCTCGGGGACGCGCATGCTCGTGTGCGTGTCGCGGTTGGCGTCCGGGCTGGCGCCGCTGGGCACCAACGGGACGGCGCCGCGCGGTGGTTCCGCACCCGCCGCCCCCGGCTCGCCCTCGCCCTCGCCGGGCGCGCGCGCCTCACCGGTGTCGCCGTCCGCGTAGCCGTCGTCCGGGTGCTCGTCGATGTCGAGCGGGGGCATCCCCTCCAGGGAAGGCAGCAACTCCCGCAGGCGGGAGGCGAGTTCGGCGGCGCGGAGCCGGGAGGCCGGGGCCTTCGCCAGGCACTGGTGGATCAGCTGCCACAGTTCGTCCGGGACGCCGGGCAACGGCGCGACCGTCTCGGTGACATGGCGCCGCAGGACGGCTCCGGGGTGGCCACCGCCGAACGGCGTGAATCCGGCGAGGAGCTCGTACAGCACGGTGGCGAGCGCGTAGATGTCCACGGCCGCGCGCGGTGGCAGCCCCTCGACCAGCTCGGGCGCCACGTAGTCGGGGGTGCCGATCACGCTCGTCGCCCGGGTGCGGCCGGGGGAGTCGATCAGCTTCGCGACCCCGAAGTCGGTCAGCAGCGCCGGGGGCGCCCCACCCGGGCCCACCAGCGCCAGGGCGTCCAGCAGCACGTTCTCCGGCTTGACGTCCCGGTGCACGATGCCCGCGGAGTGCGCCGCGGCCAGGGCCTCCGCGACGTCGGCCGCGATCGCGACGGCCGCCTCCGGGCCGAGCCGCCGCTCGTGCTCCAGCCGGGTACGCAGATCCGTACCGCGGACCAGGTCCATCACCAGGGCGAGGTCGTTTCCGTCCACCACCAGGTCGCGGACGCCGACGATCCGGGGGTGGTCGAGGGAGAGCAGCGCGCTCCGCTCCCGCACGAACCGTTCGACCAGCCGCTCGTCGGAGGCCAGGTCCTCACGCAACAGCTTGACGGCGACGGCCCCTTCGGGACCCTCGCCCAACCACACGGTGCCCGCGCTGCCGCGTCCCAGGACCTGGAGGGCGGTATAGCGACTGCCGATCTTCCTAGCCATAGCCGCAAAGCTACGCCGCGACGCGCCAGTTGGCAGGCCCGGTGCGGGGTAACCGTCACTTCTGTACGGGATTTCGCCCCCTGGGAGTCGACAAATCTCCGATGTCGCCGCTCCGTTCGGGTCCCGCCCCACCCGGGCCCCGGCCCGTCCGGCGTCGCACCCCGCCCGCCTCCGCCCGCTTCCCGGCGCCGCCGCGAAGTCGGGGCCGGTGTCAGTTCCGGGGCCGCTTCCGGGCGGACGGCGCGGTGGGCGGCGCCCCACCCGTCACCGAACCGCGCGCCGCGACGGCGGGACAAGACGGGCGGCGCGGGCGGGGTTCGGCCGGAGCGCTAGTCAACCGCCGTACGGCGCTGGCCGGTTGGACGGAGGCCGCGCGCGCAGGGGCCGGGGGCCTCCGGCGAGGGAGGGCCGGCGGAGCGAGCCGGAGCCGAGTCGCCCGTCATCCCGGGCACGGCTCCGGCCGTCGGGGGCACGCCGGGACGGAGACCGCGCCACGGGACGGACGGGTCAGTTGTTGAGGTCCTTCACGAAGTCGCCGATCTTCGTGAAGAAGTCCTTCGTCGACTCCCAGAAGCTCTTGCCCTCGGCCCACCACTCGGGAACGGGCGTGAAGTTCCAGACCAGCACCCCGATCACCACCAGGATGAGCACCATGAACAGGCAGCCCTTCAGGCAGCCCAGACCCGGGATCCGCATCGGGTTGGCGCTGCGCTGCCGGGGCTCCCGCCGGGGGCGCGGCTCCCGCTGCGGCGCCTGCCGCGGCTCGTAGCGCTGGGGCGGCTGCTGCGCGGGCGGACGCTGCGGCGCGTACTGCTGCTGCGGTGGGTGCTGCTGCGGCGCGTGCTGCTGGCCGTACGCCTGTTGCTGGCCGTACGCCTGCTGCTGTGGGGCCGGGCGCCGCGTGGGACGCCGCCGCAGCGGGTCCAGCTCCGGGTCGACGGGCCGCACCTGGGTCTGCTCGTTGCGGTCCCGCGCCGCCCGGAGCTGGCTCTGCCACGGATGCGGGCCGTCCGGCTGCTGCGGTGGGCCACCCGGAACCGGCGGCATGACCTGCGTCGGATCGGCGTTGCCCCCGGCGCCCGGCCCGCCCGGAGCCGCCGTCCGCGGCAGGACGTTCGTCTCCGCCGCCGGGTCGTGTCCCCCTGTGGCGCCGCTGTGCGGCAGGGCCTGCGTCGGGTCGGCGTCCCCGGCGCCGGAGCCGTCCCCGGAGGCGGCGGTGGTGGCGCCGTTCGCGTCCGGCACGGTGGCGGGGGACGGGTCGGGCGCCAGCAGCGCGGCCACCCCGAGCGCCGCGCTCGCCTGGGCCGGGGTCGCGCTCGCGCCGATCCCCTCGGCGACGGTGCGCAGCGCCCGCGCGAGGTTCTCCGCGCTCGGCCGCTCCTCGGGGCGCTTCCGCAGACAGCGCTCCAGCACCGTCCACATCGGGTCGGGCAGGCCGGGCGGGCGAGCGGGCTCCTCGCCCAGGTGCTGATGCAGCACCTGGAGGGTGTTCTGGCCGCTGAACGGAGGCTGCCCGGTGAGCAGTTCGTAGAGCAGGATGCCCGCGCCGTAGATGTCGACGGCGGAGGTCTGCGGACGGCCCTCGGCCGACTCGGGCGCCACGTACGCCGGGGTGCCGACGAACTCCTGGGTGCGGGTCAGCCCCGGGGAGTCGGCGAGCCGGGCGATGCCGAAGTCGGTGAGCATCGGCCGCATGCCGTCCTCGCCGTCGGCCAGCAGCACGTTGGCGGGCTTGAGGTCGCGGTGCACCACGCCGTCCGCGTGGCTGGCCGCGAGGGCGTCGGCGACCTGTGCGGTGACCAGGGCGGCGCCGACCGGCGAGAAGGGGCCGTTGTCCCGCAGGTAGCGGTGCAGGTCGGGGCCGTCGACCAGGTCCATCACCAGGGCCAGCAGATCGCCCTCGACGACCAGGTCGCGGGTGCGGACGATGTTGTGGTGGGTCAGACGCAGCAGGACGGAGCGCTCCCGGAGAAAGCGCATCACCACGTCAGGGTCGTTCGCCAGCTCCTCCTTGAGGACCTTGATCGCCACGGTCTCGCCGGGCTGCCCGGCGACCGCGGCCTCGGAGCCCGCCGTCTCCCGCTGACGGGCGCGCCACACGGTGCCCGTGGCGCCGCGCCCGAGCGGCTCCTCTAGCAGGTACTTGCTGCCTACCGGCCGCACGTCATGCGCTCCCTGGTCTCGTACTGCTGTCCGCCTGTCGCGAGTGTCCCGCCCACAATACTGCCGACCGGGGTGGCGGCAGTGGCCGCATCCGATACGCGGAGCGACCGCCATCGGACGGCGGGTGCACGCCGGAGGACGGACGTGGTCCGGAGGGAGACGCGGCACGTCCACCGACGGTTGCGGCACGGCCGTAACCCGTCGCGCCGCGCCGCCACACGCCCCGAGGACGCCACCCCGCCCGCCCGAGTACGCCGCCCCCCCACGCCCCGAGCGCGCCGCCCCGCGTTCCGCCCGCGCCCCGCCGTCCTCGTACGACCCCGCCCCCGACCCCCTGGGTGGAGGAGGGGCTCATGTGCCGCCGGGCCGCGGACCGTCCGGAGGCCTCCGGTGGCGCGGTGCTCTGCCGGGCCGGTGGTGAGCGGCCGGGCCTCGGCGGCTACGTGGAGGTGGTCCCGTTGTCGTCCTCGGTGTTCCGGGCGTCGCCTTCCGCCTTCTCCCGCCAGCGGGCGGCGGCGCGTTGGGCCTCGGTGGTGTAGACGTAGTCGGGCCCGTGCACCCGCTCCATGTCCAGCGCCAGCTGTTCGAACTCCGCGGCGGCACCGGCCACGTCTCCCGCCCTGCCGCGCAGGTTGGCCAGGTTGTGCCGCGTGGTGAGGACCTGGGGGTGGTCCTCGCCCAGCGCCCGCACCCGCCCGGCCAGCCGCTGCTCGGAGAGCTCCACGGCGCCGGCCAGGTCCCCGATCTCGCTCAGGTAGTGGGCTCGGTGCCGGAGCGCCACGGAGTCAGGGGGCTCCTCGCGCAGCGCGCGATCCCGCTTGTCCAGTTCCCTCTCCGCCCGCTTGAGGAGAGCCCCCGGCGCGAAGCGGTTGCTCAGCGCTCTCGTCACCCGCACCGCGACGAACGCGGCCCCCACCGCCGCGAACGCCTGTGTGATCGTCTGTCGCCAGGCCATGTCCGGTACGCCTCCTTCGCTCCACGCTGTCCGGTCGGCGCCCCCACACGGCGTCGACCGTGGTGGGTCGGCCATCCCCATGGACGCTCGGCCGCCCCACGCCAGTTGCGCGGCGGCCGTTCCCGCCGCGCGGCACCGGACGTCGCCCCGGGCCGGGCACCGGACGTCGGGGCCGGCCGCCGGGGACGGGGGCGGAGCAGCGGGAGGGAAGGGGAGGAGGGAAGGAGGGGAGAGGGGGCGGCGAAAGGGCGGGGAAGGGGCACGGTCTTGCGCTCCGGTGGCCGATATCAAGATCATTGATGGGGGAAGTGGCGCGGGTTGTCGGCGGCGGGTGCGAGGATGCTCCCAGCACTCGACAGCGTGCGGGTGTGAAGCGCGGGAACGCCGCGGGCGCGGGGGAGTTGGCGGCTCGTCGGGCACCGCGCGGACGGGACCGGGAGGGCCGATGCAGATCCGGCTGACTGTCGTGCTCGGGGCGCGCGGTGGCAACCACCGCGCGGGGGGCTCGGGGGCACGTTCGGCGCGGGCGGCACAACCAGCACCACCAGTACCACCGGCGCGACCCGTGCAACCGGCACAGTCGGCGCCACCGGTACCGGGGGCGCGTGCCGACGTCCTGGTGACCGCTCCCGCGGGCACCGTGCTGGCCACCGTGGCCGGGGCGCTGGCCACCACCGCGACCGCCGTCGCGGCCTCCGCCGCGCCCGCCTCCGGTGGCGGCGCCACGCCGCCCGAGCCCGCCCCACCGCAGGAGTCCGTCGCGGTCTACGCCGGGACCCAGCGCCTCGACCCCCAGCGGCAGGTGATCGGTGAACCGCCGCTGGTGGACGGCGCGGTGATCTCGCTGCACGGCCCGGCCGCCGCGCTGACCGCCGTCTCCGCCTACGGCCCCGCCAAGGCCCGGCTGCACGTGGTCGCCGGGCCGGACGCGGGCGGGATCCACCTGCTCCAGGGCGGCCGGGTGCACCTCGGCCGCTCCGCCGAGGCCGACGTCCCGGTGGACGATCCGGACGTCTCCCGTACGCACTGCGCGGTGACGGTCACTGACGGCGGCGCCGTCTCGGTCACCGACCTCGGCTCCACCAACGGCACCACCATCGACGGTGGTCCGGTCGGCACCCGGCCCGTGCTGTTCCGCCCCGGCTCGGTGCTCCGTCTCGGGGAGACCGCCTTCCGGCTGGAGGCGGCGGGCCCGCCCCGCACCCCGGAGTCCGGGTCCACCGCGCTGCCCGCCCCGCTGCGCACCGTCGCCGAGGGGCAGGGCACCCTGCGGCTGGTTCGGGAGGAGGCGGAGCCTCCGCTCCCGCCCGCGCCGCTCTCGCCCGTGCCCGCGCCGCCGGAGCCGCCGCCCGCCCCCGGCGCCCCCGTCAGCGCTCCCCTGAGCGCCCCCGGCCCGCCCGGGCATCCGCCGGGCGAACCGTTCCCCGCCTCCGCCGAGTTCGACGAGCCCGCGGTCACCCGGCGGTCCAGTACCGTGCGGCGGCCGACGCGGCCCTCGGACGAGGGGGAGGCGCGGCGGTCGCGGGGAATCGGCGCCTGGGCGCGGCGACTTGGCGCCGGGCAGGGCGAGGCCGCCCCCCGCGAGGGGCGATGGGAGACCCCCTCCGCCTCCGACACGGCGCGTGGTGGCGGCGCGGGGCACCCCGCGCCCCCCGGTCTCGCCTCCGCTCCGCCCCCGCCGGACGCCGCCGCGCTGGCCGCGGCGGAGCGCTGGCCGGATCCGGCGGCGGTGCTGCTGACGGCGCTCGGCCCGGGCCCGCTGCTGTGGCGGCGCGACCCCGGCGACCGGGACGCCCTGTCCGTACGCGTCGGCGGCGTCCCCCGGGAGGACGGCGGCACCCGGCCGCTCACCGTCGACCTGCGCGCGGTGGGCGCGCTGGGCCTCGCCGGCCCGCGCCCCCGGCTGGCCGGGCTGGCGCGTGCCGTGCTGGCCCAACTCGCCGCTTGGCATGGGCCGAACGCCCTGGAGATCGTGCTGCTCAGCGCCGATCCGCGGCAGCCGGTGGAGGAGCGGGCCGCCGAGTGGTCCTGGCTGGGCTGGCTGCCGCACCTGCGCCCGGGGCGTGGCCAGCACTGCCGTCTGCTGCTGGCCTACGACGCCGAGCAGGCCAGAGCCCGGGTCGCGGAGCTGGTGCGGCGGGTGGTGGAGGAGCGCCGCTCGCCCGCCGACGCGGGCGCGGAACCGCGGGGCCCGCGCACCCTGCTGGTGGTGGACGGCGATCCCGGCGCGGACGCGATACGCACGGCGGTGGGGGAGCTGGCCGCCGAGGGCGGCGCGACCGGGGTCCATCTGCTCCGCCTCGCCGAGACGCCGCCCGCCACCCCGAACTCCCCGGTGGAGGAGGGCCTGCTGGCCTCCGTGGGGCTCGCCGACTGCGGGGCGGTCGCCGTGCTGAGCGGGGACGTGGCCACGGCCGTCCGGCTGATACGCCGGGATGGCGCGCGGGCGGGAGCGCCGGAGGCCGCGCGCATACCCGGCGGGCCTCCGCGGGGCACGCTCCCGGCGGGTCCGTCGCGGCCGGGCGCGGAGCCGCCGTCCGGCCCGATCGCCACGGCGGACGGGGTCTCGGCCGCCTGGGCCGAGCGCTTCGCGCGGGCCCTCGCACCGCTCCGCGAGCCGGACGCCGTGCCGGGCGAGGGCGCCGCCTCCGGCGCGGTCGCCGAACTTCCGCGCAGCTGCCGCCTGCTGGACGAACTGGGGCTGGCCCGCGCCACGCCCACGGCGCTGCTGGCCCGCTGGTCTCCGGTGGCGGAGGCGGTGCCGGGGCGGGCGGCGCTGGTGCTGGGCGCCGGGCCGCGCGGCCCGGTGGAGGCCGAGCTGTCCGCGGCGCGCGGCCACGCCCTGATCACCGGCGCGGCGGGGGCGGGGAAGACGGAGCTGCTGCGCTCGCTGGCCGCCTCGCTCGCGGCGGGGGAGCGCCCGGCGCGACTCGGGCTGCTGCTGGTGGACGGCCGGGTGCCGGGGGCCGAGGGTGAGGGGCTGCGGATCTGCGCCGAACTCCCGCACGTAACGGGGCATCTGACGGCCGGTGACCCACTGCGGATGCGGGAGTTCGCCCAGGCGCTCACGGCCGAGCTGAAGCGTCGGGCCCAGCTCATCGGCGGCGGCCGGACCTACGAGCAGTACGCGCGGCACGAGACCGCACCGCCGGACCCCGTCGAGCGCCCCGCCGCGTACGCGCACGCGGGCGGCGCCGGGCGCGGTCCGGCCCCGCTGGCCGCGGCCCGCCCCGCGGAGGTGGCTGGCGCGGCGGCGGGCTCCGGGGGGACCGCGCTCGCCGGGCGGCCGGACGGCCCCGGCGGCGAACGGCCCGACGGCGGCGAGCCGTTGGAGGCCGAGCCGCTGCCCCGGCTGGTGGTGCTCGTCGACGATCTGGACACCCTGGTCGATCCGGCGCTGGGCAACCCCGGGCGCCCGGCGGCCGGTTCGGTCGTCCGGGCGCTGGAGTCGGTGGCCCGTGAGGGGGCCAGGCTGGGGGTGCACCTGGTCGCCTCGACCGGCCACCCGGAGGGTACCGAGGGCACGGCCCTCGCCCATGTGGCCTTCTACCGTGTCGACTTGAGTGGGGGAGCCGAGGCGGAGGCGGAAGTGCCGCCGGGGCGGGGGGTGTTCAACGTGGCCGCCGAGTCCCTGCCGTTCCAGGCCGGGCGGATCACCGGCCGTATCCCCCGCACCGCGACGCTGCGCCCCACCGTCGTCCCGCTGGACTGGGCCCGCGCTGGCGATCCGCCGAGCCGTCGGCCGGTCCGCGAGCTGGGCAACGGGCCGACCGATCTCGCGCTGCTGGCCAGCGCGGTCGGCCGGGCGGCCCGCTCCACCGCGTAGTCGCCGTACGGAGCGGACCGGCGGGGGCCTGCCGCGCGAGGGCGGGCGGGGACGCGGGCGCCGCCGAGGGCGGGCGTTCGCCTCTCGCCGGAGACGGGACGGACCCTCGCCGGGGACGGGACGGGGAAGTGCGGGGAAAGCCGTCGGAACCGGTGGGACCCCGGCGAGAAAGGTGTCCCGTACAAGTCACGGACCGATCAAGAAGCCCGCGTAGGGGGGCACTTGAGTATTGCGCGGTGCCCGGCCCCGGCGTAGGACTGTCCCGCACATGACGTGCGGCGCGGCCCCGGGGTGGGGCCACCGGAAGCCGACGGGGCCTTGGGAAACGGCGGGGAGACAGATGCGGACTGCGTTCCGTGGCAAGCGGCGGCTCGTCGCACGGCGGCTCCGGAACACCGGGCGCGGCCTGGTGGTGTTCGTCGCCGTGTCGGCGGTGGGCCTGGCGACCCTCGCGGGCGGGGAGAGCGGCGGCGAGGAGAGCGCGTACGCGAGGAACCACCGCCCGACCGTCGAACTGCCCGATCTGAAGGGGCAGAAGCTCCAGGTCGCCGCCGTGTGGACGGGGGAGGAGCAGGCCAACTTCCGTAAGGTGCTGGCCGAGTTCGAGCGACGCACCGGCGCCACCGTCGAGTTCGTGCCGACCGGGGACAACGTCGCCACCTACATCGGTACCCGGATCGAGGGCGGTTCGCCACCGGACGTGGCGATGCTGCCGCAGGTCGGTGTGTTGCGGCAGTTCGCGGAGAAGAAGTGGATCAAGCCGCTCGGGGCGAAGGCCAGGGCGCAGCTGCGGAAGAACTTCTCGCCCGGCTGGCGGGACCTCGGCGCCCACGAGGGCACCCAGTACGGCGTCTACTACAAGGTCGCGAACAAGTCGCTGATCTGGTATAACACCCGCGCCTACGCCGACGCGGGGGCGCGTCCGGCGAAGACCTGGAAGCAGTTCGTCTCCACCGCGCGCACCCTCTCCGACTCCGGGGTCCCGGCGGTCGCGGTGGGCGGGGCCGACGGCTGGGTGCTGACCGACTGGTTCGAGAACATCTACCTCTCCCAGGCTGGTCCCGAGAAGTACGACCAGCTCGCCGAGCACCGCATCAAGTGGACCGACCCGTCCGTCGGCCGCGCGCTGCGGACGCTGGCCCAGCTCTTCGGTGAGCGGCAGCTGCTGGCCGGTGGCAACACCGGCGCGCTCAAGACCGCCTTCCCCGACTCGGTGGCCCAGCCCTTCGCGGACATCGCCTCGCCCGAGGCCGCCTCGGTCTTCGAGGCCGACTTCGTCGGCGTCAACATCGAGGGCGACACCAACGCCCGGATCGGCGAGGACGCGCAGGTCCACCCCTTCCCGGCGGTCGGCGCGAAGCCGCCGGTGGTGACGGCGGGCGACGCGGCGGTGGCGCTGAAGAGCGGCGAGGGCGCGCAGGCGCTGCTGACCTTCCTCGCCTCCACCGACGCGGCGGGCATCTGGGCCGAGGCGGGCGCCTACCTCTCGCCCAACCGGAAGCTGGACCGCTCCGCCTACCCCAACGACGTCCAGCGCGCGATCGCCACCGCGCTGATCAGGGCGGGCGACGACTTCCGCTTCGACATGTCCGACCAGGCCCCCGCCGCCTTCGGCGGCACCAAGGGCAAGGGCGAGTGGAAGGCGCTCCAGGACTTCCTCAAGAACCCGGACGACGTGCGGGGCGCGCAGCGCGCCCTGGAGTCGGCCGCGGCCCAGTCCTACAAGAACTAGCCGACCGCACTGGCGGATCCGGCCCCACCGGGGGCCGGACCGGACAGGGAGACCGTCATGCCGAGCCCGACCACCAGCCCGCCGCCCGAGGGGGCGTCCCGTCCGACGGACGCGGCGGAGCCCGCGCCGCCGGAGGGCGGTGGCGGAGCCCCGCCCTCCGGCGCGGCACGGGGCGGGGGCACGCCCGGCCGGGGCGGATCGTCGGTCACCCGGGGCCGCCCCTGGGTGGCGCTCTGCTTCCTGCTGCCCGCGCTGCTGTTGCTGGGCGTCCTGGTGGTGTACCCGATCCTCTACTCCGGGTACCGGAGCCTGTTCGACGCCTCCGGCTCGGGCTTCGTCGGGCTGGACAACTACACCGAGATATTCACCGACGACGGCATCCTCACCGCCCTGCGGAACAACCTGGTCTGGGTGATCGTCGCGCCGACCCTGGCGACGGCGCTCGGCCTGATCTTCGCGGTGCTCACCGAACGGGTGCGCTGGGGCGCGGCGTTCAAGCTCGTCATCTTCATGCCGATGGCGATCTCGATGCTCGCCGCCGGGATCATCTTCACCCTCGTCTACGAGCAGGACCCGGAGCGCGGCGTCGCGAACGCCGTGTGGACGGGGGTGCACGACACCTTCGCGGAGACCTCGCCGTTCCCGGGCGCCCGCCCCCGCGCCGACGCGGACCTGAAGCCCACCGGCGACGGCGACTTCACCACCGGCTCCACCGTCAGCTCCCGCGACCCGGCGGCGCTGCCGCTGGTCGGGCTGCCCCCGAAGGAGGTCGCGGACGCGGAGAAGGCGGTGCCCGCCAAACCCGCCGACGGCGAGGTCACCGGAACCGTCTGGCTGGACTTCGTCAAGGGCGGCGCCAGCGAGCACGGGGTGATCGACGGCGGGGAGAAGGGCCTCGGCGGGATCGAGGTGCAGGCCGTCAAGGACGGGAAGCGGGTGGCCAGCGCCACCACCGCGGGCGACGGCACCTTCACTCTGCCCAGGGCGGCCGAGGGCGCCCAGCTCCGCCTGCCCGCCGCCAACTTCGCGGAACCGTACAACGGCGTGGACTGGCTGGGCCCGGCGCTCGTCACTCCCGCGATCATCGGCTCCTACATCTGGATGTGGGCGGGCTTCGCGATGGTGCTGATCGCCGCCGGGCTCGCCAGCGTCCCACGGGAGCTGATGGAGGCGGCCCGGGTGGACGGCGCCAGCGAGTGGCAGGTCTTCCGCAAGATCACCGTGCCGCTGCTCGCGCCGGTGCTCGCCGTCGTCCTCGTCACACTCATGATCAACGTGCTCAAGGTCTTCGACCTCGTGTACATCATCGCGCCCAGCGCCACCCAGTCCGACGCGAACGTCCTCGCGCTGGAGCTGTATCTGTCCTCCTTCGGCGCGTCCGCCAACCAGGGCCTGGGCAGCGCGATCGCGGTGGTCCTGTTCCTGTTCGTCGTGCCGGTGATGATCGTCAATATCCGCCGCCTGCGGAGGGAGTCCCGACGGTGACCACGGTCAGCCCCCAGCGACACGGCGAGGCGCTGCCCGCACCGCCCCGGCCCCCCGTCGCCCGCGCCAGGCGCTCGTTCGCCTCCCGGATCGCCTCGTTCACCGGGCACTGGGCGGTACGGTTCGCGCTGGTCGTCATCGCCCTGGTCTGGCTGCTGCCGACGGCCGGGCTGCTCAGCTCCTCGCTCCGTGACCCGGCGGACATCTCCAGCAGCGGCTGGTGGCAGATCTTCGGGTTCAGCGCGGAGTTTCCCTGGATCCTCGACGGCGGTCAGCTGACCACCGGGAACTACGACGCGCTGCTCTCCAACGAGCAGGTCACCGACTCGCTGCTGACCACCGTGCTGATCACCGTTCCGGCCACGGTGCTGGTGGTGCTCATCGGGGCGCTGGCGGGCTACGCCTTCGCCTGGCTGGACTTCCCCGGCCGCGACTGGTGGTTCCTGGTCGTCGTCGGACTGCTGGTGGTCCCCGTACAGGTGGCCCTGATCCCGGTCGCGCGGCTCTTCGACACCCTCGGCATCTTCGGCACCACGATCGGTGTGGTGATCTTCCACACGGCCTTCGGGCTGCCGTTCGCGGTGTTCCTCCTGCGGAACTTCTTCGCGGAGATCCCCCGTGAGCTGCTGGAGGCGGCCCGGCTGGACGGCGCGGGCGAGCTGCGGCTCTTCACCCGGGTCGTGCTGCCGCTGGGCGGTCCGGCCATCGCCTCGCTGGGTATCTTCCAGTTCCTCTGGGTGTGGAACGACATGCTGATCGCGCTGATCTTCGCGGACGACTCCAACCCACCGGTGACGGTCGCCCTGCAACAGCAGGTCCGGCAGTTCGGCAACAACATCGACATCCTGGCCTCCGGCGCCTTCCTGTCGATGCTGATCCCGCTCGCGGTGTTCTTCGCCTTCCAGCGCCAGTTCGTCTCCGGCGTGATGGCGGGCGCCGTCAAGTAGCCCGTCGCCCCCCGTCGTCCCCGCCCCCGGCCCCGGTCGCCGCGTGGTCCGCCGTCCGTGACCGGACGGCTGCGGTCCGCACGCGGTGGCCCGGTCCGGGGCGGCGGAACGGGGAGCTGTCCGGTTCTCGTCAGTGTGGAGGGCACGCTCGGGGTCCGCCGGCCCGGCCAGCCGTTAGGGTGGAGGAGTGGCAGTCCTTGATGTTTCCGAAGCGCTGAAGTCCCTCTCCTCGACCATGGAGTCGATCGAGAGCGTCCTCGACCTGGACCGGATGCGGGCCGATATCGCCGAGCTGGAAGAGCAGGCGGCGGCCCCCGACCTCTGGGACGACGTGGCGCGCGCGCAGCAGGTGAACAGCAAGCTGTCCTACCTCCAGGGCCAGCTGCGCAAGGCGGAGGAGCTGCGCGGCCGGATCGACGACGTCGCGGTCCTCTTCGAGCTGGCCGACGCGGAGGACGACGACGACACCCGCGCCGAGGCCGAGGAGGAGCTGACCACCCTCCGCAAGGCGGTGGACGAGCTGGAGGTGCGCACCCTGCTCTCCGGCGAGTACGACCCGCGCGAGGCCGTGGTCAACGTCCGTGCCGAGGCGGGCGGGGTGGACGCGGCGGACTTCGCCGAGCAGCTGATGCGGATGTACCTGCGCTGGGCCGAGCGGCGGGACTACCCCACCGAGGTCTACGACATCTCCTACGCCGAGGAGGCGGGCATCAAGTCCGCGACCTTCTCGGTCAAGGCCCCCTATGCCTACGGCACCCTCTCCGTCGAGCAGGGCACCCACCGCATGGTGCGGATCTCGCCCTTCGACAACCAGGGGCGCCGCCAGACCTCCTTCGCCGGCGTCGAGGTGCTGCCGGTGGTGGAGCAGGTCGACCACATCGACATTCCGGAGAACGAGATCCGGATCGATGTCTTCCGCTCGTCCGGTCCCGGTGGGCAGTCGGTGAACACCACCGACTCCGCCGTCCGGATCACGCACCTGCCGACGCACATCGTCGTCTCCTGCCAGAACGAGAAGTCCCAGATCCAGAACCGCGCCGCCGCCATGCAGGTGCTCCAGTCCCGGCTGCTCGCCCGCCGCCGCGAGGAGGAGCAGGCGAAGATGGACGCGCTCAAGGGAGACGGTGGCAACTCCTGGGGCAGCCAGATGCGTTCGTACGTGCTGCACCCCTACCAGATGGTGAAGGACCTGCGCACCGAGTACGAGGTCGGTAACCCGCAGGGCGTGCTGGACGGCGATATCGACGGCTTCCTGGAGGCCGGGATCCGCTGGCGTAAGCAGCAGGAGCAGCAGGGCGAGTAAGTCCGGCGCCGTTCCGTCTCGCGGCGCCCGCTCTCCCCCCTCGCCGCCCCTCCCTCTCCTCTTTCTCTGCCCCTCCCTCCCTTCCCGCCCCGTCGCTCTCCCGCCGTTCGCGCCCGCGCCTCCGCCCGTCTCCCGTGAACTCGGCCCGTCGTACGGCCGTTCGTCCGTGCTGACGTGCGGGTTCCCCGACGGTTCCGGGTGGGGCGGGCCAACTGCCGGTCCAGCGTGGACATTTCACACAACCCCCGCTTGACGACGATGTGAAATATGGGAAAGCTGTTCGCTCGGCATGCCTGTGTCAGGGGGCGCGTGTGCGGGGCGCCGAAGGCGCCCCGGCGACGAGCGAGGGGCGGCGTCCGAGCCGGAGCGGGCCAGCCGTGCCCGTCCGAGGGAGCCCGAATTCGCGGCCCGGTGCGCAGCTGCTCTTCTATCGACAAGTACAGCTACTGGGGGTAGTTGGCAGATGACGAACTCGAAGACGCGCCTGCGTGTGGCGCGCATCGCGGCGGGGGCGGTGTTCGCGGCCGGTGCTTCGCTCACCGCCGCGGGAGCCGCTCAGGCCGCGGGTCTGGGCGGGGAGAAGAACCCCGACTCGGACATCAGCACCAAGGCCGAGCAGGACGAGCCGAAGGCCGACGACGAGACCAAGCAGGGCAGCATCGTCGGGGTCATCGGCGGCGGCGAGGACAGCGAGGGCGCCATCCTCGGTGTGATCGGTGGCGGTGACGACGGCGGCTCCACCGGTGGCGACACCGGCGGTGACACGGGCGGCGACACCGGCGGTGACACCGGTGGCGACACCGGTGGCGACACGGGCGGTGACACCGGCGGTGACGACGGGGGCTCCACCGGTGGCGACACAGGTGGGGACACCGGCGGTGACACCGGTGGTGACACGGGCGGCGACACGGGCGGTGACACCGGTGGCGACGACACCGGCGGCGACACCGAGGGCCCGGGCGGTGACACCGAGGGTCCGGGTGGCGACACGGAGGGTCCCGGGCGGTGACACCGAGGGTCCGGGTGGCGACACCGAGGGTCCGGGTGGCGACACGGAGGGTCCCGGTGGTGACACCGAGGGTCCGGGTGGCGACGTTGAGGGTCCCGGCGGTGACACCGAGGGGACCGGTGGCGACACCGAGGGTCAGGAGCCCGCGACCGTCGGCGGCGGGGACGGTGGGAACACCGACCCCGACGCGGGTGGCAGCGTGCCCGTCGAGGAGCCTTCCGAGGCGCCCGGCAAGGACGCGCCCGCCGGGTCCGAGAAGGACGAGCTGGCGGAGACCGGCTCGGCCGAGACGACCTTCCTGCTCGTCGGCGCCGCGACCATGATCGCTGGTGGTATCGGCTTCCGGCTGATGCCGCGGCTGGTCACCCGCCGCACGGCCGCCTGAGGCGGAAGCACACCCCGCGTGCTCCGGCGCGCGTGACGAGGGCCGGGAGCGTAGCCACGCTCCCGGCCCTCGGTGTGCCCGGCCCTCGGTGTGCCCGGTGCGTTCGCTCACTCCCCGTCGCCCGGCCGTCCGCCCAGCCGGCCACGGACCCGGGTCAGGCGCTGGCCACCCGCTGGGCCAGGACCGCCACCGCGATCAGGGCCACCACCAGCGCCAGCAGGGTCGCCGGGGTCACCTGGAGCGGGGCCGCGCGGTGCAGCCGCTCGCGCTGCGCCCGGCAGACCGGGCAGCGGCCCTCGCTCACCGGGCCCGCGCAGTTGGCACACACCAGCCGGTCGCATGTCATTGCGAAGTCCTCCTCTGCCGTGCCAACGCCAGGGGGAGGTCGTTCGTTCCCCTTGTCCGATTTCCGGAACCGGTGCCCGAGCGCCAGCCCGCCACCGTCCCCGCCACCCGTCGCCGTCGCCTGTCACCCGAAGCCCCGGACCGGAGCACGGTACGGGAGGGACGCGGGGCGGACGGTCCTCCGGTGCGGCGCGGGCGGGCGACCGGTGACCCGGCTGGAGCGTGCCCGCCCGGGGGCGGCTCCGCCGGTTCCACTGTGCCAGTTTCCGCTCCGGGCCGCTCACGGTGTACCGGCCCCGGCGACCGCCGGGCACCCGCGGTCCGCACCCCGCCCGCACCCGCCCGTCCGCGGGCCGGAGGTGAGCGGGCACCGGGCCGGAGACGGGGCGGGTGCGGGGCGGAGGTGGCCCGGCGGCCGGTGACCGCCGGTCCTTCGGGGCGCTGGTGCGGGGTCTGGCGGGGGATGCGCGGTTTGCTGCCGTTTCACGGTCAATGCGCCGTGAAGAAGAGCACCAACCCAGGGTGCTGACTGCGCGGCGCTGACGGGTTCGCGTATGGTCGCCCCACCGACGCGGAGCCGCAGAGCGGCTGCCGCTGCCCCTACCCCAGGTCGACGTGGTGTATCCGTGATCCGATTCGACAACGTCTCCAAGAACTACCCGAAGCAGAACCGCCCCGCTCTCCGCGACGTCTCGGTGGATGTCGAGCGTGGCGAGTTCGTCTTCCTGGTGGGCTCTTCCGGCTCGGGCAAGTCCACCTTCCTGCGGCTGATCCTCCGTGAGGAGCGCGCCTCCCACGGGCAGGTGCACGTCCTTGGCAAGGACCTCGCGCGGCTCTCCAACTGGAAGGTGCCGCACATGCGACGTCAACTCGGCACCGTCTTCCAGGACTTCCGGCTGCTCGCCAACAAGACCGTGGGTGAGAACGTGGCGTTCGCGCTGGAGGTCATCGGCAAGTCGCGCGGGCAGATCCGCAAGACCGTCCCCGAGGTGCTCGACCTCGTCGGCCTCGGGGGCAAGGAGGACCGTATGCCGGGGGAGTTGTCCGGTGGTGAACAGCAGCGCGTGGCCATCGCCCGCGCCTTCGCCAACCGTCCGATGTTGCTGATCGCGGACGAGCCCACCGGCAACCTGGACCCGCAGACCTCAGTCGGGATCATGAAGTTGCTCGACCGGATCAACCGGACGGGCACCACGGTCGTGATGGCCACCCACGACCAGCAGATCGTCGACCAGATGCGCAAGCGCGTGGTGGAGCTGGAACGGGGCCGACTCGTACGCGACCAGTCGCGCGGCGTCTACGGGTACCAGCACTGAGCTGCATCGAGGAAAGGACGCCATGCGCGCCCAGTTCGTTCTGTCGGAGATCGGTGTTGGTCTCCGCCGCAATCTGACGATGACCTTCGCGGTGATCGTTTCGGTCGCTCTCTCGCTCGCGCTCGCGGGCGGCTCCCTGCTCGCCCGCGAGCAGGTCAACACCATGAAGGGGTACTGGTACGACAAGGTCCAGGTGTCGATCTACCTCTGCAACAAGAACGACGCGGCCTCCGACGCCAACTGCAAGGGAGCCGTCACCGATCAGCAGAAGCAGGAGATCAAGAAGGACCTGAACGAGCTCGGCATCGTCGACAAGGTCTACCACGAGACCGCCGACGAGGCGTACAAGCACTACAAGGAGCAGTTCAAGGACTCACCGCTGGCCGACTCGCTGACCCCGGACCAGATGCAGGAGTCCTTCCGCGTCAAGCTCAAGGACCCCACCAAGTACCAGGTGTTGCAGACCGCCTTCTCCGGGCGGGCCGGGGTGCAGGAGGTACAGGATCAGCGAAGTCTGCTGGAGAACCTGTTCAACCTGCTCAACGGCATGAACATCGCGGCGCTCTGTGTGATGGCGCTGATGCTGGTCGTCGCGCTGTTGCTGATCGTCAACACCGTTCGGGTGTCGGCGTTCAGCAGACGGCGGGAGACGGGGATCATGCGGCTGGTGGGCGCGTCCAGCTTCTACATCCAGCTGCCGTTCATCCTGGAGGCCGCCATCGCGGGGCTGATCGGCGCCGGGTTCGCCTGCGTGCTGCTGATCGGCGGCAAGTACTTCCTGATCGACAACTGGCTGGCGGACAAGATCCTGCTGATCAACTTCATCGGCTGGGACGCGGTGATGAAGGTGATGCCGCTCATCGTCGCGGTCGGCGTGCTGATGCCCGCCATTGCAGCCTTTATCACGCTCCGCAAGTACCTCAAAGTGTGACGCACGCCGCCGGTGCCGTACTGGCCAACAAGCCGTACGGCACCGGCATCTCGCCTACACTCCGGACTATGCAGGGTTCTTGCGACTCCGCTTCTCCGCGCCGCGCCCGCAGGGCCGCGGGGCTGGCACTGGTCTTCGCGAGCGTCCTCGCGACGGGCGCGGCGGGGGGCTCCTGGCGTACCGAACCCCTCACCGCCCAGGCGAAGTCCCCCTCCCCGGACCGCACGGCGCACTCCACCACCGCGAACGCGCCCAGCGCCGCCCCGAGTTCGGGCGGCGGTCCCGGCCCCTTCATCCCCGACGCCACCCCCGAGGCCACCCCGGACCGGGGTACGCGGGACGCCGACGAACTGGTCAGCCGGAACGGCGACCGCTGGTCGGGAGCGTTCTCCGCCACCGAGTACGAGGGGCTGGAGCAGTCGCTGGACGGCGGCTACACCGGGATCGGGGTCTCGGTCCGGCGCGTGGACACGGCGGACGGCCCGGCCGTCGCCGCCGCCCGGGTCCGCCCCGGCGGCCCCGCCGACCGCGCCGGGGTGCGCCCCGGTGACCTGCTGCGGAAGGTGGACGGACGGCCGGTCGCCGATCGGCCGGTCACCGAGATCGTCGCCTGGCTGCGCGGCGCGAAGCCCGTGGAGCCGCGCGCTCCGCGGGACTCCGGGACGCCGGGCACGACGCGGCGCGCGCCCGGAGCCCCGCGGAACGCCGAGAACGGCGGGGACGCCGGGAACGCCGGGGACGCCGGGAGCACTGCCCCGCGCCCGACCCGCACCGCACCGGCCGGTCCCGGCAGCACCGTCACCCTGACCCTGGCCCGCGCGGACCGCACCTGGCAGCGCACCCTGCACCGCTCCCGGCTGCGCGCCGATCCCGTCACGGTGGACCGGTTGGGACCGGCGGCCTCGCGCGTGCGGATCACCTCGTTCACCCAGGGCACCGGCCAGCGGGTCCGGCGGGCGCTGGAGCGGGAGGTTCCGGCGGGTTCCGGCCTCCTGCTCGACCTGCGCGGCAACTCCGGCGGCCTGGTGGAGGAGGCCGTCGAGGTGGCCTCGGCCCTGCTGGACGGCGGACTGGTCGGCACCTACGACGACGAGGGCGTGCAGCGCGCGCTGTACGCCAAACCCGGTGGGGACACCGGACGCCCCCTGGCCGTCCTGGTCGACGGCGGCACCATGAGCGCCGCCGAACTGCTGGCCGGGGCGCTCCAGGACCGGGGCCGGGCCGTGGTCGTCGGGAGCCGCACCTTCGGCAAGGGCTCCGTGCAGCTGCCGCGCCGCCAGCCGGACGGCTCGGTCGCCCAGCTGACCGTCGGCCACTACCTGACTCCGGCCGGGCGGAGCGTCGAGGGCACCGGGCTCATCCCGGACCTGCCGCTGGACGGTGTGGCCGGCGGCTCCGACAGGGCGGTCACCGAGCGTGCCCGCGCGGTATTGGGTGGCCTCGGTACCCCCTCGTAGTGGGAGAATGACGGGGCTATGGCTAAGACGGACGGCAAGAAGAAGAGCGGCGCCAAGGGCGGCAAAGCGGTCAAGGGCAAGGAGCCCGAGCGCAAGCTGATCGCCCAAAACAAGAAGGCGTGGCACGACTACCACATCCTGGACACCTACGAGTGCGGTCTGGTGCTGACCGGCACCGAGGTGAAGTCGCTGCGCCAGGGCCGGGCCTCGCTGGTGGACGGCTTCGCCCAGCTCGACGGTGGGGAGGTCTGGCTGCACAACGTGCACATCCCGGAGTACGCCCAGGGCACCTGGACGAACCACGCGGCCCGCCGCAAGCGGAAGCTGCTGCTGCACCGGGAGGAGATCGACAAGCTGATCGGGAAGACGCAGGAGACCGGCCACACGCTGGTGCCCCTGCGGCTGTACTTCCTGCGTGGCCGGGCGAAGATCGAACTCGCCCTGGCCAAGGGCAAGAAGGAGTACGACAAGCGGCAGACGCTGCGGGAGAAGCAGGACCGCAGGGAGGCCGACCGGGCGATGTCGGCGGCCCGGCGGCGGCAGCGCGGCACCGTCTGACCGGACGGCCGTGGGGGCCGGGAATACCTCGGCGCCGTAAAGGGTTGGCCTAGATGTGGTCGCTTCGCGTACGATGACCGCACAGCGCCCGCGAGGGTGTGCAGATTGTTAATTCAACATGGGGATGATCGGTTTCGACAGCGAATGTCGAAGCAGGGGAAGCGAGCCGAGGAACGCGGTAATGATCTCGTTAACCATGTGCCGCAAAAAATAATCGCCAATCAGAAGCGCGATTCCTTCGCCCTCGCTGCCTAAGCAGCGAGCGTGAAGTGTCAGCCCGGGTTAGTTCCCGACCCGGTTCCTGGCATCAGCTAGGGGACTCACCGCGTAGGTTCGGTCACGGAGCCTACCGGGACATTTCACAGTGACTGAGCCCGTCGGAGACTTGTCCGTGTGATCTCCGGGGCTGAGAAAATCGCAGCGGACTGCGCTCGGAGAAGCCCTCCTTCCGCTTCGTTGGACGCGGGTTCGATTCCCGCCATCTCCACCATCTCCCATGGGCGACAGCCCCTGTTCCGCGACAGCGTCGGAACAGGGGCTGTCGTAGTGTGTGGCCCCCGAAACGAGCGCCGGGAGTATTCCCCGACGGGGGGCTCCGCCTCGGAGGTGTTCCGCGCCGGGGAATCCGCGCACCCGCGCCCCGCCGTACCCGCAGCGCCAGGTCCGCCGGGGAGGCCCGCCCCGTATCCGCGCCCCGCGTTCCCGTGCGCCTCGGTTCCCGCCGCCTCCGTCCCGTGCGTGTTCCTCCCCGCGCGTGCCCCCGTCCCCATCGTCGGTCGTCGGCCGTCGCCTGTCGTCCCGGTGGCCGCCTCTCCTGTCCCGCCTCTCCCGTCTCGTCTCTCCGCTCCGCGCCTCGCGCTGTCTCCGGGGTGCGCCCTCCCTCCGGGGGACGGCGCGATCCCGTCGGCCGCCCGGGTTCGGTCGTCCGCCGGGGGCCGACGCTGGCGGAGGGTCGCCCGCCGGGCCGCCGGACGGTCGGGGGCCGGGAGTCCGGACCGCCGGGGGCCGGGGGTGACCGGCCGGGTGGGGTGGCCGTCGGGTGGTGTCCCGGGGGAGCAGGGCCGGGGGTGGGACCGGGGCCCGGAGGGGGTGGTGGGGCGGCGGTCGGGGGATACCGTGGCGCCGTGCGGCGTGCCGGTGGCGGGGCTCCGATTTCCGGACGGCGTTGTTTATGCGGAGTGTTCCGGGATTGCGCTCCGGGGGTTCCCGGCAAACCCGGGAGTAACCGGAGGAGCGACCCGAAGACGCCCCGCGGCCGGAATACGGTATTCCGCGCCCGCGTCACTCCGGGGACACCAACACGTGGCCCAAACAGCTCAGTTCGCCACTCAAACCCCTGTTCTCCGTCGTATCGTCTCCGTACACTTGTGGCACAGGCCACATCCGATCTGGTCGGCCACGGAGGCCGACGGCTGGCAGCTGACGACTTTCTGTTGTCCCAGGGTGCTCGCGGAATCAGAAGATGGGGGAAGGCGTGACCAACGGGGAATCCGCAAAGCTGACGGCATTAGATCCTGATGTGACGGCCGGGCTGAATACCGATTTAGCGGCCGTTGAACAGATCATCCGGGATGCCGTCAAATGCGATGTGCCGCTGCTGCACGAGGCGTCCCGGCATCTGATGGACGCGGGCGGCAAACGCCACCGTCCACTGCTCACCCTGCTCGCCGCGCGCTTCGGCAACGCGTCCGACCCGGACGTCCTGCGCGCCGCCGCGGCCGTGGAGCTGGTGCACATCGCCGCCCTCTGCCATGACGACGTGCTCGACAAGGCCGCGCTGCGCCGTGGTGTGCCCAGTGTCAACGCGCGCTGGGGGGAGCCGGTCGCGATCCTGACCGGGGACTTCCTGTTCTCCCAGGCCTTCCTGCTGCTCGCCGTGGTGCCCTCGCAGGCGGCCCGGCTGGAGGTGAACACCTTCGCGGAGCTGGTCACCGGCCAGTTCCGGGAGATGGCGGGTCCGGCGCCGGAGGAGGACCCCCTCGACTACTACGTCACCATGGCGACGGAGAAGACCGCCTCGCTGATGCGCTCCTGTGTCCGGCTCGGCGCGCTGACCTCCGGCGCGGACGAGACCGCGGTGCGGGCGCTGGAGCGGTTCGGCGAGGCGCTCGGGGTCGCCTTCCAGATCACCGACGACCTGCTGGACCTCTCGGAGAGCGCGCAGAAGTCCGGTAAGCGGCCGGGCGCGGACCTCAACAAGAACGCCCCGGCGCTCCCGCTGCTCTACGCGGTGCGCGACACCGGTCCGGCCAGTGACCGGCTGCGGGAGTTGCTGGAGTCCGTCCCCGAGGGGAACGGGCTCGACGACGACGCCCGGGAGGAGGCGCTGGGGCTGCTGCGCTCGCATCCGGCGCTGGACCGTACCCGGGAGCAGTTGGAGACGTACGTCCAGCGGGCGAAGGACGCCCTCGCACCCCTGCCGGAGGGCCCCGCGCGCGACGGCCTGGCGGCGATGTGCGTGGCCGTGGCCCACCGCGCGGGATGAGCCGGGGGATTCGATGAGGCAGCGCGACACAGTTCCCGCGATACCCGGGACCGCGAGGGTCCCCCGGGCCGTCGCGGTCGTCACGAGCGGTGGGGTTGCGGTCGATTGAGCAGAGCAACCGCACTCCTGCGTGCCACGAGTGTCCGGTTCGCGGCCCTGTACTTCCTGCCCTTCTACACCGCGCTCGCCGCCGCCGGGCAGGCCCGCTGGCAGTGGGTGCTGGTGGGGGCGGGGTACTGGTTCGCGCACGGGCTGGGCACCGAGGCCCTTAACCGGCTGGCCGACCGCACCGAGGACGAGGTCAACCGACCCGAGCGCACCGCGATATGTCTTCGGGTCGGCTTCGGCAACCTGCGCCGCGCGGGGATAGCGGCGTGGATCGCCGTCGCGCTGCTGGACGCCCTGCTGCTGGTGCTGTGGCCCGATCCGGTGCTCGCCCTGTTCCTGCTGCTGGCCGGGGTCAGCGGCGTCAACTACTCCTACGGGCTGCGGCTGTCCCGGAACCGCTATCTGGCGCCGCTGCTGCTGACCTTCCACTTCGGCGGCACCTTCGTGATCGGCTGGGTGCTGGCCCAGCGGCACTGGGACGCCGAGGTGTGGCGGGAGTTCACCGGCTACCCGCTGCCGTTCTTCGTCGTCGGCATGGTGACCCTGCTGGCGCTGGGCGGCGCGAAGGACCTCACCGACCTCGCGGGGGACGCCCGGATCGGTTACCACAGTGCCTGGATAGACCTGGTGCGCCGGTTCGGTCCCTGGCTGGCCGCCGTGATGGTCGGCTCGACGTACCTGCTCGTCACGGTCTTCGTGCTCGCCGGGCGCTTCCCGCCGCGCTTCTGGCTCTGGCTGCTGCTGATACCCGTGGGCGCCGCGCTCGCCCGCTGTCTGTGGCGCGCCTCCTCGGCCGAGGAGCGCCTCGCCACCCGCGAGTTCTTCTACCAGTACTGGATGCTGTCGCTCGCGGTCGCCTCGCTGCTGTACGCGCCCGGCTGGTCGACCGCGCTCGCGGTCGGCTGCGTCGTCGCCTTCTGGGGGGCGGCCACCCAGCGGATGCACTGGTCCGCCGGGGTGCGGCGGGAGACCGTGCGGGCCGTCGTCACGCTGGTCCGCCCGGATCGCCGGGAGCACACCGGGAGTTCGGGCCGCCGGGGGGACGGTCTGGAGGCTGGGGCGCGGACCGCCGGAGCGGTGGCCGCCACCGGGCGGGAAGGGTTGGATATGGAAGGGAGAGCCCGATGACGGAGGGCGAGATCCGCGCGGTCGTACGGGAGAGCGCGCTGAGGATATTCGAGCTGGAGCCCGGGGAGCTCGCCGACGACACCGCGTTCGAGGCCGTGGGTGGGGACTCCATCCAGCGCCTGGAGCTGGTCTCGGTGCTCCAGGAGCAGCTGGGCGTGGTCTTCACCGTGGAGGAGGAGGTCGAGATCGTCTCGGTGCGGGCCGCCGTGGAGTACAGCCAGCGGGCGCTGGAGAAGTGACGGTGCGCCGCCGCGTGGTCGTCACGGGCCTCGGTGTGGTCTCGGCCCTCGGCACCGGAACCGCGGAGTTCTGGCCCGCGGTGCGGGAGGGCCGGGTGGGCACCGGAGAGGTCTCGCTGTTCGACACCGCGGACTGCCTCACGCACCGGGGCGGTGAGATCGCGGGCTGGATCCCGGGCGAGGAGCCCGGCACCGGCCCGCTGACCCGCAGCGAGTCCTTCGCGCTGAGCGCCGTCCGGATGGCGCTGCGCGACGGCGGCCTGCTCGACGCGGACGACCGGCGGCTGCCCGGCGGTTACCCGGCCGAGCGGATCGGCGCCGCCTTCGGCATCGTGGTCGGCAACCGGCCGGGGCTGGAGGGGCCGCTGGCCCGGCTGCACGCGGGCGAGGTCCCGGCGCTGCCGCCGGTCACCGCGCACGACCCGTTCCGGGTGAGCGGGCTGCCCGCCGAGCGCTTCGGGCTGCACGGTCCCCATCTGCTGTTGCCCACCGCCTGCGCGGCGGGCAACGGCTCCGTCGCGCACGCGGCCGAGGCGGTGGCGGAGGGCCGCGCCGACGCCATGGTGGCGGGCGGCGCGGACGAGCTGTCCGAGTCGATGTTCCTGATGTTCAACAGCTTCCGGGCGCTGGCCCCGCAGGCGGTGCGGCCCTTCGACGCGCACCGGATCGGGATGATGCTCGGGGAGGGATCCGGGGTGCTGCTGCTGGAGTCCGAGGAGGGAGCGCGGCGCCGGGGCGCCGTGCCCTACGCCGTGGTCGCCGGGCACGGCGCGTACTCCGACGCCCACCACATGACCGCGCCGCACCCGGCGGGGCTGGGTGCGGTCCGTTCGCTGCGCGCCGCGCTGGACGCCGCCGGGCTCGGCCCGGACGACGTGGACCTCGTCAGCGCGCACGGCACCGGCACCCCCGCGAACGACGCGGCCGAGGCGCGGGCGCTGACCGAGGTGTTCGGCGGGCGCGCCGCGCCGCTGCCGGTCACGGCCCTCAAGTCGCTGCTCGGGCACGCGCAGGGGGCGGCGGGGGCCATCGCCTCGGTCGCCTGCGCGCTGGCCGTCCGGGACGGGGTGGTCTGGCCGACCGCGAACGTGGACACCCCGGACCCGGCCTGTCTGGCCGAGCCGCTCGACCTCGTCCGGAAGACCGCCCGGGACACTCCGGTGCGGGCCGCCGTCAACAACGCCTTCGGCTTCGGGGGGAACAACTGCTGTCTCGTGTTCACCGCACCGGAGGCGAGCCGATGAGCGGGGTGGTGGTCAGCGGTGTCGGTGCCGTCACCGCCGTGGGGGTCGGCGCGGACGCGCTCTGGTCGCTGGTCGTCTCCGCCGGGGGCGGCAGCGCCCCGCTGAGCGAGCGGGTGCCCCAACCCCCGCCGGGCCTCGCGGAGTTGGAGCCGGTGCTGCTGGCCGGGCTCCCGGCCTACGCGCCGGAGGAGACGCTCGGGAAGCGCGGGCTGCGCACCCTCAGCCGGGAGAGCACCGCCTTCACCGTCGCGTCCGTCGCGGCCCGCCGGGACGCCGGACTGCCGGACGGTCAGGCCGGTCAGGCCGGTCAGGGGGGCCGGGAGAGCGACCCGTCGACGGGTGTGGCCGCGGGCACCACCTCGGCCGGACTGGAGGACTACGTCGGCCTGTTCGCGGGGCGGCTGGAGCGCGGGGTGGCCCGCGTCAACCCGGCGCAGGGTCCGCAGACCGGGCTGAACGCCCCCGCCTCGGTCGTGTCGATCCGCACCGGTGCCGCCGGGCCGAACCTCACCCTGGCCACCGGGCGGGCCGCCGCGCTGGACGCGCTGGCCGAGTCGGCGCGGGTGGTGCGCTCCGGAGTCGCCGACGTGATGATCGCCGGGGGAGCGCAGCTGCTCACCGACCCGGAGGTCCGGGCCCGCCGTTCCCAGGACCCCGCCTTCGGCACGGTCCGCGCGGCCCGTCCCTTCGACCGCGACCGCTCCGGGGCGCTGCCGGGGGAGGCCGCGGTCTCGCTGGTCCTGGAGGACGCGGCGGCGGCGCGGCGGCGCGGCGCCCCCGCGCTGGCCGAACTGCTCGGCGCGGGCTCCGCGTTCGGTGGGGCGGAGCCGGGCCGCCGGGCGATGGTCGCCGCGCTGTCGGAGGCCGGGGCGGAGCCCGGGGAGGTGGACGCCGTGGTGCTGTCCGCGCCGGGCTGTCCCGTGCTGGACGCGGCGGAGGCGGCGTCGGTCGCGGCGCTGGGCACCGGGGGGCCGCCGGTCTGCGCGGTGCAGGGCGCGCTGGGGGACTGCGCGGGCGCGACGGGCGCGGTGCAGTCCGCGGTCGCGGTGTTCGCCCTGCGGTACGGGCTGTTGCCCGGCACCGCGGGTCTGCGCGTCCTCGATCCCGCGCTGGCGCCGCTGACGGTGGTGCGGGAGCCCGAACACCGGGCGGTGCGGCGGGTGATGGTGCTCGCGCTCGACCCGCGCGGCTACGCGGCCGCCGTCCTGTTCGGCGCGGCTCCCGCGGCGGACCCGTCTCCGGCGTCCGGCCCGCCCGGCCCGTCCCACGCGAACTGACCGCCCCGCGTGGCCCGTCCCGTCATCCGTCCGTCCCGTCCCGTACGTCCCCGCTCACCGGAGGTGAACCAGCGTGACTCCAGCCCCCGTCGCCCCCGTGGGTGACGGCAACAGCGTCCACCGCTTCCTCGACGTCCACCTGGAGGAGGGGCGGGGCGAGGCGGTGTGTGTACGGACCGAGCACGAGACGTGGACCTACCGCGAGCTGCACCGCCGCTCCTGCCAGGCGGCGAACGCCTTCGCCGCCGCCGGGGCGGGGTACGAGACGCGCGTCGCCCTGGTCGCTCCGGACACCCCGGACTATCTCGCCTGTGTGCTGGGCCTGTTGCGGATCGGCGCGGTCCCGGTGCCGCTCGCCACCCAGCTGACCTCGGACGACCTCGCCCGGGTCTTCGCGGACTGCCGTCCGCTGCTGGCGGTGGCCGGACCCGAGCAGCTGGCCACCGTACGGGCGGCGCCCGGCGCGGCCGGGCTGGCGAAGGCGAGCTGGCCGCGCCGGGTGTGGGTGCTGGGCGAACCGCCGGAGGGGGCGGAGGAGCCCGCGCTGGACGCGGTGCTGTCCGGCGAGTCCGAGGACCGGCCGATCAGCCCGACCAGTCTGGACGACACGGCCGTCATCCAGTACACCTCGGGCAGTACCGGGGCGCCGCGCGGCGTGGTCCACCTGCACCGGGGGCTGCTGGCGCTGCTGGAGGGGCTGCCGACCCGGCTCGGGCTGACCGCCTCCGACCGCTGCCTGTCCGGGGCGAAGCTGTCCTTCGGCTACGGCTTCGGCAACTCCTTCCTCTTCCCGCTCGCGGCCGGGGCGAGCACCCTGCTGATGCCCGAGACGGCGGACGCCGCCCGGCTGTTGCGGCTGGTGGCCCGGGGCCGCCCCACGGTGCTGTGCGCGGTGCCCGCGCTGTACTCCGCGATGCTCGCGGTGGCCGACCGGGGCGCGGACGTCGACCTGTCGAGCGTCCGGCTCTGCGTCTCGGCGGGGGAGCCGCTGCCCGCCAGCCTCGCGGACCGCTGGCGCGAGCGGTTCGGACTGGAGATCCTCAACGGCCTCGGCTCCACGGAGTGCCTGCACATCTTCATCGCGACGGAGCCGGGGACCACCCCGCCCGGCAGCTCCGGCACCCTGGTCCCGGGCTTCGAGGCGGAGTTGCGGGACGAGGAGGGGCGGCGGCTCGGCCCGGGCGAGATCGGCCACCTCTGGGTGCGGTCCGAGGCGAACGCGGCCCGCTACTGGAACAACCACCCCGCGTCCGTCGCCACCATGGTGGGCGGCTGGACGCGGACCGGTGACCAGCTCAGCCGGGACGAGGACGGGGTGTTCTGGTTCGTCGCCCGCTCCGACGACGTCCTCAAGGCGGGCGGGTACAAGGTGGCGCCCACCGAGATCGAGGACTGCCTGCTGCGGCACCCGGCCGTCCGGGAGTGCGCGGTGATCGGGGTGCCCGGCGCACACGCCACCACCGAGATCGTGGCCTACGTCCGACCGGAGAGCACCCGGGACGGCGACGGCGCCCCGGAAGCGGCCGACCCGCCGGACGCGGCGGCGCTCCGCCGCGAGTTGCGCCGTCACGTCCGGGACGGGCTGGCCGCCTACAAGCGGCCGCGCGTCCTGCGGGTGGTGGACGACCTGCCGCGCACCGCGACCGGCAAGATCGCCCGGCACACCCTGCGGGCCGAGGCCGTCGCCGGGGCCGCCGCCCCCACCGACTGACCACCCGCCGGAGGCAGGGCGCCCGGCCGGGCCCGAACTCCCGGCCGGGGACGCCCGGCGCCCGGGACGTCCGCGCCCCGGTCCGGGCGCGCGGACGCGGCCGGACCGGGGCGGGGGCGGTGGTGTTCCGGGCCGTCAGGGCCCGGGCGCCCGGTGCGTCAGGGCACCAGGTAGTCGCGCAGGCCCTCCTCGAAGGGGGTCAGCCGCAGGTCGAACTCCTTGAGCAGCGGCTCGGTGTCGGCGACGAAGTCCTCCACCATGAAGTCCAGCGCGTTCGGGGTGATCAGCGGCCCGGGGAGCTTGGCCAGCAGCCGGGCGCCGGGCCGGGAGACCCGGTCCGGCACGGTGACGACGCGGCGGCCGCGGCCCACGAGGTCGAGCGCGGTGCGCAGCATGTGCGCCATGGACATCCGGTCGGGGCCGCCGATCTCGAAGGTGCCCTGCGGCCCGTCGCTGTCCATCGCCTGGCTGACGACGGTGCCGATGTCGTCCGCGAACACCGGCTGGTGGAGCTGGTCGCCGCCCTGGGGCAGCGGCAGCACCGGCAGGGCGCGGGCGGCCCGGATGATCCGGTTGATGCCGTTGTCGCGGGGGCCGTAGACGAAGGCGGGACGCACCACCAGGTGCTCCATCCCGGACTCGGTGACGGCCTGTTCGCCACGGCGGATGGCGCGGTAGTACGGCTTGCTGGGGTTCTCGGTGACGCCGACACCGGAGATGAACACGTACCGGCGCACCCCGGCGTCCCGGGCGGCGCGGACCAGCCGTTCGGTGCCGAGCCCGTCGTACTCCAGGAAGGTGTGCCGCAACTGCGGTCGTTCGAAGGGGTAGTTGGGGAAGTTGGCGCTCTGCACGACCACGTCGGCGCCCTCGACGGCGGGCCCGAGCGTGGTCGGGTCGAGCATGTCGCCCCAGCGGTAGCCGGCGTGGTGCGCCGCGAGCCGCTGGTTGTGGGTGACGACGGTGACGTCCCAGCCGGTGGCCCGCAGGGCCTCCACGATGGCGCCGCCGATGAATCCTCGGCCGCCGACGACGGCGGCTGTTCCTCGCTTGGCCATACCTCACCCGATAGGTCGTTCATGGATGGTCGGACGGTGGGACCGGCGGTGCGGTCCCCGCGCGGTCCCGGGGCCGTGGGCGGAGCGCCAACGCGCGGCCGGTGGCCGGTCGTTGGGGTCCGTTCGGGCCGCTGGCGGCCCGTGCCCCGGGGAGACGGGACGGGCGTGCGCCGGGCGTCCGGCGCACACCCCGCCGTCAGAGGAGCAGCATCCGCATCCGGGTGCTGAGCGCCGGGACGGACGGTGAGGCGAGTTCCCGGTAGAAGCGCTCCACCAGGCTCATGTCCTTCACCAGCCGGCGCACCGCGAGGTCACGGGCGGTCTGGATGCCGGGCGCCCGGTTGCTGAGCAGCCGGGCCCACTGGTTGGAGGTGCGCTGCGCGTACGCGACGCGGGCGCGGCGGCGCTGCTGGAAGGCGGAGAGCCGGGCGGCGCAGGTGTCCCCGGTGCGCAGCGCCTCCTCCACCACCTCGCGGAGGATCGGCACGTCCTCCAGGGTGAGCGAGCCGCCGAGGCCGAAGTGCGGCAGCATGCCGTGGGCGGCGTCGCCCATCAGCAGCGCGCCGTCCGTCGACCAGCGGGGGACCGTGATGTTCCACGGGCGGACCACCGCCGTCCGCCGCACCTGCTCGAAGGCGGCGGCAGGTTCCGGGTCGAGGGAGGCGTAGTGCCGCAGCGTCCGCTCGGGGTCGGTGGCCTCGGACTCGTGCGCCACGGTGTAGAGCCAGCTGTGCTCCTCACCGAGGCTGACGCAGCCGCCGGAGCCGGTGGACGACAGCGCCTGCCGGGACTCCCGGCTGGGCAGCGGGCCGCCGACGCCGGTGACGATGACCTGCCCGGAGGGCTGCCAGCGCGAGGAGGCCAGGCCGAGTTCCTCGCGCAGCCGCGAGTTGGCGCCGTCCGCGCCGATCAGCAGCGGCGTGCGCAACTCCACCGGGCCGTCGGCGCGTTCGGCGCGCAGCGTCCAGGAGGCGCGCTCGCGCACCAGGCTCCAGTCCTCGACGGAGTCCAGGATGCGGACCCCGGCGCGGAGCGCCGTGTCGCGGAGGATCTCCTCCAGCCGGGACGGAAGGATTCCGAGGAAGGTGCCGCAGCCGAGTTCGTCCAGCCGGACGCTCAGCCAGGTGTCCTTCTTTCCGGAGACGAACCAGGTGAGGGATTCCAGTTCGGAACCCGCTTTGGCGGCCTCGGGCAGCGCGCCTAACCAGCGCAGGGTGCGGGTGCCAGGGGGCCAGAGCAGGAATCCGAACACATCGGAAGCCGGTTTGCGGCGTGCTTCGACAATGGCCGTGTCGAATCCGGAATCAGCCAGCGCAATGCCGGTGGCCAGACCGGCGAGCCCGCCACCGACAATGGTGACATCGGGCTTTTCTTTCGCGCTCACCATGTCGGGCTACGGTCGGACATGAGAATCCTCAGCGCCTGAGAGTGACAACGAACGGCCCCCACACTTGCACTTCCGTGAGGGCCACGCAAGGCCGTTGCGGCCAACTCCCCGGTTTCCCATGCCGATTGCTCGGAAAACCGGGGTGGAAACCGGGGGTGGGGCCCACCGGGCGGACCGGGGACTCAGCACGCGCGCATCCCCAGCAGGCTCTGGCCGGCCATCAGCTGGTCCGTCCGCACCTGGCCGAACCCGGCCTCGCGCAGCTCCGGTTCGAGGTCCTCGGCCCGGGGCAGCGCGTAACAGCCCTGGGTGCAGGCGAGGACGAGGTCGAGCCCGAGCGCGCTGACGCTGGTGCCGTGGAACATCGAGACCAGCACCAGGGTGCCGCCCTCGCGCAGCGCCGCACGCAGGGTGCGGAACAGCTCGGGCCGTTCCTCCGGCGCGAAGTAGTAGATGTTGTTCATCAACAGCACGACGTCGTACGGGCCGTTCAGCTCGGCCTCGCGCATGTCGCCCTGGCGGACCTCGAACCGGTCGGTCAGGCCCCAGCGCTTGAGGTTGCCCTGGGCCAACTCGACCGAGGCGGGCTGGACGTCGAGTCCGGTGCCGCTGGTGCCGGGCTTGCGGGAGGCGGCCCGCAGGTAGACGCCGCTGCCGCAGCCGAGGTCGAGGACCCGGGTGCCGGGCACCTCCTGGACGGTGTCGGTGACGTACCCCGCGACGACGCTCTCCGCGATCCGCGAGGACTCCGCGATGGTGCCCGCGTGTTCGCCGAGGTAGTCGCCCAACTCGCCGCCGCGCAGCCGCTCGGGAAGGTGGCGGTAGACCGAGCCGTGGTACTCGACCTGCTCGTCGATCAGGGCGCGCAGCACGCTGCCGTTCCGGCCGACCAGGGCCTTGGCGCGCTTGCCCCGGAGCCGGTAGCTGCCTCCGCTCTCGCTCAGTTCGCCCACGGAAACACCGAGTTCCAGCATGAGCCGGAACTGCTGGTGCCGGGTGATTCCCAGTCGTTCGGCCAGCCCGTCGGCGGAATTCGGAGTGCGCAATTCCGTTAACAGTCCCAAATGTGCTGCCGCGTGCAGAAAATGCGTCCTGGCGAAAGCCTGGGAGTCCCGCAGCAGAAGCGCGTGCGCGGTGGGATCGGGTTGTCCGAATGCGGCGTTGAGAGTCCTACGCCACTTGCTGGTGGGCACCGCCGGTTCTCCTTAGGTCGGAAAGGGTGAGAAAGAATCGGAGTAGCCTTAGCGTAGATCTCCCGCTTGACGCGTACCAGACGCCCGGTACGGTCACTTTCGCGCGAGACGGCGCCATGATCTTTCGTGAGCGGGTTTACGGAGCGGATACGGAGCGAGGAGGCCCCGGTGTCAGAGAACCCCTTGGAGCACGCGTCGAGACGGCGGTTCGTCGGTGGAGCGGTCGGCGCCGGTGCGGTGGCCGCCTTCGGGCTGGGGGCCTCCACCGCGGGCAGCGCGCGGGCGGCCGAGGCCAAGGGCCGGGAGGTGGCCGTCTTCGGCGCCGGCGTGGCCGGGCTCACCGCCGCGCAGGAGCTGGCCGAACGCGGCTTCCGGGTCACCGTCTACGAACGCAAGGAGCTGGGCGGCAAGTCCCGCTCCATCCCGTTCAAGGGCAGTGGCACCGGCGGCCGGAAGGACCTACCGGGCGAGCACGGCTGGCGCTTCGTCCCCGGCTTCTACCGCCACCTGCCCGAGACGATGGAGCGCGTCCCGGGCGCCTCCGGCGGCAGCGTCCACGACCATCTGCGGCCGGTCGAGGGCGTGCTGTACTCCCGTACCGGCGGCCGGGAGGACCTCCAGCTGGAGTCCGCCGCGAAGGACCTCCCCACCCCGGAGGAGTTCCAGCGCCTGATCGTGGCGATGCTCCAGCAGGTCACCGCGCTGCCGATGCGGGAACTGCTGTTCTTCGCCCGGCAGATGGCGATCTTCGCGACCAGTGGGCAGGCCCGGCGGCACGGCCAGTGGGAGAAGACCACCTGGCAGGACTTCATGCGGACCGAGCGGATGAGCGAGGAGTACCGCAAGATGTTCGTCGAGGGGCTGACCACCGCGCTGGTCGCCTCCCGTCCCGACATGGCCTCAGCCCGCGCCACCGGCATCCTCACCGAGCTGTACTTCTACTCCCTCGCGGGCAAGGGCAGCACCGAGCACATGGGCCGGGTGCTGGACGGCCCGACCAGCGAGGTGTGGATCGGCCCCTGGGTCGAGTACCTCCGCGAGCGCGGCGTCACCTTCCGGGTGGGCTGGGAGGTCGAGGGCCTGTCCCTCACCGACGGCCGGATATCCGGCGCCCGGGTCCGCGACGCCAGCGGCGGGCGGCGGAACGTCACCGCCGACTGGTACGTCTGCGCCATCCCCGCCGAGCGGGCCCGGAAGCTGTGGAGCGCCGAGGTGCGCTCCGCGGACCCCGCGCTGGCCAGGATGGACGAGCTGCGCACCGAGTGGATGAACGGCATCCAATTCTACCTGGACAAACCCACGCCCGTGGTGAACGGCTTCGTCGACTACGTCGACTCGCCCTGGGCGCTGGTCTCCTACAGCCAGGCGCAGAACTGGGACCGGGACCTCGCCGCCGACTACGGCGACGGCAGCGCCCGCGAGTGCGTGTCGGTGAACATCGCGCACTGGGACAACCCCGGCATCGTGTACAAGAAGCCGGCCCGCGAGTGCACCCCCGAGGAGATCGCCGAGGAGACCCTCGCCCAGATGCGCGCGGCGCTGGAGGACACCGGCCGCACGGTGCTGCCGGAGTCCGCCGTGCGGTCCTGGCACCTCGACCCGGCCATCACCCACCCCGGCGACGGCTCCACGGCCCGCAACGACGAACCGCTGATCGTCTCGGTGGTGGGCTCCTGGGACGCCCGTCCGGAACCGGCGAGCGCCATCGGGAACCTCTTCCTCGCCGCCGACTACGTTCGCGACAACCTCAGCTGCGCCACCATGGAGGGCGCCAACGAGACCGCGAAGCGGGCCGTCAACGCCCTGCTGGAGGCGGCCGGTTCGGACGCCGACGGCTGCGTGACGCACGACCTGTACGCGCCGCCGGAGTTCCGGCTGCTGCGCAAGGCGGACGACGCGCGCTACAAGCTCGGGCTCGACCACGTGCTGGACACGCCCTGGCCGTAGACCGCCCCCGCTGACGACCGGCGCTGACGGTCGGCGCGAGCGGCGGACGGCGAGCGGAGCGCGAGGGGGCCGTCACCCACCACGGGTGACGGCCCCCTCGCGCTCCCGGCCTCAGCGGCGGCGCAGCACCATCCGCAGGCCGCCCAACGGACGCAGTGTGACGGTCGGTTGCAGCTTCGGCACCCCACCGGGGACCAGGTCCAGCCGGAACCGCTGGGCGATCATCGCCAGCGCCACCGCCGTCTCGATCAGCGCGAAGGTGTTGCCCACACAGCCGCGCCGCCCGCTGCCGAACGGGATGAAGGCGTGCCGGTGCCGTTCGGCCCCGCCGCCGGGCAGGAACCGCTCGGGCGAGAAGCCCTCCGGGTTGTCCCACGCCTCGGGGTGCCGGTGCACCAGGTACGGCGGCACCGCGACGGTGCTGCCCGCCGGGATGGGCACCCCGTCCACCTCGTCGTCCTCCACCGCGTTCCGCTCCAGCGTCCAGAACGGCGGGTAGAGCCGCATCGCCTCGCTCAGCACCGCCTTGGTCCACGGCAGCCGGTCCAGGTCCGCCACCGACGGCGGGGCGCCGCCGAGTTCGGCGTCCACCTCGGCCTCCAGCCGCTCCCGCGCCGAGGGGTGCGCGGCCAGGAGGTACAGCGCCCAGGTCAGCGTGGTGGCGCTGGTCTCGTGCCCGGCCATCAGGAACGTGACGACCTCGTCCCGGAGTTGGCGGTCACTGATCTGACCGCCGTCCTCGTAGCGGGCGTTGAGCAGCGCGTCCATCAGGTCGCGCTCGTCCTCCCGCGCGGGGGCCGCCCGCCGCTCCGCGGTCAGCCGCTCCACCACCTCGTCGATCGCCCGGACCGTGGCCCGCCACCTGCGGTAGCCGGGGGTGGTGCGCAGCCCCAGCATCGGCGCGGGCAGCAGCAGCGGGTTGCGCATCGCGGTCACCGCGAAGTCCTGCATCCCGGTCACCGAGGACGAGATCCGCGCCCCCGGACGGGTCAGGTCGGCGCCGAACAGCGCCTCGCCCACGATGTTCAGCGTCAGCAGGCTCATCGCCTCCGACGCGTCGACCAGCCGCCCGTCCGGCAGCCGCTCCCACTCCGCCAGCGTCTTCTCGGTGTTGCGCACCATCACCGGTTGCAGGGCGCTGACCCTGCGGTAGCCGAACAGCGGCTGGATCAGGCGGCGTTGCCGCTCCCACAGCGCGCCCTCACTGGTGACCAGCCCGTCGCCGAGGAAGATCCGCAGCGGCTTGTAGGTGGCCGCCTTCCGGTAGTTGTCCTGCCGGGAGACGAACACGTGCTCCGCGTGGGCCGGATGGCTCAGCAGGAACAACGGGTGGCCGGGGATCGGGATCCGCACCCGGTCCCCGTACTCGCGGTACAGGCCGATGGCGGCGGCCAGCGGATCGCGGCCGATCGCGGCCAGCAGCCCGGGCGCCGCCCGCCGCGGCGGCCCCGGCACCCCGCCCGGCAGCGCGCGCCGCGCCGCGTCGGCTGCTGAGCGCCGTGCCGAACCTCCGGACGTGTCCGGCGAGTTGGCCGCCTCCCGCGGCTCGCCGGACCGCGTCGCGTCCTGTGACTCCGGTGACACCTGTTCCCCCTTCGCGTCGCTCCACCGCTCCCCGCGCCCCTCCGGGCCCCTGGCCCTCACGCCCTGCGGCGCAGCGCCATCGCCATCTCCTGCGGCGGCCGCAGGGTGACCGTCACCTTCGGCACCGGGTCGAAACCGGGCAGCAGGTCCAGCCGGTAGCGCTGGGTGATCATCGCCAGCGCCACCACCACCTCAATCAGCGCGAAGGCGTTGCCGATACAGCCCCGCCGTCCGCCGCCGAACGGGATGAAGGCGTACTTGTGCCGCTCCCCGGACCGCTCGGGCAGGAACCGTTCGGGCGCGAACGCCTCCGGGCTGCTCCACACCCCCGGATGCCGGTGCACCAGGTACGGCGGGACGATGACGGTGCTGCCAGCGGAGACCGGCACCCCGGCCACCTCGTCCTCGGCGATCGCGTCCCGCTCCACCGTCCACACCGGCGGGTAGAGCCGCATCGACTCGCTCAGCACCGCCCGCGTCCACACCAGCTTGTCCAGGTCCTCCTGGGTGGGGGCGCGGCCCGCCAGCACCGAGTCGACCTCCTCCTCCAGCCGTTCGCGCGCCGCGGGGGAGGTGGACAGCAGATACAGGGTCCAGGCCAGGCAGTTGGCGCTGGTCTCGTGTCCCGCCATGAAGAACGTGACGATCTCGTCCCGCAGTTGGACGTCCCCGATCCCGGTGCCGTCCTCGTGCCGGGCGTTGAGCAGCGCGTCCAGCAGGTCCCGTCCGTCGCTCTCCGCCCGGCCGCTCCGGCGGTCCGCGATGACCCGGGTGACCACCTCGTCGATGGTGGCCTTCGCCTGGTCCCACTGCCGGAAACCCGGGCTGGTGCGCCGGGCCGCCTTCGCCGAGACCCAGGTCAGCGGGTTCTTGATGACCTTCGTGACCGCGTCCTGGAGGGTCTCCACCGCGTGGTAGATCCGGTCCCGGTCGGCGGTCAGGTCCGCGCCGAACAGCGTGGCGCCCACGATGTCCAGCGTCATCCCGCTCATCTCCTCCGTGGCGTCCACCACGGAGCCCTCCGGCCGCTCGTCCCACTCGCGCAGCATCCGCTCGATGGCGTCCACCATCAGCGGCTGGAGCGTCGAGACCCGCCGGTGCGAGAAGAGCGGCTGGATCAACCGCCGCTGCCGTTCCCACAGTTCACCGTCGCTGGTGATCAGGCCCAGCCCGATCCACTCGCGCAGCGGACGGTAGGTGAACGCCTTCCCGTACCGCTGCTGCCGGGCCACCAGGATGTGCTCGGCGTGCTCCGGACGGCAGAACAGATGGATGTTCCGCCCCGGCGCGAACGGGATACGCACCGCGTCCCCGTACCGGCTGACCGTCTGGTACATCGACCGCAGCGGGTCGGAGACGGCCAGCCGCAGCAGACCCGGTATCTGGTGTGGTGCTGGTCCCGGCGCGTTACGCGGCACGGTTGCTCCCCTCGTCCGCGGGCGGCCGCCACACGGCCCCGGCCGCCCGCTGCTTGACCGTACGGTGGTGTCGAAGGCGCCCGGGGCGACCGCGGTCACTCATAGCCGATGGCCCGCACCACGTTGAGCTTCCCGGCGCGCCGCGCCGGTGGGACGGAACCCGCCATCGCGATGACGATCGCCCCGACGGCCAGCGCCAGCGCGGCCGGTGCCACCTCGAACGGGATCTCCATCGCGACGGACGTGGCCATCACCCGCGTCGACAGCGCGTGCAGCACACTGCCGACCAGCACCCCGGCGACCCCGCCGACCAGGCTCACCGCCGCCGCCTCGGCGAGGATCACCCGGCGCACGTAGCGGCCGCTGCCGCCCAGCGCCCGCAGGATGCCCAGCTCCCGGCGCCGCTCCACGACCGCCAGCATCAGCGTGTTCAGCAGCGCCAGCGCCGCGACCCCGGCGATCACCCACTGGAGCGCCAGCGCCAGCGACTGGATCTGCCGCACCGCGGTCTCCATCGCGTCCACCGCCTCGTCCCCGGTGAGCACGTTGACCGGGTACGGCCGGGCCTCGGCCGCCGCCTCCAGCCGCTCCTGGACCGCGCCCGCGTCCGCCCCCGGCTCCAGCAGCACCTCGTAGAAGGAGGCGCCGGACTGCCCGTACCACTCGGCCAGCCGGTCCATGGACAGCGCGACCAGCCCGGCGTCCATGCTGACGTAGTCGACCACGTCCGCGATCCTGATCCGCTGCTCGCCCTTCGGGGTGGGCAGCGTCAGCCGGTCACCCCTCTCCAGCCCGTTGTCCTTCGCGAACGCCCGCGAGACCACCGCGCCGGAACCGTCCCGCAGCGCCTTCCTGGCCGGGCCGTCCGCCAGCCGGTAGGCGGTGGAGTTGCTCGGCCCGCCGACGCCCTGGAGCAGCGCCCGCTCGTCGTCCAGGTTCAGGTAGGTGAACTGGCCCGCGACCACCCGCTCGACGCCCTTGACCTCGGCGAGCCTCTCGCCGTCCGACGCGGGCATCAGCGGCCGCACCGGCAGCACGTCGGCGGAGGCGCGCTGCACCACGAAGTCCGAGTCCGCCAGCGTCGACACGTTCTCCGAGGCGGCGTCCACGGTGTTCTGCGAGGCACCGGTGGTGGCCGCGCCGATCGCCACCGCCAGGCACACCGTCATGCCGGTCGCCCAGGCGCGGCGCGGCGCCCGCGCGACGGCGGTGGCCGCGATCCGGCCCGGGCCGCCCAGTCGCGCGGCCACCCAGGCCGTCAGCCGCGTCACCTCCGGAATCAGCGCGTACGACAGCAGGATCACGCCCACCAGGAACAGCGCCCCGCTGCCGAACGACCGCTCGTCGTCGAAGGCGAGGGCCGTCCCCAGCGCCATCACCAGCGCGATCACGCCGAGCAGCAGCGTCAGCGTCCGCCCCGGATGCCGCTCGCCCTCCCCGGTGTCGGCCGCCGGATCGGCGGTGCGCATCGCCTCCACCGGCGACACCCGCGACACCCGCCGCGCCGCCAGCCAGGAGGCCGCCAGTCCCGCGCCCACACAGGCGAGGACGGCGGCGGGCACCGCGCTCGGCGGGACCGCGGTGGTGATCCGCGCGTCCACCGCGTCGGTGATCACCGGGGGCAGCGAGTCGACGCTCGCGCCCGCGATCAGATAGCCGAGGCCGCTGCCGAGCGCCGCCCCGGCCAGCGCCAGCACCAGCGACTCCAACAGGAAGTCCCGCATGATCGGCCGCCGCCGGGAGCCCAGCGCGCGCAGCGAGGCCATCTCCGCGCGGCGTTCCGCCGCCGACATGTTCATCGAGTTGAAGATCAGGAAGCCCGCCACGACCAGCGCCATGAAGGCCACCAGCAGCGTGACGTTCCGCACCAGCGCCGTCGCCTTGTCGGCCTGCTCGGTACGGAACGAGGTGTCCGAGACGAACGCCCGCGGCCCCAGCTCCTTCGCCAGCCGGTCCCGAACCGCCCCGGCGTCGGCGCCCTTCTCGGTGACGACCAGCACCGACTCCACCCGGTCACCCAGCCCGGCCAGCCGCTGCGCCACCGGCAGCGGCGCCACCAGGTACTGGCCGTCGTTGACCTGCCCGGCGGCCGAGCCCTTCAGCACCCCGGCGAGCGGCATCCGCTGCGTCTGCCCGGCCATCGACTGGATCCCGAGCGGCTTGTCCCCGGGCACGTCCAGGTTCGGCCCGGCGAACAGCGCCGAGTCCCCGCCGTTCCCGGAGGGTTCGGCGGTCATCTCGCTCAGGTCGCTGCGCAGCGCGGACGCCCGGGAGTCGGCGCCGAACAGCAGCACCCGCTCCCCGTCGACCCGCACTGGCGCGCGCACCAGCGGAACGGCGGTCTCCACCCCGTCGACCTCGTCCGCGCGCTTCGCCTGCGCGGCGCTCAGCCCGCCGTCGGTACGGCCGGTGACCTCCAGTTCGGCCTCGCCCGCCACCTGGCCGGTCAGCCGTCCCACCGAGCCGCTGACCGAACCGTAGATACCGAGGACGGAGACGATCAGCGCGGCGGAGACCGTCAGCACCCCGAGCGAGAGCGCGGTACGTGCCGGATGCTGGCGCAGATAGCGGAAGTTGAGGAGCCGCAGCCGGGACAGGATCACGCGGGCGCCCCGGATCACCGGGCCCTCCCGTCCCCGATGAACTTCGCCACCACGTCCTCCGGCACACCGTCGGAGACGATGTCGCCGTCGGTCAGCAGCACCGAACGGTCGCTGCGCAGCGCCGCGTCCATGCTGTGCGTGACCATCACCACCGAGCGGCGCGCGTCATCGTGCGCCAACCCGGCGAGGAGGTCGAGGAGTTCGTCCCCGGTACGGGTGTCGAGGTTCCCGGTCGGCTCGTCCGCCAGCAGGATGGTGGGGTCCATGATGAGCGAACGGGCGATCGCGACGCGCTGCATCTGGCCGCCGGACATCTCGCCCGGCCGGTGGTCGGCCCGTTTGCCGATCCCCACCTTCTCCAGCAGCGCCACCGCCTCCTCCCGGACGTCGCCCAGCTTCTCGCCGTCCAGCAGCCGGGGCACCGCCACGTTCTCCCAGGCGGTCAGCGCCGGAAGGAGGTTGAAGAACTGGAAGATGAATCCGACCCGTTTGCGGCGCAGGTCCGAGAGCTGGTCGTCGTTGAGCGTGCCGAGTTCGGTGCCGTCCAGTAACACCCGCCCGGAGGAGGGCGCGTCCAGCGCCCCCATCAGGTGCAGCAGGGTGCTCTTGCCGGAACCGCTGGGGCCCAGCACCGACACGCACTGCCCCTCCTCGATGCTCAACGACACCCCGTCCAGCGCGCGTACGGGCTGATGGCCGCGGTAGTAGTCGTGTACCACGCTGTCGAGCTGGAGTCTGGCCATGTACCGGTGCTCCCCTCAATGAGCCTCATGGAGGCCGACCACCACGCGATGGGACGGGTGGCCTCCCTGCCCTGTGCGGTGACTGGCGTGCGGCACCCGGAGGGGGAGACCGGCCGAACGCCGGATCAGCCCTCCGGGCAGGGGTCAGTCTCGCTGAGACGTGTGGAGTAATCCAGTTCACATGTGGCGACCAGCGACGGGTTCCCGGGGTCCCCCGTGCGCGATACCATCCGCCACCCAACTCCCGCCCGCCCCACCCCACATGACGCCGTCGCAGGCCAAGCCCCCTGTCCGGGGCGGGAGCCGGACTCCGTCCCCGCACGCCCGCCGACGGACCCGGGGCCGGGCCGGGGGCGAGGGCCGGGGTCGGCCAGGGGTCGCGCACGGGGCCGCGCACGGGTGGTTCAGCCCACCCGGGGGAGGCGGCGGGCGGCCGGGACGAACGTGGTCAGCAGCGCCGCCACCGCGGCCGCCGGGGGCAGCGCGTAGGGCAGGGCGGGAGCCCAGTGCTCCGTGGCCCAGCCGCCGAGCGCCGACCCCAGCGCCACCCCGCAGAGCAGCGCGGTCACCGCGAGCGTCATCCCCTCGTTGAGCCGCGCGGCCGGGGTGCGCTCCTGGAGGAGGGTCATCCCGGTCACCATGGTCGGCGCCGTGGCCATCCCCGCGACCAGCAGCGCCACCCCCAGCACCAGGAGACTGCCCAGCCCCCAGGCGGTGAGCAGCGGCAGCGTCAGCAGGGCCGCCATCGCCGCGACACAGCGCGGCAGCCGCCGTTCGGCGGTCAGCCGGGGCCGCAGCGCGCCGAACGCCAGCCCGGCCAGGCCCGATCCGGCGGCCTGGCAGGCCAGCACCACGCCACCCGCGGCCTGTTGGCCCCGGGAGTCGGCGAAGCCGACGGTCACCACCTCCAGCGAGCCGAACACCGCGCCCGTGCACAGGAAGGTGACCAGCAGCGGCGGAACGCCCGGCAGCCGGATCGGGGCCCGGCCCGTCGAACGGCCCGACTCCCCGCGTCCGGCCGGCGGTTCGGTGGAGCGCTGCGCGGTGAACAGCGCCATTCCGACGACGAGCAGCGCCACCCCCGCGAGGGTCCCCGCCTCCGGGAAGAGCGCGGTGCACAGCAGCGCGGCCAGGACCGGTCCGAGCATGAAACACATCTCGTCCAGGGCCTGTTCGAGCGAGTTGGCGGTGTGGCGCGCGCCGCCGCCCGGCCCGTCGCCGGGGTGCAGGTGGGCCCAGCGTGCCCGGGACATCCCCCCGGTGTTGGGGGTGGTGGCGGTCGCCGCGTAGGAGGCGAACAGTGTCCAGTGCGGGGCGTCGTAGTGCACACAGGCGACGAGCGCCAGCGAACCGCAGGCCGCGAGGAGCGTCGCGGGCAGCGCGATCCGCGCCTGGCCGTACCGGTCGACCATCCGGGCGGTCAGCGGGGCCACCACCGCCGTCGCGGCCAGACCCGTCGCGGTCACCGCCCCGGCCAGCGCGTAGGAGCCCCGGGACCCGGCGATCATGATCACGGCGCTGATGCCGAACATCCCCATCGGCAGCCGCGCGAGCACGCTGCCCAGCGTGAACGCGACCGTGCCCGGCCGCCGGAACAGCCGCCCGTACGGCGCGGCCCACCGCGTGACCGTCCCGCGCCGCCCGGAGGCGGCCGTCGGCGCCCCGGACTGTCCGGGCCGCCGGGGAGGCCCGGGACCATCCTCGGCGGCGCCCGAACGTCCGGTGTTGGTAGGGGAGTTGGTGGCGGGAGCCGGACGGGGGCTGCCGGGGCGGCCCCCGTCGGCCGGGACGGGCTCCGCCGGCGGCGTACGGCCGTCGGCGGGCAGGGGGACGACCGCGCGGTCCGGGCGCGGGGAGGAGCGGGGGGAATCGTGCGGCATGGCGCCAGCCTTGTCGCGCGGCCTCCGGAGGTCCAACACCGGTTCCCGCCAACTCACGCACTCCGGTTGTTAGTCTGCCGCGATGCCCCCCGACCCCGCGGACCCCGCCAGCAGCCCGGTACCGGTCAGCTCCCCCGGGCACACCGGTCCCTTCGGCCCCGCCGACATCGACCCCCGGCAGCTGCGCGCCTTCGTCGCCGTGGCGGAGGAACTGCACTTCACCCGGGCCGCCCACCGGCTGCACGTCGCCCAGCAGGCCCTCAGTCGCGACGTGCGGCGACTGGAACACCGTGTCGGCGCCGCCCTGTTCGCCCGCACCACCCGGCGCACCGAACTCACCGTCGAGGGCGCCCGGTTGCTGCCGTACGCACGCCGTGTCCTGACCGCCCACGACGAGCTGCGCGCCGCCTGCTCCCGCGAGCAACGCCCGCTGGTGGTGGACGCCTCGGCCCCGGTCAGCACCGGCCAGCGCGTCCTGGACGCGGCCCGCGACGCCGCACCCGACCTGGAGTTCGTCGCCCGCTACCACAGCGGCCTGACCGGCGCCGCCACCGCCCTGCTCAGCGGCGAACTGGACGCCTCCTTCGGGCGGGTGGCCGGACTGCCACCCGCCACGCTGGCCTCCCTCGACCACACGCTGGTCCGGTACGAGCGCGTGGCGGTCCTGCTGCCCGAGGAGCACCCGCTCGCCCGGCTCCCCCGGATACCGGCGGCCCGGCTTGCCGGAGAGACCCTCTACGTCGGCGCGGGCAACCCGGACACCGTCGAGTGGACGGAGTACGCCCGCGCCCTCTTCGCGGACGGCACGGGACCCGCCGCCGGGGCGCGGCCCGCCGACCCCTTCCCGAGGATCGAGGGCGAGGCGGAGTTCGCCCGGCTCGTGCGGAAACGCGGCTGGCTGGTGCTGGCCAGCGAGGTGTTCACCGAGGTTCCCGGCACGGTGCTGCGCCCGGTGACCACGCCGCGGCCGCTCTCCCCCGTCTCCCTGGTCTGGCGCGCCGGGCTCCGGCACCCCGGACTCGACGTACTCCGCGCCACCGCCCGGGAGTTGGGCACGGCGGACGGCTGGCGCCACCGCCCCGCCGACAGCTGGCTCCCCACCCCCGACGCCCAACTCCACACCACCCACCAGAAGTCGTGACCGGCTCCTAGCGGGCCAGCTCCTCAGGAGGGGACGGCGCCAGGTGCGTCAGGGGTCGGTACTCCGTGAACCCTTTCCATCTTGATCGGGTAGCGAGTTCGAGCGCGACGACGGCACGGACGACGGCTGTGATCCGGGTGGTGCCGCAACGGAGTTTCCGCGGGAGCCCCGGCACTTGAGGGTGGCCATGGCACGTTCGCCGAGGCTGCGGACATCGGCGTGATCGCGGTTGCGACGGCGACGCCATCCACGCGGCCCCTCGCCCGGAACGGGACGCGGACAGCGGGGCCCGCGCCCTGATACGCCCTATCCGTAGGGCTGGTCGGCAGCGATGCGGTCGATCGGCAGCACGGTGCCGTCGAGGATCACGTATGCCTTCTTCCGCACGGCCGTCATGGCATGCTCCAGCGTGGGCGCGAGCGCGGCCGGGAGGTCGACGGCCTCGCGTAACAGGTGCGGACTGCCAGGCGGACCGCGCGGGGAGGGGCCGGCGCGTGCGGGGCCAAGGAAGAGGTGGCAGCTGACGTGGCCGCGTCCGTAGAGTGACGGGATGGGACTCTTCAAGCGCAACAAGGCGACGTCCGGCCTGCTGCTCGTGTCCGACAGGGGCATCAAGCGAGTAGAGACCGCCTCGTTCGGGATGGATCTCGTGCAGGAGGTCGCTCGTCTTCTCGGTTCGGAGCACATACGCTCCACCAAGCTCGGTGAGGAGCTCACCCTCTGGTACGCCGAGGACGGCCCGGGTCGGGCGCGCTCCGGCCCGCCCAACCCCGTGGTCAGCCGGCTCGTGGCCGATCACGGCGCGGTGCCCGTAACCGGTCCCGCCGTCGTCACCGGTCCGCTGCTGTACGGCAGCCCGTACCCGCTGAGCGCCGAGGAGATCACGCGGGTCTCGGGGCGCCTGCACGGATAGCCGCGGCTCAGCCGGCCATGGCCGCGATGATGCGGGGCAGGAGTACGGCGTTGGCGCTGCCGAGGGACACCCTCACCGGCTGGTGCCTGCCCCGCTCATGGATCCACACCAGGCCGTCCGCGACCTCGACGTCCGTGAGCGAACCCCAATCGGCCTCCATGACCCCGCGCAGCGTGAGCCCGCCGCGGTGCACGAGCACCTCGCCAACGGTGAACGACCCGCCGCGCCGGATCAGGTCGAGACGCTCCGCGAGCAGCCGGGGTTCGAGCACGCGCTGCGCGAACTCGACCAAGGCCAGCCACGCTTCGGGGGCTTGTGCCCTCTTACCGCCCTTGCTCCATGTCAGATCTCCCAGGCTCTTCGGTGAGTTCCCGTATCCGCCCACGCCGAACGTGTACGTGTTGGTGTACGTGGAGGGGAACAGGAAGCCCAGGTGTTTGGTCCGCGAGACGGGATACCGGACCCACTCGATCTCCTCCCAGGCCAGCGAGTCACGGCCATACGTGATCCGCTGCTGGTCGGCGACCACGTGTGTCGTCCAGCCGACCAGACTGTCCACGAAGGGGCGCTCGGGGGCCTCTTGGCGCGAGGCCGCGGATCGCGGAGGCGCCGTGCGCGGGGATGCCGTGCGCTGGCCGTTCGCCCCGGCATAGGCCCGCAGCCACGCCGGTACCCCGGCCCGCGGGTAGGCGGCGAGGTCGTTGCGGTAGTGCGTGGGGGCGAGCAGCTGCCCGTCAGGGAGCCGCTCGTCACCGTAGTCGTACTGGGTCGAGACCTGGGCCTGGCCGCCGGGCCCCTTGGTGACGGCGACCAGCAGACGCAGCCACGGTCCGGCCGGCATGGCGGCCGCGAGATGGCGCTGGCGGCGTACGAGAAGGGCTATCCGCTCCGGCACCCGTGCCTCCACGGGCCGTTCGTGCTGCCAGAAGCACAGATCGGCCGTCTCGGCGGAGACCGCGCAGGAGAACGCTGCCACCATGCGCTCCCACCGCTGTGGTCCGCACAGCACCAGCTGGCGGGCGATCTCGTCGGTCAGCGCGGTCACGCGGGCCGCCGTCACGTCCTCGGGCGGGGTACCGACGACGGTGAAGTCAGCGATCGCGCCCGGCTGCCCGGACCGGGCATCGAGGCGCTCGAACTCCGCCTTGAGGTCGTTCATGAACGCCTCCTCGGCGGGCGGACGCCGTACGAAGGCCTCCTCCGCGGTGAACAGGGCGTCGGCCTGTTCGGGCGGGATCGCGGAGGTGACCTCCTTGATCCGCCCCGTGTCGCCGACCATGAACACCGAACGGCCGACGGGCATGTCGAGAAACGCCATGGGATCGCTGTCGTCGACGTCGACGGGCGCGTATACGCTCCAGCCCGCGGCGAACCGATCCGCCACCAGGCCCTGGGTCGGGTAGTCCAGGCCGCCGGTGGCGATGTGCTCCTGGACCAGGGCGATGGCGCGCCGCTCGTCGATGCGTCCGACCGCACCCGGCTGCGGGGCCCTGCCCAGCGGATGGCTCGGGTCCGCCCCGTCTGGGCCCGGGTAGTGGTGAGTGAGCTCGAACCACAGGCGCAACTCGTCGGCGGTCACAGCGTCGGTCCCGGGGCTCACAGCGTCCCACATATCTCCGGGATAGCGGGCGTAGAGGGCGACGGACTCCCCCTCGGAGACGGTCACGTAGTCGCAGGCGTGGAAATCCCCGTACGCGGCGACCATGGCGAGCGATGGCGCGGCGGGGCGCTCCTCGCGCGCGATTTCCCCGCCGTCCATGCCTATCGCGGCCAGTACATGGCGGGGCATCAGCACCACTCCCTCGCGGACATGGAGGCACGACCGTAGCCCAAGACGACCATCGGGGCGAAGCAGGGGTCCCGTTTCGGGGCCGCCGCCTCAGGCGGTGGGAGCGCTGCCACAACACCACCCACGCCAAGATCCGGTGCCTCGGCGAACAGGCCATTGCCATCCCCAAGGGGTGGCGCCTCCCGCGAAAGCTCCACTGTGGAACCAACCGCATCACCGATGTGGTGATGGCTGCTTTCGCCCTTCACCACGCATCGGCGTGAGGTTGGAGAACGCTCCGTGTGCGGAACGGCGCGCCACCACGTCGCCTCGTACGCGTCGGTGAACGGCTCGGCCAGCGCCGGATCGTGGTGCACCTCCACGCGCGGCCGCTCCGCTGGGGATGGGCCGTTAGCACGACGCCCGACAGCCGACAGCCCGGTGGCCCGCCTCCGCTTCGCCGGGCGCCCGACCGCCCGGCCACGGCGTCCGAAGTGAGCCCGGCGCGGCGGGAGTCGGGGCGCGGTCAGCGGCTGGGGGCGGTGCAGGTGGAGGGGGAGGGCTTGCCGTCGGGCCAGGCCACCCGGACGAGGGTGATCTTGCTCTGGCCCTGTTCCCACTCCGGGTTGAGCCGTACGACGTGCACCGCCTTGTTGTGCGCGCTGCCGGTGTTGTCGAGGCAGATCCAGCCGCTGACCCCGGGGACCTTGTCCACGTTCTTCAGCCGCCGCCAGCCGTCCCACACCTCGTCCAGCCGGGGTGTCCGGCGTCCGTTGTCCGACTGGAGACGGATGGAGGTGATGGCGGTGCGGGCCGCGTCGTAGGTGGTCATGAGGCGGGAGTCGGTCAGGCTGGCGCCCTTCAGTTTGCTGGCCGCCACGCGCAGCGCCGCGAGTTCCTTGCGGGCGCTCCGTGCCTCGGGGGCGTCGGAGGTCTTCCAGGCGTCGGGGTGGGCCACCGAGGCGTACTCGACGGTGACGCGTTTCAGCGCCTTGCGCCACTCGTCGGTCCTGTCCTTCGGCACGTACGAGTCGACGGTCGAGGCTCCCGAACCCGTGATGATCCGGAAGGTGTTGCCGGTGTTCTCACACGGCTGGTCGCCCAGTTTCTCGACCAGTAGCCGGAGTTGGGGTGGGCGTCCGGCGAAGAACACGGTGTCGCTGCCGGATTGGCAGATGTTCTGCACGATGTTCTGGAAGTCCCCGGCCAGCGTCCGGTCGTCGTCGCCGCGCCGGGTCGAGGTGTACTGCTCGGACTCCAGCGCCCCCGCGGAGCGTTTGGCCTCGAACGCCTCGCGCAGGGTGCGGACGTAGCTGTCGCCCGGGCGGACGTCCTCGACCAGGAAGGCGTCCCGCATGTCGCGGTCGCGGGTGAGCACCGCGGCCTGGTCCCGGTTGGACGGGACGACCCGGCTGAACCCCGGTGTGGTCAGCGAGTCGGCGCTGATCGGGCCGCCGACCACCGGGATGCCCAGCTTCCCCGTCATGTGGCGGATGGCCTCCCCGGTGTTGCGTTCGCTCAGGTCGAAGCCGACCACCGCGCGCAGCCGGTGCTTCCCGTCCTCGGCCATCTCCTTCAACTGCCGTGCCACGGGCCGCCAGTGGGCGCTGCCCACCCCCGGGTTGGCGAGGACGAGCCGAATGGCGGGCCGCGCGGACCGGTTGGCGGCGCGCTGCGCCAGGTAGGCGCCCTGTACCTCGTGCTGTATCTGCCTTTCGGTCGCGGCCCGGCGACGCGGGGCGTTCTCGCCGGAGGTCATCGGGATCATCATGGCGACGGTCACGTAGGGCGCGTCGTCGCCGGTCACCCGGTCGTTCTCGCGCTTGATCCGGGCGCTGACGTCGGTGAGTTCACCGAAGGTGTAGCCGCCGTCGGTGACGCCCGTGCACTCGCCGTCGCGTTCCTCGACGCCCGGCGCGCAGGCGACGTCGGTGAGTCGGTCGTGGGCGACCAACGTCCCGGCGCCCAGGGCCAGTAGCAGGACGAGGTAGAGCGCGCCCTTGGTGAGTGGCCCCGCGCCGCGCGGGGGCAGGGTCCAGGTGTTCCGTGTGTTCCGCGCCATGCCGTTCCTCTCCACGTCCTCTCCACGCCAGCGGACCTCGGGCCGCGACGCGTTCCTGCCCCGTGGTGCCGGGGCGTCGCGCGTCCGGTGGGGCCGTGCCCGGAGAACGGGTGGGCCGTGCCCGGGTCCGGACGGTCACGTGCCCGTGTCCGGTCGTACGGTGTGCGGTTCGTGCCCGTGGTGCGGCGGCCGGTGCCCGTACGGCGTTGCGCTGGTGCCCGTACGTGCCGGTGCCGTTGCGCTTTTCTGCCCGTATGGATGCCCGAACGGTGCGGTGTGGCTGCCCGTTTGGGGCGGTGTCCGTGCCCGTGTGTGCCCGTCCGTGTCGTCCGGAGCGGTGCTCCTCGGCGCGGGCGTGCGAGCGGTTGGTACGAGTGGTGCGGTCCGGTGCGTGCTGGTGCGGTGGTGCCGTGCCGTGCGGTGCTGGCCGGAGCCGTGGGCGCCGGGGTGGGCCGTGGCCGGGTGCCGGGGCGGAGGGTGGTGCGGACGCAGCCGGGCTAGAGCCGCGGCAGGTGCGGTGGTTTGACGCCGTGTACGAGGGACCGCGTCCAGGCGTGCGCGGCGCGGGTGTAGGTCTGGCTGCCCGCCGGGACACCAGCCAGGTACATCAGCTTCTGCCCGAAGGTCTCGATCTCGTCCACGTCGGGGACGGTGTCCGGTGCGGAGAACGACCAGAGCAGGTCGACGAGAGCGGCGATCACCCGGTGCGGTCCCCGGTCGCTCTCGTGCACGCACGCCGAGCAACGTCCGCTCTCGCCGGGGGCGTTGGCTTCGGCGTCCGTCAGCATCCCGCTCGGCGGCCGTGGTGCGGCGCACACGATCTGGAGGTCGGAGAGCCACTTCTCCGCCCGGCGCTCCTCCTCCGGCGTGCGCTGCTCCTCCGGCGCGCGCTGCTCCTCCGGTACGCGCCGCGCGAACTTCGTGTGCAGGGCGCAGACCACGGCGTGCCGGTCGCCCAACGCCAGGGTGTGGTGCAGGCACTGGACGGAGTGCTCGCGCGTGCCGAAAGGGCCGGGGTCCCGCTGGTCGGAGCAGTAGACGGCGCGGGCGCGACGGTGGGCCCGCGCCCAGAGGTCGGGGTCGTCGGCGGCGAGCAGCTGGGAGAAGGCCGTGCGGACGGTGTAGTCCCGCACCAGTGGTGTGTCGCTTCCGAGCCCCGGCCAGGGCTTCTCCTGCTGCCAGTGGTCCTCGCGCGGCAGCAGCGTCAGTGCCTTCCGCTCCCAGGACTCGCTGTGCGAACCGCCAGCCGGTCCGTCCTCCGGTCCGTCGCCCGGTCCGTCGTCGGGTCCGTCGTCGGGCTCGCCGTCCGGTCGGTCGTCCGGCCGTGCGTTCCGCCCGTCGTCCGGCCGTGTGTCCGGCAGCCCGTCGTGGAACTCCCGCCAGAGGGCCTTCGCCGCCGATCCGTCCAGGGCCACCGAGAGCAACGGCAGCCACTCCCGGGCCTCCTGGTTCCGCACCAGGTGGTGGGCGAGCGCCCGGACCGCGGCCAGCTCCTGCTGTTCCCGCGTGGTCCCCTCCCGCGGCGGTTCGCGGAGCACGGTCACCATCGCGTGGATGCTGCCCGCCCGTCCCCCGCAGCGCCGCTGGATGATCCCGGTCGCGTGGGTCGACGGCGGACGGTTCGTGGGGAACATCTGCCGGACCTGGTGCCGGGACAGCTGGGGCGCCGCCAGCGGCAGCAACCACCGTCCGGGCGAGGTGTCGTGGGCGGGCTGTCCGGCCCACTGCTTCCCGGCCTCCGCGACCTGCTCGGCGCTGGTCAGTCCGGACGGGTCGCCCAGCGCGGTGAGGAGGATGACCGGCCTGGTGAGGGTGCCGGTGTCGAAGGGCGCCGCGTAGGCGCGCAGCAGCGCGGCGGTGAGCCGGTCCCCGGTCTCGGTGTGCGTGTTGTCGAGCATCAGCAGTGGCCGGGGGAGCTTGTTCCAGCGGCGTAGCTGCCCGTAGTGCGCGCTGATGTCGGCGAGTAATGCCCGGAAGAGCAGTTCATCCGCGAAGTCCGGGTCGCCCTCCGGGGCTTCGAGGGTGAACAGGAAGCGCGCGAGCTTTTCGAGCGGACCGCCCTGGAAGTACGGGGTGAGCTGCTCTCCCCACCACTCCACGGTCCGCCCGCCGGTGCGGCCTCTCTGGTGCAGCTCGGGTACGACCTGCACGGCGGTCGAGGCCACGCTCCCCAGGTACGGCACCATCGGGAAGACGTCCTGGAGCACGCCGGGCAGCAGCTCAAGCCAGCGGCGCAGCGGCCCACGCAGCATCCCGTCCCTGACGTTCTGGTCCTCTAAGAGGGACGCCAACTGAGTTTCGGCGGCGTTGAGTTGAGGGTTACTGGTGTCGCTCACCGCGTGCCATCTGGCCATGACCAGCAGGCCGATCTGGGAGCGTGGGAACGGTACGCCGCGCCGTCCGGGCACGCTGGCGGCCACGTCACGGGCGAGCCGGTGGACCGCCCCGGGCACCGGTAACGCGCTCGACGGGCCGTCCCGCCGAAGGGTCACGGACGGCGCCCCGACATCGAGCAGCGCGGCCGGAATCCGGTCGCGGTAGCTGGCCTGGAGCGCGGCGAGCGGCGCGCTCTTGCCCGCGCCCACCCCGCCGGTGAGCTGGATGACGGGTGGACCGTTCGGGAAGGGGCTGTCGAGCAGCGCGTTCCCGTGGCGTTCCAGGCCGATGAGCGCCGGTACGAATTCGTCCAGGAGGCTGTGGTACCCGCAGAGATGGACCATCCCGTTTCCCCGTCCCCGTCGGTCCGTCATGTCGCAGGGGTAGCGCCCGCATCGTAGGGGCGCGCGCCAGTGGGGCGCTACGGAGCGGGGCGGTCGGCCGTGAACTGTCACCGTGCCGGGACCGTTCGGCGGTCGAACTGTTGCGATTCGGCGGTCAGTTGGGGTTGCGGCGGCCGTCGGCCGCCGGGGCGCGGACCCGTGTACGGGAGCGGGGCGTGGCGACCGGGAGCCCGGCGGGGAGTTGGGAGCCGTGGGGTGGCCGTGGGACTGGGAGCCGTGGGACTGGGGGCCGTTGGGCCGGGAGTCATGGGGCTGGGGGCGGTGGGGTGCGCGGGCCCCACCGGTCGACCGCCCCGGTGGGGCCGACTCCGCCCACGTGCGGGGGATCGTCGGGTCCGGTGCCACCGGCTCCGCCCGCTCGCGGGGGGCCGCCGGGCGGGGTCGCACACCCGCCCGCTCGCCCGGGGCCGTGAGCCCCGGGGGTGTCCGGCCGCGCGGAGGCCCTCAGGCCGTTCCGTACTCCCTCCGCGCGGCGGTCTCAGGGGGCGCCGTCAATCGGCACCACATTGATCAGTTTCTTGTTGACGAACTCGTGGATGCCGTACTCGGACAGTTCGCGGCCGTACCCGGAGTGCTTGGTACCGCCGAACGGGAGGTCCGCCTTGGTCCACGTCGGATGGTTGACGAACACCATGCCGGTGTGGATCCGCCGGGCCACCTCCTCCCCGTGCGCGGGGTCGGAGGTGAACACCGAACCGCCCAGCCCGAAGCTGGAGTCGTTCGCCAGCCGCACGGCCTCGTCCTCGTCCCGCACCCGGAAGAACATCGCGATCGGCCCGAAGATCTCCTGGTCGTAGACCGGGTTCCGCTCGTCGATGTCGGTCAGCAGCGCCGGTTCCACGAAGGCGCCGCGCTCCGGCACCCGCGCCCCCGTACTGATCAGCGTGGCGCCGCCGTTGACCGCCTCCCGTACCTGCTCCCGTACCGTGTCCGCCGCCTGCTGCGAGGACAGCGGCGGGAGTGTGGTCTCCTCGTCGAACGGGTCGCCCGCGCGCAACGCGCCCAGCGCGTCCCGGAGTTTGACCAGGAACTCGTCGGCCAGCTCCTCCACCACGATGATCCGCTTCGCGGCGACGCAACTCTGCCCGCAGTTGTTCATCCGTCCCCAGCGGGCCCACTCCACGGTCCGGTCCACGTCCGCGTCGGCCAGCACGATCAGCGCGTCGCTCCCGCCCAGCTCCAGGGTGTTCTTCTTCAGCTGCTTGCCCGCCTCCCCGGCCACCGCCGCTCCGGCCGCCTCCCCGCCGGTCAGCGCCACCCCCTGCACCCGGTCGTCCGCGATCAGCGCGTTGACCTGCTCCTTGCTGGCGTACAGGTTGGTGTACACGCCCTCCGGCGCGCCCGCCTCCAGGAACAGCCGCTCCACCGCGCCCGCCGACTGCGGAACGATCGAGGCGTGCTTGACCAGCACCACGTTGCCCGCCATCAGGTTGGGCGCCGCGAACCTCGCCAGCTGGTAGTAGGGGAAGTTCCACGGCTGAATTCCGAGCAGCACCCCCATCGGCTCGCTGACGACCCGGGCCTCGCCCTCGTCGGGGCTCGCCACACTCAGCGTCTCCGGCGCCAGAAAGTCCTCCGCGTTGTTCGCGTAGTACTCCAGGATCTCCGCGCTGAGCCGTACCTCGTCCAGCGCCTCCCGGTACAGCTTGCCCATTTCCAGGGTGAGCAGCCGCGCGTAGTCGTCCTTGTACTCCCGCAGCATTCCCGCCGCGCGCAGGACGACCTTCGCGCGCTGCGGAAAGGACGACTCGGCCCAGAACCGGGAGGCGGAGTCGGCACGCGCCACCCGCTCCTCCAGTTCGGCCTCGGAGAGGCCCCGGAAACTCGCGAGTGTCTCGTTGGTGTACGGGTTGATGGTCGCGTAACCCATGTCGTCCTCCGCCCGGCGGTTCTCGGTTCAGCGTTCCGGGGGCGCGATATGCGCGGCACATCGACCCCGTGGGGGAGCGGGTTTCCCTGTCCCGGTGACCCACACCCGCCAGCGGCCGATCCGTTCCCCCAGCCTGGACTCCCCGGGCTCTGATCACCACCGGGGACGGGAGCTGGCTCCCCGCCGGGCGTTCAGCGGGTGCCCGCCGGGGCCCGGCGGGCGAATGCCGGGAAATGACGGAGAGACCAGCCGGCGGCGACGGCGAGGGTAATCGCCCGCTCCCGGGGTACCCCGGGTCAGCGCCGGACGGAAACCTTGTCCAGTCCTGGACGGAAACCCTTGTCCACTCCGTGAGGAATCCACCGCCCCATACCGTACGGAACGGTCTGAGCCGCGTGCGTGACGGCACCGGAAGGCGGCGGCGAGCCGACGGAAGAGGAAAGCCGGAAGTAAACCGGGGGAAACCGGCTGAAAGGGGCGGAAGGGCGCGGCGGGAAACGATCGGAGCGCGGACGCGAAAGGAACGGGAAAGGAGCCGAGAATGAGCACGGAACGGCGGCGGGTGGCCCTGGTGACCGGGGCCGCGAAGGGCATCGGCCACGGAATAGCGCTACGGCTGGCAACGGACGGATTCGATATCGGCATCGTCGATCTCGCCTCCCAGCGGAACGAGGCGGAGAATCTCGCGGACCGGGTGCGCACGCTCGGCCAGGGAGCCACGGTCATCAGCGCGGACGTCTCGGACCAGCGGCAGGTGTTCGAGGCCGTGGAGGAGACGGCGGGGCAGCTGCACGGTCTCGACGCGATGGTCAACAACGCGGGGATCGCGCAGGTCAAACCGCTCTCCGAGGTGACGCCCGAGGAGTTCGACCAGATCCTGAGCGTCAACGTCGCCAGCGTGCTGTTCGGCATCCAGGCGGCGGCGCGGAAGTTCCGGGAACTCGGCGTGCGCGGCCGGATCGTCAACGCCTGTTCCATCGCGGGCCAGTCCGGCTTCCCGATGCTCGGGGCCTACTCGGCGACGAAGTTCGCGGTGAAGGGGCTGACGCAGGCGGCGGCCCAGGAACTCGCGGCGGACGGCATCACCGTCAACTCCTACTGCCCCGGCATCGTCGGCACCTCGATGTGGGACACCATCGACGAACTGATGAGCAGATACAACGGACTTGAGCGCGGAGCCACCATGCGGAAGTACGCGGAGGGCATCGCGCTCGGCCGCGTCGAGACGCCGGAGGACGTGGCCGGGCTGGTGTCCTTCCTGGTCGGAAGGGACGCGGGCTACCTGACGGGACAGTCCGTGCTGATCGACGGCGGCATGATCTACCGCTGACCCGCTCCGGTCCACACCCTCCGCCCCGAGTCGCCTCGCCCGGCCCGCCCCCTCCGCCCGGAGCGGCGACGCCCAACCACCGTGCGACACACGGTGGTTGGATGCCAGCCAGCCTCCGCGCGGCCGGGTGGGGACGCGCCCCCACAGCCGTGTGGAGACGCGCCCTCACGGCTCGGTGGAGGGGAACCAGCCCCTCCCGTACGTCAGTTGGTCGCGGCGGACAGCACCACGTCGACCAGCCGCTCGGCGGCGTCCGGACGACCGTGCGCCCGGGCCGCCTCCGCCATCGCCACGCGCCGCGCCGGATCGTCGAGCAGCGGCCCCAGCGCGTTCCACAGCTGGTTCGCGTCCACGTCCCCGGTGAGCGCGACGGCCGCGCCCGCCTCCTCCAAGTGCCGTGCGTTGTGCGCCTGTTCGTTGCCCGCGGCGGAGGCGAGCGGCACGAACACGGCGGGCTTGCCGAGCGCGGTCAGCTCCGCGAGGGTACCGGCGCCGCTGCGGGAGACCACGACGTCGGCGAGCGCCAGGACGTCGGGGAGTTCCGCGCCGACGAACCCGGTGAGGTGGTACCGCCCGGCGAGTCGCGGCGGGAGCGCCGCCGCACCCGCGCGCAGTTCCTCGACGTTCGCGGGGCCGCACTGGTGGATGACGTTCGCGCGCTCGGTGAGCCACGGCAACGCGTCCCGGATCATGTCGTTGATCTGCCGCGCGCCCTGTGCGCCACCGGTGACGTAGACGGTGGGGAGCCGCCGGTCGAAACCGTTCAGCCCGAGCGCGCCGAACGCCTTCTCCGGGTGGCCGCTCAGGACCTCCGGCCGCACCGGGTTGCCGGTGACGACCGCCGCCGACCGTACGGCCTCCGGCAGGAGCGGCAGCGTCGACTCCGAGGAGACCGCGATGCGCGCCGCTGACCCGGCCAACTTCCGGTTGGCCAGCCCGAGTCGGACGGTCTGCTCGTGCAGCACCAGCGGACTCCTGCACAGCCGGGCGGCCAGTCCGGCCGGGACGGCGACGTAACCACCGGTCGCCAGAACGGCGTTGGGGCGGAAGCGCCGGATCGCCTTCCGGGCCTGGAGGACACCGAGCGGCACCCGGGCCATGTCCCTGACGTTCGCGGGGGAGACCATCTTCAGCGGGTTCGCGGACCGGCGGATCTTGCCCGTCGCGACGGTCGTGAAGGGGATGCCCTCGGCCGGGGCGACGCGGGCCTCCAGCCCCTCCGGCGTGCCGATCCACAGGACGTCCAACGCCCGTCCTTCGGCGGCCAGTCGGGCCTGCAACGCACGGATCGCGGTGAGCGCGGGATAGGTGTGCCCGCCGGTACCTCCTCCCGAGACGACGAGTCGGAAGGTGCCCGGGGGTGGGGAAGCGGGTTGAGTCACCCGGGGCACCCTAGTAGGCGACCGCCGCCCCGTCCCAGCCGGACTCCGGCGGCCGCGCCCGTGGCACCCGCCCCTCCCCGCAGCCCCGGGCCCCCGCCAGCGGTACCGCGCCCGACCGCGTCTGCCCTTCGGCGGCCGCCCGTCCGCGTCCTGGGCACCGGGGACGGGCCCCGCCGGTACGGTCGAGGCCGCGGCCGGGACACCGGTGCGCCCCACACCGGACGAGAGCCGGACCAGAGCCGGACCGGGGACAGACCGGAGGCAGACCGGAAGGGAAACGGACGTGACGATGCCAGCTGACGAGGCCGGAGATACCCCGAACGCCCCCGGCACCGGGGACGAGGCCCACGGACGGGACCACGGAACCGGCACCGGAACCGGACCCCGCACCGGAACCGGGTCGGGGCCCGATCACGGCACCGGGCCCGAAACCGGGCCCGGGTCCGGGACGGCACCCGGGCCCGGCTCGGCCGGGGAACGTGGCGCCGGCCGGGGACGGGTGAGCGGGCGCTCCGGTCCGGGCGGGGCCGGGACGGGACCGCTGGCCGGGTACACGGTCGGGGTGACCGCGGCGCGCCGTGCCGACGACCTGGTGGCGCTGCTGGAGCGGCGCGGCGCCGAGGTGGTCCGGGCCCCCGCACTGCGTACCGTCCCACTCGACGACGACACCGAACTGCTCGCCCGCACACGGGAGTTGCTGGACACTCCGCCGGACGTGGTGGTGGCGACCACCGCCGTGGGCTTCCGCGGCTGGATGACCGTGGCGGAGCGCTGGGGCGTGGGGTCCGCCCTGCTGGAGCGGCTGGACGAGGCGGAGTTGCTGGCGCGCGGCCCCAAGGTGCGGGGCGCGGTCCGCGCGGCCGGACTGCGTGAGCGGTGGTCCCCGGCGTCGGAGTCGCTGGCCGAGGTCGTCGACCGGCTGCTGGAGGAGGGGGTGTCCGGCCGCCGGATCGCCCTCCAACTGCACGGCGAACCGGTGCCGGACGTCGAGGAGGCGCTGCGCGCCGCCGGGGCCGAGGTGCTACCGGTGCCGGTGTACCGCTGGCTGCCCCCACACGACCCGGGCCCCGTCGACGAGTTGACCGACGCGGTGCTCGCCCGCTCTGTGGACGCCCTCACGTTCACCAGTGCCCCGGCGGTGGTCTCACTGCTGGACCGTGCCGAACACCGGGGCCTGCTACCGGAGTTGCTGACCGCGTTGCGGGACGGGACGCTGCCCGTCTGCGTCGGCCCGGTGACCGCGGCGCCACTGGAGCGGCGGGGCGTGCCCAGCCTCCAGCCCGAACGCTACCGACTGGCCCCGATGGTGGACCTGCTCTGCGCCGAACTGACCGGCCGAGCACGCCGGTTGTGAGCCCGAACGCAGCGGTTTCCGAACGCGGCGGTTCCCGGACGCACCCGGCTCGCGCCATATCCAGCTCGCCCTGACGCGCGCGGCTGTCCAATCCACGCGGTTCCCCGACCCGCGCGGCTCCCGAACTCCCGTAGCTCCCGAACTCCTGTGGCTCCCCAACTCCCGTGGCTCCCGAACTCCCCACGCCGCCACCGCCGTTGTGGACCCGTCCAGCACCCTCCTGGGTCCCGCCCCCCGTCTCGGCCCACGGCCGCGCGGGGCGCCGTGGCTCGCCGCGCGGCCTCGCGTTCGTGGGGCGGCCGCGGGTGTGTCGCTCGCGGTATCCGGCTGGTTTCGGCCGGGCGGGGCCGGGCAGGCGGCCGGTCGGCACGGTACGGGGCGGCAGCGGCGTTCCGGTTGGCGATACGCGGAGCGGGACCGGGCGACGCCGCGCCGCACCGTGCGCGGCCGGTGCGGCGTGACCGGGGAGGCCGCCTCGCGGACCGTCGCCGGCGTACCTCGCGCGGTGAGCGCCGCCCGTGTGTGCTCACGTTGTGCGCGTGCTGTGCGTGCGCCGTGCGCGCCGGTCGCGTACGGTAGACGGCTGCCCAGGCCGTATCCGGCGGTTTCGACGCCGGACGGCGCGGTCGGTCCGGCACCGTCGGGGGCGGGTCCGCCCCGGCTGCCGTTCGGCGCATCGGTACGTGCCACGGGTGACCGGGCCCGGCTGAAACCGTCCGGCCGTGGCTCAGCGACGAGAAGGGGATCGCCGCGTTGGGAGCGCAGCACGACAGTGTCCGGGACCGGGAGATTCACGAGGAACAGAAGCACCTCGACCGGGTGTACCGGAGACTGGGGGAGAAGATCCACGAGGCGGAGTTCCTCATGGACGACGCCTCCAAGCGGGCGCAGGTCGGGACACCGGGAGCGCTCGCGGAGCGGGACGCGCAGGTGTTCCGCGCGGGGGTGCACCTCAACCGGCTGAACAGCGAGTTCGAGGACTTCCTCTTCGGGCGGATCGACCTGCTGCTCGGACGCGACGGCGTACGCGGCCCGGACGGCGCCTACACGTCCGTCGACCCCGCCGACGAGGCGGTGGCGCCCGACGGCACCGCCGAGATCGCGGAGACCCTGCACATCGGCCGTCTCGGGGTGCTGGACGCCGAGTACTCCCCGCTCGTCATCGACTGGCGCGCCCCGGCCGCCGCGCCGTTCTACCGCGCGACCCCGCTGAACCCCGGCCGCGTCGTCCGGCGGAGGGTGATCCGCAGCAAGGGGCGGCGGGTGCTGAGCGTCGAGGACGACCTGTTGCGCCCCGAACTCACGCCCCGGCTGCGCGGCGACGAGCTGCCCGTCGTCGGGGACGGTGCCCTGATGGCGGCGCTGGGGCGGTCGCGCGGCCACACCATGCGGGACATCGTCGCCTCCATCCAGGCCGAGCAGGACCTCGTGATCCGGGCCCCGGCCGGGTCGGTGACCGAGGTCGAGGGCGGCCCGGGCACCGGCAAGACCGCGGTGGCGCTGCACCGCGCCGCCTACCTGCTCTACCAGGACCGGCGGCGCTACGCGGGCGGCATCCTGATCGTCAGCCCGACGCCGCTGCTCGTCTCCTACACCGAGGGCGTGCTGCCCTCGCTGGGGGAGGAGGGCCAGGTCGTGATCCGCGCCCTGGGGTCGCTCGCCGCCGACGCGGTCGGAGCCGAGGCCACCGCCTACGACGAGCAGCCGGTGGCCCGGATCAAGGGCTCGGCGCGCATGGTGACGGTGCTGCGCCGGGCGGCGCGCGGAGCGCTGGACCGTGGTGGCCTTCCCGACCGGCTGCGGGTGGTCGCCTTCGGCTCCCGGGTGGAGCTGGACGCGGACGAACTGCGCGCGGTGCGCCGCCAGGTACTCGGCGGCACCGCCCCCGTCAACCTGATGCGGCCGCGCGCGCGGAAGCTGCTGCTGGACGCGCTCTGGGAGAAGTCCGGGGCCCGGCGCCGCCACACCGACCCCGAGCTGATCGCGGAGGCCCGCTCGGGCTTCGACGAGGACGTGTCCACCGAGGACTCCTTCCTGGAGTTCCTGGACGCCTGGTGGCCCGAGTTGAACCCGCGCACCGTCCTGGCCGCGATGGCCGACGAGCGGCTGCTCTCCCGCTGGGCGCGGCGGGTGCTGAAGCCGGACGAGGTGCGCCGCCTGGCCCGCTCCCTCCGCCGCTTCGCCGGAACGGACAGCACGGGGACGGCCAGTTCTGGCGGGGACAGTGCCGGTACGGACAGCTCCGGGACGGACAGCGCTAGTACGTCGGGGCCCGACGGCTCCCGGGCGGGCGCGGCCGGGCCGGAGGGTCCGCTCTCGGTGCACGACGTGGCGCTGCTGGACGAGTTGAACGTGCAGCTCGGCCCCCCGGCCCGCCCCCGGCGCCGGGAGGTGGACCCGCTCGACCAGCTCACCGGGCTGGAGGAGCTGACCACCTTCGCGGACCGCGACCGTCCCCGCGCGGAGCGTGCCGAACGCCTGGAGGAGGAGCGGTCCGACTACGCGCACGTCATCGTGGACGAGGCGCAGGACCTGACCCCGATGCAGTGGCGCATGGTCGGGCGCCGTGGCCGTCAGGCCACCTGGACGATCGTCGGGGACCCGGCGCAGAGTTCCTGGTCGGACCCGGAGGAGTCGGCTCGGGCGCGGGACGAGGCACTGGGTAAGCGGCCCCGGCGGCGCTTCGAGCTGAACGTCAACTACCGCAACCCCGCCGAGGTGGCGGCGCTCGCCGACCGGGTGCTGGCCCTCGCGATGCCGGGGTCCGTGCCGCCACGCGCCGTACGCGGCACCGGACTTGAGCCCCGCTTCCGGGAACTGGGCGTCGACCCCGGCGCGGACGTGCGGGAGGCGGCGGCGGAGCTGCTGGCGGAGGTGGACGGCACCGTCGGCGTCGTGGTGGCGATGGGCCGCCGGGCGGAGGCCCGTACGTGGATCGCGGGGCTGGGGGACCGGGTCGTGGCGCTCGGCAGTCTGGAGGCCAAGGGCCTGGAGTACGACGCGACGCTGGTGGTCTCCCCGGCCGAGATCGCGGACGAGTCCCCGGCCGGTCTGCGGGTGCTGTACGTCGCGCTGACCCGCGCCACCCTCCGTCTGACGGTGCTCTCCGGCCCCGGAGACGTCCCCGACGAGCAGGGCGTCCCCGACCTGCTCCGCGAGTGACCGCACCCCGCTGGGCCCACCCTCGGCGGCCCGGTGGAGCCCTGTTGCGGGACCCGGTTCGCGCGGTCCGGTGCGGGACGGCACGCACCCGCGGCACCCCTCGCGAGGCCCCGAGGGGAGGCCGGGAAGGGGGCGCTCGGACACCCCGGAAGGGGGCGCCCGGAGGGCCCCGGAAGAGCCGTCGGAGGGGGTGCCGGAAACCGCTCATCGCGTGGAATCGCCTTCCGGGGGGCGTTTGTTACTGTGGAGACGGCACCGGCCCGATCCATGCCCCCGGGCCCAACCATTGTCGCTACGAGCGACCACTTGCCGCGAGGCGAGCTGGCGGGTCGGTGTCCTGACCTCCCGGTTCAGCCGGGCGACGGGACCCTCCGCCACGGCGGGGGGTCCCGTCGCGTTCGCCGCCGCGCTCTCGCCTTTCCGGGGCTCCTCCGGACTCCGCGGCTCCCCGGGCTCCTCCGGTTCCCCGGGCCCGCGCTCTCCCACCACCGTGTGGTCCGTCCCTCGCGCCGTGGCGCGCTCCCGTCCTCCGGTCGCCCATCCTCCAACCCACGCCCCCCGCCGCCCGACCGGGGTCGCGCCCGCGCGCTGTGGCTGACGGCGACCGGGGCCACCGAGGGGTGCCGGGAGCCATCGAAGGGCCGCTCGGGACCGGTGGGGGCACGGGGAGGGGGAGGGCTCTCGTATGGTGAAAGGGTCTTTCCGTGATGAGTGGACCCGTTACCGCGTACCGGATGGTAGGTGGCACGATCAGTCAATGTGCCCTGCCTGGGGCCGTGCCAACGACGACGCCCGGGAAGGACGCGTTCATCACGCGACAAGGGAAAGCAGAGGGAAGTCGGCAATGAGCTCGGCGCCAAGCGTCTCGTATTCGATGACGGTCCGCCTGGAGGTCCCCGCCGGCGGGACCGCGGTCAGTCAGATCACCACGGTCGTCGAGTCGTCGGGCGGTTCGGTGACCGGCCTCGACGTCACCGCGTCCGGGCACGAACGGCTGCGCATCGACGTGACCATCGCGGCGAGTTCGACCGCGCACGCCGACGACATCGTGAGCCGGCTGCGCGAGATCGAGGGGGTGACCCTCGGCAAGGTCTCCGACCGTACGTTCCTGATGCACCTCGGCGGCAAGATCGAGATGTCCGCCAAACACCCCATTCGCAACCGCGACGATCTCTCCATGATCTACACCCCGGGGGTGGCCCGGGTCTGCACCCAGATCGCCGAGCACCCGGAGGACGCGCGGCGGCTGACGATCAAGCGGAACAGCGTCGCGGTGGTGACCGACGGCTCCGCGGTGCTGGGCCTGGGGAACATCGGCCCGCAGGCCGCGCTGCCGGTGATGGAGGGCAAGGCCGCGCTGTTCAAGCGGTTCGCGGGCATCGACGCCTGGCCCATCTGCCTGGACACCCAGGACTCCGACGCGATCGTGGAGATCGTCAAGGGCATCGCGCCGGGCTTCTCCGGCATCAACCTGGAGGACATCTCGGCGCCGCGCTGCTTCGAGATCGAGGCCCGGCTGCGGAAGGCCGTCGACATCCCCGTCTTCCACGACGACCAGCACGGAACCGCGATCGTCGTGCTGTCCGCGCTCTACAACGCGCTGCGCGTGGTGGAGAAGTCGATAGAGGACGTGCGGGTGGTGATGTCCGGCGCGGGCGCCGCCGGTACCGCCATCCTCAAGCTCCTGCTGGAGGCGGGGGTGCGGCACGCGGTCGTCGCGGACATCCACGGCGTCGTGCACGGCGGCCGGGCCGACCTGAACGACGGGAGCGAGGACCCCACGCTCCGCTGGATCGCGGACAACACCAACCCCGAGGGCGTCACCGGCACCCTGAAGGAGGCGGTGGTGGGCGCCGACGTGTTCATCGGCGTCTCGGCCCCCGACGTGCTCGACGGGACGGACGTGGCGCGCATGGCGGACGGCGCCATCGTGTTCGCGCTCGCCAATCCGGACCCGGAGGTCGACCCGGCGGTGGCGCGGGAGACGGCCGCCGTGGTAGCCACCGGACGCTCCGACTTCCCGAACCAGATCAACAACGTGCTGGTCTTCCCCGGCGTCTTCCGGGGCCTGCTGGACGCCCAGTCCCGCTCGGTCGACGACCGGATGATGCTCGCCGCCGCCCGTGCCCTCGCCGACGTGGTGTCGCGGGACGAGCTGAACCCCAACTACGTGGTGCCCAGCGTCTTCAACGAGAAGGTGTCCGGCGCGGTGGCCGACGCGGTGCGGAACGCCGCCAGGGCGGCGGAGGGTGAGGAGGAGCCCGCGGTGGCGGTCGCCCCCCGGCCCGGCGAAGGCTGAATTCCGGGCCGCGCGGGCGTTCCGGGCCCGTCCCGGCGGCCCCGGCGCACGGCGCGTCGTGGGCCGGGCGGGTGGCGGCCGCCCGTAGGGTTGCCGCGGTACGGAGCGGAGGCGGCCCACGGAAGTCCGCGCCCCCCGGAAGTCAGCACCGGCGAGCCACCCGAGCTTTTCGTGTGACTCCGCCGCTGTCAGCTGGGCGCCGGATTGGCTTTACCGCCGCAGGTGAGGGCAGGATGCCTCTCTGGGCGCGGGGGTTTCGGATCGCGGACCCGGGTCCGGGGACTCTCCGGGGGCCCTGGCAGCATCGGCTTCGATCTCACGCCTCATTGGCAAGAAGAACACGGGAGTACGAATATGAACCGCAGTGAGCTGGTGGCCGCGCTCTCCGAGCGCGCCGAGGTGACCCGCAAGGACGCTGACGCCGTGCTGGCGGCCTTCGCCGAGACGGTGGGCGAGGTCGTCGCCAAGGGCGACGAGAAGGTCACCATCCCCGGCTTCCTCACCTTCGAGCGCACCCACCGTGCCGCTCGGACCGCGCGGAACCCGCAGACCGGCGACCCGATCGAGATCCCGGCCGGGTACAGCGTCAAGGTCTCGGCGGGCTCGAAGCTGAAGGAATCCGCGAAGGGCAAGTAAGCGGCCCGGAGCGGTCGCCAGCCGCTCTGCACAGCACCACCGCGAGGGGCGGTCACCCGGGATCCGGGCGACCGCCCCTCGTACGTGCGGAATCCCGGACGTACGGGGCGCGCGGGGGCCCGGGATCGCCGGGGACGGAAGCGCGCCGCCGCCCGTCCGGGGGGAGGGGCGGCGGCGCGCGGCGCCGAAGGGCGCGGGATCAGCTGCTCGGGGCGGGGGTCAGGGGCGCTCGACCTTGGCGCCCAGCTCGCCCAGCTTCTCCATGAAGTTCTCGTAGCCCCGGTTGATGAGGTCGATGCCGTGGACCCGGGAGGTGCCCTGCGCGGCGAGCGCCGCGATCAGGTACGAGAACCCTCCGCGCAGGTCCGGGATGACGAGATCGGAGCCCTGGAGCTTGGTCGGTCCGGAGACGACCGCGGAGTGCAGGAAGTTGCGCTGGCCGAAGCGGCAGGGGGTGCCACCGAGGCACTCGCGGTAGAGCTGGATGTGCGCGCCCATCTGGTTCAGCGCCGAGGTGAAGCCGAGCCGCGACTCGTACACCGTCTCGTGCACGATGGAGAGCCCGGACGCCTGGGTCAGCGCGACGACCAGCGGCTGCTGCCAGTCGGTCTGGAAGCCGGGGTGCACGTCCGTCTCCAGGGCGATGGACTTCAGCGGGCCGCCGGGGTGCCAGAACTTGATGCCCTCGTCGTCGATCTCGAAGGCGCCGCCGACCTTCCGGAAGGTGTTGAGGAAGGTCATCATCGACTGCTGCTGCGCGCCCCGTACGTAGACGCTGCCCTCGGTGGCGAGGGCGGCGCTCGCCCAGGAGGCCGCCTCCAGCCGGTCGGGGAGGGCCCGGTGGTTGTAGCCGCCGAGCTTGTCGACACCGGTGATGCGGATGGTGCGGTCGGTGTCCACCGAGATGATCGCGCCCATCTTCTGGAGCACGCAGATCAGGTCCTCGATCTCCGGCTCGACGGCCGCGTTCGAGAGTTCCGTCACTCCCTCGGCGAGGACCGCGGTCAGCAGGACCTGCTCGGTCGAACCCACCGAGGGGTAGGGCAGTTTGATCTTGGTGCCGCGCAGTCGCTGCGGGGCCTCCAGGTACTGGCCGTCGGCGCGCTTCTCGATGGTGGCGCCGAACTGCCGCAGCACGTCGAAGTGGAAGTCGACGGGGCGGCCGCCGATGTCACAGCCGCCGAGGCCGGGGATGAACGCGTGCCCGAGACGGTGCAGCAGCGGACCGCAGAACAGGATGGGGATCCGCGAGGAGCCCGCGTGCGCGTCGATGTCCGCGACGTGCGCGCTCTCCACCCGCGAGGGGTCCAGCACCAGTTCGCCCGCTTCCTCCCCGGCGCGCACCGTCGCGCCGTGTAGCTGGAGGAGCCCGCGCACGACCCGTACGTCCCGGATGTCGGGGACGTTCCGCAGTCGGCTCGGCTCGCTGCCCAGCAGCGCGGCGACCATGGCCTTCGGCACGAGGTTCTTCGCACCGCGGACCCGGATTTCGCCCTCGACGGGGGCGCCGCCGTGGACGAGCAGGACGTCGGGGGGGCTGTCGCTCATGGTGCTCCGCGTTCGGCGAGACGGGGGTGGACAAAACGCAATCGTAAGGGGGTCCGGCTCCGCTTTCGTACGCGCGGTCCGGACCGCTGGCCCCGGGGACGGGAGCGGTGACATTCCGTCCGTCCCATGTTACGCGACGCGTTGGGACGCTCCGTGTCCGTTTCCCAACGGCCGTATGAGCGCTCTCTGTTCGTACCTGATCGCTTTTTGTGTCGGGTCGGTTCGCTCTCCGGATTCCCCTGGTCGCGCTCCGGCATTCGGCCGCGCTCCGGTGTCCGGTCGCCCTCAGGTGGCCGCCGTGGCGTGACCCGGGGTGTTCGGAGGTGTCCCGAGGTGTCCTGAGGTGGGGCCCGGTTCCGTGACCGGCCCGGTGGCACGTCCCGGCGTCCGCTCCCGGCGTCGTCCCGGTCGGCGCACGGCCGGGGCTGACCGGATCGCTACGGCGGGTCCCGGGGATTGACCGGTTGCCTCCCGCTGACGGGCCGGGTGCGGGATCATTGCCGCATGACAGAGGAGTCCTCGCTCACCGGACGGCTGCTCGTCGCCACCCCGGTGCTTGCCGACCCGAACTTCGACCGCGCGGTGGTGCTCCTGCTCGATCACGACGAGAAGGGCACCCTCGGCGTCATCCTGAACCGTCCCACCCCCGTGGACGTGGGGGACATCCTGGCTCCGTGGGCCGCGCTGGCCGGTGCGCCGGGCGTCGTCTTCCAGGGTGGCCCGGTCTCGCTGGACGCCGCGCTCGGCGTCGCCGTGGTGCCCTCGGGTGGGGCCGCCGAACCGCTCGCCGGTACCGAACCGCTGGCCGGGGAGACCGAGCCCGTCCGCCGGGGGAGAACCGACGGCCCGGGCGGCGCCCCGGTCACCGGGGCGGAGTGGCCCGGGGGCCGGGGTGGCGCGGAGCGGCCCGGGGAGGCCGCCGGAGCGGGGACCGCCGACGCGGAGGTCGCGCCCGGGGCCGAGGAGCCGCCGGACGCCCCCGGCACCCCGGAGCCCTCCGGCGCTCCGGCACCACCGGGCGCCCCGGACGGGCGGGAGCCCGCGCTGGACGGCCCGCTGGGCTGGCGCCGGGTCTACGGGGCGATCGGCCTGGTCGATCTGGAGGCCCCGCCCGAGTTGCTCGCGGCCGAGCTGGGCTCCCTGCGGATCTTCGCCGGGTACGCGGGCTGGGGCCCCGGTCAGCTGGAGAAGGAGCTGTCGGAGGGCGCGTGGTACGTCGTCGACTCCGAGCCGGGCGACGTCTCCTCCCCGGCCCCCGAGGGGCTGTGGCGCGCGGTGCTGCGGCGACAGCGCGGCGAGCTGGCGATGGTGGCCACCTATCCGGACGACCCCTCCCTCAACTGACCCCCACGACCGGGCCGCCTCCGGTGCCGGGGCCCGCTCCGGCCGCCGCGGTCACCCGCTGTGGTGGGCCGTCGTGGTCCGGCTGTCCGCGCTCGGTGCCGCGCGCTGGCCGCCCGGTTCTCGGGGGGCCGGTGGCGGTGGGGCCGGGGCGGGGTTCCGGCGCGGTCGGTGGCGCACGGGCACGCGGCGCGGATGGGTACCCTTGGATTCCATGAGCACTCATGAGCCCGAGCGCGGAACCGGCACCGGCACCCTGGTCGAGCCCGCACCGCAGACGTCCCACGGTGACGGCGACCACGAGCGGTTCGCGCACTACGTCCAGAAGGACAAGATCATGGCCAGCGCGATGGACGGCACCCCCGTCGTCGCGCTCTGCGGCAAGGTCTGGGTGCCGGGGCGGGATCCGAAGAAGTACCCGGTCTGCCCGATGTGCAAGGAGATCTACGAGTCGATGAGTTCCGGCGGCGACAAGGGCAAGGACGGAAAGGGCGGCGGTGCCAAGAAGTAGCCGCTGACCGGCGCCGATCCGGCGTCCAGGCCGTCCGGCCCCGCGCAAGGCTCTTCGGTGCGCCCCGTACGCCCCTCGCAGGAGGGGGGTGCGGGGCGCACCGCTGTGTCGGGGCCCGTCTCGCGTCCCGGCGCCGACCGGGTTCGGGGGCCGGGCGGCGTGCCTGGTCACCGGGGTGGTCCCGGGATCCGGTCACGGATTGGTAGAGACCTGTAGCGGATTGGTTGAGACCTATTGCCGGGGGCGTGTGCTCCCTCGTAGCCTCCTGCGGAAGTTGTGCAGCGCGAAACATCAATTGCGTACTCTGCAACGCCGGATAGCTTGGGGGTCCGACCGTGAGGGTGTCCCTGTCCCTGCGAAGTGCCGCGCTGGCGGCCGTGGTTGGGGTGGCGGCCGTCGCGGCCACCAGCTGCGCGCCGTCGACCTCGGACGGAACGTCCGAGAAGGACGAGAAGACCGGCACCCTGCGGGTCTGGCTCTTCAAGGAGGTGGGCAACAAGCCCAAGGAGCGCGTGGTGGACGACGTCCTCAAGCGCTTCGAGAAGCGGCACGACGACGTGCGGGTGACCGTGGAGTACATCCCCGTCGAGAGCCGCGCGGAGAAGATCAAGGGCGCGTTCAACGACCCGGAGTCGGCGCCCGACCTGATCGAGTACGGCAACACGGACACCGCCGGGTATGTCGCGGACGGCGGACTCGCGGACGTCACCAGGGAGATCGAGGGCTGGAAGGCCGCCCCCGACATGGACGAGACGGCGAAGGCGTCCGCCAGCGTCAAGGACAAGGTGTACGGGGCGCCGCTGTTCGTCGGGGTGCGCGCGCTCTACTACCGCACCGACGTCTTCGAGGAACTGGACCTCGAACCGCCGTCCACGCTCAACGAGGTGGCCACGGCCGCCAAACGGATCCGCGCCGAGCGGCCGGACCTCTACGGCATCGCGGTGGGCGGCGCCTACACCTACGGCGCGATGCCGTTCCTCTGGGCACACGGCGGGAAGATCGCCGAGGAGAAGGACGGGGAGTTCGTCTCCCGGGTGAACTCCGCCGCCGCGAGGAACGGGGTCGCCGCCTACGCCGACCTGTTCGGGGACGACAACTGTCCCGCGGGCAAGTGCGCGCAGATGACCGGCAACGACACCGTCGAGGCGTTCGCCGGGGGCAAGGCGGGCATGGTCATCGGTGGTGACTTCAACCGGCAGGCCATGGAGGACGGGAAGTCGAAGGGCGAGTACGGGGTGGTTCCGCTGCCCGGGAAGCGCTCCGGCGACATCGCCCCCGCCTTCGCGGGAGGCAACAACATCGGGGTGCTGAAGAGCACTTCGCACCGCACGCTCGCGGTCAGCCTGATGAAGGAGCTGGCGGGCAAGAAGACGCAGCGCGAGCTGTTCTCGGCGATGGGCTTCCTGCCGACCTTCACCGACACCCGTGAACAGGCCGCCAAGGACGAGCCGTTCGTCGCGCCGTTCGTCAAGACCCTGGACGCGGGCACGGAGTTCGTACCGGCCAGTCCGGACTGGGGGGAGATCGACGCCGGGCAGATCCTGCCGACCATGTTCCAGCAGATCGTCAGTGGCAAGAAGAGCGTCGCGGACGCCGCCGACGGTGCCGCCAGCGCGATGGACGAGGCATTCGGGAAGTGAGCGCCGTGACGGGACCGGCCCCGGCGTCCGGCCGGGGTCGGCCCGCCCCGCGACACGGGCGCGGGCGCGGGCCCAAGGGGCGTAGCGCCGGGGGGACTTGGGCCGGTGGTGGCCCTGGTGGGCGGGGTCCCGGCGGGCGCGGCCCCATGGGTGGGGGCCGCTGGACGCCCTGGATCTACCTCGCCCCCGCGCTGGTGGTCCTCGGCGGTCTTCTCGCCTACCCCATCTACCAGTTGGGGCTGATCTCCCTGCTGGAGTACACCCAGGCGCAGGTGAGCGGCGGGGAGGCCACCGAGTTCAAGGGGCTGGGCAACTACGCCGAGTTGTTCTCGGACGGCGAGTTCTGGGACGTGCTGCTGGCCACCCTGGTGTTCACGGCGGCCTGTGTGACCGGGACGCTGAGCGTCGGCTGCGCGCTGGCGGTCCTGCTCACCCGGGTGCGGGCGGTGCCCCGGCTGATGCTGATGATGGCCGCGCTGGGCGCCTGGGCCACCCCGGCGATCACCGGCTCCACGGTCTGGGTGTTCCTGTTCGACCCGGACTTCGGGCCGGTCAACCAGCTGCTCGGGCTGGGCGACCACTCCTGGACGTACGAGCGGATGAGCGCGTTCGCACTGGTGCTGATGGAGGTCGTCTGGTGCTCCTTCCCGTTCGTGATGGTCACGGTGTACGCGGGAATCCGGGCCATTCCGGAGGAGGTGCTGGAGGCCGCCTCGCTGGACGGGGCCTCCGCCTGGCGCACCTGGCGGAGCGTCATGGCGCCGATGCTGCGCCCCATCCTGGTCATCGTGACGATCCAGTCCATCATCTGGGACTTCAAGATATTCACCCAGATCTACGTGATGACCGATGGCGGCGGAATCGCCGGGCAGAACCTGGTGCTGAACGTCTACGCGTACCAGAAGGCGTTCGCCTCCTCGCAGTACAGCCTGGGCGCCGCGATCGGAGTCGTCATGCTGCTGATTCTGCTGGCGGTCACGCTGGTGTATCTGCGGCTCCTGCGCCGCGAGGGGGAGGAGCTGTGAGCCGACCGTGAGAGGCCGGAAGACGACTGTGCGTTCTCAGAATCACCAGGGTCACCCGAATCACCGGATGCCGCGGGACCGCGATGACCGGGACCAGCAGGACCGGCGGGCCCAGCGGGGCCGTCGGGATTCCGCCGCCCGGAAGGTGGTACCCGAAACCACCCGTGGGCGGGGCGGATCCCGCGCGGGGCGCCGGTGGTTCCGTAAACCGGGGCGGCTGGCGGCCGAGACCGCCACCGTCGTCATCGCGGTGGTGGTGGCCTTCCCGCTCTACTGGATGGTGCTCTCCGCCTTCAAACCGGCCGGGGAGGTCCGGTCGGACGAGCCGCGACCGTGGACGCTCGACCCCACGCTGGACTCCTTCCGCCGGGTCTTCGAACAGCAGGACCTGGGGCGGTACTTCCTCAACAGCCTGCTGGTGGCGGGCGCCGTGGTGGTCGCCTCCGGGCTGATCGCCTTTCTCGCCGCGACCGCCGTGACCCGGTTCAGGTTCCGGATGCGCACCTCTCTGCTCATCATGTTCCTCGCCGCGCAGATGGTGCCCGTCGAGGCGCTGACGATTCCGATGTTCTTCCTGATGCGGGATATCGGAACGCTCAACTCACTGGTGTCGCTGATCCTTCCGCACCTGGCGTTCTCGCTGCCGTTCGCCGTCTGGATGCTGCGGGGATTCGTGAAAGCGGTTCCGGAGGCGCTGGAGGAACAGGCGTTCATCGACGGCGCGAGCCGCACCCGCTTTCTGTGGCAGATCCTCTTTCCTCTCGTCCTGCCGGGGCTGGTGGCCACCAGCGTCTTCTCCTTCATCGTGACGTGGAACGACTTCCTGTTCGCCAAGTCGTTCATCATCAGCGCGACGGAGAACTCGACGCTGCCGATGGCGCTGCTGGTCTTCCTGGACGCGGAGACCCCCGACTGGGGCGGGGTGATGGCGGCGTCAACCGTGATGACGGTGCCGGTGCTGATCTTCTTCGTCCTGGTGCAGCGGCGGCTGGTGTCCGGACTCGGGGGCGCGGTGAAGGACTGACCCGCGCCCCTCCCCCGTACCGGCCAGCCGTGCCCGTCCCCGTACCAGCCGCGCACGTCAACCATCCGTCGGGCAGGGGCCGTTGGCCCGGCCACCACCCCGCCCCGTACCGGCCCCGACCACCCCCTGACCGTCCACCATCCCCGTTCACCACCGACCCCCTTCCACCACCGACCCCGTCCATCCCGACCCGGTCCGCCACCGGCGAGGACCGCCGGTACCGGCTGGCGAGCGCGTCACCGGGCCGGGGCGTGACCGCGCCAACCGACAGTTACGAACGGACAATTGCGAACCGACAGCGGGCGGGCGACCGCCCCGGCGGCGAGGAGGAACCAAGGTGACACCGGACGTGATCCCCGTGGTGCGCGAGGTACGCGAGGCGGCGGGCCCGCCCGTACGCCTCGGTCCCGGCACGGCGCTCGACGCCGGACCCGGGGCCGGGGACGTGGCGCGGCTCCTCCGCGCCGACCTGGGCGCGGCGACCGGACTGCCGCTGCTGCCGTCCCCGGCCGGAGCCGCCGCGCGACCCGCGGCGGACGAGGGTGAGGCGGGCGACGGGGACGTGGCGCTGCGGCTCGACCCGTCGCTGGAGGCCGAACTCGGCCCGGAGAGCTACCGCCTGACGGTCGGCCCCGAGGCGCCGAACGGGGGCGTCGACATCGCGGGGGCCACGCCCGCCGGCCTGTTCTGGGGCACGCAGACGCTCCGGCAGCTGCTCGGGCCCGCCGCCTACCGGCGGGCGCGGATCGGCACCGAGGGGCCCCGCCCGCTGGTGCCCGGGCGGTTCACGGACGCGCCCCGCTTCGGCTGGCGCGGTCTGATGCTGGACGTGGCCCGGCACTTCACCCCGAAGGAGGGCGTGCTGCGGGTCATCGACCTGATGGCCGCGCACAAGCTGAACGTCCTCCAGTTCCATCTGACGGACGACCAGGGCTGGCGGATCGAGATCAACCGGTACCCCCGGCTGACCGAGGTAGGCGCCTGGCGCCCGCGTTCCCGCGCCGGTCACCGGGCCTCACCGCACTGGGACGAGCGCCCGCACGGCGGCTACTACACCCAGGACGACCTGCGCGAGATCGTCGCCTACGCCACCGACCGGCACATCACCGTCATCCCCGAGATCAACATTCCCGGCCACTCGCAGGCCGCGATCGCCGCCTACCCGGAACTGGGCAACGCGGACGCGGTGGACACCGAGGCGATCGAGGTGTGGACGGACTGGGGGATCAGCGAGCACGCGCTCGCCCCCTCCGACACCGTGCTGCGCTTCTACGAGCACGTCCTGGAGGAGGTCCTGGAGATCTTCCCGTCCCGCTACGTCCACATGGGCGGCGACGAGTGCCGCCGGGACGAGTGGCGCGCCTCCCCGGCGGCGGCGGAGCGGATGCGCGCCGAGGGCCTCGCCGACGAGGACCAGCTCCAGTCCTGGATCATGCGGCACTTCGACCGCTGGCTCACCGCGCGCGGACGGCACCTCGTCGGCTGGGACGAGATCCTCCAGGGCGGCCTCGCGGAGGGCGCCACCGTCTCCAGCTGGCGTGGCTACGCGGGCGGGATCGCCGCCGCCGAGGCGGGACACGACGTGGTGATGTGCCCCGAGCAGCAGGTGTACCTGGACCACCGGCAGGACGGCGGCGCCGACGAGCCGGTGCCGATCGGCTTCGTCCGGACCCTGCGGGACGTCTACCTCTTCGAGCCGGTGCCGCCCCGCCTCGCGGGCACCCCGCACGAGCGGCGGGTGCTCGGCACCCAGGCCAACATGTGGACCGAGTGCACCGAGACGCCGCAGCGGATCGACTACCAGCTCTTCCCCCGGCTCGCGGCCTTCGCCGAGGTCGCCTGGTCCGAGCTGCCCGCCCCCGGGGACCGGGACCCGGCCCACTTCGAGCAGCGCATGGCCAGCGCGCACTACGCCCGGCTGGACGCCCTCGGGGTCAACTACCGCCCGCCCGCCGGGCCGCACCCGTGGCAGCGCCGCCCCGGACTGCTCGGCCGCCCCCTCGACGGGCCACCCCCCGCCGTGTGACGCGCCCCCCCCGCGCCGACCCGGTCGTGCGGGGCCGGACGCGGACGCCCGGGCCCGGCCGGACACCTCTGGCCGGGCCCGCGGTGTGCCGTGGGCGCCGTTCCGCGCCTCGCGCTGCCCCGGCCGTCCGCTGCCACCCGCGCACCACCGCGCCCCCGGCACGCGCCGCACGCCCCCGGCGAACCCCGGCCCGCACCCCGGACACCCGGGTGGACGGCCCCCGTTGACGCCCCACGCACCATCGGGCCGCCTCCGCTCCCGCCCCGCTCCCGCCGCCCGCCGCCGCCCCCGTACCGCCCATGTCGCCCCGGCGCCGGGCGCGTTGGGGAACCGGAGCCGCCCCGGGTTCCCCGGGAGGGGGATTCCGGACTCACCGGAGGGAGGTGCTGATTTCCGGTGAACCACGGCGCGGGTGGTGATACCCGCCGTGGAAGGGGCGAGCGGGCGAGAAGGTGACGGGTGGGGCGCACCGGACGGCCGCGCGCGGAACGGCCCTTAACGGACCCTCGTACCGGTGGCCAGCCCGGGTATGCCAGAGTTGCCACGTCCGGGCTGTGAGCACGTACCGTACGGCAGTGCAGCCGGGGAGCCGGGGAAGGGGCAGCTGGATTGAGCACGCACGCACAGCATGCACTGCATGAACCTCACGCTGTGCCGACCGTCATGCTGCCCACCACCATCGACGAGGCGGTGGCGGCGCTCTCCGCCGTCCCGGCCGCCGTGCCCGTCGCGGGCGGCACCGACCTGATGACCGAGGTGAACGCGGGCCAGCTACGCCCCGCCGCGCTCGTCGGGTTGGGCAGGATCAGCCAGATCCGCGGCTGGGAGTACCAGGACGGACACGCCCTCCTCGGCGCCGGACTCACCCTCGCCCGCACCGGCAGCGCCGACTTCGCGGCGCTCATCCCCGCGCTCGCGCTGAGCGCCCGCGCCGCCGGGCCGCCCCAGGTGCGGAACGCGGGCACCCTCGGCGGCAACGTCGTCAGCGCCTCCCCGACCGGTGACACCCTTCCCGTGCTCGCCGCGCTGGAGGCCGCGCTGGTCATCGTCGGGCCGGAGGGCGCCGAGCGCGAGGTCCCGGTGAGCCACCTGCTCGCCGGGATGGAGATGCTGCGCCCCGCCGAACTCGTCGCCTACGTCCGGGTTCCGCTGCTGCACGCCCCGCAGACCTTCCTCAAGGCGACCGGGCGCACCGGCCCCGGCCGCGCCCTCGCCTCGGTCGCGGTGGTCCTCGACCCGGCGCGGCGCGGGGTGCGGTGCGCGGTGGGCGCGGTCGCGCCGATGCCGCTGCGCCCGCTGGAGGCGGAGCAGTGGATCGCCTCGCTGATCGACTGGGACGGGCGGCGCTCGCTGGCCCCGGAGGCGCTGGCGGCCTTCGGTGACTACGTCGCGATGGCCTGCATCCCGGACCCGGCCCCGGCGGAGGGCGGCGGGGAGACTCCCCAACTCCCGCCCGCCGCGCTGCATGTGCGTCGTACGGTGGCCACCCTGGCCCGCCGCGGACTCGGAAGGGCGCTCGCATGAGCAACGAGAGCGGACGCGGACCCCAGGACGCGTACCCGCCGCACGGTCCGTACGACCCCCAGCACCCGCCCGAGACGTACGAGGCGCCCGACGCCTACGGCGCCCCCGAGGCCTACCCCGCCGTGCCCGGCCAGCCCGGGCCCCCCGGCGGACCGGGCCAGCCGGTTCACCCGGGTCAGCCCGGCCAGCCGCCGTACCCCGCCCCCGGGGACGGCTACGCCCCACCCCACCCGCCGTACGAGACATACGAGCCGTACGAGAGCTACGAAGCCCCCGAGCCGTACGAGAGCTACGAGCCCCACGAGCAGCCGCACCCCGGGACGGCGCCCCCCACGGGGGCAGCGCCCGCCGCGGGCTGGGCCCGGGAGAGCTGGGGGCCCGGCGAGTACGACCCGGAGGCCACCGCCTTCGTCCAACTGCCGCCGGAGGGGCCGATTCCGGGCCGTGCGCCCGCCAGCCCGCTGGCCGCGCCCGGCACCGGCCAGGGCAACTACACCCCGCCGCCGATCGACCCGTCGGCCGGGGCCCCGCTGGTGCCCTCGGCCACCACGGACCCCTCGGCGACCGGCCAGTGGACGATGCCGTTCGCGCCCGCGGAGGCCGGGCCCGGCCCCGCCGCCGAGCAGGCCCCGCCGGTCAGCGGCGGCGTCTCACCGGCGGCCGCGATGGGGCAGGGTGCCGCCGCCGCGCTCGCCGGTTCGCACGAGGCCCGGCAGCGCGCGGAGCACGGCGCTCAGGGCGAGCAGCCCGCGAACCGGCGGCCCGGCGTCCCCGGCCCGGCCGCGACCGGTGTCCCCGAACCGCTCGGCCCGGACCCCGTCGGCGTCCCGCACGCGGGCCCTCCCGGTCTCTCCGGTCTGCCCGGTCTCTCCGGAGCGGAGCCGCCCGCGACGGACACCGGACCGGCCGCCGCGCCCACCGGGTCCGGCGAGGGTGCCGGGACCTCTGAGAGCGCCGGGCCCGCCGAGCCGGGTGAGGCAGCCGACCCCACCGACCCGGCCGAGGTGCCGGAGGGCGCCGGGAGCCCGGCCGGGGAGACCGACGGCGAACACCCGCACACCTCCTACGTGCTCCGGGTGAACGGCGTGGACCGCCCGGTGACCCGCGCCTGGATCGGGGAGTCCCTGCTCTACGTCCTGCGGGAGCGGCTGGGTCTCGCCGGGGCCAAGGACGGCTGCGCGCAGGGCGAGTGCGGCGCCTGCTCCGTGCAGGTCGACGGGCGGCTGGTGGCGGCCTGCCTGGTCCCGGCGGCGACGGCCGCGGGCAGCGAGGTGCGCACCGTCGAGGGGCTGGCCGCCGACGGCGACCCGTCCGACGTCCAGCGGGCCCTCGCCGAGTGCGGCGCGGTGCAGTGCGGCTTCTGCGTGCCCGGACTGGCGATGACGGTGCACGACCTGCTGGAGGGCAACCACGCCCCGACCGAGCTGGAGACCCGGCAGGCGATCAGCGGCAACCTCTGCCGCTGCTCCGGCTACCGGGGCGTGCTGGAGGCCGTCCGCACGGTCGCCGCCGAACGCGCCGCGCGTGCGGCCGAGTTGGCGGAGCGCGGCCCGGAGGACACCCCGGCGTCCGGCCCCGCGCACCTCCCGCACCAGGGAGGCCGCGCATGACCCGGACGCGTTCCCCGCACGTCCCGTACCGCACGCGTCACGGAAGGGCGGCGGCATGACCGACACCGCGGCCGAGGGCTTCGGAGCCCCCACGTCCACCTCGGTTCCCCCACCCGGCGGGCCCGCCGGGCCGTCCGACCGCGCGCGCGAGGCCGATGCGCGGGGCCTCGGCGTCTCCGTCACCCCGGAGGACGCCCCCGCCAAGGCGGAGGGCGTCTTCCCGTACGCGGCGGACCTCTGGGCCGAGGGCCTGCTCTGGGCGGCGATCCTGCGCTCCCCGCACCCGCACGCGCGGATCACCGCGATCGACACCTCGCAGGCCGCCGCGATGCCGGGAGTGCGCGCCGTCGTCACCCACGAGGACGTCCCGGGGGACTCCTCGCACGGCCGCCGCGTCGCCGACCAGCCGGTCTTCGCCCGGGACGTGGTGCGGTACTTCGGTGAGCCGGTGGCCGCCGTCGCCGCCGAACACCCGGACACCGCGCGGCTCGCCGCCGCCGCCATCGTCGTCGAGTACGAGCCGCTGACCGCCGTCACCGACCCCGAGCTGTCCTTCGAGGCCGAGCCGCTGCACCCGGACGGCAACCTGGTGCGGCACATCCCGCTGCGCTACGGCGATCCGGAGGCGGTCGGCGAGGTCGTCGTCGAGGGCCTGTACCGGGTGGGCCGCCAGGACCCGGCGCCGATCGGCGCGGAGGCGGCGCTCGCCGTGCCCCGGCCGGACGGCGGCGTCGAGCTGTACACCGCCTCGACCGATCCGCACACCGACCGGGACCTGGCCGCGGCCTGCTTCGGGCTGCCGCCCGAGCAGGTCAAGGTGGTGGTGACCGGTGTCCCCGGCGCCGTGGGCGACCGCGAGGACGCGGGCCTCCAGGTGCCGTTGGGGCTACTGGCGATGCGCACCGGCTGCCCGGTCAAGATCGCCGTCTCCCGTGAGGAGTCCTTCCTCGGCCACGCGCACCGGCACCCCGCGCTGCTGCGCTACCGCCACCACGCCGACGGCCAGGGGAAGCTGGTCAAGGTGGAGGCGCAGATCCTGCTGGACGGCGGGGCGTACGCGGACACCTCGGCCGACGCGCTGGCCGCGGCCGTCTCCTTCGCCGCCGGTCCCTACGTGCTGCCGCACGCGGTCGTCGACGGCTGGGTGGTGCGCACCAACAACCCGCCCGCCGGGCACCTGCGGGGCGAGGGCGCCCTCCAGGTGTGCGCCGCGTACGAGGGCCAGATGGACAAGCTGGCCGCCAAACTCGGCCTGGACCCAGTCGAGTTGCGCACCCGGAACGTCATGGCCACCGGCGATCTGCTGCCCACCGGGCAGACGGTGACCTGCCCCGCGCCGGTCGGCGAACTGCTGCGCGCCGTACGGGAGGCGCCGCTGCCCCCGCTGCCGAAGGACGGACCGGCCGAGAGCTGGCTGCTGCCGGGCGGGCCGGGTGGCGCGGGCGAGCCGGGCGCCGTGCGCCGCGGCGTCGGGTACGCGCTGGGCATGGTGCACATGCTGGGCGCCGAGGGCGCGGACGAGGTGTCCACCGCCACGGTCAAGGTCACCGGACCGGTGGCGACGGTGCTCTGCGCTGCCGTCGAGGCCGGACAGGGGTTCACCACCCTCGCCCGGCAGATCGTCCAGGAGACGCTGGGCGTCGAGGAGGTGCACGTCGCCTCGGTCGACACCGACCAGCCGCCGGCCGGTCCCGGGGCGCGCGGGCGGCACACCTGGGTCTCCGGTGGCGCGGTGGAGCGCGCCGCCCGGATGGTCCGCACCCAGCTTCTCCAGCCGCTGGCCGCGAAGTTCGGGATGTCCGCCGAGCTGCTGTCCATCTCCGACGGCAAGATCACCTCGTACGACGGGGTGCTGTCCACCAGCGTCGCCGAGGCCCTGGAGGGCAAGGAGCTGTGGGCCACCGCGCAGTGCCGCCCGCACCCCACGGAGCCGCTGGACGAGACCGGCCAGGGGGACGCCTTCGTGGGCCTGGCCTTCGCCGCGGTCCGCGCCGTCGTCGACGTCGACATCGAACTCGGCAGCGTCCGGGTGGTGGAGATGGCCGTGGCGCAGGACGTGGGCCGCGCGCTGAACCCGCGCCAGCTCCGCGCGCGGATCGAGGCCGGGGTGGTACAGGGCGTCGGCGCCGCGCTCACCGAGCACCTGCGGGTCGCCAAGGGCGTGGTGCGCCACCCCGACCTGACGGCGTACGCCCTCCCGACGGCGCTGGACGCGCCGGACGTGCGGATCGTCAAGCTGGTCGAGGAGCGGGACGTGGTCGCGCCGTTCGGCGCGAAGTCGGTCTCCGCCGTGCCGGTGGTTGTCGCGCCCGCCGCCGTCGCCTCGGCGGTGCGGTCCGCCACCGGCCGCCCCGTCAACCGGCTGCCGATCCGCCCGCAGGCCGCCGTGGGGAACGTGACGTAACGGCGCTGTAGCGGTATGGGGCATCGGCCTTGCGCGGGGTCCTCGGGGTAGGGAAGCGTGGGCGCGGGCGGGAGAAGCGCGGCCAGTCGCGCGGTGACGACCGCACCCAGGAACGATGACGGAGCACCGCCGGGACGGCACCCCGCCGCCCCCTCGCGGGACCGTGGGAAGAGGTGTCCCCATGACGCAGCCGCCCGGCCAGCCGCCGCAGGGAGGGTTCGGCCCTCCGCAGCAGCCGCCGCCACCGCCCCCCGGCGGACCGTACGGTGCCCCGCCCCCCGGCGGACAGCCGGGCTTCGGCACCCCGGACGGTGGCCAGCCGCCCTACGGCGCCCCGCCGCCCGGGCAGCCGCCCTACGGAGGTCCGCCCGGAGGCCCGCCGTACGGCGGGTTCCCGCCGCCGTCGAACGGCCCCTCGGGCGGCAAGATCGCCGCGATAGTCGGCGGGGTGGTGGCCGTGGCCCTCCTCGTCGGCGGCGGCATCTTCCTGCTCAACGACGACGATGACGACGGCGGTGACGAGCCGAAGGCCGACGCCACCGTCGAGGAGTCCAAGGAACCGGACGGCCCCGACGAGCCGAAGACTCCGAGTCCGCCGCCCACCCCCACCGATATCCCGACCGAGGTGCCCGGCGGCGACAACCGGCCCACCCCCAGCCCTCCCGGCGCCGACTTCGACGACGACAAGGAGCGCCCGACCGGCGAGGGCCTGAAGGGCATCTGGCAGACCACCGAGGGCGGCAAGGTCCGGACGATGGGCATCGGCAACAAGCTCAGCACCGGCCAGCGCAGCATCTCCTACCTGGACTCCTCGGACCGGGGCACCTGCACCGGCACCGGCGACGACCGGGGGAGCAAGCAGGTCAAGCTGAGGCTCCAGTGCAGCAAGACCGGCAGCGCCGGTGGCAGCAAGGACGTGGTCAGCGGCACCGTGACGGAGACCGCCAGGGACAGCGTCAACGTGAGGTGGGACGACGGTGCGGCGTCGGTCGAACTCGACTGGGCCCGGGCGATGAGCAACTGACCACCCGCGCCACCCGGCCCCGTCGCCCCGTTCTCCGACCCCGGCACCCCGGCACCCCGGTGCCCCCGGGCCGGGGACGGGGCGACGGGGCTCTCCGGACGGCGGCACCCGCGAGCCCCCGCACCCGTGAACCCGGGCACGCGCGTGTCCCCGCCCCCGCGCACCCGGGCCCGGTGGCACACGCCCTCGGGGCGGCCGGTGGGCGAACGGGCCCGGGCCCGGGCCTAGTTCTCGGGGCTGAGCCGCGGACCGGTCCAAAAGACAGGGGCGTAACCGGAACGTGGCCCTTACCGTTGGGCGCATGACGCCATTCGACGAGGCACGGGACCCGGGTCAGGACGGCGAACGCCGCTCCGTGGGAGGCATGCCCCCCGACGCCGACGGCGCCGCCCACCCCCGCACACCCGCGGCCCCCGTTCCGGAGCTGGCCACCCCGGACGCCGTCCCCCCGCCGACCCGGGGAGACACCCCCGGCGGCGCACCGGCCGAACCGGGAACCCCCGCACTCGGCGGTGCTCCCCACCCCGGTTCCGGCCCCGGCCCCGGCTCCAGCGGCGGGTCCGGGGGCCGGACGAACCCCCAGCCGCCCGGGACCGCGCGGGCCGCGCGGACCCTCCAGGACCCGGGGAAACCGGAGGGTCCGGCGGACGGGGTGCTGAGCCGCCGCTACCGGGCGCTGACCCTCGGCATCGTCTCCGTCGTGCTGCTGATCGCCTTCGAGGCCATGGCGGTCGGCACCGCGATGCCCGCCGCCGCCTCCGAGCTGAACGGCGTCTCGCTCTACGCGTACGCCTTCTCCGCCTACTTCACCACGGCGCTGGTCGGCATGGTCGCCTCCGGGCAGTGGTGTGACCGGGCCGGACCGCTGGCCCCGCTCGCCACCGGCATCGGCTCCTTCGGGGTCGGCCTGCTGCTCTCCGGCACCGCCACCAGCATGTGGACCTTCATCCTCGGCCGGGCCGTGCAGGGCGTCGGCGGCGGACTGGTCATCGTCGCGCTCTACGTCAGCGTCAGCCGCGCCTACCCGGAACGGCTCCGGGCCACCGTCATGGCGGCCTTCGCCGCCTCCTGGGTGGTGCCGTCCATCGTGGGCCCGCTGATCTCCGGCACCGTCACCGAACACGTCGGCTGGCGCTGGGTGTTCCTCGGTATCCCGCTGCTGGTGGCGCTGCCGCTCGCGATGATGCTGCCGCCGCTGCGCCGCGTCGCCTCCGGCCCACCGGACGGTGCCGCGCCCGGCCCCTTCGACCTGCGCCGCATCCGGCTCGCGCTGGCCGTCGCCGCCGGGGCCGCGCTGTTGCAGTACGCGGGACAGGGGCCGCGGGTGAGCGCGCTGCCGCTCGCCGTGCTCGGCGCCGCGCTGCTCGTCCCGGCGGTGCTGCGGCTGCTGCCGCGCGGCACCTACCGGGCGGCGCGCGGGATGCCCGCCGTGGTGCTGCTGCGCGGGATGGCCGCCGGTTCCTTCATCGTCGCGGAGAGCTTCGTCCCGCTGATGCTCGTCACCCAGCGGGGGATGTCGGTGACCACGGCGGGACTGGCGCTGGCGGCGGGCGGGATCACCTGGGCCATCGGGTCCTTCACCCAGTCCCGGAGCGCGATGGAACCGCACCGCGAACGGCTGGTACGGATCGGCATGACGCTGGTGACCGGCGGCGTCGCGGTCGCGCCGAGCGTGCTGCTGGACTGGGTGCCGGTCTGGACGCTGCTGCTGGCCATGGCCACCGCCTGCTTCGGAATGGGCCTGGTGATCTCCTCGCTGAGCGTGCTGCTGCTGCGGCTGTCCGCCCCCGAGGAGACGGGGCGGAACTCGGCCGCGCTCCAGACCTCCGACAGCCTCTCCAACGTGCTGCTCCTGGCCGCCACCGGCGCCGCCTTCGGCGCGCTCGGCGGCGGTGCCGCGGGCGGGGTGGGGCACGACGCCGCCGACGCGGCCCGCTCGGCGGGGGGTGCGCGGCCCGGCGCGTTCCTCGCGGTGTACCTGATCTCCGCGAGCGTCGCGGCGGCGGGCGTGGTCGTGGCGGGCCGCCTCCGATCCGGCCGCCCCTGATTCCGGTACCAGAGTGGTACCAGTCGAGGTACCGTGGGAGGCATGGCTATGAATCTGCGACTCCCGGAGGACGTACGGACCGCGCTCCAGCAGCGGGCGGAGGAGGAGGGGCGGAGCATGCACGCGATAGTGGTGCAGGCGGTGGAGCGCTACCTGGTGGAGGAGACGGACCGGGCGACCGTCCGTACGTTGGGGGCCAAGTACGCGGCGGAGCACGCGGAGCTGCTGCGGAGGCTGGGGGAGTAGCCGGATGAAGTTCCTGACGGTCCAGGAGGGCCTGGACCTCGCCGAGCTCGCCTGTCAGGGCCGGGAAGTGGCGGTGCGCGACCTCGGACTGCTGGAATCCGCGATGCACCGCCCGCGTGCACAGATGTTCGGCGTGCCGGCGTATCCGGACGTGTTCGAGAAGGCGGCGGCCCTGCTCCAGTCGATCGCGGCCAACCATCCCCTGGTGGACGGCAACAAGCGGATGGCCTGGATGTGCACCGTCGTGTTCCTCGATATCAACGGCGTGGAGATGGTGGGCGTCCGCCAGGACGCCGCCTACGACCTGGTCGTCTCCGTCGCCGGTGGGCGGGTGGACGAGGTGAAGGTGATCGCGGAGGGGTTGCGGGCACTGCGGGAACCGATCGGGAGGGCCTGATCCCGGCCTGATCCGGGCCCGGGCCGCCTCCGGTCCGGCCGCCCCTGATCCGGGTCCGGTCCGCCGGGGGCTCCGGCCGTCGCCCCCGTGCGTCCGGGCGGTCTCGGGTGGCTGGCCGAAAGCGGGGTGGGGCTGACCGAAAAGGGCGGCTGCGGGCATGTGTGCGGTTCCCCAAAAAGCGCTTATGGTGCCCTCATGTTCGACTCGCGGCACATCCGTACCTTCCACGAGGTCGTCCGGGTCGGCTCGTACTCGGCCGCGGCGCGTGCCCTCGGGTACACCCAGCCCGCGATCACCCAGCAGATGCGGGCGCTGGAGCGGTCCGTGGGCACCCCGCTGTTCATCCGGGTGGGGCGCCGGATGCGGCTGACCGAGGCCGGGGAGGCGCTGGCCCGGCACGCGGGCGTGATCCTGGGCGCCATCTCCACCGCCGAGGAGCACATGTCCGCCATCACCCGGCTCCGCTCCGGGCGGGTGCGGGTGTGTGCCTTTCCCAGCGCGGGCGCGACCCTGGTGCCGGAGGCCCTGGCGCGGCTGGCGGCGGAGCACCCGGGGGTGCGGGTGGAGCTCCAGGAGGAGGAGCCGCCGGAGTCGCTGGGCCGGCTGGAACGGGGGGAGTGCGACATCACGCTCGCCTTCACCTATCCGGGGCTGCGGGAGCAGGTGCCGGACGGGCTGGTGGAGGTCCCGCTGCTGGAGGACCAGTTGATGGTGCTGTTGCCGACCGGGCATCCGCTGGCCGGGCGGCGGGCGGTGCGGCTGGCCGAGCTGGCCGAGGAACGCTGGATCGCGGGCTGTCTGCGCTGCCGCGCGAACTTCCTGCACGAGTGCGCCGAGTTGGGCTTCGCCCCGGACATCGCCTTCACCACGGACGACAACCTGGTGGTGCAGAGCCTGGTCGCCGAGGGGCTGGGCATAGCGATGATGCCCGGGCTGGTGCTGTCCTTCCTGGCCCACCGGAAGATCGCGGGGCGTCCGCTGGATCCGGCCTCGCGGCGGCAGGTCTCCGCCTACGTGCTGGCCGAGCACCTGGAGATCCCCGCCACCGCGCTGGTGCTGGACGAGCTGAAGACCGTCGCCGCGCACCGTCAGGGCTGCTGACCTCGGAAGCCCGGTCGACCGGGCGAGCCTCGCCGACCGGCCCCCTCCCCGCACGCGCCCGCGCACCCCCTGCCTCGCGCCCGCCCGTCCCGCGCTCTCCGTCCGCGCGCGCTCCGGGCGTCCGGGGGGATCGGCGGGGGCGTGCTGGAGTGCGCGTCCATAAGCGGAACTTGGGGGATACGGAAGAAATCCGCGTTGGACGTGATAGGTCGACGCCCGCAGCCTGGACGTATGGCCGCGACGACTGAGCAGACCACCGGCGCCTCCCGGACCGGAGCCGCCCCCGGAGCCGCCCCCGAGGCTCAGCGCACCCAGCGGATGGACGCGCTCGTGGCGGACGTGCGCGAGGTGGTGGACCGGGGGCTGCCCCCGGACGTCACCGCCTACCTGGTCGGTGAGCGCCTGGCGCCGTACCTCGGCGATCCCGGCCTGCTGACCGAGGAGCAGCGCGCCGGAGACCCGGACCGCTACCGGCAGCACCTGCTGCACGCCGAGCGGGACGGCAGCTTCTCCCTCGTCGGGCTCGTCTGGCTGCCGGGCCAGCACACCTCGATCCACGACCACGTGTCCTGGTGCGTCACCGGCGTCCACCAGGGCGAGGAGCACGAGCGGCGCTACCGGCTGCTGCCCGCCGAGGAGGCGGGGGGCGCCGCCCGGCTGATAGCCACCGAGGACGTGCGCAACCCCACCGGCGCGGTGTGCGGCTTCGCCCCGCCCGGCGACATCCACCGGGTGTGGAACGCCTGTACCGAGAAGGCGATCTCCCTGCACATCTACGGCGCCGACATCTCCCGCCTCGGGAGCAGCGTCCGGCGCGTCTACGACCTGCCCGCCGATCGCTGATGGCGCTCCTGGACGGTCAGCCGGGCGGCGCCACCGCCTCCGTGCCGCCGCCCGGTCGCCCCGGTGACAAGGCGGCGCCCGGAGCGGGGGACGCGGACGGCGGGACGCGGGGAGCGCGGGGAGCGCGCCCCTCCGGTCCGCTGCCCGGGCTGGGCCTGGCGCTGCTCGGCGTCGGGCTGGCCTGGGGGACGCACCTGCTGGTCCCCGGCGTTCCGATGCTGACGGCGGCGGTGCTGCTCGGCATCCTCGCCGCCCATCTGCCCGGTGCCCGCGCACTGGTGCGCGGCGTGGGACGGCCCGGGCTCTCGCTCGCCGGGAAGCGGCTGATGCGGCTCGGGATCGTCCTGCTCGGGCTGAAGCTCGGGCTCGGTGACGTGCTGGGCCTCGGCTGGGCGACCGTCGTCATGGTGGCCGCCGTGGTGGCCGCGACCTTCGGGGGCACCCTCTGGCTGGGCCGCCGCCTCAAGCTCCCCGGGGACCAGCCGCTGCTCGTCGCCACCGGGTACTCGATCTGTGGGGCGTCCGCGATCGGCGCGGTCAGCGAGGCCAAGCGGAGCGAGGAGCGGGACGTGGCCGCCTCGGTGGCGCTGGTGACGCTCTGCGGCACCCTCGCCATCGCCGTACTGCCGCTGCTCCAGCAGCCGTTGGGCCTGGACGACGGGCAGTTCGGCCGCTGGGTGGGCGCCGGGGTGCACGACGTCGGCCAGGTGGTGGCCACGGCGCAGACGGCCGGACCGGACGCGCTCGGCGACGCCGTCCTCGTCAAGCTGATGCGGGTGCTGATGCTCGCGCCACTGGTGGCCGCGGTCGTGGTGTCCGTCCGGCGGCGCCGGGCGGACCGGCGCGCGCACCAGCCGGGCGGAGCGGGGGAGGCCGACGGGGACGCCGGGGTCCGGCGGCCGCCGCTGGTGCCGCTGTTCGTGCTCGGCTTCGTGGCGATGGTCGGGCTGCGCAGCACGGGGCTGCTGCCCCAGGCCGGGCTGGACCTCGCCTCGACCGGTCAGGAACTGCTGCTCGCCGCCGCCCTGTTCGGGCTGGGCAGCGCGGTGCACCTGCCCTCGCTGGCCCGTACCGGGGGACGTCTCGCGCTGCTCGGGCTCTGCTCCTGGATCGTCATCGCTGGGGTCTCCTACGGCGGCGTACTGCTCACCACCTGACCCGGCCCCGCCCATCCGGCCTCCCGGGGAGGGTCCCGCGCGGGCGGGGGCGAGGCGGGGGCGAGGGGGCGCAGGTGCTCCCGGCCGCCCCTCGGACCGCCGGGCGGGCCGGGTAGGCTGGCGCGTCGTGCCGGTGCCGCTCCGGCACCCGACCGGCACCCCGCAAGCGGCCCCCGGAGACCGTGACTAGCAACCCGACGACCACCAGCCACCACCTGTCGCCCGCCTTCCCGGGCCGCGCGCCCTGGGGCACGGCGGGCAAGCTGCGGGCCTGGCAGCAGGCGGCGATGGACCACTACCTGGAGCGGCAGCCCCGGGACTTCCTCGCCGTCGCCACCCCCGGCGCGGGGAAGACCACCTTCGCGTTGACGCTCGCCTCCTGGCTGCTGCACCACCACGTGATCCAGCAGGTCACCGTGGTGGCGCCCACCGAGCACCTGAAGAAGCAGTGGGCCGAGGCGGGGGCGCGGATCGGCATCCGGCTCGACCCGGAGTACAGCGCCGGTCCGCTGAACCGGGAGTACCACGGGGTCGCCGTGACCTACGCGGGTATCGGGGTGCGGCCGATGCTGCACCGCAACCGGGTCGAGCAGCGCAAGACGCTGGTGATCCTGGACGAGATCCACCACGCGGGCGACAGCAGGTCCTGGGGCGAGGCGTGCCAGGAGGCGTTCGAACCGGCCACCCGGCGGCTGGCGTTGACGGGCACCCCGTTCCGCTCGGACACCAACCCCATCCCCTTCGTCGAGTACGCGGAGGACGCCGAGGGGCTGCGGCGTTCGGTGGCGGACTACACCTACGGCTACGGCGCGGGCCTCGGGGACGGGGTGGTGCGGCCGGTCATCTTCCTGTCGTACAGCGGCAACATGCGCTGGCGGACCAAGGCGGGCGACGAGATCGAGGCCCGGCTCGGTGAGCCGATGACCAAGGACGCGGTGTCCCAGGCGTGGCGCACCGCGCTCGACGCGCGCGGGGAGTGGATGCCCGCCGTGCTGCGCGCCGCCGACCAGCGGCTGAGCGAGGTCCGCAAGGCCGTCCCGGACGCGGGCGGGCTGGTCATCGCGAGCGACCAGGACTCCGCCCGGGCCTACGCGAAGCTGATCCGCCAGGTCACCGGCGAGGGGCCGACGGTCGTGCTCTCCGACGACACCGGGGCCTCGCAGCGCATCGAGGACTTCCGGCACTCCACGGACCGCTGGATGGTCGCCGTCCGCATGGTCTCCGAGGGCGTGGACGTGCCGCGCCTCTCGGTGGGCGTCTACGCCACCACCGTCTCGACCCCGCTGTTCTTCGCGCAGGCGGTGGGCCGCTTCGTCCGCTCCCGGCGGCGCGGGGAGACCGCCTCGGTCTTCCTGCCGACCATCCCCACGCTGCTCTCCTTCGCCAACGAGATGGAGGTCGAGCGGGACCACGTGCTCGACCGGCCCCGGAAGGAGTCGGAGGACCCGTACGCCGAGGAGGCCGACCTCCTCAAGGAGGCGGAGCGGGAGCAGAACGAGCCGGACGGCGAGGACGACCAGCTGTCCTTCGAGGCGCTGGAGTCCGACGCGGTCTTCGACCGGGTGACCTACGACGGCGCCGACTTCGGGATGCAGGCGCACCCGGGAAGCGAGGAGGAACAGGACTACCTGGGCATTCCGGGCCTGCTGGAGCCGGACCAGGTACAGATGCTGCTCCGCAAGCGGCAGGCCCGGCAGATCGCGCACAGCAGGAAGAAGCCGGACGACGAGGCGGACCTGCTGGAGCTTCCGGCGGAACGGCGTCCGGTGGTGACCCACAAGGAGCTGCTGGAGCGGCGGAAGCAGCTCAACACCCTGGTCAGCGCCTATGTGCACCAGAGCGGCAAACCGCACGGCGTGATCCACAACGAGCTGCGCCGGGTGTGTGGCGGCCCGCCCAGCGCGGAGGCGTCGGCGGGGCAGATCGAGCAGCGCATCGCCAAGGTCCAGGAGTGGGCCACCCGCATGCGCTGACGCGCCCCCGTGTCGCTCCCCGCCCTCCCTCGCCCGATTCCTCCGCCCCCGGCTTCGCGGGGTGTCCGGCGGGGTGCGGGAAGGGGTTCCCGGAGGAGGTGTGCGTCCGGGACCGCGCGGAGGTGCGGATCTCGGTCCGCTCGTCGAGGGGCGGTCCACGGAAACCTGTCACTTGCTGACCGGATTCTGGACAGACCCTTCCGGTCAGCGGTGCCGATCGCTAAGTTTCCGGTCACATACGCCCCGTGGCATGGATGCCGCGGAGCGCGGTCGGTGGCGTTCAGCCGGGGGACGCCCACCGTATGTGCCCATGGCACCGCGACCGGCGGCTTCCCGAGCTGTGCGGCCCCAGGCGCACACCCCGCGTCGGCCGCCACTCACCAGGGAGGGGGGCGTCGTGACAGCGGAGACCTCTCAGACGCTCGACCGGGGCCTGCGGGTCCTGAAACTGCTCGCCGACACCGACCACGGCCTCACCGTGACGGAGCTGTCCACCAAGCTCGGCGTCAACCGCACCGTCGTCTACCGGCTGCTGGCCACGCTCGAACAGCACGCTCTGGTCCGGCGGGACCTCGGCGGCCGGGCGCGGGTCGGACTCGGCGTGCTGCGGCTCGGCCGGCAGGTGCACCCGCTGGTGCGCGAGGCGGCGCTGCCCGCGCTGCGCTCCCTCGCCGAGGACGTCGGCGCCACCGCCCACCTCACGCTGGTCGACGGATCCGAGGCGCTGGCGGTCGCGGTGGTGGAGCCCAGCTGGACGGACTACCACGTGGCCTACCGGACCGGCTTCCGGCACCCGCTGGACCGGGGAGCCGCGGGCCGGGCCATCCTGGCCGGGCGGCTGCCGGACGACGAGCGGGGACCCGGATTCGTCCTGACGCACGGCGAGTTGGAGGCGGGCGCGAGCGGCGCCGCGGCCCCGGTGCTCGGCGTCAGCGGGGTGGAGGGCAGCGTGGGTGTCGTGATGCTGGCTGATTCCGTACCCCATCAGGTGGGCGAGCGCGTGGTGCGGGCGGCGCAGGAGGCGGCGGATGCTCTGAGGTGAACTCGGGTGTCCGTTCCCGATCGTTTAGATTGCACGGGTGACGTCTCCCAGCCGCAGCCGCCTCAGCTCCCGTCTCCGTTTCGGCGACGCGCGGACGCGAACCCTCGCGCTCTGCGCCGTACCCGTGGCGGGGCTGCTCGCCGTCGGCGCCCTCGCGCCGCTCCCGTTCGCGCTGGCCGAGCCCGGCATCACCGAGGACGTGCTGGGCGAGAGCGGCGGGAAACCGGTGATCACGGTGGAGAGACCGAAGGGCGACGAGGCGAAGCGCGACCGCGGGGACGACGGCGAACTGCTGATGACCACGATCGGCGTGACCACCCCGCAGGAGACGGTGCGGCTGGGCGACGTGGTGAGCGGCTGGTTCGCCACCGACCGCGCGGTGATGCCCCGGGAGGCCGTCTACCCCGTGGGTGACGACCCGGACGAGATCGAGCGGCACAACGAGAAGGAGATGCGCACCTCGCAGAAGGACGCCGTCCGCGCGGCGCTGCGCCAACTGCGCCTCAGCCCCGGCGACGTGGACGTCTCCCTGCGCCTGGACGACGTCGGGGGACCCAGCGCGGGCCTGCTCTTCGCGCTCGGGGTGATCGACAAGATCGACGGTGACGGCCGCGGCGGCCACCTCACGGGCGGCCGCACCATCGCGGGCACCGGCACCATCGACGCCTCGGGGAAGGTGGGCCCGGTCGGTGGCGTGCCGCTCAAGACGCAGGCGGCGCGCGCCGACGGGGCGAGCGTCTTCCTGGTGCCGAAGCGGGAGTGCGAGGACGCCCAGGCCGAACGGCCCGACGGTCTGCGGCTGATCCCGGTGACCACGCTGGACGGCGCGCTGGACGCGCTGAAGGCCCTGCGCGAGGGCGGTTCCGTCCCCCGCTGCTGACCGAACGCCCCGCCCGGCCACGGCAGTTGGCCGGTCCCGGAGATCCGGCTGCCCGGTGCGACCGGATGTCCGGGCGGCCGTGCGGGCCGCCGGGGACGTCAGCCGTTCCGTCGCTTCGGCGGCTCGGCCGCCGGGCCGCCGGACGCCTGCCGGACCAGCGGCACGATCCGGAGCGGCACCGGGTTCTCCATCACCAGCGCGGTGGAGGCCCGCACGATCCCCGCGAAACCCAGCACGAGGTCGATCACCCGCTGGAGGTCCGCGTTGGACCGGGCGACCAGACGGCAGAGCATGTCGCCCTGGCCGGTGGTGGTGTGCAGCTCCAGCACCTCGGGGATGGCGGCCAGGTGCGCCCGGACGTCCGCCCCCTGGCCCTGGGTGATCTCCAGGGTGGCGAAGGCGGTGACGGGGTAGCCGAGCGCCGCCGGGTCGACCTCGGGCCCGAAGCCGCGGATGACTCCGGTGGCCTGGAGCCGGTCGAGGCGCGCCTGGACGGTGCCCCGGGCCACGCCGAGCCGCCGGGACGCCTCCAGCACCCCGATCCTCGGCTCCTCGGCCAGGAGTTCGAGCAGCCGTCCGTCGAGCCGATCGATACCCATCTCGTCCCTCCGTGAACCCGCGTTAAGCAGCTTGTACAGATAGCCCGACGATCCCGGATCACCGCTAGACATTATGCACAGTGAATGTGCAAAGTATTGCTCATTCTGTGGAACGACGGGAACCTGCGAACATGACTGAGACAACCTCCGCAGCTCCCGACACCGCCCGGCAGGCCGATCCCTTCCCGGTGAAGGGGATGGACGCGGTCGTCTTCGCCGTAGGCAACGCCAAACAGGCCGCGCACTACTACTCGACGGCGTTCGGCATGCGCCTGGTCGCCTACAGCGGGCCGGAGAACGGCGCCCGGGAGACCGCCAGTTACGTCCTGGAGTCGGGCTCCGCCCGCTTCGTCCTCACGTCCGTCATCAAGCCCACCACCGACCGCGGCCGGTTCCTCGCCGCGCACGTCGCCGAGCACGGCGACGGCGTCGTCGACCTCGCCATCGAGGTGCCGGACGTGCGCGCCGCCTACGCCTACGCGGTGGAGCACGGCGCCCAGGGCCTGGAGGCCCCGTACGAGGAGAAGGACGAGCACGGGAGCGTGGTGCTCGCGGCCATCGCCACCTACGGCGACACCCGGCACACCCTGGTCGAGCGCTCCGGCTACGAGGGCGTCTACCTGCCCGGTTACGTCCCGGCCGCCCCGCTCGTCGAGGGCCCCGGACGCCGGTTCTTCCAGGCGATCGACCACTGCGTCGGCAACGTCGAACTGGGCCGCATGGACGAGTGGGTCGCCTTCTACAACAAGGTTCTCGGCTTCACCAACATGAAGGAGTTCGTGGGCGACGACATCGCCACCGAGTACTCCGCGCTGATGTCGAAGGTGGTCTCGGACGGCACCCGCAAGGTGAAGTTCCCGATCAACGAGCCCGCCATCGCGAAGAAGAAGTCGCAGATCGACGAGTACCTGGAGTTCTACGGCGGCCCCGGTGTCCAGCACATCGCGCTCGCCACCAACGACATCGTGGCCACGGTGCGGGCGATGCGCGCCGCGGGCGTGCAGTTCCTCGACGTACCGGACTCGTACTACGAGACGCTGGGCGAGTGGGTCGGTGAGACCCGCGTTCCGATCGACGAACTCCGCGAGCTGAAGATCCTCGCCGACCGGGACGAGGACGGCTACCTGTTGCAGATCTTCACCAAGCCGGTGCAGGACCGGCCGACCGTCTTCTTCGAGATGATCGAGCGCCACGGCTCGCTCGGCTTCGGGAAGGGCAACTTCAAGGCGCTCTTCGAAGCCATCGAGCGCGAGCAGGACCGCCGCGGCAACCTCTAGCCCGCCGGTCGCCGCCCCTGAACGACCCCCGTCGCGGCGCCGAGTTCGGCCCCAACCGCGGTGCCACGGCGCCGAGTCCGGCCTCCGCCAGCCACCCGGCGGGGGCCGGACGGCGTTCCGCGCCAGGCCGCCCCGCCGACGGCCGGGCGCCGCCGCGAGCCGCCGCGAGCCGGGCGGAGTCTCACGAACTGGTGCGGTACGCACCGGAGACATCGCGCCACTCCGGTGTCAGGGTGGGCCCATGGGTGAGTTGATCGAAAGCCTGTGCGCTGGTCTGCCGCACGACGCGGTACTGACCGACCCCGACGTCACCGCCTCCTACGCACACGACATGGCCAGTTTCTGCGCCGCCGGAACCCCCGCCGCCGTGGTGCTGCCGCGCACCGTGGAACAGGTCCAGCACGTCCTGCGCACCGCCACCCGGCTGCGGGTCCCCGTGGTGCCGCAGGGCGCCCGCACGGGCCTGTCCGGCGCGGCCAACGCGGGTGAGGGCTGCGTCGTCCTCTCCCTCCTGCGGATGGACCGCATCCTGGAGATCAACCCCGTCGACCGGATCGCCGTGGTCGAACCCGGCGTGGTGAACGCGGTGTTGTCCCGCGAGGTCGCCGAGCGGGGTCTCTACTACCCGCCGGATCCCTCCAGCTGGGAGGAGTGCACCATCGGCGGGAACATCGGCACCGCCTCCGGCGGACTGTGCTGCGTCAAGTACGGGGTCACCGCCGAGTACGTCCTCGGCCTGGACGTGGTGCTCGCCGACGGCCGTCTGCTGTCCACCGGCCGCCGCACCGCGAAGGGCGTCGCCGGATACGACCTGACCCGGCTGTTCGTCGGCTCCGAGGGAACCCTCGGCGTCGTCGTCCGGGCGACGCTGGCGCTACGGCCCAAACCGCCCGAACAGCTCGCCCTCGCCGCCGAGTTCCCCTCGGCCGAGGCGGCCTGTGACGCGGTCTGCCGGATCATGGAGGCGGGGCACGCTCCGGCGCTGCTGGAACTGATGGACCGCACCACGCTCCGCGCGGTCAACTCCCTGACCAGGATGGGTCTTCCGGAGACCACCGAGGCGCTGCTGCTGGCGGCCTTCGACGCCCCCGACCCGGGGCCGGAACTGGCGGCCGTGGGTGAACTCTGCGCGGCGGCCGGGGCGTCCGGCGTGGTGCCCGCCGAGAGCGCCGCCGAGTCGGAACTCCTGCTCAGCGCGCGGCGCACCGCACTGGTGGCGCTGGAGCGGGTCAAGGGCGTCACGATGATCGACGATGTCTGCGTCCCCCGCAGCCAGTTGGGCGCGATGCTGGACGGGACGGCCGCCATCGCGGAGAAGCACCAGCTCACCATCGGTGTCTGCGCCCACGCCGGGGACGGCAACACCCACCCCACCGTCTGCTTCGACGCCTCGGACGAGGACGAGTCGCGCCGCGCCCGCGTCTCCTTCGACGAGATCATGGCGCTGGGCCTGGAGTTGGGCGGCACCATCACCGGGGAGCACGGGGTCGGCGTCCTGAAGAAGGAGTGGCTGGCCCGCGAACTCGGGCCGGTGGGGCTGGAGACCCAGCGCCAGATCAAGGAGGTCTTCGACCCCCTGGGCCTGCTCAACCCCGGCAAGCTCTTCTGAGCCGCGAGCCGCGAGCCGTGGCCGGGCCCTTACGGTCGGGTCCGGTCACGGCCGGGTCCGGGCCGGAGCACCCGGGCCCGTGCGGCCGTCCACGCCCTCCCGTCCCGTCCCCCCCCAGAATCCCCGTTCCCATCCACTCCACCTCGGTCCGTCGGGGCAACTCCCGTCGACAGCACCGTCCTTGGGGCTGACGGGCTGACGGGCTGACGGGGGTGGTGGCGGGGCCGGGTGGCGGTGGCGGCTGGTCCGCAGCCGGGCTCAGCCGCCGATCTCCAGGGGGTCCAGCAGCCGGTGCGGGCGCCGGAGGGCGCGGGTGACCGGGTCCGTCCGGCCCTCGGAGTGCGGGTCACCGGCGCCGGGGCCGGGCCGGATCTCCACCTCCCGGGGCGGCACCAGGGCGGCGCCGCAGCGGGCGCAGCCCCCGTGTGCGGTGAGCGGCGCCCCCTCTCCGTCCGAAGTCCCGGCACTGTCTGGGGAGTTGGGGCAGTCTTCCGGTCTGCCTGGCGCCGGGGCGCCGGGTTCCCGGTCGCCGGCGGGTTCCGGGGGGTCGTGGGCGGGGCGGGCCGGTGCGGGGCCGGGGCAGTCGCGGTGGAGGAAGAGGCGGCGGCGGGGCGCGGGCCGGGAGGCGTGGATCTCGCCCCAGGTCAGCAGCGCGTAGAGGGCGGGCCACAGCTCCTGCCCGCGCGGGGTGAGCAGGTACTCGTCCCGGGGTGGCGAGGTGCTGTAGCGGTGTGTGGCCAGCACTCCGGCCGTGGTGAGCGTGGTGAGCCGGGCGGAGAGCACGGCGCGCGGGATGTCCAGATGGGCGAGGAAGTCGCTGTAGCGCCGGACGCCGTAGAAGGCGTCCCGGACGATCAGCATCGTCCAGCGCTCGCCCACGAGTTCCAGGGCGCGGGCCAGCGCGCAGTCCTGTGTCGCGTAGTCCTTCTTGAGCGCCATGGGCCCAGCCTACCAACTCACGGTTCATTCAATGAACTTGTGGTGCTACAGTACGGTCCAGATCGCTGGTTCAGTCACAGAACCCAGGAGGTCGTCGGTGGCTACTACCGTGGAGCCGGAGGACGTGGTCCCGGCGCGCAGCACCCTCCCGGCGGCCTCGCGCGCCGTCGTCGCCCCCCGCTCCGAGGCGCCCGCCCCGGAGGGTTCGCGCCGGGAGAGGGCGGCACCGGGGCCTCCGGGTCCGGCGAGGTCCGGAGCCCCGGAGGCAGGCGGCCGCCGGGTGCTGACCGTCGTCAGCCTCGCGACCTTCCTCACCCTGATGAGTTACACCGCTCCGATGCTCACCCTGCCCGGCATGACCGCCTCCTTCGGCACCGGCGTCTCCGGACAGGCGTGGCTGATCAACGGCATGCCGCTCGGCCTGGCGGCACTGTTGCTGGTCGCGGGGAGCCTCGCGGACGACTTCGGCCGCCGACGGGCCTTCACCGCCGGGCTGTTCGGCCTCGCGGTCACCGCGCTGCTCGCCGCGCTCGCCACCGGCACGCTCGGCTTCACCCTCGCGCGGATCGCGCACGGCGCCGCCGGTGCCGCCGTCATCGCCAGCAGCCTCGGCCTGCTCGCCCACACCTTCCCGGCGGGTCCCGCCCGGATACGGGCCACCGGGATCTGGGGGGCGGCGCTCAGCGGGGGCATCGCGGTCGGCCCGGTGGTGGCCGCCGCGCTCACCCGCCTCGACTGGCGCCTGGCCCATCTGCTGTTCGCGCTGGGCGCGTTGGCGCTCGCGGCGGCGGCGTCCCGCTCCCTCCCCGAGTCCCGCAGCCCGCGCCCCGGCCGTCCGGACCTGCTCGGCGCCGCGCTGCTCGGCCTCTCCCTCACCGCGCTGCTCGCCGCGCTGACGGTGGGCCGGGACGGCTGGCTGCGCCCGACGGTCGGCGGACTGTTCGCGGCGTCCCTGGCGCTGGCGGCCGGATTCGTCCACGCCGAGCGCCGGGTGGCGGCGCCGCTGCTCGACCTCGCGCTGCTGCGCCGCCCCGGCTTCGTGGTGGCCACCAGCGGGGCGCTGTTCACCGGCCTCGGGGTGATCGGGCTGTTCAGCTACCTCCCCGCGCTGCTCCAGCAGTCCCTGGGACTGTCCGAACTCACCACCGCCTGGCCGTTCTTCGTCTGGTCGGGTACCGCGCTGCTGGTCGCGCTCCAGACCCGGCGGCTGCCAGCCCGGTTCGCCCCACACCACCAACTCGCCCTGGGATTCGTGGTGTCCGCGCTCGGCGCGCTCACCATGCTCGGCGCCGTGGCTGGAGACGCCTGGGTCCGGCTGCTGTCCGGGTTCGCCGTCGCGGGAGTGGGCAGCGGACTGCTGAACTCGGCCCTGCCCCGGCTGGCCGTGGAGAGCGTGCCGAAGGAGCGGGTGGCCATGGGCTCGGGCGCCAACAACACCGCGCGGTACATCGGTTCGTCGATGGGGCTCTCGCTCACCGTCGTCGTCGCCACCTCGGCGCCCGGCGGGGACCGGGCGGCGGCGCTGGCGGAGGGCGCGGACAGCGCGCTGTTCGTCGCGGTCGGGCTGATGGCGCTCGGCGCGGTGGCCGCGCTGCTCTTCGGCGGGCGGCGGGAGACCGGCACCGAGTCCTGAACGCCCCTGTCACCAGGGAGCGTTGGCGTCGGTGTGACGGCCGCCCGACTCGCGTACTGGCGGACCGGGGCGCCGGGCGCGTTCCCCGCGCCCTGGTTTCTCCGCCCGCCCCGGTGCCGTCCACCGTCCGGGCGCGGCTCAGCTCGCCCGCTCCCCTCCGTGCCCGGGAAGAGACGGCGGACCCCCGGAAGGGGGAGGGGCGTTCGGGGTGTCGGGGAGCGGTTCGGTGCGGACACGGGAGCGCGGCAGCCGGGACAGCTCCAGCAGGGTGAGTAGCTCCTCCTGCAACCGTGGGGTGTACAGGGCGCGTTCCTCGGGGGTGAGATCGAGGTCGATGGGCTGGTCGCGGTGCGCGAAGGCCCTGTTGATTCCGCTCATGACCTTCAACAGCAGCTCGAACGAGGGTGGGTCGAGTCGTTCCGCGAGCATCCGCAGGTGGTGGCCCGCGCGCTGGCAGGTCTCCTCGTCCGCTGTACAGGGGAACGGTCGGTCGTCCGGGGACATGGCGAAAATGATGGCCGAATTTCCCTTCGTGCGGGGCTAGTTGTTCAAAAATTCAACGTCACACCTGAGTTCGCGCCCGTGCCCGTCCTCCCACCCGCACCGGACCACCCGTACTGGCTCCGGCACCCCTCCGTGCCCGGCGCCTTCCGGCGCCGGTTCCGCCGCTGCCGCCGCCGTCCGTGGCGGTGCCCGGAACGGCGGGGCGAGCAGCGGCAGCTGGACGAGCCGGTCCGCACCGGCGCGGACGGAGGGAGTCGTGCGGGGGAGGGGCGTTGACACGGGACGGCGTGGCGGGCAGGGGAGAAGGGATGGTTCAGACGGCCGGGTCGTCGTCGGTCCGCTCGGCGGCGTCCGCGTGGTCCACCGTCCCGGTCACCGGGCCCGGCGCCTCCCCCACGCCCTCGGCGAGCAGCTCCCGCAGCCCCTCCTCCATGCGCAACTCCTCGCGCTCGGTGCCGGGTTCGACCAGCCGGAGCGTCCGCTCCAGCCAGGCGGAGACGGCCGGGGCGGGCGCCTCCAGCAGCGCCTCCCCGTCGGGTGAGGAGAGGACGACGCAGATCAGCGGGCGCCCGTCCACCGTGGCGGGCCACACCCGCACGTCCCCCTCGCCGGTCGGCCGGAAGACGCCCTCCAGCAGCAACTCCCGCGCGAACGTCCAGTGGACGGGCGTGCTGGTGCCGATGTGGAAGGCGATGTGCACGGCGTACGGGTCGTCCGTGCGGTAGGAGAGCCGAGCCGGTACGGAGACACCGCGCCCGGACGAGAGCATCAGCCGCAGTTCGAGTTCGCGTTCCACCGTGATGTCCATGGTCGTGGCCCTTCGGTCAGTTCCCGTGCCGTGCGCGCGGGGCTCACCTGGCAAGAGGGCGCCGTGCCGGGTTCCTTACACGGTTTCGCGATTCTTTTTCCGTTCTTTCCGTGGAAGTTCCGGTGGGACCCCGCGCCGGTCCGTCGTGGAGCGGCAAGTCCTCCCCGGCTTCTGGTAGATGTGGACCCTGCACCCGCGCCGAGCCGACCGCTGAGCCGCCGCCGTCCGAACCCCGGAGACCTCGACGTACGTGGACGCGATCCGCGCCAGGGCCCCCTGGACGCACGGAGACGCGGATACGGTGGTGGTCCGGCGACGAACCGGTGCACCGCAACACATCCCGATATAACGGTCGAGAAGATACGGGACTCGGACACATCATGAGCGCGCCCTCCTCTGGCTCCTCCCACGGCAGCCCCAGCCCCGGTTTCTATCCGGACCCCTCCATCCCGGGATACATCCGGTACTGGAGCGGATCCTCCTGGGTGCCCGGCACGAGTCGCCCCGAGCCGCTGGAGGGCGAGCCCATGCCCGCGCCCCCCACCTCCGCCGACGCCCAGGCCCCCGGCCCCGGAACGGCCCCCTCCACCGACGAGACCGGCCCGGTGTTCCTCGACGACCTGGACGACCCCGGCGTCATCGCCCAGCCGGCCGACGCGACGGGTGAGACCGGCCGCCCCTCCGGCCCCGGCGCGGCGGCGGACGCGAACGCCCGCCCCCTGAACGACGGCGCCGACGGCGCCGACGCCACCGGCGAGACCCCGCCCACCTCCGGCGTCACCCCCGACGAGGACGGTCTGCCGGTTCCCCGGCAGCGCCCCGAACCGGCCTCCGCCTGGCGCGCGGACGCCTCCCGCCAGTCCGGCTTCGGCCCGGCCACCGCCTCCGGCGCCCAGGAGGCGGGCCGCGGTGGCGGCTCCGCCGACCCCGCGGACGGTGGCCGCCCGGCGGGCCAGCGCGACCCCCGCGACCCGCGCGGACTGTGGGGCACCGACCACCAGGCGCGCGCGGAGCAGCAGGCGAGCGCGGAACCCCGGCGGAACGCCGACCGGCGCGCCGAGTCCTCCCGGTCACCCGCGGGGGGCGTGCCCACCGGCGCCAGCGAGGAACCGGGTCCGGACGACGGCACGTTCCCCATCCGCGCCCGCAGCCGCGAGGAGCTGGCGGAGGCCGCCCGGGAGGCGGACCCCGGACGTCGGTCGGAGACCGTCAGCGGCCAGGGCAACGGCCCCGGGGTGGGCGCGCCCACCCCGCGCGAGGCCGGGCGACCGGCGGGCGTGGGCGAACCGGCCGTTCCCGACCACACGGTGGGGCTGCGCCGCTCGGAGGTCCTGCGGCCCGCGACGGTCTCCGCGGCGGACCGGCCCACCCAGCCGGGCACGCCCACGCCGGTTCCGCCGAGCCGGAGTACGCCCCCGGGCCCGCCGCCCGCGCTCGGCAAACCCTCCGCCTCGGCACAGGGCGGACCGGGCGGATCCGGTGGGGCGGGCGGACCGGGCGGCGGTGCGGGAGGCCCGGGTGGGGGAGCGCCGGGTGGTCCCGGAAACCCCCCTGGCACCCCGTCGGGTCAGGAGCAACCGGCCTCCTGGGCCCAGCAGGTGCACGACCTCGCCTCCCACTCCACGGCTCCGGGCAGCCCCAACGCGCCCGGCCTGAGCGGGCTTCCGACCCAGCCGAGGGGTTCCGGATCGGACCCGTTCCCCTGGCGTCCCCCGGGCGACGACCCGTTCCAGGCGGCCGCCGCCCGGCAGGCCCGCCCCGCCGGGCTGGGCCGCCGGTTCGCCGCGCGGCTGATCGACGCCGTCGTCACGGCGGCCGTCGCGGCGGCCGCCGCGTTCCCCTTCGTGGGGAAGGCGAGCGACCACATCCAGAGCAAGATCGACGCGGTGGAGCGGGCCGGGGAGACCCAGCGGATCTGGCTGGTCGACGGCACCACCGGCGGCTACCTCGCGATCGTCCTCGGCGCGGTGCTCGTCTTCGGCCTGCTCTACGAGGTGCTGCCCACCGCGCGCTGGGGCCGGACCCTGGGCAAGCGGCTGCTCGGCGTCACCGTGCTGGACCTGGAGCGGCAGGAGCCCCCGGCCTTCGGCGCCGCGCTGGTGCGGTGGCTGGTGTACGGAACGCTCGGTCTGGCCGTGATCGGCCTCGTCAACGTGTTCTGGTGCGTCGTCGACCGGCCGTGGCGGCAGTGCTGGCACGACAAGGCGGCCCGCACCTTCGTCACCGGCGACTCCACCGAACTCCGCCTCTGAGCCACGGCGCCGCGCTCCGGGGACCGCCCGCCGGGCCCGGTCGCCCGCGACCACGCGCGGGAGTTCCGGCCGGGACCCCGGCGGGAACCCGATCGGTCCAGGGGGTCGCTCCAACGCCCCGCGCCGGATGCGGGGTCCGGGGGCCCGGGGTCGACTCGGGGCATGACCACCGAGCAGCCGGAGAACGACCCGTACCGGAAGCCGCCCCCCGGCGGGACGGAGGGAGGCGCCGGGGCCTGGCCGGGCGGGTCCTCCGATCCGTACGGTGTCCCACCGCCCGGCCGGGGTGACCCCTACGGCGCTCCGCCGCCGGGCGGCCCGTACGAGGGGGGCGCCTACGGCAGCCCGTACGGCAGCCCCGGGCCGGGCGGCGATCCGCTCGCCGGGATGCCGCCGCTCGCCAACCGGGGCAAGCGGCTGGTGGCCCGGATCATCGACGGGCTGATCATCGGCATCCCCCTCGGACTGCTGACGGCCCTGGTGCCGTTGGGGTTCAACCGGGGCGACAACGGCGGTGGTTACTGGCCGCAGGTCGTCTACATCGTGGTCTATCTGGTGTACGAGGGCCTGATGCTCACCCAGTCCGGACAGACCGTCGGCAAGAAGGCGATGCACATCCGCGTCGCGATGCTGGAGCACGGTGGGGTGCCGCAGGGCGGCCCGGGCTGGTTCCGCGCCGCCCTCTACTCGGTCCCGCTGCTCGTTCCGTGCCTGGGCTTCCTGTTCTGGCTGGTGAACGTCCTGTACTGCACCTGGGACCGGCCCTACCAGCAGTGCGTGCACGACAAGGCGGCGCGCACGGTGGTCGTCGAGGCGCGCTAGCCGGTCCGGTCCGCCCGCGCTCCGGTCGCCGGTCCGCCGCCGGTTCGCCGCCCGGATCGGGGCGGGCGTCGGGCGGCACCGGAGGGGTCACTTACGCGGAGTCGACCGCGCGGGCGGACCCCGGCCCTCCCTCCCCGAGCCCGGTCCCTCGGAACGCCCCGCGTGCGCGCCGGGCCGTGGTGCCTCCCGGGAGCGGCCCGTGGGCACGCCCCCGGGAACCCCCGTGCACCCGGCACCCCGTGAGCGCGGCGGTGGACCGGGCTCACGGCGGCGCTGGCCACCGGAAAGGGTGAGCGGCCGGACCGCTGGCGCCGACGCCGTGACGCCGCGGCGGCCCGCCCGCCGACGTGCTCCGCGCGGATCCGGATCGTCCAACACCCGCCAGACGTACGGTCGTTGAGCCGCCGAATCCGGCGCCCGGCGGGGCGGGCGTGGCGGCGGTGTGGGACGGACGGGCGGGCGTGGCGGGAACACCGCGTGGGGCGAACACGTGCGGGGTGGGGCCGGGGCGCCCGGCCCCGGCACGGCGGGTACGGCGGCGCTAGCGGCGCAGCGACGGTTCGGGGAGGCGGGCCGTCCCCTGTTCCATCCGTGCGCGGGCCGCGAGTCCGGCGGCCCGGCGGGCGGCGTCGGCGCGCAGCCGTCCGCCGCTCCGGGCACCCGCGGTGAGCAGGGCGGGGATGGCGAGGGAGACCAGCAGCCCCAGGGCGAGCGCGCCTGCGGAGACGGCCAGGACCGCGGGTACCGACCGGGCTTCGGTCAGTGCCAGCAGAGCGAGCGCCGCACAGACGACGGTTGCCGAACCGAACAGGGCCTGGAGGGGAGTCGGACGCGGCATGGCGGAATCCGTCCTCGGAAACGTCGGGGGGAGAGCGGAGGTCGAACGCGGCGCCACGCGACAGGCGGAGCTGGCGGGGCACTCCGTCGAACGACTCTACGGTTGCGGATGCCCCGGCCGGAAGCGGGCCAAGCGTGACCTCACCCACGCTTCCGATGCACGAGGGGCGCACCGGAGCACATGACCTGGACCGTCCCCAACTCCCGTCTGTGGATGTGGCGTTCGGCACGCGTACGCCGTGGCGTGGGGGGCCGGCTTCCGGTGCGGCGTTTGGGGGGACGGCCGGGGCGATCCGGGCGGTGGCGCCGGAGCGTGCCGCGCGGGCGGCCGCCGGACACCGGTCACCGGGCCGCCCCCGTACGGGGATCGGTGGTGCCCGCGCGCCACCGGTGCGCCGGTATCGGCCAACCTCACGCGCGCTCCCGGGCGGGCAACGAGAAGGATGTTCGCTAAATGTTCGCTTTCGCGATCTGATGAAGTGTCACCCGGAGTGTCGTGGTCGCTGGGAGGCCGTCGTGCCCGACGGGGGGCGGGCGGGGGGCCGTTCCGGCCGCGGACGGCCCGGTGTGGGCCCCGCGGGGGCCCGAACTCTGGTTCCAGAGCGTGCTGTTGGGCCGTCAGTTCCCCCGGGCCCCGGGGGCCGGTGCCGGGTCACCGGGCTGCGGTAACGGGGGGATAATGCAGTATTTGCCGAGGTCTGTGCGGGTGTGCGGGGGGTGTGGCGGCAGTGGTCACCCCCCGTGGTCGCGGTCGTGGCACGGGTCCCCGCGAGAGGGGTGAAAGCGACGAAAGGTCAGTGCGTGAGGAATGCCTCAGGAGGGATATAAGGGAACCCTCGCGGTCCGGCTCCCCGGTCTGTGTACGCTCTCCGTGCGGGGTGCGCAGCCGTTAGGCGTCCCGGGTGGAGTGTGCGAAAGCAATTTATTTGCATCGTTGCAGGTCAAAACATGATCACCCGTTACCCCCTGGCGGGAGGTAGTCGATCGCGCTTAGATGCCCTGTACGAGTCCACCGGAATGACGTGTCACGGGGGAGAGGTTGATCATGACTGGAGGCGGATACACCACGCTGCCGGACGGCAGCGTGATCGTCGCGCTGACGTTGCCGCTGCCCCGCGGCGGCTCCTCGGCCGCGGCGAACCGCCCGGCCCGCCGCTCGACCAGCGGCGTGGCCGAAAGCACCGCGCGCCGCTGGCCCGCGGTGGCCGACGAGCCACACACCGTGCGCGCCGCCGACCCACGCCGGGTGGGCGACGAACCGCGCGTGCGCGTCCTGGTACACGCCGTGAACCGGTCCCGGGCCCTGACCAGGCTCAGGAACACCGGCCTCCGGGCGATCTACCTGCGGGGCAACGCCGAACCCCCCACGGCCGACGAGATCACCGCGGTCCTGCACCATCCGGACGGACTGGTCTGGCGGCCCACGCCGGACGACGACCGGGAGTCCTGGCACCCGATCGCCTCGCTCCTCCGCGTCGGCACCGTGTGACCCCGTCGGCCCGCGCGCCCGGCTCCCCGGGTCGCGCGGCCGCTCTCCCCCCCCCCGCCCGTCCCCGTACGCCCGTGCCCCGGGCCGCCCCGTCGGCCGCTGGGCCCGTCGGCCCGGATGCCGGGCGTCCGCTCCGGCATCCCGGAACCCCGTCCGCTCGCCGCACGCGCCCGCGACGCGACGACGGGGCGTCCGGCGAGAGGCCGCCAGGGGCTCCCCGGGGGTGTCGGGGGCGCAGGTCAGGCGGCGATGATCATCCGGCGCGCACCACGGGCTCGCCGCTGAGCTTCACCCCGGCCGCGCGCAGCTCCTCCAGCGCCCGCTCGGTGGTGCCGGGCGCGACCCCGGCGGTGAGGTCCAGCAGCACCTGGGTGCGGAAGCCGGAGCGGCTGCTGTCCAACGCGGTCTCCCGCACGCAGTGGTCGGTGGCGATGCCCACCACGTCGACCTCCTCCACCGAGCGCTCGCGCAGCCAGTCGGCGAGCCCGGTCCCGTTCTCGTCGGTGCCCTCGAAGCCGCTGTAGGCGGCGGTGTAGGCGCCCTTGTCGAAGACCGCGTCCAGCACGCCGGAGGCGACGGCGGGCGCGAAGTTCGGGTGGAAGCCCACCCCCTCGGTCCCGGCGCGGCAGTGGGGCGGCCAGCTGTGCTCGAAGTCCGGCTGGTCCGCGAAGTGGTCCCCGGGGTCGACGTGCATGTCCCGGGTGGCGACCACGTGCCGGTATCCGGCGGAGGCGTTGCCGACGAGTTCGGTGATGGCGGCGGCGACGTCCGCTCCGCCCCCCACGGCGAGGCTTCCGCCCTCGCAGAAGTCGTTCTGCACGTCGACGACGATCAGTGCCCGGTGCATGGCCACACCTTTCGGCTGGAATGGCGGTTTGGTGAGGGGGTCAGCCCACGGCGATCAGCCACTGCGAGCCTAGGGCACCTCCCGGAGTCAGCGCGGGTTCACCGCCCCGGGATGTGCCGTGCGCGCGCCGCCGGTGCGCCGCGTCACCGGTCCGCCACCGGACCGGGACGCCACGTCCGTACGTACGTCCCCGGACACGGACCGTCACGGCGGGTGCCGACGGTACGTGCGGCCGGGAACGTGTCGCGCGCACCCGAAGACGCACCCTAGACACTCCGGGCCCGGCGCGGCAGCCACTCTCGAACACCGGTCTGAGGAATTCGGCGCGCACCCGCCCCACCGTGCCCGCGCCGACGCGCCGCGTCCACGGCCCGCGCCCCGGGGCGCCCGCCCGGGCCCGTCGGGTTCCCAACGGGCGGGCGCCGGGCGGGTGTTGGCCGGGTGCTGGACGGGCTAGAGGTAGACGGTGGGCAGTACCGGTTCGCCCCGGGAGAGTTGGGTGGCCGACATCGGCAGTCCGTTGAGCGTCGTGCGGTGCCGGTCGCGGGCGGTGGCCAACGACTCCCGGCTGACCGGCTCACCGCCGCGCACCAGCTCCACCTGGAGCAGGTGGGGGGCGAGTTCGGGCGGCAGCTCGCCGCTGCCGACGACCTCCGCCTCGGCGACCCCGTTGGCGTCCGGTCGCCGCGCGGCCCACTTCGCCCCGGCCACCGAGGTCTTGCCGCCCAGGGCGCGTTTGGCGACCGGCCGCAGCGGGGCGTCCGGCGCCTCCGAGTCGGCGCGTGCCACCAGCTTGTAGACCATGGAGCAGGTGGGGTGACCGCTGCCGGTGACGAGTTGGGTGCCCACCCCGTACGCGTCGACCGGGGCCGCCGCCAGGGAGGCGATGGCGTACTCGTCCAGATCGCTGGTGACCACGATCCGGGTGCGCTCCGCGCCGAGTTCGTCCAACTGCCGCCGGACGCGGTGGGCGAGCAGCAGCAGATCGCCCGAGTCGATCCGGACGGCGCCGAGTTCGGGCCCGGCCACTTCCACGGCCGTGCGCACCGCCTCCGCCACGTCGTAGGTGTCGACGAGCAGCGTGGTGCCCTCGCCGAGCGAGTCGACCTGGGCGCGGAAGGCGTCCCGCTCGCTGTCGTGCAGCAGGGTGAAGGCGTGCGCGCTGGTGCCGACGGTCGGGATGCCGTAGCGGTACCCGGCGGCCAGCACCGAGGTGGAGGCGAAGCCGCCGAGGTAGGCGGAGCGGGCGGCGGCCACGGCCGCCAGTTCGTGGGTGCGGCGGGCGCCCATCTCGATCAGCGGCCGGTCACCCGCCGCGACCGACATCCGGGAGGCCGCCGCGGCGACCGCCGAGTCGTGGTTGAGGATCGAGAGGATGACGGTCTCCAGCACCACGCACTCGGCGAAGGTGCCCTCCACCCGCATGATCGGGGAGCCGGGGAAGTAGACCTCGCCCTCGGGGTAGCCGTGGATGTCCCCGCCGAACTGGTAGTCGGCGAGCCACTCCAGGGTCGGCTCGTCGACGACGTGCTGCTCGCGGAGGAACTCCAGCATCCGCTCGTCGAAGCGGAAGTTCTCCACGGCGTCCAGCACCCGGCCGACCCCGGCGACCACCCCGTAGCGGCGCCCCTCGGGGAGTCGCCGGGTGAAGGTCTCGAACACGGAGCGCCGTCCGGCGGTTCCGGCGCGCAGCGCGGCCTGGAGCATCGTCAGCTCGTACTGGTCGGTGAAGAGCGCCGTCGACGGGACGGCCATCGGCAGCCCGGGCTCTGCTGTGCTCACGTTCCTCAACCTCGCTCTGCTTGGCTCGCCCGCGTCGGGCCGTGGGTCCGCACTGGGTTGTTCCGGTGGGCGGTGATCGTGGACGGCTGTGAGGATACCCCAGATTTCGTCAGCCTGACGATATTCGGGGTGACCGTCGGCCGTGGGCGACCCGGACCGGCGCCAGACCGGTGCCAGGCCGCTGCCGTGCCGGACGGCGGGCGGGGTCGTGGCCGGGGCGTCGACCGGGCCGGGACCGGCGCTGACCGGACCCGGGCCGGAGCCGTTTGGGCGGGCGGGCCAGGTGGGTGGCAGCATGGGACACGTGAGTGTTGCCCCCACCGAGATCGAGCGCCCCGAGTCGGCCGAGCAGCCCATGGAGGTCCCCGAGCCCGACGTGCCCTGGGTGACGGTCGTGCACAACGACCCGGTCAACCTCATGAGCTACGTGACCTATGTTTTCCAGGCGTACTTCGGCTATCCGAAGGACAAGGCGAAGAAGCTGATGCTGGACGTGCACCACAAGGGCCGGGCCATCGTCTCCAGTGGGAGCCGCGAGGAAATGGAGCGCGACGTGCAGGCGATGCACGGCTACGGCCTCTGGGCGACCCTCCAGCGGGAACGCTGATGGCGGGTCACTTCGAGCCGTCGGAGGACGGCGGAGCCGCCATCGCGCTGGACGAGGTGGAGATCTCCATCCTGCGCAGCCTCGCCGTGCAGCTGCTGGAGCTGATCGGCCCCGGCGAGGAGCCGGACGCGGCGCGGGACCCGCTGGACGCGCTGTTCGCGGAGGGGCCGAGTGAGCCGCCCTCCGATCCGGTGCTCGCCCGGCTCTTCCCGAACGCCTACGGACCCGGCCCGGCCGGCGGCGGCCCCGCGGGGCCCGGGGGCTCCGGTGCCGCCGCGGGGGGCGAGGCGGAGAAGGAGGACCGGGAGCTGTCCGCCGAGTTCCGCCGCTACACCGAACTGGACCTGCGCGAGCGGAAGCGTTCCGACGGCCTCGCCGTGGTGCGCTCGCTGGACGCGCTGACCCCCGGCGGGGACGGCGGAGCGGTGCTGACCCTCACCCCCGAGGAGTCCCGCCGCTGGCTCGGCGCCCTGAACGACCTGCGGCTGGCCATCGGCACCCGCCTGGAGGTCAGCGACGAGGACGACGGGGGTGCGCTGTACCGGCTGCCCGACTCCGATCCGCGCAAGCCGATGGTGATGGCCTACCTCTGGCTGGGCGGACTCCAGGAGACCCTGGTCGAGACCCTGCTCGCCTGACGCCTCCCGGGCTCGCCCGGGCCGCCCGACCCCCTGAACTCCCGGGCCCCCTCCTGAAATCCGGGGCTCGGCTGGGCGCGGCTGGGCTCCGGGGTGCGGGGACGACCGGGCCGCCGGGGGTGTCCGCCTTCGAACGTGTCCGAACGTGTCCGAACTCCCTCCGGTCCGCCGGGAGTTGCCGCGCGTCCGTGCGGTGCCCGGCCGGGCCGTCCCCGGGCGCCGCTCCCCGTCATCCGTGCCACGGGTTGTCCGTGCCACGGGTCCGTCCGGCGGGCGGTCTCCGGTGGACGGCGGCCTGGCCTGTCCCGTACTCGGACTGCCCCGCGCCCCGTTCGCCTCGCATCTCTCGCGCGCCTCGCCTTCCGTTCGCGACCGGGGGTCACCCGCGCGGAGTTCTTCCCGCCGGAGTTCCCCCGCGGACCTCGCGGCGAGTTCCCCCGGGAGACGGACGGGCGTTCGGGACGGGGTGGAAATGCTGTCCTCCGAGGGGATTCCGTCCGGTGTGCGGAACTCGTTCCCGGTGGATTCGCGAGCCCATTCCCTCCGTATGTAGCGAGGAAAGTGTCTCTTGCGGTGGGATGCCGGATCCCACCGGCTGACGGTGAATCAGCACCGTTGGTGCTGATTCGGGACGGGAATTCTGGAGGAGGGAATTCCGCCGGGTGTGGAGGGGTGTGGCGATCCCGCGGCCGCCGCCTCGTGCCCCGTCGCGCACGGGGTGTCACTACGATCCGTAATCGCCCGATTCCCGTTAATCGGTCACTGCGAGCCGGGATGCGGACAATCAGTCCACTATGTGGGCGCACCTCCCGGCTGGTACCTTCCGTCACGCGGACGAGGGTCAGGGTTCACGTGACGCGGTTCGCTCTGCGTGATAAGAACTCCCAATCCGGTTCTCCACGTGGGGCTTTGACTTTCGCGGGGGACATCGGAGACTCCGCCGCGGTGAACTGATAACGCGGAGAAACACCGAGAATGGGGTCGTCTCCGTGGCACTTCGGGGTTTCCGCTCGTGGAGTCACGTCCCCGAACCGCCAAGCCAAAGGTTGTCGATGGCAAGCGAATCCTGGACCGACAAAGTCGACAAGACCATCAACGAGGTGGTCGAACCCGTAGCGACCTTCATGAACGACCTCGTGTTCTACGAGGTCACCGTCCCCGGAACCGGGGCCAACCTGCCCCTGATGGTGGCGTGGCTCGTCATCGCGGGTGTCCTGTTCACCGCCTACTTCGGGTTCGTCCAGGTCCGCTACATGCGGACGGCGATCCGGCTGGTGCGCGGCAAGTACGACCAGAAGGACGCACCCGGCGAACTCAGCCACTTCCAGGCGCTGACCTCGGCCGTCTCCGGCACCGTCGGGCTCGGCAACATCGCTGGTGTGGCCATCGCGGTGTCGATCGGCGGCCCGGGAGCCACGTTCTGGATGATCGCCTGTGGGTTCGTCGGCATGGCGACCAAGTTCACCGAGTGCACGCTCGGCGTGAAGTACCGCACCATCCATCCGGACGGCACCGTCTCCGGTGGCCCCATGCAGTACCTCACCCGGGGCCTGGCGGAGCGCGGACTCCCCAACCTCGGCAAGGTGCTGGCCGCGTGCAGCGCCGCGATGATCCTGCTCTTCGCCTTCTTCGGCGGGAACCTCTTCCAGGTCAACCAGAGCCTGGAGCAGCTGACCTCGGTCACCGGTGAGGAGAACAGCTTCTTCAGCACCTCCGGCGGCAGCATCCTGTTCGGCGTGATCTTCGCCGCGCTGATCGCGCTGGTGCTGATCGGCGGGGTGCGGGCCATCGGGCGGGTCACCAGCCGCCTGGTGCCCAGCATGGCCATCCTCTACGTGGTGGCCTGTCTGCTGGTGATCAGCTTCAACATCACCGACGTGCCGGGCGCGCTGCGCACCATCGTGGTCGAGGCGTTCAACCCGCAGGGTGTCGCCGGTGGCCTTCTGGGCGCGCTGATCGTCGGCTTCCAGCGGGCCGCCTGGTCCAACGAGGCGGGCATCGGCTCGGCGCCGATCGCGCACGCGGCCGTGAAGACGAAGCGCCCGGCCACCGAGGGCCTCGTCGCCTCGCTGGAACCGTTCGTCGACACCGTCGTCATCTGCACCATGACCGCGCTGACGGTGATCATCGCGGGTGGCCCGAAGTACGAGGCCCTGCGGGACGCGGCCATCGAGGGCCGCGAGGTCGACGGCAGCACCAGCAACGGCATCTCGGTGACCTCGGACGCCTTCGACACGGCGCTGCCCTGGTTCCCGTACCTCCTGACCGTCGCGGTGCTGCTCTTCGCCTTCTCCACGCTGCTGACCTGGAGCTACTACGGGCTCAAGAGCTGGACGTACATGTTCGGCAACTCCGCCACCTCGGCCACCATCTACAAGGCCGTCTTCAGCGTGGTGGTCATCAGCGGGGCGCTGCTCTCGTTGGACACCCTGGTCTCGCTCTCCGACGCGGCGCTCTTCGCGGCGGCGCTCTTCAACATCATCGGGCTCTATCTGCTGATGCCCGTGGTGAAGCGGGAGCTGCGGAAGGTTCTGGAGTTCGTCCGGCGGCGGGACGCCGGAGAGTCCGAGGAGGACATAGAGCGCGACGAGGCGGCGCGGGAGGAGAGCGAGGGCACGGCACCGCCCGCCAAGGCTCCCTGACCCACGCCCGGCGCACGGACCCCGAAGGGGGTTCACGGACCTGGGAAGGGTCCACGGGTCCGGGAAGGGAGTTCCCGGACCCGGAGGGGTTCACGGAACCCGGAGGGGGTTCCAGCACGGCGCCCCGGGGCGGTCACCGCCCCGGGGCGCCGTCGCGCGCCGAGGTGGCTCTCCCCTCCCGGAAGTCCCGTGCTTATCCTGAGCGCCATGCTGACCATCACCCAGGAGCTGCACGACCAGATCGTGGCGCACGCCCGGCAGGACCACCCCGACGAGGCCTGCGGGGTCGTCGCGGGGCCGGCGGGCACCGGCCGCCCCGAGCGGTTCATCCCCATGCTGAACGCCGCGCGCTCGCCCACCTTCTACGAGTTCGACTCGGCCGATCTGCTCAGGCTCTACCGGGACATGGACGACCGGGACGAGGAGCCGGTCGTCATCTACCACTCGCACACCGCGACCGAGGCGTACCCCTCGCGGACCGACATCGGGCTCGCGAGCGAGCCGGGCGCCCACTACGTCCTGGTGTCGACCGCCGAGTGCGGGAACGAGGAGGGCCCCTTCACCTTCCGGTCGTATCGCATCGTGGATGGGGAAGTGACTGAGGAAGAGGTCCAGATCGTGGCCTCCTACTGATTCTGAGACGGTTCGGTCCGGAGCCTGAGATGACTCTGCGCATCCCGGACCGGGAATCGTTACGATGAGCCCATGGTTGTCCACGACGTGAGCGCATTCGAGAGGACCCCGGGCATGCTGCTCGTGGCGCGTCTGCACGTCGATCTCTGCCGGCTGGCCAGCGCCATGTGTCCCGCCCGCTGACCGCCGCGCGCACGTCCGCTCCAGCGCTCAGTCCAGGCCCCGGACCCCGCCCCCGCGGGGGAGGTCACCGTGCGTCCGGCGCACCGGTCCGTCCGGTGGCACTCTGCCGCGCGTCTGGAACGCTCCGCACGCATCCGCACGCAGCAGCCCCTCCGCACCCATTCCGACAGGAGCCCCCATGGCCATCGAGGTCCGCATCCCGACCATCCTCCGCACCTACACCGACGGTCAGAAGGCCGTCGCGGGCGAGGGCGCCACCCTCGCCGGACTCTTCGACGACCTGGACTCCCGGCACCCGGGCATCAAGGAGCGGCTGATGGACGGCGGCGAACTGCGCCGCTTCGTCAACGTCTACCTGAACGACGAGGACGTCCGGTTCATCAAGGGCATCGAGACGCCGCTGGACGACGGTGACAACGTGACCATCCTCCCGGCCGTCGCGGGCGGCAGCGCCGGGACCCCGGCGTCGTACGGCGGACCGCGCTGATGCGATTCGACTCGCCCCTGGCCGCCGTGGGCAACACCCCGCTGGTGTGTCTCCCGCGCCTCTCGCCCACGCCGGACGTCCGCGTCTGGGCGAAGCTGGAGGACCGGAACCCGACGGGATCGGTCAAGGACCGCCCCGCTCTGCACATGATCGAGCAGGCGGAGAAGGACGGGCGGCTCGCCCCGGGCCGCACCATCCTGGAGCCGACCTCCGGGAACACCGGGATCTCGCTGGCCATGGCGGCCAAGCTCAAGGGCTACCGGATCGTCTGCGTCATGCCGGAGAACACCAGCGAGGAGCGGCGCCAACTGCTCGCGATGTGGGGCGCGGAGATCATCCCGTCCCCGGCCGCCGGTGGCTCGAACACGGCGGTGCGGCGGGCGAAGGAGCTGGCCGCCGAGCACCCGGACTGGGTCATGCTCTACCAGTACGGCAACCCCGACAACGCCGGTGCGCACTACGCCACCACCGGCCCGGAGATCCTCGCCGACCTGCCCTCGGTGACGCACTTCGTCGCCGGACTCGGCACCACCGGCACGCTGATGGGCGTCGGCCGCTACCTGCGCGAACAGCGCCCCGAGGTGCGGATCGTCGCGGCCGAGCCGCGCTACGACGACCTGGTGTACGGGCTGCGGAACCTCGACGAGGGCTTCGTCCCGGAGCTGTACGACGAGTCCGTGCTCACCTCCCGCTTCTCCGTCGGCTCGGCGGACGCGGTACGCCGTACCCGCGAACTCCTCACCGAGGAGGGCATCTTCGCGGGCATCTCCACCGGCGCGGCACTGCACGCGGCGCTGGGCGTGGCCCGCAAGGCGGTGCGCGCGGAGGAACGGGCGGACATCGCCTTCGTGGTGGCGGACGGCGGCTGGAAGTACCTGTCGACCGGCGTCTACACCGCCGAGTCCACCGAGGCGGCCGTCGAGACGCTCCAGGGCCAACTCTGGGCCTGACCCCGCGTCCTGGCCTGACCCCGCGTCCTGGTACGCGGCGGTCAACTCGGGGCTGACGTCGGGGCGGTCAACCCCGGGACCGCCAACTCCCGGACCGACGCCGGACGGTCAACTCGGGTTGGCGCTGGGACAGCCAACTCCGGGACAGGCGCCGGGACGTGGGATCAGGTGACCTCCCGGGCGTCCCGTCCGGCACCCCGGCCCTCTGCCCGGACGTGTCGCCCGGGCCGGGCACCGGCGCCGCGAGCCGCTCCTGTGGCGTCCGCCGAACTCGTCGGCACGGCGCACCCCATGGGAGCGCTGGGGACGAACACCGGGGTGAGCCACCGGAGTTGCCCCCCGGATCCGGTGCTCGGGTCCGTCGCCGGGGCCCGCGGCAACGGGCCGGTGGCTGGCGTGGGTCCGCTCGCGGAGGTGGTCGCTCCGCTGTTCCGGGGCCCTCCCGGCATCCCGGGCCACTTCCCCCCGGCGGGTCACTCCTCCCAGGGCAGCGGGACCTGTTCGCCGTCCTGGTAGGCGGTCACCCTCTCCTCCCGCAGGCGAAGCCACAGGTCCGGCTGGCTCTCCTCGTACCAGCGCGGACAGCCGAAGAGGTCGCTATCGTCCGGCAGCCGCCCGGCCAGCCAGCGGAGGAGGTCGGACACCTCGACGTGCTGGTCGGGGTGGATCTCCCAGCGGCAGCTCAGCGCCCAGGGGTGCGACGCCTCCTCCCGGACGAGCGTGGATCCGCAGGCGCCGGGGATCCCGCCGCCGAGGTGCGGGGCGCCGCGCCGCCACGCGGGCTCCGGGAGACGCCGGACGACCCAGTCGCCCTCCTCATCCCACGCGACCGTCCCAGTAGTTGAGCCGAGCGTCTCACCGTACGAGTCAGCCCCCGAGCCAGGTCGTGGGCCGACCCCGAGCCAGCCCGTGGGCCAGCTCGCGAGCCGGTCCGTGCGTCGGTCGGGGCTGGTTCGGCCGGGGCTGGTTCTCCCGTCAGTCCGCGAGGTGCTCGACCTGTTCCCAGACCTCCGGCGGCAGTTCGCCCTCGCGGTGACGTAGGTCCCACAGCGGCAGTTCGCCGAGCCGTTCCGTCTCCACCCGGCCCGGGCACGGCCCGTGGCGTCCGGTGAGCGCCCCCGGCGGCAGCGGCACCGTCCCGGGGCGGTCCACTCGCGACTCCGCGCCGGATTCCGCGGCACTGACCCAGGCGACCCGTACGACCCCGCCGCCCACCGCGAGCACCAGACAGGGCCGCTCCCCGGGCTCCCGCGCCCGCTCTCCGAGCTCGGCCCGGCCCGTCCCGCGTCCCGTCCCGCGTCCCGTCCCGCGTCCTGTCTCGTGTCCCGTCCCGCGTCCTGTCTCGTGTCCCGTCTCGCGATCCGTCTCGCGGCCCGTGTCCCGGGCGGAGGGGGACCCGGAACCGTCCGGCGCTTCGGTCGTGCCCCGAGGAGACTCCGGCTCGCGGGCGGGGGCCCGCGCCCACCACAGCTCACCCGGCCGGGGCAGTGGGTCCGGAGGGCGGGCCCCCGGCGGTGGGCGTCTGCCGCGCGACGGACGGTTGAGCCGCCCGACCCCGTCCACCAACGCCGCAACCAGGGCCAGCACCACGACCGCGCCCAGCGCCAGCCACCAGGAGGTGTCCATACCGGCATCCGTCCCTTCCGGCGCGACCAGCCAGGCGGCCGTGGGGCCCTCGGCCGCACAAGATCCACGGGCTTCCGACGGTACCCCGCGCTGGTGATTCCGCCCACACCACAGCCGGACGGAGGAGCCAGCGCGACCCGCGCGGCTTACGCTCGGAAGTCCCGCCGAGAGAGACACCGGGGCCGCCCCGCTCCCGCTGCCGTCAACGGAGGTTCCGCTCCATGAAGCTCATCGTCGTCGGCTGCTCCGGGTCGTTCCCCTCTCCCGACTCGGCGTGCTCCAGCTACCTCGTCGAGGCCGACGGCTACCGGCTCCTGCTCGACATGGGCAACGGCGCCCTCGGCGCCCTCCAGCGCCACTGCGGCCTCTACGACCTGGACGCGGTGGCGCTCAGCCACCTCCACGCCGACCACTGCATCGACATGTGCGGGTACTTCGTCGCCCGCTACTACCGGCACGACGGCGGCCGTTGCCCGCAGATCCCGGTGTACGGGCCGGAGGGCACCGAGCGGCGGCTGGCGACCGCCTACGGCGACACCCCCCACGACACCGCCCTGAGCGAGGTGTTCGACTTCCGGACGCTCGCCCCGCGCGACCGCTTCGAGCTGGGCCCGTTCACCGTGCGCACCGAGCGGGTGGCGCACCCCGTGGAGGCGTACGCCTTCCGGATCGAACACCGTGCCACCGGACGGACGTTGGTCTACTCCGGCGACTCCGGGCCGAGCCGGGCGCTGGAGACGCTGGCCACCGGCGCCGACCTGTTCCTGTGCGAGGCGTCCTTCACGCACGGCAAGGAGAACATCCCGGACCTGCACCTGAACGGCCGGGAAGCGGGCGAACTCGCCGCGCGCGCCGGGGCCGGGCGGCTGGTACTCACCCACGTGCCGCCGTGGACGGACGGGCAGATCAACCTGCGGGACGCCAAGACCGTCTTCGACGGCCCGGTCGAACTGGCCCGTCCCGACGCGGTGTACGAGCTGTAGCCCGCCGCCCCACCAGCGCGACCGCCGAGGAACCGCCGGAGCCCGCGGGGGTCCGCGACGATGCGTCGTGGCCGCCGGGACCCGTGGGATCCGCGGGCCTGCCGCGACTCGCGTATCCACCGGGGCCGCACCGGGAGGCGCCGGACGCGCCGGGAGCCCGTGGGGCTGAGCCCCCTGCTGGGAACCCGGCCGAGGGCGATCGGCGAGGCGAGTCCCCGAACGGGGGCGGTCCGCCCGGGGGTCTCGGTGAGACGACCTCGGTGAGACGCCCCCCGCCGCGGGCGGCGCGCCCCGGCGCGCACCCGCCGGTGGGCTTACGGCCGGTACTGCTGCTTCTCCTGCTCCTCCGCCTCCTCCTCGGGCTCCCGCCCCGGCGTCGGCAGGTTCCACCGGACGATCGCGAAGCGGAAGATGACGTAGTAGACCACCGCGAAGCCGAGGCCGAGCAGCACCAGCAGCCAGGGCTTGGTGGCGATGCCGAGATTCAGCAGGAAGTCGATGGCGCCCGCCGAGAATCCGAACCCGTCCTTCGCGCCCAGCGCCCAGGCCACCGCCAGGGAGACACCGGTCAGCACCGCGTGGATCGCGTACAGCACCGGGGCGATGAACATGAAGCTGAACTCGATGGGTTCGGTGACCCCGGTGACGAACGCGGTGAGCGCCAGCGACAGCATCAGACCACCGACGGCCTTGCGGCGCTCGGGCCGCGCGCAGTGGTAGATCGCCAGACAGGCCGCGGGCAGCGCGAACATCATGATCGGGAAGAAGCCGGTCATGAACTGCCCGGCGGTGGGGTCGCCGTGCAGGAAGCGGGCGATGTCCCCGTGGTAGGTCGAGCCCTGGTCCTTCCAGGCGCCCGCCTGGAACCACGGGAACGAGTTGAGTAGGTGGTGCATCCCGACGGGGATGAGGGCCCGGTTCGCGACGCCGTAGATGCCCGCCCCGATCGAGCCCGAACCGACCAGCCACTCACCGAAGTTGTGCAGCCCGGTGCCGACCACCGGCCAGACGTAGCCGAAGATCACGCCGATGAGCAGCCCCGCGAAGGAGGACAGGATCGGCACCAGCCTGCGCCCGCCGAAGAACCCCAGCCAGTCGGGGAGCTTCTTGCGGTGGTAGCGCTGGTACAGCAGGGCCACCACGATGCCCATGACGACACCGCCGAGCACCCCGGCGTCCACCGGCGGCGCCACCTCGACGACCTTGCCGTCCCGCACTGCCTCGACCTTCGGCGCGCTGCCGTCCGTGAACGCCTCCAGCACGTTCTGGAAGACCAGGTAGCCGACCACGGCCGCCAGCCCGGTCGAACCGTCCGACCGCCGGGCGAAGCCCACCGCGATGCCGACCGCGAACAGCAGCGGCAGATTGTCCAGCAGCGCCCCGCCCCCCGCCGCCAGGAACTGGGCGATCCGGCCGATGGCCTGGGGGAAGTTGGGGCGGCCCAGCATGTCGTCCTGGCCGAGCCGGACCATCAGCGCCGCCGCCGGGAGGGTGGCGATCGGCAGCATCAGGCTCCGGCCGATGCGCTGGGCCACGGCCAGCGCGCGGGAGGCCCGGCCGCGCTCGTCGCCGTCCGGGGTACTCGGCGTGGACATCAGCTTCCTCCAGGGGGCCTTCCACGAGCGCGCCTCGGATACTGCTCCGCCGAGCGCGTCGCGGTGCGAGGACGTCGGGAACGTCGAGGACGTCGAAGACGACGGGGTGACGGGGTGACGGGACGACGAGATGGTGTGACGGTGACGGCGGCGTGACGGCGACAGCGGCGCGGTGAGGGCACCGGCGCTGCGCCGTGCCCACGACGTTGGCGCGATGCCGACTGCGGTGCTGTGACGCCGGCGGCGGTATGGGGGCGGTGGTGGTGCAGTGGCGACGGCGACAGCGTGGCGGCGAGAGCGGTGTCCCGACGCGGTCGGTGCGACGGCCGCGGTGCGGGGACAGGAGAGCGCGGACGGGGGAGCAGGGGACGGGGGGTGCGACGAGGGGGTATGTGGCCTGCGACGGGACACCCCGCCGTTCCGTACGGGCGAGGCCGCCCGCTCGCCTGGCCCTGTCCGTGGGACGCCGCCGACGCTGCCGACGATGGGTGGGGCCGGGGCGGGGCGATCGTGCCCGGTGCGCCGGTCGGGTGGCCGGACGGGGTGGGCTGCCCCGACGGGACGGCGGGGCACGGCCGCTCAGGGCGGACGTCCGCACCTTCGCGACGCCCACGCCCGGCGGCCCGGGCCCGCCCGTGCGTACGCCGCTACCGGCGGCTCGCCACGGTCGGTCCGCCACGGAAGCGGGTACGTCTCGGAACGGCTCATACTCGTGGTGTAGACCACCACGCGGTGCTCCGCACCTCGGGACGAGACCGGATACCGGGAGCGCGGATGGGCGTGCGCTACCGTGAAAAACGCCCGCCACCGCGTCCGTCCTCCGACCGGGGCCCCGTCCCCACCTGGGCGGGAGCGGAGCCGGAAACCCCCAACGACCCGACCCGCCGCGCTCCCCGCGCGTCGCGACGACCCGGGCCGAGAGACCAGGAGAAGCAGATGGCCAGCAAGGCTGAGAAGATCGTCGCCGGGCTCGGTGGACTGGAGAACATCCTTGAGGTCGAGGGCTGCATCACCCGGCTACGGACCGAGGTCGACAACCCGGGACTGGTGGACGAGGCAGCGCTGAAGGCCGCCGGGGCGCACGGCGTCGTCAAGATGGGTTCCGCCGTGCAGGTCGTCATCGGAACCGACGCCGATCCGATCGCCGGAGAGATCGCCGACCTTCTCTGAGAGCACCGATCTCGTCGGAGTGCGACGCACTCATGCGAGAGCGCCGCACTCCTCTGGGGGCGCTGCTCTCCTACCGGTGCGGCGACCTCCCGTAAGAGCGCCGCTCACCGGAAACCATCCCCCATCCCCAGCCGCCAGCTCCGCGCTCCCCGTGCCAGCTCCCAGTTTCCGGGCTCCCCGTTCAGCGCCCCAGCCGTGGCCTCCGGTCTCGGCTCCGGTGCCGGGCCGGTGCCGGGGCCCGGGGCTTCGTCCGTGCTGAGTGCCCGTCTGGCCCGGCTAGGCTCGTGCCATGTCACGTATCGACGGTCGGACGGCCGACCAGCTGCGCCCCATCGGCATTGAACGGGACTGGAGCAAGCACGCCGAAGGCTCGGTGCTGGTGTCCTTCGGGGACACCAGGGTGCTGTGCACCGCGAGCCTGACCGAGGGCGTCCCACGGTGGCGGAAGGGCAGTGGGGAGGGCTGGGTCACCGCCGAGTACGCGATGCTGCCCCGGTCGACCAACACCCGGGGCGACCGCGAGTCCGTCCGCGGCAAGATCGGCGGGCGCACGCACGAGATCTCCCGGCTGATCGGGCGTTCGCTCCGCGCGGTGGTGGACTTCAAGGCGCTCGGCGAGAACACCGTGGTGCTCGACTGCGACGTCCTCCAGGCCGACGGCGGTACCCGGACGGCGGCGATCACCGGCGCCTACGTCGCACTGGCCGACGCGGTGGCCTGGGCCCAGCGGAAGAAGCTCGTCAAGGCCAAGTTCCAGCCGCTCACCGGAACCGTCTCGGCGGTCAGTGTCGGCATCGTGGACGGGGAGCCGCTGCTCGACCTGCGTTACGAGGAGGACGTGCGGGCCGACACGGACATGAACGTGGTCTGCACGGGCGACGGCAGGTTCGTCGAGGTCCAGGGGACGGCGGAGGCCGAGCCCTTCTCCCGCTCCGAACTCGACACCCTGCTCGATCTGGCGGCCACCGGGTGCGCCCAACTCGACGCTGCCCAGCGCGAGGCGCTCGGGCGATAATGCGTTTCCGGTGAGCGTGGCCGAGGTCATCGCGGACAGCGGCAACTCCGGACGCGTCTCACTCGTCTGTACAGATGCGGGCCGCGTGGGTCGAACCACGCGGCCCGTCCATATCGAGAGGGGTGCTGTGCGCCGTTCGAAGATAGTCGGCGTGGTACTGACCGCGTCCGCCATACCCCTGGTGCTCGCCTGTAGCGCCGTGGAGAAGGCGCTGGACTGCGGAAAGACCGCCCTGGTGGTGGCCGAGGCGGCCGATGACCTCCAGCGGGCGGTGTCCGACGCCACCGAGGACCCGACCGAGGCGCGGGAGTCGCTGGACCGTATCGACCGCAACCTGGAGAAGATCTCCGACGAGACGGACGACGCGGACGTCGGGAAGGCGGTGGAGAGCCTGGAGTCCGCCGTGCAGAGCGTCCGGCAGGACCTGAAGCAGGGCGACACCCCGAAGGCGGGACCGGTCGGCGACGCGGCCGACGATCTCACCGCCGTCTGCAAACCGGGCTGATCGGGCTGACTCGGCTGATCGGGCTCGACCGGGCTGATCGGGCTTGACCGGGTTGACCAGCCGACCGGCTGACGTCGCCCCGACTGCTCCTTCGCGGCCGCCGTGTCCGGGCCGTCATCCGGGGCCGTCACCTCCCGGCCGCCGCCTCCACCCGGGGAGCGGCGGCCACCTCTCCGTGCCCGACCCTGGCGTACGCGGGCTCCCACGCACGAGGTCGGGCAGGCTCGGCCGTTCTGCCCAAGTTCCCTGGCGGGCGGCCGCGTTCCTCTCCCCTTCCCGTGACCCGGGACCGCCTCCGGCCGGGACGGGGACGGGACGGGGCGGTGAGCCGCCGGTACGTGCGGCGGGATAATCGCCGTATGAGTACCGCACGCCTGATCCTCGCCACCCGCAACGCCCACAAGGTCACCGAGCTGCGGGCGATCCTCGCCGACGCCGGGCTCGACTTCGAGCTGGTGGGCGCGGACGCCTACCCGGAGATCCCGGACGTCCGGGAGACCGGCGTCACCTTCGCGGAGAACGCCCTGCTGAAGGCGCACACCCTGGCCAGTGCCACGGGACTGCCCGCCGTGGCCGATGACTCCGGCCTCAGCGTCGACGTGCTCGGCGGCGCCCCCGGCATCTTCTCCGCCCGCTGGGCGGGGACGCACGGCGATGACCGGGCCAACCTCGAACTGCTCCTCGCCCAGCTGGGCGACATCGAAGAGCCGCACCGGGGCGCGCACTTCGCCTGTGCCGCCGCGCTCGCCCTGCCGGACGGCACCGAGCGGGTGGTGGAGGGGCGGCTGACGGGCACGCTCCGGCACGCCCCGGCGGGCAGCGGCGGATTCGGATACGACCCGATCCTCCAGCCGCTCGGGGAGACCCGTACGTGCGCCGAGATGCCGGCCGAGGAGAAGAACGCGATCAGTCACCGTGGCGAGGCGTTCCGGGCGCTGGCCCCCGTCATCAAGGAACTGCTCAACTGACCCCGGAGTACCCGGAGTACTGGAAGTACTGGAAGTACTGGAAGTACTGGGAGTCCCGTGGCACCGGAAGTACCGGGGGAGTACCCGGAGTTGGAATCCCTGAGTTCCAGGGCCGGCGAGTTCGGTGTCCGGAGAGTTGCGGGAGCCGGTGAGTCGGGGTCCGGTGGGTTGGGGGTCCGGTGGGTTGGGGAACCCTGCCGTTCCTGGTCGCGGGTCTCCGGTCCGTGGCGTTGGCTCCCCGTATCCGTCTGCGTCTCCATCACCCCACCCGTGACCCCGACTTCACCATCGCGGGCCCGGCCGCGACTCCGCTCGTCGCCGTGTCCCGTCCGTGAGCCTGGCTCGTCGTCGTGAACCCGGTTCGTGAACTCGGGTTCACCGGCTTGGTGTTGCGGGACGGGGGGCTTCGAGTCGGGGTAACGGTCGGTGCGACGGGTGTCATGTGGTGGGGGGTTGGCCGGGGTGTGCGGTGGCGCCGAGTACCCGCAGGACCGAGACGCGCAGGGCGGCGGCCGCCGCGTCGTGGGTCATCCGCCCGGAGGCGGCTTCCTCGCCCGCCGCGTGCCCCAGCGCCACCACGGTCGCCGCGAGCCAGGACGGGGTCTGCGAGGCGTCGAACTCCCCGGCGTGCTGGCCGCGTTCGATCAGCCGGACCAGCCGGTCGGTGACGGGTTCGTGGCGGCTCCGGTCGATCTCGCGGGCGGCGGGCAGCGTGGCGGCCTGGTGGATGACCGGGTGCCGTTCGCTCAGCCGCCAGCTGGTGTCCAGCAGCCGTAGCAGGGCGTCGGGGGCCGGGCCGCTGTCGAGTGCGGCCGCGTCCATCGCGGTGACCGCCTCCTCGGTCAGCCGGTCCATGACGGCGATCAGCAGCTCCTCGCGGGAGCGGTAGTGGGCGTAGACGGTCTGGCGGGTGACGTTCGCCGTGCGCGCGACGGCGGCCATCCCCGCGTCGGGCTGCTCGGCGAACAGCCGGATCGCCGCGTCGAGTACGGCGGTTCTGCTGCGTTCGGCGTCGGCCCGGCGGCGGCGCTCGGGTACCTCGGACGACATCAGTTCATACACCCTTGTCAATTTTCTTGGTGCTGCATACCTTACAGAGGTGTCAATGATCGTAGCGGGGTACGGCCCCGCCGGATCGACGGGAGCCCCGTGAGATCCCTCGCGTCACTACCCCCCGACCGTTTCGTCGCCGCGTTCTTCGCCTCCTTCACCGAGGAGGTGGTCCACGGCGACCAGCCGCCCGAGGAGGCGATGCGCCGCTACTACACCCCGGACATCATCCAGTTGTCCGACGGTGTCCCGCTCGACTGGGAGCGCCTGGTCGCGCACGTCCGTCCGGTCCGCAGAAACCTCGTCGAGGCCCGGTACGAGGTGCACGAGGCCATGGCGGACGGCCAGCGGATCGCCGCCCGCCTCACCATCCACGCCCGGATGCGCAAACGGGACGTGGCCACGCAGGTGCACCTGTTCGCCGAGTTCACCCCCGAGGGGCTGATGCGTCGCTCCGTACAGCTGACCAGGGCCCTCCCCGACGAACCCCCGGCGGAGGAGGACCAGTTGGAGAGCCACGACCGCGCCGCCTCGTACGCGGACAACCCGCCGTACGCGGACAACCCGAGGGGCGCGGACGAAGCGCTGGAGGCGGGCGACCCGACGGGCGCGGGCGAACGGGGTGACACGGGCGACGAGGGGAGCCAGAGGTGTCGGACGGAGGGATCGCGGTGATCACGTCCCGCTATGCCGTCGACGGGATGGCCTGCGCGCACTGCGTGGGGTTCCTGACCGACGAGATCGAGCGGATCAACGGCGTCCGCGACGTCACGGTGGACGTGCGGGGCGGAACCGTCATCGTCACCAGCGAACGCCAACTCGACCCGGACGAGGTGCGTGACGCGGTCGAGGACGCCGGGTACGAGGTCAGCCGGAACTGACCGGCACCCGGGGGCTGCCGGAGGAGGGGAGCCCCCGGGCCGACAGGGGATTCGCGGTGCGCGAGGGGGGACTCGAACCCCCACGTCCGAAGACACCGGCACCTAAAGCCGTCCCGTCTACCAATTCCGGCACTCGCGCGTTCCGGCATCGTACTGCGGCCCCCGCCGTGCGGCGAAGCCCGGCCCGGACCGGTGCGAGCGTCCGCCCGCTCCGGTTCCCTCCCGGCACCGTTCCCGGGTTCCTCCCGGTGCGGTTCACGGTTCCGTCCCCCGGGGTCGCTCTGCTCCGGGTTCGGACACGGACCCGAGCCGCTCCCGTCCCACCGCCCCAGACCCGCTGTCCCGCCCCAGACCCGTCCCAGACCCGCCCCGTTCCGTCTCGTCCCGGCTGTTCCGGTGCGGATCGGTCCTGCCGGGTTCAGACGCCGAGGAGGTGGGTGGCGGTGTGGATAGCGAGCCCGGCCAGCGCGCCGACCACCGTGCCGTTGATCCGGATGAACTGGAGGTCGCGGCCGATGTGCGCCTCGATCTTCTTGGAGGTGTGCTCGGCGTCCCAGCTCGCGACGGTCTCGGTGATCAGCGAGGTGATCTCGTTCCGGTAGGTGGTGACGAGGTGGACGGCCGCCCCCTCCACCCAGCCGTCGACCTTCCCCTGGAGACGGCCGTCCCGCTCCAGTCGCATGCCCAGCGCGAGCAGCGCGGTGCGGGCTCGCAGCCGCAACTCGCTCTGCTCGTCCTCCGCCGCCGCCACGAGCATGGAGCGGACGGCGCCCCAGGCCGAGGCGATCAGGTCCTGCACCTCGTCCCGGGCGAGCACCTCGTTCTTCAGCCGCTCCACACGGGCCCGGGTCGCCGGGTCCTCGCGCAGGTCGCGGGCGAAGTCGGTGAGGAACCGGTCGACGGCGGCGCGCGCCGGGTGCCCCGGCATGTCCCGCATCTCGGTGACGAAGCGGAGCAGTTCGCGGTAGACCCGCTCACCGACCTTCCGGTCCACGAACCGGGGGGTCCAGCCGGGGGCGCCGCCGGTCACCGCGCCCATCACCGAGTCGCCGTGCTCCTCCAGCCACTCCGCCGCGCGGGCGCACACCAGGTCCACCAGACGCCGGTGGCCGCCGTCCGCGACGACCCGTTCCAGCAGCGCGCCCAGCCCCGGTGCGACCTCCTGGGCCCGCGCCCGGCGCGTGATCGCCTCGCTCACCACCGCCTGTACGTCGGAGTCGCGCAGCACGGTGAGCGCTCCGCGCAGCGCCGTCGACAGCTCCTGGGTGACCCGGTCGGCGTGCGCGGGCTGGGCGAGCCAGGCGCCCGCCCGGGAACCGATGCCGACCGCGCGCAGCCGCTGGCGTACGACCTCGTCGGAGAGGAAGTTCTCGCCGACGAACTCCCCCAGGCTGTGCCCCAGTTGGTCCTTCTTGGTGGGGATGATCGCGGTGTGCGGGATCGGCAGCCCCATCGGGTGCCGGAAGAGCGCGGTGACCGCGAACCAGTCCGCCAGCGCGCCCACCATCCCGGCCTCCGCCGCTGCCGCGACGAACCCGGCCCAGGCCCCCGCCCCGGAGTTCTCGGCCCAGGTGGCGAAGACGTAGACCACGGCCATGAAGCCGAGCGCGCCCGTCGCGATGGTCTTCATCCGGCGTACGCCGCGCCGCCGTTCCGCGTCGGCGGGGGAGAACCCCCCGGAGCCGCCCGGCCCCCGGGGAGCCCCCGGACCTCCGGGACCGTCCGCGCCTCCGGAACCTCCGGAACGACCCGAACCGCCCGGTCCCCGGGGGCCGCCCGAGTCCCCGGGGGCGTCGGGGCCGCCGGGCCCGCCGGGAGGGCCGGGGATGGCTGTGTGGCGCGTGCCGGTGGCCGCGTCCGTGCCCGGGGTCGTCCGCTGCGGGGAGACCTCCAGCTCGTCCCGTTCCATCCGTTCCACCGTTCCGCGCCCGCGAGGGCGGCTTGCCGTTCCGCGTCGTTCCAGTCCTGTCACGGGCGTTCGCGCTCCGTCCCGACGGCGGGCCGCCCGTGCGGGCCGGGCCCGGTCGAGTGCGGCCCGGGGAGCCATTCTCGCCCGTCGCCCGCGCGATCCCCGGAGACGGGCCTCCCGCGCGATCCCCGCGACGGCCCGGACGCGAGGCGGTGCGAGGCGCGCGGCCAGGCGGGCCGGGCCGGGTTGGGCGGTCGGGTGGGAACGGGGGCGGGCCGGGCCGGGCGACCCGCGCGCGGGCGGGTGCCGCCTCGCGTTTCCGGGTACCGGGCAGCCGTCTGTGGGGGCGTCGGGTGGGCGCGGGGCGTGACCGGAGGCGGGCCGTGCGGGGGCCAGAGGCGCCGTAGGTCACCGTATTGTCGCAACGTTCGGGGGAGCGGAACGTGGCACGCGTAGCTGGCGTCTGTCTCTGCGGATGACGTGGTGGCCGACTCGGCCATGACGAGTGGACGACCCGTGGTGCGGCGGTCGTTGGCGGTCCGCCGGGGGGTGGGCGCTCGATGACGCGGTGGCCCGGGGGTGGCGTCCGGTCGTCGTTGTCCGGACGGCCCGGACGGCCCGCGCGAGGGGGCCGCCGACCTGTGTCGGCGGTGTGGCGCGTGGCCGAACGCGGCGGTGCGGAGAGCGACGTCACCGCCCGGATTGTCGGGCCCTTGCGAAAACGGGGACCGACTCATGGGATCATGAGACCGCCGAACACTTCGGAGCCTCGGGCTCCGCCAGCCCGAGGGGAATCACCGCGCATGACCAGGAATATGGGTTATGCCCTGCTCGCCGGACTCGCGGCGATCGTGGTCCTGGTCTCCACGGCCATCTTCATCGGGGTCGGAGGGAAGGACGAGTCGCTCGACGCCATGTCACCCAGCGGGCGCAACCCGGCGGCGCCCGCCTCTTCCGGCAAGTGGGTCGGCACCTGGGGGGCACCGGCCGTCGCGGCCGAGCCCAAGACCAGGGACGGCTTCGCCGACACCTCGATACGGAACGTCGTACACACCTCGGTCGGCGGTACCGGCGCCCGTATCGAACTGTCCAACCTCTACGGCAACCGCCCCCTGACCATCACGCACGCGACGCTCGCGCTCGCCGCCGCCCCCAGCAACCCCACCGCCGCCAGCGGCAGCATGCGGCGGCTCAGCTTCGGGAACAAGCGGTCGGTGACCATTCCGGCGGGCGAGGCCGTCACCAGCGACGCGGTCCGGCTGAACGTGCCGCACGCGGCGGACCTGCTCGTCACCACGTACTCCCCGACGCCCTCCGGCCCGGTGACATACCACCCCTACGCGCGGCAGACCAGCTACGTCGCGGAGGGGGACCGGGCCTCGGAGGCGGCCGGTTCCGCGTTCACCCAGCAGAGCCCGTACTGGCGCTACCTGACCGGGGTGGATGTGTGGAGCGCCGAGACCGAGGGCGCCGTCGCGGTGATGGGCGACTCCATCACCGACGGCATCACCTCCAGTCCCGGCGCCAACCGTCGGTGGACGGACTTCCTCGCCGAGCGGCTGCGCAACGAGCGCGGCGCCCCCCGGTACTCGGTGCTCAACGGAGGCATCAGCGGGAACCGGGTGCTCGTCAACGGCAGCAAGTTCTCACCGAACAACGGGCCCAGTGGGATCAGTCGGCTGGAGCGAGACGTACTGTCACGCACCGGCGTCAAGGCGGTCGTCATCGAGATGGGCCTCAACGACATCATCAAGATCCCGCGACAGCGCGACCCCGAGCGCATCATCGAGGGCCTGCGCAAGCTGGAACGCGAGGCGCGCGCACGGGGGTTGAGGGTGGTCGGCTCCACGCTGACACCGTTCGGCGGCCACCGTGGCTACCGCCCCCGTCTGGAGTCGGTCCGGCAGCAGGTCAACGAGGCGATCCGGTCCGGCAAGGTCTACGAGCACGTCGTCGACTTCGACGCGGCCCTGCGCGATCCGGCCAACCCCCGGCGGCTGCGCCCCGCTTACGACTCGGGCGACCACCTGCACCCGAGCGACAACGGTTACCGGGCGATGGCCGAGGCCCTGGAACTCAAGCAGTTGAAGGGTTCCACCCCCGCCAAGCTGTAGTGCGCACCGTCCCGTTCGCGTCCGAGCCCCCGCCAACTCCGCCCAGCTCCGCCTGGCCGTTTCCCGCCCCGGTGGTCCGGCCAACTCCGCTGTGGGCCCGGCTGGTCGGTCCTCGCTCCGGGGGTGCCGCCAACCGGTCCGGTTCAGTGGGGTGTTGGGATCGGGTGAGCGGCCAGGAAGGCCAGGACGGCGTCCGTGGCCTCCCGGCGGTGCTCCAGGAAGTAGGCGTGGCGGGCCCCGTCGAGCAGGCGCAGGGTCGCCCCGGGGACGCGGGCGGCGAGCCGCTCCCCGTTGGCGGGTGGGGTCATCCGGTCGTCGGTGCCGTGCAGCACCAGGGTCGGTGCGCTGACGTGCGGCAGTCCCGCCCACGCGTCGTGCTGGGCGCTGGCCCGGCGGTGCGCGAGCCTCGCGTGGTCGCTCATCGAGCTGTCGCCCAACACCGGGAGCGGACCCGGGTGTTGGCGTCGCCACCGCTCACCGACCATCAGGCCGGTGAGGAACTCGCCCGTGGTGTCCTTGCCGAGCGCGGCGAGGACGTCCCGTTCGGTCGGGACTCTTCCGGCCCCGCCGCCGCTGGTGCACCCCAGGACGAGCGCCCCGACGCGTTCGGGGTGGTCGACGGCGACCCACTGGGCGATCCGGCCGCCCATCGAGGTGCCGTACACGTGGGCGCGGGCGAGGCCGAGCGCGTCGAGCACCGCGATCACGTCCCGGGCGAAGCGCCGGGTGCTCCACTCGGCGTCCCGTGGGCTGTCACTGCTACCGGTGCCGAGACAGTCGAGGGTGATGGTCGTGTAAGCCGCCGTGTAGTCCGCGCGCACGGGGTCCCACCAGTGGCGGGAGTTGGCCTGACCGGCGAGCAGCACGAGGGGTTCGCCGGTACCGGCGGTGTCGAAGCCGATACGGGCTCCGTCGGTCGCCGTGGCGTGCTGGCCCGGGGGCGTCGGGGCGGTGGACACGTCGGTCGGTCCTTTCCTCGGCGGGCGGTGGCGTGTGGGCGAGGCGCGTACGACGGTATCGCCGGGCGGGGCGCGGACGGTGCGACGGTACGGGCCGGGCCCCGCCCAACCCCCGCTGGCCCGGGGGACGCTGACCCGCCGGGCGTGGGCGGGACGGGTGCGGGGCGGGCGCCGCCGTCTCAACCGCCCTGTTCGTCCGGGGGGTTGCCGCCTTGCCCGTCCGGGGCGTTACCACCCTGCCCGTCCGGGGTGTTGGGCGTGGAGGCGAGGCCCCGGCGGGTGTACATCCGGGCGACGATGTCCTCGATGTCGGGTTCCCGTACTGAGAGGTCGACCAGCGGGTAGTCGGCGGCGACCCGGGCGACCAGGGGCGCGGCGCTCTCCGAGGCGGGGAAGGCCAGCCACTGCCGGGCCCCTTCGGTGCGCACCGTGCGGGCGCCGGATATCCCCCGGATCGGGGGCAGTTCGCGGTCCAGGTCGACGATCAGGGTGCGTTCGCCCTCGCCCGCCTCGTGCAGTCCGGTCAGCGGGCCGTCATACATCAGTCTGCCGTGGTCGATCACCATCACCCGGCGGCAGAGCTGCTCGATGTCGGTCAGGTCGTGGGTGGTGAGCAGAACGGTCGTCCCCGCCTCGGAGTTGAGGTCGCGGAGGAAGGCGCGGACGCGGGTCTTGCTGACCACGTCCAGGCCGATGGTCGGCTCGTCCAGGTAGAGGACCTCGGGGTCGTGCAGCAGCGCGGCGGCGATATCGCCACGCATCCGCTGACCCAGCGAGAGCTGCCGTACGGGGGTGTCCAACAGCGGTGCCAGCTCCAGCAGTTCGACGCAGCGGTCGAGGTTGGCGCGGAAGCGGGACGGCGGGATGCGGTAGATCCGGCGCACCAGTCCGTACGAGTCGCGCAGCGGCAGGTCCCACCAGAGGGTGGTCCGTTGGCCGAAGACCACTCCGATCCGCCGGGCCAGCGCGGTGCGTTGCCGCGCGGGGTCTATCCCGGCCACGCGCAGACGGCCGCCGCTGGGGGTGAGGATGCCGGTCAGCATCTTGATGGTGGTGGACTTCCCGGCGCCGTTCGGGCCGATGTAGCCCACCATCTCGCCGCGCGGCACCCGGAAGCTGATGCCGTCCACGGCGCGTACCTCGGTGCGGGTCCGGCGGAGCAGGCCGTTTCTCCGCCGGACGGGGAACACCTTCTCCAGCTCCGTCACCTCGATGAGGTCATCGCCCCGGTTCGCGTCCGTCCCCACAGCCGTCCCTCTCCCTCTCCTCGTCCGTACCGCGTTCCGTGCCGACTGCCGCGTTCCGTTCCGACGCGCCGCCGCCCGTGCCGCACCCCGCCCAACAGCCCCTCCCCGCCCGCCCGTTCCCCCCGTCTGCCCGCTCCCGCCCTCCACCCGTCCGCCCGGCTGTCCGTCCGCCGTCCCGTCCCGCTTCCGGGGCCCTCCCCGTACGGGTCTACGGGACCACGGGCGTACGGGTGGCGGCGCGGGGTCAGCTGCCGGTGCTGCGGTAGCCGCGCAGGGCGGCGCGCCAGAGCAGCCCGGTCAGCGCGCAGCACAGGACCGCGACGCCGGGGGCGGCCCAGTCCACCCAGCCGGGCAGGCCGAGGGGGTCCTCGTGGCCGAGGACCCGGAGGGCGGGCAGCCAGTTGACGAAGGCCAGGGGCACCACGAACGTCACCCCGCGTACCAGCTCCCGGCCGAAGACGGCCGGGGGGTACTGGAGGAGGGTGGTGCCGCCGTAGGTGAAGGCGTTCTGCACCTCGGCGGCGTCCTGTGCCCACAGCTGGAAGGCGCCGCCCGCTACGAAGAAGCAGCCGAAGATCACCGCCCCGCTGATCGGCATCAGGACGGTGAGCAGGATGTTCTCTGGGGTCCACGCCACGTCGACGGCGGTGACCGACCAGCCGAGCACCACGGCGCCCTGGGTGATCCGGCCGAGACGGCGGAGGGCGAAGCGGTCGGCGGCGATCTGCGCGAGGACCGGCACGGGCCGCACCAGCAGGGTGTCGAAGGTGCCGTCGCGGATGCGGGAGCCGATGCGGTCGAAGGAGCCGAGGAACAGGTCGGCCAGGCCGAAGGCGGTGGTGGAGGTGGCGTAGAGGAAGGCGACCTCGGGGAGGGCGAGCCCGCCGAGCTGGTCCACGTGCGAGAACATGATCAAGATCGCGGCGAAGTCCAGCGCGGTGGTGGCCAGGTTGCCGAAGGTCAGCAGCGCGAACGAGGCGCGGTAGGTCATGGTGGAGCGCACCCACATGGCCACGGTGTGACCGTAGGCACGCAGCCCCCACCAGCCCTGGACGAGGCGTCCCTCAGCCACCCTGGACCACCACCCGGCGGGTGGCGAGCGACTGGAGGAGTCGCCCCGCGCCCAGCAGCACCGCCGCCCAGCAGCACTGGAAGGCGAGGGCCGCCGCGAGACCGGCGCCCTGCCGCTGGCCGAGCAGCACGTCCGCCGGCACCTGGAGGGTCGCGGCCCAGGGCAGCCAGCGGACGATCTCCCCGAAGACGCCGGGGAAGACGGTGAGCGGCAGCAGCATCCCGGAGAAGAAGGTGCTGAGCAGCATGCTGAGCATGGTCAGCCCGTTCGAGTCGAGCAGCCAGAAGGCGCTGAGGGCCAGCAGGTAGCGGATGGCGAAGCTGACGATCACTCCGAGCGTCACGGAGACCAGGAAGAACAGCCAGGTCAGCGGGGATACGGGCAGGCTGAGCCGGAAGGCCAGCGCCCCGAGGGCCATCGGCGCGATGCCCCGTCCGAGCAGATGGAACAGGGCGCGGCCCAGGTCGGAGGCGAGCCACCAGAGCTGGAGGTCGACGGGCCGGTAGAGGTCGATGACCACGTCCCCGGAGCGGATGCGCTCCTGGAGTTCCTCCTGGAAGCCGCCGCCGATCAGGGAGGCGGTGGCGAGGAGCGCCTGTCCCGTCCAGACGAAGGTCAGCGCCTCGGCCTGGTCGTATCCGCCGAGCTGGGGGCGTTCGCTCCACAGCGCGATGAAGGTGTACGCGAGGACGAACCCGAAGACCGTGTTGGTGAACACACCGGCGACCGTGGCGACCCGGTAGGTGGCGTAACGGCGGAACCCGGTGACGGCGACGGCGAAATAGAGCTGGAGCGGACGCATCCTTTTGTGCTCCTCCTCCGTCTTCTCTATAGCACGTGCGTACGGTGCCGGTGCCGGAACCCGGGGGACACAAACCGGGGGAGCCTAGCCGGGGCCGCCGGTGACCGGCCACGGGTTTTTCACCGGATGAGGTGAGGTGGCACATCCGGTCGCTCCGCCCACCGACCGAGGAGGGGGTGGCTCGACGACGGGAGACGGCACGGATGATGCGACAGTGTTGAACGGGGCGGCCCGTACGAGACGGCCGCCCGACGGCGGACGAGGAGTCCCTGCTGATATGAGTGACGAGGCCAAGAGCGAGGCCGCGGACGACGGAGAGGCCGGGGAGCGATCCCGGTCCGAGGCGCCGGACGGTGCCCGCCGCAGAACCGGCCTGCGCAGACTGGTTCCCACCTGGCGCATGGTGCTGGGGGGCGTGCTGCTGTTCGTCCTCCTGGTCTCCGGTGCGCTCGTCGCCGGGTATCTGCTGGTCAGCATCCCTCCGCCGAACGCCGCCGCGGCGGCGCAGAGCAACGTCTACCTGTACTCGGACGGCTCCACCATCGCCCGGGACGGTGAGATCAACCGGGAGAACGTGAGCCTCGGGCAGATCCCGAAGTCGACCCAGCGGGCGGTGCTCGCGGCCGAGGACCGGAACTTCTACAGCGAGTCCGCCGTCGACCCGAAGGCGATGGTGCGGGCGGCGTGGAAGACGGTGACCGGTGGCGGAAAGCAGTCCGGCTCGACGATCACCCAGCAGTACGTGAAGAACTACTACCTCGACCAGGACCAGACGCTGTCCCGGAAGGCCAAGGAGTTCTTCATCGCGATCAAACTGGATCGCGAGGTGAGCAAGGACGACATTCTGCTGGGCTATCTGAACACCAGCTACTTCGGCCGGAACGCCTACGGGGTGCAGGCCGCCGCGCAGGCGTACTACGGCAAGGACGCCATCAAGCTGACCACCGCCGAGGGCGCCTATCTGGCGGCGCTGGTGAACTCGCCCAACGCGTACGACGTGCGGGCGCACCCGGAGAACCGGGACCGTGCCGTGGCGCGGTGGAACTACGTGCTGGACGGCATGGTCGAGAAGGGCTGGCTGGACCGGGCGGAGCGGAAGGCGATGAAGTTCCCGCAGCCGGACGTCGCCAAGCCGCCGAACGGCCTCTCCGGACAGCGCGGGTACGTGGTCGAGGCGGTGAAGAACTACCTGATCAGCAATGGGATCGTCGACGAGCAGCGCCTCGCGGCGGGCGGCTTCCGGATCACCACGACGCTGGACCGGAAGAAGCAGGAGGCGATGAAGGACGCCGTCGAGGACAAGCTGATGTCCCAGCTGGACAGGAAGCAGCGCAAGGTCGACAAGTACGTGCGCGCGGGCGGCACCTCGGTCGACCCCAAGAACGGCAAGGTCGTCGCGATGTACGGCGGCATCGACTACACCGAGCAGTACGTCAACAACGCCACCCGCCGTGACTACCAGGTCGGCTCCACCTTCAAGCCGTTCATCTTCACCTCGGCCGTGCGGAACGAGTCGAAGACGCAGGACGGCGAGACGATCACCGCGCGGACTGTCTACGACGGCACCAACAAGCGCGAGGTGGTGAGTGACGGCCAGGGCACCGACTACGCCCCGGAGAACGAGGACCACAAGTCCTACGGCCAGATCCCGGTCACCACCGCCATGGACAAGTCGGTGAACTCCGTCTTCGCGCAGATGGGCGTGGACGTGGGACCGAAGAGGGTGAAGCGCACCGCGATCGACCTGGGGCTCCCCAAGGAGACCCCGAACATGCCGGAGGACGGGTCGATCGCGCTGGGCGTGGCCACCGCCTCCACCATGGACATGGCCGAGGCGTACGCCACCCTCGCCAACCACGGCAAGCACGGCCACTACCGGCTGGTCGAGAAGGCCACCCGGGGCGGCGAGGTGATCAGACTGCCGGAGCACGATCCGCGGCAGGAGGTGCCGCGGGTCGCGGCCGACTCCACCACGGCGATCCTGCGCAGCGTCGTCGACCGGGGAACCGGCACCGCCGCCAAGTCCGCCGGGCGCCCCGCGGCGGGCAAGACCGGCACCGCGGAGGAGGACAAGGCCGCCTGGTTCGCCGGTTTCACGCCCGACCTCGCCACGGTGGTCAGCGTGATGGGTCAGGACTCGGAGAGCGGGGCGCAGAAGCCGCTCTACGGGGCGGCCGGGCAGAAGCGGATCAACGGTGGGGGCTACCCGGCCGAGATCTGGGGCGCCTACACCAAGGAGGCGCTGGACGGCCGTCCCGTGAAGAAGTTCGATCTGGACACCGACGGGGGCGACGCCGACGTGCCCACCACCCCGCCCCCGTCCAGCGGGCCGCCGGCCACCGAGCCACCGCCGTCCGAGCCGCCGTCCGAGGAGCCGCCGCCCACCACGGAGGAGCCGCCGGACGACGGCCCGAGCATCCCGGAGATCCCGACCGACCCGCCGCCGACCGAGCCCCCGCCCACCGGCCCGGGCATCCCGCCGACCGAGGGCCAGGACGGCGGCCCCGGTGGGGGTGATCCCGGCACTCCGGGGGGCGGTGATCCCGGCGGCGATCTGAACGGCGGCGTCGACCAGGGCCCGTACGGGGCGCGCTCCCGCGACTGACCGCCACCGCCCGCCCCGCACGGTGACCGCGCGTCACCATGCGTGACCGTATGTGCGTAGTGGGCTCCGGTCCGGCGTTCGGCGTGCCCGGGCGCCGGGCCGCCCGACGTCCGGCGCGAGGGCGGTGTCAGCTCCGGCGGTCACCTCGGGCCGATCCCTGGTGTTCGCGCTGGTGAGCGGTTTGCTACCGTGGAATCGCCGGTCGACGGGCGCGGGCTTCACCGCGCGGAACACGTCACCGGACCCGACGAGTCGCGTCGTACCGGGCAGGACAAGACGGCGCACCCCCGCAGTGTCACCACCACGGAGGTGCCGTCATGGCCTGGATTCTGCTGACCATAGCTGGCCTGCTCGAAGTCGGCTGGGCGATCGGGCTCAAGTTCACCGAGGGCTTCACGCGCCTGTGGCCCAGCGTCTTCACCGTGCTCGGCTTCGCGGCGAGCATGATCCTGCTGGCGCAGGCCGCCAAGTCCCTGCCGATCGGCACCGCCTACGGGGTGTGGGTCGGTATCGGTGCCGCCGGAGCCGCGATCGTGGGCATGACCTCGCTGGGCGAGCCCGCCTCCGCTGTCCGGATCTTCTTCATCGTCCTGCTGCTGGCCGCCATCGTCGGCCTCAAGGTCACCTCGGGTCACTGACCCGCCCGCCCCCGCCGCCCGGCGTCCGTCCGGGCGGCAGCGGGGTGACCGGCGGCGCGGCTCCGGGCCGCCCGGCCGGAGGCGCACCCGAACCCGTGGGGTGGCTGCCCGAACGCCCCGGCGAGCTGGGACAGTTGGAGGATGGACGCCGCCACCACCCCGCTCCGGGCCGGACTGATCGGCTACGGGCTCGCGGGCTCCGTCTTCCACGCGCCGCTCATCGCCGCCGCTCCGGACCTCACCCTCGACACCGTCGTCACCGCCGACCCGGAACGGCGGGCCGCGGCCCGTGCCGCCCACGGGGACCAACTGACCGTCGTCGGCGGTGTGGACGAGCTGTTCGCCCGCGCCGACCGCCTCGACCTCGTCGTCGTGGCCTCGCCCAACCGCACCCATGTGACCCTGGCCCGGCGGGCGTTGGAGGCCGGGCTGTCGGTCGTGGTGGACAAGCCGCTCGCCGGGACCGCCGCCGAGGCGTACCGGCTCGCCAGCCTCGCCGAGGACCGTGGACTGGCGCTGTCCGTCTTCCACAACCGCCGCTGGGACAACGACTTCCTGACGCTGCGCGCGCTGCTCGACGAGGGCGCGCTCGGCACCGTGCACCGCTTCGAGTCGCGGTTCGAGCGCTGGCGCCCGAAGCCGCGCGGTGTCTGGCGGGAGTCCGGCGACCCCGCCGAACTCGGCGGTCTCCTCTACGACCTGGGCAGCCACGTGGTGGACCAGGCGCTGACCCTCTTCGGCCCGGTCACCACCGTCTACGCGGAGGTCGACACGCGGCGCGCGGGAGCCGAGGCCGACGACGACACCTTCCTCGCGCTCGCCCACCGCGACGGCGTCCGCTCCCACCTGCACGTGAGCGCGACCGCGCCGCTGCTCGGGCCGCGCTTTCGGGTGCTGGGCAGCGAGGCCGGATACGTGAGCCACGGCCTCGACCCGCAGGAGGCGGCGCTGCGCGCCGGAGCGGTGCCGGGCGGTCCCGGCTGGGGAACCGAGCCCGACTCCGCCTGGGGCACGCTTGGTTCGCTGGACGCACGGCGGACGGTGCCCTCCCGCCCCGGTGACTACCCGGCCTTCTACGCGGCGATGGCCCGCGCGGTGCGCGGCGCGGGCCCACCCCCGGTCACCGCGCGGGAGGCGGCGGAGGGCCTGCGCGTCCTGGAGGCGGCGCGTACCTCGGCGGCCGACGGCCGGACCGTCCGCCTCAACCCCTGACGCCTGAGCGGTCCTCGCCAACTCCCGGGCGGTGCCGGGGTCTCGGAGCCCCGAACCCGATCGGCCCAACTCCCGGGCGGAGTCAGGCCGCTGGATGCCTGCCCGGCCGGGTCCAGGGCGCCTCTCCTGGCTCCGGACTCCGACGGGCCGCCTGGCCCCGGTCCGTACGGTCGGCCCAACTGACCGGTCCGGACGGGCCGTTGGTGGCCGTCGCACGCGGAGCCCCCGGCGTCCGGTGCGGCTCCCGGTGCGGTCGGGGGCTCCCGACGCGGTCCGGTTCGCGGCGCCGGGAGCGAAAGGGGCGGCGGTCAGACGTGGCGGGCGGTGGTGCGGAGGTCGTCGGCCGCGCGCCGGGCGGTGCGCACCGCGTCGTCCTTGAGCTTCCGCGCGGACTCGGTGGCCGAGCGCCGCACCGGCTCCACGGAGTCGCCCAGTTGCTCCGACAGCTGTGCCGTGGCCTCCCGTTCGGCCCGTGAGGCGGGGAACGCGGACGCCGCCAGCAGCCCCGCGCCGAAGGCGATCAGACCGGCCGCCATCGGGCTGCCACCCGTCCGCCGGGCGGCCCGCTCGGGCGCCTGGCGCACACCGTGGCCCGCCTGACTCGCCCGTTCCCTGGCGTTCCCGGCCGCCTGCCCGGCGCTGTCCCGCACGCCGCGGGTGGCCTCGCGCATGCTCCGCGCCGCCTGGTGGGCACGCTCCCCGTGGGGATGGTGCCGCCCGCCGTCGTGGTGGCCTCGCTCGTGCGGTTCGTCCTTCCCACGGCCGCCGGTTCCGTGGTGCTCGCCGCGACCGTGCCGGTGACCGGGGCCGTGCCCGTGGCCGTGCTCGTGCCCCTGGCCGTGGTGGTGCTCGTGTTCGTGCCGGTGCCGGTGTCCGTCCGCGTGCTCGTGCTGGTGCGCGTGCCGGTAGGACGGATGGTGGTGGCTGGAGTGCGGCTCGTGCTCGACGTGTCCCATCAGGCGCTCCCGGGTGCGGTTCATGGCGTGGCGTGCCCGGTCGGTCCGGCGGCGCATCACCCGCCGGGGGTCGGCTCGTTCGGTCAGCCGGTCGACGTCTCGTGACAGCTTCTCCCTGGTGGCCTCGATATCGGCTCTCACCTGGTCGGATGACGTGCCCATTCGGCGTCCTCCCGCAGCGTCTCCACGGTCTTGGTGGGCTTGGGCGACACGGAGCGCATCCGCATCCGCCCGACGAGGAACAGCACCGCCCCGATCAGCGCCCAGCCGCCGGTGACGATCAGTGCCGCCCAGCCGATGTCCATCAGGTTCGCCAGCCCGAACACGGCGGCCAGCAACAGGAAGAGGGCGACCATGTACCCGGCGAAACCGGCGCCGCCGAACATCCCGGCGGCCTGACCCGCCTTGCTCGCCTCCTCCCGCATCTCCGCCTTGGCCAGCTCCACCTCCTGGTGCGCGAGGTGCTGTACGTCCGAGGCCACCTCGGCGAGCAACTCGCCCATCGAGTCGCCCTCGTGGGGCGGGTGTGTCTCCTCCGCCGGGTACGCGCGCTCGCGCGCCCGCGGCCGGGTGGTCGGCATGCTCGACATCTCACACCTCCGCGTTCCGCTGGGCTGTCTCCCCGCTGGCGCCGCCGGTTCGCGAACCACCGCCCGCCCCCGCACCGGACGCCGCCCCCGTACCAGGTGCCGCCCCCGCACCGGACGCAGGTCCCCCACCGGGCTCCGATCCGTCCGACGATCCGTCCGACGGGGTGGAGCCGCCGCGCGCCCGCGCGGCCCGGCCGACGACCAGCCCGGCGAGCGCCGCTCCGCCGAGGAACGCGGCCGGGCGGCGGCGCGCCAGGCAGCGCAACTCTCCCCACACCCCGTCCAGGCCGTTGCGCTCCAGGTACTCGGCGGCGCGCTGGCTGCCGTCCGCGAGCTGCGCGGTCAGGGACTTCGCGGGGGAGTCGTGGGTGGCGTGCTCGGCCAGGTCCGCCAGGTCGCCGGACCACTGCCGCAGCGCCCGGGCCGCCTGCTCGGTCTGGTAACCGGCCTGCTCGGTCGCCCGGTCCCGCAACTCGTGCAGCGCGCTGTCCGCCTGCTGCCGGGCCTCGTCGGCGACGGCGTGCGCGCGCTCACCGGCGCCGCCCCGCTGCTCGCCGCCGCTCCCGCCGCCCGCGTCGGACGTCGGCCGGGGCGGGTCCGGGCCGCTCGGCAACTGCCCCGTCTCCTGGGCCCGTTCGCTGCCGGGACGGGCGGTCTGCGTGCTCATGATGCCTCCGTGGGGTGTGCGGTGGCGCGCGCCTCCACCGGGGTTCCGGTGGTGCGGCGCCTCCGTGGGGTGTCACCGCGGGCGGGTGGCGGCCCGCCGACGCCGTCGGCCACCTCGGCCGTGCCGGTGGGCCGCCTGCTTCGCTGTTGTGTGCCCGCGGCTCGCCGTGGTGCGCCCGCGGCCGGGGCCGCTCCGGCGCGCTGACGCGCGCTGTCCGGGCCGCCGTACTGTCCTCCGGGCCGCCGCCCGGACGGGGCCCGCGGGGGCCCGCGGGCCGGGGCGGGACAGCCACCGGGCGGGGGTGCGCCCGCTCAGGGCCGTCCGCCAGCCGGATACCCCTCGCGAGCCCCACGAAACGGGACAAACGAGATATGCGGTGACGAAAGACGGAACACGCCGTGGGATACGCGCTGGTGAACGGCGGTGGTGATACGCGCTGGTGAACAGCGGTGACGACATCGAGTGCCGGGGCGCCGAGTGACGGGCACCGGGCGACGAGCGGGGCGGGGCCGCCCGCAGCCCCGCCCCTCGCCCGGGGTGGGTCCGGAGCCCCGCCCCACACCACCGGGCGCTCCCGCCACCGCGTCACCCGCCACCGCGTCACCGCGGGTTCCGCCGGGGCGATCATGGTCTCCGCCGGACCGCTCAGCTGGGCTTTCGGTGCGGACGACCGGGGCCGGACGGTGCGCGGTCCGGCAGTCCGGCGCGGAGCGCCGCCCGCTCGGCCGCCGTCCACGCGGTCGTCGTCGCCAGGTACAGTCCGGCCGCCAGCGGCACCACCGCCGCCGTGACCAGGGTGCCGAAGGGGAGCAGCGGCAGCAGCCTGGTGAGCGCGGCCCCGCCCGGAGGCGTCATGCCGTTCCCAGCGTTCCCGGTGTTCCCGGCGTTCCGGGAGTTTCTGGCGGTGGAGCGGTCGTCGCGCCGGTCCGCGTTCGCCGCCGCGTTACGGGCCGCGACGCGGCGCGTGCGGACGAAGGTCCAGCAGGCGACGGCCGTGATGACCGAGAACAGCCCGAGGTACACGAGGCCGTGGGTGCCCAGCACTCCGCCGTCCCGCAGCGCGTCCGCCCAGCGCCCGCCGAGCGGGGCGCCGAACAGGTCCGCTTCGAGCAGTGTCCGGTCGGTGGTGCACAGGTGGTACATCACGAAGAACACCGGGAGTTGGAGCAGCGTCGGCAGGCAGCCCGCCGCCGGGGAGACACCCTCGCGACGGTGCAGGGCGCCGAGTTCGCGCCGCAGCCGCTCCGGGTCGTTCCGGTGCCGTCGCTGGACGCGGGCCAGTTCGGGGGCGAGCCGGGCGCGGGCGCGTTCGCCGCGGACCGCCGCCCGGGCCAGCGGGTGCAGCGCGAGGCGCACCGCGAGCGTGCAGATGACGATGGCGGCGGCGGTGGCCGAAGCGCCGAAGAGCGGGCTGAGCGCGTCGGACAGTCGCGCCAGCCAGGAGCCGAGAGTGGACAAGGTGGAGCCCTCCACGGGTCTCGTCGTGCCGAAGGACGGGAGTCGGCGTGACGAGCCACGCGGGCCTGACTCCGCGCCGCCCCGCGCGTGGTGCGCGGCGGCCCGGAGCCAGAAGAGCCTGGAGAACTCAGGGAGTTCAGAGGAACTCGGACGAGTTCAGGAGGCGTCAGGAGAGCGCGAAGTGCCCCCGCGTGGCCGTCCGGTGCGGACGGCCCGGGGCGCGCGGGCGCGGGCGGCCCGCGGCGTCGGGATCGCGCTGTGGCAGGTAGGCGGTACGGAGAGCCCGGTCCCGTATCGCCGTGCGTATGCGCCCGGTGGGTGGGGGAGGGGGCGGCGCGAGGTGGAGCAGGGCGTGGTGGAGGAGGGCGACCGCCGCGGTCGTCGCGAGGACGGTGACGGCCGTTCCCAGGCCGCTCTGGGCGAGCAGGAAGCCGACGAGGAGCAGGAGCGGGCCGGTCAGCAGGGCCCAACGGGCCCGCGTCGTACGGCTGATCATCCCTGCCCCCCTTCGCCTCCGCGTCCCCACCCGGGCGCGCTCGTCACGAGTCCCCGGGCACCAGCCCCGTGGTGTCACGGGACCCGTGCACAACAGCCCCTTCGGGCGCCGTGATCCGTCGCGCGGAACCCGGCCGTCCGCCTGCCCCCTCTGCCGGGCCCCACCGGGGGCCGCCCTGGGGACGGGGTGGCTCGCACACCCGTTCCGGCTCCGCTCACTTCCCCCAACGTCCGGCCCCGGCCCCCGGTTCCCCGCCCGCGTCCCCTGTCCCGGCAGAAGGCCCCGCCGGACGGTCCGCCGCTCCGTCCGCCGTCCGCCCCGCCGTCCGCGTCCCCGCCCCGGTTCCGATGACCGCCGCGCCGTCCGTGACGGTGCCCGTGGGGCCGACCGCCTCCCCGGCGTGGAGTGGGGCGAGGTCGTCCTCGTCGGAGGCCAGCACCTCGGCGTCGGGGCGGGGGTCGGGCGCCGGGCGTGGCCCGAGCCACGTCACCGCGAGCGCCACCAGCAGGTTCAGCACCAGCGCCACCAGGCCCGCGTTGACGCCCCACACCGGGTCGTTGCCGGTGAACACCAGCCAGCAGACCAGCGTCACCCCCACGGTCAGCCCGCTCAGCGCCCCCGCCAGCGTCAGCCCACGCCAGACCAGTCCCAGCAGCAGCATCGGGATCAGCTGCGCCATCCCCTCGTAACTGATCAGGGAGAGCCGAACCAGCGTGGTGGGCGCGGCGTAGGTGAGGAGGAGCGCCAGCGCCCCGGCGACGACCACCACGATCTGCGACCACAGCTTCTGCCGTCCCGCCAGCCGCGGCAGCGCGCCCAGCACGCTGCGCCCCCACATGGTGCCGATGACCAGCATGAACACCGCCATCGGCACGATGGAGGAGAGCGCGGCCGCCACCCCGATGACGCCCACCGCCCAGGCCGGGAGCGAGTCCACCACCATCTCGAACAGCGCGAGGTTGGAGTCGGCGCCGGCCAGCCCCGGCACCACGAAGAGCGCCGCGAGCCCCAGCAGCATCGGCACGAACAGCAGCACGTTGTAGATCGGCAGCAGGACGGCGTTCCGGCGCAGCGCCTCCGCGTCCCGCGCGCCCAGGTAACCGGCCACCGTGGTCGGGAAGATGACGATGGTGAGGGCGTTCAGCAGGCTCGTGGAGATGAACCAGCCCTCGCCCAGCCCGCCGGAGTCGTGCCCGGGCAGCGTCAGCCACTCGGCCTTGCTGTTCGTCAGCTGGTGCAGCAACTCGCCGTAGCCGCCGAAGTAGTGCAGCGGGACGTACACCGCGAGGAAGCCGAGGGTGAGGATGACCAGAACGTCCTTGAGCACCGAGACCCAGGCGCTGCCCCGCAGTCCGCTGAGCACCACGAAGCCGGTGGTGACCGCGAAGGCCAGGAAGTAGGCCCAGTTGAGGCTGATCGCGCCGTAGGAGATCGTCGAGACGACCACCCCCATGCCGGTGATCTGCAACTGGATGTAGGGCAGCAGGAAGACGGTGGCCAGGACCGCGACGGCGGCGCCGAGCCACGGCCGCCCGTACCGGTGGGCCACCATGTCGGTGATGCCGACGAGGCCGTGGCGCCGCGCGTACGACCAGAGCATCGGCCCCACCAGGTAGCCGAGCGCGTAGCCGCACGACATGTACGCCACCACGTAGAGCACCGGGGCGCCGAAGTCGTAGCCCCAGCCCGCGGCGCCCAGGTAGCTGAAACTGGTGTAGCTCTCGCCCGCCATCAGCACCCAGATGAAGACCGTGCCGAGGCTGCGCCCGCCCACCGACCAGTCCGCCAGGCCGCTTTCGTGGCCGCGCCTCCGGCCGCGCAGCGCCAGCAGCCCCAGCACCACCGTGAGCACCATGAAGGCCGCGAAGATCGAGGTCGCGACGGCCGCGTCGGAGGTCACCGGCGGGCCGCCCGGGAACGGCGGTCGCCCCGGTAGGCGCACCAGACCAGCGCCGGGGTCGCCAGCGTGGCCAGCAGCATCCAGAAGACGAGGAACGGCAGCCCGCCCACCGTCGGATGCACCCGGTTCACCAGGGGCACGGCCCCCAGGAACAGGACGAACGGGCCGAGCAGCCAGAGCAGATGAGGACGTCTACGCACGCGCGGGAGCCTAGACCCGACCGGCGCCCTCGCTGACCACCGCACCGCCCGCGACGGGCCCCTCCCCCGAGCACGGGTGCTCACGGGCGCGAGGACGCACGGGTACGAGGAGGGCGGACCCGCGGGTACGGGCGACGCGACCGTCGGGGCGGGCCCGGAGTCGGCGAACCGCGTCATCCGGTGGCGCCGACCGCTCCGCGAAGTCCCCCCGTGCCGGGCCGTGTTCGTGGCTACTGGCGGAGCGGCACCCCGTGCTCGTCGGCCCTGCGCCGTGCCGGGACGGCCGACGTACCCGGCGAGCCGGGTGTACACCTCCGCGCTGGGACCTTTCGACGGGCGGGCCGAAGTGCCGTCGCCAGCCCGGGCGTCGGTGACATCCCCGTCAGGAGCCGTCGTGCCCCAGCCAGAGGTCGGGGCCGAAGACCTCGTAGTGGACGGCGGAGGGGTGGAGACCCGCGGTGAGGAGCTGGGCGCGCACCGAGCGAAGGAACGGAAGCGGGCCGCAGAGGTAGGCGGTGGTGTCGGCGGGGATCGGGACGCCGGTGAGGTCGACCAGGCCGGTGCGGTGCGCGGGCCAGTCGGTGGCCGGGTGCTCGTACCAGACGTGGGCCGACGCGTCGGGGACCTTCCGCACCAGTTGGTCGAGGTCGGCGCGGAAGGCGTGGGAGAGCGGGTCGCGGTCGCCGTGGACGACGATGACCCGCCGGGTGGCGCCGGTGGCCGCGAGGTGGGCGAGCATGCCGATCATCGGCGTGCCGCCGATCCCGGCCGAGGCCAGCAGCACCGGCCCGTCGCCGTCCTCCAGCACCACGTCCCCGAAGGGGGCGCTGACCAGGAGCCGGTCGCCCGGGTGGACGTGGTCGTGCAGATGGTGGGAGACCTCACCGGCCGGTTCGCCAGCGGCCCTCCTGACGGAGAACTGAAGCGCCCGGTCGGGCCTGCCCGAGAGGCTGTACTGGCGGATCTGGCGTGCCCCGTCCGGCAGTTGGACCTGGACCGAGACGTACTGGCCGGGCCTGGCGGCCGGGATCGCTCCGCCGTCGACGGGGGCGACGAGGAAGGTGACGACGTCCTCGGTCTCCTGGAGCCGCGCGACCACCCGGCAGGTCCGCCAGGGGTCGCCGTTCGCCACTCCGGCCTCCTCGTAGAGCCGCCGCTCGATGGCGATCAGGGCGTTGGCCATCAGCCAGTAGACCTCGTCCCAGGCGGCGGCGACCTCCGGGGTGACGGTCCCGCCCAGGACCTCCGCGATGGCCTCGAAGAGGTACCGGTGCACGATCCCGTACTGGTCGGCGGTGATGCCGACCGAGGCGTGCTTGTGGGCGATCCGGGCGAGGAGCGAGTCCGGCCGGGTCTCCGGGTGCTCGACGAGGGCCGTGGCGAAAGCGGCTATCGAACCGGCCAGCGCCCGCCGCTGGCTGCCGTTCGCCTGGTTGCCCCGGTTGAACAGGTCCCGCGACAGCTCCGGATGGGCGGCGAACATCCTGTCGTAGAAGAGCGGGGTGATCTCACCGATCGCCCCGCGCACGGCGGGCAGGGTCGCGCGGACGGTCTCGGTGGACGCGGGAGACAGCATGGACGACTCCTAACACGCATCTGAGATGCAAATTTTAGGTCGTGATGAGGACACTCGGTGTGGGTGTGGGTGTGGGTGTGGGTGCGGGCGGTTGGGGTGCGGCGCGCGGGCGTGGGCGGTGGGCGGACGCGGGCGACGAATCAGCTGTCGGGGCGGGCCGAGAGGCTGACCAGGACCGGACCGGTTGGCGACGCCACCAGGTCGTCGATGGTCAGCGGATCGAGGGCGGCGAAGAACGCCTCCTGCGCGACGTGCAGGGCGTTCCGCAGGCGGCAGGCGGAGCGCAGCGGGCACGGCGGGTCGTCCTCGCAGCCGACCACGTCCCCGACGCCCTCCAGCTCCCGGACCAGCCTGCCCAGCGAGCCCGCCCGTCCGGACGTGGTGAGTGCCAGCCCGCCGCCGCGCCCTCGCCGCGCCTCGATGACGCCGAGCTGCCGCAGTCTGCTGACCACCTTCGCCGCGTGGTGGTACGGCACCTCGACCGCGTCCGCGACATCGCGGGTGGTCGGGTTCGCCGCGTCGTCGAGCACCGCGAGGCGCATGGCGACGCGCAGTGCGATGTCGGTGCTCTTGGTCAGCCTCACGCCACGCAGACTATTGAACTGGAATCTGAGATGCAAATTAACCGGGAGGGGCGGGCGATGCCCCGGCGGGTGCGGCCACCGGGCACACGTGGCACCGCCGGACGCCGCCGCCCGGTGCGTTGCCCCGCCGCCGGAGTTCGACGATCCGTACGTTCGGCGGGAGGCGTTCGACGACGAGCCAGGTGACGACGGCCGCTCCACGACCCTCAACGGGCCGTCCCCGTACCCCTCATGACTCGTCGAACGTAAGGACCCCAACAGTGGATCTCCCACGGAGTCTCACCGACGATCTCGCGTTCGAGCGGTGGCTGACGAGGCTGGAGGACCTGGAGGAGGCCGACTGGCGGCTGGAGGCCGGTGGGCGCGTCAGCGGTCCGGCGGCGGACACCTACCGGTCCCGGGTGACGGGCGGGGCGACGAAGTTCCCGGGACGGGTGCTTCGCACGGGCCAGGAGGCCGGCACATCATGGCGAACCCGGTGTTGCACATCTACCCGAGCAAGGTCATGACCTGCGTCCTCACCTTCCCGGCGGCGCTTTGCGAGCTGGGACCCGCACTCGATGACGCCCGGGTCACTCCCGACACTGACGGCTTCCGGCCAGCCTGCCGCAACATCGCCCGCACCGAGGAGAACATCGACGAGCTCCGGGCCGAGGCCGCCGAACCGAGACTCATTGTCGCCGACGAGGCCAGCCCGGCGATCCGCTGGGGACGCGAACGTCGGCGCCTCGCCCACCTGGAGAGCCTCATCGACGAACATGAACGCGGGTGACCCGAAGGGGGCACAGCATGAGTCCTGAGCCGGATCCGCCGCAGGAGTTGTGAGTCAAACTGCGGACGGCAGCCGACCGCTGCTGGCCGGGATCCCGCTGCACTTCTCGGGCAAGCTCTCCATCCTTGACCTGGCCGAGGAAGCCCAGATCAAGCGGTGGCTGCTGACGCACAAGTATCTGCACGGCTGGGATTGGCGGTTCGCATGGCGAGTGGTGAGGCGACTTCCCTAGGCTGCGGCGGAATGAAGGGGCGGCATCCGGCGACCGCCTCACGAGGACAGGTGCGGGAGAGCACGGGTGGAGCCCTACAGCAGGCACGGCAAGTTGGTGCGGGACCGGATTCCGCGGATTATCCGCGAAGACGGGGCCGAGCCTGTCACCTACACCGCGGGCCGGGAGGAATACCGCGGCCGGCTGCGGGACAAGCTCGGCGAGGAAGTCGCCGAGTTCCTTGAGGCGGACGAGGACTCGGCGCCGGAGGAACTCGCGGACGTGCTGGAGGTCGTGCGCGCGCTCGCCGCGGACCTAGGGGTCGACGCGGATCAGCTGGAGAAGATCCGTGAGGCCAAGGCGGGTGAGCGGGGCGGTTTCGCCGACCGGATCGTCTGGACGGGCAACCGCTGACCGCAGGCCGTCCTCGGCGACGAGTCGGTACGCGATTTCGTGCACAACTGCGTACGCGGCTGGGGATGTTGGTTGGTACGCGGCTTAGTGCACCAGGGTGCCGACGACTGGGGACGTCTGGCGGTACGCGATTTATGTCCGGGGCTTGGTCAGGACGGCATGCCCGACCCCTGGCAGCGGCAGCACGGGGGCACCGGCGGCAGGGGCGAGGCCAGCCCGGCGGGCGAGGGCGGTGATCTCGCCCGGGGCGATGCCGCGCTGGAAGGTTCCCTTGCTCTGGCTGGACCAGAAACCGTCGTGGTGGGCTGTCCAGCCGCCGTCTGCGGCGGCCTTGGTGATCTCCTCCGGCGAGCGGGTGACCACGACGACATAGCCGCCGGGGCGGGCGAAGGACGCCGCGTCTTGGAGGGCCTGGATCCGCTGCCAGGGGTCGGGCAGCACGTTGAGGACGAACGTCGAGGTGACCAGGTCGAAGCCGGTCCGCTCGGGGCGGGGCCAGCCGAAGTCGTCGTGAGGGTCGAAGCCTTCGGCATCCAGGTCCGCCGAGCGGTAGTGGGCGACGTCGGCGCCGCGGCCGCAGCCGTGGTCTAGGACGCACCGGACGCCGAGAGGGCCGGTCAGGTGCTCGGTCACGGCCCGGGAGGCCGGAGAGGGGGCCTGGCGGCTCATCGCGGTCTTATGGGGCTGATACTCCCTTGGGGCCGGGGCAGTGGAACTCTGGCCGGTGAGCTCGCTCAGTGCGAAGAGCACGCCGTCCGGCTCGGCCGCCTGGCCGGTGACGGGCAGGTCGATCAGCAGCGCGGAGTGGTCGGTGAACGCCGTCGGGCCACTGCGCACGGTCGCGTCCGGGGTGATGCTGGTCGTCGCGGTCAGGTGGTCGCTGAGCAGGGCGAGGTCGCAGCGGAAGCGGCTGGGCTTGCCGGAGAAGACCCGCTCGAAGGTGAAGGCGGGCGCCGTCTCGGCGGTGGTGTCGACCAGGCCCGCCCCCTGCAACAGCTGCCTGAGTGTCTGCCGTTCGGCGTCGGTGGTGAAGGTGCTGGTCTCCTCGCCGAACAGGCCGTCCTCGGGGCGGGGGGCGAGGTTGAAGTCCCCGCAGACCAGCAGCGGGCGGCCGTCCTCGGCCGCGGCCATCACGGCGAGTTCGGCCAGCTGGGCGGCCCGGGCGGCGTCGGCATAGGCGTCGAGATGCACCTGGAGGACGACAAGCCACTCCAGCTCGATCCGCTGGACCCACGTCCTGGGTGAGGACACGGCGGCGGGCGGGGCGAGGTCTTCGCTGGTCCAGGCGGCCAGGTGTCCGTCGCCGCCTGCGAAGATGAAGCCGCCGAGTGCGGGCGGCGTCCGGTCGGCGGGCTTGAAGGGCTCCTGGGCGAGCACGGCCTTCACGCCGTGCTCACGCAGCCAGGCGGCGAGGTTCGAGCGGGCGCCGACGGCGCCGAGACGCTTGTTGAGGTTGACCGAGGCCAGCAGCACGAGGGGTCCTTAATGTCACAGGGGCAGGGGCCTGCCGGAGGCGGCCTCGTCACGGAAGGCGTCCCACAGGATGTTCAGCGGGTGGGAGGCGTCATAGGTCTCGCGTTCGCCCTTGCGGGCGAAGACGCCGGAGATCAGCTGGAGCATGGAGTCGAAGTCGTCGGCGAAGTCGATGAGCCGGAAGTCTTCGCTGGTGGGCAGGCGCCCGTCGACGGCGGCCTCGCCGATGGAGCGGGCACAGAGCATGCACCCATAGGTCATGCGGGACCGCAGCAGAGCGAGTCCGTAGTAGATGTCGTCGATCTCGGCGGCGATCTGCAGCTGCGAGCGGAAGTCCGGGCCATACCAGCGCTCTACGAAGTCGGTGATCACCCCGCGGGAGGGGATGACCAGCGGCAGGGTCCGCAGCCGGTCGACGCCGACGGTCCTGGCAGCGAGTTCGCGCACCGGCAGGTTCGTCAGCAGGGCCAGGCCCTCGCGATGCCATTCGAGGAAGTCGTACTCGGGGGCGACCCGCTCGGCCGCGGCATCGGCCGCCAGCCCGCCGCACAGCAGGTCGACCTGGTTGGAGTCCAGGCGTTTCCAGAAGTCGCGGGTCCGCACATGCACGACCTTCAGCTCGACCTCCCGCTCCAGCAGCTGCGGCGCGACACGCTCCCACACCCGCCCCAGGAAGCCGAGGGTGAACTCGGTCGTCCCCACCGTCAGCGTCGAGCCGAGACGGCGGCGGGAATCGGCGATGCCCTGCAGCCAGTCGGCGAAGGTGGCCCGGGCCCGCTCGACGACCTCCAGCCCGGTCGGGGTGAACAGGAAGTCCCGGCCCCGTCCCTGCTTGACCACCAGCAACTCACCGGTGAGAGCCTGGAAGTTGCGGTTGAGGATGTCGAGCTGCCTCTGCACGCTGGACTGCTCACGCCCCAGCACCTTCGCCGCGGCCAGCGCGGTCCCCGCCTCACGGACGACGATCAACGTCCGCATCTGGTCCCAGGTCAGATCCAGCAAGTTCGGGGAACACGCCAGCAGATCGCCACGGAACCCCTCCGGGCCCGGCACCTTCAACGGTCCGGACGGCAACGACGGCACCATCACGCCCCCTCCCTGACGCGGCCTCAACCAGCTTGCACTGTCCGCACGGCCAGCAGAACTGAACTTCTCCGCATTTCATCCCGAGAAAACCTTTAAATGCCCTATCGGGCATATGGATATCGCGGACTATCCCGGGGAACATTTCAGCAGCCGCCTTCGATTCGAAAGGCGATGCCCGCAGCGCTGCCTGCATCCCCGGGGGTGACTCATGCTCTCAGCCGAGTCGATCACCTGGCTGATCAGTCAGGGCGCCATGAAATGGCCCGGCCAACTCCGAGGTGACGGGCTGCTGTTGACGCTCGGCTCGCCGCTGCAGCCGCTGACGGCGCCCGGCACGCTGGTGATCGACCTGGCCGACCAGTCCAGCATCGACGACCTCTACGGCGAGCCGGTCACCGAGTGGAAGGCCCACGAGCTGATGCCCGGCGAGATGCTGCTGGGGGTGGTCGAGGAGCCGCTGCGGCTCGGGGCCGGACTGATGGGCATGATCGGCGGCCTGAGCCACCTGGCCCGCGTCGGCCTGGCCGTCCACGTCACCAGCCCCTTTGTCCTGCCCGGCTGGAACGGGCACCTGACGCTGGAGCTCGTGAATACCGGCCCCGCCGTCCTGCGGCTGCACCACGGCATGCCGCTGGCCCGCCTGCTCGTCTTCGCCCTCGACGGGCCCCGCAGCGACGACGTCACATCCCACCCGTTCTACGGCCGCGAGGCCGACCTGAAAAGCCGATACGCCGACGAGTTCCCCGTCGGCCCGATCCGGAGGTGACCCTGATGGACTGCCAGTTCTGCACCGAGTTCACCGCACGCGAGAGCACGACCCGGATCATCACCGAGACCGCCGGCGGCTGGGTGCTGCTGCCCACCATCGGCGCCCTCACCACCGGCTACTGCCTGTTCATGCCGCTTGAGCACCTGGACGCCGCCGCCGACGTCACCCCGGCCGATCTGGAGCGGGTCGCGGCGGAGACGGAACAGACGCGCACGCTGATCCAGGCCCGCTACGGGCCCGTCATCCTGGCCGAACACGGCCCGCGCGACTGCGAATTGGGCGCCTCCTGCTGCAGCCACTGCCACCTGCACCTGATCCCCGTCCCCGACCCGGACCGGGTCACCGCCGCCTACGAGAAGACCGGCGGCCCCGGCCTGCGGCTCGCCTCCATGGCGGCCCTCCCGGCCGCCGCGGACGGCCCCTACCTCTACCTCTCCCCGCGGCCCGGCGAGCACTACTACTGGCCCTCGGCCGGCTTCGCCCGCCAGTTCGTCCGCCGCGTCTGCGCCGACGAGCTCGGCATCGGCGACTTCTTCGACTGGCGCGACCACCCATTCACCGAGAACCGCGAGCACACGTTCGCCGAACTCTCCGCCGACCTGCACCTCGCGGACGCCGCCTGACGAAGGGAAGGGGGAAACGGCGCGATGGCGATATCCCTGCCCCGCCCGTTACACGCACTCACCGCCGACGAACTGACCGCCGCGGCCAAGGACCGGCGCTGGCCGAAGTGGCAGACCATGGCCCTGCTGCACTCGCTGCAGCTACCCGTCCTCAACGCCTGCCTCATCGAGCCCGGCCACAGCGCGGCCGCCGTCCGCGCCGCCGCCCACGTCCTGGCCGCCGCCACCGGCACCGAGAAACTGATGATCCGCTCCGACGGCGGAGTGGAGAAGAAGCGGTACTACCGCGGCGGCAACACCTTCCCCGTCGAGGAGATCCCATCCCGCGCGGCCGGGCTCCTGGCCCACGGACGGGCCGTGATCCTCGCCGAGCCCACCAACCGTTTTACCAACCGCCTCACCGTCCTGATCCGCATGGACCGGCCCGGGCCCAGGCAGCCGGGCTCGCTCACGCTGGAGGCTCTCGGGCCCGGCTACGACGTCGCGGACCTGACCCGCGGCCAGATCCCGCCGCAGGTCACCGCCCACCTCGACGACATCGACTGGGACCACTACCAGCCGCCTCGCTGGAACGAATGGAACATCACCGGCGACCACTGCCCCGGCGGTGAGGACGCCCGACGGCACCGCCGGCTTGAGCGGCTGGCCACCCAGATCCTCACCGACGGCGGTCACCTGGACGGCACCGTCGGCGCCGAGCACGCCGAGGCATGGCTACGTGGGCGCGGATTCCTGCACCTGTTCGCCCCGCAGCCGACCCGCGAGGCCCTGGCCAAACGCGCCCGCCGCCTGTTCGAGGACGCCTTCTTCCTCGCTGCGGCCCAGCCGAACCGGAACTGGCACTGCCTGGCCACCGCGTTCTCCGTCTTCGATCAACCCCGCACCATCTACTGGGACCTGGTCGACGGCGAACGCAAGTACGCCGCGACGGCACCGGCCGCCGCCCGACACGAGGAGCGGGCCGCATGAACACCGAACCGATCTACCTCGACCATCAGGCCACCACCCCGCTCGACGAACGCGTTCTGGAGGCGATGCTGCCGTTCTTCACCAGTAAGTACGGCAACCCCTCCAGTCCGCACACCTGCGGACGCACCGCCGCGAGGGCGATCCGCACCGTCCGCCAGCAGGTCGCCGACCTGGTCGGCGCCAAGAACGAACTGGAGATCGTCTTCACCTCCGGCGCGACCGAGGCCGACCACCTCGCGATCGTCGGCGCCGCCTTGGCCGCCCGCCCGCGCGGCGGGCACGTCGTCACCAGCGCGATCGAGCACAAGGCTGTCCTCGCCGCCTGCCAGCGACTCGTCGACCACCACGGCTACACCCACACCTGCGTCGGCGTCGACGCGCACGGCCGCGTCCACCCCGCCGACATCGCCGCCGTCCTCACTCCGAACACCGTGCTGGTCTCGGTGATGCACGCCAACAACGAGATCGGTACCTTGCAGCGACTCGCGGCCATCGCCGAGATCACCGCCCCGCGAGGCATCGTCCTCCACACCGACGCCGCCCAGAGCGCCGGCTGCGGCCTGCTGGACGTCGCCGAACTCGGCGTCGACCTCGCCTCTTTGTCCGCTCACAAACTCCACGGCCCTAAGGGCATCGGCGCCCTCTACATCCGCAGCGGCACCCGCATCACCGCCCAGCAGACCGGCGGCGGACAGGAACGCGGATTGCGGGCTGGCACCCCCAACGTCCCCGCGATCGTCGGCTTCGGCGCTGCCGCCCGCCTCATCACCACCGACGCGGTTCCTCCCTCGACCCGCACCCGGGCGCTGCGCGACCGTCTCCAAGACCGTCTCCTGGCCGCGATTCCCGGCGTCACCGTCAACGGTCACCCGCACCGGCGACTGCCCGGGAACCTCAGCCTCACCCTCCCCGGCATCGAGGCCACCGATCTCCTCGACCGCATCCCCGGCATCGCCGCCTCCACCGGATCGGCCTGCAACACCGGAAGCGGCGAACCCTCCCACGTCCTCACCGCGATCGGCCTCACCCGCGACCAGGCCCGCGCAACCCTCCGGCTCAGCATCGGCCGCACCACCACCGGCACCGGCATCGACGAGGCCGCCGACCTCATCACCCGAACCGCACACACCCTGATGACGGCGCCCGCGAACGCGGCCTGACCCGCCCCCCGAACCGGGCCGCCCCCGCGGAAAGATCCACACGGGCGCCGTCGCCGCCCCGGCCCGAGGGCTGGCTCATTGGCCGCGTCGGCCTGGTCCACGCCGACTTCGACGGCGAACGCTTACGGATCACCGGGCGACGAACTCGTCACCGGACGCCCACCCCGCCGGTGCTCTGATCAACGCTCCGCACGGCGAGCAGTTGGTCGTGGGCCAGGGCATCATCACCACCGATCTACGGGCCGCCGCCATGGCATCGCTCACCTACCGAGTGGGGAAGACCCCGCCACTCGTCGTGGAGGGCGTGCGACGCTACATGGACCGACTCAGCCTGCGTTTCGCCGCTTTCGACTTCGTCGTCAGCCCCTGCGGCGAGTGGACGTTCCTGGAAGCGAATCCGTGCGGCCAGTGGGACTGGATCGAGCACGCGACGGGCCTGCCAATCGCCAACGCCATCGCTGACGAACTGCGAGGAGTTCCCGCATGAGTGCTTCCGCCCTCGATCAGGCTCGCCCCCACGTCACCGCCCTCGCCGGTGAACTGTCCGCCATGGGCGCTGTCCGCACGCGCGGATGGGCCGAAGCGTTCGCCACGGTGCCCCGGCATGTCTTCGTGCCGCGCTGGTTCCGGCAGGAGACCAATGACAGGGGCATCGCCGTATGGCGTGAACAGCGTGCCACCACCGATGCCGCCGCCCTCGCCGCCGTCTACCGTGACCAGACGCTGGTGACCTCCCTCGACCCCGCCACCGTCGAGCAGGTGGACGACACCGCGTGGACCGGTGTACCCACGTCGTCCAGCACGCTGCCAAGTCTCATGGCGGGCATGCTCGAAGACCTCAGCGTCGAGGACGGGCATCGGACCCTCGAAATCGGCACCGGTACCGGATACAACGCCGCCCTGCTCTGCGCCCGCCTAGGCGAAAACCTGGTGCACTCCGTGGACGTGGACCCCTCGCTGATCCACCTCGCGCGGCAACGCCTGGCCGAAGCCGGGTACGCACCACGACTCGCCCCTGGCGACGGAACCCGGGGCTCTCCCACCGGCGACGCCTTCGACCGGATCATCGCCACCTGTTCCGTTCCCGCCATCCCTCAGGCGTGGATGGACCAGAGCCGACCCGGAACCGTCATCGTCACCGACATCGCTCTGGGCATCGAGGGCGGCCTGGTGCGTGTCGTCATCGATGACGACGGGCGAGCGACGGGGCGATTCACCACGACGGCAGGCCGCTTCATGGCAGCACGCACCGGTGCCCACACCTACGCCACACCCGTCCGGCCCGAGCGAGCGCCGACGGCGGGGACCCGCCCAACAACGGTCACCGCCAGGGACATTCGCGGCAACTACCCCTTCCGGTTGCTGCTCGCCCTCCACCTCCCGGGCGCCCAACTCGTCTACCACCTGGACGACACGGACGGCGGCATGGCGATCCAGATCCAGGACGCCGACGGCTCCTGGGCGCGAACGCCCCTCACCGGCGACCACACCGGCACCGTCACCTACGGCGGCGACCCCGGTCTGTGGCAGCGGGCCGAGGCCGCGTGGCGCTGGTGGAACGACGCGGACCGCCCGGCGCAGGACCAACTCGGCTACACCCGCGAGCGGGACGGAACCGCGCACGTGTGGCACATCCCCGACGGAACCCGTTGGAACATCCCCCCTCGTGACGCACACACACGATGACACCGGCCGCCAGCCCGCCCGTGCCGCAACAACGCCGTTGTGGGGTACGGGTGATGGACACACGACGGCCCCGCTGACGGGGGAGTCAGCGGGGCGGTTTCGATGGGTGTTCGTGGGGTCAGATCGTGTGGTGCTTGAGGTCTGAGACGAAGGTGGACCAGGTGGTGTTGGCGAAGGTGAGGGGTTCGCGGTCGAGGTCCTTGGAGTCGCGGACCGGTACGAGGCTGGGGAAGCTGTCGGACACCTCCACGCAGTTCCCGTCGCCCCCGTTGCTGTAGGTGGACTTGCGCCATGCCGCCGTGCGCAGGTTGGGGGTGCTGCTCATGCTCTGTCGTCCTCCAGGCTCTGTCTGGGGAACTCCGGTTGTGTGGGCGTGTGCGCCCGTCACGTATCCGAGGGTACGGCGGAAGGTTCGAGGCTGGGCGAACGCGTCGAGGAGAATGGCGAGTTCGGGCCAGCGGAGGAGCGAAGGGCGTGAGGGGGGACGGCGTTCAGCGTCAACGTCCGTGTCGCAGGGGACAGGTCCGGAGGGGCTGCGGGAATCCGCCGTGCTGGAACGGGTCGTGCCGAGCCGATAGTGGACAGACGCGAAACGGCCCCGCTGACGGGGGAGTCAGCGGGGCGGTTTCGATGGGTGGTGACTCGGCCAGGGCCACACGAAGAGGTCCGTCCTGTGCCATAGCCGCCCGCGACTATGTGACGGCCAGGAGGGACGGCGGAGCGATCAGTCGCGCCCGTTCATGGAGTTCTCTAGCTTTGGGGTTACCCAAGTGCGGTCGGATCAGCTTGAACATGTTCCGAACTCGCTGGTCCGCGCGCCCGGACTGGACGAGGGGGTAGTCATCCAGCACGAGATTCCAGGTGGCGCAGGCGGCTTCCAGGTGTCCAACGGAAAGCTGGCGCTCAGCGAGGATTCCGCGCTCTTTGACGCGTGTACGCCTGTAGACGTCGTGCCGTAAGTTGTCAGACTGCCGCATCGCCTCGACGGCCCCCGCCGTGTCACCTAATTCATACCGCACTTGGCTCGTGTGGTAATTCAGGGCGGCTGGGTCGTACGACCCAAACGTCTTCGCCCGGGTTTCTGCCTTCTCCATCGCCACTTCGGCTTCCCGAAGGTACGTGAGTGCCTTGTTTCGCTCGCCGGTCTGGGCGGCGGCGTGTGCTTGCTGACCGGCCAGGAAGGCGCGCATGCGTGGACCTGCGTTGGGTGAGGCTGTGGCGGCGGCGTCAGCCAGTCGCATTGCCGCTCTTCCGTGCCCCAGGTCTACGGCTTGGACGCTCATTCCTCGCAGTGTCGTGCAGTACGTCAGGTGGTCCTCTGACGCTCCGGCAAATTCCAAAGCTTTGAGGTAGTACTGCTGGGCTGCCCCGTGAGTTCCTTCGTCTACGGCCATGTAGCCAGTCAGGTAACAGAGGTCAGAAGCCGCTGCCATCATTGCCTTACGGACACGGTCAGGAGCATCCGCTCGAAGGTAGGGGGCGACTGTGTTGACGAGAAACGCGGCAGCCATGGGTCGCGCATGTCGCCCGCCGAACTGGTCATCCAGATCGGAAACCCGTTCGGTCATAGCAATGACCATTTCCACCTCGGGCATCCCTACTCGCTGTGCCTGTCCTTTCTGAATTGCTTCCATCCGGCCAACGACATCTGGCCAGTTGGGTACGGCAAGGGCGACGGAGAATAGACCTGCTCCTATCATGCTGCGACGAGAAGGGTCCATATCGTTTCTCCCAAGATCGATGAGCCCTTCCACCGTACGGGCATGGGTGTTCGCTTGGTCCTGGGGTTTGGGGAGCCCGGCTTGGGCGTGTGTGACGGGGCGACGCAGTCGACGGGACAGGGCTTCAAGGATCAGCGGTCGCACAGCCGCTCTGGGCATGTGCCCCTTGAGCCACTGGTGGACCGACGGTTCGCGGTAGTTGAGGGGGGTCCCACGTTCCGTTCCGACACGGTTCACGGCCTGGGCGAACTGACGCAGCGTCCACCGGGTCTCGCGGTACAGCCGTTCAAGATCGGTATTCGGCTTCGGCGTGCTCACTGACCCTCAACTCCTCGTGCTGGCCGGCACTTAAAGCGCTTAAAACCCGCTAGGGCTCCAACGGTACCGCTCTGCGTAGCGGTGGAGTTGCGTAGAGCAGCGAAGACCCCAGCGGACGATGTGCGGTCGGCCCGGGGATATGGGCCACCCAGGAAAGGAAGGTAGCCGTGGAGGACCGTACGCGACTGACGATCGATAGCGCGCTTGACGGTGCGGATATCCCCCCGGGATCAATGGAGTTCCCGCCCTGTCAGTGCGGGCATCCGGCGTGCCCGGACAACCCGAAGGCGCCGCCGCCCCCGGACCTTCGCGCCGTTCTGGCTCTGGTGAACCGGCGCAGTCGCGGATCGTCCTCGTGAGCGCCCGTGTGGCGCCCGGGCGCGCGCTCAACCCGGTACTCAACTCGACCGTGTGTGGCGGTCGTTCGGACATGCGAGCACTGAAGGGCGGGGAGTGGTGATGACGGCGATGGACGACCGTGGGGAGTCGGCGTCGATTCCCGAAGCGGACCGGGTACGGCGGGAGTTACGGGACGCGCTGGAGGCGGCGGGCGTGAGGTTGCCGTCGCTCGGGCTGGACCCGCTCTCCTGCACGGGGCCCACGCCACGTCCGCTGGTGGACCTTGGCCGCTGCGACCTCGCGACGGCACGGGAGTTGACCGAGGTGCTGCGTGCGCGGGCCAGGGGATAGCGAAGCGCCGTCGGGCGTGCGGGCGATGGTGGCTCTCGTGGAACGGGCGCCGGTGAACGGGGTGTCGGTGGCCCTCGGACTGCTGGTCGCGGTCGGTTGTGTGGCGACTGTCTACCTCTGCCTGGAGCCGGTCGCCACCGAGACCGGCTCGGAAATCGGCAGCGGCACAGACACCGGCGCTGAGGACGCCGCCGATATCGACGGTGGGTACGGCGGTGCCGACGGGGATGAGGGGGCGGGCGGCACGGGGGACGGTCGGGCGGTGTGGGCTGTCGGCCAGTGCGGGCTGTACTGCGGTCGCGACGACGTACGGGTGACGGCGTTCCGGACGGTTCCCATGCCCTGGGGCCCCATGGAGCTGTACTCGTGCGTGCGGTGTCTGCAACAGCTCAACCGCCTGCAACGGCAGCGCACTCGGGAGTTGACGGCGGCCTTCCGCACGCCGCTTGGCGCCGGGTTGCCGTCGTCGTCCGCACCGGAGACGCCACCCCGCGACGGCGTCCCGGCGGCGGCCGACGCCCCCGCCCGTCCGGGAACGCGGGGCGAGTGGCACGGCTCCAACTCACCGCTGTGGTGCCCCCTGAGGTGCCGAGGGGGCGGCCCGTGACCCCCACGGCACCATCCACCGCCACGAACTGGCCTTACGAGCCGAACAAGTTGAGCGAGCCGAGCGAGCGACCGCGTGATGCTGACACGAACACCCTTCGCGCACTCCCTGGCGCCCGAGCCTTCCTCTGCCCACGCCGAGCCCCACCGCCCACACCCTGAGAACGTAACCCGGTCCCAACCAGCCCCCTACGCGCGGGACTTGGCGGCCCACGCCGACGTTCCGAACGGCGTCGACGGCCCGTGCGGCCAGAACGGACCGGCCGACGCGAACGGACCGGACGACGTGAACGGCCGGGACGGATACTGCTGTCCGCCGGAGCTGGACCGGCCGATCCTCGCGGTGGCGCTGACGTCCGTCACGGCGCTGCTGACGCTCGGTATCGGGCTGGCCGCCTGTCAGTCGTCGACCCCGCCGAGTCCACCGCGTCCACCAACGTCACCGGCCGCACCGGCTTCTCCAACTCCACCAACTCCACCGAGCCCTTCGCATCCGCCGACCCCGCCGTCCGGCGGCCGGATATCCACCGTCTGCCCACCGGCCCCCGGCGTCGTGTCCGTTCCGCCCCGTCCGTCCGGCAGCCCCGGCACGGGCGTCGACGGCAGTCGTGGCGGTGACGGCGCCAGTCCAACAGGCCCCACCCGTACGTCAGTTCACAAGGGATAGCGCACGGATCATGCACACCGAGTACGACTTCACCCACCCGCCCGGCCGCCGACTCGGCGCCCTCGCCCTGATCACCGACCCCGAGGGGAGCGTGCTCCTGCTGGAGAAGGTGTACCGGAAGGAGCGGGGCGACCCCTTCCCCTGGGGACTGCCCGGCGGCTGCGCCCAGCCGGACGAGGACCTGCACGACGCCTTCCGGCGCGAGGTCTTCGAGGAGATCGGGCGTCGCGTCGAACCCGGCGACCTGCTCACCGTGCACCACATGCCCGCCGACCCGCCACACCGTGAGGGTGTCAACTTCGTGTTCGACGGCGGGCAGTTGCCGTCGGACGTTCCGCTCACGCTGCCCGCGCACGAGCTGGGCGACCACCGGTTCGTCCCGCTGGAGGAACTGCCCGGGTACCTCGCGCCGTACCAGCTCATCCGCGTCCGTACCACCATCCGGAACGCGCTCGACGGGCACCGTACGGCGTACCTCTCCGGCGTCCCAGAGCCGGTGGTCTGAATGATGGGACGGTCCAACACCCCCCGCCCACCCGCCCGTTCCGGGGTTCGCCAACGGGGCCTGGCGGCGGGGCGCGGGGGTCAGTGGCTGGCCTCCGGGAGGCGGGTGCCAGCCAGCGCCCGGGCCTCCTCCTCGGTGGTGACGGCCGGCGGGGAGCCCTCAAGGGGCTGCCGGGCGGTCTCCCGCATGGCGAGGACCGCGATGATGCCGAGCAGCGCGGCCCCCGAGGCGTAGTAGGCGGGCGCCAGCTTGTCCCCGGTCGCGGTCACCAGGTACGTCATCACACCCGGAGCCGTCCCGCCGAACACCGAGGTGGCGACGTTGTAGCCGATGGCGAGCGAGCCGTAGCGCACGTCGGTGGGGAAGAGCGCCGGGAGCGTGGCCGACATGGTGCCGAGCAGACAGACCAGGCAGGCGCTCAGCAGCAGCAGACCGGCGAGGACCGCCGCGAAGTGGCCGAGCTGGAACAGCGCGAAGGCGGGCACCGTCAGGAGCAGGAAGCCGGTCATGCCGATGAGCAGCAGCGGCTTCCGCCCAAACCGGTCGTTGAGGTGGCCGATCCGCTGGATGACCGTCATCATCGCCACCATCGCCAGGATGGCGGCGACCAGCTCCATGGAGCCGCCGTAGTCCAGCTCGCTGGTGAGGTAGGCGGGCATGTACGAGAGCAGCATGTAGTCGGTGACGTTGTATCCGGCGACCAGCCCGACACAGATCAGCATGGTCCGCCACTGACCGGTGAAGATCTTCCGGAACTCCGGGCGCGGGGCGTTCTCGGAGAGGTGCGGCTCCTTGCGGGCGCTGGTGGTGTCCGGGTCGTGGGACTGTTCGGCGGCGAGCTTCTGGAAGGCGGGTGTCTCGTCCAGCTTGACCCGCAGGTAGAGCCCGACCAGCCCGATCGGCCCGCCCACGAGGAACGGCAGCCGCCAGCCCCAGTCGAGCATGGCGTCGTCGCCCAGCGTGGTGGTCAGCAGCAGCACCAGGGCGGCGGCGCCGGTGTACCCGGCGAGGGTGCCCAGCTCCAGGAAGCTGCCGAAGAACCCGCGCCGCTTGTCGGGGGCGTACTCCGCGATGAAGGTGGCGGCGCCGCCGTACTCGCCGCCGGTGGAGAAGCCCTGCACCATCCGGCAGAGGAGCAGCAGCAGTGGGGCCGCGAGGCCGATCGAGGCGTAGCTGGGGATCAGCCCGATGCAGAAGGTGCCCGCCGCCATCAGGACCATGGTCAGCGCCAGGACCTTCTTCCGGCCCACCCGGTCGCCCAGCGGTCCGAAGAACAGCCCGCCGAGCGGCCGGACCAGGAAGGAGGCGGCGAACGCGGTGAAGGACGCGAGGAGTTGGGTGCCGTCGTCGCCGGGGAAGAAGACCTTCCCGATGGTGACGGCCAGGTAGGAGTAGATCCCGAAGTCGAACCACTCCATGGCGTTACCGACGGCCGCCGCGGTCGTCGCCCGGCGCACCGTCGGCTCGTCCGTGACGGTGACGTCGCTGCGCCGCACCCGGGGGTGGACGCGGCGCTCGACGGCGCGGAACAGCGCTCGGTGCCGCCGCAGCGCGGCCTTGTCCGGTTCGGGAACCTCGCGACGCATGGTGCATCTGTACCGTGCGTCGCGCGGCCGTGCCCGTCGAGCGGGCCCCGCCCCGGCCCCCGTCCGGGCGGCCGGTACGCCGCCCGGGTGAGGGGCCCCGTCCCGTCCCGTCCCGTCCCGTTCCGTCGCGGGCGGGACCCCCGGGCGGCTGTCCCTCGGGACTCCAGGCGGCCGCCCCTCAGGGCTCCAGGCGGAGGTCCTTGATCAGCTTGGCGACGTGCCCGGTGGCCTTCACGTTGTAGAGCGCCCGCTCGACCTTTCCGTCCTCGTCCACGATGACGGTCGAGCGGATGACGCCGGTCACCGTCTTCCCGTACAGCTTCTTCTCGCCGAAGGCGCCGTACGCGGTCATCGTCTCCTTCGACGGGTCGCCGACCAGCGTGACCGAGAGATCCTCCTTCTCCCGGAACTTCGCCAGCTTCTCCCGCTTGTCCGGCGAGACGCCGACCACCTCGTATCCGGCGGTGGACAGCAGCTGGAGGTTGTCGGTGAAGTCGCAGGCCTGCTTGGTGCAGCCGGGGGTCAGCGCGGCCGGGTAGAAGTACACGATGACCTTGCGGCCCCGGTAGTCACTGAGGGAGACCTGCTGGCCGTCGGCGTCCGGCAGGCTGAACTCGGGGGCGACGTCGCCCGGCTCCAACCGCTCGCTCATCTGTGCTCCTCATGCTCCTCATGTCGGCACGCGTCCGGTCGTGCGCCCGGCCGTGGGCCCCGAGGGTAGCCGGGAGCGGCCGATCGGGGGTGCCGTGGGGCGGCGCCTCCCGCGAGCTGACAGACTGTCCGGCAGCCGGGTCATGGCGGATCCGGCCACGGCCCGGTCAGCGGGCCACCCGGAGACGGGAATCGGACCTTGTGACAGCGACGGAGGCAGTGCGGTGCCGGAAGCCAGGACCCCCGCCCAGATCGAGGCGGACATCGTCCGCAGGCGGCGGGAGCTCGCCGCGGCGCTGGACGAGATCGCCATCCGTGTGCACCCCCAGACGCTCATCGGGGACGCCAAGGCGCGCGTGGCGGCGGCCGTCGACCGGACGGCCGGGCGGGCCTGCGAGGCGGCCCACCGCGCGGTGTACGACGCCCGGAGTCGCTTCGTCGACGAGACGGGGGCGCCCCGGCTGGAGCGCGTCGTTCCGGCGGCCGTCGCGGTGGCGGTCGTGGTGGGCGGCGTCTGCGCGGTGAAGGCTCGCCGTCGGCGCGGCTGAACCCCTGAGATACGGTCGTGGGGTGAGTTCCGAGACCCCCAACCCCAGCGTCCCGGCGGACCCCGGCTCCGGCCACGACAAGCTGCCGATCCGGATGCTGCACGACCGCGTCCTCGTCCGGACGGACACCGCCGAGGGCGAGCGCCGCTCGACCGGAGGGATCGTCATCCCCGCGACCGCCGCGGTCGGTCGCCGCCTGAACTGGGCTGAGGTGGTCGCCGTCGGCCAGAACGTCCGGACGGTCGAGCCGGGCGACCGCGTGCTGTACGACCCCGAGGAGCGGGCCGAGGTCGAGGTGCGCGGGGTGGCCTACCTGCTGATGCGCGAGCGGGACCTGCACGCCGTCGCCGCCGAGCGGATCCAGGGTTCCGAGGACTCCACGGGGCTGTACCTCTGACAGCGATGATGTCCGTGGTGACGCCGCTGGTGGGTCTGACCCGACCTCTGACAGTCGCTGACCGTCTCTGACCACCCCTGGGCACCTCCGGCACCTTCGGTCGCTCCGTGACCCCCGGCCGATTCGGGATCCCCGATCGTCCCGGGATCCGCGCTCAGTCGCGCGGTGAGTCACCATCGCGCGGTGTGCGGCGCCGTCGGCTGACCGGTTCGCTTCGTCCGTTGCCCGGAGCCGTACGTCCGCTGCGCGGGGCTGACCGGTGCGCGCGCGGATCCGGTCGCGCGGCCTGCGGTTAGGCTGAGAGCGGCGGGTGGCGCCCCGCGTGACCCGCCTGGATCCTTCGTCGACCCGGCAGGAGCCCCCGTGGCAGAGCGCAAACCCATCGAGTCGTGGCTCACCGACATGGACGGTGTCCTGATGCACGAGGGCATTCCGGTGCCCGGTGCCGACGCCTTCGTGAAGCGGCTGAAGGAGTCCGACCGGCCGTTCCTGGTGCTCACCAACAACTCCATCTACACCCCGCGGGACCTCCAGGCCCGGCTGGGCCGGATCGGGCTGGACGTCCCCATCGAGAACATCTGGACCTCGGCGCTGGCCACCGCCCAGTTCCTGGACGACCAGCGGCCCGGCGGTTCCGCGTACGTGATCGGCGAGGCGGGACTCACCACCGCGCTGCACGACATCGGGTACGTCCTCTCCGACGCCGACCCGGACTACGTGGTGCTGGGCGAGACCCGCACCTACAGCTTCGAGGCGCTGACCAAGGCGATCCGCCTGATCAACGCCGGGGCGCGGTTCATCGCCACCAATCCGGACGAGACCGGCCCCTCGGCGGAGGGGGCGCTGCCCGCCACGGGTTCGGTGGCCGCGCTGATCACCAAGGCGACCGGGCAGGAGCCGTACTTCGTCGGCAAGCCGAACCCGCTGATGATGCGCGCGGGGCTGAACGCTATCGGCGCGCACTCGGAGAGCTCCGCCATGATCGGTGACCGGATGGACACCGACGTGCGGGCCGGGATGGAGGCCGGGTTGGAGACCTTCCTGGTGCTCACCGGGGTGACGCGGCCCGACGAGGTCGAGCGGTACCCGTACCGGCCCTCCACGGTGGTCGACTCGATCGCGGATCTCGTCGATCGCGTCTGACCGCGCATGACCAGCCAGTCGCGTATCCCCGCGTATCCCCGCGTATCCCCGCGTATCCCCGTGTAGGGCGGCGGCTGTTGGCGTCCGCCGGGCGATCCCGGGTGATCCCGGGTGATTCGCCGGGTGGTCCGTCGTGTGAACCGTCACGTGATCCGCCGCGTCCTTAGCCGTACTTGACGTCCCGTGACGGAAGCTGTCGTCCGGCCGACGGAGTCGGGGACCGGGCGCGGGCGGTTTTCCGGGGTGCCCCGGGAACGGTCCGTGGTGGGGAACGTGCCCGTGGGACGGGTGCGTTCCGCGGAGCGGGGCCGTGGACGTGGACGGTCCGGTTCAGGCGGAGTGGGGGCTGGCGCGGGGGTGGACGGTCGAACGTTCACGGTCCCCGTATCGTTCCCTAGCTGGGGATTTGACGCGCCCTTTGCTCGAAAAGGCCGTATGGCACGATAGGGCGACGGCCTGCCCCACGGGGACGCGGGCGTCCTTCCGAGCAGAGTGCACCAAGGGGGAGTGGATGTACGGCACAGACGACCGCCGCGGGGGGCGGCGGGCCCGCGCGCGACTCGCCGCCACCGGCGCCGTGCTGAGCACCGCGATGCTGTTGGCGGGGTGTTCCTCATCGGGCGACGACGATGACGGCGAGGGTGACGGCGGCAAGGAGGCCCGCCAGCCGGCCAGCACGCAGACGCCGTACTGGGTGGACCCGAAGGGGAGCGCGGCCCAGCAGGTCGACAGCTACCGGGACGAGGACAAGTCCTCGCAGGCCGAGCTGATCGAGAGGATCGCCCGGCACCCCGCGGGCCACTGGGTCGACTACGAGGACCCGGAGGGCGACACCCGCCGCGTCACCGACGCCGCGGAGAAGGCGGACCGCAGCGCGCTGCTGGTGCTCTACAACATCCCGCACCGGGACTGCGGCCAGTACTCCAAGGGCGGCGCGGCGGACGGCAACGCCTACCGCGCCTGGGTCGACAAGGTGGCCAAGGGGATCGGGGACCGCAAGGCCACCGTGATCGTCGAGCCGGACTCCATACCCCACCTGCTGGACGAGGGCTGTACCCCGCAGCAGTTCCACGAGGAGCGGTACCAGCTGCTGAACGAGACGGTCGGGAAGCTGAAGAAGCTGCCCGGTACCACCGTCTACGTGGACGCGGGCAACCCGGACTGGGTGCGCGACCCGGGCGGACTGGTGGAGCCGCTGAACCGGGCGGGGATCGCGCAGGCCGACGGCTTCGCGCTGAACGTCTCCAACTACCAGACCACGCGGTCGAACACGGCCTACGGCCGGAAGGTCTCGCAGATGGTGGGCAACAAGCCCTTCGTCATCGACACCAGCCGGAACGGCAACGGCCCCATCGAGGGCGCGCAGGACGAGGAGTCCTGGTGCAACCCGGACGGCCGGGCGCTCGGGGAGTCGCCGACCACGAAGACGGGCGACAAGCGGGTGGACGCCTACCTGTGGATCAAGCGTCCCGGTGAGTCGGACGGCGAGTGCAAGGGCGGGCCGAAGGCCGGGAAGTGGTGGCCGAAGTACGCGCTGGACCTGGTCCGCAACGCCAAGGGCTGAGCGGCCCGCGGCACGTGAACGACACCCCGTCGGGGGCGCGTTGGGCGCCTCCGGCGGGGTTCCTCGTGTTCGGGGGCTCCGCGCGGGAGGCCGGTCCGGGCGGGCCGGGGCGCCTGGGCCGTCCGGGTCCCGGGGGCGTACGGGGGATCTTGGGGGCGTGTCCGGGGCACTCGGAGGTCCCGGGGGCCGGAGACGACGGCGGGCGGCCCACCGCGGGTGCGGTGGACCGCCCGTGGACGCCCGGTGTCTCAGGCGGTGTCCGGAGGCCGCCGGATCAGGGGGACTCGCTCGTGGTCTGGACGGTGCGGGCGTTCGGGTCGGTGTTGACCTTCACCCACTTCGCCTTGGACGGGATGCCGTCCTTGTCCACCGCGTACACCATCCACCAGCCGGGGGTGACCAGCGAGGGGTCGTCCGGGATGGTGGTGCTGAGCTTGCCGCCCGCCGACTTGTTCACCTTCAGCGCCACCGAGGACTGCTCGACGTTGGTGACGTGGGTGAAGGAACTGGGGCGCACCAGGCGGAGCTTCTCGATGGACCCCGCGTCCTTGCTCTGGAAGCTGACCTGGTCGCCCGGGTCCAGCTCCTTGCGGGGGGTGCCGACGTCGGCCAGGTGCGGCTGGTCCTTGCCCTCCTTGTTCAGGTACGGCGGGGTGTAGATCTCGATCCGCTGGTCGAACTCGCCGGGCTTGGTGTTGGCCTTGTCGTCGAAGAGCGAGTCGGAGCCGAAGGTCATGACCCGGCCGTCGGGGAGCAGCAGCCCGCCCGAGTGGTAGTTGCGGCCGACGAGCGGGTCGGCGGCGCTCTCGTAGGAGTTCTTCTTCGGGTCGTAGATCGCCGACTTCAGCACGTTGCTGTCGCTCTTGCCGCGGTACTCGGACGAGCCGTTGGTGGTGAGCACCGTGTCGTTCGGCAGGATCACGCTGGAGGGGTAGCGGACCTTGTCGTAGAGGTCGGGGCCGTCGGTGAACTGCGGCTGGTCCTCGGTGAGATCGACGATCCGGGTCTTGCTGGTCACCTTGGGGGACTCACCGACCCCGCCGCCGCCCTGCACCATGAACTTGCGGGACTGGGTGGGCGGGAGCGGCACCGACATGGAGGTCTCCAGGACGTCCGGGTCGGACATTCCGGGGATCTTGGTGAACTTGTTGGTCTCCAGGTTCCACAGGCCGGGGGTGCGGCCCTTGTCGTCCGGGCCGTACCCGGCGTTGGTGCCGGAGTAGAAGATCTTGTTCTGCCCGACCAGGTGCAGTCCGGGGTAGGTCGGGAAGAAGCGCGTCTTGGGCAGGAACGACCACTTCTTGGTCCGGGGGTCGTAGATCTCGTTCTTCCCCGGTACGACCTGCCCGATGTCGTCCAGCCCGGAGACGGTCAGCACCTTGCCGTCCTGGAGGGTGGTCTGCGTCGGGTACCAGCGGGCCTCGTGCATCGGGTCGACCCGGATGTACCGCTCACTCTGCGGGTCGAACTCGTAGGCGTCGTCGATGCCCTGGAAGTCCTTCTTGTCGAAGGAGAGCTTCTGCGCGATGCCGTAGATGTTCTTCTTCTCGCCGCCGCTGAGGCCGTGCACCCGGTAGTTGTCCTGGGTGCCGGTCTGGTACTTCTTGCCGTTCTTCTCGGCCTCGACGTAGACCCGCTTGAAGCTCGCGGAGACCTCGGCCTCCCCGGTGACCGGGTCGGTCTTCTTCTTCGCGGGCGGCAGCGTGATCGTCTTGCTGGAGACGAAGGTCTTGCCGTTCTTCCGGCCGGTGAAGCGGGTGCCCTTCTTGAGCACCTTCCCGGCGTCCGGGTTCTCGTTGTTGACGATCATGAGGCCGCCGGCCTTCTTCACGTCACCGCCGAGCGTCTCGTACCGCTGGGTTCCGCCAGCCACCAGCAGCTTGCCGTCGGGCAGCTGGTTGTGCCCGGCGCAGAACAGGTCGTTCGGCGTGCTGATGTTCTTGAAGGTGTTCTTGACCGGGTCCCAGAGCACCGTCCGGAAGGTCTTCGCGTCGAACTGCTTGGCGTCGTTGCCGGATCCGGCGACGAGCAGCACCTTGCCGGTGTTCAGCAGCGCGGCGTGGATGGTGTTGATCCGGTACTTCTCCGGCACCTCGACGACCTGCCAGTGGCCCTTCTCGGCCTTGTAACCCGGCTGGTTGATTTTGTAGTTGTGGTACGTCTCCGTGATCTCGCCGTAGAGCCACGGGCCGTTGAAACCCGCGATCACGAGGACGACCGCCGAACCTATCGCGAGGCGACGGGTCCGGCGGCTCGGACGGTACTTCATTGCTTACGTCCCCCAAGGGCGATCTGCATGGTCTCGTCAGGCGAGGCGGCCCAGCTGGGCCCGCCTCCCGGTGCGGCCGGATCCGGAGCGGTGTGCTCCGCCGTACCGCCGCCGGGCGGCGGCTCCTGATCGTGACCCTGACGGTGCCGGTTCTTCTGCTGCTTGCGGCGCTTCTTCTCCGCGCGGACGGAGAAGCGCCAGCCGATGATGGGTGCCGCCGTGATCAGGGTGGCGAGGCTGGCCCAGATCAGCATCGCGGGATGGTCGTGCCCCAGGTAGAAGGAGCCGCCAGCGGAGCCCGCGAAGATCACGATGAAGAACAGGTGGATGCGGAAGGTGCCGAACAGGGTGTCCGGGCTCGCGGAGTCGCCCTTGGGCGTCACCACGAACTTGCTCTTCCGCCGCAGCACCGTGTCGAACAGCGAGCGCGCGTAGATCGGTGCGGAGAGCGCCGACATCAGCATTCCGGCGAGACCGCCGGAGCCCTCTGGTTCGTGGGGGGAGACGTTGTGCCGTCGGTTCCAGATGTAGAGGCCGATCTGGAGGGCGGAGGCGTTGCCGTACAGCGCCATCCAGATGGTCGGGTCGATCTGCACACCCGAGGCGCCGAGACCGAGGAAGAGCCCGCAACTGAGCGCGGCCAGGATCCAGTTCATCGCCGAGATCGGGTAGAAGATCATCAACATGGTGTAGTTGAAGAGCTTGCCCGGCCCCAGGGTGAAGATCCCCCGGCCGTACTGCTTGAGGATCGTCTCGTAGGTCCCGCGCGACCAGCGCAGCTGCTGGGTGAAGAAGTCGGTCCAGGCGTTCGGGCCCTCGCCGACCGCCAGCACGTCCGGGGTGTAGACCGAGCGCCACTTCTTGCCCGTCTCCGGGTTCTTGGCGCGGTGCATCTCGAACCCGGTGGCCATGTCCTCCGTGATGGAGTCGTACAGCCCGCCGATGGCCTTGATGGCCTTGATCCGCACGGCGTTGCTGGTGCCGACGAACATCGGCGCGTCGTAGGCGTTCCCGGCGCGCTGGATCAGCGCGTGGAAGAGGAACTGCTGGCTCTCGGCGGCCTTGGTGATGAAGTTGTCGTAGTTGCCGTAGACCTGCGGGCCGATGACGAAGCCGACGTCCGGGTCCCGGAAGTAACCGAGCATCCGCTCCAGGTAGTTGGGGAGCGGGATGTGGTCGGTGTCGACCCCGGCGAAGAAGTCGTAGTTGTCGCCGTGCGCGTCCAGCCAGGCGTTGTAGTTGCCGTGCTTGGTCTTGGCCCGGAACGCGCCGGTGGGCTGGTTCCACTTCTCGATGCCCTTACGGGAGAAGTGGTGCACCCCGAGACGGCGGCAGACCTCCTTGACCTCCGGGTCGTCGCCCTCGTCGAGCAGCCAGACGTGCATGGTGCCCCGGTGCCGGATCTTGACCGCGGCCTCCAGGGTCTTCGTGACCATCTCGATCGGTTCCTTGCCGGGAACGAACGAGGTCATGAAGGCGACCCGGGTGCCCGACTCCGGGACGACGGGTATCGGGTCCCGCGCGACCAGGGTGGCGTGCGAGTTGGACAGCACGTTCAGGGTCCGGAACAGCTCGATGAGGCCGATCGCCACGAGCATCACGATGTCCAGCTTGAGGACGAGGTCGGAGACCTCGCCGTCGTCCCGCTGGGTCCAGTGCTGCGGCTGCATCAGCCAGATCAGCAGACCGGCTGACAGCAGCGGGGCGAGGCAGAGCAGGATCGCCGCCTTGACGCGGTGCGGCTCGTCGGACAGCAGGCTGCGGAACTTGACCCGGTAGGGCTTGTTCGGGTCCGGCTGGGTCAGCGGCCCGGCGAGACGGCTGTAGTGCTCGTAGTCGTACCGGGGCAGCGACGCCTTGGAGAGGCGGAGCCCACGTCCCAGTGTGCCGCGCGGCTTGTGCTTGCCCGGCAGCCGCAACTGCGCGGTCTGCGCCGGGTCCTGGGCAGGCTGCTGCGGTTGCCGGGCGCCGTCCTGCGGCGTCGACGTCATGAGTCCATCCCCCCGCACGCAGCTGTCTGCGTGTGCTCGTGCTGGCCCGCGTCCATGGCCCCCTCGCGCGGGCGCGGCATACTTCGGCCGCCACCCCTCATGGACTGCGACCGAACAGCGTACGGTTCTGTGATTCGCGTCACCACCGCCTGCGAGGGGTCCCTCGTCCACGCCCAACCCGGTCCCCACCAGGGCGCTTTCGGGAGTGCTCGGGTCCGGCGGCAACCACGCCAGGGTCCCCGACGGATGACATGATCGCAAGGCTGATTGGTGGTTTTTGACCGGGAACGTGCGCTATTGACCGACCGGATGTGATGGAAGTGTCGCCTTAGTGCGGAACAGCGGTGTACCCCCTGATGGATCCGCACGGCGGCACCCACGGCCCCCGGGTAACACCTGAACCCCCGCCGCCCACCCTCTCCGGGGTGACGACGGGGGTTCAGGGCTCTCCGAGGCCGGGCCGGGCTGGGGTCGGCCCGGCGCCGGGTCCGGGGTGGCCGCCGAACAGCCCGCCCGCCGGGGCCCCTTCGGGCCGCGGGGACGACGGTGGGGTGCGGGGCGGCACGGAGGAGCGCGGGGCGCTGGGGTGTTGGGTCGGTGGGACGTGGGGTGGTGAGGCGGTGGGGCGTGGGCCCCGGTGACGCGGGCGGGCCCAGAGGGGGGAAGGGGTGGGCGCGGAGGGGGCGGCGCCGGCGGCGGGAGGATGAGGTCCGCCGGCGCCGCGGCGCCCGGCCGGGTGGGGGATGTACCCGGCGCGGGGCGACTCCCGGGCGTCCCGAGTGGCCAGGGCCTTCCGGGCGCCCGGTGGCGTTCCGGGGCGGACCGCCCACCGCTCAGGGGTCACCCATCAGCACTCCCCGTCCCGTCCGCTCGGGAGTCCCGCGCTCCCCGTACCGCCCGTGCTCTTCGTGTTGCCCGGGTTCTCCGGGGTTTCCGGGGTCCCCGGGTTCTCCGTACGTGTCAGAACTCCACGTCGGAGCAGGCGTAGAAGGCGTTGGCGGTGTCCGCGATGTTCCAGACGCCGAGGATCATGTGCTGACCGGACTTGCCTTCGGGGAGCTGGCCCTCGGCGCTCCACTCGGAGGGCGGCTGCTTGCCGTCCATGGGCACCGTGAGGAACGGCTCGGACTCCAGGTCGGCCCGGGTGAGCGGCTTGCTCGGGTCCCAGCCGTCCTTGGTGACGTAGTACTGGAAGTCGGTGGTGGCGTGGGCCGCCGTCAGCTTCCAGGTGAAGGTGAAGTTCTCGCCCGCGGTGACCTTGGTGGTGGGCCAGTCGCCGCCCCGGGGGTCGTCGAGCTGCTTGAAGCCCTCGTTGCCGCCGGAGCAGATGAGGCCGTCCTCGGGGCCCGCGGCCGGGAAGCCCTTCGGGCCCTCGACGCTCTGCGGCTCGTGCTGGATCGCGCCGCAGTCGGTGACCGTGCCGTTGGCGCAGAAACCCTGGCGGCTCATGGGGTCTTGGCTGAACCCGTGGCCCTGCGCGGAACCGGCGGTGAACAGCAGGGCCGTGCCGCTCAGACCGAGGCCGAGAACGGCGGAGACGATCTTCTTGCGCATGCTCGCTCCAGAGTTGTGGGGGGATCGAGGTGCGGTCTAGACCAAAGCGGAATCTAGTGACGGTCGGCGAGCATGTCCAGACCAATGACTGAGGAATCTCGACCTCCGTTCACTGGCGCGCTCCCGGGGTGGGGAGAAACGATGCGGTATGGATGGGGCAAAGCACCCCAAAGGAGCCGCACCGATGCGCCAGCCCCCGTTCGTCGCCGAGCTGCGCGACGCGATCACCCCCCGCGCCCTCCTGCTGATGGTGGCGGTCTTCCTCGTCCAACTGGCCTTCCTCGTCTCGTACATCGGGGCCTTCCACCATCCCGAACCGCAGCGCGTGCCGCTCGCCGTCGCCGGTCCCCAGCAGCTCGCCGAGCGGCTGGACGCGCTGCCCGGGCGGCCGGTTGAGACGGACCGGGTCTCCGGGCAGGCGGCCGCGCGCGACCGGGTCCTGCACCGTGAGGCGGACGCGGCCTACGTCATGAACCCCTCGGGCACGCGTGACACCCTCCTCGTCGCCTCCGCCGGGGGACAGTCGGTGGCGGACGCCGTCACCCGGATCGGTGAGGAGGTGGCGCGGAAGGAGGGGCGCACCCTCGACGTGCGCGACATCGTCCCGGCGGGAAAGGGCGACCAGGGCAGCCTGACCGCCTTCTACCTCGTCATCGGCTGGCTCGTCGGCGGCTACCTCGCCGCCTCCATGCTGGGTGTGACGGTGGGGGCGCGGCCGTCCACCGGGCCCCGCGCGGTGATCCGACTCGCCGCCATGGCCGTGTACGCCGCGCTCTCCGGACTCGGCGGCGCGGTGCTCGTCGGCCCGGTACTCGACGCGCTGCCGGGGCACTTCGGCACGGTCTGGGGTGTCGGCACGCTCGTCGTGTTCGGCGCCGCGAGCGTCACGATCGGGCTCCAGACGCTCTTCGGGGTGATCGGTATCGGGCTGGCGATCCTCGTCTTCGTCGTCCTGGGCAACCCCAGCGCGGGCGGCGCCTACCAGGCCCACATGATCCCGCCGTTCTGGCGCGCGGTCGGGGAGTGGCTGCCCACCGGGGCGGGGGTGTCGGCCGTGCGCAACGCCGTGTACTTCGCGGGCCACGCGGTCAGCGGGCCGCTGCTGGTGCTGGCGGTCTGGGCCGTGGCGGGGGTGGCCCTCACCGCGATCGGCTCGCTGTGGGGCCGCGACCGGCGGCACGGACCGGGGGACGGGCCCGGGGGTGGCGCGGCGGGCGGACCGGGGGGCGGGGCGGCCGATGCGCCCGGTGGTCCAGGGGCGCCCGGCGGTTCCGGAGTGCCCGGCGCTTCCGGTGGCTCCCGGCCCAACGGCGATGCCCAGCGGCGGGGTTGAGCGGGGAACGGTCCGGGGTGACTGGGCCCGGGCCGGGCACCCCGGGGGTGCGGGGAACGATCCGGGGGCGCGGTGCGTCGCAGTGCCGGTCGCCGCGTGGTCCCGGGCCGGGGACGCGGCGGGAGACCCCGTCCCGGCTTCGACGGGAGTTGGGAGAAACATGACCGGCTGAAGGGGGAGCGGGCCGCGTGATCCCGGACTGACGGGGCAGCAACCGGAGGGAGGCGAGAGGCCGGAAGAAACCGGACGGGACGGAGAGGGAAACGGGCAGGGTGCGGAGAGAAACGGGCATGGGGAGGATGCGGCCGGACGGGGTCGCGGGAGGCTGGCGGGGATCCGGAACCCTCCCGGGGGTGGTGAGCCGTCCGCATACCGGGCATGCGGTTCTCTTTCGGAGAAGTCGGTTTGGCGTCCGCTGTGCGACCGGGGGCCAACGCGTGGGCGGAGCCCCGGAACCGGTATATGGTCCGCACGAATCCGCCGGTGAGCGGCGGCGGAAAGCCGCTGAGCGGACTTGCGTGGAATGGGCAGCGCGGTGCCGTCGGCGTAAGATACGGTCCGGACGGTTTGCTTATCTGAACAGGCATCGCGACGCCATGCGGAACGCGGCGTTCGGGGTGAAGCGCGGACGACATGCGGCGGTTCCGTTTCTCGTGGGGGGAACGGACACGCTGTGGAGGGAGGTCAGCGTGGCCCAGCAGGAGCGCGCCATCCGGACCCGTAATGCCATTCTGGCCGCGGCGGCCGAGGTGTTCGACGAGTACCACTACGAAGCCGCCTCCATCACCGACATCCTGAACCGCGCCGGGGTGACCAAGGGGGCGCTGTACTTCCACTTCCCCTCCAAGGAGGCCTTGGCGCAGGGCGTGATGGCGGCGCAGGCGCGGGCGCTGGAGCTGCGACTCGAACCCGCCGGACTCCAGACGCTGATCGACATCAACCTGCGGATAGCGCACGAGATGCGCACCAACACCCTTCTCCGGGCCGGTGTTCGGCTCTCCGCCGCGGTGCAGCGCTCGGTGGGCATCAGCGAACTCGCCCCGTTCCGCCTGTGGACGGAACTCTTCTCCAGCCAGCTGACAGCGGCCAAGGAGAAGGGCGAGCTGCTCCAGCACGTCGACCCGCAGCAGCTGGCCCGGCTGATCGTCAGTTCCTACACGGGAGTTCAGCAGGTCTGCGCGCTCTTCGACACGCTGGCGGAACTACCGGAGCAGATCACGGCGCTCTGGCGCGTCATCCTGCCGGGGATCGCGGTACCCGGTGTGCTGCCGCACCTGCGGCTGGACAGCACCCACGCCGAACTCATGGAACGTCAGCGGCTGTTGCCCGGGACCTTCGAGGTCGAGACGGACGGCTGAGCACGTCCCGCCCCTTCCCCCGTTCTGCCACGCACCCCGTCGCGCCCGTCAACTCACGTGCGTGTTAGGGGGCTTCGGGTCCGCAGGCCGAGATGGACCCGTGGACCTCCGTGGACCTCGTGGGTTCGGCGGGGCCCGTGGGGCCCGCTCGGCGCCCGAAGGGCCCCTGTCCGCGGCGTACCGCGCGTCGCCGTTCGCCGAGGGGCGGGTTCCGTACGCGGAGGGCTCCGGGCCTACTCACCGGGGTGCCCAACCTCCGCTTACACGCCGTCAGTTCACCGGGTCACCGGAGGGAGCCCATGGGCTCGATCTCCGGCAGCACGGTGGGGGTGGCCAGTTGGGGCAGCACCAGGCGCCAGAAGAGGCCGAGCCATTCCCTGGGCGGGACGTCGGGCGAACAGGCGGTGGCGACGGCCGTCCCGTGGCCGCGTGACCGGAGCGGCCGGGTCGTCAACTCCGCGCCGGTGGCCAGGGCCAGGGCCAGCGGGGCCAGCTTCCCCGGGTCGCTGTCCTGGGTCAGCGCCCGCTGCCGGACCGCCCGGGTCAGCGCACCGTCCATTCCCGCGCGCCAGATGAGGCAGTAGTCCCGCGTCTCGTCGTCCGGGAGGTCTCCGTGTTGCGTGAGGCGAACGGCCGCCCTGGCCACCGGACTTCGGTGCAGCTGCTGGACGAGCGCGTGCGTCATGTCCACCGCGACCTGGAGGGCGGGACGTTCGCCCCGCTCCAGGGACGCCAGCGCCGAGCGGGCGGAGGCACAGGCCGAGTCCCGTACGGCCAGGGCGAGTTCGCGCTTGGAGGCGAAGTGGAAGCCGAGTCCGCCCTTGGTGACCCGGGCCGAGCCGCTGATGGACTGGAGGGAGGTCCGGTCGTAGCCGTGCGCGTCGAACGCCTGGGCGGCGGCGAGTACCAGCGCGCGCCGGGTGCGTTCCGCTCGCTCCTGCCGCATGCTCCACCTCGGGTGCCGTCCTGGGGGACCCCGGTGCCGGGAGGCGCCGCGCCGTCGTCCCCGTGCCCCCCGGACCCTCCGGGAGGGGTGCGCGATCCGCGTGAGACTAAAACGAACCACGAGGTACTGAAAGTTGATCCCCGCTCAGGGGCTCCGCAGTTGAACGTGGCCCGGAAGTTGACCACTTCGCTCCGGTTTTCGCTGAGTGGCCCCCGCTGTCGCGTTGAGGTGTGGTGGCTCTATAGCGTGGGTATCGGTCTGCGCTGAGGGAAAAACCGGGACGCCGGTGTGCTAAGTACCTGGCGATACCGACGACTTGACGGGCGTACGGCCACCCCTGGTGGTTGAGCGCTCAAGAAAGCCGCCCTGAGCAGCAAAGTTGAGAAACCTGGGGCAAAGGCCGGGGTTTGATCGCTCCCTTTACAAACCGCTTGATCGGTTTGTAACGTCTCCTGTCGTGCACCACCTTGGTCGGCATGGGCCGACCCACGGCAGGGCAGCGGGGGCCATTCTGGCGAGCCGCCCTCAGGTACCGAATCCACAGACGGGGGGTACCCGGCAATGAGTGCCACCGAGGCCGCTGCGCCGCGGATAAAGAGGCGTTTCGGCCCGGACGGGGAAGGGCTCGCGCCCACGGATCGGCCTGGCCTGCACGGGGCTCAACTGCTCCGTATCGGAGAGCTGATGGGAGCTGATTCCCCGCGCGAAGGGGGTCATAATCCGGATCATGTGCGAATGCTCGCCGCGAAGGAGAGCGAGTTGCCGCCGATCCTGGTCCACTGGCCCTCGCTCCGCGTGATCGACGGTATGCACCGCACCCGCGCGGCGATCCTCCAGGGGCGGACCCATATCCGGGCGCGGCTTTTCGAGGGGGGTGCGGAAGAGGCCTTCGTGCTCGCGGTGAAGGCGAACGTGAAGGACGGTCTCCCGCTGACCCTGGCCGAGCGCACCGCCGCGGCGACCCGCATCCTGATTTCCCATCCGCAGTGGTCGGACCGCTCGATCGCGTCCATCACCGGACTCGCCGGAAAGACGGTCGGGGAACTGCGTCGCCGCACCTCGGAGGGGGTGCCGCAGCCGGAGCGGCGGATCGGGCGGGACGGCCGGGCGCGGCCGCTGGACACCGCGCAGGGCCGCCGGACCGCCGGTGAGCTGTTCACCGAGAACCCCGAGGCCTCGCTCCGCGAGGTCGCCCGGAAGGCGGGCATCTCGCCGGGCACCGCGCGGGACGTGCGGGACCGGCTGCGCCGTGGCGAGGACGTGGTGCCGCCGCGCCGTCTCTCCCCGGCCCGGAAGGAGCAGGAGGCGGACGGCTGCCGGCGCCCCGCGATGCGGCTGCCCGAGCAGGACCTCACCGCGATATTCAAGGATCTCTGCCGCGACCCCTCGCTCCGGCACACGGACACCGGCCGGCTGCTGCTGCGCATGCTGGAGATGCACCTCGCGGGCAACCACTGGGACCGGATCACCAGTACCGTCCCGGCGCACCACGCGAGCCGGGTGGCGGCGGCGGCGAAGGAGTGCGCGCAGGTGTGGGAGGCGTTCGCGGTCTCCCTGGAGAAGCGCGGACGAGCGTGAGGCGGGCCTACCGCTCCTGAGGACGCGGGGCGGTGGCTGAGCGGCGCGGGGTGGTGGTCCGGGGGTCGGGCCGCCACCCCGCGCTCCGTCCGTCCCTGTCCGCGCTGGGCGCGGCCCCCAGTGGCCTGCGGCGTACGTGAGTGGACGTAAGTGGCCCCCGGTGAACGGGTGTTGGCGGGGTGCGTCCGCCGGGGAGGGCGGGGGAGTCCGGAAGCGCCGTCCGGATGGGTGGAGGGGCGGGACGGGTCGGAAGGGGTGCGGAGACGACCGTGGGGCGTCTTCGGTTACCGAAGACGCCCCACGGAACAGGTGCGCCGCCAGGGACTCGAACCCCGGACCCGCTGATTAAGAGTCAGCTGCTCTAACCAACTGAGCTAGCGGCGCCGGGCCCGCCGTCTCCGGCGAGCTGAGGAAATACTACCCCCTTCGCGGGGGTGCTTCCGACCGCTTTCCCGGCCGCCCCCGCCCCTCCCCGCCCACCGGGTTCCACGGCCGGAGGCCCGGAAGCACGGCCCCGCGAGTGGGGAGCGGGCCAGGTCGGCCCCGGAAGCGCACCGAGATCGAACCGGGAGCGCGCCGGGGCCCGAGCCGGGAGTCGCGGGTTCTGGCCGGGGCGTGGGCCCGGGCCGGGGCGGGCCCGAGCGGACCCGCGGGTTCTGGTCGGGGCGGGCGCCGGGTCGTGTGGGGGCGCACGGGGTCAGCGCTCGGCCACGCCCGGCGTGCGGCGGCTCAGATCGCCAGCGAGAGCATGACCGGGGCGGCCCGGCGGCTGAGCGCCTCGGCTGTCCGGCGCAGCCGGTGGGCGTCCTCGACGGGGAGCGAGAGGGCGAGGCAGCCGACCGAGGAGCCCGCCGTCACCGGCACCGCGGCGCAGACGGTGCCCACCGCGTACTCCTGGAGGTCCAGGGTGGGGACCGAGGAGGGCTGCTGGTCGAGGGAGTTGAGCAGCACGTTCTCGTCGGTGATGGTGCGGGAGGTGAGTCGCGCGGTCTTGTGTCGGGAGAGGTGGTCCCGGCGGGCCTCGTGGTCGAGCTGGCTCAGCAGGCACTTGCCGATCGCCGTGGCGTGGACGGCGGAGCGGAAGTCCACCCACTGGTTGACCAGCGGGGCGCGCGGCCCGTCCGCGTACTGCACGACCTCCAGTTCGCCGTCCTGGTACTGGCTGAGGTAGACGGCGGCGCCGAGGGAGTCGCGCAGGTCCTCCAGGGTGTACTGGAGGCGTTCACGCAGCGCCGTCTCCCGGCCGCCGCCGCTGAGTTGGAGGAGCGCGGCGCCGACCACGTAGCTGCCGTCGTCCAGCCGGTGGAGGTAGCCCTCGCGGAGGAGCATCCGCAGCATGGCGTCCAGGTCGCCGGGGGCGAGGCCGGCCTCCCGGCACAGCCGCTCCTCGCTGATGCCGTCGCGTTCGCGGGCGACCGTCTCCAGCATGCGGAGCGCGAACTGGACCGAGTGGAATGGTGCGGTGGGCTCCGGCCTCGGTGCCACGGTGTCCCCCTCGGGCGTGTGACGCTCGCCAGGTGACGGCGGCGCCGGGTCGCGGGCGGTGACTCTCACGATAGCGGCCGGACGTGCGCGGCAAGACCACAGTCGCGGCTATCGGCATATGCCCGCCGCGCGGGGCCGCAACCCCCGCCGCCGGTCCGGGCGGCCCGCCGGGGTGCGGTTCCAGGCACCGTGCCCGGACGCTCCACGCCCCGGGGCGCCGCGCGGGCGCGCCCCGGGGCGTGGAACACCGTCCGGATCGGTTCCGGCGCCGGTCAGTGGACGGCGCTGAGGAAGTCCCGGGTGCGGTCGTGGTCCGGGTTGTTGAAGATCTTGTCCGGGGAGCCGGACTCCAGCACGCGCCCGGCGTCGAACATCAGGACCTCGTCCGAGATATCCCGCGCGAAGTTCATCTCGTGGGTGACGCAGAGCATGGTGATGTCCGTGGAGTGGGCGATGTCCCGGAGCACGTCCAGCACCCCCGCCACCAGCTCCGGGTCCAGTGCCGAGGTGACCTCGTCAAGCAGCAGGACCTGGGGGCGCATGGCGAGCGCGCGGGCGATGGCCACGCGCTGCTGCTGACCGCCGGAGAGCTGCGTCGGGTACTTGTCCAGGTGCTCGGTCAGCCCGACCAGCTCCAGCAGTTCGCGGGCCCGCTCCTCCGCCGCGTCCTTGGACAGTCCCAGGACGTGCACCGGCGCCTCGGTGATGTTCCGCAGCACCTTCATGTTGGGGAACAGGTTGAACTGCTGGAAGACCATGCCGATGTTCTTGCGGACCTCGCGGACGTGCTTCTCGCTCGCCGTGACCAGCTTGCCGTCCCGCTCCTCGTGGTTGAGGTACTGGCCGCCGACCTGGATGGTGCCCTCGTCGGGCGTCATCAGCGTCATCAGCAGCCGCAGGATGGTGGTCTTGCCCGACCCCGAGGGGCCGATCAGGGTCACGTGCTTGCCGGAGGAGACGCTGAAACAGAGGTTGTCCAGCACGACGTTCTCGCCGAACCGTTTGGTCACATTGGTGAACCGGATCAGCTCGCTGCCGTCGACGGCCGGGTTCGCGGTTTCCTTCGAGGACTCGGAAGGGGTGTTGTCAGCGGACAAGGCGACGCTCCAGGGCTCGGATCAGGAGGGAAGCGGGGTAGGCGATCACGATGAACGCGAGGCCCACGACGGTGATCGCTTCCTGGGTGAAGGTCTCGTTGCTGTACGCCTGGGCCTCGCCGAGCATGTCGAGGGCGCCGATGACCGCGATCATCGGCGAGTCCTTGAGCATCGCGACGACGTAGTTACCCAGCGCGGGGATGACCCGGCGGATGGCCTGCGGCAGGATCACCGCGGTCCAGGTGCGGGTCTTGGACATGCTGAGAGCGGTGGCCGCCTCCCACTGCCCGACCGGCACGGCGTTGATGCCCGCGCGGTAGACCTCGGCGGTGTACGTCGAGTAGTGCAGGCCCAGACCGACGATGCCGGTGGTGAGCGGCGACATCGAGGGGCCCCACTCGGGCACCACGTAGAACAGGAAGAAGAGCTGCACCAGCAGCGGGGTGTTGCGGATGAACTCCGTCAGCGCCATCACCGGCCACCGCACCCACCTGAGCGTGGAGCGCTGGGCTATCGCCCAGACCAGCCCCAGGCCGAAGGCGATGACCGTGCCCATGGCCAGGGCCTGGAGCGTGACCAGCACGCCGTCCCAGAACCGCGGCATGAAGTCCTCGACGACTTTCCAGTCCCAGTTCATCGCGTGCCTCCCGCCGACTGCTTCGCGGCCGCGGCGCCGTCAGCGTCCGCGCCCGGCCTGCGGGAGAAGAGCCCGGGCTTCTTCTCCGGCAGCTGTCCGATACCGGCCCGGGCGTGCCGCTCCAGCGCCCGCATGCCGCGGGTCAGGGTGAAGGCGAGCACGAAGTAGAGCACCAGCAGCAGGGTGTAGATCGGCGCGCTCTCGTTGTCGCCGAGCCGCACCAGGTTGCCGGCGAAGGTCATGTCGGCCACCGTGATCACGGAGACCAGCGCCGTGCCCTTCATCAGCTCGATCAGCAGGTTGTTGAACGGCGGCACCATCTCCGGCCAGGCCTGCGGCAGTTCGATACGCCGCAGCCGTTGCGCCCGGGTGAAGCTGAGCGCGATCCCCGCCTCCCGCTGGGCCGGGGGGACGGCGGCCAGCGCGCCCCGGACGATCTCCGAGCCGTAGGCGCCGTAGGTGAGGCCCAGCGCGCTGACGCCGGCCCACATCGGGACCAGTTGCCAGCCGAAGAGCGGCAGCGAGAAGAACATCCAGAACATCAGCACCAGCGCCGAGGTGCCCCGGAATATCTCGAAGTAGGTACCGGCCAGGAAGCGGACGATCCAGAACCTGGAGGTCCGCAGGATGCCGATGGCGAACGAGACGACCGCGGCCAGCGCCGAACTCAGCACCGTCACCTGGATGGTGACCCAGATCCCCGGCAGGAACCAGGAGGTGAACATGCCCGAGGTCATCATCCGCACAACTCCTTAGCCGTCAGATCGGTCATCTCCCGCATTCCGAAACCAAACGGACTGACGATCTCCAGGAGTTCCTCGTAGTTGTTCGCCTTGAGCTTGTGGATCTCCTTGTTGAAGGCGTCGCGGAACGTCTTCTCCGAGGTACGGAAGGCGAATCCGCCGGCCCCGTAGGCGGGTTCGCCGTCCACTATGGGCTGGAACGCCTTCGTCGCCTCCACGCGTGCCGAGTCCTTCACGACCGTCTTGACCGTCACGTTGGTCCCGGCGAACGCGTGGGCCCGGCCCTGGGCTACCGCGTCGAGTCCGGCGACCTGGTCGGGAAGGATCATGAGCTTGCTCTCGGGGTACCCGGCCGCCAGCGCGTACTCGATCTCCGCGTAGGCCTTTCCGGTCGCCAGCTTGAGATTGTTGTCGACGATGTCCTTGTAGGTCTTGATCCCGTGCGGGTTGCCCTTTTTGACGATGAAAGAGTCCAGCATGAGGTATTCGGGGTCAGAGAACAGGACCTGTGCGCAGCGGGTGGCATTGATGTACATTCCCGCCGACACCACGTCGAACTGTTGCGCCTTCAGTCCCGGGATCAGCGCGCCGAACTCCACGGGAATCGCCTTGATCTCGTCAATGCCGAGTCGTTTGAAAACGACCTTGGCGATCTCCGGTGCCTCGCCCGTGGCCTCTCCGTCCCTGTTCACGTAGCCGAACGGGGGCTCACTCGCGATACCGATCCGCGCGCTTCCCTTGTCGCGCAGCCGGTCGAGCAGGTCGCCTCCCTCTACTTTTCCCTCCGTGGGAGCACGGCTGCATCCAGCCGCTCCCAGCGCACCCAAGGCACCGAGGGATGCCGCTCCTGCGAACAGTGAGCGGCGCCGGATTCCCCTGCCTCTGCCAGCGTCGTTGTTCCCTTGTGGTGGAGCCATGCGCGCGCAGCTACCCATGTTCACCGGAGCTATGCAGATTGTTTCCAGCCCTTAACCTGGGGGCGGGGTTGACCGATGGGTCACCATTGAAGCGTCGATGCCCAACCCGGAGCCGGAGGCACAATGGCCGATCGTTTCCTGGAAGTCTCCCTGGACAAGCGGGGAGTTTCCTGCACCGCAAAGCTGCTGGACGACCGCGCGCCGATCACCTGCGCCGCTGTCTGGAACGCGCTACCGCTGAGCGGTGATGTCTATCACGCGAAGTACGCCAGGAACGAGATCTACACCCTGGTTCCGCCCTTCGCGCCCGAGGAGCCTCCGCTGGAGAATCCCACCATCACCCCGATTCCGGGCGATCTGTGTTACTTCACCTTCTCCAACACGCAATTGGCCACCTCGTCCTACGGGTACGAGGCGGCGGCGGAACAGCAGGGTGGCAAAGCGGCACACATCGAACGGAACACCGTCATCGACCTCGCGCTCTTCTACGAGCGGAACAACCTGCTCATCAACGGCGACGCCGGATGGGTTCCGGGAATCGTCTGGGGAACCATCGTCGAGGGGCTCGACGAGATGGCCGAGGCCTGCCAGGACCTCTGGCGCGCCGGGGCGCTGGGCGAGTCCCTCGCCTTCCGACGGGCCTGAGCCCGCGGCGTCCGGGCCCCGCGGGGCTGAGCCACCGGGGCCGGGGCCGCCGTCCGCCGGGCCTGACGTGCGCGGAGCGGACGCGCCGTCAGCCTGAGACGCGGTCACCGACCGGGGTGGGGCGGGGAGTCGTCCCCACCCCACCCGCCGGGCGGTTCCGCGTTCCGCGGTCCCGCCCGGCGGTACCTCACTGCGCCGGGGGCGCCATCCCCTCCGTCACCCCGGAGGCGAACAGCGCGTGCGCGGCGCGCAGCACCAGCGCGTCCTGGTGGCGCGCGCCCACCAGTTGCAGCCCGATCGGCAGGCCCGCGGCGTCCACGCCGCAGGGCACCGTCGCCGCGGGCTGCTGCGTCAGGTTGAACGGGTAGGTGAACGGGGTCCATCCCGTCCACCGCGTGTGCGCGCCGCCCTCGGGGACCTCACGGCCCGCCTCGAAGGCGGTGATCGGCATGGTCGGCGTCACCAGCAGGTCGTAGCCGCCGTCCGCGCCGCCGCGCAGCAGCCCGCCCATCCGCTGGCCCAGGGCCATCCGCTCGTCGACCGCGGCCAGGTAGTCCAGCGCGCTCATCCGCGCCCCCGCGTCCCGGATCTCGCGCAGCCCCGGGTCGAGCCACCCGGTCCGCTCGGCGTCGAGCCCCTGGGTGACCCGGGCCGCTCCGCTGAACCACAGGGTGTGGAAGGCCTCCACGGGGTCGGTGAACCCCGGGTCGGTCTCCTCCACCCGGGCGCCGAGGCCGGACAGCCGGTCCACCGCGCGCCGCACCGCGGCGGCCACGTCCGGCGCGACCGCCACCTGCCCGCCGAGGTCCGGCGAGAAGGCCACCCGCAGCCCGCGCGCGCCCTCCTCGCCCCCGGCCAGCTCCTCGCGGAAACTCCCCTGGACGGGGGCGAGTTGGGACCAGTCGCGGGGGTCGGGCCCGCAGATCGCGTCCATCAGCAGCGCGGCGTCCGCCGCGTCCCGCGTCATCGGTCCCACGTGCGCGAGGGTCCCGAAGGCGCTGGCGGGATAGATCGGCACCCGCCCGTACGTCGGTTTCAGCGCGAAGATCCCGCAGAAGGAGGCGGGGATCCGGACCGATCCGCCGCCGTCGGTGCCCAGCGACAGTGGGCCCGCGCCGAGCGCGACGGCCGCCGCGCTGCCGCCGCTGGACCCGCCCGCCGTCCGCTCCGGGGCGTAGGGGTTGCCGGTGGCGCCGTACCGGGGGCTGTCGGTCACGCCCTTCCAGCCGAACTCCGGGGTGGTCGTCTTGCCGAGGAAGACCGCGCCGTGCTCCCGCATCCGGGCCACGGAGGGGGCGTCCTCCTCCCACGGGCCCTCCGCGTCCACCGTCCACGAGCCCTTGTACGTCGCGGCGCCGCGCTGCAACAGCATGTCCTTGACGGTGACCGGCACCCCGTCCAGCAGCCCGGCGGGCTCCCCGCGCCGCCAGCGCTCCGCGGCGGCGGTCGCCTCCTCCAGCGCGCTCTCCTCGTCGACGCGGGTGAAGGCGTTCACCCGCGTCTGTGTCTCAGCCGCCCGCTCCAGGGCCGCCGCGACCACCTCGACGGGGGAGAAGTCCCCCGCCCGGTAGCCGGTGACCAGCTCGGTGGCGGTCAGGTTGGTGAGATCCGACATCACGAAACCTCCAGGGTCCGGCGGGCCGCCGGGGCAGAGCACGGACGGGGCCCGGGCTGTGGGTGAGGACGCTGTGGGACACCGGCCGTCGTGGGGAGCGGCGGCCGGGAGGCCCGGAGGGGCCGGGAGGAACGAGGTGGGCCCGCCCCGGAGCGGGGCGGCGGGGACGGAGCGGGGCGGAGTGGGCCGGTGGGGGCGCCCGGGGCGTGTCGGGGCGGTCTCCGGCACGGCCTCACGAGCTGGTCGGTACGTACCCGAGGTTCTTGTCGACCACGTTCAGCAGCGGACGGCCCGCCTCCCAGCGGTCGAAGTTGTCGAGGAACTGCTCCGCGAGATCGTCCCGCCAGCCGACCGTGTCGCCGCTCATGTGCGGCGAGATCAGCAGGTTCGGCACGTCCCACAGGCCCGTGTCGGTGGGCAGCGGCTCCCGGTCGAAGACGTCCAGCGCGGCTCCCGCGATCCGGTGGTTCACCAGGGCGTCGGCCAGGTCCGCCGTCACCACGTGCTGGCCCCGGCCGACGTTCACAAAGCGGGCTTCCGGCTTCATGAGGGCAAACGCCCGGGCGTCGAAGAGACCCTTCGACTCCTCGGTGAGCGGGGCGACGCAGACCACCCAGTCCGCCTCCCCGAGGAGGCCGTGCAGCGCGCCGATGCCGTGTACCCGGCCGAATTCCGGGTCTCCGTCACGTTCCGTGCGCCCGACGAGGTCCACCGTGACCCCGAGTGCTGAAAGAGTGCGACCAATTGCCCGGCCAATTGGGCCGCTGCCGACCACGGTCGCCCGGGTGCCTCCTACACGGAATGTCTCGCGGTGCTGCCAGCGCCGCTGTCGTTGCAATTCCCAAGTGCCACGAAAGTCCTTCGCCATTGCGAGTACGAGTCCAGCCACATATTCGGCGATTGGCTGGTCGAAGACCCCACGGGCATTCGTGATGACGGTTTCCGGACTCGCGGCCAGCTCCGGCAGCAGCCGGTCGACCCCCGCGCTGGGCGTGTGCACCCAGCGCGGTCGCGGGCCCTCGCCCGGCCACGCCTCACGGATGGCGTCGGACAGGAAGTCCCACGCCAGCAGCGCATCGGCGGTGGGCAGCAGCTCGGCCAGCGTCTTCTCGTCGGCGTGCACCACACGGGCGCGTCCGGCCAGCCGCTCCAGGCGGGGCAGCGGCTCGGCGTCGAGGACCAGAAGGCAGGTTTCGGACATAGGCAGGACACCGTTTCGAAACGAGGGGGCGGTGGACTGAGAACGGCGGGCGAAGCCAAGCCCGGGGGTGAGGATTGACCACGGTAGGGAGCGGAAACTACCTTCGTCAACAAAGGCATCTGTCCCGGCGTCCCGGCTTTTGACCGGCATTCCTTTTTTCATGTCTCGGCTTAAGGGGCCCAACAGGCCATGGGCCACCCCTTCCGTTCTTAGGGGCTCGAAATGGACGTCTCCTTCCTTGGCGGACCGCAGCCGCAGCGCGGCGTCGGGGTCGTCGCGCCGTTCGACTTCGCTCTCGACCGTGAACTGTGGCGTTGGGTGCCGGACGACGTGTCCCTGCACCTGACGCGCACCCCCTTCGTGCCCGTGGAGGTGAGCCTCGACCTGGCCCGCCTCGTCAGCGAGCACGAGACCCTGCGGGACGCGGTGCTCGCGCTGAGCGCCGTCACGCCCGAGGTCGTCGCGTACGCCTGCACCTCCGGCAGCTTCGTCGGCGGCACCGCGGGCGAACGGGCCATGAGCGCCGCCATGGCGCAGGCCGGTGAGATCCCCGCGGTCACCACCTCGGGGGCGATGCTCCAAGCGCTGGAGGAGATCGGCGCCCAGCGCATCGCCATCGTCACGCCGTACACCAAGTCGGTGACGGACGCGCTGGAGGAGTACCTGGCGGAGGCCGGAATCTCCGTCACCGGCCGCAGCTACCTGGGGCTGACCCGGGAGATCCAGCGCGTGCCCTACCGGGACGTGGTCGACATGGCCCGGGAGGCGGTCCACGACGCACCGGACGCGCTGTTCATCAGCTGCACCAACCTGCCCACCTTCGACGTGATCCCGCAGCTGGAGGCCGAGCTGCGGATGCCGGTGCTCTCCGCGAACCAGGTGACCGTCTGGGCCGCACTGCGCAGCATCGGCAAGGAGGCGGTCGGGCCGTACCAGGCGCTGCTCGACCCGGTGGCCCGCCGAGGGCCGGCCGCGATGGCTTCCGCACCCCCGGTCGATCCGGCGGCGGACCCGAACTCCCTGCCGGACGCGGCCGGACTCGGCCCGGCCGAGCCGGAGGCCGCGCTCGCCGGCGCCGGGACGGAGGACCCGCTCGATGGCGGGCACGACCTCGGGTACGCCGCCGGATCCCCGGAGGAGTGGGGCGGACCGCAACCACCGGTCTGACCGCCGCTCTGACCCGGCCCGCCGGACAGGAGGCTCCGGGCCCGCGCTCGGGCCTCCGCCCCCCGGCTCCGTTCGCCCCGACGGGACGGGTCCGGCGCTCCGGTGGCCGGTCTCCGCGGGTCCCGTCCTCCGGCGCCTGAGCCGTACGGCCCGGGTGGGCGAGCCCGGGCCCCGCTGACGCGTCACGGGCCGGGCGTCTCCCGCGAGGGACGGTGCCCGGCCTCCGCACGTGCCCGCTCTCGCCCCCGTCGCCCCGGCCCCCGTCGCCCCGGCGGTCGCCGGAACGCGGACGGTCCGGCGTTCGGTCCGGGGACGGGATCCGGCTCCGGCGGCGCGGATATCGCAACCACCACGCTGATCGCACCAGTTGGCGCGCTGTCCGCGCGCCTCATCCGTTCAGGAGGCATCACATGGCAGCAGCGGCCGCCCGCACCCCCCGGGCCGTCGGCTTTCTCTACCCCGGCTACTCGGCGGAGGACGACTACCCGAGGCTGGAGGGCATCCTGCGGGAGGCCGGTGCCGACGTGCGGCTGCCCCTGGTCCACACGGACATCGGGGAGGACGCGCACCGGGTCGACGCCCTGCTGGAGATGGGCTCGGCGGCCCGCCTCGCCGCCAAGGTGGAGGAGGTCAAGGGGCACGGCGTCCAGGCCGTCGTCTGGGCGTGCACCAGCGCCAGCTTCGTCTTCGGCTGGGAGGGGGCGCACGAGCAGGTGAACGAGCTGTCGGCCACCGCCGGACTGCCCGCCTCCAGCACCTCGTTCGCCTTCGCCCACGCCGTACGGGAGTTGGGTGTGGAGCGGGTCGCGGTGGCGGCCACCTACCCGGAGGACGTGGCCGAACTGTTCGCCGCCTTCCTGAAGGCGGCGGGCGCCGAGGTCGTGGCGATGCGCGGCAGCGGCATCATCACGGCGGCCGAGGTGGGCACCTGGGGCATGGAGGAGGTGCGGCGGATGGCCCGGGCCGGGGACCATCCGGACGCGGAGGCTGTGCTTCTGCCGGACACCGCGTTGCACAGCGCCGCCTGGATCCCCGCACTGGAGGAGGAGCTGGGCAAGCCGGTGCTCACGGCCAACCAGGTCACCGCCTTCGAGGGGCTGCGACTCCTCGGTGAACGGGTGCGCTGCCCCGAACTGGGCACGCTCTTCGCCTGACGCGCGCCGGGCCGCGCCGTCCCGGCGACGGCCCGCTCGTCCCCCGTCCGCCCCCCTCGTCGTCCCGTCCCTGCGCCGTCCCGTTCGATCGGGGTCCCGTTCGCGGTCTCGGTCTCCGGGGGCGGGGCCGGGGTGGGTGGCGGAACAGATCGTCGCGCTCCGTTGTTGTGCCGATTCGTGTCCGAGAGTCAGCCGAGCGAACCAGCTGTGCCGCACAGCGAACGGAGAGACCCCGTGTCCGAGCCGCGCGCCGCCGCCCCGTCCGATCCCGTCCGGGGGGGCGCCCCCGGCAGCGCGCCCGCCGCGCTGTCCGTCCTCGATCTGGCGAACGTCGGGGTCGGCCACACCTCGGCTGACGCGCTGCGCGCCTCCGTCCGCATCGCGCGGCTGGCGGAGCGGCGCGGGTTCACCCGGTACTGGGTGGCCGAGCACCACTCGATGCCGGGCGTGGCCAGCTCCTCGCCCGCCGTGATCCTCGCCTACCTCGCCGCGCACACCGAGCGGATCCGGCTCGGTTCGGGCGGGGTGATGCTGCCCAACCACGCGCCGCTGGTCATCGCCGAGCAGTTCGGGACGCTGGAGGCGCTCGCCCCGGGCCGGGTCGACCTCGGCCTCGGCCGGGCGCCCGGGACGGACGGCGCCACGGCCGCCGCGCTGCGCCGCACCGAACGGCTGCGGGAGGGGGCGGAGGACTTCCCGCGGCAACTCACCGAACTGGTCCACTTCCTGGACGACAGCTTCCCCGCCGGACACCGGTACGCCCGGATCCACGCGGTGCCCGGCCCCGTGCAGGGCGGGGAGGGGTCCCGGCCGCCGGTCTGGCTGCTCGGCTCCTCCGGGTTCAGCGCCCAGCTGGCCGGCCAGCTCGGACTGCCCTTCGCCTTCGCCAACCACTTCGCCCCGGCGCACACGCTGCCCGCGCTGGAGCTGTACCGCGAGGCGTTCCGTCCCTCCGCGCTGCTGGACGCGCCGTACGCGATGGTCGGCGTCGCCGCGATCGCCACCGACGACGAGCGGGAGGCGCACGCCCAGGTGCTCAGCGGGGCGCTGGCGATGCTGCGGCTGCGCCGTGGCGACGCCGGGCTGGTGCCCACGCCGGAGGAGGCGGAGAAGTACGCGTTCAGCGAGGCGGAGCGGGAGTTCGTCCGGGGCTGGACGCGGAACGTGGTGTACGGCGGCGCGGAGGAGGTGCGCGCGGGGCTGGACGCGCTCGCCCAGCGCACCGGGGCGCAGGAGCTGATGATCACGGGCAACGTGCACACCCCGGACATCCGGGTCCGCTCCTACGAGTTGATCGCCGACGCCTACGGCAGCTGACCACCCGCCACCCGCCACCCGCCACCCGCCGCGCGCCGGGCCCCGGGCCGCGCGGCCCGTACACGGCGCCGCGCGGCCCGGGGCGGTTCAGCCGAGCAGCCGGGAGATCCGGTCCGCGCTCATCGGCTTGGCGTAGTGCCAGCCCTGGCCGGTGTCGCAGCCGATCCGCCGCAGTCGCTCCGCCTGCGCCGCGCCCTCGACGCACTCGGCGGTGACGGTCAGCCCGAGCTTGTGGGCCAGCTCCACCAGGGCCGCGACGATGGTCTCGTCCGCCGGGTTCTGGTGCTGCTCCGAACGGAACCCGCGGACGAAGGTGCCGTCCAGCTTGAGCGCCCGCACCGGCAGACGGCTCAGGTAGGCCAGGTTGGAGTAGCCGGTGCCGAAGTCGTCGATGGCGATCCGGATGCCCATGTCGGAGAGGGCGCGCAGCGCCTGGAGCGGCTGCCCGGCGGAGCCCATCACCGCCGACTCCGTCAGCTCCAGCTGGAGCAGGCCCGGCGGCAGCCGCGTCTCGTCCAGGATCGCCGCCACGTCCGCGACCAGGTCCGAGTCCCAGACCTGGCGTACCGCCACGTTCACGCTGACGAACACCGGCGTCCGGTCGTGCTCCAGCATCCAGCGGCGGGCCTGGCGGCAGGACTCGGCGAGCACCCAGCGGCCCAGCGGCACGATCGCGCCGTTCTCCTCCGCCAGCCCGATGAACTGGTTCGGGCCGAGCACGCCGAACCGGGGGTGGCGCCAGCGCACCAGCGCCTCCACCCCGCGCACCGCGTCGTCCTCGAACCCGACGATGGGCTGGTACTCCAGCGTGAACTCGCCGCGCTCCACACCCCGGCGCAGGGTGCTGGAGAGCGCCTGCCGGGTCATCCGGTGCGCGTTCCGCTCCGGGTCGAACAGCGTCCAGCGGGCCTTGCCGTCGGCCTTCGCCCAGTACAGCGTGGTGTCGGCGGCCTGCATCAGCTCGGTGGGGTTGGTGCCCTCGGCCTCCCGCTCCACCACACCGACGCTGGCGGAGACGGTCAGCCGCTGACCCGCCACGTCGAAGGGGTGCTGGAGGGCCCGCAGCACCCGCTGCGCCAGCCCCGTCAACTGCTCGGTGCCGGTGGACGACTCGACGAGCAGCGCGAACTCGTCCCCACCGAGCCGCGCCACCAGGTGGCCGTCCTCCTCCACGCAGCGGCTCAGCCGCTGCGCCACGGCGCTGAGCAGGTTGTCGCCCACGCGGTGCCCGAGGGTGTCGTTGATCGCCTTGAAGCCGTCGAGGTCGAGGTAGCAGATCCCGGTGCGGCCGGTGGCGGTGTCGTCCAGCGCGGAACCGAGCCGTTCGAAGAACAGGCTGCGGTTGGGCAGCCGGGTCACCGGATCGTGCATCTGGAGGTGACGCAGCCGCTCCTGGAGGTCGCGCCGCTCGCTGATGTCGGAGATCGTCACCAGGGCCTCGCCGCGCGGGGTCGGGGTGACGGTGATGTCCGCCCAGAGGGCGTGGCCGTCGGCGTGCTTGAGCCGCCGGGTGCAGCACATGCGGTCGCTGCGCCCGCGCAGCGCCTCGTGGTACGCGCTGCGCGCCCGGCCGACGAGGTTGAGCTCCAGCAGGTCGGCGAGGACCCCGGTGGTGAGGCTCGCGGGGGCTGAGCCGAGCAGGGCGCTCAGGGCGCGGTTGGCGCTGAGCACCCGCCCCTCCTGGGTGACGAGCGCCATCGCCAGCGGCGCGGCGTCGAACGCGGCACGGAAGTCGGAGTGCTCCTCCCGTCCGCTCTGGGTGCGCTGCTTCGGGCAGACGCCACTACTTTCCGTGAAGGCTTCCGCCTGTGTTCCGGGGGCGTCGCCGGAGTCCTTGCCCGGTCCTTCGAGGGGTCCGTTCACCGATCGCTCCGCGGGGGGATCTTGTCTCGTGCGGACCGGCCGGGGCCGTTGCGAGCCTGCCCAGAGGCGAATCCGCGCTGGAAATGTGCCGATCATAGAGGCTGCCGTGGGAACGGAGCCAGCGTCCCGGCGGCGTCGACGGGCCGCGGTCCGGGCATCCCGGGGAGCGGACGGCGGGGTGAACACCCCCGTGACCGCTTCCGTCCGCGGCTGCGACGACTCCGATCACTCACGATCAGGTATCACTGTCCGTTATCGCGTTCGGCCTACCCGTCCGGCCTACCAGAACGGGCTGCCGCCGTCGGCGCCCGCGCAAGGTGTGTACAGCAGCTGAAACCGGCATGGCCGACACAAGCGACGGGGCTGGCCGGAGTGGCGGCGGCCACCCGGACCCGGCGGCCCGTCGCTCCTGATCGGGTGAGGTCGCACCGTGGGGAAACTGGAACCGCACATACCTGAGGGGCCGGCCGGGCGGGGTGGCACGCGCCGCACGGCGGGGCGCGCCCACCGGATCGCGGCGATCAGCACGGCCTTCCTCGCGTTCGCGGGGATGTCGCTGATCGCGGGGCCGGTGCGGACCGCCCTGGCGGCGGCCCCCTGCGCGCTCGCCCGCACCGGAGCGCACCACTCGCTGGGTATGGACACCTGGAACACCTCCTACCCGCGGCCGGAGTCGCGACTCGACGCCGCACTGCTCTTTCTCTCCTTTCCCGATTCCCGGCCCTTTTCCACCCCCGCCGAACTCGTCGCCGACCACTTTCCGGCCACCTCCGAGTTCTTCTCCCGCGCCTCATACGGCGCACTCGATCTCCGGCCGCGCCCGCACGGCGAGTGGATCGAAATGCCCGCGCCCTCCACCTCGTACGGCATAGAGCGGGACTGGGGTGAGGAACGGCGGGGCGCCTATCTGCGGGACGCCATACGGGCGGCCGACCCGCGCGTGGATTTCAGCCGCTACGACATCGTCTACCTGATAGCCGATCCCGACGCCCCGGGCGTCCTTCCGGACGCCACCAAGGTGGTCAACTTCGCGGAGCCACTGCGTGTGGACGGGGCTGATCTGCGGCGGGTCGTCACGCTCTTCGAGCAGAGCCCGCCCGACCGCAATGTCCTCGCCCATGAGACGGGCCACGTGTTCGACCTGCCTGACCTCTACGAGCGTCCCCGGGACGGCAAGGGAGACTGGGATTCCCGCGTCGGCGACTGGGACATGATGGGCAGCCAGTTCGGACTCGCGCCCGATCCCTTCGGCTGGCACAAGTGGAAACTCGGCTGGCTCGACGAGCGGAATGTGGAATGCGTACCCGAGGGTCCGGGAACGACGCGATACAGCCTCCGCCCGCTCGGTGCCGCGCTGGACAACCGGGCGGGCTGGGCCCGGGGGACGCGGGACACCCGGCTCGCGGTGGTGCGGACGAGCGAGACCCACGCGCTCGCGATCGAGGCCCGGGGGCGGATCGGCAACGACCGGGACGTGTGCCGGGACGGGGTGCTGCTCTACCGGGTCCGCAGCGACCGGGCCTCCACCCACGGACCCGTCGAGGTGGTGGACGGCCATCCGGCCACCACCGCCTGCCACGGGACCTCGGTGCACCCGCCCCTCGCGGACGCGCCCCTGCGGGTGGGCGAGAGCCACACGCTGGACGGGCTGCGGGTGGAGGTCACCTCGCGCGCCTCCGACGGGGCCTGGGAGATCAAGGTGACCCGGGAGTAGCGAGGTGGCGCGGGAACGCCGAAGACCCCTCGCGTGTGGCGAGGGGTCTTCGGATGTCGGTGCGCCGCCAGGGACTCGAACCCCGGACCCGCTGATTAAGAGTCAGCTGCTCTAACCAACTGAGCTAGCGGCGCCTGCTGACGCCGTAGACCTTAGCACCACGAGGGACCAGAGTGAAAATCGATAGTTCGGACGGCCCCCGCCGCGACCTGCGAGGAAGCGTCCGGACACGCACCGTGCGCGCGGAGGGCCCGTGGGACGCCCAGGGTGGGAACCGCGCCGCCGGACGGCGCGACGCCACCCCGGCGCGGCCCCGGCCCGCCCTCACTCCGGGCCGCGGTGCTCCTGCAACGCCCGGCCGAACTCGATCATCTTCCGGGCGTAGTCCTCCGCCCACTCCCCGCGGTCGGCGATCGCGGCGTCCGAGAGCCGGTCGAAGCGCCGCGGGTCGGCCAGCTGGGCCGCGGCTATCGCCTGGAACTCCATCGCCCGGTCCGCCGCGGCGCGGAAGGCCAGCGTCAGCTCCGTCGCCCGGTCGAGCAGATCCCGGGGGTCGGTCACCGACTCCAGTCCGAAGAAGTGCTCCTCGTCCTGGGCGCCCTCGGACGGCTCGAAGAGCAGGGGCGCGGGGCGCCGCGGCCGGGGGGCACCGCCGGAGGGGTCCGGAGCCGGAGGCGGCTCAGCCATGCAAGACCTCCTGTGTCGTGGGCGACGTCCATTGTCCCCCGTACGCAGCGGTAGCAAGCGTTCGCGCCGGGCGGACAGCAGGCCCTTCACCAGGCGCGGACTCTGTGCTCCGCGAGGTGTCCCAGCACCGCCTGATGGGCCTCCCAGCCGTCCGGGAAGTCCACCGCGACCCCGAGCTGGACCGGCTCCGTCACCGGGTAGTCGTCCAGCAGCCGCGGCACCCCGGCACGGCAGACCACCACGCAGGCGTGCCGGTGGCGGGAGGTGAGCACACAGAGCCGCCCCGTCTCCAGGTGGAAGGCGGTGGCGTCCGGCCGTCCGGAGAGCGGGTGCAGCACCACCGTGACGTCGAACTCCCGGCCCTGGAGCCGGTTCGCGGTGTCGACCGTCACTCCGGGGGCGCCGAGCGCCGCCAGCCGGTCGCGCACCGCCGCGGCCTGGTCGCGGTGGGCGGTGCCGACGGCGATCCGGTCCGCGCCTAGCGTGCCCTCGTCGGAGCGCTCGCCGCGCGTCCACCCGCTCCGCTCCAGCATCCGGCACACCAGTCGCGCGATCGCGTCCACCGCCACCGGGTCGGTGCGCGGCACGTGCCCGGCTGGCAGCTCCAGCAGCCCCCAGCCGTGCTCCGCCGCCTCGTCCAGCACCCGGTCGGTAGGGGAGCCGTCGGAGGCGGTGGCGAAGCCCATCGTGCGCTCACCCGGTCCGGTGCCGCTGCGGAACGGGGAGAAGGGGTAGAACGCCGCCGAGACCAGCGGCGCCGCCGAGGCGGGAAGCCGCCAGGAGACCGGCAGCCGGTGCTGCGGGAGGTCCGGGTTGTGCGCGAGGAGCGTGGCGACCGCGCTGCTCGCCGGATCGTGCGAGAGCCCGGCCCACTGCTCCGCGCCGACCTGGCTGAACGGGTCGAGCTGCCCCGGGTCCCCGACGAACAGCGCCCGTTCGAACAGCCCCGCCACCGCGAGCAGCGCGTCGGACCGCATCTGGTACGCCTCGTCGACGATGGCGTGCGGCCAGGGCGCGCCTCCCGGGCCCGCCGTCACCCACGCCCACTTCGCGGCCGTCGACACCACCACCGGAAGCCCCTCCAGATCGGCCGGCTTGGCGGAGGTCCGCACGGCGGGGTGCTCCTCCAGCACCGGGTCGTACGGCTGGGGGTCGCTGCTGTGCAGACGGCCGACGGGCAGTGCCGGATCGGCCCGCGCCAGACGGTCCACCAAGTCGTCCACCTGCGCGTTCGTCTGCGCGACGACCATCAGCGGACGCCCGGCGGCGGCCAGTTCACGCGCGGCCCGGACGACGAGCGTCGACTTGCCCGCGCCCGGCGGGGAGTCCACCACGACGCCCCGGCGCGTGCCGCTCAGCGTGTCCCGCAGGATCGCCTCGGTGGCCCGCGCCGCCGCCTCCCCGGGGTCCGCCACCTCCCCCTGATCCGGCGGGCCGCCGGGCCCGGCGGCGGGGTCGGGCGCGGGGAACCCCGCGCGCTCGGTCTCGGTCTCGGTCACAGCTGGTCCTCGCTGGTCACGGGGTCGGGAGCGGTGGAGGCCGGTTCGGGCGGACCGCCGTGCGTCCACGGGGTGTCCTCCGGCTCGGGCAGTCCGGGCCCGCCCCGGGGCGCATGCTCGAAGAGCGTCCAGCACAGCCGGTCGCCCGGTTCCGGGACGCTGCCCGGGGCGGGCTCCTTGCCCCGGCCCATACCGTTGACCAGCTGGAGCGTGAGCAGCGGGCCGCCGGAGCCCGCCACCAGCCGGGCGCTCTGCGTGCCCCCGCCGGGCAGCGCCCGGTGCGCCCGCTCGCCCTCCGTCATCTGCGGCGCGTCCTCGGTACGGAGGGTCACCAGCGGGCGTGGCCTGGCCCGTTTCCCCCGGCCCCCGGACGCCGGTGCGCCCGCGCCGGACACGGCGTCCCGCTCCTCCGGGCCGCCGGAGAACGCCATCTCCACCTCGACGACCTCCCCCTGGAAGGCCTCACCGGCCAGCCGTCGCCCCGCCATCACCAGCGGATCGTCCAGCGCCTCCTGCGCGGCCAGCTGTGCCTGGGCCTGCTCGCGGGAGGCCAGCTTCCGCGCGGCGGTGACCGCGTCGTCCTGCCGGGGCTGCGGTGGCTCCCCGGCGCGCAGCCGGTCGCGGTGGCCGGTGTAGGACCAGCGGTCCCGCTTCCAGCGCTCCGCGACCCGCCCGGCCTCCGGCAGCCCGCGCAGGAGGTCCACCGCGCGCCACATCGCCTCCCAGGTGGGCAGCAGCTGGCCGGCGATCAGCTCCCGTACCTCCTCGGCCGCGCCCGGCAGCCCCGCGTCGAAGCGCCGGATGGCCGGGGCCAGCAGCGCGTTGTCGAAGGCCGGGTCGGTGGTCGGCCCGGCGGGCGGGCGCAGCAGCTGGCCCGCCGCGTCCCGGCCGAGTTCGGCGCGGAACGCGGCCCGCTCCCCGTTCTCCCGGGGGCCGTCGGGCGTGGCCGGGTCGCGGGGCGGCGGGTCGATCCAGGCGAGCAGCGCCCCGAGGTGCTGGTCCTCCAGCGGACTCTGGCCGGTGGCCCAGTGCCGGGAGAGCAGCTGCGTCATCGGCAGCAGCAGCGAGGAGCCGGGGACCCGGGCGCGCTCGCCGTAGTGCGTGAGCCAGCGGCCCAGCAGCGGTACGCGCGCGGGCGCCGGATACGGGTTGAGCGGATCGTCCTCGGCGGTGCGCCGGAAGCGCGTGGAGCGGCCCAGCAGCCGGACGAAGTCGGCGCCCGGCGTGTTCGGCACCAGCAACTGCGGTGCGTCAACGCAGAGTTCGACCTGCACCGTGGTCCGCTTGCCGGTCTCCGGGTCGGGGGCGGTGCGCTCCTCGTACTCCACCTCGTCCAGCGTGGACTCCAGATGGGGCAGGAGCGCCTCGGCCAGCTCCGCCAGGAACGCGAACCGCAGGTCAAGGTTGCGGGGTTGGGCGACCGTCAGCAGCACCGGCGCCGCCCGGTCGGTGCCGAGCAGCGCGCCGAGCGGCGCCCCCGGATCGCCGGCGGTCGCCAACGGGACGAGAACCAGGGGGTGTTCGGCGATATGCCGGTGGCGCACCGTGGTCAGCGGCTGGGCCCGGCCCTCGGCCACCGCCTCCACCCGCGCCAGCGCCGAGATCAGTGACACGGCACCTCCCCGGTAGTGGTGGCCGACTCCCTCTCCACCGGCGGCCGTTGGACCTCGGCCGGGCCCGAGGGGGACGGTACCTCCCGGGCGGCGAGCCGCCGGGCGCCCTCGTCCAGCGCCTCGGCGCGCAGCCGCGCCGCGCGCCGCAGCGCCTCGGCCGCCGCGTCCCCCGGGGCCGGTTCCTCCCGTGCCGCCCGCAGCACCTCCGCCACCTCGGTGAGCCCGCCCAACTCGCCCCGGACCGGCCTGCCCAGAGCCTCCACGGCACCGTCGGCGCGGGCCCGCGCGCGGCAGTGGAACGCCAACTCGCAACTGGCCAGGCACTCCGGGGCGTACGCGGCGGGCACCGAGCCGACGGCCTCGGTCAGCGACTCAGGGGAGGCGTCCGGGGCGAAGCTCAACCCCTCGGGCACCACTTCGGCGATCTCCTCCAGCCGCGTCAGCCGGGCGAGTTGGCGCCGGGTGGCGGCGCGCTGCTTGCGTACGTCGACGGTGTCCGCCGTCGGCAGGTTGGCGAAGTCGCGCGGGCAGACCAGCAGCGCCGCCTCCCGCACCCGCGACTCCGGCCCGGCGGCCGTCTCCTCCAGCGCCAGCGCGTAGACCGCCGCCTGCCGGGCGGCGGCGCCGACCTTCGCCGGGTCGGCCGAACCGTCCAGGATCGGGAAGGATTTGATCTCGATGACGGTCAGCGTGCCGTCCGGCTGCACGGTCAGCGCGTCCGGCTCCAGGTAGACCGTGGCCCCGGCCACCTCAAGGGTCAGCATCGGATGGTCGAGCAGCGTCCAGCCGTCGGAGGCGACGGCAGCGGCCAGCGCGAGCGTGGTGCGCGCGGCGCGCCCCGCCGGGCCGTCGGCGGTGAGGTCCGGCACCGCGACCTCGGACACCTCCGGCCGGGCCGCGCCGACCCGCTCACAGAGCAGCCGGATCAGCTCGGCCCCGTTCTCCGCCTTCGCGCGGGCCTCGAAGGCGTGCCCGCGCATGAAGGCGAACTGCGACTGCCCGAACGGGGCGGGCGCGTCGAGCGCCTGGGCGACGGCGGCCTTGTCGACCCCGGCGCCGTCCAGCAGGGCGCGCCGCCGGCAGCCGGGGTTGGCGGCGAGCGCGGCGATGGCCCGGGCGTCCAGCGGCCGGGGCGGTACCCGGACCCCGCCGCGCAGCTCAGCGAGCCGCTGCCGCAGGGCTGTCCGGTCGGCTCGGGGGGTGCTCCGCGCCGCGCTCCGGCCGCCGGGAGGGGGCGCTGTCCGGCTCGGCGCCGCCGACCGGGGTGGGGCGGGGGTGGGGCCGGGTGATGTGGTCATCGGCAGTGGCCTCGCGGGAGATTGCAGGATCCGCCGCAGTCTGGCACGCCTCGCCGACATCGGGGGGAGAGGCGCCCGAACCCTCCAGGGCCCGGCCGTCCGGCCGGTCTCCGGCGGTGTCGGTCCCGGCCGCCCCGGCGCTCCCGGTGTCCCCGGCCCGGTCCTCGCCGTGGGCCGTGGCGTCCGCCGGCCGCCGCGCCGGGTCGTCGAGGGGCGCTCCGGCCGGTGGCCCGGGGCGGGGCCGAGACCCGTGGTCTCCGGCCCGTTCGTCCCGCGTGTGGTCCGCGTCGGCTCCGTCCCGCGCGCGGGGGACCCGCGCCGCCGGGGCCGTGTCCGCCGTCACCGAGGTTCCGGCGGTGGCGGGTCCGGGGCCCGCGGAACCTGGACTCGCGGGGTCGTGGGCGGCTGCGGGGGCGCGCGCGGTGAACCGGGCTCGCAGCCGGTCGGCGGTGTCCAGCAGCGGACGGGTGAGCAGCAGGCCCAGCCCCATCGTCGCGGCTCCGGCGGCGGCGTCCAGGAAGTAGTGGTTGGCGGTCCCCATCACCACGAAGGTGATCGCCAGCGGATAGGCCACCGCGAGTCCGCGCAGCCACCGCGAGCGCGGCCCCCACCAGCAGAGCACCACGCCACACCAGAGCGCCCACCCCACGTGCAGGCTGGGCATCGCCGCGAACTGGTTGGTCAGCCCGCCCAGCCCGCGAGGCGCGCTGGCCTCCCCGCCCCACCAGCCGTACCCCGCGTACTGCTCCATGCTGTCGACGAAGCCGTGGGCCGCGTCCAGCAGCCGGGGCGGGCAGGTCGGCACCAGGGTGAAGCCGACCAGCCCGATCAGGGTGGAGGTCATCAGCCAGCCACGGGCGAACCGGTAGCGCGCGGGATGCCGCCGGAAGAGCCAGACGAGCAGCGCCGGGGTGACGACGTAGTGCAGCGTCGCGTAAGCGAAGGCGGAGGTCACCCCGACCCAGGCGTGGTCGGTCAGCAGCCGGTTGAGCGGGGTCTCCAGGTCGAGGGAGGCGAGCCGCTCCAGCCGGAGGATCTCCAGTCCGTTCTCGACCGCGGTGTCCTCGTCACCCCTGGCCAGCAGCCGTCCCGCGGAGTACGCCAGATAGACGGCCGCGATCAGCGGAAGCTCCGTCCACCACCGGGGTCGGCGGTCCATGGACATGTGCCCCCTCTTCCAGCCCGTCCGTACCGAGGCGTCACCGAGGCGAACGGTGATCTCGTGGTGAATGCCGAGCGAAGAGACGCCGACGCCCCCTGGAGGGTTGAGCCTCTTCCGGACAAGCGAGAATGGACGAGCCGGGACGGTCGAGGAGGATCGGGACGCGGTACGGAACAGCGGGCGGAGCGCGCCCGGGCAGCCGCGGCACCGCCGTCGCGGCGACCGCACCACCGCACCACCGCACCGAGAGGTCCCTCATGGCAGCGCGCGTTCTCCTGGTCCGGCACGGCCGGACCTCCTGGTCGGTCACCGGCCGTCACACCGGCCACACCGACGTCCCGCTGCTGGACGAGGGGCGGCGGGACGCCGAACTGCTCGGCGAGCGGCTGCACCGGGCGCCCTGGTCCGGGCTGGCCTCGGCCGAGGTGCGCACCAGCCCGCTCTCCCGGGCCAGCGAGAGCTGTGCGCTGGCCGGATTCGGAGAGCGCGCGGGGGAGTGGGACGCCCTCCGGGAGCGCGACTACGGCGCGTACGAGGGGCTCACTCCCCGGCAGATCGCCGAGCGTGCCGGGGAGGACTGGTTCATCTGGCGCGACCGGCTGCCCGAGGGCGAGTCCCTGGCCGTGCTCTCCGACCGGGCGGACGAGGTCATCTCCTGGGCCCGCGCCGTCGACCGGGACGTGCTGCTCTTCGCGCACGGGCACGTCCTGCGGGCCGTCGGCGCCCGCTGGCTCGGCGCCGACCTGGAGTTCGCGGCACGGCTGCGGCTGGCCCCCGCCTCGCTCTCCGTCCTCGGCTGGGCGTACGGCGCCCCCGCCGTCGAGCGCTGGAACGACACCGGCCACCTGGACTGACCCGGCCACCCCGCCCCCGCACGCCGGGGCGCGCGCCGGACGGGCCGGGCGCGGGTGCCGGGGCTCAGGCCGGGTGGCGGACGGCGCCGCCCCCGGCGGGCCCCCGTTGCCGGTGGTAGCGGTCGAGGAACTCGGCGACCGTGGCGTCCCCCTGGTGTCCCCGCAGCCGGTGCGCGGTGGTGTGCAGCATGCCGAGGATGCGGCTGGAGCGCACCGGCTCCAGCAGGCTGAGTGCCCGAGAGCCGGCCGCCGCCGCCTCGTCGAGCTTGCCCTGCGCCGCGAGGTTGCCCGCCAACTCGGCGGTGAACAGGGCGGTGTTGCGGGCGAAGTGCGGGTCCTGGAGGGCGACCGCGCGCTCCGCGCACTCCGCGGCGCGCTTCCAGTCGCCCAGCGCGGACCAGCACTGGGCCTCCAGGCCCGCGAGTTCGGCCGGGCCGAAGAAGGACATCCACTCCGGATCGGCCTCGGAAGGGCCGCGCGTGAAGAGCTGGTGGGCGCGGGTGAGCGCCTCGCGGCAGCCCCCGCGGTCACCGAGCCCGGCCCAGCCCCCGGCCTCGCGGAGCGCCAGGAGGGAGAGTAACTGTCCCGACCCCAGGCTCTTGGCGGCGAGTTGACCGGCCTGGGCGGCGCGGACGGCCTCGCGCGGACGGTCGGCGTCCCGCGCCAGGAACGCGGTGTTGCAGAACGCGTGTGCCTCCAGGGCCGGATCGCCCGCCACCCGGGCGGTGGCCAGCGCCTCCGCGTAGTGCGAGCGGGCGTCCGGGAGCCGCCCCGAATCGTGAGCCAACCAGCCGACGGAGATGGCGAGTTCGCCCGCGCCGGAGTGCAACCGGTCGGAGACGGACTGCCGGTGGGTGTCGGCGTCGAGCAGCCGGTAGGCGGCGCGGAGGGTGTCGCCCGCGCGGCGGTAGAGACCGTCCCCGCCGTGCCGGTCGTCCAGCACCCGGATCTGGCGCACGGTCCGCTCCACGGAGCTGACTTCGGCCTCTCCCGCGCGGCCGGACGCCGCCGGTACCGCGGCGTGTGCCGATCCCAGCGGGGAGCCGCTGAGCGAGGCGGCGGCCAGGGCGGCGGGGCCGCCGGTCATGAACGCGCGGCGTAGCACGTCGCTCTCCTCGTCGTACTCGTTTGGTGCGGTGGTGTCTGTGGGGGGCGCGGCACCGAAGGCGTGGCGGTACCCGGGAGGGCCGCCGGTGGACTCGGTGTCGCCGGTGCCGGGCGACGGGTGGGGCGCCGTGGCGGTGGCGGGCGGGCGGTGGGTGTCCGCGCCCGGGGGGGTGGCGGCCCGGAAGGTGCGGGGGTTGCCGGACGCGGCCGATGTACCGGACGCGCTGGGGAAGTTGACGGGTCGACCGCCCGCGTTGTCAACCTGGTCCTCGTCTGACGCGGGCGCCCCGGCTGACGCGGCCGGTTGGGCCGGGGCGCCGGGGAGGTCACTCACGGGGGCGGATGGGGGCACGGCGCGTTCCCGGGGCGCCTGGTGGGGGTCGGTCGCGTGGGGTGGGTTGTGTCCCGTGGGACGGTCGAACCCCGTGGTGGGTTCCACGCGCTGAGCGGAGGGGGTCCAGAGCGCCGAACCCTCCTCTCGCGCGCCCGGCCCGCGCGCCGCGCGCCCCCGGACGCTCTCCCGGGAGGCGAACCCCAGATCGGTGAGGGTCCGTCCGGGGAACATGTACAGGAACACGCGCTCATAGGCGTAGTTGGGGCACCGGATCTCTCCTGACTCGACCCGCCCGATATAGCGTGCGTCGCACGCCACCTGCTCCCCGATCTCCCGCGCCGCCCGGCGGACCATCGCCGCGAACTCCCCCGGTGAGAGGGTGCCCCGCAGCCGCCGGAAGGCGGCGTTGGGCCCGCGGCGCGGAGCCGGTGACGTTGAAGGTGACGACGTCATGGCGGGACCGTACCGGGTGTTGTGTGCGCAGCACCCCGGGTTTGTTTACAAACCGGATATCTCACCCGCGATCCGCCATGAACTGCCACCCTTTGCAGGGGACCGTCACCGTAGCCGTTGACGCGCGGACGCGTTGGACTATGCGTAATGACTGTGCGGCTACGGAGGAGGGTTCCCTCGTGTTGGAGACCGGCGTAGGCATGGGCAGGAAGGCCGGTGGCCCAATTGGGTCGGCGCTGTGGGGGTCCACGGCCCCGGGCGCCGAGCCCTCCGGGACGGTGGGGGGCGCCCCCCCGCCCCGGGAACGGCGTGAGTTGTGGGAGGTGCGCGAGAGCCGTGGCGGCAAGGACCCCCGCGACGGCCAGGGTTGGGAGAACCGGCAGGACGCCCCCTGCGACCTGGTGACGGTCCCGGCCCGGCAGGGGCTGGAGGCGGTCGACATCCTGCGGCTCCGCCAGGGCGTGGGCCCGGTGCTGCACGACCGGGCGGGGGACACACTCGGCTTCCTCGTCCCGCCCGGCACGGCCGACTGCTGGGACCTGCCCGGCAGCGCCTGCACCCAGACCTTCCCCGGCGACGAACCGACCGCCGGGTACGACCCACCCGTCGCCGGGACCGGCTGGCTCGTCCCCCCGGAGGGCGCCCACGGCGGCGCCACCGAACCGTCCCAACTGCTCGCCGCGTTGGGCGAGGCGGCGCGCACCATCGAGGCCGCCGACGGCTCGCACCATCGCATCAGCCGCCCGGACAACTGGAGTTGAGCCCATCGAGGGGAACCGTCCGCCACCCGCACCGTTGTTCGGCGGTTCCGGCCACCCCGCCGCGTCCCCCTCACCCCCGTGCGCGGCCGCTCCGGCGTGGGACCACCCCCTCCCCACCGACGCCGCGCCCCCTCGACCCTCCGTACGGCGAGACCGGCCACCCCCGTCCGCCGCACCCCCGGGTCCGCCCCACCACGGCGGTCCGCGCCACCCGTCCGCCGCGCCCGACGGTCCCCCGCCCACGCTTCCGCCGCTCGCGTCTCCGCCCGTCGCGTCCCCGGTGTTCCCCCGTGCTCTGCCGTGTTCCGTCCCTCCGCTCCGCTGGTGCGCGGTGTGGGTGGCTGGTCCTCGTACCAGGAGGAGAAACGTTGCCCCACCAACCGGCCCCGCCGGTAGGGGACTTGGCGATGCCCGGGACCGGGGCGCGGGCCGGACCGGCAGGTCGCCGTCCCGCCGTCCGGGCGGTGGCCGGATACTGGGGTGGTGGCACGGGAGAGACGGCGGCGGGCTGACGGCGGCGGGCGGGAACGCGGTGCGGCCCGGCAGCGCGAGGTACTGACGGAGCGGGTGGACGGCGGCGAGGCCCGGCTGGAGCCGGACCGCGACCGCCCCCGCGCCTGGACCCTCACCCTGGACGGGGCGCCGCAGTCACATGTGGACCTCGACGACCCGTCCTGGCTGGACTTCGCCTACCAGCGGCGCCTCGGCCACGTCGTCGACCTCGTCGCACCGCCCGGCCGCCCGCTGCGCGTACTGCACCTCGGCGGGGGCGCGTTCACCCTCGCCCGCTACGTGGCGGCCACCCGGCCCCGCTCCACCCAGCAGGTCGTGGAGGTGGACGCGGCGCTGGTGCGCCTGGTGCGCGAGCGGCTGCCGCTGGAGCGTGGCTGGCGGATCCGCGTCCGGACCGGCGACGCCCGCGAGGTGCTGGCCAGGACGCCGTCCGAGTGGGCCGACCTCGTCATCGCGGACGTGTTCCGGGGCGCCCGCACCCCCGCCCACCTCACCAGCGCCGAGTTCCTGACGGAGGCCCGGCGGGTGCTGACCGCGGACGGGGTGTGGGCCGCGAACCTCACCGACGGCCCGCCGCTCGCCCACCTTCGGGCCCAACTCGCCACCGTGGCCACGCTGTTCTCCGAACGCTGCGTCATGGTGGACCCGGCGGTGCTGCGCGGGCGGCGCTTCGGGAACGCGGTGCTGCTCGCCTCCTGCCGCCCGCTGCCGGTGGCCGAGCTGACCCGTGGGGTGGCCACCGACCCGCACCCGGGCCGGGTCCTGGCGGGTCGGGAGCTGGCGGACCTCACCGGGGGCGCCGCGCCGGTGACCGACGCGGACGCCGTCGCCTCGCCCCCGCCGCCCCCCGGCACCTTCGACTGACCGGCGCCAACACCCCGTCTCCGCTGGTGAGTTCGGCGACCCCGCCGCCCGCCCTACGCCAACTCCACGTCGTGAACCGGGGAGTTCCCGTACCACGGGCAGTCCGTCTCCTGTGCCGGGAGGTCCGTCGGCCGGACGGGTGCGGCTGGCCGGTGGGCGCCAACCCGCCGCCAAGGGATGGGCGTTGACGACGCCGCCGACCGGGGTACCGCAACGCCGGAAGGGCCGCCGGGCTTCCCGCACCCGTACACGGGGGTACCGAAGGGATGGTGAAGTGCGGGGGGAGCGGGGTCAGTTCTCGATCGTCTGGACGCGGGGTGGGGTGGACGCGCTCCAGTGGCAGAGCACCGTGGAGGTCTGGGCGCCGTTGGTGAAAGTGACCCGGATCAGCTCCCGCGAGGTCCACACCCGCATCTGCCAGCCGGGCTGCGGGGTGGCCGAGACCAGGCTCGCGGAGGTCGCCCGCAGATCGAGTACCACCCGGCCGCCGCGCACCGCCACCGCCCTGATCCCCACCCCGGGGTCGGCGGTCGGCGCCGTCCCGCCGTCCGGTGGCGGACTGCCCGGCGGGGTCGGCGATCCACCGGTGCCGCTGGGGCGGGGGGACGTGCCGCCGGGGCGCTCGGAGGGGGACCGGCTGGGGCTCGCGTCCCGGCTCGGGCGCGCGTCGTCCGGCCGGGCGGTCCTGCTCGGGGAGGGTTTCGGCCGCTGGGTGGACGAGGAGCGGGGCCGAACCTCCGGTTCCTCGGACCGCTCGCTCACCGGCAGCGTGCGCGGCGGATCGTAGGTGGTGCCCGCGAGCACCGTGTGCACACCGAACCAGGCGAGCGCCACGGCGGCACCGGTGACCAGCGACCAGGCTCCGGTCAGCAGGGCCCGGCGGCGGAGCGTGAGTGCACCCATTCCCAGCACCCTAGGGCACGTCCCGCGCGGTCCCGTCCGGGTGTGCGGCCCCCACTGACGTGTGCCGGAACCCGGCGGGGCGGCGGAAGAGGGGGGCGCCTTCGCCGTTTCCGGGCCGGGTGCGATGCCGTACGGTGCCGCGCATGGCAAGTGTGCTCGTCGTCGAGGACGACCCGTTCGTGCGCTCGGCCCTCATCCGGCACCTCACCGAGGCGGCGCACGCGGTGCGGAGCGTGGGAACGGCGCTGGAGGCGCTGCGCGAGGTCGCGCAGGTCGGCTTCGACGTGGTCATCCTCGACCTCGGACTGCCGGACCTGGACGGCGGCGAGGCCCTGAAGATGCTGCGCGGCATCACCGACGTGCCTGTGATCATCGCCACGGCGCGGGACGACGAGACGGAGATCGTCCGGCTGCTCAACGAGGGCGCCGACGACTACCTGGTCAAACCGTTCTCCGTCGAGCACCTCTCGGCGCGCATCTCCGCGGTGCTGCGCCGTTCCCGCTCCGGCAACCGGGCGGGCGCCGACGAGGACCGGGTGATCACGGTCGGCGGACTGGCCATCGACCCGCTCCGCCGCCAAGCCCGACTCGACGGCGTACTCGTGGAGTTGACCCGCCGCGAGTTCGACCTGCTGGCCTTCCTCGCGGAGCGGCCCGGAGTGGTCGTCCCCCGCCGGGAGTTGCTGGCCGAGGTGTGGCAGCAGTCGTACGGCGACGACCAGACCATAGACGTCCATCTCTCCTGGCTCCGCAGGAAGTTGGGGGAGACCGCCGCCCGGCCGCGCTATCTGCACACGCTGCGCGGTGTCGGCGTGAAGCTGGAGCCCCCGGGCGACGACGGCACCGCCGCCACCACCACCACGGACCGGCGGACATGAGCGCACCACCACCCGCGCCGGGAGCCGGGTGATGCGCCCCCCGGCACCGGACGGCCCGGAGTGAGGGGAGCGACGAGATGAGATGGTCCCTGGTCCGGGTCTGCCTCGCGGTGACGGTCATGGTGGTGGTCGCCTTCGCCGTCCCGCTCGCCCTGGTCGTCAAGGAGATGGCGCGCGACCGGGCGTTCGCGCAGGCCGAACGGCAGGCGGCGGCCGTGGGCCCCGCCCTGGCCATCACCACCGACCGCCGTCAGCTGCAACGCGCCGTGGCCAGCACCCAGGCGGGCGCCGACGGGCGGATCGCCGTCCACGTCCCCGCACCCGAGGAGGGCGGACGCGCCGTCGACATCGGCCCGGGCCGGGCCCCCCGCGCGGACCTGCGCACAGCCCAGCGGCTGGGGCAGGTGTCGACCTCCACCGTGCCCGGCGGGTTCGCGCTGCTCCAGCCCACCGCCATCGCCAACGAACGCGTCGCGGTGGTCGAGGTGTTCATCCCGGACGACGAGGTGACCCGGGGTGTGGCCACCTCCTGGATGGTGCTCGCCGGGGTCGGACTCGCCCTGGTCGTCGTCGCGGTGGCGGTCGCCGACCGGCTCGGCACCCACATGGTCGGCGCGGCCGAGCGGCTCGCGGACGCCGCCCACGACCTGGGGAAGGGCGAACTGGGCGTGCGGGTCGAGGAACGTGGCCCGGCCGAACTCCGCTCGGCCGCCGCCGCGTTCAACTCCATGGCCGACCAGGTCGTCCAGCTCCTGCACAACGAGCGGGAGCTGGCGGCGGACCTGTCGCACCGCCTGCGCACCCCGCTGACCGTCCTGCGGCTGAACGCGGCCTCGCTCGGCGACGGGGACAACGCCGAGCAGACCCGGGAGGCCGTCGCCACGCTGGAGGTCGAGGTGGACCGCATCATCACCGCCGCCAGGGAGCAGCGGGAGAACTCGGCCTCCTCGCCGGTCACCACCGGCACCGACGCCGCCGAGGTGATCCGGGAACGCATGGCCTTCTGGTCCGCGCTCGCGGAGGACGAGGGGCGGGACACCTGGGTGGCCGGGGTGGACGGGCCGGTGCCGGTGCCCGTCCCGAAGGCCGAACTGGTCGCGGCGCTCGACGCGTTGCTGGGCAACGTCTTCCGGCACACCCCCGAGGGCACCGGCTTCGCGGTGGACGTGTACGACGCGGGCGCCGCCGGGGACTCCGTCATCGTGCTCGTCTCCGACGCGGGACCCGGCATACCGGACCCCCGGGCGGCGTTGCGCCGGGGCTACGGCGACGGCGGCCCCGGCTCCACCGGGCTCGGCCTGGACATCGCCCGCCGGGTGGCCGAGTCCACCGGCGGTGAGGTGACGGTGGGGCGCTCGGTGCTCGGCGGTGCCGAGGTCTGCCTCCGGATCGGCTCCGGTGGCCGCGAGCCCCGTGGCGCGCGGCAGAGCCTGCGCCGGGCGCGCCGTGGCGCCACCCGTACCGGCCGGGTCGGGCTGGGCGGTCTGGGGAACCTGGGGCGCCGGACGGACAAGGCGTCCGGCCGCGCCGCCCGCGGCCACCACGCACGCCACCAGTGACGCGCCGCGCCCCGTCCCACCCTCGTCGGAGCCCCGCCCGGGGCCGGATGAAGCGGAACCTTTCCCGCGCCTTAAGCGCGCCTTAAGGTGGTCGCCCTCCGAGTGGTTCGCGGCTTTTTCCGGGATCCCGGTCAGTAACATACTGAGCGTCTCCCTTGAACGGCGACCACCACAGGCCGGTGTGCTGTCCCGGCCCCGCGGGGCGCGGCGGTCACATCCCCCCACCCGCCGCGCCCCGCCTCTCCGTTCCAGGCCGCCGCCCAGCCGTCGACCCCCCGTTCCGTCCCGTGCCCCGCCCGGCGAGACGACGTGCGGGCGCGACGCACGGACGAGGCGACGTACGGTGAGCGTGCCGCGACCACCCGTCACCCTGACGGACCGTTCCCGAATGCGTACGCTCCGGTACGCGCCTTGGCTTCCCGTATGGCTGACACAGCTTCGACGCCCCGGCGGCAGCGCCGGAACCGAGTCCGATTCATAGCCTGCGGAGCGCTCACGGCCGCGCTGACCGTCGGGGGAGTGGAGGGGGCCGGGGCAGCGACCCCGCCCCGCGCCCCGGACGATCCGGCCCCCGCCGCCCCGGCCCCCGTGGCCGACGAGCTCCGCCTGGACCTCCCGCCCCTTCCCCGGGGCGTGGCACCCCCAGACCAGCCCGCGCCCCCGGCGGACGAGGTCACCGCCGAGGTCCCGTTCGGCCCCGCCGACGGCGAGACCCTGACGGACCCGGCCGAGGGCGGGGTCCCGGCGGACCTGGCGGACCCGGAGATCCCGCCCCGCCACCCCCACGACCCGCCGCTCGACCCCGTGGGCCCGCCCCGGCCCGCCGGAACCCCGGACCGCACCAGCGTCACCGACCTCGCGCGCGCCAGCACCGGCCTGTCCTGGAGCCGTCCGCTGCGCTCCCCGGCCCGGATCTCCCAGAGCTACGGGGTGCGCGGCGGCTGGGCGTCCGGCTATCACACCGGAGTGGATCTCGCGGTGCCCGTGGGCACCCCGGTGCGGTCCGTCGGCGCGGGCCGGGTCGTCTTCGCCGGCCGCTCCGGCGCGTACGGCAAGGCCGTGACGATCCGGATGCGGGACGGGAAGTACACGCTCTTCGCCCACCTCTCCCGGATCCACGTGCGCAAGGGCCAGCGGGTCCGGGCCGGAACCCTGATCGGCAAGTCCGGCAACACCGGCCAGTCCTCCGGCCCGCACCTGCACTTCGAGGTGCGCGCGGCCCGGGGCTACGGCAGCGACATCGATCCGCGGAAGTACCTCGCCCAGCGCGGCGTGCGGCTCTGAGCCGTACGCCACCGCGTCGTGGGCCTCCGCGCCGCGACGGCCGACGACCCGGCGCGCCCGGCCGCCGCCCCCTCTCCGGGGGACGGCGGCCGGGCGTCGCCCGCGAGAGGCCCCGGGCGGACCGCGCCCGCACCCCGAGGGGCGGGGTCCGCCCGGGAGAACCGTCCGGTACGGGAACCAACTCGCGCGCCCGGGTGTACTTCTGACTGGCCGCCTATTGTTACGTGATCCAGTCAGCGAGGGGGACACATGAACAACGAAGAGAGATCCGGCGCTGGGGGAACCGGTGGCGGGGCCGCCGGCGGCCCCGGGGACCCCCAGGCGGGGATGGACCCCCGGCGCGCGTACGCGGGGGCGCCGAGCGTGGTGATCGACGGCCGTTACGAACTGCTGGAACCGATCGGCAGTGGCGGCATGGGCGAGGTGTGGAAGGCCCATGACCGGCGGCTGCGCCGGTTCGTCGCGGTGAAGGGCATGCTCGACCCGAACGCGATGACCGCCGGTAACCAGGTCGCGGCGATGCAGCGGGCGCGCCGGGAGGCGGAGGCGATCGCCAAGATCGAGCACCAGAACGTGGTGTCGGTCCACGACCAGGTGGAGACCGACAACCAGGTCTGGATCGTGATGAAGCTCCTCGAAGCCAGATCCCTGGCGGATCTGCTGCGCGCGGAGGGCTCCCTCGCCGTTCCCCGGGCGGCGAACATCGGCCTCCAGATCCTCCGGGGCCTGCGGGCGGTGCACGCGGCGTCCGTCGTCCACCGCGACGTGAAGCCGGGCAACGTGCTGGTCCGGGACGACGGTCTCGTGATCCTCGTGGACTTCGGGATCGCGACCTTCGAGGGCGCCGCCCAGGTGACCCGGGTCGGCAGCGTCATCGGCACGCCCCCGTACCTGGCGCCCGAGATCTTCGCACCCGGATCCGTCGGCCCCACCGCCGCCTCCGACCTCTGGGCGCTGGGCGTCACGCTCTACCAGATGGTCGAGGGCCGCTCTCCCTTCGCCGGGCAGGAGGTGTGGGAGGTCCAGGAGAGTATCCGGCAGTCCCCGGAACCCGCGTTCCGGTATGCCGGGCCCCTCGCCCCGGTCATCCGGGGGCTGCTGGTCACTGACCCCGACCAGCGCCTGGACGCGGCCACGGCGGACGCGATGGTGGGAGAGGTGCTGGGCGGCGACTCGTTCGCGCCGCACACGCCGTCGGTGGTACCGGCCACGCACCCGCCGACCAAGCCGCCCGAACCCGCCCCCGCCGCCGAGGCGTCCGAGCCCGACCCCGTTCCCGAAGTGCCCGCGCCCGCCGCCGAGGCGCCCAACCCCGGCCCGGATCCCACCCCCGCCACGCCAGAGCCAGGGCCAGAGCCAGGGACGGGGACGGAGCCCGCCCCGGCCGCCACGCCCGCGGCGTCCACACCCGATCCCGACCCGAGCCCCGAGCCGTCCGTGCCGGAGCCGGGCCCCGCGGTGTCCGGCCCCGCGACGCCCGCACCGGCTCCCGTGGCGCCGAGCGGCGAGCGTCCCCGCTTCGGCCGTGGGCTGAAGGTGGCGGCGCTGGCCGTGTCCGTGGCGCTGCTCGCCACCGCCGGCTGGCTCGTGACGAAGAACGAGGACTCGGGCGGCAAGGCCGACCAGGCCGATCAGGCACGCCAGGACGACCGGGGCGGCGGCCCGGCGGAGAAGTGGAAGGACTCGAAGCCCACGCTGAACATCGGCGTCAAGAACGATCAGCCGGGCCTCAGTCTGTACAACAAGAAGACGGACACGTACGCGGGTTACGACGTCGACCTGGCCTACGCGATCGCCGAACGGATGGGCTACCGCGAAGCGGACGTCGAGTTCACACCGGTGACGACCGACGACCGGAGCACCGCCCTGAAGCGGAAGAAGGTGGACCTGGTCATCGCCTCGTACAGCATCACGGACGACCGGAAGAACACCGCGCCGGACGACTACAGCGTCGACTTCGCGGGCCCGTACTACCTGGCGGGCCGCGGGTTCCTGGTCCGCGAGAAGTCCAGCAAGTACGACATCAAGGACTCCAGCGACCTGCTCGACCTGGGCGTCGAGGTGTGCACCGCGCGGAACTCGACGTACGGGAAGGTGCTGGCCGAGAAGGGCTTCACCATGAAGAAGTCGCAGCCCAGCACGTACGAGGGCTGCAAGGAGGAGCTGTTGGACGTGAAGTCCGACGTCTACGCGGTGGCCTCGGACGACGTCGTCCTCGCCGGCTACGCGAAGGCCAACCCGGGCAAGGTGCGGCGGCTGAACAACATCCGGGGCGCCGAGGCGTACGGCGTGGCCATGCTCCCCGAGAACCGGGGGCTGAAGGACGAGGTGTGCCGGGCGCTGAAGGACGTCATGGACGGCAAGGACTGGGAGGACCTGTACACCAAGCACCTGGCCGGCATGCTGAACAGCAAGACCCCGCCCGAGCCTCCGGCCCTGACGGAGTGCCCGAAGGGCTGAGCGCGCCCAGCCCGACGGCCGCCCGGGTGTTGAGGGCTCGGCCCGTGGGGTGCGGTGGCGAGAGCGGACGAGGGGCGGGCGGCACGGGGGCGGGGCGAGGAACCGCCCCGCCCCGCGCCCGTCGTGACGGTGGAGTCGGCAGCGGCCGACCAGCCGGGCCATGGCGCGGTCGATGGTCCACAGCCGTCCCAGCCGGCGGGAGGTCTCGAACCCTGGCGGGTCAGTGCTGGCCGTGAGAGCCGCAGCGGTCCCCATTCGGGCAGAGCCGGGTTTTGAGTGGAAGGTGAGCCCCTCCGCGGGCGCGGTCCGAGCGCTCTCGAGGGTCGGCGGGGCGTGGGTTGTGGCGACAGCCATGAACGTCCCGGCACGCGCTGCCGCCGATCTGCGGCAACCAACGGCTCCTCACGGAACGCGGCTCCTGGACTCCAGGAAGGACGCTGTGAGTTCTCGTTGACGCTGGCTGAAGGCGGGCCAGTCGGGACGAGGAAGACCGTTGCCAGTCGCGGGGGATCGACGACGGGTCGTAGGCGCGGGGGAACCGCTGCCGCCGGTCGTCCCGCGTAATCCGGGACGTCCGGCAGGTAAGCGTCTGGATTGCCACCAGGCGCGGTGCGGTGGCCAGGTCGGTCACCGGCGTAGACAGCTCGCCAATGCGTCGGTGTCGAAGACCGCGTCTTGCCCTGGATCCTGCCCGGATCATGGCGACTCCTCGACAGCAAGGCAAGGCTAACCTAACCTACGGGCGGAGCGGTTGCCGAGGTCTTCCCATGCGTTTCGGGCTGGCCGATCGTCCACATCCGTGTCTTCCGAGGAGAGAACGTGACCCGAACCTCATACCGTCTGTTGTTGCCAGCCCTTCTGCTGGCCCTGCTCGCGGCGGTGGCCGGCTGCGGGTCCTCGGCCACCACTGATGAGGCGTCGGGCGAGGCCACCTCCAGGAAGGCGACCAGCGGCGGTACGGCTGCCAAGGTGCCCTCGGTCGATGCCGGCGAGCCGCAGCTGCCAGTGACCTTCACCGGCGACGACGACGTCGAGATCAAGGTCTCCAGCCTGGACCGGGTGATGGTGCTCGACGACGCCACCATGGAGATCATGGACGCGCTCGGCATGGCCGATTCCATAGGCATCGCCCCCGATACCTCCCTCGTCGAAGACGCCGCCGCCCACGCCGAGGAACGGATCACCATGGCCGGCCGGGGCAGCCTGACCGTCGAGGGCGTCGTCGCCCTGGAGCCGACGCTGGTGATCGGCACCAACATGACCCGGCACGCTGAGGTCATCGAAGGTCTACAGGACGCCGGAATCCCTGCCACGCTGATCGATGGCACACAGTCGGCCCCGGAGAAGATCCGCGACACCGCCGAGGTGCTCGGCGTGCCCGAGGCCGGCCAGAAACTCGGAGGTCGGGTCCAGAAACAGTTCGACCAGGCCGCGGCCCGTCTCAAGGGAGTCGACAAACGCCCGCGGGTGATGGTCCTCTCCTCCAGCGGCGCGGGTGACAGCGGCGCGACCACAGCCGCCGGCGAGCAGACCCCCGCCCACCAGGTGATCGTCAAGGCCGGTGGGCTGAACACCGGGGCCGAGTCCGGGCTGGACCGTTACCAGTCGATCACGGCCGAAGGCCTGACCTCCGCCGCTCCGGAAGCCATCGTCGTAGCCGCCGCGGAGATCGATGACCTAGGCGGCAAGGATGGCGTCTGGGACCGGGTAAAAGGCTTGCGCGGAACCCCGGCCGCCCAGACGAAGTCCCTGATCATCATGGAGGACATGCGGATCAAGGGCGGCGGAGTCAGCGCCGGCGTGGGGATCCTCGACCTGCAGTCCCAGCTTTCCCCCGACGCATGACCACGTCGGAAGCCGCCGCGGCGCGCGCCGTCGAGGAAGAGTCATCATCCCCCGCCGAGAACCAGGAGATCGAGGGCATCGTCCGCCGCCCGCACGGGCCGCTGGTGCTGGGGATCTTCGCGGCACTCCTGCTGGTCGGGCTGGTGGCTGGCGTGGCTATCGGGCCCCTGAGGCTGGCACCGCTGGACGTCCTCGACATCATTGCCTCGAAGGTGGGGATCGGCGAGGCGGCAGGCTATTCGGTGGCCGAAGTCAACGTGGTCTGGGAGATCCGCTTCCCCCGCGTGCTGCTGGCGACCCTGGTCGGCTCCGCCCTGGCCATCTCCGGTGCCGCCCTGCAAGGCCTGTTCGGCAACTCGTTGGCCGATCCCGGCATCATCGGCGTCACGGCCGGAGCCTCCCTCGGTGCGATCACCGCCATCGTGCTGGGCCTGACCATCTTCGGCAGCTGGACCGTGCCGGGCATGGCTTTCGTCTTCGGACTGGCCACCACCGGGCTGATCTACGTCCTGGCACGCCCTGGCCAGGGACGCGGCACCGTCCAGCTGCTGTTGGTGGGCATCGCCATCACCGCGATCGCCGGGTCGGCCAACGGATTCTTCACCTACATCGCCGACACGACCGAGCTGGAGTCCATCACGTATTGGTCGATGGGTTCACTCAACCGGGCCTCCTGGACGACCCTCGTGACCGGACTGCCGCTCTACGTCACCGGCATGGTCACGGTGCTGTGCCTGGCCAGATCGCTGGACGTCCTCGCCCTCGGCGAACGTCAGGCACACCACGTCGGCCTGCACGTCAAGCGCACCCGCATCCTGCTCATCGTCGCCACCGCCCTCGTGGTCGGCGCGGCAGTCGCGTTGGCCGGTTCGATCGGCTTCGTCGGCCTGGTCGTTCCGCACATCGTGCGGCTGCTGGTAGGCCCCGGCCACCGATGGCTGCTACCGATCTCCGCCCTGGGAGGGGCGCTCATGCTGGTGATGGCCGATATCGGTGCCCGCACCCTGAATCCGCCCTCGGAGGTCCCGATCGGTCTGTTCACCGGTCTGGTCGGCGGCCCGTTCTTCCTCTGGCTGCTGTTCCACCGCCGCACGGAGATGCGCGCGTGACCGGGCGACTGGCCGCCTCAGGCGTGGACGTGGTCCTGGCCGGTAACCACATCCTCCAGAACCTGGACATCGACATCGGCCCCGGCGAGCTCACCTCCCTGGTCGGCCCCAACGGGGCTGGCAAAACCACGGTCTTCGCCGCCCTGTCCGGGGACCTGGAACCCACCCGCGGCCAGGTGCTGCTGGACGGGACCCCGGTGCGGACCTACCGGCCCAAGGAACTGGCCCTGCGGCGAGCCGTGCTGCCGCAGGACCATCTGGTGCGCTTCTCCTACTCCGTCGAGGAAGTCGTTCACCTGGCACGGCTCTCCCACCCCTCCGACCCGGCCACGGACGAGAAGGTCGTCTCCGAGAGTCTGGACGCCGCGGAGGTCAGCCACATGCGACGCCGCGACGTGCAGACCCTCTCCGGCGGCGAGATGGCTCGCACCGCCTTCGCCCGGACCCTGGCCCAGACAACCCCGATCGTGCTGCTGGACGAACCGACCGCGGCCCTGGACCTGCGTCACCAGGAGGCCGTGCTGCGCCACGCCCGCCGACTGCGCGACGACGGTGCCTGCGTGGTGGTCGTGCTACACGATCTGAACCTCGCCTCGGCCTACTCCGACCGCGTGATCATGCTCCACGACGGCAAGGTCGTCGCCGACGGCCCACCCAGCACCGTCTTCACCGCCGAACGAATCAAGAGGGTCTACCGCCAGGAGGTGCTCGTCACCAACCATCCGACACGCAGCTGCCCGCTGATCGTCACCACCGACTGACCGGGCCAGTCTGGCCAGGGCAACCCGCGTTCGGCCTTCGGCCTGGAGGCGAACCAGACGGGCGTCCCAGGGATGCGGTGGCGAAGCAGTTATCCAGGCTGTCAAGGAGTCGCTCGGTGAAGGCCACACGCGCCTCGTCGGGATGGTGTGGTCGAAGTATGCGGACCAGACCGGGATGCTGAGCGGCTCAGCCGTGACGTGGTGTCAAGTTCGTTCTCCCGGGATCCCCGCGAGTGGCACCGGGTTGTCCAAGGGATCGGTGCCAGGGCCACCGGGCGGCGTGCCTTCTGGTCCCTCGGAGGGCCGGGGAAGAAGGACCGCTCCAAGTCCTTGGGCGCTCTTCTCCAGGCTCGCTGGACGCTCGCTGTGGGCGAGGGCCCCCTGGAGCTTCAGATCGCCGACCTGGAGTGCGGTGGCTTGTCCCCAGCGCCATGCCCGTACCGACGAGCCGGTCTGCGAGGTCGCGTGCTCCCGGATCCTCGATGCGGTGGCGAATGTGCTGGTACTCCTCGTGTTCGGGGAAGACCATCTCGTCGGTCGGCTGGTCGTCGGTACGCGGAAGTCGGGTTCCGGGGCGGCAGTTCTTGGAACGCGGCGGCGCGCCGGTGTCCACGGCGGCCCGCACGACGCACCACGGCAGCCCGTGGCGACTGGCTATGGACTTGGGTGAGGCCGGTTGACGGAGCCACCTCTTCCTCGGCGCTCCAGGACCCCTCCGCCCGGGCCTCCTGGCCCCGTATCCCATCCTGAACGGTCTCGGCCGTGAGGTTTCCGATGGTGCCCGGTATTGCCTGGTCGGACCGTGTGCCGTGGATGGTCTGGGACAGGGGGTGGTCGCTTCCGCACTCGGTTCCTGATCGTCGCCCTCGCCGGAGTTCGCTCGAGGGCCAGGCCGCGGGCGGCGGCCGTGTGGCCACCGCGCACAGCGAAGAGGCCCGTGATCCGCGGATCACGGGCCTCTCGGCGAAGGGTGAATGACGGGACTTGAACCCGCGACATCCTGGACCACAACCAGGTGCTCTACCAACTGAGCTACATCCACCACGACCGGTGTGACGGGGATTCCCTGGGGCTTCCCTCACCGGCGGCTACGAGTGTACAGGGTTCGTGGGACTGCTCGCGCACCTGTTTCCCGGTGACCGGGAAACCCCCGCCGTGGTGGCGCGGAACGCCCTCAGCCGGAGGCCCCGGCCGGGCGGACCTGGTGGCGCGCGGCGATCCGCCGGGCGGTTTCCGAGTCCGGGCCGGGGTCCGGGACGAAGATCGCCTCGCGGTAGTAGCGCAGCTCGGCGATCGACTCGCGGATGTCCGCGAGCGCCCGGTGGTTGCCGCTCTTCTTCGGGCTGTTGTAGTAGGCGCGGGGGTACCAGCGGCGCCCCAGCTCCTTGATCGAGGAGACGTCCACGATGCGGTAGTGCAGGTGCGCTTCCAGCTCCGCCATGTCCCGGGCGAGGAAACCACGGTCGGTGCCCACGGAGTTGCCGCAGAGCGGCGCCCGGCGGGGGTCGGGCGCGTGCCGGCAGACGTACTCCAGCACCTGCCGCTCGGCGTCGGCCAGTGTGGTGCCCGAGGGCAGCTCCTCCAGCAGCCCGGAGGCGGTGTGCATCTCGCGCACCACCTCGGGCATCACCTCCAGCGCCCCCTCGGGCGGGCGGATCACCACATCCACGCCCTCCCCGAGCACGTTCAGCTCCGAGTCGGTGACCAGCGCGGCCACCTCGATGAGCGCGTCGTCGGACAGCGAGAGCCCCGTCATCTCGCAGTCGATCCACACCATGCGATCGTTCATGCGCTCACCCTACGACGGTCAGCCGGGCGCGTGACCGCGCTGCCCCGGTAGCCGGGGTGCGTAGCTGTCCGACTCCGGCTTGCCCAGCTCACCGCGGTGCTCCCGAGCTTCCCGCAGGTCCCGGATGTCCCGTACCTCCCGGTGCTCCCGGGCGGACTCGGGCCGTCCGGGGGTGACCTGTCCCACCGCGCCGACCGGGCTCACCGGTCTGCCCGGCTCCGGCCCCACCGGTGCCGGGGGCTCCGCGCCGCGGTACTCCTCCGCGGTGTTCCCCTCCGGGCGTCGGGCCCGGTAGGCGGCCCGGTAGGCGGCTGGGGACGACCCCAGCTGGCGGCGGAAGTGCCCGCGCAGCGCGACGGGGGAGCGGAAGCCGCAGCGGCCCGCCACCTCGTCCACCGAGTAGTCGGAGGTCTCCAGGAGTCTCTGGGCCTGGAGTACGCGCTGGGTGATCAGCCACTGGAGCGGGGCGCTGCCGGTCAGCGACCGGAAGCGCCGGTCGAAGGTGCGGCGGCTCATGTAGGCGCGGGCGGCGAGCGTCTCCACGTCGAACTGCTCGTGCAGGTGCTCCAGCGCCCAGGCGACCACCTCGGCGAGCGGATCGGCCCCGATCTCCTCTGGTAATGAACGGTCGAGGTGCCGGGGGTGCCCGCCACTCTCCGCGCCGTTGCCCCGCCGGGGCGGGACGACGAGCCGCCGGGCGAGCGCGCCCGCCGCCTCGGCGCCGTGGTCCGTGCGCACCACGTGCAGACAGAGGTCTATCCCGGCGGCGGTACCCGCCGAGGTGAGGATGGAGCCGTCGTCGACGTACAGTTCGCGCGGATCGACGTGGACCGCCGGGTAGCGCTTGGCGAGCGTCGGCGCGTACATCCAGTGGGTCGTGGCGGGGCGGCCGTCCAGCAGCCCCGCGGCGGCGAGTACGAAGGCCCCGGTGCAGAGCCCGATGACGCGGGCGCCCTCCTCGTGCGCGCGGCGCAGCGCGTCCAGCGCGGCCGCCGGCGGCGGCTGGCTGATGGAGCGCCAGGCGGGCACCACCACCGTCCCCGCTCGCGCGATGGCCTCCAGCCCGAAGGGCGTGCTCAGTTGGAGCCCGCCGGTGGTACGCAGTGGTCCGTCCTCGCCCGAGCACACCAGCAGGCGGTAGCGAGGAACTCCCGCGTCCTGGCGGTCGATACCGAAGACGGAGAGCGGGATGGAGCTCTCGAAGATGGGACCGCCGCTGAAGAGCAACACCGCCACGATCTCGCGCCGTCGGCGCGCGGCCAGCTTGCGGGTCTCAACTGGGCCGTTCGTGGAGTCCTGGCTCATTGGAACTAAGCCCCCCTCAATTGTCGCGTTCCTCTCGGTCCATACACATCTCCCCCGCAGCGATAGCCAAGATCGAATCTACTGGGTCGGACGAGCCCGGCGATGCAAGTTCGGCACCCGACGCTATGTCGATAAGGGAACTTGGCGTAAAGCATTCGATCACGAAGCGTTTCATCCGGCGGGCCCGCTGGGAAGTGCGCATGCCGTGCATGCCCCGCCCTCGTACGGCGCACACGCGCCCCTCGCTCCCTTCATTCCTGGTGACAGGGTGTGGGGGCAAGGATTCCGGAACTGGGTTTCGCTGGCTGTAAGTTGGCTGAAAATAACGGGGGTTCAGTTGCACGTTCTGGACATCGAACCCCGTGCGCCCCCGGCGCTCCTCTGCGCCTGCCCTGTGCTCCGACCCGGGTGTCGGGGTACTCTGCGACGTTTCGCGCCGACACTGCGTAACGCCAACTCGGCGTCCCCCGCCGCGCGTCCATCGCGCCTCCGGGAGGTTCCGGTTACCCGTGGGCGGGTGGCCCCGCCTCCGCTCCCGTCGTCGGCCGCCTCCCGTCCCGGGTTCGCCTCCGCCGCCCGGACCTGCGAGAGGGTCCGCCGCCCCGGCCGTACGCGGGTGGTGGCCGCACTCCGTGACGGGAGCCGCACCCTCCGCGAGCGAGCGGCCCCGCCGCTCTTCCCCGCGCGCCGCATCCGGCCTCCGTGCGGCCCGAGTTGGTGACACTCCGTGTCCACCGCTCGGCCCCGAGTGTCCGCCTCACCCAGCCCGGAGGGGTCCTCCGATGGGAACAGATGACGGAAAGCCCGCCGGGAGGGGGCGTGCGGCCCTCCGTCAGCGGTTGACCGCCCCCGGCGGCCCGGTGCGGGCCCGAGGTGCCACCGGCGCGCGCGAGGCCGCCGGGCGGACGGGAGACGGCTCGGCGCGTGGGCGGGGGCCCGGCGGGCGCGCGGCGGGCGCGGGTGTCTGGCGCTCCGGGGTGCGGGGAGCGTCCGCTGGCGCCTCGGTGGACGGCCGCCGGGACGTGCCGGGGGAGTCGACGGCGCGGCGCCGGTCGGAGCGGTGTCGCGGGCGCCTCGTGTCCCCGCCGGGCCGCGGGAGGGCGGTGGATGGGCTGTAAGGAGCACGGCGGTACGTTGCGTGCCGCCCGTTGCTGGGGCATGCTCCGGGTCCGGTCCGCTTCCCCGGGCCCTCGGCGGAAGCCTGGGCATGGGAGGAGTGCGACCGTACTCTGGGGGTAACAGCCCGGTTGGGGTGTTTCATCCGTCCCGCGGCTGTTCCCCCGCCCCAGCTTCACCGCACAGCCGTAAGAACCCACCACCAGGTGGTCAGCGACAACACCAGAAGCTCTCAGGTCCGAACAGACTCGTGCGAGTTCGCGCGGGTCCTACGGATCCGGCAGGTTCATCCGTTCCCTCCACGCAGAGGCAGCCCTTCGTCGAGACAGCCATGGCCGGACACGAGATTCCCGACCCAGCGGACCGCAAGCAGCTTGCTGATCCGACGGCCCAGCATGAGACGGCGGAGGACGAGCGGCACTCCGTCGATCCGGCGTTCCAGCACGGAGTCGTCGTGGGGTTCGACGGCTCCACGTCGAGCGAACGTGCCCTCGCCTACGCCATCGGCATGGCCTGCCGCTCCGGCTCCGGCCTGATCATCGTCCACGTCGCCAACCGGCTGCCCACCACCGTCTGGGCGGGCTGCGAGCCGCCGGTCTTCGTGGAGGTGCCCGACCACCGGACGGAGGTGCTCGGACTGGAGCTGGCCTGCGCCGACCATCTCGCCGAGGTGCCCTGGATCCTGGTGGAGCGCGGCGGCGACATCTGCCACGAACTGGAGGAGGTCGGGCGGGAGTACGAGGCCGACGCCATCGTCGTCGGCTCGACGCAGGGGCTCGTGGGGCGGATGTTCGGCTCGGTCGCCGGACGGCTGGCGCGCCGGGCCCAGCGCCCCGTGGTCGTCATCCCCTGAGCCGCGCCTCGCCGTGCTCCCCGGGTCGTGTGGGGCCGTTGGCGCCTCCGTGCGCCCAACGCCGGTTCCCCGCCGGGGCGTTCGGTGTCCGTCCCCTCCGCCCCCGTCCGCTCTCCGTGCCCGTTCGCCGGGTTCGTTCGCCCCATCCGCTCTCCGTGCCCGTCCGCCGGTGCTCGCGCTCCTCGTGGCCGCCATCGCCGGTCCGTCATCGCCCGTCGGGGTGCGGTTCGTTGGGTGTCGGTTCGGTGGACGGTGGGGCGTACGGGGGTGCGCGGCGTTGAGGCAGGCGTTCCGCTTTCGTCGTGGAGTTCGGACCGGGGAGATCCCAACCGTCCCCCGGGCCTCTGACGTCCCGGTTCTCCCGGGGGCGCCGCCGGGTGGTACCGGAACCGGAGGCGTGTCCAACTCGCGGTGCGCGCAGGTGGGTTGTGCGCTTGTGAGGAGGGGCATATAGCAGGCAGGGCCGCCCGCCACCGGGCGGCGACCGCACGTGAGGCGTGCTGCCGGGCAGGAGGTGACGGTCCTGTCCAGCAGCCCACCGCCGGCGTAATGGGCGACGCCGGCACAGGGGAGGCGGGATCCCGCGCAGTTGGTGGCCTGCGCGGGATTCCGCCTATCGCTTTCTCCGGCCCTGGCCCCGCCCGTCCCGGCGGCGGGGCCGTGGAGCGTCAACCGGGTCCGTGGGAGCGGGCGTTCGACGGTCAGCTGACCGCCTGGACGCCACGGGGCCGGGTGCCGTCCCGCGACCGTGCGTCCCCCACCGTGCGGCCCAGGGCCGTGCCAGCGCCGCCCCGCCGGGTTCGCCGGAGCGGCCGGGCGGCCGGGTCGTCGCTACTCCACCGTCACGGACTTGGCGAGGTTGCGGGGCTTGTCGATGTCCCGGCCGAGCGCCAACGCGGTGTGGTAGGCGAGCAGTTGGAGCGGGATGCCCATGAGCACCGGGTCCAGCTCGGGCTCGTTGCGCGGGACCACCAGCGTGTGGTCGGCCTTCTCCTGCTGCTCGTGCGCGATGGCCAGGATGGTGCCGCTGCGGGCCTTGATCTCCTCCAGGGTGGCGCGGTTCTTGTCCGCCAGCTCGTCGGCCGGGACGATCGCGACCGTCGGCACGGCGGGCTCGATCAGCGCGAGCGGCCCGTGCTTCAACTCCGAGGCCGGATACGCCTCGGCGTGGATGTACGAGACCTCCTTGAGCTTGAGCGACGCCTCCAGCGCCACCGGGAAGCCCCGGACCCGGCCCACGAACATCATGCTCTGGGCCTTCGCGTAATCCTGCGCGAGCGCCTCGATCCCGTCCTCCTCGCCCATGATCTGGGCGATCTGCTCCGGCAGCCTGCGCAGCCCGGCGATGATCCGCTTGCCGTCCGCGACGGACAGGTCGCGGATGCGGCCGAGGTGCAGTGCGAGCAGGGCGAAGGCCACGGCGGTGTTGGTGAAGCACTTGGTGGAGACGACGCACACCTCGGGCCCCGCGTGGACGTAGACGCCGCCGTCCGCCTCCCGGGCGATGGCGGAGCCCACGACGTTCACCACCCCGAGCACCCGTGCGCCCTTGCGCTTGAGTTCCTGGACGGCGGCGAGGGTGTCGTAGGTCTCGCCGGACTGGCTCACCGCGATGTAGAGGGTGTCCGGGTCGACCACCGGGTTGCGGTAGCGGAACTCGCTCGCGGGCTCGGCGTCCGCCGGGATCCGGGCCAGCTCCTCGATCAGCTGGGCGCCGATCATCCCCGCGTGGTACGCCGAGCCGCAGCCGAGGATCTTCACCCGGCGCATGGTGCGCGCCTCGCGGGCGTCCAGGTTGAGCCCGCCCAGGTGCACGGTGGCGAACCGGTCGTCGATACGCCCGCGCAGCACCCGGTCGACCGCCTCGGCCTGCTCGGCGATCTCCTTGTGCATGTAGGTGTCGTGACCGCCCATGTCGTAGGACTCGGCGGCCCACTCCACGGTCTCCGGAGCGGCCGAGGTGCGCGAGCCCTCGGTGGTGTAGGTGCGGTAGTCGTCGGCGGTGATGGTGGCCATCTCGCCGTCGTCCAGGGTGACCACCTGACGGGTGTGCGAGACGAGGGCCGCGACGTCCGAGGCGACGAACATCTCGTGCTCGCCGATGCCCAGCACCACGGGCGAACCGTTGCGTGCCACCACGACGCGGTCCGGGAAGTCGGCGTGCAGCACCGCGATGCCGTACGTGCCCTCGACATGCCGCAGCGCCTCCTGCACCCGCGCCTCCAGCGAGTCCGCCTCGGAGCGGGCGATGAGGTGGGCCAGCACCTCGGTGTCGGTCTCCGAGACCAGCGTCACCCCCTCGGCACCCAGCCGCGTCCGCAGCTCGGAGGCGTTGTCGATGATCCCGTTGTGGACGACGGCGACCTTCTCGTCGGCGTCCAGATGGGGGTGGGCGTTGGTGTCGCTCGGGGCCCCGTGGGTCGCCCAGCGGGTGTGCGCGATGCCGGTACGGCCCGCGAACCGCTTCGGCAGCCGGTCGCCGAGGTCCCGCACCCGGCCCTTGGTCTTGGCCGTCTTGAGGCCCGCGCTCCGGCCGGTGCCGCTGCTGTGGATGGCGATACCGGCCGAGTCGTAGCCTCGGTACTCCAGCCGCTGGAGCCCCTCCAGCAGCAGCGGAGCGGCCTCACGTTTGCCGATGTACCCCACGATTCCGCACATGCTGTTCTGCCTGCCTCTCCCTCGACGTGACGGTGGTGCTGACGGGCCCGGCTCGACCTGGGCGTGCTCGCCCGCCGAGAACCCCGATCCGGCGCGGTGACGCGCCGTACGCGCGCTACCCGCCGTGCTGGTCCGCTTGCTCTACCTACGGTCGTTGCTTGCTCTGCCTGCGGTGTTCGTTCTGTCTGTCCTACTTGGGTTATCTGCCCTGGTTGTTCTTCTCGCTGTGCTTGCCCCGTACACGGCGTTCGCGGTAATTCACGGTGTTCGCGGTGTTCACCGTGTTCGTCGGGTTCGCTGTTTCGGGATTATCCCGTTCGGTCCCGGTGGTCCGGTCATGTCGGTGCCCCGTGTTCGCGCCCCGTGGGGTGCCCGTGGCCTGTCGGGGGCGCTCTGCCGTCGGGGTGGGCCCGAGGGCGGGGCCGGGCTGGTTGGGTGGGACGGGCGTGGGTGTGGACGGCCGGGCCGCCTCCGGTCGTTCAGCCGTACACGATGCGGCGCAGTTGCCGTGTCGACAGCTCCGGTGGCGCCACCGCGCGGTGTGGGAGTTCGCTGGCGATGCGCTCGAAGATCACTGTGTTCGTCAGCCCCCGGGACTGGAGTTCGCGGTGGCGCCGACGGACGAACTCCTCGGCCGGTTCGCTGAAGTACGCCAGAACGTCCAGGACGACCCGGGCCGCCTCGCCTCGCTGGAGGGGGGTCGAGCGGGCGAGGTGGTCGATGAGGTCGTCATGGGTGGACGGGTGGGCCGAAGGCATCCCTCGATACTCGACGTTCGGCGGGGGAGATAGCAAGAAATCTGCCCGCTTTCGGGCAGGTGTGTGCGATATCGCTCGGAGAGGGTGCGTGCGGTGGGGGGATATGGGTGGTATCGGAAGTCTGATGCGGTGTTGCGGCTTAGTGGAGCGCTGTCCGGGGTGTGCGTCGTTATGGGTGATAGGTGCCGTTGGTGGAGGGGTGGAGGAGCGACGCGGGGGAGGCCGGCGGGGAGACGGGGCGGGGTTCCTGTCGGCTGGTGGGGCGGGATGGTTCAGAAGTGGCTGAGGACGGCCTGCTTGGCGGCGCTGAACTCCTCGTCCGTCAGCACCCCACCGCGGTGCAGTCTGGCGAGCCCCTCCAGGCGCCGCAGGAGTACGTCGTGTTCCTCGCCGGACGCGCCGCCGTCCTCCAGCGCCTTCGGCTGTGCCGCCTCGCCGGTGGGGGCGCTCTCGGGGGTGGGGGCGTGCGGATGGGGCAGGCACGCGGTGACGGCGGCGGCGAAGAGGACCGCGTCGCTCGTCTCGCGGGCCTGGCGTATTCCCCAGAGCAGCAGGCAGTTCGGGTCGTGCTCCGGTTTCAGCGCGGGCTGGTCCCCCACGGGATGGATGCGGACGCTGCCGTGCTCCAGACCGATAGCCGGGGTCCACTCCACCGCGCGCAGGTCGTCGAGGGCGATCTTCCGGGAGCCCGCCGTCGTTTTGGTGTCCTCCGCCATCCAGTTCCAGGTGAGCTGGACGTGCTCGCCGTCGAAGGTGGCGCTGCCGTCGGTGCCGTTGGCGGTGATCGGGATGGCTGGGCCAGGCAGGAGGAACCGGTCACAGGGCTCGTTGACGGGGACCTGCTCCAGCAGCAGCGCGTAACGCACCTCGTCGGCGAGGTACTCGGCGGCGCCGGAACGGTCCCGCTCCACCGGCAGTTGGTACGGGTCGGAGGCGTCGGGCAGCTTGGTCCCGGCGACCTCCGTGACCGGATCGGCGCCGCGCCGCATCCGGAGCCGCAGCCGTCCGGGCTTCCTGCCGCCCGGTTCGAAGGAGATCCCGCTGATCGCGGCGAGCGGCACGGCGACCTCGCCGAGCGACTTCCGTAACGGCTGCACCTGCTTGCCGCTGCCGGGGACTATGCGCAGGGTGTCGCCGTCGAAGGTCCAGGAGCCCGTCCGCTGAAGAATCTCCGCCATGGGAACGAGTATCCGACGTCCCACGGATCCGTGTGGCCGTGAGGAACTGATCCGTGGGGTGGTCGGGGCGGTGACCCGGCTTCCCCGGCCGGGTCACCGCGAGCCGTCCGGCGTTACCTCGGCAGGTCCAACTCCCGGGCCACCAGCATCCGCTGGACCTCGCTGGTGCCCTCGCCGATCTCCAGGATCTTGGAGTCCCGCCACATGCGCGCCACCGGGTACTCGTTCATGAAGCCGTACCCGCCGTGGATCTGCGTGGCCTCCCGCGCGTTGGTCACCGCGATCTCGGAGGAGTACAGCTTCGCCAGCGCGGCCTCCTTCTTGAACCGCTCACCCGCCTGCAGCCGGGAGGCCGCGTCCCGCCAGCTGACCCGCGCGGTGTGCGCGCGCATCTCCATATCGGCCAGCTTGAACTGGATCGCCTGGTTGGTGCCGATGGGGCGTCCGAACGCGGTGCGGGTCCTGGCGTATTCCACGGACTGGTCCACACATCCCTGCGCCAGCCCGGTGGCGAGCGCCGAGATGGCGATCCGGCCCTCGTCCAGGATGCGCAGGAACTGGGCGTAGCCCCGGCCCTCCTCGCCCAGCAGGTTGGCCGCCGGGACGCGCACGTCGGAGAAGGACAGCTCCCGGGTGTCCGAGGCGTTCCAGCCGACCTTGGAGTAGGGCTCGGCCACGGTGAAGCCGGGGGTGCCGGAGGGCACGATCACGGTGGAGATCCGGGGCGAGCCGTCCTCCTTGCGGCCGGTGACGGCCGTGACGGTGACCAGCCCGGTGATGTCCGTCCCCGAGTTGGTGATGAAGCACTTGGAGCCGTTGATCACCCACTCGCCGCGCTCCTCGTCCAGCACGGCGGTGGTGCGGGTGCCGCCCGCGTCCGAGCCGCACTCCGGCTCGGTCAGCCCGAAGGCGCCCAGCAGTTCGCCGGAGCAGAGCTTCGGCAGCCAGGCGCGCTTCTGCTCCTCGGTACCGAAGCGGAAGATCGGCATCGCGCCGAGCGAGACCCCGGCCTCCAGAGTGATGGCGACGCTGGAGTCCACCCGCGCCAGCTCCTCCAGCGCCAGGCAGAGGGCGAGGTAGTCGCCGCCCATCCCGCCGTACTCCTCGGGGAACGGCAGCCCGAACAGGCCCATCTCGCCCATCTGCCGCACGATGTCGTACGGGAACTCGTGCCGCTCGTAGTAGGCGCCGATCTTGGGCGCGACGACGTCGTTCGCGAACTGCTCGACGGTGCGGCGCAGTTCCTCGTGTTCGGCGGAGAGCCGGTGGTCGAGAGCCATGGTGCTCACTCCTTCTGGGAGTCAGGAGAGGAGGACGCGCCGGTGAGCGCGTTGACGGTACGGGAGGGGCTGGGACGGCCCAGCCGCCGCGCCAGCCAGGCGCTGGTGGCGCTGAGGTGGTCGAGGGAGACACCGGTCGAGATGGAGAGGCCGTTCAGCATCCACACGAGGTCCTCGGTGGCGAGGTTCCCGGTGGCGCTCTTGGCGTACGGGCAGCCGCCCAGGCCACCCGCCGAGGCGTCGACCGTGGTGATTCCGGACTGGAGCGCGGCGAGGGTGTTCGCCAGCGCCTGTCCGTAGGTGTCGTGGAAGTGGACCGCGAGGCCGCCGGGCGGCAGCCCGGCCTCGTCCAGCGCCCGCAGCAGCGCCACCACCTGCCCCGGGGTGGCGACGCCCGTGGTGTCCCCCAGGCTCAACTGGCCGCAGCCCATGTCCCGCAGGGCCCGGCACATCCGGACCACCCGCTCGACCGGGACCCGGCCCTCCCACGGGTCGCCGAAGCACATCGAGACGTAGCCGCGGACCGGCAGGCCGTGTTCGGCGGCGCGGCGCACCACCGGCTCGAACATGGCCAGCGACTCGTCGACCGTGCGGTTCAGGTTGGCCCGGGCGAAGGACTCGGTCGCGCTCGCGAAGACCGCGATCTCCCGGACGCCCAGCTCCAGCGCGCGGTCGAGACCGCGCAGGTTCGGCACCAGCACCGGCAGCCGGACGCCCGCGAGCCCGGTGAGCCGGGGGTACAGCTCCGCCGAATCGGCCAGCTGCGGAACCCACTTGGGGTGCACGAAGCTGGTGGCTTCCACGGTGCGCAGCCCGCTCTCCGTCAGGCGGTGGATGAACTCCGCCTTGACCTCCACCGGGATGGTCGCGGACTCGTTCTGAAGGCCGTCCCGCGGGCCGACCTCGTAGATCTCCACGTGAGAGGGCAGCCCCTCGGCCCGCACGGGGGTGGGAAGTCCCTGCGCCGTCATGCGTCCGCCTCCTTGACCGCCTCACGGGACGCCCCCCGGGGAGCGTCGCCCGGACCCGAACCGGGTGGCGGGACCTCGCCGGCCGGCCGTGCCGCGCCTCCGGGCGCCGGGGGGTCCTCGCCGGCGGCGGCCGGTTCGTGCGGCTCCACGACGGCGAGTACCTGGTCGATCGCGACCGTGCTGCCGACGGTGACGTCGAGTTCGGTGACGGTGCCGTCGAACGGGGCGGTGATGACGTGCTCCATCTTCATCGCCTCGACCACCAGCAGCCCCTGACCGGCCGTGACCGCGTCCCCCACCGCCGACTTGAGCACGGTGACGGTGCCCGGCATCGGCGCGGTCAGCGCGTCGGCGCCGTGTGCCGAGGCCGCGTCCCGCAACGCCGCCTCCACCGGGTCGACGTCCCGGACCTGCCAGGCGTCGCCCTCGCACCCCAGCCAGCACCCGTCCCGCACCATCGCGTGACCGAACCGCCGGGTGACGCCGGACCAGCGCAGCCACACCTCGCCCGGGTCCGCGGCGTCCGTCGACAGGCCCGCGGACACCGGCTCCGCGGCGCCGACCCGCACCTCGGCATCCCGGGACGAGCCACGCACCGCCACGGTGACCGGCTCGTGCCCGGGCACCCGCAGCGGGTGGAGCGTCCAGGCGGGCTCACCGCCCAGCCGCCAGCCGGAGGTGGCGGCGAACGGGCTGACCCACCCGGCGCCGGACTCCGGTTCCAGCGCGGCCTGGCGCAGCAGCGCCGCCGCCGCGTACACCGACTCGGGAACCTCCCGGGGGACCAGCGCGGCGGCCGCGCGGTCCACCAGGCCGGTGTCCAACTCGCCCGCGCGCACCGCCGGTTCGTCCAGCAGCCGCCGCAGGAACCCGGTGTTGGTGTCGACGCCGAGCAGCGCGCTGTCGGCCAGCGCGGCCCGCAGCGCCCGCAGCGCCGCGGCGCGGTCCGGGCCGTGCGCGATGATCTTGGAGAGCATCGGGTCGTAGTCCGTGCCGACCTCGGTGCCCTCGGCGAGACCCGAGTCGGTACGAACTCCGGGGCCCCGCGGCTCCCGCAGGCGCAGGACGGTACCGGCGGCCGGGAGGAAGTCCACGCGCTCGCCCCCGCCCTCCTCGGCGCCGAGCCGGGCGGTCTCGGCGCAGATCCTCGCCTCCACGGCGTGCCCGCTCAGGGTGATGTCCTCCTGGCGCCAGGGCAGCGGCTCGCCGGCGGCGACCCGCAGCTGCCACTCCACGAGGTCCAGCGCCTCCCCGCCGGGAAGCCGCACCACGAGTTCCGTCACCGGGTGCTCCACCTGGAGGCGGGTGTTCATCTCCATGAAGGAGTACGCCCCCGGATCGCCCCCCGGGACGATGAACTCCACGGTGCCCGCCCCGCGGTAGCCGCAGGACCGGGCGGCCTCCACCGCCGCCTCGCCCATCGCGGCACGGGTGGCCGGGTCCAGCAGCGGGCTGGGGGCCTCCTCGATGATCTTCTGGTGGCGGCGCTGGAGCGAGCACTCGCGCTCCCCGAGGTGCAGCACGGTGCCGTGACCGTCGGCCAGGACCTGGATCTCGATGTGCCGCGGGCCCTCGATCCACCGCTCCACCAGCAGGGTGCCGTCCCCGAAGGCGCCGAGCGCCGTCCGGCGGGCCGCCGCGATCTCGGACTCCAGCCCCGACAGCTCCCGCACCAGCCGCATGCCCTTGCCACCGCCGCCCGCCGACGGCTTGAGGAGCACCGGCGGGCCGATCTCCCGGGCCGCGGCGGCGAGTTGGGCGTCGTCCAGACCGCTGCCCGAGGAGCCGGACACCACCGGCACCCCGGCGGCACGCACCGTCTCCTTGGCACGGATCTTGTCGCCCATCAGCTCCACCGCCTCGGCGGGCGGCCCCACGAAGACCAGCCCGGCCTCCGCGCAGGCCCGCGCGAAGGCCGGGTTCTCCGCGAGGAAGCCGTACCCCGGGTGGACCGCCTGGGCGCCGGCGCGGGCGGCGGCCTCCAGCAGCCGCTCGACGGAGAGGTAGCTCTCCGAGGCAGCCGCCGGACCCAGCCGCACCGCGGTGTCGGCCGCCCGTACGTGCGGTGCCCCGGCATCCGCGTCGCTGTACACGGCGACGGAGCGGATGCCCATCGCCCGGAGCGTACGGATGACCCGCACCGCGATCTCCCCGCGGTTGGCCACCAGCACCGTGTCGAACATGGCTCCTCTTTCCGCTCTCTCCGGTCCTTCCGGACGCGCCGTCATTCCCCGCTCCTCCGGCACCGCGGCCCCCTCACATCCGGAACACGCCGAAGCCGGGCGCGGACGGATCGCGCCGCGGGAGCGGCGCGTTGGCGCAGGCGGTGAGGGCCAGCCCCAGCACCGTCCGGGTCTCCATCGGGTCGATCACGCCGTCGTCCCAGAGCCGGGCACTGGCGTAGTAGGCGTTGCCCTGTTCCTCGTACTGCGCCCGCACCGGAGCGCGGAACGCCTCCTCGTCCTCCGCGCTCCACTCCTCGCCGCGCGCCTCCAACTGGTCCCGCTTGACGGTGGCCAGGACCGAGGCGGCCTGCTCGCCGCCCATCACGGAGATCTTCGCGTTCGGCCACATCCACAGGAAGCGGGGGCTGTAGGCCCGGCCGCACATCGAGTAGTTGCCCGCTCCGTACGAGCCGCCGATCACGACGGTCAGTTTCGGGACCCGTGCGCAGGCGACGGCGGTGACCATCTTGGCGCCGTGCTTGGCGATACCGCCCGCCTCGTAGTCCCTGCCGACCATGAAGCCGGAGATGTTCTGGAGGAAGAGCAGGGGGATACCGCGTTGCTCGCACAGCTCGACGAAGTGCGCGCCCTTCTGCGCCGACTCGGCGAACAGGATCCCGTTGTTGGCCACCACACCCACCGGGTGGCCGTGGATCGCGGCGAAGCCGGTGACCAGGGTGGTGCCGTACTCCGCCTTGAACTCGTGGAACCGGGAGCCGTCCACCACGCGGGCGATGACCTCGCGGACGTCGTACGGGGTGCGGGAGTCGGCGGGGACGGCGGAATAGAGCGTGGCCGGATCGACGGCCGGTTCCTCGACCGGCCGCACCTCCCACGGCAGTTCGGACGGGCCGGGGGAGCCGGGGAGGGTGGAGACGATCTGCCGCACCAGCCGCAGGGCGTGCGCGTCGTCCTCCGCGAGGTGGTCGGTGACCCCGGAGATCCGGGAGTGCACCTCGCCGCCGCCCAGCTCCTCCGCGGTGACGACCTCCCCGGTGGCGGCCTTCACCAGCGGGGGTCCCCCCAGGAAGATGGTGCCCTGCTCGCGGACGATCACCGCCTCGTCGCTCATCGCCGGGACGTAGGCGCCTCCGGCGGTGCAGGAGCCGAGCACCGCCGCGATCTGTGGAATCCCGGCGCCGGACATCCGCGCCTGGTTGTAGAAGATCCGCCCGAAGTGCTCGCGATCCGGGAAGACCTCGTCCTGCATCGGGAGGAAGGCGCCGCCGGAGTCCACGAGATAGACGCAGGGCAGCCGGTTCTCCGCCGCGATCTCCTGGGCGCGCAGATGCTTCTTGACCGTCATCGGGTAGTAGGTGCCGCCCTTGACGGTGGCGTCGTTGGCCACCACCAGCACCTCACGGCCGGAGACCCGGCCGATCCCGGCGATCACCCCGGCGGCGGGGGCCGCGCCCCCGTACATCCCCTCGGCCGCGAGGGGGCACAGCTCCAGGAAGGGGGAGCCCGGGTCGAGCAGGGTGTCCACCCGCTCCCGGGGCAGTAGCTTGCCGCGCGCGGTGTGCCGTTCCCGGGCCCGCTCGCCGCCGCCCAGCCGGGCCCGCGCGAGCTTCTCGCGCAGGGTGGCCACCAGCTCGCGGTGTGCGGTCTCGTTCGCCCGGGCGGCCTCGGACGCCGGATCGACCGCGCTGCTCAGCACCGGCCCTCCGCGCTCCAGCGCCACGGTCCGTTCCGCCATCTCCACACGCCCCCTTACCCACTGACCACGACCTGACCACGGCAGTTAGTGGACGTTAACCACCGGCCAGCAGGTTAACGTTCATTAACGCCCCTGTCTACAATGGTGGGCATGCGCACCCATCCCCCCGTGCACCCTCCCGGGTCCAGCCGCCGCGAGCAGATCCTCCGTGAGGCCGCCCGCCTCTTCGCCGAGCGCGGCTTCCACGGCGTGGGGGTGGACGAGATAGGGGCGGCCGTCGGCATCAGCGGCCCCGGCCTCTACCGGCACTTCGCCGGGAAGGACGCGATGCTGGCCGAGTTGCTGGTCGGCATCAGCGAGCGGCTCCAGCGCGGCGGCCGGGAGCGGATGGAGGCGGCCGTCGCGGACGGCCTGGATCCGGAGGCCACCCTGGACTCCCTGATCCGCGGCCATATCGACTTCGCTCTCGACGACCGCTTCCTCATCACCCTGCACGACCGCGAGCTGGACCGGCTCCGCGAGAGCGACCGGCGGCGGGTCCGGCAGCTCCAGCGGCAGTACGTCGAGTTGTGGGTGGACGCGGTGCGGGCACTGTATCCGGGGCTGACCGAGCTGGAGGCGCGGGTCTCGGTGCACACCGTCTTCGGGCTGCTGAACTCCACGCCGCACCTGAGCGGCGCCTCCGCGCTGCCCGGCCGGGCCACCATGGCCGCTCTGCTGCACCGGCTCGCGCGGGGGGCGCTCGCCGCCGCCGCGCCCGCCCAGGCCGCCGACGCTCCTTCCGTCGATCCCGGGGGCGGCGCTCCGGCCTCCTCCTGAGGGGTGCCGCCCGGTGACCGTCCGGGCTGGCTCCGCCGTCGCCCAGGCCGGTTCCGGATCCGCCGGGCCAGCCGGATCGTCCCCGCTCGCTCTCCCGTGTCCGGGTTCTCGGGCGCCGCCGTGGCGGGTGCCGATCCGGCGCTGACCCGCCGCCGGTCCGGCGTTGCTCCGTGGGTGTGACGGCTCTGGACAGCCCGGGTGGGCCTCGGTACCGTCGACAACTGAGCAAGCGCTTAGCCCACGGTGACAGGAGGCGAACTGTGCGGCGTACGGTGTTCAACGAGGACCACGAGGCGTTCCGGACCACCCTGCGGGAGTTCATCGCGTCCGAGGTCGTCCCGCACTTCGGGGACTGGGCGCGGGAGGGCCGAGTGCCCCGGGAGTTCTACGCCCGGCTGGGCGAGTTGGGGATCTTCGGGATCCAGGTGCCGGAGGAGTACGGCGGCGCCGGGGAGTCCAGCTTCAAGTTCAACGCGATCCTCACCGAGGAGTGCGCCCGGGCAGGGGTCAGCTTCGGCGGCTCCAGTGTGCACACCGCGCTCTGTCTGCCCTACCTCCTGGCGTACGGCACCGAGGAGCAGAAGAAGCGCTGGCTGCCGGAGTTCGTCTCGGGCCGGATGATGACGGCGATCGCCATGACCGAACCCGGTACGGGCTCCGACCTCGCCGGGATGCGGACCACCGCCACCCTCTCCGCGGACGGCGGGCACTACGTGCTGAACGGCACGAAGACCTTCATCACCGGTGGTGCGCAGGCCGACCGGGTGCTGGTGTGCTGCCGCACCGCCCCGCCGACCCCGGAGGACCGCAGGGCGGGGATCACCATCCTGGCCGTGGACGCCCGGAGTGAGGGCTACGCCGTCGGTCGGAAGCTGGAGAAGCTGGGGCTGCGGGCCTCGGACACCGCGGAGCTGTCCTTCACCGACGTGCGGGTCCCGGTGGAGGATCGGCTGGGCGAGGAGGGGCTGGCCTTCGGCTATCTGACGCACAACCTGCCGCAGGAGCGGCTGGGCATCGCCGTCTCCGCGTACGCGCAGTCGGCCGCCGCGGTGCGCTTCGCGCACGAGTACGTCCGGGAGCGGACCGTCTTCGGTAAGGAGGTCGCCTCCTTCCAGAACACCAAGTTCGTCCTGGCGGACTGCAAGGCGGACGTGGACGCGATGCAGGCGGTCGTCGACCGCGCGCTCGACGCCCACGACGCGGGGGAGCTGACCGCCGCCGACGCCGCCTCGGCGAAGCTGTTCACCACCGAACTGGCCGCCAGGGTCATCGACCGCTGCCTCCAACTGCACGGCGGCTACGGCTACATGCTGGAGTACCCGATCGCCGGGCTGTACGCGGACACCCGGGTCACCCGGATCTACGGCGGCACCAGCGAGGTCATGCGGTCGATCATCGCGAAGTCGATGGGCCTGTGAGCGCGCGGGCCGTGGGCGCGGTGACGGAGGCGGTGGTGCGCGGCCGCGCTGTCGGACGGGCGGGTGGCCGGTGTGACGCGGTCGTCGCCCCGGCAGTGGCACGGGACGCGAGCCCAGGTGCCCTTCGCCGGGCAGAATCGCGTGCATGAACCAAGAACTGTCCTCGCTGCTCGACCTGCTGGACCTGGAACGGATCGAGCGGGACATCTTCCGGGGACGCAGCCGTGCGTCCGTGGTGCCCAGGGTCTTCGGCGGCCAGGTGGCAGCGCAGGCGCTGGTGGCGGCGTGCCGCACGGTGCCGGAGGGGCGGCTGCCGCACTCGCTGCACGCGTACTTCCTGCGCCCGGGGGACGCCGGGGCCCCGATCGTCTACACCGTCGACCGGATCCGGGACGGCCGCTCCTTCACCACCCGGCGGGTGGTCGCGGTGCAGCATGGAGCGCCGATCTTCCACCTCTCCGCCTCCTTCCAGAGTGCCGAGGAGGGGCTGGAGCACCAGGAGCCGATGCCGGCGGCGCCGGACCCGGAGACGCTGCCCACCTCCGAGGCGACCCTCGACCGCTACGCCCACCTCTTCCACGATCCGGGAGTGGCGCGGCGGCTGCGGGAGGCGCGGGGCGCGGTGGACCTGCGGTACGTCGAGGCGCCGCCGTTCGCCAGCAAGGGCGAGCCACGCGAGGCGCGTTCGCAGGTCTGGTTCCGCACCAACGGGAAGCTGGACGGCGAGCGGGACGACCCGATGCTGCATCTCTGCCTCGCCACGTACGTCTCGGACATGACGCTGCTCGACTCCGTGCTGCTGGCGCATGGCAGGGGCGGCTGGACGGTGGGGGACGTGGTGGGCGCGAGCCTGGATCACGCCATGTGGTTCCACCGGCCGATCCGCGCGGATGAGTGGCTGCTCTACGACCAGGAGAGTGCGACCTCGCAGGGCGGCCGGGGGCTCGCCCAGGGCCGGATCTACACCAGGGAGGGCGAGTTGGCGATCACGGTCATCCAGGAGGGCGTCGTACGGGTGCCGCGCGGGAGCTGATGGCGCGTCCCCGTACCCCGTATCGCTGTGGCTCCCGTATCCCCTGTCCCCGTCTCCGGGTATCGGTGTGTGGCGGCGGGGCGCGTGGCGGCGGGCGGCCTCGGACGCGTCAGCCCGGCCGCCGTGTGGGGGCGGTCAGGCGTCGAGCCCCGCCGCGTGCAGTACGTAGGCGGTCATCGGCTCGTAGTAGCGCGGGTTGACCACGTGGTCGTCCAGCGGGACCACCACCGCCAGTGTGCCCTCGGCCTCGCCCAGGAAGAGCGCGGGGTCGTTGCAGTCGGCGAAGCCGACCGCCTCGATCCCGCGCTGGCCCGCGCGCCCCGCCCAGCCGTGGTCGGCCACCACCAGGTCGGGCGGGGGCTCGCCCTCCCGGTCCAGCGCGTCCAGCACGGTGTTCATCGGCTCCGGGGAGTGGGTGTGCCAGAGCGTCGCGCCGCCCTCGTGCACCGCGACCCCGGTGAACTGGACGATCACGCCCGGGTCGCCGGAGAGTCCGAGCGGCACCCGGACGATGTCGCAGCCCGCGGCGCTCAGCGCCATCGCGAACGCGCCGTGCATGTCGAGCAGCGCGCCGGGGTGGCCGGTGGCGAGCAGTACCCGCTGGCGCCCCTCGGCCGCCTTGCGCAGCTCTGCCGCGGCGCGGTCCAGCGCGGCGACGGTCAACTCGGGGTCGATGGTGTCCTGTCCGGAGCGGTGGCCGGGGTCGTCGACGACGCCGCACCGCTCGGCCATCACCGCCAGCACGTCCTGTTCGTCCGCCCAGCGGTCGCCCAGCTCCAGCCCGAGCCAGTAGTGCCGGTCGCCGTTGGCGAGCTTGCGGTAGTGGGCGAGGTTGTTCTCCCGCGGGGTGGCGACCTCGCCCGCGATGCGGGTCCGGACGAGGTGTTCGACCAGCTCGGCACGGCTGGGGGCCGCGGGGAGCCGATGAGGCAAGGGCAGTGACATGCGGCCATTGTCGCCCGTAGGGGTGGTTGATGGACGGGGAGTCCGAAAGGTGGCGATCGCCGGGGCCGGTGTCCCCGGGCCGGTTCGCCGCGCGAGGCGTGAAGTGCCCCCGGTGGCGGGCCGGTTGCTCCCGATCCGCCCGGGTCCGGTGTGCCCGGGCGGTGACCGCGTGGTTTCCGGCCGTATTCACCGTCGATACCGGGGTGGTGTTCGTGGGGTGTGAGGGAAGGGTGAAGAGCGCGTCGACGCGGAGCGCGGCTGGTGGGCGCGGCGGGCGGGAAGCGGCGCCGCGCGGGGAGTTCATTACGGAGTGATGCGTGATTACCACACATCGTTACTGAATCTGTTCGGTCGATGTGCGTCGCATGGCGGTTGTCGGCAGACTTCGGTGCGAAGTCCCGCGGGGTGGCGGTGTTGCGCCGTGGGCGGCAGAGCCGGCCTCGTGGGGGGTGCCCGCCTGTCCGCACCCGCAGACCGCCACGGCCGGGGTGCCCGGGTTATCCCACCGGGCGCCCCGGCCGCTTTGCCGACACTTCGCCGCCCTGGCTCCGGGGGCTGAGCGCCCGGGAGTTGGGGGGTGACCGGTGCCGGGTTCCGGCGGGTTCGGGGGCTCGAAGTGCGGGTTCGTCCGGTTTCGGGTTCGTCTCGTTTCGGGGTTCGTCCGGGGAGCCGGCGGCTTCCGGGGGTCCGGCGGCTTGGGGTTCGGGGGCTTGGCTCGCGGGGCGTGGGGGCGCGCTCTCAGGGGGCGGTGAGTATCCACGGGCCCTCGTCGGTCAGCGCGACGGTGTGCTCGACGTGCGCGGCCCGGCGGCCGTCCGTGGTGCGCAGGGTCCAGCCGTCCGGCGCCGTGTGGAAGGCGTCGCCTCCGCCCGCCAGCAGCATCGGCTCGATGGCGAGCGTCAGCCCCTGGCGGAGGGGGAAACCCCGGTGGGGGCGGCCCTCGTTCGGCACGTCCGGGTCCTCGTGCATCCGGCGACCGATGCCGTGGCCGCCGAACCCGGCGGGGATGCCGTAGCCGGCCGCGCGGGTCGTCCGGCCGATCGCGTGTGAGATGTCGCCGAGTCTGCCGCCGGTGCGTGCCGCCGCGATCCCGGCCGCCAGGGCCGCCTCGGCGGTCCGCAATAGGGCGGCGTCCTCCGGGCGCGGGGTGCCGACGACGAAGCTGGTCGCGGCGTCGCCCGTCCAGCCGTCCAGGGTGGCCCCGCAGTCGACGCCGAGCAGGTCGCCGTCCCGCAGCCGGTAGCCGTCCGGGACGCCGTGCACGATCGCGTCGTTGACGGACGTGCAGATGGTCGCCGGGAAGGGGGTGGGGGCGAAGGTGGGCCGGTACCCCAGGAAGGGGGAGCTGGCCCCGGCCTCGCGCAGGACCTCGCGGGCCACCTCGTCGAGTTCGCGGAGCGTGACGCCGACGGCGGCCACCTCCCGGGTCGCGCGCAGGATGTTCGCGACCACCCGCCCGGCCTCGCGCATCGACTCCAGCGCGGCGTCGGTCTTGATCTCCACCATCGTTTCCCCTCCGGTTTCGCGGTATCCAATTCTTATACCGCCAATTCTTATACCGGCATTAGTATCACGGCATGGTTCGCAACCCCCTCACCCCCCTGGAACGCGAGCGGGGGCGCCAGTTGGGCGTCCTGCTCCGTACCGCGCGCGGCACCCGGACGATGGCCGAGGTGGCGGCCCAGGCCGGGATCTCCGCCGAGACGCTGCGAAAGATCGAGACCGGCCGGGCGCCGACACCCGCCTTCTTCACCATCGCCGCCCTGGCCGCCGTGCTCGGTCTGGAGCTGGGTGAGGTGGCGGCACGCTGTACCGCCGAGGAGGCCGAAGCGCTGCCCGACGGGTCCGGGGCGGCCGCCTGAACACCCGGCCGCCGACTGTGCGGCGGCGGCCCGGCGCGTACGGCCGCTGAGGCGGACCCACGACGACCGGTGGCACCGGGACCTCGAACTCGGGGCACCCGGACGGCCGACGGCGCGGGCCCTGCCGACGGGCCGCGCGGGTGGGTGTACGGGGGGCGCGGGCCGGTGAACGGGCCCGCGTCGCGCCGCCGCTGAGCGCCCCACCGCGCCCCGCTCCCGGGGTGCCCGCGACCCTGGGCTCCGGACGCGCCCCCGGCCGCCCGTGCGCGGTGGCCCCCGCGAGCGCACGCTGGGGGGCGGGCGCACACTGGTCTGGGCGGGCGCGCCCCCACCGAACGGGCCCCGAAGCCCCGAAGGCGCGGCCCCGAAGCCCCGAAGACCCCGAGGCCGCCGGAAGCTTCCGAAAGCCTCCGAAGGAGCGGACGCCCCGGCGTCCCCGAGCCCCCGGCGTCCCGGGGGGCCCAGCGGCGTGGGAGTCCCCGAGGGGTGGCTCCGGGCTCGCCGAGCGGGGACGGGTCAGCTCGCCGATCGGGGAGTTGGCCGGACTGGTGGGCTGGTGGTCCGGCCGCCGGACGGGCGGGGATCGGCCCGTGGCGCGAGGGTCCCAACGGGGTCCGGTCGGGGTGTGGGGTGGCGGGTTGGTGGCGCGGGGGCGCGGCGGGATGAAAACCCCACCCCCGGGTGTTGCCGCCTGACGGCAGAACGAGCGGCAGTGACCGGGAAGGACGTGGCGTGGCGGCAACGGAGAAGCGAGCCGAGCGGCCCGAGCACATATCCGGGCCCTCCGGTGGCCCGGCGGCTCCGGAGGGCTCGGTGGCCCAGGAGGGCTCGGCGCCCCCGCGGGGCTGGGCGCGGCGACTCGCGGCGAACTGCTGGCGGTACCGGCGGGACTCGGTGCTCGCGCTGGGCGCCTCGCTGGCCGGGATGGCCGTGATGGCGCTGATCCCGCTGCTCACCAAGGTGATCATCGACGACGTGGTGGTCGGCGGGGACGGCGGCCTCGGAGTCTGGATCGGGCTGCTGCTCGCGGCGGCGGTGGTGATCTACGGCCTGACCTTCGTGCGCCGTTACTACGGGGGAAGGCTCGCGCTGGACGTGCAGCACGACATGCGCGTCGCGATGCACCGGGCGGTGCTGCGGCTGGACGGCCGTCGGCAGGACGAGCTGTCCACCGGGCAGGTGGTCGGGCGCGGTACCAGCGACCTCCAGCTGGTGCAGAGCCTGCTGTTCATGGTGCCGATGATGATCGGCAACATCCTGTTGTTCGTGGTGGCGCTGGCCGTGATGCTGGTGCTGTCACCGCTGCTCACCCTGGTGTCGGTGGCCGTCTTCCCGCTGCTGTGGTGGATAGCCGGCCGCAGCCGGAGCCGGCTGTTCCCCGCCACCTGGTACGCGCAGCAGCAGGCCGGGGCGGTGGCCTCGGTGGTGGACGGGTCCGTCACCGGCGTCCGGGTGGTCAAGGGATTCGGGCAGGAGCGGCAGGAGACGGGGAAGCTCCGCGCGATCAGCCGGGTGCTGTTCGCGGCGCGGCTGCGCACCGTGCGGCTGAACGCCCGGTACACGCCGGCGCTCCAGGCCGTCCCCTCGCTGGGGCAGGTCGCGATGCTGGCGCTGGGCGGCTGGATGGCGACCCGGGGCGCGATCACCCTGGGCACCTTCGTCGCCTTCTCCACCTATCTGGCGCAGCTGGTCGGCCCGGTGCGGATGCTGGCCATGATGCTGACCGTCGGTCAGCAGGCGCGGGCCGGGGTGGAGCGGATATACGAGCTGATCGACACCCGTCCGCAGATGTCCGAGCGGCCGGGGGCGCGGGAGCTGCCGCCGGACGCGGAGGCCGGGGTGGAGTTCGACAACGTCACCTTCGGCTACGGCCCGACGGCCGCCACCCCGGTGGGCGAGCCGGACAGCGCGGCGGAGGCTTCGGACCCGCCGGACCCGGGGGCTGCCGGGTCCGAGGGGCGCCGGGCGGGGGAGCGGCCGGTGCTGGACGGCTTCAGCCTGCGGATCGCGCCCGGCGAGACGGTGGCCGTGGTCGGTACGAGCGGCAGCGGCAAGTCCACCGTCTCGATGCTGCTGCCCCGGTACTACGACGTCACCGGTGGGGCGGTGCGGGTCGGTGGCCACGACGTGCGCGACCTCACCCTGGACTCGCTGCGCTCCGCGATCGGGCTGGTGCCCGAGAACAGCTTCCTGTTCTCCTCGTCCATCCGGGAGAACATCGCCTACGGCGCCCCGGACGCCACCGAGGAGCGGATCCGCGAGGCGGCGCGCGCCGCCCAGGCCGACCGTTTCATCTCGGAGCTGCCGGAGGGCTACGACACCGTCGTCGGTGAGCAGGGGATGACGCTCTCCGGCGGGCAGCGGCAGCGCGTCGCCCTCGCGCGGGCGCTGCTCACCGACCCCCGGCTGCTGCTGCTGGACGACGCGACCTCCGCTGTCGACGCCCGGGTGGAGCACGAGATCCACGAGGCGCTGCGCGAGGTGATGACCGGGCGCACCACGCTGCTCATCGCCCACCGGCAGTCCACCCTGGCGCTCGCCGACCGGATCGCGGTGCTGGACGGCGGGCGGCTGGCGGACGTCGGGACGCACGAGGAGCTGACCGGGCGCTGCGCGCTCTACCGGAGGCTGCTGACCGACCCGGACGAGCTGGGCGAGGTCGCGCGCGACCCCGCGGGCATGACCGGGCACGGCAACCACCGGGAGGCCGACGGCGTCGGGGGCGTCACCCCCGAGCTGTGGGTGCGGGAGTCCGGCCGGGCCTCCGGGAGCGCCGGGGGCGGCGCCGGGACGGCCGGGGTGACCCCGCCGCGCACCGCGCCCGGCAGCGTCACCGCCGAGCTGGCCGCGCTGCCGGGCAGCCCCGAACTGCTCGCCAAGGTGGCCGCGTTGCCGCCCGCCGACGACACCCCGGACGTCGACGAGGAGCGGGCCGAGCACCGCGAGCGGTCCTACGGGCTGCGGCGGCTGCTGCGGGGCTTCGGCGCGGCGCTCGGCGTGGCGCTGCTGTTCGCCGCGCTGGACGCCGGGTTCGGGCTGCTGCTGCCGGTGCTGATCCGCAGCGGTATCGACGACGGTGTGGAGCGGGGCGCGCTCGGCGCGGTGTGGGCGGCGTCCGCGCTGGCGCTGCTGGTGGTCCTCGCGCAGTGGGCCGCGCAGTTCGCGTCGATGCGGCTGACCGGACGGACCGGTGAGCGGGTGCTGTACGCACTGCGGGTGAAGATCTTCGCGCAGCTCCAGCGGCTCGGGCTGGACTACTACGAACGGCATCTGACCGGCGCCGTGATGACCCGGATGACCACCGACGTGGACGCGCTGTCCACCTTCCTCCAGACCGGTCTGGTCACCGCCGTCGTCTCGGTCTTCACCTTCCTCGGCATCCTGGTGGCGCTGCTGGTGCTCGACCTCCAGCTGGCGCTCGTCGTCTTCGCGACGCTGCCGCTGCTGGTCGTCGGGACGATCGTGTTCCGGCGGCACAGCGTCGTCGCGTACGAGCTGGCCCGCGAGCGGATCAGCGGCGTCAACGCGGACCTCCAGGAGTCGGTCGCCGGGCTGCGCATGGTGCAGGCGTTCCGCGCCGAGGAGCGCGGCGCCGACCGGTTCTCCGAGCGCAGCGACGGCTACCGGCGGGCCCGGGTGCGCGGCCAGTGGCTGATCTCCGTCTACTTCCCCTTCGTCCAGCTGCTGGCGAACGTGTCGACGGCGGTGGTGCTGATCGTCGGCGCCGGGCGCATCGACAGCGGCACGCTGACGGCGGGCGCGCTCGTCGCGTACCTGCTCTACATCGAGCTGTTCTTCGCCCCCGTGCAGCAGCTCTCCCAGGTGTTCGACGGCTACCAGCAGGCGGCGGTGGCGCTCCGGCGCATCCAGGACCTGCTGCGGGAGGAGACCAGCACGCCGCTGCCGGAACGGCCCCGCCCGGTACCGGAGTTGCGCGGCGAGGTCACCTTCCGGGACGTGCGGTTCCGCTACACCACGGCGGAGGGTCTGCCCGGGGAGGAGGAGGCGCTGTCCGGCGTCGACCTGACCATCCCGGCCGGGCAGACCGTCGCGTTCGTCGGGGAGACCGGCGCGGGAAAGTCCACGCTGGTCAAGATGGTCGCCCGGTACTACGACCCGAGCGCGGGCGCGGTGCTGGTGGACGGGGTGGACCTGCGCGACCTCGACCTGACCGCCTACCGGCACCGGCTCGGGGTCGTGCCGCAGGAGTCGTACCTCTTCCCCGGCACGGTGCGGGACGCCATCGCCTACGGGCGCCCGGACGCCACCGACGCCGAGGTGGAGGCCGCCGCGCGGGCGGTCGGCGCGCACGACATGATCGCCTCGCTCAGCGGCGGCTACCTGCACGAGGTCGACGAGCGGGGCCGGAACCTCTCGGCGGGGCAGCGGCAGCTGATCGCCCTGGCCCGGGCCGAACTGGTCCACCCCAGCCTGCTGTTGCTCGACGAGGCCACCGCCGCGCTCGACCTCGCGACGGAGTCGCTGGTCAACCAGGCGACCGACCGGCTCGCCGGTACCCGCACCACGCTGGTCATCGCCCACCGGCTGACCACCGCGGCGCGCGCCGACCGGGTCGTGGTGCTCGACAACGGGCGGGTGGTGGAGGACGGCCCGCACGAGCGGCTGCTGGCCGACAACGGCCGGTACGCGGAGCTGTGGCGCACCTTCTCCGGCGGCGGCGAACCGGTCACCGTCTGAGGGGGGTTGGGGACGGCGGGGGTGCGGGCCCGAGCGCGGGTACCGCACCCTTGCCGGAGGCCCGGCGCGAACTGACGCCCGCGAACGGTGAGTTCGTGGCGAGTGGCCGCGCGGGCGGGGTCAGCTCGGCGGACCGCAGCGCGCGACGAGGTACGTGTCCACCGTCTGCTCCTGCCCGTAGGGCGGCAGCGGTTCACCGGGCGCCCGCCAATGGATCGCGGAGATCTCGGTGTTCGGCTCGAACGGCCGCACCTCGGTCACCTCACCGACGAACAGCGCGCCGTACAGCAGCCGTTGCTCCACGCCGACGCCGGTCTTGGTGAACCCGGCGAACCGCAGTTCCGCAGGGGCGATCAACTGGCCCGTCTCCTCGCGCAGTTCGCGCGCGGCGGCCTCCCGAGGTGTCTCGTCCGGCTCGATGCCGCCGCCCGGCAGCTCCCAGCAGCCGCGCTCGCGCTCGTGGACCAGCAGCACCCGCCCCCGGTGCCAGACCGCCAGCAGCGCGTAGCCCACCTGGGCGTCCTCGAAGCGGGTGTGCTCCGGGACCCGGTGGAAGGCGCGCAGCGTCATGCCACGGGGGCCGGTGGCCAGGTACGGCGGGGTGGCGTCGGTCATGCCCGCAGCCTAGTACCGGCCCCGCCGCCCGGCCCGGCCGCTCCCGGCTCGCCCGGTTCTGTCCGTCTCCGGGCCAGCGACCCCTGGCGGACGGGGAGTTGGCGTCCGCCGCCACGCCACCCCTGCTGTCCCCGACGGCACAGGACGGAGGTACCGGGCGGAGGCTCGGGGTGGGGGCGCGCGGAGCGGAGGCGCACGGCGCGCGGGCGTGCGAAGGGGGTCTGGCGGAGCCTCCGGTACGCCGATAGGTTCACGCCACCGCTGTGAACCGTGTGAACGGGAGGACGAATGCGAAGAACCATCCGATGGCTGCTGTCACTCGCGATGGTGGCCGGAACCGTGGGGGCCGGGAGCCTGACGGCCGGGGCGGCGACCGCCGCCGAACCACGGGAGGACATCAAGGACCGGATTCTCGCGGTCCCCGGGATGAGCCTCATCGAGGAGCAGCCCACCGACGACGGCTACCGCTTCTTCCTGCTCAACTACGAGCAGCCGGTGGACCACCGGAAGCCGGACGGGAAGACCTTCCAGCAGCGGATCTCCATCCTGCACACCTCGGAGACCCGCCCCACGGTCTTCTTCACCTCCGGCTACGGCCTGCGGGAGGAGCCCGCGCGGAGCGAGCCGACGCAGCTGGTGGACGGCAACCAGGTCTCCATGGAGTACCGCTACTTCACCCCGTCGCGCCCCGACCCGGCGGACTGGAACAAGCTGGACATCTGGCAGGCCGCCAGCGACCAGCACCGCATCACCACCGCCCTGCGCTCCATCTACGACCAGAAGTGGATCTCCACCGGAGGCAGCAAGGGCGGCATGACCGCCACCTACTACCGGCGCTTCTACCCGAAGGACATGGACGGCACCGTCGCCTATGTCGCGCCGAACGACGTGAACAACAAGGAGGACTCCGCCTACGAGGAGTTCTTCCGCAACGTCGGCTCGAAGGAGTGCCGCGACCGGCTGAACGGCGTGCAGCACGAGATCTTCGAGCGCCGCGAGGAGTTCGTCCCCCGCATCGAGGAGTGGGCCGAGAAGGAGGGCCACACCTTCGAGCTGGCGGGTGACGCGGACCGCGCCTTCGAGATCGTCGCGCAGGACCTGGTGTGGGGCTACTGGCAGTACCACCTGGACGCCGACTGCGGTGAGGTGCCCTCCCGGGACGCCTCCACCGACGAGCTGTATACCTGGGCCAACGAGATCGGCGGCTGGGAGGCGGGCACCGACCAGGGCATGCTCCCCTACACGCCGTACTACTACCAGGCCGGCACCCAGCTGGGCTCCCCGGACTACGAGGACCCGCTCCTGGACGACGTGCGCAAGTACCCGGGCATCAACGTCCCCCGGACGTACGTCCCGCGCGACATCCCCATGTCCTTCGACAAGAAGGCCATGAAGGACATCGACAAGTGGGTCCGCAAGGACGCCTCCGAGATGCTCTTCGTCAACGGGGAGAACGACCCGTGGAGCGCCGAGCCGTTCCGGCTCGGACCGGGCACCGAGGACTCGTACCTCTACACCGCGCCCGACCAGAACCACGGCGCCAACATCGCCAAACTCTCGGCCGACGACCGGGAGTCCGCCACCCGCGCCCTGCTGCGGTGGGCCGGGGTGGACCAGGAGGTGAGGCCGGGGGCGGTGCCCAAGCGGCTCACCCAGCACAACCCGGCGCTCGACAAGCCCCAGGAGCGGTCGATGACCCTCCGCCCCTGAGGCACCGCGCTCAGCCCGGGGCCACCCCGGGCTGAGCGCCCACCCGTGTGCCCGTCCCGGCGCACCCCGGGTGAACGGTGACTCCGGGACGCCCGCGAACCCCGCGAACTCCCGGTGTCACGCGGCAGGTTCCGCCGCCGACCGCCCCCCCGGGCCGGGCGCACAGTGCCGCCCGCGACAGCCGCTCCGGCCCGCTCGCGACCCGCTGTTGTGGGGCTGCGCGGCCAACGGCCCGCCACGCGGCGGTACTTGGTCAGTGACGGCGGGCACAGCCCACCGGGCGGTCGCCGCCCACGTCGACGAAGAGCGCCGTGGACTCCGGGCAGTCGGCGCGGCCTTCCACCACCCGGAAGACCCGGTAGGCGGGCTCCCGCGCCCCCTCACCGGCGCAGGGCGTCTCCTTGACCTCGCGGCGGCCCGAGGTGGTGTACACACAGTCGCCGCTGATGGTGTTCGGCCCCCCGCCCGCGCCCGGGTCGCCCGGATGTGGGCCGTCCAGCTGGCGCATACAGGCGTAGCCGAGAGGGACGCCGCCGTCCCCGTCCTCGTCGACGTCCGGGCGGTGCTCGTTGATGTGCAGCACGAAGTCCGTGCGGGCCGGGCAGTTCGGGCCGCCCTTCGTCCGGCCCTCGTGCCGGACGGTGACCCGGGCGAAGGCCCGCTCGCTGGCGCAGCGCACCTCGGTCACGCCCGAGCCGGCGGCGTCCGCGCCCCGGGACGGCGGCCGGGTGGCGCACTCGCCGCGCCGCAGCAGGCCGGGACCGTGGTGTGCGGAGGGGACGGCGGACGAGGAGGGCGTGCTGTCGCCCATCAGGCCGTCCTGTTCGGCTCCGGGGGTGACCTCGGTGCAGGCGGGGGTGGTGAGTACGGCCAGCGCGACCAGGGTGCCCGCCGCCGTCCGTCTCCCTCGCGCCGTCCACCCCGCCGGGTGGGGCGACCGCGCCCGCCCCGTGGCCGGGGTGGGTGACTCGCGGATTCCCATCTTCGACCCTCCGGCCGTCCCGGTACCGGCTGCCCGTGCGCGTCCCAGCGTGCTGCCGGACGCGTCCGCGCGCCATACGTCAATGGGGCGAGCCGAGCACGGCGCGGGCTCCCACGTCCCGGAACCGACGGGAAGTGCCCACAGCGTGACGGGAATTGACCGGTCTCGGCCGAGGATGACCGCGTTCTGGCGCGCCCGGTCCGCGCCCGGTCCGGGACCCGCTCACGCACGATCCGCGCGTTCCCCGGCCGGGTGTTTCCGCCGCCGCCCCCACGACGTACGCTCCCGCCGCCCCGGCCCGTCACCCCGTGCCCGTGTCCGGGCCCGTCAACCGGTGCCGGTGCGCCGCCTCAGGTTCCGGCGGGCGTCTCCAGCAGGCCGCGCAGCCGCCGCCGGACGCCGGGCAGCAGCTCGGGCAGCGCGGGCGTCTCGGGGAACCAGCGCCGCTCGTACTCCCAGCAGACCCAGCCGTCCCCCAGCCCCCGGCCAGCCAGCGCCGACAGCACCTCGGCCAGCGGCAGTACGCCGTCCCCGGGCGCGAGCGGGGTCAGGTCCTCCGCCGAGCCGACGTCCTTGACCTGGACGTAGCCCAGGTGCGGGGCGAGCACGTCCAGGCTCGCCTCCGGCGACTCCCCGGCCCGCCAGGTGTGCAGCACGTCCCACAGCGCACCGGCCGAGGGGTGGCGCACCGCGCCGAGCACCCGCGCCGCGTCGACCCCGGAGCGGTGCGAGTCGTGCGTCTCCAGCAGCAGCCGGACGCCGAGGTCGGCGGCGAGCGGCGCCGCGAGCGAGAGGCGGCGCACCGCCGTCGCGTCGCTCTCCGCCAGGCCGGGCGCCCCGGGCTCCGCCGGGTCGCCGCCGCCGGGGAAGACCCGCACGTAGGGGGCGCCGAGGTCGCGGGCCAGCTCCAGCAGGGCCCGGGTCTCCGCGAGGACGGGCTCGTCGGCGCCGGGGGCGGCCATCCGCGCGTACCCCGCGACGCAGAGCACGGCGACTCCGGCGTCCTTGAACGCCTCCACCACGTCGACGCGTTGGGTCAGGCTGAGCCCCGGGTGGACGGGCTCTTCCGGGTGGGCCCGAAGCTCCACCCCGGCGAAGCCGCCGTCGGCGGCGAGGCGGACCACCTCGGGAACGGGCATACCGGGAACACCGAGGGTAGAGAAGGCGAGTCGCATGGGGTCAGCCGAGCAGACCGTGCCCCCGACCACAAGCCCGGGACGGCACCGCTGCCGGATCGACCTCCGGACGCGCCCGATTCGTGACGCGGCGGTGTCCGCCGGGCGGCTGTCGCACGTCAGCGCCGGGATCGCGGCTCCGTGGCGCTCCGCTCCACGACCGGACGCCGACGGGACGGGCCCGGACACGCACGGCCCCGCGCGTCCAGCCCTCAACTGGTAGTCAGCGTCAGGAGGTTGGTCAGCCGTCAGCCCAAGCCACCACGGTGGGTGGGGTGGAGGGCGGTGGCGCGGTGGTGTCCCGGACGACCAGCTCCGCCCGGACGGTCGAGACGCCGCCCTCCGGGGGGAGTTGGTGGCCCACGGCCAGCCGTCCCGCCCAGCCGCCGACCTCCCGCAGCGGCAGCCGGACGGTGGTCAGCGCGGCGTCGGCGCTGAACGGGAGGTCGTCGAACCCGGCCACCGAGACGTCCTCCGGCACCCGCAGACCGCGTTCCCGCAGGGCCGCGCGGGCACCCAGCGCGACCGCGTCGTTGGCGGCGGCGATGGCCGTCAACCCCGGGGCGGCGCCGAGCAGTTCGCGGGCCCCCTGGTAGCCGGAAGCCCGGTCGTACCCGCAGTGCGCCACGGGCGGCGGCAGGTCCCCGGGCCGTCCCCGGCCGCCGTGCAGCGCGCGCAGGTGGCCCTCCAGCCGGTGCCGGGTGGTGGTGCGCCCCTCCGGCCCCGCGAGGTAGCCGATCCGGCGGTGCCCCAGCTCCAGTAGGTGCTCGGTGAGCGCCTGGGCGCCGCCCCGGTTGTCGAACTCCAGGGTGACGACGCCGGATCCGGTGCCGCCCGGCCCCTCCGGGCCCTTCACACCACGGTCCCGGCCGCCCTCGGCGCCCGCCGGGGGGAGCGGGGGCCTGCCGCACAGCACGACGCGGGTGCCGTCCGCCGCCATCCGGCGGAGCCGTTCGGCGAGCGCGGCGCTGTGCACGGCGCTGTCCACCGTCCCGCCGGTGAGGATGACCGCGGCGGCGCGCTGCCGGCGCAGCAACGTCAGGCAGTCCAGCTCCTGTTCGGGGGAGCCCTCGGTGCCGCAGACGACCGCGAGCTTCCGGGGGCCGGGGCCGCCGTGCCGCGCGGACGGACCGGGGTCGCCTATCGCGCGCTGCGCGGCGGCGGCCATGATGCCGAAGAACGGGTCCGCGAGGTCGTTGACGAGGATGCCCACCAGGTCGGAGGAGGCGTTCGCGAGCGCGCTCGCCGGGCCGTTGACGACGTACTCCAGCTCGGCGACGGCGCGCAACACCCGCTCCCGAGTCCCCTCCGCCACCGGGTAGTTGCCGTTCAGTACCCGGGAGACGGTGGCGGTGGACACCCCGGCCCGCGCCGCCACCTCCGCCAGTGTCACTGCCATCGCGCCCTCCGTCACCGCCGCGCTCGGCCCCGGCGGGGGCCGTTCCCCGCCGTTCGGACCCGCTCCGCCCCTGCCTGCCCAGCCCGGTCGGGTATCGCCCGTCCCGCCCGGCCCTGTTCGCCGGGCCCGGTCCCACCGTGCCGCCCCCGCACCGGCGTTCGCGGTCACGCGGGTGTGCCGTCCGCGAACGGGCGTGGTTCGGCGCCTTGTTCGGCCGTGTCCGGCCCGGCTAGGTTACCCGGACAGTAAGCGCTTACTGTCGCGGTGGGCGACGGCTGATGGGGAGAGGAAGCGGGCTGATGGAACGCGAGACGATCCGGATCGCGATGAACGGGGTGACCGGGCGGATGGGCCACCGCCAGCACCTCGTGCGGTCGATCCTGGCCCTGCGCGAGCGGGGCGGCGTGCCCCTGGACGACGGCCGGGTGCTGTGGCCGGAACCGGTGCTGGTGGGGCGCAGGCCCGAGGCGCTGAGGGCGCTGGCCGAACGGTACGGACTGGACCCCTCGGCGGTCTCCACCGACCTCGACGCGGTGCTGGCCGACGACCGCGTCCAGGTGTACTTCGACGCCCAACTCACCTCCGCCCGAGAGGAGTCGGTCCGTAAGGCCATCGCCGCGGGCAAGCACGTCTACGTGGAGAAGCCCTCGGCCACCACCTCCGAGGGCGCGCTGGAACTGGCCCGGCTCGCGGAGGCGGCCGGGGTGACGCACGGCATCGTGCAGGACAAGCTGTTCCTGCCGGGGCTGCGGAAGCTCAAACGGCTGGTGGACGCCGGCTTCTTCGGCCGAATCCTCTCGGTGCGCGGCGAGTTCGGCTACTGGGTCTTCGAGGGCGACTGGCAGGAGGCCCAGCGGCCCTCGTGGAACTACCGCGCGGAGGACGGCGGCGGCATCGTCGCCGACATGTTCCCGCACTGGGAGTACGTGCTCAGTGGCCTCTTCGGCCAGGTGCGTTCGGTGTGGGCGCTGGCCGCCACCCACCTGCCCGACCGCTGGGACGAACAGGGCGCGCACTACCCGGCGACGGCCGACGACGCCGCCTACGGAATCCTCGAAGTGGACGGCCCACACGGGCCGTTGGTCGCCCAGCTGAACTCCTCCTGGGCGGTGCGGGTACACCGGGACGAACTGGTCGAGTTCCAGGTGGACGGCGTCGAGGGCTCGGCGGTCGCCGGGCTGCGCCGCTGCCGGATCCAGCACCGGGCCACCACGCCCCGGCCGGTGTGGAACCCGGACCTGCCGCTCACCGAGTCCTTCCGCGACCAGTGGCAGGAGGTGCCGGACAACGGGGAGTTCGACAACGGCTTCCTCGCCCAGTGGGAGGCGTTCCTGCGGCTCGCCGCGCGCGGCGAGCCCTGCCCGTGGGACCTGTTCTCCGGGGCCCGGGGCGTCCGGCTGGCCGAACTCGCCCTGGCCTCCTCGGCGGACGGCCAGCGCCGCACCGTCCCGGAGGAGCTGGACGACACGGCCGGGGAGTCCGCCCGGTGAACCGGCTCTCCATCAACCAGCGCACCGTCGAGCAGCTCTCTCTCCCCGAACTCGTCGCGGTCTGCCGCGAGTCGGGCATCAACGGGGTGGGCCTGTGGCGCGAGCCGGTGCGGGCGTACGGCCTCCAGGAAGCGGCCCGGCTGGTGCGGGACGCCGGGCTGCGGGTGACCTCCCTCTGCCGGGGCGGCTTCCTCACCGACTCGGACCCGGCCGCGCGGGCGGTGGCCCTGGCGGACAACCGGGCCGCCATCGACGAGGCGGTGGCGCTGGGCACCGGCACGCTGGCCCTGGTCTCCGGCGGACTCCCCCCGGGCAGCCGGGACTTGGCCGGGGCCCGGGAACGCGTCCGGCGGGCGCTGGCCGAACTCGTCCCGTACGCCGCGGAGCGGGGCGTCCGGCTGGCGATCGAGCCACTGCACCCGATGTTCGCCTCCGACCGCTGCGTGGTCTCCACCCTCGGCCAGGCGCTCGACCTGGCCCGGGACTTCCCGGCCCGCCGGGTGGGCGTGGTGGTGGACACCTACCACCTGTGGTGGGACGAGCGGGTGCCCGGCCAACTCGCCGAGGCGGGCGCGGAGGACCGCATCGCGCTCGTCCAACTCGCGGACTGGATCACCCCGTTGCCCGAGGGCGTGCTGCTCGGCCGGGGCCAGCTGGGCGACGGCTGCGTCGACCTGCGCGGCTTCCTGGAGTGGACCCGGGCCGCTGGCTACACCGGCCCCGTCGAGGTGGAGATCTTCAACGAGCGGCTCTGGGCCCGGGACGGTGCCCGGGTGGTGGCCGAGACCGCCGAACGCTACGCCCGGTTCGCTCCGGGGTGACACCGCACCCCGCCACCCGGTCCGCGTCGTCCCGCGCCCCGGTGCCCGGGACGCCTCGTTCGCCGTCCCCCGTCCCCCGTCCCGCACCCGCCCGCCGCCGGGGTGATGGCCGGGTGCGGGACGGAGGACGGCCGGGGTGCGGGCTGGGGTGGATGTGCCGGAGAAAGTCGGCCGGGGCGTACAACCCCCGGTGGGGTGCGGCTGTCGTAGCGGGTGCCGGACGACCAGTGGAACCGGGGGATCGGGAACTCCGGGGGGTTTGGAGTTCCCGGGGGTTCCGGGGGGTGTGGCTCCGGCGGGGGGTGCGGGGTCCGGTTCCGCGGTGGGCGGAGCCGGACCCCGCCTGTCTCCCGGCCTGTCCCGGCCTGTCTCTCGTGTACCCGGTGTTTCCCGCGCGTCCCGGGTTTCCCGTGCCCGGAGGGCCACTCGCCCCTCGGCGCGGTGTGCCGCCTCCGCCCGGGCGCGGACGCACACGGCCCCGGTGGGTGTCCCGCTCGGGGCGGGTCCTCACCGGGGCCGTGCCAGGCCCGTGGGGCCGGTGGGCCGCCCGGGCCGGGGTGGGATCAGGAGAAGTCGTCGACGTTCTTCTGGTGCACGGCCTTGACCGGCACCTTGATGTTCTTGTCGACACTCTCGTCCTCGACGATGCGCATCGCGTTGCGGACCGACATCTTGCCCAGCTCGTCGGGCTGCTGTGCGATCGTGCAGCTCATCGACCCCTTCTTGACGGCCTTGATGGCCTCGGGGGTGCCGTCGAAGCCGATGACCTTGACATCGTTACCCGCCCGTCCCCGGAGGGCCTTCACCGCGCCGAGTGCCATCTCGTCGTTCTCGGCGAAGACCCCGTCGATGTCCGGGTGCGACTGGAGCAGGTTGGTGGTGACGTCCATCCCCTTGTCACGGAGGAAGTCCGCGGGCTGCTTCGCCGCGACCTTGATCCCCGGGAACTTCTTGATCCCCTCCTCGAAGCCCTTGCCGCGCTCGCGGGAGGCCGAGGTACCGGTCTGCCCGCGCAGCACGATGATCTTGCCCTTGCCGTCGAGCATGTCGGCCATCTGCTTGGCGGCCAGCTTGCCACCGCCCACGTTGTCCGAGGCGACGGTGGTCTTCACGTCGGGGCTGTCGATCGACCGGTCGGCCGCGACGACGGGTATGTCCGCGTTCTTCGCGGACTTGACCGAGGGAACGGCCGCCTTCGAGTCCACCGGGTTGATGATCAGCGCCTTGATGTCCTGCGCCGTCAGGTTCTGCACCTGGTTGGTCTGCTCGGAGGCGTCGTCCCGGGCGTTCTGGATGTTCAGCGAGACCCCGTGGGCCTTCGCCTCCTCCTCGGCGCCCTTCTTGAACTGGACGAAGAACGGGTTCAGCGCGGACAGCGCCATGCCCATCTTGACCTTGCCCTTGCCGCCCTCGGTGGACTCCCCGTCGTTGGCGGTCCCGCAGGCGCTGGTGAGAAGCGCGAGGGCTGCGACGGTCACCACGGCTGACGTGCTGTGTCTCTTGCTCATACTGCGTTTGTCCTTGCGGTTGGCGGCGGTTGAGATGAGCGCGCTGAACACCCGGCCCACCCCCGCCGGTTCATGGGGCTCCCGGCGGGACGGAAACTCAGGCGCGGCGACGCAGTGTATCGAGCAGAACCGCGAGAGCGATCACCGCTCCGATAACAACCTGCTGCCAAAATGTGGACACTTCAAGCAGGTTCAGCGCGTTCCGCAGTACCGCCAGGATCAACGCGCCGATCAGGGTCCAGGACGCCTTGCCGACACCACCCGCCAGACTGGCCCCGCCGATCACCACCGCCGCGATGGCGTCGAGTTCGTACCCCACCGCCGCGTCCGGCTGCGCCGAGGCGAGCCGGGAGGCCATCACGATCCCGGCGACGGCCGCGAACCCGCCGCACAGCGCGTAGATGACGAGCTTCTGGCGGGGGACCCGGATGCCGGAGAGCCGCGCCGCCTCCTCGTTGCCGCCGATCGCGTACATCGAACGGCCGCTGTAGGTACGGGCCAGCACGATCGCGGTGATGAGCCCCATCCCGGCCATCACGATCACCGAGATCTTCTCGTCGATGTCGGCGAACACGTCGGGGTAGAGGATCGGTTCACCCTGCGACACCACCAGCGCCATACCGCGCGCTATCGAGAGCATCGCCAACGTCGCGATGAACGGCGGCAGTTTGCCGTAGCTGATGAGCATCCCGTTCACCAGCCCGCACGCCGTGCCCGTGGCGATGGCGAGGGCGATCGCCACCGGAACCGGGAGCCCCTGCTCGGTGCTGAGGTAGCCGAGCATGATCGCGGAGAAGGCGGCCACCGAACCGACGGACAGGTCGATACCGCCGGAGACGATGACGAAGGTGACGCCGAACGCCAGGATCGCGGTGACCGACGCCTGGATCGCGATGTTGGTGAGGTTCTGGGTGCTGAAGAAGTTGTCCGAGAGCACCGTCATCGCCGCGATCATCAGGACCAGCGCGGTGAGCGCGCCGTTGTCCAGCAGGACCCGCCGCAGGACGCCCGGCTGCCCGCCCTCGCTACGGCCGCCGCCGGGTCCCTTGCTGCTCAGCCGGTGGCCCGGTTGGGTGTCAGTGGCCACGGTGTGTGCCCTCCATAGTGCTCGTTCCGGTCTCTCGGGTGCCGCCCGCCGCGTACGCGCCCGCGCCGGGCGCCGCCGAGCCGACGGCCAGTGCCATCACCGCGTCCTGGGTGGCGTCCCGCGCGGTGAGTTCGCCCGCGACCCGGCCCTGGGACATCACCAGGATCCGGTCGCTCATGCCCAGGACCTCGGGAAGGTCACTGGAGATCATCAGGACGGCGTGGCCGGCGGCCGTCAGCTCGTTGATCAGCTGGTAGATCTCGACCTTGGCGCCGATGTCGATGCCCCGCGTGGGCTCGTCCAGGATCAGCACCCGGCTCTCGGCCAGCAGCCACTTGCCGATCACGACCTTCTGCTGGTTGCCGCCGGAGAGGGTGCGCGCCCGCTGGTGCAGACCCGCCATCCGCACGGCCATCCGCTGCGCCACCCGGGCGGCGTCCTTCCGCTGCCGCCCGCGGTCGACGAACCCGGCGCGGGTCGCCGAACGCATCGCCACCAGGCCCAGGTTGTCCTGCACCGAGGCGTCCGGCAGCAGCCCCTGCCCCTTGCGGTCCTCCGGCACCAGACCGAGGCCCGCCGCGAGCGCGGCGTTCACGTCGTGGCGGGGCAGCGGCTGGCCCGCCACCTCCACCCGCCCGCTGTCGTACGGGTCGACGCCGAAGACCGCGCGGGCCACCTCCGTCCGCCCGGAGCCCACCAGCCCGGCCACGCCCAGCACCTCACCGGCGCGGAGTTCGAAGCCGACCTCGCTGAACTGGCCCTTGCGGGACAGCCCGGAGACCCGCAGCAGGGTCTCGGCGCCGGGCCGCGCGGCGGTGGTGTCGCGCGGGTACTGCTGCTCGATGCTGCGGCCGACCATCAGCCGCACCAGCTCGTCCCGTTCGGTGGTGGCGGGCACCTGCCCCACGCTGCGGCCGTCCCGCAGCACGGTGACCCGGTCCCCGATCGCCGGGATCTCCTCCAGGTGGTGGGTGATGAAGACGATGCCCACGCCTTCGGAGCGCAGCCGCCGTACGATGCCGAACAGCCGGTCCACCTCCTGCGAGGTGAGCACCGCGGTGGGCTCGTCCATGATCAGGACCCGGGCCCGCTGGCTCAGCGCCTTGGCGATCTCCACCATCTGCCGCCCGGCGATGCCCAGTTCACCGACCGGGGTGCGGGGCGAGGCCCGCACCCCGACCCGCTCCAGCAGCTCCGCCGCGTCCGTCTCCATCCGGCGCCGGTCGACCATGCCGAAGCGGCGCGGCTGACGGCCCAGATAGATGTTCTCCGCGATGGACAGCCGCGGCACCAGGTTGAACTCCTGGTGGATCGCGGCGATCCCGAGCCGTTCGGCGGTCTGCGCGCTGTCGATGCGCACCGGAGCGCCCTCGTACAGCACCCGGCCCTCGTCCGCGCGGTAGGCGCCGGACATCACCTTGATCAGCGTGCTCTTGCCCGCGCCGTTCTCGCCGAGCAGGACGTGCACCTCACCGGAGCGCAGGTCGAAGTCGACGCCGTCCAGGGCGACCACCCCGGGAAACGCCTTCCGTACGCCCTCGGTGCGCAGTAGTTCACGTCCGCCGGGCGCGTGCTCGGTGGTCAATGGCGGCTCCCTTCCTCTTCGCCGCAGGAGCGGCGCGCTATGAGACGGGCGGAGAGCGTGACGGAGTCCGCGCTCCGGCCCTCCGCGAGTTCGATGAGGGACTGCACCGCGCGGTGTCCCAGTTCGGCCGTCGGCTGCGCGATGGCCGTGATCGGCGGATCGGTGTGCAGGAACCAGGGGATGTCGTCGAAGGCGGCCAGCGCCATGTCCTCCGGTACCCGCAGCCCGCGCGAGCGCAGCTCCTCCATGACGCCCAGCGCCATCAGGTTGTCCGTGGCGAAGACCGCCTCCGGCGGCCGGGACAGCCGCAGGAACCCGGCGGCCGCCCGCCGTCCGCTGGCCGTCTGGAAGTCGCCCTGCCCGATGTACGCGGCGGGCAGCGGCAGCCCGTGCGCGTGCAGCGCCGAACGGAAGGCGGCGACGCGCTCGTTGCTGGTGGTCGTGGTGGCGGGGCCGGTGATGATGCCCAGCCGCCGGTGCCCCAGCCCGTAGAGGTGGGACACCAGGTCGTGGACGGCCGCGCGGCCGTCGGTGCGGACCACCGGGCAGTCGATCCCCGGTATCCAGCGGTCCACGAAGACGATCGGGGTCCCGGCGCGCGCCGCGTCCCGCACCAGGTCCCGGCCGCCGTCGGTGGGGGAGACCAGCAGTCCGTCGATGCGCCGGTCGAGCAGGGTGCGCACGTGGTGGTCCTGGAGCGCCGAGCGCTCGTCGGCGTTGCCGATGATCACGCTGTAGCCGTGGTGGCGCGCGGTGTCCTCGACGGAGCGGGCCAGTTCGGTGAAGAACGGGTTGAGCACGTCCCCGATGACGAGCCCCACGGTGCGGGTCTGGTCGGTACGGAGCGAGCGGGCCACGGCGTTGGGCCGGTAGCCCAGCTCCGTCACCGCCCGCAGCACACGTTCCCGGGTCTCCGGCCGGACGCCGTGGTGTCCGTTCAGCGCCCGGGAGACCGTCGCGACGGAGACTCCCGCGCGGGCTGCCACATCCTTGATTCCGACCATCGCCGCGGGGGAACTCCGTTGGGCCGTACGCGCATGGAAACGATTACATCGAACATGGGAAGGGATCCCCGGGCGCTCGCGCAAGAGCCCGACACCAGATCGTGACCGGGTGGCGCTGCCCAACGGGACGCGCGTTCCCGAGTGTTGAGCGTTCGGTCGACAGCCCGTCACTGTGCGGAGATACGGTCGGTGGATGTCCTTCCAGTCCGCGGTGCTTGAGGGCGTCCTCGAACGCATCACCTACGCCAATGACGAGACCGGCTACACCGTCGCCCGGGTCGACGGCGGTGGTGGCGGCGAACTGCTCACCGTCGTCGGCTCGCTGCTCGGCGCGCAGGTCGGTGAGTCCCTGCGGATGGAGGGCCGGTGGGGCTCCCACCCGCAGTACGGCCGCCAGTTCACGGTGGAGAACTACACGACGGTGCTGCCCGCCACCGTGCAGGGCATCCGCCGCTACCTCGGCTCCGGCCTGATCAAGGGGATCGGCCCGAAGACCGCCGACCGCATCGTCAGCCACTTCGGCACCACCACCCTCGACGTGATCGACGAGGACGCCGGGCGGCTGATCGAGGTGCCCGGCCTCGGCCCGAAGCGCACCAGCCGGATCGCCGCGGCCTGGGAGGAACAGAAGGCGATCAAGGAGGTGATGGTCTTTCTCCAGGGCGTCGGCGTCTCCACCTCCATCGCCGTGCGGATCTACAAGAAGTACGGCGACGCCTCCATCTCCGTGGTGCGTAACCAGCCCTACCGGCTGGCGGCCGACGTGTGGGGCATCGGCTTCCTCACCGCCGACCGGATCGCCCAGGCCGTCGGCATCCCGCACGACAGCCCGGACCGGGTCAAGGCCGGACTCCAGTACGCCCTCTCCCAGTCCACCGACCAGGGCCACTGTTACCTCCCCGAGGAGCGGCTCATCTCGGACGCGGTGAAGCTGCTCCAGGTCGACACCGGACTCGTCATCGAGTGCCTGGACGAACTGGCGGCCGAGGAGGAGGGCGTGGTGCGCGAGCGGGTCCCCGACCCGGCCGCCGAGGGCGACCCGGAGGGCGCCGACCGGATTACCGCCGTCTACCTCGTCCCCTTCCACCGCGCGGAACTCTCCCTCGCCGCCCAGCTCCTCCGGCTCCTGGAGGCCCCGGATGACCGCATCCCGCACTTCCACGACGTGGACTGGACGGCGGCGCTCGGCTGGCTCGCCACTCGCACCGGCGCCGAACTCGCGCCCGAGCAGGAGGAGGCCGTCCGGCTGGCGCTCACCTCCAGGGTCGCGGTGCTGACCGGCGGCCCGGGCTGCGGCAAGTCCTTCACCGTCCGCTCGGTGGTGGAACTGGCCCGCGCCAAGCGCGCGAAGGTGGTGCTGGCGGCGCCCACCGGCCGGGCCGCCAAGCGGTTGGCCGAGCTGACCGGTGCCGAGGCGTCCACCGTGCACCGGCTGCTGGAGCTGCGCCCCGGCGGGGACGCCGCGTACGACCGGGACCGGCCGCTCGACGCCGACCTGGTGGTGGTCGACGAGGCGTCGATGCTCGACCTGCTGCTCGCCAACAAGCTGGTCAAGGCGGTGGCGCCGGGCGCCCACCTGCTGCTGGTGGGCGACGTGGACCAACTCCCCTCGGTGGGCGCCGGGGAGGTGCTGCGGGACCTGCTCGACGAGCGGGGGCCGATCCCCGCCGTCCGGCTGCGGCGGATCTTCCGGCAGGCCCAGCAGTCGGGTGTGGTGACCAACGCGCACCGCATCAACTCCGGTACCCCGCCCGTCACCCAGGGGCTGCCGGACTTCTTCCTCTTCCCCGAGGAGGACACCGAGGAGGCCGGGCGGTTGACGGTCGACGTCGCCGCCCGCCGCGTCCCCGCCAAGTTCGGCCTGGACCCACGCCGGGACGTGCAGGTGCTCGCCCCGATGCACCGTGGCCCGGCGGGCGCGGGCACACTGAACGGCCTGCTCCAGCAGGCGGTCACCCCGGCCCGTCCGGACCTGCCCGAGAAGCGCTTCGGCGGCCGGATCTTCCGGGTGGGCGACAAGGTCACCCAGATCCGCAACAACTACGAGAAGGGCGCGAACGGCGTCTTCAACGGGACGGTCGGCGTGGTCACGGCGCTCAGCCAGGAGGAGCAGACCCTCACCGTCCGCACCGACGAGGACGAGGAGGTGGCCTACGACTTCGACGAGCTGGACGAGCTGGCCCACGCCTACGCGGTCACCATCCACCGCTCGCAGGGCAGCGAGTACCCGGCGGTGGTGATTCCGGTCACCACCGGAGCCTGGATGATGCTCCAGCGCAATCTGCTCTATACCGCCGTCACCCGGGCGAAGCGCCTGGTGGTGCTGGTCGGCTCGCGCAGGGCGCTCGGCCAGGCGGTGCGCAGTGTCTCGGCGGGGCGGCGCGGCACGGCGCTCGACCACCGGCTGCGCGACTCCGCCGCCTCAGCGCGCGGCCGAGGGGGTGACCGGTGAAGCTGGAGGGTGCAGGATGTTCCTAGGACGGCACTCCGTGCCATGAAAGAGCCCTTTGGCTGACCCCGAGTGCACCGCACAGCAGTTCATGGGGGACAGTGGGGAGAGTCAGGGCACCTCGAAGAAGAGGCACTACGTCGGTGAGGGATGACGTGAGCGACAACTCCGACAAGTCTGTAGTACTGCGGTACGGGGACGGCGAGTACAGCTACCCGGTCGTGGAGAGCACCGTTGGTGACCGCGGGGTCGACATCGGGAAGCTGCGTGCCGAGACCGGTCTGGTGACCCTGGACTCGGGCTATGGCAACACCGCCGCGTACAAGTCGGCCATCACCTATCTCGACGGTGAGCGGGGCATCCTGCGCTACCGCGGCTACCCGATCGAGCAGCTGGCCGAGCGTGGCTCCTTCCTGGAGACGGCGTACCTGCTGATCAACGGTGAGCTGCCCACCATCGACCAGCTGGCGCACTTCAAGAACGAGATCACCCAGCACACCCTGCTGCACGAGGACGTCAAGCGCTTCTACGACGGCTTCCCGCGCGACGCCCACCCGATGGCGATGCTGTCCTCCGTGGTCAGCGCGCTGTCGACCTTCTACCAGGACAGCCACAACCCGTTCGACGAGGAGCAGCGCCACCTCTCGACGATCCGCCTGCTGGCGAAGCTGCCGACCATCGCCGCCTACGCCTACAAGAAGGCGATCGGCCACCCGGTGGTCTACCCGAGCAACGACCTCGGCTACGTCGAGAACTTCCTCCGGATGACCTTCTCCGTCCCGGCTGCCGAGTACGAGCTGGACCCGACCGTCGTCTCCGCCCTCGACAAGCTCCTGATCCTGCACGCCGACCACGAGCAGAACTGCTCCACCTCCACCGTCCGGCTGGTGGGCTCCTCGCAGGCGAACATGTTCGCCTCGATCTCGGCGGGCATCAACGCGCTGTGGGGCCCCCTGCACGGCGGCGCCAACCAGAGCGTGCTGGAGATGCTCCAGAGCATCCAGGCGTCCGGCGGGGACGTCGACTCCTTCATCCGCAAGGTGAAGAACAAGGAGGACGGCGTCAAGCTGATGGGCTTCGGCCACCGGGTCTACAAGAGCTTCGACCCGCGGGCGCAGATCATCAAGACGGCGGCGCACGACGTGCTCTCCTCGCTCGGCAAGAGTGACGAACTGCTGGAGATCGCCCTGCGGCTGGAGGAGCACGCGCTCAGCGACGACTACTTCGTCGAGCGCAAGCTCTACCCGAACGTGGACTTCTACACCGGCCTGATCTACCGCGCGATGGGCTTCCCGAACAGCATGTTCACCGTGCTCTTCGCGCTGGGCCGACTGCCGGGCTGGATCGCCCAGTGGCACGAGATGATCAAGGAGCCGGGTTCCCGGATCGGTCGTCCGCGGCAGGTCTACACCGGCGTCGTCGAGCGTGAGTACGTGCCCGTCGAGGCTCGCTGAGCACGCCGCCGACCGGGCAGGACACACCGCCGGCCGGTCGGCGAACCGGCGTCGCGCCCCGGTGACTCCGGGGTCGCGGACGGCCACCCCACATACGGAGGGCCCCGATCCACTCGGATCGGGGCCCTCCGGTTGTGCGGGAATGTGGGGGAGATGTAAGTCACAGACTTTGGGGGGTAACCATCTCGGGGGGCTGTGTGTCTAACCGGGTGGCGGCGGCCTCCCGGCGGAGCCGTAGCCATCTGCCGGCCCACCGTTGGGAGTGGGGGGCGGCAGCAGCGGTGCGTGCGGTACGGGAGCGCTGAGCGGCCCTTCCGTACGCCGCGCCGTCGATGAACGCCCGGCTTGGATCCCGTGGGGGGAATCCAGTCGCCGGGAGACGAAAGCGCCCCGCCGTAGGGCCCGTGGGGGGACCTCACCGGCGGGGCGCCTTTCGTGTGTCCGCGGTCGCCCTTCGGTGGGTGCCCTCGGTGGGCGCCTCTCGACCGTCCCCCGGTCGTCCACCCGCTCCACGTTCCGGCCCTCCGGCCCCTCCGGGCACACACAAGTGGAGCCGCACACTCGACTTGGAGTATGCGGCTCCGCTTGGCTCGCGCGGTGCTGGCTGGGGCGCGCGGTGGCGGTGCCCGGAGGTGGGGCGCCTGTGCCGCGGCGCTGGCTCAGACGCGTCCGGCCAGCTCGTACCCCGCCTCGTCGATCGCCGCGCCGACCGCCGCGTCGTCGGGCTCGCCCGCCGTGACGATGGTGACCTCCCCGGCGGACGCCACGGCCTTCACCGAGGAGACGCCGTCGATCTCGGAGACCTCCTGGGAGATGGCGGTCTCGCAGTGGCCGCAGCTCATCCCGGTGACCTTGTAGGTGGTGGTGACGGTGCTCATGGGTTCTTCCTCACATGTGTGGTCGTGGCCGGGGCTGCCGCTCCGCCCTCGCTGTCGGTTCTGCTGGCACGGTGACCGGGGTGCACCGGGCGGAGCCGGGTACCCCGGGGGTTCCGCGTCCGATTTTATACCCCCCAAGGGTATGCGTCATCCCCGGGGTGCGCTCGGCGTCCCTCGCGGCCCGCCGGGTACCGGTCGTGCGGCGCGGACGGGGCGTGCGTCGGCGGGGGTGCCCGGTGGTCGGGGGTGCCCGGTGGCCGGGGTGTCCGCCGGTCCGGGGCGCGGTGGCCGGGGTCAGTGCTCCCGGCCGTAGCCGGGGCGGCGGGTGACCCAGTGCCGGATGGTGTCCGCGTGCCAGTAGGGCCTGCCGCCCTCGGTGAGATCGGGCGGCGGCAGCAGTCCGTGCTTCCGGTACGAGCGCACGGTGTCCGGGCGGACGCGAATGTGCGCGGCGATCTCCCGATACGACCACAGCTCACCGTCGGTCATCTCCTGGCACCTCCCACCGGGGCGACTGTTGATCAGTCAACCTCACTCGGTGAACGAGGGGCGGAGCGCTGTGGGGTGTGGCCGTTGTACGGCTGTGATGGGGAATCCGCCGAACGGTGACCCTTGCCCCGGACTGCCGCACCGCCGGACTGCCGGAGCGGTGGGGCGGTGGGGCGGTGGGGTGCGGCGGATGGGGCCACCGGGTGACGGGAGGGTGGCGAGCGGGGGCGGGGTGCGCTGGGGGCGTGGTGGACCCGGGCCGTCCGCCGGGTGTTGGAAGGTCCGGCGGACGGCCCGTCTGCGCGTCAGCACGTCCCCGTACCCCCGTTGGCCCCCGAGGCTCCGTGCTGACACCGGCGAAGACGGGCACCCTCGGGGTTCCGGTTCTCTCCGGTCCGCTTCTGTTACGCGCTGTTACGACCGTGGCGAAGTTGTGGCCCCCGGCCGGGAACGGAACCCGATGCCGGGGGCGCGGCCGGGGTGCGCGGCGGCCGGGTCAGGCGCCGCAGGAGCGCAGCAGCCGCCGGGTGCGGGTGGCGATCGGCAGCGGCTGGTCCGGGTCGCAGGGGTACATGTCCTGCTCGACGATGGCGAACAGGTCGACGTCCAGCTCCCGCGCGGCGTCCAGCACCGGCTCCAACGCCGGTACCCCGCGCGGGGGTTCGCACATCACGCCCTGGGCCACGGCCGGTCCGAAGGGCGTCCCGTTCCGCACCACCTCCGCGAGGACGTCCGGATCGACCTGCTTGAGGTGGAGGTAGCCGATCCGCTCGCCGTAGGTACGGAGCAGCTGGACGCTGTCCCCGCCGCAGTAGGCGTAGTGCCCGGTGTCCAGGCAGAGCCGCACCAGGTCGCGGTCGGTCTCCTCCAGGAAGCGGGTGACGTGCTCCTCGGTGTCGATGTGGGTGTCGGCGTGCGGGTGCACCACCAGCTCCAGCCCGTACTCCTCCCGCACGCGGTGTGCCAGCCGCTCCGTGCCGCCGGTCAGCTCCGCCCACTGCGCGTCGGTGAGTTCGGACGGTTCGATCAGCTCGGCCGTCCGGTCGTCCCGCCAGAACGACGGGATGACCACCAGGTGCGCGGCGCCCATCGCCTGGGTGAGCGCCGCGACCCGGCTGACGTGCTCCCAGGTCGCGTCCCACACGGCGGGGCCGCGGTGCAGCGAGGTGAAGACCGTCCCGGCCGAGACGCTGAGGTCGCGGGCCCGCACCTCGTCCGTCAGCCGCGCCGGGTCGGTGGGCAGGTAGCCGTAGGGCCCCAGCTCGATCCACTCGTAGCCAGCGGCGGCGACCTCGTCCAGGAAACGCTGCCAGGGCACCTGGTGGGGGTCGTCCGGGAACCAGACGCCCCACGAGTCCGGCGCCGAGCCAACGCGGATACGCCCGGACGGACCGGATGTGCCGGACGGGCTGGATGTGCCGGACGGACCGGGGGAGTTGGGGGAGGTGGGCGGGCCGGATGGGCTCGTCATTGCGCGTCCTCTCGTGGGCGTGGATGGGTGCTGGTCGCGCTCGGCGCCCGCGGTCCGCGACCGCCGGTGGGCCGCCTCCCGGTGTTCCAGTCCGCCGTCCGCCCGGGCGCTCCGTGTGAACGTCCGGGCCATCGTCGTTGGTTCTCCGCCGGTGCTGCTGCTCGTGCCGCTGGTGCAGGTGGTGTCGTTGCCGCCGCCGGTGTCGCCGTGGGTGCTGTGCTGCCGTGGGTGGGTCGTCTCCCAGTGTCGTCAGCGTCGGGCGCCGGCGTCGAGGGGCGCCCGCCCGGCGGCCGCGTGGCGTCCACGTCATCCGGTGCGGTGGGGATCGCGCCGGGGGAGTGCGCGGTGGGAACGGGGCGCCGGGTACGGCAACCTGGACGCGGCTGGGCCGGTCCGCTCCGCGCTGGTCCGGTGGGCGGGGCGGCCACCGGTATCGACGAAGGGGCAGTCATGACAGAGCCGTTCGAGGTCATCACCATGGGCCGGTCCGGGGTGGACCTCTACCCCCTCCAGACGGGGGTGGGCCTGGCCCGCGTCGAGACCTTCCAGAAGTTCCTGGGGGGCTCGCCCACCAACGTCGCCGTCGCCGCCGCGCGGTTGGGGCGGTCCGCCGCGCTGGTGAGCCGGACCGGGCAGGACCCCTTCGGGGAGTACGTGCGCGAGGCGCTGCGCGGCTTCGGCGTAGCTGACCGGTGGGTCACCCCCGTACCGCGCTACCCGACGCCCGTCACCTTCTGTGAGGTCTTCCCCCCGGACGACTTTCCGCTGTACTTCTACCGCGAGCCGAAGGCGCCCGACCTGGAGATCCGCACCCGGGAGCTGGACTTCGCGGCACTCGGTGACGCCCGCGTCCTCTGGATGACCGGCACCGGCCTCTGCGCCCAGCCCAGCCGGAGCGCCACCCTCGCCGCGCTCGCGCACCGTTCGGACACCGCCGCCACGGCGACCGGACGGGTGGCCACCGTGTTCGACCTCGACTGGCGGCCGATGTTCTGGGAACGCGCGGAGCCCGGTCCCGACGGGACCCCCGCCACCGGCGAGGGAAGCGGCCGGACGGACGGCGGGACGGACGCCGCTGTGGCGGGCGGCCCGGACGGCGGTGCGGCGGACGGTCCGGGCGGTGGGACCGGCGGCGGTGGCGGGAGGGGTGCGCCGGTGGCGGACGCGGGGGAGGTGGCCGAGCGGGCGGTCGCCGAGGCCCGGCGGCACTACCGGGCGGCTCTGCGGTTCGCCACGGTGGCGGTCGGCAACGTCGCGGAGTGCGCGGTCGCCACCGGCGAACGGGAGCCGGAGGCGTGCGCCGAGGCGCTGCTGGCCGCCGGGGTGGAACTCGCCGTGGTCAAGCGCGGCCCGGAGGGGGTGCTGGCGCTGCGCCGGGACGGGACGCGCGCCGCCGTACCGCCGCACCCCGTGGAGGTGGTGAACGGACTGGGCGCGGGGGACGCCTTCGGCGGCGCGCTCTGCCACGGGCTGCTGGCGGGCTGGGAGCTGGAGTACACCCTGCGGTACGCCAACGCGGCGGGCGCGCTGGTCGCCTCGCGGCTGGCCTGCTCCGCCGCGATGCCGGAGCCGTACGAGATCGAGGAGCTGCTGCGCGGCTGAGCGGAGCCCGGTTGCGGCGGGGCGCCGGTCGGGGTCGGGGGGTGCGAGGTCGGGCCGGACGGCCAGCGGCCAGCGGCCAGTTGTCGGGGCCGGGCGGTCAGCGGTCAGCGGTCAGTTGTCGGGGTGGGGGGCGCGGGGCCGGGTGTGCGGTCAGCGGTCAGCGGTCGGGGTCGGTGGCCCGGTGGGCGTGGTGGGGCGCGCGGTGTGGTGGGTGTGCGCCGGTCGTCCGCGCCCATCGCCCGTCGCGGGGCGTGGTCCGCGATGAGACGGGGACGACGGGGAAGGGTTGACGCCATGACGCGGAACAGGCAGGACAGGCGGAGCGGGCGGGACGCACCGGACACCCAGGACGTACAGGGCAACCAGGACGCACGGGACGCACGGGATGAACAGTCGACACGCGGCCCGTGGGACGGGCGGGGCCCGCGGGACGGCGCGCGGGGAGCGGGCGCGGGCCCGCCGGGCCACCACCTGCCCGCCGGGAGCGCCGGATCGGGACCGTACGCGCTGGACGTCAGCCCGGAGAGCGCGGGGTGGGGCTACTCCTCGCTGCGGGTGCTGGAGCTGCCCGCCGGTGCCCGGCACCGGTTCGCGACCGGCGGGAGCGAGTGGATCGTGCTCCCGCTGAGTGGCGGCTGCGTGGTCGAGAGCGAGGGGCACCGCTTCGAACTGCACGGGCGCGAGAGCGTGTTCACCGGGGTGAGTGACTTCGCGTACCTGCCGCGCGACACCGAGGCGGTCCTCGGTGGCCCGCGCCCGGTCCGGCTGGCGCTGGCCGGGGCACGCTGCACGCGGCGGCTGCCCGCCCGGTACGGGCCCGCCTCCGGCGTCCCCGTCGAACTGCGCGGCGCCGGATCCTGCTCCCGGCAGGTCAACAACTTCGCGGCGGCCGGGGTGTTCGAGGCGGAGAACCTGATCGCCGTGGAGGTGCTGACCCCGGGCGGCAACTGGTCCTCGTACCCGCCGCACAAGCACGACACGCACCGGCCGGGCGAGGAGAGCGCGCTGGAGGAGATCTACTACTACGAGTTCGCGCCGCACGGAACGACCGACGGCCTGGGCTACCAGCGGGTCTCGCCGAGCACCCCGGGCGGCTGCGACGTGCTGGCCGAAGTGCGGGGTGGGGACGCCGTGTTGATCCCCGACGGCTGGCACGGCCCGTCCATCGCCGCGCCGGGCCACGCCATGTACTACCTCAACGTGATGGCTGGTCCAGGGGTAGATCGCGAGTGGCTTATCTGCGACCATCCGGATCACGCCTGGATTCGCGGTACCTGGCGGGACACCCCGCCCGACCCCCGGCTTCCGCTGTACGGCGCGCGGGAACCGGAGGTCTCCGCGGGCGCCGCCACGGGGCGGGAGACCCCGGCCGGGGACGCCGGGCCGGGGCCGGAGCGACCGGGAGGGGCAGCGTGACCACGGAACGGCTCACCGTCGCACAGGCCCTCGTCCGCTTCCTGACCGCGCAGTACACCGAACGGGACGGCGAGCGGCAGCGGCTCGTCGAGGGCTGCTGGGGAATCTTCGGGCACGGCAACGTCGCCGGGCTGGGGCAGGCGCTGGTGGAGTCCGGCGCCGCCGAGCGTGGCGAGCGCGCCCCGCTCCCCTTCCACCAGGGCCGCAACGAACAGGCCATGGTCCACGCGGCCGTCGGCTACGCGCGTCACCGCCGCCGGCTGTCCGCGCAGGCCGTCACCACCTCCATCGGCCCCGGCGCCACCAACCTGGCCACCGGCGCGGCCCTGGCCACCATCAACCACCTGCCGGTGCTGCTGCTGCCCGGCGACACCTTCGCGACCCGCCCCGCCGACCCGGTCCTCCAGCAGTTGGAGGTGGCCTACGCCGGGGACGTCAGTGTCAACGACGTCCTGCGGCCGGTCTCCCGCCACTTCGACCGGGTCTCCCGACCGGAGGCGCTGATCCCCGCCGCGCTGGAGGCCGCCCGGGTGCTCGCGGACCCGGCGGAGACCGGCGCGGTGACGCTGGCGCTCCCGCAGGACGTGCAGACCGAGGCGGCCGACTGGCCCGCCGGGTTCCTCGCCGAGCGGGTGTGGCCGGTGCGCCGTCCCCCACCGGACCCGGCCGCGCTGGACGAGGCGGTCCGGCGGGTGCGGGAGGCGCGGCGCCCGCTGCTGGTGGTGGGTGGCGGGGTGCGGTACAGCGCCGCCGAGGCCGCGCTGCGCGCCCTCGTGGAGGAGACCGGCATCCCGGTGGCCGCCACCCAGTCCGGCAAGGGCGCCCTCCGCCACGATCACCCGTGCGACCTGGGCGGTGTCGGGCACACCGGCACCGCCGCCGCCGCGGAACTGGCCCGCCACGCGGACCTGGTGATCGGGGTCGGCACCCGCTACACCGACTTCACCACCGCCTCCGGAACGCTGTTCACCGCCCCCGGGACGCGGTTCGTCAACCTCAACATCACCGCCTTCGACGCGCACAAGATGGCCGGGGTCTCCCTGGTGGCCGACGCCCGCGCCGGTCTCGACGCGCTGCGCGCCGCCCTCAGCGGCCACCGCGTCCCGGAGGCGTACGCCGCCGAGTACCGGAGCGCGAAGGAGCGGTGGGAGCGCGTGGTGGCGGCGGCGTACTCGGGGGACTCAGGCGATTCGGGGGGCTCGGGGGATTCAGGAGACCTGGGAGACCCTGGGGGCTCCGGTCGCGTGGGGCGGGCCGGGAGCGCGGACCGGGCGCCCACCCAGCACCAAGTGCTCGGGGCGCTGGACGCGACCCTGGGCGAGGAGGACGTCCTCGTCAACGCCGCCGGATCGATGCCCGGCGATCTGCACAAGCTGTGGCGCGCCCGCTCCCCGCTCCAGTACCACGTCGAGTACGGCTACTCCTGCATGGGCTACGAGATCCCGGCCGCGCTCGGCGTCCGGCAGGCCGACCCGGACCGTCAGGTGTGGGCGCTGGTGGGGGACGGCACCTATCTGATGCTGCCCGGCGAGATCGTCACCGCCGTACAGGAGCGGCTGCCGATCCGGTTGGTCCTGGTGCAGAACCACGGCTACGCCTCGATCGGCGGGCTGTCCGCCGCCACCGGCGTGGAGGGCTTCGGCACCGCCTACCGCTTCCGCTCCCCGGGCGGCGGCTACACCGGCGAGCCGCTCCCCGTCGATCTGGGCGCCAACGCCGCGTCGTTGGGGATGTCGCTGCTGCGCGCCCGCACCCTCGGGGAGCTGCGGAGCGCGCTCGCCGAGGCGCGCGAGGCGGACGGCCCGGTCTGCGTGCACGTGGAGACCGCGCCGCCCCCGGCCGTGTCCGGCACGGAGGCCGCCGCCTGGTGGGACGTGCCGGTCGCCGCCGTCTCCGACCGCCCGGCGGCCCGCGCGGCGCGCGCGGAGTACGAGCGCCGGGTGGCCGAGCGCCGGCGGCCCCTGTGAGCCCACCGTCCCCGGCGATCCGGGTACGCGTACCGGCTCCGGTAAGGGGATCGGTGCCCGCGCGGACACCGGCTTCCCCGGGACGTGGACCGGCGCCGGTGGGTCGTCCGCCCTGACGCCGCCTCGGCCCGCCGCCCGTGCCGGTCCACCGCGCGGAGCATCCGCACCCCACACCGACCACGAGACGCAGAAAGGTCCCGCTCTATGAAGACCCTCGGCCACTGGATCGGCGGCAAGCCCGTCGAGTCCGTCTCCGGCAGCTTCGGACCCGTCTTCGACCCCGCGACCGGCGCCCAGCCGACGCGGGTCTCGCTCGCCTCCGCGGAGGAGGTGGACGCGGCCGTCGCCGCCGCCCGCGAAGCCCTCGTCTCCTGGTCGCGGTCCTCGCTGGCCGCCCGGACCTCGTTCCTGTTCGCCTACCGGGCGCTGCTGCACGAGCGCCGGGACGAGCTGGCGGCGCTGATCACCGCCGAGCACGGCAAGGTCCACTCGGACGCGCTGGGGGAGGTCGCGCGCGGTCTGGAGATCGTCGAACTCGCCTGCGGCATCCCGGAGAAGCTGAAGGGCGAGCTGTCGACCCAGGTGTCCACCCGGGTCGACGTGTCCTCCATCCGGCAGCCGGTCGGGGTGGTGGCGGGCATCACGCCCTTCAACTTCCCGGCGATGGTGCCGATGTGGATGTTCCCGCTCGCTGTCGCCTGCGGGAACACCTTCGTGCTGAAGCCCAGTGAGAAGGATCCCTCCGCCGCGTTCCGGCTGGCCGAACTCGCCGCCGAGGCCGGGCTGCCGGACGGCGTGCTGAACGTCGTCAACGGGGACAGGGTCGCGGTGGACCGCATCCTGGAGCACCCGGACGTAGCGGCGGTCTCCTTCGTGGGCTCCACGCCGATCGCCCGGTACATCCAGAGCCAGGCGGTGGCGCACGGGAAGCGGGTGCAGGCGCTGGGCGGCGCCAAGAACCACATGCTGGTGCTGCCGGACGCGGACCTCGACTTCGCGGCCGACAACGCGGTCAACGCGGCCTACGGTTCGGCGGGCGAGCGCTGCATGGCGGTCTCCGTCGTCGTCGCGGTCGGCGAGACCGGGGACGCGCTGGTCAGCAAGATCGCGGATCGGGCGCACGCCCTGCGGATCGGCCCGGGGACGGACCCCGCCTCCGAGATGGGCCCGCTGATCACGCGCGAGCACCGGGACACCGTCGCCGGGTACGTCAGCGGGGCCCGCGCCCAGGGCGCCGAAGTGGTGGTGGACGGAACGGAGTTGACCGTTCCCGGCCATGAGGACGGCTTCTACCTCGGTGTCTCGCTACTCGACCGGGTCCGCCCCGAGATGGACGCCTACCGGGACGAGATCTTCGGCCCGGTGCTCTGTGTCGTCCGCGCCGAGACCTACGAGGAGGGGCTGGCCCTGATCAACGCCAGCAAGTGGGGCAACGGCACCGCCATCTTCACCCGGGACGGCGGCGCGGCCCGCCGCTTCCAGCTGGAGGTGGAGGCGGGCATGGTCGGCGTGAACGTGCCGATCCCGGTGCCGGTCGGCCACCACTCGTTCGGTGGCTGGAAGGACTCGCTCTTCGGGGACCTGCACATCTACGGCAACGACGGCATCCAGTTCTACACCCGGGGCAAGGTCATCACGACCCGCTGGCCGGACCCCGCCGACAGCGGCGGCATCAACCTCGGCTTCCCCACCTCCTCCTGACCTCCTCCGGCCTCCCGGTGGTATCGGGCTCCGGCGGCCGTGGCGCCTCCGGGGGCCGGGAGCGTCGGTGGGGCCGGGGCGTCGGCGGGTGCGGGTGCGGGGCGCGGATGCGCTGACCGGTCGGTCGACCGCGTCCCGCACGGCTGCCGCCGCGCGCTCCTCCGTCTCTCCGCCGGTGGGTGGCTGACCCGTTCCCGGTCGGCTCCGTCACCCGGGGCCGACGGGTCCGCGCCGCTCGGCACGGTGGGTGTCCGGGGCCGTGGCCGGTTCGGACCGCCGCTCCCGCGCGCGGCGATATGCCCGCATCGTCCCCGTATTCTCGGGGCATGACGGTCCTGAACTGGCTCCGCGCGCTGAAGGAGACCGCCCGCTCCGGGCTGGCCGTCGAACGCACCTCCCTCGCCCCCCTCGCGGCGCTCCGCGGGGCGGTGGGGGTCGCGCTCGTCATCGGGGCCGCCCTGCGCTGGGGCTCGCCCGAACTGGCCGTCTCCTCCGCCTTCGGCGCCTTCGCCTCCGGCGTCGCCACCTTCCAGCGCAGCTGGCGCCCGCGTCCGGTGCTGGCGCTCGCGGCGGCCACCGGCCTCGCGGTGTCCACCTTCCTCGGCTACCTGCTGGTCGACGTTCCGCCCGCCTTCGTGGTGCTGCTCGCGGTGTGGGCCTTCGGCGCCGGGATGTCCTGGGGCGCGGGGCCCACCGCCGGGGTGGTGGCCGGGCTGACCGTCGCCGTCATGCTGATCACCGTCATGCTGCCGGACTCGCTGCCCGGCGCCCTGGCACACGTGACGCTGATCGCGCTGGGCGGCGTGGTGCAGGCGCTGCTGATCGTGCTGTTCCCCATCCGGCCGTGGGGCGAACGGCGGGACGTGCTCGCCGACGCGCTGGCAGCCGTGGCCGACTACGCGCGCCGTCTCCGCCACGACCCGGTCGCCCCGTTCGACCCGGAGCCGCTGATCGAGGCCCGGATGGCGGCGGCCATCAGCCCCCGGCAGGCCCGCCGCCGTCCCCGCCAACTGCACGGCTACCGGGCGCTGGCCGAGCGGTTCCGTCCGGTGCTCGCCTCCCTCGCCGATCCGGTCGTCGGTGGCACCCCCACCGAGGGTCCGGAACGCGAGCGCGTACGGGAGCTGCTGGCCGCCGCCGCGACGGTGCTGGACGCGGCGGCCCGCGCCATCCGCCGGGGCGAGCGGGTGCGCATCCCCGAGGAGGCCCTGGAGGTGCTGCGCGTCCCGCAGCAGGGCCCGGTGCTGAACGGCCCGGCGCAGCGCGCCGCCTTCCGGCTGATCGCGCTGACCGACGACGCGGTGGAGGCCGCCCAGGAACCCGTCGAGGTCACCAGCCGACGTCCGCTGCGCCCCGCCACCTGGCACGCGGCACCGGAGACGGGAGCGGGCGCCCTGGAGCGCGCGGCCCCGCGCGAACCGCGACCGTTCCCCACGGCGGACGCGAACAGCCAGGGTGGTGGCGGCCGTTCAGGCGGTGGGCGCGTACGCCGGCCGCGCGGGGCCCGGGCCCTCAGCCAGGCGGCCGGGGTGGGCGGCGCCGCGCACCCCCGTCACCTGCACCGGCCGTCGCTCGCCGCGCTGGCGCCCGTCGCCGTCCGCGCCTTCCAGCGCGAACTGCGCTGGTCGTCGCCGATCCTGCGGCACGCGCTGCGGGTGTCCGGTGTCGCCGCCGCCGGATACCTCGTCAGCCTGGTCTTCACCACCGAGCACGGCTACTGGATCCCGCTGACGGCGGTGATGGTGCTCCGCCCCGACTTCTCCCGCACCTTCGAACGCGGCGTCGGCCGCTTCACCGGCACGCTGCTCGGCGTCGCCGTGGCCGGCGCGGTCGTGGGACTGACGCATCCGGGCCCCTACCTCAGCGCCGCGTTCGCCGTCCTCGCCGTCGCCCTCCAGTACCTGCTGACCGGCACCGGATACGCGCTGATCTCCGTCTGCACCGGCGCCTACGTCATCTTCCTGCTGTCCATCCCGGGCGCCCACTGGTCGCAGACGGTCTACGAACGCGTCCTGCTCACCGCGATCGGCGGGGCGCTCGCCCTGCTCAGCTACGCCCTCTTCCCCGCCTGGGAGACCCCACGGCTACGCGACCGGCTCGCCGACTGGCTCACCGCCAACGGCCGGTACGCGGTCGCCGTCCTCGACTGCTTCGCCCGCCCCGCCGACCGCGCCCCCCGCCAGGTACGCGAGGCGCTGCTCGACGCCCGCTCCGCCCGGCAGGAGTGGGAGCAGACCGTGGAGCGCGCGGGAGCCGAACCGGTGCGGCACCGCGGCAAGTTGTCCCGCCGCAAGGCGACCGACGCGCAGTCCGCGATGGTCACCATGGGACGCGCGGTGATGCTGCTGGAGGCCCACATCCCCGACCGGGACGCCGAACCCTCCCCGCCCGCCGGTGAGTTCACCGCCGCACTCGCCCCCGTACTGACGGCGGCGGCGGAGGCCGTACGCACCGGCACCCCCGTGGAGACCGCGCCGGTCCACGCCGCGCTCGCGGACTGGACGGCCCGGGCCCCGCTGCCGCCCCCGGTGGCGCTGCGCACCGCCGACCTGCTGGTGGAGGCGCTGGACGAACTGGCCACCGCCGTACGGCCCCCCGCCTCCCGCTCGACCGACGGCGCTTGAGCACACCCCCCCACGGCGGTGATCGTCGCCTCAGACGCCGGACCGCTACGGCTCTCGCCCGTTCGGGAATGTCACGAACACGTCCTGTCCGCACAACAAACCGGTCCCCGGCGCGGGCCGCGTGCCACGATCGCACCGCGTTCGGTGCTTCGTCTCCAGGAGGATGTGTGTCCGCGATACCCGTCAGCGACGTCGATCTCTACACGCCCGAGGCGCGGGCCGATCCGTACGCCCTCTACGAGGAACTGCGCGCGCTCGGACCGGTGGTCCACCTGACTCGCTACGACCTCTACGCGCTCCCCCGCTACCAGGAGGTGCGGGCGGCGCTCATGGACTGGCGGACGTTCTCCTCGGCGCGCGGGGTGTTCGTCGACCCGGAGATGAACGCCCAGCTCGAAGGCATCACGCTGTGCAGCGACCCGCCCGAACACACCGAGATGCGCGCGGTGTTGGGGCGCCCGCTGCGCCAGGACCGGATGCGGGACGTCCTGCCCACCATCGAGGCGGAGGCCGAGCGGATCGTCGCGAGACTGGTCGATCGCGGCCGGTTCGACGCGGCGACGGAACTCGCCGAGCACCTGCCCATGGCGGTCGTCTCCGACCTCGTCGGGCTGCCCGACCGGGGCCGCGAGAAGATGCTGGAGTGGGCCGCGGCCATGTGGGACATGCAGGGCCCGGCCAACGAGCGCTTCGCGAAGGCGGCACCGGTGGTGGGGGAGTTCATGGACTACGTCGCCCACGAGGCGGTCCCCGGAAACATCCGCCCCGACGGCTGGGCCGCCCATCTGCACCAGGCCGCGGACCGCGGGGAGTTGCCGCGCGACAAGTGCCCGGCGCTGATGCTCGACTACGTCACCCCGAGCCTCGACACCACGATCCTCGCGATCACGAACACCGTCGCGCTCTTCGCCGAACACCCGGACCAGTGGAACGTGTTGCGCGCCGACCGGTCCCTGATCCCGCATGCCATCAACGAGTCGCTGCGTCTGGAGACCCCGGTCCCCCAGTTCAGCCGGGTCCTCACCGAGGACCACGAGATCGACGGCGTCCCCCTGGCCGCTGGCAGCCGGGTGGCGCTGCTCTACGGCTCCGCCAACCGCGACGAGCGCCACTACCCGGACCCGGAGCGCTTCGACATCACCCGTCGGCCCTCGGACCACCTGGCCTTCGGGCGTGGCGAGCACGTCTGTATCGGTATGCACCTGGCCCGTCTCGAGATGGGCGTGCTCCTGGACCGCCTCGCCGACCGCGTGAGCCGCTTCGAGACCGTCGCCGCCACCCCGATGATCAACAACGGCCTGCGCGGACTGGAACATCTGGAGGTGAGGGTCCGTACCTAGGGCCTGTGGGGGAGCGCGTCTCGGTCGTGAACGACCACGGTGGCGGGGACGTGATCCAACGAACAGGTGCCGCGACCGCGTCTGGGGACGCGCGGGTGGCCTGTCGTGGGTGTGCCGGTGCGTTGACGCGCTGGCGGTCGAGCGGGGTGCGTCGGGTCCGAGCCGGGCGCGGGCACCGGTCCGTCTCCGGGCGCTGGACGCGTCTCCGAGAGGAGGGACGGCGAACTGTGCGTCAATCGGGGGCGGTTCAGCGTCGGGCGTCCGGTGGCACCGGGGCCACCAGCACGAAGTAGTTCCGCATCGGCAGGGGTTCGCGCCGCCAGTCGCGCGCGTACGCCGGGGCCTTCCGCCGCCCCGTCTCCGACAGTGTGAACGCGACCGGCGTCCGGCGGGCGAGGTCCCGCAGCTCCGCCGCGCTGACGCTCCCGTCGTGGCCGCCGATCTGCCGGGAGGAGCAGCCCGTGTAGTGGGCGATACGGATGGCCTCCGTCCCGCTCACCACGCACGGCGGGCGGACCCCCAGGGAGCGCAGCCGCTCGGCCGTCGCCGTCAGCCGCTCCCCGACCGTGTTCTGCACCCGCACCACGTGGTCCACCACCGTGAACTGCACCACCTGGTGGGCGGTCAGCAGCACGACGGTGCCCGCCATCGCGCTGCGCCGCCAGCGTCCGGTCCGGGTGAACACGCGGTCCACCCCCTCGGCGACGGCCAGCGCGAGCAGCGCGTAGCTCGGCAGCAGGAAGCGCGGCGCCGCGTAGTCGATCAGCAGGAGGTACGGGACGGAGAGCGAGAGCGCGCAGCCCACGGCGACCAGTTGCGGCCCGAGCCGCCCCGCGCGGGACGCCCGCCACAGCCCCAGCCCCACCAGGACGGGCAGCGCCAGCCACCAGACCCCGGTGTACTCGTCCGTCCAGGTCCCGTGGCACGGGCGGCAGAGCGTGATCCCCCGCAGGCTGCGCAGCTGGTCGTCGAAAGCGAGGTTCCACCCCATGCCGCCCTCGATCTCGCTGGCCCGGTGCAGCCGCGCGCCCAGCCCCCCGTACGCGGTCCACGCCTCCACCAGCCAGGGCGCGGCGCCCACCGCCGCGCCCAGCGCGAGGCTCAGCCAGAGCGCCCGGCTCCGCCAGCCGCCCAGCACCAGCCCCGCCACCAGCAGCGCGAGGCCCAGCCAGGCCGCGTCCGGCGGACGGACCAGCGTGACCAGCGCCGTGGCCACCGCCATCCCGGCCCAGGGCCCCGCGCGGCCGAAGCGCGGCGCCTCGTCGCGGTCCGCCCCGTACGCGCGGGCGTACCCCGCCGCGCGCAGCAGACAGCCGACCGCCGCCAGACAGCCGAGGGAGCTCCACGTGTTCGGCATCGCCATCGGCCCGTAGAACAGGCTCATCCACAGCCCGGCGAACAGGGCGCCGCCCCAGGCGATCACCCGTACGGGCAGTACGCCGCGCCACGCGCAGAGCGCGGCCAGCAGCCCCGCGCCCGTCAGCACCGCCAGGTAGACGCGGATCAGCGTCACCGAACCGGTGAGCGCGGCGGGCGCCACGAGGTAGGAGATGCCGCGTGCCCGGGGGGCGCTGAAGAACGCGGCGGGGGCCTCGCCGTCCACCTGGCTCACGTAGACGATCTCGTCCCAGCCGAGCGGCAGCCCCGGCGTGACCACCAGCAGGAGCTGGACCAGGGTGGAGGCGGCCGCGACGGCGAGCAGCGGCAGCGGCGGGAGGGCGGGGAAAGCCCGGCGTCGCGGCGTCGCGAGGCGCGTGGAGTCGGTGGGCGTGGGGGCGGTGGTGAGGGGGAACATGACAGAACTGACCCCAGCGTCGGCGCGGTCGGAGAGAGTGCGGGACCTCTTCCACGCCCGCGCGCCCCCCTACCACCAGCGCGACCTCCGCCACTCGTCCAGCCCGCCGCCCGGTCCACCCCCCGCGCGAGTGGCGCGAGCCGGGATCGCGGAGACCTACGGTTCGGGCGCTGACGGGGGGAGCGGTGGGTCGGCGCGGACCAGGGCCCGGGCCAGGGCGGTGGTGGCCGCCAGGGTGTCGAGCGCGAGGGGCTGGGTGGCGACGGCGCCCTCGTGCAGCACCAGGAGTCGCGTGGCGAGTTCGTCCGGACGCGGGTGGTCCGCGGCGGTGGCCAGCTCCTCGAACAGGTCCCGCAGCCACAGCTTCTGGCCCGCGGCGACGCGGTGCGCGGGATGGGCGGGGTCCGGGAGTTCGGCCAGCGCGTTGAGGAAGGCGCATCCCCGGGGGTTGGCCGCGCTCCAGCTCCGCAGGGCCTCGAAGGGCGCGGTGACGGCCTCGGCGGGGGTGCCGGTGGTGTCTACGGCGGCCAGGACGGCCGACCGCCAACGCCGGTCCCGCTCCGCGAGGTAGACCTCCACGAGGTGGTCCTTCGACCCGAACTGGTTGTACAGGGTCCGCTTGGTCACCCCGGAGTGCTCGGCGATGAGGTCCACGCCGACCGCCGTGATGCCGCGGCCGTAGAACAGCTCCTCGGCGGCCTCGGCGATGCGGCGGCCAGCTGGCGTCAGAGGCCGCGGGTCCGTCACGGGACTGTCCTTCACTGATCGGTGTACCATGGCGATGTTCACAGATCAGTATACCAGCGAGGAGGTAACGGGCGATGGCGGTGGCCGAGGTCATGCGGGCGGTGCGGATCACCCGGCACGGAGGGCCGGAGGTCCTGGAGCTGGCGGAGGTCCCGGTGCCCACCCCCGGGGCGGGGGAGGTGCTGGTCCGGGTCGGTGCGGTGGCGCTGAACAACACCGACGTGTGGACCCGCGAGGGCGCCTACGGACGTCCGGGAGCCCCGGACACCCTCGCGGGCTGGCGGGGGCCGATCGACTTCCCGCGCGTCCAGGGCGCCGACGTGGCCGGCCGGGTCGCCGCGGTCGGCACGGGTGTGGACGGCTCCCTGCTCGGACGGCGGGTGGTCGTCGACCCGGCGATCTACGACGCCGCTGGGCCGGACGCGAACCCCGTGGGCCTGATGGGCAGCGAACGTGACGGCGGCTACGCCGAGTTCGTGACGGCACCGGTGGAGCGGGCGCACGACGTGACGGAGTCCCCGCTCACCGACGACCAGCTCGCGGCACTGCCGACCGCCTACGGCACGGCGCTGGGCATGATCGAGCGGGGGCGGTTGAGGGCGGGGGAGACCGCCCTGGTGTCGGGGGCGTCCGGCGGCGTCGGCCTCGCCCTGGTGCAGCTCGCGCGGGCGCGCGGCGCGCGGGTGCTCGCCGTCAGCAGCGGCTGCAAGGTCGAGCCGGTGCGCGCGGCGGGAGCACACGCGGTCCTCGACCGCGCGGGGGACCTCACCGGTCAACTCCGCGCCGCCGCCCCGGAAGGCGTCGACGTGGTCCTCGACGTCGTGGCCGGTCCGCTGCTGGGCGAGGGACTGCCGCTGCTGCGCGAGAGCGGCCGGTGGGTGGTCGCCGGGGCGCTGGCCGGATACGACGTGTCCTTCGACGTACGCCGTCTCTACCTGCACAACGCCCAGGTGATCGGCTCCTCCATGCACACGCCCGCGCACTTCGGCCTGCTCGTGGACCTCGCCCGCCGGGCCGGGATCCAGCCCGTCATCGCCGGGGTCTTCCCCCTGGAGCAGGCCGCCCGGGCGCAGCGGGAACTCTCCCGCCGAGCCCACGTGGGAAAGATCGTCCTGCGCCCCTGAAACGCCCCATCGACGACTGGTCCGGTCCTGCCGGGAACTCGGCTCGACTCCGGTTCGCCCGGCGTGAGTTCCCGGATCACGGGACCGTTGGGCGGCTGGGTTTCCACTCGTGGGCGAGGAGGCCGAGCAGCACCTCGTCGAGGAACTCGCCCAGCACCCAGGCCGAGGAGCGCGTGACGCCCTCGCGGACGAAGCCGTTGCGCTCGGCGGAGCGGATCATCGGGGTGTTGTCCGCCAGTGTCTCGACCTGGAGCCGTCGCAGGCCGCGCACCATGAACCCGTAGTAGCACAGGGCCGCGACGACGTCGGTGCCGTAACCCTTGCCGCGCGCGGAGGGCAGCAGCCCCAACCCGACGTGGGCGGACCGGTGGTGGGTGTCGATGCCCCACAGCGTCGCGGCGCCGATGAGGGTACCGCCGTCCAGCTCCACCACGGAGAAGGGGACGATCCCCTCCTGCGTGTCCTCCACGACGAGACGCGGGTCCTTCGACTCCGGAGTCAGCGGCCGCCATGGTTGGCCCTCCGCCCGCGCGGAGTTGACGACGTCGTCGTACAGCTCGGTCCGAAGGACCGGGATGTCCTCCGCGTGACGGGCCCGCAGCCCGACCTTCTCGCCCTTCAGCATGCGGGATTCCTATCCGGCCCGGCCGGTGGTCGGCAAACGGATATCCGTGCGGGGGCGGTTGGGGACGTGGTCGCGGACGGCCCGGTCGGGCGGGGCGCCGTTCTCGCGCGGCGTGTTGGGTGACGGGGCGCCAACGGTCGGGCGAGGGCGGGGCGATGGGCCCGGGCGAGGTGAACGGCCCGGGCCCGTGGGGCCGCTGGCCTCAGTGGAGGCAGAGGCAGAAGGGGTGGCCCGCGGGGTCGGCGTAGACCCGCCAGTTGACGCCCTCGTGCAGCTGGTCGGTCCGCTCCAGCAGGGTCGCGCCGAGGGAGAGGACCCGCTTCTCCTCCGCTTCGAGGTCGTCCACGTCGAAGTCCAGGTGCACCTGCTGGGGGTGCTCCTGGCCGGGCCACTCGGGCTGCTGGTAGTCGTCCACCCGCTGGAAGGCCAGCGGGGTTCCCTCGAACCCGCGCACCTCGACCCAGTCGGGGTCCTCGGGGTTCGGGACCACCCGGCCGCCGAGCAGCTCCGCGTAGAACGCGGCGAGCCGTACCGGGTCCGCGCAGTCCACGGCGACCGCCTGTAGTTTCCGAATCACGTCCAACACCCCTCCCTCGGGGGCCGCTTGCCGGACGCCCCGGGTACGGGAGGGGTCGTACCCCGTCACCGGGGCGGGCATGCCCGGCGGCGGGTCGGCCGCCGTCGGGCGTCCCGGCGGAGGGGCGTGGACGGGGCTGGTCAGCGGGGGTTGCCGGGGGAGTCCAGGGACTGCGCGTCGGACGGGCCGCCGGGCTGTGCCTCGGTGGGAGCGTCCGGCTGGGTGCCCTCGGCGGGCTCGGCCAACCGCTCGGCGGGGCCCGGGAGTTCGGTGGCGGGGGCCGGGATGCCGGTGGCCGCCGCGCGGGCGCGGCGCGCGGCCAGGTTGCGGGCGACCGGCTCGGTCCAGCGGGCGGTGAGCGGGCCGAGGATGACCATGATCAGGACGTAGGCGGTGGCGATCGGGCCGATCCGTGACTCCACCCCGACGGCGAGCCCGGCGATCACGATGGAGAACTCACCCCGGGCGACCAGGGTCCCCCCGGCACGCCAGCGGCCCGCGCTGCGGATACCCGCGCGGCGGGCCGCGTACCAGCCGGTGGCGATCTTGGTGAGCGCCGTCACCACGGCGAGGATCAGCGCGGGGACGATCACCGGCGGGATGGCGGACGGGTCGGTGTTCAGCCCGAAGAAGACGAAGAAGACCGCGGCGAACAGGTCCCGCAGCGGCGCCAGCAGGTTGTGCGCGCCCTCCGCGACCTCACCGGAGAGCGCGATCCCCACCAGGAACGCGCCCACGGCGGCGGACACCTGGAGCTCCTGCGCGACCCCGGCGACCAGGACGGTCAGCCCGAGCACGACCAGCAGCAGCATCTCCGGGTTGTCGGAGGAGACGGCCCGGCTGATCAGCCGCCCGTGCCGCAGCGCCAGGTACAGCACGGCACCGACGGTGCCCAGCGAGATCAGCAGGGTCAGCGAGCCCCCGGCGAGGCTCAGCCCGGCCAGCAGGGCGGTGAGCAGCGGCAGGTAGAGCGCCATCGCCAGGTCCTCGATGACGAGGACGCCGAGGATCACCGGGGTCTCCCGGTTGCCGAGCCGGCCGAGGTCCCCGAGCACCTTCGCGATGACTCCGGAGGACGAGATCCAGGTGACCCCGGCCAGCGCGACGGCGGCCACCGGACCCCAGCCCATCAACAGCGCGGCCACGGCTCCGGGGAGGCCGTTGAGGACCAGGTCCACGAGCCCGGACGGGTACTGCGTCTTGAGGTTGGTGACCAACTCCGAGGCGCTGTACTCCAGTCCGAGCAGCAGAAGCAGCAGGATGACACCGATTTCCGCACCGGTGGCGACGAACTCCTCGCTGGCGTTCAGCGGGAGGACCCCGCCATGTCCGAAGGCGAGCCCCGCCAGCAGGTACAGGGGGATGGCGGAGAAGCCGATCCGTCCGGCGAGGCGGCCCAGGATGCCCAGCGCGAGGATGATGGCCCCGAGTTCGATGAGCAGTGCGGTGGTGTCGTGCACAGCGTTATCCTCCGGTGATCAGTTCCGCGACGGCGTCCACGCCCTCCCTGGTGCCGACCACGACGAGGGTGTCGCCGATGCCGAACCGGAAGTCGGGCGTGGGAGAGGGAATGGCGCCCGTACGGCGCAGCACGGCGACGATGGAGGCGCCGGTGCGGGTACGGGCCTGGGTGGCCCCGAGCGTCCGCCCCGCGAAGGGCGAGCGCTTGGTGACCGGGATGTGCTCCGTGACCAGGTCGATCTCGGTGTGCTGGTGGAGATGGGCGACCGGGTCCGGGATGAGCAGCTTGGACAGCGCCGTCGACTCGTACGGCGTGAGCCGCACGGCGTCCTTGCAGCTGTCGTCGTCCTTCGGGTCGTGGAAGGACAGCACGCGGCGACCGTCCTGGCAGACCACGATCGAAAGGTGCTGCCCGGTCTCGGTGTTGAGGTCGTAGCGGGTGCCGACTCCGGGAAGCCGGGTCGTGCGCACGTGAGCGGTGGGCTCCATCGAAGGCTCCAGGTGAGCGTGCGGGAACCGTGCGGGACGCACGGTCGCTGTGCCGGAGGACGGCGCGGGGCCGGTGCCACCGGAGGCCGTACCGGAGAGGGATTGTGCACCATGCCCGGCACCGGGTGAGGGTGTGCCGCCTCAGCCCGCGTACCGGGTACCGCTCAGTGCCGACCCACTCCGGGTCAACCGGCCGCGCACAGCGGCACCTTGGGCTCCGGGGACCGGTGCCGTCCGCCGCCGTCGACGCTCAGCGCCCGCCGCGCGGGGGGCGGTTCGGGAGGCTGGTGGCGCGGGAAGCGCCCGGTCCGCGCGGGATGGAACGCCCGGGCCGACGCGCGGGAGTCGGGGGAGTCGACGGCGGGACGCCGCGCGGCTCGCACCGCGCCGTGCTTTCCCGTCACCGTCTGCGCTCCGTCTCGTTCGGCGGTGGAACCTGGGGGACCGGGCGGAGGGCGCTCCGCCCGTAGCGGTCACGCACACCCGGCGATTGAGCACCTCGCCGCTCATCGGCGGGGCGTGGTCCCGGGCGAGGCATCGTAGCGCAGAACACACGGGACTATTGGCCGTCTTCGCGTCATAGCGGACGAACTGACCGTGAGGGCGGTGGTGTTGAGCACGGCCACCTGTCGTCTGTCGGCGGTGCTCCGCGCTGGTTCCGGCCCGGTCCGCCGGGTGCTTCCGGGGTGGTTCCCGCGTCGCTGCGGAAGCTGGTACGCGCTCCGCGGATGAACGCCCCGCCCGGGAGGGTCAGGCGCGGTCCTGCCGGTCGCGGTAGCGGGTGCGGATGCGCGAGGGGTCCAGCAGGTGGGCGGCGGCACCGACGGCGACGAGCCCTCCGGTCAGCAGCAGGCCGTCGCCCAGGAGCGCGCCGGAGAGGAAGGCCAGCACGCCGAAGGCGAGGGTCAGCCAGCCCGGGTTGTTGCGGTACTCGCGGGGGCGGCGCGGGCGCCCGCTCCGCATGGCCCGGGTGAACTCGGGGTCGGAGCGGCGCAGCTCCTCGGCCAGCGCCTCCAGTGGTTCCTCGTCCCGGCGTGCCATGGCCTCCCCTTCCGGCCCTTCCGGTTCCGGTGCGGCGGCGTCACCGGGCCGGTGTCGCCGGGGGCTCGGGCGGGGCACCGCCCGTTCCTCGGCTCGTGGCGGATCGTCCGCCACGGTCGAGCGAGGCGCCGTAACGCAGCCGTACACAGTGGACATTTATGGGCGTAACGGGTTACGGGGTGGTTCGCCGTGCGCGGGGCGCCCGTGGTGTGCGTACCGACCGGCCCCGGTGGACCGGGACTCCGTGCCCCGGCTGGCCGCGCCGGACGCCGCTGGTGGCCGTCGTGCGCGGCTGGTGCCCTGGCGGGTGGTCCCGGCGCCCCGCTCGGCTCACGTGCCCTGGGAGGTGACCCGCGTGCCCGCCTCAGACTCGCGCCGCCTCCCGTCCGGCGCCATCGGGTCCAGCACCCATTCCCGGAGGGCGTGAACATGCAGAGGGGTGGTCCCCTCGGGGGGCGGTGGTCCTCTCGGGTCCGCTCGGAAACCTCTCGGGTGGCGGCGGCTCGTGGGTCCCGGTTCGGGCGGCGTGTGGTCCGGGGTGAAGTGCGGGCGTGTGCGGGGGAGATGGGGGCGCGTCGCCTCCGAGGCGGCGGAGATATCGGACTATTGGGGGTGTTCAGCGGGAAACCACCCGCTGTTCCACTGTCGATCTGTGACGCTTCTCTCCGAGTTCTGCGTCACACCCGCTCTGTCCTATTCGCGGCTAACTTTCTCACCTGCGTCAATGGCGATGACTGTTGTCAAGTGGGCCGATGATCTCGGCAGGTGGACTTTTGATGCATCCAGACGGGTGTGCTTAGTGTCGCTCCGCTCGACCCGTTCGCCGGTTTCAGACGGCGGACAGCCGCAACCGTAAGGAATGAAAGAGCATGCGATTCTCCGGTAAGGGCCGTCACCGTCGCCCGTCCATCGCCACCCGCGCCGTCGCCGTGACCGGCGTCGCCGGTGCCGCCGTCGCCCTCCCGCTGATGACGGCGGGCAGCGCCCAGGCCGCCTCGGTCGAGACCTGGGAGAAGGTGGCCCAGTGCGAGTCCACCGGCAACTGGTCGATCAACACCGGTAACGGCTACTACGGCGGCCTCCAGTTCTCCAGCTCCAGCTGGGCGGCGGCGGGCGGCACCCAGTACGCGCCCAACGCGCACCAGGCGACCAAGGCGCAGCAGATAGCCACCGCCGAGCGGCTGCTGGCCATCCAGGGCCCGGGTGCGTGGGCCTGCGCGAGCGCCGGTGGCCTGACCGCCGGTGGCCCGGCCGCCAACGTGAACCCGGACGGTGCCTCGGCCGAGCGCGCCCAGCCGCAGGAGCGCTCCAACCGGCAGGCGCAGCCCAAACCGCAGCAGACCCAGCCGCAGCAGGCCCAGCCGCAGAAGTCGCAGCCGAAGCCGGCGCAGCCGAAGGCCGGTAAGGGCAACCACGTGGTGAAGTCCGGCGAGACGCTGTCCAAGATCGCCGACGCCAAGGGCACCACCTGGAAGAAGATCTACCAGGACAACAAGTCCACCGTCGGTGGCGACCCCAACCTGATCTTCCCGGGGCAGAAGCTCCAGGTGCGCTGAGCGCCCTGACGCCCGGGGCCACGGCCCCACCCCCGAGACCGCCATGGTCCGTGCCTCTTCCCCCCGAGGGCACGGGCCATGGCTCTTTTCCCGGGGGATACGTGCGGGGTGCGTGCGAGGCGGGTGCGAGGCGTCGGCTTCGGGCGGGTCCGCGGGAGGTGTGGGTGGTGCGCGGGCCGGGCCGGGGTGGTCGGCCCGGCCCGGGTCAGCCGCCTTCGGGGGTCCTCGCGGACAGCTTCGCGGCGCGGGCGATGTTCCGCGCGAGCCGGGTGGCCGCCCTGTCCCCGGTCTCCCGGGCCACCGCGCGGGCGTGGCCGCGCAGCTCCGGAAGGGTGGGGGCGCCGGGCAGGGTCGACGGTTTCCCGTTCGGCTTGCCCGGCGGGGTGTCCCGTGGGGCGGAGCGGGGGGTGATCCGTTCGCCGGTGGCGTCCTCGGCGCGGAGCGCCTGTGCGAAGTAGGCGGCCGTGGCGGCGAGTCGGAGGCGGGGCGAGGTGGCCCCGTCGCGCGCGCGGCCGCCGTCGGCGCCGCGCTTCCACAGGGCGCCGCGCAGCGCCCCGGCGTCGGTCTCGCGCTTCCGCTCGCGTGGCTCGCGGGTGGACGGGTCGAGCCAGCGGACGGTCGAGGTGGCCACCCGGCCGGTAGCGCCCTCCTTGAGCCGCACGGCGTACAGGGCGGTCACGGTGTGGCCGGGGCCGACCTCGCCGCCGTCCACCGCGTCGTTACGGAAGTCCTCGTTCCGTACGGCCCGGTTCTCGTAGCCGAGGAGGCGGAACTCCCGGACGGCGGCGCGGCGGAACTCCACCTGCGCCTTGGCGTCCCGGGCGCGGAGTTCGACGTGCCGGGGGAGCTGGTCGACGAAGACCTCGCGCGCCTCGCGCCGGCTGGAGACGTACGTGGTGTGGCCGTCGCCCCGGTTGGTGAGGCGCTCCATCAGCGCGTCCCCGTACTCGCTGCCGAAGCCGACGCCGAACAGCGCGATCCCGTGCTCCTTCCGGTGTTCCGCGACGCTCCTCAGGATGCTGTCGGCGCCGGTGTCACCGGTGTTGGCGAGGGCGTCGGAGAGCAGCACGACCCGGTTGGTGCCGCCCTTCCGCTTCCCCTTGACGGCCTCCTGGTAGCCGGTGCTGACCCCGGCGCCGAGGTTGGTGCTGTTCCGCGGGGCGAGGTCGGCGACGGCGGCGCGCAGCTTCGCGCGCCCCGCGCCGCCGTCGCGCTCGCCGAGCCGGGTCATCGGCAGGACGGTGCGGGCCTCGTCGCTGAAGGTCACCAGGGACACCGAGTCCCTGGGGGAGAGCTGCTCGGCGGCGAGCCGGAGCGAGTGCTGGACGAGGTCGAGCCGCCCCTTCTCCGCCATGGAGCCGGAGACGTCCAGGACGAAGGTGAGCGCGGCGGGCTTCCGTTCGGCGGCGCGCGCCTCCCCGGCGCTCTCCGCGCGGGTGGCGAGGCCGACGCGCAGCAGCGACCAGCCGGGTTCGGTGGTGCGGGCGCCGTCCGCCGAGACGGAGAAGCCGTCGCCCTCCGGTTCGGCGTAGCCCTGGCCGAAGCTGTTGACGAACTCCTCGGTGCGCACCGTGTCGGGCCGCGGCAGTGCCCCGTCGCGCAGGGTGCGGCTGGCGTAGCCGTAGGAGGCGGTGTCGACGTCGAGCGCGAAGGTGGACCGGAGGTCGGGTGGGGTGCGGGGCTCCCCCGCGGCGTCCCCCCGCTCCTGGTTCCGGCGCTCGCCGCCCGCCTCGTACCCGCCGCCGGGTGGGGCGGGCGCCGCCTCGTTCGGGGGCGCGGGCGCCCCACCGCGATCGGCCGCCTCCCGTGTGGTGTCGTCCCCGCCGCCCAGGCCGCATCCGGCCAGCAGCGCCGCGCTCAGCAGCGCTCCCACGCCGGTTCGCCACGCCGTCGTTCGCATCGTCCATCCCCCATGTGTCAGCCGTCTCCGGCGTTCTGCCGGGGGTGTGACGTACGAGGGGGCGATCCGGACCCATCGCCGGTGCGCCAGGGAGCCCCAACGCCTCGGTGGGGGAGGGGCGTTCGGCGTCCGGACGGGGTCCGTCCGGTGGCCGCCGTCCCGCCCGGCCGGTCGCCCACCGGGGGCCGGGGTGCCGCCGGGCGGGGGACTGTCAGCTCTCGGGCTCCCAGAGGGTCGCGGTGAGGACGTAGCTCGGCAGGCTGTTCTTGCCGTCCCGGTTGATCTTGCGGATCCACAGGTGGGCGACGGCCTTCTCGGAGGACTCCACGCAGATGCCGGTGTTCTCCTTGAAGACGGAGTCGTCGCGCACCTTCTTGAGCGGGACGGGGTTGGGCAGCGAGCTGTCCCGCGCGATCTTCAGGCACTCGCTGGGCTTGGGGAACTCCTTCTTCGTGGTGTTCATGATGGCGCCGTCGGTGGTCTGGAACCCCTCGTCCTGGTCGGGCTCCGCGCAGGCCCCGTAGGCGATGGCGCCGAAGCTGTCGATGAGGCCGACGTTGCCGGGGTGTTCGGTGGAGAGGTCGTTGTCGACGTCCAGGTAGTAGGTGTCGCAGACCTTGTACCGCTTGGTGGTGTCCGGCTTCGGCCCGGAGAGGGTGACCGACTTGTCCTGCTGGGTGAGGCGCCAGCCCGCCTCCTGCTTGGCGTCGCCGCCGGTGTCCTCCGGGGGCGCGGTCGTGTCGTCCGTGCCGCCGCCGGGGTCGCCGCCGGGCGGCTCCTCGGACTCCCGGTCGTCGCTGGAGCCGCGGCCGCTGGGGCTCTCGGCGGCCTGCCCGCCGCCGTTCCCGCCGGAGTCGTCGCCGTCGCCGGAGAGCATCTGGATGCCGAGGACCGTGCCCGCGCCGAGGACCAGCGCGCCCGCCACCGACGCGGCGACCAGCATCGAGGTGCGGCGGCCGCCCTTGCCGGAGTCGGGCGGGAGCGGGGCGGCGCCGAAGCCGGGTGGGCTCTGCGCGGGCCGTGGGTCGGGGACGTGCGGGGCGGTGGGGGCGTGCGGGACCTGGGCGTGCGGGGTCCAGCCGGGCGCCGTGGGCGCGGCGGACGCCATGGCCTGCTGCGGTGAGTGGCCGGGCGGCGCGGGGGCGGGCGGGGCGGCCTGCGGTGTGGCGCCGGTGCCGTCGCCCGATCCGACCAGCCGCAGCGTCTGTTCCTGCCGGGACACCTCCGCGGCGAGCGTCGGCGGCAGCCACCAGTCCTGGTCGCGGGCGACGCCCGCGGTGCCCGCGAGCAGTGCGCACCGCTCGATGACCCGCGCGGGGGTGGGACGGTCCGCGGGGTCCTTGGCGAGGCAGGAGGAGATGAGCTCGCGCAGCTCCTCGGGGCACTCGCTGAGGTCCGGCTCCTCGGACACGATGCGGAAGAGGAGCGCGGCGGACGCGCCGTCACCGTGCGGGTGGCGGTGGGTGGCGGCGAAGTGCGCGACCAGCCCGAGCGCGAACACGTCGAGCGCCGGGGTCACCTCGCCGCCCACGGCCTGTTCGGGCGCCATGAAGGCGGGGGTGCCCAGCCGGGCGTCGGTGCCGGTCAGCGCGGTCGCGTCGGCGGCGCGGGCGATACCGAAGTCGATGACGCGGGGACCGTCCGAGGCGAGCAGCACGTTGGACGGCTTCAGGTCGCGGTGGACGACGTTCGCCGCGTGCACCGTCTGGAGGGCCTCGGCGACCCCCGCCGTCAGCTGGAGGACGGTGCCCAGGGGCAGCGGGCCGTGCTCGTTGACGGCGCTGGACAGCGAGGGGCCCGGGACGTAGGCGGTGGCGAGCCAGGGCTCCGGGCCGTCGGTGAAGCTGTCCAGCACGGGGGCCGTGTAGGGGCCCTGCACTCGGCGGGCCGCGGCCACCTCGGCGGCGAACCGCCGCCGGAACTCCGGGTCCTGGGCGTACTCGCGCCGCACGACCTTCAGGGCGACGGGCTGACCGCCCCGCGTGTGTGACAGGTACACCATGCCCATGCCGCCCTGGCCCAGCCGTGCCTTCAGCTGGTATCCGGCTATCTCCCGGGGCTCGTCCGGTGCGAGCTCTTCCATCGGTGCGGGCCTCCCGTTCGTTGGAGTGGACATGCTACGTAGGGCGCGTCCTGCCGCTCATCCGGGTTGCTTCCTTCGCTTCGCCTTCGCCCCGCCTTCGCCCCTCGTGCACTCCTCCTCCGTTCACCCCTCGGACTTCCCCCGGGGCGCCGGGAGTTCGCCGCGCTCCCGCCTCCCGCGCGGCCCGGGGCGGGCCTCTCCCCGGTGGGGACGGCTGTGGGCGTGCCCGGAAGCGGAATGTTCGGTGGGACGTGGGGGAGTGCGGGGAGCCCGTACGGGAGGCGGGCGGGCGGGGCGAAGCCGGACGGGGGCGGAACGCGGGCCGTTCCGTACCGGAGGTGTCCGCGCTTCGCACCGGAACCGCATCAGGACGGATCCGGAACCGACCCGAAACGGCGACAGCTTCGCAACGGAAACGTCCCCCGGAGCGTGCGCGACGGCGGTTCCCGGGGCGGTCCACGGGCCGCCCGGCGGGCGGGCGCTCTGGCCGGCGGGGGCGGCGCGCGGGGCGTTCCGCGGCCCCCCGCCCCGTCCGGATGGCGGGGGTGAAAGTCCAGGTCGCGCGGGACGGGTGGGGGTTGGTGGGACCGGTGGGGGAGGGGCTTCCGGCCCGCCCCTCCGGACAGCCTCCGGAGGGGCGGCCGGTGGGCCACGGCAAGCGGTGGCGGGGGCTCCGGAAGGGGGTGCGGGGGGTCCGTGTGGCGGCCCCCGCGCCTCGGGGGGTCGCCTCACGCTGCGTGTAGCATCCCACGTCAACGGCCCAAGGGCGGCCGGGAGCGTCGCGGGGGACCACCCGGTGGGGGTGATCCGGTGACGCGGCCGCGGGGGGACACAGACACCCGGATCCACCCGGCACCGACCACGGCGCCGGACCCGGTGACACCGGCGGCACGCGAGCGGCAGTGACGAACCAGGAGGGGGACGGCCGCACGCCCCACGCGCTCCCACGGCCTGACCCGGTCGGGTCACCGGCCCGCCGGCGGACCGGATTCGGAGCCCGCGCCCGCGCGCGGTCTCCCCGGACCCCGGTCCGTCCAGTCCACCCCGCACAGCGCTGTGCTGGGAGACGTACGAGACGTACGCGCACACCTCAGGAGAATCACGTGCTGCACCGTAGGAAGACCCTGCTCCGCGTCGCCGCCCCGGCGGCGATCCTGGCCCTGACCCTGACCGCCTGCTCCGACGACGGGGACGGCGGACGCAAGAAGGGCGGCGGGGGCGGCGACGACACCTCCCAGGACTCCGGCGGCTCCGGCGGCGGATCCGACGACGCCAAGGACGACGCCAACAACGACTCCAACGACGACTCCAACGGCTCCGGCGGCTCCAACAGCCGACCCGGCAACAAGACCCTGGTGGTCGGCCAGACCGCCCCGGGCACCCACGACATGAACGACAAGGGCAAGGTCCGCGTCACCGCGACCAAGGTCGGCAAGGCCACCAACGCCGACCTCGTCGCCGCCGGCGTGCAGGCGGAGAAGGTCAAGGGCAAGTACCCGGTGTTCGTCCACTTCCGCTACCAGGTGGCGGAGATGGCGAAGCCGGAGACCAGCCCCAACTTCAACGTCAAGGCGCGCGTGCTGGGCGCCGACGGCAGGCCCGGCCAGAAACTCATCACCATCGGCGCCGCGGACATCAAGGGCGGCTGCCCGAAGGACGCCATGGGCGAGGTGAAGCAGGGCGACACCGTCAACGAGTGCTCCACCTTCCTGCTGGACGAGGGCACCGCGGTCAAGCAGGTCGCCTGGGCCGGTGACCTGTCGAAGCCGCTCATCTGGAACGTCAAGTAGACCCGCGGTACGCGGCCCGCTCCCGGGCCGTGGCACCCACCGCGTTATCCGCGCGGGCCCGGCCCGGCCCCCGTCACTCGGGACGCCGCGGCCGGGCCATCGGGCCCAGCCGCTCCTGCCGGGCCGCGCGGGCGCCGCTGGCACAGGTCATGACGGCGCCGTTCAGGAAGAACGCCCCGATCAGCGTTGCCTGGAAGGCGAGCCCCGCCTCGGCCGCGCCCGGCAGCGCGTCACACCGCGGGCTCAGCGACTGGTAGCACCAGCGCGGCGGAACCACCGCCAGCCCGTACACCCCGGACAGTGTTCCGAGCGCCGCGCACAGCACCGCCCACGGCAGGTACCGGGCGCGCAGCTCGGTGGGGCCCGAGCGGATCACCCGCAGCAGCCGGAGCGTCGCGGTGCTGGCGAGCAGCACCGTGACGCCGCAGCTCAGCCCGAAGCCGACCGCGCCACCGGGCCAGCCGTCGACCAGCCCGGGCGTGCTGCGCACATGCCCGAGCGCGGAGGCGCAGGCCGCGGCCAGCGCGGTGCCCGCCGCGAGCAGCAGCGCCGCGCCGCGTACGGCCTTGCCCAGTGTGGACGTGCCCTGCACCGTGCCGTTCTCCTCCTGCCGGTACGAGTTCCTGCCCGTACGAGGCCCCGCCGGGACGCGTTCCCGCCGAGCCGGGTCATCGGGACAAGCGAACCCCGATCATATGGTCGAAGCGCGCCGCCGGTGCGCCGGACGGCGCTTCCGCGCGGCTCCTCAGCGGCGGTACGGCTCGGTCAACTCCGCCCAGCGCGCCTCCTGTTCGGGCGTGGCCCGGCCGCGCAGCAGCGCCAGCCGCAGCAGGTTCGCCTCGGCGCCGGTGGTCAGCGTCTGCGCCTCCGCCTGGTAGTGGTCGTCGACGAGCGCCGCCAGCTCCTCCGCGTTCAGCACCGGACTGATCCGCTCGGCCAGCTGGTTGGTGTTCCGGTACGACCCCTGGAGCAGGAACGGCGGCTCGCGCCGGGTCGCCTCGTCCCGCGTGGCGGAGGCGATGTACGCCGCGTTGACCCGCAGCACCGTCTCCACCACCTCCAGCAGCCCACGCAACACGGCCAGCACGCGCTCCCGTTCGGCGGGAGGGAACGGCCGGGAGAGCTGGTCGGCCCGGGCGCCGGGCTCCTCGCGCGCCATCCGCACCAGCAGGTCCACGTCCGCCCGCTCCCACGCCGTCAGCGGCGCCAGCACCGGGTTGGAGGTGAGGGCGTTCTCGATGTGGCTGAGCCGGAACAGCTCCTCCCGGCCGCTCAGCACGTCCCCCAGGTTCCACACGTCGGCGCGGTTGGCCAGCATGTCCGGCACCCGGAAGCGACTCCCCGACTCGGTGAAGGGGTTGCCCGCCATACACACCGCGAACCGCTTGCCGCGCAGGTCGTAGCCGCGCGGACGCCCGTCGGAGCCGACCCCGTCGATACGGCGCTGGGCGTCGCAGAGCGGGATGAACTTCTGGAGCAGCTCCGGCGAGGTGTGCTGCACGTCGTCCAGGTGCAGCAGGACGTTGTTGCCCATCTCCAACGCGAAGTTGATCTTCTGGACCTCGCGGCGGGCCGCCGCGTCCGGCGCCGCCGCCGGATCGAGCGAGGTCGTCCGGTGCCCCAGCGCCGGACCGTCCACCGTGACGAACACCAGCCCCAGCCGCGCCGCGACGTACTCCATCAACGTCGTCTTGCCGTACCCGGGCGGGGACAGCAGCAACAGCAGCCCCTGGCTGTCGGTGCGCCGCTCCTCGCCCGCCGTGCCGAGCTGCTTCGCCAGGTTGTCACCGATCAGCGGAAGGTACACCTCGTCGATGAGCCGGTTCCGGACGAACGCGGGCATCACCCGCGGCAGGTAGCGCTCCAGGTCCAGCCGCTCCCGCTCCGCCTCCAGCAGCGCGTTGCGCCGCCGCGTGTAGGCGCGGTGCGCGGGCACCCGGCAGGTGCGGAACTCCCGCGTGCGGGCCAGGAACTCGTCCAGCCGCAGCGGCAGTTCACCCCGCTCGACCCGCGGATGGGTACCCAGCAGCCCGGTCACGGCGGCGGACAGCGGCGCCGGGGTGTCCCGCCGGTCCACCGCCTCCCCGCACAGCCGGATCGCCGCCGCCTCCGGCAGCGCCGCCGCCGACTCGCCCCCCAGCTCCCGGCTCGCCGCGTACCCGGAGAGCCAGCCGCCGAGCAGCTGCGCTCTCGCCCCCAGATCCGCGTCGAGCGCCGCCAGGTCCTCCGCCAGCTCCTTCGCCTCCGCCGAACCAGCGCCGCCCAGCGCCGTGGTGAAGTCGTCGAGCAGCGCGCGGGCGGCGGCGCCCGTCGCGAACCGGGGCCCGCCCAGGACGAGTTCCTCGAAGAGGTACTCCCCGGCCTCGCCCGCCGTCCCCGGCGGTGACCGCAGCGGATCCCCCGACTCCCCACCGTCCGCCGGGTCTTCAGCGGTGCCGGGGAACGACGCCAGGAACCGGCCCGCCGCCTCGCCCAGTTCGCCCGCCAGCCGCGCCGCCTCCGCCGTCCCGCCGAAGGCGCTCCGCGCCCGCCCCAGCGAACGGGCCCGCACCGCCCAGCCGTTCCGCGTCGCCGCGTCGGTACCGAAGGCCCAGAACAGTTGGGCGGCGGCCCGCGCCCGCGGCGCGAAACGCAGCAGCCCGGCACCGTCCCGCAACCGCAGCACGCACTCCAGCACCCGGGCCGCGTCGTGGTCGTGGACCCCCCGGTCGTAGCCCTCGTCATAGGCGGCCTCGGCCATCTCCCGTACCAGGCCCAGCAGTTCACCGCCGTCGCTGGAGGCCGCGGCGCGCAGCCCGTCCAGGGTCAGCCCGTCCCGCCCCTCGACCGCCGCCTGGAGCACCGTCGCCGCGAGATGCTCGGCCCGGTAGACGGCCGGTGACTCGGACACCAGCGGCTGGTCCCAGAAGTCCCGGGTGGCCGCGAACTCCGCGTCACGCACCGGCGCCCGGTAGTCCGTGCCGGTCACCGCGAACACCAGCTCGCCGTCCTGCGGCACCAGCGTCAGACCGACCGACTCGCCCGTGACGCCGAACCGGTGACGGCCCAGCCGCACCGTGCCCTCGGCGTCGTACAGGTCCGCGCGGTCCCGCAGCGCCCGCGCCGCCTCCTGCCGCGCGGCCTTCAGCCGCCCCTCCAGCTCCTCGGCGCGCACCGTGTCCCCGAGGTCCCGCAGCTCACCCGCGGTCGCCTGGACCTTCTCCACCAGCGGGTCGGTACTGAAGTACGCGTTGACCTCGTCCAGCGTGTCCAGCGCCGCGGACCGCCGGGTGACCGTGCCCAGCACCCGCTCCGCCGAACCGGCCAGCCGCTCCGCGTGCCGCGCCCGCTCGTCCAGCCGCGCCTGCTTCCGCGCCGCGAAGGTCTCGTAGATCTCCTCGCGGCGGTCCGCGAGCTGGGCGAGGAAGTCGTCGAAGGCGCTGAAGCGGGACTCCAGGTTCTCCAACTGGATGAGCAATCGCCCCAGTTGCTCGTCACACTCCTCGGGACCGCTCGCCGCGGCCAGCGCCCCCGCGACCGCCTGCCCCAGCAGCGCGACCTCCGCGGCGAACTCCGCCCGCCCCTCCGCGTCCCGCAGCTCCGCGCGCCGCCCGTCCAGCACCGCCCGCGCCCGGTTGACCGCCCCGGTCACCTCACCGACGCGCTCCAGCAACCCGGTACGCACCGTGGCGTCCGCGATGTCGAGCCCGCCCACCACCTCGGTGACCGTCCGCAACCCCTCAGCGTGCTCGGTGAGTTCGGCGTCCAGCGGCTCCGTCTCCGCCACCGTCGTGGCCCGCGCCGCCCGCTCCTCCAGCCCGGCGATCCCGGCCCGGGTCGTGTCGAAGGCGTCCTCCCGGGCGAGGAAGGCCACCGCCCGGCGGCCGGTGGCCGCCAGCGACTCCGTCAGCTCCCCCGTCAGCCGGGTGATCCGCTCCGGGTCGGCGTGCCGCAACTCCCGCAGCGACTCCGCGCCGCCCCGCGCCCGCCGCAGCTCGGTGAGGAGCGCCACCCAGCCCGCCGCCCCACCCGGCACCTCGCCCCGGGCCCGCCGCACCAGCGCGGTGACCTCGCGCTCCGCCTCGTCCAGCGCCGCGCTGTCCCGGGCCCGCGCCTCCTCGACCCGCTGGAACTCCTCGATTACCTGCTCGGCCGTGGCCCGCAGCACCTCCAACGGGCCGTCCAGCCCGCCCAGTCCACCGTCCGGCAGCCAGTGGTGCAGATCGCGTACCCGCTCGCAGGCGGCGGTGATCGCGCGGAACACGGTGCCGTTCGGCTCCATGCCGTCCGCCATCCTCGCCACCGCCAGGCAGTCCGACACCCCGCGCACCAGCTCCGCGTTGCCCACCCGCGCCAGCGGCCCCTCCCCGGCCGGAACCGCCGCCGCGTGGCTGTCACTGACGAACGGCGTGCGCCAGACCTGGAGTTGGTGCACCCGCGCGGGCCCCTCGCCCGCGCGCAGCACCACCAGCGTGCCGTCCTCGAACAGGGTGTGGCCGCGCGCCGGCAGCGGGCTGCTCACCTCCTCACGGATCAGGTTGTACGGCAGCAGCAGCGTGTGCCCCCCGGCGGGCGCCTGGAAGACGTGCAGCACGTCCTCACCGTTCGGCGAGCGCACCGTCCGCTCGTACGCCAGGCCCTCGGTGTCGGTGGCGAAGGTCTTCGCGGCCCGCCCGGCGGGCGCCGTGGTCAGGTAGTAGCCGCCGGGAAAGACGACCCCCTGGTCCTCCGGCAGCCGCCGCCACGAGCGGCCCAGCCCGTCCAGCCGCACCACCTCGCCCGTCCGCTCGTTCCACACCAGGTACCGGGCGACGGTCTCGTTGTACGGCAGCACCCGCAGCAGCAGCAGCGGCCCCACCCGCACGTAGCCGACCTCCGCGTCGGCCAGCGACTGGAGCGGCTCGTCGACCGGCTCCGAGTACAGCTCCACACCGGGCTCCGGGCCCTCCGCGGACCGCACGCTGAGCGTCCCCTCCAGCGTGTCCACCCGCAGCGCCCCGTCGACCAGCACGTGCGGATGCCGCCCGTCGGCGTGGTCCTCCCGCCCGGTCGGCGTCCACGGCTCCTCGTACGGTTCCGGCAGCCGGTGGTCCCGCTCCCCCTTCGCGTCGACGTACTCCACACCGCCGTCCGCCGCGAACCGCCAGCGCAGCACCCGGATGTCGGCCGCCCGGTCCCCGGTCCGGAAGACCGCCAGCAGCAACGAGCCCACCAGCCGCAGCCGGAGCAGCCGGGCCCCGCGGAAGTACCGGCACAGCTCCGCGAAGTCCCGCTGGAACCGCGCGTCGTCGAGCAGCCCGGGCAGCGCCTCCGGCGGCTGCTCCCGGTACCCCTCGCCGTCCCGCCGGTAGAGGGTGAGGACCTCCGTGAGGCCGGTCTCCGGAGTCAACCCCGACTCCGACTCCCGCCCGAGCAGCAGCAGTTCGCCGACGCGCACGATGTCCCGCGCGACACAGGGCGCTTCGGTGTGGAGCCGCACCGGTCCCGCCAACTCCAGCTCGCCACCGCCGAACACCGCCATCCGCTCGGTGTTGAGCGCCCGCGCCCGGGCGGACAGCTCCGCCGCCGCGCCCACCATGCGGTCCCGCAGCACCTCGTAGGTGCCCGCGTCCAACGAGCCGCCCGGCGCCCCCTGTTCGGCCGCCCCCTCCAGCGTCTCCTGATCGACCTCCGGCACTGCCCACCCTCCTCGTCGTTCCCTGCCCCGTGTCCCCGACTCCCGCGCACCCCCGCGCGCGGACCCCCGCCCCGTGCCGTACCTCCCCCCCCAACCCCGAGGCCGGACCACGGAGTTCAGCGGCGGCTCCGCGCGCGACGCGGGGGCGCTCCGGCGGGTGCCGGACCAACCGGCCCCGCCAGTCCGCCCGTTCAGCCCTTCGTCATCACCGGAGCGCTGCCGTTCCGCGGCGCCGGGGCCAGTGCCGACAGCGGCAGGTCCGCCGCCTCCGTGCCCCGCACGCTCTCCAGCAGCGAGCGGAGCTGCGCCGTGTTCGGCCCGTCCGCCGCCACCAGCCGGGTCAGCAGCCCGGACAGGGTCAGGTCCCGCAGCCCGGAGGCGCCCAGCCCACCGAGCATCCGCGAGAGGTCCTCGGTGAAGGTCGACCCCTCCGGGTCCAGCCAGGACCCGGCCACCGTCCGCACCGTCTCGCTGTTCGCGACGAAGGCGTCCGCGCCCTTGCCCGCCGAGATGGCGCCCACCAGCCGGTCGAAGAAGACGGTGTCCCCACCCACGATGTCGATCTTGGCGTTCTCCAGTCCCTTCGCGACCAGCCCCGCCTGCGCCTCGGCGATCTGCCGCTGCACGTCGATCCCGGCGATCCGCACCTCCTTCTCGGCGTCCAGCCGCAGCCGGTACTCCTCGTGTTCCCGGCTCGCCGCGTCCAGCGCCGCCATCGCCGCCGCCTTCTCGTTCAGCCCCTGGGCCTCGGCACGCATCTTCTCCCGCATCGCCTCCGCCTCGGCCAGGCCCATCTCCCGCTGGGCGCGCGCCTCCACGCCACGCGTCTTCTCCGACGCGTCCGCCATCCGCTCCGCCACCTCGGCCTCGGCCAGCCCGGCCGCCGCCTCGTCCGCCTTCTTGCCGTCCGCCAGCCGGACCGCCGCCTCGGCGTCCAGCTCCGCCGCCTTGCGGCGCGCCTCCGCCATCGTCAGCTCCTCGGCCGCCCGGTGCTCGGCCGCCTGCTCGGCGGCCTCCGCCGCCTTGATGTCCTTGACCAGCCGCTCCTGCGCCTCGGCCTCGGCCCGGATGATCAGCGCCTGCCGCTCCCGCTCGGCCTCCTCGACGGTGCGCAGCTTGTTGATCTCCTCCTCCTGCTGCGCGACGGTCTTCTCCACCGCGATCCGCTCCCGCACCACGTCCGCGATGTCCCGCTTCTCGCCCTCGACCTCCTTGTCGGCGGCGATCCGGCGCAGCTGGGTCTCCCGGTCCCGGGCGATGACCTCCAGCAGCCGGTCCTTCTCGATCCGCTCGTTCTCGATCGCCACCACCCGCTGCCGGTTGAGCTGCGCGACGGCCAGCTCCCGCTCACGGTTCTCGTTCTGGATACCCAGCGCCTCGTCCGTCTTCAGCCCCGCCGACTCCGACCGCAGCCGCTCCTCGGCCCGCACCCGCTCGGTCTCCGCCTCCTCCTTGGCGCGCAGGGTCTCGATCTCCCGCGTCTGCCGGATCTCCGCGTCGGCCTGCCGCCGCTCCAGCTCCAGCACGGCCTCCCGCGCGTCGACGTTCTGCCGGGTGATCTCCTTCTCCTCCTGACGCTGGAACTCGTTGGTCAGCACGTGCTGTTCGGCGGTCAGCTCGGTGATCTTGCGGATGCCCTGGGCGTCCAGGATGTTGTCCCGGTCGAGCTGCACCAGGGGGGTCTGCTCCAGGTAGTCGATGGCCGCGTCCTCCAGGCTGTAGCCGTTCAGATCGGTGCCGATGACCTGGATGATGCGGTCGCGGAACTCGTCCCGCTTGGTGTAGAGGTCCTGGAAGTCGAGCTGCTTGCCGACCGTCTTCAGCGCCTCCGAGAACTTCGCGTTGAACAGCTCCTGGAGGGTCGCCTGGTCACTGGCGCGCTCGGTGCCGATGGCCTGCGCCACCTTGATCACGTCCTGCACGGTCTTGTTGACCCGGACGAAGAACGAGATGCGGATGTCCGCGCGGATGTTGTCCTGGCAGATCAGCCCGTCCCGCCCGGTGCGGTGGATCTCCATCGCCTTCACCGAGATGTCCATCACCTCCGCCCGGTGCAGCACCGGCAGCACGACCTGCCCGGTGAAGGTCACGTCGACCTTCCGCATCTTGGAGACGATCAGCGCCCGCCCCTGCGGGACCTTGCGGAACAGCCTGCTGACGACGTACAGCGCGACCAGCGCGATGATCAGGGCGACGGCGATGAGCACGCCGATACCCAGCGAGATGGTGTCCATGGAAGACCTCCGAGCGGATGCGGAGCGCGGCCCGGCCCGCGCACGGGCCGCTGGGGGCCCGGGTGCCGGAGTCGCGCGGTATGTGCGGTTGTCGTGAGCGGGGGTGTGTCAGGAGGGCGGCTGGTTCGGATCCAGCGCCGCGTCGTACGGCGCGATCCAGAAGAACGAGCCCTCGGCTTCGTAGGCGTAGATCAGCGCGCTGTCCCCCGCCGTCAGCGCGGACTGCGCGGCCGACTCGGCGGGCGCCAGCGGTGGTTCGGGCGCCACCCGGACCTGGATGAGCGCGGTCGAGCCGTCCTCGGCGACCACCTCGGCCTGCCCGAAGTCCGGACTCACCCGCCCGGTGCGGAGCACGCAGACCCGGCCGACGAACTCCGCCAGCTCGATGCCCTTCTCCCGGGGCGCGAACCGGCGCAGTGACAGCGCGAACAGCCGGGTCACCCCGTAGGCGAGCAGCAGGGCCACCGGCAGCGCCGCGGCCCGCAGCGGCACGCTGCCGGTCAGCGCGGCGGCGGCCAGGGACACGAACCAGGCAATCGCCGTCACCAGCGACAGCACCACGGTGACCGGCACTCCGCCGAGCCCGAGGGCGCTGAGCACCCCGGCGAACCCGGTCGGCGCGGCCCCGCCTGAGGTGGGGCCGATACCTTCACCCCCGTCGAAGGCATCGACCCCCAGGCCGCCCACCAGCGTCAGGAGCCAGTAGACGACCACCACGGCCAGGGCGAAGGTGAACAGCGCCGCCGGGAAACTCAGCGCCACGTCAAGGAAGTCGTGCACTGCCTTGCCCCCGTCCCTGTGCGGTGTGCCGCCAGGATGTCACTGAGTGTGTCCCTTACACACTTCCGGATCCCGGCAGTCTTAACGCTGCCTTTACGTCTCACTCACGGTGAAACCGGGGCTCTGGTTCCCGAACGGTCGTGTTCTTGGCCGGACTTTGCCGGTCCTTGCCCGAGCCATGGCCCGGTGTCCCCGCCCGTGCCCGGTTCTCACCCCACCGCGCCCCGCACCGCCCACCACCCCACACCCCGCCGGAACGCCCCCGCCACCACCGTGCGTGAGCAACGCCCCGCCGCGGACCCCCACGCGCCGCCCGGCACCCGTGGACGGGGGACCGCGAAGGCCCGGCACCCCGCGCACGTCGGCCGGGAAGTGGGGCGTCCACGCGCGACGGTGGTGAGGTGGGGCGTCCACGCGCGACGGTGTGAAGTGGGCGTGTCCCGCTCAGAGTTCGGTGCGCGGCCAGCCCAGCAGCCGGGCCCCCATCACCGCCGTCTCCAGCGTGAACCGCTGGAGCGCGTCGCCCGGGTCGTAGCCGGTGAGGTCGCGGATACGGACGAGCCGGTAGGAGAGCGTGCGGACGCTGACGTCCAGTCGCCGGGCCGCCTCCGCGTTGACGTACCCCGCGGCGGCGCACACCGACAGCGTCTCCATCAGCGGCTCGGCGCCGCCCCGCGCCTGCGTCAGCGGGCCCAGCACGGTCCGCACCAGATCCGCCATCGCCGCCCGGTCCCGCAGCAGGACGGGGAAGACCAGCACCTCGGCGGCGCCCAACCGCACCGCCTCCAGCCCCAGCTGGTCCGCGAACTCCAGCGCGCCCAGGGCCTCCTCGTAGCTCAGCACCACCCCGCCCGCCCCGGCGTGCTCGCGGCCCACCGCGACCCGGTGCGCCGCCGTGTAGCCCGGCCCCGGGGCCTCGGCCAGCTTGGCGAAGGTGTCCAGCACCGTGGTGTCGGCGCTGCCCGCCACACACACCAGCCGCCCCTCCTTGGTGGAGAGCAGCACGTCGCGCTCCTCGTACCGGGCCAGCAGCTCGCGTTCGATGCGCCGCACCGTGGGGTGCACGTCGTCGTAGTGTTCCGCGCCGACAGCCACCGCGACGGCGTGCCGGTCGGCCAGGTGCAGCCCGAAGCGGCGCGCCCGCTCGGCCAGCCGCCCCAGGTCGCTCCGGCCGTACAGCAGGTCGTCGATGAACTCCCGCCGCTCGCCCTCCTCCTGGCGCACCGCGAGCCGCTGGGCGCGCTCGTGCCCGTCGCTCAGCGCGGCGACGGCCGCGTCCACCGCGCCGAGTACCGCGTCCCCGACCCGGGCCCGCGCGGCGGCGCCCGCCGTCTCCGCGACGCCTGGCAGCTCGCTCCACAGGCGCCGGGTCTCCTTCAGGTAGAGCCCGACCAGTTGCCGCAGCCCGTGGCCGTGCTCCGCGGCGCGTTCCCCCAGCTCCCGCAGGGCCTCCAGCTCGTCCCTGCGCGGCAGCCGCCCGGTGCTGGACACCTCGGCGAGCAGCCGCGGGTAGTCCCCCAGGAAGGAGCTGGCTATCGGGTCCCGTCTCACGTGCCGTCCCGTCTCCGTACCGTTCCGCCGGTGCCGCGCACCGGTGTCCACCGCCGTCTGCCCGCCCGCCACCGTCGGCGGCCCCCGCTGACCGGCGCCGCCCGCCGCCCGGCCGGACCCGGCCCGTCACGGACCCCGCCCCACCGGGCATGTGCCCTGGTGTCCCGCGCGCCCGCGCGAGGGCGGGCGCGCGGGCACAGGGTAAGCGAACGAGCGGCCGGGCGGGGCGCTCCGGCTGCCGCCGGAGACGACGGCTGCCCCGCCCGGGGTTCGTGATCATCGCCACTCTTCGAAAAACCGCAGGTACCCGGTACGGTGGTCAGGCAAGAAAAGATCCATATCGACATGGTGAGCCGGGAAGTCTGGTCGGCAGTGAGCTACCTCCTGCCCGCGACCCCCAGGGAGCCCGCCCGATGACGTCCCCCTCCCAGCCCACCGGCGACACCACCCCGGAGCCCAGCGGAACCCCCGCCCGCGCCACCGCGCTGTTCGCCCGTCCCGGCGCCCGCGAACGGCGCGTGCTGACCAACGCCCTGCGCACCGAGACCGTCGGCGGCATGGTGCTGCTGGCCGCCGCGCTGATCGCGCTCGTCTGGGCCAACACCCCGCTGCGCGACCTGTACGAGTCGGTCAGCTCCTTCCACTTCGGCGTTCCCGCCCTCGGCCTGGACCTCTCCGTCGCGCACTGGGCGTCCGACGGGCTCCTCACGGTCTTCTTCTTCGTCGCCGGGATAGAGCTGAAGCGGGAACTGGTCGCCGGGGAGCTGCGCAACCCGGCCGCCGCGGCGCTGCCCGTGGTCGCCGCGATCTGCGGTATGGCGGTCCCCGCCCTCTTCTACCTCGCCGTCAACGTTCCCGCCGGCGGGCAGTCCGATGGCTGGGCCATCCCGATGGCCACGGACATCGCCTTCGCGCTCGGCGTCCTCGCGGTGATCGGCACCAACCTCCCCTCCGGGATCCGCGCGTTCCTGCTCACCCTCGCCATCGTCGACGACCTGGGCGCGATCCTCGTCATCGCCGTCTTCTACACCTCCACCCTGAACTGGGCGGCCTTCGGCGGCGCGCTCGCCGGACTGGTCCTCTTCCGGGTCCTGCACATCAACCTCGGCGTGCGCGGCTGGTACGTCTACGTCCCGCTCGGCCTGGCGATCTGGGCGCTGATGTACAACAGCGGCGTGCACGCCACCATCGCGGGCGTCGCCATGGGCATGCTGCTGCGTGTCAAGCCGCCCGCCGGACGCTCCGAGGACGACTACACCTCCCCGGCCGAACACATCGAGCACCTCGTCCGGCCGCTCTCCGCCGGGGTCGCCGTGCCGCTGTTCGCCCTGTTCGCGGCGGGCGTCAGCGTCTCCGGCTCGGCGCTCGCGGAGGCCGCCCGGCAGCCCGAGGCGCTGGGCGTGGTCCTCGGGCTCTTCGCGGGCAAGATAGTCGGCGTCTTCGGCGGCACCTACCTGGCCGCCCGGTTCACCCGCGCCCGCCTCAGCTCCGACCTGGCCTGGGCCGACGTGGCCGGGGTGTCGATGCTCGCCGGGATCGGCTTCACCGTCTCCCTGCTCGTCACCGAACTGGCCTTCACCGACGCGGAGACCACCGAACACGTCAAGGCCGCCGTGCTCATCGCCTCCTTCCTGGCCGCGCTCTGCGCCTGCGTCCTCCTGCGGTTCCGGAACGCCAGGTACCGGGCGCTGTGGGAGGAGGAGACCCGCGACGAGGACCAGGACGGCCTCTGGGACATAGACCAGGAGGAGGACGCCGAGCGCCGCCCCACCGAGGCGTCCCGCCGCGCCGCCCTCCGCGAGGGCCCCACCTCCACGGAGTGACCCCCGGCGCCCCGGTCCGCCCGTCCCGTCGGGTCCGCCGCGTCCCGTCGGGTCCGTCCGGTTGGGGGTGCCCCTCCGGCCGGTCACTCCGGGGCGTTGACGCGCTCCAGCTCCAGCCGCAGGAACCGTGGCCGGTACAGGCTGACGTTCTCGTGGATCGCCTGCGGTGAGTTCAGCACGTTCACGTCGTAGCCGAGCAGCAGACGGCCGCCGCCGCCCGGCTCGCCCGAGCCGAACTCCACGTGCCCCTGCGGGTTGTAGGGCAGCGCCCCGGCCTCCGCCCCACCCGGCGGCAGCGGCGGCCGCACCGCCGTCGTCGGCCCCTTCCACGGGCCGGTCGGCGCACAGGACCAGTACGTCGTGACGTCGGAGAGGCCCGTGCCGTCCGGCCCGCCCGCGTCCATCGTCAGCAACAGCCAGCTGTCCCCGGACCGCACCACCGAGTACGTACCGGTGGCGCCGCGCTGCCACTCCTCACCCACCAGCACCGGACGCGACCGGGACGCCGTGCGCTGCCAGCCGCGCTCCGCGCCCGCCCAGTACCGCCACTCCGACCGCTCGGCGAGCCTGCCCACCGGCGCCCGCGCCACGTGCGCGCGGGAGGCCGAACCGTTCACGCTGCCCTCGTCGGCGCCGAACACGTACGTCCAGCGCCCCACCCGCACCGCCGACGTCCCGTACAGCACCCGCCGGTCGAACTGCGGATGGCGCGGCTCGTCGACCGTGCGGACGCTCTCCACCTCCAGGTCCGGCAGCGAGAGCGTGGCCACCTCGGTGGCCCGCGGCACCCCGAAGACCCACGGCGGATGACCCGCCTCCCGCTGCCAGAGCACCACCCGCACGACCCGTTCCGACGAGCCGGGCGCCCGTGGCTCCACCACCGCCTGCGTGGGCCACCGCCACACCTCCCGCCCGTCCTCGGTGGAGGTGCCGGGGAACAGCGCGGTGGGGTTCGTCTCGGTACCGCCCAGCAGGGTCCGCTCGATCCGGCCCTCCGGGGACATCACCAGCCCCGAGTTGCGGACCCACACCGCGTTCGGCGCGCGGCTGACCCCGCCCCGCACCTCGTCCAGGAAGGTGTCGGCGGACATCCAGAGCGTCCGCCCGTCCGGCAGCCGTACGGACCGGGTGCCGTCCCCGCCGGTCCAGTCGTCCAGCCGCGCGTTGTCGTTCCCGTAACGGGTGAACTCGTCCGTCATCGCGGAGTCGCGCTGCCAGGCACCGACCCGCAGACCGCCGCACCCCGCCGCCCGTTCGGCACCCTCCTCGGGCGCCACCACCAGGGCGAGCAGCAACAGCGTGGCGGCCGCGCTGGCCCCCAGCACGGTACGGCGGCGCGGCCGGGACGTACCGGGGCGCCACAGGTGCCCGGCGATCCGCCGGACACCCCGGACGAACCGCCGCACGCCCGGGCGGCTCCCGAACCTCCCCGCCAGCCCCGCCGCCGTACTCCGGGAGCGCCAGGGTCTCCGGAGGGCGCCGAGACGCCGCGGGAGACCGTGCCGCTTGGACCGTCCATGGGGTTCCATCGGGGCTCAGGCTAGGGCGAAGGCGAGTCCCGGTCCTGTCATCCGGTTGACAAACCACGCGTCCACGCACCACCGGCGCGTGACGGGTTCCCGCGTCCGCCCCCACCCGCGACGCTCACCGTTACCCATCCGTCAACTCGCCCCGCGAGGGCCGGAAGCGGAGCGGCGCCGTGCCCGGAACGGGCCCGCGCGGCCGGGACGCGAGGGACGGCGGTGGCCCGTGGGGCGGCCCCCACGCGGTACCGACCGGGTACCGGCTCTGTACCGAACGTGTCCCGAACATCCGTTCCGGGCCTCCCGGCCAGCGCGATGTCCGAGGGGGTGAGTAGCCTATTCGGCCGGTTCGGAACAGCGGACGTACGAGACCGTACGGCCGCGCGGAACCCGAAGGGGAACCGCGCCAAGCCCCGCACGGCCGTGCGGAACAACGACCACCCGAGAACCCTGTGAGAACGAGGTCAGAGGCTCATGAGTACAGCCACCGACACCAGTTCCTCGATCTACGACGAGTTGATCGAAGAGTTCGGCGACGTGCCGTCCGACGTACGGGCCGTCGCGGAGCAGGTGCTGCGGGAAGCCCGCGCCGCCGTTGAGTGGAGCGGGCCCATCCCCGCCACCCCGGCGACGGGCCCGGCACCCGCCGGACCCACCGCGCCGAAGCCCGGAGCGGCCCCGCAGCCCCAGGGAGCCCCGGCCTCCGGACTCCCCGCGCTGCCGCCCGCCGGTGGCCCGTCCGCTGGTCCTTCGGGCGCCGGTCAGCAGGGCATCGGCCAGCCGACCGCGAGCCAGCCGACCGCGAGCCAGCAGAACGCCGGTCAGCAGGGCGGTGGGTCGCGGGGCGGGGGCCCCGCCGCACCGGACGCGCCGGAACGGCAGCGTCCGGAGGACGCTCCCGCCCCCTCCGGCCGTCGGCGCCTCGAACAGCCCGACGGTCCGCGCTCCGGCCAGCCCACCGGCCCGGCGGGCGCCCCGCAGGGGCGGCCCCCGCAGCCGCCGCAGAGCCAGCTGCCGCCCCGCCCGGACCAGCAGGGCCAGCCACAGCCGGGCCAGTTGGGCCAGCCCGCGGGACCGGGCCAGCGTCGGCGGCTCGGCCAGCCGGGCCCCGCGGCCGGTCACCCGGGCCAGCCCGGTCCCGCCGGTCACCCGGGCCAGCCGGGCCCCGTAGGCCAGCCCGGAGCGCCCGGCCCCGCGGGCCAGCCCGGTCAGCCCGGACCCGCCGGTCACCCCGGTCAGCAGGTGCCGGGGCCACGTCAGCCGGGACCGGGTCATCCGGGCCAGGGCCAGAACTGAGCGGCGGGCCACCGCCGCTCCACCGGCCCGGCCCCGGTGCGGCACCCCCCGGGTGTCCGCCCGCCCGGCCGGGGCGAGGCGGCGACGCCACCCGGCACCGAGGAGACGGCACATGACCGGACCCGACCGGCCCGGCCCGCCCGACGACCCCGCCCCGCCCGAGCACCCCGGCCACCAGGAACGGGAGCGGGAGCGGGCGGACGAGCTGCGCCGCCGCCAACTGCACTGGGAGACGCTGGCGCGCGCCGGACGCGTCCGGACGCTGGGGCTGCTGCTCTGCGCGACGGCGGCACTCAGCTGGATCGCGGCTCTGCTCACCCTCTTCCTCCCGGGCGCCACTCTCCTCGACTGCGGCGTCGACGGCCCGTGCGTACCGGCCGATCGCTGGACGTACGGCACGCTCCTGCTGGCCGTCGCCGTGCCGCTCTCCGCTGCCGGAACCGGCTGCTATACATGGGGAGCGCTGCGCGCCAGGATCAGCCACCAGCTCGTCAGCGCCAGCCCCCCGCCGTCCCGGCGCCCGTGAGCCACGCGTCCGGCGCCGCGCCAGACCGCCGCCCGGGAGAGAACGCCATGGCCCTGGACTGGAAGCTCGTCATCGACTGCGCGGAACCGCTGCGCCTCGCGGAGTTCTGGGAGGCCGCGCTCGGCTACCGGATCGAGGACCACGGCCCGATCATCCAGAACCTCCTCGACCAGGGCCTGATCGACGTCGAGGACTTCCTCCCCTTCCGGGACGGCAAGGTGTGGCGGGACCTGGCGGCGGTGCGGCACCCGGACGATCCGGTGGAGCCGTCGACCGGCACCGGACTGGGCAGGCGGCTGCTGTTCCAGGCGGTGCCCGAACCCAAGCTCGGCAAGAACCGGCTGCACATCGACGTACACGCCGCCCCCGGCGACCGGGAGTCCGAGGTGCGGCGTCTCACGGCGCTGGGCGCCCGCGTACTGCGTACGGTCTCGGCCAAGGGCGGCGAGCACGTCACCATGGCCGATCCCGAGGACAACGAGTTCGACGTACGCTGACCGCCCCACCGCACGGCCCCGGACGCTTCCCGCTCCCCGGGCACCGTCCGGGGACCGCCCCGCCGCGACCGCCCAGCCGGGCCCCGCCTCTCCGGGGGCGTCCGGCCGGGGACCCCCGCTCGCCCGCCGGGACCGCCCCCCTCGGCCCGAGGCCGCCCCGCTCGCTCCGGGGCCGCCCGCGCCGTGGGGAGACGGACCGGAGCCCGGCCCTCCGAGGTCGGAGACTCAGTCCACCGGGCCGCAGACTCAGTCCACCGGGTCGGAGACTCAGTCCACCGGGGGGTTGAAGCGCCAGTAAGTGGGGGCGGACCAGCCCAGCGGCACCGCGTGCGAGATCTCGTGGACCTCCTCGACGGCGAAGTCCACCAGCCGCTCCGCACCCGGAACGCGCGCGGCGGCCTCCGGGTCCCACACCGTGCGCGCGGTGCCGGTGAGTTGGAGGAGCGACCCGCCCGTCCAGTCCGGCACGACGAGACCGGCCCGCGGGTTCAGCTCCAGGTTCCCCAGGGTCAGGAACATCGCGTTACCCCGGTAGTCCGGCCACCGCAGCCGGGTCGGTGACAGGACCTGGACGAAGCCGGGGTTGCCGCCCCGGTGTGAGGCGTCGGCGGCCCCCTCCGGGGACGCGGTGGCGACGAAGAAGGTGTCGGCGGCGGTGATCGCCGCCCGTTGCGCCGCGCTCAGCCGTGTCGAGCGGTGGCTCTCCCGCCGCGCGTCACCCACCGGGAGCGGTGTGTACTCCCGCTGCTGAAGGTACTTGGGGCAGTTCGGAATCACCTGGTCGAGCGCGACGCGCAGTCCCTCGCCCGCCGGCTGGGAGCGTCCGTTCATCCGCATCCGGCGACGACGGGCCGGTTCGATGGCGATCATCCCGATCGGGGCCGGTGCGGCGAGGACGGGCGCCAGCGGGTCCTCGGGAAGCGGACGCGCCTCGACCACCAGGACCTCGGGGTGCGGCAGCCGCAGGAACCCGGGCTGACCGCGGAGCAGCGTCGCCCACAGACGGCCCTCCGCGTCGGCGGCCCCGGCCACGACGAACGGCTGCTCCGCGAGGAAGGCCGCGGCGACCGGCGGGACGGCCGACCGGACGGCGGTCAGCGACCGGGCGGCGGACGACTCCAGGTTCGCCCGCCGCTGGACAGCGAGTTCGCCCGGGTGATAGCTGGCCACGCAATCTCCTTTCCGGCATCGTGCCCCGGCATCCGGCATCCGGCATCCGGCATCCGGCACCGTGCCCTGTTCTCCGGCAGCGTGCTCCGTCCTCCGGGACCGCGCCGTGACGGCCGTGCGGGGGGCGGGGGGCTTCGGCCTAGAAGAAGCCGCAGGTGGGGGCGGAGGCGTCGGGGGCGGTCGCGCCCTCGGTGCCGGTGGGTGCGTAGATCTCCAGGCGGATGCCGTCGGGGTCGCTGAAGAAGACGCCACCGGAGGCGGAGCCCTCCGCGTGCGGAACCACCCCGTCGTACGCGAACGAGGCGCCGAGGTCCCGCAACAGCCGTTCGGCCTCCCACACCACCGCCACCGACTCGACCTGGAACGCCAGGTGATGCAGCCCCGGCAGCCGGGCCGGGTGGGTGCCCTCGCTCTGCTCCCAGAGGGTGAGCAGCGGGGCGCCCCCGACGCCGAGGAAGGCGTACCGCCGTCCCTCCTCCGCCCCCTCGGCGAGGACGTCGAGACCGAGGACGCGCGTGTAGAAGGCGGTGGACCGCTCCAGGCCAGTGACGTTCAGACCGACGTGACCGGTCTGGAGGCCCTTCAGAACAGGCATGAGTGCTCGCTTTCGCATCGGGCGACGAGGGCGATTTCTAACCACTCAAAAAGAAGTTAGAGGTTATGTTCTCGGTGCGTCAACCGCCCGGGAACGCCGAACCCCCCGCCCCGCACCGGTACTTGGCTGACCTCCCCGCGCCGGTAGCTGGACGGTGAGGCCCGGCTCGATGGTCATGGGAGAGGTGGCCGTTGGCCGCCGCGAAGCCGCAGCCGTCCCCAACCCGACGGCGCCACCCCCGCGTTGCGGCTACGGAAGGGACGCGGAGGAGCGAGGCGACGGGACGGAGCGAGCGTCACGAGCGTCACCGGAGATCAGGAGTGCCCGGCGCGAGGACGGTGAAGAGTGGTGCGCGGGCTGGGAGTTGGAGTCGCGAACCGGCGAAGGAGCCAGACGGGCCCAGGGCTCGGGCGTTACCAACCAGGTGCCAGGTGCCAGGTGCCAGGTGCCAGGAACCGGGGGTCAGGGGTCAGGGGGGCAGGGGGGCAGGGTCCAAGATGAGCCGGGGCCCAGGAGTTGGGAGCCAGCCGGGGGACGGGACCCGGAAGTCGAGCGCCGAGGCCGGGAGTTGGCGAGCGGGGGGAGCGGAGGTGCGTGTCGGGGTGGGAGCGAGGGGGCGCCCGTCAGGCGTCCGGCTGGCCGTGCCGGTGGCGCCGGTAGTGACGCGAGGCCTTGGCCCGGTTGCCGCAGATCGCCATCGAGCACCACCGTCGCGTGCCGTTCTTCGAGACGTCGTAGAAGTAGAGGACACAACTCGCGTTCGCGCAGCGGCGGATGCGGGACGGCCTCTCCTCGCGCAGGTGGAGGTAGTCGGCGGCGGCGAGCCAGGCGGGGAGGTGCGCCGGGCTGTCCGCCTCCGCCACGGTCCCCGGACCGTCGGTGCGGAGCTGACGGCGTAGCCAGCCGTGTCCGAGGTACTCGTTCAGCGCGTCGCGGGCTTCGGGGGAGGCGCCGTCGGTCTCCATCAGGGTCCACAGGGCCTCGCGGACCTCGCGCAGCGCGGCCAGGGTCCGCTCGTCCGCCGGGGCACGGTCGTCCAGTTCGGTGGAGGCGAGCCAGACGGCCAGGCCCTCGACCGACTCCAGCAGATCGTGGGGGACGTCCCCGTCGATCCAGCGCGTGTTGAGCAGGTCGAGGGAGAGCGGCTCGCCCGTGAGGGGCCGTGGGTCCGTGACGGACGCCCGGAGTTCGGGTTGCGGTGCCGACATGGTGCGGCCTCCCTTCCCGGCCCGGGGTACCGGCGGCACCGGCGGACGCGGGATGCCGCACCCGAACCGGCAACGGAGAATACAACGAACCCGCCGGTGGGACGCCTCCGGTCAGGGTCTCCGCCGCCGCGCGGACCGCCCGCCCCGCGCTGGCCCGACACCCACGACGCACCCCGGACGCTCCAAGTCCGCTTCCCCGCACCGCCGTTGACGTTTCACCGGCTCCCGCCCACCGGCTCCCGCCCACCGGCTCCCGCCCACCGGCTCCCGCCCACCGGCTCCCGCTCCCGGGTCCCGGCGGCCGATTCCGGCGGGCGACCGCGGCGGCCGATTCGGGCGGCCGGGAGTCGTCCGCCGCCGGAGCGGTCAGTCCGTGTCCGCCGCCGCGTCCTCGTCCGCCCGCGTCAGCGCGTCGGTGATCAGCCGGGTGGCGAAGTCGGGGTCCTCGGTGAGGCGGTTGATGTGCTCCGCGAGCAGGAAGGCGGTGACCTCCAGCGGGGTCATCTCCTCCTTGGTCCAGTAGCCGTACTGCTGGCGCCACAGGCTCGGGCTCAACCCGGTGCCCGCGGCGACGATGAGACCGGCCATCGAGGGGATGGCCTCGGGGCTCACGCTCCGCGGCATCATCCGCATCGTGGCGACGGTGCTGGGCACCACGTACTCCAGGACGTCCCGGTCGTGGTCCTCGTACGCGCTCCGCAGCCACTGCATGTACATGTAGATGAGCGTGCAGGCCCCCTCCAGTACGTCATGGGCGCCCCGGGAGTCCAGGGACGCGGTGAACTGGTCGATCATCGCCCGCTGTTCGGGATCGATCCGGGTCTTGCCCGCGTGGACGCCCTTCAGTCGGGAGTCGATCATCATCAGCGCCGCTCCCACGTCACCGACGGGAGCGTGCGCGGGGTCGCAGGTGGACGACACGGAGGGTCCCTCCTCAAGTGCTGTGGCAACGCGGTGTGTTCGCACCGTAGACCCTCCGTGACGCGTGGTCCGGCGAATCGCGTCGAAGCCCACGAACCGGTGACCGACCCCGGCTCCCCGGCCTCCCCCGCCTCCCGGTCATCCGCTGGCCGTTCGACGTTCCGCGAGCGGAACCGCGCCCTCGAAGGCGTGATCCGGACATTTGACGGAACACGCCCTCGGCGAGTACGGCTATCCGGCGCCCGGCCGTGCTCAGCGGTCCACCGGCCCGGCACCGCCCGGTGTCCCGCCGTCCGTCGCTCTGCCCACCGGTCTCCGCTCCCGAAAGGTGCCGACACCGTCTGACCAGGCGACGAGGAGCGGATCAATTCCCCCCGCTTGTCCGCCAATGGCCGGAACTCTCAGTCGAGTATTTCCGGACGCCCTAAAATCCCGGAAGGGGCGCGGCGATTGGTGAGTCAACGGGGGTCACCCGGCCGTGTTCCAGAACGGGGGAGAACATGAGGAGGATCGCTCTCGCCGCGGGACTCGCCATAGCGAGTACGAGCCTCGTGATCGCCGTGCCGGGCACGGCGAACGCCGGAGGGGGAGTGGGGTGCGGCGTGAAGAACGAGTGGCGCACTCCGGGTAAGGCGAAGTCGCAGTGCAAGGGATTTCTTGGCAAGCAGCGCGTCGTGATTTCCTGCGCTGCCACGCCGAAGGGGAAGACCTGGAAGTACTACGGCCGATGGGTACGCGACGGTCAGTGGTCGGAGAGGAAGTGCCCGAAGGACCTGCCCTTCATGAGCCTTGACGGCGGCAAGATCGAACGCCGGTAAGGAGACGCTCCCGTCAGGGAGTTGTACCGGGCCCAGGGTCCGTGAGCGGGGAGACCGCTCGCGGGCCTTCGGTCTTTCTGGCGTGGATGCCCCGCCCTCCTCGGGGTTTTCCCACGTCGTTCCTCCGGGCATTTCCCATACCGTTCCACCGTTCCACCGTTCCGTTTCCACCGCGTGGGCCGCGAGTTGGAGAACTGACGAGAAATCCGTTCCCCGAGCCTCCCCGCGATGGTTCCCCTCGCCCTGCCCGCGACGTCCGAGCGGGTTGACCGGTGCCGCGCGGAGTCGGTGAAGGGTTTTTGAGGGTTTCCCGGGTGGGAATCCCGTGGCCGCCAGGAGTCAGTTCCCTAGGCGGCGGCGGGGTTTCGGGTGGCGCGGGCGTGCCAGCGTCCGTTCCGCCGTCCGATCCGGATCGGGTGGTCGAAGCTCTTGGTGACGAGTTCCGTGGTGAGCACGTCGGGAGCGGCGCCCGCGGCGACGGTCCGGCCCTGACGGATGAGCATGGCGTGGGTCGTCGTCTCGGGGAGCTCTTCGAGATGGTGGGTGACGAGCACCGTGGCGAGTTGCGGCTGCGTCCGGTGGAGCGCGTCGATGGTTTCGAGGAGTTGTTCCCGCGCGGCGACGTCCAGGCCCGTGGACGGCTCGTCGAGGAGCAGCAGCGGTGGGTCGGGCAGCAGCGCGCGGGCGATGAGCGTGCGGCCGCGCTCTCCCTGCGACATGGTCGGCCAGGTCGCGGCGCGCAGACCGCCGAGGCCGAGCGTGTCGATGAGGTGGTCGGCGCGGGCCGACAGTTCGGGCGTGGGTTCCCAGCGCGTCATCAGCTGGGTGGTGCCGGTCGCCCCGGTGAGTACGACCTCCCGTGCCGTCAGCGGTGAACGGAGCGGATGGCGTGGATTGACGTGCCCGATGGACTCGCGCAGTCGGCGGATCTCGACGCGGCCGAGTCGCTGCCCGAGGACGCGCACCGTGCCGCTGGTGGGGTGCCGCTCCGCTCCGCACAGGCTCAGGACCGTGCTCTTGCCCGCCCCGTTGGGGCCGATCAGCGCCCAGTGCTCGCCCGCCCGGATGGTGAGGTCGACGTCGGTGAGGATCGGCCGCGCGTCGCGGACGAGGCCGACGCCGTCCAGGCGGAGGACCTCGGGTGTCTCGGGCGCGGTCATGCGAGTCCTTCCTTCAGGGAGAGCAGGTGGGCGCGGCTGTGCGTCGCGGCGGCCGCGACGTCGCGGTCGGCGATCGCGTCCACCAGCTCGACGTGCGCCCGGTGGTCGGCGTCGCTGTCGAAGTGCCGCCGTACGCGCAGCATTTCGATCATGGCGATCCGCAGTCGCGGGGTGAAGCTGTCGAAGAGTTCGAGCAGGACGGGGTTGTGCGCGGCGGCGACGATGGCGCGGTGCAGGTCGGTGTCGGCGTCGACGTGGCCCTCGATCTCGGCCCGCCGCTCGGCCCGCCGCTCGGCGCGCACGGCGAGCGCGCGGCGCATCGCGCGGAGGTCGGCGGGGGCGCGCCGCGCGGCGGCGAGGGCCGCGGCCTCCGCCTCGATGGCGATCCGCGCCTCGATGACCGCGACGACGTCGGCTCGGCGCAGCACCGTCTCCCAGCCCTCGGGGACGTCGAGTGAGGTGACGAACACGCCGGAGCCCTGGCGCGAGGCCAGTACCCCACGGCCGGCCAGCTGCCGGATCGCCTCGCGCACGGTCGAGCGCCCGACCCCGAGTTGCGGGGCGAGCGTCGTCTCGCCCGGAAGCCGCTCGCCGAGCTTCCACTCGCCGGACGTGACGCGCTCCAGCAGCAGTTCGGCGGCCTGGTCCGCCAGCGGAGTCCGGATCACCCGCGCCATGTCCACCGTCCCTGATCGCTCAGCTTGTCTGAGGAGTGAGGAGAGTCTACCCGGTGCTCTCCGCCGGGTTCCTCCCCGCTCCACCGAGGTGGCGGCCCGACCAGACCGGCTCCCCGCCGTGGAGCCGGAGCCCGCGGCCCGCCGGGGGTCGGCGGGCCGCCGGGACAACGCGGGAACGCGGAACAACGCGGAACAACGCGGAACAACGCGGGACCGCGGGGGCCGCCGGGGACTACGTGGACTTCGTGGTGATCCCCGCGGAGAGGTACTGCGTCATCGGCGGGCAGAACACGGCCGACCACTCGCCGCCGGACACCCACTTGACCGCCTCGCGGTAGACGGTGCCGCCACCGTCCATCCGCGCGCAAGTGACGTTGGCCCGGTAGTGCCCGCCGTTGCTCTTGGCGCAGCGGGCGCGCGCGCCGTGCCGGTGCTTCTCGTACTCACAGCCCGTCGGCCAACCGGTGACCGTGGGCCCACCGGGGGACGTCGCGGTGGCCGCGACGGCCGTGCCGGGGAGTCCCAGGGCCGAGCCCGCCAGCACGCCGCCGGCGAGCAGTACCGACCAGTGCTTCCTCATCCGTGTGCCTCCTTCTCCGGCCGACGTGTCACGTCATGTCCCGGGCGGTCGTCTCGATCCCCGCGGTCTTGACCCGGGTCGCTCCTCCGCAGTACGCCTTGGAGTCCCCGGTCTGCCTCCAGTCGCCCACGAACGTCTTGACCTTCCCGGTGTCCGGGTCCTTGCAGTCCGCGTGTGCCCGATACGAACCACCGTTGTGGTGGGTGCAGGTGGCGAGGGTCATCGTGCTCGTGTGCTTGGCGTACGCGCATCCGGTGGGCCATGCCGTGGGCCCGGCGCTGGCGGCTGACGCGCTGGCTGGCGCCGTCAGCAGCGCGGCGCCCGTCAGCGCGGCGCCCGCCAGGAGCAGCCTGGGTGTCCTACGCACGGGTGTCACCCCTTCCTCTCGAAAAGACTCGTGTCCGGTGACTGGTCGCTCACCGAAGCGGTCCGGTCCGGACCGCGTCACCGCGGCCACGGGCCAGCCCCGACCGCGCCCCCGGCGCGGCACGTCAGCTGTGCTGACCGCTGTCCCGAGGGGCGCCCGGCACTGACCTGCCGGTCCCGGCTCCGGCACCTCCTTGACGGCGCGGCCCGCCAGGATGTGACAGTCCCCCGCCCGGACTTCAGCGGAAGGTGGGGTTTCCGGCCGGGGAACCCGGGCCTCTCACGGGTCCTGGCGGTCGCTGTTCGCCGTCATCAGGGCGCGCAACCCGTCGCGCAGCATCTCGCTGCTGGCGTCGCGGAGCAGGGCCTGCTGCACGATGTATCCCTGCACCAGGGCCATCAGGGTGCGTACGACGTGGTCGGTCGGGACCCCGGCGGGTAGTTGGCCCGCGTCCTGGTAGGCCCGGACCAGTTCGCTCCACGCCGCGCGCATGTCCTCGTACCCCTGCCGGAGGGTCATGGCGAGCGGCTCGCTGCGCAGGCACTCCCCCCACACCTGAAGGATCAGCTCGGCGAAGGCGCCGGTGCTTCCGGCGCCCGCCCGCCGCGCCTGGTCCGCCAGCACATGGCTGAACACCCGGCTCAGCACCTCGTCCAGCGGCAGTACCGGGGTCTCCTGGGTGGCGCTGGCGAAGGCGTCGCGCATCGAGGAGAACGCCTCGGCGGCCACCGCCTGGATCAGCTCCTCCTTGCTGCCGAAGTAGCGGTAGACGGCGCCGGAGGACAGCTCGGTCTCCCTGAAGACGTCCTGCATGGACGTGGCGTGGAAGCCGTTGCGGGTGAAACAGCGGCGGGCGCCCGCGATGATCTGTTGCCGCCGGGCGTCGAGGTGCGCTTGGGAGACACGTGCCATGGCGCCCACGCTAAAACGAACGTTCATTCTTGACAAGCGGCTCCGGCCCGTCTCAGAGTGGGGCACCGTAAAACGAACGGTCCTTCTCTGATGGAGCGAGGCAGTCCATGTCACACGGACGCAGCGTGATCGCCGTCGTCGTTCTGATTCCCGCCGTGATCGCGTTCGCCATGTGGGCGTTCCTGTGGCCCAACGCCCGACTCGAACCACGCGATCTGCCGCTCGGCGTCGCCGGGCCCGCCCAGGCCACCGCACCGGTCACGGCGGAGTTAGAACGCCGGGACGGCGCCTTCGAGATACACACCTACGCCGACGAGGCCGCCGCCCGCACCGCCATCGAGGAGCGCGAGGTCTACGGCGCCGTCGTGGTCACCCAGAAGGGCCCCCGGCTGCTGACCGCCTCCGCCGCCAGCCCGGCCGTCGCGGAGCTGCTCACCGACGCCGTCGGCGAACGGGGTGACCGCCCCATGCCCACGAAGGACGTCGTCCCGCTGCCCGACGAGGACCCGCGCGGCACCGCGCTCAACTCCAGCGTGCTGCCCATGTCGTTGGCGGGCATCGCCATGGGCGCCGCCGTCACCGGACTCGGCCTGCGGGGCACCCGCGCCGCCACCGCGGTCCTCGGCGCCGCCACCGCGGTCGGGCTCGTCGCCGCCGGTATCGCGCACAGCTGGCTGGGCGCCCTGGCCGGTGACTGGTGGGCCGAGGCCGGTTCCTTCGCCCTCGTCGCCCTGGCTGGCGGCGCGACGGTGGCCGGTCTGGCGGCGCTGCTCGGCGCGGGCGGAATCGGCCTGGGCGCGCTGCTGGTGATGCTGCTCGGCAACCCGTTCTCCGGCGTCGCCTCCGCCCCGGAACTCCTGCCCGAACCGGCGGCCGCCCTCGGCCAGTGGCTGCCACCCGGCGCCGGTGGCCAACTGCTCCGCTCGGTCGCCTACTTCGACGGCAGCGCCGTCGGCGGACCGCTGGTCACCCTCGGGGTCTGGAGCCTGCTGGGGCTCGCCCTGATCTCGTTCGGTCCCCTGGTCAAGCGCCGCACCGCCACCCCCGGGCCGCCGCTCGCGGCAAGCGCCACCTGAGCCGCCCGGCCCGCGCGCGCTCCCGCGTCACCCCGGCCCCGCGCCCCGACCTGGGGAGCGGTACCGGTCAGCGAGCCGCCGCGGCGATCGGGGAGAGCCGGTCCAGCCAGCCGACGGCGGGACCGCCAGCGGCGGGACAGCGGGACCCCGCCGTCGGAACGCGCGCACGGTGGCGGCGGGTCAGCCCTTCGGTGTCCCCGGCGGGACGGGCGGCCGTTCACGGCGCCGGGACGCGGCCGGACCCACGGGTGGGTTCACCGCGACGGCTCTGAGGAACGTGTACTGGAAGACGCCCTCACGGGCGGTCCGACGCAGGTCCGCGACCCCCCGCTCCCAGTCGGCAGCACTGATCAGGTCGGCGGCCAGCGCGTCGTCCCGAACGGATTCGACCATGGCGATGAAGGTGTTGCGGGTGAAGCCCTCGACCCAGGCGGGCCGGGTCTGGTCGGCGTAGACCGTGCGCGGACGGACCTCGACGCCCTCGTATCCGGCGCCCGCCAGCAACGGCTGTAGCCGCCGCCCCAACAGCGCGTCGCCGCCAGCCGCCGCCTGGAGACGGACCTGGCAGTCGATCACCGCCCGGGCGTACGCGCTGTCGGGGTGGAAGACCACCGATCCGTGGTCTCCCTCGATCACCGTGACGGTGCCCCCGGGGCGCAGCACGTGCCGCAGTCCGGCCAGCGCCCGCCGGGGATCCGGCAGGTGTTCCAGGACGAAGCAGACGAAGACGTGGTCGAACTCCGCGGCGGCGAAGGGGAGATCGAACACGTCGGCGAGGTGCCACTCCACCCGCGCCCCGGGCACCACGTCGGCGACGTGGGCGCGAGCCCGCGCGAGGGACTCCCCGGACCGGTCGACCGCGACGATGTGCGCCCCGGGACTGGAACGGAGCAGGTGGACCGTCTGGGCGCCGATCCCGCAGCCGATCTCCAGCACCCGGCTGCCCGCGGGGAAGGCCGTGCCGTCGTGCAGCAGTCGCGCCAGCGTGTCCGCCTGGTCGCCCAGCCGACGGCCCTCACGCGGTGAGTATCCGTGCACGTAGGCGGCGTCCGGGCCGGGAGGGGAAGGTGTCATGGCGGTGTCCATGGGCCCACCCTGCTGCCACTATGGCCCGATGGAAAGATCCAATGAGGGCCCTCCTCACCAGTCCATAAGAGCCGGGTCCGACTTCCTCCACCTCGCCATCGACGAAGCCCCGAGCGGCCGGAAGTCCGAGTGGCTGACCCAGCGGATCCGGCTGGCGCTGGCGGACGGGCGCCTGCCGGTGGGAAGCAGACTGCCGGCCACCCGCGTCCTCGCCAGCGACCTGGGCGTATCGCGCGGCGTGGTCACCGAGGCATACCAGCGCCTCATCGAGGACGGACACCTCGCCGGACGGGGACGCGGCGGAACGGTCGTCGTCGGCGCCCCCCTGACGACGGCCGCCACCACACCTTCCACGCCCCCTCCTCCGCCGTCACCCCCCTCGGTGTTCGCCGCCGCGCCCCACGCGGACGTCTTCGACGTCCTCCGTACGGCCCCAGCACGGATCGACCTCTCCCCGGGGCTCCCCGATCTCGCCGCGTTCCCCCGCGCGGCGTGGCTGCGCGCCGAACGCCGCGTCCTGGATCGCCTCGCGGCGTCCGACCTCGGCTACGGAGACCCACGCGGCACACCGGCGCTCCGCGCGGCCGTCGCGAACTGGATCGCCCGCAACCGCGGCATCCGGGCGGACCCCGACGAGGTCCTCGTCGTCGCCGGTACCGCCCAGACGCTCACCCTCGTGGGGCGGGTGCTGCGCGGGGACGGCGTCTCCGCCGTGGCGATGGAGGACCCCGGCTCCCTCGGCGCCCGCCAGCACCTGCGCGCCTGCCAGGTAAACACCCCACCCGTCGCGGTCGACTCGGAAGGGGTACGTGTCGACGAACTGCGCGCCACGGGTGCGGCGGCCGTCCTCCTGACACCAGCCCACCAGTTCCCCACGGGAGTCGTCCTGCGCGGTGGCCGACGCGGCGAACTGACGCGCTGGGCCCGCGAGAGCGGCGGACTGGTCATCGAGGACGACTACGACGCCGAGCACCGCTACGACCGGGCGCCCGTGCCCGCCCTGCGGTCCGTGCTCACCGAGAACGTCTTCTACGCCGGGAGCGTGTCAAAGCTCCTCGCCCCGGCCCTGCGCGTCGGGTGGCTCCTCGCCCCGCCCCGGTACCGCGACGCCCTCGTGGACGCCAAGCGGTTCGCCGACCTCGGCAACGCCGCCCTGCCACAACTCGTCCTGGCCCAGTTCATGGAATCCGGCGCGATGGAACGTCAACTCCGCCACCTGCGCGGACACCACCGCCGTCGCCGGGACGTCATGGTCGAAGCCGTCGGCACCCACCTGCCGGGCGCGATCGTGCACGGCACCGCGGCGGGTCTGCACCTGACCGTCACCTTCGAGGCCGGGTTCGCCGACACGGACGTCGCGGCCGCGGCGCTCGCCCGCGGCGTGAAGGTGCACCCCCTGTCCTGGCACTGCCAGCGCCCCCGCCAGCCCGGACTGGTCCTGGGGTACGCCGCGAGCTCCCCGGCCGACATCAGCGAGGGAGTAGCGACGCTCGGCGACGTACTGCGACAGCTCCCCTGACGGTCACCCCCCACCCCGTACGCCCCACGCCCCCGAACCCGGGCGAACTCGGCGGGAGAACCCGGTGGCTCACCGCGCCCCGGGGCAGAGCACCCTCCCGCTGCCAACGCTGCCAACACCTCCTGGTGGTCGGCGGTTTCGATGCCGCGCGCCCCGGGCGGCGGAACGGCATGGCGCGCTGACTGGCTGGCGGGCGGTGTCGCCGGAGTTCAGGAGCGGTGGGACCAGGGGATGGATTCGAGCAGCCGCTCCAGCCGCAGTTCGCCCTCGCGCGTCTGCCCGCCGTGGTCCATCAGTACGCGGAGCCGGTGCACGATGTCGTCCGGGGAGGGGTAGACCTTCGCGTGGGCGGCCGCCTCCTCGGTCAAGTCCGGGACGGGTCCGCTCGCCTCGGCGGCGTCCAGCGCCTCCTTCGCCGCGGCGGCGACCCCCTCGGGCAGGCCGGCGATCCGGCGGGCGAGAGCGTCAACGAACGCGTCGAGGTGCTCGTCGGGTATCGCGCGGTTGATCCACCCGTAGCGCTCGGCCAGGAAGGCGTCGAACAGCTCGGCGCCCAGCACGATCTCCAGGGCGCGTGCCCGGCCGACCAGCCGGTTGAGGTACTGGGTGCCTCCCCCGCCGGGGAAGATGCCCATCAGCGACTCCGGCTGCGCCAGCCAGGTCCGGTCCGCGGCGGCGAAGCGCATGTCCGCGGCCATGGCCAGTTCGACGCCGCCCGCGCGGGCGTAGCCGCGCAGCTTCGCGATCGTCACCTGCGGCAGCGTGCGCAGTCGCTCGTTGAGCTGCTGGAGCGGGTTGAGGGCGGGGTCGGCGTCGGGATCGGCCAGGGCCATGAGGGTGCTCGGATCGAAGGACCACTCGAAGTCGGCGTGCGCGGAGAAGAACTCGGGGTTCGCCGACTGGAGGACGATCACGGCGACGCCGTCGTCGGACGCCACCTCGTCGGCGAACGCCCTGAGGTCACCGGCCAGTACGGCGTCGAGAGTGTTCACCGGCGGGTTGTCGAGGGTCACCCAGGCGATCCGGTTCTCCACGCGGACCAACAGGGACCGGTAACCGCTGTAGCTCATCGCTTGGCTCCTTCGGGCGGGCGCGGCACGCCTTCCGCACACGTTGTTTAGTGAGGATTACAGAAGTACGGTACCACCTTCTGTAGCGCGCGCTACAGTTTGCTTATGACGGGTAGACCCAGGACCTTCGACAAGGACGCGGTGCTCCGGATGGCGATGCGCGCGTTCTGGGAACGCGGTTACGACGGAGTGAGCGTCGCGCAGGTGTGCGCGGACGCGGGGATCGCCGCACCGAGCCTGTACGCGGCCTTCGGCGGCAAGGACGCGCTGTTCGAGAAGGCGTGCGCGCTCTACACCGCCCATCTGGACGAGGATCTGGAGCGTGACCTGTCGGCACCCACGGCGCGTGAGGCGATCGAGCGTCTGCTGCGGTCGTCGGCCGAGCACTTCACGGCGCCCGGACAGCCTCCCGGCTGCCTCGTCATGGGCGAACCGCGGCTCGCCGCGCGGCGCGAGCGGACGCGCGGCATGATCCAGGCGCGCCTGCGCCGGGCTGCCGCCGAGGGAGAACTCGCCTCCGCGGCCGAGGCCGACGGGGTCGCCGCGTTCGTCGACACCGTGCTGACCGGCATGGCCGCCCTGGCCCGTGACGGCGCGGACCGGCCCCGACTCCTGGACGTGGCCCGGCACGCCGCCCGGGCCTGGCCCACGTAACGCCTCTCCCGGGCCCGACCGGCCCGACCGGCCCGACCGGCCCGACCGGCCCAGGGTGTGGACGCCGGATCGTGCGGCGTCGCCCCCCGGTTGGCCCGTCGGCCGACACCGTGGGGGAGGGGTTGCCAGGCCGAGTAGACCGGTCGTATAGTCCTCGTGTCGGAGCACACCAGACTGCGAACTCCCCGAAGGAGAAGGCTTCATGGGCCGCATCAAGGTCGGCACGGAGAACAGCACCGATATCGAACTGCACTACGAGGACAAGGGGGCGGGGCAGCCGGTCGTCCTCATCCACGGCTACCCCCTGGACGGCAACTCCTGGGAGGGCCAGGTCCCGGCCCTGCTGGCCGCCGGCCACCGGGTGATCACCTACGACCGGCGCGGGTTCGGCAAGTCCGCCCAGCCCGCCACCGGTTACGACTACGACACGTTCGCCGCCGACCTGCACGCCGTCATGGAGACGCTCGACCTCCGTGACGCGGTCCTGGTGGGCTTCTCCATGGGCACCGGCGAGGTCGCCCGCTACCTGTCCACGTACGGCTCCGGCCGGGTCGCCAAGGCCGTGTTCCTCGCGTCGCTGGAGCCGTACCTGGCGATCACCGACGACAACCCCGACGGCGCCGCTCCGCTCTCCTTCTTCGAGGGCGTCTCCGACGCCGTGAGGAAGGATCGCTACGCCTTCTTCACCGGCTTCTACGCCGACTTCTTCAACCTCGACGAGAACCTGGGCGCCCGGGTCAGCGAGGAGGCCGTGCGCAACGCCTGGAACGTGGCGGCCGGCGCGGGCCCGATCGCCTCTGTCGCCGCCCCGCTGACGTGGCCCACCGACTTCCGGGCCGACATCCCCCGGATCGACGTGCCCGCCCTGATCGTGCACGGCACGGCCGACCGGACCCTGCCCGTCGAGGCCACCGGACGCCGCTTCGCCAAGGCCCTTCCCGCCGCCACGTACGTCGAGATCGCCGACGCCCCGCACGGGCTGCTCACCACCCACACTGCCGAGGTCAACGAGATCCTTCTGGGCTTCCTCGCCCGGTGACGCGGCCGGTGCCCCGCCGGGCCGGTCGACACACGGAGACCATTAGACGACTGGTCTAATCGACGGTAGGGTGATGCGGATGGCAGTCATTCAGGGCGACACCCGCAGCAGCATCCTCGACGCCGCACGGCGGATCATGGCCCGCAAGGGATTCTCCGCGGTGGGCATCAACGAGGTCCTCTCCGCCGCCGGAGTGCCGAAGGGCTCGTTCTACCACTTCTTCGGATCCAAGGAAGCATTCGGTGAGGCCCTGATACGGGCCTACTTCACCGAGTACCTGGCGGAGATGGACCGCGTCCTCGCCGAGCCCGGCCTGACCTCGGCCGAGCGGCTGATGAACTACTGGCGGGGCTGGCGTGAGGCGCAGAGCGTCGACGAGTGCCAGGGCAAGTGCCTGGTCGTGAAGCTCGCCGCGGAGGTCTCCGACCTGTCCGAGTCGATGCGGCTGGCCCTGAAGGAAGGCACCACCGCCGTCATCGACCGCCTGGAAGGGGCGATCGCGGCCGGGGTGAAGGACGGGTCGATCGCCGTCACCGACACCCCGCGCGACACCGCGCAGGCCCTGTACGACATGTGGCTCGGAGCGAGCGTCATGGTCAAGGTCCACCGCCACATTGGACTGCTGGACACCACGACGCGGATCACCCGCCAGCTCCTGCACCCGTAACACGCGGCACCCGTACTACCCGTGACCCCCGAAACACCGGAAGCCGACCCGGCTCCGCGCGGTCCGTTCGCGCCCAGCCGGGTCGGTGTTTCCTCCCGCCTCATCTGAGACGACCGGTCTGTCGGAACAGGGAGTTACCCATGAAGATCCTCATCGTCCTCACCTCGCACGACGAACTCGGTGGCACGGGACGCAAGACCGGCTTCTGGCTGGAGGAACTCGCCGCCCCCTACTACCGCTTCAAGGACGCCGGCGCCGACGTCGTCCTCGCCTCCCCCAAGGGCGGCAGGCCACCGCTCGACCCCAAGAGCAACGAACCGGACTTCCAGACCGACGAGACCCGCCGTTTCGAGGCCGACCCCGAAGCCACGGCCGCCCTCACCCACACCGTCCGTCTCGACGCCGTCTCCGCCGACGACTTCGACACCGTCTTCTACGCCGGCGGCCACGGCCCCCTGTGGGACCTGGCCGAGGACCCCGACTCCGCCCGGCTCATCGAGACCGTCCTGCGCGGTGGCAAGCCCCTCGCCCTGGTCTGCCACGCCCCCGGGGTGCTGCGCCACACCACCAACCCCGACGGCACACCCCTCGTCCGGGGCCGGAAGGTCACCGGCTTCACCAACGGGGAGGAAGCCGCCGTCGGCCTGACCGACATCGTTCCCTTCCTCGTCGAGGACGAACTGAAGCACCTCGGCGCCGACTACTCCAAGGTCGGCGACTGGCAGCCGTACGTCATCACCGACGGCCCGCTCGTCACCGGCCAGAACCCCGCCTCCTCCGGCCCCGCCGCCGACACCCTCCTCGGCCTCCTCGCCAAGGCTGACGAGACCCGCGCCTAGCGAACACCGCGACAAGCACCGTCGGGCGCGACGAGCACCGTCAGGCACACAGCCGAGTGACCCGTGACCCCGCCGGACCGGGACGCCCCGCGCGGCCCGGCCCGGCGGGGCCGCCGCGGCTCCGGCCCCCACGGTGGACGCCCGCCTGGGAGGACCCGGACAAGGGCGAGCGGGTCCCGCGAGCGGGTCTTCCGCACCGTCCACTCCAGGCTGAACGGCTCGCTGGCCGCCGCGAGTTCGACCAAGCGCGACCGACGGATTCGGAACGCGGCCAGGGAGTACGGGAGTACGCCCAGCAGCGATGACAGAGAGGGCACGCGCGTACCTAACGGCATAGGGATTCCATCTCTCACCAGAATCGAGCCGTGACTTGTTGGAAGCGGTTCACTGTTCCGGTCCGGAATTGGTGTCCCTCATAAGGGCGGTGAGGACTGGACGTTGGTCACTTCGCGTCGCGGCCAGTTGACGATCCATTTCGCGAAGAACCTCAGCGCCGTCACATCGCCAGCCAGCCGCACATCCGCGGACCGAACGAGTCCACATTCGGTGCGCTGTCCATCGGCTCCGACCTCGCCGGTTCGTTGCGCACCCCCGCGCGTTTCTGCGGTATTCACGCGCACAAGCCGACACTCGGGCTGGCGGCGAGCCGCGGTATGGTGCCGCCGCCCGGACCAGCCCTGCCGATCGAGCACGACCTCGCTGTCGTCGGTCCGATGGCGCGCACCGCTCGCGACCTCACGCTCCCGCTCGACGTCATGACCGGACCTGACCCGCTGACGCTCGGTGTGGGGTACCACCTGACGCTGCCGCCCGCGCGCCACGAACGGCTCCGCGACTTCCGGGTTCTGGTCCTCGACGAGCATCCGCTCATTCCGACCGGGTCCGCCGTGGGTGCGCGGGCGTGGGCCGGGCTTCCAGGCGCCGAAGTAGGGCGTACTACCCGGGTGTCCGTCGACGGCGAGGTGGATCACGCTCAAGCAGCAGGTGGCCCCGGATTCCGTAGCGCAAGAGCTGGGCTGGGAGCGTGAGCGCCGCGAGGCCACCGCCGATGACGACGACGGAGGCCGTGTGCGGTAGCGCGGCGTTTGGGACAACGAGCGTGTCGGGGACCGCACCCTCCAACTCGTGGCCCCGGGGACTGTCAGGGATCTCTGGCGCGGGGAAGAAAATGCTGGGCACGTGAGCCTCCTTGGCGGAGGGGACGCGTGGTCAGGGCACGGGGGAGGGCTCGCCAGCGATCTTCTCGCGGGCAGAGCGGGCCACGAGCAGCGGCACGGCGCAGGCCAGGCCCATGATGCCGAGGACGACGGCCGTGGTCCGGGCACCCAGCCAGACCAGAACGGCGCCGCCGGACAGTACGGCCACGGCACGCACGGCTGCATTGACGAGCCCTGTCGCCGCGGTGAGCCGGCCGAGTAGCGCGGTGGGTGTGAAGACCTGGCGCACGGAGCCAGCGGTGATGAAGGCGAAGGCGGAACAGGCGTCCATGCACAGCACCGCGAGAAAGGCGCTGACGAAACCGTCCGCCGTGGCTAGCCACAAGAAGGTGGCTCCGAGCCCGAACAACGATCCACCGAGCAGCGGCCCCCAGGGCAGGTGCTCAACGAACCGTGTAACCACCAGCGTCACGAGCAGCCCTCCCACTCCCGCCGCGGACAGGACCAAACCGGTCCGGAAGGACCCGAGTTGCAGCATCTGAACACACAGCGTGACGACGACGAGGGCTGCGGTCGCCGCGGTCAGGTGCGTGTAGAGACAGGCCAGCTGAAGAAGCCGCTGCAAGCGTTCCGAGATGAGTAGTCGGAAGCCGGCGAGCACGTCAAAGCGGTTCGGCGCCGCCACTGTCCGCTCCTCGCCATCGGTGTTGGCCTCATCGCCACGGGGCACGCCTGTGGCGGGCAGCCGGGCCAGCAGCGCTGCGGAGACGCCGAAGGAGCCCGCGTTCACCGCTATGGCCACAGGGTGCGGAAACCGGGCCACGAGCAGCCCGGCGAGCGCCGGTCCAGTGAGAGTCGCGGCCGCGTCGCCCGCCTCCAGAGCCGTGTTGGCCCGCATGATCCGAGTCGAGGGGACGAGGGCGGGAAGGTAGGCGTGCGAGGACACGGAGAACAGGACATCGCCGCAGCCCATGAGAAACGTGATGCCGACGAGCAGCGTGACTGACGGCTCGGGCGTGAGCAACGCGAACGCGAGTCCGCCCCCCAGGATCGCTCGCCACACGTCCGCGGTGATCATGAGTCGGCGGCGTTCCCGGGTATCAACGAGGTGGCCAACGGGGAGGGAGAACAGCAGGGCAGGAAGAGTGTTGGAGGCAGTGACCATGCCTGCGACCAGCGGGCTGTCGGTGACCAGCAGCAGGATCATCGGCAATGCCGTCTCGGCGGCGCGGTCACCGAGCATGGAGATCGTACGAGCGGCGATGAAGCGGCGGAGGCCAGCGGTCCTCATCATGTCCTCAGTCAGTTCTTCGGGGACGAAGCAGGCCCCAAAGAGCAGTCACTGTCCAGCCCTTGAGGACGTCACCGGGATGTGCGGCTTGGGAACGGGACGCGTTGGCATCCCGTTCTCGACCACGTCGCGGATCCGCGCGGCGTACGGTACGCATCACCGCCCGGCCCTGACCGAATTCCGGCGGCGTCACAACCGTTATCCCGGTGATCAGCAACGCGACGCCCCCCCCAACCATCAACTCGCGGTCTGCCAACCCCTTCGCCAGCTCCTCCGCCACCTCCGGTACCGGACTGCCGAACTCCACTACCCCCGGCCCGCCCGCCGCGTAACGCCCCCGCCTCCTCGGTGCCCTCGCGAACATCGGAGCACTGTGCCCGAACGGCACCATCCCGTGCGGTCCTAGCCCCTCACGGTGCAACCGCTGACCCAGCTCCGGTGCGCCCCGGGCGAGCAGGCCATGGACCAACCCCCGCGCCCCGGAGCCAGAACCTCGGTCCAGGGCACCTCCTCGGCGGCAGTCGTCACAGCCACCCGTACCCGCATCTGTCCTCCGTCCGTACGACGTCCCTCCGCAACACCGACCAGGACGGCGCACACAGTAGGCGATAACACTGACAACAGGGCATGTACGCAGACCAGTTGACCCTTGGCTCCGCCTGGTCGGGCGTCGAGCGGCGGACTTCCCGGTGAAGAGGGAGAGCTTTCCCGCTGGCTGGGCAGGCAGGCTCTACGAGTCGTGAGGAAGCTGAATGGGTCGAGCCCGATTCCCCGCCCATGGCGGCCTGGGTGGACCCCGCGAGGGTCGAGGAAGTTCTCCGAGCTCTCGCCACGAGGTTGGACGGCGAGGCTGTTTCTCCGTGCCGAGCTTGCTCGCCACCTACGCCCGATCCGTCTCCGGGCAGCTCTCGGACCTGAAGAAACGGATCGAGGCGCGGGGAGATCTGCCCGGTAGCCCGATCGACGGCTGACCAAGATCGCGGCGAGGTCTCCGCGTATTCTCCGTGGCCACCCGCGGAAACCCGGTGACGGCCCGACGGTGCCGGACCGCCCCGCTGGTCACCGGGGGCTGGTCCGCCCCGTCCAGGGCTAGATCAACATTAGCCTGACCAGCAAAAAGACCCTCCCGTTGGGAGGGTCGGTGTAGGTGCCCCCGGCAGGCCCCACCGACAAGGGCTGGTCAAAAACCCCCGATGAACAGCGAAAACCCCCTCACGATCCGATTCTCCACCCACCTACCGAAGTCCCGAGCCGCGAAGTAGATCCCCGGCGGGCTATGAGAGAGGACCCGCAGTGCTGGCGCACGCCGCCGACCAATCGCGTGTGGCGAAGCGAGGAACGGCGGCCGGGACCCTTCCCGCACTATGGCACTTAGTGCCATAGTGCGGGTGTGGACTCTCCAATTTTCGCGGGTACGTCGCAGGCTTGGGCGGCACTGGGTGCCGATTCTTCTCTGCTCGACCGGGTGTCCTACGGCGGTCCGTCCGGAGGACTGCCAGCGCGGCTGCCCGTCATGGAGCTGGCGCGGGCCACTGTCGCGGTGTGCTCGCTCGCGGCCGCCGAGCTCACTTCCGTACGCACGGGGCGGCCCGTGCCCCGAGTGCGGGTCGACGACGAGTCGGTCTCGACGGCGTTTCTCAGCGACCGGCTGGTGCGGGTCGACGGGCGAGCGTGGTCGACCTTCGCGTCGCTGTCCCGGTTCTGGCGGGCGGCCGATGGATCGGTCCGTACGCACGCCAATTACCCGCACCATCGGGCCCGGTTGCTCACCGCTCTCGGGGTGCCGGAGGACGCTGGCGAGGAGGCGGTGGCCGGGGCAATCGCGGAGCGTACCGCGCTGGTGGTGGAGGAAACCGTGTACGCGGCGGGCGGTCTGGCCGTCGCGGCACGCAGTCCCGAGGAGTGGGCCAAGAGCGAGCAGGGGGTCCTGGTCACGGGGCAGCCGCTGCTGACGACAGCGCGCGTCGACGACGCCCCGAACCGGGTGCTCCGTGACGCCGCGCTGCCGTGCGCAGGGCTGCGCGTCCTGGATCTGACCCGGGTGCTCGCCGGACCGGTCGCTACGCGAACGCTGGCGCTGCTCGGGGCGGACGTGCTGCGGATCGACGCCCCACAGCTGCCGGAGAGTCAGGAAGCCCACAACGACACGGGGATGGGGAAACGCTCGACCACCCTGGACCTGGGTGACGCCACCGGCCGCCGGATCTTCGAGGAGCTGCTCGACGAGGCCCACGTGGTGGTTACCGGTTACCGGCCGGGCGCGCTGGACCGGTTCGGGCTGACGCCCGAGGCGCTCGGCGAGCGCCGTCCGGGTCTCGTGATCGCCCAGCTGTCCGCGTGGGGCTGTTACGGGCCGTGGCACGAGCGTCGCGGTTTCGACAGCCTGGTCCAAGTGGCCACCGGCATCGCCGAACTGGAGGGCTCGCCGGACGCGCTCGGCGCGCTGCCCGCCCAGGCGCTCGACCACGGCACCGGCTATCTGCTGGCGGCCGGGGTGCTGCGCGCGCTCACCGAGCAGCACCGCACGGGTGGCACCAGGCTGATCCGCCTGGCCCTGACGCAGACCGCGCACTGGCTGGTCCACGACCTGGCCCCCGCTCCGGGCGAGGATGACATCTTCGACGCCGGACGCTGGCTGACCGAGACCGACAGCCCCATGGGTCGGCTGCGGCATGCGCTGCCGCCGGTGTCGTACGAGGGAAGCCCGGTGAACTGGGCACGCCCGCCGGGCCTGTGGGGTACGGACGCAGCGGTCTGGGGCGGAGCCTGACGAGAACTTTAGGGGTGGTGCGCCCGTCAGGCCGATGCGTCCGCGCCCATGTCACGAACCGGGGAACGAACTCATCCAGCGTGGTGTCGGGCGTTCCGTAGACCTCCTGCACCCACCGCCACCGCAACTCGGCGACGGCAGGTAACTCATGGGGCTGGGCAGGGCGGCAAGCGATGTCATCCACGACTTCATCCTGACGCAGATTCATCAGCATGACGGCCACTTCGACCACTCCCGCACCACAAGGGCGGCAACCCAGGGCCCCGCTTCGTTAAATGACAAGTTGAGTGGATGTTTCAATTGTCATCTGTGTGTCGGAGTGATGCGGTGATGGGTGCTAATCGGGGATTTCTCTAACCTAATTGGTGGTGTGGGGTTCCGCTCGTCTAGGTCTTCTCGGTGTCGTCGTCTAGTTCATTTAGGCGATCACCGGGAGGTGTCAAATGTACTCCAGTGCCTTCGCGTTCTTCCTGGCCCTGGGCTTGTCGTTTTCGTACGTGCCGATTCGCACGTTCCTTTCCCCGGGATCCGGGCGTCACCGTCGTGGTGGTGGGCGTCACGCCGCGCGTTGGATGGCACGATGACGGGGGCGTGCCACGTCGGAGATAGTGTTCTGACCTACTGCTGGATGGACTGCACCACGCGCGTTGTGGGGGCCGTGCGCGAGGTTCTGAGCGGTGCTCTCCAGGGACTGGGATTTGATGAAGACGTGTGCGCGGACTCGGCGCTAACAGTCTCGGAGATCGTGGCAAACGCCGCCGAGCATGCTTGTGGCCCCTACAAACTCAGCCTGCGTCGTGTCGAAGAGACTTGGGTTTGCGAGGTGCATGATGGTGATCCGGTGATTCCACGGGCCGCCTTGCTGGTTCCGGGTAGTGGGGTGTCACTCGATGATACGGATGTGTCGCTACTTGAGGAGAGGGGAAGGGGTTTGCGGATTGTGCACACCCTCACTAATGGATCATGGGGGATCAGGTCTAAAGAGGGTGGGAAGTGTGTGTGGTTCTCGATTAACGCCAAGATGTGAGGTTCGGACAGACGCCAGATTGTGGTGAATCGGTATTGGTGTGCCAGTCGCGTGTGCGGAGCTGGTCGACGGAGAGACCGTTGAATTCTCGCATTAGAGTCTCGCGATACCAATCCGGTATCCATGAAGCAGTTCATGAACTCGCAAGCCGTGATCGTAAAGCTACTCTCACCGGCCATAAAGACGAGGTCTCGTCTGTGGTGTTCAGTCCGGATGGTAGGACCCTCGCCACCGGGAGCAGGGATAAGACGGCACGTCTGTGGAAGGCGAACGGAAACGCCCGGATTTCAGCAGCGCAAATTGATCAGAGTCGACAGTGAACAGTTTCCGGGCTGAGGTAAAGGGTGAAAGTTGGATAGTTACGCGTAGGGTGCATACCGTACCGTTCCGCCATCTTAACTGACAGTGGGGCGTGACTCGCCCTCGTGCCTCGAACCATTACGGTGAACCGTCAGAGCGCTGTCACTCCCGGCAGGCGAAACCCCATGGGATTGCGATCCGATTCTCAGCTCACGCGCCGAAGTCCCACGCCACCACGTAAACCTCAGCAGCGGTGAGAGAGGGGCCCGTGTGCGACGACCTCAGCGCGGGCCCCATGCTCCATAACCGAGCTGCACTCGGGCCTGGGTGGGCCCGGCCGTGGGTCTTCGTGTTACGAGTTGGCTAGGAGGGTGGTGGCGTCCTGGGCGGCGAGGTTGAGGGCTTCAGTGAGGTGGGCGGGGCGGCGTCCGCCGGCGCTGGCGAGGGCGCCAGTGCCGCCGCCTCCACCACCGACGGCTCGGGCCGCGCGGGTGAGGATGGGTGCGGCAGCGTGGCCATCGTCCACGAGGCTGGGTGAGATGGCGGCGGCGAGTTGGGCTTTGCCGTCATGTTCGGTGCCGAGGATGGCGATGACCGGGCCGAGGTGGACTTTGCGGACCGCTTCGGTGGCCATCGTGCGTAGGTCGGTTGGGCTGACGTCGGTGACCTGTTCCGCGATGATCCACCCGCCGGGGACCTGGCGGGCTCCGCCCGCGATGGCGGTGGCTTTGAGGATGACTTTCTGGGCTCGCTGCCGGGCCAGCTCGCCCTCGGCCTGGGCGAGGGCGGTCAGGCGGGCATGCAGGGCTTCGGGGGCGCTGTCGGGGGGCGTGCCGAGGAGGGTGGCGAGTTCGTTCAGCAGTCGGCGCTCGGTGGTGGTGTGGGTGAGGGTGCTGTGGCCGGTGAGGGCTTCGATGCGGCGCATGTTCGAGCCGATGGAGGACTCGGACAGCAGGCGGAAGGTGCCCACCTGGGAGCCGTGGGCGACGTGGGTGCCGCCGCACAGCTCGCGGGAGAAGTCACCGATGTCAACGACACGGACGGTCTCGCTGTACTTCTCGCCGAACAGCGCGATGGCTCCGGCGGCTTCGGCCTCCGCCCGGGACGCGTACCAGGCGCTCACCGCCGGGTCGTGGAGGACGTGCCGGTTGACGGCGGCCTCGATGGTAGTGAGCTGGTCGGGGGTGAGGGCGGTGAAGTGGGCGAAGTCGAAGCGGAGCCGGTCGTCTTCGACCAGGGAGCCTTGCTGGCGGGCGTGTTCACCGAGGGTGGCCATGACGACCGCGTGGAGGATGTGGGTGGCCGAGTGCGCCCGCATGAGTCCAGATCGGCGTTCGGCATCCACGGCGGCGAGGCCGCTGGTGCCGGTGCGCAACTCCCCTTCCAGGACGCGGGCGGTGTGGACGCGGAAGCCGTTGGGGGCGTGGCCGAGGCCGTAGCGGGTGTCGGTGATGCGGATGGTCGCGCCGTCAGTGGTGGTGAAGGTGCCGGTGTCCCCGGCCTGTCCTCCGGCCTCGGCGTAGAAGGGCGAGCGATCCAGGACGAGTTCGATCTCCTCGCCCTCGCCCTCGCTCGCGGTCGAGGTGACGGTGCCGTGGGCGATGAGTCCCGTGACGGTGGCTTCGACCTGGAGGTGTTCGTAGCCGAGGAACTCGGCGGGCGGCAGGTGGCCGGACAACTCGCGGTAGGCGTCCATCTGCCGCAGCGCCTGCGCGGTCTTGGCCCGGCGGCCGGTCTGGGCGCGTTTGCGCTGCTGGTCCAGCAGGGCGGCGAACCGGTCCTCGTCCACGGTCAGGCTCGCCTCGTGGGCGGCCTCGACGGTCAGTTCCAGGGGGAAGCCGTAGGTGTCGGCCAGCTCGAACGCGGTCTCGCCGGGCAGAGCGGCCGAACCGGTGGACTGGGTGCGGCTGATCGCGGCGTCCAGCAGCCGGGTGCCCTGGGCGAGGGTGCGGGTGAAGGACTCTTCTTCGGCCGTGGTGATCTGCCCGATCAGCTCTGCCTGGGCGCTCAGTACGGGCCATACGGGGCCCAGGTTGCTGATGACCGAGGCCGTGGTTTGCGGCAGGACGGGGCCGGTGATGCCGAGTTGGCGGGCGTGGCGGATCGCGCGGCGCATCAGGCGGCGCAGGATGTAGCCGCGGCCGTCCTTGGCGGGCAGGACGCCGTCCGCGATGAGGTAGGCGATGGTGCGAGTGTGCTCGGCCACGACCTGGAAGGAGACTTTCTCCTCGCCTTGGTCGGGCATCTCGCGGCCGGTCAGTTCCTGGACGGTCTCCAGGGTGGGCAGGAGCAGGTCGGTGGTGCACATGTTCTCGGCGTCCTGGAGGATCGCCGCGAGCCGGTCCAGGCCGAGGCCGGTGTCGATGCTCTTGTCCGCGAGTTCGCCCAGGACCGGGTAGTCCTTCTTGGCCGGGCCCTCGCCGCGCAGGTTCTGCATGAAGACCAGGTTCCAGATCTCCACGTACCGCTCGCCGTCGACGGCCGGGCCGCCCTCCTTGCCGAAGTCCGGTCCGCGGTCGTAGTTGACCTCCGAGCATGGGCCGCACGGTCCGGGGACGCCCATGGACCAGTAGTTGTCCTCCATACCGAGCCGCTGGATGCGACTCGCGGGAACGCCGATGCGGCGCCACAGGTGTTCGGCTTCGTCGTCGTCTTCGTAGACGGTGATCCACAGCTTGTTCTTCTCCAGCCCGTAGCCGTGGGTGAGCAGCTCCCAGGCGAAGGCGATGGCGTCTTGTTTGAAGTAGTCGCCGAAGGAGAAGTTGCCCATCATCTCGAAGAACGTCGCGTGCCGGTTGGTGCGGCCCACGTTCTCGATGTCCGAGGTGCGCGCGCACTTCTGGATGCTGGTGGCGCGGGGGTAGGGCGGGGTGGTCTCGCCGAGGAAGTACGGTTTGAACTGGTTCATTCCCGCGTTCGCCAGTAGCAGCGTCGGGTCGTCGGGGACCAGCGGGCTGGAGGGCACCGAGTGGTGGCCGCGCGAGGTGAAGAAGTCGGTGAACGTCTGTCGGATCTGCGTGGAATGCATGGGAGGAAAGCCCTCACGGGTGAGTCACGGGAGGTAGTGGGAGTTCACACGCCGAGCCGGGCCGAGAACAGGGACTGAGGGTTCTCAGTTCTCCAGCTCGACGCAGATAGCTCGCGCCCCCACGGTGTAGACCATGACTCCAGATCCGTTGCTCACATCGGTACCGCGGCAGCCCACCGCCTGCGCGGTGCGGGCCCGCCGCAGCACCGACTCTACCGGGAAGCGCCTCAAGATCGCTTAGCGTGCGTGAGGCATCGCGCTGTGTGCGGCCATGGAGTGTGGGGCGTAGTCGGCCAGGTCCGGCCCGATGAGGGTCGGCCGGTCGAGGACGGCCACGGCCCCGGCTGCGGTAAGGGCGGCGGGGGTGGCATAGCCCCAGCCGGACCCCAGCGGGGTGACGTCGGCGGCCTGGGCTGCGCGGATGTCGCCGACGGTGTCGCCGAGGAAGACGGCCTCCTGCGGGTCGGTGCCGATCCGGTCCAGAGCGAGCCGGAGCCCGTTCGGGGACGGTTTGGGCTCGGCATCCTCTCGGCAGACGGTGACGTCCAGCAGGACGAAGGCAGCCTCGGGCAGGAGCCACGGCAGCCGGTCACGCGTCTGGAGCGTCACCAGGCCCGTCGCCATCCCCGCGTCCTTGATCGCTCTCAACCCCTCCAAGGCTCCGGGGAAGAGCCGGACTCCGGCGCCAGCTGCGGCCAGGGACGGGCTCCACCACCGCTCGCACACCGCATCGGCGTCTACGACTCCCAGCCCGGTCAGCACTTCGACCCTGGGGGCGGTCAGCGCCTCGGGCGGCAGGTCGGCGGGCATGATCCGCCTGCCGAGGGCGGCGGTGGCGACACCGGCGAGGGTAGCCAGCATCGCCTTCCGGCTGTCCAGCAGCACCCCGTCCAGATCAAACAGCACGGCTCCAGTCACGAGACCGCCTCCGTGGCGGGGACGGGCAGGTCGGCTTCGGCCAGCAGCGGGTTCAGCGTGATGCGGTGCTCCGCCAGCCGCTGGCGTCCCCTCGACGGGCGTTCCAGGACGCACAGCGCGTCGGTCACCTTCGCGCCAGCGATACGCAGAACCCTTGTTGCGGCCAGCAGTTGATCACCACTGCGGACCACGTCGTCAACCAAAACCACTCGTTTGCCTTCGAGGGCGATGCCTTCGACCTGCCTCTTCGAGCCATAGCACTTGGCCCTGCGCCGCAGGAACGCGGCAGGCAGGCCGGTGGCGGCCGAGAGGGCAACGGCCAGCGGGACGCCGCCGAGCGCGAGCCCGGCCAGCACCTCGGTCTCGGTGGGGATGAGGGAGGCCATCGCGACGGCCACGTCGTGCAGCAGACCGGGGTCGGCCGCGAGGCGGTACTCATCGAAGTACGCGTCCAGCACTGTGCCGTCGGGCAGGGTGAAAGCCCCGCGCACGCAGGCGGTCTCAGCGAGCCGGGCCGCGAGGCCGGGCGTCTGGTCGGCGGTCATGACCCGGCCGCCTTCCCCGCCCGGTTCTCCGCCGCGCTTCCCTCAGCCAGCTTGTGGAGCTGGACGGCGAAGGCGGCGGCCGTGGCGGCCGTGCGAAGGAAGCCCAGCGGCCGGGTGGGTGTTTCGGTCAGCCACCCGTTGCGCCGCAGGTAGGCCAGCAACCGCAGCGCGGTCGGGCCGGTGATCCAGACCGGGACCGGGCGGATAGTGCCCGCGTAGTAGCAGGCGGCGGTCAGCTCGTGCAGGGTGCCGATCCCGCCACCCATGGCGACCACCACGTCCGCCGCGTCCAGGTAGTGGTTGAGGCGGGTGCCCACGTCGGGCAGATGGACCTCGTCCGACACGTGCGGGTTGAAGTCGCCCCACTCGGCGTGCTTGTCGGCCAGAGTGACCGCCACGACCGTGCCGCCCTTGGCGGCGGCGCCGCGTGCGGCCGCTTCCATCAGGCCGTTGTAGCCGCCGTGCAGCATCGTGAACCCGGCTCCGGCCAGGGCCATGCCGACCTCTTCGGCGAGCCGTTCATCTGCGGGCGAGGCTGGTACGACCCCGCCGAAGAACACCGCCGTCCTCCGGCCTGTCATGTGAACTCCAGATAGGTGCGGTAAGCGGCAATCGCGTCGGCCAGGTCGTCAAGGGCCTGCGGACATGCTCGGCGGGTCAGCTCCAGCACCCGCTCCAAGGCGGCCTCCACGTCGGCCGCGTCGGGGATAGCCGGGGAAGTGATCGCGGCCTCCAGATCGGCCAGGCAGGCCCGGCCGATCGGGGTGAGGCCGACCTCCTCCCACAACCGGTACCAGCCCCAGCACCGGGAGGTCGGGGCGAGAGCGGCCTTGATCAGGTCTTTCGTCGCGGTGTGCATCCGGTGCCACTCCGCGTAGGCGACGAACCGCTGCCCACGCTGAATGCGCTTGTGCAGCAGCACCGCCAGCACCAGGTGCTCGATGAGCAGTTCGGCGCACGTCCTTGGCCGCACCAATAACTCGTCCAGATGACCCCGTGCCCGCGCGATCTGCGAGGCGGTGACATCGTCCGGGGCCCGGTCGAGCAGCACCTTGGCGGCGATCTGTTCCTGGACGGTGCTTATCCGGGAGGCGGGCGCCAGGTACAGGTCGACTTGGTGAAGCTTGCCTTCGTGCTGGAGGAGGAAGACGAACCCGACCCCGCCCATGTTGGTGACGATCGTGTCGCGCCAGCCGGGCAGCAGGGCCCCGCCCGCGACCGTCATCAGGTCGTCCAGGGCAGTGGTGAAGGCGGGCAGGTCCCGGTCGTGGACACCGACGACGAAGTCGACATCCGAGAGCCGGTCGGCGGTGCCCGAGGCGAGCGAACCGCGCACCAGCAGATGCGTGACCGCATCGGAAGCCGACAGCAGCTCGGCGATACGGGTCAGCAGCGGCAGCTGGGGCGGCCGGTTGGCCTCCGCCAGCTCTGTGAGACGAGGCCCGATGGACGGGGCCTGGGTGAGGGTTGCGGTGGACATGCGCATTCCTTCCCGGAACGGACGCGAGGGATATGACGCTGCATCAGGAGGCGAGCGCGAGGAGAGTGGACTTCGCGGACCTCCAACGCCTGGAGGTCTCCGTGTCGCCGAGCGCGGAGTGCAGCTCGGCGATCAGGTCGTAGGTGGTGCCCTCGGGCAGCGCGAAGGCGTAGAACAGCCGCAGCAGCAGGGATTCGGCGGCGTCGGTGAAGCCGAGGTCGGCCAGACGCCGGGCGGCGGCAAGGCGCTCGGTCAACTCCGGCTCGCTCGCCTGCGGCAGCGCCAGGGCCCCGGACGGCTCCTTTGCCTGCCCGGCGAGGCGCCGGTAGGCATCGTCGGCGTACACGTCCGCGATCAGGTGGATCCGGTCCGGACCGAGCAAGTTACACACCCCGTGCGCGAAGGTCGGCGTCAGCCGCCAGATCCGCCCCGCGGCCATGTGGACCTTGCGCCCTCCCGTGACCAGGAACGCGCTGGAGTTGGTGTGCAGCGGGATGTGCAGCCGGTGACGTTCGACTTGGTCGAGTTCGTCGTAATCGCGGTGCTCCCACAAGAACGCGTTCGCCTCCAGCCGCGCCAGCCGCACCCACATGTAGGACAGGCCGAGGCCCTCCAATAGCGAGGCCGTGGCGGGCATGTGCTCCAGCACGGCGGTGGGCCGGGCAGCGCCGTCGGCGATCCTCACCTCTTCCGCCTCACCGGAGGCGTTCATCAGCGACGTGGTCCACCAGCCGCCTGACTGGAACTCGCCGTACTCGGCCGTCCAGGGCGCCGGGGTGGTAAGGGCCTCGTGCCGCATTCGCTCCACCAACTGACCGTCAAGACGGTCCTCCAGTTCCACTACCTGTGCGGTCGTCATATCGAGTCACCTGGCTCTCTCCGCCCGCGGGTCGTAGTCCGCCAGGCGGGGTCGAAAGTGAAGAGCACACAGCGCCCGGCCGGAAGCCTCCGCGTACGAGCGGAAGCTGACAGGTACTCAGCGGCGTCGGCCGGACACAGCGCCGGTATTCAGGCTGCTGGGCGGGCGTTCACACGGGGCGCCCGCCCCGAAGGGGCGGTGGCAACGCCCGCTGCGGGCGAACCGAGGCAGGCGTCGCGGGCGGCGGTCGGGGTCATCATCGAGTCCCCAACTGGGCGCGGGCGACGATGTGGAAGAGCCGGGCGATCCGGCGGTAGGGGTCGCTGATGCCCGCTTGCCATTCGGCTTCAAGGATCTGTTCGAATTCGCCTGTGATCGCGTCGTCGGCAAGGTGGTCTGTGAGGACGCACGCGCCGTACCAGGCGCGCTGGTACACGCCGTGCTCGACGAGCTGCCGCACAACCCCGACGCGGCTCGTGGTACCGAGGAGATCGCTGCCCTTCTCCGGGCCGGTGAGAGCGTGGAGGAAGCCGGGCCAGTCGCGATGCAGGCCATGGCGCATGGCTGACGCGGTCTCCTCCTTGCCCACGACAGAGACCAGACCGCCCGGGCGCACACATCGGGCCACCGTGCGCAGCAGCGGGGGAGGGATCTGGTTCATCAGCACGCCGTGGCACAGCACCGCATCCCAGCCGGTCCCCACGAGGTCGGCGGCGCGCTCACCGGGTCCGGCGCGGTAGGCGATGCTGCCGGGCACCCCCTCCGAGTGCGGCGGCCAGGCGGACTGGGCCCGCGCCAGCATCTCCTCGTCCGGATCCAGGATCAGGACGTGATGGCCGCGCTCGGCCAACATTCGGCCCTGGACACCGGTGCCACCACCAACATCCAAAACGCGCTGGGGAGTCGGGGACATGTGCTCGGCCAGGGCGCGGTCGACCAGGGCGTGACGTAGCGCGTCACGAAGGGTGTCGCAGTGGTGGGTGGCCAGCGGGCGGGTCTGCGTGGTTGGGGTCATGGGGTGCTCGTCTCGTAGGAAGGCGCGGGTCGAGAACACGGGTGGCTACTGCTGAGCGGCGATGTACGCCTCGTCCAGCAGGTCCACGACCTGCTGAGCACTGCAGGTGGTGGCCTCGCGGATGCGCAGACTTCGCCACCGGGTCCAGTACGCCCGGGTGACTGGTTGCTCCATCAGAGATTGGGCGGTGGCGCGGACCGCGTTCTTGTCCAGCAGCCCGAGGTCGTATTTCAGGGCTAGGAAGGAGATCAGCCGGTTGGCCATCTGGGTCTGGGTGGCCGTCTCGCTGTCCTGGGCGGAGTCCCACAGCGGGGTGAGGGTGGGGTCAGCGGCCAGATCGGACATCAGGTCCGCGTGCATCCGTGCGACGTCGAGCGTGAGATTGCGTCGGTGTCGGCGCTCGGCGAGGACGAGGTGTGACGCGGCGACGGTGGTGAGCGCCAGTAAGGAGACAACGCGAAAGGACGTGAACGCGGAGGTCATAACCTCTCCATATCGTTGAGGGCTTACATGAGTTTTTCGGGAGCCAGGAGTAGGCACGCGGTTTTTGTGTCTCGATGCCCGGCGAGATACCAGCGGTCGAGTACTTTCCACCCGTCGCACAGCACCATCAGCTCTCGTTCTGTGAAACCGGTGCGGTCCGTGCGGTCGGCCGTGATGGGCACCATCAGGTGGAATCGGCCGCCTGGCCGGAGCCATCTGGTGCGAGCCCAGGCCATGATGCTGTGAGGCCGCGGAAGGACATGCAGCGTGAGGCGGGCGGTGATCAGGTCCGCCTTCGCCGTGCCCGGGATGGCGTCTATGTCGGGCCTGGTGAAGTCATGCAGGGCGTAGCTGAGGTGGGGTGAGGCGCGGCGCGCGGAGGCGATCGCCTGTGGGGCCCAGTCCAGACCGACGGTCTCAAACTGCCAATTGGCCAGGATGCGAGTCCAGCTACCGACGCCGCACCCCAGATCGATCGCCAGCCCGCGGCGCGGTCCCAGCCTGGCCAGCACCTGCTCCTGCTCGACCTGGCTGATGAGCCGGGTACTGCGGGGCCGTGGCGGTGACGACGGGGGAGGGGAAGCGGTTCGGGGCCGGGGTGGTGGCACGTCGCCGGGCTCCGGTATAGGCGTCTCCGGCACCCGAGCTGACTCTCCAGGGGTTTTCGATACGACGCCGGCGCACGAGAGCTGGATAAGGGCTTCACGCACCGTCGACCGGGAAACTCCAAGGTCCGATTCCAGGCTCCGTAGAAGAAGTAGCTGGCCGGGCAGGTAATGCCCAGAGTGGATCAGTACGTGGATTCTTTGAGCAACGGAAGCAGAAACAGGCTGAGTCATGTCAGTTCTCGGGGAGAGACTTCAGAAGGCCGCCGATGCGCTGTGCGTCCTCCGTGCTGAAGGAGTCGGGGAAAAGGTCAAGAAGACGCTGGGCTTCGGAGTACGCCTCGGCGGCCAAGTCCCATTGCTCATGGCGGTGGTGGATATCGCCGCGGACTTCTTCCACGCGCACGATCCAGGACCGGGCGCTCGCGGCGTGGAAAGCTGCCTTCGCCCGCTCCAGCAGATGAAGAGCGGGGGTGGGGTCAGAGGCCCGGACCGCATGGGCCCAAGCCAGCCAGGTGAGCGCCCTCGCGGCATCCAGCGAGTCACCCAGGCTGGTGAGGTCAGCATGGGCGCGACTCAGCACCTTGATCGCGGTATCCGGACTGCCGAGATGCAGCTCGACTTGCCCCAGCTGGATCCGCGTGAGGCTGCACTGCCGCTGGTAGAGGAACCCCTCCTCCTCAGAGGAGGCTTCCTGGTGCAGGCGCTCGCGCAGAGACAGGGCCTTGACGAAGTACTCGCGCGCCACGCGCACTCGCGCGGCCGGGTCCAGCCCAGCAACCCGGGTGGCGCTCTCCAACGCGACGCTGCCCGCCTGATGAGTGGCCTGCGCCTCCGCACGGACATCGCCGTCGACGTGGGCGCTGTCCCTCGCCTCCAAGGCGCACTCCCACGCCTGGTCATACGCTCGGCCAGCTCGGAGCATCCCCGCCAGCGACGTCAGCATCTCCCGAACCGCACACCGGTCCCCGGCCGCCCGCGCGGCGGCCAGACCGCGCTCGTGCGCGTCGATCGCGACGGGCACCGGCTTCGCGCGGTGCCAGTGAGGCCAGGCCGCGTGCACCACCTGCCACGCCAGAGAGTGCCAGCCCTGCGCCTCAGCCACCGTGAGGGCGGCCATCACCGTGGCCTCATGGCGCGCAAGCCACTCCACCGCCCCCGTCGGATCGGCGCCGAACGGCGGCGGGTCGGGCGGCATGTGCCGCAGATCCCGGGAGAGGCGCAGGTGCCACGGCGACAGCACCCGCTCCGCAGCGGTGGTGATCGCGACGATGCCCTCCACCCAGCGGCGGAGCGCCACCTCACGGTCGACGGGCAGATCATCACGGCTGGCCGCGGCCCGCGCCAAGTCACGCATCTCTGCGTCAAACCGCACCGTGGGCGCGGGCGTCACGTGAGATGGGCCCTCTTTCAGAAGGCCCGCCCCCACCAGGGCTTCGACAAGGTGTCGCGCGTCGGGGATCGGCAGGCCGCAGGCCGCAGCCACCTCTTCCAGGTCAAGCACCGGCCCCGGCAGGTGCGAGAGCGCACGCCAGCACGAGCGCGTCTGGGCAGGCAATGAATCATAAATGGCCGGAATGGACATTGGTACTCCAAGAAGGGTTTGGATTCTTATTCCTGAGGAATCGACCCCGAAGATCGGGCCCCCAGTACGCTGCGCTCTTTCGCTGTGATGTAGAGGCGAGGCACTTCCAGGCCGAGTTCATGCGCGTGCTCCTGGCGCGCATATGGGGCGGCGCGGAGCGATGATCTTGCCGTTTGGCAGCAGCTCGCCGGTGTCATCGAAGATCAGCACCTGGTTGCACAACAAGGCCCAGCCCTGAACGCCGCCGTGCGCGATGACCTGTGCGGCTTCCCGGTCGGGGGCTTCCGCGGTGGGACACGGGGGGTTGTGCCGACACATGGGCGCTCGTCCTTTCGAAGGCGCGGGGAGAAGGGATACCGACGTCGAGAGCGGGGGCGAGCGTCATAAGGCGTCGTCTCCCATCAGGTCGAGAAGCGAGAGCATGGCCGTGGCGAAGCGGACGACGTGCCCGGAGGCGTCCTCTGGGCGGGGGTGCTCGGCGCTCAGCACGATCAGGCGTTGCATCTCCTCGACGGGGTACGGCCGCACGAGGTGCGGCACGACTCCGACGAGGCCGGTGGTGGCCGCCCGGAGCCGATCAGCGAGGGGACCGATCTCTTCGGGCGCGGGGTTCGCGAACTCGCCGATGGCTGCTTCCAGGTCGTCGTACAGCTCGTCGTTGATCGCCTCGCGGGCAAGGGAGCGGCGCAGGCCACCGAGGAGGACGCCCACCGTCGCGTCGTCCGTCGAGCACGGGCCGATCAGTTCGACGGCCCTGTCCGGCGTCATGGCCACCATCACGGCCTCCCGGTGGGGACGCGGAAGCGGCACCATGTCGTCCGGCCGTCTTTGCTGACGCCCCAGGCCCGTGAGAAGACGGCCACGAGGAACATGCCGCGGCCGGAGTCCTCGTCGTCGCCGGCGTTACGCAGTTCGGCCGGGGTGGGGTTGGCATCGGTGACATCGACGCGGAGGTCAGGCGCGGCGTACCGAATGCGCAGGCTGATGCCTCCCTTGCCGTGCAGCACCGAGTTGGAGACCAGCTCTGACACGGCGAGCACGATGTTGTCGGCCACCGAACCGTGCACGTCCCACAGGCCGAGATAGCCCGCGGTGACCTGGCGCAGGTGCCCGACGTAGGACCTGTCAGGGGCGCAGGCCACCTCGAAAGCGCGCGGGGTCCGCGGCAGCGGCTTCGACGCAACTGGTGCGCCTGCTGTGGCCGGGGTCATCGGGAGCCTCCCAGATGGACAGGTCGGGGCATGGTGCGAGAAGCGGTGCGCCGGTGGCGCGGGGGCACTTGAGCCCCGTCGATGCCGCTCGTTGACGCTGGCCGGGCACGCGGCACTCGTGGCGTTGGAGCTGCCGGTAGAGGAGTTCATGTGGGGTACTCCGCCCGTCGTGAAGCTGGCCTACAAGAGCGAACCGCTTAACCGCCGCGATCGGCATGGGGTCAAGAGCTTGGAGACGGTCAAGGTGGTCAAAGATCGTTTGTGGGGTCGTCTGCTCGTTCCCGGCGGGCACCGTCGCGCCGATCTGTGACGGGGCCACGTGCACCATCCGGTGCCGGGTGAAACACATAACTCCCCCTCGCCCGCGCCTGGTTAGGGGATCTGACGCAGAACCGCGATGAGTCCCCTAGGGGGGTTTGGTAATCTCTTTACCTTGCGCTGAGTCCGCAACGGTCTACGGTGCGGTCATGGGCACCACGCGCAACGAGGCTTTTGAAGCGTGGATGGAAAACCATCAACACAGCTCCAACAGCCTGGCCAGGGCCGTGAATTCGGCACTTGAAGACCTCACCGGCCGACCCGGGACGTGCGACGGACGCCATGTCCGCGAGTGGCGATCCGGGCGAGTCCGATGGCCCAATACAGCAACGCGAAAGGTCCTGGAGGACATCTCGGGGATGTCCGCCGTCGACTTAGGGTTCGTGCCACGGGGCCGCTCCTCATCCACGGCAGCCCCACCGCAGGAGGACCCCATGCACCGCCGCACCCTCGTCGCCGGAACCATCTCGGCGGCCGTGGCTGCCGCTGCTCCAGCCGCCGCCTCAACCCGCAAAATCGCCATGAGCGACGTCGGACGCCTGGAAGAGAAGTTCACCGCCGTGGTCGCCAGCGACCACAAACGCGGTGGACAGCTCGATATCGAGAAGCGTGCCGCAGACCTCGCCGACTCAGCCCTGAATCTCCAGAACTCCGGCAGCGCCACCCAGCGGGTACGGGGACGGCTGTACGCCACGGCGGCCAGCTTCCGCTCATCGGCGATGTGGGCGGCCATCGACGGTCGCCGGTTCCAAGAAGCCGTGGCCCACATGCGGGAAGCCCAGGCGCTCGCCGAGCTTTCCGGTGATCAGGCCATCAAGTTCCGTGTCTGGTCGCACGCCGGCAGTCTCTACCGGCATATGGGGCGTCCCGCCGACGCGCGAGCCGCCAACGACGTCGCACGGAACCTGCACATCACGCGCCGCGACCCGATGTTCGCCTCCCTCGGCATGGCCCGGCAGATGGCCATCCAAGGCGCCGCCCACGAGGGGCGGAGCCTGCCGCGCACTTTCGATCAGGCGCATGACGCCATGGACCGGGCTGATCGAGACGCTTCCCGACCGGTGTGGCTCGTGGCCTTCTACGACGAGGCGGAACTTCACTCCCTCGCCCTGACCGCCCACCTCGCCGCTGGTGACTGGTCCACTGCCGAGTACCACGCGCACCGATGCCTGGCCGTGCTCCGGCCGCACATGCAGCGCTCGCGCGCTATCGCCACCAGCCGCCTCGCGCAGGCCCAGCTCGCACAGGGCGACGTCGACACCGCGACTGGCACCGCCATGTCAGTGACGGCGGAGGCGGCTACCCATCATCCCCGGGTATCGCGCATGCTTCAGGAGTTCGGTGCTGCCCTCCGTGCAACGGCACCGGGCAGCGCCAGCGCGAGCACCTGGTCCAAGCACACCGCCGCCTGGAGGCCCAACGCATGACCTCGGCACCCGCCATCGAACTTCGCTCCTTCACCGAACTCGACGCTGTACGCGCCGACCTGCTCAACGTGTACGCCGAAGTACGGGCGCCCCTGCTGCACCTGGCGAATTATGCGGTCTCGTCCTTCGGCGAGCGGCTGGACCGGCATGGTGCCGAGCCGGGCTTCCAAGCGGTACTCGCCTACGAGGGCGCGCAGCCGGTGGGCTACGCCTACGGCAACACGATCGAAGACGGGGACCGGTACTGGCAGCGCACCACCCCGCCGCCCCCCGAGAAGTACACCGACCGCGCCGCCTTGGCCTTGAAGGAGATCGGTGTGTCCCCTGGGTGGCGAGGCACCGGGATAGCGCGACGCACCCACGACACCCTGCTCGCCGACCGCAACGAGCCGTACGTGACGCTCATGGTCAACGAAGCGGCCGGGGACGGGAAGGTCCACGCTCTGTACCGGTCGTGGGGCTACGAGGACATCGGCCTCAGTCAGCCGTCGCCGGCCTCGCCCCGGCTCACGGTGATGATTCGTTCCACAACCTGATCCCACCTCGAACCCGTAGGGACGGCTCTCCGCCATCTCTCCTACAACCGCAGTCAGTTGAGCATTACGTTGGAGCGGCGCCCGCCCTGTACTTCGAACACGGGCAGGTCGGCCAACGTGGTCAAAGATCACTTTCAGTGGCGGAGGCGCAGGATGGCGAGAGAGAGGAACAAGCGGCTGGCCGCGCTTCTCCTGGAAGCTCGCTGGTCAAGGGAACAGGCGGCAGCCGCGTACAACCGTGTGGCCGTCGAGACGCTGAACGGGGAGGTGCGGGAGAACTCCAAGATCGGGCGCTCCCACGTGAGTATGTGGGTAGGTGGCACTGAGCCGACAGGGGTCGCGCCCGCTATCTTGTGCCAGGCGCTGTCCCGCCGTCTAAAGCGTGAAATCACGCCACAAGAAGCCGGGTTCGCGGCTTCCATCTCACCGGCGCAGGAGGCGCTGGACTGGCGCGTCGATCCCTTGATCGTGCTGAAGGATTTGGAGAGTGGAGTGGACACGGACCGACGCGGTCTGCTGGCAGGTGGTGTGTACTCCGCAGCGGCACTGCTCTTGCCGGATGCCACGTGGTGGGACGCCATGTCCAGGCCGCCAGCGGACGAGCCTTCGACCGGCAAGCGTGTCGGGCACGGCGACGTCGAGATGGTGCGCGAGCTGACTCTGGCCTTCTCCCGCATGGACCAGAGTCGCGGCGGGGGCCACGGTCGGCGCGCAGTTGACGAGTACCTGAAGCACGATGCTCACGACTTCCTCCGGGGCCGGTTCGCCGACGACGCGGCCCGACGGGCGATGTTCTCGGCCTCCGCCGAGCTGGCCTATGTGTCCGGCTGGATGGCGTTCGACAACAGCGAGCACGCCGTCGCGCTCCAGCGCTTCAACACCGCGGTGAAGCTCGCTGCGCGTTCCGGCGACGCTCCCCTCAGCGGGCATATCCTGCGCGCCATGGCGCATCAGGCGCTCGACCTGGGGTTCCGTCGCGAGGCCCTTCAGATCGCCCAAACGTCGGTGGACGGTGAGCGGTACGCGGCGGCCACTCCCCGGGAGCGAGCACTCCTCGGCGTGGTGCACGCGCGGACGCTCGCCGCGAACGGCCACAAGCAGCAGGCGGCCTGGTCGCTTCTCCGCGCCGAGGATGACCTGTCGAACGCCAGCGACGGGATCAGGGAACCAGCCCGGACCTTCTTCTTCGGCGAGGCGGCTCTCGCGCACGAGACAGCGTGCACACTGCGGGATCTCGGTGATCACCACCGCGCTGTCAAGGAGTTCCGGCACTCCGTACGCACGCGGGGGGCTGCTTTCCGGCGCACGCACGCGGTCACCCTCGGGTACATGGGGGCCGCGCAGATCGGGCAGGGCGGCGTCGAGGAAGCGTGTTCGACGTGGTCCAAGGCCCTGGACGCCATGGAGGACGGGATCTACTCGGGTCGAGCCCGCCAGACGGTTGTTGACATGCGGCAACTTCTCTCGCCCTACCGGAAGCGCGGCATCCCCGCAGTTGGCACGATCGACTCCCGAGCGGCCTCCTACCTGGCCCAAGTAGATTGATCATATGTATCGTTGAGACCGAATCGAAGGGCTGGAGCCATGGCTTTGGAGATCGAGCCGATCGGAGAGGTCATCGCGGGCCGTACGGAAGTTGCCGATGACTTCTGGGGAGATGTCGAGTCGGTGATCCAGCTCGACACAGAGTTCCCTCTCGACGCCGTGCAGGGCTTGGAGGAGTTCTCCCACCTGATCGTCGTGTGGCACTTCGATCAAGCGTCACCCGATGACGTTGAGTACCACGCTCGCAGCCCACGCGGAAACACGGAGTGGCCGGCCACGGGAACATTCGCCCACCGCAATCACCGACGGCCCAACCAATTGGCGCAGAGCTTCCCGCGGTTGCTGAAGGTCGATGGGCTCAGCCTGCGGGTGGCCGACCTGGACGCCGTCGTCGGGACGAAGATCTACGATCTTTCGCCCTACTTCGCGGCGATGGGACCGCGCGGAACGGTTCACGAGCCCGCGTGGCCGGGCGAGATGCTGGCGGGTTACTGGGTTAAACCTGCCTGACCGGATGCTTCTGCATATCGTGCACACTCTCACTAAAGGATCCTGAGGGTTCCATAGAAAGTACCTGGGAAATGTATATGGTTCTCGATCATCCTCGATCGAGAGGAAATATGCGGGAAAGTGGCTGATATTCTAACCTTAGAGGTAGATAATATAGAGGAATTCTGGATGGGAATTGGGTACCCACTCGAAAGAGTTGACTGTGAGTTGGGATCCTTCTCCCGACGAGTCACCAGAAGTCGTGTCCCGGCAGTGGAATGTCACAGTGACGTGGCCAGGTCAGTCCGTCGCTACTGATGCGACAGCGCAGGTCATCACAGCGCGCCGGGCCCTACTTGAGTTCGGGTAAGGCGTGCTCATCATCTTCCAGCGGTCGGACTGTTGACCGAGCGATGCCGGCCCGAAGGCGTAGACCCTTAGTGCCGAGGTTTACGGCGTGAGCGGTGGGTAGCTCACTGTGGCGTATAACTGCTGCCGGTGCTGATTTTGGGTTCGAGAGTGCTGGGGACGGTGAGTGATGAGGGCGGCGACAAGGTGGTTCGGCACGGCCTTGATCATGATGATCGCTGTGATTGGCTGTTCTGCTGCTCGTGAGGACAGCGAGCCACCCAGAACCACCGATGTCTCGCCCACGTCGGTGCCTTCCGCGCGCGCCTCTACCAGTCCCGGCGTGGGTGCGGTGGCTGCGTACCGCGCGATGTGGGAAGACATGGCGCAGGCGTCGAAGACCTCGGACGCCTCGTCACCGCAGTTGGATGATCATGCTCAGGGCGCGGCGCTTCGGTTGCTGAAGTTCGGACTGACGCAGAATGCCAAGAACGACGTGGTCAGCCGTGGGCGCCCTCGCATCGCACCTCGGGTCATCGATGCCACCGAAGAACGAGTTAAGTTGCGTGACTGTGTCGATGACACCAAGTGGTTGCTGTACAAGCGTGATGGCACCCTCAAGAACCATGTTCCGGGGAGTCACGATCGGGCTGACGCGATTGTGGAGGTTGTTAAGGGAGAGTGGAAGGTGACCTCCCTCTACCTGCACGAGGCCGGTTCATGCTGACCCCCGGTATGAGCAGAACTATGGCGGCATCGGCGGCTATTGTAGTCTGCGGAAACTTTTTGACGCCAGCTGCATGGGCAGAGGGGGCGAAGGACGGAATGCAGGGCGTCAGTGTGGGGTGTGACGAGGGCTGCGATCTTGTGGCCACGTCACGCTCAAAAGGTGATGCTTCGCGTAGAATTCCTGAGAATGCACCTTTGATTGGAAAGCCTTCTGCTGGGTCTGGGAATTCATCCCGGAATCGGAAGGTAACGCCGGAGGAGTTGGGTTCCCGTCTGCCGTACCACGTGGCACCGCAACCTGATGCTGGGAAAGGAGGAAAAGCGCCTCCGGTAGCGGCAGTGGCAAAGCGGGCGGCGACTCGTCTTGATTTACCAACCCCGGTGATTCGCATGAGTCCGGGACATGCTTTTCAGGTGGTTCAGGTGCCGACGTGGTTGTGGTTGGCGCGGTCTTCATGGCGGCCGGTGTCTGAATCGGCTGCGGTGGGTGGGGTGTCGGTGACTGCTACGGCGCGGCCTCGTCGTGCGGTGTGGTCGATGGGTGATGGATCGTCGGTGATATGCGAGGGGCCCGGGACACCGTACTCGGCTCGTACAGATGGCATGGAGCCGTCGCCCGACTGTGGGTATACCTATCGGAGTGCTTCGGGCGGCCGGTTCTTGGTGACTGTCAGGGTCATCTGGGATGTGTTCTGGAAGGGCGCGGGCGAGGTCGGGGTGGTGCCGGGGTTGTCGGTATCCGCGAATCAGCGGGTGGCCGTGCGTGAGGTGCAGACGATTGTGATGCGCTGATTATGTGACGGCGCGCGATTGGTTGAACACCTCATGGGTTCATTTTCTTTCTTTTTCACAGGTGATGTATGGGTACCTCTTTGCCTTTTGCGGGACCAGCGACCGCGAAGCCGAACTCGGACAATCCAGATTCAGGTAGAGGGCGAGTAGTTGGTGATCGGAGGCGGCGCCCGGCGTGGATTTGGGGTGGACTGGGCACTGTGATGGTTTCTGCTGTGGCGTTCAGCTGGGTCGTGATGGCCGCCAGCGATCGCGCGGAGGTTCTGGTGGTGGCCCGCGATGTTCCGGCAGGCAAGGTGATTGGACGGGAGGATCTACGCACCGTGCGAGCGGCTGTCGAACGGGGCGTGATTCCGCTGGACCGTCGGACCGAGGTAGTTGGGCACAGGGCGCGCTTGCCGCTTCCCGCCGGTGCCTTGGTCGCTCCCGGCATGGTCGGCGGTCGGGCTGCGTATCCACCGGTGGGAATGTCCCAGGTCACAATCGGAATGGAGGCCGGAGCTGGCCCCTCTAACCTTGCTCGTGGTGACCGGGTGGCATTACTGCCCGGGCCTGACCAAGGTGCTCCTTCCGGCCCTCCGGACAGCGGGGAGGGCGAGGTCGAGGCACCCGGCCCTGATCCGGATCCGGTCGCCGGGACCGTGACGGGGGTCAGGGAGCCAGCATCTACCGGCGATGCGCGAGAGGTCCGGGTTCTCGTGGAGACGCCCGCGGTTCGCCGGGCAGTGTCCTTGGACCGACCGCGCGTGGTGGTGCTTCCGGCCGTAGGGCGTGAGATGCCGTGACCCGCCGACTCATCGCAGTGACCTCGGTGTCCGGGGCACCAGGAGCGACCACGACCGCTCTTGCCCTGGCGGCTTGCTGGGCGCCGTCCGCGAGCGGAGTTCGGCCCACAGTGATCGAGGCGGGCCCTGGAGGTGGTGATGTGGGTCCGCGATTCCGCGTGCCGAGTGCCCCAGGACTGGTCGACGTCGCGGCCATGGTGGGCCGTGCGCATCCGGGTTCGCTTCTGGGTGCGGTACAGGACCTTTCTGTAGGCGTGCGCGTGGTGATCGCCCCTGCCGGTAGGGGGCCGTGCACGGAGGCTATTCGGCTTCTCGCCACCGAGGAAGGTGTTGGGGTTTTGCGCGGGACCGACGCGGACTTCGGCACAGTCCTGATGGACTTGGGCCGGGCGAGTCCGGAACACGGAGCGCTGCTCTCGGACGCGGACGAAGTCGTGATCGTGAGTCGGGGCGGTGCTGACGCCCTTGCCCGGGTAGCGGCCCGTGTACCGGAGTGGGGTGCTCAGGCTTCGGGCTGGCGCCTGGTGGTCGTTGGGCCCTGTCCCTATCCGGCGCGAGAAATCAGTGACTCGCTGGGGATGGCCCGGGTGGAGTTCCTGCCCTGGGATGCTCGTACAGCAGCTGTGCTAGGGGGTTTTCGGTCGCCTCCGATGAATGGACTCTCCGGTGAGAGCCTGTTCGCCCGCCCTCTGGTCCGCGAAGCACACCGGCTCGCGCGAAGTCTCACCGCGCCGGGCGAGGTGGTGGCCGACGCGAGGCGAGGCAACCCGGTTGAGCCGTTGACGCATGTGATTCACAACAGCACGAGGCCCGGGGTTGATCGATGACTCACCCACACACGAACGTGCCGTCGCAGGTCGGAAGCGCGCAGCACCACGGTGATGCTCAGCTACCCGATGTGTCCGCGGTGGTCTACCAAGTGCGGGAGCGTGTCGTCGCTCGGCTCGCCGCTTTGGCCGATGAGCGGGAGGCAGCTGGGCTGCCGCCAGAGTCCGACTCCGAGCGGCGGGGCACGCTCGACCGGCTGGTCGCCGAAGAACTCGCTGCCCTGCGCCGCGCTGCCTTGACGCGATGTGAGCGGGGGCTGAGTGCAGAGGAAGAGATCCGTGTCGGTGGGGAGGTGATCGATGCCCTGGAGGGGGCGGGGGCCCTGGACCGGCTGCTGGCTGATGACGGCGTGGAGAACATTTGCGTGAACGGGTGCGACGTCGTGTGGGTGCGTGATTGGAACGGGCAGTGGCGGAGAGAGGCACCGGTCGCGACCTCCGACGCGGAATTGATCGAGCGCCTTCGCACTCTGGCGGCCCGCGCGACGGGGGAGGAACGGCGCTTCGACCGCGGAATGCCCCGTCTCAACCTCCACTTGCCGGATGGGTCGAGGCTTTTTGCGGTAATGGCGGTCACGGAGCGTGTGTCGGTCACGATTCGACGCCACCGCTATCAGCGTCTGGATCTGGGGGACTTGGTTCGCCTCGGCGTGTGCGATCAGGATATGGCTGGGCTTCTGCGTCGGCTGGTGCGAGCCAGGAAGAACCTCATCGTCGCCGGGGGCACCAACCTCGGCAAAACCACGGTATTGCGTGCTCTTGCTTCTGCGATCCCTTCACACGAGAGGTTGGTGACGATCGAGGACACGCTTGAGCTCGGTCTCGGCAATACCCATCTCAATTCCGTTTCCTTGCAAGCGCGGGAACCGAATATCGAGGGCGTCGGCGGGATCGATCAGGCGGAGCTGGTGCGCTGGGGATTGCGTATGTCACCGGACCGGGTGATTGTTGGGGAGATTCGGGGTGCTGAGGTCATCCCGATGTGTCAGGCGATGTCGCAGGGCAATGACGGTTCGCTTTCCACGATCCACTCCTCCACCTCGCGCGGAGTTTTCACGAAACTCGCTACTTACGCTGCCCAGGCTCCGGAGCGGTTGTCGCTGGAGACGACGCACCTACTCGTGGCTTCTGCCGTGCACTTCGTGGTGCACCTGGGCTGGGACACGAGCGGGCGCCGGTGCATCGACTCGGTCCGTGAAGTGATTGACGCGGATGGCCCGCAGATCATCTCCAACGAGGTCTATGCGCCAGGACCCGATGGACGGGCAGTGCCAGCGTCTGGCCTGCGAGCGCAGACCCGCGCGGAACTCGACGGAGCCGGAGCGGCTCGATGATGGACCTCCTCATGAGGGTTATCGGTCAACTCGGTGTTCCCGCAGCTACGCTCCTCGGTTTTCTCTTCGGCGGAGGGGCCGTGATGCTGGTGGCCGGGTTGTGGTCCGGCCCCCGGGGCCATGACTCGACTCCCGCCGTCATCGGATGGCTGCGGACAACTGCTGTCCGTATTCCGCGTGGTTGGCGCAGCAGACCTCGGCTGGTGTCGGCCATGCTTGGGGGAGTGATCACGGGGGCGGTAACGGGCTGGCCTGTCGCCGCCATTCTCACGGCTATCGGGCTACTGACGCTGCCGGAGACACTGGGACCGGATCGGGGCGCGAGAAGGCGAACCGAGCGCCTGGAGGCTCTCGCCGGCTGGTCGGAGATGCTGCGCGACACCTTGTCCGCCGCCGCCGGGTTGGAGCAAACCATCTTGGCCACGGCCGATATCGCTCCGGCTGCCCTGAAGAACGAACTCACACAGTTGGCAACAGCGGTGCGCGAGGGGTGTGGGTTGGTCGACGCGTTGGAGGACTTCGCCCAGGCGGTGGATGACCCGATCGCCGACGTGGTGATCACCGCGCTGATGATGGCCGCACACCAGCAGGGGTCCGGATTGGCGGCACTGTTGGGACACCTCGCGGAGTCCGTCCGGGAACAGGTGGCCGCACGGCAGAAGATCGACGCGAGCCGGGCCAGCATCCGTACGGGGGTACGCGTCACCATCGGCGTCACCCTCGCCATGGTCACCGGGCTGTTGGTCTTCAACCGTCCCTATCTCGATCCATTCAACACGGTAATCGGGCAGTCCGTGCTCGCCGTCGCGGGACTTCTTCTCGCAGCCTCGTTCGCCTGGCTTCACACGTTGTCACAACTCGCCCCTGAACCACGCCTGCTGGACGTGACGGCCGGAGCGCGCGTGCCCTCGGCCCGGGAGGTCCGATGACGTTGATGATTCCCTTGCTGGGCGCGGCGTTCGGCATCGGTCTGACGGTCCTGGTACTCGGCATGCGCCCGCCCCGCGCGAACCTCAGGACGCTGCTCAGATCGCTGGAGGCACCCGCCATCCCGAACTCCGAGGCATCCCGCGCTGGGCGATCCTGGGCTGTGCGCCTTGGAAGTCCCGGCGTTCCGATGGCCAAGGCACTGGGCTGGCCCCCTGCGGCGGTCCGCGCCGACTTGGAGGTCTGCGGCACGGACGTGGAAGTGCACCTGGCCGAGAAGACAGCCTGCGCTGTGGCAGGGCTTATCGCACCGTGGCTCGCCCTAGGCGTTTACGGGGTGGGAGTGGGGAGGTGGCCCGGCAGCTGGATGTCTTTGGCCACATCGGTGATCTTCGCCGCGGTCTTGTTCTTCGTACCTGATCTCGCGATCCGTCAGCGGGCTCGGGACCGGCAGGCGCAGATGCGGCACACACTCGCCCTTGTGCTGGACCTGACCGTGATCGCTCTCGCCGGCGGTGCTGGAGTGCATCAGGCGCTTCAGCAGGCCACCGAAGCCCCCCGCGGATGGGCGGCCAGCAAGCTGCGCCACGCTTGGACTCTGGCCACTACCACCCGCACTTCCCCTTGGCGCCACATGGCCGAGGTCGGGCGAAAGACTCACGTTCCCGAACTCTGCGAAATAGCTTCGACGCTGGACCTCGCGGGGTCGGAGGGCGCCAAGATCCGCGTCTCGCTTGACGCCAAGGCCCGTGCGATGCGTAAGCGACGCCTCGCCGACCTGGAAGGGGAGGCGCAGGCCGCAACCGAGCGGATGAGCCTTCCGCTAGTGGGTCTCTTCGCGGCTTTCCTGATCCTGATCGGCTACCCCGCCTTAGCTCACGTCCTCACCATGTGAAGGAGCACTACTGATGCACCTCGAACTTCTCGCAGCTCTTCGGGCCCACCTCCAGCTGGTTCGAAGACGAGCCTGCCGGGACGACGGCTATACGACCGAAACAGTGATCATCATTGGTCTCATGGCCGTGCTCGCTATCAGTGTGGGGAGTGTGATCACAGACCACGTCATGGGGCGCGCCATCGGTATCGATATGGGCTAGGGGAGCACATGGAGAACCGGTCGCACTGTCGCCTGGGGCGTGGATCCGACCGCGAGCGCGGGGCGGCAACAACCGAGTTGGTGGTGTGCACTCCGCTGTTGCTGCTGGTGTGTCTACTGGTGGTGCAGGGTGCGCTGGCGTGGCACGCTCAGCATCTCGCGCAATACACCGCGCAGGAAGCCCTCGCTGCCACCCGGGCCCATCGTGGGAGCCCAGCAGAAGGGGAGGCCCGGGCCCGTGAGCGGCTGGGCGCGGTGGCGGGTCGAGTACTGACCAGTCCGCGGGTGACAGTGCGACGTGGAACTGCGTTCGCGACAGTGAAGGTCGAGGGTGAAGTACTGCGTGCTGTGCCGGGCCTGACGCTGCGTGCTGGAGGAACGGCGTCGGGAGCGGTGGAGCGAGTGACCGTGGGAGACTGGCCGTGAACGACCATTCCCTGCCGCCGTCCATCGCAGAACGTCCACCGGACACTGTGAGGTCGTCCTCCGAGCGGGGCTCAGCCACCACCGAACTGGTCATCCTCATCCCTTTGCTGATCCTGGTGGCGCTGATCACCGTAGCGCTCGGACGGCTTGTGGATGCGCGACTGGTCGTCTCGGACGCGGCACACCAAGCCGCGCGCGCCGCGTCGATCGCCCGAAGCGAGGAAGCCGCCCGATCGGCCGCGCGCCAGGCCGTGGCTGCCGCGCTTCGCGATGCTGGCGCTGCCTGTGCGCGCACACAGATCGTGGTGGACACCGACGGGCTCACCCCAGGTGGCGCCATCCGAACGGGAGTTGAGTGCACCACGACTCTCGGGGATCTCACCCGTACCGGTTTTCCCGGCCAGGTCACACTGACCGAGCACGCGCTCTCACCCATCGACGCCTTCCGGAGCAGCCCGTGACCCCTGCCTTCATCGAGCGGCGTACCCGGAGGGTCATCCACCACGCCACCGGTCGTCACCGGGAGGCAGGACAGGTGACCGCCTTTGTCGTCGCCGGGATCGCAGCCGCATGGCTGGGCGCGGGGATCGTGGTTGACGGCGGCCTAGCTATGGCCACCGCCTCCAGAGCTCACGATGTCGCACAGGAAGCAGCCCGCGCAGGTGCCCAGAGCCTCGACGTGGACCGTCTGCGAAGGGGCCACGCGGTTCGCCTTCGCGATGCCGAAGCCGCCGCAGCAGCGCGCCACTACCTCGCGCGTTCCGAATTCCAGGGGGCCGTGCGCGTGAACGCGGGACCTGGCACGGTCACCGTGACCGTCGACCACCGTCAACGTACTCAGGTTCTCCGGCTCATCGGGCTCACCGAACTGACCGGCCGCACCCAGGCAACTGCCGGGGCGCGGCCTGCGACCGAGGCCCCCTGACACGCGAGGGAACCAACGACGAAAATGACCTCTCGGATCGTGCACAGAGCCGGTCACCTCGGTCAGGCACTGGCCTCCGGCGCGATCGTCGCCGGATGGGTTGTCGGCGTCCCAATGATCTTGTGGAACGCGGTCGGGATGCCGGTTCCTGACCAGGTCCTCTCGTGGACCGAACTGAGGGAAAGACTGGCCGCACCGGTCACCGACCCAGCGCTTCTCGACATCCTCGCGCTCATTGGATGGGGGTGCTGGGCGGTCTTCACCACGCAGGTAATTCGCGAGATCTCCTGGTATGCCCTTCACCTCCCGCACCTCGCCTGGAACCGGGAGGCGCACCAGGCCCACATGACCGGTCTCAGCCCGATGCGTTGGGTCGCCGCTGCCACCGTCGGCGCAGCCCTCCTCAGCGTGCTCGCCGCGATCCGGCCAGCCACCGCCGTCCCACCCACGACGGAGGCGCTGAGAACGCCGGTCATCGCGGCAGCTTCGCAACCGACGAGTCCTCCCAAGCACGAGCCCGCGGAGGACCGCCGGCGAGGGGAACCAGTCATCACGTACACGGCGGTGGAGGGCGACACCCTGTGGGACCTTGCGACCCGACACCTGGGCGAGGGGGTGAAGTGGCCGCGGATCTGGGCCATAAACAAGGACCGTCCCCAGCCGGGCGGCCAGCGCCTCACCGACCCCAACGCACTCCGCCCGGGCTGGCAGCTGCTCCTCCCCGCCCTCACGGAACCCAACCTCAAGAAGTCGGCCACCGAGCCACCCGCCGCACCCCGCCCCCGCGTGGAAGGCGCACCAACCACGCCCGATCCAGCGGGCCCCGCCCCCACCTCAAACCGGCCGAAGCGCGCGGCCCACCCGAGCAGCAAGACAGACACCGTCGGGGACCGGGGCTCGGCAGCGATCAGCCTGGGTGAGGCCGGAGTCATCGGCGTCACCACTGCCGCCAGCCTCCTCGCCGCCCGACGGGTCTACCGCATTCGCCGAACACGTCGCCTCACCAGAACGGGCCGACCAGACGGCGACCCAGTACCGCGGCTCACACCAGTGGTAGACCTGGCCTGCCAAGCAGCCCGAGAAGCAACCCTCGCGTCCCCTTCGTCTGACCCCGACGCCCTGCTGACCCGCCGCCCACCCCCCGCGACGCCGCACGCCGACTCCCACGTGACGATCGGCACGCGCGACGGCGCCGAGATCACCATTGACGTGATGGCCACGTCGGGCGGCCACTCCTTCACCGGCCCTGGAGCCGAGGCGGTAGTCCGCGCCCTCCTCACCGCGATCCTCGCCGCTGCCGCACGCACCTCGGCTCTCACGTGTACCGTCACCGCTGGCCTCCCCGCGCACCTTGCCCACCACCTCCTGCCGGACACCGAGGGGTGGACGTGCTCAGGACCCGTACTCACCGCGACCAGCGATGACGAACAGCTCCTGGAGCTTGCCGAAGCACACCTGCTCGCCCACGCGCGCCATCACTCGGAAGCTTCCGCCGAACACCCACGCCCTGACCCGGGGCTCCTGATCGTCATGGCCGACCGGGCCCTCACCTCAACCAGCTCGGACCGATTGCGCGACATGGCGGCCTGCGCGAAGCCCGGTGTCCTCGCTGTTCTGACCCTTCATGCCGCACTTCCCGGGGCAGCCGTCTGGGAGGTGACGGCCGATGGGTACGTCCGCGCCCAGCCACCAGAACACGAAGCACATGTCTTGGAAGGGACTCAGCTGTTCCACCTCACCCAGGCAGCAACCGCGGACGTCGCCACCTACCTCGCCCGCGCGCAAGACGACGAACCCCCCGACCCGCCCTCTCTCCCCGACTCGTTGGAGGGAGAACCCCTTCCAGAGCCGGAGAGCACCGGAACACCAACAGCGACCGGTTCCGAGGCCGATCAGGGAGGCTCGGGTCTGCCGTTAGACGGCCCCCAGCCATCACCAGCCGTTTCGCCGACCCCAATTGCTCCCATCGCCCAGAACTCGCAAAACGAGGCCCCGGAGTTCGAAACCACGGAAGCTCTGTGCCCACAAGCGGATACGCGAGACGGCGTGAGGGTACGGATCTGCCTCCTCGGCCCCATGACGGTGCGGGTGCCTGGGCGTGACGAGCCCGTCTGTGGCCACCTGCGCAGCGAGGCTCGCGAATTCCTGGCCCTTCTGGCCACACACCCGGCCGGACTCGTCTCCGCGGAAGTCGCCCGTCATCTTCGACTGGACGGAAACGCCGACCAGATTGCCCATCAGCTGAAGAATCTCCGCCGAGCTGTACGACGCGCATTGCGTACAGCAACCGGAAACGGAAAAGCAGAGTTCTTAACGCTCTTCGGGGAGCTCCACAAACTATCACCCACGCTCGTGAGAACCGATATCGCTGAATTTAATGACGCGGTCAAGAACTCGACAAAAGCAGTAGATGAACTCCATGCCGAAGCGCTATCGAAAGTGCTTGACGCCTATCATGGGCCAGTGTTGAATGGCGTGGATTGGTTGTGGGTGGAGCCCATTCGTGAAAATTGCATCCGCGATGCGGTTGGTGCGGTGGTTAAGCTGGCTCAACAGGCCAAAATTGAGCGATCGATCACACAAGACGCCGTGGCTCACCTCGAACGCCTAATTTCTTGGCATCCGGACATCGAACTCCTTTATCAGCACGTCATCAACCTTCACATGCACAGCGGCCGCTCCGACGCAGCCCGTCGCACCTACGTCCGCCTGCGAGCGCATCTATCTGACCTCGGACTAGAGCCGGACCCGTCCACCCGCGCCCTGCTGGGCGACTCCGTGATCGCGCGGGCCGACCGATCCCGGAAGGCGCGACCCGCACACCGCATCGCGGAACGCGTACGCACCGCTGGCTCGTCAGGAGCCATCGAGATCCCCTGACGTCCGAAGTGAGCGGTTCGCATCCGGGGCCGCCTCGGGCAGCGCATCGGTGGGCGGATATGGAGGCGGCCACCCGCGCAATCCCTCCGCCGCAGGATGAGGCATGTGCGGGCCAGTAAGAGGCGAGGGCGACTGAATATCGGTTGATGGTGACCATCTCGATCGTGGTGCCCCGCGGATTGCTCCCTTCAATCTTTTGAGGTGTGCGACTGATTCTTGTGGAAGGTACTCATCTCCTCACTCCACGGTCCCTAGTCCGTGCCTTGGCTCCGTAGACGCGGGATGACGCAGTACTGGTCGCCCAGTCATTGGCGGTAAGTGGCATTTATCGACTTTATGGGCGCCCAGGCGTCTGGTGTCGCACGCCTGTGCAGGATTCACTGGCGAGGGTGAATCTGCATTTTCCCCATTTCTTCAAACCCGTCGCCGTCGGGCTTTTGGGCGACGCCATCTGTCGTGACCATCGAGAATTTCCCCCATTTCTGTCGTGTCACCTTTGATGTCCCCAGAATTCGCAGATGGTGGCCCATTTTAAATCGTGCAGCCACCACGCTATTCTCGTTGTGTTCCTGAGAAACGGAACGAAATCCAACCGGTGCCGCATGAGAATGCGAGTGCTGGTGGAGTGCGTCTGGTGCGGGATTAGAGTGTCAGCTCAAAGATTCCGACACGCGTAACGGGCGCACCTGAATTTCCCGCGATAGATCTGCGATGGGACACTCATGCGCACCAACATCACCACCGCCACAACCGGTATTCCTGCCTCCCGAGGAGCGGGATCTGGAACGGTCGACCAAGGACGCACCTCGCGACGTCTCGCCCCTCTTCGTGCGAAGGTGGCCGCGTGCCTGTCCAGTAATCCATGGCGGTCCTTCACCGTAGCGGAGATGGTGGCCCAACTGGGCAACCACAGCAATGGCGCCGTCGGCAACGCTCTCAACTCCCTGGTGTGCGCGGGAGAAGCCCTGCAGACGGGAACAGCGCCTCGTACCTATGTTGCGAACACCCTCACTCCGGCGGCAGCTGAACGCGGCACAGGTCCCGAATCTTCTACCCGTTCTTCGGGCTCCGCTTCACTGAATACGCCAGCCGATACACAGGACCCTGGAAAGCGGCGGTCAGGAACTCTGGGCGCTTCAGGGCCGATCGAACGACCGAATGGCACGAAGTATCATCCGCGTCAACTGGCCCACCTCCCGGACGTGGAAGTGCTGTCGCGTCTCCGTGATGCAAACGTCCCAGTAGTTCTCTATGGGCCTCCCGGGACGGGGAAGACATCCCTGGTCGAAGCGGCTTTCCCTGACTTGATCACCGTGGCGGGAGACGGCGACACCGAAGTCGCGGACCTTGTAGGGGAATACACCCAACGCGATGACGGCAGTTACGAGTTCATCTACGGCCCACTGGTGGTCGCCATGAAGGAGGGACGAGCACTGCTCATCGACGACGCGACACTGATTTCCCCCAAGGTCCTGGCAGCGCTCTACCCCGCCATGGACGGTCGCCGTCAAATCCAACTGAAAGCCCTGGGAGGGGAAGTCGTGACAGCCGCCGACGGCTTCTACGTCACCGCTGGTCACAACCCGGGTGTACACGGAGCGGTCATGACTGAAGCCCTAGCTAGTCGCTTCTCGGTACAGATTCAGGTTGGGTCCGACTACGACCTCGCAATCGCACTGGGCGTCAGCCGAGCGGCGGTGCGAATTGCCCGGAACCTGGCGCGGAGAGCGGATGCGGACGAGGTCGGATGGGCGCCGCAGCTACGTGAACTTCTAGCACACGCAAAAATCGAGAAACTTCTGGGATCAGAGGCAGCGTTCGCCAACTTGGTAGGTATCGCGCCGCCAGAGGATCGCGACGTTGTGTCTGAAGTCATTGAGAAGGTAATCGGCAGTTCAGTCACACCGCTGTCGCTGGGGCGGCAGATCTAGGCGCAAGTATGCCCCCCCGTGTTCCCTCGCGGAATCACATGCCCGGGTAGGCCCCCTATTCCGAACCACCCAAGGAGGAATCATGCCTGCTCAGATGTACATTCGCCACCTGCCTTCATCCACCGAAAGGCACGACCTAGCCGTTTGGGAAGGCGAGGGTGGTGCGGTGCCCATTCCCACCCGAGAGGCGATCGACCCTGAATGGCACCGAGTCGGAGCGGAGTTGTCCGACCGCGTAGTCGAACTGGCCGGGCGGGATGACGTAATCGTCTCCTGCCTCCCACAAACCAGGATTGGAGCCGATGCCTGTTTCATCCCCGACCTAGCTGCGCTGGAGATGAGGCGGGCGGTTTTCGCGCCGCTTCCGGTAACCCAATTGAGGCCCCGCCACGTGGGGAACGAAGTCTTGTATCCGGCCGCTTGGGGAGCGTTCGTCCATGAAGCGGCACACGCTGCCCATTCCCGATGGGTTACCCCCACCGCGCTACGCGGAACGCCGGTGGACCATGTGGCACAGCTGCTGGAGGAGTCCCGCGCGGAATCCGCCCACCTCGCGCGTCGGCCACATGACCGACGCTGGCTTCGCGCCTGCGTCGCACGCTTGGTGATGCCCGACATGCCGACCTATCGGCCGGAGGCTCCTCCGGCTGCGGCGTGGGTGGCAGGACTGATCCTCGCTCGTCGCGATGCGGGGATCCTCGACGCTGATGAGGTAAGGGTGCTCGAAGCGAGGATCACCGAAGTCCTCGGGGCCGAGGTGCTGTCGAAGCTCCGTCTCATCTGGCGGGCTGCTCAGGCGACGGCGGACACCGATGCCGAAGCGATGATGGAGCACGCCCGGGCCTGGCGCGAGGTACTCGCGGCCCTTCGCCAGCAACCGGAATCCCGGGCCAACAGCTTCACGCGTACGGCGGCAGAATGCGTCCGCCGAGTGGCCGGTGGTGAGGCGCAGGAGGCGGCCAGTGAAGTTGAAGCGGCCACCGCCTCACAGAGTGCCCGGAAATCGCGAGTGGAGGAACGAGAGCGGAAAGTCGCCGCTCGTGCATCTGCCGCCCATCAGGCCCGGCGTGTGTTCGCGCCGGGGACTCCACAGCCAATTCCGCACTCCAAGTCAGATTCACCGCAGGTGCGCAATCCGGTCGCCGGTACACGCCCACCTACAGCGGGGGAAAAAGTGGCTGCCGGACGACTGGGCCGAGCCCTGCGTGTAGCCGCCCACCGCGAACGCGTCTCCACGCGGGTGCCCACGACCACACCTCCAGGACGACTGTCCATGCGAGGCGCGCTGGCCCGTGATGCCCAGAGGTCCGCAGGGCAGATCCCGACTGCGGCCCCCTGGCACCGGACCCGATATCAGCGCGCTCCCAATCCATCGCTGCGGTTCGGAGTGGCATTGGACGTGTCCGGGTCCATGAAGGACGCGTGCGGGCCGATCGCCTCAGCAGCCTGGATCCTGGCGAAGGCCGTTGCGGTGACCGGCCGTGACTCGACGTTCGCCGCTGTGACCTTCGACAAGTGCATCACCGCCATCACCGCGCCAGGACGTACGCCGAGCCAGGTGACTGAACTCGAAGCCGTGGGCGGTGGTCATTGCCTCGGAGGGGCGATCAACGTTCTGGACGCAGCCCTGGGCTTGACCAGTGCTGGAACTGGTGGCCGCTTGCTCGCCATTGCCTCCGACGGCCGTTTCACGCCCGAGCAGTGGGCGGAGGCGAACTCCTGTCTTGGCGCGCTGCGGAACTCAGGTTGTGCCCTGCTCTGGCTGACCTTTGCCCCGGACCCCCACGACGTGCTCAGGCGCGCGGCGCCCGACGTGCCCCGGATCGAACTCGGGGCCCCGGCACAAGCAGTGGACGTACTCGCCAAAGCCGCCACATCTGCGCTGCATTCCGCATGACGGTGGGGCCGGGAGACGACCTCCCGGCCCCACCGCGCATCCCACCCCCGCGTTCCCGCCCCGGTCTCCGGGCTCCGGATGGTCCACCCCTCCGTGACCGGGACAGCACAACAAGGAAGATCAACATGAACATTCAGACCAGCGATCGATACCGCTACATGGTCGCGCCTCTGTATCTGGCGGGCCCCGAATCGTCCATGACGGTGCTCGGCCCCGACTGGCACCACCAGGGGTACGCGGACCGGACATCAGTTTTCGTGTACCGCTGCGACAGTCGGCTCGTGGTGGCCCGTCAGCGCATCTATGCCTGTGACGACGTTCCGGAGTCACCGGACCTTGTGTGGCACTGGGAATTCACCGGGCACCCAGCCCTCGAAGCATCGCCCGTGTGGAAAGTGAAGTTCTCACACCGGACTCCGCCTGAATTCCCGGCCGCCGTCGCGGACTCGGTGAATCGGTGGACCGCAACACCGCGACAGCATGTACCGCCGCAAGCCACCGAACCGTTGGCGGAGGGCGAGTGGATGGCCGATCACGGCACGAACGACGTGACCTGGTACTCGCCCGAGGACCGGGGCCTGGTCATTGCGCGCAAGCCAGAAGTCCCCGGCGAGGAGGGACTACGGGCTCAGAGGCGCGCACCGTGGGTGTTCGCCGCTCGCCTCCCGGGGGCCGAGCGCCTGCTGTGGGCCGGTGTGGCCAGCGCCGCCGCGCCCAGCCACATCCTCTACGCCCTGTGTGCGGGCATGGCGGACCAGCGGCCTGTCCCTCGACATGAGATCCCGCAGCACGGTCCGGTGCTCGCTCTTCGCGTCTCCTGAATACGCCGGTGCCCGCGCCAACTTCGGTGCGGGCACCGGCGTATGTGTCAGCCTTCTCGGCTGTCGATGGGTCGCGAGCCCGCGTACTGGAAGCGACGCGGACTGTCGGAGACCTGCCTGGCCATTCCCGACTTCACTAGCTTCGGCAGGATGTTGGCGATCGCACCTCCCGACCGGTCAATCGCTCGGCTGAGGCCCGTTGCGGTGAACTCGGAGGCTGGGTGCGTCTCCATGTGCCTCAGCACGATCTGGTGCAACTCGCCGGAGCGCAAGTGTCCACCCGTGCGCGGAGGACGGCGGAGCGTCCCGCAGAGCGTGCACCGCTCGCCCGGTTCAGGTGGTAGGGGCGATTCCTTGGTCGTGGTTTCGTCATCGCGGTGATTCGTGTCAGGGCGATCCGACGAATCGGACACCGCATCGCACTCAGCGTTCAGCGGTTTCCCGGCTACGGAGTCTTCCTCGGTGAGGTCGTTGTGGGACGTGCGCTGGTCGGGGCCTGCCTTGACCTCTTCGGCGCTGTTGTCGGCATGTTCGTCCCTATCAGGAACCGGCGTGGAGCTGGGCGTTGCCTCCGTGTAGGGGCTCCACAGATCCGGAGTTTGACCGCTGCCCGCTACGCGCCGCCCCAGCTTGCGAACAGCTCGTTGCTGCCGCTCCAGCACGACAAGTGCTTTGGCGGTTACTGATCGACTCAGGTTGGCGGTCTTGGCGAGGGCGACGGTAGTGGTTCCGGGGTTGGCCCGAAGCGCGGAGAGGACCGCCTCCTGCTGGTCTGTGAGCGCGGAGCCATCCTGAGCTGATGGGGTTCGTTGATGTGACATGACGGGACCTCAACTTCCGATTCACGGGTGGGGTCCCCGGCCGGGGTGGCGCGTTCAGTACGCGGCGTGAGACGGCGGGATCGCGTGTACAGCGCGATGTGATTCCCGCCGCCGACCATGAACTCTCGACACTCCGGTTGTGTCAAGACGACTGTCGTGCCTGGTCGGAGACGGTGCGAGGAGGTCCGTCCCGATCGGCAAGAGCTGGTGGACAGACGGCTTAGTCCGGTGATCTGTCCGTCGGCTCGATCACTCCGGAGGAGCTGATTCGCGGTGTTGGCAGTGGTGCTGGTGCAGTTCTTCGTAGAGACGCCGGGCCCGGGCCGGGCCCAGATGCAAGGCGGTGCGCAGACGCCAGACGCTCGCGGGACGGTTGGTCGCCATGCGGTGTGCTCTGTCGATCTGAAGCGCCTGCTCCCATACCGTGCTTCCGCGTGTAGACGGATCGTGTCCCTCCTCCACCACCGCGCCGACCGACACCGACCCGACTGGTTCCGGGCTGCTGAGCGGGCGCAGGTACGGCGTGAGGGTCCGACGGTAGGCGGCCACGGTCTCGGTCAAGCCGATCAGCAAGAGGGTCGGCGTTGCGTGAAGAAGAACCCCAGCCGGATCGAGATCGGTGGGCCAGGCGACTGGATCGGCCGGTCCGTGCCTCGGCGGCCAGAGGGAGGTCCAGGTGTTCATCAAGGTGGCGATAAGGCCAGTACCCCATCGAAGGCACACGGACCACCGTGGCGGCCGTACCTGGAAAGCGGCCAGCCGAGCGTCTCCGTACAGGACGGTGGCCAGCGCCAGTCCGACCATGGGGTCGAGGAGGATCGCGATGGGCCACGGCACCCCTCGTGCGGTGGCGAAAAGGGTCACGTTGGCCGCTGTGAACAGCCCTGTGAGCATCGCGACGCCACACAGGCAGCGGCTCAGCGCGGACAGCAGCGAACGCGCCTGCTCCGGTGAGGGGCCAGTACAAGAGGGAGGCGGGGGCACGTGCCTGCTCACCGGCGCTCGTTGGTGAGGGTGACGCGTGTGGCCGCGTAGAAGTCGTGGCCGGGGTATTTGTAGCGCTCGTAGCGGATATTGGTCCCCGGACGGGGCGCGTGGATCATGCGTCCTTCTCCAGAGTAGAGGCCCACGTGGTGCAGGTTGCCGGGAGTTCCGTAGAAGAGGAGGTCGCCGGGGGCCAAGGGCTGCCCGGGAGCCAGTTTCTGGGTGGCTTGATACTGGGCTTCGGCTACGCGGGGGAGTGTGACTCCGGCCGTGGCATAGGCGGCTTTGGTCAGTCCGGAGCAGTCGAACCCGCCCTCGTGGGGGCCGTCTCCGCCCCACACGTAGTCCCGCCCGAGGTGGGAGTGGGCGAATGCCAGGGCTGAAGTGGCGGGGCCGGAGGCGGTTCCGCGGCTGTACCGTCTCGCTGTGCGAAGGACATCCCGCACGTATTGTTCGGAGTGGTTGTAGGCGAAGATCGCTCCTTCGAGATCGCCGTTCTTCGCCCCCGTCGCGCAGAGCATGCGGGCGGCGGCATGAACCGCATCGACGGGGTCCCATGGCGTAGGGGGGTTCTTCCCACCGGAGGGGACGGGGTGGGCGTAGGACCGAAAGGTCGCCGGAAGGAACTGCATCGGGCCGACGGCTCCGGCGCTGGAGCGCATGGTGGGGTGGCGACCATGATCCGTTTCGATCTTGCCGATCGCCGCGAGGACGGTCCACGAAAGGCCGGGGCACTCGGGGGCTGCCCGTCGGTAGAGGGCCAGCATCGGGTCCGGGATGTCGGAGTGAGCATGCGACGAGGGTGTGTTCGTCGTGGTAGCGGTCTGATGCGTGCCTTCCTGGCCGATGGATGACACCACGGCAGCACCTCCAGTGGCGCTGAGCGCGATGAGCAAGCACAGGCCAGCAAGGACGCTGACGATCACGGTCACCCGTGGTGATCCGGTGGTTCGGCGACGGGAGGCTGCGGTGGAACGGGAAGCGTGAGCGGGGTATCCGCGTCAGTTGGGTCCAGACCGAATGCGGGCGAGAGGTGGGGCCAGTGGGCCGCGAGTTCGGTGAGGGTGAGGCGGCGTGAGGGCGGGTGGATGGGGAGCCACCACGGCCCCGACGGGTTGGTGGTGAGGTCGGCGGTCGTGGTGGCGATCGGCAGGTTCAGGTGGCGCGCGGAGTTGCCAAGGCGGTGCCGGAGTGCCTGTTCACGCGAGGCGGTCCGGGTGTGCATCAGCACTGCCGGGCGTGTGGCTGTGGTGGAAGCGAATGCGTGGTAGCCGGCGAGTTTGGCTTCGACACGTGCGAGGGGCTGGCTTCCGGTGTCGAATTCGAAGAAGAACGGAAACGGGTACGCGGGGCTGTCGTCCTGCCAGTGGACGTAGGCATCCGGGCGGATGATGTCGCCCCACCGCCGGGCGCAGGAGCGCTCCGAGAGCCATAGCGTTGCTTGGCCTGTCGGACGGCTGCTGGACGAACCGGCCGCGAGCCGGGTGACGAAGTCGTTCACTCCCACGTCGTGGCCGAGGGAGGGGGAGTAGGCGATCCGGGAGACGTGGGTGGGGCGCCAGCCCACGTCCTTTCGCTCGCATCCGGCTTGTGCTGCGAGAAGGTCCGCTCCCGCTGAGCCGAGCGTGTAGTGCTCGGGCGCGGACCCACGCAGGATCAGGGGGCGGAATGAGTCGACGAGTTCTGCATCGTGCAGCTGTCGTAGACGGCGCTGAGCGCGCCGGAGGCTGGAGAAAGCGAGGCGCTGGATGTGCCGGGTCGTGAGCACGCGGTGCTCGAACAGCATCCAGGCCAGCCAGATGTCGCGAGGCGTGAGGCGGTGGGAAAGGGCGGCGATGGTCCGGTGCCCCCGGTGAGCGGGGGATGGCCGAGGTCGGGAGGTCGCCGTCCGCGCGGTGTATCGGGATCCAGGTCCTTCTGAGGGGCGGGGGAGTCCGGCTGGCAACGAAGGATCACCACCGATGATCGAACCGGGTGTTGCGTCGTGCTGCGGCCGTCCGCAGGGCTGAGGCTCGGCCGGGGATCGGGGAGGGAAGTGGGCGGGTGGCGAGGGTGAAGGCCGGGGCCTCGGTGTTGTCGGCCACGAGTCGGGCAGCGGCCTGGTACGGCCCAAGGTTCGCGAGGTCGTGTGCCGTGAGGTGAGGGGCGCAGTGCCGTTCGAGGAGGCGGGCGTCCTCGGGAGAGGCAGTGAAGTACACCTTGTTGCGGGCGTTCGCGGAGATTCCTTCTGCCAGGTCGCGGTGCAACTGGCTGAGGTTTTGATGGGCCAGGGTCATGGCGAGTCGGTAGCCGCGGGCTTCGGCAAGCAGATCCTCCGCTGGATAGGGAAGGGTCAAGAAGTTGTGCGTTTCATCGATGTAGAGCCCGGCGTCGAGGCGCCGGGGTTCCGGGACGCGAGCGCGTGCGGAGGCTGCCTGCCACACTCCGGCCACGAGAACCGACCCCAGGAGTCGGGCCGTCTCCTCCCCCAGGGCCCCCTTGGGCAGGCGGGCGAGCAGGACGCCTCCGTTGAGAACCTCGGCAAGGTCGATAGTGGAGGGACCGGCCGCGACGATGTCCTGTGTGAATCCTCGAAGGAGGAAGGCACGGAGTTTGTTCATGAGGGGCCCAGTAACAGCGGTTCGGTGAGCCTCGGACAGCTGCTCAAAGTCGCGCCAGAAGCTCTGGAGCACCCTGTTCTTGAGCGTCGGGACGAGGCGGAGGCGGAACGCGGGCTCCGACAGTAGGCGTGGAACATCGCTCAGGGTGACCGGGTGGTGGGCGGCGCGGGAATGGTGGAGGAGCGTGAGGCAGGCGACGCGCATGAGATCGTCCGTGCGGGGCCCCCAGAACTGGGTGAAGATTCGGCGGAAGATGCCGGTGAGGTTATCCACGGTGACGTCCATGTCCGTGTGCGTTCTGCGGTCCAGGAGATTCAGGCAGGGGCGGGGGTGGGGGTCGTCCGGATCGATGATCACCAGACGGTCTGCTACGTCCTCGGGAAGACGGCTCAGCAGGTCGATGACCAGGTCACCCTTCGGGTCCACGACCACCGCACCGCGCCCTTCCCGGACGTCCTGGAGGACCATGTTGGCGATCAGAGTGGATTTCCCAGATCCGGTCGCGCCCATCAGGTGTAGGTGGTGTCGCGCGTCGGGGACGGCGAGACCGACAGGCCGTCGTTCCCCGGCATCGGAGCACCCGAGGGGTTTGATCTGCTGTCCTGGCGCTGGTGAGGGGACCGTAGCGGGCGGGGGTACCGAGCGGGCCCCGGTTCGCTGGACGCCGGGCGCGGCGGGGTCGGTGGGCAGGTGAGCCAGGGCGGCTAGCTCCGCGACGCCAAGGAGGTGGCTGCGGTGTGGGAAGCGACGGGCATTCAGTGGTTTGGCGGGATCGCGGAGGCGGGATCGGGCGAGCCAGTTGTGTTCGGTGTAGAGACCGAAGGCGGAGGCCAGTGCGTGGGCCCGGCCGCGAATCCGAGCCATGGCCGCCGGGACGGATCGGTGGCCGATTGGCCTATCAGCCGCAGATGTGGCCGCGTAGGCGACGGTGACTTGCCATGATCCGCTGCTGGCGAGTTTGAGTCCGGCCTGTCGGAGAGCGAGGGAGTGGTCGGCATCCTGTTTGGTTCCTGTTCCTCGCTGTGGCCGGTGTGTCATCCACGCTGCGGCTGCGGTCGCTCTTACGGGTCCGCCGGTCCCGGTCTTCAGTTGCTGGCCCGCTCGTCGCGACCGGCGAATCGCCAATCCGGTCGCCGGGCGCGCCAGGATCTGCACGGAGCAGGTCTCGTGGGCCGCCATGCTGGTAGCGGCTTGCAGCACCGCGCGCAGGGGATCGGTCTCGTGGCGGACCCGCAGGGGCAGCACATCGGGGCGTGCGAGGCGGAGTCTCCCGGCGGTGACGATGTGAGCGCGCGGCACCAGGGGTTCGGGATCGGCGGTACGGGTGTGAGCGCCTGGCCATGCGGCCTGCACGGCGCCGTGAACGAGCGTCAGTGGAATGGTGCGCGGAACCCAGAGGCGGATGGTGCACTCAGTCTGGGAACCGGTGTGAGTCCAGGCGTACTCGAACCCGAGGTGCGGCTGCCCGTGTAGGAGCCGGTCCCACCACGAGCGGCGCATTCCGGAGAGGTTGGCCCACAGCACCTCGCCCGCGCGTTTGTCCACCTCGGGCGGAGCCTGGATAGTCAGGCATCGAGCTTCACGGGCGAGGTGCCGCTGTCGCCGTACATGCAGCAGATGGCGCAGGTGAACCGTGCCCGCGGTTAGCAGCAGTGCGGCAGGGAGGACATAGGGGGCGTTTGCGGCCCACATGGCGTGTGCGTAGGCCCCCAGATCGGCCCATACTTCGGTGGGCTGGATCAGGAAGTCGGTTAGCGGAGAGTGGGTTTCTCGCCCAGATGTGGGTGCCCGCTGGTGCATCAGAATCCTTCCGGACCCAGCTCTGGGTCCGCCGCGAGTTCGGCCGGGTCGGTGGTGATGAGACGGTGCTCTTCGGGCGCGGCCACACCGATGAAGGCCGCCTTGCGGCGTCGTTCGCCGCCGCCGAGAAGCAGGGCTTCGCCACGAGCTGCGGTGAGCAGGAACTCGGCCTCCCCGTGGGAGAGACGGAACTGCCTGCTGACGGTCTCGATGGCCTGCGGGGCCTGGCGCAGCAGGAGCTGTGTGCTTGAGTTGGAGACGATCGCAGTACCCAGAGAAGTACCGAGAACGTCGTCGGTGTCCTGGGTGACAAGGGCGAGGCCCGCCCAGTACCTGCGGTAGGACTTGGCGGCGCGCAGGAGAAAGCGGGCGCTGTCGCCGTCACTCATCATTCTCCACGCTTCGTCCACCACGACCAGGTGACGGTCGGCGCGGAGTGGGTCGGTGACGGTGGTAGTGATTGCGTCCAGCGCGAGCAGTATCGCGGGGGCGCGTACCTCCTCGGGTAGGTGCCTGAGGGCGAAGACGACGAGATGCCCCCGCGGCGTCACCGTCGTAGAACCTGCGAAGAGGTTCGCGTGGGAGCCGGTGGTGTAGGGGACGAGGTGCGCTGCGAGTTCGACCGCCACCGGGTCTGCGGTGTCGGCTTCCAGGACGGCGGCGAGATCTCCGAGGACTGGAGCGGGCCGACCCCAGGTGCGTGGGTCATGGGTGATCCCCGCGTTCCGGTATGTCGTCAAGAGCGCCCGGTCGAGTGTGGCTTTGTGATGCGGGGTGAGGCTGGCGCCGAGAAGGACGCTGAGCCACGTATGGAGGAACAGCACTCGCGTCGTCAAGGCATCGGCGGGTGCCGGACCGGTTGCGGAAGCGTCGGTGGGGGAGCGGCGCTGTGAGATTTCGTGGTGAGGGAAGTCGAAGGGGTTGAGCCGGACGCCAGTGGCGCCGAGGGCCACGACTTGCCCACCTACCGAGCTGGCGAGGCGGAGGTACTCATCATGCGGGTCGATGACGGAGGCCGTGGCGCCGGTGAAGAGCACCCTCAGCAATTCGAGCTTGGTTAGGTATGACTTTCCGGAGCCGCTGGCGGCGATGGTGATCGAGTTGTAATTGTCCTGGGCGAAGCGGTCCCACCGCATTGGCGAGCCGGACATGACGTTCACCCCGTAGAGGACACCGGAGTCGTCCTCGGTCCGGCTCTCCGTGAGTTCGGGGCTGGTGAACGGAAAGCACGTCGAGAGAGCGGTGGTGTCGAAGGTGCGGCTCATGCTGATCGGGTCGATGCCGATGGGGAGGGTGGTAGTCCAGGCGGGTAGGGCCCGGTAGGTGGTGGGTGTCACGGTCATCAACAGTGATTCGGCGACTGCGGTGACTGCGGCGGTTTGGTCGGCCAGGTCCTCTTCGCTGGCGGCGTGCACTGTCAAGTACAGCGCGAGTCGGAAGAGTTTCTCTTCGCCTCGGGCGAGACGGTGGGCCAGGTTGGTCGCGTCGGAGGCGGCGGCCTCTGTCTCCGGGTCGTCTACTTGTCCTCGGGACCATCGCGTCCGGCGTCCGGACTCCAGGCGGGCCCGCTGCCGGTTCAGGGACCGGGCGGCTAGTGGACTGGGCACGGGTTCGATGTGGAAGGCGATGTCCACGTGTGCGGGGAAGTTCAGCAGCGGTGCGAGCCATCCAGGTGCTACCTCTGCTGGATATCCGGTCACCACGAGAGTGGTGGCGAGGTGGCCGCCGATAGACAACATGCGGGCGTGCACCTCGATCGCGTCTGGTCCGTACCGATCGAGTGTCCGCTCGGCCCGTACCTGCCGGTTGCTGGATGGCGCGGACTGCCGACGAGGTAGCCGCCAGCGACAGGACGGGAATGTGCGGCGGCCGCCGGTACCGGTCTTCGCTGCCCGATTCACGGAACGAGTCCTTCCTCTTCGCTGTGGCCGGACGGCCTTGCGCGATCGCGATAGGAGGCCGCGTCGGGCTGAAGGCGCGGGGCGTCATCGTGTTGGCCGGGCCGCGCGGGCCGGTCGCTCTCGGGATTGCAGGTCTCGGCAAGGAGGGAGAAGATCTGTTCTTCGTTGAGCGGCGCTACCGCGACGTCCGCGCCAGCTAGGGCGCACCTGGCTTCCGCGAGTCGTTGAAGCACCCGTTCGCTTCCCGCCCTTCCCGACGGTTCACGGGGCACGAGGAGGACTTGGCGAGCCCGAAGGTCTGCGGTGTCGCTCAGGTGGGTGAGGAAGTCCGCGTGCGCGCGGGCCGCCACTTCCAGTGAGGGATGCGGGAGAGCGGGAGCCTGGGTAGTGATACGGGTAGCGAGCGGAGCGAGGTCGACGCGGCGTGTGCGAACGAGAATCTGAACGGGGCCGGTTGTCGAGTTGAGCCACCGCGCGAACGCGGCGATCAGACTCTGCTGTTCGGACTGCGTATGAAGGTCGAAGTTGACGGTCGTGCAGATCGCGACCCCAGCTTGCCCCTCATCTCGGAGCGACAGCAGACCTGGGGCCGAGGCGGTGTCGAAGGGAGGGCGCCAGGATGCGGGCGGCCGCCCAGCCGCCGTGCGCCATCGCCTCGGAAGAACCGCAGGCAAGGGCAGGACTGGACCGGTGACCAGCTTTTTCTCGGATCGCAAATGGCGCCATGCGGCATGCGTGAAGGTGTCGAGCCCCATTCCGTCACGGTGTCCAAGAGCCAGTGCACACACCGCCCCCGCTACGGGCGTAATCATAATGAAGTAGGCAATAGTCGACATCACGGGCTGCGTGATCCACCAGCCGCCATAGAGGATGACGCCTCCTCCAGCGAGGGTCGCTGATTGCCGAGCCGTTAGAGGGCCGAGGAGCCGGTCCGGCTTCTCCAGGTCAGCCGGGATACGCGCCATTTGGGGGGTGATGGGCTCGGCGTCGTACATGAATCACTACCCTTCGTCGGGTCGCGGAGGGCGCCGGCGTTCCAGAGGAAGGCGAATCACCGGTCGGCCAGGCGGCAAAGCACGCCGGGTGGGCGCGGGCGGGAGGGACCGCGGCGGAGGCGAGACTCCAGAGCGTTTTCGTTCACCAGCAGTTGCGCCGTGCGGCGATGCTGAGGGCGAACCCGGAGATGAGGACGGCTCTCGACTGTCCCGTGGTGGCTGGGTCTCGGGCCGCGTACCGGGGCGGGGAGGTGGGGCCGGTGGCGTCCCGCCTGCGGCTGAACCAGGCAAACTCCGAGGTGGTCCGCTTGCCGACCCCTTGGCCCCCGATGTGGGGGCGTTGCTCTTGGATGTGGGAGTGCCCCAGCTCACTGCGGTCCTCCCTCGGGCGGGCATCGCCCGCCCGCGAAGCCCGCTACTGGATGACCCGGGTGGTGCGGTCGTAGTCGAACCCGAGGCGTCTCGGACCCCCGTCTGTGGGCCGGGGCCCGCTGAGGTGGAGGGGGCCCCATCCGGCCCCAGGCCCCTGCTAAGGCCCCCAGGCCCGGAAGTTGGTGGACGTGGAACAGTGCCCTGGCGCGGGCCGCCAGGACTGCTCGGCGGGCGGGGAGGGGATGGCCGATGTGGTCCGAATCCCGAGCCCGGGGGGCCCTGCCTCGGCATCTGGCGCAGAGCGGGAGCGTAGTGGCGCAGCAAAGCGAACATCGCAACCCGCCGCACGGTCCGGGTGACTCCGGTGCCATGGGATCGCGGCAGCCCAAGAGCACGGACAGAGGCGCCCATGAGCCACCCGGGCACCTTGAACAGCACCCAGAACAGAGCGACCCCGGCTAGGAGAGTGCCTAGGTGATCCAGCTTGGGCATCCCCAGCCACGTCGTTCCCGGGGCGAAGAACAGCCGGACTGACGTGATCAGCACCAGAGACTGGATGACCTGGATCGCCAGCGCCGCGGTGGTCGCACGCCACCACAGTTTCGCGACGGGTTCGGTCACTGGATGCGCGTGGCAGGCCAGCGCGAGGGGCGCGGCCACAGCGAGCACCGCGACCGCGCCGACTCGTAGCAGGTAGCCCACCAGCACGGCGAGCAACAGGCCGAGGCAGGCCAGCTGGATGAGGAGCATGAACACCGTGGCCTGACCCGGGCTGTGCAAGATACGTGTGACCAGCTCCCTGCCTTCTGCGGACAGGTCCGCCCCGACGATGGCCGCTGACAAGGCGTTGGCCAGGGTGATGGCCTTGTCGAGGAGCGTCAATGACACTGCCGCAGCGACCAGCCCGAAGACCAGGCGCGGGAGGATCTGCTGGAGGGCGTAGCGCGTCTGGACGCTCTGGTAGCTCATGAGGGTCAGCCCGCCCGCGGTCACGAACAGGCTGTACAGCCCTGCGGTGAGGCTCATGGAGGCTGACCACAGTCGCTTGATCTCCTCGTGGTGAGTGACGTTCGGCGTGGCCAGCAGCGTGCGGCCGAGGAAGGCACGTACCGGGGTGAGAGCGTCCTCCACCAGTCCGCCGAGAAACGATGCGATCGCCCCGCTGATCATCCCGGGCAGGTCGAACATTCCGCCGAGCCATCCCAGGGGGCCACCCCCACCCGTGTCCTCCTCGCAGTCCATACCCTCGGTGACCTCACACGCGGGAGGAGTTGGTCCCGGGCCGGGCTTGGGCTCTTCGGGCTCGTGCTCCGGAGGAGTCGGCGCCGTTGGCGGTTGTGTTGGCCCCGGCCCCGGCCCCGGCGTCGGAGCAGGGCCGGGCGTGGGGTTGGGCGCCGACGGGTCAGCAGGCGCGAGGGACGGCACGGTGGAGTGCGCGACCGCTTCGCCCGGCAGGCCCGAGCCCCCCGCCCACAAGACACCTCCCACGGCGACCATCAGGGCCAGACGTCTCACTGGCCGCCCTCGTAGACGATGCCCTTAAGAACGGTCGTGATGACCGGAGCCAGGGCGGCGATACCCAGTCCGATCGCGGAAGCCTTCATCGCCTTCTTCGCTGCCTCGACCTCCGACGCGTCTCCGCCGGCCATCAGGTAGCGCACGCCACCGAAAGTGAGGAAAAGAGTGGCAAGGCCACCGCTGATCCCCATGATCCAGTTTCGGAGGGCGCTGATCACCTGCGGGATGGTCGCTGGCTTCGGAGCGGCCGCCTTCTCGGCCGCCACTGCCTCACCGTTGTGCAGAACGATTGCCAGCTGGACCGTCACCAACATGCAGAGGATGACGAGATGCGCGCGGTAGCTGGTGAGGCTCTTTTGGATGCCGTGCGGTGGCCACTGCCTGCAGGACACGGACGCCTCCCGAAGCCGAGTGTGGATGCGAAGGGTTGGATCGGGATCCGGGTGGCGCGCCCGGCCGCGCCTCCTCCTCACAGGCAGGCCGGGTTCCTCGGGTGTCAGCACGAGTTGGCTTCCACCCGGACCCCGAAAACGCCGTCTCTCGCCCCTGCTTGGGTCGGGCGTGGGAGAGACGGCACCGTCCCGTCCTGAGTTCGGAACGGGACGGCATTTACCGGGAATAGGTGCTATGGCGGACTTCGATGGCGGTGTGCGTCATCGAAGTCCGCCGTATGGGCTACTGCTTTGCTACCAACCACGCCCCGAGGCGCCGTTCGGCGTTCTTTCGGGTATCGGACAGCGTGCGCCGGTTGCTCCCCTGTTCACAGGCCACGTCCAGGACCGAGGCGCTGTCGAGACGAGTTCGTGCGATGAGCTGTGCCTCAGTCATAGTGATCACGCATGCCTCCACGGCCTCGGCGAGCACCGTGTACTCATGCCGGGTGCTCTCGGCTTCGCCCTCCAAGCGGCCAGCCAGGGCGTGGCCATCAGACTCGACGCCGCACGCGAGCGGAGTTTCTCTGCGGTGCCGCCGCCGAGCTGAAGTCACCAGTGAGCGCGCGGCACGGTCAGCGGCACGGAACAGCTCCTTCTCCGGGCTCACTACCTCCCGGCCCGCCGGTCGGGCCAGAGCGGTCAGTGTCGCGGTGAGCATCTCCTGCTCCAGCTCGGCTCGATCACACCCGTGCCGGGGCATCTCCCAGCGACGCGCGATGCGGTGCAGGACGGGCAGAGTCAAGCCCAGCACGACCAGATCCCAGGGAGCTCCGTACCGCTGCCACGCTTCGATCACCGCATGCCAGACCCGACCACGGTTCCACGCGTCGGTCTGTGGATGAACGAGGTAGGTGCGGACGTGACCCATATCCATCGACTCGCGCTCAAGCGCGCCCGACAGTCCTACCGGGAGTTGGACGGTCAGGCGCAGGGAACCGAGGGCGAGCTCGCGGAAAGCGATCTCGACCGCCCTGAACGGCAGTACGCGACGCTCTCCATCAGTAGTGGGGTTGAGGGGGCGAGGGCTGGCGTTGGCGGCTGTCGCTGCGACTACGGGGCACATGGGCACCTCCGGGGTTGGAAACCTTCGTCGCCACTTGTGCCGTCGTCCCGCGCCACTCCCGAACCGGTGGAGGGCCCCTCGCGAACCACTGGCCCGCCAGGGAACCGAGATGTGCGAATGCCCGCCGCCCCAGGACGCCGGAAGCAAGGGCGGATTCGCACATAACTACCTGCGGGTACTCCCTCTCGGTGAGCCATCGGTCATCTGACCGATGGCTCGTGCCTGGCGCCCTTTTGGCTCGTTCGTCTCTGACCTGCGGTGATGGCGCTCGCAATCCAGATCGATGCGGCATCCGCGAATTGCTCCACTCCAGAGCCGCCATCACGACAGCGTCAGGTGCCTATTACTTTTCGTCAGCACGGTCTTGGCCTCAGCGCCCGCGCGCACTACCACCCATGTCCCACAGCGACCATCACGGTCCCGTCCGTGCCCCTCGCCGCGGAGCCGCCCACTGCCCGGCTACTGTCTGGTTGCCCACCCCTGACACTCCCACCGAGATCGATCCAGATTGGGTCCTGCCGGGCTGGGCAGTCGACAAGATCCGTACCGACCTCATCCCCCGCCCTGATGCGAGCCCCCTCCCTCTCCTTCGCGTACGAATCGGCGCCGACGCGGTCGCCACCAGCGGCATGGGCGTTGACGCGCGAGCACGCGTCGCGGCCTGCGCCGACCCGAGCGACAGTGTCACCGGCATCACGCTGTTGCTCGCCGAGATCCACCCCGACACCTTCACCGAGCCCAGCCCCTCACCCCCGGCACCTCTGCTGGACCCATTGCCGACCCACCGGCAGGTGTGGAGCGACTTCCTCCACCGGGCCCTTCGTCTTCTGCCGCCGGACGGCATTCTTCTGATCGCGACACGCCAGCACCGCAGTCCCCAGGGCCTCTTCGACCCGCTCGGGGACCTGACGGCCGCTGCCCGCAGTGCCGGATTCCTCTATCTCCAGCACGTCGTCGTCGTTCACGCGCGAGCTGCCGAAGACCGCCTTCAGCCGCCCGCCGCGACGGAGGCCCTGCCCAACGGCCTGTCTCACTCCGACCTGCTGCTGTTCTCGCCACTCACCTGAAGTACGCGCTTCGCCACCATCCCCACGAGAGCAGGTGAAACCCGTGAACGAACCCACTCCTTCACAGCGTGTGTCGGTCTGGGCCTCCGCCCCCACCTCTGCCCCCCACCAGCGCCGAGCGCGCACCTACGTGGCTGGGTCAGCCGACCACCCGGCCAAGATGCTCCCGGCCCTGGCGGCCCACGCCATCCGCGAGTACTCCCGACCTGGGGAGCGGGTGCTGGATCCTATGTGCGGCATCGGCACGTCCCTCGTCGAAGCTCAGCACACTGGCCGGGAAGCCCTCGGTATCGAGTACGAGCCTCGCTGGTCCCATATCGCGGCCCAGAACGTCTCTACCGCCTCGCGTCATGGCGCACCCGGCCGAGGTGAGGTCTACTGCGGCGACGCCCGCCACCTCACCCGGCTGCTCCCTGCCCGTTACCACGGCAGGATCGACCTCGTCCTCACCTCGCCCCCTTACGGCCGTAGGACTCACGGCCAAGTGCGTATCACCCGCGACTCCGGGCGTCCAGGCGTAACCAAGACCCACTATCGCTACGCCCCAACCAGCCGAGACCCGGGGAACTTGGTGAACAGCGCCGATCTTGACCAACTCGGTGGAGCCTTCGGCGAGATCCTCGCCGCCTGCACGGCGGTTCTGCGCCCTGGCGGAACAGTCGTGGTGGTCGTCCGTCCTTGGCGTCACTGTGGAGAACTCATGGACCTGCCCACGTCGGTGATCAGCGCCGGATACCGTGCCGGACTAAGGCCCATCGAGCGAAACGTCGCGTTGCTCGCGGGAATCCGCGACGGCGGCCTCGTTCCCCGGCCATCCTTCTTTCAACTCGGGTACGTGCGAGATGCCCGGGCCCGCAGTATTCCCCTCCATGTGATCGCGCACGAGGACGTTATCGTCTTTCGTAAGCCAAAAGACTCCGTCGGTGAGATCGCCCTCCCCCTTGAGGGAGTGAGAGCGGAAGCAGAAGCCGTTGTATCTCATTGGGGGTCCACTCCGTGAATCTCCTCCTCCCGTTGTGGTGACGAGTCAAGACTTCCCCCATGTGGGGAAGTCACTTGAAGAGGGTAGCGAGAACGAGCTGCAATTGGGTTGCGACAGTTGCTGGAAATGGAATCCAGAAGGGGGGCAAGGGACCTCGCTGGTCGCATGCTTTCAATACGCTGAGATGGACGGACCCGAAGGCGAGATGCTTCACGTCCGGCAAATGCGTGCGATCAAGGCTGCCCTCACCTGGCAATCGAATAACTGCGAAAGCAGCACCCGTTCTTTCCCCAGGACTTCGACGTCCTGGGGAAAGAACGGGTGGGAGAGGAAGTGCCGAACGTGACGAAAACCACGGCCTCACCCCCTGTAGGCAGTATCCCAGGAACCCCTTGGGGGCCATCCCCGACGACGCCACCGATCAGCCAGGCTCCGGTTCCGGTTGCCTGGCTCGGTCGGACGTCAACGGAAGACACCCAGGACCCGACACTATCCCTGCCACGGCAGCTGCAAAACTCGCGGTCAGCGCTACCTCCCGGCTGGGTGATCGTTGCTCACTTCTACGACGTCGAGTCGGGGCGCAAAGACCTCACCTCACGCGGGAAGAGCACCGCCCACGAGCGGTTCACCATCTCCATCCCACGCGACGGCGGAATCTCGGACCTGCTGGAAGAGGCAGGAACCCCCAACCGCCGGTTCGCCGCAGTCATTTGCGAATCTATCGAACGTGTGGCGCGGCGAACGTACTTCGGCACGAAAGTCGAGCACGAGCTGGAGCAGAACGGCGTCGCGTTGTGCGCGGCGGATGAGCCGATCTCCCCCGATGGGAAGGGGAGAAAGGCGACACCCACCCTGACGCGTCGCGTGAAACAGGCAGTCGCGGAATGGTACGTCCTGCAAATGCTGGAGCTGTCATGGGACGGCTTCATCGTGCACATCCAACAAGGTTGGAACATCGGCAAGCCTCCCTACGGCTACCTCGCCGAACGCTTCCCCCATCCAGTCCCGACCCGCCGCGCGCAAGGCGATACCAAGCACCGGCTCGTACCCGATCCGGTATGCGGCCCCGTCGTCACCGAAATCTTCAACCTCAGAGTCATCGACTCCCTCAGCTACCGAGGGATCGCTGACCACCTGAACCAAGACGTCGATCGATACCCACCCCCGCGCCCCAGCCGCGCCGGTACGACGGCGGGGCACTGGACAGCCTCTGCGGTGCGTTCCATCCTCGAAAACCCCAAATACACCGGATACCAAGTCTGGAACCGTCGAGCCCGCAAGACCGGCAACAAGGTCAACCCGATCTCTGAGTGGATCTGGTCCCCCCACCCCACACACGAGGCGCTCGTCACCCTCACCCAGTTCGACGCCGCGTGGCCCATCATCCGGCCCCACTCCGGGATTCGTAAACGGGAAGAAGTGCCTCGAAAGGGGCGCTCCGTTAGCCGAGAGTACACGTTGCGCTCCTATATCCGCTGCGCCCTCTGCGGAAAGCGTATGTACGGAAAATTCAGTAAGAGCCGTACTTACTACTCATGTCAGCCCAAAAAGGATCATCATGCGGATGCGGACTGGTATGCCACGCACCCTCATGCGATCTGGATCAGCGAACGTGCCCTACTCGAAGCCATCCACGCCTTCTTCGAGGAGCGCATCTTCGGCCCCAATCGCGCCCAACTGTTGGCCACCCAGCTCTCGGAAGCGGAAGCCACCCCAGCTCCTCCCGGGATCGACATCGGTGCCTTGCGCGAGAAGGAGGCCCGGCTCGCGCAAGCCAAGCAGCGTCTGATGGACCAACTGACCGAGGGGGATGACGAAGGCGATCCAGAGTTCACCGCCGAGTTCCGGCGAGGTATCCGGCGCCAGTTCGATCAGCTTGAGCGCCAGCGCCGTGCCGTGCGATCCAAGATCGACGGAGCTGAAGTGGTCGTCGGTGCCCACCAGGGTGGTGACACTGCTCTGCTTGACGCCATCCCACGGCTCAGGTCCCGCATGCGGGACCTGCCGGTCGCCATCCAGCGCGGGATCTACGACGCCTTCCGGCTCCACGTTCGATACGACCACCGTGGCCGAAGGGCGGAGATTCACGTGACGATCGCCGCCACGCTGGCCGACGGTCTCCCTGAGATCATGGGAAGTGGTACCGCCCGGTCGGAACCGGGCGGTACCCAACCCTTCGTTGCGTGCCCCCGGCAGGACTCGAACCTGCGGCCAAGTGCTTAGAAGGCACCTGCTCTATCCACTGAGCTACGGGGGCCGGTCTCGGTCGGTCGGGCGAGCCCCCTGGCTGACCGTGGCGGGGTCAAGGATAGGGGGCGGCAACGCTCGTCCTGGGTGCTCCACGTCCGCGACGTCGTGTGGAGGTTCCGTGAAGCGATCCTGATAATCGCAGGCGGGTGCGATTTACGCAGTGCTTTTCGCGGCGTGTGGCTCGGGTGTTGCGCAGTCGTTATGGCTGCGCCGTACCGGGTGGCTGGGTCCCGCGAGGTGAATGGGGTAATTGCCGCGTCGGTCTCGTGGATTTCCCGGTACTGCGGTGCGAATAGGCTTCAAAAAGCGCTCAAAATTGGGCATTCTGCACGTGTGGCGATCTTGGACGTACGGCCCGAACTGCTCGACGCGCTGACCGTGCTGCGCGATCGCGTCGCCGCCGCCCGCTTCCCCATCCCGCTCCCCGGAGCCGAACGAGCCGGGCGAACCCGCGGCGAACTCCTCGCCCAGTTCGACGACTACCTGCTGCCCCGGCTCCACGCCCCGCAGGCCCCCCTCCTCGCCGTCATCGGCGGTTCCACCGGCGCCGGGAAGTCCACCCTGGTCAACTCACTCGTAGGCCGGGAGGTCAGCGAGGCGGGGGTGCTCCGCCCCACCACCCGGACCCCCGTCCTCGTCTGCCACCCCGGTGACCGGCGCTGGTTCACCGGCCGCCGGATCCTGCCCCGCCTCGGACGGCTCCGCGTGCCCCGCCAGGACCCCCAGGCGGGCGGCGAAGCCGACACCACCGGCAACGACCCCGTCACCCCGGCCGGTGAGCAGGAAACCGACGACCCCACCCGGCGCCTCCGCGTCGAGACCGCGACCACCCTCCCCTCCGGTCTCGCCCTGCTCGACGCCCCCGACATCGACTCCCTGGTGGTCGCCAACCGCGACCTCGCCGCCGAACTCATCTGCGCGGCCGACATCTGGGTCCTCGTCACCACCGCCGCGCGCTACGGCGACGCCGTCCCCTGGCGGCTGCTCCGCGCCGCCAGGGAGTACGACGTGACGCTCACCGCCGTACTCGACCGCGTACCCCACCAGATCGTCACCGAGGTCTCCCGGCACTTCGGTGAGCTGCTGGAACGCGAAGGACTCGGCGACGTCGCACGGTTCGCCATCCCCGAACTCCCCGAGTCCGCCGGCGGGTCCGGGCTGCTGCCCGGCACCGCGGTCGCCGGTCTCCGGGCCTGGCTCGCCCAGCGCGCCCAGGACCCCGTGGCGCGTTGCGTCGCGAGCGGGCGCACGGCGGCGGGCATCCTCGCCTCACTGCGCCCCCGCGTCGCCCAGCTCGCCGGCGCCTGCGCCGCACAACACGCGGCCGCGCTCCGCCTCATGCGCCACGTCGACACGGCCTACGGCGAGGCCGAACGACGCGTCCGGAGCCGGATCGCCGACGGCGAGCTGCTGTCCGGGGAAGCGGCGGCCCGCTGGCGGGACTTCCCCCGCGACAGCCACGCCGACGAACTCCTGGAGGCCTTCGCCGACGGACTGACCGCGCTGCTCTCCGGAGCGGTGGCGGCCGCCGACGAACGCGTCAGCCACGCCTGGCGGAAGGAACCCGGAGGCGCGCCGCCGAGCGAACCCGAGCGCGTGGACGACGTGGACGAACGGCACGCCCGCATCGGTGTCCGCGTCCGGCGCTGGCGCCGCTGCCTGGAGGAACTGGCCGAGGAGGAGGTGATGCGCACCGACCGCGTGGCCGCCGAACCGGAGGAGATCGCCGCCCACCTCGCCGCCGCACTGCTCGGCGGGGCCCGGACGGGCGCCCTCGACGCCACCACGCTCGCCGCGCCCCCCGAGACGCTGAGCGCCGCGGCGATCGACCGGCTGACGGAGCGCGGCGGTCGGCTGCTGTCGAGCTGCGTCGAACGGGCCCTGTACGGGGAGCGCGACCGGCGGATCCGCCCCGTGCTCGACCTCGGTATCGGGCCCGAGCCGCAGGTCGAACTCGTCGCCGCCTACTCCGCGTTGCGCGGCGTCCAGGCCGGGCCGGACCCCACCGCGAAGCGGCCGGACAGGCCCGAGCGGCGACCCTGAGGGCGGCCGCCCCGTCCGCGCGACCCCTCGGCCCACCGCCTTCCGCCGGATCCCCGGCCTCGTCTCAGCACCGTCTGCGCGCGGTCGTCCAGCGTCACCCCTCCGGTAACGGACCTCGAACACACCGACGAGCCGCCCGACGCGTCGGCAGCCAGGAGAAACCCACGAACGAGGGACCCGTGGCCCAGATCCAGCAGACCCGACCGCCCTTCCCACGACCGGAACACGCACCTGCCGCCACCGGCACGACCGAGACCCCGCACCCTTCGACTGCGCCGAACCAGCACCGGATCAGGCGGCTCGACAGGGTCCAACGCAGACGACAGGCACCTGTCAGGCACCCACACGCCCCACGCGCCCCGCACGACGGAGGCCCCCACCACGTACGCGAGCCCCGCAACCGGGGAGACAGGCCCCCAGCGCGCGGTGGAACCGACGAATCCGTGGCGGTCCGGACGCCAGAGCCGCCCAGCGGACCGGAGGCATCCGCGACGACGGGGGTATCCGCGGCATTCATTGCATTCATTGCATTCGGGGCGCGCCCCCGGCGTCGGAGCCTCCCAGACATCCGGCGGGCCGCTGAGACGCCCGAGAACACCGAGTCCGAGAACAGCCCGAGAACACCGGGCCCGGACGAAAGAAGCCCGAGTACACCAGCCGGACGAACGCCGGGCCGGTCTGACACGAACCCCGAGTGACGAACTCCGAGATGACGAACTCCGAGATGACGAACTCCGAGCACACGAAACCGAGAAGTACGAGGTGCCGAAGAAGCATGAGACGGAAAGGAAGAGGTGACGGAATGTCAACCGGTAACCGCCCCACCGGCCCGGCCCCGGACAGCCCGTTGACCGATGACACGTCCACGGGGAACGCGGAGGGAGACGCGTCACCGAACCCCGCGCACCACCCCGGCACCCCAGGCCGGGCTCTGCCGGCGGAGACGAGGTTGGCGGAGACGAGGCCGGCGGAGAAGAGGCCAGAGGGGACGAGTTCGGCGGAGAGGACTTCGGAGGAGAGACGGCCGGACGGGATGTCGCTCGGTTCCGATGCCGCGTCCGCGCTGAGCCCGGTGCCCCCATCCGCGCGGGGACCGGCGCCCGGCGAAGGGTGGACGATCACCGACACCGAGGAGCCCTCCGGCGTCAACCGCCGCCTCGCTCCCGTAGGCCCGGACGCGCCCCGAACCGACGCCGCCCCGGACCGCCCGGCCGACCCGGACTCTCCGAACCGGCCCCCCACGACGCCGAGTCAGTCCTTGACGACCGGGAACCAGCCCTCCATGACCGGGAACCAGCCCTCCATGACCGGGAACCAGCCCTCCATGAGGGGGAACCGGCCCCCCACGCTCGCGGACCAGCTCCCCGTAGGGGAGGGTCCGCACCCCACGGTGACGCCGCCCGAGACGACCGGCTCCACCTGGGAGGACGGCCTGATCGCCCGGCGCGCCCCCGAACGCGCCGCCTCGACCGAACCGGGTGCCGCGGCCGCCACACAGTCCGGGCTCCGCCCCGCCTCGTACTCGTCCACGAGCGGTGCCTCGAACTCATCGGGTGGTCATACCGAATCGGCCGCGACCGTGGATGACGCGTCTCCGGCCACCGCTCACGACGCGGCGGAATCCCCGGATCCGGCGGTCGCGGACCTCGTACGACGGCTCGGCGCGCTCCGCGAACTCGTCGGCCTGTCCCGCGCCAGGCTGCCGGAGGACGCGCTCGCGGAGGCGGGCCGCGTCCTGAACGAAGCCGAGACGCGCGGGCGACTGCCGCGCGAGTACACCACCGTGGCGCTCGCCGGAGCGACCGGCAGCGGGAAGTCCGCCCTGTTCAACGCGCTCGCCGGGGCCGAGATCGCGGCGAGCGGCGTGCGCCGCCCCACCACCGCGACGCCGCACTCCTGCACCTGGCCGGCCGACGGCGAACCCGACACCGGGGCGGCCGAGGGCCTCCTCGACCGACTGGGCGTCACCCCCGTGGCCCGCCATCGCGCGCACACCTCCGGACTGGGCGGCCTCGTCCTCGTGGACCTCCCCGACCATGACTCGGTGGCCCCGGGGCACCGTGAGATCGTTGACCGCACCCTGCGGCTCGTCGACGCCGTCATCTGGGTCACCGACCCCGAGAAGTACGCGGACGCCGTCCTCCACGAGCGCTACCTCCGCGCCCTCGCCGGATACGCGGACGTCACCTTCGTCGTGCTCAACCAGGCCGACCGGCTGCCCGGCGAGGCGGCCGCCGCCGTCCTCGACGACCTGCGCCGACTGCTCGACGAGGACGGCATCGCGCTCGGCGAGCACGGCGAACCCGGCGCCCGCGTCCACCTCGCCTCCGCGCTCACCGGGGACGGCGTCCCGGAACTCCGCCTCGACCTAGCCGACTTCGTCGCCCAGCGACGCGCGGCCGCCCTCCGACTCCGCGCCGACCTCGACGGGGTCGCCGAACGTCTGCGTCCCGTCTACACCGAGCCCGCCCCCGGCGCGCACGGGCCCACCGGACTCACCGACATCGCGCGTGAGGAGTACGAGGACCTGCTCGCCACCGCCGTCGGCGCCACGGCCGCCGGACAGGCCGCGGAGCGGGCCTGGTTGCGGCAGGCGGAGTGGTACTGCGGTTCGCCCTGGACCAGCCTCACCCGCCGCCCCACCGACCGCCGTTCCACCGACCGCCACCCTCGGCCCGTCGACGGGCCGCCCGACGAACCCGCCCCCGGGGGCCAGCCCACGTCGGACGGTGGGGCCACCATCCGGAACCCCGTCGCCCGGCCGGTGGTGGCCCAGGCCGTGCGTACCCTGGCCGACCACGCGGCGGCCGGACTCCCCGAACCCTGGAACCGGAGCGTCCGGGAAGCCGCCTGGCGCGGGGCCGCCGGACTCCCCGAGGCCCTGGACGAGGTCGTCCACCAGATGACCGACCCGGTGGACGAACGCACAGGCCACACCGCTCACCGCCCCACCACGACCAGCCGGGACGCACCGCAGGACCAAGACGTGCCGAACCCCCGGGGACCGCGAGCGAACCGGAATCCGCGAACGGCCGGGAACCCGAGAGCGGAGCGGAGTCCGCGAATGAACCGGAACCCGTTCAAGAAAATGAACCGGAACCCGTTCAAGAATCGGCACGCGACCGATGACCAGGAACAGCTCCGGAAGCAGCACCCGAACCCACCCCAGGAGCGGAACCGGAATCCACTCCGGGGCCGGAACCAGTTCGCAGGCGGGAGCCCGCTCACGGGACCGGAAGTCCCATCCGGCCAGTGCCAGGAAGTACCCCCGGAAGTGCCCCGTCCCACGCCTGACCGTCCCGTCGTCCCGCGTCCGAGCTGGGGCCCGGCCGTACGTGCCGGACAGTGGCTGCTTCTCGGCTGCCAACTCCTCAGCGCTCTCTGGCTCGTGGGATGTCTCTGGGGCCTCGCCGCAGGAAGCGCGGCACTCCCCGGCGGCCTGCTGATCGCCTCGGCGGTGGGGAGCCCGGCACTCGCCTGGACGTGCGCCGTCCTCGCGCGCGGACCCGCACGCGCGTACGGGCAGGAGGCGGAGCGCGCGCTACGTCGCCGCGCCGCCGGATGCGGACGCGCGCGCGTGCTGGAGCCGGTGGCCGCCGAGTTGCTGCGCTACCGCGAGGTGCGCGAGCAGTACGTGATCGCCGCGGGTGATGTGGGCTGGCGCTGATCACCCCCGGGCTCGCCCCTGTCCCCGGCTCGTCCCCAACTCAGGCCGCCCCCAACTCAGGCCAGCCCCTGTGCCAAGTCCGCCCCTGTTCCAGGCCCGTCACCACCCCGGAATCGAGACCACCTCCATCGAACCACCTCCAGAGGCTTGCGACGATCGCGAGCATTCCGGAACGGGTCCACAGGAACGGTCCTGGAACCGGTCCGCGCGGCGGTGTTGGGGACGCCGAGAACGAGGGGGACGAGGGGGACCACGGTCTGACCAGGGCGACGGGGCTACCGGACTGAGGGGACGAGCTAAGCGGAGACGGGAGGGGAGGGGAGGGGAGGGGAGGGGGCGTGACGGGAACCGGGACGGGTGAGGGGGACGGGATGGAGGGGAGGGCAACTGGGACGGCCCGGAATCGGCCGGGTCACAGCCGACACTGACCGGGCCGTTCCCAGGGCCGTCCACTTGCCATCCGAATCCGACCGCCTGCTTCCCGAGCGGATTACCCCTTCCGCGCGGCCGCCTGTCGCCCCGCGCCACGGTGGCGGTCAGCGGCGGTGGTCAGAGAAGGGCGCATGCCTTGCGTGCGCTGGCGGTCCGTGATGTGACCTGCGACGTGTCCTGGGACGTGTTCTGCGATGCGGGCCGCGACGCCCGTCTCCCGACACCGCGGATGCCGAGGGCGCGGTCGGTGTTCCCGGGCCTGGTCACCCGGTGTCTGGTGGCTCGCCGTGCGGAAGGTCGTACGGACGCCCGGTGTGCGCGGGGCGGTTCCCATCCCTCCCCGGAGTGACCGACTTATCCACACCTCCTTTGCTATCCACAACCCTCAGCAGAAATCTCCCATCCCAGGCACGCTTGTTTCCAAGCCCTTCACGGGGCTCCCATCCGAACTCACCGTTACCGGCTGCCTCGCGGTATGCCGCTGGTCGCCGTGCCCTGACCGAACCCGGTCCAGCCAATCCAGCCAATCCACCTGACCCAGCCAACCCTGAGCATCCATCCCGTCCATCCAACCGCTCCGCCCTGACCGTCATCGCGTGTCGACCGTTCGAGAGGGCCTGGAGGTCCCCGAGGAGTTCCGAGAAGACCGGAGCGGAGCCCGGAGGAACCGAGAGGGACCGAGAGAACCGAGGCACCGCTGGAGCGAGAAGAACCGTCGGTGGGCTCGGCACCGTCGGATCGAGAGAAGGCAGAGGACCGAAGAGGCGAAGAGTCGAAGTACCCAAGGGTCGAAGCACCGAAGGACCGAAGTAGTGCACCGCGGAGCATCGCGGGAACCGAAGAGGATCGAAGAGAGGCGCCTCCCCATGTACGAATCCCATATGACCGCCGTCGGCAACGTGGCGACCGCCATCGAGTTCAAGACCTCGCGTTCCGGTGTCAGCGCCGTCCGATTCCGGCTGGCCAGCACCGTACGCCGCTTCGACCAGCGGGAAGGCTGGAAGGACGGGCACACCAACTTCTTGACCGTCTGGGCTTGGCGTGCCCTCGCTGACAATCTCGCCGCCTCCGTGTCCGTCGGCGACCCGCTCGTGGTGCGCGGACAACTCCGCCTCCGAGAGGGGGAGAAGGAGGGGAAGCGGTTCCAGTCCGCGGAGTTGATGGCCTCGGCCGCCGGACACGACCTCTCGCGCGGGACATCCGCTTTCGTCCGGCGCGCACAGGTGAAACCCGCGCTGACTACGGGGTCTTCGGGGACTCCGCGGACTCCGGTGACCGCGCGGCCGGGCGCCGAATCTCCCTGGGCCAGCGCCGAATCCCCCTGGGACGGGGCCGCGGCGGAAGCTTCCGTTCCAGGTCAGCTGCCTGTGCCGTGAACCTCCCGGTCCGCCGGATTCATTGATAACAATTTCACGTCAGTATGCGTGAGCTGAGGGAATCGAGGGGAGCGAGGTGCGCCCGGTCTTTACGATCCCTCAGGTGCTGACGGGGGTTGCGACGTTGCTGGCGAGACATCCACCGGTTCACGCGGGTCTCGCGTGGAGGGGACATCCATGACTTCTGTGCGCAGGCGGGGGACCAGCCGCCTGTCCGCCGTACTAATGGCCTCCGGGCTCCTGGCAGGCGGGGTGACGGTCGGTGCGACACCGGCCGCGGCCGCGGAGCCCACTGAGCCACCGAGCGGTACCACCGCCGCTCTCGACGGCATCCGGACCTACGACCAGGCCGTCATCAACTCCGACGGCGACAGAACCACGACGTCGGCCGGACTCTTCGAGATGGCCGTCGAGGACGGCGGCACGCTCCAGACCTACAGCATCGACGCGCTCAGAACCGCCCAGGACGACGCCCTCTACGAGGAGGCTTCCTGGGACGCCTCACCCCTGCACGGGAACCCGGCCGCAGGGAAGATCCGCTGGATCCTCCAGAACTCGTACCCGCAGGTCAACGACGTGCAGGCGCTCGCCAAGGCGTCGGGTGCGAAGAAGCTCACGCCCCGTACGGCCGCCGCCGGAACGCAGGTGGCCATCTGGCGGCACGCGGAGGGCCCGGCCGGGGCCGACATCAAGGCGGTCGATCCGGGAGCCGAGAAACTCGCCGACTACCTGGAGCGCTCCGCACGTCAGCGGACCGAACCGAACGCCGCGCTGCGACTCGGACCCGCCGAGGTCTCCGGGCAGTCCGGCGGACGCCTCGGCCCGGTCACCGTGCACACCGGGGCGAAGAAGGTGGCCATCGAACCCGCCCCGGACGCCGCCTCGCTGGGGGTGCAGGTGGTGGACGCCAAGGGGGAGAAGGTCACCTCCGCGTCAGACGGCGCGCACCTCTACTTCGACGTACCGGACGGTGTCGATCCCGGCACCACCTCCGTGACGGCGCAGATATCCACCAAGGTCCCCGTCGGCCGGGTCTTCACCGGTGTTGGTGAGCACGCCAGCAGCCAGGCACAGATCCTCGCGGGGTCCAGCCAGTCCACGATCTCGACGGTGGTGCGGGGCCACTGGGCGGAGAACGGCGCGATACCCGCCGTCACCGCCGAGAAGAACTGCGCCAAGGGGCGGTTGGAGATCACGGTCGCCAACCACGGGGACCGTGCCTTCGCTTTTGCCCTCGACAGGAAGAAACACGAGATCGAGGCCGGAGTCACGGAGAAGGTGCCGGTCACAGTCCGCGAGGACCAGCCGTACCGCATCGCCATCACCGGACCGCACGGGTTCGAGAAGACGTTCAACGGAGTGCTGGACTGCGCCACGGCCGGAGCCGTGGGCGCCCGGAGCGCGGAGGAGTCGCCCGCTGACCTCAGCCCCGCGACCGTCGGAGGTGGGGACGGCCACTCGGCCGCCGACCCCGTCGAGGACGACCTCGCGGAGACGGGCAACAGCAGCAACACCCCGTTGATCATCGGGATCGCCCTGGGGCTGGTCGTACTCGGCGGCATCGCGATGCTCGTTGTGCGTAAGCGCCTCTCCGGAGGCCCGACCGAACCGGCGGACCCCGAGCCCTCGGAGGAGACGGCCCCCGTCACGGGAGCCACCGACCGTGCCCAGACCACGGAACGCACCGAGACCGCGGAACCTACCGAGACCACGGAGGAGGCCCAGATCCGGACGGAAACGACGCCGGAGACCGCGGAACCGGCCTCGGAAGCGGCGCCGGGAACCGCCGCGCGAGTCGAACGGGAGACAGCGGAGACAACGGCACAGTCCGCGACCGAACCGACCGAAGCGCCCCAACCGACCGAAGCGACCGAAGCGACCGAAGCGACCGACACGGATGGTGTCAGGAACCCGAAGGACGACGGGGGCGACCTGGACGACGGGGAGGAGGTGCCCGGTGCCACCGAACGACCCGCGACGGATGAGATAGCGAAGCCTGCGGAGCAGGACGGTTCCGCGTCGTCCACCGATCCGGCGTCCACCGATCCGGCGTCCACCGATCCGGCGTCCACCGGCTCGGCATCTGCCGAGTCCGCGTCCACGGACACCGCGTCCGCCGGTACAGGGTCGAGTGCGGACACCGCGTCGAGCACGGATCCTTCGGCCGGGCCCGCGCCCGATGAGTCCGCTGGCGGTTCCGGCAGCTGAGCGGGTAGCTGGCTGGCGGGGGGACGAGGCTGGAGGCGTGGCCACCGACAGTGGCTGCGTCCCCGGGCCGAGGACGGTCGTGCGGTGCGTCCCCTGGGCGGTGTGGTGGCCCTATGTGGACGGCCCCCGCCCCTGGCCGGGCCGGAGCGTCGCGATGGTGCGGTGGTCCGGTGGGCGAGGACACGTCGCGGAACGCCGGTTCACGTGGGTGCGCCGCCGATGCCTGCGGGACGTGCGGAGGGGAGGCGTCCGGGCCTGGTGTCTCGGTGGCGTCCCGCGCGGCCGGGGTGGACGGGGTGCGCGGGATGGGCGCGCGTGGGTGCGCGCCTCATCGGGGGCGGTGGGGGAGGGCGTGGGGAGGGGTGGGGGTGGGGGGAGGGGCCCCGCCCCGTTTCGGACTGAGCCCCCGGGTGCGGCAAGATGGACGCATCTGCCCACGTGCGGTGTGAGCCGCTCCTCGACTTCAGATTGCCGGATGGTTTCTCTTGGCTGAGTACATCTACACCCTGCGCAAGGCGCGCAAGGCGCATGGCGACAAGGTGATCCTCGACGACGTCACCTTGAGCTTCCTGCCGGGCGCGAAGATCGGTGTCGTGGGGCCCAACGGCGCCGGTAAGTCCACGGTGCTCAAGATCATGGCGGGGTTGGAGCAGCCGTCCAACGGTGACGCGATGCTCACCCCGGGTTACAGCGTCGGCATTCTGCTACAGGAGCCGCCGCTGGACGAGGCGAAGACGGTCCTGGAGAACGTGCAGGACGGGGTGGCCGAGACCAAGGGCAAGCTCGACCGGTTCAACGAGATCGCCGAGCAGATGGCGACGGACTACTCGGACGAGCTGATGGAGGAGATGGGCAAGCTCCAGGAGCAGCTTGACCACTCCAACGCCTGGGATCTGGACGCCCAGTTGGAGCAGGCGATGGACGCGCTGGGCTGCCCGCCCGGTGACTGGCCGGTGACCACGCTCTCTGGTGGTGAGCGGCGCCGCGTGGCGCTCTGCAAGCTGCTGCTGGAGCAGCCGGACCTGCTGCTGCTCGACGAGCCGACGAACCATCTGGACGCGGAGTCGGTCCAGTGGCTGGAGCAGCACCTGGCGAAGTACCCGGGCACCGTGGTGGCCATCACCCACGACCGGTACTTCCTGGACAACGTGGCCGAGTGGATCCTGGAGCTGGACCGGGGTCGGGCGGTGGGGTACGAGGGGAACTACTCCACGTACCTGGAGAAGAAGCAGGCCCGGCTGAAGGTGGAGGGCCAGAAGGACGCCAAGCGTCAGAAGCGTCTGAAGGACGAGCTGGAGTGGGTCCGTTCCAACGCGAAGGGCCGGCAGGCCAAGTCGAAGGCGCGGCTGACCCGGTACGAGGAGATGGCGGCCGAGGCGGAGAAGACGCGGAAGCTGGACTTCGAGGAGATCCAGATTCCGCCGGGTCCGCGACTGGGTAACCAGGTCGTCGAGGTGGAGAACCTGAACAAGGCGTTCGGCGACAAGGTGCTGATCGAGGACCTGTCGTTCACGTTGCCGCGGAACGGCATCGTGGGGGTGATCGGCCCGAACGGTGCGGGGAAGACGACGCTGTTCAAGATGATCCAGGGGCTGGAGGAGCCGGACTCCGGTGCCATCCGGGTCGGGGACACGGTGAAGATCTCGTACGTGGACCAGTCCCGGGCCAACATCGACGCGAGCAAGACCCTCTGGCAGGTGGTGTCGGACGGGCTGGACTACATCAACGTGGGACAGGTCGAGATGCCGTCCCGGGCGTATGTCAGCGCCTTCGGGTTCAAGGGGCCGGACCAGCAGAAGCCCGCGGGGGTGCTGTCGGGCGGTGAGCGGAACCGGCTGAACCTGGCGCTGACGCTGAAGCTGGGCGGCAACCTGCTGCTGCTCGACGAGCCGACGAACGACCTGGACGTGGAGACGCTGTCCTCGCTGGAGAACGCGCTGCTCGACTTCCCGGGCTGTGCCGTGGTCGTCTCCCACGACCGGTGGTTCCTGGACCGGGTGGCGACGCACATCCTCGCGTACGAGGGCGAGAGCCGGTGGTTCTGGTTCGAGGGGAACTTCGAGTCGTACGAGAAGAACAAGATCGAGCGGCTGGGGCCGGACGCGGCGCGTCCGCACCGGGCGACGTACAAGAAGCTGACCCGGGGCTGAGCGTGCGGCACCAATTCGCCTGTCCGCTGCGCTGGTCGGACATGGATGCCTTCGGGCACGTCAACAACGTGGTGTTCCTCCGTTACCTGGAGGAGGCGCGTATTGACTTCATGTTCCGGGCGGCCCGGGAGGTCGACTCGTCCGCGTTCGGTGGCGGCGCGGTGGTGGCGCGGCACGAGATCGACTATCTGCGGCCGTTGGTGCACCGGCACGAGCCGGTTGCCATAGAGACCTGGGTAACGAAGCTCACCGCCGCGTCGGCGACGGTCGCCTACGAGATCAGGGACGGTTCGTCGGAGTCCCCGGAACCCGCCGCTGCGGGGTCCGGGGCGGGCGGCCTGTATGTCCGGGCGACGACGGTCATCGTGCCGTACGACCTGGAGCGTGGTCGGCCGCGCCGGATGACCGCCGGTGAACGGGCCTTTCTGGAGGGATACGTGGATGACAGCCACTGCGGTTAGCCGGCTCGTCCTCGCGGATCCGGGGGAGGCCGCGGGGCTGGCGGAGTTCCTCGGCCGGTTGCTGCGCTGGGAGCGGGCCGCCGCGGTCCGGGTGCAGGCGGCGGACGGCGTGGTCGGCTTCTTCGCGAAGCCAGCGCGGTTCGAGGTGCTGGCGGTGCGGACGGCACGGTTGCTGGAGCCGGTCAGCCGGGACGTCACGGTCTCGGCCGGTGAGCTGCTGGAGAGCGTGGACGACGCGCGGGAGACGGTGATCCTGCCCGCGCCGGTGACGGGTCCGGCGTGGGCCGGGGTGCTGCCGCCGCGGTCGGGCTGGTCAGCTCGGGGCGAGGTGCCGGTGGACGCGGTGCGGACCGTCGCGGTGGCCGCGGTGGGGGAGTTCAGGGAGCGTGCGGAGCGGCTGCCCGCGGAGGGCCGGTCGCGGGAGGCGCTGGACGGACTGGCCGAGGAGATCTGGTCCCGGCCGCTGGGACGTTCGGGGTTGCCGCTGCGGGCGGTGCACGCGGCGCACGCGCTGGGGCTCCTCCGGGGCACGCGTCCGGTGTCGCTGCTGGAGACCGGCCGGTGGCTGCGGCTGCGGACCGGGCACGGCTCGGTGGTGGTGCGGGCCGGGACGGCGGAGCCGGGACTGAGCGTCACCCCGGTGTGAGCGGTGCGCCGCGGCCTGCCGTGACGCGGGCGGGCGGCCGCCAGGCGCGGCCCGCCGGCGGGGCTCGCGGGGATGGTCCGGAGACCGATGGACCGGTGGCGCCCGTACGGTCCGGAGTCGGAGCCGGGGACGAATCGCTGCCGGGTGACCGATGAGGCCCGGGACGAATCGTCGCCGGGGCGAACCGGCGGTGCCCGGGACGAACCGGAGCGGGGCGATCCGGTGCTGTCCGCGACGATCCCGCTGCCGTCCGGGTCCGGGCGATCCGGTCGTGAGCCCGCCGCGTCCCGGTGGGCTGGCGGCCACGTGTCGTGACGGCCGAGGGCGGCCGGATGGTGGAGGAGCCCGGATTCGCAGCCGCGGAGTCCGGGCTCCGGCACGCCGCCCCACGCCGGGGCGGGAGCCCGACCGTGAGGCGCCCGACCTGAAGGCATCCGACCTGAAGGTCCCCAAGGCAAGGTCCCCCACGGCAAGGTCCCACGGCGAGCCGCCCGGCCAGACGCTGCCCGACCTGAAGGCGCCCCACTGCAAGGCGCCCCACTGCAAGGCGCCCGGCCAGAGGGTGCCCCGACCACGAGCCGCCCCACCGCGAGGTGCCCGACCTGAAGCCGCCTGACCAGAAGGTGCTCCACCGTGTGGTGCCCGTTCCCCGGGCGCCCGGTCGGGGTGTACGCGCCCTGCGTACGCGGTGTGCGGGGTGGTGGGTGTGTGCTGGGAGAGGGACGGGATCCGCTCAGTCCGGCGAGTTGATCATGAACCCGGCCGCGTAGACCAGGTAGTCCCAGAGGGTCCGGTCCTGTTCGGGCGTGAGGTCCAGACTGTCGACAGCGTCCCGCATGTGCCGCAGCCAGGCGTCGTGCGCCGCCTTGTCGACGGTGAACGGGGCGTGGCGCATGCGGAGTCGGGGGTGGCCGCGCTGCTCGCTGTAGGTGCGTGGTCCGCCCCAGTACTGGATGAGGAACAGCGTGAGCCGCTCCTCGGCCGGGCCGAGGTCCTCCTCCGGGTACATCGGCCGCAGGAGCGGGTCGTCGGCGACGCCCTGGTAGAAGCGGTGGACGAGCTGGCGGAAGGTCTCCTCGCCGCCGACCTGTTCGTAGAAGGTCTGCGATTGCAAGCTGCCGCGTGGGATTTCCATCACCCCACCATGGTCGCAGACCGCCCCCTTTCCTCGGGCCGCTCCCCGGATCCGGAGGGACTCGGGGGCCGGAGCCGGGGGCTGGGCTCAGGCACCGGACTCGGAGGGCTGGGCTCAGGCGCTGGGCTCAGGGACCGGACTCGGGGAGCCGGGCGCCGGGGCCGGGCTCAGGGGATGGGCCAGCGGTGGGGGCCTTCGGGGGAGTCGAGCCAGGCCCAGCGGTCCTCGCCGTCGATGGTCACCCCGTAGCGGGGGCGGGCCGGGCGTCCCTCGTTGTGCCAGAGCGTGTAGGCCTCGTTCGGGCCGAGCCACTGCTCGCTGAGGGCGCGGAGGAAGTGGAAGGAGTCCTCGCGGAGGGCGTCGGTGGGTACGTCGGCGAACGTGCCCTCGGTGAGTCCGGCGTCCTGGCTGTGGCCCCGCAGCGGGACGAAGAAGGCGGGGGTGGGCAGGAAGCGGCCGGAGGCGTGGGTGGCGTCGGTGACGTGGAGGGCGAGGAGGCCGGTGGCGAGCGGGGTGACGATCAGCCCTCCGGGGACGCACTGCCGGAGCCAGGCGTCGGGGATGGTCGGCATGCCGACGGTGACGATGATCCGGTCGTACGGGCTGTGCTCCGGGCAGCCGAGGGCGCCGTCGCCGGTGACGACGTGCGGGTGGAATCCGGCGGCCTCCAGGTGGCGGCGGGCGTCCTCGGTGATGTCGGGGTCGATGTCGACGGTGGTCACCCGGGCGTCGCTGAGACGGTGGCAGAGCAGGCCCGCGTTGTATCCGGGGCCGGTGCCGATCTCCAGGACGCGCGAGTCGTCCCGGACGTCGAGGTACTCCAGCATCCGGGCCATCAGGGAGGGCTGGCTGCTGGAGGAGATCAGCTCGCCGTCCCGGACCCGGGTGGCGAGCGGTACGTCCTGGTAGACGCCGTCGTGCCACCGCTGGCGGCCCCGGCGGTCGGGGTCGTCGCGCCAGAGCCGTTCGTAGCCGCCGAGCGCCGGTGCGTAGTAGTAGGGCACGAACAGCTCGCGGGGCACCTCGGTGAAGGCGGCGCGCCAGCGGGGGTCGGTGAGGGAACCGTCGGCGGCGATCTCCTGGACGAGGCCGGTGGCGTCAGGCATGTCTCCACTGTGCTGCGTCCCGCCGCGCCGCGCGAGACCGGATCCGCGGTGGGACCGGGTCTCCGTGGGGAGCGCCCGGGCCCCGGTCGGGTTGGGGGACCGGGCCGCCGGGCGCGGGTTGGGGACCGGCGTGGTGGCGGGGCCCGGCGGGTCCGGTCAGGTGGGGTGGCGGTCTCGGGCTGGACGGAGCGGTCTGACGGTGCGGCGTACGGAGACGGTGGGGAAGCCGCGAGGAGTGGGAGGGCGGCGGCCGCCGCCCCCGGTCCCGGTGCCGGTGGCCCGTCACCGTTCCCTCCCCCATGGGGAGGGCCGCCGCTGGTGCTGGTGGCCGGTGTGGTGCTCGGGGCCGCTGGTCGGGGTGGGACCGGGGCTCCACCGGGACGGGTGGGGCCCGGCTCCGGTGTGGGTGAGGTCCGGGGCGGGCGGGGCCCGGTGCCGGGGGTGGCGGGAACCGGACGGTGAGCGCCGCGCGTGGTGGGTGGCGGGGGCGGGTCGCGGTGCCGGACGCCGGTCGGGTGCGGCGGCTGCCGGGCGGGACGGCCGGTGTTGCCGCACGGGGGACGGGATACGGCCAATGCCGGGTGACTGGCGAAAAGCCCGGCCATAATGGCTTGTTGTGGCCCCCGGGTATGGCGTCGCCGCGCCGGATGGTGGCGTCGGTGCCCAACGTCGGGGCGACGGACGGCTGTTCGCGAACCGTGCGGCCGTCGATGGACGGTCGTGGGGGCTGGCGGGCGACCAGGGGGGGAGGACGGGAACCGTGGCACAGTCGACAGCCGACCGGCCGGTGGCTCCGCCGGACGGGGCGGCCGAGGGCGAACCGACGGGCGGACCGGGCCCGTTGGGACGGCGTTCCGGTGGGGCGCCGGCCGCCGCCTCTGGCGGCGGGGCGGGCCGGGCCGGGGTGCTGCGCCGGTTCCGCTGGGCCGCGGCGACGGAGCCGGGGGGTCTGCGGCTCACGGCGGCCGTGCTGGCGGTGGCGGCGGTGCTGTTCGGCGCGGTGGCGTGCTGGCAGATGGCGCAGCGCGCCGAGGCGGCGGACGGGGTGGTGGAGCGGAGTCAGCCGCTGAGCGCGGACGCGGCGAAGGTCCACCGGGCGCTCGCGGACGCGGGGACCACGGCGTCGGCGGGGTTCCTGGCGGGGGGTGACGAGCCGCGCGAGCTGCGTCGCCGTTACGACCGGGATGTGGCGGACGCGTCGCGACTGTTGACGAAGGCGGCGTCGAACTCGGAGAGTTCGCCGTCGGCGCGGCGTCAGATCAGCAAGCTGAATCAGCAACTGCCGGTGTACACGGGGTTGGTGGAGGCGGCGCGGGCCAACAACCGGCAGGGGCTGCCGCTGGGCGGCGCCTATCTGCGGCACGCGAACGACAAGTTGCGGACGGAGATGCTTCCGGCCGCCCGGAAGTTGTACACGGCGGAGACCGCCCGGCTGAACGCGGACTACGCGGCGGCCAGGGCGTGGCCGTGGCTGGCGATGGGGCTGGGGGTCGCGGTGGTCGCGGCGCTGGGCTGGGCGCAGCGGCGGGAGTACCGGCGGACGAACCGGGTGGTCAGTCCGGGGCTGGCGGGGGCGACGGCGGCGTCGCTGGCGCTGTTGGTGTGGCTGTCGGCTGGGCACGCGGTGGCGCGGGCCCAGCTGGACACCTCGGACGTGCGGGGCGCCCGGTCCCTTCAGGCGCTGAACGCGGCCTGGATCGGGGCGCTTCAGGCCCGGGGGGACGAGAACATGGCGATGGTGGCGCGGGGCGCGGGTGAGGAGTACGAGCGGAGTTTCCGGCGTGAGGTGGCCGGTCTGGTGGGGAAGGCGCCCGACTGGCGGGAGGGTACGGCGGGTCGTCTGAACGAGGCGTTGCGGCTGGCCGACGACGAGCGGGGGCGGAAGCCGGTGCGGGCGGTGCGGAAGGCGTTGCGGGAGTGGGATGAGCGGCACGCGGAGGCGCGGGAGCGGGACGCGGGGGGTTCCTACGACGCGGCGCTGACGATGGTCATCGGGGAGAAGGGCAGCACGCGGGAGTCGTTCGAGCGGGTGGACGCTGGGCTGGCCGAGGCGAGCGCGCATGAGCAGCGGGAGTTCGAGCGGGCTGCGGAGGGTGGCCGGGGGGCGCTGGCTGGACTGCCGCTGGGCGCCGTCGTGTTGGCGGTGCTGGGTGCGGGGGCGGCGCTGTGGGGGATCGGGCGGAGACTCGCCGAGTACCGATAGCTGGGACGAGGGGGAGCTATGGGAAGTGTGGAGCGGGGCGGCCGGGCCGGTGAGTCTGGCAGAGGGGCGGGTTCCGGAGGGCGGGGCGGGCGTTGGAGGGAGCGTTCGCCGGGTGAACGGCCCACGTCTGCGGGGCTGATGGGCTGGGTGTCGCCGATCGACCGTTGGCGTACGGGGAGTTGGGCGGAGACGGAGCTTTCGGCCGTGCGGCTGAGGGAGTCGCCGGGGCGTGGGGCGCGGGGCGGGGGTTCGCGTTCCGGGGTGTCGTTGCTGGTGGCGGTGGCTGGACTGGCGTTGGTGGCCGGGGTGTTGGGGGTGACGTTGCGCGCGGCGCCGGGACCGGCCGTGGCGGACGCGGAGGGGGCGGGGGAGCGGCTGTCGGCCTCGGGGGAGTCCGGGGCCACGGCCCCCGAGGAGCCCAGGAACCCGGGAGATGGGGGAAGTTCGGGGGGCGAGGGCTGCCGGGAGGGTGTGGAGGGCGCGCGGGCGGTGGCGAGCCTGAAGCCGTCGAGGAAGGCGGGGCGGGCGGTCAAGCGGGTGCGGAAGGCGGAGCGGCTGGTGGTCGGGGTGGACCAGGACAGCTATCTGTGGGGGTACCGGGATCCGGCGTCGGGGAGGCTGCGCGGGTTCGACATCGACCTGGTGGAGGCGATCGCGGAGGATCTGCTGGGTGGGGATCCGGAGATCGTGTACCGGCCCGTGCCGACCGAGCGGCGGGTCGCCGCGATACGGGACCGCGAGGTCGACATGGTGGTGCGGACGATGACGATCTCCTGTGACCGCCGGGACGATGTGGCGTTCTCCACTGCGTACTTCGAGGCGGGCCAGCAGCTGGTCGCTCCGAAGGAGGGGGCGCGCGTCAAGGGGTTCGACGGCAGTCTGCGCGGCGAACGGCTGTGCTACGCCCGGGGGTCGACGGCGGAGAAGCTGATGCGGACGAGGAAGGTCCGTGCGCTGGGGGCCCGTTCGGTGACGGTGCCCAACCAGCTGGACTGTCTGGTGCGGATGCAACTGGGCACGGTGGACGCGACGGTGACCGACAGCGCGCTCGGTGCCGGGCAGGCCGCGCAGGACCCGTCCGTCGAACTCGTCGGTGAGCCGGCGACGGTGGAGCCGTACGGTGTCGCGATGAACCCGGCCGACCGGGATCTGGTGCGCAGGGTGAACCGGGTGCTGGAGGAATACCGGAAGGGCGGCGCCGACTCGGCGTGGCGCAGCTCGTACCGGGAGTGGCTGGCCGACGAGATGATGGGTACGGAAGACGGCAAGGAGCCCTCGCCGCCCAAGCCGGTCTACGGGGACTGACGGCGGTGGCCTCCCTGAGCGCGGTCGAGGCGGTCGGCACACCCCTGTGCCGCGCCGTCCGGCCCACCGAGTGCGGACGCGGGAGAGAGGCAGCGAGGTGATCCATTCGATGGGGTCGGTGGGGCCCGCCGGGCCGGTGATGAGCCCGGAGGAGGTGGACCGTGAACTGGAGCGGCTGGACGCCGAGTACGAGGCGGTCGAGTCCTCCCTGCTCGCGCTCCAGGACCACGCCGGGCGGCGTTTGCTGGAGGGTGCCCGGCTGTCCGGCGTCACCGAGCGCCGCTGGGCGCGGGCCGACCAGATCGCCACCCTGCTGTGGAAGACCTTCGACCGGTACACCGCCGCGCTGAAGGCCGCGCATGAGCTGCGGGGTCGGCGGCGGTCACCGAGCCGTGCGGAACTGGCGGAGCTGACCGGTCTGTTGCGCGGCACCCTGAGCGTTCCGGGTGGGGGGCCGCCCGCCCCGCCGGTGGGGCTGCTGGATCCGGGGGAGCCGGGTGGTTCCGGTGGCGGGGGTGAAGGGGCCCGGCTCGCTGAGCAGTTGACGCTGGCGCAGCTGGTGGAGCGGATGAACAGCTGGTACGCGCAGGCGCTGGACGTGGTGGCGGCGGCGGACTCGGTGTGGTCGGCGCTGCCCGCCCGTATCGATCTGCTCTCCGCCGAGCTCCAGCGGGTGCGGTCGCTGGCGCACTCGGTGGGGGTGCGTCCCGGTGAGCATCCGGCGGGGGACGACCTGGAGCGGACCACCGCCGAACTGACCGTGCTCCGCGCCGAGGTGCTGCGGGATCCGCTGGCCTTCTGGGTTCCGGCGGGGGGTAGCAGCGCGCCGGGTGGCGGGCGTCCGGACACCGCGCGGTACGACGCGGCGGCCCGTGCGCTGGAGGACGTGCGGCGGGAGATCGACGCGGTGATCGGGGTCCGGCAGGACGCCGAGCAGCGGCTGATGAAGCTGCGGGACCTGCTCTCGCGCGCCGATCGCACCCTGGCGGAGGCGCGGACGGCGCGGGGTGAGGTGCTGGCGAAGATCGCCGCTTCGGAGGTTCCGGCGGTCAGTGGGCCGCCGGCCGCTCTCCAGGAGCAGTTGATCCGGGCGGCGGACTACCGTCGGCGTTCCCAGTGGCATCTGCTGTCGCCGCTGCTGGAGAGCCTGGAGCAGCGCGCCGAACAGGAGCTGGAGCGGGCGCGGGATCAACTGTCGGCTGTGACGGCTCCGTTGGCGGTCCGTGCGGAGCTGCGGGGGCGACTGGACTCCTGCCGGGCGGAGTTGGCGCGGCACGGCAGGTCGGGCGACCGGTTCCTCGCCGAGCGGTACGACATGGCGCGCCGCATGCTGTGGAGCGCGCCGTGTGATCTGCGGGCCGCGGAGAGCGCGGTGCGGCGCTACCGGGCGGCGGCGCGGGAGACGCTGTCGTCCGCGGCGGGGGAGCCGCTGGAGCGGGCCGAGCCGGGGGAGACCGGGTGGGCGGAGGGCAGGGAGGAAGCGTGAACGGGGACGCGATCCGGGAGCCGGGCGGGGAGCTGGTTCCCGCGCGGGCCGGGGAGTTGGGCGGGGAGGCCGGTGTGGTGGCGCCGGGGAGCTGCCAGCGCCCGTCCTGTGCGGGGGAGTACGTGGATGTGGGTGCGGGGCTGCTGTTCTGCGCGGTGTGCGGGATGGCGCCGCCGGTGGCGCCGGACGGGTACCTCGGCCCGGCGCGCACCGTGCTCACGGCGGTGCTGGCCCGGCCCGGGCGGCTCGCGGCGGGGCCGTCCGTGGCGGCCCCGCCGTCTTCGGGGGGCGGGTCCGCCGCCGGGACGCGGGGCGCCGTGGTCCGCGCGCCGTCCGACGCGCGGCGCTCGCCCGCCGGTTGGGGCCGTTCGCCCGGCAACGCGGGCCGCTCTCCGTCGAGTTCGTCGGGCTCTTCGGGTTCACCGGAGGCACCTGGTTCCGCGGGCTCTTCTGGTTCCCGCGGTTCCGGGGGGTCGAGGGGGTCCCGGGGTTCGCGCCGGTCGGTCTCCGGACGCCTGCCGGGCGCGGCGCGTGGCTCGGCCCCGTCGGTCTCCGCGCGCGGTAGCCGCCCGACGGGTTCCTCGTCCGGCCGGGGGGAGTTGGGCCTGGGCCTGGTGGCCGTTCCCGAGGTGCCGCGCGCCGATCCCGCCTCGGTGGTGCTGACGGACCCGGAGGTGCCCGAGCGCAAGCGGTTCTGCGGCAACGGCGACTGCGGTTTCCCGGTGGGCCGCTCCAGGGCGGGCCGGGCTGGCCGGACGGCGGGGTTCTGCACCCGCTGCGGCCGCCCGTACTCCTTCGTGCCGAAACTGCGGCCGGGCGAGGTGGTGCACGGGCAGTACGAGATCGCGGGCTGTCTCGCGCACGGCGGCCTCGGGTGGATATACCTCGCCGTGGACCGGGCGGTCGCCCACCGCTGGGTGGTGCTGAAGGGCCTGCTGGACACGGGGGACGAGGACGCGATGGCCGCGGCCATCGCGGAGCGGCGGTTCCTCGCGGAGATCGAGCACGCCAACATCGTCCGCATCTACAACTTCGTCGAGCATCCGGACCCGCGGGACGGCACCCTGGACGGCTACATCGTCATGGAGTACGTCGGGGGCCGGTCCCTCAAGGACATCGCCAACGCGCGGCGCGCTCCGGACGGTGGGCGGGCCCCGCTCCCCGTCGACCAGGCGTGCGCCTACGGCATCGAGGCGCTGGAGGCCCTGGGGCATCTGCACGAACGCGGGCTGCTCTACTGCGACTTCAAGGTAGACAACGCCATCCAGCAGGACGGCCGTCTCAAGCTGATCGACATGGGCGCGGTGCGCCGGGCCGACGACGACGAGAGCCCCATCTACGGAACCGTTGGCTACCAGGCGCCCGAAGTCGCCGCGCACGGCGCGTCGGTGGCCTCCGACCTGTACACCGTGGCCCGTACCCTCGCCGTTCTCACCCTCGACTTCCAGGGCTACACCAGCGTCTACGTGGACTCCCTGCCGGACCCCGAACACGTCGCGGTCTTCCGGAAGTTCGAGTCCTACTACCGGTTCCTGGCGCGCGCGACCGACCCCGATCCGCAGCGCCGGTTCGCCTCCGCCCGGGAGATGGCCGACCAGCTGCTGGGGGTGCTGCGTGAGGTGGTCGCGCTGGGCAGCGGGCGGCCCCGGCCCGCGCTGTCCACCCTTTTCACCCCGGAACTCCGCGTGGCCAGCACCGAGTTGCTCACCCCCGGCACCGGGGACGCCTCGCTGCTCGGCGCCCGCCGCCCGGCGCGTGGCGCCACCCGCCGGGAACGCGGCCGACGCGGCCGACTCCGGCGGCGCCGTCCCGCCGCCCCCCGCTCCACCGCCGACGGCGCCAACGACCGTGTGGGCGGCGGCGGGACGGACGCGGGCGCCTTCGAGGGCGCGGGCGACGGCGAGGGGGCGGTGGGGCTCGCCGCGCTCCCGCTCGTCCCCCTGTCCCCGCGCCGTACCGCGCTGGCGCTGCCGCTGCCCCGCGTCGACCCGGCCGACCCCAACGCCGCCTTCCTCGCGGCGCTTCCGGCCGCCGGTCCCGAGGAGTCGCTGGCCGCGCTGCGCGGAGCGCCGGGCCCGTCACTGGAGTTGAGCCTGCGCGAGGTGCGGGGGCTGCTCGAACTCCCCCCCGACACCCCGGTGATGGACCCCCCTTCCTCCCCGGGCGGCTTCTCCGGTTCCTCCCCGGACGGTTTGCCGGGTTCGTCCTCCGACGCTGCCGCCGGCGCCGGTCCGGCGGGCGCGGTCGACCCCTCGGTGGTGCGCGCGGCGACCCGGCTGACCGCGGTGGAGGAGGGGCACCCGGACGACTGGCGGGTGGTCTGGTACCGCGGGCTGTGCGCGCTGGCCGGGGGCGACCGGGAGACGGCGGCGCTCGCCTTCGACGCGGTCTACGACGCCTTCCCCGGTGAGACCGCGCCGAAGCTGGCGCTCGGCTGCTGCGCGGAGACGCTCGGGCAGTGGGACAACGCGGCCGAGTTCTACCGTCTGGTGTGGGTGGCCGACCCGGCGTACGTCAGCGCCGCCTTCGGCCTGGCCCGGGTCCGGCTCGCCGGGGGCGACCGGCCCGGCGCGGTGGAGGTGCTGGAGTCGGTGCCGGAGACCTCCATCCACTACGTGCCCGCCCGGGTCGCCGCCGTACGGGCCCGGCTGCGTCACCGGGCCGCCGACGAGCCCCTGCTGCCGGACCTGTACGCTGCGGCGGACCAGATCGACCGGCTGCGGCCCCTCGGGCTGGACGCGGTCCGCCGGGAGGAGTTGAGCGCCGAGGTGCTGGGCAGCGCGCTGGACTGGACGCTCGCGGGACGGGCCGGGGCACCCGCCGGGGGAACCGGAACGTCCACGCCGAGCGTGATGTTGCTGGGCTGCACGATGGACGAGAACGGGCTGCGCTCCGGGCTGGAGCGCGGCTACCGCGTGCTCGCGCGCCTCGCGCGGTCCGGTACCGAGAGGAATGAACTGGTGGAACGAGCGAACCGTTTCCGCCCCAGGACGTGGGTGTGACCATGCCACAGCTCGACCAACTGTCCGCCTGTCCCAGCTGCGCGGAGCCGCTCGAACCGGGGGACCGGTTCTGCGACGCCTGCGGCACCGACCTGGCCGAGGCGGCCCGCCGCTCCGCCGGACAGACGGACCGGGACACGCGGGGTGATCGGCCCACGCTCCCGCTGAACCAGGTTCGGCTCGCCGCCCGTTCGGCCGGTGCCGTGGGCTCCGGCGCCACGAGCCAGGACGGTTCCGCGAGTTCGGGTGAGGCCAGCGACTCCGGAGGCCCGGGAAGCACCCCGGCGGGTCCCGGCGCGTCCCGGTCGCCGCGGAAGGGGAAGCCGTCCCGCGACGCCGCGCGGCGCTCGCCCGGCGACGCGGAGCGGGTGGGCTCCCGGGAACCCGCGACCGAGCAGGACTTCCCGCTGCCCCCCGCACGGTCGGCCCCCGAACCCGCCACGCCCCCCACGGACACCGCCTCCGAGCCCGCCGAAGCGGCTGGCCGCACCGAAGCGCCCGAACCCGCCGAACCGGCTGAACCCGCCGGGGCCGAGGCCGCCGAGATCGTCGAACCCGCCGTCCCGCCCCGGTCCGGGCCGCGCGATCCGCGCACCGCCGACCCCCGCACCCTGCTCGACGAGCCCGGCGCCCCCGCCGAACGGCCCGCCGGACAGGGCGCGTCGGGTGGACGGGAAGGGACGGGCGGATCGGGCGAGCGGGACGGGCCGGGTGAGGCCGCGCGGGCGGCCGCCGCCCCCGAGCCGACCCTCGTCGACCTCACCGGCGCCGGGCAGGGGGCCACCGAGTCCTCCGGAGCCGACATCGAGACGCTGGAGTCCGGGCAGCCGGAGATGCTCGGCCCCCGCTGTGTGGCCTGCGGCACCGGCGCCATCGACGACGACGGGTACTGCGAGCACTGCGGGCACAAACAGCCCGCCGCGCGGGACCACATGGAGCGACAGCTGCCCGGGGTGGCCGCCGCCAGTGACCGGGGGCTGCGCCACCACCGCAACGAGGACTTCTTCGCCATCGCCGAGTCCCAGACGGCCGACGGCGACCCCGCCACGGTCGCCGTGGTCTGCGACGGCGTCTCCTCCGCCACCCGCTCCGACGAGGCGTCCGCCACCGCCTGCCGCACCCTGCGCGACTCGCTGTGCATCGCGCTCGCCGAGGGCACCGACGCCGCCCGGGCGATGCGGGACGCCGTCCTGGACGCCGCCGAGGCGGTCACCGCGCTCGCCGCGGAGGGACCGAACGAGCCGTCGAAGAACTCCCCGGCCTGCACCGTGGTCAGCGTGCTCGTCTCGGAGGGCATCCTCACCGTCGGCTGGGTCGGGGACAGCCGCGCCTACTGGGTGCCCGAGGACCGCGCCGTCGCCCCGGCCCGGCTCACCGAGGACGACTCCTGGGCCGCGCAGATGGTCGCCGCCGGGCTGATGAACGAGGCCGAGGCGTACGCCGACCGCCGGGCGCACGCCATCACCGGCTGGCTCGGCGCCGACGCCTACGAGGTCGAGCCGCACACCGCCTCGTTCCGGCTGGAGGATCCGGGCGTCGTGGTGGTCTGCACCGACGGTCTGTGGAACTACGCGGAGTCGGCCGAGGAGATGGCGTCCGCCGTGCCGCAGGACGCCGCCGCCCGCCCCCTGCACTCGGCCCAGCACCTCGTCGGCTACGCGCTGGACGGCGGGGGCCACGACAACGTAACAGTGGCCGTCGTACCGTTCCCGGCGCCGCCCGCCCGGGCAGGATCGTCCTGAACCCGGTGGGACGCCGAGCGGTCGGCGTCCCGGCCACACCCCCGGGCGCCGCCCGGCGCCGGGGGCGCCGAAAGACCACCGGACCGGCCGGGACGACGGGGGAGCCGGGCGGAACCGGCGGGCGGTTTCCGTCAGTTCAGCGGGACCAGCGGGACCAGCGACCGGATCCACCGGCGGTGGCGGTCGCCACGGCGGAGCACGACCGGCGCGCACGGCACCGCGCGTGCCGCGCGCACCACGGAGCACGGGGGGAAGCACGGTGAGTGACGCACGTCCGAGGGCCCCGCTGTGGCCGCGCGCGGAGCGGGGGCGCGATTGATGGCCACCTTCGCCAAGTCGAACATCCCGCGGTTCGCGCTGGAGGTCCGGCAGAACCGGTACCTGCCGGACGGCGGGCGCGACGTGCACGCCGTCGTCAGCCTCACCTCGACCGGCGGCGGCACCAGCGGCGGCGCGCCGCTGACCGTCACCGGCCCCGGGGACCCCACCGCGGGCGGGAGCGCCGCCGTGGTGCTGATGGTCGACTGCTCCCGCTCCATGGACTATCCGCCCGCGAAGCTGCGCAACGCCCGCGCCGCCACCGCCGCCGCCCTCGACACCCTGCGGGACGGCGACTCCTTCGCCGTCGTCGCCGGTACCCACCGGGCGGCCGAGGTGTTCCCCGGCGGTGGCGGGCTGGCCGTCGCCGGGCCCGCCACCCGGGCCGCCGCGAAGCGGGCGCTGGAGGGGCTGACCGCCCGGGGCGGCACCGCGATCGGCGGCTGGCTGCGGCTGGCCGACCGGCTGCTGCGCACCGCCGACGCGCCCGTCCGGCACGGGATCCTGCTGACCGACGGGCGTAACGAGCACGAGGAACCGGCGGCGCTGCGCGCCGCGTTGGCGGACTGCGCGGGCCGGTTCACCTGTGACGCGCGGGGAGTCGGCACCGACTGGGAGGTCGCGGAGGTCACCGAGATCGCCTCGGCGCTCCTCGGCACGGCGGACATCGTCGCCGATCCCGACCGGCTCACCGCCGACTTCACCGCGCTGATGTCCGCCGCCGTCGGCAAGGGCGTCGCCGACGTGGCGCTGCGGCTGTGGCTGCCCGAGGGCGCCCACGTCGTCTTCGTCCGGCAGGTCGCGCCCACCGTACGGGACCTGACCGGCCGTGCGGTGGCGTCCGGCCCGCGCACCCTGGACTACCCCACGGGCTCCTGGGGCGACGAGTCGCGTGACGTACATCTCTGTGTGCGGGTCCCGGCGGCCGCGCCGGGCAGCGAGATGCTCGCCGCCCGGGTGTCCCTGGAGCGGCCCGCCCCGGGAGGCGGCGAGACGCTCGCCCAGGGCCTGGTCCGCGCGGTGTGGACGGACGACGTGACCGTCTCCACGGCCCTCGATCCGGCCGTGGCGCACTACACGGGCCAGGCCGAACTGGCCCGGGCCATCCAACGCGGCCTGGATATGCGGAAATCGGGCGACGAGGTGGGCGCCGTGGCCGAACTCGGCCGAGCGGTGGCCCTGGCGCACTCCTCGGGAAACGCGGATACTGCCGCATTGCTGTCCAAGGTGGTGGACGTGGTGGACGCGGTGGCGGGTACTGTTCGACTCAGGACACAGGTCGCCGAGGCCGACGAGATGACGCTTGAGACACGGTCCACCAAGACGGTCCGCGTCACGAGGAAGTAAGCGGTACCGAGGTACGAGACGCAAGTGACGGAGGGGGAGGCATTCACCATGCCGACTTGCCCGAACGGCCACCAGTCGGCGGCCGACGACTGGTGTGAGGTGTGCGGCCACCGGATGAGCGCGCACTCCGCACCCGCCGGTGGCGCCGTGCCGTCCCCTCCGCCGCCGGGGCAGGGAGGCCCCGGCTACGGCTACCCCGCGCCGCACGGCGCCCCCGGCCAGCCCGCGCCCGGACCGGCCTACGGCTACCCCAACCCGGGGGTGCCCGGCCAGCCCGAGCGGTGCCCGCAGTGCGGCACCCCGCGTGAGGCGCAGGCGCCCTTCTGCGAGCAGTGCCGCTTCCACTTCGCGGCCCCGCGGGGCGCCGGAGGACCGGGCGGGTACGGCCAGCCCGGGGGCCCGGGGCAGCCACAGCCCGGCCAGCCCGTTCCGCCGGGCGGCGTCGCCCCCGGCCAGCCGCAGCCACCGACCGGCTACGGCTTCCCGAACCAGAGCCCCCACCAGAACCCGGGCCCCCAGAACCCGAGCCTGGCGGGCCAGCCGGGCCAGCCGGGCCAGCCCGGGCATCCGGGGGAGCACCCCGGAGCCATGGGACAGCCCGGCTACCCCGGCGCGCGGCAGGAGCCGGGTGGCCCGGGGGCCGGTCCGGGCGATCCGCAGCAGCCCGGCCCGCAGGGCGGTTCCCCGTACGGCGGGCCCAACGGGCAGCAGCCGGGGGCGCCTTCGGCGCCGCAGCCCGCCCAGCCCACCGGTGACTGGATGCTGCCGCCGCCGGGCGGCTCCGGCGAGCCCGAGCGCCCGCCGCACCCGTACCAGCCGCAGCCGGGCCCCCCCGGCCAGCACGGCCAGCACGGCCAGCCGGGTCACCCTGGCCAGCCAGGCCAGCCGCAGCCAGGGCAGCCGCAGCCGGGTCAGCCCGGCCAGCACGGTCAGCCAGGCCACCCGGGTCAGCCGGGCTTTCCCGGTCAGCCGGGGATGCCGGACCACCCGGGCCAGCCCGGTCACCCGGGTCAGCCCGGCCAGCCTGGTGGACCAGGCCAGCCCGGCGGACCGGGGCAGCCGGACCAGCAGGGACACCCGGGCGCTCCCGGTCAGCCGGGCCACCCCGGCCAGCCGCAGCCGGGCATGCCGGGTGGTCCCGGAATGCCGGGCGGCCCGGGCCAGCCGGGGATGCCGGACCAGCAGGGTCAGCCGGGTCACCCCGGCCAGCCGGGCCAGCCGCAGCCCGGCCAGCCCGGGGTACCGGGCCAGCCGGGACCGATGGGCCAGCCGGGACCGCACCAGCCCGGCGGTCCGCACCAGCCGGGCATGTCGGGCCAGCCGCCCGGCATGCCGGAGCAGTTGGGTCAGCCGGGTCAGCCGGGTCAGCCGCCCGGCGGCGGCTGGCTGGCCGTGATCGCGCCGGACCGCGAGTACTTCACCGCGATGATGCACCGCAGCGGGCCGGAGGCGGCCGCGCTCAACCTGCCCAGCCAGCCGCAGGAGCAGCAACTCCCGCTCAGCGGCAACCAGATCACCATCGGGCGCCGTCGCCACTCCACCGGGGAGGCGCCGGACATCGACCTGGCGCTCCCCCCGGAGGATCCCGGCGTCTCGCACCAGCACGCCGTGCTCGTGCAGCAGCCGGACGGCAGCTGGTCCGTCGTGGACCAGGACTCGACGAACGGCACCACGATCAACCTCGCCGAGGACCCGATCCAGCCCTACGTCCCCGTCCCGCTGAAGGCCGGCGACCGCGTCCACGTCGGCGCGTGGACGACGATCACGCTGCACCGCTCCTGACCGCGCGCCGGGACGCCCGCCCCCGTGGCGGGCGTCCCGGTCGCGGTGCGGTGGGCGGCGGAAGGAGCGCGCGATGACCGAGACCGGTCAGCCGGACGGTGGCCCGTCCGGCGCCGAGGTGACGATCCGCCCCTACCGGCCCGACGACCTGACGGCGCTCTACGACGTCTGCGTCCGCACCGGCCTGGGCGGCGCGGACGCGACCGGCGCCTACCGGTGGCCCGAGCTGCTGCCCAGCGTCTACGCCGGTCCGTACGCCGAACTGGAGCCGGAGCTGGTCTTCGTGGCGGAGGACGCCGGAGGCGTCTTCGGCTACGTCCTGGGCACCGCGGACACCGAGGGCTACGTCCGCGCCTACCGCGAGCGGTGGCTGCCACGGGTCGGCGCCCGCTTCCCGGAGCCCCCGCCGCCGTCCGGTGACGCCGAGCCCGAGCCGGACGAGCGGCTGGCGCGGATCCTGCACCACCCCGAGGGGATGCTCGTGCCCGAACTCGCCGGGCACCCCGCCCACCTCCACATCGACCTGCTGCCGCGCGGCCAGGGGCGGGGCCTGGGCCGGGCGTTGATGACGCGGTTCCACACGGCCCTCACCGAACGCGGCGTGCCCGCCGTGCACCTGGGGATGAACCCGGCGAACACCCGCGCCCGCGCCTTCTACGACCGTCTCGGCTTCCGCGAGATACCGGTGCCGGGCGCCAGCGGCGTCGTCTACCTCGGCCTCCGGCTCGACGGCCGGAGCTGACAGGACCGCCCCCGGCCGGAGCCGAACCGGCGGCCGGGACCGGGGGAACCGGCCCGCCGGGCGGCCTCAGCCCTGGGCGGGGAAGCCGGGCCGCCGCTCCCGCTCCTTCTCCAGCACGACGCCCACCCCCGCCTCCAGCGCGAGCGACTCCGCGTCGACCATCCGGATACCGCGCTGGTCCAGCGCCTTCTTGATCCGCCAGCGCAACTCCCGCTCCACGCCCAGGCTCTTGCCCGGCATGGTCTTCGCCGAGACCCGGATGACCATCGAGTCCAGCGAGACCGCGTTCAGCCCCAGCACCTCCACCGGCTCCCACAGGAGTTCGTCCCACGGCTCGGAGGTGCTCAGCTTCTCCCCGACGGCGGAGACCGCCGCGCGCACCTCGTCCAGATCCTCGGAGCTGCGCACCTCCACGTCCACATGCGCGGTGGACCAGCCCTGGCTCAGGTTGCCGACCCGCTTGATCTCGCCGTTGCGGATGTACCAGATCTCGCCGTCGTCACCGCGGAGTTTGGTCACCCGCAGCCCGATCTCCAGTACCGCGCCCGAGGCTTCGCCCGCGTCGATCCGGTCGCCCACCCCGTACTGGTCCTCCAGCAGGATGAACATGCCGGACAGCAGGTCCGTCACCAGGTTGCGGGCGCCGAAGCCCAGCGCGACACCGGCGACTCCGGCGCTCGCCAGCAGTGGCGCCAGGTTGATCCCCAGCCCGGAGAGCACGGTGAGCGCGGCCGTGCCCATGATGACGAACGAGGCGATGTTGCGCAGCGCCGAGCCGATCGCGGAGGAACGCTGCCGTCTGCGCTCGGAGTTGACCAGCAGGCCGCGGATGGCGTTCCCGCTGTCGGCGACCTCGTTGCGCTGGTTCATGCGCGTCACCAGCTTGGTGATGGCCCGCCGTATCACGTAGCGCAGCACCACGGCGATCACCACGATGAGGGCGATCCGCACCCCGGTGGCCAGCCAGGTGGACCAGTTCTCCTCGAACCAGCCCGCGGCGTTGCCCGCCTTCTCCCGGGCGTCGCGGAGCGAGGTGCCCTCGTCCTCGTCCGGACCCGGAGCGTCACTGATCAGCAAGAGCACGGCTGAACCACCCTCGATACACCTTCCGTCGACACGCTCCGGCAGGGCAGGCCCGCGAAGTGGTCACCACACTAACGGCGCAGGCCCTTCACATTCCGTGCCAGGGTGCCGTATCGGTTCCCGGCGTTCCGGGTGGGGTGGGGATCGAGCCGAGGGACGGCCGGTGTGGCGGAAAACACGCCCGATGCGTTCCGGGGTCGTGGTGGCGGAGTCACGGGGGCACGGGACACACTGATGGGAGATCGTCCCGGCGCGAGCCACGCGCCGCCGACGTACAAGGAGGCACCGTGCCGCATGTCCTGGTCCTCAACGCGTCGTACGAGCCGCTCGGCGTCGTACCGCTCCGTCGCGCGCTCATTCTCGTCCTCAACGACAAGGCTGTCAGCCTGGAGGACTCCGGCGCCCTGATGCACAGCGCAACCCGCGTCATACCCGCCCCCAGCGTCGTCCGCCTCCGGCGGTTCGTGCGGGTGCCCTTTCGCGGCACCGTGCCGCTCACCCGCCGCGCGCTCTTCGCGCGGGACGGCGGCCGGTGCGTGTACTGCGGTGGCGTCGCAACCAGCGTCGACCACGTCATCCCGCGCAGCCGGGGCGGCCCGCACGTCTGGGAGAACGTGGTCGCCGCCTGCCGGCGCTGCAACCACGTCAAGGCGGACCACCACGTGGCGGAACTGGGCTGGCGGCTGCGCCACCAACCGGGGCCGCCCACAGGGCTGGCCTGGCGCATCATCGGCACCGGCCACCGGGATCCGCGCTGGTTGCCGTACCTGCAACCCTTCGGCGCGGACGACGACCTCGCCCGGATCGACGGCAGATCGGCCGTCTGAGTCCGGGCTTTGTTGTTGCCGGGCGCGCGCGTACCGAGCGCCCGCCCCGGTACGCGCGCGCCCGGCGCGCGGGCCGGGGGGCCTGGGACCGGGGAGGGACCGGGGGGAGGGGGAGAGGGGGAGAGGACGCGGGACGCCGGGCGGGGACGGTACGGGGGCCGCCCGCTCAGCCGCCCGCCCCGGGCCGCTTCCGCGCCGCGCCCTGCCCCGCGCCCGGCGCCCCCCTGTCGTCCCGCGCTCCGCGCTCGCCCGGCCCGTCCCGGTTCCCCGTGGCGGACTCCCGCACCGCGTACAGCTCGACCGACCACAGGGAGTAGCCGAAGCGGGTGGCCCGGCGGTCCCCCTGGATCCGGACGAAGCGGGTGTCGGCGGGCGCCTCCATCCGCACCGTCTCCCGGCCGCCCTCGGACTGGCGCCTGCTGGCCACCGTCCGCCACCGCTCACCGTCCGGGGAGACCCGGATCCGGTAGCTCTCGGCGTGCGCGTCCTGCCAGGACAGCACCGCGGCGCCGATCCGCGCCGGCTCGTCCAGCTCGACCTGCACCCAGGCGTCGTCCCGCGCCGGGGACGACCAGCGGGTGCGGCGGTCGCCGTCGGTGACCGACCCGGCGGGGAAGTCGGCGGTCTCCTCGCCCGACGCGGTCGCCCGCGCCCCTTTCGCCAGGTCCGGGCCGCCGGTGCGCGGGAAGACCCGCACGCTGACGGTGCGCAGCTGCTCGCCGAAGGTGAGCGGGATGTCGTAACTGCCGGGCCGCACCGAGGCGCCCGCCCGGATCCGGACGGGCACGGTGGCCGAGCCGCCCCGGGGGACGGTGGTCCGCTCCGGGAGACTGACCGCGAAGCCCTCCGGCGCTTCGCTCGCCAGCCGCCCCCGCACGTTCCGTGGGCGGTGCGCCGTCACCGTCGCCTCGACCTCGGCGGGCCCGCCGCCCGCGGCCAGCTCCAGGGTGTCCCGGTCCAGCGCCAGGCTGGCGTCCGGGCCGTCCGCGTACCAGGGGGTCACCTCGTGGACCACGGGGGCGCCCGAGCCCCGCGCCCAGACCAGCCGCACCGCGTCGGCGCGCACCCCGCGTCCGTCCACCTGCGACCAGCCGCTCTCCGACAGGGGGCCGAGCCGCTTCCACCCCCGACCCGGAACACGAGCCTCCACATGGGCGCGGGTGCGCGAGTCCGGGCCCGTCTGCACCGTCACCGCCGCGAGCGGCCGGGCCGTGGACAGCTGGACGGTGAGCGCCCCCGGCCCGCTCGCGCTCCAGCCCCACCGCTGCCAGAGCCGGGTGCCGGGGGAGCGCAGCGCCGGGCCGCCGGGGGTGTGGCCCACGGTGGCGGGGGCGCGGGCGGCGCGGTAGGCGGTGGCCGGGTCGCCGTCGACCGCCGCGGAGACCGGGGCGCCGGGGCGGGCGCCCGGGCCGGACGGCCCGGCGGGTGACAGCCGTGCCGTCGCCGTGCCCCGCGCGCTCGGGGGGCTCGCGGCTCCGGCCTTCCCGCCCGGGCCGCCCGTACCGGGCTTCCCGCCCCGCGGGGCGCCGGTGCCGGAGCCCGGGCCGGTACCGGAGTCCGGGGCGGGGTCCGGGGTGGCGCGGCGCTCGCCGATCCGGCCGTCGTGTGCCTCGGCGGTGGCGCCCGTCCAGCCCTCGGCGGCGTTCAGCGCTCGGTCGAGGAAGGGCGCCAGTACCCCCTTGCCGACGGTGACCTCGCTCCGCCGCGTCTCGGCGCGCAGCCGCCGCAGCTCCAACTGGGCGCGCCAGGCGGCCGGTCCGTCGTTCGCGGCCTGCGCCGTCAGCATGTCCACGGCGTGCCGTCCGCCCTCGCCGAACCGCTCCAGCTGCGTCAGCCAGGGGCGGGCCTCGGCGCGCAGCGCCGCCGGGACCCGCCGGGACGCCTCGCTCATGGTGCCGAAAGCGGACCGCAGCCGCGCCGCCGCCCGGCGCAGCGCGGGACCGTCCCGCCGGTCGTGCGCCGTCCAGAACGCGCTGAGCAGGGGCCGGAGGTAGGCGGACTCCTCGGCGCCGAGGACGGAGGAGGAGTGGTGGGCGGCGAGCGCGTGCACCGCGGCGCGCGTCGCCCGGTCGGCGGTCGGGCCTCCGGCGAGGTCGTCGACGGCGGCGCGCCACGACTCGCGCGGGCGGTAGCCGCGCGGGTTCCAGGCGAAGTCGGCGGCGGTGAACAGTGGGACGCGGGAGGCGGTGGGCTGTTCCATGGCGTTGCTCAGCAGCGCGGCGGAGCCGTCCGCCACGGCGGGGTCGCGGCCCTGGGAGGGGCCGAGGAAGAGCCGCTTGGGCGCGAAGTCGTTGACCGGGTAGTTGTCCATGGTCACCAGCGGATGGCCGCCGAACGCGGCGCGCGTCTCGCGGAGTTGGCCGCCGGTGATGGCCCGGGGTACCACGCCCACCCCGGACCAGGCGACCTCCACCCCGTCGTCGAGCCGCTGGGCGAGCGCGTCCCGGTAGGCGCTGGCGCCGTCCTGGTAGAACTCCGTCGGCATCACCGACAGCGGGGCCACCTCCGGGTGGCGCCGCGCCAGGTGCCCGGCCACCGCGTTGGCCAGCTCGGACTGCGCGTGGGCGGCGGCCTCCGGGCCCGAGCCGTACCTGTCGGCGTCCTGCCCGCAGTGCCACTCGCGGTAGCTGACGCTGTCGAACTGGAGCTGGAAGGCGCCGACGCCCAGCGCCCGCATCGCGTCCAGCTTGCGCAGCAGCGCCCGGCGGTCGTCGTCCGAGGCGAAGCAGAAGCCCTGCCCGAGGGAGACGGCCCAGCCGAACACGACGTGGTTGGCGTCGGCCCGCCGGGTGAGGTCCCGGAACGCGGCGCGCTGCTCCGCCGGGTACGGGTCGCGCCACCGCGCGGCCTGCCGGTACGGGTCGTCTCCGGGCGCGTAGAGGTAGCGGTTCTGTTTGGTGCGGCCGAGGAAGTCGAGCTGTTCCAGGCGCTGTTCGCGGGTCCACGGCTGTCCGTAGAAGCCCTCGGTGACGCCGCGCACCGGGGTGCCGGGCAGGTCGCGCACCGTCACCCCGGGGAAGCCGGTGCCCGCGGCGCGGGTGGTGACCAGCTGGCGCAGCGTCTGTGCGGCGTGGAACAGCCCGTCGGCGCCCGCTCCGTCGAGCGCGACGTGGCCGCGTCCGGCGACCTCGCCGACGGCCAGCCGGTAGCCGCCCGGTGGGAGGTCGCCCGGTGCGGGGGCGCGCAGGGCGCGGAGCGTGGGGGCGGCGTTCCGCCCGACCCGCACCACCAGGCTGTCGCGCTCCGCCCCGGAGTCCGGGGCGGAGTCGCCGGGGCCGGTCTCCCGCAGCGCGCGGGCTCCGGCGCCGCGCAGCACCTTCCGGATCGCCTCCAGCGCGTGCGGGTCGGCGCCGGGTTCGCTGACCAGGACGACCTCCCGGGTCACCGGGACGAACGGGCCCCGGGCGCGCAGCGTGTGGGGGCGGGGGAACACCCGGGGTGCCGCGTCCCGCACGGTGTCGCGTTCGTCGGAGGTTCCGGTCTCGCCGTCGCCCGGCTGGGGTGGGGCGGCCTGTGCCGCGGGCACGCCGCTGACCATGCCGCCGAGAGCCGCCGCGGTGAGCGCCACGGCGCCCAGGCGCCTGCCGCCGCCGCGCGATACCGCGCTCAACCCTGCCCTCCCCTGTGGCCGCCGGGGTGGGGGCTCCGCGCGCCGTCCGCCCCGGCGCGAGCCGCCCCCGCACTCACCGTGCGGGGGTGAGCCCATCACCGGGCGTGTACGGGTGTCAACGCGGATGCCGGAAGTGCGGGGAACCGCCGGGAACCCCCCGGACGTGGGGGGTCGCGCTGCCGCCGGGGCGGGCTCCGGTACCGCTCGGTAAAAACTGGCGAGGGGGCGCGGAACTCCGCGATACTTCTTTCGCGTAAGGGCCTCGCTGCCGGAGATCTGCCGAGGATCTGCCGGTGGGGCCGACGTGACCTGGGACACGTTCCGGCGCCTGACACGTCTGTCACGGTGCCGACTGGGTAGGGCCCACCGTGTCCAGCTCTTCCGACGAACGGAGGCCCACCGTGGCCGCGTCCGCTGAACTTCTGAGGTCCGCGATGGCTCCGCTGCCCTCGCAGCAGAGCCCGTCCAAACAGGTGCACGAGCCGGTAGACCCGCCCGGAGCCCCGGACCCCGACTCCCGGCTGGACGGCTCGTGCTCCTGTGACTGCTTCGAGGCGCCGCTGACCAGCGAGGCCCCGCTGGCCGACCTGGCGCCGCTCACCAGCGAGCCGCCGCTCGCCGAGCCCCCGCTGACCAGCGAGCCCGCCGGTACCGGTTTCGGTGCCGAGCCCGCCGGTATCTGAGCTTCCGGGCCGGGTTGGCGGACCCCCACGCGCGGCCCGCGAACCGGTCCGATATGTTGATCGCGTGAGCAACGAGGTCAAGAAGAACGCCGTGCGCGCCGGCACCGTCACCGCCGGTACGTCGCTGATGCTGCTGCTGTCGTCCCCCGCCTTCGCGCTCACCCGCGACGACGGCGACGACCCGGGCCCCGGTCTGAGCGTGATGGAGACGCTCGGCCTCTTCGTGGTGGCGCCCGCCGTGCTCTTCCTGCTGATCGCCGGTCTGGTGATGGTGGGCGGCAGGTCCGGCGAGCGGAACGGCTGACCGGGCCCCGCCCGGCACCGCGTCCCCTCCGGCGCCTCCCCGACACGTCCCGCCTCCTCCCCGCCCGTTCCGTGCGCCGGTTCCGTGGCAACCCGGCGTCCCACCCCGGTGGGTTGGCGGCGGGTGCCGGGACGCCCCGCCGCTCAGGCCACGGCCCGGTGCCCCGGGAGCGGGAGCACCGCCCCTCCGCACGCCTCCCGCCAGCGGCGGTAGGCGTCGCTGTCCCCGGCGACCTCCTCGTAGGCGGAGCCGAGGTCGGTGAAGAGCGCGTCGGCCTCGACCGCGCGGGCCCGCCCGGCGCGGGAGGCCATCAGCAGCCGCACGGCCAGCGGATCACCGCGCAGCGGCCGGATCACCATGCCGGGGCGGGGACGTGAGGTCGGCTGGCAGGGCGTGACCACCTCGCCCGCCGCGACCAGGTCGGCCGCCGTCAGATAGTCCCCGTAGACCACCCTCGGGTCGAGCCCGGCGGTGGAGAAGACCCGGCGGAGACCGTCCCAGTCCCCGTCCACGTTCGGGTCGACCATCCACTGGTCCTCGGCGAGGTCGGTGAGGTCGGCGGCGGGCAGGGCGGCCGCCGGATGGTCGGTGGGCAGGGCGACGAACTGCGGTTCGCGCTCGACGAGTACGCGGAGTTCGACCTCCGCCGGTACCCGGAGCGGCGCGCCCTCCACCTCGTGGACGAAGGCGGCGTCCAGCTGGTTGGCGGCCACCATGCGCAGCAGCGCGTTGGCGGAGACGTCGGTCTGGAAGACGGTGTCGGTGTCGGGTAGTCGGTGGTGGATGCGGCGCAGCCAGCCCGGTACGGCCCGGCTGCTGGTGCTGCCGATGCGCAGTCGCTGGCCCCCGGCGCGCCCCGCGGCCTCCCGTACCTCGCTGACCAGGGAACTCATCTCGGCGACGATGGGTCTGGCCCGGATCAGCACGGTGCGGCCGAGGGGCGTGGGTCTGCTGCCGGTGCGGTCGCGGGAGAAGAGCTGCCCTCCCACGGCCTGTTCGATGCGGCGTAGTTGGGTCGTCAGGGATGGCTGTGTCATGCCCAGTTGCCGGGCTGCCCGGTGCACGCTGCCGGTATCGGCGATCGCGCACAGTGCACGAAGGTGCCTCACTTCCAGCTCCACGGCGCCGAGCATAATGGCGCGTGCGCATGACACACCAGAAGCGGTCGAAGGGTGCGGAGCCCCCGGCTCCGGGCCGTCCGCCGTCCGCTCCGTGGGCGCCAACCGCCCTGACCAGCCCGGCCGTTCGCTGCACGCGTCGCGGACATCGGGGGATGCCACGGAGCTATCGCCGGTTGGCATCATCCCAGGACCAGACCGCTCCCACAGACTTCTGGCTCAGCAGGAGTCCATCCGGAAGTGCCGGACCCGTCGCCCTGTCGGGTGGACGGTTCCGGCGGCACGGACGAGAAGGAGCCCCCCATGAACTACCGCAAGACGGTGCTGTCCGCGGCTGTCGGCTTCGGTCTGGCCGCGAGCCTCGGTCTCGGCGCGGTCCCGGCGACAGCGGCCGACACCGACACGGCGCGGTCCGGTTCGGCGTCGGCCAGCACGCAGGGCTACGTCGGTGAGAACGAGGAGGGCAACAGGGCGATCTTCAAGGCCGTCGTGCGTGAGGCGGTCAAGAAGCAGGCGGCGAAGCCCGGCATCCAGCAGGTGACCGTCAACTACAGCGCCAGCGGCGCCCCGACGTTCGCCAGTGAGATCGCCAACAGCACCGCCGTCTGGAACGCGGCCGTGAGCAACGTCCAGCTCGCCGAGGGCAGTGGCGCCACCTTCGACTACCGCGAGGGCGACGACCCGCGGGGCTCGTACGCGAGCACCGACGGGCACGGGAACGGCTACATCTTCCTCGACTACGCGCAGAACCAGGAGTACGACTCCAACCGGGTCACCGCGCACGAGACCGGGCACGTCCTCGGGCTGCCGGACAACTACTCCGGCCCCTGCTCCGAGCTGATGTCCGGCGGCGGCCCCGGCACCTCGTGCACCAACGACCAGCCCGACGAGGCCGAGCGCGCTCGCGTCGAGCAGCTCTGGGCCAACGGGGTCGCCGAGGTGATCCTGGAGGACGTGGCCAAGTCCACGTTCGGCTGACCCGGAGCGGGGGCGGCGCGAACCTCCAACCCCACCCACCGCGCCGCCTCCGGTCCGTACCACCCGCCCGGGACCGCGTCCCTCGCGCCACGCCACCCGGCGTCGCACCGCCCCGTGCGAACTCCGGGCGGCGGCCCGTGAGATGAGGCGGCCCCGGCACACCCCGGCCCCCGGCACACGCCGGGGGCCGGGGACGTCCCGTGGTGCGGTGGGTCAGCCCGCGGCGGCGTCCGCCCGCTGGGCGCGCAGCGCCCGCTCCACCCCGGCCCGCGCCTCGCTGACCAGCCTGCGCAGCGCGGGGCTGGGCACCGCCGCGTCCAGCCAGGCGTCCGTCACCTCCAGCAGCTCCGGCGAGACCTGCGCCGTCGGGTAGAGGCCGACCACGATCTGCTGGGCCATCTCGTGGCTGCGCTCCTCCCAGACCTTCTTCAGCGCCGCGAAGTACCGCTCGGTGTAGGGCGCGAGCAGCTCCCGCTGCCCCGGCTGCGTGAAGCCGACGATCACGGCCTCCTGCACGGCGTTGGGCAGCGTGTCCCGCTCCACGACCGCGTCCCAGGCGGCGGCCTTCGCCTCGGGGGTCGGCATCGCCGCGCGGGCCGTCGCGGCGTTCCGCTCGCCCGCGGCCGTCGCGTCCCGCTCCAGCTCGGCCGCGATCTCCGCTTCGCCCGCCCGGCCGACCGCGACCAGCCGCTGGAGCAGACCCCACCGCAGGTCGGTGTCGACGGCCAGCCCCTCCACCGTTCGCGAACCGTCCAGCAGCCCCTCCAGCAGGCCGAGTTGCTCCTCGGAACGGGCGGTCGCCGCGAGGCCCCGGGCCCAGGCCAGCTGGTGGTCGCTGCCCGGCACGGCGGCCAGCAGCTGCTCCCGCGCCGCCTCCGACCAGCGCGCCAGCCCCTCCTCGCGCCACTCCGGCGCGGAGTACAGCTCCAGCGCCAGCTTCGTCTGCCGGATCAGCGTCTGGACGACGCCGATGTCGCTCTCCTTGCCGATCCCGGACAGCACCAGCTCCAGGTACTCCCGGGTGGGCAGTTCGGCGTCCCGCGTCATGTCCCAGGCCGACGCCCAGCACAGCGCGCGCGGCAGCGAGTCGGTGAAGTCGCCCAGGTGCCGCACGACACAGGCCAGCGACTCCGGGTCGAGCCGCACCTTCGCGTAGGAGAGGTCGTCGTCGTTGAGCAGCAGCACGGCGGGACGGCGGCGGCCGCTCCACTCCGGAACCTCCGTCAACTCCCCGTCGACGTCCAGCTCCAGGCGGTCGGTGCGCACCAGCCTGCCGCCCTCCAGCTCGTACGCGGCGACCGCGACCCGGTGCGGGCGCAGGGTGGCGGTGCCGGTCGCCCCTGCGGGCAGGTCCGGCGCCTCCTGCCGGATCGCGAACCGGGTGATGACGCCCGCCCCGTCGGTCTCCAGCTCCGGGCGGAGGACGTTGATACCCGCCGTCTCCAGCCACAGCTTGGACCAGGTACGCAGGTCCCGGCCGCTGGTCTCCTCCAGCGCGGACAGCAGGTCGGACAGCCGGGTGTTGCCCCACGCGTGCCGCTTGAAGTACCGCTGCACGCCCCGGAAGAACTCCTCCCGGCCGACGTAGGCGACCAGCTGCTTGAGCACCGAGGCGCCCTTGGCGTAGGTGATGCCGTCGAAGTTGACCCGCACGTCGTCCAGATCGCGGATGTCCGCCATGATCGGGTGCGTGGACGGCAGTTGGTCCTGCCGGTACGCCCAGGTCTTCATCTGGTTGGCGAACGTCGTCCAGGAGTGCGGCCAGCGGCTCCCGGCCGCGTCGGCCTGGCAGGCGATCGAGGTGTAGGTGGCGAACGACTCGTTCAGCCAGAGGTCGTTCCACCACTCCATGGTCACCAGGTCGCCGAACCACATGTGGGCCAGCTCGTGCAGGATCGTCTCGGCCCGCGCCTCGTACGACGCGTCGGTCACCTTCGAGCGGAAGACGTACTGGTCGCGGATGGTGACGGCGCCCGCGTTCTCCATCGCCCCCGCGTTGAACTCCGGCACGAACAGCTGGTCGTACTTGGCGAACGGGTACGGGTAGTCGAACTGCGCCTGGAACCAGTCGAACCCCTGCCGCGTGACCTCGAACAGCGCCTCGGAGTCCAGGTACTCGGCCAGCGACGGACGGCAGTAGACACCCAGCGGCACGCTGCGCCGCTCGCCCTCCACCTCGCCCTCCCAGCTGCTGTGCACCGAGTGGTACGGACCCACGATCAGCGCCGTGATGTAGCTGGAGATGCGCGGCGTGGGCGCGAACCGCCAGACGCCGTCGCGGGGTTCGGGCGTCGGTGAGTTCGAGATGACCGTCCAGCCCGCCGGGGCGGTGACGGTGAACTGGAAACTCGCCTTGAGATCGGGCTGTTCGAAGTTGGCGAACACCCGGCGGGCGTCCGGCACCTCGAACTGGGTGTACAGGTACGCCTGTTCGTCGACCGGGTCGACGAACCGGTGCAGCCCCTCACCGGTGTTGGTGTACGCGCAGTCCGCGACCACCAGCAGTTCGTTGCCGCCCTCGACGACCCCGTCCAGCGCGATCCGGGAGTCCTGGAAGCAGACCTCCGGGTCGAGCCGCACCCCGTTCAGCACGATCTCCCGCACCGTGGGGGCGACCAGGTCGATGAAGGTCCCGTGGGTCTCACTCGCGGCGAAGCGCACGGTCGTGGACGAGCGGAAGGTGCCGCCCTCCTGGGCGCCGCTCAGGTCCAGCGCGATCTCGTAGGAGTCCACGGTGAGCAGCCGTGCCCGCTCCTGGGCCTCTTCCCGGGTCAGATTCGTGCCAGGCACGTGATGTTCTCCTCGCTCTCGCGGCTCTCTGTGCACACTGATCCGGCCATCCTTCCACGCCCCGGCCCGCTCCAGACCCCCTCACGCGACGCGTCCGTCCCCTCCGCCCCACCCGTCCCGCCGCCGCTCCACCAGGTCGGAGAGCGCGCTCACCAGGGCCCGCACCGAGGGACTCCACGCGTGCGCACGCCACACGACCAGCACCTCCCGCCGCAGAGCGGGGCTGCCGGGCACGAACCGCACCCCCTCCGGACACGGGCGCTGCGCCATCTCCGGCACCAGCGCCACCGCCAGGTTCCGGGCGACCAGGGCGAGTTGGGTGGCGTACTCGATGACGGTGTAGCGCACCTCCGGCTCCACCCCCCGGCCGCGCAGCGCCTGCACCAGCGCCTCGTACGGGTCGGTGCCCTCCGGGCACGCGGCCCACACCGAACCGTCCAGCTCCGCCAGGTCCACCTCCGCCCGGCCGGCGAGGGGATGGGCCTCGCTCAGCGCCACCCGCACCTCCTCCACCACCAGCGTGCGCACCCCCAGCCCGGCGGGCAGCGGGGTGGGGCGGCTCTCCCAGCTCTCCGCCAGCACCACGTCCAGCTCGCCGCGGACCAGCATCGGCACCATGTCGACGGCCTCGCCGTCCACCACCGTCGGCGCCAGTCGCGGATAGGTCTCGGTCAGCGTGGCCAGCGCCGACGGCAGCAGCGCGCGCAGCGAGCTGCCCACCCCGCCGAGCCGCAGCGGGCCCAGGATCTCCGCGCGCAGCTCCGACAGGTCCGCCTCGGCGGTGGCGACCTGCGCGACGACCCGCGCCGCGTGCCCGGCCAGCACCCGGCCCGCGTGCGTCAGCCGCACCCCCCGGCCGTCCGGCTCCAGCAGCCGGTGCCCCGACTCCCGCTCCAGCTTGGCGAGTTGCTGGGAGACCCCGGACGGGGTGATGTGCAGCGCCCGGGCGGCCCCGGCCATCGAGCCGTGGACGGCCAGCGCGTCCAGCGCCCGCAGGCGATCAAGGGTGAACATCCGGCGGATCGTAACGAACACTTGTGGGTACAGCCAAGGAATCGTCGCTTTTGCTTGCGAATCTGGTAGGGCAGTGTTCTCGGCATGGCGACGGACGAGAGAGACGGACTCGGGGTGCGGCCCCCCGAAACCCCCGCACCCACCCTGCCGGGCACCCCGGGGCGTCCGCTCCCGACCCCCGGCCCCGCCGGGGACCGGAGCCGGAAACCCCGGAGCCCCCGGGAACGCCCCGGAGGCCGGGGGCGGGACGGCGGACGCTTCCGCTCCGCGGACCTCTTCGAACGCACCCACCCCGTCCTGCTGATGCTGCTCGGCTCGGCCTGCACCGCCGCCTCCGGCACCTTCATCAAGCTCTCCGGGGTGAACGCGGGCACCGCCGCGTTCCTCCGCTGCGCGCTGGCGCTGCCGCTCCTGCTGCCGTTCGCCATCGCCGAGTGGCGGCGCCTCGGCCCCCGCCGGGCCCGGCTCCAGGCGTACGACTTCGCGGCCGGGATGCTGCTCGGCGTCGACTTCGTCTTCTGGTCGCAGGCCATCCAGGACGTGGGCGCCTCCATCGCGACGGTGCTGCTCAACGTGCAGGTGCTGGTCTTCCCCGTCCTCGCCCGGCTGCTCACCGGGGTGCCCCTCGGCCGCCGCTACTGGCTCACCGTGCCGGTGATGCTCTTCGGGGTGGCGCTCTCCAGCGGGGCCGTCGGCGACCCGGAGCCGGGCAGCTCCCCCGTCTCCGGCACGCTCTTCGGAGCGGCGGCCGGGGTCGCCTTCGCCGGGTACCTGACCCTCACCCGCCTCGGCGGCGGGCAGGGCCACTCCGTCTACCCGGTGGCGACCTCCAGCGTGGCGGCCGGACTCTCCGCCGGGGTGCTCGGCGGACTCTGGACCGGCATCGACCTCGCCCCCGGCTGGGGCCCGCTCGGCTGGCTCGCGGTGATGGCGGTCACCGGCCAGGTGCTCGCCTGGGTGCTGATAGGGGAGGCGCTGCCCCGCCTCGCCGCGCACGTCGGCGGGGCGCTGCTGCTGGCCCAGCCGGTGATGGCCGTGGCCTGCGGGGTCGCCTTCCTGGGGGAGCGGCCCACCCTGACCCAGTACTCCGGTTGCGTCCTGGTCGTCCTCACCGTCTGGTACACCAGCCGCCGCGGACGATAGCCCCGCCGGCCCCCGCCCCTTCGGCGCTCCGCTTCCGTGGCGCCGCACCCCCGCGTCCCCCGCCGCTCCGGGCGTACCCGGCGGTCAGCGGGGGCGGACCGTCAGGTACGCGGCGGGTTCCCGGTCCCCGGCCGTCATCAGCGCCGTCCGGATGATCGCCGCCTCCCGCGCCGGGGACTCGCGCAGCTGCTCCGGGGTGGCCAGCACCATCGTGACCCCCAGCCGCTCCAGCGCCTCCCGCCCGCATCCGGCCGGGGGGCGCCGCCCGGGGTAGGCGCTCTCCCGCGCGTCGATCCGCACGGCCACCGCGTACTCCGGCCAGTACGCGTCGGCGTGCCCGAGGGCGGGGCCGCCCGGCAGCTGGAGGGTGACGTTCCACCAGGGCTCCGGCAGCCCGTAGCCGAGGACCACCTCGTACAGCTGGTCCTCGGCGAGCGCGCGGCCCTCCGCCAGCAGCGCCTCGATGGCGGCGACCACGTGCGGCCGGTCGAGCACCCGCGCCCGGGTCAACTCGCCCACCAGGGCCTGCGCCGCGCAGTGCCCCCCGCGTACCGACTCCACCAGCAGCCGCTGGGTGGCCGCCGGATCGGTGAGCCGGGCCACCGCGTCGGCCACCGCGCGCGCCACCGGCGCCACCGGCACCCCGGCGATGTGCGCGGCGGCGGGCGGCTCCTGCGTACGCACCACCCGCGCGCAGCCCGCCGACGGGAGGCCCCGCTCGGCGGCCACCAGGACGTCGATGTGGTCGAGCGCGGCCAGCGGGGGCGAGCTGGGCAGGCCGTGCAGGACGAGGGCGGCCATGCCGGTGATCACCGGGCCCGGCGCGGGCCGCTCCCGCGCCGGGACGCGGGGCGCGGAGGGTGGGATCGCGCGTTCCGGCTCGCGGGGGTACGGGACGCGGCCCGCGTAGAGCAGCGTGGCGTACAGCAGGTCCTCGCCGGTGGGGCGGGCCGGATGCAGCAGGCACACGCCGGGCAGCAGCATCTGCCAACCGCCGCCGGGGCGGCAGCGTTCGGCGGTCTCGGCGGTGCTGACTCCGTGCGCGCGCAGCTCCCGGGTGGTCATCACCCGGCGTCCGGCGTGGGAGAGGTGGCTGAGGGGGCGGGGCGACAGCGGGATCTCGGACGTCATGCTCCCGCGATGCCCGCGACGGCCGCCCCACCAACGCGTGTTACGCGTCTGTTGATAAAGCAGGACAAGAGCGTGTTAAAGCACGGAAGTTCGACGCCTGGCCGCCTGTCCGGCCGCCCCGGCCCGGCCCCTCCGGCGACCGCCGCGCCGGGGCACCTCACACCCCCGCGAGACCCCACGCGCACGAGGGCGCCCCGCCCGCCACCCGGCGGACCGGGACGGCGAACGGGGCGTGTGCGAAGGGAACGGGCGTGCGCGAAGGGAGAGTTGGCGGGGAGATGGACGGGGCGGGACGGTCGCGTCAGCCGGCGGCTCGCGCGTCCCGCCGCTGCGCGGTCAGCGCCCGCGCCAGCTCGTCCCGCTCCTCCAGCACCAGCCGCCGCAGGGCCGGGGCGGCGCTCTCGTGTTCGCCGAGCCAGCGGTCCGCCGCGTCCAACGCGGCCTGGTCGCCGGGGAATCTGGGGAACAGGCCGCGCACGATCGCCATCGCGATCTCGATCGAGCGCTCGCTCCACACCCTCTCCAGCGCCTCGAAGTACCGCTTGGTGAACGGTGCCGTCAGCTCCGGCTGGCCGGGCTGCGCGAAGCCCGAGATCGTCGCCTCCACCAGGGCGTTGGAGAGCGCGTCGGACTCGACGACCGCGGCCCACGCCTGGTCCTTGACCGCGGCCGACGGGCGGGAGGCCAGGCAGCGGGCCTGGTGCCGCCGGCCGGACGCGGTGTCGTCCCGGGCCAGTTCGGCGTCGATCTCCGCGCTGTCGGTGACGCCGCGCGCGGTCAGCCGCTCCAGGAACGTCCAGCGCAGCTCCTGGTCGACGTCGAGCCCGTCGATCCGGGCGGTTCCGGCGAGCAGCCCCTCCAGCATCCGCAGCTCGCGCTCGCTGGTGGCGAGCGAGGTGAGGAAGCGGGCCCAGGACAGCTGGTGGCCGCTTCCCGGTTCGGCCAGCCGCAGTTCGCTCAGCGCCGCCTCGGACAGCAGCCGGGTGCCCTCCTCCCGCCAGTCGGGGGCCGCGTACTCGCCGAGCGCGGTACGCGCCCAGACGTGCACCATCTGGAGGACGCCGATGTCGGTCTCCGCCCCGGCGAAGCGGGTCACCAGGTCAACGAAGTCCCGGGCGGGCAGCAGCGCGTCCCGGGTCAGGTTCCACAGCGCGGTCCAGCACAGCGCCCGGGCCAGCGGATCGGTCAGTCCGTCCAGCCGGGCGCGGAGCGTCTCCAGCGAGCGCTCGTCGAAGCGGATCTTGCAGTAGGTGAGGTCCTCGTCGTTGACCAGCACCAGGTCGGGCGCGGGCGCCCCGGTCAGCTCCGGGATGCTGGTGTGCGGGCCGGTGACGTCCGTCTCGGAGCGGGCGTACCGCTCCAGCCCGCCCTCCGGGTTCAGCCGGTAGAGGCCGACGGCGACCCGGTGCGGCCGGAGCGTGGGGTGCTCGGGCGCGGTCTCCTGGAGGACGGCCAGCTCCGCGACGCCTCCCTCGGCGTCCAGCGTCAACCGCGGGGTGAGGACGGCGACTCCGGCGGTCTGGAGCCAGTCGGCGGCCCACCCGCCCAGGTCCCGGCCCGAGGTCTCCTCCAGCACCGCGAGCAGGTCCCCGAGCCGGGCGGTGCCCCAGGCGTGCCGCTCGAAGTAGCGCCGGGCGCCCTCCAGGAACGGCTCCTGCCCGACGTAGGCGACCAGTTGCTTGAGCACGGCGGCGCCCTTGGAGTAGGTGATGCCGTCGAAGTTGAGCTTGGCGTCCTCCAGGTCCCCGATGTCCGCGGTGATGGGGTGGGTGGAGGGCAGCTGGTCGGCGCGGTAGGCCCAGTTCTTGCGGCGGTTGGCGAAGGCCACCCAGCCGTCGGTGAACTCGGTGGACCCCACCAGCGCGAAGGTGCCCATGAAGTCCGCGAAGGACTCCTTCAGCCACAGGTCGTCCCACCACTCCATGGTGACCAGGTCGCCGAACCACATGTGCGCCATCTCGTGCAGGATGACGGTGGCCCGGGCCAGGTACGAGGCGCGGGTGACCTTCCCGCGGAAGACGAACTCCTCCCGGAAGGTGACGCATCCCGGGTTCTCCATCGCGCCGATGTTGTACTCCGGCACGAACACCTGGTCGTACTTGCCGAACGGGTACGGGTACCCGAAGTGGTCGTGGAAGAAGTCCAGCCCCTGCCGGGTGACGGTGAGGATCTCCCGGGCGTCGAAGTGCCGGGCCAGGCTGGCGCGGCAGAGGGCGCCCAGCGGGATCTCCAGCATGCCGCCGTCCGGCAGGCGGCGCCGGTAGGTGTCCCGCACCCGGTGGTAGGGCCCGGCGACCACGGCCATGATGTACGTCGAGATCGGCCTGGTGCGCGCGAAGCGGTGCAGCGCCGAACCGTCCGCCAGCAGCCGGGGTTCCCCCTCCTCCGGCGCGTTGCTCAGCACCGTCCAGCGGGCGGGCGCGGTGACGGTGACGTCGTAGGGCGCCTTGAGGTCGGGCTGCTCGAAGTTGGCGAACACCCGGCGCGCGTCGGCCGGTTCGTAGTGCGTGTAGAGGTAGGTCTCGCCGTCCTCCGGGTCGACGAAGTGGTGCAGTCCCTCGCCCGTGTGGCTGTAGGCGCACTCCGCGTCGATCGTGACCTCGTTGGCGCCGGGGCGCAGCCCCTCCAGGGTGACCCGGCTGCCGTCGAAGACGAGGTCGGTGCGGAGCGCCTCGCCGTTCAGCGTGACCGAGTGGACGTGCGGGGCGATCAGGTCGACGAAGGTGGAGGAGGCGGCGCCGACCCGGTCGAAGCGGATGGTGGTGGTCGACCGGAAGGTGCGCGGCCGCCCGCTGGCCGGATCGGGCGCCGGGGCCACCGCGGAGCGCAGGTCCAGCGCGACCTCGTAACCCCGGACGGTCAGCAGCGCGGACCGCTCCCTGGCCTCGTCACGGGTGAGATTCTCTCCGGGCACGGCGCGGCTCCTCGGGTCCTGTCGTGGCTCTGAACGGGCGTGATCAGCATCCCACGGGCCCCTGATCGGGCGCAGCACCGGGAATGAGCCTGACGTGGCGGGTGTTCGGCAGTTACGTTCCCGTGGCGAACCGCCGGTGCGCTGGCGTGCCCACATGTTGTTGCCCGTTGAGGAGACCTGGTGACGGAGAAGACCCCGGTTGATTTCTGGTTCGACCCCACGTGCCCGTGGGCGTGGATCACCTCGCGCTGGATGGTGGAGGTGGAGCGGGTCCGTCCTGTCGAGGTCCGCTGGCACGTGATGAGCCTGTCGGTGCTCAACGAGGACCGGCTGGACGAACTCCCCGAGGACTACCGCGCGCTGATGGGCCGGGCCTGGGGCCCGGTGCGGGTGTGTGTCGCGGCGGAGCGGGAGCACGGCGCCGAGGTGCTCGGCCCGCTCTACACGGCGATCGGCACCCGGTTCCACAACAGGGACGCGGAGCGGAGCCGCGAGACCCTGGTCGCCGCCCTTGAGGAGGCCGGGCTGCCGGCCGGTCTGGCGGACGCGGCGGACTCCACGGAGTACGACGAGCCGCTGCGCGCCTCGCACCGCGAGGGCATCGACCTGGTCGGGCAGGACGTGGGCACCCCGGTGATCGCCGTGCCCGGCGCGGACGGCGGGCGCCTGGGCTTCTTCGGGCCCGTGGTGACTCCGGCGCCCAAGGGCGAGGCGGCGGCCCGGCTGTGGGACGGCACCCTGATGGTGGCGAGCACCCCCGGCTTCTTCGAGCTGAAGCGGACCCGGGACGTGGGCCCGATCTTCGACTGAGCACGGTTCCTCGGCGGAGCACGGCTCCGCGATCGAGCACGCCGCACGGCGACGGCGGGGCCCGGGTGTCACGTCCACCCGGGCCCCGCCGCTTGTGCGCCCCCCGCCCGTGCACGGTGAGAAGACGACCACGAGGCGGGCGGCGGCCCGCCGCCGGGCGGGCCGTCGGACGGGCGGGCGCCGGGCGTGGCCGCGGCGCCCGCCACCGGTCAGGGAGCCAGCAGCAGTTCGCCGGCCCGCTGCCGAGCAGCCGTGTACCGCTTCGCCACGTCCTGCCAGTTGACGACGCGCCACATGGCCTCGACGAAGTCGACCTTCTGGTTGCGGTACTGGAGGTAGAAGGCGTGCTCCCAGGCGTCGAAGACCAGGAGCGGCACCGAGCCCTGCCCCACGTTGCCCTGGTGGTCGTAGACCTGCTCGACGATCAGGCGGCCACTGACCGGCTCGTAGGCCAGCACACCCCAGCCGGAGCCCTGCGTGGTGGCGGCGGCCTTCGACAGGTGGGTGCGGAAGGCGGCGAAGCTGCCGAAGGACTCCGCGATGGCGTCCGCGAGTTCGCCGGTGCCGTCCTTCTCCAGGGGCTCACCGCCGCCGTCGCCGGTCATGTTCTGCCAGTAGATGGAGTGCAGGATGTGGCCGGAGAGGTGGAAGGCGAGGTTCTTCTCCAGGCCGTTGACGGCCCCCCACTGATCCCTGTCCCGCGCCTCCGCCAGCTGCTCCAGGGTGTCGTTCGCGCCCTTCACGTAGGCGGCGTGGTGCTTGTCGTGGTGCAGCTCGATGATCTCGCCGCTGATCACGGGCTCCAGGGCGGAGTAGTCGTAGGGGAGTTCCGGAAGGACGTACGTGGACATGTACTGCTGCCTCTCCGCTGTTGCACATCACTTGCAAGAAGACGTTAGCAGCAACAGTAGCCCCGGACGGCCGGGAACGGAGACGGCCGGGAACGGCTGATGGGCCGCACCCACCGGGGGTGCGGCCCATCAGGGGCGCGGGGCGCGGGGCGTCAGTCCCGGGCGCGCGGCTCCGGGGCGTCCGAGGCGGCGGCCGCCTCGGCGGTGGGCGGCGGCGGGGGAGCCAGCCGCTGCCGGATCAGGCCGATGACCACCAGCGCCGCCGTCAGTCCCGCGGTGAACACCAGCTGGGTACGGGTGTTGTCCTGGCGCAGCATCAGCAGCAGGATCGAGACGATGCCGACGAGCGTCGCGACGGACAGCCCGGGGAACAGCCACATCCGCACCACCAGCCGCTCCGGGGCCTCCCGCTCCAGCCGGTACCGGTTGATCACCTGGGAGACGGTGATGAAGCCCCACACCACCAGCGTCGTGGCGCCCACCATGTTCAGCAGCCACTGGAAGACCGAGGTCTCCCACTGGAACTTGAGCAGCACCGCGACGAACCCGAAGGCGGAGGAGGCGATCACGGTGAGCCAGGGCACGCCCATCCTGCTCAGCCTGCCCAGGACCGCGGGACCCTCGCCCCGGGACACCAGGGAGTAGGCCATCCGCGAGGCGCCGTAGATGTTCGCGTTCATCGCGGACAGCAGCGCCACCAGGATGACGACGTTCATGACCTCCCCGGCCGCCGGGATGCCGATGTGCTTGAGCACCGCCGCGTACGGGCCCGAGGTGACCGACTCCTCGTGCCAGGGGATCAGGGTGACGATCACGATCATCGACCCGACGTAGAAGATCGCGATGCGCCAGACGGTGGTACGCACCGCCTTGGCGACGCCCCGCACCGGGTCCTCCGACTCGGCGGCGGCGATCGTCACCGTCTCCAGGCCGCCGTAGGCGAAGACCGAGGCCAGCAGGCCGATGATGAGCCCGTTGGTGCCCTCCGGCAGGAATCCGCCCTCGCCGTTGAGGTTGGCGCCGCCGGGCGCCTCGGTGCCGGGCAGCAGGCCGATGATGGCCATGAGGCCAAGCAGCAGGAACGCCGTGATGGCGAAGACCTTCAGCGCCGCGAACCAGAACTCCGACTCCCCGAAGTTCCGCACCGCGACGAGGTTGCTGCCGCAGAAGACGGTCATGAACAGCAGCACCCAGACCCACGGGTCCGGCCCGCCGCTGATCCAGCCCACCATGATGTCGGATGCCGCGATGGCCTCGGCGGCGATGGCGACGCAGAGGGTGACCCAGTAGATCCAGCCGGAGGCGAACCCCGCCCACGGGCCCAGCGCCCGCTCGGCGTGCACCGAGAAGGAGCCCGAGGCCGGACGCGCCGCCGACATCTCGCCCAGCATCCGCATCACGAGCATGACGATCAGGCCCGAGGTCGCGTAGGCGATGATCACCGAGGGGCCCGCCGCGCGGATGGCCTCGCCGGACCCGACGAAGAGCCCGGCGCCGATCACCCCGCCCAGGGCGATCATGGAAAGGTGGCGCTGCTTGAGGCCGTTGGAGAGGGTCTGCCGCCCGGCGTCCTTCCCTCCCGACCCCTCCGGGTCTCCTGGGGGTGGCGCGTCGGTAACGTGGGTGCGCGACATGGGGGCCATTCCTGATGGGGGGCGGGTCGGGAGCACCGGGCAGGCGTGGTCACGCCGCGGCGGTATGCGTCCGCTCAGTTTCGGCGGGCCGTGCGGACAGTTCAATAGTCGTGCGCCTTGTTCCGGCATTCGGACAGTCCGCTCACGCTCCGAAGCGAAGTGATCCGGCCACCGTCGTCTGCCGCCGAACCGGGGCCCTCCGTGGCACTTCCGGCGGCGCGGACATCCCCGGCCCGGTGGCCGGCCCCACACCCCGGGAAGGGTGGTCCCGCGCGGCGGCGGTAGCGTCCGCACCGCCGTGGTCCCGGGCGGTGTCAGCAAGCTCACGGTCCCAACTCCGGCGTATTCGGCTAGCGTCGAACGGTCCGTGTCCTTTCCCGGTCGGCGCGCGCGCCCGCACGGGCGACCCCGGCCACAGGCCCACGACAGACTCGGAGATCCCTGTATGAGCGCCCTCACCACCACCTCGCCGCGCCCCGGCGCCGTTCTCGCGGACGCGCTGCCCTCGGCGGGCTCCTCCCGAGCGTTCGCGCGCACCGCCGCGCTCGTGCTGGGCGGCGCCGCGCTGACCGGCGCGGCGGCCCAGATCGCCGTGCCCGTTCCCGGCTCCCCGGTGCCGGTCACCGGGCAGACCTTCGCGGCGCTCCTCGTCGGCGTCGGGCTCGGCGCCCGGCGCGGCTTCCTCGCGCTGGCCCTCTACACCGTGGCGGGAATGGCTGGAATGCCGTGGTTCGCCGAATCCGGCTCCGGCGTGAGCATGCCCGCCTTCGGCTACGTCCTCGGCATGCTGCTCGCCGCCACCGCCGTCGGCGCCCTCGCCCGGCGCGGCGGCGACCGGAACGTGCCGCGCACCGCGGCCACCATGGCCGTCGGCACCGTCATCATCTACGCGGTCGGCGTGCCCTACCTGGCCCTGGCCACCGGCATGACGCTGACCGAGGCCGTCGCCGCCGGGCTGGTGCCCTTCCTGATCGGGGACGCGCTCAAGGCGGTCCTCGCCATGGGGCTGCTGCCCACCGCCTGGAAACTGCTCGGCGAACGCGACTGAGCCGGGCGACCGCCCCACCCGCCGAACCCCCTCGCGCGGGGGCCGAACAGCCCGCCGTGGCACGCCCGTTCGGCCCCCGGCACCGGCGGCCCGTGGCACCCGCCACGGGCCGCCGTCACGTTCGCGCTGGCCCGGCGGGCGGCGCCCCCCGGGGCCGTCATAGACTCGCCACATGCGCGTCTACCTCGGCTCCGATCACGCCGGCTACGAACTCAAGAACCATCTCGTCGCGTGGCTGGAGGCCGCCGGACACGAGCCCGTCGACTGCGGCCCGCACGTGTACGACGCCCAGGACGACTACCCCCCGTTCTGCCTCCGCGCCGCCGAGCGCACCGCCGCCGACGACACCGCGCTCGGCATCGTCATCGGCGGCTCCGGCAACGGCGAGCAGATCGCCGCGAACAAGGTCCGGGGCGTGCGGTGCGCGCTCGCCTGGAGCGAGGAGACGGCCAGCCTCGCCCGCGAGCACAACAACGCCAACGTGGTGAGCGTCGGCGCCCGGATGCACTCCTCCGAGGACGCCGTCCGCTTCGTCGACACCTTCCTGCGCACCCCCTACTCCGGGGACGACCGGCACACCCGCCGCATCGCCATGCTCAGCGCGTACGAGGACGACCGCGAGCTGCCCCCGATCCCGGACCACCACCCGCGCGGCTGAGGCCGCCGGGCGCGTGCGGTTCCGCGCCCGGACGACACCGAGGAGCCCCGGACCGGCCGACCGGGAGCCACCGGCGACCGGCGGCTTCCGGCCCCCGGCGCCGGGACGGCCCGGGGCCTGACACCGAAGGGGAGGGCAGGTGCCTGAGGGGCACACCATCCACCGGCTCGCCCGGGACTACGCGGCGCGGTTCGCGGGCTCCCCGGTGCGCGCCAGCAGCCCGCAGGGCAAGTTCTCCGACGGCGCCGCCCTGCTGGACGCCCAGCGCATGGAGCGGGCGGAGGCCCACGGCAAGCACCTGTTCCTCGGCTTCCTCGGCTCCTCCGGCCCGCCCGGCGCCCCGACGGACCCCGGCTCCTCCGGGGCCCCGGCCGAGGAACTGGCCTGGATCCACATCCACCTCGGGCTCTACGGCAAGGTCACCTTCGGCGAGGGCCCCGCGCCCGCCCCCGTCGGGCAGGTGCGGCTGCGCCTCCACACCGAGGACCACCACGCCGACCTACGCGGACCGACCCGCTGCGCACTGATCACCGAGGCCGAACGGCTCGCCGTCCGTGGCCGGTTGGGCCCCGACCCGCTGCGCGCGGACGCCGATCCGGACGCCGCCTGGCGGCGCGTCTCCCGCAGCCGGGTCACCGTCGCCGCGCTCCTGCTGGACCAGGCGGTCCTCGCCGGGGTCGGCAACGTGTACCGCGCCGAGGTGCTGTTCCGGCACGGCATCGACCCCTACCGCCCGGGGCGCGACCTGCGCCGCGAGGAGTGGGACAGCGTCTGGACGGACCTGACGCACCTGCTGCGCGAGGGGGTGCGGGTGGGCCGTATCGACACCGTCCGCCCGGAGCACACCCCGGAGGCGATGGGACGGCCCCCGCGCGTCGACGACCACGGCGGCGAGGTCTACGTCTACCGCCGCGCCGGACTCCCCTGCCACCTGTGCGGCACGGAGATCCGGGGGGCCGAGCTGGCCGCCCGGAACCTCTTCTGGTGCCCCCGCTGCCAGCGCCACTGAACCACCCGGCGCCCCGTCCCGGCGCCGCCTGGCCTAACGGCCCGGGGACCCCGCCCGGCGCGCCCGTCCCACCCGCACGTGCGGATGCACACAGCGTCAGAATCCCACGGCACGCCGGGAATCGACGGGTCACCGAGGGGGCGGCTAAGGTCCCGGGGCATGGCGAGACGCCGGACTGGCCGGACCCCTCCCACGGCACGGTGGCATCGGGCGCGCAAGGCGCTGCACCGGGCCCGGGTCGGTCTGCGCCGCTCCGCCGTCGACTACTTCCGGGGCGACGGCTCCGACTGGCTCGTGCTCACCGCGCTGCTCCTCGTGGTGCCCGCGCTGACGGTGGGGACCGTGCTGCGCCCGCTCTGGTTCGCGCCCGAGGCCCTGGTCCTGCCGATCATCGTCGGTGGGCTGCTGCTCCACCCCTCCAGCCTGCTCGCGCTGTACGCCGCGGCGGCCGTCGCGCTGATCGTCGAGTCCGAGGTGATGGGCCCGTACGACGACGGCGCGGGCCGGGTCACCCCCGGCACCGTGCTGGTGGTCGCCGCCGCCGGGCTCTTCGGGCTGCTGGTCGCCCAGTTCCGCGGCCGGGTGGGGGTGCCCTGGCGCGGTGGCGGCACCATGCTGTTCGACCTGCGCGAACGCATCCGCGTACAGAGCAAGCTGCCCAAGCTGCCGCCCGGCTGGCACCGGGAGATGGCGCTGCGCCCGGCGGGCGGCCAGTCCTTCTCCGGCGACTTCGTCGTCGCCGCGCGCACCGGCCCGCGCCGCCGCACCCTGGAGGTCGTCCTCACCGACGTCTCCGGCAAGGGCATGGACGCGGCCTCCCGCGCGCTGCTGCTGTCCGGGGCCTTCGGCGGGCTGCTCGGCTCGCTGCCCCCGCACGCGTTCCTGCCCGCCGCCAACGGCTACCTGCTCCGCCAGTCCTGGGACGAGGGCTTCGCCACCTCCGTCCATCTGGTGCTCGACCTCGACAGCGGGGACTACGAACTGCTGTCCGCGGGACACGTCCCCGCGATGCAGCTCAACGCGGGCACCGGCCGCTGGGAGGAGAAGGCCGCCGAGGGACCGCTGCTGGGCGTGTACGACGGGGCCACCTTCGAGGCCGTCCAGGGCACGCTGCGCTCCGGCGACGTGCTGATGCTGTTCACCGACGGCCTGGTGGAGCGGGCCGACCGCGATCTCGACGAGGGCCTGGACCGGCTCTGCGGCGAGGCCGACCGGTACGTGGTCTCCGGGTTCCAGGGCGTCGCCTGGCACCTGATCGAGGCCGTCGCCCGGGACGTCAACGACGACCGGGCGCTGCTCCTCCTCAGCCGCGACTGACCCCCGCCCCGCGGCCCCGGCCTACGCCCGCTGCCCGGGCCGACGCCCCCGCGCGTCACCCCGCTCCCGGGGCCCGGTCCGCCGGGGGCGCGCGTTCGCTGGCGTGCCCCCCGGTCGGTATGCTGCTGGTCAGCGGCCCGAGGGCGCACCGGCGACTCCGTCGTGGCCGGGCAGCCGGCGGCGAGGACGTGCCCCCGGCGTTCGGTGTGCGGACGCCCCGGGCGTGGCCCGGGGACGGTACGGGAGGAGGCCGTGACGCGCGGAGAGCCCCCCAGTCGACCGGCCGGTGTGCTCCCGTCACCCCCGCGTGCCTCCTGAGCCGGAGCGCCGGGTGGGAACGGTGCGGCACCGGTCCGCGCGCGACGGCACCCCACCCCTGGCACCCGGCAGAGGAACCCACCCATGAGCCCTCCTCTGACTCCTCCGGCCTCCCCGGCCCCCGAGGAGCGTCCCACCCGGCTGCGGGACGTCCTGGAGGCCCACGACCTGGAGGCCGCCCAGCGTCAACTGGCCACCGGCCCGGCCCACCTGGTCGCGGACGAGCTGGCCCGGCTGGAGTCGGTGGACGCGCTGATCGCGTTCCGGCTGCTCGACAAGGACCGGGCCCTCGCGGTCTTCGAGGAGCTGCACCCCGTCGACCAGCAGGACCTGCTCGCGGGCCTGCGCGGCCCGGCATTCCACGAACTGGTCGAGGCGATGGACCCGGACGACCGGGTCCGCATGCTCCGGGAGGCCCCGGCCAAGGTGGTCCGGCGGGTGCTGGAGGGACTCAGTGCCCGCGAACGCCGGGTGACCGCCGCCCTCCTCGGCTACCCGGAGCGTTCGGTCGGCCGCTGGATGACGCCCGAACTGGTGCCGCTGCACGAGGGCCAGACCGTCCAGCAGGCCCTCCAGCGGGTACGGGCGCGGGGCGCCGAGGCCGAGACCGTCTACACGCTGCCCGTGGTGGACGCGGGGCGCCGGCTGACCGGCGTCGTCGGACTGCGTGAACTGGTGCTGAGCGAACCGGACCGGCCGGTGTCCGAGCTGGCGGACAGCGAGGCGCCGTACGCCGTCGCCGCCGAACCGGCCGAGGACGCCGCGCGGCTGATGCGCGAGACCAACGTGCTGAACCTCCCGGTGGTGGACAGCGAGGGCCGTCTGGTCGGGCTGCTCACCTCCGATGACGCCCTGGAGGTCATCGAGGCGGCGGACACCGAGGACGTGGCCCGGCAGTCCGGTACCGCCCCGTGGGCCGGGCACTACATGGCGGCCACCGTCTGGCAGCTGGCCCGCTACCGCGTGGTGTGGCTGCTGTTGCTGCTGCTGGCCGCCGTGCTCACGGTCACCGTCACCCAGGCCTTCGAGGCCACGCTGGAGGAGGTGACCCAGCTGGCGCTCTTCATCCCGCTGCTCATCGGCACCGGCGGCAACGCGGGCGCGCAGGCGGCCACCTCGGTGGTACGGGCGCTCGCGGTGGGGGAGGTGCGCGCCTCCGACCTGCTCGCGGTGGTCTGGCGCGAGTGCCGGGTGGGGCTGGTGCTGGGACTGCTGCTGGCGGCCGTCGGCCTCGCGCTCGGCACCCTCTTCGTGGCCGCCGACATCGCGGTGGTGGTCGGCGTCACCCTCGTGATCATCTGCTCCTGGGCGGCCACCGTCGGCGGCACGATGCCGCTGCTGGCGAAGCGGCTGCGGATCGACCCGGCGGTGGTCTCAGCGCCGATGGTCACCACGCTGGTCGACGCCACCGGCCTGGTCATCTACTTCCTCACCGCCCGCCTCATCCTGGGCCTCGGCTAGCGTCCCCGCCCGGCACGCCAGGGGCGCCCGCCGGGTGTCCCGGTGTGGTGGCGCGCCCGCCGGAGGGACCCGGAACGACGTCGTGGGGCGGGGAGGCCCTGCCTCCCCGCCCCACGTGCGCGGTGCCTGCCGGTACTACGGGACGTTCCGCCGGTGTCGGCGGCCGACCGCTAGGTGTGCGCGCCCGGGGTCGGGGGCTGGGCCCGGCTCGGCCGCTCGTGCGCCCGGCTCGTGGGGCGGGCGTGCCGCCCGGACTGCTTCTCCCGCTTCCGCGCGGCCTCACCGGCGTCCCGCCGGAAGAACCAGTCGGCCTTCGGCTCGATGACGTACCGGAAGATCCGTGTCACCAGCGGGGTGCAGAGCACCGTCATCATCACCCCGGCGAGCACGGTGATCGCCACCCTGCTCAGCGGGTGGTCCACCCAGTCCATCTCGTACCAGTCGAACTGGCGCGAACCCTGGATGAAGAAGATGTGCAGCAGGTACGCGTAGAGCGTCCCGGCGCCCAGCGACGTGAACCACATCAGGCGCCGCGGGACCCAGGAGAGGAAGCAGACGGTCAGCACCAGGCCGCAGCCGAACAGCGCGAGGTACATCACGCCGCCCACCCAGGACGGGACGCCGAAGTCCTCCGCCGCCTTGTCGTGCAGGAACCAGCTCTTGCTCATCCTGGGCACGGCCCAGTAGGAGAAGAGGAGCGTGAGGGCGACGATCGGCACCGCGATCATCCGCATCTGCTTCCGCTTCACCAGCTCGAAGTGCTCGGGGCGCAGCAGCAGCCCCAGCACGAAGAACGGGAGGAACTGGAGGACCCGCATCAGGTTCAGGTCGGAGCTGATCGTCGGCGTGACGCTGGCGGCCATCCCCAGCGCGAGCGCCACCGGCAGCGGCCAGCGCAGCGTCTTCCAGATCGGCGTCGTCAGCCGCCAGATGAACAGGGCGACCAGGAACCACAGGGCGAACCCCGGCTCCTGGTAGTGGAACTCCCGGTCCGGGTTGTCCTGCGCCCACCGCATGAAGTACGTGTAGATCGTCTGGAGGATCAGGTACGGGATCGCGATACCGGTGATCAACCGCTTGATCTGGCCCGGCCGTGCCTCGAAGCTCCGCGAGAGGTAGCCGGAGATGAGGATGAAGGCCGGCATGTGGAAGGTGTACAGCACGAAGTACATCGCCTCGGCGGCCCGGCTGTCCTCGCGGAGCGGGTCCCAGGCGTGACCGATCCCGACCAGCAGGATCGTCAGGTACTTCGCGTTGTCGAAGAAGGGGTCCCGCGACTTCGCGGGCTTCTTCTGTGCCCTGGCGGGCGGTTCCGACGACTCGGGAGGCGTCTCGGTCCGGGACTCCTCACGGGCCGGGGGGAGCGGCGCCCGTTCATAACCAGCATGCAACATCCGGCGCACCATAGCGTTGAAACCTATGCGTCGTAAATTCTCGGCCTGCTCGTTGTTCTGCTACCCAGGGTCGAATTCGTGACACCGTGAACCACCGGATGCGGGGGAAGCCGCGTGCGACGCGAGGTTTGTCGCGGTAGTCCGGACTAAGAGCGCTATAAACCCCCAGTTCGGCGGGGGTTGACGAGGAAGCGGCGCGAGATGCGCCCCATATGTGACGCACTCCACAGCGCCTGTGTCCCGTAAGGGAATTGCGTCGGGACTGTGCACGGGGTGCCGCATCTATTGCACTTGGTGCCCCCGAATGCGGGTGCGCGGTGATCAGGCCGAATTCCGGGCCTGATTCCCGTGGTGGTCCGGTCCTGTCGCCCGGGGTGGCCGGGCCCCTCGCCGTTCGTTCCTGGCCCCGCCGCCCCCTGGTCAACGCCGTGCCGGGGCCAACGCCCCACGCGGCGCGGCGCGTTCGCGGCGCGAGCGCCGGGCGGGCGCCGGGCGCGGGGCGAGGTCGAACTCCGCCCGTACGCTGAGGCGTGCCGCCGGGACGCCACTCGGCCCCTGTGGCAGGGGAGTTGATGGCACGATGGGTGCGCGGGGTGCGAATCCCGTGGACCTGGCGTGGAGTTCGGACAGCGAGGGTGTGATCAGTGATGGCCATCTCAGTGTCTGTCGTCCTGCTGTTGGCGATCGTGCTGTTCCTCATGGTCCGCAACGGCAGCCTGAAATGGGGTCCGGCCCTCGTCGCCGTGCTCTTCGGCTTCTTCCTGGCCTCGACCGGCATCGCCCCGGACATACGGAGCTTCCTGAACCGGGTCGCCGAGACCGTCAACGGCATCAGTTTCTAGCCGCTGCTCGGCCACCCGTCGGCCACTGTTCGGCCGCCCTCAACCCCTCGCGCCACCGCCGGGCGCCCCCGCGCCCCCGCCCCGTCACCACCCGCCCCCTTCGGTCTCCGTGACCCCCTCACCAGGGCCGCCCCTCCCGCCGGCGCCCGGAGCGGCGCGCGGCATACGGGACGCGGTGGAACGGCGTGGGGAACGGTGTGGGGAGGGGTCTGGGGGGAGGGGGAAGCCGCGAGCGGGGGGAAGCCGCCCTCGACAGTGCGGCGCGACGGCGGAACGGACGGCGGAACGGCGGGGCAATGGCACGGCGGAGGGCCCGCCTTCGGAAAGGCGGGCCCTCGTGTGTGCCTCGGAGCGGGCGACGGGAATCGAACCCGCGTAGCTGGTTTGGAAGACCAGGGCTCTACCATTGAGCTACGCCCGCGAGCGCGTCCTCGCACGTCCCCTCCCGGAGATGCTCCCTCGGAGGTATTCCTTCGCGGGCTGTCTCTGGGCTGTTTCTGGGGGCGGGCTGGAACCGCACGGTGAGCATCGTACGGCATGTACTCTACGTGTCGCACCGACGGGGTGTGGCGCAGCTTGGTAGCGCGTCCGCTTTGGGAGCGGAAGGTCGTCGGTTCGAATCCGGCCACCCCGACCACGTACTATGAGAGACGCGCGTGCCTGTGCCGTGTTTTCGCGTCCGCGTGCCGCATCGCATCGGGGCGCCCTCAAGATCAACCCCAAGATGTCAGCCCCAAGGAGACCGACCGTGAAGAGCGCCGTGGAGAACCTGAACCCGACCCGGGTTCGGCTCACAGTCGAGGTGCCCTTCGAGGAGCTCAAGCCCAGCCTCGACGCGGCGTACAAGAAGATCAACCAGCAGGTCACGGTGCCTGGCTTCCGTAAGGGCAAGATCCCTGCCCGCGTGATCGACCAGCGTTTCGGCCGCGGTGCCGTGCTGGAGGAGGCCGTCAACGACGCTCTTCCGAAGCTGTACCAGTCCGCCGTCGAGGAGGGTGAGCTGAACCCGCTCGGCCAGCCCGAGGTGGACATCACGGAGCTGAAGGACAACGAGCTGCTGTCGTTCACCGCCGAGGTGGACGTCCGCCCCGAGATCGAGATCCCGGACTACTCCGGCATCGAGGTCGAGGTCGAGGTCGCCGAGGTCTCCGACGAGGACGTGGACGACGCCGTCAAGCAGCTCCGCGAGCGCTTCGCCTCCACCTCCGTCGTGGAGCGCGCCGCCGCCGAGGGCGATGTCGTCAAGGTCGACCTGGAGGCCCGGGTCGACGGCGAGGTGCTGGAGGACGGCGTCGCCAAGGGTGTCGACTACACCATCGGCTCCGGCGAGCTGCTGGACGGCATCGACGAGGCCGTCACCGGCCTGGAGGCGGGCGGCAGCGCCACCTTCACCTCGGAGCTGAAGGGCGGCTCGGCCGCCGGCAAGGAGGCCGAGGTCAAGGTCGAGGTGGAGACCGTCTCCGCGCGTGAACTGCCCGAGCTTGACGACGAGTTCGCTCAGCTGGCCAGTGAGTTCGACACCCTGGAGGAGCTGCGCGCGGACAGCCGCGAGCGGCTCGGTCGGCAGAAGAAGTACGAGCAGGCCACCCAGGCCCAGGAGAAGGTGCTGGACGCCCTCCTGGAGCTGACCGAGGTTCCGGTGCCCGAGAAGCTCCTGGAGGAGGAGATCGGCACCCGCAAGAGCAACCTGGTCAACCAGCAGCTCGCGCAGCTCGGCCTGGACCTCGCCACCTACCTCAAGATGCAGGAGAAGTCCGAGGAGGACTTCGACGCCGAGCTCAAGGAGCAGGCGGAGAAGGGCATTCGGACCCAGTTCGTGCTGGACGAGCTGGTCAGCACCGAGAAGCTGAACGTGAGCCAGGAGGAGCTGACCGAGCACCTCATGCGCCGCGCCCAGTCCTCCGGGATGAGCCCCGACCAGTTCGCGCAGGCCGTGGTCGAGGGTGGCCAGGTGCCGATGCTGGTGGGCGAGGTCGCCCGCGGCAAAGCCCTGGCGACCGTGGTCGACGCGGTCACCGTGAAGGACACCAACGGTGACGTGGTCGACCTCGACGACGAGGACGAGGCCGAGGCCGCCGAGGAGGCGACCGAGGCCGTGGAGACCGAGGCGGCCGCCGACTCCGCGAAGGCCGAGGCCGCTGAGGCCGAGGGCCAGGAGAAGGCCGGCAGCTGAGCCCGGCGGGCGGCGCGTCCGCCCACCGGTGAGGACGTGGCGAGAGGCCGCGGGCGTCGCAGGGCGTCCGCGGCCTCTCGTGCTCCCCGCCGGGCCCCGGCGGCGGTCTCGGGTCACCGTCCCACGGGCCGCCCGGGCCCCACCTGCGCTCACAGCGAACAGCTTCGGGACGGGGATGGCGTGGGACGGACACCGCGTTAGGGTCCAAGTACACGAAGACCCCAGCGACGGCCAGTACTCGCGCGGCCGTCCGGATACGAGCAGGTGGACACGTGACGCTTCCGATGCCTTCCGCCGCCGCTGAGCCCAACATTGGTGGTGGCCTCGGCGACCAGGTCTACAACCGGCTGCTCAACGAGCGCATCATCTTCCTCGGGCAGCCCGTCGACGACGACATCGCCAACCAGATCACCGCGCAGCTGTTGCTCCTCGCGGCCGACCCCGACAAGGACATCTTCCTTTACATCAACAGCCCGGGTGGCTCCATCCAGGCGGGCATGGCGATCTACGACACCATGCAGTACATCAAGAACGACGTGGTCACCATCGCCATGGGTCTCGCCGCCTCGATGGGCCAGTTCCTGCTGACCGCCGGTACCCCGGGCAAGCGTTTCGCGCTGCCGAACGCGGACATCCTCATCCACCAGCCCTCGGCCGGCCTGGCGGGCTCCGCGACGGACATCAAGATCCACGCCGAGCAGCTGCTCCGCACCAAGAAGAAGATGACGGAGCTCTCGGCGCTGCACAGCGGGCAGACCGTCGAGCAGTGGACCAGGGACGCGGACCGCGACCACTGGTTCACCGCCCAGGAGGCCAAGGAGTACGGCCTGATCGACGAGGTCTTCGCCTCAGCCTCCCAGCTTCCGGGCGGTGGCGGTACGGGCGCCTGAGCCCGGCACTCGCCGTCGACGACGGGTGCCCCCAGGCGCCCGCCCCTACCGCAGCCAGCTCATCACCAGGAGAACGCTCCGATGACCAACTCCCCCGAGGCCGGGTTCACGACGGGCCCGCTCGCCCGTTACGACGGCCCCTCCCCGCAGGCCCGCTACATCCTCCCGCGCTTCGTCGAGCGCACCTCGCAGGGCATGCGGGAGTACGACCCGTACGCGAAGCTCTTCGAGGAGCGGGTCATCTTCCTCGGCGTGCAGATCGACGACGCCTCGGCGAACGACGTCATGGCCCAGCTGCTGACGCTGGAGTCGATGGACCCCGACCGGGACATCTCGGTGTACATCAACTCCCCGGGCGGCTCGTTCACCGCGCTCACCGCGATCTACGACACCATGCAGTTCGTCAAGCCCGACATCCAGACGGTCTGCATGGGGCAGGCCGCCTCGGCCGCCGCCGTGCTGCTGGCGGCCGGTACGCCGGGCAAGCGGCTGGCGCTGCCGAACGCGCGCATCCTGATCCACCAGCCGTACAGCGAGACCGGCCGGGGTCAGGTCTCCGACCTGGAGATCGCCGCCAACGAGGTGCAGCGGATGCGCGTCCAGCTGGAGGAGATGCTCTCGAAGCACTCCACCCGCGACATCGAGCGGATCCGCGAGGACATCGAGCGGGACAAGATCCTCACCGCCGAGGAGTCGCTGGAGTACGGCCTGATCGACCAGATCGTCGCCACCCGCAAGAGCACGGCCGGAGTCTGAGTCCCGGCAACCCCCTTGGCCTGACCCGGTGTCCGGTGTACCGGCGCGACCGAGTCGGTCCAAGGGGGGCCCACTCCGGCCGTCCGGCAAGGTACCGTCGGAGAGCACGTACCTCGGTCCGTCCTGGGTGGCGGATCACAGGCGAAGGGGAAGCACCTCGTGGCACGCATCGGTGATGGCGGCGATCTGCTCAAGTGCTCGTTCTGCGGCAAGAGCCAGAAGCAGGTGAAGAAGCTCATCGCGGGACCAGGCGTCTACATCTGCGATGAGTGCATCGATCTGTGCAATGAGATCATCGAGGAGGAGCTGGCCGAGTCCTCCGAGGTGCGGTGGGACGAACTGCCCAAGCCCCGCGAGATCTACGAGTTCCTTGAGGGCTACGTGGTCGGCCAGGAGGCCGCCAAGAAGGCGCTCTCGGTGGCGGTGTACAACCACTACAAGCGGGTGCAGGCCGGGGAGAACGGCTCCGCCCAGGGCCGGGACGACGGCATCGAGTTGGGGAAGTCCAACATCCTGCTGCTCGGCCCCACCGGTTCGGGTAAGACGCTCCTCGCGCAGACGCTCGCCCGGATGCTCAACGTCCCGTTCGCCATCGCCGACGCCACCGCGCTGACCGAGGCGGGGTACGTCGGTGAGGACGTGGAGAACATCCTGCTGAAGCTGATCCAGGCGGCCGACTACGACGTCAAGAAGGCCGAGACCGGGATCATCTACATCGACGAGATCGACAAGGTCGCCCGGAAGAGCGAGAACCCGTCGATCACCCGGGACGTCTCCGGGGAGGGTGTGCAGCAGGCGCTGTTGAAGATCCTGGAGGGCACCACCGCGTCGGTGCCGCCGCAGGGCGGCAGAAAGCACCCGCACCAGGAGTTCATCCAGATCGACACCACCAACGTCCTGTTCATCGTGGGTGGTGCCTTCGCCGGTCTGGAGAAGATCATCGAGGCGCGGTCGGGCGGCAAGGGCATCGGCTTCGGCGCCGACATCCGCTCCAAGCGGGAGAGCGACGCCAGCGACCGGTTCGAGGAGGTCATGCCGGAGGACCTGGTGAAGTTCGGCATGATCCCGGAGTTCATCGGCCGCCTCCCGGTCCTCACCAGCGTGCACAACCTGGACCGCGAGGCGCTGTTGCAGATCCTGATGGAGCCGCGGAACGCGCTGGTCAAGCAGTACCAGCGGCTCTTCGAACTCGACGGCGTGGAGCTGGACTTCGACCGTCCGGCGCTGGAGGCCATCGCGGACCAGGCGATCCTTCGCGGCACCGGGGCGCGCGGTCTGCGCGCCATCATGGAGGAGGTGCTCAATTCCGTGATGTACGAGGTCCCGTCGCGCAAGGACGTGGAGCGGGTCGTCATCACCGAGGACGTGGTGCACTCCAACGTGAACCCGACGCTCGTGCCGCGCTCGCGGGGCACCGGCGAGGGCCAGCGGCACGAGAAGAGCGCCTGAGCCCCGCGCCCGACTCCGGGCCTGACGGCCCCCGTTCGGGCCGTGCCCGGCCGGTGTTCCCGGTGGCCCGCCCTCGTTGACGGATGTCGACGGAGGCGGGCCACCGCGTTGTGTGGGGGCGCCCAGCGGACGGCCGCGCGTGGTGGTGCCGCCTCCCCGGGTACGGCAACGGGCCCCGGGCGCGCGCCACGCGGGCACGCTCCCGGGGCCCGTCGGCCGGTGGGTGCGTCACTTCTCGACGCGCGCCTCCTTGTGCAGGTCCGCGGTGCTCGACGCGGCGTCGTCGACGCTGACCGACTTGCTGCCGGAGGTCGGGTCCATGGCGATGTGGGTGACGATGCCGACGGTGCTGTCGTCAGCCCAGACGCACATGACCATCCCACCGCCGACACCGGACCCGCCGGTGCTGCTCTCCCGGCACTTCATGGCGTCGCCCTCGAAGCCGTCGGGGTTGACCTCCTTCGCCTCACCGCTGGGGGAGGTGCCGCTCGACATGCCCTCGTCCATCTTCTCGAAGATGGAGTCGACGGCCTTGCCCGGGTCGTCGACCGAGCCCCAGGCCCCGGCGAAGCCCATCTGCGAGGTGCCCGCCTTGTACTGGGCGCTGATACTGCCCTCCACGTCCAGTCCGGTTACGTCCTTGTCCTTCTTGCCGCCGCCGAGCGCGCCCTCGCTGTCCTCGGTCTTGGGCTCGCCCTGCCGCTGGTAGTCGCCGACGCTCTGCGGCGCCTCCAGCTTGTACTGGCCACCGGCGAAGAAGAGGAAGTAGGCGCCGATGACGGCACCGACCAGCACCAGGGCACCGACGACGATGCCGATGGTCTTGCCCTTGTTGCCGCCGCCCTGCGGGGGCATCGGCATCCCCGGGTGGCCGGGCTGCCCGTAGGGCTGCTGCCCGTACGGACCGGGCTGGCCGGGCTGTTGCGGATAGCCGTAACCCTGCTGGGGCGGGACTCCCGGCTGTCCGGGCTGGCCGGGCTGCTGGGGGTAGCCGTACCCGGGCTGGCCCGGGGCTCCGCCCCCGTAGGGGCCCGGCTGTCCGGGCTGCTGAGGCGGCTGTCCGCCGTAGGGGCCGGGCTGGTTGTAACTCATGGCGGCGCTTCCTCCTAGGGAGCGGTTTCACGAAAGGACGCTCATGTGTGCTGCCCATCCTGGTGGACGGGCAGCGCCGTGCGCTGCCGGGGAGTCCGTACCGCAGCAGGGGTGTGACACCGCTGTGAGGTATCGGTGAAGCGCTCGGAGACCGCTCGGAGAGGGCGCGAGCGCGCCGCTCCCGAGCGGTGACGGCCGGGTCCCGGCCGGTGTCCGTCAGTTGATCTCGACGCGGGTGTCGTTCCGCACCTTGGCGAGCGTGCTGGCCGCCTCGGAGATGGGTGTGCCACCCGCCATCGCCGCGCTGGGGTCCATGACGATCGACCAGCCGACGGTGCTCTTGTCGCCCCACATGCAGATGGGCAGCTTGAAGCTGTCCGGGCCGGAGCCGCTGCCGCCCCCCATGTTGGTGAACGCCACGTTCTGGCACTTCATGATGGCGTTGTCCAGACCGGCGGGCTTGACCTCCTGCGGCTCGCCCTCCAGCTTCGCGGTGCCGCCGCCGCCCACCTCCGGGTCGTCGGTGGCCTCCTTCGAGAGCTTCGCGAAGGCGCCGTCCACCACGGCCTGCGGGTCGGAGATGGTGCCGTACACCCCGGCGAAGTTCAGCTTCTTGCCGGTGGAGCCGTTGCCGGACTCGTAGTTGGCGGAGACGCCCTCGGGGTTCTTCACCCCGAACTGCTCGAACTCCTTGAGGTCGCTGTCGCTCGGACCGGACCCGGAGGAGGGGCTCTTGGTGAACCCGGCGACCTGCTGCGGCGTGGTCAGCTTGTAGCGCTTGCCGTCGTCGGCGATCTCGCTGCTGTCGCCGCCACCGCCCTTGCCCTTGCCGCCCTTCTTGCCGCCGTCGTCATCGTCGTCGCCGGTGAACATGAGGACGCCGCCGACGATCGCGCCGACCACGACGATCGCGCCGACCACCAGGGCGATGGTCTTGCCCTTGTTGCCGTTGCCCTGCGGCGGGCCGGGCTGCTGGGGGTAGCCGTAACCACCGGGCGCCCCGGGCTGGCCGGGGGGCGTGCCGGGCGGGGGGTAGCCCGGGGCGCCGCCCTGCTGGGGCGGGACTCCCGGCTGTCCGGGCTGCTGGGGGTAGCCGTACCCGGGCTGGCCCGGGGCTCCGCCCCCGTAGGGGCCCGGCTGTCCGGGCTGCTGGGGCGGCTGTCCGCCGTAGGGGCCGGGCTGGTTGTAGCTCATGGCGGCGCTTCCTCCTGGGAGCGGTTTCACGAAGGGGTGCTCATCTGTGCCGCCCCTCCTGGTGGAGGGACGGGGCCGTGCGCTGCCGGGGGAATTCCGTACCACGGTGGGGCGTGACGCCCCGGTGCGGTGGCGGTGAAGCGCTCGGGGCCGTGGAGGGAGGGCGTCTGACGTGCCCTCCCCGGACGGCGGCGGCCGGTTCGGCCGGTCTTTCGGTCAGCTGATCTCGACCCGGGCTTCCTCCCGGAACGTGGTGAGGGTGCTGGCCGCCTCGGGGATGGGAACCGTGGCGCTCCCGTTCCCCGCGGTGGGGTCCAGCACCGCCCAGCCCATGGTGCTCTTGTCGGCCCACATGCAGACCGGCACTTTGAAGCTCCGGGGGCCGTCGAAGACGAGGTTCTGGCATTTCATGACGGCGTTCTCTAAGCCGTCGGGGTTGACCTCCCGGGGGGCGTCGCCCTCCATCTCGATGGACCCCTCGCTGCCGGGGCGGCTCTTCGTGGACTCCTTCGTGAGCTTCGCGAAGGTGCGGTCCAGCGTGGCCTCGGGGTCGGAGATGGTGCCGTACAGGCCGTAGAACTGGAGCTTCTTGGCGCCGCCGCCGGCCTCGTAGTTGGCGGAGACGGCGTTCGGGTCCCGCACGCCGAACCCCTCGAACTCCCTGAGGTCGCTCTCGTTCGCCTCGTCGGGGTCGTCGGTGGTGCTCTTGGTGAACCCGGCGGCCTGTTGCGGTGGGGTCAGCTTGTAGCGCTTGCCGTCGTCGGCGATCTCGCCGCTGCCGCCGCCCTTGCCGTTCCCGCCGCCGCCGTCGTCATCGTCGCCGGTGAACATGAGGACGCCGCCGACGATCGCGCCGACCACGACGATCGCGCCGACCACCAGGGCGATGGTCCTGCCCCTGTTGCCGCCGCCCTGGGGCGGGCCGGGCTGCTGGGGCGGACCGTAACCACCGGGGGCGCCGGGGCCACCGGGCTGGCCGGGGGGTGTGCCCGGCGGGGGGAAGCCGGGGGCGCCCGGGGGCTGCTGGGGGGCACCGGGCGGGCCGGGCGGCGGCTGCTGTCCGTACGGACCGGGCTGCCCCGGCTGTTGGCCGTATGGGCCGGGCTGGTTCGTACTCATGGTGGCGCTTCCCCCTCCGTTGGCCATACATACGTTGGCGCCTGCGCGCTCCCCATCCTTACGGATGCCGGGCTCCGGAAACCCAGCGGCCCCCCGGAATCGGTTCGGGGCCGCGACGGCGGCGCCCGTACACTGGCGGTCGTGACCGAGAACACTCAGCAGCGGTCCGGCCAGCCCGGACCCCACCCGAGCGCCCCCGCGGATCTGCCCACCCAGTACACACCGGCCGAGGTAGAGGGGACGCTGTACGAGCGCTGGGTAGAGCGAGGGTACTTCGAAGCGGACCCCAAGAGCGACAGGGATCCGTACACCATCGTGATCCCCCCGCCGAACGTCACGGGATCCTTGCACCTTGGCCACGCCTTCCAGCACACCCTGATGGACGCCCTCACCCGCAGGCGGCGTATGCAGGGCTACGAGGCGCTGTGGCTGCCCGGTATGGACCACGCCGGGATCGCCACGCAGAACAAGGTGGAGCAGCAGCTCGCCGAGGAGGGCAAGTCCCGGCACGACGTGGGCCGGGAGGAGTTCGTCGAGCGGGTCTGGCGCTGGAAGGAGGAGTACGGCGGCCGGATCCTCGGCCAGATGCGCCGCCTCGGAGACGGCGTGGACTGGTCCCGGGAGCGGTTCACGATGGACGCCGGGCTCTCCCGCGCCGTGCAGACCGTCTTCAAGCGGATGTACGACGAGGGCCTCATCTACCGGGCCGAGCGCATCATCAACTGGTGTCCACGCTGTATGACCGCCCTCTCGGACATCGAGGTGGAACACCAGGAGGACGACGGCGAACTGGTCTCCATCCGGTACGGCGAGGGTGAGGACTCCCTCGTCGTCGCGACCACCCGCGCGGAGACGATGCTCGGGGACACGGCCGTCGCGGTGCACCCGGACGACCCCCGCTACGCCCGTCTGGTCGGGAAGCGGATCGCGTTGCCGCTCACCGACCGCACCATCCCGGTCATCGCGGACGCCCACGTCGACCCGGAGTTCGGCTCCGGGGCCGTCAAGGTCACCCCGGCCCACGACCCCAACGACTTCGCGATCGGGCAGCGGCACGACCTGCCCGCGCTGACGGTGATGGACGAGCGCGGCGTGATCACCACGCACGGCCCCTTCCAGCACCTGGACCGCTTCGAGGCGCGCTCCTCGATCGTCGCGGCGCTGCGCGAACAGGGCCGGATCACCGCGGAGAAGCGGCCCTACCGGCACAGCGTGGGGCACTGCTCGCGCTGTAAGACGACCGTCGAGCCGCGGCTGTCCATGCAGTGGTGGGTGAACGTCGAACCGCTGGCGCGGGCGGCGGGCGACGCCGTGCGGGACGGCCGGACGCGCATCCACCCGGCGGAGATGTCCACCCGCTACTTCGAGTGGGTCGACAACATGCACGACTGGTGCATCTCGCGCCAGCTGTGGTGGGGCCACCGCATCCCCGTCTGGTACGGCCCGGACGGCGAGGTGCGCTGCGTCGGCCCGGACGAGGAGCCGCCCGGCGAGGGCTGGCACCAGGACCCGGACGTGCTGGACACCTGGTTCTCCTCCGGCCTGTGGCCCTTCTCCACCCTCGGCTGGCCGGACGACACCGCCGACCTCCGGCGGTTCTACGGCACCGACGTGCTGGTCACCGGGTACGACATCATCTTCTTCTGGGTCGCGCGGATGATGATGTTCGGGCTCTACGCGATGGACGGCGAACCGCCTTTCCACACCGTCGCGCTGACCGGCCTCGTCCGGGACGAGCACGGCAAGAAGATGTCCAAGTCCTTCGGGAACGTGGTCGATCCGCTGGAGTGGATGGAGGCGTACGGCTCGGACGCCCTCCGTTTCACGCTCGCCAGCGGCGCCAACCCGGGCACGGACGTGCCGATCGGCGAGGACTGGGTCAAGGCGTCCCGCAACTTCGCCAACAAGATCTGGAACGCCACCCGGTTCGCGCTGATGAACGGCGCCACGGTCGAGGGCCCGCTCCCCGCGGAGGGCGAGCTGTCTGCCGCCGACCGCTGGATCCTCTCCCGGCTCAACTCGGTGGTCGCCGAGGTCGACGCCCACTACGAGGACTACCAGTTCGCCAAGTTGAGCGACGCGCTGTACCACTTCGCGTGGGACGAGGTCTTCGACTGGTACGTCGAGCTGTCCAAGACCACCTTCGCCGCGGGCGGCCGGGAGGCCGAGGTGTCCCGCCGGGTGCTCGGCGAGGTGCTGGACACCACCCTGCGGCTGCTCCACCCGATCGTGCCGTTCGTCACCGAGGAGCTGTGGACGACCCTCACCGGGGGCGAGTCGCTGGTCGTCGCCGCCTGGCCCGCGGACTCCGGCTTCCGGGACCCGGCGGCGGAGGCGGAGATCGCCACCCTCCAGCAGGCCGTCACCGAGGTCCGTCGCTTCCGCGCGGACCAGGGGCTCCAGCCCGGTCAACGGGTCCCGGCCCAGCTGGAGTTGGCGGGCACCCCGCTCGTCGCACACGAGGAGGCGATTCGCCAGCTCCTCCGGCTCCAGCCCGCGGGCGGTGAGTTCCAGCCGACCGCCTCGCTGCCCGTCGCCGGGGCGACGGTCGCGCTGGACCTCTCCGGCGTGATCGACATCGAGGCCGAGCGCAAGCGGCTGACCAAGGACCGCGACGCGGCCGAGAAGGAGCTGCGTCAGACGAGCGCGAAGCTCGGCAACGAGGGTTTCCTGGCCAAGGCGCCGGAGGAGGTCGTCGCGAAGATCCGGGACCGCCGGGCCGCGGCGGAGGCGGATATCGAGCGCCTCACCGCCCAGCTGGAGCGCCTGCCCCAGCGCTGACGCGTCTCCGAACACCGCCGAGGGGCGCCCGGGTCTGCCCGGGCGCCCCTCGCGTCGCGGAACGGACAGTCGCGGAGCGGACCGGGGAGCCGGGGCAGCGGCGGCGCGGCCCTGCTCAGGCGGTGTAGGCCAGCGCCTCGGCGCGCACCGGGTGCTCGAACTCCAACCCGCCCGCGTAGCGGGCCAGTTCCGCGAGCGCCGCCTCCCCGAGCCGGGGCAGCTCGCCCGCGAGTGAACCGGCGATGTGCGGGGTCAGCAGGACGTTCGGCAGCTCGTACAGCGGGGAGTCGGTGGGGGGCACGTCCGGCTCCGTCACGTCGAGCACCGCCTGGAGCCGCCCGGCGCACACCTCCTCCAGCAGCGCCTCCTGGTCGACCAGCGAACCCCGCGCGGTGTTGACGAGGGTGGCGCCGTCCGGCATCAGGGCCAGTCGCTCCCGGCTCAGCAGCCCCCGTGTGGACGGCAGTTGGGGCGCGTGCACACTCACCACGTCCGAGGCCGCGCACAGTTCGTCCAGCGGGACCAGCCGCGCGCCGAGCGCCGCCGCCCCGTCCTCGTCCAGCGCCGGGTCGGTGACCAGCAGCCGCAGCGCGTGGGGCCGCAGCAGCTCCAGCACCCGCCGGCCGATGGCCGAGGCGCCCACGATCCCCACGGTGCGCTGGTAGTTGCCCGCCTGGGGCCAGCGCGCGTACCAGTCCGACGAGGCGGTACGCCGCCTCCGGTATGCGTCCGCGACCTCCCAGACCCGCTTGTTGGCGAACAGCACGGCCGCGACCGTGTACTCGGCGACGGGCAGGGCGTTCGCCCAGGCGGCGGAGGAGACCGTGATGCCGCGCCGCCACACCGCGTCGGTGACGTGGTGCTTCACCGAGCCCGCCGCGTGGATCACAGCGCGCAGCCGGGGCGCCGCGGCCAGCACCGTCTCGTCCAGCGGTGGGCAGCCCCAGCAGGTCACCAGCACCTCGGCGGTGCGCAGCGCCGCCGCGGACCGGGGAGCGGAGAGGTCGTCGGTCACCAGGTCCGGGTCCAGCCGGGCGAGTTCGGTGAGCCGGGCGCGCAGCGGCGGTGGCAGCAGCCGCTCCGCGACCTCGGGCGTCATCGCCAGCAGCGCCTCGGGGCGGTGTGCCGGTTCCGGTTCCGTGCGGCTGGGGTTCACTGCGCGCTCCTGACGGGCCCACGCGGGGCGGACCGCGGTCGGGGTGGACGGGTGCGGGCGCCGGGCGCCACGGGTGCGGGGCGCGGTCACGGGCTGACCGGCCCCGGGGCCGGTGGTGGGCTCCGGCGTCATCCTTGGCAGCGCGGTGGCCCCCGTCAAGAGCGCGGCCCGAGGGGAGGAGGCGGGGTGGGGCCGACGGGCGGAGGGCGGGAGCTGCGAGCGGGCGGACGGCGGCGAGCGGGACGGGCGGGGACGGGCGGGAGGGGCGCGGGGAGCGCGCGCCGGGCCGCGCGGACCGGGTCCTGCCGCGCCCCACGCCCGCGCGGACGCCCACGGGGCCATACGTAGACTGGGCGGCGTGAGCGACGAGCCCCGGCCCCCGCGGCCTGACCCCCACGACGGCCCCGATGACGACGCTGGCGCTCCCCTCCCCTCCGCTGGCGGGGAGTTCGAGGAGTTCGAGAGCATCGTGGGCGAGGAGACCGACCGCGACCCCGACCTGGCCGTGATCGAGGCGGGCAGCCGCACCCTGCGGGCCCAGGCCGGGCCGCCGCAGGGCGATCCGGTGCCCTCCCGTCCCGCCGATCCGGAGCTGGACCGGCGGCTGGCCGAGGTGGAGGCCGAGCTGGCCACCCGCTGGGGTGAGACCAAGCTGGATCCCTCGGTGCGGCGGATCGCCGCCCTGGTGGACGTCCTCGGGGAGCCGCAGCGCTCCTACCCGGCGATCCACCTGACCGGCACCAACGGCAAGACCAGCACCGCCCGCATGATCGAGACCCTGCTCGGCGCCTTCGACCTGCGCGTGGGCCGGTACAGCTCGCCGCACGTCCAGTCGATCACCGAGCGGATCAGTGTGGACGGCGCCCCGCTCCCCGCCGAGCGCTTCATCGAGACCTACGAGGACGTCCGCCCCTACGTCGAGTTGGTGGACGCCAGCGAGGAGTACCGCCTCTCCTTCTTCGAGGTACTGACCGGGATGGCGTTCGCGGCCTTCGCCGACGCCCCGGTCGACGTGGCCGTGGTCGAGGTCGGTATGGGCGGCACCTGGGACGCCACCAACGTGGTGGACGGGGACGTCGCCGTGATCACCCCGATCAGCCTGGACCACACCGACCGCCTCGGGGGCACTCCGGAGGAGATCGCGGTGGAGAAGTCCGGGGTCATCAAGCCGGACGCCGCCGTGGTGCTGGCGCAGCAGCCGGTGGGCGCCGCCTCGGTGATGCTGAAGAAGGCGGTCGAGGTCGACGCGACGGTCGCCCGGGAGGGCCTGGAGTTCGGCGTCACCCAGCGGGAGGTGGCCGTCGGCGGCCAGCTGCTGACGCTGCGCGGGCTCAACGGCGACTACCCGGACGTCTTCCTCCCGCTGCACGGCGCGCACATGGCGCACAACGCGGCGGTCGCGCTCGCCGCCGTCGAGGCGTTCTTCGGAGTCGGCCGGGAGGGCACCCGGACGCTGGACCCGCAGGTGGTGCGGGAGGCGTTCGCCGCCGTCAGCTCCCCGGGACGGCTGGAGCTGGTCCGCTCCAGCCCGTCGGTGCTGCTGGACGCCGCGCACAACCCCGGTGGGGCGGTGGCGACGGCCGAGGCGGTCACCGAGGCGTTCGGCTTCAGCCGGCTCGTCGGGGTCGTCGGCCCGAGCGGCGGCAAGGACGTACGGGGGCTGCTGGAGGCGTTCGAGCCGATCTTCGCCGAGGTGGTGGTGACGCGGAACTCCACCTACCGGGCGATGGACGTGGACGAGCTGGCGGCGCTGGCCGTCGAGGTCTTCGGGGAGGAGCGGGTCCAGGTCGAGCCGCGGCTCGACAGCGCGCTGGAGGAGGCCATCACCCTGGCCGAGGAGGAGGGCGAGTACGCGGGCGCCGGAGTCCTCGTCACCGGTTCGGTGATCACCGTGGGTGAGGCGCGGCTGTTGCTCGGCGGGCGGGGAGGTGCGGCATGAGAACGCTCTGCGCCTCCACGCTGATCGGGGAGTTCTTCGTGGTCGGCTTCGCCGGGCTGGTCGCCATGCAGACCACCGACCTGTCCACGGGCACGGTGTGGACGGTGAGCGGGATCGCGATGGTGCTCTGCCTGCTGCTGTGCGGGGTGCTGTCCCGGCCCGGCGCGGTGGGGCTGGGCTGGGTTCTCCAGGCCGGGCTGGTCGCCGCGGGGTTCGTGGTGCCCACGATGTTCTTCCTGGGCGCCTGTTTCGCGGGGCTGTGGTGGGCCTCCATCCACTACGGCCGTAAGATCGACGAGGCGAAGGCCGCCGCCCGGGCGGCGTAGCGGCGGCCGGTGGGTGCACCGGTGCCCGTCCCGCGCGCCCGCCCCTGTAGCCTCTGGGCCCCGCCGTCCGGCCGTTGCCCGGGCGAGGTCCGCGCGGGCTGCCGCGCGGTGGCCCGTGTCCCAGCCCGAGTCGTATCCGCAAGGAGCCCCACATGTCCCAGCGCACCCTCGTTCTCCTCAAGCCGGACACGGTTCGCCGTGGTCTGGTGGGCGAGGTCCTCAGCCGGATCGAGGCGAAGGCGGGGTGGAGCATCGTCGCGATGGAGCTGCGCACCCTGGACCGTTCGACGCTGGAGACGCACTACGCGGAGCACGAGGGACGCCCGTTCTACGCGCCGTTGATGGAGTTCATGGCCTCCGGTCCGTCGGTCGCGCTGGTCGTCGAGGGGGAGCGGGTGATCGAGGGGGTGCGGACGCTGGCCGGTCCCACCGACCCGATCGCGGCGGCCCCCGGTTCGGTGCGGGGGGACTTCGGGACCATCGTGCGGGAGAACCTGATTCACGCCTCGGACTCGGAGGAGTCGGCCGAGCGGGAAATCAAGATTTTTTTCCCGGAGGGTGACGCCGCGGTCTCCTGAGGATTCCGCGAGCCGAGTCTCGCCGGTGACCTGGAACGACCGATTCCAGGGCGGGGATGCCGGGCATGGCGCCGCGCGAACGGGGGAACGCTTGGGCCCGACACCACGTCACCAAGACGGGGGACAATCGGTGTTCCGCTGACATATGGCGGAGGAGCCGTCGCCGCGCGTCCGAGCCACCGCGTCTACGATGGAACCTCGCGCCATTTCACCTCAGCGCGTGCACATCTCCTGCCGTAGTCCCACACCACACCGTTCCACTTGGAAGGCCAGACGCATCCTATGGCGAACAACATGTCGTTCATCGGCCGTGATATGGCTGTCGACCTCGGGACCGCCAACACGCTGGTGTACGTCAGGGGTCGCGGGATCGTCCTCAACGAGCCGTCCGTGGTCGCCATCAACACCAACACCGGTGGCATTCTCGCGGTCGGAGCCGAGGCGAAGAAGATGATCGGCCGGACCCCCGGCAACATCGTGGCGGTGCGTCCCCTGAAGGACGGGGTCATCGCCGACTTCGAGATCACGGAGCGGATGCTCCGCTACTTCATTCTGAAGATCCACAAGCGCCGTTACCTCGCCCGTCCGCGCGTCGTCGTCTGCGTGCCCTCCGGCATCACCGGGGTGGAACGACGCGCCGTGATCGAGGCGTCGACGCAGGCGGGTGCTCGGCAGGTGCACATCATCGAGGAGCCGATGGCCGCCGCGATCGGCTCCGGCCTCCCGGTGCACGAGGCCACCGGCAACATGGTCGTCGACATCGGCGGCGGGACCACCGAGGTCGCGGTGATCTCCCTCGGTGGCATCGTGACGGCCCAGTCGATCCGGGTGGCGGGCGACGAGCTGGACAACGCGATCATTCAGCACATCAAGAAGGAGTACAACCTGCTGCTCGGTGAGCGCACCGCCGAGAGCATCAAGATCACCATCGGTTCCGCGCACTCCATGGACACCGACGAGCACACCGAGATCCGGGGCCGGGACCTGGTCAGCGGGCTTCCCAAGACGGTCGTCATCTCGGCGGCCGAGGTCCGCCGGGCGATCGAGGAGCCGGTGAACGCCATCGTCGACGCGGTCAAGACCACGCTCGACAAGTGCCCGCCCGAGCTGTCCGGCGACGTCATGGACCGTGGCATCGTCCTCACCGGCGGCGGCGCGCTGCTCCGGGGGCTCGACGAGCGGCTGCGTACCGAGACCGGTATGCCGATCCACATCGCCGAGGATCCCCTGGACTCCGTGGCGCTGGGCTCCGGCAAGTGCGTCGAGGAGTTCGAGGCGCTGCAACAGGTCCTGGACGCCCAGCCGAGGCGCTGACCGAGGGAGACGATCCGCCGCGAGGAGACACTGACCAACCACGCGGCGGATCGTTGACATTCCGGGACCTCGTACGGGTCCCGGTCACCGAGAACTCAACAGCACAGTCGACAGACGTCTGACGGGGTCCGACGGGATCCACGAGGTCCGACGAGAAAGGCACGGCCGTCGCACGTGAGGGACACACGAGAGAGCCGTCTGCTGCTCGTCCTGCTGATCGCCATCGCGTTCGCGCTGATCACGGTGGACATCAGGGGAGGCGAGCGGTCGCCGCTCGACAGCGCGCGGTCGGGGGCCGCGTCCGTCCTCGGCCCGGTGGAGAACGGCGTCGCGGCGGCGGTGGACCCCGTCGGCAACGCGGTCAGCGCCGTGCGGGACTCCGGCGACCGCCACAGCCGGATCAGTGAGCTGGAGCGGGAGAACGCCTCGCTCAAGCAGAAGCTCGGCTCGGACGACCGGAACCGCGCCCGGGCCAAGGAGTTCGACAAGCTGCTGCGCACGGCTGGTGCCGGCGGGTATGGCATCAAGGGCGCCGAGGTCATCGCGATCGGCGCGGCGCAGGGCTTCTCCTGGACGGTCACCATCGACGCCGGCAAGAACGACGGCATCACCCGCGACCAGACGGTCATCAACGGGGACGGCCTGGTCGGCCGGGTCACCACCGTCGGCCCCTCCACCTCCACCGTCCTGCTCGCCAACGACCCGGACTTCTCGGTCGGCACCCGGATGGAGAAGAGCAGCGAACTCGGCTTCGCCACCGGCCGCGGCGGCAACGCGCTCAGCGTCCAGCTGCTGAACGGCAAGGCCAAGGTGGCGAAGGGGGACCGGCTGGTCACCTTCGGGTCCCACGCGGGACGGCCCTTCGTGCCCGGGGTCCCGGTCGGTGAGGTGATCCGCGTCAACCGGCACGGCGGCGACCTGACCCGCACGGTCAACGTCCGCCCGTACGTGGGCTTCAGCAAGCTCGACGTCGTCGGCGTCGTGGTGAAGCCGCCGCGCACCGACCCGCGGGACGACGTGCTCGTCCCCAAGAAGCCGCCGAAGCCCAAGCCCACACCGACGGTGACCGTCACCAAGAAACCCTCGCCCAGCGGGAGCTCGCCCGCCCCCAGGAGCTGACCGATGCGCCTCAACCGGATGCTGCTCTCGGCCGCACTCATCCTCGTCGCCCTGGTCGTCCAGGTGAGTGTGCTCGCCCGGCTCCAACTGCCGGGCGCCGTCCCCGACCTGCTGCTGCTCGTGGTGCTGGGCCTCGCCCTGGTGTACGGGCACACGGCGGGCGCCCTGGTGGGCTTCGCCGCGGGGCTGCTCGCCGACGTCGCCCCGCCCGCCGACCACGCGGTCGGAAGGTACGCGCTGGTGCTCTGCGTCGTCGGCTACGTCGCGGGGCTGACCAAGCCGGAGAGCGGTCAGCACCGCTCGGCGACCGTCCCGATGCTGGTGGTCGCGGTCGCCGCGATCAGCTCGACCCTGCTGTACGCGGGGGTCGGGGCGCTGGTGGGGGACACCGCCGCGCGGCAGGTCGGGCTGACCGGCCTGCTGTTCACCGCCACGCTCTACGATCTGCTGCTCGCCCCGTTCACCGTCCCGGTGATCATGGCGCTGGCGCGGCGATCGGACCACGATCCGCTGGCGGCCGAGTCAAGTGGCGGCACCGCCACCGGGGTTGGCCGCTCCTACGGCTGGCTCAGCTCCGGTACCGGGCTGCGGGTCGGCACCGCGGGCGGCGGCGGGGCGCTCGGGAAGGCGGGGAAGCCACCGAAGGCGGGGAAGGCGGCCAAGTCCGGTAAGGCGGGCCGGTCCGCGAAGCTGAGCCGGAGCGGGGGAGCCGGGACGGCGGGTATCAAGGGGGTCAAACGACTGTGACCAACATCCCGGAGACCGGGCGGACCACCCGGGTCACCATCCGGCTGGTCGCCATCCAGATTCTGGTGATGTCGCTGCTGCTGACGCTCGGCGGGCGGCTCTGGTACCTCCAGGTGCGCAACGGCGAGGAGTACGAGAAGGAGGCGGCGGGCAACCACGTCCAGCAGGTCGTCCAGCCCGCGGTGCGCGGCGCCATCCTGGACTCCCGCGGCGTGCCGATCGCCGACAACCACACCCAGCTTGTGGTCTCCGCCTCCCGCACCGAACTGATGAAGATGGACGACGAGGGGGAGGCCGTCCTGCGGCGGCTGGCCGACGTCCTCGGGATGAGCGAGCGCAGCGTCCGGGAGAAGATCCGGCTCTGCGACGCGAAGACCCCCAAGCCCTGCTGGAACGGCTCCCCCTACCAACCGATCCCGGTGACCGACGAGGCCACGACCCAGCAGGCCCTCCAGATCCGCGAGCGGGCCGAGGACTTCCCGGGCGTCACGGCGGAACCGGCCGCGGTGCGCCGCTACCCGGCGCCCTACGGCGCCAACACCTCGCAGGTGCTCGGCTACCTCTCGCCCGTCTCCGACGAGGAGATCGAGAAGGCGAAGGACTCCGACTCGCCGTTCCTCTCCTCCGACGAGATCGGCCGCTCCGGCCTGGAGCGCAGCTACGACAGCTACCTGCGCGGCAGTTCCGGCGTCACCCGCTACGAGGTGGACAACCTCGGCCGCGTGATGGGCCGGGGCGAGACGGACCGCGCGAGGCCCGGCGACAACCTGATCACCAGCATCGACTCGCGCGTGCAGGCGGTGACCGAGAAGCAGCTCGACGAGGCGATGAAGGCCGCCCGCAAGGAGCACGACCGGAACACCAACCGGAACTACGAGGCGGACGCGGGCGCCGTCGTGGTGATGGAGAACAAGACCGGCCGGGTGGTGTCGATGGCCTCCAACCCGGAGTACGACCCGAACGCCTGGGTCGGTGGCATCTCCGGCAAGGAGTACGCGAAGCTCACCGGCAAGAAGTCCAACTACCCGCTGCTGAACCGCTCGATCCAGGGGCTGGCGGCGCCGGGCTCCATCTTCAAGGTGATCCCCACCGCCGCCGCCGTGAAGGCGGGCTACCCCTTCGACGGCAACTACGACTGCGCCTCCTCGTACAGCGTCGGCGGGCAGGTGTTCAAGAACTTCGAGTCCAAGGGGTACGGCACCATCGACCTGGGCCGCGCGCTGGAGGTCTCCTGCGACACCGTCTTCTACGACCTGGCCTACAAGCAGTGGCAGAAGGACGGCGGGAACACCCCGAAGAAGGGCGCCAAGGACTGGTTCTACGAGACGGCGCACGACTTCGGCCTCGGCCGGAAGACCGGCATCGACATCCCCAACGAGGTCGAGGGCCGGGTGCCGGACCGCCAGTGGAAGAAGGACTACTGGGACGCTAACAAGGACGTCTGGTGCGAGCAGGGCAAGGACGCCAAGAGCTACGCGGACAAGATCGCCAAGGAGAACTGCGTCTCCGGCATGAAGATGCGGGCCGGTGACAGCGTCAACTACTCCATCGGGCAGGGCGACACCCTCGTCACCCCGATCCAGATGGCGATGATCTACGGCGCGCTGGCCAACGGCGGCACCATGTACACCCCGAGTCTCGGCAAGGCCGTGGTCAGCGCCGACGGTCGCAAGGTGAAGCGGATCAAGCCGACTGAGCAGGGCAAGCTGCCGGTCGACAAGAAGACCCTGAAGAACATCGACGGCGCGCTGCGCGGCGTCGCCACCCGGGGTACCGCCGCCTGGCGCTTCGGGGACACCGGCTGGCCGCAGGACAAGATCCCGATGCGCGCCAAGACCGGTACCGCCGAGGTCGCGGGGAAGCAGACCACCTCCTGGTTCGCCACCTACACCGACGAGTTCACCGTGGTGATGACGATCTCCCAGGGCGGTACCGGATCCGGCGCCTCCGGCCCGGCCGTCCGGAAGATCTACGACGCGCTCTACGGCGTCGGCGGCAAGGGCGGCATCGACCGCGAGAAGGCGTTGCTGCCCGAGCCGGAGAAGGACCTGCCGAAGATCGGCAAGGACGGCACGATCGAGGCGCAGCGGGACAAGTCGATGATCGCCGACGGTAAGAAGCGCAAGGTGGCCGAGGCCGAGGAGCAGCGGTGAGCACCCACACCTACTCCTACCGGGGTCTCGACCGGCGGCCCAAGTCGCTGTGGGGCAGGCTCGTCGCCCGCGACTCGGACGTGTGGCGGCTCGACTGGATCATGCTGTTCGCCGGGCTGGCGCTCTCCGCGATCGGCACCGTGCTGGTGTACGCGGCCACCCGGAACCGCACCGACATCAACGACGGCGATCCGTACTCCTTCGCCACCCGGCACGTGATCAGCATCCTCGTCGGGCTGCTGCTGATGGCGGCGACGGTCTGGGTGGGCCACCGGCGGCTGCGCGGCGCGGTGCCCGTCCTCTACGGGGTGTCGGTGCTGCTGGCGCTGGTCGTGCTGACGCCGCTGGGCGCCACCATCAACGGGCAGCGGGCGTGGATCCAGCTGCCCGGCGGGTTCTCCATCCAGCCGGCCGAGTTCATCAAGATCACGCTGATCCTCGGCATGGCGATGCTGCTCGCCGCCAAGGTCGACGCGGGCGACCGGGAGTACCCGGACCACCGCACCGTGCTGCACGCGCTGGGGATGGCGGCGCTGCCGATCGCCGTCATCATGCTGATGCCCGACCTCGGTTCGGTCATGGTGCTGGTGGTGATCGTGCTGGGGGTGCTGCTCGCCTCGGGCGCCTCCAACCGCTGGATCATCGGCCTCGGGCTGGCCGGAGCGGGCGGCGCGGTGCTGGTCTGGGCCCTCGGCCTGCTGGACGAGTACCAGATCAACCGGTTCGCGGCCTTCGCCAACCCGGCGCTCGACCCCTCCGGTGTCGGCTACAACACCAACCAGGCGCGGATCGCCATCGGTTCGGGCGGACTCACCGGCAAGGGGCTCTTCGAGGGCACCCAGACCACCGGCCAGTTCGTGCCCGAGCAGCACACCGACTTCGTGTTCACCGTGGCGGGCGAGGAGCTGGGCTTCGTCGGGGGTGGGCTCATCATCCTGCTGCTCGGGGTGGTGATCTGGCGGGCCTGCCGGATCGCCCGCGAGTCGGCGGAGCTGTACAGCACCGTGGTCGCGGCCGGGATCACCGCGTGGTTCGCCTTCCAGGCGTTCGAGAATATCGGGATGACGCTGGGCATCATGCCGGTCGCCGGGCTCCCCCTGCCCTTCGTCTCCTACGGCGGCACCTCGATGTTCGCCGTCTGGATCGCGCTCGGGCTACTCCAGTCGATCCGGGTGCAGCGCCCCATCTCGGCCTGACCCCGGCCCGCCTCCCCGTCCGTGCCCGTCCCGTCCGTGCCCGTGACGGGGCGGGCCGGGAGCGGGGTGGACGAGGTGGCGGGGGGCCGGTGGCAGCGGGTTAGGCTGGATGGTCATCTCTCGACGAGAGAACCGCCTGCCCGAGGACATCCGCCATGCCTGTCGAGTCGGTCTTCCCCCGCCTGGAGGCCCTGCTCCCGCACGTATCGAAGCCGATCCAGTATGTGGGCGGCGAACTCAACTCCACCGTCAAACCGTGGGACGAGTGCGATGTCCGCTGGGCGCTGATGTACCCGGACGCCTACGAGGTGGGGCTGCCCAACCAGGGCGTCATGATCCTCTACGAGGTGCTGAACGAGCGGCCCGGGGTCCTCGCGGAGCGCACCTACAGCGTCTGGCCCGACCTGGAGGCGCTGATGCGGGAGCACGGCGTCCCGCAGTTCACCGTGGACGCGCACCGCCCGGTCCGGGAGTTCGACGTCTTCGGGGTCTCCTTCTCCACCGAGTTGGGCTACACCAACCTCCTCACCGCCCTCGACCTGGCCGGTATCCCGCTGGAGGCCGCCGACCGCACCGAGGACCACCCGATTGTGATGGCGGGCGGGCACGCCGCGTTCAACCCGGAGCCGATCGCGGACTTCATCGACGTCGCGGTCATCGGCGACGGCGAGCAGGCGGTGCTGGAGGTCAACGAGATCATCCGGAGCTGGAAGGCCGAGGGACGCCCGGGCGGCCGCGAGGAGTTGCTGCTCCGCCTGGCCCGCACCGGCGGCGTCTACGTCCCCGGCTTCTACGACGTGGAGTACCAGCCCGACGGCCGGATCTCCCGCGTCGTCCCGAACCGCTCCGGCGTCCCGTGGCGAGTGTCCAAGCACACCGTGATGGACCTGGACGAGTGGCCGTACCCCAAGCAGCCGCTGGTGCCGCTCGCGGAGACGGTGCACGAGCGGATGTCCGTGGAGATCTTCCGCGGCTGCACCCGGGGCTGCCGCTTCTGCCAGGCGGGCATGATCACTCGCCCGGTGCGGGAGCGCTCCATCACCGGGATCGGCGAGATGGTCGACAAGGGGCTGCGGAAGACCGGCTTCGAGGAGGTCGGGCTGCTCTCCCTCTCCTCCGCCGACCACAGCGAGATCGGGGAGGTCGCCAAGGGCCTCGCCGACCGGTACGAAGAGGACAAGGTCGGCCTCTCGCTGCCGTCCACCCGGGTCGACGCCTTCAACATCGACCTCGCCAACGAGCTGACGCGGAACGGCCGCCGCTCCGGCCTCACCTTCGCCCCGGAGGGCGGCAGTGAGCGCATCCGCAAGGTCATCAACAAGATGGTCTCGGAGGAGGACCTGATCCGCACCGTGGCCACCGCGTACGGCAACGGCTGGCGGCAGGTCAAGCTCTACTTCATGTGCGGGCTGCCCACCGAGACCGACGAGGACGTCCTCCAGATCGGCGACATGGCGGTCAACGTCATCGCCAAGGGCCGCGAGGTGGCCCGGTCCAACGACATCCGCTGCACCGTCTCGATCGGCGGGTTCGTGCCCAAGCCGCACACCCCCTTCCAGTGGGCCCCGCAGCTGTCCGCGGACGAGACGGACGCGCGGCTCGGCAAGCTGCGCGACAAGATCCGCGGCGACAAGAAGTACGGCCGCTCCATCGGCTTCCGCTACCACGACGGCCGTCCCGGGATCGTCGAGGGCCTGCTCTCACGCGGCGACCGCCGTGTCGGCCCGGTCATCCGCGAGGTCTACGAGCGCGGCGGCCGGTTCGACGGCTGGCGCGAGTACTTCTCCTACGACCTGTGGATGGAGAGCGCCGCGAAGGCGCTGCCCCCCACCGGGGTGGACGTCGACTGGTACACCACCCGGGAGCGCGAGTACGAGGAGGTGCTCCCCTGGGACCACCTCGACTCCGGTCTCGACAAGGACTGGCTCTGGGAGGACTGGCAGGACGCCCTCGACGAGACCGAGGTCGAGGACTGCCGCTGGACCCCCTGCTTCGACTGCGGTGTCTGCCCCGCTCTCGACACCGAGATCCAGGTGGGCCCCACCGGAAAGAAGCTGCTTCCCCTGACCGTGGTCAACGACTAGCGACCCACCGGTCCGCGCGTGGCGGTCCGCCCCCCGGCAGTCCGGCCGGCGGCTCCGGCGCGCGCGGAACACGCGGGCCGCCCGCCCGGGAAACCCTCGGTGGGCCCGGGCGGACGCCCGGCTCGCGGGCGTCGGCGCGCCCCGCTCGGCGGAGCGGTCGGTCCCGTGCGAACACCGCCGCGTACCCTGGGGGAGGTCCCGCCGACCAGCCCGGGCCCATGGGCCCGCCCCGCACCGGCTCGGTGTCCCCGGTATCGCCGGGGCCCGCCGCACGACGCGGGCACGAGAGCGGTCCGCCGCCGTGCGCCACCCGCGCGGATCCCCGGGCCGACCCCGGGGTGGCGGGACCCCGCCCTTCGGGAGCGGGCGGACGAGTGACCTTCGCCACCGCGGCGACAACAGCAGATCCGCGCACCACCATCCGTCCTTCCACGGCGGCCGACCCGATGTGGCCCGCCCGGCACGAGGAGAGAACCACTGGGCAAGCGACAGCCCGAAGGCCCGCCGCCCGCACCCGCCGTGCAGCGCGTACGACTGCGTTACACCAAGCGTGGCCGCCTCCGGTTCACCAGTCACCGCGACTTCCAGCGCGCCTTCGAACGGGCGCTGCGCCGCGCGGGGGTGCCCATGGCGTACTCCGCCGGGTTCACCCCGCACCCCAAGGTCTCGTACGCCAACGCGGCGCCGACCGGCACGGGGAGCGAGGCCGAGTACCTGGAACTCGCCCTCTCGGAGCACCGCGAACCGGCGCGGCTGCTCGCCCAACTCGACGAGAGCATGCCGGACGGGCTCGACCTCGTCGACGCCGTGGAGGCGCACGGCGCGGACTTCACGGCCCGGCTGGAGGTCTCCGAGTGGGAGCTGCGCCTGGACGGCGTGCCACCGGAGATGGCCGAAAAGGCGGTTGCGGCCTTCCTGGCCGCCGACTCCGTAGAGGTCCAGCGGCAGACCAAGAAGGGGCTGCGCACCTTCGACGCGCGAGCCGCCGTGGTCTCCCTCACGCTCGTCGGCGAGAGCGGTGTTCCCGGGGCTCGGGACGCTGTGGCGGCACCGGCCCCGACCGGGGGCGATAGGCCCGGCACGGCTCCCTGTGCGATACTGCGCTTGGTGGTACGGCACCTGACACCTGCCGTACGACCCGACGATGTCCTGTCCGGTCTCCGCGCTGCGGCCGACCTGGCGCCGCCGGTTCCCGTCATGGTGACCAGGCTGGCGCAGGGGCCGCTCGATGAGGAGACCGGCACGGTGACCGACCCGTTGGCGCCCGACCGCGACGCAACCCCCGTCGCGACGGCGCCGGGCGGCCCCGCGTAGGACCGCCGGAGGAGAAAAAGCGCCGCCGCTGCGTACGCGCCAGGGAGCCACCCGGGCAGCTGCTGTCCGGCAGGCGAGCGCGATGACCAGGAGACTTTCGCCGTAGCCGATCCTCTCGGAGGACGGAACCGGCGAGTGAGACAACAAGCTCCCGTGCGGCGCACGCGCCCCGGAGCGGAGCCGCGCTCTGTCGCGGACCGTGGCCGGAATGCTGAGCGCGGCGCCCGGGAGCGTGACGGGAGAAACGCCCGCATGCTCGAACCGATGGAGTCCGCCACCGCGGACAGCAACGAGAACACCGCCCCGGGAACCGGTGCCGCCTCCGGCGCCGACAGCTCGGGGCCCGGGGACACCCTCCCCCCGCGTCGCCGTCGCAGGGCGGTCAGCCGTCCGGCGGGACCGCCCGCGGGCGGTCCCGGTGAGTCGGCCGTGATCGAGAACGCCGGAACCGCCGGAACCGCCGAGCACACTGGGAGCGCCGCCAGCGCAGCGCCACCGGGCGACACCGCCTCCGCCACCACCGGGGGTGAGACGGCGGAGACCGCGGCCCCCGCGGCGAAGACCACCGCGCCCCCGCGCCGCCGCGCGACCCGTGGCGCCACCGCCCCGAGCGCGTCCGCCGAGGCCACCGGTTCCGGTGAGACCGCCGACACGGCCGGGGCCGGAGCCGTCGACGCCACCCCGGCCGCCGGGGACACCCCGGCCGAGCCCCCCGCCCGGACCCGCCGCCGCGCCGCACGCAAGACGGCGGCCCCCGCGCGGAGCACAGCGCCGGAGAGCGCTGAGAGCACCGACGGCACCGAGAGCGCCGCCAGCGCCGAGGCCCCCGCGAGCACCGAGCGCGCTGGGTCCGCCGACGCCACCGCCCCCGTGGAGGAGCCGTCCGCCCCGCGCACCCCCCGCCGGGCGACTCGGGCCAGCCGGGCGACGAGCGCCCCGGCGAAGGAGCGCGAGACGGCCCCCGCCGAGGCCACCTCCCCGGAGACCGGCGCCGCCCAGGAGCCCGCGGACGCGGAGGTCACCGCCGAGGCGCCCGAGAAGTCGGCCCCGAGCGCGCGGGAGCCGAAGAAGACCACCACCCGGTCCCGGCGGCGCTCCGCCCGGGCCGAGACCACCGGCGAGGAGCCGACGGGCGACGAGACGACGGGCGGCGCCCCGGAGCGGGCCGCCGCCGAGGCCCCGGCCACGGGCCGGTCCCGGGGCGCCCGGCCGCCGGCCGCGCTGTTCCAGGCACCGGTCTTCACCGAGCCCGCGTTCCAGACCCCGCAGAGCGCCGCCGTCGCGGCGGCCGAGGCCGCCCGGGACGACGAGGCCGAGGGCGTCGAGGAGGACGAGGAGACGGCGGCCGAGGCCGAGGAGCGCGGCCAGCGCCCCGCCAGCGCCGCCGCGCGCCGCCGTCGGCGTGCCGAGGCGGCGGGTGGCCGCGCCACCCGCGGGGGTGAGCTGGCCGAGGAGGAAGCCGAGGACGAGAGCGCCGAGCGGGCCGCCGAGGCCGAGCAGGCGGAGCGGGGCGAGGAGTCCGAGGACCGGCCCGCGCGTCGCCGTCGCCGGGGAGGCCGTCGTCGCCGTAAGGGCGAGTCCGGCGAGCCGGAGGGTGAGGACACCGCCCGCGAGGAGCGTTCCGCGGAGGAGGCGGAGGAGTCCGCCGAGTCGGACGAGACCGCCGAGGCCGAGCAGGAGGGCGCGGCCGAGGAGCGCGAGGACGAGCGCTCCGGCGGCAACGGCTCCAGCAGCAGTTCCCGCCGCCGCCGTCGCAGGCGGCGCCGGTCCGGGGACTCCGAGGGCGCGCCCGAGGGCGAGAGCGGCGGCGACGACCCGGAGCGCACCGTCGTCAAGATCCGCGAGCCGCGGAAGAAGAAGGACGAGGCCACGACCGCCGGTGACGAGGTCCAGGCCATCAAGGGCTCCACCCGGCTGGAGGCGAAGAAGCAGCGCCGCCGCGAGGGTCGTGAGCAGGGGCGCCGCCGGGTTCCGATCATCACCGAGGCCGAGTTCCTGGCCCGCCGTGAGGCGGTCAAGCGGGAGATGATCGTCCGGCAGAGTGGCGGGCGGACGCAGATCGGCGTCCTGGAGGACGACGTGCTCGTCGAGCACTTCGTCAACAAGGAGCAGTCCACCTCGTACGTCGGCAACGTCTACCTGGGCAAGGTCCAGAACGTGCTGCCGTCGATGGAGGCCGCCTTCGTCGACATCGGCAAGGGCCGGAACGCCGTGCTCTACGCGGGCGAGGTCAACTTCGAGGCGCTGGGCATGGCCAACGGCCCGCGCCGTATCGAGGCGGCGCTGAAGTCCGGCCAGTCGGTGCTCGTCCAGGTCACCAAGGATCCGATCGGTCACAAGGGCGCCCGGCTGACCAGCCAGGTCTCGCTGCCCGGCCGGTACCTGGTGTACGTGCCCGAGGGCTCGATGACCGGCATCAGCCGCAAGCTGCCGGACACCGAGCGGTCCCGGCTGAAGCAGATCCTGAAGAAGGTCGTCCCGGAGAACGCCGGGGTCATCGTGCGGACGGCGGCCGAGGGGGCCAGCGAGGACGAGCTGCGCCGGGACGTCGAACGTCTCCAGGCGCAGTGGGAGGAGATCCAGAAGAAGGCCCGGAAGGGCAACGCGCCGACGCTGCTCTACGGCGAGCCCGACATGACCGTGCGGGTCGTCCGGGACATCTTCAACGAGGACTTCTCCAAGGTCATCGTCAGCGGCGAGGAAGCCTGGAGCACCATCCACGGCTACGTCTCGCACGTCGCTCCGGACCTGGCCGACCGGCTCCAGAAGTGGACCTCGGACGTGGACGTCTTCGCGACGTACCGCGTCGACGAGCAGCTGCTGAAGGCGTTGGACCGCAAGGTCTGGCTGCCCAGCGGTGGTTCGCTGGTGATCGACCGGACCGAGGCGATGGTCGTGGTCGACGTGAACACCGGCAAGTTCACCGGCCAGGGCGGCAACCTGGAGGAGACGGTCACCAGGAACAACCTGGAGGCGGCCGAGGAGATCGTGCGGCAGCTGCGGCTCCGCGACCTCGGCGGCATCATCGTGATCGACTTCATCGACATGGTGCTGGAGTCCAACCGGGACCTCGTGCTGCGCCGCCTGCTGGAGTGCCTGGGCCGGGACCGTACGAAGCACCAGGTGGCCGAGGTCACCTCGCTGGGCCTGGTGCAGATGACCCGGAAGCGGGTGGGCCAGGGCCTGCTGGAGTCCTTCTCCGAGTCCTGCGTGCACTGCAACGGCCGGGGCGTGCTGGTCCACATGGAGCAGGTCCAGGGCGCCGGTGGCGGAGGTGGCAAGAAGAGCCGCAAGAAGGGCAGGGGCGGCCAGCAGGCCGCCGAGCCGGAGGCCCGCGAGCCCGAGGCGCCGCGCGCCGAGGAGCCGGAGGAGCCCGCCGAGGAGCCGAAGGCCCTCCCCGAACCCGCGTTCGCGCCGGACGAGGAGCTGTTCGGCAGTGTCGCCGAGGCCGAGGCGGCGGCCGGACCGACGGGACGGCGTGGCCGTCGCCGGGCGAGCCGCCGCGCCGGGGTGCCCGAGGGAGCGCCGAGGGAGGAGAGCGTGCCGGACGAGCCGTCCGCGCGCCCCGCCGAGGTGGAGCCCGAGCGGGCCGAGGCCCCGGCGGCGCCCGTCGCGGCCGAGCCCGCGGCCCCCGCGGAGTCGGCCGCCGAGCAGGAGGCCCCGGCGCCGCGCTCCCGTCGCCGGGCGGTGCGCCGCGCGTCGGCGCCGGCCGGTTCGCCGGGCGGCGCGGCGGAGGAGCCGGTGGTGGAGACCGCCCCGGCGAGCGCCCCGGAGCCGCGGCTCGCGGAGGAGCCCCCGGCCGGGTCGCGGCCGGAGGCCGCTGAGGCCGCGGAGGTCGCCGCACCTGAGGACAGCACCCGGCCGCGGCGCCGGGCGGCGCGCCGGGCCGGAGCCCCGGCGGGTCCGCCGAAGTCGGTGGACGAGGCGGTCGGCACGGTGGTGACCGCCGCCGCGGAGGCCGCTCCCGGCGAGTCCGGTGAGCTGGCGGCCGGGTCCGGCGAGGAGCCCCAGCCGTCGGTGGCCGGGGAGCCGGCACCCGCGCGCTCCCGGCGGCGGGTCACCCGGCAGGTGTCGGCGCCGGTAGGGGAGGCGGAGGAGGCCGAGCCCACGGGCGAGGGCACGGAGCCCGCCGCCGTGGACGCGGAGCCCGAGAAGCCCGCGACGAAGCGGGCCGCCGCGAAGACGGCGAAGAGCACCGCGAAGAAGGCGACGGCCAAGTCCGCCGAGAAGAAGGCCGCGACCAAGACGGCGGCGAAGAGCACCACGAAGAAGGCCGCCACCAAGGCGGCGGCCAAGTCCGCCGAGAAGAAGACGGCGAGCAAGACCGCCGCGAAGAAGACGGCCGCGAAGAAGACCGGCGCGGCGGTGAAGAAGACCGCCGCCGCCGAGCAGCCCGCGCAGCCGGGCGTCTCGGTCGCGGCGGACAGCCTCGACGCGGAGTAGCGCGCGGCACGTCAGCCGGTCGCCGACCAGCGCCGGGTGACGCGGAACACCGTGGTCCGGCCGGTCCCCGCTCCGGGGACCGGCCGGACTGTTGCGTGCCTACCTGGTGGCGGCTCTCGTGGCCGTCGCGGGGCCGTGGTGCGGCCGCCCGGGCCCCGTTTGACCAGGGGAGCAGCGCCCCGTAGCCTTGTCCGTCGGCGTGTCGTGCTGACCCGCCGTGCCCCTGAGCACCCACCTCCCGCGCCATCCGCCGGGAGAGGCCGCTCAGTCCTTCCGGATCACTCCGCCGGGCCGCCACGCGGCCGGGCGTGGAGCGGCTGGCATCAGGGGCTCCGTTTCGAGCAGAGAGAGAGTTCCGCGTGTACGCGATCGTGCGCACCGGCGGGCGTCAGCAGAAGGTGTCTGTTGGCGACGTCATCGAGGTTGACCGGATTTCTGACAGCAAGGTCGGCGACAGCGTCGAACTCTCGACCCTGCTTGTGGTCGACGGGGACGCGGTCACCAGCGACCCGTGGGTCCTGGCCGGAGTGAAGGCGCGGGCCGAGGTGGTGGACCACCACAAGGGCGAGAAGATCCGGATCCAGAAGTACAAGAACAAGACCGGCTACCGCAAGCGGATCGGTCACCGTCAGCTGCACACCGCGCTGAAGATCACCGGTATCGACGCCCCGGCCGCCAAGAAGTAAGGGACTGAGAAGAGATGGCACACAAGAAGGGCGCATCGTCCACTCGGAACGGGCGCGACTCCAACCCGCAGTACCTCGGTGTGAAGCGCTTCGGCGGTCAGGTCGTCAGCGCGGGTGAGATCCTGGTCCGCCAGCGCGGCACCCACTTCCACCCCGGTGTGGGCGTCGGCCGTGGCGGCGACGACACGCTGTTCGCGCTGAACCCGGGCGCCGTGCAGTTCGGTACCCGCCGTGGCCGCAAGGTCGTGAACATCGTCCCGGCCTGACCCTCAGGTCAGTTCGGCACGGCACTCGATTTCCGCTCCGAGGGCGGACCCGCGCTCCCGCGCGTACACGGCTTCGTGTGCGCGGGGGATGGGTCCGCCCTCGGCGCGTTACGGCAGCCGGTGGAGCGCGGGCGGACGCCGCGCGCTCCACGGGTGAGCCGTTCCACCATGGAGGTCCGGCGGGCCCGGCGGCCCGGCGGTCCGCCCCACGGGTACCGGCGCCTGGGCGCCGGGCTCCCGGGCACCACCCCGAACCCGTTCCACCCACGTCCTGGAGGCCGTTATGACCACCTTCGTTGACCGCGTCGACCTGCATATCGCCGCGGGTAACGGAGGGCACGGCTGTGCCTCCGTGCACCGGGAGAAGTTCAAGCCGCTGGGCGGGCCGGACGGCGGCAACGGCGGGCGCGGCGGGGACGTCGTCCTCGTCGTGGACCCGGACGTGACCACGCTGCTGGAGTACCACCACTCCCCGCACCGGAAGGCGACCAACGGGAAGCCGGGGGAGGGCGGGCACCGCTCCGGTTCGGACGGCCGGGACCTCGTGCTGTCGGTGCCGGACGGCACCGTGGTGCGGGACTCCCGGGGCGAGGTGCTGGCCGACCTGGTCGGCGGCGGCACCACCTTCGTCGCGGGGCAGGGCGGACGCGGGGGGCTGGGGAACGCCGCGCTGGCCTCCGCCCGCCGCAAGGCGCCGGGTTTCGCGCTGCTGGGTGAGCCGGGCACCAGCCGTGATCTGGTGCTGGAGCTGAAGACCGTCGCGGACGTGGCGCTGGTCGGCTACCCGAGCGCCGGGAAGTCCTCGCTGATCTCGGTGCTCTCGGCGGCCAAGCCGAAGATCGCGGACTATCCGTTCACCACGCTGGTGCCGAACCTGGGCGTGGTGACGGCGGGCGGCAGCGTCTACACGGTCGCCGACGTGCCCGGGCTGATCCCGGGGGCCAGCCACGGCAAGGGCCTGGGTCTGGAGTTCCTCCGGCACGTCGAGCGCTGCTCGGTCCTGGTGCACGTGCTCGACGCGGCGGCGCTGGAGTCCGAGCGGGACCCGCTCTCCGACCTCGACGTGATCGAGGAGGAGCTGGCGCGGTACGGGGGGCTGGCCGACCGGCCGCGCGTGGTGGCGCTGAACAAGGTCGACATCCCGGACGGGCAGGAGCTGGCGGACATGGTCCGCGAGGAGCTGGAGAAGCGCGGCTTCCCCGTCTTCGAGGTGTCCGCCGTGAGCCGCAAGGGCCTGAAGGAGCTGTCGTACGCGCTGGCGGGCGCGGTGGACGCGGCCCGTGCGACCCGTCCGGCGGCGGAGTCCACCCGCGTCGTCATCCGGCCGCCCGCCGTGGACGAGGCCGGGTTCAGTGTGACGCGCGAGGCGGACGGTCTCTTCCGGGTACGCGGGACGAAGCCGGAGCGCTGGGTGCGGCAGACCGACTTCAACAACGACGAGGCGGTCGGCTATCTCGCGGACCGGCTGAACCGGCTGGGCGTCGAGCAGGAACTGCTCAAGCAGGGCGCCCGGGAGGGCGACGGCGTCGCCATCGGCCCGGAGGAGAACGCCGTCGTCTTCGACTGGGAGCCCGCGATGGTCTCCGGCGCCGAGATGCTGGGCCGCCGGGGTGAGGACCACCGGATGGAGGAGTCGCGTCCGGCTGCCCAGCGCCGCCGGGACCGCGAGTCGGAACGGGACGAGGCGCTGGGCGAGTTCGACGAGTTCGACCCCTTCGACGGTCGGTCGGGCCGCTGACCACCCGGTCCCGTTCCGCGCACCGGACGGGACCGCGAACCGCCGCCCGGCCGGTGCTACTCGGGCGGGATGATCAGCTGGACGAGGTTCTCCACCAGCCGCTCCGTCGGCCCGCGGCCCTCCAGGATCCCGGGCGTCGTGAGGTGGTCGAGGAGCAGGCCGGTCATGGCGAAGTAGAGCGTCAGCACGTGGTCCGCCCCGCCGGGGAGTCCGGCGTCCTCGTGGAAGCGGAGGTTCTCCGCCAGCTCCGCGCGCAGGCTGTGGTGCAGCTGGGCGCGGAGTTCCGGACGGCGGGTGGCCTCCAGGCGTAGCTCCAGCATGGCCAGGTAGCCGGTGCGTTCGGCGGCCATGCGCTCGACGAGCCAGACCATCAGCTCGGTGACCAGTTCCCGGGAGGGCGGCGCGCTCATCGCCTCGGTCACCTGGTGGGGGTCGGGCGTCATCCGGAGCCGGACCCTCCCGCCGACCTGGGTGAACAGGTCGTCCCTGCTGGCGAAGTAGTTGGAGGCGGTGCCGGTCGGCACCTCCGCCTCGGTGTCCACCGCGCGGAAGGTGAGCCCGCGCGCGCCGTCCCGGGCGAGCACCTCGATCGCCGCGTCGATGAGGGCCGTACGTCGCTCCGGATTCCTGACCATGGGGACCTCCCGGTCTGGGCGGGGAAAAAGCACGTTGCGTAACCACTACAGGTGTAGCACTATAGCCGGAGTGGTTGGGGTCGACCGGATCGCGTCCGACGGAGGGCGTCCCGGGCTGTGGCACACCAGACGGCCCCACCCGCCAGCACCCCCGGATGACCGCCCGGGGCCGCGGCGTCCGGGGACGGCGGGATGACGCGACGCGGCGCGAACCGTTCAGCTGACACAGAGGAGATACCCGTATGCGCAAGCTGACCTACTACGTCGCGGCGTCGATCGACGGCTTCATCGGAGACCCCAGCGGGGAGGCGGAGTTCTTCACCCGGTACGTCGACGAGGAGTACTCCGCGATGCTCGACGAGGAGTACTACGAGACCCTGCCGACCCCGGCCCGCGCGATACTCGGCCTGCCCGACCGGGAGAACCGCCGCTTCGACACGGTCATCCAGGGCCGGGGCAGCTACGAGGTGGGGCTGAAGATCGGGTTCACCAGCCCCTACGCCCATCTGAAGCAGTACGTCGTCTCCCGCACCCTCACCTCGCCCGACCCCGACGTCGAGATCGTCTCGGGCGATGTCGTGGGCCTGGTACGGGAGTTGAAGCGGCAGGAGGGGCTCGGCATCTACCTGTGCGGCGGCGCCGGGGTCGCCGGGCTGCTGCGGGACGAGGTGGACGAGCTGGTCATCAAGAGCTACCCGGTGGTGCTGGGCAGCGGGATGCCCATGTTCGACTCCGCGTTCGCGCTGGAGGAGTTCGCCCTGGAGTCGGTGCGCTCCTTCAACAACGGCGTGGTCGTCCGCGAGTACCGCCGGGCCTGACCGCCGCCTCCGGCGGGGTGGTGGCGAGACACCGGTGGCGGTAGCGCCGCCGCCGGGACGCGTGTGGCCCCGGGAGGCGAACCTCCCGGGGCCACCGCGCGGGCGGGAACGTCAGCCCGTCATCGCGTCCTCGGACTCGGCGCCGCTGGCCGTGGGGTCGAGCCCCTCCCCGTCGCCCACCGGGGACTCCAGCTCCTCGCCGGTGTCCGCGTCGAGTTCGCGCTGGCCGGGGATCTCCGCCTCGCGACGCTCGAACCGGGCGTTGCGCGCCTCGGCCTCGGCGGCGAGGTCCTGCACGGCCTGGTCGAACCGGGCCAGCGAGGGCGGGTCGGAGGGTCCCAGCAGGTGGGTCTTCAGCTGGGCGCGCGCCTCGACGAAGCCGTCCCTGGCCGGATCACGCACCGCCTCCAGCAGCCCCGGGATCTCCCGCGCGTCGGGCGAGACCACCACACCGGCCCGCACCGTCGGGAAGACCTCCCGGAACGCCTCCTCGCTCATTCCGCTGGTGTTCGCCACGGCGTACGGCTTCTCGCTGCTCAGGTAGTCCGAGATCACCGACGAGACGTCGGACACCAGCACGTCCGCGCGGTTGAAGCAGGCGTAGATCCCCGGGCGCGGACCGGTCACCACCTGGTGCTCCCAGGCGGGCAGCGAGCCCCAGAAGGCGTCCTCCCAGGCCCGCAGCGCCGCGTCGACCCGCTGGGCGCGACCGTGCTCCGGCACGCCCTGCGTCAGCATCCGCTCCATCTCGTCCGCGCCCCGGCCGAAGGAGGCCGCCGTCAGCGCCTCCAGCTCGTGCTCCGCCTGCTCCAGCGCCCGCGCGCCGGTCTCGGCCGGGGCCGCGGCGGCGGCGCCCGCGCTCTCCGCGCGGCGCGTGTTCGCCTCCGCGATCATCGCGCGGACCCGCGCGTCCGCCGCGCCCGCGCGGGGGTCGACCGAACCCGTCATCGGGTGCGGCTTGTAGACCAGGCGAACCCGCTCGTCGGCCAGCAGTCGCGCGACGATGTTCTCGCCCGCCTCGATGATCGAGGTGTTGCCGGGCTTGCCGTCCCACCCCTCCCACGTCGGGGCGTAGAGGACGGTCAGCCACTCGCCCGTGGGGGCGCCGGACCACCGCTCGATCGGGGCGAGCTGCGGCCGCCCGACCTCCACCACGTCGGCGTCGGCCACCCCGACCTCGGCCAGCTGGTACCGCTCCCGCGCGGCGGGACCGGCGACCCACACCTCGTCGTACGCCTTGGCGTACGGGTTGCAGGAGGAGAGCTTGTCGCTCTCGCCGTGGTTGGTGAACGCGTGCTTGATCGTCGGGATGCGCAGCACCTGCGAGGTCTTGCCGGAGTTCGCGGGGTGCAGCAGCACCCGCACCGAGGAGTGCTCCAGGCGCATCAGGTCGGCGACCTTCGGGATGCACACGACCGGGACGTCCGTCGCGTCGATCTTCTGCACCATGAACCGCTCACGCAGCACCACGATCGGGCGGCCCCGCACGGACGCCAGCGTCGAGAGCCACATGTTCGCCTGGTACGCGGAGGAGGTACCGCCGGAGAAGTACATGCCCACCGTGGGCTGGTAGTCGGCCAGCCAGCTGTCCAGCCATGCCAGCACCCGCTCGTCGTTCACCCGGCGCTTTCCGGACAGCAGCCAGGTGCCGAGGTAGAAGGCGCTGCCCAGCGAGAGCAGCAGCGTGATCGTGACGCCGACGATGCCCCAGACGTCGACCGACAGCCCCGCCGTCAGCGTCAGCCCGAGGGTGCCGGGGATGGAGAAGCGCAGCAGCCGCCGGCTGGGCTGGCGGGCGAGCAACCGCGGCGGCGCCTTGGTGAGGCGCAGCCCCGAGGTGTCGATGTTCCGCGTGACGACCGGGAGCGTGCGGCTGCGGCGCACCAGCTGGGCCACCGCCTGACACAGGAAGTGCGCGCCGTAGGCGACCAGCAGCAGCAGCGTGAGCGGACGCTCGATGTCCGGAGGCACGTCCGGGATCCGGACGAGGCCGATAACGATCAGCATGTCGCGCAGCAGCTGCCGGGTGGTCACGTCGAAGCGGACCTTCCCCAGCAGCGCCAGCAGCCCCGGCTGTCTGTGGGTGAGGTAGATGTCGAGCGCGAGGCCCGCCAGGGAGGCGGTGACGAAGACCGGGACGTTCGGCAGTAGGGCGCCCGCGAGCTGGGCGGTGTAGAAGACCGCCAGCGCGAGGAGCGCCGCCAGCTGGACCGCGCGTCGGGCAGTGAGTCCGGCAGAGGGCACGGGCTGAGCTCCTGGAAGGGAGAGTCGAAGGTTGCGAGTGGACAGCCGCCTGTGAGGGGTGGCCAGAGTGACCACTGACCGTATGCCGGTCGGTGCCTCAGTGACAATCTTCGATGGTGCGTCACTCGGCTTAAAGGGGGCAAACGGCCAGGTTCCACGCGCCGGGCCCGTGCGCGGGTGACGGGGCGCCGCCGCGACCCGGGCCCTGGCGTAAATTGCCTGATGGTCCGCGCGGTACCGCGGGCGGGCCACGCACGGTGTGCCGACGGTGGGAGAACGTTCGCGTGACAGGGGTAACAGAGGCGCCGGAGGGCGGTCGGCGGGAGGTGCGCGCCGCGCGCCGGATCGTGGTGAAGGTCGGGTCCTCCTCGCTCACCACGCGCTCCGGGGGCCTGGACGCCGACCGGGTGGACGCCCTCGTCGACGTGCTGGCCACACACCGTGAGCAGGACGGCAGGGAGATCGTGCTGGTCTCCTCCGGAGCCATCGCCGCGGGCCTCGCCCCGCTCGGCCTCGACCGGCGCCCACGGGACCTCGCCCGGCAGCAGGCGGCGGCCAGCGTCGGGCAGGGGCTGCTGGTCGCCAGGTACACCGCGTCCTTCGCACGCTACGGCCAGCGCGTCGGGCAGGTGCTGCTGACCTCGGACGACACCAGCCGCCGCGCCCACTACCGGAACGCGTACCGCACCCTGGACAAGCTGCTGGCGATGGGCGCCGTGCCGATCGTCAACGAGAACGACACGGTCGCGACCGACGAGATCAGGTTCGGCGACAACGACCGGCTGGCCGCCCTCGTCGCCCACCTGGTCCGGGCCGACCTGCTGGTGCTCCTCTCCGACGTCGACGGCCTCTACGACGGTGACCCCTCGCTGCCAGGCAGCTCGCGGATCACCGAGGTCACCGGCCCCGCCGAACTGGCCGGAATCGACATCAGCACCGCCGGCCGGGCCGGGCTGGGCACCGGCGGCATGGTGACGAAGGTGGAGGCCGCCGGAATCGCGGCGGCGGCCGGTGTGCCCGTGGTGCTCACCTCGGCCGCGCGCGCCGCCGAGGCCCTGGGCGGCGGGGAGACCGGCACCCTCTTCCACCGCACCGGCCGCCGCACCACCGGCCGCCTGCTGTGGCTGGCGCACGCCTCGACCCCGCTCGGCGCCCTGGTGCTGGACCCGGGCGCGGTACGGGCCGTCGTCGAACGCCGCACCTCGCTGCTGCCCGCGGGCATCGCCGCGGTGGAGGGCGGGTTCTCGGCCGGGGACCCGGTGGAGCTGCGGGACCAGGAGGGACGCGCGGTGGCGCGCGGCCTGGTCAACTACGACGCGGCGGAGCTGCCCCGGCTCCTCGGCCGCTCGACCCACGACCTGGCCCGGGAGCTGGGCCCGGAGTACGAGCGCGAGGTCGTGCACCGGGACGACCTGGTACTGCTCCGCCCCTGAGGCCCCTGGCGCGAGAGCGGCGGCGCGGGTGGCCGGTCGGGGGGCCGGTGGGGCGGGTGCTGTGGCGCGGTGCGCCGTTCGCCCATGGTCCCCGACTCCCGTGCCGCCGGGGCGAGTTCGGGGAAAGACCAGCCTTTCCACGGACAGCTTCCGGAAAACGGTCCCGCGCGGGGGCGTGGGCTGGTCAACTTTGTAGCGGGGCCGTTCCGCTCCGGCGGGCGGCGGCGGTGCCCGGCCGTCCCCGGCGGGCCCGCGCACCGCGGCGCACCGCCCGGCGCGACCTGTGGCCCCGGGACGGCCCGGCCCGGCGGCCGACCCACCGGCGTACCGCTCCGGGGCCCGCCCCAGCCCAGCATCCGAACCGCGACTCAGCTCAGGAGGCCACCGGTGAGACGACTGGCCAGCGTCGACATGGGTTCCGCCCGGCGGGTCGGCGCCGCCGGGGCGTACCCACGGGAGACGGACGGGCCGTCCGGCGCCGACCGGCCGTCCACGTCGGATGCTGCGGCGACCGCCCGGCCGGGACAGTCCCGGCTCTGGCACGTCACGCTCAGCGTCTCCGGGGCGGAGCTGCCGCTGGCCGAGGTCCGACGGGCCCTCGAACAGCTCGCCCACGACCACCCCTTCTTTCTCACCAGCCGGTACGCCCAGGGGCACGCGGAGATCCGGTACTGGGAGGAGGCACGGGACCTGCACGACGCCGCCGCCGTGGCGCTGCGGCTGTGGGGCGAGCACCGGGCCTCGGCCCGGCTGCCGCCCTGGGAGATCGTCGGTCTTGAGGTGATCGGCCGGGAGACCTACCAGCAGCGCGTCGCCGAGGGGTACGGCCCACCGCCCGCCGCCCCGGTCGGGGTGCACCCCTTCGGCGGCTCGTGACCCGGCCTCGCCCCGTCGCCCGCCCGCGGAACCGGGCGGCCGTCCGCGCTCCGGGCGGGCCGTCTCGGCTGGTGAACGGCGGCCGGGACGGGGCGGCGGCCGGGACTAGGCTGCGGAGCATGACCGCATCGCAGAGCCCGACCGTGACCGAGGTGGCCCGCCGCGCCAGGGAGGCCGCCGCTCAGCTCGCGCCGTTGCCCCGGGCCGCGCGGGACGCGGCGCTGACCGCCGTCGCGGAGGCGCTGGCCGACCCGGCCAACGTGGCCGCCGTGGTCGAGGCCAACGCGGAGGACGTGCGCGCCGCGCGGGACGGCGGCACCGCCGAGTCCGTCGTGGACCGGCTGCTGCTCACCCCGGAGCGCATGGCCGCGATCGCCGCCGATGTCCGGGACGTGATCGCGCTGCCCGACCCGGTCGGTGAGGTGGTGCGCGGCGCGACCCTGCCGAACGGCCTGGAGCTGCGCCAGGTGCGGGTGCCGCTCGGCGTCGTCGGGATCGTCTACGAGGCCCGGCCGAACGTCACCGCGGACGCCGCCGCGCTCTGCCTGAAGTCCGGCAACGCGGTGCTGCTGCGCGGCTCCTCCTCCGCGCACGCCTCCAACCGGGCCCTGGTCGCGGTGATCCGGCGGGCCGTGGAGGCCGCGGGGCTCCCGGCGGACGCGGTGCAGCTGGTGCCGGGCACCAGCCGGGAGTCGGTCACCGAGCTGATGCGGGCCCGCGGTCTGGTGGACGTCCTCATCCCGCGCGGTGGCGCCGCGCTGATCTCGATGGTCGTCGAGCAGTCGACCGTCCCGGTGATCGAGACCGGCACCGGCAACTGCCACGTCTACGTCGACGAGCACGCCGACCTCGACACCGCCGTCGACATCCTCCTCAACTCCAAGGCACAGCGCCCCAGCGTCTGCAACGCGGCGGAGACGGTCCTGGTCCACCAGGCCGTCGCGGAGGACTTCCTGCCGCGCGCGCTGAAGGCGCTCCGCGCGGCGGGCGTCACCGTGCACGGCGACGCGGCCTGGCAGCGCGCCGACCCGGAGGTGCGCCCGGCCACCGCCGAGGACTGGGCCACCGAGTACCTCTCGTACGACATCGCCGCCGCCGTGGTGCCCTCGCTGGACGCGGCGGTCGCGCACATCAGGGAGTGGTCCTCGGGGCACACCGAGGCCATCGTCACCCGGGACACCGCCGCGGCCCGCCGCTTCACCGCGCTGGTCGACGCGGCGGCCGTGCTGGTGAACGCCTCCACCCGGTTCACCGACGGCGGCCAGTTCGGCTTCGGCGCGGAGATCGGCATCTCGACGCAGAAGCTGCACGCGCGCGGCCCGATGGGGCTCCCGGAGCTGACCTCCACGAAGTACGTGGTCACCGGCGACGGCCATATCCGGGACTGACCCCCGGCCGGGGCAGCCACGCTGGTCCGGCCGAGAATTTCCGCCCGGACTGCCCAAACCGGCCATGCGGGACTACGCTGGTCCCGTGCCGGACGACGTGGGGGGCCAGCCGTTCCCGGACGGCGAGGAGCCCGAGTACCGCCACCAGCGCGCGGACGCGGACGAGGAGTTCGCCTCCGTGGTGTTCGACGACGACTTCGTGCGGGCCGCCGGGATTCACGAACCCACGGCCGCCGAGCGGCTGCGCGCCGCCGCCTCCTCACCCGCCGAGAACCACGGCGGGAGCGGCGGTACGGAGGGCGGCGCCGCGGAGGACGCGGACGCCGACAGCCGGTTCGGCCACCCCGACCACCTCGGCCACCGGGGGAACGGCGAGTTCGGCGCGGGCCGCGGCGCCCGTGTCGAGGGCCTGCCCCCCTGGCAGACGGGGGACGCCGCGGACTTCGAGCACGGCGCCGACTACGGCTACCCGATCGGTGGCGAGGCCGAGGAGGACCGTCCCTACCGCGGCCATGTGCGCTGGCAGCGGCCGGTGGCCTGGGTCCTCGCCCTGGTGATGGGGCTCGGTGTGGTGGCCCTCGCCTTCTCCGCGGTCTACCGGGGCAGCTCCGGTCAGCGTCCCGAGCCCTCTCCGCCGCCCACCACCTCCGGGGTGGACAGCCAGGAGGAGCAGGGGCTGGGCGGGCCCGTCCGCCCCTCCACCCCGGTCGACGCCGGGACTCCGGTCGTGCCCGGCGCCCCCTGAGTGGCTGAACGCGCCCCTCCGGGTTGTCTCCGGGGTGGCGCGCGAGGTCCCGCGAGAGCACTGGCGGGCGGCGGCGGCCGGGCGGAAGCGGAATGGTCGAAATCTTGACCTACCGAGCGACGTGCGATCGTCTTCTCCGCCCTACCCTGTTCGTATGGCCGGGCGAGGAGATCCTCCCGAGGGGACACCCGAGGGCGTCCCGGGAGGCGAAGAAGAGTACCGATCGCTCGTCTTCGACGAGTCGTTCATCGAGGCGGCACGCATTCAGGAGTTCTCCGCGCAGGAGCGCCTGGAGGACGAGGAGCACGCGGCTGTCCGCAGCCGACCCGACCCACCGTCGGTGCGTGGCGGGATCGCCGCGTCGCGACAGGGGCTGATACTCGTGCTGCTGATCGTGGTCGCCTTCGGCACCGCGATATACATGGGTGTCCGTAACCCGTACAACACCCCCGACCCGCCCAGCGCGGAGCCGATGCGGGCCACCATGCTGCCCCTGGCCCCCCGGGAGGCGGTGCCGGGCGAGACGCCCGACGTCCTCTTCGAGCACAGCCCGGCGGCACAGTTCCGCAGCGGTGCCAGCGGGGTGGCGCTGCCGCCCGCCCGCGGCAGCGAGCACTTCTCGGAGAGTCAGGTCCTCTCAGCGCTCACCACGGCGAAGGAGTACGTGGTGGAGAGTTCGATCGATCCGGACGTGCTGACCGGCGGCGCCGCCCGCTCCGTGCGGCTGATGCTGTCCCCCGCCCAGCAGGAGCAGTTCGACGAGAGCCTGGACGACCCGCGGGCGGACGGACGGCACGCGGCCACCAGCTGGATGGTCCGGTTCGACCCGGCCAAGGTGGCGCTCGCCGACCCGGAGGTCCGGGTGAGCGGGAAGTTCGCCGTGCGGGAGGCCGGGAGCAACGCGCTGGAGGTCACCGCCGACCACGTCTTCGTCTACGCGGTCCGGGCCGCGAAGGGCGGTGCGGGGGAGCGGGCCGAAGGGCGGGCCTCGCTCTTCACCGTGCGCCGGGAGCTGCGGATGCACTTCGACCGGGAGTCCCTGCGGGACCACCAGCTGAGCGTCCAGCAGGTCTCGACCCAGGCCGGTCCGCTGCCGTGCGCCGCCGACTCCTCGGACGTGCTGACGCCGCTGCTGGCCGGGCAGCGGGCGAAGGACGACGGCCCGGCGGGCACCGACCCGTTCGCGCGGGGCCGCTCCTCGGCGCCGATGTGCGGGGTCCTCGCCCCGGACGCGCAGCCCAGCCCCAAGGGGGCCGAAAGCGCCGAGAGCTGAGCGGGCGGAGTCACCCCAGGCACACCCGGCGGCTGCCCCACCGGCGGACGCGGCCCGGCGCTCGCGGGACCCGGCCCGGCCGGGGCGCCCGGGCCGGGCAACGCGCCTGGCCTGAGGGCGAGTTCCGGCCGGAACCCCGGCGCCCGGAGGCGCGGCAGGCCGGTGCCGGCTCGGCTCAGCTCCTGCCGGGGCCCGCGTCGGAACCGGGCTCCGGATCGCCGTCGGCGCCCGGTCCGGAGGACTTCGACTCGGAGGAGCCGTTGCGGCCGGTGAAGGTGTCCCGCAACTTGCCGCCGAGGTCGCCCGCCCCGCCTGCTATGTCCTTGACCAGGTTCATCAGCGGGTCCTTGCTGTTCTTGACCGTGTCCGAGTAGTGGGTCGCCGACTCCCGGAAGGAGTCGGCGATGGTGGTGTCGCCGTCCTCGTCACGCGTGGGGTAGTGGCCGTCCATGATGCGCTGGTAGTCCCGGCTGTTGGCCCACTTCCGCAGCTCCGCGGCGCGCACGGTGGTGAACGGGTGGGAGCGCGGCAGCACGTTGAGGATCTTCAGGACGGAGTCCCGCAGGTCCCCGGCGCGCTCGTACTCGTCGGCCTGGGCCAGGAAGGCGTCGACGTTCATCTCGTGCAGGTGGTTGCCGCCCGCGAGTTTCATCAGCCCCCGCATGGACGCCTGGAGATCCTGGCCGACCAGCAACCCGGCGCGGTCCGCGGAGAGTTCGGACTTGCGGAACCACTCACGCAGCGCCGTGACGATCGCCATGATCGCTACGTTGCCCAGCGGGATCCACGCGACTTTGAGCGCGAGGTTGGTGAGGAAGAGCAGGACGGTGCGGTACACCGCGTGCCCGGAGAGGGCGTGGCCGACCTCGTGGCCGATGACGGCGCGCATCTCCTCCTCGTCCAGCAGCTCCACCAGACCGGTGTTGAGGACGATGATCGGCTCGTCCAGCCCGATGCACATGGCGTTCGGCATCGGGTTCTGGGTGACGTACATCGGCGGGACCTTCTCCAGGTCCAGGATGTAACAGGCGTCCCGCAGCATGGCGTTCAGGTGGGCGAACTGCTCGTCGCTGACCCGCACGGAGTCGGAGAGGTACATCAGCCGGAGGCTGCGCTCGGGCAGCAGACCGCTCAGCGTCTTGAAGATGGTGTCGAACCCGCTCAGCTTGCGCAGCGCGACCAGCGCCGAGCGGTCGGCCGGGTGTTCGTAGGCGCGGGAGGAGATCCCGGAGAAGCGCCGCCGCTCCCGGCCGGGCAGCCGCTCCACGCCGTCTGTGCTGTCGCTCATGGTCGTTCCCCCTCGTCGACTGGGCTGTCCAGCCTAGACGTTCGGCACCGGAGCGCGGCGGGCCTGTGGACAAGTCCGGCCCCGCACCTGGCTGTACCGCCACGACCAGCGGAAACGCGGAACCGTCACGAACCGTCGGCCGGCGGAGGGGAGCGGGGCTCCCCGGAACTCCGGCGTGCGCCGGGACCCGCCGGTCCTCGGCCGAGGCCCCGTCACCCCCGGAGCGCGGCGCTCCGGACGGCCGGGCGCGCGGCGCTCCGGACGGCCGGGCGCGCGGCGCCCGGTGGCGCGGGCGACGACCGGGAGAGCTGAGTCGCCGTGAGCCGCCAGAAGACGCACGCTTACGATGTGCCTGAACAGTTCCTGCTCGACCTGCACGGCGACACGGCCGGGGCCGCCTCGGTCCGCGCAGGACGGCAGTGACCGCACGACCGGCACTTCAGGCAACCGTCCGTCCCGATGTGGAGAGGCCCCGCTGACGATGACCCTCACCGCCGCAGCCCACGACACCCTCAACGCCCTCGCCTCCGGAGGCGGAGAGCACGGAGCCCACGAGAGCCTGAGCCCGCTGCTCGTCGGCGGTGGCGCGCTGGTCACGCTGCTTCTGCTGCTGTGGATCACCACCCGGTTCAACCGCGACCGCTGAGGCCCCCGGCCGGAGTGCGTGGGGCGCGCCCGGGGTCCACCGGCGGTCACCAGGGGCGCTGAGGCGCGTCGGGTGTGCCGGGGCCCACCGGCACTCGTTGGTACTCCATCAGCGCTCGGCCGCGTCCCACGGGATTCCGAACCCTCGTTCGGCGGGACACGGGACCGGCGCCCGGACATGAGGATAGGGTCGGCACGCATGGGAGAGCGCAGAGTGCCCGGCGGCGGTAAGCGGCGGCTCGGGGTGATGGGCGGGACCTTCGACCCGATCCACCACGGCCACCTGGTGGCCGCGAGTGAGGTCGCCGCGCGGTTCCACCTCGACGAGGTGGTGTTCGTGCCCGCTGGCCAGCCATGGCAGAAGAGCCACAAGACGGTCTCGCCGCCCGAGGACCGCTACCTCATGACGGTGATCGCCACGGCGTCCAACCCGCAGTTCTCGGTCAGCCGCATCGACATCGACCGGGGCGGCAAGACGTACACCATAGACACGCTCCGTGAACTGCGGGACGAGAACCCGGAGACGGACCTCTTCTTCATCACCGGCGCCGACGCGCTCTCCCAGATCCTGGGCTGGCACAACGCGGAGGAGCTGTTCTCGCTCGCCCACTTCATCGGAGTGACCCGTCCCGGGCATCACCTCGCCGACCCGGGCCTGCCGGACGGCGGGGTCTCGCTGGTCGAGGTGCCCGCGCTGGCCATCTCCTCGACCGACTGCCGGGAGCGGGTGGCCCACGGCGACCCGGTCTGGTACCTCGTGCCGGACGGCGTCGTGCGGTACATCAACAAGCGGGCGCTGTACCGGGAAGGGGGCCCGCAGGCGTGAACGACCGCTACGGCCACGGCCCCTACGACCCGTCCGACCCGTACGGCCAGCACGACCCGTACGGCCGGGGCGGGCAGCCGGAGATCCTCGGGTACGACGAGTACGGACAGCCCGTCTACCGGCAGGGGCCGGGCCCCGGCGCCCCCTATGAACCGGCGTACGACCCGGCGTACGACCCCACCTACGACCCCACAGCCGCCTACCCGGCCCAGCCCGGCCAGCAGGGACCCCCCGGACACCCGGGGTACACCGGGAACCCCGGCTACCCGGAGCCACCCGGCTACCCGGACCAGCGCTCCGCCCACGATCCGCACGGCGGCTACGCCTATCCCGCCGCCCCCGCCGAGGGCTACCCGGGCGACTACGGTCAGCCGGGGGGCTACGGCGGGGGCTACGGCGCCCCGGCGGCCTCGTCCGACCCCGGTGCCTACGACCCGTACGCGGTGCCCGGCCCGTCCCACGAGGCGGAGGCCGCCGGGAACCCGGGGTACGCCCGGACCCGGGAGCGGGAGTGGCTGCCCCAGCAGCCCGGACCGCCCGCGGCCGAGAGACCGGGCGCGGAACCGGCGGGGGGCGAGGATCCGGAGGGCGCCGGGCGCGTGCCCTCCCAGCGCGCCCCGGACGGCGCCGGGTACCAGACGGAGCAGTTCTCCTTCGTCGAGGAGCCGACGGACGACTCCGAGGACGTCATCGACTGGCTGAAGTTCACCGAGAGCCGCACCGAGCGCCGGGAGGAGGCCAAGCGCAAGGGCCGCCACCGGGTCACGGCACTGGTGGTGCTGGTGGTGCTGGTGGTGGCGGGCGGCGCGGGCTACCTCTGGCAGGCGGGAAAGCTGCCCGGGATGGACGGTGGCGGCGGGGACGCCGCCACCGCGCGCGGACAGCAGCGCGACGTGATCGTCGTCCACCTGCGCGACACCGACGGCGGCGGCAGCTCCACCGCACTGCTGGTGGCCAACGAGGACGCCGGCGCGGGCACGACCCTGCTCCTCCCCAACGCGCTCGCTGTCTCCGCGGAGGAGGGGACGACGACCACGCTGGGCAAGTCCGTCGAGGACGAGGGCGCCGCCGCCACCCGGGACGGCCTGAGCACCCTGCTGGGCGCCGACATCAAGGGCACCTGGCGGCTGGACACCCCGTTCCTGGAGACCCTCGTCGAGCTGGTCGGCGGGATCTCGCTCGACACGGACGTCGCGGTCCCCGCCGAGAAGCGCGGCAAGCCGCCCCGGGTGAAGCAGGGCAAGGACCAGAACCTGGACGGCCGGGCGGCCGTCGCCTACGCCACCCACCGCGTCCCAGGCGAGCACCACGGCAAGCAACTGCACCGCTTCGGGCGGGTGATGCAGGCCACGCTGCGCAAGCTGTCCAGCGACGCGGACGGGGCGACCGAGCTGGTGAAGGCGCTCGGTCAGATCCCCGACCCGTCCCTGACCGAGCGGCAGCTCGGCGCCTCCCTCGCGAAGCTCGCGCAGCTGGCGAAGGACGGTGAGCACGCCACCCGGCTGGTGCCCGTCCGGCAGAACGGCACGCTCTCCAGCGCCACCAGCGGCGGTCTCGTCAAGGACGTGCTCGGCGGCACCGTCAAGAACTCCGATCCGGACGCCGTCCTGCGGGTCAGCCTGACCAACGCCAGCGGCACGCGGGGCGCCGGGGACACGGCCTCCGCCGACCTGGTGAACAGCGGCTACACCGTGGTCGACGGCGGCGCCGGGGGCGCCGCGCGGGCCCGCTCGCGGGTGAGTTACGCGGACGCCGAGCACAAGGCGAAGGCCACGGAGGTCGCGAAGACGCTCGGACTGCCGGGCAGCGCGGTCCGCCAGGGCAAGGGCGCGGCCAACGCCGACGTCACGGTGGTGCTGGGCGGGGACTACCGGAGCTGATCCACCGGCGCGGGCCCGTCGGCGATCCGGCGGGGCCGCGCGGCCCCGCCGGGCTCGGCCCCCGGTACCGGCGGGCGCCGTGAGATCCTGGGCGGGATGTGTCCATCCGGACCCCGGCCCTCGACCCGAAAGCATCTCCTGTGACCGCCACGGACCGTTCCATCGAGCTGACCACCGCCGCCGCGCAGGCCGCGGCCGACAAGCTCGCGCACGACGTCGTCGCGTACGACGTGAGTGACGTGCTCGCCATCACCGACGCCTTCCTGCTGGCCTCGGCGCCCAACGACCGCCAGGTCAAGAGCATCGTCGACGCGATCGAGGAGAAGCTGCACAAGGAGCTGGGCGCGAAGCCGGCCCGCCGTGAGGGGGAGCGTGACGGCCGCTGGGTCCTGCTGGACTTCGTCGACATCGTCGTCCACGTCCAGCACAGTGAGGAGCGGGTCTTCTACGCCCTGGAGCGGCTGTGGAAGGACTGCCCGCAGATCGAGCTGCCCGAGGACGCGAAGGCGACCCGGGGCAAGGGAGAGCAGGCCGCCCCCTCCGGCGAGCGCGACGGCGAGCTGAACTGATCGTGCACGTCGCGGAGCCCCGTAACCGCCGGATCGTGCTGTGGCGGCACGGTCAGACCGCGTGGAACCTGGAGCGCCGCTTCCAGGGCACCACCGATATCGAACTCACCGACGAGGGCGTGGCCCAGGCCCGCCGTGCCGCGCGGCTGCTGGCCGGGCTGCGGCCGGACGCCGTCATCTCCTCCGACCTGATGCGGACCCGGGCCACCGCCGCCGAACTGGCCGCTGTCACTGGTCTGCCGATCGTCCATGACGAGGCGCTGCGCGAGTCCTTCGCGGGGGAGTGGCAGGGCCTCACCCACGACGAGATCATGGAGCGGTTCGGCGAGCAGTACGCCGCCTGGAAGCGCGGGGAACCGGTGCGCCGTGGTGGTGGCGAGCTGGAGTACGAGGTCGCGGACCGGGCGGCGCCGGTGGTGGAGCGGTCCGCCGACAAGCTGCCCGACGGCGGCACGCTGGTGGTCGTGAGCCACGGTGGCACGATCCGTACGACCATCGGGCGGCTGGTCGGTCTGCCGCCGCACACCTGGGAGGCGCTGGGCGGTCTCGCCAACTGCTCCTGGTCGGTGCTGGGTGAGAGCGTCCGGGGCTGGCGCCTGCTGGAGCACAACGCGGGCTCGCTGCCGGAGCCGGTCCTCGGCGACGACGACTGACCGGCGACGTCGCGCCGCCGGGGCGGGTGCGCTGCCCCGGTACGGATTTCGTTTTCGCTTCCGCCGCCTGTAAGCTGCTCCTCGTTCGCGGCGCTCCGGCGCCCGGAGCGCGGGGCTATAGCTCAGTTGGTAGAGCGCTTGCATGGCATGCAAGAGGTCAGGAGTTCGATTCTCCTTAGCTCCACAGCACGCCTCGTTCGTTCCCTGTCATCGAGATGGCGGAGAACGAACGGGGCTTTTTCGCGTGCCTCTCCGTACGCTCCCCGGTGCGAGCGCCGGGTGGTGGTGCGCGGTTGTGCTCCGCCGGTCGGCGCGGGACAGCCGGTCATCCGGACTGGTCCCGGCGAGCGCCGCCGGTGGCGGGACGGTCATCACCGTCGGACGTTCCCCGGGAACTCCGGGGCGGCTCTCCGGAGCTGCGGGGTGACCTCCGGCGACTCGGCGCTGAGCAGCGCGTTGTGTGTGCCCACCGCCCACCCCGGCGCTCCGGCCCGGCGTGGTGAACGCGCCCGCCACGGTGGGCGGTTGGCGGGGAACCGGCCGCGGCCCCCTGTCGCGCGGGCGGTTGCCGGGCGGTGCGCGGAGGCCCCCGCACCGGGGCACGAGTGGTTCCCGTCGCGCTCCGGGGCGCCTCCGGGACTGCTGGTATGGGGGAGAACGTGGCAGAATCGTGACGGCTGGCGAGGGCGACGCTCCGAGGGGAGGGACGGGTGCGATGTCGGCGATGGTCCTCGCTGAGGAAGGCCGCCTGTGCTCCGAGGGCCCGCCCGGATGCTTCCCGCCCCTTCAGGACGCCCTTCAGTGCCCATCCTGCGGATCATCGAATGTCGCCCAGATGCTCGGCGACAATGGAGGAGTTTCCTACGTGTGCACGGCTTGCGGCCATAGCTGGAGCTGACTGAGATGGGTGCACACAGCAGGAAGTGTGACTGGTGCGGCAGCGGCACCCCCATCGTCCGTGACATGGAGCCGGTGAACACCGCCTACCAGTACTGGTGCGAGGACTGCGCCCGGGCGCTGATCATAAAAGGCGATCCCATCGAGACCTACCGTGAGTTGGACGGTGAGCCGATCTACGGCCGCCTGCTCGACGACCACTGCACGCTGAAGCGCTTCTACTCCTTCGCCACCGCCTGAGGCGGCCCGTCCGCGCGGGGCCCCGCGCCCCGGCGCGGTTCCCGGTGCTTCGACGCGGGGCTCCGCGCCGCCCGTAGCGCCACCGACCCCGTCAGCGTCAGGAAGCAGACGGCGGCCGCGGCGTAGCCCGCCGAGAGCGCCATCTCGCCCGCGCCCTGGTGGAGTTCGGCCCGCTCCCCGGGCTGGCCGTGCGGCACCCACCACAGCGCGTACGAGCAGAACAGCGCCCAGGTGACCGCCGTCCCCGCCCACCAGCGGCCGCTGGCGCGGCGCCGTGCCTCGGCGGCCAGCAGCAGCCCGGCGGGCACACACCACACCCAGTGGTGTGACCAGGAGATCGGGCTGATCAGCAGGGCCGTCGCGGCGCAGCCGAGCGTGGACCAGGCGGAGGCGAACGGCAGCCGTTCCGGTTCCGCGACCGCCGCCAGCACCGTGACGCTTATGCCGGCCAGCGCGCAGAGCCCGGCCACCGCGAGCCACGGTGTCCCGGGCTGCGGAAGATGGAGGAGGCGCGTCAGCACACCGCTCAGCGCCTGGTTGTCGGTGATCACCGGGTGGCCCACGCGGCCGGAGTCGAAGAGCAGTCGTGTCCAGAAGTGCCAGGAGTCACGCGGCAGCAGCGCCGCGCCGAGCAGCACGGTGGCGACGAGGGTGGCCGTCGCCACCGCTGCGGCGCGCAGCGCGGGGTCGGGCGGGCGCCGGTGGCCCGCACGCCGTCGCCGGGCGGTCCGTACCGCGCCGCTGACCGCCAGCAGCAGGATGAACAGCGCGGGGGTCAGCTTGACGCCAGCGGCCAGCCCGGTACCGGCCCCGGCCCAGGGGTGACCGGCGCGACGCGTCATGTCCCAGAGCACCAGGACGGTCAGCAGCAGGTTGACCTGCCCGTAGCGGAGGGTTGTCCAGACGGGTTCACACCAGACGGCGGCCCCGGCCAGGGCCAGCGTGAGCGCGATCCGGGCGGCCGGGTCGGCGGGGAGGAACGGGGCGGACGGGTCTGGGGAAGCTGGCGGGCCCGAGGGTGCCGCTCCCGCTGACGGCCCGAAGGGGTCGGCCGGGGTCCGCTGGCCGGGGGAGTGGGGCGCGTGGGAGCGGCGCGGGAGGTGGAGCAGCCGCAGCGAGAGGTGGACGAGGACGACGAGGAGCAGCAGGTTCAGGACGGTCGCACAGGTCCGGGCCGCCGCCTCGTCGACCAGCGTCAGCGGGGCGAACAGGAGCGCCGCGCACGGCGGGTAGGTCATCGCCAGGTCGGCCGGGGTGAAGCGCAGTGCGTAGAGGTCCGCCCCTGCCCGGGCCGCCGCGGCACCGGCCCGGTAGACGCTGAGGTCGATCATCGACACCCGCGCCGCGTGCTGGGCGGCCCAGCAGGCGGCGAAGGACAGCAGGCAGAACGCGAGGGCGAGCGGCCACCGGCGGACCCGCCCGTCCAGGGGCGAGCGCGCGGCGAACCAGGGAGCCCGTGGGGGTGGGGTCGGCTGCGGGGGTGCGCTCACGAGGGCGGCTCCAGGTCACGGCGGATGGCCGGGCTCCCGAACCGGTTGACCGCGTGTGGCGCGGTCGCTCGGCTCCCGTACGCGCGGCGCTACCCGGTCAACCGTCCGTGTGCCGCGCGGGAGATGTCGTGGTCCGTGGTTTCGCCCGGAAGGGGAGGTCGCCGGTGGCCGGAAGCGATTTGGCGGAAGGGGGGATGAGCTGTGTAAGCTTGGCGAGGCCGCTGCGGGATGGCGGTCGGTTCCGGGGCTATAGCTCAGTTGGTAGAGCGCTTGCATGGCATGCAAGAGGTCAGGAGTTCGATTCTCCTTAGCTCCACACAGGTTGAGACGTTCGGAAGTGCCCCGTCATACGGCGGGGCACTTTCGCGTGTGTGGGCCCGGTTGAGCCCGGTTTCGTGGGGTCGTCTCCGTGGGCCGTTCGCGGGGGCTGGCGGTGCCCCGTCCCGGGCGGGGCCCGTCCCGCGATCTGGCGAACTCCCGCGCCCCGCCCGCTCAGCCGTCCGGTGGCCCGGGATCCGTCGTGTTCGCGAGGCCGCGAACGGCGTGGGTGACGGCGGCGAGCGCCAGCATCCGGACCGTGTCGACGGGCGCGGAGACGTGGCCGGTGGCGGCGGCGACGAAGCCGTCCCCGTCGAACCGGGTGTGCGGAGGGGTCAGGGCGCGGGAGAGCCCGTCGTGAGCGCCCTGCGCCACGATCCGGCAGCCGGTCTTGTCGAGCCGGGCGTTGGTGACGACGACGCCGATGGTCGTGTGGGCGCGGTCCGGGGTGAGCGCGAAGGGGGCCTCCAGGGCGCGCACCGCGTCGAAGGTGATGTCGCCGCGTCCGTCGTCGATGTCCCCGAAGGCGTTGACGGCGCAGAGGGCGCCCACGGTCAGGTCCCCGAGCCGGTGCTCGGCGTACCCGAGGCCGCCACGGCGACGGCCCCCGGGCCCCCGCCACTGGCTGACGTACGCGCCGGTGCCGGCGCCGACGGCTCCGGTGAGCTGTTGCTCGCCCCGGGTGGCCTGGGCGGCGAGGTATCCGGCCTCGCTGGTCGGGCGGATGGTGGAGTCCCCGGCGGCGAGGTCGAAGAGCGCCATGGCCGGGACGATCGGCACGACGCCCGCCGGGGTGGCGACGCCGCGTCCGCGTTCCTCGTAGTACCGCAGGACGCCGTCGGCGGCGGCCAGTCCGTAGGCGGAGCCGCCGGTGAGCAGGACCGCGTCGACCCGGGTGACGGTCTTGTCCGGGGCCAGCAGGTCCAGTTCGCGTGAGGCGGGCGCCCCGCCGCGCACCTCGCACGAGGCGACGGTGTCCTCGGGGAACTCGACGACCGTGCAGCCGGTCTGGGCCTCCTGGTGCGTCCAGTGGCCGAGGCGCACGCCCTCGACGCCGAAGGAGCGGTGGTGGCCGTCCGTGCTGGAGGGGTCCGTCACGGTGTGGGCTCCGGCGTCGGGGCGTCTCGGTCGGCCTCGGGCATGTGGCATCTCCTCTGTCGTGACGCTGCCGGTGGCCTGCCGCGCCCCGGGCTGGCCAGGCTTCCGGCGCGGGAGCCGCCGGTCAAGGGCGCGTGGCGGGACGGCGGGGCGCGTCCGCTCGGCGCGCGGTGGCTGGCGTGGGGCGTCTCGGGTTCCGGGCGGGCCCCGGGTGGCGTACGGCCTTGCGGTACCCTGAGCCCATGCGTGCCCGACGCCTTCTGCTGAGCTGGCCGCGCTGAACAGTTCCGGTTCCCGTGGTGGACCGGAAACGGCGCGGCCCCCCCTCCTGTGCGAGGGGTTCTTTTGTTTTGGGCCCCGTGGGGTGCTGAGCTGAGACGATCCGATGGAGCTTTGAGGACGATGAGCGAGACGACCAACGCCGCGGAGAGCGCGGCCCCCCATCGCTACACGGCGGCGCTGGCCGCTGACATCGAGGCGCGCTGGCAGGACTTCTGGGAGAAGCACGGCGTGTACGAGGCGCCCAACCCGGGCGACGGCGAACTCGGCGGCGATCCCCGGCGGGCGGCCCTGCCGAAGAAGTTCATCATGGACATGTTTCCGTACCCCTCGGGCAGCGGGCTGCACGTCGGCCATCCGCTGGGGTACATCGCCACCGACGCCTACGCCCGTCTCCAGCGGATGACCGGCCACAACGTCCTGCACACCCTGGGCTTCGACGCCTTCGGGCTGCCCGCGGAGCAGTACGCCGTGCAGACCGGCGCCCACCCCCGGGGGACGACCGAGGCCAACATGGTCACCATGCGGTCCCAGCTGCGGCGGCTGGGGCTGGGGCACGACGAGCGCCGGTCGTTCGCGACGATCGACCCGGAGTACTACCGCTGGACCCAGTGGATCTTCCTCCAGATCTTCGACTCCTGGTACGACGCGGACGCCGGGCGGGCCCGGCCGATCAGCGAGCTGGTGGACCAGTTCGAGACGGGTGAGCGGCCGACGCCCGGCGGCTACCAGCCCTGGCCGGAGCTGGACGCGGCGGCCAGGGCCGAGGTGCTGAGCGAGTACCGGCTGGCCTACGCCTCGGACGCCCCGGTCAACTGGAGCCCCGGGCTGGGCACGGTGCTGGCCAACGAGGAGGTCACCGCCGACGGCCGCAGCGAGCGGGGCAACTTCCCGGTCTTCAAGGCCCGGCTGCGGCAGTGGAACATGCGTATCACCGCCTACGCCGACCGGCTGCTGGAGGACCTGGACGGACTGGACTGGCCCGAGTCGATCAAGCTCCAGCAGCGCAACTGGATCGGCCGCAGCGAGGGCGCTCGCATCCGGTTCCCCCTCGGGGACCAGGGGGTCGAGGTCTTCACCACGCGCCAGGACACCGTCTTCGGCGCCACGTACATGGTCCTGTCCCCCGAGCATCCGCTGATCGACACGGTGGTGCCCGCCGCGTGGCCGGAGGGCACACCCGCGGTCTGGACCGGCGGTCACCCGGATCCGGCCACCGCCGTCGCCGCGTACCGCGCCGAGGCCGAGGCCAAGTCGGACGTGGAGCGGCAGGCCGACGCCAAGGTGAAGACCGGCGTCTTCACCGGTGCCCACGCGACCAACCCGGTCAGCGGCGAGCGCGTTCCGGTCTTCATCGCGGACTACGTGCTGATGGGGTACGGAACCGGCGCGATCATGGCGGTCCCGGCGCACGACCAGCGCGACTTCGCGTTCGCGCGCGCCTTCGACCTCCCGATGCGCTGTGTGGTCGAGCCCTCGGACGGCCGTGGCCTCGACCCGGCGGCGTGGAGTGAGGCGTTCGTCTCCGGCGAGGCGCGGATCGTCCACTCCGAGGGGGAGACGGTCTCGCTGAACGGCCTGCCGGTGCCCGAGGCCAAGACCCGGCTGACCGCGTGGCTGGAGGAGCGCGGCCTCGGCGAGGGCACGGTCAACTACCGCCTGCGGGACTGGCTGTTCAGCCGCCAGCGGTACTGGGGCGAGCCGTTCCCCATCGTCTACGACGAGGACGGTGTGGCGCACGCGCTGCCCGAGTCGATGCTGCCGCTGGAACTGCCCGAGGTCGACGACTACTCCCCGCGCACCTTCGACCCGGACGACGCGGAGGCCGAGCCGGAGACGCCGCTGTCCCGCAACGAGGACTGGGTCAACGTCACCCTGGACCTCGGGGACGGCAGGGGGCCACGGCGCTTCCGCCGGGAGACCAACACCATGCCCAACTGGGCTGGCTCCTGCTGGTACGAGCTGCGCTACCTGGACCCGCGCAACAGCGAGCGGCTGGTGGATCCCGAGGTCGAGCGGTACTGGATGGGGCCGCGCGCGGGCATGCCCACCGGCGGCGTCGACCTGTACGTCGGCGGCCAGGAGCACGCGGTGCTGCACCTGCTGTACGCCCGCTTCTGGTCCAAGGTGCTGTTCGACCTGGGGCACGTCTCCTCGGCCGAGCCGTTCCACAAGCTGTACAACCAGGGCATGATCCAGGCGTACGTCTACCGGGACGAGCGCGGGATCGCCGTTCCGGCCGCCGAGGTCGAGGAGCGCGACGGCGCCTACTTCTTCCAGGGCGAGCGGGTCTCCCGGCAGCTGGGCAAGATGGGCAAGTCGCTGCGGAACGCGGTCACTCCGGACGAGATCTGCGCCGAGTACGGCGCGGACACCCTGCGGCTCTACGAGATGGCGATGGGCCCGCTGGACGTCTCCCGGCCCTGGGACCCGCGTGCCGTGGTCGGCCAGTTCCGGCTGCTCCAGCGACTCTGGCGGAACATCGTCGACGAGCGGACCGGCGAGTGCGCCGTCGTCGAGGCCGAACCGGACGTGACCACCCTCCGGGTGCTGCACAAGACGGTGGACGGCGTGCGGCAGGACATGGAGGAGCTCCGGTTCAACACGGCGATCGCCAAGATCACCGAACTGAACAACCACGTCACGAAGTTGACCGAGGTACCGCGGGCGGTGGCCGAGCCCATGGTGCTGATGATCGCGCCGCTGGCCCCGCACGCGGCCGAGGAGCTGTGGCGCCGACTGGGCCACGAGGACGGCGTGGTGTACCAGGCGTTCCCGGCGGCCGATCCGGCCTACCTGGTGGACGAGACGGTGACCTGCGTCGTGCAGATCAAGGGCAAGGTCAGGGCCCGGCTGGAGGTCCCGCCCTCCGTCTCGGACGCCGACCTGGAGGCGCGGGCTCTCGCGGACCCCACCGTCGTGGCCGCTCTGGGCGATGCCGGGGTGCGCAAGGTGATCGTCCGGGCGCCCAAACTGGTCAACATCGTCCCCGCCTGATCACGCGCTGAGCGCGGGACGGACGGGCGGCTCCCCGCCACGGTGGCCGGGAGCCGTCCGGAGGACGCGCCGGTCCGTCCGGAACCCGCCTGCCCGGGCCCCTACGGGGACGGTCCGGGGGTGTTCCGGGATCTCCTGGAACCCGGTACCCGGCCCGCGCGTTTACTGTGGAGTGGACTCGCACGGACGGAAGGGCGGTCCATGGAATTCGTCTTCGGTGCGTTGGCTCTGCTCTTCGTGCTCTTCGTGGTGTACGGCTGCGTCCTCACGGTGCGCGCCGTGCGCGCGATGCGGCGCGGCGTGGAGCGCACCGGTGCGCAGGTGCGGCGCACCGTCGAGGAGACCACCCTCAAGGCGCGCGCCGCGCAGCCGGGAGCGGTCGGAGAGGTGGCCCGGGTCCGGCTCGGGCTGCGCTCCTCCGTCGACAACACCCGCCGCGCCCTGGAGCTGGGTGTGGCCGAGGACCCCTCGCTCCGTGAGTCCCTCGCACTTCTTGACCAACTACACGAGCACGCACGCCAGTTGGACCGCGAACTGCGAGTGCTGATGGAACGTGAGCCGGACCGCGCCCGGATCGCGGACCGGCTGCCGGCGGCGCGGGAGCGCGCGGACCGGATCCGCGAGTCAGCGGACTCGCTCCGCTTCGCCGCGCAGGAGCGTGCCAGCCAGCACGGGGCCGACGGTCTGGACGCCCTCCGCGAACAGATCCAGATGGAGTCGGTCGCGCTGCGGCACTGGGAGAAACCCACCACCGGCGGCGAACCGGACGACCACACCACCCGCCCGGCGTCCTCCGGCGGACCGGCGCCCGGCGCCGCCGCGGAGGCCCCGGCCACCGAGGGCGCCGAACCCCGCCCCGCCGAGCTGGGGGACCGGAGACGGAACGGCGCGGGCGCGGACGGCGCCCGCTGGATCGACGACCTCTCCCTCGGAGGGGCCCGCTCCGACAGCCGCTCCGACCCCCACGGCACGAGCTGACCGTTCCCCTCGGTCGTCGCGCCCCGTCCCAGGGATTCGGAGCCCGGCCCCTCGGCCACGGGAGCGCCCGGGGCGGTTCGGGTGGCCTGCCCACGGGCTGGGGAGGGGCCGCGTTGTCCCGGTGGGCTTGCGGGTATTCGCGCGGGTTCCCGGGGCCCGGCCGGGGGGAGATAATCGGCCAGATAGCCTCTGGACCATGCCGCGCAATGTCGCCATCATCACCGATTCCACGGCCTACCTCCCGCAGACCGCCCTGGAGGAGCACGGCGTTACGGTCGTCCCGCTCACGGTGGTGCTGGGCGGCGAGGCGTACGAGGAGGGCACCGGCATCACGGCGGACACCCTCGCCACCGCCCTCCGCGAGCGGCGCGCGGTCACCACCTCCCGCCCGGCGCCGGAGACGTTCGCCCGCGCCTACCGGAGAGCCGCCGAGCGGGGCGCCGAGGCGGTCGTCTCCCTCCACCTCTCCGCCGAGATCTCCGGTACGTACGACGCGGCGCTGTTGGCGGCCCGCGAGGCGCCGCTGCCCGTCCGGGTCGTGGACACCGGGATGGTCGCGATGGCCCTGGGCTTCTGCGCCGTCGCGGCGGCGGGGGCGGCGGACGCCGGGGGTTCCCTGGACGAGATCGTGGCGGCGGCCGGAGAGCGGGCCGCCGGGACCTCCGCCTACTTCTGTGTGGACACCCTGGACTACCTCCGTCGCGGCGGCCGGATCGGAGCGGCTCGTGCGCTGCTCGGATCGGCCCTGGCGGTCAAGCCCCTGCTCGAACTCGCGGACGGCCGTATCGACTTGCTGGAGAAGGTGCGCACCACCTCGCGGGCGGTGGCGCGGCTGGAGGAGATCGTCGTGGAGCGCGCGGGCTCGGCGGAGGTCGATGTGGCGGTGCACCACCTGGCCGCACCGGAGCGGGCCGAGCGCCTGGCGGAACGGCTCGACGAGCGGCTGCCGGGGCTGTGCGCGCTGCACGTCAGCGAGGTCGGCGCGGTCATCGGAGCGCACACGGGACCGGGGCTGGTGGGGGCGGTGCTGTCCCCCCGCTGAGTGACGTGGTTTTCCACAACTCACGGGTTGTCCACCGGAATTCCGCAAGATCGTTCGCTCCGGCGGAAGCCGCCTAGCGTCGGTCGGCATGAGTCCTCGAACCGACACCCGTGCCGTCCGCGCCCACCGCACCACCGGTACCGCCCGCTCGGCCCGCACTGCCCGTGACCGTTCGCGCCCGCCCCGCACCCACGCCCACACCACCCCAGGAACCGGCTCCGGAACCCGCCCAGGAACCGGAGCTGGGACCGGATCCGGGACCGGTCCTGGAGGCGGGCGCCGCGTCCGCCGTGTCCGGTCCGTGGGCCCGTCCCTCCCGGCCCGCCGTACCCGGCCCTGGCGCCCCGTGCCACCGCGCCCGGACGCCCAGCGGGCCGCCGCCCTCTTCCCCGAGGCGGCCACCACGATCACCTCCTACCCGGGCGCCTCACCTCCAGCCCTCACCCCGCGAGCCCTCACCCCACGAACCCCCGCCTCTCAAACCCGCGTCTCCCCGTCTCGGGCGTCCCGGTCTCCCGCGCCCCGGCCGCTCACGTCCGGGGACCCGCGGCTAGCGAGCGTTCCGCCCCCGCCCGTCCCCGAACCAGCCACCCCCGCCCCCGGCGGCGAGGGCCTCCCGGGCTCCCCCGGGGCCGCTTCCCCGCGGGTGGGCCCGTCCTTCGGCGTCGGCGCGCCCACCCCCGGCGGATCGGTGGACGAACCCCCACGCACCCCCGGCTCTCCACCGAGCGGACCCGACCCGGCGGCCGACTCCGCCACCGCGAGTCCCCCGCCCCGTGAGCCCGTCCCCGCCAACTCCCCACCCCCGGAACCCCGTTCCGCTCCCTCCGGGCCGTCGCGGCCGCTCGCCAGCCCGGGCGAGCGGCTCCCCTGGCCGACCGTCTCCGAACCACGCCCGAACGTGCGGCTCGGCGCCCCACCGGCTTCCGTCCAGTTCGCCCGCCACCCACCGGGCCTCCCCGTTCGCCCCTCCGGAACGCGCCCGGACCCGCGCCCCGAGACGCCGGACCCGCCGGAGGGCCCCGTCCTCTCGCGGGACGAGGCCGTCGCCGTGGCGCGCTCCGCCGTTCGGCGCGGCCGCGCACGACGGGCGGCCCGGAACCACCGCCGACCTGGCCCGGGCCACCCTCCGCCACCGCGCGTGAACCGTGGGACGGGTGAGACGGCGCCGCTCCCGGCGGTGTCGGGGGCCACCCCGCCGTCCTCGGCGGAGCGCGGAATCTCCCCCTCGGACATCGCACTGGGCACCCCGTTCCACGCCTCGCGCTGGCTGCGACCCCCGAACCCGCCGTCATGGGCGCGGGAAGAGCCCGAACCGCCACCCCCTGACCCGACCCCGACCCCGGTTAGGGACGAACGCGGGAGGGCCGCCGGAGCCCCCTCCGGCGAGGCGTTCCCCGGCCAAGCTCCCGGCGCCGTCCACACCCCCGGCCGCCTGGGACCACGCCGTCCACACGAGCCAACCACCCCCGCCCGTCCGGTGGTTGGCCGGGAGACAGCTCCCGGCGAGACCGTACGGCCCTCCGGCGCCGAAGCCCGAGTGGGCGGTGGTCAGCCCCCTCCGAAGCCCGCGCCCGCCGGGAACACGCCCACCCCCACCGATCCGGAGAGCGGTGGCCCGGAGTGGCGGCGTCGCACCGAACGTCTGGGGCTCGCCCTCCGCGAGCGGCTACCCCTCTGGCTCCAGCCGCGCTGTGGGCTCCGGGCGCGGACGGTGCTCGCCGTCCTCGTACTGCTCGGCGTCGCGCTCGGCTTCGCCGCCTGGCACTTCTGGTCCGGGCGGCCCCGGCCCGTCGAGGCTCCGGCGGTCCAGGGGGCGGGCTCCCCGGCGGCTCCAGGTGGTTCCGGCTCCGCGGGCGCCTCCGGGCGCGCGGAGGGCGTCGCGCCGTCCACGGCGACCGGCGCCCCCGGCGCTGGTTCCGGGCGGCCGGTGGTCGTCGACGTGGCGGGCAAGGTCCGGAAACCGGGCGTGCGGCGACTCCCCGCCGGATCCCGGGTCTCCGACGCGCTGGCCGCCGCCGGGGGCCTGCGCGGCGAACCCGACACCACCGGGCTGAACCGCGCCCGCGTACTGGTGGACGGCGAGCACATCGTGGTCGGCGCCTCCGGTACCACGACCGCCCAGGGAGGTCAGCCGGGTGCCGCCGGTTCCGGCGCGACCAGCGGAAAGGCCGGAGCCGCGCCCGGGGGCCAGGGCGCTCCGGGCACCCCCGTCAGCCTCAACTCCGCCACCGCCGACCAGTTGGAGACCCTTCCGGGCGTCGGGCCGGTCCTCGCCCAGCACATTCTCGACCACCGTGCGGAGCGCGGCGGCTTCACCTCCGTGGACCAGCTCCGCGAGGTCAACGGCATCGGGGAGAGCCGCTTCGCCGAACTCGAACCCCGGGTCTCCCCGTGACGCCCGGTCGGGCGGCGCCGCACGCCGCCGCCGGACACCCGCTCGGCTCCTCCCATCCCCGGCAGGAGGGGCCCACCGACCTCCGGCTGCTGCCGGGGGCGCTCGGCGCCTGGGGAGCGGCGGCCCTCGCGCTCGGCGCGCCCGGCTGGAGCGTCATGGTGGGCGTGGTGCTCTGCGGCGGCTGCGGTCTGCTCCTGGTGCTCCTCGCCGCCCGGGCACACCCGCCCGGGCCCGGGCGGCCGGGGCACCCGGCCCGCCCGGTCGGTCCCTCCACCACCCCACGGCACCCGCCCACCGCCCCGCCCCCGAACCCGTCCCCTACGGCGGAGCCCCCGCAGACGCGGCGCACCCGCGCCGGACCGGAGCCCGCGTCGTCGGTTGCCGCCGTACCGTCGTGGGCGGTGGGGGACTCCGCCACCCCCGCCACCGCCCGGAGGGGCGTGCGGCTCGGGCTCGCGCTGGCGCTGCTCTGCGCTGCCGCCGCCGCGGGCAGCGCGGCGCTGCACTCCGCGGACCTCCGGCGAGGTCCCGTACCGGCCCTCGCCGAGCGGTACGCGATGGTCAACGTGGAGGTCTCCGTCAACGGCGACCCCCGACTGGTGCGGCCCCGGGCGAACGGCGCCTCGACGGGCGAGCCGACGGTCCTGGTACCGGCCGTCGTGCGGGAACTGTCCCCGCTGGGCTGTGACGCCCGCCCCGGCGCGCGCTCGCCCGCCCGAGTCGGGGTCCCCGCCGCGTGTGCCCGGGAACCCTCCGCCCTGCGCACCCCGGTGCTGCTCGTCGTCAGCCCCCGCGATGACGGACCCCCGGACGCCGCGCCGGGCCGCCCGGACACCCCCGGCGGCGAGCGGAGCCCCCACGGCCCGCACGCCGAGCCGAGCCCCGACGGCACGGACGGCGCGCACCGCTCCGACGGGGCGGAACCCGGCGGTGACGAGGGCGACAGCGCGGGGACGGCGGCCGGTCCGTGGCGCGGTCTCCTACCCTCCACCCGCCTGCGTGTCACCGGTCAACTGGCCCCCACCACGGGGCACTCGGGCGGCCGTCCGGTCGCCGCCGTCCTCCGCGTACGAGACGCCGGACCGCCCCGGCGGACCGCTGCCCCGTCAACGCTCCAGCGCGCGGCGGGCAGCCTCCGCACGGGCCTGCGTGACGCCACCGCCTCCCTCGGCGGAGACGCCCGCGGCCTGCTGCCCGCACTGGTCGTCGGCGACACCTCCCGCCTCCCGGACGCGCTCCGGGACGCTTTCCGCGCCACCGACATGGTGCACCTCCTCGCGGTCAGTGGAGCCAACCTCAGCATCCTCCTCGTGCTGCTGATTGGCCCCGCCGGGATCGCGCACCGCTCCGAACGCGGCGGTCTCGCCCCGGGGTTGGGCATCCCACTGCGCCACACCGCGCTCGCCGGCTCCCTGCTGATCCTCGCCTTCGTCCTGGTGTGCCGCCCCGAACCCAGCGTGCTGCGCGCCGCCGCCTGCGGGGCGATCACCCTCCTCGCCATCGGCACCGGACGGCGCCGGTCACTGATCCCGGCGCTCGCCGGGGCCGTGCTGCTCCTGCTGCTGTTCGACCCCTGGCTCGCACGGGACTTCGGCTTTCTGCTCTCCGTCCTGGCCACCGGCTCGCTCCTGACGATCGCCCCACGATGGGCGGCGGTCCTGCGGCGTCGGGGCGTACCCGGGCGGGTGGCCGAGGCGCTCGCCGCCGCCGCGGCGGCCCAACTGGTCTGCGCCCCGGTCGTGGTGGTACTCGCGGCGCACGTAAGCCTCGTGGCGGTGCCCTGCAACCTCCTCGCCGAGTTCCTCGTCGCCCCCGCCACCGTGCTGGGCTTCGCGACCCTGGCGACCGGCGTCTGGGCCCCCACCGTCGCGAACTGGCTGGCCTGGCTGGCCAGTTGGCCGACGGACGCCATCGCGGCCATCGCCCGCGCCGGGGCACGGCTGCCCGGCGCCGAGATCGGCTGGCCGAGCGGCTGGACGGGCGCACTGTGGCTCGCGCTCCTCCTCGGCGGCCTTCTGTGGGTCGCCGGGCTGCTCCGCCTGCCCCACCGTCCGCTGCTCTGCGCCTGCTGCGCGCTGCTCCTGGCCGTGGCCCTGTTCCGCCCGGCGCCGCTGGTGCGCCCACTGCTCGGCTGGCCGCCGCCCGGCTGGCGGATGGTCGCCTGTGACGTGGGTCAGGGAGACGCGCTGGTCCTCGCCACCGGCGAGCGGAACACCGCCGTCCTGGTGGACGCCGGGCCGGACCCGGAAACCGTCGACCGCTGCCTGCGAATCCTGGACGTCACCTCGATCCCCCTGCTGCTGCTCACCCACTTCCACGCCGACCACGTCGGTGGGCTGTCGGGCGCGCTCCGGGGCAGATCGGTCGGTGCCGTGCAGACCACCGGGCTGGAGGAGCCGCCAGGTCAGGCCCGCGCCGTCCGGCAGACGGCCCGCGCGGCCGGGGTTCCGGTGCGGCCGGTCGCGGCCGGGGAGCGGCGGCGGGCGGCGGAGCTGTCCTGGCGGGTGCTCTGGCCGCCGCCGGACCTCGCGGCCAGAGGGGCGAACGACGCCAGCGTCACGCTGCTGGTGCGGACCGGCGGACTGACCGCACTGCTCGCCGGTGACCTTGAACCACCCGCGCAGCGCCGGTTGTTGGGCGCCCACCCGCATCTCGGCACCGTCGACGTCCTCAAGCTGCCCCACCACGGCTCGCCGCACCAGGATCCAGCCTTCCTCGGACGGCTGCGTCCCCGGCTGGCACTCGTCTCGGTGGGAGAGGACAACCCCTACGGACATCCCGCGCCCCGCGTGCTGCACACCCTGCGAGAGGCGGGCGCGCTGGTGGCCCGTACGGACCAGAACGGCGCGCTCGCCGTCATCCCGCGCGAGGAGCGCGCCGGTGGCCGGACGCCGGGCGGGGGAGCGGCGGGCGAGGACACCCGGGAGCGGGCCCCGGCCGTGGTGGTGGAACGCGGCAGCCCGCGCGGCGGCGGGAGCACCACCGCCCCGCCACCCCAGGCACGCCCAGCCGCCCACCGCCACCGACGGCGCCACAGAGCCGAGTTGTCGCCGCCACGCGTTCCGGGGCCCGTCCCGTCCGGGCGCGGCGGGGGACGCCCCACATTACGGAGGCGCGCCCCGGCGGGTCACACGGGTCCGCACGGGGGCGCGGCCCCGCGCCTCGCTCACGCACAACGCCTGTGCCACCGGCGGTTCCACGAACCACGGCCCCAGGCCCAGGCCCAGGCCCGGCCCCAGCTCCAGGACCAGATCCGGGACCGAGTCCAGGGCCGGAGCTGGCGTGCGCTCGCGAAGGCGACGGTCGACGTTCACGATGCCCGGAGGCACGAAGCATCCGCCGGATATCCGGCGACCCTCGTCCGGCGACCCCTGTCCGGCGACCCCCGTCAGGCGGGGCCCGGCGGGCCCTCGCTCGCCACGGGGCAGCGGGACGGCCGCGCCCACGCGCCGTCAGCGCCACCGCCGCCCGGCGGACGCGCCGCTGTTCCGAACCGAGCCACCGTTCGCCCCGCCGAAGAGCGACACAGACGTGGACGGTGTACACCTCCGCACCCGCACGGCGTGGAGCCAGCGATCCGGGTGGGGCACCCAGCGCGTGGGCGGAAGCCCACGGACGTCACCAGGAGCGGACACCGATCGGGAGGACTGGTGTCCGGGCCTTCCGTGCGTCCGCCGCCGCTGCCGCCCAAAGCGGCTGGGCCGTGAGCCTGCCGCTCGGCGAACCGGCGGACCGGTCTCACGGACCCGGCCGGTGTCAGGGGGCCGTAGGGTGTCGGCGTCCGTCAGGGGCGCTCCAGCCAGCCGTCGTACTCGGCGGCCAGCGCGTCGAGCATCGCCGGGTCGTAGGTGGACCGGGCGTCGTCGAGGACGATCAGCCACTGGGCGTCCTCGGCGTCGTCCTCGCCCGCGAGCGCCTCCCGGAGGGGGCGGGGTTCCTCGGGCAGCCCCAGCCGGAGTTCCAGCTCGGCGGCGATCTCCTCCGCCGCGTCCCGGTCGGGCAGTACCAGCACGTGTCGCACCTCGGTCACCGGCGCATTGTCGCAGCCCCGGCCGGTGAGCGGGGGAGGGGGAGGGGGCGACGGCTCCCCGGCTGTCGGCCCCGCGTGGGATGCTGGACGGCGATGGCAGGCACCCGTGTGAGTTCCCGGAAGAAGCCGGCGAGCGACGATCCGCTCGCCGCGGTCACCGTCGCCGTCGGGCAGGAGGAACTGCTGCTCGACCGCGCGGTGCGGCAGGTGGTCGAGGCGGCCCGCGCCGCCGATCCGGACACCGACGTCCGGGAGCTGGCCTCCGGTGACCTCCGTCCCGGAACGCTCGCCGAGTTGACCAGCCCCTCGCTCTTCGCGGAGCGCAAGGTGGTCGTCGTGCGGGAGGCGCAGGACGTCGCCTCGGACACGCTCAAGGACGTGAAGGCGTACCTGGAGGCCCCCGCCGAGGAGATCACGCTGGTACTGCTGCACGCGGGCGGGGCGAAGGGCAAGGGTCTGCTGGACGCGGCCCGTAAGGCCGGGGCGCGTGAGGTGGCCTGCGCGAAGCTGACCAAGCCCGCCGACCGGCTCGCCTTCGTACGCAACGAGTTCCGCGCGTTGGGGCGTTCGGCGGCCCCGGAGGCCTGTCAGGCCCTGGTCGACGCCATCGGTGGTGACCTGCGGGAGCTGGCCTCCGCCTGTCGGCAGCTGACCGCCGACGTGGAGGGCACCATCGACGAGGCCGTGGTCGGGCGGTACTACACGGGCCGGGCGGAGGCGTCCAGCTTCACCGTCGCCGACCGGGCGGTGGAGGGCCGGACCGCGGAGGCGCTGGAGGCGCTGCGCTGGTCCCTCGCCACCGGGGTCGCCCCCGTGCTGCTGACCAGCGCGCTGGCGCAGGGGGTGCGGTCCATCGGCAAGCTCGCCTCGGCTCCGCGTGGTGCTCGCCCGGCGGATCTGGCCCGCGAGTTGGGCATGCCGCCGTGGAAGATCGACCGGGTGCGGCAGCAGCTGCGCGGCTGGTCGGCGGATGGTGTGGCCACCGCGCTGCGCGCCGTGGCAGAGGCGGACGCGGCGGTCAAGGGCGGGGGAGACGATCCGGGGTACGCCTTGGAGTGTGCTGTCGTGACCATCGCGCGAGCCGCCCGCTCCCGCTAGCGCCTCCTCTCTTCTCTCCCTCTCCTTCCCCCACCCGGCGCCGGGACCCTCCGCCCCTCCGGGGCCCGTGTGAGCGGTGCCGCGCACACGAACCGTGTGCTCGTACCCGCCCCGCCGCCTTCGGACCGTGTGCGGAGTCCGCGCTCGAACCGCCCCCGCCACATCACCGCCCCCACCGTGCTCACGGTGACCGCCCCACCATCAGTGGGCATCAACGTGCATCAGCGGGCCACGGGCTGGCGGGCTGGGACCACTCCTCGGCGGTGTCCGGGGTCCCGCCTCGCCGCGAGGTCCCGCCCCGCTGCGGGGCCGCCTGGCCGCGGGGGCAGCGGGTACCGGGCACGCCGAAGCCCCGCGTCCCCCTGGGGAGGGTGGACGCGGGGCTCCTGCCGTATGGGGCGCCGCACCCGCGTGGCGAACGCAGGCCGCGTGCGGCGCGCTGAGTGAGACAGCCGGTACGGAGCGGAATGAGAGGGCCCGCTCGGGAGCACCGGCCCGCCACCGGTCGACGGTGGCGAGATGAGGGGATCAGCCCTGGAGGGAGGCGACCTGTCGCGCCAGCGCCGACTTCTTGTTGGCGGCGTTGTTGCGGTGCAGCACACCCTTGCTGACGGCCTTGTCGAGCTTCTTCGACGCCAGCTGCTGGGCGGCGGCGGCCTCGGCCGCGTTTCCGGCGGCCACGGCCTCGCGGGTACGGCGGATCGCCGTGCGGAGGTCGGACTTGACCGCCTTGTTGCGCAGCCGCGCCTTCTCGTTGGTCTTGATCCGCTTCATCTGGGACTTGATGTTCGCCACGAAAGAGCCTTTACGGTTCGGGTTTTCCGTTTACCGCCGACGCCGCCGACACGAAGGTCACCGGCCTCGGCCTGCCGTGCGTGTCCCGAGGGGTGCCACCGGGCGGGATCCCCGAGTGGTCACCGGATCACGCGGGACCCGGCACCGGACACCTCGTGTCCGTGTCGGCTGGTCCGTTCGCACGGACCCGTGTCCGCCGGGTCCGTTCACAACGGACCCGTGCATCCGGCTGTTGCCATCCGGAGGTCACGGTGCGTTCACTGGTTTCACGGTGTGTGGAGTGCTCGGGGTGCCCGGAGCGCTGGCCCTGGGGCCACAAGACACGGTCGCCTAGCCTACCAGCGGCCTCGGAGCCCTCCCAATCCGGTCGCCCGTTCCCGCGCATGGGACCATGGGGGCGGCGACAGCCCGAATCATCCAGCTGACAGACCCGACAGGACCCTGCGTGCCCGCGACCCCTTCGAACGTGCCGGAGCCGAGCCGTACCGATCCGGCGCTGATCCGTAACTTCTGCATCATCGCGCACATCGACCACGGCAAGTCGACGCTCGCCGACCGGATGCTCCAGCTCACCGGGATCGTCGAGGAGCGGATGATGCGCGCTCAGTATCTCGACCGCATGGACATCGAGCGTGAGCGGGGTATCACGATCAAGTCCCAGGCGGTGCGGATGCCCTGGACTCCCTCGGAGGGGTCGGAGCCGGTTCCGCACGTCCTGAACATGATCGACACCCCGGGGCACGTCGACTTCACCTACGAGGTCTCGCGTTCCCTCGCGGCCTGTGAGGGGTGCGTGCTGCTGGTCGACGCGGCGCAGGGGATCGAGGCGCAGACGCTCGCCAATCTCTACCTGGCGATGGAGCACGATCTCACGATCATTCCCGTGCTCAACAAGATCGACCTGCCCGCCGCGCAGCCGGAGAAGTTCGCCGCCGAGCTGGCGCATCTCATCGGCTGCGAGCCGGAGGACGTGCTCAAGGTCTCGGCGAAGACCGGGGAGGGCGTGCCGGAACTGCTGAACGAGGTGGTGCGGCAGGTGCGGGCGCCGGTCGGTGCGGCGGACGCCCCGGCCCGCGCGATGATCTTCGACTCGGTTTACGACGCCTACCGGGGCGTGGTCACCTACGTCAAGGTCGTGGACGGGCAGCTGAGCAAGCGCGAGCGGATCCGGATGATGTCCACCGGCGCCACCCACGAACTGCTGGAGATCGGAACCCACTCGCCCGAGATGAGCGCGGCGGACGGCCTGGGCGTCGGTGAGGTCGGCTACCTGATCACCGGTGTGAAGGACGTCCGGCAGTCCAAGGTGGGGGACACCGTCACCCAGTTGACCAAGGGCGCCGAGGAGGCGCTGCCGGGGTACAAGGACCCGAAGCCGATGGTGTTCTCCGGGCTCTATCCGCTGGACGGCTCCGAGTACCCGGAGCTGCGGGACGCGCTGGACAAGCTGCTGCTCAACGACGCCGCGCTGACCTACGAGCCGGAGACCTCCGCCGCGCTGGGCTTCGGTTTCCGGGTGGGCTTTCTCGGGCTGCTGCACCTGGAGGTGATCCGGGAGCGGCTGGAGCGGGAGTTCGGCCTCGACCTGATCGCCACCGCGCCGAACGTGGTCTACCGCGTGGTCATGGAGGACGGCCAGGAGCACGTCGTCACCAACCCGAGCGAGTTCCCCACCGGCAAGACGGACGAGGTGTACGAGCCGATCGTGCGGGCGACGCTCATCGCGCCGAGTGAGTTCATCGGCGCGATCATGGAGCTGTGCCAGTCCCGCCGCGGCAGTCTCCAGGGCATGGACTACCTCTCCGAGGACCGGGTCGAGCTGCGTTACACGCTTCCCCTCGCGGAGATCGTCTTCGACTTCTTCGACGCGCTGAAGTCCAAGACCCGTGGCTACGCCTCGCTGGACTACGAGCCCACCGGGGAGCAGTCAGCGGAGCTGGTGAAGGTCGACATCCTGCTCCAGGGCGACAAGGTGGACGCGTTCTCCGCCATCGTCCACAAGGACAAGGCGTACAGCTACGGCACCCGGATGGCCAACACGCTGCGCGAACTCATCCCACGCCAGCAGTTCGAGGTGCCGATCCAGGCGGCGGTGGGCGCCCGGATCATCGCCCGGGAGACGGTCCGCGCGATCCGTAAGGACGTGCTGGCGAAGTGCTACGGCGGTGACATCTCCCGGAAGCGGAAGCTGCTGGAGAAGCAGAAGGAGGGCAAGAAGCGGATGAAGGTCGTCGGCCGGGTCGAGGTGCCGCAGGAGGCCTTCATCGCCGCGCTGTCCAGCGACGGCGCGGGCGCCACGGACGCCAAGGCGAAGAAGTGACCGGTGCGCGGCGGCGGGTGGCCGCCGCGCGTCCGCACCGTTCGGCGGGCGGCCGGTGGCCGCCGCGCTGAGCAGTGGCGTCCCGGGCGGGGGTGCGGCCGAAACTCGCCGCATCACCGGGGGGATCGGGGTGGTTCCGGGGGTGTGCCGCCGCTCGCGCTGAGGGGCAGGGGGCGAGTGGCGGACGCGGGACGGGCGCGGGAGGAATCACGGATTCGCTGGTCGCAGCCCTTACATGGAGCGGACGCGCCGTTTACTCTCTCCGTACCCGCTAGTTACTCGTGAGTTACCCATGCGCGCCGTCGCGTGTCCCCCGGAGGATGTCGTGAGCGACACACAGTCTCTGATCGAAAACCGGCCGTCTTCCGTGGCGACACTCTTCCTGGAGCGTGTCGAGGCCACCCCGGACGGAGAGGCGTACCGCTACCCCGTTCCGCCGGAGTCGGGGGAGGGCCCCGACGAGTGGCGCTCCTACACCTGGGCCGAGGCCGCGCGCCGCGTGTACGCGATCGCGGCGGGGCTGATGGCGCTGGGGGTGCGCCCCGAGGACCGGGTCGCCATCGCCTCCAGCACCCGCGTCGAGTGGATCCTCGCCGACCTCGGCATCCTGTGCGCGGGCGGCGCGACCACCACGGTCTACCCGAGTACCAACACCGAGGAGACCGCCTACATCCTGGGTGACTCCGAGAGCCGGGTGCTGATCGCGGAGGACGTGGAGCAGCTGGCGAAGGTCCGGGAGCGCCGGGCCGAACTGCCGCGGCTCCAGCACGTGGTGCTGATCGACGCGGCGGGCTGTGAGGACGGCGGCGACCCCGGGGAGTCCGGAACAGCCGGGGACTCCGGGGACTGGGTGCTCGACTTCGCCGCTCTGGAGCGGCGCGGCGAGGAGTACCTGCGGGAGCATCCGGAGGCCGTCCGGGAGACGGTGGGCGCGCTCCGCTCGGACCAGCTGGCCACGCTCATCTACACCTCCGGCACCACCGGGCAGCCCAAGGGTGTGCGGCTCACCCAGGACGCCTGGTCGTACATGGGCAAGGCGATCGCCCAGACCGGTCTGGTCACCGGGGACGACGTGCAGTACCTCTGGCTGCCGCTGGCCCACGTCTTCGGCAAGGTGCTGACCACCGGCCAGATCGAGGTGGGGCACGTCACCGCCGTGGACGGCCGGATCGACCGGATCATCGAGAACCTGCCGGTGGTCCGCCCCACGTACATGGCCGCGGTGCCCCGGATATTCGAGAAGGTCTACAACGGCGTCGCCTCGAAGGCGAAGGCGGGCGGCGCGGCGAAGTACCGGATCTTCCAGTGGGCGGCCGGAGTGGCCCGGGAGTACGGCCGCGTCACCCAGGACAACTTCCGCCGGACCGGCGTCGCGAGCGCGCCCGCCGGGCTGCGGGCGAAGCACGCGGTCGCGGACCGGCTGGTGTACGCCAAGCTCCGCGAGGCGTTCGGCGGCCGGATGCGCGCCTGCGTCTCCGGATCGGCGGCGCTCGCGCCGGACATCGGCTTCTTCTTCTCCGGCGCCGGGGTGCACATCCTGGAGGGCTACGGGCTGACCGAGTCCAGCGCCGCGAGCTTCTGCAATCCCGGCGAGGCGTACCGCACCGGAACCGTCGGCAAGCCGCTGCCCGGTACGGAGGTGCGGATAGCGGACGACGGCGAGGTACTGCTGCGCGGTCCGGGCATCATGGAGGGCTACCACCGGATGCCCGAGAAGACCGCCGAGGTCCTGGAGGAGGACGGCTGGTTCCACACCGGTGACATCGGTGAACTCTCGCCCGACGGCTACCTGCGCCTCACCGACCGCAAGAAGGACCTGATCAAGACCTCGGGCGGGAAGTACGTCGCCCCGGCGGAGGTCGAGGGACGGTTCAAGGCGATCTGCCCGTACGTCTCGAACATCCTGGTGCACGGCGCCGACCGGAACTTCTGCACGGCGCTGATCGCGCTGGACGAGCCCTCGCTGATGGGCTGGGCGGAGGAGCGCGAGACGCTGAAGGGCCGCCCGTACACCGAGGTCGTGACGAGCGAGGAGGTGCGGGAGCTGATCGACGGCTACGTGGAGGAACTGAACGGCACGCTCCAGCGCTGGCAGACGATCAAGAAGTTCCGGGTGCTGCCGCGCGATCTGGACGTGGAGCACGGGGAGCTGACACCCAGTCTCAAGCTCAAGCGTCCCGTGGTGGAGCGGGAGTTCGGAGAGCTGATCGACGAGATGTACGCCGGATCCCGCGAGGCGTGAGCGCCACGGGCGCGCGTAGGTGGCGGCGTGCCACCGAGGGGCCGGGGCGTGGACGGTGGTCCGCCCCGGCCCCGCTGTTCCCCCGGCGGCCCTCGCGGTGCTCCGGGCCCGCCGCGTACCGCGCGCCGGACTCCACCTTCCCCGGGTCCGCGTGGTGAACTCCGTTGCTCGTGTGGTGAACAGGGCGCACACCGCGCGTAGTTGACCGTGCCGTGTACGCCTGGGCGCTGCCGGGCACCCGGTCGCGCCCGCCGGAAGGAAGTCGACCGCCCGTACTTCCGTACTCACCGCATGCGCGTCGATCCGGTCTGTCACGCTGGCCGTACGCGTTGAGCCGATTCCGGACTGTGGGGGCCGAGGTGGGGAGTTCATCGCAGTGCGGAGAGACCGTGGGCGGCGGCCTGCTCGCCGGCCGGGGTGCGCCGGGGAACCCGGCCGACGCCGGTCCGGCCGGGTCAGCCACGGCCCGCCCGCCCGCCGGTCCGCCCGGTCCGGTCGCCTCCGCTGGCAGGGGCGAGCCCGGTGTCCCGGAACGGGCGGAGCGCGCTCCGTCGGTGGGCCGCGAACTGCCGGGCGCCGCCGGGTCGGCATCGGTCGCGCGGGGGCTGGTGCGGTCGGCGCTCGCGGCGTGGGAGGTGGGCGCGCCGACGCGGGACACGATGGTGCTGCTCGTCAGCGAGCTGGTGACGAACGCGGTGGTGCACGCGGGGACTTCCGTCCGGCTGGAGTGCCGCCACGAGGGCGACGCGCTGCTGGCCACCGTCTCCGACCGGTACCCCGGCCGCACTGTCGCGGTCCGCGACGACGGGCGGGGACGCGGGCTTCGCCTGGTGCGCGCGCTCTCCGACGAGTGGGGCAGCAGTTACCGCCGGGACCGCAAGACGGTCTGGTTCCGGCTCGCGCTCGCCTCCGCCCGCTCCGGCCCGTGCGCCGGGCGCGCCGAGGCCGTCCGTCCGCGCGGCGCGCGCCGGCCGGAGGGCCCGTCGGCGTTACCCCGTCCGGCGGGCGCGGGTGGGACCGCATGGGCGGAGCACGGTGCCGCGAACCCCCCGGCCCCCGCGAACTCCCGGGCCGCTGTGGGCGGTTCACCGGACGAGGCCATCGCCAGGCCACACACGGAACCCCCGGAAGCGCTCCCGACCGCTCTCGCGCGGGGCGCCCGCCGCCGGAGCGGGAGCGCGCGCGGCGGCGGCCACCCGGCGGCCGGAGCGTCGCCGCACGTCGACGCGGGATGGGTCACCCCAGGCACGGTCTCCTTCCTCGCGGAGGCGTCCGACCTGCTCACCGGCCAGCTGGACGAGGACCGGGTGGCGGCCCTGGCCGGACAGCTCCTGGTGCCGCGCTTCGCCGACTGGTGCGCCGTCTGGCTGGAGGATCCCGACCGGGGCGTCCCGCCGCGCCTCGCCCGGGTCTGGCACCACGCCGAGGAACAACTCGACGAGCTGCGGCGGCGGTTGGCGAGCGGGCCGCCGGCGACCACGCGCGCGGCCGATGGCGGGCTGAACGGCCACGCGGTCCGCTGGTTCCCGCCCTTCGCGGAGGTCCCGGCGGCGGCGCGCGGCCGTTCCGCCGTCGCCTGCCGCCTCATCGCCGGTGGGCGGGCCGTCGGCACGCTCGCCCTGGGGCGCGCCGGACGGGACGCCATCCCCGACGAAGTACTGCGGCTCGTCGAGGACTTCGCCCGCCGGGTGGCGCTCTCGGTGGTCTCCGCCCGCCGCTACGCCCAGCAGGCCACCATCAGCCAGGTGCTCCAGCGCGGGCTGCTGCCCCGTGGCGAGGCGGCCCTGCCGCACACCGAGACCGCGGTGGTCTACGAACCCGTGGGCGAGAACGCCTACGCGGGCGGGGACTTCTACGACGTCTTCCGGGCGGGTCCGGACCGCTGGTGCTTCGCGCTGGGCGACGTGTGCGGCAAGGGCCCGGAGGCCGCCGTCGTCACCGGACTCGCCCGCCCGGTACTGCGGTTGCTGGCCCGCGAGGGGTACGGCGTCCCCGGGACGCTGGACCGGCTCAACCGCGAGGTGGGGGAGCAGACCCGCTTTCTCTCCCTGGTCTACGGGGAGTTGGTGCCGCGTGACCCCTCGGTGGGCGGCGGCCTGCGGTGCACCGTGGCCTCGGCGGGACACCCGCCGCCGCTGCTGCGCGAGGCCGGTGGGGCGGTCCGCGCGGCCGTCACCCCGCAGCTGCTGCTGGGCATCGACGACCATGTCCACTACGAGAGCCAGACCTTCACCCTCGCGCCCGGCGAGACGCTGCTCTGCGTCACCGACGGCGTCACCGAACGGCGGTCCGGCAGCCGCCAGTTCGACGATCACGACGGGCTGGCCGCGGTGTTCGCGGAGTGCGCCGGACGGGACGCGCGGGGGACGGCGGAGCACATCCGCCGCGCGGTGCACGACTTCGGCACCGGGGAACCCACCGACGACCTCGCGCTGCTGGTCCTGCGGGCCACCGGCCCCGGGGCGCCGGACACCCCGGCCATCCGGCCCCTCCCCTGAGGCGATCCCCGGCGCCCCGAGGCGAGTTGGGCGGAACGGTCCGTCGGGCAGGGTGAGCGGACGGGCGGTCCCGGCCCCCGGCCCGGCGCGGGTTCCGGCCCGGTCCGGCGCGGGTTCCGGCCCGGGCCGGGTTCCGGCCCGGTCTGGGTCCGGCCGCCGGAAAAGCGTTCGCGTCGATCTCCGGGCGGCCCTACGCTCTCCGGCATGCACTTCATGCAGCTCTACGGCTGACTCCCCGGGCGCCGCGCGCCCGCCCCGCTCCGGTTGAGCGTCACCGCCGCCAGTGTGCCGTGACCGCTCCCGGGGCTCCGAGTCATGCCCGTCTTCCGGCCGCCCACCGAGGGTGGCGGCCGCTCGAACAACGAGAAGAGCGCTCATGTCCCGTCGTGCCCATATCGCGATGATCGGTGTGCCCGCCGTCAGCCACGTCCTGCCCAGCCTGGAGGTCATCCGGGAGCTGGTGGACCGTGGCCACCGGGTCACCTACGCCAACGACCGTGCCGTGGAGGAGCTGGTCACCGGCGTCGGCGCCGAGTTCGTGCCCTACGTCTCCGGTCTGCCGGTCGCCGACAACGACTGGCCGGCCGACCCGATCGCCGCCATGGACGTCTTCCTGGACGACAACATCCGGATGCTGCCGCAGCTGCGCGCCGTATACGAGACGGATCCGGCCGACCTCTACCTGTACGACATCGGTTCCTACGCGGCCCGCGCGCTCGCCGAGGCGCAGCGCCGACCGGTCGTGCAGCTCTCGCCCACCTTCGTCGCCTGGAGCGGCTACCAGGAGGAGGTCGGCGCGCAGCTCAAGAACCTGCCGGGCGCCACCGGGCACCTCGCGAAGTTCGCGGACTGGCTGGCCGACTCCGGCGCCACCACCACCGACGTGGACACCTTCGCCGGGCGGCCGCCGCGTGTGGTGGCGACGATCTCCGAGGCGATGCAGCCGAACGCGGACCGCGTCGACTCCGGGACGGTCACCTTCGTCGGGCCGTGCCCGGGACGCCGGGCGGAGCGGGAGAGCTGGCCCCGGCCGGCCGGCGCGGAACGGCTGTTGCTGGTCTCGCTCGGCTCGGCGGCCACCCGGCGGCCGGACTTCTACCGCCGGTGCCTGGCCGCCTTCGGCGACCTGCCCGGCTGGCACGTGGTGCTCCAGATCGGCAAGTACACCGACCCCGAGGTGCTCGGCCCGCTCCCGGCGAACGTCGAGACGCACCCCTGGGTCCCGCAGCTGGCGGTGCTGGAGCAGGCCGACGCCTTCGTCACCCACGCGGGGATGGGCGGCTGCGGCGAGGGGCTGTACACCAGCGTCCCGATGATCGCCGTACCCGGCAACAGCGAGCAGGTGATGAACGCCGACCGGCTCGCGGAGCTGGGCGTCGCCCGGCATCTCGACCCGGAGGCCGACGCGGAGACGCTCCGCTCCGCGTTGCTGGAGCTGACCGGTGATCCGGAGGTGGCCGCGAACTGCGCCCGCCTGCGCGCCCGTGCCCGCGCCGAGGGCGGCGCCGAGCGGGCCGCCACCCTGCTGGAGGAGGTGCTGCGCGGCTAGGGATCCGGGGCCGTGCCACCGGCCCTGAGGACCGGGCCGGGTGTGCCTCACGCGCCCGGCCCGGGTCCGCCGGTCCGCGCCGCGCTGCCGGTCCCCGTGCGGCGCCGGTCAGCTCCGGCGGCCCGCGCGGGCGGTCAACTCCAGCGACCCGTACGGGACATGAGCAGCGCGGTCGCGGCCGGTCCCGCCGTCGAGGTGCGCAGCACCGTCGGCCCGAGCCGGTACGGCAGGGCGCCCGCCTCCTCGAACACGGCCAGCTCCTCGGGTGCGACGCCGCCCTCCGGCCCGACGACCAGCACGATCTCCCCGCCGTCCACCGGGAGCGGCGCGGTCGCCAGCGGCTGCTCGGCCTCCTCGTGCAGCACCGCGGCGAACGCGGCGCCGGACAGCAGCGGGGCCAGCTCCCGTGTCGCGGTGAGGTCGGCCACCGTGGGGAACCGCAGCCGACGCGACTGCTTCCCCGCCTCCCGGGCGGTGGCGCGCCACTTGGCCAGCGACTTCCGCCCGCGCTCGCCCTTCCACAGGGTCACGCAGCGGGCCGCCGCCCACGGGACCACGGCGTCGACCCCGGTCTCCGTCATGGTCTCCACGGCCAGCTCGCCCCGGTCCCCCTTCGGCAGGGCCTGCACCACCGTGATCCGGGGCCGGGGTTCCGGCTCGGTCCGCAGCGCGTCGACCGCGACCTCCAGGGTGTCCTTCCCGGAGACCTCGGCGACGGTGCCGACCGCACCGGTGCCCGCGCCGTCCGTCAGCACGATCGGCTCCCCGGCGCGCAGCCGCCGCACGGTCACCGCGTGCCGTCCCTCGGGACCGTCCAGCGTCACCGTGCCGACCGTCAGCCGACCCTCGTCGACGAGGAAGACCGGCGCCGTCACCAGGCGCTCCCCGCCTCCGGCGTGCCCGGCCGGGACGTGCCCGGCCCGGGGTCGCGGGTGGCGGCGCCGCCGCGGGCGGTGAGCCCATGACGTGCCTCCGCCAGCTCGGCGACGAGCACCTCCACCAGCCGGGCGGCGGGCAGTTCGCGCGCCAGCCGGTGTCCCTGCCCCGCCCACAGCGCCATCGCCTGCGGGTCGCCCGCGGCCGCCGCGGCCTTCCGCAGCCCGGCCGTCAGGTAGTGGACCTGCGGGTAGGCGGCGGGCGCGTACCGGCCGTGCTCCTCGATGAAGCGGTTGGTCAGCCCGCGCGCGGGACGCCCGGAGAACGCGCGGGTGATCTCGGTGCGGGTGAAGACCGGGTCGAGCAGGGCCCGTTTGTGCAGCGGGTGGGCGCCGGACTCCGGGCAGATCAGGAAGGCGGTGCCCAGCTGCGCGGCGCTCGCCCCGGCGGCGAGCACGGCGGCGACCTGCCCGCCGCGCATCAGCCCCCCGGCGGCGATGAGCGGCAGCCGCACCGTCTCCCGGACCTGGGTCAGCAGGGCGAGCAGCCCGAGGCCGCCGCCGTTCCGCTCGTCGCGCGGACTGTCCACGTGGGTGCTCTGGTGGCCGCCCGCCTCGGTGCCCTGGAGACAGACCGCGTCCGCGCCCGCCTCCTCGGCGGCCAGCGCCTCGACGAGGGTGGTGGCCGTGACGACGGTCTGGCTGCCGGCCCGCGCGAGGCGCTCCAGCACCTCGGGGGAGGGGCAGCCGAAGGTGAAGGAGACCACCGGCACCGGCTCGTCGAGCAGGACGGCCAGCTTCTCCTGGTACGCGTCGTCCGCGGCACCGTCCGTGGAGCCCAGCGGCACCTCGTACCAGGCGGCCTCCGGGGCCAGTTGCTCCCGGTACACCTCGACGGCCGCGGGGTCCCCGGTGGGGGGCTGCGGCATGAAGAGGTTGACGGCGAAGGGCCGGTCGGTCAGTCCGCGCAGCTCCCGCACCTCGTCACGCATCGCCGCGGGGCTCTTGTAGCCCGCGGCGAGCGAGCCCAGCCCGCCCGCTCCGCTGACGGCGGCGGCCAGCCGCGGGCCGGAGGTGCCGCCCGCCATCGGTGCCTGCACCACGGGGTAGGGCGCGAGCGCGGCGAACCAGGTCGACATCGCGGCCGAGGCGGAGGGGGCGGCGGTCAGGGCCGAGGCCACCGGACCGGACCGGGGGGACCCGGAGGACGGGTCCGGGGAGGGCGACGACGGTGACGCGGAAGGCGGCGGGGTCGGCATGGCCACATCCTGCCACGCGGGTGGCGCGCCCCCGTGGGGTGGGCTTCCCGCCCCGGCGGGTGGCCCGGGACGGCGTCCGGTGCGCGGCTTCCGGCGCCTCGCCGCGGCCCCGGCGGGGGACCTCCCCGGGCCTCGGGGCCTGGGGACCGCGCGCCGGGCGCGGGCCGGGCTCCGGGATCAGCGGCCGTTCCAGGCGTCCTTCAGGCGGGAGAAGAGGCCCTGCTGTCCGGGCTGGAACTGGCCCTGGGGCCGCTCCTCGCCGCGCAGCTGCGCCAGCCGCCGCAGCAACTCCTCCTGGTCGGGCTCCAGTTTGGTGGGTGTCGTCACCTCGACGTGCACGATCAGCTGGCCCCGGCCACCGCCGCGCAGATGGGTCACGCCGTGCTCGTGCAGCGGCACGGACTGGCCGGACTGCGTGCCCGGCCGGATGTCGATGTCCTTGACCCCGTCCAGCGTCTCCAGCGGGACCTTGGTGCCCAGCGCCGCCGCCGTCATCGGGATGGTGACCGTGCAGTGGAGGTCGTCGCCGCGCCGCTGGAAGGTCGGGTGCGCCTTCTCGTGGATCTCGACGTAGAGGTCGCCGGCCGGGCCGCCGCCGGGGCCGACCTCGCCCTCGCCCGCCAGCTGGATCCGGGTGCCGTTGTCCACGCCCGCCGGGATCTTGACGGTGAGGCTGCGCCGCGAACGGACCCGGCCGTCTCCCGCGCACTCCGGGCACGGGGTGGGCACCACGGTGCCGAAGCCCTGGCACTGCGGGCAGGGGCGGGAGGTCATGACCTGACCCAGGAAGGAGCGCGTCACCTGCGAGACCTCGCCGCGGCCCCGGCACATGTCACAGGTCTGCGCGGAGGTGCCGGGGGCGGCGCCCTCACCGCTACAGGTACCGCAGACCACGGCCGTGTCGACCTGGATCTCCTTGGTGGTGCCGAACGCGGCCTCCTCCAGGTCGATGTCCAGCCGGATCATCGCGTCCTGGCCCCGCCGCGTGCGCGAGCGCGGCCCCCGCTGCGAGGCGGTGCCGAAGAACGCGTCCATGATGTCGGAGAAGTTGCCGAAGCCGCCGCCGAAGCCACCGGCCCCGCCGCCGCTGCTGTTCGGGTCCCCGCCGAGGTCGTAGACCTGCTTCTTCTGCGGGTCCGACAGCACCTCGTAGGCGGTGTTGATCTCCTTGAACCGCTCCTGGGTCTTCGGGTCCGGGTTGACGTCCGGATGGAGTTCACGGGCGAGGCGGCGGAACGCCTTCTTGATCTCGTCCTGCGAGGCGTCGCGCTGCACGCCGAGGACCGCGTAGTAGTCCGTCGCCACTTACGACTCCGCCAGGATCTGTCCGACGTACCGTGCCACTGCGCGTACAGCTCCCATCGTTCCGGGGTAGTCCATGCGGGTCGGGCCGACCACACCGAGTTTGGCGACCGCCTCGTCGCCCGAACCGTAGCCGACCGATACGACTGATGTGGAACTCAGGCCCTCGTGGGCGTTCTCATGTCCGATCCGGACGGTCATGCCCGGATCCTTGGCCTCGCCCAGCAGTTTGAGGAGCACCACCTGCTCCTCCAGCGCCTCCAGCACCGGCCGGATGACCAGCGGGAAGTCCTGCCCGAAACGGGCGAGGTTGGCGGTGCCGCCGATCATCAGCCGCTCCTCCGTCTCCTCGACCAGCGTCTCCAGCAGGGTCGCCAGAACCGAGGAGATGGTGGCCCGGTCGTCGGCGTCGAAGGCGTCCGGCAGGTCCTGCACCAGCGGCGGCACCTCGGTGAAGCGCTGCCCCACGACCCGGCTGTTCAGCCGGGCACGCAGGTCCGCCAGCGTGGTCTCGCCGATGGGCGCCGGGCAGTCGATCACGCGCTGCTCGACGCGGCCGGTGTCGGTGATCAGCACCAGCATCAGCCGGGCGGGCGCCAGCGCCAGCAACTCCACGTGCCGCACCGTCGAGCGGGTCAGCGAGGGGTACTGGACGACCGCGACCTGCCGGGTCAGCTGCGCCAGCAGCCGTACCGTCCGGCCCACGACGTCGTCCAGGTCGACGGCGCCGTCCAGGAAGTTCTGGATGGCCCGCCGCTCGGGAGTGGAGAGCGGCCGGACGTTCGCGAGCTTGTCCACGAAGAGCCGGTAGCCCTTGTCGGTGGGGATGCGCCCGGCGCTGGTGTGCGGCTGGGCGATGAACCCCTCCTCCTCCAGCGCGGCCATGTCGTTGCGGACCGTGGCCGGGGACACCTGGAGGTTGTGGCGCTCGGTGAGCGCCTTGGAGCCGACCGGCTCCTCGGTGCCCACGTAGTCCTGGACAATGGCACGCAGGACCTCCAGTCTCCGTTCACTGAGCACCGCGCACCTCCCGTCCGGCGTCGTCTCGTCCCTGGAGTCCGGTCACGGCCGGTCACCTCCAGTCACTTCGCCTGGCACTCGCCCGCGGAGAGTGCCAGTCGCCCCGAGCCAGTGTACGGCCGGTAGCCACCGGCCGGGCAAGGGTGGCCGGATCCGGTGCCCTCTCCTGGCCGTTCACCCGGATTCGTCCGCGTACTCCGGGAGTTCACCCCCTCCCCTGACAGGCGCTGCCGGGTGCCCGGCACCGCCCCGCCGTCACTCCCCGTGCTCACACCGTTCCCCCGCGTCGGCCGCGCCTCCCGGGGGCCGACCCGGGGCGCGGGGCGGGGGCGCGCGCCGGGCTTCCCGCTAGGGTCGGCGCATGACAGCGCGGAACGAGAACCCGGGCCCGGAGACGGTGCCGGTACGGCCGGACGACCGGGGGCCGGGACGGCCGGAACACCCGGGGCCGGGCGGCCCGGGGGCGGACGCCGCCGCGCCCCCCGCGCGCTGGGAGCACCTCGCGCCCGGTGTGGCCCGCCGTCGTCTCCCCGGCTGGGACGCCACCGTCGGGGCGATCGCCGGGGACGGGGGCACGCTGCTGGTGGACTCCGGGTCCTCGCTCCGCGAGGGGGCCGGGATCCGCCGGGAGGTGGTGGAGCTGTTCGGCCGCCCGGTGACCCATGTGGCGCTCACCCACGGGCACTTCGACCACGTTCTGGGCACCGCCGCCTTCGCGGGGGTGCGGGTGTACGGCGCGGTGGGGCTGGCCGGGCGGCTCGCCGAGGGGCGGGAGGCGCTGCGCGGCGGCGCCCTGGCGCAGGGGCTGTCGCCCCACGACACGGACGAGGCGCTGGACGTGCTGGTCGTCCCGGACCACCCGGTCTCCGGCGAACTCACCCTGACGCTCGGGGAGCGGGAGGTGCTGCTCGCCAACCTGGGCCCCGCGCACAGCGGTCACGACCTGGTGGTGTGCGTTCCCGGCGAGCGGGAGGTGGTCTTCTGCGGGGACCTGGTGGAGGAGTCCGGGGAGCCGCAGGCCGGGCGGGACGCCGTCCCGGCCCGCTGGCCCGCCGCCCTGGACCGGCTGCTGGAGCTGGGCGGGGAGGACGCGCGGTACGTGCCGGGGCACGGGGCTGTCGTCGACGCGGACTTCGTACGGGCCCAACGGGACCAGCTGGCCCGCCGGTTCGGCGTCGGCGGCTGACCCGCGCCCCGCCCCACCGGACGCCGGTGCGGTGACCCGGCCCGCGCGCCGGGCGGTGAGGCGACCGGGGTGGCGGGGTGGGATGGGGACGGGAGCGGCCGTGGGGGAGAACCCGCCGGGGAGAAGCGGGGGACAACCCTCGGGGGAGAATGGGCCGCATGCGTGGTCGTCACTACAGCCCGGACCTCACCCCACCGTGGAAGAAGCGGCGGCCGGTGCCCGAAGTCCCGGCGGAGCCCGGCCTGGTGGTCGAGGAGCCCAGCACCGGATTCTGCGGCGCGGTGATCCGCTGCGAGAAGACCGCGGGGGGAGTGACGGTCACCCTGGAGGACCGCTTCGGCCGTCCCCGGGTCTTCCCCCTCGTCCCCGGCGGTTTCCTGCTGGAGGGCGCGCCGGTCACTCTGGTGCGGCCGGCTGGTGGCCGGGACGCCGCCCCCGCGCGGCCCCGACTGACGGCCTCCGGGTCGATCGCGGTGCCGGACGCCAGGGCGCGGGTGGCGCGCGCCGGGCGTATCTACGTGGAGGGGCGGCACGACGCCGAGCTGGTCGAGCGGGTGTGGGGCGACGACCTGCGCGTCGAGGGCGTGGTGGTGGAGTACCTGGAGGGGGTCGACGACCTCCCGGCGATCGTGGAGGAGTTCGGGCCCACCCCCGGGGCGCGGCTGGGCGTGCTCGTCGACCACCTGGTGCCCGGGTCGAAGGAGTCGGCGATCGCCGGGCGGGTGAGCGGCCCGGACGTGCTGGTGGTGGGGCATCCCTATGTCGACGTCTGGGAGGCGGTGAAGCCGTCCTCGCTGGGTATCGACGCCTGGCCCCGGGTGCCGCGCGGGCAGGACTGGAAGACCGGGGTGTGCCGGGCGCTGGGGTGGCCGGAGAACACCGGCGCGGCCTGGCGGCGGGTGCTGGGCGCGGTGCGCAGCTACCGGGATCTGGAGCCCGAGCTGCTCGGCCGGGTCGAGGAGCTGATCGACTTCGTCACCGTCCCTGCGGACTGATCGGCGCCGGTACCGCTCCGCTCCCGGTCCGTCGAGCGGGCTCCGCCGGGATGGTGCAATGGAGGCATGCCCTCCGCACTCCCCGACGGCGAAGCCGTGCCCGAGGACGGCTCGCTCCCGGCGTCCGCCCTCGCCGCCACGGCCGACCGTCCGCTCGGCTTCTACCTGCACGTCCCGTTCTGCGCCAGCCGCTGCGGGTACTGCGACTTCAACACGTACACCGCGAGTGAGCTGGGGGATGGCGGGGGCGTGGCCGTCTCCCGGGAGAGCTACGCGGACACCCTCGCCGCCGAGGTACGGCTGGCCCGCCGGGTGCTGGGGGAGGACCCTCGGCCCGTCGAGACGGTCTTCGTCGGCGGCGGCACCCCCACCCTGCTGCCCCCCGCCGACCTCGGCCGGATGCTGGAGGCGGTGCGGGCCGAGTTCGGGCTCGCGGACGACGCGGAGATCACCACCGAGGCCAACCCGGAGTCGGTCGACGCCGCCTCGCTGGCGGCGCTGCGCGAGGCCGGGTTCACCCGGGTGTCGTTCGGGATGCAGAGCGCCCGGGCGCACGTCCTTCGGGTGCTGGACCGCACCCACACCCCGGGGCGGCCCGAGGAGTGCGTGGCCGAGGCCCGCGCGGCCGGATTCGACCACGTCAACCTGGACCTGATCTACGGCACCCCGGGGGAGAGCGACGAGGACTGGCGCGCCACCCTCGACGCCGCCCTGGGCGCCGGTCCGGACCACGTCTCCGCCTACGCGCTGATCGTGGAGGAGGGCACCGGGCTGGCCCGCCGCGTGCGGCGCGGCGAGATCCCGATGACCGACGACGACGCCCACGCCGACCGCTACCTGCTGACCGAGGAGCGGCTCTCCGCCGCCGGGATGAGCTGGTACGAGGTCTCCAACTGGGCGGTGTCCGGGGACCTTTCGGCGCGCTGCCGACACAACGAGCTGTACTGGACGGGCGCCGACTGGTGGGGCGCGGGCCCCGGCGCGCACAGCCACGTGGGCGGCGTGCGCTGGTGGAACGTCAAGCATCCTGCCGCCTACGCGCGGGCGCTCACCGAGGGCCGGTCGCCGGGCGCGGGCCGGGAGCTGCTGTCGGCGGAGGACCGGCGGGTGGAGCGGATCCTGCTGGAGCTGCGGCTGGCGCGCGGCTGCCCGCTCGACCTGCTCACCGAGGAGGGCCGGAAGGCCGCCGGGCGCGCTCGCGACGACGGGCTGCTGGAGCCGGGCGCGCACGAGGGCGGCCGGGCCGTGCTCACGCTGCGCGGGCGGTTGCTGGCGGACGCGGTCGTCCGCGAACTCGTCGACTGACGGCCCGCCAGCCGGTCCCGTCCGTTCCGTCTCCCGGCTGTCTCCCGCCGCCCGCCCCGGCCGCCGGTGGGGCCCGTCGCGCTCCCGGGCCGGGTTCCCGGTGGGCGGCCCGGCGGCGGGAGGTGCCCGGTAGCATCGCCGTATGGCTGGAGAACCGCAGGCCGACTGCCTGTTCTGCAAGATCGTGGCCGGGGAGGTGCCCGCGACCGTCGTGCGGGAGACCCCGACCACCGTCGCCTTCCGGGACATCAACCCGCAGGCGCCCACCCATGTGCTGGTGATCCCGAAGGGGCACTACCCGGACGCCGCGTCGCTGGCCACCGGGGCCCCGGAACTCGCGGCCGACGTGCTGCGCGAGGCGGGCGAGGTCGCCGCCGGGGAGGCGCTGGTCTCCCGGGAGGGCGGGCCGGGCACCGGCTACCGCGTCGTCTTCAACACCGGCTCCGGCGCCGGGCAGACGGTCTTCCACGCCCACGCGCACGTCCTCGGCGGGCGCGGCCTCGAATGGCCCCCCGGATAGCCGGTGTCCCACCGTGAACTGGTGGTGCTGGGCACCGCGAGTCAGGTGCCCACCCGGCACCGCAACCACAACGGCTACGTGCTGCTCTGGGACGGCGAGGGGCTGCTCTTCGATCCGGGCGAGGGCACCCAGCGCCAGATGGTGCGGGCCGGGGTGGCGGCGAGCGACCTGACCCGCCTCTGCGTGACGCACTTCCACGGCGATCACTCGCTCGGGCTGGCCGGCGTCATCCAGCGGCTCAGCCTGGACCGGGTCCCGCACCAGGTCACCGCGCACTACCCGGCGAGCGGCCAGCGCTTCTTCGAGCGGCTGCGGTACGCCACCGCCTACCGGGAGGCGGTCCGGCTGCGGGAGGAGCCGGTGCACACCTCCGGCGTCCTCCACGAGGGCCCCCGGTTCACCCTCGTCGCCCGCGAACTCTCCCACCCCGTCCAGGCGTTCGGGTACCAGCTGACGGAGCCGGACGGCCACACCATGCTGCCCGAGCGGCTCGCGGAGCGCGGCGTCTCCGGGCCGGACGTGGGCCTGCTCCAGCGGCGTGGGGAGTTGCGCGGGGTGCGGCTGGAGGAGGTCAGCGAGGTCCGGCGCGGCCAGCGCTTCGCCTTCGTCATGGACACCCGGCTGTGTGACGGGGTCTTCGCGCTGGCCGAGCGGTGTGACCTGCTCGTCATCGAGTCCACCTTCGTCGACGAGGACGCCGACCTCGCCCGGGAGTTCGGCCATCTGACCGCCGGGCAGGCGGGCCGGGTCGCGGCCGAGTCGGGGGTGCGGCAGCTGGTGCTCACCCACTTCTCGCAGCGGTACCAGGACCCCTCGGTCTTCGCCCGGCAGGCCCGGGAGGCCGGGTTCGCGGGCGAGTTGACGGTCGCCGAGGACCTCGCCCGGGTTCCGGTCCGAAAACGCCGTGCGGCGGGGAGCACCGCCCGCTAGCGTCTCGGCTCATGTCCGAAGCGCGCGGCCCCCACCCGCACCCCCTGCCCGAGGCGTCCACGGAGCTGATCGCGGGGCGCCGCGTCAGCTGGCTCGACTTCGGTGGGGACGGCGTCCCCCTGCTCGCCCTGCACGGCACGTTCGGACGCGGCGCGATCTTCGCCGGGCTCGCCGCCCGGCTCACCGGCCGGGTGCGGATCATCGCGCCCGACCAGCGGGGACACGGCCACAGCGCCCGTGCCGGGGACTACGGCCGGGACGCCTTCGTGGAGGACGCGGCGGCCTTCCTCCGGCGGCGCGGTCTCGGCCCCGTCCCGGTGTTCGGGCACTCGCTGGGCGGTGTCACCGCCTACCAGCTGGCCGCCCGCCACCCCGAGCTGGTCTCCGCGCTCGTCATCGAGGACGTGGGCCCGGTGATGCGGCGGCCGGAGGTCGAGCATCCGGTGCTCGACGTGCGCGGCTGGCCCCGGGGGGCCGCCAGCCGCGCCGCGCTGGGGGCGGCCATCGAGGCCGCGGGCGCCCCGGACAGCGGTTACTTCCTCCAGAGCGCCGAGCCGGACGCGGACGGCGGCTGGCGGCTGCTGTTCGACTGGACGGACATGATGGCCGTCCAGCGGGGCGGGGTCGGGGACTGGTGGGCCGACTGGCTCGCCTCCCGCGTCCCCGCGCTGGTGCTGCGCGGTACGGAGAGCGGGCTGCTGCCCGCCGGGCTGGCCCGGGCGATGACCGAACTCCGGCCGCGTACCCGGAAGATCGAGTTCCAGGGGGCGGGGCACTGGATCCACGACGACGATCCGGACGGCGTCGCCGCCGCGCTCGCCCGCTTCCTGGCCGCCGCCCCGGCAGCCTGACGCGAGCCCCGCCGGGGCGGGCGGCGGCGCCTTCCGGGCGGTCAGCCCGTGGTGAGGTGCCGGGCGAAGGCGTCCACGCCGACGTTGCCGCCGGAGAGCACCACCCCCACCCGGGCGGGCCGGGGGCGGACCCGGCCGGACAGCAGCGCGGCGAGCCCGCTGGCCCCGCTCGGCTCCAGCACGATCTTCAGCCGCTCGAAGGCCAGCCGCATCGCCGCCCGGATCTCCTCGTCGCTGACCAACTCCACGCTCTCCGCGAGCCGTTGGTTGACGGCGAAGGTCAGCTCCCCGGGGGTGGTGGCCGCCTGGCCGTCCGCGATGGTGTGCGGCACCTCGATGCTGACCCGGGCGCCCCGCTCCAGGGAGCGCCGGGTGTCGTCGCCCTCCTCCGGCTCCACCCCGATCATCCGGATGCCGGGGCGCAGCGCCGTCGCGGCCGTGGCGCAGCCCGCCAGCAGCCCGCCGCCACCCACCGGCACGACCAGCGCGTCGAGGTCCGGCACCTCCTCCAGCAGCTCCAGCGCGACGGTGCCCTGGCCCGCCATGGTGTGCGGGTGGTCGTACGGCGGGATGACGGCCAGTCCGCGCTCGGCGGCGATCCGCTCGCCCAGCTCCTCGCGGCTCTCGGTGTAGCGGTCGTAGGAGATGACCTCGGCGCCGTAGCCGACGGTCGCCTCCAGCTTGGCGCGCGGCGCGTCGGCGGGCATCACGATGACCGCGCCGCTGTCCAGCTCGCGCGCGGCGAGCGCCACGGCCTGCGCGTGGTTGCCGGAGGAGTAGGCGAGAACGCCGCGGGCCCGCTGTTCGGCGGAGAGCTGGGCCAGCGCGTTGTAGGCCCCGCGGAACTTGAAGGCGCCGACCCGTTGCAGGTTCTCGCACTTGAGGAAGGTCTCGGTGCCGGTCAGCCGGTCGAGGGTGCGGGAGCGCAGCACCGGGGTGCGGTGCGCGTGGCCCGCGATCCGCGCGGCGGCCTGGCGGACGTCGTCCAGTGTGAGGGGGGCGGGCCCGGACTGGCTGCTCATCGTCTCGTGGCCTCCTCTGGCCGTGGTGCGGTGGCCCGCGGGCGGGCGGCCCGCCGTACGCGGGGAACTCCCGGTGCCGGTACCGGACTCCGGGTGGTGCGTGGCCGGTGCCGGTGGACGGGCGGGGGTGGACCTCTGGATCGTACGGCCGCCGGGCGGCGGACCGCGCGCCGGGGCGCGGCCGGGCCCGCCGGGGTCGCGCGGCGGACGGACGGGGTGACCTGGGAGGCGGCGGTGCGCTCTCAGCGGACCGCCGACCACTTGGCACCGGCGGCGCCATGGGACAGGGTGATCCCTCATGAGACGCCCCCAGTCTGTCCCCCTGACCCCGGGCGCCGTGCTGCTCGCGGCCGTCACGGTGCTGGCCCTGCTCGTCACCGCCTGCGTTCCGGGAACCCAGGGCCCCGCCGGGGACGGCGCGGGCGGGCCCGGCGGGGCGACCACCGACCCCGGCGCGGCGGGCAAGATCACGCTGAAGGTCTGGGACCAGGAGGTGCGCGGCGGGCAGAACGCCGAGATCGAGCGGCTCAACGCGAAGTTCGAGGAGAAGTACCCCAACGTCACCATCAAGCGCACCTCGCGCAGCTTCTCCGACCTGAAGACCACCCTCAAGCTGGCGCTCTCCGGCAGCAACCCGCCCGACGTGGTGCAGGCCAACCAGGGGTACGGGGACATGGTGTCCTTCGTCCGTGCCGGGCTGCTCACCCCGCTCGACGGCTACGCGGGCAGCTACGGCTGGAACACCCGCTACCCGCAGGCGCTGCTGGACCTCAACCGGGTCTCCGCCGACACCCGGTCCTTCGGCACCGGCCGGCTCTACGGCCTCTCCCAGGCGGGCGAGTACCTGGGGCTGTACTACAACAAGGAGCTGCTGCGCGAGCTGGACATCGAACCCCCGCGCACCTGGGACGAGTTCACCCGGCAGCTCCCGAGGATCAAGAAGGCGGGCGAACTCCCCGTCCAGTTCGGCAACCTCGACAAGTACCCCGCGATCCACACCTTCGGCGCCGTCCTCGACCAGCTCGCCGACAAGGACGAGCAGCGCGACGCCATCTTCGGGCGCGGCGAGCGCGGTTCCTGGGACACCGAGGAGGTCCGGGAGGCGGCGGGCACGCTGCGCGCCTGGACCCGCGCGGGTCACCTCCCGAAGGACGCGAACGGCCAGGGGCACGACGCGGCGGCCAAGGACTTCGCGGGCGGCGAGGGCGCCTACCTGCTCACCGGCACCTGGCAACTCGCGGACCTCAAGAAGACGATGGGCGAGGACCTCGGCTTCATGCCGCTGCCCCCCGCCGAGCCGGGCGGGCCCTCGGTCACCACCGGCGGTCAGGGTCTCGCATGGACGGTGACCTCCGAGGCGAAGCAGCCCGGAGTGGCCGCCGCCTACATCGACTTCCTCACCGGGGAGCGGGCGGCCCAGGTGATGACTGAGGAGGGCGTCCTGCCGGTCGTCCCCGGGAAGTCGCCGAAGAAGGGCACCGTCGAGCGGCAGATGTTCGACGGCTGGCGCCGCCTCGTCGCCGACGACGGGCTGGTGCCCTACCTCGACTACGCGACGACCACCTTCTACGACACCCTCAGCGCCGGACTCCAGAACGTTCTCAGCGGACGCACCAGTCCCGGGAAGTTCGCGGAGGAACTCCAGAAGGACTACACCGCCTTCCACCGGGAGCGCCGGTGAGCCGCCGCGCGCCCGGCGAGCCGCGGTCGGTCGGCTACCTCTACATCGCTCCCGCGCTGCTCGTCTACGGGGCGTTCCTGCTCTGGCCGTTCGGGCAGGCCGTCAACCTCTCGCTGCTGCACTGGGACGGGCTGTCCCGCGCCACCCCCGCGGGTCTCGACAACTACCGCGCGCTGCTGTCCGATCCGGCGCTGCGCGGCGCCTTCGGCCACTCGCTGGTCCTGCTGTTCTTCTACGCGGTGCTGCCCGTCGCGGCGGGGCTGGCCCTGGCCGCGCTGCTCTCCCGCGCCCGGCTGCGCGGGATGACCTTCTGGCGCACCGTGATCTTCCTGCCGCAGGTGCTGGCGATGGTCGTCGTCGCCGTCTCCTGGCGGTCGATCCTCGCGCCCGACGGGCTCCTCAACGACCTGCTGCGCGCCGTCGGCCTGGGCTCGCTCGCCCGGCCCTGGCTCGGGGACCACGCGCTGGCCCTGCCGTCCGTCGGGCTGGTGGGCACCTGGGTCGGCACCGGGCTCTGCCTGGTGCTGTTCCTCTCCGGCGCCCAGCGCATCCCCCGCGAGCTGTACGAGGCGGCGCGGCTCGACGGGGCGGGCGCCTGGCGGGAGTTCACCGCCGTCACGCTGCCCGCGCTCCGCCCGCAGCTCGCGGTGGGCCTGACCCTCACCATCGTCGCCGGGCTCCGCAACTTCGACCTGATCTACCTGACCACCGGCGGCGGTCCGGGCGACTCCACCTCCGTACCGGCCTACGAGGTCTACCGGCGGGCCTTCGAGACCGGGCAGGTGGGGCAGGCGGCGGCCATCGGCGTCGCGCTCACGGTCGTGGTCTTCGCGCTCACGCTGACCGTGACCCGACTCGTGGAGGGCCGCCGATGATCTCGCGTGGCGAACGCGCCGTGTCCTACGCCGTTCTGGCCTTCTTCACGCTGCTCGCGCTGACCCCGGTGGTGGGCATCCTGTCCACCGCGTTCTCCGACCCGGACGGACTGGCCACCGGCTTCGCGCTGCCGGACGGGCTGCGCTGGGACAACTTCACCGAGGCCTGGACCAGGGGCCACTTCGGCCGCTACCTCGGCTCCTCGCTGCTGGTCGCCGCCGTGGTGGTGAGCGTCTCGGCGGTGCTGTCGATCCTCGCGGGCTACGCCTTCGGCACCATGCGCTTCCGTGGCGCGACCCCGCTCTTCGCGCTGTTCCTCGTCGGCCTGACGCTGCCCGCCGAGGCGGTCGTCGTGCCGCTCTACCACGACATGCGCTGGCTGGGCCTGACGGACACCTACTGGGCGCTGATCGCGCCGCAGACCGCGCAGTCCCTGGCGTTCGGCACCTTCTGGATGCGGGCGCACTTCCGCACCAGCCCCCGCAGCCTCGCCGAGGCCGCCCGGCTGGACGGCGCCGGAAGCTGGACGGTGCTCTGGCGGGTGCTGCTGCCCGGCGCCCGCCCGGCGGTCACCACCATGCTGGTGCTCACCTTCATGTGGACCTGGAACGAGTTCCTGCTGGCACTGGTGATGGTCAGCGACGAGGCGCACCGCACCGTCCCGCTCGGGCTCGCCTTCTTCCAGGGCCAGCACGCCCAGGACAACGCGCTGTTGGCGGCCGGGGCGGTGCTGGTGGCGCTGCCGGTGGTGATCGTCTACGTGCTGCTGCAACGCCGCTTCGTCGACGGGATGCTCAGCGGCGCCGTCAAGGAGTGACCGCCCGCCTCCGGGACGGGGGCGGGCGGCGTCCGGCGCTGCGGCGGGAGCGGCTCAGAAGCCGAGCCGCCGGAGCTGCTTCGGGTCCCGCTGCCAGTCCTTCGCGACCTTGACGTGCAGGTCGAGGTAGACGGGGGTGCCCAGCAGCGCCTCGATGTGCCGCCGCGAGGTGCTGCCCACCTCCTTGAGCCGGCGCCCCTTCGGGCCGATCACGATGCCCTTCTGGCTGGGCCGCTCGATGAAGATGTTGGCGTACACGTCCAGCAGCGGGCGGTCGGCCGGGCGGTCCTCGCGCGGCTTCATCTCCTCCACCACCACCGCGATGGAGTGCGGCAGTTCGTCCCGCACGCCCTCCAGCGCCGCCTCCCGGATCAGCTCGCCCACCATCACCTGCTCCGGTTCGTCCGTCAGCTCGCCGTCCGGGTAGAGCCGCGGCCCCTCCGGCAGCAGCTTGACGAGCAGGTCGGCGAGCAGCCCGACCTGGCCGCCGGTCCGGTCGGCGCCGCTGGGCGCGGTGGTCGCGCGGGCCGCGTCGCCGCCGGTCTCCCGGACGGCGGAGACCGGGACGATCTCCGCCCACTCGATGCCCAGTTCGCGGCCGAGCTGGTCGACGGCGAGCAGCTGCCGCCCCAGGGTGTCCGCGTCCACTAGGTCGCTCTTGGTGACCACCGCGACCTTCGGGGTGCGGCGCAGCTCGGCGAGTTCGGTGGCGATGAAGCGGTCGCCGGGGCCCAGCTTCTGGTCGGCGGGCAGGCAGAAACCGATGACGTCCACCTCGGCCCAGGTGGTGCGGACCACGTCGTTCAGCCGCTCACCGAGGAGGGTGCGCGGCTTGTGCAGTCCCGGGGTGTCCACCAGCACCAGCTGCGCCTCCGGCCGGTGCACGATCCCGCGCACCGTGTGCCGGGTGGTCTGCGGCCGGGTGGAGGTGATCGCGACCTTGCTGCCGACCAGCGCGTTGGTCAGGGTCGACTTTCCCGCGTTGGGGCGACCCACGAAGCAGGCGAAACCGGACCGGTGAGGGGTGTCGGAGGCCGCCGGGGCCGGGGAAGGTGCGTTCATACGGCCCATTGTCCCCGATGGCCGTGGCGGCCGGAGGGCCGGTTCAGCCCGCCGCGACGGTGGCCCGCGGCGTCCCGTCCGGCCCCGCCAGGAACACCGGGGTGCCCGGCCCGCCCAGGTCCGCCACGGCCGCCAGGTCCTCCTCGGCGAGCGCCTCCGCCTCGGTCACGACGGCCGCCGCCTCCAGCGACCTGGCGCCCGAGGCGACCGCCATCGCGACGGCCGTGCGCAGCGCGGACAGCGGGAGCGAGGGCAGCTGGACGGTGCCCGCGACGTAGGTGCGCCCGTTCTCGTCCCGTACGGCGGCGCCCTCGGGCACGGCGTTCCGCGCCCGGGCGCTCCGGGCCAGCGTGAGGATCTTGCGGTCTTCGGGGTCCAGCGCCTCGTCACTCATAGCGGTGAGCATATGCGGCGGGCGGCGGGCGGGAGCCGCCCGGGATCCCTCCACCCGGTGACCCGCGCCCGGCCCGCGGGCCCCGTTCCGTGGTGCCCGGCTGGTGGGCCCGGCCCGTGCGGACCGGTCCGTGGGGCCGGGTCAGGTGCCGGGCTTCCGGCCCCAGACGAAGACCAGGTCGCCGACGCCGAGGCGGCGCCAGAGGACCTTCGCGTCCCGCAGGCGCAGGTTGACGCAGCCCGCCGAGCCGCCGCCGTCGAACAGGTCGTCGTACCTGCCGTGGATCGCCTGCCCGCCGTCGAAGTACTGGGCGAAGGGCATCGGCGCGTTGTCGAACAGGCGGGAGTGGTCGTCCCGGACCCGGCGCTGGATCCGGTGGAGCCCCCGCCGGGTCTCCTCTCCCCACCGGCCGGTCCGGGTGGCGACGGGCCCGTGGTCGACCCGGCGGCCGGTCTGCACCCAGAGCAGCTGCCGCGTCATGTCCACGCACACCACCCGGCCCCGGTGCGTCGGGCAGCGGCCCGCCGCGTTGGGGTTCCCGGTGGCCTTGACGACCTGTGTCTGACGGTAGGTCTCCAGCCGGGCGTACCCGTCCCGCCGGCCGAGGCGCTGCTCGCGCTGGAAGTCGCGGATGGCGACGCAGTCCCCTGGGGACTGGCGGCCGTCCACCGGCCGTTTCAGGAACCGCTCCAACTGCCGCTGGTAGGGCCCCGTCCCCCGGACGCACGCGGCGCCGTCCCCGCTGGACGCCGGGGTGGCGCCCAGCGCCTCGGCGGGCGGGGCGGCCGCGGTCAGCGCGCCCGCGCACAGCAGGACGGTCAGCGTCCGGAGGAGGCGCCCTCGCCGCAGCGGGGGAAGGTGGGGGAGCTGGTGGTGGTGGCCGTGGTGCGAACCCATGCCCTCACCCTGGTCCGCCGCGTCTCCCGTGGCGAGCGGGGAGGACCGTCCGTGGGACGGGCACCAGGGTGAGGCCCGGGCTGAGGCGAGACGGGTGAGGCCCCCGGCCTGAGGCCCCGACCGAGATGAGACGGACGAGCGGGAGGTGCGGGCGCGCGGCCCCCGAAACGCGGGAAGCCGGGTTCCGCACGGACGGACCGTGCGGAACCCGGCTCGGGATGGGTCACTTGCAGTGCTTACCGCCGCCCTTGCAGGGCTCGCCGCGCTTGTTCGCGAGACGGACCGAGAGGCGGGTGTGGTCCTTGGTCAGCTCCAGGGGACCGGTGACCCGCTTCCTCGGCAGCACGTAGCCCTCCGGAACGTCGACCTCGCGGAGGTAGTAGCTCCCCAGGTCGAGACCGCGGAAGACACAGAGCCCCTTCCGGTTGGTGGCGCAGGCCCCGTTGATCCGGGTGTCGGGCTCGCGGCCGCGGGTCTGGAGCCCGGGGACGCCGTTGGTCTCCTTCCACAGTTCGAACACCGCTCCGGCCAGCGGCTTGCCACTGTGCTTGTCGGTCTTCCGCAGGACGATCTTGCAGGGCTTCTTCGCGCACGGGTCCGGCTTGCCGCGCACCGTGATCGTGGCCCGGTCCGGATCGGAGCGCACGCCCCCGTCGCCCGTGGCGACGGCGGTGTTGGTGAGGTCCCGGCCCGCGTCCTCCCGGGTGACGGTGTAGGTCCCGGTGCAGGTCGTGCTCTCGCCCGGGGCCAGCGTGGTCGCCTCACAGGTGACGTTGGAGACCCGGTCGTCGTCGACGGCCACCCCGGTCACCGTGCGGCCGCCGGTGTTGGTGACCGCGTAGGTGTAGGTCACCTCGTCACCGACCCGGTACGGCTCGCTGGCGTCGACCGCCTTCTCGATGGACAGGTCGGCCCGCGCCGGTGGCACGATCTCGACCTGCTCGGAGTCCGGCGGCGACTCCACCTGCCGCCCGTTGAGCCGCCCTTGGGAGACGGCGACGTTGGCGACCGTGCCCCGTTCCGCGTCCTCCTCGGTGACCAGGTGGGTTCCCCGGCAGGTGGTGCTCTCGCCGGGCGCCAGTGTGGTCGCCTCACAGGTGATGTCGGGGACCAGGCTGTCCTCCACCGTGACGTTGTTGATCGTCTCCCCGCCCGTGTTGGTCACGGTGTAGAGGTACTCCACCTCGTCCCCCACGGTGTACGTGCGGGAGGTGTCGGTGGACTTGTCCAGCGACAGCGCCGCCGGGGCCACCACCGCGACGGTGGCGTCCGCCGGGTCCGAGGTCACGTCGGTGCCGTCGGAACGGGCGTTCGCGGTGGCCGTGTTGGTCACCGAACCGGCCTCGGCGTCCTCGGCCGTGATGGTGTACGTGCCGGTGCAGGTCGTACTGTCACCCGGTTCCCCGGCGGGTGCCAGGGTGGTGGAGTCACAGGTCACGTCGGTGACGCGGTCGTCGTCGACGGTGACCCCGGTCAGCTCGGTGGGCCCGGTGTTGGTGACCGTGTAGCTGTAGGACACCTCCTCGCCCACGCGGTACGAACGGGACGGCTCGGTCGTCTTCTCCAGCCGCACCCCCGGCCCGCGCTGCACCGGCAGCGTCACCTCATCGGGTGGCGAGGTCACTTCCGTCCCGTCCGACATCCCCCGCGCGGTGGCGGTGTTGGTCAGCGAACCGGCCTCGGCGTCCTCCTCGGTCACCGTGTACGTCCCCGTACAGGTCATCGTCTCCCCGACGGCCAGCGTCGTCTTCGGGCAGACGATGTCGTCGACGTGGTCGTCCGTGACGTCGACGTCCGTCAGCTCCGTGTTGCCGCTGTTGGTGACGACGTACTCGTACGGCACCTCGTCCCCCGGGCTCAGCGGCAGCGGCACCTCCGGGTCCTTCGACACCTGCTTGACCAGGTTCAGCTCCGGCAGTTCGGCCGCCGGACGCACTGTCACGTTGCGCAGCAGGTGCACGTCGGTGAACAGCCCCGTCGAGGCGCCGAAGCCGAACTTGTAGGTGCTGGGCACCGGGTTCGGAGCCGGAGTGGACAGCACCTGCTGGACGCCGTTGCCGTCGTGGAAGTCGATCGAGACGGTGATCACCGGGTTCGGGGCCGGTGAGACCTCGACGGTGACCGTGCGGCGGGAGGGCTCCAGCAGCGCCTCGGCCTGCTCGGGGGTGGCGTCCGGCGGGATGGTCATCGTGGGTCCGTGCAACGGGCCCGGCAGCGTCGAGTTCCACGGCGGCGTCGTGGAGAGGTTGTCACTCGTCGCGTCCAGGAAGCAGTAGCCGGTGGTGCCGTCGCCCGGACCGCGCAGCGTCACCATGTTGCTGCCCGGCGCCGGGATCCGGAAGCCGGTACCGGCGGGGGAGCGGGTGTCACACCCGTTGCCCCGGTGCTCCCAGTCGCCGAAGTAGTTGCCCAGCACGTCCAGACCGACGCCCAGGTAACCGCTGTTGACACCCGGCAGGAAGGGCTGGGTCGGGTCGTCGTTCGGCAGCTTCTGCGCGTAGCCGAGGCTGCCGCCGAAGGCGCCCGGCTCGGTCAGCGTGTCCGCGCCGTCGATCAGGAAGAACGAGATGCCGTCCGCGGGCGGGTTGGTGGTGCCGCCGTACTGCCACTGGTCGAACGTGACGACCACGCCCTGGTTGGCGGGCAGCGCGTGGTTGTAGAGCACCGCCGCCGACTGGTCGTTCGAGGCGTCGGTCAGCCGCAGGTAGCCGTTGGGTGCCGCGTCGTTCGGCGGCACCGGCCCGACGGCGTTCGGCGGGCAGCCGGTGAGCGGGCGCGCGCCGTCGCCGGGAGCGCCACCCTCCGGGGCGCCGGTCAGACAGGCCGGGCCGAACGCCTGGAAATTCGGGTCCGCGGTCGCGCCGGTGAAGGTCTCGTCCACCAGCGGCGCCCCCTGCTGGAGGGCTCGGCCCTGGCCCGTGGGCCGCGCCGTGGCGGACTCACCTCCACTCTCCGCCCGCTGGGTCGAGGTGAGCGCGGCCTTCCCGGCGGGCTGTGCCGGAACCGGCTGGGTGAGCGGGGTGGCCAGCATTCCGAGGACCCCGAGACCGACGACCGCGCAGCGCCGCGCCCAGCCACCGAGGAGCCGCCTCCCGAATGGGGATAGCGTTTTTTTCTCTTGTGAGGTGGTATTTCGAGTTCTTGGTAGCATAGGGCGAACATTAGGAATTCGCCCAAAGTGGAATCCGAAACACGCGTCCATCGCCGGGGGAGAACCACACGCGTGGTGGCAGCGCGCACGGCTGCCCGAAGCAGCTCCGACGCCCATCCGGGGCCCCAGCCCGTTCGGAACCCGTCGGCGCCGCGCGCCCGCCCACCCCGTTGACCAGCTCATCCAGAGCACCCCGTTCCGCGGCCGTCAACGCCGACCGCCTCCCCGGCGGGAGCCGGGGAGGCGGCGGAAGGTGGGCAGTTGGGGCGGCGGGCGGGCGGCCGAGGCGCGGCGGGCTAGTGCGCCGCGCCGCCCGTGGCGTGCTCGTCCGCGCCGGGATCCGGGCGGACCGGCTCGACCAGCACCGTGACGATCTTGTTGCGGCGTCCGGCGGGCGCCTCGGCGGTCAGCCGCAGGGCGGTGAGCGTCGGATCGGCGCGGTCCTCACTGACGTCGACGGTGGTGGTGGCCCCCGCGATCGGCACCCGGCCCAGCGACTTGGCCAGCAGCCCGCCGACCGTCTCCACGTCCTCGTCGTCCAGCCGCAGGTCGTACAGCTCGCCGAGGTCGCCGATGTCCAGCCGGGCGGTGACCCGGTAGCGGTCACCGGTCAACTCCTCCACCGGCGCCAGCTCGTTCCGGTCGTACTCGTCGGTGATCTCCCCGACGATCTCCTCCAGGATGTCCTCGATGGTGACGATGCCCGCCACCCCGCCGTACTCGTCGATGACGACCGCGACATGGCCCCGGTCCCGCTGCATCTCGCGCAGCAGCTCCCCCGCGTTCTTGGTGTCCGGCACGAAGGTGGCCGGACGCATCGCGGTGGAGACCAGCTCGCTCTCGGCGTCCCGGCTGATGTGCACCTTGCGGGCGAGGTCCTTGAGATAGACGATCCCGACCACGTCGTCCTCGTTCTCCCCGACCACCGGTATCCGGGAGAACCCCGAGCGGAGCGCGAGCGTCAGCGCCTGCCGCACGGTCTTGCACCGCTCGATGGTGATCAGGTCCGTGCGCGGGGCCATCACCTCGCGCACCAGGGTGTCGCCGAGCTGGAAGACGGAGTGCACCATCTTCCGCTCCTCCGCCTCGATCAGCGACTCCCGCTCCGCCAGATCGACCATGCCCCGCAGCTCCGCCTCGCTCGCGAACGGGCCCTTGCGGAACCCCTTGCCGGGCGTCAGCACGTTGCCGACCAGGATCAGCAGCTGCGTCACCGGACTGAGGATGCGGGCCAGCGGAACCAGGACGTACGCGGCGGCCGTCGCGGTGTTCAGCGGGTGCTGGAGGCCGATGGTGCGCGGGGAGACCCCCACCGCCACGTAGCTGACCAGCACCATCACGGCGACCGCCAGCAGCAGCGCCTCCCAGTTCTCGTCCACCGCGCGCAGGCAGGCGTAGGTCACCAGGGAGCCCGCCGCCACCTCGCAGGCCACCCGCAGAAGCAGTGCCAGGTTGAGGTAGCGGGTCGGGTCGGCCGCGACCACCGCGAGCTTGGCGCTGCCCCGCCGCCCCTGCCGGACGGCCTCCTCGGCGCGGTAGCTCGTCGCCCGGGCCAGCCCGGCCTCGGCGCAGGCCGACAGCCAGGCCACCACGACGAGCAGCACCGCGATCGTGATCAGCTGCGTGTTCACGAGGCCGTCGGGGCCGGGGACGGCCCCTCCAGGCCGTACTCGGCGCGCCACCCGTCGACGATGGCGGACTGGAGGCCGAACATCTCCGCGCGCTCGGCCGGTTCCTCGTGGTCGTAACCGAGCAGGTGCAACAGGCCGTGCACGGTGAGGAGTTGCAGCTCCTCGTCCATCGAGTGCCCGGTGGGCGCCTCGGCGCCCTGCCGCTCCGCCACCTCGGGACAGAGCACGATGTCGCCCAGCAGCCCCTCCGGCGGGTCCTCGTCGTCCCGGCTGGGCGGGCGCAGCTCGTCCATCGGGAAGGACATCACGTCGGTCGGGCCCGGCAGGTCCATCCAGCGCAGGTGCAGCTGCTCCATCGCCTCCGCGTCCACGACGATCAGCGACAGCTCGGAGAGCGGATGGATCCGCAGCCGGTTCAGGGCGTGCCGGGCGACGTCGAGCAGGGCCCGCTCGTCGACCGTGCGGCCGGACTCGTTGTTCACGTCGATGGTCATGGTCGGCGCGCTCACCTCTCCTCGCGGCGCTCGGGGCGCCGCCCGTTCCGGGACGCGCCGTCCGGCCCGTTCCGCCGCGGGCCGCCGTGCTCCCGGTGGCCCTCCTGCTCGGGCGGACTCTCGCCACGCCGCTGGTCGTCGTACCGCTCGTAGGCGTCGACGATCCGGCCGACCAGCTTGTGCCGCACCACGTCCGTGCTGGTGAGCAGGGAGAAGTGGACGTCCTCCACGCCGTCCAGGATCTCCCGGACCTGGCGCAGCCCGCTCCGGGTGCCGCCCGGCAGGTCGACCTGGGTGACGTCCCCGGTGATGACGATCTTCGAGTCGAAGCCGAGCCGGGTCAGGAACATCTTCATCTGCTCGGGATTGGTGTTCTGCGCCTCGTCCAGGATGATGAACGCGTCGTTGAGGGTACGGCCGCGCATGTAGGCGAGCGGCGCCACCTCGATGGTCCCGGCGGCCATCAGCCGGGGGATCGACTCCGGGTCGAGCATGTCGTGCAGCGCGTCGTAGAGCGGCCGCAGATAGGGGTCGATCTTCTCGTAGAGCGTGCCGGGCAGGAAGCCGAGCCGCTCGCCCGCCTCCACGGCGGGACGGGTCAGGATGATCCGGTTGACCCGCTTCGCCTGGAGCGCCTGCACGGCCTTGGCCATCGCCAGGTAGGTCTTGCCGGTACCGGCCGGGCCGATACCGAAGACCACGGTGTGCCGGTCGATGGCGTCCACGTAGCGCTTCTGGTTGAGCGTCTTCGGGCGGATCGTGCGGCCACGGCTGGAGAGGATGTTCTGCGTCAGCACCTCGGCCGGGGTCTCGCCCGCGGCGCCGGTGCCGTTCTCCTGGTTGCGCAGCATGGAGATGGAGCGCTCCACCGCGTCCTCCGTCATGGGCTGGCCGGTGCGCAGCACCAGCATCATCTCGTCGAACAGCCGCTGGATCAGGGCGACCTCCGCCGGGTCACCGGTAGCGCTGATCTCGTTCCCGCGGACGTGGATGTCGGCGCGGGGGAAGGCGTCCTCGATCACGCGCAGCAGGGAGTCTCCCGAGCCCAGCACCGTCACCATCGGGTGCTTGGCCGGCACGGTGAACCGCGCGGTGGCCTGGGGGGTGTCCGCGGGAGCGGTCGTGTGCGGGGTTGTCTGCGTCATAGGCGGCCCGGAAGGCCAGCTCATCCCTCTCTGCGCTCAGGGGCCTGGGATATCCAGAGTACGACGCGCCGGTGACGCCGCAGAACGCATTTACCCCACCCGTATACTCCCGCCCCGCGCCCCGGGCACCGCCCCCACGCGGTGCCCGCCGCCCCCGCTCCCCGTACCTCCCCTGCCCCCGCTACCTCTGGCTCCCCCGTGTCCGCTGGTCAAGCCTCGCGGAAGCCGAGGGTGGGCACCGCGCGACGGCGGGGCCACTCCCGGCCACAGTCGGTGAGCTGCGCGTCCAGGAAGGCGTACCGGCTCAGCGACGCCGGGTCCTGGTCACTCCGGGTGCGCACGTGCTGCCACCAGGAGGCGATCTCCGGCCAGCCGGGCGCGGACAGCGAGCCGCCGAACTCCTGCACCGACATGGCCGCCGTCAGCCCGGCGAAGGCCAGCCGGTCGGTCAGCGGCCACTCGGCCAGCGAGCCGGTCACGAATCCCGCCACGAAGACGTCCCCGGCGCCCGTGGTGTCCAGCGCCTCCACGGCGATGGCGGGCACCTCCGCGCTCTCGCCGGTGCGGCCGTCCACCGCGTACGCGCCCTCCGCGCCGAGCGTCACCACGGCGAGCGGTACGTGTTCGGTCAGCGCCCGGGCGGCGGCGCGCGGGCAGTCGGTGCGGGTGTACCGCATCGCCTCGGCCGCGTTCGGCAGGAACGCCTCGCACCGCCCGAGGTCGGGCAGCGCCGCCAGGTCCCACTCCCCGGACTCGTCCCAGCCGACGTCCGCGAAGATCCGGCTGCCCCGGCGGGCGGCCGTCGCGATCCACTCCTGGGACTCGCCGGGCACCAGCGAGGCCACGCAGGCCCGGGACGGCGGCGGGCACTCGGGGGCGTCCGGATCGTAGGCGGTGGCCGCGTTGCGCTCCGGCGCGGTGTGGCCGTGCGAGATCATCGTCCGCTCACCCTCGTAGGCCATGGAGACCGTGACCGGGGAGTGCCAGCCGGGCACCGTGTGCGAGTGGGACAGGTCGATGTCCTCGCCCCGCTCCAGCGCGTCCCGGCAGTAGTCGCCGTACATGTCGTCGCCGAAGGCGGCGGCCAGCGAGGTGCGCAGACCGAGGCGGGCCAGCGCGGTCGCCATGTTGGCGATGCCGCCCGGGCTGGAGCCCATACCGCGCGCCCAGGACTCGGTGCCGCGCACCGGCGCCGAGTCGAGCCCGGTGAAGATGATGTCCAGGAACACGGTGCCGGTCAGGTAGACGTCGCAGCCCGGATCGTGCGGCCCGCGCAGGGCGGCGAGCGGGTCGAGCTGGCGGCGCCCCGGATGTTCGGCGCGCGGAGCCGTCTGACCGGCGGCGTTCTGGGGGATCTCGCGGGTGCTCACCGTGCCTCCTACTCTCGCTTACTCTCGCTGCGGCGGGCCCTCCCGGGCTCCGCCGACGTGTACGGGCAGTCTGCCGCGCCCGTGCCCGGCGCGGGCGGCGCGGGCGGATCTTCGTCTCCCGCGGGGTGGTGTTCGGCCGGGGGCGCTCCGTCGGCGGCGGCTGGATCTCACCCCGCGCGCGGGCGTGTTCACACCGGACGTCCGCTCCGGCGTCTCCCGGCACCGTAGCTCGCCCCGTCCCGCGCCTCCGGTCGGCCCTGGCCGAGCGGCTGGCCGCACGCCCCGTGCGCCACCCCACCGCGGCGTGTTCTGGCGGGTGCCTCACGGAGGGTGGGCGCTGGAGGCGGAACGAGCCCTCCCGTGGGGTACGTTCCGGCTCATGAGGCTGACGATTCTCGGCGGGGGCGGCTTCCGCGTCCCCCTGGTCCACCGCGCGCTGCTGCGGGACGCCCGCGCCCAGGAGGGCGGCCCGCGTACCGAACTCGTGCTGTACGACACGGATCGCGGGCGGCTGCGCGTCGTCGAGTCCGTGCTCGCCGCGCAGGCCGCGGCGGAGGAGGTGCCCGGCGGACCCCTGGTCCGCGTGGCCGACGACCTCGACGACGCCCTGCGCGGCAGCGACTTCGTCTTCTCCGCGATCCGCGCGGGCGGCATGGCCGGACGCGTCCGCGACGAGCGGGTTCCGCTCGCCGAGGGCGTGCTCGGCCAGGAGACGGTCGGCGCGGGCGGGGTGCTCTACGCGCTCCGCTCGGTGCCGACGGCGCTGGAGATCGCCGAACGGGTGCGCGCGGTGGCCCCGGACGCCTGGGTCATCAACTTCACCAACCCGGCCGGGATCGTGACCGAGGCGATGTCCCGGGTGCTGGGGCGCCGGGTCATCGGGATCTGCGACTCGCCCGTCGGACTGGTGCGCCGTGCCGCCCGGGCCGTGGGCGCCGACCCGGACACCGTCTCCTACGACTACGTCGGCCTCAACCACCTCGGCTGGCTACGGGGGTTGACCGACTCCACCGGCACCGAACTGCTGCCGGGGCTGCTGGCCGACACCACGGCCCTCACCTCCTTCGAGGAGGGCAGGCTGTTCGGCGCCGAGTGGCTGCGGGCCCTGGGCGCGCTGCCCAACGAGTACCTGCACTACTACTACTTCCGGCGGGAGACGCTGGCCGCCGCGCGTGAGGCCGCCCAGACCCGCGGCGAGCAACTCCACGCCCAGCAGGACACGTTCTTCGCCCAGGCCGCCGCGTCCGACCCGGCCGCCGCGCTCGCGCTGTGGGAGCGCACCCGGCTGGAGCGCGAGGAGACGTACATGGCGGACAGCCGCGCGGCGAGCGGCGGCTGGCAGCGCGACAGCTGCGACCTGGACGGCGGTGGCTACGACCAGGTGGCGCTGGCCCTGATGCGGGCGCTGTCCAGCGGGGACGGCACCCGGCTGATCCTCAACGTGCCGAACGGCACGACGCTTCCCGCCCTGGCGCCGGACGCGATCATCGAGACGGTGTGTGACGTGAACGTCGACGGGGCGCGGCCCCGCCCCGGCGGCCCGCTCCCGGACGCCGAACTCGGTCTGGTGCTCCAGCTGAAGTCGGTGGAGCGCGCGGCGGTCGAGGCCGCGGTCTCCGGCTCGCGGCGGGCGGCGCTCCGCGCGCTGGCCCTGCACCCGCTGGTCGACTCGCCCGCCGTGGCGGCGCGGATCCTGGAGCGCGCCGCCGACTGAGCGCGCCGCCGGTGGCGGACGAGCGGTCGGGCGCCGTGCCCGGAGACCCTGGGCCTCCGGGCACGGCGCCCCGCCGCGCGCGGCGTCAGCTGCCCTCGCGGAGCACGGTGGAGATCAGCCGCTGCTGGGCTTCGGAGAGGCGGGGGTCGGCGCAGTATCCGGTGCTGCCCTCGGCCTCGATCTCGTAGTGGAAGCCGTCCGGCACGCCCAGGGGGCGCTCGCCGTGCCCCTCCGTGAGCGCTCGCTGGGCCAGCCCGGACAGCTCGTCCGCGTCCTCGCGCCCGGTGGTCTCCAGGGTGGCCCGGCGGGTCAGCCCGCCGAAGCCGCCGGTACGGGTGACGGTGATGCGCACCGCCCCTCCTTCCTGTTCTACGGGCCGTCGGCCCGGGCCTGGCCGTGGCCGGCGCTCGCGGTTCCTCTGGGTCCTTCCGGCTCCGTCCGGTCCTTCCGGCTCAGCCGTCCGCCATGGTCGGGTCGACGCCCACGGCCGACCACGACTTGAGCACCGCGTCGTGCTCCTGGCCGTCCCGCCCGTACCGTTCGGAGGCCGCCTTCGCGGTGGCGGCGGCGAAGGCGGCGAAGTCCGCGTCGGAGGCGAGGTTCTGGGCGGTGAGCGTGTCGTACCAGATCTGCCCGGCGCGTTCCCAGGCATGCCCCCCGAGTTCCGTCGCGAGCTGGTAGAAGGCGTGGTTGGGGATGCCGGAGTTGATGTGCACCCCGCCGTTGTCCTTGTCGGTGCGCACGTAGTCCGCCATCCGGGCGGGCTGCGGGTCCTTGCCGAGGACGTCGTCGTCGTACGCGGTGCCGGGGGCCTTGAGCGAGCGCAGCGCGTCGCCCCGCACGCGGTCGGTGAACAGCCCGTCGCCGACGAGCCAGTCGGCCTCGGCGGCCGTCTGCCCGCGCGCGTACTGCTTGATCAGGGACCCGAAGACGTCCGAGACGGACTCGTTCAGGGCGCCGGACTGGCCGGAGTAGGTCAGGTCGGCGGTGTGCTGGGTGACGCCGTGCGTGAGTTCGTGCCCGATCACGTCGACGGCGAGGGTGAAGTCCCGGAAGACCTCGCCGTCCCCGTCCCCGAAGACCATCCGGTGGCCGTCCCAGAAGGCGTTGTTGTAGTCCTCGCCGTAGTGCACCGTCGCGTCGAGGGGGAGGCCGGAGCCGTCGATGGAGTGGCGGGAGTAGACGGTGAGGAACAGCTCGAAGGTGGCGCCGAGCCCGGAGTAGGCCCGGTTGACGCTGGCGTCCGCCACCGGCTCCGAGCCCTCGGCGCGGACCTCCCGGCCGGGCAGTTCGGTGCGCCCGCCCGCGTCGGAGATGGTGCGGCGGGGTTTCTTCCCGGCGTCCGCCTCCGCCGGTGCGTCGGCGGCGCTGGCCGCGCTCGCCCTGCCGGTCTGGCGGAGGGCGGCGATCCGGCGGGCCCGGCAGTCGGCGTCCCGCTCCAGGGTGCGGCGGGCGGGCAGGTGCAGGGCCGGGTCCTCGGCCTGGGAGACCTGGTCCAGCAGGTGCGGCGGGACGATGGTGCAGAACGGCCGCGGACGGCGTGAGTGTGCTGAGTACATACCGGAAATGTGGCATTCGGTGACCGTCATGTCACCGAGGGCGAGGGGTAATTCGCGAGAAAGGGGTGCCCTGGAGCGCGCCCGCCGGACGCCTGCCCGGCCGGGCGCGCCGTCGCCGCCGCCCGGCGCCCCGCGCTCACCCGCGCGCCCCCACACACCGGCCCCACGGCCGCCCCCCACCCGTCCCCGTCAACGCTCGCCCCGGCCCCGACCCCGCCCCTGCCGCCCCGCACGGTCCCGGCCGCTCGCGCTCCGGGGCTGACCGGGCTGACCAGCGGGGTCACCACGCTGATGTGCTGTTTCGCATAGTGATACGGGGCTGGCCGATCGCCGGGGCTGGTCTAGGCTGACCGCACCATGCGTTTCGGGCTGCTTCTCCTTAGCTGCCGCGGCGAGGGCCTGTAGACACCGGCCGACCCCCTCCCCGCGGAGTCTGGTGCTGTCCACGTCGGCCCCCGTCCACGGAGCCCCCTCCGTGACCGCCACAGGAGCCCAGCGCAGATGAACCCCGAGACCACCGCCCCGGCGCCCACCCGTCCCCCGGGCCGCCGCACTCCGATCACCTCGGCCACCGTCCGGCAACGTCCCTCCGGTATGCCCTTCCAGCGCTACTCCGGGTACGACGCCGTCGACCTGCCGGACCGCCAGTGGCCCGGCCGCCGGATCACCCACGCCCCGCGGTGGCTCTCCACCGACCTGCGGGACGGCAACCAGGCGCTGATCGACCCCATGTCCCCGGCCCGCAAGCGGGAGATGTTCGACCTGCTGGTCCGCATGGGCTACAAGGAGATCGAGGTCGGCTTCCCGGCCTCCGGGCAGACCGACTTCGACTTCGTGCGCTCCATCATCGAGGAGGACGCGATCCCGGAGGACGTCACCATCTCCGTCCTCACCCAGGCCCGTGAGGAGCTGATCGAGCGCACCGTGGAGGCGCTGCGTGGCGCGCGCAGCGCCACCGTCCACCTGTACAACGCCACCGCCCCGGTCTTCCGCGAGGTGGTGTTCCGCGGCTCCCGAGAGGAGGTGCGGCGGATCGCGGTGGACGGCACCCGCGCGGTCCTGAAGTACGCCGAGCAGCTGCTCGACGACCGCACGGTCTTCGGCTACCAGTACAGCCCCGAGATCTTCACCGACACCGAACTGGACTTCGCGCTGGAGGTCTGCGAGAGCGTGATGGACGTCTGGCAGCCGGAGCCCGGCCGCGAGATCATCCTGAACCTCCCCGCCACCGTCGAGCGGTCGACGCCCTCCACCCACGCGGACCGCTTCGAGTGGATGTCCCGCAACCTGTCCCGCCGCGACCTGGTCTGCCTCTCCACCCACCCGCACAACGACCGTGGCACCGCCGTCGCCGCGGCCGAACTGGCCGTGCTGGCCGGCGCCGACCGGGTCGAGGGCTGCCTGTTCGGCCAGGGGGAGCGCACCGGCAACGTCGACCTGGTGACGCTGGGGATGAACCTGTTCAGCCAGGGCGTCGACCCCTGCGTCGACTTCTCGCGGATCGACGACGTCCGCCGGACCTACGAGTACTGCAACCAGATGGAGGTACACCCGCGCCACCCCTACGCGGGCGACCTCGTCTACACCTCCTTCTCCGGCTCGCACCAGGACGCCATCAAGAAGGGCTTCGAGGACCTGGCGGTCCGCGCGGAGCGCGCTGGCACCAGCGTCGACGCGCTGCCCTGGGCCGTGCCGTACCTGCCCATCGACCCGAAGGACGTGGGGCGTTCCTACGAGGCGGTCATCCGCGTCAACTCGCAGTCCGGCAAGGGCGGTATCGCCTACGTGCTCAAGGGCGAGCACCACCTGGACCTGCCGCGCCGGATGCAGGTGGAGTTCTCCCGCATCATCCAGGAGCGGACGGACGGCGAGGGCGGCGAGGTCACCCCCGCCGAGATCTGGGAGATCTTCCAGGACGAGTACCTGCCGACCCCGGACAAGAGCTGGGGCCGGATCGCGCTCCAGGGCGCCCAGAGCTCCACCACCACCGACGGGCGGGACCAGCTCACCATCGAGGCGACCGTGGACGGCGTCGCCACCGTGCTCTCCGGTACCGGCAACGGCCCGCTCGCGGCGTTCTTCGACGCGCTGCACGCCATCGGCATCGAGGTACGGCTGCTGGACTACGTCGAGCACACCCTGAGCGAGGGCGCCGGGGCGCAGGCCGCCTCCTACATCGAGTGCGCCATCGGCGACCAGGTGCTGTGGGGCGTCGGCATCGACGCCAACCTCGTCCGCGCCTCCATCCGGGGCGTCGTCTCCGCCGTCAACCGGGCCTCCCGCTGAGCCCCCGCCGCCGTCCGGGACCGGCTCCCGGGCGGCGGCCGTCCCCCGCGCCCGTCCCGCCGGGGCCACCCTCCGTCCCCCCGCGCACGGCCCGAACCGCCCTGTCGGGCGGGGGTGTTGGGGAGGGGCGGGCCGCCCGCTCCGGACGGCCGGGGAGGGAACACTGGCTCGATTCTTCCGGGCTGAGGTGCTGACGCCACCTCGCGACTGTGGTTAACATCACGTAACTCGGCGGTGCTCCGCTTCTCGCGGCTGGCGCTGCCCGTAGCGCGGGAGACGGCGCTGCCGCGGCGCGGCTGAACGGTGCCGCGCGCGCCGTGGCGGACGCGCCGCGCGCTGCGGAGCGAGACCGCCAACACGTGATGGAGGTGCGGTGTGGGGCCGTCCCGGGATCGGCGGAGGCGTTCCGTCAGACTGGTGAGCGCGGTGCGCCTCGCCGGCGTACGCACCAGCTGGCGCACGCTGGACGACGGCGACTTCTTCTGTCCCGGATGCGGGGGCGACCGGCGCTTCCGGCGCCGTACCGGCCGCCGCAGACTCGTCCTGCTGGGCGTTCCGGTTCTGCCCCGTGGCACCGCCGGTCCGGTCCTCGAATGCGCCGTCTGCCGGGGCCACTTCGGGCCCGAGGCGCTCGACCACCCCACCAGCGACCGGCTCGCCGCCATGCTCCGGCACGCGGTGCACACCATCGTGCTGGCGGTGCTGGGCGCGGGGGGCGCCGAGGCGGGCGCGGCCCGGGAGGTGGCCGTGGAGAGCGTGCGCGCCATCGGCTTCCCCGACTTCACCGAGGACCAGCTGCTCGCGCTGCTCCTCGCGGTCAGCGCGGACAGCAGCGTCAGCATGGAGATCGAACTCCACGAGGCGCTGGTGCCGTTGGCGCCGCACCTCGCCCCCGGAGGCCGGGAGAGCCTGCTGCTCCGGGGCGCCCGGGTGGCGCTGGCCGACGGCCTGTACGGCGCCGGGGAGCGCGAGGTGCTGGCCTCGGTCGGCCGGTCCCTGGGCATGGACGCGGAGGACGTCGACCGACTGCTGGCCGCCGCCCGCACCCCCTCCTGACCCCGGCCACACGCCCGCCCTGGCGCCGCCTCTGCCCGTGCCCGGCCACACGCCCACCACGCCCCATCCGCGCCTGACGGCGGGACGTCCGCCGCGGGTTCGGGTGGTTCGGGTGGCGCGGGGAACCGCCCCCGGCGTGGGACTGAGCGCGCCCGCTGGAGTACGCCCCGGGGAGTAGTGGCGGGGTGGCGTCGCCCACCGGAGTAGCGCGCGGTTCGCTCCCCCGAGCGACGAGATCGCGCTGGCGCGGCGGAATTCTGGACCGTGAGCGGGAGGCACCCGCGCGGAACAGGAGTGGGCTCATGGGACAGTCCGAACGACCGTCCGGGGGCGGCGCGTTGGACGCCGGGCCGCCGGGCGGGCCTGAGACGCCCCGCACACCGGGGGAGCGGCGGGACGGGAGAGCGGGCCGGAGCGCGGCCGGTCGGCCACGGGGCGGTCGGACCGCGCCCTGGGCGGTGATCGGCCTCTGGGTGGTGATCCTGCTCCTGGCGCTGCCGTTCTCCGGCAGGCTGTCCGGCGCCACCAGCGACGACAGCATCAACTACCTTCCGTCCGGGGCCGATTCGACCCGGGCCGAGGAACTGCTGAAGGAGCTGCCGGGCGGCGGGACGGTCGACCTGCTGCTGGTGCACCACCGCGAGGGCGGGCTGACCGCCGCCGACCGCGCCGCCGCGCGGGAGCAGGTCGCGGACGTGGCCGGGGAGTACCGGCTGAGCGGCGGCGGCCCGCGCACCGTCCCCAGCGAGGACGGCGAGACGCTGATGACGCCGATGGCGCTGGCCGGGCTCCCCGAGAAGGACGCGCAGACCGAGGCCGTGCACGAGGTGCGGGACCGGCTGTCCGGCGCCCCCGAGGGGCTGACCGTGCGGGTCGGCGGCCCGGGCGCGCTGGCCACCGACATGGACGAGGTGTTCGAGTCGGTGGACGGGACGCTGATGCTCGGCACCGCGTCCGTCGTCGCCGTCCTGCTGATCCTCACCTACCGCAGCCCCTTCCTCTGGCTGGTGCCGCTGACGGTCGTCGGCTTCGCGACCGTGGCCGCGATGGCCGTGGTGTACGGGCTGGTCCAGCTCTTCGACCTCACCGTCACCACCATGAGCACCTCGCTGATGACGGTGCTGATCTTCGGCGCGGGCACCGACTACGCGCTGCTGCTCGTCGCCCGCTACCGGGAGGAACTGCTGCGCCACCGGCGGCCGTTCACCGCGATGCTCAGCGCGCTGCGCGGCTGCGGCCCCGCCGTGCTGGCCTCCTCCGGCACCGTCGCCGCCGGGCTGCTCTGCCTCCTCGCGGCCGACCTGAACAGCAGCAGCGGGCTCGGCCCGGTGGGCGCCGTCGGGGTGGTCTGCGCGCTGGCCGCGATGATCAGCCTGCTGCCCGCGATCCTGGTGCTGCTCGGCCGACGGGTGTTCTGGCCCCTGGTCCCGGTCTGGGACCCGGAGCGGACGGACGCCCCGCGCGGCGGGCGGCGCCCGCTGTTCGACCGGGTGGGCCGCACCGTGGCCCGGCGGCCCCTCGCGATCCTGCTGACCGGGACGGCGCTGCTGGGCTCGCTGGCCTTCGGCGCCCTCAACCTCCCCGGCGACCTGCGCCAGGAGGACACCTTCACCGACACCCCCGAGTCGGTCAGCGCGATGGAGACGGTGGAGCGGTCCTTCCCGGAGAGCAGCAGCCAGCCGCTGACCGTCCTGGCCCGCACCGACCACGTCGCCGAGGTGACCCGCGCCGCCCGCGCCACCGACGGGGTGGCCTCGGTCCAGCGCGGACGCGACGGCGGCGGCTGGAGCGAACTGTCCGTCTTCGCCCGGGACAAGCCGGAGTCGGCTGGCGAGAAGGAGACCATCCGCGCCCTGCGGACCGAACTGTCCACGATCGAGGGCGCCGACCCGGCGGTGGGCGGCCCCAGCGCCCAGCAGCTCGACCTGGAGCGGACCAACGCGGACGACCGCCGGACGGTGATCCCGCTGGTCCTCGCCGCCGTACTGGTCATCCTGATCGCGCTGCTGCGCTCCGTGGTGGCGCCGGTCCTCCTGGTGGTGGCCGTGGTCGCCTCCTGGGGCGCCGCGATGGGCCTCGGCGGGCTGGTCTTCGGGCCGGTCCTCGGCTTCGCGGGGCTGGACGCCAACATCCCGCTGCTCAGCTTCGTCTTCCTGGTCGCGCTCGGCGTCGACTACGGGATCTTCCTGATGCACCGGATGCGGGAGAACGGGCTGTCCGGAAGTCCGGTGCCGGAGTCCACGCTGGACGCGCTGCGCACCACGGGCGGCGTGATCACCTCGGCGGGCGTGGTCCTGGCCGCGACCTTCTGCGTGCTGATGACGATGCCGATGGTGCTGATGGTGGAGATGGGCTTCGTCGTCGCCGTGGGGGTGCTGCTCGACACCTTCCTCGTCCGCACCTACCTGGTGACCTCGGCGGGCGTGCTGCTGCGCCGCTGGATCTGGTGGCCCGGACGGCTCTTCCGGCGCGACCCCGGAACCTCCGGCGGCCGCCCGCCCGGCACTCCGACTCCCGGGCATGGCAAGGCGGTTGACGAGCGGCCAGTGCGGGAACCCGCCGCCACCGTGGGCGCGGATAGCGCAGGATAGTCCCGTGCGCCTCACCCTGGACTCCGTCACGGCCGTGCTCGCCCGCACCGTCGGGCGTCAGCGCGGCCCGGCGCCCCGGGTGGGGCGGCACGACGTCCTCGTCGCGCTGCTCGTCCTCCTGCTCCAGATCGCGCTCGCGCTGTGGCTCTCCCCGGACGACGGCCGGATCCCGGACGCCGGCGGCTGGCTCCTGCTGTCGGCCTCGGCGCTGGTCCTGGTGGGGGCCCGGCGGGCGCCCTGGCTGGTGGTGCTGGGCAACATCCTGTGCGTGGGGCCGTACCACGCGCAGGAGTTCGCGCACACCGCGGTGGTACCGGCCTCCCTCGCCGCGCTGTACCTGCTCGCCCTCGCCGGGCCACCGCTCCGCTCCTTCCTCACCCTCGGCTGCATCGTCGGCGTGATGGCCATGATGATCGGCGGGATGGGCGGCGCCGACGAGGTGAGCGAGATGATGCGCACCTCCGGCTGGCTGGTGGCCACCGTGCTGGTCGGCGAGGCGGTCCGCATCCACCGCGACTACGTGGCCGCGATAGTGGAACGGGCCGAACGGGCCGAGCGCACCCGCGAGGAGGAGGCGGCCCGCCGGGTGGTGCGCGAACGCCTCCGCATCGCCCGCGACCTGCACGACCTGCTGGCGCACAGCATCACGCTGATCGGCGTGCAGACCTCCGTGGCGGCCCACGTGCTCGTCGCGGACCCGGAACGGCTCGACCGGGAACAGGTGGCGCAGGCGCTGGACGGCATCGCGGAGACCTGCCGGGACGCCCGCCTGGAACTGCGCACCACCCTGGAGGTGCTGCGCGCCGACGACCCGAAGGCGCTCGGCCCGCTCCCCGGCCTCGGCGGCCTGCCCGATCTGGCGCGCGGCGCCGAAGGGGCGGGCGCCCGCGTCGAGTTGACGACGGCGACCCGGCTCGCCACGCTGCCGCTGCCCCCCGTCGTCGGGGCGGCCGCCTACCGCGTCGTCCAGGAGGCGCTGACCAACGCCGTGCGGCACGCGGGTCCCTCGGTGTCCGTCTGGGTCGCGGCCACCCTGCCGGGCGACGGTTCCGCCCTGCGGATCTCCGTGGTGGACGACGGCGGGGAACCCGGACCGGACACCGGCGAGAGCGCTCCCGGCGGCTACGGCATCGTCGGCATGCGGGAGCGGGCCCGCAGCATCGGCGGCTCCCTGGAGGCCGGGCCCCGCACCGACGCGCGGGGCTTCGCCGTGACCGCCACCCTCCCGCTCGGCACGGTGCCCGACCCCCGCACGACGAAGGAGAGCGCCCGATGACCGCGTCCGAGAGGATCAACGTGGTCCTCGCCGACGACCAGAACCTGGTGCGCGCGGCGTTCGCGATGCTGATCGCCTCCGCCCCGGACATGGAGGTGGTGGGGGAGGCGGGCACCGGCCGGGAGGCGGTCGCGCTGGCCCGCTCCACCCGCGCCGACCTGGTGGTGATGGACATCCGGATGCCGGACTGGGACGGCATCGCCGCCACCCGGCGGATCGCCGCCGACCCCGGGCTGGCCGGGACGCGGGTGCTCGTGCTCACCACCTACGACACCGACGAGCACGTGCTGGAGGCGCTGCGCGCCGGGGCGTCCGGCTTCCTCGTCAAGGACACCCGGCCCGCCGAACTCCTGGACGCCATCCGCACGGTCGCCGCCGGAGAGTCCCTGCTCTCCCCGGGTCCGACCGCCCGGCTCATCGCGCGGGTGCTGCGCCTCCCCTCGGCCCCCGAGGACGAGACCCGGGTGCCGGAGACGCTGGCCGGACTCTCGGTACGGGAGCGGCAGGTGCTGAGCCTGGTCGGGCGGGGGCTCAACAACCAGGAGGTGGCCACCGCCCTCGCGCTCTCCCCGCTGACCGCCAAGACCCACGTCAGCCGGATCATGGGCAAGCTCGGGGTGCGGGACCGCGCGCAGCTGGTCATCGCCGCCTACGAGTCGGGGCTGATCACCCCCGGAACCACCGGCTGACCGCGGCCGGCCCGCGACCGGGCGGGGCCACCGGTCGACCGGGACCGGGGGCGCGCGGGGGAGCCCGGGGGACTGCGCGACAATGGGGCGCATGCCGCCCGCCCCCCGAGACCCCGCCCCCTCGCCTCACCGCGCGTCCTCCGTCTCCCACCGGTCATGAGCCTCTACCGGGACGACGGGGTGGTGCTGCGCACCCAGAAGCTGGGGGAGGCCGACCGGATCATCACCCTCCTCACCCGCGGACACGGACGGGTCCGCGCGGTCGCGCGCGGCGTGCGGCGCACCAGGTCCAAGTTCGGCGCCCGCCTGGAGCCCTTCTCCCACGTCGACGTGCAGTTCTTCGCCCGGGGCAGCGAACTGGTCGGCCGCGGCCTCCCGTTGTGCACCCAGACGGAGACCATCGCCGCGTACGGACGGGGCATCGTCGGCGACTACGACCGCTACACCGCGGGCACCGCGATGCTGGAGACCGCCGAACGCTTCACCGAGCACGAGGGCGAGCCGGGGGTGCAGCAGTACCTGCTGCTCGTCGGCGGACTGCGTACCCTCGCCTCCGGCGCCCACGCGCCCGGGCTGGTACTGGACGCCTTCCTGCTCCGCTCGCTCGCCATGGGCGGGTACGCGCCGAGTTTCGCGGACTGCGCGAAGTGCGGACTGCCCGGCCCCCACCGCTTCTTCTCGGTCGCCTCGGGCGGGGTGGTGTGCGGGGACTGCCGCGTACCGGGCAGCGTGGTGCCCTCACCCGAGGCGCTGCGCCTGCTCGGGGCGCTGCTCACCGGCGACTGGGCGACGGCCGACGCCGCCGAGCCGCGGCACGTCCGCGAGGGGGCCGGGCTGGTCTCCGCCTACCTGCACTGGCACCTGGAACGCGGACTGCGCTCGCTGCGCTACGTGCGGCAGGCTCCCTCCGGCGCCTGACGGTGCCCGGCACACACCCGGCGCCACACCCGGCACCGGGGTGTCCGGAGCCGTTCGGCCGGGTTGGGGCCCGGCCAGGGGCAGCGCGTAGGCTCCGGGCGAGAGCCCGCCCGAACCTGGAGTTGATCCCCCCATGGCACGCCGTGTACTCCCCTGGTCACACCGCGAGTACGCCGTTCCGGAGCCGCACCCCTCGGGTGCCCGCCCGCCGAAGATCCCCGGGGAACTGGTCCCGAACCACGTGGCGGTGGTGATGGACGGCAACGGCCGGTGGGCCAAGCAGCGGGGGCTGCCGCGCACCGAGGGCCACAAGGTCGGCGAGGGCGTCGTCATGGACGTGCTCAAGGGCTGCCTGGAGATGGGGGTGCGGAACCTCTCCCTCTACGCCTTCTCCACGGAGAACTGGAAGCGCTCCCCGGAGGAGGTCCGCTTCCTGATGAACTTCAACCGGGACGTGATCCGCCGCCGCCGGGACGAGATGGACGCGCTGGGCATCCGCATCCGCTGGGTCGGCCGGATGCCGAGACTCTGGCGCTCGGTCGTCAGGGAACTCCAGGTCGCCCAGGAGCAGACCACCCGGAACGACGCCATGACCCTCTACTTCTGCGTCAACTACGGTGGCCGGGCCGAGATCGCCGACGCCGCCCGGGCCCTCGCGGAGGACGTCCGCTCCGGTCGCCTCGACCCGGCCAAGGTCACCGAGAAGACCTTCGCCAAGTACCTCTACTACCCGGACATGCCGGACGTGGACCTGTTCCTCCGCCCCTCCGGGGAGCAGCGCACCTCCAACTACCTGATCTGGCAGAGCGCCTACGCCGAGATGGTCTACCAGGACGTCCTCTGGCCGGACTTCGACCGCCGGGACCTGTGGGCCGCCTGCCTGGACTACGCCCGCCGGGACCGCCGGTTCGGCGGCGCCGTGGCGGCCCCGGAGGAGACCGGAGCCGCCGGCTAGCCCCGGAGCGCCAGCGACCCCGGCCGGTCAGCGGCCTGGTGGGTGTGCGGCCTGGCCGGTCAGCGGGCGCGGCGCTGGAACAGCGCCGCGCACAGCGGCAGTGTGAGCAGCAACAGCCCCACGCACCAGGCCACCGCGGTCCAGGCGCTGTTCCCCACGGGCTGCCCCAGCAGCAGCGCCCGCAGCGACTCGATCACCGAGGTGACCGGCTGGTGCTGCGCGAAGCCGTGCAGCCAGCCGGGCATCGTCTCCACCGGCACGAACGCGCTGCTCGGATACGGCAGGAACAGGACGAGGAAGGTGAACCCGCTGGCCGCCTCCACGGACCGGGCCAGCAGCCCGGCCGCCGCGCCCAGCCAGGAGAGCACGGTGACGTAGAGCAGCAGGACGGCGAGCGCCGCGCCCCACTCCAGCGGCCCGGCCTGCGGCCGGAAGCCGATGGCCAGGGCGACGGCCAGTACCACGAGGATGGCCAGTGTGTTCCGCACCAGGCTGGCGGCCACGTGCCCGGCCAGTACCGCGGTGGCGCTGGCGTCCATCGAGCGGAAGCGGTCGATGACCCCGGTCGTCATGTCGTTGGTGACGCTGGTGGCCGTCATCGAGGCGCCGTACCCCGAGCAGAGCACCAGCACCGCCGGGGCGACGTAGGTGACGTAGGAGCCGGTGGTGTCCTCCAGGGCGCCGCCGAAGAGGTAGACGAACACCAGCATCAGCATCACCGGCAGCACCAGTGCGGTGATCAGCGCGTCCGGATTGCGGAGGTTGAGCCGCACACCGCGGGCGGCGAACACGGGGTAGTCAGTGAGCCGGGCCATGCTGGGTCAACTCCAGGAAGACGTCGTCGAGGGTGGCGCCGCGGACGGCGAAGCGGGCGATGTCGCGGTGACCGGGGTCGAGTTCGTCGAGCAGCGCGCGTACCCCGGCGGCGCCGCCGTCCGTCGCCACCCCGAGCAGCAGCTCCTCCGGGGACGCGAACACCGCACGTTCGCCGAGCCGTTCGGCAACCGCCCGGTAGGCGTGCGGGTCGCTGAGGGTCAGGTCGAGCCGCTGGCCCGCCACCCGCTCCTTCAGCTCCCGTGGGGTGCCCTCGGCGACCAGCCGCCCCTGGTCGAGCAGGGCGACGTGGTCGGCGAGCTGGTCGGCCTCCTCCAGGTACTGCGTGGTCAGGAAGATCGTCACGCCCGACTCGGCCAGCCCGCCCACCAGTCGCCACATCGCGCGGCGCCCACGCGGGTCGAGCCCCGTGGTCGGCTCGTCCAGGAAGACCACCTCGGGCGCCCCGGTGAGCCCGGCCGCGATGTCCAGTCGGCGCCGCATACCGCCCGAGTACGTCGCCACCCGGCGGCCGGCCGCCTCCCGCAGGTCGAACCGGGCCAGCAGTTCGGTGGCCCGGGCGGCGGCGGTCGCCCGGTCGGCGCCGACCAGCCGGGCCATCATGCGCAGGTTCTCCTCGCCGGTCTGCTCCTCGTCGAGCGCCGCGTACTGCCCGGTGAGGCTGAGGGCGCGGCGGGCGCGGGACCGCTCGGCCACCACGTCGAAGCCCGCCACCCGGGCCCGCCCCGCGTCGGCGCGGGTGAGCGTGGTCAGGATCCGGACGGTGGTGGTCTTGCCCGCGCCGTTCTGGCCCAGCAGCGCGAAGACCCCGCCGCGTCGCACCCGCAGGTCCAGCCCGTCCAGCACGGCCCTGCCGCCGTAGGACTTGCGCAGCCCCCGCGTCTCGATCGCCCAGTCCGCGGGCCCGTTCGCCCCCGGGTGCCCAGCCCGGCTCACCCCCGGGTTCGCGGTCTGGTTCCGTGCCTGGTCCGTCGCCCGGTCCCCCGGCGGCGCACCGGCCGCTGACACGTGTCGCATCGAACTCCACCCCTCTCCGCGTATCTCGTACGCGTAACTGTGTATGCCGTACACGTTACTGCGTATGCTATACACACTCCGAGAGGTGAATGCCACATGGGGAGCACACAGCGACCGAGGACCGGATCGTCCGGACTGCCGCCGGGGGTTGAGGCGGCCTGGGGTCTGCGGGAGCGTCCGGGCAAGGGCCCCGCGCGCGGGGTCGACCTGCCGCGGGTGGTGCACGCGGCCGTGGAGATCGCCGCCGAGGAGGGCCTGTCCGCGGTCTCGATGAGCCGGGTCGCCTCCGAGGTGGGCGTCTCCACCATGGCGCTCTACCGGTACGTCTCCGGCAAGGACGAACTGCTGATCCTGATGGAGGACGCCGCCTTCGACGCGTCCCCGCCGGGCCCACCGCCCGGGGAGGGCTGGCGGGAGGGGCTTAGTCAGTGGGCGCGCGCCTACCGGAAGGTGCTCTGGCGGCACAAGTGGATCATGCGGATCCCGGTCAGCACCCCGCCGGTTTCCCCCACCGGCGTCGCGTGGATGGAGCACGGCCTGCGCTACCTGCGGCGTACCGGGCTCGGTGGCGAGGAACAGCTCGCCACCCTGATGCTGCTCAGCGGGTTCGTGCGCAGCCACGTCTCCCTGGCCGCCGACATGGAGGCGGCGACCGGCGGCGGCCGGGAACGGCAGGAACAGGCCGAGGCCCACTACTGGGAGCTGCTCGCGCGGCTCACCCGCGGGGGCCACTACCCCGCGATCACCGCGCTGCTGGAGTCCGGGCTGGCCGTCCGGCCCACGCCGGACGGGGAGGCCGCGGCGCCCACGGAGACGGACCGGGCCGCCGGGGACGCCGGGGTGGAGGAGGAGTTCGACCCGTCCTTCGACTTCGGGCTCGCCATCATCCTGGACGGCATCGAGGCGCGGGAGGCGCGGGCGGCCACCCGCTCCGCTCCGGACGGCGCGGACGGCCGGTGAACCCCCGGTCTGAACCCGGCGAATCCCCGGGTTCGGATCGTCGGGGGCCGCCCGGGCCGAACTCCCGGACGTCGCCCGGGCGATGGCCCCGGGCGGCGGGTGTCCCGGGCCGGGGCCCGGGCGGGCGGGGTCAGCGCTGGGCCGAGCACTCCCCGCAGGTACCAAAGATCTCCACGGTGTGACCGACGTCGACGAAACCGTGCTCGGCGGCGACCGACTCCGCCCACTTCTCCACGGCCGGACCCTCCACCTCGACCGCCTTGCCGCACCGGCGGCAGACCAGATGGTGGTGGTGGTCGTCGCTGTGGCAGCGTCGGTAGACCGCCTCGCCCTCGTCGGTGCGGAGCACGTCCACCTCACCGGCGTCGGCCAGGGACTGGAGGGTGCGGTAGACGGTGGTCAGACCCACCGAGTCGCCCCGGTGCTTCAGCATGTCGTGCAGTTCCTGCGCGCTGCGGAACTCCTCGACCTCGGCAAGAGCGGCCGACACGGCGGCCCGCTGCCGGGTGGACCGGCCGCGTACGGGGGGGCCTGCTGTGACCACGCGCTGACTCCTTCGTTCGTCGCACGACGGGCTGGCGCGGCCCATTGTGCCAGGCACACCCCTTGTGCGGTCATTACACCGGTGTATTGCTACCGGTACCCCCGGGCGTCGCGCCCCCGCCGGGCCCCGCCCCGGCCGCCACCGGGCGCCCTGTCATCCCGGCCACCCCGGCCGCCACCGGCTCCCCACCGCCTGCCGCGGACGGTTCCGCGCCCTCCGGACCGGGCGACCCGTCCCGCGTGCTCCGGCCCGCCAGCCATCGGGCGAGCGGCGCCGCCACGATGGTGACCAGCGCGAACAGCGCGATAGCCAGCAGCACGATGCTGGCGCCCGGCGGGACGTCCGCGTGGTACGCGGTCACGGTGCCGGAGAGGGTCACCAGCACCCCGCCGCCCACCGAGGCGGCCAGCGTCATCGCGAAGCCCCGGGTGACCTGCTGCGCCGTCGCCACCGGGATCACCATCAGGGCGCTGACCAGCAGCAGCCCGACGACCCGCATCGCCACCGTCACCGTCACCGCGGCCATCACCGCGAGCACCAGGTTCAGCAGCCGCACCGGCAGCCCGGTGACCCGGGCGAACTCCTCGTCCTGGCAGATCGCGAAGAGCTGACGGCGTAGCCCCAGCGAGACGGCCAGCACCACGGCCGACAGCACCACGATCGCGGTGATGTCGCTCTCCGAGACGGTGGTGACGGAACCGAAGAGGTAGGTGGTGAGGCTGGCGTTGGAGCCGGTGGGCGAGAGGTTGATGATCATGACGCCGCCCGCCATGCCGCCGTAGAACAGCATCGCCAGCGCGAGGTCCCCGCGCGCCTTGCCGTACCAGCGGATCAGCTCCATCGCGACGGCGCCGAACGAGGCGACCAGCACCGCCATCCACACCGGGTTGGCGTTCAGCAGGAAGCCGAGCGCGACACCGGTCAGCGCGACGTGCCCGATGCCGTCCCCCATGATCGCCTGCCGCCGCTGCACCAGGTAGATCCCGACCGCCGGGGCGGCGATCCCCACCAGCACCGCGGCGAGCAGCGCCCGCTGCATGAAGGGGTACTCCAGTAGCTCGATCACGCGTCCACTCCTCTCCGCGGGAACCCCACCTCGCCGACCCGGAGGCCGGTGGCTGCCAGCGCGCCGTCGTCCGGCGCGGCCTCGTGTGGATGGCAGGCGAGGTCGTGCAGCTGCTCGGGGTGCTCGACCCGCTCGACGAGCCCGTCCCGGAGCACCACCGACCGGTCGATCAGCGGGGCGAGCGGCCCGAGTTCGTGCAGGACGAACAGCAGCGAGACGCCCTCCGCGCGGCGCTCGCGCAGCGCGTCGGCGAGGACCCGCTGGCTGGCCAGGTCGATGCCGGTGAGCGGCTCGTCCATGATCAGCAGTTCCGGTTCGCCCGCGAGCGCGCGGGCTATCAGCACCCGCTGGTGCTGCCCGCCGGAGAGCGCGTGGACCGGGTCCCGCTCCCGCCCGGCCATGTCCACCAGCTCCAGCGCGTGCCGCACGGCCCGCTTGTCGGCCCGGCCCAGCGGGCGCAGCCCCCGTCGGCCGAGGCGCCCGGAGGACACCACCTCCCGCACGGTCGCCGGGACCCCGGACGCCGCCGTCGAGCGCTGCGGGACGTAGCCGACGCGGCGCCAGTCGCGGAAGCGCCCCGGCCCGGTGAGCGGCGCCCCGAACAGCCGCAGCTCGCCCCCGCTGATCGGGGTCTGGCCGATGACCGCCCGGATCGTGGTCGACTTGCCGGAGCCGTTGGCGCCCAGCAGCGCGACGGCCTCCCCGGCGCCCACGGACAGGTCGACGCCGCGCAGCACCGGACGGGTCCCGAGGGTGGCGGTCACCCCGCGCAGCGCGATGACCGGCGTCGCGGGGCCGGAACCGTCAAGCGGGGCCGGGCGCTGCTCCTCGCGTGGTGTCCCGGTGTCCGGGCTGGCCGTGGTGCGGGCCATCCTCGCCTCCCGTGGATCGTCGTACGGGTCGCGGTCAGGGGTGTGCGGTGCCGGGGGACGGCCGGTGGCCGTGCCGGGTGGCGGGGCGCCGCCCGGCACGGTCACCTGGCGCCCAGCGCGGTCTGGAGCGCCATCAGGTTCTGCCGCATCACGGAGAGGTAGTCCTGCTTCTTCTCCTTGTTCACGCCCTCCAGCGGGTTGAGGACGGCGGTTTTCAGCCCCAGGTCGTCGGCGAGGGTCCGGGCGGTCCTGTCGCTGGCGCCCGAGGCGAAGAAGACGGTGTCGACGCCGTCCCCGCCGTCGCCGCCCTTCTTCCCGCCCTTCGCGATGCGGTGCAGCTCCTTCATCCGCGCGGGGCTCGGCTCGGACTCCGGGTCGAGCCCGCTGACCGCCTCCTCGCGCAGGTGGTAGCGGTCGGCGAAGTGCCCGAAGGCGGCGTGCGTGGTGATGAAGGTGTCGGAGGTGCGGTCCTTCAGACCCTTCTCGATGTCCTTGTCGAGCTGGTTGAGCCGCTTGACGAGCGCGGCGGTGTTCGCCCGGTAGTCGTCGGCGTGGTCCGGGTCGGCCTTGGCCAGCTCCTTGCCGACGCCCTTGGCGACCTCGGCGTAGCGCACGGGATTCAGCCAGATGTGCGGATCGTCGGCGCCCCCGTCGTGCGCGTGGTCGTGGTCGCCGTGTTCGTCCCCGCCGTGGTCGCCGTGCTCATGCTCGCCGTGGTCGTGGCCCTTGTCCGAGTCCTCGTGGTCGGCGGAGTCGTCGTGGTCGTCGGAGTGCTTCGGGTCGCCGTCGGTCCGGGAGGTGAAGGAGGTCGCCTCGGCGGTGTGCTCGGCGCCCGACTGCTCGACCGCCTCGTCCACGGCGGGCTGGAGCCCCTTGAGGTAGACGACCAGGTCCGCCTCGCTGAGCTGTCCGGTCTGCTTCGGGCTCAGCTCCAGGTCATGTGGTTCCTCGCCGGGCTTGGTGAGGGTGCTGACCGAGACGTGCTCGCCGCCGATCTCATGGGCGAGGAACTCCATGGGGTAGAACGACGCGACGACACTGACCTTGCCGTCGTCGCCGCCGGGGCCGTCCCCGCAGGCCGACAGGGTGAGGACCCCCAGGCCGAGGGCGGTGGCCGCGGCGGCCGGGCGTATCAGGTGGCGTCTGATGTTCATGACACTCATTTTCACTGTAGTTGGAAACGATTGTCAACTGGGGTTCGCTCTGGTACGCCGCCTGATCGTTCCGGTACCGATTTGATCCGCCCCCCGTGGCTCTCGGTAATCTGAGGTATTCCGTCGTCGTTGATGAAGAGAGCACTGTGGCCGCCGACAAGATCGACACCATCGTCAGCCTGAGCAAGCGCCGTGGCTTCGTGTACCCGTGCAGTGAGATCTACGGTGGTCAGCGCGCCGCCTGGGACTACGGACCGCTCGGCGTGGAGCTCAAGGAGAACATCAAGCGCCAGTGGTGGCGCTCCATGGTCGTCTCCCGCGACGATGTCGTCGGTATCGACTCCTCGGTGATCCTGGCGCCGGAGGTCTGGCAGGCCTCCGGCCACGTCGCGACCTTCACCGACCCGCTCACCGAGTGCACCTCGTGCCACAAGCGCTACCGCGCCGACCACCTGGAGGAGGCGTACGAGGCCAAGCACGGGCGCGCCCCGGAGCACGGCCTCGCCGACGTCAACTGCCCGCACTGCGGCAACAAGGGCGGCTTCACCGAGCCCAAGCAGTTCTCCGGCCTGCTCAGCACCCACCTGGGCCCCACCCAGGACTCCGGCTCGCTGACCTACCTGCGGCCCGAGACGGCCCAGGGCATCTTCACCAACTTCGCCGCCGTCCAGCAGACCTCGCGCAAGAAGCCGCCGTTCGGCATCGCGCAGATGGGCAAGTCCTTCCGGAACGAGATCACTCCGGGCAACTTCATCTTCCGCACGCGCGAGTTCGAGCAGATGGAGATGGAGTTCTTCGTCAAGCCGGGCGAGGACGAGGAGTGGCACGAGTACTGGATGGCCCAGCGCTGGGCCTGGTACCTCGACCTCGGCATCCGCGAGGAGAACATCCGCTGGTACGAGCACCCCAGCGAGAAGCTGTCGCACTACTCGAAGCGCACCGCCGACATCGAGTACCGCTTCAACTTCGGCGGCCAGGAGTTCTCCGAGCTGGAGGGCGTCGCCAACCGCACGGACTTCGACCTCACCGCGCACTCCCAAGCGTCCGGGCAGGACCTCTCCTACTTCGACCAGGAGGCGGGCGAGCGCTGGGTGCCGTACGTCATCGAACCGGCCGCCGGCGTGAACCGCGCGATGCTCGCCTTCATGCTCGACGCCTACGTCGAGGACGAGGCCCCCAACGCCAAGGGCAAGCTGGAGAAGCGCACCGTGATGCGGCTCGACCCGCGGCTCGCCCCGGTCAAGGTCGCCGTGCTGCCGCTCTCCCGGAACGAGCAGCTCTCCCCGAAGGCCCGCGGTCTGGCCACGGCGCTCCGCAGGAACTGGAACATCGAGTTCGACGACGCGGGCGCCATCGGCCGCCGCTACCGTCGGCAGGACGAGATCGGCACCCCGTTCTGCGTCACCGTCGACTTCGACACCCTGGACGACAACGCCGTGACCGTCCGCGAGCGGGACACCATGAAGCAGGAGCGGGTCTCGCTGGACCAGGTCGAGAGCTACCTCGGCGGCCGGCTGCTCGGCTGCTGACCCCGGGCGCGGCCCGGCAGCCGCGCGCCGCGCACGGGGGCGGTCCCACGGGGCCGCCCCCTTCGGCTGCCCGCGCCCGGCGGGCGCTCGTGCCTGCCCGCGCCCGGCGGGCGCGGGCGTATGCGCCACCGGCGGATGCGCCACAATGGGAGGTCGGCCGCCGCCCGGAGGTCCGGGCCCGAGCCCGTCCGCGAGGGCGGACCGTCCGCGCGGGCGGGGCCCCGCCCCGGGACGGTCAGGGGCCTCAGGAGTGGGCCGGGACAGCCCGGCCGGAACGTCCAGGAGAGTCATCGCATGCCGCAGCAGCTCCAGATCGGCCCGCACACGGTCACGCCGCCCGTGGTGCTGGCGCCGATGGCGGGCATCACCAACGCCCCCTTCCGGACCCTGTGCCGGGAGTTCTCCGGCGGCCGGGGGCTGTTCGTCAGCGAGATGATCACCTCGCGGGCGCTGGTGGAGCGGAACGAGAAGACCATGCAGCTGGTGCGGTTCGACGCGGTCGAGCGCCCCCGCTCCATCCAGCTGTACGGCGTCGACCCGGAGACCGTCGGCCGGGCCGTCCGCATGATCGCGGAAGAGGACCTGGCCGACCACGTCGACCTGAACTTCGGCTGCCCCGTCCCCAAGGTCACCAGGAAGGGAGGCGGCAGCGCCCTCCCGTACAAGCGGCCGCTGCTGCGCGGCATCCTCCGCGCGGCCACCGCGAACGCGGGCGGCCTCCCGGTGACGATGAAGATGCGCAAGGGCATCGACGACGACCACCTGACCTACCTGGACGCCGGGCGGATCGCCGTCGAGGAGGGCGTCTCCGCGATCGCGCTGCACGGCCGCACCGCGGCGCAGCACTACGGCGGCACCGCCGACTGGGACGCCATCGCCCGCCTCAAGGAGGCGGTGCCGGAGATCCCGGTCCTCGGCAACGGCGACATCTGGTCGGCCCGGGACGCGGTGCGGATGACCCGCCACACCGGATGCGACGGTGTCGTGGTGGGCCGTGGCTGCCTGGGCCGCCCCTGGCTCTTCGGCGACCTGGTGGCCGCCTTCGGCGACGAGGCGGAACGGGACCGGGTGGCCGAGCCCTCGCTCCGCGAGGTCGCGGAGGTGATGGTGCGGCACGCGCGGCTGCTGGGGGAGTGGCTGGGCGACGAGGCCCGGGGCGTGATCGACTTCCGGAAGCACGTCGCCTGGTACACCAAGGGCTTCTCGGTCGGTTCGGCGGCGCGCTCCGCGCTGGCCGTCGCCGCCTCCCTCGACGAACTCCGCGTGCTGCTCGACGAGTTGGACCTGGACCAGCCCTGGCCGGAGGGTGCCGACGGGCCGCGCGGGCGGACCCACGCCCGGAACCGGGTGGTGCTGCCGGACGGCTGGCTGGACGACCCCTACGCCTGCGGGGCCGGGCTCAGCCCGGAGGCCGAACTCGCCACCTCCGGCGGCTGACCCGCCCGTACGGGCGGACCGCCTCCGCCGGCCGTCCTCGTCGGGCTGTCCCCGCCGATCGCTCCCCGCCGGGCCGCGCGCCGCCGACGCCGTCCGGGCGACGTCCGGAGGGCGGCACCCCCGCACGGGTGCCGCCCTCTCTTTCGGAGTCCGGGACCGTCCACCGCGGTTGAGGGTCGGGGTGCGGTGGACGGACCCGGAGGTGTGGAGCGCCGCCTCAGCGGCTGTCGCTGCTCGACGGGTCCGCCGCGGCCCGGCCCGCCTCCAGCCGGGCGACGGGTACGCGGAACGGGGAGCAGGAGACGTAGTCCAGCCCGGCCTCGTGGAAGAAGTGCACCGAGTCCGGGTCGCCGCCGTGCTCGCCGCAGATCCCGAGCTTGAGGTCCGGCCGCACGGCGCGGCCCGCCTCGGCCGCCTGCCGCACCAGGGCGCCCACCCCGTCGCGGTCGATGGTCTCGAACGGGGAGACGCCGAAGACGCCCTTCTCCAGGTACGACGTGAAGAAGCTGGCCTCCACGTCGTCCCGGGAGAAGCCCCACACGGTCTGGGTGAGGTCGTTGGTGCCGAACGAGAAGAAGTCGGCGCACTCCGCGATCTGCCCGGCGGTCAGCGCCGCCCGCGGCAGCTCGATCATGGTGCCCACGGTGAGCGCCAGCTCGACGCCGTACTCCGCCTCCACCTCCGCGATGACCGCGGTGGCCTCGTCCCGCACCAGCTCCAGCTCCTGCACGGTGCCCACCAGCGGGATCATGATCTCGGCCCGTGGGTCGCCCTGCGCGGCGCGGCGTTCCGCCGCCGCCTCGGCGATGGCCCGCACCTGCATGGTGAACAGCCCCGGGATGACCAGCCCGAGCCGTACCCCGCGCAGCCCCAGCATCGGGTTCTGCTCGTGCAGCCGCTGCACGGCCGCGAGCAGCCGGGTGTCCTGCTCGGAGACGGTCCCGCGCGACTCGTCCAGCGCCACCCGCACGGACAGCTCGGTCAGGTCCGGCAGGAACTCGTGGAGCGGCGGGTCCAGCAGCCGGACGGTGACCGGCAGCCCGTCCATCGAGGCGAACAGCTCGACGAAGTCGCCCTTCTGGAGCGGCAGCAGCGCCTTCAGCGCCTCCTCCCGCTCGCCGTCGGTGTCCGCCAGCACCAGCCGTTCGACGAGGCCGCGCCGGTCACCGAGGAACATGTGCTCCGTACGGCAGAGGCCGATGCCCTGCGCCCCGAACCGGCGCGCCCGGTCCGCGTCCTCCGCGTTGTCGGCGTTGGCCCGCACCCGCAGCCGACGCACGCGGTCGGCGTAGGTCATCAGCCGGTGCACGGCCTGCACCAGCTCGTCGGTGGCGCCGTCCGCCTCCGGGTCGGTCCGGCCCTCGAAGTACTCGACGACGGGCGAGGCCACCACGGGCACCTCACCCCGGTAGACGGCGCCGGTCGTGCCGTCGATCGACAGCACGTCGCCCTCCCGGATCACCAGCCCGCCCGGCGCGGTCAGCTGCCGCCGCTTCAGGTCGACCTCCAGCTCCTCCGCGCCGCACACGCAGGTCTTGCCCATCCCCCGGGCGACGACCGCGGCGTGCGAGGTCTTGCCGCCCCGGGAGGTCAGGATGCCCTCGGCGGCGATCATCCCGTCGAGGTCGTCCGGGTTGGTCTCCCGGCGGATCAGGATGACCCGCTCACCCGCGCGGACCCGCTCTACGGCGGTGTCCGAGTCGAAGACGGCCTGTCCGACGGCGGCGCCGGGCGAGGCCGCTATGCCGCGCCCGAGCGTCTCCGACTCGGCGTCCCGGTCGAAGCGGGGGAACATCAGCTGCGCCAGCTGGGCGCCCCGCACCCGCTGGAGCGCCTCCGCCTCGTTGATCAGCCCCTGGTCCACCAGTTGCACGGCGATCCGGAAGGCCGCCGCGGCGGTGCGCTTCCCGACGCGGGTCTGGAGCATCCAGAGCTTGCCCCGCTCGATGGTGAACTCGATGTCGCACAGGTCCTTGTAGTGCGTCTCCAGCGTCTCCATGATCCCGAGCAGCTCCCGGTAGGAGGCCGCGTCGAGCTCTTCGAGGTCGGCGAGCGGGACGGTGTTGCGGATCCCGGCCACCACGTCCTCGCCCTGGGCGTTCTGGAGGTAGTCGCCGTAGACGCCCTGCTGGCCGCTGGCCGGGTCGCGGGTGAACGCGACGCCGGTGCCCGAGTCCGGCCCGAGGTTGCCGAACACCATCGAGCAGACGTTGACTGCGGTGCCCAGGTCGTGCGGGATGCGCTCCTGGCGGCGGTAGAGCCGGGCGCGCTCGCCGTTCCACGAGTCGAAGACCGCGCGGACCGCGAGGTCCATCTGCTCCCTGGGGTCCTGCGGGAAGCCCCGTCCGGCGGACCGCTCGACGATGCCCTTGAACCGCTCGACCAGCTCCTTGAGGTCCGGCGCGGTCAGCTCCACGTCGGTGCTGACGCCCCGGCCCCGCTTGGCCTCCTCCAGCGCCTCCTCGAAGAGGTCGCCGTCCACGTCGAGGACGGTCTTGCCGAACATCTGGATGAGCCGCCGGTAGGAGTCCCAGGCGAAGCGCTCGTCCCCGGACTGCGCCGCGAGCCCGTGCACCGAGTCGTCGGAGAGGCCGATGTTCAGAACGGTGTCCATCATGCCCGGCATGGAGAACTTGGCACCGGACCGCACGGAGACCAGCAGCGGGTCGTCGGCCTGCCCGAGCTTCTTGCCCATCCGGCTCTCCAGCGCCGCGAGATGGGCGCTGACCTCGTCGCGCAGTTCGGCTGGCGCGTCGCCGGAGTCCAGGTAGACCTTGCACGCCTCGGTGGTGATGGTGAACCCGGGTGGGACGGGGAGGCCCAGGTTGGTCATCTCGGCGAGGTTGGCGCCCTTGCCGCCGAGGAGGTCCTTGAGGTCCTTGTTCCCCTCGGCGAAGTCGTAGACGAACTTCCGCGGGGTGCTGTCCACCGCGCTTGCTGCGTTTACTGCGTGATCCGGCACGGGACTCGACTCCTCGTGGACGGTTGCCCTGACGGCCGGGAGCGTACCCAGATCGAAGGCATCCGGATACGTACAGCAGCACGTCACATGCCTGTAACCGGGCTCCCGCCAAATGATCCAAGTAGTAGGGCGCTCAACGGGTTCTGGGAAACACTTCAGGTAACTAAGAAGGGATGAGGAACTGTGGTGTCTTGGTAACCCAGTATGACGAGGTATGTCTGATGTGCACCTTCGGCAAGTAAACCAAGGCTCAGTAAAGTGGCGCCCTGCTCCTTGGAGGTCTACAGCTCACATGTGAGCGCTCATATGAGCGGGGGTCTGATCAAGGTGGCGAGAATCACGCGCTCGGGGGGCGCTTCGTCCACCATGCGGACGCCCCGGGAGCCGGGGCCACCACCCCACGCGCCCACCCGCTCCCGGCGCCCGAATCCCCGCCTCGCGCGGGACCCACGGGGGCGGCGGCGCCCGCCCCGACCGGTGCGATCCGGGGCGAACGGGATGGAACGACCGAGGAGTAGCCGCGAACTGGCGGCGTCGAGAGGGCGCGGACGGCCGGGCACCGGCGCCCGTAACCAGCTCGCGAGTGCCCGTCGGGGTGAGCGCGCGGCGGGAGCGGGCCGGACGTGGGACGCGGGAGAAGGAGTGGGACAGGGGAGCGGTGTGGGGGAGGGGAGGCGTGGGGTCGCTCATCTGAGACGGGCCCCGGAGGCGGGGACGCCCGCCCGCGCGGGTGCGGGCGCCCGCGCGGGGGCGGCCACCGGTGCCGAGCGTGGGGCGGAATGACGCGCCCGTCGCGTGGCCAGGGGGCGAAATCCGGTCGAGCTGGCGAGGCGCTCCACGGGAAGCCGCCGCCCGGGCGCCGCGCGCGCCCTCCCGTGTGGCTCTCCCCGTACGGGGTGTCGACGGCCCGGGGCCGGCGGTCGACCTCAACAGGCCGACGGCCCCTCGCCCTTCCCCGTGGGTGACCCCGCCGGGCCCCGCCAGGCCGGGGAAGCGGCGGGGACGGCCGGGACGCCCCGGCGCCGTCGCCGACGGCGCGTTTCCGTCCCCGCTGTCTCGTATGCGCGCTTGTTCCCGGGGTGCCGCGAAGCTAGCTTTGCTCGTCCATCAGACAGAACGAGGCGGCACCCGTGGACCCGGCGGGACCCGGGGCGTGGAGCCGGCGAGGGTCCCGGCGTCGCGCGCTCGGCGCGTCCGGGCGTCTGGCCGGTGTCCGCGCCGGACGGCTGTTCCGGCGCGTCCGGGCGGCCGTCGGAGCCGCGCGTCCAGGGCGGTGGCCAGCGGCGGTCGTGACGCGTACGCGGCCGTTCAGCGGCGGTCGTTCGCGGCGCCTGGCCGTTCGCGGTCCTCGCGGACGGCCCCGCGAGCGTCCCGGGCCGTGCCAGGCACGGCGGCGAGGGGGCTCCGTCGGTTCGTCCCGCGCGACCGCGTGCGGCGGCGCCCGCCGGTGCCGTCGGCCCCGCGCCCCCGGCCCGCCCGGGTGCCGGCCCGCCGGGTGCCGGCCCGGCGGAGTCCCGGCGCTGGGGCCCCGGCGTACCCGGCGCGGCGCCGTCCGGTGGTGGCCGTCCGGTGGTGACGGGAGGGCCCGCTGACCAGCGGGGGTTGGTACCGGGGAGCCGCCCCGGACGCCCACCGCCCCGCGCGCTCCCGTGCGCACCGGTGACCCCGACGCCCCGCCGCCGGGAGGCTTGGTCCGGCCGAAACCGGTCACCCTCCCGGGGTGCGGTGGTAGGGGCCACTCGCCGGAACCAGGATCCGCGCGCCCGCCCACGTCCCCGTCCCAGGGAGCGCCCCGTGGAAACCGGCCTCGCCGTCCGCGCCCAGCGGGTGCCGATCCGCCACCGGACCGGGCGTTCCACCGTCCCTTCCAGCAACCTCCACCCCCACCAGGGGAGTTGGCACTCCGCCTTCCGCGCCGTCGGACCGCGCCATGGCTCCACCGCCCGCGCCCCGGGGCGAACGGGAAACGCCGCTCGTCGCTCCGTGGTCCGACGGCCGCATCCCCCGCATCGCCTCCGACCCCGACGCGCCCCTGGCCGCCTACCACCCCGGCGGGGACGTCCGGGCGCCATCTGGTGCGGGCGCCGCGAGCGGCGCACCCCGGCACGTCGAGACCACCGTCTGCGCCGGGGCGCCCCGGCGCACCGCCACCGGCCGCCACTTCGGGCGGGGCGGAATCACCCGATCGGTGCTCCGCAGCGCGCTCGACGGCCCGAGCTTCGGCCCGGTCCGACGCTGGTGGGGCCCGGTCTGGTTCAACGTCAACGGGTTTCCGGACCGGGGACAGCGGCAGCACGGACAGACCCGGGAGACGGAGGCGCTGCGGCACAGTGTGCTCCGCGCCGCCTCCACCTCCGAGTTCCCCGAGTTCCCCGAGTTCGCAGAGTTTCCCGACCCGATCACGGAGGAGGCGCGCGGGTCCCGCGAGTTCAGCCGGACCACGGCACCCACCCTCGACCCGCCGCACACCCCGCCCGTCCCGCCGGGCGGCGCACCCACCGGAGGAGCACGATGAACACGACGGACTACCGAATCCTGGTACACAGCGGCACCTTCGCCGCGCTGACCCGCTCCGGCGACATCACCGGGCAGCGCGGCATCGCCCCGGACGGCCTCTTCGTCCGGGACGCCCGCCATCTCAGCCGCTGGCAACTCACCGTCGAGGGCACCACCCCCGCGGTGCTCGTGCCCGCCGCCGAGGGAGGCGGGGCCACCACGTCCTGCGTCCTCACCCCACCCAGCGGACGCGCCGACCCCCCGGCCCACACCGTCTTCCGCGAACAGTCGGTGCGCGCCAGCACCTTCACCGAACGCCTCCGGCTGGCCAACAACCGCTCGGCCGCCGTCACCGCGCGCCTGGCCCTCACCGTGGACGTCGACTTCGCCGACCAGTTCGAACTCCGGTCCGACCACCGCTGCTACGAGAAGCCCCACGCCGTGCGCACCCGCGAAACCCGCCCCGACGGCGTGGAGTTCGGCTACCGGCGCCGCGAGTGGCACTCCCGCACCACCGTCACCGCCCACCCGCCACCGGACGGTGTCGGAGACACCGGAAGCGGCGCCCGGCAGCTCGTCTGGGACCTGAGATTACCGGCGCACGGATCAGCCGAGATAGCGCTGCGCGTCACCGCCTACCCACACGGCGTCCCGGAGAGCGAGGTAACCGCCGAACCACCGTCCCCCGAGGCACAGTCGGAGACGGCCGGAGCGCCCGGCAGCCCCACCGCGCTCCTGCCCGGCGTCCGCGAGGGCTGGCCCGAACTCGCCCGCGCCTGCGCGCAGGGCCTGCGCGACCTGCACGAACTACGCGTTCCCGCACGGGGGTTGGACGCCGAGCGGCTGTGGGTGCCCGCCGCCGGAGTGCCGTGGTTCCTCGCTCTCTTCGGCCGGGACGCCCTGCTCGCCTCGCTGTTCGCCCTGCCGTACGCGCCCGCCTTCGCCGCCGCCACCCTGCCCGCCCTCGCCGCCACCCAGATCACCACCGACATCGGACCAGCCACCGGCACCCGGCCCACCGGCCCCGGCTCGACCGACCCGGACCCCGGCCCCGATTCCGGCCCCGGATCCGACCCCGACTCCAACTCCACCGTCCCGGGGCGGAGTCCCGAGTCCGGCGCGGGGCCCGGAGCCGAACCCGGAAAGATCGTGCACGAGGTGCGGCACGGCGAACTCGCCCACTTCGGCCAGGTGCCCTACGGCCGCTACTACGGCTCCGTCGACGCCACCCCGCTCTTCCTCGTACTACTCGGCGCCTACACCGAGCAGACCGGCGACACCGCGCTCGCGCGGCGCCTGGAACCCCACGCCCGCGCCGCTGTGGAGTGGATGTTCCGGGACGGTGGCCTGCGCGCCCACGGCTACCTGAGATACCAGTCCAACGAACGCGGACTCTCCCACCAGAGCTGGAAGGACTCACCGGGCGCCATCTGCTTCGCCGACGGCGCCGAGGTCAAGGGCACCGTCACCGCCGCCGCTCCCCAGGGCTACGCCTATGACGCGCTGTGCCGAACCGCCTGGCTGGCCCGCACTGTCTGGGCGGACCCCGCCCACGCGGAGCGGCTGGAGAAGACGGCGGAGGAGCTGCGCTGCCGCTTCCTGCGGGACTTCTGGATGCCGGAGGCCCACTTCCCGGCTCTGGCACTGGACGGCGAGGGCAGACGCGTGGACGCCCTCTCCTCGGACGCCGGACACCTCCTCTGGTCCGGAGTCCTCGACCCCGCCTCGGCGGAGACCGTCGGACGCCGCCTGCTGGAGGAGGACTTCTTCTCCGGCTGGGGCGTCCGCACCGTCGCCGCCGCACAGGGGGCCTACCATCCGCTCTCCTACCACCGGGGAAGCGTCTGGCCGCACGACAACGCGGTCATCGCCCTCGGACTCGCCCGCTATGGAATGCGCGAACAGGCCACCGAGGTCGCGCGGGCCCAGATCGCGATGGCCGCGCACACCGGATACCGGCTGCCCGAGGCCGTCGCCGGGTACGCCTGCGCCGAGCATCCGCACCCCGTGCCCTACCCGCACGCCTGCTCCCCGCAGGCGTGGGCGGCCGCCGCGCCACTCGCCCTCGGCACGGCCGTCCGCGAGGGGAGCGGCGACTGAGACACACGACCCCCAGCCTGGCGCGCACCGGCGTTTCCGGTGCCGGTCGCGCCGGGAACCTTTCCCCCGGTCGGCAGGGTGCGGCGCCGACCCACCCCGACCGTACGGAGGTGAACCGCCCCCCATGGCCGACGAGTTCCCCGACATCCCTCGGGCGCACCACGCCCCCCACGCAGGTCATCGGCTCGCCGTGGCCCCGGACACCCTGTTCGTCTACGGCACCCTGCTCTTTCCCCGCATCCTGCGCGCGCTCCTCGGCCGCGCGCCCGCACGACGCCCGGCCACCGCCCCAGGCTGGCGGGCGGCCGCCCTGCGCGACCGGCCCTACCCGGGCCTCGTCCCCGCGGCGGGAACCGTCCGTGGGCGGCTGCTCACCGGGCTGACCCCGGCCGAATGGCGCCTGCTGGACGACTTCGAGGACGACGACTACGAACTGCGCCGACTCCACCTGGGCGAGGGCGGGTACGGCTGGGCCTACGTCTGGACCAGCGAGAGGGAGGTGCTGGTGGAGGACTGGGAGCCCGGGACCTTCGCGGCGTACCAACTGGAGGCGTACGCCGTGCGTTTGGAGACCTGACGGGACGTAACCGAAACCCGCCGAACCGTCGCCACGGCCTGTTCCGTCCTGTTCCGTCCTGTTCCGGACGTCTTCCGGCCGGGCTCGTCCCTCCAAAGGATCCTCTCCCGAACCCTCTCCCGGCTCCTCCTCCCCAGGGCCTCTCCCTGGGGCCTCCCCCGGGGCTTTCCCGGACCGTCCCGGGGCCTCTCCGCCCTCCGGACAGTTCCGTCCGTCGGGCGCCGGTCTCGCTGCCGGGTGGTCAGCGCACCGCGTCCAGTTCCTGGAGCAGCCGCCGTTTGGGGCGGGCGCCCACCAGCGAGTGCACCGGCTCCCCACCTCGGAAGAGCATCAGCGTCGGGGTCGACAGCACCCCGTAGGCGGACTGGGTACCCGGATCGTGATCGACGTCCAGCTCGACGACGCGCAGTTCGCCCGCCCGTTCGCGGGCGATCTCGGCGAGTACCGGGGTGAGTGCCCGGCAGGGACCGCACCAGGCCGCGGTGAACTTCACCAGCACCGGAACGTCCGCGTTCAGTACGAGGTCACGGAACGTGGCGTCGCTGGCCCGTACGACCTCTCCGTCCCCGCCCGCGCCGCTGGCGCTCCCCGGACCCGCGGGACCGTCCTCCGCCGGGGAGCGACCGACCCGTGGGGATGGCTGCGACGGATGGGAGGAGGGGAGGGAGGGCGGTGTCCGTGGGGGCCGTGTGGGTGCGGCGGTCCCGTGTGCGGGGGTTTCCCGTTGTCCCGTCATGTTCTCCACCTTCCAGCCTGCCTTGTTGTGGATGTGCTTCGGATGCCGGATGTACGGGAACGGGCCGTACGGTCTCCGGCTGCCCTGTCGCGCTCAGGCCGAGGGGTGATCCTCGGCTCGCGGGGGATCCACCGCCGTGCCCGTCAACTCGCAGCGGGGCTCGGGTGGTTCGGGCAGGCGTGCGGCGGCCTCCAGCTCCGCCCTGGCCAGCCGGTCTCCCAGTCGCTCCCGTGCCTCCCGCAGCTGTGCGATGCACGCGTCCAGCTCGTCCAGCTTCCGCCGGTACACCGCGAGGGAGGCCGGGCAGGAGTCGCCCGCCGGGTGCCCGGCGCGCAGGCACTCGACGAACGGCCGGGTGTCCTCCAGGCCGAATCCGAAGTCCTGGAGGAGACGGATCTGTTGGAGCAGCCGCAGGTCCTCCGCGTCGAAGGTGCGGTGGCCGCGCGCGTCCCGGCGGGCGGGGAGCAGCCCGCGCGCCTCGTAGTAGCGCAGTGTGCGCGTGGTCGTCCCCGCCCGTTCCGCGAGTTCCCCGATCCGCACTCGTCTCCCCTCCCGTCGTCCGCTGTCCGGGCCGGCCGTCCGTCCCCGCGCCCACCCGGGGTGGGCGCCGCACCGTGCCGGGCGCACCGTGTCGGGTGCCGCACCGTGCCGCGGCCGGATCTCCCGGGGAGGGACACCACGTTAGGAGGTGACGTCGGCGTCAACGCGAGCCTCACCGAAGGACGTTCTCCCGTGCGCCGTTCCCGCCCGCCGTACTCTGGGGCGGCCGCACCCCCGTCCGGAGACGCCGATGCCCGGTACCTCCGAGGGGAGGTACCGGGCATCCGGAGGGGGCCGGCGCGGTCGGAGGGGGGCCGGTGGGTCAGCGTGCGACGCCGTGGGCCCGCAGGTAGCCGAGCGGGTCGATGTCCGCGCCGTAACTCGGACCGTTGCGCACCTCGAAGTGCAGGTGCGGGCCGGTGCTGTTGCCGGTGGAGCCGGACAGCCCCAGCTGCTCGCCGGTGTCGACCTGCTGGCCGGAGCGCACCGACAGCGAGGACAGGTGCGCGTACTGCGTGTACTTGCCGTCGTCGTGGCGCACCACGACCTCGTTCCCGTAGGCGCCGCCCCAGCCCGCCGAGATGACGATGCCGGAGGTGACCGCCTTGACGGGGGTGCCGGAGGAGGCCGAGAAGTCGACTCCGGTGTGGCTGCCGCTGGACCAGCTGCCGCCGGACGCGCCGTAGGGGGTGCTGGTGCTCGCGTCGACCGGCGCCGTGTACGCGCCGTTGCCGCCGGAGGCGGACTGGGTGGAGACGGAACGGTCGGCCTTCTGCGGGGCCTTCCGCTCGGCGGGAGCCGAGGAGCGTTCCTGGCCGGAGGCCGCACCGGACGCCTTCGCGCCGGACAGGGTCAGCTTCTGTCCGGGGTAGATCAGGTCCGGGTCGGAACCGACCGTCTTCCGGTTGGCCTCGTACAGCCGCTCCCAACCGCCGCGCAGGTCACGGGATTCGGCGATGGTGTGCAGGGTGTCCCCGCTGACCACGCGGTGCGAACCGGCGTCGCTCCGCGGCTGGCTGGGCTGTGCCGCCTTCGGCTGTTCGGCCTTCGGCTTCTTCGGCGTGGCCTGCTCGCCGCCCTGCGCCGAGCGGCGTTCACCGCGCTCGGAGCGGTCCGCCTCGCCACGGTCCGGTGAGACCTGCGGGGCGCCGCTGTTCTGGCTGAGTCCGGCCTTGGGGCCGCACAGCGGCCAGGCGCCCGGGCCCTGCCCGGCGAGCACCTTCTCGGCGACGGTGATCTGCTGGTCCTTGGTGGCCAGGTCGGCGCGCGGCGCGTACTGCGTGCCGCCGTAGCCCTCCCAGGTGCTCTGGGCGAACTGGAGGCCGCCGTAGTAGCCGTTGCCGGTGTTGATGGACCAGTTGCCGGTCGACTCGCACTGGGCGACCTTGTCCCAGGTGCTCACCGAGGCGGCCTGTGCGTTGCCCGCGCCGAGCAGCGGGAGCGCGATGCCCGCGCCGCCAGCGGTGACGGCGAGCGAGGCGCGGGAAATACGGCGGCGGATGCGCCGTTCGGGCTGGCGGCGGTGCCGCCCCCGTCCAGACAGTCCAGACATGGGTCTGTTCCTCTCCTGCGCCTGCGAGGTGAGCTGTCGGATTCGGGCTGGAGCTGCCCGGCCGTCCCGCGCGGGGCGCGTGGACGGCTTCACCCCAAGCCGCGCTGTGCGGTGACGCACGGTGCGGCGCTTACCTGGTTCCCCCGCTCCCGCCGCGGTGTGTTCGTGGTGTTCTCGGCCACCGGACGGCGGGACTCGGCGTTTCCGGCGGTGAGACCGGCGCATGGAGAACGCGTCGGCGGATGCACGCTAATCAGGCGGAAATCCCCGCCACAAGGCGTTCGGTGAAATTGCCCCGGTGCACACAACTCGTGCGGAGCGTGACGTTCAGTGAGATGCGTCCTCAAGTGTCCCGGTCAGCGGCGTCGTTGACGGAGAGGGAGGCCGAGTGTCGGACGGTCGCGGCGGTTCCGTCGGTTGATCGGATGTGACAGCTCTCACGTCGCCGCGTCCCTCGTGTGGGGGTCCTCGCGCCTTCCCGTCCGAGTCGGCCCCTCTGGGTGCACCTTGGGAACATACGCCCCGAATCGGGCATTTCTCTTGTTCGCTCCGAGGGTGCCCGGCTTCGGGTGCGCGGTTCAGGGTCACCGGATCCGGCTGCCCGATTCGGGGTGGTAGCGATCCGTGTGCGGACAACACCCCATACGCGGGGGTTACATCCGTGGTGCGCGATCAGGGCCGTGAATGGCCGGATTGGCAGAAATAGAGGCTCTGTTCCGTTATGGGAGGGGCGGGAGTTGCCGGAGGGGAGCGCTGGGTGTTCCGGTGGCGTCCGGGGCGTGGGCCATCGATCCGCCGCGTGGGCCGGTGTGGTGGTACCGGCGCTCGGGCCGTCCGGTCGTGCCGTAGCGCAGGGACACCCGCGCCTCCCCGACGGTGGTGAAGTGCTCCAGGTACCGGCGCGCGCTCACCCGGGACAGCCCGCACAGTTCGGCGCACTCCGAGGCGGACAGGCTCCCCTCCTCCCCGAGGGACTCCAGCGCGCCGCGCACCAGCGAGGCGGTCTGCTCCGTCAGCCCCTTCGGCCAGGCGCGGGCTCCGTCCCGTCCGGTGTCGCGGCCCGCGCCCGGCGCCGCCCTCGCGCGGGTGCCCCGCGCGGACGCGCCCCCGGCCCCCGCGCCGAACAGCCGGTCCACCTCGGCCTGTCCGGGGGCGGTCAGCGCCTCGCTCTCCCGGCGGCCCGCCGCGTAGTCCAGCAGCCGCTCCCGCAGCTCCACCCCCTCGAACGGCTTGATCAGGTACTGCACGGCGCCACACCGCCGGGCGGCGCGCACCGTGCGCGCGTCCTGCGCGGCGGTCACCACCAGCACGTCCAGTTCGTCCAGTGGTTCGTCCGGTCCAGCGGGTTCCCAGGCGCCGCCCCGCAGGGCGCGCAGTACCGCGAGGCCCGGTATGTCGGGCAGGTACATGTCGAGCAGTACGAGGTCGGGCCGTTCCCTGCGGGCCGCCTCCAGCGCCGTGGACCCGCTGTGCGCCACCCCGGCGACCCGGAACCCGGGAACCCGCTCCACCAGGGTGCTGTGCAGCCGGGCCACCATGAAGTCGTCGTCCACCACGAGCACGCTGAGCACCGGGTCTCCCTCCTCGGTCTCGGAGCCCTCCGCTCCGGAGGGTCGGGAATGGTCGGGGACGGGCGGGCGGCCGCCCCGGAGCGTGGGCGCTCCGGAGCGGAGGGCGCGCGGTCACAGCGCCGGGTAGCGCACCCCGGTCAACTGCTCGGAGGCGGCCCACAGTCGCTCACCCGCCGTGTCGTTCCGCGTCCACCCCATCCGCCAGGACGGGGCCGGGGTGCCGCGCACACCGAGCAGCCGTGGCCCCGTGAACGAGTCGGGCCGCACGCCCGGCGCGCACGCCGCGAACAGCGTGGGGAGCGCGCCCGCCTCCGCGCGCTGTGCGAACGCCCGGTTGCCGAGTCCGGCGAGCCGCTCCCGCATCCGGTGTCCCTCCATCCGGGCGGCTCGCGTCTGGAGTTCGGTCGCGGCGTAACCGGGGTGGGCGGCGGCGGCCGTCAGCCGGCGGCTGGCGGCCCGGCGCGCCAGTTCGTGGGTGAAGAGCAGGTTGGCCGTCTTCGACCGGGCGTAGGCGACCCAACGCCGGTAGGTGTGCTCGCTGTTGAGGTCGCCGATATCGATGTTGGCCAGCGCGTGCAGCCCGCTGGAGACGGTGACGACCCGGGGCGCCTCGGCGGCCAGCAGCCGCTCCAGCAGCAGCCCCGTCAGCGCGAAGTGCCCCAGGTGGTTCACGCCGAACTGCGTCTCGAAGCCGTCCGCCGTCCTGCGGTACGGCAGCGCCATCACGCCCGCGTTGTTGACCAGCAGGTCCAGCCGCTCGTCCGGCAGTTCCTCGGCGAAGCGCCGCACGGACGCCAGGTCGGCGAGGTCCAGCGTCCGCAGTTCGGTGTGGGCCTCGGGCAGCGTCCGGCGCAGCCGCTCCCGCGCGATCCGGCCACGCTCCGCGTCCCGGCAGGCGAGCACCACGCGGGCGCCGCGGCGCGCCAACTCGCGGGCGGTCACGAAGCCGAGGCCGCTGTTCGCGCCGGTCACCACCGCCGTCCTGCCCGTCTGGTCCGGGATGTTCCGCGCTGTCCAGCCCATGACGTCGCACTCCTCAGCTGCCGAGTAGGACGGAGGCTAATCACTGCGGGAGTATCAGTCGAGGTGGCGCGAAAACACCGGCCGCGGCGGCCGTGGGGGCGGCCGTAACGGGCGCCGGGAAGGCCTCCGAACGGTACGAAACGGCACCGGGACGGCGCCCGAACGGTACGAACCGGTGCCCGAGCGGGTGGGCTAGCCGCCCGTGACCGTCGTCAGCAGGACGACGGTGTCGTCCACCGCGAGCAGTCCGTGCCGGAGCTGCGGGACGCGCTGGATGTGCCCGGCGCTCAGCTCCTGCTCCCGATCCTCGGTGGTGAGCAGCGCCCGGCCCCGGAGGACGAGGAGGCTCGCGGCCGGGGGCGCGCCGTGCTCGTCCAGCGCGGCCCCAGCGGTCAGCGCGATGACGCTCTGCCGCAGCGGCCCGTCGTGCAGGAACAGCTGGGCGCTGCGCCCGTGGGGGTCGGACCTGGCCCGCGTCAGGTGCTCGTCGGCGAGCGACGTGAGATCGTCCATCCCTCCATCGTGGCTGGTCGCGGGCGATCCGCAAGCGCTGCCCACCGGCGGCGGAGGGCCGCCTCGCGCCGCCGCGTCCCACCGTGCCGGGGCCCGTCTCGCACCGTGGCGGGGCCAGGCCCCACCACCTCACCCCCCGGCCCGGCCGACCGCGTTCCCCTCCGGCCGAATCCGGTCGAACCGCGTCGGGCGGTCCGGCGTCTTACGGGGGTACGCACCCGGGGCGCCGGGACCAGGCGCCCTCGGGAGGGGCTGGGGGAGGAGCGCGCAGTGACCGGAGTACGACCCGGATGGGGGCCGCGGCCGCCCGAACCGACGCCGGGCCCGCGGCCACCCGTACCGCCGCCGGGGCCGCCGCCCCCCTCCCCGGACCCGGACGCGCCGGGAGGCTTCCGGCGCTGGCCGTCCGTGTGGTGGCTGGTCACCCGGGTGCCCGCGCCCCTGCTGCTGTTCCTGTCGCCGCTGCTGTTACTCCTCTCCCCCTTCCTGGGGTTGTACGCGCTCGCGCGGAGCGCGCGGCTCGCCTCGTACCGGATCTTCGGCCCGGGCGTTCCGATCCGCGCCCACGACCGGGCGGTGGCCCGGGTCAAGCGGTTCCGGGTGTGGTCGGCGGCGCTGGTGTCGTTCGGGGTGCTCATGGTCTTCGGCACCGCCGAGGACGTGATGGAGCAGGCGGCGGAACGGTGGCTGGTGTTCTTCGTCGCGCCCTGGCTGCTCATCGTCAGTGCGCCCGTGGTGGTGGGCGTCCTCATCGCGTGCTCGTATCCGGCCCGGCGGCGCGCCATGCGAAGCGCCCTCCGGACGCCGCTGGGCAAACTCCTGCGGTTCCTGGGCGTGTTGGCGCTCGTACCCGCCTGCTTCCTGCTGCTGAGTGAGGCGACACCCTCGCACAGTCAGGGAGTTGAGGTGCTGTGGGTGATGGCCTGCTTCGCGGCCACGGCCTGGTCGCTGTTCCTCTTCGTGTTCGCGTCGATCTCCGTCGTACGCAGTGGCTTCGGCGCGGCCGCCGTGCATCCGGCGCTTCCGGCCCTGCTGGCGAGCGTGCTGGTCTGGGAGTACGCCGCCATCGGCGGGCTGCCCGCCGGGCCTCCGGCGATCGCGTACGTGGTGCTCGTCGGCGGGCCCGCGTCGGTGACGGCGATCGCCTGGTGGGAGATCCACCGCCTGCGGACGCGGTACGGCGTGACCCTGCGGGGCGGCTGAACCGCCGCCGGGACCGGGAGACCAGGGGAGGCCACCGGGAACCCGAGAAACCCAGGCAGGTCTCCGGGCAGGTCCAGGCAGGGCCAGGGAAGTACGGGCAGGTCCAGGGAAGTACGGGGAAGCCTGGCCGAGAGGGCGGTCAGCAGGCGTCCACGGGTGATCCCGTAGCCACAAGAACCAGGTCTCCCAAGGGAGTTGGGGATCCGGTGGGTGGGGACGCGGATCGCCCGGGGCGGCCTCGGTGGGGAGCCCCCCGAGCGAGGGGCGAGGGGGCGGGAGTGCGCGGGAGCGGCGGTGTGGGCGGGCGGTTCAGTCCGGCGGTTCCCCCGGCGGCTCGTTGAGGTGGGCCTCGGTCGGCTCGGCGGGCGGAACCGGCCCGGGCTCCGTGTACACGGTGCGGTCGTCCGGGTGGAAGCCGGGCGAGACGAGGCAGGTCATCAGCGTCTCGGTGGGGCCGTCGCAGCGGGCGGACCGCCAGGCGCCGCCCGGCACCCGTAGCTGCGGCTGCTGACCGGCCGCCAGGTCCGGGCCGAGCGTCGCGGTCGTCGGCATGGTGGACGGACGGCTCCCCGTGCCGCCGAACAGCAGGGTGACGGGACCGCCCGTGTGGTGCAGCCAGATCTCGTCCGAGCGGAGGGTGCGCCAGCTGGTCTCCTCGCCGGGCCGCAGCAGCAGGTAGCCGAGGGTGGCGGACGCTCGCGCCCCGGGGTAGTCCTCCGGACGCAGCTGGTGCGCGCACGACCAGGTCTCGCGGTACCAGCCGCCCTCGGGCCGTCGGCGCAGCTCCAGCGTCTCCACGAGGCTGGGCCTGTCTCCCGGCCCGTCCACGGGCATCTCCCCGGGCCCCTCCATGGACCGCTCTCCGGGCCCGGCCCCGGGCGCCGCCGGTCGCCGTCCCGGGTCGCCCTCGGGGCGCTGTCCGGACGGCTGGGCTGAGGTGGGATCGTCCATGTCGGCACTCTAGGCCGCGCGAGCGCGGCTTTCGGCTCGGCTCGTGCCCGCCGCACCGGCCACCCGCGTGAACATGACCGACGGACGCGGCGCACCGCCGCACCGGCACCCCGGTGCCCGGACGCCTGACCTCCCCCGCCCCCGACGTCCCCCGCCCGGTGCCTGACGCGCGGCGCTCCGCCGGACGTGGTCCGCTCCGGCGTGCCCGAGCGCTCTCGGACCGGTGTGCGCCACCTGGCCTCAGGCGGGGTGCGCCACCCGGCGTCGGGCGGTGGACGCCCCAGGGGGTGGAGGCGCGGGGGGTGTCGGTGCGGTGCGGCAGCCTGGTGGCATGTACGAGGAACGCCCGGCGAGGGAGCCGGGAGTGCCGCCCGGTGCGGTGCTCTGGACGAGGACGGCCCCCGAGGGGGACGTGGGCCGGGTGCTGCCCGACGGCTGCATGGACCTGCTGCTGCTCCGGGGTGAACTGGTGGTCGCCGGGCCGGACACCCGGGCGCACCTGGTCGCGGGGGCTCCGGGTGAGCGGATCATTGGCCTCCGTTTCGCGCCGGGTACCGGGCCGTCCGTGCTCGGCGTCCCGGCCGACGAGTTGCGGGACCTGCGACTGCCGCTCGCGCGGGTGTGGCCGGAGCCCGCGGCGCGGCGACTCGCGGAGCGGGTCGCGGAGGCGGAGCGTCCCAGCCGGGCGCTGGCGCGCGGCGCGGCGTGGGCGGCGGGGCGCACCACCGCCGATCCGCTCCCGGGTGCGGTGCTCCGGCTGCTGCGCGCGGGCGCCCCGGTGGCCGGGGTGGCACACGAAGTGGGGCTGAGCGAGCGGCAGTTGCGTCGTCGTTGCCATGCGGCCTTCGGGTACGGCGCGAAGACGCTCGCCCGGGTGCTCCGGATGCGCCGCGCGCTGGCGCTCGCGGGGGAGGGGCTGCCGCCGGTGCGGATCGCCGCCCTGGCCGGATACGCCGACCAGGCCCATCTGTCCCGAGAGATCCGCGCGTTGGCGGGAACCTCCCTGCGCGCCCTCCTGGCGGAGCGTGGCGGACCGGGGACGCGGCGCGGACCGGAAACGTGGGGCGAACGCGGGGTGTGGGACGGCTGGGACGCGTTGGGGGAGCCGAACCGGTAGGACGTGCGAGGCCGCGCCGGGAGGTGGGACAGGACCGGGCCGAGTTGGATGAGCGGGGGAAGCGCGGCACGGCGGCCGGCGGCCCACGGGCGACGGGGGGGGGCGGCGGGAGGACGGCGCGGGCAGATGCGGGGAACCGCCGGGCGCGGGTGGGCCGCTGCTGTCGGCGGGACTCAAGCGGCGGGCGGCGCGGGGGAGTTGGGTCACACCGAGGGGCAGCCGGTTCCGGCGCGGGCGGGCCGCCCGGTGCGGGCCGCCCGGTGCTGCCGCCGGGCGCGGGCGGTCAGGAGGGAACGGGTCGGGTGGGGGACGTCAGGGGGCGCGGGCGGGGGGTTCGCGGAGGTCGAGCCCGGCCGCCGCGTCCACCGCGGCGCGTACGAAGGCCCGTTCGGAGGGCCGGTCCTGGGTCGCCGCGCGGCGCAGCACCATGACGCGGCGCCGGAGCGGCTTCGCGAAGCGGAACACCTCGACGCCGGACGGGCGCAGGGAGAGACCGAGGTCCGCGACGAGGGTGACGCCCAGCCCGGCGGCGACCATCGCCATCGCCGTGGCCTGTTCGTCCATCTGGTGGGCGATGCGCGGGGTGAAGCCCGCCGCTCGGCACATCGTCCACAGCGCCCGGCCGAACTCGGTGCTGGTGCCCGAGGCCACCCAGGAGTGGTCGGCGAGGTCGGCCAGGTCCACCGGGCCCGGAGTCGTCAACATCCCCTGGGGCGCGACCAGATGGAGGTGCTCGACGCCGACGAGCGTCGCCTCCACGTGGGCGTCCCAGGAGACCGGGACGTCGGGGTGATCGGGGTAGTCGAGGACGAACGCCAGGTCGAGATCGCCGTCGCGAACGGCCGACTGCGTCTCCTCCGGGGCCAGTTCGCGGGTTCGGACCCGTACCCCGGGGTGGCGTTCGGCCAGGAGCGCGAGGGTGGGCGGCACCAGCGAACCGGCCAGCGTCGCCAGCACCCCGACGGTCAGGTCGGCGGTGAGGCTGCGCTGCGCCCGCTCCAGCGCTATCCGCGCCCGTTCCTCCGCGGCAAGCACCTCGGCGGCGTGCTGGGCGAGGACCCGGCCGATCTCGGTGAGCCGGACCCGGCGGCCCACGTGTTCCAGCAGCTTCAGCCCCACCTCGCGTTCCAGCGCGGCCAGTTGCTGCGAGACGGCGGAGGGCGTGTAGTGCAGCGCGGCGGCGGCCTCCGTCATCGTCCCGCGCCGGCTCAGCTCGTGCAGCATGCGCAACCGGTGCAGCGAGAGTTCCATGAACCATCACTAAAACAATCGCTGAACCAATCTGCAATGGACGTGAACGAACGCGGGGACTCACACTGCGACGCAGAGGGGGATCGGTGAACGGCTGGAACCGGGTCACTCCGCGCCGGTGGCGAGGGGTCCCGGAAGCACGGTGAGAGCATCCGGAACGCTAGGAGAGGACACCGATGGGCTGGCTGACGGCGCACCGCACGTCCGGTTCCGACCGCCCCAGGGGCGCCGCCCCGCTGACCGAACCGCCCCCGTCCGTCCCCCGCTTACGGTGACACACCGACACGCGGGCGCCGGCGTCCGGTAGCCGCCACCCACGGCTGCTTCCGCTCCACGGCCGCTCCCGCCCGACCGTCCGGGGACTTCCCCGCCCGGAGCACCGGCCGGGCCCTCCGGGCACACCCCACACCCGCACTCACACACCCGCCTCGGCGCCCAACTCCGCCCGCGTCCGTACCCCGTTGAACCCCATCCGCGGAACCCCAGCCGTTGAACCCCATCCGTGGACCGGACGCGGCAGCCCGCACGCGAGCCCGTCCAGCCCGCGCGCGGCGTCCCGCACCTCCCGCTCCACCCCGCTCCCGTAGCCACCACGCGCCCACCCACTCAATCCTCCGCGCCCAACTCCGCCCGCGCCAGGCGAGGTTCGACCGCCTGGGCGTCCGGACGGAGGCGGGCGGTGGCCCGGAGGGCGACGGGGGAGGCGGGGCGGGAGGGACGTACCCCGGTGCGCGGGGACGGGGCACCGGAGTGCGGCACGGGAACGGGGAACGTACCCCGCCAGGACACGCCGGGCGCCCGCCCGGCGGATCGCGCACCACCCCGTAGGACCGTACGTAGGACCGTACTGACAACACGCGACGGATTTGGAAGGGGATCAGATGGGCAACGACCGACCGGCCGGGTTCTCCCCCAACATCGTGGAGCTGGGCAGCGCGTCCACTCCCTCGTGGCTCACCGAGGCCGCCTCGGTGCGGGTGCGGGAGGCGGAGGAACAGGCGTTCCCCGACGAGGAGTACGCGGCCCGGCTGGCGGACGTCCGCGAGCGGATGGCGCACGCGGAACTGGACGCCATGGTGGTGTTCCGGCCGTCCAGCGTCGAGTACCTCTGCGGGTTCTACACCGCCGAGACCGCGCCGCAGCCGCTGCTGGTCACCGCCTCGGAGACCTACCTCTACATTCCCGACCTGGAGGTGGGCCGGGCGCTGGCCAGCTCCCGGGTGGACGAGATCCGCTTCTGCGGTTACGCGGACGCGCTGCGCGGGCTGGAGCTGTTCCTCGGCCACGCCGCGACGGTGCTGCCGCGGGGGGCCCGGGTCGGTGTCGAGGTCGGGCACGCCTCCACCCCGCCGCGCGCCGTCGAGCTGCTGCGCGAGCAGGGGTTCGCGGTCCGCCACCCCGACTACCTGGTCGAGCGCGCCCGGTTGGTGCTCTCGCCCGCCGAACTCCGGTGTGTGGAACAGGCGGCGGTGGCGACCCAGGCCGGAGTCGAGGCGGCCGTGGTGGCGGCGCGGGAGCCGGACGCCACCGACTCCTCCGTCGCGGCCTCCGTCGCCGAGGCGCTGTACCGGGACGCCAACTCGCCCTCGGCGTGGGGCCCGGTGGTGGCGACCGGGCGGCGCGGAGGGATCCCGCACTCCAGCTGGGTGGACCGCCCGCTGGGGGACGGGCCGACGTTCATCGAGTTCGCCGGAACCCACCACCGCTACCACGCTCCGGTGATGCGGACCCTGGTGCGCGGTGAACTCAGCGCCGCCGACGCCCGGTTGGCGGAACTCGCGCGGACCGCCGTGGCCGCCGTACTGGAGCACGCGCGGGACGGGGTGACGGCCGGACACGTCGCGACCGAGGCCAGCTGGGCGCTCGGCGATCTCCCCGACGACGTCATGTTCCACCGGCTGCTCGGCTATCCGGTGGGGCTGGCGCACAAGCCGCACTGGATGGACGGCGTCCCGTTCTACCTCACGCCGGACAACGACGAGCCGCTGCGGAGCGGCATGGTCTTCCATATCCCGGGCTCCTTCCGCTCGTTCGGCAACTCCGGCGTCGGGCTGAGCCAGACCTTCGTCGTGGAGCGGGACGGGGCGCGGCCGTTGACCCACGGCGCCGCCGACCTCATCACCCTCTGACGGCCGCGACGGGTCCGAACTCTCGCTGAGTACACGGGCGTTCGGACCACCCCGCCGTGCCACCCCCGCTGCGGAACACCTGCTCCCGAACTGTGCTCCGGAACTCACGCTCCGGAACCCCCGGTTTGGGGAGGCCCGTTGGGCCCGCCGGTCCAGCGCGGTGGGCCCGGGCACGGCGGACCGTCGAGCCGTCCGCGTGACGGTCGCGTGGGGTGGCCAACTCCCCCTGTGACGGGAGGGACTGGGGCCGCGCCGCACCGGGGACGGACCACACGTTCCCGGAACGGTGCCCCACACCCGTCCGGAACGCACCGGGCTCCGTGAGTGAGCGGGGCACCGCGAGGGAACAGCGCACCGCGAGGGGAGGAACGGAGCGAGCACGGCGATTCCGGTCGGGGAGGCGACCGGGCACGGCCCACGGCAGCGCGACGCACGGCACACCCGACGCACGGCAACGCGACGCACGGCAGGGGAACGGAACACCATGAGCGAAACCCTGGACGCCGCACGGCGGTTCGACGCCGCGACCCGGCGTCGCGCCGTCACGGCCGCGATGATCGGAAACGCCACCGAGTGGTACGACTACGCCACCTACGGCTATCTGGCCGTCGTCCTGGGCGAGGTGTTCTTCCCCCAGTCCGAACCCGGTCTGTCGCTGCTCGCCTCCTTCGCGACCTTCGCGCTGGCCTTCGCGATCCGCCCGCTCGGCGCCTTCGTGCTGGGGCCGTTGAACGACCGGATCGGCCGCAAGCGGACGCTGTCGATCACCATCCTCACCATGGCCGTCGCCACCTCCGCGATCGGTCTCCTCCCCGGCTACGACACCGTCGGCGTCCTCGCGCCCCTCGCGCTCATCCTGCTCCGGCTCGTCCAGGGCTTCGCGGTGGGTGGCGAGTACGGGGGCGCCTCCACCTTCGTCGTGGAGTACGCGCCGGACCGGCGGCGCGGCTTCTGGGCCAGCTGGCTGGAGTGCGGCGCCATCGCGGGCTTCCTGCTGGCCTCCGGCCTCACCACCCTGCTCACCTACGCGCTGTCCGAGGCGAGCATGGAGTCCTGGGGCTGGCGCCTTCCCTTCCTGCTCGCCCTGCCGTTGGGCACGATCGGCCTGTACCTGCGGATGCGGCTGCTGGACACGCCCGTCTTCGACGCGCTGGCGAAGGAAAAGCCCGGGGCGCGCGGCCCGCTCCGCGAGACCCTCACGGCACACCGCGCGCGCGTGCTGATCTGCGGGGGTGTCGTCGTCTACTCCAGCATCGGCACCTACATCCTGCTGACGTACCTGCCGAGTTACCTGTCCGAGGACCTCGACATGGCGTCGTCCACCGCCCAGTTGCTGGTGTTCGTGGCCGGGGGGCTGCTCACCCTCGGCATACCCTTCGCCGGGATCCTCTCGGACCGGGTGGGGCGCGGACCGATGCTGAGGGGCGCGGCCATCGGGTACGTGGTGCTGACGTACCCGGCGTTCCTCCTCATCGAGCGGGCGACGTGGCAGGGGGCGCTCGCCGGGCTGGTCCTCCTCACGCTCTGCCACATACCGATCCTCGGCACCACCACGGCCACCCTTCCGGCACTGTTCCCCGCCCGGGTGCGGGGGACGGGGGTGGCCGTCGGCTACAACGTCTCCTTCGCCGTGTTCGGCGGCACGGCACCGCTGTTGATGACCTTCGTGGTGAACCGGACCGGCAACCTGTACATGCCCGCGTACTACCTGATCCTGGTCGCCCTGCTCACCCTCGTCCCGCTGGCGCTGATGCCGGAGACCGCCCGCCGCCCTCTCACCTGACCCACCCCGGCCGGGGCCAGCGCCGCCAGCCGCGCTCCCCGCCGGGACCCGCACCGCGCACCACGCTTGTCCGCACACCACGCATGTCACTTCACGTGTCACCGTCACTGGGGAGGTATCTGAGATGAGCGTTGGCTCGGCACCCGCACACGTCGCCATCGTCGGCGCGGGCATGGTCGGTCTCTCCGCGGCCTGGTTCCTACAGGAGCGCGGGGTCGGCGTGACCGTCGTCGACCGCACCGGGGTCGCCGCCGGTTCCTCCTGGGGGAACGCGGGGATGCTCAACCCGGCCTTCACTCTGCCCCTGGCCGAGCCGTCGATCCTGCGCTACGGGATCGCCTCGCTCTTCGACCGCTCCTCGCCGGTGGCCATCCCGCCCACTGTCGACCGGCGGCTCTGGGCGTTCCTGATCGCGTTCGCCCGGCAGTGCACCAACCGCCGGTGGGAGCGGGCGATGGAGGTCTTCACCGAGGTCAACCGCGTCAGTCTGGACGCCTACGATCAGCTGAGCGACGCGGGTGTCACCGCCCCCGTGCGGGACGCGGCCCCGTTCGTCGCCGCCTGCGGCACAGACGAGGACCGTCGGCACCTCATCGAGGAGTTCGAGAAGGTGGCGGCCGCCGGTGGGGAGGTCAGCTACGAGACCGTCTCCGGCGACGAACTCCGCGCCCTGGAGCCGATTCTCAGCACCGAGAACCGTACCGGCGTCCTGGTCCACGGCCAGCGGTTCATCAACCCGCCCGAGATGACGCACGCGATGGCCGACGCCGTCCAGGCCCGCGGCGGCACCGTCCGCACCGGCGTAGAGGTGACCGGCGTACGCGATCTCGGGGCGCGCGGCGCGGAGTTGACCTGCCGGAACGGCGAACCGATCCACGCCGACGCGGTGGTGCTCTCCACCGGCGCCTGGCTGAACGGACTGGCGCGCCCCTTCGGCGTACGGACGGTGGTGCAGGCCGGGCGCGGCTACAGCTTCAGCGTCGAACCGGAGGACATGCCCACCCACCCGATCTACCTCGCCGGGCGGCGCGTCGCCTGCAACCCGCTGGGTGACCGCTTCCGGGTGACGGGGATGATGGAGTTCCGTCCCGCGGACGCCAAGCTGGACCCGCGTCGCGTCCGGACCATCATCGACGCCGCCCGCCCCATGTTCCGTGGCGTCGACTGGACGGCCCGGCGGGACGAGTGGGTCGGCTCCCGGCCGTGCACCGCCGACGGGCTCCCCCTGGTCGGCACGACCCGCTCGCCACGGGTGCACGTCTCCGGTGGGCACGGCATGTGGGGCATGGTGCTCGGCCCACTCACCGGCAAGCTCCTCGCGGAGTCCGTGGCCACCGGCCGGACCCCGCCCCTCATGCGCCACTTCGACCCCCTGCGCTGACCCACGGCCTCGGGGCCCGCGCCGACCCAGCCCCGCCCGGGCGCCAACCCGGGCGGGGCGGGGCCCGATCCCCCCCCGGGCCGGGCCCCAACTCCGTCCGTACGGCCCGATCAGGGCCCCAACCCCACTTGAACGGCGTGGACTTGGCGCCCGTCAGCCGCTGGTCCAGCCAGCCTCCGGTCTGACCGGTCGGACCGGTCTGACCGGTCGGACCCGCGCTGCCGGGTCCAGCCGGTCTGGCTCAGTCGGTGTGGCTCAGTCGGTCTGGGGAAGAGGGGCGAACAGTTCGACGGTGTTGCCGTCCGGGTCCAGCAGCGTCGCGTAGCGCTGGCCCCAGAAGGCGTCCCACGGCTCCAGGTGGCCGCGGTATCCGGCCGAGGTCAGCTCCGCGTACTGGCCGTCCACCTCGGCCGGGTCGGCGCAGCGGAACGCCAGCGCGATCCGTCCCCGCCCGGTGGCGGCCGGGTCGTAGCCGGGGTCGATGGACCGGGCGGTGTCGTCCGTGTCCCAGGCGAGCCGGAGTCCGCCCGGAAGCGCCGCCTCCACGTGGGGCTGCTCCTCGGCTCCGGCGGGGATGTCCAGGCCGAGGCGCCGGTAGAAGGCGAGTGAGGCCGCCAGGTCGGATGTGGTGATGCCGATCATGTCGAACTGAGGTGTCATGCGCGCAGGTTAGGGCCGTCTCCCGCCGGAGTTCTTGAACGAAACGGACGTGTGCCGGGCCACGTCGCCCGGTGGGAGGAGCCCGGCGGCTCCCGTACTCCCGTATGCCCCGTGGGCCGTGGGCCGGACGGGGGTGCGCGCCGCCGTCAACTCAGAGGTGCTCCGGGCGTGGTTCGGGTGAGTTCGGGCGGGGCGGATCGGGGCGGCCCGGAGGCGGCTGGTGGCCGGGGCGGCGGGCGGGACGTGGGGCGGGGTGGCCGGTCGTCCCGCCCGGCGTCGGAGGGGCGCGGGTGGGTGCTACTGGCCCAGCCTGCCGTCGATCCGCTCGCGCAGCAGATCGGCGTGGCCGTTGTGCCGGGCGTACTCCTCCACCATGTGCACCAGCACCTCGCGGAGCGACAGTTGGACGCCGCCTCCCAGTTCGGCGCGGATGTCCAGGTGGGGTGCGCGCGCCACGAAGTCGTCCGCGAACGCGACCTCGGCGCGCCACAGTTCCCATGCCCGCTCGACGACCTCGGGCTCTCCGACGGCGCCGTCGAAGTCGCCGTCCGGGTCGTCCGGTGTGCAGAAGTACGAGGGTGCCTCCTGGCCGTCGAGCCGCCGTCGGAACCAGACGCGTTCGACGTCCGCCATGTGCCGCACCAGACCCAGCAGGGACAGGGTGGAGGGTTCGACGGAGCGCCGGGCCAGGTCGGCGGCGCTCAGTCCGGCGCACTTCAGCTCCAGCGTGGTGCGCTGGAAGCGCAGGAAGTCCATCAGGGTGTCGAGTTCGCCGCCCTGCCGGGGAAACTCGCGGGGGTCGTCGGCCAGTTCGACGAAGAGGTCCGCTCGTTTGTTCAGCTTGGTCATCGGCTCATCGTGCGGGAAACGCCCGCCGTGCGCCACGGGATAACCGGCCGCGTCCCGCGCCATCCCGCCCGACCCGCACGGGACATCCCCGCTGGACGGAGGAGCGCGCCGGGCCGGGACGCTCCACCGGGACGGATGGTCCCCAACACCCGTGCGGGGGGCGGGAGCTGAGGCCGGGGTGTCCGAGGGGCCCGTGCGGTCCGGAAGAGCGCGACCGGTGGCCCGGTGGCGGCTACGGTGAACCGTATGGCCGACATCCTGACCGTGCTGACCACCATCGACAGCGAAGCGAGGGCCAACGACCTGGCCTCGGGCGCGGTGGAGCGCCGCCTCGCCGCCTGCGCGCAGATCAGCGCTCCGGTGACCTCCGTCTACCGCTGGGACGGCGCCGTCCAGCGGGACCCCGAGTGGCAGGTTCTGTTCAAGACCAGCGCCGCCGGGTACGACGCGCTGGAGGCGTACCTCCGAGAGGCGCACGACTACGACGTGCCGGAGATCATCGCCACCCCCGTGACCCGGGGCAACGTCGACTACCTGGCCTGGGTCGCCCAGGAGACCGGCTCCGCCCCCACCGGCTGAGGCCGGCCGGTCGCCCCACCGGCCGACACCGGCTGGCCCCGCCTCCCCGCCTCCCGTCCCACCGGCCGGGACGGCCCCGCGACGGCCCCTCCCCCCGGCCCCTCCGGTGACGGCCGGTCACGGAGTCCGCCCGGCGCGGCTCGTCGCGAGGCTGGCGGACGCCGGAGGGCCGGGTTGGCGCGGTGGGGTTACGGTCGGCGGTATGCGCCCAACGTCCACTCCGGAAGCCGGAGAGCCGCCGGGTGGTGGCGGCCGGGCCGTCCCCGCCAGCGGGGCGCCGTCCGGCGCCGGGGCCGAGGGGCCGGTGGGCCCCGCCTCCGGCTACGCGGCGGCCGACGTCGAGCGCTGGGTCCCGGAGCCCGACAAGCGCCCGGGGCGTACCGCCTTCGAACGGGACCGGGCGCGGGTGCTGCACTCGGCGGCGCTGCGGCGGCTGGCGGGCAAGACCCAGATGGTCGCGCCGGGCTCGGGGGGCGGCGGTCCCGGAGACGCCGACGACGCGGTGGACGCCGGACACGGGGCGGCCGCGAGCCGGATCTGGGACGCGGCGCCGCGCACCCGGTTGACGCACTCGCTGGAGTGCGCCCAGGTGGGGCGGGAGCTGGGCGCGGCGCTGGGCTGCGCCCCGGACCTGGTGGAGGTGGCCTGTCTCGCGCACGATCTGGGGCACCCGCCGTTCGGCCACAACGGGGAGCGCGCGCTGGCGGAGATCGCGGAGCCCTGCGGTGGATTCGAGGGCAACGCGCAGTCGCTGCGGCTGCTCACCCGGCTGGAGCCGAAGCGGTTCAGCCCGGAGAGCCCCGGAAGCCCCGGGAACCCCGGCGGTCCGGAGAACCCCGGCGGTCCGGGCGGCGGCGCGGGGCGGCGTTCGGTGGGGCTGAACCTCACCCGGGCCGCCCTGGACGCCGCCACCAAGTACCCCTGGTTCCGGGGCGGGGACCCGGCCGATCCGGAGTCCGCCAAGTTCGGGGTGTACGCGGACGACGGCGCGGTCTTCGCGTGGTTCCGGCGCGGAGCCCCCGCCCACCGGCGTTGTTTCGAGGCGCAGGTCATGGACTGGGCGGACGATGTGGCCTACTCGGTGCACGACGTGGAGGACGGGCTGCGCGCGGGCTATCTGGACCCGGCGACGCTGCTGTCCGGACCGGAGCGGCGGGCCGTCTTCGAGGTCGCCGTCGCGCGGTACGCGCCGGACGCCGACCGGGAGGAGCTGGGCGCGGCCCTGGACCGGCTGCTCGCCCAGGACTGGTGGCCCCACGGCTACGACGGCACGGCGCTGGCGCAGGCCCGCCTCAAGGACGCGACCAGTCAGCTGATCGGCCGGTTCTGCGTGGCGGCGGAGCGGGCCACCCGCGCGGCCTTCGGCCCGGGCCGTCTGACGCGGTACGCGGCGGACCTGGTGGTGCCGCGCGCGGTGCGGCTGGAGTGCGCGGTGCTGAAGGCCGTCGCCGATCTGTACGTGATGCAGCGGCCGGACCTGGAGCGGCTGCGGGCCGAGCAGCGGGTGATCCTCGCGGAGCTGGCGGAGGCGCTGGCCGAGCGGGCGCCGGAGGGGTTCGACCCCCGGTTCCGGGAGCTGTTCCAGGCCGAGGCGGCGGACGGGGCGGCTGCGCGGCTGCGCGTCACCGTCGACCAGATCGCCTCGCTGACGGACGCCTCGGCCCGTTCGCTCCACCGCCACCTGACCGCGTGAGCGCGGCTGGCCCGTCCGCCGGGAGCGCCACGCCACCCGTCCGGGGGCGTACGGGGGCGCACGGGTGCGTGCGGGTGGGCCGCCCGGGACGGCGGACCGGCGGCCGGGGCTCTGGGGCTCCGGGCGAGGGACGCGCTGTGCTCGTGGTGCGGTGCCCGTGTCAGGGAGCGATGGTGCGGGGCTGTTCGTTCCGGGAAGGGGATGTGAGGGCGCTGCCCTCTTCCCCGCCCGTGCTCTTCCCGCGCACCCCGTGATGCGGGACGCTCACCCGTGGGCCCGAACAGGGCACGCACGGGGCACACACGGTGCACGCACGGTGCACGAACAGGGCACGAACGGGCACGAAACGGGGACACGGAAACTCAACCGTCGGGGGACGCGTCAGCGAGGAGGCATCAAGTGGTCGACGCACACCGGACGTTCGTCATCGTCGGTGGAGGTCTTGCCGGAGCGAAGGCGGCCGAGACCCTGCGTGCGGAGGGCTTCACCGGGCGGGTCATCCTGATCAGTGACGAACGGGACCATCCCTACGAGCGGCCACCGCTCTCCAAGGGATACCTCACGGGGGTCGACGCGCGCGACAGCCTCTTCGTCCACGAACCGGCCTGGTACGCCTCCGCCGACATCGAACTGCGCCTGGGACAGCCCGCCGTCCGGCTGGACCGCGCCACCAAGACGGTGGTGCTGGGAGACGGCGCCCGGGTCCGCTACGACACGCTGCTGCTGGCCACCGGCGCCGAACCGCGCCGCCTGGACGTGCCGGGGACCACCCTCGCCGGGGTCCACCACCTGCGGCGGCTGGCACACGCGGAGCGGCTGCGCGGGGTGCTGGCGGCGCTCGGCAAGGAGAACGGTCACCTGGTCATCGCGGGTGCCGGGTGGATCGGCCTGGAGGTCGCCGCCGCCGCGCGGTCGTACGGCGCGGAGGTCACCGTGGTCGAGCCGGAGCCGACGCCGCTGCACTCGGTGCTGGGGCCGGAGCTGGGCACCGTCTTCACCGACCTGCACCGGGAACACGGTGTCCGCTTCCACTTCGGGGCGCGGCTGTCGGAGATCGTCGGCGAGGACGGTCTGGTGCACCACGTCCGGACGGACGACGGGGACGAGCACCCGGCACACGACGTGCTCGCCGCGATCGGCGCCGCCCCACGCGTGGCGCTGGCCGAGGCCGCCGGGCTGGAGCTGGCGGAGGGCGGGGTGGGCGGTATCGCGGTGGACGCCTCGCTGCGCACCTCCGATCCGGACATCTTCGCGGCGGGCGACGCGGCGGCGGTGCGGCATCCGCTGCTCGGGGAGCGGCTGCGCGTCGAGCACTGGGCGAACGCCCTGAACAGCGGACCGGCGGCGGCCCGCGCCATGCTCGGCGAGGAGGTCAGCTACGACCGGGTGCCGTACTTCTTCTCCGACCAGTACGACGTCGGTCTGGAGTACTCCGGCTACGCCCCGCCCGGCGCCTACGACCAGGTGGTGTGCCGGGGGGACGTGAGCAAGCGGGAGTTCGTCGCCTTCTGGCTGCGGGAGAACCGGGTGCTGGCCGGGCTGAACGTCAACATCTGGGACGTCACCGGGCCGATCCAGCGGCTGATCCGTGGTGGCGCAGAGGTGGACCCGCTGGCGCTGGGCGACCCGGCGGTCCCGCTCGACTCGCTGGGCGACTAGCCCGCCCGCGCCCGCGTCCGCCCACCCCGCCCGCGTCCGCCCGCCCGGGAAGCCGTCCCGGAGCGGGGCGGGCGGGGCCCCGCCGGGTCGGGCGACTGCCACGCCCACCGCGCGCGTTTCCCCACAAAAGGGATACGTTGCCTGCGGGGTCGCGGAGCGGCGGTGCGAGCGGAGGACGCGGCGATGGCCAGGCAGACGGTGGCGGAGCAGTTCGTGGAGACGCTGGTGCGCTCGGGCGTGCGGCGGCTGTACGGGGTGGTGGGCGACAGCCTCAACCCGGTGGTCGACGCGATCCGCCGGAACTCCGAGATCGACTGGGTCCAGGTGCGTCACGAGGAGACGGCCGCCTTCGCGGCCGGTGCCGAGGCGCAGCTCTCCGGGCGGATCACCGCCTGCGCGGGCTCCTGCGGCCCCGGCAACCTGCACCTGATCAACGGCCTCTACGACGCGCACCGCTCCATGGCCCCGGTGCTGGCTCTCGCCTCCCACATCCCGAGCAGCGAGATCGGTTCCGGGTTCTTCCAGGAGACCCACCCCGACCAGCTCTTCCGCGAGTGCAGCCACTACTGCGAGCTGGTCTCCAACAAGCGGCAGATGCCCCGGGTGCTCCAGACCGCCATCCAGCACGCGGTGGGGCGGCAGGGCGTCAGCGTCGTCGTGCTGCCCGGGGACATCGCCGCCGAGAGCGCCACCGAGAGCCCCGAGGAACACGCGATCGTCACCGTCCGCCCGACGGTCCGCCCCGGGGACGCGGAGATCGACGCGCTGGCCCGCATGATCGACGAGGCGGAGCGGGTCACACTGTTCTGCGGCAGCGGAACGGCCGGGGCGCACCGCGAGGTCATGGAGTTCGCCGAACGCGTCAAGTCCCCGGTGGGGCACGCCCTGCGCGGCAAGGAGTGGATCCAGTACGACAACCCGTACGACGTGGGCATGAGCGGGCTGCTGGGCTACGGCGCCGCGTACGAGGCGACCCACGAGTGCGATCTGCTGCTCCTGCTGGGCACCGACTTCCCGTACACCGCGTTCCTGCCGCAGCGGAACGTGCGGACGGTGCAGGTCGACGTCCGCCCGGAGCACCTGGGCCGCCGCTCGAAACTGGACCTCGCCGTCTGGGGCGACGTGCGCGAGACACTGCGCTGCCTGACGCCCCGGGTGCGGCCCAAGACGGACCGGCGCTTCCTCGACCGGATGCTGAAGCGGCACGCCGACATGCTGGAGGGCGTGGTCAAGGCGTACACCCGGAACGTCGAGAAGCACACCCCGATCCACCCGGAGTACGTCGCCTCGGTGCTGGACGAGGTGGCGGCCGACGACGCGGTGTTCACCGTCGACACCGGGATGTGCAACGTCTGGGCCGCCCGCTACCTCACCCCGAACGGCAGGCGCCGGGTGATCGGCTCCTTCACCCACGGCTCGATGGCGAACGCCGTGCCGCAGGCCATCGGTGTCCAGCTGCTGGACCGGGGACGGCAGGTCATCTCGATGTCCGGGGACGGCGGCTTCGCCATGCTGATGGGCGACTTCCTCACCCTCGTCCAGTACGGGCTGCCGGTGAAGGTGGTGGTCTTCAACAACTCCTCGCTGGGCATGGTCGAGCTGGAGATGATGGTGGACGGCATGCCCGCCTACGGAACGGGCCTGCGGAAGACGGACTTCGCGGCGATCGCCCGCGCCGCCGGCGCGCACGGGGTGCGGGTCGAGAAGCCCAAGCAGCTGCGGGACGCGCTGCGCGAGGGCCTCGCCCACCAGGGCCCGGCCCTGATCGACGTGGTCACCGACCCCGGCGCGCTGTCCATGCCGCCGAAGGTCACCCGGGAGCAGCTGAGCGGCTTCGCGCTGTCGGCCGGGAAGACGGTGCTGGACGGCGGGGTGGGCCGGATGGTGCAGCTGGCCCGCTCCAACCTGCGCCACATCCCCCGCCCCTGAGCGGTCCCTGACCCGTCCCGTTCCGGGCGGCGGACCGTGCGCGGGGGGTGCCGGGGGCGCGCCGTAGACTTCCCACGTGGCTGGGAGGATCAACGACGAGGACGTGAAGGCGGTGCGGGACGCCGTCCCGATCGACGCCGTGGTCTCCGAGTACCTCCAGCTGCGGCCCGGGGGCGGCGGCAACCTCAAGGGCCTCTGCCCGTTCCACGACGAGAAGTCCCCCTCCTTCCACGTCAGCCCCAGCAAGGGCCTGTACCACTGCTTCGGCTGCCAGGAGGGCGGCGACACCCTCGACTTCGTGATGAAGCTCGACCACCTCTCCTTCTCCGAGGCGGTGGAGCGGCTGGCCGCCCAGGCCGGGATCACCCTGCGGTACGAGGAGGGCGGCTACGGCCGCGCCAGCCAGCAGGGCGAGCGCACCCGCCTGGTGGAGGCGCACCGGACCGCCGCCCAGTTCTACACCGAGCGGCTGGCCGAGGCGGAGGCCGAACCGGCCCGCCGGTTCCTGCGCGAGCGCGGCTTCGCGGAGCCCGCGTTCGAGCGGTTCGGCCTCGGGTACGCCCCGGCCGGATGGGACCACCTCACCCGGTTCCTGCGCGGCCGCGGCTTCAGCGACAAGGAGCTGCTGCTCTCCGGCCTCGCGCAGGAGGCGCGGAACGGCCGCCCCATCGACCGCTTCCGGGGGCGGCTGCTCTGGCCGATCCGGGACATCACCGGCGAGGTCGTCGGCTTCGGCGCGCGGCGGCTGCGGGAGGACGACAGCGGCCCGAAGTACCTGAACACCCCCGAGACCCCGATCTACCGCAAGTCGCAGGTGCTGTACGGCATCGACCTGGCCAAGCGGGACATCGCCAAGGCCAACCGGGCCGTCGTGGTGGAGGGCTACACCGACGTCATGGCCTGCCACCTGGCGGGTGTCACCACCGCCATCGCCACCTGCGGCACCGCCTTCGGCGGGGAGCACGTCAAGATCCTGCGCCGGGTGCTGATGGACAACGCCCAGTCCGAGGTGATCTTCACCTTCGACGGGGACGCGGCCGGTCAGCAGGCCGCGCTGCGCGCCTTCGAGGACGACCAGAAGTTCGCCGCCCGCACCTCCATCGCCGTCACCCCCGGCGGGCTCGACCCCTGCGACCTGCGCCAGGCCGAGGGGGACGCGGCGGTGCTGAAGGTCGTCGAGGACCGCTCGCCGCTGTTCGACTTCGCGATCCGCTCGACCGTCGCCCGGTTCAACCTCGACACGGCGGAGGGGCGTTCGGCCGCCCTGGAGGAGGCCGCGCCGGTCGTCGCGCGGATCAAGGACGTGGCGATCCAGCACGAGTACGCGGTCCGCCTCGCCGGGCTGATCGGCATCCTCGACACCCAGTTCGTCGTGCGGCGGATCGCGCAGCTCGCCCGCTGGGCCCGGGAGCGGCAGTCCAGCGGCCAGCACGGCCAGCACGGGGCGCGGCGGGCCGCGCGGCCGGGCGGTGGCGCCCCGGCGCCCGCCGCTGAGCGGGCGGCCGCGCCGCCGCCCAGCGGTCCCGCGCTCCATCTGCGCAGCCCCGCCCACCAGGTCGAACGCGAGCTGCTGAAGCTGGCGTTGCAGCGCCCGGAGCTGGTGGCCCCCGCCTTCGACGCGTACGGCGCGGACGAGTTCACCGCCCCGCCGTACGCCGAGGTGCGGCGGGCCATCGAGTGGGCCGGTGGGGTCGAGGAGGCGGAGCGGGAGCGCGACTTCCTCACCCGGGTGCGCGAGGCCGCCGCGGACGACGCGGCGCGCACCCTCGTCACCGAGCTGGCGGTGGAGCCGCCGCGGATCTCCCGCCGGGGCCGCGAACCGGACCGCGAGTACGCGGGAACGCAGCTGGTCGCGGTGCGGCTGGCCGCCGTCCAGGCGCGCCTCGCCGAACTGGAGGGCTCCGCCCGCCGCTTGGAGGCGCAGCGGGAGCTGGAGCGTTCGGCGGAGGTACGCCGGGAGATCTGGACCCTCCAGCAGTACGGCATCGCGCTGCGGGAGCGGGGCGCGGCGGCGCTGTAGCGCCCGCCCGGCCCTGTCCGTTCGGCCGGTCCGTCTCCACCGTCCCTCGCCCGGCCACCGCACGCCCCGTCGTCTTCGGCCGCCGGAGGGGTGGTGCGGCCGGGGCCCGCGTGCCGGGAGGGGCGGGGGACGTGGAGGAGGTCGTCCCACGTGTCCGTCCGTGCGCACGGGGTCACCGTTTATCCCAAAAACTGGGCGCACGCCTCTCGTGGCGGGAGTGTGCTGTCCCCCACACTGGTGAGCGGTGCCTGAGTCCTCGGAACGGGGCGGTGCTGGCCAGGAGGGGCCGCAGTCCCCCGTCGATCCGCACACGACGCGATGGTCCCCAAAGGACGGAGCGCGGCACGGCCGTTTCCGCCCCCGCCGCGCGCGCCGCCCCCAACTGGCCGCGATCACACTGGAGGTCGCCCCCGTGCAGACCCGGACCCTGACAGCCGGTGCCCCCGCGGCGCCGACGACGCCCGACGAGCCGACGACCGGAACGCCCCCGCACGGCGCGGGGCGCTCCCCGGCGGGGGAGTCCGTCCGGATCGACGCGGTGCCCCGGCAGGGCGGGCCGCCCGGGATCGAGAGCGAACCCGACGCCGCGGCGCGGCAGCGGGCCGCGGCGCCGAACGGCACCTCCGCCGACCTCTTCCGGCAGTACCTGCGGGAGATCGGCCGGATTCCGCTGCTCACGGCGGCGGAGGAGGTCGAGCTGGCGCGCCGGGTGGAGGCGGGCCTGTTCGCCGAGGAACGGCTCGCGCACACCCCCGACCTGGACCGGCAACTCGCCCTGGACCTCGACCGGTTGGTGGTCCTGGGCCGGATGGCGAAGCGGCGGCTGATCGAGGCGAACCTGCGGCTGGTCGTCTCCGTCGCCAAGCGGTACGTGGGCCGCGGGCTGACCATGCTCGACCTCGTGCAGGAGGGCAACCTCGGCCTGATCCGGGCCGTGGAGAAGTTCGACTACGCGCGTGGCTACAAGTTCTCCACCTACGCGACCTGGTGGATCCGGCAGGCGATGTCCCGCGCCCTGGCCGACCAGGCCCGGACGATCCGGGTCCCGGTGCACGTCGTGGAGCTGATCAACCGGGTGGTGCGGGTGCAGCGGCGGCTGCTCCAGGAGCGCGGCAGCGAACCCACCGCCGAGGAGGTCGCGGTGCAGCTCGACCTCTCCGAGGAGCGGGTGAGCGAGGTGCTGCGGCTGGCGCAGGAGCCGGTGTCGCTCTCCGCGCCCGTCGGTGAGGAGGAGGACGTCCACCTCGGCGACCTCATCGAGGACGGCGACGCTCCCTCCCCGGTCGAGTCCGCCGCGTTCCTGCTGCTCCGGGAGCATCTGGAGGCGGTGCTCTCCACGTTGGGCGAGCGGGAGCGGCGGGTCGTGCAGCTGCGGTACGGGCTGGCGGACGGACGGCCGCGCACCCTGGAGGAGATCGGGCGGCTCTTCGGGGTGACCCGGGAGCGCATCCGCCAGATCGAGTCCAAGACCCTCAACAAGCTCCGCGAGCACGCCTTCGCGGAGCAGCTGCGCGGCTACCTCGACTGACCGCCAGGCGCCCGGTCAGGCGCCGTTCGTCGGGGCGGTGGCGGCGAACGCGCCCGGGTGGGCCTCCTCGCGCACCGTCACGTACTGCTGCCGCACGGCCTGTCCGACGGCCAGCTCCTCGCCGGGTTCCAGAGTGCGGCCGGTGGGCTCCGGCCAGCGCGGCGGCTCCCCGCCCCCCGCCAGTGACCAGGCGGCCTGCCGGGCCGCGCCGATCGCCGCGTAGTCCGCCGGGTCGGCCACCACCACGGGTGCGCCGAACAGCGCGGGCGCCGCGGCCTGCACCGCGGGCAGCCCCGCGGCCTGGCCGAGCAGGAAGATCCGGCGTACCTCGACGCCGCGTCCGCGCAGCACGTCCAGCGCGTCGGTGAGTCCGCAGAGCATGCCCTCGACGGCCGCCCGGGCGAGGAACTCCGGACGCATGCTCTCCCGGCGCAGACCGTGCAACGACCCGGCGGTGTGCGGGAGTTCGGGGGTGCGCTCGCCGCCCAGGTAGGGCAGGAGCACCAGGCCGGAGGAGCCGGGGGTGGAGCGCAGCGCCAGTTCGGACAGCCCGTCCAGGTCGGTGCCGAGCAGTTCGGCGGTGCCGCGCAGCACCCGGGTGGCGTTCAGCGTGCGGACCACCGGCAGATGGTGGCCGGTGGCGTCGGCGTACGAGGTGATGGTGCCCGTCGGGTCGGACAGCGCCTCGTGGTGGACGGAGAACACCGAGCCGGAGGCGCCCAGTGAGATGACCGCGTCCCCGGCGCCCACGCCCAGCCCGAAGGCGGCGGCCATCGTCTCGCCGGTCCCGGCGGAGATCGCGATGCCCTCGGGGGACTCCCCGCCGACCTCCTGTGGGCCGAGCACCTCGGGCAGCGCCACCTGGTGGCCGAGGGCCAGTTCGACCAGGTCGGGGCGGTAGGCCCCGGTCCGCGCCGACCAGTACCCGGTGCCGGAGGCGTCACCTCGGTCGGTGACGCGGCGGGCGGGGCGGCCGAGCAGCTGCCACACCAGCCAGTCGTGCGGCTGCATCACCTCGGCGACCCGCGCGGCCGTCTCCGGCTGGTTCCGCGCCAGCCAGCGCAGTTTCGACACCGGATGGGCGGCCTGCGGCACCGCGCCGACGGCCTCGGCCCACGTCCCGCGCCCCCCGAGCGCGTCCACCAGGTCGGCGGCGGAGGTCTGCGCGCGCCGGTCGTTGCCCACCAGCGCCGGGCCCACCAGCTCGCCCTGGGCGTCCAGCGCGACCACGCCCTGCTGCTGCGCGGAGACGCCGATGGCGCGTACGTCGGCGAGCTGTCCGTCGCTCGCCGCCTTGCCCAGGGAGACCAGCCAGGACTGCGGGTCTTCCCGGTCCTCGGGGTGCTCGGCGTGGCCCTGCCGGATGACGGTGCCCGTCTCCGCGTCGCAGACGACGATGCGCGTGAAATCAGCTGAACTGTCCAGACCGGCGACTATCCCCATGGCGGAATGATGCCCTACGCCCACCCCCGGCCCGCCACCCGGTCACCGGTCCCCGCCACCCGGCCGACGGCTCGTCCCACCCCGTCGACGGGCCGTGCCGCTGACCGACGGGCCACGCACGGACCGGGGGCCCGGCGGCCGTGGGAGACGGCCGCCGGGCCCCGGTGTTCAGCGGGGGAGTCCGCTTCAGCAGCGGGTCTCCGAGGACGCCTGGTGGGTCTGCGGGTCGCCCGCCGGACGCAGCTCACCGAAGCCGCTGGTGCAGTCCGCGACGGTGTCGCTGCCCGAGGACCAGAACTCCTGCCGGTCGGTCGCCTTCCAGCTGCGCTTGCCGTGCACCGTGTCGTCCTCGTCGCTGTACACGCCGACGCTCACGTCGTACGGCTCGGCGCCGTCCCTGAAGTCCTCCCACACCCACAGGTAGCCGTAGTTCTCCTGGCACTCCTTGGAGTAGAACTGCTTCACCGAGGCGATGGTCTTGCCGTCCTTGGTGATCAGGCCGCGCTCGCCGATCTCGGTCGCGTCATCGCACACCCCGGCCTCCTGGGCCAGCTTGCTGCTGGGGTTGCCCTCAGGAGAGGGGGCGGCGCTCTTCGCGGCCCGGTCCGACGGGGCCGCCGTCTCGCCGCTTCCCGCGTAGGCCGCCCCGGCGGGCACGAGGAGGGCGGCACAGGCCGCGGCCACGACAGCACCCTTGGTGTAGCGCATGGAACGCATCAGAGTTTTCCCCTTCATTGGCATTCATCGGCGATCGTCAGCTCTTCCGGGTATGTGTCACCGTTCGTCCCCCAGTACTGGCGTTCAACGGATTTCATCAGCCCGTGGCGGCATCAGCTCGCTCGATTGGTCATATCCGAGGCATGCGGCTCATGCCCGGATGTCCAGTGAGACCCACGAGCCCGCCGGGGGGTTGTACGCCATCACGCGGCGGATCGCAGATCGGCCAGGACCAGTTCGCGAAGGTCCGCCGGGACGACGCCGAGCCGGTCCAGCACCGCCCGCCCGGCCGGGTCCTCGGCGCGCGGCGCCGCCAGCACCCCCAGTACCCCCAACACGACGTGTTCCACGCCGATATGCCGGTCCCGGCGCCCCTTCGCCTCCTCCAGCGCCCGGCGCAGGGCCCGCTTCGCCGGTGGGGCGAAGGGCAGATGGCCGCGGGGCGCCCGGGCCGGGGCGGGCCCGTTCAGGGCGCCGGGGCCGAAGGTGGCGTCGGCGTGGGCCCGGACCGCCTCCAGGTCGATGCCGAGGCCGCGCAGCGCCTCCGCGTCCGCCTCGCCGAGCGCGCCGCTCTCGGCGTCCGCGACCTCGGTCACCGCGGTACGGCAGGCGGCGCGGGTCACGCCGATCCGGGCGAGGGTGGCCGCCCCCGGCTGCTCCGGGTCGTGCAGCGCGGCCAGCAGCAGGTGTTCGGTGCCGATCCTCCGGTGTGCCAGGGCGCGGGCCTCCTCCTGGGCCACGACCACCAGGTGACGTGTCGTGCTCGCGAACCGTTCGAACATGGCTACCTCCGTGCGTGCTTCTTGTGTACGGCCTGCCTGCTGACTCCCAGCGCGGTGCCGATCTCGTCCCACGACCAGCCCTGGCGGCGGGCGTTGTCGACCTGGAGGGCCTCCAGTCGCTCGGTGAGCCGGCGCAGGGCCGCGACGGCGCGCAGTCCCGTTCCCGGGTCGCGACTGGCGGCCGCCTGCGCGGTGTCCACGGCGTCTCGTGCTTCGGGCACTGTCATGCCGTCAACCTAAGATGACACCAGCGTCGCCGTCAATCAAAGTTGACAGAGGTGGTGTGCCGCCGCGCGGCTCCTGGGGGTGGAACGCCGTCAACAACCCTTGTGGAGCAGGGAAGTTGAGCGATCACACGACCCGTCCGACGGGGCTGGACGGGGCGGCGGAAGCGGCCCGTGGACGTCGGCTGAGCGCGCGGCGTCGTCGTACGGGAGTTGGCCGAGAATCGCGCCCCGGGAAGTGTCCAGCCCGACATCCGGGGCGCCGTGCCGGACTCCGCTCCGTCCGCCCCGCACCCCACTTCGGGGCGTGAACTCCCCGCCCGCACCGGGCCGTTCGGGTCCACACAGCGCGGCGCCCCGCCCGGACGGGTGTCCGGACGGGGCGCCGCGCGTGCGGACCGGGCGCTACTCCGTGAGGGAGAGCACCTGGGCGGGGCAGGCGCGGACCGCCCGGCGCACCGCCGCGTGCTGGCTCTCCGGCGGCTGCTCGCTCAGCACGACGACCACGCCGTCCTCCTGGCTCTGGTCGAACACCTCCGGCGCGGTGAACGCGCACATTCCAGCGGCCACGCAGCTCTCCGTGTCGGCCGTTACTTTCATCCTCAACGTCCTTCCTCGGCAGGCAGGATGGCGTCCCACGCTATGGGCAGAGCGGCCGGTCCCACCACCGGAGTCCCCGATTTGAAGACGATCTCCTCCGGGGGCACCCCGAGCCGCAGCGAGGGCACCCGCCGCAGCAGCGTCTCCAGCGCGACGGTCATCTCCAGCCGGGCGGTCTGCTGCCCGACACACTGGTGCGTGCCGTAGCCGAAGCCGAGGTGCTCACCGAGTTCCCGCCCCACGTCCAGCCGGTCCGGATCGGTGAAGGCGTGCGGGTCGCGGTCGGCGGCCTGCACCGCCAGCACCACGAACTCGCCCTTGGCGACGGGCTGTCCACCGATCTCGGTGTCCCGGGTCACCTCGCGCGTCAGCCCGGGGGAGCCGCCGAAGAAGCGGGCCAGCTCCTCCACCGCGTTCGGCACCAGCCCGGGATCGTCCAGCAGCCGCCGCCACTGCTCCGGGTGCCGCAGCAGGGCCAGCACGCTGTGCGTGAGCACCGTCGCGGTGGTGTCGAAGCCGCTGATGAGCAGGCTGGCGCCCATCATCATCAACTCGTGGTCGGTGAACGGCTCGTCGGCCGCCGCGCTGCGCTCGATCATCCGGCTGATGGAGTCCTCGCCGGGGTCCGCGCGGCGCCTGCGCACCAGTTGGTGCACGTAGGCGAAGAGCGGGTCGGTGCCGCGCTTTATGTCCGCCTCGTCGGTACCGGAGGCGAACATGGCCGCCGCCGCGTCGTGGAACAGCTGGCGGTCGGAGTAGGGCACGCCCATCAGCCCGGCGATGACCGCCGTCGTGATCGGAATGGCGAACTCGTGGTAGAACTCCGCCTCCTGGCCGCGCTCCCCGAGCGCGTCCAGCCGCTCGTCGGTGATCCGCCGTACCTCGGGCCGTAGTTCGGCGAGCCGTTTCGGCATCCCGATCTCCGGCCCGAAGTGCCGCCGGTAGCGCTGGTACTCCGGCCCGTCCATCCGCGTGAAGTCACCGTTCATGACGGGCAGTTGAGGGTCCTGGTGACGCAGCACGTGCGCGGCCTGGCCCGGCCTGCTGCTGAACCGCTCCGCGTCGCCCAGCACTTCGCGGACGTCCGGGTACCGGCTGACCAGCCAGGCGGTGATCCCGGTGGGGCAGCGCACCCTGGTCAGCCCCCGTTCGCGGAACTCCGCCATCTCCGGGGGCGGGCCGAACGGGCACTCCTCCAGCCGGGGGACCGGCCACGGCGGCAGCGCCGAGCCTCCGCCCCGCGCTCCTGCGGCGCCCGGGCCACCCTGAGCACCGGGGGCGCGCGACGGCGAACCGTCCAGGCTGAGCGGGCTGTTGGGGCCGAGCGGGCCGTCCTCGACGCCCTCGTCCTCCGCCTCCTCGGTGGCCCGCGCGCGCAGCGTGTGCCGGGTGACCTTGCCGCCCGCGTTGCGCGGCAGCCGGTCGACGAACGCGAAGGAGGACGGCACCTTGTAGTCGGCCAGCCGTTCCCGCAGGAACAACGTCAGCTCCCGGGTGCCGAGTCGGCTGCCGTCCCGGGCCACGACGTAGGCGCGGACCGCCTCGCCCCGCACCTGGTCCGGCACGCCGACCACCGCCGCCTCCGCGACCTCGGGGTGCTGGGCCAGCGCGTTCTCCACCTCCGCCGGGTACACGTTCTCCCCGGCCACCAGCACCACGTCCTTGATGCGGTCGTGGATGTGGAGGTATCCGTCCGCGTCCACGTGTCCCGCGTCACCGGTGTACAACCAGCCGTCGGACAGGGTGCGTTCGGTCTCCTCCGGACGGTTCCAGTACCCCGTCATCACCGCCGGGGTGACGATCCGCACCTCCCCGACCTCACCCGGCGGCAGCGTCTCCCCGCCCGGGCCGACCGCCTCCACGGCCACCCCCGGGTAGGGCCGCCCCACCGCCCGGGCGCGCGGGCTCCCCGGGACGTGGTCGGCGGGTGGCAGGCAGACCGCGGACGCGCAGGTCTCCGTCAGCCCGTAGATCTGCGCGAACGCGCAGCCCATCGTCTCCAGGCACTGCCGCAGCAGCGACTCCGGCATCGGCGACCCGCCGTACACCACCTTCCGCAGCCCGGCGAAGTGCCCCGGCCCCACGTCCGGTTCGGCCAGCAGCACCTGGAGCATCGACGGGACGATCAGCGTCGTGGTGATACCGCCCTCCGCGAACCACTCCAGGGTGCGCCGCGCGTCGAAGCCCTGCGCGAGCACGTTGGTGGCGCCCGCCCGGAACCCCTGGAGGAACCACCAGGGCCCGCCGATGTGGTGGCCGGGCAGCAGGTGCAGGCTGCGGTCGTCCTCGTACCAGTCCAGCCAGTCCAGCTCGTGCCGGGCCAGCAGGTTGCTGATCGCGAAGAAGGTGTTCTGGCCCAGCACCACGCCCTTGGGGGCGCCCGTCGTCCCGCTGGTGTACACCTGCGCCAGCGCGGCGCGCGCGGGAACCCTCACCCGGGGGTCGCCGTCCGGCTGTTCGGCCTTCCAGCGGTGGAACTCGCTCCGCCGGGCGTCCTGTTCGTCGCCCCCGGCACCGTCCGGGCCGTCGATCCCCAGCAGGGTGGGCCGGGTGCCGAGCCGCGCGGCGACCTCCTCCGCGACCGGCCGCCGCTCCCCGTCGGTCAGCAGCAGCACCGCCCCGGAGTCCCGCAGCACGTGCTCGATCTCCGCGCCCGTCAGCCGTGGGTCGATCGGCACCAGGACGGCGCCGGTCTTCGCGCAGGCCAGCAACAGGTCGTAGTAGTGCTCGGTGTCCCGGGCCAGATAGCCGACCCGGGCGCCGGTCATCACGCCCGCCCCGCGCAGCGCGTGCGCCGTCCGGTTGCTCTCCCGGTGCAGCTCGCCGAAGCTCAGGCGGCGCCCGGCGCACTCCACCGCGATCCGGTCCGGCCGGACCTGGGCGTGGTGCGCCGCGGTCGCCGCGACGGTCGCCGGACGACGTGCCGTGGACGGCCGGTCGGAGGTGCCCATCACGCCTCCCCTCCGGTGGTCATCCGCTCGTCGACGAACGCGCTGAGCTGCTGGACGGACGGGTTGTCGAACACGCTCGACGCGGACAGCGCGATCCGGAACGCCAGCTCCAGCCGGTTCTTCAGCTCCACGGCGGACAGCGAGTCCAGTCCGACCTCGAAGAACCGCGCGTCCGCCGGCACGTCGTCCGGCCCGTCGAAGTGCAGCAGGTCCGCGATGGACCCCCGCAGCACCCACGAGATCGTCTCCAGCCGCTCCGCCCGTGGCAGGGCCAGCAGCTCCGCCGGGTCGATCCGTGCCTCCGCCTCCTGGGAGGCCCGACTCACCTGCTGGTACAGCGCGTTGGGCTGTGGACGGGTCCGCGCGTACTGGTCCCAGTCCACCTCCGCGATGATCACCTGGCCCAGCGGCCGGTCCAGCACCCGGCCCAGCGCCCGCATGCCCGCCGCCGGTTTGAAGAAGGTGAAGCCCTGGTTCTCGACCATCGAGATGTTCCGCCGCGACATCTCCGACGCCAGGCCCGTCTCGCCCCACGCGCCCCAGTTGACGCTGAGACCGGGCAGCCCGGACGCGTGCCGGTTGGACAGCAGGGCGTCCAGGAAGGCGTTGCCCGCCGCGTAGTTGGCCTGCCCCCGCGAACCGATCAGCGCCGAGATCGACGAGTAGCCGAGGAAGAACCGCAGCTCCGGGAAGTCCGCCCGGTGCAGCAGCCAGCTGCCGTACACCTTCGAGTGGAAGATGGTCTCGATGCTCTCCCAGGTCAGCGAGGCGACCGGGGCGTCCGCGAGGACACCCGCGGCGTGCACGACGCCACCCACCGGCCACCGGCGGGCCCGCAGCGCCCCGGCGACCCGCTCGACGTCCGCCTCGTTCCCCACGTCGCCCTGGTAGCAGACGATCTCCGTGCCGGGGCCGACCCGCTCCCGCAGGTCCGCCAGCCACGCCGGGTCCGGCGCGCTCCTGCTGAGCAGCGCCAGATGCCGGGCGCCCCTCGCCACCAGCAGCTCCGCGACCAGCCGCCCCAGCGCCCCGGTACCGCCGGTGACCAGGTAGGTGTGGTCCCCGTCGACCAGCGGGGCCTCCACGGCCGGCGGCTCGGCGCCGCCGAACTCCAGCACCACCTTGCCGACGTTGGCCCCCCGGCTGAGGACGCTGAACGCCTCCTCCACCTCGTCCAGCGAGTAGCCCCGCACCGGCAGCGGCGTCAGCTCACCGCGCGAGACCTCCGCCATCACCGGGCGCAGCACCTCCCGCGTCAGCTCCCGCATCGCCTCGGCGCCGTACTCGCTGAAGTCGAAGACGTGGAACGACCCGGCGGGCCGCTCGGCGTGGAAGCGCTCCTCGGTCCAGATGCCCAGCTTGCCCATCTCCACGAACCGGCCCTCGGGCGCCAGCGCCCGGACACTCGCGTCGATGAACTCCTTGCTCAGGCTGTTGAGTACGACATCGACCCCGGCGCCGCCGGTGTCGCGGAGGATCTCCTCGGCGAAGTCCGTGGTGCGCGAGTGGTACAGCCGCGTCACCCCCAACTCCCGCAGCAGCGGCCACTTGTGGGGGCTGGCCGTGGCGAACACCTCGGCGCCCGCCCGCAGGGCCAGCCGCACGGCGGCCTGCCCCACCCCACCAGCCGCCGCGTGGATCAGCACCCGGTCGCCGCGCTTCAGCCCGGCGCACCCGTGCAGCCCGTGGTGGGCGGTGAGGTACGCGGTCGGCAGCCCGGCGGCCTCGGTGTGCGAGACCCCCTCCGGCTTCCGCGCCGCCAGCGCCGAGGAACACGTCAACCGCTCCCGGAACGTGCCGAGATGGGAGACCACGACCTCCTCGCCCGGCTGGAACTCCGCGTCCGGCCCCGCCGCGAGCACCACCCCGGAGCCCTCCAGGCCGAGCGGCAGCTCCGGCGCGTCCGGGGCCGCCCCCAGCCGGTGCAGGCCGAGCGCGTTCAGCACGTCCTTGAAGTTCAGCCCGGCCGCGTGCACCCGCACCCGGATCTGGTCGCCCTCCGGCTCCGGCTCGTCCTGGAGCGGCACGGGTACCACCCCGGTGAACTGGCCGTACTCCTTGACGACCAGCTCCACGTCGGTGCGCGGACCGCCCGCCTCCTCGAACACCCGGCGCACGTGCCGGTGTCCGGCGCGGTAGGCCACCTGGTAGTCGGGCGTCGGTGGGGCCAGCACCTCGTCGAGCAGCCGTGGCGCCTCTGCGTCACCGGCCTCCAGATCCACCAACGTGACGTGGTGCGCCGGGTGTTCACCCCACCACACCTGGCCGAAGCCCCACAGCGTGGCGGAGGCGGGCGGCACCTCGCCGTGCCAGCCGGTGTCGCCCGGCAGCCGCTGCCCGTCCTCGGTGACCAGCCACAGCCGGGGAACACTGCCCGCCTGGTCCAACAGGTCGCGCAGCGCCAGCAGTTCGCCGTAGTTCGCCGCGCACTCGGCGCGCAGCGCCTCCAGCGAGCCCGGCTCCGTCCCCTCCGGCGCCCCCGCTCGCCAGAACCAGCACACGTCGGTCGGCGCCTCGGCCAGCGGCCCGGCCGCGTCGGCCACGCTCTCCGCCCAGCGCAGCTCCACCTCGTGGCCCTCGGCGGCCGCGCTCAGCGCCGCCCGCCGCCCTGGCCCGGCGCCGATCAGCAGCGCCGTGCGGGACGACTCCAGCTCCGCGCGGAGCGAACGCTTGACCCACCGCACCTCCGAGTACATCCGGTCCGGGTCCGGCGCGGCGGCGTTGGCCACCCGGCGCAGCGTCAGCTCCTCCAGGACGAACACCACCCGCTCGCCCTCCAGCATCAGCAGGTCCGCGACCGGCGGTTCCTCCGGGCCGGTGCGCGGGCGCAGCCGCAGCACGCTGCGCAGCGCTCCGCCGCGCGGCTTCTTCAGCAGGCGGCAGCGGCCGAAGCCGACCGGCATGGCGACCACGTCGCCCTCCTGGGAGAGCGCCGCGATGCTCTGGAAGGCGCTGTCCAGCAGGGCGGGGGGCAGCAGTTCGGCGGACGGGCCGGACGGGTCGGCGAGCAGCTCGCCGACGGCGGTGTCCGTCCCGTACCGCCGGACGCTCGCCAGCCCGCGGAAGCGGGGGCCGTAGTCGACGCCCAGCTCCGCGAAGTCCTCGTACAGCTCGTCGGCGCGGCGTGTGGTGCCCTCGGCCTCCGGCTGCCCGGCCAGCGGGCGCAGCGCCTCCGGCAGCGTCTCCGGGGCGTCGGTGGGCTGGCCGATGGTGGCGGTGAGGTGCCGTCGCTCCAGCGGTGCCCCGTCCGCGCCCTCCGCCGTGGCCAGGCTGACGATCTCCACCTCGGCGGTGTCGTCCGCGCCGGGACGCAGCCGGGTACGCACCCGCGTGCCGCCCGACTCCGGCAGGAACAGCGCCTCGTGGATGGTCACGTCGCGCAGCGGCCGGTCACTCTCCCCGAACACCGCGTCCTGGAGGGCCAGCAGCATCTCCAGATAGCCAGCGCCGGGGAACACGACCTTCCCCATGACCTTGTGGTCGGCCAGGTAGGCGGGCTGGTCCGCGCTCAGCTCGGCGCCGAACTCCCGCTCCCCGGCGGCCCGTCGCTCCGGCCCGTCGATCTCCGTACCGAGCAGCGGGTGCACCCCGGACACCACCGTCGGCTCGGCCCCGCCGGTGGCGAACGGCAGCCAGTGCCGCCGCCGGTCGAAGGCGTAGGTCGGCAGCGCCAGGTCCGGCTTCGGGGCGCCCGCGTGGTACGCGGCCCAGTCGACGGTGACGCCCCGCGCGTACAGCTGGGCGAGGGACTGCCGCACCACGGTGCCGTCCGCGTCCTCTGGGTGGAGGCTGTTCAGCCAGCGGCTGCCGTCGTCCGGGACGCACTGCTTGCCCATCCCGACCAGCTCGGTGGCCGGGCCCACCTCCAGGTAGAGGTGCGGGCCGCGCGCGGCGATGGCGCGCATCCCGTCCGAGAACCGCACGGGCTCCCGCAGGTGGCGGGCCCAGTAGTCGGCCGTGGCCAGCTCGCCCGGGACGGCCACGTCGCCCGTCAGGTTGGAGATCAGAGTGAACCGGGGTTCGTGGAAGGTCAGTTGGGCGACGACCTCGCGCAGCTTCTCCGCCGCCTCGGCGAGCAGCGGGGAGTGCGCGGCGCAGGACACCGCGATCGGCTTGTTCTTGACCCCGAGCGCGTCCAGCTCCTTGACGACCGTGGCCAGCGAGTCCCGCCCACCGGAGAGCACCAGCTGCTCCGGCCCGTTGACGGCGGCGACGGACAGGTCCTCCCGGCCCTCGACGAGCGGGGCCACCCGCTCGACCGGCGCCTCCACGGCGGCCATCGCGCCCGGCGGCGAGGCGTGCATGACCTCCGCGCGCGCCGCCATCAGCGTCACCGCGTCCTCCAGCGAGAACAGCCCGGCCACCGTGGCGGCCACGATCTCCCCGATGCTGTGCCCCGCGAGCACCGAGGGCCGCACCCCCCAGGAGAGCCACAGCTCCGCGACCGCGTACTCCAGCATGAACAGCGCCGGCTGCATGTAGCGGATCTCGTGGATGAGTTCGGCGTCCCCGACGACCCCGAGCACCATGTCCCGCAGCGACCGGCCCAGCCGCTCCGCGAACAGCTCGTCACAGCGGTCCAGCCGCTCCCGGAACACCGGGAACTGCTCGTACAGCGGCAGGCCCATCCGCACGTACTGCGAACCGCCGCCGGAGAAGAGGAACGCCACCTGTGAGGGCCCGCGGTCCTGCCCGAGCTGGCTGCCCCGGCTCAGGCTCCGGTCCAGCAGCCGCGCCACGTCCTCGGTGTCCCGCACCACCCCGGCCAGCCGCAGCGGGAAGTGCGCCCGGCCGGTGGCGGCGCCCCGGCACAGCCCGTCGACCTCGGTGTCCGGCCAGTCGTCGAGGAAGCGCTGGTAGCGCTGGATCTGCCCGCGCAGCGCGGCGGGGCTCTTCGCGGACAGCGTGAACACCCGCGGCGGCTCCGCCTCGTCGGCCGGTCCGGGCTCCGGAGCCGCCTCGGGCTCCGGCGCCTCCTCCAGGACGACGGAGGCGATGGTGCCCGCGAAACCGAAGGAGTTCACCATGGCCCGGCGCGTCTCCGCCTCCCAGGGGCGGGCCGTCGTCGGCACGGTGACCGGCGCCGTGTCCCACGGGATGTGCCGCGAGGGGGTGTGGAAGTTCAGATGCGGGAAGATCGTCCGCTCCCGGAGCTGGAGCGCCGTCTTGACGAGACCGCCGATGCCCGCCGCCGACTCCAGGTGCCCCAGGTTGGTCTTCAGCGAGGCGATGGTGACGGGCCGCTCCGGCGAGTGCGACTCCGCGAACACCGCGTTGAGCGCGCCCACTTCGATCGGGTCGCCCAGCGAGGTGCCGGTGCCGTGCGTCTCCACGTACGAGATGTCGCCGGGGGTGAGGCCCGCGTTCGCCAGCGCCCGCCGCAGCATCGTCTCCTGCGCGGCGCCGTTCGGCACCATCAGCGCGCTGCTCTCCCCGTCCTGCCCGACGGCCGAGCCGCGCACCAGCGCGTAGACCCGGTCCCCGGAACGCCGCGCGTCCGACAGCCGCTTGAGGACGACCACCGCGCCGCCCTCACTGCGGCAGTAGCCGTCGGCCGAGTCGTCGAAGGTCTTGCACAGCCCGTCCGGCGCCAGCATCCGCCCGTGCGAGGCGACGACGTGCCCCATCGCCAGATGGATGGTGTTGACCCCGCCCGCCAGCGCGATGCCGCACTCTCCGGCCCGCAGCGCCTGCGCGGCCAGGTGCACCGAGACCAGCGACGCCGAACAGGCCGTGTCCACCGTCATGGAGGGGCCGCGCCAGCCGAGGAAGTACGAGAGTCTGCCGGACACCGCGCTGTGCGCCATGCCGGTGCCGATCCAGCCGTTGAGCTGCTCCTTGGGGAGTTCGCTCATCATGGTCGAGTAGTCCATGTTGCTGACGGCCATGTAGACCCCACCGTCCCCGTGCCGCAGCGGCTCGGGGTCGATGCCCGCGTCCTCCAGGGCCTCCCAGGCCACCTCCAGCGTCAGCCGCTGCTGCGGATCGACGAAGTCGGCCTCTCTCGGGGAGATGTTGAAGAACTTGGCGTCGAAGTGGTCCGGCTTGTCGATGAATCCGCCCTGGGCGCACCGGATGGTGCCGACGTCCTCCGGGTCGTCGGAGAAGAATCCCTCCGGGTCCCAGCGGTCGGTGGGCAGCGGCCCGACGCCGGACTGCCCGGCCCCGAGAAACTCCGCGAATCCGTCCGGGGTGTTGTTTCCCCCCGGCAGGCGGATTCCTATTCCGACAATGGCGACAGGGTCATCGTGCAGTGAGGTCATGGCTCCCGCTCGGGTCCGTTCGTGCTGCGGTGGGCGGTGGGTCAGGGGGTGGATAATCCCGCGGGTGCCGGATTCTTCAGCGCCAGCCGGATCGACCCGTGACAGGCGGCGCTCTCGTCCTCCCCGTAGCGGCAGGTGGTACCGAGAATCAGCAGCGGTCCGTTTCCTCCGTCACGCTGGACGACGTTGACGATGTCGAGCTGCCCCCAGAAGTTGCGGCCCCGCATCGCCCGGCGGAAACTGCTCCGGAAGTCGACGATGAACATGTCGGGAAGCTGTCTGGTCCAGTAGTCGTCCATGTCCCAGCTGTCGAAGGCGGCGATCAGCCGTTCCTTGATGGACTTCGCCATGATGAAATAAATCATCTGGTTGAAACAGAGGTTGAACTCCACGGAGTTGAAGTGGCCGGTGTCGTCGATGTAGCACGACTCCGGAATGTGGAACGTCCCGCGCACGCTCACCTGGCCACCCTCCCGCGCCGGGTCGCCCTTCGCGGTCACGGTGGTGGAGGTCAGGTAGCGGCAGTGCGGCTTGTAGACCCGGAGGACCTGCTCCAGCAGGGCTCCGTCGTGTTCGAAGGTCCGGTGGGCGTCCCGTCCGGGACTCCCCGGCTCGGCCGGGGGCGCTGGGGTCTCGTGTTCCACGCCGGTGCTCCTCAGAGCGAGATGCCGGGGTAGAACTCGTGCTCGTCGTGCACGGTCACCCGGAAGGAGACGGCGGGTTCCGGGTTCACCGTGTGCAGCGCGCGGTGCACGAGCGCCCGGTTGTCCCAGATCAGCATGTCGCCCCTGTCGAAGGTCTGGAGGTGGATGTTGTCGTGCTCGAAGGTGGTGTCGGCCTGCCCGCACGCCTCGAACAGCTCGTCCAGCAGCTTCTCCCGCACCGGGTTCCCCTCGGCGTCCTCCAGCCGGTAGGTCACCGCCTCGCTGATGTACAGCACCGACTCCCCGGTCACCGGGTGGGTGAAGACGGCCGGGTGGGCGACCTCCGGGGTCACCTCCTCGATCTCCGCGAGGATCTCGGTGATCGGCCGGTAGACGTCCGTCGGGCGGACCTTGAAGTAGCGCCGCACGCTGTTGACCCCGCGGACGCCCCCCAGTTCCGCCTTCAGCGCCTCGGGCAGGTCCGCGTGCGCCCTCGCCATGTCGATGAAGAAGGTCCCGCGGTTCTTCTGTGGGATCACCTGCGGATATATCAGCGTCAGTCCGAAGGGGCGCGGCATGAACGAGTAGTCGTGATGCCAGAACTTTCCGGTCTGCGGTACTCCGACCTGTGCCCCGTCCTCCTTGACGTTGGAGGAGACGAAGATCTCCCGGTGTTCCGGGTGGTGGTACATCGGCTGGTAATAGGTCTCCACCTCGCCGAGTCGCCGGCCGAACTCCACGAAGTCACCGGGGGAGAGGTGCTGATTACGCAACACGACGATCCGGTGGCTGTAGACGAGTTGCTTGAGCTGCGCTATATCGCTTTCCGGAACGGAGAGTGCGTCGAATTCGTCGACTGCTATACCGATGCGGGAGCCTTCTTGCGGAATCGTGATCATCGGCCACCTGCCCGTGAGTGTTCGGGATATTCTCGGTGTGTTGAAAAAAGGTTCAGGGTGCGGGAACCGTCGCAAACGTAAGCCGCGCACCCGGGAGTGACAAGGCCGTATTGCCCCGTTTTAGGGAGACTTCCGTTATGGCAGGGGCTGAGGCAGGGGTGAAATGCTGTGCCCTACAGGGGTGTTCAGCCGTTGACGTACGGTTCGTCAGCGAATAAGGAGGGGACCACCCCCACTCCCACACTCCCGGACGGCACCCCCGCCACCCCGACTCGACGCCCCACGAACGAAGTTGCCCTCCCCGGAATCCCAGCGCCCCGCCCTGCCCCCGCCGTTCACCCGGCGGCCGTCCCGGCTGGCCGCCGGATGACGTGGTGACGGAAGGTCTCCGGCGGTGTTCCGCCGGAGACCCCGAGGCCGTGACGGCGGCCTCAACTCCGGTCAGTCCAGGCAGAACTCGTTGCCCTCGGGGTCGGCCAGCACGAGGAATCCGGCGCTCATCGGGGGAGCGGGCTCATCGCGGCGCACCCGGGTCGCCCCCAGCGCGACCAGCCGCTCACACTCGGCCTCCAGCGCCGCCATGCGCTCCTCACCGCTCAGTCCGGGGGCCGCGCGTACGTCCAGGTGGACTCGGTTCTTGACCACCTTGTCCTCCGGGACCCGCTGGAAGAAGACCCGTGGCCCGTGCCCGTCCGGGTCCTCGACGGCCGACTTCGCGTTGTGCTCCTCCCGTGGGACGCCGACCCGGGTGAGGAACTCGTCCCACGCCGCCAGCGCGTCCGCGCCCTCCGGCAACTCGACGCCGGGCGGCGCCGGATGGACGTACCCCAGCGCCGCGCACCAGAAGGTGGACAGGGCGCGCGGGTCGTGGGCGTCGATGGTGATCTGGATGTGGCGGCTCAACGGGTCGCTCCGTTCGTGGTTCCGCCCGCGACGGTGTGCGCGTAGAGGTCGCGCAGCAGGCAGACTTCGGACAGGTGGTGGATCAGTTCGCGGTTGATGTGCAGCACCAGGTCGGCCATGGCCAGCTCGGGGTAGGGCTCCCCCGCGCCGACCGGGGCCCGCAGCTCGTCCTCTCCGAGGCCCCGAACTCCCGCCGTCCACACGGCGAGTTGGGTCTCCAGCTGGTCGAGTGCCCCGGCCGCGCTCCCCGCGTACTCCCAGTCCTCGTAGGAAGCGGCCGGAGCGCCGAAGTGCGTCGCGTTGCGGGCCGCGAGCACACCGACGATGACGTGCCCCAGCCGCCAGGCGATGGTGGTGAAGGGCGCCGGATCGGGTTGCGGGAAGGCGAAGTCGATCGTGAACTCCCCGGCACCGGCCTGGATCTGGGCCGTGGAGCTGCCGCGCGGTCGTACGCTCCACGTGTCCGGCGCCGGTGACCAGAGGTACTCGTCGTCGGTGAGGCCCGCGAGGCGGTCGCGGAGCTGGTGGTTCCAGTGGAACTCCCACTGCTCGCGCAGTGAGCGGTTCCAGTCGTGCTGGTCTGCGTTCATGGGGGCAGCCTCGCAGCGAGCGGTGACAGTGCCGGTGCGCGACATCGGGCGGGCCGGGTCGGGCGACCGTGACCCGGCGGGAGGGACCCGGTCCGGGGGAGCGGCCGCGCACCCGCCGGCCCGTCGCGGTCCCGCCGGGCCGCTCCCGCCGCCCGGCACCCCGCCGCCCCGGTGTGCCCCCGCTCACCGGGGCGGCGTGACGTGCGGCGGCCGCGTGCGCTCGACCGTCCGGTGGACGCCAGCCGGGCGACGGCGACAGGGCCCGGAGCCACGGTCGCCGCCCGGCGGTGGCGGCCGGCCGGACCACCGTCGTGGCCCCGCGACCCGCGCCCACGGGCCGAGCCGCGCACCGCCAACACGGCCCGTACGCCCGCCCGTTCGCGGCATTCGTGCCGTACCGCCTTGTTACGCTCGGCCGCTGGGCGCCCCGGCGGGAGTGCCCGGCACACGGTCCGCACCGGCGTGGGCGCGCGGGCCCCAACCGGAGGGAACGGACATGGTGTTCGTGGAGGTGCCGTTGACCCCGGCGGTGCGGACGGCCACCGGCGTGCGGGGAGACGCCGAACGCCTCTACGGCGGGGAGGAGTCCGCCGCCTGGCGCGTCGGGGACGTGGTGGTGCGGATCAGCGCCTATGACCGGGACCCCGCCGACGCGGAGTGGTGCCACCGCGTCGCGGTCGCGGCCCGTGCCGGTGGCTGCGCGGAGGCGCTGGCGCCGCTGCCCCTGCCCGGACGGCACGACGGTGCCACCGCCACCCGGGTGGAGGGGCGGACCGTCTCGCTCTGGCCCTACGTCGACGGGGTGTGGGCGCCGGACGACCCCGCGACCGTCACGGCGGCGGCGCGACTGCTGGCCGGGCTGCACCGCGCGCTGGCCCGGGCCGACCTCCCGCCACGCCCCCTGTCCTGCTCACTGGAGACCGGATTGGACGGCCGGGCGGAGTACTCCGACCCGGCGCTACGCGACCCCCAACTCGACGCCTGGCTCACCGACTTCACCACCCACGCCCCGCTGCGGCACGCGCTGCACGGCGACTTCTACCACGGCAACGTGCTCACCGCCCGGGACTCCCCCGGCAGCGTGGTTGCCCTGCTCGACTGGGACGAGGCGCTGATCGCCCCGCCGGAGGTCGATGTGGCGGGCGCCGCCCTGGAGTTCACCGAGGACGACGGCACGGGCATGGACGGCGTACGCCGGTTCGCCGCCACCTACCGGGAGGCCGGGGGCACCGCCGAACGACTCGACGAGGAGACGCTGGCCCAGCTCGTACGCCACCGACTCCGCCGCGAGGCGGTGTACTTCGACCTCGCGTGCGCTCGCGGCGTGCGGCACGACACGGAGGACCTCGACTACCACCGGGAGCGGATGGACACCTTCGCCCGCCTGCGCCCCTGACCCCGACCCCCTGCCCTCGGGCCGGGGGCACGGACGGTCACAGGTATCACACCCGGTCACGGGTGGTGAGGGGCCATGGGCGCACGCCCGGTCACGGACAGTGGTGAGGTGGGGCGGGGAAGCCGCCGAGTGTCGTGAGACGTGTCGCGTGGCGCTCTCCACCGGCGACTTTGCCCCTGAGGCAAGAGATTTGCCTGAAAGGTAAAACTCTGGCTCAATCGAGGTATGAGCCCCACCAGCAACGGTGACGCGGAGTTGCCGATCGTCGCCCCGCGACTGCGCGCGACGCGGCGTAACAGCGGGCTGACCCTGGAGACCGCCGCGCGCCACTCCGGCCTCTCCCCGGCTCACCTCTCCCGGCTGGAGACCGGCCAGCGGCAGCCGTCACTCCCGGTACTGCTGCTCCTGGCCCGCATCTACGGTACGACGGTCTCCGGCCTGCTAGGCGAGACGCCCGCCCAGCGGGAGCCGATCGTCCGCGCCGACCGGATGGAGGCCACCGAGGCCGAGGGCTGGACGTACTGGCGCGCGGGCGGATCCGGCCGCGCCATGCAGGCCCTGCGGGTGCGGGTACCGGTCGGGGTGCAGAACGACCTGGTGCGTGTCCACCCCGGCGAGGAGTGGCTCTACGTCCTCGAAGGCACCCTCCGGCTCACGCTGGGTGACCATCGGTACGTCCTGGACGAGGGCGACTCCGCGCACTTCGACTCGCTCACCCCGCACCGCATCGCCGCGGAGACACCGCACGGCGCGCAGCTCCTGTTCGTCCACACCCTGCTCCAGAGCGGCGCGGCCGAGCTGTGCCTCGGCGAGAGCGCGCCGCACGGCACGCCCCACCCCTCCTCCGGGTGAGCCCCGCCCCCAGCCCCGACGCCCCAGCCCCGACCCCCCGATCACCGAAAGGCCGCATCATGCCGAAGGACGAACCCGGAGCCGAGCGCGGAGAAGGCCGGTTCCCGCGCGGACTGGCCCTGCGCCTCTTCGTGTACGTCGTGGCGGGCCACGTCCTCGCGGCCTTCCTCTACCTGCTCTTCACCCTGGGCGCCGCCAGCGAGTGAACCGCCCGCGCCGGACGGCCCCGCCCACACGGCGCCGTGCGGCGGCCGTTGAGCGCCGAACCCTGCCAACTCTCCGAGGGGGACGGGGTCTTCGGGCGGCCAGACGGGACCTCGGGCGACCGGACGGGGCTTTTGGCGGTCAGGGGAGCGCGGCGTCGTTCCCGGGTGCCCCGAACCGGGCCAGGCAGTGCCACACCCGCTTGACCGCCGGCGGAGGATGCTGACCGGCGCGCGCCGCGTCCCCGACCACCCGCGGGTCCAGCATCCCGTCAACGGCCATCCGCGCGCCCACGTCGACGTACTCCGGGCCCCGGTAGTCAGGATGGCGGCGCAGCTCCTCGACCCCCAGCCGGAAGCCGGAATGCCACTCCACCGGGCAGCCCAGGCGCAGCGCCGCTGTCTCGACGGCCGTGTCCCGGTAGCACGGGTCCAGCACCAGCGCCTCGACGTCGCGGTCCAGCCGGACCGTTCCGTGCACCTGCGCCTCCACGTAGTCGTCGAGCCGGTCCGTACGGTCAGCCAGCGCGAGGTCAACCAGCCCCATCCTGGCGGCCGTTCCGAAGTCCCGCGGCTCCAGCACACTGTCCGGGTAGCAGAACGTGGTCCGTGGCACCGTCCCGGCCGTCAGCCGGAAGTGGGCCGAACCGAACCGTGGCGCCCCGCCCACCGGTTTGCGACGGAAGTTCAACGCCCCGTAGACGGGACGCTCGTGAGCGGGCGCTTCGTCGTAGGCGCCGCCGAAGATCCGGCTCTCCCAGCGCCAGCGGTCCCCACCGGGATGCGCGGTCAGCCCGCCGTTGCTGGTCCCCGTGACGAACTGCGAGTGGTACACGCCGTCCTCGGCCAGCGCCTCCAGGATCGGCCGGCCCTGCCGCAGCCGGTCAGGGTGGAAGTTGAGGGTCACCCGCAACGACGGGTCCACGGGAGGGCCCGACGCCCGCCCCGTCACATACCGAAGGGCCCGTTCCCGCGGTGACCTGGAGACTCCGGAACTCACCCCCGCAGTGTCCCCCACCCCCGGCCTCCTCCGCGCGCCCCATCGCGTGCTGCCAACGGACCAGCGTCGGGGACGAGTTGACGAGGTGAACCCCCCCCCGGGCCCGGACAGCCCTCCCTGTCCCGCGCGCCCTCGGAACACGCGAGCGGGACCCACCCGGAGCACCGGGACCCCGAGCGGCCGCCGCCCCGGCGGCGCCCGACCGTCAACTCCCGCCACCCGCCGTCCACTCGACGAGGCCCACGGCTTCGGCAACCACGGCTGCGGCGGTGATGCTCAACTCAACTCCCGCCATCCGGCGTCCACCCGGAACCCAGCGCCAGCCGGGCGAGCACGACCGCCCCCTCCAGGCCGTCCGAGACCGGAAGCGGCGACAGGCCCATCCCGGACACCCGCGCCTCGAACCGTGCGAGGAGCGGCCCCTCCGGGCCCAGCAACCCCCCTACCGTGACCAGGGGTTCACCCGGCAACGGTCCCAACGCCCGGGTGCTCTCCGCGAGCAGGTCCGCCGCCTCGTCGAGGATCGCCCCCGCCACCTCGTCGCCGTCCCGCGCCGCCCGCACCACCACCGGGCAGTGACGGGCCAGACGCACCGGAGACGTCAGCGACAGACCACCGTCCACCAGGACGAGCCGCGGTGACTCCCCACGCGGCGCGCTCTCCGCGAAGACCTCCACGAACTGCTCGGTCAGCACCGTCGCGGGACCCCGACCGTCCAGCGCGCGCAACGCCCGCCGCAGGCCCTCGCGGGCGATCCAGAAGCCACTGCCGTCGTCCCCGGCGAGCCAGCCACAGCCGTCCGAGGCGGCGACCAGCCGGTGGCCGCGAATCCGGGCCCCGGCGGCGCCCGTTCCCGCCACCATCGTCACCCCGTCCGCCGGGGTGCCCGGGGCGCACGCGAAGGCGATCTCGATATCGGGGACGATGCGAACGGCCCTCGCACGCACACCGTGTTGGGCCAGTGCCGCGCCCAACGCGCGCCCCGCCACGTCCCGTCCGGCGTCCACCGGCTGCTCCGGGCCCGCGGCCCCGGCGAACCCGGCGACGACCGCCGCCACGTCCTCGCCCCGCCCGTGTGCCAGCACCTCCCCCACCACCGCCGTCAGCCGCCGCGCCAACTCCGCCTCCGGCACCGACCGCGCGTTGCCCGCCCCGGCTGACGCCCTGCCCAGCAGCGGCCCGCGCGTGGCCGGAGCGAGAGCGGCCCGCAGGCTGCTGCCCCCACCGTCGATCCCCAGTACCAGGCTCACCGGACGTCCCCTCCGCTCGTGGAGCCGCCCGTCCCGCTCCGCCGCGCGACGGGAACCTGCGAACACCACCTCCCGGCCACGCGAACCGACCCCACAGCCGGGCCCGTTGAGCTGCCGAACGCCACACGGGCGAGAGTGGTGCTGTCCATGGAACGGCTCCCGGTCGAAGGTGCGCGAGGGTCAACTGCGGTGCCGGTAGGGGCGGACGGCCTCCGTGGTGGCCGCCATGGCCTCCGTGCTGGAGTCGTAGGTGCGCTGCGCCACGGCGATGTACAGCACGTCCAGGACGGCCATCTGCGCGTGCCGCGCGAGGACCGCCTCCGTGCTCAGCCCCACCGCCCGCACCCGTGTGGCCAGGGTCAGTTCGGCGTGCCGGGCCAGCGGCGAACCGGGGTCGTTGGTGACCGCGACGGTCGTGGCACCCCGCGAGACGGCCTCCGCCAGCACGTCACACGACTCCCGGGTACCGCCACTGTGCGAGAGCACCACGACCACGTCACCGGGGCCCAGCAGGGCGGCCCCCGTGAGCGCCACGTGCGCGTCGCTCCACGACCACGCCGGAACCCCGATCCGGTACAGCCGATGCTGCAACTCGCCCGCCACGGTGGCACTTCCCCCCACCCCGAACAGCTCCACCCGCCGGGCGGCCGCCAGTCGCGTCGCCACCTCCTCCAGCGCGACGAGGTCAACGCCCTCAACGGACCGTGCGACCACCTCCGAGACCGCCCCCACCACCGCCTCCGCGACGCGCCGGAGGGAGTCGTGCTCGCTGATGTCCGTGCCGACATCCCCCTGCCACGTATTGCGGGCGCTCCGCGCGCCCTGCTCGGCCGCCAGCGCCAGGCGCAGCTGCGAGTACCCGGCCAGCCCCAGGGTGCGGCACAGCCGGGTGATGCTGCCGGTGGACACCTCGGCCGTCTCCGCGAGTTCGAGGATCGTCCGCTCCGCCACCGAGGCCGGGTCCTCCAGGATGAGCGCGGCCAATGCCCGCTGCGCTTCCGGCAGTTCCGGCTCCAGCGCACGGAGGCGATCGACGATCTGACGCATAGCGAAGAATTGTTCACCAGCGGCACCGAACCCTGTCAACCCCTTGACTCGTACCTCGGGGACAAGCAGATTTCTCCCACGACGACGAATAATTGTGCGCCTCTCACCGGGAGTTGGGTCCTTCCATGACCGATCACGCCATCGACGCCGCCACGTTCACCACCTTGGCCCTGGAGACCATCGCCCGCGTCAGCGACGGCCAACACGAGGCCGTCCTCGCCGCCGCGGCCCTGTGGGCGGACTCCCTGGCCGGGAACGGCGTGATCCAGGCGTTCGGCACCGGCCACTCCGAAGCCCTCGCCACGGAGATCTCCGGCCGCGCGGGCGGCTTCGTCCCCACCAACAAGCTGGCCCTACGGGACGTCGTGCTCCGTGGCGACAAGCCCAAGGAGTTCATCTCCGACCCGCACCTCGAACGAGACCCGGCCACCGCCCGCGCCCTCTACGAGATCGCCGCCCCCCACCCCCAGGACGTCTTCGTCATCGCCTCCAACTCCGGCATCAACGGCTCCATCGTGGAGATGGCCACCATCGTCAAGGAGCACGGCCACCCCCTCATCGCCGTCACCTCCGTCGAGCACGGCGCTCGCTCCACCTCCCGCCACCCCTCCGGCAAGCGACTGCCCGACTTCGCCGACGTCCTCCTCGACAACGGCGCCCCGTTCGGCGACTCCCTCCTCGAACTCCCCGGCGGCGGCACGGCCTGCGCCATCTCCTCCATCACCGGCGCCCTCCTCGTCCAGCTGATCGCCGCCGAGACGATCCGCCTGCTCCTGGCCCGCGACATCACCCCGCCGGTCTACCTCTCCGCCAACATCCCCGCCGGCGACGAACACAACAAGGCGCTGGAGGCCCGCTACGCCGGCCGCATCAACCGAACCGCCTGACCCCTCACACCAGTTGGCCGCCGAGCCGCGCCAGGCAGCCCACGCGTCCCCACGCCCCGGCCCCCTCACCACCCGCCCCGCCGCCGTGCGCCTCTCGGCGGTGTGGCCGGGGCACACAGGAGAGACGCCCGGATGGCGTTCCCGTCCGCGCGGGACGGGCCAGTCCGGCCCGCGCGGCGGCGAAACCGCATACCCTGTGACCCGCCACCCGTCCCGTCACCGGGCGTTCACGCACGCTCTGTCGACTGGCGCGCGGACGGTGAACCATCGCGAACTACGAGGCGTATGTGCCATATGCCGGAATCCGCGAAACCGGCCTCCCGCATACCCCCACCCCGCTAAACCCGCAGGTCATTTCCCCCTCTGCTCCCCGCCCACGCGGGGATGGACCCTCCGCCGAGGTGATGGCGAACGGGCTGGAGATCTGCTCCCCGCCCACGCGGGGATGGGCCGCCTCATGGACCGTGCTGTTGCTGAAGTCCGACTGCTCCCCGCCCACGCGGGGATGGACCCGTGCGCTTGGTCGACCGGGGCCAGCTGGCACGCTGCTCCCCGCCCACGCGGGGATGGACCCTTCCCGGCGCTGCACGGCACCACCACCGGCTGCTCCCCGCCCACGCGGGGATGGACCCGCCGGACTGTTCGGCTCGTACTGCGCGGTCGCCTGCTCCCCGCCCACGCGGGGATGGACCCTGCTCAGCGCGCGCTGCGGATGCCATGCTGCGCTGCTCCCCGCCCACGCGGGGATGGACCCGTCCGGCGCCTGCCCGCCGACGACGCGTAGCCCTGCTCCCCGCCCACGCGGGGATGGACCCGGGTCCCAGCCCCGCTCGATCAGCAGGACGTGATGCTCCCCGCCCACGCGGGGATGGGCCCCGACGTTGGCGGGAGACGGGTGGGCGGGGGTTGGGGTCAGTGGCCGGATCGGGGGGCGTCGGACTTGAGCGTCTTCATCGCGAAGCGTGACTGGAGTCTGGCCAGGCCGGGCAGGGCGAGGAGTTGCTGGGCCATGAAGTGCTCGTAGGTCTCCAGGTTCGCCACCGCGACGAGGGCGTGGTAGTCGGGGGCGCCGAACATGCGGCGGGCTTCGACGACTTCGTCGAAGTCGGTGAGCGCGGTTTCGAACCGTTCGACGGTCTCCCGGGTCTGGTCGGTGAGTTCGAAGTCGACCTGTACCTCGAAGCCGCGGTTGAGGGCTTTGGGGGCGATGCGCGCGTGGTAGCCGAGGATGACTCCCTCCTTCTCCAGACGCCGGACCCTGCGCAGGCAGGGGGAGGGGGTGAGACCGACGCGGTCCGCGAGTTCGGTGTTGGTCATGCGGCAGTCGCGGCGCAGGTGCTCGATTATTGCGTGATCGGTGCTGTCCACGCACGAAGTGTGCCAACGCCACTCTGACCTGGGCAATATCTGCAATCGAGTGCTCCGGTTTTCTCCCTAGCCTGGTCACGCACCTTCCCCACCGACGTCTCCGAGGCAAAGGCAGGCAGGACATGAGCGCGACGATGGAACCTCAGGCGAACACGCAACCCGCCGACAGCACGGGGGAGTTCTGGGCGACGGCCCGTCGGCATCTCATCCGCTACGCACGCAACGACTTCAGCCCCGCCATCATCGAACGTGCCGCCGGATCCCATGTGTTCGACAGCGATGGGCGCGCCATTCTGGACTTCACCTCGGGACAGATGAGCGCGCTGCTCGGGCACTCCCACCCGGCCGTCGTGGAGACCGTCCGGGAGTCGGTCGGGACCCTGGACCATCTGTTCAGCTGGATGCTCAGCCGTCCCGTGGTCGATTTGGCCGCCGCCCTCGCTGACACGCTGCCGTCCTCGCTGAGCAAGGTCATGCTGCTCAGCACCGGTGGTGAGTCGAACGAGGCGGCCATCAAGATGGCGAAGCTCTTCACCGGCGGGCACGAGGTCGTGGCGTTCGACCAGTCGTACCACGGGGTCACCCACGGCTCGTCCGCCGTGACGTACAGCCTGTCGCGGCAGGGGTGTGGGCCCGTCGCGCCGGGCAACATCGTCATCCCGACACCGAACGCCTACCGGCCGCTGTTCGAGCGTGACGGCCGTCATGACTGGCGGGCCGAGCTGGACTTCGCCTTCGGCATGGTCGATCGCCAGTCCGTGGGCAGTCTCGCGGCGTTCATCCTCGAACCGATCCTGAGCACCGGCGGCATCATCGAGCTGCCGCCGGGCTACCTCGCGGCGCTCAAGGAGAAGTGCGAGGAGCGCGGCATGCTCCTGATCGTCGATGAGGCGCAGACGGGGCTCTGCCGCACCGGTGACTGGTACGCCTTCCAGCACGACGGCGTCACGCCGGACATCCTGACCCTGTCCAAGACCCTCGGTGCAGGCTTCCCCCTGTCCGCGGTGATCACCAGCCCGGAGATCGAGGAGCGCTGTCACGAGCGTGGTTTCTACTTCGGGACCACACATGTCTCCGATCCGATGGCCGCCGCGATCGGGCTGACCGTCGTCAACGTCCTCGCGGAGGGGGCTTTCGAGCAGGTCGCCATGGGCCGCGGCGAGCGCCTTCGCCGGGGACTGCTCGAACTCCAGTCGCGGCACGAGCACATCGGCGACGTACGTGGCCGGGGTCTGCTTCAGGGCGTCGAACTCGTCGCCGACCGTGAGACGAAGAGCCCGGCGAACGAGATAGGTGCCGAAGTCACCGCGAAGTGCTTCGAGTTGGGGCTGCACATGAACATCGTCCAGTTCCCCGGCAGTAGCAGCATCCTGCGGATCGCGCCGCCACTCACCATCTCGGACGACGAACTCGACCGCGGGCTGGACCTCTTCGATCAGGCCCTCGCCAGCGTCAGCCCGGGCGCCTGACGCGAAGGACGGGGTCCGGCCGGGGGCACCTCGCGTTCGTCGCGGCGGTTCTCTCCTGAACCGCTGGGCGGGAGCGGAGTGTTCCCCGCGTCCCGTGGGTCCAGCCGTCATGTCGTCCCGGCCCGGACAGCCGCTGGAGCGACAACCGGAGCGGTCGCGGCGAGCCGGGTGACTCCAGGGCCACCCGACGGGGTTCGGGAGAGACCCGTGAGGCACCGGGTCCCCGACCACCGAACTGCCCTGTCCACACAGTGGGTTGATCGTCATCACGGCGCCCAGGGGCGGTTGACGCGATGGACGTGTCCCGGTCGCCGGGGGTCGCGTTCACCCGCCCGGAGCGTCATCGCGCGAGGCGTCCTGTGGGTACCGAACGTACCGCCCAGCGAACGGAGTTGGTCTACGGACACCGCGCCCCCGCCGGGCTTCCCGTGCCGTCCCGCGTGCCGCCTCCGCGCGCTCGCGCCCCGTCCGTCGCTGGTCCTGTTCCGCTCACCTCGCGGCGTGAGCCCGCGCGTTGAGGCGTGGGGCCGTGAATCGAGGGGTGTGGGGCGTGAGTTGGGGGCGTGGACGGTGGGCCCGTCCCGGCTCGAGACGATCGCTGAGTACTGTTACGCCCACTACGGTGAAACATTCACGGGTTGGTAAACGAGAAACTGCTCTGCGAGGGGGACGGGTGGCCGAAGCGCAGGGGGAATATGTGGGCCGCTACCTGCTGCGGGAACGCCTCGGAGCTGGCGGCATGGGCAGTGTGTGGCTCGCTGACGACGAGACGCTGGGCGCGCAGGTCGCCATCAAGCAGATCGAGATGCCCCGGGGCACGGGGAGCGTGCGGGGAACCGGGAGCGGTGAGTCCGGCGCGGAGAGCGGCGAGGTCTCCCAGGGGGAGGCGCTCATCCGTCGTGCTCGTCGCGAGGCGCTGCACGCGACGAAGTTACGTGGCCATCCCCACGTGGCGACGGTGCTCGACGTGGTGCAGCACGAGGGCCTGCCCTGGATCGTCATGGAGTACGTCTCCGGCGCGACGGATCTGGCCAAGGTCATCCGTGACCAGCCCCGCCTCCCGGAAGCCGAGATCTGCCGTATCGGCATCGCGGTACTGACCGCGCTGGAAGCGGGCCACGGGCACGGCATCGTCCACCGTGACGTGAAGCCGTCGAACATCCTCCTCGCGCCCGATCACGCCGGGAACCGGCACGGGCGGGTCATGCTGACCGACTACGGCATCTCGCTCGAAGCCGACTCCAGCCAGACCCGGATGACGGAAACCGGCTTCATCGGCACCCCGGGGTTCACGGCGCCCGAGCGCATGCGCGACGAGGAGCGGCGCGAGTCCGATCTCTTCTCGCTCGGCGCGACGTTGTACTGCGCCTCCGAGGGGCACGGCCCCTTTGACCGCGCCACGTCCATGGCCTCGTTCTCCGCCTCGCTTCTCGAACCGCCACGGTCACCGGTCCAGGCGAGCCCCGAACTCCGCGCCGTCCTGCTCGGTTTGCTGGAGAAGGACCCCGACCAGCGCACCGACATGCGCTCCGCCCTGACCTGGCTCACCCGCATCGAGCAGGCTCCGGCCGCGGGAGAGGTCACCTGGAACTTCCGGACCACGGGTCGCGGCGCGAGCGGATCCTCCGGACCGGCGCGGCACCCCGTTCCGGGACAGCCTCCGGCCCCGGGCTTCGGCGACAACTCGCCGACCACGTACGGTGCTTCGGGCCTCGGAGGCGCGGCCACCGCACCTCCGGGCACTCCGGCGGGCGCGCCCGCCCTGGCGAACCCCGCGCAGAGCCCGGCCATGAGCGGCTCCGCGGCCAACCCCGCCAAACGGGAAGACAGTTTGCGGCGGCTGTGGCGCTGGCTGCGCGGGCTGACCCTCACGGGAAAGGTCGTGGCGTTCGTCGTCGTGATGGCGGTGCTCTTCGCCACCGCGATGGTCATCGAGCGTATCGAGGCCAACAGCAAGGGAAACAACGCCAGTCAAGGGCCGAAGAAGAACGGGTCCGACGACTCCAAGGGGTCCGGCGGCGCGGGCGACGCGTCCGACTCCTCGGCCGGCCCCGACGCCGAACTCCCGTACGGCGAGAAGGTCGGCCTCAACAGCGCTCTCAAGGCGGGCGACTGCCTCAACGACTCCTGGAACGACAAGCCGTACAAGGGCACTCCGACCCTCAAGCCGGAGGCCTGCGACGACAGTCCGGACGGGCAGATCGTCGCGACCGTGGACAAGACCACCCGTCCGGAGGCCGAGAGCGAATGCCGGGCCCGCACGGGCTCGTTGCTCAAGAAGCTGGCTGACCCCATCCTCTACACGGTGGTCCCTGACCCGCGCAGCGCGCACAACGCGGAGGCGGGCTGCCTGGTGCTCCAGCGGAACACGTCCGTCGGGGGCCCGTTGGGCAAGTTCCGCACGATGGGGGACGACGTCTTCGTCACGCAGCTGGGCGAGGGGGACTGCTTCGACACCAGGAACTCCGAGGAGACCGACGACTCGATCACCTACGACACCTACCTGGTCCCCTGCGACCGTCCGCACAGCGAGCAGGTGATCGGCCCGGCCTTCGCCGAATCCGACGCCAAGTACGACGACATCAGCCCCAACGATCTCTGTCGCAACAAGTACCGTGACTCCTGGCCCTCTTCGGATCTCTACACCATCACCGGCTGGATCAACGACGTGGACTGGGACAACGGATTCCGTGCCATGACCTGCACCTTGGCGGGCAAGGACGACACCAAGATCCCCGCCGGCAAGGTCAAACCCCGCTACTGAGACCGCCCACGCACACCCGGCCCCGTCCGCAAGCCCGGACGGGGCCGGACCAGTACCGACCCCCGCCGTCCCCCCGCTATGCCTCCCCCTCGACCCAACGCACGCCTGAGCCCGCCGAATTGACGCTCCCTCGCGCAGGGCGCCCACTCCGCCGCGCCACGGTGCGCGCCAGCCGTGACGCTGTACGGCCGCCAACTACCGCGTGGCGGCCGCGACTCGGACCTCCCCGGCACTTGAGCCCACGGGCGGCCCAGCCGAGTCTCCTCGGGGGCCTGCCACGTCCGCCGCACTGGCCGAGCCGCCGGTCCGGACCGAGGAGGAGACAGCCCTGGACGACCGCGCCACCGGCCTCACCACTGACCTCGTCCCACGGCAGCACGCCCCGCGAGGCTGACAACCGAGGGAGACGGCGGCCCCGTCACGAGAGCCGATTCACGAAGGTGAGGAGCCGTCGTCCCTGACGGCCCAGGCCACGCCGATCCACCTACCAAATTTCGTACGTGGCCCCCTGAGGCCGCGACAGGGGATGGGTCGTGTTGGACCAGAGGGGATATCCGCGATGCGCCGAAGGGAGCCCAGGTCACCTTCGCGACCTGGGCCGTATGCCCTGTCCCCTGAGTGTCCCCTGAGCCCTGGTCTGAGCGATAACGGACGGGGTCACCGTCCTCGGCGGGGTCCACAGACCAGACGTTTTCCCAGGTCAGATCGATTTTGCTGGGTGGGGCGGGTGGGACTCGAACCCACGGCCGACGGATTATGAGTCCGTTGCTCTAACCGGCTGAGCTACCGCCCCGTTACGGCGCGCCGCGCACATCTGTGCGCGCCGTCTGCCGCAGCATAGCTCCTCATACGATCTGCCGCCCGTGCCGGGGGAGGCTCACGGGGGCGATGGGGATCTACGGGAGAGAGGACACCGTTCGCGGGCGTCTGGTTCCCGGTAGTCACGGATCACTTCACGGGCGTCCGGTGGGCGTTGCGCTGGGGTGGGGCGGTCCCGCGAGCACGAACGGCTCAACCCGGTCTGGGTTCGCCGGGGTTCGGGTGGTGGACGTCTGGGCCGACCGGGTTCGGGTGGTGGGTCGGCCTTCGCGCTGCCGCCGTGGCTGGGGCGGTGGCCAGGTCGGTCGAGGGCGGGGAAGCGGGGAAGCTGACGGGCCGTGCGGTTCCGGCAGGGTTGCTCGAGGAGGCGTCCGGTGGCTCGCGAAGGGCTGACGGGTGGACACGTGTGCGGTGCGGGCGGGGAGGGGCCGAGGGGTCGGGTGCGGTGTGGAGCTGGCCCGGTGAGGGCGGCGCCGGACGAGTGGCAGCGGGGGTGGGCGCACGAGAAAGGGCCCCGGTGGGGGCCCTTTGGGTGGTGCTCCCGCGACTGGACTCGAACCAGTAACCTGCCGGTTAACAGCCGGCTGCTCTGCCGATTGAGCTACACGGGATTGCTCTGCTCAGGGGCGCTGACCCGCTCTGGGGGGCGCTCCCTCGCTGCGACCCATACATTAGCGCATGCCCGGGGGTACTCCGAAATCGGTATCCGGACGGTCGCCCTGGATTCCGGGGGAGCGGGGAACGTTGCGGAGCGGGGAGGCGTTCAGAGCGCGTCCCGGGAGAACCGTGAGGACCATGAGAGCCAAGGGAACCGAGAGAATGAGGTGTGTGGGCATGCGCTACCGGCTCACGTTCGTCGCAGGGCTGGCCGTGGGGTACGTGCTGGGTACGCGTGCCGGTCGCGAACGGTACGAGCAGCTGTGCCGGGCCGGTCAGCGGTTCGCGGAGAACCCGGCGGTGCGTAACGCGCGGGAGTCGGCCGTGCAGACGGGGCGGCAGGCGGCCTCGAAGGCGGTGGACGCGGTGAACGAGCGGTTCGGTGAGCGTCTTCCCGGTTCGGTGAGCGATCGTGTCCGGTCGCTGCGTGATCAGCGCACCCCGATGGACGACGGCTGGGGGACCGGTTCCGTCTAGCGTGCGCCGGCCCGGTGGGTGGGTCCCGGTGCCCGGTGGGTGCGGCCCAGGGTGCCGGGCCCGTGGGTGGGGGCCCTGGAGGTCCGTCGTGGCGGAGGTGCGGCCCGGGCGCGGGCCGGTGGTGGGGCGCGTCGCTGCCGGGTGGGAATCAGGGGAGGCGGGGTGCGGCCTCGCGGTCGAGGAGGGGGGCGAGGATGTCGCCGTGCTCGCGGAGCCGTCCGGGGAGGTCGCTGGAGAGGAAGACCAGGTCTTCGGCGGATCCGGCGTCCCCGAGCTCGTCCCAGGTGACGGGGGTGGAGACCGTGGGGCGGCGCTTGGCGCGGAGGGTGTAGGGCGCGGCCGTGGTCTTGGCGCCGTTGTTCTGTGAGTGGTCCACGAAGATCTTGCCGGGGCGCAGCTTGCGGGCCATCTTGCTGATCGCCAGGTCCGGCAGGTCGGCCTCGGCTTCCTGGGCGACGCGTTTGGCGTAGGCGGAGACGTCGTCGGACTCCGTGGGTTCGATGGCGGCGAGCAGGTGCAGGCCCTTCGAGCCGGAGGTCTTGGGGAGGGCGTGGAGGCCGTCCTGGCGCAGTCGGTGCCGGAGCCAGTCGGCGACCGTCCGGCAGTCCAGGATGTCCGTTCCCTCGCCGGGGTCGAGGTCGAAGACGATGCGGTCGGCGGCGCCCTCGTACTCCGTCCGCCACTGTGGGGTGTGGAGTTCCAGCGCCGCCAGGTTGGCCGCCCAGACGAGGCTGGCGAGGTCCTGGAGCAGGACCTGGTTCATGGGCTCCCGGCTGGCCCGGGTGATGGTGCGCACCGTCACCCAGCCGGGGGTGCCGGGCGGGACGTGCTTGGCGAAGAAGCGGTCCGCGTCGACCCCGTCCGGTGCGCGGAGGAAGGAGAGGGGGCGCCCCTCCAGGTGCGGGAGCAGGCTGTCGGCGACCTCCGTGTAGTAGTGCAGCACCTCGCCCTTGGTGAATCCGCAGGCCGGGTAGAGCACCTTGTCGAGGTTGCTGAGCGTCAGCCGGTGCCCCTCGATCTCCGTGTGCGGCATACCCTGAGAGTCCCACAGAAGGGACGAACTATGCGATCTATCTGGAAAGGGTCCATATCCTTCGGGTTGGTGTCGGTGCCGGTCAAGGTGTTCGCCGCCACCGAGAACCACAGCGTCTCCTTTCACCAGGTGCACATCCCGGACGGCGGGCGGATCCGCTACCGCAAGGTGTGCCAGCTGGACGAGGAGGAGGCGCCGCGGGAGGAGATCGGCCGGGGTTTCCAGACGGAGGACGGTTCGACGGTGCTGATCACCGACGAGGACCTGGCGGCGCTCCCCCTGCCGACGGCGAAGACCGTGGAGATCCTGGCCTTCGTGCCGGAGGAGGACATCGACCCCATCCAGCTGGATCGGTCGTACTACCTCGCGGCTGACGGGCAGCGCGCCGCCAAGCCCTATGTGCTGCTGCGGGAGGCGCTGACCCGGTCGGGCAAGGTCGCCGTCGCCAAGCTGGCGATGCGCGGCCGGGAGAGCCTGGGGATGCTGCGGGTCTACGCGGACACTCTCGCGCTGCACACCATGCTCTGGCCCGACGAGATCCGCTCGGCCGAGGGCATGGCGCCCGAGGAGCGGGTCACGGTGCGGGACGCGGAGCTGGACCTGGCGGACACCCTGATGGAGACGCTGGGCGAGCTGGACTGGGGCGAGCTGCGTGACGAGTACCGCGAGGCGCTGGAGCAGCTCGTCGCGGCGAAAGCGGAGGGCGTCGAGCCGGGCGAGGCCGAGACGGCTCCGGCGGCCGGACGGGGCAAGGGGCAGGTCGTCGATCTGATGGCGGTGTTGCGGAGCAGCGTCGACGAGGCGCGGGAGGCGCGCGGAGAGGACGCGACGGTGCACGAGCTGTCGGACCGGCGGGGGCGGTCCGCGGGTGGGAAGACCGAGCCGAAGAAGTCCGCGAAGGCGTCAGGGAAGAAGGCGACGAAGAAGTCCGCGACGAAGAGGTCCACGAAGAAGACGGCCGGGACGTCCGGCCGGAAGACGGGGGAGAAGGCGGCGGCGCAGAAGACGGGGACGGCGAAGACCGGGGCGAAGAAGTCCGCCTCCGCGAAGAAGACGGGGACGGGCGGGACGGCGGGGAAGAAGTCCGCCGCGAGGAAGACGGCGGCGAAGCGCCCCGCGCGGAAGGCCGGTTGAGCCGTCGCGGGCGCGCCGGGGCTGCCGTGGGGCGGCCCCGGTCCGTCCCGACCGGGGGATCCGCCGGGAGGTCAGGCGCCCGGTGTCCGGCCGTCGGGGAGGAAGAGCACCGAATTGACGTACCGGCGGTGCGGCGCGAGGGAGCGGCGCAGCAGGCCGTGCTCGGCGACGTGTCCGGTGCGGCGCTGGTGTTCGGCGAGGTCGAAGGAGGCGAGCGGGCACCACTCCCGGGCTGGCAGCACCCAGCCGTCGTAGCCGAGGCCGGACAGCAGGCTGAGCACCGGGTCCAGCGGCTGGATGCGTACCTCCAACTCGATGAACAGCGCGGGACGTTCGCGGGCGATGGTGGCCTCGGCGCCGTGCAGGACGGGCAGTTCGCTGCCGTCCACATCGATCTTGAGCAGGGTCACGTCGCTCAGCGCCAGCTCGTCCAGCGGGAAGCAGGCGACCTCCAGCGTCGCGTCGTGTACCTCCCGCCGGACCAGGGAGGAGACGCCACGGTCACCCCGCCCGTCCGCCGGGAGCCAGAGGGTGGCGCGGCCCGAGTGGTCGCTGGCCGCCGCCTGGAGGACCTCCACGCGTTCCGGCGCGGTACCGCGCAGGTGGCGGGCGAGGTGCGGCACCGGCTCGACCGTGACCACCCGGTCGGCGCGGGTGGCGAGCCGTCGCGTCCACGGGCCGTACCAGCCGCCGATGTCCACGGCGGTGCCGCCACGGGGACAGAAGTCGGCGAGACGGCCCAACTCCGGTTCGAAGCGCGGATAGAGGAGGTCGGTGGCCCGGGTCAGCAGTCGCGGCGGCAGGTGCGGGCCGATGCGGGAGGCGAGTGTCATGAGGGGCGCTCCTCCGGATCGCTGAGGCTGCGGAGGAGCCGGGCGTGCTCCTCCTCGTCGAGCTGTTCGCCCGCCGAGGGCAGGAGCTGCGGTATGCCGTCCACGATCGGGTAGCGGCGGCGCAGCCGGGGGTTGTAGAGCGCCTCCTCCGGTTCGAGCAGGGTGAGTGGGCCCTTGTCGAGCGGGCAGGCGAGGATCCTCAACAGGGGGTCGTCAGCCGAAATACGGGGCATGGTCCGGGCCTTTCTCGGTGGTGCGGGGGAGCGTGGCGGAGAGCGGACGCCCCGCGATCGGTGGCTGTGGAGCGGGGTCCGGTGGGGGGCGGGGGCCGGTGGGGCCGTCCGCGTCCTCCCGGCCGGGCGCGGTGCCCGGCGGGTCCGGGGTGGCCTCGGCGCGGCCGCCGGGCCGCTGACCGGGTGGGGAGGTGGGGCCGTCGTCCGGGGGGCCGTCGGCGGTCTCGTCGTGCCGGGGGAGGGTCAGCAGCACCGCGATGGCGAGGACACCTCCGCCGAGCCGGAGCGCCAGTCGCAGCGGTTCCTCCGGCAGTGGCTCGGAGAACGCCACCGTCCCGCTGACCACGGCGAACAGGAAGTTCACCGTGGTGCACACCGGAACGATCAGGGAGGCGCGGCAGCGCTGGAGCGCGGTCTGCGACAGCACCAGCCCGGTGGAGCCGGTGCACAGCAGCAGGTACGGGTAGGGCGAGGTGAGCAGGGCGCGGATGGTGCCGCCCGGGTCCTCGAAGTCCAGCAGCCCGGACACGCCCTTGATCGCGAGCGAGCTGACGCCGTAGAGGAAGCCGACGGCGACGCCGTACGGCACCCCGGCGGTCGGCATCCGGTGGCGGCGGCGCGAGCGGCGCTCCGCGGCGACGAACAGGCCCAGCGCCAGCGCGAGGGACGGCAGGCAGATGCCGAGCAGCACCGGCAGCGGGGCGATCTTGCTGATCGGTTCGGTGCCGCCGCGCAGCGAGAACACCAGCATCACCAGTGAGCACAGGATCGCGGCCATCGCGTACCGCTCGCGGCTGCCCGGCCGTTCGCCGAGCACCAGCGCGGAGAGCAGCAACAGCATCACCAGACCGGTGACGAACAGCCCCTGCGCCGCGACCAGCGGCAGGGTGCGGTACACGGCGAGCTGCGCGACGAAGCCGAGCAGCAGCGAGGCGGCGCCGAGGATCCAGAGCGGGCTGCGCAGCAGATGGAGGACGAGCTGCGCGGGCCTGGTGGCGGAGAGCGGCGGCAGTCCGGACAACGCCCGCTTCTCGATCACGAATCCGGCGCTGAACAGCAGGTTGGCGATGAGCGCCGCGCCGACTCCCCACAGCATTACCGGTCCGTCCGTGCGGGTTGGGCCGGTTCGCCCCGGGTGCCGTTCGCCCGCTCGGTGGCGGTGGCGTCGGGGCCGCCGCGCTTCCGGGCGTGCACCAGCAGGATGGAGGCGAGCGAGGGGGTGTGGCAGGCGGCCCGGTCCAGAGGCCGGAAGGGGCGGGGCACGTCGTGGTACGGGGCGCCGGTGATCCGCACCACCTCGAACCCGGCGGCGGGCAGCAGGGAGCGCAGCGCGCGGGCGGTGTAGAGCCGGAGGTGGCCGACGACCTGGGAGCCGGGACGGCCGTGGATACCGCGCAGCGAGACCTCGGAGAACACCGGCTGGGTACCGAAGAGCAGCAGCGCGCGGTTGTACCAGGCGGCCAGGTTGGGGGTGGAGAGCAGCAGATGGCCGTCGGGGCGCAGCACCCGGCGCAGTTCGTCCAGCGCCGCGTCCGGATCCACCAGGTGCTCGATGACCTCGGAGAACAACACCGCGTCCGCGGCTCCGGAGGCGATAGGCAGCCCTGGCGCGGTCAGTTCGCCGCGGACCGCGCCGATGTGGGTGGCGGCCCGGCGCAGCGCGTCCTGTGACCAGTCGACGCCGACGATGCGGTGCGGGGCGAGGACGCGCGCGGCGGTCGCCGCCGCGGTGCCGTCACCGCAGCCGACGTCCAGCACCGTGGCGGGGGTGGAGCCGGGGCGGTCGCCGAGGGCGCGCGCCAGGATCGCCGCCTGCCGCCGGGCCCGGTCCGGTCCGGACGCGACCGGGGTGGCCGGATCCTCGTACAGCTCGTGCAGGCTGTCCCGGGGCGCGGCGGCGCGGGACGCGGGGGCGGCGCCGTCGTGCGCCGCGGTGTCCTGGGCTGGGGTGGTGCTCATGATCTTCTCCTCCGGCTGGGGTGCCTCCGGACTCACGGCCGGTACGCGGTGGCGGCGAGGGCCCGGGCGAAGAGCGCGCCGAGCCGGGTGCCCGCCTCGTCGTCCAGCCGCGCCCGCGACCAGCGCAACGCCAGTTGCAGACGGCCGCCGGTGGAGACGGTGGTGATGGACAGCCCGCGCGGGACGCGGGCCGGGGCGGAGAACCAGACGGCCGTCGCGCGCCCGGCGTCCCCGAAGTCCAGGGGATAGGGGACGCGGCCGATGTTCGACAGCAGGACGCTGGACGCCCACGGTCCGGCCGCCCCGCGCAGCGCGCGGACCCCGGCGGCGCGCACCCCGACGGGCAGCACCGGGCTGGTCAGCAGGTCGCCGCTGAAGCCGAGTTGGGGGCGGTCGGCGGCCTTGAGCGCGCGGGTCCGCGCGGCGGTCGCGCGCAGCAGCCGGTCGAGCGCCGCCGGATCGGGCTCTTCGGTGGCGGTGAGCGCCTCGTGTTCCGCGCGTTCCTCCGGCGCGAAGGCCACCTCGACCAGCCGGGTGCCGTTGTTGATCGGCATGTCGGCGCCGCGCGGACGGTCGTCCACCGGCATGGTGATCCGGATGGGCCGGGCGGGCAGCCGGTGGACCCGGTTCCAGCGGGCGATGGTGAGCCAACTGGCCACCAGCAGCTGATCGTTGACCGTGTACGCGCTGGGCTGGCCCGGTTCGCGGGGTGGACGCCCGGGCAGCGGCAGATCGGAGATCAGCATGCCGTTGCCGGGGGCGCCGGGGTGCCCGGTGTCGGCGGCGACCCGGGCGGGCAGCGGCCAGAACGGGGCCACCGCCCGAGACAGCGGCGAGCCGGTGGCCGGGCGGCGCTCCGGGGTGGCCGCCGCGGTGCGTACCGGCGGCGGCGCGGGCGCGTTGTCCGCCCCGCCGTACAGTTCGGCGGCGGTCGCCACCACGCGCAGGCAGGCCGGGCCGTCGAGCGCGGTGTGGTTGATGGTGACGAGCAGCACCCACCCCTCGCCGTGTGCGACGACCTCGACCCGGATCGGTGGGGAGGCGTCCGGCGAGGGGCAGTCGCTGAGGGCTCTGCGCCGCGCCTCCTCCAGGGTTCCTCCCGGGTAGGAGACCGGGTCCCGGTCGGGCTCACCGGTCAGCACCCACCTGTAGTTCCGGTGCCACCAGCGCACCCGCGCCTCCCGCACCAGGATGCGCGGATGGCGCCGCATGGCCTCGGTGAACGCTGCGGTCAGCCGGTCGTGCCGGGGCCGGGAGGGCAGATGGATCTCGATGTGGATGGTCTCCGGTTCCGTCGCGGAGAGGCAGTGCCTGCTGATCTCGTCGACGGTGGGGAAGGGCAGCACCTCCGGGAGCGGCCCGGCGCCCCCCTCCCCCCGGGTGCCCCCGGTACCTCGGGCGCCCGCGGTACCTCCGCCTGCCCCGGCAGCTCCGGTCGCCGTCCCGGGCTCCGGAAGCGGCCCGGTGGGGGTCGGTTCCGGATCGGCGGGGGGCCCACCGCCCGGCCCACGCGGGGCCGGGTCGGCGGGAGACCGGTCGTAGTGCCGGTGCGGTGCGGTCATGACGCGGGGCCCTCCCCCTGGTCGTGCTGGTTGTGCTGGTGGCGCTGACCGGACGGTCCGGGCCTGCCGCCGGAGGCGGGCCCGGCGGGCTTCGTCAGGCCGGGGCCGCTCGGCGCGGGCACGGTGTTCCCGGACCGGGCCGACTCGTCGAACTCCGGCGGCCGGGGCCCGAACGAGCCGTCCGGTTCCGCGTCCCGCTCCGTCTCGGGAGTACGGCCGGGCAGCGTCACCAGCGCGGCGGTGAGGCCGAGCAGCGCCAGCGCCTGCGCGGTGTGCCCGAAGGCGCCGGACTGGCTGCTCGCCGAGGTGCCGGTGCCGATCGCCGCCGCGATACCGGCGCCCACCATGGCGAGCGCGGCGACCGCGGGCAGCGGACCGGGACGCCAGCGCGCTACCAGCGCGAGGGCCGGAACCACCAGCGCGTACGGCCCGGCGGCCAGCGCCACGACCAGCGTGAGCGCGACGGTGCCCAGCACCCAGCCCGGACGCGGCACCTCCGCCTCACCCTGTTCACCCAGCGGCGTACCGCTGCGGGGACGGACGAAGGCGAAGCCGAGCAGCGCCAGAATGCCGAGGCCGCCCGCTATCAGGCCGCCCTGATACCAGCTCGCGGGCTCGTACTCCAGGGTGACGGTGCCCTTCTCGCCCTCCGGGATGAGGAAGCCCTGCTGCCAGCCGTCCAGCGTCAGCGACTCCAGCTCCTTGCCGTTGAGCGTGGCCTTCCAGCCGTCGTTGGCGTTCTGGTGGGTCTGGAGGTAGGCGGCGTCGCCGTCACCGACGCGCACCTTCCGGTCGTCTCCCGACCAGTCCTCGGCCGAGACGGTGCGGCTGGCACTCGCGATGCCGTCCGCCGCCGTCCGCGCACCGTCCGGGGACGCCGCCGTACCGCTGCTCAGGCTGATGTCGGTGACAACCAGCGGACCGGTGTCACCCGCCTCCACGGTGTGCTTCCCCGACTTCAGCTCCAGACTGCCGTCCTTGGCCTCACCCGCGCACAGCTCGACGGATATGGGGCGGCGCTCCGTCAGGTCCCGGACCTTCCCCTCAGCCTTGGTGGTGTGCAGCGTGCCGTCCACCGCGACCGCCGGGCCCTGGCCACAGGGCAGTTCGAAGGTCTGCTTCGGGTCCGGCGGCGGCACCTGGAGATCCTTCAGCGCGGGCAGGTAGACCTCGCTCAGCCCGACGGGCAGCTGGAGGTTCTTGTCCGCGATCGGGTTGTGCACCGTGAGCTTCTTCGTCTTGGTCACGGTGATGTCCAGCTGGTCGGTCTCGATCCCCTCGAACCGGGCCTGGCCGTTCTTGTCCACTCCGGCCGTGGTGGCGCCGTCCGGCGAGGAGATCCGCACCTCCTCGGGACGGGACGAGATGCCGCCGGCCGACGCCAGCACGATCTCGCTGATCTCCCGCTTCTCCGGCCAGCGCAGCCGGATCGTGGGCTTGTCCCCGGCGATCCACGCCGTGGTGAGGTCACCGTCCACCAGGTTACGGGCGCTGAGCGCCGTACCGGTGCGGCTGGTGGAGTCGACGGACGCGGTGATCCGCTCCCGCGAGCCGGGAGCCACTTCGTCCAGCAGCCGGTCGAGTTCGTCTCCCGGCACCGGCAGCGCCTGAGCGCGCAGCCGGTAGTCGGCGGGCTTGTCGGTGGAGAACTGCCGGTGCAGGCCCGTCTCGGCGGAGACCGGGGAGAGGCCGCCGGGGTCGCTGCCCCGGTGCAGCGAGATGGTCTCGCCGTCCGCGCCGTGTCCCCGGGCGTCGGAGGGCAGCTCCAGCATCCGCGTGACCTGCACGTCCGGGATGGAGATCTCCGAGAAGCCCGCCCCGGACAGCCCCGGCTTGGGCCGCTGCGAGTCGGTGATGGTGATCTTCATCCACTTCGCGGCGCCGCGCGGGGCCGCCACCTTCTGCTTCTTGCCGGTCGGCTGGAGCGCGCTCGACTTGCTGCCGTGATCGGTCTCGATCCGGACGCGGGTCGGCGCGGCCCGGGTCTCTTCGGCGGGCAGCGGCGTCAGCTCCAGGGTGTCCGGGATGTCGACCGTGCCGTCGAACCCGATCCGCAGCCACTGGCCGACCGGATCCCCGGCCGAGCCCTCGGCCCAGGCCGTGTCCGGGTTGCCGTCGAACGCCCCGACCGGGTCGAACTGTGGCAGGTGGAACAGCCAGTTGCCACTGCTGGACGCCGTCACGGACGAGGCCCCCCGCAGCACCGCGGTGGTCTGCCGCCCCTTGCCGCCGCGGGGCGGCTCCGGGGGCAGGATCTGCTTCGGCGCGGCCCCCGGGTTCTGGAGACTCTTCTCGTGGTTCCGCTCAGAGGCGGTGTACGTGTACGAGGTGTTCGTGTTGACCAGGCCGAAGCGGGTGTCGGCCCGGCGCAGCCCGTCCGCCGTCGCCTGGAGGGACGGGGTGTCGAGCCCGGGATGCCGGTCTCCGGTGAGCACCGTCGGCCGCTCCGCGAACGACGGGTCGGCCGCGAGCCGCAGCAAGGCCTCCGGGCCACCGCTGACCTGGGCGGTGTCGGCCACCGGCCGCAGCGCGACCTCCTTGGGCCGCTCGGTGTCCTTGGGCGCGTAGATCTCCACGGCCTGCTGGCGCGGGTAGAAGCCCGCCACCTGAAGGGGGGTGTCGGCGGGAATCCGGCCACCGGTGAGCTTCGGACCGTAGCCCTTCACCTTCTCGTAGCCGGACGCCTCCAGGGTCCGCTTGACCGTCTGCGGCGGTACGTACCCCAGCTGGTCCGGGTCCAGATCGCCGCGGACCACCACGTTGTGCAGCCCGGAGCGGGCCAGGAAGGCCGCGAGCCCCGGCACCTCGCTGCCGGTCATCAGCGCCTGCTCGACCGCGTCGGTCGCCCGCCGGTTGCCCGGGGTGCCGAACGGCACGTAGTCGCGCTGCGCCCAGGGGGAGTCGGCGAGGACGTCCAGCGGCTGGTCGATGGGCGAACCCCAGGTGTAGGTCCCGTGCGCGGTGGCCGGAGTGACGTAGGCGCGACTGTTCGGCGAGTTCTTCTCCAGCCAGTCCGCCGTCTGCTCCCAGTGCCGGGGCAGCTCCTTGAAGGCGCCGGGCTGGAGGATGTCGCCGTTCGCGTACGGCAGTGCCAGCCCCGGCAGCACCGCGACGGCGGCCAGCGCCGGCAGGAACCGCCGACCCGGCAGCGGACGGGCGTGCCGGGCCGTCACCACCATCGCGGTGAAGTGCGCCAGCCCGAAGGCGAGGGCCAGGGCCAGCCCCGGCTGGAACTTGTAGATGTTGCGGAACGGACGGAGCGCGCCGTCCAGCCAGCCCTGGATCGGCTCGGCGAACGGACCGCCCAGCGCCCCCGCGTACCCGGCCAGCATGATCCCGGCGACGGTGACCACGACCAGCACCAGCCAGCGCCGCTCGGGCAGGTCCCGGCGGGCGAGCCCGGCGAGACCCAGCGCCGCGGCGAACGCGCCGCCCAGGATGGCCAGCACGCTCCCGGCGACCGTCCAGCCCGCGGGCAGCCACGCCTCACCGAAGTTGAGGTACGCCGTCCAGTTGCCGGCGCCGCGCAGCATCTCCGTCGCCGACATGGTGCCGGTCGTGGTCTCGGCGGTCTCCACGTACGGCATGAAGTCCTCGCCGAACGCGCCCAGCAGCAGCAGCGGTACCACCCACCAGACGGTGGCCAGCAGCACACCCGGTATCCACCAGGCCAGCAGCGTGCGGCGCCGACGGCCCGTCCGCGTCAGGACGTACAGGCCGACCGGCAGGAGCGAGGCCAGCGTCGAGGCGGCGTTCACCCCACCCATGAAGGGGATCAGCAACGCGGAGCGGGCCGCCGCCACCCGTGGGCTGAGCACCACGGAGGTCAGCGGCAGGATCACCCACGGCAGCACGGCGCCCGGCAGCGCAGCCGCCGAGGTGGAACCGACGACGATGGTGAACGTGGGCCACAGCGCGTACACCGCCGCGCCGAACAGCCGGGAACCGGGAGCACCGATACCCAGCCGCTCCGCGAGCCGCAGCGCGCCCCAGAACGCCGCCGTGATCACCAGCGACATCCACAGCCGCTCCGCCAGCCAGGTCGGCACCTGCGCGAGGTCCGCCAGCCCGTAGTACGGGAGCATCGGGAAGAGGTAGCCGACGTACTGGTCGGCGATGCCGCCGAAGCCACCCCGGTCGTGCCAGAGCCCACCGAGGTCACTGATGAACTGCCAGGGATCCGTGGCGACGCCGAGCTTCGTCTCGAAGGTCATCTTCCCCGGGGACTTCGCGAGGAAGGCGACGAACACGATCGCCCAGAACCCCAGCAGCCAACGGCGGTTGCGCGGCTCCTCGGGAGGGGGAGCCGGTTGGGGAGAGGTGGCCGGGGCCGGGGGTGGCGCCTGGACGGTCGTGGTCATGGGGAACACCGCCGAAGGATGAGGAGGAGGTTCCAGGTGGCGACTTCACGCAGGCCGGGTACGCGGGTGACGGCGCCGGCCAGGAAGGGCCAGTAGCGGGAACGAGCGGAGACGATCTCCACGTCCGGCCGGGCGCGGACATGCCGCAGGGTCGGGCCGACGTGGACGGCGAAGAGGTTCTCGCCCAGGGTGTGCTTGGCGGGCCTGCCGGTGCGCCGCTCGTACCGGGCGCGGGCACGGGCGTGGCCCAGGTAGTGCCAGGGGGCGGTCTCGTGGCCGCCCCACGGGGAGTACCAGTTGGTGAACGCCACGTAGATCAGCCCGCCGGGCCGGGTGACGCGCACCATCTCGGAGAGGAAGGTCTGCGGGTCGGCGACGTGCTCCAGCACGTTCGACGAGAAGCACACGTCCGCGGCGCCGTCGGCGAGGGGCAGCAGATAGCCGTCCGCGACCACAGCGCCCTCCGGCCGACGGCCGTGGGCGCCCAACTCCTCGCGATCCGGCTCGAACAGGAAGCACTCGGCGCCCCGCTCACGGAACTCCTCGGTGAAGTACCCGGCACCGCCGCCGACATCGACGACGGTGGCTCCGGGCAGCGGCGCGTGCTGAGCCACCTGGGCCACCGCGTCACGCGCCAGCAGCCGATAGCACGCCTCCGGATCGCTCTGCTCCCGCATGAAGCCCCGGAAAAGCGCCACGGATCTTCGCAGCGAAGGGTCACGCACCGTTCCCCTCACCGCCCGAACTGCCGTGAGCGGGCACTCTCGTCCGCCACCGAACCGCGCGCGTACGCCTCGGCGGCCACGGCCTGGAAGCTCCGTACGGTGTTGGCCCATCGGAAGCGCTCAGCCCGCTGCCGCGCGGCCTGACCCATCGCCTCGCGCCGCTCCCGGGAGAGCGCCAGAGTGCACCAGTGCGCGGCGAACGCGCTCTCACCGGAGGCCAGCAGTCCGGTGCTGCCGTGGTCGACCGAGTCGCGCAGCCCGGGGATGTCGAAACCGACGGTCGGGGTGGCGCGGGTCGCGGCCTCGGTGACGACCAGACCCCAGCCCTCCATGAGGGAGGGGTGCAGCAGCAGCCACGCACGACACAGCAGCCGGTGCTTCTCGCCCTCCGTGACATGCCCGGCGAAGGTCACGTCCGGTCCGGCCATCGCCTCCAGACGAGCGCGTTCCGGGCCGTCCCCCACGATCACGAGTCGGCCGCCGGTCACCGGGCGCACTCTCTCCCAGAGACGCAGCAGCAGATCGATCCGCTTGTACTCGACCAGCCGCCCCATCGCCAGGAACAGCGGCTCGGGCGAGGGCGGCAGCAGCGGAGGCGGCTCCTCCACCCCGTTGTGCACGATGCGGATGTCCTCGCCTGGCACGCCCAGCCCGCGCAGCGCCTCCGCGGTGGACGGGGAGACGGCGACCTTGAGGTTGTTCCGGTGGTTCTGGGCCAGCGCCCAGTGCTCCAGTCGGCGGCCAAGCCGGGCCGCCGGAGCCGGGTACCGCATCCCCCACAGATCGGTGTGCACGTGGTTGACGAAGCAGAGCGTCGGGCCGCTGTGCCACAGCGGAGCCAGGTACGGCATGCCGTTGCACACCTCGACCAGCAGGTCACAGTCGCCCACCTGCCGGGCGAAGGCCCGGCGGGCGCGGAGGAAGTGGCCCGCGTCCCCACCCGCCGAGACCACCCGGTAGTCCCGGTAGGCCGCCGGACCGCCGCACAACAGCGTGACCTGGTGGCCGTGGGCGGTCAGACCCTCGGCGATCCGGTCGACCAGCAGCTCGGAGCCGCCGGCGGCCGGGTTGCCGAGGTCCCGGCGGGCCAGGAAGACGATGCGGCGAGGAGACGGATCAGCGGCACGCTGCCTGGTCGTGGGCGTCGGCACGGAGGACGCGCCCCGTGGTGGGACCAGGGAGGGCGGAACGTGCTGAGGCATAGGTGCTCCGACTCGATCGGGGGCGGTACGGGCCGTCCTAGTGCGGGGGATGCGGGGGGTGCGGCTGCGAGAGAGATACCAGGGGCACACGGGGCGGAGCGGGGCGGCGGTGCGCTCTGGTGGCCTCAGTGTTCGCCGCACCGCGGTGCGGGGCTACTCACCGGCATGACAATTTCGACCCCGTCAGGTGCTCCCGCTTCATCACTTCGCGCTCCTCACGCGCGCCCAAAGTGGGCACGAGGTGTGCGAATCCGCCCACGGCTCACGCCCCACCGGAGGTGTCCCGGCCCTCCAGGGAGGGCTCGTTCCGGCCTCGGCGCCACAACAGGAACCCGCCACCCACGGAGAACACCCCACCGGCGGCGGCCGCCCCCACCGGAGCGGTCTGACCCACCAGCTCCAGCCTGCTGTTGTCGTCCTTGGCGAGGTCAACAGCCTCCCGCTGGGTCTTGGAGGTGAACTCCAACTTGTCACTCTGGAGCAGGGTGACCTTGTCCTGCTTGCCGCCGGGCGCCCGCAGCACCATCTTCGGGCCGGTCTTCGCGTTCAGGATCCGGCCGGTGCGCTCGTCGACTATGAACTCCAGCCCGGAGTTCGAGTACCACTGCTCGGCGTGCACCTGCCCGCTCTTCGGCCGGTCGACCAGGAGCCCCGGAACCTGCCGGGAACCCGCGCGCTGCTGCTCGACGGTGGCGGCGAACCGCAGCCCCTCGTAGCCCTTCACCTTCGCCCGGCCCTTGTACTGGAGCGGCACGGTGCCGCCCAGCGTGCTGTCCCACCAGGTGTAGTCCCGCTCCTCGACGTCGAACGGCCACTTCAGGTAGGCGTCACCGGCGAAGTTCTTCGGCTTCGCGCCGCAGCACCGCACCGGTTTGTTGGTCTCCCGGTCCGTGACCCAGCGCTCCACCGTCCACTGGAACGACTTGCGCGGATCGTCCAGTTTCAGGGTGTCCGGGCTGTCTATCGTCTGGGAGACGTCCCAGACCGCCCGGCCGCTCTTCTCGCTCGCCGACACATTGCCCAGCACCCGCCGGGTCACGGTCAGTTCCTGGTCCTTCCGGGTCTTCACCGCGCTCTGGTCGAAGTAGCTGCCGGTGCCCTTGAACACCGAGGTGACGTTGACATCCGTGGGGGTGCGCTTCGCCCGTGGCTCGACGTACCAGGCAAGCAACGGCGACAGAACGAGCAAGAAGACGCCGAGGCCCAGAAAGACCAGCGCGACAGGAGAGACGGAACGGCGCATAACGGAACACTCCGAGGGTGGTAGAACGCTGCGAGAGCGGAAGACACGTGCGCGTTCGATGAAGAACCGTGAAGGCCCGGTTTGGAGCGGAACCGTAGACAGAGCCTTGACACGGAGTCAATGGTTCCCGAAACTCGGCATCGCGAGAGAAGAGCCCCGGGGCGGGGCGGCGCTGCGCAACCACAGCATCACGCACCACGAAAAGAGGTTCGCCGCGCCATGCACAAACTCCTCGCAGCCGCAGTCACCTGTGTCGCTGCCGCGGCTCTCGCGGTGGGCGCGGCCTTCGGTATCGTCGCCGCGCTCAATGCCACCCCGGAGCAGCCCAACGAGCCGCTCGTGCACTTCCACTCCTCACCGGACGAGGTCCCGGGCTCGGGAGAGAAGTCCGCCACCCCCTCGGCGCCCGCCTCCCCGGCTGAGGAGCAGGGCTCCGGTACCGACAAGCCCGGCGCCGGTGGCGACACCGACGAGCCCGGGCAGCGGAGCCCCGGAACCGGCGCCGACCAGGGCGCCGCCCGTGGCGGTGGGGACGCCGAGCCCGGTGGGGAGGAGCCCGGTGGCCCGGACACCCCCTCTCCGGCGGCCGGGCAGGGTGAGGAGTGACGACGGGCACTCCCCGTTCCGCCTGGCAGGACGTTCCCGCGCCGCGGGTACGGGAGTTCGCGGAGCGGGCGCTCGCCGAGATCCCCGTGCTGGCGGAGGACATCCTCCAGGCCATCCGGCGCGAGTACCCCTCGCTGCCGCTGGCGCTGGACGACTCCGGCGAACCGATGGCGCTCATCGGTATCCGGCGCGCGCTGGAGCACTTCGTTCGCCCGCTGGCCTCGGGGAGCTACACCCCGCATGTGCCACCGCAGGTCTTCCAGCAGTTCGGCAGGGGCGAGGTGCTCCAGGGGCGGAGCCTCGACTCCCTCCAGGCGGTGTACCGGCTCGGCATCCGGCTCTCCTGGCGTCGGCTCGCCGACCTCGGCACCCAGATGGAGATCCCGCCTCCCGCCATGTACGAACTGGCCGACTCCGGGTTCCAGTACCTCGACGGTCTGGTGGCCGAGTCGGTGCGCGGCTACGCGGAGGCCGCCGCCCGTCAGGCCGGTGAGCGGCTCCGTCTCCAGCGCCGCCTGCTCGACCTGCTGCTGACCGAGCACCACCGGGGCCCCGCCGAACACGGTGAACTGCTCGCCGACCGGGCCGCCCGGATCAACTGGCGGCTGCCGCAGACGGTGGCCGTCGCCCTGCTCGTCCGCCCCGCGCCCTCCGCCGTCGCCCCGGCGGTCGGTGACGAGATGCTGCTTGACATGGAGAGCGAACAGCCTCGCCTGGTGGTGCCCGACCCCGACGCGGCCGGACGCGTCGACCTGCTGCGCCGCGCCACGGCCGGGTGGGCGGGCGCGGTCGGGCCACCGGTGCCGCTCGCCGCGGCGGCCACCTCGCTGCGCTGGGCGCAGTGCGCGCTCAGTCTGATGGAACGCGGCCTGCTGCCCTCCGGGGAGTTGCTCTACTGCACGGACCACACCGAGGCCCTGGTCCTGCTTCCCCCCGAGGAACTCATCGAGGGGCTGACCCGGCGGCGGCTCGCGCCCTTGGAGGAGTGCGGCCCCGCGCATCGCAGGCGGCTCGCCGAAACCCTGCTCGCCTGGCTGGAGACCCGCGGTGGCGCTCCGGAGGTGGCGGGGAGACTGGGTGTCCACCCGCAGACCGTCCGCTACCGGCTGCGGCAGATCCGGCAGTTGTGGGGCGAGGACATCGACGAGCCGGACAACCGTTTCGAGCTGGAACTGGTGCTGCGCGCGATGCGCCTGCGCGGCGAGCTTGGCTGACCGGTCAGGGTGTGGGCCTTGCACCCCGGTGTCCTGACTGATCTTCCAGTGGTGCACTGCCGTACCTCCGTGGCTCGGTTCCTCAGAGGGCTGGTCCCGCCGGAGCCGGACGGGCCCGGCCCCGATCAGTCGTTGGTGAGCATCCGCCGCAGCAGGTCCCGCAGGAGGGCGCGCTCGGCGGGAGAGAGTTCGGCGAGTGGTTCACGTGCGAAGTCCAGCCCGCCGCGCAGCTGTTCGGCGGTGGCCACGCCCTCCTCGGTGGCCGCCGCCAGCTTCACCCTGCGGTCCGCGGGGTCCGGACGCCGCTCCACCAGACCGCGGTTCTCCAGCCGGTCGACTATGCCGGTGATGTTCGACGGCTCGCACTTCAGCTGCTGGGCGACCTTCCGCATGGGGGTCGGTTCACGGGCGAGGAGGGCGAGCACCCGGGCCTGCGCGCCGGTGAGCGAGAACCCGGCGGCGGCGTGCTCGTACTCCTCGTGATACCGCATCACGACGGTGCCGATCAGCTCGACCACCTCCAGCGTGACCGGATCCCCGGGGGAGGCGCCGGACGCCCCCGCGGGCGCCTCGGCGGCCGACGGACCGGCTGGTGTGGTGGGCGAATCCTGGCTGTTCTGTGGGGGACTGGAAGCCGACATGTGGTCAGCTTACCTCGATGCTTGACATCATGAAACATAGCCGAGCATGATTCTTTCACTGCCTGAAACGAATGGGAGCCCGACTCATGAGCCTCTCTGCCGTCCCCTCCTCCTCTCCCTCTTCGCTCTCTACTTCTCCCTCCGCCTCCGCTCCCGGGTCCACGGAGGCGTGGCCCCGCTTCGGCCGTGCCTGGCACCTGGTCTCCCGGCCGAGCGGTCTGCCGGAACCGGCGGACTTCGCCCTGCGGGAGATCCCGGTGGTCGAACCGGGTGCGGGGGAGATCCTGGTGCGCAACCTCCATCTCTCGGTGGACCCCTACATGCGCGGCCGGATGGACGACGTCGCGTCCTACCTGCCGCCCTTCCCGCTGGAGGAACCCTTGCAGGGCGGGGCGGTCGGCGTGGTGCTCGCCTCCCGAGCCGAGGGCTTCGCACCCGGTGACCACGTCCAGCACATGCTGGGCTGGCGGGAGTTCGCGACGCTGGGTGCCGAGCACGCGGTCCCGGTCTCCGCCAAGGCCGCGCCTCTCAGCTTCTATCTCGGCGCGCTCGGTCTCACCGGCCTGACCGCCTACGCCGGACTGCTGGAGATCGCCTCCCTCCGGGAGGGGGACGCGGTGTTCGTCTCCGGCGCCGCGGGTGCCGTCGGCAGTCAGGTCGGCCAGATCGCCCGGATCAAGGGCGCCTCCCGGGTGATCGGGAGCGCCGGTTCGGACGCCAAGGTCCGTGTGCTGACCGAGGAGTACGGATTCGACGCCGCGTTCAACTACCGCTCGGCCCCGGTGGCCGAGCAGCTGCGCGCGCTGGCTCCGGAGGGGATCGACGTCTACTTCGACAACGTCGGAGGAGAGCATCTGGAGGCCGCGATCGACTCGATGAACGTCTTCGGACGGGCCGTTATCTGCGGCATGATCAGCCAGTACAACGCCACGGAACCCCCGGCGGCGCCCCGGAACCTGAGGCAGATCGTGGGGAAGCGACTGCGCCTTGAGGGATTGGTCGTTACGGACCACCTCGCCTCCCGCCCCCAGTTCGTCGAGGAGACGTCGGCCTGGATCCGCTCCGGTCAGCTGATCTACCGCGAGACGATCGAGCACGGCATCGAGAACACCGTGGACGCCTTCCTCCAGCTGTTCTCCGGTGGGAACGACGGCAAGATGATCGTCAGCCTCGCGGAGTGAGGTGCCGGAACCCCTGAGCTGAAAAACCGCCTGTCCGGCCCGGTCCGCCCGCGCCTCCGCGCCGTCGCGTCTGGGGCCCTCCGCTGCCGGTCCGGCCGGTCCGACCAGTGGATCGCCGCCCACCCGCCCACCCGCCCACCCGGGTCCGCCGCTCAGGTGCGCTTTCCGTCCTCTCGTGAGTCGCCACACCGGCCGGGGGAACCCCGCTCCGGTGAGGGACCGGCGCGGCACCCCGCTCGCGCCACCGCCAACCAGGAGGAATCCCATGGCAGTTCAGCCCGTCGAGGTCAGCTACACCGCCGTCGCCACCGCGGAGAACGGCCGCGACGGCCGGGTGTGCAGTGACGACGGAAGACTTGACGTGGTGGTCAACCCGCCTCGTGAGATGGGTGGCAGCGGGGCGGGCACCAACCCGGAGCAGTTGTTCGCGGCGGGATACAGCGCCTGCTTCCAGGGAGCCCTCAGCGCCGTCGCCCGTCAGGAGCACGTCGACATCTCCACCTCCACGGTCACGGCCCGGGTGGGGATCGGGAAGACCTCCGACGGAGGTTTCGGACTCACCGTGACGCTGTCGGCGTCCATCCCGAAGGTGGACCGGGCCACCGCGCGACAGTTGATGGAGCGGGCCCACCAGGTCTGCCCCTACTCACGGGCCACCCGCGGAAACATCGAGGTGACCCTGGATGTCAGCTGAGCCCCGCCCTACCGCCGCTCCCGCCCGGTCGGCGGTGCCCGCACCGTCGCGGTGGGCGGTCCGCCACACCGGTAGGGCGCACGCCGCGCGGCGGGCCAGGTCGCGTGCCTTGTCGTGGCGGGCGGCTGCCGCCCACCGGCTTCGGGGCTGTGCCGCCTTCGTGGTCCGACCGTGGTGGCCGCCCGGTTCGCGGACGGCGTCGTCGCTGGGTGCCGCCCGCCGGGTACCGACGGGCGGTGGAGTGGGCGGCTCAGTCAGTGCCGGGGCACAGCAGAACCTTCCCGACCTCGGGGCCGCCGCTCTGGGAGAGCGCGACGGCCCGGGGGAACTCGCTGAGCGGCAGCGCGTGGCTGATCAGCCGAGCAGGGTCCAGCTGGCCCGCCGTGAAGGCACGTACCGCGTACGACCAGGCGGCTGGTGGCGCCCCGCACACCGTGCGGACCGTCAGCTGATTCGTGATCAGGTGGCCAGGGTCGATGCCCCGCGCCGTCTCGTCGAAGCTCCCGGTGAGCACGGTACGGCCGCCGCGTCGAGCCAGCTGACACGCGTCGAGTGCGCTCTCGTTCGCTCCGGCCGTCTCCACCACCAGGTCGCAGCGGCCCCGCAGGGACCCGAGGTCGTCCGGGGTGTGGATGCCGGACGCGCCCAGGCGCAGCGCCCGCTCCGCGCGGTACCGCAGCGGGTCGACGACGAGCAGTTCGACGGGCGAGACGGCGGCGAGCAACTGCACGGTGAGCAGCCCCAGTGTTCCGGCGCCGAGCACCGCCACCCGCTCACCAGGGCGCGGTTCGCCCGCGAGGACGGCGGCTGCCGCGACGGCGCCCGGTTGGAGGAGCGCCGCCGCGGTCAGGTCGGCCTCGTCACGCAGGAGATGCAGCAGCCGGGCGGGCAGGGTGAGCGCGTCCGCGAAGGCGCCCGGAAGGGTGACTCCGGTGATCTCGGCTCCGCCGAGGCAGAGCGGCGTGGCTCCCTCCCGGCAGCGTGCACAGCTCAGGCAGGAGCGGATCCCCTCCGCGACGACCTTCCGGCCCAGCAGCGACGGGTCTGTGTCCTCGCCCACCGCGTCGACCGTCCCCGACCACTCTCGTCCCGGGGTCACGGGGTAGCGCGCGTCGGCGACGTGCGGCGTCCCCTCGTACAGCGCCCGCTCGGTCGCGCTGACGCCCGCCGCGTACACGGCGACCCTGACCTGATGTGGTCCGGGGAGCGCGGGCACTCCGCGCACCAGCCGATACTGTCGCGGTCCGTCGACAACGACAGCTCGGGCGCTGGTCTCGCGCGTCGCATGTGGTGCGCCCGTCATCCCACCCCTCCGTTCCCGCCGTTCCGGTGGCGGGCAGTACGGCCACGACTCCGTGCCAGGGAGGATTCTGCCGCCGCCGTGGCACGTGCGGCGAGTGGTGCTGAGGGGGGTCCGTGGGGAAATGGCCACTCCGACGAGGGGATCGGGCCGCCCCGTTCTGGGGTGGACTCCCGATGGGGTGACTGGTCGTGGAGCGGCGCCGAAGTGCCCTGTCACGCCTCCTTGCCGGGCCGGAGGAGCGGTCGTGGGGCGCCCTCGCGGGAAGGTCCGCCGGGTCCGTCCGTGCGCCGGGCCCGGAGTCGAGTGGGGCTGGGGCCGAACCGGCGATACCCAGCCGGTCAGGTGGCTGGTGCCGTTCGGGAGTGGTGGAGCGTGGGGCTGGTGTGTGGCGGTTCACGAAGCCGTGGCTCCGCTTTCGTGCGCCCGGTGTGCGGGCAGCCGCGTCCTGTCCGAGATCGGCCGGAAATCCCGGGGTGGCATCGAGGGAGGGAGGAGCGCTCGGGCGCGGGACCGGGCGATCCCCTCCCGCGCTCGCGCCGCCCGCTGGCGCAGGGAGCCTCCGGGCATCGCCGTGCCCGGCCGGAGCGGGACGCTCCGTCAGCGGCCGGCTTCCCCCCTCGCGGTGATCTTCCGGTGGGCGAGCGCGGCCAGTTCCCGCTGACCCTTCTTGTTCGGGTGGAAGGTGTCCCACTTGCTGAGCTGGGAGCCGGAGAAGCGGTAGCCGTGTACGGACCCACCGTCGTAGCGGCAGCGCCGGTCCTTCCGGCACTCCGCGCGCAGCACGCGGTTGTAGGCCACCACCCGGTCGTGCACCTGGGTGCGGCGATCCTTGGCGGCCTTGTCCTGGGAGTTCGGGTCCTTGAGCATCGACTGGCAGATACCGAGCCGCCACACCTCCTTGCCGATCCCGAAGTTGCTCTTCCGTCCTTCCGCCCAGAGCCGCTTGAGGTTCGGCACGCTCGCGACGTAGACGTGTGCCTTCCGGTCGACGCGGCGCAGTTCCCGGAAGGCGGTGCGAACGTCGTTTCGGAAGTCCGCGGTGGAGGTCATCTGCGCGGTCCTGTCGGTGCAGGCGTCGTTCGCCCCGGCGAGCACGGTGATGAGATCCGGCTTCTGTTTCGCGGCCTTCCGCATCTGCTGGGACAGCTCGGAGACGCGCGAGCCGGTGTTCGCGAAGTTCCAGGTGCGCTTCTTCGGAATGTCCAGCCGGCTGGCCAGGCTGCGCACCTCCCCGTTGGCGCCGGTCACCCAGGAGGCGTCGGGGCAGTCGGACAGCAGCGCGCAGGCGTGGAAGCCGCGGGTGATGGAGTCCCCCACGGCGGCGATCGAGTCGGGGTTGCGGTCCCAGAGTCGGGGTGGTGGCCCGGTCGGACGGGGGGCTTTGTTGGCCTTCGCGGACCCGATGCCGTTGCCCGGGTCCTGTGCGGAGCCGAGTCCACCGCTCACGGCGGCAAGCGAGGCGCCAGCCGCGATCACCGTGGTGAACGCGGCGATCATGACGGCGAGGAGGCGCCGCCGGGGACGTCGCGAAGACGGCTCGGGAGACCCTCCGTGCCCTGGCGAATCCCTGTGCGACTCCGACATCTCCGTCCCCCCGTTCGGCTTCCCCTATGACGATGTGCTCGGCACAAGGCCTTGTCGCACGATAACTTTCGCAGGGTGAGAGGCGGACCAGTGCGGGTCGCACTGTCACGTGGATATTACATGGCGTCACCTCATGTCCCTTTCGGGGAGAATTGACTGTCATGGTGTTTACTATTCGTGGCCTCGGGCGCCGCGGGATGGCCCCGAGGAGCGCAGAACCAGGCGCCCACGCCTGATCGGTAGGCAGCCGAGGTAGCCGGCAGGCCCTTGAACCGCAGTGGAGGTCCCGGTGACGACACGTGGAGTTCTGTACGTGCACTCCGCGCCCCGCGCGCTGTGCCCGCACATCGAATGGGCGGTAGCGGGGGTTCTGGGCGCCCGCGTCAGCCTCGACTGGATCAGACAGCCAGCGGCTCCCGGAACCTGGCGCGCGGAACTCTCCTGGCAGGGGGAGCCGGGCACCGCGTCGAAGCTCGCCTCCGCCCTGCGGGGATGGCATCTGCTGCGCTTCGAGGTCACCGCCGAGCCGTGCCCCGCTGCGGAGGGCGAGCGCTACAGCTCCACCCCGGACCTCGGGATCTTCCACGCCGTCGCGGGGATGCACGGCGACATCCTGATCCCCGAGGACCGTCTGCGCGCTGCCGTCCTGCGGTCGGCGAGTGGCGAGAGCGAGTTGGAGGCGGAGATCTCCAAGCTGCTCGGCAAGCCCTGGGACGACGAGCTGGAGCCCTTCCGGTACGCGGGTGAGGGTGCCCCGGTTCGCTGGCTCCACCAGGTGGTCTGAGCCCACGTCAACTCCGGAACATCGCTCGGACGGGGGCTTCCCGAGCCGGTCTCGTTCCTGGTCTCGCTCTCCTGGCCCTCGGTCACCGAAGCCGGAGAAGCCGTCCGCTCCTCGGCGGCCGCCGCTCGGTCACACCGCGAGGGTGTGCACAGGAACCGGCCCCGAGATTTGGCGTCCGCGCGCGCTGCCCGAAACGCCTGACGGGAGCAGGCTGAGGGCATGACACATGGGACGTATGGAACACGTATCGCGGCCCTCGGCTATCACCAGCCTGAACGGGTGCTGACCAACGACGACCTGGCCCAGCTGGTGGACACCAGCGATGAGTGGATCCGGCAGCGGACCGGCATCGTCACCCGCCATGTCGCCGAGGACGAGTCCGTGGCTGATCTGGCCGCTGCCGCGGCGGGCAAGGCGCTGGGGGAGTCCGGGCTGGACCCCGCCGAGATCGGCCTGGTCACGGTCGCGACCTGCTCCGCCCGGGACCGCTGTCCGTCCACCGCGGCGACGGTGGCGGGGCGCCTGGGCATTCCCACCCCGGTCGCCTATGACCTCAACAACGGCTGTGCCGGGTTCACCACGGCGCTCGCCGCCGCCGAGCACTCGGTACGGGCCGGTGCCGCCCGGCACGCCCTGGTCATCGGGGCGGAGAAGATGTCGGATGTGACGGACTGGACGGACCGTTCCACCTGTGTACTGCTCGGCGACGGTGCCGGGGCGGCCGTGGTGAGCGCTGGCGGGGAACCGGGCATCGGTCCGGTGCTGTGGGGCTCGGACCCGGCGCTGGGCGGTGTCGTCCGACTGCGGGACGAGTGGCGGCCACGGTTCGCGCAGGAGGGGCAGGCGGTCTACCGCTGGGCGACCACCACGCTGCCGCCGCTGCTCCGCGAGACCTGCGAGCGGGCCGGGGTCGACGTCGCCGAACTGCGGGGCATCGTCACCCATCAGGCCAATCTGCGCCTGGTCGAGGCGGTGTTGCGGCAGCTGGACGCGCCGAAGGCGGTGATCGCGCGGGACGTGGTCGACTCCGGTAACACCTCGGCCGCCTCGGTGCCGATCGCGCTGGCGAAGCTGGTGGAACGGCGTGAGATCCCGGCCGGGGCTCCGGTGTTGCTGTTCTCCTTCGGTGGGGGACTCTCCTGGGCGGGCCAGGTCGTCTCCTGTCCCTGAGCCGACCGCCCGGCCGACGCGGCGAAGGCCGTTCGGTCGGGCGGTCGCTCGGTGGGTCAGGGGGTGCGGAAGGCCAGCACCACGTTGTGACCGCCGAACCCGAACGAGTTGTTGAGCGAGGCGATGCGGCCCTCGGGCAGCGGCCGCGCCTCACCTTGGACGATGTCGGCGTCCGCCTCCGGGTCGAGCGTGTCGATGTTGATCGTCGGCGGGGCGACGCGGTGGTGCAGCGCCAGGATGGCGGCGACCGACTCGACGCCGCCCGCGCCGCCCAGCAGGTGTCCCGTCATCGACTTGGTCGCGGAGATCCGCATGTGGTCGACGTGGTCACCGAAGACCTTGCGCAGCGCCTTGATCTCCGCGATGTCGCCCAGCGGGGTCGACGTGGCGTGCGCGTTGATGTGCACCAGCTCGGCGGGGTCGATGTCGGTGCTGGCGACGAGGTTCTGGAGGGCGTGCGCGATGCCGTTGCCGGACGGCTCGGGCTGCACGATGTCGTGGCTGTCGGCCGAGAGGCCCTGCCCGACGGCCTCGGCGTAGATCCGCGCCCCGCGTGCCGCGGCGTGCTCCGCGGACTCCAGCACGATCATCCCGGCGCCCTCGCCGAGGACGAAGCCGTCCCGGTCCACGTCGTAGGGGCGGGAGGCGCCCTGCGGGTCGTCGTTGTTCTTCGACATCGCCATCATGTTGCCGAAGGCGGCGATCGGCAGCGGGTGGATGGCGGCCTCGGTGCCACCGGCGATCACGACGTCCGCCCGGCCGGTGCGGATCATCTCCACGCCGTAGCCCACGGCCTCCGAACCGGAGGCACAGGCGCTGACCGGAGTGTGCACGCCCGCGCGCGCGTTGACCTCAAGGCCGACGTTGGCGGAGGGGCCGTTCGGCATCAGCATCGGGACGGTGTGCGGGGAGACCCGCCGAACGCCCTTCTCTCGGAGGATGTCGTACTGACCGAGCAGGGTGCTGACGCCGCCGATACCGGAGGCGACGACGGCCCCGAGCCGGTCCGGGTCCACGGCGGAGTCGGAGCCCGCCGGACCGGTGTACCCCGCGTCGGCCCACGCCTCCCGCGCTGCCAGCAGTGCGAACTGGGCCGAGCGGTCCAGCTTGCGAGCCTGCGGGCGCGGGATGATCTCGGTCGGCTCGACCGCTACGCGCGCGCCGATCCGAACGGGCATCTCCTCAGCCCACTCCTCGTCGAGGACCCGGGCAGCGGAGCGCCCGGCGACGAGACCTTCCCAGGTCGAAGCGATGTCGCCACCCAGCGGTGTGGTTGCGCCGATACCGGTGACGACCACAGTGCGATCGGTCGCGTTCACAGGAATTCTGTCTCCACTGGTAGAGGGTGATCTGTTGGAGCCACCCGGAGTCCGGGTGGCGACACACGCGTCAACGGCTGTGTCAGCTCTGGTGCTTGAGGATGTACTCGGTGGCGTCCCCGACCGTCTTGAGGTTCTTGACGTCGTCGTCCGGGATCTTCACGTTGAAGCGCTCCTCGGCTGCGACGACCACCTCGACCATGGACAGCGAGTCGACGTCCAGGTCGTCCGTGAAGGACTTGTCCAGCTGGACGTCCTCGGTGGGGATACCGGCGATCTCGTTCACGATCTCGGCGAGACCGGCGACGATCGCTTCCTGTGTGTCGGCCATTGCGACGCTCCTTCGGTGTTTCGCGGTGGTGGTCAGCGGCCGGCACATCGGCGTGCCAGGCCGCTCGGATCTTGACTAGGGGAGGGTAACGACCGTCGCTGCGTAGACGAGACCCGCCCCGAAGCCGATGACAAGCGCGGTGTCACCGCTCTTCGCCTCCCCGGTCGCCAGCATCCGCTCCATGGCGAGGGGGATGGAGGCGGCGGAGGTGTTGCCCGTGGTCTCCACGTCCCGGGCCACGGCGACCTGCTCCGGTAGCCCGAGGGTTTTCACCAGGGAGTCGATGATGCGCATGTTCGCCTGGTGTGGGATGAACACGTCCAGTTCGCCGGGGGCGATCCCGGCCGCGTCCAGCGCCTGCTGGGCGACCTTCGCCATCTCGAAGACGGCCCAGCGGAAGACCGTCTGGCCCTCCTGCCGGATCGCCGGGAACCGCAGTTCCCCGCCGTCGTCGACGGGGAGTTCGCGTACGTCGCCGACGCGGAAGTCCTCCCAGGGGATGGTCTGCGAGATGACGTCCGCCTTGTCGCCCTCCGAGCCCCAGACGCTCGGCCCTATGCCGGGCTCCTCGGCCGGGCCGACGATCACCGCGCCCGCGCCGTCCCCGAAGAGGAAGGCGGTGGTGCGGTCGGTGAGGTCGGTGAGGTCCGAGAGCCGCTCGACGCCGACCACCAGAACGTGTTCGGCGCTCCCCTCGCTGATCAGTCCCTTGGCGATGGTCAGCCCGTAGCCGAACCCGGCGCAGGCCGCCGAGATGTCGAAGGCAGCGGCCTTCCCGGCGCCGAGCCGGTGGGCGATCTCGGTGGCGATGGAGGGCGTCTGCTTGAAGTGCGAGACGGTCGAGATGATGACGGCGCCGATCTGGTCGGCCGCGATCCCGGCGGAGGCCAGCGCCTTGCCCGCCGCGGTGAGCGTCATCTCGGCCACTGTCTCCTCGGGGCCTGCCCAGTGCCGGGAGGTGATCCCGGAGCGGGAGCGGATCCACTCGTCCGAGGAGTCGATGTGCCGCAGGATCTCCTCGTTCGGCACGACCCGGGTGGGCCGGTATCCGCCGACGCCGAGGATGCGCGAGTACGGGGAGCCCTTCGGGGGCTTGATCTTCGCGGTCATGCTGATGGCCTCTCGGGTCAGGCGGTCACGTACTCGGCGACGAGCTCGCGGGCGGCGTCGAGGTCGTCGGGGGACTTGAGCGCGAGGGTCCGCACTCCGGGCAGAGCACGCTTGGCGAGACCGGTGAGGGTGCCACCGGGGCAGAGTTCGAGCAGCGCGGTGACCCCCAGCTCCTGGAAGGTCTCCACGCACAGGTCCCAGCGGACCGGCGACGAGATCTGGCCGACCAGCCGGTCGACCACGTCCGCGCCGGAGGTCACGACCTGGCCGTCCAGGTTCGAGACATAGGGCACCGTGGGGTCACCGGGTACGACGTCGGCGACCTCGGACCGCATGGCCTCGACCGCGGGGGCCATGTGCCGGGTGTGGAAGGCCCCGGCCACCTTCAGCGGCCGGACCCGGCTCTTCTCCGGCCGGTCCTCGGCGAGCGCGGCCAGCGCCTCGGTGGTTCCGGCCGCGACGACCTGACCCGCGCCGTTCATGTTCGCCGGGGTCAGCCCCAGTCGCTCCAGGTGCGCCGCCACCTCCGCCGGGTCGCCGCCGAGGACGGCCGACATGCCGGTGTCCGTGACGGCGGCCGCCCGCGCCATGGCGGTGCCGCGGGTCCGCACCAGACGGACCGCCGTCTCCGGGTCGAGCACTCCGGCGAGGACCGCCGCCGCCAGCTCGCCGACGCTGTGGCCGGCGGTGGCGGTGTGGACCTCGGCGGGCTTGCGGTCACCGAGCAGCTCGTGCGCCGAGATCAGCGCCGTCGCGACGAGCAGGGGCTGCGCGACCTCCGTGTCCAGGATCTGCTCCGCGTCGGCCTCGGTGCCGTAGTGCGTCAGATCGAGGTCGATGGCGTCCGACCACGCCGCGAGGCGGTCGGCGACGCCGGGGAGGTCGAGCCAGGGGGTCAGTAGGCCAGGCTTCTGAGCGCCTTGGCCGGGAGCGACGAGTACGAGCACTCTCTCAGCCTCTCCTGTGGAGTGAGGTCCCCGCCGGTGGGGACCGAGACGAAGAACCGTCAGGGGTTTTGTCCACCTCTGACAATCGACGGATGTGAGCCTAGGGGTATCCGCCGTAGTCCGTGAGACGGCCCAGGATCAGCGCGATACGCAGAGTGAAGGCGGAGCGGACGTCCGACGGCGACCAGCCGGTGACGTCCGTCACACGTCGCAGCCGGTAGCGGACGGTGTTGGGGTGCACGAACAGCATGCGTGCGGCGCCCTCCAGACTACTGGCCTGTTCCAGGTAGACGCTCAGGGTCTCCAGCAGCGCGGATCCGGCCTCTTCCAGGGGTCTGTAGATCTCCTCCACCAACAGGTTCCGGGCCACCGGGTCCCCGGCCATCGCGCGCTCCGGCAGCAGGTCGTCGGCGAGTACCGGACGGGGCGCGTCCGGCCAGGCGGCGCACGCCTTGAGCCCGGCGGCGGCGGCCTGCGCGGAACGGGTCCCGGAGAGCAGGTCGCCCACCAACGGACCAGCCACCACCGGACCCGCCGCGAACGGGCCGATCAGCGACTTCGCCATGCGCAGCGGATCGTCGGAGCCGCCCGCGATCACGACCAGCCGGCTGCCCAGCACCCCCGTCAGCACCTGGAGTTTGGCGTGCCGGGAGGCGCGCCGGATGGCCTCGACGGTCAGTTCGCTGTCCCCGTCCGGCGCGGTGCCCAGCACCACGGCGACGTGGTCGGGGGAGTTCCAGCCGAGCGCGGCGGCTCGCGACACCGCGCCCTCGTCCGCCTCGCCGGACAGCACCGCGTTGACCACGAGCGACTCCAGCCGCGCGTCCCAGGCGCCGCGCGCCTCGGCGGCCTGCGCGTAGACCTGGGCGGTGGCGAAGGCGATCTCCCGCGCGTAGACGAGCAGCGCCTCGCGCAGCACCGCCTCGTCGCCGGGGGCGGCGACCTCGTCGATCGCCGCCTCGACCACCTCGATCGTGGTGCGCACCATCTCCACGGTCTGCCGCAGGGTGATGGCCCGGGTCAGCTCGCGGGGCGCGGTGCCGAACACGTCGGTGCTGATGGCCTGCGGGGTCTCCGGGTGCCGGAACCACTCGGTGAAGGCGGCGATACCGGCCTGGGCCACCAGGCCGATCCAGGAGCGGTTCTCCGGCACCATCGCGCGGTACCAGGGCAACTGCTCGTCCATGCGCGCGATGGCCGCGGCGGAGAGCTTCCCCGAGGACTGCTCCAGGCGCCGCAGGGTCGCCGCGTGCGGGTGGCCCTGGGAAGGGGGTGAGGGTTCTTGGGCTTCGGGCACGGGACAAGCCTGCCTTATCGGGTGGCGGGCGCGGCCCGGGGGGCGCTTGCCCGGTCTACGGTGGATGGATGCTTCATCTGTGGCGGAGTGACGACCGGTACCGCGGTGGTGATCCGGAGGCCGGGATCGACTCCCGGCACGCCTTCTCCTTCTCCGGGTTCTACGATCCGGACAACGTGCGCTTCGGGCCGCTCGTGGCCTGCAACGAGGAGCGGCTGGAGCCGGGTTCGGGGTTCGACTTCCACCCGCACCGGGACATCGAGATCGTGACGTGGGTGGTGGAGGGGGAGCTGGAGCACCGGGACTCGACCGGCCAGGCCACCGTGGTGCGGCCGGGCGACGTGCAGCGGCTGGGCGCCGGATCGGGTGTGCGGCACCGCGAGTGGAACGCCGGGCCCGAGCCCCTGCGGTTCGTCCAGATGTGGCTGTTCCCCGGGGAGTTCGGCGCGGACCCGGACTACGAGGTGGTGCGCGGTATCGCGGACAGTACCCCCTTCGCCCTGCCCCGCTCGGAGGCCGTTCTGCACGTGCGGCGGTTGCGGGACGGCGAGCGCGCCGCCGTGCCGGACGCCGCCTGGGTCTACGTCCATCAGGTGCGGGGCCGCGCGGCCCTGGGCGGCGAGACCCTGGGGCCGGGTGACGCGGCCCGGGTGACCGGTGCCCGGGGGTTGGAGGTGGCCGCGCTCGGCCCGGCGGAGCTGCTGGTCTGGGAGATGCACGCGGAGCCGGAGTACGGCTAGCGCGCCCGGGGCCACCCCGGTCGCGCCCGCCGGGGACGCCCCGCGGCCACCCGGGCGCACGCGGGCGGCGCTCAGCCCGCCAGCTCCGCCAGGACGGCGTCGGTGAACGGCGGCCAGACCTCCGTCGCCCACGGCCCGAACGCGCGGTCGCCCAGTACCACGCAGGCCGCGGCGGCGTCGGGGTCGATCCACAGGAAGGTGCCCTGCTGCCCGAAGTGGCCGAAGGCGCGCGGTGAGGAGGAGACCCCTGTCCAGTGGGGGGCCTTGCCGTTCCGGATCTCGAAGCCGAGGCCCCAGTCGTTGGGCTTCTGCTGGCCGTAGCCCGGGAGCACGCCGTTGAGCCCGGGGTAGGCGACCGAGGACGCCAGCCGGACGGTGCTCGGGTCCAGCAGTTTCGGTGCCTGTACCTCCGCCGCGAAGCGCACCAGGTCGTCGAGGCTGCCGACGGCGTCCTTCGCGGGTGAGCCGGCCAGTTCGGTGGAGGTCATGCCCAGGGGGTCGAAGACCGCCTCGCGCAGGTAGTCGGCGAAGGGGATGCCGGTCGCCGCTTCGAGGTGCTCGCCGAGCACCTCGAAGCCCGCGTTGGAGTAGATGCGGCGGGTTCCGGGGGTGGCCATGGTCCGCGGCTCGTCGAAGGCCAGCCCGGAGGTGTGGGCCAGTAGGTGCCGGACGGTCGATCCCTCCGGGCCCGCCGGTTCGTCCAGCTCGACGGCGCCCTCCTCGACCGCGACCAGCACCGCGTAGGCGGCCAGCGGCTTGGTGACCGAGGCGAGTTCGAAGCGGTGGCCGGAGGGGCCGCGGCTCCCGGCGACGCCGCCGTCCGCCCGGACCACGGCCGCCGCCACGGTCGGTACCGGCCAGTCATCGATCATCCGCAGGCTCTCCATGGCCCCGACCCTAACGCCGGTCGGAAAATCGGCCGCCATCGCACTTGCCTGGAGCGCGCTCGAAGTCCGTAGCGTTCCTCTCATGAGCGCGACCACAACCGAACTGAGGCAGCCGGGTCCGGAGTTGGCGGCCGCCCCCACGGTCGCCGCGGGGCCGGAGACCGCGCGGCGCCGCGCGAACGGGGCCTGCGGACCGCCCCTGCCGCACCCCCGGCCGGACGGCGAGGACCACTACACCATCGGCGAGGCCGCGGAGCTGAGCGGACTGAGCGCGCACACCCTGCGCTGGTACGAGCGGATCGGGCTGATGCCGCACGTGGATCGGTCGCACACGGGCCAGCGCCGGTTCACCAACCGGGACCTGAACTGGCTCACCCTCGTCTCACGACTGCGGCTGACCGGAATGCCCGTGGCCGACATGGTGCGCTACGCGGAACTGGTGCGCGCGGGAGAGCACACCTACCCCGAGCGGGAGCGGCTGCTGCGCGCCACCCGAGAGGACGTACTGCGCAGGATCGCGGAGCTGAGCGACACCCTCGCGGTACTCGACAGGAAGATCGACCACTACGCGGAGGCACCCGGAGGGGTGAGCTGATGAGCATCGGCAGGATACCGACGGTACGGCTGGGCACCGACGGCCCGGAGGTGAGCGCGCAGGGCTTCGGCTGTATGGGCATCTCCTTCGCCTACGGCCCGACCGACGCCGAGGAGGCCCGCGCCACCCTGGAGCGCGCCGTCGAACTGGGCGTCACTCACTTCGACACCGCGGACGTCTACGGACGTGAACCGGGGGACAACGAGCGGTTCATCGCGCCGTTCGTCCGGGCGCACCGGGACCGGGTGGTGCTGGCGAGCAAGTTCTCGCTGGTCGTCGACCGGGAGACGGGGGAGCGGCTGATCCGCAACGACCGGTCCCATATGCGGCGTTGCGTGGAGGACAGCCTGCGGCGGCTCGGCGTCGACGCGCTCGACGTGTACTACCTGCACCGCCGGGACGTGCGGCGGCCCATCGAGGAGACGGTCGGCGACATGGCCGAGCTGGTCCAGGAGGGCAAGGTGCGACACCTCGGCCTGAGCGAGGTCACAGCCGACGAGCTGCGCGCGGCGCACGCGGTGCACCCCATCGCGGCACTCCAGTCGGAGTGGTCGCTCTTCAGCCGGGACGTGGAGCGGCACGTGGTGGGCGCCGCCGCCGACCTCGGCGTGGCCTTCGTCGCCTACTCGCCCCTCGGACGGGGCTTCCTCACGGGCTCGTTCACCGACGCCTCCCGGGAGCTGACCGCCGAGGACTTCCGCGGTGGGCTGCCGCGCTTCTCCGGGAGCAACGCCGAGCGGAACGCGGCGCTTCTGGAGGACGTGCGCGCGGTGGCGCGGGCGCACGACGCGACGCCGGGGCAGATCGCGTTGGCCTGGGTGCACCAGCGGGCGCGGCGGTGGAACCTGAACGTGGTCCCCATTCCGGGCACCCGCCGCCGGGCCCGGGTCGAGGAGAACACCGCCGCCGTCGGAATCGAGCTGTCCGAGGCGGAGCTGGCGTCGCTGGAGCCGATCGCCGGGAAGGTGGCCGGTACCCGCCACGCGGACATGTCGTTCACCTCCGCCGGACGGGAGTGACGGCGCGCGGAAGGGCGTGCGGATTCCGGCCCGGACCGCCGGGCGCGGTGCGGGGCCGCGTCCGGCCGGAGCCGTTCGGAACGGCCCGCGGCGGTCGGGGGTGTGACGGGGCGGGGTGGTCACCGTCCCGGCCCACACCACCGTGAGGCGTCCGTGCACCGTACGGCGTCGAAGGAACCGAGGGTGATCCGGGCGAAGTTGGCCAGTGACTCCGTGCCGGGCGTGAAGTACCCGGCGTGCCCCCGCGACCCGGAGGTCGTGACGACCCGCGCCCCGAAGCTCTCCGCGGCCGGGTCGGGCCCGTGGCCCAGACCGAGCAGCCGCGTGTGCGGGACGGCCGCGATCCAGTCGCCCGCGCCGCGCGCCGCCCACACCCGGATCCGGTCGCCGAGCCCCGACACCGCGTCCGCCCCCGTGCCGGGCGAGCCGAACAGCACCAGATCGGACAGCTCACCCGGACCCAGGTCCCGCGCGGCCCGCCCGCAGACCACCGAGCCGTAGCTGTGGCAGAACACGGCTGGCGCGGGTACGTCCCGTGCGGCCAGCCCGCGCAGCAGCTCGGCCAGCCGGGGCGCGCCCGCCGCGGCCAGCCGCCCGGTGGCCGCGTCCACCCCGATTCCCTTCGGCGTGGTATAGCCGGTCCAGGCGATGACGGCGGTGCGGGTGCCCGGCGCCTCCTGGGCCATGCGGGTCCGCAGGGCGCGCGCCATCCCGGCCGGTGTGCCGTACCGGTTGGCGCCGTCGCGGTCGAAGGAGGCCAGGTCGATGTCGGTGCCCGGGACCGTCACGGCGGTGTGCCGGGCCCGGAGCAGGTCCCCGTACACCTCGGCGATCTGGCCGCGCCCGCGGGGGTCGAAGGCCAGGAAGCGGCGGCCGGGGGCGAGCAGCGAGCGGTACCGTTCGACCCGCTCCCGGGCCAGCTTCCGGTCCGCGCCGCTGGCCGACGGGTCGTCGGCGCGGCGCCCGGCCGCTTCCGAAGCCGCCCGCAGGGCCAGCCGGTTGGCCGTGTAGCGCAGGGCGATGGGGGCGCCGTCCAGGTTGCCGACGACCTCGGGGTGCCGGTGGGCCAGCCGTCGCCGCTCGGTGAAGGAGAGCCCGTCGAAGAAGTCCGCGACCCCTCGGGGCGCGACCGTGGCGGGGTCGGGCAGGGAACGTCCGAGGGAGCCGTCGGCCCGCCAGGCGGCGGTGCCGGGCGGCGGGCCGGTGACCGGTTCCTGGCGTTCCCCGGAGATCCAGCCCACCGTGGTCGACACGGTGGCCAGGCAGAGTACGGCGGCGAACAGGGCGCGGAGGAGACGGCGCGGCACGGTGGGCACTCCCTTCCGCCACCCCGGTCGCCGGGGCGGCGGACGGAGCGTCCGCCGGGGGAGAGGGGCGCCGCGTCACCCCGTGGTGCTCATCGCCGGGCCCCACCGGGGTAGGGGGAGTACGGGGGACGTACCGGGAGGGGGCGGCGTGGAGCGGACGCGAGGCCGCACCCGTGGTGCCGTGCCCCGAGGCCCTAGCCGTCGCCGGGCGCGATCAGCCCCGACTCGTAGGCGAAGACCACCGCCTGGGCCCGGTCCCGCAGCCCCACCTTGGCGAGGATCCGGCTGACGTGCGTCTTGACCGTCTGTTCTGCGAGGAACAGCGCCTCCGCGATCTCGGCGTTCGACTGGCCCCGCGCGATGAGTCCCAGCACCTCCGTCTCCCGCTCCGTCAGCCCGTTCAGCCGTACCGCCCGGGACCGCCGGGCCGCTGGCCGCTGTCGCGCGAAGTCCGCGATCAGCCGCCGGGTCACCGAGGGGGCCAGCAGCGCGTCGCCCTCGGCGACAACCCGGACCGCGGCGATCAGGTCGGCGGGTGGGGCGTCCTTCAGCAGGAACCCGCTCGCCCCGGCGCGCAGCGCCTCGTAGACGTAGTCGTCCACGTCGAAGGTGGTGAGCATCAGCACCCGCGGCCGCCGTACGTCACCCGTGGAGGGGTCGAGTAGCCGACGGGTCGCCTCCAGCCCGTCCATCTCGGGCATCCGCACGTCCATCAGCACGACGTCCGGGTGTTCGGCGCGGCAGACCGCCAGCGCCCGCTGGCCGTCCGGGGCCTCGCCCACGACGTCGATATCGCTCTGCGCGGCCAGCAGCGCGGCGAATCCCGCACGCACCATGGCCTGGTCGTCGACGATCACTACCCGGGTCGCCGCCGTCTGCTCGCCGTTCATCCGCTGCCGGGCCCTCCGTCGTGCTCCGTGTCGTCTGCTGTGGTCGGTGGCGTGGCGCCGCCGGTGCCGTGCCGTGGCCGGGCCTCCCCCGACCGGGCGGCGCGGCCCTTTCCGCGCCGGAACCGGCCCTGCCGCGCGGGGTGCTCGGCCGTGCCGGACGGGTCCTTCGGCACGTCTGGTCCGGGAGCCGGGTCGGCGACGCCCCTCGGAACGTCCGGCCCCCGTTCCGCGTCCGGCTCGGCGACCGGCAGTCGCGCCGCGACCCGGAAGCCGCCGCCCGGCAGGGATTCGATCTCCAGCTCGCCGCCGACCAGCCGTACCCGCTCCCGCATGCCGACCAGGCCGTGCCCGGTCCCCGAGGTCTCCACCGGAGCCCCGGCGGGCCCGCTCGGTGGGCCGTTCACCACCAGGACCCGCAGCAGGGGCCCCTGTCCGTCCACGGTCACCCGGGTACGCGCCCCCGGCGCGTGCCGGACGACGTTGGCCAGCGCCTCCTGCACGACCCGGTAGGCGGAGAGCGTCACCGCCCGGGGCAGCTCCCGCCCCTCGGGCACGTCGACGGACAGCTCGGTGGGCACACCGGCGCGGACCGTCGCCTCCACCAGGCCGCCGAGCCGGTCGAGTCCGGGCTGCGGGGCCAGGTCCCCGCCGGTCTCCGCGCTGCGCAGCACCCCGAGCAGGCGGCGCATCTCGGAGAGCGAGGCCCGTGCCGTGGTGGCGATGCTGCCGAACTCCTCCCGCGCCGCCTCGGGCAGCTCCGGCAGCCGGTAGGGGGCGCTGTCCGCTTGCACCGTGATGACGGACATGTGGTGGGCGACCACGTCGTGCAGCTCGCGGGCGATCCGGGCTCGCTCCTCCAGCAGGGTGCGCCGGGACCGCTCGGCCTCGCTGATCGTCTCCTGCTCGGCGAGCCGCTGCTGGGCGTCCGCGCGTTCGCGCACCACCGCGCCCAGCAGCAGCACGATCCCGCTGACGATGACGAGCAGCACGTTCGCGCCGTCGCTGCGCTCCGGGGCGAGGAAGCCGAGGCCGAGCGAGACGACCGCCGTCACCAGCCAGACGGAGACCAGCGTGCGACGGCTCTCCCGCAACGCCAGCGCCAGGCAGAGCGCCACGTACCCCACGATGGCCATCGGGGGCCAGGGCCAGTCCCGCCCCGGAGGCAGCGGCACCGTCAGAAGCACCAGCGCACCGGCGGTGTCAGCGCAGACGATGATCCACCAGGCGGGCAGCGGCCGCACCACGGCCAGCAGCAGCGGCGCGCTCTGCGCGACCGCGAGCCCCCCGGCGAGCGCCCCCGACAGGCCGTAGTCGTGGGAGAGGACCTGGGCGGTGGTCGGGATCAGGATGATCGTCAAGCTCAGCGCGACCGCGTAGGGCAGCCGCCGGACCCACCGGCTCCGCGCGTCCGCGAGCAGGGGCTGGGCGGAGGGGGCCGGGGTGAGGAGAGCGGTGACCAGCGCCCGCAGCTGTCGCCGTCCGGCCTCCAGCGCCCCGGGATCCGGCGGCGCGGGGGACGCGCGCGGGGGATCCGGCGGTATGTTCGACATCGCTGGTCAGCGTAGAGCTTGGGGTCACCCGGCGCGTCATACGGAGGTAGGGGGAGGGCTACCCCGGTACGGGGTCGTCGCGCTCCGGCAAGTCACCCCGCCGGGTACCGGCGGTCGCGAGGGGCTACCGCGGTAGCTGAGTCGTACCGTAGTTCCCGGTACGACGGCCGGGGCGGGGCGGCCCGCCGCCGGGGTTCAGAGCTCGGCGAGGAGTTCGGCCTTCTTCGCGGAGAACTCCTCGTCCGTGATCAGACCGGCCTCGTGCAGTTCGCCGAGGTGCCGGATGCGTTCCGCGATGTCCGCCGGGTCCGAGCGGACCTGGCGCACCGGCGCCGTGGGGCGGTGCTCCGTCTCGGGCGCGGCCGTCGGCCCCACCGAGCGGACGGCCTCCAGCACCGAGGCGGCGAAGGGCAGCGACTCGTAGACCAGCCCGTACCCCAGGCCGAAGATCACCGACGCGGGGTCCTGGTCAGCCTCGCCAGGCGGTTCGGTGCCGCGCAGCCGCAGGCGGAGGTGGCCGTTGAGCACGTCGGGCGAGCGCCACTCCACGCCCTCCAGCTCCCGGACCGAGAACGACTGGTCGCCCGCCTTCCACTTGGCGGAGGAGGCGCCCGTCCAGAACCAGCGGAAGCTGACCGTGTGCCCGTCGAAGGCGGCCTTGCCGTCGTACGCCTTGAAGCTCAGCGGGGCGGCGGGCGCCGAGACCATGTGCCAGTCGGCCTCCTTGGCCGCGTCCGGGCCGAGCACCGCGCGCAGTTCCGTCGCGTAGTAGTCCGCCAGGGTCTCCCGCTCGGCGGGGAGCACCAGCCGGTAGGGGTCACTGGCCTCTTTCAGCTGCCCGTCGGCGGCCTCCACCAACGGGTCGGCCCCTCTGCGGGGTACCGCGCGCAGCACGACCGTGCCGCGCTTGCCACCCGGCGCCAACTCGACCGCGCTCAGCGCCTCATAGGGGATGCGACGTTCGCCGAGGACGTGAAAGAGCTTCGGCGTGCGGATCCCCCGCTCGAAGCGGATGAGCATGGAGTCCGTGTCGAACTCCCAGGTGGAGTGAATCCCGACCAGTACGTCACCCATGTGGGTCATCGTATGCGGCGCTGGGCCGTCCGTCCCCCTGTACAGCACTACGCGCGTACATCGTCGCCCCCGCCGCAGCCCCGCTCAGCGCGCACACACTCCACGGCAGCGGGGGTGCCGACCGCGATCGCCGTAAAGTTCGCGAGACTGCGCGTCCCCGGAACGAAGTACCCCGTGTGTCCGACGGCACCCTCCGCCGAGAGCCGCCGGGCGCCGAAACCGGGCGAGACCGGGTCGGCGCCGTGCCCCAGCCCGCCGACGTTCAGGTGCGGCACGTCGGCGATCCAGTCGTCGCCGTCCCGCGTCGACCAGACCCGTGCCTCGGTCCGCAGCCCGTCGACGTTGTCGGCGCGCATCCCCGGGCTCCCCGACACCACGATGTCCGAGACCCGGCTCGGCAGTCCGGCCGCCGCCTCACCGCAGACCGTGGAGCCGTAGCTGTGGCAGAAGAGCGCGACGGGGCTCGTGTCGCGGCCCGGGAGCCCCGTGACGAAGTCGTCGAGCCGTTCGGCGCCCTCCTCCGCCAGCTCACCCGAGGCCGCTTCCACCCCGAGTCCGGACGGCGCGGTGTAGTCGGCCCAGGCGATGGTGGCCGTGGGCAGGTCCGGGGCGCTCGACCGCTGCGCGGCGTGCAGCGCGCGCGCCATGCCGACCGGCGCCGAGTAGGCCCGCGCGGACTTCTGGAAGGTCAGGACGTCGGTATCGACCCCGGGCACGATCACCGAGACGCGCCGGGCTCGGTCCAGGTCGCCGAAGACCTCGGCCGCCCTGCCGCGCCCGGTCGGGTCGAAGGCGATGATCTGCCGACCCGGCTCCAGCAGGGAACTGAAGCGGTGCGCCCGACGGTTCGCCGCCTCACGCCCCTCGTCCGTCAGCCGGTGGTCGGCCATCCGTCGCCGCTCCACGTCCCGGGCCTGACTCAGCGCGGTGCGGTTGGCGCGGTACCGCAGGCTGGTGGGCGCCCCGTCGAGGTTGCCGACGATGAGCGGGTGCCGTTCGGCGAGCCACTGCCGTTGGCCCACGCCGAGCGTGTCGAAGAACCGGGCGACCTCCCGCGGCCCGGCGTCCGTGGCGGGGAGCGCACGACCCGCGAGACGGTCGCGGACCTGCTGGTCCCGGGCGTCCGCGTGCCATTCCCGCTCCGCGGCGGCGTACGGTCCGGGCGGTGCGTCGCCCTGCCGCACCGTGGTCCAGCCGGTGGTGAGCAGCAGCGCGAAGACGACAGCCAGCACCAGCAGCGCGCGCCAGGCCATGCTGCCCGGCTCCGCGACGGCGGTGGGAGCCGCCCCGGACAGCGGGCCGCCGAAGGCCGAAAGGTCGGGAGAGTTCGTCACTGGGGCGCCACCCTAGGAGATGGTCCGGACGGACCGAGGCACCGGCCGGGGCGCCGTGAGCCATCTCACGTCGCGTGTCGGTGCCGCCGGAGGACTGTTCCGGCTGGTCAGCGGGGCGCGGCCGCCGGTTGTCACCCGGGGTGACGGTCCGCGAACCACCCCCGATCCGGCGTCCGTTCGGAGGCTGCCGCACCCTCCCGGCGCACTCTTCGGCGCACCCGCCGTCGCTCGCGGGGGAGGGGCGTTCAGCCCGCGTGCGGGCCCGGGAGCCGAGCCGCTCCACGCTCCGACCAGGACCCCTGGAGCGCGGGGAACAACTGGTCCACGTACCGGGCGGTGAGTCCGTGGGCCGCGGCCAGCGAGCTGTCGCTGCCGCTCCCCCAGTGGCGTCCGGCGGCACGCAGCACCCCGGAGAAGGCGGCGGCCAGCGCGCGGGGCCGCAGATCCTCGTCGAGGTCCACGCCCTCCCGGCGGGCGAGCGCGGCGGCCAGGCGCTCCTCGGTGGTGAAGGAGGCGCGTAGCTGGGCCGCGAGCAGCGCCGGGGTGGTCTCGATGACCTGCCACATCCGCATGTAGAGGTTGAGTGAGACGATCTCCCCGACCGTCTCGCCCATCTCCGGCCAGGTCGCGTCCAGCGCGTTCCGCAGCGCCTGGGCTGGGAACTCCTCCGGGGGCCGGGCGATCACCGCGTCGAGGTAGGCGCGGTCGACGGCGGACTGGGGCGCGAGGGCGACCTCCTCCTTGCTGCCGAAGTACCGGAAGAAGGTGCGCTGGGAGACGTCCACCGCCTCGGAGATCTCGTCGATGGTCGTGGTGTCGTACCCCTGCGTGACGAAGAGCTCGATGGCCGCCCGGATCAGGGCGCCGTGCGTGCGCTGCTTCTTCCGTTCACGCAGTCCGGTCACTGGTGGTTACTCCTTGGCTCGGGTGAGGGCCCACGGCGGGTGTGGTTCTGTCGTTTACCCGCGAAGGAAATTTTTTGTCAACTGTCAGTGGCTGCCAATAAGCTCCCGCTCCATGAGTTCCGACACCACCCCCGCCGCGAAGAGTGCGCCGGATCCATCCGACCCACCACCCGACGCGGAGATACCCGGCCCCCGCGGGGGGCTGCGCGGTCACCCGTGGCTGACCCTCGTCACCGTGGCCTTCGGGGTCGCGATGGTCGCTCTCGACGGCACCATCGTCGCCATCGCCAACCCCGCCATCCGCGAGGACCTCAACGCCTCGCTCGCCGACGTGCAGTGGATAACCAACGGTTACCTCATCGCCCTCGCCGTCTCGCTGATCACCGCGGGCAAGCTCGGTGACCGCTTCGGGCACCGGCAGACGTTCCTCAGCGGCGTCGTCGGCTTCGCCCTCTCCTCCGCCGCGATCGGCTTCGTCGACGACATCGCGCTCGTCATCGCCTTCCGGGTGCTCCAGGGACTGTGCGGCGCCCTGCTGATGCCCGCCGCCCTCGGTCTGCTCCGGGCGACCTTCCCCGCCGAGAAGCTGAACTCCGCGCTCGGCATCTGGGGCGCCGTCATCGGCGCCTCCACCGCCGCCGGGCCGATCGTCGGCGGGTTCCTGGTCGAGCACTACAACTGGGAATCGGTCTTTTTCATCAACGTCCCTGTCGGGGCGCTCGCACTGGGGATGGGGCTCGCCATCCTCCGCGACCACCTCCCGGCGGAGGCCCCCCGGTCCTTCGACATCCCCGGCATCCTGCTGCTCTCCACCGCGATGTTCTGCCTGATCTGGGCGATCATCAAGGCACCGGAGTGGCAGTGGGGCGACCAGCGGACGCTGCTGTTCCTCGGCGGCTCCATCCTCGCCTTCGTGTTCTTCGTCCTCTGGGAACGGCGGGCCGCGGAACCGCTGTTGCCGCTGAGCATGTTCCGCTCCATCCCGCTCGCCGCCGGGACCGTGCTCATGGTGCTGATGGCCTTCGGCTTCATCGGCGGGATCTTCTTCGTCACCTTCTTCCTCCAGAACGTCAACGGGCTGAGCCCCGTGGACAGTGGCCTCCGGCTGCTTCCCCTGACCGCGATGATGATCGTCGCCTCACCGCTGGCCGGTACCGTCATCACCCGGATCGGGCCGCGCGTTCCGCTCGTCAGCGCCATGCTCATCGCCGGTGTCGCGCTGTTCGGGCTCTCCACGCTCGACAAGGACAGCGGCGCCGCCGTCACCTCGTTCTGGTTCGCGGTCCTCGGGCTCGGTCTCGCCCCCGTGATGGTCGGCGCGACCGAGGTCATCGTCGGCAACGCCCCCCTGCGGCACGCAGGTGTCGCCGGCGGTCTCCAGCAGGCCGCGATGCAGGTCGGCGGCAGTCTCGGCACCGCCGTGCTGGGCGCGGTGATGGCCGGACGGGTCAACCGCGAGTTCGACGAGCGGTGGTCGGACGCCGGTCTCGACCCCCTGCCCCCGCAGCGTGAGGAGCAGCTCAAGGGGCTGGCCGAACTCGGCGTCGCCCCGGAGTGGTCCAAGGAGATCCCGCAGGCCATCGCCCAGAAGATGACCGGGGTGGTGCACGGTTCGTTCATCTCCGGCATGAGCCTGGCCTTCGTCTGCGCGGGCGGCATCGCCCTGGCGGCCGCGTGCGTCGCCCTCCTCACCAAGCGCGGCAGCAACGACAGCGGGCCCTCGGTGCACGTCTGACCCCACGCACCGCCGCCCCGGCCCGAGGTGTCCGCCGCACCCGCGACGGGTGCCCGGGCCGCGGAGCGGGGACGGTCCGGACGTCGAGCCCGAGCCCGGCTGGGTCCCGGGACGCGGTGTCCGGGGCGGACCCGCGCCCGTCAGCCGGGCCGCTCCCACGGTTCCGCATGTGAACGCCAGCTCCGCTCGGATCCCTGCCGCCGGGCGAACTCCCGTCCGGTGGCGGAGCGTTGGCGCCGGGGAGCGCCCCGTGGCCGGGCGCCGCCGTGGCGTCAGTGGACGCCGAACCAGCGTATGAGGGCGGCCTTCAGGTCGCCGGGGTCCGCGCCCGCCCAGGCGACACATCCGTCCGGCCGGATCAGCAGCGCGGGTGCCGGGGCCTCCTCGGCGGTCGCGGGGACGTAGCGCACCCGCGCCGCCGATCCGGTCCAGGGCTCCGCGACGGCGGCGAGGTCCGGCCCACCGGTGAGGTCGAGCAGCAACGGCCGGGCGTCACGCAGGAGTTCCGCGAGACGCAGTGACCTTCCGCCTGCCCTCAGATCGAGCGGCGGCACGAACCAGCCGGTGGGCGCGGCCGGTTCCTCCTCACCCATGTCGTACCGGACGTCGGCGCCCGCCATCAGGTCGGCGATCAGCCGCGTACCGTCCGGGCTGGCCAGCAGCTCCCCGACGAGCCCCCGGACCGCGGTGATGTCCTCGCCGGGGCTGGTCAGCGCCGAACCGGCGCGGGTGTGCAGGAGGACGCGCTCCCCGCTCGCGTGCCGTTCGCGGTGGTAGCTGTCGAGCAGGCCCTCCGGGGCCCAGCCCTGGAGCGTGGCCGCGAGCTTCCACGCGAGGTTGGCCACGTCGTGCAGGGCGGTGTTGAGCGTCGGCCCGTGACTCACGTGCGCCGCGTCCCCCGCGATCAGGATCGGGCCCGCGCGGTAGCGGTCCGCCAGCCGGAAGTTCCGCCCACGCAGACGGCGCAGCAATGTGGGCGCGCCCTCGGGCGGCGGTGTCAGGGGAAGACGCGCCCCCAGGACCCGTTCGACGCTCTCCTCCATCTCGGCCAGCGTCATAGGGGCGTCCCGCGCCGGGCCCCCGTCCGCCGGATCGCCCTCCCACTCGGCGGTGTTGACCAGCGGCCGCTCCGGGTCGTGCGCGAGCAGGGTGAAGACGCCCCGCTCGGTCCGGTGGAACATCGCCGGGATCTCACCGAGATCCTCGACCTCGACCCGCCCGCCCGGCCGGAGGTGGAGGTGCTCGCTCGGCCCGATCAGCGCCGTCCGGTCCACGACGCCGTCATCGCTGCCGCCGGGGAAGGAGATCCCCGCCGCCTTCCGCACGAGGCTCCGCGCGCCGTCGCAGCCAACGAGGTACCGGGCGGTGAGGGTCTGCTCGCCGCCGTCCGGCCCGCGCGCCGTGACGCTCACCCGGTCCTCCCCCTGGTGCAGGGAGAGCGCCTCCCAGCCGCGCCGGACCTCCGCGCCGAGTTCCGCGGCGCGCTCGCCCAACACCCGTTCGAGGTCCCGCTGTTGGACCGGCAGGAGATACATCGGATTCGCCGCCCCCAGCGCTCCCAGGGGCAGCGGCAGTCCGCCGAAGAACAGCCCGGGGGCGGGCTCCGGAACTCCCCGGCCTCCGCAGCGCTCGAAGAGCCCCCGGTGGTCCAGCAGCCGCACGACCTGTCCGGCGAGGCCGTGCGCCTTGTCCGACGGATCCGGCTCCGGCAGGCGTTCCAGCACCAGGGGCCGAATTCCCGCCAGCCGCAACTCGCAGGCGAGGAAGAGCCCGGCGGGTCCACCGCCGACGACGAGGACGTCGAACATCACGGCCGCTCCTTAAGGTGCACGTGTGTATCTAACGCCGACACCGTAGAGCGCCGCGTTAAGATACACAAGTGAATCCAGAGCCCGAACGGAACGCGGACGAGCCCGAGACGACGGACGCACCGGTGGGCGGTGACGCCCCGCGTGGCCAGCCCCACACCGGCACCCCCCGCGTGGGCGCTCCCTCCCGACGGCGCGGCCCCGAGCTGGAAGGCGCGATCCTCGACGCCGCGTGGAACGTGCTGGTCGAACGCGGCTACCCCGGCTTCACCTACGAGGCGGTCGCCACCCGCGCCAGGACCAGCCGCCCCGTGCTCTACCGCCGCTGGCCACACCGGGACGACCTGCTGCTGGCCACCCTCGCCGAGAAGTGGCAGCCAATCCCGGTGCCGGACACCGGCACCCTCCGGGAGGACGCGGTCGGCTTCCTGCGCGCCGCCAACGCCCTCCGCGCCCACATGACCACGCTGATCAGCGTGCAGCTGATGGACCACTTCCGGGACTCCGGCACCAGCTTCAGCGAACTGCGCGACGCCCTGCGCGCACCGGGCCAGGCCACGGCCTTCGAGCAGATCGTCGCGCGAGCCGTCGCGCGGGGTGAACTGCCGGACGCCCCCCGCTCCGCCCGTGTGGTGAACATGCCGCTCGACCTGCTCCGCCACGACATGCTGATGACGGCGCACGCGGTACCGGACGCCTCGGTCGTCGAGATAGTGGACGAGATGTGGCTGCCCCTCCTGCGCTCCACTGACGCGGACCACCCCGCCTGACCGGCGGTCACCGGCGGCGGGTGGGCCGAGCCCCCCGTGGCGACGTTCCGGCCGCACGCGGATCCCCGCCCCCCGGAACTCCACGGCACGGCCCCGCACCACACGGCACTTCCCAGAACCGCGCGGCGCTTCCCCGCCCCGCCCCTCCCCGGCATGTCACAGAGCCGCGAGCCCCCCGGCTGGCCTGTGCCAGATCCGCGCTCAACTCCGCCTTCTGCCGGTGCTGATGGGCCGGTCAGCCGCCCGCTCGCTCGACCACTCGGCTGGGTACTGGGCTGCTCCTATCTCCCTACCGACGGGTTGTGGATAACCCGGCCATACCTCCTGGTGAAGCCCGTCGGCATTCCTTGGAACCGCATCGGGCGGCGGACAAGCTGGTCAGCAAGAGGGGCGCGCCGCGTCCCGCACTCACGGGGAGTGATCAGCATGTCAACGCCTGCCTCAGCACTGACCGTTCAGCGGGAAACCGCCGTCCGCCGCCGGATCTCCACCCCCGGTTGGGCCCCCGCTCCGGACTCGGTCCCCGCTCCGGTGCGTGCCGCCCGCCCGCTCGGTGCCGCCGTCGTCACCCGCGCGCTGGCGCGCGTAGCCGGGCTCCTCGCGCTCTCCGCGCTGGCCGTCCTGCTCACGCCGGTTCCGGCCGCCGCCGCTTCCGCCACGTCCGCGTCCCGACTCGGCCCATGCGCACAGGGCACCCTCTGTCTGTGGGGGAAGTCGGAGTTTCGAGGCGCCCGGCAGTCCTTCGAACTCAGCGACGTAGACATCGAGAGCTGCGTCCCGCTGCCCGCCGGAACCAGCGCCGTCGCCGTCGCCAACCGCACCGGCCGTCCGGTGACGCTCTACCAGAGCGCGGAGTGTGCCGAGACCGGTGAGTTGGTCACCCACCCCTCCGGCAGCTGGACGCCGGAAAGCCCGTACCGGGCAAGGGCGTTCAAGATCTGGGAGAACTGACAGATGTCTCCCGTTCTCCGGCCCGGAACACGACGCCGCCCCCGGCTAGGGGCCGGGGGCGGCGTATCCATCCAAGGGTGGTGCTGGCGTTCCGGTGGTTCAGGCGTCGCCTCCGGCGGCGCCCGGGTCCGCCGCCGCCACGTCGAGCAGCTGGTAGCGATCCACCGCCTGCTTGAGCAGCGAACGGTCGACCTTCCCCTCCTTGGCGAGTTCGGTCAGCACCGCCACCACGATCGACTGCGCGTCGATGTGGAAGAACCGGCGGGCCGCGCCTCGGGTGTCGGCGAAACCGAAGCCGTCCGTGCCGAGCGACTGGAAGCTCCCGGGTACCCAGCGCGCGATCTGGTCCGGTACGGCCCGCATCCAGTCCGAGACGGCCACCTTCGGCCCCTCCACACCCTGGAGCTTCCTGGTGACGTACGGCACCTGCTGCTCCTCCTCGGGGTGCAGCAGGTTGTGCTCCTCCACCTCGACGGCGTCGCGCCGCAGTTCGTTCCAGGAGGTCGCGGACCACACATCCGCCCGCACCCCCCAGTCCTCGGCGAGGAGTCGCTGGGCCTCCAGCGCCCACGGCACCGCGACGCCGGAAGCCAGGATCTGCGCGGGATGCGTGCCCTGGTCGGCCTCGCGGTAGCGGTAGAGCCCCTTGAGAATGCCCTCGGTGTCCACGTCCTCCGGTTCGGCGGGCTGGAGGATCGGCTCGTTGTAGACGGTCAGGTAGTAGAAGACGTCCTCGCCCCGCGGGTGCTCCGGGCTCGACCCGTACATCCGGCGCAAACCGTCCCGCACGATGTGGGCGATCTCGAAGCCGAACGCCGGGTCGTAGGCCACCGCCGCCGGGTTGGTGGAGGCCAGCAACTGCGAGTGACCGTCAGCGTGCTGGAGCCCCTCGCCGGTGAGCGTGGTCCGTCCCGCGGTCGCGCCGAGCACGAACCCCCGGGACAACTGGTCGGCCATCTGCCAGAACTGGTCGCCGGTCCGCTGGAACCCGAACATCGAGTAGAAGACGTAGATCGGAATCAGCGGCTCACCGTGGGTGGCGTAGGCCGAGCCCGCGGCGATCGTGGCGGCCGTGCAGCCCGCCTCGGAGATACCGTCGTGCAGCATCTGACCGGTCGGCGATTCCTTGTAGGCCAGCAGCAGTTCACGGTCGACGGACTCGTAGGTCTGGCCCAGCGGGTTGTAGATCTTGGCCGAGGGAAAGAAGGAGTCCATCCCGAAGGTGCGGTACTCGTCCGGGGCGATCGGCACGAACCGCTTGCCGATCTCCTTGTCCCGCATCAGGTCCTTCAGCAGCCGGACGAAGGCCATCGTCGTGGCGATCGGCTGCTGACCCGACCCCTTCCGCACGGCGGCGTAAGCCTTCTCGTCCGGCAGCTTCAGCGGCTGCGCGCGTACCACCCGCGTCGGCACGTACCCGCCCAGCTCCCGCCGGCGGTCGTGCATGTACTGAATCTCCTCCGAGTCCTTGCCCGGGTGGTAGTAGGGAGGCAGCCCCGACTCCAACTCGCTGTCCGGGATGGGGAGATGGAGCCGGTCACGGAAGCCCTTGAGGTCGTCGACCGTCAGCTTCTTCATCTGGTGCGTGGCGTTCCGGCCCTCGAAGTTCGGGCCCAGGGTCCACCCCTTGATGGTCTGCGCCAGGATGACCGTGGGCTGCCCCGAGTGTTCCTTGGCAGCCTTGTACGCCGCGTAGACCTTCCGGTGGTCGTGACCGCCGCGCCCCAGGTGCAGGAGCTGGTCGTCGGTCATTCCCTCGATCATGGCCCGCAGTCGCTGGTCCCCGCCGAAGAAGTGCTCGCGGATATAGGTGCCGCTCTCCGTCGCGTAGGTCTGGAACTGCCCGTCCGGCGTGGTGTTGAGCTTGTTGACCAGCACGCCGTCCCGGTCCTGCGCCAGCAGCGGGTCCCAGGAGCGGTCCCACACCAGCTTGATGACGTTCCATCCGGCGCCCCGGAAGTACGACTCCAGCTCCTGGATGACCTTGCCGTTGCCGCGCACCGGGCCATCGAGCCGCTGGAGGTTGCAGTTGATGACGAAGGTGAGGTTGTCCAGTCCCTCGCGGGCGGCGAGCGACAGCTGACCGAGCGACTCCGGCTCGTCCATCTCGCCGTCACCGAGGAACGCCCACACATGGGAACCGGAGGTGTCGGCGATCCCCCGGGCCTCCATGTAACGGTTCATCCGGGCCTGGTAGATCGCCGCGATGGGCCCGAGCCCCATGGAGACGGTGGGGAACTCCCAGAAGTCCGGCATGGATCGGGGGTGCGGGTAGCTGGAGAGGCCGTTCGCGCCCTGGCTCTTCTCCTGCCGGAAGCCGTCGAGTTGCGCCTCGCTCAGCCGGTCGAGCAGGTAGGCGCGGGCATAGATACCGGGGGAGGCGTGGCCCTGGAAGAAGATCTGGTCGCCGCCGTCTCCCGCGTCCTTGCCCCGGAAGAAGTGGTTGAAGCCGACATCGTAGAGCGAGGCGGAGGAGGCGAAGGTGGCGATGTGCCCACCCACCCCGATCCCCGGTCGCTGCGCGCGCGAGACCATCACCGCCGCGTTCCAGCGGGTGGCGTTCAGGACCTTGCGTTCGATGTCCTCGTTGCCGGGGAAGAAGGGCTCATCCCGGGTGGCGATGGTGTTCACATAGTCCGTGCTGCGCATTTCCGGCACGGCGACGCGCTGCTCGCGGGCGCGCTCGATGAGCCGGAGCATGAGATAGCGGGCGCGTTCCCGGCCTCGCTCGTCGACGGCCGCGTCGAGCGAGTCAAGCCATTCCTGGGTCTCTTCGGGGTCGAAGTCCGGGACCTGGCTGGGAAGGCCGCCAATGATGATCGGATTGCGATCGGATCCGGAAGCCACGCTGTTCCTTCGCTGTGTCTGGGCTTGCTCTGGGGTTCTCTACGGCGTTGACGCCGCCTCCATCGTGTACCGCTGCCGCACGTACGTCATCTCTACCGATAGGTAACCGGGGCGCGCACCGGATGACCCGGAGCGGGGCTCGGGGCAGTAATGCGGCCAAATCGTCACCTTACGTTCGCCCCGGACGTCCGTGCGGTCACGGGTCGCGCCGCGTTCGGTGGAGGGGCTTCCGGGGGCGCCTCCCCGGCTCCAGTCGGGGCAAACCCGGCGCATCGCCAGGGGGCCGCTGTGGTGGTACGACCTGTACGTCAGGCATTGTGGGGGGAGACGTCAACGTTTGGGCGGGATCCAGGGCCGGGTACTTGCGTGATCGGTCCCGCCCGTGTGGACTACCGCCAATGCCCCGCCTGCGCGGGGCGCACCTCATATTCCAGACACATGACAGGAGGCAATCCGTGAGCGCGACCGCGGACCACGCGGAGGAGCGGACCAACCCTGCCGCCAGGCTGGGTTTCCAGCCCGATCAGGTGGTCCAGGAGATCGGCTACGACGACGATGTCGACCAGGAGCTCCGTGAGGCCATCGAAGAGATCACTGGCCAGGAGCTCGTCGACGAGGATTACGGCGATGTGGCCGACGCCGTGGTGCTGTGGTTCCGCGAGGACGACGGAGACCTGACGGACGTGCTGGTGGACGCCACCACCATGATCGATGAGGGTGCCCCGGTCTGGCTTCTGACCCCCAAAACCGGCCGTGACGGCTATGTCGAACCGAGTGAGATCGGCGAGGCCGCACAGACCGCGGGGCTGTCCCAGACGAAGAGCTTCAACGCGGCGAAGGACTGGACCGGCAGTCGGCTGGTCACCCCGAAAGCGTCTGGCAAGCGCTGAGGTCCCTCGGCGCTACGGAGCCCGAGACATCGAACCCCCGCCGGGTCAGCCCGGCGGGGGTTCGACGTGCCGGGGAGGGTGCGGCCCCGGCGTCGGGGGGCGTGCTCCAGACCATCGTGGGTTGCCGGAGCGTGGGCTGCCGGGCCGTGGGGGGCCGGTGGGGTCGCCGGTGTGGCGAGCGCGACGGGGCGGTGTGGGTGGTGGGGATGCGCGCGGGCGGTCGAGGTGCCGCCGCGACGCCGGGCCGCCGGGGCCGGGGAGGTCCCGGGGCGTGGACAGGTGGCGGGGAATGGGGACTCCCGGCCCGAGTGCGCTGGGCACGGCCTAGGGTGGAGCCACTTGGCCACTCAGTGAAGGGAATTCGTCATGGCGATCGACGCCGGCACCCCAGCGCCCGACTTCACGCTGAAGAACCAGCACGGCGAGGCCGTGCGGTTGTCTGATTTCAAGGGGCAGAAGAACGTCGTGCTGCTCTTCTACCCCTTCGCGTTCACCGGGGTGTGCACGGGCGAGCTGTGCGCGCTCCGTGACGAGCTGCCCACGTTCGTCAACGACGACGTGCAGCTGCTCGCGGTCTCCAATGACTCGCCGTTCTCCCTCCGGGTCTTCGGTGAGCAGGAGGGGCTGGAGTACCCGCTGCTCTCCGACTTCTGGCCGCACGGCGAGGTGTCCCGCGCCTACGGCGTCTTCGACGAGGAGAAGGGCTGCGCCGTGCGCGGCACCTTCGTCATCGACAAGGAGGGCGTGGTGCGCTGGAACGTGGTGAACGGGCTGCCGGACGCCCGTGACCTCAATGACTACGTCAAGGCCCTCGGTTCGCTCTGATATGGCAGGCCCGGCCGTGCCGCCGGAGTTCCGGTGGGTCGCGGGGGCTGTGTGAGCTGGGAACCGCTCACTAGTATCCAATCGTTGATCTGACGGCATCCGCAGTACGGGGGCACAGAGTGGTCCTCGCGAACAACCAACTCAGGAGGACTCGTGGGAGTCAGCCTCAGCAAGGGCGGCAACGTCTCGCTGACCAAGGAAGCTCCGAACCTGACCGCCGTACTGGTCGGTCTGGGCTGGGACGCCCGCACCACCACGGGGAGCGACTTCGACCTCGACGCCAGCGCGCTGCTGACGAACTCCGAGGGCAAGGTCGCCTCCGACCAGAACTTCGTGTTCTTCAACAACCTCAAGAGCCCGGACGGCTCCGTCGAGCACACCGGTGACAACCTCACCGGTGAGGGCGACGGCGACGACGAAGCGATCAAGGTGAACCTCGTCGGCGTCCCCGCGGACGTCGAGAAGATCGTCTTCCCGGTCTCGATCTACGAGGCGGAGACCCGGCAGCAGAGCTTCGGGCAGGTCCGTAACGCCTACATCCGCGTGGTCAACCAGGCGGACAACAACGAACTGGCGCGTTATGACCTCACGGAGGACGCGTCGACGGAGACCGCGATGGTCTTCGGTGAGCTGTACCGGCACGGCGCGGAGTGGAAGTTCCGCGCGATCGGTCAGGGGTACGCCTCGGGGCTGCGTGGTATCGCGCAGGACTTCGGCGTCAACGTCTGATCCGGGCTCGGCGGGCACCAGCGCCGCAGACTTCCCGTGCAGGAGGTGTGCGGCGCTCGGTGCTGCGGGGCCCCGGTGTAGCGGACCGTGGTGACGCCGTGCGCCACGGTTCGCGTCGTTCGCGCTGTGGATGCCGGGTATGACGGTCACCCCGTGCGCGCTGTGTACGGGGTCAGCGCGGACCACCGCGGCTCGTCACGGCTCATCGCGGTTCGTCGGGCGGTTCGCCGCGCGCACCGCGGCTGACAGTGCTCACCACAGTTCGTGCACCGCTACCGGGGAGAGGAAGGGAACCATGGGCATCACGCTCGCCAAGGGGGGAAATGTCTCCCTCTCGAAGGCCGCGCCGAATCTGACCCAGGTCCAGATCGGTCTTGGCTGGAAGGCCCGTGCCACCACCGGGGCTGACTTCGATCTCGACGCCAGTGCCTTGCTCTGCGCCCGGGGCAAGGTGCTGGGTGACGATTTCTTCATCTTCTACAACAACCTCAAGAGCCCCGAGGGCTCCGTCGAGCACACCGGTGACGAACTGGTCGGCGGTACCGGTGGGGATGACGAGACGGTGCTGGTCGATCTCTCCCTGGTGCCGTCCCATGTGGACAAGATCGTGTTTCCTGTCTCGATCTATGACGCGGACGTGCGGAACCAGACCTTCGGGCAGGTCACGGACGCCTATATCCGGGTGATAAACCGGGCGGACGGTAATGAACTAGCGCGGTACGACCTCAGTGAGGACGCGTCGACCGAGACCGCGATGATCTTCGGTGAGCTCTACCGTTATGGCGGGGAGTGGAAGTTCCGTGCGGTAGGCCAGGGGTACGCGTCAGGGCTGCGCGGCATCGCCCTAGACTTCGGGGTCAACGTTGTGTAAAGACAACCCCCCCGTCAGTCGTAGATCGGATTGGGTAGCCCAGTGGTTCTGAAAACCTTCGGCTGGTCCTTCGGCGTTACCGCCGCGGGGCTCGCCCTCGCCGCGTTCTTCTGGGGGTGGGAAGGCTTCGCCGTGGTGGCGATCCTGTCCATCCTGGAGATCTCGGTGTCGTTCGACAACGCGGTCGTCAACGCGAGCGTGTTGAAGAAGATGAACGCCTTCTGGCAGAGGATCTTCCTCACCATCGGCATCCTGATCGCGGTATTCGGTATGCGGCTGGTCTTCCCGGTCGTCATCGTCGCCATTACCGCCAAGACCGGGCCCATCGAAGCGGTCGAGCTCGCGATGAACGAGCCCGGCCAGTACCAGGACATGGTCACCGACGCGCACGCCGCCATCGCGGCCTTCGGTGGCATGTTCCTGTTGATGATCTTCCTCAACTTCATCTTCGAGGAGCGCGAGCACAAGTGGCTGGGCTGGTTGGAACGCCCGCTCGCCCGGCTGGGCAAGGTTGACGGGCTGGCGGTCTGTGTCGCCCTGATCGCTCTGCTGGGGTCGACGATGGCCTTCGCCACCGAGGCGCACGTCTCGGCGGGACACGAGGACAAGTCAGCGACGGTCCTGCTCGCCGGGGTCGCCGGCCTCATCACCTACCTCATCGTCGGTGGTCTCTCGGGGTACTTCGAGAACAAGCTGGAGGAGGACGAGGAGCGCCTGGAGGAGGCCGAGGAGCAGGCCAGGCGAGAGGGCAAGGAGCCCAGCATGGTGGGGCTCGCCGGCAAGGCGGCCTTCTTCATGTTCCTCTACCTGGAGGTGCTCGACGCGTCCTTCTCCTTCGACGGGGTCATCGGCGCCTTCGCTATCACCAACCACATCTTCTGGATGGCTCTGGGCCTCGGTATCGGCGCGATGTACGTCCGTTCGCTGACGGTCTACCTGGTGCGCGAGGGCACGCTGGACGACTACGTCTACCTGGAGCACGGCGCCCACTACGCGATCGGCGCGCTGGCCGCGATCCTGCTCATCACCATCAAGTTCGAGATCCACGAGATGATCACGGGTCTGGTCGGTGTGGCGCTGATCGGTGGTTCGTTCATCGCCTCGCTCCGCAAGAACCGGCGGGACGGAGCCTCGGGCGGGGGGTCGGACGACGGCCCCGGCAACGAGGACAAGGAGCCCGCGACCACCGGGGTGTGACCGGCCCCCGAATGCGGAACGCTCTGAGCGGGGCGGCCACCGGTAGCACCCGGGGGTCGCCCCGCGGCAGTTGGCCATGTCGAGTGGGGGTGTGTGATGGTCTCCCTCTGGGAGCACTGGCGGCGGGGGCTCGGTGTCCGCCACCGGGGACCGAGGTTCGACACGGGGGCTGGGACCTCGTACAACGTGCAGTTGACCAAGCGCCATCCGACGGTCTCGCTCACCGAACAGGGCGCGGACAGCGGCAGTATGCGCGTCAACCTGTTCTGGCGGATGCGCACGTCGGACCTGGGGCAGAAGCGGCGGCGGGGCTCGCTGCGGCATCCCCTGGAGATGCTGAAACCGCAGCAGGTGCAGGCGCACACCCAGGGTGTGGTCAACGTCGACCTGGACCTCGCCTGTCTGTACGAGCTGGAGGACGGCAGCAAGGGGGTGTGTCAGCCGCTGGGCGGCTTCTACGGCGATCTCCACGGGCCGCCGTACGTGAAGCTGACCGGGGACGACCGGTTCGGTTCACCGTCCGGTGAGACGCTCTACGTGAACCTCGACCACAAGGACGCGATAAAGCGGCTGCTGTTCTTCGTCTACATCTACGACAACACCCCGGCGTTCGACCGCACGTCGGCCGTCGTCACGCTGGTCCCGAGCAACGGGCCGCAGATCGAGATCGCCCTGGACGAGGCGGCGCCCCAGGCCCGGTCCTGTGCGGTGCTGTTGATGGAGAAGTCCAAGGACGAGCTGATCGTGCACCGCGAGGTGCGGTACGTCTACGGGTTCCAGGCGGAGCTCGACCGGCTCTACGGCTGGGGTCTCCAGTGGGGCCGGGGGTACAAGACCTCCAGTCTCTGACCGCCCGCCGAACGCCGCCCACCTCCTTCGGTGGGCGGCGTTCGCGCGTTCCACTCCCGACGGCGCCGCGGGGGTGCTCAGCGGGGCATGAACTGCGGCCCCTGCGGAGGCAGGGTGAAGGAGGGGTCCGGCTGCGGATAGCCGTAGGTGGGCTGCGGGTAGCCGTACGCGGGCTGGGTGGAGGGCGGCTGCTGCGGTGGGGCCGGGAAGGGCGAGGGCGCGGCCGGATGGGTCGGGTGGTCGTCCGGGTAGCGGGCGGACACCGGGGCGGGCTGGGTCTCCGGTTCCGGAGTGGGCGGCTCCGGGGCGGGGACGGGCTCCGGCACCGGGCTCGGCTCCGGCTCGGGTGCCGGTTCCGGCCGGGGTGTGGGGACCGGGTCGGGCTGCGGGAAGTCCGGTTCGGTCGGCGGCGGGGGAACGGTGCCCGTCCGGGCGGCCCGGACCGTCTCGGCGGCGTGCGGCCCGGGTTCGGGGACGCGCCACGAGCCCTGGGTCTCGTTGCCGGGGACGTAGGGCAGGGTGGCGTCCGGGTCGGGCACGGGGGGCGCCGCCGGGCTGGGCGCGGCCTCGCCCTCGGGGGTGGCGTCCGGGGGGGCCGGGGCGTCTCCGGCGCCGGTGGGCTCCGGCTTCTCCTCCAGCCCGCCACCGTCGTCGACGGAGATGCCGAACTCCGTGGCGAGGCCGACCAGTCCGGACTCGTAGCCCTGGCCCAGCGCGCGGAACTTCCAGCCCTCGCCCCGCCGGTACAGCTCGCCGCAGATCATCGCGGTCTCCGCGCCCGTCTCCGGTGCGATGACGAACTCCAGCAGCGCCTTCCCGTCCGCGGCGCCGGCGTCGTGCAGCTCCAGCCGGAGGTCGGGTACCTCGGTGAAGCTGCCGCCGTCCGCGGAGGCGGCGAGCAGCACCCGCTGGACGGTGGGGGAGAGGGAGGCGAGGTCCGCCTCGACGGCGTCCGCGATCCCGTCCGCGCCCCGGGTCTTGGGCAGGTGGCGGGCCATGCCGGAGGGGTGGCGCGGCTGGTTGTAGAAGACGAAGTCCTCGTCCGAGCCGACCTTTCCGGAGGGTCCCAGCAGCAGCGCGGACGCGTCGACGTCCGGGACCCCCGGGCCCGGGGTCCACCGCAGGACGGCCCGCACCGCTCCCGCGTCCAGCTGGGTGTTCGACCCCTTCGTCATCGCGCGCGTCATGCCCTCATCCTGCCTCCCGGAGCTGAACCGCCACAACGTGGCGCCCGAGCGGTCTACGGCGAAGTAACCACTTTTTCACCCCCTTGGAGAACTCTTTACCCAGCGGCTTCCGTACGATGAGCGGCTGTACGTCAGCTGAGACAGGAGTTCGGGATGGCCATGCGGCACTTCAGGCACCTGCCGCCCGACATCCGGGGGGCGCTCTTCCACCGGGAACCGGCCGAGTTCACCCCCGACGCCCCAGCCACCACCCTGGCCGTCGCGCTCGGCGCGACCCTCTACAGCCCCGCCACCCGGCGGGCGCTGGCGGCCGACGTACGCAAACAGGGCGCCCGCGGGGTCGTCTCGATGGTGCTGTGCCTGGAGGACTCCATAGACGACGCGGAGGTACCGCACGCCGAGGCCAACCTGGTACGGCAGTTGACGGAGCTGGACCGGGCGAGCCGCGACGGGGCGGACGCGCCGCCGCTGCCGCTGCTCTTCGTCCGGGTCCGGGAGCCGGGGCAGGTGCGTGACCTGGTGCGGCGGCTCGGCCCGGCGGTACGGCTGCTCTCCGGGTTCGTCCTGCCCAAGTTCACCGAGGAGCGCGGCGTTCCGTTCCTGACGGCGGTGGCCGAGGCGGAGGCGGAGAGCGGCGCCCGGCTGTTCGCGATGCCGGTGCTGGAGTCGCCCGAGCTGCTGCACCTGGAGACCCGGGCCGAGACGCTGGCGGGTATCGCCCGCGCCACCACCGCGCACCGCGAGCGGGTACTGGCCCTCCGCCTCGGGGTGACCGACTTCTGCTCGGCCTACGGACTGCGTCGCACCCCCGAGATGACCGCGTACGACGTGCAGTTGGTCGCCTCGGTCATCGGGGACGTGGTGAACCTGCTCGGCCGGGCCGACGGCACCGGCTTCACCGTGACCGGGCCGGTCTGGGAGTACTTCCGCCCGCCGGAGCGGATGTTCAAACCCCAGCTGCGCCGCAGCCCCTTCATGTCCGGCCGGGCGGACGCGCTGCGCACCACGCTCATCGAGCACGACATGGACGGGCTGCTGCGCGAGATCGAACTCGACCGGGCCAACGGGCTGTTGGGCAAGACCTGCATCCACCCCTCGCACGTCCCCCCGGTGCACGCGCTGTCCGTGGTGAGCCACGAGGAGTACAGCGACGCCACGGACATCCTGCTCCCCGAACGGAACGGAGGCGGAGTGATGCGCTCCGCGTACACCAACAAGATGAACGAGGTGAAGCCGCACCGCGCGTGGGCCGAGCGGACCCTGCGCCGCGCCGAGGTCTTCGGCGTCGCCCGGGCGGGCGTGGGCTTCGTCGAGCTGCTGGCGGCGAGCGTCGAATGACGGGCGAGCGCCGGGTGACGGCGGCCGGGACGCGCGGCCCCCACCCCGAGACGGCGGACGCGGCACCGCGCACGGAACCCGAGGGCGCGGCCCCGGCACCGGCCCCGCCGTCAGGCGGCGACGCGGCGGGACCGGCGGTACCCCCCGCCCGGACCGGCGGCCCGGGAGGGACGGAGGAACCGGAAACCCCGGGAAGCCCGGAGCATCCCGCACCTCCGGAGCCGTCCGGCGAACCGGTGGCCAACTCCGGGGAGCCGGAGCCCTGTTGGCCCGGTACCTGGGTGGCCGAGCGGCTCGGCGTCCGGCTGCGGGAGGGCGGTCCCGCCGGGGCGCCCGGGCTCCGCTCCGTGCTCGGACTGGCGCTGCGCCGCAACCCCCGGCGCGCGCACCTGCTGGTCTCCCGGGTGCTCGGCAAGCACGTACCGGCCCGGCCCGGAGAGGTGTGGGAGACCGGGCTGCGCCTCGGCGCCCGGGTCCGCGAACTGCTCGGCGACGCGGAGGCCGACCGCGCGGTGGTCCTGGGCTACGCGGAGACCGCCACCGGGCTCGGCCACAGCGTCGCGGACGGCGTCGGTGGCGTCCGCTACCTGCACTCGACCCGTCGGCTGGTGCCCGGGGTGGCCCCCGTCGGCGGGTTCGAGGAGGAACACAGCCACGCCACTTCTCATCTGCTGCTGCCCGAGGACCCGGAGCTGCTCAGCGGGGACGGGCCGCTGGTGTTGGTGGACGACGAGCTGTCCACCGGACGGACGGTCCGCAACACCGTCGCCGCCCTGCGCGACACCGCGCCGGGCCGCCGCCGCTGCGTGATCGTCACGCTGGTGGACGTGCGCTCGGCCGCCGACCGGGCCGCGTTCGACGAGGCCGCCGCCGCGCTGGGGATGCGCGTCGACGTGGTGGCGCTGGCCACCGGGCGGGTCGAGCTGCCGGACGATGTGCTGCTCCGGGGACGGGAGTTGGTGGCCCAGCACGACGAACGGACGCCGGTCGCACCCGCGCCCTCCGCGAACGGCTCCGCGCCCCCGGCGGGCCCCGGCGGCTCCGGCGGCGGGCCCGCGCCCGCGCCGCACCGGCTGGACCTCGGCTGGCCCACCGGGCTGCCGGACGGGGGACGGCACGGCTTCACCGAGGCCCACCGCCGACGGCTGAACGCCGCCCTCCCCGGTATGGCGGAGCGCCTGGCGGACGGGCTGCGCCGGGCCGGTGTGCCCCTCGCCCATCCCGAACCCACCCCCACGCCCGGGGAACCCGTACTCCCCACCTCCGCGCACTCGACCCCCGCACCGCCGCGTCCCGCCGCCGGGCCGCGCCCCCCGCGCGTCCTGGTGCTCGGCAGCGAGGAGCTGATGTACGCGCCCCTGCGGCTGGCCGAGGCGCTGGAGCGGCGGCTCGGCACGGCGGCCGAGGTGCGGTTCTCCACCACCACCCGCTCCCCGGTCCTCAGCGTGGACGACCCGGGCTACGCGGTGCGTACCGCCCTGCGCTTCCCCGCGCATGACGCGCCCCGCGAGGGCCCCGGCGAGCGCTACGCGTACAACGTGGCGCCCGGCGCCGACCCGGAGCGCCGCTTCGACGCGGTGGCCGCCGTGGTCGACTCCGCCGGGGACACCCCTGAACTGCACGCCCCCGACGGGCTGTTGGCCCGGCTGGCCGAGCACACCGACCGGGTGCTGCTGGCCGTCCTGCCCGCGTACGCCCCGACCGCGACCCCCGCCCCGCCCGCCCCGCCCCCCGGCGCGAGGACCCCCGCGACGGCCCCGACCCCCGACCCGGCCCCGGAGGCGGCGGTGTGGCGGGGGCCCCGGCCGCTGTACGGGCCCGCCTTCTCCTCCTACCGGGCCGAGGAGGTCGGCTGGCTGCTCCAGGACCTCTCCGGCGCCGCGCTGGAAGCCCCCACCGAGGAGCGGGAGGAGGCCATCCAGCGGGGCGGGGCGCACTACGCGGAGTCACTGCCCGTCGAGTACCAGCCCAGCCCGGAGTACCAGCGGCTGTTCCACACCGCGCTGGAGTCCTCGGCGGCCCGCGTCGCCCGCGCCGTCGGCACCGTCACCGACACCGTGCTCGCCGAGCACCGGGCCGCCCGGCCGGGGAGCGACGGCCCGGTGCTGGTCTCGCTCGCCCGCGCGGGAACCCCCGTCGGGGTGCTGATGCGGCGCTGGGCCCTGCGGACGCGGGGGACGCGGCTGCACCACTACGCCGTCTCCATCGTGCGCGGACGGGGCATCGACACCACCGCCCTGCGCTACCTCGCCGCCCACCACGACCCCGCCGACGTCGTGTTCGTCGACGGCTGGACCGGCAAGGGCGCGATCACCCGGGAGCTGGCCGAGGCGCTGCGGCCCTTCCCCGGCTTCGTCCCGCGGCTCGCGGTGCTCGCCGACCCCGGCTCCTGCGTGCGCACCTACGGCACCAGGGAGGACTACCTCATCCCCTCCGCCTGCCTCAACTCCACCGTCTCCGGGCTGATCTCGCGCACCGTGCTCCGCGCCGACCTGGTGGGCCCGGACGACTTCCACGGCGCGAAGTTCTACCGCGAGCTGGCCCCGGCGGACGTCTCGGCCCGCTTCCTCGACACCGTCGAGGCGCGCTTCCCCGAGGTGGCGGAGCGGGTGGCCGAGGACGTGCGCGGACTGCTCGCCGCCGACCGGGCCCCCACCTGGGCGGGCTGGCGGGCGGTGGAGCGGATCAGCGCCGAGTACGGCATCCACGACGTCAACCTCGTCAAACCCGGTGTCGGCGAGACCACCCGCGTCCTGCTGCGGCGCGTCCCCTGGCGCGTCCTGACCCGTACCGGCGCCGGAGCCGAACTGGACCACGTACGGCTGCTCGCCGAGCAGCGCGGCGTCCCGGTCGAGGAGGCGGGCGACCTGCCGTACAGCTGCGTCGGACTGATCCACCCCCGCTACACCAGGGGCGCCACCGGCGCCGACGGAAAGGCCACCGGATGACCCCGCCCCCCGGCGCGCCCGTCGTCGCCAGCGACCTCGACCGCACCCTGATCTACTCGGCCGCCGCGCTCGCCTTCGACGCCCCGGACGCGGCCGCGCCCCGGCTGCTCTGCGTCGAGGTGTACAAGGGCGCGCCGCTCTCCTTCATGACGGAGACGGCGGCCGCGACGCTCGCCGAACTCGCCGCGCACGCCCACTTCGTGCCCACCACCACCCGCACCCGCGAGCAGTACGCGCGGGTCCGGCTGCCCGGCCCGCCGCCGCGCTACGCGATCTGCGCCAACGGTGGCCACCTGCTGGTGGACGGGGAGAGCGACCCCGGCTGGCGGGCCCGCGTCCGACGGGAACTCACCGCCTGCGCCCCGCTCGACGAGGTGCGCGCCGAGCTGTCCCGCGCGGCCGACCCCGCCTGGCTGCGGAAGCTCCGCACCGCCGAGGACCTCTTCGTGTACCTGGTCGTCGACCGCGACGCGCTGCCGGGGACCTGGCTGAAGGAACGCGCCGCCTGGCTCGACGAGCGCGGCTGGAGCCTGTCCCTCCAGGGCCGCAAGGTGTACGCCGTGCCCCGCCCGCTCACCAAGAGCGCCGCCGCCGCCGAGGTGGCCCGCCGCACCGGCGCCGGGCTCGTCTGCGCCGCGGGGGACTCGCTGCTCGACGCCGACCTGCTGCTCGACGCCGACCGGGGCTGGCGCCCGGGCCACGGGGAACTGGCCGCGGACGGCTGGGCGGCACCGCACGTCACGGCGGTTCCGGAGCGCGGGGTCGCGGCCGGGGAGCGCATCCTCGCCCTGCTACGGGAGGCCGTGCGCCCCGAGTAGCCGCCGGCCGGGCACCGCGGCGCCGGAACCGGGCGTCGGGACCGTGCGCCGGACCGGGCACGCCGGGACCGGACAGGCCACCGGGTGGCCGGGCCTCACTCCAGCCGGGGCCGCTGTCCCTGATGCCGCTGCCCGGTGTGCCGGGGAGCCCGGTCGCCCCGCTCCTCGCGCACCGCCTGCTCCGGGTGGCGGCTGCGCCAGTACGGGTTGTCGTGCGGCAGCGCGCTGCCCACCCGCCCGTACATCCCGAAGACCATCAGCAGCAGCCCCACCACGAAGCTGAACAGCACGTTACGCAGCTGGAACGCCAGCACGTTCCAACCGGTCTCCAGCAGGGCGAGGTTGATGAAACCGCTGAGCACGAAGGTCAGGCCCAGCACGATGTTCAGCGAGGAGGCCGTGTTACCGCCCCGCACCATCCCGCCGAACAGCACCGCGCCCACCGCGATGGACAGCACGCTCAGCGCGCCGTTGGTGCTCAGCCCGGCGACGATCTGGCCCGGTGTCTCGAAGAAGCCCACGTCCGACGATCCGGCGAACCCCAGGATGCCGAAGGTGAGCAGCAACAGCCCTGTCAGCCCGGCGCCGACCCGGTAGACCCGGCTCAGCCGGTGGTCCACGGGGAGGTGCTCGTCGAGCAGGGCGCTGCTGACGATCGAAGCGCCAGCCATGGGTCAAGCCCCCTTGGGGGTCGCGGATGCGGTCCTGGCGGAACGCCTCCCTCCAGCATCCGCCCGCGCCGCCCACGCTTCAACCGAAGCCCGTCCGCCCCGCCCCACCCGGGCTCTGCCGTACTGAGGCTCTGCCGGACTGAGGCTCCCGCCTATCGGGCTCCGCCCCGCCAGCCCCCACCGCTCCGGACCGCTCCGGAAACGGGAAGCGCCGCCCCGCCCCCCCCGGGACCGCCGCCGATGCCGGGCCACGCGCCCGGCCGCCGGGGCTCAGCCGCAGCAGCCCCCGCCGCAGCAGCCGCCCCCGCCCGAGGGGGCCGCGGGCGCCGCGGGCGCGGCCGTACCGCCCACCGCCACCGTGGACAGCAGCTTCACGGTGTCACCGTGTCCCTCCGGACAGTCAGCGGGCGCGCTCGACTCCGCCATCGGACGGTTCAGCTCGAAGGTGGCCCCGCACTCGCGGCAGCGGTACTCGTATCGCGGCATGCGACCAGCGTAGCCGTGTGGCCCCACCACGGACCCCGCCAGGACCGCTTCCCGGCCGCCCCGGCAACCAGCCGGACGGGACCGGGCTAGCCGCCGCCCGCGCGATCCTGCCGGATCTGATCCACCACGCGCTGCGCCGTCTCGCGCACCGCGTCCAGCTCGCTGAGCAGGTGCCAGTAGTCCGGATGACGGCCGGTGAGCGAGTCCACCGCGCGCCGCACCCGCTCCACCGCGCTGTCCAGCGGCCCCGCGTGCCGCGGGTCCGGAGTGCTGCGCCCGGCCATCGCCAGCCGCTGCGCGTCCCGCACCGCGAACCGGGCGCGCTCCACCTCCGCGGTGTGGTCCGCCGCGACCTCGTCCAGCCGGCGCAGCCGCTCCGTCACGGCCTTGACGGCCTCGTCGGTGCCGTCCAGCAGCGCCCGGGTGGTGGACAGGAGCGCGGTGGTGTCCGCCCAGCGCTGCTGCTCCCGGGCCTCCCTGGCCTCCCGCAGTCGCTCCTCCGCCTGCCGCACTGACTCCCCGGCCTCGCGCGGCACCTGCTGGAGGTCCTCCCAGCAGGCCAGGCTGAACCGGCGGCGCAACTCGCTGAGCACCGGCTCGCACTGCTCCGCCCTGGTGTGCAGGGCCTGTGCCCTGGTCCGCAGCGAGGACAGGCGCTTGTCCAGCTCGGCGGCGGTCTCCGGCAGTCGCTCCACCTCGCTGCGGATGGCCCCGGCCTCCCGCACCACCCGGTCGGCCCGCCGCACCGTCTCGTGCACGCCGTGCTGCCCGGCGCCCTCGTTGAGCTTGGTCAGTTCCGGGGAGAGGGCGGCGAGCCGGGCGGCGTGGTCATCGGCCCGCAGACCCGAGCCGCGGACCCGGTCGAGCGACTCGCTGGCCGCCAGCAGCCCCTGCCGGGCCCGCTCCACGGCGGGCGCCACCCGGGCCAGCTGGTTCTCCGCCTGCGTCAGCAGCGTGCCGAGCCCCTGGGAGAAGCGGTCCAGCTCGGCCTTGACCCGGTCCAAGTCCTCCCGGGCACGGGCGAGTTCGGCCCGGGCGCGGGAGGCGGTGCCGGAGTCGAGATCGTCCCGGTCGAGATCGTGCGCGTCGACGGCGGTGATGTACTCGTGGCTCGCGTGGTCGATGCGCGTACAGAGCTGGGCGAACTCCTCGACCGTCCGGCGCGCCGCGGCGGAGTTCTCCACCGCGCTGATCGTCTCGACCGAGATGCGCACCTCGCGCTGGGCGGTGTCCAGCGCGTAGAAGGCGGCCGCTGCGGCGTCCTTGGCGGCTTGGGCCTCGGTCCGCAGGTTCTCCGCACGCCCGCCGCCCCACCCCCAGCGGCGAGTGCCCCCGCCGTTCATCGCCGTCACGAATCCCTCTCCCGTGTGTGCCGCAGCCGTAGGACCGACCGCCATTCTCCCACCCCGTTCCAACGAACACACGGGCCCGATAGTTCACCGCCCCCACCCCGGCCCCGGTCCCGCCCCCGGCTGCCCCGGGCCACGAGGCTCCACCCCGGCCACCGCGCGCCCCTCCGGCCGCCGCCGGGGCCGGGGCCGGGAACGGCCGCCCCGTTTCCTCCACCCCTCCGCTTCCTCCACCTCTCTGGCCTCTCCGGCCTCTCCGGCCTCTCCGGCCTCTCCGGCCTCTCCGGCCTCTCCGGCCTCTCCGGCCTCTCCGGCCGTCCGGTGGGGCGCGGACGGGCGGGTCCGGGGGTTTGCGCGCTCCCGCCGGTCACGGGGTACGCTGTGCGTTCGTCAGCATGGGGGCGCATAGCTCAGCGGTAGAGCGCTTGCCTTACAAGCAAGATGTCACTGGTTCGATCCCAGTTGTGCCCACCCTGTAGAAGCAGGTCGGAGCCCCGCCGAGCATCCTCGGCGGGGCTCTGGTGCGTACCGGGGGTTTAACGGGGCTCTGGTGCGTACCGGGTGTCTAACTGAGTTGCCCCTGCCTCGCGATGTCGCCGCACAGGGTGCTGCGGCACCAGGGCGCAGGGCGGAGAAGTCCCCTTCGCCGCACGGCTGTTGAGTCGATTCCCCGCCGGAGTCCGGGTGCCCCGGAGTCCGGGAATCCGGGCGTTCGGGGATCTGGGTGCGCGGCGGGGGCGGCGTACGTCGGTGCGTGGCGGGGAGCCGGGTGCGGAGCCGGTAGGCGGCCACTGGGCGCCGGGAGCGGTGCCGGAGGCTGGCGGGGGACGGGCGATGGCGCGCGGCGTGTGGGGTCGTGCGGAAGGGGCGTCGCGTCAGTCGCTGTGGCCTTGTGGGGAGGGGCGGCGCTGGCGCGGGGGTCGCGGGGTGGCCGGAGGCGCGCGGTGGGGCGGAGGCCGAAGTGGCGGGGTGGGGCGGGGAGTTCAGGCGGGGTCGGCGGTGGGCTGCACGGGTGCGCGCCGTATGACGTAGGCGGCGAGCGATCCGGCGGCGAAGAGCGCCAGGACGGAGACGCCGGTGCCGAGCCAGGAGGCGCCGAGCCACTGCACTCCGAAGTAGCCGAGGCTGACGCTGTAGACGGCCCAGGTGAGGCCGGCCAGCAGGGACCAGGGGATGAAGTCCTTGGGGCGGCGACGGGCTGCCCCGGCGGTCAGGCTGATGACGGAGCGCCCGGCGGGGGCGAAGCGGGCCAGCACGACGAGGGCGCCGCCGCCCCGGACGAGCGCGTCGCTGAGGCGGGCCTGAGCGACCGTCAGCCGGCGGGAGCGGGCGATGGCGCGGTCGAAGCGGTGGCCGCCGCGCCAGGCGAGCTGGTAGGCGAAGAGGTCGCCGACGACGGAGGCGACGGTGGCGCAGAGCACGAGCAGCAGCATCTCGGGGAAGTGCGCGGCCTCGGCGGCGGCCCGGGCGGAGGCGGGGAGGTTGGCGGCTTCGGCGGCGGTGGTGCCCGCGACGGCGGTCGCGGCGGTGATCACGAGGACGCCGCTGGGCAGCAGGGGGAAGAAGACGTCGAGCAGTACGGACGTCGCGATGATCGCGTAGATCCATGGGGATCCGGTCAGTGACCCCAGGATGTCCATCACTGCGCAGTCCCCGTTTCTGCTCTCCCGTTTCCGTCGACGTCCCCTCGTGTCCGCCGACGTTTCCTACCGACTCTCCGCGCACAGCCGTTTACCGCCGCACAGCGTACGCGGGCATCGCCCGGACAGGTCCGTTGGGGGGACGTGGCCACGATCTCATCACAATCCGCGATACAGATGCACGTGATCAGCGCACTCGGCACAGACGGAGGCGGAGATGACGGTGCGGACGGTGGCGGCGGTCGTGACGGCGGCGGTGCTCGCGGTCGGTGGGGCGACGGGCAGCGCGGGCGCTGACCAGCGGCCGGGGAGCCAACCGCGGGGCGGTGAGGCGGGCGAGGAGTCCGGAGAGTACTGGATGCGGGCGCGCGGTGTCTTCGCCCCGCCCCGTGGTTCCACGGCCCCGGCGGCCGTCACCCACGACCAGCGGCGGGTGCCGAAGGGGGCGCGGATCGAGGTGGTGTGGCGGGTCGGCCCCCTCGGGATGACGGTGCGGCTGAAGGTCTCCGGGGTGGCGCCGGACCGGGTCTACGGCGCCCACGTCCACACCGGGACCTGCGGGCCGCGCCCCGCCGACTCGGGGCCGCACTACCAGCACCGCGAGGATCCCCGGCAGCCGTCGACGGACCCGCGGTACGCGAACGAACGGAACGAGGTCTGGCTGGACTTCCGGGCCGACGGGGAGGGCCGGGGCACCGCCTCCACCTGGCACGAGTGGCGCTTCCGGAAGGGGGAGGCCCGGTCGCTGGTGCTGCACGAGCACGCGACGGGGACCGGTGAGGGGCACGCGGGGGACGCCGGTGCGCGGCTCGCCTGCTTCACCGTCCCCTTCGACCGTGCGCCGGGCCGCTCCGCCGGGTAGCCGCCGCCGGGTACGCGCGGCGGACGGTGTTCCGCCGCCGGTGACCTTCCCCTCAACTCCGCCCGCCGCTCCGTCCGTTCGCCCGCCGCTGGGCGACGTGGGGTGGCGGGCGCGGTGCGTCCTGGGGTGGGGTCAGCCGCGGCTGCCGGTCAGGTCGGCGGGGGTGGGACGCCGCTCGCGCGGGGTGGGCGCGGGCTCCGGCGGCCGGGTGGGTGGTGCGGTGGTGAGGGAGCGCAGCAGGGCGCGGGCGACGGCGTCGGTGTCGGTCAGCGTCACGGAGTTCACGCCCGGACGCGCTCCGGCGGCCGTCGCCCAGTGCACGCCCTCGGTGGGGACGCCGACGGCGAACCGGCGGGGATGTGCCCGTCCCTGGCGTTCGATCAGGTGGTACGGGCTCTCGGTGACGTCCAGTCCGGCTGTCGGATAGCCCCGTGTGGAGTGCGTCCGGCAGGCGCCGTCGGCCAGGAGCTCGTTGAGCAGCGGGTCCGCGGTGTCCCGGATTCCGGGTTCGGGGAGCCGCGCCTCGATGAGGGTGCGGGCGGTGTGGGTGGCGCCGGGCACGGCGGGGGAACTCGCGGTGAAGCCGTCGGGGCCGGTGCGCACCTCCATCCGGGGGCCGAGCGGTTCGACCACGCCCGCCTCGACGAGCGCGGCCAGCTGGGCGACGCGGGAGAGCGGCGGGCCGATGGAGAGGAAGGCGTTCAGCGGGGTGTACCAGTTGTCCAGGCGGTGGCGGGAGGTCCCGGTCAGCCCGCCGTGGTCGACGATCTGCCGGATCTCGTTCCGCAGGTCCCGCAGGACGTCCAGGGCGGCCTTCACGGGGCCCTCGACGTTGCCCAGGGCCGCGTCGGCCACGTCCTGGTGGAGCCGGGTGAGCAGCCAGTCGCGGAAGTCCGCGGGGCCGGTGAAGTCCCGTCCGGCGTCGGGGTGTTCGAGGGCCGTCCAGTCCCAGCGGCGTCCGTCGAGCCGGTGGGCGGCGAGGACGGCGGTCTCCTCGGCGGAGCCGTGCCGGGTGGGGAGGAAGCGGTCCAGGAACCCGGTGGCGCCGGAGGTGGGCCGCTCGCGTCGGGCGAGCAGCGCCGCGTAGTAGACCGCCTCGACCTCCTTGGCGATCAGCGGCCAGACCTCGGTGTGGAAGTCGGGTGGCGCGCCGTCGTCCGCCCGTTTCCGGAATCCGGCTATCAGCTCGGGGGTGAGCAGCAGCGGTTCGTGACGTCCGTGCGCGCCCTTGGCGTTGGCGCCGCGCGCGTGGTACGGGATGCCGCGTCGTGAACCGGCGATCAGCCGGGGCTCCCGGCCGGAGGGGTGGTAGCGCAGCCGGGAGGGCGCGTCCGCGCGGGGGGTGAAGTGGCCGCCGCGGCCCTCGGTCAGCAGGGCCACGTGGTCGAAGAAGGTGAGGCCGAGGCCGCGCAGCAGGACCGGCTGCCCGGCGGGTATCGCCGCCAACTGGGGCAGCAGGTCGGCCGGGTTGGCGGGTGGCAGGTAGCGCAGTCCGTGCTCCCGCGCGTACGTGGTGAGCTGGCGCCGCGCGGTGTCGGGGAGCGCGGGCAGATGGCCCTGCGCGAGCACCACCGAGGTGAGGGCGGGTGTCACCGTGCCGTCGGAGAGGGTGATCCACTGCCGTCCGCCCTCCTCGCGCAGGGAGACGGCGCGCGCCCGGTGGACCTCCACGGTCACCGCGTCGGGGGCGTGGGCGACCACCTCGTCGAAGACCCACTCCAGGTAGTCGCCGTAGCGGGCGCGGGTGGGGTAGTCGTCCGGGCCGAGGGCGCCGGGACGACGCCGCTCCGACCACTCGTACAGGCTCGGGCCCTCGCGGATCGGGCCCTCGGCGGTGACGCTCGGGTCGGTGTACAGCGTCACCTGGGAGGCGACGGTGTTCATCAGCAGGTGCCGGGACTGCGTGGCCCGCCAGACCCGGCCCGGTCCCGGCCGTTCCGGGTCGATCACATGCACCGTCAACCGGTCGCCGGGCGGGAGGAGTTCGGGGGCGGAGGCGCAGATCCGCTCCACCACGCTGGTGCCCCGCGGACCCGCTCCGACGACGGCGATGGCGTGGTGCTGAGCCACGGGGTTCTCCTGGTGCGAGGGGGGCGTGTGGGGCGGGTGGGGTGCGTTGGCCGCGGCCCATCATGCCCGAAGGGAACACCTCGCTCCGGTGTGCGATTCCTCACGCCCCAGCGGTGCCCCCAGCCCGCTCCCCAGCCGGGGGTCCGGTGAGCTGACGGGTGGACACCCGCTTCAGCCGGGAGCCGCGCGAGAGGGCGGGCGCGGCCCCGGAGGGCGGGACGGCGGCGACCTCGGGGCCGGCGCCCTCTCCGGCGTCTCCGCCCGCTCCGGCGTCGGCGGCCGCGCGTCGGGCGGAGCGGCGGGGCGTGGACAGGGGGCGGGCCTGGTCCAGGGCGAGGTCGGCGGCGCGGCCGCGCAGCGTCAGCGTCATCAGCTGGTTGCCGAACCAGGGGCCGCCGCCCCGCCGCCAGCGGATCGGGGGCCGCTCCACCCGCGCGTGCCGGGTCAGGACGCGGCCGACCCAGCGCCCCACCCGGCTCCAGCCGAAGCGGAATCCGGCGCGCAGCGGGGCGGGGACGCTGTTGTGCGCGGGGGAGCAGGTGAGCTGGAGGACGCGGGCCCGGGGCGGTGGGGCCGTGGATCGCCGGGGGTGGCGGGGCTCCGCGACGTAGGCGTGGTGCACGTCCCCGGAGAGCACGCACACCGTGGCCGGGGCGTCCGGGTGCCCGGCGACCTCCTCGATCATTTCGCTGAGCCGCCGGAACGAGTCGGGGAAGGCCGCCCAGTGCTCCAGGTCGGCGCGCTGACGCAGGGTTTCGCCGAACCGGGCCCAGCGCGGGCCGCGCGCCCCGCCGCAGAGCGCGGTGTTCCACGTCTCGGCGTCGTGGATCAGCGGCGGGAGGAGCCAGGGCAGCGAGGAGCCGATCAGCAGGTGGTCGTAGGAGCCGGGGCCGCCCTCCAGGGCCTGCTCGCGCAGCCAGTGCATCTCCTTGTCGTCGAGCATGGCGCGGCGGTGCTCGGGCAGTACCCGGGCCGCCCGGGTGTCGGCCATCAGCAGCCGGACGCGGCCGAAGTCCCGACGGTAGCTCCAGCGGGCGGTGGTGGGGTCCTGGTCGGCGCGTTCCGCGAACGCGCGGAGGACATCGATGCCGTCCCCGGCCTCGCGGACGGCGTCGAACAGCGGGTCGCGGGCGAGTTCGGCGGGGGTGAGGTTGCCGAGGTGCTGGTAGACCCAGTACGAGGTGAGGCCGCCGAGGATGCGTTCGCGCCACCAGCCGGTGGCCCGGATCTCCCGCTGCCAGGTCTCGCTGGTGTTCCAGTCATCCACCACGTCGTGGTCGTCGAAGATCATCAGGCTGGGGATGGTCGAGAGCAGCCAGCGCACCTCGGGGTCCAGCCAGGATTCCGCGTAGAGCCGGGTGTACTCCGCGTAGTTCGCCACCTGTCCCCAGGGCGGCTGGTCCAGGTCGCGGTGGTGCCCGAGCTGTTCGCGGACGGCGGGCGAGGTCTCGTCGGCGTAGACCTGGTCGCCCAGCAGCAGGAGGACGTCGGGGCGTTCGCCGCCGGAGAGGATCGCCTCGGCGAGCGCGTCGAGTGCGTCGGGGCCGATGCTCGCGTGGTGGCTTCCGGCCGGGCGGGCGGCCCAGCGGCAGGAGCCGAAGGTGACCCGCAGCCCGGGGGCCTGGCCGCCCGGGGCGGTGGCGGGGGTGCGGATGACGCTGGGCGGGAAGGGGGAGCCGCGCGGCGGCCAGACGGGGGCGCCGTCCAGCAGCACCTCGTAGGGGGTGTCCGTCCCGGGTGGCAGCCCGGAGACCGTCACCAGCGCGTAGTGGTGTCCCGCCACACGCCAGGAGGGGGTGTGGCCTCCCGCGTCCGTGCCCGGGCAGCGGATCTCCACCGCGCACGGGGCGTCCGTCTCGACCCAGACGGTCGCGGTGCCCTCGTCGACGTAGCGCAGCAGTGGTCCCAGTAGCAGCGTGGCCATCAGCCTCGAACCTTCCCTCCGTCGTTCCGCACGGTAGGGAACAACGGAGGGAAGGGCCAGCTCCCGGATGGCCGGCCGGATACGGCGGACCCGCCGCCTGGAGGGACGGGCCCACCGTGTGGGGGGATCCGGCCGGGCGCTCCCGGGCCGCGACCGGGGTCGGCCGGTGGTCCGGGGCGCTGTTCGGGAGTGGTCGCTGGGCTCGACGGGTGGGTTCCGGCACCGGTCAGCCGGGACCGGAACCCACCGGGTCCGGCCGGAGAGCGGGCCGGACCGAGGGGATCAGCAGGTGCCGAGCGCCTCGCTGAGCGCGCCCTTCTCCGCGGAGTCCACCGTCATGCCGTACTCGTCCTTCACCCAGATCCACATGCGGGCGTACTCGCAGTGGTAGTCGGACTTCGGCGGCATCCACTCGCCGGGGTCCTTGTCGCCCTTGGACTGGTTCACGTTGTCCGTCACGGCGATCAGCTGGGCGATGTCCAGGTCGTTGGCGAAGCCCTCGCGCTCGTCCTGGGTCCAGTCCGCGGCGCCGGAACGCCACGCCTCGGCGAGCGGGACGACGTGGTCGATGTCCACGTCGGAGGGGTCGGTCCAGGTCTCGCCGTCGTACGGGCTGGGCCAGCTGCCACTGGTCGGGTAGCAGTCGTTGCCCGTCTCGACGCCCTCGCCGTCCCGCTTCAGGACGGCTTCCCGGGTGTTGCAGTTGTCGCCCTGGTCGCTCCAGTGCGGGAACTTGTCGCGGTCGTAGCCGTCCGAGGAGCCCTCCGTCTCCTCGGTGAGGCCGTTGAGCATGGTGGTCGCTTCCTCCGCGCTGGGCGGGGCCGGCGGTTCCGCCTGGGCGGAGGAGGTGCCGGTGATGAACATCAGCGCGCCCGCGACCAGCGCCGCGAGTCCGGCGAACAGTGCCGACCTCCCTCGACGCGCGTAGAGCTTGCGGCGTATGCCCTGCATACGTAACTCCCTGAAGTAAATCCCTCGGTATGAGGCGCTGTTGGCGAACATGCTGCCCCCACCGGGTTTCCGCCCCGCGGGTGACAGGTAACAGACTGGCGACGTGTGCACGTCAGTTCAAGGGTTAGATACCCGGCGCGCGTTCTTCCCATCCGCTTCGCCCCGTCCGAACTCCCCTTCGGCGCCTCACCGTTGGTGGTGTCGACCGGGCGTTCGCCCCGGTGTCGCCCCCGGGCGCGGCCCGCGAGCCGCCGCGCGCCCGCGGGAGCCGGGGGCTCCGCCCGACGCGTCCTTAGGGGACGCTTACGGTGCCCTTAAGCTCCGGCCCACCCCGCCGCCCCGGAACCCGCGCGATCCCGGTTCCCGCGCGGCCCCTGGGCGGGGCCGGACGGCGCGCGTCGCGCGGGGGCGGGGCATCGAGTACAGTCGCCCCCGACTGAAGGGGAGTAGCTCTTCGCCGGACCGTCGACACACTGGTCCCGCACCCCGCCGCGCCACCCCGGGTGGACGCGAGGAGGGGGACCCGGCGCCCGGAGCGTGCCCGCGCGGCACGCCAGCGAGACCTTCGGCCGCGGTGTCCCATCACCGGGTGTGTCCCGGTGCCGACGCCGCCGGGCCGGAGTGTGTCTCGCGTCGGCGCGGCGGCCCCGTCCAGTAAGGGGATCAACCCTGTGCTCAGTCTGACCGTCCTCGCCGTGACCTTCGGCGTCGTCTTCCTCGCGGAACTGCCGGACAAGACGGCGCTCGCCGGGCTGGTGCTCGGCACCCGCTACCGGGCCAGCTACGTGTTCGCGGGGATGGCGGCGGCCTTCCTCGTCCACGTGGCGATCGCCGTGGCCGTCGGCAACGTGCTGACACTGCTGCCGCAGCGCCTCCTCCAGGGCGTGGTCGGCGCGCTCTTCCTGATCGGCGCCGTACTGCTGCTGGTGCGGAAGGACGACGACGAGGGGGAGGAGGTCAGGACCCCGGAGGGGCAGTCCTTCTGGAAGGTCGCCGGGAGCGGCTTCACGCTCATCCTGGTGGCCGAGTGGGGCGACCTGACCCAGATCATGACCGCCAACCTCGCCGCCCGGTACGACGACCCGCTCTCGGTCGGGCTGGGCGCGGTGCTGGCCCTGTGGGCGGTGGCCGGTATCAGCGTCCTCGGGGGCCGCACCCTGATGCGCTTCGTCCCGCTCAAGCTGATCACGCGGGTGGCGGCGCTGCTGATGCTCGTACTCGCCGGGCTCAGCCTGGTGGACGCGCTCACCGGCTGAGCCACCCCGCCCGTTCCGTCACCGTCCGGTGGTGTCCGTCCCTCCGTCGCCGCCCCGTTCCCGCGCCGTGCCGCCCGTTCCGCCACCGTCCGGTGGCGGGATCGGTCCGGGGCGGGATCGGTCCGGCTGGTCGGTCGTTCGTTCGGCTGTCCGTCCGGCCCGTCGTCCGGATGGCCGGGCGCGTCGCCCGGCGGGCGGGGCGCCACCGGGGGAGGGACGTGCGGAGGCCGGGTTCCGGTCCGGCGACGATGATGGGCGTATCGGGCTGAACGTCCGGTATCGCCGTTCGTCTCGCGGCCCAGGAGCGAGGAGGCGTCGTGGCGGAGCAGTCCGCGTCAGCACCGGCCACCGAACCCGGGGACGGCCCGCCCGCCCGGTCCGTGTTGCTCCCGATGGCGGCGCTGCTGCTCGGGCTGCTGCTCGCCGCGCTCGACCAGACCATCGTGGCGACCGCGCTGCCCACCATCGCGAGCGAACTCGGTGGCCTGAACCACCTGTCCTGGGTGGTGACGGCCTACCTGCTCGCCGCCACCTCCGCGACGCCGCTCTGGGGGAAGCTGGGCGACCAGTACGGGCGGAAGAAGCTCTTCCAGCTGGCGATCGTGATCTTCCTGATCGGCTCCGCGCTCTGCGGCGCCGCCCAGGACATGGCGCAGCTGATCGGCTTCCGGGCGCTCCAGGGGCTGGGCGGTGGTGGGCTGATGACGCTCTCCATGGCGATCGTCGGCGACCTGGTCCCGCCCCGGGACCGGGGCAGGTACCAGGGCCTGTTCGGCGCGGTCTTCGGGACGACGAGCGTGCTCGGGCCGCTGCTGGGCGGCTTCTTCACCGAGCAGCTCGACTGGCGCTGGGTCTTCTACGTCAACCTGCCGCTCGGCGTGCTGGCGCTGCTGGTGATCGCGGCGGCGCTGCACATCCCGGTGGGGCCGGTGCGGCACCGCATCGACTACCTGGGCACCTTCCTGATCGCCACGGCCGCCGCCGCGGTGGTGGTGCTCACCTCGCTCGGCGGGACGAGCTGGCCGTGGAACGGCCCGTGGACCTACGGTCTCGCGGCGCTGGCCGCCGTCGCGGTGGTGCTGTTCGTCCGGGTGGAGCGGCGGGCGGAGGAGCCGGTGCTGCCGCTGGAGCTGTTCCGGATCCGGAACGTCACGCTCTGCTCGGTGATCGGTTTCATCGTCGGGTTCGCGATGCTCGGCGCGATGACCTACCTGCCGACCTTCCTCCAGGTGGTGCACGGGGTCTCGCCCACCATGTCCGGCGTGTACATGCTGCCGATGGTGGCCGGGATGTTCTTCTCCTCCACGCTCTCCGGGCAGCTCGCGAGCCGGACCGGGCACTGGCGCGGCTTCCCCCCGCTGGGGACCGCCATCATGGCCGTCGGCCTGGTGCTGCTCTCCGGGATGGACCGGCGCAGCTCGACGCTGGAGATGGGGCTGCGGTTCGCGGTCTTCGGGCTCGGCCTCGGACTGGTGCTCCAGGTGCTGGTGCTGGTCGTGCAGAACGCGGTGGACTACCGGCACCTGGGCGTCGCCACCTCGGCCGCCACCTTCTTCCGGTCCGTGGGCGCGGCCGTCGGGGTCGCGGTCTTCGGCGCGCTGTTCACCGCCCGGCTGGGCGGCGAACTCCGTACCGAGCTGAGCGGGCGGCGGCTGCCCCCGGGCGTCTCCGCCGAGTCCCTCCAGCACGACCCGCGGTCGGTCGGCGCGCTGCCGTCCGCGGTGCGCGTCGGGGTGCTCGACGGGTACGCGTCCGCGATCACGGAGGTGTTCCTCTACGCGGCGCCCGTCGCCGCCCTGGCCTGCGCGCTCTCCCTCTTCCTGCGCAGCGAGCGGCTGCGCGGCACCGTACGGGTGCCGGAGGGCAGCGAGAACCTGCCGCCGAACCCGGTGGAGCGCTCCTCGGCCGACGAGCTGCGGCGCGCGCTGTCCCTGCTGAGCACCCGGGAGGGCAAGCGGGACCTGTACGCGCGGATCGCCGGGCGTGCCGGGCTGGACCTGGCCCCCGCCTCCTGCTGGCTGGTGCTTCGCGCCCACCGGTACGGCTCGGTGGAGCCGGGACGGCTCGCGGAGCGCGCCTCGGTGCCGCGCGAGGTGGTCACCCGGGCGGCCCGGCAGCTGGAGGAGCGGGGGCTGGCGGTCCGGGAGGGGCTGCCGCTGGTGCTGTCTCGGGCGGGGGAGGAGGCCGCCGCCCGGCTGGCCGAGGCGCGGGAGGGCGAGCTGGCCGAGCTGCTCGGCGACTGGTGGACGCCGGACCGGCCGCGTGATCTGACCGAGTTGGTGCGGGAGTTGAACGAGCGGACCGGAGGGGCGGCCGGTGAGTGCCCCTCGGGTGAGCGGAAGGCGGACGGCCGGGGGGTGGACGGCCGGGGGTGAGGCCCCGCCCGCCTGCCCACCCGTCCGGTCCGCCCGGCTCGTCCCCCGGCCCTCCCGGGTGGTCCCGGCCTTCCCGACGCGTCCTCCCGGGTGGTCCCGGCCGTCCGACCGCCCGCCCCGGCCGTGGTGGTCCCGGCCGGGACGAGAGGTCTGTTCCGACCGGTTCCGTTCCCCTCGGTACATTCCCTTCGGCATGTTCCGAACCGGTCTGTTCCAGCCGGGCCCGTGGCGGGGTGGCCCGTGGCGGCGGAGTGGCCCGTGGCGGGATGGGCCGGAACCAGGCGTGGCGTGGAGCGGACTCGTTTTGTAACGTGGAGGAACAAAGTGGTTCCGTCCGTGGTCCGCAGCGTCGCGGACGTCCCTGACCGGCGGACGGAGCCACTTGTGTCATCCCGCTCCCGGAGGTACTCGCAGATGCAGACCGCACCCCTCACCGCCCACGGACTGCTGCTCGACATGGACGGCACCCTCGTCGACTCGGACGCCGTGGTCGCGCGGATCTGGCGGGAGTGGGCGGCGCGGTACGGCTTCGACCAGGACGAGGTGCTGCGCGTCGCGCACGGACGGCAGGGGCACGCCACCATGGCCCACTTCCTGCCCGACCGCCCCCTGGAGCGGCACCTCGCGGAGAACCGGAAGCTGCTGGCCCGGGAGACCGCCGACACCGAGGGTGTGGTTCCCGTCCCCGGCGCCGCCGCCTTCCTCGCGGCGATCGCCCCGCTCCCCCACGCGCTGGTGACCTCGGCGGACCTCGCGTTGGCCACCGCCCGGATGTCCGCCGCCGACCTGCCGATGCCGCGGGCCCGGGTCACCGCGGAGAGCGTGAGCGCGAGCAAGCCCGACCCGGAGGGCTTCCTCAAGGGCGCCGCCGAACTGGGCCACGACCCGGCGGACTGCGTGGTCTTCGAGGACTCCAGGGCGGGGATCGAGGCAGCGCGGGCGGCCGGGTCGCCGGTGGTGGGCGTGGGCCCGCGCGCGGCGGAGTTCGGCCCGACCGCCCACGTCCCGGACCTGCGGGCGGTCCGCGTCGAACGGCTCCCCGGGGACGGCGGCTTCCGCCTGCACCTCGGCTGACCCCGCCCGGGCCCGCCCGCGCCGGACCCGCCCGCGCCGCCGGGCCTCGCCACCGGCCCGCTCCGCACACGACACCGCCCCGGAAGGTGACCTTCCGGGGCGGTGCTCCGTGTGTGGGCCCGGGGACGCGTGGGCTCGGCCCCCGACGCGCCTGCTCGCGGTGGGTGTACGCGCGGGCTGGGCCTATTCCCGGGGCGCGGGGGCCCGGCGACCGCCCTCCGGCGGCTGACCGCCCGCGGACGGGGCGGCCGCGCCCTCCTCCGCGCCGGGCTCCGCCTCGTCCGCCGCCGAACTCCGGCTCTGCCGGGGCACGGTGGCCCGGACGCCCGGCTTCGTCTCGTCCGCCTGCCCGGCGGCCACGGCGGCGCGCGCCGGTTCGGCCGCCGCCGGAGCCGCCTCGCGCCCTTCCTCCTCGGGGTGGTCCCCGCCGGACCCTTCCACCGCCGCGTCCTTCGCCTCCCCGGCGCTCCCCGTGTCCTTCGGGCCGGACGGGCTCCCGGCGCCCTCGGGGGTCTCCGGCTCCTCCGGCGCGTGGCGGTCCTTGGCCCGGGCGATCAGGTGGGCCAGCCAGAAGCCCGTGCCGACGACGATGGCGCCGCCGACCGCGTCCAGCAGGTAGTGGTTGGCGGTGGCCATCACCACGTAGGTGGTCAGCAGGGGGTAGAGGGCGCCGAGCGCCCGGATCCAGCGGCGCCGGGTCACCAGGAAGATGACGACCGCGCACCACAGCGACCAGCCGACGTGCAGCGAGGGCATCGCCGCGTACTGGTTGGAGATCTCGGTCAGCGCGCCGAAGTCCGGGTCCTCCAGGTCCTGCGGGCCGTGCGCGGTGTCGATGTAGCCGAGGCCGGGCATCAGCCGGGGCGGCGCGAGGGGGTAGAAGTAGAAGCCGATCAGCGCGAGCAGGGTCGCGAAGCTGAGCGCGGTGCGCGTCTTCCGGTAGGTGCCCGGCCTGCGCAGGTAGAGCCAGGCCAGCAGGGACAGCGGCACCAGGAAGTGGAAGGTCGTGTAGTAGTAGTTGCACGCCGCTTCCAGCCAGGGGGTGCGTGCCGCCGCCAGGTTGAGGGCGTGCTCCATGTCGATGTGGAGCACCGACTCCCAGCGCAGGATCTGCTCGCCGTGGCCCTCGGCCAGGTCACGTCCGTCCGGGGCGTGCCCGCGCACGTACGAGTAGGCCCAGTACCCGACCCGGATCAGCATCAGTTCCAGCATCAGGTTGGGCCTGCTCAGCGGCCCGGAGGGCAGCGGCCGGTCCCAGGTCTCGGAGGTGCGCGGCATGAACGGGATCACGCAGGCCGTCAGCAGCGCGGCGATCAGCGGCGCGTTCTCGCCCAGCGGGCCCAGCACCGCGATCTTCGGCACCAGCGCGTCGCTGGTCAGCGACATCACCAGGGCCACGAGGACCGGCCACATCAGCCGGTCCCCGCTGCGCTTGCCGACCCGCCCGACGACGGCCAGCAGCACCCACAGCTGCTGGTGCTGCCAGGCGACGGGGGAGGCCGCGATCACGGCGCAGCCGGTGACGGCCGCCGCCAGCAGCGGCTGCTCGTCCCGCGCGTACCGGACGGCGCGGCGCAGCGCCAGCCAGCAGACCCCCACCACCAGCGGCAGGAGCAGCAGGATCTCCAGCGGTCCGCGCAGGCCCGCGCGGAGCAGGACGCCGTGCAGCGACTGGTTGGCCACCGCGTCGGACGGTTCGCCCAGCCCGGTTCCGGCCAGGTGGTGCACCCAGTACGTCCAGGAGTCGCCGGGCAGCGCGGCCCAGGCCACCGCCGTCGCGGCGGCGAAGGAGGCGGCGGTGGCGATCGCCGCCTCGCGCCGCCGGACCAGCCACAGCAGCACCGCGAAGAGCAGCACGGCGGGCTGGAGCGCGGCGCCGAGGCCGGTCAGCACACCGCCCAGCCGCGCCCGGCGCCCCGTCAGCAGCCAGCCGACGAGCACCAGCAGCACCGGCAGCACGCTGGTCTGGCCGAGGTGGAAGGTGTTGCGGACCGGTACCGAGACCGCCAGCAGGGTCAGCGCCACCGGTACGGCGAAGAGCCGGGCCCGGGGGGAGAGCGGGCCGGGCAGCGCCCGCACCGCGACCACCCCGAGCGCCACCACCAGCGCCATGGTCCCGAACGTCCAGGCCACGCCGAGCCCTTGCTCGGCCGCCCGGGTCAGCGGGGTCAGCACCAGACCGGCGAGCGGGGTGCCGGTGAAGGGGGAGACGCCCTCGTAGAGCGAACCCCGTTCCTGGAGGGCGCCGTTGTCGCCCAGCCAGCCCAGCAGGTCCGGCAGCCGTTCGTCCACGGGCTTCCCGAGGATCGCCCGGGCCTGCCGCACGGCGAGCGCGCCCGCGAGAAGCCAGAGGCCGGCCAGTGCCAGGCCCGTGCGAGATCCGAGGTGCCGCAGGAGTGTGCCGGGCCGCTGAGGGCTCCGCTCCGCCGTCGTTTCCGCCGCCACGCCCCGTTGTCTCCTGTCGTTCTTCCGCGAGGATCACCGTCCGGGCACCGAGGGGTGGCCCGAGGGTCAGACGCGAGCAACTTACTCGCTGCCTGACATACTCCCGGTGTCTTTGGGCGAGTGTGCGCGAGGGGTCTCCCGGCGACCGGTCATGAACGGTAATGCCGCGTGTGAGACAGGGTCAGCGCCGGGACCGGTCCGCGTCTCGGACGAGCGTACGGCACGATGGACGCATGAGCGTAGTGAAGATCAATGCCCTGACGGTGCCGGAGGAGCAGCGGGAGACGCTGGAGCGGCGTTTCGCGGCCCGCGCCGGTTCCGTGGAGAACTCCGACGGTTTCGAGTGGTTCGAACTGCTCCGTCCGCTGGAGGGAACCGACCAGTACCTCGTCTACACCCGCTGGCGGAGCGAGGCCGACTTCCAGGCGTGGATGGAGGGCCCGATGAAGGCGGCGCACCAGGGCGGCGGTTCGGGCGGCGGCGCGCGGGACGGTGAGCGGGGTGGGAAGGAGTCCCGGCCCGCGGCCACCGGTTCGACGCTGTGGTCCTTCGAGGTGGTGCAGCAGGCGGCGCCGAAGGGCGCCTGAGAGCCCGCGTCTCCCCGTTCCGGGCTCGGACGTTCGGGACCTCGGGGCCGGAGGTTCCGTACCTCGGGCCCGGACGTTCCGGCCTCCCGGGCCCGGGTTCGCCGGACGGCGGTGGCCCGCCGCTGTGTTCAGCGCCCCGGCGGGCGGGGCGGTGCCGGGGGACCGGCGGCCGGTGACCCGGGCGGCCCGACGGCGGGTGTGGTGGGGAGCGGTGTGACGGGGGGCGGTTCGAAGCCCACCGGGGCCTCGAAGGCGGCCCGGCGGGTCGCCCGGCGCAGCGCCCGCAGGACGGTGCCGCCCAGCGTGAGGGTCAGCACCACGGTGAGGACGGCGCGCGGTACGTCCCAGCCCAGCGAGGTGGCGAGGACGTACGCCAGGTAGCGGGCGAGGTTGTCGGTCAGCGGGTCGCCGGGGACGAAGGAGATGCCGGAGCCGAGCCCCGCGATGTACGGCCAGCCGTGCAGGTTCATCACGAGCCCGTAGAGCAGCGCCGAGACCGCCCCGTACCCGGCGAGGAGCAGCAGCTCGCGGCGTCCGCGCAGGGTGTGGGCGCCCGGGAGGAGCCCGGCGCCCATCGTCACCCAGCCCATGCTCAGCATCTGGAACGGCATCCACGGGCCCACGCCGCCGGTGAGCAGCGCGGCGGCGAACATGGAGAGCGCCCCCAGCACGAAGCCGAAGCCCGGCCCCAGCACCCTGCCGGACAGCACCATCAGGAAGAACATCGGCTCCAGTCCGGCCGTTCCGGCGCCGAGCGGACGGAGCGCGGCGCCCGCCGCGGCCAGCACCCCGAGCATCGCGATGGCCTTGGCGTCCAGGCCGGTGTCGGCGATGGTCGCCAGCACCACGGCCAGCAACAGCGGGAGCAGGGCGGCGAAGAGCCAGGGCGCGTCACCGGAGTGCGCGAGTCCGGAGGTGGAGTCGGCGAGCAGCGGCCAGCCGAAGGCGGCGACGCCCGCCGCGCTGGTCAGCGCCAGCGCGAGGACGGAGCGCGGGCCGAGCCGGATGGCACGGGGGCGGCGTCCCGCGCGCTCGCCGCTCATCGGGGCACCTCCGGATCGCCCGGGGCGCCCCGGGCGGGGCGGGATTCCAGCGCGGCCCGTACCTGGGCGACCGTCAGCCAGGGCTGGGGCGCGAGCACCTTGGCGGTTTGCGGGGCGAAGGCGGGGGAGGAGGTGACGACCTCGGCGGTCGGCCCGTCCGCGACGATCTCGCCCTGCGCGAGGATGACGACGCGGTGCGCGAGTTCGGCGGCCAGCTCCACGTCGTGTGTGGCCAGGACGATCGCGTGGCCCGCCGCCGCCAGCCCGCGCACCACCTGGACCAGGCGGGACTTGGCTGCGTAGTCCAGCCCCCGGGTGGGTTCGTCGAGGAGGATCAGCGGCGGGCGCGCGGTGAGCACCACCGCGAGGGCGAGCGCGAGGCGCTGTCCCTCGGAGAGGTCACGGGGGTGCGCCTCGCCCGGTACACCGGGCAGCAGTTCGGTGACGAGCGCGCGGCAGCTGCCCGGTTCGGCCTCCGCGTCCGCGTCGGCGGCGGCGCACTCCGCCTCGACGGTGTCCGCGTACAGCAGGTCGCGCGGGTCCTGGGGGACCAGCGCGGCCCGCCGCAGCAGTTCGCGGGGCGGGGTGCGGTGGGGTGCGGCGCCTCCGGCGGTGACGCTGCCGAGGGTCGGTTCGAGCAGTCCGACGAGCGAGTTGAGCAGCGTGGACTTGCCCGCGCCGTTCCGGCCCATCAGCGCCACCGTCTCCCCGGCCCGGAGGGTCAGGTCGATCTCGTGCAGCACGGTGAGCCGGTTCCGGCGCAGCGTCATCCCGGTGACCTGGGCCGGTGGCCCGGAGCGGACCGAACCGGAGCCGACCGCACCGGTGGCGTCCGGGGTGGTGGCGTCGGTGGTGGTGGCGTCGGCCGCGTGCCGGGCCGACTCCGGTGCCCGGGTGTCGAGTTCGGCCCGCAGGGGGGCGGCCTCCCGGCGCGCGTCGCGTACCGAGAGGGGGAGCGGCGACCAGCGGGCGAGGCGGCCGAGCGCCACCACCGGCGGGTACACCGGGGAGACCGCCATCAGCTCGGCGGGGCCGCCCAGCCGGGCCGGCGCGCCCGGTTCGGGGAGGAGCAGCAGCCGGTCGGCGTACTGGACGACCCGCTCCAGCCGGTGTTCGGCCATCAGCACCGTCGTGCCCAGGTCGTGGACGAGGCGCTGGAGGACGGCCAGCACCTCCTCGGCGGCGGCCGGGTCCAGCGCGGAGGTCGGCTCGTCCAGCACCAGGACCCGGGGGTGCGGGGTGAGGACGGACCCGATGGCGACGCGCTGCTGCTGACCGCCGGAGAGGGTGGCGATGGGCCGGTCGCGCAGTTCGCCGAGGCCGAGGAGGTCCAGCGTCTCCTCCACCCGGCGCCGCATCGTGCCTGGTGGCAGGCCCAGCGACTCCATGCCGTAGGCGAGTTCGTCCTCGACGGTGTCGGTCACGAAGTGCGCGCGGGGGTCCTGCCCCACGCTGCCCACCACGTCGGCCAGGTCCCGGGGCCGGTGCTCGCGGGTGTCCCGTCCGGCGACGGTGACGCGGCCGCGCAGCGTGCCGCCGGTGAAGTGCGGCACCAGCCCGGACACCGTGCCCAGCAGCGTGGACTTGCCCACGCCGGACGGGCCGACCAGCAGGCACAGCTCCCCCTCGGGGACGGTCAGGTCCGTGGAGTGCAGCGCGGGCCGGGCCGCGCCCTCGTACTGGACGGAGACCTGCTCGAAGCGGATCACGGGCGACGCTCCTCCTCGTGCGGTGCGGCGGGCGGCGGGTACTCCGACGGGCGGTAGCCGGGCCGCAGCCGGACGAGCGTGGCCCGGGAGGCCGCCGCCGGGACCCGCCCGGTCCGGGGGCCCGGGCCGTCCCGGACCGACTCCCCGGCGGTGGCCGTAACGGGGTCCCCGGCGGCCGGGACGTTCCGGGCCGGGAGCGGCGCGACGACGGCGGGCAGCAGCCCGAGCAGGGTGGCCGCCGCGACGGGCAGTGGCAGGGCGGGGGCGGCGAGCGGCATCGTCGGCGGGTGCAGGGCGTTCGGGAAGGCGCCCGCCGCCCAGATCATCAGCGCCGCCACCGCGCAGCCCGAGGCGGACACCAGCCAGGCCCGGGCGCCCCAGCGCTCGGGCCGGTAGCGGCTGCGCACCGCGCGCCGTCCGCCGAGCCAGAGTCCGCCCAGCGCGAGTGCCGCGCCTCCGGCGAGCACCGGCAGGCCCAGGGGCGCCGCGTCCGCCGTCAGCAGCCCGTAGGTTCCGGCGCACACCGCGAGCAGGCCGCTGACCAGCAGCGCGGCGGTGAGGTGGCGCAGCCGCCGGGGCACGGCGGCGGTGCGCCCGTACCCCCGCGCGTCCATCGCGGCGGCCAGCGCGACGGAGCGCTCCAACGCGCCCTCCAGGACCGGCAGTCCGACCTGGAGGACCGAGCGGACGCCCCGGTCGGCCCGGCCCCGCAGACGGCGGGCGGCCCGCAGCCGCCGCACGTCCGCGACCAGGTTCGGCGCGAAGGTCATCGCGACGACCACGGCGACCCCCGCCTCGTAGAGCGCGCCGGGCAGCGCCTTCAGCAGCCGGGCCGGGTTGGCCAGCGCGTTCGCTGCCCCCACGCAGATCAGCAGGGTGGCCAGCTTCAGCCCGTCGTACAGCGCGAAGAGCAGCCCCTCGGCGGTGACCCGCCCCCCGAGGCGGACGCCCCGCGCCCACTCCGGCAGCGGAACCTCGGGCAGGGTCACCAGCACGTGCGTGCCGGGAATGGGGGAGCCCAGGAAGAACGCGAAGACCAGCCGGATCGCGAGGACGACCAGGCCCAGCTTGAGGAACGCGCCGTACGAGCGGGCCCAGGGCGCGTCGCTGCCGCGCGCCGCCACCACGTACCCGGCGACCGCGACGAGCAGCGCCAGCACCAGCGGGTTGGTGGTGCGGGAGGCCGCGGTGGCCAGGCCCAGCGCCCACAGCCACCAGGCTCCCGGGTGCAGGGCGGTGGCGCGGGTGGCGCGGGGCGCGCCCAGCCGCTCCAGCGGGCGCCGCGCCTCCCCGCCCCCGGAACGGCGGGCGGGGTCCGCGCGGCGACGCGGCGCGGGCCGCTCCCGGGGCAGCCGGGCGGAGCCCGCCTCCGGGCGGGTGGCGCGGTTCATCGGACTACCCCCGGCGGCGGCGGATCTGCCAGGCGGCGCCCGCGCCGAGCGCGGCGACGCCCACGGCGCCCGCGGTGATCCCCACCCACGAGGGGAGGCCGTCGGAGTCGCCCGGCTCGTCGGCGGCGTCCGCCTCGTCCGCCCCGGAGCCGTCACCGGCGGGCTCGCCGCAGCCGCGCCCGGGGTAGCCGTCGATGGCGCACAGCAGCGAACCGGAGTCGTACCGCAGCCCCTTGGTGACCTTCGCGAGCGCGTCCGCGGCGCTGGCGTCGGCGTCGACGGCGGCGCAGGCCGAACGGGGCGCGGGCGGCGTCTCGCCGCGCGGGGCGTCGTCCTTGGTCCCGAAGTCGAGGTGCACCAGCACGCGTTTGCCGCCGTCGGGCCGGTCGGTGTCACCGCAGGTCGCGGCGAAGGTGGGGGCGCGTCGCGGCTCCTTGGCGTCGCGGGAGTCCTCGCTGACCGCGAAGCGGAAGGCGACGGTGTCCCCCTCGCCGGGGCGCAGGGTGGCGGGCCCCTGGGTGGCGTAGCGCCAGGTGTCGTCGGAGCGCTCCCAGAACGACCAGTACCGGTACTGCTCCGCGGCGGCCGCCCGCGTGGCGGTGGGGGCGGCGGCCCGGTCGGCCGAGTGGCTCGCGGCGAGCGCGCCGGGCGCGAGGGCCAGCCCGGACACGAGGGCCCCGGCGAGTACCGCGAGCCCGGCGAGCCCCGCGCCGCCGCTGACCGCGCCCGCGCGGAGCCGCCGGGCGGGACGGGCCCGCCCGGTGGGGTCCGCGGTCACAGTCCCTGGCGCTTCCTGCGGCCGCTCATGAGGAAACCGATCCCCGCCCCGGCCGCCAGTCCGGCGCCGACCAGCGACCAGGTGGCGACTGCGCTGCTGCCGCCGTCCCCGTCGCCGTCCCCGTCGTCCGATCCGGCGGCGGGCATCGCGGCGGGCTCCGGTCCGGTGGCGTTCAGCCGCTTCAGCAGGGCGACGTCGCCCAGTTCGGCGGCGTCACCGCCGGTCGCGTGCGTCGCGAGCATCACCGCGGCGATCGAGCCGGGGTCGTTCTTGGCCTTCTTCCAGTCGGGGAGGCTCTTCTCCAGCCACCTCAGCGAGGTGCGGGCCTCGTCCCGCTGGCCCCCGGCGGCCAGCGCGATCACCGCGTAGGCGGTGGTGACGTGGTCGGGCTGCTTCTCGGCGCCCGGCATCGCGGAGCGGAGGTGGCCGTCGTTGGCGTCCAGTACCCCGGTGAGGTAGGCCGCGCCGGCCGAGGAGGCGGTCCTCGGGGTGCGCTTCCCGGTCTCCTCGCCGTCCTCGCAGGCCAGTGGCTTCGGCTCGGAGGAGCCCTCGCCGTCGGCCGGTTCGGTCAGCAGGCCCTTGCCGAGTGTGGCGAGCACCGCCGCCGTGCTGGCGTAGTCGTTCGGGGCGAGATCGCCCGTCTTCTTGTCGGGCTGGTAGGCGAAGGCCCCGCGCTCCGGCTTCTTCGCGTCACAGCCGAGCTGGAGGGAGAGCAGTGCCGCGTAGGGGTCCTTGCCGTCCTTCACCACCTCGCGCGGCTTCTCCCCGGCGGCGGTGAGCGCGCCGACGACCACCGCGACGGAGTTCGCGTCCGAGGGCTGGCCGGGGTTGAAGCCCCAGCCGCCGTCCTTGTTCTGCACGGAGGTCAGCCAGTCCACGGACTTCGCGACCGCGTCGCTCCGCCCGCCCACCGCGGCGAGCGCCTGGACGGCCAGCGCCGTGGCGTTCGTGTCGGACGGGGTCTTCTTCTGGTCCTCCGCGTCGCACGGGCGCTCCGGGTCCGCGCGGTACGCGGTGAACGAGCCGTCGTCGCACTGCTGCCCGGCGAGCCAGTCCACGGCCTCCTTGGCCGGGGTGGCCCCGGACGCCTCCTGGGCCAGCAGCGTCAGGGACTGCCGCCAGACCCCGTCGAACGTCGGGTCGCTCTTCCCGTACAGCCCCTCGGGGAGCTTCGACGGCTTCCCGGGTGAGGGGGAGCCGTCGGCGTGGGCGACGGGGGCAACGGCGGCGCTGAGCACGGCGGAGGCCGCGAGGGCCGCCGCACTGCGGCGCAGGAACATCTCGGGTGCCTTTCGGTGAGCGGTCAGCAGCCGCGCACGGCCGCCCACCCCGCGGAACGCCGCGCGATGCACACCGGGCCCGGCTCCGTATACCTCGACGGTGCCGACGGCGGTACCCCGTGCGGGAGGTTCCGGCCGTCCGAGCCTGCCTCTGTCCGGGTGCTCCGGCTCGCCGCCCTTCCGGGCCAGCTCACGGTTGCGGGTCAGCGCCGGATTCGCACCGGCTTTCCCCGAACGGAGGCACTGACTACCCGGCCACTGTAGCGGGAGGGGCGTACGCGGGACGCACCGCACCGGAAGCGGCGCCTCCCCGGCGCCGCGCGCGCCGGGCTCACCCGCCGTCCGTCTCCGCCCGGTTCGTCCCGGGTGCCCCGGTGCTGGCTCCAGCGCTGGTCCGGGTTCCGGCCCCGGGGTCCGGGAGCGTGGTGACCAGTTGGCAGACCGTCTCGACGTCGACCCGCACCCGCTCGATCGAGGCGCGGCCGGAGAGCCAGGTGATCAGCGCCGACAGCCAGGTGTGCTCGATGACCCGCACCACCGACAGCGTCCGTGGATCGGGTGGGACGTCCCGGCCGACGGCCTCCAGGATGATCGCCGTCGTCAGCCGGGAGACCTCGTCCACCTCGGCGCTGACCGAGTGGTCGGCGAAGGTGAGGGCGCGCACCATGGCGTCGGCGAGCTGGGGTTCGTGCCGCAGCCCGCGGAAGGCGCGCATCAGCGTCTTGGCGACCCGGTCGGCCGGGTCCGGCTCGGTGGGCGGATGCTCGTCCAGCGTCTCCCGCATCCGCTGGAGCTGGTCGCGCATGGTGGCGACCAACAGGTGGATCTTGGACGGGAAGTAGCGGTACAGGGTGCCGAGCGCCACCCCCGAGACCTCCGCCACCTCCCGCATCTGCACCGCGTCGAACCCGCCGCGCCGGGCCAGCTCCGCGCTGGCCCCCAGGATGCGGCGGCGGCGCGCCTCCTGGCGCTCGGTCAGCGCCGAGGCGGACGGCCTGGCCCGCGTCGTCATGTCTCCCACCCTCCGTGCTGCCTTCCGTGTGCCTCGTCGTTCCTGGGGCTCACCGGGTCCTCCGTGGCTGCGGGCCTCCGGGTTCCCCGGCGTCCACGGCTCCCCGGCGGGTCCGCGTGGTCCCGGCGGGCCGGGCGCGGTGCGGTGCGCGCTGGTCGGCGCCGGGTGGCGGGAATCACCCGGACCGGTCGTTCGCCGGAAGTGACCGGCCGGTAGATTCATAGCGCGCGGGGTGTGCGGAACCCCGTGGGAAGGCGAATCCTGAAACTTGTTCTAGGTTAGCGCGGGCGGCTACGCTCCCGCGAAAGTGCAGTGACGAAGGGGGCCGCGAGTGACCGCAGAGGCCATACGGGACAGCGAGTCCGGCCCCCGGACCCGGCCCCCGGAACCCGCCCCGGCCCCCGGCGGCGCCGAACGCCCGCTGCGCGTCGCGCTGCTGAGCTACAAGGGCAACCCGTACTGCGGGGGGCAGGGCGTCTACATACGCCACCTCTCCCGTGAGCTGGCCCGCCTCGGCCACTCGGTCGAGGTGATCGGCGCGCAGCCCTACCCGGTCCTGGACGACGGGGTCCGCCTCACCGAACTGCCCAGTCTCGACCTCTACCGGCAGCCGGACGCCTTCCGCACCCCCTCCCGCGAGGAGTACCGCGACTGGGTCGACCGGCTGGAGGTCGGCACCATGTGGACCGGCGGCTTCCCGGAACCGCTCACCTTCTCACTCCGCGCCAGACGCCATCTCGCCGCCCGCCGGGGTGAGTTCGACGTGATCCACGACAACCAGACGCTCGGCTACGGACTGCTCGGCGGCCCCGGGAGACTCGGCGCCCCGCTGGTGACCACCATCCACCACCCCATCACCGTCGACCGGCGCCTGGAGCTGGAGGCCGCCCCGGACTGGCGGCGGCGGCTCTCGGTGCGCCGCTGGTACGGCTTCACCAGGATGCAGCGCCGGGTCGCCCGGCGGCTGCCCACCGTCCTGACCGTCTCCGGCTCCTCCCGCAGGGAGATCGTCGAGCAGCTGGGCGTGCCCGCCCGCCGCGTCCACGTGGTGCACGTCGGTGCCGACACCCGGCTGTTCGCTCCCGAGCCGGCGACGCCCGAGGTGCCGGGCCGGATCGTCACCACCTCCAGCGCGGACGTGCCGCTGAAGGGGCTGGTGCACCTCGTCGAGGCGCTCGCCGCCGTGCGCGCCGAGCACCCCCGGGCCCATCTGGTCGTCGTCGGCACCCGACCCACGGAGGGGCCGGTCGCCGCGGCGATGGAGCGCCACGGACTCGCCGGAGCCGTCGAGTTCGTCAAGGGCATCAGCGACGCCGACCTCGCCGAGCTGCTGCGCGGCGCCCAGGTCGCCTGCGTGCCCTCGCTGTACGAGGGTTTCTCGCTGCCCGCCGCGGAGGCCATGGCCACCGGAACCCCGCTGCTGGCCACCACCGGCGGAGCGATCCCCGAGGTCGCCGGAGCCGACGGCGAGACCTGCCTGGCGGTGCCGCCCGGCGACGCGGGGGCGCTGGCGACCGGACTCGGGCGGCTGCTGGGCGACCCCGCGCTGCGCGCCCGCCTCGGCGCCGCCGGACGCGAGCGGGTACTGCGCCGCTTCACCTGGGAGCAGGCCGCCCGCGGCACCGTCGAGCGCTACCGCGCGGCCCTCGCGGCCCGGGCCGCCCCGGCGGCCCGCTGAGGCGGTGGGCTGGCGGCGGCCGGGACACCGGCGCGGCCGGGCGGCGAACGGCCCGGAGCACGACCACCGCCGGGTGGCGAGCGGCCCGGCGACCCCCAAGGAACAGGAAGAGGCAGACACCCCGTGCTGACCGTGGACTTCTCCCGCTTTCCCCTCGCCCCCGGCGACCGTGTCCTGGATCTGGGGTGCGGCGCGGGACGGCACGCCTTCGAGTGTTTCCGGCGCGGCGCCCGGGTCGTGGCGCTCGACCGGAACGCGGAGGAGATCCGCGAGGTCGCGCGCTGGTTCTCGGCGATGGAGGAGGCCGGGGAGGCCCCGGCGGGCGCCACCGCCACCGCGCTGGAGGGCGACGCGCTCGCGCTGCCCTTCCCCGACGACAGCTTCGACGTGGTGATCATCTCCGAGGTGATGGAGCACATCCCGGACGACAAGGGCGTCCTCGCCGAGATGGTGCGGGTGCTGCGCCCCGGCGGGCGCATCGCGGTGACCGTCCCGCGCTACGGCCCGGAGAAGGTCTGCTGGGCGCTGAGCGACGCCTACCACGAGGTCGAGGGTGGCCACATCCGTATCTACCGGGGCGACGAACTCCTCGGCCGGATGCGGGAGGCCGGGCTCCGGCCGTACGGCACCCACCACGCGCACGGCCTGCACTCCCCCTACTGGTGGCTCAAGTGCGCCTTCGGCGTGCACCGGGACGGGGACGCGGCGGCGCTGCCCGTCCGCGCCTACCACAAGCTGCTGGTCTGGGACATCATGAAGCGCCCCCTGGCCACCCGGGCCGCCGAACGCGCGCTGAACCCGCTGATCGGCAAGAGCTTCGTGGCGTACGCCGTCAAGCCGCAGCTGCCCGCGACGGCCGTCAAGTGACCTGCGGCAAGGCGGAGTCGCTGGTCCTGCCCGGGGTGCTGACCGCCGCCGAGGCGGCGCGCACCGTACGCGGCGTGCTGGCCGAACAGCGCCCGGACGGCGCCATCCCCTGGTTCCGCGGGCACCATCTCGACCCGTGGGACCACGTCGAGGCCGCGATGGCGCTGGACGCGGCGGGCGAGCACGACCACGCGGAGGCCGCCTACCACTGGCTGGCCCGGCACCAACTGCCCGACGGCTCCTGGTACTCCGCCTACGCTGACGGGGACGCCAGCCGCCCCACCGACCTGGCGCGGGAGACCAACTTCTGCGCCTACGTGGCGGTCGGCGTCTGGCACCACTATCTGGCCACCCGAGACGAGACGTTCGTCGAGAGGCTGTGGCCGGTGGTGGAGCGCGCCATCACCTTCGTGCTCCAACTCCAGCAGCCCGGCGGGCAGATCGGCTGGAAGCGCGAGGCGGACGGCACCCCGGTCGCGGACGCCCTGCTGACCGGTTCCTCCTCCGTCTACCAGGCGCTGCGCTGCGCGCTGGCGCTCGCCGAGCACCGGCGGGAGCCGCAGCCCGGCTGGGAGCTGGCCGCGGGCTGGCTGGGGCACGCGCTGCGGCACCACCCCGAGCTGTTCCTCGACAAGAGCCACTACTCGATGGACTGGTACTACCCGGTGCTGGGCGGCGCGCTGCGTGGCGAGGCCGCGCGCGAGCGGATCGCGGCGGACTGGGAGCGGTTCGTGGTGCCGGAACTCGGCGTGCGCTGCGTGCTCCCCAACCCCTGGGTGACCGGGGGCGAGAGCGCCGAACTCGCCCTGGCCCTCTGGGCGATGGGCGACGCGGAGCGGGCCGCGCTGATCCTCCGCTGGATCCGCCACCTGCGCGCCGACGACGGCATGTACTGGACCGGGTACGTCTTCGCGGACGCCGCCGTCTGGCCCGTCGAGCGCACCGCCTGGACGGCGGGCTCCCTGCTGCTGGCGGTGGCCGCGCTGGTGGGGGAGGAGGCCACCGCCACGGTGTTCGGCGGCGAGCGGCTGCCCACCGTGCTGGAACCCGACTGCTGTGCGGGCGCCACCCGTTGAGCCCGTCGCCCGGAGCACCGCGCACGAACCGGCTCTGAACGAGCCTCAGCCAGCCCGCGACCAGCCTCAACCAGTCCCGAACCAGTCCTCAACCGGCCCCGACAGTCCTCAACCGGCTCCGAACAACCGGCTCTCCAGGGCCTGTTGGTCATCTGTTGGCCGCCCGGCGCCCGCCCGGCCGCGTACGGGCCCGGCCGCTCGGTGGCGGCCCCGCACACGCGCCGTCCCCGCACACACGCCGGTCCCGCGACGCACGAAGGCCCCCATCCGAGAATGGGGGCCTTCGTGCTGTGCGGCGTCGCCGAACGGAGGCTGCCGGACCCGCCGACCGACCCGGGGCTCAGCCGCGCTGGATACCGGAGGTGTCCTGGAGGACGCCGCGACGGCCGTCCTGGGTCTGCGCCACGAGTGCCTGGCCACGCTGCTCGACCGCCAGGTACCAGGTACCGGGGGCGAGTTCGGCCACCGGCTGCGGGGAGCCGTCCTCCGCGTAGAGCGGACGGGCGACCGGAACGGCGAACCAGAAGGGCTGGAAGTTCGGGTCCGGAGCACCGGGGGCGCCGCCACCGGGCTGCTGCGCGGCCGGCTGCTGCTGCGCGCCGTACGGACCGGGCTGACCCGCCTGCGGGCCGCCCGGGTAGCCGTAACCACCCTGCGGCTGGCCGCCGTACGGCGCACCGCCGTACGGACCGGGCTGCCCCGGCGTACCGCCCGTCAGCGGTGCCTTGAGCGCGGGCACCAACGGGGTCGCGATGGCCGCGCCCGACATCACCAGCAGCGAGATGAAGGCCAGGATGTGCCCGGAACCCAGCTCGATCTGGTCGCCACCGATGTTCTTGATCGGGTTGTCGAACATCGTCCACAGCGCGGTCCAGGTGGCGAACAGCACGGCGCCGACGCCCAGCTGGCCCAGGTCGAGCCCGGCGAAGGTGCGGCCCGCCAGGGCCCGGCCGAACACGATCAGCGCGGCACCGGCGATGCCGGCGAGATAGATCGACGGCAGCACGGGGAAGAGCTCGGACGCCCAGCCGTTCTCCTCGTCGGCCGAACCACCCATCTGGCCAGTGTCAACGGTGTAGAAGTTCAGGAACGAGGCGATGAACAGCAGAACTGCGGCTGCGATCACCGCCGCGTCGCCTCGCGTGAGCGAGCGGATGTTCACGTAGGGTCCTTAGTCGGTCTTGTCATGGTCTTGGTCAGCCGGGGGCGGGCACCCCATCGTACGGATGACACTACGGGCCCGGCGGGGGGGTTCGCTTCTTCGTATCTCGTTCACCGCACCCCCGTGACATACGTGGCGACGCCGTCGGAGACGCCGCGTGCCGCACGCTCCCGCCACTCGGGGTCAGCGAGCCGGGCCGCGTCCTGGCGATCCCGCATATTGCCGCATTCGAGGAAAACTTTGGGGATCGTGCTCAGATTGAGACCTCCGAGGTCATCACGGGTGTCCAAGCCCTTTCCCCCACCGAGGTAGTTGGACGGGGCGGTGCCGGTGGCCTTCCGGAAGGCGGTCACCAGATCTTCCCCAAGTCGTCGCGACTGCCGCACGATCGGCCCGGTGTTCGCCCCGTCCCCGCGCACCGGTGCGGGAAGAATCACATGGAACCCCCGGTCGCCCGGGGACGCTCCGTCCGCGTGCAGGGATATCGCCAGGTCCGCGCGGGCTCTGTTGCCCGCCTCCGCCCGGTCGTCCACGCACGGGCCCCACGGCAGCCGCCCGGTGTGCGTGAACCTCACGGTGGCGCCCCGGGCTTCGAGCCGCTTCTGGACCCGCCGCGCGAGGTCCAGGGTGAACTCCGCCTCGGTGTAACCGGAACGCGCCTGGGTGCCGGTGGTGTCGCACTCCTTGCGGCCGTTCCCGACGTCGACGAGCCGGGAGATCCGGTCCGGGTGCTTCCCGTTGTTCGGGTTGTGCCCCGGGTCGAGCACCACGGTACGGCCCCGCAGGTCGTCCCTCCGGTCCGCCCCGGTGGGGGAGGCCGAGGGGCCGCCGGGCGAGGCGCTCGCGCCGGGTTCGCCGCTCGCGTCCGGGCCGCGCTCCGTCGCGGTGCTGGAGGGCGCGGGCTTCGGCTGCTCCGCCCGGTCGCCGCCGGGCCCGCCCGACGTCCCCTGCCACACCAGCCAGCCGACCAGCCCGGCCGGTAGCAGCGCGGTCAGGGCGACTGACAGTCCGTAGCGCCGTCGGCCCATGCCGTCGCCGCTCACTGGCCTTCGCCCACCCGGCGCAGCACCCGCAGCGAGGCCGTCCGCGAGACCTCGTCGAACGCTCCTGATCCCAGGGCGCGTTGGAAGATCCGGTAGGGGGCCTGCCCGCCGTCCGCCGGGTCCGGGAAGACGTCGTGGATCACCAGCAGCCCGCCCGGGACGAGGTGCGGCACCCAGCCCTCGTAGTCGGCGGTGGCGTGCTCGTCGGTGTGACCGCCGTCCACGAAGACCAGCCCGAACCGGCCGCCCCACAGCCGCGCCACCCGGGGCGAGCGGCCCACGATCACGATGACGTCCTCCTCCGCCCCGGCCTCCGCCAGGGTGCGGCGGAGCAGCGGCAGGGTGTCCATCCGCCCGGTACGCGGGTCGACGGTCTCCGGATCGTGGTACTCCCAGCCGGGCTGCTGCTCCTCGCTGCCACGGTGGTGGTCGACGGTCACCACCTGGACGCCCGCCGTCCGGGCCGCGTCGGCCAGCAGCAGGGTGGAGCGTCCGCGGTAGCTGCCGATCTCCAGCAGGGGCAGGCCGAGCGTGGCCGCCTCGGCGGCCGCCGCGTGCAGCGCCAGCCCCTCGTCCGTGGGCATGAAGCCCTTCGCCGCCTCGAAGGCGGCGAGGGTCTCGGGCTGGGGGGGCTGGCTCACACTCTTCCTCCGGTCCCAGGGCACGGCTTGGCGGGGACATGATGCCGTACCGCCCGTGGTGGCTCGCGGGGGCGGGGCCCGCTCACCGTCCGCCCCCCCCGGAGCGGGCGACGGCCGGGACACCCGGCGGCCCGGCGGCCCCGCGGCCAGCGCGGTACGGAGGGCGGCCGTCCGGGTGCGCGGCCGCCCCAGCATGCCGGACGGACCGCGCTGAACTGGGCTTTCCCTCCGGTGCGCGGCACCCCGCGCGGGGGATACCGGCCGGTGGCGGGGTACCGGTGCGACGATGCGCGCTATGTCGCAGTCCGGATCGGCCGCCGGGGCGCCGCGGGCCCGGGGCGGCGGCTCACGGCCGTGGGTGGTGGTGCTGGCGGCGTGTGCCGGGCAGTTCCTGGCCGTGCTCGACGTGTCGGTGGTCAACGTGGCGCTGCCCTCGATGCGGACCGGGCTCGGGATGGACGAGGCGGGACTCCAGTGGGTGGTGAACCTCTACACCCTCACTTTCTCCGGCTTCATGCTGCTCGGCGGCCGGGCGGCCGACCTCTTCGGCCGCAAGCGGGTGTTCGTCGCCGGGCTCGGCCTGTTCACCGCGGCCAGCCTGGCGGGCGGACTGGCCCAGGCGCCCTGGCAGCTGCTCCTCGCGCGGGCCGCGCAGGGTGTGGGCTCCGCGGTGCTCTCCCCGGCCACCCTGACGCTGCTGACGCTCACCTTCCCGCACGGCCGGGCCCGCACCCGGGCGATCGGTGTCTGGACGGCCGTCGGCGCCGGGGGCGGCGCGGTGGGTGGCCTGCTCGGCGGGATCCTCACGGACGCGCTCTCCTGGCGCTGGGTGCTGCTCATCAACGGGCCCGTCGGCGGGGTGGTGCTGCTCGCCGCGCTGCTGTGGCTGGTGGAGAGCCGCCCCGAGCCGGACTCCGACGGGGCGGCTGTGGCCGCCGGGCGGCGGCTGGACGTTCCGGGCGCGCTGCTCGTCACCCTGGGCCTGGGCGCGGTCGCCTACGGGGTGGTGCGCACCGAGGGCCTGGGCTGGACGGCTCCGGCGGCACTGGCTCCGCTGGGCGCGGGACTGGCCCTGGTCGGCTGCTTCCTGGCGGTGGAGTCCCGGGCGGTCGCGCCGCTGATGCCGCTGCGGCTGTTCCGGCTGCGCTCGGTGTGGGCGGCCAACCTGTGCATGTTCGTCTGCGGCGCCGCCCTGTTCTCCATGTGGTACTTCATGTCGCTCTACATGCAGAACGTCCTCGGCTACAGCGCGATCCAGGCCGGGCTGGGCTTCCTGCCGCACTCGCTGAGCGTCATCCTCGGCTCCCAGCTCGCCCCCCGGCTGATGCACCGGATCGACGCCAAGTTCCCGGCCGTCGCGGGGGCGGCGGTGAGCGGCTGCGGCTTCCTCTGGCAGAGCGCGATGCGCGCGGACGGCGGGTACCTCGACACCATGCTCGGCCCCGGTGTGCTGATGGCCTTCGGCACCGGGATGGCGTCCACCCCGCTCGCCGCGGTGGCCACGGCGGGGGCCGCGCCCCGGGAGGCCGGGCTGGTCTCCGGCCTGGTCAACACCGCCAGGACGATGGGCGGGGCGCTGGGTCTGGCGGTGCTGTCCACCGTCGCCTCGGCGCGTACCGGGACGGGCACCAGCGGTGCGGCGCTCACCGCGGGGTACGGGGCGGCCTTCCGCACCGCCGCGCTGGTGCTGTTCGGCTGCGTGATACTGATGCTCGTCGTACTGCCCCGTACGCACGGGGCCGTTGAGCGGTCCCACCCCCCGGGCGAGCGAGCCGAACCCGGTCAGCGGGACGAGCGCGACCAGCACGACCCACAGGATCCGGAGGACACGGCGCGTGTCGACACCCGAGACCCCCCGCCCGGCGGCGGCCCCCGAACCCCCTGACACCCCAGCACCCCCGCACACCTCCGCATCCGCTGACGCCCCCGCCCCCTCCGGCTTTCCCGGCACCGGGCGGCGGGTGCTGGTCAGCGGTGCCTCCCGGGGGCTCGGCCGGGCGCTGGCCCGGGCGTTCGCGCGTAACGGGGACCGGGTGGCCGTCCACTACGGCAGCCGACGGGCGGAGGCGGAGCGCACCCTGGAGAGCCTGCCGGGCGAGGGGCACACGCTGCTCCCCGCCGACCTCGCCGACCCCGGCGAGGCCGCCGCGCTGGTGGCCGGGGCCGCCGAACGGCTCGGTGGGCTGGAGGTGCTGGTCAACAACGCGGCGGTGAACCTGCCGCACCCGCCGGCGCGCACCTCGTACGGGGAGTGGATCGCGGCCTGGCGGCGCCACCTGGACGTCAACCTGCTGGGGACGGCGGCGCTCAGCCACCAGGCTGCGCACCGGATGATCGAGGGCGGCCGGGGCGGCCGGATCGTGACCGTCGGCTCGCGCGGCGCCTTCCGGGGTGAACCGGACCACCCCGCCTACGGCGCGACCAAGGCGGGCGCGCACGCGCTGAGCCAGTCCCTCGCGGTGGCGCTCGCGCCGTACGGGATCGCGGTCGCCTCGGTGGCGCCCGGCTTCGTGGAGACCGAGCGGGTCGCGGAGCGGCTGGCGGGGGAGCGGGGCGCGGAGATCCGGGCGCAGAGCCCGTTCGGCCGGGTGGCCCGGCCCGCGGAGATCGCGGAGGCGGTGCTGTGGCTCGCCTCGCCGGGGGCGGAGTGGGCCGCGGGCACCGTCCTCGATCTGAACGGCGCCTCCCACCTGCGGACCTGACGAAGTCAACTCACCGGTAACCAAGGGCGGATGAGCCCTTCCCAGGGGGAGAACGGTGGGCTATACAGGAGCCGTCGGTCTAGAACGTGTTCTCGTCGTACCGTTCGCCGACCGCGCGCGACTCCGGCCCGGACGACGGTGCGGACGGCCGGGCCGGAGTCCTCACGGCCCACCGAACCCCCGACGGAGGAGCCCTCCCCGATGCCGATAGACGCAGTCGCGGCGATCGCCGCCGAGCCCGCCACCGGCGAGATCACCTGGGACCACAAGGACGTGCAGCTCTACCACCTGGGCGTGGGCGCCGGAGTCCCCGCGACCGACCCCGGTGAACTGCGGTACACCCTGGAGAGCAGGCTGCGGGTGCTGCCCAGCTTCGCCACCGTGGCGGGCGGCGGCATGGCGCTGGCGCACGGCCTCACCGCGCCCGGCGTCGAGGTGGACCTCGCCGCCGTGCTGCACGGCGGGCAGACGGTGCGCAGCCACCGGCCCATCCCCGTCGGCGGCAGGGCCACCCAGACCTCCCGCGTCCGCGCGGTGTACGACAAGGGCAAGGCCGCCGTCATCGTGCTCGGCACCGAAGTGGCCGACGGCGACGGGCCGTTGTGGAGCTGCGAGAGTCAGATCTTCGTGCGCGGGGAGGGCGGGTTCGGCGGTGAGCGCGGCCCCTCCGACCGGCTGGAGGCCCCCGACCGGGAACCGGACCACGTGGTGGAGAAGGGGACCCGGGAGGACCAGGCCCTGCTCTACCGCCTCTCCGGCGACTGGAACCCGCTGCACGCCGACCCGGAGTTCGCCCAGCTCGCGGGCTTCGACCGGCCGATCCTGCACGGGCTGTGCTCGTACGGCGTGGTCCTCAAGGCGCTGGTGGACACCGCGCTGGACGGGGACGTCACCAGGGTGCGCGACTACCGCACCCGGTTCGCCGGGGTGGTCTTCCCCGGCGAGACGCTGCGGGTGCGGATGTGGCGGCGGGACGCGCACCGCGTGCACGCCACCGCGCACGTCGTGGAGCGCGAGGACGCCCCGGTCCTCACCGACACCGAGATCACCCACGACTGACGGCCCGTTCCCCACCTCCGGGCCGTCAGTCGAGGGCGGCGCGCGGCGCCCCGCCCCGCCGCGCGGCTAGGAGTTCAGCGCCACCGGCGCCTGCTGGAGCGGCACCGGGCGGAACCCCTCCGTGTCGCCGGGTGAGAACCACGGATTCGCCTCCTGGCCGGGGGAGTCGGGCCGGTCCGGCCCGTCCAGCCCCTCCGGGGTGACCTCGCGCGGTGGCGTGCCCTCCGGCCGGGCGTCGACCCGCCGGACGCGCGCCGCCTCGGCCCGCCCCGCCGCCCACTCCCGCACCCGGATCGACATCCGCAGCTGCGCGGTGGCCGTGACGGAGGTGGCGCCGTACCCGTACTCCGGGGGCTGGGCCCGATCGGGAGGGTGCTCCGGGCGGGGACCGGCCTCCGTCGCCCCCGGGGGCGTCCGCGGCCATCGGGCGGCCATGTCGCTCGCCGCGCCCTCGGCCGCCGTCTCGCCGTCCGGCGCCCGGCCCTCCGGAGCCGCCAGCGGCTCCCGGGCCGCCGCCTCCTGAACCGCCGTCTCCCGCGCGGTGCGCCGTGCCGCCTCCAGCGCCGCCGCCGAGAAGCGGGACAGCTCGCACGGCGTGCTCGCGGTGACGCGGGGCAGCCGCAGCTCCCCGTCCGACGTCCACAGCCCGCTGCCGGTCAGCCAGCCCTCCGGCGCGGTGAGGTGCAGCGGTTCCCGCCAGTCCGGACGCCACACCGCCAGCCACGGGCGGCGCGGCGCGGGCCCCGCCTCCGGCCGGTGGTCCGCTGCCTCCGGATCCCGCGCGGAGGGCCGCTCCGGGGGCTCGGCCGACTCGCTCACCGCCTCGGCGCGGAAGGCGACCGCGCAGCTCTCCGGCTGGAGTTGCTGCCCGGGCTGCACGGCGAAGGGCGTCAGCCGCACCCGGGGTGAGCGCAGTCCCTCGGGGAACCGCACCGGACGGTGACTCCCGAGCACACCCCAGCCCAGCCGCTCCTCCCCGGGCGCGTTCGAGCGGATCAGCGCCAGCCCGGTGTCCGGATCGGCCAGCAGCAGCTGGTCGTCGCTCTCCTCGGAGATCTGGAGCAGCGGTGAGGTCTCCCCGCCGCGGGCCAGGTCGACGACGACGGTCTTGAGGGGCGAGGAGCCGTGTGCGCCGTGCGGATCGCGGCGGTCCAGCGCCAGCAGCCTGCCGTCCCGGTCCAGCCAGGAGCCGCCGCCGCACTGCCCGGCGACGTCCGCCACCAGCTCGGGGGCGCCGGTGGCGCCGCCCACCAGCAGCCAGACGCTGGTGGAGAACTCGCCGATCGTGACCGCGTAGGCCCGGCGCCCGCAGGGCGCGGGGGGCAGCAGCCGCAGCCGCTCGCCCCGCACCATCCCGAGCGGGCGCTCCCCGGTGCCCGGCCCGGTGGGGTAGAGCAGCGCGAGACGGTGCCGGCCCACGCCGCGTCGGGCGATCAGCACATGCCCGTCCGCGAGCGGGAGCAGCGGGCTGTCGGGCGACTCCGGCTGACCGCCGGGCAGCGGGACGACGTAGGGCTCCGGCCCGGAGAGCGTCCAGCGCTCCGGGTAACAGCCCCGGCCGCCCCGGGTGTTGAGCCGGGCCGCGTACGAGCCGTCGGCCGCGATGGTGAGACCGCCCCGGTTCGCCTGATCCCCCTCGCCGACCGCCATCGTGTCGACACGGAACGTCATGATTCGATCACCTCCAGCGACGAAGCTAGGTCTCGTACTTCCGGCCGAACAACGCACGGTGCGGCACTTCACGCATAAGGGTGATGTTGGGCGGGGATGTCGCCATCCGTGCCCCGAACTGTGCTGGGCCCGCCCCGCGTCGGGCGCTGAACGCGGCGGCGCGGCGGGGGCCCCGCCGCCCGGCCGCCGAACGACAGCGCGGTAGGCGGGGAGCGGTGCGGCTGGGGCGGGGAGCGGCCCGCTCGGGGGCGGAGTCCGGAGGCCGGTAGCCTGAGCCCGTGTCCCAGCACCCCACGCTCCGCGACGTCCTGACCGCCCTCGACCGCCTCTGGCCGCCCGAGCGCGCCGAGGGGTGGGACGCCGTCGGCACCGTCTGCGGGGACCCCGGCGATCCCGGGGCGCGGGTGTCCCGGGTGCTGTTCGCCGTGGACCCGGTCCAGGAGATCGCGGAGGAGGCCGTCGCGCTCGGCGCCGAACTCCTCGTCACGCACCATCCGCTGTATCTGCGCGGCACCACCACCGTCGCCGCCGACACCTTCAAGGGCCGTGTCGTCCACACGCTGATCCGGAACGGCGTCGCGCTGCACGTCGCGCACACCAACGCGGACACCGCCGACCCCGGGGTGTCCGACGCGCTCGCCGGGGCGCTGGGCCTGCGGGTGGTGTCCCCGCTGGTGCCGGACGCCGGTGATCCGGAGGGCCGACGCGGCCTCGGCCGGATCTGCGCGGTGGACGCCCCGCTGACCCTGGGCGAGCTGGCCGAACGCGCCGCCCGGGCGCTGCCGTGCACCGCGCAGGGCGTCCGGCTGGCGGGCGAGCCGGACCGCCCGGTCCGTACCGTCGCGGTGTGCGGGGGTTCCGGGGACGGCCTGTTCGGCGTCGTCCGGGCCGCGGGGGTGGACGCCTACCTCACCGCCGACCTGCGCCACCACCCGTCGTCCGAGGCGCGCGAGCAGTCCCCGCTGGCGCTGCTGGACGCCGCCCACTTCGCGACCGAGTGGCCGTGGTGCGAGCAGGCCGCCGCCCAACTCGACGCCATCGCCGACCGGGAGGGCTGGGACCTGCGGACGCACGTCTCGGCGACCGTCACCGACGCCTGGACCGCCCGCTTCGGCGCGGAGGGCGCCTCCGGAACCCCCGGCGCCCCGGCCGTCGCGGACGCCCCCCTCCCCGCCCCCGAGGACTGAGCCCGCAGAACCGAGGGGCGGCGCGGGGAGCCCGCCCCGCGTGCCCTCCCCGTGCGCGCGCTCGCGGCCGCCGTCCGCGCGGCTTCGGCCCGGTGGGGCGGGCGGTTTCGCCACCCCGGATCGGGCCGTGCCGTCGGCGTCATCCGGACGTGAGGGGTCCAGGTGTCCGGCGGTAGGGTGAGCCCGGTGGGCGTCCGCACGGTGGGTCCGCGCCCCAGCGGCGGCCGGGACCGCGCCGCGTCCGCCCGGCCCGCCCTCGTGCGCCCCGCTCCGGCGGTCCGCCCGGCCCGCCGCGTCCGTCAGCACCAGCGCGGGCCCGTTCCGGAGCAGTTCGTACGTCAGCACCGTCCGTCCCCAACGCCGACTCACCACGGGAGCCCCCAACTGAACGCCGCCCCCGCCGACCAGATCCGCCTCCTTGAGGTCCAGTCGCTGGACACCCGCCTGACCCAGCTCGCGCACCGGCGGAAGAACCTGCCGGAGCACGAGGAGGTGCAGCGGCTGGAGACCGATCTGACGCAGCTGCGCGACCTGCTGGTCGCCGCGCAGACCGAGGAGAGCGACACCGGCCGCGAGCAGACCAAGGCGGAGCAGGACGTGGACCAGGTCCGCCAGCGCGCCGCCCGCAACCAGCAGCGGCTGGACTCCGGGGCGGTGAGCAACCCCAAGGACCTGGAGAGCCTCCAGAGCGAGATCGCCTCGCTGGCCAAGCGCCAGGGCGACCTGGAGGACGTCGTCCTGGAGGTGATGGAGCGGCGGGAGAGCGCGCAGCAGCGCGCCGCCGAACTCGGTGAGCGGGTCGACTCCGTCACCGCCAAGCTGGACGAGGTGACCGCCCGTCGGGACGCCACCCTCGCGGAGATCGACGCGTCCGTCACCGAGACCCGCGCCGAGCGCGAGTCCCTGGCCGAGGGCGTCCCCGGGGACCTGCTCAAGCTGTACGACCGGATTCGCGAGCGGGAGGGCGGCGTCGGCGCGGCCAAGCTGTTCCAGCGCCGCTGCGAGGGCTGCCGCCTGGAGCTCAACATCACCGAGCTGAACGAGGTGCGTGACGCCCCGTCCGACGCCGTGGTCCGCTGCGAGAACTGCCGCCGCATCCTGGTCCGCACCCAGGATTCCGGGCTGTGACGGGCGGCGGCCGCGTCTTCGTCGTCGAGGCGGACGGCGGCTCGCGGGGCAACCCCGGGCCCGCCGGGTACGGCGCGGTGGTGCGGGACGCCGAGACCGGGGAGACGCTGCGGGAGACCGCCGAGTACATCGGCCGGGCCACCAACAACGTGGCCGAGTACCGGGGTCTGGTGGCCGGGCTGCTCGCCGCGTACGAGCTGGACTCCGGCGCCGACGTGCGGGTGCGGATGGACTCCAAGCTGGTCGTGGAGCAGATGTCCGGCCGCTGGAAGATCAAGCACCCGGACATGCGGCCCCTCGCGGCCGAGGCCGCCCGGGTCTTCCCCCCGGGCGCCGTGAGCTACGAGTGGATCCCGCGCGAGCGGAACAAGCACGCCGACAGGCTGGCCAACGAGGCGATGGACGCGGGCAAGCGCGGGGAGCGCTGGGAGCCCGGCGCCTCCCGCGCCGAACTCGACGCCGCCCCCGCCGGGGCCGTCCCGGCGTCGGCCCCCGCACCGGCCTCCGGCGCGGTCTCGGCTCTCGCCGAGGAGCACGAGCCCGCCGAGTCCGTTCCCCCTCCCGCCGCTGGCTGGGGCGCCGATCTGGGCAGCCCCACCACCTTCCTGTTGCTGCGCCACGGCGAGACGCTCCTCACCCCCGAGAAGCGCTTCTCGGGCAGCGGCGGCTCGGACCCGGAACTCTCCGCCGTGGGACGGCGACAGGCCGAGGCGGTCGCCGCCGCGCTCGCGGCCCGGGGCGGCCTGCGGGCGGTGGTGAGTTCGCCGCTGCGCCGCTGCCAGCAGACCGCCACCGCCGTCGCCGACCGGCTCGGGCTGGAGGTCCGCACGGAGGACGGGCTGCGCGAGACGGACTTCGGTGCCTGGGAGGGGCTGACCTTCGCGGAGGTCCGGGAGCGCTTCCCGGACGACCTGGCGGCGTGGCTCGGCTCGCCCGAGGTCGAACCGACCGGTGGCGGCGAGTCGTTCACCGCCGTGGCCCGGCGGGTCTCGCGCGCCCGGGACAGGCTCATCGCCCGGTACGCGGGCCGGAGCGTGCTGCTCGTCACGCACGTCACGCCGGTCAAGACGCTGGTCCGGCTGGCGCTCGGCGCCCCGCCCGCCGCGCTCTACCGGATGGAGCTGTCGGCCGCCTCGCTCTCCGAGGTCGCCTACTTCGCGGACGGCAACGCCTCGCTCCGGCTGCTGAACGAGACCGCCCACCTCCGCTGACCGGCTGGGCAGGAGCCCGGCCTGCCGGGTGGGTGCCCGGGTCCCACGGGCACGCCGGTACGGGCCTGGCTGGCGCGGCTCAGCCGGTGCGCAGCGCCGCCGCGTCCCGCGCGAGCCGCCGGACCCGGTCCCAGTCCCCGGCCGTGACCGCCTCCCTCGGCAGCATCCAACTGCCTCCCACACAGCCGACGTTGGGCAGCGCGAGATAGCCGGGGGCCCGCTCGGGCGTCACCCCGCCGGTCGGGCAGAACCGGGCCTCCGGCACCGGGGAGGCCAGCGCGGCCAGAAAGGCGGGGCCGCCCGCCGCCTCGGCGGGGAAGAACTTCATCTCCGGCACGCCGCGCTCCAGCAGCGTCAGCACCTCCGAGACGGTGGAGACGCCGGGCAGGAACGGCAGCCCCGACTCCCGCAGGGCCGCCAGCGAACGCTCCGTCCACCCCGGGCTGACCAGGAAGCGGGCACCGGCCGCCACCGCCCGCCGGGTCTGCTCCGGGGTGCGCACGGTGCCCACCCCGACGACCGCCTCCGGCACCTCGGAGGCGATGGCGCGCACCGCGTCCAGCGCCGCGTCGGTGCGCAGCGTGACCTCGATCGCCGGGAGCCCGCCCGCCACCAGCGCCCGCGCCATCGGAACGGCGTGCGCCACCTCGTCGATCACCGCGACCGGCAGGACCGGCGCGAGGTCCAGCACCCCGGGGGCGGCCGGTCCGGGGGAGGGGCGGGAGGCGGGTGGCGGGGACGTCATGCGGCCATCCTGCCCGGCGCCCCGCGATCCCCACAACGCGTGTTGCGCGCTCCGCAACACTGCTCCCGGGGGCGGCTCAACACCGGGGCGGGGCACGGTGGTCGGGGCACACCGGGGCGGGGCGCGGCGGCCGGGGCCGTGCCGCCGGTCAGAGCGCGGTGACGACCACGTCCAGCGGCCACGGCTTCCCGGCGCGGGACGGTGGTTCGCCCTCCACCCGGTAGCCCAGTGCCCGCACCGCATCGACCAGCGCGGCCGGGGTTCGGGGGGTGCCGCCCGCCTCCAGCAGCCCGCGCACGATCCGGCCCTTGGTCGCCTTGTTGAAGTGGCTGACCACCGAGCGCTTCTCCACCCCGTTCACCGTCGTCGAGTGCAGCACCCGGATCGTCACGGTGCGCTCGGCCAGTTCGCCCGTCGGCTTCCACATCGCGGCGTACGGGGTGGAGCGCAGGTCGAGCAGCGGCCCGCCGCCCGCGGCGACGGGGAGTTCGGCCTCCAGCGGTGCCCGCCAGTACGCGCCGAGCGCCCCGGCGCCGGGCAGCCTCACCGTGCCCGAGCAGCGGTAGGACGGCAGCCGGTCGCGTACCCCGACCGCCCCCCACAGGCCGGAGAAGACCAGCAGCGAGCCGGTCGCCCGGCGCTTCGCGGCCGTGCTCAGCGAGCCCAGCCCCAGCGCGTCGTAGAGGACGCCGGTGTACAGCTCGGCGGCGGGCAGCGCCGGGGCGGTGCGCAGCGCCGCGTTCTTCGCCACCTCGTCCCGCTGGCCCTCGCTCAGCCCGAGCACGCGCCGGGCCTTCCCGGCGTCTCCGGAGCACAGCTCCACCAGCTCGTCCAGCACCCGCTCACGCGCCCCGGCCAGGCCGGGCAGCGAGAGGGAGCCGAGGTCGAGCGGCCGGCCCCGCTTCCCCTCGGCCTTGCCTTCGGAAGGGGGCAGCAGCACCAGCACGGCGATCTCCTCACATACGGCTCGTACGACGTCCGAGCGACGGTATCCGGAACGGACGGCGGACCCGTCCCCGAGGTCCCCGCGCGGGCGCGCGGCTCCGGGCCCGCGCGGTGCCACCCCGCGCGGACGGTGGCCAGTCGCCGAAGCTGGCCGAAGCCGGACCGAGCGGACGTTCAGCCCGCGGTGTTCCGCTCGCCCAGGGCGCGGGGGCGAACCGGCGGCCGGGGTGTCACAGGGCCTGCGGGAAGGTGAACAGCCCGCCGGGATCGTACGTGGCGCGGAGCGCCGCCAGGCGCGGGGCGTGCGCGCCGTAGTACGCCCATCGCCAGTCGGCCAGCCCGGGATCGGTGTAGTTCTGGTAGGCGTGCCCGTTGGACCAGGGGTGCAGCGCCTCCCGGGTGCCGTCCAGCCAGTCCCGGATCCGCGCGACTGCGGGCGGATCCGCGTCCTCGGGCCAGTGCCCCAGGTACTGGGTCAGCGCCAGCGCCGAGCGGTGGACGAACGCCGTGGCGTCCGGCGCTACCCGGTTCACCGCCCCGCCCAGCGCGTCGAACACCACCCCGCCCCAGCCCGGAGCGGGCAGTTCGCCGAGCGACTCCACCCGGCGCAGCAGCGCGGAGCGCCCGGCCTCCGGCAGGGGCCGGGCGAAGAAGTGCGAGCGGGCCTCGTAACTCTCCCGCGCGGCACGCCCGTTCGGGTCGCGGCCGGGCAGTGTCCCGGGCAGGTGCGCTTCGGCCGTCGTCCAGCCCCGGACGCCGCCCATCTCCCGCATACCGTCCAGGTGTCCGCCGGTCCGCACCTCGACCTCGGTGGGCGCGGCGCCGACCAGCCCGGCGAGCAGGTCGAGTTGGCGCTCCGTCTCGGCGCGCGGGTCCAGGCTGAGTCCGCCCGCGAACACCCGGGGCGCGCCCTCGCCCGCCGTCGCCCGCAGCCGCAGGTTGGACCAGAGGCCGTCCGGGGCCGACGGCGCCCACTCCAGCCAGGCCCGCAGTACCGCGTCCGCCCGCGACCACGGCCAACTCAGGTCGAACGTCGTGCAGTCGGAGACGGGGAAGGTGCGGACCCGGAACGCGGTGGCGACGCCGAACCCGGCGTGCCCCGCCCCGCGGAGCGCCCAGAACAGCTCGGGCTCGCGCTCCGCGTCCACCTCGCGGACGGTGCCGTCGGCCGTGACGATCCGCACGCCGGTCACGCGGTCGCAGGTCATGCCGTAGGCCCGGGAGACCACCCCGACGCCGCCGCCGAGGGCCAGCCCCGCGAAGCCGACGGTGGGGCACGACCCGGCGGAGACGCTGACTCCGGCGGTGGCCAACCGGTCGTAGACGTCGATGAGTTTGGCCCCGGCGCCGATGGTGGCGGTCTCCCCGGACGGCTCCACGGCGGCCATCGGCTGGACGTCGACGACCAGCCCGGGCCCCGTCGACCAGCCCGCGTAGGAGTGGCCGCCGCCGCGCACCGCCACCGGTATCCCGTGCCGCCGGGCGAAGGTGAGGCAGGCGGCGACATCCCCGGCGTGGGCGCAGTAGGCGAGGGCGGCGGGCCGCACCGCGTCGAAGCGCGGGCTGAACAGGGGCCGTGCCGCCGGGTAGGCGGGGTCGGTGGGGAGTGCGAGCGTGCCGTCAAGTCCCGCCGCCAGCGCGGCCCATGGCGCCGTGGCCCATCTGGCCGTCCCGTCCTGACCGGTGTCGTGTCCCGTGGTGCCCGGCTCGGGCGTCTCTCCGCGCAACCGTCCTCCCCTCGCTCCCGGCGGGGGCCGCGCGCCCCTCGCCACGCTCCGTCGCGCCGTGCCGTGTGGTGCCGTGTGGTGTCGTACCCCGGGGAAGCGTAAGCCCCGCGCGTCCCGCGCACACCGCCTCGCCCCCGCCGACCGCGCGGACCTTCGGAACACCCCAACACCGAGGTCAGCCCCGGTAGTTCGACGCCTCCGCCCAACGCGCCGCCCCGCCCCCGGAGGTGCCCGGCCGCGCCGTCCCGTGCGGAGGCCGGAACCGGGGTGCCCCTGGCCCGAGTTGGACTTCAACTGCACTTCACTTCCTACGGTGGTCCACGCCGTCCCCACGGCGGCCCGCCCCGCCGCCGGGATGGCGCCGGACGGCGCTGGGAGGGCGGCGGGGGAGCGGGGCGACACCGAGCGAGGAGAGGGAGCGAGTGCCATGCGGCTGACGGAGTACCCGACGGAGCGGATCGCCGCACAGCCCGTCGGAGGCTGGACGGGACAGGCGTACCGGGCCGTGGTCGGCGCGATCCGGGTGGAGCTGGCGCGGGAGGACCTGACCCAGCCCGCCTGGTGGGTGCTGGGCCAGGTGTCCGGGGCGCCCGGCGGCTGGGACCGGGAGCGGCTCACCGCCCTGCTGCGGCCCTACAACGACCTGGGGCTCGAACTCGAAGCGGTCTACGACGAGTTGATCGCGCGCGGGCTGCTGGCGGAGGAGGAGGGGACGTTCACCCTCACCCCCGCCGGGGAGGAGACCCGGCAGCGGGCCTGGGCGCGGCTGCGGCCGCTGCTCGCCACCGCCACCGAGGGCGTCACCACGGAGGAGTACGTGACCACCATCAACGTGCTGCGCCGGATCGTCGCCAACCTCGGGGGCGACGGCGACCTGCCCTGAGGGGTGCCCCGCCCGTGTCCGCCCGCCCCCGCACGCGGTCCGCCCCCGCTCCGGGCGCTCCGGGCGCCCCGGTCCTGGGCACCCCGCCGCCGGGTGGGCCGGGCGGGCCCGGTGTGTGGGCGGACCGGGGTGCGTGGGCGCCGGGCGGGCCGTGGGTGGGCGGTGCTCAGCCTCTGGTCTCGCTGGTGGCGTCCCCGGACTCCGGGGGGCGGCCGGTCGCCTCGTAGCGGCTCATCACGATCCCGGTGCCGGTCGCGACGCTGCTGGTCAGCCGGAGGGCGCCGGGTGCCGCGCCGTGGGTGAAGAGCCGCTTCCCGCGCCCGAGGATGACCGGGAAGGTGAGGATCCGGTACACGTCGACGAGGCCGTGCTCCATCAGGCTCTGCGCGAGGACGCCGCTGCCGTGGATCTGGAGTTCCCCGTCCAGTTCGCCCTTGAGCCGCGCCACTTCGCCCGGCACGTCGCCGGTGAGGGTGGCCGCGCCCGCCCAGCCCAGTTCGGCCGGGGCGCTGGAGGCGACGTACTTCGGCAGCGTGTTGAGCCGCGTCGCGATCGGGTCCCCGGGGTCGGTGACCCGGGGCCAGTGGGCCGCGAAGATCTCGTAGGTCCGCCGCCCCAGCAGGAAGGCGGTGGCCTCGTCGAAGACGGCGGCCATGTGAGCGACCGCCTGGTCGTCGAAGAGCGGCATCGCCCACCCGCCCTGGGTGAAGCCGCCGTCCTGGTCCTCCTCGGGGGAGCCGGGGGCCTGGACGACGCCGTCGAGTGAGACGAACGCGGTGACGCTGAGCCGTGCCATGGTGTGCTCCTGCCTGTCGCGGGGCTGGTCCGGGGGACCGGACCGGGGCACCACCGGGGCGGTGCCCCGGTCCGGGACGCTGGGACCAGCTCTTCCGCGAAACCCGCCGGGCCGCGCCGGTGGGCCGCCGGACTCCTCCCGCTGGCCGAACCGCCGCGCCCCCGGGGCCGCCCTCGCGGGGGCGGGCCTCGCGACGGCGCGGCGGCGGGACGGCGTGACCGCGGGAGCGGCGGGGCCGGGTGGCCTCAGGCGGGGGTGGCTCCGGCCGGTGTCTCGGCGTTCTCCTCGAACGCGGCGTCCGGCGGGAGGGTGTCCATGAACGAGCTGACGGAGAAGACCGCGTTCCCCGCGCCGGGCGGGCCGTAGCCGGGGGGTGCCCCGAGGCCGTACTCGTCCATGGTGGCGCGGTACGCCTCCAGCAGCCGGATGTGGTACTCCAGCGGAGCGCCCTGCGGGTTGGTGCGGCCGAGCGGGGTGGTCGGCTCCGGGCACCAGGTGGTGAACCGGGGCAGGATCCCGTTCGACATGAAGAAGCGCAGGCCCTCGGTGGTCGAGCTGATCGCGTCGTCCACCGTGGTGAAGCCGTGCGGGGCGGCCATCTCGACGCCCGCGACGAAGTTCGGGATCACGTTGCGCGGGCCGAAGACCTCGGCGGAGTCCAGCACCCGGCGGTGCCACTCCTCCCGGCCGACGTAGCGCTCCTTGCCGGGGCAGTACAGCTCGAACAGCCGCTTGTCCCACACCTCGAAGTTGGGGTGGTAGATGCGGATGCCGTAGTCGTGGAAGCGCTGGACGTCCTCCTTGGGCAGCGCCTGCGCCACGACCTTGCCCGTCCACCGGCCGGGGAAGCGCTCCTCGATGGCCTTCGCGTAGTGGCCGTAGAAGTCGGCCTCGTCCCGCCCCTGGACCTGGGAGGTGATGGAACCGCCGGTCAGGGTGTACGCGTGGGAGGCCCCGAGGGTGTCGTGCCGGGCGATGATGTCCAGCGCCTCCAGCACCTCCTCCACCGGCTTGACCCCGGTGTAGGGGCGGCCCGCCGCCTTGTGCTGGCGCCAGTTGTGGTTGATGTCGCAGTACTGGCACTCCTCCTTGGCGCCGAAGTACTGGCAGACCCGGAAGACGGTCAGGTAGATCAGGTAGCCCCACTGGATGGTGGGCGCGACCTCCATCACCGACTTCCCGTTGGCAAGCGTGTGCCGGTAGTACTCCGGCATCGGCGGAACGCCGACGTCCGCGACGCGCTTCCCGTCCAGGTAGAGCCCGAGCGTGCCGTCGTCCCCCGCCCGTACGCGGTAGGGGGAGTCCGGGTTGACCCGGACCGAGACGACGGTGCGCCGCAGGTCGTAGGGGCCTCCGGTGAGCACCACCTCCTCCGGCGGGCGGTGCAGCGCGGCCTGGCCCAGCTCGGGCAGGGTGCGGTGGTCGAACGAGAAGATGAAGTAGGACTTCGGCTTGACCTCCCCCTCCTCGTTGCCGCTGAGCGCGGAGTCGTCAAACGCCATGCCGCCGCGGAGCAGGTCCTCCTTGAAGACGGCCTCCCGCGGGACCCCCGGGAACCGCTCCATCAGGTCCTCGACCACGGCTGTACGGCTGTCCATCACCGATTCCACTCCCTCACGTTCCCTCACGCTCCACTCCCCCACGCTTCCCGCACGCTGCGCGGACCGGCCCACCCGACGGTACTCCGCCGCCCCCGGCGCCCGCATACCCGCTCCCCTCCCGCGCCCCGGGGAACCTCCCGGTGTGCGCCGCCGTGTGGACTCGTACCGGTACGCACGGTATGGGCGGTTGCTCCCGAGGTCCGGGAGCGCCCCGGCCGTTGCCCGGGAGCCGGGGCGGGGAGCCGGTGGCGACCGCCCGGAGCGGCCCGGGGCGGCGGGACGCCGGGCGGACACCCGGGAGAGGCGCGGAGGACGCGCGGGGACGCACTGGACGCCGTGGGGACGTGCGGGGAGGGGCAACGCCCGCCGGGGCCGCGGGAGTTCGCCGCGCGGGACCGGTGCGGGCTGGTACGGGACCGGGGCGGGCCGGTGCGCGCCGCCATGGGACGCGGGCCGCGTGGGGCGGGGGAGGCGACCGGGGGGAGGACCCCCGCCGTCCACCGGGTGAACGGCTACCATCGCGGGCACCGCCGACCATGATCGAGCGACCGTCGTGCCCGATCGACCGCAGGAGTCCGCCGTGTCCGAGCCCCGTCTGGGTGTCGCCGTACTGACCATGGGAAACCGGCCGCGTGAGGTGGCCGCTCTGCTGGACTCCGTCGCCGCCCAGGACGTGCGGCCGACCCGGGTCGTGGTGGTCGGCAACGGGACGCCGCTCCCGCCGATGCCCGACCACGTCACCCCGGTCGAGCTGGAGGAGAACCTGGGGGTCTCGGGCGGACGGAACGTCGCCATCCGGCGGTTGCGCGAGTTCGGCGACGTCGACGTGGTCGTCAACCTGGACGACGACGGTCTCCTTGTCGACAAGGACGTGCTGAGCCGGGTGCGGGCGCTGCACGCCGCCGACCCCGGCCTCGGGGTGGTCAGCTTCCGCATCGCCGACGAGACCGGTCTCACCCAGCGACGGCACGTCCCCCGGCTGCGCGCGGGCGACCCGATGCGCGGCGGGGAGGTCACCACCTTCCTCGGCGGCGGCCACACCCTCTCCGTCCGGATGCTGGAGCAGATCGGTGACTGGCCCGAGGAGTTCTTCTTCACCCACGAGGAGACCGACCTGGCCTGGCGCGCCCTCGACGCGGGCTGGACGGTGCGCTACGCGCCCGAGCTGCTGCTCCAGCACCCCCGGACCTCCCCGGCGCGGCACGCGGTCTACCACCGGATGACCGCGCGGAACCGGGTCTGGCTGGCCCGGCGCAACCTGCCGTTGCCGCTGGTCCCCGCCTACCTGGGCAGCTGGACGCTGCTCACCCTGGCCCGGACGCGCTCGCTCGGCGGACTCCGCGCCTGGGCGGGCGGGTTCGCCGAGGGCGTCCGCACCCCCTGCGGGCGGCGGCGGCCGATGCGCTGGCGCACCGTGTGGCGGATGACGCGGCTCGGCCGCCCGCCCGTCATCTGAGGCGCCGCCTGGGACGGTGCCGCCGCGCGCGGTCCCGGAGCCCAACCGCCCCTGAGGGGGCGGGAGTCGGTGGCGCGGACGGGGCGTTAAACCGGGTGCGGCGCCGGAGCGCGCGCCCTACCGTGGAACACGGCTCAGGTGCGAAGAGGACGGCTACTTCGACTCGTAATCGGGAGGTTGTGGGTTCGAGTCCCACCGGCGGCTCTCCTGCCGCCGTAGCTCAACGGATAGAGCACCAATGTTCCGTCCTCGCCCTGGATCTCTGAGCCACGTACGACGTGCGACGGCACGGCGGGTCTCACACCCGCCGTGCCGTCCCGCGTGGGCTCCCCGCCGCCCACCGGCCCCCGTCCGCCGGTGACCCGCCCGCCCCGCCAGACGTCCGGGCCGGGCGCACCGTGGGGGTACGGCACGCCCGGCCCGGGGTCTCAGCGGGAGTACGGCCGGTCTGGCCGACGCTGGCTCAGTCCATGGCCTTGGCCTGCTCGATCAGCTTCCGCGCGGTCCCCTCGACCTGGTCGTAGCGCTCCGGGAAGGCCGAGACCTGCACCCGCTGCGCCACCGTGCCCGCGCTGGCGTCCGGGTCGGCGGCCGCCTCCTCGATGGCGCGGGTGAAGAAGGAGTTGGAGGCGAAGGACACGTCCATGATCTGCTCCGGGGTGCCCCAGCCCTGCGAGGGCCGCTGCTGGAAGACGCCGAGCGAGTCGCGGTCGCCGCAGTCCAGGTTGTTCATGTTGGACTCGACCACGCCGGCCTCGAATCCGGCGAGCAGCACCCGGTCGTCGACGCCGAGGTCGGTGGCGACGCGGTAGACGACGCGGATCACCTCGGGGTCGGGGTCGGGGATGTAGCAGTCCCCGCCGCCGCCGTCGTCCCCGCCGCCCTCGGCGATCAGCTGCTGCCAGGTCTGGGGCCCGACGACCCCGTCGGTGGTCAGGCCCTGCTTGTCCTGGAAGGCGCGGGCGGCCTTGGCGGTGGCGGGGCCGAACTGGCCGTCCACGGAGAGTCCGGCGCCGTGTTTGTTCAGCGCCGTCTGGGCGGCCGAGACCGCGTGCCCCTTGTCGCCCTCCTTCACGGTGACGATCAGGCCGGGCCAGGTCTCGGAGCCGATGACGCCGTCGACGCCGTATCCCTTGGCCTGCTGGAAGGCGCGGACGGCGCCCTCGGTCGCGGGGCCGAACTGGCCGTCGGCGTCGATCCCGTGGCCGTGCGCCGCCAGCAGGTACTGGGCGCTGGTGATGTTGGCTCCGCTGCTGCCGTTGCTCAGGGCTGGCCAGTCGGCCGCGGCGGCTGGCTGGGCGAGCCCGAGGCCGACCGCGACGCTGGCCAGCGCCGCGGTCAGGGCGAGCACCAGACGGACGAGCGGGGCCCGGGACCTCGGTGACCTCGGTGCGGCGGTGTCCGCCGGTGGGGGTGCGCTGGTGTTCAAGACCTGCTCCTGTGACCGGGTGTGGGGGTGTGGGGGGTGGGCTGTGGGGGTCGGCCCGGGGGGTGTCTGGTCGGGACACCCCCCGGGCCGGGGAGGGCGCTGCCTACCCGATGCAGCCGCCGGTGGGAAGACCGCCCGGAGCGGGCGGGGCGGCGCCGTCGTAGACGGCCAGCATCAAGGGCTGCGGGCAGCGCTGGGCGCCTCCGGCGTTCACTTCCAGGTGGAGGTGGGGGCCGGTGGAGTTGCCGGTGCTTCCGGAGAGACCGAGCTGGGTTCCGGCTTCGACCTGGACGCCGGACCCGGCCTGGTGCTGGGAGAGGTGACAGTAGAGGTACGTGGCACCGTCGTCGCCGCGCAGCTGGTAGCCGTATCCGCAGCGGTCGTTGGAGACCCGCTCCGCCACTCCCGACGTCACCGCGAGCAGCGGGGTTCCGGTGCCCACCGGAAGGTCGAGCGCGGGATAGTCGTGGTGTGGGGCGCCGTAGGCGTCGCGGGACGCGGCACCGCGGGCGACGGGCAGCGAGTAGCCGCCACCCGAGCCGCCCTGACCGACGAGTTGCTGCCAGGTCTGGGGCCCGACGATGCCGTCGGCGGTCAGGCCCTGCTTGTCCTGGAAGGCGCGGGCGGCCTTGGCGGTGGCGGGGCCGAACTGGCCGTCCACGGAGAGTCCGGCGCCGTGTTTGTTCAGCGCCGTCTGGGCGGCGGAGACCGCGTGCCCCTTGTCGCCCTCCCGGACGGTGATGACCAGGCCGGGCCAGGTCTCGGAGCCGAGGATCCCGTCGACGCCGTATCCCTTGGCCTGCTGGAAGGCGCGGACGGCGCCCTCGGTCGCGGGGCCGAACTGGCCGTCGGCGTCGATCCCGTGGCCGTGCGCCGCCAGCAGGTACTGGGCGGAGCGGACGTCCGGGCCCGCCGCGCCCTTGCCGACGACGGGCCAGCCGGGCGCGGCGCTCGCCGGCTGGGCGAGGCCGAACGTGACCAGAACGGCCGCGCACAGGGCGGCGATCACGGCCCAGGGACGACCCCGTCTCATCGGTGTCATCTACTCAACTCCTGACGTCGCGGGACTGGGGGGCGCCGAACGTAGCAGCGGGTGGTTCCGGCCACATCGGGCGTTCGACCCATGGGGCGGCGACCGGGTCGATCCGCCCTGGTGGAACGGGGGTCGGGCTTCGGTATAGTCCGCCGTCACCAGCTTGGCGCCGGTGGCTCGGACTGGAGGACGGTGAGCCGATGCGCGCGGTGGATCCACCACGCGGTGTCGAACCGCTGCTCATCGCCTCCGCGCGCCGGTTCGCCGCTCCGGTGCGCGGCGCGGCGCTGGTCGTCATCAGCTCGTTCGCGCTGCTCTCGGTGCCGTCGTCGGCGCTGCCGCTCGGTCTCGGGCTGCTCGGCCTGATGCTCGCCGGGGCCGTGGTGGACTGGTGGTCGGGCCTGACGGGACGGGCCCCCGCGCTGGCCCTGTGCCTCGCCGTCGCACGGGTCGTGGCGGTCTGCGCGACTCAGCGGTGGACCGGCGGGCCGGAGAGCCCGTGGGCGCTCAACACCCTGACCACCACCGCGATCACGCTCCAGTGGGAGTGGCCGCCACGGGTCACCGTCCCGGTCACGGCGGCGCTGCTCGCGGTGGATCTGGTGGCGACGGGCGCCGACGGCGCCGAAGTGCTGGTGCCCCGGCTGCTGTTCGAGTGTCTGCTGGCCCGCCTCGGCTTCGTGCTGCTGCGCCGCTCCGGCCGCCGGACGGACGCGCTGCGCGAGCGGCGGTCGGAGCTGGCGCGCGCCGAGGCGCTGTCCCTGGCCCGGCACCGGCAGGAGCGGGAGTACCTGGCGCTGCTGCACGACACGGCGGCCGCCACCTTCCTGATGGTGGCGGTGCAGGGCGAGAGCGCGGACCCACGGCGGGTCGCCGCGTACGCCCGGCGGGATCTCACGGTGCTGACCGGGACCGCGGGCGGGGCGACGGCGCAGGACAGCCTGGTGGACCTGGCGGCCTCGCTGCGCGCGGTCGCCGCGGCCAGCCCCGTGCGCGTCGAGGTCCGTGAGCGGGACGGGGAGGGGGTCGGCGCCCCGGTGGACGGCCAGCCAGGTACCCCGGTGGACGGTCAGCCCGACGCCCCGGCGGACGAGTCGGGCGCGGAGGCGCGGGCCGGCTGTCTGCCCGCCTCGGTGGCGCTCGCCTTCGTACGTGCCGTCCGCGAGGCCCTGGTGAACGTCGAGCGGCACGCCGGGGTCGACACGGCCACCCTCACCGTGACGCTCGGGCGGGATCGGGCCACCGTCGAGGTGTCCGACCGGGGCGCGGGCTTCCGGCCGGACGAGGTGCCGCTGTCCCGGCGCGGGATCCGCGCCTCGGTGGTCGAGCGGCTGGACTCCGTCGGCGGCGCGGTGACCGTCAGCTCCCGCCCCGGCGAGGGGACCCGCGTACGGATGGAGTGGCCCGGTGACGAGTGACATACCGGCGCCGGAGGACGGCCAGGGCCGCGCGGCCGGGCCGGGCGGCGGGGAGCGGGCCGGAGTCTCCGGCGAGGCGGCCGCCGGTCAGGTGGACGCGACCCTGCGCGTCGTGCTGCTGTGCGTCACCGTCGTCCTCCAACTCGGCCTGTCCCTGGACCCGTTGCTCACCGAGGAGTACCGGTCACCGGCGCTCGCGGCGGGCGCCTTCGCGGCGCTGCTCTGTGTACCGGTGGTCTGCTCCTGGTGGGTCCTGCGCCGTCGGCCGCCGCCGCCCGCCGTCGTCACGGCCGGAACCGTCGTCGTCCTGGGCGCGGCGTGCTGCGCCACGGCCGCGATCGACCCCGCACGGCAGTTCCAGGCTCCGGACTGGTCGTTCGGCCTCGTCCAGTGGCACCTGCTGTTACTGCTCCTGGACCGCGTCCGGACCCTCGTCGTCGTCCTGACCGCCCATCTGGCGGCGAGCGTGGGGGCGTTCCTCACGCTGGGCGACCCGGACCGCTTCGCGATCGGGGCCGCCTGCACCGTCGCCTTCGGCACAGCCAGCGTCCAGGCGGCGGTGATCGTGATCAGCCGGTTGCTGCGGCACCGCAGCCGCGAGGCGCTCGCCGCCGCCGAGGAACACGACCGGCTTGCCCTGCGGGTGCTCACCGCGCGGCACCTGGAGCAACGCCAACGCACCCTGTTCGCGGGCCGGTTGGGCGCCACCCTGCCACTGCTCGCGGGGCTCGCGGACGGCGCCCTGGACCCGCGTGACGAGGACACCAGGCGCCGCTGCGCGCTCGCCGCGACCCAGCTGCGGCGGCTGTTCGCGGAGAACGACGAGACCGCCGACCCGCTGGTGCACGAGCTGTCCGCCTGCGTCGACGTGGCCGAACGTCGCGGTGTGGACGTGTCGTTCGCGGTCAGCGGGGAGCCGGTGGCCGTGCCCCCGCGGGTGCGCCGCCAACTGACCGGCCCGGTGGCCGCGGCGTTGTCGGCCGCGCGCGGCCGTGCCAGGGTGAGCGTGCTGAGCACCGGTGAGGACGTGCGGATCGCGGTGTTGACGGACGCGGGCACCGGCCCCCGCCCCGGGGTGGTCACCACGGCCGGGGGACCGGTCGAGGTCGCGTCGGACCACTACGGGGACTTCCTTCGCCTGGAGGTGCGATGGAGCGGATGACGCCGGTGAGCGCGGTCATCGTCGACGACCACCCCGCGATCCGCGCCGGGGTCGCCCAGTGGCTGGGCGCCGGTACACCGCCGATCCGGGTCGCCGCCTCCGGCGACGACCTCTCGGCCGCCTGGACCGGCGAGGGCGCCATCGCGGACGTGGTGATCCTCGACCTGCACCTGGGCGGCCCGGTACCGGCCATGGGCGAGCTGCGCAGGCTGGCCCAGGCGGGTCGGCGCGTGGTCGTGTACTCGATGCGCGCCGACGACGCGACGGCCCTCCAGTGCCTGGAGCTGGGCGCGTTGAGCTACCTGACGAAGGCGGAGGGCGCCGACCACCTGCTGGAGGCCACCCTCACCGCGGCGGAGGGACGCGGGTACACGCCGCCCGCGCTGGCCGGGGCGCTCGCCGGGGACCGGTCCGCCAGCCGTCCGGCGCTGTCGGCCCGGGAGACCGAGGTGCTGATCGAGTGGTTCCAGTCCGAGTCCAAGGCGTTCGTCGCCCGGCGGCTCGGCATCTCGCCGCACACCGTCAACACCCACCTTGAGCACATCCGCGTCAAGTACGCGATGAGCGGCCGCCAGGCGCCGACCAAGGCCGCGCTCCTGGCGCGGGCGATCGAGGACGGACTGGTCCAGCTCGACGACCTCTGACGCGTCCCCCTGACCACCGGCCACCGGCAGGGGCGCTCGGGGCCCGGGCTCCGGACGGGCGCGGGAGGGCGGCGGCACCGGCCGCTCCGCCGGTCAGCCGTCCCCGAGCGTACGGCGGCCGGTGACGGCGTCCCGGCGCGTCACCCCGGTCCGGTCGAGGTGCTCCAGCAGCGGGATGGCCACCCGGCGGCTGGTGTCCAGCGCCCGGCAGCAGTCCCCCACGGTGAACGGCCCCCGGAGCGCCCGGAGTTGGTCCGCAGCCCGGTCCGCCGCGTCGGGCGGCAGGTGGACGTCGCCGAAGCGGGAGACCCGGCCCTCCCGGACCAGCGCGGCCAACTCCCGCCGGGTCAGGCCCAGTTCCCGCAGCCGCTCCCCAGTCGGCGCCCGGAAGGGGGCGGCCCGGAAGTCGGCGTCCAGTTCCCGGGCCGCGTCCCGCAGGGGCTCCGGCAGCGGCGCCGGGACGTCCCGCCGGTACACCCTGCCGTCGCGCACCAGCAGCCGCTCCGCCGCCAGCGCCTCGACCAGCTCCGCCCCCGGGAGGCCGAGCGCCCGCCGCGCCTCGGTCACCGGGAGACCGGGATCGAGGGGCCGCGACCGCTGGCGCGCGGTCACCGCCTCCTCCAGCTCGGCCCCCAGCCTGGCCGCGTACGCGGGGTCCAGCAGCCATTCCCCGGCACGCACCACGTCCCCGGCGGTGGGACCGTCCGCCGTCTCCGGCGGGTGGGCCGCGGGCATTCGGACGCCCATCGCCCGCAGCTCGTCCCGGTGCCCCAGCCCCAACCGGCGGAGCTGGACGGCCAGTTCGGTGCCGCCGTCCAGGGCCGCCAGCCTCCGGGCCCGGTCCGCCGCCGCCCCCCGGCGGGTCAGCTCCGGCGGCGCCACGTCCAGCACCAGCGCCCCGGTCAGCCGCCGGGACCCGGGGTCGCGGAGCAGCAGCCGGTCGCCGAGGTGCAGGTACAGCGGTGTCCGCAACCGGATCCGCGCGGCCCCCGGCCCCAGGGGGCGCACCCGCGCGCTGGTCATCGCCGTACCGCAGTGGACCAGCGGTTCGGCGGGGAGCGTCACCCCGTCCTCGTTGAGCCGCACGTCCACCGTGTCGGTACGCCACCAGCGCCCCGGGGCGACCAGGGCCTGCCCCCGCCGCACCACCGCCCGGGGCGTACGGCGCAGGTTGACCGCGACCCGGGCGGGCGCGGCCACCGTCTCCGCCTCGGCGCCCAGGCACCGCAGGCCGCGGACGGTCACCGGCCGTCCCCCGGGGGCGAGTTCGAGGTCGTCCCCGACGCTGATCCGGCCCCCGGTCAGGGTGCCGGTGACCACCGTGCCCGCCCCCTCGACCGTGAACGCCCGGTCCAGCCACAGCCGTACCGGAGCGTCCACGTCGGCCGGCGGAGCGGCGGCGGCGAGCGTCCCCAACGCGCCCCGCAGGGCGTCGAGTCCGGCGCCGGTACGGGCGCTGACCGCCACCGCGTCCACGGCCCCGAGACCGCTGCCCGCGAGGCGTTCACGGGACTGCGCCAGCGCGGCGGACGGGTCGGCGAGGTCGGCGCGGGTCACCACCAGCAGCCCGGTGCCGACACCGAACGCGTCGACGGCGTCGAGGTGTTCCTGGGATTGCGGTTTCCAGCCCTCGTCCGCCGCCACCACGAACAGCACGGCCGGAGCGCTGCCGACACCGGCGAGGGTGTTGGCGAGGTAGCGCTGGTGGCCCGGTACGTCGACGAAGGCCAGCGGCCGTCCGTCGGGCGTGGCGCTCCACACGAAGCCCAGGTCGAGGGTGAGGCCGCGCCGCCGCTCCTCGCTGAGCCGGTCGGGGTCGCTGCCGGTGAGGGCCCGCAGCAGGGTGGACTTGCCGTGGTCGACATGGCCTGCCGTGGCGAGGACGAACACGGTCAGGCGCCCGCGCCGTGCCGCCCGGTAGCGGCGGCCAGCACCGCCGTGGCCAGCGCGTCGTCGTCCTCCGGGGCGACCGTCCGCAGGTCGAGCAGGAGTCCGCCCGCGTGCCGCCGACCCACCACCGCCGGGCGCCCGGCCCGCAGCGTCGGGGCCAGCGCCAGCGGAAGCCGGACCGCCGCGCTGGGCAGGACGGTGTCCGGGGCGCCCCCGCCGCCCACCCGCGCCTCGGTCACCGTGGCGGTCGCGTCCACGCCCTTGTCCCGCAGCGTGCCCGCCAGGGCCTCGGCTCGGGCCAGCAGCCCGTCGGCGGGGGCGGTGAGCGCCCGGGCGACGGGGGGCTCCGGTCCCCGCAGGGTGGCCTCCAGCGCGGCCAGCGCGAGCTTGTCCACCCGCAGCGCCCGCGCCAGGGGGTGACGGCGCAACCGGCCGACCAGGTCCTCGGTGCCCAGGATCAGCCCGGCCTGTGGACCGCCCAGCAGTTTGTCGGCGCTGGCCGTGACGAGGCCCGCTCCGGCGCGGAGCGCGGAGGTCGCGTCCGGCTCGTTCGGCAGCGCCGGGTGGGGGCCGAGCAGCCCGGAGCCGATGTCGAACACCACGGGCACGCCCAGGGTGGCCAGTTCGCGGACGCCGACCGAGGAGACGAAGCCGGTTGTCGCGAAGTTGGAGGGGTGCACCTTCAGGACGAGGCCGGTGCGCGGGCCGGTCGCGGCGGCGTAGTCGGCGAGGTGGGTCCGGTTGGTGGTCCCCACCTCCCGCAGCCGGGCGCCGGTGCTCTCCAGCAGCTCCGGAATCCGGAACCCGTCCCCGATCTCCACCAGTTCGCCCCGGCTGATGACGATCTCCCGGTCCCTGGCCAGCGCGGTCGCGGCGAGTACCAGGGCCGCCGCGTTGTTGTTGGTGAGGTGCGCCGCCTCGGCCGCCGGAACCGCCTCCGCGAGGGCCGCCGTGGCGCCCGCCCCGCGTGGGCCCCGGCGCCCGGTCGCGAGGTCGAACTCGACGTCCGCGCATCCCGCGGCGGTCAGCAGCGCCTCCCGCGCGGCGGCGGAGAGCGGTGCCCGTCCGAGGTTCGTGTGGACGAGGACACCGGTGGCGTTGAGTACCGGCAGCAGCCGGGTGGCGGTGGGCGGCAGCAGCGACAGGGCGGTGGCGGCGGCCAGTTCGGCGTCCAGCGTTCCCCGGCGGACCAGCTCCAGGGCGGCCGCGACGGCCTCGCGCACCAGGGTCCGGCCCAACCGCTCGCTCGCGGCCACGAGTTCGGGTTCCGCGAGCACGGTGTCGGTGCGGGGTACGCGTCGTCTGTCGTCCATCGGCTCTCCCGCGGAGGCGTACGGGAATCGAACCCGCCTGGCCGGGGTTCCCGGCCACATCGGTGTTGAAGACCGTGAGGGCCACCAGGCGCCTGCCCGCCTCCGCCGGGGAGTATAGGCTCCGCCGCGCCGTGGCCCCGAGCCGCCCGGGAGAGCCGTGCGGGAGGCGGACGGCGGGAGGCGGGCGCTACCGGCGGGGTTCGCCCCTCCCGCTCCGGCCACCGGAGGGGTAGCTTCACCGCGCATGGACGAACCCCGCGCCGACGACCTCCCCCGCCTCACCCAGCTGGCACATGGCGGGGGTTGTGCCTGCAAGATCCCGCCGGGCGAGCTGGACGCCCTGGTGGCCGGGGTGTCCGGAGCGCACGGCACCCCCGTGGACCCGGCCCTGGAGCTGCTGGTCGGCCTCGACGGCGGTGGGGACGACGCGGCGGTGGCACGGCTCGACGCTGAACGCGCCATCGTCACCACGGCGGACTTCTTCACCCCCGTGGTCGACGACCCGTACGACTGGGGCCGGATCGCGGCGGCCAACGCGCTCTCCGACGTGTACGCGATGGGCGGTGTCCCGGTCACCGCCGTCAACCTGCTCGGCTGGCCCCGCGAGAGGCTGGGGCTGGAGCTGGCGGCCAGGGTGCTCAGCGGGGGCCGGGACGTCGCGCACGCCGCCGGTTGTCATGTGGGCGGAGGGCACAGCGTCGACGACCCGGAGCCGAAGTACGGCATGTCCGTGGTCGGCGTCGTCCACCCGGACCGGATGCTGCGGATGGACGCCGCGACCCCCGGTCTGCCGCTGACCCTGACGAAACCGCTGGGCACCGGCGTGCTCAACTCCCGCCACAAGGCGACCGGCACGGTGTTCCCGGAGGCGGTGGAGACCATGGCGACGCTCAACCGGGACGCCTCCCGGGCCGCCGTGGAGTCCGGCATCAGGTCCGGTACCGATGTGACGGGCTTCGGGCTGCTGGGCCACCTGTACAAACTCGCGCGCGCGGCGAACGTGACCGCCGTCATCCATTCCTCGGCGGTCCCCTTTCTCCCGGATGCCCGGAAAGCGGTCGCGGACGGTTTCGTCAGCGGGGGAACCCGGCGCAACCTGGAATGGATCACTCCGTTCACCGACTTCGGCTCCGTTTCCCACGAGGACCGTCTGCTGCTGGCCGACGCGCAGACCTCCGGCGGACTGCTGCTCGCGGGCGAACTGCCGGGCCACCCGGTCATCGGCGAGATCCGCCCGCCCGGCCCCCTCCCGCTCGTCGTACGGGACTGACGGCGGGCGCGCGGCTTCCGGAAGTTCTTGACTGTCCATTGACAGTCAGCCGCGGGTCTCATTAGCGTTCCGCGTCATCCGTCCGGAACCGGGAGGGCACCATGGCCTTAGCCGCCACCGTCGACCTCCGTGCCCTCGACGGCACGGCATACCGCCTCGGAAGCGAACTCGACCTGGAGCGGCCGTTCACCTCGGCCGCCGAGGTGACCGTCAACGGCAAACTGGTGGCGTTCACCGCCGGGTTGGCCACCCTGGGCGACGACGTCGCCGCCTCGCTCGGGATCACCACCTTCGACTCGGAACTGTCCTTCCGGGGCGGAACGCTCCGCACGGCGGTGAAACCCGAGTACGACGCCCAGTCCAAGATCGTGGAAAGACCCATGCTCGTCGTCTGGCAGGGCAGACGCTTCTCGCTGGTGACCCGGGTCTACGGGATGGAGGTCCGGGACGTCCTCGGCATGCTGCGCACGCTGCACCTCGCCGAACACGACGAGGGCATCACCCTGAACCCCGAGTCCGCCGCGGGCAGCCGCTTCACCCGCCCGGCCAACGTCATCAAGGAGGTCCCGGGGCTCGGAGTCGTCGAGATGTCCCGGGTGACCGCCGACGACACGGCCCAACTGCCGCCCTGGAAGGGCGTCTCGGTCAGGTCCGGCGAGCTGTACCGGGACACCCTGTCCGACGGCAAGCCCTTCTTCGTCCTGTCCAACCCCACGGTCTGGGCGACGGTCGTCCCGCTCGCGGACACCGACGTCGAGCGCGTACCCGACCGGGTCGGGCGGCTGACCCTGCGCATCGCGGACTGACCGGATGTCGACGTTCTTCGGCCCCGTGGCGACCGGCGTCGTGCTGTTCAGCCTGCTCGTCGGCTGCGGCTCGCACATCGCCGGTCCCGGCGTGCTGAGGGACGCGCTGCGGCGGCACCGGACCCTGCCCCGCCGCCTCATCCCCTGGGCGGCCGCGGCCCTGCCAGCGGTGGAGGGGCTGCTCGGGGTGGCGGGCGTCGTCGCGCTGGTCAGCGGCGGCCGGACCGCGCTGGTCCTCGTACTTGCCGCGAGCGCGGCCCTGTTCGGCGGCTACGCCGGGTACCTCCGCCACGTCCTGGCCAGCGGCCGCGGCGGCCCCTGCGGCTGCCACCGGACGGACATCCCGCTCAGCGGCTGGGCGGCTGGCCGCGCGCTCACCTACGCGCTGCTCGCCGTGGCGGGCGCCCTGCTGGCCGGGTCGGCCCGCCCGCCGTTCGGTGACCCGGCCGAACTGGCCACGGTGACGCTGGCGACCCTCACGTTCACCGGGCTGCTGTGGTTCCTGCCGCTCGCCCTGCACAACCCGGCCGAAGGAGACGCCGCACCGTGAACTTCGTGACCAGCGCCCTCCTCGCCTCCTGGGTCGCGATCGCCCTGCTGGCGTTCGTGGTCGCCGGGCTCGTCCGTCAGGTGCACCAGCTGACCAGGACCGGGATCGGGACCGGTACCCGGGGCGCGTCCCCGCGACGCGCGGGCATCGAGCCCGGCCAGCCCGCTCCCGCGATCGGCGAACTCCTGGGCCGGGACGGCGAGATCGCCGACGACCCCCCGGACGGCGACGTCCTCCTCCTCTTCCTCAGCGACACCTGCCAGACCTGCGAGGACGTCCTGTCGGCGGCCAGCGACCGGCTCAGGGGCGAGGGCGGCGACCGGCTTCCCGCGATACGGGCCGTCTACGCCGAACCCACGGTCGCCGTCACCGACGCCCGGGTGCCGATCCTCACCGGACGGCTGGACCTCTTCGACGTATACGACGCCATCGCCACCCCGTACGCCGTGCTCGTCGACGCCACCGGACGCGTCGCCCGTTCCGAACCCCTCGGTTCCGCCTCGGCGTTGCTGGGGCTGCTGGATTCCGCCCGTCCTGATCAGGTCAGGAGTTCCTGATGCCCACACTCGACGACGTCCCGATGCTGCGACGGCCGGGTGCCGCCCCGGCCACCTCCGCCACCGCCTCCCGCCCCCGGGGGACGCGCCGGCCACGCGTCCCGGCGGGCTTCGCGATGCCCCGGCGCCGGTTCGTCCAGGCCACGACCGCGGTCGGATTCGCCGCCCTGGGCGTCTTCTCGGTGACCCGCGAGGCGTACGCCGACGGGTACGACATCTGGACCGGCGACTGCCCCTCCTACGCCTCCGACCACGACTGCTCCCCGGGCTGCGGCCCGAGCACCGTCTTCGCGGACGCCTGCGAGGTGTCCGGTGAACACGTCGGCTTCCACAAGAACGACGGCGTGACCTGGATACTCCGCCCCAACCAGTGCTACTCGGGAACGTACGACGGCTGGCTGTGGCGGTACAGCGACCCCTGCGGCAACTGCGGCTGCGGAATCGAGCGCCGCTGCCACGACGGGTACCGCCAGACGGAGTCGGGATGGGTGAAGTCCATCTGCCGCTACACCACCGACTGCGGCTGCCCCGGCGCCATCAACTGGCCGACGGTGGGCGACGGTTCGAAGGGCCCGGACGTCTACGCGGTACAGCACCTCGTCACCCACGGCGGCTTCACCACCGAGGCCGACGGCATCTTCGGCCCGGACACCGAGACCCAGGTCAAGGCGTTCCAGGCCGCCGAGAGCCTGGAACAGACCGGCAAGGTCGACGCCAAGACCTGGCCCAAGCTCGTGGTGACCACCAGGAGCGGCGACGACAACCACGCGGTGCGCGGCGTCCAGCGGCTGCTCAAGAAACACGGCTACGACGTCGCCGTCGACGGGGTCTTCGGCCCGGCCACCAAGGACGGCGTCACCAAGTTCCAGACCCTGCGTGAACTTGAGGTCGACGGCATCGTCGGACCGGAGACCTGGCGCATGATGACGGGCTTCGTCTGATGGCACCCGGCTCCGGGCACACCGGCGCCACCGCCGGGGCCTGGCGCGGACGGCTGACCGACCCGGCGGCGCCGACCGCCGTCCTGGTCCTCGCCGTCCTGCTGGCCGCGTTCCACTCACCGACCCTGACCTGGGCGGTGACCGGCGGCCTAGCGGGCTTCTCGCTGTCCGGCTCCGTTTGAACCCGGAACAGCGCCTACGCGCTGGCCACGCCAGGTTGGCGGGCACCGAATCGACAGGCCACCGTGCTGGCCGCGCTCACCGTGGGGCTGCTCCTCGGCGCGCTGCTGTCGGCCATGGTCCTGTGGCTGTTCTCCGGGCTGCTGTCACCGGTCCCACCGGAGTGGCGACACGCGGCGATCGTCGCGGCGGCCGTCCTCGCGCTGCTGCGCGACGCGGGCGTCCTCCGGTTCCCGATGCCGCAGAACGCCCGGCAGATCCCGCAGGACGTCCTCCAACGTGACCTCATGCGCGGCACCTTGCAGTTCGGCTTCGAGCTGGGCACCGGGGTGCGCACCTACGTCTCGGCCAGCGCGCCCTACGTGATCGCCCTCGGCGTGCTGCTCACCGGCGGCCCGGTGGCCACACCAATCGCCGTCGGCCTGGGCTTCGCGCTGGGCCGCGCGCTGTCCCCGGTGACGCGCCTGGCCTCCGGCGACGTCCAGGACTGGGACGCACGCCTGGCCCACCGCCTGACCCCCATGAAGGTGACCATCTGCGCCGCCATGGTCGTGGCCCTCACGGTGTCCCACGCTCAGTGAGCCCTGCGCGGGTGGTCGGCCCCGTCCATCCGGGCCGCCCGCTCACCGGCGGGCGGCGCTCTCAGACGCCGAACTCGCCGCCCTTGATGGCGCTGACGAACGTTGACCAGCCGGCCGTGGGGACGCTCAGCTCCGGGCTGTGCGGGTCCTTGCTGTCGCGGACCGGGACGACGCCGGGGATGTTGGTGGCGACCTCGACGCAGGCACCGCCGTTGCTGCTGTAGGAGGACGTGCGCCAAGTACGCGGTGTGGAGGCGGTGTTGGTGTGATCCGTCATGTCGTCTGTGCTCCTTCGCTGTGGCCCTCGGGGGGCGACTTTGGGGTGTGGGTGCCGTCTTTGGCTGGGAAGGTGGTGCCCCTGACATGACGGTGCTCTCGGTGCCGTGTGGTCATGCACGGCACCGAGAGCGTTTGCCGTTTTCGCGCCAGTGGTGGCGGTTGACGTTGAGCGTCTTCGGTGGCGGTTCAGTTGTCGAACTCGCCGCCCTTGATGGCGGTGACGAACGTTGACCAGCCCGTGGTGGGGATGACGAGTGCGGGGCCGCTCGGGGTCTTGCTGTCGCGGACGGGGATGCCTCGCGGGTGGCCGTCGATGATCTCGACGCAGCTCCCGCTGTTCGTGTTGCTGTGTGAGGACTTGCGCCAACCGTGCAGTGTGGAGGCGTTGTTGATGTGGTCAGTCATGTCGTCCGTGTTCCTTCCTTGATGGAGGCCAGGAACGATGACCAACTGGTCTGGGGGACGCTCAGCTCCGGGCTGTGCGGGTCCTTGCTGTCGCGGACCGGGACGACGCCGGGGACGTTGGCGGCGACCTCGACGCAGTCACCGCCGTTGCTGCTGTAGGAGGACGTGCGCCAAGTACGCGGTGTGGAGGCGTTGTTGGTGTGTTCCGTCATGTCGTCTGTGTTCCTTCGCTGTGGCCCTTGGAGGGGGCGACTCCGGGATATGGGCGTCGTCTTTGGCTGGGAAGGCGGTGCCCCTGACATGACGGTGCTCTCGGTGCCGTGTGGTCATGCACGGCACCGAGAGCGTTCGCCGTTTTCGCGCCAGTGGGTGGCGGCGGTCGGCGTCGGGCGTCTTCGGTGGAGGTTCAGTTGCCGAACTCGCCGCCCTTGATGGCGGTGACGAACGATGACCACCCGGGCGTGGGGACGCTCAGCTCCGGGCTGTGCGGGTCCTTGCTGTCGCGGACCGGGACGACGCCGGGGACGTTGGCGGCGACCTCGACGCAGTTACCGCCGTTGCTGCTGTAGGAGGACTTGAACCAGCGGGGGGAATCGGGAGTCACGGAATGCCCTTTCGTACCTGCTCAATCATGGCCACGGACGCCGCCTGAGATAGCACCTCAGCCTGCAACTGATGGTATGCCATCAACATCGGTAGCACGGCCGAGCTTTCACGCTCCAGATGTCCCCGTGCCTGTGACTCGGCGTAGGCGGCTACGGACCGGTCGGGCAGGGTGAGGAGGTTGATCGGGAGGTTGAACGAGCGACGTGCCCCCATGTCGAAGGGTGACACCTGGAGCACCCAGTTGGGGAGGGAGGCGACGTCGATCAGTCGCTGGAGCTGGTCTCGCATGACCTCGGCGCCGCCGACCTCCTGACGGAGACAGCTCTCGTCCATCACCACCATCACCATGGGGGGCTTGGGCCGCGCCAGCGCGTCCTGCCGCTCCGCGAGGAACGCGACGCGCTCCTCGGCCTGTTCGGGGGTGATGGCCCCACGCTGCACGTCGCCGTCGGCCACGGTCCGGGCGTACGCGGATGTCTGCAACAGGCCAGGGATGAGCCCGACCTCGAACATTCGGATCTCTACGGCCCGACCCTCGTACCCGATGTATTCCGGGAAGCCTTCCAGCAGACTTCCGTGCTTGATCTCGCGGTACTCGCGCTCGAACGAGTCCGCTGTGCCCTCCAGGTCGAATACGCGATCCAGGCTACGCGAAAACCGGAGAGTCGGAGGCTTGCGACCATTTTCAACGGCTGAGATATGGACGCTGGAGTATTCCGAATGCTCGGCCAGCTCCTCCTGAGTCCAGCCGCGTGCCTCTCGCAGGCTGCGTAAACGTGCTCCGTATGCCGCTTCAGGGGAGGCGTCCGGGTTCAACTCGTTTCGGTTCAACGCGCGTTCACCTTCCTTCCGTTCGCAAGTGACAGGTTGAACGCCCTCTGGCAGTAGGCCACTCTGCTGCTGCTCGGTAGTGCTTCCACTACGGAGAGGAGCGGCCATGCCCGTCAGTCTGACACCACCCGTACAACTCGGCGTCCCCCGAACGTGTGTTGTGTGCCGTGCCGCATCAGCGGCAACTCACGGTCATGCGTGCCAGCCACTCCTGGGCCGCCGAACTGGGCACCGTGCCATTCCAGAACCCATACCTGCCTGAGTCGACCTCCGGTCGACACGGGCGGCGACGGAAGCGCGTGGAGGCTCCCGCTGCGGATGGGTGCGCCGCTGGCTGGAGCGGCCGTGAAATCCCGCTGTGGAGGCGAGAGTCGTCTTCTTGTGCATTCGTGATTCACCAGACACAGGGGAGAGATGAAGTGACCGACGTCCAAGGCGGTTTGAAGAAAAGGCCCCTCGCTGAGGCGGAGGAAGCGCGGGAGGAATTACGCGAGGCGTTGGCCGGGGTGGGGGTGCGGTTGCCGACTCTGGGGCTGGATCCGATCACCTGTACCGGCGCGGGCCTGCGTCCGCTGGTTGATCTGGGTCGGTGCGGTCTGGCGACGGCGCGGGAGTTGGCGGCCGTGTTGCGGAAGTGCGCGGATGAGGGGTCGGAGTGGTGAGGGTGTACCGGGTGGTGGCCCGGATCTGGGCGGCGGGCTGGTTGCTGTGCTGGGGGCGACGGTGAACGGCTGGGCGCAGGCGGTCGGTTACGTGGTCGCGGCCGGTGCGGTGGTGGCGGTCTACCTGTGGTGTGCCCTGTCGTCTCGTGCCCCGGAGGCGGCGGTTGAGGGGGAGCCGGAGCCGCCGGACGAGTTCCTGCCACGCGGGTTCGGAGCGTGGTCCACGGGACGCTGTGGCCTGTACTGCGGACGGGAGGACGTGCGGGTGACGCCGTTCCGGACGGTGGCGATGCCGTGGGGTCGGCTGGCGCTGTTCGGCTGTGTCCCGTGTCTGCGTCAGCTGACCACCCTGGAGCGGGCGCGCAACCGGGAGTTGACCGCTCCCTTGCGCACGCCGATCGGTGCCGGACTCCCGTCGCCGGTCTCACCACCGGAGTTGACGCCCACCCCCGGCGATCCTCCGGAGCCGGACCGCACGACAGCTGAACTACCGCCGCGCAACGTTGACGTGAGCCGTCCGTCGGCGCACGGGGCGCGCGTCTCGCGTCCCTCGTCGAACTCGCCGCTGTGGTACCCGAGGAGCAGCCATGACCGGTCTCTGTGACCGCCGTTGCGTGACGGGCTGCGATCACCCCACCACCGTCGTCCGCGAGGGCAAGACCCACTGCGGCACCTGCGGCCGACAGCTCTACCTCTGACTTCCCCTGAACGATGACTTCCCCGACCGAACGGCGACCGAACGGCGATTGACCGTGCCTCCCACGCCAACTCCCGCCTCGCGGCAGACGGTTCTGGACCCTTCCCCCGCGTCGGGCCCCGGCCCACCGCCCCCATCAGGTGGCGAACACACCCCGCCCTGCCTCGGCGCCCTGAGCGAGCCGCCCTGCCCCGGCCCCCTCGCCGAGCCGCCCGGCTCCGGCGTCCTGGGCGACCCGGACGGCTACCGGTGCCCGCCCGAGCTGGACCGGCCGATCCTGGCGGTGGCGCTGACCTGCGTGACCGCCCTGCTCACCCTCGCGGTGGCCCTCGCCGCCTGCCGACCCGCCGCGCCACCAGAAGGCCCACCCGGCCCATCCGGCCCACCACCCGGCGGGCACATACCCACCCACTGCCCGACCGCAGGCCAAGCCCAACGCCCCTGACACACACGCGAGCCCAACACCCCTGACACACAGGTCAGTTCAATCCACGACAGACGAAGGACGAGATCGAGGACCATGCACACCGAGTACGACTTCAGCCACCCGCCCGGACGGCGCCTGGGAGCCCTCGCGCTGATCACCAACCCCGAGGGTCACATCCTGCTCGTGGAGAAGATCTACCGGAAGGAGAAGGGCGACCCCCACCCCTGGGGCCTGCCCGGCGGCTGCGCGCAGCCCGACGAGGACCTGCACGACGCCTTCCGCCGTGAGCTGCTGGAGGAGACCGGTCAGCGCGTCGAACCCGGTGACCTGCTCACCGTCCACCACATGTCCGCCAACCCACCCCACCGCGAAGGGCTCAACTTTGTCTTCAACGGTGGCGTACTGCACCCCACCACCCCCATCGTCCTGCCCCAACACGAGCTGAGCGACCACCGGTTCGTCCCCCTGGACGAACTGCCGTACTACCTCGCGCCCCACCAGCTCAACCGTGTCCGTACCGCCGTCCGCAACGCCCTCAACGGCCACCGCGCCGCCTACATCACCGGCCACTCCCACCCCAACACCCCCCGCACAGATGACTGTTGACGGCAGTGAAGCGGGCGCCACCGGAGGTGGGCCCGCCGGTGGTGGGCCCACCGTCGCTGGGGAGGTGGTCCCGTGGGTGCTGGCGGGGCCACCCTGCTCAGCTGACGGTCGGGGCTGGTGTCGACTCCAGGTGTTCCACGAGGAGTTCGGCCAGGCGGGGCGCGAACTCGGGCGTGAACATGTGGCCGAGTTCGGGGATCTCGACCAACCGGGCGTCCGGGATCGCGGCGGCGAGGGCCCGGCCGTGCTCGGGCGGCAGCACGACGTCCTGACCGCCGTGGATCACCAGGGTGGGAACGCGTACGGCGGCGAGCCGTTCGGTGCGCGGTGGGGCGGCGTCGACGGCGGGTCCCTGGTGCGCGCCGGGGGTCGGGTTGCCGGGCAGGCTCAGCGTCCGCTCGACGAGGCCGCGCCAGTGGCCCTCGTCGAAGGGCGTCTCCGGGCCCACGCAGACCCGCCAGGCGTCCAGGAAGCTCTCCACCACCTCCGCGTGGACGGTCGGTGGGGAGGCCGCCAGTGACTCGACCAGTGACCGCCACTCCGGTCCCGGCAGGGGCAGTCCGCTCTCCGGGGGCAGGCTCGGTGTCACGTTGTAGTCCGGTGAGGTCGCCATCAGTACCAGCCCGCTGACCCGTTCGGGATGGTCGAGCGCGAGGAGCTGCGCGACGGCGCCGCCGGTGGAGATCCCGTAGACAACGGGGGCGCCGAGGCGCAGGCCCTCCACGACCTCGGCCGCGTCCGAGGCCAGGTCGTCCAACGCGTAGCTCTCCGCCGGGTGGTGGACGGGCGAGGAGTACCCGGCCCCCCGGTGGTCGTAGCGGACGACGCGGTGTCCGGCGTCGGCTATCGCCCGGCAGAGGGGGCTGGGGAAGGCGAAGCAGGGCGCGTTACCGCCCATGATCATCAGCAGTGTCCGGGGTGTGGAGGCGGACGGGGTGGCCGGTTCGAAGGTTTCCGTGTGCAGCAGGTGCCCGGCACGGGTGGTGACGAACTCCGTGTGGTCCGGGGCGGATTCGGGGCCGGGGCTCTCGGTACGCATCGCCGGAGATGGAACCGCACCGTGACGAACGGGGCAACGGCTTTTCCAGCGCCGTGAGTTGGGCGATCCCGGCGGTTCCGGGCGGGTTTCGGGGCCGGTGCCCGGGGTGGGACCGGGGTGCCGGGGCGCGGTGCCGGTGGGGCCCGTGCGGCCACCGCCGGTTTAAGGGGGCGCGCCCGGGCCCGCCGGTTGGCATGCTGGCCGGGCCAACTCGCGGGGAGTGGAGTGACGGCTGTGCACACAGACGAATACACCGTGGAATCAGGCACGTTCCGCCGGTACGAGCAGCAGACGTACCGGTACGGCGGCGCCGGGCCGGTACGCGGCCCCGGTGGACGCCCTCCGTACGACGGGCGGTCCGGACCGCCCTGGATCGACGAACTCCGGTACGACAGCGCGGAGTTCCCTCTCGACCGGACGGGAGGTGCGCTGTTCGTGGAGCTCTTCGGTGAACCCCGGGCGGATCCCCACCGGTTCTGTGGCTGACGGCTCGTCGGTCACCGGCCGGTGAACGCCGGGCGGCCCACCCCGGGTCGCCGGGCGGTCCGCCGCACGTGGGCCATCCCAGACGCGGGGCGGCCAACGGCCGTACGGGGGACGGGAGATGGGGAAGCGAGATGGGGAGTCGGGGGAGGGACGGGGCGAGACGAGGGAGAGGGGAGGGCTCGGGGAGCGGCCCGGTGGGGGCGGGGTGGGAAGCGGCAGACGAGTCGAGCTGTACGCCGGATTCTGTCGCCGGACGACCTCGCGGTCGGCCGGGAGACGGCCATCCATCTAGGGCCGACGTTGCCGCCGGCCTCCTGCGGTCTACCCGCGGACTCGGGCGGGCAGCCCTCGATCGTCCGCGCAGGGCCACGAGTGGCCCCTCTTGACCTTGCTCCGGGTGGGGTTTACCGAGCTGCCCAGGTCGCCCTGGGCACTGGTGGTCTCTTACACCGCCGTTTCACCCTTACCGGGGACGAGGCCCCCGGCGGTCTGTTTTCTGTGGCACTTTCCCGCGGGTCACCCCGGGTGGCCGTTAGCCACCACCCTGCCCTGTGGAGTCCGGACGTTCCTCGGCAGGACCAGGTCCTGACGCGGCCGTCCACTCGGCTCGTCTGCCGCGTCGACCATGGTAGACGACCCGGTCAGCGCGTTCATCCGCCCGGGGCGCAGGTGATCACCGGGCCGCCCCGGCCGCCGTCGCCCTGCCTGCCGTCGCCCTGCCCGCCGGAGCCCGGACGTCCCGGACGTTCCCGGTCGCCCCGGGAGGTCCGGTCGCCCGGGACGGCGGGAGCGACCGGTCAGCGGATGGACACCCGGACCTCGCCGCCGTCCGGCCGCGCCGCGTTGAGCAGGTCGCCCGGGACGCGGAAGACCCGGCCGGGCACCGCGGGCCACGCCAGCCGCCGCTGGGCGACGACCCGCCCACCCTGGCTGATCACCACCCGGGGGGCCGGAACGTAGCGGTCCACCCAGGCCAGCAGCCGGTTGCGGGCCGGGGTGCGGTCCCCGACCCGGCGCACCATCGGGGAGATCCAGCGCAGCGGGGCGTCGGCCACGATCCGTACCCGCCGTTCACCGGGAACGCGCCCGGCGAGGTGGTCGAGCACGGTGGTCGCCACCTGCCGTCCGTCGAGCGCCGCGATGTCGGCGGTGTCGACGGGGTGCAGCAGGTTGCCCGCGGCGAAGACGCCGGGGCGGTCGGTGCGCAGTTCGGCGTCGACGACCGGTCCCAGCGTGCCGGGGTCCAGCTCCAGCCCGGCCGAGCGGACCAGCTCGTTGTCGGGGATCCAGTCGCCGGTGAGCACCACGGTGTCGCACTCGACGATCTCCCGCGCGCCGGTGTCCAGGTCCTCGACCTCCACGGCCTCGACGTACGGGCTGCCGAGCACGCGGCGTACCCGGGTGCGGGTGCGCACCGGCACCCGCAGCAGGTGCCTGCCCGGCTGGGAGAAGAGCGAGTACGCCTCGGGGCGCGGGTGTTCGCTGGTCATCAGGACCGTCCGGCAGCCCGCGTGGCGCAGGGTCAGCACCGCCGACCAGCTGACCAGCTCGCTGCCGACGATCACCGCCCGGCGGCCGACCTCGCGCTGCCGCAGGTGGACGAGGTTCTGGAGGAAGCCGGTGGTGTAGACCCCGGCGGCCCGGTGGCCGGGGATCAGCCGGGCGGTGCGCGGGCGCTCCCGGGCGCCGGTGGCGAGCACCACCGCCGGAGCGGACACCTCCAGCAGGCCGTCCGGTGTGGTCACCTCCAGGCCGCCGCCGGGCGACCAGCCGGTGACCATCGCGCCGGTGCGGAGTACCGCGCCGGACTCCTCGGCGTCCCGCACCATCCGCTCCGCGTAGGCCGGTCCGCTCAGGACGCGGTGGCGGTCGCGGATTCCGAAGCCGGTGTGCGCGCAGTGCCGGGGGATGCCGCCCGCCCGCCGCTCGCGGTCGAGGACGAGGACCTCGCCGGGCACCCGGGGCGCCAGCTCCTGAGCGGCGCGCAGCCCCGCGGGCCCGGCTCCGACGATGACGACCTCGGGTTCGAGCCGGGTACGTGCCGTGCTCATCGCGTGCCCTCCCTGCCGGTGGTGCCGGTGGTGTCGGTGGTTCTGCCGCCCGGGCGCGTCCGCGGTGGCTGCGGTGTCTGTGCTGGCCGCGCAGACGGGGGCTCCCCGGCCTCGCGGCACGGTGTCCCGGCCTCGTGGCACGCGCACCCCCCGGAGCCGGACGCGGCGGCGGAGCCGGTGGCCGTGGGGTGGGGCGTCGGCGGCTCGGTCTCCGGCCCGGCCTCGCGGAGCGCGTCCTCCAGCATTCCCGTCACCTCCGCGCCGCAGTAGAAGCCCTGGCAGCGGCCGTTCATCGCGCGGGTGCGGCGGCGCAGCCCGCCGAGGTCGCGCGCCGGGATGGTGCTTCGCAGCGCGTCGCGGATCTCGCCCCGGGTCACGCGCTCGCAGAAGCAGGTCACGGCGCCGTACTCCGGGTCCCGCGCGATGCGTTCGGCGTCCTGGTACGGGCGGAGCGCCGCCTCCCCGATGTTCGGCATCACCGGCGGCTCGGGCAGCTCGGGGCGTTCGGTGAGCGGCAGCCCGGCCTCGCCGAGCAGCCCCACGAGGTACTCGGCGACCGCCATCGCGGAGGTCAGTCCGGTGGAGCGGATGCCGCCCGCGACCGCGTACCGTCGCTCCGCGCTGACCTCGACGGTGTAGTCGGGGACGTCGCTGGCGGCGCGGAGTCCGGCGTAGGCGGCGGTGACCTCCTCGCGCAGCAGCTCGGGCATGATGCGCTCGCCCTTCTCCAGCAGGAAGGCGTAGCCCTCCTCGGTGGTGGAGCTGTCCGTGCGGTCGGTCAGGTCCTCGGCGGTGGGGCCGAGCATGACGTTGCCGTAGATGGTCGGGCTGATCAGCACGCCCTTGCCGAGCTTGGACGGCACGGGCAGCACGATCCGGTCGGCCAGCGGCCGCGCCTGCTTGTCGTAGACCAGCAGTTCGCCGCGCCGGGGGTTCAGGTGGAAGCGGTCGAAGCCGAAGCGGGCGTCGAGCGCGTCGCTGCCGAGCCCGGCGGCGTTGACCACCCAGCGGGCGCGGACCTCGCCCGCGCCGGTGTGCAGCACGGTGTGCCCGTCGCCGGGGCTGACCGACTCGACCCGGTGGGAACGGAGCAGCCGGGTACCGCGGTTGACCGCGTCGGTGGCCAGCGCCAGGCTCGTCGTCCAGGTGCAGATGATCGACTCGTCGGGCACCGTGAGCCCGCCGAGCACGCCGGGGCCGAGCGCGGGCACCATGCGGTAGACCTCGTCGGCGTCGATCAGCTCGGTCTCCCGGTAGCCGTTCCGCTCCGCCTTCTCGCGCAGCCCGGGCAGCGCGGCCAGCTGCTCCTCGTCCCAGGCGACGAGGACGGCGCCGGTCGGCTCGTAGGGGATGCCGGTGCGCTGGGCGTACTCCCGCAGCAGCCGGTAGCCCTCGCGGACCAGCCGGGACTCCAGGGTGCCGGGGGTGGCGTCGAAGCCGGTGTGCAGGATCGCGGTGTTGGCCTTGCTGGTGCCGTCGCCGACGTCGCGGCGGGCGTCGAGCAGCGCCACGTCCAGCTGGTAGCCGGAGAGCGCCCGGGCGATGGCCGAGCCGACGACCCCGGCGCCGATGACCGCCACGTCGAAGGGGTCGCTCCCGGAGCGGGGCGGGTTGTTCATGGGGTCTCCCTGTCGATCGAGGCGTGCTGGAGCGCGCGGCGCCAGCGCGCGCGGAACGCGCCCGCCGCGTCGGCGCTGAGGCGCGGGGTGTAGCGGGTGCTCGGCTCCCAGTCGACGACGGCGTCGGCGAGGGGCAGCTCCGGCCGGAGCGCCGCCCGGGCGAAGCCCGCCGCGCCCAGCGCGGTGGCGTGCGCCGAGGGGTAGACCTCGACCGGCGTCTGGAGCAGGTCGGCGACCGCCTGCATCAGCACCCGGCTGCGGGTCAGGCCGCCGTCCACCCGGAGCCGCCGAGCGGGCTGGCCCACGTCCCGGGCCGCGCAGTCCGCGAGTTCGGCGACCTGCGCGGCGATCCCGTCGAGGACGGCGCGGACCACGTGTGCCGAGGTGGTGGAGAGCGTCATGCCGGTGAGCGAGGCGCGGGCCTCCGGCTCCCACCAGGGGGCGGACAGCCCGGCGAGCGCCGGTACGCACAGCACCCCCTCGGGGTCGTCCGCGGCGAGCTGGTCGAGTTCGCTGGCGTGGCGCAGCAGCCCGAGGTCCTGGAGCCAGCGGATCGCGGAGGCCGCGGTCGGCACCTGGCCGTCGACGCAGTACGTGTGCTCCCCGCGCACCCGCCAGGCGACCGAGGCCGCCAGCCCCGCGCCGGAGCGGACGGGCGTGGTGCCGCGGTTCGCGAGGAGGAAGGCGCCGGTTCCGAAGGTGCACTTGGCCTCGCCGGGCTCCAGGCAGCGCTGGGCCAGCAGCGCCGCCTGCTGGTCGACGACCAGGCCGCCGACCGGGGTGGGCGCGCCGAAGGCGGTGGTCTCGCCGACGATCTCGTCGCAGGCGGCGATGTGCGGCAGCGGCTCCTCGGCGAGGCCGAACAGCTCCAGCAGCGTGGGGTCCCAGGCGCCGGTGTCCAGGCTGGTGAGCAGGGAGCGGGAGGCGGTCGCGGCGTCGGTGACGAACTGGCCGGTGAGGTGGTGCAGCAGCCAGGTGTCCGTGGTGGTCACCACACCCTCGCGGGTGAGGTGGTCGCGGATCCAGCGGAGCTTCGGCGCGGAGAAGTACGGGTCGAGCACCAGCCCCGTCCGCTCGCTGACCAGCTCGGCGGAGGAGCCGAGCGCGGCGCAGATCCCGGCGGCCCGCCGGTCCTGCCACACGACGGCCTGGCTCAGCGGGCGGCCGGTGCGCGGGTCCCAGGCGAGCACCGTCTCGCCCTGGTTGGCCAGCGAGACGCAGTCGATGGGCAGCCCGGCCCCGGCCACGGCCGCGCGCCCGGACTCCAGCACCGACTCCAGCAGCGCCTCCGGGTCCTGCTCGACGCCGCCGCCGGGGAGGTAGCGCGGCCGCACCGGGAGTTCGGTGACGGCGCGTACGGATCCGGCCGGGTCCACGACCATCGCCTTGGTGCCGGAGGTGCCCTGGTCGATCGCGAGAACGGTGGTCATGTCCTGCCTTCCTCGGTGCCGTTGCCGGACTCCCGCCCCTCCGGGCGGCCCGCGCCGTCGCCGCCGGACGGCTGGCCGGGGTGGATGACCCGGCCCCCGGCGGCGGTGATGGCGCGCTCCAGCTCCTCCGGCGGGCGCTGGTCGGTGATCAGCCCGCCGATCCCGTCCAGCGGCGCCACCCGGTACGGGGCGATGCGCTGGAGTTTGGTGGTGTCGGCGAGGGCGTAGTGGGTGGCGGAGTTCCGGATGATGGTGCGCCGCACATGGCACTCGTCGAGGTAGAAGTCGGTCAGCCCGGCCTCGGCGTGGACGCCGCCGGAGCCGAGGAAGGCCACGTCGGCGTAGACGTCCTCGAAGAAGTGCTGGGTGGCGGGGCCGGACAGGGCGAGGTCGCCGCGGCGCATCCGGCCCGAGCTGAGGTGGACCTCGACGCCGGTGGCCTCCGCCAGCTCGTTCGCGACCAGCACCGAGCAGGTCAGCACGACGCCGGAGAAGCCGTTCGCCAGGGCCCGGGCGACGTGGGTCGCGGTGGTCCCCACGTCGATGACGACGGTCTGCCCGGGGCGGACGAGTTCGGCGGCCAGGTTCCCGATGACCGACTTCGCCTCTCCCGCCGAGCCGTACCGCTCGACGAACGAGGGCTCGTTGCTGAGGTGGTCGGTGCGGGTGGCGCCGCCACGGACCCGCACCAGCAGGCCCTTGCCCTCCAGCTCGGCGAAGTCTCTGCGGATGGTCTCGGCGGAGACCCCGAGGGAGTCCGCCAGCTCGACGGTCGACACCACGCGGCCCCCTTGGACCGCCTGCGAGATACGGGTGTGCCGCTCGGCTGCGAGCATGGTGAGGCCATTTCTGTGGAAACTTGTGGTTTGTTGTTGGGAATTATGGTCGGGGTTGTCGACCGGAGTCAAGGTCGGCCCCGGTGCGGGTGGCCCTGCGTAGGCGTCCGATATCGGTCCGTACCGGGACGGGTCTGCGGTTTTCTCCGCCGGTTCGACGGTGCCCCGGTGTCCAGGGGGGAAACGGAGGGGGGCTTGTCAATGGCCACAGAAACGGTCAGTATGGCTCGCCAAGACGACAGAAACCCACGTTTCCAGTCATCGCCAGTCAGTGGCCCTCACCGTCCGTCATCACTGGCCGGTGCGGGGCCGGTGAGTACCGTCCCCCGCTCTTCCCCCAGGGCTCCCCGCCCGACTCCGAACGGCCCGGGTTCCGGGTTCGAGACGCTTCCGCATCCGCGGCCCCAGCGTGCTCGTCGCGGAGGCATGACATGACCGAGGAAGTGTTATGACCGAGAAGTACGCGATGGTTATCGCCTTCACCGCTCTGCTGATCTACCTGGCGTACCGCTCCTACCGCCGCGTGACCAGCTATCAGGACTACAACCTGGCGGGCCGCAAGACCGGGTTCCCCGCCCTGGTCGCCACGCTGGGCGCCGCGGAGTTCAACACCGCCACGCTCATCGGCGGCGCCTCGGTCGCCTACCTCTACGGCACCGTGGGCCTCTGGTACACGTCGTTCATCTTCGTGTTCGTCTTCGGCATCTACGCCTGGACGGTCGCCAAGCCCTACCGCCGCCTGGAGATATCCACGATCGCGGAGTTCTTCGAGCGCCGCTTCCACGGCCGTCTCTCGGAGACCACCCGGGCGCTGGCCAGCGTGGTCACGCTGACCTTCACCTGGATCGCGCCCGCCACCTACCTCGCGGGGCTCTCCGTGGTGGCCTCGGTGCTGCTCGGCGTGGACCCGCTGACCACGGTCATCGTGATCACCCTGGTCTGCCTGGTGCTGGCGCTGGCCGGTGGCTTCATGACGGCCATCTCGTTCGACGTCGTGGCCTACGTCATGATCCTGATCTTCATCCCGGTGATGTTCTTCATCGGCTACTTCAACGCGGGTGGCTTCGGGGAGCTGAGCGGGGTCTTCGAGCCGAAGTACCTGTCCTTCAAGCCCATCTGGGACCTGGAGAACTACGGCTTCGCGGCCATCCTGACCTGGTGTTTCCAGAACATCATGCTCTACGTCGCCGCCCCCTGGTACGGGCAGCGGATCTTCTCCGCGCGCAACGAGCGGATCGCCAAGCGGGCGATGCTGGCCAACACCGTCCTGATCGTCGTGCTGTACGGCCTGGTGGCCCTGACCACCATGTTCAGCCGGGTGCTGATGCCCGACCTGGACGAGGCGGAGGAGGCGCTGCCGCGGCTGGTGCTGGAGTACACCCCGCCGATCATCCAGGGACTGCTGCTGGTCACGCTGCTGCTCGTCGGCATCAGCACCATGGTGGCGATCTGGAACTCCGCGGTGTCGATCGTGGTGAACGACCTGTTCAAGCGGTACGTGTTCCGGAACCGCGGCGACCGCTTCTACGTGATGTCCAGCCGCCTGGTGTTCCTGGTGCTGGGCGCCTCGACGCTGATCTTCGCGCTCTCCTTCGTCGGCAACATCCTGCTGGTCCTCACCTACGTCTCGGTCTTCACCGCGCTGCTGGCCTTCCCGATCCTGGCCGGCCTGTACTGGAAGCGCTTCACCACGGCGGCGGCGCTCAGCTCGCTGTCGGTGGGCGTGGTGTACGTCGTCGTCGCGCTGCTGGGCGACTTCGCCTACCACCTGGTCAGCCCGGTCGGGATCGCGCTGAGCGCGGTCGTGGGAACCGTGGTGACACTGGTGCAGACCGCCGGGAACAAGGAACCGATCGACCCCAGGGTGGAGGAGTTCTTCGCCACCGCCCACGGCAAGACCACCGCCCACGGCGAGAAGGGACGGCACGAGCATGCGGAAGTCTGACGGCGACTACCTCCGGCTGAACAGCGGGGGCGACATCCTCGGTATCACCGGCTACGCCGACCGCTGGGGCGTGCGGGCAGGGGAGGCCATCGCCTTCCACGTCAGCACGGTTCGCGCGGAGTACCGGGCGGACGTCGTGGAACTGCTCGGCGGCATGACCGACCCGGGCGCCACCGACCTGCCGGTGCGCCCGGTCCCGGCGGACTGCGCGGGCACCCACCCCGGGTACGTCCAGCTGACCGACCCGGGCTCCTACGGTGAGCTGCCGCTGCCCGCGGACTGGCTGGGCGGCGGCGCCTGCACCGTCCAGCTGCGGTTCTCCCCGACGCTGCCGGAGGCCGGGCACGAGCAGGTGCTCTTCTCCTCCGGGGACGCCGAGGGGCGGCACCTGGTGAAACTGGCGGTCGACGAGGCCGGGCGGCTGGGCCTGACCGTCCGCGCCGGGGACACCGAGGCGTCCGTCACCTCCGGGGTGGAGCTGCGGACCGGCTGCTGGTTCTTCGTCAGCGCGAGCCACGACCCGGACGGCGGCTGGCTGCGGCTCGACGTGGCCCAGGAGACCGGCTGGCAGCGCGCCGTCCAGCGGGACACCGCCGAGGCCCCGGCCACGACGGACCTCGCCGGCGCCCGGCTCGGCGAGACCTACCTCGCCGCGACGCCGGTGTGGATCGACGGCGCGCGGTACCTGGACCACCACTTCAACGGCAAGATCGAGAACCCGCGCTGCTACGCCCGGGTACTGGACGCGGACGAGGTGGCGCTCGCGCTCGGCGGCGGAGCCGTCCGTCCCGCGGCGCTGGTCTGCGACTACGACCTCGGCGCCGACTTCGCCACCACCCGGCTCCGGGACGTCTCCGGGAACAACCGGCACGGCGTGCTGCGGCAGGCGCCGCAGCGCGCGGTGACCTCCAGCCGGTGGGACGGCCGGGCCACCGACTTCGCCGTCGCCCCCGAGCAGTACGCGGCCGTCCACTTCCACGAGGACGACCTGGAGGACGCCGCGTGGGCCACCTCGCTCACCTGGGACGTCCCGCCGGACACCCCGCCCGGCGCCTACGCCCTGCGGCTGCGGATCGCGGGCGCGGACGGCGCGGGCGCGGAGGAGGTCGACTACATCCCGTTCTTCGTGCGCCGCCCGGTGGGCTCCGCACCGGCGCCGGTCCTCTTCCTGGTACCCAGCTTCACGTACCAGGCGTACGCCAACGAGCGGCTCTTCGAGTCCGGGCTGCAAGAGGACTTCATGATCCACTCGATGCGGCTGGCACCGCAGGACGAGTTCATCGTGCGCCATGACGAGGTCGGCAAGTCGCTGTACGACACCCACACCGACGGCAGCGGCGTCGCCTACTCCTCCCGGCTGCGGCCGGTGCTCAACCTGCGGCCGCACTACCACAACTGGCTGTCCGGGCACGTCCGTCACCTGGCGGCCGACCTGTTCATCCTCGGCTGGCTGCGCTCCCTCGCGGCGGCGGACAGCGCCTACGACGTCGACGTCGTCCTCGACGAGGACCTGCACCGGGAGGGCCCGCGACTGCTCGCCGGGCACCGCGTGGTGGTGACCGGCTCGCACCCCGAGTACTGGTCGCGGGACATGATGGACTCGCTCTCCGGCTACCTGGGCGACGGCGGGCGGCTGATGTACCTGGGCGGCAACGGCTTCTACTGGGTCACCAGCGCCTTCGAGGACCGGCCGCACCTGGTCGAGGTGCGGCGCGGCAACTCCGGCACCCGCTGCTGGGACTCGCCGCCCGGCGAGCTGCACCACAGCGCCACCGGCGACCACGGCGGCCTGTGGCGGTTCAACGGGTACGTACCGCAGCGGCTGGTGGGCGTCGGCATGGCCTCGCAGGGCTGGGGCCAGGCCGCCGGGTACCGGAGGCTGCCCGACAGCCACGACGAACGGGCCGCCTTCGTCTTCGAGGGGCTCGACCCCGACGAGGTGATCGGGGACTTCGGCCACGTGCTCGGCGGAGCCGCGGGGGACGAGGTCGACCGGTTCGGCTTCGATCTGGGCACCCCCGCGCACGCGCTGCGCCTGGCCACCTCGCTGGAGCTGGACGACCGCTACCAGATCACCCAGGAGGAGCTGCTGATGACCGCCCCCGGACAGGGCGGCACGGAGAACGAGCTGGTCCGCTCCGATCTCACCTACTTCGAGATCGACGGCGGGGGAGCGGTGTTCTCGGTCGGCTCCATCTGCTGGGCGGGCAGCCTCGCGTGGAACGGGTACGACAACAACGTCGCCCGCGTCACCGGGAACGTGCTCGCGCGGTTCGTCGCGGAGTAGCCGGAGCGAGCGGGCCGCGTGCCCGCGCCGGACCCCGGGGGCGCCTTCCGCCGAAGGCGCCCCCGGCCGCGGTATTGGTGGGGCCGCGGTGTGCTGGGGCCGCCGGGTCAGGGGGCCCGCCGCAGGTCGTCGGGGGTCAGCTCGGCGGGGGTGCGGTGGCCCGAGAGTCCGAGGGTGATCTCCAGATCGGCGAGCAGGCTGCGCAGGACGTGCAGCACGCCCTCCTCCCCGCCGTGCGCGAGGCCGTAGGCGAAGGTGCGGCCGACCAGCACGGCCCGGGCGCCGAGCGCGAGGGCCTTCAGCACGTCGGAGCCGGTGCGGACGCCGGAGTCGAAGAGCACCTCGGTCCGTTCGCCCACCGCCTGCGCGATCTCCGGGAGGACGTCCAGCGCGGCCACCGCGCCGTCCACCTGCCGCCCGCCGTGGTTGGAGACGATGACGCCGTCCACCCCGGCGTCCACCGCGCGTCGCGCGTCGTCCGGGTGCTGGATGCCCTTGACGACCAGCGGGCCCTGCCAGTGGGCTCGGAGGAAGGTCAGCCGGTCCCAACTCCGGTCCCGCCCGGTGAACATCGGCACCCAGTGCAGCACCGCCGAGGTCAGGTCCTCCTCCGGCGGCGCGGGCAGCCCGGCGCGGAAGGCCGGGTCGGAGAACGGGATGGCGGTGCCCACCCCGCGCAGGAACGGCAGGTACGACTGGTCGAGGTCCTGCGGGCGCCAGGCCAGCGTCCAGGTGTCCAGGGTGACGACGAGGGTGGTGTACCCGGCGGCGCGGGCTCGCCCCAGGATCGAGAGGCAGACCTGGTCGTCCTCCGGCCAGTACAGCTGGAACCAGCGCGGGGCGCCGGGCCCGGCGGCCTCCGCGACCTCCTCCAGGGTGTAGGAGGAGGCGGTGGACAGGACGAAGGGCACCCCCAGCGCGGCGGCGGCCCGGGCGGTGGCGAGTTCCCCGTCCGGGTGCACGATCGACTGCACGCCGACCGGCGCGAGCAGCACCGGGGCGGGCGCGTGCGTGCCCAGCACGCTGGTGCGCAGGTCGCGTTCGGTGGCGTCGGTGAGCATCCGGGGGATCAGCCGGTGCCGGTCGAAGGACTCCCGGTTGGCGCGGTGGGTGGCGCCGGACCCGGCGGACCCGGCGAGGTAGCCGTAGGCGCCGGGGTCGAGCCGCTGGCGGGCCGAGGCGCCGAGCGCGGTGAGGTCGGTGGTGAACGGCGGCAGGTGGCCGTCGAGTCCGTGCAGGTAGATCTCGTTCTGGTAGTTGCTGAAGTCCGCCGGGGGGAGCGGCGACTGGCCGGCCCCGGTGACGGGGCGCGGTGCGGGTACCGGGGTCGGCGCCGAACTGCTAAGCGGTGACTCGCTCATCGGGCTCTCGTCTCCTCGTCGGACGGGCGGGGCGTCGGTGCCGGTGCGGCGCCGATGTGCCGAGTCTGCGGTGCGCGCGGCCCGGGGGCCAGCGCACGGACCGCCGGGAGCGGGACGGGCCCCTCCGGCGGACCGGGCCCTACCGCCCGCACCCCGTGACGGGCCGCCGTCCGGAGGCGGTTCCGGACCGCTCCGGTGTCGGCGGGCGGCCGGGCCCCGCGCTGACCGCGTCGGGCGCCCGACCGTCATATCCCGGACATATTTTCATCGTGTACGCGCCAACTGGTGGCGGGGCGCGGCCGGTGCGCCGCCGGTATGACCGAGCTGACCAGTGCGGACCGTCAACTCCGGTGCGCCGCACGGCACATGAGTCGACGGAGGCTGCTGACCGGTGCGGGGGCCACCCTGGCACTCACCGTCGGCACACACCTTCCCAATACCGCCCACGCTGTGCCAAAACTCGAAGACATGAGTGCGAACACAAGAGCGAAGAGAATAGACAAGGATCCCTTCAGACTCGGCGTCGCCTCGGGTGATCCCCTGCCCGACTCCGTGGTCCTCTGGACCCGTCTCGCCCCCGAACCCCACCAGCTCGACAGCGGCATGACAGACGATCCGGTCCCGCTCACCTGGGAGCTGGCGGCCGACGAGGAGTTCGCGGAGATCGTCGCCACCGGCGAGGAGACCGCGGACCCCGCGTTCAAGCACTCCGTCCACGTCATCCCGGAGGGCCTGACCGCCGACACCGTCTACTGGTACCGCTTCACCACCGGCGAGTGGACCAGCCCCGTCGGCCGCACCCGCACCGCACCCGCGGCCGACACCAGCCCCGACACCCTCCGCCTCGCCCTCGTCTCCTGCCAGAACTACCAGCACGGCTACTTCACCGCCCTGGGACACCTCGCGCGGGAGGAGGACATCCGGGCCGTCATCCACCTCGGCGACTACATCTACGAGAACCCCGTGGACAGCGCGGGCGGTGACCGGGAGGACCCCGACCTCGACCTCCCCGCCGAACACGACGCCGAGACCGAGAACCTGGAGCAGTACCGGCTCCGGTACGCGCTCTACCACTCCGACCCTGACCTCCAGGCCGCCCACGCGGCCCACCCCTGGATCGCCACCTGGGACGACCACGAGGTCGAGAACAACTACGCGGCCGCGCACTCCCAGGACAACGTCCCGGAGGACGAGTTCCTGGCCCGCCGCGCCGCCGCCTACCGCGCCTACTACGAGAACCTCCCGCTGCGCCCCGCGCAGCAGCCCGAGGAACACTCCCTGGCGCTCTACCGGCGCCTGCGCTTCGGCACCCTCGTCCAGCTCGACGTGCTCGACGGCCGCCAGTACCGCGACGACCAGTCCAACGACGACGGCTGGAAGGTCCCGAGCGACGAGACGAACGACCCGGACCGCACCCTGCTCGGCGCCGCCCAGGAGGAGTGGCTGGCCGAGGGCTGGCAGGCCTCGGGCGCGGTGTGGAACCTGCTGCCGCAGGGCGTCGTCCTCTCCCGGCGCCACCGCGCCACCTCCGGTCCGTACGAGGTCTCGATGGACGCCTGGGACGGCTACCCGGCGGCCCGGAAGCGGTTACTCGACGCGGCCGGGGCGGCGGAGCTGACCAACCTCGTCGTGCTGACCGGCGACGTCCACGTGCACTACGCCTTCGACATCAAGCGGGACTTCGACGACCCCGACTCGGCGACGCTCGGCGTCGAGTTCGTGACCACGTCCATCTCCAGTGGCGGCGACGGAGCGGAGAAGCCCGACGACTGGGACGTGCTGATGGCGGCCAACCCGCACCTGAGCTTCTACGACGGACGGCGCGGCTACGTGCTGCTCACCCTCGACGCGGAACGGGTCCGCGCCGACTACCGGACGGTCAGCGGGGTGCTCTCACCCGGGGCGCCGATCTCCACCGCGGCCTCCTTCGTCTCCGACAGCGGAGCACCGGGGCTGCGCCCCGCCTGAGCCCGCGGAACTCTCCGTGGTCTCCCGCCCTCCGAACCCGGGCCGAACCGGTCCGGCCCAGCGTCACCAGGACCCCGCCAGCCTGACCCCACCCCGATCCGGGCCCCCGATCCGGGCCGACCGATCCGGGCCGGTCCTTCCCGTACGGTTCCGGCTCCCGCCGCGCCCTCCCGCGCGGTCCCCGGCCTCGTACCTCCCGTACCTCCCGTACCTCCCGTACCTCCCGCACCTCCTCGTATCTCGATCATCCGAGAGCGCTCGATCCACCGTGGCCCCGACGGGCCCCACGGGTCGTCACCAGCCCGCGTGATTCCTCCGGTCCCGCCGGGGGCGCCCGAGGCCGCGACCCACCGCACGGATCCGAGCCGCGCGGGCGTGAGCCGCGTGGCCAGAGTGAACGGCGCGCACGGAGCGGGTTTCCCGCGGCCAATTTCGGTGTGCCGGGCACGGATTCCCTGGGAGAATGTGTGAGCGATTAACAATCTCCTGGAGAGGCGCATGTCCAAGCCCGGCCCCGCACGACCGGCCCTCACGCCCCCGTCCGAGAAAGCGGGCGGCGCGCCCGCCGCCACCGGACCCGGCTCCCCGCTCCCGCCCGGTGGGCCCACGGCGCCCACCGGGCGCTCCGCCGTGGCCCCGGACGACGGGCGGCCGGAGCTGAGCGGCCCACGCCGGGCGGGTCTGCTGATCACCCTCATCCTGGGCGGCCTCACCGCGCTCGCGGCGCTCTCGATGGACATGTACCTCCCCGCGCTGCCGGACATCGGCGGCGATCTCACGGCCCCCGCGGCCACCGTCCAACTCACCCTCACCGCCTGCCTGCTCGGCCTCGCCCTCGGTCAGATGGTCGCCGGACCGATGAGCGACCGCTTCGGCCGCCGCCGCCCGCTCCTGGTCGGGATGGCCGGTTACGTCCTCTCCAGCGCCGCCTGCGCCGTCGCGCCCAGCATCGAGACGCTCACCGTCTGCCGGGTGCTCCAGGGGCTGACCGGCGCCGCCGGGATCGTCATCGCCCGCGCCGTGGTCCGTGACCTGTACGACGGCCTGGCGATGGCCCGGTTCTTCTCCACCCTGATGCTGATATCCGGCGCCGCCCCGGTCCTCGCGCCGGTCCTCGGCGGCCAGGTGCTCCGCTTCACCGACTGGCGCGGGATCTTCCTGATCCTCACCGGCACCGGGGCGGTGCTCACGCTGATGGTCGCGCGCTGGCTGCCCGAGACCCTCGCCCCCGCGCGGCGGCACCGGGGCGGGGTGCGGCACGCGCTGCGCACCATCCGCCGACTCTTCACCGACCGGGTCTTCACCGGCTACCTCGTCACCGGCAGCCTCTCCTTCTCCGCGCTGTTCGCGTACGTCGCCGCCTCGCCCTTCGTCGTCCAGGAGATCTACGGCGGATCACCGCAGACCTTCAGCCTGCTGTTCATGGTCAACTCCCTGGGGCTGGTGCTGTTCGGGCAGATCAACGGCAGGATCCTGGTCGGCCGGGTGTCGCTGGACCGGGCGCTGGCCGCCGGACTCGGCGTCATCACCCTCGCCGCCGTGGCGCTGACCCTCATGACCAGCGGCCTCTTCGGCCGGGTCGGCCTCGTCCCGGTCGCCGTGGCGCTCTGCGTGCTGATGTGCGGGATGGGGCTGGTGATGCCGAACGCCAACTCGCAGGCCCTGCTGCGCACCCCGCACGCCGCGGGCACCGCCTCCGCCCTGCTGGGCACCTCGCAGTTCCTGGTCGGCTCCATCGCCCCGCCGCTGGTCGGAATCGCGGGCGAGGGGACGGCCGTGCCCATGGCGCTCGTCCAGCTCAGCGCGGTACTGCTGGCCGTCGCCGCCTTCGTGGGACTCTGCCGGCCATGGCGTACGCGAGACTGAGGCGCGCCGCCCCGGAGCGCGCCGGACTCGGCGGCCGGGAGCTGGCCGCCCTGCGGGACGAGGTCGACGCGCTGCCGGGCGGCGGCTGGTGCGCGGGCGTCACCGTGCTGGCCGGGCGCGGCCCGTACGTGGTGCTGGAGCACGCGGCGGGCTGGGCGCTGCGCTACTCCGGGTACGACGCGGAGAGTCGCACCGGAGTCGAACTTCCCCTCGCGCGGCGGCTCCCCGCCCACCAGGACACCGTCTTCGACCTGGCCTCGCTCACCAAGCTCTTCACCGCGCTCGCCGCTCTCCAGCAGGTCGAACGCGGCAGGCTCGACCTGACGGCGGAGATCGTCCGCTACGCCCCGCGCGGCGTGCCGGACCACGGGATCACCGTCCGGCAGCTGCTCGACCACACCTCCGGCCTCCGCCCCGAACTCCCGCTCTACGACCACCCGGAGGAGCGGCGCGTCCCCCTGCTCTGGGAGGAGGCGCCGGTGAACCCGCCGGGCTCCGGACGGTGCTACTCCGACCTCAACCTGCTGCTCCTCCAGCGCGTGCTGGAACAGGTCAGCGGACGGCCCCTGGACGCCCTCCTCCACGAGGGTGTGACCGGACCGCTCGGCATGACCGACACCCGTTTCCGCCCACCCGCCGACTGGCGCCCCCGGATCGCCGCCACCGAGGACCAGCGCACGCCGTGGGCCAAGGTCGACCGGGGCCTGGTACACGGCCGGGTCCACGACGAGAACTGCTGGGCCCTCGGCGGCGTCGCCGGGCACGCGGGCCTCTTCTCCACCACCCGCGACCTCGCGGTCCTCTGCCGCACCCTGCTGACCGGCGGCGCCTACGGAGCGGCGCGGATCCTCGCGCCCTCCTCGGTCGCCCTGCTCCTCGACCCGCCCGGACTCGGCTTCACCACCGACCAGCCGTACTTCATGGGCGAGTTGGCCGGTCCCCTCAGTGGTGGCCGGACGGCCGGGCACACCGGATTCACCGGGACCAGCCTGCTGCTCGACCCGGTCACCGACACCTTCCTCGTCCTGCTGGCGAACACGGTGCACCCGGTGCGGCGCCCGCCGGACAGCGGTCCGCGCGCCGCGGCCGCCACCCATCTCGCCCGCGCGGTACGCGGCTGACCCCGCCCGGTCCCGCCGCTCCCGCCGGTCCCGTCCCGTCCCGTCCGGGAGGGGGACGGGACCCCGCCGGGACCTCCCTAGACTGGCGGGGTGATCGAGGACGAACTGCGCGGCGCCCTGGCCGCGCTGCTGGACGGACTGCCGCCCCGGCGGGTGACGGCGGCCGTCGACCGGCTGATGGCCTGCTACCGCGGCGGCGCCTTCCACGAGCCGGTGCTGGGCGACCGCGGCGACGTCATCGCGTACGCCGCCTACCGGATGCCCGCCACCTTCGCGGCGGCCTCCGCCGCGTTCGGGGCCCTCGCCCGGCGCACCGGAACCTGGTCCCCCGGCAGCCACCTCGATCTGGGGGGCGGCACCGGCGCCGCCGTCTGGGCCGCCGCCGCCACCTGGGGGGACGGCCCGCGCCAAACCCGCGTGGTCGACCAGGCCCGGGAGGCGCTGGCGCTCGGCGGGGAGCTGGCCGCCCGGGGAACCGCGCGGGCCGTGCGGGACACCGACTGGCGCCGCCGGTCGCTGCTCGGCGCGGTGGCCCGGCCCTGGACCGCGGAGCTGGTCACCGCCTGCTACGTGCTCGGCGAACTCACCGAGGAGGACCGCGCGGCCGTGGTGCGCGGCGCGGCCGAGGCCGCGGGGGAGGCCGTGGTGCTGATCGAGCCCGGCACCCCGGACGGCTTCGAGCGGATCAGGGCCGCCCGCGAGCAACTGGTCGCGGCGGGTCTGCGGGTGCTGGCCCCCTGCCCGCACAGTGTCGCCTGCCCGATCGCGCCCGGCGCCGACTGGTGCCACTTCGCGGCGCGCGTCTCCCGCTCCGCGCTGCACCGCAGGGTCAAGGGCGGCACGCTGCCGTACGAGGACGAGAAGTTCAGCTACGTCGCCGCCGTCCGCGCGGGCGGGACGCCCGCCCCGGCCCGGGTGGTGCGACGTCCGCGGGTCCGGAAGGGACAGGTGCTGCTGGATCTGTGCACCGCCGAGGGGGTGCTGGACTCCACCGCCGTCACCAAGCGGCAGGGCGCCGACTACCGGGCGGCGCGGAACATCGGCTGGGGCGACTCCTGGCCGCCCGGTCCCGCCACCGGCGGTCCGCCGCCCGCCGTCTGAGCCGGCGCGGGGAAGTCCGCTCGGGAAGTCCGGCGCGGGGCGGGGAGGGCGTCGGGAAAGGCCGGGCGGGGGAGGGAAGGGGCGCGGCGAGGGGCGCTGGGCCCGTGTCACCGCGCCGGGGTGCGGTCAGCCGCGTAGCTCGGCGGTGCAGCACTTGACGCTGCCGCCGCCCTTGAGCAGTTCGGTGAGGTCGATGGGGATCGGTTCGTAACCGCGGTCCCGCAGCGGGGCGAAGAGCCCTGCGGCGGCCTGCGGCAGGAAGACGTGGTGGCCGTCGCTCACCGCGTTCAGCCCCAGCTCCCTGGCGTCCGTCTCCTCGGCGAGCAGGGCGTCCGGGAACAGCCGCCGCAGCGTGGCCTGGCTGCCGGGCGAGAAGGCGTCCGGGTAGTACATGACCGCCCCGTCGACCGAGTCGTCCAGCACACAGAGCGCGGTGTCGAGGTGGTAGTAGCGCGGGTCCACCAGGTCGAGCCCGATGACCGGCCGCCCGAAGAACTCCTGCGCCTCACCGTGCGAGAGCGGGCTGCTGCGGAACCCCCGCCCGGCCAGCAGCCAGGAGGCGGTGACCGCGAAGTCGCCCTCGCCCTCGTTGACGTGCTCCGGCTCGTGCACCTCCGGATAGCCGTGTGCCCGGTACCAGTCCCGGTGCGCCGCGGCCTCACCGGTGCGCTCCGGGTGCGCGAAGCGGGCGCCGAGCACCCGCCCGTCCACGACGGTGCCGCCGTTCGCGGAGTACACCATGTCGGGCAGCTCGGGCCGCGGGTCCAGCTCCTCGACGGCGTGACCGAGCGAGCGGTACCGCTCGGCCAGGTCCTCCCACTGGGCCAGGGCGAGCGAGAGGTCCACCGGCTTGCTGGGATCCATCCAGGGGTTGATGGAGTAGGTGACGCGGAAGTGCGAGGGACGGCACATCAGGTAGCGGCGGGGCTTGAACAATGAAGGCTCCTCACGGGGTCGATGCGCACTGCTGAGCCCATCGTCCTCCGTGAGGGCCCTGTGGCGGAGAAGTCGGTCCGAATGTCGGACGGATGGTCCGATAGCCGCTCCACTCGGAGACGGACGCCTCGGAGCCGTCCGCTCACGGTCCGCGCCTGTCCACCCGCGCCCCCGCCAGACGCCCCCCACATCCTCCCCCGGCATCCCCTTCCCCACCCCGTCCCGCCCCACCTCGTCCGGCTTCCCGGTCTCCGCCGACGGTGGGGACGTCTGTGCGGACGGCCGGATGTGACGAGCGCCACGGTGGTCGCGCGTCCGGCCGGAGGTCGCGCCTCCGCCCGGGCGCGGTCCGGCGCCGGGGAGGAAAGCGCTGGACAGCGGCGGTTGAGGGGCGCGCGACGGGCGGGCGGACGCCGGAGCGGCGCCGGGCGGGAGACATGGCGTCCGGAGCTCGCACGCCCACCTGGCTACGCACTCGCCCGCGGGGAGGAGCAGGATGGGGGGTGTCATCGGCGATCCGTGGATTCGGTCCTGAGCGTGGCCTCCGCTGCGTACCCTCGACAGTCCACGGTCTGTTGCGAAGCGGACGCGGAATGAGGCGGTAGATGCAACGCGAGAGCAGGTTCACCCACTGGCTGCGCCGGCACGCCCGCAGGGGCTCCGGCCGACCGGACCAGAGCGCGGCCGAGCTGGCCCGCGCTCGTGAGGAGCTCCTGCTGGCCGCCGCCCTGGCCGGGTACCCTCTCGCCCCCGCCGCCCATCCCTCCGGGTACGGCTGCTCCTGTGTGCGGATCGGCTGTCCGACGCCCGGCCGCCACCCCGTCTCCTTCGCCTGGCAGACCCAGGCCACCACCGACGCCGCGCAGATCGAGCGCTGGGCCCGGAACGAGCCGCGCGCGAACTTCATCACCGCCACCGGCCAGGTGCACGACGTGCTGGACGTACCCGCCGAGGCGGGGTCGGCGGCGCTCGACCGGCTCCAGGACGAGCGGGTGCCCCTCGGCCCGGTGGCCCTCTCCGGCGGCGAGCGGATGATGTTCTTCACCGCCACCCGGGGCACCCCGGAGGACGAGGACGAGTGGTGGCCCTGCGAACTCGACTGCCACCCCGAGACCTTGGACGAGCATCCGGGGCTGCGCTGGCACTGCCGCGGCAGCTACGTCCTGATGCCGCCCGCCGAACTGCCCCCCTCGGTACTGCCCGGTGAGGACTACGGGGCGCACGTCCGCTGGCTGCTTCCGCCCGAACCCGGCAGCACGGTGGCGGAACTCCCCGAGCCGCTCGCCCTGTTGGAGGCGCTGACCGACGCCTGCGGCGCGTACGCCGCCGAGGGCGCGGCCGAGGCGGAGTCCTGGCCAGCCCGCTGAACACCCGCCGCCCCCGCCGAACATCGTCCCGCGAGGACGCCGCGCCGCCCAACGAGGCACGGACGCAGGGGAGTTGAGGGCCGGTAAACGGGGGAGGGGAGCGCGGGATCCCGGCTGTGGTGGGCGGCGCGGTACCGCGACGGAACGCGCCGTGCGGGCACGGAACGTGGGGACGCGCCGACGCGGGTCCCGCCTGTCTCAGTCGGCCTTGGCGCTGGTCATCCCGTCGATGCGGTTGAGGAAGACGACGCCGTCCCCGGCGCTGTCCGCCTCGGGAACGGAAACCGCCTGCTGGGAGACGCGCGCGTAGGTCACCGCCTTCTTCGGCGTCTCCCCGGAGAGCATCTCGCGCACCAGCGGGTCCTTGATCTTCGGCGCGTAGTCCTTGTGGAAGGTCTGCTTGGTGTGGTGGTGCGAGGCGAAGAAGACCAGCGCGCCTCCCCCCTTCACCCGCAGCCCCGCCGGGACGAACTGCGGTGGCCGCGCCGCCGAGTCGGCGAACTCGGTCCGCAACCCGGGCCGCTTCTCGGAGCGTTCGCGCTGGGTGCGGCGCTTGTCGGTGTGCGGCCCGTCCGCGAAGCGGTCGCCGCCGTCCCGCAGGGTGCGCACGTACTCCCTGCTGAGTGCGCCCGGCGCCACGCTCAGCCCCGAACCTCCGCCGCTCGGCACGGCCTTGACGTGTCCGTCCGAGTCCTTGGGGAACGTCGGGAGCTCGTCCGGCTCCAGCACGCTGAGGTAGCTCGCCTTCCAGCGGGCGTCCACGCTCTCGCGCTGGAAGACGTAGAACCAGCGGTTGCCGGTGTCGTCTCCCCGGGTGTCGGCGACGAAGAACTTCGGCCAGCCCGCCTGCTTGGGGATGAGGAACCGGGTGTCCCGGAGCTTCAGCGGGGGGATCGGCGGAATCTTCTCGCCGTTCTCCTTGGCGCCCTTGCGGGTCTTGAGGGCCGCCTGGTTGATGGCGCCGAGCGCGCCGCCCTCGATGGTGGCGTTCAGCCGGGTGTCCAGACGGCTGTTGGCCCGGTTGCTCTTGGCCGTGAACTCACGGAAGACCTTCCGGGCCTCCTTCTCGGAGGTCGCGGGCACCACGGCGGTCTCACCGTGCACCGTCATACAGCCGGACAGCGTCACCGCCAGCGCGACGGCACCGGCCGACAGCGCCATCGCCGAGTTCCTCGCCCGCTTCACTCCGAACTCACCCTCCCCGCGTTCCGCGGGAAGGAACTGTACCGCGCCGTGCGCACCCCGGGACCCCGGGGCGGGCCGGTCCAGCCAGCCTGGAACCCCGAGCCGCGCACCGCCCTCCGCTGTCTCGACGTGGCGCGCGCGGCGGACGGTTGGGACCGTCCCACCGCCCGCCAGATCGTGCCCGGTGGTGTCTCCCACGTGCCACGCGCCGACCGTCACCGCACCCCCCCCGCCGAACTCCCCACCGGAAGCGGGGTGTTACCCCCACCGGAAGCGGGTCGCTGGCGCACCGTGAACGGACGTACGGGGCCTGGGTGTTGGCGAACGGACGTACAGCGCCTGGGTGTTGGGGCCGGTGCCGAACGGCCGAACGGCGCCGGGGAGTCGGCGGGCCGGTGGTACGGACGGGGCGGTGTCCCGCGGCCTCAGGGGAGGGTGAGGATCTCCGCGCCGGAGTCCGTGACCACCAGGGTGTGCTCGAACTGTGCGGTGCGCTCGCGGTCCTTGGTGACGACCGTCCAGCCGTCCTCCCACATGTCCCACTCGTGGGTGCCCAGCGTCAGCATCGGCTCGATGGTGAAGGTCATGCCCGGCCGCATCACGGTGGTGGAGTGCGGGTCGTCGTAGTGCGGGACGATCAGGCCGGAGTGGAAGGCGGTGTTGATGCCGTGGCCGGTGAAGTCCCGGACCACGCCGTAGCCGAAGCGCTTCGCGTAGGACTCGATCACCCGGCCGACGATGTTGAGCTGCCGCCCCGGCTTCACCGCCTTGATCGCGCGGTTCAGCGACTCCCGGGTGCGCTCCACCAGCAGCCGGGACTCCTCGTCCACCTCGCCGCAGAGGAAGGTGGCGTTGGTGTCGCCGTGCACCCCGCCGAGGAAGGCGGTGACGTCCAGGTTCACGATGTCGCCGTCGCCCAGCACGGTGGAGTCCGGGATGCCGTGGCAGATCACCTCGTTGACCGAGGTGCACAGCGACTTGGGGAAACCGCGGTAGCCGAGCGTCGACGGATACGCCTGGTGGTCGAGCAGGTACTCGTGCGCGACCTCGTCCAGCCTGTCGGTCGTCACCCCGGGGGCGATGTGCCGCGCCGCCTCCGCGAGCGCTCCGGCCGCCACCCGCCCGGCCGTCCGCATCCGCTCGACGGTCTCGGCGTCCTGGGTCTCGGGGCCGGTGTACGGGGTCGGCGCCTCCTTGCCGACGTACTCCGGGCGCGGAATCGAGGCGGGCACCCCCCGTGGCGGAGAGAGCGTGCCGGGAACGAGGAGTGACTGGCCAGACATGCCGCGAGTCTAACGGTGGTGCCCCGGGCGGGGGAGCGGGAGCATGGTCCGATGGCACTCTTCAGACGCGGAAAGGCCGGGAAGCCCGGCGAGTGGTACTACTGCCTCGAACACGGCGCCGTCGAGGAGGGCCCGCAGTGCCCCGGCAAGGACCGGATGGGTCCCTACGGCTCCCCCGAGGAGGCCGCCCAGGCCATGGAGACGGCCCGGGAGCGGAACACCAGCTGGGAGAACGACCCGCGCTGGCACGACGACCAGTCGCCGGACGAGGCGGGGGACACCCCCGACCAGCCCGGGCGCCCCGACGGCCCCGGTACCGGCCGCCCCCGGGACTGACCCGCGCCCGCCCCCCCCGCGAGCCCAGTCCCCCCGACAAGCCCAGTCCCCCAACGAGCCCAGTCCCCCCACGAGCCCAGTCCCCGGGCGGTGCCCTGGCCCGCACTGGTACCTCGGCCCGCACCCCCTCCGGGTACGTCCAGGAGTACGCCGGGGGCGCGGCCCCGCCGCCGGGCGGGGGCGCCGGGCCTCACCAACCGCCGTGTGTGGGGCGGCCGTTCGGGCCGGGCCTCCGGTGCGCGGGACGGCGCGGTGAGCACCGTCACGGCTGGGCACGGCGCGGACGCCGGGCCGCCGGTGGGAGGATGCGGCGCATGACTAGTGCAGCTGAGCCCTCCTCCCCGGCCGCCCCGGACGCGTCGGCGCCCGCGTCCCCCGCCCCCCGGAAGGACCCCTGGGACCTCCCGGACGTCTCCGGCCTCACCGTCGGCGTGCTCGGTGGGACCGGCGACCAGGGCCGGGGACTCGCCTACCGGCTGGCCCGGGCCGGTCAGCGCGTCGTCATCGGCTCCCGCCGGGAGGAGCGGGCCCGGCAGGCGGCCGAGGAACTGGCCGCGCGGGGCGCCACCGGGATCGAGGGGGCGGACAACGCCGAGTGCGCCCGCCGCTCGGACGTGGTGATCGTGGCGGTGCCGTGGGACGGGCACGCCCGCACCCTGGAGTCGCTCCGCGAGGAGCTGCGCGGGAAGCTCGTGGTGGACTGCGTCAACCCGCTGGGCTTCGACAAGAAGGGCGCCTACGCGATCACCCCGGACGAGGGCAGCGCGGCCGAGCAGGCGGCGGGGCTGCTGCCCGATTCGCGGGTCACGGCCGCCTTCCACCACGTGTCGGCGGAGCTGCTCGCGGACGCGGACGTCGAGGAGATCGCGACCGACGTGATGGTGCTCGGGGAGGTGCGCGCCGACTGTGAACTCGTGCAGGCGCTCGCGGCACGCATCCCCGGGATGCGGGGCGTGTTCGCCGGGCGGCTGCGCAACGCGCACCAGGTGGAGTCGCTGGTCGCCAACCTGATCTCGGTGAACCGCCGCTACCGGGCGCACGCGGGCGTCCGCCTCACCGACATCTGACCCGGCCGGCGTCTGGTCGGACCGGCATCTGGTCCGGCGGCCCGTCCGGCCGGGAAGGCGCGCCCTCCCGGCCGGTGGGGCGCGGGCCGCGCGTACGGTGGAGAGGGCGCCGCAGCGCGCCCCGTCCGCAGTTCACGTCACACCGCCCGGGAGACCGCCGATGTCCGCCCCCACCGCCCGCTCCCCCCGGGGGATCGCGCTCTACACCGCCGTCCTCTGCCTGCTCGCGACGGCCGCCGCGGTCTTCTCGTTCGTGAACGGCAGCTGGCCGCTCGGGGTGGTGTGGGTGCTGCTGGCCGGGCTCACCTCGAACATGGCCTGGTACTACCGCCGCCGGACGCGGGCCCTGGCGGCCGCCGCCGAGCGGGACGCGGCCTCCGCCGCGGCCGAGGGGGCCGCCTGCCGCACCGTGCCCTCCACGTCCCGCGCCCCCGAGACGACCGCCTGACCGAGCCGTCCGCGACCCCCGAATCCGGACCGGTCCCCGGACCCGTTCACGGACCCGGACCGGGACCCGGGCCCGTTCCCGGATCCGTTCTCCGGCCGGGACGGGTCAGCGCCGGGCGGCCCGATCAGGCCCGGGCCCCGGGAGGCCCCGCCACCGGAGGCCCCGCCACCCGCGCCGGGGCCCGCCGCGTCGACCGCCCCGCCGAGACGCGGCGTTCACCGCCCCACCGTGTCGACGGCGTCCACCGCGTCCACCGCGTCTACTACGGGTTCCCCGTTCCAGAAGCGGAAGTACTCGTAGCCGAAGTCGACGTCCGCGCCGGGCACGCGCAGCCACTCCAGCACCGTGCCCACCGTCTCCCAGAAGACCGTGTTCACGGCCGGGATCCAGAGGCAGGCGAAGACCAGCAGCAGCCCGAACGGCGCGTAGGGTTCGAACCGCCGCCGCAGGCGCGGGGAGAGCCACGGCTCCAGCGCCCCGTACCCGTCCAGGCCGGGCACCGGCAGCGCGTTCAGCACCGCCGCCGTCACCTGGAGCATCGCGAGGAAGGCCAGCGCGTACCGGAAGGCGAAGGGCACGTCCGCCATCGCGTCCAGCCAGAACGGGGCCGTGAGCAGGATCGCCAGCAGCACGTTCGTCAGCGGTCCCGCCGCGGAGACCAGGCTCTGCCGCCACCGCCGGCTGATCCGGCCCCGCTCCACGTAGACCGCGCCGCCGGGCAGGCCGATGCCGCCCAGCACCACGAAGAGGACGGGGAGCAGCACGCTCAGCCCGGCGTGCGTGTACCGCAGCGGGTTCAGGGTGAGGTACCCCTTGGCGCCGACCGAGGTGTCCCCCGCGCTGAGGGCCGAGCGGGCGTGCGCGTACTCGTGCAGGCAGAGCGAGACGATCCAGCCGGAGAGCACGAACAGGAAGACCCCGACGCCGGTGATCTCCGCCCGGCCGGTCCAGACGACCCACCCCGAGAGCGCCATCACCACCAGCACGCCCAGGAACACCGGGCTGATGCGGTGGTGTTCGGGGTGTGGTGAAGCGCGGGCCATGGCGCTAGACCGTACCGGCCCCCGGCGCGGCCCGGCGAGCCGTGGCCGGGCGGCCGGGAGCGGTCACCGGGGGCGCCGGTGGCGGGAGGGTGGTCACACCTGCTTGCGGAACTTCGCGATGGCGAGCGGGGCGGTGACCGCCGTCAGGCCGACGACCCAGACCATGGTCCACAGCACCGGGGAGGCCACGGCGCCCTCACCGAGCATCAGCCCCCGGGCGGCGTCCGCGACCTGCGTCAGCGGGTTGAACCGGGTGAAGGTCTCCAGCCAGGAGGGCATGGTCTCGGTCGGTACGAAGACCGAGGAGCCGAACTGGAGGGGCATCAGGATCAGGAACGAGACCTGCTGCACGGCCTGCGCGTTGGGCAGCGACAGCCCCATCACCATGAAGATCCACATCAGCGAGACGCCGAAGAGCACGGTGAGCCCGGTGGCGGCGAGCAGCCCGAGCCACTGGCCGTCGATGTCGAACCCGACGAGGAAGCCGACGATCAGCAGTACGACGATGGCGACCAGCAGCCGCCCGGCCTCGACCAGCGCCTTGGCGAGCAGCACCGAGGAACGGGCGATGGGCATGGCCCGGAACCGGTCCATGACGCCCTTGCGGAAGTCCTCGTTCAGTCCGGTGCCCACGCCCATGGCGAGGCTGGTGCTCATCATCGCCATCATGCCGGGCACCAGGTAGTTGGTGTAGGCGTCCCGGTCGCCGCCGTCCCCGCCACCGCCGATGGCGCCACCGAAGACGTACACGAACAGCAGGGTGAAGACGATGGGCATCAGCAGGACGTCCATCATCGACTCGGGGTCCTGCTTGATCTGGAGGGTGTTGCGCCGGGCCAGCGCGCCGAGGTGGCGCAGGTTGGCGCGGAGGCCGATCCTCCCGTCGTCGGACGGGGACGCCGCCCGCGGGGTGTTCCGGGCGGGGGTCCCCGGGTGTTCGGGGGCGGGCGCGGTGGTGGTGTTCACGCCGCGGCCTCCTCAAGCTCGTCGTGGTCCTGGTGGGTGGCCTTCTGGCCGGTGATCGCGAGGAACACCTCGTCCAGGCTGGGCAGATGGGTGGCGATGTCCGCGATGGCGAAGCCGCGCTCGCCCAGCAGGCCGACCACGGCGGTCAGCTGCTCGTCGCTGACGATGGGCACGCTGAGCACGCCGGACGCCGGGTCCGAGGTGCTGCCGCCCACGCCGTCGAGTCCGGCCTCGCGCACGGCGGTGGCCATCAGGGGCAGCTCGGCGGGGTCCACCGGGCGGATCTCCAGGGTGCGCCCGCCGACCTTCGCCTTCAGCTCGGGCACGCGGCCCTCGGCTATGACCTTGCCCCGGTCGACCACGGTCAGCTCGCTGGCCAGCTGCTCGGCCTCCTCCATGTACTGGGTGGTGAGCAGCACGGTGTTGCCGTCCTCGACGATGTTCTTCACCTCGTCCCACACCTCGTTGCGGGTGCGGGGGTCGAGACCGGTCGTCGGTTCGTCCAGGTAGAGCACCCGGGGGCGGCCGATCATGGACGCGGCGAGGTCCAGCCGCCGCCGCATCCCGCCGGAGTACTTGCTGGCCGGGCGCTTGGCCGCCTCGGTCAGCGAGAAGCGCTCCAGCAACTCGTCGGCGCGGCGCCGCGCCTGGGAGCGGGGCAGGTCCAGCAGCCGCCCGATCATGTACAGGTTCTCCCGGCCGGAGAGCTTCTCGTCCACCGAGGCGTACTGGCCGGTGAGGCCGATGGTGCGGCGCAGCTGGCGGGGCTGGCGCACCACGTCGTACCCGGCGACGACGGCGGTGCCCGCGTCCGGCAGGAGCAGCGTGGACAGCATCCGGACGAGGGTGGTCTTGCCCGCCCCGTTCGGCCCGAGAACTCCCATGACGGTGCCCTCGCGCACGTCGAGGTCGATGCCGTCGACCGCCCTGTTGTCCCCGAAGTGCTTGACCAGGCCGCGTACCTCGACGGCGGAGCCGCCGCGCGGTGGGGTGGTGTGTCGCGTCATGGAACCAAAGGTGCCAGCTTCCGCTGACAAACGACCGACAGCCCACCGACACCGCCGCCCCTCGCCAGGCCGGGTCCCGGCGGTCCCCACCGGGCACCCCCGCCCCCTCGCCGGTGCCCCAACCGCCCCGCTTCGCCCGGGAGTAGACGGTGTGCGGCGGGACCCCGGCCATCCGGTACGACACACCGTGGCCGTCCGTACGCGGTGGGTGGCGACGGGGTTCGGAGGCTCCGTCACGGGGGTGTGGGGGCGGTCGGGCGGGGGTGCCGGGCCGGGGCGGTGACATCGGTCACACGGCCGGATGGGGAGGGGGCCCCGCGTCCCGGCTCGCCCGCGCCCGCGGGCCCAACCCGGCGGTGTGGGAACGGAGATGAGCGAACCCCCGGGGCCCGCCGGAGGGGCGGACGCCGGGGGTCACGCGGGAGCCGGACGGGTCGCGCGCCGTCCGGGCCCCGGAGCACCGGTGCTCAGGGGGTCAGCGCGTCAGCGGTCAGCGGCTGCGGACCTGGTCCTGCTCGGAGCCCTCGACCTCGACCGGCACGCGGTTGTGCTTGCCGTGCACCTTGGTCTTGATGTTGCCCGTCTTGATCGACTCGTTCTGCGTCGACTGACCGACGTGGCGGGAGTTCTTCACGAAGGGCACCGCCAGGTCGCCCGGTCCCCGCTCGTTGGCGAAGACGGAGTCGCCGTAGACGAAGTAGACGTTGACGGGCCGGTCATGGCTGTTCGCGCTGGCGGCCGGGGCCACGCCGACGGCGAGGCCGACGGCCAGCCCCGCGGTCGCCACGGCACGGGTGAGGTTCCTCATCATGTCCTCGTTTCTCTCCTGGGGCCCGCTCGAAGCGGAGCCCCTGATCGGGAAAGTCGGATGAGATGTACCGCCCCTTGTATGCCCATTCCTCGCGCTGTACCGGCGACCACCGATCTCGGTGACGGAACTGCTCCGAACAGTCTCGGGAAGCCGGGTGACGGCGGCTCCACGCGGGTGCCGCCGCCCCGCGGGCCCGGCAACGAGCCGTCCGTGCCCCCCGAACCGGAGCACCGGCGCGGCCCGTCACCGAGCGCGATCGGCGAACCCGGCTCAGCTGAAGCTGTGCCGCGCCTCCGGGAAGGCGCCGCCGACGACGTCGTCGGCGAAGGCGCGGGCGGCGCCGCCGAGCGTCTCCCGCAGCCGCGCGTACTCCTTCACGAAGCGCGGCACCTTGCCGGAGGTCAGCCCCGCCATGTCGGTCCACACCAGGACCTGCGCGTCACACTCCGCCCCCGCGCCGATCCCGATCGTCGGGACGTCCAGCGACCTGGTGACCTCGGCCGCCAACTCGGCGGGCACCGCCTCCAGTACGACGCTGAAGGCCCCGGCGTCCGCGACCGCCTTGGCGTCCCGCAGCAGCTGCTGCGCCGCCTCCTCGCCGCGCCCCTGGATGCGGTAGCCCATCGCGTGCACGGACTGCGGGGTCAGCCCGACGTGCGCCATGACCGGGATGCCGCTGCGGACCAGCAGCTCCACCTGGTCGGCCGAGCGCTCCCCGCCCTCCAGCTTCACGGCCCCCACGCCCGACTCCTTGACCAGCCGGGTGGCGCTGCGCAGCGCCTGCGCCGCCCCCTCCTGGTACGTGCCGAAGGGGAGGTCCGCGATGACCAGCGCGCGCCGGGTGCCCCGGACGACGGCGGCGGAGAGCATCGCCATCTCGTCCAGGGTGACCGGGACCGTGGACTCGTACCCGAGATGGCAGTTGCCCATGGAGTCCCCGACCAGCAGGGCGGGTATCCCGGCCTCGTCGAACACCGAGGCCGTCATCGCGTCGTACGCGGTCAGCATGGGCCACTTCTCCCCGCGGCCCTTGGCGGCTCCGAGGTCACGCACCGTGACGCGGCGGGTGGTGACACCGCCGTAGAGCTTGAGCGACCCCCCGCCGTCGGACGCCCCCGAGGGGGACGCGGGGGATGACGCCGGGGCGCCGGAGGCGCCCTCCCGGGTGTTTCGGACAGCCTGCTGCGCTGCGTGCTGCATGGTACGGCTCCTGATTCGTCGTCTCGTGGCGCCCTCACGGCGTCCCCGGAACTCTCGCCATGCTGGCACGCGGGGGCGCGCGGGGGGAAGTGCGAGGAGGGCGGTGGCCTGGGGCGCGCGCTCCCGGGCGGACCACCCCGGGACGCGACGGAGACGGACACGAACGGTCCCGGATGATCGGAACCCGAGGCGCGGTTCCGCACGTCCTGTCTCTGTGTGGCCGCCCGCCGCCGACGCGCTACGGGCCGCCCGCGTCCCCCGCCCGGCGAGGCGTCTCGTGCGTCAGCGAGCCCTCCGGGATCACATATCGTTCATGCACCATCACCACAGGCAAGCGAGGGCAGCGATGGCAGGCGCGCACACGGCGGAGGCCACCGGCCAGCCGGACGGCGGTCCGCGACGCGGAACCGCGGGTGGCCGGGGCGCCCAGCGCCTCCGGCGGGCCCTGGGCCGCTGGGGCGGGGAGGGCGCGTGGCGGCGCGGACTGGTCCCGGCGGTGCTCGCGCTGCTGCTGGCCCTCGCGCTGTCCGCGCACGCCCGGATCCCCAACTCCATCGGCAACCTCGGCTCGCTCTGGGAGACCTTCCTGCCCTGGGGCGGTCTGCTCATCCCGGTGCTGCTCGTGGCCGGGCTGCTGCGCCGCTCGCCGACGGCGCTGATCGCGCTGCTGGTGCCGGTCGTCGTCTGGGTCAGCCTCTTCGGCGGTCTGGTGACCACCAAGTCCGGCGCGGGCGGCGACCTCACCGTCGTCACGCACAACGTCAACGCGGGCAACCCGGACCCGGAGGGCACCGCGCGCGGGCTCATCGCCTCGGACGCCGACATCCTCGCCCTGGAGGAGGTGTCCGCCGCGCGGGCGGGCACCTACCGCAAGGCGCTGCGCCGGGCCTACCCGCACCACACGCTGGCCGGCACGGTCGGGGTGTGGAGCAAGTACCCGCTGAGCGACAGCCGCCCCGTCGACCTCCGGATGGGCTGGCCCCGCGCCCTGCGCACCACGGTCAGCACCCCGCGGGGGGACGTCGCGGTCTTCGCCGCGCACCTGCCCTCGGTGCGCGTGCAGTTCCGCGCGGGCTTCACCGCCGGGCAGCGGGACGACAGCGCGAGCGCGCTCGGTGAGGCCGTCTCGGCCGAGAAGCTGAAGCGCGTGGTGCTGCTCGGCGACCTCAACGGCACGATGAACGACCGCGCCCTGGCGCCGGTGACCTCCCAGCTGCGCTCCACCCAGGGAGCCGCCGGGGACGGCTTCGGCTTCAGCTGGCCCGCCTCGTTCCCGATGGCCCGGATCGACCAGATCATGGTGAAGGGCGTGGAGCCGGTGTCCTCCTGGTCGCTGCCGGAGACCGGCAGCGACCACCTGCCCGTCGCCGCCTCGATCAACCTCTGAGGTTCCGGGGCGACTTCGCGGGGCCGCCGGTCAGCGCTCGCGCCAGCGGTTGGTGAGCGGCAGCCGGCGGTCCTTGCCGAAGCCCTTCGCCGAGATCTTCGTGCCCGGCGGGTACTGGCGGCGCTTGTACTCCGCGGTGTCCGTCATCCGCAGGACCCGGTTGACCAGCTCCGGGTCGAACCCCCGGGCGACGATGTCCGCGCGGCCCTGGTCGCCGTCCACGTACAGCTTGAGGATGCGGTCCAGCACCTCGTAGTCGGGCAGCGAGTCCGAGTCGAGCTGCCCGGGGCGCAGTTCCGCGCTGGGCGGCTTGCTGATCGAGTTCTCCGGGATGGGCGGGGTGTGGCCGCTCGCGGAGGCCGCCTGGTTGCGCCACCGCGCGAGCCGGAAGACGTTCGTCTTGTAGACGTCCTTGATCGGTCCGTACGCGCCGACCGAGTCGCCGTACAGCGTCGAGTAGCCGCACGCCAGCTCGGACTTGTTGCCCGGGGCGAGCACCAGGTGCCCCTCCTGGTTGGAGAGCGCCATCAGCAGGGTGCCGCGCAGCCGCGCCTGGAGGTTCTCCTCGGCGAGGCCGGTCAGCGCCAGCGACTCCATGTACGCGTCGAACATGGGGCCGATCGGGACGGTACGGAAACGCAGGCCGGTGCGCTCCGCCAGCTCCGCCGCGTCGTCCCGGGAGTGCCCGGAGGAGTAGCGCGAGGGCATCGAGACGCCGTGCACGTTCTCCGGGCCGACCGCGTCGCAGGCCACCGCCGCGACCAGCGAGGAGTCGATACCGCCGGACAGTCCGACGAGCACCGAGCGGAAGCCGTTCTTCGCGACGTACGCGCGCAGCCCGACCACCAGGGCCGTGTAGATCTCCTCGTCGTCCCCCAGCCGGGGCGCGGTGCTGCCGGTGACCTCCGGCTCGTAGGCCGGGAGCGGGTCGGCGGAGAGCGTGACGTGGTCCAGGCGCAGCCCGTCGTCCACCACCCCGGACGGCACCGCCCCGGCGGCCGGGAGGTCCAGGTCGAGGACGACGCAGCCCTGCTCGAACTGCGGGGCGCGGGCCAGCACGGTGCCGTCCCGGTCGACGACGAGGGAGTCGCCGTCGAAGACCAGGTCGTCCTGGCCGCCGATCATCGCCAGGTAGGCGGTGGTGCACCCGGCCTCGCCCGCCCGCTTGCGCACCAGCTCCAGCCGGGTGTCGTGCTTCTCCCGCTCGTACGGCGAGGCGTTGACCGACAGCAGCAGCCCGGCCCCGGCGGCGCGGGCGGCGGGCACCCGGCCGCCCTCCTGCCAGAGGTCCTCGCAGATGGCGAGCGCGACGTCCACTCCGCGCACCCGGATGACGGGCATGGTGTCGCCGGGCAGGAAGTAGCGGAACTCGTCGAAGACGCCGTAGTTGGGCAGGTGGTGCTTGGCGAAGGCCAGCGCCACCGCCCCGCGGTGCAGCACGGCGGCGGCGTTCTGCGGCCCCCCGGCGGGCTGGCCGTAGGCGGCGGGCCGCTCCGCGCGGTCGAGGTAGCCGACGACCACCGGGACCTCGCCGAACCCCTCCTCCGCGAGCCGGTGGGCCAGCGCGCGCAGCGTCTCCCGGCTGGCCTCCACGAAGGAGGACCGCAGCGCCAGGTCCTCCACCGGGTAGCCGGTGAGCATCATCTCGGGGAACGCCACCAGGTGCGCTCCCTGCTCCACGGCGTGCCGGGTCCAGCTGACGACGGACTCGGCGTTGCCGTCGAGGTCGCCGACGGTGGAGTCGATCTGGTTCAGGGCGAGGCGTAGTTGAGGCACGTCCCTGAGTGTAATCGTCTTACTGACACGAGATCGTGCTGAACGGCCCGGCGCCGGTGGCGCCCGGGCGCCGGTACGGGCCGGGCCCGGGGACCCGGCGGGGCGCGCCGTTCCGGAACGCCCCGCCCGTGGGTCAGGGGCGGTAGCCCAGCACGGTCATCATCCCGGACTCGCTGTGGTAGACGTTGTGGCAGTGCGCCATCCACAGCCCCGGGTTGTCGGCGTCGAAGTCCACCTCCAGCTTCTTGCCGGGCAGGACGATCGCGGTGTCCTTGCGCGGCCCGCCGTCGGGCAGCTGGAAGGTGTGGCCGTGCAGGTGCATGGGGTGCCACATCTCGGTGTCGTTGACGAACACCAGCCGCACCCGCTCGCCCGCGCTGATCGGGTAGCGCTCCTTCGGGTCGTACGTCCGGCCGTTGATGGACCAGTCGTACTTCTCCATCGAGCCGGTCAGCTTGAAGCGGATGGTGCGGTCCGGGTCGCCGGACCGCAACCGCACCGAGGAGTCGGCACGCAGCTGCTCGGCGGTGACCAGCTTGCCGTCCAGCTCCGCCGGGCGGGTCTTCGCGGAGGGCGTCTCGCCGCCGCCCGTCCGCAGCACCGCCATCGTCGTCTTCTTCTTGCCCTCGGCCAGCGCGGTCAGCGGGAAGACGCCGTCCTTGACGGTGACCAGCACGTCGTACCGCTCGCCCATGCCGAGCAGCAGCGCCTCCGTCTCCCGGTGCCGCACGGGGAAGCCGTCGGTGTGGGTGACGGTCATCCTGTGCCCGCCGAGCGCGACCCGGAACGCGGTGTCCCCACCGGCGTTGACCAGCCGGATCCGGACGCGGTCGCCCGGCTTGGCCTTGAAGGTGCGCGGCTCCTTCGCGGTCCGGCCGTTGACGAGGTAGTGCGGGTAGGCCACGTCCCCCGCGTCGCCGCCGAGGTGCTTGCTGGTCGCGCCCATCATCATCCGGGACGGCCCGGACTCCTTCGGCTTGGGCTCGTTACGGCCGCCCATCGAGTGGGCGCCGTGCCCCCCGCCGTGGCCGCCGCCGTGTGACATGCCCTTGGCCAGCTCCTTGAGGACCGCGTCCGGCGTGGAGCCCTCCACCCCGTCCACCCAGTCGTCGAGGACGACGACCCACTCCTCGTCGTACTTCAGCGGCTCCTTCGGGTCCTCGATGACCAGCGGGGCGTACAGGCCGCGGTCCTGCTGGACGCCGGAGTGCGGGTGGAACCAGTAGGTGCCCGGGTGGGCGAGCCGGAACCGGTAGGTGAAGTCGGCGCCGGGCTTGATGTCCCGCTGGGTCAGCCCGGGGACCCCGTCCATGTCGTTGCGCAGGGCCAGGCCGTGCCAGTGGACCGAGGTGGCCTCGGGAAGGTTGTTGGCGAGCTTCAGCTCCAGGGTGTTGCCCGCGGTGACGCGCACCTCCTTGCCGGGCAGCTCCTCGTCGTACGCCCAGGTGGAGACGGTGACGCCGTCTCCCAGGTCGAGCTTGGAACGGGTGGCGGTGAGGCTGACCTTCTCGGTGTCGCCCGCGGCGCGCTTGGCCTCGGCCGCCCGCACCTCCTTGCTGTCGGGCTCGATCCACTCGCCGTCCGTGGCGGGCTTGGCGTCCGCCTGGCCCTTGGCACCCCCGTCCTGGGAGCCGCCGTCGTCGTCCGAGGAGCAGGCGCCGAGCAGGCCGGTGCCCGCGAGGGCCACCCCGGCGCCCAGCAGGGTGCGGCGGGAGGTCCGGGAGGTGCCGGACGTGAGGGGGGTCGCAGCGGTCTGGAGTCGCGAAGTACGCATGGTGATCGCCTTGTCTGGTGTCGATGGTGGGCCGCGGGGCGACCGCGAGCGCGGAAGAGCGCGGGTCGGCCACACGGCGGAGCGCGTCGCGGAGGCCGGTCCGCCGAGGGCGGACGGCCGGGTTCCGCTAGACGCGCAGCACCGACAGCTGTGCGAGGCGCGTGGCGTGCGGCGGCGGGGGCGCCGGGGGCAGGGCCGCCCGACGGGTCAGCGCCTGGGCGGTGGCCAGCGAGGCGAGGAAGCGGCGCCGGAGCGCGCCGAGGAGCCCGCCGGTGAGCAGCGCCACGGCGGTGGCGGCGCCCAGCACCGCGAGACAGACCGACATCGGATCCGCGCCACCGGGCAGCCCGCCGTGCTCGCCGCCGTCCGCGCCCTGGAGGGCGTGGGCGGCCCCGGGCGGCGCGTCGACACCGGCGGGGCCAGCGGGGTCAGCGAGGAACGCGGGTCCGGCGGGGGAGAGGCCGGGGTCGTGGGCCGGGGCGGCGTGACCGGTGTGCCCGGCGGCCGGGGTGTCGGCGGAGTGGAGGGCGGGCGCCGCGTGGGCGCCGAGCGCGCCACCGTGGTCGGTGGGGTGGCCGAGCGTGTGCATCGTGGCGATGCCGAGCAACAGGGCGGCGAACAGCAGCAGTCGGGCACCCCAGGTGGTGCTCCGCGCTCGCCGCATCGCGTCTCCTCGCTTCGCTGGCTGCTTCTCTCCGGCCGAAGCGGGACGCCTCTCCGGCGTCCCGGTGGTCACTCTATCCCCGCCCGCTCCGCCGCGCGCGGGTGCCGGGGAGTGATGACCGGGAAGCGCCGTGCGCTGTCCGAAAGGGCGAGGCGGCGACCGGGGTGGGTGCGTGATGCTCCGGATCGCCGTTCCCGGGCGGTTTGCCCGGTCGATGGCGCGCATTTGTCATTGACGCGAACTCGCCACCGTGCCCAGGATGCGTTCATGTTGGAGGCCCTCGATCTCGAACCCGTCCAGCAGCAGTTGTACGAGGCGCTGGTCGACGGTGCCGTCACGGTTCCCGAACTGCGTGCCGCGCTGGGGCTCAGCGCCGCGCGGGTGCGCGCCACGCTCGCCTCGCTGGAGGAGCGGAGCCTGGTGGGCCGGTTCGCGGGTCGACGCGGCGGCGAGGACCGCTACCTGCCGGTCGCGCCGGAGGTCGCCTTCGAGTCGATGCTGCTCGCGCGGGAGGAGGAGATCCACCGCACGCGGCGGCACATCCAGTTGCTGGCCTCCCGGTTCCGGGCCAGCTCGCCGGGGCGCGACCCGGTCGACCTGGTGGAGATCGTCACCGGCCGCGCGGCGGTGATTCGCCAGGTCGACGTGGTGCAGCGCAGCGCGCGGCAGCAGATCCGCGGGATCGACCGCCCGCCGTACGCCACCAGCGACCCGGACCAGCTGGACCCGAAGACCGGGATGATGCCTGCTCAGGCGCAGATGATGGGCCAGGGCGTGGCCTACCGCGTGATCTACGACAGTGAGGGGCTGGAGCGCTTCCAGCGGCTGGACGCGGACATCGGCGCGTGCGCCGAACTCGGCGAGGACGCCCGGGTGATGGTCGACACCCCGACCAAACTCATGATCGCGGACGACCGGCTCGCCCTGATCCCGCTGCGCTCCGCCCCCCATGAGCTGGCCAGCAGCGTGGTGGTGCACCCCTCGGGGCTGCTGGAGGTGCTCTGCGAGTTCTTCGAGGTGCTGTGGGGCAGGGCGCTGCCGCTCTCGGACTACCTGGCGGGCCGTCCGCAGGGGGCCGCCGACGGCCCGACGCCGGACGAGGCGCGGCTGCTGGCGCTGCTCTCCACCGGGCTGACCGACCAGGTGATGGCCCGTCAACTGGGGGTCAGTTACCGCACGTTCCAGCGGCGGCTGCACGGGCTGATGGACCGCCTCGGCGCGACCACCCGGTTCCAGCTCGGGATGCGTGCGGCGAGCCTCGGCTGGGCGCTCCAACCCGACGGGCGATCCAGGGTGAATGAGCTGGGTTGAGGCAATTGCCGGTTTCCTCGGACCTCTTGTCGTGCCCGTGACGATGTGCTGAGCTTCGGCACGCACCCCCACAGTGCACCCCCCACGACGAGGAGGAACCCTCGAAATGGCAGTGACGCGTAAGAAGCTCGCCGTTGGCATCTCCGCTGCGGCAGCCGCTGTGGCGCTCAGCGCCGTCGCGCTCCCCGCGAACGCGGCCCCCTCTCCTGCCGAAGGCACGGTCGTCGGAGCCAACTCCGCGAACGCCGTCAAGGGCAGCTACATCGTGACGATGAAGAAGTCGGAGGTGAAGGCCGCCTCCGCGGAGGGCAAGTCCGTCGTCAAGGAGCACGGCGGCACCGTCGACAAGACCTTCACGCACGCCCTGAACGGCTACAGCGCGAAGATGACGGAGAGCGAGGCGAAGAAGCTCGCCGCCGACCCGGCGGTCGAGAAGGTCTTCGCCAACCAGAAGCACAAGATCTCCGCTGACCAGGCCAACCCGCCCTCCTGGGGTCTGGACCGCATAGACACGCCCGAGCTGAACCTGGACGACAACTACACGTACCCGGACAGCGCCGGTGAGGGCGTCACCGCGTACGTCATCGACACCGGTGTGCGCGTCTCGCACAGCGACTTCGGTGACCGCGCGGCCGACGGCTACGACGCGGTCGACGGTGACGACGAGGCTCAGGACGGCAACGGCCACGGCACCCACGTGGCCAGCACCGTCGCGGGCGAGGCGCACGGCGTGGCCAAGAAGGCCAACATCGTGGCCGTCCGCGTGCTGGACGACAACGGCTCGGGCACCACCGCCGGGGTCGTCGAGGGCATCGACTGGGTGACCGAGAACGCCGACGGTCCCTCCGTCGCGAACATGTCCCTCGGTGGCGGCGCCGACGAGGCGCTGGACGAGGCCGTCCGCAACTCGGTGGCCGCCGGCATCACCTACGCGGTGGCCGCGGGCAACGAGGGCACCGACGCGGGCAACTCGTCCCCGGCGCGGGTCGAGGAGGCCATCACCGTCGGCGCGACGGACGACACCGACGCGCAGGCCAGCTTCTCCAACTACGGCTCGGTGCTGGACATCTACGCCCCCGGCGTGGACATCACCGGTGCCTGGAACACGGACGACGACGCCACGGACACCATCTCCGGTACGTCCATGGCCTCGCCGCACGTCGCGGGCGCCGCGGCGGTGTACCTCGCCGGTAACACCGACGCCACCCCGGAGCAGGTCTCCACGGCCCTGGTCGAGGGCGGTTCGGCGGACGTGGTCGGCAACCCGGGTGAGGGTTCGCCGAACGTGCTGCTGAACGTCGTCGAGTAACAGCGGCTCCCGCTCAGCGCATCACCTGAGCCGCAGCCGCGGTCCGGTACCCCACATGCCGGACCGCGGCTGTATCCACCAACCGGTCCCCGGAGGCCCACTCGGCCTCCGGGGACCGGCGTGCGCCCGGGCCCGGCCGTCGGTCACTCCGGCGGGCGGAGCGCGGCCAGTTGCTGCTCGAAGGGCACCACCGGCTCGGTGGGCGCCGGCGCAGCCCCGGGCCGCTCCCGCAGCAGCCCCGCCAGCTCCCCGCCCGCGCGGGCGATCCGGCCGGGCAGCGAGGGGCCGGGCCCCTCCTGGGCGCCCCAGTCGGCGGTCGCGGCGAACACCCCGGTGGGCACGGTCAGCGCCCGCAGGTAGGTGAAGAGCGGCCGGAGGGCGTGCTCCAGTACCAGCGAGTGCCGCGGGCTGCCGCCGGTGGCGGCGAGCAGCACCGGCTTCCCGGCGAGCGCGTCCTCCTCCAGCACGTCGAAGAAGGACTTGAACAGCCCGCTGTAGGAGGCGTTGAAGACCGGGGTGACCGCGATCAGCCCGTCCGCCTCGGACACCGCGGTGAGTTCCGCGCCGAGGGTGTGGCCGGGGAACCCGGTGACGTAGCCGCGCGCGATGTCGGTGGCCAGGTCGCGCAGTTCGACGGTGTGCGTGCTGGCGGTGCGGCCCTGCGACCGCAGGGCCTCCCCGGTCGCCCCGGCCAGCCGGTCGGCCAGCATCCGGGTGGAGGACGGCTGGCTCAGGCCGCCGGAGACGACGGTGAGCCGCACGGGACCCGCCGTTCCGCCGCCGGGCGTCTCGGTCGGCTGGTTGTTCATCAACGGCTCACCCTCTCCGGCGCTGTCGCCTCGGACGTCCCTGTCACCGCGGACGTCTCCGGGGTGGCTGACTCCGCCCGGGCGCGGAGCGCCGCGTGGGTGGGGCCGTCGGGGACGTTCGTGGGCCGTCCGGCGGCGAACTCCCGCCGCAGCACCGGGACGACCTCCTCGCCGAGCAGGTCCAGCTGCTCCAGCACGGTCTTCAGCGGCAGTCCGGCGTGGTCCATGAGGAACAGCTGCCGCTGGTAGTCCCCGAAGGACTCGCGGAAGGTCAGGGTCTTCTCGATGACCTCCTGGGGGGAGCCGACGGTGAGGGGCGTCTGCGCGGTGAACTCCTCCAGGCTCGGCCCGTGCCCGTAGACCGGCGCGTTGTCGAAGTACGGACGGAACTCGCGGACCGCGTCCTGCGAGCGCCTCCGCATGAACACCTGGCCGCCGAGCCCGACGTACGCCTCCTCCGGGGTGCCGTGGCCGTAGGCGGCGTACCGCTGCCGGTAGAGCCCGATCAGCCGCTTGTAGTGCTCCTTCGGCCAGAAGATGTTGTTGGCGAAGAAGCCGTCGCCGTAGTAGGCGGCCTGCTCGGCGATCTCGGGGCTGCGGATGGAGCCGTGCCAGACGAAGGGCGGCACCCCGTCCAGCGGGCGGGGGGTGGAGGTGAACCCCTGGAGCGGGGTGCGGAACTGGCCCTTCCAGTCCACCACGTCCTGGCGCCACAGCTGGTGGAGCAGCGCGTAGTTCTCGATCGCCAGCGGGATGCCCTGGCGGATGTCCTGGCCGAACCAGGGGTAGACCGGGCCGGTGTTGCCGCGCCCCATCATCACGTCCACCCGGCCGTCCGCGACGTGCTGGAGCGTCGCGAAGTCCTCCGCGATCTTCACCGGGTCGTTGGTGGTGATCAGCGTGGTCGCGGTGGAGAGGATGAGGCGTTCCGTCCGGGCGGCGACGTGCCCCAGCAGGGTCGTGGGGGAGGACGGGACGAAGGGCGGGTTGTGGTGCTCCCCGGTGGCGAAGACGTCGAGGCCGACCTCCTCCGTCTTGCGGGCGATGGCCAGGATCGCCTTGATCCGCTCGTGCTCGCTCGGCGTGCGCCCCGTGGTCGGGTCGGTGGTGACGTCGCCGACGGAGAAGATTCCGAACTGCATGGCCCTCACTCCAGTAGTTGATTGTTGAACTATATTGCCCCTAATGCTCCGCGGCCGTCAGGCATTCCCGGGTACCCCACAGCCCCGGCCCCCACCACGATCCCCCCGCCGCCCGCGCCGCCGCCCGCTCCCGCCGGGGCGCCACCCTCACTCGCCGCGCCGGGGGAGGGGCCGCCGTCCCGGTGGTCCGCCCACGGTGACGGAGTCGACCAAGATCCAGAGGTGGACCAGAATGAGCCCGCGGGCGGGCCCGACCGGACCACGCCCGGATTCCCTCCCGGGGGCACGGCGCGCGCGGGGCCGTGTGGTGGGATGCTCGTGTTGTCCGAGCGCGCCCGGGGGGACCGCGGCGGGTGGCCTGACCAGCGAGGATGGATGGATATGGATAAGCAGCAGGAATTCGTGCTCCGGACCCTGGAGGAGCGCGACATCCGGTTCGTCCGGCTCTGGTTCACCGACGTCCTCGGCTTCCTCAAGTCCGTGGCCGTCGCCCCCGCCGAGCTGGAGCAGGCCTTCGACGAGGGCATGGGCTTCGACGGCTCCGCGATCGAGGGCTTCGCCCGCGTCTACGAGTCCGACATGATCGCCAAGCCGGACCCCGGAACCTTCCAGATACTGCCCTGGCGGGCCGAGGCGCCCGGAACCGCCCGGATGTTCTGCGACATCCTGATGCCGGACGGCTCCCCCTCGTACGCCGATCCGCGCTACGTCCTCAAGCGGGCCCTCGCCCGCACCTCCGACCTGGGCTTCACCTTCTACACCCACCCGGAGATCGAGTTCTTCCTGCTCAAGGACAAGCCGGTGGACGGGGCCCGCCCCGTCCCCGCCGACTCCTCCGGCTACTTCGACCACACCCCGCAGAACGTCGGCATGGACTTCCGGCGGCAGGCGATCACGATGCTGGAGTCCATGGGCATCTCCGTGGAGTTCTCCCACCACGAGGGGGCCCCCGGACAGCAGGAGATCGACCTGCGCTACGCCGACGCGCTCTCCACCGCCGACAACATCATGACCTTCCGCCTCGTCATGAAGCAGGTCGCGCTGGAGCAGGGCGTGCAGGCCACCTTCATGCCCAAGCCGTTCTCCGAGTACCCCGGCTCCGGTATGCACACCCACCTCTCGCTGTTCGAGGGCGACCGGAACGCCTTCTACGAGTCGGGCGCCGAGTTCCAGCTCTCCAAGGTGGGCCGCTCCTTCATCGCCGGGCTGCTGAAGCACGCCGGGGAGATCTCCGCCGTCACCAACCAGTGGGTCAACTCGTACAAGCGGATCTGGGGCGGCGCGCAGCGCACCGCGGGGGAGGGCGGCGAGTCCCCCTCGTACATCTGCTGGGGGCACAACAACCGCTCGGCGCTGATCCGGGTGCCGATGTACAAGCCGGGCAAGACCGGCTCCACCCGCATCGAGGTGCGCTCCCTGGACTCCGGCGCCAACCCCTACCTCGCCTACGCGGTGCTGCTCGCCGCCGGGCTCCGGGGCATCGAGGAGGGCTACGAACTCCCGCCCGGCGCGGACGACGACGTCTGGGCGCTCTCCGACTCCGAGCGGCGCGCGATGGGCATCGACCCGCTGCCGCAGAACCTGGGCGAGGCCATCCAGTTGATGGAGCGGAGCGAGCTGGTCGCGGAGACCCTCGGGGAGCACGTCTTCGACTTCTTCCTCCGCAACAAGAAGCAGGAGTGGGAGGAGTACCGCTCCGAGGTCACCTCCTTCGAACTCCGCAAGAACCTCCCGGTGCTGTAACCCGAGGGCGGGCCCGCCCGGGCCACCGCGGACGGCCGGGCGCCGGAGTGGACGGAGGGGAGAGGAGTGGCGGACGTGCCACAGCTGGGGCGCAGGGACAGCGTGTTCGGGAAGCTCGTACGGCGGGGCTTCACCGACCCCGCGGCCGCCGCGCGGCTGCTCGACGCCGAGGCGCTCGCCCCCGTGCGGTCCGAGCCGCAGCTCATCGACGGGCTCGGGGCCACCGCCGACCCCGACCAGGCGCTGCTGGGCCTGGTCCGGCTGGTCGAGGCCCTGCGGGACACCCGCCCCCCGGACGCCCCGGGGCCAGGAGGGGACGCCGGCCAACCGGACGCCGCCCCCGCCGCGCCTTCCGCCCCCGCCCCCACTTCCCCCGCCGCCCCCGCCGCCTCCGCCGGGCACGGGGAGGCGGCGGGCGCGCGCGGCCTCACCCCCCGGGGAGCGGACGCGGCGGAACGCGAACTGCTCGGCACCCTGCTGGGCAGCAAGCCGCTGCGGGACCGGCTGCTGGGGGTGCTCGGCGCCTCCGCCGCGCTCGGCGACCACCTGGCCACGCACCCCGGCGACTGGCGGGTGCTCGCCACCTACGAGATCGCCGACCTGCGCCCCACCGTCGCGGACTTCGCCGCCGAGCTGGAGCCCGCCACCGACCCGGACGCGCTGCGCGCCGCCTACCGGCGCTGCCTGCTCACCATCGCGGCGCGGGACGTCTGCGGCACCAGCGACCTCGCCCAGACCGCCGCCGAACTGGCCGACCTGGCCACCGCCACCCTCCGCGCCGCGCTCGGGATCGCCGTGGTGGAGGCGCCGGAGGACGCGGCCCAGTGCCGCCTCGCCGTCGTCGGCATGGGCAAGTGCGGGGGCCGTGAGCTGAACTACGTCTCCGACGTGGACGTGATCTTCGTCGCCGAGGCCGTCGGCACCACCGAGGAGGACGCCGCGCTGCGCGCCGCGACCCGGCTGGCCGCACGGATGATGCGGATCTGCTCCGACACCACGGCCGAGGGGACCATCTGGCCGGTGGACGCCAACCTCCGCCCCGAGGGCCGGAACGGGCCGCTGGTGCGCACCCTCAGCAGCCACCTCGCCTACTACCAGCGGTGGGCCAAGACCTGGGAGTTCCAGGCCCTCCTGAAGGCCCGCCCGGTCGCGGGTGACCTGACCCTCGGTCAGGAGTACGTCGACGCGGTCGCGCCCATGGTGTGGCAGGCGGCCGAGCGGGAGAACTTCGTCACCGACGTGCAGCAGATGCGGCGCCGGGTCGAGGCCGCCATCCCGCTGGCCCAGGTCGAGCGGGAGCTGAAACTCGGCCCCGGCGGGCTGCGCGACGTGGAGTTCGCGGTGCAGCTCCTCCAGCTGGTGCACGGCCGGGGCGACAGCTCGCTGCGCAGCCCGACCACCCTCGACGCGCTGGCCGCGCTCGCCGCCGGGGGCTACGTCGGCCGGCAGGACGCCGCCGAGCTGGACGCCTCGTACCGCTTCCTGCGCACCCTGGAACACCGCATCCAGCTCTTCAACATGCGCCGCACCCACCTCATGCCGGAGGCGGAGGCCGACCGGCGGCGGCTGGGCCGCTCCCTCGGCTACCGCACCGACCCGGTCACCACGCTGCACCAGAACTGGCGGCGGCACGCGGCCGCCGTGCGCAGGCTCCACGAGAAGCTGTTCTACCGGCCGCTGCTGGACGCGGTCGCCCAGCTCGACACCGTCGAGGCGCGGCTGTCGACCGCCGCCGCCCGGCAGCGACTGGAGGCCCTCGGCTACGCGGACCCCGTCGCGGCGCTGCGCCATATCGAGGCGCTGACCAGCGGGGTCAGCCGGAAGGCCGCGATCCAGCGGACGCTGCTGCCGGTGCTGCTGGCCTGGTTCGGCGACTCCGCCGACCCGGACGCCGGACTGCTCGGCTTCCGGAAGATCTCCGACGCGCTGGGCAAGACCCCCTGGTACCTGCGGCTGCTCCGGGACGAGGGCGCGGCGGCGGAGAACCTGGCGCGGGTCTTCTCCACCGGCCGCTTCGCCCCCGACCTGCTGTTGCGGGCGCCGGAGGCGGTGGCGATGCTCGGCGACGGCGCCGCCGCCGGGGCGGCCGCCGAGGGCTCGCACAGCAGCGGGCTGCGGCCGAGGCCGCCCGCGGTGCTGCTCCAGGAGACGCTGGCCGCCGTCGGCCGGGCCGACGACGCCGAGCAGGCGGTGGCGGCGGCGCGCGGGGTGCGGCGGCGGGAGCTGTTCCGTACCGCCGCCGCCGACATCATCGGCGCCTACGGCACCGAGGGCGCGGCGCCGGACGATCCGGGGGAGGCGCTGGACCGGGTCGGTACCGCGCTCACCGACGTCAACGCGGTGACGCTGGCCGGGGCGCTGCGCGCCGCCGTCCGCGCCACCTGGGGCGACGAACTCCCCACCCGGTTCGCGATCATCGGCATGGGCCGCTTCGGCGGCCGGGAGATGGGCTACGGCTCGGACGCGGACATCCTCTTCGTGCATGATCCGCGCCCCGGCGTCACGGAGCACGAGGCGGGCAAGGCCGCGTTCGCGGTGGCCACCGAGATCCGGCGGCTCCTCCAGATCCCCAGCTCCGACCCGCCGCTGCTGATCGACACCGACCTGCGCCCGGAGGGGAGGTCCGGGATGCTCGTCCGGTCGCTCACCTCGTACGAGGCGTACTACCGGCGGTGGTCGCGGGTGTGGGAGAGCCAGGCGCTGCTGCGGGCGGCGCCGGTGGCGGGCGACGTCGAGCTGGGCGAGCGCTTCGTGCGGCTGGTCGACCCGCTCCGGTATCCGGAGGGGGGCCTGGACGAGGACGCGGTGCGGGAGGTCCGCCGCCTCAAGGCCCGCATGGAGGGGGAGCGGCTGCCCCGGGGAACCGACGCGACCACCCACACCAAACTCGGCCGGGGCGGTCTGACGGACGTCGAGTGGACCGTGCAGCTGATCCAGCTGCGGCACGCGGCCGCCGATCCCACCCTGCGCACCACCCGCACCCGCGAGGCGCTGGCCGCCGCGCTGGCCGCCGGGCACCTGGAGGCGGAGGACGCCCGCACGCTGGACGAGGCGTGGCTGCTGGCCTCCCGGGTGCGGAACGCGGTGATGCTGGTGCGTGGCAGGCCCGGCGACACCTTCCCCTCGGAGCCCCGTGAGGCCGGAGCCGTGGCCCGCTACCTGGGGTACGAACCCGGCCGGGTGGGCGACATGCTGGACGACTACCGGCGCCTCACCCGGCGGGCGCGCGCCGTGATGGAGCGTCTGTTCTACGGCGGCTGACGCGACCCGCGCGGCCCCCGCCGACCCTGCCCAACGCCCCGGCCACCGTCTCGCCACCGCCCCGCCGGTACGTCCCCGTCCGGCCGTCCCAGCCCGGGCCTGACCGTCCGGGCGTGGCCCGTCCGGGGCTCCGGGCGGAGGGGTGGTTCAGCCGCCGGCCGGGACCATCCGGGGCAGCCGGTAGGCGAGCCGCCGGTACCAGGCGCAGGAGAGCGCGAAGCCCAGCCCGAGGCAGAGCAACCCGCCGATCGCGTCCAGCCAGAAGTGGTTGGCGGTGGCGATGATCACGACGAGGGTGGCGGCCGGGTAGGCGGCGCCCAGCACCCGGACCCACAGCGGCTTCGCCAGCATCGCGATGGTGATGCCGCACCACAGCGACCAGCCGATGTGCATCGACGGCATCGCGGCGTACTGGTTGGACATCTCCGCGAGGTTCCCCGAGGCCATGGAGCCCCAGGTCTCGTGCACCTGGACGGTGTCGATGAAGTGCGTGCTCTCCATCAGCCGGGGCGGGGCGAGCGGGAAGAGGTAGTAGCCGAGCAGCGCGACGCCGGTGGTGATGAACAGCACGAGCCGGGTCGCCGCATACCTGCCGGGGTGGTGGCGGTAGAGCCAGACGAGCACGCCGAGCGTCACCACGAAGTGCAGTGTGGCGTAGTAGTAGTTCATGCCGACGATGAGCCATGTCACGTCGTTGGCCCACTGGTTGACCGACTGCTCGACGGCCAGGCCGAGGATGCGCTCCGCCTCCCAGATCCAGTCGGCGTTCCGCAGGGCGGCCGCCCGCTGTTCGGGGACGGCGTTCCGGATCAGGGAGTACGTCCAGTAGCTGACGGCGATCAGCGCGATCTCGAACCAGATCCGGGGCCGTCTGGGAAGCCTGGCCCGCTCCAGAGCCGTCTGGATACGGCTCTGGCCGGTGCCGCTCTCCGGACGAGTCTCCCGCGGGGGGATCTCGGTGGCGGCAGGCGGTGGTTGGTCGTCTGTCTGCGCTGTCGGTGCCCCCATAGGGGGACAGTCTGCCAGACGGGGGTACGCCCCCCGTCATCCCGTGGGGGGTTCCCGCCACCACCCCCGCCACCGTGGGGCGACGGGTCCGCGCGGCCGCTCCGTCACCGGTACGGCGGCAGCCCGGAGCCCGTAGGCGGGTGCCGTCGGCCCGTGCCGCCGTACGGCCGTACCACGACCGCGGGGAAGCCGCCGGGCGGCCGTCAGTCGGTGCCCGGGGCGCGGGGCGGGACCGAGGCGGTGGAGCCGCGCACCACCAGTTCGGGCAGGAAGACGAACTCGCTGTGTGGGGGCGGGGTCCCGCCCACCTCCTCCAGCAGCGCCCGCACCGCCGCCTGCCCCATGGCGGTGACCGGCTGCCGGATCGTGGTCAGCGGGGGGTCGGTGAAGGCGATCAGCGGGGAGTCGTCGAAGCCGATGACGGAGACGTCCCCCGGCACGCTCAGCCCGCGCTGCCGGGCGGCCCGGATCGCGCCGAGCGCCATCATGTCGCTGGCGCACACCACCGCGCTGCACCCCCGGTCCAGCAGCGCGGACGCGGCGGCCTGGCCACCCTCCAGGGTGTAGAGGGAGTGCTCGATGTACTCGCCGGGACCGTTCTCCCCCGAGCCCGAGCCCGAGCCCGTGTCCGAGCCCGAGCCCGTGTCCGAGCCCGTGTCCGAGCCCGAGCCCGAGCCCGTGTCCGGGGTGGCGTCCGTCTCCGCGTCGAAGTCCGGGCCGGGGGTTCCCGCTTCCGGCGCGAGGGCGGTGACGGCCGTCGTGGAGCCGGGGGAATCGGCCGGGCCGGGGGCGGCGCTCCCCGCCCCCCGGGCCCGGACGGCGGACTGGCCGCCGCTGTCGGACAGCGCGGGGACGGTGCCCGCCCGCTCCGCCGCGCCCGGGGCGTCCGACCCGGCCCGGACGGCCTCGACGAAGCCCTCGATCTTCCGCTGCACCGGCACGAACCGGCGGGGGCCCAGGGCCAGTCCGATCCGCCGGTGGCCCAGCGAACGGAGGTGGGTGACGGCCAGCCGCATCGCGGCCCGGTCGTCGGCGGAGACGAACGCGCCGCGCACCCGCTCCGAATAGCCGTTGATGAGGACGAACGGCACGCCCTGGCCGCGCAGCCGCGCGTAGCGCCCGGGGTCGGCGGTGGTGTCGGCGTGCAGCCCGGAGACGAAGATGATCCCGGCGACCCCGCGCCCCACCAGCATCTCGGTGAGTTCGTCCTCGGTCGAGCCCCCCGGAGTCTGGGTGGCCAGCACGGGCGTGTAGCCCTGCCGGGTCAGCGCCTGCGCGATGACCTGCGCGAACGCCGGGAATATCGGGTTCTCCAACTCCGGGGTGATCAGACCGACCAGTCCGGCGCTGCGCGCGCGCAGCTTCACGGGGCGCGCGTACCCGAGCAGGTCGAGCGCGGCGAGGACGGACTCGCGGGTGGTCGCGGCGACGCCGGGCTTGCCGTTCAGCACCCGGCTGACCGTGGCCTCGCTGACCCCCGCCTGTGCTGCGATGTCAGCCAACCGTGCGGTCACAGCACCGGACTGTACCCGGAGCCGGTCAGACTGCCCACCACGCGCAGGAGTCGGCGGGCAGCCGGACGCCGCCGTCGCGGAACCCCAGCGGGGCGCTGGAGATCAACGGACGCCCGGGAACGGGGAGTTCGACCTCCTCCGCGCGGGTGTTGAGGGTGCACACCAGGCCCGGCCGGGAGAGCGCCAGCACCCCGTCCGGAGCCTCCCGCCACTTCATCGGGGTGTCGCCGAGCCCGGGCAGCGCGCGGCGCAGCCGCAGCGCGGAGCGGTACAGCTCCAGGGTGGAGTGCGGGTCGCCGCTCTGCGCGGCCACCGACAGCCCGGCCCACTCGTCGGGTTGCGGCAGCCAGCTGCCGCCGGGCCCGAAGCCGTACGGGGCCTGGTCGCCGGACCAGGGCAGCGGGACGCGGCAGCCGTCGCGCTGCCCGTCCTGGCCCTCGCCGCGGAAGAAGGCCGGGTCCCGCCGTACCTCGTCGGGCAGGTCGGTGACCTCGGGCAGCCCGAGTTCCTCGCCCTGGTAGAGGTAGACGGAGCCGGGCAGGGCGAGCAGCAACAGGGCGGCGGCGCGGGCGCGTTCGACGCCGCCCAGCCGGGTGGCGTGCCGCACCACGTCGTGGTTGGAGAGCACCCAGGTGGTGGGGGCGCCGACGGAGGTGGCGGCGGCCATCGACTCCTCGATGACCCGGCGCATCGCCCCGGCGTCCCACGGACAGTCCAGGAAGTGGAAGTTGAACGCCTGGTGCAGTTCGTCCGGGCGGACGTAGAGGGCGAGCCGCTCGGAGCTGGGCGCCCACGCCTCGGCGACGCCGATGCGCTCGGGTCCGTAGGTCTCCAGCAACTTCCTCCAGGAGCGGTGGATTTCGTGCACGCCGTCCTGGTCGAAGAAGGGCAGGCGCTGGGCGCCGATCATGCGGGCCTGTTCCGAGCGCCCGATGTCGGGCAGCCCCTCGGCCTTGACCATGCCGTGCGCCACGTCGATCCGGAAGCCGTCGACGCCCAGGTCGAGCCAGAAGCGGAGGACCGAGTTGAACTCCTCGCGCACCTCTGGGTTCTCCCAGTTGAGGTCGGGTTGCTCGGGCGCGAACAGGTGCAGGTACCAGGCGCCGTCCGGGACGCGGGTCCAGGCCGGGCCGCCGAAGACGGACTCCCAGTCGTTCGGGGGCAGTTCGCCGCTCGGCCCGCGGCCCGGCGCGAAGTGGTAGCGGGCCCGGGCCACCTCGTCGCCCGTGAGCGCCCGCTGGAACCAGACGTGCTGGTCGGAGGTGTGGTTGGGGACGATGTCGACGATGACGCGCAGTCCGATCCGGTGGGCCTCGCGGATCAGCGCCTCGGCGTCCTCCAGGCTGCCGAACCGCGGGTCGACGGAGCGGTAGTCGGCGACGTCGTAGCCGCCGTCCGCCTGCGGCGAGGCGTAGAAGGGCGTCAACCACACGGCGTCCACGCCGAGTTCGGCGAGGTAGGGCAGCCGGTGGCAGACGCCGGGGAGATCGCCGTCGCCGTCGCCGTCGCTGTCGGCGAAGGAGCGCACGTACACCTGGTAGATGACGGCGTCGCGCCACCAGCCGGACGGGGTGGGGTCCGCTGCGGTCGCGGTGTCGTCGTTGACGGCGTGCTGGGTCATGGGTCTTCCCTCGGGTGGTGACCGGCAACAGTCGCGTGGCGCTGAGCGCCACGTCCGCCTCGGCCAGGGCTGGTCGTGGGCGTGGGCCCGGCCCGGGCTGTGGACGCGACGGCGAGGCCCGCGGGATCGGGCCGCTGGGGCATGCCGCCCGTCGGAACGTAGCAGCGCCGGGGGCCCGGTGGAAGGCGACAGCCATGACTTTGCAGAAAATTGCGGCAAGGTCTTTCGCGGCGATGGCGGCGCTGTTACGTTCCTCCGCAGCCGGGAGCCCGCGGGCCCTCCGGCTGGTGAGCCCCGTGGCGGGAGCCGCGCGGACGCCGGGGCCGAGCGACCCCGCGCGCCAACGCGCCCCGCGCGACCGCCCGTTCGGACGGGCGGACCGGGGTACCGCGAGCACGGCACACGGAGCACCGGCGCGCGCGGGGAGTCAGCACCGGCGGGACGGACGTACCGGCGCGCGACGGCGTACCGAGGTTCACCACGGGTCACCGGGGACAGCTGGATCACCGGGGCCATCGAGAAGTGAGGAGCGGGAACATGCGGCGTGGCATAGGCACCACCGCGCTGGTCGCGGCGCTGGCACTGGCGGCGAGCGCCTGCGGCGGAGGCGACTCGGACAGCGGTGACGACGGTGAGATCGCCGGGACCATCACCTACTGGGACACCTCGAACGACGCCGAGAAGGGCAGCTACCGGAAGATCGCCGAGGACTTCGAGAAGAGGCACCCGAAGGTCAAGGTGAAGTACGTCCACGTCAACTTCGGCGACGCCAACCAGAAGTTCAAGAACGCGGCGGGCGGCGGGGAGTCCGGTGGGGCACCCGACGTGATGCGCACCGAGGTGGCCTGGGTGGCCGACTTCGCCAAGCTCGGCTACCTCGCCCCGCTGGAGGGCACCCCCGCGCTGGACCAGGAGTCCGACTACCTCAGGGCGGCGGCGGGCAGCACCCGCTTCGAGGGCAAGACCTACGCCGTGCCCCAGGTGACCGACACCCTCGGGCTGTTCTACAACAAGCGGCTGCTCAAGAAGGCCGGGGTGGACGTGCCCACCTCGGTGAAGGAGCTGAAGAGCGTCGCGAAGCGCATCAAGGACAGGACCGGGGCCACCGCCCTCTACCTGCGCGGCGACGACCCGTACTGGTTCCTGCCCTACCTCTACGGCGAGGGCGGCGACCTGCTGGACACCACCGCGAAGAAGGTCACCATCGACCGGAAGCCCGGGGAGCGCGCCTTCGCCACGATGAAGGACCTGGTGGACTCCAAGGCCGCGGTCACCGACGCCAGCGACGGCCAGGAGAACGGCCTCCGCGCCTTCCAGCGCGGCGAGGTGGCCATGATGGTCAACGGTCCCTGGGACATCGCGGGCGCGCTGAAGGGCAAGGAGTTCAAGGACCGGAAGAACCTCGGCGTCGCCCCGGTCCTCGCGGGCAGCAAGGCCCAGGGCTCCCCGCAGGGTGGCTGGAACCTCTCGGTTTTCGCGGGCACCAAGAACATGCGTACCGCGCAGGAGTTCGCCAAGTACATGAGCTCCGCCAGCGTGCAGAAGCGCACCGCCAGGGAGCTGAGCCTGCTGCCCACCCGGAAGTCGGTCTACCGCGACCCGGAGGTGAGGAAGAACGAGATGGTCGAGTTCTTCAAGCCCGCCGTGGACAAGGCGGTCCAGCGGCCCTGGATCGCCCAGGGCAACTCGCTCTTCGAGCCGATCCGCGTCCAGGTCGACGGGGTGCTGACCGGCGGCAAGTCGCCCAAGGACGCCGCCGGGGACGCGGGGGAGAAGTTCCGGAAGCTGCTCAAGGACGAGGACTACTCCTAGCCTCGCCCGGTACGCGGTACCGCCGGGCGGCCCGACCCCGGGGGAGCCGGGCCGTCCGGCAACTCGCCCGCGCCAGGCCGCCGTTGGACGCCGGGGCCCGTGCGCTCCCCCGTACGCGCCTCGGACGCGGGACCGCCCGCTACCCGGGGCGGCGGTCACCGGGTCGGCCGTGACGACGAGTCGACCTGTCGACGAGTCGGTTGGTGCCGGGCGGCGAGCCCGAGCAGGTTGAGCAGCGTGAGCAGCGTGAGCAAGGAGGAGCGACGGCCGTGGGCCGCGGCGGGCCCCGGGCCCGGAACATCCGCGCGCGGGCGTCGCGACGCGTCAGGACCGGTGGGCGGCGGCCCGCCACGGCAGAAACGGAACATCGATGTCCGGTACACCCGACACACAGGACGCGGGCACCCGCGCCCCGGACGGTGAGCCCCCCAACGCCGTGGCGCGCCACGGTGGTTCCGCACCGCCGACCGCGTCCGGCCGGGCGGCGGCCCGGGGCCGGGCCCCGAAGCGGCGCGGCGGCGCGGGCTCCCTCCTCGCGCGGCACTGGTACGCCTGGGCGATGGTCGCCCCGGTGGTGCTCGTCATCGGGCTCATCATCGGCTACCCGCTGGGCCGTGGCGTCTACCTCTCGCTCACCGACGCCGACGAGGCGAACGTCGAGCGCACCATCGGCGTCAACCACATCCCGGCCACCTACGAGTTCGTCGGGCTGGAGAACTACACCGAGATCCTCTCCGACCCGGTCTTCTGGGAGCGGCTGGCCTGGACCTCGGTGTGGACCGTCGGCTGTGTGGGGCTGACCTTCCTGCTCGGCCTGACGCTCGCCAACATGCTCAACCGCCAGGTGCGCGGGCGCTCCTTCTACCGCGTCGCGATGATCGTCCCGTGGGGCATCCCCGCGTTCGTCTCCGTCTTCGCCTGGAAGATGCTCTTCAACGAGAACAACGGCATCCTCAACAAGGTGCTGGAGGGTGGCGGGGTCGACGGGGTGCCGTGGCTGGGCGATCCGACCTGGGCCAAGCTCGCCGTCATCGCGGTGAACGTCTGGCTGGGCGTGCCCTTCATGATCGTCGCGATGCTCGGCGCCCTCCAGTCGATACCCGGCGAGCTGTACGAGGCCGCCGAGATGGACGGTGCCGGTCCCTGGCAGCGGTTCCGCAACATCACGCTGCCCGGCATCAGCGCGGTCAGCGGCACCGTCGTCCTGCTGAGCACCATCTGGACGTTCAACATGTTCCCGGTGATCTACCTGCTCACCAAGGGGGGACCGGAGGACTCCACCGAGATCCTGGTGACCTACGCCTTCCGGCTCTCGTTCGTCAACAGCCCCCGGGACTTCGCGACCTCCGCGGCCTGGGGCGTCCTGATCCTGCTGCTGCTCACGCTCTTCACGTTGGTCTACCGGCGCGCGCTGCGCCGTCAGGGAGAGGTGTGGTGACGATGCCCGCCCGAACCGCCCGCCCGGCTCCGTCTTCCCGCGCTTCCCGCGGTGCCCGCGCTCCCCGTCCGCGCGGCCCCCGCGACCGGGGGCGGCTGGCCTCCGTCGGGCTGCACGCCGCGCTGGTCACCGGCACCGCCGTGGCCCTCTTCCCGGTGCTGTGGCTGCTGGTCACCTCGTTCAAGCCGGAGGAGAACTCTTTCTCCACCGCGCTGCTCGACGGGTTCACGCTGCGCAACTACGACCACGTGCTCAACGAGACGAAGTTCCTCACCTGGTTCGGCAACTCCCTGGTCGTGGTCCTCGGCACCACCCTCGTCGGGGTGTTCATCGCCTCCACCACGGGCTACGCGCTCAGCCGCTTCCGCTTCCCCGGGATGCGCCCGCTGATGTGGACGCTGCTGATCACCCAGATGTTCCCGATGGCGGTGCTGATCGTCCCGCTCTACAACACCATGGCGACGATGGGCCTGCTCAACCAGCCTGTCGGGCTGATCGTCACCTATCTGACGGTGGCGGTGCCCTTCTGCGCCTGGATGATGAAGGGCTTCTTCGACACCATCCCGGCCAGCATCGACGAGTCCGGCCGGGTCGACGGACTCAACCCCTTCGGCGTCTTCTGGCGGCTCATCCTGCCGCTGGCCAAGCCGGGGCTCGCGGTCACCGGCTTCTACACCTTTGTGACGGCATGGGCCGAAGTCGCCTACGCTACGGCCTTCATGACGGGTGAGGAGAACCTCACGCTCGCGGGTGGTCTCCAGACCTTCGTCAACCGGTACGGCTCGGACTGGGGCGCCATGACCGCGGCGGCCGTCATCATCGCCGTGCCCGCCGGGCTGGTCTTCGGCTTCGCCCAGCGGCACCTGGTGTCCGGCCTGACAGCGGGGGCGATCAAGTCCTGAGGGGCGTTCCACCCCTCCGTACACCTCAACCCAGGGACGACATGAGCACCGATCTTCCGACCGCGCGTCTGGCCGACCTCGCCGCCCAGGCCGAGGTGAGCGAGGCGACCGTCAGCCGCGTGCTCAACGGCAAGGCGGGCGTCGCCGCCGGTACGCGGCAGCGGGTGCTGGCGGCGCTGGACCTGCTCGGCTACGAGCGGCCCACGCGGGTGCGGCAACGCAGCGCCGGGCTGGTCGGGTTGGTCATCCCCGAGCTGACCAACCCGATCTTCCCGGCCTTCGCGCAGGTCATCGAGCAGGCGCTCTCGGGTTACGGCTACACCCCGGTGCTCGGCACCCAGATGCCCGGCGGGGCCACCGAGGACGAACTCGTCGAGCAGCTGGTGGAACGCGGGGTCACCGGGATCATCTTCCTCTCCGGGCTACACGCCGACCTGTCCGCCGACCCCGGCCGGTACGACCGACTCGCGGGCCGGGGCGTCCCGTTCGTGCTGATCAACGGCTACAACGAGCGGATCACCGCGCCCTTCGTCTCCCCGGACGACCGGGCGGCGGCCGCCATGGCCGTCCGGCACCTGCGGGATCTGGGGCACGAGCGGATCGGACTGGCCGTCGGCCCCAGCCGGTTCGTGCCCACCCGGCGCAAGACCGAGGGGTTCCTCGCCGCGTTGGGCGTGCCCGAGGGGCAGGAGGCGGAGGCCGAGGCGCCGGTGCGCAACACCCTGTTCACCGTGGAGGGCGGGCACGCCGCCGCCGGGGCGCTGCTGGACTCCGGCCGCACCGGCATCGTCTGCGGCAGCGACCTGATGGCGCTGGGCGCGGTGCGCGCGGTCCGGCAGCGCGGTCTGCGGGTGCCGGAGGACGTCTCGGTCGTCGGGTACGACGACTCCGAGCTGAACGCCTTCACCGACCCGCCGTTGACCACGATCCGCCAGCCGGTCCGGGCGATGGCGAACGCCGCCGTGCACACGCTGCTGGAGGAGCTGGCCGGAAGTCCCGTGCACCGTACCGAGTTCGTCTTCCAGCCGGAGCTCGTGGTGCGCGGCTCCACCGCCCAGGCCAAACGCTGACCGAGGGCCCGGCCCCCGAACCCGGAACCCGGAGCCTCAGAGTCCCCTTCCCGTCCCGAGGGTGCCGCCGCCCGGCGCCCGTGCGCCGCGTCGCGCGACTGCCCCCGTATCGCGGCGCGTTGGGGCGTGGCGCGGCGTCGCGGGGTGCCGCCGCGCGGTTCCGGAACCGCGCGGGAGCGGGAGGCGGGGCGTGCGTGCGGCGCGGCGCGGCTGTGTGGAACGCCCCAACTCCCCGCTGCGCAAAGGCTTCCACAACTTTCTGCAAGCTGTTACGTTCCTCATCACTCCGGCCCGGCCGACCGGGGTCCGACAGCCGGGCCCTACGCGCCCGGTCGGCCGGGTCGGACCCGCCGGGAGGAGAAGCGCCGTGCGTGGAGCGGTACCAGAGGAACAGCGGGAACGGGACGAACAGCCAAGGCACGACCGCCGGTTGGGGCCAGACGGCAGACTCGCGCGGCTCGCGCGGGCGGTCCGCCGGGAGCCGCGCGTGCCGGGCGCGGTTCGCGGGGCGCCGCGCTGGCGCCCGGCCTGGCTCGCGGCGCTGCTCTCCGGCGCCCTGCTGGCCACCCTGGCCGGGGCGGCACCGGCGGGTGCCGGTCCCGCGCGGGCCGTCGCGGACGACCTCGACCCGCGCACCGCGAAGGCGCAGTGGATCGACGGCCGTACCGTCGCCTGGCCCAAGGGGCTGGGCGACCGCGCGGACCGGCACCGGCTGGTGTACAGCCGCACCGGCGGGCTCGGCGTCTCGGACGGTCAACTGACCGGTGAGGGCGAGGAGTTGCCGCTGAGCCGGGTCCCGGGCGGGCTCACCGAGGAGCAGCGGGCCGCCCACCCCCACCTCTCCGGCTACCACGCCTACCGGCTCGCCGCCGAGGACGCGGACCGGGTGCGCGGGGCGCTGCGCGGCCAGGTGCTGGCGGTCGCGGGCGACGACGCGGGGGAGCGGCTGTCGGCCGCCACCGGCGTGCAGATCCCGGGCGTGCTGGACGCGCTGTACGCGCCGCGAGCCACCCGGGCGGCGCTTGGCCCGGTCTTCAGCGGGGAGCGCGTCACCCTCTCCGTCTGGGCGCCGACGGCCGTGCGGGTCGCCGTTGAGGTGGACGGCGAAGTGGTGCCGATGCGCCGCTCGGCGGCGAGCGGGGTGTGGCGGGCGACCGGCCGGTGGAAGGACGCCACCTACCGCTACCACGTCACCGTCTGGGCGCCCGAGGCCCAGCGGATCGTCACGAACCGGGTGACCGACCCCTACTCCACCGCTCTCACCGCCAACTCCCGGCGCAGCGTGGCCACTGACCTCTCCGATCCCGAACTCGCCCCGCCCGGCTGGGAGAAGCTGGCCGGGCCCGGCGGCAAACCGAAGGCGGTTCCGGCACGCGACGCGCGGATACAGGAGCTGCACGTCCGGGACTTCTCCGCGAACGACGACACCGCCCAGCACCCCGGCACCTACCGGGCGTTCACCCAGCGGGACTCGGACGGCACGCGGCAGCTGCGGCGGCTGGCCGAGGCGGGCACCTCGTACGTCCACCTGCTGCCCGCCTTCGACTTCGGGACCGTCCCGGAGCGCCGGGAGGACCAGGAGACGCCCGACTGCGACCTTGCGGGGGAGGCGCCCGACTCCCCGGCGCAGCAGGAGTGCGTGGCGGGAACCGCCGGGAAGGACGCCTTCAACTGGGGCTACGACCCGGTCCACTACACCGTCCCCGAGGGCTCGTACGCCACCGACCCCGAAGGGCCCACGCGTACCCGGGAGTTCCGCGAGATGGTCGGCGGGCTGGCCGACTCGGGGCTGCGCACCGTCATGGACGTCGTCTACAACCACACGGTGGCGAGCGGGCAGGACCCCCGCTCGGTGCTGGACCGGATCGTGCCCGGCTACTACCACCGGCTGCTGGAGGACGGCTCGGTCGCGGACTCCACCTGCTGCCCCAACACCGCCCCCGAACACGCCATGATGGGCAAGCTGACGGTCGACTCGGTGGTCACCTGGGCGCGGGAGTACGGCGTGGACGGCTTCCGCTTCGACCTGATGGGGCACCACCCGAAGGCCAACATCCTCGCGGTCCGCGCCGCGCTGGACGAACTGACCCTGGAGAAGGACGGGGTGGACGGCTCCGCCGTGCTGCTCTACGGCGAGGGCTGGAACTTCGGGGAGGTCGCCGACGACGCCCGCTTCGAGCAGGCCACCCAGCGGAACATGGCGGGCACCGGCGTCGCGACCTTCTCCGACCGGGCCCGGGACGCGGTGCGCGGCGGCGGCCCGTTCGACGAGGACCCCCGGGTGCAGGGCTTCGCCAGCGGCCTCTACACCGACCCCAACTCCTCGCCCGCCAACGGAAGTCGGCAGGAGCAGCGGGACCGGCTCCGGCTCTACCAGGACCAGGTCAAACTGGGGCTCAGCGGCAACCTGGCGGACTACACCTTCGTCGACCACACCGGCCGCCGCGTCCGGGGCTCCGAGGTCGACTACGGCGGCCAGCCCGCCGGGTACGCCGCCGACCCCGGAGACGCCCTCGCCTACGTCGACGCGCACGACAACGAGACGCTGTACGACGCGCTGGCCTACAAGCTGCCGCGCGCCACCCAGCCCGCCGACCGCGCCCGCGCGCAGGTGCTCGCCATGGCCACCGCCGCGCTGTCCCAGGGGCCCGCCCTCTCCCACGCCGGATCCGAACTGCTGCGCTCGAAGTCCCTGGACCGCAACTCCTACGACTCGGGCGACTGGTTCAACCCGCTGAACTGGGACTGCCGCAAGGGCAACGGCTTCGGCCGGGGGCTGCCGCCCGCCGCCGACAACGAGGCGGCGTGGCCCTACGCCCGGCCGATCCTGCCCAGCCCCGCGCTCCGGCCCGGCTGCGCGGAGATCCGCTGGGCCGACGGCGCCTACCGCGACCTGCTGCGCCTGCGCGCCTCCGAACCCGCCTTCAGCCAGCCGACGACGGAGGCGGTGCGGCGGGAGCTGTCTTTCCCGCTGTCCGGCCCGGAGGAGACCCCCGGCGTGATCACCGCCCGGCTCGGCCCGCTGGTGCTGGTGTTCAACGCCACCCCGGAGCGCCAGGACCAGCGGGTACCCGAGCTGGACGGGAAGCGGTACGCGCTCCACCCCGTACAGGCGTCCGGCTCCGACGAGACGGTCAAGCGCTCTGCGTACGACGCGGATTCGGGGACCTTTTCCGTCCCGGCGCGTTCCGTCGCCGTCTTCACCAGCGACTGAACCACCGCTCCTCCGCCAACCCGCCCCGGGGCGGCTGTCGTTACCCTCCCCGGGACGGCGTCCGCCCCGTCGGCGTGCCCGGAGCACGGGAAGTACCGGACGCCCCGCGGTCGTTGGGCGTACGACATGCGGTTCGCCGGGTATCCGGGAGGGAGCTGGGCAGTCGCCGGGTGGGCCCAGGCGGGGCGTGCCCCACCAGCGGCGCGCCCCAAGAGGACAGCAGCTGGGGGGAGTTGGCGGTCAGGACGGCTGGGGCACCAGGACCAGCAGCCGCGAGGCCAGCTCCGCGAGCGGGCCGTCCGCCGGCTCCCCGGCCATGACGCGCCGCACCACGGCGGCGGTCTCCTCGTCGTACCCGGCGGTCACCGTGGCCAGCGCCATGAAGTCGTGGACCAGCTGGAGTTCCAGCTCGGCCCGGGGCAGGGACCGGTCCTCCAGCCAGGTCAGCGCGGTCGTCTCGGCCAGGCCCACCCAGGAGCGGATGACCAGCGCGAGCCGTGGGCCGGGCGCGCGCACGCCGAGGTGCGTGAGGATGTGCCCGTAGGCCGCCCGCCGCACCTCGTCGATGACGGCCGTGGCCCGCTCCGAACCGGCCGCCGAACCACCGCGCATCAGCGCGGTGAAGCCCGGCCCGTGCTCGTCGACGAAGTCGAAGTACCGGGTCATCACGCGCTGGAGGCGCGCCCCCAGCGGCCCCTCCCGGGGCTCGACGAACCGGGCGGACAGTTCGTCGGCGGCACGTCGCACCGCGGCCTCGTAGAGGCTGTGCTTGCCGGGGAAGTAGTGGTAGACGAGGGGGCGCGAGATCCCGGCGGCGGAGGCGATGTCGTCGATCGAGACGTCCTCCGGGGAGCGCTGGCTGAACAACTCCAGTGCGACGGCGATGAGTTGCTCCCGCCGCTCCTCCACACCCATCCTGCGGCGCGCCCCTGTCGTCATGGCTCCCACCCTACGGGCCGTGAGCGTTGGGCAGGGGGTTGCACGTGGTAACGGCGCGAAGTGACCGTTACCACGCGTAGCAGTGCGCGGCGGCCCCGGCGCCGGTACCGCGCGCCGTCGCCCCGAGAAGCCAACACCCGCCCGTCCAGGGCCGGTTCACGTCCCCGGTGCGGGCAGCACCGACGCCGGGATCTCCATGGTGACGAGGGTGGGGCCGCCAGGCGGGCTGCTGACGGCGAGGATGCCGTCGAACTGGCCCAGCCGCCTCTCGATCCCGGCCATCCCGGAACCGGCGGTCAGGTCCGCGCCACCCCGCCCGTCGTCGGTCACCGCGATCCGCAGCATGTCCCCCTCGTCGGTCCGTGCCCCCCGGACGTCCAGCCACACGGTGCGCGCCCGCGCGTGCTTGGCGGCGTTCGTCAGCACCTCGCAGACGGCGAAGTACGCGGCCGACTCCACCGGTTCGGGATACCGGCCGGACAGCTCCACGTCGACCTCCACCGGAACCGGCATGCGCAGGGCGAGGGCGCGGACGGCGTCGGGCAGTCCGCGTTCGGCCAGGACCGGGGGGTGGATGCCGCGCACCAGGTCCCGCAGCTCGGTCAGCGCCTCCGCCGAGTTCCGCCGCGCCTGCGCGATCAGTTCCTTGGCCCGCGCCGGATCCTTCTCCACCAGCGCCTCGATCGTCCCCAGACTCATTCCCATCGCCACCAGCCGCGCCTGCGCCCCGTCATGCAGATCCCGCTCGATACGCCGCAACTCCGAGGCCGAACTGTCCACCGCGTCATGCCGCGACGCGTACAACCGCTCCACCCGCTCCGCCAGCAACGCCTCCCGCGTCGGCGCCAACAGCGCACGCGTCAGCTGGAAGTTGACGGGCAGCAGGGGCGGCAGCAGCGCGGTGACGAAGCCGCCCACCACGTCCACCGGCAGCCACAGAAGGTCACGCCAGGTGGCCGGGTCCCTCAGCAGCAGCACACACCGCTCCACCTGCCCCACCGGACCGTTCCGCAGATCGCGCGGCCAGCGGCGGTACGGCTCCGCGATGGGCACCCCGCCCCAGCGCAGCGCCAGCCGCCGCCGCCCGTTGGCGTACCCGCGCAGCGCCCGCTGCACCGGCGGGGTGAGGAACACCCCCATCCCGAGCGGGATCAGCACCAGCCCCACCAGCGACAGCAGGAACAGCACCGTGGAACAGACCAGCGAGCCCACGGCCAGCACCGGCCCCCGCACCACCGAGAGCAGCGCCCGGCGCAGCGGACTCTCCCCACCGGCCCGCCCGGTCCGCTGGGCCCGCGCGGGCCCGGGCACCCCGGACCGCCCGAACGGGTCGACCCGTTCGCCGGGGATCGTCTCCGCCACCGCTCCTCCACTCACCCTGACCACCCGGCCCAGTCACCCGAGCCGGGCCCGTGCGCCGCTCAGCCCACGCGGCCCCGCCAGTCAGTGAAGTCGACGGTGCCCCGGGCCCCGGAGCCGCCGCCAGCCGCCGTCATGAACAGCCCCGCGTCCTGCGCCGCCGCGGCGCCCCGCGCCGGCACGGTGGCGACAGTACGCCAGGTCGCCCCGGAGTCCTGGGACAGCTCTCCCCGCCAGGAACCCCCGGCCCGCGAGAGTCGCAGCGTCACCGGCGCCCGCACCCCGCTGATCCGCTGGTAGCTGTCCAGCGCCCCGTCCCCGTCCGCGTCGTGGGCGAGGACGACGCCGTTGGCCGGGGTCACCGCGAGGTTCACGAAGCCCGCCTTCCGCCCGCTCGCCCCCGACCGACCGCCCGCCCCCGCCTTCCGCCCCGTCCCACCGGCGAGCGTGTTCCGGGCGACGAGACCGGCCCGCGCCCACGGCCCCGTCGCCGGCTGCCGGAGCACCGTCACCGTGACCGCGTCACCCTCGCCCAGCGCCCCCTCCCGGAAGACCGTGCCGAACTCCGCGGTCTTCCCCCACAGATCGGCGCCGCCCCCGTCGATCGCGAACCGGTCGCCCAGCTGACCGAAGACCGCCTCGTTCGAGGTCGCCGTCAGCAGCCCGGCGTCCAGCGGACCCGCGACGAACAGCCGCCCCGGCCGCCGCTCCCGCACCCTCGTGCCGCCCTCCGGCCCGTACCCCACCGCGAGTTCGTAGGACAGCGGCACCAGCGGCTCCCGCACCGGCTCCCGGGGCGCCCGCACCTCCCAGCGCGCCGTGGCCCGCGCCCCCGGCTCCACCCCCGGCACGGTGGTGGGCCCGTCCGGCCGAGCCTCCACCGAACCGGTCAGCGCGAAGTCGACGGCGCCGGTCGCCCGCAGCCCGTTCTCGTTCCGGAAGGTCACCGTCAGCTCGGCGGCGCCCCCCGGCTCCAGCGTCTCCGGCTCCACCCCGACCTCGACGCTCCCCTGGAACGGCGCCTTCGCGAGCACGTCCCGCACCCGCAGCGCCGTACCGTACGGATCGCTCACCGCCCGCAGCGGATAGGAGTTCCGCTCCCGCGTCCAGCGCTCCTCGCGCGCGTACCAGTCGAACGCGGCCGGTTTCCGCTGCTCCACCAGCGCGTCCTCCAGCTCCTCCAGGTAGGCGCGCCACTGCGGCAGATGCACCTCCCCGATCAGCCCCTGCCAGTCGCGGTTGGCGTAGTTCGCCAGCCGCCCCCCGTTCGCCGTCTCCCGGTCCCCCCACGTGGTGACCAGCACCCGCGCGGTGCGCTCCAACTGGTCCCGCTCCGCCGCCCCGCTCCCCGCCCGGCGGGCCTGCTCCAGCCAGGGCCCGAGCTGGAACGCCGGATGCGCCCCGCTCATCTCGTCACTCAGCCGCATCAGCCGCAGCCACAGCGTCGACAGCGCCCGGAAGGCCGGCAGGTCCTCCCGCTCGAACGCCGACCGCAGCTGACCGATCAGCAGCCAGGACCGGTTGGCGAGCGCCTGCCGCGCGGTGTCCGTCAGATCGTGCCGGTAGGCGTCGCTGTCCCGCAGCTCCGGCCGCACCCGAAGCAGCCCCTCCAGCGCCCCGTCGAAGGTCGGCAGGTCGAACGCGGGCGTGTGGGTGGCGTAGTGCGCGCCGGACCGCGCCGTCAGCGAGGGCCGGGCGGCGAACACGCTGTCGTGCGGACGGCCGTCCCGGCTGGCGATCTCGTACGCGCTCGTACGCAGCGCCGTCACCGCCGCCTCCGCGCCCGGATCGTCCGCCCCGTACCGGAAGCGCGCGTACCCCTCGAACCAGCGGGTCCGGTCCACCGCCTCCTGACGCCACGCCAGCTCGCTGAACAGCTCCCACGCCGCCGGGTCGCGGTGCGTGGCCTCCGGCATGTACGCGGTACCCACCAGCTTGCTGCCCGGCCGGTCCCGCCACCGCGCGAACCGCTCGGCCCACATGTGCGTCCGGGCGCCGATCGTCGTGCGCCCACCGAAGTTGGGGATGGTGCCGAAGGCGTACGGCACCCCGGAGAAGTCCCGCTCCCGGTCGGTGATCCGCGCCAGATCGGAGAGGCCGTCGACGATCAGCATCCGCTCCGGATGCGCCAGCCCCGCCAGCAACTCCGGACGCGGGTTGCGCTGCCAGCCCAGGATCACCCAGGTCGCCCCCGGCAGCGCCCGCTGGAGCGCCCCCTCCACCGCCCGGGCCGCGTCCGGCACCGGCACCTCACCAGGTCGCCCACCCTCGTGCAGCAGATCCATCTTGACGTGCTCGACGGCGCCGAACAGCGCCCGCTGATGCCGGTAGTACGCGGCGGCCACCGCGCGGAACAGCGCGGTGCGCGGATCGAGCCACGCGGGCCGCCGGAAGCCGTGCCACCGCCCCTGCGGCACCGTGCGCGCCCCCGGATTCCGCTCGGCGAAGTCCTCCGGAACGGTCCCGAAGTAGCCCGGCAGCACCGGCGCGATACCCAGCTCCCGCATCCGCTCCACGATCCGGCGGCCCAGCGCGGTCCGGCGCGCCAGCAGCTCCCGGCCGACCGGCCCGCCGTACTCCGCCAGGTTCTGCAACAGCCACCACGGCTGATGACTCGGCGCCGGCAGCCACCGCAGACTCTCCTCCTCGCGGTAGCCGAACTCCCGCAGCAACAGCGGATAGACCGCCTCCTGACCGGCCGTCACCAGCGCCGCGTTACAGCCGTGCAGGGCGAGGACGTCCAGGAAGTGCTCCCAGTGCGCCCAGTCGGCGTAGGGCGCGGTGTACCCGTCGTGGGTGTCGTTCAGCGCGAACCGCACGGGCACGGTGGCCTTCCGCTCCTCCCGCGCCGCCGGGGCCGGCAGCTGCCGCGGCAGCCGCGGCCGCGAGCCCGACCACGAGACGTGCGCCCCGCAGCTGTACTTCAGATACCAGTGCACGCCGGTCAGCAGGGTGCCCGCGGTACTGCCCGCGATCTCCACCCGCCCCGCGTCGCCGGCCACCCGGAAGCGCTCCGCCCCCTCCAGCGGACTCAGCCGGAACTGCTCGGCGTGGTCCGGGACCAGCCGCCGCAGCGCCGCCTCCGCCGCGGTGACGAAGGAGGCCGCCGGAGCGCCCCGTTCACTCGCCATGGCCCGGGTGTGCCCGTCGCCCAGCGCCGCTCCCGCGCCCAGCGCTCCGGCGGCGCCGAGGAGCGCGCGTCTGCCCATACCGCTCATCTGTTCCCACCATTCTTCCGAGTCTCCCAAATCCCGATCTGTTCCGTACGATCCGTCTCGGCCTCGTTCCGGACCGCGACCGCAACGCCCCCGTAGCCCGACCGCGCCGCTCCCCGCCCGCCCGGGCCCCGGTTCGTCACCGCCTCGCCGCACGGCGCCCCGGGGAGCCCAACGACGGCGCCCCGACGGCAGACCGTCATGACCGAACGAGAACGAACGCGACCGCACGAGACCGAGCCCCGCCGGAACCGACCGGACGAGAACCCGGCAGGTCAGGAATCAGACCGCACGAGACCGGAACGGGCGCCAGAAGCGGAAGCGGCAGCGGCGCCGGAAGCGACGGGAGCGGAGAGCGCGCCAGTGACCGCAGCGGAGGACGTCCGGACCGGCGGCGGACGGAACCGGCGCCGGACCCCGACGAGACGCACCGGGCCAGGCGCAGGGGAGAGAGGAGGGAGAGGAGGGAGAGGTGCGCGGCGCGACCGGAGGGGACGAAGTATGGGAAGAGGCCGCGCCACGACCGGCCACGACCGGACGCGCCCGGGCCAGACGAGAAAGGAGAAGGAGAAGAGGGGAAAGGGAGAAGAGAGGGAAAGACGGAAAAGGGGGGAAAAGGGAGAGAAAGGGAGAGGGCGGGGAAAGGGAAGCCCGTGGTGGGACCGGGTCGGACCGGAACGAGACCGGACCGGAACGAGGCCGGGTCAGACCGGACGAGGGCGGGGGGAGAGAGACCGGGGACACCGGGGGAAGAGGGCGGGCCGGGGAGACCCGGTGGGGATGCTCCTCATGGATGTCAGTCGCGGTCCAGATAGGCCAGCACGGCGAGGACCCGGCGGTTGTCGTCGTCCGAGGGCGGCAGCTCCAGCTTCCCGAAGATGTTCGACGTGTGCTTGGCGACCGCCCGTTCGGTGACGAACAACTGCGCCGCGATGGCCGCGTTCGACCGGCCCTGCGCCATCAGCTCCATGACCTCCTTCTCCCGCGAGGTCAGCGCCCCCATCGGCGCGTCCTTCGAACGCCGGGACAGCAGCTGCTGGATCACCTGCGGATCCATCGCCGTACCGCCCGCCGACACCCGCCGTACCGCGTCCACGAACTGCTCGGCGTCGAAGACCCGGTCCTTCAGCAGGTAGCCCACCCCGCCCCGGTCGTCCGCCAGCAACTCCCGTGCGTACAGCTGCTCCACGTGCTGGGAGAGCACCAGCACCGGCAGTCCGGGGCGCTCGGCCCGGGCGTGCAGCGCGCACTGGAGCCCCTCGTCGCTGAAGGACGGCGGCAGCCGGACGTCCACGACCGCGACGTCCGGTTCCAGCTCGGCCAGCGCCCGGCTCAACGCGGGCCCGTTGTCCACGGCGGCGGCGATCTCGAAGTCGTACGCCTCCAGCATCCGGACCAGTCCGTCGCGGAGCAGGAACAGATCTTCGGCGATCACGACACGCACGGGTGCACTCCAAGGATGGTCCGCGAGGCGGTGCGCGAGCGGTGCTCGCGCGAACAGCGGGCTGGTGCGCCGAATCTACCGTCTGCCGCACGCCTCCCGCGCCGCCAGCGTCCCGCCCCCGTTTCCGCCCGCCCCTCCGCTCCCCACCCCACCCGTTCCGCCCGCCGCCATCCATCCACCCGACCCGCCCGTCAGTCCGCCGCGCCCGCCCCGGGCGAACTCCCCGGTGGGCGGCCCCGGAAGCGGCCGGGCGGTGGGGTCAGGAGCCCCCGGCCATCTCCCGTGTGCCGTCCTCGGCCGTGGCGAGCGCCGCCTCCGCCGCCGCCAGGATCTCCGTGACGCGCAGCCCGAAACGGGCGTCACAGAAGCGGGTGGCCGCGTACTCCACCTCCCCGTCAGCGCGTTCCCCCGCGGTGGCCCCGGAGGTCCCGGGGGCTGCGGACGCCGCCGGGGCCGTCGCGGTGCCGGAGCCCGTCGCGCGGGCCGCGGTGAGCAGGGTGTCGACGGCCACGCCGAACGCGTCGGCTGCGGACGTCGCCCGCTCCGGCAGCGTGGCGATCCCGGCGGGCCCACGCACCCGCGCCGACACCTCGGCGGCGGCCGGGGGCACCGAGTGGCTGAGCCCGACCGTGCTGGAGGCGCCTCCGGTGTGGCGGAACGTGAGGTGCACCGTGTCGCCCGGGCCCCGGCCCACCCCGATCCGCTCCGTGACGACGTCCCCGAGCAGCGGCAGCAGCACCGACAGCGCGTGCGGTCCCACGTCCCACAGGGCGCCCTTGGCCCGACGCCAGGGAGAAGCCGCGAACGGGGAGTCGGAGCCGCCGAACACCGGGGAGAACCAGTCGGCGCCGCCTGTCAGCCAGTCGCCGTGCTCCTCGGCGGCCCGCCGCTGCTCGCGGATCCAGTCGGCCGTCGGCTCGCTGAAGTGCAGCGTGAAGAAGACCACGGACGCCACCCCGGCGCGCTCCGCCGCCTCCGCCACCTCGCGCGCGGCGCGCTCGGTGGTCGCGACGGGCTTGTCCAGCAGCAGGTGACGGCCCGCGTCGGCGGCCCGCACCGCCAGCGGCGCCTGGACGTCCGGCGGCAGCGCGACGGCGACGGCCTCGCAGTCGTCCAGCAGCGCCCCGGCGTCGGCGTAGGGCCGGGTGCCGAGCCGCTCCGCGAGCGCGGACGCGGCCTCGGTGCGGCGTCCCCACACCCCGGTCAGCTCGACCCCGGGGTGTGCCGCGAGCGCGGGCCCCTGGGTCAGCTCCGCCCAGGGGCCGGTACCGAACAGCCCGACGCGCAGCGGGCGTTCACCCGCCGTCACGACGGCAGCCGTTCGGTGTGGCTGGCGTAGCTGCCCCGGGCGAGGTCGCTGACGTCCACCGAGAGGTGCAGCGCGCAGCCCGGCACCGGCTTCACGAAGTTCCGGGTGAGCGCCAGCACCGATCGGGACAGTTCGGTCTTGACCTCCGGGGTGCGGCCCGAGAGGACCCCCACCTCGATGTGCACCATGGCGATGTCGTCGGTCCCGTCGGAGAGGACGGACTCCTCGATCCGGCGAAAGCGCGTCTTGCAGCCCTCCACACTTCCCTCGATGGTGTTGGCGACCAGCGGATGGAGGGCGAGGCCGAAGCCGCGCCGGTCGAACGTCTCGGAGAGCGCGTCGGAGTAGTCGACGGTGATGTGCGGCATGGGGGCAGCGTACGGGGTCGCCGCGAACGGCTCACGCCTGCCTCGCGGGCCCCGCCCGCCCGTGCCCCGCGCCCTCCGGCGGCCCCTCCCGCGCTCCCGAACACCCGGTCCGCTCCCGGGAGTCGGCTCGACGGACGGGCCGTGACGGCCGCGCCGGCGGGTCCCCGTCCCGCCCGCCCGCGCCTGTCCGTGTCCCCGTCCCGACCCGGGGTGAGGAGGACCGCCGGGGTGGCCGCGGGGTGGACCTAGCACCACCCCGGACGTGGGGGAGGGAGCCCGTGACCCGCTGACCGGGGAGGCGCAGACTGTGTACGGGCCGGGTGGGTGGCCCAGGATGGTGCCGGGACGGGCCGTGGGGTCGGCCGGACGGCACGATCGGACTCAACCCGACGGACGGGCCGGACGGGCTGAACGGGCCGGATGGGCCGGATGGGCCGAACGGGGTGGGACACGGTGCGGAAAGGGAAACGGACATGAGCGCGGAGGCGGTTGACGGTACGGCCAGGGGCGGAACCCCCCAGCCGCCGGGCCCGGCGGCTGGGCGGAGCGGCGCCGCGCGCCGGGAGCCGTACCCCGGTCCGCCGCCCCCGCTCCCGGCCCGGCCCCCCGGCCGGGACGACCGGGACCGCCGGGGCGCACCGGCCCGGCGTGCCGGGATCCAGGGCGCCCTGCTGGCCGCCGTCCGGGGCTTCGGGCTCGCGCTGCTGGCGATCACGGTCTCCCCGGTCCTCTTCGTGCTGACCGTGGTGTCCGTCTGCCTGATCCCGCTGGGCCTCGGGGTCTTCGTCACCCCCGCCGTCCTCCGCCTGGTGCGGGCCCACGCCGAACTGCGCCGCCGTCTCGCGCACGACTGGACCGGGGTGACCATCCCCTCCGCCTACCGCCCGCTCCCGGCGGACCTGCGGGACGGCGTCACCGGCCAGGTAGAGCGCTGCATCCGCCTGCTGAAGGACCCGGCCACCTGGCGCGACGTGGTCTGGCTGCTGGTCGACGCCACCGCGGGCTTCCTCTGCGCCCTCATCCCGCCGGGGCTGCTGGTCTACGGCATCGAGGGCTTCGTCGTCTTCGCCGGTGTCTGGCGGGTCCTCCAGGGCGGCTACTGGTACGGGTTCGTCCCGGTCACCGGGTTCGGCAGCGCCGTGATCTGCGCCTGCCTCGGCAGCGTCCTGCTGCTGCTCTGCTACCGGCTCAGCCACCACCTCGTCCACGCCCACTTCCTGCTCGCCAGGGCCTTCATCGCCCCCGGCCGGGAGGCGTTGCTGGCGGAGCGGGTGGAGCGGTTGTACGCGACGCGGCATGACGCGGTGGACAGTTCGGCCTCGGAGTTGCGGCGTATCGAGCGGGATCTGCATGACGGGGCGCAGGCGCGGCTGGTGGCGATGGGAATGAGTCTGGGGACGATCGAGGCGCTGGTGGAGAAGGATCCGGCGCGAGCCAAGGAACTGATCGCGCAGGCGCGGCAGAACTCGGCGGAGGCGCTGACCGAGCTGCGGGACCTGGTGCGCGGCATCCACCCCCCGGTCCTGGCCGAACGCGGACTGCCCGACGCCGTCCGCGCCCTCGCCCTGCGCATGCGGACCCCCGTCGAGGTGGACGTCGAGGTGTCGGCCCGGTTCGAGGAACCGGTGGAGTCCGCCGCGTACTTCGCCGTCAGCGAGGTGCTGACGAACGCCGTGAAACACGCGCAGGCCACCCGGATCTGGATCGACATCCACTACAGCGCCGACGAGGGCGGGATGCTGCGGATCGCGGTGACCGACGACGGGCGGGGCGGCGCGGACCTGACCGCCGGTTCCGGGATGGCCGGGATCGAGAGGCGGCTGGGCCAGTTCGACGGCATCCTCGCCGTCAGCAGCCCGCCCGGCGGCCCCACCCTCGTCACCATGGAGATCCCGGCCGTGCCCGTGGTACGCGGCTGACACGCCCCGGACGACGCCCCTCGGACCCCGCGCGGCCCGGCGGTGCCCCGGCTCGGTAGCTCAGCGAACCGCGCACCGTCTCGCGGCTCAGCGGCTCAGCGTGCCGCGCACGGCCTCGTCCGTCCTCGCCACCACGGCCGAGCCGTCGTCGGCGGTGATGATCGGACGCTGGATGAGCTTCGGGTGCTCGGCCAACGCCCCGATCCAGCGCTCCCGTTCCTCCGCCGCACGCGGCCAGTCGGCGAGCCCCAGCTCCTTCGCCACCGCCTCGCCGGTCCGGGTGATGTCCCACGGCTCCAGCCCGAGCCGCTCCAGCACCTCGCGCAACTCGTCCGCGCTCGGCGGCTCGTCCAGGTAGCGGCGCACCGTGTAGGTGGCGCCCTCCTCGTCCAGCAGCCGCAGGGCGCTCCGGCACTTCGAGCAGGCCGGATTGATCCAGATCTCCATGCCCCCACGCTATGCCGTCCGCCGCCGCCAGCGCAGCGGCCCGTCGTCACATCCGCCCGCCGACCGCGTGGGAGCCGCCCCGTCCGCGTCCGGGCCGTGCGGACCGTACGAACCCCCGGCGGACCGGACGAGGGCCCCGCGGGTCGCCCGGAGGCGAGCCGCGGGGCCCGGTGGGGACACGGCTCAGCCCAGCGCCGCCACCTTCTCCCGGTAGCCGCGCACCGGAGCCGCGTCCCGGTACGGCTCCAGCCGCCGCTCGAAGTCCCGCACGTACTCGTGCGCGCGGACCGAGCGCATCTCCGCGGCCTGCACGGCGGCCTCCGCGGCGAGCGTGCACGCCTGTTCCACCTCGCCCAGCCCGAGTCGCGCCGTGGCCAGCACGATCCGGCAGAACAGCCGGCTGCGCGCGTACCCCGCGCCGCGCAATTGGAGGGAGCGCTCCGCGTGTTGGGCCGCCGCCCGGTACTGCTGGAGGTCCCGGTGGCTGTGTCCCGACTCGTCCGCCAGCTGGGCCTCGTCGAAGAACCGCGCCCACTGCGGGACGTCCTCGCCCGGGCGGGCCGTCTCCAGCGCGCGTTCCGCCCGGGCGAGGGACGCGGTGCAGGCCCGCACCTCACCCAGCACCCCGTGCCCCCGCGCCTCGGCGGCGTGCAGCAGCGCCTGGACGGTGGGCGGGGCCGAGGCGCCCACGCCCTGCTGCGCGACCCGGGCGAGCTGCACCGCCTCCCGGCCGTGCCCCAGGTAGACCGCCTGACGGCTCATCGTGACCAGGACGTAGCTGCCGAAGGCGCGGTCGCCCGCCGCCTGCGTCAGCCGCAGCGACTGCACGAAGTAGCGCTGCGCCAGCCCGTGCGCGGCGATGTCGAACGAGGTCCAGCCCGCGAGCCGGGTCAGGTCGGCGGCGGCGGCGAACAGCCGGCGGCCGATCTGCTCGCTGTAGACCCCGCGCAGCATCGGCTCCGCCTCGTGTTCCAGGTACCGCACCAGCGCCTGCCGGGCGTGCCCGCCGCCGTAGGCGTGGTCGAGGGCGCGGAACAGCTCGCAGACGGAGCGCAGCGCGGCGATGTCACCACCGGTCACCCGCTGCCCGGGACGCCGTTCGACCCGCTCCATCCGGTCCCCGACCACGGTGGCCCCGGCCGCGCCGACCGCCCCCGGCCCCCGGTTCTGCGCCGGGACGCGGAGCCCACCCGCGGCCCGCCCCGGAACCGTGCCGGGGCGCGGAGGCGGGACCGGACGCTGGCCCACGGCCGGGGCCGACGTGCCGGTGCCACCCGGTGGAGCCGCGCCCGCCGGACCGCCCGGCGCGGTACCGGGCCGGGCGGGGGAGCGGGCCGCTCCGGCGGCCGGATGCTCGGCCCCCTCCGGATCGACCCCCCGCGCGACCCGTTCGTCGGGCCGTCCGATCAGCCAGTCGCGGCTCGGCACGACCAGCCCGGCCGGGGTGAAGGCGATCTTCCGGAGTTCGGCGTGGGTGCCGGAGTCCTTGCGCCACAGGCCGCTGACGATGTCCACCGCCTCGGCCGGGCTCGCGGCGAACTCCAGGCCCGCGTAGACCGGCGCGCACGCGTCGAGGCCGAGGTCCTGCGCGGTCAGCCGCCGGCCGAGACGGCGGGTGAAGACCTCGGCGATCAGCGCCGGGGTCGTCCCGCGTGGCTGTTGACCACGGAGCCAGCGGGTGACGGACGTCTTGTCGTATCGCAGATCGAGACCGTGCTCCAGACCGAGCTGGTCCACCCGCCGTGCGAGCCCGGCGTTGGAGAAACCGGCCTCTGCGATGAGCGCGGCGAGCTGACGGTTGGGGATGCGCTGTGGGGAGGACTGCGAAGAGGTGCCTCCGGGTCGTTCCGTCGTCATCGGGTATGCGGTCTCCTGCCCTCACGGCTTGCGGCAGACGCCGGGGCGCCCTGTTGGAACGGCGCGAATGTAACGGCCTGCCACCCTGGGCTGGACCTTCTTGTCGGGTATTCATCCGTACGTGTGAGTGAGCGGCCCCCGCGGGCAGCGCCTCGGCCAGCCGTAGAGTGGAGCGGACGTGACGCGGAGGGCGGCGGCGGAGGGGAGCCGTCCCGGCCGCGCGAGAGACCGCGGCGGGCCGCGGACGGACTGCGAGAAAGGGGCTCCGCGATGAGTGAGCTGCGCTGTGTCCATCTCGGCTTCGGCACCGAGGCGGTGGAGTACGAGGCCGCCTGGCGGGAGCAGCGCGCGGTGCACGCGGCCCGGTTCGCGGACGAGATCCCGGACACCTGCCTGCTGCTGGAGCATCCGCCGGTTTACACGGCCGGGCGACGGACCGAGGACAGTGAACGCCCGCTGGACGGAACGCCGGTGGTCGATGTTGACCGCGGCGGCAAGATCACCTGGCACGGCCCGGGGCAGCTCGTGGGCTACCCCATCCTCAAGCTCCCCCGCCCGGTGGACGTGATCGCGCACGTCCGCCGTCTGGAGGAGGTCATGATCCGGACGTGCGCGGAGTTCGGTGTCCACGTCACGCGGGTCGAGGGCCGCAGCGGCGTCTGGATGCTGGGCGAGGAGACCGCGGCGGGCCCGTCCGCCTCCGGCGGCCTCGCCCTCGACCTCGCCCCGGGCACCTCCGCCACCGAGGACCCGGAGTTCGACCCCCGGCTGAACGGCCCCGAGTACGCCCCCTCGAACGCCGGGCAGCGCGGCGCCGACCGCAAGCTCGGCGCGATCGGGGTACGGGTGGCGAAGGGCGTCACGATGCACGGCTTCGCGCTGAACTGCGATCCGGACACGACCTGGTTCGATCACATCGTGCCCTGCGGCATCCGGGACGCCGGGGTCTCCTCGCTCTCCGGCGAACTCGGCCGGGAGGTGCCCGTGCGCGAGGTGCTGCCGGTGCTGGAGAAGCACCTGCGGGCCGTCCTGGAGACCGCCGAACCGCTGCCCCGCGCCGTCTGAGGCGCGCCGCCCGCCACGGGGCACCGGGCGGCCACCGTCCCTCACCGGGATCTGACCCCGCACAGCACAGGCGTAGGCTGGTACACGCCGTGGAATCGAAAGTACGTTGGGAGCCGGACGTGTCCGCTGACGCATCCGAGGGGCAGCCAGTACCGGGGCCGGAAGGCCGCCGACTGCTGCGTCTTGAGGTACGGAACAGTCAGACCCCGATCGAGCGCAAGCCTGAGTGGATCAAAACCCGGGCGAAAATGGGCCCCGAATACACCGCGCTGCGCAAGCTCGTCCAGGACGAGGGCCTGCACACGGTCTGCCAGGAGGCCGGCTGTCCCAACATCTTCGAGTGCTGGGAAGACCGCGAGGCGACCTTCCTGATCGGCGGCGAACAGTGCACCAGGCGCTGCGACTTCTGCCAGATCGACACCGGCAAGCCCGCCCCGCTCGACCGGGACGAACCACGCCGGGTGGCCGAGTCGGTGGCCCGCATGGGCCTGCGCTACGCCACCGTGACCGGCGTCGCCCGGGACGACCTGCCGGACGGCGGCGCCTGGCTCTACGCCGAGACGGTCCGCGCGATCCACGCCGCGATGCCCGGCACCGGCGTCGAGCTGCTGATCCCCGACTTCAACGCGGACCCCGAGCAGCTCGCCGAGGTCTTCTCCGCCCGTCCCGAGGTGCTCGCGCACAACGTGGAGACGGTGCCCCGGATCTTCCGCCGGGTGCGCCCCGGCTTCCGCTACGAGCGGTCGCTCCAGGTGCTCACCGAGGCTCGCGAGGCGGGGCTGGTCACCAAGTCCAACCTGATCCTCGGTATGGGCGAGACCCGCGAGGAGGTGAGCCAGGCGCTGCGCGACCTGCACGAGGCGGGCTGTGAGCTGATCACGATCACCCAGTATCTCCGCCCCTCCCCGCGCCACCACCCCGTCGAACGCTGGGTCAAGCCCGAGGAGTTCGTCGAGTTGCAGAGCGAGGCCGAGGAGATCGGCTACGCCGGGGTCATGTCCGGCCCGTTGGTCCGTTCGTCCTACCGGGCCGGGCGGCTCTACCAGCAGGCCGTGACCGCCCGCGGCACCGTCCCCTCCGCCTAGCCCCCCGCGGCACCCGCAGCCAGCCGCGTTCCTCCGTCCGGCCACCCGCGTCCCCCCGCCCGCACTCAGCTCTGGCTGCCACCCGCTCGGCGGGGCCGGTCCCGGGACGCGGGTATCGGGCCACCGGACCCGGCGCCTCGCTCACGGGCGGCCGCGCTCTCCGGGGGAGCCCGGTGCGCGGGCGGCGTCCACGGTCCGCCCCGCTCCCACGCACCCTCCCCGGCCGCGACCGCCCGGCGGAGCACACGTCCCGCGTACGAGGACCGCCCGCCACCCGGCACGCCTCCCGTCGTCCGGCAGGGGCGTCCGTCACCAGCTTCCCGGCTCCGGCAGGGGCGCCGGGCGCTCGCTTGCTGGGGCCCGGCACCGGCGGCCGACGCCCGGTGTGTCCGCCGGGTCGCCCCCGAAGACGGGACGCTTCCCGTCGGCCCCCGGAAGGCGGGCACCCTGTCACTCCGGTCACATAGCACCGCGTAACCGCTCTAAACCCGGCCGGGACATCCGACGCCCGTCGGGCCCCGTAAACTCTCTCCTATGGCGAAGGACGACTCCCAGAAGTCAGGCCGGATCAAGCAAATCGGCCAGACCTACAAGATGACCCGGCGTGCGGACCGGTGGATCGGCTGGATTCTGGCGGGCGTAGGGCTTGTCACCTTCGGGGTTTTCCTCGGTATCGGCTTCCTGCTCGGGCACCCGATCTACCTGGGCATCCTGGGTGTGCTCCTAGCGCTGCTGGCCGTGGCGATCGTCTTCGGGCGGCGGGCCGAGCGCGCCGCCTTCGGTCAGATGGAGGGACAGCCCGGTGCCGCCGCCGCGGTGCTGGACAACATCGGCCGTGGCTGGACGGTCACCCCGGCGGTCGCGATGAACCGCAACCAGGACGTCATCCACCGCGCCGTCGGCCGGGCGGGCATCGTGCTGGTGGCCGAGGGCAACCCCAACCGGCTCCGCTCCCTGCTGGCCTCCGAGAAGAAGAAGATGGGCCGGATCGTCGGCGAGGTGCCGGTGCACGACATGGTGGTCGGCAACGACGAGGGCCAGGTCCCGCTGAAGAAGATCCGCCGCAACATGGTCAAGCTGCCCCGCGTCCTCCAGGGATCGCAGGTCACCGAGGTCAACGACCGGCTGCGGGCGCTGGGCGACCTGATGAGCAACATGCCCGTCCCGAAGGGCCCGATGCCGAAGAACGCGCGCATGCCCAAGGGCATGCGCGGCAAGCCCTGACCCGAGGCAGCAGCCTCACCGTCGCGGGCCCGCGGGGGCCCGGCGCCCGGCCACGGTCACCGACAGTGCGCGCCTAGCACCGCGTGCGGTACGGAACCCGAGACCGCGCCCCACGAACCGACGTGACCCACCGACGTGACTCGACCCCTGGGCCCGGAACGCGCGCCGTTCCGGGCCCAGCGCTGTGTCCCGGGGACGCGCGTAGCGGCGCGGGACGAGCGTCCGGGATCGGGACGGGCGTCCGGGCCGGGACGGGCGCCAGCGATACGGCGCGGGCCGCGCGGCCTGACGGAGCTCCCTGCCCCGGGTGGTGCGCGCGAGGCGACACCGGAGCTGACCGTCGGGCGCCGACGCGGCCGGAAGGCGCCGCCGAGCAGAACGCCACGGCGAGGCGGAACGCGCAGCCGGAGCGGAAGGCTCCGACGGAGCCAACGTGTCGAGGGAACTGGACGCGTCGCACGGAGCTGCGCGTCACACGGAGCTGAGTATGTCGATGTCGACGGGGCTGATCGCCGGGCGCCTCGGCACCGCCCGACGGTCACCGACGCGGAGCGAACCAGTCAGCCGCCACTCAGACCCGGATCAGACGCGGATCAGACTCCGACACGGTCAGATACGGACACGGATCAGACACGGACAGGGATCAGATGCGGACCTCAACCGACTTGGCGAGCCGGTCGTGCAGCCCGCGGCCGTCCCGGTCCCAGACCAGCGCGGGGATGGCCAGCCCGAGCAGCACCGTACGGACAGCGGCCCGCCAGAGCGGCAGCCGTACCAGTCCGTCCTCCGAGACCACCCGCATCCCCAGCAGCCGCTTGCCCGGAGTGCACCCGACCGTGCCCACCGTCACCAGGCTCAGCACCAGGAACACGACCATCGTCCACGCGTCCGCGGCTCCCAGGTCCTGCCCGGACAGCAGGCCGTAGGCCACCAGCAGGGAGAGACCCCAGTCGATGAGGATCGCGGCGAAGCGGCGCCCGGGCCGGGCGAGCGACCCGGTGCCCTCCCGAGGCAGGCCGAGGCGTTCCCCCGGGTAACCGAAGTCGGCGCCCATGCTCTCGGCGGCGGCCTTGGGGCCGGAGAGCCACGATCCGATTGCGTCCCTGTTGTCCACCCGTCAACGGTAGCGCGGGCCCCGAACGGCCCTCACGGAAGGTCGCCTCTCCGGCCGCCCCACCCGTCGGCGCCGCCCTCACCCACTCCCCGGAACCCGGGGATCCGCCTCCCGCTCCATTCCGTACCGCCCCGCTCCGTACCGCCCCGCTCCGTCCCGGTGGTTCGGAGCGATGGAGCGGTGGGCCCACGGAGAGTCACCAAGAACCACGGGCACGGGGCGATGGACCGTGGGAACGAGGGACCCGTAGCCCGGGAACCGAGGCACACACCCTGGGAACCTGTGACACACGCCCCTGGGAATCGGGGAAGCCCGCCAAGTACGGGCCCGGACCGGCCCGGATCTGGGTCGCTCACGGCGCTGGCCACCTGGTTAACATCAGCGAAACAAATGGGTCATGATTGAGAAATGGCCCCTGCCTAAGGTCGGCGGCAGCGCGCCACCGCACTGGCTAGCGCCCCGGAGAATTCCCGTCCCCTCGCGGCGGGGCTAGGAGGAGTTGGATGTTCCAGAACGCCGACGAGGCCAAGAAGTACATCGCTGACAACGACGTGAAGTTCATCGACGTCCGATTCTGCGACCTGCCCGGTGTGATGCAGCACTTCGCGGTGCCCGCCGACGGCTTCGACCCGACCGAGAGCCTGATGTTCGACGGGTCCTCGATCCGTGGATTCCAGGCCATTCACGAGTCCGACATGGCCCTGGTCCCGGACCTCTCGACGGCGCGCCTCGACCCGTTCCGCAAGGAGAAGCACCTCAACATCAACTTCTTCATCCACGACCCGATCACCGGCGAGCAGTACAGCCGTGACCCGCGTAACGTGGCGAAGAAGGCCGAGGCGTACCTCACCTCCTCCGGTATCGCGGACACCGCGTTCTTCGGCCCCGAAGCAGAGTTCTACGTCTTTGACGACGTGCGTTTCGAGACCAAGGCGAACGCCGGCTACTACCACATCGACTCCGAGGCCGGAGCCTGGAACACCGGCGCTATCGAGGACGGCGGAAACCGCGGTTACAAGGTGCGCTACAAGGGCGGCTATTTCCCGGCCCCGCCGGTCGACCACTTCGCCGACCTGCGCGCCGAGATCTCCCTCGAACTCTCCCGGGCGGGGCTTGAGGTGGAGCGCCAGCACCACGAGGTCGGCACCGCCGGACAGGCCGAGATCAACTACAAGTTCAACACCCTGCTCGCCGCCGCCGACGACCTCATGCTCTTCAAGTACATCGTGAAGAACACCGCCTGGCGGAACGGCAAGACAGCCACCTTCATGCCCAAGCCGATCTTCGGTGACAACGGCTCCGGTATGCACGTTCACCAGTCGCTGTGGAGCAACGGCTCCCCGCTCTTCCACGACGAGCAGGGCTACGCCGGACTCTCCGACACCGCCCGCTACTACATCGGCGGCATCCTCCGGCACGCCCCCTCGCTGCTCGCCTTCACCAACCCGACCGTCAACTCGTACCACCGCCTGGTCCCGGGCTTCGAGGCGCCGGTCAACCTGGTCTACTCGCAGCGCAACCGCTCCGCCGCGATGCGCATCCCGATCACCGGGTCCAACCCCAAGGCGAAGCGCGTCGAGTTCCGCGCGCCCGACCCGTCCTCCAACCCGTACCTGGCCTTCGCGGCGCTGCTGATGGCCGGCCTCGACGGGATCAAGAACAAGATCGAGCCCGCCGAGCCGATCGACAAGGACCTCTACGAACTCGCCCCCGAGGAGCACGCGGACGTGGCCCAGGTCCCGACCTCGCTCCCCGCGGTCCTGGAGGCCCTGGAGGCCGACAACGAGTACCTCCAGGCGGGCGGTGTCTTCACCTCCGACCTGATCGAGACCTGGATCGACTACAAGCGCACCAACGAGATCGCCCCCATGCAACTCCGCCCCCACCCCCACGAGTTCGAGCTGTACTTCGACATCTAAGAGGCGGGGTCGGGCGACCTGGGCCGGAGCGGCGGAAGCCGGTTCTGACCCGTGGGGACGCTTCGTAGCGTCCATTGCCGGTACCGCTGGTTCTCCGGGCTCTTGTGCACCGGATGTGCGGCGGCTGCGGGATTGTCTGACGTAGCGTCAGCGTCGACGGTGAGGGTCGCCTCCCCAGACCGGGGAGGCGACCCTCACCCTTTTCTTGCTGTGGGCGACTTTTGTTGTTGTGGGGACTTCTGGGGGCTGGCGGGTGGGGCGGAGCGCCCTCTCGTGGTGGGCCAGCGGTCGTGAACCGTACGAACGTTGGCTGATGCGATACCAGGAAGAGGAACGACCGTCGCCTCGGGAGCCGACGCAGCGGGTGTGGCGAGCGAGTCCGGGTATGCGGCCCGGACCCGCTTGAGGTTCGGGTCTCGGTCGTCTGATACTCCGCCCCCCCGCACCCCCAGCGGCATGGCCGATGGGAGGGGGCATGGCGGCCGGACGGCGGAGTCGTGTGGGGCCGGTCGGTGTGGTTCGCGCACGGGGCGGTTCGTGTCCCGGTCGGCTGGGGCGCGTGGGGTCGGGGAGCGCCGTCCGGGCCTGGAGGCGGGAAGGGGGAAAGGGGCCGTGGGGGAGGGAGGTGGCGTGCTGTACTGGGATGTCCGTGCATGCCGGTGATTGAGGGGAATTCGTGGGCGTTCCTGTGGAGTCGGTCGAGTCAGTGGAGCAACTGGCCTCGGTGTGGCGGACGATGGTCCTGGACCGGGATCCGGACGCGGATGTGCGGGACCTTCCCGGTGTCGCTGTGCGCTGGGTGGACTGCCGCTTCCCGTTCTGGAACTGCGTGGCGCTGACGGAGGTTGGCGTGGACGCCGGGGTGCTGGCGCGGCGGCTCGGTGAGGCGGCGGAGGTCATGCGGGGGAAGGAGAACCCGGGGTTTCTCTGGGTCTTCGAGGACCTGCTGGACGAGGGGGCGCGCGCGGGGCTGACGGCGGCGGCCGGGCGGGCGGGGCTGGAGCGGGCGTTCCCCGGTACCGGGATGGCCGTGGAGCCGCTGCGGCTCGCGGAACCGTCACACCCGGACCTGCGGTTCACGCGGGTGACCACGGACGCGTTACTGACGGCGTACGCGGACATCAACTCCCGTGCGTACGACCTGGAGTTGGCCGACGGCCGGGACGGTCTCGGGGGGTCGGCGCTGTGGAAGAGCGGGGTGTTCGCCTTCCTGGGTTTCCGGGGGGAGACGCCGGTCACCTGTGCCGCCGCGGTGGAGGCGGAGGGGCGGTTGTTCGTCCTGATGGTGGCGACGCTCCCGGAGTGGGAACGGCGGGGGTACGGCGAGGCGGTGACGCGGAGGGCGCTCTACGAGGGTGTTCGCGTCACCGGGCTGACCCGGGCGACGCTGCACGCGACGGCGGCCGGGGCGCCGGTGTATCCGCGTATCGGGTTCCGTCCGAACTCCCCTATCAGCTTCTTCCGTTGGGCTGGATGACAACCAGCTACTTCCGTCGGGCTGGATGACGGCGAACGGATCGCACGTATGGAGGGGTTCGTGTGATCCGCGAGCAACCGCCATGCGGGGACGGTGGCTTGTGGTTCAGGTGGGGGCGCAGGAGGGGCAGAGGCCGCGGTAGGTCACCTCGGCCTCGTGGACGGTGAAGCCGTAGCGCTCGGTGGTGGGCAGGTCGGCGAGGGGGTCGCCGCTGGGGTGAACGTCGCGGATGGTGCCGCAGACCGAGCACACCAGATGGTGGTGCGGGAGGGCGTTGGGGTCGTACCGTTTGGCGCGGTCGTCGGTGGCGAACTCGACGACCTCGCCCAGTGAGACGAGTTCGCCGAGGGTGTTGTACACGGTCGCCCGGGAGATCTCGGGGAGCCGGGCGGCGGCGCGCTCCAGGACGTCGTCCGCGGTGAGGTGGACGTGCTCGCCGTCGAGTACCTCGGCGACCACGCGACGCTGTGCGGTTATCCGCCAGCCGCGTGCGCGAAGCCGTTCCAGCAGGTCACTCATGACCCTCCAGCCGCCTAACGGGGGATCGCCGGACCAGGAATCCGTGAATCCGTACGGCCCTGGTTGTCGTATTGACTTGGACTGAGTCCATCGTAGGATCGACTCCAGCGAGAGCCAAGGGACAGAACAGGGGCGGGGAAAGGTACGTGACGATTCGAAAGACGCGTCCGCGCGCCGGAGAGTCGCGATTCCGAGCGCGTCGTCACCCTCAACCGGCGTGCGGTCCGGGCGGGTTGACGCGGAACGCCGTACGGCCGCCGCCTTCGCCGTCGGCCGTCCGACCGGTGAACCCGGCCCCCGTTGCCGGCACTTCGGGTGCCCGGAGGGACACGCCCGGGATGGCCGACGGCGTTCCATGTCCTGACCGTTCCACCGCGCGCAGTTCCTGAGCACCGTAATCCGCCTGGTCCGGAAGGATTTCCATGCCTGAGAACCATGACGCAACGGCCGTAGACGCGACGACGGAGGGTGGCTGCCCCGTCGTGCATGGACGCGCCCCGCACCCCACGCAGGGTGGTGGAAACCGCCAGTGGTGGCCGGATCGACTCAACCTGAAGATCCTCGCCCCGAACCCCGCCGTGGCCAATCCGCTGGGTGAGGACTTCGACTACGCCGAGGCGTTCAACTCCCTTGACCTGGCGGCCGTGAAGCAGGACATCGCCGAGGTGCTCACCACGTCGCAGGACTGGTGGCCGGCCGACTTCGGGCACTACGGCCCGCTCATGATCCGCATGGCCTGGCACAGCGCCGGGACCTACCGGATCAGCGACGGCCGGGGCGGCGCCGGTGCCGGGCAGCAGCGATTCGCGCCGCTCAACAGCTGGCCGGACAACGCGAGTCTGGACAAGGCCCGCCGTCTGCTGTGGCCGGTGAAGAAGAAGTACGGGCAGCGGATCTCCTGGGCGGACCTGCTGATCCTCACCGGCAACGTGGCGCTGGAGACGATGGGTCTGGAGACCTTCGGCTTCGCGGGCGGCCGGGAGGACGTGTGGGAGCCCGACGAGAACGTGTACTGGGGTCCCGAGACGGAGTGGCTGGGCGACGCCCGATACACCGGCGACCGTGAGCTGGAGAACCCGCTCGGCGCCGTGCAGATGGGCCTGATCTACGTCAACCCCGAGGGGCCGAACGGCAATCCGGACCCGCTGGCCGCGGCCCGCGACATCCGGGAGACCTTCCGCCGGATGGCGATGAACGACGAGGAGACCGTCGCCCTCATCGCCGGTGGGCACACCTTCGGCAAGACGCACGGCGCGGGACCGGCGGACCGGGTGGGCGCCGATCCGGAGGCCGCGCCGATGGAACAGATGGGCCTGGGCTGGAAGAGCAGCCACGGCAGCGGCGCGGGCGCCGACGCGATCACCAGTGGTCTTGAGGTGACGTGGACGAGCACCCCGACGCGGTGGGGCAACGGGTTCTTCGAGAACCTCTTCGGCTACGAGTGGGAGCTGACGGAGAGCCCCGCCGGGGCCAAGCAGTGGGTGGCCAAGGACGGCGCGGGCGCGGGCACCATCCCCGACGCGCACGACGCGTCCAGGAGCCACGCGCCGACGATGCTCACCACCGACCTCGCCCTGCGCTTCGACCCGGTCTACGAGCCGATCTCGCGCCGCTTCCACGAGAACCCGGAGGAGTTCGCGGACGCCTTCGCCCGCGCCTGGTTCAAGCTGACGCACCGTGACATGGGCCCGGTCGCCCGCTACCTGGGCCCGGAGGTGCCCGGCGAGACGCTGCTGTGGCAGGACCCGCTGCCGGAGCGCACGGGCGAGCTGATCGACGCCGCGGATGCCAGCGCCCTCAAGGAGCGGGTCCTCGGTTCGGGCCTCACCGTCGCCCAACTCGTCTCCACCGCCTGGGCGTCGGCGTCCTCCTTCCGTGGAAGTGACAAGCGGGGCGGCGCCAACGGCGCGCGGGTCCGGCTGGAGCCGCAGCGCAGCTGGGAGGTCAACGACCCCGAGCAGCTGGCGGTGGTGCTGGAGGCCCTGGAGGGCATCCAGGAGACCTTCAACTCCGCCCAGTCCGGCGGTAAGCGGGTTTCCCTCGCCGACCTGATCGTGCTCGCCGGTGGTGCCGCCATCGAGAAGGCGGCCAGGGACGCCGGGCACGACGTGGAGGTGCCGTTCACTCCCGGCCGGGTGGACGCCACGCAGGACCAGACGGATGTGGAGTCGTTCGCCGCGCTGGAGCCGAGCGGGGACGGGTTCCGTAACCACGTCGGCAAGGGCAACCGGCTGCCCGCCGAGTACCTGCTGCTCGACCGGGCAAACCTGCTGAACCTGAGCGCCCCCGAAATGACCGCCCTCGTCGGTGGGTTGCGTGTTCTGGGCGCCAACCACGGCCAGTCGAGGCACGGTGTCCTCACCGACCGGCCGGGCACCCTCACCAACGACTTCTTCGTCAACCTGCTGGATCTGGACACGACGTGGAAGTCGACCTCCGAGGCGCAGGACGAGTTCGAGGCCCGGGACGGCAGCGGCGCGGTCCGCTGGACCGGTACCCGCGCGGACCTCGTCTTCGGCTCCAACTCCGAACTGCGCGCGGTCGCCGAGGTCTACGCGAGCGATGACGCGGGGGAGAAGTTCGTCGGTGACTTCGTCGCCGCCTGGCACAAGGCGATGGACCTGGACCGGTTCGACGTCGCCTGAGCGCTGAGCGCCGGGTACCGAGCACCACCCTGTCCCGTGGGCGGGTCGGCTTCGTCCGGCCCGCCCACGGGCGTGTCCCGTCCCGGGTTCGCGCCGCGTCCCGTACGCGGTCGCCGTGGGCGCCGCACGAGCCCGACCGGGCTGTGGGGCACGGCTGACGGGGGCACGGGATCGGCGGATGGGCGGAGCCGGAGGGCACGACCGGCAGGGAGCCGGTGGGTGGGCCCCGTGGGGGGCGTGGGTACGGGGCCCGGTGGTGCGTCCGGTCAGCGCTTCTTGCGGCGGCGCGCCTGCCGCGGGGTCCACTCTCCACGGTGGAGCTGGCAGCGGGAGTGGCCGATCATCGCGGGGTTCTGGCAGCGCCTGCCCGTGGTGGTCCGGGTCGACCCGCACGTGACCTGCTTGCCCATACGTCCTCCTCTCCGTCCTCGTCGGGGTCCGTTCCGCATCCTCGCGGAGGTCGCGGCCCGGCGGCGCGGCATCGCCCGCCGTCGGCCGATTCCCTCTCGTGGTCGGCCGATTGACCGCATACTGGGGCGGCCGCGTACGTGGCGGACACGCACCACCGGGCGACGAGGCTCCTCATGTGTCGGGAGAGGAAAGGCGGTTGGGAGCAGCGGCAGGCCGTACGGCGTCCCTCGACGCCCGGGACAGCATGGGTTGGGCGTCGTGGACGTGAAGTGACGGTCAGCGCACGGGGGTTGCTCCCGCACCGACCGGGCGACGGCCGTGGGGCGCGCGGCCCCGCGTGGGACCGGCGCGGCTTAGATGACCGTGCCGACGTCCTCGGACACCAGGGCGTCCAGGGCGCGTTCCGCCACGGCGGCGATCGTCATCGACGGGTTGCAGGCGCCGGTCGTGCCCGGCAGCAGCGCACCGTCGAGGACGTAGAGGCCGCGCTGGCCGAGCACCCGGCCCTCCAGGTCGCACACCGTCCCCATGGCGGCGCCACCGAGCGGGTGCAGCGTGGTGTTGACGACGCTGTTGGTGTCCGTGAGGGTGCCCAGACCGCGGGCGACGGCCGAGATCCGCTGGTGGATACGGCGGTGGCTGCCCGCGTCCCCGTGGCGCGGCCAGTGCAGGGTGACGGTGTCGGTGCGGGCGTCGTACCGGAAGCGGCCGCGGTCGGGGCTGACGCCGAACCCGAACAGCAGCGTCGTGTGGGCCGCGGCGGCCAGCGGCGGGAGGGACGACTGGGTGATCGTGTGGGCGGTGGCCGGATCGTCCCAGTCCTTGCTGCCGTAGACGACCGGTCCGCCCTGGACGGGGCCGAGTTCCTCCTGGAGGCCGCTCCACAGGTAGATCCGGTCACCGTTGGTGCCCCAGCCCCTGCCGAGTCCGTCGGGCAGGTCGGGTACCGCGCCGGTGGCGCTCGCCCGCACCAGGAGCTTGCTGGTGTTGAGGCTGCCCGCCGCCATGACCAGCGCCCTGGTGGTGAGGATCTTCTGTTCGAGGACCCGGCCGCTGTCGTCGGTACGGTCCACGTACACCCGCCAACGCCCGTTCTTCGTACGGGAGATGGCGGTGACCTGGTGGTGTGTCGCGAGGCGGACCCGGCCGGTCGCCTCCGCCCGCCGCAGGTAGGTCACGTCCACCGAGTGCTTGCCGCCGAACACGCAGTCCCCGCTGGTGTAGGCGGGCCGCATCTCGCCACGCAGTTCGGCGAGGGCGTACTCCCAGTCGATCGGCATCGGGATCCTCCCGAGGTGGTGGCCCGCCGCCCGGACCCGCCGCGCGAAGTGCCGCGCGAGGCGGTAGTTCGGAGTCTCGACGAGCCGGTTCGGCGCGGTCGCCACACCCAGCGTCCGCGCGACCCTCGGGTAGTGAATCCGGTCCATGCGCCGGTAGTTGAGCTTCTCGGGCAGCCAGGTACGGAACACCGCCTCGGAGGGCTGGAGGGTCATGCCCTGGTACACGAGCGACCCGCCACCCACCCCGGCGGCACAGACGGCCAGCATGTCGCGCCCGAGCACCGGCTCCAGGAGCCCGACGTGTGGCGCGAGGTCCAACGGGGCGCCGAGCAGCCGCGCCAGGGGCCGCACCGCCTCGGGAACGGTGCCGTGCCAGAGCACCCGCCGGTCCGGCCGGGACAGCCGGGGGAAGGTGTCCGCGTTCGGCCCCGTGGGCCAGCGGCGCCCCCGCTCCAGGACGGTCACCGAAACGCCCGCGCGCGCCAGCCGGAGCGCCGCCACACCGCCGCCGAACCCGGAACCGATGATCACCACCCGATGGTCTTCTCTGGTCAGACGGGTGCGGGCGGGGGAAGTGGCCTTCGCGGAGGACGGCAGCAGGCTCGCCGCTCCGAGTCCGGCCGCGCCGGTGAGCAGGGTGCGCCGGGCGGTGCTGGGCATGGGCGGCTCCGGTGGGGAGGGCGACGGGCCGGGCCGCGCGGTCGTCCGGGCCGCCCGGCGGGGGCGTTGGTCGGCCGTCAATGTAGGCGGTGCGGGGGAGGGGACGTCGGTCTTCGGTCGCCCCGCGCGTCCGTCGCCCCCAGTGTGGTAACGCCACCTGAACTGCCGGACTGAAGCAGGCGGTTGGATGTGAGGCGCGCCAGATCGACGGCGGACGCGTGGAGGGTGGACGGAGGAAGTACGGAAGTGCGGCCGGGCGCGGGGGTGTTCGAGCCATCGCGGGGAGGGGACGGCGCGGGCCCTCCGCGTGCGGGCAGGGGCGGGCGCGTGCGCGGTGGGGCGGCTGGCGAGGGGGTGGCGATCACGGCCGGGGGCGCGGGCGTACGCACGATCGGCACCCCGGGGGCGGCGGTGAGCGGACGCCGCCGGTTCCCGGGTGTGGGGTGGCGCGCCCCGGGAGGGGGCGGCGGCTGGCAGCATGGAGCGCCCCGCCGGGCCGGTGAGTGACGGGGCTGGCGTACGGCGGGGTGGGTGGCCGAGTGCCGGTCGCCGTACGGGAGGTGGAGATGGTGGGGCACGACGGAGAGGCCGAGGGAACGGCCCCGCGCGACGGGGCCGGGGACACCGCCCTGACCATGGGGGTGGTCGCGCTGGTGTGCGCCTTCGTCCCGGTCATCGGTGACTACGTGGCCGCCCTGACCGGTCTGCTCGCCGTCGTGCTGGGGGTGGTGGGGATCAGACGAAGCGAGCGGGGCGCCGCGACGAACTTCGGCGCCTCCTTCGCCGGGGCCGTTCTGGGGGCGCTCGCCATCCTCGTCGTCGCGCTCATGTTCGCTGTGACCCGCTGAACCGACCCCGGTACGACGGCCGTTGGCACGGTCGGCCGCGCGCGCCGGGAGTTCTTCCGCCCGACGGCCCACCCGCCCTGAGCGGCAGCCGTCAACCCGTGCCGCCGCCCGTGCGGTTGGTGTCCTCCGGCGACGTGCCCCGCGCACGCCCCGTGTCCCCCGGATCCCGCGTCTCTCTCGTGTTCGGTGCGTCCCCTGCGCCCTGGTTCCGGGTCGTTCCGGCGTACTGGCGGCACTCCCCGGTGAAGACGGTGGCGAGTTCGGTGGTGAGGACCGAGGCCGCCAACTCCGCAGCGGACAGCTCGTTCACCCCGTCGGGGTCGCGGTAGACCTGCGCGGCCAGGCCCTCCGCGACGGCGGTGAGGCGCACCGCGGCGGGCCACGGGTCGAGTTCGGGCGGGACCTCGCCGCACTCCTTGCCGTTGTGCACCGCCCGCGCCACGTCCGCGCGCAGTTGGCGGGCCGTCTCCACGTCGACCTCGGCGAGGGCGGGGGCGTCCAGCGCGCGCCCGGCGAAGGCCCGCGTCACCCGGAACTCGGCCCGGCGGGTCTCGTCCAGCGGGACCAACTCGGCCAGCACGCCGGCCATGACGTGCGCGATCGGCCGCTGGTGCGCGACTCCCGCCCGAATGCGGTCCTCGGCCCGGTGGCGGACGCGGGCGGTGACCGTCCTGAAGGCGTGCAGCAGCATCTCGTCCTTGGAGCGGAAGTAGTGCTGCACCAGGCCGACGGACATCCCCGCGGTGGCGGCGGTGCGCGCGATGGTGACGGCGTCGAGCCCCGCCTCCGCGATGAGCTGGCAGACGGCGGCGGCGATCTGGCTCCGGCGTTCCTCGTGGTCTGCGGTCCTCGGCACTTGATAACCGTACCAGCGTACGGTAAAAACCGTACCGCCATACGGTTATCCGGCTCGCCCCGCCGAACGACGAGGAGCCTCATGAACGTCCGCCCAGGTCAGGCCGGTACGCGAACGGCCCCACGGCCCCCGCGCCGGTTACTGACCCCGCTGCTCGTCCTGGCCTGCCTGCTCCCGCTCGCGCGGCCCGCCACGGCGTCGCCGACCGGCCCACCCGAGAGCGGAGCGCGGTCCGCCCCAGCCGCCTCGTCCGCGACGGCTGCGTTCCGGCCGGACTCCGCGCCGGACCGGAGTGCCGGACTCTCCCGCCGCTACGCCGAGTTGGACCACTACATCCGCGACCGGATGAAGACGACCCGAACTCCCGGCCTCGCCTACGCCGTTGTCGGCCCCGACGGTCCGGAACACCAGCGCTTCTGGGGAACGGACGGAAACGGCAGGCGCGTTGGGCCCGACACCCCCTTCCTTTGGGGATCGGTCGCCAAGCCGATCGCCGCGAGCGCCGTACTCACCCTCGTGCAGGACGGGCAACTCGGCCTGGAGGACCGGGTCGTGGACCATCTGCCGGGATTCCGGTTCGGCGGCCGCGCGCACGCGGCCCGCGTCACCGTCCGGCACCTGCTCCAGCAGACCTCCGGGCTGCCGGAGTCGGCCACGTTCCGCGTCACGGACTGCCTGGACGCCGACTGCCCCCGTCCCGCCGACCGCCTCGGCGCCCTGGACGGAGTCGAGCCGCTCGGACCACCGGGCTCCGCGTACGCCTACTCCAGCGCCAACTACCTCGTCCTGTCGGCGGTCGCCGAGGCGGTCACCGGCCGTCCCTTCGCCGAGCAGCTGCGGCGCGGCGTCTTCGAACCGGCGGGAATGGACGGCGCCATAGCGGACCGGACGACCGCCCGTGAACGCCAACTGCCCCCGGGGTACAGCCTCCTGTGGGGCAGGCCTGCCGCGGTGTCGGACGGTGTCGACCAGCACGGTGCGGGCTACGGCTACATCGGCGGCAACCTCCAGGACCTCGCCGCCTTCGCCGCCCTCCAACTCCGCTCGGGCCAGACCGCCGACGGCGGCACCGTCCTCACCCCCGATTCCGTCCGGCGGGCGCGAACAGAGGGCAGGCTCCAGCCCGACGGCGATCCCACCGGGTACGGGATGGGCTGGCGGATCGGCGGTCTCGACGCCCCCCTCAACAACGCGCTGTGGCACACCGGCGCTTCGCCCGGCTACTCCGCCATGATCTTCCTGCTGCCGGAGCGGGACACCGCACTCGTCCTGACGCAGAACCTGTACGGGCTGCTCCACGACGACGCGGTGATGCGCATCGGCTTCGACGCCGCACGGATCCTGGCCGGAGGCCAACGGCCCTCCACCGAGGACCCGTTGGCGTCGGACTACCACCTGACGATCTGGGGGCTGACCGCGCTGGCGCTGGCCCTGCTCCTCGCCGCGGCGCGCGCGGCCCTGCTGCTCCGCCGACCCCCCTCGCGCGGATCCGCGTGGCGCCGCGTCGTGCCGACCGCGCTCTGGTGCCTGCCCGCGGCGCTGCCCGGCACCGCGCTGCTGCTCAGCCGCTACATGAGCCCGTCCCAACTGCACGCCTGGCTACCGGACGTCGCCATCGCGCTCTGGGTCGCGACCGGGGCGGGTGCTGCGACCATCGTCCTGCGGGTCGTCCTCGCCATCCGCTCCGCCCGCTCCACCCGAGCCCGCTCCACCTCGACCTCACGGCCCCAACTCGCCGCCGTGGGCCGCCGGGGAACCGTCAGGACGCGGGCCGGCAGGTCGAACTGGCTGCCGCAGAGGGTCCGTTCCGTGGAACGCGCCAGCACCGCCCAGACGCCGTCGAGTTGACGGTTGCCATCCCGGGAAAGCCCTTCCTGCCTGCGCGTTCATCGACTGCTTAGCGTCGGCTGCTTCACTCGGTACCGGTTGTCGGTCCGCGACTCGGGGCGGACCGCGACCAAGGGGGATCTGGGCCCGGAGCCGGGGTCGGCTCCGGGCCCAGGCACAGGGGCGACGCGGTGCGCGTGGGGGCGTTCCGCCCGCCCCGCTCCTCCCGTCCTCGCCCGCGCCCCGCCCCGTTCCTTCGTCCCGTCCGACTCCACTGTCCCGTCCGCCAGTTCGGCCCCGCCCGTTCCACTCCGGCCGCCCCGCTCCCGCCGGTGGCGGCGGTGTCCGGCTCGCCGCGCCCCACCCGCCCGGGACGTCGCGTGGTGCCGATACCGTGCCGCGGGGGTCTCGCACCGTTCAGGCGCGGCGTCCTCACGCCGTGCCCCTCCAACTCGTCCCGTGATACCGATGGTTGGTTCCTACCGGCCACGGCTGGCGGGTCGGGGGCCCTCGCTGTCCCGCGCCTCCGCGTCGTCGGCGTCCGCGTCCCGTTACTGGGGCTCGCGTTCCCGACGGCCGGAGGCGCCCGGGTCCGGCCGCCGTTGGCGCGGCACCGAGGAGCAGCGCAGGATCCCCGCTGGTTGATGGCTTGATTTCGACGCAGGGGTGGGAGAGGCTGGACGCCCCAGCATTGATGGATGTCCATATGGCCGATGCGGAGAACGGACGGGGTGCCCGGCGGGCCCCGAGCGCGCCGGACGCCGGACCCGTCCGCGACCAGACGACCTCGCCCAACGACCGCGAGCCAGCCGTCAGTTCGGCTCACCCACCGATCGCCCCACCCGATCTCACGGCGGAGGACGCGCGCACCCTGGCCGCCGTCTTCCGCGCCCTCGCGGACCCCCTGCGCCTGCTGCTCTTCTCCCGCGTCGCGGCACACCCCGGCGGCGAGATGTGCGTGACCGACCTCGGGGAACCCGGTGTCCCCCGGCCCACCGTCTCCCGCCAGTTGCGGCTGCTGCGCCAGGCCGGGCTGCTCAGTGCGGAGCGCCGGGGCGCCTGGACGTACTACCGCGTCGTGCCCGGTGCGCTCGCCGCGCTCCACGAGTTGACGCGGCGCGGTGGGGGAGCGCCGACGGAATGCTGAACGGTTCGACGCCCCGCGAGAAGCGGCGAGTTGTGGACCGTCCGGCGCGGCCGACCACCCGGGAGGCGGCGGGGGTCGCCCGGAGCGCGTTCTCCCCTCCCGCGCCGTTCCGCTGCCCCGTACCGTCGGGTGACGCACCGTTCGTTCACCGTCCGTCCTTCCAACGCCTCGCGAACCACCGAGCGTTGGCCCGGCGAGCACCAACCGCCGCTCCACGCACAGCCGGTGGACCAGCACCCCGTTCCCTCGACGTGGCACCCTCTTCCCGCGCCTCCGGCTGTCCTTCCTTCGAACCGTCCGTTGCCCGACCCCGGGAGACCCCGTGACGCACACGCTGCGACTGCCCACCGCCGAGGGGCGGACCGAGCCGTACACCCCGCGCCCGGAACCCGCCTACACGGTCCCCGAGGGCCCGCCCCGCTGCCGCGTCGCCTACGCCGCCGCCCATGTGGTGTCCGACCCGTACGCCGACAACACCCCAGGCGCACCAGCCGTGTTGGACTGGGACCGCACGCTCGCCTTCCGGCACGAACTGTGGCGCTGGGGCTTCGGCGTGGCCGAGGCCATGGACACCGCCCAGCGCGGAATGGGCCTGGACTGGCCCACGGCGGCCGAGTTGGTCCGGCGGTCGGCGGCCGAGGCCCGATCGGTCGGCGGACGGCTGGTCGCCGGGGTCTGCAGCGACCACCTCACCTCGCCGGAACCCGGCCTCGCCGAGGTAACCGCCGCCTACCTGGAGCAGCTCGCCGTCGTCGAGGAGGCCGGGGCGGTGCCGGTCATCATGGCCAGCCGGGCACTCGCCCGCGCCGCCACCGGGCCGGACGACTACCTCACGGTCTACGCGAAGGTGCTCGACCAGGTCTCCGGACCCGCCGTACTGCACTGGCTGGGCGAGATGTTCGACCCGCAGCTCCGTGGCTACTGGGGCTCCACCGACCTCGACGCGGCCTCCGGAACCGTCCTCACCCTGCTGCGCGCGCACGCCGAACGGATCGACGGCATCAAGGTCTCGCTGCTGGACGCCGAGCGCGAGCGCTGGCTACGGGCCCAACTCCCCGCTGGCGTACGCCTGTACACCGGCGACGACTTCCACTACTCCGAGCTGGTGCTCGGGGACGCCGACGGGCACAGCGACGCCCTGCTCGGCGTCCTCGCCGCGATCGCGCCGCCCGCCTCGCAGGCCCTGCGCGCCCTCGACGCGGGCGACGTCCCCGGCTACCGGGCGGCGATGGAACCCACCGTGCCCCTGGGGCGGCTGCTGTTCACCGCTCCCACCCAGCACTACAAGACCGGAATCGTCTTCCTGGCCTGGCTCAACGGACACCAGCCCCACTTCGGCATGGTCAACGGAGCGCAGAGTGCCCGCTCGTTGACCCACCTCGCCGAACTGTTCCGACGTGCCGACCACGCGGGGGCGTTGCTCCACCCCGAACTGGCCGTCCGCCGGATGCGCGCGCTGCTGGAGGTACACGGCCTCACCAACTGACCGCCTCGGCCGGTCCGTTGGCTGATCTGTGGCGCGTGCCCGGTGGCCGTCGGGGTGTTGCCGCGCCACTGCGGTCTGGTGTCCGTCCCGGCGTACCGCTTCCCGCCGTCGCCCGAGGTGGCTAGCCTCGTGCACGTCCGTACGGACGGGGTTCACAAGGTCCCGGTCCGCGGGGCGTGGTGGACGGGTGGAACTCCGAACGGGTGCCGCCACACCGGAGATGAGATGGACGCGCGCCGACGCCTCCACGTGCCCGGCCCAACGCGGCCGTGACGCGTGGCGGGAGCGCCGTCCTCCGGCCGGGGGGACGTTCTGGCCGGGACACCGAAGTCCCGCCGGACACCGTCGAGTTACCGAGCCCGCTCCGCGCGGTCTCGCGGACACGGCCCGGCCTCCGCGCTCCGTCCGGCGCTCGTCCGCATCGCCCCGGGGCGGACGGTCCGGTCCGCGGTGACCGGACACCAGGGACCGGGCTGCCGTGGAGAGTCCCGGTGGGGGTGCACTCCACGGCGGTCCCGTCGGTGGGTCCGGGTGGACGCGAACCCCGCGTCCACCCGGACCCCCGTCTTCACGCACCCACCGGCCCCCACGCGGGCCCCGCCCGTCGGCCCTGCCGGTGGGGGGTCCATCCCGGCGATGCGGCCCGTTCGTGGGGGAGCGCGTCCGGTGGGCGGCCCGTTCGTGGGGGAGCGCGTCCGGTGGGCGGCCCGGGGCCGTGGCGCGCGACCGTCCGACGCCGCTCCCGAGCCTCTTGCGCACCCTGTCGCGCTTCTCCCGCGCCTCCCGCGCCCCTTCCGACCCTCCCGTGCCCCTTCCGACCCTGCCGTTCCTCTCCCGTGCCTCCCGGACCCTGCCGCGCCTCTCCGCCGTCCGCGTGGCGGCTGTCCGGGGGCGCCCGGGTGCTTGGCATACGGGCGCCGGGGCGGTGCCCGCCGCGGGTGTACCACCGCGTGCGCGGTGTCGTTTTCGGCCGCCCCGCTCCCCAGATACGCGCTTTCGCCGTCTCGTGCGTATGTGCGACACTCATGTCTCAGCAGAGACTGGTGAGTGTCAGGCCACTCCCAGCGACGACCCGAACTGGACCCCCATGCACGCCGTTGCGCCCGGCACCACTTCCGACCTCATCCCCTCCGGCGACCGCAGGCGCTGGGCGGTGCTCGCGATCCTCTCCGCGAGCCTGCTGCTCATCGCCATGGACACCACGATCCTGAACGTCGCCTTCCCCTCACTCGTCTCCGACCTCCAGCCGACCGCCGTGGAGCAGCTGTGGATCATCGACATCTACGCCCTCGCACTCTCGGGACTGCTGGTCACGGCCGGGGCGCTCGGTGACCGCTGGGGACGTAAACGGGTGCTGCTTCTCGGGTTCGCGATCTTCGCGGGGGCCTCGCTGATCGCGGTGTTCGCCGTCTCACCGTGGCAGGTGATCGCGGCCCGCGCGCTGCTCGGCGCCGGAGGCGCGGCGATCATGCCCGCCACACTCTCCATCCTCCGCAGTGTCTTCACCGACGCCCGCGAGCGCGCCTTCGCGTACGCGGTGTGGGCGGCGGTCCTCGGCGGAGGGATGGCCCTCGGGCCGGTCATCGGCGGGCTGCTGGTCGAGAGACAGGGCTGGCACTCGGCGTTCCTGCTGAACGTCCCCGTCGCGGTCGCGGTGATCGTGGTCGGCGGCAGGATGCTGCCCGAGTCGTACGAGCCCCGGGAGGGGCGGTGGGACTGGTGGGGCGTCGTGCAGTCGATGGCCGGGATGTTCGCCCTCGTGGGCGGCATCAAACAGCTGGGCAAGGGCGGCCCGGGCTCACCCGTGGCGTGGGGGCTGCTGGCCGTCGCCGCGGTGGTGCTCACCATCTTCGTCCGGCGGCAGGCGCGGCTGGAGCAACCGCTGCTCCAGGTGCGGCTGTTCACCAGCAGACCGTTCAGCATCGCCGCCTCCACGATCTTCCTTGGCATGATCGCCATGGGAGCGGCCCTGTTCCTCATCACCCAGTGGTTCCAGTACGGGCAGGGGTACTCCCCGATCACGGCAGGGGTGCGGCTGCTTCCAGCGCCGCTCGGGCTGATCGTCACCTCGCTGGTGACGCCGACACTGATGCATCGGCTGCCGATTCGGCACGTGCTGGGCGCCGGGCTGGTGCTGATGGCCGCCGGGCTCGCGCTGCCCTGGGTGATGGAACGGTCGGGCACCCTCGGCTACCCGGCGGTCGCGGTCTCCCTCGGGGTGATCGGCGCGGGCGTCGGCGTCGCGACGACGGCGGCCTCGGTGACGCTGATGGCCTCCGCGCCCGCGCGGGACGTCAGCGGCGCCGCCGCGGTCGACGAGACGAGTTACGAGCTGGGCGCGGCGATGGGTGTCGCCGTACTCGGCAGCCTGGCGACGGCGCTGTATCGCGCGAACCTGCCCGAGCTGCCGGTGGCGGGTGAGCCCGCGGCCCATGTGCGGGACTCGATCGGAGAGGCGGCGCACGTGGCGGGCGAGTTGGGCGGCCCCGCCGGGACCGCGCTACTCCGGGACGTCTCGGCGGCCTTCACCTCGGGCATGACGCCGACGTTCCTGATATCCGCGATCCTTCCCCTGGCCGCCGCGGTACTGGCCTGGGCGATGGTCCCCAGGGACCTGCGCCCCACGGAGAACCCGCACTGAGCGCCTGGCCGCCCGCACCCACCGCCGATCGCCGCTGACCACCGATGACTACTCACCACCGGTCACTATTCACCGTCACTACTGACCGCCGGTCGCCACTGACTGCCGGTCGCCACTGACCCACCGGGACCGCTTGCCGCACTGGCGCTCACGCTGACGCCGTTCCGGCCCACGGCGTCGCAGGATTAACGCCCGTCGCACCGGGGCCAGTTGGACGGAGTAGCCGGGGCGGTCGGATGGGGTCGGCCAGTTGGGGCGGCCGGGTGGGGCGGGGTGGGGTCTGAGGTGCTCGGTCCCGGTGTCGGCCTCCCGGTGCCACCTCGTCGGGCCTCCCGGAGCTGCCCCGTCGAGTCCGCCGGGGCGTCCGGGCCGTCCGAGGTCGTTCGCGTCGGCGGCGGTTACTCGGGACGCCCGGGATCGTCCGGGCTGTCGCCTTGGGCCTCCGCCCCGCTCCTCCGTCGCCTCGCTGCCGTCTCGCCCGTGCTGGTGGCCCCGTCTCGCCCGTGCTGGAGGGGAGGGGAGGGGCTGCCGGTGGCCAGGGCAGGATCGCGTGCTCGGTGAACCCTTCGCTCAGCGCCCGTGTGCCGTCGCCTGCTGCGGTCCGACGCGGCGGTCCGGTGCGCGGTGCCGTTGCACCTGTCCGCGTGCCCGCCCGGCGCCGCGCCCGCCGTGTTCGCCCGCTGACCTGCTGCCCCTCGCTGCTCCGCGTTCCCGACCGTCCGTCCCGCGCCCCCGATGCCCCGGCCCCCTGCTCCGGCCCCCTCCTCCGACACCCGTCCCAGCTCGACTCCCTCGCTCTGCCCCCACACCCCGCCCCACACCCCGCCCCACACCCCGCCCCACACTCCGTCCCGCACTCTGCCTCCTCGTTCTCCCCCCTTGCTCTCTGCCCCCGCTCTCTGCCTCCTCGTCCTTCCCCTCCCCGCTCTCTGCGTCCGCGTCCCCCCGATCCCTCTCCTCGCCCGTCCTTGGCTCCGGGGCGCGTCCCGGGGTCGGCCTGCCGGGACGCGTCACCGTCCGTGTCCTGGCGCTCTGGCGTCCTGGTCTCAGACGCTCTGGCGTCCTGCTCTGGTCCTCGTCCGACCCCCGCCGGGGGGCGTACGGGGGCCGGTTCCCTTTCTCGTCGGGGCTCGCCGCCGGGGCTCGCCAACCGGGCCCGCAGGCCGTCCCCGTCGAGGTGTGGAGTGCGGCGGGTGGTCGTTTGGCCTGGTCACGGCCGTTCTGGTGGAAGCGGGGGTGGCCCGGAGAATACCCCCGGGGGTAAAAGTGTTACGGTCGTTGATACCCCAGCGGGGTAAGAGAAAGGAGTCCGTCCGTGTTCTTCGTCGAGATCATCGAGGTGCCGGGCCTCGGTAACCGGGGCTACCTCGCCGGTGGCGCCGACACCGCCGTGGTGGTCGACCCGCCGCGCGACATTGACCGAGTCCTCGCCCATGCCGCCCGCAGGGGCGTGCGGATCTCCCACGTCGTGGAGACGCACCTGCACAACGACTACGTCACCGGGGGGCTGGAGCTGGCCCGGGTGACCGGTGCCGCCTACCTCGTGCCCGCCGGGGCGCGGGTGTCCTTCGCCCGTCTGCCGGTCGCGGACGGCGACACCGTCACCGTCGACGCGGGCCTGACGCTGCGCGCCGTGGCCACACCCGGCCACACCCCGCACCACCTCAGCTACGTGCTGTCCGAGGACGACAGCCCCGTCGCGGCCTTCACCGGCGGTTCGCTGCTGATCGGCACCGTGGGCCGCCCCGACCTGGTCGAGCCCAGGCTCACCGGGGCGCTCGCCCGTGAGCAGCACGCCTCCGCGCGACGGCTGGCCGAACAACTCCCCGACGAGACGCGTGTCCTGCCCACGCACGGCTTCGGCAGCTTCTGCTCCGCCTCCAGCGCCGGGGCGGAGACCGACTCCAGCACCATCGGCCAGGAGAAACGCGTCAACGACGCGCTGCTCCGGGACGTCGACACCTTCGTTCGGGAACTGCTCGCGGAGCTGGGCGACATCCCCGCCTACTACGCGCACATGGGCCCGCTGAACGCCGCGGGCCCCGCACCCGTGGACCTCACGCCGCCCGCCACGGCGGACGCCGAGGAGATCGCCGGACGGCTCGCGGCGGGCGAGTGGGTCGTCGACCTGCGGCACCGGGTCGCCTTCGCGGAGGGCCACGTCGCCGGGTCGTTCAACATCGAGGGTGAGGGGCAGCTCGCCACCTACCTGGCCTGGCTGATCCCGTGGGGGAAGCCGGTGACCCTGCTGGCCGAGTCCGCCGAGCAACTCGCCGCCGCCCAGCGCGAACTCGTCCGTGTCGGCATCGACCGTCCGGCGGCCGCGGCGACGGGCGACCCCGACGGCTGGGTGCGCGAGGGCGAGTCCCTGGCCACCTACCCCCGCGCCACCTTCGCGGACCTCGCCGCGAAACCGTCCGACCCCGGGACCGTGGTGCTCGACGTGCGGCGAAACGCCGAGCGCGCCACCGGCTACCTGGAGGGCTCGACGCACATCCCGATCCACGAGCTGCCCCGCCGGGTGCACGAGGTGCCGCCCGGCACGGTCTGGGTGCACTGCGCCGGGGGCATGCGCGCCGCGACCGCCGCCTCGCTGCTGGACGCCGCCGGACGGGAGGTCGTCGCCATCGACGACCCCTTCGACGCGGCGGAGGCCACCGGACTCCGACTGGTCACCCCGTGATCGCGGGCCGTCCCGCGAGCGCCGGAACCACCGCCGGGGCGGCGCTCGCCGGGCCCTCGGCCCGCCCCGGCGCGTACTCCGGGGCATCCCGGTCCGCGCGGCAGTTCGCGCGGCGGTTCGTGCGGTGGTCCGCGCCCAGAGCGGGGCGGCCGGACTGGTGACGACGCTGCTGCTCGCGCTGGCCGCCGGAGCCGTGGTCGGCCTGGTGCTGGGCGCGCTCGGCGGGGGCGGCGGCATCCTCGCCGTGCCCGCGCTGACCTACCTGCTCGGCCTGGAACCCGTCACCGCCGCCACCGTCAGTCTGGTCATCGTCGCGGGAGTCTCCGCCGTCGCGCTCCTGACGCACGCCCGGGACGGGCAGGTGCGCTGGAAGGCGGGGGCGCTCTTCGCCGCCGCCGGAGTCGCGCCCGCCGCCCTCGGCGGCTGGTTCGCCATCCGCCTCCCGAGCGCCGCCCTCACCGTCGCCTTCGCGGTACTCGCGGCCTGCGCGGCGCTGCCGATGCTGCGCCGCCGCCCGGTCACCGGCCGTGGAAGCACCGGTGGGGCGGCGCGCGCGGCGGGGGCCGGGGCCGGACTCGGCGCGGTGACCGGGGTGCTCGGTGTGGGGGGTGGCTTCCTCGCCGTGCCCGCGCTGCACCGGCTGGTGCGGCTCCCGATGCGCGCGGCGGTGGGCACCAGCCTGCTGGTGATCACGGTGAACTCCCTGGCGGGGCTGGCCCTGCGCGGCAACACGGTGGACACTCTGGACGCGGCGGTCCTGCTGCCCTTCGCGGGCGCCGCGCTGCTCGGCGTCTGGGACGGGAAGCGGCTCGCGTCGAAGGTGCCGGAGGCTCTGCTGCGCCGGACCTTCGGCCTGGTGCTGCTCGTCGTCTCCGCCGGGATGCTGGTCGAGCTGCTGCTCGGTGTGACGGGCGTGACCCGGTGACCCCCGGACGCCGCTCCCCGAGGCGCCTCGCGGCCCGGCTCCGGAAGCCGGGCGCCCGGACCGAGATGTCGGGCGCCGATCCGAGGCTGCCCGCACCGGCTCCCGGTCCAGCCGCCCGCCACGGATCCCGGGCCTGGGCGCCGCACGCCGACGCTGGCGGCGGGCTCCGGACACGTCCACCGACTCGGGTGGCCCCACTGGCCCGGGGCCCCGCACCGCAGGCCGACCCCGAGACCAGAACCGGAACGCACTCTTCGCTCGGAGCCCCAGCCCCGGACACGGGAGCCGAGGCCCTGGGCGTGGGAGCCCCGGCTCTGGACGCGGGCACGGAACCGGCGGGCACGGAACTGGCGCGTACGGAACCGGCGGGCGTGGCCCGCGTCAGCCTGCCGCCGCCGACCCCGGGGCCGACATCCGGCCCGTTACCGGGTCCGGCAGCGGATCCGCGGGCTGGCCCGGCTCCGGACCGGGCTCCGGCCCAGGTGTCGGACTCGTGGCGCGGGAGGCGGTTCAGGCGAGGGAGAGAAAGAGCTTCTCCAGCCGGGCCCGCATCTCCTTCGGGTCCTCCACCACCGGGTTCCCGTCCGCGTCCTCCGACGTACCGGAATCACCGCCGGTCATGCACTGTTGCAGACCGGTGGCGATGATGGAGAAGCCCGCCCGGTCCAGGGCGCGGGACGCGGCCGCCAGCTGCGTCACCACCTCCTCGCAGTCCCGGCCCTCCTCGATCATCCGGATCACTCCGGCGATCTGGCCCTGCGCCCGGCGCAGCCGGTTGAGGGCGGACCGCAACTCCTCCTCCGCGAGATCCAACCGCACGACGACAACTCCTCTCGTATACCCCAGGGGGTAACCTTTCCCCCCTCAAGGGTACGCCGATCGCTAAGGAAGCACCCATGAGCACCACCCCCGTCCGCACCCTCGACGCCGCCGCGACCCGGTCCCGGCTCACCGACCTCACCATCGTCGACGTGCGCACCCCCGGCGAGTACGCCTCCGGGCACCTGCCGGGCGCGCACAACATCCCCCTCGACCGGATAGGCCAGGCGGTGCCCGCGCTCCGCGAGGCGGCCGAGCGCTCCGAGGTACTGGTCGTCTGCGCCTCCGGCAACCGGTCGCGCACCGCCTGCGCGTCCCTGGCCGAACTCGGCGTCACCGCACTCTCCCTGGAGGGCGGCACCGGCGCCTGGGCCGCCGACGGCGGTGAACTGGAGCGCGTGGAGGGCGGCCCCGCGGTGTGGGGCATGGAACGCCAGGTCCGGCTGACCGCCGGGCTGTTGGTCCTGCTCGGCCTCGGACTCGCGCTGCTGCACCCGGCGTTCGCGTTGCTCTCCGCCGGAGTCGCCGGTGGGCTGGTGTTCTCCGCGCTCACCAACACCTGCGGTATGGCCGCCCTGTTGGCCAAACTCCCGCACAACCGCTCCCGCGCCTGCGACCTCAACACCACCGTCGCCGCGCTCCGCCGCGACTGATCGCCCGTCGCGGACCCCACAGCGCGAACCCCACACCGCGAACCCTTCCCCCACTCCCCACGCCCCCACCCCTCACGACCCACGCCCCACCCGCCGCGGCCCGGGTCGCCACCCCACCGCCTCCGGCCACGGCGGGGTGGCGGCCCACGGCTGGTCGCCGTCCGGCGTGCCCAACGGGTTCCCGGCCGCGCGCCGCCATGGCCCGACGCCTCCAGCGCGTTCCGTCAGCCGCGTTGACCCGCCTGTCGTGGCCAGCGCGCCCGACGCGTTCCCAGGCCCCGCTAAGCAGTACCGGATTCCGCGTTTCCCCGGGAAAGTGCGGGCGGAGTCGCGATCGACGATTCCCCCGACGTCTCCGGTTGCCTCCTGATACCCCCGTGACGTTCCTGACGCCAAGTGATCCGCGTGCGGCGGATGTTTCCGAGTGATGTTGCCGTCAAACTCGTGATGCGTGGTGCGGTACTTCCGATACTTTGCCCACTCCTCCGCAACTTCCGGACAGCATCTTTCTGAACCGCGTCGTGCATATTGCTGCCACTGATTTTTGTGGACCGACCCCGCACGTCGTGCAATTCTCATATCAAGGCGTTCACGCAACGCCCCGAAAAAGGTGAAGCGGAATGTTTACCGTATGCGGTTGTCCCGATCGGGACCACCCTTTTCCGGGATACGGGATCCAGTGACCGGAGAATTCCGGTACGGCGCCCCGTGGCGACTCGCCCAGTCAGTTATCAGTAGCCGCACCGGTGACTCGACACCCACCGGTGCAAGTGGCAACCAGGAAAGTGCGGAGGAGGGCAAGATGACCGAAATCGCGTCCTACCTCAACGAGCGGGACCTCGGCCCGATGGAGAACGGCTACCAGGACGACCCGCAGGGCCCGGTGCTGGCCACCCCGGCCGCCGCCGTCGCCACCTGACCCCGAGTGCGATACCCCGAGCCGCCCGCCCTGCCCGAGAGCCGTGGCCCGGCGGCCGGGCGGCCAGGAGTCGCCCCAGTCGACGTCCCCCTCCCCGAGAACCGTGGCCCAGCGGTCGGACGTACCGGAAGCGCACCATCCAGATCGCCACGACACGTCATCGCGCGTCCACAACCGCCCACCTGGTGACCGCTGTTGACCAGAAACCTTCCGCCGTATTCATTCCTTTCCATGCCTGTGGATAACTTCCCCCGACATCTCCACAGCGCCTTAGTTTGGTCCTCGCCCGCGTTCCCGAAGCGCCGCTTCGAGAACCGATGACAGCGCTGTCCGCCTGCCCGCTCCCCGCGGGATCTGGCCGCACACCACCGAGGCACGTCGGAAGGCAGGAGCCACATGGGAGTCCCCGCACGCACGCTGACGCCGGACCGCTCCGCACGGGACTTCTTCGGGGCCCAGATGCGCGCCCTGCGCGGCGAGATGAGCCTGGAAGCCCTCTCCGGAAAGGTGAACATCAGCACCAGTCGCCTCTCCCTGATCGAGACAGCCGAACACACACCACCCCCGGAACTCCCCGCCCTGCTGGACGAGCTGTTCGGCACCGGAGCCTTCTTCCAGAAGCTCTACGAACTGGTCAGACGCGAGGACCACGCGGACCGCCACCGCAGGTGGACGGAGCTCGAACAGCACGCCGTGGTGCTGGAGGAGTACGCCGAGAACGAGGTGCCCCGCCTGTTGCAGACCGAGGGGTACGCCCGGGCACTGCTCGGCGCGGAACCCCATGACCTCACCCCCGAAGAGCTGGAGGACCGCGTCACGACCCGGATGGCCCGCCAGGGGGTGCTGGGCCGGACACCCACCCCACGGTTCAGCGCGATCCTCCACGAACCGGTCCTCCGGCGGCCGATCGGCGGAACCGAGGTGATGCGGGGGCAGCTGGTCTCGCTGCTCGCCATGGTCGACACCCGGTACAGCACGCTGCGGGTACTCCCACGGGGGCACGGAGAACACGCTCCGCTCGCTGGTTCGGTGACCTTGCTGACGCGGGCGGACGGCCCGTTGGCGGTCTGGGAGGAGTCCAGCGATGCGGGCACCCTGCTGGAGACCATGGAGAGCACGCGTCCCAGACGGCACGCCTACGACCGCCTCCGATCGCACGCCCTGTCGCCGCGTGACTCGGCGCGACTCATCCGATCCGTGATGGAGGCATGGTGAGAAGGGCGAACTTCTCCGGCACATGGAAGGAGTTCCCCGTCGCGGTGGGCCGCGAGACGGCGGGTAGTCGTGCCGTGCCCTCCTGAACGACCGGTAGCACCGCAGCCGATGACGGTCGTCACCGCGGCCGGACGGTGACGACCGGGAGGGTGACGAGCGGGCGAGTGCGGAAGCATCGTCGGCGGAGCTGGGCGATGCCCCAACACGGGCGCGTCTTTGGCCGGTTGCGGTAGGGCCCGCTCAGTCCGGAGTGCGACCGTCTGACCGTGCGATCACGTGATCCCGTCACGCTGTCCCGACATGTGATCCAGCGGGGTCGCACGGTACCGACGGCACCGCCGGACTGTTGAGGGCGGAGGCGGAGGCGGAGGCGGAGGCGAGGCGGAGGTGGGGAGGGGTGGGGGTGGGGGGAAGGGCCCCAAGGGAAACCCAGATACCCAAGGTGCCGCCCCCTCGCGCGCGGCGGGGTGTTGGTGTGCTGGGTGTGCGGCGGGGTGTTGGTGCGGTGGGTGTGCGCGGTGCGGTGTTGGCGTTGTGGGTGTGCGCGGTGCGGTGTTGGCGCGGCGGTGTTGGCGTGGTGGGTGTGCGTGTGGTGGGGGAGGGCGTGGTGGGTGTGTGGGGGGTGGTGGTTGGCGGGCGTTCACCCGGGGCGTAGGGCATATGACGACGCGGGGCGTTCGTCGGGGTACCCGGTACGGGTAGGTTCCCCTGAAGTCTGGGCGAGAAGGGAGCCAGATGCCCACAGGGAACCGGCGAACGGTGCGGGACCTGCGCCGCACCAACCGCGCCGCCTTGCTGCGTGAGCTGTACTTCGACGGGCCGGTCAGCCGTCAGCAACTCGCTGTTGCCACGGGGTTGAGCCCGGCCACCGTCAGCAACGTCACCGGGGAACTCCTCGCCGAGGGGCTGCTGCGGGAGGCGGGGCTGGTCGACTCGGACGGTGGCAGGCCCCGTGCCCTGCTGCGTGTCGATCCGGATCGTGGCGCGCTGATCGGTGTCGATATCGGCGCCACCCGGTTGCGTGTCGAACGGTTCGATCTCTCCCTGGACCAACGTGCGGGCGTGGAGTACCCGTTGCGGGACGTGGGGCACGGCGCGCTGGAGTTGGCCGGGCTCATCGCGGACGGGATCCGGGCCGTGCGGGACGCCGATCCCCTCGTACCGCTCGGTATCGGTATCGCCGTACCGGGGCCGTCCGTTGACCGTGCGCCGGACGGTACCCCGCGGGCCGGGGAGGACGTCACGGTGGAGGAGCTGCCGGGGGAGCGGCTGCCGGTGGCGGGCCCGCGGTGGACCGACCGGGATGGTGTGCCGCTGGAGCGGCTGGTTCGGGAGGCGGCCGAACTGCCCGCCGCCACTCCGGTGTTCCTGGTGGACGCGTCAACCGCGCAGGGGCGCGCGGAGATCTGGCGGGGAGCGGGACACGGCGCGCGGAACGCGGTTGTCGCGCTCGTGGGTACGGGCGTCGGCGTCGTCAGCGGGGGCAGCGCCTATGTGGGGGCCTTCGGCGGTGCGGGGGAGTGGGGCCACACCACGCTGCGGGTGGATGGCCGTCGGTGCCGGTGCGGTGCACGGGGGCATCTGGAGGCGTACAGCGGGGCGGAGGCCATTGTTGAGCGGTGGCGGGAGGTGGGGGGTGTGCCGTTGGCGCGGACGGTGGAGCCGGCGCTCGTCGAACTTCTCGCCTCCGGGGATCCGTTGGCGGATTCCGTGCTGGACGATACCGCCGGGTACCTGGGCGCGGGAATCGCCGATCTGGTCAACCTGTTCGGGCCGGACCGTGTGGTGCTCACCGGCTGGGCGGGCGCCCTGCTGGGGCCGCGGCTGCTGCCCGGTGTCCGGGCGGCGTGTTCCGCGCACGCCCTGCGGCATCTGATGGCCCGTACCACCATCGAACTGGGCACTGTGGAGCCGGAGTCGGCCATCACGGTTGGTGCGGCGACCCTGCCGCTCGGCCGGTTCCTCGACGGCGGGGGCCGGGCTCCGGCCGAGCCGTCGCCGGTCGCCGCCGTGGCGGTCGCTCCGGGTGTCGGTCCGCGGTCCGTGGAGGCGGAGGTGTCGACGGCGGCGCAGGTGCCCGAGGTACCCGAGGTGCCGGAGTTGCCGAAGACGGCCCGGGCGGGTAGGTCGGGCAGGGCGGGTAAGGCGGCCAGGAAGGCGGCGGCGGATCGGGCGTCAGCGGTGGACGGAGCGGACCGGGCGTCAACGGCGGTTGAGGCGACGGCTGTTGAGAGCCAGGCGGGCGGCGGGCCCCCGCTGACCGCTCCCGGCCCGGTGCGCGCGGCGCGTCGCCGCCCCCGTCCCCGTTCGACTCCCGCCGAACCCGATCCGCTCTGACCCGGTTGTCGGGTCCGGTCCGCCGTGCGCGGCTCGTCGGGACCCCTATTCGTGTCGACGATCGCCGAACCCGATCCGCTCTGACCCGGTTGTCGGGTCCGGTCCGCCGTGCGCGGCTCGTCGGGAGCTCCACATCCGCGTTGACAACGCGGCCGTACCCGGTCCGTTCTGATCCGGTCACCGGGAGCCCCGTCCACCCCGGCCTGGGGTGTCGATCCCGACCCCCGGGCGCCGATCCCGGCCCGACGGCGAACCGGTCCCGGCTCGGGGGGTGTCGACCCCGGGCCGTGGGCCCGGGGCCGGTGGTGTGCGCCGGTCAGATCAGGCCCTGGGTGCTCAGATGAGGCCCTGGGCGAGCATCGCGTCGGCGACGATCTCGAAGCCCGCGATGTTCGCGCCCACCACGTAGTTGCCCGGCTGGCCGTACCGTTCGGCGGTGCGGTGGCTGGAGTCGTGGATGTGCCGCATGATCTCGCTGAGCCGCTGCTCGGTGTAGGCGAAGGTCCAGGAGTCGCGGGAGGCGTTCTGCTGCATCTCCAGCGCGCTGGTCGCGACGCCGCCCGCGTTGGCGGCTTTGCCGGGCGCGAAGGCGACTCCCGCCTCCTGGAGCACCCGGACCGCCTCGGGGGTGGCGGGCATGTTGGCGCCCTCGGCGACGGCGATGACGCCGTTGCGTACCAGGGTCACGGCGTCGTCCTCGTCCAGTTCGTTCTGGGTGGCGCAGGGGAGCGCCACGTCGCAGGGGACCTCCCAGACGCTGGAGCCGGAGACGAACCGGGCGTGCGGCCCGCGGCGTTCGACGTACTCGGAGATCCGGCCGCGTTCGACCTCCTTGAGCTGCTTGAGGAGTTCGAGGTCGACGCCCTTGTCGTCGACGATGTAGCCGGAGGAGTCCGAGCAGGAGATGACGGTGGCGCCGAGTTGCTGCGCCTTCTCGGCGGCGTAGATCGCCACGTTGCCGGAGCCCGAGATGGAGACGCGTTTGCCCTCCAGTTCCAGGCCGCGGGCGCGGAGCATCTCGGCCGTGAACATCACGCAGCCGTATCCGGTGGCCTCCGTGCGGGCCTGCGCGCCGCCCCAGTTGAGGCCCTTGCCGGTGAGGACGCCGGACTCGTGCCGGTTGGTGATCCGGCGGTACTGGCCGAAGAGGTAGCCGACCTCCCGGGAGCCGACGCCGATGTCGCCCGCCGGTACGTCGGTGTACTCGCCGAGGTGCCGGTACAGCTCCAGCATGAACGACTGGCAGAACCGCATGATCTCGTTGTCGGAGCGGTTCTTGGGGTCGAAGTCGCTGCCGCCCTTGCCGCCTCCGATCGGCATGCCGGTGAGCGCGTTCTTGAAGATCTGCTCGAAGCCGAGGAACTTCACGATGCCCAGGTTCACCGAGGGGTGGAAGCGCAGGCCGCCCTTGTACGGGCCGAGCGCGCTGTTGAACTCCACCCGGAAGCCCCGGTTGATCTGGGTCCGTCCGCGGTCGTCCAGCCACGGGACGCGGAAGATCAGCTGACGTTCGGGTTCACAGAGCCGTTCGACGATGCGAGCGTCGACGAGTTCCGGGCGGTCGGCGAAGACCGGGCCCAGTGTCTCCAGCACTTCCCGGGCCGCCTGGTGGAACTCCGTCTCCCCCGGATTGCGGCGCAGCACCTCGGCGTACAGGGGCTCCAGTACGCGGGTGTGTATTCCGTCACTGATCCGGCCGGATGAGCTCGATACCGTCATCTATCCAGGCTCCTTCGAGGCGTGCGGTGCTCCGACGAATGCGGGTGCTCCACGCGGGCATGCGGACACGCGGGCGTGTGAGGACACAAGCGCGGTTTCCGTACGTCGTTGGACGGCCACGGCGCGTCATGGCAAGGGGGGTGCCGCGTGAGGGCGGGGCAGCTCCCGATCGCCCTGGTCACCCCGGCCGCTTCGGTTTCCGCCGCGCGCTGGTCCCTCGTCCTGGGATGGCGCGGCGCAACCGGAGCAGGGTGCACCAGTTTCCTTTAGCACCGTCCGTCAGGAAGGGTGGGTACGTCAAGTTTTCTGCCCGCCCGCGCCAAGAATCCCGGCCGCCCTCGTCGCGGGGTGTCGTGGCGGTGCGGGAGGGGTGTCGTTCCCTTCCGGCTCTCCGGTCTCCGTGGTTCCGCGCGGTGGCGGGGCCGTGGGTGCGCGTGGCGGGGCGCGGAGTGGGTGCTGGCGGTCGCCTTCCTGGTCAGGGCGGACCCGGGCCGGGGGTGGGCGGGGGTGGGAAGTAGAGTGCGGCCTGTCCCGTGGGCTGCATTCCCGCTTTCCGTTTCCTTCTCGCTTTCCTCGTTCCTCCCGCCGTTCCGTCGGTACTGGCCGTGCCTGCCAGGTATCCGTCGGTGCTTATCCGTTTCCGTCCGTGCTCGTCCGTGTACCCCCGTGTTCGTCCGTGTGCGCCCGTGTCCCTCGGTGCGTGTCCGTGTCCGCCCTGTTTCCCCGTGATGTCTCCGTGATGTCCCCGTGTCGAGGTGACGGTCGTGGTGTCCCCGCAGTCCGCAGCAGCCGCCGTGAGCGTCGTCGGGATCGGTGCCGACGGCTGGCCTGGGCTGCCGCCCGCCGCGCGGGAGGAACTCCGCGCGGCCGAGGTGCTGATCGGCGGGGCTCGTCAGCTGGCGTTGCTGCCGGAGGACTGCCCCGGTCTCCGCGTCTCCTGGCCCAGCCCGCTGCGGCCCGCCGTGCCGACGTTGCTCGCGGAGCACGCGGGCCGCCGGATCGCGGTGCTGGCCAGCGGCGATCCGCTGTTCTACGGGATTGGGCGCGTGCTGGGCGAGGTGCTGGGCGCGGAGCGGCTGCGGGTGCTGCCGCATCCCTCGTCGGTGTCGTACGCCTGCGCGCGGCTGGGCTGGCCGGTGGAGGGGACCGAGGTGGTCTCGCTGGTCGGGCGGCCGGCGGCGGGGCTGCTGGTCCGCGCGTACGAGGGGGTGCGGCTGCTGGTGCTCAGCTCGGGCGCCGGAACGCCTCGGGAGGTGGCGGAGCTGCTGACGGCGCGGGGGTTCGGGCCCTCGCGGATGTGGGTGCTGGACGATCTGGGTGCCGTGGGGGAGACCCGGCGGGAGGGTACGGCGGAGGACTGGCGGCATCCGGAGGGCTCCGCGCTGAACGTGGTCGCCGTGGAGTGCCGTCGGGCGTCCGGCGTGCCCCGGCTGGGCGGTGTTCCGGGGCTGCCGGACGCGGCGTTCGCGCATGACGGGCAGCTGACCAAGCGGCACGTGCGGGCGGTGACCCTCGCGGCGCTGGCGCCGGAGCCGGGCGAGCTGCTGTGGGACGTGGGGGGTGGGGCGGGTTCGGTCGCCATCGAGTGGATGCGGGCCGGGCGTGGCTGTGGCGCGGTCGGCGTGGAGCGGGACGCGGCGCGGGCGGCGCGGATCCGGGAGAACGCGGAGGCGCTGGGCGTGCCCGGCCTCCGCGTGGTGACCGGGGCGGCCCCCGGGGCGCTGGAACAACTCCCGTGCCCGGACGCGGTGTTCGTGGGCGGTGGGCTGACCGCGCCGGGTGTGCTGGAGCGCTGCTGGGAGGCGCTGCCCGGGGGCGGGCGGCTGGTGGCGAACGCGGTGACGCTGGAGTCCGAGGCGCTGCTGACCTCCTGGTACCGGCGGTACGGGGGTGAGCTGGTGCGGCTCGCGGTGTCGCACGCGGCGCCGGTGGGTGGGTTCACCGGCTGGCGCGCGGCGCTGCCGGTCACGCAGTGGGCGGTGGTGAAGCCGGGAGGGTGAGGCCCTCCGGGACGGCCGCCCCGGGGTGGGCGTGCCGTGGACGGGTGGGCGCGGTCAGGCATCCGGGGCTTGGGTCCAGTGGTGCGGGGAGACGTCTGGGGCCGTGGGGCCCCGTCTGGAGAAGAGCGATGACGGTGTACTTCGTCGGTGCCGGTCCCGGCGCCGCGGACCTGATGACGGTACGCGGGGTGCGGACCCTCGCGGCCTGCGACGTCTGTCTGTACGCGGGGAGTCTGGTGCCGCGGGAGCTGCTGGCGGAGTGCCCGCCGCACGCGCGGCTGGTCGACACCGCCGATCTGGACCTGGACCAGATCACCGCCGAGCTGTTGCGGGCGCACCGGGAGGGCGCGGACACGGCCCGGCTGCACTCCGGTGATCCCTCGGTGTTCAGCGCCGTCGGCGAGCAGATGCGGCGGCTGGACGCGGCGGGGGTGCCGTACGAGGTGGTGCCGGGGGTGCCCGCCTTCGCCGCGGCCGCCGCCGCGCTGAAGCGGGAGCTGACGGTGCCGACGGTGGGGCAGACGGTGGTGCTGACCCGGCTCGCGTCGCGCGCCACGGCGATGCCGGAGGGGGAGGACCTGGCGACGCTCGGCCGTAGTGGCGCGCTGCTGGTGCTGCATCTCGCCGCGCGTTATGTGGACCGGGTGGTGGAGGAATTGCTGCCGCACTACGGGCCGGACTGTCCGGCCGCGGTGGTGGCGATGGCGAGTCGCCCGGACGAGTTGGTACTGCGGGGCACGCTGGCGGACATCGCGGAGCGGGTCACGGCGGCGGGTGTGGTCCGCACCGCGGTGATCATGGTGGGGCGGACGCTGGGCGCCGAGCAGTTCGGGGACAGTTACCTGTACTCGCCCGGGCGGGAGCGCGCCTCCGGTTCCGTCAGCGGTGCCTGAGGGGTCGGGCGCCCGTACCGCCCGTACCGCCCGTACCGCTGTGGACGGTGGGCGGCTATGGCGCGGAGCGGGGGCCGCGTGGGGCGGCGCGGCCGACGATGGTGCCCGCGCGGTCGACGCAGAGCACGTCGGCGCTGACGGGGGCGCCGCGCAGGACGGTGAGCGCCTGGTCGCGCGCCGCCTCGGCCACCAGGTCGCCCAGGGGTACGCCTTCGGCGGCGCACCACTGGAGCGCGGCCAGGCCGGTGTTGGCCTCGGCGACGCGTGTGGCGAGCGTCTCGGAGGCGCCTCCGGCGCGGGCCAGTTCGGCCAGGAAGCCGGTGTCCACCTGGGAGCGGGCGGAGTGCAGGTCGAGGTGGCCGGCGGCGAGTTTGGACAGTTTGGCGAAGCCGCCGCACACGGTGAGCCGGTCGACGGGGTGGCGCCGCAGGTACTTGAGCACGGCGCCCGCGAAGTCGCCCATGTCCAGCAGCGCGTCCTCGGGGAGCCGGTACTCGGCGGTCACGGTCCGTTCCGAGGTGGAGCCGGTGCATCCGGCGACGTGGGTGCGGCCCGCGGCGCGGGCCACGTCGACGCCCCGGCGGATCGAGTCGATCCAGGCGGAGCAGGAGTACGGCACGACGACGCCGGTGGTGCCGAGTACCGAGAGGCCGCCGAGGATGCCGAGCCGGGGGTTCCAGGTGCTGCGGGCGATCTCCTCCCCGCCGTCGGCGCCCACGGTCACCTCGACGTCCGCGCTGGTTCCGCACCGGGCGGCGACGTCGGCGAGGTGGTCGCCGATGAGCGCGCGCGGCACCGGGTTGATGGCGGGTTCGCCGACGGCGAGCGGCAGTCCGGGGCGGGTGACGGTGCCGACGCCGGGGCCCGCGGCGAAGACCACCCCGGAGCCGGGCGGAAGGCGCCGCACGGTGACGCGCATCAGCACGCCGTGGGTGACGTCCGGGTCGTCGCCGGCGTCCTTGACGACTCCCGCGGTGGCCCGTTCCGGGGTCAGTTCCTCGACGGCCAGGGGGAACGCGGGCTGGTGTCCCCGGGGCAGCGTGACGTGCACGGGGTCGGGGAACTCCCCGGTGAGCAGGGCGGTGTAGGCGGCCTTGGCCGCGGCCGTGGCGCAGGCGCCGGTGGTCCAGCCGGACCGCAGTCCGGTGTGCCGCAGCTGTGCGTCCCGTCCTCCGGCGGGGCCCGGTGGGGTGCCCGTCGACTCGGTCTCGGTCGTCTCAGCCATGGAGGTACCCCGTGAGTCTCGTGGACGTCCCGCACGTGCTGGTGCTCGGTGGCACGACGGAGGCCCGGCGGCTGGTGGAGACGGTGGCTGGCTGGCCGCGGCCGCCCCGCCTGACCAGTTCGCTCGCGGGCCGGGTCGCGCGGCCGGGTCCGCTGCCCGGCGCGGTGCGGGTCGGCGGTTTCGGTGGGCCGGAGGGGATGGCGCGCTGGCTGCGCGCGCACCGGGTCGACGTGGTCATCGACGCCACTCATCCCTTCGCCGCCACCATCAGTTGCCACGCGGCGCTGGCCGCCGCCGGGGTCCATGTTCCCCTGCTCGCCCTGCGCCGCCCCGGCTGGGTGCCGGAAGTGGGTGACGACTGGCGTGTGGCCGGTTCCCTCGCGGAGGCGGCCGGGCTGCTGCCCGCGCTGGGCCGCCGGATCTTCCTGACTACCGGGCGGATGGGTCTCGGGGCCTTCGCGCACCTGGACGAGCCGTGGTTCCTGCTGCGCTCCGTCGACCCGCCGGAGCCGCCGCTGCCCGCCCGCCACATGGTGCTGCTCGACCGGGGCCCGTTCACCCTGGAAGGGGAGCGTGAGGTGCTGCGCCGCCACCGCGTCGACGTGTTGGTCACCAAGGACAGTGGGGGCGCCGCCACCGCCCCGAAGCTGGCCGCGGCGCGGGAGGTGGGGCTGCCCGTCGTGGTGGTCCGCAGGCCGCCACCGCCGGAGGGGGTGCCGGTGGCCGACGGCCCCGAAGAGGCCGCGGACTGGCTGTGGTCGCGGCTGCGCGGGGCCCTCGGCGAGGGGCCGCCGCCGGTGGCCCGCCGGGATTCGCCGGGCTGAGCCGGCCCGGCGGGCCGGGTGGGTGCCGGCGGGCTGGCCGGGCCGTCCCCGTCCGGAGGGGCGGGGGTGGTCAGACCTGGTTGTGGCCGCCGTCGACGTACAGGCTCGAACCGGTGATGAAGCTGCTCTGCGCGGAGGCGAGGAAGGCGACCGCGGCGGCGATCTCCTCGGGACGGCCGAGGCGTCCCAACGGGACCTGGGCGGCGAGCTGTTGGCCGAGGTCGGCGGAGCCCTCCGGGTCGGCCGCGAGCCCCGGCGGGCCGGGGGTCTCGGTCGGGCCGGGCGTGACGGTGTTGACGCGGACACCGCGTCCGCTGAGTTCGTTGGCCCAGGTGCGGGCGAACGACCGGGTGGCGGCCTTGGTCGCCGCGTATACGCCGAACGCCTCCGTTCCGGTGTCCACGGTGGTGGAGCCGTTCAGGATGACCGAGGCGCCGTCGTTGAGCAGGGGCAGCGCCTTCTGGACGGTGCGGCGCGTGACCCGCTCGCCGCCTGGCGCGACGACGGCTGCTGCCGCCTCCGGGACCGTTTCCAACGCGCCGTCGACGAGGGCGAACTGCCACCGGAGACCGATCCCGGGCTGCTGGCCCGCTACGTCACCACCCTGGCCTTCGGCGTCGCCGTGCGGGCCGCGAGCGGCGTCGACCGTGAGGAACTCCAGAGGATGGCCGACGCCGCCCTGCGCGGCTGGCCGCTCGCCTGAACACCCCCCGCGGCGCCCGCCGTTCGCCCCCCGTGCGGCCGCGCCCCGTCAGTCCGCTCGCGCCAGCCGGGCCGGTCGGCGCCGGCAGGGGTCAACGACCGTGCCCCGGCGGGCGGTTGGACGCCGCCCACCGGGGGCCGCCTCGCGGGCCACCCGCCGGGGCCGTCCGCCGTACCGACCCCGGGCGCGGTCATCCACCGGTGGGGTGGGTCACGTTCCGGAAGCGGGCCCGGAGGGCTCCACCGGATAGCGGCGCGGGGTCCACACGGCCTCCTCACCGCCCGCCCGGCGCACCGCCCGGGTACGGGACGAACCGACCAGGATCAGGGTCCGCATGTCGACGTCCGCCGGGTCGAGGTCCGCCAGCCGGACGACGCGCACCCGCTCCCCGGCACCCCCCACGTCCCGGGCCAGCACCACCGGAGTGTCCGGGGCCCGGTGTTCCAGCAGCAGCTCCCTGGCCTTGCCGACCTGCCAGGTGCGGCTCCGCGAGCCCGGGTTGTACAGCGCGAGCGCCAGGTCCGCCCCGGCGGCGGCCCGCAGCCGTTCCGCGATCACCTCCCACGGCTTGAGCCGGTCGGAGAGCGACAGCACCGCGTAGTCGTGGCCGAGCGGCGCCCCGACGCGGGCCGCCGCCGCGTTGGCCGCCGTGACACCGGGCACCACGCGCACCGGCACTTCCCGGTACTCGGGCAGCGCCGCCGCCTCCAGGACGGCGCTGGCCATCGCGAACACCCCCGGGTCGCCCGAGGAGACGACGGCCACCCGCCGCCCCCGGCGCGCGAGGTCCAGCGCGAACTGGGCCCGCTCCGACTCGACCCGGTTGTCCGAGGGATGACGCCGCTGCCCGGGCCGTACCGGCACCCGGTCGAGGTAGGTGGTGTAGCCGACGAGGTCCTGGGCGGCGGCGAGTTCACCCCGCGCTTCCGGGGTCAGCCAGAGCGGCCCGGCCGGTCCGGTGCCCACCACCACGACCTCACCGGCCCGTTCGCCGTCCGACTCCCCAACACCCGTGCCGAACGCGGTGGTTGGGGACCCCGTCCCGGACGCGCCCCGTCCGCCAGCCGGAACACCCTCCGGCCCGGCGGCATCGGCTGGGTCGCCTGGGGAGTACCCCGGGCCGCCCGGGACTGGCACGGCCCCGGCCCGCCCCGGCAGCACCGCGACGGAGAAGTACGGCACCGCCTCCGCGTCCACCGCGTCCAGCGGGCCGATCCGCTCCCCGCTCATCGTCGCCCGCTCCACGTAGTGCGTCTCCGCCAGCCGCCCCGAACGGGCGGCCGCCCGGCGGACGGTGGGGAAGGTACGGCCGAGCTTCATCACCACGGCGGCGTCGGTGCCCGACAGCCGGGCCGTCAGCTCCTCCTCCGGGAGGGTGCCCGGCAGGATGGTGAGCACCTCCTCGCCCTCGGCCAGCGGTGTGCCCAGCCGGGCCGCCGCCGCGCTGACCGAGGTCACCCCCGGGATCACCTCCGTCGGGTAGCGGTGCGCCAGCCGCTTGTGCATGTGCATGTAGGAGCCGTAGAAGAGTGGATCGCCCTCGGCGAGGACGGCGACGGTCCGGCCCGCGTCCAGGTGCGCCGCGAGGCGGGCGGCGGACTCCGCGTAGAAGTCCTCCATCGCGCCCCGGTAGCCCCCCGGATGGTCGGTGCCGCCGGTGGTGACCGGGTAGACCAGCGCCTCCTCGATCTGCCCGCGCAGGTACCCGGCCGCGATGGACCGGGCGATCGAACGGCCGTGCCGCGCGCTGTGGTACGCGACCACGTCGGCCTCCTCGATGACGCGCACCGCGCGCACCGTCAGCAGCGACGGGTCGCCGGGGCCGAGCCCCACCCCGTAGAGCCGCCCGCGCGCGGGCTCCGGCGCGGCCGGTTCCTCCGAGGGGCCGGTGTCCGGGGTGTGGTGGGTCTGCTGCTCGCTCACTCTGCCTCGCTCGCTATCGCGTTGATCGCGGCGGCGGCGAGGGCGCTGCCACCGCGCCGCCCGCGCACGATCAGGTAATCGAGTGCGGACGGGTCCGCCGCCAGCGCGTCCTTGGACTCGGCCGCCCCGATGAACCCCACCGGGACGCCGATCACGGCCGCCGGGCGCGGGGCGCCGTCCCGCACCATCTCCAGCAGCCGGAACAGCGCGGTCGGCGCGTTGCCGACGGCGACCACCGCGCCCTCCAGCCGGTCGCGCCAGAGTTCCAGCGCGGCGGCGCTCCGGGTGGTGCCGAGCCGCTCCGCGAGCCCGGGCACCGCCGGATCGCCCAGCGTGCACAACACCTCGTTGTCGGCGGGCAGTCGGCGCCGGGTGACGCCGCTGGCCACCATGGTGGCGTCGCACAGCACCGGCGCGCCCGCGCGCAGCGCGGCCCGGGCGCGGGCCACCACGTCCGGGGTGTATCCGAGGTCCCGCACCAGGTCGACCATGCCGCAGGCGTGGATCATCCGCACCGCCACCTGACCGACGTCCGCGGGCAGTCCCGCGAGGTCGGACTCGGCGCGGATCGTGGCAAAGGACTGGCGGTAGATCTCCGCGCCGTCCCTCTCGTACTCGAACACCGTGCTGCCGTCCCTCTCGCCGTCGCGCTGTCTCGTCGTCTCGTCGCCGGGACCGGGAGGGGTCCCGGCCCGCCGTTCGCCGTCCCGGGCGTCCCCCCGGCGCGCCGTCGCCGTCCCGGTCCCCGGGTCGGCCCGCGCGGTCCCGTCGCGCGTCCGCACCCCCGGACGGCCCGAACCGCCCCCGTCAGCACGGTTGTTCGGCCCGGCAGGACCGGCGGGGCTGACCGCGCCGACGGGCCCGTCCGGCCCGGCCCGGCCGCGTGTGGCGGCCGTCCCGGCGTCCGCCGGTGCCCGCCGGGACGGGGGCCGCCCTCCGACCACCGGCCTCTCCGCGCCCGGCAGTTCGCGGGACGCCGCGTCAACCGGCCCACCCCCGGCGGCCGTTGGGTCAGCCGTCCGGGGACGGGCCGCCGGGAGAACCGCCGCCGTCAGTCCGGTGGCCGCCGACACTCCGGTCCCCCCGGCCGTTCCGCCCGTCGTGGCCTCGGCGGCCGGTACTTCGGAACCCGTCGGCGGGGGCGTCAACGACCGCTCAGCGCACGACTGTTCGGCGGGCGGCTGTTCGGCGCGGCGTGCCGCGCCGACCGCCCGCCGCAGGGCGTCCCTCACCGCCCCGGGGGCGCGGCCGGTGTCCGGCACCCGAAGGGACCACGCCGGGCCCGTCGCCCCGTCCGGGGACTCCCCTCCGGACCCTCCTCCGGGATGTCCGGACCCTCCTCCGGGATTCGGCCAACTCGCCTCGCGCGTATGGGAGATCGCCTCCCCGGATCCGGACGGGACCGGCTCCCGCCCTCCGGCCCCGTCCGGATCCGGTCGCCGGACGGAGACGGTGTAGCCGTCCTCGTCGGCCACCACCTCGACGCCCGCGCCCTTCGGGCGCCCGCAGCGCCGCGCGCAGCCGGACCAGTACACCGGCAGCGGATGGGGGCCGCCGCCACGGGTCGCGGAGGCCGCCGCCCGCACGTCACGCAGCGCCCTGCCGCAGCCGGGGCGCCCGGCGCAGGCGCCGACCCCGGCCCAGGCGGACTCCGCGCCGACCACCAGCCCCTCCGCGCCGAGCGCCGCGAGGAGCCGTTCGGCCCTCGCCTCCGGCACGCCGGGCACCAGCACCCCCCGCCACGGCGTCACCCGGAGCGCGTCGCGCCCGTGCCGCTCGGCCAGCGCGGCCAGCGCCCGCCACCGCGCGGCGGGGAACCGGCCGAACGGCGCGGTGACCGAGAGGGTGTGCCGCCCGTCCGGTCCCGGTACCACGCCCAGGGGCGGGGGAGTTCCGGGCGGCCAGCCCGGTGGGTGGCCGAATCCAGCTGTGCCGTCGGTATGTGGAGCGTGGTGGTCCGGGGTGCCCGGAGGGGGCGGAACCCCCGCCGAGCGGAGCGTCGCGGCGAGCCGTTCCGCCGACAGCGCGTGCTCGGGCGGCAGTTCCCGCACCCGCCAGAAGCGCGGAGCGGGGGCGGGTTCCCCGTCTCGACCGGTGGTGGGACCGCCGGTGGCCGGGGGAGTGCATGTCTCCCGGGCGGCGGCGGCGCGTTCGGCCGCGGCGTGGAACGCCTCGGCGGCCAGCAGCGCGGCACGGGGCGCGGCCCCAGCCGCCACCCGCACCCCGGGGCGCTCGGCGCCCGCGTGGAGCAGGGCGGCGGCCCCGGGGAGCGCGGTGAGCGTGATGTCCGCGCCGAGCGCCGCGACGTCACCGCGTCCGTCGTCGAGGGCGAACAGGAAGCGCCCGGAAAGCCGTACCGTCCATTCGCTGGCGCACAGTAGTTGGTCGAGCTCCGCCGCCCAGTGCGACACCGGTGCCGCGCCCCGGCCGTCCAGTCCGCTCAGCGGGGAGGCGACGATGTTGCGCACCCGCTCGTGCCGGGGTGACGGCAGTAGTCCGGCCGTCGTCAACCCGGCGGCCAACTCCCCTTCCACGCCCGGACTCAACCCTCTGAGCTGTATGTTCCCCCGTGAGGTGAGATCGAGGTGGCCGTCCCCGTGTCGCTCGGCCAGTCCGGCGAGCGTCCGGGCGGCGGTGGCGGTCAACAGGCCGCCGGGGAGCCGGATCCGGGCCAGGAACCCGTCGTCCGCCCGGTGGACCCGGAGGGCGCCCGGGCAGGCGTCATCCCGGTCGCGAACACGCGAATCGACGCGTCTCGGTGAGCGGGAGGGGAGCTGTGGCATGGCGGCGAGCATACCGACGCGCGCTCGGGCGGCCACGTCACACCGGTGGCGGCCCACCCGGAAAAACGGGTGTACCGGGGCGATTCGCCGCCCCGGCGGCGCTCGTCGTCCCGGCCCACCGACGACGGTTTCCGGCCAGTCCACGACGGGTTTCCCGCACCCGAAACCCACCCCCGCGACCACCCCGGCGAACCCCGAACCACCCCCGAACCACCCCCGCGACGACCCCGGGAACCGGCCCACCGAACCCCCACCACCCGCCCAGCCCCCAACCCGAAACCCACCCGGCGCCCCGCCCGGAAGCCGCCAGCCGAGCCACCGCCCGTCGAGCCGTCGCCCGCCCAGCGCCCGCCCGTTCCAGCCGCCGGTCCATCCCCGGCGGCCGGTCCCGTATCCGGTCCGGTGAGCTGCCCGTACTATGGTCCGCGGTGGATCGCGTCGCGTGGTCCATCACCGCCAGAGACGGCGTCATGGGAGGAAGCCCGGTGTGAATCCGGCGCGGTCCCGCCACTGTGAGCCCGGTGTGAGCCGGGTGAGCCAGGAACTCCCGCCGTCCTCGTCACCGCCCGGGGCGCGGACCCCGAGGAAGGCCATACGCGCATGCTCCTGCTGCTGTCCACGTCCGACACCGACCTGCTGAGCGCGCGTGCCGCGGACGGCCCGGTTCCGTACCGTTTCGCGAACCCCGCACGGCTTCCCCTGGACGCGCTCCCCGCCCTGCTCGACGGCGCCGACCTCGTCGTCGTCCGGCTGCTCGGCGGACTCCGCGCCTGGCAGGACGGCGTGGACGCGCTCCGCGCCCAGCACCGCCCGGTGATCTTCCTCACCGGTGAACAGAGCCCGGACGCCCAGCTGATGGAGGCGTCCACCGTCCCCGTCGGCCTGGCCGCCGAGGCCCACGCCTACCTCGCGCACGGCGGCGCCGAGAACCTCGCCCAGCTCGCCCGGTTCCTCTCCGACACCGTGCTGCTCACCGGCCACGGCTTCGACCCCCCGGCTCCCGCGCCCTCCTGGGGCCCGCTGGAGCGCGCTACCCCGCGCCCGGCCACCCCCGCCGCGACGGGAGACGAACCGGAGCGCCCCACCCCGCCCACCGTCGCGGTGCTCTATTACCGAGCCCACCACATGAGCGGCAACACCGCGTTCGTGCACGCCCTGTGCGACGCCGTCGAGACCGCCGGTGGACGGCCCCTGCCGCTGTACGTCGCCTCGCTCCGCACCCCGGAGGACGGGCTGCTGGAAACGCTCCGCCAGGCCGACGCGATCGTCACCACCGTGCTGGCGGCGGGCGGCAGCCGCCCCGCCGAGGCGTCCGCCGGAGGCGACGACGAGGCGTGGGACGCGGGCGCGCTCGCCGCGCTCGACGTGCCGATCCTCCAGGCGCTCTGCCTGACCAGCTCCCGCGCCGACTGGGAGGACAACGACGAGGGCGTCTCCCCGCTCGACGCCGCCAGCCAGGTCGCGGTACCCGAGTTCGACGGGCGGCTGATCACCGTCCCCTTCTCCTTCAAGGAGCTGGACGCGGACGGCCTGCCCCGCTACGCCGCCGACCCCGAACGCGCCGCCCGCGTCGCCGGGATCGCGGTACGGCACGCCCGCCTGCGCCACGGGCCACGCGCCGCGAAGCGGCTCGCGCTGGTCCTCTCCGCCTACCCCACCAAGCACTCCAGGATCGGCAACGCCGTCGGGCTCGACACCCCGGCCAGCGCCGTCGCGCTGCTGCGCCGCCTCCGCGCCGAGGGCTACGACCTGGGCGACGAGGACACCCACCCGGTGCCCGGCCTCGCCACCGGCGACGGCGACGAACTGATCCGCGCGCTGATCGACGCGGGCGGCCACGACCAGGACTGGCTGACCGAGGAGCAGCTGGCCCGCAACCCCGTCCGCGTGCCCGCCGCCGACTACCGCCGCTGGTACGCCCAACTCCCCGCACAGCTACGGGAGTCCGTCGAGGCTCACTGGGGACCGCCGCCCGGCGAACTGTTCGTCGACCGCTCCCGCGACCCGGCCGGCGAGATCGTCCTCGCCGCGCTGCGCCACGGCAACCTGCTGATCCTCATCCAGCCGCCCCGCGGCTTCGGTGAGAACCCGATCGCGATCTACCACGACCCGGACCTGCCGCCCTCCCACCACTACCTGGCCGCCTACCGCTGGATCGCCGCCGACCGCGCGGACGGCGGCTTCGGCGCCGACGCCATGATCCACCTCGGGAAGCACGGCAACCTGGAGTGGCTGCCCGGCAAGAACGCCGGACTCTCCGCGGCCTGCGCGCCGGACGCCGCGCTCGGCGACCTCCCGCTGGTCTACCCGTTCCTGGTCAACGACCCGGGCGAGGGCACCCAGGCCAAACGCCGCGCCCACGCCACCCTCGTCGACCACCTCGTCCCGCCCATGGCCCGCGCCGACTCCTACGGAGACATCGCCCGGCTGGAGCAACTGCTCGACGAGTACGCGGCGATCTCCTCCATGGACCCGGCGAAACTGCCCGCGATCCGCGCCCAGATCTGGACGCTGATCCGCGCCGCCCGCCTCGACCACGACCTCGGCCTGGAGGAACGGCCCGACGACGACGGCTTCGACGACTTCCTGCTGCACGTCGACGGCTGGCTCTGCGAGGTCAAGGACGCGCAGATCCGCGACGGACTGCACGTACTCGGCGCCGCCCCCGAGGGGCCCGAACGCGTCAACCTGGTGCTGGCCATCCTGCGGGCCCGGCAGATCTGGGGCGGCCGCAGCGCGCTCCCGGGCCTGCGCGAGGCGCTCGGCCTCGACGAGTCCGCCGCCGCCCGCGCCGGGGCCGACGCCGCCGAGGAGCGCGCCCGCGCCCTCGTCGAGGCGCTGGAGGAGACCGGATGGGACCCGGCGGCCGTGCCCGGGGTCATCCGCGAACTCCCCGGGGAACAGCGCGAACAGGTCGGCCAGGTACTGGACTTCGCCGCCCGCGAGGTCGTGCCCCGGCTGGCCGCCACCACCACCGAACTGGACCACGCGGTGCACGCGCTCAACGGCGGCTTCGTGCCCGCCGGGCCGTCCGGCTCCCCGCTGCGCGGCCTCGTCAACACCCTCCCGACCGGGCGGAACTTCTACTCCGTCGACCCCAAGGCCGTCCCCAGCCGCCTCGCCTGGGACACCGGACAGGCCCTCGCCACCTCCCTGCTGGAGCGCTACCGCGCCGACAACGGCGACTGGCCCGCCTCCGTCGGCCTCTCCCTCTGGGGCACCAGCGCCATGCGCACCTCCGGCGACGACGTGGCCGAAGCGCTCGCCCTCCTCGGCGTCCGGCCCGTGTGGGACGACGCCTCCCGCCGCGTCACCGGACTGGAGCCGGTCCCGCTCGACGAACTCGGCCGCCCCCGCGTCGACGTCACCCTGCGCATCAGCGGCTTCTTCCGCGACGCCTTCCCCCACACCGTCGCCCTGCTGGACGACGCGGTGCGGCTCGCCGCCGGACTCGACGAACCCGCCGAACACAACCACGTCCGCGCCCACGTCCAGGCCGACCTCGCCGAACACGGCGACGAACGCCGCGCCACCACACGGGTGTTCGGCTCCCGCCCCGGTACCTACGGAGCCGGGCTGCTCCAGCTCATCGACAGCCGCGACTGGCGCACCGACGCCGACCTCGCGGAGGTGTACACCGTCTGGGGCGGCTACGCCTACGGCCGCGAACTCGACGGACGCCCCGCCCGCGCCGAGATGGAGTCCGCCTACCGCCGCGTCGCCGTCGCCGCGAAGAACACCGACACCCGCGAACACGACATCGCCGACTCCGACGACTACTTCCAGTACCACGGCGGCATGGTCGCGGCCGTCCGCGCGCTGCGCGGCACCGCCCCCGAGGCGTACGTCGGGGACTCCACCCGGCCCGAGACCGTTCGCACCCGCAGCCTGGTCGAGGAGACCTCCCGGGTCTTCCGCGCCCGCGTCGTCAACCCCCGCTGGATCGAGGCCATGCGGCGCCACGGCTACAAGGGCGCCTTCGAACTCGCCGCCACCGTCGACTACCTCTTCGGCTACGACGCCACCACCGGCGTGGTGGCCGACTGGATGTACGACCGGCTCGCCGGCACCTACGTCCTCGACCCGGAGAACCGCGCCTTCCTCCAACAGGCCAACCCCTGGGCGCTGCACGGCATCGCGGAACGACTGCTGGAGGCCGAGTCACGCGGTATGTGGGCCAAGCCGGACCCCGCGGTACTCGACGCGCTGCGCGAGGTCTTCCTGCACACCGAGGGCGAACTGGAGGACGACGAGGACCCCGACGAGGACCCTCACCCCACCCGGTAGTCCGGACCCCGACCCGGGACGGGCGGGCGACGCCCCCCCCCCCGCCCCGGCCCGGGACGGCCCGAAACGCCCCCCACGGGTGGTGGACCAGCCCGCCAACGCGCGACCTCACCAGGGGCGCACCAGGTCACGCCGGTACCAGGTGCCCAACGCCCCACCGAGGTCGGCCGGTTCGGCGGGGCTGACCGGGGCGAACCCGGCCTGGGTCAGCACCTTTCCGGACGCCACGTTCTCGTGTGCGGCGGCGGCCCACAGGGTGCGCAGCCCGTACCGTGTCACCGCCAGACCGCACAGCTCCCGGACGGCCGCGCTCGCCACACCCCGTCCGGCGACGTGCCGTGCGACCCGGTAGCCGACATGAGCGGCGCCCTCCTCGACGTCGACCAGGTTGAACCTGCCCAGCACCGAACCGTCCCCGGCGACGAGCACGTGGAACGCGCAGGCTCCGGCCTCCTGTTCGGCCAGCAGGGCGGCGTACCGGTCGGTGAACCGCTCGAAGAAGGCGTCGCCACGGTCCGGGACCCAGGCGGCGAAGTAGGCACGGTTCGCCAACTCGAAGGCCAGGACCGCGGGAGCGTGGTCGGCACGCAGCAGCGTCAGCTCGGGCATCGCGCGACCCTACCCGGACGGCCGCACCGCATGTACCCACCACCGGCGGTCACTTCCGGAACCGGGCGGCACCGGGTGGGGAAGTCCCCCCGGAGGAAGGGGGGTTGGACGCACCCTCGACGCACGCCCTAGCCGGTTTTCCGGCCTCCGCGCCGGTCCATAGCGTCCCTGGCATGACGACCTGGACCGGCCCCTTACCGCTCACCCACCGCCGACGTGGGGTGATCGCCTATCTCGCCATCGCCTACGTCGGCATGTGGGCGGCCATGTCCCCGCTCCTGCTCAGCGGCTACCAGCGCGGCGACGCGCGCGAGGACACCGGCGCGCTGGAGGAGGCGTGTATCGCGGTCGCGATGCTGGCCCCCGCCCTCGCGGCCCTCGTCGTCGTCCGCTGGATCGAACGCGGCGGCCGGGCACGGGACGTCCTCGCCCTGCGCTGGGAGAAACCCTGGGGCCGGGCCGTCCGGTCCTGCCTGACGGCCTTCGCCGTCCCCGCCGCCCTCACCGCGGCCGCCCTCATCCTCGCCGCCCTCGCCGGCCGCTACCCCTTCGCCGGCGTGCGCTGGGACGGGCTCGGCCCGTGGGCGGCCGGAGCCGTACTGGGCATGCTGCTGTCCCTCCCCCTGTTCTTCGGCGAGGAACTCGGCTGGCAGGGCTACCTCTTCCCCCGCCTCCTGGGGAACGGCGACCGGCGCCGCGTGCTCCGCGCCTACGTGCTGACCGGGGCGGCCTTCGCCCTGTGGCACCTGCCCACCCTGCTCATGGGCGGCCAGTACCCGGGCCGACCCTGGTGGGTGTCGGTGCCCGCGATGCTGGTCAGCTGCCTCCTCATCCTGCCGGTCCTCACCTGGCTGCGGCTGCGCTCCGACTCGGTGGTCCCCGCCGTCATCGCGCACGCGGTGGTGAGTTCCGTGAGCGTCGGCATGGTCAAGGAGTTCGCCGACTCCGACGCGGAACTCGACCCCCTGCACATGGGGCTGGCCGGATGGCCCGGCTGGATCGTCACCGGCGCGTTCGTCACCTTCCTGGCCGTGACCGGCCGCCTCCATCCCTCCCACTACGCGACCCCAACCACCCCCCGTACGAGCCCGGTTGGCCACCGCTGACCCCCTCCCGCGACCCCCGCCACAAACCAGCCCCCCACACCGCGACCGACCCGCCCCCGGACGCACCGCGCGATCCCCCGGGGCCACCCCGCGCGCCCCGCTGCTCGCCCTCCGCCTGCCCACTCCGCCCCCACCCGCACCACCCGGCCCCTGAACCGTTCCGCCCCGCCGTCTCCACCGTCCCCACCGTCCCCACCGGCAGGGATCCGACCACATGACGACGGGAGGCCCCGCCGTCGTTGCGTGCTACACCTTGCCGACGCCGCCATGGCCGTCTAGCTTGAGGTGTTCGCGACGATCATGGCGGGAGAGGTCCGTGAGCGAGACCGTGCACGTCTACGGCGACGACATCCTCGGAGAGCACGACGCGGTGGGCCTCGCGGCGCTGCTCCGGAAGGGCGAACTCGACCCCGCCGAGGTGGCCCGGGCCGCCGTCGAACGCGTCCGCGTGGCCGACCAGCGGCTCAACGCCGTCCAGACCCCGCTGTACGAGGAAGCCCTGGCCACCACGGCCGGGCAACCCCGGTCCGGCGCGGGGGTGTTCGCGGCGGTCCCCAGCTTCGTCAAGGACAACACCGACTACCGGGGCGCCCCCACGGGCCACGGCAGCGCCGCGTTCACCGCGCGCCCCGCCAAACGGCACGCCGCCTTCACCCGGCAGTTCCTGAGCACCGGTGTCACCGTGCTCGGCAAGACCCGGCTGCCCGAGTTCGGCTTCAACGCCAGCACGGAGTACGAGCACGCCGAACCGGTCCACAACCCCTGGAACACCGCGCACAGCGCGGGCGGTTCGTCGGGCGGCAGCGCCGCGCTCGTCGCCTCCGGCGCCGTACCGGTCGCGCACGCCAACGACGGCGGTGGCTCCATCCGCATCCCCGCGGCCTGCTGCGGACTCGTCGGACTCAAGACCTCCCGGGGCCGCATGGTCGCCAACGACCAGGGCAGCAAACTGCCCATCGACCTCATCAGCGACGGGATCGTCAGCCGCACAGTGCGGGACACCGCCGCCTTCCACGCCGCCGCTGAACGGCACTGGCGCAACCCGGAGTTGCCCCCGCTCGGCCACATAGAGGGCCCCTCCGACCGGCGGCTCACCATCGGGCTGCTGCTGGACTCGCCCACCGGGGCCCACACCGACGACGCCACCCGTGCCGCCGTCACCGCCACCGCCACGGCGCTGGAGGGCGCCGGGCACACCGTCGAACCCGTCGAGATTCCCCTGGACAGCCGCTTCGAGGAGGACTTCCTCACCTACTGGGGGATGCTCTCCTTCCTCTCCGGGGCCACCGGACGACTGCTCCACGAACGCGGCTTCGACTCCCGCCGGATGGACGGCCTCAGCCAGGGACTCCGCACCCGCTTCCGGCGCCGCCTGCGCAGCGCCCCCGGCGCCCTCTCCCGGCTGCGACGCGCCACCGCCGACTACGTGACCGTCTTCCGCGAGCACGACCTCGTCCTCTCGCCCGTCCTCGCCCACACCACCCCCCGGCTCGGCCACCTCAGCCCGGCGGTGCCCTACGACACGCTCGTCCAACGCCTCACCGCCTACGTCGCGTTCACCCCGCTCAACAACGTCATCGGTACCCCCTCCATCGCGCTGCCCGCCGCCACCACCGAGGACGGACTCCCCATCGGCGTCATGCTCTCCGCGCGACACGGCGACGAACGCACCCTCATCGAGACCGCCTTCACCCTGGAAGCCGTCCAACCCTGGCCCACCCACCCATAACCCGGCCGCGCCCGGGGCCGCGTCGGTCCCTAACCGTCCCCCGCGCCGGGCCCGTTCCTCGCGCCCACCAGCCCGAGGCCCGGTCGCCCCGCCGTCCAACTACTCTGGCGCTCTGCCCTCTCCAACCTTCCGGCGCCCCGCGCCATCGGGCACCCCCGCCCGGACCCGTCACGAGGTTCCTCTCCCGCGAACGCCCGTAGCCACAGGTCCTGTTGGCGTGCAAGTGCGTTCCGGCCACCCCCACTCCACCAGCCCCGTTTCGGACACCCTGGCCTACGGGCGGTGAGCGAGTTCGCGACGGAAGGGCGTCGTGGAGGTCTTCGTCGGGCCAACTGGCCGAAGTCCGTGCGCTCCCGCCCAACCGCCGGGCACATGAGCGCCGTTCGGACGCCCCGCCCGTAACCCTCAAGCGCCCGTCCCGCACCCGCCCTTACGTCAGGGGCTCGGGCACGACGTGGCCGATACCCGCCCCCGAGGCCAACGTCCTCTGTCTGACGCGTTGTTAGTGTCCCGGCGCGGGGCGCCACTGTCCGGCGCCCCGTACGCACGGACGCACACCGACGACGGGGGTCAGATGTCCGAGAAGCCGCACACGCCGGACGGTACGGCCCACCCCGGCGCGGCGAACGACGCCGACGAGAGCGCCCCCGCCACCCGGACGCGGATCAACGGCGATCCGGACGCCTGGGGACTCCACGGCGGTTCGGGCCCCGGAGCCTCCCTCAAGCACTCCCGAACCGCCAAGCAGAAGGCCGCCTTCTACGTCGAGGACCACCTCGGCCCGGAGACGCGCAAGGCGGGACGCCTGACCGACGCCGGGAGAAGCGCCGGGTCGGGCGGGGACTCCGGCGGGATGCCGACCGAGCTGAAGGAGTGGGAGGTGGCCGCCGGGCTGGCCCACCGGCAGGAGCGCTGGCTGCGCAGCCTCACCCGCCTGGAGCGGCGCCTCGAACGGGAACACAGGGCGCTGGGCGAGAACAACCGGCTCTTCCAGAGCAACGAGGACCGTACCGGTGGACAGTTCCCCGGCCCCACCCCGTCACCCCGACTCCGCAGCCCCATCGACCAGTTCATCGACAACGCGCGCGGCGACACCCCCGGAACCGGCCGATGACCCACGGCGCCCCACGGCACGGACGACCGCTGACCGGAGTGGCGTTCGACATGCGGGCGACGCTCCCCGACACGCGTGTGACGAGACCATCCGCAAGAACGAGACCATCCGACAAGGCGGAGACCACGTGGCCATCGACTACGACGCCATCATCCACACCGACCTGACTCCCCTGAAGGACGCGTCGAAGGACTGGAAGCGGATGGGGGAGCGCTTCGGCGAGCTGGAGGCGGACTACCGGCGGCATGTACGGCGCACCGTCAACGACACGTGGCAGGGCGAGTCCGAACTCGCCTACCGCACCCAGGGCGACGTGACCCTGGAGGAGTACGGCGAGGCCAAACGCGAGGCCCGGGCCGTCAGTCGGCTGCTGGCCGAGGCGCACAGCACGCTCAGCGAAGGCAGGAAGCGGCTGTTGCGGCTCGTGCGCGAAGCCAGGGAAGCCGGGATGAACGTGGACAGCCGTGGCCGCTGCACCCTCGACGTGGACCGGCTGCCGGAGAACGAACGGCCCGCCAGCCGCGAGGCCGCCATGGCCCGGCGACAGGGCGAGGAACAATGGACCGACGCGATCGCCAAGCAGGTCAAGGCCGTTCAGGAGGACGACCACAACCTCCGGCTCGCTCTCGCAGCCCGCGCGAGGGACAACGACAGGGGCACGGAGGGCGGGTTCGACGGCGGACTCAAGGGCGACGCGGGCCACGTCAACTCCGCCCGGGCCAAACACCTCCTCACCAGACTCGGTGACGGCGACGACCTCTCCCGCAAGGAGCGACAGGAACTCGACTTCCTCCTGGGAGCCAACAAGAAGGACCCGGAGTTCAGCCGCGCCGTGCTCAACTCCCTCGGCCCGGAAGGCACCATCGAGACCGCCAACCGGCTCAACGACCTGACGCGCGGCAGCGGACCCCACCGCGCCCAGTACGGCGATTTCCAGCAGGGGCTGGCCACCACCCTGGCCACCGCGACAAAGGTCCCGGAGTTCAAGGACGACAACGGAAAGGTGCTCAAGCCCGGTACCTCCGGCTACGCCGAGAAGTACCGCGAGTGGGAGAAAAGCCCGGCCGGGAGTTTCTACCGGGACTGGCGCGCCGACATGCGCAAGGCCGGAGTCGAGACGTACACCTCCAGCGCCGTGCAGAAGGAGACCTGGCAGTCGGGGCAGAACTCCAACCCCCGTGGCTACCAGACCCTCGTCACCCTGATGCGACAGGGCGACAGCTACTCCCCGCAGTTCCTGCACGACGTCGCGGACGACATCCGCGCCGCCGAGGAGAGGGAACCCGGAGTCTGGAACCTCCGCGGCGGCTTCCACGGAAAGGACGGCGGCTGGTTCGCCAACGACCCCTACGACGGGGTGCTTGGCGTCATGGCCAAGGACCCCGACACCGCCGCCACATACCTCGACCCGAAGTCCGACCCCGACCCCACCGACGGAAAGACGGAGCGGAACGACCGTCTCGCCTACCTGATCAAGGAACGGAAGGACGGCTGGGAGGTCGTCAACGGCGAGTCCGAGGGCGGCTCCACCTCCCCGGGTGTCGCGGGTGGGACACCGCGCACCGGACCCGTGAACACGGAACGGGACAAGGACGCCTTCGCCGGGTTCGAGGACGCCCTCAAGGCCGCCGCCACCGGCCGTCTCCCCGACACCGAGGCGAGCGCGGGGCCCTCCTCCCACTCGGCGGCCAACGCCTCGGTCATGGAGGAGACGGTCAGGATCTTCGGCAAGGACCCCGACCTCATCCGAGGGGACGGCGATCTCGTCAACCTGCGCCCCACCCTCGGCAAGATGATCTCCGACTACCCCGGTGACGTGCAGCACCCGATGTACGGCGACGACACACCGGCCAAGGGCACCCGCGCCGACTTCCGCCCCGGTGACCTGGCGAACTTCCTCTACGCCACCGGCCGGGACCCCGACGCCTACGCCTCCATCGTCACCTCCCAGGAGACCTACACCGCCTACAACATCCGAGAAGCCATCGGCAACCTGCCGTCAGACGCGGACAAGAGCGACGCCCGGGACGAGATCAGCGACGCGGTGCGCAGCGGAGCCAAGGTCTCCGGCATCCTCAGCGAGGCCAAGGCGGCGGGAATGTACGAGGACGCGGTTGGTGAGGCCCAGGACTACAACGCGCGGATCGACGAGAACAGCAAGTGGGTCAACCGTTTCGTCGGCGCCGGTATCGAGTTCGCCTCCGGAGCCCACCGAGCAGGCGAGATCTTCGCCGCACCCGCCACCTGGCTCCAGGAAGACCTCAGCGACTCCATCACCGAACGAATGAAGAACGACGTTCCTCAGGTCGCGCAATATGCCGAGGACAAGGGCAGATACGATTTCGCGGAAACCGAGGAGGCATTGAGAGACCATATGGAAATGGTAGTCAAGAACGCGGCAGAGGAGGCAGGGGTTAAGGGGAGTGTGAGGGATTCCATGGAGTCGGGGGCAAGGGGGCAGGCAGGGGATTCATTCGGTGCGGGGTCCAATATGGCGCGGGGTCGCGGTAATCCGGACCCTGCGGAGTAGGGGAAATGATGTCATGTTCTGGTTCCCGTCGACGGGGCGTTGGGTTTGCGGGTGTAGTGCTGGCGTGTGTCACGTTGGCCGCCGGTTGTTCGGAGTCTCCGAAGCGTGAGTACGCGGTGCCGAAGAATCTCTGCGGTCTTGACGTTCCGCAGGCTCTCTATGAGGAGATGTTCCTCCCAGGGAAGAAGATCTACCATCAACTGCACGGTAGCTGGAAGGAGTATAAAACGGACTCTCCAACCTGCAAGTATATGGTGGACGGAATGCCGGCGGTATCTTTCACACCTTCCTGGGAGTATTCCAGTGAGAAGGGGTATCCGGATCCGCTGTTTCAGGCACGTAGGAGGTCGGTAAGTGAATCGAAGATGTATAAGGCAAAGTATGAGACGGCGACGTGGCCGCGAGGGGCGGCTTCGGTGATGCGGTGCTTGCGTGAGCCCAGTAGCAAGAGCGGGGCTGATCGATTCATGGTCGTCGTGTCGATGGCAAATGCTGACCTGGAGAATATTGATGGTGATCGAGCCCACGAGTACTTCGGGAAACTGTCCGAGGCGGTGATGGAAGAGGTGTCGAAAAAGATCAAGTGCCCGAAGCCTTGACTGGGCGAGAGGTCAAGCCGCCCCGTCCGCGAGGGTGTTGTTCCGGTTCGGCCCCACCGTGCTCAGTGCGGGCGGACGGTGCGTTCATTCCAACGTGCCCGTGGAGGCCGTGCCGACCATCAGGCTTCGAGGCCCATGCAGCCCGACCCCCGCCGTCCCGGCCGTCCAGGTGACCCCCGCGTCGGACCCGTTCCCCCCTCTGCTCGCTGCGCGGGGGCTGCCCGTCCGGCGCTGCCAGCTCTAGCCTGCTATAGGTGAAATGACCGAATTCCTGAAAGTGGCAATCCATCACCTCACGCGCCCATAAACTCCCAGCTCAGTTCCTCTGCTCCCCGCGCACGCGGGGATGGACCCTTCCGCGAGGAGTACACCGGGTCGAGGATCTGCTGCTCCCCGCGCACGCGGGGATGGACCCCGGATCGGGGTGATCGCCACCGCGTCCCACCCCTGCTCCCCGCGCACGCGGGGATGGACCCAGCTCCACCGCAGTGTCCGGCAGGCTCGCGCCCTGCTCCCCGCGCACGCGGGGATGGACCCGGGACCGGCTTGTTCACAGATCCATCTCCATCCTGCTCCCCGCGCACGCGGGGATGGACCCGCGGCTCCACAGGCCGCATCGAGGCGCGCTACCTGCTCCCCGCGCACGCGGGGATGGACCCCTCGCCGCATTGTCGGTCCTCCCCGTTCCCCTCTGCTCCCCGCGCACGCGGGGATGGACCCGGCGACTCCCGTGCGGCGCTGGGCCGCCTCGGCTGCTCCCCGCGCACGCGGGGATGGACCCTTCCCCGCGTGCGGGGAACGGGTGCGGCCGGACTGCTCCCCGCGCACGCGGGGATGGACCCGGGACGCCGCTGACGCGTGACTTGTGGGACATCTGCTCCCCGCGCACGCGGGGATGGACCACAACAAGCAACTGTGCGTACGCTGCCAGGGCGCTGCTCCCCGCGCACGCGGGGATGGACCCCTGTTCGGCGAGCGGGGCCGGCACCCGTACGCGGACCGGCTGCTCCCCGTGCACGCGGGGATGGACCCGTCACGTCGCGAGAACACCAGATCGCACTCCTCTGCTCCCCGCGCACGCGGGGATGGACCCCTCGCGGATTGCAGACTCACTTTGCGGACAAGCTGCTCCCCGCGCACGCGGGGATGGACCCTCGGTCACCTCGTCCGAGGTCAGCGGCCGGGCCTGCTCCCCGCGCACGCGGGGATGGACCCGGCTTCGCGCGGTGCCAGTGAGGCCATGCCGCCTGCTCCCCGCGCACGCGGGGATGGACCCGGCTTCGCGCGGTGCCAGTGAGGCCATGCCGCCTGCTCCCCGCGCACGCGGGGATGGACCCCACCTGTGGACGGCGTTCGGGCCCACCAATGTCTGCTCCCCGCGCACGCGGGGATGGACCCTCCCTGCCGACCTGCGCTCAGCGAGCGAATCTGCTCCCCGCGCACGCGGGGATGGACCCGCCGAAGAGGGGGTCGACTCCTCGCCCGAGACCTGCTCCCCGCGCACGCGGGGATGGACCCGGGGCCTCGAACTCCTGAAGGCGCGAGGCCAGCTGCTCCCCGCGCACGCGGGGATGGACCCGACCACCAGATCCGCCCCGCCGAGTTCGCGACCTGCTCCCCGCGCACGCGGGGATGGACCCGCGGCAGCCAACGGCAGCACCGTGCACCGGTTCTGCTCCCCGCGCACGCGGGGATGGACCCGTCTTCCCGAGGCTCACCCGCTGGTGACCCTCCTGCTCCCCGCGCACGCGGGGATGGACCCGCGTCCGTTCGGAGTGATGGTCCGGCGGGGGCGCTGCTCCCCGCGCACGCGGGGATGGACCCCCCCTCCCCTGTGTCGAGGTGACGGTGTTGGCTGCTCCCCGCGCACGCGGGGATGGACCCGTCCCCGAAGCCCCGATGCGCCCCGACTTCGTCTGCTCCCTGCGCACGCGGGGATGGACCCTGTGATGGTGGGCAACTGCGCGGTATCGATGCGCGCATGGTCTGTCATGTGCCGGGCAATGGCTTTTCCAGCCTCGGGAGGCTTGCGGAGCCTGGTGGGGCGGCAGGTGCGGGTGTACACGGCTGTAGCGGAGCGTGATACTGGCGCACGCCCTGGAGGGCCGGTGGCTGCCGCGAGCGGAGCGACGCGCCCCGGCTGGCGCCGGTCAGGCGCCCCTGATCTATCTGGCACGGCCAACGATCCCCCGGAAGGATGAATGTGACGCACCGTCATCACAGCAGCTCACACCGATCGCCTCGACGACGTGGGCTGTACACGCTGAGTCTGGTCACGGCCGTGTCCTTGAGTGCGGCGGCGTGCCAGGGCTCCGGTTCGTCGTCCTCGGACGATAAACCCTCCTCCTCCCCCAGTCCGTCTTCGGCGTCGACCGCCGCCAGCTCGCCCGCGGCCAGTCCCTCTACGGGGGAGAAGGATCAGGTCAAGCAGAAGATCCTCAAGGCGTACGAGGGCTACTGGACGGAGCAGGTCAAGGCCTACAGCGAGGGGACCACGAAGGGCACGAAGCTGGAGGGCTACGCGAGCGGCGCCGCGCTGGTGCAGGCCCAGGAGGGTGTCGCTCAGGTCACCAAGGACGGGTACCGATACCGCGGGAAGCCGCGGCACGACGCCAGCGTCACGGAGGTGACCCCTGCCCGGAATGGCCGGCTGGCGATGGCCACAATCCGCGACTGCCTCGACATCTCGCGGTGGCACAGCGTGAACCGCAAGACCGGAAAGGTCAGCCCGCTACCGAAGGGGCAACCGGAGCAGTTCATCGTCACGGTCACCGTCGAGGACTGGGGAGAGAAGGGGGAGGCGGGATGGGTGGTTCTCAAGGACGAGCCGTCCGCGCGGGAGTGCTGAGCGGGCTGGTGTGCTGCTCCCCGCGCACGCGGGGATGGACCCCATCTGACTTGGCCTTCGTGACCTACTTTGAACTGCTCCCCGCCCGCGCGGGGATGGTCCTCATCCGTCGATGCGCGGAGGCCCACAGCTCAGCTTCTGCCCCGGCGGAGGTGGGGGATCGGTCGGTGGACGCTAGTGGGCGCGAGTGGTCAACTGCGTTCAATTTGAGTGTTGTTCCGAACACCGCGCAACGAGTAGGTCTACGACATGTCGAATGGCCCCATGCATCAGGGCGACGGCGAACGGGGTTCCCCGTTCGCGCGGTTGTCCGCCCCCGCTCGCAGGGCCTGGGGCAAGCACGACCGGCGAACTGACGGCTGGCTGCCGCTGTGGCGGCACATGGCCGACAGCGCCGCCGTCGCTGGCAGGTTGTGGGACGAGTGGCTGCCGGAGAACGTCAGGGCGCTGTTGGGGGAGGGGCTACCGGGGGGAGTGGCGGACGGGCGACAGCTGGTGCGCTTTCTCGCGGGGGCGCACGACGTGGGGAAGTGCACCCCGGCGTTCGCCTGTCAGGTGGACACGCTCGCAGACCGTATGCGGGACCGGGGCCTGGAGATGCCGTACCGGAGGGAGTTCGGTCAGGATCGGCGTATGGCCCCGCACGGGCTGGCCAGTCAACTGCTGCTGGAAGAGTGGCTGTTCGAACGCTTTGGTTGGCGGCACCGCGTGGCCGGGCAACTGGCGGTGGTGTTGGGCGGCCACCACGGGACGCCACCCTCGCAGGAGCAGATTCATGCTTTGCGTGTGCGTGCACGGTTGTTGCGGACTCCGGGGCGTAGCGAACGAGTGTGGCGGGAGGCGCAGTTCGAGTTGCTGGACGAGTGCGCTCGCGTCTCCGGAACGAACGAACGCTTTCCGGAGTGGAGTTCGGCGCGGATTCCGCAGACGGCGCAGGTCCTTCTGAGCGCGGTGGTCATCGTCTCGGACTGGATCGCGAGTTCGGCGGAGTTGTTTCCGTACGAACCGGAGTCAGGTTTCGGAGGGTTCGACGAGGCGCGCCGGTTGACCGCCGCCTGGACGGGGCTGGATCTCCCGCCGCCCTGGGTGCCGTCGGAGCCCGCTGGTTCGGTGGAGGAACTGTTCGCTGAGCGGTTCGCGTTGCCGCACGGGGCGCGGGTGCGACCCGTGCAGGCCGAAGCGGTGCGGATGGCAAGGGAGTTGGACACTGGCGGGATGCTGGTGATCGAGGCGCCCATGGGCGAGGGCAAGACCGAGGCGGGGTTCGCGGCGGCGGAGATCCTGGCGGCGCGCTCGGGCGCCGGGGGTGTCCTGGTGGCGCTGCCGACCCGGGCGACGGGGGACGCGATGTTCCCCCGACTGCTGAGCTGGCTGGAGCGGCTGCCGTCGGTGGGGCCCACGTCCGTGACGCTCGCGCACGCCAAGGCGGCGCTGAACGAGGTCTGGGCCGGGCTGTTGGAGGTGGGACGTCGGCGGATCGCGGCGGTCGAGTCGGACGGCGCGACGCGGATCCAGCGGGCCCGGGACGCCCGCCGGGACAATCCCGCGGAGTTGCAGGCGCACCAGTGGTTGCGTGGGCGCAAGAAGTCGTTGTTGTCCTCCTTCGCGGTGGGCACCATCGACCAAGTGCTGTTCGCCGGCTTGAAGAGCCGCCATCTCGCCCTGCGGCACCTGGCGTTGGCGGGCAAGGTGGTCGTCGTCGACGAGGTGCACGCCTACGACACGTACATGAACACCTACCTCGACCGGGTGTTGGGGTGGCTGGCCGCGTACCGGGTGCCGGTGGTGCTGCTCTCCGCGACCCTGCCGGAGGGGCGACGACGGGAGTTGCTGGCCGCTTACGCGAACGGTGGTGTGACGACGCTCGGTTCGCCCTCCGCGTCCGTCTCCCCGCCGGACTCCGCCTCCCTCTCCGCCCCGGAGACCGACTCGGGGACGGACTCGGCCCCTCGTTGCCCGGCCGGGCGACCGCACGCGCAGGCGGCCGAAGTCTCCGAGGGCCACCCGCCGGACGCGACGCCGCCGGACGCGACGCCGCCGGACGCGACGCCGCCGGACGCGACACCGGCGGGCGTCTCGTCTGACGCGATACCGGTGGGCGAGGTGGTGTCCCCCGCGGCCCCCGATCCCGACGGGGGCGTCGCGACCGGCGCGGGGGTGACCGGGACCGTGTACCCACTGATCACTGCGGTGGCGCCGGGTGGCCCGGTACGGACGGCGAGCCCGGAGGCGGCGGCCGGGCGCAGGACCGAGATCGTGCTGGAGCGGCTGGCGGACGGGCTGCCGGTCCTCGCGGACCGTCTTGAGCGTGAACTCCGCGACGGCGGTTGTGCGTTGGTGGTACGGAACACCGTCGCCCGGGTGCTGGACACCGCGCGGGTGCTGCGGGAGCGGTTCGGCGACGGTGCGGTGACGGTCGCGCACTCCCGCTTCGTCGCCGCTGACCGCGCGCGGAACGATGCCGAGTTGCGGGAGCGGTTCGGCCCGGACAGCGAGACACGTCCGGCCGGTCCGCACGTCGTGGTCGCCAGCCAGGTCGTCGAGCAGTCGCTCGACGTGGACTTCGATCTACTGGTGACGGATCTGGCCCCGGTTGACCTCGCGCTTCAGCGCATGGGGCGGCTGCACCGTCATCCACGCCCGCGACCAACCCCGTTGAGGCGGGCACGCTGCCTGGTGACGGGGGTGGACTGGCGAACCGACCCGCCCCGCCTGGCCCGTGGATCGATCGCGGTCTACCGCGCCCACCACCTGCTGCGGGCGCTGGCGGTGCTCGGTCCTCATCTGGACGGCGCGCCACTGGTGTTGCCGAAGCACATCAGCCCGCTCGTGCAGGAGGCGTACGGGAAGACGCCGGTGGGGCCGGAGAGTTGGGCGCCGGTACTGGACAAGGCCGCGAGTGCCGAACGCGATGCCGTGGCGGAGCAGCGGGAACGGGCGGAGCCCTTCCGGCTGGGCCCGGTGCGCCCGGCGGGGCGACCGATCGTCGGCTGGCTGTACGGCGCCGTGGGAGACACGGACGAGAGCCGCACCGGCCGGGCCCAGGTGCGCGACACCCGGGAGAACCTGGAGGTGCTGCTCGTCCAGCGCTGCCGGGACGGGCGGTTGAGGACCCTCAGCTGGCTGGAGGGCGGCCGGGGCGGCCTGAGCCTGCCCGAGCACATGCCGCCACCCCGGTGGGCCGCCGAGGCGGTGGCGGCGAGCGCGCTGACGCTCCCCGCCCAGTTCTGCAACAGCCGCACCATCGATCGGACACTCGACGAACTGGAGCGCTTCCACGTCCCGGCGTGGCAGAGCACTACCGAATGCCCGTGGCTGGCAGGCGAGTTGATTCTGGTTCTGGACGAGGAGTGTCAGACCCGGCTGGCAGGCTTCGACGTCCGCTACAGCCGCGCCGACGGGCTCCTGGTGGGGCCCTTCGAGTCGCCCCCGACACAGGAAGTGGAGTCCATGCGGCGGTCGTTCGACCTCATCACCCGACCCTGGCTGACGGCGTTGCGCACCGACGGGGAGTTCACGGAGCTGTCGCTGACGGAGGTCTTCGCCCGGGCCGGGGAGATACGGCGGCTGGTCGGTGACCTGCCGACGCAGGAACTAGCCCTGCTCCGTCTGTTGTTGGCGATCCTGCACGACGCGGTGGACGGGCCGGTCGACCAGGAGGACTGGGAGCGGCTGTGGCAGGCGAAGGACCCGTTCGGGGGTGTGCCGGAGTATCTGGAGCGCCACCGGGAGCGTTTCGACCTGCTCCACCCTGAGCAGCCGTTCTTCCAGGTGGCCGGGTTGCACACGGCGAAGCACGAGGTGTCGCCGCTGAACCGGATCGTGGCCGACGTCCCGAGCGGCGAGGCGTTCTTCTCGATGCGCCGACCCGGGGCCGACCGTCTGGGGCTGGCGGAGGCGGCCCGTTGGGTGGTGCACGCCCACGCGTTCGACGTGTCAGGCATCAAGTCCGGGATGGTGGACGACAGTCGGGTCAAGAGCGGGAAGGTCTATCCGCAGGGGGTCGGCTGGACCGGCAACCTCGGCGGCGTCTTCGCCGAGGGCGACACGCTCCGTGACACCCTCCTGCTGAACCTCATCCCCTACGAGGTGGACATCCTGCGCCCGGGGCGTGGCGCGCTGGACCGTCCGATCTGGCGTCGTCAGCAGCCCGGGCCGGGCGCGGTCGACCTGGACGAGGAACCGGAGACCGCGCGACCCACCGGGCCACGTGACCTGTACACCTGGCAGTCCCGGAGGATGCTGCTCCACACCGAGGGCGAGGAGGTCACCGGCGTCGTCCTCGGATACGGCGACCCACTCACGGCGCACAACCGCTGGGACCTGGAGCCCATGACCGGCTGGCGGCGGAGCCCCGCCCAGGAGCGGAAACACGGTCTGAAGGCAGTCCACATGCCGCTCCAGCATGACCCGAGTCGGGCCGCCTGGTGGGGACTTGAGGCAGTGCTTCCCCACCTGGCGACCGGTGCCGACAGCGGCCGGGACGTCCCCGAGCGGCGGACCTCCGGAGTGGTGCGGTGGCTGGCGATGCTGGCCAACGAGGGCGAACTGCCCGCGCACACGCTGCTGCGCACCCGCGCGATCGGCGCGGTGTACGGCACCCAGCAGTCCGTGGTGGACGAGGTGGTGGACGACGAGATCCCCCTCCCCGTCATCCTCCTGCACGAGGAGTACCCGCAGTACGGCACCCTGGCGCTGGACGCGGTCCGGGAGTCCGAGCAAGGTGTGCGCGCGTTGGGACAGTTGGCGGGCAACCTGGCTCGCGCCGCCGGTTCCGACCCGGCCGCCCCGAGTACCGCGGCGCGCGACCGGGGCTACGGCGCCCTGGACGGACCGTACCGGCGCTGGCTCGCCGGCCTCGCCGCCGTCCCCTCCCCGGAGCGGGCCCGGGACGAATGGCGGCGCACCGCCCGGCGGATCCTCACCGACCTGGGTCGCGAACTACTCGACACGGCGGGAGACTCGGCGGAGACGGGACGGCTCGTCGAGCATCAGAAGACGAAGCGCTGGGTGGACGCGGCCCGCGCTGAACTGTGGTTCCTGCGCGACCTCAACGGAACGCTGCCCCGGCCCGGTTCGCGCTTCGCCACCGACCCCGCCTGACCCGCCCGTGACCCCGCCTGACCCGCCCGTCCGCCACCGTCTCCCGCGTCCGGACACGTCCGAACCCACCCATTCAACGGAGCCACCCGCATGACCAGTCCATCCTCATCCGGGGCGGACGCCCAGTCCGAGCAGAACTCCCGGCGTCTCCCGCGCAGTCCCGCGGCGCTCGCCACCGCCCGCTGCGTCGTTCAGCTCCAGCGCACCTACCAGGCCGACGACCCGCACGCCGTCGCCGAACTCGCGCGTATCCGCCGAGGGGTGGGCCGCCGCGTGCACGAGGATCCCGGTCTGTGGGCGCAGGCCGGGCTGGAAGAACTCCCCGACGTCTACCGGGACTACGCCGATGTCCTCGGCTCGACGCGAACCGTCCCCGGCACCTGGAAGGCGAGCTCGGCGTTGTTCGCCGAGGAGGCGGTGCACCTCGCCGTCACGCTCTGGGCGCTGCACCAGCAGTCGTCCCGTAGCGCCGGAATGCACCAGAAGGGATGGACACTGGGCCGGTCGGTACGCGCGCTGATGGCCCCCCAACGGGGGGACGATGACGGGGAGTCCACGGCGACCGGGGACGGACGGACCAAGCCAGGCCGGGGCGGACGGCGGAAGAGCAAGGGGGACAAGGACTTCACGGAGGGCAGGGCAGAACGGGAGGCCCGGCACCCCGCCCGCAAACGCCTGGTCCGGCTGGGCTCGTCCACCTCCTTCGACGCGCTGGCCGTTCGCCTGCGCGACATCGTGGTGCTGCTGCGCAACGACCGTGTGCCGCTGGACTACGTGCGCCTCGCCGACCAGTTGCACCGCTGGCAGATGACCGGGGAGCGGAACGTCGTCAGCCGTGAGTGGGGCCGCGAGTTCCACCTCGCCGCCTACCGCCCCACGGCCGAGCAGCGCCCGGACAGCGGTGCGGTGCCGCCCGAGGGGGCCACCGACCCCTCCGCTCCCACCATCCCCGCACCACGCGACATCGACCACGAGTACGCCGACGACCAGTACGAGGACGACGAGTTCGTTGGCTACGGGTACGACGGCGCGGGAGAAGACGACACCGGCGAGTGACACTCGCCACGTCGCACGGTGGGGTGGGGGACGTTCGACCGTGGGTCCCTGCCCACCGTGAGGACGCGACCAACGCGCCGTCCAGACCGGTCTGTTCCGACGTGCTCCGCTTCACCCACACCCCTATCGAGGAATCGAGCTGTGATGACACGAACCATCCTGGACATCCACGTCCTTCAGACGGTCCCGCCGAGCAATCTCAACCGGGACGACACCGGCATGCCCAAGACGGCCGTTTACGGCGGTGTGCGGCGGGCCAGGGTCTCCAGCCAGGCGTGGAAGCGCGCCACCCGCCTCGGCTTCAACGAGACACTCCCACCATCCGAACTCGGCGTCCGTACCCGGAAGGTGGCCGAGCTGCTGGGAGAGCGCATCACCGAGCGTGCTCCCGCGCTGAGGCCGGTAGCGGTGGAACTCGCCGCCGAGACCCTGCGTACCGCGACCGGCACGAAGATCGAGGTTCCTCCGCGCAGGCAGAAGAAGGACGTGGAGGAGGGCGCCCAGGAGCCCGCACCGGAGTCCAGTTACCTGCTGTTTCTCAGCGCCCTCCAGCTCGACGCGCTCGCGGCACTCGCGACGGAGGGTGCGGGGACCGAAGGCGCCGGAGCCGAGAGTGTCGAGGCCCTGAAGAAGTTCCTTAAGACGAAGGAGAACCGTTCGCGCGTCAAGGAGGCCGTCGACACGCGACACTCCGTGGACATCGCGTTGTTCGGCCGGATGGTCGCGGACTCCGCCGACCTCACGGTGGACGCCGCCGTACAGGTGGCCCACGCCCTCGGCGTCCACGGCAGCGAGATCGAGTCTGACTACTTCACCGCCGTGGACGACCGCAGCAAGGCAGCCGAGGAGTCCGGAGCGGGAATGATCGGCACCGTCGACTTCAACTCCGCCACCCTGTACCGCTACGCGGCCCTGGATGTGAACCAGCTCCGGCAGAACCTGGGCGGCCTCAAGAACAAGGGCGCCGAGGAACCGACTCAGCGTGCGGTCGTCGCCTTCCTGGAGAACTTCCTTCTGTCGCTGCCCAACGGGAAGTCCAACTCATTCGCCCACCAGACCGTTCCGGCCGCCGCGGTGGTGAAACTCCGCTCGCGCCGCCCCGTCAGTTTCGTCGGCGCCTTCGAGGAGCCCGTGCCCCGGGGCGAGAACGGCGGCTACATGCAGAACAGTTGCGAACGCCTCGCCAAGCACGCCTCGGACCTCGAACACCAACTCGGCCTCGCGGACGCCGAACACAGCTGGGTCCTGCGTTTCGGAGACGAAACCTCCGCACTCTCCGCCCTCGGTACCCAGCTCCCCCTGGACGAGCTGCTGACAGCGGTCGGCTCGACGATGACGGAACGGCTGGCGGCGGGCACCAACACCGCTGTGGAGCAAACGCGATGAGCGTGCTGCTCCTGCGGCTCTCCGGACCCCTCCAGTCCTGGGGCTCCGCCTCCCGCTTCGCCCGCCGCGCCACCCAGCAGGTGCCCACCAAGAGCGGAGTGCTCGGTCTACTCGCGGCCGCACAGGGTCGGGACCGTGAGCACGACCTCACGGACCTGGCCCGACTGGAGTTCGGGGTCCGCGTCGACCAACCAGGCACTCGCGTACGGGACTTCCAGACCGCGCGGCACCTGGACACCGGCAAGGCCATGCCGATCTCCGAGCGCTACTACCTGGCCGACGCGGTGTTCGTCGCGGGCGTCAGAGGCGAACTCCCCCTGATCCAGGCGCTGTACGAGGCTCTACACGACCCGGTGTTCCTGCCCTTCCTCGGTCGACGCTCCTGCCCGCCGTCCCGGCCCCTCACCATGGGCCCACCGATCGACACCAGGCTGGAAGGGGCGCTGCGCCAGGCGGAGTGGCAGGCCGCGCCCTGGTACCGCGAGGGCTTTCGGGACGCCACCAGAACGCGGCGGGCCGTCGTGGGCACTCCCGACACCCTGGAACTCCTCCTGGACTGCCCACCCGCCGAGCGTCCCGACGTCACCGCCCACGACCTGCCCGTCAGCTTCTCGCCCACGCACCGGCGATACGCGCCACGTCCCATCCGCACCCTCGACGTACCCGTCCCCGGACGGGCCGGGGCGGCGGACCCCGTACCCCATGACCCCACCCCCCACCTCCGCCCGCTCACGCCGAGGACCGACTGATGTACCTGACCCGCTTCCGCGCCAACATCGCGCGAGCCGACGCCCGGAGGCTGTTCGGCTCCCCGCATCTGCTGCACGGCGCGGTCAGCATGTCCTTCCCGCGCCCACCGGGGCGGGACGGGGCGGGCCCCCGTGTGCTGTGGCGACTCGACCACGACGCATCCCACCAGACCTCACTGTTCATCGTCAGCCCCGACCGCCCCGACCTCACCCACCTTGTGGAGCAGGCAGGTTGGCCCGCCTCGGACGTCCCCGGCTGGGACACCTACGACTACGGGGCGTTCCTCGGCGGCCTCAACCAGGGCGACGTCTGGGGCTTCCGGCTCACCGCCAACCCCGTGCACCACGTCCGTCTCCCTGGCCAGCCGGAAGGCGCACGCACCAAGCGCCTCGCCCACCGCACCCCGAAACACCAGACGACGTGGCTGCTTGAGCGGCAGCAGAGTGCGGGCTTCGAGGTGCTACCGAAGCCCCCCGAACGGCAGTTGGCCCAGGAGGGTGACGAGCACCAACTCGCCGTCCGCGACTACCGCCCCCTGCGCTTCCGCAGACAACCCCGGGAGCAACGCGCGGAGGACGTCCGCATCACCCGCGTCACCTTCGACGGACGGCTGCGGATCACCGACCCCGAACTCCTCCGGCGCACCCTCACCCACGGACTCGGCAAGGCCAAGGCATACGGCTGTGGCCTCATGACCCTCGCTCCGGTGAGGTGACCATGAGTGGTCTCGGCTCCCGAGGAGCCTCCTCCCCACGCCAACTCACCCGCGTCCAGGACCGGATGTCTTTCGTCTACCTCGAACGGTGCGTGGTGCACCGCCAGGACAACGCGATCACCGCCGAGGACACCGAGGGCGTCCGGCACATCCCCTCGGCCACCATCGGCACCCTGCTCCTCGGCCCCGGAACCCGCGTCACCCACCAGGCCATGTCCCTGTTGGGCGACTCCGGTGCGGGCGTCGTCTGGGTGGGCGAACACGGCGTGCGCTACTACGCGGGTGGCCGAGCCCTGACCCGTTCCTCAGCCCTCGTCGAAGCGCAGGCGACCGCCTGGGCCAACCGTCGCTCCCGCCTGGACGTAGCCCGGGCCATGTACGCCCTCCGCTTCCCTGACCTCGACGTTGCCCAGTTCACCCGCAAGGAGCTGATGGGCAAGGAGGGCGACCGGCTCCGGAGGTGTTACCGCGAAGAGTCCTCGCGTACCGGAGTCCCCTGGCGCACAAGGGAGTTCAACCGTGACGACTTCTCCGCCGGAGACGCCCCCAACCAGGCCGTCACCGCCGCCGCGCAGTGCATGTACGGGATCGCCCATGCCGTCGTCATCGCCCTCGGCTGTTCCCCCGGACTCGGCTTCGTCCACGCCGGACACGAACGCTCCTTCGTCATGGACGTCGCGGACCTGTACAAGACCGATATCGGAATCCCCGCCGCCTTCGACGCCGCGGCCGAAGGCGAGGAGGAGGTGGCCAGCCGCACCCGCCGCGCCCTCCGTGACCGCATCAACACGACGGATCTCCTGGGGCGTTGTGTTCGCGACATCCAGGGCCTTCTCGCGCCCTACGCCACACGCGGCGGCAAGGGATCGCCTCATCCTGGCGGCCACCCGGAACACGACGACCAGGCCGCCCTCCAGTCCGACGGCGACGTGCGCCTCGCGAGCGGCCGAAACTACGGCGAGGAGATCGTCTGGTGACCGTCATCGTCCTCACCAACTGCCCCGCCGGGCTACGGGGATTCCTCACCCGCTGGCTGCTGGAGATCTCTCCCGGCGTCTTCCTCGGTTCACCCTCCACTCGGGTACGGCACGAACTCTGGGCGGAAGTACGGGAGTACACCGGCCAGGGTCGAGCCCTGCTCGCCTACCAGACCAACACCGAACAGGGCTACGCCTTCGAAACCCACGACCACTCCTGGAAACCCACCGACCACGACGGGCTCACACTCATCCACCGCCCCAACGCCACAGCATCGACGCAGAGTTCAGCGACCTCGCCGCGCTCCGGCTGGAGCAAGGCCGCCAAACGCCGCCGCTACGGCCGAAGATGACCACCCACTCCACGCCCACACTCCCATTCACGGTCCGGGGCCCCTCTGCGACCCCCACGACCCGGACGTCACACTGATGACCTCATTGCGAAGGATGTCAAAAATGATCGATTCCCCAAAAGTGGAACCCCAGCGCCCCACCACGTGACAAACCCCCAGCTCAACTCCACTGCTCCCCGCGCACGCGGGGGTGGACCCGGGGACGGCGGGGCTCGGGCTGGTGGCGGCACCTGCTCCCCGCGCACGCGGGGGTGGACCCGACACCGACACCCTCCCCAAGCACAACGTCGGCTGCTCCCCGCGCACGCGGGGGTGGACCCGGCGTTCCTCCCTTGCTCCCAGGAGCGGACCGCTGCTCCCCGCGCACGCGGGGGTGGACCCGACGGCACCGACGTGCCCACCGGGCAGCTCCTCTGCTCCCCGCGCACGCGGGGATGGACCCGCGTCAGCCTGCTTGCGCAGCGAATCCGCCGCCTGCTCCCCGCGCACGCGGGGATGGACCCGTCACCGCTGAAATCGAGTGGGGCGGCAGCGTCTGCTCCCCGCGCACGCGGGGATGGACCCCTGAAGAGAGCGCTAGGTGTTTGAGAACTCAACTGCTCCCCGCGCACGCGGGGATGGACCCCGGGACCGGCCCGACAACGGCGCCGCCATGGTCTGCTCCCCGCGCACGCGGGGATGGACCCTTGAAAGGGCTGGTGGAGGCGGCGCGCTGCGGGCTGCTCCCCGCGCACGCGGGGATGGACCCCACGCCTGTGGATCGACCTCGTAGAGCGCGTCCTGCTCCCCGCGCACGCGGGGATGGACCCCACGCCTGTGGATCGACCTCGTAGAGCGCGTCCTGCTCCCCGCGCACGCGGGGATGGACCCGCCATCACCATCCCCCGAAGCGAGGTCCGGTTCTGCTCCCCGCGCACGCGGGGATGGACCCGACTGGCAGCTCAAGGGCATGGGCTACGGCCACTGCTCCCCGCGCACGCGGGGATGGACCCTGGTGGGCGCGGCCTGTCCTTGCGGCGATCCCCTGCTCCCCGCGCACGCGGGGATGGACCCGATCCCGGCTCCCCGCCGCCGTCGGCGGGCCGCTGCTCCCCGCGCACGCGGGGATGGACCCATGCCCCTGACCCTCGTCACCATCGACGAGGTCTGCTCCCCGCGCACGCGGGGATGGACCCGCATCCAGGGCATCACCCAGCAGAGCGAGAGGCTGCTCCCCGCGCACGCGGGGATGGACCCCCCCCTCCCTTGCGTCGAGGTGGCGGCAGCGGCCTGCTCCCCGCGCACGCGGGGATGGACCCTTGCGGACCGCGAGGGCCGACAGCGCCTTGATCTGCTCCCCGCGCACGCGGGGATGGACCCGCCGTGAAGCGCGCGATCCGTTGAAAGCGTCCCTGCTCCCCGCGCACGCGGGGATGGACCCGCGGCGCCCGCGCCAGCAGTTGGCAGAGCATGCTGCTCCCCGCGCACGCGGGGATGGACCCGGGATGCTGCCGCAGGTCGACTTCCCCGAGCTCTGCTCCCCGCGCACGCGGGGATGGACCCACGGAGTCATCCGTGTTCGCGAGGGTGTTGGCCTGCTCCCCGCACACGCGGGGATGGACCCTCACCCGCTTCCTGGCTGGTGCCTTCTCCCACCTGCTCCCCGCGCACGCGGGGATGGACCCGTCGCGATGCTCGCCTACCAGCGGAAGCACTGCTGCTCCCCGCGCACGCGGGGATGGACCTGACTCGGCCTGCGGCCGAAAGCCCACCTTCCACTGCTCCCCGCGCACGCGGGGATGGACCCCAATATCCGCAACGCTCCTCCAACCAGTCATACTGCTCCCCGCGCACGCGGGGATGGACCCGCGCGGTCCCGGAACCCGGGCGACCGCCACTGGCTGCTCCCCGCGCACGCGGGGATGGACCCCGTACCCCGAGAGATGGACCCCGCGAACAGTGCTGCTCCCCGCGCACGCGGGGATGGACCCTGATGAAGATCGGCAAGGGGCGGACCCAGCACCTGCTCCCCGTGCACGCGGGGATGGACCCTTGCGTGCGGGGACCCCGATTCGGTGCTGACCTGCTCCCCGCGCGGGGGATGGTCTGCGCGGTGCCCTGTGGCGTTCTTGGGGGGCTGGTGGTCTGGTTGGTGGTGCTCTCTGTCCGCTCTTGTGTCGGATCGCTCGCTCAGGAGGAGAAAGTGGCTATGGGTATGCCGTCTCGCGGTGGTTGGCGTCGAAGCTCGTACTGCGACCGGCTCAACAACACCTGCCTGGAAGTCGCACGGGTCCATCGCGGGGTGGCCGTCGGGGACTCCAAAGACGTCGGTCGTCCTGAGGTGAGGGTTGGTCGGCTGGGCTGGACGCACTTCCTCGCCCACGTCACGGTCGAGGCGTAGTCGTCGGGACCCGGTGGTTCGTGTCCCGTGCGACGGGGCGGCTGCCTCGCCTCATGTCGCGAGGGTGTCCGTGTGGCGGCGTGATGGTGACCTGTTGTGCCGCTGGCCGGGCCGGTGGCGGTCGTGGTGGGCGTCACCGGCCCGGCTTCGGTGGGTCAACTGGGGTTAGGTGGTGAAGTGTTGGGTGGGGGTGGAGGTGCAGGGGGCGAGGGTGAGGGGGGATTCGGGGGTGGTGAGGGTGAGGCAGAGGTCGGGGTTGGTGGTGGGGCGGATGGTCTGGTCGGCGCGGTGCTCGAAGCGCTGGTTGTCGGCGCCGGAGCACTTGTAGAGGGTCGGTTCGGCGCCCTCGGTGATGTCGCCCTTGGGGATGTCGAGGCAGCGGTCCTGGCTGAGTTCGGAGACGAGTGAGCCGTTGGAACCGTCCAGCCACCAGCCCTGGTTGCGCTGTCCGGCCTGTCCGTCGGGGCCGGGGTCGGCGCACTTCCAGCCGCCGACGGCGGTGCCGTTGCGGGAGGAGCCTTCGCGGGCGTCGAGGCATTCGCCGGTGGCCGCGTTGCGGAGCGGGGTGAACTCGTCGTCCCAGGCGGTGGGGTGGACGCGGGGTTTGCCGGTGCCCGGCTGGTCGGCGCAGGACGCCTCGCGGACGCCGTCGCCGTGGGCCTGGTAGATCTGGGTGAGGCATTCGGCGTAGGCGCCGTGGCCGCGCTTGTTGGGGTGGAAGGACTGCCGGGCGGTGTTCTCGTCGGGCGGGACGGGGTTGTCCAACTCCAGGTGCAGGCCGCGTGCTCGGGTGTCCTCGGTGCACACCTCGTGGCCGTGGAAGAGGCGGGAGGCGTCGAGGTAGGTGGCGCCGGAGTTCTGAGCCGCGGTGCGGAGGCCCTTCTGGAACGCGGGGACGGCGTGGTCGCGGCCCCAGGCGGTGTCGCTGTCGTATCCGGTGCCGCCGCAGACGAGCTTGCCGGGGAAGTCGGGGTTGTCGCGGAAGTCGGGGCCGATGGGGCTGGGGTAGCTCATGAGTACGAGCTGGTAGTCGTCCTCGGCGTAACCGGCGTCCCGCATCACGGTCTTGAGGTCGTTGACGGTGGCTTCGACCTTCGGGACGAGTCCGTCCACGCGGTCCTGCCAGCCCTCCTCGTACTTCTTCTGGCAGGGGCCCTGGAGGGTCAGCCAGCGCACGACGCAGTCGGTCATGACGGGGCCGAACTGGAGGTCGTCGTTGGCGCCGACGACGAGGGTGATCTGCTTGAGGCGGGTGTTGCGGGCGGTGATGGCGAGGCTGTCGCTCTGCACCAGTTCGTCGGCGTACTGTTTCTCGCCGCCGATCCGGATGTTCTTCGAACTGGCGCCGGAGCAGGCGACGTTGTACGTGACGTCGGCGTCGATGCCGGTGCGGTGCACCGCCACGTCGGGGGAGCGGTGGCACCAGTTGTCGGGGCCGTCGGTGCCCGGTTCGTAGTTTCCGACGCCCTCGCCGGAGATCTGGCTGTCGCCGAGGGAGATCAGGGAGGTCTTCCGCTCCTCCAGCGGTCGTTCGCCGGGGTCTCCGTAGAGTTTCCGCGCTTCCTCGGCGCGGAGGCGTTCCAGCTCGGGGGTGAGCGGAGTGGCCGAGGGGGTGGCCGCCGCCTTGTCCGAGGCCGGTGCGGGCGCGGCGGCGGCGGGTCCGGTGAGCAGGCCAACTCCCAGCAGGAGCGCGGCTGTCGCCGCGATCGGGCCGGTCGACCGCCTCGTCCGGCGGGTGGGTGGGGAGTGTGGGGCTGCTCGTCTCTCGCGTGCCATGGGGTGCTCTCCTTCCCGGACAGCTGCCGGGGCAGCGACTGTTACCTACGGTTCTTACCGAGTGGTAAGGGTCTTGGGAAGACCGCGCACAACAGATTCCGTGCGCCCTGCACTCACCCGGGGGGGCGGCCCGGCACGCACCCCGGGACCCGCGCACGGGGCCCCGACCGGGTGCCGGGGTCCGGCTGTCCGATGCGACCGGATGCGACCTGTCGCGCCCCGGTGCGGATCGATGCGACCTGGCATGGCGAGGTGCGGTGTGGTGCGTGGGGCGGGGTGGCCGGAACTCCCGTGGGTGTGGGGAGCAGTTGACGGGGGCGAGGCGGCCGCCGGGACGGATGACGACGGCGCGGTGTGGTGCGTGTTTCCGGACTGCGGCGGCGAGTTCGGATCCGTGTTCGGATCGTCCGGGTAGCTCCCGGTGGGCTCGTTTCGGCCAGGTTCGCGGAGCGTGCGTGGAAGGGGTGCCCCAACGGGCAGGGTACGCACTGTTGTTGATCGACTACCGGACGCGAGGGGCTGGGTTGGCAGGCAGGGAGAAGAAGGGGGACCTCTCCGCGAGCATCACCATGTTGCACACGACGGTGACGCACAACGCGGAGATGCTGCGGGAGGCCGTCAGCAAGGGTGTGGAGAAGCTTGAGCTGACGGGGGAGACGGCGCGGAAGCGGACGGAGTCCACCGTGAGCGCCGAACTGAACAAGATGCGCACCGAGTTGCGTGAGACGAAGAACCGGCTGGTGAACAGCAGGGACCAGCTGGGCACGGAGGTACGGGAGGCCGTCGCCTGTCTGCGGGACGAGGCCGGAGGGATGCGGAGTGAGATCCGGGAGCTGAGAGACCTGATCGCCTCTCCCGGGCCGCGCCCTGGCGCCGGGCCCGCCGAACCGGGGCACACCGAGACCCCGTTCGTCCCGGCTGCCCCGAGTGACCCGGCCAGTCCGAGGGACCCGGACGGCTCGGCCGCCGAGGCGTACGGGACGGCCGTCAATGGGCAACAGGCCGTCGTGTCAGGCCCGTTGGCGGAGGCGTCAGGGATGACGGAGGCGCCGGAGTCGGCGGCGCCGAGGGAGTCGGACGCCGCCCAGCGGTCGTTCGGGTCCGCCCGCGTGACCGTCGCCGTTCCGGAGGGTGGCTACGGAACCGTCCGGAACGGCGCTTCCACCGGTGCGCGCGTGGAGTGCGGCGAACACGCGGAGCACGGCGAGTACAGCCAGCACGGCGAGTTCGACGAGTGCGGAGCGGACGGGCGACACGGCGAGTGTGCGGGGCGGATGGGCCGGTCCCCGGAAGAGGGCGCGGAGGCGTCCACGGCGGAGGACCGTACGGGGGCGGCGCCGGACGCTGAGGGCTTGGTGCAGCGGGTCGCCGCGCTCGTACAGGAGGGCGTGCGCGGGGAGTTGGCGGGACTGAGCGAGAACGTGGCGGTGCTGTGCGGGGAGTTGGCCGCGGTGCGTGCGGAGGCGCGGCAGCAGCGGGCCACCGTCGAGGCGCTGGAGGAGGGGATGGAAGCCCTGCGGCTGCTGGTGTGGGAGCGGACGGAACCCGACGTTCCCTCGGGCCCCCGGTTGTCGGAGGAGCACGGGCGTCTGCTGACCGCGGCCTCGGGCATCTCCTCGGTGGTGCTGGTCGGGCACCGGGAACTCTGGGAGCACCTGGTGGTGCTCACCGCTCACCATCCGCACTGGCGGCTGCCCGCGCGGGTGGAGGAATTGCCGTACGACCGGGTCGCGGCGCCGCTGTCGGGGCGTTCGCTGATCGCGCTGCTCGGTGTCCTCCGGGAGGCGATCGTCAACGAGCCGGAGTGGGACGCGGACTGGGCGCTCGCGGACACTGTCTACCGCCGGGTGGCGGAGCGTCTGGAGGGAGTGCGGCCCGGTGGTGGGCGGGTGACGATCACCCTGGACGACGGTGCGCCGTCCGACTCCGTCGCCTGCTCCGAGCGAGGCTCCCCGGACGGTTCCGAGGACGGTTCCGGGCGAGGCTCCGAGGACGGTTCCGCGGAAGGTTGCGAAGGGGGTTCCGAGGGAGGCTCCCAGGGTGGCGGCGACGCTACCGGTGGGGGCGGTACCGGTCCCGGCGGGGACGGCGGCAACGGCCCAGCCGCCTGAGGGAGTTCGACGGTCCGTCGCGCCACCGCGCGGACTGCCGGGCGGAGTTGCCGGGCGGGTTGGAGGGGTGGCCCTCCGGGCGGGCTGTCGGCAGGGGCCGGCGGCCCGCCCGGTGGGCGGACGGGTCCGGTCAGTAGGTGAGGCCGTGACCGTAGGGGTAGAGGGCCTTCGCCGGGTCCTTGGCGGTGGGGATGGTGACGGGCAGCTTGCCCCCGGGGGTGATGTCGCCGTAGAGGGCGCGGGCGAGGGAGACCAGCGTGGGCGGGCCGTAGGAGAAGGTCGCGAGGTAGGCGGGGACCTTCGGGAAGCGGTTGACGTCGTACGGGTTGCGCACGCCCACCGCGACGGTCGGGGTGCCGCTGTCCGTCAGCGAGCGCACCAGCGTGGCCTGGGCCGCGCCCTTGTCGGAACCGCCGTCGGCCAGGTTGCTGAGCACCACGACGAGGTCGTGCTCCCCGGCCGCCTGGACGGCTTCCGAAATGACGGCTTCGGTGGGGGAGTTGCCCGTGTCGAGGGTGGTGGTCCGCTGTCCGGGGCGCTTGGCGATGAGCCCCGCGAGGGTGTCGAGCCGGTCGCCACCCCAGCCGGTGACCAGGACGCGCCGCTCCGTGCCGGAGAGCGGGAGGGTGCCGTTCTCGTTCCGGACGAGGGTCATGGTGCGGTCGGTGATGGCCGCCGCGTCCCTGAGGTGGGCCTCGCTGCCGACGAGCCGGGCGGCGCGCTCCTCGTCCACGTACGGCTTGGGGAACAGGCCCCGGCGCAGCTTGTGTTCGAGGATGCGGAGCACGGAGGCGTTGAGCCGTTCGGCGGAGATCTCCCCGGAGCGGACGGCGGCGAGCACGGCGGCGTGCGCGGTGTCCATCTCGGGGGCCAGCACCAGCTGGTCGACGCCCGCCTTGAGGGCGCGGACGGGCGCCACGTCGGGCGGGAACTCCTCGGAGGCGCCCGCCATGTCGAGGGCGTCGGTGACGATCAGCCCGTCGTAGCCCAGCTCTTCGCGGAGCAGCCCGGTGATGATGGGCCGGGACATGGTGGCGGGCGCGCCGGAGGAGTCGAGGGCGGGCACCACGATGTGCGCGGTCATGATGGTGTCGACGCCGCGGGCGATGGCGGCGCGGAACGGCGGCAGGTCCAGCTCCTCCAACTCCTCCCGGGTGTGCGGGATTTCGGGGAGGCCGTAGTGGCTGTCGACGTTGGTGTCGCCGTGGCCGGGGAAGTGCTTGGCGGCGGTGGCGGTGTCGCCGTCGTGGTAGCCGCGGATGGCGGCGCTGACGAGGGAGGAGCAGAGGTCGGGGTTCTCGCCGAAGGAACGGACGCCGATCACCGGGTTGTCCGGGTTGACGTTGACGTCGGCGACCGGCGCGTAGTTCTGGTTGATGCCCATGGCGGCGAGTTCGGCACCGATGATCTCGGCCGCGCGCCGTACGTCGTCGGTGGAGGCGTCGAGGGCGCCGGCCGCCAGCGCCATGTTGCCGGGCAGCTGGGTGGCGGGCTCCAGCATCCGGTAGACGACGCTGCCGCCCTCCTGGTCGGTGGAGACGTGCAGCGGCACGCGGGCGCCGGTGCGCAGGGCGGCGCGCTGGAGGCCGTTGGAGAGCCGGGCTACCTGCCGGGGCTCTCGGAGGTTGTCGCTGCCGCGCCGGGCGTCGAAGTAAATGACGCCGCCGGGGCGGTACTTGGTGATGATCTCCTCCGGGGTGGAGACCCCGAACAGCTCCTCGTTCTTCGGGTGCGCCTGGTCCGAGGTCTGTCCGTTGACCTCGACGACGAAGAGCTGTCCGACCTTGTCCTCCACGGACATCTTCCGCAGCATCGCCCTGGCCCGGTTCCGGTGCCCGGCCGCCACGGCGGGGGAGCCGAGGGCGCTCCCCGCGGCGCCGATCACGGCGGCGGCAGCGGCGGTGGCGAGGAGCTGTCTGCGGGTGGTGGCGGGCTGGTTCATGGTGGCGCTCTCCTTCTACGGTGCGTGCGGACGGCCCGGCGGCCGTACAGAAGTGCGAAAGAGCCACATCGTCCCAGCGTGTGGCGGGGAGGACCAGACGGCGCGCGGACCGCCAGTGGTCCACCCCACTGACGGCAGCGCCTGTTGGAGCGCCCCGTCACGCCGCTCTGACCAGCGGATTCCGGACGTCCCAGGACCCTTCACCCGCCCCGTCCGCCCCTGTCGTCCGTCCGTCCCCACCGATCCCGTCCGTCCCCGTCCGCCCCTCCCGGCCCGTCGGCCCGGCCGTCGTGGGCCCTCGGCCCGGCCCTGTGACGGGGCGGCCAGAAAGGCCGTCCGAGGGACCGCCCCGCCCGACCGCCGCCCGACCGTCGCCCGATCTCCGCCCGAGTCTCACCCCCCGCCGTCAGTCCGTCCGGCCCTCACGGCGCCTGGCCCTCAGGCGTCCGGTCCTCATGGCGCCCTAACCTCGCGGCGCCCGAACCTCACGGTGTCCGGACCTGGAAGGGGTGGGCCGGGGTGTCGTACGACCAGCGGGATACCGGGCGGACGCGAGGGGTTTCGTGGTCAGGGCAGCTTCTTGACGATGACCGAGAGGGCGTGCGCGATGTGCTCCCGCACGATCCGTTCGGCCAGGTCGGCCTCCCCGGCGCAGACGGCCTCGATGAGATCGCTGTGCTGGCGGGAGGACTCGGCGAGGTCCTCCGTCGAATAGAGCGCCGCCACCTGGTAGTTGAAGTAGAACGAGCGGTTGCGTTCGATGAGGTTCGCCAGCCGGGCGTTGTTGGCGGCGGCGGTGACGAGGGAGTGGAAACGCTCGTTGACCTCCACCCGGTCGCGGGTGGGCAGGCCGTCCGCGACGAGGGTGGCGTCCTCGCGGCAGGCGAGGATCCGGGCGCGCTGGTCCTCGGTGGCCCGTTGTACGGCGAGGCGGGCGGCGTAGCCCTCCAGCGCCGCCCGGGCCTCGTATATCTCGGCGACCTCCTCGGGGCTGAACTCGTGGACGAACCAGCGGCGTCGGCGGGACGCGATGAGGCCGTCGGCGGCGAGTCGCTGCATGCTCTCCCGGACCGGCGTTCGGGAGACGTTCAGCCGCTCCGCGATGTCCGCCTCGACCAAGGCCTCGTTGGGGCGGAGGGTGCCGTGCACGATCTCCTGGCGCAGCTGCCAGTAGATCTCCTCGGTGCGTCCACCGGCGGTCTCCGTGGTGGGCTTCGGGCCGAGCGTGTCAGCCATGCGGCTCCTTCCCCGTCCGCCCCGGGCGGCCTGCCCGGGGCTGGTGTGTGTGCCGTCCGGCGTGGCGGCACGGGTTCGTTCGGTCTCGTCTGTCAGTACACGGGGCGTTCGGTGTCGCCCGCGAGCGCGGCTTCCCAGGCGGGTACCGGGGGCAGGTGGTCGATCATGTGCGGTACCTGGACGTCCACGTACAGCGGGGCCGGGGACGCGGCGAACTCTCGTACAGTTTCCCGGAGTTTGCCCAGATCCCGCACCTGGATCCCGCGCACGCCGCATGCCTCGGCGACCGCCACCGCGTCGATGGTGCCCGGGTCGACGCCGAAGTACCGCCGCTCGGTGTAGAGATGCTGGAGCATCTTGATCCAGCCGAGGCTGTTGTTGGTGAACTGCACGTAGAGCACCGGGACTCCGAGCCGCGCGATGGTCTCCAGCTCGCCGCAGGCCATGGCGAAGCTGCCGTCCGCGGTGAGGGCGACGACCCGGCGGTCGGGGCGGGCGAGGCTGGCACCGACGGCGGCGGGGATGGCGTACCCCATGGGCCCGTGCCCGCGCGGCACGATGACGGTGCGCCCGGCGTCCCGAGTCCGCCAGTACACCGAGGTGTTGGGCGTCGGGGTGCCCGGGTCCGCGACGACGAGGGTGTCGGGGCCCAGCTCCTCCGCGAGGATCCGCACGATGTCGGAGGGCAGCAGCTGCTCGTCGGGGAGGTCGGGCAGCGTGGCGCGTTCGCCGCCCACGCTGCCGAGCGACGCCTCCCAGGCGGAGTTGGCCGCCCGCAGTTCCTCCCGGCGGATCTGGCGGACGGCGTCCGGGGCGCGGTCGACGGCGTCGAGGAGCTGGGCGAGCACGGTGTCGGCGTCTCCGACGAGCGGGATGCTGCCGGGGAAGTTGCGGCCCGCGCGGTCGGCGTCGACGTCGATCTGGATGACGGTGGGGCCGTTCCGGCTCGGCCCGGTCCAGCTGTTGGTGTCGGTGGCGTTGGCGCGGGTGCCGACCAGGAGCACCACGTCGGCCTCGGCCAGCAGCGTGTTGGCGTGCGCCCGGGCCCCGTTGTTGCCCACCGGACCGGCCGACCACGGGTCGCTGTCGGGGATGGCGCCCTTGCCGTGGATGGTGGTGGCGACCGGCATGGCCAGCCGTTCGGCGAGGGCGGCCAGGGTTCCGTGCGCCTCCGACACGTGGATCCCGGAGCCGACGAGCGCGGCGGGCGCGCTCCCCGTGGACAGTGCCCGCGCGGCCTCCCGCACCCGTTCCGCCTCGGCCGCCGGGCGGGTGCGGGGCAGTGCGGTGGCCCGCGCGGTCAGTTCTTCGGGCAGCCGCGCCTCGGCCGGTTCGACCAGCTGGTCCAGCACGTTCTCGGGGAGCACCAGGGCGACGGGTGCGGGGCGTCCGGTGGTGGCCTGGCGCAGCGCCTCGTCGAGCAGTGCCGGGATGTCGCGGGCGTCCTCGGCGAGGGCCCGCCACTTGGTGACGGCGCTGAACAGGGCGAGTTGGTCGATCTCGGTCAGCGCGCCGGAGCCCCGGCTGGCGGTGTGGATGTCGGAGGTGATGAGCAGCACCGGCACACCGGCCGCGTACGCCTCGCCGAGTCCGCCGACGGCGAAGGTGGTGCCGCCGCCGCTGGAGACCTCCACCGCGCCGACGCGGTTGCCGGTCCTGGCGTAGGCGTCGGCCATCTTGGCGGCGTGCCGCTCGTCGCGGGCGAGGATGTGCCGGATCCGGTCGGCGCGCAGGCTCAGCGCGTCGTAGAACACCACGCCGGTGTCGCCGGGGACGCCGAAGAGGGTGTCGACGCCCGCCGCGACGAGGCACTCCACGAGCAGGTCGGCGCCGCGCCTCGGGCCGTCGGCGGGGGTGGACGGGGGCAGGGTCGCTGCGGTCATGGTGGGGTTCTCCAGTCGGTCGGCGCGGGGAGCCGCGAGGCGGCGAGACGGCGGGACGGGGGGACGGGGGACGGGGGACGGCGAGAGGGCAAGCGGGCAAGCGGGCCGATGGCGCGGGGATGGGCGGGGTAGCGGGATGGACGGTGGAGCGGGCCGGGGCGGCGGCCGGGTGGCGCGGGTCAGAACCTGACGCCCTCGTCCACCGGACGGCCCTCGGCGAAACGGCTCAACCGCAGTGGTGCCAGGTCGAGTTGGGAGCCTCCGGTGAGGAGGAGTTCGGCGAGGGCCTCGCCGACGGCGGGCGCCTGCATGAAGCCGTGGCCGGAGAAGCCGACGGCGGCCCAGAGGCCCGGTACCTCCGAGGCGCCGACGAGGGCGTGGTCGTCGGGCGTCATCTCGCGCAGTCCGGCCCAGCCCCGCACCACGGCGGCCTCGGTCATGCCGGGCCAGCGGTGCACGAGCGCTTCGAGCAGCGGCTCGACGCGGCTCTCGTCGATGCTGGTGTCGGTGCCCTCGGGTGTCTCGCGGTCGTTGCCGCCGACGACGGCGGAGCCGCCGTGTTCCGGATGGACGTACGCGCCCGATCCCACGTCGACGGTGAGGGGCTGGGCGGCGTCGATCCACGGCAGCGGGGCGATGGCGAACGCCTGCCTGCGGTGCGGGGCGACGGGCAGCTCGATCCCGGCCAGCCGTCCGAGGGCGCGGGCCTGCGGGCCGGTGGCGATGACGACGGTGGAGGCCGTCACGTCCTCGGTGGTGGTGCGCACCCCGGTGACCGTTCCGTCGGCGTCCCGGAGGAAGCCGGTGACCTCGGTGTTCCGCCGGATGTCGGCGCCGCGGCGGCGCGCCGCCCGGGCGAAGCCCGCGGTGGCGTCGGTGGGTGAGGCGGAGCCGTCGGTGGGGCAGTAGGCGGCGCCCACCAGACCGTCGAGGCGGACACCGGGGGCCAGCGCGGGTACCTCCTCGGGGGTCAGGAGCCGGGAGGGCACGCCGAGTTCGTTCTGGGTGCGGACCGCCGTCGCGAAGGCCGCCGCGGTGTTCTCGTCGTCCAGCAGGAAGAGGTAGCCGTGCTGGCGGAAGTCGAAGGGCTCGCCGGTGCGTTCGGTGAACTCGCTGAAGAAGTCCACGGAGCGCCGGACGAGTTGGGCGTTGACGCGGGAGGTGAACTGCTGGCGTATGCCGCCCGTCCCGTAGGCGGTGGTTCCCTCGCCGAGTTCGCCGCGTTCGATCAACACCACCTCGCGGTGGCCGAGTTGGGTGAGGTGGAAGGCGAGGGAGGTGCCGACCACCCCACCTCCGACGATGACGATGCGCCCGTCGGCGTGGCTGCCGTTCACTGTCGCTGCTCCTTGTCGGGTGAGGATGCCGCATCGGGGACCCGCCAGGGCGCGGTCGCCGGTGGTGGCCGTGGGAGGGGGCTGGCCGGTGGGGTGGCTGGCGTCGGGGTGCCGCTCAGCGGGTGGGTGGCCCCGCGGCTCCGGCCTGGAGCCAGTGGGCCATGGTGATCGCGTCCCAGACGGGCAGTCCGGTGGCGTTCCGCACGGCGGGCGCGTAGGGCGGGAGGTTGGTGCACTCGAAGACGAACGCGCCGATCGACGGGTCGTCGGCGAGGGCCTTCCGGCAGACGGCGACCACCTCGTCCTCGGCCCGGGCCACGTCCAGCGGACCGTCCTGGCCGACGACCACGGGGTAGAAGTGGTCACCGTCCTCCAGACCCACGACGCGCAGCCGTTCACGGTCGGCCGGGTCGATCCCGGCGCCGTCGAAGTGCCGTTCGTCCAGCGTGGACGAGTTGACGGTGACCAGGCAGAGCTTTCCGCCGGGCGGGAGTATCCGCAGTAGCAGCGGGATCTGGAGCAGGCTGGAGGTGGCGACCGGGGCGTCCAGCAGCCGGGGCAGCTCCCGCTGGTAGATGGCGAGGAAGCCGCAGGAGGTGGTGAGCAGCCGCGCTCCCCGCTCCAGCAGGCGCCGTCCGCTGTCGACGAAGCGGTCGAGCAGGCCGTGCGCCGCCTCCTCCACGACGTGTGGCACGGGGGCGCCGCGGGTCGGTTCGTAGTGCACGGGGAAGGGGAGGGTGTGGCCGTGCGCGATGTCCCCGACGGGACGGGGGAAGTCGGCGTCGAGCAGGATGACGCCGAGGTCGACGCCGTAGGTCGGCTTGCCCCGCTCGATGAGTTCGGTGGGCCGGCTGGCGGGGGCGCGGGTGGGCTCGCTCATCAGTGTCCCTCCTTGGAGGCCCAGCGCAGCGGCCGTCGGCTGAGCAGCACGATCAGCTGGTCGCAGGCGAGCCCGAGCGCCCCTACGGTGAGCATCGCGGCGATGACGTACGGGAACAGGAACTGGTTGTAGGCGTCGAGCAGGACGTAGCCGATGCCGGACTTCGCCCCCAACGCCTCGGTGACCACGACGGTGGTCCAGGCGATGGCGGTGCCCACCCGCAGCCCGGTGACGATCGAGGGGAGCGCGGCCGGGAGCACGATCCGGGTGAGGACCTGCGGTTTGCTGGCGCCGAGCATCTCCGCGGCCCGCGTGTACTTGGCGTCCGCCGAGCGCGAGCCGTCGACCGCGTTGACGTAGATCGGGAAGAAGGTGGCCAGCGCGGTGAGGAAGTAGGCGGGCTTGTCCCCGATACCGAAGATGATCAGGGCGAGCGGGATCCACGCGGTGACCGAGATCGGGCGGAGCGCGTTGACGGTCGGGTCGATCAGCTTGGCGACGGACGCGAAGTGCCCCACCAGGATGCCGAGGAGGACCGCGAGGACGGTGCCGATGGCGAAGCCCACCCCGATCCGGGTGGTGCTGACCAGCACGTGTTCCAGCCAGGTGCCGCTGTAGACGGTGGCCTCGGCGCTGGTGCTGGCGATCCAGTCCACCAGCGCCGTGACGACCTCCGTGAACGGGGGGAACAGTCCGCCGCCGAGCAGTTGGGCCCGGCCCACCCACTCCCAGCTCGCGAGGACGAGGACGGGGAACAGGGCGTAGAGCGCCGCCGAGCCGAGCAGTCGCCGGGCCGCCAGCCCGCCGGGTGGCGCCTTGCCGGGGGGTCCGGCCTCGTCGGTGTCGTCGCTGACGGGCTCGGTGTCCGTCATGGTCATCGTCGCACCTCCTCTTCCGTGGCCGTGGCCAGGGATGTCGTCGTTCGTGAGCCCGTGAGCCCGTGAGCCCGTGAGCCCGTGAGCCCGTGGAGCCGTGAGTCCGTGGAGTCCGTGGAACCTGTGGAGCCGTGAGCCCGTGAGCCGGTGGAGGCCGTCATCCGGCGGCCGGTGGTGGGGTCAGGAGTCGCCGAGCTTCGCCGGTGATCTGCCGGTCGCCTTCGACAGCGGCCCGTAGTCGACGGTCTTCGCCATCTCGGCCGACACGTCCTTGGAGATCTGCCCGCCCCGGTGGAGCCGCTTGGCGACCTCGACCATCTGCCGCTTGTCCACGGAGGTCTCCGGGCTGACGTTCTTGATGCCCTCCTGGAGGTTCTTCCGGTCGCTGACCGCGAGCTTGCCGAACTCGGTCAGCCACCAGTCCTCGTCGGAGGTGATCTTCTTGTGGGCCTTGTCGTAGCCCTGGAGGACGGCCCGCAGCTCCTTCGGGTGCTTCTTGCGGAACGAGTCGCTGGCCGCGAGGCCGGTGTTGAGCCGGAAGGAGTCCTCGTACAGGTCCTTGCGCAGAGCCGGGACCTCGTGCCCGTAGCCCTTCCGCACCGCCTCGGCGGCCTGCGGCTCCCACAGGCTGACGGCGTCCACGTCCCCACGCTGGAGGGCGAGCAGCATGTCGGGGGCGCCCGCGACGTTGCTGAACTTCGTGTCCTTGTCGAGGTTCAGCCCCTGCTCCCGCATGGCGAGGGCGAGTTGCTGGTACTGCGTGGAGCCACGGACGCTGCTGACCCGCTTCCCGCGCAGGTCCTTCCAGGAGGAGACCTTGACGCCCTTGCGCACCAGCAGCCGCGTGCCGCCCTCGGCCGCGCCCGCCACGTAGGAGTAGTTGACCGGTCCGCGCACCAGAGCGGTCGCGGTGTTGTTGAAGCCCATGGTCATCATGTCCAGCGAGCCGGACTGCATGGCCACCAGCATCTCGTTGTTGCTCTTGAACGGGGACAGCTTGATCTCGATGTTCGAGTCCTTGACGAACTGGCTGGTGGTGGCCCAGTGCGTGGTGTGCACGGTCGGCACCCAGCCCGCCCGGATGACGACCTTGCCGCCGCCGGACGACGAGGAGGACTCGCCGCAGGCGCTGAGTACGGAGGCGAGAGCGGTGACGACCGCTGTGCCGATGACGAGGGTGGGTACGGACCTCCGGCGCATCGTGGCTCCTAGCAGAGAGGAAGGGGAGGGAGGAGGGAGGGGAGCTGGCGAATCGGGATGAAGTGGGCACCGAACACCGCCGAGGCGACCCGAAACGGCCGCGGACCGGACCGGGCACGGTGGCGGGACAGGGGCGGGACAGCGGACGGGACAGCGGGCCAGCCGGGCCGGAACGGTGGCGAGGCGGGGGACGGTTCGCGTCGGCCGTTCGCGTCGGCCGTTCCTGGTGGGCGGGGTGCGCGGCCGGGGTGCGGCGCGGCGTGGGGCCGGGGACGCGTCCGGGACGTGGGCGCCGGACGGGGTGGGCCGGGGCCGGGAGCTGACGCGTCGCCGAACGGGATGAACGGGGGTGCGGGGCCCACGAGTTGGGCCGGACACCGGGTGGCGCGGAAGCGGGCAGCGGGCGGGTGGGACCCCGGGGTGTGGGCCCGTCGCGCCGGGTCAGACCTGCGCGGCGGCGCGCACGCTCTCGCTGTGGATCAGCTCCAGCACGTGCCGCTTGAGTTCCTGGAAACGCGGGCTGGTGGTCAGCGCGTAGTCACGGGGACGGGGAAGGTCCACGTCCACCACCTCCTTGAGGCGGCCCGGCCGCGCCGTCATCACGTAGATGCGGTCGGCCAGCAGCAGCGACTCGTCCACGTCGTGCGTGATGAACAGGACGGTGGTGCGCTCCTTCTCCCAGATACGCAGCAGGAGTTCCTGCATCACCATCCGGGTCTGCGCGTCGAGCGCGCCGAACGGCTCGTCCATCAGGAGCACTTCGGGACTGTTGACCAGGACCCGGGCGAGGGCGACGCGTTGCCGCATCCCGCCGGACAGCTCGCCCGGCAGGTGGTTCTCGAACCCGTCCAGGCCCACCTCGGCCAGGACTTCGGTGACCCGGTCCTCGTACTGGGTGGCGGACTCCTTCCGCAGCCGGGGCCCCAGGGTGACGTTGCGCCGCACGGTGAGCCACGGCAGCAGGTTGGCGTCCTGGAACACCACCCCCCGCTCCGGCCCCGGCCGCGCCACGTTCTTCCCGCTGACGGAAACGCTGCCGGTGGTGGGGCGCATGAAACCGGCGATGAGGTTGAGCGCGGTGGACTTCCCGCAGCCGCTCGGCCCCAGCACCGCCACGAACTCCCCCTCACCGACGGTGAGTCCGAGATCGGAGAGGGCCCGCACCGGGGTGCGGCCACGGCGGGCCGGGAACTCGACGGTGGCACCGCGGATGTCGACCTTGGGTGTAGCTGTGGATATCGCTGGCACGGCAAAACTCCCGTTCGCACTGTTGCAGCGGAGTGGGGCACACGGCCCGACCCTTCGCACACCGCTTCGCATGCGAAGTTGTGTGTGGAGTGTGGGGCGCACGCGTAACCGTGTCAATGGGTGCTGCACGGATCGCCGTCGAGCCCTCCCGGCCCGCGGACTCCAAGGTGACCCCATCGGTCTGAAGTCTGGTCGCACAGCAAGGAGTGAGGCCAACTCCCGTGGGCCTCACCCCTTGCTGTGCGAGAAAGGCCAGTGCGCGGCCGGTGCCACAGCCGATCTCCAGAGGGACTCCGGCGTCCCGAGGAATTCGGGCCCGGGGCCGTGCCCGGCGTACTGGGTCCAGCGGAACGACGGCTCCGCCTCCCGCACGGTCTCTGAGGAGAAGACCCCGCCAGTCGGCGGGGTCTCTCAGGTCATCGCGCGGTGTGCGTCAGCGGCCGGTCAGGCAGTTGAGCAGCAAGGTCTGGTTCGTGGGGTTGTTGACCGCGTCGACGGCGCAGCCCACCACTCCGACGATGTCCACGGTGATGTTGAGGGTGGCGTCGATGGGGCCTTCCGCCGCCTTCTCGGGGGCGGCGCTCGCGGTGGACATGCCGCCGATGGTCAGCGCGAGCGTCAGCGGGGCAAGAACGAGAGCGGATCGAAGGCGCACAGTGAGTTCCTCTCAGAGGAGACTGGCTTTCGGGAGAGCCCAGAATGACGGAGTTGGCAGTGCTCCGACAAGACTGCGGCGGCCCTGTGTTGACGGTATGTCAGCGAAGAACGGGGACATCGTCCGCGCACCGTGGGACCAACCGGAACCGTTCCACCGCACCCCGCACACATCGCACGCCGCACGCATCGCACAGCGTCCGCACGTCCCGCGCGCCCCAGCTCGTCCGGGCGTTCTCAGCGGCGACGACGGCTCGCGAGTACCCCGAACGTGACCACGGCCGTCAGTACGGGCAGCCCGGCCAGCAGGGCCGCGGGGTGGAGCAGCGTGTCGACGTACGGGTTGGGCTCGGGGTCGCTGTTGGTCGGAAGCTCACCCATGGCCAGCGCGGTGAAGAAGATCGCGACCCCCACGAAGAAGCCGAGCAGCCCCAGAAGAACGGCCATCTGCATCGCGAAGGCCAGCTCCTGCCAGTTTCGGCCGTCCGTCGGGCCCGTCGTGGTATCCGCCCAGCGGACTTCGCGGACGGGTCTCCAGTACGTCCTGTAGAGGAGGAACAGGGTGAACAACAGGAAGAAGAGCCCGACGGAGACGAACGTTCCGTAGAGTGCCGAGGTCTCGCTGTCCCAGCGCAGCACGGCGAAGAGGATGGGCCCGACGAACACGGCGGGCAGGACGAGCCAGCAGAGCAGATAGGTCCGGACGACCTCGGTCCAGCGGACCCGGGACCTGCCGACGATCTCGTAGGTGGTGGTCGTCCGGCTGGTGAGAAGCCCGCTCTCGTCGCGGTACCCGGTCTGCCGCACGTAGTACCGGCTGAGCGGGACGATCGGCAGGAGGACCATGAACCAGCAGGTGGCGAAGAACCCGCCGCTCTCGTCGGCACGGGAGTTGTGCAGCAGCATCGTGCCGATGGCGTCGTAGGTCCCCAGGTCGGGGAGGTCTTCGTCGCCCGCCAGCGGATACAGGGGGTCGGCCATGCGAAGGATGGTATGCGCCCTCGCGTCAGCCGCGAAGGTCCCAACACCTCACGGAATACGGGCTCTTGGGCTCACTCCGCTCCCGTCCGGCATGACACACGCGTCCGTCCAGGGCACCAACCGTGCCCTGGACGCGACCGCTGTCAGAAGCGGTCCGGATGCGCCCCTGCCCATGACACAGGCCCCGCCTTCCTTGGGAGGATCGGCGGGGCCTGTGGGAGATCTGGGAATCAGCTGGCGTCCAGGTCGCCACTGTTGAGGGCGGTGGTGAACGTGGTCCAAGTGGCCGGTGCGAAGGTCAGGTTCGCGCCGTGGGAGATCTTGGAGTCGCGTACGGGAACGGTTCCCTGGGTGGCCAGGTCAGGTGCCCACTCAACGCAGTCGCCACCTCCACCGTTGCTGTAGCTGGACTTGACCCATGTGACGTGATGGTCGGTGCTGTGCGGCATGTGTCCTCCTTCGGTCACTGGATGGCTACCCATGACACAGGCCCCGCCTTCCTTGGGAGGATCGGCGGGGCCTGTGGGAGATCTGGGAATCAGCTGGCGTCCAGGTCGCCACTGTTGAGGGCGGTGGTGAACGTGGTCCAAGTGGCCGGTGCGAAGGTCAGGTTCGCGCCGTGGGAGATCTTGGAGTCCCGGACGGGAACGGTTCCCTGCGCGGCCAGGCTCGGGGCCCATTCGACGCAGGAGCCGCCGTTTCCGTTGCTGTAGCTGGACTTGACCCAGTCCGCGCGGGAGAGGTCCGGGGCGGTGCTCATGTCTGTAGTCCTCTCATGACTCCGTGGATGTGCGCCGCCGTGTCGGTCGGCGACAGGGCGTGAGCCCGTAGACGATCGTATGCCCGGCCACGGGCCATGACAGCCTCTGTGTCCTCCAGAAGATGTCCCGAGGAGATACCTTCTTCGTACGCCACTACTGAGCCGTTCTCCAGAGTGAGCAGATCCAACGAGCCACCCGCCAGGGCGTGTCCGCCGTGGGAGAAGGGAAGCAGTTGGATAAGCGTCGTCCCGGTGTCGACGTTCTCCGTCAGGACTTTCAACTGCTCCTGCATGACGGTCGGTCCGCCGAAGGAGCGCATCAGGACGGCCTCATCGAGAATGACCGAGATATAGGTCCTGGGCTCTCGGTGGAGTAATTCCTGACGACTGGCTCGCGCTGCGGCCAGCTGGTCGATCTCGTCCTCCGTGGCCCGAGGGTTGTGTGCACGGAACAGTGCCCGTGCGTACTCCTCGGTCTGGAGAAGGCCGGGTACCAACTGCCCGGCGTAGAAGCTGATATCGGTGGCCCGGGCCTCCAACTCCATTCGCCGTCGGTACTGGTCCGGATGGACCTCGCGGCGGGCGAGACTGTACAGCTCCTCGAAGATGCCGTCCGTGCCGAACACCTCGTCCAGCTTGGCTGGCAGCTCAGGCGGCGGCATGTACTCCGCTGTCTCGATGCGGGACAGATGGCTCTTGCTCACGTTCACCACATGCGACAGTCCTTCGAGACTCATCCCGGCCCGGGCTCGGAACATTCGGAGCTTGGCCCCGAAGAGATGTCGGGCAGAGCGGTCCGGGGTGAGATCGCGCGGTTTGGCCCCCACAGGGCAACTCCCCTTTCCCGTAAAGCTGGACGCAACGTGTTGTGCCTTCATTTACGGCTTGCTGGACGCAACGCTATCCGTGCCAAGCGCCCATGTCTTCAGTTTTGGGCGAACACCTCGTCGCACGGAGGACGAAATGTCGAAGACGGATAATGCTATGAACAATCGAGGCGCTATTCCGGAGGCGGAGCGGGTGCGGCGGGAGTTGCGGGATGCGTTGGAGGCGGCGGGGGTGATGCTGCCGTCGCTGGGGTTGGATCCGCTCTCGTGTACGGGACCGAATCCGCGTCCGTTGATCGATTTGGGGCGTTGTGACATGGCCACCGCACGGGGGTTGACGGTCCTGTTGCGGGAGCATCGCGAGTGGGGGCGGGGGATGGAGCGGTGAGTGTGTATCGGGTGTGGGCCCGGGTGTGGTTGGCGGGATGGTTAGTGCTGTGGGGGCGTCGGTGAACGGCTGGGCGGCGATGACGGGTTACGGGGTGGCGGTGGGCAGCGTGGTGGCTGTCTACGTGTGGTGTGTGAGGGTCTCGCGCGCGTCGAGGAGGGATGTGGCCGAGGTGGGCGCGGAGCCCGTGGAGGGGTTTGTTCCGACTGGTGGTGGCGTGTGGCTGGTGGGGCGGTGTGGGCTGTACTGCGGGCGGGACGGTGTACGGGTGACCGCCTTCCGAACGGTCCCGACGCCCTGGGGGCGGCTCCAACTCTTCGGCTGCGTCCCCTGTCTGCGCCAGCTGATCGACCTGGAGCGGGCGCGCACCCGTGAACTCACCGCTCCCTTCCGTACCCCGATCGGTGCCGGACTCCTGCCCGCGTCGCGGACCTCGGACGCCGACGAGCCAAGCCCCCAACCCCAGCCCCAGCCCCAACTCCGCGCCAGCGATGGGGCGTTGGAGCGTGCGGCGGCGGAACCACGGGTGTCGCACCACGTGCCGAGCGCGCCGCTGTGGTGTCCCGGGAGGTGCCGTGGCCCGGGGCTGTGACCACCGTTGGCAGACGCGCCGCGACCACCGGTGGGAGACGCGCTGCGATCACCCCACCACCGTCGTCCGCGAGGGCAAGACCCACTGCGGCACCTGCGGCCGACAGCTCTACCTCTGATCCACCTCTGAACTCCCCCCTGAACTTCCCCCCCAACTCCCCATCACCGACCAGTGACTGCGCATGCTCCCCACCTCACCTCCCGCTCCGCGCCAGGCGGCGCCGGACCCATCCCCCGAGCCGGGCCCCGGACCTCCATCACCGGCCCCGTCGGACCCGTTGGACCCGTCGGACCCGTTGGACCCGTTGGACCCGCCGATCGGTGAGTACATCCCGGATGGTGACCACACCCGGAATGGACCGGATGGCTACCGGTGTCCGCCGGAGCTGGACCGGCCGATCCTCGCGGTCGCGCTGACCTGCGTGACCGGCCTGCTCACCCTCGCCATCGCCCTCGCCGCCTGCCAACCCACCCCCACACCACCACCCTCGACGACGACACCACCATCCGGCGGCCAGATACCCACCCGCTGCCCCACGGCCGACCAACACGACTGACACACACGCCAGTTCACCCACAACGACGTACGACACCGCCACGCTGCGCACGAGAAGCGACGCACCACCACACACGACGAAAGGCGAGGCCAGCACTTCATGCACACCGAGTACGACTTCAGTCACCCGCCCGGACGGCGCCTGGGCGCCCTCGCGCTGATCACCAACCCCGAGGGTCACATCCTGCTCGTGGAGAAGATCTACCGGAAGGAGAAGGGCGACCCCCACCCCTGGGGCCTGCCCGGCGGCTGCGCACAACCCGACGAGGACCTGCACGACGCCTTCCGCCGCGAACTACTGGAGGAGACCGGGCAGCGCATCGAACCCGGCGACCTGCTCACCGTCCACCACATGCCCGCCAACCCACCCCACCGCGAAGGACTCAACTTCGTCTTCGACGGCGGCACCCTCCACCCCACCACCCCCATCACCCTCCCCCAACACGAGTTAAGCGCCCACGCGTTCGTCCCCCTCGACGACCTCCACCACTACCTCGCACCCCACCAACTCCTCCGCGTCCGCACCGCCGTCCGCAACGCCCTCAACGGACACCGCACCGCCTACCTCACCGCCGCCCACCCCACCACCACAAGCAGCACACCACACCCCACGACGACCACGACCACCCCCACCTGAACCCACCCCATCGACACCAGGTCCTGTTCGGCGGATGGCGCGACCTCCTCGCCCTCGACGCGTTGGCGTGTCCATGGGGCGGGGAGATCGCGCGAATGAGGACCTGTCTCGCCGGGAAAGCGGACGCTGGTCCCTGATCCTGGTGGTCACGCCGGGTGAGTGGGTGGTGTCCCGCAATTCGATCCCGTCGTGGCAGGTATCCGAGTCGGCAGGACGACGTACCCGCGGAGGACCGAGCGTGAGCGGACGATCAACGGTCTCAGGAACTCCCGGGCTGTGGCCGCGAGATACGACGAGTTTGCCTCGTTCTCGGCACCGTCACCGTGGCCTCGATTTCAGCCGCTGGCTTCGCCCATGATCGGCTGGGCAGTGGCCGGTCAGCGGCCGGTCAGCGCGCCTGACCGGTCGCACTACCGCTTGTCGCAGCCGTCAGGTGTCATCGTCTCCCGCACCGTCTTCCACTCCCGCCCCGCTTTGTCCTCCGGGGGGCGCACGTCCTTTCCCCAGTTCTCGTCCTTGACCAGGTGGGTGCGGTGCCGGGGATACGTACCGGCCTTCGCCAGGGGGTACTCCTTGGTGCCGTGCCGCGCTTCCATCAGGTCGTGGTCGGCGCAGTACTCCAGCCTGGCCTTGCGTCCGCCGTCGTATACGGAGACCTTCGGGGCGTAGAACCGTGTGTGGCCCCACAGTTCCAGTTCCGTGTCGCGGACACCCTTGGCATAGGCGGTCCGGCACTTGTGCGCCTGCGAGCCCTCCAGATACCAGTCCTTGATCAACTCTTCGTAGCGGTACGTGCCGTCCTCGTCTTTCGAGTCGGTCATCAGCATCTGGGTGTTGCGTTCGGCCTTCGCCGCGGAGTCCAGTACTGCCTGCTTGCCCTTGTCCTTCGATTTCCAGTCGGAGAAGGCGGCACCCACGTGGGCGATCGAATGCATGGAGGGCTGGTCGTCGGGCAGGGAGCGACCGTTGTGTGCGGGCTTCCCGTTGTCTCGCGGGTTACTGCCGCACGCACGGGTACCTTCGGGCCACTCGCCATCCCTGCCCTCGTCCTGGTGGCCCTGGCCGCAACCAGCTACAGCCGCCACCGTCAGCACGCAGCAGGCAACGGTCACCCCCACCCGACCGTTCTTTCGAGCCCGGCGAAGATCTCCCATCATCCGCCCTTCCTCTCCACGGCCGCTGACAGTGCTGACCGCACACCCTAGGAGGCGCGCGCCGGGCCTGGAAGAGACCCCTGACCCCTGTCCCGTTGACGACCGGATACCGAGGAGGGTGTCACGTGATCTGCGGGGTACTGCCCAACCCACCTCCAGCACACCGGCGTTGCCCACGCCACACCAACCCGCTCCGGGGCCGCCACCGTCACCTTCTCTCCACGGGACGGCCCCGGAGCGACCCCGTTGGAGGGCACATCGCCCCTCCGAGCGCGGGGGCGCGCGCTAGTCGGGGGTCAGTCGGGGGCGGTGGTGTGGGTCTCCGGGCCCGGGGGCGTGGTGCTAGGCGCCACGTTCGGCCCCGCACCCGGTTCCGCCACGAGTTCCGGTTCCGGTACGGACCCCGTCCTTGGTTCGGCTGGTTCGGCCGGTTCGCCCGGTTCAGCTGGTTCGGGGGTCGGTGCCGGTGCCGGGGTGCGGCGAAGACCGGCGAGACGCGAAACGGCCACTCCCGCAAGGCAGATGGCTCCGCCCAGCATGGTCACCGGTCCCGGCACCTCGCCGAGCGCGGCCCAGGAGATCAGGACCACGAAGACGGGGACGACGTACGTGGTGGCGCCGAGCCGTCCGGCAGGGGTGCGGGCCAGCGCGTAGGCCCAGGTGCTGAAGGCGAGGGCGGTGGGGAAGAGGCCCAGGTAGACGAGGTTGACCGTCGCTGACGGCGGGGCCTCCGCCAGTCCCGTCACCAACTGGCCGCCGAACGGCAGGCAGGCGACGGCGCCGACGGCGCATCCGAGCGTGGTGACCTGGGCCGGGCTCGCGTAGCGCAGCGCGGGTTTCTGCGCGACCACGCCGATCCCGTACCCGAGGGCGGCCACCAGGCAGAGCGCCACTCCGCCCAGGGAGGACGGTCCGTCGCCGGACACCGACAGGGCGACCACTCCGGCCCCCGCGAACGAGACGGCTATGCCGATGAGGAGGGGCGCGGGGAAGCCCTCCTTGAGGAACCATCCGCTGAGCAGGGCAATGATGAGGGGGCCGACGTTGACGACGAGGGCGGCCGTGCCCGCGTCCACGATCTGCTCGGCCCAGTTGAGCGCGACCATGTAGACGCCGAACCACATCACGCCGGACGTCAGGATCCCGGGCCAGGCCCGGCGGTCCGGCCACTTCCCCCGCTGGAGCAGGAAGACGCAGCCGAGCGCCAGCGAGGCCGTCAACAGCCGCCCTAACGCCAGCGCGCCGGGGGTGTAGTGCTCGGCCGACACCCGTATGGAGACGAACGCCGAGGCCCAGAGCAGCATGGAGACGGTCATGGCCGCGAGGGCTCGCTGATCGATCCGACGTCTGTCGGTCACCTGTTCCATCCCCGCACGGTACGTGGGCCGATGACGGCGATCGAGCGGAAATCGGCCGTGGTCCTCGGCCCCGGTCCTCGCCCGTGGTCCTTGCCCCTGGTCCTTGCCCGTTCGCGTGCGGTGCGGGGCCGGGTCCCGGTTCCCAGGGAGGGGTCCCGGGCGGTGGGGTGCGGCCCGGATGGGAGGCGCCGGATGGGAGGAGGGGCGGGATGGGATGTGTGGGAGAAACCGGGGTTGATAGGCAAGTCGCTACTTGCCTATGCTGAGGGTGTGGCTGACGATGTGTTCAAGGCCCTGGCCGACCCCACCCGGCGGCGCATCCTCGATGAGCTGGTGGAACGGAACGGTCAGACGCTGTTCGAGATCTGCGGGCGGCTGAGCACCAAGCACGGCCTGGGGCTGTCCCGTCAGGGGATCAGTCAGCACCTCGCCGTACTGGAGGCCGCGGGTCTCGTGCGGACCCGGCGCCAGGGCCGATACAAGTTCCATGACCTGAACACCGAACCGCTTGAGCGCGTCGTGACCCGATGGCTCAGGCCGGACATACCGGAGCGTGCCCCATGAGGATCGACCTCACCAGCGTCTGCGTCGACGACCAGGACACGGCCCTGCGCTTCTACACCGAGGTCCTGGGTTTCGTGAAGAAGTACGAGGTGCCGCTCGGCGAGTACAAGTGGATCACCGTGGTCTCCCCGGAGGAGCCGGACGGCGTCGAACTGGCGCTGGAGCCGGGCCACCCCGCTACGGCCGCGTACAAGGCGGCGCTGGTCGCGGACGGCATCCCCGCCACCTCCTTCGCCGTCGACGACGTGCGGGCCGAGTTCGCGCGGCTGCGTGAGCTGGGCGTGCGGTTCACCCAGGAGCCGACGGACATGGGCCCGGCCACCACGGCCGTACTGGACGACACCTGCGGCAACCTGATCCAGATCACGCAGTACACCTGACCCCACGCCGCGCTCCCACCGCCCACCACGGCCCCATCGCGCGCCGGACCGGTGTCGTCCCCGTCTCCCTGTCGGGTCGTCGCCCCGTCACACCCCGACGGGACGGGGCGACGCCGCCTCCGGTGGGTCGGGGTCCCGTCGAACCAGCGTGGGAACGGCCGACGGTCACGGGAGCTTCGTCGCGCGTCCGCCAACACCTCTTGACGTAGGGCGAGTTGGCGTCTTTCCGCATGGCGGCCGGGACGTGGCGGGGTCTGGGCGGGAACGATCCGGGACGTGAACGAACGTGCTGGTCACCGTCGTTGGCCGGTGAGACATGATGACCCGATGGCACACATCGCACTGTTCCACTCCGTCCTCGGCCTGCGCTCCGCCGAACGTCTCGCGGCCGAGCGGCTGCGCCGCGCCGGGCATGAGGTGGTCACACCGGACCTCTTCGGTGGTGCGACCGCCGCCACGCTCGACGAGGGGTTCCGGCTGGTCGACCGCGTCGGATGGACCGCGATGATCGAGCGCGCCCGGCGGGCCCTCAAGGGGATGCCGGACGAGACGGTGCTCGCTGGCTTCTCGATGGGCACGGGCGTGGTCGTTGACCTCTGGGCGGAGCGCCCCGCGACGGCCGGGATCCTCCTCCTGCACGCCGTGCCCGACCTTCCCGGAGCTGTTCGTCCCGGCACGCGGGCGCAGCTGCACGCGGCGGAGCAGGACGAGTTCGCACCGCCGGAACGCGTCGCCAACCTCCGCCACGAGGCACGGGAGTTGGGCGTGGAGCTGGAGGTCTTCCGCTATCCCGGCGCGGGCCACTTCTACGTCGACCGGGAACTCCCCGACCACGATCCCGCCGCGGCCGAACTGACCTGGGACAGGGTGCTGACCTTCCTGGGTGAGGTCGAGCAGCCGCCTCAATGAGCGCCGCAACAGGGCGAGTTGGGCGGTCACTCTGTGCCCCACGGCGAGTTCGCCGTACGCCACCCCGGACTCGCTGTCCCACACGGCCGGTTCGCCGTGTGCCGCGCGGCGCCGGGGTGGTTCAGCCGGGCCCTCGTCGTCGGACGATCACGTGGCCCACGAACAGCGCGACGCCGAGTACACCGACGCCCACCCCGGCGTAGCCGACGACCTGGCCGTGTGTCTCGCTGTCCCGCATCTCGGCGTAGTCACGACCGTGGCTGAAGCCACTGTTGGCGGGATAGCACTGGTCGCCGGGTTCCATCACGTCCTCGCCGCAGTGGACGGCGTCGCCGTTCGTGAGCGCCGAGACGTTGTTGACGACCAGGACGAGGGCGGTCACGAGCAGCGCACCGGCCAGCAGCTTGATCCACGGACGTGTCAGCACCGCACCAGGCTACTGAAGGGCGGTCGCGCGAGCGCTCACTCGTCGCCCAGGTGGCGAACCAACGCCAACGTCTCGGTGAGTTGGGAGTGTTGGGGCTGGGGGAGCTGGTCCAGCGGGAACCAGTCGAGCGCGTCGAACTTGTGGGGCTCCCCGATGGCGACGTGCGCGGGGTCCACCCGGACCGCGAAGACCACCGCGACCCAGTGGGACACCGGGCTGCCGCGCAGGATGTTGCGGACGCCGAGCGTCTCGATGGTGAGGGCTTCGGCGACGTACTCCTCGCGGACCTCGCGGCGCACCGCCTCCTCGAAGGTCTCGCCGTGTTCGAGGCCACCGGCGCCGGTGTCCCAGGTACCCGGCTCGTCGCGGGCGCCCTGGCCGCGACGGGCCAGCAGGACCCGGCCCGCCCCGTCGTGGCAGACGAAGACACAGGAGACGGTGGGGGCTGTCAGAGCCTGGTCGCGGGGGCTTACGGGCGGGGTGCTGGTCATCTTCCTGCTCTCCTTGACGAGTTCACTGTTCCCGGGCCCCGAGGTGGCCCGGCTGCTCACGGAGGGCGCGTCCTGCGTCGCGGCTTCAACGTGCGCGCCTCGCAATCGAGTTGCCCGCACCCAATCGGCCCCGCGCCCACATGCGTCCGCGCCCACATGCCCCCGCGCCCACGCATGCCTACGGGACGCGGACCGTGGGGCGCCCCGTCCTCGCGGTCCTGTGGCTGTCGGAGTGACGGCACCGGGCTGGACCGTCGCACGCATGGCTAACGCCCGTGAGCTGTCCGGGGGTTGGGAGCCTAGTGACGGCGGGCCCGCGTCCGCCAAGGGATTCCGGGGACGGGCGATCCTCGGGGCATGCGGTCTCAACCTGCCGCGCCGAAGCGGGGGTTGAGCATGCGTGCTGGTCCCGTGCGGGGTGCGCGCCGCTGTTTCGGCCGAGGTGGGGGAGGCCGGAGTGGGGGAGGGGGCCGGATGCCGGGCTCCGGCCGGTCAGCCGGAGCCTTCGGCTTGACGAAGGTCCCGGAACACCGCGGGAGTCGTCCAGCCGCGCAGCGCGGCGCGGATCGTCGAGTCGAAGGCGGCCTCGGCCGTGGCGGGGTCGAGTGCTCCGGCCAGTTCGAGCGTCACGAGCCCGTGCAGGGTTCCCCAGATCGCCAGGGCGATCGACGTCGCGTCGCCAGCGAGGACGGACGCGGTCAGGGCGCGATCGATCGTCGTGAGGAGGGGCCGGACCGGGTCGCTGGTGCCGACCTCGCCCGACGGGTCGAAGGATCGCACACCGCCGAACAGCACCGTGTACAGGTGGCTGTGCTCGCGTCCCCAGCACCGGTAGGCGACGGCGAGGGCGTAGAGGTCGGCGAGGGGGTCCGCGGAGGGAGGCACCGCGGACAGGTCCTGGTACAGGCTGGCGACGGCGCGGTCGCGTACGGCGCTGATGAGTCCGCCCTTGCCGCCGAACAGCGAGTACACCGCCGTCGTCGACGTCTCGGCGGCGGCGGCCACGGCGCGGACCGTGACCGACTCCCGTGGGCGGGTGGCGAGTAGCTCGGTCGCGCACTCCACGAGCCGTTCTCTGACGGCCTCGTCGTTCGTTCTGGGCCTGACCACGGCCAGCAGCGTACCTCCTCTGGTAACGTCGTTTTGAAACAGCGTTCTGAAACTGCCGGAGGTCCGTCGTGTCCACGTCCGTCATACGCCTCGCCCGTCTCACCGGACGTTTACTGCTCGGGCTGGCCGCCGTCGCGACGCTGGCCGTCGTCTTCCTCGCGCTGATCTCCCTTACCGACGGGGCGGGTTCGGGGCTCGTCGCGTGGGCGACGACCCTCGGAGCCGGGGTCGCTCTCGCGCTGTGGCGAGGCAGACGGCGCACCCGGTGGGCCCGGCTCGTCCCCTTCCTGCCGGTGGCCGTCGCGGCGGCGCTGACGGCGACGGTCTGTGTGCCGACCGTGCCCACGACCCGGCAGTACCCGCCCGCCCTCCCCTTCGTGGCCACGCAGCACTGGAACCTGTCCACGGGCAGCCGGGTGGCGGTGTACCACTACCCGCCCGCGAACTCCCGCGCCCGGCACCCCGTCCCGCTCGTGTACCTCAACGGCGGACCGGTGCGCGGTATCTCGGTGATCGACCACCGGTTCCTGCGGCACCTGGCACGCAAGGGCTACGACGTCTACGCCTACGAACAGGCCGGTGGTGGACGGAGCGAACTGCTCCCGATGAGCCAGTACTCGATCTCCCGGTCGGTCCGCGACCTCGCCGCCTTCGTCGACCGCCTGGGCAAGGGAGACGTCGACGTCCTCGGATTCTCCTCGGGCGGGACCGTGCTCACCCGGGCCCTGGCCGAGCCGCGCGTCGCCGAGCGCCTGCACCGGGCGGTCATCGCCGAGCCCGGCCCGATGGACGGCCCCACCGCGCGCCTCGATGGACACAGGGGCCGACCGTCCGCGCGCGGCCTCGCCCCGGACGTGTCCGGACCGCGTTCGACGCACGTCCCCCGGTACGCCGTGGCGTTCGGCCTCATGCGGCTCGGGTTCCTCACCCCAGACACCGGACTGATCGGGCAGGCCGAGGGCGACAACGCCTTCGCCGCCGCGGACCTCGGCGGCGACACCGCGTCCGCCTACTGCGCGCGCGACGCGCATCGCATCCCCGACGAGGACACCGCGCGGAACTTCTCCTTCAGCCCCGCCGCCAGCCTCCGCGTCCAGCGGACGGTCCGGGACTCCCCCTCCATCGCCCCGAAGCTGCGGCGCTCCCGGACCCCCGCGATGCTGATGATCGCCGAGTGCTCCTCCCAGGTCCGTCGGTGGGCGACCGCCATCCTCGCCCATGACCCCGCCATCCGCCGCACGCAGTACCTGCCGGGAGTCGGACACCGCCTGTGGAACGGCCTCGACGACAACAACGAGCGGGCCGCCGCCGTCATCTCGGCGTTCCTTCAGGACAGGCCAGCGCCGCTGCCGAACTTCCCGACCCGCGAGGAGATTCCCACCTTCCTGCGCGACCGCGGGTGAGGTGCGGAGGAGGACGTCGCGGTCCGTCACGGGCGGTTGGCCGCCCCTCGACGCCTCGTCCGGAGCGAGTGGCGGGAGCGGGAGGCGGGGAGTGTCGCAGCCACGTCCGACAGTGGGGGGAGCGTCCGACAGGGGCCGTGGGATGGGCCAACGGCCCCTCGTATGGGACGAGTTCGGCGTGCCCTGACGGCTGCGGGCGGACGCCGGGGAGATGCTGTCGCGTCCCGTCCGCCCCCTGCTGGATCCGTGCCGGTCCCGCTAACCTCGGAGGACAAGCCGGGTCTGACGGGGGGAAGCTCGTGGCGACGTGTCCGTCCTGCGGTCGGGAAGAGGCTCAGTTCGGCGAGTGGAAGTGCGGGTACTGCGCCGGCCTGGAGCTGGGGAACGCCTACCACCGGGGCGGTCTGCCCGAGGTCGAGCGGGTGAAGGAGCGGAAGCGCTCCGAGAACCGGGGTGGGGGTGGGGGCTGTCTGCTCGTCCTCTTCACCGGTGGGGCGATCACGACCGCGCTGGAGATGGCGCACCGCCTGACGTGAGCCCGCGCACCACACGGCCGGGTGTCCGTCATCGACCGTCGTCGACGCGTGCTCCGGAGGCGAACCCACCGTCAGAAGCGGGGAGTTGGGTGCCGCGGAACGGCGGTTCGCGGTGGCGTCACGGCGTGAACCGGCGCGGAGTGGAGTGGGACCCCGGGGCCCGACGGAGCCCCGCTCAGGCCGAGTCGGAGGACGTCGGGAGGAGATCGACAGGAGGTCGGAGTAGGGGGCAGGCCGGGTCCTCAGGGGGTGGTGCCGTCAGGGACGAGGACGGCGCACCGGGGGAGCCGGGGTCGCCGGGGTGGGGCGGCTCGGGGTGGGGAGGCGAACAGCGGGCTCGGCGGCGTCAGTTGGGGCTGTACGGGAGTTCGGCGTGGGGTGTGGAGATGGTGCGGAGTCTGTCACCGGGGGTGTGGACTCCGATACGGTCGGCGCTCGGCGGAGGCGGTCGGTGGGGGAGGCTCGCGGTGCGAGAGTGCTGGTTCTGCGGTGGTGAGGTGACGGACCCCTGGTACAACCGCCTCATCGGGTTCCACCGGGGCGCGGAGACCGGAATGACCCGCTGGGTCGTGGTGCTTCGGACCACGTGGCAGGCCGAGGTGGTGGAGGTGCCGCGCTGCACGCGCTGCTACGGCGGCCATGTGGCGGAGCGGGTCGCGCTGACGGCCTCCGGGGTCGCCCTCGTCGCGTACGCCGCCTTCGGCCAGTTGGACAGGCTCCTCGGGATCCTGCCGACCACCTCGGCGGGGAGGGCGTGGGCGGTGGTGTGGGCGGTGGCGGCCTGCCTCCCCGCGCTGTGCTGGCTGGCGCTCCGGCAGGGGTGGTTGCCGGGGAGGCGTCTCGCCCCGCGTGGGCTGCACTACGCCCGCCACCACCCGGAGGTCATCCGACTGCGGGAGGACGGCTGGCGGTTCCGCCCGGGCCCCTTCCCGTACTGGATGCTGCCCGCGGGCGGGCACGCTCCCGCACCGTCCACCCGGTTCCGGCGGTGGGTGGGGGCGGGCAGCGGACTGCTCGGGGTGGGCTGCTTCGTCACGACGATCGTCCTGTACTTCCAGGACCACGAGGAGGTGGCGGGCGGTTTCCTGGCGGCGGCCGGGGTGCTGCTGTTCCTGTCGTCCAGGGTCGATCCCGAGGACTGACCAGTCACCCGGGCGTGGCCCTCACGAGTGGCGAACCGCTCGCCACGAGGCCCGCGTTGGGAGTTGTGGGGGCCGTGGGGCCTGGCGGGGACCGGCCGGGCGCCGGGGGACGCGGACGCGCGGGTGGGGTGCGCGCACGGGACGGCGCGCCCTGGCGGACGGTGCGCCAGGGGCGCGGGCCCGGTCTAGGCGGGTGTGGGTGTGGGGGCGGGCGGGGTGGGAGGGGTGAGGGCGACGGTCAGTACCAGCAGCGCGGCGGCGGCCACGGCGAGGACGACGGTGCCGCGTAACTCGCCCCGCTCGTCGGGGGATGGCATGTACGGGTAGGCCGAGGGGCGGTGGTGTCCACAGACCGGGCAGTGCACCATCGCCGGTACGTGCCGGGGCCTCCGGCGGGGTTCGGGGTGACGGCCGAGCCGCTCGCCGTCGCAGTGGAAGGGCTCGCCACTCCCGTGGTGGTCGGGGTGCTCGTCGTGCTCGTGGTGTCGCATGGTCCGGTTCCGTGAGTCCCGTCGCTGGTACCTGGTACGTCCCGTTGTCTAACTGCGGGAGCACCACCGGGGGTTGGGGATTCGGCCAATTGCTGACGAGCCGCCCGGGTGTGCTGGCCCGCGGGCGTGGGAGACCGTGCGGGACTGTCTTCTGGCGTCGCGCGGGCGGGAGTTGGGGGCGGTGGGGCGGGGACGGAACGAGGGTGGGGCGCGGACGGCGTGGGGCGTGCTGCCGCGTGTGGTGGTGGGGTTCTGGTCTGGAGGGTTGGCCGGATGGAGTCGCCGGGCGCGGGTGGGGGGTTATGGGTGTGGGTGATGGCGGACCGGCCGCCGGGGTGGCCGGGGGAGGGAGTGGCGCGCCGGAATGGTCGCCCTGCGTGGTGGTGATCCGTGCGGAGGGTTATCCTGGGTCCCGTAACTCCCGTGATCGGCCGCCGAGTTGGCTCGGCGGCCGATGCGCGTCCGGGCGCTGTGCGCGGTGTGGGGCGCCCTTCCGGCAGGGGTGCCGTCGCCCCGCGCGCTGGCAGTGGACCGGCGGGGTGGGTGGCCGCCGCGTCCGGCCGGGGAACCGCGTCCGGCTGGGCGGATGACCCGTCGGGGGATCGGGGCGTGGCGTCCGGAGGCCGTCAGGGGTGGCGGGGGGCGGTCGAGAGCAGGCGGCGGGCCTGGCGCACCACCGCCTCGTCGATCATGCGGCCGGAGTCGTCCACGGCGGCCCCGGAGCCCGCGCCCTCGTACCGTGCGATCAGCAGCCGCGCCCGGTCGAGTTCGCGTTCGCCGGGGGTGAAGACCTCGTTGACGACGGCGAGTTGGGCGGGGTGGACGCAGGCCCGGCCGCCGAAGCCGAGACGCCGGAGGGCCAGGGTGGAGCGCCGCAGCGCGTCCAGATCGCGGAAGTCGGTGCTCACGGGGCCGAGGGGCGGGGCGAGCCGGGCGGCGGCCGAGGCCAGGACGAGCTGGGAGCGCGCCCACAGCAACTCCCGTTCGTCCTCACCAGGTTGGATGCCGGTGTCGGCCCGCAGGTCGGCCTCGCCGAGCTGGACCCGGGTGACGCGCGGTCCGTGGGCGAGGAGTGGCGCGGCGAGCAGCGCCGCCGCCGACTCCAGCAGCGGGCAGAGGGCGATGCCCGGCACGTCAGCCAACTCGGCGGCGACGGCGTGCAGTTCGTCGACGTGCTCGGTCTTGGGGACGAGGAGGCCGGTGACGGCGGGCAGTGCCACGGCGGCGGTGTCCGTCAGCCCGGGGGGACCGTGGTTGATCCGTACCCAGATCTCCGGGCCCGGCGTGGTCCCGGCGGGTGGGAGGCCGGACAGCCAGGCCGCGCTGGCCGCGCGGGCGGCGTCCTTCTCGGCGGGCGCCACGCTGTCCTCCAGGTCGAGGAGGACGGCGTCGGCGCCGCGCTGGAGGGCCTTCGCCAGCATCTCCGGGCGGTTCCCCGGCACGTAGAGGGCGGATCGCACGGTTCTCTCCTCGGGTGACGGCGGACGGGGGACAGGTGTCGGCGGACGGGGACCGGTGGACCGGGAGGGAGGGGTAACGGGCTGTCGCGGGTGGGGAGTTCGGGCGGCCCGGCCGGTTGCCGACGAGCCCGGCCGGGCCGCCCGCCCCCCGTCCCCCACCCCGGGGGCCCGTCGCCGGGGGCGCGGCGGACGGACCGGGGTGGGGCGGCTGGGACCCGGCCGGCGGTGGTCGCTGGTCCGGCGGCGGGGTGCTGGCCGGGGGCTCAGCGGCTGGTGGGGCGGTGGAGGTAGCCGCCGTTGGGCTCGCCGACGACCTTGCCGTCGGCGAGGATCCGGCCGCCGCGCAGGAAGGTGTCGGTGACGCGGGCGGTGAGGGTGAAGCCCTCGAACGGCGTGTACTCCTGGGTGGACTCGGACTCGGCGGCGCGCACCGTCCACGTGTGGCCGGGGTCGACCAGGGCGATGTCGGCGTCGAACCCGGGCGCGATACGGCCCTTGGTGGGCAGGCCGTACCGTTCGGCGGGGTTGCGCGCGGTGAGGGCGGCGATCCGGCCGAGGGGCAGACCGCGGCGGACGCCCTCGGTGACGAGGCCGGGCAGCAGGTACTCGGCGCCGCCGAAGCCGGACTTGGCGAGGAAGACGTCGTCGGCGGGTTCGCCGAACTTCAGCTCCTCGCGGCAGCAGGCGTGGTCGGAGACGACCCAGTCGACGGTGCCGTCGAGGACGTACTCCCACAGCGCCTCCACGTCCTCGCGGGGCCGCAGCGGCGGGTTGACCTTGCCGCCGAGGCCGTGCGCGGTGTCGATGTCGGCGAGCAGGTGGCCGACGGTGACCTCGCGGCGGAAGTCGATGTGCGGGAAGGCCCGGCTCATCCGGACGGCCGCGTCCACGGCCTTGCGGGAGGACAGGTGGAGGAGGTTGATGGTGGGCAGGCCGGTCTCGTGCGCCAGGTAGGAGGCGATGGAGACGGCCAGCCCCTCGGAGTGCTGCGGCCGCGAGGCGCTGTAGGCGGCGAGGCCGGAGAGTTCGCCCGCCTCCTCCACCATCCTGGTGTAGGCGGTCATGATCTCGGCGGTCTCGCAGTGCAGGGAGAGCGAGATCTGGTCGGCGAGGTCGGGGAACCGTTCGCGGGCGGCCTGGATGCCACGCATCACGAACTCGAAGTGGGCGTAGTCGTACCGTTCGCCCTCGGGGGTCATCAGGAAGGCGTTCTGGTCGGCGGAGCGGCCGTGCAGGCCGTGGCTGCCGTAGAACATGAACACCTTGAACGAGGTGACGCCGTGCTCCTCGACCAGTCCGGGGATCTCGTCGATGTGCCCGCGGGACATGGGGGCGAGGTGGAAGGCGTAGTCCACGTGGGAGCGGCCCGCGGTGGTGTCCAGCACCTCGGGGAAGAAGTCGGCGTACGGGCCGCCCTTGTTGAGGTAGTACTGCCCGGTGCGCATGTAGGTGAGGGCGGTGGTGACGCCGCCCTGCGCGCAGGCGCGGCTCTCGCTGGTGGCGTCCCGGTCCAGCGGGTTGTAGATGCCCCAGTGCTGGTGGGCGTCGACGACGCCGGGGAAGGCCAGCTTCCCGCCGCCGTCGACGACCTCGCGGGCGCCGGTGGTGTCGATGCCGGGTGCGACGAGGACGATGGCGCCGTCGCGGACGGCGACGTCGGCGTCGCGGGGCTCGTCCTGCTCGTCGGTGACGACGCGGACGTTGCGGAGCACGAGGTCGTAGGCGGTCATGTCGGTTCTCCTGCCACGGTGTTCAGCTCCGCCAGGGGGTGGAGCAGGTCCTGTACGCGGTCGAGTTCGTGGAGCCGGGCGCCCCGGTCGGTGACGGTGTCCTGGGTTTCGGGGGAGAGGCGTCCGGCGGTGTTGTCGCGGAACTTCAGGGCGAGTTCGGCGGCCGACAGGGGGCGCTGGGGGCCGCCGCGGTTGTGCGGCACCTCCTGCCGCCACTCGCGGCCGTCGGTGTCGACGGCGGTGAGCACCGCCGGGAACTGGGCGGGGAAGCCGCGGGTGGAGCCCTCGTCGGCGACGACCTCCACCTTGGCCATCAGGGCGCGGCGGTCCGGGTCGTGGGCGAGCGCGTCGGTGAAGTCGTCCAGTCCGAGGCCGAGTCCGCGTCCGCCGCCGAGGAGACCGGCGGCGACCATGTACGGGCCGGAGAACTGCGCCTGGTAGCCGGTCTCGGGGGCGCGTTTGCGCTCGATGGGCTGGCCGATGGTGCGGATCACCGGGCCCGGTACGCCGAGCACCAGGCGCTCCACCCGCTCGGGGGTGAGGCCCTGTTCGCGCAGCGCCATGGCGGCGTCGGCGGCGGTGTGGGTGAAGTGGTTGGCCGGATAGGGCTTGAAGAAGATGCCGGGGACCGCCCAGTCCTCGCCGAGGCCGTCGGTGAGCGCGTCGGCGTCGTAGGCGCCGTGCAGGAACGCCTCGAAGAAGCCGAAGCGGCCCTCCAGCACGGTGGGTGGTCCGGTGAAGCCGCGGCGCACCAACTGGGCGGCGGTGACGGCGGACTGTGCGGCGAGTCCGCAGTGCAGCCGTTTGACGGTGCCGCCGGTGCGGTTCGCCTCGATGACGCCTCCGGCCATGGAGGCGGCGACGCCGAGGACGTCCACCAGCCCCTCGGTGGGCAGTTCGTACAGCAGCCCGGCGGCGACGGCCCCGCCGAGCGCCCCGCAGATGGAGGTGGCGTGCTGGCCGTGCTCGAAGAAGGTGGAGTTGCCCGCCTCCCGGTCGTAGCCCGCCATGCCGAGGCGGACGCAGACCTCCAGGCCGACCGCGATCGCCCGGACCGTCTCGCGGCCGTCGGCGCCGTTCGCCTCGGCCGCGGCGAGCGCGGCGGGGACGATCGAGGCGCTGGGGTGCAGCACGGAGGGCAGGTGGGTGTCGTCGTAGTCGAGGGAGTGCGCGAGGACGCCGTTGGCGAGGGCGGCGAGCGGCGCGGGCACCGGCTCGCCGCCGCCGACGACGGTGGCCCGCGGCGGGCCGCCCTGCTCGCGGACGTGCGCGACGATCGCGGCGGAGGTGGGCAGCCGGTGGGCGGCGACGCACAGCCCGAGGACGTCCACGACGCGTTCGCGGACGCTGCTGGAGACCTCCTCGGGCAGCGTGCCGGGGGTGGCCGCGGTGGCGAACTCCGCGAGCCGCTGGGCGAGGGTGTGCTCAGCCACGGCCGTCACCCGCCCCGGGACCGGCGACCACGGCGAGCGGGCGGACGGGGGAGCCGGTGGCGCCGAACAGCGGCAGCGGCGACAGGACGAAGGTGAACTCGTGCACGCCGTGCTCCGCGACCTCCTCCAGGTCGAGGGTCTCGATGATGTAGACGCCCGCCTCGACGAGCAGCACCCGGTGGGCGGGGAGGCTGCTGTGGCCCGCGCCGGGGGCCAGGTGCTCGAAGGCGATGGAGTCCGCCCCGGCGGCGTGCACGCCCCGGTCGGCGAGCCACTGGGCGCCCGCCTCGCCGACGCCGGGCACGCCGGTGTCGTGGCCGATGAACGCCGCGCGGTCGGGGTCGTCGAACCGGCGGCCCCAGCCGCTGCGGATCAGGGTGACGTCGCCGGGCTGGACGGGGGTGTCCTGGCGGCGTTCGGCGGCCTCCAGGTCGGCGGGGGTGATCTCGTAGCCGGGTGCGCAGACCTCGGCGCCGAGCGCCGCGGGCACGTCCAGCAGGACGCCGCGGCGCACCATCGGGGCGATGGTGTGGGCCCCGTGCTCGGGGTACACGCCGCCCACGCCCGCGGCCAGCGCGTCGGCGCCGCCGTGCAGCCTCCCCTCGTGGGAGACGTGCGCGAACGCGTCGATGTGCGTGCCGACGTGGGTGCCCATCACGAGCATGTCGTTGGCGGCGGAGCCGCCGTCGGCGCGCACCCGGTCGCCGTGGCGGCGCGGCAGGGTGTGCCAGTAGGCGGGGTGGTTGGGTGACTGGGGCATGCCGACGTAGAGGCGGCGGCCGAGGTCGAAGACGCGGACTCCCTGGCGCACCGCTGCCAGCAGCGGGTCGTGTGCGGTGGTGCGCGCCGGTCCGGTGGTCGATGGTGTGGTGGTCACGTGCGTCCCGTCCCTCTCGGTGGTGCTGTCTGCTGTGCTGCCGGTCGCCGCCGGGTCGTTCAGGAGACGACCCGGCGTTCCCGGAGTGGCTTCAACCGCTCCTCGTCCAGGCCGAGTTCGGCCAGGACCTCGTCCGTGTCGGCGCCCGGGGCGCGGCCGGTGAAGCGGATCGCGCCGGGGGTGCGGGACATCCGCCACATGACGTTGTGCATGAGCAGCGGGCCGAAGTCCGCGTCGTCGACGGTGGTGAGCATGCCGGTGGCGCGGACGTGCGGGTCCTCGACGAGGTCCCGGGCGTCGTAGACCGGGGCGACGGCGGCGCCCGCGGCGGTGAACTCCTCGATGACGGTGTCCCGGGTGCGGGCGGCGATCCAGTCGCCGACGTGGGAGTCGAGGAGGTCGGCGTGCGCGGCCCGGCCGCCGCCGGTGGCGAACCACTCCTCCTCGATGACCTCCGGGTGGCCGACCAGCCGCAGTACGCGTTCCGCGATGCGCTGCGCGCTGGTGGAGACCGCCAGCCAGTGGCCGTCGCGGGTGCGGTAGGTGTTGCGGGGCGCGTTGTTGGTGGAGCGGTTGCCGTGCCGCTGCCCGACGACGCCGAGCTGGTCGTAGACGGTCGGCCCGGGCCCGACGGCGTCCATCAGGGGCTCCAGCAGGCTCATGTCGATGACCTGGCCGCGGTGTTCGGGGTCGCGTTCGCGGTGGAACAGCGCCATCAGCACGGCGGAGGAGGCGGCGATCCCGCAGACGGAGTCCGCGAGCCCGAACGCGGGCAGGGTGGGCGGGCCGTCGGGTTCGCCGGTGAGGTGCGCGAAGCCGCTCATCGCCTCGGCGAGGGTGCCGAAGCCCGCGCGGGAGGCGTAGGGGCCCTCCTGCCCGAAGCCGGTGATGCGGGCGATGACCAGGCCGGGGTTGACCTCGTGCAGGACCTTCGGGGCGAGGCCCCAGCGCTCCAGGGTGCCGGGCCGGAAGTTCTCCACCAGCACGTCGGCGTGCTCGGCGAGGCGGAGCAGGAGCGCGGCGCCGTCCGGGTCGGAGAGGCTCAGCCCGAGGGTGCGCTTGTTGCGGGATATCTCCTTCCACCAGAGCGGGATCCCGTCCTTGGACTCGCCGTGGCCGCGCATCCCGTCCCCGGCGACGGGGTGCTCGACCTTGAGGACGTCGGCGCCGAAGTCCCCGAGGATCCGGGCGCAGAGCGGCCCGGCGAGGATGGTGGAGACGTCGAGGACCCGGATGCCCGCCAGGGGGCCGGGGGCCTCCTCGCCGGGGGCGGCGCCCGGCCGTGCCGCTGAGGTCATGGTGTGTCCTTTCGGTGCTCGGGTGTGCTGCGCACCGCCCCGAGATCGGCGGAGGCGTCGGCGGCGGCCCGCGCGACCCACGCGCCGAGCTGCCCGCTGCTGGTCTCGTGGAACATGGACGTGGTGCCGCACACCGACAGGGAGCCGACGACCTGCCCGGTCGGCCCGTACAGGGCGGCGGCCACGCTGGCCGCCTCCATCTGCCGCTCCCCGACGCTGACCGCGTACCCGGCGGACCGGATGACGGAGATCTCCTCGCGCAGGGTGTCGGCGGAGGTGATGGTGGCGTCGGTGACGCTGTCGAGCCGGTGGTGGGCGATGTAGTCCGCCACCTCCGAGTCGGGGAGGGCGGCGAGGATGGCCTTGGAGGACGACCCGGCGTGCAGGGGGTGGCTGGTGCCGAGCGCCACCGACATGCGGATCTCCTGACGGGAGAGGACCTGGTCGACGTAGACGCGGGACCAGCCCTGCCGGACGGACAACGTCGCGGTCTGCCCGGTGCGTTCGGACAGGGCGACGACGTGCCGGTGGGCGAGCGCGGGGATGTTGAGTTCCCGCATGGCGGCCAGCCCGATGCTGAGCGCCCCGGGGCCCAGCCGGTACGCCTTGGTGTCCTCGTTGAACGCCAGGAAGTTCCCCGCCACCAGCTCGCGCAGGATGCGGTGGGTCACGGCCTTCGGCAGTCCCGTCTCGCGGGCGATCACCGAGACGCCCTGCGCCTGGGGGGCGCGGGCTATCGCGTCGATGACCGAGAGGGCGCGGGCGATCCCGGAGCGGCTGGAGTTCCGCGGTCCGGCGGCAACGTCGATGGTCATGGGAACCTCGGGTCGGGTCGGCGGGCCCGCGGGGCGGGCCAGCGTGGTCGGGTCACGTGCGCGGGCGACCGGTCCGCCTCAGGCGGGGGCGCCGGTCACCTCCGTCGCGACCTCGATGTTGCCCCGGACGGCGCCTGAGTAAGGGCAGATGGTGTGGGTGAGGGCCACCAGTTCCTCCAGGACGGGCTGGGGGCAGTCCGGCGCGTCGACGCGGAGCCGTACGGCGAGGGCGTACCGGCCGCCGGGCCGGGTGCCGAGCGTGACGGAGGCGGTGACCGTCACCGGGCCGAGGGTGGCGCGCTGGCGGCGTTCGGCGACGCCCAGCGCGGCGCCGAAGCAGGCGGCGTAGCCCGCGGCGAACAGCTCCTCCGGGTCGGTTCCGGTGTCGTCCGCCGCGCGGTCCGCCGGGCGGGAGAGGGCCAGGTCGAGGGCGCCGGTGCGGGAGCGGGCGCGTCCGGCGCGGCCGCCCCGCACGTCGACGGTGGCGGTGTAGACGGGGGTGAACGCGGCCCGGGCGGGCGTCGCGTGGGCGAGGACGTGCGCGGCGACGGCGTCCGCGAACTCCCCGGGCAGTTCGGCGGCGGCGAAGTCGGTGCCGCCGTCGAGCCGGACCAGCGGGGCGTCCGGGAAGGCGGCGGTGACCACGTCGTTCATCCGGTCCAGCACGTCCTCGGCGCCGTGCAGCAGCAGTACCGGCAGTCCGTGGAGCGCGGCGGTGTCGACGCGGTGCGCGAACACGGCGCGGTAGGCGACGCCGTAGTCCGGGCCGACGCTGAGGTACTCGGCGACCTGACGGCTGCACGCCTCGGCGGAGATCGTCGGGTAGAGCCAGCGGACGCGGTCCCAGACGGTGGTGAGGTGGCCGCCGTCGAGGTCCGGGGTGTAGCCGGGGGCGTATCCCGCGGCCTTCTCGGCGCGTTCGGCGTCGCTGTAGAGCGGGATGCCCTGGAAGGTGAGGCTCAGCACCCGCTCGCGCCGCTGCTTGGCGGCCTCCGCCGCGATGACGGCGCCGGTGTGCTGGCCCAGCAGGTGCACGTGGTCCAGGCCGAGTTCGTCGGCGATCCGCCAGAGGGCGCGGGCGTGGTCGGGGATGGACCACTCCTCGTCCGGGGCGTCCGACAGCCCGAAGCCGGGGATGTCGTAGGCGACGGTGCGCAGCCCGTGCCCGGCGAGCGCGGGCAGCGCGGGCTCGTAGGTCGCGGAGGACAGCGGGGACTGGTGCACGATCAGCAGCGCGGGCCCGTCCTCCGTCCCGGAGCGGCGGAAGTGCACCTGGCCCCAGGGGAGTTCGAGGTAGCCGCGGTGGGAGGAGCCCTTGAGGTGGGTCGGCTGGGTGGTGGCGGTGGCCGTCCGGGGGGTCACGGGGTCACCGCCAGCGCCGCCATGATCCGTACGACGTGTTTGACGCCCATGCGGTAGTCCTCCAGACGGATGTGCTCGTTCGGCCCGTCGATCCCGGCGTCCGCGCGGGAGACGCCCACGCCCACGATGGGCATGCCGGTCAGGACCCCCTGGTTGCCGATCCACTGGGTGTACGGCTCGATGAGGGGTTCCGCCTGGTAGGCGGCGCGGGCGGTCTCGGCGACGAGCCCGACGAACGGGTCGGTGTGGTCGGTGAGATGGGGGCGGCTGGTGGCCATCACCTCGACGGCGACGTCGGCGAAGCCGCGGTCGGCCAGGTGTGTGCCGATCGCCGACAGCACCTGCTCCGGGTCCTGGTCGGCCACCAGGCGGACCTCCACCTTGGCGGTGGCGGTCGCGGGGATGCCGAGGGTGATGTCGTCGGCGTTGTCGCCGCCCTCGATGCCGGTGATGGTGATGCTGGGCACGGTGCGGATGGCGACGGCCGCCTCGGTATCGCTCTGGCCGCCCGTGAAGGCGCGCACCCCGGCGCGTTCGCGGAGGAACTCCCCGTCGAAGGGCAGTCGTTCGAGCATGGACCGCTCGGCGTCGGTGGGGACGCGCGCCCCGTCGGCCAGGCCGGGCACCGCGGAGCTGCCGTCGGGGTGGACGAGGCAGCCGAGCGCTCCGGTGAGCCGCGCGGTGGCGGAGGGCAGCAGGACGGTGTTCTGGCTGGTGAGCGTGCGGTTGAGGGTGGTGGAGGTGAGCCGCAGGTAGAGGATGCCCTTCTCGCCGAGCTTCAGCAGCGGCCGCCCGTCACCGTCGCACCAGGAGTTCTCCCACAGCGCGGCGTCGGCGGCGAGCCGGTCGGCGTGCCCCGCGACGAAGCCGCCGAGGCCCGGGCTGTGCAGCCACCGCTTGCCCTCCATGATGTACCGGCTGGTGACGGGCGGTTCCTGGCCGGTGAGCCGCCAGACGGCAGCCGCGTGCACCCGGGACAGCAGGGCGCCCTTGTCGTCGGCGACGCCGCGGGCGTACAGCCGCCCGTCGTGGATCTCCGCCGCGTACGGCGGGCTGATCCACTCGGCGTCGTCCCCGGTCGGCTCGACCTCGACGTCGTAGTGGTTGAAGTGGAGCAGCCGCCGGGCGCCGCCGCCGATCTCGGCGAGGACGTACGGGTGGGAGTGCTCCCAGGGGACGATCTCCGCCTGGCCGCCCCAGCGTTCCACGGACCCCTTGAGGAACGTGGCGGTGGCGGCCATCTGGTCGGCCTCCTGGCGGCGGCTGCGGATGCGGCACAGCTCCTGGAGCTCCTCGACGAAGGTGTCGAAGTGCTCGTCGACGGCCGCGAGGGCGGCGTCCAGGTCGACGCCGGGCGCCGCGGAGTCGAACGGGCCGGCGGACGAGGGCGCGGAACCGCTGCGTCTGTTGGGTCTGTTGGGGCTGTCGGACATGGGTACTCCCGTTCCGGTGAGGGCCGAGAACCGTTAGTGGATGACGGCGCCGCCGTCGACGAAGACGGTCTGGCCGGTGGTCATGGCGGCGGCGGGGCTGAGCAGATGGGCGACGGACAGGGCCACGTCCATCGGACCGGCCATCCGGCCGAGCGGGATGCTGGCCATCTTGTCGACCAGGTAGTCCTGGTCGGCGCGGACGTCCTCGGTCATGCTGGTCGGCACGATGGTCGGTCCGACCGCGTTGACCCGGATGCCGTCGGCGGCCCACTCCAGGGCCAGTACGCGGGCCATGTGCATCACCCCGGCCTTGCTGACGCAGTAGGCGAGGGTGTCGCGGACCGCGATGTGCCCGTTGGTGGAGCCGATGTTGACGACGCTGGCGTGCTCGGCGTCGCGCAGCGCGGGGTAGGCGGCCCGCGCCATCCGGAAGGTGCCGGTCAGGTTGACGTCCAGGACGCGGGTGAAGTCCTCCTCGCTGAGCGTGGCGGCCGGTCCCCGGCTGACGATCCCGGCGTTGTTGACCAGGTGGTCCAGCCGTCCGTGGTCGGCCAGGACCTCCGCCACCACCCGCTCGCAGGACTCCGCGGAGCGGACGTCCAGCCGGTGGCGGGTGTGCCCACCGGCGGCGGGCAGCGCGGCCGTCCACTCGTCCTCGGGCAGCAGGTCGGCGGCGGCGACCGTGGCGCCCAGCGCGGCCAGCCGCTCCGCGATGGCCGCGCCGATCCCGCGGGCCGCCCCGGTGACCAGCGCCACCCGGCCGTCGAACCGGACCGGGTCGGACCAGGCGGCGCTCATGCGCCGATCACCGTGCTGTCCTGGGCCCAGAACGCGAACCGCTTCTGGGCGAGCCGGATGAGGAAGTGCGCGATCAGGCCGAGGACCGACAGGACCACCAGGACCGCGAACATCCCCGCGATGTCGAAGTTGTAGTTGGTCTGCAACAGGAGATAGCCGAGGCCCTCCTTGGCGCCGATGAACTCGCCGACGACCGCGCCGAGGATGGAGAAGACGATGCCGATCTCCAGCCCGGCGAAGATGAACGGCAGCGCGCTGGGCAGCCGCACCCGCCGGAACACGTCCAGCTTGGTGGCGCCGAACACCGTCAGCATCTGCACCCGGTCGGCGTCCGCGGAGCGCAGCCCCTCGATGACGTTGACCAGCATCGGGAAGAAGCAGATGACCGCGGCCATCACCACCTTGCTGGTCATGCCGAACCCGAACCAGACGACGAACAGCGGCGCCAGGGCCACCTTCGGCACCGTCTGGAAGGCGACGATGTACGGCATCAGCGTCTTCTCGACCAGCCGCACCTGGGATATCACGGTGCCCAGCACGAGCGCCGTGCCGACGCCGATCCCGAAGCCGTACAGCGACTCCAGCAGCGTCACCTTCAGATGCGTCCAGAACATCGGGTCGGACAGCTGCGTGCCCAGCTCCTCCACGATGCGGCTGGGCTGCGGCAGCACGTACTCGTCGACGCCGAGGGCGGGCACCAGGAACTGCCACAGCAGGATGACGACGACGAACACCCCGGGGACCAGGAACCACTCGGGGTGGTCCCGGACGTCCCGCCGCTGGCGGGCCCGTCGGGCGGGCGGTGGGGGCGTGGCCGGGCCGCCGTCCTTCGCGCCCGCCGTGGCGGGGCCGCCGCCCGCGCCCGGGGGCGAGCCGTCCGGTGGGTTCTGCGCTTCGCGTTCGGTCATGGACATGGGCGGCCTCATCAGTCGATCACGCCGTGGGCGGTGAAGTGCTTGCGGATCCGCTCGACATGGACGCCGGCCTCGTCCGAGGCCATGACGCCGAGGTCGCGCGGGCGGGCGATGTCGATGTCGGCGATCTCCGCGATCCGGCCGGGGCGGGGGCTGAGCACCACCACCCGGTCGGAGAGGAACACCGCCTCCGGAATGGAGTGGGTGACGAGCACGACGGTCTTCCCGCTCTCCCGCCAGATGCGCAGGAGTTCGAGGTTCATGTACTCGCGCGTCATCGCGTCGAGCGCGCCGAACGGCTCGTCCATGAGCAGTACCGCGGGGTCGTGCACCAGGGCGCGGCAGATCCCCGCCCGCTGCTGCATACCGCCGCTCAGCTCGTGGGGGTACTTGTCCTCGAACCCGTCGAGCCCGACCATCTCCAGCAGCTCCGCGGCGCGCTTCCGGGCGGCGGTCTTGTCCAGGCCCTGGAGCTCCGCCGGGACCAGCACGTTCCGCTCGATGGTCAGCCACGGCAGGAGCGTGGCGGCCTGGAAGACCATGCCGACCTCGGGCAGCGGCCCGTCCACCTCGCGCCCCGCGATCCGGACGGTGCCCTCACTGCGCGGCACGAGCCCGGCGAGGATCTTCAGCAGGGTCGTCTTGCCACATCCCGAGGGGCCGACGATCGAGATGAACTCGCCCCGCTTCACCTCGACGTCGATGTCCGACAGGGCGTGGGTGGGCTCGGACTTGCGGGGCCGGTAGACCTTGTGCAGCCCCCGCAGCTCGATCCACCGGTCGGCGTCCGCCTCCGATTCCGCGGCCGCGACCACGTCCCGACGGCGGCGACCGAGGGTCTTCATGACCATGATGGGCCTCCATGCCTTCCTGATCTGGCGTCGCCGCCGGTTACTTGGTGGCCTTCTTCGCCTTGCTGAGGACCGCCGCCGCGTCGAAGTCGTTGGCCTCCTTGAGGAGGCTGTCGTCCCAGACCGCGTCGAGGTCGGGGTCCTCGGTGATGGTCTCGGCGTCCTTCATGTAGCGGGCGGTCTCCTTCCACTCCGCCTCGCTGACGGCGCCCCAGTCGGTGAAGGAGTCCGGCTCGCCCTCCGCGGGCACGGCGGTCTTCACCCAGGTGTCCAGGACCTGGGAGTCGTCCTTGATCCGGCTGTCGGCCTTCTTGCCGGAGAGGATTCCGGGGAAGACGGAGTAGCCGTTCCGCATCGCGGCCTCGGGGTTGGCGGCGGAGAAGAGCATCCCCTTGTACGAGGCGCGCAGGAACCGGGCGATCTGGTCCTTGTTCTTCTTGAGCGTGTCCTCACGCACCGCGTAGGTCAGGGACCGGATCTTGTCGAAGTGCTTGCCGTTCTTCAGGTACCGGAACTTCTCCCCGGACAGCTCCAGCGTGGTGTACGCCTGCGTGTACAGCGCGAGCGCGTCCACCTTGCCGTCCTTGAGCGCGGACAGCGCCTGGCTGCCGACCCCGACGGGCAGCAGCTCGACGTCCTTCTCCGGGTCGAGCCCCGCGTCCTCCACGAACGCCTTGGCGTACGGGCCGGACCCCGAGGCGAGGCTGATCACCCCGATCTTCTTGCCCTTCAGGTCCGCCGGGCTCTTGATCGAGCTGTCCGGCCCCGTCGCGATGCGCCACGGCCAGTTCTGCACCAGCCCGCCCACGGCGACGACGGGCACGCCCTTCTCCCTGGCGGCCAGGATCGCGCCCGCGTCGGACGGGGTGATGTCGGCGTTGCCGGAGGCCACCGCCTGCACGGCCGCGGTCGATCCGTCCGTGTTGACCGTCTTGACCTTGAGCTTCTCCTCCTTGAGGAAGCCCTGTTCGCGGGCGACCGCGTAGGTGGCGACCTCCTCCTTCGGCCCGGTGACGGCGGAGGCGATGGCGAGTTCGATGGTGGAGTTCCCGCCACCGCCGGAGGAACCGCTGCCGCCGCACGCGGCGAGCACGGTCATGGCGGAGAGGGCCGCGGCGCTCGCGCCGAGTCTCAGAGCGTGCTTCATGTTCGTACCTTCGGTTCGCTGGGATGTCGGCTGTCAGCCGCCGGCCGGGGTACCGATCCCGGACTCGGCGAGGTCGTTGCAGACGTGCTGCTCGGCGATGAGCCCCTGGCGCAGGACGAAGACGTCGACGTAGCGGACGCCGTCGAACGGCGTGCCCCACGCGTCCTCGCCGTAGAGGCTGCCGAGCGAGGTGACGGTGGCCAGACCGTCGGAGGTGCGGCCCTCGAAGTACCGCTCCCGGCGCTTGCGCACCCACCGGTAGCGGCCCCCGCCCTCCCCGGCGGCCATGTCCCGCAGCGACGCGTAGCACCGGCCGCCGGGGAAGACGAGACGCGCCTCCGGCGCCAGCAGCCGTGTCGCCGCGTTCAGTTCACGGTCCTCACACAGCTGGAGGTACCTGTCGACCGTCTCGGTGGGGGAGCGCTCCGCGCCGGGCACGGCGGCTCACCCCGCCCGTCGCGCCAGCGTCGCGTCCCACTGGTCGCGCAGCGGGTGCTCGGCCGGTCCGGACTCGGTGATGATCCGCACGAGCCGGGCGAGGACGGCCTCGCGCCGCTCGTCCAGTACCCGCTGCTCCTCCCCGGTGGGCTCCAGCGCGTCCAGCGCGCCGGGCGCCAGCGTGCCGTTCCGTACCAGCAGCGCCTCCAGGGCGCGCAACCGCTGGTCGGTGACGTGCAGTTCGGTGCTCACCTGGAGCAGCAGGTCGAACAGCTTGCCGGTGTCCCGGTCACGGAAGTAGTCGAACTCCTGGGTCACGGTGCTCACTTCCCCGGCTTCGTCGCGGTCAGGACGGCCCAGGGGAAGTGCCACTCGCGGCGCTCCCCCCAGCCGTCGGGGCGTCTGCCGTCGCGGCGCTCGTCGAACGGCGACCACTCGGCCCCGGTCAGCCCGGCCTCCGCGCAGGCGGCCACCAGGTCGCTCGCGAACAGGTGCCGGAAGAAGGGCTCGTTGTTCCGCTCGGCGTGCTCGTGGATCGTCGCGTCGCGGAACGGGTCCCCGGTGGGCATGAACTCCAGGAAGCTCAGCGTGCCCCCCCGCTTCAGCAGCCGCGCCGCCTCGGTGAGCGTGGCGCGCACCGCCTCGGTGGGCATCTCGTGCAGCACCATCGTCCCGGTGACCACGTCGCAGGAGCCGTCCTCCAGACCGGTGTCCCGGCCGTCGGCCTGGAGGTAGGTGATGGCGGCGCCCTCCGCCTCGGCCTCCGCGTGCGCCAGCCGCAGACCGGGCGCCGCCAGGTCGAGGCCGATGACCTCGGCGCCGGGGTAGCGCAGGGCCAGCGGGCGGGTGCTCTTCCCGAAGCCGCAGCCGATGTCCACCACCCGCGTGGCGCCCGGGAGTTCGGGCAGCGCGGTCTCGGTGAACAGCCGGTGGAACTTGTAGCCGTCGTTGTCCCGCAGCATCACGATCCGCGCGCCGAGTTCGTAGACGTAGGCGCTCAGGTCGTCGGAGAAGAAGCTGCCGGGCTGGATGTGGATGTCGAAGTCCGTGTACCAGCTGGGCAGTTCGATGTCCGGACGGAGGACGAGCCGCCCCCGCGCACCGTCCGCCGGCTCCGCCAGCTGCGCGCGCAGGCTCGTGTCGCGGTTGACGACCGCCTCGCCCACGGTCTTCCACAGCATCTTCTGCTGCACCCGCTCCAGATGGCTGTACCAGGGGTACAGCTCCAGCGCCCGCAGCCGGGGCGTGGCGTCGTCGACGGTCGCGGCGGCCTCCCCGGTCGCCGCGTACTCCTCGGCGAGCGCCGGATAGACGGTGTCCGACCAGCGCTTGCGAAGTCCCAGGACGAAGTCCACCGACGAGCGTTCGTCGAGGGTCAGCTGGTCCTCGATGTCGATCATGTGCGTCTCCTGTTCGGCGTGTGCGGTCTCGTGGCGTGTCCCGCGGCGCGCTCCGCTGACGTGGTCAGGGGGGCGGGTGCCGTGTCGCGTGGCGGGGCCACGGGGGTGCCCGTCTCGTCTGCGCGGCCACGGGCGTGGCCACGGCCGGAGGGGGACCGGGCGCGGCGGCGCGCGGTGCCGGTCCGTGGAGGGAGGGGCGCCCGCGGGTGCCGGTGGGCGCGGGCGAGGTGCCGGGAGACCGCCGGGTGGGCGGTGGTACGGCGCGGGCCGGGCGTGCGTCGACGCGCGGCGGACGGTGAACGATCGGGCCCTGCGGGCCGGTTGGTGAGAAGCCGGGTGGATCAGGGGGACTGCGCGAGGAGTTCGGCGCCGTGCACGGCGTCGGTCAGGAAGGTGCCGGTGAGCCGTCCCTCGTACACGGCCTCCAGCGCGGTGCGCGGGGCGTTGGCGTCCCCGGCGACGTGCGCCCGGGGTGCGTCGTCCCGGGCGTCGAGCGCCCGGTACAGGGCGTCGTCCGCCACCGGCGGACCCACGTCCACCACGGCGGTGACCCCGGTCAGTTCCTCGGTGTGGGAGGAGAGCGTGTCGCGGAGCACGACCACGCCGCCGACACCGCCCCGCGCCTCCGCCACGTCCCGCATGGGGTGCGCGGCCACGCCGAGCCGCCCCAGCCGGTCGGTGAGCGCCAGCCGGGAGTAGGTGGTGATCGCCGCGGCGAACGAGGCGGTGGGCGAGACCACGCGCACCCGGGCGCCGTCGCGCGCCAGGCTCTCGGCGACGGAGGCCGCGGCCCACGTCCCCTGGTCGTCCCGGACGACCACGGTGCCGCCGAACGCCGGGTCCCCCGAACCGAGCCGGGCGACCGTCTCCAGCACGTCGAACACCGGTGGCCCGCCGGGCAGTTCGCGCTTCCCGGGCCGGGCCCCGGTGGCCACCACCACGTCGTCGAAGCCGTCCAGCCGCCCGCCGGGCAGCAGGTCGTCAGCGGTGACCCGCTCACCCCGCCGCACGGTGACGCCGCGCTCGCCCAGCTCCCGGACCAGGTCGTCCACCAGGAGCGCGAGCCGCTCCCGGCCCGGCACCGTGGCCGCGACCGCGATCCGGCCGCCCAGCGCCACCCCGGCCTCCGCCAGGGTGACCGTGTGGCCCGCCCGGTCCGCGGCCAGCGCGGCCTCCAGACCGGCCGGTCCACCGCCGACGACCAGCACCCGCCGGGACCCGCCGGAGCCGGGCGGCGACACCCGCCGCCGAGCCCACTCCCGCTCGGCCCCGACCTCCGGGTTCACCACGCAGGCGATCGGCAGGCTGGCCTCCAGCCGCCCCACACAGCCCTGGTTGCAGGCCAGGCAGGACCGCACGTCGTGCGGGCGCCCCTCCTGGGCGCGGCGCACCAGATGCGGGTCGGCGATGTGCGGACGGGCCAGGCCGACGAGGTCCGCCTCGCCGTCCGCGACGAGCGCCGCCGCCTCCGGCAGGCTGTCCAGACGGCAGACCGCGAGGACCGGAAGGTCCGGCAACTCCCGCTTGAACAGGGCCGCGTGGTGCCGGAACCCGGCGTGCCCGAAGCTCATGTCCGCCATCTGCGTGCCCAGCGAGTAGCTGCCGTGGTAGGCGGCGTGGCTGACGTGCACGTACAGCAGCGGGAACTCGCGCCGCAGCAGGTCGACGATCTCCAGCGTGTCCGGTGGTGTGAGCCCGCCGGGCAGGAACTCGTCCGCGCTGACCCGGATACCCACGGGCAGGTCGGGGGCGCTGGCCAGCACCTCGGACAGCACCTCGCGGGCGAACCGCAGCCGGTTGTCCGGGCTCCCGCCGTAGGCGTCGGTACGGGTGTTGGTGAACGGGGACAGGAACTGCTCGATCAGATGGCCGTGCCCGAGGTGGATCTCCACCCCGTCGTACCCGGCCTGCCGCATCCGCCGGGCCGCCTGGCCGAAGGCGCGCACGACGGTGTCGATGTCCCGGCGGCCCATGGCGTGCGGGATGTGCGCGCCGGTCGCCCAGGGTGTCGTCCCCGGCGACCAGGCGGCGGTGCGGGTGGCGTCCCCGCTCGCCTGCCGGCCGGTGTGGAGCAGCTGGGCGAGGAGGCGGGCGCCGTGGGCGCGCACCTCCTCCGCGACGGCCGCGTACGCGGGTATGGACGCGTCGTCGAAGCTTCCGAGGCTGATGTGCCGCCCGGCGCTGGTCGGGTGGACCCGGACGCCCTCGGTGATGATCAGCCCGACCCCGCCCCGGGCCCGCTCGCCGTGGTAGGCGACGTGGCGCTCGGTGGGCAGGTTGTCGTGGCCGAAATTGGTGGTGTGTCCGGGTACGAAGACCCGGTTGCGCAGAGAGAGTTGGCCGAGCGAGGTAGCTGAGAGCAGTGCCTCAAGATGACGGTTTGGCACTTTCGTTCCCTCCGTCTGGAGGAGGGCGCCCCCGCGATGTTCCGATAGCGGGTACGCCGTTCGATTGGTCGGAACACTAGGGAGGCGGGGAACACCCGTCAATCGGGTACTGGGAAGTAACTTGCATCATGCATCTGTGTCCGGATGTCGCCGGTCGCCTCCGCGTCCCGTGAACCTCTTCACGCCACCCCTCCCGTGCCCCGTTTCGCCCCGTGTCGTCCTTTCTCATCCTTTTTCATTCCTCTTCTGCCGGGTCAGCGCACGGTCCCACCGGCCACCGCCCCGCGATCCCCCGCCGCACGCGGCGGAGGAACGGCGCGCGCGGCACCGCTCGCCCACGCGGAACGCCCCGGCCGGCGACACGACGCGACCGGCCACCTGGAGCGCGCGGCGCCAACGGTCCGTGCGCACGGACCGTGTACGTGGGCGGGCCATGAGTGATCGCGGAGTCCTGGCCGCGCGCTGCGGAACGGACGAGGAACGGAAGCGGCGCGCTACGCGAGGGGCCAGACGCGGGCGGACGGCACGCGGCCGGGCAGGGCGCGGGTCGGCGGCGCGCGCGGGCGGACGACGCGTGGGGTGGACCGCGCGCGGGCGGACAGCCGTCAGGATCCCGGGAGGCAACACCCCGTACGTCCCGGGACGTACGTTGAGCCTCCCGCACCCCGCCGTGGCGCCCACCTCCGGCGGGCACCGCCGCACACGCGGGCGAGGGGCCGGGCGGGTTGGGTCAGGCCGGGCGGGTGGCTCAGGTGAAGACCAGGGGGTCTCCCACGCGGAGCCGCCCCGGGGACGCGACGGTGGCGAGCCCGTCGAGCCGCATGCCGTGCGCGTCCGCGACGGCACGCAACACCCGTGCGGAGTGCGGGAGATCGCGCTGCGCCTCGTTGGTCATGACACACCGCTCGCTCGCTCGCACGAACGCGAGGCGCACCGTGTCACCGACCCGCGCCGTGCTGCCGAACCACTCGTCCTCCACGAACGGCGGTGTGTCCGGCGGCGTCCGCACCAGGAGGTTCGGCCGGAAGCGCCGCTCGTCCACCGGGACGCCCGGCGCCGCCGAACGCACCCAGTCCAGGGTGGCGGTGGTCAGCACGCTCACCGGCAGCTGGTCGAAGTGCGAGACCGTCCCCTCCCGGGCCAGCCGGACGTCCTCCCGTTCCAGGTAGGCGCGGAGGTAGGTGTCGGGGTCGGACACCAACACGTCCCGTGGGTCGAGGAGTTCGGGCTCGCCGGTGTCCTCCCGGTAGCGGGAGCGCAGATGCAGCAACCCCGGCATCCGGCGGAAGCGGCGCGTGGTCTTCCCCGAGCCGAACCGGCCCTGGGCGTCGCGGACAGCGAAGAGGCGGTCCCCACGGAACCCCCGCTCCTCCACCCGCACCCGGTCGAGGGACTCGCCCCCCGTCGACTTGATCGGATACCGCCAGATGCGCTCGACCACGCCCGCTTCACCCGTCACGCGCCCGAGGCTACAAGAGCGCCCGCGCACCCACGCGAGCCTCAACAACCCCCACACACGGCTCCGTTGCCCCCCGAGTTCCCTGGCTCCCACCGACCGGCCACCACCGGTCGCGGTCGTCACCGCCGACGCCCGACCCCCGCCGAACGCGGCGACGACGGGAGCTGGGGTGGGGTCAGGTACACCGTGGACGGGGTTCAGGTACACCCCGGGTGATGGCAGGTACACCGCCGCTTCGGCGGTCCAGCACGACTGTCCGCCGATCTTTCCGTCGCTAGCGTCGAACGCGCTGGTCACCGGTGTGAAATCAGCCGATGCCGAGACGAAGGTGGAGTCACCCATGGAACCCCTGTCCCCGTCCCCCACGCCCACCCCTTCCCCGTCCGGGAACCAGGACCAGCGGCACCCGCGCCGTACCGTCCTGCGTGCCTCGGCCGCCGCGGGGGCGGGGCTGGCGCTCGTGTCGGGCTCCGCGGCGGTGGGCTCCGCGCTCACCTCCGGTGGGTCGAACGGCGGTGGTGGCGAAGCCGGTTGGCTGCCCGACGGCCCACGGCGACTCACCCCGGAGGACCCGCGCTACGGTCACCTCGCCGCGCGTGGCGCCAGCAACCGCTTCGAGGGCAGACCCGACCACATCTACCTGGTCGGCTCGACCGAGGACGTGGTGCGGGCTGTGCGCCGCGCGGTACGCGACAGGGCGCGCCTCGCGGTACGCAGCGGCGGGCACTGCTTCGAGGACTTCGTGGACAGCCGCGAGGTCCAGGCCGTTATCGACATGTCGCCGATGCGGGAGGTCTCCTTCGACGAGAAGCGCCGCGCCTTCGTCGTCGAGGCCGGGGCCACCCTCGGCGAGGTGTACCGGAAGCTGTATCTCGGCTGGGGCGTCACCCTGCCCGCCGGATACCACCCGGAGGTGGGCGCGGGCGGGCATGTGCCCGGCGGCGGATACGGCCCGCTGTGCCGGTTGTTCGGCCTCGTCAGCGACTACCTATACGCGGTGGAGGTCGTCGTCGTGGACCGCGAGGGCGCGGCGCGCGCCGTCGTGGCGACCCGCGACCGGGACGACCCGAACCGCGACCTGTGGTGGGCCCACACCGGCGGTGGGGGCGGCAACTTCGGTGTCGTCACCCGCTTCTGGTTCCGCGCGCCCGACGCGTCGGCGGACACCGAACCCTCCCACATGCTGCCCGAACCGCCCTCCACGGCACTGACGTTCACCGGCGAGTGGAGCTGGAAGGGAATGGACGAGGGAGACTTCACCCGACTGGTGCGCAACCACGGCCGCTGGGCGGAGCGGAACGCCTCCCCCCGGGACAGGACGGCCGCGCTGTACGCCGAACTCGCCCTGACCCGGCGGGCAGCCGGAACGCACATGCTGATCGGCCAAGTCACCGCGCCCGGTGGCGAGGCCCGGCGGATGCTCAACGACTTCGTCGGCGCGCTCAGCGCGGGCACCGCCCGCCCCAGCAGTCTGGAGGTGCGGCGACTGCCCTGGCTGACGGCCGCGTTGAACGGTTCGGGCGAGCCGGTCGGCGACTGGCACGTCAAGATCAAGTCCGCGTTCCTGCGCCGCCGGTTCACCGACCGTCAGATCAGCACGCTCTACCGCCACCTCACCCGCACCGACACCTCCGTGGTCGCGGGAAGCGTGGCCATCAACACCTACGGTGGCGCCGTCAACAAGCGTTCCTCCACCGCCACCGCGATGCCGCACCGGGACGCGGTGCTGAAAACCGCCTACTTCGCGTCCTGGCAGCGACCCGAGCAGGCGAAGGAGTACCTGGCCTGGGTACGGGAGTGCTACCGCGACACCTTCGCCGAGACCGGCGGCGTCCCGGTTCCCGGCCGGACCGCCGACGGCGCCTTCATCAACTACCCGGACGTGGACCTGGCGGACGAGCGCTGGAACACCTCGGACACCTCCTGGCTCACCCTCTACTACAAGCAGAACGCCCCCCGGCTGCGCCGCGTCAAGGAGCGCTGGGACCCGCGCGGCGTCTTCCGCCACACCCTCTCCGTCCCCGGTGGCTCCCGCTGATCCGCCGGTGACCCGCGCCGGGCGGCGAACTCCCGGCATCGCGAGGCCCGTTGACCCCGGCGGTGTGACCCGCCGGGGCCGGGCCCGCCCACCGGGTCGGTCCTGCCCCCGGATCAGCGGGGGTTGGGGAGGTAGACGACGGTGGGCGCGCCGGTGGCCGGGTGGACCGACACCTGGGCGCGGACCCCGTAGACCCGGGCCAGCAACTCCTCCGTCAGCACCGTCTCCGGTGGGCCGGAGGCCACCACCCGGCCACCGTCGAGCACGTACAGCCGATCGCAGTAGTACGCGGCGAGGTTCAGATCGTGCAGGGCGAGCAGACTCGTCACCCCGAGCGACCGCACCAGGGTGAGGATCTCCAACTGGAAGCGGACGTCCAGGTGGTTGGTCGGCTCGTCCAGTACGAGGAGCGCGGGCTCCTGCGTCAACGCCCGGGCTACCAGGACGCGTTGGCGTTCGCCGCCGGACAGCTGCCCGAACGGGCGGTCCGCCAGCACCGTCGCGTCCACCCGGGCCAGCGCCTCCCGTACGCGGGCCGCGTCGTCCGGTCCGTCCTGTTCCCAGAAGCGTTTGTGCGGGGAGCGGCCCATCGCGACCAGCTCCCGCACGCTCAACCCGAAGGCCCCGGAGGCCTCCTGCGGCACGGTAGCGATCCGCCGCGCCCGCCGCTTCGCGCCGAGGCGCGTCGCGTCCTCGTCATCCAGCAGTATGCGCCCGGCCGTTGGGCGCAGCGTGCCGTAGACGCAGCGCAGGAAGGTGGTCTTGCCGCTGCCGTTCGGCCCGACCAGGCCGATCGTCTCGCCCGGCGACGCCCGCAGCCCGACCCCGTCGAGCAGGGTCCGGCCCGGGACGCGGTAGGAGACCCCCTCGGCCCGCAGCGCCGCCGCGCGGACCGGACCGGCTGGACCCGCCGAGCGCCCCGGAGCCGCCGAACCGTCCACGTCCACCGAACCGTCCACGTCCGTCCGCTGGTTGACGTTCACCGAGTGGGTCGAGCGCGTCGAGTGGGCCGAGGCGGCCGAATGGCCCGTCGCGCGCTGTCCCGTCATCGTGAACCCGCCTTCTCCAGCCGGGAGTCGCGGCGCAGCAGCCACAGGAAGAACGGGCCCCCGACCAGCGCGGTCAGCACGCCGACGGGGATCTCCTGCGGAATGGCGACGGTGCGCGCGGCGAGGTCCGCGAGGACCAGGAACGTGGCGCCGCCGAGCGCCGCCACCGGCAGCAACGTCCGGTGCCCGGGCCCGACGAGCATCCGCGCGGCGTGCGGCACCATCAGCCCGACGAAGCCGATCGCCCCGCTCACCGTCACGAGTACCGCCGTCACGAGTGAGGCCAGCAGGAAGACGGCGGCCCGGAAGCGGCCGGTGTCCAGCCCGAGCACGGTCGCGCCCTCCTCGCCCACCAGCAGCAGATCCAGCGGGCGGGCCAGCGCCAGCAGCAGCGCGAGCCCGGCGCAGAGTGCCAGCGCGGGCAGCGGCAGGGTGCTCCAGCGGGCGTCCGCGAGACCGCCCAGCGTCCAGAACATGATCGCTCGCAGGTGCTCGGCCTGCGCTGAGGTCACCAGCAGCAGGCTCGTCAGCGCGGACAGGACGTACTGCACGGCCACCCCGGCGAGGATCAGCCGCCCGGTGGTCATGGACCCGCCGGAGCGCGCCAGCGTGTAGACCGCGAGCAGCGCGCACAGCGAGCCCGCGAAGGCGCCCATGGGCATGGTCAGCGCCCCGGCACCGAGACCGAGGACGATCACCAGCACCGCGCCCGCCGAGGCGCCGGAGGAGATGCCGAGCAGGAACGGGTCCGCCAGCGGGTTACGGACCAGGGCCTGGAGGACCGTGCCGACCGCCGCGAGGCCCGCGCCGACGATCGCGCCGAGCAGCACCCGGGGCACCCGCACGTCCCACACGATGGTCCGCGCGGCACCGGGTTCCGCGTTCCCCGTGAGCACCCGCAGCACGTCGTCGGCCGGTACGCGCACCGAGCCGAACATCAGCCCCGCGAGCATGCCGAGCGCCAGCAGCGCGCCCAGCACCGGCAACACCAGCCCGCCCGGCAGTCTGCGCGCCGCCCCGGACCCAACGCGCCCCGAGCGGGACGGGGTTGGCGTTCCGCCAACCGTCGGCGCACCACGACCGTCTCGCGTGTCGTCACCGGACGGCGTTCCACCAACGTCCGCCGCGCCGCCGGGAGTCGGGGCGCCGCCCGTAGGGTCGGCACCGCCCCCGGACGCGGCGTCCCCAGTGGACGGTCGACCGGCTGACGGCACGGCATGGGCCGACGGCGCGGCATCGGACGACGATGGGGTACGGGCTGATGGCGGTGAACCGTGGCCGCATGCCGGGGAGTCGGGACGGTCCGGGCCGGGGGCATCGAGAGTCGGCTCGCGCTGCATCGGCTACTCGGCGGTGTCCGGATGCAACTGCCCGGCCAGCTCGTCCACCGCGTCGGGGACCCGTACCCCGAGCACCGCGGACGAGAGCGGCAGCACCGCGAACCGTTTGTTCTTCACCGCCGGGATGTCCCGCAGCGCCGGATCCTCCAGCAGCTTCCGCTTCTTGGCCGCGAGCGGTGTGCCGCCGTAGTCGTAGATGACGATCGCCTCCGGCCGCTTCTTGACGACCTGCTCCCAGGAGACGTCCGCGAACGGCCTGCGGAGTGAGGCGAAGACGTTGCGGCCACCGGCACGTTTGATGATCTCGTTGCCGATGCCGTGCCCGCCCGAGGTGTACGCCGAGGCGTCGCCGCCGTCGTAGACGAACACCGAGGGCCGCTTGACGCCCTTCAGCCGGGCCGCGGTCCTGGCCAACTGCCGCTCGCCGTCCCGGACAAGTTTCTCGGCCCGCTTCTCCACCCCGAACGTGCGCCCCAGCTCCAGGAGTTCGCGGCGCAGCTCGGCCGGTCCCGTCCGATCGTCACGGCAGCCCTCGATGTTGAGCCGAGAGCGGATACCGCTCTCCTTCAGCGCCGCCCGGTCCCGCCCCTCGCCCTTGTCGAAGGCGCTGCTGTAACCGCCGTAGACGAAGTCGGGGTTGGCGGAGAGCAGCACCTCGCGGGACGGGTACCGCTTGGCGAGCACCTTGACCGAGCGGTACGCCTTCTCGTAGCGGGGGAGCACCGCGTCGTCCAGGTACGCCGTGCCGACCAGCCGGTCCTCCAGCCCGAGCGCCAGCATGGCCTCGGTGGCGTGCTGGTTCATGGCGACGACGCGGCGCGGCGGCTCGTCGAACGTGGTCCGCACGCCGCAGTTGCTGATGGTGCGCGGGAAGCCCTTCGCCTCGCCGCCTCCGCCCCCGCCGGACCCCGACTGGACCTCCTCCGGGCTCTCCCCGCAGGCGGCGAGCGGTATCAGCAGCAGCGCCGCCAACAGCCCCCGGAGCACGGCGCGCGAGCGCCGCGCGGGGCGCCGGACGCGGCTGCCCGCCCGGGGTACGGCCTCGCGCGAGGCCGCCGGGCCGGAGGGGACGGGGGCGCCGCGCGGGCCCGGGCCGGGAGCGGGCGCGTGGCCGGACGTGCGCTGCGGGTCCGGCGTGGAGCCGGACAGAGGACGGGACATGGCCGTCTGCCTCCTCGGGGGATCCGCGTCCCCGGTGGGTGAGGAAGGCGACAGCCCAGTGTCTGACTCCGGCGGTGCTCTCGCACCGGCCGTCACAGTGGCGGGACCGCGCCGGACTCGCACCGGCTTCCTGGCCACTGTCGCCTCGATGTACGGTCCACAGTCTTCCACACCCCCGCGCCCCCGCCCCCGGCGGCCGGACACCCCCGTCCCACGCGGCCGGATCGCCCATCCCGCGTGGCCGGATCCCCGCCCCTCGAGGAACGGACGGACACCGCCCGACGGGCCCAGGGCGGCTGGACCCCCGACCGCCATCCGGACCGCCACCCGGACCGTCCGTAGAGAGGAGCGTGCCGGGTGTACGGCTACCCCGGAGGGTGGCCGCGGGGAGACCACTGGCCCGAGACCCAACCCGCGCCCCCTCGCAGTCCCCGCCCCCCCAATCCCCCAACTCCCCGTCCACGCCGATACGTTCGAGAGAAAGCTGAAACCCCATCAGAGACCTGCTCACTTGGGCAACTCCCGCCAATCGCTGGCATGATGCCCCGATCACTATTCGGAACCCTGAGTAGCGGTGACCTTGAGCGGCGGGCGCCCAGAGCGCGCGGAGCCCCGCGAACAGCGGGAGCGCGGCCCGGCGGAGCCAGCCCGGCAAGGGCCGCGACCGGCTGACCCAGCGGGCGGACCGCCCGGGGCAGCGGAGAACCTGAGCAGGAGACACCATGGGCACCTGGGATGTCGGCCCCTTCGACAGCGACTGCGCGGCCGACCTGTGCGGCGACCTCGACAAGGCGGCCGAGAGCGAGCGGGCGAGCGTCATCCGCGCCGCGCTTCTCGCCGTGACCAAGGCCAAGGGCTATCTGGACGCGGACCTCGCGCAGGAGGCGGTGGCGGCGGCGGCCCTCATCGCGGCGCAGTGCCCCTCCGGCGAGCCCCTGAAGCCCGGATACGGGCCCGAACAGCCCCTCCCCGAACTGCCGTTGGAGCTGCGCGAGGTGGCCGTTGAGGCACTTGACCGTGTGGTCAGCGCCCCGTCCGAACTCGTGGACCTGTGGGGCGAGGGAGAGCAGCCTGGGCCGTGGCGGTCGAGTGTCGCCGCGCTGCGCGAGACGCTGGCACGCGAGGCGATGGCCCCCCAACCCACCGGCTCCTGAGCCCCGTTCGGCTCCAGAGCCCCACCCGAGGAACGGGAACGGCCCGCCACCCGGCGGGCCGTTCCCGTTCGGCGGAACAGGGGCCAGCGCCCTTCGCGGGTCCGCGACGAACGCGACGAACGTGACCGGTCAGGCTGTCCGCTCGTGCCAGGTGTCCAGGACCTCGCGGACGGCGGTGGAGACCTTCTCCTGCCCGGTGCGGTCAGCCCATGCGTGGGCGTCGTGTTCGGTCAGCCGCACCGTCCGCCCGACGGTGGTGACGGTGGCGGTGAAGTTGAACTGGCGGGTCTTCCTGCCGCTGTTGGAGAGGTAGTCGAAGTGGCCCAGGTAGCCACCGACGGCGATGACGCTCAACCCGGTCTCCTCCTCCACCTCCCGCCGTAGGGCCCCGATGAGGCTCTCGCCCTCCTCGACGCCGCCGGAGGGAAGTTCCCACAGCCCGCCGAGGTAGTCGTCGGCCGTGCGGCGCAGCAGCAGAACCCTCCCCTCCGGGTCCGCGATGACGGCCCCGACCACACGCTTGGTGATGCCGTCGGCAGCGGCGGTACGGGCGAGTTCGTCCAGCAGGAGGGGGTCGACGGAAGCAGTCATGTGCGGAGTTCCCTGTGGTGGCGGGCGACCCGGTGGATGGCCGCGACGTGGGCGTCGGCGACGTGGAGGTCCCTCCTCGCGATGCCAGACCGGAAGCTTGGGCGTGCGGTGGTGCCCCCGTGGCAGTGGGGAAGTCCCACCTGTGGCGGTGGGGAACTCCCCGGCGGGGATGCCTGGGGGAAGTCCCACCTGTGGCGGCGGGGAAGTCCCCGGCGGGGATGCCTGGTTGGTCAGCGTATCCGGGCAGCGGGGCTCCGGATCGCGGCGAACGGCCGGTGGTCACCCGGCGGTCGGATGGAGCCGGGGTGGTCCACCGCTGCTGGTGGACCGTCCCGGGTGTCCCCTCGTGCTGCGGGGGATGCTCCGGTGGCTGTCAGAGGGCGTGACCCCCGGCCACCTGGAGGACCTGACCCGTGATCCACCGGGCCTGGTGTGAGGCGAGGAAGACCACGGCGTCCGCGATGTCCTCCGGCTCCCCGGCACGTCCCAGCGGCACCATCTCCCGTACCTGGGCGAGCAGTTCCTCACCCATCCACCCGGTTTGTACCGGCCCCGGGGCGACGGCGTTGACGCGGACGCCCCGTCCGCCCAGGTCCAGGGCGGTGCCCCGGGTGACCGCTTCGAGGGCGGCCTTCGACGTGCCGTAGCCGGTCTGGCCGGGGAAGGCCCGCGCGGCGTCCGTCGAGATGTTGACGACGGACAGCGGCTGGTCGTCCGTCCGCCTCCGCACCGCCTCCGCGATGAGCGTCGCGGGAGCGATCGTGTTCACCTCGTAGTGCCGTCGCAACGAGTCGGGTGTGTAGGTGTCCACGTCGTCCGGCAGCTCGCAGTGGGCCGCGTTGTTCACCAACACGTCGAGTGTGCCCAGGCGTTGGACCACCTCCGTCACCAACTGACCTGTCGCCTCAGGGCGGGAGAGGTCCGCGCTGACGGCGAACGAACCGTTGCCCAGCTCCCGCGCCAACGCCTCGGCGGCTTCCGGCCGGGGTGTGAAATGCCCCCATTCCGTCCCCTGCGGGGCGGGAGGGTCCTGCGCGAGGTAGTGGATCGCCACCCGCGCGCCCTGCGCCGCGAAGGCGCGGCTGATGGCCCCGCCGATGTTCCCCGCGCCGCCCGTGACCAGGACGTTCGCTCCGTCGAGTCGGGTGTTGATCATGTGTGTCTCCCTGGGGTTCCGCCGGGTGGTGGTGGATATGAGCCGTGCGACGCGGAGGCGCCGACGGCCACGTCACGCGAGGTGGAGCCCGGGCGCGGCACTGGCGCCCGTGGGCGGGCGGGGGTGGCCGACGTCGGGTCGGCGTGGGGGAGGGCGGTGAGGAAGGCATGCGTGACCTGGTCCGTCGGACACGTCACCCCACGGGGCAGGGACGCCTCGCGCGTGGGGAGGGCGGAGTCAGGAACGCATGTCGCCCAGAGTACCCACATGGCGTCAGCGTGATCGCCATCCCCTTCGCCCACACCGACCCCCGGTTGCCCCTGCCGTGGGGTCGCTCCGGGGGCGTCCCGTGGGGAGAAGGGTGACGGTGGCGTTCCCGGAGCGGGCTGGTGTGGCGTGGCGCGATCAACGCCGTTGTGGTGGCTGCGGGTTGAGGCGGGGGTGGGCTGGTGAGGGTGGGTTCAGGTGGGCGTGGTCGTGGTCGTGGTGGGGTGACACGATCAGTTGACGCAAACACGGCACACCCCCGAACAACTGGAGCCGGCCCCACGGCATCGCGACCGTACGGAAAGCGGTCACCCGTACACCGTCCCGCCCGCAGTACAACCCGCACCGCCCCTCAGACCACACCCCCGCACCCACCCCAACAAACCCCTCCGCCGACCCCACACCCACACCGGCCGTATCACCTTTTGAGGCCCGAGAAGCCAGCACACACCACAGGTAGACCGTCACCCCGCACCGACCGCGACCGCGTAACCGAACGTCACCACCCACCCGTTCACGAACGCCTCCACAGCAGTAACCGCCCAGCCACCCACGCCCGGGCCAACACCCGATACACGCTCACCGCTCCCGCTTCCACTCGCGGTGCTCCCGCTCCGCTTTCGACACCGGGTCCGTCTTCGCATCGCGTACCTCTGACGTGCTCACGTTGTCGCTCCCAAATGTCTTGTGTGGGCCGGTTGTCGGGTCAGTGGGAGGAACCCGCCGCCCCGCCCTCACCTGTGCCTCGTCGAGCTGTAGGCATGCGCCAACGGTGACCTGATGAATCACGAAGCGCCTCGGGACGGTCCCAACTGGTCTGTCTCGGGGCGTTCTTGCGTCAGCTCACGGCCGCTCACGCTGAGTCCCACGGCGCGGCGTTCGCTTCACGGATCCCACGGCACGTGTGCGGGTAGCCATGGGGCCACCGAAGGAGGCCACTTGCCGAACAACACAGGAGGCGCGGGAATGGACCTCACCCGCGCCACATGGCGCAAGTCCAGCAGGAGTCAGGGGAACGGCGAGTGCGTAGAGGTCGCTGACGGCTTCCTCGGGGCGGTGCCGGTTCGTGATTCGAAGACCCCGGAGACCGGGGCGCTCGTGTTCTCCGCGAACGAGTGGACGTCGTTCGTCTCGTCTCTCAAGAACGGCGACCTTCCCACGCGTTAGCGCACGGCGGGGCTGATGGGACCGGGGTCGGTTCCGGACGCCCCGCGCATCCTTCACCGTTCACCCCCGACCGTTCGCCGCCTGCGATCGTGGCGAGTTGAGCGCGAGCCGACTCCAGACCCCCGCTGGCCTCGTCATCCCTCCCACGGATGGCGGGGCCTGTGTCGTGGGTAGCCATCCGGTGGCTGATGGAGGCCACATGCCGCACAGCACCGCCTGTCACGTCACCTGGTTCAAGTCCCAGCCACAGCGGCCAGAACGGCGACTGCGTCGAATGGGCGCCGGGGCTGGTCGCCCAGGGAACCGTGCCCTTCCGGGACTCCGAGGTGCCGAAGGGGCCGAACGTGACGTTCACGTTGGTCACTTGGGTCTCGTTCACGTCGGCCGTCGGACGTGGCGAGCTGGGCGCGGGCTGAGTTCGAGCCCTCGCTCGTCCCGGTGGGGTGTGGGTGCCCCGGTGGGGTGTGGGCGGGCGGTGGGAGCGGGGGAGGCGGCCGGGGTCCGTCCGGCGGGGTGGGGTGGCGAAAGGTGGGGGGTGGCGGCGGGGTTCTCGACTTTCGTTGGCTGTTCGGAGCGTGTGACCGTCCTCTAGCGTCGGCGGGGATGACTGATCCGGCCCCTCCGGCCAGCGGAGGTGGGCCGTGCCCGGGTGGAGGAGCAGAGCGTGACCAGCGCGGACGAGAGCCAGCAGCGAGGGGGTCGGGGACCCGGCGGTGGGCCCGGTGGGTTGAGCGGGCCGGATGGGTCGAGGGGACTGGATGGGCCCGAGGGCCGGGACGGGCCGGAGGGTCTGGGGGACGCCGCCGGGGTGCGCGGCCCGCACGGGCAGTCGGCGGACGAGCCCGGCGCACCGGCCGCCGCCGCCGCCGACGGGACCCCCGACGGGGCTGCCAACAGGGTCCCCGACGGGAGCGCCATCGGGGTCCACAAGGCCCACGGCCGCGCCGATCGGGCCCCCAGGGAGACCAACCTGACGGATGACGGGTCTGGTGGGGACGACGGCTCGGCCGGTACGGCGGGTGCCCACGCGGCCGCCGACGGGGTCGATGGTGGTGCCGAGGGGGCGGCGGGAGTCTCGTTGGGCAAGGGGCGGCGGGAGCCGACGGTCGTGGGGCCGACCCCGGCTGACCGGGCGGTGCTGCTGCTCGGAGTGCCGTTGCTGGGCGCGGTGTTGGGGCTGGTGCTGCCGTGGGTGGCCGACTGGGTCGCGGGGCTGCGCTGGGCTCCTATGCAGGGCCCGTTCGAGCTGGTCGCCTCCTTCGGTGACGGGTTCGGAACGCGGCTGGCGTGTGTGGGTGGTGGGGGAGTGCTGGGTATCGGCGTCGGCTGCGTGCTGCTGCTGATGTGCATGCGGCTCACCGTCGACGGGACGACGATCCAGGTGGAGGCGGACGGTGACACTCAGCGCGTGGACGGTACCGAGGTGCACGTCGTCTTCGTCGACGGGGGTCAACTCGTGCTACTGGACGCGGAGTCGAGGCAGCTGTTGCGGGAGAAGTGCGAACCGCCCGTGGAGGCGGTCGCGGTGGCCTTCACCGAGCACGGCTACGCGTGGCGGGAGGGGGATCCGTACGCCGGGTTGTACCGGCGGTGGGTGCCGGACCTCCCCGATCTGCCGTACGCCGTCCATGTCCTGCTGAAGGCGCGGGAGACGGCGCTGCGTAAGAAGTCCCGGACGGATATCCGGGAGCTGCGCCACGAGGTGCAGAAGCTCGGGTACGTCGTACGGGACGAGTCCACGCGGCAGTTCTGGCGTCCGCTGGTCCGCTCATGACGGGCGTCCCGTCCACCGGGCGGCCGACCCGACCGCTGTCGGCCCCGCCGCCGCCGACCCGGCCGTCCGAGCCCGAACCGCCCTCCGACTCCCGTGAGTTGGACACCGGTCCCGAACCCGTGCCACCGGCAGGCGGGTTGAAGAAGGCGAGGCGGGGGAGGACCGCCGCCGAGCCGACGGGCCGGCTGACCGGGCGGCAGCGTGTCGTGGACGTCCTCGCGGTCCTCGGGGCCGCACTGTTCGCGTGGATGATGGCGGCCGATGAGTTCGACCGTGGCCAGGTCTCCCTCGCCTACGGGGCCACCTCGCTGGCGCTGACCTCCGCTGGCTGCCTCGCGCTGTGGTGGCGCCGACGCCATCCGGTGGGGGTGGCCGTCGCCGTGCTGCCGGGCGTGGCGGTCACGGACATCGTCGGTTTGGCGGTCCTCGTCTCGCTGTTCACCGTGGCCGCCAACCGGTCGTGGCGGACGACGTGTTGGGTGTGGCTGGTGCATGCGGTGGCCACCGCTCCGCTCGGCGCGGTACGGCCCGATCCGGACTTCGCCGCACTGGAGTTGAACGCGCTCGGCTCGGCGCTGCTGTTCGTGCTCCTCTCACTGGTGATACCGGTCCCCGTCCTGTACTGGGGGGTCCGGGTGCGCCGCCGACGGGAGCTGATCGGCGGGCTGCGCACCGCCGTCGTCCAGGCGGAGCAGGCGTCCGAGCGGGACGCCGAGCAGCACCGCGCGCTCGAACGGCAGCGCATAGCACGGGAGATGCACGACTCGCTGGCGCATCGTCTCTCGCTGGTGAGCGTGCACGCGGGAGCGCTGGAGCTGCGTGCCGACATGCCCCGGGAGGAGGTGGAGTACGTGGCCCACACCATCCGCACCAGCGCGCACGAGGCGCTGGAGGAGCTGCGCGACATCCTCGGGGTGCTGCGGAACGACGGTGGTGAGCGGACGCGGACCGTTCCGCAGCCCGGAGTGGAGGCGCTGGAGCGGCTGGTGGAGGAGGCCCGGAGCGCGGGAACGCCGGTCGTGCTCGACGACCGCGCTCCACGAGAGGTGCCGGTGCCCCCGGCGGTGAGCCGCGCGGTGTACCGGGTGGTGCAGGAGGGGCTGACCAACGCCCGGAAGCACGCCCCCCGACAATCGGTGTCGGTCTCCCTGCACCCCGCCGGGGACGGGGAGTTGCTGGTCAGCCTCAGCAACCCGGTTCCGGGTGCCGAGGGTTCGCAGCCCGCCTCGCGGCAGCGTCCGAAGGACGTACGAACCGGACACGTACAAGGGGTGGTTGGGGGCAAGCCGGACGGCGCGGCCTCCACCGTTCCGGCTGCGGGTGGTGTACCGGGTTCCGGCGCCGGACTGACGGGGCTCGTCGAACGGGTGCGGCTGGTGGGCGGCACCGCCGACCACGGCATGCACCGGGACCCCTCCGGCGGAGTGGTGTTCCGCGTCGACGTCCGGCTGCCCTGGTCGAGTTGACCGGACGGATCACCGTGCGGAGCGGCCGCCGACGAGCCGTGACGAGCGGCACGGGTCCCACGAACGGCAGGGCGGAGAGGGGCGGCAAGGGGCGGTACGGGTGGCGCGACGGCGGCAACGGACGCTGGGCGTCCGCCGGTTGATCGGCGTAGGCCCGGCGGTCTACCAGAGGGAGGCCGTGGAGGGGCGGGCGGTGGCCAGACCGTGGCGGAGCGGGGTGGCGCACCACGCACCGCGAAGGGCGCGCCACCCCGCGAACCTCCCGGCTCCACGGGACCGAACGGTCCGACCGGCTCAACCCGCGCTGTATGTGGGTTCGTTGTGGAGGGTTCCGGACCAGACGGTCACCGCGCGCCCGGTGAGGTCGACGCGGTCACCCCGCACCGCCGTGCGGATCACCCCCGTGCGCGGGGACGCCTGGAAGGCGGTCAGCTCCTTCCGGCCGAGCAGGGCGGACCAGTAGGGGGCGACCGCGGTGTGGGCGCTGCCGGTCACCGGGTCCTCGGGGATGCCCTCGGCCGGGGAGAAGAACCGCGAGACCACGTCGTAGACCGCGCCCTCCGTGGCCCGGGCGGTGGCGATCACGCCGCGCAGCCCCGCGTTCCGGATCACCTCGGCGAGGGCGGACAGGTCGGGGTCGAGGCGCCGCACGGCGGCCTCGTCGGGCAGGACGGTCAGCAGGTCGCCGAGCGCCCCGGTGCGGTGGACGGACTCCGGCTGGACGCCCAGCGCTTCGGCCAGCCCGTCCGGTACGGGTGCCTCCTCACCGGGGGCGGCGGGGAAGTCCAGGGTGATCTCGCCATCCGGAAGCAGCTGGGCGTGGAGCGGGCCGCTGTACCGGCTGGCGAAGTGCAGGGTGCCGGCCAGCCCGTGTTCGGTGCGGAGGATGTGGGAGGTGGCCAGTGTGGCGTGGCCGCAGAGGTTGGTCTCGACGCGTGGGGTGAACCAGCGGATCTCCCAGTCCGTCGCCCCGCCGCCCGCCACGGGCAGCGCGAACGCCGTTTCGGAGTGGTTCACCTCGGCGGCCACCTGCTGCATCCAGTGCTCGTCCGGCCACGTGGGGCCGGGGAGCGGGCAGACGCCCGCGGGGTTGCCGAGGAAGGGCCGGTCGGTGAAGGCGTCAACGATGTAAAGGCGCATGCCCGGCACAGTAGGAGGCCAATCACTCGACATCAAAGTCCAATTGGAGATGGGTGGACCTCTTCCTGGTTCGGCGGGGCGTGGCCGCGCGCGTGAGCACGCGCATGGGTGCGCCGGGTCGGTGTGCGTGAGCTGCCGCTCGGTGAGCGCGCCCCCCACGTGGAGACGGGCGCGTCACCGCCACCGTCCGCGGACTGATCAGTCCCGCCTCCATGAGGAAGGCGAACTCCAGGTCGGAGTAGCCAGCGGCCTTCCCGACGCGAACGCCGGCCCGGTTCATCGCAACGCTCCCGACCGCCACCCATGGCCACGGGCCGTAGGGCATCGACGTCCACCTTCGGGGCGACGGTCGCCGCGATCTTGCTCGACGCGGCCTCCGCCGGTGCGACCGTGAGCGCCGCGGGGTCCAGCAGGTAGTACGGGCGTGGGTCGGCGAGCTTGGGCCCGGTCGGCGAGCCCGAGACCGCCGACCGCCCCTTCCACGTCACCCTTCGCATCTGAAGACCGAGGACCGACCGATGAACGAAGCAACACCCCGGCAGGACTCCGTCGCGAAGGCGGCCCGTGCTGTGCCCGCCGAGCCCTTCCACGGCGCCGACGGCCAGGCGGTACGCCCGTGCACCCCGGCCGCCGTCACACACCGCCACGTCCGCACGCTGGACCTACGCCCCGGCGTGAACGTCCTGGAGATCGGCACCGGGTCCGGCTACTCGGCCGCCCTCATGGACCACATCGTCGGACCACAGGGGCAGGTCACGACCGTCGACATCGACCCCAAGCTCACCGAGCGGGCCCAGAAGCTGTACGCCGAGCACGGCTACCGGGCCAGGGCGGTCACCGCGGACGGCCTCCTCGGCCACCCGTCCCAGGCGCCGTACGACCGCATCCTCATCGGGACCACCCCGCCCGCCATCCCGGACGCGTGGCTCCAACAACTCAAGCCCGGCGGGTCATTGATCAGCGGTATACGCATCGCCGACCTGCCTGGCGCCTACGCCATCGCCCATGTCACGGTGGACGAACACCACTTGCCGCGGCAGGTCGCCGTCCACCACGGCGGCTACACCCCGATGGTCGCCCCGCGGCCCGCGACATCCGTCTCCCGAGCAGTCGACCCGGGACGGCCCGAGTTCGAGCTCACCATTCTCGGAGCCGACCTACCCCGCACGGCCGCCGCACTCCTGGCCGTACTCCGGGACCGGCCCCACACCATCCAGGGGCGAGCGTCCGGCGACGACTACTCCCACTTCAAGAACTGGCTCATCGCAGCCGGGCCTCAAGGACTCCTCGAAGCAGTCCACGACGAGGGCGTCGGCATCGGAGTCGGAATGCGGACCGCGGACGGCTCAGCTCACGCGGCCATCGCCACCGACGAACTCGTCATCGCGGATGCTCCCGACTCGCCCGCGCTCGAACGGCTCCACTCACTCACCCGCCAGTGGCTGGCCGAGGGAGCCACCCGAACACACGAACTCGGAGCCAAGCTGAGTTGCTGTGACGGCACTTGGCACGCCAGTGTGACTCGGCTCCAGAACCTCGTCACGTAGCCCTACCGGTCAGCAGTGTCTCGGCCCAGCGGATCGGGACACTGCTGCTGCCGTGTGTCAGCGCCTCCAACGACCGTCGCGGCAGTGGTAGACCCGTCCCTGCTTCGAGACCCCCACGGTGTCGCCGTCGCCGCAGAACGCGCCCCGTGCGGGCCGACGCCTGGGAGCCGGTCGGCGGCCGGGGTGAACCAGCGGACCTCCCGGTCCGTCGCGCCCTCACCCGGTACGGGCAGCGCGAACGCCGTCTCGGACTGGTTCAGTTCGGCGGCCACCCGTTGCGTCTGGCCGTCCTCCGGCCAAGTGGGGGGCCGGGGAACGGGCAGTCGCCCGCTGGGTTGCCGGGGAGGGGGCGGTTGGTGAAGGTGTCGACGAGGAAGCGGCGCGTGCCGGGAACGGTAGAACGGCCGGGAGTAGGGAGCGCAGGCCAATGTGGGGTAAGTGGCCTGCCCACACTCGGGGTGGCCTTCGCGAGGATGCCGTCGAACCGGTACGGCCAGTGGGAATGGGAGGTCACCGCGGAACGGGGACGGTCCTGCGGAGCCTGGGAGGGCCTTGCGGGAGCGGAGCCGCCCTGCGCAAACCGGGGTGGGCTGGATCGGGCTGGCCCGCCGTGCGGGAGCGGGTGCTGACTGACGGGAGGTGATCTCTCCACGTCCGGGCGGCCTCTTTGTGCGGGAGCGGGCCCGGATACGGGTGCCGGGAGGCCGCTGCGCGGGCAAGTGGCTTGGAGGATCCCCCTGTTGGGGGCCGAGCCGGTGGCGATGAGCTGCGTGGTCGGGACGGTCCGGAGGGCTCGGTGGGCTCGGCGGCAGCGGCGGTGGACGAGTGAGTGGTGGTGGACGGGTGAGCTGGGGTGGCGGCGGCCGATGTGGGGCGGGCTCCCGTGGGGTGGGCGGACCGGCCATCACTCGAACGAGTGGTGAACCGGGGTGCGGGTGGATTCGTCGACGGCCCGGGAAGGATCCCGCCCGATGGCAGTGCCGATTCGGAAACGCGGTCGGTGGACGGTTGGCAACTCGCCCTCACCGGCGAGCCCTTCGAGCCCGGAGGCCAGCACGTCCCCCTTCTCTCCCCTCCCGCGCCCCGAGCCGTCCCGTTCCCGTACCGCCGGTCATCTGGAGACGCTCCGGATCTACGACCTCACGGTCATCGCCCTGGTCACCGGGCTCGGCGCCGCGATGTCCGCGCCGCCGGGCGGCGCTCGGCTCCCGGTGCTGGGTCTCGCCGCCTGCGCTGGCGCGCTCGCCTGCGCCGCCGCCCTGTACATGGCCGACTACCTCACCCGGCACGAGGACCAACTGGCCAAGCCGCACCGCCCGATCCCCTCCGGCCGGATCTCCGGCGCCACCGTCGCGCGGTGCGCCGGAGTCGCCGCCGTGGCCGTGCTGGGCACGGCGCTCGCCGTCAACTGGCACGCGCTGGTGTTCCTCGGCGCGGCGGTGGGCCTCTACGGGCTCTACGGGCGCTGGGGTAAACGCCGGGGCCTTCTCGGCGACCTGCTGTCCGGCGTGTCCGGCCCGGTCTGCGCCTTCCTCGCGGGCGCCTGCTACAGCGCGCCCTGGCCCCCGGGGTGGCTGTGGTTCACCGCCGTACTGCTGGGTCTACAGGGCGTGTTCAGCAACCTGCTGCTGGCCCTGCACGACCTGGGCACCGACCGCGCGGCTGGTTGTGGCACCTTCCCCGTTCGCCACGGGCCGCGCCGCACCGTCCGGTTGTTGACCACGCTCGCGCTCGCCACCTACCTGCTCTGCCTCGCGCTTCCGGCGACCATGACCGAACCGCCCACGAGCGCCACGCTGTTGCTGCTGGGATGCGCCGTGCTGTGCGCTCTCCGGGTGCTCGGCCTCCTCCGTCCTCCGGGCCACGCGCCGTGCACCCGCCCCGCGTTGGTCTGGCACTTCCTTGAACGGCTGCTGCTCCCGGGCGCGTTGCTGGCGCAGGTCGTCCCGGCGACGGCCGCGGTGCTGCCGACACTGGCCGCGGGCGCCGCCGTGCTGCTGTCTCCCCGGCCCATGCTCAGCCACGCCCCGTGACGCCGCCGACGGGGCGGGGGCGGGGCGGCCGTGCCGAGACGGCCGCCCCGTACCCCGCCGGACGGACGGGGTGCACGTCCGCACCGAACAGGCTGGGGTGTGTGTCCCCACCGAAGGGGCCGGGCGCGCCTGCCCGTCGAACTGGCCGTGTGCGGCGTCGCGTTAGGGGGAACCGCCCGGCTGGTCGGCCAGCCGCCGGGCGCGGCGGTTCACCGTGGCTGGTCGGCCGGGAGCAGGCTCCGCACCAGACGGCAGGTGGTACGGGACGGAGGGTGCACGCCGATCTTGGCCGCCGTCGCCGCGATGGTGCGGTCCCGCGCCTGCCGGGCGGTGTAGACGCCGGTGTCGAGCAGCGCTATCGCGATCCGCATCGCCTTGAGCTGACGGTTGTGTGCCTCGTACCACTCGCGGGGCTGACCGGCGGGGAGTGGCTGCTTGCGCAGGGCCACGGGGAAGGTCATCGGGAATGTCGTCTGGAACGTCGGAGTGGAGCTGGAAACGGACATCAGCGACCTCCTGGAATCGAGGTGAACCCTCCTGGATTCTGACTCCAGAATACCGCCGGGCACTGACAGAACCCGCTGGTCATCCGGGAGTTCGGGAGATGTGTTCGATTCTCTTGGGTGTCCCGTGGCCCCCTCGTCGCCACCCGTCCCACCCGCCTCCGGCGGGCGGCCGGCGGGACGCGGCGGCGGTACCCGAGCCGCCTCCCTCCGCGCCTCGTGCGGCCCCGACGCGGCCTGTGCGGTGCCTGTGCCGAAAGCGCTGGAGCGGGACGAGCCGCGCGTCCTAGCCTGACGACATGACACGAACGGCGACGGTGCGGCTGGTGCCGGTGGGTGGTGGCGCGCTGGGTCCGAGCCGTCGCCCCCAAGTGCGGGCGCTACCGGGTCTGTCCGCGCTCGGCGTGACCCATTTGGTGACCCTGCTCTCGGCCCGGGAGGGCGCCCGTGTCGTCGGAACGGCCGCCCGTCGGGCGGGACTTGAGTGGACGTGGGTGGACCTCGCGCACGGCTGCGTCCCGCCCGCCACCCGCGACGGCGAACTCGCGGGCGCTGCCACGCGGGTCGCCAGCACGCTGTGGGAGGGCGCCGGAGTGGTCATCCACTGCTCCGCTGGCGTGCACCGGACCGGCATGTTCGCCCAGGCCGTGCTCCGCGCCACCGGGCTGGACGCGGAGGGCGCCCGTCGCGTCGTGGAGCGGATGCGGCCGGACACCGCCGAGGGCGTCGGTGCCCACCGCCTCGCATGGGCCGACGATCTCAGCGTCACCATGGGCTGGGGCACCCGCGTCGCACCGGACTGACGCCCGCCCGCCGGGTCCGTCCCGAACTCCGGGTCCAGCCCCCGCCCACCGGGGGTGAGTTCGCGGGTGCCGTCAACCACCCTTCTGACGGCGGTGGTTGGGACGTGGGGAGACTCAGGCGACGGCGTTCAGGGAGCTGTCGGTGTCGGTGAGGGGGATGCCGAAGTCGCGCAGGATCTCCCGGGTCGCGCGGCCCGCCGAGGTCAGGGCGCCCTGCGCGGTGCTCGTGTCCCGGTGGTCACCGCAGACGTACAGCCCGGAGAGCAGCCGCACCGGACGGTTCGGATCGTGGGGCGTGGGCGTCGCGGGCACCGCCCGTGGGTCGTGGAAGGCCGCCAGCAGCTCCCAACGGGCAGTCGACGCCCCGTGCAGCGCGGCGAGTTGGGGCCGGGCGGCGGCGTCCAGGGTGGCGGTCGCCTCGGCGGCGCGCGGGCCCAGCACCACGCTCGTCACCAGGGTGCGGCCGGGCAGCGCGCGCGAGGGGTCGACGGCGGTGCTGACCCAGGAGTGGCTCACCGGACCCGCGTGCGCGCGGTCCCCGGTTCGGCCACGCGCGTCCGCGTCGACCAGCAGCGCCGAGCAGTGCCGGGGCGGTGGCTCGTGCGCGGCGTGGTGCAGCACCGTCACCGGGTGGAACTCCGGTACGCGCAGCCCCGGAAGGAGCCGGGCCGCGTCCACCGCACCGGTGGCGACCAGCGTGGCCCGGCAGTTGAGCGTGCCGTGGCTCTCGGTGGTGACCGCGTGCGTGGTCAGCGCCTCGGCACGCACCCCCGTGCGGATGGTGCCCTCCGGCAGCCCGGCGGCGAGGAGTTCGGGGACGGCCGCGAGGCCCCCGGCGGGCAGGCAGAGCCCGGCCCGCGCGAAGCTCCGCAGCGTCAGGTCGGCGACCCGGCTGGAGGTGCCCAGCTCCGGATCACAGAGCAGCGCCTCCAACAGCGGCCGGACCAGGGACTCGACGGTACGGGCCGGGAGCCCGCGCTGGGACAGCGCCTGGGCGGTGGGGAGTTCGACGCGTCCGGCTAGCTCATCGACGGGCAGCGAGGCGAGGCGGGCCAGCGCCACCCGCAGTCGTACCAGGTCGAGCGCCTCCGTCCGCGCCGTCCGGCCCCGGGTGCTGGTCAGCACGCGCGCCGCGTCGAGCGCGCCCCGGGTCCTGTGGTCGGCGCGGATCCGGCCCGCGCGGGTGCGGGGTGTGAACTGCTGGGGTGTGTACGGGAGTCGGACGGCGGTGGACCGCTGGTGACTGCCCACCCGGTGGGTGCGGCCGTCCGCGTGGAGCAGCGCTCCGGGGCTGAAGGGCCGCAGCACCAGCCCGGCCAGGCCCGGGAGTTGGGCCATCTCCGACCAGTCGGCGCTGACGAGCCCGGTGCTCCGGTCGAGGCGGTAGCCGTCCACCCGGTCGGTGGCCATGCGTCCGCCGACCCGGTCCTCGGCTTCCAGCACCGTCACCCGCAGCCCCGCGGTGGTGAGTTGGTGGGCGGTGGCGAGTCCGGCGAGTCCGGCCCCGACAATGACCACATCGGTGTCCGGGGTGGGTGTGCGGCCGGTGTTCGCGCGTGCGGTGCTGCCAGACACGGTGCCTCCCGTGGTCGCCGCGCGGTGGGGGCGCCCCAGGTTGCCCCCACCGGGATGGGTCCTCCGACTGCCGCGCGTGGTTCCCCGCTCGGCGTCCCCGAGGACTCTACGCAGGGTGACCGTGGCGGCCAGTCGCGTGCCGCGCATCACGGTGGCACAGCGGCGCATACTTCGAAACGGTGGGGCGCGCGTCTCCTCAACAGTGCGCCCTCACATGCTGAGCTGCGATGTTGTGCGCCGTCCCGCACTCCTCGGGCATCCCCCGTGCCTCGCCTCGCGCGCCCGCCCCGTCCACCCCCCTCGTTCCCGTCCCCCTCCCGTCCCCGTCCGTCCCCACGGCCCGCCTCTCCCTCTCTCCTCCCGTACGCCCGGGCCCTGGCGTCCCGTGCCCCGCGCGTCCGCGCACCTCCCCGTACCCCTCCGGGTACCCCGGGTCCGTACGTTCCCGTACGTCCCCGGCCCCCCTCCCGTACGCCTCCGCCACGCGCCCCCCGTGCGCCTCCCCCGCATCGCGCGCCTGCGCGGAGCGGGGGAGCAGCGGGAAGCAGCGAGTAGGGAGGAGCGGGGGGAGAGGGCCGCGCGGCCCGGGGGAGCGGGGATGGCGGAAGTGAGGGGCGTGGGAAGCCGGGCGTGAGAAGCGGGGTGTGGGGGTCAGGAGGAGCCGTGGACCGCCGCGCGGATCGCGTCGTCGATGGCTGGGAAGGCGAAGTCGAAGCCAGAGTCCAGGAGTTGACGGGGAATCACCCGCTGACTGCCTAGCACGTCCGTCGCGAACTCCCCGAGGACGAGCCGCAGTACGGGCGCGGGCACGGCGAAGAGCGTCGGGCGGTGCAGCACCCGCCCCATCGCGGCCGTCACCTCCCGGTTGGTCACCGGCTCCGGGGCGGTGAGGTTGACGGGCCCGGAGAGACCGTCGTGATCCAGGATGTGCCGGAGGGCGGCGATGTGGTCGTGCTCCGCGATATGGCTCCAGAACTGGCGGCCGTCGCCCAGGCGGCCACCGATCCCCGCCCTGAAGATCGGGAAGAGCCTGCCCCAGGCCCCGCCCTTCCGGGACACCACCAGTCCCGTGCGCGCGTAGACGGTGCGGATGCCCGCCTCCTCGGCCGGAGCGGCGGCCTCCTCCCACTCCTGCGCCAGGTCGGCCAGGAACCCGCGCCCGGGCGGGGCGGACTCGTCGACCCGCTGGTCCCCGGTGTCCCCGTAGTAGCCGATGGCGGTGCCCACCAGGAAGGTGTGCGGCGGGGAGTCGAGCGAGGCCAGCGCCTCGGCGAGGGCGGCGGTACCCAGCACCCGGCTGTCCCGCAGCTCCTTCTTGTAGGCGGCGGTCCAGCGGTGGTCACCCACCCCGGCACCCGCCAGGTGCACCACCGCCTCGCAGCCCACGAGCCCGTCGGCGTCCACGTACTGCCGTTTCGGGTTCCACTCCACCTCGTCCCCGGCCTGGGCGGGGCGCCGGACGAGCCGGACGACCTCGTGTCCGTCGGCACGGAGGGAGCGGAGGAGCGAGCTGCCGATGAGTCCGGAGGAACCGGTGACCGCGATACGCATGCGCCCCATCCTGCCCTCCCGCCCCCGCCGACGGGCCACGCCCGCGCGGCACTTCCCCCGTCATCCCGGCGACCGGCGGCGCCCGGGTGACCCGTCTGACGGGACGTCGGACGCCCGCCCGCCGTGGGCCAGCCCCCCGGGGCGTGCTGGACGTGCGGCGCGTGGCGGTGCACCGTATCGACCATGGCCTCTGAGATCAGCATCCGCGCGGCGAGCCCGGACGACGAGCCCGCGCTCGCTGAACTGGATCGGCGCACCTGGTCGACGCTGCACTCCGTGCTGCCCCGGCCGCGCCCCCCGTACCCGGCGTTCTACGACGCCACCCACCCGTTCCAGGACTTCCTCGTCGCGGAGTTGGGGGAGGCGGGCATCGCGGGCTACGTCCAGGTCGCCCTCGCGACGCCGCTGGCCAGCAACGCGCACGTGCGGCAGATCCAGGGGCTGGCCGTCGACGAGTGGGCGCGTGGCCAGGGGGTCGCCCGTGCGCTGCTCGACGCCGCCTGCGAGTGGGCGAGCGCCCAGGGCGCCGAGCGCGTGACGCTCCGGGTGCTGGGCCACAACGTCCCCGCGCGGGGGCTGTACACGGCGGCCGGATTCGAGGTGGAGGGCGTGCTGCCGGGGGAGTTCCTGCTGGAGGGGGAGTACGTCGACGACATACTGATGGGCCGTTGGCTGGGCCCCCCGCGCCCCGCCCCGCCCGCCTAGCCCCCGCCCGTCCAGACCCCGCCCTCCGGCGCGAGCCGCAGTCCGGGCGAGCCGCAGTCCGGCCAGCGCGTCCGTCCGTCTGGCCCGTCGCCGTTACCGTCGCCGTCGCCGTTCGGCAGGCCCGGAGTCGTCAGGGCGCGCGGAAACGCTGCCAGAGCCGGGGCAGCCGCTCCGCGAGCGCCTCCTCGTCCTCCAGATCCAGCGGCTGTCCGAGCGGGTCGCCCGGCGGGTCGGGAAGGTCGGCCTCGGACAGTTCGAGGCCGGTCAGCCGCTCGTACGCCTCGTCGGCGGCGTAGCCGAGGTCCTCCGCGTCGCCGTCCAGCTCCTCGTCGAACTCCGGCAGGGTATCGGCGAGGGAGTCGGCGTCGTGAGCGGCGCCCTCGAAGACCTCCCGGCCCTGGCTGATGAGCCAGCAGCGGAAGGCGTCGAACACGTCGTCGCTCGCCCCGTCGAGCAGGATCCAGGCGGCCGCCCACAGGTCCCACTGGAAAGCCCGGTTGAGACGGGACTCGAAGTGCTGCGCGAAGCAGGTCACCGCGTCCGGTCGAGCTGCGTCAACCGCTCGACCAGCAGGTCGGCCTGCTCGTCCGGATCGCCCTCGGCCGCCGCCCGGGTCGAGTCGATCAGCGCCCAGAACTCCATCTCGTCCATCACGCCCCCAGCATCCGCCCCACGGCGCGGCCGTGCACCTGGAGTCCCCCGGATGCGGCCCGGTCGTTATCCGGGACGTGCCCAGTCGTTATGCCGCGCCGTGCGTGTCCGTACCGCGCATGCCGGTACCGCGCGGCCACGGAGCCCTTCCGCTCCCCCCCGGCCAGGCTCGTCGGAACCACGCCGGAAACCGGACAGGAGACGTCGGGTTTCCCCCGCAGACTGCTGTCCGTGCCGCGCACGGGGCGCGGCACGGAACGGAACGGAGGCAGGGCGTGGAGACGCGGAAGGCACTGGAGGGGAAGATCGCGCTGGTCGCCGGAGCCACCCGGGGCGCCGGACGGGGCATGGCGGTGGAGCTGGGCCGGGCCGGGGCCACGGTCTACGTCACCGGCCGCACCACCCGGGAGCGGACCAGCGAGACGGGCCGGGCGGACGAGACCATCGAGGAGACCGGTGAGCTGGTGACGGCGGCGGGCGGCACCGGCGTCGCCGTCCCCACCGACCACCTAGACCCGGAGGCGGTGCGGGCGCTGGTCGAGCGCGTCGACCGGGAGCGGGGACGGCTGGACATCCTGGTCAACGACTGCTGGGGCGGCGACAACCTCGTCCAGTGGGACCGGCCGATGTGGGAACACGACCTGGACGACGGGCTGCGGATGCTGCGCCTCGGCATCGAGACGCACATCGTCACCAGCAGGTTCGCGCTGCCGCTGCTGCTGCGGAACCCCGGCGGGCTGGTGGTCGAGGTCACCGACGGCACCGCCGAGTCCAACCGCGACTACCGCGAGCCCTTCTACTACGACCTGGCCAAGAGCGCGCCGATCCGGATGGCGTTCGACCTCTCCCACGAGGTACCCGCCCACGGCGCGACCGCGCTCTGCCTCACCCCCGGCTGGCTGCGCTCAGAGATGATGCTGGCGCACTTCGGGGTGACCGAGGAGAACTGGCGGGACGGCACGGCGACGGACCCGTACTTCGCGATCTCCGAGTCCCCCGCGTTCGTCGGCCGGGCCCTGGTGGCGCTGGCCAGCGACCCCGAGGTGGCCCGCTGGAACGGGCAGGCGCTCAGCAGCGGCGGACTGGCGCGCGAGTACGGCTTCACCGACGTCGACGGCTCAGCGCCGGACTGCTGGCGGTACCGGGACGAGGTGCAGCTCCCGGGCAAGCCCGCGGACACCACCGGCTACCGCTGACCACCGGCTACCGCTGGCCGGAGGCGCCCGGCACCCGGTGGTGCCCGGGCGCCCGGAGCCCGGAGTCCCCGGGTGACTGACGGTTGACGGTTGACGACTGGCGGCGGGCGCCCCGGGAGCGGGGCGGGGCGGAGGTGCGGACGTGCTCGGACAGCTCCGGTGATCCGCCGTGCTGGCCGGTGCCCCTCTCGCGGGGTCAGTTCCGGTACAGGGCGTGGAGTCGTGCGGCGGACTCCGCGAAGCGGCGGCGCAGCTCCGGCGGGTCCAGCACCTCGCACTCGGGGCCGAGCGCCAGCAGCTGGGAGTACGCGACGTCCAGGTTCTCCACCCCGAGACGGACGGTACGGCGCCCCGAGGCGTCCACCCCGGCGCCGGTGGCGGAGTCGGCGCCGGGTGACCAGCCGGAACTCCCGGACTCCGGAGCGAGGCCCGGCTCCGGAAAGGGGCCGGTGTCCGGGGCGGGGCCCGGGTCCAGGTCCGCGTCCGGGGCGGCGTGGTCCGGCTCCGGAAGGAGGGTCGGGACCAGGGCCGGGGCCGTGGTGGCGTTGGGGTCGCTGGGGGGAGGGGCGGAGGCGAGCGCCGCCTCGGCCGCGCTCTGGCTCGTCACGTGCCGCAGCCGCCGTACGCCCTCGGGGGAGAGCCGGATGGTGATCTCCTCCCGGAGGAGCGAGCGGTTGAACTCCGCCGCCCGCTCCGCCCAGAAGGCGGCCAGGTCGAACGCGGCGTCCCGGGTGAAGTGCGCCCCCGCGTCCCGCGCGGTGCGCGGCGGCTGGGCGGACCCGGGGCCGCCCGGCTCCGGGCCGGTGCGCCGGGCCGGTCCGTGCCGCTGCCCCGGGACCTGCCGCGAGGTGGCCAGCTCCTCCGGCGGACCGGAGCACGCCGTCTCGCCCCCGGGCCCGCCGGGTTCGGTACCGGGTCGGGAAACAGGTTCGGTACCGGGCTCGGCGCGTCCGCCGTCCGGTCCGGGTTCGGCGCCCGCCTCCTCGCCGTCGGTGCCGGGTCCGGCCGGAGGCGGGGCCTCGGGGCCGGTTCCGGTGGTCCAGGGCGTCACCGAGGTGAAGCGGTCCACCCGGTAGACCCGCCAGTCGCCCCGGGTGCGGGCCGCCAGGTACCAGACGCCCGCCTTGAGCACCAGGCCGTACGGTTCCAGCTCGCGTTCGACCTCGCGCGCGGGCCGGTCCCCGCTCCGCCGCCGGTAACGGACGGTGACGCGGCGGTCGCTCCACACGGCCTCCGCGAGTTCGGGCAGCAGCGCCGGGGCCTCCTGCTCACGGTCCCAGCCGGGGGCGTCCAGGTGGAAGCGCTGCGCCGCGCTCTCCGGCGCGTCCCCCAGCCCGGGGCTGAGGGCGGCGGAGACCTTGAGCCGGGCGGCCGAACCGGCGTCGGCCAGGCCCAGGTCGCGCAGGGCGGAGGGGACACCGGAGAGGAACAGCGCCTCGGCCTCGTTCCGCTCGATTCCGGTCAGCCGGGTGCGGTAGCCGTCGACCAGCCGATAGCCGCCGAGCCGTCCCCGGTCCGAGTAGACCGGCACGCCCGCCGCGCAGAGCGCGAGGGCGTCGCGGGCCACCGTCCGTTCGGAGACCTCCAGTTCGGCGGCGAGTTCGGCGGCGGTCATCGTCCGGCGGGCCTGGAGGAGCAGCACCATGTGGATCAGTCGCGAGGCGCGCATGGTGGTCATTCTGCCGGGCTTCGTGAACTCCCCTGACCGGGACCGTTCGTGAAGCGATCAGGTGGGAGGACCATCGCGGGGCCCGCCGGAGCGGCCCTCCGGCACCCCCGCCGGGTCCGCGCGGGTTCCCCTTCGGATCCGTGTCGCCCGCGTGGCCGCCGGTAGCCTCTCTCGTCCGCCGTCCCCTCCGCCTCCGGTTCGGATTCCGGACGCCGGGTGCGCGGCGGGTGGGGGAGCGAACGCGGACGGTCAGGGCGGCGGCGTCCGGTGACGTACCTCACGGCGACCGGCGCGCGGCCCGCGTCCGGCACCGGAAGGCCGTGTTCCGGGAGGGGTCGCGGACACCGTGGACCGGAGGAGTGGCTCGTTTCCCACAGTGCGGCGGTGGACCGAACGAAAGATCCCGCTCTGAAGCCTTCCCGAAATGTGAACACCAGGGGCAGAATACGGGCCCGCTGCTAACGTTCTGTTACCTATACAGACAACAAGGAATCTGACTATGCCAAACCACACTCGTGAGCAGTGGGGATCCCGTTCCGGGTTCCTGCTCGCCGCGATCGGGTCGGCCGTCGGGCTGGGGAACATCTGGCGGTTCCCCGCCGAGGCCTACAAGAACGGCGGTGGGGCGTTCCTGCTGCCGTACCTGATCGCGCTGCTCACTGCTGGGCTACCGCTGCTGATCCTGGAGTACGGCGTCGGTCGCAAGTACCGGAAGTCGCCACCACTCGCCTTTCGGCGGCTGACCCGGCCCGCCGAGTCGATCGGCTGGTGGCAGGTCGCGATCTGTTTCGTCATCGCCGCGTACTACTCGGTGATCCTCGCCTGGGCGCTGCGCTACGCGGGTTTCTCCTTCGGCAAGGACTGGGGGTCCAAGCCCGACGAGTTCTTCGCGGGTGAGTTCCTGAAGACCGGAGAGCCCGGGATGCCGACCCAGTGGGTCGGCGGCGTCTTCTGGCCCATGGTGGTCATCTGGCTCGTCGTGCTGGTGATCCTCTGGCTGGGGGTGCGGCGCGGCATCGAGCTGGCGAACCGCGTCTTCATCCCGATGCTGGTGCTGTTCTTCGGCGCCCTCGTGGTGCGGGCCCTCACGCTGGACGGCGCCTCGAAGGGCCTGGACGCCTTCTTCTCGCCGGAGTGGAGCGCGCTCGGGGAGGGCAGCGTCTGGGTCGCGGCCTACGGCCAGATCTTCTTCTCGCTCTCCATCGGCTTCGGCATCATGGTCACCTACGCCTCCTACCTGGGGCGGAAGGCCGACCTGAGCGGTTCGGCACTGGTCGCCGGATTCGCCAACAGCTCCTTCGAGATCCTGGCCGGTATCGGCGTGTTCGCGACACTGGGCTTCATGGCCCAGGCGAACGGCGTCGGCGTCGGCGAGGTCGTGGGCGGCGGCCCCGGTCTGGCCTTCGTCACCTTCCCGACGGTGATCTCCGAGATGCCGATGGGCGAGCTGTTCGGCGTGCTCTTCTTCGTCTCGCTGGCGATCGCCGGACTCACCTCGCTGATCAGCATCGTGCAGGTGGTGGTTTCGTCCGTGCAGGACCGGCTGAACCTGAGCCGGAGCACCGCGGTGCTGAGCGTGACCGGCGCGCTGGCCGTCGTCTCGCTGGCGATCTTCCCGACGGACGTCGGCCTGCCGGTCCTCGACGCCGCGGACCACTTCATCAACGCCTACGGCATCGTGCTCGCGGCGCTGGTCTTCCTGCTGGTGGTGGGCTGGGGAGTGCGCAAGCTCCCGGCGTTCCAGGAGCACGTCAACGAGACCTCGGCCGTCCGGCTGGGCACCTGGTGGCGGGTCTGCCTGGGGGTCATCACCCCGGTCGGCCTGGGCTGGATGCTCTTCGACAGCCTCCGTGGCGAGTTCGAGGAGAACTACGAGGGCTACTCCACCAGCTTCCTGATCTGGACCGGCTGGAGCGTCGCCATCGGCGCGATCCTGGTCGGCGTGCTGCTGGCGCTGGTGTCCTCCCGCAAGCCCGTCGCCACCGACGACACCAACATCGACGCTGACGACGCCGCCGACGGCGCCTCCTCCGGCGCGGGAGCCGGTGGTCAGGGCCAGGTCAGCAAGAGGAGGGAGAGCTGATGTCCACCGGAGCCATCATCATGATGACCATCTCCATCGTCGTGGTGTGGGGCGGCCTGATCGCGGCCTTCCTCAAGCTGCGCACCCACCCGGACATGCAACGGGAGCAGTGACCGGACCGGGAACGGTCTGACGACGACGGCCGCCGCGCCCCTCCGGGGGCACGGCGGCCGTTCGCGTGTGGGCGGCGGGTCCGCCGGGAGTGCCGCCCACCGCGCGCTCGCCGGTGGGCCGTTCCGGGCGCGGCGGGCCGAAGCCCCACACCGCCGCCCGACCACCGGCGTCGCGCCGTCCGGCTCAGCCGAGCCCGTAGGTCTCCGCGGCGCGGCGCACCGTCTCGTGCTTGACCTCGCCCCGGCGGGCCAGCCGCGCCAGCGCGGTGACGACGATGGACTGGGGGTCGACACCGAAGTGCCGCCGGGCGGCCTCGCGGGTGTCCGACAGGCCGAAACCGTCGGTGCCCAGCGAGTACCAGTCCTGCTCAACCCACTGGCTGATCTGGTCGGGAACGGCACGCATCCAGTCGCTGACGGCCAGGACCGGACCTGGCGCGCCCTCCAGCGCCCGCGTCACGTACGGCAGCCGCTCCTCGCCGCGGAGCGCCGCGGCGTCGCACTCCAGCGCCTCCCGGCGCAGCTCGGTCCAGGAGGGCGCGGACCACACGTCGGCGGCCACCCCCCACTCCTCGGCCAGCATCCGCTGCGCGTCGAGGATCCAGTGGATCGCGGTGCCGGAGGCCAGCAGCTGGATCCGGGGGGCGTCCTGGGGCGCGGGCCGCTCCAGCTCGCCGGCCGTCCGGAAGCGGTACAGACCCTGGACGATCTGCTCGTCGGTGACGCCCTCCGGCTGCGCGGGCTGCGTCTTCGGCTCGTTGTAGACCGTCAGGTAGTAGAAGACGTCCTCCTGTCGCTCCGGGTCGGGGCCGTACATCCGACGCAGCCCGTCCTTGACGATCGCGCCGACCTCGTAGGCGAACGCCGGATCGTAGGAGAGCGCCGCCGGGTTGGTGGAGGCGAGCAGATGGGAGTGGCCGTCGGCGTGCTGGAGGCCCTCACCGGTCATCGTCGTGCGGCCAGCGGTCGCCCCGATGACGAAACCCCGCCCGAGCTGGTCGGCCAGCGCCCAGAACTGGTCACCGGTCCGCTGCCAGCCGAACATCGAGTAGAAGATGTAGAACGGGATCATCGGCTCGCCGTGCGTGGCGTACGCGGTGGCCGCCGCGGTGAAGTCGGCGAGCGAACCGGCCTCGGTGATCCCCTCGTTGAGGATCTGGCCGTCCGTCGCCTCCTTGTAGTACAGGAGCTGGTCGCGGTCGACCGGATCGTAGGTCTGCCCGACCGGGGAGTAGAGCCCGGCGGAGGGGAACAGCGACTCCATGCCGAAGGTGCGGGCCTCGTCCGGGACGATGGGCACCCAGCGCCGCCCGCTCTCCTTCTCCCGCATCAGGTCCTTGACGAGCCGGACGAAGGCCATCGTCGTCGCGATCTCCTGGCTGCCCGAGCCCTTGCGCAGCGCGGCGAACGGTTTGTCCGCCGGGGTGGGCAGCCCGGCCGGGCGCACCTCGCGGGCCGGGACGAGCCCGCCGAGCGCGGTCCGCCGCTCGTGCAGGTAGCGGACCTCCGGGGCGTCCTGGCCGGGGTGGGCGTAGGGCGCGACCTCGGCCCCGGCGAGCGCCTCGTCACTGATCGGTAGGGCGAGTAGCGTGCGCATGGCGCTGAACTCGTCCTTCGTCAGCTTCTTCATCTGGTGGTTGGCGTTCCGGGACTCGAAGCCCGGGCCGAGCGACCAGCCCTTGACCGTCTGCGCGAGGACCACCGTCGGCGCTCCGGTGTGCTCGACCGCCGCGCGGTAGGCCGCGTGCACCTTCCGGGGCTCGTGCCCGCCGCGCGAGTGGTGGAAGCACTCGACGATCCGCTCGTCCGTCAACCGCTCGGCCAGGCGGGCCAGTTCGGGGTGGGCGCCGAAGAAGTGGGTGCGGATGTACGCGGCGTCCCGGGTGGCGTAGGTCTGGAACTGGGCGTCCGGTACCTCGCGCAGCCGACGGGCCAGCGCGCCCGAGGTGTCCATCGCGAAGAGCGCGTCCCACGCCTCGCCCCAGAGCAGCTTGACGACGTTCCAGCCCGCCGCCCGGAACTGCGCCTCCAGCTCAGAGACGATCTTGAAGTTGGGCCGGACCGGACCGTCCAGCCGCTGGAGGTTGCAGTTGATGACGAAGGTGAGGTTGTCCAGGCCCTCGCGCCCGGCGAGCGCCAGCGCGGCGGTGGACTCCGGCTCGTCCATCTCGCCGTCCCCGAGGAACGCCCACACCCGGGAGTCCGCGGTGTCCTTGATCCCCCGGCTGGCCAGGTAGCGGTTGAACCGGGCCTGGTAGATCGCCGAGATCGGGCCGATGCCCATGGAGACGGTGGGGAACTCCCACAGCCACGGCAGCCGCCGCGGGTGCGGGTACGAGGGCAGCCCGCCGCCGTCCGCCTCGCGGCGGAAGCGGTCGAGGTCCGCCTCGGTCAGGCGGCCGTCCAGGAACGCCCGGGCGTAGACCCCGGGCGAGGCGTGGCCCTGCACGAAGATCTGGTCGCCGGAGCCGCCGGTGGCCGCGTCCCGCTTGCCGCGGAAGAAGTACTGGAAGCCGATCTCGTAGAGCCAGGCGGCGGAGGCGAAGGTGGAGATGTGCCCACCCAGGCCGTCCTTGCTGCCGCGCGAGACCATCGCGGCGGCGTTCCACCGGTTCCACGCGGTGATCCGGGTGTCCAGCTCCTCGTCGCCCGGATAGGCGGGCTCGGCGGAGGTGGGGACCGTGTTGACGTACGCCGTCTCCAGCGGCTCGGGCACGTCCAGCCCGCGGTCCCTGGCGTGCTCGGCGGTGCGGCGGAGCAGATAGGCGGCGCGTTCCGGCCCGGCGTGCTCGGTGACCGCGTCCAGCGATTCGCGCCACTCGGCGGTCTCCTGCGGGTCCCGGTCCGGGAACTGGTCGAACTCGCTCGGCTGGGTGCGCGGAGCGGGGATCGGTGACGCCATGGCGTCGGCGGAGTCGGGCATGGTGGCCACCTTCCGGACGGGCGGAACGCATCCGCTCAAGGGGTGGGAGGGGTGATCCCTGACAGGGCAGGACAGGGGAGGACCCCGACGATCGACCATACGCTCACGATCGATGATCGATCAAAGCTCCGCGTGAAATTGGCATTCCGTGCCTCGGAAGTCGACACTCGGTGCCGATGGCAAATCCCGGTGATATCCGTGCGATTCCGGACTCTCCGGATGGGGTTCCCCGCGCGACACGAGCCGTCCGGGGCTCGCTCCGGAGTGCCGGGCGGCCCCCCGACCGAGCCGGATCTGGCCGAGTGTGCACGGTTATTGACGGGTGTGCACGGACCTGTTCCATATGAACAGGGCTGGCCGGATGTGCTCGGGTCCGCTCCGGCCTGATCGGATCTGGTCAGCGCCGGGTGGGGCTGACCGTGGCCAGCCGGCTGTGGCCGGTGCTGGCTGGCGGTGACCGGAGCCGACCGGAGCCGGACGGTGCTGGCCACCGCTCAGCTCCCGGCGGCGCTGGGCTTCCGTCGCCGTTCCCGTTCCCGTCGCCGTTCCGATCCGGTCGCCGCGAGGGTGCCCGGAGCGGACCGGGACCCGAACCGGCGGGTCAACCCGCGGGTCAACCCGTCGGGTCAACCTGCCGGAGTCGTGGTCCAGTTCGCTGTCGGGAACGGCTGCCCGGCTCGTTCAGGGGCGGGGGGCCGGGGCGCAGCCCAGGACGTGCCGCTTGACGAGCGAGGCGATGTCCGGGTCCCGCCGCTCGAAGGCTTCCAGCACCGCCGCGTGCTCCTCCGCGTAGGACTGCTGCTTCGTGCCCAGCCAGCGAATGGACAGCGCCGTCCACACCTCGATGCCCAACGACTCCCAGGTGTGCAGCAGCACACTGTTCCCCGCCGCCTGCACCAGCTCCCGGTGGAAGGCGACGGTGTGCCGGACCTGCGCCTCCCCGTCGTCCGCCCGGTCCGCCGCGTAGAGCGCCGTGACGTGCGGGCGCAGCGCCGAGGCGTCCTCCGCCAGCCGGGGGGCGGCCAGCTCCGCCGCCATCTGCTCCAGGCCCGCCCGCACCGGGTAGATCTCCTCCAGGTCGGCGGCCGACAGCTCCCGGACCCGGGCGCCCTTGTTCGGCGCCGTCTCGATGAGCCGCAGCGACTCCAGCTCCCGCAGCGCCTCACGGACCGGCGTCTGACTGACGTCCAGTTCACCGGCGATCCGCCGCTCCACGATCCGTTCGCCCGGCTTCCACCGCCCGCTGACGATCCCCTCCACGATGTGCTCGCGGATCTGCTCGCGCAGCGAGTGGACAACGGGCGGCGTCATGGGTGTGCTCCTCGGCCGGGGGGATGTGCCCCTAGACGATACGGCTCCCCGGACACCGGAAAGCGCCCGAACGAGTGTCGGCTCGCGCACACCGCGCTACCCGGCCCAGCCCGCGCGCCCTCCCGCGAGCGCCGTCCCGTCCGGTCCGTACGCGTGCCCGCGTCCGCGCGCGAGCCCGCGGCGGTGTGCGTGACCGTGGCGGTATCGCCCCGCGCCCGCGTCCTCCGGCGCGTCCGCCCGCGCGGACGTCGGCGGCCCCGCCCGGTACGTGACCGGACGGGGCCGCCGTGTGCGGAGCCCGCGCGACGGGTCAGAGACCCAGCTCGCCCTCGAACTCACCGGCCTCCAGACGGGCCTTCACGTCGTTGAGGTACCGGGCCGCGTCCGCCCCGTCCACCATCTGGTGGTCGTAGGAGAGCGTCAGGTACACCATGTCGCGGATCGCGATGGTCTCGCCCAGCTCCGGGTGGTCGATGACCATCGGACGGCGGACCGTCGCCCCGATGCCCAGCTCGGCGACCTGCGGGTAGTTGACGATGATCGTGTCGAACAGGGCGCCGCGCGAACCGGTGTTGCTGATGGTGAAGGTGCCACCGGCCATGTCGTCCGGGCCCAGACCGCCCTCGCGGACCTTCTTGGCCAGCTCGGAGGTCTTCCGCGCGATCCCCGCGAGGTTGAGGTTCCCGGCCTCCTTGATGACCGGGACCATCAGCCCCTTCTCGGAGTCCACCGCGATGCCGATGTTCTCGACGTCGTGGTAGGTGATGGTGCCGTCGTCGTTCAGCCGGGAGTTGACCGCCGGGTGCGCCTTCAGCGCCTCCGCCGCCGCCTGCACGAAGAACGGCATCGGGGAGAGCTTGACGCCCTCGCGGGCCGCGAAGCTCTCCTTGGCCCGCGCCCGCAGCCGCATGATCCGCGTGACGTCCACCTCGACGACGGTGGACAGCTGCGCCTGGCTGTGCAGCGCCTTCATCATGTTCTGCGCGATGAGCTTGCGCATGCGCGGCATCTTCACCGTCTGCCCGCGCAGCGGGGACGGCGTCAGCGTCGGCGACTGCGGACGGCTCGACGCGGCGGCCGGAGCCTGCGTCGGCTGCGCCTTCGCCGCCTCGGCGGCCGCGACCACGTCCTGCTTGCGGATCCGGCCACCGACGCCGGTGCCCTTCACCGAGGCCAGGTTGACGCCGTGTTCCGCCGCGAGCTTCCGCACCAGCGGGGTGACGTACGCGCCCTCCGTCTCGCTGGCGCTCGGCGCCGGAGCCTGCTGGGGCGCGGCGGCCGCGGGGGCGGGCGCCGGTGCCGGAGCGGGCTGCGCGGGCGCCGCCGGAGCGGCCGGGGCCGGTGCGGGCGCCGGAGCCGCCGCGGGCTGCGGTGCCGGGGTGGGCTCCGGAGCCGGGGCGGGAGCCGCCGGGGCGGCGGGGGCGGCCGGGGCGGCGCCGGAGACGCCGATGACGGCCAGCTTCGCGCCGACCTCCGCCGTCTCGTCCTCGCCGACCACGACCTCCAGCAGGGTGCCGGAGGCGGGCGCCGGGATCTCGGTGTCGACCTTGTCGGTGGAGACCTCCAGCAGCGGCTCGTCGGCCTGCACCTCCTCGCCGACCTGCTTCAGCCAGCGGGTGACGGTGCCCTCGGTGACCGACTCGCCCAGCGCGGGCAGCACCACGTCGGTGCCGGAGGCACCGGAGCCGCCCGCCTCGGCGGCCGGGGCGGGGGTGGGCTCGGGCTGCGCGGCGGGGGCCGGAGCGGCCTCGGGCTGCGCGGCCGGGGCCGGTTCGGCGGCGGGCGCGGGCGCCGCGGCGGGCGCGCCCGAACCGTCGTCGATGAGGGCCAGCTCGGCGCCGACCTCCACCGTCTCGTCCTCGGCGACCTTGATGGAGGCCAGGATGCCGGAGGCCGGGGCCGGGATCTCGGTGTCGACCTTGTCGGTGGAGACCTCCAGCAGCGGCTCGTCGGCCTCTACGTGCTCACCCTCGGCCTTCAGCCAGCGGGTGACGGTGCCCTCGGTGACGCTCTCGCCGAGCGCCGGCAGGGTTACGGAAACCGCCATGGTTTCGGTTGCTCCTTACGGGATGTGCGGATGGGTGCGCCCGGTACTCAGTCGTGAGCGTGCAGCGGCTTGCCGGCGAGGGCGAGATGAGCCTCGCCCATCGCCTCGCTCTGCGTCGGGTGAGCGTGGATGAGCTGCGCGACCTCGGCGGGCAGCGCCTCCCAGTTGTAGATCAGCTGGGCCTCTCCGACCTGCTCGCCCATCCGGTCACCGACCATGTGGACGCCGACCACGGCACCGTCGCGGACCTGGACGAGCTTGATCTCACCCGTGGTCTTCAGGATCTTGCTGCGGCCGTTCCCGGCGAGGTTGTACTTCAGGGTGACGACCTTGTCCGCGCCGTACACCTCCTTGGCCTTCGCCTCGGTCATCCCGACGGACGCGACCTCCGGGTGGCAGTACGTCACCCGCGGAACGCCGTCGTAGTCGACCGGCACCGGGTTGAGACCCGCGAGCCGCTCCGCGACCATGATGCCCTCCGCGTAGCCGACGTGCGCCAGCTGGAGGGTCGGGACGAGGTCGCCCACCGCCGAGATCGTCGGCACGTTGGTGCGGCAGTACTCGTCGACCAGGACGTAACCGCGGTCGGTCGCGACGCCGGCCGCCTCGTACCCCAGGCCCTCCGAGACGGGGCCGCGGCCGATGGCCACCAGCAGCAGCTCGGCCTCGAACTCCTTGCCGTCGGCCAGCGTCACCTTGACGCCGTCCGCCGTGTACTCGGCCTTCTCGAAGAAGGTGCCGAGGTTGAAGCCGATGCCGCGCTTCCGGAACGCCCGCTCCAGCAGCTTGGAGCTGTTCTCGTCCTCCGCGGGGACCAGGTGCTTGAGGCCCTCGATGACGGTCACGTCGGTGCCGAAGGACTTCCAGGCGGAGGCGAACTCGACGCCGATGACCCCGCCGCCGAGCACGATGGCCGACTTCGGGACCCGGTCCAGCAGCAGCGCGTGGTCGGAGGAGATGATCCGCTCGCCGTCGATCTCCAGCCCCGGCAGGGTCTTCGGGACCGAGCCGGTGGCCAGCAGGATGTGGCGGGCCTCGTACCGCTGGCCGTTCACGTCGACCGAGGTGGGGGAGGAGAGGTAGCCCGCGCCCTCGACCACGGTGACCTTTCGGCTGGCCATCAGACCCTGAAGGCCCTTGTACAGCCCGGAGACCACGCCGTCCTTGTACTTGTGCACACCGGCCATGTCGATGCCGTCGAAGGTGGTCTTCACCCCGCACTCGGCACCCTCGCGCGCCTGGTCCGCCAGTTCCCCGGCGTGCAGCAGCGCCTTGGTGGGAATACACCCGTAGTGCAGGCAGGTGCCGCCCAGCTTGTCCTTCTCGATCAGGGCCACGTCCAGACCCAGCTGCGCGGCGCGCAGGGCGGCGGCGTAGCCACCGCTCCCTCCCCCGAGGATCACTAGGTCGAAAACGGTGCTGGCGTCTTTCGCCACGTCACGTCCTCCATGCATGGGTACGCCGGAGCCGGTCTCCTCTGACCGGTTGGCTGTCTCGGCCGCTGTTCGCACGGCCCTGGTGTCGGCTCATGGTGAAGCCGTTCGGGGCCCTGTCCTGCCGAGGATCCATCTTCGCACTAGTCGGCGAGGAGCGGGACGCGGGGCCGGGATACCGGCTGGTACGAGTCCGTTCGCCGGTAGCGATCACCGGTGTGGCGACCACCACCCGCCCCGATCCGCCCTCGGCCACCGTCCGCTGGCGATCGCCGCCGGGACGCCCCCGCGCGACGGGCCCACACGACCGGGCGCGACGGGACCGGGTACGACGGACCGGCGCCCCCACGGGGTCGTGGACGTGACCTCACGGGGGCGCCGGGAACACGCGGTTCGGCTCGGTTCATCGCGGTTCGGTTGGTTCACGCCGGTTCAGTCCGTTCCAGCGCCGTTCGGGACAGTTCAGCGCTGTTCAGATCGGTTCAGATCGCTTCAGCGCCGCTTCGGTCGGTGCTTCGGTCGGGGTCGGTGCCGTTCGGTCCGGTCCGGTTCGGGCCAGCGGACCCGGCGCGGTCCCGTGGGCACGTGGGCGGCCCAGCGAGCCCCGGCCGGGCCCGGTCCAACTCGCCGTCCGCTCAGCCCAGCTCGCCGTCCGCGGCCCGCTCGGCCAGCCGGACCAGCGTCCGCACCCCGGAACCGGTGCCGCCCTTCGGCGTGTAGCCGTACGGGCCCGACTCGTTGAACGCCGGACCCGCGATGTCCAGGTGCGCCCAGGGCAGGTCCTCGGGGATGAACTCCTTGAGGAAGATCCCGGCCAGCAGCCCGTTCCCCGGCCGCTCGCCCATGTTGGAGAAGTCGGCGACCTGCGAGTCCATCGCCTTGCGCAGGTGCCCGGGCATCGGCATCGGCCAGGAGTCCTCGCCCGCCTCGTCCGCCGTCTCGACCACGGCCGTGCGGAACGCCTCGTCGTTGCCCATCACGCCGAAGGTGCGCTGGCCGAGGGCGAGCACCATCGCCCCGGTCAGCGTGGCCACGTCGACGATCGAGGTGGGCTCCTCCTCGCACGCCCTGGTCAGCGCGTCCGCCATCACCAGGCGCCCCTCGGCGTCGGTGTTCAGCACCTCGACGGTGGTGCCGCCGTACATCGTCAGCACGTCACCGGGGCGCACCGCCGCGCCGGAGGGCATGTTCTCCGCGAGGGCCAGCCAGCCGGTGATGTTGACCGGCAGCCCCAGCCGGGCGACGGCCACCGTCGCCGCGAGCACGGCGGCGGCGCCGCTCATGTCGCACTTCATCGTCTCGTTGTGCCCCGGGGGCTTCAGCGACAGGCCGCCCGAGTCGTACGTGATCCCCTTGCCGACCAGCGCGAGGGTGCGCTCCGCCGCGGGGTGTGTGTAGGCGATCCGGACCAGCCGCGGCGGGTTCTGCGAACCCTGCCCGACGCCCATGATCCCGCCGTAGCCGTCCTTGAGCAGCTTCTTCTCGTCCAGGACCGCGTACTCCAGCCGGTGTTCCTCGGCGGCCGTCCTGGCGTGGTCGGCGAAGGTCCGTGGCGTCAGCTCGTTCGGCGGCAGGTTGATCAGGTCCCGGGCCCGGTTGATCTCGTACCCGAGCACCTGGGCGCGCTCCGCCGCCGCCTTGTGCGCCTTGTCCCGCGGCTTCGCGCCGAGGATCGCGACCTCGGCGAGCGGCGCCGTGCGGCCGCCGTCCTTGCCACCGCCGGAGCCCTTGCCGCGCGCCACCTCGGACAGGCTCGGCACCCCTGGCAGGCCCCTGCCCGGGACGAAGGAGTACGAGCCGAGCAGCGCGCCCTCCGCGACCGCGCACACCGCCTCCGCGTCCTCCACCGGCAGTGCGAACGCCGCCTTCTTCGACCCGGCCAGCGCGCGCGCCGCCGCTCCGGCCGCCCGGCGCAGCGCCTCCAGGCCGTACGACTCCCGCTTGCCCGGGGCGTCGCCCAGCCCCACGGCCAGCACCACCGGGGCCTTCACGCCGTCCGCCGGGGCGGGGAGCTTGACGACCTCGGCCTCGGCGCCGCTCACGCCCAGGGCGTCCAGCGCGGCGGTGAGCCCGCCGCCGAACGCTTCGTCGACGGCCTCGCCACCCGAAGCGACAGCGGGCCCCTTCCGCCCCTTGACGACGCCGATGACGACGGCGTCCGCGCGCAGTGTCGCGACGGACGAGGTACTGAGAGTGAGTGCGGTCGGTGCAGTCGGTGCAGACACGGTGGAACAGTCCTTCTTCCGTTGGAAGTTGCGTGGGGGGTACGTGCTTCCGGGCACTTCGGGCATCGTATGCCCGGCCGGGGCCCGGCGGTGAGTGGCCCCGCGACGGTCGGCGCACCGTCGGTCACCCGCCCTCGCCAGCGCGGGGGCGTCCGGCCCGCCCGCTCGCCGTCGCCGTCGCCGTGTGCTCCGGGCCCGGACGGTACGGGTACGGCTCATCCGCCCGGCGCGCTGAGCGTGCCGCCGCCTAGCGCCCGGAGATACGGCGGGGGAGGAGTGACGCGCGGGCCGGGGCGGGGGTTCGACCGGCTCACCCCAGGACCAGCACGAGCAGGGCCGCCGTCACCGCCGTCTCGCAGAGCGCCCCGAACACGTCCCCGCTCATCCCGCCGAGCCGGCGACGGCAGTGCCGCGCGAGCGCCTCCGCCGCGCCCAGTCCGGCCAGCGCCGCCAGCGCGTGGGGCGCGGCGCTGGCGGCGCCCAGCACGGCGGCGGCCGCGCCCGCGCAGCCCAGCGTCACCCCGGCGGCGAGCGCGACGGCCGCGCGGCCCGGCACCGTTCCGGCGACGACGGCGCCGAGCCCGTCGGGCCGCGCGGCGGGCACCCCGGCGCGGGCGGCGAGGGTGAGCGCGGCGCGGCCCACGGCCGAGGCAGCCGCGAAGCCGAGCGCCCCCACCGCCCAGCCGTCCGCGTACAGTTCGCCGACCGTGGCGATCTGCGCGAGTAGCACCAGCAGCAGGGCAACCACGCCGAACGGGCCGACGTCCGACCGGCGCATCACGCGCAGCGCCTCCGGCGGCGGCTTGCCGCTGCCCAACCCGTCGGCGGTGTCCGCGAGTCCGTCCAGGTGCAGGCCCCGGGTCAGCGCGGCGGGCACCGCGACCGTCGCCACCGCCGCGACCAGCGGACCGGCGCCCAGCACCGACAGCAGCCCTCCCAGCGCGGCGGCGCAGAGCCCGACGACGACCCCGGCGAGCGGGGCGCAGAGCATGCCGCCCCGCGCCGCCTCCCGGTCCCACCGGCGCACCCGCACCGGCAGCACCGTCAGCGTGCCGAAGGCGAACCGCGCCCCGTCCGACGCGGCAGGGGGCACCTCGGGGTCAGGTCGTTCCCCGGCGTGCGCGGGGTCCGCTGGCTCCGGTCCTGCCCCCGGCGGGCTCGGGGGATTCGACGGCGGAGGGGGCGGAGGGGGTGGAGGAAGGGAGGGAGGGGAGGACGGGGGGACCGGAGTGGGCGCGGCCGGGGGGCCGGTCGGCGGCGTCGGCTCCTCGGCCGTCTCGGGGAGCCGGGTGTCGTGGGGGAGTTCGGCGGCGTCCCCCACCGGCCGGGGCGGCTCGCCGGGCGGGGTGCGCGGAACGGGCGGAGTGCCCGGTGGCTGGTCCGGTGGCCCGGGGAGGCCGGTGCCGCCGGGGCCACCGGGCTCATCGGGGTCACCGGGCGGCATGGGCTGGGTCGGCGGGGTCGGTGGGGGCTGCATCGACCGGCCACCCTAGCCGCCCCCGCGCCCGGGCCAGCGGGACGGGCGGAACGGTCAGCCGCCGACGGGCGCGCGCCGCCCCGGCCCGCCCGTACCGCCGCCGCTCGTCAGGTGGCGTCGTAGGAGATGTCCGGACCGGGCTGGTCGCCGGACGCCTCCGCCTCCTCCGGCTCCGACTCCTCGTCCCGCTCGGGGAGTTCGGCGGACAGCTGGGCGGCGGCCCGCACCAGGGGGAAGGCGAGCAGTGCGCCGGTGCCGCCGCCGACCGCGATCCGCTGGTCGAGGAGCGGTTCGATGGCCATCCGGTCGAGCGCCCTGGCCTGCGCGGGTTCCCCGCCGGCCTGCCCGGCCAGCCACCAGTCGGGAGCCCGGAAGGCGACCCGCTGCGCGACCAGCGCGCACGCCGCCGACACCACGCCGTCCAGCACCACCGGAGTACGGCGGACCGCGGACTGGAGCAGGAAGCCGGTGATCGCGGTGAGGTCCGCGCCCCCGACGGCGGCGAGCAGCCGCAACTGGTCCCCGAGCAGCGGACGCGCGCGGCGCAGCCCGTCCCGGATGGCCGCGCACTTGCGCATCCAGGCCAGATCGTCGATCCCGCCGCCCCCGCGCCCGGTGACGACGGAGGCGTCGGTGCCGCAGAGCGCGGCCACCAGGGTGCCCGCGGCGGCGGTGCCGCCCACGCTCAGATCGCCCAGCAGCACCAGGTCGGTGCCGCGGTCGGCCTCCTCGTCGGCGAGGGCCATGCCCGTGCGGAAGGCCTGCTCCGCCTCCTCCTCGGTGAGCGCGGGCTCGCGGTCGAAGCGGCCGGAGGAGCGCCGCACCCGGTAGCGGGTCACCTCGGCGGGCAGCGTCCCCGGGTCGCAGTCCAGCGCCATGTCGACCATCCGAACCGGCACCTGCTGGCCGCGCGCCAGGATCGCGGCGGGGGAGGTGCCGTCCAGCGCCTCGCGCACCAGCTGGTGCGCCGAACCGGCGGCCCGCGCCGAGACGTCGAGTTCGGCGATCCCGTGGTCCCCGGCGAACACCACCGCGCGGGGCTGGACGATCGGGCGAACCGGCACCTGCCCCTGGGCGGTGCTCAGCCACTCGCCGAGGTCGTCCAGCCGTCCCAGCGCCCCGGGGGGCACCACCATCCGCTCCCGCCGCGCCTCCGACGCCCGGCGGAGGCTGCCCTGGGGACGCTCGATGAGGTCGGTGAAGTCGTCCAGGTCGAGGCTGCGATCACTCATGCTGGCGAAGCGTACGGCACCACCCCGGGCCGGGGCCTTCGCCACCCAGGGCGTCCTCCCACCGCCGGACCGGCCACGCGTTCCCACTCCGGCGAATACCCCGAACGCCTCTGCCCTCAGCCGGAGTTGGGCACCGTGGGCGGCAGTGGAGCCCTGCGCGGCCCGGGTGCCGGACGGTACGCGGCGGTGGGCGGCGCGGCCGTCAACCCCGCGTGCCGGGGGCGCGGGCGGCCTCGCGCGGCGGGAGCCGTCAGGTAGGGGCGGTCACGTGGTGGTCAGCGGGTGGTCCGCGCGAGCCGTCAGCCGCGCAGCCGGAGGACCGTGCCCGCCACCGCGAGGAGGACGTGTTCGCACTCCGCGGCGACCGTCGCGTTCAGCCGCCCGAGTTCGTCCCGGAAGCGGCGGCCCGCCGGGGTCGAGGGCACCACGCCCGAGCCGACCTCGTTGCTCACCAGCACCACCGTGCGGGAGGTGGTGCGCAGCGCCGCGACCAACTCCGTGGTGCGCTCCGTCAGTTCGCGAGACCCGCCGTTCTGCCAGAGGGTGTCGTCCCACGCGCGGACGGCGTCCATCGTGTGCGTGAGCCAGAGCGCGAGGCAGTCGACGAGCAGCGGGGGGCCGTCCGCCGTGAGCAGCGGCACCAGGTCGCAGGTCTCCTCGGTGCGCCAGGACGGGGGACGCCGCTCCCGGTGGGCGGCGATCCGGGCGGCCCAGTCCGCGTCGCCGGGGCGGTTCCCGCCGGTGGCGACGTAGGTGACCCCGGGGAAGGTGGCCAGCCGCCGCTCCGCCTCCGCGGACTTGCCGGAGCGGGCGCCCCCCAGCACCAGGGTGCGCCGGGGCAGATCGGGAACCTCCTGGTAGGCGCCCACCTCCAGGGTGGTGCCGTCAGGCACCGCGCGGGCTCCGGCGGCGGCCACTTGGCGGTGAACCTCCGGCCCCGGCGGCACCTCGTGGCCGAGGTGCACGGCGAGCACGTCCGTCGCGGGGCCCACCAGCCCGGCCGCGCGCAGCCGCGCCAGCGCCTCGGGACGCCGTACGACGTCCAGCAGGACCAGGTCGCACGGCCGCTCGCCGCCCTCCACGGAGTGCTCGTCGAGCCCGGCGGGCGCGGCGCGGGGCGGCAGGTACAGCAGCCGTTCCCCCTCCGGGCCGGTCACCAGGTAGCCGGTGCCCGGCGAGTCCAGCGCCAGCGCCCGTACCCGGTGCCCGCTGATGAGCGCCAGCTCCTGCCGGTCCGGGACGCGCACCGGGGCCGGGAGCCCGGCGGGGATCTCCAGCGCGGGACCGTCGTGCGGGTGGGAGAGCACCACCTGACGCACGCCCTGGAGCGACTGACCGGCACGGGCGGCGGCGAACGCCGGCCCCGGGAGCAGGTCGAGCAGCAGTACGCCGTCGACCAGCAGGGCGGTGGCGGCTCGCGCCTCCTCCCCGACGGCGGTGGCACAGGCGGCGCAGGGGCAGCCGGCGCGGGGTAGACCGGCGGGAGCGCCGGTGCCGAGCAGAGTGAGTTCCACCCCCCGATCGTCTCGTGGCCCGGCGGCCGACGCCCACGGGGGACTACCCTGCGGGCTGACGCAGCCGATCTCGGGAGGTACAGATGGCGTGGACCTGGCGGTTTGAGAAGTCGGACGGCACGCGGACGGAACCCGCGGTCCAGCCGGAGGAGTTCCCGACCCAGGGGGACGCCGAGTCCTGGATCGGCGAGTGCTGGCAGGAGCTGCTGGACGGCGGAACCGATCAGGTGACCCTGCTGAACGACGACACCCAGGTGTACGGGCCGATGCCGCTCAGCGGAGCGGAGCCGGAGGCCTAGCCCCGTCGGTCCGGCCCGCGGATCCGTCGGCCGGGCCGGGCGGTCCCGGTGGGCCCCCGGTGGGCGGAGCCGGTGGGCCCCGGTGGACGGGGAGCGCGCGGTGCCCGGTGGCGCGCTCCCGTCAGGCCCGGACTCGCGAACCCGGACGTCCCAGGCCCCGGACGTCCCCGCCCGGTTCGAGACCTTCCCAGCGCGGCGGTCCGCCCAGCGCTCCGGCCCGGGCGTCTCAGGCGCGGTTCTCGTGGCCCCCGTCGGAGGGGTCGCGGTCGGCCTCCCCGCTCGGGCGGGTCCCGCAGACGTGCAGCAGCCGCGCCACCCCCCGGTACGGATCGGTGCGCCCGGCCAGCTCCTCGGCGTCCACCGCGCGCTCGTCGTCCACCACGGCCTCCGCGCCGGTGAACACCTGCACCCCGTACCAGCGGGTCAGCGGGGTGCCGAGCCCGGACAGCGCGGCGGCGAGCGCCTCCGGCCCCGGCGCCGCGACCGGGCTCGCCCCCTCGGCGGACCCCGCGCCCTCCAGCGCGGCGAGCGCGGTCGGCCAGTCACCGAGGTGGCCCGGCTCCATGGCGCGCGCCGCCTCGTTCTCGATCAGCAGGGAGAGCAGACCGCCGGGCCCGAGGACCCGGGCCACCCCCGCGAGGGTGGTGTCCGCGTTGCCGGTGGCCAGCGCCGGGCCGTGGCGGAGCACCACGTCGAAGGAGCCCGGCAGGAAGTGCGCGCCGGTGTCCTGGCCACTGCCCGCGACCACCCGAACCCGCTCCCTGATCCCCTCCGGCTCCCGCTCCAGCGCCTCCCGCACCCCGGCCAGCAGCGCGGGGTCGGACTCCAGGCCCGTGACGGTGTGCCCGGCGCGGGCCAGGCGGAGCGCCTGGTCCCCGTCGCCGAGGCCCGTGTCGAGCACCCGCAGCCGCCGACCCACCGGGAAGTGCTCCGCGATCTCCAGCTCCAGCTGGCGCGCGACGACCTCCTGCCGGATCAGCGACGCGGGGCCGGCTCTGTTCACGGCGTTCACGGCGTTCACGGCGTTCAGCGCGTTCAGGGCTTCTCGCCGCGGGCGACCTGCGGCTTGGGCAGACGCATCCGGCGCATCTGGAGCGTCCGCATCAGGGCGTAGGCCACGGCGCCCTTCTTGTGCTCGTCTGGGAAGCGCTCCCGCAGCCGCTTCTTCAGCCGGAACGCCGTGACGAAGGAGTCCACCACGATCAGGACGATCAGCAGCAGCCAGAACAGCAGGGAGAGATTCCGCATCGCCATCGACGGCATCATGCTGAGGATCAGGATGACCACGGCGAACGGCAGGAAGAACTCGGCCACCGCCCACTTCGAGTCGACGAAGTCCCGCACGAAGCGCCGCACCGGCCCCTTGTCGCGCGGGGGGAGATAGCGCTCGTCACCGGTGGCCAGCGCCTCGCGCTGCTTGGCCATGCTGGTGCGGCGCTCCTGCCGCTGGCGCTTCGCCGCCTCCTTCCGGTTGGCGGGCGGCTTCGCCAGGGCGCGGCGCTGCGCCTCCGCCTCGCTGCGCTTCGGCGTGGGGCGGCCCTTGGGCGCCTCGGGATCGCGGGTATCGGACTGGGGCTCGGCTGCGTCGTTCACCTGGGTGGTCGCGGCCTGCCCGTCTTTCGAACGGCTTCGGAACACACCTCAAGAGTACGGTGTGCGCTGGTGTCGGCCCCAGCCCCCAGGGGCACGATCCGGCAACACCCGCCGCGCCGTCCTCCCGGCGCCGGCCCGGGCGAGGCCGCGCCGACGCCCGCTCCCGGCGCCGGACCCGCACCCCGGCCGTCTCCGGTGTCACCCTGTTCGCCTCCCTCCTCCCTGCGCTGGAGGGGCCTGGGCGGCGATCGTCCTTGGGGAGGAGCCGTTCCGTACCCGAACAGTGCGGTAATGGAGGCAGGCCCCGTAGGCTGGGGGGCGGTAGACGTGCTGAGGCTTGAGTCCGTTACGAAGGGGGCGCGCGAGGCCCATGAGCGGTGTCATGAAGCGTATGGGAATGATCTTCCGCGCGAAGGCCAACAAGGCCCTGGACCGGGCCGAGGACCCGCGCGAGACGCTCGACTACTCCTACCAGAAGCAGCTGGAGCTGCTCCAGAAGGTGCGGCGCGGGGTGGCTGACGTGGCCACCTCCCGCAAGCGGCTGGAACTCCAGCTCGGCCAGCTGCGCTCGCAGTCCTCCAAGCTGGAGGACCAGGGCAAGAAGGCGCTGGCGCTCGGCCGTGAGGACCTGGCGCGGGAGGCGCTGTCCCGGCGGGCGGCGCTCCAGCAGCAGGTCTCCGACCTGGAGACGCAGCACCAGACCCTCCAGGGCGAGGAGGAGAAGCTGACGCTCGCGGCCCAGCGCCTCCAGGCCAAGGTCGACGCCTTCCGCACCAAGAAGGAGACGATCAAGGCCACCTACACCGCCGCCCAGGCGCAGACCCGGATCGGCGAGGCGGTCAGCGGCATCTCCGAGGAGATGGGCGACGTCGGCATGGCCGTGCAGCGCGCCGAGGACAAGACGGCGCAGATGCAGGCCCGCTCCGGCGCGATCGACGAACTCCTGGCGTCCGGCGCGCTCAACGACCCGACGGGCATGGCGAAGGACGACCTCACCGCCGAGCTGGACCGCATCTCCGGCGGCTCGGACGTCGAGCTGGAGCTGGAGCGGATGAAGGCCGAGCTGTCAGGCGGCAGCGCGACCGGCGGTCCGCAGGCCATCGAGGGCGGCGCCCAGCAGGAGGAGCAGTCCCCGCAGGCGCAGCAGAGCCCCCGGTTCGACAAGCAGTGATCCGCGTGGTGGCGTGCCCACCGCGCGTCCCGCGACCGCCGCACCCCGTGGGCGCGGTGCACCGTGCCAGAAGGAGAACGACATGATCGTACGGGTCATGGGGGAAGGCCAGGTGAAGCTGGACGACAGCCACTTCACCGAGCTGAACAAGCTGGACGACGAACTGCTCGCGGAGATGGAGGCGGGGGACGGGGAGGGCTTCCGCCGAACCCTCGCCGCCCTGCTGGAGGCGGTGCACCGCCTTGGCACCCCGCTGCCCGCCGACGCCCTGGAACCCTCCGAGCTGATCCTGCCCGCCGCCGACGCGTCCCTGGAGGAAGTGCGGGACATGCTGGGTGACGACGGGCTCATCCCGGGCTGACGACCCTGAACACCATCCGCCTCCGGCGGCCCTCCTCCCGTTCCCCCGCCTGGTCCACCGCCACGGTCACCGCCGTACCCGCCGCCCAGCCCGTATCGGCGGTCTCCGGACCCGCCCCGCCGTCCCGTCGCGGCCGCCCCGTGTGCCCCCTCGGCGCGGCGGCCGCCGCACCCCGGCCTGGCGCGCCGGAGGCGCGGTGAACGCCCCGCCGGAACGCACCGGCCGGACGGCGGCGGCGCGCGCCTGGCTGGGCGGACACCCCTACGGAGTGGACGGCCTGCTGGCGGTGGTGGCCTTCGCCCTCATCCTGGTCGGCGCCGCCACCGAACCCCACGGCCCGGACGGCCAGCCCGGCTTCGGTGAGCGTGAGCTGAACGCCCAGACGGTGCTGCTGGCCGCCCTCGCCTGCGGCGTGCTGGTGCTGCGGCGCCGGGCGCCGCGCCGGGTGCTGGCGGTCACCTGTCTGGTGACGGTCGCGGGTTTCGCGCTCGCCCCCGGCACCGGCGCCGCCTCCGAGCGGGCGCCGATCGTGCTGGCCGCCGCCGTCGCGCTGTACACCGTCGCGGACCGCACCGACCGCGGAACCAGCTGGCGGTTGGGGGCGGCGACGGTCCTGGTGGTCACCGGCGCGGGCATGCTGTTCGGCGCCCGTCCCTGGTACGCCCAGGAGAATCTCGGCATATTCGCGTGGACGGGCATGGCCGCGGCGGCGGGCGAGGCCGTCCGCAGCCGCCGCGCCGCGGTGGACGCCATCCGGGAGCGGGCGGAGCGCGCCGAGCGCACCCGTGAGGAGGAGGCGCGGCGGCGGGTCGCGGAGGAGCGCATGCGCATCGCCCGGGAGCTGCACGACGTGGTCGCCCACCACATCGCGCTGGTCAACGTGCAGGCCGGGGTGGCGTCCCACGTTCTGGACCGCCGCCCGGACCAGGCGAAACAGGCGCTGGCCCACGTACGGGAGGCGAGCCGGCACGCGCTGGCCGAACTCCAGACGACGGTCGGCGTCCTGCGGCAGTCCGGGGAGAGCACCGCGCCGACCGAGCCCGCCCCGGGCCTCGACGTCCTGGGCGATCTGCTGGAGGGCTTCACCCGGGCCGGGCTCTCGGTGACCCTGGTGGACGACGCGGCGGTCCGGGAGACGAGCGAGCCGTCCCCCGGGCCGCCGCCGTCCCCCGACCTGCCGGAATCCGCCGGTCCGCCGGAGCCCGAGCCGAGACCGGAGCCCGCCGGGCGCTCCGGGCGCTCCGGGGGCGCGCGGACCGCCGGACCCGCCACGGCCGTCGACCCCGCCGGGCCGACGGTGCCCACCCCGCGCCGGGGGAGCCCGGAGACCCTGCCGGAGCCCCCGTCCACCGGGGGCGGCGTCCCGGCCGGGGCGCCCGCCGGAGAGCAACCGCTGCCCTCCGCCGTCGATCTGGCCGCCTACCGGGTCGTCCAGGAGGCGCTGACCAACGTCTGGAAGCACGCGGGCGGAGGCGCCCACGCCGAGGTGACGATCCTCCGGGACGGCGCCGCCCTGGAGGTGATCGTGGAGGACGACGGGGCGGGCGCCGCCGACTCCGCGGGGGCCGCCGCCGCCCGCGCCCCGGAGGGCGGACACGGACTGCTCGGGATGCGGGAGCGGGCGACGGCCCTGGGCGGGGAGTGCGAGACGGGACCGCTCGCCGGTGGCGGCTTCCGGGTCCGCGTACGGTTGCCCCTCGACGGACCGGCGGGGAAGGGGAGACGCGCGTGACGACCCGGGTGGTGCTCGCCGACGACCAGGCGCTGCTGCGCAGCGCCTTCACCGTGCTCGTCGACTCCGAGCCGGACATGCGGGTGGTGGGGGAGGCGTCGGACGGCGCGGAGGCGGTGGCGCTGGTGCGCGAGCGCGGCGCGGACGTGGTGCTGATGGACATCCGGATGCCCGGCACCGACGGACTGACCGCCACCCGCGAGATCAGCGCCGACCCGGCCCTCGCCGGGGTGCGGGTGGTCATCCTCACCACCTTCGAGGTCGACGAGTACGTCGTCGACGCGCTGCGCGCGGGCGCCGCGGGCTTCCTCGGCAAGGGCGCGGAGCCGGACGAGCTGCTGGCCGCGATCCGCACCGCCGCCCGCGGGGAGGCGCTGCTCTCGCCCGCCGCGACCAGGGGCCTCATCTCGACCTTCCTGGCGCGCGGCGGCGGCGACCCGGCGGACGGCCCGTTCCGCGAGGTGCCGGGGCTGAGCACGCTGACCGGGCGCGAGCGTGAGGTGCTGGTCCTGGTCGCGGGCGGGCTCTCCAACGACGAGATCGCCGTCCGCCTCGCGGTCAGCCCGCTCACCATCAAGACCCATGTCAACCGCACCATGGGCAAGTTGGGGGCGCGCGACCGCGCGCAACTGGTGGTGGCCGCCTACGAGAGCGGTCTGGTGCGCCCCGGCGGATAGCGCCCGCCGCCCGGACCGTGGCGGAGCCCCCGAAGGCTCTCCCGGGGCCTTGCCCAGGGGCTCCTCCCCGGTTGGCCGCCCGCCGCGCCCGCGTGTCCGCCTCGGGTATACGGTGAGCGCCTTCCCGCGACGTCGCCGGGCCGGTCCCGGATGTCCCGGCGTCCTCGACCGACTCCCCGAGGGGGCACCCGTGCGCCGGCTCACGTACTTCGTCGCGACGACTCTGGACGGCTTCATCGCCTCGCCCGACTCGGACCACTCCATGTTCCTGGAGGGGGAGGATCACGGCGCCTGGGCGCTCTCGCGGATGCCGGAGACCGTCCCCACGGCCTACCGGCGGCTCGTGCCCGGCCTCGCGGAGCGCGAGAACGTCCGCTTCGACACCGTGCTGATGGGGCGCGGCACCTACGAGCGCGGACTGCGCGACGGCGCCGCCAGCCCCTACGCGCACCTGCGGCAGTACGTCCTGTCCCGGAGCCTGGAGAAGGCGGCGGACCCCGCCGTGGAGGTCGTCTCCCGGGACGCCGTGGACTTCGTCCGCGAGCTGAAGCGGGAGGACGGGATGGAGATCTGGCTCTGCGGCGGCGGAAAGCTCGCGGGCGCGCTCCGCGAGGAGATCGACGAACTCGTGCTGAAGGTCAACCCGGTCGCGATCGGCTCGGGCGTTCCGCTGTTCGACGCGGAGTACTCCGCGTGGCCCTTCACCACCATCGGGGGCCGGGTCTACGACAGCGGTGTCGCCGTCATGTCCTACGCGCGGCTCGACTGACCCACCCGGCGAGATCACCCGAACCGGCCCCGTGCGCGGGCCGGTTCACCGGCCGGGGCACCGGCGCCGGTGCTCAGAGGAAGGCGCCCGAGGGGATGTACGGAGCCGGGGCGCGCATCCCCCGCACCCCGACGAAGCCGTCCGGCGCGAGGGTGAGCCCGGCGGCGAAGCCCACGTCGAGCGCCCACTGCTGCTCCGCCGTCAGCCGCCCCACCGTCACCTCGGTTCCCTCCGGCAGCCGCAGCAGCGCCGAGCTGAGGACCCGGGTCGCCACCCTGCGGGAGGTCGCGGCGAGCAGCTCGACCATGGCGCGGTCCCCGTCCTCCCGGACGTAGCAGTAGCCGCTGCCCGCCAGATCGTCCGCGACGACCAGCCGGAAGTGGCGGAGCAGCAACTCGTGGTCGGGGCCGTGCGCGCCGCCGCGCAGCCGCCGGTCGACCGAGTCCAGCAGGTCCCGGTGCGAGGAGTTGCCCTCGACCGCCGGGCCACCGTCCGCCGGAAGCTCCGGGCTGCCGAGCCGGGCCCGGTCGAGAGGGCCCTGGAGCCGCATCGCCGGGTGCAGGTCGAAGCCGTAGCGCCGGTAGACGCGGGTCGCGGCCGGATGTGTGGAGACGCATATCAGCCCGCGCAGCGTGCCGCGCCCGTGGTGCACCGCGTGCCGCAGCAGCGCCCCACCGATCCCGTCGCCCTGGGCCCCGGGGACGACGGCGAGCAGCGCCAGCCCCCACGTCCCCTCCCGGACCAGCGCCTGCGCGGCCCCCACCACCCGCCGCGCCGGCTCGGCGCCCGGCGGCTGCCCCTCGCCCGCCGCGCCGCCGTCCGGTGTGGCGGCGAGCGCCGGGCCGTCGGCCTCGGCGATCCAGCTGCCGCCCGGGTCGGTGACGATCAGGTGCCGGACCGTCTGGTCGAGCCGGGCGATCCGGGCGGCGTCGGGCGCTCCGCCCGGCGCCCCGGGATCGGTGAACGAGTTGAGGATGAGGGACCGTACGGCGGCGATGTCGCCCGGAGTGTCCTGGACCGGCCGGATCAGCACCGGCGCAGTGTACGTCCGGTCGCGCGCTCCCGACCCCGCCCGGAACGGCCAGCCCGGCGGCCGCAACGCCGCCGGGCGCGGGGCGGCCCGCTCTCCGGGCACCCGCCGGGCGTCGGCGTCCGGCCGGAGCTTCGCGGTCGGTGCGGGACAACGGGCCGTATGCCGTACACCTCACCCCGGGCGAACGTACCGGCCCGTCGCGGATCGCGATGCTCAAGACAGTGGCCCCACCTCGGGGGAACGGCGTCTCTCCCGTGGTGGAGTCATCGGCTGCTTGACTCTCCCCCGAAGGGAGAGTCGAGGGTGGACCACATGCGCGAGGACAACACGTCGCGGCCCACGTGGGGCATCGGGGCCGTGGCGCGGCAGACCGGACTGTCGGTGAAAGTGGTCAGGCACTGGTCGGACGCGGGCGTCGTGGCACCGATCAGCCGGACCGCGGGCGGCTACCGCCGCTACGACACCGCTGGCGTGGCCCGGCTGCGGCTGGCTCGCACGCTGCGGGACCTGGGGATGGGGCTCGGTGACATCCGGGCCGCCCTGGATCGCGGGGACGGGCTCTCGGAGGTGGCGGCCGCACACGTCGAGGCTCTGGAGACGCGGATCCGCCGCCTGCGGACCCACCAGGCCGTCCTGCGCACCGTCACACGTCGTACCACCCACGAAGGACTCGCTCTGATGACCCGCACCGCCCACATGTCCCCCGACGAACGTCGCGATCTGGTCCACGACTTCCTCACCACCACGCTCGGCGACCTGGACGTGCCGCACTTCCGCGAGGGGCTCCTCGCGGCCGGCTCCGATCTTCCGGAGGACCCCACCGACGAGCAGATCGAAGCGTGGCTGGAACTGGGCGAGTTGGTCGCCGACGGGGAGCTGGGTCCCGCCATGCGGCGCCTGGCGGAGTACGCCGCCCGGCAGGGGCGGGAAGCGCGGGACTCCGCGACGGCGGAGGAGATGCGCGCCCTCACCGGTATCTGGACCGCGCGGGTCCGGGAGGCGATGGGGGCTGGCACCGCGGCGGACTCCCCGGCCGCCGACCAGGTCGTCGCCGACGTCATCGCCGCCTGGCTGCCCAGCGGCGCGAACACCGCCCCCGACGTGGCCTCCGACGGCCCCGAGGCCCGCGCACTCCTGCACGAGCAGCTCACCAGCGCGGCCGAGCCCGCCGTCGAGCGCTTCTGGCAACTGCTGTGCGTCCTCGGCGGCCGCCCCGTGCCCCCTGGGATCGCCGAGGAAGGTCAGTGGCTCGCTACCGCGTTGCGTGCCAACCCCGTGCCCGGCGCGCGCGACGCCCGACTCCAGGCCCTCTACACCGCCGGTACCGACCCCTGGCCGGACGGTGTCCTGAACGCGTTCACGCGCGTCCAGGACACCGTCGGCGACCTGGTGCGGGCGACGGCGCCGGACCAGTTCGGCCTGCCGACTCCCTGCGAGGACTGGACCCTGCGGAATCTGCTGGACCACCTGGTGTGGGAGAACATCGTCTGGGGCGGCCTGGCCCAGGGCACGCCGCCCACCACCGCGCACACCGAGGACCACCTCGGTGACGACCACGTCACCGCCTTCGAGACCGCCGCCTCCCAGGCTCGCGATGCCTTCCGGCAGCCGGGCCTGCTGGACCGCTCCTTCGGCCCCGCCCCCGGTCGCCGCGTGGTCGAACAACTCCTCGTCGAGCTGCTCGTGCACGGCTGGGACCTCGCGGCCACGCTCGGCCACGACCGCGATCTGGAACCCGATATCGCGCGTGCGGCCCTGCCGGTCGTTCGCGAGATCTACGGTGACCTGCCCCGCACCGCCGGTGGATCCTTCGTCGCCGCGCGGCCCGCCCCCGAGCACGCCCCGGCCCTTGACAACGTAGCCGCGTTCCTCGGCCGCCGCGTCCCGCACTGACCGGCGCCCCCACTCCCCGTGGGGCACACCGGGGGTCACGGGGGCGTCCGCCCCGGCCGCCGTGCGGACCGCCGGGGCCCAGCGGGTTCAGCGGCTCAGCGGGTTCAGGGGAGGGCGAGCATCCGCTCCAGCGCCCGCTGGGCGTGGTACTCCGTCTCGGCGTCCACCGAGATCTGGTTGACGACGGTCCCCTCCACCAGCGACTCCAGCGCCCAGACCAGGTGGGGTAGGTCGATGCGGTTCATGGTGGAGCAGAAGCAGACGGTCCGGTCGAGGAAGACGACCTCCTTGCCCTCCGCCGCGTACCGCCGGGCGAGCCGCCGCACCAGGTTCAGCTCGGTGCCGATCGCCCAGGACGATCCGGGGGGCGCCTCCTCCAGGGTCCGGATGATGTACTCGGTGGAGCCGACCCGGTCCGCGGCGGCCACCACCTCCGCCCGGCACTCCGGGTGGACGAGCACGTTGACCCCGGGTATGCGGGCGCGGACGTCCTCGACCGACTCCAGCGAGAACCGGCCGTGCACCGAGCAGTGGCCGCGCCAGAGGATCATCCGCGCGTCCCGGAGCTGCTGGGCGGTGAGCCCGCCGTTCGGCCGGTGCGGGCTGTAGACGACGCAGTCCTCGGGGGACATCCCGAGCTCCCGCAGCGCGGTGTTCCGGCCGAGGTGCTGGTCGGGCAGGAAGAGCACCTTGCCCTCGCCCGCGGGCCGCTCCCCGAACGCCCACTCCAGCGCCCGCCGGGCGTTGGAGGACGTGCAGACGGTGCCGCCGTGCCGGCCGGTGAAGGACTTGATGTCGGCGGAGGAGTTCATGTACGAGACCGGCACGGTGACGTCCGCCACTCCGGCCTCCTCCAGCACCTCCCAGCACTCGGCGACCTGCTCCGCCGTCGCCATGTCCGCCATCGAGCACCCGGCGGCGAGGTCCGGGAGGATCACCCGCTGGTCCGGGCCGGTCAGGATGTCCGCCGACTCCGCCATGAAGTGCACGCCGCAGAAGACGATGTACTCGGCCTCGGGCCGCGCCGCCGCGTCCCGCGCGAGCTTGAAGGAGTCGCCGGTGACGTCGGCGAACTCGATGACCTCGTCGCGCTGGTAGTGGTGGCCCAGGACGAACACCCGCTCGCCCAGCCGCTCCTTGGCCGCCCGGGCGCGCTCCACCAGGTCGGGGTCGGAGGCGGCCGGGAGGTCGCCGGGGCACTCCACCCCGCGTTCGCTGTGCGGGTCGGACTCCCGGCCGAGCAGCAGCAGCGTGAGGGCGGTGCCGGGTTCAGCGGGCGCCGACGACGCGGCGGACGCGGCCGGCGTGGACGGTGTGGGCTGGGCGTCGACTGGCTGGGCGGTGTTCACGGCACCCACCCTTTCTGTTGAGCCCCACACAAGGGCTTATCGTCTAATTGACGTTATCTATCATAGCTCCTTTGCGTCATGGTGACGATACCCAGCGGCCCCATAGCGTCGAAGTGACGCGTTCCCAGCCCTCGGGGCCGTGTGCGAGCATGAACGGAGGCCGAGGGCGTGCCCGGGCCCGATGAACCGGCGCCCGCCCCGGGAGCCGGGACCCGTCGGAACCCAGGTCCACCAGCACCACGGGGTCAGGCCGCGCCGACAACCGCATACCGCAGAGCGACACCGAGAACGCCAGCCAACTGGACACGACCGCACCGGCCGCATCTGGGCCCGACGCATCGAGAGCGTCGCGCTCCTCCGGAATGAACACCGGGTGGCACCGGTTGCAGTTGACGGCAGACCAGTCCGTACAACCCGGGAGAGAAGCAGATGTCCGTTTCGGACGAGACCGCTGTCAGCGAGGGCATCATCCTGTCCGACGCCGCGGCGGCGAAGGTCAAGAGCCTGCTGGAGCAGGAGGGCCGGGACGACCTCGCGCTGCGCGTCGCCGTTCAGCCCGGTGGCTGCTCCGGACTGCGCTACCAGCTGTTCTTCGACGAGCGTTCGCTCGACGGCGACGTGGTCAAGGACTTCGACGGGGTCAAGGTGGTCACCGACCGGATGAGCGCCCCGTACCTCGGCGGCGCCTCCATCGACTTCGTCGACACCATCGAGAAGCAGGGCTTCACGATCGACAACCCCAACGCCACCGGCTCCTGCGCCTGCGGCGACTCCTTCAACTGAGCCTTCCGGCAGCCATCGGCACCGGCTGGGCGAGGCGGCCTCGGCAGCCCCGCGAGCCGGTGCCGACGTGCGTTCCGGCCCCTCACCACCCGGTGGACCGGCGGCGGGGGCGCCCGGGGTCAGAAAGGGACGGGGCGGCGGACTCCCCCCACCAGGAATCCGCCGCCCCGTCGTTCGCCGGCCACCTCCACCCCGGGCGGGGATGCGGGCGGCATGGTCTCCGTCGGTCCCGTGGCCCCTCGGGGCACGGGGCCGACGCGGCTCACTTCACCTTCTCGTCCTTCGGCAGCGTGTCTCCGTCCCGCGCGTCGACGACGGTGCGCTCACCCAGCGGCTTGTCCAGCTCCACCTCGACCGAGCGCCGCTTGGCCATCTTCACGCAGACCTTCGATCCCTGCGCCTTCCGCGGCTCGACCCGCACCTCGACCCGCTTCCCGGTCTCGGTGGCCTTCGCCTCGTACTTGTCGCAGACGCCCGCCCAGAACCAGACGCTCAGCGTCCGCCCCTTCACCGAGTACGCCTCGACCGCCTGCGGCGCGGCGGCCCCGCCGCCCGCGCCGATCCCGCCGCCCCGCCCGGGATCCGCCGGGCGCTCTCCCGGCGAGCCGGGGCGCTCCGTGGGGGAGTCCGGCTTCGCGGGGGTGCCGGGCCGCGGGTCGCCGTCCACCGGCGGGGCGCCCGGCGCCTGCGCGGTCTCCCCACGCTTCAGGTACTTCCGCTCCACCGCCGGATGCGTCACCTGCGAGCTGGGACCGGAGCCCGCCCGCTTCACCTCGAAGAACCAGGAGGGGACGAGCACCGGCTTGCCGTTCGAGTAGTGCGAGGCCAGTCCGAAGGTCGCGTCCGTCACCCGGCCCCTGTCGCCGCTCCGGGCGGGCCCGCAGGGCTTCGCCGACCCGGCGCTCCGCCCCGCGCCGCTCGCACGGTCCCCGTCACGCTCCGCCTTCGGCGCGACCGTCGCGCAGGCGATCCGCTCCTGGGGCTGCTGCCGGGTGGCGTTCAGCTGCTTGAGCGCCGTGGCCGCCGAGACCACCGGGTACTCCGCGCCCTTCGAGACGCCCACCAGCGGGCCGTTGGCCCGGGAGAGCTTCCCCTTCTCGTCCACCAGGAAGATGGAGTTCCAGCCGTGCGTCAGCACTCCGTCGACCTTCGGTATCACGCTCACCACCCGCAGCGAGCCCATCGAGGACTCCGTGCTCAGCCGGGCGTCCGTCATACCGAGCCGCTTCAGCAGCGGTTTCACCGCCTTCTTCGCCTCGCCGGCCGAGACCGGATCGCCCCGCCCGGCGGACGGGTCGGGGCACTCCCGCTCCTCCTGGAGCCGCTTGGCCCGCTCGTCGCTGGCCCGCAGCCCGGTCTCGGCCGGGCCGGGGGCGTCGCGCGCGGTGCTGTCCGAGGTCGCCGAGTCCTGCTTCGGCCGCGGCAGCGGCTGGGCGCAGGCCTGCGCGTTCCCGTCACCGGCGCGGGACAGCGCCCAGCGGCTGTCGCTCACGGTCAGCCGGGGACCGTCGTCCTCGCCCGCGACCTCCCAGCGCTCGCCGTCCCGCCGCGGTTCGCCGCGCAGTCCGAGCGCCTTCGCGAGCTTCGCCACCCCGTCCTTGCTCAGGCGCTGTTGGGGGTGGTGCACGGCGAACGACCCGGGGCCCCGGGGCAGTTCACCCTTCGCCTGGTACGGGTCCGGACCCCGCTTCTCGCCCGCGCTCGCGGGCGCGAGGGCGGCGCTGTCCAGCGAGAGCGGCGGGGGTTCGGCCTGGTCGCCGGAGGGGGCGGAGTCCGACCCGCCAAAACCCGTCGCGGCCCAGTACGTTCCTCCGCCGGCCAGCAGTACGGCGGCCGCGACCGACACCACGGTCAGTCGCCGCCCATGCCGCCGCCGGGGCTCCTCTTCGGGGGCATCGGGGGAGTGGTCAGTGCTCACCGCGTCGCTCCTTCGGCTCCGTTCGTCACGTGAGGCCGGTTCCTCATGTGGGGGACGCGAGTGGGACGGGGCGGCGTGACGATCGGTTCCCTCGGGTTCCGAACGTCAGTCGCCGTACTCCGACATGCCCTCCAGCATCCGCGCGGTGCCCGGCGGGACGCGCACGCCCCGGAGCGACGGGGGGCGAGCGGGGGCGTGAGAGCGAGCGGCGCACTGCGAACCGGTCGCCGCCCGGGCGGCGGGCCAGTACGGTGCCATCCGGGCGCAGTCTCCCCGTAATTGGGCCAGGGATTCCGGCTCAGCCTCCGGAAACACCATTCCGGGACGTCCGGTTGCTGGGTGCATGGAATTTTCCATGGGGGAGACGCTACGCAGTTCGAACGCTGCCAGGAAGGCCCTACTATCTGGTAGTTCCGTCCTGTTCGAGTATCGCGGGGAAGGGGGTAGCGTGGCAGACGCCCACCTTCGTCTCTCAGGAGCAGATATCGTCGTGCGCATTGCAGTCACCGGCTCTATCGCTAACGACCACCTGATGACCTTCCCCGGCCGGTTCGCCGACCAACTGGTCGCCGACCAGCTTCACACGGTCTCGCTCTCCTTTCTGGTCGACAACCTCGAAATCCGCCGTGGCGGAGTCGGGGCCAACATCGCCTTCGGTATGGGGCAGCTCGGAGCCCGGCCGATTCTCGTCGGTTCGGCGGGAGAGGACTTCGCCGAGTACCGCGCCTGGCTCGACCGGCACGGAGTGGACACCAGCCACGTCCACATCTCGGACGTGCTGCACACCGCGCGTTTCGTCTGCACCACCGACACCGACCAGAACCAGATCGGCTCGTTCTACGCCGGTGCGATGAGCGAGGCCCGGCTGATCGAGATCCAGCGGATCGCCGAACAGGTGGGCGGGCTCGACCTCGTCTGCATCGGCGCCGACGACCCCGAGGCCATGACCCGGCACACCGAGGAGTGCCGCGCCCGCGGCATCCGCTTCGCCGCCGACTTCTCGCAGCAGATCGCCCGCATGGACGGCCAGGAGATCCGCGGTCTGGTGGAGGGCGCCACCTACCTCTTCTCGAACGAGTACGAGAAGGAGCTGATCGAGACCAAGACCGGCTGGACCGACGCCGAGATCCTCGGCAACGTCGAGACCCGGGTCACCACCCTCGGCAAGCGCGGCGTCCGCATCGACCGCCAGGGCCAGGAGCCGATCGAGGTCCCCGTCCCGGCGGAGGAGCGCAAGGCCGACCCGACCGGTGTGGGGGACGCCTTCCGCGCCGGGTTCATGTCCGGCCTCAGCTGGGGCGTCAGCCTGGAGCGCGCCGCCCAGGTCGGCTGCATGCTGGCGACACTGGTCATAGAGACCGTCGGCACCCAGGAGTACGAGCTGCACCGCAGCCACTTCATGGAGCGCTACACCAAGGCGTACGGCGAGGACGCGGCCTCCGAGGTCAAGCAGTTCCTGGCCTGAGGCGCCGCCCCGGCCCGCCCCGCCCCACCGGGCGGCGGCGGGCCGTCGTCGTGTCCGCCCGATCCGCGTCGCCGGGGACGGTGGGGCCGACCGGCCCGGTGGGCTCGCGCGGAGCGCTGGTCGCTCGCGGCCGGTTCACCTCTCGCGCCGCACCCGGAAACGGGTCCCCTCGACACCGAGGAAGCGCTGCCCGCGCATCTCGCACCAGGCCGGGATGTCCAGCCGGGCCGCCTCGTCGTCCGCCAGTACCGTGACCACGCCGCCGACCGGCACCTCCCCGATCACCCGCGCCAGCCGGATCACCGGTACGGGGCAGAGCGTTCCCCGCGCGTCCAGCGTCCGCCCGGAACCCGCGCCGCCCCCGTCCCCCTCGGCCTCCTTACTCTCCTCACTCTCCGGTGCACCCGGCCCGTGCTCCGCCGTGCCCGTCACCTCCGTGGCCGCCTCCGCCCTCTCGGCGGCGGCCCCGGCTCCGGTCCCGGCCGTCGGCCCAGCGTCCGATGACGGCGCGTCAGGGGAGGAGGCGTCAGCCGTGGGCGCGGCGCCCGTCGTGAGCAGCTCGCGGACCCCGCGCACCGTCTCCGGCAGCACCGCCAGGAAGCGCTCCACGTCCTCCTCGCTCGTGCCGGGCGGCAGCGAGACCCGCACGTTGCCCTCGGACAGCACCCCCATCGCCCGCAACACGTGGCTCGGGGTGAGCGTGCTGGACGTGCAGGAGGAACCGGAGGAGACCGAGAACCCCGCCCGGCTCAGCCGGTCCAGCAGCGCCTCGCCGTCCACGTACAGGCAGGAGAACGTGACCACGTGCGGCAGCCGCCGCTCCGGATCCCCCACCACCCGTACGTCCGGCACCAGTTCCGGCAGCCGCCGCCGGATCCGCGCCACCAGCCCCCGGAGTCTGGCGTCCTCGGCGGGGGCCTCGGCCCGCACCGCCCGCAACGAGGCGGCCGCCGCGACCACCGCGGGCAGGTTGCCGAACCCGGGCGCCCGGCCCGACTCCCGCTCGTCCGCCGGGGCGGGCGGCGCGAAGCGCACGCCCTTCCGCACCACCAGTAGACCCACGCCCGGCGGGCCACCCCACTTGTGCGCGCTGGCGGCCAGCAGCGACCAGGGGCCCGTCACCGGAGCCCAGCCCAGCGACTGCGCCGCGTCCACCAGCAGCGGTACGCCAGCCTCCGCGCAGGCCGCGGCCACCTCCGGCACCGGCTGCACGGTACCCACCTCGTGGTTGGCCGACTGGAGCGCGGCCACCGCCGCCCCCGCGACGTGGCCGCCCCCCGGGGCCACGTCGCCCACGGGCTCCGCCGGTCCCCGGAGCAGCGCCGCGAACCGGGCCGGTTCGACCCGGCCACGCTCGTCCACCGGCACCTGGCTCACCGCCCCGCCGTCCCGCTCGTGCGCCTCCGCCGCGTGCAGCACCGCCGAGTGCTCCACGGCGGAGACCACCAGCCGCCGCCCCACGCGCCGCCGTCCGGCCAGCGCCCCGGCGAGCGCGGTGTGCAGCGCGTGGGTTCCGGAGGGGGTGAAGCTCAGCTCGTCCGGACGGCAGCCGACGGAGTCGGCGGCGCTCTCCCGGGCCGCGTCCCACAGCACCCGGGCCCGGCGGCCCTCCCGGTGCGTACGGGCCGGATCGGCCCACCCCTCGTCCAGTGCGGCCAGCAGAGCCTGCCGTGCGACGGGATGGAGGGGGAGCGAGGAAGCCGCGTCGAAGTAGGCCACGGCGGCACGGTACCGTCCCGGCGCACGCCCCCGGGCGGGCACTTCCGGCCGCCGCGCCCCACCTCCCGAGAACACCGACGGGCTCCATCCAGCCCGTCTGGTCCCGTCTGGTCCCGTCTGGTCCCGTCTGGACCCGTCTGGACTGCCCGCTCCCCACCAGCCCGCGGACGCCGGGACGTTCACGAGCCCCGGCGACCGACGACACGCCCCGGCGGCCCAGCGGTCCGACCGTCCGGCCGCGACGTGCCGGGGCGGCGAACGACCGCCACGCGGGCGGGGGTACGACGTACGCCACGCCCTGGCGCGGGGCGTCCGGCGCCCCGTCAGACCCCCTCCCGGAACGGGTCATTCCACCCCATCGGGGAGGCGCGCGGCGCGTTACGCCCCCTCCCCGCGCGACCCCAAATAGCGTCCAGTAGGGTTTGGTCCGCATAAACATCCAAACCCCTGCCCGCGCCAGGGCCGGCGCCCGACCACGTACGAGGGCCGCGCGCGACCGGCGCGGGCGAGACTCTCGGGAAGGCGCTACGTGAGTCCCAACGGCTCCGACCGCTCGTCGCGGCGCCCGATGCGGCGGAAGCTGCACCAGGCGTTGGCCGCGGGCCTGGTCCTGGCGACCGCGACCGGTTGCACATACAAGGACTTTCCTCGTCTCGGGATGCCCACCCCGGTCACTGAAGAGGCGCCGCGGATCCTCTCCCTGTGGCAGGGCTCCTGGTTCGCCGCCCTCGCCGTGGGCGTGCTGGTCTGGGGCCTGATCCTGTGGAGCGTCATCTTCCACCGGCGCTCCCGGACCAAGGTCGAGGTTCCTCCGCAGACCCGGTACAACATGCCCATCGAGGCGCTGTACACGGTGGTCCCGCTCATCATCATCTCGGTGCTGTTCTACTTCACCGCCCGGGACGAGACGAAGCTCCTGGAGACCTCCGAGAAGCCGGACCACGTCATCAACGTGGTCGGCTATCAGTGGAGCTGGGGCTTCAACTACATCGCGGACGTGGACGGCGACAAGTCCACCTCCGCGACGATCGCGGCCGGGGACGACAGCGAGAAGCACCCGCTGTCCGCCATCCCCAACCGCATGCGGGGCACCTTCCCCGAGGGCGCCGAGGGCGTCAACGTGGTCGGCACCCCGGGTGACCGGAACCCGCAGAACAACGACCCGGGTCCGACGCTGTGGCTGCCCAAGGGTGAGAAGGTCCAGTTCATCCTCACCTCCCGGGACGTCATCCACTCCTTCTGGGTGGTGCCGTTCCTGATGAAGCAGGACGTCATCCCCGGGCACGTCAACCGCTTCGAGGTCACCCCCGAAAAGGAGGGCACCTTCAAGGGCAAGTGCGCCGAGCTGTGCGGCGTCGACCACGCCCGGATGCTCTTCAACGTGAAGGTCGTCTCCCCGGAGCGTTACCAGAAGCACCTGGAGGAGCTGGCCGAGAAGGGCCAGACCGGCTACATCCCAGCGGGTACCGCCACCGAGGGCGGCGCCAAGGACGCGGAGACGAATAACCCGTGAGCATCCCCACCGAAACCCAGGGTGCCGCCGCACCGGGGCAGCCGGCACCGCGCCGGCGGAGTCCCGGTAACCGAGTGATCCAGTGGATGACGACCACGGACCACAAGACGATCGGCACGCTCTACCTCGTCACGTCGTTCGTGTTCTTCTGTATCGGCGGTGTCATGGCGCTGGCCATGCGCGCCGAGCTGGCCCGGCCGGGCACGCAGATCATGTCGAACGAGCAGTTCAACCAGTCGTTCACCATGCACGGCACGATCATGCTGCTGATGTTCGCGACGCCGCTCTTCTCGGGCTTCGCGAACTGGATCATGCCGCTCCAGATCGGTGCCCCGGACGTCGCCTTCCCGCGGCTGAACATGCTGGCGTACTGGCTGTACTCCTTCGGTTCGCTGATCGCCGTCGGCGGGTTCCTCACCCCGCAGGGCGCGGCCGACTTCGGCTGGTTCGCCTACTCCCCGCTGTCGGACGCGGTCCGCTCGCCGGGGGTCGGCGCCGACCTGTGGATCATGGGTCTCGCGCTCTCCGGCTTCGGCACGATCCTCGGTGCGGTCAACTTCATCACCACGATCATCTGCATGCGGGCCCCCGGCATGACGATGTTCCGGATGCCGATCTTCACCTGGAACGTCCTGCTCACCGCGGTGCTCGTGCTGCTGGCCTTCCCGGTGCTGGCCGCCGCGCTGTTCGCGCTGGAGGCGGACCGACAGTTCGGTGCGCACATCTTCGACGCGGCCAACGGCGGTCCACTGCTGTGGCAGCACCTCTTCTGGTTCTTCGGCCACCCAGAGGTGTACATCATCGCGCTGCCGTTCTTCGGCATCGTCTCCGAGATCGTCCCGGTCTTCAGCCGTAAGCCGATGTTCGGCTACATCGGCCTGATCGCCGCGACGATCGCGATCGCCGGTCTCTCGGTGACGGTCTGGGCGCACCACATGTACGTCACCGGCGGTGTGCTGCTGCCCTTCTTCTCCTTCATGACCTTCCTGATCGCGGTACCGACCGGTGTGAAGTTCTTCAACTGGGTCGGCACCATGTGGAAGGGCTCGCTCTCCTTCGAGACGCCGATGCTGTGGACGATCGGCTTCCTGATCACCTTCCTCTTCGGTGGTCTGACCGGCGTCATCCTGGCCTCGCCGCCGCTCGACTTCCACGTCTCGGACTCGTACTTCGTGGTGGCGCACTTCCACTACGTGGTGTTCGGCACGGTGGTCTTCGCGATGTTCGCCGGATTCCACTTCTGGTGGCCGAAGTTCACCGGCAAGATGCTGGACGAGCGGCTCGGGAAGATCACCTTCTGGACGCTGTTCATCGGCTTCCACGGCACCTTCCTGGTCCAGCACTGGCTGGGTGCGGAGGGCATGCCCCGCCGTTACGCGGACTACCTGGACGCCGACGGCTTCACGGCCCTGAACACCATCTCCACCATCAGCTCGTTCCTGCTCGGTCTGTCGATGCTGCCGTTCTTCTACAACCTGTGGAAGACGCACAAGTACGGCGAGAAGGTCGAGGTGGACGACCCCTGGGGCTACGGCCGATCGCTGGAGTGGGCCACCTCGTGCCCGCCGCCGCGGCACAACTTCCTCACGCTGCCGCGTATCCGCTCCGAATCCCCGGCGTTCGACCTGCATCACCCCGAGATCTCCGAGGCCGACCAGCTCGGCCACGGTGGTCAGGGCGGTAGCTCGGTGCTGTCCGGCAGCAGCAAGGAGGCCGGGAAGTGAAGATCCAGGGCAAGCTGTTCATCTGGCTCTCCGTCTTTCTCCTCGCCGTCGCCGTGATCTACGGCCTCTGGTCGAAGGAGCCGGTGGGCACCACGGCGCTCTTCCTCGCCTTCGGGCTGTCCATCATGATCGGTTACTATCTGGCGTTCACCGCGCGCCGGGTGGACACCGGCGCGCAGGACAACAAGGAGGCCGACGTCGCGGACGACGCCGGTGAGGTCGGTTTCTTCAGCCCCTACAGCTGGCAGCCGCTGGCGCTCGGCGCTGGCACGGCCTGCGCCTTCCTGGGCGTGGCGATCGGCTGGTGGTTCGCCTTCGTCTCGGCGCCACTGGTGCTGATCGGGCTCTTCGGCTGGGTCTTCGAGTACTACCACGGCGAGAGCCAGAACCAGTAGCGGTTCCGACGGTCACGCGCCCCTAGTCGGCGTGGGTCCGAGATGCAAGGGTCGGCCCCCGGACACACCGGGGGCCGACCCGTTTGTACGCGCTCACCGGGTCTGCGTCGCATATAAATCATATTTTGTGACCATGAGTCACAGGTCGGACAGAACCAGACACCGAATGGCGATGGGCTGCGCTCTGACACTGGCACCGCTGGCGGTGGGGGTCACCGCTTGTGGCAACAGCTCGGATCCGCTCTCCAACGCCCCCTACGACGCGAGCGACAGCGTCAAGGTCAGCGCCTCCCACGAGAGCCGTGGGGTCGACCCCGCCAAGCCACTGGAGGTCACCACCTCCGGCACGGGGGACTCCATCGCCGACGTGCTGGCGACCGACTCCGCCGGACGCGTGGTCAGCGGCGAGCTGTCGGCCGACGGACACACCTGGCGCAGCACGGGCCCGCTGGCCGCCGGGACGAGCTACAGCGTCCGGGTGAGCACCGAGAACGACAGCGGGGCACCGGGACGGCGTACCGTGCGGTTCGCCACCAAGGCGGCGAGCAAGAAGCTCTCCGTGTCCTTCGGCCCGGACAGCGGCACCTACGGGGTGGGCCAGCCCATCACTGCCGAGCTCAGTCATCCGGTGAAGGACCCGGAGCGGCGGCAGCTCGTCGAGCGGGCGCTCAAGGTCGACTCCCAGCCCCGGGTGGAGGGCGCCTGGCACTGGGTGAACAGCAAGGAGCTGCACTACCGCCCGAAGGAGTACTGGCCCGCGCACGCCACCATCAACGCCTACTCCCGGCTCGACGGACTGCCGGTCGGTGGCGGGGTGCACGGAGGGCCCTCGAAGCCGCTCCGGATGCGGACGGGCGACCGGGTGGAGGCCGTCGCGGACGCCTCCTCGCTGGAGATGCGGGTCAAGAAGAACGGGAAGGTCATCAAGTCGTTCCCGATCACCACGGGCAAGGCCGGCTACCGCACCAGGAACGGTGTGAAGGTGATCCTCACCAAGGAGCCGTTCGTCCGGATGACCAGCGCCAGCATCGGCGCCTCCGACTTCTACGACCTGCCCGTGCACTGGGCGACCCGGCTCACCTGGACCGGGGAGTACGTCCATGGGGCGCCCTGGTCGGTGGGGTCCCAGGGGGCCGCCAACGTCAGCCACGGGTGCACCGGTATGAGCAGCGGCAGCGCGGAGTGGTTCTTCAAGACCGTCCGGCAGGGCGACCTGGTGGAGCACGTGAACACGGAGGGCGAGTCGATGCCCGCCTTTGGCAACGGGTTCGGGGACTGGAACATGCCCTGGGAGAAGTGGCGGGAGGGCAGCGCCATCGAGAAGGGCACCCGCGAGGGCAGCGGCCCGGCGGAGGCGGCGCGGCTGCGGCCGCGGGTGTGACCGGGCGCGCCCGGTGTGCGATCCGGACATGAGCGCGTGACCTCGTGAAGACGGCCCCGGCGTGGAGTGCGCCGGGGCCGTCACCGTCCGGTGGCCCCGGCGCGGGCCGGGGCCGGAGAGGGTGGGGAGGGTGCTGGGCCTCCCGCCGGGGTCAGGCCCCGGCCAACTGGCGCTTCTCGCGCAGCAGCCCGGCCAGCGTCTCGGCCAGCACGGCCGGGTCGGCGGGCTGGGAGACCACGGCCTCGGCGCGGCTCCAGGTGGCCAGCCAGGCGTCCTGGGGGCGGCCGATCAGCAGCAGCACCGGGGGGCAGCGGAAGATCTCGTCCTTGATCTGGCGGCAGACGCCCATGCCCCCGGCGGGGGTGGCCTCGCCGTCCAGCACGCAGAGGTCGACCTCGCGCTTGTCCAGGGTGTCGAGCACGGTGTGCGGGGTGGCGCACTCGATGTACTCGACGGAGGGCACGTCGGCCGCGGGGCGACGCCCGGCGGCGAGCCGCACCTGCTCGCGGGTGTTGGCGTTGTCGCTGTAGACCAGCACCGTGGCGGTCGGCTGCATGGTTCCTCCACGTCGTCGGGGCGTTCCGGGGGCCCGAGTTGGCCGGGCTGGCCCGTCGTGCGGCGCGCGGGGCGCAGCCCGGATGCTACTCCCCCCGACGCGTCGTCAACACCGGTGCGCGAGGCGCCGGAACGGCCTGTCTGAGCTGGACAGCGGCGACGGACACACCGAACGGTACCCCCGAAGTGAGGGCGGCATAAGCGACCGACATAATGTCGGTCGTGGCGACAGCAACAGCAGTAGAAACCGGGCACGCGCACCCGTCGGTCAACCGACCGAACCTCACCAGCGTCGGAACCATCATCTGGCTGAGTTCCGAGCTGATGTTCTTCGCGGCCCTCTTCGCGATGTACTTCACCCTGCGATCGGTGACCGGCGCGGACTACTGGAAGGAGCACGCAGATGTACTGAACCTTCCGTTCGCGCTGACGAACACGACGATCCTGGTGCTTTCCTCTCTCACCTGCCAGCTCGGCGTCTTCGCCGCGGAGCGCGGGGACGTGAAGAAGCTCCGCACCTGGTTCATCGTCACCTTCGTCATGGGTGCCATCTTCATCGGCGGCCAGGTCTTCGAGTACACCGAGCTGGTCAAGGAGGGCACCTCGCTCTCCTCTGGCCCGTACGGCTCGGTGTTCTACCTGACCACCGGCTTCCACGGGTTGCACGTGACGGGCGGGCTGATCGCCTTCCTGTTCGTGCTGGGCCGGACCTACATGGCCCGGCGCTTCACCCACCAGCAGGCCACCGCGGCCATCGTCGTGTCCTACTACTGGCACTTCGTCGATGTTGTCTGGATTGGCCTTTTCGTCACGATCTACGTGATCAAGTAACCGGTCGGGCCGCGAAGCCGCCACCAGGGCGGAGGCCGCGCAGCAGACATACACAGAAGCATCGACGCAGAAGATCCTGACACCGGGGTAATCCGTGAAAAAGCTCTCCGCACGACGGCGCCATCCGCTGGCGGCGCTCGTCGTTCTCATCTTCGCGCTGGCGGCCACCGGGGGGCTGTACACCGCGTTCGCTCCCGCGGGTGAAGCGAAGGCCGACCAGGAGTCCTCCCAGTCCCTCGCTATCGAGGAGGGCAAGAAGCTCTACGCCACCGGCTGCTCCAGCTGCCACGGAACCGGCGGGCAGGGGACCAGCGACGGCCCGAGCCTGGTCGGGGTCGGGGCCGCCGCCGTGGACTTCCAGGTCGGTACCGGGCGCATGCCGATGCAGCAGCCCGGGGCCCAGGCGCCGAAGAAGAAGAAGGTCTACGACGAGCACGAGACCAAGCAGCTCGCGGCGTACGTGGCCTCTCTGGGTGCCGGTCCCGAGATCCCGACCAAGAGTCAGTACGACCCGAGCGACGCGGACGTCGCCAAGGGCGGCGAGCTGTTCCGCACGAACTGTGCGCAGTGCCACAACTTCACCGGTGAGGGCGGGGCGCTCACCAAGGGCAAGTACGCCCCGGACCTCACCGACGTGGACCCGAAGCACGTCTACGAGGCGATGCAGACCGGTCCGCAGAACATGCCCTCCTTCTCCGACGGCGAGATGCCCGAGAAGGACAAGGGCGCCATCGTCGCCTACCTGAAGACGGTGAACAGCGATACCTCCGACAACCCCGGCGGCTTCAAGCTCGGTGGCTTCGGCCCGGTCGCCGAGGGCATGTTCGCCTGGGTGTTCGGTATCGGCGGGATGGTCGCCCTCGCTGTCTGGGTTGCCGCTCGGACCGCAAAGGCCAAGAAGTCATGAGTAGCCAGACTGGACCGGACGAGAACGTGTCAGACGAGAACCTGCCCAGTGCGCAGGAAGCGGGGCGGGGCGCGGTCAGCGGTACGGAGAAGGATCCGTTCGCCGACCCCGGCCTGCCGCCGCACGAACACCGCATCCAGGACACGGATGAGCGGGCAGCCAAGCGCTCCGAGCGCACGGTCGCGCTGCTGTTCACCCTGTCGATGCTGGCGACGGTCGGCTTCATCGCCTCCTTCGTGATCTTCCCGATCGACAAGATCGTGTACGTCTGGCCGCTGGGCCGGGTCAGCGCGCTGAACCTCTCGCTCGGCCTGACGCTGGGTGTCGCGCTGTTCTGCATCGGCGCGGGCGCCATCCACTGGGCCCGCACGCTGATGTCCGACGTGGAGATCGCGGACGAACGGCACCCGATCGCGGCCGAGCCTGAGGTGCGCGCGAAGGTCCTGGAGGACTTCCGGCAGGGCGCGAAGGAGTCCGCACTCGGACGCCGGAAGCTCATCCGGAACACCATGTTCGGCGCGGTGGCCCTGGTGCCGCTCTCCGGTGTGGTGCTGCTGCGTGACCTCGGCCCGCTGCCGGAGGACAAGCTCCGGCACACCATGTGGTCCAAGGGCAAGCTGCTCGTCAACGAGAACACCAACGAGCCGCTCCGTCCCGAGGACATCACCGTGGGCTCGCTGGCCTTCGCCAAGCCCGAGGGGCTGGAGCACCACGACGAGGACTTCCAGAAGGAGATCGCCAAGGCCGCCCTGGTCCTGGTGCGGCTGGAGCCCAAGGACATCAAGGACAAGCGCGAACTCGACTGGTCGTACGACGGTATCGTCGCGTACTCGAAGATCTGCACCCACGTGGGTTGCCCGGTCAGCCTGTACGAGCAGCAGACCCACCATCTGCTGTGCCCGTGCCACCAGTCGACCTTCGACATGAGTGACGGGGCGAAGGTGATCTTCGGCCCTGCCGGGCACGCGCTGCCCCAGCTGAAGATCAGCGTGAACAAGGACGGCTATCTCGAAGCGCAGGGCGACTTCGATGAGCCCGTCGGCCCGGCCTTCTGGGAGCGCGGATGAGTACTGCAACCGAGACGTCGAGCCCCAGCAGCTCGAACGCGAAGAAGGCGCCCGCCGGTGAGCGGGTCGCCGACTGGGCCGACGGCAGGCTGGGGATCTACAGCCTCGCCAAGGCCAACATGCGCAAGATCTTCCCGGACCACTGGTCCTTCATGCTGGGTGAGGTCGCGCTCTACAGCTTCATCATCATCATCCTGACGGGTGTCTACCTGACGCTGTTCTTCCACCCGTCGATGAACGAGGTCGAGTACCACGGCCCGTACGTTCCGATGCAGGGCGTGCTGATGTCGGAGGCCTACGCCTCCACGCTGAACATCAGCTTCGACGTGCGCGGTGGTCTGCTGGTCCGGCAGATCCACCACTGGGCCGCGCTGATCTTCCTCGCGGCGATGTTCGTCCACATGATGCGGGTGTTCTTCACCGGCGCCTTCCGGAAGCCGCGTGAGATCAACTGGGTCTTCGGGTTCCTGCTCTTCTTCCTGGGCATGTTCACCGGCTTCACCGGCTACTCGCTCCCGGACGACCTGCTGTCCGGCACCGGCGTCCGCTTCATCCACGGAGCGATCCTGTCGGTCCCGGTGGTCGGCACCTACATCGCGATGTTCCTGTTCGGCGGGGAGTTCCCCGGGCACGACATCATCGCGCGGTTCTACTCCGCACACGTGCTGCTGCTGCCCGGCATCATGCTCGGCCTGCTGGTCGCGCACCTGATCCTGGTCTTCTACCACAAGCACACCCAGTTCGCCGGTCCCGGCCGGACGAACAAGAACGTGGTCGGCATGCCGTTCATGCCGGTGTACATGGCCAAGGCGGGCGGGTTCTTCTTCCTCGTCTTCGGTGTGATCGCGATGATCTCCGCGACCTTCACGATCAACCCGATCTGGACGATCGGCCCCTACCGGCCGGACCAGGTCTCCACCAACGCGCAGCCCGACTGGTACATGGGCTTCCCCGAGGGCCTGATCCGGTTCATGCCGGGCTGGGAGATCAACCTCTGGGGCCACACCCTGGTCCTGGGCGTGTTCATCCCGCTGCTCCTGCTGCCCCTGGTGCTGTCCGCGATCGCGGTCTATCCGTTCATCGAGTCGTGGGTCACCAAGGACAAGCGCGAGCACCACATCGCGGACCGGCCGCGGAACGCGCCGACCCGCACGGGTCTCGGCGCGGCCTGGATCAGCTGGTACTTCGTCCTGCTGGTGGGTGGCGGTAACGACCTGTGGGCCACGCACTTCCACTTGTCGATCAACGCGATCACCTGGTTCGTCCGCATCGGCTTCTTCGCGGTGCCGCTCGTCGTCTTCATCGTCACCCGCCGTATCTGTCTGGGCCTCCAGCGGAAGGACCGGGAGAAGGTGCTGCACGGCCTGGAGTCGGGGATCATCAAGCGGCTGCCGCACGGCGAGTTCGTCGAGGTGCACGAGCCGCTCTCGCAGGAGCAGCTGCACACGCTCACCGCGCACGAGCAGTACACGCCGCAGGAGATCGCTCCCAGTACCGACGAGAACGGCGTGCGGCGCAAGGTCTCCCGTGGGGAGAAGCTGCGCGCCAAGATCTCGAAGGGCTACTTCGGGGAGGGCGGCCAGATTCCGAAGCCGACCGCCGAGGAGTACCGCGAGATCACCAGCGGGGACGGTCACCACTAGCCACCCGCTCGCGAGGGTGCCCGTCCGGTCCGGGCGGGCACCGCGCGCCGCCTCCGCCACGGGCGCCGCGCGAGCCCCCGCGTCCTGTCGTACGACGGCGCCCCGGGAACTGTCCCGGGGCGCCGTCGCGTTGCCGGCCGGGGGTGGGCCTGGTCCACCGCCAGGTGGGGACGGAGGGGCGGGGTGGCCGAATCGATAGGGTGGGAGCCGTCCGTCAGACCACAGCCAGGAGTGATCCGTATGAGCGCTGCTATCCCCGCCGGAGGCGACCCCGTGGCGGCGCGCACCTGGCCGGACGTCCTCGGAACCCTGCTGGCCGGTGAGGACCTGAGCCCGGACGCCACCGCCTGGGCCATGGACCGCGTCATGCGGGGCGAGGCGACGGACGCGCAGATCGCCGGATTCGCGGTGGCGCTTCGCGCCAAGGGCGAGACGGTGGGGGAGGTCGCCGGGCTGGTCCGGGCGATGTACGAGCACGCGAACGTCGTGGAGGTCCCCGGGCCCACGGTCGACATCGTCGGCACGGGTGGGGACCTGGCCCGGACGGTCAACATCTCCACCATGTCGTCGATCGTGGTGGCCGGTGCCGGAGCCGTCGTGGTGAAGCACGGCAACCGGGCCTCGTCCAGCGCGAGCGGCGCCTCCGACGTGCTGGAGAAGCTCGGGGTGAACCTGGAGCTGTCGCCCTCGCGCGTCGCCGAGGTGGCCACGGAGGCCGGGATCACCTTCTGCTTCGCGGTGCGGTTCCATCCCTCGCTGCGGCATGTGGCCGCCACGCGGCGGGAGTTGGGCATCCCCACCTCGTTCAACTTCCTCGGGCCGCTCACCAATCCGGCTCGGGTCGGGGCTCAGGCCACCGGGGTCGCGGACGCCCGGATGGCGCCGATCCTCGCCGGGGTGCTCGCCGAGCGCGGCTCCTCCGCGCTGGTCTTCCGCGGGGACGACGGGCTGGACGAGCTGACCACCACCGCGTCCTCGACGGTTTGGGTGGTGCGGGACGGCGCGGTCCGCCGGGAGTCCTTCGACCCGCGTTCGGTCGGTATCGACCTGGTGCCGGTGGAGGCGCTGCGGGGGGCGGACGCCGCCTACAACGCGGACGTGGCGCGGCGGTTGCTCGCCGGGGAGCGGGGGCCGGTCCGGGACGCGGTGCTGCTGAACTCCGCCGCCGCGCTGGTGGCGCTGGAGCCGTCCGGCCGTCCGCTCGCCGAGGAGATCGCGGAGGGGATGGAGCGCGCCGCCGAGTCCATCGACTCGGGCGCCGCCGCGGCCGCGCTGGAGCGCTGGGTCGCCGCCACCCACCGCTGAACCGCCGACCGCTGGGTCATCCACCGCCGATCCGCACGTCGTTGGGGCGTCGCCCGCCCGCTGGGTCGTCGGCCGGTGGTGTGGGGGCGCGGGCGAGGGCTCCGTCCGGTGCACCGGACGGAGCCCTCGCGGGCGTCCGCCCTCGCGGCTGGAGTGGGCGGACCGGCTCAGAAGGCGAGGACGCCACCGCCGTGCGCGTCCTTCAGGCAGCTGTTGTCGAAGGCGCGCTCGTAGTCGACGCGCTCCCCCCGCCACACCCCCTGCACGGTGACGACCACCGGCCGGTACTCCCTGGTGCAGAACCGGTCGCGCTGTCCGGGGAGCCCGTCGAGGTCGCCCTGGGCGGCGGCGATCTCGGCACAGGCCCGCTCCGGAGCGGGGTGCGTTCCGCTGGGCCGGGGAGCGCACGAGAGCGTGACCGCGCGGTCCGGGGTGGCCGTCCGGGCGGAGGTCCCGGGGGCGACGGTGAGCGCGAGCGCCGAGGGTGGGTAGAGCGAGTGCGCGGCCGGGCCCTCCCTGTCCACCGCGGTGGCGGTCTCGGCGCCGCTCAGCGGGGCGAGGGCGGTGAGGGTGAGCAGGCTGCCGAGCAGGGTGAGGCGAGTGAGGTGTCGCACGGGTGCGCCTTTCGTCCGTAACGGGGTGGGGTGGGGGATAGGCGGGGTGATGTGCCATCCGCCGACCATCTTTGCCGTGTGTCTGACAAAACGCGTGGATATCCGTTCTGTGGCGGGGGTGTGCGGGCGGAGGCACGGGAGGGAGGCGCGCTCGGGGGGCGTGTGCCGCCGCTCCCACTCCGGTGCCCATCGGGGCCCGGGGGAACGGGAGTTGGCGGTCGATCGGCGGTCGAGCCGGCGGTCGGGACAGCGTCCAACGTCACCCCGGACAGCCGTGGCGGGTGGGCGCCGGGGAGGCGCTACGGGGACGGATGGTGCGGATCAGTAGGTATGGCATACTGCTGCGCAGGTCACGAGTGACAGCGATCAAGGCCCCGGCCCGCTGTCCGGCAACCCTCCTTCCGTGGTGGGGTGCCCCGGGTGATGACCAGGCCGCACGGCAGCGAGGCCCGCGGCAAGCACGGATCCCCTCTCCGGGGTCCTGGTCTTCGAGGAGTTCCCCGTGAGTCAGCGAATGCGCTAGCACGTCTCTCCGGTCCGCGGTCCGTTCCGTGGGCTCCGTGAGACGTGCGCCGGGCCGCTTCCCTCCGCCCGGCGTCACCGCCCACCGGTTCGCCCGGGCCCGTCGGTCCGGCCGCGTCCGTGGTGCGCGGGCGCCCGGTGTGACGCGCGGACGTGGCCCCGACCGTCCGCTCCGTGCGGAGCGTCACCCCCTTCCGTCCGTGCCCCGCCTGCCCCGGGCCCGCGTCCGACCGGTCGTCTCCGGGGTCGCGCGGCCGTCTCCGGGCCCCGGCCCGGTGCCGGGCCGCCGCACCCGGCCGCGTACGAGCCGGGTCAGCCGCGCGACCCGTCTCGGCCGTCCCGACACGGTGCCTCCGCGCCCCGCGCTGGCCCCGCCGCCCCGGGTGGCCCCGGTGAACCGGGTCCGGGCACATCCGCCGTGTTCCAGGAGTTCGTCATGCCGACCACCGCCACCACCGCTACCACCACCCCGCCCGTCCCGGCTCCCGCCGTCTCGCCGTCCGCCGCCGTCCGGCTCGCCAACCCGGACGCGGAGGCCGCCGGTTGTCCGGACCGTCCGAACACTCCGGACGTCCCGAACAGCCCGAACAGCCCGGACCGCCCGAACCGCACGGCCGCCCCGGACGCGGTGCGGCGGGCGGGTGGGCCGCTGCCGGTGCTCGGGCTCGACGTGCGGGTGCCGCTCGCCGGGGGCGGCGAGGTGGAGTACGCCGCGCTGGACTACGCGGCCTCGGCCCCCGTACTGCGTCCGGTGTGGGACGCGGTGGCCGAGTACGCGCCGTACTACGGCAGCGTGCACCGGGGAGCCGGGCAGCTCTCCCGACTCTCGACCGAGCTGTTCGAGGAGAGCCGCGCGACGGTCGCCCGGTTCCTCGGCTGCCGCGCGGACGACCAGGTGGTGTTCACCCGGTCCACGACGGACGCGCTGAACCTGCTGGCCCGGGCGGTGCCCGCCGGTACCCGGGTGTTCGTCTTCGAGACGGAGCACCACGCGGCGCTGCTGCCCTGGCGCGGGCGGGACACCGTCTGGCTGCCCGCCCCCGGCTCGCCGGACGAGGCGGTCGCGGTGCTGGAGGAGGCGCTGCGCGCGGCGGCCCCCGCCGGGCCCGCGCTGGTCTGCGTGACCGGGGCCTCGAACGTCACCGGTGAACTCTGGCCGGTACGCGAACTGGCCGCCACCGCCCGCCGGTTCGGGGCCCGCACCGTACTGGACGCGGCCCAGCTCGCCCCGCACCGGCCGGTGGACGTGGAGCGGCTCGGGGTCGACTGGGTGGCGCTGTCCGGGCACAAGCTGTACGCCCCCTTCGGCGCCGGGGTGCTCGCCGGACGAGCCGACTGGCTGGACGCGGCCGAGCCGTACCTGGCGGGCGGCGGTGCCAGCGGCCGGGTCTCCCGCCCGGCACGGGGTGGGGTGGAGGTCGAGTGGCGCACCGGACCGGCGCGGCACGAGGCGGGTTCGCCCAACGTGATCGGCGCCCGGGCGCTCGCCGTGGCGTGCGAGGCGCTCACGGGCGCGGACTTCCCGCGGCTGGTGCGCCGAGAGCGCGCGCTGACGGCCTGGCTGCTCGACGAGCTGGCGCGGGTGCCGGGGGTGCGGGTGCTGTCGCTGTTCGGTCCGGCGGCGGACCGGGTCGGAGTGGTCTCCTTCGTCCTCGCGGGGTGGGACAGCGCGCGGCTCGCCGCCACGCTCGCCGAGGAGTTCGGCATCGGCGTACGGGACGGGCTGTTCTGCGCCCACCCGCTGGTCACCGCGCTGCTCGGCCCGGGCGGCGCGGACTCCGGGCCGGATTCCGGGCCGGGTTCGGCGCCGCTGACGGGGGACGGCGCCGGGCCGGAGGTGGCCGGTCCGCCGCCCGCCGGGCGCCCAGCCCCGGGAGCCGGGCCCGACGCCCGGCCGGGCGTTCCGCTGAGCGCGGTCCGGGTCAGCTTCGGCGTCGGCACGCCGGACGGGCACCTCGCCCGCTTCCTGGACGCCGTACGGGAGGTGGCGGCCCGGGGATAGCGCGGGTCCGGGGCGGGCCCCGGGGCGGGCCCCGGACCGGGCCGGATCGGGGAGACCCCGGCCCGCCCCGCTCGTCCGGGGCCCCACCCCGTCTCGCGTTGTCCGGGGCTCAGTGGGCCGGGGCGGGTGACCCCGTCCACGTTCCGGCGCGGGGGCGGACCGGGGGGCGCGGGCGCGCGCCCTGGGCGAGCTGGGTGCCCAACAGGACCATCCGCAGGGAGTGTTCCGCCGCGTCGGCGAGGTACTCGGCGCCCCGGTCGATGGCCTCGGCCAGCGGCACCGGACCGGGCTGAATGGAACGGAAGGCGTCGATGCCCGCCGCCCGTACCTCCTCAACGCCGGTGCCGAGCGTCCCGGCCAGCGCGAGCACCGGGCGGCCAGCCGCCTTCGCGCGGCGCGCGACCTCCGCCGGGATCTTGCCCCGGGTGGTCTGCCCGTCCAGCGAGCCCTCGGCGGTGACCACTAGGTCGGCGCGGGCCAGCCGGGCGTCGAGGTCCAGCCCCTCCATCCCGTCGAACAGCGCCTCGAAGCGGGGCAGGAGCCGCGCGCCGAGCGCGGCGAGACCGGCCCCGAGCCCGCCGGAGGCGCCGCTGCCCGGCGCGAACCGCAGATCGGGAGCGTCAGGGGAACCGGCGCCGTCCGGAGCCGCGGCGGAGCGGACGGCAGCGGTGTACGGGAGGACGTCCCGGGTGAGGAGCCCGGCCCAGCGCTCCAGGCCGAACGCCAGCTGCTCGACCTGCGCCGGGGTCGCGCCTTTCTGCGGCCCGAAGACCCGCGCCACCCCACGCGGCCCGCAGAGCACGTTGAACGGGTTGCAGGCCACGACGAGTTCGGTCTCCCGGAGCCGGGGGTCGAGCCCGGTCGGGTCGATCCGGTCCAGAAACGGCAACGCCCGTCCGCCGGGGGGCAGTTCGGCGCCGCTCGGGTCGAGCAGCCGGGCCCCGAGCGCCTGGAGGGCCCCGGCACCTCCGTCCGAGGTGCCGGAGTCGCCGCAGCCCACGAGAATCCGCCGCGCCCCCGCGTCCAGCGCGGCGCGGATGAGTTCCCCGACGCCGTGGGTGGTGGTGCGGCCGGGGTCGCGGCGGTCCCGGGGGACCAGCGAGAGACCGGCGACGGCCGCCATCTCGACGACCGCGGTGCGCCGCGCCGTCTCCCGGGCGCCGAGCAGCGCGAAGTGGGCCGGGACGGGCAGCCCGACGGGACCGGTGGCGGTGCGCCGGACCACCCGGCCGTCCCCGGCGGCGGCCAGCGCCCGCGCGGTGCCCTCGCCTCCGTCGACGAGCGGGATGAGGTCGAGGGTCGCGGTCGGGGCGGCGCGCCGCAGCCCCTCGGCGATCGCCTCGGCCGCGCGCTCGGCGGAGAGCGACTCCTTGAAGCCGCTCGGAGCGATCGCGAGGTGGTACGACCGGGCGGAACCGGCCGCACCGGACACCCCGGCCGCACCGGCCGGACCCGCTGAATCCGCCGGACCGGCTGAACCCGCCGAACTGGCGGGGACGGCCCGGCCGGTGGGGGCGGTGGCGCCGGGGGAGGGGTGCGGACGGGACGTACCGCGCATGGCGAAGCTCCTAGGGGGTGAGAACCGGGACGCCGAGCAGCGGCCACACGGTCAGGGCGAAGAGCAGGACGAGTCCCGCCGTCAGCGGGGCGAGCAGCGCGGAGAGGCGCAGCAGGTCGCGGGGGGTATAGGTGGTGACGCCCGGTACGTCGGAGAAGAGCGCGACGGGCTTGGCCGAGGCGGGCAGCGTGTGGCAGAACCCGGCAGCCGCGGTGGAGGCGAGCGCCGCCGCCACGGGGTTGACGCCCGCGCTCGCGGCGGCGGCCACCACCAGCGGCACCAGCACGCTCGACCGCGCCGAACGGGACTGGAGCACCAGGTGGGCGGCGGTGCTGACCACCACCACCCCGGTCAGGAACAGCCAGGGCGGCACCGCCTCGCCACCGGGCAGCCCGCCCACCAGCCAGCCGGCGGCGCCCGACTCGGAGAGCGCCACGCCCATCGCCATCGTCGCCGCCATGAACAGCAGCAACGACCAGGGCACGGTGGAGAGCGCCGACTTGAGCCGGACGGTGCCCAGCGCGGGGGAGGCCGCGACCACCGCCCCGATCAGCGCCACCAGCGCGGGCGGCACCCCGTGCAGCGGCTCGGCGCACCACAGCACCACCACGGTGCCCAGCAGCAGTGCCGCCCGGGACTCAGCCTGCGAGAGCGGGCCGCTGACCGGCGTCTCCGAGTGCTCCTGGAGCTGTTCGACGGTGATCCGGACCGGCCCGCGCCGGTCGGCCCGGCGGGTGGTGGTCAACAGCACCACCTCGGCGGCCAGATGCGAGCTGACGACGGCCAGCGGCAGCCCCAGTAGCAGCCACTGGGTGAACCCGATCTGCTCCTGGGTGGTCTGCCACAGCACGTTGACGGTGATGAGGTGGGCGCCCGCGCCGATCAGCGTGGCGACGGCGGAGAGCAGGATCACGGTGGGGAACAGCAGCGCCAGCATCACCACCAGCCGGGCGCGGTCCGCCAGCGCCTTCGCCAGCGCGAGGAAGACGGGCAGCGCCAGCGCGGCGCGGCCGGAGGTCGCGGGGATCGCGAAGGCGCTCACCACCAGGGCGGCGGTGGTCAGATGGGTCAGCTGACGGACCGTGCGCGCCCCGCTGACCAGGAAGGCCGCGGCCCGTCCGGCCAGCCCCGTCCGCGACACCGCGGCGGCCAGCACGAACGCGCAGATCAGCAGCCACACGGTGGGTTCCCCGAGGGTGCCGAACAGCGCGTCGCTGCTGATCACCCCGGTGATGGCGAGGGCGAGTCCGGCGCCCAGCGCGATGTAGGTGTCGTCGACCGAGCTGCCGACCCAGGCGCAGGTGGCGAGGGTGAAGATGACCAGCGTGAGGCGGGCGTCACCGCTCAGCCCGGGGAAGTTCCCCGGGACGGCGAGGAGCGCGCAGACGCTGAGCGCGGTGCACAGCAGGACGCTCTGCCGGAGGTTCAGTGCCATACCCGAAAGGCTGACGCTCCACCGTGAGTCCGCCATGAGCCGATCATGAAGAGCGCTTCATCTGCTTCATCCCGGTTCATCCGGGTCCCCGGACGCGTCCGGAGACCCCGTAGCCCGTAGCTCCCGTAGTCCCCGCACCCCCGCGGCTTCGTGGGTCCGTGGTCCGTGGTCCGGCGGCCGGAAACCGGGGGACGTCCGGTCGGACCTGGAGGCGGTCCCGCTGGGTCAGGGCAGGCGGTAGCCCATACCGCGCACCGTCTCCACACACCCGGGGCCGAGCTTCTTGCGCAGCGCCCGCACGTACACGTCGACGATGTTCGAGCCCGGGTCGAAGTCGTAGCCCCAGACGTGGGAGAGGATCTGGCCCCGGGAGAGCACCTGTCCCGGATGGCGCAGGAACAGTTCGAGCAGCACGAACTCCCGGGCCGTCAGATCCACCGTGTGCTCGCCCGAACGCGCCTTGCGGGTACGGAGATCGAGGGTGATCCCGCCGTTCCGCAACACCGTCACCTCGGGCGCGGCCACCGCCGTCCGCAGCCGCAGCCGTACCCGGGCCAGCAGCTCCTCGAAGCGGAACGGCTTCGTCATCCAGTCGTCGGCGCCCCCCTCCAGACCGGCGACGGTGTCCCGTACCGTGTCGCGCGCCGTCAGCACGATCACCGGCACCGTCACCCGGGACTCGCGCAGCTCCCGCAGGACCGAGAAGCCGTCCCGGCCGGGCAGTCCGATGTCGAGCAGCACCAGGTCGAAGCCGCCGGTGCGGGCGTAGTCGAAGGCGGTGTTGCCGTCCGCCGCGACGGTGGTGGTGAAGCCGTTGGCGCGCAGCCCCTTGTCCACGAAGGTGGCGATGCGCTCCTCGTCCTCGGCGATCAGGATGCGGTTCACGTCTCATCTCCCGGTTCTGCTACGGAGGGTGGCTCGGCGGCGGGGAGGACCAGGACGAAGGTGGCGCCGCCGTCGTCCGTGGTGCGCCGCAGGTCGACGCGGCCTCCCGGATGTCCCTCGGCGATGGCCCGCACGATCGCCAGCCCGAGTCCGGCGCCGCTGCCCCGGGCCCCGCGCCGGGCCGAGCCACGGCGGAAGCGCTCGAAGACGCGCTCGGCGTCCTCCTCCCGCACCCCCGGCCCGTTGTCGGCGACGTACAGCTCCACCTCTCCCGCCGCCGACCTGCGGGAGCCGATACGGACGGCGGTGCGCGGCGGGGTGTGCTGCACGGCGTTCTGCGCGAGTTGCACCATGGCCTGCGTCACCCGCTGCGGGTCGAGCGAGACCGTGCCCTCCGCCACCTGGTCCAGCTCCCAGGGGCGCGGGCCCTCGCCCGGCGAGTCCCCGGTGTCCAAAGCCCGCACCTTGACGAACACGTCGGCGGTCAGTTCGGCCAGCTCCACCGGCTCCGGCGTCACGAAGTCGGGCCGCTCCACCTTGGCGAGCATCAGCAGGTCCTCGACGATGCGGCTCATCCGGTCCAGCTCGTCGGTGACCACCCGCACCGTCTCCTCGCGCTCCCGCACCCCCGACGCGCTCTGGTCCATCAGCTCCAGATGGCCGCGCACGATGGTGATCGGTGTCCGCAGCTCGTGCCCGGCGTCGTCGACGAACTGGCGCTGCGCGGCGAAGGCCCGCTCCAGCCGGTCCAGCATGGAGTTGAAGGTCTCCGCGAGCGCGGAGACGTCGTCGTGGCCGTGGACCGGGATCCGCCGGGTCAGGTCCTGCTCGGTGAGCTGCGCCGCCGTCGTCCGTACCAGCCGCACCGGGGCGAGGATGCGGCCCGCGACACCCCAGCCGATGACGCAGGTCAGCAGCAGCGCCACGCCCGATATGGCGAGCAGCACCCGGAACACCTCGCCCACCCGCGCCTGTTCGCGGTCGGCGTGGAAGGCGACCACGAAGGTGCCGCGTTCGCTGCGGTCGCCACCCGGCTTCACGTCCACCTTCGCCCAGCGGATCTCGCCCTCGGGCCGGTGCAGGGTGCCGCTGCGTTCGGAGTCACCGGTGATGCTCCGCAGCGCCGGCTTGTCCCGGTAGAGGGGGAGCTGGGTGGGCAGGTCCCGGCGCTGCCGGATCACCGAGTCCTCGCCCACCACCCCGAGCAGTTCCTCGTCCGGGTCGGAGTACTGGCGTTCCAGGAAGACCCGCAGCAGCCGCCGCGCGGTGGTGAACGGCCCGCCGGTCTCCGGATCCTGGCCGCGCTTCACGAAGTTGGCGAACTCCCCGGTCTCCTGCGCCAGGAGCCGGGTCACCCGCTGTTCCGTGTCGCGCAGCAGGATGGAGCGGGTGGTGGTGGCCACGGTGGTGAGCGCCACCGCCATCACCACCAGCAGCCACAGCACGATCCGGACGCGGGCCGAGAGCCGGCCGCGTGGCCGGGGCGGCTCGTCCGGAGGGGCGGAACCGTGCCGTCCGTCCGTCCGGACGGGGGTGCCGTCAGCCGTCCCGTCGGTCGTCCCCGTCGTCGTCGCGGTCATCGTGGTCGTCGTCCCGGTCGTCGTCGGAGTCGTCTGAGGCGCCCTCGTCGGTCGCCGGTGGCTGCGGGACCGACTCGTCGCCGGGGCTGCTGGCGCCCGGACTACGCGACGGACCACCGGAGTCCGAGGGGCCGGGGGAGCCCGAGGGGTCCGGGCTCTCGCTCTCCAGCTCCACCGTGGCCGGTGACTCAGGCGGGTCAGGGCTGTCGTTGAGCGCGTAACTGGTCGCCGCGATACCGAGCGGGATGGCGACGACGGCGGTGAGTGCGGCTATGCGGTGTGAGAACGCCATACGGGGAAGGCTGCCCGCCCCCGATGGCACGCCGGATGAAGGACGGATGAGGGAATCTTCATAGGACCGGTTCTACCGGTAGGCGCCCCGGGTTCCGCAAGGTCAGGCGCCCGACGTTCCCGAGCAGTTCGCCACCCGTTCACCTGCCCCGGGTGAACGTCGAACGTCGAATGGTGAATGGTGAACGGCCGTACGGACACGGCGAATGGCGAACGGCCGTACGGGGCGCGACGGCCGGTGGACGTCGTACCGGTGCCCGGCCACCGGTGAACGGCCGTACGGGCAGCGGCCGTTCCGGACGGCCCCGCCTGGATCGGATGCGGCCCCGCTCAGGGGCGGCCGCTCCCGGGGAACCGCGAGGCCCCGGAGAACCGGACTGGCGGAACCCACCGGACAGCCGGAGAGGTGCCCGACCGGGGAACCGCACTGCCAGAGAGGTGTTCGGCCGGACAGGTGCCGGACCGGAGAGGCGTCAGGCCGTTGCTGACGGGCCTGGGAGCTGCCGGGCCGGGAAGGCGCCTGGCCGGATGCGCGAGGCGGGCGCGGCGAGGGACCGGAGCGGTGCCTGGCCGACGGGGTTGGCCCGGCTGGAGGGACGGGGTGGGCGCACCGCGCGGCGCCCGGGAGGGGCTGGAGAGGCCGGTCAGGCGTCCAGGCCGATGGCGAAGGCCGACTCCAGGTCGTGCTGCGAGTAGGTGCGGAAGGCGATGTGTGTCTCCGTGGACTCCACGCCCGGCACCTTGCTGATGCGCCCCGGGATGACCTCGGCCAGGTCGTCGTGCCGGGCGACGCGCACCATCGCGATCAGGTCGTGGGCGCCGGTCACCGAGTAGACCTCGCTGACCCCGTCCAGCGCCGCGATCTGCTCGGCGATCTCGGGGATGCGGTCGGTGCTGGTCTTGATGAGCACGATCGAGGTGATCACGGTGCGGGCTCTCCCTTGGTCGCCGGGGCGGGCCTGACCACTGTATCCGTACGGAATCCCAGCCAGGCGCCGAGGAACCCCAGCAGGAAACCGAGCACGTGCGCCAGATACGCCACCCCGGGGCCGTCCGCCGCGCCACGCAGCGCGCCCCACTGGATCGCCAGCCAGAACAGCAGCACCACCCAGGCGGGGAAGCGCAGCGGCAGGAAGAACAGGAACGGGAAGACGCTGGTGACCCGGGCGCGGGGAAAGAGGTAGAGGAACGCCCCCAGGACCCCGGAGATGGCGCCGGAGGCGCCGACCACCGTCTCGTCCGAGTCGGCGTACGCGGCGGCGTAACCGAGCATCGCGAGGACACCGGTGCCCAGGTAGCAGAGCAGGAACCGCGGCCCGCCCATCCGCCGCTCCACCATGCCGCCGAAGACGAACAGGAAGAGCAGGTTGCCCAGCAGATGGGCCCACGTCCCGTGCAGGAACATCGCCGTCAGGGGGGAGAGCAGCGGCCGCCACCCGCCGCCCCACAGCCGTCGGGGCAGCACTCCCCACCGTTCGAAGTACGCGTTCTGGGCCCGGTGCAACTCCTCGCCGGTGCCGTGGACGGGGAGGAGCCCGGAGGCCGGACCGACGAGGAACAGCAGGGCGCAGCAGCCGATCAGCCCGTAGGTGAGCAGCGGGGGCCGGGGCCGGGAGGTGGCGTCGCGCCGCTGGCCACACCGCCCCCGGCCGCTGTCCGTGACTCCGGTGTCGCCCTCCGTGCCGTCCATGTGCGGATCATGACCGCTCGCTCAGTGGGCATGCTCCTCGACACACGAGGAGGTCGGCAGGCCGTAGGGTTGAGGACACCTTGCATGCTCCTTACACCGGTCAGCCCGGCGACCGGCCGCACGACCGACAGTCCGAGACACGATGAACGAAGGAATGAGGAAACGACGATGGCGGTGCCCACCCCGACGGCCGACACCCGCTGGCGCTGCACGCTCTGCGGCAACCTCACCCGGTTCGACGTGACCCGGTCCAGCAAAGTCGTCGAGTACGTCCATCTGGACCTGGCGGGGGAGCCGAAGATAGAGGAGCGCGAGGTGCTCAGTGAGAGCATCGAGGCGGTGCGCTGCCGCTGGTGCAACGCCGTGGACGAGGTCGAGCTGGTGGACCGCCCGGGCGCACAGGTCTGAGGAACGGCGGGTGTGAGCGGTGGTGGAGAGGACGGGCGACGAGCGCGGTCTCCCGGACGGGCGAGCCGATCCGGAGGGGGCGCGGGCTCCGTCCGGCTCCGCTGACGCCCCGCCCGCGGGGGGAGGAGACTCCACCGCGGGAGGGTCCGCCGACGGCGGGACCCCCGCCGGGGCCGCCCCCGGACACCCCGCCGGGATCGGGTCCTCCGCCGGGGAGGCTGGGTCCTCGGGATCCTCAGGGTCCCCCGCCGAGGGGGCCGAGGCGCTCGACGGCCCGCTGCCGGAGGGTGTCCGCCGCCGGGTGATCGCGCTCACCGGGGACGTCGTCGGGGGGCTCACCGTCGGTGAACTCCCGGCCCCGCTCCGGCAGTACGCCCGGTTCACCCCACAGCGCCGCGCGAAGTTCGGCGGCAACGCGATGGCCGCGTCGCTGGAGAGTGACGCGGCCTTCCGGCACCGGATCGCCGCCCGCCTGCGGGAGCGGCTCCCGGATCTGACCGGGGCCATGGAGGAGGGGACGCCGCCCCCGGCCGCCGATCCGGTGGACGTGGCGGCCGTCGCGTACGTCCTGCGGCCGGACGGCTGGGTCAAGCTGGTGGCCGCCGCCGGTGAGGAGGCCCAGCGCGCCCGCGCCGAACGCGCCGACGAGGAGACGCAGGCCGAACTGGCCCGGCTCCGGAGCGAACTGGCGGACGCCCGCGCGGAGTCGCGGTCACAGGCCCACCGGATCCGCGCCGAGGCGGACGCGCTCCGCAAGGAACTGGAGTCCACCCGGCGGAAGTTGCGCAGCGCGCAGAACGACGTCCAGCGTGGCGAGGCGGCCGTGCGCAAGGCCCGCGCCGAGGTGGAGTCGGCGCGGGCGGAGGCCGCGGCCGAGCGGACGGCCGCGGAGAACGAGGCGCGGCGGCTCCGCGCCCGGCTCTCCGAGGCGGACGCGGCGCTGGAGGCCGGGCGGCGCGCGGCCCGGGAGAGCCGCAGCATCGAGGACATGCGGGTGCGGCTGCTGCTGGACACGGTGCTCGACGCGGCCCGGGGGCTGCGCCGCGAGCTGGCCCTGCCCCCCGTGGAGGAGCGTCCGGCGGACGCGGTGGACGCCGTGCGGCCGGGACGGGTCTCGCCCAACGAGGTCGCCGCGCGCGCCCTGTCCGCGACCGATCCGGCGCTGCTCGACCAGCTGCTCGCGCTGCCGCAGGCGCATCTGCTGGTGGACGGCTACAACGTCACAAAGTCCGGGTATCCGACGATCCCGCTGGAGAAGCAGCGGATGCGGCTGCTGGGCGGACTCGCGGTGCTGGCCGCCCAGTCGGGCGCCGAGATCACCTGCGTGTTCGACGGGGCGGACCTGGCGGCGCCGGTCCTGCTCGCGCCGCCGCGCGGGGTACGGGTGCTGTTCTCCAAGTCCGGGCAGACCGCGGACGAACTCATCGACCAGCTCGTGCGGGCCGAACCCCCGGGCCGTCCGGTGCTGGTGGTCTCCTCCGACCGGGAGGTCGCGGAGGGCTGCGCCGCGGTCGGTGGCCGCCCGGTGGCCTCGGCCACGCTGCTCAACCGACTCGCCCGCACCTGAACTCGGCCGCCCGCACCTGAACTCGGTTGCCGCGCCTGGACTCGGGCGCTCCGTACCCGAACTCGGCCGCCGCGCGCGAACTCGCCCGCCCGGCGCCGCCGTCGGGAGCCCCGCCCGAACTCCGCGTCCGGGCACCCCTGTTGAGCATCGGTGGCCGAGCGCCCGTCCGGTCGCGGCGGCTGGCCCGGGCGTGGGCGCGGCCGCTTTCGCGGAGCAGCGTTCCCGCGCTCCGGCGCCGAACTCCGGGGCGTACGGCGCCCGGAGAGTCCCGTGCGCCCCCATATGCCGCCATCCTCCCGGTGTGCGTCCGGCCGCTCCGGGTGGCGGAAGCGGAGTGTGGGGGGAACGTGGAGAGCGGGCGGTGAGCGGGGTGGGAGAGGTGAACGTCGTGTTGTGGGCCGGATGTTGCGCGGTCCGTGACACGCTTGTCGCTCCGCGTGCCGAACGGGTAAAGAATGCCGTTCCCGGACAGGTTTTTTCCCGGGGGGATTTGATCCGATCAGTTTGACGTGGCTAGTGTCTGGCCCGAACCTCCGCTCGGTTGATCACCTATCCGGGGTGACGGCGGGGGCCCGCCTAGTTCCGCGAAGTCCTCCCGACGGCGCGGAGCCGGAGTGACTAACCGGCAGGCGGCTGAGGAAGAAGGAGATCGCCCCAGTGGCGTCCCACCGTCGTCCCAAGCAGCCGAGCCGCACCCGGGTGAGTGTCTTCACCATGACCGCCGCCGCGGCTGTCGCGCTCACCTCCCAGGCAGCACACGCCGACCCGACTCCCTCCAAGAAGGAGGTCAAGAAGAAGGTCGACAAGCTGTACGAGGAGGCCGAGGGGGCGACCGAGAAGTACAACGGCGCCAAGGAGAAGCACAAGAAGCTCCAGAAGCAGGTCAACAACCTCCAGGACTCCGTGGCCCGCGGTCAGGGTTCGCTGAACTCCATGCGGGACGGCCTCGGTTCGATGGCCACCGCGCAGTACCGCACCGGGGGCGTCGACCCGTCCGTCCAGCTGTTCCTCTCCTCCGACCCGGACAACTACCTCGACCGGGCCGCGACGATGGACCAGCTGAGCGGCAAGCAGGCCGAGGCCCTCAAGAAGATCAAGAACAAGCAGCGCGGCCTGGCGCAGAAGCGTCAGGAAGCCTCGGACAAGCTGAAGGATCTCGCCGAGACCCGCAAGGAACTCGGCAGCAAGAAGAAGAAGATCCAGGGCAAGCTCGCCGAGGCCCGTGAACTGCTCAACTCGCTCACCGCCGAGGAGCGTGAGGAACTCGCCGAGGACGAGGAGCGCGCCAACCGCGACTCCAACGACCGCGTCGAGCTGGGCGACGACAAGTCCGCCTCACAGCGGGCGGCCGCCGCCTTCAACGCGGCCAAGACCAAGATCGGCACCCCCTACGTCTGGGGCGCCACCGGCCCCAGCTCCTTCGACTGCTCCGGGCTCACCTCCTGGGCGTACAAGCAGGCGGGCGTCTCGCTCCCGCGGATCTCCCAGGACCAGGCGAACGTCGGCACCCGGCTGGGCAAGGGCGAACTGGCCCCGGGCGACCTCGTCTTCTTCTACGACGACCTGCACCACGTCGGCTTCTACGCCGGGAACGGGCAGATCCTGCACGCCCCCAAGCCCGGCGCGAACGTGCGGTACGAGTCGATCAACAACATGCCGTTCATGTTCGGCCAGCGGGTCGGCTGACCCACTCGCCTCCAGAGGCTCCCTCTTCCTCGCATTCCCCGCATCCCCGCACCGCGCCGCCCGCCCCCGGGCGGCGCGCCCGTGGGGCGCCCGCACGCACCGGACCGGCCGGACCGCCGCCGGTCGGTTCGCCGTGCCTCCGCCGCCGCGCGTCGGTGTGCGCCCGCACCGCGCTCCACCGGCGTTCACCGCGCTCCCGGGCGCGCGCCGCGATCCGTCCCGTCGCCCCTCGCGCCGTCCGGTGGCCACCGGACGTCCGCCGCCCCGCGCCGCCGCCGCGGGCGGACGGTAGCGCGTCGTTCGTGCGGGTGAATCGCCCCGGACTCCGATGACGTCGAACCCCGTCGATGACCTGCGTCGTCGGCGGGGCTCGCCGGTGCGCCCCGAACATCCGCCTCCCGCGCGGATCGTGGACCCTCCGTCACGGCGCCGCTACATTGCGGGCGCAGTCGCCTAGCGGAAGGGACCCGTCCTCCAGTGGCATCGCACCGGTCACCCCGAACTTCCCGTGCCTGGCGGCCGGGCCATGGCTGGTCCGGCCGGGCCGCCGCCCTCACGGCCGCCGCGGCCGGAGCCGCCGCCGTGCTCCCGGCCACCCCCGCCGGGGCCGAGCCCGAAGCCGAGGCCGATCGGCCCACCGGGATCAACGCCCGGGTCGACCGGCTGTACGAGCGGGCCGAGGGCGCCATCGAGGCGTACAACGCGGTGGCCGAGCGGACCCGGGCGCTCCGCCTCCAGGCCGAGCGGGCGCAGGACCGGATCGCGCGCGGCCAGGCCCAGGTGAACCGGATGCGAGGCGCGCTCGCCGCACTGGCGGGCGCGGAGTACCGCTCCAGCGGGCTCGACCCGTCGCTGGCGCTGCTGCTCACCGAGGACCCGGGCGGCTATCTCGACAAGGCCGCGACCCTCGACCGCATCGGCAGTCTCCAGCGCGGGAAGATCCGCCAACTCCAGGGCGTCACCCGGGTACTGGATCAGCGGCGGTCGGAGGCGGCGGACAAGCTCGTCCGGCTGGAGCGGGAGCGGCGGGAGCTGAAGCGGCGTAAGCAGGAGGTCCGGCGGAAGCTCGGCTCGGCGCGGCGGCTGCTCAACCAGCTCACCTCCGAGCAGCGGGCCGAGCGGGAGCGGGCGGCCCGCGGCGCCGCGCGGACCGTCCTCGGCGGTGCCGAGCAGAAGCTCTCCGGGCGGGCGGGCGCGGCGGTCGCCGCGGTGCGGTCGGTGATCGGCGCCCCCTACTCCTGGGGTGCGAGCGGCCCGTCCTCCTTCGACTGCTCCGGACTGACGCAGTGGGCCTACCGGCAGGCGGGGGTGGCGCTGCCCCGCACCTCGCAGGGGCAGCGCTCGGCCGGGAGCCGGGTGCCGCTCGGTCAGGCCCAGCCGGGCGACCTGGTGCTGTACCGGGAGGACGCCAGCCACGTCGGGATGTACGTCGGTGGGGGCCGGGTGGTGCACGCGCCGTACCCGGGCGCCTCGGTGCGCTTTGACCCGGTGGGCATGATGCCGGTCTCGGCGGTCGTCCGCCCCGGCTCCTGACGCCCGGACCCCGGCCGACCTGGCGCGATCGCCCGGGCGCCCACGGGGTGTGATCCGGAACCGCCGTGCGGCGCCCGGCGGTTGGCGAACCGGAGGCGGGGCGGCGCCTCCACGGAAGTGCGGCGGCGGAGGTTCCGGCGGCTGGCGGGGGCGCGTCCCCGGTCGGCCGACGGGGGCTTCCCGCTCCGGCCGGAGACGGCGGACGGACGAGGGGCGGACGGCGGACGGACGCGGAACCGTCCGAACCGGCGGAGCGGCGGCGAAGGGTCGAGGACGGACCTCGCGGACGGTCCGGCTCCGGTATTCGGTCAACCGTGGCCGGTTCTTGCCCTTTCCGGGTGGGTATGTCCGCCGCGTACGATCACCGGGTGGTGGCGCGAGGGCGGGAGCACGGGACATGGCGGACTCTGCCGACGGCGCTCGCCGTCGCCCTCGTGGCGGGACTGGCCACCGCCTGCGGTCAGCCGGGCGAAGGCGCGGACGGCACCCGGGGCTCCGTGCAGCGGGTGCTGGACCAGCAGGCCGCCGCGGTCCGCGAGGGTGACGAACGCCGGTTCCTCGCCGCGGTCGACAGCGGAGCGGAGGAGTACCGCACCCGGCAGCGCGTGGTGTTCCGGAACCTGCGGAAGCTTCCGCTGGCGGAGCTGAGCCACGTGGTGGACGAGGTCTCCGGCGTCCACCGCACCGGAGGCCCGAGGACGGGGCAACCGCGGGTGCGCGAGGGCGAGTCCGTCACCGCGCGGGTCCGGCTGCGCTACCGCCTCAGCGGGTACGACACGGAACCGGTCATCGCGAACGAGCGGCTGACCTTCGTACGCCGTGCTGACCGCTGGTATCTCCACTCCGAAGCCCCGGGCAGCCGGAGCCAGTTATGGGAGCAGGGCGAGCTGTCAGTCGTCGAGGGGGACCGCAGTCTGGTGCTCGGCGTCGGCGCCGGTCGCGCGAGCCTGAAACGCTTCACCCGGGTCGCGGACGGGGCGGTGCGCGCCGTCAACCGGTCCTGGCCGCGCCAGTGGCCCGGGCGGATGGTGCTGGAAGCCCCCCGGAACCTGCGGGACATGGCCCGGCTGCTGGACGGCACCCCCGAGACGTACCAGGGCATCGCCGCCGTCACCACCGGCACGGCCGAGAGCGACCGGGGCGCCCCCGCCGACCGCGTGGTCGTCAACCCCGAGGCGTACGGGCTGCTCGGCCCGAGCGGGCGGCGTTCGGTGCTGACCCACGAGGCGGTGCACGTCGCCACCCGCGCCCACACCACCTCCGGCACCCCGCTGTGGCTGTCCGAGGGCGTGGCGGACTGGGTCGGCTACCGGGGCAGCGGGCGGACGGCTACGGCGGCCGCGCCGGTGCTGACCCGCTTCGTCCGGGGTGCCGACGGCGTCGGAGGCGCGGCCCCCGCACGGCTCCCCGGCGACCGCGCCTTCCGGTTCGGCCGGGACCCGGAGGCGCTGGGACGGGCGTACGAGGGGGGCTGGCTGGCCTGCCGCATGATCGCCGAACGCTGGGGCGAGCGGCGGCTGATCGACCTCTACCTCACGGTCGGCGAGGGCGAGCGCCCGGAGATCGACCGGGCGCTGCGGGAGGTGCTCGGAATCGGGGAGGCGGAGTTCACCGAGCGCTGGCGCGCCTACGTGGAGGACGAACTCGGCTGACCCGCCCCCGACCTCCCGTTCCTGGTCTCCCGTCGCCGCGCCGTTCCGCCGTCCCGTCTTCGCGCCGCCGCGTGGTGGTGGGTCGGGCGATGGGCCGCCGGTTTCCGGGACTCCCGTAGGGCGGTGGCGGGCGGTTCACCTCTGCGGGATGGTGGCGCGGGGCTGGCCGCAGCCGATGCGTCGTATCTCCGCCGTCGCGTAGCGCTGGAGCAGACGCCGCACCTTCGCGTCCGATCGGTCGCGTCGGATCGAAGGAGGGGAACTCCACCGTTCGTCGTCGGCACTCCAGGCTCCCCAGCAGAACCGCTGGGTCCCGGTGTTCGGCTCGTGGGTGAGGCCGTAGGCGAGCGCCGGGGAGCCGGAGCCCGGATCGGGCGCGTCCGGGGCAGGCGCGTCGGGATCGGGTGCGTCCGGGTCGGCGGTGCTGGATGGGGTTGTGGTGGCCTCGGACTCCGGTGTGGTGGCCTCGGGGCTTGTCTCCGCCCGGGTCCGCCCGGTCGGTCCCGGTGGGTGGCTCCTGGTCGGCTTCGCGGTTCCGGGGGTCCGCGTTCTCGCCTGGCATGGGTCTCCGTGGTGTCGGTCGGGGAGGCGGGGGCCGGGAGGGCTCCGCGACGAGGGGTCGGGGCTGACCGGCGGCCACGGCGTACGGACGGGGGAGCGCGGTGCCACATCGACGGCAACCGGTTCGCGGGGGTGGGCTGGTGTGGCCCGGAGCGGTGCGGGCCGCGATTCACCAGGTCAGCAGGTGCTCGTCGGCGTGCCGGGCGGCGGGGGGCCGGTCGGCGGTGGAGGCGCGGCGCCGGTTCGGCAACGTCACGGTCGAACGCCACAGCCGTGTGCAGCAGATGAGGGTGGCGGCGACCAGCAGCCCGTTCCGGAGGAACAGCACCACCACGCCCGGGCCCTCGCTGGCGGCCACGTCCGCGAACCAGACCGGGAACCCCAGCAGCGTCAGCCCGCTCGCCAGGAGCACGAGGACGGCGGGGAGGAGCTGCGCGCGGGAGCGCAGCGCCAGGCAGACCGCCGCGAGCCCGACCAGCCAGATCAGGTACTGCGGGCTGAGCACCCGGCTGGTGGTGACGAACACCAGCACCGCCGCGAAGGCCGCCTCCGCCGGGGTGGTCGGCGTCCACTCCACCGCGCGCAGTCGCCAGAGCAGCAGCCAGCCGAAGCCGAGCGCGCTCAGCCCCAGCGCCGCCGCGCTGACCGTGGCCACGTGGGGGCCGAGGAACTCCACCGACCCGTAGTGCAGCGCGACCTCCCCCTCCCAGCCGAGGTGCCGCGCGACGTGGAAGACCATCGCGCCCAGCGACTCCACCTCGGTACCCCGGTCCCGCTGCGCCGTGAGGAAGCCGAGCGCGCCCGGCAGCGTGACGGTGAGCGCCACGGTCAGCGCGGCGGCGGTCAGCAGCGCCGTCGTCCAGCCGCGCCGGGTGTCCCGGCCGCGCGGGGTGCCGAGCAACAGCAGCGCGGGCCAGACCTTCAACAGCGCGCCGAACGCGGCCAGTCCGCCGGACAGCCGGGGCCGCCGGGCCGCCGCCAGCAGCGCCGCGACCGCGACGGCCGTCACCAGCAGGTCGTACCGGGCGTACGCGGTGGGGCCCAGCAGCGGGACGCCCAGCACCCAGACCCAGGCGCCCGCGTGGCGCCCCGGTGCGCGTCCGGCGCTCCCTCCGCCGCCGGGCACCCCCCGGCGCCCGGGCCCCCTCCAACGTCCGTCCGTCCGCTCCCCGTTCGCGGTGCGCCCGCCCCGGACGCCCGCGCCCGGGCCGCGCCCCGTCCCGCCCCCGCGCCTCGCCCCGGCGCGCAGCAGCGCCACGAGGACCAGCAGGTCGGCGACGCAGGCCAGGACGTAGAAGGCGGTGGTGTAGTCGAGCGGGCCGAGCCCGACGAGCGGCCCGGGCGCGAGGATCGCGAGCGCCGCCGCGGGTGGGTACTGCCAGGACACGTCGACCCGCGGGAAGGAGCCGGAGCGCAGGACCTCGTACCAGCCCTGGTAGATCACCGAGACGTCGCTCGTGACGTCCGGTCCCGGAACCGTCAGCACCTTCAGGACACACAGCAGCAGCACGGACCGGGTGAGGAGCCATGCGGCGGTGGCGAGGCGCATCCTGAAGACGGTACCGGCCACACCGGACGGGCCCCCGCCACCGGGTACTGTCGGCCGATGCGCAAGACCTTGATCGTCACCAATGACTTCCCGCCCCGCCCCGGTGGCATCCAGGCGTTCCTGCACAGCATGGCGCTGCGCCTCGACCCGTCCCGGGTGGTCGTCTACGCCTCCACCTGGAAGCGCGGTCGGGCGGGCGCCGAGGCCACGGCGGCGTTCGACGCGGAGCAGCCCTTCGCCGTCGTCCGCGACCGTACGACGATGCTGCTGCCGACCCCCCGGGTGCGGCGGCGGGCGGCCGCGTTGCTCCGCGCGCACGACTGCCGCGCGGTGTGGTTCGGGGCCGCCGCGCCGCTCGGGCTGCTCGCCCCCGCGCTGCGTGCCGCCGGTGCGGAACGGCTGGTGGCGACCAGCCACGGGCACGAGGCGGGCTGGGCCCAACTGCCCGTCGCGCGGCAGTTGTTGCGCCGTGTCGGGGAGGGGACGGACACCGTCACGTACCTCGGTGAGTACACCCGCTCCCGGATCGCGGGCGCGCTCACCCCCGAGGCGGCGGCCCGCATGGTCCAACTGCCGCCCGGCGTCGACGAGGAGACCTTCCACCCGGGCGCGGACGGCGCCGCCGTACGGGAGCGGTTCGGGCTCACCGGGCGGCCGGTGGTCGTGTGCGTCTCCCGGCTGGTGCCGCGCAAGGGGCAGGACACCCTGATCCGCGCGCTGCCCCGGGTGCTGTCCGAGGTGCCGGACGCCGCGCTGCTGATCGTCGGAGACGGGCCCTACCGGGGGGAGTTGGAGAAGCTGGCCACCGCGCGGGGGGTGCGCGAGGCGGTGAGCTTCACCGGCCCCGTGCCGTGGTCCGAGCTGCCCGCGCACCACGCGGCCGGGGACGTCTTCGCGATGCCCTGCCGCACCCGGCGCGGGGGGCTGGACGTCGAGGGGCTGGGCATCGTCTACCTGGAGGCGTCGGCCACCGGACGGCCCGTCGTCGCCGGGGACTCGGGTGGCGCGCCGGACGCCGTACTGGACGGGGGGACCGGCTGGGTGGTGCGCGGGGAGCGGCCGGAGGAGGCCGCCGAGCGGATCGTGACGCTGCTGCGCGATCCGGAGCTGCGCGCCCGGATGGGCGCCCGCGGGCGCGTCTGGGTGGAGGAGCGCTGGCGCTGGGACCTCCTCGCCGAACGCCTCCGCCAGCTGCTCTGACGTCCCGGTCCTGGCGTCCGGTCCTGACTCCCGGTCCGGACGGCCGTGTTGGCCTCGCCCCGGCTGTCCGGCGGCGGCGGACGGTCGACGGCCGCCCGTCCGCTCGTTCGTCCGTGCCGGGATGCCGGAGCCGGGACGTCGACGGCCGCCCACCCGGTGGTCCGGGGAGGGCGGCCGCGTGCGCCGTGGGGCGGCCGGGGCTCAGCCGTAGAGCGACTCGATGTCCTCCGCGAAGTCCTTCGCGACCACGTTCCGCTTGAGCTTGAGGGAGGGCGTCACATGCCCCGACTCCTCGGTGAACTGGCTCTTCAGCACCCGGAACTTACGTACCGACTCGGCCCGTGAGACCGCTGCGTTGCCCTCGTCGACCGCGCCCTGGAGGGCGGCCAGCAGTTCGGGGTCCTCGCGCAGTTCGGCGGGGGAGAGCCCGGACTTGCCGTGCTCCTCCGCCCACCGGGGGAGGAACTCCTCGTCCAGCGTCAGCAGCGCGGCGACGAACGGACGACCGTCGCCCACCACCATGCACTCCGCGACCAGCGCGTGGGCGCGGATACGGTCCTCGATGACGGCGGGCGCGACGTTCTTGCCACTGGCCGTCACGAGTATCTCCTTCTTCCGCCCGGTGATGGACAGGAAGCCGTCGGCGTCCAGGGTGCCGAGGTCACCGGTGTGGAACCAGCCGTCCGACAGCGCCTCGGCGGTGGCCGCCTCGTTGTTCCAGTAGCCGGTGAACAGGTGCTCGCCGTGCAGCAGCACTTCGCCGTCGTCCGCGATCCGCACCACCGAGCCGGGCAGCGGCTGGCCGACGGTGCCGATCTTCTGCCGGTCGTAGGGGTTGAAGGCGGTGGCGGCGCAGGACTCGGTCAGGCCGTAGCCCTCCAGGACGGTGAAGCCGATGCCCCGGTAGAAGTGGCCGAGCCGCTCGCCCAGCGGGGCGCCACCGGAGATCGCGTGCGTCGCCCGTCCGCCGAGGACCGCGCGCAGCTTGGTGTACACCAGCTTGTCGAAGACCTTGTGCTGGATCCGCAGCTTCAGCGACGGGCCCGCGGGGTCGTCCAGCGCGCGGCTGTAGGCGATGGCCACGTCCGAGGCGCGGTCGAAGATCCTGCCCTTGCCGTCTCCCTGGGCCTTGGCGCGCGCCGAGTTGTACACCTTCTCGAAGACGCGGGGCACGCCCAGCACCAGCGTGGGCCGGAAGGCGCCGAGGTCGTCGGTGAGCGTCTTGATGTCGGAGACGTGGCCGAGCTTGATCGGCGCCATCACCGCCGCGACCTCGACTAGCCGGCCGAAGACGTGCGCGGCGGGCAGGAACAGCAGGATCGAGGACTCGCCGGTCCGGAAGGCCGGGCGCAGCCGCTCGACGACGTTCCCGCACTCCGCGAAGAAGCTGCGGTGCGTCAGCACGCAGCCCTTCGGGCGGCCGGTGGTGCCCGAGGTGTAGACGATCGTCGCCGGGGAGTCGGCGTTCGCCACCGAACTCCGCTCGTCCACCGTGGTGTTCGGCACCTCGGCGCCTCGCGTGACGAGTTCCTCGACGGCGCCGGGCGCGCCCTCGGCGGGCTCGATCCGCCAGACGTTCGCCACCTCCGGCAGCGTGCCGCGCACCTCCTCGACGGCGGCGGCGTGGTGCTCCGACTCGACCACGCAGGCCACGGCGCCCGAGTCGCCGAGGATCCAGGCGATCTGCTCCGGGGAGCTGGTCTCGTACACCGGGACGGTGACCCCGCCGGCGCTCCAGATCGCGAAGTCGAAGAGGGTCCACTCGTAGCGGGTGCGGGACATCAGCCCGACGCGGTCGCCCGGCTCCACTCCGGCGGCGATCAGCCCCTTGGCGACGGACCGCACCTGCGCCAGGAAGTCGGCGGCGGTGATGTCCTCCCAGCGCCCGCCCTCCCGCTTGCGGCCGATGACCGCGACGTCCGGGTGCTGGGTCGCGTTGCGCCGGAGGAGGTCCGTGAGGTTTCCGTCGGCCGGGACCTCGTAAAGTGCCGGAAGGCTGAACTCGCGCAAGACTGTTGCTCCTCGTCGGCGCCGGACGTGGGGGCCGTCGAGGGGCGGCCTCCATTGGCTCTAGTCCAGGATCCTCGGAAAACCCTGAAGGAATGACGGCCCGGACGTTACCCATGGGTAGAGCACTCGGGATAGGGGGTGGCGCGGAGATGTCTCGTGCGTCACACGCCCCTGGACCGCTGATGGAAGCCTAATCCACGCCTTCCGGAAGCGGGAAGCGTCGCGTGCTCCGGGCCCTCCCGCACCCTGCCCACGGCGTCCTACGCTGAGCCCATGCCCGGCACCCGAATCCACGTAGTGAGCGATGTGCACGGGAACAGTGAGGACCTCGCGAAGGCCGGGGAGGGCGCCGACGCCCTCGTCTGCCTCGGGGACCTCATCCTGTTCCTGGACTACGCCGACCACTCGCGCGGGATATTCCCCGACCTGTTCGGCGTGGAGAACGCCGACCGCATCGTCGCGCTGCGCACCGCCCGCCGCTTCACCGAGGCCCGGGAGCTGTCCGCGCGGCTGTGGGCCGGGGTGGACCGGGCGGCGGCCACCGAGGCCGCGGTGCGCACCCAGTACGCGCGGCTCTTCGCCGCCTTCCCCACGCCCACCTTCGCGACCTACGGAAACGTCGACATGCCGCCGCTCTGGCCGGAGTACGCGGGGGGCGGCACCACCGTGCTGGACGGCGAGTGCGTGGAGATCGGCGGACTGCGCTTCGGCTTCGTCGGCGGCGGCCTGCGCACCCCCATGCGCACCCCCTACGAGGTGGACGACGCGACCTACGCCGCGAAGATCGCCGCGCTCGGCGAGGTCGACGTGCTCTGCTCCCACATCCCGCCGGACGTCCCGGAACTCTGCTACGACACCGTCGCCCGCCGGTTCGAGCAGGGAAGTTCCGCGTTGCTGGAGGCGATCCACGCGATCCGCCCGCGCTACCACCTCTTCGGCCACGTCCATCAGCCGCTGGCGCGCCGGATGCGCGTGGGGGCCACCGAGTGCGTGAACGTCGGCCACTTCAAGTCGACCGGCAGGCCCTGGGTCCTGGAGTGGTGAGCCACCGCCCGGCGCGCTGAACCGCGGGGGCGGTGGCCGCGGGTCTGTGGTCGGGGCCGGGGTCGGCACGCGGTGGGCCGGTGGACCCCGGGCGGAGGTGCGGCGCCGTGGCCGGGGTGTCCGGGTGCCGGTGTTCCCGGGCGCCGGGGTGCCGGAACGCGCGGAAGCCGGGGTGCCGCACGGGGAGCGTCGGAGGCCCGCGCGGCGGACCGTCCCTGGTCGCCCGCCCGAGACCACCCGGCGGGGTGGGCGGCGGGGGCATCCGGCCGGGGTCCGGGGGCGCGGTAACCTTCCACGGCAGACGGCAGAGGGGCGACCGGAGGGCCATGCACATGGCGGAACACACCAGCTCGAACATCACCATCGAGGCGGCGCCCGCAGCCGTGATGGGGGTGATCTCCGACTTCGCCCGCTACCCGGAGTGGACGGACGAGGTGAAGGAGGCCGAGGTGCTCTCCGAGGACGCCGAGGGCCGCGCCGAGCGGGTCCGCCTCCTGCTGGACGCCGGGGCGATCAAGGACGAACACACCCTGGCCTACGAGTGGGTGGGCGCGCACGAGGTGCGCTGGTCCCTGGTCACCTCCCAGATGCTCCGCGCCCTGGACGGCGTCTACCGGCTCGCCCCGCTCGACGGCGGCGCCCGTACCGAGGTGACCTACCAGCTCACCGTCGACGTCAAGATCCCGATGCTCGGCATGATCAAGCGCAAGGCGGAGAAGGTCATCATCGACCGCGCCCTGGCCGGACTGAAGAAGCGCGTCGAGTCCGGCGGCGCCCCCGTGTCCGGAAGCTGAGCGCGGTGCCCGGCCCCGCCCGGCCACCCCGTCCCCACACCCTGCTGGTGACCGGGGCTGGCGGAGCCGGACGCAGCACCCTGGCGGCGGCCGCGGCCAGCGCCGCCGCCCGCCGGGGCCACCGGACCCTGCTGCTCAGCCAGGAACCGGCGGACCGGCTGGCCGCGCTGCTCGGCTGCGCGCCCCCCGAGCACCCCGGCTCCCCGTGGGAGGCCGCCCCCGGACTCTGGACGCTCCAGGTCGACGCGGTCCGCGCCTTCCGTACCGCGCTGCTCGGCCTCCAGGAGCGGCTGCGCGGCGCCCTCGACCACCTGGGCGCCACCCCGCTGGACGAGGACGAACTGCTGGAGCTGCCGGGCGCCGGGGAGTTCGCGCTGCTCCGCGCGCTGACCGAGGCGAGCGCCGCCACCGGCGAGGAGCCCGGCGGTGTGGCCGAGCCCGGCGGCGCGGCCGAGGGGGAGCGCGGGCCCGCACGGCCGGGGGGCTGGGACACGGTCGTCGCCGACCTTCCCCCGGTACGGCAGACCGTCCCGCTGCTGGCGCTGCCCGAGGTGCTTCCGCGCTATCTGCGCCGTCTGGCGCCGCCCGAGCGGCAGGCCGCCCGCGCGCTCCGCCCCGTCCTGGCGCAGCTCGCCGGGGTACCGGTGCCCGGCGCCCGGCTCTACGAGACGACCGCCGAGTGGCAGCGCGCCCTCGCCGGGGTGCGCCGGGCCGTGACCGGCCCGCACGTCCGGGTGCGGCTGGTCACCGAGGCGGGGCCGCTGGCGCTCCGCGCGCTGGGGACCGCCCGGGCCGCGCTGGCGCTGCACGGGCTGCCGGTCGACAGCGTGGCCGTCAACCGGCTGCTGCCCGACGGGTCAGCGGACCCGTGGCTCGCCGAGGCGGCCGGGACACAGCGGCGGGCGCTGCGGGAGCTGCGCGCGGAGTGCGCGGCGGACGGCGTCCCCCTGCTCGAACTGCCCCACCTGGGCCACGACCCGTGCGGGCCCGGCGACCTCGCCGCGCTCGACCTGCCCGCCGTGCCGCCGGACAGCCCCGCGTCCACACCCGCCTCCGCCGCCACCGCGCCGGGTGCGGCCCCGCAGGTGGAGGACCGGCTGGACGAGGACGGCGAACTGGTGTGGCCGCTGCCCGTACCGGGCGCGGACAAGGCCGAGTTGGGGCTGGTGCGCCGGGGCGACGAGCTGATCGTCGACGTCGGTCCGCACCGCCGGGTGCTGGAGCTGCCGTCCGCGCTGCGCCGCTGCCGGGTGGCGGGCGCCGCGCTGGAGGAGGGCGAGCTGCGGGTGCGCTTCGTGCCCGACCCCGGCCTCTGGCCCACCCCCTCCTGACCGGCCGCCCCCGTCCCACTGTTCCCGCTGTTCCCGCCGGACGCCGGGGTGCCCGTACCGGCCGGGGGTTCGGGGCCCTTCCGGTACCGTCGAGCCAGAGCCGGAAGCGCGCCCGCGCGCCGCCGATGTTCCCGAGGGAGTCCGCCATGAGCGATGCCGCCGAACACCAGGCGCGCGACGCCGACGCCACCGCCGACGCCTGGGCCACCGCCTGCGAGGAGGACCTGGCCGCCGAGCGGGCCCGCCGCCGCGCCCAGTACGGTCCGCCGCCCGCGAGCGCGGCCGAGGAACTGCGGAGGCTGGCCGACGCGGTCTCCGAGCGGATCGGTGAGCTGGGCAGGCCGTTCGCCGGCTCGCCCGCGGCCTCGGTCGCGCAGGGCGTGGCCGAGCAACTGGTCCAGCGGGCCAGGAAGTCGGTGGAGCCGGTCATCGAGCGGAACCCGGAGGTCTTCGACCACCTCGCGACCGCCGGGGGCGAGCTGCTGGCCGCCTACCGGTCCGCCGTGCGCGAGGCCGAGCGGCGGTGGACGCGGGACGCGGCCGGGCAGGGCGGCGCGGGCCCGGACGGCACCCCGGGCACCGAACGCGTCGATCTGGACGACCCCCGGGACGACTGACCGGCCCGCCCGTCGCCCGGCTGCCCCACCCCGTCTCGTACCGTCCGCCCGCCCGGACCGCCCTCCCTCGCGCCCGTCGCTACCGCCGGTCCCGACGCCCCCGCGCGGGGGCGCGGTCGGCGCGGGCGGAACCGGGCGGTGGCGGGCCAGCGGCGGGCTGGTGGAGGGACCCCTCCGGTACGGTTGGCCACGGCGGGGTTCGACCGAAAACCGAGGGACAAATGGGACTCACCATCGGCGTCGACATTGGCGGAACCAAGATCGCGACAGGCGTCGTCGACGAGGCGGGAACGATCCTGGACCGCGCCACCCTGCCGACCCCGCCCACCCTGGACGCCGTGATCGACTCGATCGCCGAGGCCGTCCGGAGGGCCGGCGCCGAGCACCAGGTCGAGGCCGTCGGCATCGGAGCCCCGGGGTACGTCGACGACAAGCGGGCCACCGTCCTCTTCACCCCGAACCTCAACTGGCGGCACGAGGCGCTGAAGGACCGGGTCGAGCAGCGCGTCGGGCTCCCCGTGGTGGTCGAGAACGACGCCAACGCCGCCGCCTGGGGCGAGTACCGCTTCGGCGCGGGCACCGGCCACGACGACGTCGTCTGCGTCACCATCGGCACCGGACTCGGCGGCGGGATCATCATCGGCGGCCGCCTGTACCGCGGCCGCTTCGGTGTCGCCGCGGAGTTCGGGCACATCCGGATGGTTCCGGACGGGCTGCTGTGCGGCTGCGGCAACCAGGGCTGCTGGGAGCAGTACGCCTCGGGCAGCGCCCTCGTCCGGTACGCCCGACAGCGGGCCGCGGCCACCCCGGAGCGCGCGGAACTCCTGCTCGGCCTGGGCGACGGCAGCCCGGAAGGGGTCGAGGGCAAGCACGTCAGCGAGGCGGCGCGGCAGGGCGACCCGGTCGCCGTGGACGCCTTCCGGGAGCTGGCCCGCTGGGCCGGTGCCGGACTGGCCGACCTGGCCGCGCTCTTCGACCCGGGCGCCTTCATCGTCGGCGGTGGGGTGTCCGACGAGGGCGAGCTGGTGCTCGACCCGGTCCGGAAGTCCTACCGTCGCTGGCTGGTCGGCAGCCGCTGGCGCCCGCACGCCGAGGTCCTCGCCGCCCAACTGGGCGGCCGCGCCGGGCTGGTGGGGGTCGCGGACCTGGCCCGCCAGGGCTGAGCGGGAGCGGGGTGCGGACGTGACCCAGCGCGAGGAGGACACCGGCGGCGCGCGGCCCGCGCCCGGGCGGCACCCGCGAGGCACGCACGGACGGGACTCCACGGCGCCGCCGGAGCCCGCGGGCCCGGAGTTCCTGGCGGACCTGCCCGCCTCGCGCACCGCGCCGGACGGTTCCGCCGTCGTCCGGCTGCTCAGCTACAACGTCCGCTCCCTGCGGGACGACAGGGGTGCGCTCGCCCGGGTGATCCGGGCGTGCGCCCCGGACGTCCTCTGCGTCCAGGAGGCGCCCCGGTTCTTCCGCTGGCGCAAGCACGCGGCCTGGCTGGGCCGCGCCACCGGCACGTACTACGTCACGGGCGGGGCCACCGCCACCGGCCCCATGATCATGGCGAGGCTGCGGGCGACCGTCGAGCGCACCGAGGACGTCCTGCTGCCGCTGACGCCCGGGCTGCACCGCAGGGGCTTCGCCACCGCCGTGCTCCGGTTCGGCCCGGCCGCCCGCCTCGGGGTGCTCAGCTGCCACCTCAGCCTGCGCGCGAGCGAGCGGTACGCGCAGGCCGGGATGGCCCTCGACCAGCTGAAGGCGATGGGCGTCCCGCACACCGTCCTCGCCGGCGACCTCAACGACCGCCCCGGCGGACGGGCGTTCACCCGGCTCAGCACCGCGCTGCGGGACGGCTGGCGGGTGGCGCCCTGGGGCGCCGAGCACACGGCGATGGCCGACCGGCCGTGGCAGCGCATCGACGCGGTGCTGGCCTCGCAGGGCGTCGAAGTCCTCGGCTGTGGCGTGCCGTTCGGGCTGCCCGGCGTTCAGCCGGACGACCTGCGGGCGGCCACCGACCACCTGCCCGTCCTCGCCGCGCTCCGGGTGCCGCCCTCCGCGTGATCCCGCGCCCGCGCGCGGGCACGCCGGACGCCGGAACGGGCGGACGCCGGGACGAGCGGGCGGGGAGAGCGGACGACCGCCGAGGCGGGGAGCGTCGGCCGGGGCGATCAGACGACGGCGCCGCGCCCCGGGTCGTCCCAGTCGTCGTCATCGCGGCCGTCCCGCATACGGGCCACCAGGGTGCCGAAGCCGCCGAGGAAACCCCCCACCCCGAGCGTGACGATCCACCACACCAGCTCCACCTGGAAGACGATGCTGCCGAACAGCAGCAGCGGGCCGCCGAGCGCCGCGATCCAGGCGAAGGTCGTGGTGGCGTCCCCCCGGGGGACGGGCGGCGGCTCGGGCGGGACGAAGTGACCCTCGTCGTCGTCCTCCGCGGGGCTCCAGTCCCGGGGACCGGGAGCGGGCGTGGCGTTGAGCGTCAGCACGGTGAAGCCCCGCACCGAGGGCGGGCCGATGTTCCGCACCCGGTCGTCCTCGGCGGCGGACTCCCCGCCGTCGGACTTCGGGGTGTCCGCCGGGCCGGAACCGCCGTCCGCCGCCGGGGACGTGGACGGGGACGCGGACGTGCGGGCGTTCTCGCCCGCGTCCGGGGCGCCGTCCTTCGCGCCGGTGGGGGCTTCCGCGCCGGTGGGGGCGCCGGTGGCGCCCTCCTCGGCGGTGGGGGCGTCGGCGCCGGTCGTGCCGGTCTCGCCGCCGGTGTCCGCCGGGTCGGTGGCGGCCTTCGCGGTGGCCGGACCGCTGGTCTCGCGGCCGGTGTCCGCCGGGTCGGTGGTGTCCCGCTCGGCGGGGGTCCTCGGGGCGCCGGGGGCGTCCGCGCGGTCGGCCGGCGCCTGGTCGTACCCGGCGACGATCGCCGCCCAGGCCGCCTCCTCGTCCGCCGGGAGGGTGGGCTCGCGGCGCGGGGGACGCGTCGGCTCCCGGTCCTCGCCCTCCGCGTCCGGATCGCGCTCCGTCACTGCCCGGCCCCTTCCCGCGAACCGCCCGTCTCGTCGGCCGCCGAACCCACCCGCTGCCGGGGCAGCCGCCCGCCCGGCGTGGCGGCGTGGGTGACCCGGTCGATGAAGCCGTACGAGTCGGCGAAGACGCGCTCGGCGTCGTGGTCCAGGGTGGCGACGTGGTAGCTGTGCTCCAGCACCGTCTCCGTCACGTCGGTGGAGGAGACGGAGTTCAGCACCAGGGCCGAGTCGGACGGCGGCACCACGTGGTCCGTCCTGCTGTGCGCCACCAGCAGCGGCTGGGTGACCCGGGGGAGGTCCCGGCGCACCTCGCGCACCAGCGCCCGCATCCCGTACGCGGCCTGGGTCGGCACGCGCTGGTAACCCACCTCCGCCGCGCCCTCCTTGGCGATGTCGCTGCTGATCCCCTTCACCGAGCGCAGCAGGAAGCGGCCGACGGGCAGCACCGCCCCCGCGGCGCGCGGGAAGGTGACCGCCGGGTTGACCACCACCACACCGCTCACCCGCGCCCCGTGCCGGGCGGCCAGCCGCAGGGCGAGCCCGCCGCCCATGGAGAGCCCGCACACCACGACCCGCGCGCAGCGCTCGTCCAGCACCCGCAGCTCCCGCTCGACCGTGGCGTACCAGTCCTGCCAGCCCGTCACCGCGAGGTCCTGCCAGCGGGTGCCGTGCCCCGGCAGCAGCGGCACGGAGACGGTCAGGCCCCGGTCCGCCAGGTACTCGGCCCAGGGGCGCATCGACTGGGGTGACCCGGTGAAGCCGTGGCACAGCAGGACGCCGGTATCACCGCCGTCGCGGCGCAGTGGCTCGGCTCCGGGAAGGATGGGCACGCGGGCCTCCAGATCGTCGGTGGTCGGCCCCGGAGAGCCGGGGCCGCAGCATCGGCGCGGGACGCTCCACCCTACGCGGGCGTACCGTGACCGGGTAGCTCCGCTGCCGTCTCGGCGGAGACGGGCCCGGCACGTCGAGATAGGGTCTGCGCGTCACACACAGGAGGTCTCGGTTGTTCTACGGCGCGATGAAGCTGTCAGTCGGCAGCACGCTGAAACTGGCCTTCCGTCCCTGGGTGGAGGGCCTGGAGAACATCCCGGCCACCGGCCCCGCGATCCTGGCCAGCAACCACCTGTCGTTCTCCGACTCCTTCTTCCTCCCGGCGGTGCTCGACCGCAAGGTCACCTTCATCGCGAAGGCCGAGTACTTCACGACGCCCGGGGTGAAGGGCAAGCTGACGGCGGCGTTCTTCAAGGGCGTGGGACAGCTGCCGGTGGACCGCTCCGGGGCGCGCGGCGCGGGCGAGGCCGCGATCCGCAGCGGCCTCGAAGTGCTGGAGCGCGGCGAGCTGTTCGGCATCTACCCGGAGGGCACCCGCTCGCCCGACGGCCGTCTCTACCGGGGCAAGCCCGGGGCGCTGGCCCGGCTGGCGATCCGTTCCGGGGCGCCGGTGCTCCCCGTGGCGATGATCGACACGGAGAAGATCCAGCCGCCCGGCAAGGTCGTCCCGAAGCTGATGCGCCCCGGGATCCGGATCGGTGAGCCGCTCGACTTCAGCCGGTACCAGGGGATGGACAAGGACCGGTTCATCCAGCGCGCCGTGACCGACGAGGTGATGTACGAGATCCTCCGGCTGTCCGGCCAGGAGTACGTGGACATCTACGCGACGGCGGCCAAACGGCAGATCGCGGAGGCCGCCAAGGAGGCCGAGGCGAAGGAGGCCGAGGCCAGAGCCCAGGGCGCGGCGCGCGGACGCGCGCGCGGCGGACGCCCGGCGGACGCCCCGGACCCCGGCCCCGCCAACTCCGGTGCCGTTGACTCTGGCACCGCCAACTCCGGTGCTGCTAACTCTGGCACCCCCAACTCCGGTGCTGCTGACTCTGGCACCGCCAACTCCGGTGCCAGGGAGTCCCGTTCGCGGGACTCCGACACCCCGGGCTCCGGCCTACGGGACTCCGGCACCGGCCCGGCGACGCGGGCGGGCGGCGGCGCGCGGCCCGAGACCGGCGGCGCGGTGGAGCGCGAACGGGGCGACAGCGACAGCGGCGAGACGGGCAGCCGGGCCGCCTGAGCGGCCCCGGAACCCGGAACCCCGGACCCGGGAGCGGGCGCCGGTCTGCCGGGTGCGCGGTGGCGCCGGGATGCGGTGGCGCCGGTGGTCCGTCCGCGCCGTCCGCCCGTCGCCTCCCCGAACCACCGTTCCGTCGCGGGGCGTTGACGGCGTCCCCGCGGCGCCCGCGAACGGCGGCGGTCACGGCCGGGCGGCTGTCCGGGCACGGCGACGGATCCACGACCGCCGAGGGAGAACCACCGACCCACCCGGGATCAGGCCCACGGGCCCGTCCGGGACGGGGCCACGGGACGGGGGCCCGTCCGGGGCGACAGCCAGCGGGGCGGCGGGCGCCGACGACCACCACCCCGGGACCGTCGGCACCCGGGACAGCGAGAGCGTGGCAGAGGAGGGAGAGGGCGTGAAGCGGGTCGTCGAACTGCCGCTGTGGCGCGCGCTGGCGGGCTACCGGCTGCTGGCACTCGGCTACGCGCTGGCCGTCTTCGGCTGGGAGAACGACGGGTACAGCAACCGTCTCCTGGCCGGGGGTTACCTCCTCGTCCTCACCGTCTGGAACCTGCTGACGCTGCGGAAGGTCTCCTCGGCCGGACGCTGTACGCGCCGCTTCCTCGCCGCCGACATGACGCTCGGCCTGGCCGGAGTGCTGCTCTCCCCGCTGGCCGACGCCCACGACCGCGTCGGCCCCACCCTGCCCTCCATCTGGATCGCCGGACCGGTGCTGGCCTGCGCGCTGAAGGGCGGCTGGCGCTGGGCGGCGGCGGGCTCCCTGCTGGCCGGGGTCGCCAACCTCCTGGAACGCGGGGACGTCACCCGGATCACCGTGCACAACGTGCTGCTGGTCTGTGTGGCCAGCGTCGCGATCGGCTACGTCGTCGAGGTGGCGCGGGCCAGCGAGCGCACCCTCGCACGCGCCTGGCAGATCGAGGCGGCCACCCGGGAGCGGGAACGGCTCGCGCGGGACATCCACGACAACGTGCTCCAGGTGCTCGCCATGGTGCAGCGCCGGGGCACCGAGGCCGGAGGGGAGGCCGCCGAACTGGGGCGGCTGGCGGGTGAGCAGGAGGCGGCGCTGCGTTCCCTGGTCTCCAGCGGCATCGCGCCGGGCACGGCCCTCCCCGAGGGCCCGCCGTCCGGACCGTCCCGCGCCGAACCGGCCGGGGACGCCGCGAGGGACGCCGACGCCGCCCCGCCCCCGGCGGAGGGGGACGCGGCGGACGCGGAGCGCGATCTGCGGGCGCTGCTCGCCCCGTTCCGCGGTGCCCGGACCTCCTTCGCCGAACCCGGCGGCCCCGTGCCGCTGCCCGTGCCGCGAGCCGCCGAGCTGACCGCCGCCGTCGCGGCCGCGCTGGACAACGTGCGACGGCACGCCACCCACCCCGACGGCGAGGCGGCGCGGGCGTGGATCCTGCTGGAGGACGAGCCGGACGCGGTCCTCGTCACGGTGCGCGACGACGGCCCGGGTATCCCCGAGGGACGCCTGGCGGACGCCGAACGCGAGGGCCGGATGGGGGTGGCGCTCTCCATCCGGGGACGGCTGCGGGACCTGGGCGGCTCGGCGGAGGTCGTCTCGATCCCGGGACAGGGGACGGAAGTGGAGCTGAGGGTGCCGAAGCATGTCTGAATCGGACGGGACGGACGGAAGCGCGGAGCGCGGCGACACCGCTCCGGTCACGGTGATGGTGGTCGACGACCACCCCATGTGGCGGGACGCCGTCGCGCGGGACCTGGAGGGCGCCGGGTTCCCCGTGGTCGCCACGGCGGGCGACGGCGCGGAGGCGGTGCGCAGGGCGCGCGCCGCCAGCCCCGACGTCCTGGTACTGGACCTGAACCTGCCGAGCCTGCCGGGGGTGGAGGTGTGCCGGGAGCTGGTCGGCGGCGCCGGACCGGCGCCACGGGTGCTGGTGCTCTCGGCCAGCGGGGAGCACGCCGACGTGCTGGAGGCCGTCAAGTCCGGGGCCACCGGCTACCTGGTGAAGTCCGCGAGCCCGGAGGAGCTGCTGGACGCGGTCCGCCGCACCGCGCGGGGCGAGCCCGTCTTCACCCCGGGGCTGGCCGGGCTGGTGCTCGGCGAGTACCGCAGGCTCGCGGTGGACGGCGGGGAGCCGGTCCGGGGTACCCCCGGCGAGCCCGGGGTGCCCCGGCTGACGGACCGCGAGACGGAGGTGCTCCGGCTGGTGGCGAAGGGTCTCAGCTACAAGCAGATCGCCGAGCGCCTGGTGATCTCGCACCGCACGGTCCAGAACCACGTGCAGAACACCCTGGGCAAGCTCCAGTTGCACAACCGCGTGGAGCTGGCGCGGTACGCGATCGAGCGCGGCCTCGACACCGACTGACCGGCACACCACGGAGTACCCGGAACCCCCGGTGTGCGCCCGAAAGCACGGAGCCTCCCGCAGCAGACGGAAACGCCCCGGAGTTCCGCGTGCGGCCGCCCGTACGGCTCGGCGGGGACGCCGGGTGAAATGCGCGCCACGTGCCGCCCGTCCGTTTCCTCTCCCTCGTACGAGTGAGGTGCGATAAGTCAACTGCCCGATATGGCAGATGAGTTCCGTAATCCACCCCATCCCGTGTGACCTGGATCACCGCTAGCGTGACGGCAGTTGTGTCCACTGTCGCGTGTTCGCGGCGAAGGGAGATTCCATGCGGGTGGGAATGCTGACGGGCGGCGGTGACTGCCCCGGACTCAACGCGGTGCTGCGGGCCGCCGTCCGTAAGGGCGTCCAGCGGTACGGCTACGACTTCCTCGGCTTCCGGGACGGCTGGCGCGGTCCCCTGGAGGGCGACACGGTGCGGCTCGACATCCCGGCGGTGCGCGGCACGCTCCCGCGCGGCGGCACGATCCTGGGCTCCTCGCGCACCAACCCCCTCCAGGCGGCGGACGGGGTCCGCAGGATCCGCGAGAACCTCGCGAAGTACGAGGTCGACGCGCTGATCGCGATCGGCGGCGAGGACACCCTCGGAGTCGCCGCCCGCCTGACCGACGAGTACGGCATCCGCTGTGTCGGGGTGCCGAAGACCATCGACAACGACCTGTCCGCGACCGACTACACCTTCGGCTTCGACACGGCCGTCGGGGTAGCGACCGAGGCCATCGACCGGCTGCACACCACGGCCGAGTCCCATATGCGGGTGCTGGTGGTGGAGGTCATGGGCCGGCACGCCGGATGGATCGCCCTCCACTCCGGCCTGGCGGGCGGCGCCAACTGCGTCCTCATCCCCGAGCGCCGCTTCGACGTCGACGAGGTCTGCGACTGGGTCACCTCCCGATTCAGGGCGAGCTACGCGCCCATCGTGGTGGTCGCCGAGGGGGCCACCCCGAAGGGCGGCGAGATGGTGCTGAAGGACGAGTCGACGGACTCCTTCGGCCACGTCCGGCTCTCGGGCGTGGGGGAGTGGCTGGCCAAGCGGATCGAGGAGCGCACCGGCAAGGAGGCCCGCACCACGGTGCTCGGCCACATCCAGCGCGGCGGCACCCCCAGCGCCTTCGACCGCTGGCTGGCCAGCCGGTTCGGGCTGCACGCGATCGACGCGGTGCGGGACGGCGCCTGGGGCACCATGGTCGCGCTGCGCGGGACCCGGGTCGTGCGGGTGCCGCTCGCCGAGGCCACCGCGAAGCTCAAGACGGTCGACCCGGAGCTGTACGAGGAGGCCAGCGTCTTCTTCGGCTGACGGTTCCCCGGACGGGGTGGGGCGGCAGGTCGGGCGGCGGGGCGGAGTGTGCCGCCGTATATTCCGGAAACGCGGTGTTCCCGTCGAATGCCGCTTCCACCCCGTCCGAGAGAACCGAGCCTCTGGAGTGTTCCGTGCGGATCCTGGCGTTCGGCGTGCAGCCCGACGAGCGACCGCTGCTGGAGAAGGCGTGCGCCGACCGCGAGCACCGCGTGCACTGTCTGGACGTCTTCCTGAACGGCGACACCGCGCCGCTCGCCGCCGGACACGAGGTCGTCTCGGTCAGCGTCAACGCCCAGCTGGACGACGCGGTGCTGCGCACCCTCGCAGCGGGCGGCAGCCGGATGATCGCCCAGCGCGCCACCGGCTTCAACAACATCAACCTGGAGACCGCCGCCGAGTTGGGGCTGACCGTCGCCCGCGTCGCCCACTACTCGCCGTACTCCGTCGCGGAGTTCGCCTGGGCGCTGGCGATGGCGGTCAACCGCCGGGTGCCCCGCGCAACCCGCCGCACCCGCGAGTTCGACTTCCGGCTGGACGGGCTGATGGGCCGCGACATGCACGGCCGCACGGCCGGTGTGGTGGGTACCGGCAAGATCGGCTCGGCCTTCGCCCGGATCGCGCACGGCTTCGGGATGCGGCTGCTGGGCTGGGACGTGGCGCGCGACCCGGGCTGCGAGGAGCTGGGCCTGGAGTACGTCCCGCTGTCCCGGCTGCTCACCGAGTCCGACCTGGTCAGCCTGCACGTCCCGCTGGTGGACGCGACACACCACCTGCTCGGCGCGGAGGAGCTGCGGTCGATGCGGGACGAGGCGCTGCTGGTCAACACCAGCCGTGGCGGGCTGGTGGACACCGACGCGCTGGTGGGGGAGTTGCGCGCCGGCCGCTTCTGGGGCGTCGGCCTGGACGTCTACGAGGCCGAGTCCGGACTGTTCTTCCTGGACCGCTCGCTCGACGTGGTGGCCGACGACACCCTCGCCCGCCTGATGACCTTCAACAACGTGCTGCTCACCTCGCACCAGGCGTTCTACACCCGGGAGGCGGTCGGCCAGATCGTCGGCACCACGGTGAACAACGTGGAGGACTACCTGGCCGGGCGGGCCAGCGAGAACGTCCTCGTCGACGCGGGCACCCTCGTCCCGGGGTGACGCGCCTCTCCGGCCCGCCGTCCGTCGGCTCCCGCGCCCGTCCCGGCGCGCGGGGCGGACGCGCCGGGACGCCGGTGAGCGGGCCGGGCGCGCGGTGACGCGCGCGCCACGTCTCGTGACGGAGTGCGTTCCGTCTCAGCTGTCGGTCAGCCTCCCGCCGTGCGGCGCGCACACCGTAATCTTGGCCGGGTGACTGTGAACGCCAAGACCGATGCCGGTACCCACACGTGGCGCGACCTCCCCGCGGCGCAGCAGCCCGAGTGGCCTGACGCCAAGGCGCTCAGCGAGGTCCTCACCGAGCTGGAGTCCTATCCGCCGCTGGTCTTCGCCGGCGAGTGCGACCAGCTGCGCGCGCGGCTGGGCGCGGTGGCCCGCGGCGAGGCGTTCCTGTTGCAGGGCGGGGACTGTGCCGAGGCGTTCGACCAGGTCAGCGCGGAGCACATCCGGAACAAGCTGAAGACCCTGCTCCAGATGGGCGCGGTGCTGACCTACGCGGGCTCGGTGCCGGTGGTCAAGGTGGGCCGGATCGCCGGGCAGTACAGCAAGCCGCGCTCCAAGCCCACCGAGACGCGGGACGGCGTCACCCTCCCCTCCTACCGGGGCGACTCGGTCAACGGCTTCGAGTTCACCCCCGAGGCCCGCACCCCGGACCCGGAGCGGCTGAAGCGGATGTACCACGCCTCCGCCTCCACTCTGAACCTGGTGCGCGCCTTCACCACCGGCGGCTACGCCGACCTGCGGCAGGTGCACGCCTGGAACCAGGACTTCGTGCGCACCTCCCCCTCCGGCCAGCGGTACGAGGCGCTGGCGCGCGAGATCGACCAGGCGATGAAGTTCATGCACGCCTGCGGAGCGGACCCGGAGGAGTTCAAGGCGGTCGAGTTCTTCTCGTCCCACGAGGCGCTGCTGCTCGACTACGAGTCGGCGATGACCCGCACCGACTCGCGCAGTGGCCAGCTCTACGACGTCTCCGGGCACATGGTCTGGATCGGTGAGCGCACCCGGCAGCTGGACGGCGCGCACGTCGAGTTCGCCGCCCGGGTGCGGAACCCGGTCGGGGTGAAGCTCGGCCCGGGCACCAGCTCGGAGGACGCCCTCGCGCTGATCGACCGGCTGGACCCGGAGCGCGAGCCGGGCCGTCTGACCTTCATCACCCGGATGGGAGCGGACACGATCCGCGAGCGGCTGCCGGAGCTGGTGGAGAAGGTCACCGCCTCCGGCGCCCGAGTGGTGTGGGTCTGCGACCCGATGCACGGCAACACCTTCGAGGCCGCCAGCGGCCACAAGACCCGCCGCTTCGACGACGTGCTGGACGAGGTCAAGGGCTTCTTCGAGGTGCACAAGGAGCTGGGCACCCACCCCGGCGGCATCCACGTCGAGCTGACCGGTGACGACGTCACCGAGTGCGTGGGCGGTGGTGACGAGATCTTCGTCGACGACCTCCACCAGCGGTACGAGACGGCCTGCGACCCGCGGCTCAACCGCAGTCAGTCGCTGGACCTCGCCTTCCTGGTCGCGGAGATGTACCGGGACCAGTAGCCCGGCCGCCGGGCCCGGCCGTGCCCGCCTGGACGCCTCCGGCGGCCGGGGCGGGCCACCCGTCGAACGGGCCCTGGCCGAAGGGGAGTTGGTACACGCCGTGGGGCCCGCGTCCGCGTGTGACGCGGGCCCCACGGGGCCGTTCTGGACACCCGGCGCCCACTAAGGTTAGGTTAACCTCAGTACTGGTCGACTGTCGCGCACGGAGGTGAGCCGGGTGTTCGTCTGTTCGTGCTTCGGTGTCACCGAGGAGCAGGTGCGGGAGCACGCCGAGGCCGGTGCCTGCACACCGCGCCAGATCGCCTCCCTCAGCAAGGCGGGCACCGACTGCGGCTCGTGCGTCCGCCGGATCCAGGGGCTCCTGGGCCGGGGCGGCTGTTCGCGCCGGGCCGTGCTCCAGGACGCCGGACCCAGCGCCGCCGAGACCGCCGAACAGCCCGTTGGCCGCGCCGGGACCTCGGAGCCGGAGTCCGCCGGATGCGCCCCGGCCCCGTCCCCCGCTCCTGAGGTGGCGGACCCACCCCGCCTTCCCGTCGCCGTCTGAGGGACGGGCCGTCGGCCCGTGACCCCGTGCCGGTGACGCCGCTCCCGGTGCCCGCCACTCCGCTCAGGTGTCCGGCTGCTTCACCAGCTGCGAGATGTAGAGCGCCTCGCCGAGCTTCTCCACGAGGTCCAGCTGGGTCTCCAGGTAGTCGATGTGCTCCTCCTCGTCCTTGAGGATGTCCTCGAAGATGTTGGCGGAGGTGATGTCGCTCTTGGCCCGCATGACCTCGATCCCGCGCCGCAGCCGGTCGATGGCCTCGACCTCCACCTGGCGGTCGGCCTGGAACATCTCGGTGAGGGTCTGGCCCACCCGGACGTGGAACAGCCGCTGGTAGTTGGGCAGGCCCTCCAGGAAGAGGATGCGCTCGGTCAGCCGCTCGGCGTGCCGCATCTCGTCGAAGGACTCGTGCCGGGTGTACTCGGCGAGCTTCGGCCAGCCGAAGTGCTCCTGCATCTTGGCGTGCAGGAAGTACTGGTTGATCGCCGTCAGCTCGCCGGTGAGCTGTTCGTTGAGGAACTCGATGACTTCGGGGTCGCCTTGCATCGCGGCAGGCTCCTTCCAGGGGGCGGAGAGAGGGTGGGTGCGCGCGCTCGGCGCATCCTCGCACTGCCGTGGCAAAACAGTCCAGTAAGTACAGGCTTACCAAATAGGCGAATATTGCTTCGTATTGAGATGGATTGCGCTGAGTTGATCGGTATGGGTCTGTTTAGCCTGGGTGGTCCGTTTCTGTGGTGAGGGTGCCGGGGCCGGGCCTCGCTCGGGGTGCGGCCCGCCCGCTCGGCGCCGCCCCGCCGGGGTTCCCCGGGACGGGACGCCGGGGGCTCGTCGCCGCGTGACGTCGTCGCGCCCGGCCGGGCCCGGCGCGGGGCCGGTCAAGGGCGGCGGCCGGGTGTCTGTCACCATGGGGGAATGGGTCAGCCGGACAGCCGTGCAGTGTGGGACCCGCGGCTTCCGCCGGGACAGCGGGTGCAGCGCGGCTGGCCGGTCACGCACTACGGGCCGGTCCCCAAGTTCCGGGCGGACCGCTGGGAGTTCCGGGTCTTCGGCGCGACCGCCGACGGTGAGAAGCACTGCTGGACACACGAGGAGTTCGCGGCCCTCCCGTACGAGACGGTCGTCGCCGACCTGCACTGCGTCGCCAAGTTCAGCATGCTCGACGCCGAGTGGGGCGGGGTCCGCGCCCGCGCGGTACTGGACCTCGCGCCCCCCGCGCCCGAGGTCACCCACGTGATGGTGTGGGCGGAGTACGGGTTCAGCTCGAACCTGCGACTGTCCGACTTCACCGCCGAGCAGACGATGTTCGCGACCCACTGCGGCGGCGAACTCCTCACCGCGGAACACGGTTTCCCCCTGCGGCTGGTCGTCCCGCACCTGTACGCATGGAAGGGCCCCAAGTGGGTCCGCGGTATCGAGTACATGACCGCCGACCGCCGCGGCTTCTGGGAGGAGCGCGGCTACCACAACATCGGCGACCCCTGGCGCGAGCAGCGTTACTCCTACCAGGAGCAGCGGGGCGAGGGACCGGAACTCTGACCCGGCCCGGGGTCACCGGCTTCCGGCCCGCCGGGCGGTCCTCCCCGGTCAGCGGCGTTCGTTTCCCGGTCGGTGGCTGGCCGGTCAGTGGTGGCGGTGCACCACGGCGTGCCCCTTCCCCCGGCCGATCAGCCAGCGGTTGACCGGCGTCGTCACCAGGAAGGCGATCAGGAAGGCCAGGGCGAGCGTCCCCCAGAACAGCCACTCGGTGAGGTGGGCCTCCATCGCGCCCGGCGTCAGCAGGATGACGGCGTTGTCCACCAGCTCCATCACCGCGATCGAGACCGTGTCGGCGGCCAGCGCCACCTTGACCGCGCTCAGCAGCCCCAGCCCGGCGCTCAGGACCGCGTAGAGGGTGAAGCTGTAGCCGAAGAGGAAGGCCAGGACGATGGCCAGCACCGTGGTCGGTGGCGTCGACCAGCGCAGCGCCGTGCCGATCACCATGCCCAGCACCTCGCCCACGGCGCAGCCGGTCAGACAGTGCAGGGTCGCCTTGACGGCCGTGGCCCAGGAGGCCAGCCGCCCGGTGGACGAGTCGGACCGGTCCCCGTCGTGCGCGGCGTGCGGCGCTTCGCGGGCGTCCGGCGGGTGCTGGGCGTGCCGGGCGTGCGCGGTGTCGGGGGCGGAGCCGGTGGCCCCGTCCCCGGCGCCGCCGCCGGAGGCGGGGCCGGAACCGGCGTGCGCGGCGCCGGGAGCCGGATCGGCTCGTGCCCGCTCGGACCCTCGCGGGGTGTCGTGCTCGTCGTGCCGCCGTGCCATCGATCACGCCCTGTCATCGGGGTCAGCGGGGCTGCCGGGCCGTCCGCCCTGCCGGAACCGTATGCCCCGGCGGCGCGCGCCACCGCGCGGGCTGCTCCACCCGCGTCACCCCAGCCACGGAGAGTGAGTGCGGGTGGCGTGTTCCCGGAGGGGGAGAGGGAGGCCGGGGAGGGGCCGGGCGGGGCCCGGCCGTCCGTGTCGGCGGCCGCGCGTGTGGGTCAGCCGGAGGAGGGGACCCCGGCGGCCCGGGCTGGGAGGGGCGCCTCCGCCGCCCCGGCGCCCGCCTCCGTGGCCGTTCCCGAGCGGAGCCGCGCGCCCGCCTCCGCGCCCGTCCCGGAGCGCAGCTCCTTGAGATGGGCGACGTCGGCGGCGTGGGCCTCCTTGCCACCCGGGGTCTCGATGACCAGCGGTACGCCCTCGGTGGCCGGATGGGCCAGCAGCTCGGCGAAGGCGGCGGACCCGATGTGCCCGGCGCCGATGTTCGCGTGCCGGTCCTTTCGGGCGCCGCGTACGTCCTGGGAGTCGTTGGCGTGGACGAGGCGCAGCCGCCCCGGACCGGCCACCTCGACCAGTTCGTCCAGCATGCGTGCCGTGCCGCCCGGGCTCGCCATGTCGTGCCCGGCGGCGAAGGCGTGGCAGGTGTCGAGGCAGACGCCGAGCCGCGGATGGTGGTCGAGCGCGTCGAAGTACGGTGCCAGCTCGCCGACTTGCCCGCAGAGGGAGGCGCCCTGTCCGGCGGTCGGCTCCAGCAGCAGCCAGGGGTCGGCCGGGTCGGTCAGCTCGTCCAGCAGGGGGAGCAGCAACTCCCGGACCTGGGCCAGCGCGCGGTCCCGCGTACGTCCGCCGGTGGCCGAACCGGTGTGCACCACGACCCCGCTCGCCGCTATGGCGCGGCCCCGGCGGAGCGAATGGCGCAGGGAGTGCACGGACTTGTCGGCTGTGGCCTCGGTATGGGAACCGAAATTGATCAGATAGGGCGCGTGGATGAAGGCGGGCAGGCGCTGTTCGGCGCATTGCCGCCGGAATTCCTCGTCCTGTTCCGGTGAACCGGCGGGCGTGGCCCAGCCCCGTGGATTCGCGACGAATACCTGGACGGATTCGGCATCGATATCTTCTGCGTAGGAAATTCCCTTGGCGGCCAGGCCCCCGGCTACGGGGACATGGCCGCCAATGGGATTGCGTCGCTGCGTCGTTGTCACACGACTCAGTATGCCGAGTCGACGTTGTCCATCGAACCGTACCGGTCGGCCGCGTAGTTGCAGGCGGCGACGATGTTCGCGACCGGGTCGGTCAGCTTCTTCGGGGTGCCCTTGACGTGGTAGGCGTCGAAGGTGGGCTGGATCACCTGGAGCAGACCCTTGGACGGGATGCCGTTCCGGGCGTTGATGTCCCAGTCGTTGATCGCGTTCGGGTCACCGGCGGACTCGCGGATGATGTTCCGCTTGATGCCGTCGTAGGAGCCCGGGATGTCGTGCTTCTTCATGATGGAGCGGGCCTCGCGGATCCACCCGTCCAGGTTGTTCGGGTAGCTGCGCGGCGCCTCGCGCTTCTCCGAACGGTCGGCCTTGCGGTCCTCGCGGGACTCCTTGGCCGCGCGCTCGGCCCGCTTGTCGGCGACGCGCTGCTGGAGGGCCTGCTGGTCGGACTTCTCCTGAGCCGCCGCGGCCTCCTTCTTGGCCGCCGCCTCGTCCTGGACCCGCTGCTCGGTGGCCTCGGACTGCTGGGCGAAGCTCTTGCCCTGACCGCTGACGGTGCTGTTCTGCGCGGTGAAGGCGACCGGCTCGGCCGAGACCGTCTTGGCGGTCGCCTGGCTCGCCTCGCCGTGCGCCGCGGTGGCGGGGACGACGGTGAGGGCGATGGCGGCGGCACCAGCGGCGCTGATACCGGCTGCGGAGAGCTTCTGAACCCGGGGGTTACGGATGTAGCCGGAAATGCTGGGCATGGTGAGCGGAACCTTTCCCTCGCGGATGTCGCAAAAGCCGGTCGGCGGGGCGCCGAGTTCGGTCCCGGCGAGTGCGACGGGGGCAATTGTTAAAGGCTGGAGAAATCGGAATCAAGGATGTGACGTACTACCCGACTTCGTGGAAAGGCCCCCGCGAAGGGTGATCAAATACCGAGAAATTCCAGCGCAGCCCCCGGAAAGCCGTTCAACTAAACGCTTTCGTACGTGACGTGGGTCCCGTGCCGGGCGTCACAGGGCACCGGCTTCCGCCCCACGCGATGTCGTCGGATCCGTGCGCACGGTGACGAGTTCTGAGCTGATTCAGGGAGAAGCTGATGAAAAAAGTAGCCCCGGGCGACCGTTCTGCTCGTGGTCGGCCCGGGGCGGATCGTTGCAGGTCAGCGCAGCCAGATGGTGACCTCGGAGCCGCGCGGCGCCTTCTCCTCGCCGCCCGGTGACTGGCTGAACACCTTCTCGCCGACGAAGATCCGGCGCACCGTGACCTTGAATCCGGCGCTCTCCAGCTTTCCGCGCGCCTCGTCGAGGCTCTGGTCCTTCACGGAGGGCACGGTGACCATGTCCGGGCCCTTGGAGAGGGTCAGCGTGACGGTCTCGCCCTCGGCCCGCACCGAGCCCTCGGTGGGGGACTGCCGGGCGACGTTGCCCTCGTCCTCGGTGGAGAAGACCCGCCGCTTCGCGACCTCGACCTTGAACCCGGCCTCGGTCAGCTCCTCCCGGGCGTCGTCCTCGCTGTCCCCGACGACGTCCGGTACGTCGACCGGCTCGCCCTTGGAGACGGTCAGCGCCACCGCCGAGTCCGGGCGCTTCTTGCCGCCCGCGCCGGGCTCGGAGGAGATCACCGAGCCCCGGGGGATCTGGTCGTCGAACTTCCGCTGGATCTGGCCGGTCTTCAGCCCGGCGTCGGCCAGCTGCCGCTTGGCGTTGACCAGCGGCACGCCCGTGAGGTCGGGCACCTTGACGATGTTCGGCCCACGCGAGACCCGCAGGGTGACCGTCCCGGTGTTCCGGATGCGCTCCCCGGGCGCGGGGTCGGTCGAGATGACGTGCCCGCGCTTGACCCGCTCGCTGAAGCCGGTCTCGACGTCCACGTTGAGCCCCGCCTTCTCCAGCTCCCGCTTGGCCTTGGCCTCCGTCTTGTCCAGCACCGCCGGGGTCTTGGTGAACTGGCCGGAGTTGATGTACCAGACGCCGGTGCCCAGCAGGGTCACCAGCAGCGCCCCCGCCAGGGCCAGCAGCGCCCAGCGCGGCCGCCGCCGCGAGCGGCCGCCGGAGGAGCCGTCTCCGTCGTCCTGCTGCTGGAGGGAGAGGCGGAAGGTCTGGTTCAGCCGCTCGTCGTCCATGCTCTCCACGCGCAGCGGCGAGCGGACGCTCATGTCGTAGGTGTCGACGTCCGCCGGCCGCGCGGTGCCCGACGGCGTGCTCTCGGCGTCCGGCTCCCCCACGGCCGGTACGGCGTCCTCCGGCTCGACGCTCTCCGCCTCCGGGGCGCCCGGAAGGGGGGTCACCGCCGCGCCCTGGCCCGCGCGCGGGCGGGTGACCAGTGTCGTACGGTCCTCGGGGTTGCTCGGCCGCTGCCGCTTGGCCTGCGGCGGGAAGGTGTCCAGCTCGGTGTCGGTGAGACCGGAGCGCGCCGTGCGGACCTCGGCCAGCAGCGCCACCGCGTCCACCGGCCGCCGCTCCGGGTCGCGGGCCGCGGCCCGGGCCACCACCTGGTCCAGCTCCGGCGGCAGCCCCGGAACCAGCACCGAGGGGGCCGGGACGTCCTGCTGGAGGTGCTGGTAGATCACCTGGGCCGGGGTGCCCCCCGAGTGCGGCTTGGAGCCGGTCAGCATCTCGTGCAGCATCACGCCGCAGGCGTACAGGTCGGAGCGGGGGTCGGCGCGGCCCTCCTCGATCACCTCGGGGGCGAGGTAGGAGACGGTGCCGAGGATGGAGTCGGTGTTGGCGGTCTGCCCGTCCACCGCGCGGACCAGCCCGAAGTCGGCCACCTTGACCCGGCCGTCGTCCCCGATCAGGACGTTCTCCGGCTTCATGTCCCGGTGGACCAGCCCGGCGCGGTGCGCGGCGCCCAGCGCCGCCAGCACCGGCTCCAGGACGTCCAGCGCGGCGCGGGGCTGGAGGGCGCCACGGTCCCGGAGCACGTCACGGAGGGTGCAGCCGGAGATGTACTCCATGGCCAGGTAGACGTAGCCGCTCGCGGTGCCCTGGTCGAAGACGCCGACCACGTTGTGGTGCGCCAGCCGGGCCGCCGACTTGGCCTCGCGGATGAAGCGCTCCACGAAGACGCCGTCGCTCGCGAGGGAGGGGTGCATCACCTTCAGGGCCAGCTCGCGATCGAGGCGCGTGTCCAGCCCGCGGTACACGGTGGCCATGCCGCCGACGGCGATGCGCGCGTCGACCCGGTAGCGGCCATCGAGTACCTGCCCGATCAGCGGGTCCTGAAGGGTCGTATCCATCGTGGAGAGTCTACGAGCCGTCACCGACCGGGAGACGCGGAGTGCCCTCGTCCGCGCGTATTGCAGCGCAACGGTGACATGGGCACGCGGGGCCGCTGGGCCCGGTCCGGCACGGACGGACAGCGCCGGGCGGTCGGCGGGCGAGGTGTCCCGCGAACCCGGCGCACGGTCCCGCGTTCGGCGTGGCGCGTGCCGAACGGGGGAGCCGCGCGGCGCGGGACGACAGGCGCCGGTCACGGGGGCGCTCGGCGGCCGCCTCGGGACGGTGGCAGCCCCGGGGCGGCCGTCCGTCCGGTACGGCGGGCCTCAGACGAAGGCGGGGCGCTCCGGGTCGAGGACCGCGCGGCCCTCCTCGGGGCTGGACGCCTCCGCGAAGTGCCGCCGGGGGATCCGTCCGGCGCGGTAGGCGAGCCGTCCAGCGTCCACCGCCTGCCGCATGGCCCGCGCCATCAGCACCGGGTGCTGCGCCCTGGTGACGGCGGAGGCGAGCATCACCGCGGAACAGCCCAGCTCCATGGCGAAGGCCGCGTCGGAGGCGGTGCCCGCGCCCGCGTCCAGCACGACCGGCACTCCGGCCCGCGCGGTGATCAGCTCGAAGTTGTGCGGGTTGCGGATGCCCAGGCCGGAGCCGATGGGGGAGCCCAGCGGCATCACGGCGGCACAGCCCACCTCCTCCAGCTTCCGGGCGAGCACCGGGTCGTCGCTGGTGTACGGGAGGACGGTGAAGCCGTCGTCGACCAGCGTCTCGGCGGCGTCCAGCAGCTCCACCGGGTCCGGCAGCAGCGTCCGCTCGTCGGCGATGACCTCCAGCTTCACCCAGTCCGTGCCCAGCGCCTCGCGGGCGAGCCGCGCGGTGAGCACCGCCTCGCCCGCCGTGTGGCAGCCCGCCGTGTTGGGCAGTGGGCGGATGCCGTTCCGGGCCAGGACCGAGAGCACCGATCCGTGCGTGCCCGGGTCCAGGCGCCGCATCGCGACGGTGGTGAGTTCGGTGCCCGAGGCCAGCAGCGACCGCTCCAGCACGTCGAGGCTGGGGGCGCCGCCGGTGCCCATGATCAGCCGGGAGGTGAGGGTGGTCCCGCCGAGGACCAGGGGGTCGGCGGGCGAGGCCGTTCCGGCCGGGCCGCCGGTGGGCTCCGTGGCGTCGGCGCCCGGCCCTCGCGGGGGACCGGGAGTGGTGGCCTGGGTCATGGCGGTTCAGCCTCCCTGGACAGCGGTGAGGATCTCGACGCGGTCGCCCTCGGCGAGCGCGGTCCGCGGCCAGCGGCCGCGCGGGACGACCGTCTCGTTGAGTGCGGCGGCCACCCCCGAGCTGGCCTGGGTGACCTCGGCCACCAGCCGGTCGAGGGTGGTCCCGGTGGGCACCGGACGGGTGTCGCCGTTCACCGACACCAGCACGGCGGGTCTGGTGGGCTCGGCCGGGCCCCCGACGGCGCCACCGGAGCCGGGGGACGTGGGGGTCGCGGGGGTCTGGTGGGTCATGACGGCCGCTCCTCGGGGTCGGGGGTGAAGCGTTCCGGGGTGAAGGGCCGGATCGGCTCGGGCACCTCGCCGGTGCGCAGCAGCTCGGCCATCGCGTCCCCGGTGATCGGGGTGAGCAGCACCCCGTTGCGGAAGTGGCCGGTGGCCAGATGGAGCCCCGGCAGGGCGGTGGGGCCGAGCAGCGGGGCGTTGTCCGGTGAGCCCGGGCGCAGCCCGGCCCGGACCTCGGCGAGCGGCAGCTCGGTGACGCCCGGCACCAGCTCGTGCGCGTCCCGCAGCAGCTCGTAGACGCCACCGGCGGTGACGGTGGTGTCGAACCCCGTCTCCTCGCTGGTCGCCCCGACCACCAGCTCCCCGTTGGCCCGGGGCACGAGGTAGAGCGGGGTGCCCCGGACGACGGCCCGCACCGTACGGGAGAGCAGCGGGGCGGCGAGCGAGGGGAAGCCCCCGGCGGGGGCGGTGGGGGCCGGGGCGGGGTCGGCTCCCGGGTGGTAGGGGGCGCCGACCGTCGCGAGCGCCGCGCCGGACGGCCCGCCGTCCGCCGGGCCGGGTGGTTCCGGCGCCCCGTCCGCCGGGCCGGAGGGGCGCGGCGCGGTGTCGCCGTCCGGGGCCCGGCCGGGCGGGGGCGTGCGGGGGGTGGGCATCCGCAGCCGCAGCACCTGCCCCTTGACGGGGCGCACCGGAGGCAGCAGCCCGGCCGGAACGCCGGCGAGCCGCGCGGCGTGCGCCCCGGCGGCCAGGACCGTCTGACCGGCGCGCAGCTCGGTGCCGTCGTCCAGTGCGACGCCCGCCGCCCGGCCGTCCTCGGTCAGCAGCCGCCGGGCCGTGGCGTGGCGGAACTCCACCCCGGCCGCCGCCCCGGCGCGCAGCAGCGCCGCTACCAGCCGCCGGGGGTCCACCTGGTGGTCGCCGTCCACCCGCACTCCGCCCCGCACGGAGGGGGCGAGCAGGGGTTCCAGACGGCGGCACTCGCGGCCGGTCAGCCACCGGGAGTCGAGTCCGCAGCGGGCCTGGAGGGCGTGCAGTTCGCGCAGGTGGGCCCGGTCGTCCGCGTCGAGGGCGACGGAGAGCGTGCCGCAGGCGCGGTAGCCGACCTCCCGCCCGCTCGCCTCCTCCAGCTCCCGGACGAACTCCGGGTACCGGCGGGCGGAGGCGAGGTTGAGCCGGAGCAGCGTCTCCTCGCCGTAGTGCAGCTCGGTCACGGCCGCGAGCATCCCGGCCGCCACCAGCGCGGCCCCGCCGCCGGGCGCCGGGTCGACGACGGTGACCCGCAGTCCGCGCTGGGCCGCGCGCCACGCGGTGACCAGGCCGATCAGCCCGCCGCCGAGGACCGCCACCTCCGGCGGGCCGGACGGGTGCGGTCGGGGGGTGCCGGTGCGCATGGGGTTCCGCCTCCTCCCTTCGCCGGAATGACCCGGATCAGGTTCGTACGGTCGGAGGCCGCGGCCTCCCTCTCAGCCCGGTCGTCCGGGCTCCCGCGTGTGCCGTGCGTGGTGGTGGGGCCGCCGCCCGCCGCCGTGCGGTCGCGAGCGGGCGGTGCGGGCCGCGCGTTCCCCGCCGCGCGAACCGGGGTTCCGTCGCCGCCCGGTGCCGGGCGCGCTGGCGCCTCCACCGTCCGTGACCCACCCTACTGCGCCGCCCCTCGGCCCCCGCGCCCGCTCCGGCCCTCCGGGCGCCGGGCGCGGTCCGGGGCGCGCGGCGCGGTCCAGGGCCGTGGCCTGGGCGGACGCGGGGTCGCCGGTCGCGGGGCGGGCGGGCGCTGGCCGTCACCCTAGAGTGACCGCGTGAACGACAGTCAGCGAAACCAGCGGATCGTCATCGTCGGGGCCGGGATGGCGGGGGTGCAGACCGCCGTCCAGCTTCGGGACCAGGGGTGGCCGGGGGAGATCAGGTTGCTCGGCGCGGAGCGGCACGAGCCGTACGACCGGCCGCCGCTCTCCAAGGCGCTGCTGCTCGGCCAGGCGGACAGCGCCGCCTTCGAGGTCGACTTCCCGTCCCTGAACGTCGAGGTGGCGCTGGGGTGTACGGCGCGGGCGCTGCACCCGGCGGAGCGGGAGCTGGAGACGACGGAGGGCCGGATCGGCTACGACCGGCTGGTGATCGCCACCGGCGCCGAGCCGGTGGCGCTGCCGGGCGTCGCCGCCTCGCCGGACGTGCACCAGCTGCGCACCCTGGACGACGCGGTGCGGCTGCGTCCGGTGCTGGCGGCGGGCGGCCGGATCGTGGTGGTCGGCGCGGGCTGGATCGGCGCCGAGTTCGCGACGGCCGCCCGGGAGGCGGGCTGCGCGGTGACGGTGGTGGAGGCCGCCGACCGCCCGCTGGCCGGGGCGCTGCCCGCCGAGGTGACCGAGCCGATGCGCCCCTGGTACGCGGAGTGGGGCGCCGAACTGCGCACCGGCACCGCCGTGGCCGCCGTCGAGCCGGGCGCGGTGCTGCTGGCGGACGGCACCCGGATCCCGGCGGACGCGGTGGTGCTCGGCGTCGGGGCCCGTCCGGCGACCGGCTGGCTGGCCGGTTCCGGACTGGAGCTGGACGGCCACGGTGCGCTGCGGGGCGACGCCTTCCTGCGTACCTCGGCCCCCGGGGTGTACGCGGTGGGCGACTGCGTCTCCTTCCCCTCCCGCCGGTTCGGCGAGCGGCTGCTGGTCCACCACTGGGACAACGCGCTCCAGGGCCCCCGCGTCGTCGCCGCCAACCTGGTGGCCGAGGGGCACGCGGACGGGGAGCGGGAGCTGGTCGCCCACGACCCGGTGCCGTACTTCTGGTCCGAGCAGTTCGGCCGGTTCGTGCAGTACGCGGGCCACCACGCCCCGGCCCCGGACGCGGGCGGCCCCACCGCCGGGGACGCCGGGGACGCCACGCTGTGGCGCGGCGACCCGGCCGACCGCTCCTGGGCGGTGTGCTGGCTGCGGGACGGGCGGCTCACCGCGCTGCTGGCCGTCGGGCGGCCCCGCGACCTGGCGCAGGGGCGCAGGCTGATCGAGAGCGGCGCCCGGCTGGATCCCGTCCTGGCGGCCGACGCGTCCGTACCACTGAAGAAGGCGGCGTCGTAACGACGGTCCAGTAGTGACTGTCATCGCGGGATGGCAGGCTGGGACGCGTGACCGAGATTGACGCGAAAACCGAGGCGCTCGTTCCCAGCTGGCTGACCCTGCCCGACGCCGCCGAACTGCTCGGCGTCGAGGTGACGCGGGTCCGGCAACTGGTCAGGGAGGGCCAGCTCATCGCCGTGCGGCGGGGAGAGAACCGGGCACTGCACGTGCCCGCCGCCTTCCTGGGGGACGGCCGGATCATCAAGGGCCTGGTCGGCACCATCACGGTGCTCAAGGACGACGGCTTCACCGACGAGGAGATGCTGGAGTGGCTGTTCACGGAGGATGACTCGCTGCCCGGCGCCCCGGTGCACGCGCTCCGTGAGAACCGCGGAACGGAAGTGAAGCGGCGGGCCCAGGCCCTCGCCGTCTGACCGCCCGGCGCCCGGACCCGCCCCGCGCGACCGGGCGCCGCTGGTACCCCTTCCCCACCCGTCTCCCCTGTCTTCTCCCACCTCACGACCGCCCGCCCCCCCCCGCCCGTTTCCGGAGCGCGGGCGGCGGCTCGGAACGCGGCCCGTCCGCACCCACGCCCCACCGGAGAGCGCCCCATGAGCCAGACCGGCCCGCACACCCCCCGGAACCCGCTGAACACCCGGGAGCGGATGGCCGACGCCCGCCTCTACCTCTGCACCGACGCCCGGCGGGAGCGGGGCGACCTGCCCGACTTCCTGGACGCGGTGCTCGGCGGAGGGGTGGACGTCGTGCAGCTGCGGGACAAGACCCTGGAGGCGGCCGAGGAGCTGGAGCACCTCGCCGTGTTCGCGGAGTACTGCCGTCGGCACGGCGCGCTGCTCGCCGTCAACGACCGGGCGGACGTCGCCCACGCGGTCGGGGCCGACGTGCTGCACCTCGGCCAGGGCGACCTGCCCGTCTCGTACGCGCGGGCCCTGCTCGGCCAGGAGGTGCTGATCGGCCGGTCCACGCACTCTCCGGAGCAGGCGGCGGCGGCGCTCGCCGAACCCGGCGTCGACTACTTCTGTGTCGGCCCCTGCTGGCCCACGCCCACCAAGCCGGGCCGCCTCGCCCCCGGCCTCCCGCTGGTCGAGTACGCGGCGGAGGCGAGCGCCCACGCTCCGGAACCGGGCCGGGCGCGGCCCTGGTTCGCCATCGGCGGGATCGACGCCGCCAACCTGGACCGGGTGCTGGACGCCGGGGCGAGCCGGGTGGTCGTGGTCCGGGCGATCACGGAGGCCGCGGATCCGGGCGCCGCGGCGGCGGAACTGGCCCGCCGTCTCCACGAACGCGCTGCGCACAGCGGTACGGCGGACCGGTAGTCCACTGCGTGGACGGGAGCGCGGCGGGAAGGCGGAGGAAACGGACGGAAGCCTCCGCGCCCCACCCACTCTCCACTCCGGGCGGCTAGCCTGCCTGTATGGCCATCGGTATCTCAGCTACCAGGACCGACCGTCCGCCGACCGTACGAGAGCTGCTCGCCTCCGGTGAGCAGTCCTTCTCCTTCGAGTTCTTCGCGCCGAAGACCGCGAAGGGCGAGCGCACCCTGTGGGACGCGCTGCGCCGCATCGAGGGGGTCTCACCGACGTTCGTCTCCGTGACGTACGGCGCGGGCGGATCCTCGCGTGAGGGCACTGTCCGGAACACCGAGCGCATCGCGACCGAGACCACCCTCACGCCCGTCGCGCACCTCACGGCGGTCAACCACTCCCGCGCCGAACTGCGGAACGTCATCGGCCAGTACGCCGACGCGGGGATCCGGAACGTCCTCGCCATCCGGGGCGATCCCCCCGGCGATCCCATGGGGGAGTGGACGCGCCACCCCGAGGGGCTCACCTACGCCTACGAACTGGTCGAACTGATCAGGGAGGCGGGGGAGTTCTGCGTCGGCGTCGCCGCGTTCCCGGAGATGCACCCGCGCTCCACGGACTGGGACACCGACGTGCGGCACTTCGTCGCCAAGTGCCGGGCGGGCGCCGACTACGCCATCACGCAGATGTTCTTCCGTCCCGAGGACTACTTGCGGCTGCGGGACAGCGCGGCGGCGGCGGGCTGTGAGACGCCGATCATTCCCGAGATCATGCCGATCACGAACGTCGGGCAGATCGAGCGATTCGCACAGCTCAGTAACGCGACCATCCCCCGCGCGCTACAGGACCGACTCCGGGCGGTCGAGGACGATCCGGCGGCGGTACGCTCGGTCGGCATCGAGTACGCCACGGAGATGAGCGCGCGGCTACTGGCCGAGGGGGTGCCAGGACTGCACTTCATCACGCTGAACCACTCCACGGCGACGCTTGAGATCCACCAGAACCTGGGACTTCAGCAGAGGTCCTGAGCCGCGCGGAGAGCTGGCCGAGGGCAGCGGGAAGAGGGACGCAATGGGCTGGACGGTCCTCTACATCGCTTTTGGAGTCGTCGCGCTGTGGCTGCTCGGCGAGGTGCTGTTGCAGTACAAGGCGCGGCTGCGCTGGCGACTGCTGGCCTTCTGCGGGTTCAGCGTCGTCGTCGTCGGCGTGCTGCTCAGCTCGGTGCTGGTCATCGGTGGGGGCATCGCCGCCTTCGCCGTCGGCCAGACCTTCGTCACGCTCTCCTACCGCCGTGGGTTCTCCACCGGCTGGGCCCTCGGGGGCCTGCCCGGTTCCAGCCAGCGCCGTCGCGAGGCGGCGCCCGACGCGGATCCCGCGCTGGAGGTCTCCGACCTTGAGGCGCACCCGCCGCCGCCCGGTCCGCCGGGCGGCGGCTCCGCGTCCGGCGGGTTCGCCCCGCCCGGCCCGCCGCCGGAGGCCCCGGGCCACCCCGGCTCCCTGGCCTACGCGGAGTACCCCGGGCATCCCGAGTACGCCGAGTTCGCCGCTTACCCCGAGTATCCCGGCTCCCCGGACCAGCCGCCGCCCGGCGGCGCCCCACTCCCGCCCGACGGTTACGCCCCCGGTGGCCCCCAGGGCCCGGACGCCCCGCTCGGCGACGGCTACCCCGCCGGGCCCGGCGAGCCCACCTACCCGGGTGCCCCGTACGACGATGGCTCCGGCTGGCAGACCTTCCCCGAGCAGCCGCTCGCCCCCGCGCCGGGCCAGCCCTGGGAGGAGCCGCAGCCCTACGCCGCCTACTCCGACCCGTACATCGGGTACGACGCGGCGGCGTACGCCTCCGGCTACGGACCCGAGAGCATGGAGCCGGGCTACCCCACCGGCGAGCCCGCCCCCTACGGCGGACCGGCGGACACCGGCTACGGCTACGACGGCTACCCGCCGGGCGGCCTCCCCGATCCGGCGGCCCCCGGCGCCCCGCCCTACCAGGACGGCTACGGCGGGCAGTACGACCCGCACCTCGGCCAGCCCGCCAGCCCGCAGGGCTACGCCCCCGGCGGGCAGGGCTGGCAGGAGACCCCACCGGGCGGGGTGTGGGTGCCCCAGCAGCGCGACCCCTCCGCCCCCCTGCCGCCCGAACAGCCCCCGTACGGAACGGAGTTCGGCAACGGCTACGGCGCGGCCGACCCCCTGGCGGCGCCGCACCTCGACCCGTACGCGCCGGAACCCGTCCACGCGGAGCCGCCGTACCACCCGAGCCAGCCCTACGACCCGTACGCCGACGAGTACCCGGAGCACCAGACCTACCGGCAGAACGGCTACCACGACGGCCGGGGCTACTGACCTCTCCGGACCTGGCCCGCTCCCGGGCCGGCCTCCCGTCTCGACCTCCTGGTCCGGCCCCGGCTCCCCGACACGGCGGGCGGATCCGGAGAAGCGGCCCGGTGCGGGGCGGCCGGGCGTCCGGCTCAGGCGGAGCCGCGCCAGTCGTCGCCCTCCGTGATCAGCCCGGCGACCAGCGCCCCGGACATCCCGGCGTGGGCCAGCCCCCCGCCGGGGTGCGCCCAGCCGCCGACCCGGTACAGCCCCGGCAGCTCCGACTGGTTGGCTGGACGCAGCAGGCCCCCGCGCGCCCCGGCGAGCGCCGGGGCGGGGACGGCGCCGCCCGGGGCGCCCGTCTCCTCCTCGTTCTCCCGCGGGGTGCGGACCTCGTGCCAGAGCCGCCGCCCGCGCAGCCCCAGCCCGGCCTCGTCGGCGGCGGAGAGCAGCTGACCAGCCAGCTCCTCGGCGTCCTCGGCCGAGTGCCCCGGCATACCGGCGCCGGGCGTCGGCAGGGTCACCCGCAGCACCGCCGACTCGTACGCCGGGCCGGGCCGCGAGGCCGGGTCATCCGGCCGCAGCACCGTCAACTGCCGCCCGGGCAGATCCGGTTCGTGTACCACGGTGCGGTGCGGGGTGCCCTCGGGGCGCGCTCCGCGCAGCGCCACCAGCACCGTGAACCGGCCGGATAGCCAGCCCTCCGGCTGCGCGCCGTCGCTCACCGACCGGGACCGCCTTCCCGCGTCCCGACCGGCGCCCGCCCACCGCTCCGGCGGCCCGCTCGCCACCACCACGTCGGCGGCGACGGTCTCGTCCCCGCCACGGCCCTCCGGGTCCTTGAGCTCCACCCCCGCGGCGCGGCCGTCCCGCTCCACCACCCGGGAGACCTCCCGGCCGAAGTGGAAGGTGACCCCGCGCGCCCGGCACCGCTCGTGGACCGCGTCCGCCAGGCGGCGCATCCCGCCGCGCACGTACCAGCAGCCGAAGGCGTCGTCCAGGTAGGCCAGGACAGCGGTGGAGCCCGGCGCCGTCGCCGGGTCGAGGCCCAACTCCCGGGCGTGGCTCTCCAGCAGCGTGGCCAGCCGCTCGTCCCCCAGCTCGTCGGCGGCGAGTTCGGCCAGCGTGGGGGCGCGGCGGCGCAGCAGCCCCCGCCGGCGCGTCGCCGGGTACGGGTCCTCCCGTCCCGGTGCCGCGCCCTCCGCCGCCCGCCCCACGGGCAGCGGCTCCTCCAGCAGCGGGCGACGGGACGCCTCCCACGCCGTGCCCGCGCGGTTCAGCAGCTCGGCCCAGCGCTCCCCGGACCCGGCGCCGAACGCGGTGTCCAGCGCGTCCGTCAGCCGTCCACGGGAGGTGCCGGGCAGCGTGACGGAGGTGCCGTCCGCGAGGACGTGCCGTACGGCCGGGTCGAGTTGGACGAGGTCGACGCACTCCTCCAGGGGCTCCCGGCCGGTCTTCAGGAACAGGTCCCGGTAGACGGCGGGCAGCCGCAGCAGCCCCGGCCCGGTGTCGAAACCGAAGCCCTTCCGGGCGTACCGGCGCACGGCGCCGCCGTAGTCGCCGGTCCGCTCGTAGACCGAGACGCTGTGCCCCGCGGTGGCCAGTCGCGCCGCCGCCGCCATCGCGCCCATGCCGGCGCCGATCACCGCAATACGTGCCATGGCACCAGACCCTAGCCACCCCGTGGCGCCCCGCCGCACCCGCGTTCCCCCAAGGCGCCGGGGGAGCGGCCGCGTGTGGCCCGGCGGCGACGGGACCCGCCGGTCAGGGGCCGGGACGACGGGACTGAGCTGAACCACCCAGGGGTGAGTACCGCTACCTAGGGCACCGCATGAGTAGGCACGCGGATGGGCGCGGCTTCCCGGCTCGGCAGACTGTGGGGCACAGCGAGGGCAGGCGCCCGCACCGACGGCACGGGGCGGCGGAGCGGGCGCCGCCGTCGCTCGCCGGGCCTCCCGGTCCGGACCCTCATTCCGTACCCGCTCCTCGGCACGCGAACCACCGTGCGCCCGGGGCGAGTTCGGCTCGGAGGGCGGCTACGGCGGGGGAACACGCCAGCGAGGCCGATGACCAGCGCCGCCCGTCTCCGCTCGTCCCCGGAAGGGGCGCGGAGGCGGGCTGGCGGCCCGCCCGGGACCGTCACCCCGGGCGGTCCGTCCACCCCCGCGCCCCGGCCCCGAACTCCACGGGCCACACCGGACGTCACGCTCCTCCGCCGGCTCCCGCACGGCGCGGCGAGAACCGACTCCCCCACGGTGAGGGGCGGTTGGGCACATCGGGACGCCCCGCCCCAACCCGTGTGCCCAACCCGCCGCCAACCAGCCGGAGTTCGTCCCGCGACATGGGGCTCGGTTCGTACGGCGGCGGGGGCGGCGCCACAACACCCGGCGTCCGGCGCGGAGTCGCGGGCTGAGGGGGGCACCGAAGCTCTCCCGGGCGGCCGACGGTGTCTCACCCGTCGCGGACCAGACCCGTCAACCGGCCCTGGAGCAGCAGCGAGAGTGCGCCGTGCACCTCGGACAGCGACCGTTCCGGCTGGAAGGTCTTCCAGTCCAGTGCGGCCACCAGCACCGTCCCCACCAACGTCGCCGCCGTCAGCGGGACGTCGGCCTCCTCGCTCAGCTCGCCGTCCGCGACGCCCCGCCGCAGCACGGTCTCCACGACCGCCACCGCCCGGCGCCGGGCCGCCGTCAGCGTCCCGTTCCAGGCCCGGTGGGCGCGCCACAGCTCGGCGACGTAGAGCCGGGTGAAGTCCGGGAAGCGGTCGATGAACACCAGCGCGGTGTGGACCAGCGCGTCCAGGGTCTCCGGCGCGTTCCGGCCCTCGGCCGCCGATCGCCGCGCGGCCGCGTCGAGTTGGCTGGTGAGCACCCGCACGCCGTGCCGCAGCAACTCCTCGAAGAGTTCGTCCTTGCCGGCGAAGTTGTAGTAGACGGTGCCCTTGGCGACGCCCGCCCGCTCCGCGATCTGCTCCACCGTCGTGGAGGAGAAGCCCTGTTCGGCGATGAGGGTGACCGCGGCGGCGAAGAGCCGGTTGCGGGTGGTGTCCCGGCCGCGCCGGGTACGGACCCCGCCGGGCGGTCCCGACTCCCGCGCCAGGCCCGCGCGTTGGGCCGCCACCGTGTCGCGCGCCCCGCCATCCTCCGCCGCCCGCCCGGTCGTTCCCGCGCGCTCCACTGCCGCCTCCGCCGTGTCCACCGTCGTCGCTCTCCCCACCGTCGCCAGCGCGTACCCGCCCACCGGACCCCACCCGGCCCGGCGGACGCGCGGCGAGTGCCGCCGTCCGCCGGGCCGTTCGGGGTGCTCGCCGTCTTCGCCCCGTTCACCGGGGTTCACCCGGCTGTGCCGTCACCGCCGGGTGTGCCGGGCATCGTCCCGCTCGTCATGAGTTCGATTCTCTCCGTACGGATCCTCCCGTGAAGAGGCGCCCGGTGGGCGGCCGTTCCCTGTTCGTGGGAGCGGACGCCGCGCGCCGCGAGCCCCCCGCCGGTCGTCCGGACCGTCCGGACCCGGGACGCGCCCAGGGCGACCTCGCCGGTTCCGCCCCTCCCGCCTCGCCCCGGTCTCGTACCGTCCCGCGCCGATCCCGCGCCGCTCTCGCCGCACTCGTCGGAGAAGGGCTGTTCGCCCAGGTCAGGTGGATTGTCAGTGGGCTGCCCCAGAATGGGTGCGAACAGATGAACCATTGACAGGCCGGTGGCGGTGGTGACACCGGGCCACCGGGAGCGAGCGATCCATTCGGAACTGGCAGACGGCTACAGGAGGTTGGTTCTTGTGCGGCGACCTTCTCCAGGGTCCCGGCCCCGCCCCGCGCACCGCGCGGGTTCCCCGGAAGCGGCGTCCCCGCCGTCCCGGCGCCCGGCGTCCCCCGGCGAGCGGTCAGCGAACGACGTGCACCCCGTGCTGCGCCGGGCCTCGGCCCCACCCGCCGCCCGGGAACTCCTCGCTCAGGCCCAGCACGGGCTGGACGAGGCGGCGGCGATGGAGACGTCCAACGAGCGGTACGCCCTCGCGCACCTCGCCGCGCTGCGTACGGCGGCGGCCGTACTCGCGGTGCGCGGCAGGCCGGAGACCACCCCGCGGGGGCGGCGGCGCATCCGCAGCGCCTGGTCCGTCCTCCCCGAGGCGGCGCCCGAACTCGCCGAGTGGAGCGCCCTGTTCGCCTCGGGTGCGCAGCGCAGGGCGAGGGCCGAGGCCGGGATCCAGGGTGCCGCCGACTGGCCCGAGGCGGACGAACTCCTCGGCGCCGCCGAGATGTTCCTCCGCCTCGTGGAGCGGATGCTGATATCCCAGCCCGCGTTGCCCCAGCCCCGGATCGCCGCCGCCGACAGCGGCTGACGCCCGGCCGCATCGGTGCCGGGAGCGTGGCGCGTCCGCGCGCCCCCGGCGGGCCGGTGGTTGGGCGGCTCGGCCGTCCGGCCTGGCCGGGGCCGCCCCGGGAGGAGCCGGGGCGGCCCCGGGGGTGCCGGGTGGGCCGCCCCGGTGGTGTCCGTCCGGGCCGGGGCGACGCCCGGAGCCGCCGGTGATCCGGAGACAATAGGGTGGGAGCGGCCAGACCTCTGAACCGCCGAGGAGCACCCGCGATGTCCCGACCCAGCGCATCCCTTCGTACCGCCGTGGTCTGGGACGTCCTGCACGCCGCGCTCCAGCGCCGGGCCGGGAGCGCGGGGCGCCCCGCGCTGCGCGTCCTGGACACCGGCGGTGGCACCGGCAACTTCGCGGTGCCCGTCGCGCGGCTCGGCCACCGTGTCACCGTGGTCGACCCGAGTCCGAACGCGCTGTTCGGGCTGGAGCGGCGGGCCGCCGAGGCCGGGGTCGCGGACCGGGTGACCGGTGTACAGGGCGACGCGAGCGGCCTGTTCGAGGTCGTCGAGCCCGGCGGGTACGACGCGGTCCTCTGCCACGGAGTGCTGGAGTACGTCGACGATCCGGTCGAGGCCCTGCGGAACGCGGTGGCCGCCCTGCGCCCCGGCGGGGGCACCCTCAGCCTGCTCGCCGCCGGACTCGGCGGCGCCGTCCTGGGCCGGGCGCTGGCGGGGCACTTCACCGAGGCGCGGCACGCGCTGACCGCACCGGACGGCCGCTGGGGGGAGAGCGATCCGGTCCCCCGGCGCTTCACTCTGGAGCAGCTGACGGAGCTGGTGACCGACGCCGGTCTGCGGCCCGCCGCGGTCCACGGCGTGCGGGTCTTCGCCGACCTCGTCCCGGGGGCCCTGGTGGACACCGAGCCGGACGCGGTCGCGGCGCTGGGCCGGCTGGAGGCGGCGGCGGCGGAGCTGCCCGCCTTCCAGTCGATCGCGAGCCAGCTGCACGTCCTCGCCGAGTCCGGGGTACCCGAGGCGGGATGAGACCGGAACCCGTCGCGCGACGAGGCGTGTACCCGGCGTATCCGCTGGCCGGACGGTCGGCGGCCGGGGGACGCGGCCCGCCCGATCACTCCGCGCGCGCCGTATTATCGAGGGACACTGTCGGCATGGCGGAATGGCGGTGCGGGAATGAACGATTTGCGGTGTTCCGCGTTGCCGTCCGGCGTCTCCGGTCAGGTGCGAGGAATTGGCGTAGAGGGGCGGGTTTCACGGGGGCGATTCCCTGCCTATCCTGAAAGGGTCGCATCCGGTCGCCCCCGCGACCGACGAGTAGGAGGACTCCGTGCCGCTCTCTGAGCACGAGCAGCGGATGCTCGAGCAGATGGAGCGAGCGCTGTATGCCGAAGATCCCAAGTTCGCGACAGCGCTCGAAGGAAGTGAGCTGCGCCGGTATACCCGCAAGCGGTTGTATCAAGCGGCGGCGGGCTTTCTTGTGGGCATCACGCTCCTCATGGCCGGGATGGTCGCGCAGCAGATCTGGGTCAGCGTCGTGGGTTTCCTCGTCATGCTCGGATGCGCCGTGCTCGCGGTGACCGGCTGGCGCAAGGTGCCCAAGGCGGGGGAGCAGCAGACCGAGGGCGGAAGTGGCGAGTCCGGGGGTGGGTCGGGCGATACGCGGGCCCGTCGCCAGTCCAGGCCACGCCGGTCGATGATGAACCGGATCGAGGACCGCTGGCAGCGGCGCCGGGACGAGGGCTCCCACTAACCGGGGGCGTGATCCGGCCGCCGGTGCGACCGGCGATCCACGAGATGTGGGCGGCAACCGTGTGAGCGGTCGCCGCCCACTCGACGTCCCGGCCCGCCCGGGCCCGGGCTCTCCCGGTGTTTCCGTGCCGCCCCTGACCCGCGCCGTCACCGCCCCGAGTCCGCGCCGTCCCGCGCCGTCGCCACTCCGCGCGTCCGGCGGCGGACTGGTGGTGCCGTCCTCGCCGGTCCGGCGCGGCACGGCGCCGATCCGTCCGGCGGCGCCGTGCCGACGGCGCCCGTCGCGGGCGTGACCCGTGGGCCCCGCCGTCCACGCCGCCGCTCGCTCACCCGCCCGGCCCGGCGGCCGTGCCTGCCGCGGCCTCCGGCCGGGCCCGGCGGGGGCAGCGTCTCCGTCGGCGTCTCCGCGTCCGCGGCCCCGCCCCGCCTCCGCCCGTCACCAGCCGGGGCGGGGCGAGCGGCGGACTCGGGCGCTGGGACCGGACACGGGCGGTGGGACCGGGCTCAGGAGGTGGGGCCGGGCTCAGGAGGTGGGGCCGGTTCGGGGGCGCCGCGGAACAGGGACGCGCAGCGTTCCCGGACGCGCACCCAGCGTCGGCTCGCGGCCCACGCCACCCGGACGGAGGAACGCGGCAGCAGAACCGCGCGCAGCCGCAGACCGCGCGGGGCGGCCTCCCGCAGCCCGGCCCGTACGCGGAGCACGTCCTCGGTGAGACCCTCGACCGGCCGGGGGCGTGGCGCGTACAGCACCTCCTCGACCGCGAGCGCCACCCGGTGGGCCGCCTCGGCCGCCTCCGGGTCCAGCTCACCGATCCGGGCGATCCGGGCCGCCGCCTTGCGCGGGGTGGCCGACTCCTCCGGCTGCACGCCGAAGTCCCAGCCGGAGTCCACGAGTTCACGCCAGGCCGCCAGCACCGCCGGTCCGGAGGCTGGGCCCGGCGGGCCCGTGAGGCGTCTCGCCCGGACGCGGGTGCGCCACAGCAGTGGCAGCAGCGGCAGGAGTACCGCCGCGAGCACCACGAGTCCGCCTCCCACCACGGTGCCGGTGGGGAAGCCACCGCCGCCCTGCCCGGCGTTCGGCGGCGCCGCCGCCTGGCCGCAGTCCGGGTCCTGCCGCCGCGCCTCGGCGTCGCACTCCTCGGACGGGGTGGGGGAGGGCGCCGCGGTCTCGCTCTCCTCCGGCTCCGCGCTCGGCTCGGACGGGGGCTGCGAACTGTCGGGGATGTTCGGCTGCGCGTAGGGCGGGGCGCTGCCCCGCGAGGGGGTCGGCTCGAACCGGGTCCACCCGGCGCCCTCGAAGTACAGCTCGGGCCAGGCGTGGGCGTCCTGGAGGCCGACCTCCACGGTGCCGTCCCCGGTGGGTGTGCCCGGGGTGAAGCCGACCGCGACCCGCGCCGGGATGTCCAGGGTGCGGGCCATGGCCGCCATGGAGAAGGCGAAGTGGACGCAGAACCCCTCCTTCTTCCGGAGGAAGTTGGCGATCGCGGCCGATCCGCTGCCCGCGTCCACCTCGGTGTCGTAGGTGAACCCGCCGTCCCGCGCGAACCAGTTCTGCAGCTTGACCGCGCGGTCGTAGTCGGTGTCGGCGCCGCGGGTCTGGCGCAGCGCCGTCCGGTGCACCACCGAGGGCAGGGAGTCGGGGACGTCCGTGTACTCGCGGCGCAGCCGCTCGGGCGGGGAGGGCGCCTGCCGCAGTTGCTCGGCGGTCGGCGACACCTGGAGGCTCTCCACCTCGTACTCGGCGCCCTTGGTGGTCTGGCCCCGGTCGCCGACCAGGGTGCGGCCCTCCGGTTCGTACCGCCACCGGCCGTTGATTCGCACCTGGTCGGCCGGATAGGGCATGGGCAGCCAGTTCTGCGCGTACCAGTCGGCCGCCTTCACGGTGCTCGTGACCTTCTGGGCGCGGACGGCGGGGCCCAGCCCGGGAGCGGGCGGCAGGGTGCCGGGCAGTTCGCGGATGCGCCGTTCGGACGGCTTCCACGCCGAGCCGTCGAACTGGTCGAGCGCGACGATCCGGAAGTACAGCTCCTCGTTGCTGGAAGCCGAGGTGGTGTAGGTGAGGGCGGTGCGGTTCTCCGGCTGGTTCAGGCTGTCCTGGAGGGCGACCAGCGGGTTGACGGCGGATACGGTGCCGCCGCCGTCCTTGCCGCCGCGCCCACCGCCGTCCCGGGCGGCGTCGAGCAGCCCGCCGTCCAGCGAGGGCAGCACCGCGGGGACGGCCAGCGCGATGCCGAGCGTCAGCACGCCGATGCGGCGGCCGGTCCGCACCGGCGCCACCGCGGGTTCCGGTGCCCCGCCGGGTGGGGAGGAGCGCGGTGGGCCGGAGCGGCTCCGGTCGGAGAAGATCCGCCCCCACTGGGCGAGCCGGTCCCGGCTCTCCGCGAGGAGCAGCAGCAGGTATCCGGCCGCGGCGCAGACGAACCACAGCCAGCGGGTGCCGTCCTGGGCGAGCCCGGCGGCCACCGAGTACAGCGCGAGCAGCGGCAGCCCGGCGGGGGCGGCGCTGCGGTACGTCACCGCGAGAACGTCCACCAGCAGGCCGATGACCAGCACCCCGCCGACGAGCATCAGCCGGATGCCGTCGGTGACCGGGGCCGGTATGGCGAACTGGCCGACGTCCTGGGTGCCGCGCTCCAGCAGCTCCCCGAAGTACGTGAGGACCGCGGGAGTTGGCAGCACCCCGGCCGGGGCGACCTCGCGGGCGAAGACCACGGTGAGCAGCAGCAGTGAGACCAGGGCCTGCGCCCCGACCGTCAACGGGCGGGGAAGCGGCACCCGGCGTCCGGCCGTGCCGACCCCGGCCTGCACCGCGAGCAGCGCCGCCGCCTGGAACATCCAGGTGGCCGGGGTGACCAGCGGCAGCAGCGCGCAGGCGGCGGCGAGCGTGGCCACCACCGCGCAGATCGTCAGCCGTGCCCGCCCGCTCATCAGCCCAGCCCCTTCTCGGTCGCCTTGTCCGTCTCCTGCCACAGCGTGGCCAGCGGGACACCGGGGCCGCCCGCGATGACCCGCCAGCCCGCCTCGCGCAGCGTGCGCGCCGCCTCCTCGTCCGCCGCCGGACCGGGCGCGGTGGCCGCCGGAGCCGCCGCGGCCGTGCCGTCGGCGGCCGGGGCCGGGTTCGCCGGGCGGCCCTCCACCGGCGCGGGGCCGCCCGGCGGGACCGGCGCGGAGCCGCGGGTGGTGAACGCGACCGCCCGCCGGGCCCGGTGCCGCATCCGGGCCACGGTGGCCACTTGCCGCTCGTCGAGGCCGCCGAGGAAAGCGACCAGCAGCCCCTCCCGGCCGCCGGAGGCGGCTCCGCGCAGCATGTCGTAGGCGGGCGCGAGGTCCGGCGCCTCCGAGTGCCCCAGCTCGGCGAGGGTGTCGAGGAGGACGCCCGGGAGGTCGGCGGAGTCGCTGCCGACGCCGCTCTCCGGGCTGGGGGTCAGCACCCCGGTGTCGGTCAGCAGCCGCACGGCGTAGCCGCGTTCGAGCAGGTGCAGGCAGACCGAGGCCGCCCCGGAGACCGCCCACTCGAACGGGGAGTCCGGGCCGGAGCCCGGATAGGCGTCGCGCCGGGTGTCGAGCAGCACCGTGCACTGTGTCTTCTGCGGCTGCTCCTCGCGGCGCACCATCAACTCGCCGTGGCGCGCGGTCGAACGCCAGTGGACCCGGCGCAGGTCGTCGCCGTGCCGGTAGCCGCGCGGGATGACGTCGTCGTCCCCGGCGAGGGCGAGGGAGCGCTGGCGGCCGTCGCCGTGGCCGCTGGTCTCGCCGGAGAGGCGGACCGGCGGCAGCGACTCGACGGGCGGGACCACCGTCAACGTGTCGTAGGCGCTGAACGACTGGGTCAGTTCGCACATCCCGAACGGGTCGGTCAGCCGCAGCTGGAGGGGGCCCAGCGCGTACCGGCCGCGCAGGTCGGAGCGGACCCGGTAGGACACCTCGCGGTGGCCCCCGGCCTCCACCCGGTCCAGCATGAAGCGGGGGCGGGGCCCGAGGACGTAGGGCACCTGGTCCTGGAGCATCAGCAGGCCGGTGCGGAACCGCGAGATGTTGTCCACCCGCAGCCGCACCCGCGCCTCGACGCGGGCGGGCACCCGCGAGGGGCTGAGCATCCGCGAGCCCGCCACCCGGTAGCGGGTGCGGTGCAGCACCAGGACGCAGATCAGCGGCAGCGCGGCCAGCAGGACGCCCACCCGCAACAGGTCGGCCTGGCCCAGGGCGTAGGCGCACACCGCCGCCGCCACCCCCGCGGCCAGGAAGGAGCGCCCGCGCGTGGTGAGGCCGCCGAACGCCCGCCGCAGCGAGCCCCGCTCGGTACCGCCGGGCGGGGCGCCACCCGGGCCGGGGGCCCCGCCCGGCTGGACGTACGGCGGCGGCTGCCCGGCGCCCGGCGGCGCGGAGGACGGGACGGGCGGCGGTCCCCCGCCACCCGGCCGCCACCCCGGCGGGGGCGGTGGGGCCGACGGGGACGAGAAGTGCGCGGGATGCCCGGCATGCGAGGGCGGCGCGGGACCCGGGGCGTACGGAGGGGGCGAGTGGGGCGGGGACGGCGGGGGCGACCAGGGCGACGAGGGGGAGGCGCCGGGCGGCGGCTGTGCCCCCGACATCAGTGCCCCCGGTGCGGCGGGCCGTATCCGTTGGGCGGCGGCGCGCCACCGGGCGGCACGGGCGGGGCGGCCGCCGGGACCGGCACCCGCTGCACGATGTCCGCGACGACGGCCTCCGCGGTGCGCCGGTTCAGCTGGGCCTGCGCGGTCGGCAGCAGCCGGTGCGCGAGCACCGGCGTCGCCAGCGCCTGCACGTCGTCCGGCAGCGTGTAGGCGCGCCCGGCGAGCGCGGCGGCGGCGCGGGCCGCGCGCACCAGGTGCAGGGTCGCCCGCGGGGAGGCGCCGAGCCGCAGCTCGGGGTGCGAGCGGGTGGCCGCCACCAGGTCCACGGCGTACCGCCGCACCGCCTCCGCCACGTGGACCCCGCGCACCGCCTCCACCAGCTTCACGATGTCCCGCGCGTGCGTCACCGGCTGGAGGTCGGCCAGCGGCGAGGCGCCGCCGTGTACCCCGATCATCTCCAGCTCGGCGGCGACGCTCGGGTAGCCGACGGACACCCGCGCCATGAAGCGGTCCCGCTGCGCCTCCGGCAGCGGATAGGTGCCCTCCATCTCCACCGGGTTCTGGGTGGCGACGACCATGAACGGCTCGGGTAGCTGGTGCGTCTGCCCGTCGATGGTGACCTGGCGTTCCTCCATCGACTCCAGCAGCGCGGACTGGGTCTTCGGGGAGGCCCGGTTGATCTCGTCCCCGATCACGATCTGCGCGAAGATCGCGCCGGGTTTGAACTCGAAGTCCCGCCGCTGCTGGTCGAAGACGCTGACCCCGGTGATGTCCGAGGGCAGCAGGTCCGGCGTGAACTGGATGCGCCGCACCGAGCAGTCGACGGAACGGGCGAGCGCCTTCGCCAGCATCGTCTTGCCCACGCCGGGCACGTCCTCGATCAGCAGGTGCCCCCCGGCGAGCAGCACCGTCAGCGACAACCCGACGACCTCGGGTTTCCCCTCGATCACGGTCTCCATCGAGCGTCGCACCCGGTCCGCCGTGGAGCTCAGCTCGCTCAGGTCCGCTCGCTGGTCATAGGTCGTCACCGGCCCTCCTCGGCCCCATCCCCGTGGTTCTCGTGTCGTTCTGCCGCGCATTCTTCACGTTGCCGGGGTCATCCGTCACGGCTCCCGGGTGATCTCCGGGTCGATCTCCCGGAGCAGCCCCGTCGTCACGTCGAAGACGAAGCCGCGTACGTCGTCCCGGTGCGGGAGGAACGGGGAGGTGCGCACGCGCTCCATCGACTGGCGCACGTCCTGGTCCAGGTCCTTGAACGCCTCGACCGCCCAGGAGGGGCGCTGGCCGACCTCCAGCTCCAGCTCGTGCCGGAAGTCCTCGGTGAGGTTCAGCAGGCCGCAGTCGGTGTGGTGGATGAGCACCACCGAGCGGGTGCCCAGCGCGCGCTGGCTGATGGTCAGCGAGCGGATGATGTCGTCGGTGACCACCCCGCCCGCGTTGCGGATGGTGTGGCAGTCGCCCAGGTTCAGGCCCAGGGCCTCGTGCAGGTCGAGCCGGGCGTCCATGCAGGCGACGATGGCGACGTTCAGCACCGGGCGGGCGTCCATCCCCGGATCCGTGAAGGTGTCGGCGTACTCCCGGTTCGCGTCGACGAGCCGGTTGGTGACGCCGTCCTCGCGTCGGGCGTCGCCGTCGGCCGGGGCGGTCGTCTGCTGGGGAGCGGGTGTTGGCATACCTACGACGGTAGACGGCGGGAGCGCGGTCGGCCTGCCGCGAGAAGGGGCGAAAGCTGTCAAACAGGGCGGCGTGCCGCGATGTGAGCGAGGCCACAGCACCCCCGCCCGTCCGGGGTGCCCCGCTCCGGGGTGACGCGCCCCGGCCCGTAGTTGACCGCGGGGACGAGTGGACTAAAGTGACGCGAAGTGGGAGCCGAGGCACATCCCACGGCCCCGGACCCCTCGGACACCCGGTCACCACCGCGTGACCCGGCCTCCTCCCGCTTCCGCCGCCCCCGCCCGGCACCGGTCGCGGATCCCCGGTCCCGTCCACCGGCCCGCGCGGTGACCCGTGGGGCGGTCGCCTCCGGGGCGTACGCGCGGGGTGGGCGGCACTCCCGTGCCCGGCACAGCTGAGAGGGCACATGACGACGAACGAGCGGCCCGTGGGGGAACGGCACCGGCCGGTGATGCTCCAGCGCTGCCTGGACCTGCTCGCCCCCGCGCTCGCGGAACCCGGGGCCACCGTCCTCGACTGCACGCTGGGGCTGGGGGGACACAGCGAGGCGCTGCTCGCCACCTTCCCCGCGGTCCGGCTGATCGCCCTGGACCGCGACCCCCGCGCGCTGGACCTCGCGGGGGAGCGGCTCGCCCCCTTCGCCGACCGCGCCACGCTGGTACACGCCGTCTACGACGAGCTGCCCGAGGTGCTGGACCGGCTCAACACCCCCCGCGTGCAGGGCGTCCTCTTCGACCTCGGCGTCTCCTCCATGCAGCTGGACGAGGAGGACCGCGGTTTCGCCTACGCCCGGGACTCCCCGCTGGACATGCGGATGGACCAGACGCGCGGTGTCAGCGCCGCCGAGGTGCTCAACACCTACCCGCCCGGCGAACTCGTGCGCGTCCTGCGGGCGTACGGCGAGGAGAAGCAGGCGAAACGCATCGTCGAGGCCGTGGTGCGGGAGCGCGACCGGGAGCCGTTCTCCCACAGCGCCCGGCTCGTCGAGCTGATCCGGGACGCGCTGCCGCAGGCGGCCAAGCGCACCGGCGGCAACCCGGCCAAGCGCACCTTCCAGGCCCTGCGCATCGAGGTCAACGGCGAACTCGCGGTACTGGAACGGGCCGTTCCCGACGCCGTGGGGGCGCTGGCCGTCGGGGGCCGGATCGCCGTCCTCTCCTACCACTCGCTGGAGGACCGGCTGGTGAAGCGGACGCTCGCCGCGGGCGCCGCGAACACCGCCCCCGCCGGACTGCCCGTGGTGCCCGAGCAGTACCAGCCGCGGCTGCGGCTGCTGACCCGCGGCGCCGAACTGCCCACCGAGGAAGAGATCGCCGAGAACCGGCGTGCCGCGCCCGCCCGGCTGCGCGGCGCGGAACGGATCAGGGAGGCCGTCACATGAGTGCCCCGCCCCGTCTCGCGCGGCTGGCGCGCATCGTGCCCTCGGGGCCCGGTGGACCGGCCGCCTCCCGCACTCCGTTCGTCCTGCTGGTGGTGGTGCTGCTCGGCTCTGGTCTGCTGGCGCTGCTGTTCCTCAACGCCTCGGTCAACCAGGGCTCGTTCCGGCTGAGCAAGCTGGAGAAGGAGACGGAGGAGCTGACCGACGAGCAGCAGGCCCTCCAGCAGGAGGTCGACCGGCGTTCGGCCCCCGACGTACTGGAGCGCCGCGCCCGTGAGTTGGGCCTGGTCCCCGGCGGCAACCCCGCGTTTCTCGCCCCGGACGGCACGGTGCGCGGCAAGCCCGAACCCGCCGTCGGCGAGCGGGCGTCGCGCGGTGCGGCGCGGGAGCCGGGCGCGCGGCCCCAGTCCGGAGCGGACCGGGAGGCCGTGGAGCCGGGCGCGCCGATCCTGCCCGACGCCCCCGGCACCGGAACCCGGGGCGGCGCGCGGTCCGAGGGGGCCACCGGTTCCTGGCAGGTGCCGGAGTGAGCCGCGAGCCGTCCGGCGGGGCCGGCGGGTCCCGTCCGCCGGGCCGGTCGTCGCAGGGGCGGTCCGCCCCGGGGGGATCCTCCGGGCGCGGCCGGGCCACCTCCTCGGGCGAGCCCCGCCCTCCGGGCCAGCCCAAGCCCTCCGGCCAGCCCAAGCCCTCCGGCCAGGGCAAGCCCTCCGGCCAGGGGAAGCCCTCCGGCCAGGGGAAGCCCTCCGGTCAGGGCAAGCCGAGCACGTCCAAACCCTCCGGGCAGTCCGAGTCCCGCCAGTCCCGCCAGCCCAGCCAGTCCCGCCAGGCCAGGCCGGGTTCCGACAGGCCGGGTGCGTCCAGGTCCAGCCAGCCCGGGGCGAGCCAGTCCAGGGCGACGGGTCAGGCGAAGCCCTCGGGCCAGGGGCGGCCGTCCGGACGCGGTGAGGGGGCGGGGCGGTCCGCCTCCGGCGAGCGGTCCCGGCCGTCCGCGCGGAGCCAGCCGTCCGCCCGCGGCTCCGGCGCCAACTCGTCCGCGGCGGCTGGGTCGTCGGCGGCGCGCCGCATTCCGCGTCCGGCGGGTTCCCGCCGGGGCGACGGCGGCGAGCCCCCGCGCGGCCGTTCCGGTCTGCGGCTGGCCCAGCCCCGCCCCCGGCTGCGGCTGGTCGCGCTGGGGCTGACGATCGTGATGGTGGTCTTCACCGGGCGCCTGCTCCAGGTGCAGGCGGTCGACGCCGACGCGTACGTCGCGAAGGCCGCCGTCAACCGCTACATCACGGTGCCGCTCGCCGCCGAGCGCGGCACCGTGACCGACCGGGACGGCACCGCCCTCGCCTCCACCGTCGACGCCTACGACATCACCGCCGACCCCTACCTGTTCACCCCCGGGCAGAGTGGTGTCCGGAACGCCCCGGCCCGCGCCGCCGCCCTGCTCGCCCCGCTGCTCGACGAGGACGAGCGGGACCTCGCCCGGAAGCTCGCCAAGACCGGCACGCGGTACGTCCTGCTGGCGAAGCAGCGCACGCCGCGGGTGTGGCGGCAGATCAAGGACGAGAAGCGGAAGCTCGCCGCCGAGGCGGCCAAGGGTCGCGGCGCCAACGTGCTGGCCGGGATCTACCAGGAGAAGCACCCCAAGCGGGTCTACCCGAACCGGCAGCTGGCCGGCTCCGTCCTCGGCTTCGTCGACGCGCGCGGCAAGGGCGGGGCGGGCGTCGAGGCCCGGCTGGACAAGCAACTCGCCGGCGAGGACGGCAAGATCACCTACGCGCAGTCCGGCGGGCGCCAGGTGCCCACCGCCGGGGTGCGGGAGCAGGCGGCCAAGCCGGGCAGCGACATAGAGCTGACGCTGGACCGCGACATCCAGTGGGCGGCGCAGCGCGCCATCACCGACCAGGTGGCCCGGTCCAAGGCCGACCGGGGCTACGTCATCGTCCAGGACACCCGCAGCGGCGAGGTGCTCGCGATGGCCAACGCGCCCGGCTTCGACCCCAACGACCTCTCGCGCACCGACGCCGCCGCGCTCGGCAACCCCGCCGTGCAGGACGCCTACGAACCCGGGTCCACCAGCAAACTGATGTCCATGGCCGCCGTCCTGGAGGAGGGCAAGGCCACCCCCCGCACCCATGTCACCGTGCCCAACCGGCTCAAGCGCGCCGACCGTTCCTTCGCCGACGACGTGGACCACCCCACCTGGCAGCTGACGCTCAACGGGGTGCTCGCCAAGTCCAGCAACATCGGCACGATCCTCGCCACCGAACAGCTCGGCGACACCCAGGCGCGGGCCAACCGCGTGCTCTACGACTACCTGCGGAAGTTCGGCATCGGACGGCCCACCGGGCTCGGCCTGCCCGGCGAGACGAAGGGCATCCTCGCGAAGCCCGGTGAGTGGAGCGCCTCCCAGCAGTACACGATCCCCTTCGGTCAGGGCCTCTCGCTCAACGCCGTCCAGGCCGCCTCCATCTACTCGACCATCGCCAACGGCGGTGTCCGCGTCACCCCCTCCCTGGTGCGCGGCACGACCGGACCGGACGGCCGCTACACCCCCCGTTCCGAGCCCGGGAAGCAGCGCGTGGTGAGCGAGAGGACCGCGAAGACCCTCGCGCGGATGCTGGAGTCCGTGGTGGACGACATGGAGGGCACCGGGACCACCGCGAAGCTGCCCGGATACCGGGTCGCGGGCAAGACCGGGACGGCCAACCGGGTGGATCCGCGGACCGGTGGCTACAAGGGCTACACCTCGTCCTTCGCCGGGTTCGCCCCCGCCGACAAACCCCGGGTCACCGTCTACTGCGCCGTGCAGAACCCCACCAAGGGCAGCTACTTCGGAAGCGACGTGTGCGGACCGGTGTACAAGCAGGTCATGCGGTTCACGCTGAAGTCCCTCCAGGTCCCCCCGACCGGCGCGGCTCCCGCGCGGCTCCCGGTCCTGGCCAGGTCCGGCCAGGACCAGAACTGACGGACGGGCGGTGAGCCGACGATGAACGAGCAGCCGCGGGAACGCCCCGGCCCAGCGCGCGCGCCGCGCCCCTCGCTTCGCCGCCGGGACCGTCCGCCCGGTACGCTCACCGCCGTGCCACACGCTGATCAGACCTCCGCGCCCCCGGCGGAGGAAATCCCGACCGAACGACCCGCCCGGACCTCCCAGGAGGGCTACCCCGGCCCGCCCCGCCCCGAGCGCGTCCACCCCGTCGCCCTCGCCGACCTCGCGCGGCAGGCCGGGGCGAAGCTCCCGGAGGGCGGCAACGGAGTCGCCGCCACCGGCATCACCCACGACTCCCGCGCGGTCCGCCCCGGCGACATCTACATCGCCCGCCCCGGCGCCCGGTTCCACGGCGCCGACTTCGCCGCGCAGGCCGCCAGCCTCGGCGCCGTCGCGGTGCTGACGGACCCCAGCGGAGCGGAACGGTCCGCCGCCACGGGACTGCCCGTGCTCACGGTGGCCGACCCGAGGGCGCACATGGGGACACTGGCCGCCACCCTCTACGGCGAGCCGGGGCGCGAGCTGTTCCAGATCGGCATCACCGGCACCTCCGGCAAGACCACCACCGCGTACCTCATCGAGGGCGGGCTGCGCCGGGCGCTCGCCGCGTCGGACGGCCTCGCCCAGGTGACGGCGGCCTCCCGGACGTCCGGCACGCCCAGCGCGTCCGGCACGTCAGCCGGGTCCGCCGCCGACCCGGCGGGCCCCGCGCTCACCGGACTGATCGGCACCGTCGAGTCCCGGATCGGGGACGACCGCCTCAAGTCCGAGCGCACCACCCCGGAGGCCACCGAACTCCAGGCGCTGTTCGCGGTGATGCGTGAACGCGGCGTGCGCGCCGTCGCGATGGAGGTCTCCAGCCACGCGCTGGTCCAGGGCCGGGTCGACGGCTGCGTCTTCGACGTCGCCGTCTTCAACAACCTCAGCCCCGAGCACCTGGACTTCCACCCGGACATGGAGGACTACTACCGCGCCAAGCGGCAGCTGTTCACCCGAGTCCGCTCCCGCGCCGGGGTCGTCAACATCGACGACGAGTACGGCCAGCGGGTGGCCGGCGAGTCCGAGGTGCCCGTCACGACCTTCTCCGCCGAGGGGCACCCGGACGCCGACTGGCGCGCCGCCGACGTCGAGATCGGGCCACTCGGCTCGGAGTTCACCGCGCTCGGCCCGGACGGCCAGCGGGTGCGGGCGGCCGCGCCCCTCCCCGGGCCGTTCAACGTCGCCAACGCGCTGGCCGCGCTCACCGCGCTGGCCTCCGCCGGGATCGACCCGCACCTCGCGGCGGAGGGCATCGCTGCCGTCCCCGGCGTCCCCGGCCGGCTGGAGCGGATCGACGCGGGCCAGCCCTACCTGGCCGTCGTCGACTACGCGCACAAGCCGGAGGCCGTCGAATCGGTCCTGCACGCGATGCGCAAGGTCACCGACGGCCGGGTGCACGCCGTGCTCGGCTGCGGCGGCGACCGCGACCCCCACAAACGCACGGCCATGGGGTCGGCGCTCGCCCGGCTCTCCGACACCGCCGTGCTCACCTCCGACAACCCCCGCTCCGAGGACCCGCTCGCGATCCTGGCCACCATGCTCTCGGGCGCCGCCGGGGTGCCCGCCCACGAGCGCGGCACGGTGCTGCTGGAGGAGGACCGCGCCGCCGCCATTGACGCCGCCGTCGCCCGGGCCGAGCCCGGCGACACGGTGCTGGTGCTCGGCAAGGGCCACGAGCGGGGCCAGGACATCGCGGGCGTGCTGCGCCCCTTCGACGACTGTGAGGTGCTCCGCGCCGCCATCCAGCGCCACCCCGGGCCGCACCAGCGCACCGGGCTCACCCATCAGGCAACCGAGGGCAGTGCGCCCGTGACGAACCGGACTGACAACCGAAGCGATGATCCCTCTCACCCTGGCTGAGATCGCCGCCCTCACCGGCGGACGGCAGTACGGCATAACGGACCCGGAAGCGCGGGTCACCGGCCCCGCGGTGATCGACTCCCGCGAGGCGGAGCCGGGCAGCCTCTTCGCCGCCTTCGCCGGAGCCCGCGTCGACGGCCACGACTTCGCGCGCGACGCCCTCGCACAGGGCGCCACCTGCGTGCTGGCGACGCGCCCCCTCGACGACCCCGCGGTGCCCGCCGTCGTGGTCGAGGACGTGACCCGCGCGCTGGGCGCGCTGGCCCGTGACTCGGTCGCCCGGCTGGGCACCCAGGTCGTGGCGCTCACCGGCTCCGCGGGCAAGACCAGCACCAAGGACCTGATCGCCCAGCTGCTGGAGCGGCTCGGCCCCACAGTGTGGCCACCGGGCTCGCTCAACAACGAGATCGGGCTGCCGCTGACCGCCCTGCGGGCCGGCGCCGAGACCCGGCACCTGGTCCTGGAGATGGGCGCCCGGGGCATCGGCCACATCCGCTACCTCGCCGAGCTGACGCCGCCGCGTATCGGGGTCGTGCTGAACGTCGGCACCGCGCACGTCGGCGAGTTCGGTGGCCGGGAGGCCATCGCCACCGCCAAGGGCGAGCTGGTCGAGGCGCTGCCCTCGGCGGCTGACGGCGGCGTCGCGGTGCTCAACGCCGACGACCCGCTGGTGCGCGCCATGACCGCGCGGACCGCGGCGCGTCCCCTGCTCTTCGGGGAGGCGGAGGAGGCGGAGATCCGCGCCGTAAATGTCCGGCTCACCGAGGAAGGACGTCCCACCTTCACGCTGCACACCCCCACCGGGTGCGGGGAGGTGACGCTCCGGCTGTACGGTGAGCACCACGTGTCGAACGCGCTCGCAGCGGCGGCCGTCGCCCACGAACTGGGCATGTCCGCCGAGGGGATCGCCGAAGCGCTCTCCGCGGCGGGCACGCTCTCCCGTTGGCGGATGGAGGTCACCGAGCGCGCCGACGGCGTCACGGTCGTCAACGACGCCTACAACGCCAACCCCGACTCCACGCGGGCCGCGCTCCGCGCCCTCGTCGCGATGGGCGGGGCCGCGAAGGCCCCGGGGGGCCGGACCTGGGCGGTGCTGGGCGAGATGGCCGAACTCGGTGAGGAAGCGCTCACCGAGCACGACGCGATCGGGCGGCTCGCCGTCCGGCTCAACGTCAGCAAGCTCGTGGCGGTCGGAGGCCGGGAGGCCCACTGGATCGACATGGGCGCCAAGAACGAGGGTTCGTGGGGTGAGGAGTCGGTGCACGTGTCCGACGCTGAGGCGGCCGTCGACCTGCTGCGCGGTCAGCTGCGTCCGGGGGATGTCGTACTGGTGAAGGCGTCCCGGTCGGTGGGTCTGGAACGGGTGGCACAGGCGCTGCTGGACGAGCGCGGGTCAGCCGACGCAGAGGGCGAGGTCGCTGCCCGATGAGGCAAATCCTCGTCTCCGGAGTCATCGGACTCTTCCTCTCGCTGGTCGGAACCCCGCTGCTGATCAAGCTGCTGGCCTCCAAGGGCTACGGGCAGTTCATCCGCGACGACGGGCCGCAGAACCACCACAGCAAGCGCGGTACGCCGACGATGGGCGGTATCGCCTTCATCCTGGCCACGCTCGTCGCGTACGCGGCCACCAAGGTGATCACCAGTGAGCAGCCGACCTTCTCCGGCGTGCTGGTGCTCTTCCTCTTCGCCGGCATGGGACTCGTCGGCTTCCTCGACGACTACATCAAGATCGTCAAGCAGCGCAGCCTGGGGCTGCGGGCCAAGGCGAAGATGGCCGGTCAGCTGATCGTCGGCGTCGCGTTCGCCATCCTCTCGCTGAACTTCGCGGACTCCCGGGGACAGACCCCGGCCTCCACCAAGCTCTCCTTCACCCAGGACTTCGGCTGGTCCATCGGCCCGGTGCTGTTCGTCATCTGGGCGCTGTTCATGATCCTCGCGATGTCGAACGGCGTGAACCTCACCGACGGCCTGGACGGGCTCGCCACCGGCGCCTCCGTCATGGTCTTCGGCGCCTACGTGTTCATCTGCATCTGGGAGTACCAGGAGTCCTGCGCCAACCCGCTCACCGCGGGCCGCGGCTGCTACGAGGTACGGGACCCACTCGACCTCGCCGTCGTCAGCGCGGCGCTGATGGGCGCCTGCTTCGGCTTCCTGTGGTGGAACACCTCGCCCGCCAAGATCTTCATGGGCGACACCGGTTCGCTGGCGCTCGGTGGCGCGCTCGCCGGTCTGGCCATCGTCTCCCGCACCGAGCTGCTGCTCGCCATCCTCGGCGGGCTCTTCGTCCTGATCACGCTCTCCGTCGTCATCCAGGTCGGGTCCTTCCGGCTCACCGGCAAACGCGTCTTCAAGATGGCGCCCCTCCAGCACCACTTCGAACTCAAGGGGTGGTCGGAGGTCCTCGTCGTGGTCCGCTTCTGGATCATCCAGGGGATGTGCGCGATCGTCGGTGTCGGCATCTTCTACGCCGGGTGGGCGGCCACCAAGTGAGCGCGGAGGAACTGGCGAAGCGCCTCGCCGGAACGCACGTCACCGTCGCCGGGCTCGGCGTCAGCGGGGTGCCCGCCGCCCGGGCGCTGCACCGGCTCGGCGCCCGGGTCACCGTCGTCAACGGCGGTGAGGGGGAGGGTGCCCGGCGCCAGGCCGACGAGCTGACCGCGCTGGGCTCCGGGATGACGGTGCGGCTCGGCGACGACCGCACCCTCCCGGACGGCACCGACCTGATCGTCACCACGCCCGGATTCCCGCCCGGCAGCGCGCTGTTCGTCGCGGCCGAGGCGGCGGGCGTCCCGGTGTGGGGCGACGTGGAACTCGCCTGGCGGCTCCGCGGCCCCGGGCCGGACGGCTCCCCGCCGCCGCCCTGGCTCGCGGTCACCGGCACCAACGGCAAGACCACCACCGTGCGGATGCTCGCCTCCATCCTGACCGCGGCCGGGCTGCGTACCGCCGCCGTGGGCAACATCGGCGTCTCGCTGGTGGAGGCGGTGCTCGGGGAGGGCGAGCACGCCGGGCTGGACGTCCTCGCCGTGGAGCTGTCCAGCTACCAGCTGCACTGGGCGCCCAGCGTCCGGGCGCACTCCGGCGCCGTGCTCAACCTCGCCCCGGACCACCTCGACTGGCACGGCGGCATGCGGGAGTACGCCGCCGACAAGGGCCGGATCTACGAGGGCAACGAGGTCGCCTGCGTCTACAACGTGGCCGACCCGGCCACCGAGCGACTGGTCCGCGCCGCCGACGTGGTCGAGGGCTGCCGCGCGGTCGGCTTCACCCTCGGCACCCCCGGCCCCTCCGAACTCGGCGTGGTCGACGGCATCCTGGTGGACCGGGCGTTCGTGGAGAACCGCCGGGAGAGCGCCCAGGAGCTGGCCGAGGTCTCCGATGTACGCCCCCCGGCCCCGCACAACATCGCCAACGCGCTCGCCGCGGCCGCGCTCGCCCGCGCCTACGGCGTCCCGCCCACCGCCGTCCGCGACGGGCTCCGCGCCTTCCGCCCGGACGCCCACCGCATCGCCCACGTCGCGGACGTGGCGGAGGTGGCCTACGTCAACGACTCCAAGGCGACCAACACCCACGCGGCGCAGGCGTCCCTGACCGCCTACGACTCCGTCGTGTGGATCGCCGGCGGGCTGGCCAAGGGCGCCACCTTCGACGAGCTGGTCACCGCCGCCGCCGGACGGCTCCGCGGAGTCGTCCTGCTCGGCGCCGACCGCGCGCTCGTCGCCGAGGCCCTGGCGCGACACGCCCCGGATGTGCCGGTGGCCGATCTCGGCCGGACCGACACTGGGGCGATGGAAGCGGCGGTCCGCGAGGCGGCGGCGCTGGCCAGGCCGGGGGACACGGTTCTGCTCGCACCCGCCTGCGCTTCCATGGACATGTTCGTGAACTACACGGCGCGCGGCGACGCGTTCGCCGACGCCGTGCGGTCACTGGCCGCCGCGGGTGCCGAGCGGGACGAGCGGGGGCGGTAACCGCTCCCGCCACCGCCGCGCGGGCCTCCGAGGAGGAGAGACGGATGACGGCTAGACCGGCGCGGCCCACGCGGCGTGGACCCGCCCGCCGAACCCCCGCGAGCCCCGCCCGGGTACGCCCCCCGGCCCCCCGGCGGGGCGGCGGGGGCCCACGCGGCCTCCACACGCGGCTCAGGCAGGTCTGGGACCGGCCGCTGACCGCGTACTACCTCCTGCTCGGCGGCAGTCTGCTCATCACCGTGCTCGGCCTGGTGATGGTCTTCTCCGCCTCGCAGATCGAGGCGCTGCAACGCGGCCTCGCCTCCACGTACTTCTTCCGCAAGCAGCTGGTGGCCGTCGTCCTCGGCACCGGCCTGCTGCTGCTCGCCTCCCGGATGCCGCTCGCCCTGCACCGGGCGCTGTCGTACCCGCTGCTGCTCGGCTCCGTCTTCCTGCTCTGCCTGGTACAGGTGCCGGGGATAGGGCAGGAGGTGAACGGCAACCAGAACTGGATCTACCTGGGTGGCCCGTTCCAGCTCCAGCCCAGCGAGTTCGCCAAGCTGGCGCTGGTCCTGTGGGGAGCGGACCTGCTGGCTCGGAAGAGCGAGAAGCGGCTGCTGACCCAGTGGAAGCACATGCTGGTGCCGCTCGTTCCCCTCGCCCTGCTGCTGCTCGGCCTGATCATGCTGGGCGGCGACATGGGCACCGCCATCATCCTCACCGCGATCCTCTTCGGCTTCCTCTGGCTCGTCGGCGCCCCGACCAGGCTGTTCGCCGGGGTGCTGCTGGCGGCGCTGGCCGCCGTCGTCCTGCTCATCAAGACCAACCCGAACCGGATGTCGCGGCTGGGCTGCATCGGCGCGACCGACCCGGGCGCGAACGACGAGTGCTGGCAGGCGGTGCACGGCATCTACGCGCTGGCCTCCGGCGGATGGTTCGGTTCCGGTCTGGGCGCCAGTGTGGAAAAATGGGGTCAACTCCCCGAGCCGCACACCGACTTCATCTTCGCCGTAACCGGGGAGGAACTCGGTCTCGCGGGGACGCTGTCGGTGCTCGCCCTCTTCGCGGCTCTAGGCTATGCGGGTATCCGCGTGGCCGGACGCACGGAGGACCCCTTCGTCAGGTACGCCGCGGGAGGAGTGACCACCTGGATCACGGCGCAGGCCGTGGTCAACATCGGTGCGGTGCTCGGTCTGCTGCCGATCGCCGGTGTCCCCCTCCCGCTGTTCTCCTACGGAGGGTCAGCGGTGCTGCCCACGATGTTCGCCATCGGCCTGCTGATCGCCTTCGCGCGCGGCGATCCGGCGGCTCGGGCGGCGCTGGCCATGCGGCAGCCCGCCCTGAGGCAGTCCGCTCTGCGGAGGGGGCTGACAGGGGTGAGACGGAAGACGATGAGACGGGGGCCGAACGGCCGCCGTCCGGAGAGCGGTGAATGAGTGGTGCACGTCGTACTCGCCGGCGGGGGGACCGCCGGCCACATCGAGCCGGCGCTCGCCCTCGCGGACGCCCTGCGCAGGCAGGACCCGACCGTGGGCATCACGGCCCTGGGAACGGAGCGCGGCCTGGAGACGCGGCTCGTTCCGGAACGCGGCTACCAGCTGGAGCTGATTCCGGCGGTACCGCTGCCCCGTAAGCCCACCCCGGAGCTGATCACCGTGCCCGGGCGGCTCCGCGGCACCATCAAGGCCGCGGAGCAGGTCATGGAGTCCGCCAAGGCCGACTGCGTCGTGGGTTTCGGCGGGTACGTGGCGCTGCCCGCCTACCTCGCCGCCAAGCGGCTCGGTGTGCCGATCGTGGTCCACGAGGCCAACGCCCGCCCCGGGCTGGCCAACAAGATCGGATCCCGCTACACACGCCTGGTCGCCGTCTCCACCCCGGACAGCAAGCTGCGGAACGCCCGGTACGTCGGTATCCCGCTGCGCCGCGCCATCGCCACCCTCGACCGCGGGCAGGCGCGCCCCGAGGCCAGGGCGGCGTTCGGACTCGACCAGAACCTGCCGACCCTGCTCGTCACCGGCGGCTCGCAGGGCGCCCGCCGACTGAACGAGGTGGTGCAGCAGGCCGTGCCGCACCTCCAGCGCGCGGGCATCCAGGTGCTGCACGCGGTCGGACCGAAGAACGAAATCCCCCAGATCGACAACATGCCCGGAATGCCGCCGTATGTGCCGGTACCGTATGTGGACCGGATGGACCTCGCGTACGCCGCGGCCGACATGATGCTCTGCCGTGCGGGCGCGATGACGGTCGCGGAACTCTCGGCAGTCGGGCTGCCCGCCGCCTACGTGCCGCTGCCCATCGGCAACGGCGAACAGCGGCTGAACGCCCAGCCTGTCGTCAAGGCGGGTGGCGGACTGCTCGTGGACGACGCGGAACTCACCCCGGAGTGGATCCGGGAGAGCGTTCTCCCGGTCCTCGCCGATCCGCACCGGCTGCGCGACATGGCCCGCGCCGCCGCCGAGTTCGGCCGCCGGGACGCCGACGAGCTGCTGGTCGGCATGGTGTACGAGGCGGTGGCCGCGCGCCGTCAGGGATGAGGCGGCGGGCGCCGTCAGGAGCCGTGAGAGAAAGCAGGGCACGTGGCCGGACGGACACGGGAGCCGGAGTCGACGCGGACCGCCGAGCGGCGGGGCCGGGGCGGTCGGGCGCCGACGGAGGCGCGGGACGCGCCGTCCGAGCCCTCCGACCCCACCCGCTCCCGTCTGGGACGTCTCCTGCGCGGCTCCCGGCGGCGTACGCTGCTGCTGGCCCTGCTGCTCGCGGTGGTACTCGGCGGCCTCGGCGGCTGGCTGCTCTACGGCTCGCCCTGGCTGCGGGTGGACCGCGTCGCGGTCAGCGGTACCGACGTGTTGACGGAGCGCCAGGTGCGCGAGGTCGCCGCGGTCCAGGAGGGCGGCCCGCTCGTCTCGGTCGACAAGGAAGCGGTTGAACGCCGACTCCGTGCCGAGTTGCCCCGGATTCGGGAGGCGCGCGTGGTCCGATCCTGGCCAAACGGAATCGGACTCAAAGTGACTGAGCGTCAGCCCGAACTGGTCATGAAAAGAGCCGGGATATACGTCGAAATGGATCGCGAGGGGGTGCGGTTCGCCACGGCCGAGCGACGTCCCAAGGGCGTTCCGCTCCTCGTGTTCGAGCTGGAGCGGTCCGCGGTGAGTACCCGTCACTTCGGTGCCGAGAAGCTGCGGCAGGCGGCCGCGAAGACGGCCGCGGGGCTTCCGCGGCCGGTCCGCCGCGCGGCGGAGACGGTGCGCGTCCGATCCTACGACGACATCACCGTGGAGTTGACGGATGGTCGGACGGTGCTGTGGGGCAGCGCGGAGCGACCGGGTGCGAAGGCGAAGTCGCTGACCGCGCTGATGAAAGCCGCCAAGGACGCCGAGCACTTCGATGTGAGCGTCCCCAGCGCCCCTGCGGCCTCCGGGAGTTGACGAGTGTCGCCGCAGGCCAGCACCCTGGATGACCGTCCCGGCGCTTGATCACATAGGGTGAAAAGAAAAACGGGAGGTTCGGCGTGTTCGTTGAACACCCACCACTTGTCGACTTAGTGTCCGTTCCCAAGAGTCCAAGGAAGACAGGCACGGGAAACCCTAAACTTCAGGGTTAGGGGCTGGGTCGGCGTTCGGACCGCCCCACAGGGATACGTAACTCGAGGCGAGAGGCCTTCGACGTGGCAGCACCGCAGAACTACCTCGCAGTCATCAAGGTCGTCGGCATTGGCGGCGGTGGCGTGAATGCCATCAACCGGATGATCGAGGTCGGTCTCAAGGGCGTCGAGTTCATCGCGATCAACACTGACGCACAGGCCCTGTTGATGAGCGACGCCGACGTGAAGCTCGATGTGGGCCGTGAGCTGACGCGCGGTCTCGGCGCGGGGGCCAACCCCGACGTGGGCCGGAAGGCAGCCGAGGACCACCGGGAGGAGATCGAGGAGGTCCTCAAGGGGGCTGACATGGTCTTCGTGACGGCGGGCGAGGGCGGTGGCACCGGCACCGGTGGCGCCCCCGTGGTCGCCGGGATCGCCCGGTCGCTCGGCGCGCTGACCATCGGTGTGGTCACCAGGCCCTTCACCTTCGAGGGCCGTCGCCGGGCCAACCAGGCGGAAGACGGGATCGCCTCCCTCCGGGACGAGGTCGACACCCTCATCGTCATTCCGAACGACCGGCTGCTGTCCATCTCGGACCGGCAGGTGAGCGTTCTCGACGCCTTCAAGTCGGCCGACCAGGTGCTCCTCTCGGGTGTCCAGGGCATCACCGACCTCATCACCACCCCCGGCCTCATCAACCTCGACTTCGCGGACGTCAAGTCCGTGATGTCCGAGGCCGGTTCCGCGCTGATGGGTATCGGCTCGGCCCGCGGGGACGACCGCGCCGTGGCCGCGGCCGAGATGGCGATCTCCTCCCCGCTACTGGAGGCGTCGATCGACGGCGCCCGCGGGGTGTTGCTCTCCATCTCGGGCGGTTCCGACCTGGGGCTGTTCGAGATCAACGAGGCCGCGCAACTGGTCAGCGAGGCGGCGCACCCCGAGGCCAACATCATCTTCGGTGCGGTGATCGATGACGCCCTCGGTGACGAGGTGCGGGTCACCGTGATCGCGGCGGGCTTCGACGGCGGGCAGCCCCCGTCCAAGAGCCGGGAGAAGGCGCTGGGTTCGGTCTCCGGCCGGGATGACTCCGGCTCGGCGATCGGTCTCTCCGCCGCCGGTTCCGATTCGCCCGAGCGACCGGCCTTCGGTGGGCTCGGCAGCGTCACCGGGCGGGACGACGAGCCGGTGCGCGAGGAGCCCGCACCGATCGGTGAGGTTCCGCCGCCCCCGACCGACACCCCGCAGGTCCCGACGGCCCGTCCGTACCAGGACAGCCAGGCCGAGGAACTGGATGTGCCAGACTTCCTGAAGTGATAACGGACAACACAGCGGACAGCGGCGCCCGCTTCGCCTTCACCGACCGGTGGGGCGGGGTGAGCGCCGCTCCGTATGAGGCACTCAATCTCGGTGGCGCGGTGGGTGACGAGCCCTCGGCGGTGCGGACGAACCGGGCGCTCGCCGCGCGGGCACTCGGCCTCGAACCCGAACGGGTCGTCTGGATGCGCCAGGTGCACGGCAAGGACGTCGCCGTCGTCGACGCGCCCCTCCCGGGCGAATCCAGGGATTCCGCACCCGCCGGTTCCGATCCGTGTGACGAGCCCGGGCTGGACGGGATCGTCACCGACCGGCCCGGCCTCGCGCTCGCCGTCCTCACCGCGGACTGCGCTCCCGTACTGCTCGCTGATCCGGTGGCCGGGGTGGTGGGGGCCGCGCACGCGGGACGGCCGGGTCTGGTGGCCGGGGTCGTGGCGGAGACCATCGCGGCGATGGTCCGGCTCGGCGCCGTACCGGAGCGGGTGCTCGCCCGGACCGGACCGGCGGTCTGCGGCCGGTGTTACGAAGTGCCGGAATGGATGCGTGAGGAGGTGGCCGCGGTGGTGCCGGAGGCGTACGCGACCACCCGGTGGGGCACTCCGTCCGTCGATCTCGCTGCGGGGGTGTGCGCGCAGCTGGCCCGGCTCGACGTCGCGGCTCCGCGGCAGTCAACGGTGTGCACGCTGGAGTCGCCCGACCATTTCTCGTACCGGCGTTCCGGTACCACCGGCCGACTGGCCAGCTACGTGTGGATCGAGGAGGGAGCGGCATGACCGAGCCGACCTCGCGGGCGGCCCAACTCGCCGCCAACCTCGCGGAGGTGGAGGAGCGCATCGCGCGCGCGTGCGCCGCCGCCGGGCGCGCGCGGGACGACGTGACGCTGATCGTCGTCACCAAGACCCGGCCCGCCGAGGACGTACGGCTGCTGGCCGAACTCGGTGTGCGGGAGGTCGCGGAGAACCGGGACCAGGAGGCGGCGCCCAAGGCCGAGGCCTGTGCCGACCTCCCACTGCGCTGGCACTTCGTGGGTCAGCTCCAGACCAACAAGGCCCGCTCGGTGGCGGGTTACGCGGACGTGGTGCACGCCGTCGACCGGCCGCGGCTGGTCACCGCGCTCTCCCAGGCGGCGGAGCGGAGGGAGCGGGAGCTGGGCTGTCTCGTGCAGGTCGCGCTTGACGCCGACTCAGGATCCATGGGTGCGCGCGGTGGTGTGGCACCGGACCTGGTACCCGAACTGGCGGCGGCGGTGGCCGGTGCCCAACGGCTGCGGCTGGACGGGGTGATGATGGTCGCACCACTGGACGGGCCGTACCGTGGGCGACCGGACGCCGCCTTCGAGCGTCTGATGGAAATCTCAACGGACCTGCGAGCGGCCCATCCTGCTGCCACGATGGTTTCGGCAGGGATGAGTTCGGACCTCGAAGAGGCGGTGCGGGCCGGTGCGACACATGTGCGCGTCGGCAGTGCGGTACTCGGAGAGCGACCCCTGCTCAGGTAACGTCGCCAAACGAGTCGGACCACAGCAGAAAATATGGTCATTTCCGCCCATAGTGGACAGGCGGAGAGGCCGCGTGGATCCAAGGCCACCGGTGACGGAGCCGATCCACCACAGAGCGGAGGACGCAGAGAATGGCCGGCGCTATGCGCAAGATGGCGGTCTACCTCGGCCTCGTGGAGGACGATGGGTATGACGGCCCGGGGTTCGACCCCGACGACGAGTTTGAGCCGGAGCCCGACCCCGAGCGGGACCGTCGCCGGCATCAGGCCCACGAGTCACATCATTCCCTCCAGAAGACAGAGCCAGAGGAGCCGGTGCGCGCTGTCCAGCCGCCGGCCCAACGGGAGCGTGAGCGGGTGCCGTCCCCAGAACCTGCCGAAGAAAGCGGACGACACGGGAGGATTGCCCCCGTGTCATCCATCACACCTGAACGTCAGAGCCTGGAGAAGAACGCACCGGTGATCATGCCCAAGGTCGTTTCCGAGCGGGAGCCGTATCGGATCACTACGCTGCATCCGCGGACCTACAACGAGGCCCGTACCATCGGGGAACACTTCCGCGAGGGTACGCCGGTGATCATGAATCTGACGGAGATGGACGACACGGACGCGAAGCGACTTGTCGACTTTGCGGCCGGTTTGGTCTTCGGTCTGCACGGCAGTATTGAGCGGGTGACGCAGAAGGTGTTCCTGCTGTCTCCTGCTAACGTCGATGTCACGGCGGAGGACAAGGCCCGCATCGCAGAGGGCGGGTTCTTCAACCAGAGCTGAGACGCAGGGACAAGGGAATGGGCCGCGAGGCCGTACGAGGGAGCAAGGGGAGAGGGAAGCGCAGATGAGTGCCGCACTTGGAGTGCTTCAGATCGCGCTGTACGTCTTCCTGCTCGTACTGATCTTCCGGCTGGTGATGGACTACGTTTTCCAGTTTGCCCGTTCGTGGCAACCCGGCAAGCCGATGGTGGTGGCCTTGGAGGCCACCTACACTGTCACCGATCCGCCACTCAAGCTTCTCCGGCGGTTCATCCCGCCGTTGCGCTTCGGGGGCGTGGCGCTCGACCTGTCCTTCTTCGTGCTCATGATCATCGTCTACATCCTGATCAACGTCGTGGCTGGACTCAGGCTGTGAACGATCGAGCGGTCTTGCCGATATGCCGACGACTTACGTTGAGGTGAAGAGATGCCACTGACCCCCGAGGACGTGCGGAACAAGCAGTTCACGACCGTCCGCCTCCGAGAAGGCTATGACGAGGACGAGGTCGATGCCTTCCTCGATGAGGTCGAAGCGGAGCTGACGCGTCTGCTGCGGGAGAACGAGGACCTGCGCGCGAAGTTGGCCGCGGCGACGCGTGCCGCCGCGCAGAGCCAGCAGCAGGGCGGGATGCGCAAGCCCGAGCCTCAGGACCGCACCGGTGGGGCACCCGTGCCCGCCGCCATATCCGGTCCGCAGCCGGTACCGCCCGGTCAGCCGCAGGGCGGTCCGATGGGTGGCCCGCCGCAGCTGCCCGCCGGTCCCGGTGGTCCTGGTGGTCCCGGCGGCCCGCCGCAGGGTGGTCCCATGGGCCCGGGTGGTCCGCAGGGTGGTCCGCCCCAGGGTGGACCGATGGGTCCCGGTGGTCCGCAGCAGGGTGGGCCCAACGGCCCGCAGATGCCCGGCGGTGGTGGTCAAAACAACGACAGTGCCGCGCGGGTCCTCTCCCTGGCGCAGCAGACCGCCGACCAGGCGATCGCGGAGGCCCGTTCCGAGGCCAACAAGATCGTCGGCGAGGCGCGCAGCCGTGCCGAGGGTCTGGAGCGGGACGCCCGTGCCAAGGCGGACGCCCTGGAGCGGGACGCGCAGGAGAAGCACCGGGTGGCGATGGGCTCCCTGGAGTCCGCGCGGGCCACGTTGGAGCGCAAGGTCGAGGACCTGCGCGGCTTCGAGCGGGAGTACCGGACGCGCCTGAAGTCGTATCTGGAGAGCCAGCTGCGTCAGTTGGAGAACCAGGCGGACGACTCCCTGGCGCCGCCGCGGACTCCGGCGACGGCTTCGCTGCCGCCGTCCCCCTCGATGGCCTCCGCGGGTGCCCCGGCCGGTGCGAGCGCCGGAGCGGCCTCGAACGGCGGCGGCACCATGGGCGGGAACCACTCGATGGGTGGCAACCACTCCATGGGCGGGAACCACTCCATGGGTGGCAACCACTCGATGGCGGCACCGAGCGGTGCGCCCGCCGGTGCCGGGCACGGTCAGGCTGGTGGCCCCTCGTACGGTGGGCAGCAGCAGATGTCGCCCGCGATGACCCAGCCGATGGCGCCGGTTCGCCCGCAGGGCGGCCCGCAGCCGACCCAGCAGGCACCCTCGCCGATGCGTGGGTTCCTGATCGACGAGGACGACAACTGAGCGAGGCGGCGGGCTGTCTTCGGACAGCCTGACCTTCGACAGCGGTACGGGCCGGGCCCGGAGGCACACGCCTCCGGGCCCGGCCCGTCTGCTGGGCAGAGTGTGGGGCGCGCGCACCGGAGCGCGGGGCGGGCGCCCCGCTTCCGGCGGTCACCGGCCGGTGCGTTGCGAGGAGGGCCCGTCGGCGCGCGAGACCGAGACGTACCGGCTGGACGCCCCCGCGACTGCGGGGAGAGCGGCGGGAGTTGGGGCGGACACGACGCCCGTGCCGCCCGCCCCGAAGGACGGATCGGCACGGGCGTGGGCGCCGGGTGCGGTCAGGCGCGGCGCAGTCGGAAGGTGAGGAGGAGGGTCTCGTCCTCGAAGGGTTCGCCGAAGGAGGCGTCGGCCGGTTCGCTGGAGTAGTCGGTGGCCAGGACCTCGTCGGCGATCAGCGCGGCGTGGTCCGTCAGGGCCTGGCTGACCTCCTCGTCCGTGGAGGACCAGCGCAGGGCGATGCGGTCGGCCACGTCCAGCCCGGAGTTCTTCCGCGCCTCCTGGATCAGGCGGATCGCGTCCCGGGCCAGTCCGGCGCGGCGCAGCTCCGGGGTGATCCGCAGGTCCAGCGCGACGGTCGCGCCCGGGTCGGAGGCCACCGACCAGCCCTCGCGCGGGGTTTCGGTGATGATGACCTCTTCGGGGGAGAGCGGCACCGGCTCGCCCTCGACCTCGACCACCGCCGTGCCCTCGCGGAGCGCCGCGGAGAGCGCCGCGGCGTCGGCCTCCGCGATGGCCCGCGCGACGGCCGGGGTTCCCTTGCCGAACCGGCGGCCGAGCGCGCGGAAGTTGGCCTTGGCCGTGGTGTCCACCAGCGAGCCACCCACGTCCGAGAGGGAGGCGAGCCCGGATACGTTCAGCTCCTCGGTGATCTGCGCGCGCAGGTCGGGGGAGAGGGTCTCGAAGCCCTGGGCCGCGACCAGCGCGCGGGAGAGCGGCTGCCGGGTCTTGACGCCGGACTCGGCGCGGCTGGCCCGGCCCAGCTCCACCAACCGCCGGACGAGCAGCATGTCCTGGGACAGTTCGGGGTCGACCATGCCGAGGTCGGCCACGGGCCAGTTGGCGAGGTGCACGGAGGCGGGCGCCCCCGGGGTGACCGGGACGACGAGGTCCTGCCAGACGCGCTCGGAGATGAAGGGCACCAGCGGGGCCATCAGCCGGGTGACCGTCTCCAGGGTGTCGTGCAGGGTCCTCAGGGCCGCCGCGTCGCCCTGCCAGAAGCGGCGCCGGGAGCGGCGGACGTACCAGTTCGAGAGGTCGTCGACGAAGGTGGACAGCAGCTTTCCGGCGCGCTGGGTGTCGTAGTTCTCCATCGCGAGGGTGACCTGGTCGGTCAGCGCGTGGAGTTCGCTGAGCAGCCAGCGGTCCAGGAGCGGGCGCTTGGCCGCCTCCGGGTCGGTGGCCGAGGGCGCCCAGTCGGAGGTGCGGGCGTACAGGGCCTGGAAGGCGACGGTGTTCCAGTAGGTGAGGAGGGTCTTGCGGACCACCTCCTGGATGGTGCCGTGCCCCACCCGCCGGGCCGCCCAGGGGGAGCCGCCCGCCGCCATGAACCAGCGCACGGCGTCGGCGCCGTGCTGGTCCATGAGCGCGATGGGCTCCAGGATGTTGCCCAGGTGCTTGGACATCTTGCGGCCGTCCTCGGCCAGGATGTGCCCGAGGCAGACGACGTTCTCGTAGCTGGAGCGGTCGAACACGAGGGTGCCGACGGCCATCAGCGTGTAGAACCAGCCGCGGGTCTGGTCGATGGCCTCGCTGATGAACTGCGCCGGGTAGCGCTTCTCGAAGAGTTCGCGGTTGCGGTAGGGGTAGCCCCACTGCGCGAAGGGCATGGAGCCGGAGTCGTACCAGGCGTCGATGACCTCGGGGACGCGGGTCGCCCGCAGGGCGCAGCCCTCGGCGGGGCAGTCGAAGGTGACCTCGTCGATGTAGGGGCGGTGCGGGTCGAGCCCGCTCTGGTCGCTGCCGGTCAGCTCGGTCAGCTCCGCCAGCGAGCCGACGCAGGTCAGGTGACCCTCGGCGCAGCGCCAGATGGGCAGCGGGGTGCCCCAGTAGCGGTTGCGGCTCAGCGCCCAGTCGATGTTGTTGTTCAGCCAGTCCCCGAAGCGGCCGTGCTTGACGGAGTCCGGGTACCAGTTGGTGCGCTCGTTCTCGCGCAGCAGCGCTTCCTTGACCTTCGTGGTGCGGATGTACCAGGAGGGTTGCGGGTAGTAGATGAGCGCGGTGTGGCAGCGCCAGCAGTGCGGGTAGCTGTGCTCGTAGGCGACGTGCCGGAACAGGACGCCCCGCGCGTCCAGGTCGGCGACGAGCGCCTCGTCGGCCTTCTTGAAGAACTGCCCGCCTACCAGCGGCAGTTCGGCGTCGAAGGTGCCGTCCGTGCGGACCGGCACGACGGGGTCGAAGCCGTAGGCGCGGGCCACGGAGAAGTCGTCCTCACCGAATGGTGCCTGGTGCACCAGGCCGGTGCCGTCCTCGGTGGTGACGTACTCGGCGTTGACGACGTAGTGGGCGTCCGGGATCGCCAGCCAGTCGAAGGGGCGCTGGTAGGCCCAGCGCTCCATCTCGGCGCCGGTGAAGCGCTCGCCGGTGGCCTCCCAGCCCTCGCCCAGCGCCTGCTCCAGCAGCGGCTCGGCCACCACGAGCCGCTCCGCGCCGTCGGTCGCGACGACGTAGGTGACCTCGGGGTGGGCGGCGACCGCGAAGTTGGAGACCAGCGTCCACGGGGTGGTCGTCCACACCAGCAGGGAGGCCTCGCCCGCCAGCGGGCCGGAGCGCAGCGGGAAGCGGACGAAGACCGAGGGGTCGGCGATCGTCTCGTACCCCTGGGCGAGTTCGTGGTCGGAGAGGCCGGTCCCGCAGCGGGGGCACCAGGGCGCGACGCGGTAGTCCTCGACGAGCAGGCCCGCGCGGAAGATCTCCTTCAGCGACCACCAGACCGACTCGATGTACTCGGGGTCCATGGTGCGGTAGGCGTCGTCCAGGTCGACCCAGTACCCCATGCGCGTGGTGAGTTCGGCGAAGGCGTCGGTGTGCCGGGTGACCGACTCGCGGCAGCGGGCGTTGAACTCGGCGATGCCGTAGTTCTCGATGTCCTGCTTGCCGTTGAAGCCGAGTTCCTTCTCCACGGCCAGCTCCACCGGGAGGCCGTGGCAGTCCCAGCCCGCCTTGCGGGCGACGTGGTAGCCGCGCATGGTGCGGAAGCGGGGGAAGACGTCCTTGAAGACCCGGGCCTCGATGTGGTGGGCGCCCGGCATGCCGTTGGCGGTGGGCGGGCCCTCGTAGAACACCCACTCCGGGCGCCCTTCGGACTGTTCGAGGGTGCGGTCGAAGATCCGGTGCTCACGCCAGAAGCTGAGCACGGCCCGCTCCAGGGCGGGCAGATCAACCTGGGCGGGCACCTGGTGGTATCGCATCGTCGGGACTTCCTCCGGCGGACAGTCGTGGTGTGACGTCGGTGTCACGGCCTTCCGTCGGAGGGACGAGAGCCGGGCTCCCGCGGTACCACCCTCCTTGGCGGCGGACGGTGTGCCCGCTGCCCGCTCATTGGACCAGCGCTGCCGGTTCTACTCGCTCCGGGGAGCTTTCCTCCGGCGGCTCCGGGGTGATCTTCACGACGCGCTGGCCCCCGGGCTCCCACCGTCCCCGGTTCGCTCGTGGCCGCGTACGGCGCTACTCGTCCCCTTCGTCGCCTGACGCTGCGCCCAGTGTACGGGGCGGCCGGAGTGGTGTTGGAACGGTTTTCCACACCCCGGGCTGGGCACAACGGACTCGCGGGGATCCGAGGCCGCCCCACCCCGGCGGGATCGGGCCCCGTGCCGCCGTCACCGAACCGTCCGTGGAGCCGGCCGACCGTCAGCGCGGAACACCCCCGGAACCATCCGACAACAGAAGCCGAGAGACCGGTACCAGAACCCGAGCCCGCCGGTGGTCCTCCATCGGCGAGGTGGTCCCGGGACCGGCGTGCCCCGTTGCCGCACGGTCGAAGTCGATTTATCGTTCCGGTCACGTTCGCGAGCAAGATCACAATATGTGAAGGGGCCGCGGCCATGGTCGCGAGAGAGTCCGCCGTCGGTGAGACGGCCGCTGCGAGGAAGTCCAGCTCAACGGGTTCGGCGCAGGGATCCGCTGAGGAGACCGAGGACGCGGGGAAGCCCGCCGACAAGCGGGCCACGCCCGCGAAGAAGACCGGGACGGCCCCGGCGAGGAAGAGCACGGACAAGAAGGCGGCCGCCCGGAAGAGCGCGGCGAAGAAGAGCGCCACGAAGAAGACCGCGGCGAAGAAGACCGCCTCCGGTGGTGGCGGTGCGAAGGCGACCAAGGCGGCGGCGAAGCGGGCCGCGGCACCAGGCGGGAAGGCCGGGAAACCGGCCGGGGCGGCCCCCGGGAAGAAGGCCGCCGCCAAGCGAGCGGGGTCCGAAGCCGAGGACACCGCCCAGACGACGGGAGTCGAGACGGTGGCTGCGAAGAACACTCCGGCACAGGCCGAGACGGTACCCACCGCCCGTACGGACAAGGGGGACGCGGCGCGGCCCGAGGAACTCCTGGTGCGGCCCGGCGAGGAGCCGTGGACGCCAGGGGAGGTCGAGGAGGCGCGCGACGAGCTGAAGAGCGAGGCCGAGCGGCTGCACGCGGAGATCGTCGCCTCCGAGGAGGCGCTGACCGGCCTGATGCGTGACTCAGGGGACGGCGCGGGCGACGACGACGCGGACACCGGCAGCAAGAACATCACCAGGGAGCACGAGATGGCCCTGGCGCACAACGCCCGCGAGATGCTGTACCAGACGGAGCGGGCGCTGGAGCGGCTGGACGCGAACACCTACGGGCGCTGCGAGAACTGCGGCATGGCGATCGGAAAGGCCCGGATGCAGGCGTTCCCGCGCGCCACGCTCTGCGTCGAGTGCAAGCAGAAGCAGGAGCGCCGCTGAGCCCCCGCGGCCCCGGAATACGCCGCCGGACGGGGGCGTACGGGTGTGTCGTACCCTCAACACGTGACAGAGGTGGAGCGGGGAACCGGCACGCCGCGAGGGGCGGGCGTGCCTGACGGAGCCGAGGACGAACAGTCCGGTGAGCGGCCCGGGTCGCCGAGGGCCGGAGGCGCGGCGGAACCCGGCCGGCCGGCCGCGCGGGACGCGTCCGCGTCGGACGTCCCGGGCGCCGGTGCACGGGAGTCCGAAGCACCGGAGTCCGGGGAGGCGGCGGACGCCGGAGCCGCTGACGCCGACGCTGACGCGGACCGGGAGCCGGAGTCGGGGGCGCCGGACGAGGCGTCGGGCGCGGGCGCGCGGACGCGTCGCCGTATCGGCGTGCTGATCTCCGTCGCGGGCTTCGTCTACGCGCTCGACCTGGTCAGCAAGGTGCTCGCGGTGGCCCGGCTGGAGCACCAGGAGCCGATCTCGCTGATCGGCACCGCCCTCCAGCTGGAGGTCGTCCGCAACCGGGGGGCCGCGTTCGGTATCGGCGAGGCGCTGACCGTCCTGCTCTCCGCGATCGCGGTGATCGTGGTCGTGGTGATCGCGCGGATCGCGCGGAAGCTGTACAGCGCGCCGTGGGCGCTCGCGCTCGGCCTGCTGCTCGGGGGCGCCTTCGGCAACCTCACCGACCGGATCTTCCGCGCGCCCGGCGTCTTCGAGGGCGCGGTGGTGGACTTCATCGCCCCCCGGCACTTCGCCGTCTTCAACTTCGCGGACTCGGCGATCGTCTGCGGCGGCATCCTGATCGTGCTGCTCTCCTTCCGGGGCCTCGATCCGGACGGCACCGTCCACCGCGACTGATCCCGCACCGCACGGGACCGGCCGGGTGTGGCCCGGACTCAGGACTTCGTGACGCGCACCCGGTAGCCGCAGTCGTCCCGGGTGTTCCGGCTGTCCGGCCGCCCGCAGTGGCCGGGCCCGTCGAGGATCCGTACGGTCACCCCGCCCGGGAAGGTGTGGTGCTCGCCCGGCTGGAACGGCGCGTCCGCCAGCTCGGCGTGCTCGGCCGGTCCGCGTCCGGCGCAGGCGGGGCCGCCCAGGCTTCCGGGGCGGCTGTCCACCACCCGGACCGGGCCCGCGCCGCTGGCCACCCGGGAGTCGACCGTGTAGAGCAGCACGCCCTCCGCGCAGATCCCCCGGTCCCGTCCGGTCCTGGTACGGGCCTCGGCGACCACGGCGGTGTGCGGCCCGGTCCGCGCGACGGCCAGCGCCGTGCCCCGCCGGGCGGTCACCGGCGCGAGCCGGTGTTCGCTCGGCGCGGTGCCCTCGGAGCAGCCGACCCGCTCCCCGGCGAGCCAGCCGAGCTTCCACTTGTGCCAGCCCAGCAGGTCGGAGACGCCCGCCAGGCTCATGGTGTCCCAGCCGCCCGCGTACTCGACGGACGCCCCGGTCGCGGCGTTGTAGAGGTCCGGCAGCCCGTGCAGGTGGTGCGCCTCGTGGACGAAGTTGCCGCGCTGCCAGGCCGGGTCGTCCCGCTGCCGTCCGAAGATCAGCGCCGCGCCCCGCACCGGGCCGCCCGCGAGGTGGGGGACGTCGCCGAACAGGTGGGCCTGCGAGACCGACGGGCTGGCCGGGACGTTGGTGTCCGCGACGACGAAGACGAGCCCGGTGTCCCCCAGCTCGGCGCCGGCGGCGCGGGCCGCGTCCACCGCGTCGCGGACGTAGGCGCGCACCACGCTGGGCGGACTGCCCCGGTCCAGCCCGTACGCCGACCAGGGGCGCGGCATCCGCAGCCAGCCGGGCGAGGTGTGGAAGCCCAGCCGGAGGGCGCCGTAGGACGCCTGGCGTAGCTGGTCACCGGCGTACCCGGTGAAGAAGGCGGCCCGCTGGGCGGGCGGGGTCCGCGCCAGGCGGTCGGGGAAGTCGACCAGGAGCAGCGCGGGCCGCTGCCGCCCCACCGGGCGTGGGGCGCCCGGCTGCCGTGGGCCCACGCCGCCGCCGTCGCCCGGAAGGATGCCGCACGGCCCGGAGATGCCCTCCGCCGCGCTGCTCGGGACCGGGGCCAGCGCGAGTCCGGCGGCCAGCAGCGCCGTGGTGCCGAGCAGCGTCCCGAGGTGCCGGGCGGCCCGGCGGGGCAGCGACCGGCGGGTGGACGGCGCTGTGCTCATGACGGCTCCTCGGACCCGGGACGGTTCCTCCACCGTCCGCGGGGTGGCCGCCGGGGCGCACTCCGGATCGGACCGCGTGGGTGAGCCGGGGGCCGCCCGTCCGGCATACTCGATCGGGTGAGCACAGTTCCTGAGATCCGCACCCTGCCCGTGCCGGACGGTCTGGAGGGCGAGCGGGTCGACGCGGCCCTCGCCCGGATGTTCGGCTTCTCCCGCACCAAGGCCGCCGAGCTGGCCACCGGCGGAAAGGTCCAGCTGAACGGGGAGCGGGCCGGCAAGTCGGAGCGGGTGAGCGGGGGCGCCTGGCTGGAGGTCGAGATGCCGGGGCAGCCGCGGCCCGTGCGGGTGGTGGCGGAGCCCGTCGCGGGGATGGAGATCGTGCACGACGACGCGGACGTGGTCGTCGTCGACAAGCCGGTCGGCGTGGCCGCGCACCCGAGCCCCGGCTGGACGGGGCCGACCGTGGTCGGCGGGCTGGCCGCCGCCGGGTACACCATCACCACCTCGGGCGCCGCCGAACGGCAGGGCATCGTGCACCGGCTGGACGTGGGCACCTCGGGGCTGATGGCGGTCGCCAAGTCGGAGCGTGCCTACACGCTGCTGAAGCGGCAGTTCCGCGAGCGGACCGTCGACAAGCGGTACCACGCGCTGGTGCAGGGCCACCCGGACCCGCTGAGCGGCACCATCGACGCCCCGATCGGCCGCCACCCGCAGCACGACTACAAGTGGGCGGTGACGGCCGAGGGCAAGCCCTCGGTGACGCACTACGACCTCGTCGAGGCGTTCCGCGCCGCCAGCCTGCTCGACATCAAGCTGGAGACCGGCCGCACCCACCAGATCCGGGTGCACATGGCCGCCCACCGGCACCCCTGCGTCGGCGACCTGACCTACGGCGCCGACCCGACGCTCGCCAAGCGGCTGCGGCTGGAGCGCCAGTGGCTGCACGCCGTCCGGCTCGGCTTCGAGCACCCGGCGGACGGGACCTGGGTGGAGTACCACAGCGGCTATCCGGCGGACCTCCGAGGTGCGCTGGAGCGGGTGGAGGCCGATAGTGCCTAGGAGTGGACCAACTCGCGCTGTTCTTCGCCCTGCTGCTCGCTGCCCTGCTGATGGTGCCGCTGGGCGACCGGACGGGGCTGCCCGCCCCCGTGCTGATGACGGTCTTCGGCGGGTTCCTGGCGCTGTTGCCGTTCACCCCGGAGGTGAGCGTCCCGCCGGAGTTCATCCTCCCGCTGGTGCTCCCGCCGCTGCTGTACGCCGCCGTCCAGCGCACCTCCTGGCGGCAGTTCGCGGCGAATAAGCGCCCGATCCTGCTGCTGGCGGTGGCGCTGGTCTTCGTCAACACCGCCGTCGTCGCCGCGGTCACCCACACGATGCTGCCGGGGCTGGGGCTGGCCGCGGCGGTGGCGCTCGGGGCGCTGGTGGCCCCGCCGGACCCGATCGCCGCCACCGCCGTCGCCGGGCGGCTCGGCCTGCCGAGACGACTGGTCTCCATCCTGGAGGGCGAGGGCCTCTTCAACGACGTCACCGCCATCACCCTCTACCACGTCGCCATCGGGGCGGCGGTGACCGGCGCCTTCTCGCTGCCGCGGGCGGCGGGCGCGCTGGTGCTCTCGGCGGTCGTCGCGGTGGTGGTCGGTTTCGGGCTGGGCTGGACGGCCAGCCGCATCATGGGCATGCTCGGCGACCCCACCCTCCAGACCGGCCTCACCCTGCTCGTCCCCTTCGCCTCGTACGTGCTGGCGGAGGAGCTGATGGGCTCCGGGGTGCTCGCGGTGCTGGTCACGGCGCTCTACCTCAGCTCCTCGCGGGTGGCCGACCCGGACGACGTGCAGGGCAGGCTGGCCGGGCGCACCTTCTGGTCGGTGATCGAGACGCTGGTCACCGGCATCGCCTTCGGGCTGATCGGCCTGGAGCTGGACGTGGTCTTCAACGCGGTGCGGCAGGAGTGGCGGTGGCTGCTGCCCACCGCGCTCGCCGTGGTCGCGGTCATCGTGCTGGTGCGGTTGCTGTGGCTGCTGCCCGCGGCCTGGCTCGCCGGGCGCCTGCACCGCGACCGGGACCTGGACGAGGACATCCCGGTCAGCTGGCGGGAGACGGTGGTGGTCTGGTGGGCCGGGATGCGCGGGGTCGCCACCGTCGCGCTGGCCCTCGCGGTGCCGCTCCACGTCGAGGCGGAGGCGGGCGGCGGGGGGTTCCCCGAGCGGGACGCCATCCTCTTCGTCGCCTTCGCGGTGGTGCTCGCCACCCTCGTCTGCCAGGGACTCACCCTGCCCTGGGTGGTGCGGCGGCTGGAGGTGCGGACGGACAGCGCCGCCGAGCGGGAGCTGGAACGGCAGCTCGCGCTGCGCTGCGCCAAGGCGGCGCGGCGGCGGCTCCGGGAGATCGAGGAGGTACAGGAGCTGCCCGACGAGGTGCTCGACGTGCTGGAGCGCCGCGCCTGGGAGGTGGGTGCGCGGATCTGCCCCGACCTGGCGGACGAGGAGCGGCGCGAGACGCAGGCCCAGCGCACCGAACGGGCCCGCACGGTGTGGAAGCTCCAGGCTGAGCTGCTCTCCGCCGCCCGCCACGAGGTGCTGGCGGCGCGCGGCGAGCCCGGGACGGACCCGCAGGTCGTGGACCGGGTGCTGCATCAGCTGGACGTGCGGAGCGTACGGGTGTGGGGGCGGCCGTCCGGCGAGCGGGACTGAGCGCGCGGCGCGGCTCGCCGAGTCCACGCGGCGCCCCGCGCCGGGACCCCCCTTCCGCGCCGCGCTCCCTGGACGGCGGGACCGGGCGCTACTCCGACTTGCTGAGCGGCGTCGGCTCGGCCGCCGAGTAGCGGATGCCGGGCAGGGCGTAGGGGTGCTTCTCCCTGAGCCAGGTCAGCAGCTCCTCGCGGACGGTGCAGCGCAGCGTCCACAGGTCGCCCGAGGTGCGCGCGGTGACGACGGCCCGGACCTCGATGGTGGTGGGGGTGGAGTCGGTGACGACCAGGCTCCAGAGGCGGCCGTCCCAGTTGTCGCTGGCGCGCACCACCTCGCCGGTCCGGGCGCGCAGCTCCTCGATCGGCGCCGTGTGGTCGAGCTGGAGGAAGACGGTGCCGGTGAGCTGCGGCCCGCCACGGGACCAGTTCTCGAACGGCTTGCTGGTGAAGTACGAGACCGGCATGGTGATCCGGCGCTCGTCCCAGGTCAGTACCACGAGGTAGGAGACGGTGATCTCGTCGACGGTGCCGAACTCGCCGTCTATCACCACCTCGTCGCCGATGCGCACCATGTCGCCGAAGGCGATGGAGAGCCCGGCGAAGAGGTTGCCGAGGGTGGACTGCGCGGCGATACCGGCGACGATGCCCAGCACACCGGCCGAGGCCAGCATCGAGGTGCCGAAGGTCTTCATCGCGGGGAACTGGAGGAGGATCGAGGCGGCGGCGATCACCGTGACGATGGCCGTCACCAGCCGCTGGATCAGCGTCAGCTGGGTGCGCACCCGCCGGGCGCGCGCCGCGTCGGAGGCCACGCCCGCGTACCGGCTCGCCACCGCCTCCACGACGGCCGCCAGCACCCGCAGGGCCAGCCAGGCGGCGGCGCCGATCAGGACGATCCGCAGCCACAGGTTGATCGTCTCCTGGTGGCCGCGGGCGATGTGGGCGGAGGAGGAGAACCCGTTCAGCAGCGCGACGAAGACGACCGCGATCAGTGGCAGTCGCCCCTTTCGGAGCAGCCCCCACAGCGGGGTCTCGGGGCGCCGGGTGTCGATGCGCTGGAGCAGGTGGTCGACCGCCCAGGCGACGAGGTACGCGAGGGTGATCGCTCCGCCGAACACGATGACGGGGCGCAGCACGTCTTCCATGGACAGGTTCTCCTTGCCTGGAACAGGAAGCCTCGACCGTACCTGGCACGATGGGGTGCGCCTGGCGAGAATGCGCCCCGGGCGCACCGTGGGCGCCGAAGTGTGAGGGACGTGACACGTGGCCACCGTCGTACTGCTCCACTCCGTGTACGGGCCGCGGCCTGCCGTGCGGGACGCCGCCGAGCGGCTGCGCGCCGCCGGACACGAGGTGTCCACCCCGGACCTGTTCGGGGGCCGCACCGCCCGGAGCGTCAGCGAGGGCACCCGGCTGCGGGACGAGATCGGCCGGGACGAACTGCTGCGGCGGGCGGTCGCCGCGACCGCCCCGCTCTCCGGCCGGGGTCTGGTCTACGCGGGCTTCTCGCTCGGCGGATCGGTGGCGCAGACCCTCGCGCTGGCGGACGAGCGGGCGCGCGGGCTGCTGCTGATGCACGGCACCTCGGACATCGCGGACGACGCGGTCGTCGACGAACTGCCGGTGCAGCTGCACGTGGCCGAGCCGGACCCGTTCGAGCCGCACGACTGGCTGAACACCTGGTACCTGCGGATGCGGCGGGCGGGAGCCGATGTGGAGGTCTACCGGTACGCCGGGGCCGGGCACCTGTTCACCGACCCCGAGCTGGACGACTACGACGAGGAGGCGGCCGAGCGGGCCTGGCGGACCGCGCTCGGCTTCCTCGCCTCCCTCTGACCTCCCCGGACGTCCCGCTCCGCCGCGGGGCGGCCCGTCAGTCGCGTTCGCAGCGGCCGGTGCCGCCGCTGCCGCCCACCGCGCAGATGAGGTCCCGGTCGCCGGGGGAGTCGCTGAGCACCCGCCCGGCACAGTCGTTGACCTTGACGCGGCCCTGTTCCCGGCACCAGTCAGCGGCTCGGTGGCCGTCGGCGAAACCCTCCCGGGGCGGCCGGTCGCCGGTGCTGTAGAAGAACCAGTAGCCGGGGCGGAGCGAGGCGTGCTCGTCACTGTCGACCCACCGGACCACGTCGGAGATCCCGGACAGCTCCCTGCGCTGCTTCACCCGGGCGGCGGGGCCCTCGGACTTCGGTACCGAGGCCAACTGGGCCACCCAGAGCGGTCCCTGGGGCGCGTCGGTCGTGGGCGCGGGCGAGTCGCCGGGGGACTCGGGGTCGGTGGGGCGGGCGGAGCCGCCGTCGGGTTCCGGACCGTCGTCCGGTTCGGTGGGCGAGACCGTGGGGGACTCCGGGGACGGGCCAGCCGACCCGCCCGTGGAGTCGCCCCCGCCCCCGGTGAACTGGGTGACGGCGACCACCCCGGCCCCGGCGAGTACGACGCCCGCAACGGCGAGGAGCGCCAGGCGGCGCCGCCCGCCGCCACTCGCCCCGGCCCGCCCCGGGGCCCGGGTGGCGCCCACCGGGTCCGGCGGGCCGTACTGACCGGGCTGGCTGGGCTGCCCGGGCTGGCTGGGCTGGGCGTACGGCTCGTGGGGGAGGGGCCCCGGAGCCTCCGGCGCCGGAGTGGGGAGCGGCGGCGCGGCGAACGGCTCGCGGGGCAGCGCCCCGCCCTGGGTGGGCAGGTACGGGGTGGCGGTCCGGCCCTCCTCGATCTCGCCGAGCATGCCCACGAGTTCCTCGGCCCCCGGCCGGGCCTCCGGGTCCCGCGCCAGTAGCGAGGCGAGCACCCCGGTGAGGGCCCCGGCACGCGCCGGGGGCGGAACCTGATCCTCCAGGACGGCGGCGAGCGTCGCCAGCGTGGTGTCCCGGCGCAGGGGGCTGTGGCCCTCGACGCCGATGTAGAGGGTCATGCCCAGCGACCAGAGGTCGCTCGCCGGATGGTCGTGCGTCCCGCGGACCCGCTCCGGCGCGATGAACTCGGGGGAGCCCAGGAACTCACCGGTGGCCGTGAGCTGGGTGGTGCCCTGGAGCGCGGCGATCCCGAAGTCGGTCAGCACCGCCTCCGGCGGCGCGCCCGAACCGCCGTCGCGCAGCAGCACGTTGGCGGGCTTCACGTCCCGGTGCAGGACACCGGCGGTGTGCGCGGTGCGTAGCGCGGCGGCCACCTGACGGCCGATGCCCGCCGCCTCGACTGGGGTCAGCCGGCCGCGCTCCAGCCGCTGCTGGAGGGACTCCCCGGCGACCAGCTCCATCACGATCCAGGGGAACGATCCAGGGAAGGGGCGCTCGTCCACGATGTGGTGCACGGTGACCACGTGCGGGTCGTGACCGAGCGCGGCGAGCGCGCGGGCCTCGCGCAGCACCCGCTCGCGGAGCTGCGCGCCCGCCTCGGAGTCCTCCGGGGTGAGTGCCGGGTCGGCCGGGCGGGCCTCCTTCAGGGCCACCTCGCGGTGCAGCGCGGTGTCCCAGGCCCGCCAGACCGTCCCCATACCGCCGCTGCCGAGCCGCCCCCGCAGCTCGAACCGGCCGTCTATCACGCGCTCTTCGGATCCCCCAGCCATGCCCTCAGCGTACGGGCTGGTCGGCGCGCTCCAGGCGCTGCGTCCCGGAGCGGGTGAGGTAGGAGCGGCGCACCTCGGCGGTGGCCGCCGGGTCCGTCTTGTCGGAGAGCACGAAGTAGTCCATCTGCGCGCGCTCCGCGGTGACGTCGAGGACCCCGTAGCCGTGCGAGTCCATGTCCAGCCAGCGCACGTGGCGGTTGGCGGCCCGGATGGCGGCCTCCGGCACGCTGGAGACGGTGTCCGGCGCGACCCGCAGCACCTCGTCCACGTTGTCCGAGGTGACCGAGGTGATCACGAACTCGGTGGCCACCGGCGCCTCGTCCGGGTAGGTGGCCGCCTGGAAGGGCACGTCGTTGGCCCAGTTCATGTGGATGTCGCCGGTCAGGAAGACGGTGTTGTCTATCCGCCGGTCCCGCAGGTGGGAGAGGAGTTCACGACGGTCGTCGGTGTAGCCGTCCCATTGGTCGAGGTTGACGGCCAGGCCCTCCTTCGGCAGGCCGAGCAGTTCGGCGAGCGGGCCGAGGAAGCGCGCGGGCACCGAGCCGAAGGCCATCGGTGAGATCATCACGGAGGTGCCGACCAGCCGCCAGCGCGTCGGGGAGGCGCTCAGCCCGCTGGTGAGCCAGTCGAGTTGGCGCCGCCCGGTCAGGGTGCGGTCCGGGTCGTCCACGTCCTTACCGTCCCCGAAGCGGGCCTGCTTGTCCCGGAACGAGCGGAGGTCGAGCAGGTGCAGGTCGGCCAGGCGGCCGAAGCGCAGCCGCCGGTAGGTGGTGCCCTCGGTCGAGGGGCGCACCGGCATCCACTCGAAGTACGCCTGCTTGGCGGCCGCGACCCGGGCGCTCCAGTCGCCGTCCTCCGGGCCGTGCGCCTCCGCCCCGCCGGACCAGGCGTCGTTGGCGAACTCGTGGTCGTCCCAGATCGCGATGACCGGGTGGGCGGCGTGCAGTGCCCGCAGGTCGGCGTCGGTGCGGTAGTGACCGTGCCGGGCGCGGTAGTCGGCGAGGGTGACGATCTCGTGCTCGGGCTGGACGGTCCGGACGGTCTGGCCCTCCGCCGGGTACTCGCCGGTGCCGTACTCGTAGATGTAGTCGCCGAGGTGGAGCACCGCGTCCAGGTCGTCGCGGGCGGCGAGGTGGCGGTAGGAGGCGAAGTACCCGGCCTCGTAGTTGGCGCAGGAGACCACCCCGAACCGCAGCCGGTCGGCCGACGCCTCCGGGGCGGGCGCGGTGCGGGCGCGGCCGACGGGGGAGCGCTCGCCGCCCGCGGTGAAGCGGAAGTAGTAGGTGGTGGCGGCCCGGAGCCCCCGCACGTCCGCCTTGACGGTGTGGTCGGCGGCGGCGGTGGCGGTGAGACTGCCGCGCGCCACCGGGGTGGTGAACTCCCGGTCCTCGGCGACCTCCCAGTCCACCTCGGTGTCCGGGCCGGTCCCCGAGCCGGGCACGGCGCCGGGCTCCGGGGTGACACGCGTCCAGAGCAGGACGCCGTCCGGCAGGGGGTCGCCGGAGGCCACGCCGTGCTCGAAGGTGGGACTCTCCGCGCCCGCGGCCACGCTGCCCTGCGCGAGGGCGCCGGAGACCGGCAGCAGCGCGGCGGTCGCGGCCGTACCGGCCACCACGGTGCGGCGGCTGGGGAGGCGAACTCCGTGGACGTCCTGTGGTGTTCCGGTGGGTGTATGAGTCACGAACGGTGATGTTACCTCTGGGTAGAGCAGAGGGGCAGACCTCCGGCAGGGGAAGTCCGCCCCTCGTGCGAACCGGCGCTCCGCGGTACGACGGAGCGATCCGGCCGGTGCTCCTCAGCGGTGTTCAGTGCCCATCAGTGCTCCTCGGTGCCCCTCGGTGCCCATCAGTTCAGCGGCCCCCGGTGGCCCTCGGTGCCCCTCAGTGCCCTTCGTGTCCGTCGCCGCTCTCGCCCTTCTCGTCCCGGGCGCCCTCGCCGTCCTTCTCGTCCTTACCGCCCTTGTCGTCCTTGCCGTCGGACTCCTTGGGCTCCTTCGGCTCCTTGGGCTTCGCCTTCAGGTCGACCCCCATCTCCTCCAGCTTCCCGGGGAGCTCCTGCTGGTCGACGTCCTCGCCGTCGATGCGGACGGTGGGAGTGCTCTCCACGCCCGCGCCGTTGAAGCTGGCGATCATGTCCTCGGCCCACTTGGTGTACTTCTTGCCACCCTTGACGGCCTTCTGGAACTTCGCGTTCTCCTTCAGCGCGTCGACCTCGTCCGCCACCTTGAGCAGGTAGTCGTTGTCGGCGAACTTGTCGTCGCTCTCCTTCGGGTGGTACTGCGCCGAGTACAGGTGCTTGTGGTACTCGTTGAACGCCTCGGTGCTGACCGCCTTCGCGGCGCCCAGCGCGCGGACGGCGTTCTTCGATCCCTTGCCGCCCATCCCGTCGTCGATGATCGAGCCGAGGTGGATGCGGAGCTTGTACTTGCCCTGCTCGGCGCCCGCCTTCAGCTGCTCGCCGATGCTCTGCTCGAAGTTGGCGCAGGCCGGGCAGCGCAGGTCCTCGTAGACGTCGATGGTCTTCTTCGCCTTGTGACCGGCGGCGGTGACGGACATGCCGTCGTCGCTCTTCTGCTTGTCGTCGCCCAGCTGTGTGACGGCGACGCCGATGCCGGTCGCGACGGCCAGCACACCGACGATCGACAGGGCGACCGTCAGCTGCCGGCGGACCTTCTCCTTCTTCGCCTGCTTCTCCCGCTCGACCCGCAGCCGCTCCCGGGCCGCGCGCTTGGCTTCCTGGCTGTTCCGCTTGCTCATGGTGATAACTCCGTGGTGACGCGTGGATGGATTACCGCTTCAGCTCGCGAGCGTCAGCGGCGGTCCACGCCGGTGTACGGAGTGCGTCAGCAGGGGCGGGGTCGGTGGCGCCGGGGCGTCCAGCGCCCGCGGCTCGGCGCCCTTCCGGGGTGCCGCGCCGGACGGCGCCCGGCGGGCCAGCAGAACCAGCCAGGCCAGCTGGAGCGGACGGAACGCGGTCGCCGCCGCGGCGCGCAGCAGCCGGGCCAGCGCGGCCTCGCCGCGCCGCAGCCAGAGCGCCGCCAGCAGCCCCACCAGCACGTGGGCGGCGAGCAGCAGCCAGGGCGTGACCGCGGCGTCGGTGGTCCAGCCGCCGGGCAGGCCCGGCAGCCCGGGCAGCTCGCTCAGCCCGGCCTCGCCCTCCCGGCCCGCCGCGACCCGGGCGAGCGGGGTGCCGAGTCCGCCCCCGCCACACAGCAGGTCGACGCCGACGGAGCGCAGCGGTCCGGTCACCGGGCCACCGCCCTGCCCGTAACAGGCGTGCTGACCGGAGGTGAAGATCGTGTCCGCGGCCAGCTCCAGCGGGATCAGCAGCCCCGCGATGGCGCCGAAGCGCCGCTCCCGCCCGGCCAGCGCGAACGCCGCGGCGAAGATGACGGCCGCCACCAGCAGCAGCGTGCTCAGCGGGACGGGCGCGCCGGACAGCAGCACGTGGGCGCCGGAGGAGAGCAGCACGCAGAGCGCGGCGAAGACCGCCGCGCGCGCCGTGCGTATACCTGCCGCTCCCATGTCCATCGCCTGGAGAGTCTGCCACGGGGAGGGATAAACAGCGCCTCAAAGGGGGGTGGGAGACCCGCCCTCCCCGCGCCGACGGGAAGTGGCCCGGAACCCCACGATCGAGTGGTCACGCACGGGAGTTGTGAGATTGCGCAGCGTGCGGATCGGGGTCGCGGCGGCTCGCGCGCCGCGGTCGGGGCCGGGTGTGGGGCGTCCGGGCGGGACTGGTGGGGAGCCCGCTCGCGGGAGGCGTCTGGCGGGGTGCGGGCGCGCGGTGGGACGGACCGGTTCCGGCGGGACCGCTGCGCCCACCGGGACGTAGACTCCGAACCCGCCTGTAAGAGCCGTGCCCGGAGGTGCCCCCGCCGTGACAGAGCAGCCGTTCACACATCTGCATGTGCACACTCAGTACTCGCTGCTGGACGGCGCGGCCCGGCTCAAGGACATGTTCCAGGCCTGCGACGAGATGGGCATGTCGCATATCGCGATGACCGACCACGGCAACCTGCACGGGGCCTACGACTTCTTCCACTCCGCGAAGAACGCCGGGATCACGCCGATCATCGGCATCGAGGCGTACCTCGCCCCCGACCACCGCCGCAACAACCGCCCGGTGAAGTGGGGCACCCCACACCAGAAGCGGGACGACGTCTCCGGTAACGGCGCCTACACCCACATGACGATGTGGGCGCGGAACAGCACGGGACTGCACAACCTCTTCCGCGCGCAGTCCCGCGCGAGCCTGGAGGGCTTCTTCCGCAAGCCCCGGATGGACCGCGAGCTGCTCTCCGAGTACGCGGAGGGGCTGATGGCCACCACCGGCTGCCCCTCGGGCGAGGTCAGCACCAAGATCCGGCTGGACATGGAGGAGGAGGCGCTCAAGGCCGCCGGGGAGTACCAGGACATCTTCGGCAAGGAGAACTTCTTCGTCGAGCTGATGGACCACGGCATCGACATCGACAAGCGGGCCCGGGACGGCCTGGAGCGCATCGCGCGGAAGCTCGACGCCCCCTTCGTGGTGACCAACGACTCCCACTACACCTACGAGCGCGAGTCCACGGCCCACGACACCCTGCTCTGCATCCAGACCGGCAGCAACCTCTCCGACCCCGACCGCTTCAGCTTCGACGGCGCGGGCTACTACCTCAAGACCGCCCAGGAGATGTACTCCATCGACTCCTCGGAGGCGTGGCAGCGGGGTTGCCGCAACACCCAGCTGCTGATCGCCGAACGCGTCGAGACGGAGGGCATGTTCGAGCCGAAGAACCTGATGCCCCGCTTCGACGTCCCCGAGGGGTACGACGAGGAGTCCTGGTTCCGCGAGGAGGTGCGGCGCGGGATGGCCCGGCGGTACCCGGCCGGGGTCCCCGCCGACCGCCAGCGGCAGGCGGACTACGAGATGGACGTCATCATCTCGATGGGCTTCCCCGGGTACTTCCTCGTGGTGGCCGACTTCATCATGTGGGCCAAGGAGAACGGCATCGCGGTGGGCCCCGGCCGGGGCTCGGCGGCCGGTTCGATCGTCTCGTACGCGATGGGCATCACCGACCTCGACCCGATCGACCACGGCCTGATCTTCGAGCGGTTCCTCAACCCCGAGCGCGTCACCATGCCGGACGTCGACATCGACTTCGACGAGCGCAGGCGCGGTGACGTGATCCGGTACGTCACCGAGAAGTACGGCGCCGACAAGGTCGCGATGATCGGCACCTACGGCACGATCAAGGCGAAGGCCGCGATCAAGGACGCCTCCCGGGTGCTGGGTTACCCATACGCCATGGGCGACCGCATCACCAAGGCGATGCCCGCCGACGTCCTCGGCAAGGGCATCCCGCTGAACGGCATCACCGACCCGCAGCACCCCCGCTACAGCGAGGCCGCCGAGGTCCGGGGGATGTACGAGAACGAGCCGGACGTCACCAAGGTCATCGACGCGGCCAAGGGCATCGAGGGCCTGGTCCGGCAGATGGGCGTGCACGCGGCGGGCGTGATCATGTCCAGCGAGCCGGTCATCGACCACGCTCCGGTGTTCTCCCCGAAGAACGACGGCACCGTCGTCACCCAGTGGGACTACCCCAGCTGTGAGTCGCTCGGCCTGCTGAAGATGGACTTCCTCGGCCTGCGCAACCTGACGATCATGGATGACGCGGTCAAGATGATCCGGCGGAACAAGGGCGTCGACCTCAACCTGCTCGACCTCCCCCTGGACGACGGCCCCGCCTTCGAACTCCTCCAGCGCGGCGACACCCTGGGCGTCTTCCAGTTCGACGGCGGCCCGATGCGCTCGCTGCTGCGGCTGATGAAGCCCGACAACTTCGAGGACATCTCCGCCGTCTCGGCCCTGTACCGGCCGGGACCGATGGGCATGAACTCGCACATCAACTACGCCCTGCGGAAGAACGGCCAGCAGGAGATCACCCCGATCCACCCGGAGCTGGCCGACCCGCTCAAGGAAGTCCTCGACATCACCTACGGCCTGATCGTCTACCAGGAGCAGGTGCAGAAGGCGGCCCAGGTGCTCGCCGGATACACCCTGGGCCAGGCCGACCTGCTGCGCCGCGCGATGGGCAAGAAGAAGCAGGAGGTGCTGGACAAGGAGTTCGTCAACTTCCAGCGCGGAATGCGCGAGAACAAGTACTCCGACGAGGCCATCAAGGCGGTCTGGGACGTGCTGGTCCCCTTCGCGGGCTACGCCTTCAACAAGGCGCACTCCTCCGCGTACGGCCTGGTCACCTACTGGACCGCGTACCTGAAGGCGAACTACCCGGCGGAGTACATGTCGGCGCTGCTGACCTCGGTGCGGGACGACAAGGACAAGTCGGCCGTCTACCTCAACGAGTGCCGGAAGATGGGCATCCAGGTGCTCCCGCCGAACGTGAACGAGTCGGAGGCCAACTTCACCTCGCGGGACGACACCACGATCGTCTTCGGGCTGACCGCCGTGCGCAACGTCGGCCAGAACGTCGTCGACTCCATCGTGAAGTGCCGCAGGGGCAAGGGGAAGTACGCCTCTTTCCCGGACTTCCTCGACAAGGTGGAGTCGGTGGTGTGCAACAAGCGCACCGTCGAGTCGCTGATCAAGGCCGGCGCCTTCGACGAGATGGGGCACACCCGCAAGGGCCTGACCGCCGAGTTCGAGACGATGATCGACACCGTGGTACAGGTCAAACGGAAGGAGGCCGAGGGCCAGTTCGACCTCTTCGGGGACATGGGCGGCGGCGAGGCGGACGGCCCCGGCTTCGGGCTGGACGTCGAGTTCTCGGACGTCGAGTGGGACAAGACCTACCTGCTCGCGCAGGAGCGCGAGATGCTCGGCCTCTACGTCTCCGACCACCCGCTGTTCGGCCTGGAGCACGTGCTCAACGACAAGGCCGACGCCGCCATCGCCCAGCTCACCGGCGGTGAGTACAGCGACGGCTCGACCGTGGTGATCGGCGGCATCATCTCGGGCCTGCAACGCAAGATGACCAAGCAGGGCAACGCCTGGGCCATCGCCACCGTCGAGGACCTCGCGGGCTCCATCGACTGCATGTTCTTCCCCGCCACCTACCAGCTGGTCTCCACCCAACTCGTCGAGGACGCGGTGGTATTCGTCAAGGGACGGCTGGACAAGCGGGAGGACGTCCCCCGGCTGGTCGCGATGGAGCTGATGATCCCGGACCTGAGCGAGGCGTCCAGCAGCGCCCTGGTGACGATCACCATCCCCACCGTCAAGATCACGCCGCCGCTGGTGGTGCGCCTCGGCGAGGTGCTCTCGCACCACCGGGGGCCCAGCGAGGTGCGGGTCAAGCTGCAAGGCGCCCGGAAGACCACCGTCCTCCGGCTCGACCGGCACCGGGTCACCGCCGACCCCGCCCTCTTCGGCGACCTCAAGGAACTCCTCGGCCCCTCCTGCCTGGCGGGTTGAGCCCCGGCCGCCCGGGCGCGCGGTCCCGCGCGCCCGGAAGCCGGGGTGCGGCGCGGCCCGCCGCCGGGAGTGACCGCCCGGCCGCCGCGCCGGTCCCCAGACGGACGGGAGGGCGCGCCTTCGCGGAGCGCGCCCTCCCGACTAGCCGTGCGATCCCGAGCGCACTGTGGACAGGATCAGTTGTGGCCGAAGCGCCGCTGGTGCTTGCGCGCCACGTCGGCGGGGCTCCCCGGCGTACGGGGCTGCTCCGTCGACGAGTTCGAGGGGGTGGGGTCCGCCTCGCGCTCCCGCTCCTGGGGTCTCTGTTGCCGTTGCTGACGGTTCCTGTTCTTGTTCTTGCCCATAGCCGCCTCCTGTTGGTGTCACACGGTGGGCAAGATCAGCCTCGCACGCTCTGACATCACGCGCATTTCGGGTAATTAGCCCGTGGGGGCCGGGTGTACCCCGGGGTCCGCGCCATCCCTCGTCCGCCACGCCGACGATCGAGTTCCGGCTGATTAGCTCCGCACGGTCGGGCAGACTCACAGGAAACGCGGTCCTGGCCGTGGTTGTTGACCGAGAGTGGGTGGAACGTGGATCGCTGCGTCGTCCTGGTGGACGCCGGATACCTGTTGGGTGCCGCCGCGAGTCTGCTGGCGGGCGAGCCGTCCCGCTCCCGCATCAGCGTGGACCACTCGGCGCTGATCCAGGGCCTGCGCGAACGGGCGGAAGCGGACACCGAGTGCGCGCTGCTGCGGATCTACTGGTTCGACGGCGCCCCCGATCGGGTGCCGCAGCCCGAGCACCGGCGACTGCGCGTGATGCCCCGGGTGACCGTCCGGCTGGGTGCCCTCACCCGCAGTGACGGTCGCTGGGCGCAGAAGGGCGTCGACGCCGCGATGCACGCCGAACTCACCGAACTCGCCCGGAACCGCGCCTGCTCGGACATCGTGCTGGTCACCGGGGACGGGGACCTGCTGCCCGGCCTGATGTCCGCCAAGGAACACGGCGTCGCCGTCCACCTCTGGGCCGTGCAGGCGGCCGACGGCGACTACAACCAGTCCGAGGACCTGGTCGCGGAGGCCGACGAGCGGCGGGTGCTCGACCGCAGCTGGCTCACCGGCGTCGTCCGGGCCAAGGAGCCGACGGGGGTGTGCGCGCCCCCGTCCGCCTCCCGGCCGGACATCGCCGCGATCCTCTCCGCGCCGCTTCCCGAGCCCGCCGAGAACGGGGCGCCGCCCGCCCACCCACCCCACGTTCCGGCCGCCGAGGCGGGCGCGGAAAACACCGAGGGCCCGTCCGCCCGTCCGGGTGAGGAGACCAAGAACGGCGGCCCGGCGCACACCGGACGCACGAGCACGCCGGCCACGGGCAGCGGCTCCGGCCCACGCGGCGAGGGCGGCGCAGTCCCCACCCCCAAGGACCTCGCCGGACTCGGCCGCCCCGCGCCGCTCGCCCACCCTCCCTCGGCCCCCGCGCCGCCGACCCCGCCCAACGCGACCCTGCGCTGGTCCTCCGACAAGGGGTGGGTGGACCGGGCCGGTCCGGGCGAGGCCCCGGAGGTCGCGGCGCTGCCGATGCTGGCCCAGCTGACCACCGCTGAGCAGCGCTGGGCCGACCGGGAGGAGGACATCACCGCCGTCAGCGGTGACCCCTTCGAAGTCGGCCAGGTCTTCGCGCGGCGCTGGATCGAACGGATCTCCCCCTCCGAGCAACTGGGCCTGCTCTCCCGTGAGTACCCGCGCATCCCGCACCGGATCGACGGCGAACTGCTGCGCTACGCCGCCCGCTTCGGCCTGCTGGCACACAAGGATGACCAGATCGACGAGGACGACAGGTACGCCATCAGGGCCGGGTTCTGGCGCGAGGTCGGCAACCGCACCGGTACCGAGGTGGCCTCGGAACCGGCAGCCACCGGCGAGTAGCCGACCCCGTCCGCCCCACCCCGTCCGCCTCCACCCACTCCGCGCGCCGTCATCGTCCTGTGCCGCCCGGCCTCCGTCCGCCTTCGGCCGCCTCCGTCCGTCGCACGGGCCCGCACCGCGCTGTGCTGCCCGGCCCCCGCTCGCCCGCGTCCGCCCCGTTCCCCCGCGCCCCGTTCGCACCGCCCTGTTCCGTCTCGCGGCGGGCGACCCGTCCCGGCCGGACCTCCCCTCCCTCCTCCGGACAGCCCGCGCGGGCCGTTTCTCCCTGACCACGCGCGGTGATCCGGTCGTGGAGTGCCGCTCTGGTTCGTGAGCGGTGCTCTCGTTGTTCCCGTCGGGCTCTCGTCGTGGCTGTTCGGCGCCCGGTGTGCCGGGCGGTGGGGTGGTGGGGCGCGCTCGGGTGGGACCGGAGGAGGCGGCTCGGGGGCGGACGCGTACCCTCGTAGTCCGTGAACAAGGGCACTCGGCGGACGGTGGAGAGCGTGGAGACGCCTGCGCGGGCCGCCGTACGCGTCAGTGGCCTGGTCAAGACCTACCCCGGAGGCAGGGGACGGCGCGGGGCGCCCCCCGTTCCGCCGGTGCGCGCCAGCGACGGCGTCAGCCTGGAGGTGCGGCAGGGCGAGATCTTCGGCCTGCTCGGGCCGAACGGCGCGGGCAAGTCCACCCTCGTCCGGCAGCTCACCGGGCTGCTCCGGCCGGACGACGGTTCCGTCGAGGTGCTGGGCCACGACCTGGTGCGGCATCCGGAGCGGGCCGCGCGGCTCCTCGCCTACCTCGGGCAGGAGTCGAGCGCCCTGGACGAACTCACGGTGGCGCTGGCGGCGGAGACCACGGGCCGCCTGCGGGGCCTCGGCCCGGCCGCCGCGCGTGCCGAACGGGACGCCGTCCTGGACGAGTTGGGTCTCGGGGGGCTCGCGGGGCGGCCCCTGAAGAAGCTCTCCGGTGGTCAGCGGCGGCTCGCCTGTGTGGCGGCCGCGCTGGTCGGCGAGCGTCCGCTGCTGGTGCTGGACGAGCCGTCGGCGGGGATGGACCCGGTCGCCCGGCGCGCGGTGTGGTCCGCGATCGACCGGCGGCGGGCCGCCACGGGCACGACGGTGGTGCTGGTGACGCACAACGTCATCGAGGCGGAGACGGTGCTCGACCGGGTCGCGGTGCTGGACGACGGCCGGGTCATCGCCTGTGACACCCCGGGCGGACTGAAGGCCACGGTCGGTTCGGACGTCCGGCTGGAGCTGGTCTGGCGGGAGCGGGCGCCGGTGGAGCTGCCGTCGATCGCGGAGTTGGGGGAGCGGGCCGTGGTCTCCGGGCGGCGCTGGACCCTGCGGCTGGCGCCGGAGGCGGCGCGCGACACGGTCGCGCTGATCACGGAGGGCGCCGCCTTCGCGGCGCTGGACGACTTCCGGCTGGCGACGCCCAGCCTGGAGGACGTGTACCTGGCCCTCGGCGGCCGTGCGGAAGGTCTGGTGAAGCGGTGAGGACGCGCGGGGCGCAGAGGAGCGGAACGGCGTGAGCAGCACGGCCGCGGTGGAGAGCGCGGAAGAAGACGGCGTCGGTGGGCGCGGAGCGCGGAGCGCCGGAAGTCCCGGGCGGGACCGCCCCGGTGGGCTCGCGGTCGCGGAGCCGTCACTCCCTTCGGCCGAACCGGAGCGGCTGTCCGAGCGGACCCGGCTGTGGCCCGCGCTGACCGCCGTCTACCGGGCACAGCTCTCCCGGGCGCGGGTGGCCCGGGTGCCGCTGCTGTTCGTGGCCACCTTCCAGTCGCTCGGCATCATGGTGCTGATGCGCGGGGTGGTGGACGGCGGCGCGGAGGCCCGCGCGGTGGTCGCCGGGTCCAGCGTGCTGGTGGTGGCCTTCGTCGCACTGAACCTGCTGGCCCAGTACTTCGGGCAGCTGCGGGCCAGCGGCGGCCTCGACCACTACGCCACGCTGCCGGTCCCGGCCGCCGCCGTGGTGCTGGGCGCGGCGGGCGCGTACGCCTCGTTCACGGTGCCCGGTGTGCTGGTCACGGCGCTCACGGGGAGCGTCCTCTTCCAGCTGCCGCTGGGTGGGCTCTGGGTGCTGGCGGCGGTCATCCCGCTGACGGGTGCCGCGCTCGCCGGGCTCGGCGCGGCGCTGGGGCTGCTCGCGCCCCGTCCCGAACTCGCGACGGTGTGCGGGCAGTTGGGTATGTCCGCAGCGCTGCTGCTCGGGGTGCTGCCCGCCGGGCAGCTGCCGGAGCCGGTGCGCTGGCTGCGGGACCTGCTGCCGTCGACGTACGGGGTGGAGGCCCTGGCGCGGACCTACGAGGCCAGCCCCGACTGGGCCGCCGTCGGCTTCGACCTGGGCGTGTGCGCGGCGGTCGGGGTGGCCGCGCTGGCCGTGGCGACCTGGGCCTACCGGCGCGCCGCCGTCCGCTGAGCCGACCGCGGGCGGCCGCCCGCCCCCGCCCGACCGGAGTCGCGCACCGCCGCCACCGCACCCCCCCCACGGCTCACCCCCGCCCCTGAGCACCGCCCCCGACCACCGTCCACCCGTACCCGGCGACACCCGCGCCCGTGGACGTCTCGTGGCCGCTCGCGGCCGTGTCCGGGCGCGGTGCGCGTGGGGCGGGTGGGGACAGTCCGGAGCGCCGCCCCGTTCCCGAACGGGCGGCCGGGCCTGGCACGATGGCCCCGTGACCGTACCGACGCCTTCGTCCTCCAACCCCGACCCCGACTCCACCGGCGAATCCGGCCGCCCGGCGCCCGGCAGCCCCGGCTGGGGGAACCGGGATGACGCCACCGGCGGATCAGCGGGAGGACGGCCCGACCCGTATCCGGCGTACCCCGGCGGAGCCGGAGACCCGGATCCGCCCGAGGCGGGGTCGGACGGGATCGAGGCCGAGGCACGTGAGGGAGTGGTGTGCGGCCTCGCCGTCGCGCTGCTGGCACTGGTGCTCGGCCCGCTGTGGGCCTGGCTCGCCCCCCGGACGCCGTTGATCACCGACGGTTCGGCGGTCTACCCCAAGCACCCCGAGGGCGAGGAGGTGGTCGGCGCCGACGGGAGCTTCCTGCTGATCTCGGCGGGCCTGGGCGTCCTCGTCGGACTGGTGGTCTTCCTCGTGCGACGCCGGGGCGGTGTGGGGCTCGTCATCGGGATGACCGTGGGCGCGCTGCTCGCCGCGCTGGGGGGCTGGGGCATCGGGGTCGCGCTCGGCCCGGAGACCGACCTGGTGGAGGCGGCCCGGGCCGCCGGCGCGGGCGCCACCTTCGACGGCCCGCTGAAGCTTCAGGCCAAGGGCGTGCTGCTGGGCTTCCCGTTCGCCGCGCTGCTGGTGCACATGGTGCTCACCGTCGCCTTCGGCAAGCGCGAGCCCCTGCCGCCACCGCCACCACCCGCCGGACCGGGGGCGCCGGGCGGCGGCTGGGCGGACACCGGCCGCTGACGGCGGCCCGCCCAGCCGCCTCCGGCGGGCCGTCAGGCGGGGCGGCGGCCGTGGTTCGCGCGCCGTTTGCGGACGCGCCAGCGGCGTTTGCGGGTGCGTTTCGACATCGTGGTGACCCCCTCGGCCGTGGTGCCGGGCGTCCGCCGGCCGGCGTGTGCCCGGCGCTCCTTCGGTCGTAGCGGAGGACGGACGGGCTGGGAAGCCCCCGCGCGCCGCACCGCCGTACGGGCGCACCGCCGGGAGGCCGTGGGCCGTGGCCGCCGGAACCGCGCGGGCGGTGGGCCTGGGCCCCGCTTACGGGGGCGGCGCGGGCGGCTCGGGCAGCGCGGACGTCGGATGGCTCGGACGACGCCCGCGCGGCCACCGGAGAGCGGCCGTCGGGTCGCGCCGGGCTCAGGTCCGGGCGATGGGGGCGGTGACGGCGTCGGTGAGGGCGGCGAGGTCGGCCGGGGCGAGTTCGATCTCCAGTCCGCGCCGCCCGGCGGAGACACAGACCGTCGGGTGGTCGTCCGCCGAGTCGTCGAGCACCGTGGGCAGCCGCCTGCGCTGCCCGAGCGGCGAGATGCCGCCGCGTACGTAGCCGCTGCTGCGCTCGGCGGCCACCGGGTCGGCGAGCACGGCGCGCTTGCCACCGGCCGCCGTGGCCAGCGCCTTGAGGTCGAGCGTGGTGGAGACCGGCACGATCGCCACCGTGAGCGCGCTGTCCACCTCCGCGACCAGCGTCTTGAACACCCGCCCGGGATCGACACCGAGCGCCTCGGCGGCCTCCGCGCCCCAGGAGGCGGCGGCCGGGTCGGGTGTGTAGGAGTGGGTGGTGAACTCCACCCCGGCCCGGGTGGCGGCGACCGTCGCCGGGGTCGCCGCTGACTGCTTCCTCTTACCCGTCGTCTTGGCCATCGTCCGTCATTCCGGGGTCAGTTGGGGCTGGTCGGGTCGCGGGTCAGCTCCGGCGCGGGCAGCGAGGGCAGCTTGCCGATCACCGCGCTCTCCCGGCGCAGCAGCTTCAGTTCGGCCGCGAGCCGGCTGGCGGTGTCGGGGGCCTCCAGCAGACGCTGCTTCGCCGGGGTGTCGAGCACCGTCGCCGCGGCGACCAGGTAGGAGATCACCGACGGGTCGTCGGGCAGCTCCTGACCGGCGGCGAGGGTCCGCTCCCGGGCGCTGGCGAGCCGCTTCTGGTAGCCCGCGAAGGCCCGGAGCACCCCGGAGGCGAGCGCGCCCGCGCCCTCGCCCTCGGTCTCCTCCAGCTCCTCGACCTCGGCCATCAGATAGGACCCGCTGGCGTCCACGGAGAGCAGGCGGCAGCGGGTGGTGCCGGTCGCCAGCACCTCGTATCCAGCCGCGGCGTCGTCCGGCTCACCGGGCGTCTCCGGCGAAGCCTCCTCCTCGGCGCTCCCGGCCCGTTCGCGGATGGTCGAGGCGTCCGCGACGCAGGCCACGTCGTAGAAGGAACTCAGGGGGTCGGGCCCGAAACCGGCCGTGGGGCTGGTGCCGGGCGGTGGGGAGGGCTCCACGCGCGCCGGGTCGAGCGGGGCGAGCTGCCCGGTGCCGAAGGACGGGCGGGCGACCTCGTGTCCGTCGCGGATGGCGACGACGGCGAAGCGCCGCGGGGCGTCCTCCGGGATCTTGAGCAGATCGCGCATGAGCGCGCGGTACCGCGGCTCGAAGATGTTCAGGGGCAGTACGAGGCCCGGGAACAGCACCGAGTTGAGGGGAAAGAGCGGAAGCGCGGTAGTCACAACGGGCAAGCCTAAAGCCTCCGGCCGGGTTGCCGGTGGTGTGTTGCGCGATGGCCGTGCCGCCGGGCCTCACTGGCGGCTCAGGAGTCTGGTCGCGCCGGCGGCGATGGTGGTGGCCAGCGTCCAGCCCAGCAGGATGAGGACGGCCGCCGCCCACTGGTAGCCGCCCGCCGGGTTCCACGCCGAGTCGTGGCCCAGGGAGATGACCGGTAGCAGCAGGTCGAGTACGTAGAGCGCGGCGCTCCAGTGCGGTGCCTCCTCGCCCTTGAGCGCGCCCGGGGGGCGCTGCGAGAAGAGCAGGGTGCCGCTTGCCCACAGCACCGCCATCCAGAGCGCGGCCTGGGCCGGGCGGTAGCCGTAGGCCACCGTCCAGTCCTGGAGGTAGCCCCACAGCTTGCCCAGCAGCGGCAGCGTCTCGCGTCTCCGGCGGTGCTTCTCCAGCAGCACCGTACGGGCGTTGGTGTCCTCGCCGGTGGCGCGGTACATCGCGGCCAGTTGCTCGTACGGCTCGGGGGAGTACTCGGGGGTGGCGCTCGCGACCCACTGGAGGCGCTGACGGACGTTGAAGTGGCCCTCCTTGGGTATCGCCTGCTGGTAGGTGAAGCCCGCCATCCACAGTCGCTGCCCGCTGGGCCAACTCCCCACGCGGTCAAGCAACTTCTCGACCGAGGCGCCGGAGAGCACCACCCGGCCGCTCTCCGGCGGCTGCGGGGTGAAGCCCAACTCGGGGGTGTGGATGCGGCGGAGCGACAGTTCCTGGTCGCTGCGGAGGGTCAGCCGGGCGTTCTCGATCAGCAGGGAGGAGCCGAACCGGCCGTCGTCCAGCACCATTCCGCCGGTGCACTCGAAGGGTTTGCCGTTCAGGTGCGCGTCGCCCTCGGTGGTGAACGGGTAGGCGGTGCCGGTCGGCGGGGTGGTGCCGAGGATCTGCTGGGAACGGTCGCGGCGGGCCTCGGCGAAGCTGGCGACCTGCTCCACCGTGATCTGCGGTGCGTACAGGGCGTGTTGGCCACCCCGGTTGCGCAACACGCTCCCGTACATGTGCAGTGAGCTGCCCACCGTCGCGCCCCGCAGACTCACCTGGCCGTCGGTGACCAGCAGGCTGGCCTGGAGTTCCTGGGAGACGGTGATGCCGTCGGCGGCCACCGCCCGGCTGCCCCGACCGCTGCCCACCGTCGCCTCGTTGAGCATCAGGTCGGTGCCGATCGTGGCGTCCGTCAGCTTGACGCCCTCCGGGATGGTGCAGCGCGGCAGGTGCAGGTCGCCGTCGGTGGCCAGCCGCGCCGCCTCCAGCCGGGGCAGGTAACAGTCCACCAGACGCGCCGTGTTGAGGCGCGTCTCGGATATCCGCACCTCCTTCTGGAAGCGGCAGAAGCCCAGTTCGACGTAGGAGCCCACGGAGCCGCCGGACAGGTCGAGGCAGCCGGTGACGTACGCGCCGTACAGGTGCAGCGCGGTCACCCGCCCCAGCAGTGGTGGCGGTCCGTGCAGCAGCAGGAGCGCGATCACCCGGGCGCGCACCGTCCGTTCGGGACCCCAGGGGTGGTCGCTGTTGGGGTCGTCCCACTCCGCCCGGCCGGTGCGCAGATCGTGCTGGCTGCCGTTCCGGAACGCCTGCCATAACCCCCATTCGGCCGTGGTCAGCCCGGCCGGTGGCTCGGCCGTTCCCTCTGGCTCGCTCACGCTCGTGACCTCCTGTCCGTTCGCTCCGTCGTCGGTCGTGTGCCGAACGTTGTCCCCGTACCCGCGGGGGCGGGGGTTAAGGATGTCAACACCGGTGATTCGGCGGGAACTTGGTTCCGGTTCAGGGGGTTTGCCGCGATGACGCGGTTCTGGCGCGGAGTGCCCTGACCACGGAGCGTCCCGTGGCCATCGCGGGCCACGGGCGCGGGCGGCCGGGGGCGCACGGGGCGGGGGGCGGTGGAGGAGGGGCGGGGTGGTCACGTGGGTCACGTGTGGTGTCACGTGTGGTGAGGGTGGTGAGGGTGCTGAGAGGTGGTGGCGGAGGGGGTGCGGGTCGGGCTGTCCGTGTGGGGGTCGGGCGGGGGCCGGGCGTCGGGAGGGGTGGGGTCGGGGCGGGGCGATACTGGTGCCCGGCGTCGCCCCGCCCCAGCCCTGGAGGCTGTCCGGCGCGGTCTCGCGCGGGGGCGCGCGCGGGGGTGGTCCGGAACGGCGTCCACCAGGTGATACGCGGAGCGGGGCGACGGAGGAGGTTTGAGAGACTGGACGTGTGATCTCCCGAATCGACCTGCGTGGCTCCGCCCTCCTCGATGGCGGTGGCCTCGATCCCGACCTGCTGCCCCGAGCCGAGCTGGATGTGGAGGCCGCCCTGGAGAAGGTGCGGCCGATCTGCGCGGAGGTCCAGCATCGCGGCACCGCGGCGCTCGTCGAGTACGCCCGGCGGTTCGACGGCGCGGAGCTGGAGCGGACCCGGGTGCCGGACTCCGCGCTGGAACGCGCGCTGGCCGAACTCGACCCGAAGGTGCGCGCGGCGCTGGAGGAGTCCGTCCGGCGGGCCCGGCTGGTCCACCGCGAGCAGCGGCGCTCCGACTCCACGGTCCGCGTGGTCCCCGGCGGCACGGTCACCGAGCGCTGGGTGCCCGTGGAGCGCGTCGGTCTGTACGTACCGGGCGGCCGGGCGGTCTACCCGTCGTCCGTGGTGATGAACGTGGTCCCGGCGCAGGAGGCCGGGGTGGAGTCGCTGGCGGTGACCTCGCCCCCGCGTCCGGACACCGGCCTCCCGCACCCGACGGTGCTCGCGACCTGCGCGCTCCTCGGGGTGGACGAGGTGTTCGCGGCCGGTGGGGCGCAGGCCGTCGCGATGTTCGCCTACGGCACCGAGGAGTGCCGCCCCGCCCAGCTGGTGACCGGCCCCGGCAACATCTACGTCGCCGCCGCGAAGCGGCTGCTCAAGGGCCGGATCGGCATCGACTCGGAGGCGGGCCCGACCGAGATCGCGATCCTGGCGGACGACACCGCCGACCCGGCGCACGTCGCCGCCGACCTGATCAGCCAGGCCGAGCACGACCCGATGGCCGCCGCGGTCCTGGTGACCCCGTCCGAGGCGCTGGCCGACGCGGTGGACGCGGAGCTGGCCGTCCGGGTCGCGGCGACCCGGCACCGGGAGCGGATCACCGAGGCGCTCTCCGGCCAGCAGTCCGGCACCGTCCTGGTGGACTCGCTGGACGAGGGGCTCGCGGTGGTGAACGCCTACGCCGCCGAGCACCTGGAGATCCAGACCGCCGACGCCGCCGGGTGGGCGGCGCGGGTGCGGAACGCGGGCGCCGTGTTCGTCGGCCCGCACGCCCCGGTCTCGCTGGGCGACTACTGCGCGGGCTCCAACCACGTGCTGCCGACCGGCGGTTGCGCCTGCCACTCCTCCGGCCTGTCCGTCCAGTCCTTCCTGCGCGGAATCCACGTCGTGGACTACTCGCGGGAGGCGCTGGCGGAGGTGGCCGAGCACGTCCGGGTGCTGGCGGAGGCCGAGGACCTCCCGGCACACGGCGAGGCGGTCAGCGCCCGGTTCGAGCGGGACCCCGCCGGGTCCGGCGCCCCGGGCCCGCGCGGGAGCGGAGCGGGGGAGCGGCCGTGAGCGCGAGCGGAACGAACGGAACCGCGGTCTCGCCGAACGCCCCGGCCGGGCCGGTGACCGCCCTCGACGACCTCCCCATCCGGGACGAACTGCGCGGCGAGACGCCCTACGGCGCCCCCCAGCTGGACGTCCCGGTGCGGCTGAACACCAACGAGAACCCCTATCCGCTGCCCGAGGAACTGGTCGCCCGGATCGCGGAGCGGGTGGGCGAGGCCGCGCGCACCCTCAACCGCTATCCGGACCGGGACGCCCTCACCCTCCGCACCGAGCTGGCCGGGTACCTGACCCGCGTCACCGGCCACGAGATGGGCCCGCGCGAGGTCTGGGCGGCCAACGGCTCCAACGAGGTGCTCCAGCAGCTCCTCCAGGCGTTCGGCGGGCCCGGGCGCACCGCGCTCGGTTTCGAGCCCTCGTACTCCATGCACGCGCTGATCGCCCGTGGCACCGGAACCGGCTGGCTGTCCGGACCCCGGACCGCGGACTTCCGGATCGACGTGGCGGCGGCGGTGCGCACCATCGCGGAGCGGCGGCCGGAGGTCGTCTTCGTCTGCTCGCCGAACAACCCGACGGGCACGGCGGTCGACGCCGACACCGTCCGCGCGCTGTACGACGCCGCGCAGGCGGCCCGCCCGGAGCGGGGCGCCCTGGTGGTGGTCGACGAGGCGTACGAGGAGTTCTCGCACGGCCCCTCGCTGCTGCCGCTGCTGGACGGCCGCCCCACCCTGGTCATCTCCCGCACCATGTCCAAGGCGTTCGGCGCGGCCGGACTGCGGCTGGGCTACCTCGCCGCCGACCCGGCGGTGGTCGACGCCGTGCAGCTGGTGCGGCTGCCGTACCACCTCTCGGCGGTCACCCAGGCCACCGCGCTGGCGGCGCTGGAGCACACCGACACCCTGCTCGGGTTCGTGGGGCGGCTCAAGGAGGAGCGCGACCGCCTGGTGCGGGAGCTGCGCGCCGCCGGATGTACGGTGACCGACTCCGACGCCAACTTCGTCCAGTTCGGCCTCTTCGAGGAGGAGGGCGGAGCGCACGCCGTGTGGGAGGCGCTGCTGGAGCGCGGTGTGCTGGTGCGGGACAACGGGGTGCCGGGGTGGCTGCGCGTCACCACCGGAACCCCGGCCGAGAACGACGCGTTCCTGGACGCGGTGCGCGCAGTGATGAAGGAGAGACGACAGTGACCCCCCGGACCCCCCCGACGCCCGGGGCCCCTCGGGAGGAGCGGGCGAGCGACGCCCGATCCCCGCGTACGGGCCGCGTGGAGCGCACCACCAAGGAGACCTCCGTCCTCGTCGAGATCGGCCTCGACGGCACCGGCGAGGTGAACGTCTCCACCGGGGTGGGTTTCTACGACCACATGCTCGACCAGCTCGGCCGGCACGGCCTGTTCGACCTCACCGTCAAGACCGACGGCGACCTGCACATAGACAGTCACCACACCATCGAGGACACCTCGCTGGCGCTGGGGGCCGCCTTCCGGCAGGCGCTGGGCGACAAGCGGGGGATCGTGCGGTTCGCGAACGCCGCCGTGCCGCTGGACGAGTCGCTCGCGCAGGTCACGGTCGACCTCTCGGGCCGCCCCTACCTGGTGCACAGCGAGCCGGAGGGCATGGCGCCGATGATCGGCGCGGAGTACGACACCACCATGACCCGGCACATCCTGGAGTCCTTCGTGGCCCAGGCGCAGATCGCGCTGCACGTCCACGTGCCGTACGGCAGGAACGCGCACCACATCGTGGAGTGCCAGTTCAAGGCGCTGGCGCGGGCGCTGCGGTACGCCTCCGAGATCGACCCCCGGCAGCACGGCGTCCCCTCGACCAAGGGAGCCCTGTGAACGGGCTGTCGACGCTCCTGATCTTCGTCGGGCTCTTCCTGCTGGGCGGCGCGATCTCCTTCTGGAAGCAGGAACTGCCCCGGGGCGTGGTGGTGTTGCTCGGTCTCGGCGCCGCGATGGCGCTAGGCGCCGGGGTGCTGCGACTGGGGGTGTGGTCATGACGGCGGACGCGGCCGGGCGCCGGAGCGTCGTGGTCTTCGACTACGGCTTCGGCAACGTGCGGTCGGCCGAGCGGGCGCTCGTCCGCGCCGGGGCCGACGTCGAGATCACCCGGGACTACGAACGGGCGATGTCCGCCGACGGCCTGCTGGTGCCGGGCGTCGGCGCCTTCGCCGCCTGCGTCGAGGGCCTGCGCGCCGCCCGGGGCGACTGGGTGGTGGGCAGACGGCTGGCGGGTGGGCGGCCGGTGCTCGGCATCTGCGTCGGGATGCAGATCCTCTTCACGCGCGGTGTGGAGCACGGGCAGGAGGCGGATGGGCTGGACGAGTGGCCCGGCACCGTGGGCCCGCTCACCGCCGACGCCGGGCACGCGGTGCCGCACATGGGGTGGAACACCGTGCGGGCGCCGGAGGACTCCCGGCTGTTCGCCGGTCTCCCGGCCGACGCGCGCTACTACTTCGTGCACTCCTACGCCGCGCACGACTGGGAGCTGGAGACGGTCAACCCGCGGATGAACGCCCCCCGGGTCAGCTGGACCACCCACGCGGAGCCGTTCGTCGCCGCGGTGGAGAACGGCCCACTGTGGGCCACCCAGTTCCATCCGGAGAAGTCCGGAGACGCCGGGGCCCAGCTGCTGCGCAACTGGGTCGACACGCTCTGAGCCCCGGGCCCGGCCGCTCCCACCGGCGACTCCGGCCGGGCCCCGTCCCTACCGACCGCTCCCGTCCCCGTTCCCGTCCCCCGGGGTTCCGCCGCGCGTTCCCCCGACGCCCGCGAAACCCCCGCGAAGTCCCCTGTGTTCCCCCTGAGTTCCCCGTTTCCGTCCGATCCACCGGCACGCCCCCGACCCCGTGAGGTTCCGTCCGCGATGAGCACCCTCGAACTCCTCCCCGCCGTCGACGTCCGTGACGGCCAGGCCGTCCGCCTGGTACACGGCGAGTCCGGCTCCGAGACCTCCTACGGTGACCCGCTGGAGGCCGCGCTCGCCTGGCAGCGGGCCGGTGCCGAGTGGCTGCATCTGGTCGACCTGGACGCGGCGTTCGGCACCGGCGACAACCGCGCCCGGATCACCGAGGTGGCCACGGCGATGGACGTCAAGGTGGAGCTGTCCGGCGGCATCCGGGACGACGCCTCGCTCGCCGCCGCGCTCGCGACCGGCTGCCGCCGGGTCAACCTGGGCACGGCGGCGCTGGAGACCCCCGAGTGGGTGGCGCGGGTCATCGCCGAGCACGGTGACCGCATCGCCGTCGGGCTGGACGTGCGCGGCCGGACGCTGCGCGGCCGGGGCTGGACCCGGGACGGCGGTGACCTCTTCGAGACGCTGGAGCGGCTCGACTCCGAGGGCTGCGCCCGGTACGTCGTCACCGACATCAACAAGGACGGCACCCTCCAGGGGCCCAACCTGGAGCTGCTGCGCTCGGTCTGCGCGGCGACGGACCGCCCGGTCGTCGCCTCCGGGGGCGTCTCCTCCCTTGACGACCTCCGCGCGATCGCGACGCTGGTACCCGAGGGGGTCGAGGGCGCGATCGTCGGAAAGGCCCTCTACGCCAAGGCGTTCACCTTGGAGGAGGCTCTGGAGGCCGTATCAGCATGACCAGCACCCCGCGTCGCGTGTCCTCGAACGGCCCCTGGGAGGAGGAGTTCGGCTACTCCCGGGCCGTCGAACTCCCCAACGGCCTGGTCCTGGTGTCGGGTTGCACCTCGGTGGTGGACGGGCGGATCGCCGAGGGCGGCCCGTACGAACAGGCCGTCACCGCCTTCGGCGTCGCCGTCGGCGCGCTGGAGGAACTGGGCCTGGGGCGCGCGGACGTGGTCCGCACCCGGATGTACGTCACGCACGCCCGGGACGTGGAGGAGGTGGGGCGGGCGCACCGCGAGCTCTTCGGCGAGGTGCGGCCCGCCGCCTCAATGATCATCGTCTCCGGCTTCGTCGACCCCTCGCTGGTCGTCGAGGTCGAGGTCGAGGCGTACCGAGAAGCGGAGTCGCGCGGCGCGACCCGGTAAGGAGCAGCACGGTCATGACCCTCGCGGTCCGAGTCATCCCCTGCCTGGACGTCGACGGCGGCCGGGTCGTCAAGGGCGTCAACTTCCGTGACCTGCGGGACGCCGGGGATCCGGTGGAGATGGCCACGGTGTACGACGCCGAGGGCGCCGACGAGTTGACGTTCCTCGACATCACCGCCTCCTCCGGAGACCGGGAGACGACCTACGACGTGGTGCGCCGCACCGCCGAGCGGGTCTTCATCCCGCTGACCGTGGGCGGCGGGGTGCGCACCGCCGACGACGTGAACCGGCTGCTGCGCGCCGGGGCCGACAAGGTCGGCGTCAACACCGCCGCCATCGCCCGGCCCGAGCTGATCCGCGAGATCGCGGAGCGCTTCGGCAGCCAGGTGCTGGTGCTGTCGGTGGACGCCCGGCGCACCCCCGGCGGCGGGTACGAGGTCACCACGCACGGCGGTCGCCGGGGCACCGGCCTCGACGCGCTCGAATGGGCCCACCGCGCGGCCGAGTTGGGCGCCGGGGAGATCCTGCTCAACTCGATGGACGCGGACGGCACCCGGGACGGCTACGACCTGGAGATGACCGCCGCGATCCGCGAGCGGGTGTCCGTCCCGGTGATCGCCTCCGGCGGCGCCGGGCGGCTGGAGCACTTCGCCCCGGCCGTCGAGGCGGGCGCGGACGCGGTGCTCGCCGCCTCCGTCTTCCACTTCGGGGAGCTGCGGATCGGGCAGGTCAAGGAGGCGCTGCGGGAGGCCGGGCAGCCGGTCCGCTGAGGCTCCTTCCTAGCGGCCGGAGGCGGGTGGGCTGGTGGTGGCGGCGCGCAGGAACTCCCGGTTCAGCGCGGCGATGGAGGACAGCGGTATGCCCTTCGGGCAGGCGGTGGCGCACTCCCCGGTGAGGGTGCAGCCGCCGAAGCCCTCCGCGTCCATCTGGCCGACCATGTCCAGCACCCGGCTCTCCCGCTCCGGGGCGCCCTGCGGCAGCGCGTTGAGGTGGTTGACCTTCGCCGAGGTGAACAGCATCGCCGAGCCGTTCGGGCAGGCCGCGACGCAGGCGCCGCAGCCGATGCACTCGGCGTGCTCGAACGCCCGCTCCGCCGCCGCCTTCGGCACCGGGGTGGCGTGGGCCTCGGGCGCGCTTCCGGTCGGCGCGGTCACGTAGCCGCCCGCGCCGATCACCCGGTCGAAGGCGCTCCGGTCCACCACCAGATCGCGTACGACGGGGAAGGCGGCGGCCCGCCACGGCTCCACGTCGATGGTGTCGCCGTCCCGGAAGTGCCGCAGGTGCAGCTGACAGGTGGTGGTCGGTTCGGGGCCGTGCGCCCGCCCGTTGATCACCATGCCGCAGGCGCCGCAGATGCCCTCCCGGCAGTCGTGGTCGAAGGCGACCGGCTCCTCACCGCGTTCGGCCAGCCGCTCGTTGAGGGTGTCGAGCAGTTCGAGGAAGGACATCGCCGGATCGGCGTCGTCGATCGCGTAGGGCACCATCGCGCCCTCGCTGCCGGAGTCCGGCTGCCGCCAGACGCGCAGGGTGAGCCTCATGTGTAGCTCCGCTGGGTGGGGTGGACGTGTTCGAAGTCGAGCCGTTCGCGGTGGAGCACGGGCGCCTGGCCGGTACCGGTGAACTCCCAGGCGGCGACGTACGCGTAGGAGGCGTCGTCGCGCAGCGCCTCGCCGCCGGTGGTCTGGCTCTCGGTGCGGAAGTGGCCGCCGCAGGACTCCGCGCGGTGCAGCGCGTCCAGGCACATCAGCTCGGCCAACTCCAGGTAGTCCACCAGCCGGTGGGCCTTCTCCAGCTCCTGGTTGAGCCGCTCGCCGCTGCCCGGCACCCGGATCCGCCGCCAGAACTCGGCCCGCAGCTCAGGGAGGCGCTCCAGCGCTCCGCGCAAGCCCGCCGCGTCCCGGGCCATTCCGCACGCCTCCCACAGCAGCTCGCCCAGCTCCCGGTGGAAGCTGTCCGCCGTGCGGTCACCGTTGTTGGAGAGCAGCGCGTACAGCCGGTCGGTGACGTCGAACACCGCCTCGTGCACGGCCGGATGGTCCCGGTCGACCTCGGCTCGCCCGGCCTCCGACAGCCGCGCCAGGTAGTCGGGAAGGGTGGCCGGGAGCACGAAGTAGCCGTCCGCCAGGCCCTGCATCAGCGCCGAGGCGCCCAGCCGGTTGGCGCCGTGGTCCGAGAAGTTGGCCTCACCGATCGCGAACAGCCCCGGCACCGTGGTCTGGAGGTCGTAGTCGACCCAGAGTCCGCCCATCGTGTAGTGGATCGCGGGGTAGATGCGCATCGGCACCTCGTACGGGTCCTCGGCGGTGATGCGCTGGTACATCTCGAAGAGGTTGCCGTAGCGCTCCTCCACGGCCTTCCGGCCCAGCCGCCGGACGGCGTCGGCGAAGTCCAGGTACACGCCCTCGCCACCGGGGCCGACCCCACGCCCCTCGTCGCAGACCTGCTTGGCGGCGCGCGAGGCGATGTCCCGGGGGACCAGGTTGCCGAAGGCCGGGTAGCGGCGCTCCAGGTAGTAGTCGCGCTCCGCCTCCGGGATCCGTCCGGGGGGTCTCGTGTCGCCCGCCCGCGCGGGCACCCAGATGCGGCCGTCGTTCCGCAGCGACTCGCTCATCAGCGTCAGCTTCGACTGGTGCTCGCCGGAGCGCGGGATACAGGTGGGGTGGATCTGCGTGAAGCAGGGGTTGGCCATCCGGGCCCCGCGCCGGTGCGCCCGCCAGATCGCGGTGGCGTTGGAGTTCCGCGCGTTGGTGGAGAGCCGGAAGACGTTGCCGTAGCCGCCGGTCGCCAGCACCACCGCGTCCCCGAGGTGCGTCTCCACCCGGCCGGTGACCAGGTCCCGGGTGACGACCCCGCGCGCCCGGCCGTCCACCACCACCAGGTCGAGCATCTCGGTGCGCGGGTGCATCTCCACGGCGCCCGCCGCGATCTGCCGGGACAGCGCCTGGTACGCGCCGAGCAGCAGCTGCTGACCGGTCTGCCCCCGGGCGTAGAAGGTGCGGGCGACCTGCACCCCACCGAAGGACCGGGTGTCCAGCAGCCCTCCGTACTCGCGCGCGAACGGGACGCCCTGGGCGACGCACTGGTCGATGATCTCCACGGAGATCTGCGCCAGCCGGTGCACGTTCGACTCGCGCGCCCGGAAGTCCCCGCCCTTGACGGTGTCGTAGAACAGCCGGTGCACCGAGTCACCGTCGTTGCGGTAGTTCTTGGCCGCGTTGATACCGCCCTGCGCGGCGATCGAGTGTGCCCGGCGGGGGGAGTCCTGGTAGCAGAACTGCGTTACCCGGTAGCCCTGTTCGGCCAGGGTCGCCCCGGCGGCTGCGCCCGCGAGCCCGGTGCCGACCACGATCACCCGGAACCCGCGCCGGTTCGCCGGGTTGACCAGCTTCGCCTCGAAGCGCCGCCGGTCCCAGCGCTCGGCGATCGGCCCCTCCGGGGCCCGGGAGTCCACGAGCGGCGCGCCCTCCGTGTACCGGGCGTACGCCGGGCCGTCGAGGAGGTCCGTCCCCGCCGGGCCGGGCGCCGGGGCGCCCGGGGGACCCCCGGAGACGCCGGAGGCGGGCGGGGTGGAAGCGGGGATGTCGGAGGGCATGTCAGCTCACTACTCCCGTCATGACGGAGAGGGGAACGGCCAGGAAACCGGCGGTCAGCACCAGGGCCAGCCCGTTGGCCAGGGCGCGCAGCGTCCGGTCCGGGCCGGTCCTGGTCACCCCGAGGGTCAGCGCCGCGCTCCGCAAACCGTGCCGGACGTGGAGCCCCACGGCGAGCATCGCCACGACGTAGATCACGTTGCCGTACCAGGTGCCGAACGTCGCGAGCACGTTCTCGTACGGACGGCCCGCCTCCCCACGGGGGTTGACGGTGCCGGTCGTCAGGTCGAGCACGTGCCAGACGATGAACAGCGCGAGGATCACCCCGCCCCACCGCATGGTGCGCACCGCGTAGCTGGAGCGGCGCCGCCGGTGCGCGTAGCCGATCGGGCGGGCCGCGCGGTCCCGGCGGCTGAGCTGGTACGCGCTGACGCCGTGCGCCACCACCGAGCCGAGCAGCACCACGCGCACCAGCCAGAGGAACCACCCGTGGTGCAGGGCCGGTTCGCCCAGCGTGCGCAGCCAGCGCGCGTAGCCGTTGAACTCCTCTGGGCCGAAGAACACCTTGAGGTTCCCCAGCATGTGCACGACCAGGTACAGCAGCATCACCAGGCCGCTCACCGCCATGACGGCCTTCTTGCCGACGGTCGAGCGCCAGATCACCCGCGCCGTTCCGGCGCGCTCCGCACGCGTTGCCAGGGTCATGACCGAGACGCTAGGGACACCTCCCGTCATCAGTCCAAGACATAGAACCGCTGTATTCGATAGGGGGTAACTATCGCTGCCGTACCCTGGCGGTATGCAGCTCCACCAGCTCCGCTATTTCGCGGCCGTCGCGGACACCCGGCACTTCACCCGCGCCGCCCAGCGGGAACACGTCGCCCAGCCCTCCCTCTCCCAGCAGATCCGGGCCCTGGAGCGGGAGCTGGGCGCCCAGCTCATCCACCGGGCGCGCGGCCACATCGCGCTCACCGACGCGGGGGAGGCCCTGCTGCCGCTCGCCCGGCGGATCCTCGCCGACGCCGAGACCGCCCGCCGCGAGGTGCAGGAGGTGGCGCTGCTGCGCCGGGGCCGGGTGCGGCTCGGCGCGCCGCCCAGCCTCTGCGCCAGCCTCGTCCCGGACGTGCTCCGCGCCTTCCACGACGCCTACCCCGCCGTCGAGCTGGCCGTGCACGAGGACGGCTCCCAGGACCTCGTGCGGGTGCTCGCCGCCGGGGAGCTGGACCTGGCGCTGGTCATCACCCCGCTGCCCGGGCAGGGACCGGCGCTCACCACCACCGAACTGCTCAGCGAGGAGCTGGTGGTGGTCTCACCGACGGACGGTCCACCGCCCGTCACCCGCCGCCGGATGCGCGTCGGGGACCTCCGCGACCAGCCGCTGGTGATGTTCCGGCACGGCTACGACCTGCGTGACTTCACCATGGCCGTCTGCCGCGAGGCCGGGTTCGAACCTCAACTGGGCGTGGAGGGCGGCGAGATGGACGCCGTACTCGGCTTCGTCCGCGCCGGGCTCGGACTCGCCGTGGTGCCCAGCATGGTGGCCGCGCGCTCCGGTCTCCGGGTGACCCCGTTCGAGCCACCCGGGCCGCACCGCACCATCTCCGTGGCGCACCGAAGCGACGTCTCCCCGCCCCGCGCCGCCCGCGAGTTGCGGCGCATCCTCACCGAACGCCTCAGCCCCGGTTGACCGTTCGCCCCCTGGGACGCGCCCGCGCCAGCAGCGAGGCGCTCCGCACGGCGACGCGCGATACGTACGGGACCGCGGGGACGTACGGGACCGGCCGGAACCCGGCGGAGCGCGCGGGGAGTCGCGCACCCGCCGGTGCGCGCCCCGCCCCGGCTGCCTAGCGTGGTGGTATGGCTGCCCCCGCGAACCGCGTCACCGACCTGGCCGTGCTGAAGGTCCTCACCCACCCCCTGCGCGTCCAGCTCTGGCACGCGCTGCACGCCGCCCGCACGGCGACCGCCTCCCAACTGGCCGAGGAGGTGGACGAGGCGGTCTCGCTCGTCAGCTACCACCTGCGCAGGATGGCCGAACACGGCCTGATCACCGAAGCCGAGGGCCGGGGCACCGACGGCCGGGAGCGCTGGTGGCGCCAGGCGGACGAACGCGGAATCTCCTTCCGCACCGGCGACTTCTCCGACCGGCCGGAGAGCGCCGCCGTCGTCAGCCAGGTGATGCGGCGGCTGCTGGAGGCGCGCAGCGAGCGCTACGCCGCCTTCCTCGACCAGCGGGACGCCTGGCCGGCGGAGTGGGCCGACGCCTCGATCTCCTCCGACTACGCGGTCCGCCTCACCGCCGAGGAGCTGAACGAACTGTCCCGCGAGATGGGCGAGTTGGTGCACCGCTGGATCGAGCGGGGACGCGCGGCGGACCGGGCGGGCGACACCGCGGGCCGCGAGAACGTGGCCCTGCACCTCTACGGGTTCCCCCTCGGCCCCTGACGGCCAGCCGGGGCCGTCCCCCTGGCCAGCGGCGAGTGCGGTCCGGTCCCCCGGCGCCGGTCCGGCGCCGGGGGCGGCCTCCTCAGACGCCGAGCGCGGCCTCCCGCGCCCGGGCGACGTCCTCCTTCTCGCCCTCCGTCTCGACCCGCGCCGCCTCCTGCCGTCCGGCGGCGAACAGCAGCAGTTCGGAGGGGGCGCCGGTCACGGTGACGACGGGGGTGCCCCGATGCGCCACCACCGTCTGCCCGTTGGGGCGGCGCAGCACCAGCCCGACCGGACAGCGGCGCCCGTAGACCCGCGCCACCGTCTCCAGCCGCCGCCACAGCGTGTCCTCGAAGACGGGGTCCAGCTCGCGCGGCGTCCAGTCGGCGCGGGCCCGCCGCACGTCCTCGGTGTGCACGAAGAACTCGACGGTGTTCGCCGCCTCGTCGACCTGCTTGAGCGCGAAGGGCGACATCCGGGGCGGTCCGGTGCGGATGAGCTGGATCAGCTCGTCATACGGCTTCTTGGTGAACTCGGCCTGCACCCGGGCGAGTCGGGCGGCGAGCGGCTTGACGAGCAGGCCGCCGGCCGCGTCCGCCCGTCGCTCGCGGACCACGACGTGCGCCGCGAGGTCCCTGGCCCGCCACCCCGCGCACAGGGTGGGGGCCTCCGGGCCCTCGCTCTCCAACAGGTCGGCCAGAAGTAGACGTTCACGCTTGGCATGGGTGGACATATCGCCACCCTACGGCGGGCGGACGGCGGGGGCGAGGCGCGCCGCCCCGGCGCGGGACCGGCGCGAGGGGTGGCGGGAGCGGGACGGCGCCCACGCGGCCCGGGCCCGGGCACCTCCGCCCGCGCTCCCGCGCGTCCGTCCCGCTCCGGGGCGCCGCCACGGGGGAGCGGGCGGGTGGGCGGCCGGGGCTTCCCTGGGTGCGGGACAATGGCCGTATGCCCGGATCCTCTCTCGACCCCGCCATCGCCGACCGTCTCAAGCGCGGCGCCGACGGGCTGGTCCCCGCCGTCGCCCAGCAGCACGACACCGGCGAGGTGCTGATGCTCGGCTGGATGGACGACGAGGCGCTGCACCGCACGCTCACCACCGGCCGCGCCACCTACTGGAGCCGCAGCCGCGCGGAGTACTGGGTCAAGGGCGACACCTCGGGCAACGTCCAGCGCGTCGTCTCGGTCGCCCTGGACTGCGACGGGGACACCGTGCTGGTCCGGGTCGACCAGACCGGCGCCGCCTGCCACACCGGCGACCGCACCTGCTTCGACGCCGACCCGCTCCCGGTGACCGGCGCCGGGTGACCCCCACCGGGCGCACCACCGCCCCGGGTCATGCTGGGGGGTGAGCGCCCGGAGAGCGCCACCGGGGCCGACTCCCCTCAAGTACCCTCCCTGCCATGACCACGGGCACCGCATCCCTGACGACCCGGGCGGAGATCTCCCCCGATCCCGGAACCTTCCGAGCCCTCGCCGCGGACCGCCGGGTCATCCCGGTGACCCGGCGGCTCCTCGCCGACGGGGACACCCCCATCGCGCTCTACCGCAAACTCGCGGCCGAGCGGACCGGCACCTTCCTGCTGGAGTCCGCCGAGAACGGTCGCACCTGGTCGCGCTACTCCTTCGTCGGCGTGCGCAGCGCCGCCACTCTCACCGTCCGGGACGGCGCCGCCCACTGGCTGGGCACACCGCCGCTCGGCGTCCCGACCGGCGGTGATCCGCTGCGTGCCCTGGGCGAGACCATCGAGACCCTGCACACCCCCCGCGACCTGCACGAGCGGGACGACCTGCCGCCCTTCACCGGCGGCATGGTCGGCTACCTGGGCTACGACATCGTCCGCCGGCTGGAGAGGGTCGGAGGCGCCGGGGGCCCGGTGGACGACCTGGAGCTGCCCGAGCTGACCATGCTGCTCGCCTCCGACCTCGCGGTGCTCGACCACCGCGACGGCACCGTGCTGCTGATCGCCAACGCGATCAACCACAACGACCTGGACACCGGGGTCGACGAGGCGTACGCGGACGCGGTCCGCCGGCTCGACGGGATGGCCGCCGACCTCGCCCGCCCCGCCCCCGTGGCCCCCGCGCCGCTGCCGCCCTCCGCCCTCCCGCCGTACGAGGCACGCTCCGGCGGGGCCACCTACCAGGGCTGGGTGGAGGACGTGAAGGAGCGCATCCGGGCGGGCGAGGCGTTCCAGGTGGTGCCCTCGCAGCGCTTCGAGACCCGGTGCGAGGCGAGCGCGCTGGACGTCTACCGGGTGCTGCGCGCCACCAACCCCAGCCCGTACATGTACCTCTTCCGCTTCGACGGCTTCGACGTCGTCGGGTCCAGCCCAGAGGCCCTCGTCAAGGTCGAGGAGGGCCGCGCGATGATGCACCCCATCGCGGGCACCCGGCCGCGCGGCGGTACCCCGCGGGAGGACACCGCGCTCGCCGAGGAGCTGCTCGCCGACCCCAAGGAGCGGGCCGAGCACCTGATGCTGGTCGACCTCGGCCGCAACGACCTGGGCCGGGTGTGCGAGCCGGGCAGCGTCGAGGTCGTCGACTTCATGTCGGTCGAGCGGTACAGCCACGTGATGCACATCGTCTCCACGGTCACCGGCCAGCTCGCCCCGGGCCGCTCCGCGCTGGACGCGCTCACCGCCTGCTTCCCCGCCGGGACGCTCTCCGGTGCGCCGAAGCCGCGCGCCCTCCAGATCATCGAGGAGCTGGAGCCCACCCGCCGCGGGATCTACGGCGGCTGCGTCGGCTACCTGGACTTCGCCGGGGACTCGGACACCGCCATCGCGATCCGTACCGCCCTGCTGCGGAACGGCACCGCGTACGTCCAGGCGGGCGCGGGCGTCGTCGCCGACTCCGACCCGGAGGCCGAGGACACCGAGTGCCGGAACAAGGCGGCCGCGGTCCTGAGGGCGGTCCACGCGGCCCACGCGCTCGGCGGTAGCGTGGAGGGGTGACTTCCCCAACCCCGGCGCGCGGCCCCGGCCGCGCGGCAGAGCAGAGCGACGGGACGGACGCGGAACCGCGCCCCGCCGCCGAGGAGCCGAGCGGTGGGCCCGAGGCCGGAAGCGCGGCCCGGGGCGAGGAGGGCGCCACCACCGCCGGTACTGACGGGGGCCGCGTCGTCTCCGCCGCCCGCGCCTCCCGGCGCTCGCTCGCGCTCGCCCTGCTGTGCGCCGCTGCCGGTGCCGCGCTCGCCCTCATCTCGGGCGGCCAGCGGTGGAGTTCGGCCGAGGCGTCGTTCGCGGGCGGCACCCTGCCGGTGAGTGCCGAGGGCGGCGAGGTCACCGGGCTGCCCAGCGCGCTGGCCCTGGTCGGCCTCGCCGCGCTGGTCGCCGTCTTCGCCGTGCGGCGGGTGGCCCGGCGGGTGGTGGCGGCGCTGCTGACGCTCTGCGGCGTGGCGACGCTGGCGGCAGCCCTGTTCGGCGCCGACGACACCGGCGCGCTGGAGGAGAAGGCCAGCAAGGCCAGCGGGATCGCCGAGTCCGGCGTGGGCACGGTGGACCTCACCGCCTGGCCGTACCTCTCCGCCACGGGCGGGGCCCTGCTGCTCTGCGCCGGGCTGCTCGCCCTCCGCTACGGCCGCGCCTGGCCCTCGATGGCGGGCACCGGACGGTACGACCGTTCCCCCACGCGGCCCACGCGCGCCGGAGTGGCCGCGCGGTCCGGGCGCGGCGCCGCCCCCCGGGTCGACCCGGACCGGCCGGAGGACCTGTGGAAGGCGCTCGACCGGGGCGAGGACCCCACCGGTGAACCGGACACCGGCCGGCGGGACGGCGCCTGAGCCACCCCGGAACCCGGGACGGCCGGACCGTTCCGGTGACCCCCTGACTCCAGCTGGCGACCGCCCGGGAGAGAATGTTCCCGGAGGGCACGGCACCGCCGCTGAGAACGGCGACCCCGTGCCCGGCCACGCGGACACCAGTCACACAAGGAGCACTCATGGCGGGCAGCAGCCACGGACACACCCCGGCCGCCTGGACGGGCGTCATCATCGCTTTCATCGGCTTCTGCGTCAGCGGGATGTTCATGGTGATGGCGCAGCCGGTGGGCGTCATCGGCGGACTGGTCGTGGTCGGCCTCGGCGGCGTCGTCGGCCTGGCGATGCGGGCGGCCGGGCTTGGGATGCCGAAGCCCGAGACGGTGCGGGCCGGCGCGCGCGAGGACAGCGAGCGGGGGACCCGGACCGGGGCGGGGGTCTGACCCAGCGCGCCCACCCGGCGCGACGCGGGCCCCGGGGCCTGGCGTCGCGGCTCGCCGCGCCCTGCGCCACCCTGGTGGCCGCGGGCGCGGCCTTCGCGTATGTGGGGGCCGTCGACCCCAACGAGCCGGGGCACTATCCGGCCTGTCCGGTGCGGAGCCTGCTGGGGCTGGACTGCCCGGCCTGCGGTGGGCTGCGCGGGGCGCACGCCCTCGTCCACGGCGAACCGCTCGCCGCGCTGAGCGCCAACGCGCTCGCCGTGCTGGCCTTCGCGGGCTTCGCCCTCTGGTGTCTGGTCTGGCTGGCGGGGGCGGTGCGGGGGCGGCCCGGGCCGCCGTCGCTCGGCGGGGCGGGCCGCTCGCGGGCCTGGCTGGTGGGGGTGGCCGGGGTGGCGGTGCTGGCCTTCACGGTTGTCCGGAATCTTCCCCTCGGCGCGGCCCTCGGGACCTAGCCGGAGTCCGTCCAGCGGTAATCAATGTCCGTAATATGGGATTTCGGGCAACCGGATGTGGGGCCTCCGTCCCGCGCCGGATACCATCGAGGAGCCCGATCTGACCATCCCCGGAGCCCTGGCCTCGGGGATCCGCACCAGCCAAGAAAGGGGCCCTCGCGTGAGTGTGCTCGACGAGATCATGGACGGCGTGCGGGAAGACCTCGTCGAGCGGCAGTCCCGGGTCAGCCTCGACGAACTCAAGGACCGGGTGGCGCGCGCCCCGCAGACGCGGGACGGCCTGGCGGCCCTCAAGGGCGACGGCGTCACGGTGATCTGTGAGGTCAAGCGCTCCAGTCCCAGCAAGGGCGCGCTGGCCGCGATCGCCGACCCCGCCGGTCTCGCCGCGGACTACGAGGCGGGCGGCGCCTCCGTCATCTCGGTGCTCACCGAGGGGCGGCGGTTCGGCGGCTCGCTCGCCGACCTGGAGGCGGTGCGGGCCCGGGTGGACATCCCGGTGCTCCGCAAGGACTTCATCTTCTCCTCCTACCAGCTGTGGGAGGCGCGGGCCCACGGCGCCGACCTGGCGCTGCTGATCGTCGCGGCGCTGGAGCAGGAGGCGCTGGTCTCGCTGATCGAGCGGGCCGAGTCGCTGGGCCTCACCCCCCTCGTCGAGGCACACGACGAGGAGGAGGCGGAGCGCGCCGTCGAGGCCGGGGCCAAGCTCATCGGGGTGAACGCGCGGAACCTCAAGACGCTGGAGGTGGACCGCGGCAACTTCACCCGCATCGCCCCGGACATCCCCAGCCACATCGTGAAGGTGGCCGAGTCCGGGGTGCGCGGCCCGCACGACCTCATCGCCTACGCGAACGAGGGCGCGGACGCGGTGCTGGTCGGCGAGTCCCTGGTCACCGGCAAGGACCCGCGTTCCGCCGTCGCCGACCTGGTGGCGGCCGGAGCGCACCCCGCCCTGCGGCACGGGCGGAGCTGAGCCCTCCGTGACCCCCGCCCGCGCGAGCGCCGCGCTCCCGCCTCGCCCCGCGCCCCGCGCGCGGGGCCGCGTCCGGGCCTCCGCCGTCTCGGCCGAGGTCCATCCGGCGCTGGCCCGGGGGCGCAGGCCCCGCGGCTGCCGGGCTCCGGCGCGCCGGGTGCGGGGCCGCCGGGTGCGGTACCACATCGGCAGTGAACCGGGCCAGATCAACGGCCGCCGATGGCGAAGCGCCGCGTGCGGCGCACTCCGGCGCTGAACACCCCCGCGTCCGGCCGGGTCTCCCACCGGGCGGAGCCCCGCGCTCCGTTCCGGTTCCGGGGGGACCCCGCTCCGTGGTGGGCGTCCCGCCGTCTCCGTTCCGGCCGGCACCGGGCAGCGGCCCGTACCGGCGTCGCGTGAGGCGGTGCCCCGCTCCGGGGGCCGCGGTGCCCGTACGCCCGGCGGCCGTGCGCCGCCCCGCTCTCCCTCGGCCTTCCTCTCCCGTCGCGCTGGGCCGCGCTGGTCGTGACCGCGCGTCCGGGAGGCGGGCCGGTCGCGGCGGGCCGGGGCCCGAACACGGGGCGCGCGCCGGGGGGTTCGGACGTCCGCGGCTCGGGCGACGCCGTCCCGCCGTCTCCGGCCCTCCCCGGGACGGCGCTTCCCGGTGGCTCCGGCCCTCGTTCAGCCGTCGGGCGGTGGCGCCCGAGCGGAGTTCCGGGGCGGTCGGCGCCCGAGCCCGTGCCCGCCGTCCCGTCAGATCGCCCGCTCCGTCGGGCGTCCCGTCGCGCCCCGCCCGTCGTTCGCCGGGTGGCGGCCGTCGCCCGTCCGTGACCACACGCGAATCCAGCTCTCACTCTCAGGAGGACACCGGATGTCCGACCACTTCGTACCCGATCCGGTGGGTCAGGTGCCCGACGCCGGAGGCTACTTCGGCGCCTACGGCGGCAAGTTCATCCCCGAGGCCCTGGTGGCCGCGGTGGACGAGGTGGCCGCCGAGTACGAGAAGGCGAAGGCCGACCCGGCCTTCGCCGCCGAACTCGACGCGCTGCTCGCCGACTACACCGGGCGGCCGAGCCCGCTCACCGAGGTCCGGCGCTTCGCCGAGCACGCCGGCGGCGCCCGCGTCTTCCTCAAGCGCGAGGACCTGAACCACACCGGCTCGCACAAGATCAACAACGTGCTGGGCCAGGCGCTGCTCACCCGCCGGATGGGCAAGACCCGCGTGATCGCGGAGACCGGGGCCGGACAGCACGGCGTCGCCACCGCGACCGCCTGCGCGCTCTTCGGCCTGGACTGCACGATCTACATGGGCGAGATCGACACCCGGCGTCAGGCGCTCAACGTCGCGCGGATGCGGATGCTGGGCGCCGAGGTGATCCCGGTGGCCTCCGGCTCCCGCACGCTCAAGGACGCCATCAACGAGGCGTTCCGCGACTGGGTCGCCAACGTGGACCACACCCACTACCTGTTCGGCACCGTGGCCGGTCCGCACCCGTTCCCCGCGCTGGTCCGGGACTTCCACCGGGTCATCGGAGTCGAGGCGCGACGGCAGGTGCTGGAGCGCGCCGGACGGCTGCCGGACGCCGCCGTGGCCTGCGTGGGCGGCGGCTCGAACGCCATCGGGCTGTTCCACGCCTTCATCCCGGACGGGGAGGTGCGGCTGGTCGGCTGCGAACCCGCGGGGCACGGACTGGAGTCCGGGGAGCACGCGGCGACCCTGACCGCCGGTGAGCCCGGCGTGCTGCACGGCTCCCGCTCGTACGTCCTCCAGGACGACGAGGGGCAGATCACCGAGCCGTACTCGATCTCCGCCGGTCTGGACTACCCCGGCATCGGCCCGGAGCACGCCTACCTGAAGGAGACCGGTCGCGGCGAGTACCGCGCGGTGACCGACGCGGCGGCGATGGACGCCCTGCGGCTGCTCTCCGAGAAGGAGGGTGTCATCCCGGCTATCGAGAGCGCGCACGCGCTCGCCGGCGCGCTGGAGCTGGGACGGGAGCTGGGCCCGGACGGCGTGCTGGTGGTCAGCCTCTCCGGCCGGGGCGACAAGGACATGGACACCGCGGCCCGCTACTTCGGGCTGTACGGCGAGGACGGGCCGCCGGAGACCGGTCCGGACGGCGGGCGGGGCCAGGGCGGCACCGGCGACGAGGGAGTGGGCAAGTGAACGGCAACATCGAGCTGTTGAACAGCGCGCTGGAGACGGCCCGCGCGCAGGACCGGGCCGCGCTGGTCGGCTACCTGCCCGCCGGGTTCCCCACCGTGGAGGGCGGCATCGCGGCCTGCACCGCGCTGCTGGAGAGTGGCTGCGACGTGGTCGAGGTCGGCCTGCCGCACAGTGACCCGGTGCTGGACGGACCGGTGATCCAGACCGCCGACGACATCGCGCTGCGCGGCGGGGTGCGGATCGCCGACGTGCTGCGCACCGTCCGCGAGGCGCACGCGGCGACCGGGAAGCCGGTGCTGGTGATGACCTACTGGAACCCGGTGGACCGGTACGGCGCGGAGCGGTTCGCCGCCGGACTCGCGGAGGCGGGCGGCGCCGGGTGCATCCTGCCCGACCTGCCCGTCGAGGAGTCCGAGGGCTGGCGGAAGGCGGCCGAACAGCATGGGCTCGGCACCGTGTTCGTGGTCGCGCCGAGCAGCACCGACGAGCGGCTGGCGAGGATCACCTCGGCGGGCAGCGGCTTCGTGTACGCGGCGTCGCTGATGGGTGTCACCGGCACCCGCGAGTCGGTCGGCGACGAGGCCCGCGACCTGGTGCGCCGGACGCGGGCGACCACCTCGCTGCCGGTCTGCGTCGGGCTGGGCGTCTCCAACGCCCGACAGGCCGCCGAGGTGGCCCAGTTCGCGGACGGCGTGATCGTCGGATCGGCCTTCGTGAAGCGGCTGCTGGCCGCGCCCGACGATCTCGCCACGGGGCTGGCCTCGGTGCGCGAGCTGGCCGGGGAGCTGGCGCGCGGGGTGCGCCGGAGCTGACCCGGTGCGGCGCGCTCGCGGGCCGCACCGTCCACGGTGCGGCCCGCGCCCCGGGCCTCCCGCCGGCCGGGAGCCCGGAACGCCGCGGCCGGCAGCCCGCTTCCGTGCGGCCCTCGCGGTCCGTCGTGCGGCCCGAACCGGCCCCGTTCCGCCGTGAGTTCGAGCGCGGGGGCGTCCTCCGCGCCCGCCGCCCGGCAGGGCTAGCCGATCGGGTGAAAAGCATGCGGGGAGGGTTCGCGGGCCACTTCGCCACTCGTTGCCCCCGGGTGTGATGAGCAACCAGAACAGCGACGGTAAGCGGGCCGCGCGGGAGCGGCTGCGCGAACAGCGGGAGCGGCAGCGGGTGGCGGACAAGCGCGCCCGGGGGCTGAGGATCGGCGCGGTGGTGGCCGGGGTGCTCGCCCTGGGAACCCTGGCCGGGGTACTGCTGGTGCGGGGTGACGCCGGGGGCGGGGCGGCGCCCAGCGCCAAGCCGGTCAGCGCGGGCCCGTCGAACGCCCCCGCCACGCTCACCGTCTACGAGGACTTCCGGTGCCCGGCCTGCGCCCAGTTCGAGAACCAGTTCCGCGACACCGTCCAGAAGCTGGAGAAGGAGGGGGCGTTGCGGACCGAGTACCACATCGTCTCGATCATCGACAGCGCCGTGGGTGGCAGCGGTTCGCGGAAGGCGGCCAACGCCGCGCTTTGCGCCGAGGACGAGGGCCGGTTCGCGCCGTACCACGACGTGCTGTACCAGAACCAGCCCGAGGAACAGGACGACGCCTTCGCCGACACCGGCCGGCTGCTGAAGCTGGCCGGGAAGGTGCCCGGCCTGGACTCGGCGCGGTTCGAGAAGTGCGTGACCGGTGACCGGAAGAGGGAGCGGGTGGACAGCACCAACGACGCCTTCCGCGGCTCGGACTTCCGGGGCACGCCCACCGTGCTGCTGGACGGTGAGGACATCTACTCCAACCAGCGTGAGCCGCTGACGCCGGAGCGGCTGCGGGAGCTGGTCGAGCGCCGGGCGTGAGCGCGCCTCCGGGTGGCCGGTGCGGCGGGAGGCCCCGTGCGAGCCGCGCCGGCCCCCGGCTCCCGGTCCGGGCGGCCCCACGCTCCGGTCCGGCGGCCCCGGGGGTCCCGCCGGTCTCGGCACCGGCGTCCCCCGCCCCGGAACGCGGGTGCGTTCCGCCTGATCGCGGGCGTGGATCGGCCGTTCTGGCGGGCTGACTGCCCAGCGGGGGGTGGGGCACGGTAGCGTCTGGGGCGTCATGGAGACCATCGCTTTCCTCCCCAGCCCCTCGTCCGGCGAGATCCACCTCGGGCCCATCCCGCTGCGTGGCTACGCGCTCTGCATCATCCTCGGCGTCTTCGTCGCCGTGTGGCTCGGCGGGCGCCGCTGGGTCAAACGCGGTGGGCAGGTCGGCACCGTCGCCGACGTCGCCGTCTGGGCGGTGCCGTTCGGCCTGCTCGGCGGCCGCCTCTACCACGTCGTCACCGACTACCAGCTGTACTTCGGTGAGGGCCGCAACTGGGTTGACGCCTTCCGCATCTGGGACGGCGGCCTCGGTATCTGGGGGGCCGTCGCGCTGGGCGCGCTGGGTGCCTGGATCGGCTGCCGCCGTCGCGGCATCCCCCTCCCCGCCTACGCGGACGCCGTCGCGCCCGGTATCGCGCTGGCCCAGGCGCTGGGCCGCTGGGGGAACTGGTTCAACCAGGAGCTGTACGGGCGTCCGAGCGAGCTGCCCTGGGCCCTGGAGATCGCTCCCGCCTACCGCCCCGCCGACACCCCGGACGTGGCGACCTACCAGCCGACCTTCCTCTACGAGTCGTTGTGGTGCGTCGCGATCGCGCTGCTGGTCATCTGGGCGGACCGGCGCTTCCATCTGGGCCACGGCCGCGCCTTCGCGCTGTACGTCGCGGGGTACACCGTCGGCCGGTTCTGGATCGAGTACCTCCGGGTGGACGACGCCCACGAGGTGCTGGGGCTCCGGCTGAACAACTGGACCTCCATCGTGGTCTTCCTGGCGGCCGTCGCCTACATCGTGATCTCGCATCGGCGGGCACCCGGTCGCGAGGAGACGGTTGAACCCGTCGAGAACGGGGAGAAGGAACCGACGACGGATCGAACGACGGTTCCCTGAGAACTCCGGCCTCGGTCGGTGTGTGCGGGGCACGGCGTTCGTGGACCCGAGGTCGGGCGACCGCTGTGACCCGGGGTCACGGTGGCGGTGTCCCGCGGGGAATCACGGTGATCCGTGTGACGTGTCAGCCCGGGCCGTCGTGTGGATCGAACCATCCCGGCAAAACGGGCAGATGTGCAGGGAATGCCAGCTCAGCGCGGTGAACGTGATGTTCCTAACTCGGGATTCATGGCAATATCTTCACCAATTGCACCTATAAGTGTGTAATTGTCTGCACTGTGCTCTGGCTGATCGTTCTCCACTGCGTCGCCGCGTGCTGTGCCCAGCCGCTTGTGCGGTGGCTCGGTCCGCGTGCCTTCGTCGTGCTCGCTCTCGTCCCCGCCTCGGCGGCCGTCTGGGCGGGCACGCAGTGGTCCGCGGTGGCGGCCGGGGAGGCATCCGTCCAGACCTGGGCGTGGATCCCGGACATGGGCGTCAACCTCGCCCTGCGCTGCGATCCGCTCGCGCTGCTGATGACGCTCATCGCCGGCGGAGTCGGCGCGCTGGTGATGCTCTACTGCGCCGCCTACTTCCCGGACGACGAGCCGCGGCTCGCGCGCTTCGCGGGCACACTCACCGCGTTCACCGGCGCGATGCTCGGCCTGGTGCTCGCCGACGACCTGATCGTGCTGTACGTCCTGTGGGAGCTGACCACGGTCTTCTCCTTCCTGCTGATCGGGCACAACCCGGAGCGCAGGACGAACCGGCGGGCCGCGCTCCAGGCGCTGATCGTGACCACCCTCGGCGGACTGGTCATGTTCGTCGGCTTCCTGATGCTCGGTCAGGCGGCGGGCACCTACCGGATCTCCGCGATCGTGGCCGACCCGCCCTCCGCGAGCCCCACGATCTCCGTCGCGCTGGTCCTCACCCTGGTGGGCGCGCTGTCCAAGTCGGCCGTCTGGCCGTTCAGCTTCTGGCTGCCCGGCGCGATGGCCGCTCCCACCCCGGTCTCCGCCTACCTGCACGCGGCGGCCATGGTCAAAGCGGGCGTGTACCTCGTCGCCCGGCTCGCTCCGGCCTTCGCCGACGTGGTGCCCTGGCGGGCCACGGTGCTGGTGCTGGGCGGTGCGACCATGCTGCTCGGCGGCTGGCGGGCGCTGCGCGAGACGGACCTGAAGCGGCTGCTGGCCTTCGGCACCGTCAGTCAGCTCGGCTTCCTCACCCTGCTGGTGGGGGAGGGCGGCCGGAACACCGCGCTGGCCGGGGTCACGATGATCCTGGCGCACGCCCTCTTCAAGGCCCCGCTCTTCCTGACCGTCGGCGTCATCGACAAGACCACCGGCACCCGGGAGCTGAACCGCCTCTCCGGACTGGCCCGTTCACAGCCGGTGTTGTGCGTGGCCGCGGTTCTGGCGGGGCTGTCGATGGCCGGGCTGCCGCCGCTGCTCGGCTTCGCCGCCAAGGAGGCGGCCGTCGACGCGCTGCTGCACGGCGACTCCGCGCGCGGCTGGGCGCTGGTCGTCGTCGTGGCGGGGTCCGCGCTGACCACCGCCTACACCCTCCGCTTCCTGTGGGGCGCCTTCGCGCGCAAGCCGGGGGTCGAGGACACCCCGCTGCGTGCCCGCGCGGGCGTCCTGCTGCTGGCCCCGCTGGTCACCTGCGCGCTGACCGGGCTGCTGCTCGGCCCCGGCGTCACCTGGCTCGACCCGCTGCTGGGCCGCTTCGCCGACACCTTCGTCTCCGTCACCGGCGACGAGAAGCCGTTCCACCTCGCGCTCTGGCACGGGTTCGGCCCCGCCCTCGGTATCTCCGCGATCTCCTGGCTGGCCGGTGCCGTGCTGTTCCTCCTCGCGCGCCCGCTCGCCGGGCTCGGCGAGTGGATGGCCTCGGTGGACGGCGACCGGGCCTTCGCCCGCTCGCTCTGGGCGCTGGAGCGGGTGTCGCTCCAGGCCACCGGCGCCGTGCAGCGTGGCTCGCTGCCCCTGTACCTCGGCACCGCGCTGCTCGTCCTGATCGGCACCCAGGCTGTCGCGATCTTCGTCGACCGGCCCTGGGAGCACCTGGCCGCGCCCCGGATCTACGACGCGCTGCCGCAGTTGGCCGTCGCCATCGGGGTCTGCCTGGTCGCGGTGCTCTGCGTGCGGGCCCAGCAGCGGATGAAGGCCGTGGTGCTGGCCGGGGTGACCGGCTACGGCACGGCCGTGCTGTACGTCCTGCACGGGGCGCCCGACCTGGCGCTCACCCAGTTCGCGGTCGAGACCGTCTCCGTGATCGTCTTCGTGCTGGTGCTGCGCCGTCTCCCGGCGCGCTTCCCGGACCGGCCGGTCTCCGGACGGCGGCGCCGGATCACCCAACTCGTCTTCGGGATCGCCGCGGGGACCTTCGCCGCCGGGCTCACCTACCTCGCCGCCTCCGCCCGTATGGCGGAGCCCGCGGGGCCCCATCTCACCGCGACCACCGAGCACGACGGCGTCAAGAACGTGGTGGCCACCACCCTCGTCGACCTCCGCGCCTGGGACACCATGGGCGAGTCCGCGGTCCTCGCGGTGGCCGCGGTCGGCGTCACCAGCCTCGTCTACCTGCGGCGCCGCTCGGGTTCGCCCGGCTCGCCGGTGTCCACCGCGGCCAGCGTGTCCCGGCTCGGCGCCCCCGGCACCCTGGCCCCCACCGGCCCGGAGCCCCCGGCGGGCGGGACGGCCGCCCCCGCGTGGCCGGGCGGGAGCCTCCGGCCGATCGCCGGGGAGCGGGTCGCGGCGCCACGGGGCCGCGAGGGCACCGGGCAGGAGGTGCCGGGCATCTGGAAGGTGGCCGGGGTGCGTCGGGGCGGGGCCCGTCCGACGCGCGGCTCGACCATAGCCCCCCGCCGCACCTGGCTGGCCGCCAGCTCGACGCTGGCGCCCGAGCGGCGATCGGTGATCTTCGAGGTGCTGGCCCGGCTGATCTTCCACCCGATCATCGTGCTCTCCCTCTACCTGCTGTTCTGCGCGGAGAACCTGCCCGGAGGCGGCTTCGCCGCCGGGCTGGTGGCCGGGCTGGCGCTGACGGTGCGCTACCTCGCGGGCGGCCGCCACGAGCTGGCCGCCGCCCTCCCCGCCGACGCGGGCTTCCTGCTCGGCCTCGGCCTGCTGATCATGACGCTCACCGGTATCGGTGGCCTGGTACTGGGCGACTCCGTACTCCAGAGCGGCAAGGTGACCGGAGAGCTGCCGCTGATCGGCCCGTTCCACGCGGCCAGTCCGGTCCTGTTCGACACCGGGATCTACCTGCTGGTGCTCGGCGTGGTCCTGGACGTGCTGCGCAGCCTCGGCTCCGAGGTCGACCGGCGGGTGGAGCGCGAGCTGCTGCGTCAGCACCGGCAGCGCACCGAGTCCCCGGTACCCGCCGGGCTCGGCGAGGGGGCGGCGGCCTCCTCCGCCAACGGGACGGGCGGCGCCCACCGGGAGGACGCGCCCGCCGAGGGGCCCCCGGCGGAACCCGGCGGCGGCTTCCGGGAGAACGGCCCGCCCGAGCGCGGGACCCCCGGAACCTCCCGGCCCCCCAACACCCCCGGTCCGTCCGGCACTTCCGAAACGTCCGGTGCCTCCGGCGACGAGGGGCCGGACTCCGGCCGACCGGACGACGGCGACGGTCCGCGCGGCCGGGAAGGCGGTGCCCGATGACCGAGACCCTGGCCCTCGTGGTCGCCGGTGGCGCGCTGTTCGCCGGCGGCACCATGCTGCTGCTCAGCCGCCCGCTGACCCGGATCCTGCTGGGCGCCGTCCTGCTCGGCAACGGCGTCAACCTGCTGCTGCTCGCCTCGTCCGGCCCCGCCGGGCAGGCGCCGTTGCTGTACCGCGGATCCGACCCGGACCGGATGCCCGACCCGCTGCCGCAGGTGCTGGTCCTGACCGCCATCGTGATCACCCTGGCGCTGACCGCCTTCCTGGTCACCATGGCCTACCGCGCCTGGCAGCTGTCCGGCACCGACGACGTACAGGACGACGTGGAGGACGTGCGGGTCGCCCAGCGCGCGGACTACGTGGAGGAGCGCGACCGACTGCGGGCCAAGTACCGCGAACGCCGGGACGCCTACCGCGCGCTGGTCAACGCCGAGGAGGAAGAGGAGGCGCGGGAGCGGCGCGCCTACCAGCAACTCGGCCGCGCCCGCGACCAGTACCGCGAGATGCGCCACCGCCAGCGGGCCGACGCGCGCGCCCGCCGCGCCCGGCAGGCGCGGGCGGAGGAGACGGCGGAGGAGACCGCCGAGGAAGACGACCTGTGGGAGACGATTCTGGGAGGCGACAGGTGAACACGCCCCGACATGCGGACTCACCGCCGCAGCCGGGCGCACCGGGTGAACTGGGCGTACCGCGGAGCGCGAGCGAGAGCTGGGCCGCGCGCGCCGGAGGTGCCCGATGAGCGGCGCGGTGCCCTCGGAGGCGGCGAGCGTCGCCTCGGCACTGGTACCGCTGCCGGTGATCCTGCCGCTGGCCGCCGCCGGGCTGAAGCTGACGATCGGGCTGCGGCTCCAGCGCACCCAGCGGGTGATCAGCACGGTGGTGCTCGCCGTCGTGCTGGTCGTCTCGGCGGTGCTGCTGGTCGTCGCCGACCAGCACGGGCCGCAGGTGATGTACGCGGGTGGCTGGGCGCCGCCGGTGGGCATCGTGCTGGTGGCCGACCGGCTGTCGGCGCTGATGCTGCTGGTCTCCTCGGCGGTGACGCTCTGCGTGCTGCTCTACTCCATCGGCCAGGGCATGGCCGACCGGGAGGGGGCGACCCCGCTGTCGGTCTTCCACCCCTCGTACCTGGTGCTGGTCGCGGGGGTGTCGAACACCTTCCTGGCGGGCGACCTGTTCAACCTGTACGTCGGCTTCGAGATCATGCTGACGGCCAGCTACGTGCTGCTGACGCTGGGCGGCACGATCTCCCGGATCCGCGCCGGGGCGACGTACACCATCGTGTCGCTGCTCTCCTCGGTGCTGTTCCTCGCGGCGATCGCGATGGTGTACGCGGCGGCCGGGACCGTGAACATGGCGGAACTGCCCGAGCGGCTGGACGCGTTGCCGCAGGGGGTGCGGACGCTGATCCAGATCTCGCTGCTGACGGTGTTCGGCATCAAGGCGGCGGTCTTCCCCCTGGCCGCCTGGCTACCGGACTCCTATCCCACCGCTCCGGCACCGGTCACCGCGGTCTTCGCGGGCCTGCTGACCAAGGTCGGGGTGTACGCGATGCTGCGGACCCAGACGCTGCTGTTCCCCGGCGGACGGCTCGACGACGTGCTGATGATCGTGGCGCTGCTGTCGATGGTGATCGGCATCCTGGGGGCGGTGGCGCAGACCGACCTCAAACGGATGCTGTCCTTCACCCTGATCAGCCACATGGGCTACATGGTCTTCGGGATCGGGCTGGCCTCCCCGGACGGCCTGTCCGGCGCGGTCTTCTACGTCGCCCACCACATCACCGTCCAGACCACGCTGTTCCTGGTGGCGGGGCTGGTGGAACGCCGCGGCGGCTCCACCGACCTGCAACGGCTGGGCGGACTGGCCACGCTCTCGCCGATGTTGACACTGCTGTTCTTCATTCCCGCGATGAACCTGGCGGGGATCCCACCGCTCTCCGGCTTCCTCGGGAAGCTCGGGCTGCTGCGCGCGGGCGTCGCGGACGGCAGCACGCTGTCCTACGTCCTGGTCGCGGGCGGCACTCTGACCAGCCTGCTGACGCTGTACGCGGTGGCCAAGGCGTGGAACCTGGCCTTCTGGCGGGCGGCGCCCCCCGAACTGAGCGCGATCGGCACGGTGCTGGACTCGGAGGAGACCGACGAGGAGACCGAGGAGGCGGAGGCCGAGGCCGTCACCGGCGCGGGCGGCGCTCCGGCCACCGCCCCGGCGGCGCCCGGCGGTCCCCCCGCGCCGGAGGGCGCCAAAGCCGCGGGCGACGCACGCGGGGGAGCGGACCCGGCGGCCGGGGTGCGGCTGGCGAAGGAGACGCCGGAGGCGTCCGCCGCCGTCCCGGTGCCGGACGCCGAGCCCGAGCCGCGTCCGGCGGGCAACGCGGGCACGGCCTCCTTCGGCGGTCAGGCCATCACGACCACCAGCGTGCTGCCGCGCAGCATGGTGGGTTCGACGGTCGCCCTGGTGGCGTTCGGGCTGGCCTTCACGGTGCTGGCCGGTTCGCTGTTCGGGCTGACGGACCGGATCGCCGACGAGCTGATGGAGCGCTCCCCCTACGTGTCGGCGGTGATCGAGAGATGACTGTTCCCCCCGTCCGGCGGGGCCGCTTCGGCGGACTGCGGGCGACCCAGTGGCCGATGGTGGTCGGCCTGATGGTGCTCTGGGTGCTGCTCTGGGGCAACGTCACCTTCGCCAACGTGCTGACGGGGCTGCTGATCGGCCTGCTGGTCTGCGCGGTCTTCCCGCTCCCGGCCATCGAGACGCAGCTGCGGCTGCACCCGCTGGGCGTGCTGCGCTTCGCCGCCCGCTTCCTCTCCGACATGGTGACCTCCAGCTGGCGGCTGGGCCGCGTCATCCTCGCGCCGGGGAAGCCGCCCTGCGCGGTGCTGGCCGTGCCGATGCGCTGCCCCGGCGACCTCATGCTGACGGCGACGGCGGTGGCGATCTCCGCCGTCCCGGGCAGCACCGTGCTGGAGGTGCACCGGGCGACCGGCACCCTGTACCTGCACGTCATAGGAGCCCCCACGGAGACGGAGCGGCAGCGGGCGCGGCACGAGGCGCTGCGGCTGGAATCCCGGGTGGTGCGGGCCTTCGGCACCCGGACGGACATCAACGCGGTCACCGCTGCCGAACAGGCCGGGACCGCCGCCGAGTTGGGGAAGGGGGCGGGCCCGTGGACGTGATCCTGGTGATCGTCGCGACGCTGCTGATCATCTCGGGCGTGCTGGTCTCCGTGCGCCTGGCACTCGGCCCGACCACGCTGGACCGGGGCGTCGCGCTGGACGCGCTGGTCGCGGTGGTGATGGCCGGGGTGGGCGTGTGGACGGCGGCGGAGCGCGTGCCGTACTACCTGCCGGTGCTGCTGGTGCTGTCCTTCCTCGGCTTCACCGGTTCGGTGGGCATCGCCCGGTTCATGGCGCTGCGGGACGAGGCGGGCGGCGAGAACATCGACGAGGACGGCGCCGAGCGCACCGAGAGCCCGGAGCACGCCTCCGGCACCGTGGCGGGGACCGACGGCTCGGTGGACGACCCGGGGAGGGCGCTGTGAGCTGGACCGATGTCGCCGAATGGACCGGCGCGCTGTTCATGCTGGCGGGTGCGCTGCTCTGTCTGCTGGCCGGGATCGGGCTGGTGCGGCTCCCGGACGTGCTGACCCGGATGCACGCGGCGACCAAACCGCAGGCCTTCGGCCTGCTGCTGGTGCTGATCGGGGTCGGGCTCTGGCTGCGTACCCCGCTGGACCTGGGCACCCTGGTGCTGGTCGGCGTCTTCCAGCTGCTGACCTCCCCGGTCGCCGCGCACATGGTCGGCCGGGCGGGCTACCGCACCGGTCAGCTGGACCACTCCACGATCACCACGGACGAGCTGGCCGAGGCGTTCCGTGAGTCCTCGGACCGCCGGGAGGTGCCGCTGCCGCCGGAGCCGCCGAGCGGGATCGTCCCGGAGGACGACGGCCCGCGCTGAGGGCCGCCCGCCGATCCCGCCCGGGGGTGCCACCGGAGGGGCCGGAGCGTTCGCGCAGGTCAGCGCGGTAAGTTCGGCCTCACTCGCTGGCGCGGTCCGCGACCGCGCCGTACCGTCGGAGGGCGGTGGCGCGGACGGAGCCGAGGCGTGTCGCCGCTCGCCGAAGGGAGCGGGAGCGCGATGAACAGCGTCGCCGGAGCGGGCGAGCCGCCGGAGGCGCCGCCGGCCACCCACCACCACCGGGACGTGACCGGGGGCTGGCTGCGGCCCGCCGTGTTCGGTGCGATGGACGGGCTGGTCTCCAACCTGGGCCTGATGTCCGGGGTGGCGGGCAGCGCGGCGTCCTCGCAGACGATCGTGATCTCCGGGCTGGCCGGGCTCGCCGCCGGGGCGTTCTCGATGGCTGCGGGCGAGTACACCTCCGTCGCCTCGCAGCGTGAGCTGGTCCTGGCCGAACTCGACGTGGAGCGGCGGGAGTTGCGCAGCAACCCCCGGTACGAGGTGCGCGAGCTGGCCGAGGTGTACGTCTCCCGGGGCGTGCAGCCGGAGCTGGCCTACGAGGTCGCCACGCAGCTGCACCGGGACCCGGAGCAGGCGCTGGAGATCCACGCGCGTGAGGAGCTGGGGGTCGATCCGGCGGAGCTGCCGTCACCCGTGGTGGCGGCCGTCTCGTCCTTCCTGTCCTTCTCGGTCGGCGCGATCCTGCCGGTGCTGCCCTACCTGTTCGGCGCCACCGCGCTCTGGCCGGCCGTGGCGCTGGCGCTGCTCGGGCTGTTCGTCTGCGGCGCGGTGGTGGCGCGGATCACGGCGCGTTCCTGGTGGTACAGCGGGCTGCGGCAGCTGCTGCTGGGGGCGGCGGCGGCCGGGGTGACGTACGGACTCGGCGCCCTGTTCGGGACGGCCGTCGGGTAGCCGGGGCGAGCGGAACGGGTGGTGGCCGTGGGCTCGTTGTTACTCGCCGGTTTCGTATGGCCGGATCGTGGGCAGAAGCCAGGAGGCCCCGCGAGCGAGGAAGCCCGGGTGGCCGGTGAACTGAGCGCGGTGTGGCGGGGGATCCCCGCCGCCGTCGGCGGCCCCGATCGGGGCGACTCCCGAGAACCAGCGGTAGGTCCGCATCCTGGAACCAGGTATCCGCTCCCCGGGAAGTGCGCCATCATGTAATCTGCGCGAAATTTGTACAGCAGAGGGCCAGCGTCGTCCCTCGGCACGCTCCATTGCCACGATGACGACGGGAGAGCCGATGCGTGCTGCGTCTTTGGCGGCCCACCCACCAGCCCAGGGGATGTACGACCCGAGGCACGAGCACGACGCCTGCGGGGTCGGGTTCGTGGCCACCCTCACCGGGGAGGCCAGCCACGAGCTGGTCGAGCGGGCACTGACCGTCCTGCGCAACCTGGAGCACCGGGGTGCCACCGGGTCGGATCCGGACACCGGCGACGGGGCGGGCATCCTGACGCAGATCCCGGACGCCTTCCTGCGGGAGAACGTCACCTTCCCGCTGCCGGAGGCCGGGGCGTACGCCGTCGGCATCGCCTTCCTCCCGCCGGAGCCCGCCGAGGCGGACACCGCCGTCTCAGCCATCGAGACGATCGCGGCCGAGGAGGGCCTGCGGGTACTCGGCTGGCGCGAGGTGCCCGTAGCCCCCGGGCTGCTGGGGGCCGGGGCCCGGGAGACGATGCCCGCCTTCCGGCAGCTGTTCGTGGCCGACGGCGCCGGGCGAGCCGAGCACCCCGAGCACGCCGCGGGGGGAGCGGACGCCGCCCGGCGGGGCCTGGAGCTGGACCGGCCCGCCTTCGTGCTGCGCAAGCGCGCCGAGCGGGAGACCGGGGTCTACTTCCCCTCGCTGTCCGCGCGGACCCTCGTCTACAAGGGCATGCTGACCACCGGCCAGCTGGAGCCCTTCTTCCCCGACCTGTCCGACCGGCGGTTCGCCACCGCCGTCGCGCTGGTGCACAGCCGGTTCTCCACCAACACCTTCCCGAGCTGGCCACTCGCCCACCCGTACCGGTTCGTCGCGCACAACGGCGAGATCAACACCGTCCAGGGCAACCGCAACTGGATGCGGGCGCGGGAGTCCCAGCTGGCCAGCGCGGCGCTGGCGGGCGAGGGCCGCGACCTGGAGCGGATCTTCCCGGTGTGCACCCCGGGCGCCTCCGACTCGGCCGCCTTCGACGAGGTGCTGGAGCTCCTGCACCTGGGCGGCCGGTCGCTGCCGCACGCGGTGCTGATGATGGTGCCGGAGGCCTGGGAGAGCCCGGAGTCCCGGGACTCCATGGACCCGGCCCGCCGGGCCTTCTACCAGTACCACTCCACGATGATGGAGCCCTGGGACGGCCCGGCCTGCGTGACCTTCACCGACGGTACCCAGGTCGGCGCGGTCCTGGACCGCAACGGGCTGCGTCCCGGCCGGTACTGGGTGACCGACGACGGGCTGGTCGTCCTCGGCTCCGAGGTCGGCGTGCTGGACATCGACCCGGCGCGGATCGTCCGCAAGGGGCGGCTCCAGCCGGGACGGATGTTCCTGGTGGACACCGCCGAGCACCGGATCATCGAGGACGACGAGGTCAAGGCGGGGCTGGCCGCCGAACAGCCGTACGCGCGCTGGCTGGAGGACGGCCTGATCGAGCTGGCCGACCTGCCGGAGCGCGAGCACATCGTGCACACCCACGCCTCAGTCACCCGCCGTCAGCAGACCTTCGGCTACACCGAGGAGGAGCTGCGGGTCCTGCTCGCCCCGATGGCGCGGACCGGCGCCGAGCCGATCGGCTCGATGGGCACCGACTCGCCGATCGCCGCCCTCTCCGACCGCCCCCGGCTGATCTTCGACTACTTCACCCAGCTGTTCGCGCAGGTCACCAACCCGCCGCTGGACGCGATCCGCGAGGAGCTGGTCACCTCGCTGCACTCCGCGCTCGGCCCGCAGGGCAACCTGCTCGACCCGACACCGGACTCCTGCCGCAGCGTCACCCTGCCCTTCCCGGTGATCGACAACGACGAGCTGGCCAAGCTCATCCACGTCAACGCCGACGGCGACCTGCCCGGCTTCCGCTCCAGCACGCTCTCCGGGCTGTACCGGGTGGGCGGCGGCGGGACCGCGCTCGCCGAGCGGATCCGGGAGATCTGCGCCGAGGCGGACACCGCGATCCGGGAGGGGGCCCGGCTGATCGTCCTGTCCGACCGGCACTCGGACGCCGAGCACGCGCCGATCCCCTCGCTGCTGCTCACCTCCGCCGTCCACCACCACCTGATCCGCACCAAGCAGCGCACCCAGGTGGGGCTGCTGGTGGAGGCGGGTGACGTGCGCGAGGTCCACCACGTCGCGCTGCTGATCGGCTACGGGGCCGCCGCGGTCAACCCGTACCTGGCCATGGAGTCGGTGGAGGACCTGGTGCGCGCCGGGACCTTCCTGCCCGCCGACACCGACCCGAACACCGCCCTCCACAACCTCATCCGGGCGCTGGGCAAGGGCGTGCTGAAGGTGATGTCCAAGATGGGCATCTCCACCGTCGCCTCCTACCGTGGCGCCCAGGTCTTCGAGGCCGTCGGCCTCGACGCCGCCTTCGTGGACACCTACTTCCACGGCACCACCACCAAGATCGGCGGCGCCGGGCTGGACGTCGTCGCCCGGGAGGTCGCGGCGCGGCACGCCACCGCGTACCCGGCGACCGGTGTCGACGCGGCCCACCGCGACCTGGACATCGGCGGCGAGTACCAGTGGCGGCGCGAGGGCGAGCCGCACCTCTTCGACCCGGACACCGTCTTCCGGCTCCAGCACTCCACCCGGGCCCGGCGGTACGACATCTTCAAGCAGTACACGCGGCGGGTGGACGAGCAGTCCGAGCGGCTGATGACGCTGCGCGGCCTGTTCCGGCTCCGCTCCGGCGCGGACGCCGGACGCGGCCCCGTCCCGATCGAGGAGGTCGAGCCCGCCAGCGAGATCGTCAAGCGCTTCTCCACCGGTGCGATGTCGTACGGTTCCATCTCGCGGGAGGCGCACGAGACGCTCGCCATCGCGATGAACCAGCTCGGCGGCAAGTCGAACACCGGCGAGGGCGGCGAGGACCCCGAGCGGCTGTACGACCCCGCGCGGCGCTCCAGCATCAAGCAGGTCGCCTCCGGCCGCTTCGGGGTGACCAGCGAGTACCTGGTCAACGCGGACGACATCCAGATCAAGATGGCGCAGGGCGCCAAGCCCGGCGAGGGTGGCCAGCTGCCCGGGCCCAAGGTCTACCCCTGGGTCGCGAGGACCCGGCACTCGACGCCCGGCGTGGGCCTGATCTCCCCGCCCCCGCACCACGACATCTACTCGATCGAGGACCTCGCGCAGCTGATCCACGACCTGAAGAACGCCAACCCCCGGGCGCGCATCCACGTCAAGCTGGTCAGCGAGGTCGGTGTGGGCACCGTGGCCGCCGGGGTCAGCAAGGCGCACGCGGACGTGGTGCTGGTGTCCGGGCACGACGGCGGCACCGGCGCCTCCCCGCTCACCAGCCTCAAGCACGCGGGCGGCCCCTGGGAGCTGGGCCTCGCCGAGACCCAGCAGACCCTGCTGCTCAACGGGCTGCGGGACCGGATCGTCGTGCAGACCGACGGTCAGCTCAAGACCGGCCGTGACGTGGTCGTCGCCGCGCTCCTGGGCGCCGAGGAGTTCGGCTTCGCGACGGCCCCGCTGGTCGTCTCCGGCTGCGTCCTGATGCGCGTCTGCCATCTGGACACCTGCCCGGTCGGCATCGCCACCCAGAACCCGCTGCTCCGCGAGCGCTACGACGGCAAGGCGGAGTACGTCGTCAACTTCTTCCAGTTCATCGCGGAGGAGGTCCGGGAGCTGCTGGCCGAACTCGGCTTCCGCTCCCTGGACGAGGCCGTCGGCCACACCGAACTGCTCGACGTGGAACGGGCGGTGGACCACTGGAAGGCCCAGGGCCTCGATCTCGCGCCGCTGCTGCACGTCCCCGAACTGCCGGACGGCGCCGCGCGGCACCAGGTCGCCGAGCAGGACCACGGTCTGGCCAAGGCCCTCGACAACCAGCTGATCGAGCTGGCCGCCGACGCGCTGAACGCCGTCAGCCCCGAGGACGCCAGCCCGGTCCGCGCCCAGCTGCCCATCCGCAACATCAACCGGACCGTCGGCACCATGCTCGGCCACGAGGTGACCCGGCGGTTCGGCGGCGCCGGACTGCCCGACGGCACCGTCGACCTCACCTTCACCGGCTCGGCGGGCCAGTCCTTCGGCGCCTTCGTCCCCGCCGGGATCACCCTCCGCCTGGAGGGCGACGCCAACGACTACGTCGGCAAGGGCCTCTCCGGCGGCCGGATCGTGGTCCGCCCGGACCGGGCCGCCGACCACCTGGCCGAGTTCTCCACCATCGCGGGCAACACCCTCGCCTACGGCGCCACCGGCGGCGAGATGTACCTGCGCGGGCGGGTCGGCGAGCGGTTCTGCGTCCGCAACTCCGGCGCCACCGTGGTCGCCGAGGGCGTGGGCGACCACGGCTGCGAGTACATGACGGGCGGCACCGCCGTCGTCCTCGGCGGCACCGGCCGCAACTTCGGCGCCGGGATGTCCGGCGGTACCGCCTACGTCGTCGACCTGGACCCGGCGATGGTCAACGTGGGCCTGCGGGACGCCGTCGAACCGCTCACCACCCCCCGGCACCCCGACGCCGGAGTCGAGGCCGCCGCCGAGGAGAGCGAGTGGCTGCGCGCGGTGGTGCGCCGCCACCACGAGGAGACCGGCTCCACCGTCGCCGAGGCGCTGCTCGCCGACTGGGACGCGGCGGTCCGCCGGATCAGCCGGGTGCTCCCCACCACGTACAAGGCCGTGCTCGCCGCCAAGGACGCCGCCGAGCGGGCGGGACTCACCGAGTCCGAGACCCACGAGAAGATGATGGAGGCGGCGACGCATGGCTGACCCCAGGGGTTTCCTCACCACCGACCGCGAACTCGCGCGGACCCGCCCGGTCGACGAGCGGGTGGGGGACTGGAACGAGGTGTACGTACCGGGCTCGCTGCTGCCCATCGTCAGCGAGCAGGCGAGCCGCTGCATGGACTGCGGTATCCCCTTCTGCCACAACGGCTGCCCGCTCGGGAACCTCATCCCGGAGTGGAACGACTACGCCTACCGCGACGACTGGCGGGCGGCGAGCGAACGGCTGCACGCCACCAACAACTTCCCGGAGTTCACCGGGCGGTTGTGCCCCGCGCCCTGCGAGGCGGCCTGTGTGCTGGGCATCAACCAGCAGCCGGTGACCATCAAGAACGTCGAGGTCACCATCGTCGACAAGGCGTGGGAGAACGGGCACGTCACCCCACGGCCGCCCGAGCGGCTCTCCGGCAAGACCGTCGCGGTGGTCGGCTCGGGACCGGCGGGCCTCGCCGCGGCCCAGCAGCTCACCCGGGCGGGCCACACCGTGGCCGTGTACGAACGGGCCGACCGGGTCGGTGGGCTGCTGCGCTACGGCATTCCCGAGTTCAAGATGGAGAAGCGGCACATCAACCGCCGCGTCGAGCAGATGCGCGCGGAGGGCACCAAGTTCCGCACCGGCGTGGAGATCGGCCGCGACATGGAGGCCAGGGAGCTGCGCAGGCGGTACGACGCGGTGGTCCTCGCGGTCGGCGCCACCACCCCCCGCGACCTGCCGGTGCCCGGCCGCGAACTGCGCGGTATCCACCAGGCGATGGAGTACCTGCCGCTGGCCAACAAGGTGCGGGAGGGCGACCTGGTGGAGTCGCCGATCAGCGCCCGGGACAAGCACGTGGTGGTGATCGGCGGGGGCGACACCGGCGCCGACTGCGTGGGCACCGCGCACCGGCAGGGCGCCGCCTCGGTGACCCAGCTGGAGATCATGCCCCGGCCCGGCGAGGAGCGCTCCGCCGGCCAGCCCTGGCCGACCTTCCCGCTGCTCTACAAGGTCACCTCCGCGCACGAGGAGGGCGGTGAGCGGGTCTACTCCGTCTCCACCACCCACTTCGAGGGCACCGAGCCCGAGGAGGGCGAGACCGTGGGCCGCGTCCAGTGGCTGCACCTGACCGAGGTGGAGTTCCGGGACGGGAGGCCGGAGCCGGTGCCCGGCACCGGGCGGCGCATCCCGGCCGAGCTGGTCACCCTCGCGATGGGCTTCACCGGGACCGACCAGGACAACGGCCTGGTCCAGCAGTTCGGCCTGGAGCTGGACGAGCGCGGCAACATCGCCCGCGACGACGCGTACACCAGCAGCGTCGACGGGGTGTACGTCGCGGGGGACGCCGGACGCGGCCAGTCGCTGATCGTCTGGGCCATCGCCGAGGGCCGCTCGGCCGCGAAGGCCGTCGACCGGTGGCTGACCGGCACCCCCAGCGCGCTGCACGCCCCGGTCCGCCCGACCGACCGCGCCCTCAGCGCCTGACCGCGCCCCGCCCTCCCCGGCCCGTCCGCTCCCCCCGAGAGAAGGGTGGGCGGGCCGGGGTGCGCGACGGGGGACGGCGGTCCACCATCGGGGTATGGACACCACCCTGCGGCTCGCCCAGCAGCCGGAAGCCGACGCGCTGCTCAGCCGCAGCCCGCTGGCGCTCCTGATCGGCGCGCTCCTGGACCAGCAGGTCCCCATGGAGCGGGCCTTCAGCGGACCCCACCGGCTCGCCGAACGGCTCGGGGAGGACGATCTCGACTGCCGGGAGATCGCCGGGATGGACCCGGAGCGGCTGGCCGCCCTCTTCGCCGAGTCCCCGGCCGTCCACCGCTTCCCCGGCTCGATGGCCAAACGGGTACAGCAGCTCTGCCAGCACCTCGTCGAGCACTACGACGGGGCGGCGGAGGCGGTGTGGCGGGACGCCACCGACGGCCGGGACCTGCTCGCCCGGCTGCGGGCGCTCCCCGGCTTCGGCGACGCCAAGGCGCGGGTCTTCCTCGCGCTGCTGGGCAAACAGCTGGGCGTCCGGCCACCGGGCTGGCGGGAGGCGGCGGGAGAGTACGGCGCCTCCGACGGGTACCGCTCGGCCGCCGACGTGACCGACGAGCGCTCGCTCCAGCGGATGCGTGAGCACAAGCGCGAGCTGAAACGGAAGTCCTGAGACGCGAGCGTCGGGGGCGCGCCCCGGCGAGCTACCGCGCGCTGTTGTGCGGCCCGGACGGCTCACCTGTAATCGGATCCGGATATACCGCTCATCGCCGGAACCAGAACCGGAACTCGCGCCCCCCGTCCGGAGGCGCACCGTCCACCGTGCCCGGCCCGCCGCGCTCCGGTACCGAGGGGCGCGCTCGCCCCGGGCGCCGCCGTTCCGTGGCCGGCCGGCAGACCCGCCACGGAGGACACGTGAAGCCAGAACACCCGCGCACCCCCGCCGCGCCCGCCGCCGCGCGGGCGGCCTCACCCCCCGCCGCGCGGGCTCCGCGCCGCCCCGGGCGCGGCGTGTGAGCGCCGCGCTGGCCGCCGCCGCGCCGGAGGCGCTGGCGGCGGACGCCGTGGGCGCGGCGCGGCTGGCCCTCACCGGAGTCTGCGGACTCGGCTGGGTCGTCGCCTACGCGGCGATGGTCCGCGTCGGGGTGCGGGACCGGATCCACGGCATCCCGGTCGTCGCGCTCACCCTCAATATCTCCTGGGAGTTCCAGTACAGCGTCTTCGGCTCCAGCGGCGCCTCCGTCGCGGGCGTCGCCGGGGTGGAGGAGACCCAGATCCTCGCCACCGTCTTCTGGTTCGTCGTGGACTGCGGACTGCTCTACACCGTCCTGCGATTCGGACCGGCCCAGTTCGCGCACGTCCCGCGCCCGGTGTTCCACGCGGGTTTCGTGGTGACGCTGTGCCTCTCGTACGCGGCGATCGCCGTGCTCTCCCGGCAGTTCGACGACGGGGACGTGGTCCTCACCAGCTTCGGCATCAACACCGCGATGGCCGGGATGTTCCTGGCGATGCTGGCCTCCCGTGGCTCCAGCCGGGGGCAGTCGCTGGTCGTCGCCGTCGCGAAGCTCGTGGGGACCGCCGCGGCCTGTGCCAGCTGGGCCGTGGACACCTCCGCCTACCCCGGGCCCTGGATGCCGTTCTGCGCGGTCGCCTGCCTGGTGCTGGACACCGGGTATCTGGTCGCCCTCGCGCTGGTCAAGCGCGCCGAGCGGCGGGCGGCGGCCCGTCCCGCGCTGACCCTGCCCGGCCCCGCCGAGCCCGGCGCCCCCGAGCGACGGTACGCGCCGGGGGAGCGGCCGCCCCCCGACGAGCGACCCGCCCCAGAAGCACACGCCTGACCCCGTGCGGCGGCGGGGCGGTGCCCGCGCCGGGACGGCGGGGGCACCGCCCGTCAGCGGCGCACCGCTCAGCCGTGCCCGGCGGGCAGCGCGAAGAGGTCGTGCTCGCACCGGGCGAAGCCGTCGAGCGCCTCCTGGCTCCGCGCGATCGAGTTCCGCACCGGCTCCCAACCGCGCGGCTGCGCCCGCTCGATCCACCGGGTGGCGCTGCCGAAGTACTCCCGCGCGCGCCGTGCCTGGCACTCCGCCAGCCGCCGCAGCGGCAGGGTGGCGCGGCGGTCCGCGACGGCCCGTTCCACGTCCAGCCGGGACAGACCACAGCGCTGGAGGTCGACGAGCGGCAGGTACAGCTTCCCCAGGGCCAGGTCCTCCTCGACGTCCGTCAGGAAGTCCAGCGTCTGGAGGCCGAGCCCCCAACTCTCCGCGGCGCGCAGCGCGTCCGGCTCCGGGGTCCCCTCGCGCGGCCCGAGCAGCAGGGTGAGCCAGCGCGCCGGATGACCGCTGACGCCCCGCATGTACCGCTCCAGCGCGGCCACCGTCCCGTACTCGGTGTACTCCATGTCGCGCCGCAGCGCCTCGCTGGCCTCCCGGACGTCCGCGAGGCTCAGACGCCAGCTCTGGACGAAGTCCGCGAAGGCCAGGGCGATCAGGAACTCCTGCCGCCGGGCGGCCTCCCGCCGGGAGCCGGATCTGCGCGGCGTCCGGAACCGGGTGCCGGGCCCGGTGTCCAGCAGCCGGAAGAACAGCCGCACGAACGCGTCGTATGCGCGCCGCCGTTCGGCGAGCGGCACGCCCGGGGCGTCCGCCAGGTCGTCCGCGTGACCGCAGAAGGCGATCATCGCGTCCCAGTACGGCTGCCGGTCGACGGCCAGTTGGGAGCGCATCAGCGCGTGCGCGGTGTGGTCGCTGCCGCCGCAGAGCGCCTCGCACAGCGCGTACGCCTCACGGAGCAGCGGGTCGGTGATGCCCGCCGCGTCCAGCTCGTGGCCGTTCATGTCAGTAACCCATGGGCGCCGAACATCCCGCGCGCGTACGGACGGTGGGCGGCTCGCCACCGCCGCCCACCCCAACCCGGCGGCCCCACACCCGGGTTGCGGCGGGGGTACCGCGTGTCCGGCCGTGGGGTGCCGCCGGACCGTGCCCACGGGGACGCGTTCCTGACCATCGGATCCATGCCACCTGCCTCGCTGTTTCCACTGGTTCCACTGATGTCGCCGAGTCTGCTGAGCCCGCTGAGTCCACCGGCTCGGTAGTGCCAACGGTCGTACCGGGCAACGGTGTTGCCCTCCCCCGCCGTCTCTCCCCGTCGCCGTCTCTCCCCGCGCCGCCGCTCCCGGGGCCGGTGCTGGTCCGCCCCGCCCCGCGTCCCGGCCCGTGCGGTGGGTCGCCGTGGTGTGCGGCCGCGGGGTGTCGCGCGGATGTGCCGGGGCGTCGCCGTCCCGTGTGGGGTCGGCCGGAGGGAGGCCGCGGGGACGCCGGAAGGACGGCGGCGCTCCGGTCGTACGCTCGCGCGGAACGGCGGGGGCCGTCCCTGGTGACATAACGGATGGGTGGCGCACGGGAGTTGGCGCATGAGGGGTGTCCCCGACCGGGTCGAGCACGACGGTTCCGGGCGCTCCGACGTGCCAACCGCCCCTGGGGACCGCACACGTCGTCAGGGAGGGACGCGGGCTGGGGCACCCGCCTGCTACTTGACCCCGGCCCGGCCGGTTCCATGCCGCGTGTCGCGGTGTTTCCGTCGATCGAGTGAGCGCCGACGCGAATGTCACCCCCTGGTGTGCGAGCGGGAGTTCCGTGTGCGAGAGGGGACGGGGATCCGACCGCCGCCGGACGGCCGGAGGCCACCGCGTGGTGTGGGCGTCGCGGCGTCCCCGGTGGGACGCGGGAGCGGCGGGTGCGGTCGCCGGGTCGCCGTCGCCGCCCCGGGGTCCAAGTGCCCGGGTGCGACGGAGAGTTGAGGGCGGTCGAGGCGTCCCGGCAGGCGGTGGGAACACGGAGGTGGCGGGGGCCGGTGCCTCCGGCGCGTGCCGTACCCCGGTGCGCGGTGGGCGCTTCGACGCGGTGCGCGGCCGTGCGGCCCGTCGGGCGGCGCGTGCGGTCGCGGAGGGGCGTACCCGAGGGGCGGTGGGCTGGCCCGGCCGCCGCGCACGCCCTGCCCTCCGCCTCCGCGGGAGCGGCGAACGCGCGGTGCGTGACGAGCGTGTGGTGCGTGACGAGCCCGCGGTGCGTGACACGAGGGGTGACGCGGTGCGAGCGGGGGAGGGGAGGGATGGGGCACCGGATGGTCAACGCGCGTGCGGGGCACGGCCGTTCGCGGGGCGCGTGCGCGGCGTCGCCGGTGGGCCCGGTGCGCCCGGCCGGTGGGCCCGCGTCTCCCGAGGGCGTCCCTGCGTGCTCCCAGAGCCGGAATGGCCGCATGCGGGGCGCCGCGTTCCGGCCTGGTGGCCCGTTCGCGGGTCGCCCTGGCGAAGCGGTGGCCGGGCGTGGACGGTCCGAGAAGTCCGGGAGCCGTGCGGCTCCGCACGGCCAGGGGCCCGTGGGTCTCCGACGGGTCTCCGAAGTGCCCTGGAACCGTGGGGAGTTGACGCGAATAGGACTACATGAACGGTGGGAGCTGGAAAGTGCCCTGGATCCGTGGGGAGTTGACCGTGGAGTCCGCCCCGGGTGGGGCACGGGCGCGGTTGTCGAGGTGGCGCTCCGTGGCCGGGGGCCTTCGCCGGTGGCGGGCCGGGCGGCTCGGCGCGCCGCGTGCCCGGAGGCGGGGCACGCTGTCGCGGAGGGCGTTCGCGCCCTCCGCGCGTCTGGTCCGTATCGCGTCACTCACCTCGGACCGACGGGGCGGCCGGGCCGGGGCGGCCGGACGGTGTGCCGGTAGCCCCGGTGCGCGGTGGTGGATCGCGGGGGTGGCGCGATCGTCGGGGGTGGTTCGTGGCCTCAGGGCACGTCCGGGGGATCACCCGGAGTGACGGGTGCCTGGAGGGGGCCGGGCCGCCTCAGTCGATGCCGCGCCAGATGTGCGACTCGGTGGGCTCGTCGTCCTCCGCTCCGGCGAGGAGGGGGGTCGGGGCGTCGGGGAACGTCTGGTGCCGCTCCTCATTCAGGTAGGGACGTTCCAGGGCTGGTGCTGGGGTGCTCATCGTGTCTCGATTCCCTTCTCCGGTACGGCCGGTGGGCTCCGGCCCGCTCCCGCGGCGCTTTGTCGGGTTCCCACACCACGTCGGTCAGTGCGGGGCACGCACGAACGATTCTGACTCCGCCCGCCGAAAATCGCAGGTCGATTACGGATTGACCAGGGCTTCAAAGGGTGCTCCCAGCCCCTCACGCTCCATGATCGGCACCGCGTGCCGCCGGTTCGGGGGCCTCTCGCCGTGGTCGTTCGCGGCTTCTCGGCTGTAGGGGATGCATCACGGCACCGCGTGCCGACTTTTCGTTCGCCGCCCCTGGGCGTGCCGGAGGCCCCCGACCGGGTCCGTGAAAAACCTGGAATGGCCGCTTTGGTGGCGGATTGACCGGTATGCGAAGGAGGTGCGACCGAGGGGAGCGGGGAGCGGGAGCGGGCGTGGTGCCCGGCGGGTCGGTGGCGCCTCAGGTGTCGCAGTCCAGCACCGCGCGGCAGAGCGCGCAGCGCACCCGGACCGGCCCACGCACCGGGACCCGGATGCGCTGATAGCAGGTGGGACACGGAAAGGCGACGCGGAGCGGCGAGCCGGCCACGAACGTGTAGCCCGGGCCGGAACCGTGCCCCACGCGCTGGGCGCGCGCTCGCTCCCGGGCGTAGCGCCAGCGCCGCCCACCGCGTCCGCTCGCGGCCAGGGGCGGCCGGGTCGCGTCCCGTTCGGCCCGCGTCCGGCCACGCACGTACGCCTCGTACGCCTGCGGGCTGGTGAACCAGATCGCCGGGTCCTCGCCGAAGACCCGCGCCCGCTTCGCGAGGACGTAGCCGAACTCCTCGGGGGTGAGGTAGCCGAGCTTCTGTGAGCTGACCGCGTCCTGCCGGAAGGCGTCCAGCAGCAGCCACCCGGCGCCGAGGAAGCAGGCGGCGGTGTCCGTCAGGATCTCGTTGTCCGCCGTCTCCGGCCACTCCAGCCCGTTCCGGTGCAGCCAGACGTGCGTGACCTCGTGGGCCAGGGCCGCGCCGATGTCCCGACGGTGGCGCAGGAACCGGGAGTTGAGCTCGACCGCGTACTCCGGGCCCGCGGTCAGTTCGACGGCGGCCGCGTCCGCCATGGCGCGGAAGGTGACCGACACCCGCGCCTCCGGCAGCCGCAGTTGCCGCACCATCGCCCGCGCGAGCCGTTCCGCGCCGAGCCGGGGGTCCTCGGTGTCCTCGAAGGCCACCTCCACCGGGAGGACGCTGTTCGCGTACGCGTCGAGCGGCGTGCTCGCCGTGGAGTCCGCCGGGCAGGACGGGCCGGGGCGACCGCTCCCGGCGGCGGGTCGGCCGTCCGGGGGCGGGGCGTGGAAGTGCCGGTAGAGCGCGGTGAGGGCGGAGCGCACCGTCTCCAGCCGGGGGAAGCCGCGCTCCACCTCCCAGGCCGCGCGCCCTCCGGCGGCGCCCGGCGTGGAGGTCCCGGACGTGTCAGCCGCCATCCGCCCCCGCCCTTCCTCGGTCAGCGCCACTGTACGGGCCCCGTCGGGCCGGAGGCCGGGCGCCCGCCCCACCGTGACGGCCCGCCCGGGGCGTTCCCGGACCGCCGTGCGGCGCCCCGGGCGGGTGCGGCACCATGGCGCGCATGTCCGTACTGACACGCGCCGAAGCGCGGCACCGAGCCCGGCTCCTGGACGTTCAGCGCTACGAGATCGACCTCGACCTCACCCGGGGCGAGGAGGTCTTCGGCTCCGACACCGTGATCCGCTTCACCGTGTCCGAGCCGGAGGCGGACACCTTCCTGGAGCTGCGGCCGGTCACCCTGCGCCGCGCCGTACTGGACGGGGCGGAGCTGGACCCGGCCGCGCTCGCCGACGGGCGGCTGCCGCTGCGCGGCCTCACCGAGGGCGAGCACGAGCTGCGGGTGCGGGCCGACATGCCCTACTCCCGCGTCGGGGAGGGCATGCACCGCTTCACGGACCCGGCCGACGGACGCACCTACCTCTACACCCAGTGCTGCATGTCCGACGCCCCGAAGGTCTTCCCCTGCTTCGACCAGCCGGACCTCAAGGCCGTGCACGCGGTGCGGGTCACCGCGCCGCCCGAATGGACGGTGCTGGGCAACGGCGTCGCCCGGCGGCTGGGGGAGCCGGACGAGGGCCGCTGGGAGTGCGCGCCGACCCCACCGATCAGCACCTACCTCATGGCCGTCGCCGCCGGGCCCTACCACTCGGTGCGGACCGAGCACGCCGGGATCCCCTTCGGGCTGCACGTACGGCGCTCCCTGGCGGCGCACCTGGACGCCGACGCCGAGGAACTCCTCGACCTCACCCGGCGCTGCTTCGACCGCTACCACGAGATCTTCGACGAGCCCTACCCCTTCGACTCCTACGACCAGGCGTTCGTCCCGGAGTTCAACTCCGGCGCCATGGAGAACCCCGGACTCGTCACCTTCCGCGACGAGTTCGTCTACCGCTCCGCCGTCACCGACACCGAACGGCAGACCCGGGGCATGGTCATCGCGCACGAGATGGCGCACATGTGGTTCGGCGACCTGGTCACCCTGCGCTGGTGGGACGACATCTGGCTGAACGAGTCCTTCGCCGAGTACATGGGGTACCAGACGCTCGCCGAGTCCACCCGGTTCACCGACCCATGGACGGACTTCGCCGTCACCCGCAAGACCTGGGGGTACGACGCGGACCAGCGCCCCTCGACGCACCCGGTGGCGCCCGACCCGGAGGCGGTCCCCGACACCGCGGCGGCCCGGCTCAACTTCGACGGCATCTCCTACGCCAAGGGCGCCTCGGCGCTCCGCCAACTCGTCGCCTGGCTGGGCGAGAAGACCTTCCTCGCCGGAATCAACGAGCACTTCGCCCGGCACCGCTTCGGCAACGCCACCCTCGCCGACTTCATCGACTCCCTCGCGCACGCCTCCACCGACCGCGACGTGCACGGCTGGGCGGAGCGCTGGCTGCGCACCACCGGCGTGGACACCCTCACCACCCGGGTCAGCGACGGTGCGGACGCGGCGAGCGGCACGGCGGACGCGTCAGACACGGCGGGCGGCGACGGCTGGCGGCTCACCGTGACACACACCGGCGAGCGCCCGCACCGGCTGGCGTTCGGCCTCTACGACTGGGCACCCGGCGACCCGGGACGCCTGGTGCCGCGCGACCGCCCCGCGCGCGACCTGCCCGGCGGCGGCCAGGAACCCGGCGCGAGCGGCGAGTTCAGCGCCAGCGAGGAGACCGTCCTCAGCTTCGGCGGGCCGCGCCCCGCCCTCGTCCTGCCCAACGACGGGGACCTGTCCTACGCCAAGGTCCGCCTCGACCCGGACTCCTGGGCCACGCTGCGCCGTTCGCTCTCCGGGCTGCCCGACCCGCTCTCCCGCGCCGTGGTGTGGAACACCGTGCGCGACCAGGTGCGGGACGCCGAACTGCCGCCCGGCGCCTACCTGGAGCTGCTCGGTGACCACCTGCCGAGGGAGACCGACAACGCCGTCGTGCACGGCGTCCTCGGCTTCGCGCGCACCCAGATCGCGGACCGCTACCTGCCCGCGGAGGAGCGGGACGCCGCCCTCGCCGGGCTCGCCCGGGTCTGCGAGGAACTGCTGCGCGGCGCGGACGAGGACGGCGCGGGGCGCGCCCTGACCGCGGCCCGGCACCTGATCGACAGCGTCACCGACCCCGAGCGGCTGCGCTCCTGGCGCGCCGCCGGAGGCATCCCCGGCGGGCCCCGGCTCGACGCGGAGCTGCGCTGGCGGCTGTTGCTACGGCTCGCCGTCCTCGGCGGGGTGGACGCGGACGGCGTCGACCGGGCGCTGGCCGACGACCCGAGCGCCACCGGGCAGGAGGGGGCGGCCCGTTGCCACGCCGCGCTACCCGACCCCGCGAGCAAGGCCGCCGCCTGGGCCGCGATGTTCGACGAGCCGGACACCCTCTCCAACTACCTGTTCATCGCCACCGCGCAGGGCTTCTGGCAGCCCGAACAGCAGCCCCTGGTCCAGGAGTTCGCCGACCGCTACTTCACCGACGTGCTGCCGCTCGCGGAACGCCGGGGCTCCGCCGTCGCGTACGCCGCCGGCCGCTTCGCCTTCCCCCGCGTCGTCGACGAGGAAACCCGGCGGCGGGGTGAGGAGTGTCTGCGCTCCGGCGCTCCGCTGCCCGCGCTGCGCCGTCAGCTGGTGGACCAACTCGACGATCTGCGCCGGGCGTTGCGTGTCCGCTCCGCCTCGGGCTGAGGCCGGGCGGGCCTTCGGGCGGCCCCGGACGGGACCCGGGCACCTCCGGCGGCCCCGGACGGGACCGGGGCGGCTGCTGAACGGCCGCCCGGGGCCCGCCCGTTGGGCCCGCTCGCCCGGCCGTCCACCCAACTGTCCGCCCGGCCGTCCGGCGAACCCCGTTCGCCGGGCCGGTCGTTGGGACGCTCGTACGGCCGGAGACGGATGACGCCCCGGCCGTACGTCCGAACCGCCTCCGCCCCCGCCGTACGTGGCGAGGAGGCGCTGTCCGCCGGGGAGCGCCGGTGGCCCGGGCGGCGCTCCGTTCCGTCGGATCGGCCGGACCACGCGGCCCGGCGCGGGATGGCCGAAACCCGCCGCCGCGCCGCCGTTCGACCACCCCCACGCGGGCGCCGTCCGGCACACGCCTCCCGTGGCCCCCGGGAGCCCCGGGACGATCCGTCACCGGTCCGGGCGGACAGGCGCGACCCGGGTGGGACGAGGAGGGGACGGGGAGGGGACGGGGAGGGGACGGGGCGAGGGACGGGCGGGTCAGGAGGCGCCGGGGTACCCGGGGCCGCCGAGCGGGTCGGGGGTCGGATCGGAGCCGTCCGCGATCTGCTCGTGGTGCCGGATCACCTCGGCGATGATGAAGTTGAGCAGCTTCTCGGCGAACGCCGGATCGAGCCGGGCGCTCGCCGCGAGCTGCCGGAGCCGGGCGATCTGCCGGGACTCGCGTTCCGGGTCGGCGGGCGGCAGGTCGTGCTCCGCCTTGAGACGGCCGACCCGCTGGGTGCACTTGAACCGCTCGGCGAGCATGTGCACCACGGCCGCGTCGATGTTGTCGATGCTGTCCCGCAACGAGGTCAGCTCCTCCCGCACCGCCGGGTCGACCCCGGTGTCCGGGGTGGATCCGTCCGTCGTGCCGCGCGCGTCCGTCTCGCTCGTTCCGCTGTTCGTCTTCGTCATCAGCCTGTCCCTGTCCGGGTCGTTCGGTCGTGCGGGGACTTCCCGGCCACGGGGCCGCCGCGCGGACCCGAGCCTATGCCGGGGCACCGGGGGTGTGCGCACCAGGCCGATCCCACGCCCCCGCCGTGACCAGCCGCGATGACGCGACCGTGGGCTGCCGGGACCGGGCCGGGCCCGCCGGTGCCCCGTTCCGGTCCGCCGTCCCGCCCCCTGGGTGTTCCGGGCCGGTCGTGGCGGAGGCCGGGCGGGTGTCCGCACCGCGAGGGCGGTGGCCACCGGGCGGGTTCGTCCCCTTCGGGCGAGAATATCGGGACAAGCCCCGTGACGAGAGATCGTGGTTCGGCCGCCGTGACGCCCTCCGCACGGCAGGGCCCGCCCGGCCCACCCGCCTCACGCGGGGAGGGCCCAACCGGCCCGCCGGGTGGGCCCGTTGGCGGCAGAGGGGAGTCCCGCGCCGCGCGGACCCGGGCGCGCGCGGCGCGGGGAGCGGAAGCCCGGCGGGCACGGCGCTCCCCGCCGGGCTACCCGCGCACGGGACGCGGGCGGCGCGGTGCGGGTGTCCGGTCGGGGCTCGGCGCGCTGGGCGGGACGCGGGCGGGCTGGGCGCGGGTGTCCGGACGCGGCGCGGGGCTCCGGGGTGAGGACGTCCGGGCGCGGCGCGGATGGCGGCGCCGTCCGTGCCGGGACGCGTGACGGAGCGGGGGCGCCGGACGGAGCAGAGGCGAGGGGCGGATCAGAGGCGCGGGGCGGTGTCGTCCTCGCCGATGTAGTGGACGCGGACCAGATTGGTGGAGCCCGGGACGCCGGGCGGGGATCCGGCCGTGATGATCACGAGGTCGCCCTTCTCGCAGCGGTCCAGCTTGAGCAGCTGCTCGTCCACCTGGTCAACCATCTCGTCGGTGCTCTCGACCGTCGGGCCGAGGAAACTCTCCACTCCCCAGGTGAGGTTGAGCTGGGCGCGGGTCGCCGGTTCCGGGGTGAAGGCGAGCACCGGGATCGGCGAGCGGTACCGGGACAGCCGGCGGACGGTGTCCCCGGACTGGGTGAAGGCGACCAGGAATTTCGCACCGAGGAAGTCACCCAGCTCGGCCGCCGCCCGGGCCACCGAACCACCCTGCGTACGGGGCTTGTCGGAACGGGTCAGCGGGGGGAGGCCCTTGGCGAGCGTCTCCTCCTCGGCGGCCACCACGATCCGGCTCATGGTGCGCACCGTCTCCAGGAAATACGCGCCGACGCTGGTCTCGCCCGAGAGCATCACCGCGTCGGTGCCGTCCAGCACGGCGTTGGCGACGTCCGACGCCTCGGCGCGGGTCGGCCGCGAGGCGTCGATCATGGAGTCCAGCATCTGCGTGGCGACGATGACGGGCTTGGCGTTCCGGCGGCACAGCTTGATCGCGCGCTTCTGCACCAGCGGCACCGCCTCCAGCGGCATCTCCACGCCGAGGTCGCCCCGCGCCACCATCACGCCGTCGAAGGCGTCGACGATGGCCTCCAGGTTCCGCACCGCCTGGGGTTTCTCCAGCTTGGCGAGGACCGGCAGATAGCGGCCCTCCTCCTCCATCACCCGGTGGACCTCGCGGATGTCCTCGCCGTCGCGCACGAAGGAGAGCGCGATGAGGTCGGCGCCGACGCGCAGCGCCCAGCGCAGGTCGGCCACGTCCTTCTCGGACAGCGCGGGGACGGAGACGGCGGCACCGGGCAGGTTCAGGCCCTTGTGGTCGGAGACCATCCCGCCCTCCACGACGACCGTCCGCACCAGCGGATGGCTGACGTCCGTGACCTCCAGAGCGACCCGGCCGTCGTCCACCAGGATCTGGTCGCCGGGGCCGACGTCCGAGGTCAGGCCGGGGTAGGTGGTGCCGCAGACCGAGCCGTCCCCCGCGCACTCCTCCACGGTGATGTCAAAGGTGTCGCCGCGTTCAAGGAGTACCGGCCCCTCCCGGAAGGTACCGAGTCTGATCTTCGGGCCTTGAAGGTCCGCGAGAACGCCGACGTTGCGCCCGGTCCGTTCGGCGGCGTTTCGCACCCGGTGGTAGCGCTCCTCGTGTTCGGCGTGCGAACCATGGCTCATGTTGAACCGGGCGACGTCCATCCCGGCTTCGACAAGCGCTGTGATCTGCTCGTACGAGTCGGTGGCGGGCCCCAGCGTGCTGACGATCTTTGCTCGGCGCATGCCGCCGAGCCTACGTCTTACCTGTCGGTAGGGAGCCGTGCTCGGAGAATGCGGCAACCTTCCGCCGGGAGAAGGCGGTTGACAACTAATAAAGTGGGCGAGGACTCGCTCTTCTGAGCACGCCGGAGCCTCCCGGCCGCCCCCTACCGTCACACCGGCCCACACCGGCACCGCACTCCCACGTCGCACCGGCGGCCACCGGTGTCGTGGACGGCACCCGGAACCCCCGCCGCCGCGCCCGGTACGGGGCCGGATACCGGCCCGGCCCCGGGCCCGCCGCCTCCGCGCGAGGCGGCGGGCCCGAAGGGGGCGGCGGCGGACGAGGCCCGCGCCGGAGGCGGACCAGCGGGTGACCGGTCAGGAGGGGGCCGCACGCACGAGTGGGTGCCGCGCACGAGTGGGTGGCCGTTCAGGGAAGGTGCCGTTCAGGAAGGGCGCTGTCCCCTCGGGCGCACGGATCGGGGTGCGCTCACAGGCGGGGCGGGCTGATCGCGAAGCGCGCGCTCACCCGCGCGGTGACCGTCTGCCGCTGGGGCTCCAGGTCGAAGGCCGGGGCCGGTTCGGGGGCCCCGGCGTACGCGGACCGTGTCATCCCCGGGGCGGGCGGGGGCGGCGGGGAGGTGCCGCCGCCACCGGTGTCCGTCAGCTCCAGCAGCGCGGTCAGTTCGCTGCCCAGCGCCTCCGCCAGTTCCCTGCCACGGGACACGGCCTCGCGTACGGCCAGCTGTCGTGCCTCACGGTGCGCGGCGGAGCGTGGACGCAGCCCCCACCACGGCCCGTTGACCGTCGTCAGCTCCAAGTCGGCCAGGCGGCCCGTCAGTTCACCGAGCACGGTGAAGTCCTGGACGGTGACCGTGAGCCGCACGGTCCCGAGGTGGGCGCGCACCCGCTCCTTGCGGCCCCGGTCGCTCAACTCCGGCCGTACGGTGAGGGAGCCGGTCTCCACCTTCTCCACCGCCTCGCCGTACTCCCGCGTCAGGTCCAGCACCTGGGAGTTGCGCCGGTTCAGGTCCTCCAGCGCGCCGCGCCGGTCCGGTCCGCGCGAGCTGACGGTCACGCTGAGGCGCGCGGTCTCCGGGTCGGTCTCGAACTCCGCCTCGCCTTTGACCATGAGCTTCGGCACCTCCGGGGTGCCGTAGGAGTGCGGCCCGCTCGCGGGCTCCTGGGCGGGCGCGTCGGGCCCGGTGGATATGGACGTCATGGCCACAGCGTGGCAGAGCCGCGCCCGGCGGGGCGCCGATCACGCCGGGACCCGGGACGCACCGCCGGGCGCGGGCGCGGCGGGGCTCCGCGACCGCTTCCTCAGCTCTGCGCCCCGGCCTCCGTACGAGGCGGCGCGGCCGGAGTACGGGCGGGCTGGACGGCGGGGGGACCGGCGGGGGGAGGGGTGTGTCCCGTGGCGCCGCGCAGCCCGAAGGTGGTGAAGGCGGTGCGGGTGGGCAGGGGGTAGACCGCCCGGCCGGAGAGGGTGTTGAGGATGGTCGCGCTGCGGTGCGCGGCGAGTCCCAGGTCGGGGGCGCCCACCCCGTGGGTGTGCCGCTCCGCGTTCTGCACGAAGATCGAGCCGCGCACCCGGGAGTCCGTGACGAGGCGGTAGCGCCCGTCGATCCGGGGGCGCCCGGAGGCGTCCCGGAGGATCGCGGGCGCGAGCGTGGGCAGCAGCTCCTCGAAGGAGCGCTCGCGGTAGCCGGTGGCCAGCACCACCGCGTCCGTCGTCAGCGTGGTGCGCTCGTTCTGCTCGACGTGCTCCAGGTGGAGTTCGACGCGGCCCGGGCCGATCCGGCCCGCCGTGCGCACCCGTACGCCCGGGACGAGTACCGCGTCCGGCCAGCCCCCGCCGAGGGTGCGGCGGTACAGCTCGTCGTGGATGGCGGCGAGCGTCTCGTGGTCGACCGCCTTGTGCAGCTGCCACTGGCGCGGGAGCAGCACGTCCCGGGCGGGTTCGGAGAGTCCGTGGAAGTAGCGGGTGTAGTCCGGGGTGAAGTGCTCCAGCCCGAGCTTGCTGTACTCCATGGGCGCGAAGGCGGCGCTGCGCGTCAGCCAGTGCAGGCCCTCCTGGCCCCGCGGGCGGCGGCGCAGCAGGTCGAGCAGGATCTCGGCGCCGGACTGGCCGGAGCCGATCACCGTGACGTGGTCCGCCGCCAGCAGCGTCTCCCGGTGCCTGAGGTAGTCCGCCGAGTGGATCACCGGGGTCTCCGGCGCCTCGGCCAGCGGGCGCAGCGGCCCGGGCACGTGCGGCGCGGTGCCGATGCCGAGGGCGAGGTGCCGCGCGTGCGCCCGGCCGGTGGCGGTGGGGGAGTCCTCCGGCTCGCCGGTACGGGTGTAGTCCACCTCGAAGACGCCGAACTCCGGGTCCCAGCGCACCGCGTCGACCCGGTGGCCGAAGTGCAGACCGGTGCCGTCCCCGCCGGGAGCGGCGCCGAGCCCCTCGCTGACCCAGCGGCAGTACGCGTCGTACTCGGCCCGGTCGATGTGGAAGCGCTCGGCGACGTAGAACGGGAAGAGCCGGTCGTGGGCGCGGAGGTAGCGCAGGAACGACCAGGGACTGGACGGGTCCGCCATGGTCACCAGGTCGGCGAGGAACGGCACCTGGAGCGTGCTGCCCTCGATGAGCAGCCCCGGATGCCAGTGGAAGGCAGGGTTCCGCTCGAAGCAGGCCAGCCGCAGCCGGGGCACCCCCTGACCGAGGGCGGCCAGCGAGAGGTTGAACGGCCCGACGCCGATCCCGGCCAGGTCGTACGGGGCGGGCTGACGGCCGAACCGCTGGGTGGCCGGGCCGGGCTGGGGGTTCGCGGAGGCCGCGGACGCCATGGACGTCGTGGAAACGGCGGGCGGCGGCACGCGCGGCGCGCCCGGCGGGTACGCGGGGGCGGACCGCCGTCGCTGGGCGTCGGGGCCTTCGAACGCGGTCATGGGTGGACTCCTTCCGGTGCGGTCGGATGGCCGGGCCCCGGCGCCGCTCCCCGCTCGGGGGCGGCGTCCCGCACCAGTTTGAGCAGCGCGTGCAGGTCGTCCCGGGTCAGATGCGGGTTGAGCAGGGTCGCCTTCAGCCAGAGGCCGTCCCCGGCCCGGGCCCGGCCGAGCACCGCCCGGCCGTCGAACAGCAGCCGCCGGCGGACGGCCGCGACCTCGCGCGCGCTGGCCCCCCGGGGGCGGAACAGCACCGTGGAGAGGCCGGGTTCGCCGCGCAGCTCCCAGTGCGGGTCGGCGCGGACCAGGTCGGCCAGCCAGCCGGCGGCCTCGCAGGCCCGCTCGACCAGGGCGCCGACCCCGGACCGGCCCAACGCCCGTAGGGTGACGGCCAGTTTGAGGACGTCCGGGCGGCGGGTGGTCCGCAGGGAGCGGCCGAGCAGGTCGGGCAGGCCCGCGTCCACGTCGTCCTCGGCGCTGAGGTAGTCGGCGCGGTGGCCCAGCGGCTGGAGCGCCGCGCGGTCCGGCACCGCGAGCAGCCCGGCCGCGACCGGCTGCCAGCCGAACTTGTGCAGGTCGAAGCTGACGGTGTCGGCCTGTTCCAGCCCGGCGAGCCGGTGCCGCAGCCGGGAGGAGAAGAGCAGCGGTCCGCCGTAGGCGGCGTCCACGTGGAGTCGCGCGCCGTGCCGCCGGGCGGTCTCGGCGACCTCGGGCAGCGGGTCGACCGCCCCGGTGTCGGTGGTGCCCGCCGTCGCCACCACGAGGACGGAGCCGGGCGGTGCCGCCGCGGCGGTCAGCGCGGTGTCCAGCGCCGCGGGGTCGAGCACCCCGCGCGGGGTGGGGACGGTCAGCGGCTCGGGCAGCCCCAGCAGCCAGGCGGCGCGGTGGACGCTGTGGTGGGCGGCGGCCCCACGGACGACCAGCGGCGGGGCGGGGGCGCGCTCCCTGGCGAGGAGCAGGGCGAGCTGGTTGGCCTCGGTGCCGCCGGTGGTGACGAGCGAGTCGGCCCGGGCGGCGGCCGGGCCGAAGACCAGCGTCGCCAGCTCCCGGCAGACCAGCGCCTCCAGTTCGGACGCGGCGGGGGCCTGGTCCCAGGAGTCCAGCGAGGGGTTGAGCGCGCTCGCGGCGAGGTCGGCGGCGGTGGCGACGGCGAGTGGCGGGCAGTGGAGATGGGCGGCGCACTGCGGGTCGGCCGGGTCGGCGGCGCCCTCGGCCAGCGCGTGGACCAGGCTGTAGAGCGCCTCGTGGGCGCCGGTGCCCCGCTCCGGGAGGACGTGGTCGACGGTGGCGCGGAGCCGGGCGGCGGTGCGGGCCGGTCCGCCGCGCGGCAGCGGTCCACAGCGGGTGGCGGCGCCGTCGGCGAGGGCGTCGAGCACCGTGTCGACCAGCGGGCGGAGCGCGGCGGGGCCGCTGGCTCCACCGGCGAGCGGGCAGGCGGGATCGGGGGGCGCGGGCATGGGTGGCTCTTTCGCTGACGCGTGACGGACGGTGGGGATACCGGTCCGGCGGGGGCAGAGGCGCACCCAACGTAGGGCCGTGAAGCGGGGGCTTCGGCGGTTTTGCCCGGCTGTTCGCCCGAAGGGATGATTGCGTGCGGTGCCCGGTCCGGCTCTCCGGGGACGTCCTGAACTCGTCCACGACGGGCCCGAGTTGGTCGAGCAAACGGGACATGTGGGGAGTGGTCCGGCGGCGTGGGGTGGGCGCGCGGGGGCGACGAAAGGAGTCGCGATCTAGGAATCGAAGGTAAAGTGCCCCGGGTGGGATTCGAACCCACACTTTATGGTTTTTGAGGCCATCGTCTCTGCCGTTGGACTACCGGGGCAACCTTCGAAAGGAAGGTCAGCGGGCACCCGCTGTAAGGCCACCTTACAGGATCTAGGTAAGCTCGTGTTCCCATCCGGTGTGAATACCAGGAGCTACGAGGATCACAGTGAGCACCGCGGAAGAGCCCGAGCCCCCCACCCCCCAGGACCTCAGGACCGCCCAGGAGGCGGACGGCGCCGACGAGGCCAGCGCGCACGTGCCCCCGCACACCACCCGCGTCGTGATCGCCGAGGACGAGGCGCTGATCCGGATGGATCTCAAGGAGATGCTGGAGGAGGAGGGCTACACCGTCGTCGGTGAGGCGGGCGACGGCCAGCGGGCGGTCGAGCTGGCCCGCGAACACCGCCCCGACCTGTGCATCTTCGACGTGAAGATGCCGGTGCTCGACGGGATCTCGGCCGCCGAGAGCGTCGCGGCCGAGAGCATCGCGCCGGTGCTGATGCTGACCGCCTTCTCCCAGCGCGAGCTGGTCGAGCGGGCGCGGGACGCCGGGGCCATGGCCTACCTCGTCAAGCCGTTCAGCAAGAGTGACGTGGTCCCGGCCATCGAGATGGCGGTCTCCCGCTTCACCGAACTGCGGGCGCTGGAGTCGGAGGTCGCCGACCTCACCCAGCGGCTGGAGACGCGGAAGCTCGTCGACCGCGCCAAGTCCGTCCTCCAGACCGAGTACGGACTGACCGAGCCCGCCGCGTTCCGGTGGATCCAGAAGACCTCCATGGACCGGCGGCTCTCCATGCGGCAGGTCGCGGAGGCCGTGATCGCCGACTCCGAGGAGAAGCGGCAGCAGCGCGACGACGCCTGAGCCACCCACGCCGCGGCCCCCGTTCCCGGTGGGAACGGGGGCCGCGGCCTGGTTCCGGGACCGCCCGGGCGTCAGTCCTCGCCGAGGTAGGCCTTGCGCACCGACTCGTCGTGCAGCAACTCCTCGCCGGTTCCGGAGAGCGCGATCTCGCCGATCTCCATCACGTGCCCGTGGTCCGCGAGCGAGAGCGCGGCCTGCGCGTTCTGCTCGACCAGCAGGATCGTGGTGCCCTGTGACTTCAGCTCGCTGATGGTCTCCATGATCTTCTGCATCATGATCGGGGAGAGGCCCATCGACGGCTCGTCCAGCATCAGCAGCTTCGGACGGGACATCAGGGCCCGCGCCATCGCCAGCATCTGCTGCTCACCACCGGAGAGCGTGCCGGCCTGCTGCCTGCGGCGGGAGCCGAGGATCGGGAACAGCTCGTAGGACCACTCCACGTCCCGGTCGATCTCCGCGCTGTCCTTCCGCAGGAACGCGCCCAGCAGCAGGTTCTCCTCGATGGTGAGCCGGGGGAAGATCCGCCGGCCCTCCGGGGAGTGCGCGAGGCCCTTGGCGACGACCTTGTGCGCGCCCACCCCGTTCAGCACCTCGCCGTTGAAGGTGACCTTCCCGGCGACCGGCTTCAGCAGGCCGGAGAGCGTCCGCAGCGTGGTGGTCTTGCCCGCGCCGTTCGTCCCGATCAGGGTGACGACGTGGCCCTCCTCGACCTGGAACGAGATGCCCTTGACGGCCTCGATCTTGCCGTAGGCGACCCGCAGGTTCTCCACTTCGAGCAGCGCCATCAGTGATCGTCTCCTTCCGGGGCGGCCGTCCCGTCCTTCGCGTCCCGGCCCGGCGTCCCCCGACCGTCCGAGGGCTCGGAGCCGTGCGCCCTTTCCTCGGCGGCGCGGACCTCCTCGGCCTCCTCGGCCCCCGGCTCGCCCTCGAAGGGGGTGCCCAGATAGGCGGCCACCACCCGCTCGTCCCTCTGCACGACCGCGGGTGTCCCCTCGATCAGCTTCTCGCCCTGCACCAGGACCGCGACCCGGTCACAGAGGTTGAAGATGAACCGCATGTCGTGCTCGATGACGAGCACCGCGGTGCCCTGCTCCCGGATGGAGAGGACGAGTTCCCGGGTGGCCGTGGTCTCCGCGCCGGTCATCCCGGCCGTCGGCTCGTCGAGCAGCAGCAGTCCCGGGTCGCTGGCCAGCGCTCGGGCGATCTCCAGCTTGCGCTGCTCGCCGTAGGGGAGGTTGCGCGCGAGGTGGTCCCGCTTGCTCGCGAGGCCGGTGAACTCCAGGAGTTCCATGGCCCGTTCCTCCGACTCGCGCTCCGCCCGGCGGAAGCCCGGGCCGCGCAGCAGCGCGGAGAACAGCCCCTCGTTGGTCCGGGTGTGCCGTCCGACGAGGACGTTCTCCAGCACGGTCATGTTGGCGAACAGCCGGATGTTCTGGAACGTCCGGGCGATGCCCGCCTGGGTGACCAGGTGCGAGCGGTGCGGCAGCACCGTGCCCCGGTAGCGGACCGTCCCCTCGGTCGGGACGTACAGCCCGGTGAGGCAGTTGAAGAAGGTCGTCTTGCCCGCGCCGTTCGGCCCGATCAGCCCGACGATCTCCCCGGCGCCCACGGTCAGGTCGACGTCGTGCACCGCCGTCAGCCCGCCGAAGCGCATGGTCACGCCGGTGGCGTCCAGCACGGTGGCGCCGCCGCCCGCCGGGGCACCCGGCTCCGGTGTGGTGGTCGTGGTCGTCATCTCTTCTCACGCCTCCGTCTTGCTGAGGACGCTGGGCCCGCCGCCGGTCGAACCCGGTGGCGGAGCGTGGAACTCCAGCTGCTTGCGCCGGTCGGCCACCAGACCCTCCGGGCGGAAGCGCATCAGCAGCACGAGCGCGATACCGAAGAGCAGCAGCTGGTAGTCGGCCATGAACTGCAACTTGGCCGGGATCAGGTAGAGCAGCGCGGCGCCGATCAGCGGTCCGCTGACCGTGCCCATCCCGCCCAGGATCACCGCGATCAGCAGGAACGCGGAGTTCGGCGGCGCCGAGTGGACGAACTTGTACGACTCCGGGTTCACCGAGAACTCGACGTGCGCCAGCACCGTCCCCGCCATACCGGCCAGGGTCGCGCCGAGCGCGAAGGCCATCAGCTTGAGCCGGAACGCGTTGACCCCCATGGCGCGCGCGGCCGTCTCGTCCTCCCGGATCGCCAGCCAGGCCCGGCCGATCCGGGAGTTGTCCGACCGCCGGAAGATGGTCACCACGATCGCGGTGAACAGCAGCATCAGCAGGTAGTAGTTGGCGAACCGGCCCAGCTCGAACCCGAACACCGTGTGCGTCTCACCGAAGTTGAAGCCGAACAGCTCCAGGTCCGGGATGTTCGGGATGCCGTTCGGGCCGTTGGTCACGTTCGGGCCCGAGTCGCCGTCCAGGTTCTGCATCGCGATCCGGAAGATCTCACCGAAGCCCAGGGTGACGATGGCGAGGTAGTCGCCGTGCAGCCGCAGCGAGGGGAAGCCGATGATGAGCCCGAATACCAGGGCCACGGCCGCGCCCGTCAGTACCGCCGCCCAGAACGGGAACTGCACGTCGAACGCGGAGGTCGGGGCCCCGGACACCAGCGCCGCGGTGTACGCGCCGACGCCGAGGAAGGCCACGTAGCCGAGGTCGAGGATGCCCGCGAGGCCGACCACCATGTTCAGCCCGAGCGAGACCGTGGCGAAGATCAGCACGCTGACGGCGATGCTGGTGTACGCCTCGTTGGCCTGCGTGAACGGGAACATCATCGCGGCGACGAAGGCCGCCGCCAGCGTCACGTTGCGGTGCTTGGCGGCCAGCCCGGACAGCCGCCGGGTGAGCCCCGCGCGGCCCAGCGCCGGGGCGCCGAAGGCGGCGAAGACCAGGAAGCCGATGAAGGGCGGACCGTCCTCGGCCTCGATGCCGTACGCGAAGACGTACAGCGCGATCGCGCAGGAGGCGCAGATGATCAGGATCTCCGCCCAGGAGGGCAGCTCCCGCGCGCCGTCGGGCTGGGGCGCCCGGAGGGAGTGGCGGAACCGCCCCCAGACTCCGGCGGGTTGGCCCCCGTCCCCCTCGGCCGGCAGGTCGGCCGGGAGTCCCAGCGCGCCGACCAGCGCGATCAGCGCGCCGCCCACCGCCACGTAGGCGCCGGGCTCCAGGTTGACCAGCCCGCCCAGTTCGACGGAGATGGCGCCCGCGGTGTAACCGGTGGTGGCGAACGTCCCCAGCGCGACCAGCAGGATCGCGCTGTGCGGGCCGCCAGGGGTCAGCCAGCGCAGCCCCCGCGTGCCGGCCGCGGCCAGCAGCAGCGCGACGGTGAGCACCGCGCCGGTCAGGGTCAGCAGCTGGAGCCCGCCGGGGTAGGCGGTGACGGTGAGGTTCCCCGGGAACGCGGTGGTCCAGGTCCACGGGAGGAAGGTGCTGGCGAAGGCGATGACCGCGCCGACGCCGGTGGTCGCTCGCGCCGCGCGGGCGGAGAGCGGAAGGACGCCGGGTACCCGGCCGGACTCGGTGATCGTGGTGCTGTCCGTGGTCATCGCTATCACGCCCGATCCGTGACGCGTGCGCCGAGGATGCCCTGTGGCCGGATCAGCAGCACCAGGATGAGCAGGATGAAGGCCCACATGTCCTTCCAGGACCCGCCACCGAACTGCTCCATGCCCGGGATGTCCCCGATGTACGCGATGGCCATGGCCTCGGCGACGCCCAGTGCGAGCCCGCCGACCATGGCGCCGTAGATGTTCCCGATGCCACCCAGCACCGCCGCGGTGAACGCCTTGAGACCGGCGATGAAGCCCATGCGGAACTGCACTTCACCGGTCTTGAAGCCCTGCGCGATCGCGGCGATCGCGGCGAAGGCCGCGCCGATGGCGAACGCCATGACGATGATGCGGTCGGTGTTGACGCCCATCAGCTTGGCGGTGTCCGGGTCCTGCGAGGTGGCCTGCATCGCCCGGCCGGTCCGCGTCTTGGAGACGAAGAAGCCGAGCGCGATCATGCAGACCGGCGCCGCGATGAAGATGAACAGGTCCTCCCGGGGGATGTGCACGAACCCCAGGTTGATGTCCGCGCCGCCGAACTGCGGGAACGGACGGGCCTTCTTGGCGTCCGGGTAGAAGGCCCAGACCGCCTGCTGGAGCGCGAGGGACAGGCCGATCGCGGTGATCAGCGGGGAGAGGCGGGGCCCGCCGCGCAGCGGCCGGTAGGCGAAGCGTTCCGCCCCCACCGCGACCAGTACCGAGCAGGTGACGGCGAACAGGATCATGAGGGGCAGCGCGAGTGCCAGCCCGGTCCCCTCGGGAAGGATGAGCCAGGCGGTGAGGGCGCCGAAGCCCCCGATCATGAATATCTCGCCGTGGGCGAAGTTGATGAGCTGAACGATGCCGTAGACCATCGTGTAACCGATAGCGATGAGTCCGTAGAGCGCGCCGAGCGCCAGGCCGTTCGCCAGCTGATCCGGCAGATCGTGCACCGGGGTTCCTCCGGAGAAGTGTCGGATACGACTGCGCGGGGGCGCTGTTGGCGCCCCCGCGCAGCGCGGTCAGGGGGACGGAAGGCGGTGGGTTCAGTTCTCCTTGAACGTGCCGGTCTCGACGGGCTTGTGCTTGCCGCCCTTGACCTCGTAGACGGTCAGCTGCTTGTTCAGGGTGTCGCCGTACTTGTCGAAGCCGACGGTGCCGGTCACGCCCTCGAACTTCACGTCCTGGACGGCCTCGGCGATCTGCTTCCGGGCCTCCTGGTGGTCGCCCGGCAGCTCGCCGTCGTTCTTCTCGACGACCTCCTTCACGGCCTGGATGATGGCCCAGGCGCTGTCGTACGAGTAGCCGCCGTAGGCCTCGTAGGCCTCCTTGTACCCCTCGGCCTTGTAGTTCTTCATGAACTCGCGCGCGGTGTCGAGGGTCTCCAGCGGGGCGCCGACCGAGGTGGCCATGTCGCCCTCGGACTTCTTCTTGTGCAGGTTGACGTACTCGGCGCTGAACAGCGCGTCGCCGCCGACGGTGGGCATCTTCCCGCCCGCCTTCTTGATCTGCGCGGCCAGCGGGGCGCCCGTCGGGTACTCGCTGCCTATGTAGACGAAGTCGGCCTTGGAGTTGGCGACCTTGGTGGCGACGGCCGAGAAGTCCCGGTCCTCCGGGTTCACGTTGTCGCTGCCGACGACCTTCCCGCCGAGCCGCTTGAACTCCTTGGTGAAGGTCCCGGCCAGACCCGCGCCGTAGGTCTTCTTGTCATCGATGATGTAGCCCTTGGTGAACTTCTTCTTCTCGTACAGGTACCGGGCGGCGAACGGCCCCTGCACCGCGTCCGTGGTGGACGTGCGGAAGTAGTTCTCGAAGAGGCGCTCCTTCTTGCCCTTCTGCCAGTCCGGCCCCTGCGACAGCTGGGGCGCGGTGTTGGCGGGCGAGACCTGCGCCATGTTGGCGTTGGCGAAGACCTTCTGCATCGACTGGCCCACGTGCGAGTTGAGCGGGCCGACCGCCGCGTAGACCTCCTCGTCCGCCACCAGCTTGGTGGCGTTCTGCTGGCCGGTACCGGCCTGGCCCTGGTCGTCGAGCGCCTTCAGCTTGAACTCGATGCCATCGACCTCGTTCTCCTTGTTCGCGACCTTGACCGCAAGTTCGGCCGAGTTCTTGATACCCAGCCCCAGCGCGGAGAGATCGCCGGTCAGCGGGGAGTCGAGCCCGATGACGACGGTCTTCTTCTCGCCGCTGTCACCGCTTCCCCCTTCGTCGCGTGAACCGCACGCGGACAGTGTGAGGGCACCTACCGTGGCAAGTGCGGTGAGTGTGAACAAGGAACGGTGACGCACGATCAGTCCTTTCCCCAGGCACGGCCGTCAGTTACGTGCGGCCGGATCGCGCTCGGGGCCGTTCCGGGGCGTACGAAATGGTGCGAACCGGTGCGGCCGCGAAGTCCCGCACAGACGCGGGAGGCCCCGGCGGACCCGGAGCGCGGTGACTGGCGGTGACTCTATTGCTGCGGAGTCGGGACGGGCAGACGTCGAGTGAATGATGTGACTCTCTTGTTATGACCCCCGTGTTCGGGCATCACGGCGGTCCTGTCGCCCGTGGAGCGGACGATTTTCCGGTGAGAAGCCGCAGTTGGTATACGGAGGGGACTCTTCTGATCACGCACCGCGTCCGCATAGCGTGCGTGATCGCTTCCTGTTGAGGGAGGGGGGTGGGAATGTCAAATCCGGCCAGGAGTCTCACCCCGGACGGACATTACGCATTGTGACGCGCGGCGGCCCGGAACCGGAACCGGCTGACTGCGGTGACCGGCGGAAATCGGTCACGGGGCGGGCGCGCCGGAGCCGCCACGGGCGGGTGCGCGGCGAGTCTCCCGCGCCGCGCCGCCCGACGCGGGGGTGCCTCCCCAGGGCGCCTCCGAACTCGCCCTGGGGGAACGGACGTTGGGGAGTACGGGATGGCGGGCGGAGTGCCCACGGCGCGGTCCGCCCGGTCGCGGTCCGTCCGCGCGTCGCCCCACCTGACCGGCCGTCAGGCGTCCGCTCACCGCCCGTCAGCCGCCCCCGCGGGCGCCGCCCGGACAGCGGCGCACCCTCCCGCCGTGGCTGGGGCCACGAGGGGAGGGTGCGTGTGAAGTGCCCGCCGACGGGCGGGAGTTCGCCGCCGCCGGGGTGCCCGCGCGCGGGCGCCGGGGGACGATCCCCGTCGGGAGCCGCGCGGCACCCGACGCCGGGGACCGGTCAGGAGGCGGAGGGGGCTCCGGCCTCCGGGTCCGGCATCGCGGGCTGCCCCGGGCGGAGCATGCAGGTGAGCCGGGCCGTGCAGATCCGCTTGTCCCGCTCGTCGGAGATGACGACGTCGTACGTGGCGGCCGAACGGCCCCGGTAGGAGGGCGTCGCCACGCCCGTCACCAGCCCGGAGCGCAGCCCCCGGTGGTGCGTGCAGTTGAGGTCCACGCCGACCGCGTACTTCTGCGGCCCGCCGTGCAGCATCGCGCCGATCGAGCCCAGGGTCTCCGCGAGCACCGCCGAGGCGCCGCCGTGCAGCAGACCGTAGGGCTGGGTGTTGCCCTCGACCGGCAGGGTGCCGACGACCCGGTCCGGAGACGCCTCCAGGATCCGGAGCCCCATCCGAGCCCCCAACTGCCCGGCGGAGAACAGCGCCGGCAGATCCGCGCCGACCTCGCTCCACCTCTCCAGGACCTCCGATGGGAAGGTGGTCCCGGACAGCTCCGGGGGGAACTTGATCTCGGACTGTTCGCCCATGGGCAGCGGCTCCGATCGCCTTTGGTCCGTGGCTGTCGTACGCGGCCGTACGCAGCGCTGTCGTCAACTGCTCGCGCTTCTCCCGACGTCTACCAAGACCTACCAGGTCCCGGCCTCATGATCATGCGGGGGTGACGCGGATCACCACCGACTTGCTCGCCGGGGTGTTGCTGACGTCCGCTGTCGCGTCGAGCGGCACCAGCACGTTCGTCTCCGGGTAGTAGGCCGCCGCGCAGCCGCGCGCGGTCGGGTAGTGCACCACCCGGAAACCGGGGGCCGTGCGCTCCGTCGGGACGCCGTCCGCGCCGTCCGGGCCCGGCCACTCGCTGGTGAGGTCCGCGTACGAGCCGTCGGCCAAGCCCAGCGCGGCGGCGTCCTCGGGGTGGATCAGCACCACCCGGCGGCCGTTCTTGATCCCCCGGTAGCGGTCGTCCAGCCCGTAGATCGTGGTGTTGTACTGGTCGTGCGAGCGCAGCGTCTGCAACAGCAGCCGCCCCTCGGGCAGGCGCGGGTACTCCACCGGGGCCGCGGTGAAGTTCGCCTTGCCGGTGGCGGTGGGGAAGTCCCGCCCGTCGCGCGGGGCGTGCGGCAGGGTGAAGCCGCCGGGACGGGCCACGCGGGCGTTGAAGTCCTCGAAGCCGGGGATGACGCGGGCGACCCGGTCCCGGATCAGCCCGTAGTCCCGCTCGAACTCCTCCCACGGGGTGCGCGAACCGGAGCCGAGCACCCGCCGGGCCATCCGGCAGACGATGGCCGTCTCGGAGATCAGCTCCTCGCTCGCCGGGGCGAGACGCCCCCGCGAGGCGTGCACCATGCCCATGGAGTCCTCGACGGTGACGAACTGCTCCACCCCGCCGCTCGTGTCGCGCTCGGTCCGCCCGAGCGTCGGCAGGATCAGCGCCCGCGCCCCGGTGACACAGTGCGAGCGGTTGAGCTTCGTCGACACGTGGACGGTGAGCCGGGCACGGCGCATCGCGTCCTCCGTCACCTCCGTGTCCGGACTGGCGGCCACGAAGTTGCCGCCCATCGCGAAGAACACCCCCGCCTGGCCGTCCCGGAGGGCGCGGATCGCCCGGACCACGTCGAAGCCGTGCTCACGCGGCGGGGCGAACCCGAACTCGGCCTCCAGCGCGTCCAGGAACGCGGGGTCGGGGCGCTCGAAGATCCCCATGGTGCGGTCGCCCTGCACGTTGCTGTGGCCGCGCACCGGGCACACCCCGGCGCCCGGACGGCCGATGTTGCCGCGCAGCAGAAGGAAGTTGACGACCTCGCGGATGGTCGGAACCGAGTGCTTGTGCTGCGTGAGCCCCATCGCCCAGCACACCACGACGCGCCGGGACTCCAGCACCATCTCCAGCGCCCGCTCGATCTCCTCGCGGCTCAGGCCCGTCGCCGCGAGCGTCTCCTCCCAGGAGGTCGCCCTCGCCGCCGCGGCGAACTCCTCGAACCCGTGGGTGTACTCCCGGACGAACTCCTCGTCCGTCGCTCCCTCGGTCTGGAGGATCAACTGGTTCAGCGCCCGGAAGAGCGCCTGGTCCCCGCCGAGCCGCACCTGGAGGAACAGGTCCGTCAGCGGGGTGCCGCCCCCCGCCAGGCCGCGGGCGTTCTGCGGGTTGCGGAAGCGTTCCATCCCGGCCTCGGGCAGCGGGTTGACCGTGATGATCCGGGTGCCGCCGCGCTTCGCCTCCTCCAGCGCGGAGAGCATCCGGGGGTGGTTCGTACCGGGGTTCTGCCCGGCGACGATGATCAGGTCCGCCTTCTGGAGGTCCTCCAGCAGCACGCTGCCCTTGCCCACCCCGATGGTCTCGGTCAGCGCCGACCCCGAGGACTCGTGGCACATGTTGCTACAGTCCGGCAGGTTGTTGGTGCCGAACTCCCGGGCGAAGAGCTGGTAGAGGAAGGCGGCCTCGTTGCTGGTGCGGCCCGAGGTGTAGAACACCGCCTCGTCCGGGGAGCCGAGCGCCCCCAGGTCCTCCGCGATGATGTCGAACGCGCGCTCCCAGGACACCGGTTCGTAGTGCGAGGCGCCCTCCGGCAGGTACATCGGACGCGTCAGCCTGCCCTGCTGCCCCAGCCAGTACCCCGACCGCTCCGCCAGGTCCGACACCGGGTGCTCGGCGAAGAACTCCGGGGTGACGCGGCGCAGCGTCGCCTCCTCCGCGACGGCCTTCGCACCGTTCTCGCAGAACTCCGCGGTGTGCCGCTTCTCGCCCTCCGGCCAGGCGCAGCCCGGACAGTCGAACCCCTTCTTCTGGTTGACCCGCAGCAGGGTCAGCGCCGTACGCCGCGAACCCATCTGCTGCTGGGCCATGCGCAGGGCGTGGCCGATGGCCGGAAGCCCGGCCGCGGCCCGCTCCGGGGCGCTGACCTCGGGGGTGTCCTGTCGGGGATCGCTGGAAGGCGGCTTACGCGTCATATGACGATGCTGCCATGAGCCGCCCGGGAAGGCTCCTCCCCGGTCTCCTCGAACTCCCGGCTCGACCCGGATTATCCCGTTTTGCTCGGTTCTCCCGGTTCCCCCCGGGTTGCCGCCGGCCCCCGTTCCGTTCCCCCGTCCCGCTTCCGCTCCGTCCCGCTTCCGTTGCCGCGCTCACCCGTGCCGTCCCGGGCGCGGGCGGAGCGGTACGGGCCCGGCGGTGGCGCGCGCCGGGGGAGTGTCGGTGGCGCGTGGGAGGATGCGGCACGTGGCTAAGAAGGCATCGCACGAGACAGCGTCCCCGAAGACCCCCGGAGCCCCGCGGCTCCTCCTGATGGACGGGCACTCCCTCGCCTACCGCGCGTTCTTCGCGCTGCCCGCGGAGAACTTCTCCACGATCACGGGCCAGCCGACGAACGCGATCTACGGCTTCACCTCGATGCTGGCGAACACGCTGCGCGACGAGGCGCCCACCCACTTCGCTGTCGCCTTCGACGTGTCCCGCAAGACCTGGCGCTCCGCCGAGTTCACCGAGTACAAGGCGAACCGCTCCAAGACCCCGGACGAGTTCCGGGGCCAGGTGGAACTCATCGGCGAGCTGCTCGACGCGATGCGGGTGCCGCGCTTCGCCATCGAGGGCTTCGAGGCGGACGACGTCATCGCCACCCTCGCCACCCAGGCGGCGGCCGAGGGCTTCGAGGTCTCCATCGTCACCGGGGACCGCGACGCCTTCCAGCTGGTCACCGACGACGTCACGGTGCTCTACCCCACCAAGGGCGTCTCCGAGCTGACCCGCTACACCCCCGAGAAGGTGCACGAGAAGTACGGCCTCTCGCCCGAGCAGTACCCGGACTACGCCGCGCTGCGCGGCGACCCCTCGGACAACCTCCCCGGCATCCCCGGCGTCGGGGAGAAGACCGCCGCCAAGTGGATCAGCCAGTACGGCTCCTTCGCCGCGCTCGCCGAGCACGCGGACGAGGTGAAGGGCAAGGCGGGCCAGAACTTCCGCGACCACCTGGAGTCGGTCCGGCTCAACCGTCGCCTGACCGAGCTGGTGCGGGACGTCGAGCTGCCGCTCCGCCCCGCCCAGCTCGCCCGGGAGCCTTACGACCAGCAGGCGCTCGCCGTGATCCTGGACGCCCTGGAGTTCCGCCACCAGAACTTCCGCGACCGGCTGTTCGCCGCCGACCCCGGCGGGGTCGAGGCGGAGCGGGAGCCCGCCGAGGGCGTCGCGGTGGACGGCGCGGTGCTCGGCACCGGCGAGGTCGCCCCCTGGCTGGAGCGCCACGGCTCCGCCCGGCTCGGCGTCTCCAGTGTCGGCCAGTCCGCCGGCGGCCCGAAGCGCTCCGGCGCCGCCTCAGCGCGGGAGGGCGTCAGCGAGATCGCGCTGGCCACCGCCGAGGGACCGGCCGCCTCCTTCGACCCGTCCGCGCTGGACGAGACGGACGAGCGGGCCTTCGCCGCGTGGCTGGCGGACGCCGAGCGCGAGAAGGTGATGCACGACGCCAAGTCGCTGATGCGCGCCTTCGGCGAACACGGCTGGAGCGTGGCGGGCGTCCGGATGGACACCGCGCTCGCCGCGTACCTGGACAAGCCCGGCCGCCGCTCCTTCGCGCTGGACGCCCTCTCCGTGGAGTACCTAGGCCGCGAGCTGGGCCCGCCCCCGGCCGAGGACGGTCAGCTCGCGCTCGGCGTCGAGGAGGAGGCCGCGGCCGACGCGCTGATGGGGGAGGCCCGCGCCGTCCTCGACCTGGGTGAGGCGTTCGAGTCCCGGCTGGAGCAGGTCGGCGCCGCCGAGCTGCTGCGCGATCTGGAGCTGCCGACCTCCGCGCTGCTCGCCGAGATGGAGCGGGCCGGGATCGCCGCCGACCGCGACCATCTCGCCGCGCTGGAGCGGCAGTTCGCGGACGCCGTGGAGCAGGCGGTACGCGAGGCGCACGCCGCGGTGGGACACGAGTTCAACCTCGGTTCCCCCAAGCAGCTCCAGGAGGTGCTGTTCGGGGAGCTGGGCCTGCCGAAGACCAAGCGGACCAAGACCGGGTACACCACCGACGCGGACGCCCTGGCCTGGCTCGCCGGGCAGACCGAGCACGAACTCCCGGTGATCATGCTGCGGTACCGGGAGCAGCAGAAGCTGCGGACCACGGTCGAGGGCCTGATCAAGACGATCGCGCCGGACGGCCGTATCCACACCAGCTTCAACCAGACCGTCGCCGCGACCGGCCGGCTCTCCTCCACCGATCCCAACCTCCAGAACATCCCGGTCCGTACGGACGAGGGCCGGGCGATCCGGCGGGGCTTCCGGGTGGGCGAGGGGTACGAGTCGCTGCTCACCGCCGACTACAGCCAGATCGAACTGCGGGTCATGGCCCACCTCTCCCAGGACGACGGGCTGATCGGCGCCTTCACCTCCGGTGAGGACCTGCACACCACGGTCGCCTCGCAGGTCTTCGGCGTGGAGAAGACCGAGGTCGACCCGGAGATGCGCCGGAAGATCAAGGCGATGTCGTACGGCCTCGCCTACGGACTGTCCGCCTTCGGTCTCTCCCAGCAGCTGTCCATCTCCCCGGACGAGGCCCGCCGTCTGATGGACACCTTCTTCGAGCGCTTCGGCGGCGTCCGCGACTACCTCCAGCACGTGGTGGAGGAGGCGCGGGCCATCGGCTACACCCAGACCATCATGGGCCGCCGCCGGTACCTCCCCGACCTGAACAGCGACAACCGCCAACGGCGGGACATGGCCGAGCGGATGGCGCTGAACGCCCCGATCCAGGGCACCGCGGCGGACATCGTGAAGGTCGCGATGCTGCGCGTCGGGGAGGCGCTGGCCGCGGAGGGGCTCGCCTCCCGGATGCTCCTCCAGGTACACGACGAGATCGTGCTCGAAGTGGCCCCGGGGGAGCGGGAGGCGGTCGAGGAGCTGGTGCGCCGGGAGATGGCCGACGCCGTCGAACTGCGCGCCCCGCTGGACGTCTCGGTCGGCTCCGGCCTCGACTGGGACTCCGCGGCGCACTGAGCCGTCGTCGGCGACGCCCGGCCTCCGGAACGCCGCGCGGCCGGGCGGGCGGCGACGGCGGCCGCGGTCGCCGGGCAGGTCCGTCCCGGGCCGGGGCGCCGTATCTGCCGAGGGTTGCCAGAAAGGCCCGGTCTGCTCCGGCAACGGCGGCTTCACCATGACTTGGGGCCAGGACGTGTCGTAGGGTCACGACTGTTGGCGTCCGCAGGGGAGAGGACGGTTGTGGCAGATGGCGCGTTATCGCGGCAAGCACGCAGCTGACAAGAACGCATCCGGCACCGGACAGGCACCCGCCGTGGAACCCGGAGGGCGTGGCAGGCTCCGCAGAGGACTCGGCGGCACCGCCGTCGCGGCCGTGGCGATGGCCGCGCTCACCGCGTCCCAGGCCCCCGGGGTCGAACTCGGCGCACCGCACGGGGACGACGAACCGGGCCGGGAGGGCAGCGCCTTCCGCGAGCGGCCCACCCCCGGGGACGACGCGTACCACACCGACCTGCCCCCGCTGAAGTCGCCCAAGGCGCCGAAGCAGCCCGGTGAGCCGAAGGACAAGGGCCGCGCCGAGGCGGGCGTGCCCGCCTCCGTGCTGGCCGCGTACAAGAAGGCCGCCGCCTCGCTCAACTCCGCGTCACCGGGCTGCGGTCTGCGCTGGGAGCTGCTGGCGGCGATCGGCAAGGTCGAGTCCGGGCAGGCGCGCGGTGGCGCGCTCGACCGGGACGGCACCACCCTCAGGCCGATCCTCGGCCCCGTGCTGAACGGCCAGGGCTTCGCCGAGATCACCGACACCGACAACGGCCGGTGGGATGGCGACCGCACCTACGACCGGGCGGTCGGCCCCCTCCAGTTCATCCCGTCCACCTGGGACCGCTGGGGCGCGGACGGCAACGGCGACGGCGCCCGGGACCCCAACAACATCCACGACGCGGCGCTCGCCGCGGGCCGCTACCTCTGCGCCGACGGTCGCGATCTGAGCGCCACCGCCGACCTGAATCGCGCCATTCTGAGCTACAACAACTCGCGCGCCTACCTGCGCACCGTGCTCGCCTGGTACGCCTTCTACCGCGACGGCGTCCACGAAGTGCCGGACGGCAAGGGCCAGTTGCCCACGTCGCCGGGCGCGGGCCACAAGAACGGCACGGACGCCGGGGGCTCCGGCGAGCGCGGCCCGGGCAAGCGCGGCGGCGCCTCCGGAGACGGCGGCAAGGGAGACAAGGGCGGAGAGGGCGAGAAGCCGGGCGCCGAGAAGCCCGGTGGGGAGCGGCCGGGAGGCGGCAAGGGCGAGAGCCCGTCGCCGAACCCCTCACCGACCCCCACACCGACACCGACGCCCACCCCGAGCCCCACCGACCCCACGGCCGTCGAGCGCGTCGGCCCCGCGAAGATCACCGCGACCACCGGGGAGAGCTTCGAGGAGCGCCCCACCGTCCGGGTCACCACCACCGGCGGCAAGGCGGCGGCGGACGTCGGCGTGCGGTTCGCGGTGCGGGGCGAGACCGAGGCGCGCTTCCCCGAGAAGGCCACCGAGGTCACGGTCCGCACCGGCGAGGACGGCACCGCGAAGGCCCCGGTCCTGAGGGCGGGCGGGAAGGCCGGCACCTTCACCGTGCTGGCGACCGTGCCCGGGCAGGAGAAGCTGCGCGCGGTGGAGTTCACCGCGACCGTCGAGGCCGCCCCGGACCCGGTCGCGGACCGTCTCCAGCGCACCTCGGACACCCCGCTGGAGGCCGCCGCCGGCGAGACCTTCGAGGAGCGGGTGGCGGCGCGGGCCGAGCACCGCGGCGAGGCCGCCGCCGACGTGCCGGTGTCGGCCCGGATCACCGGCCTCGGCGCCGCGCCCTACTTCAAGGACGAGGACGGCAAGCACACCCGCACGCTCAAGGGCCTGACGACGAACGCCAAGGGCGTAGTCACCCTGCCGCCGCTCCACGCGGACAGCGGTACCGGCAGCTACCGGCTGTGGCTCACCGCGCCCGGCGGAGCGCTCCTCAGCGTCAAGGTCACGGTCACCGCGGGCTGAGCCGCCCGCCGGCCCGAGCGCTCGGGCCGGTCCGGCGCGGGCGTCCGGCGGGCGCGTGCGCCGGGTGACCGGTGACCGGTTCCCTTCGCCCTCCGGCCCGGGCCGCGTCATGATCGGTGCGGTGGCCCCGGCCGGGGGCCCAGGCGAAGGGGGATCCCATGTCCGACGTGCGCGCGGCGCGCCCCTCCGACCACCGGGCGGTGGTCGAGCGGGTCCAGACGTGGTGGACCGACCGGTCGCCCGAGCAGGCCCGGGAGCTGTCCCTGCTGGTGCCCAAGCTGTTCCTCCAGTTCTTCTCCCGCACGAGCCTGGTGCGGGAGGACGGCACCGGGATCAGCGCCTTCCTGATCGGCTTCCACTCCCCGGACGACGAGCGGGAGGCGTACATCCACTTCGTCGGGGTCGATCCCCGGCTGCGGGGAGCGGGGGTGGGCCGGGAGCTGTACACCGCCTTCTTCGAGCGCGCCGCCGCGGCGGGCCGCACCGAGGTGCGCGCGATCACCTCGCCCACCAACACCGGATCCATCGCCTTCCACCGGGCGATGGGCTTCGTCCCGGAGGCCGGGGACCGCGAACTCGACGGGCTGCCCGTCCACACCGACTACGACGGCCCCGGCCACGACCGGGTCTGCTTCCACCGTCGGCTGAGCCCCACCCCGGCGGCCTGAGTCCGCTCCGGGACCCGGGCCCCGTCGGGTGCCCGGGCAGACCGATCGCCCCGGCCCCGCTCGACCGGAGCGTCTACACCACGCAGAACTCGTTCGACTCCGGGTCGGCGAGGACCACGCCGTAGTAGTCCATCGCCGGTTCGCCCAGGTTCCGCAGGACGGTGGCGCCCGCCTCCGTCAGCCGCCGCACGGCGGCGTCGACCCGCTCGGTGCGGGTGGCGAGCGGCACGGAGCGACCGCCGCCCACGTTCAGGTCGAGGTGGATCCGGTTCTTCACGGTCTTGGCCTCCGGAACCTGCTGGAACCAGACGCGAGGCCCCCGGCCCGCCGGATCGACGATGGACTCGGGTGACTCCCCGGCGCCCTCGGGCAGTTCCTCGGGCGGCAGCCCGGTCGCGAGCCAGAACTCCCGCCAGCTCGCGTGCCCTCCGGGCGGGGATTCCGGCTCGTATCCCAGCGCCAGGCACCAGAAGTCCACCATCCGGACAGGGCCGGCGCAGTCGATCGTCAGCTGAAGGTTCGGCGTCATGCGGCGAGCGTGACACCCGGGTCGGACAACGCTCCGGAACCGTCCGCCGGCCCCCGCCCGGCAGCCCGCCGCGGGCCCGCCGTCCCCGGCTCCTCCCGGCGTTCCTCAGGGACGCTCGCAGACGAAGATCGCGGTGCCCGGGATCAGCCGCCCGCGCAGCGGAGACCAGCCGCCCCACTCCTGGGTGTTCCAGTCCGGCCACTCCGGCTCCACGAGGTCGAGTAGCCGGAAACCGGCCGTGGTCAGGTCCCGCACCCGGTCCCCGAGCGTGCGGTGGTGCTCGACGTACACCGTGCGGCCGGTGGCGTCCTCCTCCACGTACGGCGTGCGGTCGAAGTACGAGGCGAGCACCGTCAGCCCCTCCGGCCCCGGCTCGTCGGGCAGCGCCCACCGGAGGGGATGGGTCACGGAGAAGACCCAGCGCGCGCCGGGGCGCAGCACCCGGTGCACCTCACGCAGCACCCGCACCGGGTCCCCGACGAAGGGCAGCACCCCGTAGGCGGAGCACGCCAGGTCGAAGCTGGCGTCCGGGAACGGCAGCGCCCTGGCGTCCGCCTGCACCAGCGGCACCTCCGCGCCGCCCGGCTCCCCGGCGGCGAGGGAACGCGCGTGCCGGAGCTGCCGGTGCGAGAGGTCGAGTGCCACCGGACGGGCGCCCTGGGCGGCGAGCCAGCGGGAGCACTGCGCTGCGCCCGCGCCAACCTCCAGCACGCTCCGGCCACCGAGGTCGCGGGCGGGGCCCAGCAGCCCGGCCTCCGCCTCGTCCAGTCCCTCCGGGCACCAGACGAACCGGGCCGCGCCTAGGAACTCCCCGTGCTCGGCCTGGTACTCGTCGGCGTTGCCGTCCCACCAGGCCCGGTTGGCCCGGCTGCTCTCGTCGTCCCCCACCGGGCGCCGGACTGCCTCCGGCTCGTCGGCCTCGGCGGGCCCTGAGGTCCCCGCTCCGGGGGCCGGACCGATCGAGCCGGACCCGGGACGCGGCCCGCCGGGGGAGGTATCGTGCTGGCTCATCGCACCTGTCATCGTGTTCCGTCGTCGCTGTCGGTTGTCGCCGCTGGCTGGTCGGGTCGGCACGGGCGGTCTCGCCCCCGGGCGGTCGGGCCCTCGCCGCACCGCCGCCCGCGCGCCGCGAACCGCCGGGCGGGACCGCGACCGGCCGCGACCGGCGAGGCCCCCCGGGGGCGACTGGTTCCCGCGCGGGGAACGGGAGGAGGGTCACCGCCGGTCAGGGCGTGTTGTGCGGTGGTGGTGGAGCGGGGGCCGAGCGGCGCCGGACGGGAATCCGCCCGGAACATTGCCGGGTATGGGAGGTTCCATCCCGGGTGTGCTCTTTCGTGCATTGACCATGCCCAGTGGCCCCCGTATGCTACAAGTTGCGCTGCGGGCCTGCGCACCTCAGACGGAGCAGGTCGCGCTCGCATCTGTTGTATGTCCCCTCGGTAACTGTCTCTCAAGGCTGTCCGGCTGGCTTGCATGCAGTGCGATCAAGGGCTCTCGGCGTAGCAGTGCCTACGACTCAATGTCCGTACCGGAGACCCTTTCCCACATGACGAGCAGCACCGAGACCACCGCCACCACTCCGCAGGTTGCGGTCAACGACATCGGTTCCGAGGACGCCTTCCTCGCCGCGATCGACGAGACGATCAAGTACTTCAACGACGGCGACATCGTCGACGGCGTCATCGTGAAGGTCGACCGGGACGAGGTCCTGCTCGACATCGGCTACAAGACCGAAGGCGTCATCCCTTCCCGTGAGCTTTCGATCAAGCACGACGTCGACCCGAACGAGGTCGTTGCCGTCGGTGACGAGATCGAGGCCCTTGTTCTCCAGAAGGAGGACAAGGAAGGTCGGCTGATCCTCTCGAAGAAGCGCGCCCAGTACGAGCGTGCCTGGGGCACCATCGAGAAGATCAAGGAAGAGGACGGCATCGTCACCGGTACCGTCATCGAGGTCGTCAAGGGCGGCCTCATCCTCGACATCGGCCTGCGCGGCTTCCTTCCGGCCTCCCTCGTGGAGATGCGCCGGGTGCGCGACCTCCAGCCGTACGTCGGCAAGGAGCTTGAGGCGAAGATCATCGAGCTGGACAAGAACCGCAACAACGTGGTCCTGTCCCGCCGTGCCTGGCTGGAGCAGACCCAGAGCGAGGTCCGCCAGACCTTCCTCACCACCCTCCAGAAGGGCCAGGTGCGCTCCGGCGTCGTCTCCTCCATCGTCAACTTCGGCGCCTTCGTCGACCTCGGCGGTGTGGACGGACTCGTCCACGTCTCCGAGCTGTCCTGGAAGCACATCGACCACCCCTCCGAGGTCGTCGAGGTCGGCCAGGAGGTCACGGTCGAGGTCCTGGACGTGGACATGGACCGCGAGCGGGTCTCCCTGTCGCTCAAGGCGACGCAGGAGGACCCCTGGCAGCAGTTCGCCCGCACGCACCAGATCGGCCAGGTCGTTCCCGGCAAGGTCACCAAGCTGGTGCCGTTCGGCGCGTTCGTCCGGGTGGACGAGGGCATCGAGGGCCTGGTCCACATCTCCGAGCTGGCCGAGCGCCACGTGGAGATCCCGGAGCAGGTCGTCCAGGTCAACGACGAGATCTTCGTCAAGGTCATCGACATCGACCTGGAGCGTCGCCGGATCAGCCTCTCGCTGAAGCAGGCCAACGAGTCGTTCGGCGCCGACCCGATGGTCGCCGACTTCGACCCGACCCTGTACGGCATGGCCGCGTCCTACGACGACCAGGGCAACTACATCTACCCCGAGGGCTTCGACCCGGAGGCCAACGACTGGCTGCCGGGTTACGAGAAGCAGCGTGAGGAGTGGGAGCGCCAGTACGCCGAGGCGCACGCCCGCTTCGAGCAGCACCAGGCGCAGGTCGTCAAGTCCCGCGAGGCCGACGCGCAGGCGGCGGCCGAGGCGGCGACCGGCGGCGGCGCGGCCTCCCAGGCGGCCCCGGGTGGCGGCCAGGGCGGCGGTGGCGGCTCGTACTCCTCGGAGTCCGAGGAGGACGCCGGCGCGCTGGCTTCCGACGAGGCGCTCGCCGCGCTCCGTGAGAAGCTCGCCGGTGGTCAGAGCTGAGGCTCCACCCGCCAGGTAACTGACGGACAGGTGCCGTCGGGCCCGTCTCCTGCTGGAGGCGGGCCCGATCGCGTTCGCGGACGTGTGCGCCCGGCCCGGTGGGGGTGCGGGCGCACCCGGCGGGGAATGCCGGTGACGCGGGATGCGTTCGGGGAGGGTGAGAGACACGAGGAGGGGTGACGGTGCGGGATCCGCGTGAGCTGTACACGTGGGAGCAGAGCGGCCTGGACGCCGTTGACGAGATCGTCGGCGAACCGGACAGCGCCGGGCTGGTGATGCTCTATCACTTCGAGGGCTTCATGGACGCCGGGGACACCGGGGAACAGGTGGTGGCGCGGCTCCTCGACTCCCAGCCGCACGTCACCGTCGCGCGTTTCGACACCGACCGGCTGATCGACTACCGGGCGCGCCGCCCGATGATGACCTTCAAGCGGAACCAGTGGGTGTCCTACGACGCCCCGCTGCTGGAACTCCGCCTGGTGCGGGACGCCACCGGCACCCCGTTCCTGCTGCTCGCGGGCCCGGAGCCGGACGTCGAGTGGGAGCGGTTCGTCGCCGCGGTGCGGCAGATCACCGAGCGGGTGGGTGCCCGGCTCGCGGTCACCTTCCACGGCATACCGATGGGTGTGCCGCACACCCGCCCGGTGGGGCTCACCCCGCACGGCAACCGGATGGACCTGGTGCCCGGGCAGCGGCCCTTCTTCGACGAGGCCGAGGTCCCCGGGAGCGCCGCCGCGCTGGTGGAGCTGCGTCTCGGCGAGGCCGGTCACGACGTGCTGGGCATCGCCGCCCACGTCCCGCACTACATCGCGCGGTCGACCTATCCGGACGCGGCGCTGGTGGTGGTCGAGGCGATCACCTCGGTGACCGGGCTGGTGCTGCCGGAGGTCGCGCACGCGCTGCGCGGGGAGGCGCTGCGCACCCAGGACGAGATCGAACGGCAGCTGGCCGAGGGAGACGAGGAACTCGTCTCCGTGGTGCAGGGCCTGGAGCAGCAGTACGACGCGGTCGCCGGGGCGGAGAGCCGGGGCAGCCTGGTGGCGGAGCCGGTGGAGCTGCCCTCCGCCGAGGAGCTGGGGGCCGAGCTGGAGCGCTTCCTCGCCGAGCGGGAGGACGGCGAGCCCGGCTGACCGCCCGTGCCCCGGCCTCGCCTGGCGGTCCGTACCGCCGGTCGGGGCCGGTGGCCGACCCGTTACGGTGGCCGCATGGTCAAGGTCGGACTGACGGGTGGCATCGGCGCGGGCAAGAGCGCGGTCTCGGAACTGTTCGCCGGTTACGGCGCGGTGATCGTGGACGCCGACCGGATCGCACGCGAGGTGGTGGAGCCCGGAACCCCCGGACTGGCCGCCGTGGTCGCCGAGTTCGGGCCGGGGATCCTGCTGCCGGACGGCACGCTGGACCGGGCCGGGCTGGGCGCGATCGTCTTCGGCGACACGGACCGGCTGGCCGCCCTGAACGCGATCGTCCATCCGCTGGTGGGCGGGCGGTCGGCGGAGCTGGAACGGGCCGCGGGCCCGGACGCGGTGGTGGTGCACGACGTCCCGCTGCTGGTGGAGAACGGCCTGGCACCGCTGTACGACCTGGTGGTCGTGGTCGACGCGGCGCCGGAGGTCCGGCTGGACCGCCTGGTGCGGCTGCGCGGCATGGACGCCGAGGAGGCCCGGGCCCGGATGGCGGCGCAGGCCGACCGGGCCGAACGCCTGGCGGTGGCGGACATCGTGATCGACAACGACGGTACGCCGGAGGAGCTGGCCTCCCGCGCGCGGGACGCCTGGCGGCGGATCGCCACGTGGGGGGAGCGCTGAGCGGGGCGGCCCACCCCGGTCCGTGCCGGGCGTACGCGTCCCGGCACGGGGGAGCCCGTGGGGTGCCGCACCGCCGCCACGGGGTACGCCGGGAATAGCGGCTGACTCCGGGGTGTTGGGCTCGGGGAGCCCGTGGGCGGATTTCGGCCAAGCTGTCGCCGTTCTCCCGTCCCGTCCCGGAGGGCGCGGGCCGCCCGGACCGTCCGGTCGGCCCCCACCAGGCCCTCCAGCCGCGCTCCGTTCCGAGGAGGTCGTCATCGTGCCCGAGACCACGCCGCAGACCCGCGTCATCAGCTTCCGCGCCGCCGAGCAGCTGCTCGACGCGCGCGATCCCCGGGGCGCGCTCACCCTGCTGGACCCGATCGTGGACGCGCACCCGGAGAACACCGCGGCCCGCCTGCTCCGGGCCCGGGCCTACTTCCTCCAGGCGCGACTGGGCGCCGCCGAGCGGGAGTTCGGCGTCGTCCTGGAGCGGGAGCCGGACAACGCCTTCGCGCACTTCGCGCTGGCCCGCACGCTCCAGCGCGCCGACCGGGCGGACGCGGCGCGGCGGCACTTCCGGCTGGCCGCGGCGCTGGACCCGCGTCCCGACTTCGTCGAGGCGGCCGGGTTCGCGAACCCCCCGGCCGAGCCGCCCGAGTCCGGTGGCGGCCAGGGCCGTTGAGCCCCCGCCGGACCACGGTCCGGGTGCTGTCCGGCGGCCGCGGGGGTGGCTGTGAGTGGCCTGGTGGGGCGGTGCCCCGCGCCCTACCGTGGGTGGATGGACGTTGACGCAGCGCTCGCCCTCGTCACCGCCGCGGCCGGGGGCGCCGCCACCGCCGCCGGGCAGCGCGCCTGGGAGGGCCTGCTCTCGCTCTGGCGCCGTACGACGGGACGCCCGGAACCCCAGCCGGTGGATCCGGGGGACGGCGGATCGGTGCGGTGGCTGGTCGACCGGATGACCCAACAGGCCCGGAGCGACCCGGAGTTCGCGTCCGCGCTCTGCCGCTGGGCGGGCGAGCACCACGCCGTGCTGACGGTCGAGCAGTCCGCCGTGCACAACACCGTGGCGCCGGACGCCACCGTCAACGGGCCGGTTATCCAGGCCCGGGACATCCACGGGGACATCCACTTCCGCTGAGCGCCAGCGGACCCCGGAGCCCGGAGCGCGGTGGTGCGCGGCACGGTGTCCCGGAGCGCGGCGCACGGTCTGCGGTGGCCACGGACGGCGCGTCCCGGGCGGGCTCCGCGCGCCGTTCCGACCGGGCCCAACGGCGCCGTGGCGGTGGGCGGTTCGGACGCGGACGGGGGTGCCCCGCGCGTCGGCGGGGCTGTCAGTGGGGTGCGGGATGCTGGGGGCATGAGCGTCGCCACCTTCTGCCGTATCCATGCTGACCAGCAGATTCCCCATCGGCTCGACGCTGTGGGGCGAGGCTGGCACCCCTTGCTGACCAGGCTGCACACCCGGCTCGCCGCGCTCGATCCGGAGTACCGCCTGGAGGAACTCACCCCCAAACTCGGTGGCTTGCGGATATACGTCGCCGACCGCTTCGGCGCCGACGGCGAGTTCGACGGCGCCTGGGCCGACACGGTCGCCCAACTGGCCGACGAGGCCGCCGTGGAGGCGGAGCGCACCTGTGAACTCTGCGGCGCGCCCGGCCGTCCGCGCTTCCACGGGGACCACCGCGCCACCTGGATCCGGACGGTGTGCACCGGCTGCCGGGACGCTCCGCACCCGGGCGGTGGCCCGGGCCGTCCGCTCGGAAGCCGGTTCCCGCGCTGAGCCCCTGCCACCGCGCCGCCTCCGCCCACGCCCGTTCCGCGCCCCCGCCCCCGTCCGTCGGGGCGGGGCGGGGGACCACGGCTGAGGTGGCTGGGAGTGAATGGCGGCGCCGGGAGCGCGCGGACTATCGTGACCGGACCCAACTGACCCGCGTGTGCCGCCGACAGGGCTGCCCGGAGGGGAGACCGGAGTGGAGAGGGGATCGGTGCCGACCGAGTTCGTGGACCGGGATGAGCATCTGGTCGCCCTGCGCGCCCTGGTGGAACGGCTGGCCCGCGGGCGGGGCGGCGCCTGCGTCGTGGACGGCGTGTTCGGGATGGGCAAGTCCGCCCTGCTCTCCGAGCTGGTGCGCCGCGCCGACGGCGTCGACCCCGCGCTCTCCGGCTGCCGCGTCGTGCACACGCGCTGCTACTCCGGCAGCGGGCCGGACTCGGCCTACGGCACCATCGTCGAGGTGCTGCTGCGGCTGGCGCCCGCGGAGCGGGAGGACGGCTGGATCCGGCGGCTGGTGCGAGCCACCGGCCGGGGCGCCGCGCGCTCGGCGCCGGAGGTCCTCTCCGCCCTGGTCCCCGGGCTGGGCGCGCTCTTCGCCACCGGCCGGGAGGCGACGCAGGCCGCGCTGGACTCCGGCTCCATGCCCGGCGACAGCCTGCTCCCGTACCAGCACGGCGCCGCCAACCAGATCGTCCAGGCGCTGCTGGAGCAGGCCAGGTCGGGTCCGCCCGTGCTGGTCCTGATCGACGACGTCCAGTACGTGGACCCCAGCAGCCTCCAGATCCTGCACCGGCTGCTGGAGCTGATCCCCGGCGAACCCCTCGCCTTCGTCCTCGGCCACGGCACGGGGGACGCGGCGGCGGACGGCGCCACCCCCGGCGTCGACGAGACGCTGCGCAGCTGGGAACTCGACCGGATGATCACCCGCCGGACCCTCGCCGGGCTGCCCGAGGAGGCGGTCGCCGAACTCGTCCGGCTCCGGCGGGCCCCGGAGGACCTGACGGTCCGGCTGAACGCCATGACCCGCGGCCACCCGATCTTCGTCACGCTCTGCCTCCAGGAGTGGCGGCAGGGGGACGGCGCCGACCTCGCCCTCCCGCGCGACGTGGACCAGGCCGTGGCCCGCCGGGTCGGCCGGCTGACGGACAGCGAGTCCGCGCTGCTCACCGCGGGCGCGGTGCAGGGCGAGACCTTCTTCACCTGTGTGGCGGCCGAGATGGCGGGGCTGTCCCACGAGGAGACGATGGAGCGGCTGCGCCGTCTGTCGCGCACCCGCCGCCTGGTCCACGAGACCGATCCGCCGTGGTGGGCCGCGGACTTCGTCACCGACTGCTACCGCTTCGAGCACCGCGCCCTCCAGCGCGCCATCTACGAGCAGCAGACCACCCAGCAGCGCCGCTCCCGGCACGCCCGCGCCGCGAACGCGCTGGCCGGGCTCTCCGCTCCGGCCGGGCCGGGCAGTGAGGCCCCGCTGGAGCTGCGCCTGGAGACCGCCCGCCATCTGCGGCTGGGCGGCCCCGAGACCCGGGCCCGCTCGGCCCGGGCACACGTCGAGCTGGCCCGTGGCGTCGCCGCCGAGGGGCTGTCCTTCGCGGAGGCGGAACGGCACGGCGTCCAGGCGTTCACCGACGCGCGGCGGCTGCCGCCGGGGGAGGAGCGGGACCGCGGCATCGTCGCGGCGGTCGAGCTGCTGCTGTCGCTGACCGAGGTGCGCTGGCGTGGCCAGCACCAGCAGACCGGTGGGCCGCACATCGAGGGCGTCGACGGCATCGACGCGCTCGCCGCCGAGGCGGAGCGGGCCGCGGCGCGCCGCGGCGACCCCGAGCTGATCGCCCGTACCACGCTGCTGCGCGGCAAGACCCTGCTGGCCACCCGGGGGCTGCACCCCTCGCTGGAGAAGCTGCGGGAGGCGGTCGAGCGGGCCCGCGAGTGCGGGGACGCGGTCGGCCTCTTCGTCGCCACGGTGGAGTACGGACGGCAGCTGCCCAAGTCGGACCTCGCCGCCGGGCTGGCCGAACTGCGCGAGGCGGAGCGGATGTACGCCTCCGAACCCCGCCTGGGCGACGCGCGGGACCCGGTGCTCCAGCACGCCCGGAACCTCGGCGAGATGCAGCTCGGCATCACCCTGTACGACAGCGGCCACCTCGGCGAGGCGCGGGACCGGCTGCTGCGCTGCGTGGACCGGCTGCGTACCGAGACCCTCCAGGCGGAGCTGCCCATCGCGCTCAACTACCTCGCGCAGGTGCACATCGCGCTCGGAGAGGAGGACAGCGCCGCCGAGGTGCTGTCCGAGGCGCTCGCCTTCGAGGAGGAGCGGGGCGCGGAGAGCGGCTGGCACGCCTACAACACCGCGCTGCGCGCCCTGTTGCTCAGCCGGGTGCCGGGACGGCAGGCGGAGGCCCGCGCCCTCGCGGGGCGCGCCTGGGAGGAGACGCTGCACACCTGGCTGGTGAACCTGGTGCCGATCGTCCGGAACCTCACGGCGGAGGTCCTGATCGAGACGGCGGCCTCGGAGGGCCCGGGCTCCGCGGAGCGGGCGCTGCTGGAGGAGGCACACCGGCTGGCCGAGCGCACCTGCGAGGAGGTGCGCAGTACCGGCATGGCGCGCAGCGGCATCGCCGCGCACACCCTGCGGGCCAGGGCGCTGCTGCGGGGCGGCCACCCGGCCGCCGCCGCGTGGCAGGCGCGGGAGGCGCTGCGCATCCTGGACGAGAAGGGGGACATGCCCGCCCTGCGGACGGAGGAGGTGCTGTACCACGCGGCGCTGGCGCTGGACGCGGGCGGCGCCCCGGAGGACGCCCGCGCGCTGCTGGCCCGGGCGCGGGCCGAGGTGGAGCGCAAAGCGGGCCACCTGGCCGACCCGGCGCGGCGGGAGCGCTTCCGCACCGCCGTGCCGCTGAACCGGCTCATCCTCGGCACGGGCGCGGGGTGAGGGCCGCCGGGCGCGCGGGCGTCGCGGCTGGCCGGGCCGGGCCGTCGGGGCGGCCGGGCCGGGGCGCGGAGCCCGGTGGCTGAGCGGGGCGAGGCGGTGTGGCCGGAGAGCGTGGACGCGGACAGAGGCGAGGAGAGGGGACCGGAGCCCGCATGTTCATCATCACCAAGGAGTTCCACTTCTCCGCCAGTCACGTCCTGGACCGTCTCCCCTCCTGGCACCAGTGCGCCCGGATGCACGGTCACAACTACCTGGTGGTGCTGGAGCTGTCGGCCCGCTCCGGGGAGCTGACGGACGCCGGGTTCGTCCGGGACTACGGCGACCTGGGTGCCTTCAAGAAGTGGGTGGACACCACGCTCGACCACCGGCACCTGAACGAGGTGCTGGACGGGGGCCGTCTCTCCCCGTCGGCGGAGAACCTCGCCTGGTGGATCTACGGCCAGTGGTGCGAGAGCCTGCCCGAACTGACGGCGGTGACGGTCTCCGAGACGCCACGGACCACGGCCACCTACCGTCCGCGCCCCGGCTGATCACCGCCCGGTCCGGCGCCGGTAGCGTGTCCGGATGACACGAGGCACCGAAGAGCGCGAGAGCCCCTCCACCGACCAACTCCCGGGCAGCCACGGTCCGTCGGCCACCGTCGAGGTCGAGCCGTCGGCGGTGGGCGTGGTGCGCACCGAGTACGCGCCGGACCCGGACGGCGACCCCGACCCGGGCGAGATCGTCTGGACCTGGGTTCCCTTCGAGGAGGCCGACGGCCGGGGCAAGGACCGCCCCGTGCTGGTGGTGGCGCGGGAGGCCGCGGGGACCGTGCTCGCCGTGCAGCTCACCTCGCGGCAGCGAGCCGCGGGGCAGGAGTGGATGGCGCTCGGCACCGGCCCCTGGGACCGCGAGGAGCGGGACTCCTGGGCCGGGCTCGACCGGGTCCTGCGTGTCCACCCGGAGGGGATGCGCCGGGAGGCGTGCGCCCTCGACCGGGCCCGGTACCAGCGCGTCATACACCGCCTGCAACAGCTGTACGGCTGGCGGTAGGCGGCCGACACGGCGGTGGTGGTGTCCCGCCGCGCGTGCTCCACTACCGGTGGAGGCCGGTCGCGCGGAACCGGCGTGCGGCGGCCCCTGGAAGGGAACCGGGCCACGGGCGGTGCGCCGCCGGAGGGCCCGGGCCGTGGGGCCGGGGAGCCCGGCCGTCTGACGCGCGGATCGGAGTCACATGAGCAGCGAACGGGAGGAGCCGCTGGCGGCGCTGCCGGAGGACTGGCAGTGCGCGCTGGCGGTGGTCGCGCACCCGGACGACCTGGAGTACGGCGCCGCGGCGGCGGTGGCCACCTGGACCGGGCGGGGCAAGCGCGTGGTCTACGCGCTGGTGACCCGGGGCGAGGCGGGGATCGACGGGATCGGTCCGGCCGAGTGCGCCGCGATCAGGGAGGCCGAGCAGCGGGCGAGCGCGGCCGCGGTCGGCGTCTCGGACGTACGGTTCCTGGACCACCGGGACGGGGTGATCGAGGAGGGTACGGCGCTCCGCCGGGACCTGGCCGCGGTGCTCCGCGAGGTCCGGCCGGAGCTGGTCCTCACCATCAACCACCACGACTCCTGGGGTGGGACCAGCTGGAACACCCCGGACCACCGGGCCGTCGGCCGGTCGCTGCTGGACGCGGTCGGTGACGCGGGCAACCGCTGGATCTTCCCCGAGCAGCTGGGCGAGGGCGGTCTGGAGCCGTGGGGTGGGACGCGCTGGGTCGCGGTCGCCGCCTCGCCGTACGCGACGCACGCCACCGAGGTGGGCGATCCGGCGATCGAGAGGGCGGTGGCCTCGCTGGCGGAGCACCGCGCCTACATCACCGGACTGAGCGGCGACGATCCGGTGGCGTACGCGCGGTCCATCGTCACCCGGGGCGTGGAGATGGCGGCCGGGCGCTTCGGCGGCCGCCGCTGCGTCTCCTACCAGGTGTACACGCCGTAGCCGTGGCGGCCGCCCGGTGGACGCCGGGCGGCCGGAAGCCGGTCAGCGGGTGGGAAGCCCGGCGGCGAGCCGGCGGCCCGGTCGGCCGGGCCGCCCGTGGCTCAGAACAGCGGCCGCGGAAGCAGCCCCTCCAGGGCGAGCAGGGTGCGCTTGGTCTCCAGACCTCCCCCGAACCCGCCGATGCCGCCGCCGCTCTCCACGACCCGGTGGCAGGGCACGACGACGGGCAGCGGGTTCGAGCCCATCGCCACCCCCACCGCCCGCGCGGCCCCCGGCTCCCCGACCCGGTGGGCGAGGTCCTGGTACCCGGTGGTGGCGCCGTACGGCACGGAGGTGGCGAGTTCGCGCAGCACCCGGGCGTTGAAGCCCCCGGAGAGCGACCAGTCCAGGGGGACGGTGAAGTCCCGCAGCTCGCCCCGGAAGTACGCGGACAGCTCGGCGACGGCCGTCGCCAGATGGCCGGACGGGGTCCGGGCGTGGACCGGGGTGGCGCCGAGGTGGTCCGTCAGCCGGGCGAGAGCGTGCTCTCTCCGGCGGGCGTCGGCGTGGAAGGTGACCAGGACGAGGCCCTCCCCGGTCGCGGCGAGCAGCAGCGGCCCCACGGGGGAGTCCAGCGGCGTCCAGGAACAGACGGGGTCCCCGGGGGCGGGGCTCGGTGTCTCTGCCATGGCGCCACCGTACGGGGCGGCACCGACAGCCGGTCCGGTTGCCCGCCCGCGCCCGGCTGGTCCCCGGGGCGGGCGGGCCGGTGGCGCACCGGGCGGTGACGCCCGTCGGCGTGTACGGGGACGGTGCTGGCGCGCGACCGGGGCGAGGCTCAGCCGCGGATGGCGCGCAGCGCGACGTCGGGCTTGTTGGAGATGATGCCGTCCACCCCGGCGGCCAGGACCTGCCGGGCCGTGCTGTCGTCGTCCACCGTCCAGGTGTTGACCTCCAGCCGGTTCCCGTGCGCGCCGCGCACCCGCTGCACCTGGCGCACGTACTCCTTGGTCACCGCGGAGTGCCGGGGGTTGATCTGGTCGACGAACTGGGCGTAGCCGGGGAGCTCGGCCGCCTCCGGATTGCCGAGGTAGCCCGTCCGCACGGCGGGCCGCAGGTTGTGCACGGTCTTGACGGCCGAGGCGTCGAAGCTCTGGATGACCAGCCGGCTGGCCGCCCGTCCGTCGAGCCATCCCGCCCGGTCCAGTGCCCGCAGGGTCTGGCCCTCGATCCCGGGGTACTGCGCGGGCACCTTCAGCTCCAGCAGCAGCCGCTGGCCGTTCCGCTCCAGCCGGTCGAGGAACTGCCGGAGGGTGGGTACCCGCTCACCGGCGTACGCCTCGCTGAACGAGGAGCCGGCGTCCAGCCGGGCGATCTCCCGGGAGGTGAAGTCGCTGACCTTCCACGGGGCCCGGCCGGGGAAGACCTCCTCCACGTCGGTCGTGCGGTCGAGGGTGGCGTCGTGCATCACGATCAGCTCACCGTCCTTGGTGCGCTGGACGTCGTTCTCCACCCAGTCGACGCCGAGCTGGTCGGCCTTGTCGACAGCGGCGAGGGTGTTCTCCGGGGCGTAGCCGGAGGCTCCCCGGTGGGCGACGACGAGCGGGGTGCGGGACCCCTGACCGCCGGGCCCGGCGGTGGGGTCCGGGAGCCGGGCGGTGGCCGGTGCGGAGGGGGCGGCGTGGGCCGCGGGGGCGGTGGACAGGACGAGCGCGGACATGCCCAGGAGGCCTCCGCTGAGGGCGACCACGGCAAGGCGCATCGACATGTGTGACTCCTCGCGATGATTCGTGCACGGACTGCGAAGAGCTTCCCTGAGAGCCGATACGGCGAAGCAGGAATCACGTGGCCGTCAGTTGAATTCGCGAAGTCCGGTGACCGTCCGCGCACCTGTGCGCACGGGGGTACGCGATCCCGGCGCGGTCGCCGTCGGGTCGTCGTCGGCCGGGCTCCGGCCTCCCTCCGGCCTCGACGGCCGATGTCAGTGCTGAGCCGTACGGTGGATGCATGCGGCCCCATACCGAGATCCAGCGCACCGTGGCCCCCTTCGAGGTGGTCAGCCCGTACCAGCCCAGCGGCGATCAGCCGACCGCCATCACCGAGCTGGAGCGGCGGGTCAGCGGCGGCGAGAAGGATGTCGTGCTGCTCGGGGCCACGGGTACCGGAAAGTCCGCCACCACCGCCTGGATGATCGAGAAGCTCCAGCGGCCCACGCTGGTCATGGCGCCGAACAAGACGCTCGCCGCGCAGCTCGCCACCGAGTTCCGCGAGCTGCTGCCGAACAACGCGGTGGAGTACTTCGTCTCGTACTACGACTACTACCAGCCCGAGGCGTACGTCCCGCAGACGGACACCTACATCGAGAAGGACTCCTCGATCAACGACGAGGTCGAGCGGCTCCGGCACAGCGCCACCAACTCCCTGCTCACCCGGCGGGACGTGGTGGTGGTCGCCTCGGTGTCCTGCATCTACGGCCTGGGCACCCCCGAGGAGTACGTCGAGCGGATGGTGCCGCTCAGCGTCGGCCAGGAGATCGACCGCGAGGTGCTGCTGCGCCGCTTCGTCGAGATGCAGTACACGCGTAACGACGTCTCCTTCACCCGCGGCACCTTCCGGGTGCGCGGCGACACCGTGGAGATCTTCCCGGTGTACGAGGAGCTGGCGGTGCGCATCGAGATGTTCGGGGACGAGGTCGAGGCGCTCTCCACCCTGCACCCGCTCACCGGCGAGGTCATCAGCGACGACCAGCAGCTGTACGTCTTCCCCGCCTCGCACTACGTGGCGGGCCCGGAGCGCATGGAGCGCGCCATCGGCACCATCGAGGCGGAGCTGACGGAGCAGCTGGCCGCGATGGAGAAGCGGGGCAAGCTGCTGGAGGCCCAGCGGCTGCGGATGCGCACCACCTACGACATCGAGATGATGCGGCAGATCGGCACCTGCTCGGGGATCGAGAACTACTCCCGGCACATCGACGGCCGGGAGCCCGGGTCCGCGCCGCACACCCTGCTCGACTTCTTCCCGGACGACTTCCTGCTGGTGATCGACGAGTCGCACCAGACGGTCCCGCAGATCGGCGCGATGTACGAGGGCGACGCCGCCCGGAAGCGCACCCTGGTCGAGCACGGCTTCCGGCTGCCCTCCGCGATCGACAACCGCCCGCTGAAGTGGGAGGAGTTCCTGGAGCGCGTCGGGCAGACGGTCTACCTCTCGGCCACCCCCGGGCAGTACGAGCTGTCCCGCTCCGACGGGTACGTCGAGCAGATCATCCGGCCCACCGGCCTGGTCGACCCGGAGGTCGTGGTGAAGCCGACCGAGGGCCAGATCGACGACCTGGTGCACGAGATCCGCACCCGGGTCGAGAAGGACGAGCGGATCCTGGTCACCACGCTCACCAAGAAGATGGCCGAGGACCTGACGGACTACTTCGTCGAACTCGGCATCCAGGTCCGCTACCTGCACAGCGACGTCGACACCCTGCGCCGGGTCGAGCTGCTGCGGGAGCTGCGGATGGGCGAGTTCGACGTCCTGGTCGGCATCAACCTGCTGCGGGAGGGGCTGGACCTGCCCGAGGTGTCACTGGTCGCCATCCTCGACGCGGACAAGGAGGGCTTCCTGCGCTCGGGCACCACCCTGATCCAGACCATCGGGCGGGCCGCGCGGAACGTCTCCGGCCAGGTGCACATGTACGCCGACAAGAGCACCCCGGCGATGGAGCAGGCCATCGAGGAGACCAACCGCCGCCGGGCCCGGCAGATCGAGTACAACCGGGAGCACGGCATCGATCCGCAGCCGCTCCGTAAGAAGATCGGGGACATCGTCGCGGACATGATCCGCGAGGACATCGACACCGGCGAACTGCTCGGCACCGGCTACCGCAAGGAGACGGAGACCGGCAAGGGCAGGGCGCCCACCCCGGCGAAGTCGCCGTCCACGGCCGGCAGGGCGGGGCGGAAGGACCGGGGCCCGGTCGCGGCGACCGACCGTCCGGCCGCCGAACTGGCCGAGACCATCGAGGACTTGACGGAGCGGATGCGGGCCGCCGCGGCGGACCTCCAGTTCGAGGTGGCGGCCCGCCTACGGGACGAGGTCTCCGAACTCAAGAGGGAGCTGCGGCAGATGCGCGAGGCGGGGCTGCGCTGACCGGGAGGCCGTTCCTGCTCAGTGCGGTGAAACCCCGCGGCGTGGAGTGTTGCAAGAACGACACAAACCCGGGGTGGACCGGTCGGCGGCTCCCCGTGCATGCGTAGTGTTGCCGTCCGTGACGCCGTCGGCGGAGTGGCGGCGGGTAGGACCGTGAGAGGGGACACACGTGACGATCAACCTGTCCAAGGGCCAGGCGATCAACCTTCAGAAGAGTGACGGGGGGACGCTGACCGCCGTGCGGATGGGGCTCGGCTGGAAGGCGGCGCCGCGGCGCGGGCTGTTCGGCAAGCGCTCCAAGGAGATCGACCTGGACGCCTCGGCGGTGCTCTTCGCCGACAAGCAGCCGGTGGACGTGGTGTTCTTCCGGCACCTGGTGAGCGACGACGGCTCCGTGAAGCACACCGGCGACAACCTGGTCGGCGGCGTCGGGCAGGGCGGCGACGACGAGGCGATCATGGTGGACCTCCAGCGGGTCCCGGTCCACATCGACCAGATCGTCTTCACCGTCAACTCCTTCACCGGGCAGACCTTCGCGGAGGTGGAGAACGCCTTCTGCCGCCTGGTGGACGAGAGCAACGGGCAGGAGCTGGCCCGCTACACGCTGGACGGCGGCGGGGAGTACACCGCGCAGATCATGGCCAAGGTGGCCCGGCAGGGCAGCGGCTGGCAGATGGCCGCCATCGGCAGTGCGGCCAACGGCCGTACCTTCCAGGACCTGATGCCGACCATCCAGCCGCACCTCTGATCCCGTCCGCCACCGGTGGACCGGCGCCGCGGCGCCGGGCACGGCACGACAGCACAGCAGCTCTGGGGAGGGGCGCACGACGATGACGGCCGAACTGGTCCGCGGGCAGAACCACCCGCTGCCAGCGAGACGACTGGAGATCCGGATCTCGACCGGCAAGCCCGTGGTGGCCGGGGCCACGCTCAACGACGAGCGGGGCCTGATGAGAGAGCCGGACTGGATAGCGCATCCGGCGCGGCCGAACCTCCCCGGGCTGGAGGTGCCGCGTCAGGCCGCGGCCGACCACCGGCTCGCGGTGGACCTAGAGGCGCTGCCCGAGGCCGTCCACCGGGTCAACGTCCTGCTGGCGCTCCCGACGGGGGTCGGTGGCCCGGCCACGTTCGCCACGCTCGCCTCCCCCTTCGTCGCCGTGACGGGGCTCGACGGCACCGAGATCGCCAGCTACACGGTGATCGAGCTGACCGAGGAGTCCGCCGTCGTGGCGCTGGAGCTGTACCGCAGGAACGACGCCTGGAAGGTGCGGGCCGTCGGCCAGGGGTACGCGGGTGGTCTGGCGGCGATGCTGGCGGACCAGGGTCTGCCGCAGGCCGAGGTGCTGGCCACCACCATCAACGAGGCGGTGGCGGCGGGCATGGCGCGGTCAGTGGCACCGCCCCCGCGCTCCGAGGGCGACCGCGCCCGGCGCGGGGCCACCGTCGGCGGGGCGCGCGGCGCCGTCGATCCGCGTACCGTCGACCCGCGGACCGGATCGCCGAACTCCGCGGCGGGGCCGTCCGGTTCACCGGCGGGGGAGTCCGCGCACACCACGGAACCCGGCGGCGCGGAACCGGACACCACGGGACGGGGCGCGGCCCCGGCGTCCGGCGGCCCGATCAACTACCAGCACCCCCGGCGGAAGAAGGCGGAGCCCCGGCCCTCCGGCCCGGACCCGCGCACCGCCCCCGCGCCGGAGACGACGGCGGCGCCCGGCGGGGGCGGCGCGGGGCAGGCCGGTCAGCACCAGCCCGTCGCGGGCGACGCCCCGGGGTGGTCGCCGGAGGAGCGGCTGTACAACCAGGTCTGGGGCATGTTCGAGGACCTGGCCCGGTCCACCGCCGCGTACCGCTCGGCCGTCGACTTCGCCGAGTCGCGGATGGAGCAGGAGCTGGACAAGGTGCTCTCCGATCCGCGCAGCAGGGTCGGGGACGCGGCCGACGCGGCGCGGACCGAGGCGCGGGCCAAGCACAACCGGCTGGTGGACGAGGCGCGCGCGGTCCTGGAGCGGGACGTGGCGCAGCTGATGGCCGAGTCCGAGGTGGTGGAGCCCGCGCTGCCGCACGCCTTCGCCCGCTGGGACAACCCCTGCTGGCAGGGGTACCGGGTGCCCATGGAGTCGCCGATGGCGATGCGGCTTGGCGACCTCAGCCTCGGTGAGAGCGCACTGCTGCGGATCCCGATGCTGGTGCGGCTGCCGCTGGAGCGGGGGCTGTGGATCGACAGCGGGCGGGGCAGCGGTGTGGAGTCCTCGCTGGTGGACTCCGGGGAGCTGCGCCGCCTGGCGGGGCACACCGCGACCGCGATCGTGGCGCGGCTGCTCGCCGTCAACCCGGTCGGGGACTTCACCGTGCACATCATCGACCCCGCGGGTTCGGCGGCCGAGTCGCTCGCCCCGCTGCTGGGTTCGGGGGCGCTGCGCGAGCTGCCGGTGCCCGGCCCGGAGGGCGTCCGGCAGACGCTGGAGAAGCTGACGCGGCGGGTGGACCTGGTGCAGATGGCGGTGCGCAGCGGGGCGACGGACTCCCTGCCGCCGGATCTGGACACCGCCGAACAGCTGCTGGTGGTACACGACTTCCCGCACGGCTTCGACGACCGGGCGGTCACCCAGCTCCGCTACCTCGCTGACGAGGGCCCGGCCGTCGGCGTCAACCTGCTGATGGTCGCGGACCGGGAGGACGCGCGGGCCTACGGCCCGGTGCTGGATCCGCTGTGGCGGACGCTGCTGCGGCTGAGCCCGGTGCCGGACGACCACCTCGCCGACCCCTGGGTGGGGCACGCCTGGACGTACGAGCCGCCGCTCCCGCCGGAGGGCAGCGAGGTCCTGCTGTCGGTGCTGCGCAAGGTGGCGGCGGCCCGGGAGGCGTACGGGCACTGACCGCGTGCCGGTGGGCCGGTGCCGTCGCTCCGTGCGGGCGCGGCACCGGCCCTTCGCCGTGCCGGGCCCGGGAGCTGACGGCCGGGCCCGGCACGGACGGCCCGAGTTCCCGCAGGAGGGCGGGTGCTTGGCCGGGGCTTTACCTTTCCTTGGTTCTGCTTTACTGTTCTGGGTGCGGAGGGGAGTATTCCCACCACGCGGCGTCTCGTCAGTACGGGCCGAACATGACCGGTCCCGGGGCGTCGGTCCGGTGCCGTTGGCGCCCCGGGCGGAAGAGACCTCCGGCGATGCGTGTACGCAAGCCGGAGGGGCTGTCTCGTGGATGTATCCCTGCCCGTATGGGCGTTGACCATTGTTGGTCTCTGTGCCTTGATAGCCGTCGACTTCTTCGTCGGCGGCCGGAAGCCGCATGAGGTCTCCCTGCGGGAGGCCGGAATCTGGACCACGGTCTGGGTCGTGCTCGCCGGGCTCTTCGGCCTCGGCGTCTACCTCTTCGGCGGAGCCACCCCCTCCGGGGAGTTCTTCGCGGGCTTCGTCACCGAGAAGTCCCTCAGCGTCGACAACCTCTTCGTCTTCGTGCTGATCATGGCGAAGTTCGCCGTTCCCTCCATCTACCAGCAGCGGGTGCTGATGGTGGGGGTGCTGATCGCGCTGGTGCTGCGCGCCGTGTTCATCGCCGCGGGCGCCGCGATGATCTCCGCCTTCTCCTGGGTCTTCTTCCTCTTCGGCGGTTTCCTCGTCTGGACGGCCTGGAAGCTCATCCGGGACGCCCGTCGCGAGGAGGAGCCGTACGAGGGCAACCGCTTCCTGCGGCTGGTCCAGCGCCGCGTCCCCTCCACCGACGAGTACCACGGCACGCGGCTATTCGTCCGGGAGAACGGCAGGCGGCTGATGACGCCGATGCTGATCGTGATGCTGGCGATCGGCAGCACGGACGTGCTCTTCGCGCTGGACTCCATCCCCGCGATCTACGGGCTGACCCAGGACCCGTACCTCGTCTTCACCGCGAACGCCTTCGCGCTGATGGGGCTGCGGCAGCTGTACTTCCTGATCGGCGGACTGCTGCGGAAGCTGGTGCACCTGTCCTACGGGCTCTCGGTGATCCTCGGCTTCATCGGCGTCAAGCTGGTGCTCCACGCCCTGCACGAGACCGGGGTGCACGTCCCGCAGATCAGCATCCCCGTCTCGCTGAGCGTGATCTTCGGGGTGCTGCTGGTCACGACGGTCACCTCGCTGCTCGCCTCCCGCCGGGAGCGGGAGCGCGCCGAGGCCGACCGGGAGCACGCCGGAGTGGGTTCCTGAAGCGGCCCGCGCCGACACGGTGACGCGACGGCGCCCGGCCGGGAGTTCCCCGGCCGGGCGCCGTCCCCCGTTGCTCGGGGCGCTCAGCGCACCACGCGGATCGTCCGCTCGGCCCGCTCGCCGTTGACCTCCACGCTCAGCGTGACCGTCCCCGGCCGGTGGGCGACGAGCTTCCCGGAGTCCGGCCGGTAGGTGGCCACACAGCCGCCCTTCCCCGGCGTGACCGTGCCCGCGCCCGCGCCGCCGTTCTTCACGCAGAGCCCCCGCGAGCCCGACCAGTCGCCGCTGAGCGGCCAGTTGACCGGTACCTTCCGGGTCGCTTTCCCCTCGCCCTGGAGCACCTCGGCCGACGCCTCACCCCGCGCACCGGCCCGCAGCCGCTCCGGTGCGGTGAGGGTGAGCCCGTCCACATGGGCACGGGTCCGCACGGCGAGCCAGTCCCCGCCGCGCGGCGCCTTCCGGTCGACGCCGACCAGCGACCAGCCGGTGAAGCCGCCCTCGTCGGCCGCCGTGGCCGGGGCCTTCCCCGCGTTGCCGTTGATCAGGTACGGGACCCCGTTCACCCGCGAGGCGTCGAAGAAGCCGGTGTGCGCGCCGATGAACGCGGCGCCCTTGCCGCTGCGCGCCCGGAAGTCGCCGAGCCAGTCCTCCAGCAGGTCCGCCTCCATCCGGTCGGTGAGCTGGCTGGCGTGCGGCGGCGCCGGGTCCCGGGGCGGCACGTGTGAGATCACCGCGACCGAGTCGACCGAACGGTCCCGCCCCGCCGCGTCCAACTGTCGCCGCAGCTCGCGGTACTGCTCGTAACCACCGCCGCGCAGCGTCAGGGAGGAGGTGTCCAGGGTGATGAACCGGGTCCCCCGGTGGTCGAAGGTCCGGCGCGCCGGACCGAACTCCCTCACGAACTCCTCGGTCGATCCGCCCATCACCTCGTGGTTGCCCGGGACGTAGTACCAGGGCACGGCGTCTCCCAGCTCCTCCTCCAGCAGACGCCGGGCGAAGGCCAGGTCCTCGGGCGACCCCTCGTCCACCAGGTCGCCGTTGATGACGGCGAAGTCCGGCGCGGCGGCGCGGATCTCCCGGAGCGTGCGGCGCGCCTGCCGCACCGCCTCGCTGTCCGGCTCCCGTGCGACGAACTGCGCGTCCGAGAGGACCGCGAACCGCCAGTCCCGCCCGTCCACATCGGCCGCCGTGGAGATCAACCGGTCCCGGGGGCGGCTCAGTTCGGGCAGCTGGGCGTCGGGTGGGGTGCGCGCCACCAGGCCGTCGACGGTGACCTCACCGGCGTACCGCTCGGCGGCCCGGGTCTCGGCGAGGTAGAAGCGGTCGACACGCAGTGGGTACGCGGTGCCGTCCGGCACCTCGAAGGTGACCTGCCGCCAGCCCTCCCAGTCGACGTGCGGGGCGCGGAGGGCGTGCGCGGCCCCGGTGGCGTCCCGCACCTGGAGGGAGGGCCAGGCCCCGCGCCCGTCCCCCTTGATCCACAGCGTGAGGGAGCGCGGCTGGCCGCTGATCGGCAGGGGTTCCGGCGGGGCGGCGTAGGCGGCCCGGGTCGCCGTCGACTCGCTGAAGTCGTAGCGGAGCCGGAGCCCCTGGCCGTTCCGTCCGTCCGGGTCGGCGGAGAGCGAGCCGGACGCCCGCGCGGCGCTGAACTCCCAGTCGTCGGCGTCCTCGAACTCGGCGAGCCCCTGGTCGCGCAGGCCGACGGTGACCGCCAGCTGGGCGCTCTTCCCCCGCACCGTGACGGTCACCGTTCCGGAGGCCGACTTCCGCCCGGCACCGGCCCGGACGGTGAAGGCCCCCGCCTCCCGGTCACGGTCCGGCGCGATGGTGAACAGCCGCTTGTCGTACTCCAGTTGGACGTCGGCGGGGTCGATCGGGGCGCTGCTGCCGTCGGCGGCGAACCCGGTCACCCCGAAGGAGCCGGTGTCCGAGGCGTCGGCGAGCCCCACCCGGTCGCTCGTCGGGCGCACCCGGTCCAGCTCACCCAGGACGGACAGCCGCGTCGATCCCGTGGCCTCGCCCTGCCGGGCCGTCACCTCCACCTCTCCGGAGCGGCGGGCGTGGAACACCCCCTCCGCGTCCACCGTGCCCACGTTCCCCCGGGCGGTGTGCCAGCCGGGCCGGGCGGGAGCCGGGCCGTACGTCTCGTCGTGACCGGCCGCCGTCAGCCTCCGGGTGAGCCCCGGGAAGACCCGCTCGGGGTGGCCGCCCGGCACGTTGTCCGCCGTGGGCGCCCGGTCCGGGTCGATGGCCGTCTCGACCCAGAGGCCGGTGAGCCGCCCGCTGCCCTCGGGCGCGGTCAGCGCGATGCCGTTCGGCACCTTCCGCTCCTCGCCGTCCGACGGGGAGTTCTCCAGCTGGGGCTTCTCCGCGCCCGGCTCCCGGGCGAGCAGCGTGGAGGAGCCGCCACCGTCCAGGTTGAGCGCGTTGTGCGCCCCCAACTCCTTCATCAGCCGCCCGAGTTCGGTGAGCGTCACCCCGCCGGAGGCCGCCTGCCGCCCGTCCACGGTGAGGACGTGCATCGTCCCGCCGTCCGCGGAGAAGCCGACGGCGGTGCGCGGGGCCGCCGCGTTGTTCGGCCTGCCCTCCCAGTCCTGCGGCTTCCCGTCGACCACCAGCAGCCCCCGGCCGCCGACGGCGGTGCGCGGCACCGGGCCGCCGTCGGTGCGCACCCGGTACTCCCAGCTCACCCGGTCCCCGGCGCGCAGCGCCGACAGCGCCCTCGCGCCCGCGCCGCGCCCCACCAGCACCGTGCTGTCCTTCGGGATGGCGCCCTCGCCGGGCTTCCGCGCCGTGGTGGTGACCGCGCCGTCCTCCACCACGACCTCGACCGCCTCGGCGGCGCCGTCGGTGGTCAGCGCGCGGTCGGCGGTGCCCCAGCGCGTGTCGTACGCGCCCACGCCGTCCTCCGGAACGTCGGCCGCGTTGTGGCCGTCCAGCTTCCGCTTGCCGTCCGGCAGCGTCAGGCCGCCCTCGAAGTACAGGTCGAGGACCCGGCCCGCGGCGCCCGGGCCGATCCCCACGGCCTCCGAGACGTCCGGCGCGGGGGAGTGGGTCGCCTCGCCGTCCCGGACGCCGGGACCCAGCGGCGCGCCCGTCTCGTTGATGTCGAAGAAGTCCGCGTTGAGGGCCGCGACCGTGCGACGGCCCTCACCCGGGTCGTGCCCGGCGGCCAGGTCACTCACCTTCCGCGGCGTGGAGACCTCCCCGGAGGAGAGGTAGTCGGTCCGCGTGCCCTCCGTGCCGCCCCCGAGGTCCACGCTCAGCGCGTCGGCACGCAGCCAGGCGTCGGGGCGCAGCCGGTCGAAGGAGGTGAGCGTGGTGCCGGGCGCCACCGGGCGGGTGGTGCGGGACAGCTCCATCCCCTCGTCGCCCGGGAGCGCCCGGGGGCGCCGTGGCAACTCCCCGGCGGACGATCCGGGCGCCGCCGCCACCGGCCCGGGCTGCTGCCGGGCCGGGGCCGCCCCCGGCGCCGCCTGCGCGGCCGGGGTGAGGCCGAGGGCGACCGCCGTGGTCACCACCGCGCCGAGCAGAGCCCGGGCGCCCTGTCTGTGCCGTCCTCCGCGCCGTCCTGTGCTGTGGTGCGATTCCGTCACATCAACCCCCACAAAAACGGGTTCACCATGCGATCTCCACACGGTTCCCACAGATTCCCAAGGAGGGTGTGAGAGGCACCAGATGACGGAGGTGAACACGGCACGAACCCGCCATCGGCCGTAAGAACCCGCCAGGTGGCCGAGGGCTCCCGGGGTTTCGGTCACCGCGCGCCGGGCAGGCCGAGAGGCTCCGTTCAGGTGGTTCAGGTGGTTCAGGTGGTTCAGGTGGTTCAGGTGGTTCAGGTGGTTCAGGCGGTTCAGGCCGTTGGGGCCGCGCGGGCCCGGACCGGACCGGACCCAGCCCGCGCTCCGCGACCCCACGGGACGCACCCGGCGCCGCCCGAACGACGGCCGCCCGCCACCGCTGCCGGATGGGAGCGGAGGCGGGCGGAACGGAGGCCCGGAGGAACGCGAGCCGGGCGGGCGGTGCGGGCGGGGAGGCGGCCAGGGGCCCGTCCGGGCGGTGGGCGCGAGCCCCCGGTCAGGCGCTGGGCCGGACGAGCAGCGTGCCGTCCTTCTCCACGCTGACCGGCAGCTTCCGCAGCGGAGCCGTCGCCGGGCCGCGCGTCACCTCGCCGGAGTCGACGCGGAAGCGGCTGCCGTGTCGTGGGCAGCTCGCCTCCTTGCCCTCCACGCCGCCCAGCGGATTGCTCTGGTGCGTGCAGACCGCGCTGAAGGCGGTGAACTCGTCCTTCTTCACCTGCGCGACCAGCACCTTCTCCGCCGCGTACAGCTTCGCGCCGCCGACCGGGACGGCGCTCGCCGCCCCGAGCCGGATCTCGCCCTCCGGACCCTCCCGCTTCGAGTCCCCGCCGTCGTCCTCGGCGGGGCCGGAACAGGCCGCCGCGGTCAGGCCGAGCGCCGCCAGAGCGGTGCCGCACAGCATGGTGCGGCGCGGGATGTGCTGTTCGTTCGTGGTCATCCGCCGCACTGTACGTCCTCCCTGACCGGTGGCCGCCACGGGTCAGCGCTTCTTGGGCGCCGCCCGCCCGGCGCTCCGCGCACCCTTCGCTGGCGCCTTCGCGGACCCCTTCGCGGAAGCGCTCGCCTTCTTCGCACCGCTCTTCCGCGCACCGCCCCGCCCCGCGCCGTCGCCCGCCCGGGTGGGCTGGGTGGCGTCGCTGACGCGGCTGCCCAGCACCTCGCGGAGGAACTTCCCGGTGTGGCTCGCGGGCAGCCCGGCGACCTGCTCCGGGGTGCCCTCGGCGACCAGGGTCCCGCCACCGCTGCCGCCCTCGGGCCCGAGGTCGACCACCCAGTCGGCGGTCTTGATCACGTCCAGGTTGTGCTCGATGACGAGCACGGTGTTCCCCTTCTCCACCAGGCCGTCCAGCACCCCGATGAGCTTGCGGATGTCCTCGAAGTGCAGCCCGGTGGTCGGCTCGTCCAGCACGTAGACGGTGCGGCCGGTGGACCGCCGCTGGAGCTCGCTGGCCAGCTTGACCCGCTGCGCCTCACCGCCGGAGAGGGTGGGCGCTGGCTGGCCCAGCCGGACGTAGCCCAGACCGACGTCGTTCAGCGTGCGCAGGTGACGGGAGATGGCGGGCACCGCCTCGAAGAAGTCCATCGCCTGCTCGATGGGCATGTCGAGCACCTCGGCGATGGACTTGCCCTTGTAGTGCACCTCCAGGGTCTCCCGGTTGTAGCGCGCTCCGTGGCAGACCTCGCAGGGGACGTAGACGTCCGGCAGGAAGTTCATCTCGATCTTGATCGTGCCGTCGCCGGAGCAGTTCTCGCACCGGCCGCCCTTGATGTTGAACGAGAAGCGGCCCGGCAGGTACCCGCGGACCTTGGCCTCGGTCGTCTCCGCGAAGAGCTTCCGGACGTGGTCGAAGACGCCGGTGTAGGTCGCCGGGTTGGAGCGCGGGGTGCGCCCGATCGGCGACTGGTCGACGTGGACCACCTTGTCGACCAGGTCGTCCCCCTCCACCCTGCGGTGCCGCCCCGGCACCGACTTCGCGCCGTTCAGCTCCCGCGCGAGGTGGGTGTAGAGGATGTCGTTGACCAGGGTCGACTTGCCCGACCCCGAGACACCGGTGACGGCGGTGAACAGGCCGAGCGGGAAGGTGACGTCGACGTCCCGCAGGTTGTTCTCGCGGGCGCCGACCACCGTCAGCTCCCGGCCCGGCTCGGGGGCCCGCCGCTCGGTGGGGACCGGGATCTCCGCCCGGCCGGAGAGGTAGTCCCCGGTCGCCGAGGCCCGGTTGGCCAGCAGCCCCTTCAACGGGCCGCTGTGCACCACCTGACCGCCGTGCTCCCCGGCGCCGGGCCCTATGTCCACGACCCAGTCGGAGGCCTTGATGGTGTCCTCGTCGTGCTCGACGACGATGAGCGTGTTGCCCAGGTCGCGCAGGCGCACCAGGGTCTCGATCAGCCGGTGGTTGTCGCGCTGGTGGAGGCCGATCGACGGCTCGTCCAGGACGTAGAGCACACCGACCAGGCCCGAGCCGATCTGCGTGGCCAGCCGGATGCGCTGCGCCTCGCCACCGGAGAGCGTGCCCGCCGCGCGGTTCAGGGAGAGGTAGTCCAGGCCGACGTCCACCAGGAAGCGCAGCCGCTCGTTGACCTCCTTGAGCACCCGCTCCGCGATGGTCTTCTCGCGGTCGTCCAACCGGAGGCCGAGCAGGAAGTCCGCGCACTCGCTGATGGACATCGCGGCGATCTCCGCGATCGACTTCCCCTGGACCGTGACCGCGAGCACGATCGGCTTGAGCCGGGTCCCCTCGCAGCTGGGGCAGGGCACCTCCCGCATGTACCCCTCGAAGCGCTCCCGGCTGCTGTCGGTCTCCGCCTCCTGGTGGCGCCGCCGGACGAACGGCACGACGCCCTCGAACGCGGTGGTGTACGCGCGCTCCCGGCCGTACCGGTTGCGGTAGCGCACCTCGATCTGGGTCTTGTGCCCGTGCAGCAGGGCCTTCTTCGCCCGCTGCGGCAGCCCGGCCCACGGGATGTCGGTGCGGAAGCCGAGGGCGTCCGAGAGGGCGTTGACCAGCCGCCCGAAGTACTCCCTGGTGTGCCCGTGCGACCAGGGGTGGAGCGCGCCCTCGTCGAGCGACTTCTCCTCGTCCGGAACGATCAGGTCGGGGTCGACCTCCATCCGGGTGCCGATCCCGGTGCACTCCGGGCAGGCGCCGAAGGGGGAGTTGAAGGAGAAGCTGCGCGGCTCCAGCTCCTCGAAGGAGAGGTCGTCGTACGGGCAGTAGAGGTGCTCGGAGTACATCCGCTCGCGCTGCGGGTCGTCCTCGTCGAGGTCGACGAAGTCCAGGATCACCATGCCGCCGGAGAGGCCGAGCGCGGTCTCCACCGAGTCGGTGAGCCGCCGCTTGGCGTTCTCCTTGACCGTGAGCCGGTCGACCACCACCTCGATGGTGTGCTTCTCCTGCTTCTTCAGCTTCGGCGGATCCGAGAGCTGCACCGTTCGCCCGTCCACCCGGGCGCGGCTGTACCCCTTGGTCTGCAACTCGGCGAAGAGGTCGACGAACTCCCCCTTCCGCTCCCGGACCAGCGGCGAGAGCACCTGGAAACGGCTGCCGGGCTCCAGCGCGAGCACCTTGTCCACGATGGCCTGCGGCGACTGCCGGGAGATCGGGCGCGCGCACTCGGGGCAGTGCGGTCTGCCGATCCGGGCGTAGAGCAGGCGGAGGTAGTCGTAGACCTCGGTGATGGTGCCGACCGTCGAGCGCGGGTTGCGCGAGGTCGACTTCTGGTCGATGGAGACGGCGGGCGAGAGGCCCTCGATGAAGTCCACGTCGGGCTTGTCCATCTGCCCGAGGAACTGCCGCGCGTAGGAGGACAGCGACTCCACGTAGCGGCGCTGGCCCTCCGCGAAGATCGTGTCGAAGGCGAGCGAGGACTTGCCCGAACCCGACAGACCGGTGAAGACGATGAGCGAGTCGCGGGGGAGGTCGAGCGAGACGTTCCGCAGATTGTGCTCGCGCGCGCCACGGACGAGAAGACGGTCGGCCACGCCGGTTGGCACCTTTCGTGAGAAAACGGGACTCCCGAGACGGTTCGGGTGCCCCCGACCAAGAGTATGGGGGGCGCCGACCGGGTGTCCCGGTGGATCCAGCCAGCGCCCCACCGACTCTATAGCACGCCCATTCGATTTACCGGCTCCCCGGCACACCACACCACCGATCGCCCTCACTCGCCCGTGGGATGGGCCTCGCGGGCGCTATGTTGACGGTTATGACGGTCACGATGCCGCCCGCCCAGGACGCGGCGCGCGCCAGGGAGGCCACCGGCCGCCTGCTGGCCGCGCTGAGCCCGCCCTCCGAGGAGCGCTCAGCCCCGACAGCCCAGGCAGCCCCCGCGGACCTCGGTAATCCGGCAGCCACCGGAGGTGCCCGGAGTACCGGAGGCCGCGGCGGACCCGGGCGCACCGGCGCCGGGGAGCGTGACCGCGCCGCCCGGCCGTGGTGGGCGGGGCCCCCGGGCGCCGAGCCGGTCGAGCGCAGGCCCTCGCTGCTGCCGGGCTGGACGGTGGGACACGTCCTCACCCACCTGGCCCGGAACGCCGACGCCCTGGTGAACCTGGTCAACGGCCGCCCGATGTACGCCGGCGAGACGCGGCGCGACGACGATATCGAGCGGGGCGCCGGCCGCCCCCTCGCCGCCCTGCTGGAGGACGTCCGCACCGCCTCGGCGCGGCTGGACGCGGCGTTCGGGGAGCTGACCGAGGCCGATTGGCGGCGCACCGTCGAGCTGCGCGGCGGTCTCACCGACCGGCTGTCGGGGCTGCCCTTCCGGCGCTGGGCGGAGGTCGAGCTGCACCGGGTGGACCTCGGTCTCGGCTACCACGTGGACGACCTGCCCCGGGACTTCGTCGACCGGCAACTCACCGCGCTCGCCCAGCGGTTCGCCGGGCACCCGGGGATCGCGGCCGCCATCGAACTGCGGCCTGGATCGGGGGGCGCGGGGACCGGCTCGGAGGGCGCGCTGATCCGCACGGGCGCTCCGGGCGGCGAGGTGGTGGCTGTCTCCGGCAGCCCGGCCGCCCTGCTGGGCTGGCTCACCGGCCGGGGCGGGACCCGGAGTCTGCGGGTGCGGGGTTCCCTGCCCGCGCTTCCGCCGCTCTAGGGTGGCGCCATGACGTACACCGGAGCAGTGCGGGTCGGCGGCCCCGCCGACGTGCACGAGCTGGCCCACCTGATCATCTCCAAGGTCGCGGTCGGCCCCATGGACAACAACGCGTACCTGCTGCGCTGCCGGGCCACCGGCGAGCAGCTGCTGATCGACGCGGCGAACGAGCCCCGGACGCTGCTGGACCTCATCGGGAAGGACGGCATCGCCTCCGTCGTCACCACCCACCAGCACGGCGACCACTGGCAGGCGCTGTCCGAGGTGGTGGACGCCACCGGAGCGCGCACCCACGCGGGCGAGTTCGACGTGGAGGGCATCCCGGTGCCCACCGACGTACCGGTGGCCGACGGGGACACGCTGCGCGTCGGCGAGGTCGAGCTGACCGCCCGCCACCTCACCGGGCACACCCCCGGCTCCATCGCGCTGGTCTACGACGACCCGCGGGGACACCCGCACGTCTTCACCGGCGACTGCCTCTTCCCCGGCGGGGTGGGCAACACCTGGGGGGACGCCGAGGCGTTCACCACCCTGCTGAACGACGTGGAGACCAAGCTGTTCGACCGGCTGCCCGACGAGGCGTGGGTCTATCCGGGCCACGGCGGTGACACCACGGTGGGCGCGGAGCGCCCCAAGCTCGGGGAGTGGCGCGAGCGCGGCTGGTGAACAGGCCCGGGATCGAGGGCTGGAGGGGGCGTCGGTCCCCGGACGTAGGGTGTCGGCATGGCCGACCCCTCCAGCTACCGCCCCAAGCCGGGACAGATCCCCGACTCCCCGGGGGTCTACCGCTTCCGTGACGAGCACCGGCGCGTGATCTACGTCGGCAAGGCGAAGAGCCTGCGGCAGCGGCTCGCCAGCTACTTCCAGGACCTGTCGGGCCTGCACTCGCGCACCCGCACGATGGTCACCACCGCCGCCTCCGTCGAGTGGACCGTGGTGGACACGGAGGTCGAGGCGCTCCAGCTGGAGTACTCCTGGATCCAGGAGTTCGCGCCGCGCTTCAACGTCAAGTACCGCGACGACAAGAGCTACCCCTACCTCGCGGTCACCATGAACGAGCGCTTCCCCCGCGTGCAGGTGATGCGCGGTCAGAAGAGGAAGGGTGTGCGTTACTTCGGCCCGTACGGCCAGGCGTGGGCCATCCGGGAGACCGTCGACCTGACGCTCCGGGTCTTCCCCGTCCGCACCTGCTCGGCGGGGGTCTTCAAGCGCTCCGCGCAGATCGGCCGCCCCTGCCTGCTGGGGTACATCGACAAGTGCTCCGCCCCCTGCGTCGACCGGATCTCCCCCGAGGACCACCGCGAACTGGCCGAGGAGTTCTGCGACTTCATGGCCGGCCGCACCGGCACCTACCTGCGGCGGCTGGAGGCGCGGATGCGGGAGGCGGCCGAGGAGATGGAGTACGAGCGGGCCGCCAGGATCCGCGACGACATCGACGCCCTCACCCGCGCGATGGAGAAGAACGCCGTCGTGCTGTCCGACGGCACCGACGCCGACCTCATCGCCCTCGCCGAGGACGAGCTGGAGGCGGCCGTGCAGATCTTCCACGTACGCGGCGGCCGGGTGCGCGGGCAGCGCGGCTGGGTCACCGACAAGGTGGAGGACATCGGCGCCCCCGAACTCGTCGAGCACGCCCTGCAACAGCTCTACGGCGAGGAGAGCGGCGAGACCGAGGGCGAGGGCGGCAGCGGGGGCGTGCCCCGGGAGGTGCTGGTCCCCGTGCTGCCCGCCACCTCGTTCTCCGGGACCCCGGAGGAGACCGCGTCGGCGGAGACGGACTCCGCCGGGACCGCGCCGGACGGGGCCGCCGGGGAGGGCGCGGCGCCGGACGGCTCCGCCTCAGCGGAGCCGGGACACCTGGAGGAGCCGGAGCGCCCGGCGGACGCCGCGCAGCCGATAGCGCGCTGGCTGGCCGAGCGCCGCGGCTCGGCCGTGAGTCTGCGGGTGCCCCGGCGCGGCGACAAGCGGGCCCTGATGGAGACCGTGCAGCGGAACGCCGAGCAGGCGCTCAACCTGCACAAGACCAAGCGTGCCTCGGACCTCACCACCCGCTCCCGGGCGCTGGAGGAGATCGCCGAGGCGCTGGACCTGGAGTCCGCCCCGCTGCGCGTCGAGTGCTTCGACGTCTCGCACCTCCAGGGGGAGGACGTGGTCGCCTCGATGGTGGTGTTCGAGGACGGGCTGGCGCGGAAGAGCGAGTACCGCCGCTTCCAGATCCGCTCCTTCGCCGGGCAGGACGACGTCCGCGCGATGCACGAGGTGATCAGCCGCCGCTTCCGCCGCTACCTCCAGGAGCGGCAGCGGACCGGTGAGTGGTCGGTCCCCGAGGGGACCGCGGACGCCACCGCGCCCCCCGCCCCCGAGCCCGGGCCCACGTCCGAGCCCGGCCCCGCCCCGGACTCCGGTTCCCCGGCGGGGGAGGAGCGGGCCCCGGTGGCGCGCACCGCCCGGGACGAGGACGGCAGGCCCCGGAAGTTCGCCTACCCGCCGCAGCTGATCGTCGTCGACGGCGGTCGTCCGCAGGTCGCCGCCGCCCGCTCCGCGCTGGACGAGCTGGGGATAGACGACGTGGCGGTCTGCGGCCTCGCGAAGCGGCTGGAGGAGGTCTGGCTGCCGCACGAGACGGACCCGGTGGTGCTGCCCCGCACCAGCGAGGGGCTCTACTTCCTCCAGCGCGTCCGGGACGAGGCCCACCGCTTCGCCATCACCTACCAGCGCGGAAAGCGTGCCAAGGCGCTGCGCGCCGGTCCGCTCGACGCGGTGCCCGGGCTGGGGGAGAGTCGTAAGAAGGCGCTGCTGAAACACTTCGGCTCGGTCAAGCGGCTGCGCGCGGCCACGGTCGACGAGATCACCACCGTCCCGGGGGTGGGCCGCAAGACCGCCGAGACGGTCGTCGCGGCGCTGGCCGGGGCCGCTCCCGCCGGGCCCGCGGTGAACACGGCGACCGGTGAGATCGTGGAAGAGGACGGCTGAGCCGGACGGGACCGGGGGAACCGGACGGTGTTCGGGAGGTGACCGGGGGCGACCGGCGCGACGGAGCGCACCGCCCCCGCCACCGCGGATGACGACGGGGGCTGAGCGGACATGACGATGCCAGAGGACGAACGTGGAGACGGAGCACAGGTGAGTACGGCCAATCCGGTGGAGGGCTCGGAGGTGACCATCCCCGAGCTTGTGATCATCTCCGGGATGTCGGGGGCCGGGCGCAGCACGGCCGCCAAGTGCCTGGAGGACCTCGGCTGGTTCGTGGTGGACAACCTGCCCCCCGAGCTGATCCCCACCATGGTCGACCTCGGGGCCAGGTCGCAGGGGAACGTGGCCCGTATCGCGGTGGTCGTGGACGTACGCGGGCGGAACTTCTTCGACAACCTCCGCGGCTCGCTCGCCGACCTCGCGGCGAAGCGCGTCGCGCGCCGCATCGTGTTCCTGGAGGCCTCGGACGACGCCCTGGTGCGGCGGTTCGAGTCGGTCCGCCGCCCGCACCCGCTCCAGGGCGACGGGCGGATCGTGGACGGCATCGAGGCCGAGCGGACCCTGCTGCGGGAGCTGCGCGGCGACGCCGACCTGGTGATCGACACCTCCAGCCTGAACGTCCACGAGCTGCGGGCCAAACTCGACGCCCAGTTCGCCGGGGACGAGGAGCCCGAGTTGCGGGCCACCGTGATGTCCTTCGGCTACAAGTACGGTCTGCCCGTCGACGCCGACCTGGTGGTCGACTGCCGCTTCCTGCCCAACCCGCACTGGGTTCCCGAGCTGCGCCCCTACACCGGCACCAGCGAGGAGGTGGCGGCCTACGTCCTCAACCAGCCGGGGGCCAAGGAGTTCCTGGACCGCTACACGGAGTTGCTCCAGCTCGTCGCCGCCGGATACCGGCGTGAGGGCAAGCGGTACGTGACCATCGCCGTCGGCTGTACCGGCGGCAAGCACCGCAGTGTGGCGATATCCGAGAAACTGGCGCGAAGGCTGTCCGACGAGGGCGTGGAGACCGTCGTCGTGCACCGGGATATGGGACGTGAGTGAGGTCGTATGGCGCGCAGGACCGTCCGGCTGGGGCGCCTCGTCGGCGCGCCCGGGGCGCGGGGCAGAGGAAGCGCGCTGGGCAGGTCCGGGAAGGCGGGGAAGGCCGGCGCCGCGGGCAAACAGCCCAAGGTGGTGGCGCTCGGCGGCGGCATGGGGCTGTCCGCCTCGCTGACCGCGCTGCGCCGGATCACCGGTGACCTCACCGCCGTCGTCACCGTGGCGGACGACGGCGGCTCCAGCGGGCGCCTCCGCGACGAGCTGGGTGTCCTGCCCCCCGGCGACCTGCGCAAGGCGCTGGCGGCGCTGTGCGGGGACGACGACTGGGGCCGCACCTGGGCGGAGGTCATCCAGCACCGCTTCGAGAGCCGCGGCGACCTCCACGACCACGCGGTGGGCAACCTGCTGATCGTCGCGCTCTGGGAGCAGCTCGGCGACCACGTCCAAGCCCTGGACCTGGTCGGCAAGTTGCTCGGCGCGCACGGCCGCGTGCTGCCCATGTCCGCGGTGCCGCTGGAGCTTCGGGCGCTGGTGCGCGGACACGACCCGGAGCTGCCCGGGGAGCTGTCGACGGTGTGCGGACAGGCCACCGTCGCGCTCACGCCCGGCGAGGTGCGCCGCGTCGAACTGGTGCCGGCCGACCCGCCCGCCGTCCCCGAGGCGGTCAACGCGGTGCTCGACGCGGACTGGGTGGTGCTCGGCCCCGGCTCCTGGTTCTCCTCGGTGATCCCGCACCTGCTGGTGCCGGAGCTGGCCCAGGCGCTGACCGACACGAAGGCCCGCAAGGTGCTCTCGCTCAACCTGGCGCCCCAACCGGGCGAAACCGCCGGTTTCTCCCCGCAGCGTCATTTGGAGGTTTTGACGCGACACGCCCCTAAACTCACCCTCGACGTGGTGCTGGCCGACCAGGCCGCCGTGCCCGATCAGGATTCGCTACGCGAAGCCGCGAAGCGCTTCGCGGCAACGGTCGAGCTGGCGCCGGTGGCTGCCCCTGGCGGGCTGCCCCGGCACGACCCGGAGCTGCTGGCCGCCGCGTACGACCGTATTTTTCGGATGCATGGAAGGATCGGCCCATGGCGATGACGGCTGCGGTGAAGGACGAGATCTCCCGGCTCCCCGTCACCCGGACCTGCTGCCGGAAGTCCGAGGTCTCGTCGATCCTGCGCTTCGCGGGCGGCCTGCACCTGGTGAGTGGGCGGATCGTGATCGAGGCGGAACTCGACACCGGCATCGCCGCACGGCGGTTGCGCAAGGACATCCTGGAGATCTTCGGCCACTCCTCGGACCTGGTGGTGATGGCGCCCGGTGGCCTCCGGCGCGGCAGCCGCTACGTCGTGCGCGTGGTCGGCGGCGGTGACCAACTGGCCCGGCAGACCGGACTGGTGGACGGCCGGGGCCGTCCCATCCGCGGCCTCCCACCCCAGGTGGTGTCGGGGGCCACCTGCGACGCCGAGTCCGCCTGGCGCGGCGCCTTCCTGGCGCACGGCTCGCTCACCGAGCCCGGGCGCAGCTCCTCGCTGGAGGTGACCTGCCCGGGGCCGGAGGCCGCGCTGGCGCTGGTCGGCGCGGCCCGGCGGCTCCAGGTCGGGGCGAAGGCCCGGGAGGTGCGCGGGGTGGACCGCGTGGTCGTCCGGGACGGTGACGCGATCGGCGCGCTGCTGACGCGCCTCGGCGCGCACGAGTCGGTGCTCGCCTGGGAGGAGCGGCGGATGCGCCGGGAGGTGCGGGCGACCGCGAACCGCCTGGCCAACTTCGACGACGCCAACCTGCGCCGCTCGGCACGGGCGGCGGTGGCCGCCGGGGCGAGGGTGCAGCGGGCGCTGGAGATCCTGGCCGACGAGGTGCCGGAACACCTCGCGGCGGCGGGCCGGCTGCGCATGGAGCACAAGCAGGCGTCCCTGGAGGAGCTGGGCGCGCTGGCCGACCCGCCGCTCACCAAGGACGCGGTGGCCGGGCGCATTCGGCGGCTCCTCGCGATGGCTGACAAGCGCGCCCAGGACCTGGGCATCCCCGGCACCGAGGCCAGCCTCACCGAGGAAATGGTCGGCTGACGCGGCCCGTTGCCCGAGGCGCGCCGCGAAAGCGGGGCGCGAGGGGGTTTCGGGCGGCGCGCGTGGGCAACGCGTACCGTCCCGCCTCCGGCCAGCACCGGGCGTCGGCGGCCGGACGTCCGCGGCCGAACATCGGCCCGCGGCGGTCAACACGGCCCGGCCGCCCGGGGGTTGCCGGGCCGCGGCGGACCGGCTCCGGTGCGCCGCGCCGGGCGCTTCCGGCCGATGTCACCTCCCTCATCCGCGCGCGGTAGGGTCGGACGTGGTCGGGGACATCCCAAACAGCTTTCGCCGGTGTCCTTACCGGCGCACCAACGAGGAGATCGGTTCGTGACGATCCGCGTAGGCATCAACGGCTTCGGCCGCATCGGGCGTAACTTCTTCCGCGCGCTGCTGGAGCAGGGGGCGGACATCGAGATCGTCGGTGTCAACGACCTGACCGACAACGCGACGCTGCTGCACCTGCTGAAGTACGACAGCATCCTGGGCCGTCTCCAGCAGGACGTCAGCCACACCGACGACACCATCACGGTCGGCGGCCAGACCTTCCGGACGATGGCCGAGCGCGACCCGGCGCAGATCCCCTGGGGCGAGCTGGGCGCCGACATCGTGATCGAGTCCACCGGCATCTTCACCAAGAAGGCCGACGCCGAGAAGCACATCCAGGCGGGCGCGAAGAAGGTCATCATCTCGGCCCCCGCCAAGGACGAGGACATCACGGTCGTGATGGGCGTCAACGAGGACCAGTACGACCCGGCGAAGCACAACGTCATCTCCAACGCCTCGTGCACGACCAACTGTGTCGCGCCGATGGCCAAGGTGATGGAGGAGAACTTCGGCATCGTCAAGGGCCTGATGACGACGGTGCACGCCTACACCAACGACCAGCGCATCCTGGACTTCCCGCACAAGGACCTGCGCCGGTCGCGCGCCGCCGCCGAGAACATCATCCCGACCACGACGGGCGCCGCCAAGGCGACCGCGCTGGTGCTCCCGCAGCTCAAGGGCAAGCTGGACGGCATCGCGATGCGCGTGCCGGTGCCCACGGGCTCCGTCACCGACCTGGTGCTGGAACTGGAGCGCGAGGTCACCCGGGACGAGATCAACGCCGTCTTCCAGAAGGCCGCCGAGGGGCAGCTCAAGGGAGTCCTGGAGTACACCGCGGACCCGATCGTCTCCTCCGACATCGTCAACTTCCCGGCCTCCTGCGTCTTCGACTCGCTGCTGACCATGGCGCAGGGCAAGCAGGTCAAGATCGTCGGCTGGTACGACAACGAGTGGGGATACTCCAACCGCATCGTCGACCTGACCGTCTTCGTCGGCAACCAGCTCTGAGCCCCGGCAGCACGAGGTGAGCGGCAGGGCTCGTGCGCCGCACGTGCCCTGCCCCACGACTGGCAGGAGCCACCATGAAGACGATCGACGAACTCCTCGCGGAGGGCGTCGCGGGCGAGCGGGTCCTCGTCCGCGCTGACCTGAACGTCCCGCTGGACGGTGCCACGACCCCCGAGGAACAGCGCATCACCGACGACGGCCGGATCCGGGCCGCCGTTCCCACCATCCGGGCGCTCGCGGAGAGCGGCGCCCGCGTGGTCGTCGCCTCTCATCTGGGCCGCCCCCAGGGCGCTTCGGACCCGCGGTTCTCGCTGGCCCCGGTCGCCCGGCGACTGGGCGAACTCCTCGGACGTCCGGTCGCGTTCGCCGGGGACACGGTGGGGGACAGCGCGAAGGCCACCGTCGGCGCACTGGCCGACGGCGAGGTCACGCTGCTGGAGAACCTCCGCTTCAACCCCGGCGAGACCAGCAAGGACGACACGGAGCGCGGCGCCTTCGCGGACCAGCTGGCGGCCCTGGCCGACCGGTACGTCTCGGACGGCTTCGGCGCGGTGCACCGCAAGCACGCCTCGGTCTACGACCTGCCCGCGCGGCTGCCGCACGCCGCCGGGTACCTCATCGCGGACGAGGTCGCGGTACTCCGGAAGCTCACCCAGGACGTGCGCCGCCCGTACGCCGTCGTGCTCGGCGGGGCGAAGGTCTCCGACAAGCTCGGGGTCATCGACCACCTGCTGGGCAAGGCCGACCGGATCCTGGTCGGCGGCGGCATGGTGTACACCTTCCTCAGGGCGCAGGGTCACCAGATCGGCGACTCGCTCCTCCAGGAGGACCAGGTGGACACGGTCCGTGGCTACCTGGAGCGCGCCGAGCATCTGGGTGTGGAGTTCGTGCTCCCGGTCGACGTGCTGGCCGGACGCGGGTTCCCCGACCTGGTGGCGAAGGCGCCCACCCACCCGGAGACCGTCCCGGCGGACGCCATCCCGGACGGCCTCCAGGGCCTGGACATCGGCCCGCGCACCCGTAAGCTCTACGCGGCCAAGCTGGCCGACACGGCGACGGTCTTCTGGAACGGCCCGATGGGTGTCTTCGAGCACCCTGACTACGCCGAGGGCACCAGGGCCGTCGCGCGGGCGCTGCTCGACAGCTCCGCCTTCACCGTCGTCGGCGGAGGCGACAGCGCCGCCGCCGTCCGGCAGCTCGGCTTCGACGAGAACGCATTCGGCCATATCTCAACCGGCGGCGGCGCCAGCCTTGAGTACCTCGAAGGCAAGACGCTTCCCGGCCTCGCCGCACTGGAGGACTGACCCCGTGACTGAAACCCCCCAGGGGCGCACCCCGCTGATGGCGGGCAACTGGAAGATGAACCTCAACCACCTTGAGGCCATCGCGCACGTCCAGAAGCTCGCCTTCGCCCTGACGGACAAGGACCACGCGGCGGTGGAGGTCGCGGTGCTGCCGCCCTTCACCGACCTCCGGTCCGTCCAGACCCTGGTCGACGGCGACAAGCTCAAGATCAGGTACGGCGCCCAGGACGTCTCGGCCTACGACTCCGGCGCCTACACCGGCGAGATCTCCGGCCCGATGCTGGCCAAGCTGAACTGCACCTACGTCACCATCGGTCACTCCGAGCGACGGCAGTACCACGGCGAGGACGAGCCGCTGGTGAACGCCAAGGTCAAGGCGGCCTTCCGGCACGAGCTGACGCCGATCCTCTGCGTCGGTGAGGAGCTGGAGGTGCGCGAGGCGGGCCAGCACGTCGCGCACACCCTGGCCCAGGTGGACGGGGCACTGAAGGACGTGACAGCGAACCACGCCCGGTCCATCGTGATCGCCTACGAGCCGGTGTGGGCCATCGGCACCGGCAAGACCTGCGGACCGGGGGACGCGCAGGAGGTCTGCGGCGCCATCCGGCAGCGGCTGGGCGAGCTGTACGGCCCGGACGTGGCCTCCGCCGTGCGGATCCAGTACGGCGGCTCGGTGAAGTCGGACAACGTGTCGCAGATCATGGCGCAGCCGGACATCGACGGCGCCCTGGTGGGCGGGGCCTCGCTGGACACCGAGGAGTTCGTCAAGATCGTCCGGTTCCACGCGAAGTAGCGAGTGACGGCGGGCCGCCGCCCGTCGTACCCTGTCGGGGGCCGGGACGGCCTGGCCCCCGACCCGGGGGGACGGCCAGGGGCCGGGTGCGGAGTCCCGCGCCGGCGCTTCCGGCCAGTTTGATGAGTTGTCCCGCTAACAGTCCGAGAGAGTTGGTCCAACCGTGGTCACGGGGTTCTCGATCGCCCTCATCGTCGTCAGCCTGTTGCTGTTGCTGCTGGTGCTGATGCACAAGGGCAAGGGCGGCGGCCTCTCCGACATGTTCGGTGGCGGCATGCAGTCCTCCGTCGGCGGCTCCTCCGTCGCCGAGCGCAACCTCGACCGGATGACGGTCGTCGTCGGTCTCGTCTGGATCGGGATCATCGTGGTGCTCGGTCTGCTGATGAAGTTCCAGAACTGAAACTGACCCCTGCACAGGAGCTGACAGGGGATCGTGGGCGCTGCCTATCATGAGGCTCGCGTCCCGAGCTGACGCAGTAACTCACGTCACCGGACGCGCGTTGGGCCCTACGTACACTAGGGCGCCCGCAGCGGGACCGTGCAGTGATGCCCCGCGGCACCATGAGGCAGGGAGTTACGACCGTGACAGGTGGCAACGCGATCCGGGGAAGCCGGGTTGGTGCGGGGCCGATGGGCGAGGCGGAACGCGGCGACACGGCCCCGCGCCTGCGCATCTCCTTCTGGTGCTCCAACGGGCACGAGACGCAGCCGAGCTTCGCGAGTGACGCGCAGATCCCCGAGAGCTGGGACTGCCCGCGCTGTGGTTTCCCCGCGGGCAAGGACCGGGACAACCCGCCGGACCCGCCGCGCACCGAGCCGTACAAGACGCACCTGGCCTATGTCCGCGAGCGGCGCAGCGACGCCGACGGCGAGGCGATCCTCGCGGAGGCGCTGGCCCGTCTCCGTGGCGAGATCTGAGGTCGCGTCCTCCCACGCTCTTCCGTCCGCCGGTCCGTGCTTCCCCCCGCTTTCGCGTTCTCGCGTATCCGGCCCACCGCCTTGGGGCGAACAGCCCCCGTATCCCCGGACGACCAGTCCCGACGGCCCGGCACCGCACCGCATCGACGGTGCGGTGCCGGGCCGTTCGTCGTCTAGGTTGGGCCCCGGCGGGGTTCGCATCGCGATAATCGAGTAGAAACGGCGGAACGCGTTGATGACTGCTGAAAGCCACCCCCGGCTCGACCGGTCGCCGCAGTGGCGGGCGCTGGTGGAGCACCGTGCGGAGGTCGGGCACCTGCGGCTACGGGAGCTGTTCGCCCAGGACCCGGACCGTGGCGAGCGGTACACCCTCCAGGTCGGGGATCTCCACATCGACTACGCGAAACACCTGGTCACCGACGAAACGCTCGGCCTGCTGCGGGAGTTGGCCGAGGGCACCGGGGTGGCCGCGCTGCGGGAGGCGATGTTCCGGGGGGAGCGGATCAACCTCACCGAGCACCGGGCGGTGCTGCACACCGCGCTGCGCGCCCCGCGGGGCGCGGTGGTGGAGGTCGACGGCGAGAACGTGGTGCCCGGGGTACACGCGGTGCTCGACCGGATGGCCGCCTTCGCGGATGCCGTGCGCTCCGGCGCGTGGCGGGGGCACACCGGGGCGCGGGTGCGGACGGTCGTCAACATCGGTATCGGCGGCTCGGATCTGGGCCCCTCGATGGCGTACGAGGCGCTGCGCGCGTACACCACGCGGGAGGTGGACTTCCGCTTCGTCTCCAACGTGGACGGTGCCGATCTGCACGAGGCGCTGCGTGACCTCGATCCGGCCGAGACCCTGTTCGTCGTCGCCTCCAAGACGTTCACCACCGTCGAGACGGTGACGAACGCGACGGCCGCCCGGCGGTGGCTGCTGGAGGGGCTGGGCGCGGACGCGTCGGCGGTGGCCCGGCACTTCGTCGCGCTGTCCACCAACGCGGCCGAGGTGGCGGAGTTCGGCATCGACACGGCCAACATGTTCGAGTTCTGGGACTGGGTCGGTGGGCGGTACTCGTACGACTCCGCCATCGGGCTCTCGCTGATGATCGCGATCGGTCCCGAACAGTTCCGCGCCATGCTGGACGGGTTCCGTTCGATGGACGAGCACTTCCGTACCGCCCCGCCGGAGCGGAACGCCCCGCTGCTGCTGGGCCTGTTGGGGATCTGGTACCGCGACTTCCACGGGGCGCAGTCCCACGCGGTGCTGCCCTACAGCCACTACCTGTCACAGTTCACCGCGTATCTCCAGCAGTTGGACATGGAGTCCAACGGCAAGTCGGTCGACCGGTCCGGGCGCGCGGTCAACTGGCCCACCGGGCCCGTGGTGTGGGGCACCCCCGGCACCAACGGCCAGCACGCCTACTACCAGTTGCTGCACCAGGGCACCGAACTCGTCCCCGTCGACCTGATCGGCTTCGCCGAGCCGATCGCCGAACTCGGCCCGCTCCGCGCCCAGCACGACCTGCTGATGGCCAACCTCTTCGCCCAGGGGCAGGCGCTGGCCTTCGGCAAGACGGCGGAGGAGGTACGGGCCGAGGGCGTTCCCGAGGAGCAGGTGCCCCACCGGACGTTCGCGGGGGACCGGCCCAGCACCACCGTGCTGGCGACCGCGCTCACCCCGTCCGTCCTGGGGCAGTTGGTGGCCCTCTACGAGCACAAGGTCTTCGTGCAGGGCGCGGTGTGGGACATCGACTCGTTCGACCAGTGGGGGGTCGAGCTGGGCAAGGTGCTGGCCAGGCGGCTCGAACCGGCGCTGACCGCGGAGTCCGGGGGCGCGGGCGTCCCCGGACTGGACAGCTCGACCGCGGGGCTGATCGGCAGGTACCGGGCGCTGCGCGGGCGCTGAGGCCCCGCCCCGCCAGACGCCCCACGCCAGACGCCCTCCCAGCAGGTCCCGCCAGGTCCCGCCGGGGTTGGGGCCGGGCGCCCGCCGGGAGGCGGCGCGCGGCCCGTCCCGGCGGCGACCGGGAGTTCCGCTCAGGCCCGGGCGCCCGGGGCGCCGGGGTAGACCTCCGGGGGCAGTTGGGCGGCGGCGGACTCGTCCAGCAACCAGAGCGTGCGCAGACCGCCGTGCGCGGCCGAGGCGGGGGAGTGCTCCGCGTCCGCCCCGGAGAGCGCCATCGCGACCGCGTTCGCCTTGTCCGCGCCCGCCGCCAGCAGCCACACCTGCCGCGCCGCGCGGATCGCGGGCAGCGTGAGCGAGATCCGGTCCGGCGGCGGCTTCGGCGCCCCGGTGACCCCGACCACGCTGCGGCCGCGCTCCAGCGGCCCCGGGAAACCGGGGAAGAGCGAGGCGACGTGGGTGTCGGGGCCGACACCCAGCAGCGTCACGTCGAAGGGCGGCACCCCTGCCTCCGCGCGGGGGTCGGCGGCGAGTTCGGCCGCGTACGCCGCGGCCGCGGCGTCCACGTCCGGGTAGCCGCTGTCCGAGGCGGGCATCGGGTGCAGCCGGGCCGGATCGAGGGGCAGCCTGCCCCACCGCTCGCCCGCCTGCGTCTCGTTGCGTTCCGGATCGCCCTCGGGGAGGAAGCGCTCGTCCCCCCACCACACGTCGACGCGGGCCCAGTCGACCGTCTCCGGGGCCGGTGCCTCGGCGACGGCCTCCAGCACGGCGTTGCCGTTCCGCCCGCCGGTGACGACCACGGAGGCCGTGGTCCGCGCGCGCTGGGCCTCGGTGATCTCCGCCAGCAGCCGGGCCGCCACCTCCCGCGCCAGCCGCTGGGCGTCGGGGAAGACCAGTACCTCCGTGACCGTCATGTCCCTCTCTCCCTCCGCCGGTTCCTCCGCCTGCCGGACGTCCCGCCTCCCGTGTCGGCGGTGCCGGGGGCGTTCGCTGAGTCCTCGGAACCCCCTGAGCCCGCGGGCTCCGCCGACCCCGCCGGTTCCGTCGGCTCTTCGGGGCCCGCTGCGCGCTGGGGCGCGGATCCGGGGCCGGGCGGGCCGACGGGGGAGGGAGCAGCCGAGACCTTCGACGGTGTCTCGTGGCGCGGGTCGCCGAGGCGTCCGACCCCGAGCCGTACCGCCCGCTCGTACGCCCGGTCCGGGTCCAGCCGCCGCAGCTCCTCCGCGAGGAGTTCGGCGGTGGTGCGCCGGTGCAGCGCCACGTGCCGGTCCGGGGCTCCGGGGATGGCCAGTTCGGCCAGGGTGCCACCGGCGCGGTCCAGCCGCACCTCGCCGTCGTCGGTGAGCAGCCGCACCGCGGTGATGCCGGGACCCTCGGTGACGGTGCGCTCCACCGGCACCCGCAGTCTTCCGGTGAGCCAGAGCGCCAGCAGCTCCGTCGAGGGGTTGTACCCCTCGCCCTCGACCACGGCTCCGGCCACCCGGCACGCCCGCTGGTCCAGGGCCGAGGCGAGCATGCTGCGCCACGGGGTGACCCGCGTCCAGGCCAGGTCGGTGTCGCCGGGGGCGTAGGTCTCGGCGCGCCGGGCCAGCGCGGTCACCGGGTCCGCCGCCGCGGCGGCGTCGGTGATCCGGCGCTGGGCGAGGGTGCCCAGCTTGTCGCGGGACGGGTGGTCCGGGGCGTCGTCCGGCCACCAGACCACCACCGGGGCGTCGGGCAGCAGCAGGGGCAGCACCACGCTGTAGGAGTGCGCGGCGAGTTCGCCGTGCAGCCGCAGCAGGACCGTCTCGCCGGAGCCCGCGCCGCCGCCCATCCGCACCTCGGCGTCCAGCCGGTGCTGCGCGCGGTCCCGGGGCGAGCGCCCGGGGCGGCGCACCACGACGAGGATGCGCGAGGGGTGCTCCATGGAGGCGCCCCGGGCGGCCTTGAGCGCGTCGTAGTGGTTGCCCTCGTCGGTGACGATGACCAGCGTCAGCACCATGCCGGTGGCCGGTGAGCCGAGCGACCGGCGGGCGCTGACCAGCTCCGCGTTGATATCGCTGGAGGTGGTGTCGGTGAGGTCGATGTTCATGGGCGCCGCCAGCTCCGTCCGTCCCGTGCCAGCATCTCGTCGGCCGCCGCCGGGCCCCAGGTCCCCGCGGCGTACGGCTCGGGTGTGCCGTGCGCGTCCCAGTACTCCTCGATGGGGTCGAGGATCTCCCAGGAGCGCTCGACCTCCTGGGGGCGGGGGAAGAGGTTCGCGTCGCCCAGCAGCACGTCCAGGATGAGACGTTCGTACGCCTCCGGGCTGGACTCGGTGAAGGACTCCCCGTAGGCGAAGTCCATCGTGACGTCGCGGATCTCCATCTGGGTGCCGGGCACCTTCGAGCCGAAGCGGATGGTGATGCCCTCGTCCGGCTGCACCCGGATGACCAGCGCGTTCTGGCCCAGCTCCTGGGTGTCGGTAGTGTCGAAGGGAGAGTGCGGGGCCCGCTGGAAGACGACCGCGATCTCGGTGACGCGGCGGCCCAGGCGCTTGCCGGTGCGCAGGTAGAACGGGACCCCGGCCCAGCGGCGGTTGTCGATCCCCAGCCGCATCGCCGCGTAGGTGTCGGTCCTGGAGTGCGGGTCGATGCCCTCCTCCTCGGTGTATCCGAGCACCTTCCGGCCGCCCTGCCAGCCCGCCGCGTACTGCCCGCGCACGGTGTGCAGGCCCAGGTCGGCGGGGAGCCGCACCGAGTTGAGGACCTTCAGCTTCTCGGTGAGCAGGGCCCGCGCGTCGAAGGAGGAGGGCTCCTCCATCGCGGTCAGGGCCAGCAGCTGGAGGAGGTGGTTCTGGATCACGTCGCGGGCCGAGCCGATGCCGTCGTAGTACCCGGCCCGGCCGCCGATGCCGATGTCCTCGGCCATCGTGATCTGTACGTGGTCGACGTAGCCCCGGTTCCAGAGCGGTTCGAACATGGTGTTGGCGAACCGCAGCGCCAGGATGTTCTGGACCGTCTCCTTGCCGAGGTAGTGGTCGATGCGGAAGACCTGGTCCGGCTGGAAGACCTCGTGGACCACCGCGTTCAGCTCCCGCGCGCTGGTGAGGTCGTGTCCGAACGGCTTCTCGATGATCGCCCGGCGCCAGGAGCCCTCCGGGGCGTCGGACAGCCCGTGCCGCTTGAGCTGGGAGACGACGGTGGGGAAGAACTTCGGCGGGATGGAGAGGTAGAAGGCGTAGTTGCCGCCGGTGCCCCGGCACTTGTTGAGGTCCTCGATGGTGGCCCGGAGGTTCTCGAAGGCGTCGTCGTCGTCGAAGACCCCGGGGACGAAGCGCATGCCCTCGGACAGCTGCCGCCAGACCTCCTCGCGGAACTCGGTGCGGGCGTGCTCGCGCACCGCGTCGTGCACCACCTGGGCGAAGTCCTCGTTCTCCCAGTCCCGGCGGGCGAAGCCGACGAGCGAGAAACCGGGCGGCAGCAGGCCGCGGTTGGCCAGGTCGTAGATGGCGGGCATCAACTTTTTTCGTGACAAATCGCCCGTGACACCGAAGATCACCAGGCCCGACGGCCCCGCGATGCGCGGGAGCCGCCGGTCCTCGGCGTCACGCAGCGGATTCGCTGCGCTGTTCACCTGTCCTACGCCTCCTTGGGGGCCAAGCGGCGCAGCTCGGCCTCGGTGGAGGAGAGCAGGTCGAGCCAGGCCGACTCGAACTTCTCCACACCCTCGTCCTCCAGTACCCGGACGACCTCGTCGTAGGAGATGCCCAGCGCGTCCACCGCGTCCAGCACCTCACGCGCCTCCTCGTAGCTGCCGCGGACCGTCTCGCCGGTGATCTCACCGTGGTGCGCGGTAGCCTCCAGGGTGGCCTCCGGCATGGTGTTGACGGTGTTCGGGGCGACCAGCCCGGCGACATACAGGGTGTCCGGCAGGGCCGGGTCCTTCACGCCGGTCGACGCCCAGAGCGGGCGCTGCGCGTTGGCGCCCGCCTTCTCCAGCGCCTGCCAGCGTGCGGAGGCGATGACCTCCTCGTACGCCTGGTAGGCCAGCCGCGCGTTGGCCAGGGCCGCCTTGCTCTTCAGCGCCTTCGCCTCGTTCGTGCCGACCGCGTCCAGCCGCTTGTCGATCTCGGTGTCCACCCGGGAGACGAAGAACGAGGCCACGGACTGGATCTCGCCCAGGTCCAGCCCCAGCGCCTTCGCCTTCTCCAGGCCGGACATGTACGCGTCCATCACCTCGCGGTACCGGTCGAGCGAGAAGATCAGCGTGACGTTGACGCTGATGCCCATCCCGATCGTCTCCGTGATCGCGGGCAGCCCCGCGGCGGTGGCCGGGATCTTGATCAGCGTGTTCGGCCGGTCGACCAGCCAGGCCAGCTGCCGGGCCTCGGCGACCGTCGCGCGCGTACGGTGCGCCAGCCGGGGGTCGACCTCGATCGACACCCGGCCGTCCCGGCCGTCCGTCGCCTCGAAGACTGGGCGCAGCACGTCCGCCGCGTCCCGCACGTCCGCCGTGGTGATCATGCGGATGGCCTCGTCGACGGTGACGCCGCGGCTCGCCAGGTCCTCCAGCTGCCGTTCGTAACCGCTGCCCTCCTCACCGTCGGCCGGGGTGACGTACCCCGAGGAGATGGCCTTCTGGAAGATCGTCGGATTGGTGGTGACCCCCACCACGTGCTGCTCGTCCAGCAGTTCACTGAGGTTGCCGGAGTTGATGCGCTTGCGCGACAGGTCGTCCAGCCAGATCGCCACGCCCTCGTCGGAGAGGCGCTTGAGTGCGTCTGTCATGGGATTGCTTCTCCTGTGCTCGTTGGAGCTGTTGACTCGGGCGCCGGGCGTCAGTTCGCCACGGCTTCCAGGGACTCCCTCGCCGCCGCCGTCACCGCTTCGGGGGTCAGGCCGAACTCGCGGAAGAGCACCTTGCCGTCCGCCGAGGCACCGAAGTGCTCCAGCGACACCAAGCGCCCCGCCTCGCCGACGTAACGGTGCCACGTCAGACCGCTGCCCGCCTCCACGGCCACGCGGGCGCGCACGCCGGAGGGCAGCACGCTCTCCCGGTACTCCGCGTCCTGCTCCTCGAACCACTCGACGCACGGCATCGAGACCACCCGGGTGGGCACGCCCTGCGCCTGGAGCTCCTCCCGCGCGGCGACCGCCAGCTGCACCTCAGAACCGGTGCCGATCAGGACGACCTGCGGGTTGCCCCCCTCGGCCTCGCGCAGCACGTAACCGCCGCGCGCCGCCTCCGGGTGCGCCTCGTAGACCGGCACGCCCTGCCGGGTCAGTGCGATGCCGTGCGGCGCGGGCCGGGTGGCGTGCCGCCGCAGCACCTCGGCCCAGACGACGGCGGTCTCGTTGGCGTCCGCCGGGCGGACGATGTTGAGGCCGGGGATGGCGCGCAGCGCGGAGAGGTGCTCCACCGGCTGGTGCGTCGGCCCGTCCTCGCCCAGCCCGATCGAGTCGTGCGTCCAGACGTAGGTGACGGGCAGGCCCATCAGCGCGGCGAGCCGCACCGCGGGACGCATGTAGTCGGAGAAGACCAGGAAGGTCCCCCCGTAGATCCGGGTGTTGCCGTGCAGCGCGACGCCGTTCATGGTGGCGCCCATCGCGTGCTCCCGGATGCCGAAGTGCACGGTCCGGCCGTACGGGCCGGCGTTCGGCAGCGGGTTGTCCGCCGGCAGGAAGGAACTCTCGTCGAACGTGGTGTTGTTCGACCCGGCCAGGTCGGCGGAGCCACCCCAGAGTTCGGGGACGACCGGCCCGAGCGCCTTCAGCACCGAGCCCGACGCCTTACGGGTCGCCACCGACTCGCCCGGCTCGAAGGACGGCAGCGCCGCCTCCCAGCCCTCGGGCAGCTCGCCAGCGGTGACCCGGTCGAAGAGCGCCCCGCGCTCCGGGTTGGCCGCGCGCCAGGAGGCCAGCCGCTCCTCCCAGGCGGCGCGGACCTCCTTGCCGCGCGCGCCCGCCGCGCGGGTGTGCTCCAGCACCTCGTCCGCCACGGCGAAGTGCGCCTCCGGGTCGAAGCCCAGCCGCTCCTTGGTGGCCGCGATCTCCGGCTCGCCCAGCGCGGCGCCGTGCGCCGCCTCGGTGCCCTGCGCGTTGGGGGCGGGCCAGGCGATGATCGAGCGGGCCGCGATGATCGACGGACGCTCGGTCTCGGCCCGCGCGGCCCGCAGCGCCGCGCACAGCCCGTGCGGGTCGAGGTCGCCGTTCGGCAGTTGGTCGACCCGCTGCACGTGCCAGCCGTACGCCTCGTACCGGCCGAGGACGTCCTCGGAGTACGCGGTGGCGGTGTCGCCCTCGATCGAGATGTGGTTGTCGTCGTACAGCAGCACCAGGCTGCCGAGCCGCTGGTGACCGGCGAGCGAGGACGCCTCCGAGGAGATGCCCTCCTGGAGGTCACCGTCGCCCGCGATCACCCAGATGGTGTGGTCGAAGGGAGAGCTGCCGGCCGGCGCCTCCGGGTCGAAGAGCCCGCGCTCGTACCGCGCGGCCATCGCCATGCCCACCGCGTTGGCGACGCCCTGCCCCAGCGGACCGGTGGTCGTCTCCACCCCGACGGTGTGGCCGTACTCCGGGTGGCCGGGGGTGCGGCTGCCCCAGGTGCGGAAGGACTTCAGGTCGTCCAGCTCCAGGCCGTACCCCGCGAGGTAGAGCTGGATGTAGAGGGTCAGGCTGGAGTGCCCGGCGGACAGCACGAAGCGGTCCCGGCCCACCCACGACGGGTCGGCGGGGTCGTGCCGCATCAGCTTCTGGAAGAGCAGATACGCGGCGGGTGCGAGGCTCATGGCCGTGCCGGGGTGGCCGTTGCCGACCTTCTGCACGGCGTCCATGGCCAGAACCCGGACGGTATCGACGGCCTTCTGGTCCAGTTCGGTCCACTCAAGGTCTGTGGTGGTCGGCTCGCTGCTCACCCTGTGTCAGGGCTCCTCTCACGGACAGGTCTCACGTACGGGTCGAAGACCGTTTACGCCGGTGACACTGCGCTCACCGGGCCGTTCCGAGCCTACCGTCGACCCGGTGCGCACCTATTCGAGTGCTCGCAGGATGGGCATCGGTTGCCCCGGGCAACCGATATCACGGCCCCCGCCGGTCCCCACCACCCCGTTTCCAGCCCTTCTCCCTCCCCTTTCCCTACCGTTCCCCCTCGTTCCCCTCTGCTCCGTCCCCCGCTCACTTCTCCCCCTCCTCCCTCTTCTCCCCCTCTCCTCTGGCGGTTCGCCGGACGGGGATGTGCCCGCGCGGGCTGACGGGGCGTCCGGCGCGAGTCCGTGGGCCGGGCGTCACGGCGCCGCGCGACCCCGGGACCGGGGGGCGGGAGAGGGGCGGCGGGTGGCGGCCCAACACGGACCACCCCCGTGGGGGGTCACCAATGGCCAACGTCTAAAGTGGCGTGGTACGCGCGAGCTTTACCGGGACCGCACGTCTGTCCACCTATTCGGGCTCGCTTGTTCTTGAGTGATCAGGGGTGTTCGTGACGGCCGTCGAATCCCGTCCCGCGGGTGTGCTCGACCACAGCACCGTGCGCCGACCGTTCCGTGCCAGGCTCCTGGCCTTCATTGAGCTGACCAAGCCCCGGATCATCGAGCTGCTGCTGATGACCACGGTGCCGGTGATGTTCCTGGCGGCGGAGGGCGTGCCCAACCTGTGGCTCACCGTGGCCACCTGCGTGGGCGGCTACCTCTCCGCGGGCGGCGCCAACTCGCTGAACATGTACATCGACCGGGACATCGACGCGCTGATGCACCGCACCGAGCGCCGTCCGCTGGTCACCGGCATGGTCAGCCCGCGCGAGGCGCTGGTCTTCGGCATCTCGCTCGCGGTGATCTCCACCGTCTGGTTCGGCCTGCTGGTCAACTGGCTGTCCGCCGGGCTGGCGCTGGGCGCCCTGCTCTTCTACGTCTTCGTCTACACGCTGCTGCTCAAGCGGCGCACCTCGCAGAACATCGTCTGGGGTGGCATCGCGGGCTGTATGCCGGTGTTCATCGGCTGGTCCTCGGTGACCAACGAGGTGAGCTGGGCGGCCGTCATCCTGTTCCTGGTGATGTTCTTCTGGACGCCGCCGCACTACTGGCCGCTCTCCATGAAGGTGCGCGAGGACTACCAGCGGGTCGGTGTCCCGATGCTGCCGGTGGTCGCCACCAACCGGGTCGTCGCGCGGCAGATCGTCATCTACAGCTGGGTCATGGTCGGGGTCTCCCTGCTGCTCTGGCCGCTGGGATACGTCGGCTGGTTCTACCCGCTGGTGGCGGTGCTGGCCGGCGGACTGTGGCTCTGGGAGGCCCACGCGCTCCAGGCCCGCGCCAAGGCCGGGGTGACCGGGGCCAAGCTCAAGGAGATGCGGCTCTTCCACTGGTCGATCACCTACGTGTCGCTGCTCTTCCTCGCCGTCGCGGTCGACCCCTTCCTGCGCTGAGCGACCGGGGGACGGGGCCCGGGAGGTCGGGCCGCCGCTCCCCGGCGCCCCGCTCGCGACCCGCGGGACAAGAACGCCCGGGTGTCCCGAACGCCCGGGCGCGCGCCCCGCGTTCACCCCGCGCCACCGCGACCCCTCCCGCCCCGCGACCGCGACGCCCTCCCGTCGGGGGCCCGTTCCCCGCGGCTCCCGCCCCTCGTTCCCGCCCCCGGACGTGTTCACCACGGCACGCGTGCGCCCCTCCCCACAGGACGGCGGGGAGGGGCGGTGGGGGCGCCCGCCGAGGGGGCGGGCGGGAGGAGCGTGGGGTGGCGGACGTCCTCGGGGGGATCAGGGGTTGGGCGGGCCGCCGACCTGGCTTCCGGCCATGCGCGTCCACTCGTAGGGGCCGGTGCGCATGCGGTCGGCGAGTTCCCCGTCGAGGGTGTCGTGGAGGGTGATCCCGGCGCGCTCCGCCGCCTGCCGGGCCGTGTCCATGGACGGGGCCATCAGATCCCCCCAGCCGCCGTCCGCGCCGACCAGGACGAGGCGGGCGCCCCGCTGGCCGACGTAGGAGACCTGCCCGTCGGCGCTGCCGCCGTGCGACCGGGCGAAGGCGGTGATCTGGTGCGCGAGCCGTTCCGCCCGCTTGCTGCTGTCTGCCATGCGCCGCATGCTACCGACGGGTAAAAGACCTGGCGACGGGCGTGCCCCGGGGGAGACCGAGGACACACCCCGCGCCGGTGCGCCCCGCCGCCCCTCCTGACGGATGCCGACGGGGCAGGGGGGACCGTCAGCGCCGGGTGGCGGCGACGGGGCCGTCGTCCACCGGGGTGGCGGCGCCGTCCTCCGCCGCCGGGGGAGCGGTGGCCGCGCCGGTGGCGTCCGTGCCCGGCGCGGCGCTGGGCGCGGGGCCGCGCTCGCGGAGGGACAGCAGCAGTCGCAGCACCGCGATCCACACCAGGCAGGAGCCCAGCATGTGCAGCCCGACGAGGAACTCGGGCAGCTCGATGGCGTACTGCACGTACCCGAGACCGCCCTGCGCCACCAGCACCAGGAAGAGTTCGCGGGCCCGCCGGATCGGCCCGTGGGGGCCGTCGACCAGGCGCAGCGCGATCCACACCGCGATGGTCAGCGCCGTCACCAGCCAGGCGAGGGCGGAGTGCAGCTGGGCCACGGTGTCCCAGTCGAACGGCATCCGCGGGACGTCGCTGCTGTCGCCCGCGTGCGGTCCGGCGCCGGTCACCCCGGTGCCCACCACGACCAGGAGACAGGTGACCACGGTGAGCGCCACCGCGAGCTGCCGGATCCGCCGGCCCGCCAGCGGCCGGGGACGCTCGTCCCCCTCGCGGGCGCGGAGCCAGGTGAGCGTGGTGAGCGTGAGCAGCCCCGTGGCGAGCAGGAAGTGGCCCGCGACGGTGTAGGGGTTCAGCTTGGTCAGCACCGTGACGCCGCCCCACACGCCGTTGCCCACCACCACCCAGAACTGGGCCCAGGCGAGGCGGCTGAGCTGGGGACGGCCGGGCTTGGCCGCGCGCGCCGCGATGATGGCCCAGCCGACGGCGGCGCAGAGCACGTACGTCAGCATCCGGTTGCCGAACTCGATGACGCCGTGCAGCCCCATCTCGGAGGTGGCGACCAGGCTGTCGTCAGAGCACTTGGGCCAGGTGTCACAGCCGAGGCCGGAACCGGTGAGACGCACCGCGCCGCCGGTCACGACGATGACGACGCTCATCACCAGGGGGGCCAGGGTGGCGCGCTGGAGGGCGCGCTGGGACGGCGTCCAGCGCGCCGCGATGTACGCGATCGGGTTGCGTACGAACTCGGGCAGTTTCGGCACGGGAACATCGTAGGACGCCGCTTGTGCGCGCTTTCACGAGGGGCCGGGAAGAACCGGGGAGGACGGGAGAGAAGGGGCCGGGAACGTGCCCGGAACCCTCCGGGCCGCCTCGCCGTGTCCCCCGGCCTTCCGCCTGACCCGAACCTCCCCGGTGGCGGCCGGAGGACCGCCCGGCGGGCCCGGCTCACTCCCAGCGGAACAGCCGCGCCGCCGCGGCCAGCCCCGCAACCGCCCAGCAGGCGAGGATCCCGACCGCGCCCCAGGGCGTCCCGGCACCGTGCTGGAGGACCTCGCGCAGACCGTCGGAGAGCGCCGCCACCGGCAGCAGCTCCAGCACGGCACGGACCGGCTCGGGGAAGCGCTCCAGCGGCACCACCACCCCGCCGCCCACCAGCAGCAGGACGAAGACGAGGTTCGCGGCGGCCAGCGTGGCCTCCGCCCGCAGGGTGCCCGCCATCAGCAGCCCGAGTCCGCTGAAGGCCGCCGTGCCCAGCAGGAGCAGCAGCGCCACGGTGACCGGGTTGCCCCGTGGCGACCAGCCCAGGGCGAGGGCGACCCCGGTGAGCAGTGCCAGCTGGAGGAGTTCGATCACCAGCACCGAGCAGGTCTTCGCCGTCATCAGTCCCCAGCGCGGCAGGGGCGAGGCGCCGAGGCGCTTCAGCACCCCGTAGCGCCGCTCGAAGCCGGTGGAGATCGCCTGCCCGGTGAACGCGGTGGAGAGCACCGCGAGGGCCAGCACCCCGGGTGCGAGGAAGTCGACCCGCTCCCCGCCCGAGGCGTCCCCGGCGTTCCCCGCGGGGACGTTGACGATGTCGACGAGACTGAAGACCACCAGCAGCAGCGTCGGGATGACGACGGTCAGCAGCAGCTGCTCGCCGTGGCGCAGGAGCATCCGGGTCTCCAGCGCCGCCTGCGCCACGATCATGCGGGCCAGCGGGGCGGCCCCCGGGGCGGGGGCGAGGGTTCCGGCCGGGCTCATGAGCGCAGCTCCTTCCCGGTCAGTTCGAGGAAGACGTCCTCCAGGGTGTGCCGTTCGACCGCGATGTGGCCCGGCAGCACCCCGTGCTGGGCGCACCAGGTGGTGACGGTGGCCAGCAGCTGGGGGTCGACGGTGCCGGTCAGCCGGTACTCGCCCGGGCTCTGCTCGGTGGCGGTGCTGTCCGCCGGGAGCGCCTTGAGAAGCGAGTCGAGGTCCAGGCCCGGCCGCCCGGTGAAGCGCAGCGTGTTCTCCGCGCCACCCCGGCACAGCTCCTCGGGGCTGCCCCGGGCGATGATCCGGCCACCGTCGACGATCGCGACGTCGTCGGCCAGGTCCTCGGCCTCCTCCATGTGGTGCGTGGTGAGCACCGTGGTGACGCCGTCGGCGCGCAGTTCCCGCACCAGCTCCCAGGTCGCGCGGCGGGCCTGCGGGTCGAGGCCCGCGGTCGGCTCGTCGAGGAAGACCAGCTCGGGCCGGCCGACCACGGCCATGGCCAGCGCGAGGCGCCGCTGCTGACCGCCGGAGAGCCTGCGGTAGGGAGTCCGGCCGCAGCCGCCCAGGCCGAGCCGGTCCATCAGCGCGGGGACGTCCAGCGGGTGGGCGTGCAGCCGGGCCATGTGGCGCAGCATCTCCCCGGCGCGGACGGTGGGGTAGACGCCGCCGCTCTGGAGCATCACGCCGATCCGGGGCCGCAGCCGGGCGGAGTCCGCGAGCGGGTCGAGCCCCAGGACGCGCACGCTGCCCGCGTCCGGTCTGCGGTAGCCCTCGCAGATCTCGACGGTGGTCGTCTTGCCCGCCCCGTTGGGGCCCAGGAAGGCGGTGACGCCGCCACGGTCGACGGTCAGGTCCAGCCCGTCCACCGCGGTGTGCCCGCCGTACCGCTTCACCAGCCCGGCGACCTCGACCGCCGCTGTCCTTCGCATGGGGGAAGTCTAGGGAGCGGCTGGGCGGGGGCCCGCCCCGGGTGAGGGGAGATGACGGGTGACGGGCTGAGGGGCGGCGAGGTGACGGGACCCGCGCGGCCCGTGGAGGGCAGCACGAGGAGCCGGGCCGGTGGGGTGGATCGGGCGAGTGGGGCTGGTGGTGCTGGTGGTGTTGGTGGGGTTGGTGTGGTGAGGCCCCGGTCGGTCCGGCGGGGGTACGCGGCGCGGACCGGGCGCCCGGGGCCGGACGGGGCCGCCCGGGCCGGACGGGAGGGGTGGGTGCGGGGCGCCGGGGCGCACGGCGGGTGCGCCCGTCCCGAAGCGGGGGCTGACCAGGCCGAACCGGGTCCGGTGGCGGTAAGGCTCTCCTTACGTGACGCAGTCCATTCCGCCCGGCTCCCGGCGCCGCTTGCCCGGCTTCGCGGAATTACGCAACAATGACGTTGTGAAAAAGCAGGGTGACGGTCAGCGGACGCGACCGACGGCTGAGCAGGCCGTCGGCGGCTCGGCGCTGTCCTCCTCCGCCCTGGACGAGCAGAGCGGCACCCGGAACAAGGTCGCGCGCTCCATCCTGGACCACGGCCCCTCCACCGCGGCCGAGCTGGCCCGTCGGCTGGGGCTGACGCAGGCGGCGGTCCGCCGTCATCTGGACGCGCTCGCCGCCGAGGGCGTGGTCGAGGCCCGGGAGAAGCGGGTGTACGGCTCGCGTGGCCGGGGCCGTCCGGCGAAGGTCTTCGCCCTCACCGACGGCGGGCGGGACGCCTTCGACCAGGCGTACGACGAGCTGGCGGCGGACGCCCTGCGCTGGATCGCGCGGAGCGCGGGCGGCGGCGAGCTGGGCGAGGCGGCGATCGCGGAGTTCGCCCGCGCGCGCCTGGCCGACCAAGCCGAGAAGTACCGCGACCTGCTGGAGCGCGTCCCGCCCGAGGAGCGCACCCGCGCACTGGCGGAAGCGCTCAGCGCGGACGGGTACGCTGCCACTGCGCGCGGCGCGCCCGGCTCGGCCGGCGAGCAGCTCTGCCAGCACCACTGCCCGGTGGTGCACACCGCCGAACAGTTCCCACAGCTCTGCGAGGCGGAGACCGAGGTCTTCTCCCGTCTGCTCGGCACCCATGTGCAACGGCTGGCGACCATCGCCCACGGCGACGGGGTGTGCACCACGTTCATCCCGCGGACCAGACCCCGGTCGGCCGCCGGGGCCGAGGGGGAGCCGGATTCCGGCGCCCCGGGGCCCGACGGAACCGCCCGGTCCGCGGCTCCCGCCGGCCGCCTCGAAGCAGCGGACCGCGCAGGACCCGCAGACCGTTCAGAACCCGCACCATCCGTGAAAGACGCCGGGAGGAACCCCGCATGACTGCTCCGACCGAGACCGCCCACCCCGAACTCGATGGGCTGGGCACCTACGAGTACGGCTGGGCCGACTCCGACGCGGCGGGCGCCGCGGCGAAGCGCGGCCTGTCCGAGGAGGTCGTCCGCGACATCTCGGGGAAGAAGGACGAGCCGGAGTGGATGCTGAAGCTGCGGCTGAAGGGGCACCGGCTGTTCGAGAAGAAGCCCATGCCGAACTGGGGCTCGGACCTCTCCGGCATCGACTTCGACAACATCAAGTACTTCGTGCGGTCCACCGAGGAGCAGGCCCAGAGCTGGGAGGACCTCCCGGAGGACATCAAGAACACCTACGACCGGCTGGGCATCCCCGAGGCGGAGAAGCAGCGGCTGGTGGCGGGTGTCGCCGCGCAGTACGAGTCCGAGGTGGTCTACCACCAGATCCGTGAGGACCTGGAGAAGCAGGGCGTCCTCTTCCTGGACACCGACACCGCGCTGCGCGAGCACCCGGAGATCTTCAAGGAGCACTTCGGCACGGTGATCCCGGCGGGCGACAACAAGTTCGCCGCGCTGAACACGGCCGTGTGGTCCGGCGGTTCCTTCATCTACGTGCCGCCGGGCGTGCACGTCGACATCCCGCTCCAGGCCTACTTCCGGATCAACACCGAGAACATGGGCCAGTTCGAGCGGACGCTGATCATCGTCGACGAGAACGCCTACGTGCACTACGTCGAGGGCTGCACCGCGCCGATCTACAACTCGGACTCGCTGCACTCGGCGGTCGTGGAGATCATCGTCAAGAAGGGCGGCCGCTGCCGCTACACGACCATCCAGAACTGGTCGAACAACGTCTACAACCTGGTGACCAAGCGTGCCGTCGCCTACGAGGGCGCGACGATGGAGTGGGTCGACGGCAACATCGGCTCCAAGGTCACCATGAAGTACCCGGCGATCTACCTCATGGGGGAGCACGCCAAGGGCGAGACGCTCTCCGTGGCCTTCGCGGGCGAGGGACAGCACCAGGACGCCGGCGCGAAGATGGTCCACATGGCGCCGCGCACCTCCTCGAACATCGTCTCCAAGTCGGTGGCGCGGAGCGGCGGGCGTACCTCCTACCGCGGTCTCATCGAGATCGGGGAGGGCGCCGAGAACTCCAAGTCCAACGTGCTGTGCGACGCGCTGCTGGTCGACACCGTCTCCCGCTCGGACACCTACCCCTACGTCGACGTCCGCGAGGACGACGTGACCATGGGGCACGAGGCGACGGTCTCCAAGGTCAGCGACGACCAGCTGTTCTACCTGATGCAGCGGGGCCTCTCGGAGGACGAGGCGATGGCGATGATCGTCCGTGGCTTCGTCGAGCCGATCGCCAAGGAGCTGCCGATGGAGTACGCGCTGGAGCTGAACCGGCTGATCGAGCTCCAGATGGAAGGCGCGGTCGGCTAGCCGGGCGGACCGGTGCACACCCCCGCGGGCGCGCACCGGCCGGTGCGCGAGCAGCGGGGCGACCCGTCGGCGCTCGCCGGTGGCGGGCGAAATCACTGAAGCAGAAAGCGAGCAACACGACAGCCATGGCTGAGGCCCAGAACATTCCGGTCGGTTCGGAGACCGCCGGATCCAGGCTCCGACCCGGGGTCCTTCCAGCGGTGACGGCCGAGTCCACCACCGCTACCCGGATGAGCGCGCCGCCCTCCTTCGACGTGGCGGACTTCCCGGTGCCGCACGGCCGCGAGGAGGAGTGGCGCTTCACCCCGCTGGAGCGGCTGCGCGGTCTGCACGACGGCACCGCCGAGGCGTCCGGCTCCCTGCGGAGTTCGGTCGACGCCCCGGAGGTCGTCACCGTCGAGGCGGCCGGGCGGGACGACGCCCGAGTCGGCCGGGCCGGGAAGCCCGTCGACCGGGTGGCGGCGCAGGCGTTCTCGGCCTTCGAGAAGGCCACGGTGATCTCGGTGCCGAAGGACGCGGTGCTGGACCAGCCCGTCTGGGTCAGGCTGCACGGCGAGGGCGGGGTGACCTACGGCCACACCGTCTTCGACGTCGGCGCCTTCGCCGAGGCCGTCGTCGTCATCGACCACCAGGGGGACGGCGTCCGCGCCGCGAACGTCGAGTTCGTCCTCGGGGACGGCGCGAAGCTGACGGTCGTCTCGGTGCAGGACTGGGAGGACACCGCGGTGCACTGCTCCCAGCACAACGCGCTGGTCGGGCGGGACGCCACCTTCAAGTCGATCGTCGTCACCTTCGGCGGCGACCTGGTGCGGCTCAACCCCCGGGTGAGCTACGCCGGTCCCGGTGGGGAGGCCGAGCTGTACGGGCTGTACTTCACCGACGGTGGCCAGCACCAGGAGCACCGGCTGCTGGTCGACCACGAGGCGCCGAACTGCCGGAGCAACGTCGCCTACAAGGGGGCGCTCCAGGGCACGGACGCGCACGCGGTGTGGATCGGTGACGTGCTGATCCAGGCGGCGGCGACCGGCACCGACACCTACGAGCTGAACCGCAACCTCGTCCTGACGGACGGGGCGCGGGTCGACTCGGTCCCCAACCTGGAGATCGAGACCGGCGAGATCGTCGGAGCCGGGCACGCCTCGGCCACCGGGCGCTTCGAGGACGAGCAGCTGTTCTACCTGATGGCGCGCGGTATCCCGGAGCAGGAGGCCCGGCGGCTGGTGGTGCGCGGCTTCTTCGCGGAGCTGGTGCAGCAGATCGGCCTTCCGGAGCTTCAGGAGCGGCTGATCGCCAGGATCGAGACGGAGCTGGAGGCGTCGGTGGCATGAGCGTGGAGAGTGTGTTCGGCTACCAGCGCGCGGCGTCGCTGAGTGAGCTGGAAGAGGATCTGCCCAAGCGGGTCGAACTCGACGGCGTGCCGGTGTCCGTCGTCCGCACCGAGGGTTCGGTGTTCGCGATCAACGACATCTGCTCGCACGCGAACGTCGCCCTCTCCGAGGGCGAGGTGGAGAACTGTCAGATCGAGTGCTGGCTGCATGGCTCGCGCTTCGACCTGCGGACGGGTGAGCCCTCCGGGCCGCCCGCCGTCCGCCCCGTCCCCGTGTACCCCGTAAAGATCGAAGGGGACGACGTGCTCGTCTCCGTCACCCAGGAGTCCTGAAGTCCCCATGGCAACGCTTGAGATCAACGACCTGCACGTCTCCGTCGAAGCCGAGAGCGGCCCGGAGGAGATCCTGCGCGGCGTCGACCTGACGGTTCGGCAGGGTGAGACGCACGCGATCATGGGCCCGAACGGCTCCGGCAAGTCCACCCTGGCCTACTCGCTGGCCGGTCACCCGAAGTACCAGGTCACCAGTGGATCGGTGACCCTCGACGGCGAGGACGTCCTCGCGATGTCGGTGGACGAGCGCGCTCGCGCCGGTGTCTTCCTGGCCATGCAGTACCCGGTGGAGGTGCCGGGCGTCTCCGTCTCCAACTTCCTGCGCACCTCGGCGACGGCGCTGCGGGGCGAGGCCCCGAAGCTCCGCACCTGGGTCAAGGAGGTCAGGGAGGCGATGGAGCGGTTGCAGATCGACCCGTCCTTCGCCGAGCGGAACGTCAACGAGGGCTTCTCCGGCGGTGAGAAGAAGCGGCACGAGATCCTTCAGCTGGAGCTGCTCCGGCCGAAGATGGCGATCCTCGACGAGACCGACTCCGGGCTCGACGTGGACGCCCTGCGCGTGGTCTCCGAGGGGGTCAACCGCGTCCGGGAGGACGGGGATGTCGGCACCCTGCTGATCACGCACTACACCCGCATCCTGCGCTACATCAAGCCCGACCACGTCCACGTCTTCGCGCGGGGCCGGATCGTCGAGTCCGGCGGTCCGGAGCTGGCGGACCGGCTGGAGGAGGAGGGCTACGAGCGGTACGTCAAGGGGGCTGCTAGCGCGTGAAGACCACTGGCCACGGCCTGACCGGCCTGCTCGACACCGACGCGATCCGTAAGGACTTCCCGATCCTGGATCGCACGCTGCACGACGACGCGCGGCTCGTCTACCTGGACAACGCCGCCACCTCGCAGACGCCCACCCCGGTGCTCGACGCGATGACCGGTTACTACGAGCGGCACAACGCGAACGTGCACCGGGGGGTGCACGTCCTCGCGGAGGAGGCCACCGCGCTGTACGAGGGCGCGCGGGACAAGATCGCGGCCTTCGTCAACGCGCCCAGCCGGGACGAGGTGATCTTCACCAAGAACGCCTCGGAGTCGCTGAACCTGGTGGCCAACATGCTGGGCTGGGCCGACGAGCCCTACCGCGTGGAGCGGGACACCGAGATCGTCATCACGGAGATGGAGCACCACTCCAACATCGTGCCGTGGCAGCTGCTGGCGCAGCGCTCGGGGGCCCGGCTGAAGTGGTTCGGCCTGACCGACGACGGCCGTCTCGACCTGTCGAACATCGACGAGCTGATCACCGAGCGCACGAAGGTGGTCTCCTTCGTGCTGGCGTCCAACATCATGGGGACGCTCAACCCGGTGGAGGACATCGTCCGCCGGGCGCAGGAGGTCGGCGCCCTCGTGGTGATCGACGCCTCGCAGGCCGCGCCGCACATGGTGCTGGACGTCCAGCGGCTCCAGGCCGACTTCGTCGCGTTCACCGGGCACAAGATGTGCGGTCCCACCGGGATAGGCGTGCTGTGGGGCCGTCAGGAGCTGCTGAACGACCTGCCGCCGTTCCTGGGGGGTGGCGAGATGATCGAGACGGTCACCATGAACTCGTCCACCTACGCCCCGGCGCCGCACAAGTTCGAGGCGGGTACGCCGCCCGTCGCGGAGGCGGTGGGGCTGGGCGCCGCCGTGGACTACCTCACCGGCATCGGGATGGAGCGCATCCAGGCCCATGAGCACGCGCTGACGGAGTACGCCCTGGCGCGGCTCGCGGAGATCCCGGACCTGCGGGTCATCGGACCGGCCAGCTCGGCCGACCGGGGGGCCGCGATCTCCTTCACCCTGGGCGACATCCATCCGCACGACGTGGGCCAGGTGCTGGACGAACAGGGCATCGCCGTGCGGGTCGGCCACCACTGCGCGCGGCCGGTCTGCCTGCGGTACGGAATTCCCGCGACCACGAGGGCGTCGTTCTATCTGTACTCCACTCCGGCCGAGGTTGACGCCCTGGCCGAGGGGCTGGAGTACGTACGGAACTTTTTCGGTTAGGCAAGCGGCGAGCACGGTGCCTCAGGCTGACGGACGGACTTACTCGTGAAGCTGGACTCCATGTACCAGGACGTGATCCTGGACCACTACAAGCATCCGCACGGGCGCGGGCTCCGCGAGGGCGACGCGGAGGTGCACCACACCAACCCCACCTGCGGTGACGAGATCACCCTGCGGGTGCGCTACGCCGGGCACACGGTCGAGGACGTGTCCTACGAGGGCCAGGGCTGTTCCATCAGCCAGGCCAGCGCCTCGGTGCTCAACGAGCTGCTGGTGGGCAAGGAGCTGGCGGAGGCCCGGCGGATCCAGGAGTCCTTCCTGGAGCTGATGCAGTCCAGGGGCCAGCTGGAGCCGGACGACACGATGGAGGAACTGCTGGAGGACGCGGTGGCGTTCGCTGGCGTCTCCAAGTACCCCGCGCGGGTCAAGTGCGCGCTGCTGAGCTGGATGGCCTGGAAGGACGCGACCGCCCAGGCGCTGGGCGAGACGGGCGGGGAACCGTCCACGGAGAAGGAGAGGGGCGCGGCATGACGGACGCGGCCACGAAGCCCGCGAACGAGGACGAGGTCCGCGAGGCGCTGATGGATGTGGTGGACCCGGAGCTGGGGATCGACGTCGTCAATCTCGGGCTGATCTACGGCATCCACATCGACACCGAGAACATCGCCACCATCGACATGACGCTGACGTCCGCGGCCTGCCCGTTGACCGACGTGATCGAGGACCAGGCGCACTCGGCCACCGAGGGCATCGTCAAGGAACTCAAGATCAACTGGGTCTGGATGCCGCCGTGGGGTCCGGACAAGATCACGGATGACGGCCGGGAGCAGCTGAGGGCGCTCGGCTTCAACGTCTGACCCGGTTCCGGCCGGGCGACGACGGCCGCACCACCCCGTTCGGGGTGGTGCGGCCGTCGTGCTGTGTGGGCCCGACTCCGGCGCGGCGAGCGGTTCCCGGGAAGGGGAGACGCGGGTGTGTACGGGCGTACGCATCGATGTGTACACTCGTACGCATGATGTACGCGACGCTCACGGGAGCGATCCTCGCCGAGATACTCGCCACCACCTCCATGAAGTACAGCGACGGGTTCACCAGGCTCTGGCCCTCGCTCGGCACCGCGCTGGGCTACCTCATCGCCTTCGGGCTGCTCGCGCAGACCCTCCGGGAGATGTCGATCGGCACCGCGTACGCCATCTGGTCCGGCGCCGGGACCGCCGCCATCGCCGCCATCGGCATGGTCTTCATCGGGGAACCGGTCAACGCCGCCAAGATCCTCGGCGTGCTGCTGGTGGTGGCCGGCGTCGTCGTACTCAACCTGGGCGGAGCCCACTGATGGCCCGCCGCTACGACCCCGAACGGCGCCAGCGCATCATCACCGCCGCCATCCGGATCGTCGAGGAGCGGGGCATCGGGGCGTTGAGCCACCGCTCGGTCGCGGCGGAGGCCGACGTACCGCTCGGCTCCACCACCTACCACTTCGCCAGCCTCGACGACCTGCTCGTCGCCGCCCTGGAACAGCTCACCGGGGAGCCCCGCGCGGCTGTCGAGAGCTGGGAGGAGGAGTTCGGGGAGGGCGTCCCGCTGACCGAAGCGCTGACCGGGGTGCTGGAGGAGTACACCTCGGGTGGGCGCGGCCGCATCCGCGTCGAGTACGAGCTGTACCTCGCCGCGCTGCGCCGCCCCGCCCTCCAGCCGGTCGCCGAGGCGTGGATGGACTCGATGGCCACCGTCCTCGCCCGGCACGTCCCGGACATGGCCACGGCCCGGGCGCTGACCGCGCTGATCGACGGCCTGTTGCTCCGCGTGCTCCTCACCGACCAGCCCCTCGACCGGGACGAGGTCCGCTCGGCGCTCGCCCGGATCATCGGCTGAGGGCCGGCCCGGCCCGGCTGGCTCCCGCGGCTGTGTTGGCTGTGTTGGCAGCCTTGGCAGCCTTGGCAGTCTTGGTGACGTCGGCGCACCGGGGGCCGGGTTCGTCCCCCCGCACCGAAGGCCGATAGCGTGCCGGTATGACCGAAGCATCCGCCACTCGCACCACCGGCGCCGTCGCCGCCGGGCTCGCCACGCTCACCCTGGAAGACGGCGCCACCGCCCCGGCCGGCACCGTGCTGGACACCTGGTTCCCCGCGCCAGAGCTCGTGGAGCGGCCGGGCCCAGCCGGAACCGAGCGGCTCGCCCCGGAGCGCGCCGCCGAACTGCTCGGCGAGGCCGCGCCCCAGGCGCTCGGCCCCGACCCGGTGCGCGGGGTCGAGGTGGTGGCCGTCCGCACGGTGATCGCCTCGCTGGAGGAGAAGCCGCTCGACACCCACGACACCTACCTGCGGCTCCAGTTGCTCAGCCACCGGCTGGTGCGGCCGCACGGGCAGAACCTGGACGGCGTCTTCGGGCTGCTCGCCAACGTCGCCTGGACCAGCCTCGGTCCGGTGCCGCTGGACCAGCTGGACGCGGCGCGGCTGCGGGCCCGCGCGGCCGGTACCCACCTCGCCGTCACCAGTGTCGACAAGTTCCCCAGGATGACCGACTACGTGGCGCCGCTGGGCGTGCGGATCGCGGACGCCGACCGGGTGCGGCTCGGCGCCCACCTGGCCTCCGGCACCACCGTGATGCACGAGGGCTTCTGCAACTTCAACGCCGGGACGTTGGGCGCCTCCATGGTGGAGGGGCGGATCAGCGCCGGGGTGGTCGTGGGGGACGGCACCGACATCGGCGGCGGCGCCTCGATCATGGGCACCCTCTCCGGCGGCGGTACGCAGACCATCGCGCTGGGCGAGCGCTGCCTGCTCGGCGCCGAGGCCGGGGTGGGCATCTCGCTCGGGGACGACTGCGTGGTGGAGGCCGGACTGTACGTCACGGCCGGCACCCGGGTCACGCTGCCGGACGGGAAGGTCGTCAAGGCGCTGGAGCTGTCCGGTGCGCACAACCTGCTCTTCCGCCGGAACTCGACCACGGGCACGGTCGAGGCCCTCCAGCGCACCGGCTCCTGGGGCGGGCTCAACGAGGCGCTGCACGCCAACTGACGCGCCACCGCCGGGCCCCGGCGTCACGCCCCGACCGCGTGGCGCCGGGGCCCGTCGGCGTGCCGGGGCCGGCGCGCGGCCCGCGCGGGCGGCCCCGCGACCCTGGGTAGGGTGTGCGGATGCGTGAACTGGCGGCGGGAATCCGCTACTTGGGGCGAGGTCAGCGCTGGGTTCTCGGTCACGGCAGGTGGCTGGGGTTCGGTCTGCTGCCCGCCCTCATCACCCTGGTGCTCTACGCCGCGGCGCTCGCCGCGCTCGCCTTCTGGGCGGACGACGTCGTCGCCTGGGCGACGCCCTTCGCCGACGACTGGGCGTCCCCCTGGCCCGGGCTGCTGCGCGGGGTCTTCGCTGTGCTGCTCTGGGTCGCGGTGCTGCTGCTCGCGGTCCTCACCTTCACCGCGGTCACCCTGCTTGTCGGGGACCCGTTCTACGAGCGGCTGTCCGAGGAGGTCGAGCGGTCCGAGGGCGACTGCCCCGAGGGGGCCGACCGCCCGCTCTGGCAGGAGCTGTGGATCTCCCTCCGGGACAGCCTCTACTTGCTGTGGCGGGCCTCGCTCTGGGGCGTCCCGCTGTTCTTCCTCGGCTTCGTGCCGGTGCTCGGCCAGACCGTCGTGCCCGCCGCGGGCTTCGCCGTCGCGGGCTTCTTCCTCACGGTCGAGCTGGCCTCCGTCGGTCTCCAGCGCCGGGACGTACCGGTGCGGGAGCGGCTGCGGCTGCTGCGCGGCCGCCGGGCGCTCGCGCTGGGCTTCGGCGTCCCGCTGGTGCTGCTCTACCTGCTGCCGCTCGCGGCGGTGGTGCTGATGCCCGGCGCCGTGGCGGGCGCCGCGCTGCTGGTGCGGGACCTGATGGGGGAGGACGGCGCCGCCGAACCGGCCCCGCCCGGCGGCCCGGAGACGGCGGCCGGGGTGCCCGGGGGCGGCCCGGCGACGGCCCCCGGCTGGGCGCCCCCGCGCGGCTGAGCCGGGAGACGCGGCTGAACCGGGCCCGGAGCCCGGCCGGACCCGGGGGCCGGGAGCCCGCCGGGTCCGGTGACCGGGGCCGGATCAGGGCAGTGTGATCCGGGTGACCGAGGGGTCGTGGTCGCTGGTCTGGTCCGCGAACTCGGCGTTCACGTGCACGATGTCGTACTCCGGCGTACCCGCTCCCGGGCTGGTGAGGATGTGGTCGAGGGTCTGCGAGTTGCCGTTGAAGACGTAGCCGTACCGCTCCTCCTCCGGCAGCCGGTCCATCGGGCTGGTGAGCGCGCCGCCGGAGCGGAGCGCGTCCAGGGTGGGGGAGAAGCCGAAGTCGTTGAAGTCCCCGCCCGTGACCACGAGCGCCTCGGGATCGACGTCGCGGATGTCCCGCACGAAGGAGTTGAGCAGCTTCGCCTGCTCGACGCGCTGCGGCTCGGAGTGCCGGGTGGGCGGCTGGAAGCGGCCCTCCATCGGCTGGTCGCCCTCTAGGTCGCCGCCGCCCTTGGAGCTGAAGTGGTTCGCCACCACGAACACCGGCCGTCCCTGGAAGCGGAACTCCCCGGCCAGCGGCTTCCGGCTCGCCTCCCAGGCGTCGTCCTGCGGCGTGACGCGGCCCGGCGAGGCGCTGAGCGCCGGTTCCCCGTCCCGTTCGGTGACCTCGACCGGGGTGGTGGCGTCGCCGCCCTCCCGGTCGGTGAAGGAGACCCGCTCGGGGTTGTACAGGAAGGCGACCCGGATGTTGCCGCCGGGCTGCCCGCCGTCCGCCTTGTCCTCCGGGTCGATCTGGCGGTACTCGTAGGCGGGGCCGCCCGCCTTCGCGATCGCCTCGGTCAGCTGGTCGAGCGTCTTCCCCGCGGAGACCGTGCCGTCGTCGTCCGGCCCGGTGTCGTCCTGTACCTCCTCCAGCATCACGATGTCGGGCGAGGCGAGGTTGGTGACCAGCCCCTCGGCGAGCTGGTCGAACTTCTCCGGCTCGGTCCGCGGGGAGAGGTTCTCCACGTTGTACGTCGCGACGGCCAGCTCGTCCTTCTCGTGCGGCCGGGTGCGCTCACGCTCCAGCCCGCCGTCCTCGTGCTCGCCGAGCGCGGTGGCGCGCACGGTGTAGCCGCCGAACTGGTCGTAGTCGAGCGGGCCCGCGGTGGCGCCGGACAGGGTGTCGCCCACGTTCGCCCGCGGGAAGGGGCTCTTCTCGGGGTCGAGCAGCGAGGTGACCTTCAGCCGCGCCCCGTTGTGCTGGTCGTAGCCCCCGTAGAGGGTGCCGCCGCGCGGGGTGGGGTTCTGCCGCGGGTCCGCCGTCACCCAGAGGTCGTCGTAGGACGAGGTGGCGCCCGTCACCCGGGCGTCCTCCACGGCGACCCGCATGCCCTCCAGCGCCTCGTACCGGTCGAGGGCGTACTTCTTCGGGTGGAGCGTGAGCGGTTCGATGTTCTCGCCGTCCGCCCCGGGGGCGTACCGGTCCGGCACGCTGTCCGCCGACAGCCGGAAGGTGGCGGGCAGTTCGGCCTCCCGCGCGGTGGCCGTCCAGCTGGCCCCGGTGAGCTGGGTGACGGACTGGCCGCCGGACTCCTCGCCGCCGGGGTAGTACTCCGCGACCTTCCCCGAGACGCGGAGCGCGTCGCCCACCGTCACGTCGGGGGACTCCTCGCCGGTGAAGACGTAGATCCCCTCGCTGGTGGCCGGATCGTCGTCCGGCTTCGGGTCCTGGAGCCAGAAGCCCCGCGCGGAGCCGGAGTCGCGGACGGCGGTCACCACGCCCGGCACGTCGGTGACCTCCTTCCCCACGAGGGGCGATATCCGGCTACTGCCCTGGATGTCGTGGATCCGCTGGCCGTCCGCCGGGAGCGGGGCGGCCGAGACCGCGGACGAGGGGACGAGCAGGAGCGAGGAGCAGAGCGCGGCGACGGTGATCGCGCAGGTACGGCTGGTTCGAGACGACAACGGTTCCCTCCGGTGTGGGGACCCCGCGCTGGCGGCGGGGGAGTTGGGGACGAGGATGTGTCGCGCAGTGTCTACGCGCGTTCAGCCTGGCCGGGAAACGCCAGTTGTCAAGGGCGTGACGGATCGTGGGAGACGGACGTGCTCCTCCGGTTGTGTGGTGGGCGCACGATTCGGGCAGCGGCGGACAGATCCCGTCTACGCTGGGGGCCGACGTCAGCCCGGACCCGACCGGGAGCGTCCACTCGTCCCGTCCCGCCGCGCCGGGGCCCCACCCCACTCCACCGCCGGGGCCGGGGCCACCCGCCCGGCCAACCCCCGTAACAGCTCTAGGAGATGAACGCGCTGATGACCGGTGACGCCCGTTCCACCATGCCGCCCGTGCGGCTGCCCTCCGAGGCCGAGCTGGCCCGGGAGGCCCTAGCGGCGCCGCTGCTCTCCCGGGCCGCGCGGCTCGCCCGCTGGGCCGAGTCCGGAGTGCCCGTCGGCGCCGGGGGCGAGCTGCTCGCCGGGCAGCTCAAGGAGGCCGCCGACCACCTCGGCCTCGCCGAGGCCGGGGCGGCGCGCGACATCGCCGGGGAGGAGGAGCGGGAGGCCGCCGACCTCGCGGCCGAGGCGTGGAACTTCGCGGTGGACACCGGCCTCGTCGAGTTCGAGGAGAACGACCCGGCCGAGGGCGGGGAGGGCGCCTCCGGCGGGACCGGGGGCCTGGCCGCCGACGAGCCGGTGGGCACCGCCACGTCCGGCGAGGCGCTGCCCCGGCTCCTCTCCGGCTCCCCGGCCGACGTGCTGGAGATCTGGCAAGAGGGCATGGAGTGCGTGCTCGCCGAGGCGGTGACCCCGACCTTCGAGGAGCTGCTGGGCGATCTCCAGGCCGTCGTGGAGGGTTCGGCCGCCGACCCGTCCTCGATCGACATGGACCAGCTCGACTGGGACCCCGAGGAGGCGGCCGGGTTCCTCGACAGCGCGCTCGGCAACCTCTACCTGCTCACCGTCAGCGACGCCACGGTGGCCTCCGGGGCGCTGCTGCCGCTCCCGGCCCTCGCCGCCTCGATGACCGTCCCCGAGGACATGGAGGAGCCGACCGACGAGGTGCTGGAGGAGGTCTCCACCGCGATGATGCGGCTGGACGGCCAGTTCCGTGTGCTGACGCCGATCGGCCTGCTGGAGTACCGCCCGGTCGACGAGGAGCTGACCCGCGAGGCGGAGGAGTCCGAGGAACTCCCCGAACTCGACGACGAGGACGTCTCCCGCTACGGCATGGTCCGGCTCACCCCGCTCGGCCTGCACGGCGTCCGCGCGCGGATGCGCGAGGCCGGGCTGGACGCCCCCGCCGTCGGGGACCTCGCCACCGCTGACGCCCGGGAGTTGCTGGACACCCTGCCCGGCTACCCGGAGGCCAGCGCGCAGGCCGAGATCGAGTGCTGGCTGGCGGCGCGCCCGGCGGACGCCAGCGACGACGGGCACGGCCGCGCCGCCCGGGAGCTGCTGACCGCCGCGCGCGGTAACGACGCGGACGCGCCCTCCCGGCGGCTCGCCTGCCAGCAGGCGCTCACCCTGATCGGGCCGAGCGCCGAGCCCGCGCTCCGGGAGGTGCTGGCCGACCGGCAGCTCGGCGGGCTGGCGCGGGTGTGGCTCGCCGAGCGTGGCGCCGCCGACGTGCCGCAGCCCGACGAGGAGATGGTCTTCTGGCTGACCGTCGACACCATCGCCGCGCAGCTGACGGCGGTGGGCGAGGCCGCCGAACTCCAGGAGCTGGTCCAGGGCCTGGTCGACCAGCACACCGGCTTCTTCGACAAGGCATGGCGGGTCGACCACCCGGCGACCGGTGACGTCCTGGAGGCCATGGGCCGTGTCCACCCCGACCGCCGGACGGCGAAGGAGGCCCGCAAGGCGGCATTCAAGGCCCGCTCCCGCGCCTGAGGCGAGCCCTGCCACCGCGCGCGGTCCGCGCGGCCGCCTCCCCGGTGTCCGTGAACTCCCGCCCGGGGAACGCCCGTCGGGGAGGCGGGACGAGACGGGGCGGCCGGGCGGGCTCGCCGGGGGACCGGCCGCGCGGTACCCGTGGCGCGGAACAGGCCGCGCGGCAGCGGTGGTTGTGTACGGCCGTGCGGAACGGGCCGTGTGGCAGCGGTGGTTGGCGACGGCCGGGCGGAACGGGTGTCCGGCTCGGACTGGTCGGCTCCGGCTGTCGGCGCGGGATGCTACACCGGAGGGGTGAGCCACCGACCCGACGAACCGCTGCCGGACAGCGTCCCCGAGCCACCGGACGCGCGTCACTGCCGGATGTGTGGCGCGGTGCTGCGCGACCGCGTCTCCCGGATGTGGGGTCTCGGCCCCGACTGCCGGGCGAAGGTGCGGCTCCGCCTGGCGCCCGACCCACCGCCGAACGAGACCGAGCAGGAGGCGCTGCCCGGAACCTGAGCCCGAACCTGAGTCTCCGAACCCGAGACCCGGGGGCTGACCCTGGGTGCCGAGGCCGGGGACCGAGGACTCGGACCCGAGGGTCCGGTTCCGGCCGCGTCCAGTTGATCTCGTCGAACAGGCGGAGATATCCCACGCGTTGACCGTTACGTCTGGACTTCGGGGACTCGTCCGTCTGAACTACGTGAGGGGGCCGCCGGCCCCTGCTCGCTGAGGTTCCCGGGTCGCCGGGGCACCGGCCTCCGGGACGACGTCACTGAGGAACGAGGGGACACGTGAACCAACGGAAGACCGCCCTGCGGGTAACGGACTTCGACCACCTGGTGCTCACCACGGGAGACGTGGAGCGCTCACTGGACTTCTACTGCGGACGGCTCGGAATGGAACCGGTCCGAGTGGACGAGTGGCGGGCGGGGAAGGTGCCGTTCCCCTCCGTCCGGGTCTCCGGGACCACCATCATCGACGTACTGGCGGGGGAGCGCGGCGAGTCCAACGTCGACCACTTCTGCCTGGTGGTGGAGCCGCTGGAGTGGCGGCAGGTCGTCGACTCGGGCGACTTCACGGTGCTGGAGGGGCCCGTCGAGCGCTTCGGCGCGCGGGGCACGGCCTACTCGGTCTACGTCCGCGACCCCGACGGGAACACCGTCGAACTGCGCTGGTACCCGGAGGACGCCGAGGAGGGCTGAGCACCGCCTGACCGGTACGGACGGGCCCGGGCGGGTATGGACGGCCACGGCCCGCGCCGCCCGGAGCGCCCGTCGGCCGCCGCACCGACGGGCGCTCCCCGGGCCGGGCGTCAGAGCGCGGCGCCGCCTGGCTTGATCATGCCGCGCACGGTGCGCGAGTCGACGTACTCCCCGAGGGCGGTCATCTCCCACTCGCCGGAGAACTGCCGGATGAGCTTGCACATCAGAACCCCGGTGCGCGCCTCGGAGTTGGTCAGGTCGAAGCGGGCCAGCTCCTCGCCCGTCCGGCCGTCCAGCAGGCGGCTGTACGCCTTGGCGACGTCCGTGAACTTCTGGCCGGAGAAGGAGTTCACCGTGAAGACCAGCCCGGAGACCTCGGCCGGGAGGTCACCGAGGTGGACGGTGATGGACTCGTCGTCCCCCGCGCCCTCGCCGGTGAGGTTGTCGCCGGAGTGCTGGATGACGCCCTTGAGGATCTGGAGCTTGCCGAAGTAGCAGACGTCCACCTTCTTGCGGTTGGCGTCGTACGCGATGACGGAGGCGTCCAGGTCGATCTCCTTGACCCGCTTCCCCGCGCGGAAGGCCGGTTCCCAGCCGAGTCCCATCCGCACCGAGGTGAGCACCGGCTGGCCGCCCTTGACCAGCGAGACCGTCTCGTTCTTCCGCAGGTTGACGGTGCCCTTGTCCAGATTGATCTTGCCGGGGGGCGGCGGCGCGGCGGCGGGGGCCGGAGGCGCGGAGGGAGCCGGGGCCACCGGGGGAGCAGCCCGCGGGGCGGGGGCGCTCGGCTCCTCGTCCACGCTGACGCCGAAGTCGGTGGCGATACCGCCGAGGCCGTTGGCGTACCCCTGGCCGACGGCGCGGACCTTCCAGGCGCCGTTCCTGCGGTAGACCTCCACCATCACCAGCGCGGTCTCGCTGCCGAGCCGGGGCGGGGTGAAGGTGGCGAGGACGGCTCCGGAACCGGCGTCCCGCACGGTGGCGGTGGGCTCGGTACCGGAGAAGGTGGCGCCCGGGGCGTCCAGGCTGGCGGTGACGACGACCTTGTCGACGTCCGCCGGGACGGCTCCGGTGTCCACCGTGATGGTGTCGACCTGGCCGCCGCCGTGTGTCACACCCGGGCCCGTGGGCTGGTTGTAGAACACGAAGTCGTTGTCGGAGCGGACCTTGCCGTCCGGGCCGAGCAGCAGGCCTGAGATGTCGAGCCGGGTGGGCGCGGTGACATCGACCGCCACTCGGGGCGCGGTCAGCGGAAGGTTGGAGCCAGGAGTCATTGCGGTCATGGCGGGGCAACGAGCGAGCGCGCTTTGCGGTTCCTTTGCGCGGGGTTTGCCCCTCCGCTTTCGTGTCACCCGTCCCGTCGCCCCTCGCGTCACCTCTCGCCCCACGGTCCCGTCGCCTCTCGCGCCACCTCCGTGCCCGGCCTCGCGCGCCGGAGCCGGAGACGTGTGGTGGCCGCGCGGTGGCCGCCGCACGCGGATGTCACATCCCGGCGCGGCGATCCGTCACAGGGGTGGCACCGGCGCGACGCCGCCGGAACAGGACGGGAACCGGCCCCCTCGGGGGCCGCGCGTCCGGGAGACGGAAGCCGGAAACCGGCCTCCCAGGGCGCGGACCCGGGAACCGAGAAGGGCCGGAGACGGCCCGGCACAGGGAGGATGACCATGGCCCGCATCTCGCTCGACCCGCCGCGCGGTCTCGTCGTACGGATCGCCGAGTGGTACTCGCGGCGCAGGTTCGGCGCGCGGCTGGACCCGCTGGCCGCCGCCGGGCACCACCCGCGGGCGCTGCTGGCCAACGCGGTGCTGGAGGCCCAGGTGGAACGGTGGAAGGCGCTCGACCCGGGGCTGAAGCACCTGGCGGTGATGGTGTCGGCGGCCCGGATCGGCTGCTCGTGGTGTGTGGACTTCGGCTACTGGGAGGCGGAGGAGAAGGGGCTGCCGCTGGAGCGGGTGCGGCACGTGCCCCAGTGGCGTGCGCACCGGGGGCTGTTCGGCGAACTGGAGCTGCTGGTCATGGAGTACGCGGAGGCGATGACGGAGACCGAGCCCGCGGTGACCGACGAGCTGGCGGCCGAGCTGCTGGAGCGGCTGGGCGAACCGGCGTTCGTCGAGCTGACGTTGATGGTCGCGGTGGAGAACCTCCGCTCGCGGGCGAACAGCGCCTTCGGCCTCACCGGGCAGGGCTTCTCCGACCGTTGCTCGATCCCCCTGCGCTCCGAGCCCGTTTCCGGTACCGACGCGGTGAACTGACGGGCAGGGCCCGTGCGGTGGGCCGGGTCCCGGACGGACCGCGCTCGTCCGGGTCCCGAACCGACAGGCTGAACCGGGGTGTTGGGCCCCGGCCGTGGACTGTCGGGACGGGCCCGGGCGTCGGGCTGCCCGGGCCGGGCTGGCGGATGGGCCCGGGCAGGTGCCCACGCGGCGCGGCGAACCGGCGCGCGGGGTCGCCGGGCCGTGGCGTACGTCGGGTGCGGGTGCGGGTGCGGGGGTGATGGACGCCTCCGGTGCCCGGGGTGAGACTGCCGCCATGGACACCGTCACCCCTGACCCCGGGCCCGTTCCGGGCCCGCCCGCCGGGGAGTTCACCCCCGAGCCCGGACTCAGCTACCTCAACACCGCCTCGCACGGGCTGCTCCCGGCCCGTTCCGCCGGGGCCCTGCACGCCGCCGTCGCCCGGATGAGCGGTGGACGGATCGACCTGACCGGGGCCTTCGCCGCGGTCGAGGCGGCCCGTGCCTCCTTCGCCCGGCTGGCCGGGGTGGAGGCGTCCCGGGTGGCCACCGGGGTGTCGACCGCGACGCACGTCGGGCTGGTGGCGGCCGCGCTGCCCTCGGGCGCGGAAGTCCTAGCCGCCGAGGGCGAGTTCAGCTCGCTCGTCGGCCCGTTCTCGGTCCGCGACGATCTGCGGTCGCGTACCGTCCCGCTGCCGGAGCTGGCCGGGGCGGTGGGGCCGGAAACCGCCCTCGTCGCGGTCAGCGCCGTGCGGTCCGACGACGGGCGGATCACCGACCTCCCGGCGATCCGCGCCGCGGCGCGTGCGGTGGGGGCGCGCGTCCTGGTGGACACCACGCAGGCGACGGGGTGGCTGCCGGTGGACGCGGGCGCGGTCGACCTCACCGTGTGCAGCGCCTACAAGTGGCTGCTCTGCCCGCGCGGGGTGGCCTTCCTGACCGTCTCGGACGAGGCGTACGAGGCGGGCTTCCTCACGCCGCTGCACGCCGGGTGGGTGGCGGCGGAGCACCCCTGGGAGAGCGTCTACGGTCCGCTCACCCGGCTGGCGCCGAACGCCCGGCGGTTCGACGAGGGGCCCGCGCTGCTCCCGTACCTCGCGGCGGAGCGCTCGCTGGCGCTGGTGGAGGAGGTCGGGCAGGAGGCGCTGGGGGCGCGCGCCCGCGCGCTGGCCGCGCGGTTCCGCGCCGGACTGCTGCGGCTCGGACACCGGCCGGTGGCCGCGGAGTTCGGGGAGTCAGCGGTGGTCGCGGTGCCCGGACTCGGGCACGCCGTGGGGCCGTTGGCGGACGCCGGGGTGGTGACCTCCGCGCGGGACGGCAACCTGCGGGCGGCCTTCTACCTGTACAACACCGAACACGAGGTCGACCACGCGCTCAACGTCCTGGAGGGCGTGGGCGACTGAGCGTCGCCGCGCGCGGTACGGCGGTGCCCGCCGGGGAGCGCCGCCGTACCGCCGCCGCGTCGGGTCAGCGCACCGGGGTGAAGTCCCGGGCGCCGATGAAGGCCGGGCGCCGGACCGGTGCGGCGAACGGCTCGACGGCCCGGTTCTCGACGCTGTTGAAGACGATGAAGACGTTGCTGCGGGGGTAGGGGGTGATGTTGTCGCCACTGCCGTGCATGCAGTTGCAGTCGAACCAGGTGGCCGACCCCGGCGCGCCGGTGAACAGCTGGATGCCGTGCGCCGTGGCCAGTTCGCTGAGCGCCTCGTCGGAGGGTGTCCCGGCGTCCTGCATCTGGAGCGACTTCTTGTAGTTGTCCCGGGGGGTCGCCCCGGCGCAGCCGAGGAAGGTGCGGTGCGACCCCGGCATGATCATCAAGCCACCGTTGGTGTCGTGGTTCTCGGTGAGGGCGATCGACACCGACACCGTGCGCATCGCGGGCAGCCCGTCCTCGGCGTGCCAGGTCTCGAAGTCCGAGTGCCAGTAGAAACCGGACGCGCCGAAGCCCGGTTTGACGTTGATCCGGCTCTGGTGGACGTAGACGTCCGAGCCCAGGATCTGCCGCGCCCTGCCGACGACGCGTGGATCCCGCACCAGACCGGCGAAGACCTCGCTGATCCTGTGCACCTCGAACACGGTCCGGATGTCCTGCGAGGCGGGCTCGACGATCGAGCGCTCGTCCGCGCGGAGAACCGGATCCGAGGTGAGCCGTTCCAGTTCCGCCCGGTAGACCGCGACCTCATCGGGGGTGATGAGCTGGTCCACCGTGAGGAACCCGTTCCGCTCGTAGCCCGCCAACTCCGCGGCCCCCAGGGGCCCCCGGGTACCCGGTTCGGACCACACGACGGGGTCCTGCCGCGGGGTCGCCACCTCGGTGGCTCCGCGGGTCGGGTACAGGTCGACGGTGCGCTCGGGTGCGGTGGTCATGACTGTGCCTTCCTCTCCTCTCGTAGGCCCTCTCAGAGGGGCGCGGCGGCGGCGCCGCCCGCACCGTCCGGGCACGGCCCGGCGCGGTGTCGTCTCTCCCGCTCTGGCGTGGCTCCGGAACCGGATGGCCACGGGACGCTCCGCGTCACTGTGCGGCGTCGCGCGGATCGCGCGTGGGGTCCACGCGGGTCCGGTGGTTCGCGCCTCCCGGCGCTCCCACGCCTCGCGTGTGCTGTCCGCGCTGACGGCCGTTCCGCGACGCGCGGCGACCGGTGGGCACCCGGCTGGTGCGGCCGGAGCGGTTCGCTCCGCGGCGCCGGGGCGGGGCCCCGGGCGGCGCCCCCACCCGGTGCGAGCCGGGGGAGCGGCGCCGTCGACGCGGTGCCTGGTCGGGGCGGTCACCGTGTCGGTCGGGGAGCTGTTCCTTCGAGGATGCGTCCGCCGACGGTCCCGGGGCAACCCGGGAGCGTCGGCGGACCGTCCGGGCCGTCGGCGTGGGCCCGGTAAGGGGGTGTCGCGGTCAGTCCGCCGCGGGCTCGGTGAGCAGCGGGTAGACGCCGTTCTCGTCGTGGTCCTCCCGGCCGGTGACCGGCGGGTTGAAGACGCAGATGACGCGGAAGTCGCTCTTCGCGCGGATCGTGTGCTTCTCGTGCCCGTCCAGCAGGTACATCGTGCCGGGACCGATCCAGTGCTTCTCACCGGTCTCGTCGTTGGTCAGCTCGGCCTCGCCCTCGACGCAGAGCACGGCCTCGATGTGGTTCGCGTACCACATCGAGGTCTCGGTGCCCGCGTAGAGCGTGGTCTCGTGCAGCGAGAAGCCGACGCGCTCCTTGGCCAGCACGATGCGCTTGCTGCGCCAGGTACCGGAGGCCGACCGGACGTCCCGGTCGGTGCCCTCGATGTCCTTGAACGAACGAACGATCATGGATAAACGCCTTTCCAGTGGGTGACGGTTGGCCGCCGGTCGGTGACGGTCCGTACGGGGGTGCGGGCCCGGGCGGGCCGCGCGGGCGGGCCGCAACCGACGGCAGGCGCCCCGAAGGGCGCCCGCGGCCGGTTCCGGTGGGTCAGGCGGACTCGCGTACCGCCCGGGTGAGGATGCGCAGGCCCTCGTCCAGCTCCTCGGGGGTGATGGTGAGCGCCGGAAGCAGCTTCACCACCTCGCTCTCCGGGCCGGAGGTCTCGATCAGCAGGCCCAGTTCGAAGGCGCGGCGGGCCACGGCGCCGGCGCGCGGCTTGTCGCGGAACTCCAGGCCCCACACCAGGCCGCGCCCACGGAAGTCGACGATCTCCGCCGGGTGTTCCTCGGCGATGGCCCGCAGCGCGGACTCCACCTGCTCACCCCGGACCTGGGTCTGCTTCTCCATCTGGCCGTCGGTCCAGTAGGTCTCCAGCGCCGCGGTGGCGGTCACGAAGGCCGGGTTGTTGCCGCGGAAGGTGCCGTTGTGCTCGCCCGGCTCCCAGATGTCCAGCTCGGGACGGAAGAGGGTGAGCGCCAGCGGCAGACCGTAGCCGCCGATGGACTTCGACAGGGTGATGATGTCCGGCATGATGCCGGACTCCTCGAAGGAGAAGAACCCGCCGGTCCGGCCGCAGCCCATCTGGATGTCGTCCACGATGAGCAACATGTCGTGGCGGTCGCAGAGTTCGCGCAGGGCGCGCAGCCACTCCGGGCGGGCGACGTTGATGCCGCCCTCACCCTGCACCGTCTCCACGATCACGGCGGCGGGCTTGTTCAGTCCGGAGCCCTGGTCCTCCAGGAGCCGCTCGAACCAGATGAAGTCGGGGGTCTTGCCGTCGAGGTAGTCGTCGAACGGCATCGGGGTGCCGTGCACCAGCGGGATACCGGCACCGGCGCGCTTGAAGGCGTTGCCGGTCACGGCCAGCGAGCCGAGCGACATCCCGTGGAACGCGTTGGTGAAGGAGACGATCGACTCGCGGCCCTTGACCTTGCGGGCCAGCTTCAGCGCGGCCTCGACGGCGTTGGTCCCGGTGGGGCCGGGGAACATGACCTTGTGGTCCATGCCCCGCGGCTGGAGCACGGCCTGCTGGAAGGTCTCCAGGAAGGCGCGTTTCGCCGAGGTGGACATGTCCAGTCCGTGCGTCACCCCGTCCCGCTCCAGGTAGTCGAGCAGGGCGCGTTTCAGCACGGGGTTGTTGTGGCCGTAGTTGAGGGTGCCGGCGCCCGCGAAGAAGTCCAGGTAGGTGCGGCCGTCCTCGTCGTACATGTGCGAGCCCTTGGCCCGGTCGAAGATGGCGGGCCAGCCACGGCAGTAGCTGCGCACCTCCGACTCCACGGTTTCGAAGACACTCAGGTCGGGCTGGGTGATGGTCACGACATGCTCCTGGGAGTGAGTCACGTGGGGGAAGGTCTGTGGGGTGGCCCGGCGGTCGGTACGGGTGGTCACGCACCGGTGGTCCCGCACGGCGGTGCCGTGCGCCGGTGCCCGCCCGGACCGGCGGGCGCGCTCGCGCCGTCGCCTCGCACGGGGCGCGCACGGCCTGGTACGCGGTACGTCAGCGCCGCGTGGCGCTGGAAAACGCGACCGGGCCGATCCGGTACAGCACTTCGGGCTGGTGCCCGGAGCCCGGGAAGGCGCCGGCGTCGAACAGCACCTCCTTCTTCGCCTCGGCGCCGTGCCGCCGGGCGTACGAGGTGAACAAGCGGTTGGAGGCGGTGTTGTCGGGGGTGACCGTGGTCTCGATTCCCTGGGTGCCCAGCTCCTCGGCCACCCGGCGGCTCAGTCCGTCGAGCATCGCGGCGGCCAGTCCGCGTCCGCGCGCCACCTCGTCCACCGCTACCTGCCAGATGAGCAGGGTGGTGGGGTCCTCGGGGCGGATGTAGCCGGTGATGAAGCCCACCGGCGTGCCGTCCGCGCTCCGGGCGACGACGGAGGTGCTGGCGAAGTCGCGGCACCACAGCAGGTAGCTGTAGGAGGAGTTGAGGTCGAGCGTCCCGGAGTCGCGGGCGATACGCCAGATCGCGGCTCCGTCCTCCACCCGTGGAGTGTCGAGCTTCAATCCCTCCGGCATTTCCAGGAAATCGCTAGGGGCACGTGCATGGTCTGCTTGTGCGGCGGTCATGCGGATCAAATTTACCTAGCAGAATCTGAAACCGCACGGCGGGAAGGGGTTACGCGACAACGGGGTGCTGTGTTATCGCGCGGGAGCGCGCAGGCGCGCAACGAGGGTCCGATTCAGCCGGGCAAATGGTGCTTTACCCGGGCAGGAAGGGCGGGTTGTGGAGTCAGTCACAGTGGCGTAACGACCGTGGAACCCGTCCGAATTACGGAAGCGCGGGCCAGCGAAAAATCTGCGTTTGAGAACCACGAGAGCGGGCAGAAGAAGTCGGAAAGCTGTGCTCGGCAACGATTCCGTGAACAATCGTATTCGATCAGGTCCGAAGAAATCTGGGATTTCCAGGGAATCACCGGGAACCCCGGGCCGCATCCCGGAGCCCCCCATCCCGGTGCCCCGGCCCGGCGTCCCGCCCCCGCGCCGCTCCTTCTCACCGCCGGTCCCGCCGCCCGCCTCGCCGGGCCGTCCGGCGGAGCCCTCGGGGAGCCCGGTCTCCCACGCCGGTGGCGCCTCCGGTCCCGGCGCGTTCCCCCACTCCACCCGCGCGGCCCCGCCTCGTACAGTGCACGCATGATCGAGCGTGAGCTGCTGCACCTGACCGGGCCGGTGCTGGTCGGGCCCGAGGACGTACGGGACGAACTGTGGGTGGTGGACGGACGGATCACCTTCGACCGGCCACGCGCCCCCGGCGCGACCGCCACGCGGCTGCCCGGCTGGACGCTGCCCGGGCTGGTGGACGCGCACTGCCACGTCGGCCTCGACGCGCACGGCCCGGTCGACGACCCCACCGCCGAGAAGCAGGCGCTGACCGACCGGGACGCGGGCACCCTGCTGCTCCGGGACGCCGGTTCGCCCTCCGACACCCGGTGGATGGACGAGCGCGAGGACCTGCCGCGCATCGTCCGCGCCGGACGGCACATCGCCCGCACCCGCCGGTACATCCGCAACTACGCGCACGAGATCGAGCCGGGGGACCTCGCCGCCTACGTCCGGCGCGAGGCCCGCCGGGGCGACGGCTGGGTGAAGCTGGTGGGGGACTGGATCGACCGGTCCGAGGGCGACCTCTCCGCCTGCTGGCCGCGCTGGGCGATCGACGAGGCGATCGAGACCGCGCACCGGGAGGGCGCCCGGGTCACCGCCCACTGCTTCGCCGAGGACTCGCTGCGTGACCTGGTGGAGGCCGGGATCGACTGCGTCGAGCACGCCACCGGCCTGACGGAGGAGACCATCCCGCTCTTCGCGGAGCGCGGGGTCGCCATCGTGCCGACCCTGGTCAACATCGCCACCTTCCCCCGGCTCGCCGACGGCGGCGAGTCCAAGTACCCCCGCTGGTCGGCCCATATGCGCCGACTCCACGAGCGGCGCTACGAGACGGTGCGCGCCGCGTACGACGCGGGCATCCCGATCTACACCGGGACCGACGCCGGGGGCTCGCTGCCGCACGGGCTGCTCGCCGAGGAGGTCGGGGAACTCGTCACCGCGGGCATCCCGCCGCGCGAGGCGCTCTCGGCCGCCGTGTGGCGCGCCCGGGAGTGGCTGCGCCGCCCCGGGCTGGAGGAGGGCGCCCCGGCCGACCTGGTCGTCTACGACACCGACCCGCGCGCCGACGTGCGGGTGCTGGCCGCGCCCCGGCACGTGGTGCTGCGCGGACGCGTCCTGCGGTAGTGGGCCACGCCGTGGGGCGCCGCGCGCCCCACGGTCCCGTCAGCCGTCCGGGGCCGGCCGGGGTCGTCCGGTGCCCGAACGGCCCGGCTCAGCCGAGGAGCCGGGCGAGCGCGGCGACGAGCCGGCCGGTCGTCTCCCGGTCCCGCACCGCGAGGCGCAGCCACTCCGGGCCCAGCCCCGGGAAGGTGTCCCCGCGCCGCACCGCGAACCCGCGCTCGCGCAGCGCGGAGCGCAGCCACGCCGCGCGCGGGTGGCGCACCAGCACGAACGGGCCCTCCGGCAACCCCGCGACGGACAGCCCGGGCAACTCCCCCAGCCGGGCGAGCAGATGGTCCCGGTCCGCGCCGAACCGCCGGGCCGCCGCCTCCGCTTCGGCCAGCGCCTCGGGGGTGACACACGCCTCGGCGGCGGCCAGCGCCGGGGACGAGACCGGCCACAGCGGCTGTTCGTGGGCGAGCGCGGCGATCGTTCCGGGGTCGGACAGCGCGTAACCCACGCGGAGCCCGGCCAGGCCCCAGGTCTTGGTCAGGCTGCGCAGTACCACCAACCGCCCCCGCGTAGCTGCGGGTTGGCCCGGTCCGAGGGCCGTCCCGGCCGCTCCCGCCGCATCGGGGCCGGGCGGGGAGGGGGCCAACAGCGGTGCCAGCGACTCGCGTTCACCCGGTACGGCGTCGATGAACGCCTCGTCGACGACCAGGGTGCGGCCGGGCCGGTCCAGCGCCGCCAGCGTGCCGGACGGGTGCAGCACCGAGGTCGGGTTGGTCGGGTTGCCGACCACCACCAGGTCGGCGTCGTCCGGGACCGCCGCGGGGTCGAGCCGGAATCCGTCCTCCGGGCGCAGCAGCACCCGCCGCACCCGGTGGCCCGCGTCCCGCAGCGCCGCCTCGGGCTCGGTGAACTGCGGGTGTACCACGACGGGTTGGGCCGTGCGCAGGGCGCGGGCCAGCAGCACGAACGCCTCCGCGGCCCCCGCGGTGAGCAGCACCCGCTCCTCGGGCAGTCCGTGCCGGGCGGCCACCGCGCGGCGCGCGGCGCGGCCGTCCGGGTAGGCGGCCAGCCCGTCCAGTGAGGTGGCGATGCGCTCGCGCAGCCAGTGCGGTGGGGTGCCGGTCCGCACGTTGACCGCGAGGTCCGTCAACTCGGCGCCGTCATCCCGTACTTCGGCGTCGCCGTGGTGGCGCAGCGCGTACTGGCGGGAGGGGCCGCTCGCCGCCGGGGGAGGTGCGGGGGCGGTGGCCGGTGGGCGGGGATCAGCTGATCCGGGCATGGCTCCCGCCCGGCTCGGCCGCCCCCTCCGTGGCGCCGCCGCCCGCGCCCGCCGCGGCCTCCCGGTAGCGCTCCCACACCAGTTCCACCAGCTCCCGCGCGGGCGCGAGGGCAGCCGCCTCCCGGACCTCGGTGTCCGGGTGCACGGCCGACCAGCCCGCGAGCTGCTGCCCGAGGCGCTGGGTGGCGGCACCCGCGAACAGCAGGTACGGCAGGACCACGATCCGGCGGGCGCCGAGCCGGTGGCAGCGGTCCAGCCCGGACGTCACGTCCGGCGCGGCGACCGAGGCGAACGCCGCCTCCACGCCCGCGTATCCACTGCCCTCCCACAACAGCCGGGTGGTGCGCAGCACTTCGGCGTTGGCCTCGGCCTCGCTCGACCCGGGCCCGACGAGCAGCACCCAGGTGTCCGCCCGGTCGTTCGCCGTCCGCGCCACCCCGTCCAGCGCCTCCTCCAGCCGCCGCTCCAGCACCGGCAGCAGCGAGGAGTGGCCGCCGAGCGCCCGGGCGCAGGTGTACTCCACCTCCGGGTGGCGCAGCGCCTCACGGGCCAGCGCCTCCGGCGCGTCGGCGCGGCCGGGCGCCAGGGACAGCGGGACGGCGGTGAGGCTCCCGGCCCCGCCCTCCACCAGCTCGTCCAGCGCCTCACCGAGGGTGGGCGAGACGCCGGAGACGAAGCCCCCGGCGACCGGGGTCCGCGGGCTGTGTTCGCCCAACTCCTCCACCAGGGACCGGAAGGCGGCGGCCTCGGCGCTGTCCCGGGTGCCGGAACCGACGAGTAGCAGTGCGGGCGGGGCGGTCACGGTGCCTCCTTGAGGTGATGCTGGCTGTTCCTGCGAACGTCCGGTGCCGGAGTGCGGCGGCGGGCGCCTCTCCGGCCCGGTGGCGGTACCGGGTGGGTACCACCCGCCGTCCGGTGGGCCGCCCCTCGCGCCCCCGCGAAGTGCCGGGCGGGGCACGGGAGGAGCGCGACGGACCGCTCCGGCGTGCGGCGCGGGGCCGGGTGCCGGAAGGAGCCTATCGCCGTGCCCGGTCACCGGTTCCGGGGCGTCCCACCCGGGGCGGGCGCACCCCGGGCCACGGCGGCCGTCGCGCGTGCCGGGCCGCCCGGCGGAGCCGACCTCCGCTTGCCGACGACGATCCGGCTCCCCGCCCCGGCGGCCAGCAGGGCCGCCGCCTCCGCGACCGAGGCGGTGCCCAGGGCACGGCTAGGCACCGGCGAGGGATGGGGGACCGGGACGCGCGCGAGCGCCCCGGCGGGGTAGCCGCGCAGCGGCACCCCGAACCGCTCCGCCACCGCCAACAGCACGGGTTCCAGGGCCCGTTCCTCGACGGTGGCGAGCGCGGCCAGCCGCCGCCCGGCCGGGTCGCCCGCCGCGCGGAGCATCCGGGCGGCCAGCTCCCGCACCTCGGTCTCGCCCGCCCCCCGGGCCAGACCGAGGCCGAGCACCGTGTCCCGGTGGCGCTCCGGACCGGGCACCGCCTCCCGCGTCACGGGGCGCAGTGCTCCACGAAGCGGGTCACCAGCTCCGGTGCCGCCGCCCAGTGCAGGTGCAGGTAGGAGGCGTGCACCCGGCCGACGCCCGCGCGGAGGTCCCGCACGAAGCCCTCCGTCCGGCGCTCCGGCCGCACCAGCCCCCAGGCCGGATCGGCGCCCGCGCCGGGGCTGACGGTGGTGCGGTGGAACTCGTGCCCCCGCACCCGCGCTCCGGCCGGGGCCAGCGCGCTGGCGGTGGTGGCCACGGCCTCCCGGTAGCCGAGGGTGAGCCGTCCGGTCATCCGGCCGGTGGCGTCCAGCACTCCGCACATCGGCCAACCGCCCCCGGACGGCGCGTTGTTCGCCGTCCGCCCCCGGTACTCCCGGGTCGTGCGGCCGTCGGACGCGGCGGGCTCTCCGGCCCGCGCGGGGGCCAACGGCCCCTCGCCCGGGGCGTTCTCGGCGGGCTCCAGGGTGCGGGCGAGGTAGAGCAGCCCCGCGCACTCGGCGCTGACCGGCCCCGGGAAGGCGGCCACCGCCTCGCGCAGCGGCCGGTTGGCGGACAGCTCCGGCGCGTACGTCTCGGGGAAGCCGCCGCCGATGACGAGCCCGGTGGCGCCCGGCGGCAGCGCCTCGTCCCGCAGCGGGTCGAACGGGACCACCTCCGCCCCGGCGGCGCCGAGGAGTTCGGCGTGTTCCGCGTAGGAGAAGGTGAACGCCGCGCCCCCGGCGACCGCCACCACCGGACGCCGTCCGGCCGGACCCCGGCGTGCGGCGGGTTCCGCTCGCCGCGTCTCCGCCACCGGGTCCCAGGGGGTCACCGGCAGCGCGGGGGCGGTACGGGCCAGCGCGTACAGCGCCGCCAAGTCGCAGCCCGCGCGCACCCGTTCACCGACAGCGCTCACCGACTCCCGCGCCTCCGCGTTCCGTTCGGCCGCCGGGACGAGCCCGAGGTGGCGGCTCGGGGTGCGCAGCGGCGCGTCGCGCCGCAACGCGCCCAGCACCGGCACCCCGGAGCCCTCCATGGCGTCCCGCAGCAGCTCCTCGTGCCGGGCCGAGCCGACCTTGTTGAGGATCACCCCGCCGATCCGCACCTCCGGATCCCAGGAGGCGAAGCCGTGCACCAGCGCCGCCACCGACCGTGACTGGGCCGAGGCGTCCACCACGAGCACCACCGGGGCCCGCAGCAACTTCGCGACGTGCGCGGTCGAGGCCAGTTCGCCCGCGCCGCTCACCCCGTCGAACAGCCCCATCACGCCCTCGACGACGGCCAGTTCGGCACCGGCGGCACCGTGCGCGCAGAGCGGCGCGATCCGTTCGGGCCCACACAGGTAGGCGTCCAGGTTCCGGCCCCGGCGCCCGGCGGCGAGCCCGTGGTAGCCGGGGTCGATGTAGTCCGGACCGACCTTGTGCGGCGAGACGGCGACCCCGCTGCGCGTGAACGCCGCCATCAGGCCCATCGCGACGGTGGTCTTGCCGCTGCCGGACGCGGGGGCGGCCACCACGAGCCGGGGAACGTTCAGCACCGGGTCACCACTCGATGCCCCGCTGGCCCTTCTGGCCCGCGTCCATGGGGTGCCGGACCTTCGTCATCTCCGTCACCAGGTCGGCCGCCGCGAGCAGCGGTTCCGGCGCCTCCCGTCCGGTGACCACCACGTGCTGGAAGCCGGGCCGCTCCCGCAGGACCTCGACGACCTCCCCGGTGTCCACCCAGCCCCAGCGCAGCGGGTAGACGAACTCGTCGAGCACGTACAGCCGGTACGTCTCGGCGGCCAGGTCCCGCTTGATCTGCTCCCAGCCCTCGCGCGCCGCCTCCTCGTTGCCCAACTCGCCGTCCCGGACGTTGCGCTGGATCCACGACCAGCCCTCGCCCATCTTGTGCCAGGTGACGGGGCCGCCCTCGCCGGAGGCGCCCAGCACCCGCAGCGCCCGCTCCTCGCCGACCCGCCACTTCGCGGACTTGACGAACTGGAACACCCCGACCGGCCACCCCTGGTTCCAGGCGCGCAGCGCCATGCCGAACGCGGCGGTCGACTTGCCCTTCCCCGCGCCGGTGTGCACGGCGAGCAGCGGACGGTTCCGGCGCTGCCGGGTGGTGAGTCCGTCCCGTGGGACGGAGCTGGGCTGGCCCTTCGGCATCAGGCGGTCCTCCAGACGGAATGGTGGGACGGTACGGCGGGCGTGCCGGGTGCGCCGTGCGCCGGGCGGGGGGACGGTACCTCCGCGGGGGCGCGGCGGGCGGCGGCGCGGCCGGGCGCGGCCCCGGCGGCGCGCACCACCCCCGCCACCGCGTCCGCGCGCAACTCCTCCAGGGTCACGGCGGGACCGCCCAACTCCCCGGCCAGGGACCGCGCGAGGCCCAGCCGCACCGGACCCGCCTCGCAGTCCACGACCACGGCGGCCGTGCCGTCCCCGGCCAGCAGCCGGGCGGCCCGGCGCGCCCGGGGCAGCGGCTCCGGCCCGCCGGTCGCCCGCCCGTCGGTGACCGCCACCAGCAGCGGACGCCGGGACGGGTCGCGCAGCCGCTCCACCCGCAGCACCTCCCGGGCTCGCAGGAGCCCGTCGGCGAGCGGGGTGCGGCCCCCGGTGCGCAGCGACTCCAGCCGCGCGGCGGCCACGTCCACGGAGGAGGTCGGCGGCAGCGCCAGCTCCGCGCCCGACTGCCGGAAGGTGACCAGGCCGACCTTGTCGCGGCGCTGGTAGGCGTCGAGCAGCAGCGAGAGCACCGCCCCCTTGACGGCGCCCATCCGCCGCCGCGCGGCCATCGACCCGGAGGCGTCGACCAGGAACAGCACCAGGTTGCCCTCCCGGCCCTCGCGCACCGCCTCCCGCAGGTCGTCCCGGCGGAGCAGCAGCCCCGGGCCGGTCCGCCCCCGGGCACGCTGGTGCGGGGCGGCGGCCCGGATCGTCGCCGCCAGATGCGGCCGGGTCACCGTGCCAGCCGGGCGGCGCGCCCCCGTCGTCCTGCCGTGCGTGGTGCGGGCGCGGGAGCGCCGGCCGGCGGCGCCCTCGCCCAGCCCCGGCACGGTCAGCGGCCGGGTGCTGAACGGCTCCCCGGCGGGTGCCGCCGGCGCGGCGCCGCCCGTACCGCCGGACCCCGGCAACGCGCCCTGTGCGTCGGCGTGTTCGGGGTCGGTTTCGCTGGCGGGGCCGGAGTCGGGGCCGTCCGCCGCGCCGCCGGGTTCGGTGGCCGACGGCTCCCGGTCGCCGGGGCGGTCCTGACGGGGGAGGTCCCCGGCGCCGGGCGCCTCCCCGGGGCCGTCGTCCTCCGGCGGCGGCCCGCCGGGGCCCTCCGCCCCGGGTCCGCCGTCCGGCCCGCCGGTTCCGGGGCCGTCCTCGGGACCCGGGTCCTCCGGTTCGGGCGGGTCCTCGCCGCCGTTCTCGCGCAGGACCTCGTCCAGCTTCTCCTCGTCCAGCCCGGGAGCGTCGAACGGGTTGCGGCGCCGACGGTGCGGCAGGGCCAGCAGCGCCGCCTGCCGCACGTCCTCCGGCAGCACCTCCTCCCGCCCCGCCCAGGCGGCGAGCGCCGTCGCGGTGCGCGCCATGACCAGGTCCGCCCGCATCCCGTCCACCTCGAACGCGGCGCAGGTGGCGGCTATCTGACGGAGCGCCACCTCCCCGAGCCGTACGCGGGGCAGCACCTCGCGGGCGGTGGCGACGCGCGCCCGGAGCCGGTCCTCCGACGCGGCCCAGTGGGCGGCGAACGCGGCCGGGTCCTCGTCGAACGCCAGCCGCCGCCGCACCACCTCGACCCGCTCGTCCGTCGCGCGGGACGCCGCGACCTCGACGGTCAGCCCGAAGCGGTCGAGCAACTGCGGGCGCAGTTCGCCCTCTTCGGGGTTCATGGTGCCCACCAGCAGGAACCGCGCCGCGTGCCGCACCGACACGCCCTCCCGTTCCACGTGCGAGGCGCCCATCGCGGCGGCGTCCAGCAGCAGGTCGACCAGGTGGTCGTGGAGCAGGTTCACCTCGTCCACGTAGAGCACGCCACGGTGCGCCTCCGCCAGCAGCCCCGGCTCGAAGGAGGTGACCCCGCCGGACAGCGCGCGCTCGATGTCCAGCGCCCCGGCCAGCCGGTCCTCGGTCGCACCGACCGGCAGCTCCACCATCCGGGTCGGCGCGGACGCCGCCGGGCTGTTGGGCCCGTCCGGGTGCGGGCCGTCCGGGCACCCGGGGTCGGGCGCCCCGGGGTCGCAGCGGAACCGGCAGCCGGGCACCACCGCGACCGGCGGCAGCAGCGCCGCGAGCGCGCGTACCGCGGTCGACTTGGCGGTGCCCTTCTCCCCCCGGACGAGGACGCCGCCGATCGCCGGGTGGACGGCGTTCAGCAGCAGCCCGAGCTGGAGGTCGCGCATACCCACGATGGCGGTGAACGGATAGGGGACGCTCACGCTGGCGTCATCCTCTCGGTGGGGGAACGGTGGGGCCCGCGCGGGCGCGGGCCGGGACGGGTGGGACGGCGGACGGTGGGTGGGCGGCGACGCGCCGGTCCGGCGGTCACCCGCCCACCTCCACGGGCTCCGGCGCCCCGGGTCCGACGAACGGCAGCCCCGGGGGCGGCCCCGACTCGATCAGCCGCAGCAGCGCGTCGGTGTCGGCGAACTCCTCCACGAGGTCGCCCAGCAGGTCCAGTTGGCGTTCCCGGAGCGCGGCGAAGCTGGTGCCGGGATCGGGCGTGAAGTCCCGTCCGGCCTCCGCCGCCACCCGCCGCAGCAGCGCCCGGCGGAACCCGTCGCACTCCAGCGAACCGTGCCAGTGCGTGCCGCGCACCGTGCCGAGCTGGCAGCCCTCCAGCGCGGCGCCCGCCGTGTCGTGGAACAGCGGGGCGCCGCCCAGCACCTCGGCCCGGCCGTGGTGGATCTCGTAGCCCTCCACCGGCTCGCCCAGGCCCACGCCCTCCGGCCGGGCGAGGGTCTTCTCCTCCGCGAACCGCACCCGCACCGGCAGCAGTCCGAGCCCCGGCACCGTGCCCGCGCGGGACTCGACCTCGTCCTCGATCCGCTCGCCCAGCAGCTGGAAGCCGCCGCAGATCCCCAGCACCGGGCGGCCCTCGGCGGCACGGCGGCACAGCGCGTCCGCCAGGCCCCGGCGCCGCAGCCAGTCCAGCGCCCGCACGGTGCCCCGGGTGCCGGGGACGACCACCAGGTCCGCGTCGGCCAGTTCCTCCGGCCGGTCCGAGAAGCGGACCAGCACCCCCGGCTCGGCGGCCAGCGCGTCGACGTCGGTGAAGTTCGACATCAGCGGGACCGGCAGTACCGCGACGCGCAGCACGTCGGCGCCGTACGGCGGGGCCGAGTCCGACTCGCGGACGGTGCCGCGCAGCGAGATCCGCAGCCCGTCCTCCTCGTCGATGCCGAGGCCGTGCCGGAACGGCAGCACCCCGAGCGTCGGCCGCCCGGTGAGCTGGCGCAGCTGCGCCAACCCCGGCTCCAGCAGCGTGACGTCCCCGCGGAACTTGTTCACCAGGAACCCGGCGAGCAACTCCTGGTCCTCCGGCGTCAGCAGCGCCGTGGTGCCGAAGAACGAGGCGAACACGCCGCCGCGGTCGATGTCGCCCACCACCACGACGGGCAGCCGCGCCGCCCGCGCCAGGCCCATGTTCACGATGTCGCTCCGGCGCAGGTTGATCTCGGCGGGGCTGCCCGCGCCCTCGCAGATCACCGCGTCGTGGGTGCGGCGCAGCTCCTCCAGACAGCCGGTGACCGTCTCCAGCAACCGCTCCTGCCGCCCCCGGTGGTAGCCGCGCGCGCTCAGCTCGCCCACCGGCCTGCCCAGCAGGACGACCTGGCTGCTGCGTTCCCCGCCGGGCTTGAGGAGCACCGGGTTCATCGCGGCGGTCGGCTCGGTGCGCGCCGCGGCCGCCTGCATGGCCTGGGCGCGGCCGATCTCGGCGCCGCCCCGGGTGACGAACGAGTTCAGCGACATGTTCTGCGCCTTGAACGGCGCCACCCGCAGCCCCTTCCGGGACAGCCAACGGCAGATGCCCGCGGTGACCACGCTCTTGCCCGCGTCCGAGGTCGTCCCCGCCACCAACAGCCCGCCACCGCGCGCCCGTTCGCCCGTCACGCCGTCTGTCCCACTCATGCCGTCCGTCCCGCGCACGCCGTTCCGCCCCCTGCCGTTCCGTCTCGTCGGACACCACCCGGCCGTCCCCGTCCGGGAGGACGGCGGAGCACCGCCACCGCCGCCGAGACCGCCAGCGCCAGCGCGCCCACCCGCCGCGACAGCCGCACCGCCCGCTCGACGTCGGCCGCCGTGGGCGCGGCGCCCGCCGCGTTCAGCGACGGACGGTGCTCGACCCGGCCGCCGTAGGAGAGGACACCACCCAGCCGCAGGCCGAGCGCCCCCGCGAACGCGGCCTCCGCGCGGCCCGCGTTGGGAGAGGGGTGCCGGTGCGCGTCCGCGCGCCAGGCGCGCAGCGCGCCGCGCGGATCGGGCGCGGCCACCGTGGCGAGCAGTGCGGTGAGCCGGGCGCCGGGCCAGCCCAGCAGGTCGTCCAGCCGGGCGGCGGACCAGCCGAAGCGCAGGTGACGCGGGGAGCGGTGACCGACCATCGCGTCCAGCGTGTTGACGGCGCGGAAGACCAACAGGCCCCCGTCGCCCGCGAGTCCGCCCCACAGCAGCGCGCCGGTCACCGCGTCCGAGGTGTTCTCGGCCACCGACTCGACCACGGCGCGCGCGAGGTCCTCCGCATCCAGCGCGCGCGGGTCCCGGCCGCAGAGCGCGGGCAACAGGGCGCGCGCCCGGGCCAGTTCCCCCGCGTCCAGCGCCCCGGCGACCGCGCGCGCGGCCCGGGCCAGCCCGGTACCGCCCAGCACGCTCCACGTCACCGCCGCCGTCACCAGGACGTCCACCGCCGCCCCGGCCGTCCGCGCGCGCGGGGACGGCGAGAGGACCCGTGGGCGGACCGGCGGGGCGTGCCCCGCCCACCGGAACAGGGCGCCCGCCGCGAGCGCCCCGGTCACGCAGAGCGCGGTGTGCGCCGCGCCCGCTCCCCGGTGGTCACGCCAGAGCCGCCGTTCCAGGGCGTTCGCCAGGCCACCGAAGGCCGCCACCGGATGCCCGCGCCGCGGGTCGCCCAGCGCCAGGTCCGCGAGGTAGCCGAGCGCCAGCCCGCAGGCGCGCGCGCCCCCGGCCGCGCGGACCGGACCTCGCCACCACCCGGGCGCCCCGGGGGAGTTGACCACCGGGAGCGGACCGGACCGGGCGGACAGCCCGGCCGGACCGGGACGTCCGGAAGTACCGGAGAGGCCCGGGACGGCGGGGTGGCCGGCGTGACCGGAGGGGCGGGGGAAGCGGAGCGGGCGGCGGTACCAGGCCCGCACCGTCAGCGCGCCGTGGGCCGGAGACGGCCGGGGCGGCCCGGTACGGGGCGCGAGCGGGCCGGGTGGCCGGAACGCGGGAGGGCGTCACCGGACCCGGCGACGGCGGGAGCGGGGCGGACGGCAGGCAGGCCGCGCATGGTGTGTCCTCACTCAGGGTCCTCGCCCTGGCTCGACGTGACCGGCGGCGAAAGTCTCCTGGCTCCCGGATCGGCGTCTCTCCCGGCCTTCCAGCCCGTGGGCCGTGGCTCGACGTGGGGGACGCTCCCCGGTGACAGTGGCGGGACCGCGCCGGAATCGCACCGGCTTCCTCTCGTTGCCGCCGTATGGCACCGGAAGTCCACCACGCTCCCGGTGAGCCGTCAACTCGCCTGTGACCAGGGACGGGAGAGTGTGAGCAGACACACGCGGGGGAACGGGAGCGCTCCCGTTCCCCCGCGTGGAGGTGCCGTGCGCTGACCGCGCGCCGGTCAGGCCGCGATCAGGTAGATGCCGTACGCGACGGCCGCCGCGCACACGGCGAAGCAGGCGTACGCGCTCGTGCGGGCGAGCGCCGCCCCGCCGCCGCCGGTGGTGGTCCGGGAGCTGGCCACGATGCCCAGGGTGAACACCCCGACGAGGCCGACGGTCGCCAGCAGGCTGACGCCGAAGACCTGGCCCAGTGCGGCCCAGTCGATGTCCATAGCGTGCTTCTCTCTCGTCTGTCGGTGCGCGTCGGTGTGTGGTGTGGCGGCGGGTCCGGGGTCAGGTGAGGCTGCTCGCGGAGGACGGCCGCGCCGCCCGCTGGGCCGGGACCTGGTCGGCGCCGTCCGGCGCCGGGGCCTCGGCCGTCTCCGCCACGGCCACCGGCTCACCCGCCGGCTGGCTGTCCGCCCCCGGCGGCGGGGGAGGGGCCACGGTCCGCAGCGCGGTCGTGACGACCCCGGCGGGCTCCGGAGCGGCGGCCGGAGCCGGGTGCGCCGGGGCCGCGGAGGTCTCCGGGGTCCCGGCGTCGGGGCTGATCGGCTCCACGTCGTTCACGTTGGTGTGGTCGACGGGCTCGCGCCGCGACCGCAGCCAGATGGCGCCGCAGATCACGACCGTGAGGATCGCGACGAGCGTGACGCCCCAGTCACCCTGGTCCGCGAGGATCGCGGCGGCGGCCGCCACCGCACCCGCGGCCGGGAGGGTCAGCGCCCAGCCCGCCACCATGCGGCCCGCGGTGGACCAGCGCACGACGCCGCCCTTGCGGCCGAGCCCGGAGCCCATCACGGCGCCGGAGCACACGTGCGTGGTGGAGAGCGAGAAGCCGATGTGCGAGGAGGCCAGGATGGTCGCGGCGGCGCCGGTCTGGGCGGCGAAGCCCTGCGGCGGCTGGATGTCGGTGAGGCCCTTGCCCATCGTGCGGATGATGCGCCAGCCGCCGAGGTAGGTGCCGAGCGCGATGGCGATACCGGCCGAGGCGATGACCCACAGCGGCGGGTCCGAGCCCGGGGCCAGCGCACCGCCGGTCACCAGCGCGAGGGTGATGACACCCATGGTCTTCTGCGCGTCGTTGGTGCCGTGGGCCAGGGAGACCAGGGCGGCCGAGGTGATCTGGCCGGCGCGGTAGCCCTGCGAGGTCTTCTCCGGGTCGGCGTTCCGGGCCAGCCGGTAGGTGAGCCGGGTCGAGAGGAGTGCCGCGATACCGGCGACGAGCGGAGCGGCGAGGGCCGGGATGAGGACCTTCATCACCACCACGCCGCCGTTCACCGCCCCGATGCCGACGGAGGCGACGGTGGCGCCCATCAGACCGCCCATCAGGGCGTGCGAGGAGCTGGAGGGGAGTCCGGCGAGCCAGGTCAGCAGGTTCCAGATGATGGCGCCGACCAGACCGGCGAAGATCACTTCGGGTCGGATACCCGACCCCTCGTCGATGATTCCCGAGGAGATGGTCTTGGCCACCTCAACGGAGAGGAAGGCCCCGACGAGGTTGAGGACGGCGGACATCCCCACGGCCACCTTGGGCCTGAGCGCGCCGGTGGAGATGGTGGTGGCCATGGCGTTGGCCGTGTCGTGGAAGCCGTTCGTGAAGTCGAACACCAAGGCCGTGATGATCACGATCCCGATGAGAAGCGTGATGTGTTCCATTCACCAGGCACAATCCGCTCGAAGGTCATGGACCCGGTGAACGTAAGGACGCCGGGTGAACAGAAGGTGAACTGGGCCGGGCATCGAAGTGTCACCACCCGGCTCCTCTCGTGAGCATGTGATCGACGGCCGATCAGCCGCCGTACGCGGGGATTTCACCCCGTCGCCGGAGCGGCGTCCAGCTACCCGGCCGGACCGGCGGGTCGCGGGCGCCCGTTACAGTGCGTGCGGGGGTACCGGGTGGGGCACAGCGGGCCGAAGGGACGACACACATGCGGGACACCTCGAAGACACCGGAAGCACCGGAGACGCCGGAGACCGGGGTGAGGCCGGAGGCTGGGGCGGTGCGGGACCGTTGGTGGCGCCTGGTCGAGACCGCGCGCCGCTCGGTCAGCGACGGTCTGGTGGTGGGCACCTCCGGCAACGTGTCGGTCCGCGTCCCCGCCGCCGAGAGCGGCCGGGAGACCGACCTCGTCCTGGTCACGCCCACCGGCGTCCCCTACGACCGCCTCGGCCCGGACGACCTGTGCGCCGTGGACCTCGCGGGGGAGCCGCTGCCCGGATCACTCCGCCCCACCAGCGAACTCCCCATGCACCTCGCGATCTACCGCACCACCGACGCGGGCGCCGTGGTGCACACCCACGCGGTGCACGCCACCGCCGTGTCCACCCTCGTCGGGGAGCTCCCGGCCATCCACTACATGACCGCCGCGCTCGGCGGCCCCGTCCGCGTCGCCCCGTACGCCACCTACGGCAGCGAGGAGCTGGCCGCGCGGATGCTCACCGCGCTGGAGGACCGTAGCGGCTGCCTGCTCCAGAACCACGGCACCGTCACCTACGGGGCCACCCTGGACCAGGCGTACGACCGCACCGCCCAGCTGGAGTGGATGTGCCAGGTCTGGCTCACCGCCTCCGCCCTCCCCGGACGCGCCCCCAGCCTGCTGCCGCCCGAGGAGCTGGAGCGCGTGGCGGAGCGGCTGCGCGGCTACGGCCAGCGCCCCGACGCCTGAGCCGCCGACACCCGCGGCTCCGGCGTCCGGGTTCCCCGACGCGCGCGCTCCCGGCGCGCGAACCGCCGCCTCCGGACCCGGCTGGCCCCGTTCCGCTGGCCCGCCGCCGGGCGGCCACCGACACTGGGCCCGATGCGTACGCGTACCGCGGCGGGCCTCGCCGCCACCTCCGTACTCGGCGCCGGAGCGGTCGCGGTGGCGGCCAGCCGGTACGCCGCCGACGCCGCGCTGCGGCCCGCCCGCCCACGCCCCGGCCGGGCGCCGCTCCCCGCCGGGTTCGACGGCCCCGCCCTCACGGTCCACGCGGCCACCGAGGACACCGTCACCCTGACCCGCTCGCTCAGCGCGGGGCTGCCCGGCCGCTACGGACTCGTCGGACGGGGCTGCCACGCGGTGGCCGGGCCGGTGCTGGAGGAGGAGTCCGCCGCCTCCGGCCCGGACACCGTGGTGCGGGAGCTGCGCCGGGTCCTGCGTGGCGAGCTGACGCCGGGAACCAAGGTGCGGATCACCCCGCAGATCTACGCGGGCGACCCGGGCACCGCCCTCGGCCTGCCCGTCAGCGAGGTGCGCGTCCCCGGCGAACTCGGCCCGCTGCCCGCCTGGTTCGTCCCCGGGGACCGGGACACCTGGGTGCTCACCGCGCACGGCCTCGGCGCCACCCGGGAGGCGCCGCTGGCCCTCGTCCCCTTCCTCCACGCGCAGCGGTTCCCCGTGCTGAACCTGGCCTACCGGGGCGACCCCGGCGCGCCCCGCCCCCCGGAGAACGCCGCCCACCTCGGCGGCACGGAATGGCGCGATCTCGACTCCGCGATCCACTACGCCCTCCGGTCCGGAGCGGAGCGCGTCATCCTCTACGGCTGGTCGAGCGGGGCCACCATGGCGCTGCACGCCGCCGTGTACTCGGCGCTACGCGGCCGGATCAGCGGACTCGTCCTGGACTCCCCGGTGCTCGACTTGCCCGTCACCCTGCGCGCGCTGGCCGCCGAGCGGCACGTGCCCCGACGGCTGCTGCCGCTGGCCGTGCGCGCCGCGCTCGGCCGGGTCGCCGGGCACGCGGAGCGGGTGGCGGCGGTCGCCGACCCGGCCCTGCTGAACGTCCCGTTGCTGCTGGTCCACGGGCCGGACGACACCATCGCCCCCTGGGGCCCCTCCCGCACGTACGCCGCCGCCCGCCCCGAGCTGGTCAGTCTGCACACCGTCGACCGCGCCCCGCACGCCGCGATGTGGAACGCCGGCCCAGGACCGTACGAGGAGACGCTCCGCCGCTTCCTCACCCCGCTGATGTGACACCGGGCCCCGCCCGCTCCCCGGGAGCCCCCGCCCCGCCCGAGTGCCCGGCTCCCGCCACGCCGGGGCGTTGTCGTGGCGCCCCGCCGTTCCCCGTTCCGGGGGCCGTTCCACGCCATCCGCCGCCGGGGCACCGCCCTCCGTACCGGGCGGACCGCCCCCGGAACGGCGACGCCACGCGTCGCCGCACCTCGTGGACGGGTGGCCCCCGGCGGCGCCGGATCGGCCACCCCCCGGTCGCCACCCCGGTTTTGGGTTTCCTCCACACAGCGGGAAGACTGCTCCCGTGACCCCGTCCGGTAACCCGCGAGACTCCCGCCTCCGACTGGTCCCGAGCCGCCCCATCGCCGCCGCTCGGCGGACGATGCGAGCCCCACGCGCGAAGCCCGCGCCGCCACCGCCCGCCGGGGTGCCGCCCCGCGCCGAACTCGCCCGCCAGGCACGGGCCCTGCTCGCGGACGCCGTGCGGCTGGCCCGCTGGGCCGCCGACACCGGCGTGCTGCCCTTCGACGCCGGGGGCGTCGAACAGGCCGCGGCCGCCCTGCGGTTGCCGCCGGAGGCGGTCCGCACCCACTGGGACCGCGCCCGGCTCGCCGGACTCGTCGAACTGCACGGCGAGACCCCGCGCGCCGGATGGCGGCTCAGCGCCTGGGACCGGGACGACGGCGCCGCGCTGCGCGGCTGGGTGGCGCTGTTCGACGCCTGGTCGCTCGCCTATCCGGCGCCCACCCCGCACGAACAGGGCCTGGTCTCCGAAGTCGTCGTCGCCGCGCCGCAGTTCCTCGCCGTCATGCACCTCTCCGGCGGCCCCGTCACCTTCCCCGCCCTCTACGACCTGCTCGGCCAGCGCGTCGCCGAACTCCGCGCCGAACGCAGCGCGGAGGAGGAGGCCGAGGTCCTCCCCGGCCTCCTCGACTGGGCGCTGGACGGCCTCGCCGCGGTCGGCGCCCTCACCCGCTGCCCGGACGAGGAGACCGGGGTGCGGCAGGGCTCGGCCGTCCTCACCCCGCTCGGCAACTGGTCGGTGTGGACCAAGCTGGAGCAGGTCTGCGTCGCCGCGCAGAGCCCCGCGGGCAACTTCGAGCGCCCCGCCGAGGACATGCTGCGCGGCTGCGCCCGGCTGACCCCCGGCCCCGCGCGCGACGAGTACCGGGCCTGGCTCGCCGTCCGTCCGACCGGACCGGCCGTGGCCGAGCTGCTGGAGGCGGCGCGTGGCGAGGACCCGCTGATCCGTGGCCTCGCCTTCGAGGCGCTGCGGGTGGTCGGCGATCCCGCCGAGTCCGCGGTACGCGAGGCGGCGGACGAGGCCCCGCTGCGCCCCTACGCGCTGCTGTGGCTCGCCGAGCACGAGGGCGCCGACCCGGAGGACCTGGCGGGCGGGGCGCCCGGCGTGCTCACCCGGGACGAGGCGACCTGGCTCTGGGTGGACACGGCCGCGGCCGTGGCCGACCACGGCGAACAGCAGCTGCTCGTCGACCACCTCGCCACCGCCGTGCAGGGGTCGGTGCCCAGGCTGCTGGAGGAGGTCCGCGCCACCGGCCACCCCCGTACCGTGCAGGTCCTGGTCGCGCTGGCCGCCGCGCACCCGGACGCGGCGCTGGCCAAGGCGGTGCGGCGGGCGGCCTTCCAGGTCCACCGCGGCGGCTCCTGACCCGTCAGCCCCCGGCCGTCCCGGCCCCCCGGCCGTCCCGGCCCCCCGGCCGTCCCGGCCCCCCGGCCGTCTGCCGGGCGAGGGCCTCCGCCCCACCGGACGCGGCGGCCCGGCTCCCCTCGGGGCCCGGGCCCCGCCCCGGGCCCCGGCCTTCGGAGCCCGTGCGGACCGGGACCGGCGAGGCCGGTGGCCGTGGCCCGTGTTCCGGGGGGCCGGACGCGCGACTCCCACCCTCCGGCGCCCCCGCCCGACCGCCCCGGAAAACGGTTTGCCGCGCGCGGTTAGACTGGGGTCATGCCTCATCTCCTCGTGCATTAGACCCCGTACGTCCGCGCCCCGGTCCGTACGTACGCCCGTCACCCATGCCCTGGAGTACCTCCCGTGATCACCGTCTCCGACCTTGAGCTGCGCGCCGGAGCCCGCGTCCTGATCGAGTCCGCCACCTTCCGCGTCGGCAGGGGTGACCGCGTCGGGCTGATCGGCCGCAACGGAGCGGGCAAGACCACGCTGACCAAGTGCCTCGCCGGAGAGGGCACCCCGGCGGGCGGCACCATCAGCCGCGGTGGCGAGGTCGGCTACCTCCCGCAGGACCCCCGCACCGGCGATCTCGACGTCCTCGCCCGGGACCGGATCCTCTCCGCGCGCGGCCTGGACACCGTCATCCGCAAGATGCGGGAGAACGAGGACCGCATGGCGGGCGGCCAGGGAGCCACCCGCGAGAAGGCGATGCGGAAGTACGAGCGGCTGGAGGCCGAGTTCCTCTCCCGGGGCGGTTACGCCGCGGAGTCCGAGGCCGCCACCATCGCGGCCAGCCTCGGCCTGCCCGACCGGGTGCTCGGCCAGCCGCTCCACACCCTCTCCGGCGGTCAGCGGCGCCGGGTCGAGCTGGCCCGCATCCTCTTCTCGGACGCCGACGTCCTGCTGCTCGACGAGCCCACCAACCACCTCGACGCCGACTCGATCATCTGGCTGCGGGACTTCCTCAGGACCTACCGTGGCGGACTGATCGTGATCTCCCACGACGTCGCGCTGATCGAGACGGTGGTGAACAAGGTCTTCCTCCTGGACGCCAACCGCTCCGCGATCGACATCTACAACATGGGCTGGAAGCAGTACGTCATCCAGCGCGAGGACGACGAGAAGCGCCGCAAGCGGGAGCGGGCCAACGCGGAGAAGAAGGCCGCCGCGCTCAGTTCCCAGGCGGACAAGATGCGTGCGAAGGCCACCAAGGCGGTCGCCGCGAAGAACATGGCCCGGCGGGCCGAGAAGCTGCTCTCCGGCCTGGAGTCGGAGCGGCAGGACGACAAGGTGGCGAAGCTCCGCTTCCCCGATCCGGCCCCCTGTGGCAAGACCCCGCTGACGGCCGAGGACCTCTCCAAGTCGTACGGCTCGCTGGAGATCTTCACCGGCGTCGACCTCGCCGTCGACAAGGGATCCCGGGTGGTCATCCTGGGCCTGAACGGCGCGGGCAAGACCACCCTGCTGCGGCTGCTCGCCGGGGTGGAGGAGCCGGACACCGGCAAGGTCATCGCCGGGCACGGCCTCAAGCTCGGCTACTACGCGCAGGAACACGAGACGCTCGACGCCGACCGCACCGTGCTGGAGAACATGCGCTCCGCCGCTCCGGACATGGACCTGGTGGCGCTTCGCAAGACGCTCGGCTCGTTCCTCTTCTCCGGGGAGGACGTCGACAAGCCCGCGCGGGTGCTGTCCGGCGGCGAGAAGACCCGGCTGGCCCTGGCCACCCTGGTGGTCTCCTCCGCGAACGTGCTGCTGCTCGACGAGCCGACCAACAACCTGGACCCGGCCAGCCGCGAGGAGATCCTCGGGGCGCTGCGCACCTTCACCGGCGCGGTGGTCCTCGTCACGCACGACGAGGGGGCGGTCGAGGCGCTCCAGCCGGAGCGGGTGATCCTGCTGCCGGACGGCGTCGAGGACCTGTGGAACGAGAGCTACGCCGACCTGGTCGCCCTCGCCTGACCGCCCCGCGCCCGGGCCGCGCGGCCCCGCGCCCCGCCGCCGGAAGCCGTCCGGGGCGGCCGCCGGGCGGCGGGCGGGCGGGTCCAGTCGCCGCCTGAGGCGGCGTGATCCCCCGGTTCTGGATCATTCGGCCTACCCGTGATCCTTCATCTGAGTGAGGACGGCTCATACCACGGCGCGGGCCCAGCGGGGCCCGGCCGCGCTGTGGCAGGCGCGGCCGTCGCGTCCGCTGGCTCCGGTGGGGCGCTGTTGACCTGCCGCTTCGCCGTGGGGCCCGGCCGGGCGGGGCTACCGGAGAGTCCGGAGTGTCAAATTCCGTTCCGCTGGTGCCGCGTTCCCGGCCCGCCGCCGCCCGTACCGACCTTGCCGAATGGGTGGCCAGATGCGGGGGGAGGGGTGATCATGAGAGGCACAGAGCGCACTTCCCACGAGGAGGCACGGGTGGCCGAGACTCTGAAGAAGGGCAGCCGGGTGACCGGCCCCACACGCGAGAAGCTCGCGGCAGACCTCAAGAAGAAGTACGAATCCGGCGCGAGCATCCGGGCGCTTGCCGAAGAGACGGGCCGTTCCTACGGGTTCGTGCACCGCATGCTCAGCGAGTCCGGGGTGACCCTGCGTGGGCGTGGCGGCGCGACGAGGGGAAAGAAGTCGGCCGCGTCGTGAGCCAGCCCGTCGGGACGGGACTTCCGAGCACCGGTCCCCGGTGGTTACTCTTCGGTTAATTAAACCGTGGAGTAGCCACCGGAGGACGCACGATGACCCTGCTCGACAAGGACGGCGTACACCTGGCGGTGGACGGTGCCGTGGCCACGGTCACGCTCACCAACCCCGCCAAGCGGAACGCCCAGACCCCCGCGATGTGGCGCGGCCTGGCCGAGGCGGGGCGCGTGCTGCCGGGCGACGTCCGTGTCGTCGTGCTGCGCGGTGAGGGTGCGGCGTTCTCCGCCGGTCTGGACCGGCAGGCGTTCGAGCCCGAGGGCTTCGAGGGCGAACCGTCCTTCCTCGACATGGCCAGGGAGCCGGAGGAGCGGCTGGACTCGCTCATCGCCGAGTACCAGGAGGCGTTCACCTGGTGGCGCCGGAGCGACCTGATCACCGTAGCCGGGGTCCAGGGATACGCGATCGGCGCCGGTTTCCAGCTCGCGCTCGCCTGCGACCTGCGCGTCTGCGCCACCGACGCGCGGTTCGCGATGCGGGAGACGAGCCTCGGCCTCGTCCCCGACCTCACCGGCACCAAGCCGCTCGTCGCCCTGGTGGGCTACGCCCGGGCGCTGGAGATCTGCGCCACCGGCCGCTTCGTCGCGGCGGAGGAGGCCGAGCGGACCGGTCTCGCCAACCTGGTGGTCGCTCCCGAGGAGCTGGACGGAGCCCTCGCCGACCTGTCCGCCGCGCTGCTGGCGGCCCCCCGGGACGCGGTGATCGAGACCAAGGCGCTGCTCGCCGGAGCCGCCTCCCGCACGCTCGACGAGCAGCGCGCCGCCGAGCGTGCCGCGCAGGGCCGACGGCTGCGCGACCTGGTGGGCCTGGGCGACTGAACCGCCCGCCCCCACTTCGCCGTTGACCGGGCCCGCGCTCCGGGCCCGCCTTTCCGGTCCGTGGCCCGGATTCGCCGTCCGGTCCGGCCGTCCCCCGTCCCCGCCCCCACCCGTTCGGTCGTGCATCACCCCGGGGCGGGGCGTTCGGCGTGCCTAGTGTGGTCAGCGGAGCGGCGCAGCTCCGCGCCACCGGCGAGCACCGGATAGGGGTGAGTGCGATGTCCGATACCGCGCAACGAGGGTCGTCCGGCACGTCCTCGGGTAAGGAGAGCCGCCGCTCGGGCGAGGGCGGAGGGGGCTCCGGCGGGCCGGGGGAGCGCGGAGGTGGCGGACCCCCGGCCGAGCGTGGGCGCACCTCCATCGCGGACGGCGTGGTGGAGAAGATCGCGGGGATGGCGGCGCGCGAGGTGCCCGGGGTGCACGCCATGGGGGCGGGGATGGCCCGGACCCTCGGCGCGGTGCGCGACCGGGTGCCCGGCGGTGGCCGCTCCGTCCAGCGGGGCGTCAAGGCCGAGGTCGGCGAGGTCCAGACGGCGCTCGACACGGACATCGTGGTCGACTACGGCGTCTCCATCGACGAGGTCGCGCGCGCCGTGCGGGAGAACGTGATCCGCGCGGTCGAGCGGATGACGGGCCTGGAGGTGGTGGAGGTCAACATCGCGGTCGGGGACGTGAAACTGCCCGAGGAGGACGGCGAGGAGAACGACGATCAGCGTCGCCTCCAGTAGCCTCCCGCCCCCGTCGCCCGCCGCCGCTGGCCGGACGCCCGGGTCCCCCTCCCGGATCCCGGTACCGGCGCCCTCGGAGTCCCCGGGGCCGGAGGGGACCGGCACCCCGGCCCGTCCCGCGCGGAGCCGCACCGGCCCCGCCGCCGCCCACCCGACGCCGCCGCACCGCACCGCACACGTGCCCCGGCGCCCGGGCGCCGGTGAACGAAGGAGTACGAGATGAGCATGGCCGTGATCGGCATGATCGCCGGCATGGCGCTGGGCTTCGCCGGGTACTTCGGCGGCTTCGGCGCGTTCCTGCTGGTGGCGGCGTTGGGGGTGGTGGGCTTCGTGGCGGGCAGGTTCCTGGAGGGGGACCTCGACCCGGGGGACCTGCTCCGGGGCCGCGGCGAGCGGCGCGGGTGATCCGGTGAGCCCGGCCGCCGCACCCCCCGCCCCTCCCGCCGCCGAGCGGGGTGCCCTCACCGTCGCCGACCGGGTGGTCGCCAGGATCGCCGCGCAGGCCGCGCGGGAGGCCCTGCGCGCCACGGGACCGCCCGGCGCCGGGGACCGGATGCCGCACACGGAGGTCACCGTGGGCGACCGGACGGCGCGGATCCGGATCGTCGTCGAGCTGCCCTACCCCTCCGACATCGCCGCGCAGTGCTCCGCCGTGCGTCGTCAGGTCACTTCGCGGGTAAGGGAACTGGTCGACATGGCGGTACCGGAGGTGGCCGTCACCGTGCGGCGGCTGCGCTCCGCCGCGCTGGACGGCCGGAGGCCCGGGAGGGTGACGTGAGCGACGGCCCCACCACACTGGACAAGGGCGAACCCGCGGGCGGTATGGAGCAGTCCGCCTCGGCCGCCGCCTACCAGCCGGGCGAGACCTCCGGCGGACGCGCCTCGGGCCGCTTCTGGTCCACCCGGCGGCTGTCCGCCGGACTGCTCGCGCTGGCGCTGCTCGCCGCGAGCGCGCTGCTGCTGTACGACATCGCCGCCGTCCGCGCCGGGCGGCCCGCGATGGCCTGGCGCCGTTGGCTCGCGGACGAGCTGGCGGCTGCCCGGCTCGACAGCGCCGGGGTGCGGATCGCCGCCGCCCTCGCCGTCCTGCTGGGGCTCTGGCTGCTGCTGCTCGCGCTGACCCCGGGACGGCGTGGACTGCTGCCGATGCGGCGGGTCTCCCCGCACGTCCGGGCCGGGCTGGAACGTCGCGCGGCCGCACTGGTGCTCCGCGACCGGGGCATGGACGTCTCCGGGGTGCACTCGCTGCGGGTGCGGGTCCGGCGCCGCCGCGTCCGCGTCCGCGCCCAGGCGCACTTCCGGGAGCTGGACGCGGTCCGGGCCGATCTGGACGGGGAGTTGGAACGCGGTATCGAGCAACTCGGCCTCGACCGCCAGCCCGCGCTCTCCGTCCGGGTACGGCGAGCGGCGAGACCGTGAGGAGGGCGCCGTGCTCCGTGTGGTGAACCGGGTGCTGCTGGGACTGACCGGCCTGCTGTCGCTGGCGGTGGGACTGGCCCTGCTGGCGGGCGGGTTCGAACTGCCCCACCGCTGGGGGCTGGGCCTGCCCTCGGACTGGCCGTGGGCGCGGGGCGGGGACGTGCCCCTCGCCGAGGGCGACCGCACGCGCTGGCGGGACACGGGCTGGTGGTGGCCGGTGGTGATCGGGGTGCTCAGCGCCCTCGTCCTGCTCACCCTCTGGTGGGTGCTGGCCCAGGCCCGCCGCCGCAGGCTCGGCGAGGTGCTGATCGCCGCCCCCGAGGGGAGCGAGGAGGGGGTGGCCGGACTGCTGCGTGGCCGGGCCCTGGAGGACGCGCTCACCGCCGACGCCGAGGGCCAGCCGGGCGTCGAGCGCGCCCGGGTCACGCTGACCGGCCGGAGGACCGGGCCGCGCACCCGGATCGGGCTGCTGCTCGCCCCGCACGCCGAACCCGGCCCCGCCGTCCGTCAGCTGCACGGCGAGGCGCTGGAGCACGCCCGGTCGTCCATCGGGGTGGCCGCCCTCCCGGCCGAGGTCCGGCTGCGCTCCGCGCGGCACCGCGCCCGCCGGGTCGTCTGAGGAGGACGGCCCAGGCGGCGGGCGCCGGGTGAACGGCCGGTGCCCGCCGGACGGTTCAGAAGCCGTGCCGGGCGCCCCCGTCGACCGGGAGCATCACGCCAGTCAGGTAGGAGGCGGCGGGGGAGAGCAGGAAGGCCGCCGTGCGGCCGAACTCCTCGGGGCTGCCGTAGCGGCGCAGCGGGATCGTCTCCGCGTTGCGCTTCCGGGCGGCGCTGCCGTCCGCGCCGTCGGCCAGCGAGTCGAGGTAGGCCAGCCGCTCGGTGCCGATGCGCCCCGGCAGCAGCCCGAGCACCCGGATCCCGCGCGGGCCCAGCTCGTTCGCGAGGGTCTTGGCGAAGCCCGCGAGGCCCGGGCGCAGCCCGTTGGAGATCCCCAGCCCGGGAACCGGCTCGTGCACCGAACTGGAGAGGACGAACCCGATCACCCCGCCCTCGGTCAGCTCGGCCGCGACGGCGCGTGCCATCCGGACGGCGCCCAGGAAGACGCTGTCGAAGGCCGACCGCCACTGCTCGTCGTCCACCTCCGTCACCGGGACACCGGCGGGCGGGCCACCCACGCTGACCAGCACGCCGTCGAGCCGTCCGAAGTGCGAGCGGGCCGCCTCGACGAGGCGAGCCGGGGCCGCCGGGTCCGCGTTGTCCGCTGCCACCCCCACGGCCCGGCCCTCGCCCAGCTCGGCGGCGGCGGCCTCGGCGGCCTCCGCGGAGCGCCCGGTGACGACCACCCGGGCGCCCTCCGCGACGAGCTGCTGGGCGCTGGCGAAACCGAGGCCGCGGGTGGCACCGGTGATGACGTACACGCGATCTGTCAGTCCGAGATCCATGGGAGCAGTCTGCCTCCCGCCGCCCGGCACCCGGCCAGGGGGGACGTGGAAGACCCCCGGGAGCGGCCGGAGTTCGCGGAAGCGCGGCGGGGCGCGCGCCGGACAACCGGCGGTCCCGCGGACGCGACCCGGGTACCCCGGGCACTCCAGGTGCCCCCAGTGCCAGGGGCCCATGACCCCGCCGGACCCCACGGCCCCGACGTGTGCGAGGTGCCCCCGACGTCCCCGACGTCTCCCATGTCCCCGGCGGGCGCCCCGGCTCGGCGGTCAGTCGGCGGTGGCCGCCACGGGACCGCCGCCCGGGCGCCGTGCGGTGGCCGCCGGGGCGCCGCCCTCCGCCGCGCCCTCCGCCGTCTCGTCCGCCGTCCGCTCGGGGGCGTCAGCGGTGTCGCCCGGTTCCGGCTCGCCCCCGCCGTCAGTCGTAACGGCCGGGGAGGAGCCGTCCGGTCCGTCTGATGGGTCCGGTCCGTCTGGTCCGTCCGGTCCGTCCGGGGTGGTCGTACCGTCCGGACCGCTTGCGCCGTCCGGGACGGCCGTGTCACCCGCGGGGCCCGCGCCGTCCGGTCCGTCCGCGCCGCCGTTGGCGCGTGCCGCCAGCCGGTCCGCGCGCTCCCGGCGCAGCAGGATGATCCACCCCACCGGAACGGCGGCGGTGAACAGCCACCACTGCACCGCGTAGGCCATGTGCGGGCCGATACCCGAGCTGTCCGGCTTCGGCAGCAGCTCGGGCTGGGTGCCCGCGGGCTTCGGGGAGGTGGCGGTCAGCTGGATGAAGCCGTGCAGCGCCGGACCGTCCAGCCGGGCGGCCTGCTGCCGACTGTTGATCAGCATCACCTGGCGGGGCGGCAGTCCCTTCCGGTCCTTGATGCCGCTGGCGGCGGTGGTCTCGTCCGGCATCAGCCGCCCGGTGACCCGCACCTCGCCGCGGGGTGGGGCGGGCACCTCGGGGTGCTGGGTGAGGTCGTTGTCCGCGTCCACCCAGCCCCGGTTGACGAGCAGCGCGTCCCCGTTGGCCAGCACCAGCGGGGTGACCACGAAGTAGCCGATGGACTGTTCGTCGGAGGCGGTGCGCTGCCGCACCACCACCTCGTGCTCCGCGTCGTACCGGCCGGTGGCCGTCACCGCGCGGAACTTGTCCTCCGTGCGCGGGCCCGCGTCGGTGCTGGTCAGCCGAGTGACGGGGACGGGTGGGGCGTCGAGGCTGGCCGCCACCCGGTCGTTGCGCTCGACCCGGTCCTCGTGCCGGTGCAGCTGCCAGAAGCCCAGCCGGATCGTCACCGGGATGAGCAGCAGCGCGACGAGCGTGAGCATCACCCATTGCCGGGACAGCAGGAAGCGGTACACGCCTCCCGACGGTACCCGGCGGGGCCGCGCCACCCGCCGCCGGGGCGGGCCCGAGGCGGCGGACCGGGCCGTCCCGCCCGAACGCCCCTCCGCGCGCCCGGCCTCAGCGCGCGGAGGCCGGGGCCACGTCCCGCAGGAGCTGGCTGAAGGCGGCCTCGTCGATCACCGGTGTGCCGAAGGAGTGGGCCTTGGCCACCTTGGCGGCGGGGGACTGGGGGTCGTTGCTCACCACCAGGCTGGTGAGGCGGGAGACGCTGGTCGCGATGTGCAGTCCGGCCTCGATCGCCCGGTCCTCCAGCAGTTCCCGGTCGACGGAGGTGTCGCCGGAGATGGCCACGCGCATCCCCTGGACCAGGCGGCCGCCCGGCTCGTAACGGCCCGGGTTGGGGTAGGGGCAGGCGGGCCGTCTGCGGGAGGGCCGCCAGCTGTTCGCGTACGGACGCTGCCCCCGGCCGTCCGCCGGTTGCCCGGTGCCGGGCAGGACGGAGTCCGACCACTCGGCGAGGGACTGACAGGCGTGCAGCGGCAGCCGGGCCGCGCGTTGGGCCGCGAGGTGCAGGCTCGGCCGGAACGACTCGGCCAGCACCCGGGCGTCGTCCAGGGCGTGGTGGGCCTGGCGCTGGACCACGCCGTAGTGCGCGGCGAGCGACTCCAGCTTGTGGTTCGGCAGCGGCAGCGCGAGTTCCTTCGCCAGCGCGATGGTGCACAGCCGCTGGCGCACGGGGGCCTCGCGCTCGGCGCGGGCGTACTCCCGGGCGATCATCGACCAGTCGAAGAGGGCGTTGTGGGCGACCAGGACCCGGTCCGCGAGCCGTTCCGCGAAGGCGTCCGCGATCTCGGCGAAGAGCGGGGCGTCCGCCAGGGCCTCGGAGGTCAGCCCGTGGATCCACACCGGGCCGGGGTCACGCTGCGGGTTGACGGGGGAGTACCAGTGATCCTGGACGTTCCCCCGGGCGTCGAGCTGGTAGACGGCGGCCGAGACGATGCGGTCGTCCCGCCGGAGACCGGTGGTCTCGACGTCCACGACCGCGTAGCCGCTGGGGTATTGGGCGGGCCAGCGGGCCGCCTCGGTCTCCGCCGCGGCGGGTTGCGAGGGCAGGCGAGCCGCGCCGGCCGTCTCTTCCGGGAGCGCCGTCTGGTCTTCGAGCATGGTCCCAGAGAATACGGGTCCCGACTGACACCGTGGGCCCCCTCCCGGCCCGCCCCACCCCGGACATCCGGGGGGCCGCCCTCCGGGCCCAGGGCCCCACGCGCGGGCGCGCGCCCGGAAACTGAGGGGTCGTCGGTTACGTGCCTCCCCCGCGCCAGCCCCCGGGGTGGCCGACGGTGCGGAGTGCGGCACCGCTCCGGACGGATCGTGGGGGAGCCCGGACCGGAGCGCCGACGGGCCCGGGATGTGGAGGGACGGCGGCGGGGTGCGGGCGGTGATCACTTCTTACTTGCAGGTAACACCCTCTGGTAAGCACGTGGTTTCCGGTCTACCGTGCCGATATGCCGTCAAGTCTCCCGGACGTCGTGCTCTGGTCGATACCCGCTTTCGTGCTCCTCACCGTGGTCGAGATGGTGAGTGTCCGACTCCGCCCCGAGGAGGGGGCGGCGGGCTACTCCACCAGGGACGCGGCCACCAGCGTCACCATGGGGCTCGGCAGCCTGGTCTTCGACGCGCTGTGGAAGATCCCGATCGTCGCCATCTACGTGGCCGTCTACGAACTGACGCCGCTGAGCGTGCCGGTCGTGTGGTGGACGCTGCCGCTGATGCTGCTCGCGCAGGACTTCTTCTACTACTGGTCGCACCGGGGCCACCATGTGATCCGGGTGCTGTGGGCCTGTCACGTGGTGCACCACTCCAGCGAGAAGTTCAACCTCACCACCGCGCTGCGCCAGCCCTGGACGAGCTGGACCGTCTGGCCGTTCTACCTGCCGCTGATCGCGCTGGGCGTCCATCCGGCGGCACTGGCCTTCTGCTCCTCCGCCAACCTCGTCTACCAGTTCTGGGTGCACACGGAGCGGGTCGGGAAGCTGCCGCGCCCGGTGGAGTTCGTCTTCAACACGCCCTCCCACCACCGGGTGCACCACGCCTCCCAGGGCGACTACCTGGACCGCAACTTCGGCGGCATCCTCATCGTCTGGGACCGGATGTTCGGGACCTTCGTCCCCGAGACCAAGCCCTGTGTCTTCGGCCTCACCAAGAACATCGGCACCCACAACCCGCTGCGCGTCGCCACCCACGAGTACCTGGCCATCGGACGCGACCTGCGCGCGGCGCGGAGCTGGCGGGAGCGCGCGGGACGGGTCTTCCGGGGGCCGGGATGGCAGCCCGCCCCCGAGCCGGGGGGAGCGGAGCCCGCCCCCGGTACGGCGGCCGGTGTCGCTCCCGTGGCCGACTCCGGTCCCGTCGGTGACTCCGGCCCCGCTGGCCAGGAGGCCGTACCGGCCAGCACCGGCTGACCCGGCTGGCCCGGCCCGTCCGGGCGAACCCGGGCACCCGTCACGGAGACTCAACTCAACGCGGCGCGGCGGCGGTTGCCCCGGGCAACCACGGCCGTCCTCCGGCTGCCTCCGGTCCGTCTCTTCCCCCCCCGTCTCCGGCCTGACGGCTCCGGCCGCTCCCGTCGCCAGCCGTTCGTCTCACCGGCCGCTCCCGTCGGTCGCCGCGCCCGGTCCTGAGCGGCCGTCGGGCGTGCGGGAGGCGTCGGCCCGGCGGGCGCGCGCACGAAGGCGGGGTGCCGGATCGCGGACGATCCGACACCCCGCCGGGCGTCACCGCCGGTGCCCCGGGCCGCCGTCAACGACGGCACGGAGCGAGCGGAACGTTACTTCGAGACGGCCTTCAACGCGTCCACGATGCCGTGACCGTAGAAGCTGTTGTCCCGGTCGGTGCCGGTGCACTCGGCCGCGTAGGTGCCCTCGCCGTCCGGGTCGTAGTCCGTCGGGCAGGCCACGCTCTTCGACTGGGCCTTGAGCATCCAGTTGATGTCCTGCGGCGTGGCCTTCGGGTTCTGGCTCTTCAGCAGCGCGGCGACACCGGCGACGTTCGGTCCGGCCATCGACGTGCCCTGGAGGTAGGCGTAGTCCCCGTCGGGCATGGTGGAGAGCACCCCGCCGTTCTTGGCCGGGGCGTCCGGCGTCTGGTAGCGGGTGTCGCCACCGGGGCCGGCCACGTCGATCTCACCCAGGCCGTGGTTCGAGTAGAACGACTTGAGGTTCTTCTCGGGCCCGGTCGCGGAGACCGAGGTGACTCCGTCCAGCTGAGTCGGCATGTCGACACAGTTCTCGGTGTCGACGGTGCGCGTCACCGGCTCGCTGTCGTTCGGGCTGGATTCGTCGGTGATCTCCTCGGCGGCGAGGTCCTGGTTGTCGTTGCCCGCCGAGGTGATGTGCGCGGTGCCCTTGTCGCGTGCGTAGGTCATCGCGCGGCTCACCGAGTCGACCAGCGCCTTCTGGTCCGCGTCATCGCGGCAGGCGTACAGCCAGGGGTCGACGTAGTAGCTGTTGTTGGTGATGTCCACGTCGTTCTCGGCCGCGAAGACCATCGCGCAGACGACGGCCTCGGCGAAGAACAGCGAGGTGTCGGGCTCGCTCACCTTGATGGACGAGACCTTGACACCCGGCGCGGTGCCCGCGACGCCGACGCCGTTGCGCGGCGCGGCCACGATCCCCGCGACGTGGGTGCCGTGGTAGTCCTCGGCGGTGTAGGGGCGCCAGGCGCCCTTCGAGGTGTCCGCCTTGCCGCCGACACAGTTCGCCGACTGCTTGCTGGCGAAGTTGGCCTTGAGGTCCGGGTGGGTGTCGTCGACGCCGGTGTCGATGACACCGACCGTCACCTTGCCGCTGCCACCGCTGATCTCGCTGGCCTTGTCCGCCTTTATCGCCCGCTTGTCCCACTGGAGGGACTCCAGCGGCTCCTCGCCCTTGGCCTTGGCGTTGGCGGCCGCCGACGCCTTGGGAGCCTTCACGTACTCGGGCTTGCCGATGTCCGTGGAGGCCGCCGGAGTCAGCGGAGCCGTCCGGGTGGCACCGGCCGAGTCCACTCCGTCCACCGCGCGGAGGGTCTTGCCGAAGTCCGGATTGGCCGAATGGGCGACGATGACACCGATCTGGTCGTACGTCTCGACGACACTGCCGTCGGCGGAGGCGATCTCCTTCTCCACCCGCTTGACGGTGTCCGAGTCCGTCTCGGTGTTCACCACGTAGCTGAAGGTGTCGGCGGCCTTCGGCGCCGACGGGGAGTCCTGAGCCGTGGCCACGGCGGCCCCGGCCAGGCCGAGTGAGGCGGTCAGTGCCAGCCCCAGCGGCATCGCGAGCGCGCGGCGGCGTCTCGCGGGCCGTGCGGACCCCGTGGGTCCGGAAAATCTGGAAGGTCTGGGAACCATGTGGTCTCCGAGTCTCGTGTGCAGTTGTCCGCTGAGCGGTACTCAGGCGCACATCCGTACGTCAAGTGTGCGGCTGAGGTGCGCTCAGACGAGCGAAGCTATCGCCGTGTACTGCGGGCGAGCAATGGATACCGAAAGAAAGTGCGACTGCTATCGGGGCGTGACAAGCCCGTGACCTTTGGGATTCAACAACCGACCCCTGTTGTTCCGCCGAGCGTGGATCTACGATGCGCGCACCGCACGACCAGGGAGACGTCCGTCACACCGTCCCCCATCGTCACGTTCTGTCTGGAGTCACTGTGGACACCCCACCGGAGCACGAGAATTCCGGTCCCCAGGAAAACGGGGACACCCGGGACTACGTGCAGGTACAACAGAGCCCGGAGTTCACCGAACTCCGCCGCTCCTACCGTTCGTTCGCGTTTCCCCTGACCTTCGCGTTCATCGCGTGGTACCTGCTGTACGTCCTGCTGTCCAACTACGCGGGCGGGTTCATGGCGACGAAGGTCGTCGGGAACATCAACGTCGCCTTCGTGCTGGGGCTGGCGCAGTTCGTCACCACGTTCCTGATCGCCTGGTGGTACTCGCGGCATGCCGCGACCAAGCTCGACCCCAAGGCCGAAGCCATCAAGACCCGCCTGGAGGCGGACGCATGAGCCTCACGTACCAACTCGCCGCCGGAGGGGCGAGCGAGCACCGTCCGCTGATCGTGACGCTGTTCTCGCTGTTCGTGGTCGCGACCCTGGCCATCACCGTGTGGGCGGGCCGACGCACCAAGGACGCCGCCGACTTCTACGCCGGTGGCCGCCAGTTCACCGGTTTCCAGAACGGGTTGGCGATCTCGGGTGACTACATGTCAGCCGCCTCCTTCCTCGGAATCGCCGGCGCCATCGCGCTGTTCGGCTACGACGGCTTCCTGTACTCCATCGGCTTCCTGGTGGCCTGGCTCGTCGCGCTGCTGCTCGTCGCGGAGCCGCTGCGGAACTCCGGCCGGTACACGATGGGTGACGTGCTCGCCTACCGGATGCGGCAGCGTCCCGTCCGGACGGCCGCCGGGGTCTCCACCATCACCGTCTCGATCTTCTACCTGCTGGCCCAGATGGTCGGCGCCGGCGCCCTCGTCGCCCTCCTGCTCGGCATCACCGGCGACCTGGGCAAGAACCTCATCGTGGTGTTCGTCGGGATCGTGATGATCCTGTACGTCACGATCGGTGGGATGAAGGGCACCACCTGGGTGCAGATGGTGAAGGCGGTGCTGCTGATCGGCGGCACGCTCGTCATCACCTTCCTGGTGTTCCACAAGTTCAACTACAACCTGTCCACCCTGCTCGGCGCGGCGGCGGACAACAGCGGCAAGGGCGCGGCCTTCCTCGAACCGGGGCTGAAGTACGGGCTGACGACCACCTCGAAGATCGACTTCATCTCGCTGGGGATCGCGCTGGTGCTCGGCACCGCCGGACTGCCGCACATCCTCATCCGCTTCTACACCGTGCCCACGGCCAAGGCCGCCCGGAAGTCGGTGAACTGGGCGATCGGCATCATCGGTGTCTTCTACCTGATGACCATCGCGCTCGGCTTCGGCGCCGCCGCGCTGCTCTCCAACAAGGAGATCACCGACGCGGACAAGGCGGGCAACACCGCGGCGCCACTGCTGGCTCAGGAGATCGGCGGCGGGGCGGACTCGACCGGAGGCGCGATCCTGCTCGCGATGATCTCGGCGGTCGCCTTCGCCACCATCCTCGCGGTGGTCGCCGGGCTCACCCTCGCCTCGTCCTCGTCCTTCGCGCACGACCTGTACGCCAACGTCATCCGCAAGGGCAAGGCGACGGAGCAGGAGGAGGTCCGGGCCGCGCGCATCTCGGCCGTGATCATCGGCATGGTGGCCATCGGACTCGGCACCCTGGCGGGCAACCTCAACGTCGCCGGGCTGGTGGCGCTCGCCTTCGCGGTGGCCGCCTCCGCCAACCTCCCGACCCTGGTCTACAGCCTCTTCTGGAAGCGGTTCACGACCCAGGGGGCCCTCTGGTCGATCTACGGCGGACTGATCTCCGCCGTGGGCCTGGTGATCTTCTCGCCCGTGGTCTCGGGCAAGGAGACCTCGATGATCCCGGACGCGGACTTCGCCTGGTTCCCGCTGGAGAACCCGGGCCTCATCTCCATCCCGGTCGGCTTCCTGCTCGGCTGGATCGGCGCCCTGCTGACGAAGGACGAGGGAGCCGGTGGCAAGAAGTACGCCGAGCTGGAGGTCCGCTCCATGACCGGCACCGGCGCCCACTGACGCCACCCGGCGCCGCCCCCGCACACGCGCGGAGGCGGCGCCGCGGCCGCCGCGACCCCCGGGAACCGGCCGCCACCACCCCCTCACCTGCGGATCGGCACCGGCGCCCGGCACCGGCCGGAGGCCCACCGCCGTACCCGAACCGCCGACCCTCACGTACGCTGCCAAGCAGTTCCAGCAACCGTGGGAGGGCCGCAGCCATGCTGCTCGACACATTCGGGAGGGTCGCCACCGACCTCCGTGTCTCGTTGACCGACCGCTGCAACCTGCGCTGCACCTATTGCATGCCGGAGGAGGGGCTCCAGTGGCTGGCCAAGCCGGAGCTGCTCACGGACGACGAGATCGTCCGGCTCGTGCGGATCGCCGTGACCCGGCTCGGCGTCGAGGAACTGCGCTTCACCGGCGGCGAACCACTGTTGCGCCCCGGCCTCACCGGCCTCGTCGAGCGCTGCGCCGCGCTGGAACCGCGCCCCCGGATCTCGCTGACCACCAACGGCATCGGCCTGGAGCGCACCGCGGAGGTGCTGCGCGACGCCGGGCTCGACCGGGTCAACGTCTCCCTGGACACCCTCGACCCCGAGGTGTTCCAGCGCATGACGCGCCGCAAACGGCACGGCGACGTCCTGCGGGGTCTGGCGGCGGCGCGGGCCGCCGGGCTCGCCCCGGTGAAGGTCAACGCGGTGCTGATGCCCGGGGTGAACGAGTCGGAGGCGCCGGACCTGCTCGCCTGGGCGCTGGAGCACGAGTACGAGCTCCGCTTCATCGAGCAGATGCCCCTCGACCCGCAGCGCGGCTGGCAGCGCGCCGGAATGATCACCGCCGGGGACATCCTCGCCGCGCTGCGCACCCGGTTCACCCTGACCCAGGAGGGCGAGGAGGCCCGCGGCTCGGCACCCGCCGAACGCTGGCTGGTGGACGGCGGCCCCGGCCGGGTCGGCGTGATCGCCTCGGTCACCCGGCCGTTCTGCCGCGCCTGCGACCGCACCCGGCTGACCGCCGACGGTCAGGTGCGCACCTGTCTCTTCGCCACCGAGGAGTCCGACCTGCGCGGCGCCCTGCGCGGCGGCGCCTCGGACGAGGAGCTGGCCGCCCGCTGGCGGACCGCGATGTGGGGCAAGAAGGCCGGTGCCGGGATCGACGACCCGGAGTTCGTCCAGCCCCGCCGCCCCATGTCGGCGATCGGCGGCTGACCCGGCTCGGCGGTGCCCGCCGGCGCCCGGTGGGTGGGCTGACCCGGCCCACCCGTCCCACCCGTCCTGCCCCGGTCTCCCGGGGCGGGACGCCGACGGCCGGTGCCGCCGCGCGCCTCAGCTGGCGCCGCGCTCCGGCCCGCCGGTCGCGCCCGGCGCCTCCGGCCCGTCCGCCGGGTCCGACCCGGCCGCCTGGCGGGCCCGCCACTCCGCCAACTCCACCACGTCCCGCAGGAATCCGCGGACGCTGAGGAAGGAGGAGAGGTGTTCCCGGTGCTCGGCACAGGCCAGCCAGGTCTTGCGGCGCTCCGGGGTGTGCAGCTTCGGGTTGTTCCAGGCGAGCACCCACACGGCGTCGGCCCGGCAGCCCTTGGCCGAGCAGACGGGCGTCTCGGGACCGGGCGAGCCGGACGGGCCTTCGTCGGAGGAGGGGAAAGAGATCACCGCTCCATCATCCCTCGCCGCCCCGGCCCCGCCAAAAGGTCGACCGCACCGCGCTGACCAGCGCGGCCGGTGGAAGGACCGCACACAAGCGACGCCGGGCAGCCACGGGGGGAGCTGCCCGGCGTCGGTCTGTCGCTCCGACGGGGGATGCGGAGCGCTCTTGAAGTATGGCACGCGACACCCTGGGCGGTGCACCAGAACCGAAGGATTGATCTGAGCTTTTCTTGAGCTTCGCTCGGGTACCGGGCTCAACCACGCGTCGTGGACGGTCCGTTGGATTCCGTTCCCGGATCCTCCGCCACGGGTTCCGCGCTGCCCAGGGCGGGCCGCGCGGGCGCCCCGCCGAAGGTCGACGGCAGCGATACGGCGTTCTCCCGGCCCGCGTTGGCGATCACCACCGCGACGTACGGCAGCAGGGTGCCGAGGACGAGGGCCGCGATGGCGAGCGGACGCTGGACGTTCCACAGGGCCACCGTCAGCAGCACCGACAGGGTGCGCACCAACATCGTGATCACGTACCGCCGCTGACGGCCGCGCACGTCCTCCTGAAGGCCCCGGCGGGCTCCGGTGATCCGGAAGACCTCGGGGGAAGCCTGCTTCCGCATCACATTCCACCACCTGTTCCTCATGCCGGACCCGGCCCGGCATATGAGGTCCCTGACCGCTACTACGGTACGCCCCGCCTCCCCCGCGTTCGAGGCGGGGGAGGCCAGCCGGGCCGACCGGACCGGCTCCGCCGGAGCACGCATGGCGCCCTCCGTCATGCGACGTAGCCCCGCCGGGCGCAGACTGGGCGGACACCGGCACCGCCCCACGTGCCGGGGCGCGGACGAGCACGAGACGTCACCCGGGAGACGCCATGAGCTGGCTGTGGGCGATCATCGTCGGACTGGTACTGGGTCTGCTCGCGCGGGCCATCCTCCCCGGCAGGCAGCGCATCCCGCTCTGGCTGACCGTGATCTTCGGCATCCTGGGCAGCCTGATCGGCAACGCGCTGGCCAGCGGCCTCGGCGTGCACGACACCAAGGGCGTCGACTGGATCCGGCACCTGCTGCAACTCGCGGGCGCCGTGGTGATCGTGGCGCTCGGCGCACCCCTCTGGCAGGCGGTCCGGGGGCGGAGCCGGGGCCGGCACCGATAGCGGCGCCGGCTCAGCCGGCTCAGAGCCCCTGGACCTCCGCCACCCGGCGCCCCGCCTTCAGGTAGACGGTGCCGCTCGCCCCGGCCTCGGCCAGCTTCTCCGGCAGCACCTCGGCCGCCGGGCGCAGCGCGTCCGCCTCGGTGAGGACCAGCGTCACCTGACCCGCGTCCGCCGTCTCCACGACCAGCCGCAGCCCGTTCTGCTTGGCGACCCGGCGGGCGGCCGAGGCGCTGGGCGCGAACTCCAGGACCCGGGCGAGGATCGCGGTGACGCCCTCCGCGCCGTGTTCCGTCAGCGAGAGCACCGGCAGGCTCTCCACCTCGGCGAAGGACCTGCGCGAGAACCGGGCGGAGAACCCGGCGCGCGCGGTCATCGCCGCCGCCACCCCGTACAGCGCGGTGACGACCTCCCCGGCGAGGATCCGCTTGAGGTCCATCGGGTGCAGCGTCCCGGCCTCCATCCGGGCCGTGACCAGCTCGATCTCCGGGTCGGTCCACTCCGTCCAGGCTCGCAGGTAGGGCACCATCAGCCGGTCCGGGATGGACATGACCTTGCCGAACACCTCGTCGGCGGCGGCGGTCAGGGCGACCGCGTTCCCCTTGGACTTCGACATCTTCGCGCCCGAGCCGTCCGTGCCCTCGATCAGCGGCATGGTGACGATCATCTGCGGACGCTGGCCGTAGACCTCCATCACCCGACGGCCCATCTGCATGTTCAGCAGCTGGTCGATCCCGCCCAGCTCGACGTCGCAGTCGAGTTCGGCGGAGTCGAGGGCCATCGCCACCGGGTAGATCAGCTCGGACATCGTCAGCCCGGAGCCCTCCGCGAGGCGGTTGCGGAAGTCGTCCCGCTGGAGCAGCGCGGAGGCCGGGACCTGGGCGAGCAGGGTGACCAGCTCGGGGAAGCCGAAGGAGCCGAGCCAGTCGCTGTTGTGCCGGAAACCGACCTGCTCGAAGTCGAAGAAGGGCTTCACCTGCTCCTGGTAGCCCGCCAGGTTCCGCGCGATGTCGGCGTCGGTCAGCGGCGGACGCTCCGCGCTGCGCCCGGAGGGGTCACCGATCTTCGCGGTGAAGTCCCCGATGATCAGCGTCACCCGGTGCCCCATCCGCTGGAACCGGCTGAGGATGATCATGGGCACCACGTGGCCCAGGTGGACCTCGGCCGCGGTGGGGTCGATCCCCAGCTTGACGTGCAGCCCCCCGCCCTCGGCTCGCCGGGCCTCGATCGTCTCCGCCAGCCGCTCCTCGGAGGGCAGCACGTCGACCGCGCGGGACGCGATCAGCGCCGCCTGTTCCGGGGCGGGCAGGTCACTCAGGTCGAGATAGCGCCGCGAGCCCGTTTCCGTCAGCAGCCGCTCGGCCGTCCGGTCGGAGGAGAGGTCCTGTGCCAGCAGTTCGCCGGCACGCTGTACGGAGTCGCCGAGGCGTGTCACGTCACGTTCCTGAGGTCGGTGGATACGGGTCGGGCCCGAGTCTATGCCGGGGCGGGGGAGCACCGCTCAGACGCCTTGGCTGACCGAACTCATGTTGAAGTCCGGGACGCGGAGCGGCGGCATCGCGGCGCGAGTGAACCAGTCCGACCACTCGCGGGGCAGCGTCCGCTCGGTACGTCCGGCCTCGGTGGCCCGGCCGAGCAGGTCCACCGGCGACTCGTTGAAGCGGAAGTTGTTCACCGCCCCGCGCACCTCACCCCCCTCGACGAGGTAGACGCCGTCCCGGGTCAGGCCGGTGAGCAGCAGCGTCGCCGGGTCGACCTCGCGGATGTACCAGAGGCAGGTCAGCAGCAGACAGGGGCCGTCCCGGCCGGAGTCGGCCACCATCTCCTCCAGACTCCGTGGGCCCCCGCCCTCCAGCAGCAGGTTGTCCGGCGCCCCCGCCGCCGGGAGGCCCGTCAGCCCGGCGCTGTGCCGGGTGGCGGGCAGTGTGGTCAGCGTGCCCTCCCGGATCCAGTCGGTCGCGGTGAGCGGCAGGCCGTTGTCGAACACCGAGCTGGTGTCTCCCGAGGCGTGCGCCAGCACGAAGGGCACCGACTCCAGACCGGGGGCGTGCGGATCGCTGCGCAGGGTCAGCGGCAGCCGCCCCAGCCGCTCGCCGACGCGGGTGCCGCCACCGGCCTTGCTGAAGACGGTCCGGCCCTCCGCCGCGTCCCGCGCGCCGGACGACCAGAGCTGGTAGATCAGCAGGTCGGCCACGGCCGTGGGCGGCAGCAGCGTCTCGTACCGTCCGGCGGGCAGCTGGACGCTCCGCTCCGCCCAGCCGAGCCGCCGCGCGAGTTCCGCGTCCAGCTCGGAGGGGCGCACGTCGCTGAAGTCGCGGGTGGCGCGCCCGGCCCAGGCGGACCGGGTGTGGTCGGTGGACTTGGCGTTCATCTCCAGCGAGCCGGTGGGCTGGTCGTGCCGCAGCCGCAGCCCCGTCGAGCTGCCGAGGTAGCTGGAGACCAGCTCGTGCGAGGCGAAGCCGTACAGCTCCCGGCCCGCGGCGCGGGCCCGCGCGAAGCACTCGCCCAGCTCCGGCGCGAACTCGGCGAAGACCGCGTGCGAGGTCTCCGCGGGTGGCTCGGTGAAGTCGGCGGCCGGTGGCCCGCCCTCGACCAGCGGTTGGGCGTCCTCCGCCGGTTCGGAGGCGCGCACGGCCTCCTCCGCCGCCCGCACGAGGCCCTCCAGCTCCCCGGGGGTGGCGCCGGAGCGGGAGACCACCCCGGAGGCGGCGCCCTCGGCGCCGTCCACGGTGGCGATCACCGTCACCTCCCGGCCCCGGGTGACGCCGTTGGTGGTCAGCGCGTTGCCCGCCCAGCGCAGGTTGGCCGAGGAGGTCTCCGCCGCGATGACCACGCAGCCGTCGGTCCGGGACAGCTCCAGGGCCCGCTCGACCACCTCGTGCGGTGTGCTGACGGAAGCGCTCGCCGCGCTGCTCATCCTGCCTCCCTCGTGACGTGCCCGCCGGTGCGGGGCGGTGTGGGGCTGGTCGTGCCGCCGTGCCGTGCGTCGTGCCGCGCGCCGTACGGCACGGCGCGGTCCGCTCCCCGCGCGGGACGTCCGGACGGGGGGCCGGTGCGCCGGTCCGCCCCGGCCACCGGGGAGCGTGGACGCCGCTCCCGGCCGGTGGTGGATACTGCCGCCGTGCTCATGAACGGCCCGCCTCCCGTGCGGTGTTGAGGACGCTGACACCACGGAAGCGGGCGGCGGGACAGCCGTGTGAGACGGCGGCCACCTGCCCCGGCTGTGCCTTGCCGCAGTTGAAGGCGCCGCCCAGCACGTAGGTGCCCGGGCCGCCCACCGCGTCCATCGAGCCCCAGAACTCGGGGGTGATGCCCTGGTAGGCCACGTCGCGGAGCTGGCCGCGGAGCTGGCCGCCACGGATCTCGTACGCCCGCTGCTGGGTGAACTGGAAGTTGTACCGCTGCATGTCGATGGACCAGGAGCGGTCCCCGACCAGGTAGATCCCCCGGTCCACCCCGCTGATCAGTTCCTCGGTCCCCGGTCCGCCGGGTGCCGGGGCCAGCGAGACGTTGGCCATGCGCTGGAGCGGGACGTGGGCGGGGGAGTCGGCGTGGGCGCAGCCGTTGGAGCGGCCCATCCCGGTCAGCCGCGCGATGCGCCGGTCGAGCTGGTAGCCGACCAGGACGCCCTCCCGCACCAGGTCCCAGGACTGGGCGCGCACCCCCTCGTCGTCGTATCCGATGGTCGCCAGGCCGTGCTCGGCGGTCCGGTCACCGGTGACGTTCATCAGCGGCGAGCCGTAGCGCAGGGTGCCCAGCTGGTCCGGGGTGGCGAAGGAGGTGCCCGCGTAGGCCGCCTCGTAGCCCAGCGCCCGGTCGAGTTCGGTGGCGTGGCCGACCGACTCGTGGATGGTCAGCCACAGGTTGGACGGGTCGATCACCAGGTCGTGGACGCCGGGGTCGACCGAGGGGGCGCGCAGCTTCTCGGCCAGCAGCCCGGGGATCCGCGCCAGCTCGTCGTCCCAGTCCCAGCCGGTGCCCAGCAGGTACTCCCAGCCGCGCCCGACCGGCGGGGCGAGGGTGCGCATCGACTCGAACTCACCGCCGTCGGTCACCGCGACGGCGGTCAACTGGGGCTGGAGCCGGACGCGTTGCTGGGTGGTGACGGTCCCGGCGGTGTCCGCGTAGAACTTGTTCTCCTGGACGGTGAGCAGTGAGGCGTCGGTGTGCGAGACGCCCTCCGCGCCCAGCAGCCGGGCACTCCACTCGGCGAGCAGCGCGGTCTTCTCCGCCTCGGGCACCTCGAACGGGTTGATGTCATAGGCGGACACCCAGGTGCGCTCGCCGTGCACCGGCTCGTCGGCCAGCTCCACGGCGTCGGCCGCCCCGGCACCCGATCCGGCGGCCAGCACCCGCGCGGACAACTCGGCCATCGCGACCGCCTGTTCGGCCACCAGCACGGCGGCCTCCGGGGTGCCGTCGACGCCGGAGGCGAAGCCCCAGGCACCCCGGTGCACCACACGGACCGCGTAGCCGGTGCGGGTGGTGTCCGCCGAACCGGCCGGTCTCGCGTCCCGGAGCCGCCAGCCCGCCGCGCGCACCCGCTCGAACCGGAAGTCCGCGTGGGTGACGCCGAGCGCGCGGGCCCGCCCGAGCGCCGCGTCGGCCAGCTGACGCAGGGGGAGGGCGAGGAAGGTCTCGTCGAGGGGCTGCCGTCCGGCGCCCCGGCCGGGGGAGCCAGCCGGCGGCGAGCCGGGGGGACCGACGTGGGGACCGCCGGGGGGATCACCGGGGGAGTGGGGCATGGAGCCTCCTGTCCGTCGCGGGGCGGCCGCCGGGGGACGGCCGTCAGGGAATCATCCCGTTCCGCGCCCCTGATGTCCCGACCATCTGTAGACATCCCACAGCGCTTCGGCTGCCCCCCTGTCGTCGCCCGATTCCGCGTGCTCACACCGCATTCGATAGCTTTCTCACGGACAGCGTTCCGGGCGGCGCCGTGTGAGCGGCGCGGCGGAGCCGGGCGGACCGGCCCCCGGGTGCCGCGTCGGCGGCGCACCCCGGTGCTGTGCCCCACATCCGCCGCGTCCGCGCGGAGAACTCAGAAAGGGTGGTCCCACCTTGAGCCGCTCGGTACTCGTCACCGGAGGCAACCGCGGTATCGGCCTGGCCATAGCGCACGCCTTCGCGGAGGCGGGCGACAACGTCGCCGTCACCTACCGCTCCGGCGACCCGCCCGCGGGCTTCCTCGCCGTCAAGTGCGACATCACGGACGCGGAGCAGGTCGAGCAGGCGTTCAAGGAGATCGAGGAGAAGCAGGGCCCGGTCGAGGTGCTGATCGCCAACGCCGGCGTCAACCGCGACCAGTTGCTGCTGCGGATGTCCGAGGAGGACTTCACCTCGGTACTGGAGACCAACCTGACCGGAACCTTCCGGATGGTAAAGCGCGCCTCCCGGCAGATGCTGCGGGCCCGCAAGGGCCGGATCGTGCTGCTCTCCTCGGTGGTCGGGCTGCTGGGCTCCGCCGGGCAGGCCAACTACGCGGCCTCCAAGGCCGGTCTCGTCGGGTTCGCGCGCTCCCTGGCGCGGGAGCTGGGCTCGCGCGGCATCACCTGCAACGTCGTGGCCCCCGGCTTCGTCGACACCGACATGACCCGCGCGCTCAACGACGAGCAGCGCTCGGGAATCCTCCAGCAGGTGCCGCTGGGGCGGTACGCGGAGCCCGAGGAGGTCGCCGCCACCGTCCGCTTCCTCTCCTCCGAGGAGGCCGCGTACATCACCGGAGCCGTCATTCCCGTCGACGGCGGATTGGGCATGGGTCACTGAACATGAGCGGACTTCTCGCGGGCAAGCGCATCCTCGTCACGGGGGTGCTCACCGACGCCTCGATCGCCTTCCACGCCGCGAAACTCGCCCAGGAGGAGGGCGCCGAGGTCATCCTCACCGGGTTCGGTCGGCTCTCGCTGGTCCAGCGGATCGCCCGGCGGCTGCCCAAGGAGGCGCCGGTGATCGAGCTGGACGTGCAGAACCGGGAGCACCTGGACACCCTCGCGGAGCGGGTGGCCGAGCACCTCGGTGAGGGCGTGCCGCTGGACGGCCTGGTGCACTCCATCGCCTTCGCCCCGCAGGACGCGCTGGGCGGCAACTTCCTCCAGACCGAGTGGGAGTCGGTGTCGACGGCCTTCGAGGTCTCCGCCTACTCCCTCAAGTCGGTCACCATGGCGCTGCTGCCGCTGCTGGCCCCGGAGGACGGCTCGGTGGAGGGGCGCGGTGCCTCGGTCGTCGGGCTGGACTTCGACGCCCAGGTCGCCTGGCCGAAGTACGACTGGATGGGCGTGGCCAAGGCGGCGCTCGAATCCACCTCGCGCTACCTCGCGCGGGACCTCGGCCACCAGAACATCCGCTGCAACCTGATCGCGGCCGGTCCGCTCAAGTCCATGGCGGCCAAGTCCATCCCCGGGTTCGAGCAGCTGGCCGACGTCTGGGACGCCCGCGCCCCGATCGGCTGGGAGCTCACCGACCCCGAACCGGCCGGGCGTGGCATCGTCGCCCTGCTCTCGGACTGGTTCCCGAAGACCACCGGCGAGATCGTGCACGTGGACGGCGGCGTCCACATGATGGGCGCCTGAGCGCTCCCACCCGGATCACCCGAGGTCCCGGCCCGTCACCCCCGGGCCGGGACCTCGCGCGTGCCCGCCCCGCGTCTCCCCGGCCGGGGCGCGCTCCCGTGGCGTGGACGACTCCGGCCCGTGGCGTGGACGACTCCGGTTCAGCCTCCGGTGGCGAGCCGGGCGCCGCAGCCCCACTGCGCGGAGTAGGAGCGCGCCTCGTCCGCCGCGGTCTCGGCGTCCCCGGCGCGGATGGCCTCGACCAGCCGCGCGTGGTCCATGTGCTCCTCCGGCGCCAGCTCCTCGCCGACGTCGTGCCGGAGGAAGGCCCGCATCACGTCGCCCAAGTCGGCGTAGACGGCGGTGAGCACCTCGTTGTGCGAGGCCGCGACGATGCCGAGGTGCAGACCGGCGTCGGCCTCGACGAAGCGCCCCGCGTCCCCCGACTCCCAGGCGGCCTCCCGCCGTTCGAGCAGCGCGTCGAGCTGACGCAGGTCCCGGTCGGTGCGGCGCAGCGCCGCCAGCCGGGCGGCCGAGGTCTCCAGCGCCGCCCGTAGCTCCCCCACGTGCCCGGGGTCGGCCTCCGCGAACCGGCGGTGCATCACCCCGGCCAGCTCGCTCGTGGCGACGACGTAGGTACCCGACCCCTGCCGGATGTCGAGCAGCCCGTTGTGCGCGAGCGCGCGGACCGCCTCGCGCACCGTGTTCCGGGCCACCCCGAGCTGCCGCACGAGGTCCGGTTCGGTCGGGATGCGGGACCCGACCGGCCACTCACCGGAGGTGATCTGCGCGCGAAGGGCCGCGATCACCTGGTCGGCGAGCGCGGAGCGGTTCGGTGCGGACAGGGGCATGACTCTCCCGGTATGTGGAGGGCGTGAGGGACGTGGGCGGAGTGACGGACACGGCCGCTGGCCGTATGTCCCGCGCGGCGCGCGGCTCCCCCGATCCGGACCGCGCGGCGTGCGGTCCCGCTCGGCGGCCGGGTGCGACGGCACGACGGTTGACGCGGTGCGGCCGATGGCCGCGGGCCGCCGCCGGACGGGGAGTCGCCGGACGGGCTGCCGCCGGTGCCGCGTCGCTCGCTGGAGGCGAGGGGCTGGGGACCCGGCCCGGCCGGGCACGTCCGATTCTGGCCCGTGCTGGTCGGTGCTGGTTGGTGCCGATCGCGATCGGTCGGGTCTGGGTCGGGTCTGGTCGGACGGGACCGGCGCGGAGCCGCGTCCCTGGCCGTGGCGCCCGGGGCTCCGGCTGACGGCGCCGCCGGACCGCCGCCGAGGGCGCCCCGGAATCATGGTGGCCCAGATTCATCCCATGATTCTATGATGGCCGCTATGGTCATGGCAGAGGACGATCTCGACAAGCGCGCCCCCGGTACCGGGGCCGTGCCCCCCGCGCCCCGGACGACTCCGTCCGGGGCCGTTTCGCGCTGGGGACCGCGCCTCGTCGTGATCGGGCTGGTGCTGGCCGCGCTCAACCTGCGTCCCGCCATCTCCGGCCTCGGGCCGCTGCTCGCGGAGGTGCGGGACGGCCTTGGCATGAACGGCACCGTCGCCGGGCTGCTCACCTCCGTACCGCCGCTCTGCTTCGCGGTCTTCGGGCCGCTGGCCCCGCGACTCGCCCGCCGCTGGGGCCCGGCCGCCGTGGTCCTCGCCGGAATGGCCGCGATCACCCTCGGCCTGGCGCTGCGCCCCCTCGCGAACGGCACGGTCACCTTCCTGGCCGCCAGCGCGCTCGCCCTCGCGGGGATCGCGGTGGGCAACGTGCTGATGCCGGTGGTCGTCAAGCGCTGGTTCCCGGACCGCGTCGGGGCGATGACCGGGCTCTACTCCATGGCGCTGGCGGTCGGCACCTCGCTCGCCGCCGCGGTCACCGTGCCCATGACCCAGGCGCTGGGCGGGAGTTGGCGGGTCGGGCTGGCGACCTGGGCGTTCCTCGCCCTCGGCGCGCTGGTCCCGTGGGCCGCCATCCTCGGCGGCCGGGCGGGCCGGGCGCCCGCCCCGGACGGCGGACGGGACCGCGCCGGGGAGACGGAGGGACGGACGGCGGGGGAGTCACCGGCCGCCGTGCTGGGAAGCCGCCCGGACGCCGCCAACGCGGCCGGGCGCGCGACCACTTCGGACGACCCCCGGTCCGGGCCCGCCGCCGATCCGCGCGCGGGCGCCCCAGAGGGGAGCGAGGCGGGCGCCGCCGGGGCCGGGGTGCGGATCGCCCGGTCGCCCACCGCCTGGGCGCTCGGGGTGTTCTTCGGACTCCAGGCGTCCGCGGCCTACATCACGATGGGCTGGCTCCCGCAGATCTTCCGGGACGCGGGCGTACCGGCCTCCTCGGCGGGACTGATGCTCGCGGTGACGATGGGGACCGGCATACCGCTCTCCTTCGTCCTGCCGAAGGTGGCCGTCCGCATGCGCCACCAGGGCCCCCTGGTGATCGCCCTCTCCACGTGCGGACTCGCCAGCTACGCCGGACTGTGGTTCGCGCCGGGGGCCGGGTCCTGGCTCTGGGCGATCCTGCTCGGCGTCTCCAACTGCACCTTCCCGCTCGTCCTCACCCTGATCGGGATGCGGGCCCGCACCGCCGACGGCGTCGTCAAGCTCTCCGCCTTCGCGCAGAGCACCGGGTACCTCATCTCCGTCCCCGGGCCGCTGCTCGTCGGGGCGCTGCACGACGCGAGCGGCGGCTGGCGGGTCCCCCTGGTGCTGATGACGGGGCTGATGCTGACGCAGATGGCCGTCGGCGTGCTCGCGGGCCGGGACCGGGTCGTGGAGGACGACGGCTGAGTGCGACACTGACGGGCATGCCAGTCCTTGAGCCCCATCCGCCCAACCCGCGGAAGAAACTGCTGCTCGTCTTCGGCGCCATGATCGGCGTGACCGTGGTCATCGGGATCATCGCGAGTATCGCGGCCCCCTGACCCACTCCGCGCCCCGGCCACCCGGCCGCGACCGGTCCGTCCCTCCCGCACCCGTGGCGGTCGCCGACGGCCGCGCGGCGCGTACCGCGTCCCGGGCGACGGCCCCCGCCGTGACCATGCGTGACCCGGTCTGATCAGCTCTGCCCGGTCCCGTTTCGATCGAGCGTCACCCCTCGCCGGCTCCTCCTCGGCCCCTGGTACGGGACCGCTCGCGTGGGCCCGGGGGTGGGGGTGGCCCCACCGTCCCCTAGGGGGCTGGGCTCAGGGGGAACTGGGTGGGTCACCGGATGGGAGCGCGCCCCCGCGCTCCGTAGCGTCAGCCGGGACGGTTCCGGACAACCCCACGGAGGCCCCGTATGACGGCCCGCCCGCTCCCCGGCAGTACCCGCCCCGACGGCGACCGCGGCGGATCGCGCCCGGGCCCGGCCTCCGCGGGCCAGGCGTGCGCCGCCGCCCAGACGCGCCTTCCGTGGTGGGCCGTTGCCCTTCCGGCGATCGCCTTCGCCACCCTGCTTCTGCTGCTGACCAGTGGCGGGGAGGCCGGTGCGGCGGAGTGGCGGGACTCCGGCGCCCAGTCCCCGCTGGAGCTGTTCGAGCTGGTGTGGCGCGTGGTCGCCGGGTGAGTGCCGGTCGCGTGCTCGCGCGGTGCGCGCCGGGTCGCGCGCGCCCGAACCCCTGACGGAGCTGTCGAGCGCACCAACACCCCGGGCCCGGCGGATCGTTTCGTGCGAAGCTGGGACGCATGAGCGTCGATGTCTCCCGCACCCTCGTCTTCCTCCGGCACGCCAAGGCCGACTGGCCCCAGGTGCCGGACCACGAACGCCCCCTCGCGGAGCGAGGCCGCAAGGACGCCCCGGTCGCCGGTGAGTGGCTCGCCGCCCAGGGGATCGATCCCCAGCTGGCGCTCTGCTCCACCGCCGCCCGCACCCGGGAGACCTGGAAGCTGGCCGCGCCCAAGCTGCCCCGGCGCCCCCGCACGGTGTACGAGGAGCGGCTGTACGACGCCCCGGCCGGACAGGTCATCGAGGTGCTCAACGACCTCCCGGACGAGGTCCGGGAGGTGCTGGTGATCGGGCACAACCCGGGCATGCAGAACGTCTCCGAGGTGCTGTCCGGCAGCGCGGACGAGGAGGCGGGAGCGCGGATGGCGCTGGGCTTCCCCACCTCGGCGGTGGCGGTGGTCAGCTACACCGGCGCCTGGAAGTCGCTCGGCCCGGGCGCGGGAGCCCTCACCACCTTCTGGACGCCGCACGCCTGACGGCCGCCGCCTGTCCGCCCACGCCGACGGCCCCCGGCGTCGAGTGCCGGGGGCCGTCGGCGCGTCCACGCGGGCCCGAGTGGACGCCGGTGCTGGCGGTCGCGGATCGCGGGCGGTCGAGGGCTACCGGGTGGAGGGCTCGGGGTGCCCCGTGGCCGGGGCCTCGCCGTACTCGGCGAGCACACCGTCCGCGTCGTCCGCCGCCTCCACCTCGTCCCGGGTGATCCCCAGCAGGTACAGCACGGTGTCCAGGAACGGGACGTTGACGGCGGTGTGCGCGGCCTTCCGGACCACCGGCTTGGCGTTGAAGGCCACCCCGAGTCCGGCCGCGTTCAGCATGTCCAGGTCGTTGGCGCCGTCGCCGATCGCGACCGTCTGCCCCAGGGGAACCCCGGCCTCGGTGGCGAACCGGCGCAGCAGCCGGGCCTTGCCCTCCCGGTCCACGATCTCGCCCGTGACCCGGCCGGTCAGCTTGCCGTCCACCACCTCCAGCGTGTTGGCGGAGGCGAAGTCCAGCCCCAGCTCCTCCTGGAGGGCGTCCGTGACCTGGGTGAACCCGCCGGAGACGACGCCCACCTGGTAGCCGAGGCGCTTGAGGGTGCGCACCAGGGTGCGTGCCCCGGGGGTGAGCCGCACGTCGGCCCGCACCTTCTCGACCACCGAGACGTCCAGTCCGGCCAGCAGGGCGACCCGGGCGTGCAGCGACTCCGCGAAGTCCAGTTCGCCGCGCATCGCGCGGGTGGTGACCGCGGCGACCTCCTCCTCGCAGCCCGCGTAGGCGGCGAAGAGTTCGATCACCTCGTCCTGGATCAGGGTGGAGTCGACGTCCATCACGACCAGGCGCTGCGCGCGGCGCTGGAGCCCCGAGGCGACGACGGCGATGTCCACGCCGTACCGTGCGGCCTCCATGGCGAGCGCGGTGCGCAGCTCCGCCGTCTCGGTACCGGAGACGTCGAACTCCACGGCGAGTACGGGGTACTTCGCGAGCCGGAAGATCCGGTCGATGTTCCCGCCGGTCGCCGTGATGCTGGCCGCTATGGCGGCGGTCGAGTCGGCGGTCAGCGGCTGTCCGAGGACGGTGACGTGTGAGCGGCCCATGCCGCGGGGGTGGTTGTCCCCCACGCCGGAGATGATCTCCGCTTCGAGCCGCATCGACTCGGCCCAGTTGTGCACCGTCGCCCGCAGCTCACCCTCGGTGGCCAACCCCGCGTCCGGAGCGGTGACCAGGGCACACAGCGTTATACGGCCGCGGGTGACGAGCTGCTCGATGTCGACGACCTCCACACCGTAGGCCGCGAGCGTGTCGAAGAGCCCGGCGGTGATACCGGGCCGGTCCTTGCCGAAGATCTTGACCAGGAGAGTCGGGGTGTCCGCGTACGAAGGGGGGAGAGCCATCGAAGTGGTCATGGTGATTTCACAGTAGCCGTTGCGGGGCGTGCGGATCGTTCAGGGGGCGTACTGAGGGCCAGGTCACAGCTTCGCGCCCGCCCCGGCCCCGCCGTGCGCCGCTGGTTCGCGGCCGTACCCGCCGGCGGCTACGCCGCTGGGGTGAGGCACGGCCGGGGGAGGACGGCCCCGCGCTGACCGGGACTGGTGCCGGCACCAGGGCGGGGGCGGGACCGGGTGACCCCGGGGAGAGCGCGAGACCACCTCTCCGGCGCCGAGGGCTGCCGGGGGCGGTCGAGGGCGTTCGGGGGCGTTCGGGGGTACGGAGAGCGGGTGGGGGCGACGGACGCGCGGAGGGTCGGGTGACCGTGGGGGCGGTGGGGGACAGGTCGTCGCGCCGGGCGCGTGCCCTTCCGTTATCGAAACGAGAGGTGGCACGGGTTTTCCGGCGGCCTGACGCGGAAGAGCAGTCGGGACGCCGTTCCTGTCCGTGTCCGGCCGTCCGTGCCGGTGGCCGGAACGGGGAGGGTCCAGGGGGAGGCGGTGAAGATCGCGCATGGGTGCGGCGCGAGCCGCCCTCCGTATCCGTCGATGGGCCCTTTGTCGGTCACCGCCCGGGCGGGATCCGGGATATCGGGGATGGATCCGCTTTCCTGGCGCTGCGGGGGTACTTCACCGGATTTCCGGTGGACTGCGGCTGTCTGCTGGGTTTTCCCCCGCCGTCGCGGTGCCGGGAACAGTGGCTTCCACGAGGGGTGGCTTTCTGTCCCGCCCTTGAGCCTGGAATAGTTCCCCACGATGTTCACCATCCCTAGACTCCCAACGCAGGGAGTAGCTCGGGGGACAACTTTGTGGGGCATGGAGTGCCGGAACTCGTACTGGAATTGAATGGACAAACCTGGGCGCTAGACCCGTCCAGGACGTACAGCCTGGGTCGTGACCCCCAGGGAGACCTGGTGCTGGACGACGCCAGGGTCTCCTGGCGGCACGCCACGATCCTGTGGGGCGGGCGCGGTTGGGTCATCGAGGACCACGGCAGCACCAACGGCACGTACGTGGGGGGCCAGCGGGTCCAGCAGCTGGAACTGGGCCCCGGCACCAGCATCAACCTGGGCAACGCCACCGACGGCCCGCTGCTCACCTTCTCCGGCTCCGGCGCGCAGGCCCAGGTGGGCGCCGCGCAGGGCGCCGACGCGTACGGCGGGCAGGCCGCGCCGCAGGCGCCGCCGCGGCAACAGCCCGGTGGTGACCCGGGCTGGGGACAGCAGCCCGGCTGGCAGCAGCCGCCGCAGGGCCAGCCCCAGCACCCGCACCAGCCGCAGCAGGGCCAGCAGCCCCCGCCGCAGCAGCAGTTCGCTCCGCACCAGGCCCCGCCCCAGCAGGTACCGCAGCAGGCGGCGTCCCAGCAGATGCCGTACCAGGGTCCGCCCCAGCAGATGCCCCCGCAGCACGGGGCGCCGCAGATGCCGCAGCAGCAGGCCGGTGACATGCCCTCCACGGGGGACCGTGGTCCGACGAGCTTCTACCAGTTCTCGCTGGGCCGGGTGATGCGCATCGGCCGTGCGCTGGAGAACGAGCTGGTCGTCTCGGACCTTCAGGTCTCCCGGCACCACGCGGAGTTCCACGCCTCGCCCGACGGCCGTTTCGAGATCCGCGACCTCGGCAGCCACAACGGCACGTACGTCAACGGTCAGCCGCTCCCCAAGTCCGGCAGCGCCGTCATCACGCCGCACGACACCGTCGGTGTCGGCCACTCCACCTTCCGGCTCGTGGGAGACCGGCTGGAGGAGTTCGTCGACACCGGTGAGGTCTCCTTCTCCGCCCGCCACCTGACGGTGAAGGTGGACAACGGGAAGGTGATCCTCAACAACGTCACCTTCGGGGTCCCGGAGAAGTCCCTGATCGGGGTCATCGGCCCCTCGGGCTCCGGCAAGTCCACGCTGCTGCGCGCGCTGACCGGTTACCGGCCAGCCGATGTGGGCGAGGTGCTGTACGACAACCGGAACCTGTACAAGCACTTCGCCGAGCTGCGGCAGCGTATCGGCCTGGTTCCGCAGGACGACATCCTGCACAAGGAGCTGAAGGTCCGCACCGCCCTCCGCTTCGCCGCCCGCCTCCGCTTCCCCGGAGACGTCGCGGAGGCCGAGCGGAACGCGCGGGTCGAGGAGGTGCTGGCCGAGCTCAAGCTCGACATCCACGCCGACAAGAAGGTCACCTCGCTCTCCGGCGGTCAGCGCAAGCGGGTCTCGGTCGCCCTGGAGCTGCTGACCAAGCCCTCGCTGATCTTCCTGGACGAGCCGACCTCCGGCCTCGACCCGGGCATGGACCGCGACGTGATGCAGCTGCTGCGCGGCCTCGCCGACGACGGCCGTACGGTGCTGGTCGTCACCCACTCGGTGGCCGAACTCGGGCTCTGCGACAAGCTGCTGGTGATGGCGCCGGGTGGAGGTGTCGCCTACTTCGGCCCGCCGGAGGAGGCGCTCAACTTCTTCGGCTACGACACCTGGGCCGACGTCTTCTCCGCCTTCGAGAACTACCGCGACTACGACTGGATGGCGCGCTGGCAGGGTTCCCAGCACTACCAGCTGTACGCGGCGGACCTCGACTCGGTCGCGCCGCAGGCGCAGGCGGTGCAGGCGCCACCCGCCCGGACGCAGAAACCGCAGAGCTGGGGATCCCAGCTGGGGACCCTGATACGGCGCTACATCTCGGTGATCGCCTCGGACAAGGGCTTCCTGGCCCTCACGGTGGTGCTGCCACTGATCCTCGGCGGCGTGAGTACGGTGATCCCGTCCGACTACGGCCTCGCGCCCAACCCCAACAAGGGGATGTTCAACTCGGACGCGGGCACCATCATGCTGATCCTCGCGGTCGGGATGTGCTTCTCCGGCGCGGCCAACTCGGTACGAGAACTGATCAAGGAACGGGTCATCTACGAACGGGAACGGGCGACCGGCCTGTCCCGCTCCGCGTACCTGATGTCCAAGGTCATCGTGCTCGGCGTGGTCACCGCCTTCCAGGGCGTGCTGATCTGCGTGATCGGCCTCATGCCCCGCGAGTTGCCGGAGGAGGCCCTCTTCCTCCCGCCCGCCGTCGAGATCTGCCTGTCGATCATCGCGCTCGGCTTCACCTCGATGATGTTCGGCCTGATCATCTCCTCGCTGGTGAAGACCGCCGAGAAGACCATGCCGCTGCTGGTCATGTTCGCGATCGTCCAGGTCGTGTTCACCGGTGTGCTGTTCAAGATCTTCGGTTCTCTCGGGATCGAGCAGATCGCCTGGCTGATGCCCTCGCGCTGGGCCATCGCGGCCGCGGGCTCCTCGCTGGACCTCTCGCACACCATGCCACCCATGGACCGGGACAACCCGACCGATCTCGACCCGCTGTGGGAGCACGAGATGAGCACCTGGGTGCTCGACATGGGCGTGCTGCTGGCGCTCGGCGTCATCTGCGGCGTCGTCGTCGCCCGGCTCCTGCGGCGGCACGAGCCGGAGGTCATGCGGAAGTGACCGACCCGGCCGAGGGACCCCGACAGGCCCCCGGCCCAGCACCACACCGCGCGGCGGGCGGTGACCCCCGGAGGGTCACCGCCCGCCGCGCCGTTCCGACCGCCCACCCCGCTCGCTCATCGCACCCGCCAGCCGGGCGCCCGCGCCAGAACGACCCCGGTCGTCACCCGTGACCGGCGGAAACGCAGAATGTCGGGTATGCCGAACAAACCGAACACGGCGCGTGAGCCGAACGATTCGCGGACCGTCGCCCCGGCCACGCCGCGCGTGATCACCGCCGAGGACGCTTCCCCGGTCAGCCGCGTACTGGCCCGTGCCTTCACCGACGACCCGATGATCCGCTGGTTCTTCCCCGACGACGCCTCCCGCGAGACGGCGGTGGGCCGCTACTTCACCACGCTCCTCACCCGGCAGTACGCCCACCACGGGGTGTGCGAGCGCACCGACGCGGCGGCCGCCTTCTGGGTACCCCCGGAGGGCAGGGAGAAGGCCGTGCCCGACGCGGAGACCGTCCGGGAGCTGGAGGAGATCCTCGGGGACCGCGCCGCGCTGTTCCGCGCCGCCGTCGAGGGCGCCGGGGAGGAGGCCCCCACCGAGGACTCCTGGTACCTCGCCGTGATCGGGACCGACCCGGCCGCCCGCGGCCAGGGTCACGGAGCCGCCCTGCTGCGCTCCGGACTGGCCCAGGCTGACGCGGCCGGCCTGCCCGCCCACCTGGAGTCCTCCTCGGCCAACAACCTTCCCTTCTACGAGCACTTCGGCTTCACCGTGACCGGCGAGGCGCGACTGCCCGGTGGCGGGCCCGTGGTGTGGTCGATGCGGCGTCCGCCCCGCCCCGCGAACGGCGTCTGAGCGGACACCGGACGGGACGTCCCGGCTCCTCACCCGCACTGACCGCCCACGTCGGTACCCGAACCCTCCGCACGCGGGCGGCGCGGCGGCCAGCGCCGCCCGACCCGCGCCCGTACCCGTCGGCCCCGCCACGGGCCCGGCCGTACCGCGAGGTGAGGAGGCCGCCCGGTGCGCGTCCTAGGTCCCCGGTCCCCCGCTCCCCGGCCCAGCGGCCGATACCGGGATCCGATCACACCGGTACCGTGGCGGCATGGGAAGTCCGGAGAGTCACCCGGGGATCGCGGCGGTCAGCGCGGCGCTGCTGGCGATGAACCGCCAGCTGGCGGTCCGGGACGTCCTCCAGACCATCGTCGCCTCCGCCCGTACGGTGGTCGACGCCGAGTACGCCGCCCTGGGCGTCCCGGACGACCACGGCGGCTTCGCCCAGTTCGTGGTGGACGGCGTCAGCGAGGAGCAGTGGAAGGCGATCGGTCCGCTGCCGCGCCAGCACGGCATCCTCGCCGCGATGCTGCACGACGCCACCCCGCAGCGCCTCGCCGACGTCCGGCAGGACCCCCGCTTCCAGGGCTGGCCCGAAGCCCACCCGGAGATGGCCGACTTCCTCGGGACCCCCATCGCCGACGACGGCGAGGTGCTCGGCGCGCTGTTCCTGGCCAACAAACGCCGCCCGCCCGGCCAGCCCGCCACCGACGGCTGCGGCTTCACCAGCGAGGACGAGCAACTCCTGCGGCTGCTGGCCCAGCACGCGGCCATCGCGCTCACCAACGCCCGGCTCTACGAGCGCAGCCGGGAGCTGACCATCGCCGAGGAACGAGCCCGAATCGGCCACGAACTGCACGACGCCGTCGCCCAGAAGCTCTTCTCCCTGCGCCTCACCGCCCAGGCGGCCACCAAGCTCGTCGACCGCGATCCCCGGCGCGCCAAGCACGAACTGCGCGAGATCGCCCGGCTGTCCGCCGAGGCCGCCGACGAACTCCGCGCCGCCGTCGTCGAACTGCGCCCCGCGGCCCTGGACGACGACGGTCTGGTGGCCACGCTCAGCGCCCAGGCCCAGGTGCTCGACCGCGCGCACTCGGCCCGGGTCACTTTCTCGGCCGCCGGTATCCGGGCCCTCCCGGCGGCCCAGGAGGAGGCGCTGCTGCGCGTGGCGCAGGAGGCGATGCACAACGCGCTGCGGCACGCCGAGGCGTCCCGCCTGGCGGTCACGCTCGTCCGCACCGAGAACGGCAACCGGCTCCGGATCGCCGACGACGGCCGGGGCTTCGACCCCTCCACCGTCCGCCGAGCCGGACGCCACCTGGGTCTGGCGTCGATGCGGGACCGGGCCGCCGGAGTCGGCGGCAGGCTGACGATCCAGTCGGTGCCCGGCGAGGGCACCACGATCGACATGGAGGTGCCCGGTGGCTGAACCCATCCGCGTGGTGCTCGTCGACGACCACCAGGTCGTCCGGCGCGGACTGCGCACGTTCCTGGAGATCCAGGACGACATCGTGGTGGTCGGGGAGGCGGCGGACGGTGAGGAGGGCGTCGCCCGGACCGACGAACTGCGGCCCGACGTCGTCCTGATGGACGTGAAGATGCCCGGCGTCGACGGCATCGAGGCGCTCCGCCGACTGCGCGAACGGGGCAACGAGGCCCGCGTCCTGGTCGTCACGAGCTTCACCGAGCGCCGCACCGTCGTGCCCGCGCTCCGGGCCGGCGCGGCGGGGTACGTCTACAAGGACGTCGATCCGGAGGCGCTGGCCGGGGCGATCCGCTCCGTACACGCCGGACACGTCCTGCTCCAGCCCGAGGTCGCCGGGGCGCTGCTGAGCGACGAGGAGAGCGAGGGTTCGACGGCCCGCGCCGACCAACTCACCGACCGGGAACGGGAGGTGCTGGGCCTGATAGCGGACGGCCGCTCGAATCGGGAGATCGCCCGGGCCCTGGTGCTCTCGGAGAAGACCGTCAAGACCCATGTGTCGAACATCCTGATGAAGCTCGACCTCGCCGACCGGACCCAGGCGGCGCTCTGGGCCGTCCGCCACGGGCTGACCACCTGATTCCCCACCGGTTCCCGGTTCCGCCGACCGGACACCGGTTCATACTGTCGTGTGAGGTGGGGGCGCATGGCGCACCCTGACGGCGCGTGACCCGTTCTCCAGTGTGCGTCGCGGCGGTTGGCCGCGGCGAGTCGTGAGGAGGGTCGAACATGAGGAACATGCACAGAGCGGTAGCGGTGACCATGGCCGCGGGCGGTCTGGTGGCCGCCGGAGCCGGTGCCGCCGCCGCCTCGTCCGGTGCCGAAGGGGTTTCCAAGGGCTCCCCGGGCGTGATCTCGGGCAACACGGCTCAGATCCCGGTGCATGTGCCGGTCAACCTGGTGGGTAACTCGGTCAACGTGATCGGTGTGCTCAACCCGGCCATCGGGAACTCCGGCGCCAACCTCGGCTGAGTCCTGGCGCTCCCAGCGAACGGCCCCCCATCGGGGGGCCGTTCCGCTGTCCGCGCCCCGACGGGAACGCTCCGGGCCCGTCGTGGCCGGGGCCCCGCACCGCCGTGCCCGTCGCCCTCGCCGTCTTCCCGGTTCCCGCCCGACTCGCCTTTGCCGCCCGGCCGTTCAGCGCCCGGCGTCCCGCTCCCGCTCCTCCGCGTACGCGTTGTACGCGGCCACCTGCGCCCGGCGCGCGGTCCGTTCGACCGGCCGCAACAGGGCGGAGCGGGTGGCGATCTCGGAGGCGCTGACGGCTCCGCCGTACGCCCGTCCGTCCCCGCCGTCCCCCTGCGCGATCGACACCAGCGCGCCCACCCGCTGCGCCAGCTCCAGCACCCGCACCGCACGCGGTGGATAGCCCGGCGCCAGCACCTCCCGCCCCGCCTCGGCCCGGGCGCGGTACGCCTCCAGCGCGGCGTCCGCCACGGGGCCCGAACCGGCCACGTCGAGGCGGGTCAGCGCCTCGGTGGCGGACCTCATCGCCTCGGCGAGCTCCCGTTCGGCCTCCGACAGCGTGGGCACGTCGGCCGGTGGCGCCACCCGGACGGGCAGGCACTCCCACACCACTTCGGTGTGCGTGTCGGCCGGACCGAAGCGCGGGTCCGCCAGCTGCCCCGGCTCGCCGCCGTCCGGTCCCGCCGAGTGGACCACCGGCACCAGCCCGATCCCGGCCTCCGGCGCCAGCACCGCCTCGCCCACCTCCAGCGCCCGCTCGTTGAACTCCGGTGGTCCGGTGAGCCCCAGGGGGTGACCGGCGGCGGGCAGCGCCACCCGCAGACCGCGCACCCCCAGCGCGCGCAGCCGCCCGAGCGCCAGCGTGAGCCCCACGGGAACCGGCTCCACTCCGGTCCGCCCCGCCGCGAGCGGGAGGTCGGTGACGCGGTGTGTGACGTCCTCGCCGGTGATCGAGGCCGCCGCGGCGTCCGGCGAGACCGCTCCGGCGAGCAGTGCGTTTCCCCAGGCGGCCAGCCGCCCTGAACGAGGTTCCCTGAGCATGCACCCAGCCTAGAGAACCGGTGATTCGCGTGGTGGCGTAGGTTTTACCCGGGGAGTGTGCCCACAGGCGCAGACAACACGACAGGTTGAGGAGACAGGGCGCTCATGAGCGAAGTACTGGAGCTGGGGGACGTATCCGTGGTCCGCGAGGGCCGTGCTCTGGTGGACGATGTCTCATGGTCGGTGAAGGAGGGGGAGCGCTGGGCCATCCTCGGTCCCAACGGCGCGGGCAAGACCACGCTGCTGAACCTCGCTTCCAGCTACCTGTTCCCGACGTCCGGCGAGGTGACGATCCTCGGTGAACGCCTCGGCCGCGTCGACGTGTTCGAGCTGCGCCCCCGGATCGGCATGGCCGGCGTGGCCATGGCCGACAAACTGCCCCGGGGCCAGTCCGTCCTGGAGACGGTACTCACCGCCGCCTACGGCATGACGGCGCACTGGCAGGAGGACTACGAGGCGGTGGACGAGGAGCGGGCCCGTGCCTTCCTCGACCGGCTCGGCATGAGCGAGTACCTGGGGCGCAAGTTCGGCACCCTCTCCGAGGGGGAGCGGAAGCGCACCCTGATCGCCCGCGCCATGATGAGCGACCCCGAACTGCTGCTGCTGGACGAGCCGGCCGCCGGACTCGACCTCGGCGGCCGGGAGGACCTGGTGCGCCGTCTCGGACGGCTGGCCCGCGACCCGTTCGCCCCGTCCATGATCATGGTCACCCACCACGTCGAAGAGATTCCGCCAGGTTTCACGCACGTCTTGATGATCAGACAGGGCCGCGTCCTCGCCGCCGGTCCCCTGGAGACCGAACTGACCTCGCGGAACCTCTCCCTCTGCTTCGGACTGCCGCTGGTACTGGAAGGCCGGGGCGACCGCTGGACGGCACAGGGCCTGCCGCTCGGCTGACACCGCGCCTACCATGGGGGCGTGGACGCATGGGTGTGGTGGCTCGTCGCCGCCGTAGGCTTGGGAATCCCGCTCGTGCTGACCGCGATGCCGGAGTTCGGCATGCTCGCGGTCGGTGGGGTGGCAGCGGCCATCGCGGCGGGACTTGGCGGTGGCCTGGTGATCCAGGTGGTGGTCTTCGCTGTCGTCTCCACGGCCCTGATCCTCGTGGTCAGACCGGTGGCGCGGCGGATGCGCACCGAGCGCCCCGAACTCAGCAGCGGCGTCGACGCGCTGAAGGGGCGTCGGGCCGTCGTGCTGGAGCGGGTGGACGGTCAGGGAGGCCGAATCAAGCTCGCGGGCGAGGTCTGGTCGGCCCGTTCACTCGATGTCGATGACACCTATGACGTGGGCAGTCAGGTGGACGTCGTGGAAATCGACGGAGCGACCGCCGTCGTGATGTGATGTGGGCCGACAATCGGATACGCATCGACTCCTACCGCAGTCAGGGGGCACGCGATGGATGCCATCATCATCGTCCTGATCATCCTGGTGGTGCTGGTCTTCATCGCACTCATCAAGACGATCCAGGTCATCCCGCAGGCGAGCGCCGCCATCGTGGAGCGCTTCGGGCGCTACACCCGCACACTCAACGCGGGCCTGAACATCGTCGTCCCCTTCATCGACACCGTGCGCAACCGTGTCGACCTGCGGGAACAGGTCGTCCCCTTCCCTCCGCAGCCGGTCATCACCCAGGACAACCTGGTCGTCAACATCGACACCGTCATCTACTACCAGGTGACGGACGCGCGGGCGGCCACCTACGAGGTCGCCAGCTACATCCAGGCGATCGAGCAGCTGACGGTCACCACGCTCCGGAACATCATCGGCGGCATGGACCTGGAGCGGACGCTGACCTCCCGTGAGGAGATCAACGCCGCGCTCCGTGGCGTGCTGGACGAGGCCACCGGCAAGTGGGGCATCCGGGTCAACCGCGTCGAGCTGAAGGCCATCGAACCGCCCACCTCCATCCAGGACTCGATGGAGAAGCAGATGCGCGCGGACCGCGACAAGCGCGCCGCGATCCTCCAGGCCGAGGGTGTCCGGCAGTCCGAGATCCTCACGGCCGAGGGTGAGAAGCAGTCCGCCATCCTCCGCGCCGAGGGTGAGGCGCGCTCCGCGGCGCTCCGCGCCGAGGGCGAGGCGCAGGCCATCCGGACGGTCTTCGAGTCGATCCACGCGGGCGACCCGGACCAGAAGCTCCTCTCCTACCAGTACCTCCAGATGCTCCCGAAGATCGCCGAGGGCGACGCCAACAAGCTCTGGATCGTGCCCAGCGAGATCGGCGACGCGCTCAAGGGCCTCGGTGGTGCCCTGGACACCTTCCGGCCGGGCGGCGGCAACGGCGGTTCCAGTGCCACCACCGCGCCCGCCCCGCCCACACCGCCCCGCGAGCAGCCGCCGATCGACTGAGCGCGCGACGTACGCCGGGGCGCCCGCCTCTCCGCCGAGCGGAGGCCGGGCGCCCCGGTGCGTGTGCGCCGCGCCGCGCGACAGCGGCGGCTCGCGAACTCCGCCTCTGTACGGCTCCCCACCCGGACGACCGTTCCTGATCGGTTCCGTCTGCTGGACTCCGGTATCCAAGCCGCTTCACGCTCATGCATGATCAGTGCCAGACGAACTGATCTGTGCACGACGAAGGGTGAGGCGTGACTCTCTGGGAAGCGCTGGGCGTGGGCCTGGCCGGTATCGGCGCGGGCACCATCAACACCATCGTCGGTTCCGGCACCCTGCTGACCTTCCCGGTCCTGCTCGCCATCGGCCTGCCACCGGTCACCGCCAACGTCTCCAACTCGCTCGGCATGGTCTCCGGCTCGATCAGCGGAGCCGTCGGATACCGGCGGGAGTTGCGCGGCCAGCGATCCCGGGTGCTCCGGCTCAGCGTCGTCACCTTCGTCGGATCGCTGGGCGGCGCCATCCTGCTGGTGACCCTGCCCTCCAGCGCCTTCGACGCCATCGTCCCCGTCCTGGTCGCGCTGGCCCTGGTGCTCGTCATCGTCCAGCCGCGACTGGCCCGCGCCCTCCAGGCCCGCCGGGAGCGCGACGGAACCGAGGCACCCCCGGACGGCGGCTTGACCCTCCGTTCCGGAATGCTGTTCGCCAGTGCCTACGGCGGTTACTTCGGAGCGGCCCAGGGCGTGATCTACCTGGCGCTGATGGGGCTGCTGCTCCCTGAGGACCTGCAACGCATCAACGCGGTCAAGAACGTGCTCGGCGCGGTCGCCAACGGAACGGCCGCCCTCTTCTTCCTCTTCGTCGCTGAGTTCCACTGGCAGGCGGTGCTGATCCTCGCGGTGGGGGCGGCCCTGGGGGGCCAGCTCGGCGCCCGGATCGGGCGCCGGCTGGCCCCCACGGTGCTGCGGATCGTCATCGTCGCGGTCGGCAGCGTGGCCATCGTGCAGCTCCTGCTGCGCTGAACAGCCCACCACGACCCCACCGGACTCCCGGCCGTTCACGGCACCGGACTCCCGGCCGTTCACGGCACCGGACTCCCGGCCGTTCACGGCCGGGTGAGCGACCCACCGGCAGCCGGTCGGGCCGCCCACCGACTCCCCGCTAGGCCGCGGCGGGCGCGGGCGAGGCCCCGCGCACACTGGCGGCCAGCCAGTCCGGCAACAGCTCGCTTCCGCGCGGCCCCAGCGCCAGCACCAGCGCGTCCGCCGGAGTCGGCTCGAACGGTCTGGTCAGCAGCCGCATCCCGGCCTGCTGCGGCGTGCGGTCGGCCTTCCGGTGGTTGTCCGACGCGCAGGCCGCCACCGTGTTCAGCCAGTCGTCCCGGCCACCCCGGGAGCGCGGCACGATGTGGTCCACCGTGGTCGCGCGGCGACCGCAGTACGCGCACCGGTGCTGGTCCCGCACCAGGACGCCGCGACGCGACCACGGCGCCCGTTGTCGGAACGGCACCTTCACGTATCTGCGCAGTCTGATCACCTGGGGTACCGGCAACTCCAGATGTGCGGCCCGGACCAGCAGACCGGGGTGGGACCGTTCCGCGACCGCCTTGTCCTGCATGATCAGCACCACCGCGCGGCGCAGCGACACCGTCGACAGCGGTTCGAAGCTCGCGTTGAGGACCAGCGTCTCCCGCATCCCGTCCACCTCCCCGTCCGTGCCCCGCCCGGGCGACGAGGTGGCTCCACTGTGCCGAGGCCCTCACCGGGGAACAACGCAATTTCCCGACGTGGCGGCTTCACCCCGTCCCCCGGCTCACCGCGCCAGCCCTTCGCGAGAGCCGACCCGAGGTCCGCCCGCCGCGCCCCGTGAGGCAACGCCACGAACCCCAGGACCCGCACACGCGAACCGCTGGACCCGCACACGCGAAGGGCCGGCACGCACATCGCGTACCGGCCCGGCAGCCCGGAGATCCGCCGTTCGCTCAGCCCTCGCCCGGCACCTCGTGCTCAGCGATCAGCTCACCACGCGCCAGCGTCCTGAACCGCAGGTTGAACCCGACGAAGGCCGGGGAGCCCTCGGCGTCCGGCCCCAGCTTCTCGCTGTCCACCGCGTGGACGGTGAACACGTAGCGGTGCGGACCGTCTCCGGGGGGCGGCGCGGCCCCGCCGAAGTCCCGGGTGCCGAAGTCGTTCCGGACGTGCACCGCGCCCTCGGGAAGTCCCTTCATGTCCCCCGTGCCCGCGCCCGTGGGCAGTTCGGTCACCGAAGCGGGAATGTCGAAGACGGACCAGTGCCAGAAACCGCTGCCCGTCGGCGCGTCCGGATCGAAACAGGTGACGGCGAAACTCCTGGTCTCCGGCGGGAAACCCTCCCAGCGCAGGTGCGGAGAGGTGTTCCCCTCCGAGTACAGCTGCGCGGAGTGCAGTCGGCCACCCGTGGGTACGTCATCGCTCGTCACCTCGAACGTCGGCACCCGGGGGTGGAAATCATGGGGAAGTGGGCGCCGCACCTGCTCGGACACGTCAGGACCTCCTCGTCGCGCGAATCGCTGTGACGGCCAGCCTAACGACCCTCAGCACCCCTGTTTGCCACCATGGCGGAGTGCTGTGACGACAGTGACCACGACGACACTTCATATCGGTGGTGCAATCATGACCAGCTCCGCGCAACTGCCCGAACTGCCCTATGGCGACCTGCCCGGCATTTTCGACGGCACGGTTCCGCCCGGTGTCTACCGGTGCGCCTCCGTCGGACCGGACGCGCTGATGCAGGCCGAGGCGGCGGGATGGGTCGGCACCGTCGTGGACCTGACGGGCGCGAGCAACAAGGCGGAGTTCATGGACCGCTGCGCCGCCGGACTCGAACTGCCCGGATACTTCGGACGGAACTGGGACGCGCTCGCCGACTGTCTCACCGACCTCTCCTGGTGGGGTGAGACCAACGGCTATCTGGTACTGGTCACCAGCTGGACGGAGTTCGCCGCCACCGACCCGGCGACGGCGGCCACCGCGGCCGAGACCCTCGCCGCCGCCACCGGCTACTGGGCCGTCCGGGACGCCCCGCTGACCGCGCTTCTCGCGTGAGCGCCTCCGGGTGTCTCGCCCGCCCCCCGCTTCCCGGTGAGTTCTCCCTCCCGGGAGGAGCCGCCCCGAGCCCCGGCCATGGCGTGGGAGTCCGCCGGGCGGCCCGCCCCGACGCCGGTAACCGGAAGCGGTCCGCGGGAACGCGCACCGAGACCGCGTACGAGTCGTACGCCGGGAGGGGCCGGAGACGGACCGGACCCCGGTCGTCTCCCTCAGCCGGTCACAGCCAGTTGCGCTTACCGCCGACCTCGGAGAGCCACTGGTTCAGGTAGGCCGTCCAGTCGGTCTGCGGGTAGTTGACCAGGTCCATCTGGAAGGCGCGGAACGAGTCTCCGCCGGAGGTGAACACACCCGGCTTCTTGTCCATCTCCAGGACGACGTCCATCTCCCGGCTGTCGGCCACGAAGGACAGTTCGACCTCCCGCAGTCCCCGGTACTGCTGTGGCGCGTGGAACTCGATCTCCTGGTAGAACGGCAGCGTCTGCCGGGTCCCCCTGATGTGGCCCTGCTCCAGGTCCGCGGCCTTGAAGCGGAATCCCAGCTCACCGAACGACTGGAGCAGTGCCTGCTGCGCCGGCAGCGGATGCACCGTCACCGGGTCCAGATCGGTGGTGTCCACCGCCCGGGCGATCGCCAGCTCGGTCGTCACTCCGATCTGCATCCCCGCGAGGTGCTGGCCGAGGAACGCGGTTATCGGCGTCTCCCACGGAACCTCAAGGCTGAACGGCACCACGTGCGCGGCGCCCTCGTGCAACTGGAACGCGCCCCCGAGCCGCAGCTGCCCGAAGTCGATGTTGCGTTTCGTCTCCCCGTCGTCCGTCTCCACCTCCACCTTCGCCTGGAG
>NZ_SKBR01000001.1:1562500-2290000 GCF_013450295.1 Streptomyces sp. AJS327
AGTGATGGGGTGACGCAGTGAGGTAGTCCAGCCCGGGCGGTGGTTGTCCCGGGGTAAGGGTGTAGCCCGGTGTGCAGGGAAATCCGTGCACCGTTATAGGGGTGAGACCTGATGCCGAGCCGATTGTGGTGAAGTGGATGATCCTGTGCTGTCGAGAAAAGCCTCTAGCGAGGTGTGTGGCGGCCCGTACCCGAAACCGACTCAGGTGGTCTGGTAGAGAATACCGAGGCGTTCGGGTGAACTATGGTTAAGGAACTCGGCAAAATGCCCCCGTAACTTCGGGAGAAGGGGGGCCATGTTTGGTGATCACCTTTTCGGTGTGAGCTGGGTGTGGCCGCAGAGACCAGCGAGAAGCGACTGTTTATTAAAAACACAGGTCCGTGCGAAGCCGTAAGGCGATGTATACGGACTGACGCCTGCCCGGTGCTGGAACGTTAAGGGGACCGGTGAGCTGCTCTTTTGGGGGTGGCGGGGCTGGGAACTTAAGCGCCAGTAAACGGCGGTGGTAACTATAACCATCCTAAGGTAGCGAAATTCCTTGTCGGGTAAGTTCCGACCTGCACGAATGGCGTAACGACTTCTCGGCTGTCTCAACCATAGGCCCGGTGAAATTGCACTACGAGTAAAGATGCTCGTTTCGCGCAGCAGGACGGAAAGACCCCGGGACCTTTACTATAGCTTGATATTGGTGTTCGGTTCGGCTTGTGTAGGATAGGTGGGAGACTGTGATATTGACGCGCCAGCGTTGGTGGAGTCGTTGTTGAAATACCACTCTGGTCGTGCTGGATGCCTGAACCTGGGTCCGTGATCCGGATCAGGGACAGTGTCTGGTGGGTAGTTTAACTGGGGCGGTTGCCTCCTAAAGGGTAACGGAGGCGCCCAAAGGTTCCCTCAGCCTGGTTGGTCATCAGGTGGTGAGTGTAAGTGCACAAGGGAGCTTGACTGTGAGACTGACGGGTCGAGCAGGGACGAAAGTCGGGACTAGTGATCCGGCGGTGGCTTGTGGAAGCGCCGTCGCTCAACGGATAAAAGGTACCCCGGGGATAACAGGCTGATCTTCCCCAAGAGTCCGTATCGACGGGATGGTTTGGCACCTCGATGTCGGCTCGTCGCATCCTGGGGCTGGAGTCGGTCCCAAGGGTTGGGCTGTTCGCCCATTAAAGCGGTACGCGAGCTGGGTTTAGAACGTCGTGAGACAGTTCGGTCCCTATCCGCTGCGCGCGGAGGAGTCTTGAGAAGGGCTGTCCCTAGTACGAGAGGACCGGGACGGACGAACCTCTGGTGTGCCAGTTGTTCTGCCAAGGGCATGGCTGGTTGGCTACGTTCGGGAGGGATAACCGCTGAAAGCATCTAAGCGGGAAGCCTGCTTCGAGATGAGGACTCCCACCCCCTTTGTGGGGTTAAGGCTCCCTGGAGATGACGGGGTTGATAGGCCGGATATGGAAGCCTAGTAATGGGTGGAGTTGACCGGTACTAATAGGCCGAGGGCTTGTCCGTAGGTGCTCGCGTTCACTGTGTGGTTTCTGAGACAACGACTATTCTTCTTTGTTTATTTTTGAAGAGTGTGTTGCGTGTTTTCCATGCCGATGTGGCTCATGCCCTTGTTTGTGGGGGGTGGGTTGTTGGTGTGGGTGTGTTTCGGTGGTTATAGCGGTGGGGGAACGCCCGGTTACATTCCGAACCCGGAAGCTAAGCCTGCCAGCGCCGATGGTACTGCGAGGGGGACCTCGTGGGAGAGTAGGTCACCGCCGAACTATTTGTGGAGGGCCCCTGGTCCCCGGCATTTCACGCTGGGACCGGGGGCCTTTTTCATGTGCGGATGCACCGGTGCCTGCCGGCACTCCTAGCGCGCCCGCTGTGCAGCTGCGCGAGACTTGATGTGCGGTTCCCAGACAGGAGTCATTGATGTCCACCAACTCATCCGAGGACCGGCCCGAGCGCGGGTCCCGACCGTCTGGTTCGGATGGTCGGAACGATCGTGGCCGTCGGCGGCCGTCGACCGGCGATGACCGGGGTGGGTTTCGGCGTACGGGCGGAGGCGGGGGCCGGGGTCGGGATGACCGGTCCGGTGGCCCTCGGCGGGATCGTGACGGCGGCCGCCCGGACGACCGTCGTGAGCGGGACGACCGTGGTGGGAGCCGTCGTCCGGAAGGCCGGGGGAACGCCGGTGAGGACCGGCGGGGTGGCGGCCGTCCGGGGTTCCGCCGTGACGACCGGGATCGAGGAGATCGGGGCCGGGAGCGGTCGCGGGACGACCGGGGCCGTGGTGATCGGAGCAGGGGCGAGGGCGGCCGGGACGACCGTCCGTGGTCGAAGGACGGCCGCCGGGACTCCGGTGGCGGGCGCCCGCGTCGTGACGACCGGGGTTCCGGCCGTCCGGGAGGCGGCGCTGGCGGACGGTCCTACGGGTCGGGCGGCCGTGGCCGTGACGATCGGGGACGTGACGATCGGGGACGGGGCGACCGTCCGCGTGATGACCGGGGTCGGGACGGCTTCCGAGGAGGCCGGGACGGCGAGGGCCGTGGCGGTTTCCGCCGGGACGACCGTGGGCGGGACAGGGACAGGGGTCGGGAGCGTTCGCAGGACCGTTTCCGGGGCCGGGGCCAGGATCGCGATGGCCGAGGCCGCCGGGGCGATGACGCTCGACAGGACCGGGAACCGACGCGGCGTCTGCCGATCGCGGAGGACGTGACCGGCGAGGAGATCGACAAGGCCGTGAAGCAGGAGCTGATGAGCCTGCCGCGGACGCTCGCCGAGGACGTGGCGAAGAACCTGGTGATGGTGGCCCGGCTACTGGACGAGGACCCCGAGCAGGCCTACGGCTACGCGAAGGTCGCACTGCGGCTCGCCTCGCGTGTGCCGTCGGTTCGTGAGGCGGCGGGCTTCGCGGCCTACGCGACGGAGAAGTACGCGGAGGCGCTGACGGAGTTCCGGGCGGCGCGGCGGATGACCGGGTTGCAGCACCTGTGGCCGGTGATGGCTGACTGCGAGCGCGGGCTGGGACGTCCGGAGAAGGCGCTGGCCATGGCGGGTGAGCCGGAGGTGCAGCAGCTCGACAAGGCGGGCCAGGTGGAGATGCGGCTGGTCGCGGCGGGGGCCCGCCGGGACATGGGCCAGGCCGACGCCGCGGTGGTGACCTTGCAGAGCCCGGAGCTGGCGTCGAACTCGGTACAGCCGTGGACGGCGCGGCTGCGGTACGCCTACGCGGACGCCCTGTTGGAGGTGGGCCGGGAGGAGGAGGCGCGGCAGTGGTTTGCCAAGACGCTGGACGCGGACCAGGAGGGGGTGACGAACGCCTCCGACCGGCTGGCGCTGCTGGACGGGGTGGAGTTCCTGGACGCGCTCGACCCGGACGCCGATCTTGAGGACGAGGAGGACGAGAGGGACGAGGCGGGTGCCCCCGAGGCCAGCCCGGGTGTCTCCGGGACGGACGGAGGGGACGCCTCGGGTGAGACGGACGTCCCGGGGGAGGCCGACGCTCCGCGTGGGGCCGCTGAGTCCGCCGGAACGGGGGCCGCGCTTCCCGGGGATGCCGGGGACGAGCCCCTCGCGTCCGGCTCGTCGGCTGCGGTGAGTGGGGAGGCCGCAGAGGCGCGGTCGGAGCCGGAAGGTGCGGCGTCCGCCGTGTCGCCCGGGCCGTCCGCCTCGGCAGCGGAGTCCTCGGTGCCGGAGCCTGGGCCCTCGGCGCCGGAGCCTGAGCGGTCCGTGGTGTCTCCCGCGCCGCCCGCGTCTCCGGCCTTCGTCGCTCCGGTGGAAGGTGAGGACGGGGATGTGACGGCTTCGGAGAGTGAATCGGCCGCTTCCGCTGAGGAGTTGGAGGGGCCGAGGGAGAACGACGGGCGGTAGGCCCCGGATCGGGCTGGCCGTTCGCTGAGAAGTGGGTCGCCGAGAAGCGGCCGCCCCTCTCCCTTCGGGGGAGAGGGACGGCGTGGTGGTGGGGAACAGGCGGGGGCGGGTGGGCTGTTGAGGCCCGTCCGGCCCCGCCTGTGTTGGTGCGGGTTGGTCAGGGGGCGTGGGGTGCCAGCGGGTTCTTGAGGGTGCCGACGAGCTGGAGCGCGCCCGCGGGGTCCTGGAGGTCCAGCATCTGCTGGTTGTCGCGCAGTTGGAGGCGGTTGAGGCAGGAGAGTGCGAACTCCTCGGTGAAGAGGTCGTACTGGCGGAAACGGTCTGCCAACTCGGGTGTGGACTTCTGGTACTCGGTGACGCACTCGGCGACGGTGCTCCAGAAGGCGTCCTCCGTCAGCGTGCCCTCGGTGTCGAGGGTGGCGCCGAGGAAGCGGAAGAAGCAGTCGAACACGTCGGTGAGCAGCGAGAGGATCTTCATGTCCTCGGGCACCTCGGCGCGGATGCGTTCCACCTCGGGCGGGAGGGGGGTCTCGGGGCTCATCACCGCGATCTCCTCGGCGATGTCCTTGAAGACGGCCCGGCGGGGCGCCCCGTGTTCGTCGAGGACGAGGATGACGTTCTCGCCGTGCGGCATGAAGACCAGTTGGTGCGCGTAGAAGCAGTGCAGCAGGGGGGTGAGGTAGGCGCGCAGGTAGCGGCGGAGCCATTCCTCGGGGGCCAGTCCGGACTGGTGGATGAGGGCCGCGGCGAGGGAGTGGCCGGACTCGTCGGTGTGCAGCAACGCGGCCATGGTGGCGAGCCGTTCGCCGGGCTGGAGGCGCGGAACCGGGCTCTCGCGCCAGAGGGCGGCGAGCATCTTGAGGTAGGGGGAGCCCTTGGGGGCCGCCGCCTCGTAGGCGCCGGGGTGGTAGCCGACGGCGGCGCGTTCGCGGAGGATGCTGAGGCCGGTGTCGCGCAACCGCTCGTCGTCCTCGATGAGTTGGGCGAGCCAGTCGTTGATGGCCGGGGTGGCCTTCATATAGGCCGCGGAGAGTCCGCGCAGGAAGCCCATGTTGAGGACGGACAGGGCCGTCTTCACGTAGTCCTTCTCGGGGTGGCTGGTGTTGAAGAAGGTACGGATGGACTGCTGGGCGAGGTATTCGTCGTCGCCGTGGCCGAGGCAGACGAGGCGGCGCTCGGCCACCTCGGCGGCGAAGGTGATGGAGAGCTTGTTCCACCACTGCCAGGGGTGGACCGGCACGAGGTAGTAGTCGTGCAGGTCGAGCCCGTGCTCCGTCATGGTGGTGGCGAAGCGGTGCCGGGTGTCCGGGGAGAGTTCGGCGGCCACCAGGGTCTCGTAGTCGAGGTCGCGGGCGGTGGTGAAGGTGGCGTGCGCGCGGTGGGCGGCCAGCCAGATCAGGTGGACGGGGGCGCCGGTCTCGGGCGCGTAGGCGCGGTACTCGGCGATGTCGAAGCCCAGGCGGCCGTTGTTGGCGACGAAGCAGGGGTGCCCCTCCGTCATGCCGGTCTCGATGGCCTGGAAGTCGGAGCGGGCGAGTTCGCCTGCGGTGGGCTGTCCGGCGGCGAGTTTGTAGGCGCCGCTGCCCAGGGTGCTGCTGATCTCCTCCAGGTAGACGGGGAGGACCTGTTCGCCGAGGCCGAGGGTGCCGCGGAGTTCCGTGATGAACGCGAGGGCGTCCAGGGGGAGTTGGGCTCCGTCGCGGTGGCGGGTGATGCTGTCGGCGTCGATCTGCCAGTGGTCCAGGCTGAACCGGCGGGCGGTGAACCGGTACTCGGTGGCGCCGTCGTCGGCCCGGATCGCGTACTGGTCGTCGCCGGTGGTCAGCGGTTCGGGGGTGAGGAGCCGCTCGTGGGTGAACTCGGCGAGGGCCTTGCGTATCAGCGACCGGGTGGCCCGTTCCCAGCGTGCGGGGGTCAGGTGCGCGGTGGCGTGCTGGGGAGGTCCGGCGTGAGGGGTCGTCATAGGGCGGGTCCTTCGGGGATGCGGCTGCCGGTGGTGTCGCTGTCACCCGGGGCGGTCCGGCTCCTGGCGGCCTGGAACTCCTCGCGGGTGCAGAAGCTCAGCGCGGCTTCCTTCTCGGGTTTGGTGAGGGTCCGCTCCACCCGGAAGCCGACGGCCTCGTTGAGGGCGTGGACGGCGGTGTTGCGGACGTCGGGCTCGACGACGATCCGTCGGGTGGTCTCGTCGGCGAAGAGCATCTCCACCACGGTGGTGATGACGGCCAGTGAGAAGCCCCGGAGCGGGGTGTCGGTGGGCGCGCAGAGGAAGTGCATGCCGACGTCGCCGGGTTGGTGGTCGTAGAGGCCCGTGAGTTCGACGTGGGCGGGGTCGTAGCGTTCCATCAGGAAGGCGGGCCGTCCCCGGTGCAGGCCCAGGAAGGCGTCGTGGTGGGGGGAGTTCGCGATGCTGGTGAACTCCTGCCGGACCTGTTCCGGGGTGGCGTCGCCCAGCAGGTAGAAGGCCGACTTGGGGTGGGTGACCCAGCGGTGCAGCAACTCGGCGTCGTCCAGGGGCTGGAGGGCGCGGAGCGCGAACTCGCCGAGCCCTGGGTCGTGCCGGGTGTAGAGGGGGGCGGGGGCGGTCATCGGGCGGGGGCCTCCTCGTTGGGCGAGGGCGCGCCGAACTCCTGGAAGGCGATGGAGCGTTCGATGGGGTACACCTCGCGGCCCAGCAGTTCCCGGATGATGCAGGAGTTGCGGTAGGCGGCCATGCCCAGGTCGGGGGCGATGAAGCCGTGGGTGTGCAGTTCGGCGTTCTGGACGAAGACGTCCTGTCCGGTGACGTCGATGCTGTAGTTCCGGCGTACCGCGTACCGGCCCCGGTCGTCCCAGACGACGCGATCGGTGAGGGGCTTGAGGAAGTCGGGGACCCGCGCGTGGTAGCCGGTGGCGAGGACCAGCCCGTCACTGCTGAGGCTGAAGTCCCTCCGCTGTTCCTCCTGCCGGAAGGTGAGTGTGTAGTCGCCGCTGGTCGGGTCGTGTGAGGCACCGGTGAGCGCGGTGTTGGTCAGCAGGCGGGTGGGGCAGGGGGAGCGGCGGTTCTTGCGGTAGAGCAGATCGAAGATCTCGTTGATCAGCTCGGAGTTGATGCCCTTGTACAGGTTCTTCTGTGAGGCGACGAGGGTGTCGCGGGTCCCGGGCGGCAGGGCGTGGAAGTAGTCCGCGTAGTCCGGGGAGGTCATCTCCAGCGTGAGCTTGGTGTACTCCAGCGGGAAGAAGCGGGGGGAGCGGGTCACCCAGGTGAGTTCGTAGCCGTGGGTGTCGATGTCCTGGAGCAGGTCGAGGTAGATCTCGGCGGCGCTCTGTCCGCTTCCGACGATGGTGATGTTCCGCTTGCGCTGGAGCTGTTCCCGGTGTTCCAGGTAGCTGGAGTTGTGGATGAGGTCACCGCCGAGGTCCGCGCACTCGGCGGGGATGTGCGGGGCGGTGCCGGTGCCGAGAACGAGTTTGCGGGCCCGGTAGGTGCGCTGCTCCCCGGTCCCCGTGATCTCGGCGTGTACGAGGTAGCCGCCGCCGTCGCCGGTGTCGGAGCCGTTGAGCGTCTCGGTGAACTCGACGGCGGTGACGCGGTGTTGGAAGCGGATGGTGCCCAACTGGCCTGCGGCCCAACGGCAGTAGTCGTTGTACTCGGTGCGCAGCGGATAGAAGCTCTCGCGGATGTAGAAGGGGTAGAGCCGTCCGGACTGCTTGAGGTAGTTGAGGAACGAGTACGGCGAGGTGGGGTCGGCGAGGGTGACGAGGTCCGACATGAAGGGGGTCTGGAGGGTGCTGTCCTCCAGCAGCATGCCGGGGTGCCAGTCGAACTCCGGGCGTTCGTCGAGGAACACGCCGTTGAGGTCGTCGAGTGGTTCGGTGAGGCAGGCCAGTCCGAGGTTGAACGGGCCGAGACCGATGGCGGCGAAGTCGTGTATGTGGCCGGGGTCGTCCTGCTCGGGGACGGCGGGGGACCCGGTGGGGGAGGTCGGGGGGTGAGGGGTCGGCACGGGGACTCCGGTGGTCGGTCAGCTGGCGTGGGGGTGGCTGAGGGCGGGACGGGGTGGCGTGGCGCGCGCCGCCTCGGTCGCGTGGAAGCGATCCGCGTGCTGGGCGAGGAGGTCCAGCACGGTGGTGATGTCGGCCAGGGTGGTGTCCGGGTTGAGCAGCGTGAACTTCAGGTAGTGGCGGCCGTCCACGACGGTTCCCGCGACGATCGCCTCGCCGGAGGCGGCGAGGGCCTCCCGGGCGTGCAGGTTGGCCCGGTCGACCAGGGCCGGGTCGGCGGGGTGCCGGGGCACGTGCCGGAAGACCAGGGTGGAGAGCTGTGGTTCGGTGACGGTCTCGTAGCGCGGGTCCGCTGCGAGCAGTCGCCAGGTCTCGGCGGCGCGGTCCACGACCTCGTCGAAGAGCTCCCCGATGGCGTCGGCGCCCATGACGCGCAGGGTCATCCAGAGCTTGAGCGCGTCGAAACGGCGGGTGGTCTGGAGGGACTTGTCGACCTGGTTGGGGATCGCCATCTCGGCGGCCCGTTCCGGGTTGAGGTAGTCGGCGTGGTAGGTGACGTGCCGGAGGGCGGCCCGGTCACGGACCAGGATGGCGCTCGAACTGACCGGCTGGAAGAAGGACTTGTGGTAGTCGACGGTGACGGAGTCGGCGCGCGAGATGCCGTCCAGCAGTCCGTGGCGCCGGGAGACGAGCAGTCCGCAGCCGTAGGCGGCGTCCACGTGCAGCCAGACTCCGGCGCGTTCGCAGTGGTCGGCGATCTCCGGCAGCGGGTCGATGCTGCCGAAGTCGGTGGTGCCCGCGGTGGCGACGACGGCCATGACGGTCTCGCCGGCGCGAGCGCGGCGCTCCAGCTCCGCGGCGAGCGCGTCGGGCCGCATCCGGCGGGAGTCGTCGCACGGCACCGGGATGACGGCCTCGGCGCCGAGGCCGAGGAGGGTGGCGGCCTTCTCGACGCTGAAGTGACCGCACTCCGAGGCGAGGACCCGGAGCCGGGGCAGGATCTCGGCGGTGCGCAGGGGGGTCTCGGAGTTCTTGCGCACCAGCCGGCAGGTCTCGTCGCGGGCGAGCAGCAGCGCCTGGAGGTTGGACTGGGTGCCGCCGCTGGTGAACACCCCGTCGGCGTCCGGGCCGAGGCCGATCCGCCGCGTCGTCCAGTCGATCAGCCGCTGTTCGATGAGGGTGCCGCCCGCGCTCTGGTCCCAGGTGTCGAGCGAGGAGTTGACGGCGGAGAGGACGGCCTCGCCGAGGACCGCGGGGATGACCACGGGGCAGTTGAGGTGCGCGAGGTATCTCGGGTGGTGGAAGTAGACGGCGTCGCGCAGGTAGACGGTCTCCAGTTCGTCGAGGGCGGCGGCGGGGTCGCTGAGGGGCCGCTCCAGATCGATGCCGGATATCTCCGGGGCCAGTTCGGCGGGGGTGACGCCGGTGAACGGCCGCTGGGTTCGGGCGATCCGTGCCGCGACCCGTCCGACGCCGTCGGTGAGGGAGTGCCGGTAGCGCTCCGCCGTTCTGTCGTTGAGCAGGTGTGACCTGCCGCTCATGAACTGTCCTCCCTGACGCGGACATTCGGCATCGCACACGGACTCGTGCGATGAGGTAAGGCTACCCTAACTCGAACCTTCGGAGGAGGGCATACCGCCTTGTTCGTGAACGGCTGATAACCGGCGCGGCTCCCGTTCCGGTAACCCGACGGAGCGTCAACCACCCGAGGTACGGGAGGAGTTGGGGAAGCACCGGACGTGCGGGAACGGCGGGTGCGCCAGGGCGCGCGGCTGTTGACGCCTCAGTACCGGTCGGTGTCCAGGGTGCGGAGTACCAGTCCGGTGGCCGGTTTCGGCCCGAACGAGGTGGACTTGCGCGGCATGGTGACGCCGCGCTCCGCGAGGTCCCGGACGGTCTGCTCCGCGACCGGGCGCATCAGCACGGCCGTCCCGCCGCGTCGCGCCGCCTGCCCGAGCGCGGAACGCGCGTCGTGCAGGTAGCCGATGGCGGAGGAGCTGTCCGGCACGCCCCAGACCCGGTCCAGCAGGGCCGAGTGCAGGACCGAGGCGTCCAACGGGCCGTGCGGCCCCTCCGGCGCGTCGACCCGGCGCAGCAGGGTGGACGAGGGCTGGTCGAGGAGGTGGAAGCCCCCGGCCTCGGTGCCGTCGGCCAGCAGGAAGGCGGGGCCGGGGGCTGAGGCCAGCCGCTCCAGCGCGGCCGGGAGCGGCCCCGGGACCGGGCGCGTCCGGAAGGCGCCCGCCACCGAGTCGAGGGCGCGGTCGAGCGGCAGGCCGGGCAGCACCCGGTGGATGGCGTGCACCCGCAGGGGGTAGCGGTCGGTGTCCACCAGCAGCACCAGCCCGTAGTCCCAGGGCGACGCCGTCATGTCGCCCTCGCCCGGCGGGTGTTCGCCGCGCAGCCGCAGGTACGTCGCCCAGCGGTGGTGGCCGTCGGCGATCAGCGCGCGCTGCCGGGCGAGCGCCGCCGTGGCCGCCGTGATCCGCCCCGGGTCGGTGACGGCCCAGAGCCGGTGCGCGACGCCGTCCTCGGTGGTGGTGGCAAGCAGCGGGGTCCGCCCGGTGGCGTCCTCGATGACCGTGGCGGCGTCACAGGCGGCGCCGCCGCCCCGGTACGAGAGCAGCAGCGGCTCGGGCTGGGTACCGGTCGCCCGCATCAGCGCCGCCCGGTCCTCGACGACCTCCTCTATCACGTCCTCGTGTGGCAGGACGACGCCCGCGCTCGGCGGGGTCAGTCGCAGCGCCCCGATCAGGCCGCGCTGGACGCCCTCCGGGGTGCGCTGCTCGTAGACGTACAGCGCGGGGGCGGGGTCGAGGACGAGCACGCCCTCGGCGCGCCAGCGGCGCAGCGTCTCGGCGGCCCGGCGGTGCCGGACCCCGGGGTCGGCGTCCTGCGGAAGGATCAGCCGCACGATGTTGTACGGGTCGGCCGTCTCCAACTCCCGCAGCCCGTCCGGGCGGACGACCACGTCGTACGGAGGGGAGGTCACCGCGGCGAGACCGCTGACCCGTCCGGGGGCGTAGCGCAGCCCACGGAAGGGCGCGAGGCGGAGGCCGTCGGCGGTCATCTGCGCATGCTATGCCGGGGCGCACGGGTGGGGGGACGGGGGCATGGGGGGCGCGTGAGATCGGATGCGGGGAACCGCCGCGCGCCGGGGTGCGGACGGCACCACTCCGCCCGTACGCGATGATCGGTGCCGGGCCGCCGTGCCGGTGGCCCGGCGAAGCCAGTACGGGCAGGCCCGGGACCACGGGGCCCGGAGCACAGCACGAGGAGCGTGGACCATGCAGTCCGGAGCCCAGCCACGGACGCGGACCGAGCCGTCCCCGACGCCGCTGCGGGAGGCGTACGACACCGCGCTGCTGGACCTGGACGGGGTGGTGTACGTGGGCGGCGCCGCCGTCCCGCACGCGGTGGAGTCGCTGACGGCCGCCCGGCGGGCCGGGACCCGTCTCGCCTACGTCACCAACAACGCGGCGCGGACGCCCCGGACGGTCGCCGGGCACCTCACGCGGCTCGGCGTCCCGGCGCGGGCCGAGGAGGTGGTCACCTCGGCCCAGGCGGTCGCCCGGCTGATCGCCGAGACCGTGCCGCGCGGCGCCGCCGTCCTCGTCGCCGGGGGCGAGGGGCTGCGGGACGCGCTGGCCGAACACGGGCTGCGCGCGGTGGACTCGGCCGACGAGGAACCGGCGGCCGTGGTCCAGGGGTACGGCGGGCCGGAGCTGCCGTGGGGGCGGCTGGCGGAGGCCGCCGTCGCCGTGGGACGTGGGGTGCCGTGGTTCGCCTCCAACACGGACCTGACGATTCCGGCGCCGCGCGGGATCGCACCGGGCAACGGCGCCGCCGTCGAGGTGGTGCGGATCGCGACCCGCTGGATGCCCGACGCGCCGGAGCCCGTTGTCGCGGGGAAGCCCCGAACTCCCATGCACCGGGAGTCGATTCTGCGCACCGGCGCCGAACGCCCGCTGGTGGTGGGGGACCGGCTGGACACCGATATCGAGGGGGCGCACGCGGGAGGCGTCGACGCGCTGCTCGTCCTGACCGGGGTGACCGACGCGGCGCAGCTGCTGGCCGCGCGCCCCGAGCACCGCCCCACCTACGTCGACCGCGACCTGCGCGGCCTCCTGACGACCCAGCCGGAGGTACGGGGGGACGCGGAGCGCGGCTTCACCTGCGCCGGCTGGCGCGCCCGGGCCGAGGCCGCCGGACTGAGGCTGGAGGGAGAGGGCGAGCCGCTGGACGGGCTGCGCGCGCTGTGCGCCGCCGCCTGGAGCGCGGCGGGCCCGGAGCGGTGCGCCCTCCCGGCGGTGGAGGCGCTCTCCCGCCTCGCCCTGTGACCCGTCCGGGCCGAGGGACCCGTCCGGGCCGGGGCTGACCTTCCCCCGTGCCGCCCCGCCCCCGGCCGGGCGGCGGGTGAACTGGGCGCGCTGGGCGGGACGTCGGACCCGCCGCTCCGAACGTCCCCCGCGCGCCACGCGGTTGGGTCAGGGCGGGGAACCGTGTACCGAACCGGAGCCAACTCCCGTACGGGGCAAGGAGGTAGGGGCACACAGCACCGTCCGCTCGGGCGAACGCGCCCGCCTCTCAGGGGAGATGGATAACAGCCGGGCGCCTTCGGGGAGTTGGGGCCCTCGGGCCGCCGCCCGGAGGCGCGGCCCCCGGCGACGCCGCAGGGGGAACCGCGCGCGGAACCGCCGCTGACCGCCCCGGCCGCCGGAGTGGTTCGGCCCCGGACCGGAGGCCGCCGGGGTGTCGGTCAGGCGCGGGTGGCCCCGGACACCGCCTCCTCGACCAGCTGCTCCTCGGTCGCGCCGAGCCGCCAGTAGCCGGTGAACGTCACGGACCGGCGGTCGAGTCCGCGCTCGGTGACCAGGTGCCGCCGCAGGGCCCGCACCGACCCGGCCTCTCCGGCGATCCAGGCGTACGGGGTGCCCGTAGGCAGCGTGGCGGACCGGACGGCGTCCAGCAGCACGTCGGTACGGTGCCGTCCGGCGGCCTCCTCCCGCACCAGCCAGGTGATCTCGGCGTCGGCGAGGGTGGGCAGGTCCTGGACGTCCCCGGCGTGCGGGACTTCGAGCCAGGCCCGGACCGGGCTGCCCGCGGGCAGCCACTCCAGGATTCCGGCGATGGCGGGCAGCGCCGTCTCGTCCCCGCTCAGCAGGGTGCAGTCGGTGCCCGGCGGCGGCCGGAAGTCGACGCCGCCGTTGTCCGGTTCGGCCGGGCCGAGCAGGGTGACCCGGTCGCCGGGCTCGGCCCGCGCCGCCCAGCGGGAGGCCGGTCCGGTGGGGATGCCCGCGTCGTCCAGGCCGTGCAGCGCGAAGTCGATGTCGAGTTCCTCGGTGGGGAAACGGCGCTGCTGGCGCACGGTGTACGACCGCATCACGGCGCGGATCGCCGGGTCCATGGCCCGCCACTGGGCGAACCAGCCCTCCCCGGCCTGGACGGGGACCAGCGGCTCGGTCTGGCCGGGGTGCGGGAGGAAGAGTTTGAAGCGCTGGTCGCGGCCGCCCGAAGTGAGGCCGGAGAGCTGGTCGCCACCGAGGGTGACGCGGAGCATGCTCGGGCTCAGCCGCCGCGTCCGGACGACGCGGAGTTCGAAGAACTCGAACGGGACGGCGGGGGCGGGGGCTTCGGGGGCTGCGGTGCTCATCGTGCGGTCTCCTCCCGGGGCGTGCCATGCCGCCGTTCCGCGCCGTGGCGGACGGCGTTCACTTCGCGGTGGTGCGGGGCGAGTTCGGGGCGGCGCCCGGTGCGGGTCCGGAGCGCGCGGCCGCGGTTCCCGCGTCCGGCGCGCGGCCGGGGGGCGGACGCTCCGCGACGGCCCGCGGGTGCCGGTGTCCGGGGGAACATGAGGGCTCGCTCTCCACGGGCGTACGGGTCCTGGGACGTACGGTCAGGACGCGACGGACGACGCTGACTTAGGTTAACTTAACCTAAGTCGTTGTTGTCCAGAGGGCCAGTGCGTCCACCCCGCCCGCGCGCTCCGCCGTGGTCGTTCCGGATGATGGGGCGCGACCCCCCGGCGCCCGTGGGGGCCCCGGGCGTCTCGTCCCCACCGGCCCCGGGCGTTCCCCGGCGCCGGTGTGCCAACGGGGCGGACGGGGCACCGAGGGCGTGGGGGACGCGGGCCCGGCGTGTGGGCAGGCAGGCGAACGAGAGCGACGGGAAGGCCGAGATGGAGCAGACCGAGACCGCCCGCGGCGACCGGCGGGCCGACACCCCCGAGCCCGGCGACGCGGCCGCCTCCGGCCAGACGGCGCCCGGACCCGGGAACACCGAGAACACCGCCGCGGCCGCGCCGCGGCCGGGAGACGTGGCGGGCGGAGGAGCCGCCTCCTCCGGTACCGGGCCCCGCGGACGGCTGGCGGGGGAGTCGCTGACCCTCGGCTACGACCAGCGGACCATCGCCGAGGAGCTGAGCGTCGTCATCCCGGACGGCTCGTTCACCGTGGTGGTGGGGCCGAACGCCTGCGGCAAGTCGACGCTGCTGCGCGCGCTCTCCCGGATGCTGCGGCCGAGCCGTGGCACCGTCCGGCTGGACGGCGGCGACATCGCCCGGATACCCGCGAAGAAGCTGGCCCGCACCCTGGGCCTGCTGCCCCAGTCGTCCATCGCCCCGGACGGGATCACCGTCAGCGATCTGGTGGGCCGTGGGCGGTACCCGCACCAGGGGCTGCTGCGGCAGTGGTCCGACGAGGACGAGCGGGTCGTCGCGGAGTCCCTGGCCGCGACCGGGGTCACCGAACTCGCCGGACGCTACGTCGACGAGCTGTCCGGCGGCCAGCGCCAGCGCGTCTGGATCGCGATGGCGCTGGCCCAGCAGACGCCGCTGCTGCTGCTCGACGAGCCCACCACCTACCTCGACATCGCCCACCAGATCGAGGTGCTCGACCTCTGCGCCCGGCTGCACGAGGAACAGGGCCGCACCCTCGTCGCGGTGCTGCACGACCTCAACCACGCGGCCCGCTACGCCACCCACATGATCGCGATGCGGGACGGCACCGTGGTCGCCGAGGGACCGCCCTCCGAGGTGGTCACCGCCGACCTGGTGGAGACCGTCTTCAGCATGCCCTGCCGGGTGATCCCGGATCCGGAGACCGGCACCCCGCTGGTGGTCCCCGCCGCACGCGAACGGGCCCGGACCGCCTGACGGTTGCCGCCCACCGGGCGGACGGCGTCCCCGCCCGCACGGCTGGCGTCTCGCCCGGGGCGGCCTCGTGGCGTCCCGGCCGCGCGCTCCCGCGCCGCGTACCCGGCGCACCGGAGGCCCCCGGGGCGCGTCCCGCGCGATCCACACCCCGTCCAGCGGCGACGCTTCGGCACCCGCGCCCGCCCGGTGCCCTCGCCCACTCGACGGCGCGGGCCCCCACCGGGCCACGCCCGCGCCGCGCCGGGCCGCGGAGCGGCCACGACGGCGTACGGCGCGCGGGTACGGCGCGCCCGGCGAGCGGGTAGCGTCGGGGGCATGAACGAGGCGGAGCCGCGCGAACACCCTGTGGCCGAACAGCCCATCCCACTCGGGGAAGCCGCCCTTCCGGAGCGGCCGGACCCCCCGCGTGCGACCGGCGGACCGGAGGGCGGGTCACCGCGGCGCCCCGAACCGGAACCCGGGTCGGAATCCGGGGTGGAGCCCGGCCCGGAGCCCGGGGCGGAGGCGGCGGAACCGGAGCCGGACGCGGAGGGTCCGCGTCCGCTCGGGATCGCGGTCGAGCTGACCGGCCACCCCCCGGTCGACGCCGGGCTGCGGAGGCTCGGGGACGCCGACCACCTCGGTGTCTCGGGCCACCTGGAGGTGTACGAGGATGTGCACCGCGGGCTGCGCGACACCCTCGCGGCCCTCGACCGACCCGCACCGGGGAGCTGACCGTGGCACGACGCCGACTCGACGCGGAGCTGGTACGCCGCTCCCTCGCCCGCTCGCGGGAGCACGCCGGCCAGCTCATCGCCGCCGGGCGGGTCACGGTGGGGGGGAACGTCGCGAGCAAGGCCGCGACCCAGGTGGAGACCAGCGCCGCGCTGCTGGTCCGCGAGGACGCCGACGATCCGGACTACGTCTCGCGCGGCGGCCACAAACTCGCCGGGGCGCTGGAGGCGTTCACCCCGGGCGGACTCCGCGTCCGGGGGCGCCGCGCGCTCGACGCCGGCGCCTCCACCGGCGGCTTCACCGATGTGCTGCTCCGCGCCGGGGCGCGCCAGGTCGTCGCCGTCGACGTGGGGTACGGGCAGCTCGCCTGGTCGCTGCGGAGCGACGAGCGGGTGACCACCCTGGACCGCACCAACGTGCGCTCGCTCACCCTGGAGCAGGTCGGCGAACCCGTCGAACTCGTCGTCGGTGACCTCTCGTTCATCCCGCTCGGGCTGGTGCTCCCCGCGCTGCGCCGCTGCACCGTCCCCGAAGCGGACCTGGTCCTGATGGTGAAACCGCAGTTCGAGGTCGGCAGGGAACGCCTGGGCAGCGGCGGCGTGGTGCGCGGCGCCCGGCTGCGGGCCGAGGCGGTGAGCACCGTCGCGCGGCGGGCGGAGGAGCTGGGGCTGGGGGTGCGCGGGGTCACCGCGAGCCCGTTGCCGGGCCCCTCGGGCAACGTTGAGTACTTTCTGTGGCTGCGCGCCGGAGCGGCACCGCTCGACCCGGCCGAGCTGGACCGAGCGGTGGCGGAGGGGCCGAAGTGACGGCGACGGACGAGACGAGCGGGCCCGGCGGAGCGGAGCGGGGGCGGAGCGGCGCGCACGCCGGACAGACCGCGCCCCGCGAGGCGGAGAAGCCGTCGGAGGAGCCGGGGAGCCGCACCGTGTTCCTGCTCGCGCACACCGGACGGCCCGCCGCCGTGCGCAGCGCGGAACTCGTGGTGCGGGGGCTGCTCCGCTGCGGCGTGCAGGTCCGGGTGCTGGACGAGGAGGCGGTGAACCTGCCGCTGCCCGGCCCCGTGGAGACCGTCACCCCCACCCCGGACGCGGCCGAGGGCTGTGAGCTGCTGGTGGTGCTCGGCGGGGACGGAACCCTGCTGCGCGGCGCCGAGTTCGCCCGCGCCTCCGGGGTGCCGATGCTCGGCGTCAACCTGGGGCGGATCGGCTTCCTCGCGGAGGCGGAGCGCGACCACCTGGGCCAGGTCGTGGACCGCGTCGTGCGCCGCGCGTACGAGGTCGAGGAGCGGATGACGCTCGACGTGCTGGTGCGGAACGACGGCGCCCCGGCGCACGTCGACTGGGCGCTGAACGAGGCGTCGGTGGAGAAGGCGGCGCGCGAGCGGATGCTGGAGGTGGTGACGGAGGTGGACGGCCGCCCCGTCTCCAGCTTCGGCTGCGACGGTGTGGTCTGCGCCACCCCCACCGGGTCCACCGCCTACGCCTTCTCCGCCGGTGGCCCCGTGGTCTGGCCGGAGGTGGAGGCGCTGCTGATGGTGCCGATCAGCGCGCACGCGCTGTTCGCCAAGCCGCTGGTGACGGCGCCCGACTCGGTGCTCGCGGTGGAGGTCCAGCCGGACACCCCCGGCGGCGTGCTGTGGTGTGACGGCAAGCGCAGCGTCGAACTCGCCCCCGGCGCGCGGGTCGAGGTGCGCCGCGGCTCCGTGCCGGTGCGGCTCGCCCGTCTGCACCACGCTTCCTTCACCGACCGGTTGGTCGCCAAGTTCGCGCTTCCGGTGGGCGGTTGGCGCGGCGCCCCGCGCTGACGGCGGCCCCGCCGTCTCCGCCCCGAGCCCCGCGCCGGTCAACGAGCCCGGCGCCGCGTCCGGTTCGGGGCGCGGCGGCCCCTCCCGCGAGGTCCGGCCGCACACGACCGAACTCGCCGGGCTCCGGAGCACCACCCGGAACGCCTTCCCTCCCGGGGCCGCCGCCGGGGCGCGCGCGGCGTCTGGGAGGCCGGGATTCCGGTCCCGCTCGCCCCACCGTGCCCGGGTACGACGGAGGCGTCACCCGGACCAGGGGTGGGGCGGCCACCGGGTGACCTCGTATGGTCGTACCCGTGTTGGAGGAGATGCGGATCCAGTCCCTGGGCGTGATTGACGACGCCGTCGTCGAGCTGGCCCCCGGTTTCACCGCGGTGACCGGCGAGACCGGAGCCGGGAAGACCATGGTCGTGACCAGCCTCGGCCTGCTGCTCGGCGGCCGGGCCGACGCCGGTCTGGTGCGGTTCGGCGCGAAGTCGGCCGTGGTGGAGGGGCGGTTGCTCGTCCCTCCCCAGTCCCCGGTGGCGCGCAGGGCGAGCGAGGCCGGTGCCGAACTGGACGACGGCGCCCTGCTGATCAGTCGCAGTGTCTCGGCGGAGGGGCGCTCCCGCGCCCACCTCGGCGGCCGTTCGGCCCCGATCGGGCTGCTGGCCGAGCTGAGCGGCGACCTCGTCGCGGTGCACGGCCAGACCGACCAGCAGGGGCTGCTGCGCCCCGCGCGGCAGCGGGAGGCGCTCGACCGGTACGCGGGCGAGGCCGTGGCCAAGCCGCTCGCCGCCTACGGCGAGGCGTACCAGCGGCTGCGCGCCGTCTCCAGCGAACTGACGGAGATCACCACGCGGGCCCGGGAGCGCGCCCAGGAGGCGGACCTGCTCCGCTTCGGCCTCACGGAGATCGCGGAGGTGGAGCCGCGTCCCGGTGAGGACACCGAACTGGCCGCCGAGGCCGAGCGGTTGGGGCACGCCGAGGCGCTGGCCTCCGCCGCCACCGCGGCGCACGGCGCGCTGGCCGGGGATCCGGCCGACCCGGAGGGCGTGGACGCGGCCACCCTGGTCGCCGGGGCGCACCGGGCCCTGGAGGCGGTGCGGTCGCACGACCCGGCGCTCGCCGCCCTCGCGGAACGCCTGGGCGAGGTGTCCATCCTGCTGTCCGACGTGGCCGGTGAACTCGCGGGCTACGCCGACGACCTGGACGCCGACCCGCTGCGGCTGGCCGCGGTGGAGGAGCGGCGCGCCGCGCTGGCCCAGCTCACCCGCAAGTACGGCGCGGACATCGCGGAGGTGCTCGGCTGGGCCGAGGAGAGCGCGACCCGCCTCTCCGAACTGGACGGCGACGACGAGCGGATCGCGGAGCTGACCGCCGAGCACGCCGGGCTGCGCGCCGAACTCGGCACGCTCGCCCACGCGTTGACCGAGGCGCGCACCGAGGCCGCCCGGCGCTTCGCCGAGGCGGTGACGGCGGAACTCGCCGAACTCGCCATGCCACACGCCCGGGTGTCGTTCACCATCGGGCACGGCGAGGCCGCCGACGAGGAGTCCGGGATCGAGCTGGACGGACGGAACGTCGCCTACGGCCCGCACGGCGCCGACGAGGTCGAGCTGTTGCTCGCGCCGCACCCGGGCGCTCCGCCCCGGCCCATCGCCAAGGGCGCTTCCGGCGGTGAGCTGTCCCGGGTGATGCTGGCGGTCGAGGTGGTCTTCGCGGGCGCCGCGCCCGTCCCCAGCTACCTGTTCGACGAGGTGGACGCCGGGGTCGGCGGCAAGGCGGCGGTCGAGGTCGGGCGGCGGCTGGCGCGGCTCGCCCGGTCCGCGCAGGTGGTGGTGGTGACGCACCTGCCGCAGGTCGCGGCCTTCGCGGACCGTCACCTGGTGGTGCGGAAGACCGGCGACGGCTCGGTCACGAGCAGCGGGGTGCAGGCGCTGGAGGGCGAGGAGCGGGTGCGCGAGCTGTCCCGGATGCTCGCGGGCCAGGAGGACTCGGAGCTGGCCCGGGCCCACGCCGAGGAGCTGCTGGAGACGGCCCGCTCCGAGGTCTGAGACGGCCCGCCCGCGCCACCCTCGCGTTCCTCGGCGGACCTCGGGCGGACCGGGCGGAACCTGGGCGGATGCCGGGCCGGGCCCCGGGACCGTCGTCGGCCGCTCCCGGGGCCGACGCCCGGGAGGTTCCGGTGGTTTCCCGCCGCTCCCCGGCCCGTTCCGGCCGGACCCGGCGCGCGGGCGGGACGCGCGCGCGGAGCGCGGTGGTGTGCGGGGGCGCGCGGCTCTGACCTCACCCGGCTGAGTGATCCCACGGTGTGGGGCGCGACGCGCGCCCCCGTCTGACGGGGGCTCAGGTGCCGGCGAACCCGCCGCTCCTGGCATGCTGGGCCGGTCGCCGGGCCGCGCGGGAGCCTGGTGCCCCCCCTGCCGGGCCCGCGCCGGACCGCGGTCCGTGCCGGACGTCCGCTCGCCCACGTCGACCGCAGCCAGGAGCCTGACCACCGTGAGCCCCACCCCTCCTCCGCACGGGCCACTCCTCGGTCGGGCGCCACTGCGCGTCGTGCAGGTGCTGGGCGGGGCGTCCCCCGCGTCCGGTGGGGTCTCCTCGACCCGGACCGCCGCGCACGTGCGCTCGCTGACCGAGGGGCTGGTGGCACGCGGGGTCCGGGTGACCGTCTGCGCGGGTCCCGGCGCCGAGTCACGGTACGGGTTCACCGGCGCCGGGGCGCGGTTCGCGGCCGTCCCGGCGCAGGGCGGGCCGGAGGCCGTCGCCGCGCTGCGCGCGGTCTGCGCCGGAGCCGACCTGGTCCACGCGCACGGGCTGCGCTCCGGAATGCTGGCCGCACTGGCGCTGAGCGCCCTGCGCGGCTCCGTCCGGCTCGTCGTCACCTGGCACAACCGGGACTACGGCGAGGGCGCGAGGGGACCGCTCGTCCGGCTCCTGGAGCGGCGGGTGGCGCGGGCGGCCGAGGTGATGCTGGGCGCGACCGCCGAACTGGTCGACTCCGCCCGGGCGTGCGGCGCGCGGGACGCCCGGCTCGCCCCGGTCGGCCTGCCGCACCCCGAGCGGTGCGCCTCCGCCGGGCGGCCTCCGGGACCGGTCACCGACGAGCCGCTGCACGCCCAACTTGACGCTGTGCGGCGCCCGTTGCTGTTCACCGCCGGACGCCTCGACCGTCACCACGGCCTCGGGACGCTGCTGACGGCGGCGCGCGCCTGGCGCCACCTCACCCCGGAACCGGTCCTGGCCATCGCCGGTGCGGGCCCGGCCCGGCCCGCGCTCCAGCGCCGTATCGAACAGGAGGCGCTGCCCGCCCGGTTGGTGGGACCTCCCGGAGACGCCATCGACCTGCTGGCCCGCGCCGACGTCGCGCTGCTGCCCGCGCGGCACCAGGCGCGGTCGCCGCTGGCCCAGGAGGCGCTGCGCGCCGGGGTGCCGCTGGTGGCCTGCGCGGTCGGCGGCGTGCCCGAACTTGTCGGGGACGGGGCGCTGTTGGTGCCGAAGGACGATCCGGATGCGCTGGCGGGCGCGGTGTCCGGTCTGCTGCGCTCGCCGGAGCGCGGGGAGCGGCTGATCGCCGCCGGGCGTGCCCAGGCTGCGAGTTGGGCGACCGAGGCGGACACGGTCGCCCATGTGCTCAGCGTCTACGACGAGATGACCGGCGCGCACTGAACTGTCCGCCCCACCGGGCCGCGTTCGGCGGGGGTCGGGGCGCGGGGGAGTGGCGCGTGAGAGAGCGGAGAGGGCGTCGGGGACGCGCGGTGTGCCGCGGTGGCCGCCGACGCCGGGTGGCGGAGGACCGGAGCCCCGGTGGGGCGCGGTCCGGGCTCCGCCGGGTCGGTGCTGCCCCCCGCCCGTGTGGACGGGGGAGCGCGTGCTCAGGCGCCGTAGGCGCCGGAGGCGGTCAGCCGCAGGGCGGTGTCGATCAGCGGCACATGGCTGAACGCCTGCGGGAAGTTGCCCACTTGACGCTGGAGCCGGGGGTCCCACTCCTCCGCGAGCAGGCCCAGGTCGTTGCGGAGCGCGAGCAGCCGCTCGAAGAGCTGCCGTGCCTCCTCCACCCGGCCGATCATCGCGAGGTCGTCGGCCAGCCAGAACGAGCAGGCGAGGAAGGCCCCCTCGTCGCCCTCCAGCCCGTCGACGTTGTCGGGGCCGCTGGAGGTCGGGTACCGCATGACGAAGCCGTCCTCGGTGGACAGCTCCCGCTGGATCGCCTCGATGGTGCCGATGACCCGCTTGTCGTCCGGCGGCAGGAAGCCCATCTGCGGGATGAGCAGCAGGGAGGCGTCCAGCTCCTGGGAGCCGTAGGACTGGGTGAAGGTGTTCCGCTCCTTGTCGTACCCCTTCTCGCAGACCTCGCGGTGGATGTCGTCCCGCAGCGCGCGCCAGCGGTCCAGCGGACCGTCCACCTCACCGGACTCGATCAGCTTCACCGTGCGGTCGACCGCGACCCAGGCCATCACCTTCGAGTGCACGAAGTGCCGACGCGGTCCGCGCACCTCCCAGATGCCCTCGTCCGGCTCGGTCCAGTGCTTCTCCAGGTAGCGGATCAGGTTGAGCTGGAGGAGCTGCGCGTAGTCGTTCCGGCCCAGACCGGTCATGTGCGCCAGGTGCAGCGCCTCGGTGACCTCCCCGTACACGTCCAGCTGGAGCTGTCCGGCGGCGCCGTTGCCCACCCGGACGGGCGCCGAGTTCTCGTACCCCGGCAGCCAGCTCAGCTCCATCTCGCCCAACTCGCGCTCGCCCGCGATGCCGTACATGATCTGGAGGTTCTCCGGATCGCCCGCGACGGCGCGCAGCAGCCACTCGCGCCAGGCCCGCGCCTCCTCCCGGTAGCCGGTGCGCAGCAGCGAGGAGAGGGTGATCGCCGCGTCCCGGAGCCAGGTGAAGCGGTAGTCCCAGTTCCGGGAGCCGCCGATGTCCTCCGGGAGCGAGGTGGTGGGCGCCGCGACGATCCCGCCGGTCGGCGCGTACGTCAGGGCCTTCAGGGTGATCAGCGAGCGGACCACCGCCTCCCGGTACGGGCCCTGGTAGGTGCACTGCTCCACCCACTCGCGCCAGAACTCCTCGGTGACCTCCAGCGCGGACTCGGCCTCCGGTGGCTCCGGCGGCTCCCGGTGCGAGGCCTGCCAGCTGATGGCGAGCGCGATCCGGTCCCCGGCCTTCACGGTGAAGTCCGAGTAGGTGGTGAGGTCCTGGCCGTAGGTCTCGACGTCGCTGTCCAGCCACACCGAGTCGGGCCCGGCGACGGCCGCGGTGCGGTGGTCGACCCGGTGCACCCACGGCACCACCCAGCCGTACGAGAAGCGCATCCGCAGCGCGGAGCGCATCGGCACCCGGCCGCTGACCCCCTCCACGATCCGGACGAGTTGCGGGGCGTGCGTCCCGCGCGGCGGCATGAAGTCGATGACCCGGACGGAGCCGCGTGGGGTGTCCCACTCGGACTCCAGGATGAGGGAGTCCCCCCGGTAGCGCCTGCGGTCGGCCGGAGGGGGTTCCCCTCCGGCCGCGTGCGCGGGGCCGAGCCGCCAGAAGCCGTGCTCCTCCGTGCCCAGCAGACTCGCGAACACCGCGTGCGAGTCGAATCTGGGGAGGCAGAGCCAGTCGGCCGAACCGTCCCGTCCGATGAGGGCGGCGGTCTGCATATCCCCGATGAGTGCGTAATCCTCGATACGCCCAGCCACGTGCGTCTCCAGTCGAACTGTGGCGTGGCGTCCCCGTGGGACGCCCGACATGACCTGCGATTTCCCAACCCGCCCGGAGAGGTACCGGGCAGGGTACGACGCGGCGGCGGGACCCGCCCGACGGCCACCGCGAGGGTGTGGCGTGAGGGGTGAACGACCGGCCGGACGCGACCGCCGTGATCTGACCGCCACGGTAGAGCAGAAAGGGCCCTGCTGTGGCACGCCTGGACCGATTCCGTCCCACCAGCTCCGCGCGGCGGACCCGGCGCCGCCCGGCCGCCCACCCGGGCCCGCGCCGGGACCCGTTCCGCGGGCCGCGCCCAGGTCCGGTCCGCGCCCGCTCCCAGGGCCGCTCCCAGGGCGTTCCCAGGGCGTTCCGAGGTCCGTGGACGTCCTCCGAGGGGCGGCTCGGACGGTCGCTGATACCCTGGTAGCCCGTGGACCGGTGGGCCCAGCTCATCCGTCGAATCGGCCTCTTCCCTTCCGGGATCCCGTCGGCGCGGCAGCCCCCCGAACCGCAGCGTCGGCCCCCGTGCATCGTGGCAGGGCGTCCGCCGCACTCCACCACGCGACCACGGGAGCCCCACTTGGCCATGCCGCCTGCAACCATGACGACCAAGCACCTCTTCGTCACCGGGGGCGTCGCCTCCTCGCTCGGCAAGGGGCTCACCGCCTCCAGCCTGGGCGCGCTGCTCAAGGCACGGGGTTTGCGGGTGACGATGCAGAAGCTCGACCCCTACCTCAACGTCGACCCCGGCACGATGAACCCCTTCCAGCACGGTGAGGTGTTCGTCACCAACGACGGTGCCGAGACTGACCTCGACATCGGGCACTACGAGCGCTTCCTCGACGTCGACCTGGACGCCTCCGCCAACGTCACCACCGGGCAGGTCTACTCCTCGGTGATCGCCAAGGAGCGGCGCGGCGAGTACCTGGGTGACACGGTCCAGGTGATCCCGCACATCACCAACGAGATCAAGCACCGCATCCGGCGGATGGCCACCGACGACGTCGACGTCGTGATCACCGAGGTCGGGGGCACGGTCGGGGACATCGAGTCGCTCCCGTTCCTGGAGGCCGTCCGGCAGGTGCGGCACGAGGTGGGGCGGGACAACGTCTTCGTCGTGCACATCTCGCTGCTGCCGTACATCGGCCCGTCCGGGGAGCTGAAGACCAAGCCGACCCAGCACTCGGTCGCGGCGCTGCGGAACATCGGCATCCAGCCGGACGCGATCGTGCTGCGCGCCGACCGCGAGGTGCCCACCGCGATCAAGCGGAAGATCTCGCTGATGTGTGACGTCGACGACGCCGCCGTGGTCGCCGCCATCGACGCGAAGTCGATCTACGACATCCCGAAGGTCCTGCACACCGAGGGGCTCGACGCCTACGTCGTCCGGAAACTGGACCTGCCCTTCCGGGACGTGGACTGGAGCCAGTGGGACGACCTGCTGCGCCGGGTCCACGAGCCCGACCACGAGGTGACCGTCGCGCTCGTCGGCAAGTACGTCGACCTGCCGGACGCCTACCTCTCGGTCACCGAGGCGCTGCGCGCCGGCGGCTTCGCCAACCGGGCCCGGGTGCACATCAAGTGGGTCACCTCGGACGACTGCCGTACCCCGGAGGGCGCGGCGCGACAGCTCGCCGACTGCGACGCGGTCTGTATCCCGGGCGGATTCGGCGACCGCGGTGTCCAGGGCAAGGTCAGCGCGATCCGGTACGCCAGGGAGAACCGGCTGCCGCTGCTCGGGCTCTGCCTGGGCCTCCAGTGCGTGGTGGTGGAGGCGGCCCGCAACCTGGCGGGTATCGCGGACGCCAACAGCACCGAGTTCGACCAGGGCACCGCGCATCCGGTGATCTCCACCATGGAGGAGCAGCTGGACATCGTCGCCGGGGACGGCGATCTCGGCGGCACCATGCGGCTGGGGCTCTACCCGGCCAAGCTCGCCGAGGGCTCGATCGCGCGCGAGGTGTACGGCGGTGAGCCGTACGTCGAGGAGCGCCACCGGCACCGGTACGAGGTCAACAACCAGTACCGGAGCGAGCTGGAGAAGAAGGCGGGGCTGGTGTTCTCCGGAACCTCCCCCGACAACCGGCTGGTCGAGTACGTCGAGTACCCCCGCGAGGTCCACCCGTACCTGATCGCCACCCAGGCCCACCCGGAGCTGCGCTCCCGGCCGACCCGTCCGCACCCGCTGTTCGCCGGGCTCGCCCGGGCCGCGGTGGAGCGGCAGGCGGAGCGGTCCACCAGCGGGCCGTTGGCCACCGGCGCCGAGCCGGACGGGCTGAGCGACCCGGCGCACCCCGGGACCGCGGCGAACGCTGGAGAGGGAGCCTGACGATGGCGGAGCACCCCGAACTCGTCGACGTACCGGAGGAGTGGCGCGTCACCGGGACGGCCACCCCCTTCCAGGGCAAGAAGACCAGCGTCCGCACGGACGACGTGGTCATGCCGGACGGCGGCGTCGCGCGGCGCGACTACCAGGTCCACCCGGGCTCGGTCGCGGTGCTCGCGCTGGACGAGGAGGACCGGGTGCTGGTGCTCAGCCAGTACCGGCACCCGGTGCGCTGGAAGCTGTGGGAGATCCCGGCCGGACTGCTCGACGTCCCCGGCGAGAACCCGCTCCACGCGGCCGAGCGCGAGCTGTACGAGGAGGCCCACGTCCAGGCCACGGACTGGCGTGTGCTGGTCGACGTGTACACCACGCCCGGCGGCTGCGACGAGGCCGTCCGGATCTTCCTCGCCCGTGGGGTCACCGAGGCGGAGGGCGAGCGGTTCGCCGTGTTCGCCGAGGAGGCCGCGATGGAGCTGGCCCGGGTCCCGCTGGACGAGCTGGTCCAGGGGGCACTCGCCGGGCGGCTGCACAACAATTGCCTGGTGGTGGGGGCGCTGGCGCTCCACGCGGCCCGCTCCTCGGCCGAGGGGCTGGAGGGACTGCGCCCCGCCGAGGCGCCCTGGCCCGCCCGCCCCTTCCAGCCGTCCTGACGCGGAGTCGCCGGGCCCGGCCGTAGCCCGACGGATCCGGGGGCCCGGGCGGATCAGGTGGGCGCGTGTGGTGGCGGACGTGATCCCCGTCCGCCCCCTCGCCCGCCGGTCGCCGGGGGCGCCCGGAGCGTGCCCCGGGGCCGCTGGACCGAAGTGGTGAGCTTCCGTATCCGAGCCGCCGCGCGCCCCGACGCCCCTTCCCCGGGTGAACTAAGGTGCTTTTTCTTGGATCACATGGTCCGAACGGCGTGCCACCCGGTACGTCCTCGGGCCCACGTGGGGAGCCGACGGCGAGCGCCGCGCCCCGCCGTATGAGGGACCGCTTCCGGGCCGCACGCCCGGGAGGCGTCCGTACGTCCGGCGCGGTGCCCCGGGCACGGACCGCCGTGGGCCCGGGCCCACGGCGCCCGGGACGAGCCGTCCGGGGCGGTGTGAACCGGCGGCGGCCCGCGGGCTCGTGCGCGCAGGCTCAGGTGGACGGGAGCGTACCGGTGACGGATCAGGCGGTTCAGCCAGCGGAAACCCCCGCCCCCACGACGGACCCGACAGACCCGACAGACCCGACAGAACCGACTGATCCGGCGAGCCCGGCGGGTCCGGCGGGCACGACGGACCGTCCGGAGGGTCCCGACGCCGGTCCCACGGGAAGCCCCACCGAGGAAGCCACGGAGCGCGCGGGAAGCCCCACCGAGGAGGCCCCGGTGGAGCCCGCGTCCGCCAGCTCCCCACTCCCCGCCGACTCCCCGGCCGGGACCGTCGCGGCCACCGGGTCTCCCGTCCCGCCCGTTCCGGCCCCGGAGCCCCGGACCGGGGAAGCCGCGAACCGTCCGGCCCCCAGCGGGCCCACCGCCTCCGGCACCCCCACCGCCCCCGCCGCCCGGGTGCACGCCCCGCCCGCCGAACGCCCCGGCTCGCCGGCCCGGCCGCCAGCCGACTTCCTGGGCCGCCGCCGTGAACTGCGCCAGCTGGCCACCGACATCGAGCACGCCGGGCTCGACACCCTCGCGGGACGTCCCTCCCCCCACAGCCGGGTGCTGCTGATCGCGGGCGTGCCCGGCTCCGGACGCACCACCCTGGCCGAGGCGTTCGTGCGCGGTGTCGCCGACCGTTACCCGGACGGGGTGCTGCGCGCCCGGCTCACCGACCCCCACGGAGAACCGGTGCCGGTCGAACAGGCCGCCCGCGAGATCCTCGCCACACTCGACGGGCCGCGGGTCCCACCGGGAGCGGGGGAGGAGGAGCTGACCGAGGCGGTCCGCACGGCCCTCACCGGACGCGCCGCCGTGCTGTTCCTGGACGACGTGGCGGACCCGGCGCACCTGCTGGACCTGCTGCCCGACAGCCGCGAGTGCCTGGTCGTCGCGGTCTCCTCCGGCCCGCTCACCGGCGTCCCCGACGTACGGCCCTGCGCGCTCGGCGGACTGGACCGTGCCTCCGCCGTCGAACTCCTCGCCCGCCGCGCCGGATCCGCGCCCCGGATCACCGTCGACCCGCGCGGGGCGGAACTGCTGGCCGAGGCGTGCGGGGACCTGCCCGCCGCGCTCGCGCTGACCGGCGGATGGCTCAGCGCGCACCCGACGGCCTCGGTCGCGGACGCCGCCCGGGCCCTCGCCCGCCCCGGGACCGCGCCCTCCGGGGAGCCGGGCACCCGCACCCCGCTGACCCGCGCCTTCCGGCTGGCCTACGACGCCCTCCCGGCACCGACGGCCCGGCTCGCCCGCCTGCTGACGCTCGCCCCCGGCGGTGTCGCCGACGCGCACGGCGCGTCCGCGCTCGCCGGATGCGCGGTGCCGGAGGCCATCGCGATCCTGACCGACCTGGAGCGGCTGGGGCTGTTGCGCGCGCTCCCCCCGGACCGCTACGCGGTACCCGGCTGCCTCGACCCGCTGCTCCGCGCCGAACTCGCCGAGCGGGAGCGGGAGAGCGAGGCGCTGCTGGCCCGGGCCCGGATGCTGGAGCGGATGGTGCGGCAGCTCCAGGCGTGCCGCGCCGTCACCGAACCAGCCGGTTCACCGGCGCGGGAACGTCTCGCAGCGCAGCCCCGCCCCCTGCGCTTCGAGAGCCCGGCCGAGGCCCGGGACTGGCTGACGGCACGCCGTCCGGCGCTGCTGACCGCCGTCCGCTCGGCCGTCGAGGAGGGGGGCGAACTGGACAGTCTGGCCCGCCGGATGGTCTCGGCCCTCGCCCGCGCCCTGGAGGCGCACCGGACGCCCGAGGAGTCGGCCCCGGACGTCTACCGGCTGCACGAGCTGGTGCTGCGGGTCGCCGCGCGCGGTGGCCCGGCCCGGGAGGAGGCCGCGGCCCTGCTGAACCTGGGCGACCTCGACGCGCACGCGGAGCGGCTGCCGGAGGCGCTCGCCCGCTACCGGGCCGCGCTGGACGCGGCCCGCGCCGCCCGGGACGAGCTGGCCGCCTGCCGGGCTCTGGAGTCGATCGGCGACACCCACGCGGAACAGGAGGACTGGTCCCGCGCCGCCGACTGGTACGGGCGCGCGCTCGCCGGACGGCAGGCGCGGGGCGGGGACGGCGCGGCGGCGGCCCGGCTGCACGGCAGGCTCGGCGCGGTGCTGGGCCGGTCCGGGCGCTGGGGCGAGGCGCTGCGCGAGTGGCGCGCCGCGGCGGCGCTGCTCCGGCGGCTGGGGGACACCTGGGCGTGGGCGCGGGCGCTGGCGGAGGTCGCCGAGGCGCAGGACCGGGCCGGGCGGCCGAAGGAGGCGCTGCGCGCCTGGGAGCAGGCGCTGTCCGCCGCCGAACGCGCGGGGGACCCGCGGCTGGAGGGGCATGTCAACCTGCGGCTGGCCGGAGCGCTGGAGCGGGTGGGCGAGCGCCGGGCCGCGCGGGAGCGGGGACGGGCAGGTCAGCGGTTGCTGGACCGGGCGGCGGCGGAGGGGGCGGTCCGGAGCCCGGAAAACGGAACTACCGCCACCGGTGTCTGATCGCGTTACCTGGGAAACATATAGCAAGGCGCGATTAGATGGACCCTTTGTAAGGCTAGACAGTGCGAGATCCTTCATTAGAATGGTCGCGCCGTGGCCCTCCGTGGGTATCCGTCTGGGTTCGCGTTGGTCCGCACCGTTCCATGCCGCCACCTGCGGGTATGGAGCGGTATCGATCGACTCGTGCCGGTTTTCCCTGCGTCCCTGATGTCGCTCGGTATCCACCCATACATACCGGGAGATCACGGGACGTGCCCCGGCCGTCCCTGTCCTCCGAACCCCTGAGCCAAGGACTGTGATTGACGTGAAGGTCGGTATCCCCCGCGAAGTCAAGAACAACGAGTTCCGGGTGGCCGGAACCCCGGCCGGTGTGCTGGAACTCGTGCGAAGCGGCCACGAGGTGTACGTCGAGCGAGGGGCCGGAGTGGGTTCCTCCATCCCGGACGAGGAGTACACCGCCGCCGGCGCCACCCTCCTCGGCACGGCCGACGAGGTGTGGGCCACCGCTGACCTGCTGCTGAAGGTCAAGGAGCCGGTGCGGGAGGAGTACCACCGCCTCCGTAAGGACCAGACCCTCTTCACCTACCTCCACCTGGCCGCGTCCCGCCCCTGCACGGACGCCCTGCTGGCGTCGGGCACCACGGCCATCGCCTACGAGACGGTGGAGACCGCCAACCGGGCGCTGCCCCTCCTCGCCCCGATGTCCGAGGTGGCGGGCCGGATCGCCCCGCAGGTGGGCGCCTACCACCTGATGCGCTGGGGCGAGTCGGGACAGCACGCGGGCGGTCGCGGAGTCCTCCCCGGCGGGGTGCCGGGTGTGCACGCGGGGCGCGCGGTCGTGATCGGTGGCGGTGTCTCCGGCTGGAACGCCACCCAGATCGCGGTGGGCCTGGGCTTCCACGTGACCCTGCTGGACAAGGACGTCAACAAGCTGCGCGAGGCCGACCGGATCTTCGGCAGTACGGTGCGGACCGTCGCCTCCAACGCCTACGAACTGGAACGCGCCGTGCTGGAGGCCGACCTGGTGATCGGCGCGGTGCTGATCCCGGGCGCCAGGGCGCCCAAGCTGGTGACCAACGAGCTGGTATCCCGGATGAAGCCGGGAAGCGTCCTTGTCGACATCGCGATCGACCAGGGCGGCTGCTTCGAGGACTCCCGGCCCACCACGCACGCGGACCCCACCTTCCCGGTGCACGACTCGATCTTCTACTGCGTCGCCAACATGCCAGGGGCGGTACCCAACACCTCCACCTACGCCCTGACCAACGCCACGCTCCCGTACATCCTGGAGGTCGCCAACCACGGCTGGCGCGAGGCGCTGCGCCGGGATCCGGCGCTGGCTCTCGGTCTCAACACCCATGACGGCGAGGTGGTGTACGGCCCTGTCGCGGAGGCGCACGAGCTGCCGGTCCGCGAACTCGGCACCCTGCTCGGCTGATCCGCGGTCGCCCGCCGCACGCGTTGCCCCCGCCGAGGGCGCGCCTCTGCCAAGGGCGGTTCGCGCACGGTCAGTTCGTCGCCGTTACGCGGCCCGTCCGGTGCGCCGACCCGCGCGCCGGACGGGCCGCCGCGCCCCGTCGTGGGGGGCGCGCCGCCCCGCGCTCCGAGTGCCCCAAAGACTCGCGGGGCGACACCTTTTGGGGGTGGACAGCCCCAACATCACGTTTGTCACGGGGGGTTGACCCCCTCTCCGCGTCCCGGTGGTCAACTCCCTCACCGTGCCGCCCACTCCCCAGCGTCCTCGCTCCACCCGACGGGACGTCGGTGCCGCGCGCATGCCCCGGGGTCCGCTCGCCTCTCCGCTCGCGGGTCCGCTCCGGGGTGGCCGTCCGGTGACGGTGTCCCGTCGAGACTCCCGCGAACTCCCGTCCGTCCGGCCGCCGTTCACCTTCGTATCTGTTTCCGGTTCGGGGCGGAACGCGGGTAAGTCCCCGCGTTCCGGGGGCGGGTGGCCGCGCGACGGTGAGCGGGGAGAACGCGCGGTCGGATTCGGTGGCGAGGCCGCCGGGTGGGGCGGGTGAGACGGCCCGGCGCGCGTCCACGGCGGATCGCCGAACGGGGAAGAGTCGGGCGTGGTGGGGCGGGTGGGGATGCGCGCCGGGGAACGGGGTACGGGGAACGTCAGCAACGTCACGTATCCCACGGGGGTTTGGGCACCGACCGTGTGGGCGGCGCCACTTCAACCCTCCGTGACGTGTCGCGAACATGGTGTTCCGACCGTTTTGCTCCGCCATAACGTCGGTGTGATGGCGCTGAGCGGTCTTGACACGGGGGCGCCTGGTTGCCGACACATCGCGCCGTCTCCGGTGGATTGTGTTGCTGCGAACCGCCGACACGCCATAGAGTCACCAACCGTCGGCATGGTGCCACGCTGACCTGTTTAGAAGTTTCCTGGTCGCCAAGGAGGTAGGACGACTTGTGAATGAGTCGACATTTTCTCCCGGGGGTGGTCATCCAGGAGCGCCTGTGCGAGGGCACCAGCCCTCGGGGCCCGAGGCTGTCGGCTCCTTCGGCGTCCACGCCTATCCTCAGCAGTCCACCCGACACCCGAGCACGACAGCCCACCAGAGCATGGACGGCCACTACGTGAACGCCATGGCCGGCGACGGCGCGAACGGTCAGTCCGCCGAGCGAATCGCCGACTACAGCCACCCAGAGAACATCGATCCTGCCTACGGCGAGCTGCCCGAGGGGCACTTCTACGACCCCGACGCGGAGTACGAGCCCGATCCGGAGTACGCCGCGACGCTCGCGCCGGACGCCGCCCGCCAGCGCCGCGAGCGCATCGGGCCCACCGGCCGCCCGCTGCCGTACTTCCCGATCCCCGGCCCCGTCTCCGAACACGGGCCCGCGAAGATCATCGCTATGTGCAACCAGAAGGGCGGGGTCGGCAAGACCACCTCGACGATCAACCTCGGTGCCGCGCTCGCGGAGTACGGACGCCGGGTACTGCTCGTCGACTTCGACCCGCAGGGCGCGCTCTCCGTCGGTCTCGGCGTGAACCCCATGGAGCTGGACCTCACGGTCTACAACCTGCTCATGGAGCGCGGACTCGCCCCGGACGAGGTGCTGTTGAAGACCGCGGTGGCCGGCATGGACCTGCTGCCCAGCAACATCGACCTGTCCGCCGCCGAGGTGCAACTCGTCAGCGAGGTCGCCCGGGAGTCCACGCTCCAGCGCGCGCTCCAGCCGTTGCTGAACGACTACGACTTCATCGTCATCGACTGCCAGCCCTCGCTCGGCCTGCTCACGGTGAACGCCCTCACCGCCGCACACAAGGTGATCGTGCCGCTGGAGTGCGAGTTCTTCGCGCTGCGTGGGGTCGCGCTGCTCACCGAGACGATCGAGAAGGTGCAGGAGCGGCTCAACCCGGAGCTGGAGCTCGACGGCATCCTCGCGACGATGTACGACTCCCGGACCGTGCACAGCCGGGAGGTGCTGGCGCGGGTCGTCGAGGCATTCGACAACAACGTTTACCACACGGTGATCGGCCGAACCGTCCGCTTCCCGGAGACCACGGTCGCCGGTGAGCCGATCACGACGTACGCCTCCAACTCCGTTGGCGCCGCCGCCTATCGCCAACTCGCCAGGGAGGTGCTCGCCCGGTGCCACGCCGAGTGAGTCTCCCGGCAGCCGACGAACTGTTCCGTACGACCGGGGGATCCTCCGTGCAGCCCTCGGGGATCCAGCAGAACCAGGCCAACGGCGAGGCGTCCGCCTCGGTACCTCCGCCCGCGCGGTCTCCCGAGACCGGTGGGGACCCCGGCACCGCGCGGGACTCCGCGGACGGCGGTGAGCCGCGCGCCGGTGGACACGCCCCGGAGGACGACGAGTTCCCCGCCGCCCGCCCCGACACGGCGGGCGGCCCGGAGACGGCCGAGCCCGCCGAGCACCCCGCCCCCGCCCGCCGGGGACGGATCGCGGCGGAGCAGGCGACCGGCGGGCGCCGCTCCCCGTCCGCACAGCCGGGCGCCCGCGCGCAGGCCAAGAGCCGCCAGGGCGGGGGCGACTCGCCCCGTGCCCGGCGCGCCACGCAGCGACGCCCCAGCGGCCGCGAACGGCACGACGAGAAGATCACCGTCTACGTCTCCGCCGAGGAGCTGATGGATCTGGAGCACGCGCGGCTCGTGCTCCGCGGCGAGCACGGACTCGCCGTCGACCGGGGCCGTATCGTCCGCGAGGCGGTCGCCGTGGTCCTCGCTGACCTGGAGTCGCGTGGCGAAGCGAGCATCCTGGTGCGGCGGTTGCGCGGGCGCTGACGCCCGGCGCCGCCCGTCGAGGTGCCCTCCGGGGTCCGGCGGGGGGATGCCAGTACGCTTCCGGCGATGCCCACTCCTGACGACAGCGTTCCCGCACCGCGCCGGTCCCCGCGCCGCCCCCTCGGCCAGGGCCCGGGCGACGCGAGTACGCCGTGGTCCGCCGGGAGCCGGGAGCGGCCCCCCGGTGAACTCCCCGAGTCCGGCGGCCCCCGGGCCACCGCGTCCACGGAGCCGACGCGGCGCACGGAGCCCGTCGAACACCCCGAACCCACGGCTCCGGAGGGGCTGGCGGAACCGCCGGGGGAGGGAGCGGCACCGGACGGGGAGCCCGTCCAGCCGCACACCCCGGAACCCGTGCCGTCGGCCGGGGCCGGGGAGCCCAAGCCCACGGCGCCCGTCGAACCCCCCGGGCCCACGGCGCCGGACGGCCCGGCGGAACCGCCGGGGGAGGAGCCGGAGCGGGACGGGCGGTTCACCGTCGTCCTGGACAATTTCGAGGGCCCCTTCGACCTGCTGCTCCAACTGATCTCGCGGCACAAACTGGACGTCACGGAGGTGGCGCTCTCCCGGGTCACGGACGAGTTCATGGCGCACATCCGCGCCATAGGCCCGGAGTGGGACCTCGACCAGACCACCGAGTTCCTGGTCGTCGCCGCCACGCTGCTGGACCTCAAGGCGGCCCGGCTGCTGCCCGCCGCCGAGGTGGAGGACGAGGCCGACCTGGCCCTGCTGGAGGCGCGCGACCTGCTGTTCGCCCGGCTCCTCCAGTACCGCGCGTACAAGCGGGTCGCCGAGATCTTCGCGGGGCGGCTGGCGGACGAGGCGCGGCGCTGGCCGCGTACGGTCGGGCTCGAACCGCACCACGCCGAGCTGCTGCCCGAGGTGGCGCTGCGCATCGGCCCCGAGGGCTTCGCCCGGCTCGCGGTCAAGGCGATGCGGCCACGGGCGAAGCCCCAGGTGTACGTCGAGCACATCCACGCGCCGCTGGTGAGCGTGCGCGAGCAGGCCGAGGTGGTGGTGGCCCGGCTGCGGGAGCGCGGCCGGGCCACCTTCGGCGAGCTGACCGAGGGCGCCCCGGACACCCTCACCGTGGTGGCGCGGTTCCTCGCGCTGCTGGAGCTGTACCGGGAGCGGGCCGTCGAGCTGGACCAGGACGAGGCCCTCGGCGAGCTGACCGTCCGGTGGTGCGGTGCGGCGGACGCCGCCCCGCTCGTCACCGACGAGTTCGACCGCCCGCCCGAGCCGGAGGAGGAGAGGAAGCGGACATGACCGAGGAGACCGACCGGGCGGGGGAGACCTCCCGGACCGAGGGCACCGCCCGCCTGATCGCCAGCCCCCGTACGGAGCCCACCCCCACCGGAACCACCGCCCCCACCGAGCCCGCCGGTTCCGTCACCCCCACCGATCCCGTCACCCCGGTCGATCCCGCCGGTCCCGTCGCGGCCACCGAGGGGCCGGAGGCGGCGCCGCCGGAGGAAGGCCCGGGCGGCACGGACGCCGCCCGCCCCGAACCCGCGCCCGACGCGGAGGCCGCGCGGCGGGCTGCGGGACACGACGCCGGGTCCGCCGAGTACGACGTGGGCCCCGCCGCGGACGCCGAGGGCGTGCTGCCGCCTGGCGCGGTCCCGTCCCCCGCCCCGCCGCCGGACGACTCCGGCGCCGCCGGACTGGAGCTGAAGCCCGCGCTGGAGGCGGTGCTGATGGTCGTGGACGAGCCCGCCACCGTCGAGCGGCTGGCGAAGGTGCTGGGCCGCCGCCCGCGCGAGGTCGCGGACGCGGTGCGGGAGCTGGCCGACGAGTACGCCGAGCAGGGTCGCGGCTTCGAGCTGCGACTGGTCGCCGGCGGGTGGCGCTACTACACCCGGCCCGCGTACGCGGCGGCCGTGGAGAGCTTCGTACTGGACGGGCAGCAGGCGCGGCTCACCCAGGCGGCGCTGGAGACGCTGGCCGTGGTCGCCTACCGGCAGCCGGTCAGCCGCTCCCGGGTCTCCGCGGTGCGTGGCGTGAACTGTGACGGCGTGATGCGGACCCTCCTCCAGCGGGGCTTGCTGGAGGAGGCGGGCACGGAACCGGAGACAGGTGCGATCCTGTACCGGACGACGCACTACTTCCTGGAGCGGATGGGCCTGCGCGGCCTGGACGAGCTACCGGAGCTGGCCCCCTTCCTGCCGGAAGCCGAGGCCGTCGAGGGGGACTCCCAGGAGGGTGTGCCGTCGTTCGACGTAGACGACCACAGCGGCGACGACCCCGATCGCTCCGACCACTCCCAGACGGATCACTGATGCGAAGCAGCGGCAAGAACACCGGCGGCAACCGGAACAACCGGAGCGCGGGCGACAGGCGCGACCGGCAGCGGCGTGACGGGCGCCCACGCCCGGAGGAGCGCCGCTACGACCAGGGCGGCTCCGAGGGCCGCGGCGGGCGCGGTGGCTCCGGGGGCGACACCGGCCGTCGGGGCGGCGGCCCGGCGCAGAGCTCCGGCGCGTCCGGCCGGTCCGGCGGCCCCAGCAGGTCCGGTGGCCCGGGCAAGCCCGGCGGTTCCGGTAAGCCCGGCGGTTCCGGCAAGTCCGGCGGCCCCGGCAAGTCCGGTGGTCCGGGTAAGTCCGGTACGGCGGCGGGCCGGGGCGGCGCGCGGAACTCCCCGAAGAGCACCCTGCGCAACTCCACGCGGAACGTCACCAAGAGCGGTGCGCCCAAGGCCCGGGCCAAGAACGCCTCGGCCCCCGCCCGCCCCCGCGAGTACGACGCGAAGATCGAGGAGCGTAACCGCGCCCGGCACAGCGAGCGGCGGGCGGCCCCGCCCAAGACCTTCGGCGAGCAGGAGGGCGAGCGGCTCCAGAAGGTGCTGGCCCGGGCCGGGATGGGCTCCCGCCGGGCCTGCGAGGAGCTGGTCGAGCAGGGCAGGGTCGAGGTCAACGGCACCGTCGTGCGGGAGCAGGGCCTGCGGGTGGACGCCGCGCGGGACGAGCTGAAGGTCGACGGGCTGACCGTCGCCGCCCAGTCCTTCGTGTTCTTCGCGCTCAACAAGCCGGCCGGTGTCGTGGCCTCGATGGAGGACCCGGACGGCCGCCAGTGCCTCGGCGACTACGTCCAGAACCGGGAGACCCGGCTCTTCCACGTGGGCCGTCTCGACACCGAGACCGAGGGCCTGATCCTGCTGACCAACCACGGGGAGCTGGCGCACCGGCTCACCCACCCGCGGTACGGGGTGCGGAAGACCTACCTGGCGGCGATCCAGGGGCCGCTCCCGCGCGACCTCGGCAAGCGGCTCAAGTCCGGCATCGAGCTGGAGGACGGCTTCGCCCGCGCCGACCACTTCAAGATCGTCGAGAACACCGGCAAGAACTACCTGGTCGAGGTCTCGCTGCACGAGGGCCGCAAGCACATCGTGCGGCGGATGCTCGCGGAGGCCGGGTTCCCGGTGGAGAAGCTGGTGCGGGTCCGTTTCGGGCCGATCGCGCTGGGCGACCAGAAGTCGGGCTGGCTGCGGCGGATGACCAACACCGAGGTCGGCATGCTGATGAACGAGGTCGGGCTGTAACACCGGATCACGCCGCCACCGCCGCCACCGCCGTCACCACGCGCCACCGCCGTCCCCGGCACCGACCGGGGACGGCGGTGGCGCGTCCGGCCGGGCGCCGGGCCCCGGGGGAGTACGGGGTCCGCGCTCAGGGGTCGACGAGGCCGGTGCGGATCGCGTAGCGGGTGAGGTCGAGCCGGTCCCGGAGCCCGAGCTTCTGGAGCATGTTGGCCCGGTGCCGTTCGACGGTCTTCGCGCTGATGGAGAGCGTCGCGGCGATCTCCTTGGCCGAGTGACCCTCGGCGATCAGCTTCAGCACCTCCTCCTCGCGCTCGGTCAGGATGCGCTCGGGCAGACCGTCCCCCCGCCGCGCCTGCTCCAGGTAGGTCCGCACGAGGGTGGTGATCGCGCCGGGGTAGAGGAAGGACTCGCCCCGCATCGTCGCCCGGCACGCCTCCACCAGATCCCGGTCCGCGACGGACTTCAGGACGTAGCCGGAGGCCCCGGCCTTGAGCGCCTCGAAGAGGTACTGCTCGTTGTCGTACATGGTCAGGATCAGGATGCGCAGCCCGGGGTGGGCGCGGGACAGCTCACGGGCCGCCTGGAGACCGGTCATCCGGGGCATCGCCACGTCCAGCACCGCCAGGTCGACGGGGGTCGTCCGGGCCCGCTCCACGGCCTCCGCCCCGTCTCCCGCCTCCGCGACCACCTCCAGCCCGTCCTCGCCGTCCAGGATCAGCCGGACCCCGCGGCGCACCAGGGCGTGGTCGTCAGCCAGCAGAATCCGGGTGCGGCGCCCGTCGCGCCCCGTGGCTCCGGCCGTTCCGGCCATCGCGTTCACTCCCCCTCCTGGGTGCGGTTCTCCGGGCCGGAGGCGGACGCGCCCCCGGCCGGTGTCCGGTCCTCCGCCCGGGGCGCCGGCGGCGCCGCCCGCGAGCCGTGGTCGAGCGGGACGCGGAGCCGCACCTCGGTGCCGCCCCCACGGCGCGTCCCGACGTTCAGTTCGCCGCCGACCAGCAGCGCCCGCTCCCGCATCCCGCGCAGCCCGGCGCCCTCCCCGGACGCCCCCAGCCCACGCCCGTCGTCCCGGACGCGGAGCACCACCCGCCCGTCCTCGGAGCGGAGGGACAGTTCGGCGCCGGAGGCGTCCGCGTGGCGGGCGGTGTTCGTCAGGCTCTCCTGCGCCACCCGGTACAGCACCAACTCGACCTCGCCGCCGAGCGGCGGCAGCGGAGCGGCGAAGTCGCGGCGCACGGTCAGCCCGGAGTGCGCGGCGAACTCCTCGGCCAGCTCCGTCAACGCGCTGACCAGTCCCAGGTCCTCCAGTACGCCGGGCCGCAGCCGGTGCGCCACCCGCCGCACCTCGTCGAGGCTGGCGCGGGTGGTCTCCTGGGCCTGCCGGAGGTCCGCGCGCATCGCGTCCGGGGCGTGGTCGGCGATCCGCTTGAGGTCCAGCAGAACGGCGGTGAGGCTCTGGCCCACCTCGTCGTGCAGCTCCTGCGCCACCCGGCGGCGCTCGGCCTCCTGCGCGGAGAGCGCGCGGGCGCTGCTGTCGCCGCGTTCGGTCTCCAGCCGGTCCAGCATCTCGTTGAAGGCGCGCAGCAGGTCGGGGATGTCGCCCTGGCCGCTGGCCGGGAGGCGCTGCCCGGGCCGCAGCAGGTCGATGGTCTGCATGAGCCGGTTCAGCCGCTGGAGCGGGGCGAGCCCGAGCCGGAGGAGGAAGCCGTTGGCGAGCAGCATCGCGAGCATGCCGCCGGTGACGACGACGGCCTCGGTGAGCACGACCGGCACGGAGACGGTCACGGGTGCCCAGAGCAGCACGACGGTGGCCGTCACCAGGACGAGCGCGTTGAGCAGAAAGATCCGCCAGAACAGGGACACGGTGAGCTGGACCTCCTGCGGCCACTCTTCCACGCTTTCCCCGCCGTCGACGCCCGCCCCCGTCTCCACCCCACCGCCCCGCCGCAGTCTCCGCCACCGGCCCCGACTCCGGTGGCTCGCCCGGCCGTTCGGCCCGCGCGGGCCCCGGGCGGCTCCCGCGCGCGGGGCGTCCACGGCGGCGGGCGGTCCGCCGGGCGCGGAGCCACCGCCGGGCTCCCGCGCCCCACCGCCGCTCCCGCGCCCCGTCGGGCGCCCGCGCCTCCGCCGCTGGGAGGCGTTCCGGCGGCCCCGGACGGCGAGGCCGCGGGGGACGAGCCCCCGGAACCCGCCCCCGCGGCCACCCCGTGGGGACCCGTACTCCGGGACGGCCGGGCTCAGGACCAGATGCTGAGCGAGAGCGCGCTCCCCTCGGCGTCTCGCTGGATCTCCAGCATCCCGGCCACCGCGGTGCGGTTGATCCGGCCGTGGACGCGGGGGCCGGGGCCCCAGCGCACCCGCACGTCCAGCTTCCGCTCGTCGATCATCAGGGCCATCACCGGCCCGATCGCCTCGCGGAAGTGGGTGTCCGCCGCCACCAGCGCGCCCGCCTCGTCCGCCGCGCAGCGGATGATCCCGTCATCGGCGAAACCGGGCGGCGCGTAGGGGCGGTCCGGGAAGCTCAGCCAGTCGTCGAGCGGCACCACGTGGAAGATCATGACTCTCTTGTACCGTCTCAACTGCCGGTCACCGCGCACATCCGGACGGTGCCGCCCCTAGGCTGGCCGTGGCGGCGGAACCCCTTCCCGGGGACTCCCGAGGGGGCCGGGAGGCCCGCGCTCCCGATAACCCCGGGCCGCGGGGACGCCAGGACACCAGGTCCCGGGGAGCCGAGGGCACCCGCGGACACCGAGCACCCCAAGGACAACGTCAGGCAATGCGCACCGCTCTCGTCATCGGCACCGGCCTCATCGGCACCTCGGTCGCGCTCGCGCTGACCGCCCGCGGCGTCCGCGTCCATCTGCGCGACCACGACACCGAGCGGGTGCGCACCGCCGCCGCCCTCGGGGCCGGCACCCAGGACGCCCCCGCCGAGCGGGTCGATCTCGCGCTGGTCGCCGTGCCGCCCGCGCACATCGCGGGGACCGTCGCCGAGTCCCAGCGGGCCGGGGAGGCCCGCGCCTACCTGGACGTGGGCAGCGTGAAGGGCGGCCCCGGGCGGCAGTTGGCCGCGCTGGGCGGCGACCCGGGCAGCTACCTGGGCACCCATCCGATGGCGGGCCGGGAACAGAGCGGGCCGCTGGCCGCCGGCGTCGACCTCTTCGAGGGACGGCCGTGGGTGCTGACCCCCACCGCGGAGACCGAGACCGAGGTCCTCAACCTCGCCCTGGAGCTGGTGGCGCTCTGCGCCGCCGTGCCGGTGGTGATGGAGGCGGAGGCGCACGACCAGGCCGTGGCGCTCGTCTCGCACACCCCCCAGCTGGTGTCGAGCCTGGTCGCCGCCCGGCTGGAGGAGGCGGACGAGACGGCCGTGCGCCTCTGCGGCCAGGGCATTCGGGACGTCACCAGGATCGCCGCCTCCGATCCGGCGATGTGGGTGGACATCCTCTCCGCCAACCCCGGGCCGGTCGCCGACGTCCTCGCGTCCGTCACCTCCGACCTGGCGGAGACGGTGCGCGCGCTGCGCTCCCTGGAGTCCTCCGACGAGGACCGGCGGCGGGAGGGCGCCGGGGAGGTGGCCCGGATGCTGCGCAGGGGCAACGTGGGCCGGGCGCGGGTCCCGGGCAAGCACGGCCAGGCCCCCACCGTCTACGAGACCGTCGCCGTCCTGATCAGCGACCGCCCCGGCGAGCTGGCCCGGATCTTCGCGGACGCGGGCGCCGCCGGGGTCAACGTCGAGGACGTGCGGATCGAGCACGCCACCGGCCAGCAGGCCGGTCATGTGCAGCTCATGGTGGAGCCGGGCGCGGTCCGCCCTCTCCAGCACGCGCTCCGCGAGCGGGGCTGGGCCATCCGGCAGCAGTGAGCGCCTCCGGCAGCCGGTAGCCTTGTCCCGGGCCGTACGCCCCGCACCGCCGCCCGCGCCCCCGAGATGTCGAGAAAGGTGCTCGAAGCGTGTCTGCTAACTCCCCGGAGGCGACCCCCGACTCCCCGGCCGTCCCGGCTCCGGTGGTCGTCGCCATCGACGGCCCCTCGGGCACGGGCAAGTCCAGCACCTCGAAGGCCGTCGCCGCGCGGCTGGCGCTGCGCTACCTGGACACCGGCGCCCAGTACCGCGCCCTGACCTGGTGGATGCTGAGCAACGACGTCGACGTCAGCGCCCCCGAGCGGATCGCGGAGGCCGCCGGGCGGCCCGCGATCGTCTCCGGCACCGACCCGAAGGCCCCGGCGATCTCGGCGGACGGCGCGGACGCCTCCGGCCCGATCCGCACCCAGGAGGTGACGGCCGCGGTCAGCGCGGTCAGCGCCGTACCGCAGGTCCGCACCCGGATCACCGAGCTTCAGCGGTCCATCGCCGCGGAGGCCGCGGCGGAGGGCGTGGGGATCGTGGTGGAGGGCCGGGACATCGGCAGCGCCGTGCTCCCCGACGCCGACCTCAAGGTGTTCCTCACCGCCTCGCCCGAGGCCCGGGCGGCCCGGCGCAGCGGGGAGCTGTCGGGCGCGAACGCGGCCGGGCTGGCCGCCACCCAGGAGGCGCTGGCCCGCCGGGACAGGGCCGACTCCACCCGGAAGGCCTCCCCGCTCAAGCGCGCCGACGACGCGGTGGAGATCGACACCACCGAGCTCACCCTGGAGCAGGTCGTCGAGTGCGTCGTCACCCTGGTCGAGCAGGCCGCGGCCCGGCGTGCCGGGCAGGGCGCGGCGGTCAGGTGACCGCTCCCGTGCCCGGAGCGCGCGGTGCCGAGGCGGCGCGCAGGCTGGGGAGCGGCCTGATGCGCGGGCTGTGGAAGCCCCGGGTGCTGGGCGCCTGGCGGGTGCCCTCGGCCGGGCCGGCGATACTCGCCGTCAACCACGCCCACCTGCTCGACGGCCCGCTCCTGCTGAGCACCGCGCCCCGCCCCGTGCACTTCCTGATCAAGAAGGAGGCGTTCGTCGGCCCGCTCGGCTCCTTCCTGCGCGGTATCGGCCAGCTCGGGATCGACCGGGGCAGCGCGGACCGCGCCGCCGTCACCGGCTGTCTCCAGGTGCTGGAGCGCGGCGGGGTGCTCGGCATCTTCCCCGAAGGCACCCGGGGTGAGGGGGACTTCGCCGCGCTTCGGTCCGGCCTCGCCTACTTCGCGCTGCGCACGGGCGCCCCGGTGGTGCCGGTCGCGGTGCTCGGCAGCGCGGACCGGGCCGGGCGGGCGGTGCGGGCGCTGCCTCCGCTGCGGGCCCGGATCGACATCGTCTACGGTGATCCGTTCCTCGCGGGGGACGGCGGCGGCCGCCGTACCCGCTCCGCGCTGGACGAGGCGACGACCCGCGTGCAGCGGCGCCTGACCGGGCACCTGGCGCGGGCCCGGCGGACGACGGGCCGCTGACTCCGCACACTGGCGGGAGGTGGTGCCTCGGCGCGCGGCGCACCCCACGACGGACGCAGGAACCACGCAGGAACCACGCACGAACGACGGCGAGGACACGACGCCATGAACGAGCAGGGCCACTCCGGTGGTGAGCAGGAGCACGGTGAGCTGGGCGAGACCGAACTCGCCGAGTTCATGCGGCTGGCGACCGAGGAGGGCTTCGACCCCGACGAGGTCGGGGAGGCACTGGACGAGGCCGGACACGGTCCGCTTCCGGTCCTCGCCGTCATCGGCCGCCCGAACGTCGGCAAGTCGACACTGGTGAACCGGATCATCGGACGCCGGGAGGCGGTGGTCGAGGACCGGCCGGGCGTCACCCGGGACCGCGTGACCTACGAGGCGGAGTGGGCCGGACGCCGCTTCAAGGTCGTGGACACCGGCGGCTGGGAACAGGACGTACTCGGCATCGACGCCTCCGTCGCGGCGCAGGCCGAGTTCGCCGTCGAGGCCGCCGACGCGGTGGTCTTCGTGGTGGACGCGGCCGTCGGCGCGACCGACACCGACGAGGCCGTCGTCAAGCTGCTGCGCCGGGCGGGCAAGCCGGTGGTGCTCTGCGCCAACAAGGTCGACGGGCCCTCCGGCGAGGCCGACGCCACCTACCTCTGGTCGCTCGGGCTCGGCGAGCCGCACCCGGTCTCCGCGCTGCACGGCCGGGGCACCGGCGACATGCTGGACGAGGTGCTGCGGGTGCTGCCCGAGGCCCCGCCCCAGACCTTCGGCTCCCCCCTGGGCGGCCCGCGCCGGATCGCGCTGGTGGGCCGACCGAACGTCGGCAAGTCCTCGATGCTCAACAAGGTCGCGGGCGAGGAGCGCGTCGTGGTCGACGAACTCGCCGGGACCACCCGCGACCCGGTCGACGAGCTGGTCGAACTCGGCGGCAAGAGCTGGATGTTCGTTGACACGGCCGGGATCAGGCGCCGGGTCCACCTCCAGGAGGGCGCCGACTACTACGCCTCGCTGCGCACCGCGGCCGCCCTGGAGAAGGCGGAGGTGGCCGTGGTGCTGCTGGACGTCAGCGAGTCGATCAGCGTGCAGGACCAGCGGATCATCTCCAGCGCCGTGGAGGCCGGACGGGCGCTCGTCCTCGCCTACAACAAGTGGGACACGCTGGACGAGGAGCGCCGCTACTACCTGGAGCGGGAGATCGAGCGGGAGCTGGCCCAGGTGCGGTGGGCGCCCCGCGTGAACGTCTCGGCGCGGACCGGCCGCCATCTGGAGAAGCTGGTCCCCGCCATCGAGACGGCCCTGGCGGGCTGGGAGACGCGGGTGCCGACCGGCAAGCTCAACGCCTTCCTCGGTGAGATCGCCGCCTCCCACCCGCACCCGGTGCGCGGCGGCAAGCAGCCGCGGGTGCTCTTCGGCACACAGGCCGGGTCCAAGCCGCCGCGGTTCGTGCTGTTCGCCTCCGGCTTCCTGGAGGCGGGCTACCGTCGGTTCATCGAACGGCGGCTGCGCGAGCAGTTCGGCTTCGAGGGCACCCCGATCCAGATCTCCGTGCGGGTGCGGGAGAAGCGCGGCCGGAAGAAGTGAGCGCCCCGGCCGGGGTGGCCGGGGCGCCGGGGGATCAGCGGCCGTAGCGCTGGCTGTCGCCCGGGCCCGGGGGCAGAGCAGGGCGCTCGTCCGCGCCGCCCGGCTCGTCCTCGACCCAGATCGGGGCACCGCCGCCGGTGCCGCTCGCGATACCGAATCCTTCGAACGCCAGCCGCTCCTCTCCGGTGCGGTCGCCCGGCAGCGCGCGGAAGAGCCTGCCGTACTCCGCGTACAGGGCGTCGTAGATCGGCGTCGCCGAGGGCGCCGGTTCGTAGCCGGTGGCCCTGGCCGGTCGCATACCGGGGATCTGGGTCTGGCCGAAGTGGCCGCGGGATCGGGGGGATTCGTAGGGTTGCACGTCAGTGCCAACGAAAACGCCGCCCGGCGGATGCGGGGCCGGGCGGCGAATGACCTGATCGCGGAGGCTCGGTCGGTGGCCCGTGCGGGCCACCGGCCCGGGGGTGCGGGGCGGCGCCCCCGGGCCGGTGACGCTCCGGCGGACCGTGGGCCTCAGGTGCCGGACAGCGGCATCGCCGCGGCCACCAGCACCCCGGCCGCCGCCGCCTTCTCCAGCGCCTCGCGGAGCAGGTCCTCGCGGGGCTGCTGGCCGATGGAGCCCGCCGGTGCCGCGTAGACCAGCACCGTGTTGGTCTTGTTCACCGCCGCCCGCCAGCCGTCCGTCACAGCCAGCGGCTGATGGGCCTGCCACCAGGTGATCGGCTGCGCGGTGCCGGGCGCGGGCGGCTGGAGGATCGCGTGCAGCTGACCGGTGGCGACCAGCACCGACCAGCCGGGGTTGGTGGCGGGCGCCTGCGCCACGTCCGTCACCGGCAGGAAGCCCTGTTCGATCAGGATCGGCAGGAAGTCGTCCCCCGGGCCGTCCGAGCCGGGGCGGGCGATCGGCCCGGTCGGCTCGACGACCAACGCGGCGGCCAGCGCGTTGTCCATGAGTACCTGCCCGCAGGTGACGCCGAGCACCGCCTGCCGGGATCCCTCCTGGCCGTCGGCCGGTGCCTCCGGGGCGACCGGCTCCACGTCCGGCGCCGCGTCGGCCGGCCCGTCCGGTACGTCGTCCTCCACGGACGGCTGGCCCTCGATGGTGCGGACCGCGCCCTGGAGCTGTTCCTCGGAGACCGGCACCACCTGTGAGGGCACACAGCTGGCGTGGGCGAAGGCGAGGACCGCCGACTCCTCCCCGACGAACAGGACGGTGCTCGTCCGCTCGGAGCCGGGGTCGCCAGGGGTGCGGCACGAGGTGCAGTCGTAGCTGCCCGGGGCGTACTCCCCGGCGAGCAGCCGGTTGGCTTCTTCATCGCCGATCTCTGCGCGTACGGCGTCGCTGACATCGAGCATGGGGGACACGGGGGCTCCTGGCTCTCGGGTTGCTGTTCGTGTGGACAACGGACGATTCGGCGCGCTGGTCACGCGTTCCGGGCCGGGTCCCCGTCCGGTGGCCGTTCGTTCGGCGTTCGTTCGGACCGGCCGGAGAGGCGCGGGAGGCGGGGCCCCACCCACGGGCCGAGGCACGGGCGCGCCGCCGCTTCCCGCTCCGCTGTGTGGGTGGGCTGCCCGGGGCCGGTGGCGCGGTGGACCGGATCGTCTCCGCTCCTGTGCTTGCTTGTCCGGATGGCGCAGATGTGTGTTCGTATGCTCAGAGTCCGATTCCGGGCCGCTGTCCGGACCCGTCTCACGACCCGTCCCCTCCCGCCGAATCCCCCGGCCTCTCCGAACTCCCTGAACTCCCCGGGCTCTCCGGGGTTCGTGGGCTCCCGGGACTCCCGTGGCCTCCCCGGTTCCGGCGGGCCCCGTGTCGCCCGCATCGGGGGTTCGCCCCGTCCGGCGGGTGACGCCAGGCGGCCGGCCGGGGCACGCCTGGCCGCGGTGGCCACCGGCCTCGCCGCGGTGCTGCTCGCGGGCGCACCGGCGCAGGCGGCGCCCGGCACGACGGTTTCGCCGGGGGCGGGAGGACCACCGGAGCGCCACACCCCCGCCGGGTGCGCGGAGGGCGCGGACGGCCCCTGGGACTGCCTCGCCCTGTGCGAGAGCAGCGGCCGCTGGGACATCAACACCGGCAACGACTACTACGGCGGCCTCCAGTTCTGGCAGCCCACCTGGGAGGAGTTCGGCGGAACGCGGTACGCGGCCCGCGCCGACCTGGCCACCCGCGAGCAGCAGATCACGGTGGCCGAGCGGGTGCTGGCCGTCCAGGGCTGGAAGGCCTGGCCGGTCTGTTCGGTGAAGGTCGGGCTGCGCGCCCCGGAACCGGACGAGGGGTCCGCCCCCACCCGCACCCACGTGGTCACCCCCGGCGAGACCTTCAGCTCGATCGCCGCGCGCTACGCGGTGCCCGGGGGCTGGCAGCGGCTGTATCAGGCCAACGCCGAGGCGGCCGGGGGCACTCCGGAGGGGCTGGAGGTGGGCACCGAACTCACCGTGCCGGGTACGCCCGGCGCGGAGGGGAGCGAGGTGGCGGAGGGCGAGGGCGCGTCCCCAGCCGCCGTCCGCCGGGTGCCGCCCGTGGTCCGCTGACCGTCCGCTGTGCCGCTGGCCGGGCCGGGCCCGCGCGATGAGCGGGCCCCGCCCCGGCGCACGGCGCTGGTGAGCCCCGGCGCCCAGCGCCGGGGGAGCGTGCCATCCGGGCACGCACGGTCCGGATACGCACCTCCGTTCCCCGCAACGGGGGGATGGAAAGCGTCCCCGAACGGTTCCGTCCGGTGACTCACGATGTCGGAACTCTTCAGGAACAGGACGGTGAAACCACTCAACCCTGACAACGCGGTACGCATCTGTACGGGTGTCAGACGGACCGGCCCGCCGGCTGGCCCGGCCGTCCGTGGGAGGCGAGGAACCCGGGAAAGATGCGCAACTCGTTCACGCCGTGCCCGGCCGTCGGATCCGCCGTCCAGCGCGCCGTCGGCCGCGCGGGCGCGCGGGCGGGGCGACGGCCCGCGCGCGCCCGCGCGGCCTGGGCGTTCCCGCCCGGCGGCCCTCCCCACGGCGGACGGGACGCGCCGTCCGCCGTGCGCGGGGAGGACGCGGGGAGACGGCCGCGCCGGGAAGTGGCCGCCAACAGCGTCCCGTTCGCCCCTTTTCGGGCGGCCGGACGGTACGAGACCCTGCTGATGGAGTTCGGCGCACGCGGCGGCCGCCGCCCGTACCGCGCTCGGACGGTGCCGCACGGCGGGCGGTACGCGGTGGGGGACACGGTCAGGGACACGGGGCACGCACCGCAGAGGAGCCGTACGGCATGAGCGATCCGACGACGAGTGGACCGGGCACGTCCCTCCCCAGACGCCCGGAGTCCCAGGGGTCCCGCGGGTTCCCCGGCGCGGTCCCGCGCCCCGAACCGTCGGACGGGCGGGCGCCCGCCCCACGTGTGGAGGTCCCCGAACCACGTGCCGACTGCACCGCCGACCGGGCGGGCGGCCTCACCTTCGACGTGCGGCTGCCCACCTGGCGGCAGTCCCCGCTCGGCCCGTGGGACGCCGCGCTCCTGCTGTGCCGCCGGGGCGGCACCGATCCGGCCGACACCGTACGGCTGCCACTCACCTCGACCGGCGCGCCCGGGGATCCGCTCCGCGCCGCGCTGCCCAGTACCGTGCCGCTGGCCGAGGGGCGCTGGAAGACCTACCTCGCGCTCCCCGGCGGCGAGCCGGAGCGGCTGCTGCCCGGCGTCAACGACCTGCGCTCGCTGGTCGACCGGACGCCCCGGGAGAACCGCACCTGGCTGGGCGTCCGCATCCCGTACGCCACGGCACGCGGCAACCTCAGCCTCCGGTCCTGGCTGCGCTGGCCGCACGCGGAGGTCGGGGACCCGCGGCTCGCGGAGTTCGGGATGACGTTCGGCGGGCGGCTGTACGGCGCTCGGCTCACCCCGGCCGCGGAGCTGGTGGCGGAGCCGCGGGACGGGGGCGGCCCGCCGGTGCGCGAACCGGTGTGGACCGACCCGGCGGAGGGTGGGGAGACGGCGTTCACGACGCGGCTCCGCTTCGCCCGGCTGGCCGGTCACCCGGTATGGGACCTGTGGCTCAGACCCGGCGGCGGGGTCGACCCCGTGCGACTCGCCCGCATCCTGGACGACGTGCCGGACAAGCAGCTGGTCGTCCGCTACCCCGCCGAGCCGTTGGCCGCGGGTTCCCCCACCACCGCCACTCCGTACTACACACGGGACAACGACCTGGCGGTCCGGGTGACGGACACGGCGTCCGGGATCTGACCCGAGAGACGAGGCACGGCGCCCCGCCGGAACGGACGAGCGGCTCCCCGCCCCCGGGAATCCGCCCTCCCGCTCCCAGCCCCCAACTCCCGTGCACGGTCCCCCCGTTCCCGGACTCCCGGCCGCGATCGGAGGGGGCCGGGCCGACCCGGGCCTGGGGCTGCGGTGCGGTGGTGAGGGGGTGCCCGTTCCGCCCGTCCGTCAGCCGGTGGACGCCCACGCCGGCGGAACCGCCCGGTTCCCGCGTACCCCGGCGCGCCATTTCCGCGGGCTTCCCGGATTTCGCGACCGGCGCGGCGACGGGGAATTCCCGCCCGCCCCCGGAATTCGCGACGGAGGGCCGGACGACGACCCCCCGTGGTGGAATACGGGCGCTTCGGACCCCCGGGGCGGATCGACCGGAACGTGAGGCAATGGCCAAAGAACTGCTGCCGAAGCGTGACGATGGCCGTGACAGAAGTGTGACGAACCGGGGACGGCGTCGCGGTGGGACCCCGACTACCGGCTGTCCGCGTCCAGACCGTACCGTGGCGGCCATGGCACCGGAACCCGAAGCCCCCGACACCGCCGGAGACGAGCCGGAGAGCTACGTCGGCCTGTCCGCCGACGCCGCCGAGCGCCGCGCCTACGAGCAGGGCTGGAGCACGGTCCGCAGACTCGCGCCGGACGCGATCGTCACCATGGAGTTCCTGGTCGGCCGGCTGAACCTGGCCGTCACCGACGACACGGTCGTGCGCTGCTGGAAGGGCTGACGCGCCGGACCCGCCCCGCGTACGCGCGGCGTTCCACGGACCACGGAGAGGTGTGCGTACCGACCCCGTGGACCCGCGGCGGGCGCGGCTGAACGCCGACCCATTCCCCCGCCAACCGCGATTCCCCAGCCCCCGTATCCCTCGTGGCTGCCCCTCGTACCGGCCGCGGGGCGGGCGCCGGTCAGTCCAGGCGTGGACCGACCGGCGCCCGCCCCGCGCGCAGCGAGTGCTGCCGGGGGCCGGGGTGCCCGTTGTGCGCCCGGGAGCCGCTCGCGGAGCAGGCTCCCGCCGAGGTCAGCGGGTGGGAGACGGCGACACCGGGGTCGCCCGCCTCGCTGTGCGCCAGCCCCTCACCGGGACGCTCGCGGGCGGCGAGGACGGGCGGATGGTTGACGGGGACCCGGGCCCGGGAGCGCCCGACCGAGGCGCGCACCCGCTCCCGCAACGCGAAGATCGCGACCTCCGCCCGGGCGATCGCGGGCTCGCACCATGGCAGCCCCAGCAGGATGAGCAGTCCGGCGGCCCAGCCGAGGAGCACGTCGCTCACCCAGTGCGTACCGAGGTAGGCGGTCGTCGCCCCCACTCCCAGCGCGAACACCGCCGCGACGATGGAGAGCACCCGGCGGGCGATCGGCGTGGTGGCCAGATAGGCGAGGATGCCCCAGGTCACCACGGCGTTGGCGGTGTGCCCGGACGGGAATATATCGCCGCCGGACCACAGCTCGGTCGAGCCGATGGTGGTCGCGTAGTGCGGCCCGAGCCGCCCCAGACCGATCTTGACCGCGCCGACCGAGACGTTGAGCAGGAGCAGCGCGCTGCCCAGGACCAGCAACGGCCGGAGGGTGCGCTGCCGCCAGGAGCGCCAGCCGAGCCAGGCGCACACCAGCACCGCCGTCGGGCCACGCTGCCCGAGGACCACGAAGTAGTCGAGGAAGGCGTGGAGTTCCGGCCACTGCTTGTACGGGCGGAAGAACATGACCTGCCAGTCGAGGTGGACCAGCCAGGTTGACACCAACACGGCCAGCACGATGGCGAGGTACAGCCCCACCACCGCCCCGAAGAGCGCGCAGCGGACGCGGCTCATCCGGGGTGTTGGAGCAGTTGGCCTATGAGCCTCCTGCTCTAGTCTGGAGAAGATTCGGTCGGTACGCACTCAATCGAGATTACCGGCTGTGAAGTGCCGCTCTGTCAACGCTCCGGTCTTCGTGATGGCGATGTGATCTGTCATGAGCGGGAAACAGAGCGGATTCGAGCCCTTGTGCTGACCCTCTTCCCCGTTTTCCGGGCCGGAGAATGCCGCTGCCGTGCGGCCAATACCACAATGCTTTGCGGGGAGCTTTCCCGGGTGTCACGGCGATTTCCGTTCCCGTTTTCCCGACGGCGATGTGTGACCGGTTGACGGGGCCAGGCGAGGGCGGGGCGCTTCAGCGCCGGGGCGGGCGCGTGGTCGCGGCGGGCCCCATACCGGCGGGGTGGCGGTGCCCCGTCCGGCGCCCGCCGGTCACGGCGGGCCGGAGCCGTGCAGCCAGGCCGCCCCGTAGATCGCGGAGGCCACGGCCAGGGCGCTCAGCACGACGGCCGCCGTGCGGGTGCGGAGCGCGGCCAGACCGGCGGCGGGCGGCAGGAGCAGGGGGAAGGCGGGGAGCAGCAGTCGGGGCTTCGAGCCGAAGTAGCCCTTCGCGCAGAGCGCCAGTGCCACCACGATCGTCGTGTACATGAGCAGCGGGGGCGGCTGCCGCTGCCGGAAGGCCAGGTAGAGCAGCCACAGGACGAGCGTCACGCCCGCGACGAGGCCGAGACCGGCGATCACCGAGTCGGTCAGGTGGCCCCATATGAACCGGCTGAACGCCCAGCCGCCGTCGAACCCGTTGCCCCAGCCGTCCTGTATGTCGAGATAGCCGGTGACCTCGCCGGTCCGCACTCCCACCCAGGCCACGTAGCCGAACCAGCCGAGGGGAGCCAGCAGCACCCCGGCCACCACGCGCGGCGGCGGCGCCACCCGTTCCCGTCGTAGCCAGAGCAGCGCGGCGATCACCACGGCGGCGACCACCGCCGCGCCCACCGGCCGGGTCAGGCCGCTCAGCGCCGCCAGGCAGCCCGCCGTCATCCAGCGCTCGGTGAGCACCGCGTACAGCGCCCAGGCGGCGAGCGCGGTGAACAGCGACTCGCTGTACGCCATCGACTGCACGACGCCGACCGGCAGCGCCGCCCACAGCACCGCGAGGCACACCCCGGCCCGCGCCCCGTACAGCCGTTCACCGACCAGGTACAGCGCCCATGCCGCCGCCAGCGAGGAGACCCAGCTGACCAGGAGCCCGGCGTCCGCGAAGGACAGCGGGGAGACGGCCGAGAGCAGCCACTCCAGCCCGGGCAGCAGGGGGAAGAAGGCGAGGTCGGAGTGGACCGACCCGTCCGGCAGGCGGACGGTGTAGCCGTATCCGCCGTCCGCGACCCGCGCGTACCAGAGGGAGTCCCAGCGGGCGGAGAGCAGCTGGTGCGGGCTGCGCTCCGCGACCGCCGCCCAGATCGCCAGCGTCAGCAGCCCCAGCATCCGCACCGCGGTGTAGGCCAGCAGCGCGGGCGCCGCGGCGCGGAGCGCGGACCGGAAGGCCGTGCGGAGGCGGGGGGAGGCCGGGCCCGGCGGTGGGGCGGAAGCGGTGGCGAGGTCGGTCACGGGGCGATTATCACCGCACCGGGGAGCGGGGTCCCCGCGCGGGTGCGGGCATGCACCGTCTCGCCCGGTGTGCTCCCCGGCGGGAGTTTCGCTGTGTGTCTTCGCCGCCATCCCGTGTGTGGTGTTCCGCAGGGGTATCAGTCGGTTTCTCCGTCCCGTGCGGGTGTCAAGGGGGGTGTCAAGGGGGTGCCGACTCGCGTGCCGGCGCCCCCTCCCGGGGGTTCCCGGCGTCCTCCGGCGCCCGCCCGGACGGACGGGTCTTCGGGCTCTCCAGGGGTCTTCGGGTTCTTCGGTGCCTTTGGGATCTTCGGGTTCCGTCGCCCCACAGGGTGACGGCCGACATCCGGAGCCCCTGATCGCTGGCGTACGCTGACGCCACTCGTTTCCCGTACCGGACCGGCCGCGCCGCGCTGCCCCGGAACTCCCCACGGTTCGGAGAGGAGCGAGGTAAGAGGAGGTGCGTACATGTCCGGCACGAGCGCGGCCGGAGCGCGGAAGGCAGCTGGTGTCCCACGGGCGGACCGCGGCCGGATCGCCATGAATCGCTGGGCCGTCCTCGTCGTGCTCTGTTCCAGCCTGCTGCTGGTGGCGATCGACGCCACCGTGCTGCACGTCGCGGTGCCCGCCGTCTCGGAGGACCTGCGGCCCGGATCGATCCAGCTGCTGTGGATCGTGGACTCCTACCCGCTGGCCTGCGCCTCGCTGCTGATCCTCTTCGGCACCCTCGGTGACCGTGTGGGTCGCCGCCGGGTCCTCCTCTTCGGGTACGCGCTGTTCGCGATCGCCTCGGCGGTCGCGGCCTACGCTCCCTCCCCGGGGGTGCTGATCGCCGCCCGCGCGCTGCTCGGCGTCGGCGGCGCGATGATCATGCCCGCGACGCTCTCGATACTGCGCCAGGTCTTCACCGACCGCCGTGAGCGCGCGGTGGCCATCGGGGTGTGGAGCGCCGTCGCGGCCGTGGGCGCCGCTGTCGGGCCCCTGGTGGGCGGGGTGCTGCTGGAGCACTTCTGGTGGGGCTCGGTCTTCCTGGTCAACATCCCGCTGATGGCGGTGAGTCTGCCGCTGGCGCGCTGGCTGGTACCGGAGTCCGTCGGAGGGGCCGAGGGGCCGTGGGACGTGCTGGGCGCGCTGCTCGCGGCGGGTGGGCTCTGCGGGGTGATCCTCGGCGTCAAGCAGGCGGGCGACGGCGCGCTGTTCACTCCGGGCGCCGTGGTGCCGCTGGCGGTCGGCGCGGCGCTGCTCGTGCTGTTCGTCCGCAGGCAGCGCACCCGCTCCCACCCGCTGATCGACTTCTCGGCGCTGGCCCGGCCCGCCTTCGGCACGGCGGTCGGCTGCATCGTGCTCACGGTGCTCGCGCTGGTCGGGCTCGCGCTGATCGCCGCGCAGTACCTGCAACTCGTGCTGGGGCTCTCGCCGTTGGAGACGGGGCTGCGGCTGTTGCCGCTCTCGGTCGCGGCGATCGCCGCCGGGCTGGCCGGGCCGCGGCTGCTGCGGGCGCTGGGGCCGCGCGTGATGGTCTCGCTGGGCTTCGTGCTGACGGCCGTCGCGGTGCTCTGGCTCATGGGCGTGGGGGAGCAGGACCGCCCCGGGGTGCTCGTTCTGGGCTTCGTCCTGCTCGGCTTCGGACTGGAGACGACGCTCTTCGGCTGTTACGAGTCGATGCTGAACGAGGCCCCCGTGCGGCAGGCCGGAGGCGCCGCCGCGATCGGGGAGACCGCCTACCAGCTCGGCGCGGGCATCGGGATAGCGCTCCTGGGCAGCGTGATGAACGCGGCCTACGCCCCCGGCGTGCGGGAGGCGCGCGGAGTGCCCGGTGAGGCCCGGGCGGACGCCAGCCAGTCACTGGGCGCCGCGCACGAGGTGTCCGCCCAGCTGGGCGGCTCGGCGGGGGAGGCCCTGCGCGAGGCGGCACGCCAGGCGTTCGTCCACGGCCTCCATATGACGTTGCTGGTCAGCGCGGCGCTGCTGCTGCTCGGCGCGCTGGCCGCGCTCCGGCTGCCGCGCGGCACCGGCGGCGGTGCGCAGGAGGAGTCCGCGCAGCTGGACGGCCCGCCCCGGCAGGGGGGCGGACCGGCGGACGAGCGAGGGGCGGCCGACACTCAGGGGCAGGGCCCGGGTCCCCTGCTACAGGGCCGGGTCACCCACTCCTAGCGCCGGTCGCACGGGCCGTCGTCCCGCTCGCGCCGGGTTCACCGCCGTGCCAGCCCGCCAGCTCGCGGGCGGGCTGGCACGCGAGGAGCGCACGACCCCGGACGGGCACGCGACCCCGGAAGGGCCGCGAACCCGCGAGGGGTTCGCCTCGAGCCCGGCCGGCGGGCCCGGCCGCTCCCGCGTCGGGCGCCCCCCGGGGACGGGCTCGCCGCGCGGGACGGGACGGCCGCCGCGCCCGGTCTAGCTCTGGTTGAAGAAGCCACCCTCGGCGGCGCGGCGGTCCTCTCCCGCGACGATCTGGTAGGCGGGCGGCGTCAGCAGGAAGACCCGGGTGGCCACGCGGTCGATGGAGCCGCGCAGCCCGAAGGTCAGCCCGGCGGCGAAGTCCACGACGCGTTTGGCGTCCGCCGGGTCCATGGTGGTGAGGTTGACGATCACGGGGACGCCGTCCCGGAACAGCTCGCCGATGCCGCGCGCGTCGGCGAAGCCCTCGGGGGTGACCGTCGCGATCCGGGTGCCCTGGTCCTGCGCCGTCTCCGCGGTGACGCGCACCTTCGGATCCGTGACCCAGGAGTCGCGGGCGGCGTCACCGGGTTCCGGTCCCTCGGCGTAGTCGTCGTCGTAGTAGCGCATCTCGCTGTCGTCGACGAGGCCCAACCAGGCACTCGCCTTGCGCACCGATCCCATGGGCGCCTCCTCTCCTCGCGCGGATCCCACTCCGTCCGGCAGCGACGTGGCTGCGGGCCCGCGTCTCTATCGTCGTGCATGACGCGGACAATGCGCCAAGCGGATACGCACCGGATCTGTGATTCCCGACGGTACCTCCGCCCGAAATATGGCGTTCCCTCAGGGCCCGTTCCCTTCACGGGAGGTGACGGTCCGCCGGAAGCGGGGGCTCCGGCCGGACGGGTGGCGATGGGGACATCCGGGTGAGCGGGTCCGGTCTGTGGTCCCGGCCAACGTCCGGCTCCGCCCGCGCGGCACGGCGCGGTACCCCGACGGCGCGGACGCCGATCCGGTGGTCCGGGCGGCGGGGACCTCCCGGAAACCGTCCCTCGGCCCCGCGCCCGGCGGCGGCCTGACGGCCCGTGAGCGACGCGCTGAGCTGAACCGGACCGAGCTGAACCGACTCGACCGGAACCAGTCCGAACCATCGACCGGAACCGATCGATCCCCGGCCCGATCCGATCCACTGACCCGACCGGCCCGATCCACTGCCCCGACCCCTGACCTGATCCGGCCCGGGCCCGTCCCGCTCCCGGTTCGGGACCGGGACGGCTCCCGCGTTCCGGGTGGCCCGGGCGTGAAGGTCCGGAGGCCGGTGCCTCGATCGGGGTGGGGGTGTGGGCGTACGGACGGACCGGGCGGTGGGCCGGTAGGTGCCGACCGGTGGCGCGCCGGTCGCCGGATGACGGCGATGGACGGCGGTGGGGGGACGCGAGGGCGGCGTCCGGGACGAACAGGGCGTCCGTGGCGCGGGGTTCGGTTCGACGGGGCACCTCGGATAACCGGTAGCGGAGAACCGGCCGTTGGGGATCAGTAATCAGACAGGTGTAGTCCTCACCCCGGGGGGCCGGGGGATCGCCCCCCGTGTTCGGCCTCTGGAGCGACGTGCACGACTATCGGTGCGTACGGTCCACGGCCCCGGAAAGTTCCCGCGTGGGGCACTGTCGTGATCTGAGCCTTGTGTGGGTCTCAACATCGTCGCAATACTCGGCGGACGGGTTGGCATGGACGCGACTTGCTCCGGCGAACGGTCCATGTCCCCATGTCCTCCGGGGTCGTTCCCCCACGGGCGGCCCCAGCCCCCCACTGGAGGTTCTGAGTTGAGTCACAACCGACGTATATCCAAGCGCCGGATGCTTCTCGCGGGTGCGGGTGTCGCCGCGCTCGCCGCCGGGACGCTCACCGTCTCAAGCGCGAACGCCACGGACGAGAGCCCGTCGGTGAAGACCCTGTCGTCCACCTCGGCTTCCTCGCTCGCCGAGAAGCTGTCCGGTAAGGGCACCGCGGGCGCGTACTACGACGCGAAGGCCGAGAAGCTGGTCGTGAACGTCGTCAGCGACGCGGCCAAGGAGAAGGTCGAGTCCGCTGGCGCCGAGGCCAAGGAGGTCCGGCACTCCATGGCGGAGCTCACCTCCACCATGGACGCCTTCGGCGGCAAGGACCGTGTGGTCGGCACCTCGCGCGCCGTCGACGCGAAGACCAACAAGGTCGTCATCACCGCGGACAAGACGGTCAAGGGCGCCAAGCTGGCGGAGCTGAAGAAGCAGGTCGCCGCGCAGGACGGCAAGGCCGAACTCCAGCGCACCAACGGCAAGTACACCACCAAGATCGCCGGTGGCGACGCCATCTGGGGTGACGGTGGCCGCTGTTCGCTCGGCTTCAACGTCACGGTCGGTGGCGAGGCCGGCTTCCTGACCGCCGGGCACTGCACCGACGCGATCAGCAGCTGGGCCGAGGAAGAGGGTGGCCCGGAGATCGCCGCCACCAAGGAAGGCAGCTTCCCGGGCGACGACTACGGCATCGCGATGTACACGGCCGACACCGAGCACCCGAGTGAGGTCAACCTCTACGACGGTGGCACCCAGGCCATCGCGGGCGCCGGTGAGGCCACCGAGGGTCAGCAGGTGACCCGCAGTGGCAGCACCACCCAGGTGCACGACGGTCAGGTGCTCGCGGTGGACGCCACCGTCGAGTACCCGGAGGGCACCGTCGAGGGTCTGATCCACACCGATGTCTGCGCTGAGCCCGGAGACAGCGGCGGCGCGCTCTTCGCCGAGGACCAGGCGCTGGGCATGACCTCCGGTGGCAGCGGCAGCTGCTCCGCTGGCGGGGAGACCTTCTTCCAGCCGGTCACCGAGGCGCTTGAGGCGTACGGGGCCGAGATCGGCTGACCCATAGCCGACCTCGCCGGTCACCGGCCGGCGACCTCGCACACAGCGAACCCCCGGACACTGTCCGGGGGTTCGCGCGGTGTGTGGGGCGTGTGGGGGACGCGCGACCGGCTCCGGGCGCGCGTTCCGGTCAGCGCTCCGCCGCGACCAGCTCCGCGATCTGCACGGTGTTGAGCGCCGCGCCCTTGCGGAGGTTGTCGTTGGAGAGGAAGAGCGAGAGCCCGTTCTCCACCGTCTCGTCGTTCCGGATCCGGCCGACGTAGCTGGCGTCCCGCCCCGCCGCCTGGAGCGGGGTGGGGATGTCGGAGAGTTCGACGCCCGGCGCCCCGGTCAGCACCTCGCGGGCGCGCCCGGGGGTGAGGGGGCGCGCGAAGCGGGCGTGCACCTGGAGGGAGTGGCCGGTGAAGACGGGCACCCGCACGCAGGTACCGGCGACCTTCAGCTCGGGGATGCCCAGGATCTTGCGGCTCTCGTTGCGCAGCTTCTGCTCCTCGTCCGTCTCGTCGAGCCCGTCCTCGACGAGCGCGCCGGCGAACGGCAGCACGTTGAAGGCGATCGGACGCCGGTAGGTCTCGGGCGCGGGGAAGTCGATCGCGGCGCCGTCGTGGGTGAGCCGGGTCGCGTCGTCCGCCACCGCCCGCCGTGTCTGGCCGTCCAGTTCGGCGACGCCCGCCAGGCCACTCCCGGAGACCGCCTGGTAGGTGGCGACGACCAGGCTGACCAGTTCGGCCTCGGCGTGCAGCGGGCGCAGCACGGGCATGGCGGCCATGGTGGTGCAGTTCGGGTTGGCGATGATGCCCCGGGGGCGGTCGAGCGCGGCCGCCGGGTTCACCTCGGAGACGACCAGCGGCACCTCCGGGTCCATCCGCCAGGCCGAGGAGTTGTCGATGACCACGGGCCCCGAGGCCGCGACCTTCTCCGCGAGGGCCCGCGAGGTCGCGCCACCGGCCGAGAAGATGACGATGTCCAGCCCCGTGTAGTCGGCCGTCGCCGCGTCCTCCACGGTGATCTCCCCGCCCTGCCAGGGCAGGGTGCGCCCGGCGGAGCGGGCCGAGGCGAACAGCCGCAGTTCGCCGACCGGGAACTTCCGTTCCGCCAGAATCTCCCGCACCACGCCGCCGACCTGGCCGGTCGCTCCGACGATCCCGATCTTCATGGGGTTCCCTCCGCCGTTCGTTCCGTGGCCCCGAACCACCGCCACCGTGTGTGCGGTGGCGGTGCGGGACCGCGTGTTCTCCGTGGTCTGTGTTCGTCTGTCGCTGTGGGCTTGTGGGGGTGCCTGGTTCGCGGGGCCCTGTGCCCGTGACTCCGCCGCCCACGGCTCCGTCCCGCGCGGATCCGACCGTCTTCGGTGGGCGGTGTCCGCCGCCGGGCCCCTACCCCGTTCCGTTCCGGGTAGCGGCCGGACCGCTTTGATCTCGGTCACAGCCGGTCATCGGACGGCCGTGGATCCGTCCCGCGCGCGGCGCTGGGCACGGGGGATCCCGTACCGGAGCGTACGGCTCCGGCGCGGGGGACGGGAAACGGCGGGCTGCTCCCGGGTCGCCGGAGGTACGGGCGGGCCGCCGGAGGGACGGGGTGGCGCGGGCGACCTGGGTGACCTGGCGCGTCCGGGCGATCCGCCGTGGCCCGGGGGTGTGGGCGCGCGGAGGCTGGAGTGGGCGGGGCCGCTAGCCGTCGAGGGAGCGGACGATCCGCGCAGGGTTGCCGACGGCCAGAACCCCGGCCGGAAGGTCCCTGGTGACCACGGCGCCCGCGCCGACCACGGTGTTCTCGCCGATCGTCACCCCGGGGCAGACGATCACCCCGCCGCCGAGCCAGACGTTGTCGCCGATGGTCACCGGCTCGGCCTTCTCCCAGCCCGCCCGCCGCCGCTCGGTGTCCAGCTCGTGGGTCGCGGTCAGCAGCTGGACGTTCGGGCCGATCTGCACGTGGGCGCCGATGGTGATGGGGGCCGGGTCGAGGAAGACCGCGCCGAAGTTCACGAAGCTGCCGGCGCCGACGCTGATGTGGTAGCCGAAGTCACAGTGGAACGGCGCCCGGATCCGCACGTCCTCCCCGACCGAGCCGAGCAGCCGTTTCAGCAGTGGCGTGCGCTGCTCCTCCGGGACCGGCGGACTGGTCGTGTTGTAGGCGGCGCACAGTTCCAGCCGGCGCGCGGTGTCCGCCTCCAGCTCGGGGTCGTCGGGGAGGTACCAGTCTCCGGCCAGCATGCGGTCCTTCTGCTCGCCCATGTATCCCTCTCGTCCGCGGTCGCCCCGTGGGTCGCCCGGCCGGTCGTCCCCGCCGGCGGTGCCCGGGGTCTCGGTGGTGGAGTACGCACGCTTCCGGAGCCGGTGCGCGTCCGTCAACTTTCTTTTTTCGGCCACGGCTGGCCCGGGTGATCAGCGGTGACCTGCCAGGAAAGGGTGTCGAACGAAAGTTCGATGGCTGGTTTATGGTGGTGCCCGGTGGAGTGCGAGGGGGCGCGTGGGCAGTGGCTGTGCAGCAGCGGGAAGTGGGAGGTGACGCCGGATGCCGGGTTTCACGCACCTGCGTGTCGCCTCCGGGTTCTCCCTGCGGTACGGCGCCGCCCACCCGGAGACGTACGCCGAACGGGCCGCCGAGCGCGGGATGGACGCCGTCGCGCTCACCGACCGCGACACCCTCGCCGGAGCGGTGCGCTTCGCCAAGGCGAGCGCCCGGGTCGGAGTGCGCCCGGTCTACGGGGTGGACCTGGCGGTGGAGGAGTGCCCGGAGGCGCCCAGCGCGGTGCGCCGCCGTCGCGCACCGGTCAAGGGCGGAGCGTTTGTCGATGAGTCGGCACAGCGGGCCGTCTTCCTGGCCCGCGACGGCGCCCACGGCTGGGCGCGGCTCTGCCAGCTGATCACCGCGGCCCACGCGGACGGCGGCGAACGCCCGCTGCTGCCCTGGGCGGAGCTGGGCGGGCCCGGGGTCACCGTGCTGCTCGGCGCCGACTCGGACGTGGGGCGGGCGCTGGCGGCCGGGCGGCCCGACCGCGCGGCCCGGCTGCTGGGCCGCTGGCGGGAGGTGTTCGGGGACGCGCTCCGGCTGAGCGTGGACGGCACCGCGCCGCTGCGGGAGGCCGCCCGGATACTGGGCCTGGCCGCCACCGAGGGGGTCGCCCCGGTGCTGACGAACGCGGTGCGCTACGCCGATCCGGGGGGCGGGGCGGTCGCCGACGTGCTGGACGCGGCGCGCCGTCTGGTCCCCATCGACGCGCGCGGCGCGGGGGACGGCGGGGAGCGGTGGCTGAAGGGGGCGGACGCCATGTCGGCGGTGGCCGAGACGGTCGCGGAGGCGGCCGGATACCGGCGGCGCACCGCGTGGCGGCTGCTGGAGTTGACGGAGTGGACGGCGGACGAGTGCCGGGTCGACCCCGAGGACGACATCGGGATCGGCCGGGTGCACTTCCCCGAGCCGCACCTGGTGGGCGCCGGACGGCGCACGGCGGAGCGGGTGCTGCGCTCCCGGTGCGCCGCCGGGATGGTCACCCGGCGCTACGAGCGGGAGCCGGAGCGGTGGCGGCGGCTGGAGGAGGAGCTGGCGGTCATCGAGGGGCTCGGCTTCTCCTCGTACTTCCTCACCGTCGCCGAGGTCACCGAGGACGTGCGGGCCCGGGGGATCCGGGTGGCCGCGCGCGGCTCGGGCGCCGGTTCCCTGGTCTGCCATCTGCTGGGTGTCGCCCAGGCCGACCCGGTGGAACACGGGCTGCTGATGGAGCGCTTCCTCTCGCCCGCCAGGGCCGTGCTCCCGGACATCGACATCGACGTGGAGTCCGCGCGGCGGCTGGAGGTCTACCGCGCGATCTTCGACCGGTTCGGGCGGGAGCGGGTCGCCACTGTCGCGATGCCGGAGACCTACCGGGTGCGGCACGCCATCCGGGACGTGGGGGGCGCGCTGGGCATGGACCCGGCCGAGGTCGACCGGCTCGCCAAGGCGTTCCCGCACATCAGGGCGCGGGACGCGCGCGCCGCGCTGGCCGAGCTGCCCGAGCTGGCCGGGGTCGCGGAGGAGCGGGGCGGGGACGAGCGCTTCTGGGGGCTGGTCGAGGCGCTGGACGCGCTCCCGCGCGGGATGGCCATGCACCCGTGCGGGGTGCTGCTCTCGGACGCCTCCCTCCTCTCCCGTACCCCCACCGTGCCCACCAGCGGCGAGGGCTTCGCGATGGCGCAGTTCGACAAGGAGGACGTGGAGGACCTGGGGCTGCTCAAGCTGGACGTGCTGGGGGTGCGGATGCAGTCGGCGATGGCGTACGCGGTGGCGGAGACCGAGCGGGCGACCGGGCGGCGGATCGACCTGGACGACCCCGCCGACGTACCGCCCGGCGACCCCGCCACCTACGAGCTGATCCGCTCGACGGAGACGCTCGGCTGCTTCCAGATCGAGTCGCCGGGCCAGCGGGACCTGGTCGGCCGGCTGCAACCGGCCACCTTCCACGACCTGGTTGTCGACATCTCGCTCTTCCGGCCCGGACCCGTGGCCGCCGACATGGTGAACCCCTTCATCGAGACCCGGCACGGACGGCGGGCCGCCCGCTACCCCCACCCGGACCTGGAGCCCGCGCTGCGGGAGACCCACGGGGTGGTGGTCTTCCACGAGCAGATCATCGAGATCCTCTCGACCATGACGGGCTGCGGCCGGGCCCGGGCGGACGAGGCGCGGCGGGCGCTCTCCGACGGGGAGCGGATGCCCCGGGTACGGGCCTGGTTCGAGCAGCGGGCGGCGCTCCGCGGCTACGCGCCGGAGGCCGTGGAGCGCACCTGGGAGATCGTGGAGGCGTTCGGTTCCTACGGTTTCTGCAAGGCGCACGCGGTCGCCTTCGCGGTGCCGACCTACCAGTCCGCGTGGCTCAAGGCGCACCATCCGGCCGCCTTCCTCGCCGGACTGCTGGAGCACGACCCGGGGATGTACCCCAAGCGGCTGCTGCTGGCGGACGCCCGGCGGCGTGGGGTTCCGGTGCTGCCGCTGGACGTGAACCACTCCGGCGCCTCCTACCGGATCGAACTGGAGTCTGAATCTGGTGTGTGGGGGATACGGCTGGCCCTCAGCGAGGTGCGGGGGATCAGTGAGGCCGCCGCGGAACGGATCGCGGCGGAACAGCCCTACGCCTCCCTTCCCGACTTCTGGCAGCGGGCCCGCCCACCCCGGCCGGTCGCCGAGGGGCTCGCGCGCACCGGCGCGCTGGACGTCTTCGCCCCCGGCGGGAACCGCCGGGACCTGCTGCTGCACCTCGCCGAACTGCACCGCTCCCAGCGGTCCGTGGGCGTGCGGGAGGAGCAGCTCGCGCTGGGCGAGGGGGAGCCCGCCGAGGGCGCGGCGCGGGAGCGGCCGGCCGGGGCGGAGCCCGCCGGGCTTCCCGACCTGGACGCGGGTGAGCGGCTGGGGGCCGAGCTGGACGTACTGGGGATGGACACCTCCCGGCACCTCATGAGCGACCACCACGCGTTCCTGCGCGAGCTGGGGGTCCGCCCGGCGCGTGAGCTGCGGGAGGTGCGGCACGGGGAGACGGTCCTGGTGGCCGGGGCCAAGGCGGCCACCCAGACCCCGCCGATCCGCTCCGGGAGGCGGGTCATCTTCACCACCCTGGACGACGGCACCGGGCTGGTCGACTGCGCCTTCTTCGACGACCCGCCACCCGGGCCCGGCGAGGGGCGGGACGCGGACGGCGGGGAGGAGACGTCCGCCCACACGGCCTGCGCGTACACCGTCTTCCACTCCTGGCTGCTGCTGGTGCGGGGGGTGGTGCAGCGGCGCGGTCCGCGCAGCCTCAGCGTCGTCGGCTCCGCCGCCTGGGACCTGGGGGAGCTGGTCGAACTCCGGCGCACCGGCGGGCTGGACGCGGTGGCGGCCAGGCTGGCGCGGGAGCGGGGCGGGACGCCGCCCGCCGGGCGGGAGACCGGCGGCGGACGCACCGTCGAGGTCGCGGGCGGCTACGCGATGCACCCCTGGGCCGACCTCCAGCCGGCCGGTGAACCGGCTGGCTCCCGGGGGGCCGCGCGGAAGCTGTGGCACTCCAGCCCGGGGAGCGCGGGATGAGCCGCGCGCTGTGGCCGGGGTCCCCCGCTCCGGGTGAGGACGTCCCAGGCGAGGACGCCCCAGGTGAGGACGCCCCGGGTGGGGGCCTCCCCGGCGTCCGGCCGCTCCGCGCCGGGGAGGAGCCGCCGCACGTGCTGTACGTGCGCTTCGACGCCCCCGTCGGGGAGTACCCGGAGCTGCTCGGGCTGCTCGCCGACGTCACCCCCGTGACGCAGGCGCTGCCGCCGGACGCCGCGCTGCTCGATGTACGCGGCGCGCTGCGCTACTTCGGCCAGGACGCGGCCGGGCTCGGCCGCCTCATCCGCTGCCGCGCGCTCGCCCGGCACGGCAGCGACTGCGTCATCGGTGCCTCGGTCAACCCGCTGCTCGCGCGGATGGCCGCGGACGCCGGGGGGCCCGGCGCGGTGCGGGTGGTGCGGGCCGGGGAGGCGGCGGAGTTCCTGGCGGACAAGCCGGTGGCCGCGCTGCACGGCGTGGGTCCGGCCACCGCGCGCATTCTCGTCGCGTACGGCCTGGACAGCGTCGGACGGCTGGCGGCGGCACCGCCCGGCACCGTGCAGCGGGTGCTCGGCGCCGCCCTGGGGCGCCGGCTCGTCGCGCGGGCCAGGGGCGTCGACCCCACCCCCGTCGTGCCGAGCGCCCCGGCCCGCTCGGTCGGCTCGGAACACCGCTTCGACCGCGACGAGTTGGACCCGGAGCGGCGGCACCGGGCGCTGCTCGCCCTCGCGGACGGGCTGGGCTTCCGGATGCGGACGGAGGGGCAGGTGGCCCGGGTGCTGCACCTCACCGTCCGCTACGCCGACCGCTCCAGCACCGTCCGTAGCCGGACGCTGGCCGAACCCACCGCGCACACCCCGGTGCTGGCCGCCACCGCCTACGCGCTGCACGACGCGCTGGGCCTCCAGCGGGCCCGTGTCCGGTCGGTGGGTCTGCGGGCCGAGGAACTGATCCCGGTGGAGGAGGCCGTCCTCCAGCTCTCGCTGGACCCGCGGGCCGAGAAGGCGCGGCGTGCCGAGGCGGCGGCGGACCGGGCGCGGGTCCGCTTCGGCCCGGCGGCGGCGTATCCGGCGGGGGCGTTGGAGGCGGCCTGACGGGGCGAACACCCGGCGCCGTACGTGCCGTTGACGTATTCGCTATACCCACTAGGGGTATATTGGGGGCATGCTGTCACTCACCAAGCAACTGGGGTCGGGGAGCCCGGTGCGGTCCTGCGTGGCCGCCTGCGGCCGGGTCTCCGGCGATATCGCCAGGGTCGAACTGCTACGCAAGGTGTGGGGGGTGTGTATGAGTCTCCGCGTCACTCTCACCGCGGGCTGTGACGGGCGGTGAGGTGAGGGCGGTTGTCGCCCGAAGCGGTGGGCGCCGGTCGGCTGACCGGCGCCCACCGTGCTGTGTGGGTCCCGCCGGGGTGGGGACGTCCGGACGGTCGTACGCGCGGGCCACGGGGTGTACCCGTGGCCCGCGCTCGGTGGATCCTCCCTCAGTTTGTGGTGGGTTTGAAGCGGCGGAGGCGGAGGCTGTTGCCGACGACGAAGACGGAGGAGAAGGCCATGGCGGCTCCGGCGATCATGGGGTTGAGGAGTCCGGCGGCGGCGAGGGGGAGGGCGGAGACGTTGTAGGCGAAGGCCCAGAAGAGGTTGGACTTGATGGTGGAGAGGGTTTTGCGGGAGAGGCGGATGGCGTCGGCGGCGGCGGTGAGGTCGCCGCGGACCAGGGTGAGGTCGCCGGCTTCGATGGCGGCGTCGGTGCCGGTGCCCATGGCCAGGCCGAGGTCGGCTTGGGCGAGGGCGGCGGCGTCGTTGACGCCGTCGCCGACCATGGCCACGGAGTGGCCTTTGTTCTGGAGGTCTTTGACGACGTTGACTTTGTCTTCGGGCATGACTTCGGCGATCACGTCCTGGGGGGTGATGCCGACTTCGGTGGCGACGGTTTCGGCGACTTGTTGGTTGTCGCCGGTTAGCAGGATGGGGGTCAGGCCCAGGGAGCGGAGTTGGGTGATGGCGTGGGTGCTGGTGGGTTTGACGGCGTCGGCGACGGTGAGGATGGCGCGGGCTTGTCCGTCCCAGGCGACGGTGATGGCGGTGTGTCCGGCGTGTTCGGCGTCGGTTTTGGCTTGGGTGAGGGGGGCGGGCAGGGTGATGGCCCATTCGGTCAGGAGTTTCTCGCGTCCGACCAGGACGGCGTGGCCCTCGATGATGCCCTGGACGCCGAGGCCGGGGATGTTGGCGAAGTCTTCGAGGGGTGGGAGGGTTCCGGTGCGGGTGGTGGCGCCGGTGGCGATGGCCTGGGCGATGGGGTGTTCGGAGGCGTTTTCCAGTGCTCCGGCTAGTTGGAGGGTTTCGGTCTCGTTCTCGCCGGGGGCGAGGTGGACTTCCAGGAGGGTCATTTTGCCGGTGGTCACGGTGCCGGTCTTGTCGAGGACGACGGTGTCGGCTTTGCGGGTGTTCTCCAGGACTTCGGGGCCCTTGATGAGGATGCCGAGTTGGGCGCCGCGGCCGGTGCCGACCATGAGGGCGGTGGGGGTGGCCAGGCCCAGGGCGCAGGGGCAGGCGATGATCAGTACGGCGACGGCGGCGGTGAAGGCGGCGGTCAGTCCGGCTCCGTTGCCCAGCCAAAAGCCCAGGGTGCCCAGGGCCAGGGCGATCACGATGGGGACGAAGACCCCGGAGATGCGGTCGGCTAGGCGTTGTGCGGCGGCTTTCCCGTTTTGGGCGTCCTCGACGAGTTTGGCCATGCGGGCTAGTTGGGTGTCGGAGCCGACGCGGGTGGCTTCGACCAGGAGGCGTCCGCCCGCGTTGAGGGTGGCGCCGGTGACGTTGTCTCCGGTGGTGACCTCTACGGGGATCGATTCACCGGTGAGCATGGAGGCGTCGATGGCCGAGCTGCCCTCCAGTACGGTGCCGTCGGTGGCGATCTTCTCTCCGGGGCGGACCACGAAGTGGTCGCCGACCACCAGTTCCTCGGTGCGGATGAGTTGTTCGTGGCCCTGGCGGATGACGGTGACGTCTTTGGCGCCCAGTTCCAGTAGTGCTTTGAGCGCGGCGCCGGCCTTGCGCTTGGAGCGTGCCTCGAAGTAGCGGCCGGCCAGGATGAACGCGGTGACTCCTGCCGCGGCTTCCAGGTAGATGTTGGCGGCGCCGTCGGTGCGGGCGATGGACAGCTCGAAGGGGTGGGTCATTCCCGGTTCGCCCGCGGTCCCGAAGAACAGTGCCCATAGTGACCAGGTCAGGGCGGCGCTGGTGCCCAGGGAGATGAGGGTGTCCATGGTGGCCGCGCCGTGGCGGGCGTTGGTCCAGGCGGCCTTGTGGAAGGGCAGTGCGCCCCAGACGACCACCGGGGCGGCCAGGGTCAGTGACAGCCATTGCCAGTTGGTGAATTGCAGGGCGGGTGCCATGGCCATCGCGATGACCGGGACGGCCAGTAGTACCGAGACGATCAGGCGTTGCCGCAGGGCCCGCAGCTCCCCGTCCCGGCTCTCCTGACCGTGCGGGTCAGTGGTACCCGGGGTGCCGGTGGTGCCCGGGGTGCCGGTGGGGGTGGGTGGGGGTGGGGGTGCGGCGGTGTAGCCGGTGGCCTCGACGGTCGCGACCAGATCGGGGACCTCCACCCCCGGCTCGAAGGAGACCTTCGCTTTCTCGGTGGCGTAGTTGACCGTGGCGCTCACCCCGTCCATGCGGTTGAGCTTCTTCTCGATACGTGAGGCGCAGGACGCGCAGGTCATCCCGCCGATGGCTAGTTCGACCTGGGTCGTGGCAGCAGTCGTGGTGGTCATCAGGTGCTCCTCGCGCACACGGTGAGAGGGGACGAAAGAAGGGGTGGTGGTGGGGCGGAGGACGCGTGAGCGTCTCCCGGCACGGCGTCAGACCCGACCCACGACGCCATAACCCACCTCGCTGACGGCTCGGGCGATCAGCGCGTCGTCCGGCTCTCCGGCGGTCGTGACGGCGACCTGCTGGGCGCTGAGGTCGACCCGCACCTCACTGACGCCGTCCAGCGCCCCGATCGCCCGGGTGAGCGTGGCCCTGCAACGTCCGCAGGACATGCCGGAGACGTGGAAGACCGTGGTCACCGGCTGCTCCGCGACGGGCTCGCCGTGGCAGCTCCCGTCGGTCGTGCAGCAGGACGTGGACTGTGCGGTCTCGGTCGTCGTGTCCGGCATGGGTTCCTCCCTGGAGACGGTGCGACACGGGGTTCATACCCATCGGGGGTATGTAAGGTGCCGAGACCATGTATACCCCTGCCCCGTATCCGACGCAAGTTCGTAGTGGACTTGATTTAGTACCCCTAGGGGGTATCCTGACTGGCGTCGCGCCGCCGCCCGGGCGGCATTCTCGGAGGGAGACACCATGAACACCGCAGGGAAGATCGCTGCTTTCGCCGTCGCGCTCGCGGCCACCTTCGGCGGCGCGTGGGCGGTGGGCGGCCTGGTCGACCCGATCAACGCCGAGCCGGAGAAGACGCACGAGCAGCACGAGAAGCCCGCCCACGAGAAGTCCGGCAAGGGCGAGCACGGCGGTGGTCACGAGGGGATGGACCCGGAGGAGCACGCGAACATGGAGGACGCCGACAAGGGCGAGCACGCGGACATGGACCACTGACACGGTCCGCGTGGGCGGCGGTCCGCCCACGCCCCCGGCGCCCGCGGCTCCCGTGGGGCGCGCGGCGGGCGTCGTGCCGGTGCGGAGAGGGTGAACCCGGCGCGCGGTGAGGCGGTCTCCTGTCTCACCCGCCGCCCCTCACCCACCGGGGCGCCCATGACGCGGCTCGGTGGACTCGCTCCCCCCCCCGCGGGTTCCCCGGACCGCCACGCGGCGTGACGGGCTACGGGCCGTACGGGGAGTGGGCCACGGGCTACGAGGGGCTACGAGGTGGTGTAGAGCGAGTCGGCGTAGCCGGGGCCGTAGTACTCCTCCAGTACCTCCAGCGGCTCGTCCACGCGCTCCAGCGCCTTGGAGATCCCGGCCCGGGAGGGCAGTTCCTCCGGGTGCCAGCTCTCCGGTTTCCAGGTGTCCGAGCGCAGGAACGCCTTGGAGCAGTGGAAGAAGACCTCCTCCACCCGTACCAGCAGCGCCAGTCGGGGCCGGTGCCCGCGCACCACCAGCTGGTCGAGGAACGGGGCCTCGCGCACGATCCGCGCGCTGCCGTTGATCCGCAGCGTGTCCCCACGCCCCGGTACCAGGTAGATCAGCCCCACCCGGGGGTTGGAGAGGATGTTGCGGAAACCGTCCATCCGCTTGTTCCCCGGCCGTTCCGGGATCGCGAGGGTGTGCTCGTCGAGCACGGCGGTGAAGCCCGGTGGGTCGCCCTTCGGGGAGACGTCGCAACTGCCGTCCGCCGCCGAGGTGGCGATCAGGCAGAGCGGGGAGCGGGCCAGCCACTCCCGGTCCAGCGTGTGCAGGACCGTCCGCGTCTTCAGTGCGGCGTGCCGCCGGGGCTCGCCCATCAGCTCGCGCAGCTCCGCCTCGGAGGTCACCTCCTCGGTCCCCGCCGCGTCCCACGCCGAGTCGGCCGGTTCCGTCGCGTTCTCCCGGGTCATGCGCCTCCCCTTCTCGCCGCGTTCACCGGTGCCCGGTCGTTCGGCCGCCCGGCGCGGGAGCCCGGGGGGCTCCCGCTCGATGGTAGGGACCACGGCGGTGACGGTGGAAGGGAGGCGGTGCGGGCCCGGCGGAACCTCCGGTGATGTCCGGAGAGCCGAAGCCCGGAACGGAGGGGGAGACCCGGAGCGGAGCGGGGGAGGCGGAGCGCCGAACCCGCGGTTCCCCGCGTCCGGGGCTTCGGGGCCCGGACCCCGGAGTTCTCCGCGTCGTGGTGGCGGAAAGCTCGGTGCCGCCACCCCCGGGGTGAAGGGCCGGGGGTGACGGCGCCGGTGCCAGGCCCGCTGGGACGGTGGCGCCGCGCGCCTCCGGTGGCCGCCCCGCAGAGGTGGGGCGACGCGGCGCCGGATTCCGGCGGACGGTGTGGGGGGTTCCGGGCGTCGCCGGAGGCGACGTACCGGATCCGCCCGCCGATGGTCGCGACCCGGCCTGGCGCTACGCACGCTAGTCCGCTCTGGCTACCGGATTCGCCGGTGACGGGCGATCAGACCGAGATTTAGGGTCCCGTTAAGGACCGTCTAAGCACCCCGACAGACCCGTGGCCCAGAACGGCGTCCGCCCCGGTGGCGGGCCCGTCCGGCGCGGCGGGGTGGCGCCCCTTCCGTCGGGCGCGGGTGGCCCTCAGCCGCGGATCAGCAGGACCAGGAGGGCGAGGGCGCCGCCGAGTCCGAGGGCGGCCACCCCGTACGAGGGGCGGTGGGCGCGGAGCACGGGCAGGCTCCGGTCCAGGGCGTAGCTCCCCGGGCCGGTGAGCGCGAGGGTGGCGGCTCCGGCGCCGATCAGCAGGGCGAACTCGTACCCCCCGGGCGAGAAGAAGCCGCCCTCGTGGGTGACGGCGATGGCGTTGATCATGGTGCCGACCACGGCCGCGCCAGCGAGCGGGGTGAGCAGGCCGAGGACCAGTCCGAGGCCGCCGAGCGCCTCGCTGAGGCCCGCGAGCAGGGCCATCGCCTCGCCCGAGGGGTAGCCCATGGCCTCGAAGGACTGGCCGGCGGCTGCCAGTCCGTCGCCGTCGAACCAGCCGAAGAGCTTCTGCGTGCCGTGCGCGGCGATGGTCAGGCCGAGTACGACCCGCAGGATCAGCAGTCCCCAGTCCTGTCCGGGGGAGGGGACGGGCACGGGTGCGTCCAGCCGGTCAGAGGTCCGGGTCGTGGGGGTGTCGAGGGTGCGGTACGGAGTGGGCATGGGCCGTGGCTCCCTGGGTGAGTGCGGAGTGTCCGGACGGTGCGTGGTGCCGAGTGCCGCCCGCGTCGCCGCGCGGACCGCCGGCCGGTCGCGTCGGCGGGTGGAGGGATGGGTGGGGCGCGCGGGGTACGGGGCCCGCTCCCCGCCGGGGGCGCGGTGCGGGCACGGGGTCCGAGGGGTGGCCGAGCGTCCTCGATCGGCCGGACGAGGGGTCAACTCGCCCCAGGGGAAAGGTAGTTCAAATTCGAAGAGGGCGAAACACCGGGAGGTGGTTTGGATTTGAACAGGTGACTCGGGGAGGTCTGCCCAGGCGCGCGTACGATGAGCCATATGAGCGACACCAGGTGGCTTGACGACCGGGAAATGGCGGCCTGGCAGGGGTTTCTCGAAGCGAGCAACAGGGTTGGGCACTTCCTCGAGCGGCAGCTCAAGGAGGAGGCCGGCCTGTCCCATCCACAGTTCGAGATCCTTGTCCGCCTTGCCGAGGCACCAGATGGCGAGATGCGTATGTCCGAACTGGCCGAGCAGCTCATCACGTCCAAGAGCGGGCTCACGTACCAGGTCGGGACCCTGGAGAAGCGCGGTCTGGTACGCCGCCGCGCCTGTCCGACGGATGTCCGGGGCGTCTTCGCGGCGCTCACCGACGAGGGCCGGGAGATCCTCCGGGTGGCGGCCCCCGGCCATGTCGACGCGGTCCGCCGGGCCCTGATCGACGTACTGGACCGGGAGGAACTGGCCATCATCGCGGATGGACTCAGCCGCGTCGGCCGGGGCCTGCGGGAACAGGAGCGGAACACCGTCCCTCCCTGAGCGAACAGCGCGTGATCCGCTGAGCCCTTCGTGGGCTCGGCCCTCGTGGGCCCTGACCCCGGGTGCCGCGCGCTGAGCGGCACCCCTCCCCACGGGGCGGGCGGCCCGCCGGGCACGACACCGGCGCCCCGCCCGCCCCTCGACCTCCGCCCCCGCCTTCGGGGCCGTGGGCTGGCGGCTCCCGGCCCCGCGCCCAGGGGCTGGCGTCCGCGGTGACCCGCGGTGACCACGGAGCCCGGGCGGGCCCGCGTCCCGCCACCGTCCCGCCCGCGATACGGCGTTCGGCGTGCGGCGTGCCAGCCGAGCGCGGGTGGCCCGCTCCCGCGGACGGCGGTTCGCGCGTCCCCGGACCGTCCAGTGGCGCTATGCCATCGGTCACAGGCTGGAACCGGCGGCACCACTTCGCGCGTTTTCCCAGGAACCGGCGGCAGCCGGCCGGGGCCCGTCACGTCACGGGGCCAGCGGGCACCCGCCCGGCGCGGTCCCAGGGACACCCCGGAACGCGGAACCGGAACTCGCGCGGCGGGAGCGGGAGATCCCGGGCACCGTGGGAGCCCACGGAACCGTGGGAATCCGTGGGAAACCGTGGGAAAGAGGAGCGCCGTGAACCTGCTGGATCTGGTCCTGCTGCTGGCCGTGCTCGCGTTCGCCGTCTCCGGCTACCAGCGTGGTCTCGTGGCGGGGCTGGTGTCCCTCGCGGGGTTCGTCGGCGGCGCGATCATCGGTGTGTGGCTGCTGCCCTTCGTGATGGAACTGGTCGACCGCGGTAGCCCGGCGGCCACCCTGGTCGCGGTGCTGACGGTGCTGCTCCCCGCGCTCGCCGGGCAGGGGCTGGCGGCCCGGCTCGCCTGGCGGCTGCGCTCCGCGCTCAGCTGGACCCCGGTGCGCTGGGCGGACGGGGTGGGCGGCGCCGTGGTGAACGCGCTGGCGGTGCTGGTCGTCGGCTGGGTGGGCGCGAGCGCGCTGGCCGCCACCCCCTCGCCGTCGCTCAACCAGGAGATCCGGGGCTCGACGCTGCTCAGCGCGGTGGACGAGCGGATGCCGGACTCCGCGGCGAGCTGGTTCAACCAGGCCAGCGAGGCGCTCTCCGGAGCTGGTTTCCCGCAGGTCTTCAACCCCTTCGAGAACGAGCCCGGCGCCGAGGTGGCGGAGCCCTCCGGGGACGCCGTCACCCCCGCGGTGCGGAGCGCGGCGCAGCGCAGCACCGTCAAGGTCGAGGGGGTGGCCGAGGTGGACGGCGGGCGGCGCGGCAAGGAGGGCAGCGGTTTCGTCTACTCCGCCGGACACGTGATGACCAACGCGCACGTCGTCGCGGGCGTCGACGACCCGACGGTACGGGTCGGCGGGGTGGGCCGTCCGCATCCGGCGAAGGTCGTCCTCTTCGACCCGGACAAGGACGTCGCCGTGCTGGACGTCCCCGGACTCTCCGCCCCCGCGCTGTCGTTCGACAGGAGCGCGCGCCGGGGCTCGCCCGCCGTCGTCGCCGGATACCCGGAGAACGGCGGGCTCGATCTGCGCGCGGCCACGGTGGCCCAGCGCGTCACCGCGCACGGCCAGGACATCTACGGCAGCAGCGGCACCACCCGCGACATCTACGCGCTGCGCTCCACCGTCCGCCCCGGCAACTCCGGCGGGCCGCTGCTGACCACGGACGGCCGGGTGTACGGCGTCATCTTCGCCCGCTCCACCAGCGACGCCTCGACCGGCTACGCGCTCACCGCCGAGCAGGTACGCGAGCACGCGCGGCGCGGCGTCCAGGCCAGCGCCCCCGTCGACACCGGGAGCGGCGACACCCGGTGACCCGTGGCCGCTGGCCCGGGACCCGGTCGCCAGGACGGAGGAGCCGGGTGGGTGGCGGAGCGTGGGACGCGCGTGGCGGTGGCCGCCGCGCGGGGCCCGGAACGGGCGGTGCGTACGGTAGGCGGGCCGGTTTCCGGAGCGCGGCCCGCGCCGCCCCCGGAACCCGTACGTCCGCAGTCCCGACGCGTACCCCGGAGCCCCTGTGCCCTTGCAGCTCAGCATCGACCCCACCGCCGCCGAGGCGCCCTACGAGCAGATCCGCGCGCAGATCGCGGCGCGCGCCCGGGACGGCGCGCTCCCGGTCGGGTGCCGGCTGCCCACCGTGCGGCGGCTGGCGGAGGACCTGGGGCTCGCGGCCAACACGGTGGCCAAGGCGTACCGCGCGCTGGAGGGCGACGGGGTGATCGAGACGCGTGGCCGGAACGGTACGTTCGTCGCCGCCGCCCGCGACGCCGCCGCCCGCGAGGTGTCCGAGGCGGCGCAGACCTTCGCCGGACGCGCGCGGCGGCTCGGCCTCAGCCGGGAGGAGGCGCAGGCGGCGGTGGGCGAGGCGCTGCGCGCCGCCTACACCGACTGAGCCCGGCGCGTCCGCGTGCCCCGGCGCCCGCCGCCCGAGCTGGCGCGCACCGGGGGAGCGGAACTTCCCAACTCGGCCAGGACGGAAGGCCGTTCGGGCCCCGGGGCCGAGAGGCCGTCGGGCCCCGGGAGCGTTCGGCCCGGAGCCGTCCACCCCCGGAGGCCGTTCCGTTCAGGGCCGTTCACCTCCGGGACCGTTCGGCCCACGAGTCCGGGCGGGCCAACCGGCCCACCGGACACGCGAGTTCACAGGTACATGCCGGACTCCGCCTGTCCCGGCCGGTCCGGCAGCTCCCCGGGGGCGATCCCCTTGCGGAGCGCGAACAGCTCGGCCAGCGTGGCGCCCTCGCGGCCGACGCCCTCCTCGGTGCCGAGCCACTCGACGGCCTCCGCACGGGTCAGCCCGCCCACCTCGACGCGGGCCAGGCACCGGCCGGGCCGCACGACGGCCGGGTGCAGCCGCTCCAGGTCCTCGTTGGTGGTGACGCCGACGAGCACCTTCCGGCCCTGCCCGAGCAGCCCGTCCGTCAGGTTCAGCAGCCGGGAGAGCGCCTGGCCCGCGGCGTGCTTGGCCTCTCCCCGGATCAGTTCGTCGCAGTCCTCCAGGAGGAGCAGCCGCCAGCGGTCGCTCTCCTCGTCGTCGTCCGTGTCCGGGCCGATCGCGATGTCCATCAGGTACCCGACGTCGTGGAACAGCCGCTCGGGGTCGAGCACACAGTCGACCTGGCACCAGTCCTTCCAGGCGCGGGCCAGGGTGCGCAGCGCGGAGGTCTTGCCGGTGCCCGGCGGGCCGTGCAGCAGCAGGAGACGGCCCGCGATGTCCTCCGGGGTGGTCTTCATCAGTCCGTCCAGCGAACTGGCCACCTGAGCCGTGTAGTTGCCCCGTACCTCGGGCCAGGACCCCGCCGAGATGGACCGGGTGGTACGGCGCGGGCCGCACGTGGGGGACTGGTACCAGAAGCCCATCGGGACGAGTTCGGCCCGCGGCTCCGGCTTCTCCTCCGCGCCCTCCACCGCCAACGCCGCCTGCTGGGCGGCCAGTTCGGGGTCGACGGCGGTGACGGTGATCTCGGCGCCGTGTGCCCAGCGCACCACCAGGGCCGTCCAGCCCTCGCCCTCCGCGAGGAGTCGGCCCGCCCGGCCCTCCCGGGTCTCCCACAGCACGGTGGCCTCGGGCGGCAGCATCGAGTGGCCCTTCTTCAGCCGGTCCACGGTGCGCCGCCGGGAGAAGGGCTGTTCCCCCCGGGCGAACCGGCCGAGGAAGAGGGCGTCGACGACGTCGGACGGGGAGTCGCCGGTGTCGAGTGCGACGTGGGTGGGCAGTGCGCTCTGGGGCTGGGTCGGAGTGGCCAGGGTCGCGCTCCTGTCGTCCATCGGCTGAGGGTGGGCATGCATGGCGTCATGGTCCGGCATGGCGGCTCCGCGCGCACCCGGGTTTCCCGCCGCTTCTCCCGTTCCCGCGCCAACCACCGGCCGAGGGCCGCGCGTTCGCCAGCGGACCGACGCCCACCGGGCGCCCGCACGCGGGCGTGTCCGCGTTCCGGACGGCGCCGGGTCCCCGCACCGCCCGCACACCGCCCGCCCGCCGAACGCCGTCCGCGCGCCCTCCTCCGGGCCCCTCCGCCCCGGTTACCCTGGGGCGCCGAGGACCCGCGCGTGCCCCCGGGCACCGAGCGGGCCCGCGAGGGACAGGGGGGCCGCGCGATGCACGGGGCACGACCGCGTTCGCTCGGCCTGCTGGCCGCCGGAGTCGCCATGCTGGCCCTGTCACTGGCGCTGATCCTCAACTCCCTGCCGGGCGGAGGGCGGCAGACCGACCGCGTCCACGGTGGCCCCCGCGCCCCCACCGCCAGCCCGCGCCCCGAGTTGGGCTGGGGTCTCACCCACACCCAGGTCAGCGCGGACCAGGGCGAGCCCGCCGCCCGGAAACGCGCCGCCAGACTGCTCGCCGACGCCCAAGCGCCGCAGAACCAGCACATCATGGGCTGGGGCGCGGAGAACCCCGAACCGTCGCCCGGCGAGTACGACTTCGCCGCCCTCGACTCCCGCGTCGAGCTGATGCGCCGTGGCAGCGGTACCCCCGTCCTGACGCTCTGCTGCGCGCCCGACTGGATGAAGGGCGGCACCGCGGGCGAGACCGACTGGGACGAGCTGGAGACGGCGCCACGGCCCGAGCACTACGGCGACTTCGCCGCGCTCGCCGCGAGGGTCGCCGAACGCTACCCGGACATCCGGCACTTCGTCGTCTGGAACGAACTCAAGGGCTTCTACGACGACGACCGTGGCCGCTGGGACTCCGCCGCCTACACCCGGCTGTACAACACGGTCTACCGGGCGCTGAAGAAGGTGAACCGCGCCAACCTGGTGGGTGGCCCGTACGTCGTGATGGACAGCGTCGACCGGGACGACCACCACGCCTCCCGGATCACCGGCCCCTGGGGCGCGCTCGACCAGCGGGCGCTGGACGCCGTCGCCTACTGGAGCGACCACCACGTGGGCGCCGACTTCGCGGTCGTCGACGCCTCCACCTACACCCGGGACGACCGGCTCTCCCCGGACGAGTTCGGCGCCACCGGCAAACTCACCACCGTCGGCCGGTGGGTGCGCGAGCGGACCGGGCTGCCCCTCTGGTGGGCCGAGTGGTACGTGGAACCGGACGGCGCGAAGCGCTGGAGCGAGCCGCGCCGGCGGGCCGTCCACGCCGCCGCGCTCATCGCGATGGCGCGCGGCGGCGCGACCACCGGCCTCTACTGGAACCCGCAGCGCCGCGGCGCCCGGTGCCCCGGCTGCCTCTGGCGCGCCACCCACCTCCCGGACGGCGGTGGCGGCACCCCCCTGATGGCGCTACTCGCCCGGTTCCAGCGGGAGTTCCCGCCCGGTACGGAGTACCGGAGCCTCGAACCGGAGGGCCCGGACGCCGGGAAGGTGCGGGCGCTCGCCGACCGGTCGGCCGTCCTGGTGGTGAACACCGCGCCGCGCCGCGCCACGGTACGGGTGGCGGGGGAGCGCCTCAGCCTGCGCGGCCACCAGGTGCGCTGGCTCCGCCGCTGACCCGCCACCGCCCACCGGGCCACCCGGCGGCGGAGGGACGTACCGGGCCGCCGCTGGCGGGCCGGTACGGCCCGCGCCCGTTGGCCGTCGGCCGTCGGCTCAGGCGAGGGTCACGAAGCGGTGGACGACGGTGGCGGCGAAGAGCAGCGCGAACGGCAGGGCGCACCAGAAGGTGTCCCGCAGCCAGGTGGCCCGGCGCGCCCCCGGCCGCCCCGCCACCCGGACCACCTCCCGGGCGGCGAGCAGCACGGTCAGGACCACCGCGGCAAGCGCCCCGGCCAGCGACCACACCGTCCAGGTCACCCGCGGGCCCGGCGGGCCGGGATCCGGCGGCGGCGCCTCGCGCGCGGCGTCCGCCGTCGCACGCAGCTGGTAGACCGCCGCGTCGCGCCCGCCGAACACCCGCCGCAGCTCCGGGCGTTCGTCGAGGGTGGCGCGAACCCGCCGCGACCAGCCGGGCGGATACCCCGCGTCCAGCTGGAGATAGCGCGACTGCCCCTCCCCGAGCAGCAGATAGGCGTGCGGCCCGGCCTCCCGCAGGGACCTGACCAGGTCCCCGGCGTCCGACGGACGGGGCGGGGCGGGGGTCGGCAGGTACTCCACGCGCTCCATGTCCCGCGCCCCCCACGGCATCGCGGGCGTCACGCTGTTCACCGGATCGTGGCTCGGCCACAGCACCCGCAGCGTCGGCTGGTCGCGCGCGTAGAGGAACTCCATCGCCGCCACCTCCCCCGGCCGCACCCGCTCGAAGGACTCGTTGCCCCAGCGCGCCACCAGGAACCCGCCGAACAGCACCGCACCGGCCAGCGCCGCCGCCAGGAACCGCGTCCACCGCCGCCCGGCCTGGCCCGGCCCCCCGGGCCGGTCCGTCCCGCCCGCGCCCGCACCTCCGGCCAACTCCCGTCCGACTGACGGGAACAGGGCGAGCGCGGCCAGGACGCTCAGCCCGGGTGCCGCGAAGAGGAACACCCGCAGGGCGATCTCCCCGCCGTAGGACTGTGCGGCGAAGGCCAGGAACGGCACCCCGGCCAGCACCACCAGCGCCCGGTCCGACAGTCCGGCACGGCGGCGGCGCAGCACGCCCAGCACGGCCAGCGCCAGCAGTCCGGCGGCCAGTCCCACCCGGGCGTACAGCACCAGTTGGTGGGTCTCGCTGCCGCCCTCGATCCTCCCGGCCACGGACGAGGAGACGTTGCCGCCCACACCCCCGAACCCGCCGAACAGTTCGTTCAGATGGCCCGACCAGTACGGCTCGGCGAGGAAGCACACCCACGTCGTGACCACCACCCCGCACAGCAGCGGCAGCCCGCACGGGGTCGCCCGCCGCGCCAGAACCAGCCCCGTCGCCGTGCCCAGCATCACGAAGGGGGTCAGCTGGTGCCCGGCCACCGAGGCGGCGAACAGCACCAGCAGCACCGCCAACAGCACCGCGCGGACGGCCCGTTGGTCCCGGCCCGGCTCGCCAGGCGGGTCGGCCTCGCCCGGCAGCCGCCCGCCGCGCGCCGTTCCGCGTGCCCGGAACCAGCCGAGCAGCAGCGCGGCGAAGAGCAGGTAGCACAGGTAGGTGAAGCTCTGCGGTGAGAAGTAGTCCTGCCCCACCCAGCCGGACAGCGCGAAGAACCAGAGCGCGCACCACTTCGCGCGCCACCCGGCCCGTATCCCGCGCAGCAGCACCACCATCGGTGCCAGACAGGCCAGTTGGAGCACCGTCGGCCACCAGCGCAGCATCGCCGTGGGGTCGTCCACACCGCACGCCCGCGCGACGAACGCGGCCCCGGCGAAAAACCCCGGCCAGCTCCAGCGGGCGTCCAGCTCCGGCGCCGAAGTGCCGGTGCGGTCGACGTAGTCCAGGAAACCCAGGTGCTGCCAGGCGGTGGGGAAGCGCGGCTCGTTCTCCAGCACGGCCGGGACGGCGTGCAGCGACACCACCGTCGCCAGCAGCACCGCCCCCAGCAGCAGCCGTCGTTGGCGCCGTGCGCCCAGCCCGGCCGCGAAGGCGCACACCAGCAGCGCGCCGCCGCACAGCGTCGGGACGGGCAGTGCGGTCACCAGCCCGAGCCCACCCAGGTCCGCCAGGTCCGCCTCGCCGGTCCGCCGCAACGGCAGCCAGTAGAGCGCCAGTCCGACGGCCAGCAGCACCCACGTGAACAACGCCCCGGCCCGCGCGGGGCCCCTCCCGGCCGGTTCGGTGAACTCCCGGGCACGCGGCGGTGGTTCGGCCGCCGGAACCTCCCACGACGGCGTCGCTCCGGACGGCGCCCCGCGTCCGTCGGGCGCACCAGCCCCCAGCCCGGCCGGCGAACCGGCGCCCGGAGCGCCACCGCCTCCGTCCACCGGCGCGGCCGGGGCCACACGCTGGCCCGTGCCCGCAGCCGTGCCCGCAGCCGTGCCCGTGACGTGGGGTGGGGGCAGGGGCCTTCCGAGGAACGGCGGTGGCTCAAGCCGTGGCCAGCTGACCCGTTTCCGCGCACCCCCCTCCGGCTCCCCCCGGCCGCCGGGGGCGGCTGTCTCGGGGGCGCCGGTGCCGGGCGCAGCCGGTGCGGTGCGCTCGGGCGGGGGCGCGTCCCCCCGGACACCGGTGCCGGTGCCGGTGTCGGTGTCGGTGCGTCCACCAACACGCGGGACCCCAGGGGGAGTTGGTCCGGTACCGGACGTTCCCTGGGCGGTCGCCTCCGCCCGGGGCGGTTCCGGGGCCGTCCTCTCGGGGCGGCCCTCGCCGACGGCCGGGCCCCGGACCGTCGTGTCCGGGGGCGTCGTGTCTGGAGGCGTCGTGTTCGGGGCTGGCGGCTCCGGGGGTGCGGGGTTCCCGGTCGGGGCGGGGGCGGTCCCGTCGTGGGAGGCCGTCTGTTCCGGGGGCTCGGGGGGTTCCGGGGACTCCGGGACGTCCGGCGCGGACTGCCGCCCGGGGCGGGAGCGGCGGCGCGGCAGCAGGCGGCGCCGCCGCCGGACGACGCCGTCCGTCGCCAGATCGGCGAGATCGCCGTCCGGTGCCGGAACGGCCCCGCGGGGCACCGGCGCTGGGTTTCGGAACACCTTCCTCAGCCTCCACGCCGCGATGGCGGCCACAAGACCGAGGCTGGCCAGTTCCGCGACGCCCGCTCCGGTCAGCCCCAGCCGGGGGAGCAGCAGGACCGTCAGCCCGAGGACGAGCAGGCAGAGCAGCCCCTGGAGGGCGGCCAGCGGCGCGGTGCGGCTGCGGACCCGCAGGACCGCGAAGTACACCTCGATGACGACGCGGAGCAGCGCCCCCACGGCGTAGCACCGCAGCAGCGGGGTGGCCGCCTCCGCGTAGCCGGGGCCGAAGACGCCCAGGACGTACGGGGCGAGGACGAAGAGCGCGCCGCAGACGGGCAGCATGATGCGGGCCATCCGGCGCAGCGCGGCGCGGCAGTCGGCGGCGAGCCGGGCCGGGTTGTGCGCTCCCTCGACGGTGAGCGACGAACCCATGTTGAGGGCCAGCAGGTTGACGGTGCCGCTGATGGTGATGGTCACGTAGAAGTAGGCGTTGTCCGCCGCGCCGACCCGGGCCGCCACGATCACCGGCACCAGGTAGACCACGGCCAGCGAGAAGAGCGAACCGGTGTAGTCCCCGGCGAGGAAGCGGCCCATCTCGCGGTGGCCGGCCGGACGCGCGTCCCGCGCCGTCGCGTTGACGTGCCGGGGGATCAGCCGGCGGAACACCAGCCAGCCCAGGGGCAGTACGGACAGCGCGATGGCCGCCGCCCAGGAGACGAACACCCCCGCCATCGGCACCGCCGGGGCCAGCAGCACCAGCAGCGCCAGTTTGCCGGTGGAGAAGACGGTGTTGCCCACCGGCACCCAGGTCGCGCTGCGCAGCCCGGTGAGCACGCCGTCCTGGAGGGTGAGCAGCGACCAGCCGAGCACGGCCAGCAGGAACCCGAACCCCGGCAGCAGGCCGCGGAGCAGCCCGTAGGAGGGGCCCCAGTGGTCGAGCGTCAGCAGGAAGGCGAGCGCCGCCACCCCGACCACGGCCGAACTGGCCAGATACGTACGGACGATGAGACGGCGGGTGGTGCGCCCGGCCACCGGGACGAAGCGGGCGAGCGCGCCGATCAGGGTGACGGCCGTGAGCCCGGCGAGGAACTTCATCGCCGCGATGGCCGCCGAACCCTGCCCGACGGCCTCCTCGCTGTAGTGCCGCGCGGCGACGACCCAGTAGCCGAGCCCGAGCACCGCGGAGACCCCGGTGTTGATCATCAGCGCGTAGGCGTTGCGGAACAGCTGCCCCCGGCCCGGCCGTTCGGCGGCCGGTGGCCCGGTGGGGGCGCCGGACGGGGCGGGGGCGGCGCCCGGACCGGTCGTGCCGGGGCCGGGCGCCGCCGTGGTGGTGAGGTCCGCGGTCTCCGTCACGTGGTCGGCGCGCTCCCGCCGTGCCCGCCGCGCCGTTGGGCTCGCGCGGTCACCGGGAGCAGCGCCGCCCGCCGCGTCCGGCGGACCACCGCGTACCCCTTGGTCAGCGCGTGGTCCACGGCGAACGTCCGCCGCAGCGCCCGCCCTTCGACCATCCGCAGGAACTCCTCTGGACTGGTCGAGCGGCGCACCGTCAGCCGGGTCAGCGCGTACGGGCCCTGCGCGCGCGCCGCCCACGCGTTGCCCACCGCGAGCGCCTGCCGGAACCCGGCCTCGCGCACCGCCCGCCGCACCCGGCGGCTGGAGTAGCCGTACGGGTAGGCGAAGGACCGCGGGCACCGGCCGGTCTGTTCGGTGAGCAGGTCCCGGCAGCGGGTCAGCTCGCCGCTCAGCGGTTCCCCGGCCAGCTGGTCGAGCGCCGGGTGGGTGTGGCTGTGCCCGCCGATCTCGCATCCGGCCGCCGCCAGCGCGCGGACCTGGTCCCAGTCGAGCATGGTGTCCGGGGCGCCGCCGGTGGCCTCCGGTCCGGGGAGCCAGCCGGTGGCGACGAACAGCGTGGCGCGGAACCCGTGGTGGGCCAGGGACGGCAGGGCGTGCCGGTGCACCCCCTCGTACCCGTCGTCGAAGGTGATCAGCACCGGCCGCCGGGGCAGGGGACGCCGCTCCCGCCAGGCGGTACCGAGTTCACCGGCGGTGAGCGGGGTGAACCCGAGCGCGTCGAGCGCCGTCAGCTGCGCGGCGAAGGCGGACGGCGTGACGGACAGCGCGCGGGCCGCCCGGCTGGGGGAGTCGGTGATGGCGTGGTACATGAGCACCGGTACCGGCGCGGGCCCCGCCGGGCGCGGGGTCCGGCGGGCGCGTCCGGGGGCGCCGGCCGGTTGCCGCCGGGCCGCCGTCAGCCGGAGCGCGGATCCCGCGCGCGCGACCGGTCGCGGCGCCGGTGTCCGGGCGGCGCGTGGGGCCCCTCCGGCGTGGGGGAGCCGTTCGCGGGCGGCGCCCACCGCGTAGCCGGTGGCGGCCGCGGCGCATCCGGCCAGCACCGTGAGGGCGCGTCCCGCGCCGTCGGGCCGCCCGCGCAGCGCGTCCCGGAGGCCCTCGACGACGGCGCGGGGCAACACCCGGGCGGTGTAGGCGCGTTCGGCGGAGAGCCCGTCCCGTGTCCCGGCGAGCGCGGTGACGACCGCCTTCGAACGGCCCTCGGCGTAGCAGCGGGTGAGGAGGTAGCCGAAGCGGGCCCGGGAGCGGGGTACCCGGTGGTGGATCACCGCGCGGTCGTCCACCAGCAGCACCGCGCCGGGGATGGTGCGGGCGAGCCGGATACACAGCTCGGTCTCCTCGCCGCCGAGCGGCAGTCGCCGCCCGTCCCGGCCGACGCCGCGGTCGAAGCCGCCCGCCGCGGTGAACACCCCGCGCCGGAACGAGGCGTTGCCGCCCAGCACGTTGCGCACCCGCACCTGCCCGCGTGGGTGTCCCCGGTACATGCAGCCCACCGTCCAGTCGAACTCCGGGGGGAACCAGGGAGGTCGGGCGCCCGCGTCCCAGGCGGGCTCGGTGCGGCCGCCGACCGCGTGCACCCGAGGGTCGGCGTAGGGGGCTGTGAGGTGGCGCAGCCAGTCCCGGTCGGCCACCGCGTCGTCGTCCAGGAAGGCGACGACCTCTCCTCGCGCGGCGGCGATTCCGGTGTTCCGCGCCTCGGACAGCCCCCGGCGGCCCGCGTTGGCCAGCACCGTGACGGGGCCCGGGAGTTCCGAGGGCGGTGCTGAAGTGCCCGGGGAGCCGGGGGAGTTCGGGAGCGGAGCGTCCGTGGGGCCGGGGTGCCCGGACGCGGCGAACCAGGATCTGAGGCGGTGCAGCAGCCCCGGGTTGTGGTCGACCACGAGCAACGTCTCGCGGGCGGGCGCCGACTGGGCCCGCACCGAGTCGACGGCGGCCAGGGTGTCCTCCCACCGCTCCGCGGTGTGCGCGCAGATGACGACGGAGACGGTGGGGGCACCGGGCGCGGCGCCGGACGGCCCGCTCCGCTCCGGCCCGGCTCTCACCGGCCCACCTCCGCACCCTCCGTGGCCCCGGCGCCTTCCGTGGCCCCGGCGCCCTTCGCGGTCTCCGCGCCCTTCGCGGACTCCGGCCGGGGCGTGCCGGTGGCGGGACCGCCGCGCCGGGCACCGCGCTCCCGCAGGATCACGCGCAGCACCCGCAGCCCGTCGCGGACGGCGCGCAGATTGCTCGCGCCGTGGATGCGCCGGTACTCGTGGCTCGGGATCTCCTGGACGCGCAGGCCCGCTCTGCCGACGCGGATGTTGATCAGCGTCTCCACCTCGAAGCCCGCGCAGTCCAGCGCGATGTCGTGCAGGCAGTGCCGCCAGAACGCGTTGTAGCCGTAGCACAGGTCGGTGTACCGGGTGCCGAACTTCTGGTTGACCAGGGAGGTCAGCAGCCGGTTGCCGAGTCTGCGGACGGTGGTCATGTCGTCCGTGCCCCCGCCGTTGGCGAAGCGGGAGCCCTTCGCGAAGTCGGCCCCGCCCACCAGCGCCGACACGTAGCTCACGATCTCGGCGCCGTCGGCGGAGCCGTCCGCGTCGACCATGACCACGATGTCGCCGGTGCAGGCGGCGAACCCGGCCAGCAGCGCGTCCCCTTTGCCGCGCCCGCGCTGGGCGACGATGGTGAGGCCCGGCCGCAGCCTCCGCGCCACCGCGACGGTGTCGTCCGTCGAGGCGCCGTCGACCAGCACCACCTCGTGTATCCACGGTGGCAGGGAAGCGAAGACGTACGGCAGGTTCGCCGCCTCGTTCATCGCCGGTATGACCACGCTCACCCGCGGGGTGATGGCCAGATGGGAGGAGACCGGGCGGTAGCCCGGACCGGTCCGTTCGCCGGGAGCGGGCTGGGCCACGGGGGCCGGGAGCGCCGAGCCGGGTACCGGGTCCGGGTCCGCTAAGGAACGCGCGGCAGTCGTCATGAGGTTGTGCCCTCTCGTCCGGTGGACCGCCCGCCGGGGCGGTCCGCTCAGGTGCCGGTTCGAAAGGGGGGCCGCCGCCTCCGCTCGCGCGGAGGCAGCACGTGGCTCGTCCCGCGTGGCCCGCGTACCGCCCGCGTCAGCGGTCAGCCGACGACGGCTTCGGTACGCGGTACCCCCCACCACGCCCCGCATCCACCAGCCGAGCGACCCCTCCCCTGGAGCCGGTACGGACGGTCCCCCCGCGCCGACGGCGCGTGATGCGGGTGGACGTACGACATTATGGATACTCAGTCATCTATGGCAATACCGGCTCCTGATTCCGAAATCACCTCTGTTCTCCCCTTATTCGCGAGAGTCCCGTACGCACCAGACGCGCGGGGCGCACCATGGGAACCGTGCTTCCGGACCGTTCCCCTCTCCCCGGTGCCGCCTCCCGTTCCGGGGCTCTCGCCTTTCCCGGATCTCCCTCGCGTTCCGCTCTCTTCGCGGCGCGTGGTGCGCGCGGGGCGTACGGGATCCCCCGGGACCGCCGAAGTCCCGCCCACCCCACGGGAGTTCACCCGCCTCCCGGCGCCCGCCCGCCCCCGCCGTCCGGCCCGCCGCGCGTGCCGGACGCCCCACGCGCTCCGGCGCCGGGTGGTGGGACGCCCCTGGCGCGGAGCGCCCACGCGCCGTACCGGGGGCGGGGTACCGGGGCTCAGCGGCCTCCGGCTCCCGGCGAGCGGCCGTACCGTATCGAGCCCATCCGCTTGAGCAACCGGTCGGCGTGGTGGGTCAGTTCCTCCCTGGCGAGCACCGCGTTCCGCAGCGCGCGGACCGGCGCGTGCCGCATCCGGTGCGCCAGCGCGACCGGGTGCCGCCGGGTCACCCAGCCCTCGTGCACCAGGAGTTCGCGGGTCTTCAGCCAGTCCTTGTACTCCTTCCTGCCCCGGCCCAGGTCGAGATAGGAGATCCCGGAGGCCGCCGCCCCCTCCGCCATCCGCAGATGCAGCACCAGCCCCGGCGAGTACCGCGCGAACTCCGGGTCGTAGGCCGGGAACCAGCAGCTGTGCACCCGGGGCGAGCGCGGTCCGAAGTGCGCCGCGATCGGGGCGTCCCCCGCGTACAGCACCGAGAGCTGGCCCGCGAAGGAGTCCGTGCGGGTCTCGAACAACTCCCGTACCAGCCGCACGATCCAGGGTCTCGCGAAGCGGTCGCCGCGCCCCGTGCGCCGGTACTGCGCGGACTTCCAGCGCATCAGCGTCTCCAGCGGAGCCGGATCCCGCTCGTCGTGCACGTACCGCACCTCGCCGACCCGCCGCCCCATCTTCCGCTCCTTGTACCTGGTTCCCCGCAGGAAGGAGGGCGATCGGGCCCGCACCCCCTCCAGGTAACTCTCGAATCCCTGGTCCACGTCGATCACCGGGGAGCCGAAGGAGCCGGTCACCCCGGGCACGAACCCCCGCTGGCCCGCCGCGAGATGGTCGAACTCCCACAGCGCGAGGCCGCAGGCCCACAGCAGTTCACGGGAGTCCCAGACGAAGTCCGGCCGGTGCACGAGCCCCTGGCAGTCCGAGAGGCCGAGACCCACCGCCCGGCCCACCCCCGAGGCGCTGCGCTGGTACGGGAGGTACCCGGCGGGTTCGCCGTCCGCCCCGCCCAGTACCGCGACCCGGACGCCCGGCCGGTGCCGCGCGACGGCCCGCGCGAACTCCGGTGCCAGGAACGGGTTCGCCAGCTCCGGGGAGCCGTGCCGGTGCCCCTCCGCCTGGAAGGCGGTCCAGCGGGCGAGATGGCCGGGGTCCAGCTCCTCCGGCCGGCACACCTGGATCGCCATCTCAGCCCTCCCGCTGAACGGCCGGGCGGACGCCCCCGGTGGGGCGCCGCTCCCCGGGGGCGGGCCGTCGTGCGCGGGGCGGCGGGGCGGGTGGAGGCGGCGCGGGTGGCGGGGGCACCCGGTGCGCGCGGGGCGACGGGGGCGGCGCGGACACGCGCCGCGCCGTCCGGGCGACCGCGGGCGCGAGGAGTAACAGCACGCTGAGCGCCCCGACGGTGACGACGCCGCCGCGCATCGACCAGAGCCGCGCCGTGATCATCGCCTGGGCGACCAGGAGGTTCAGTGCCGCGGCGCCCACCACCGCCACCGCCGAGCGGGTCAGCGGGTCGACGCCGGGCAGTGCCACCGCGATCCCCGAGGCGGGGGCGGCGAGCAGGAAGAACAGGGTGAACGGCGCCCGCAGCGCCGAGTCCACGTCGGCCAGGGCCAGCGCCGCGCCCACCAGGCCGACGCTCGCCGCCGCCCCGGCCAGCGCCGGGACCGAGTCGCGCCGCCGGGCCCCCTCTCGCGTCTCCCCGCGTTCCCCGGCCTCTCCGACGTTCCGCTCCGCTCGCCTCTCCCGCTCGTCTCGGCCCTCCCGGGCGTCCCGTCCCTCCTGAACGTCCTGAACGTCCCGGGCGCCCCGGCCCTCGCGATATCTCTCGTTTCCGGTGTGCACGGTGTCCGTGTTGTCATCCGATCCGTGAATGATCTGCATTGGCAGCTACCCCCGTAATACCCCCGAAGGGGGGATGCGCCGGTGTTGCGCGCATTCAATCTGCTCCTCGGTCCGAAGAGCCGTCAAGAAGTCATCAGGGCGGGGTGGGCGGAAAGGAGCCCGTGCGTCGCGCCGGTTCCGGCCACGGCGGCGTCGCGCGGCCGACGGGTTTCCGTCCGCGGTGTTCGTCAACCCCTCCGCGGGGAAGGTGAATCCGATGACCGGGATACACGCGCGACCGAACCGGGCGTTAGGGTTACTCTGCCCGGGCCGGGTGCCCTCGTACGGGTGGGGAGTGTCATGGAACAGATAACAGCTGGCGGCAGGGCGCGCGTGCCTGCCATCAAGTGCGGGACGGGCGCGGCGAGTTCGCGTCTCGACCGGCACTTGTCGGTACTCGCGGGTCCTGCGGCGCCGCAGCGGCAGACGGAGGAAGCGACGACGCTGATGCGCGAAATCACCAGGCGTGATCACGTGCGGCACCGGTCAAACCGGGGTGCGCGGGTCTCCCTGTTCGCGCCACTGCGCAAGCTTCGCCGTACGCTCTTCGGCGGACGCGGCTGACCCCGGGCCGCCCGGACCGGGGGACGGTCCAGGCGGCCCCGGCACCCGGCGAGTACCATCGGCGGGTGCGCGTCCGGAAGGGCACCCCGGCGCGCGCTCACCTTGTCAACCGGTGGGAGTCCGGCGGTGGTTGACGGGCCTCAGGGCCTCGGATTCCACTCCGGCTCCACCGTCACCGAGAACGAGAACCGGTCTCCCCGGTAGCGGATGAGCGCGACGTCCACCACGCGCTCCTCCTCGTCGTAGGTCACCCCCGTGTAGTGCAGGATCGGGCTCAGCAGCGGCACGTCGAGCAGACGGGACGTCTCCGGATCGGCCAGCCGCGCCTCGACGGTGTCCGTGATCCGGCTGATCCGGATCCCCAGCCCGTCCCTGAGCACCTTCGTCATCGGCCAGCCCCGTTCCAGATCGGCCGGGTCGAGCCGGTCCGCGACGAGCGGATGGATGTGGTTCTCCGCCCAGTTCGTCGCCTCGCCGCTCTCCTGGCCGTACCGGAGCCTGCGGTAGGTCATCGTCTCCCGCACCCCCGGGAAGTAGCCCGCCAGTTCGGCCGGCACCGCCCGGGGGCCGTGCCCGAGCAGGGTGGTGCGGTCGCCGGACTGCTGGGCGACGATCGCGTCCAGTGAGCCCTGGAGACGCACCGGGCGGTCCCGCCGGGTGTCCGGCTCGATGAAGGTCCCCCGCCGCCGGTGCCTGCTGATCAGCCCCTCCGCCTCCAGTTCCTTGAGCGCCTGCCGCATGGTGAGGACCGACACCCCGTAGTGCTGGGCGAGTTGGTCCTCCGGCGGGAGCCGCAGGGGTGCCTCCGGCGAGCGCCCGAGTATGGAGGCCCGCAGCGACTGCGAGACCTGGTACCAGAGCGGCAGCTTGCGGTTCAGTTCGAGCGAGTCGGGCGAGAAGACGCTCACCGTACCTCCGCGGTGCTCGGGCGGGTTCAGCGTTCGCCGGGCCGGTCCCCGCCGGTGAAGTGGCGTTCCAGACCCTGCCACACGCTGTCGTAGCCCTGTTGCAGGTGACCGGCCTCCAGCGCCTGGGTGGTCGTGATCACCGGCCAGCGGGTCTCGAACATGAACGCCAGGCCGTCGTCCAGCTTCTGCGGCCGCAGTTCGGCCGCGCTCGCCTTCTCGAAGGTCTCGCGGTCGGGGCCGTGCGCCGACATCATGTTGTGCAGGGAGCCGCCTCCCGGTACGAAGCCGCCCGGGCCGGACGACTTGGCGTCGTACGCGCCCTCGATGAGGCCCATGTACTCGCTCATCACGTTGCGGTGGAAGTACGGGGGCCGGAAGGTGTCCTCGCCCACCAGCCAGCGCGGCGCGAAGACCACGAAGTCCACGTTCGCCAGCCCCGGTTCGCTGGTCGGCGAGGTGAGCACGGTGAAGATGGACGGGTCCGGGTGGTCGTAGCTGATGCTGCCGAGCACGTTGAACCGGCGCAGGTCGTAGACGTACGGCAGGTGGTTGCCGTGCCAGGCGACCACGTCCAGCGGGGAGTGGTCGTAGACCGCGCGCCAGAGGCCGCCGCAGTACTTGCTGACCACCTCGACCGGCCGGTCCACCTCCTCGTACGCGGCGGTCGGCGCGAGGAAGTCCCGTGGGTTGGCGAGGCCGTTGGCGCCGATCGGCCCGAGGTCGGGGAGCTGGAACGGCCGCCCGTGGTTCTCGCAGACGTACCCCCGCGCCGGGCCGTCCGGCAGCTCCACGCGGAATCGCACCCCGCGCGGCAGGAGCGCGATCTCACCGGGTGTTGCCCGCAGCGGCCCGAACTCGGTGCGCAGCAGCAGCGTTCCGCGCTCCGGGACGATCAGCAGCTCACCGTCGGCGTCGCTGAACACCCGGTCGCGCATGGGGGAGTTGGCGGAGTAGAGGTGGATGGCCATCCCGGAGCGGCGGGAGGCGTCGCCGTTGCCGCCCAGGGTCCACAGGCCGTCGAGGAAGTCGGTGCCCGCCGGGGGCTCGGGGAGCGGGCTCCAGCGGAGCCGGTTCGGGTCCGCGGTTTCCCCGAAGGGGGCTCCGCGCAGCGTCCCGCTGGCCATCCGCTCGAACGGGGGGTGGGCGGCCGAGGGCCGGACGCGGTACAGCCAGGAGCGGCGGTTGGCCGCCCGGGGCTCGGTGAAGGCGCTGCCGCTCAACTGCTCGGCGTAGAGGCCGTGGGGGGCGCGCTGCGGGGAGTTCCGCCCCACGGGGAGCGCGCCGGGAACCGCTTCGCTGCTGTGCTGGTTGCCGAATCCGGAGAGGTAGTCGAGCGGGGCCGGGGCCGGTGCCGCCGCGTCCGTTCGTTCCGATCTGCCGTCAGTGCCGAGACTCATCGCACGCTCCCAGTACGTCGATTCCTTCGCAAGACCATAGGAATACCGGAGGCGGGACGTCAACGGACCGCTCCGGCCCCGGTGCGGCCGCGTCCCGCCGGACGCGCTCCCGCCCGGCGGCGTCTCCCGGGCCGCCCACCCCGGCCCGGCCGCCGGACCCGCCCCGGACCCCGGTGGACCGTGGAGCTGCCGAACGCCCCCGGATGTGTACGGGCGTTGGCGCGGAGGCCTCGGAACCCCGGGGCGTGGAAGGGGAGTCGAGGCCCGGCGGGGAGGGAGTGGCCGCCACGGACCGGGGGCGCCCGCGTCAACCGCGGTGCCGTGGCGGTGCGGTGGCCGCCCGGGCGGTGGTCCGGTGGACCGCGCCGGGGTGCGGGGACACCGCCGGAGGTGCGGCGCCGGGCCCGCGCGCCCCCGCGCGCGGCGGCTGGGTCAGCGCGCCTCACCAGCGGGCTGACACCCCCCGACGGCGCCGCTAGTTTGGGGCGCATGCAGGCACACGACGGTATGTACATCGACGGGGAGTGGCGGCCCGCCACGAGCACCGACACCATCGAGGACCGCAACCCCGCCGACGGGACGCTGCTCGGCACCGTGCCCGCCGGAGGCCCGGCGGACGTGGACGCCGCGGTCGCCGCCGCCCGGGCCGCGTTCCCCGGCTGGGCGGCCACCCCGCCGTCCCGGCGCGCCGAACTGCTGGCCGCGCTGCACCGGGTGCTGGAGACGCGGCACGAGGAGATCGCCCGGACGGTGACCCGGGAACTCGGCGCGCCGATCGGTTTCGCCCGCGCCGTGCAGGCGTCGGTCCCGGCGGCCGTCTGCGCGAGCTACGCCACGCTCGCCGCCGAGCACCCCTTCGAGGAGCGCGTCGGCAACTCCCGGGTGCTGCACGAGCCGATCGGTGTGGTCGGCGCGATCACCCCGTGGAACTACCCCCTGCACCAGATCGTCGCCAAGGCCGCCCCGGCGCTGGCGGCCGGGTGCGTCATGGTGCTCAAACCGGCCGAGGACACCCCGCTGGTCGCCCAGCTGTTCGCGGAGGCGGTACACGAAGCGGGCTTCCCCGCGGGGGTGTTCAACCTCGTCACCGGACTCGGCCCGGTCGCCGGACAGGCGCTGGCCGAACACGACGGTGTCGACCTGCTCTCCTTCACCGGCTCCACGGCCGTGGGGCGCCGGGTCGGGGCGCTCGCGGGCGGTGCGATCAAGCCCGTCGCCCTGGAGCTGGGCGGCAAGTCGGCCAACGTCATCCTGCCGGGCGCCGACCTGACCCGCGCCGTCAAGGTGGGCGTCGCCAACGTGATGGCCAACTCCGGCCAGACGTGCAGCGCGTGGACCCGGATGCTGGTGCACGCCGAACAGTACGAGGAGGCCGTCGAGTTGGCCGCGTCCGCCGCCAACCGGTACCCGCCGGGCGACCCGGAGGACGACGCCACCCGGCTCGGCCCGGTGGTCAACGCCCGCCAGTACGAGCGGGTCACCGGGTACATCGCGCGGGGCGAGCGGGAGGGCGCGCGCCTGGTGGCCGGGGGTGCCGAGGCCCCCGCCGGGTTCGAGGGCGGCTGCTACGTGCGGCCCACCGTCTTCGCGGACGTCCGCCCGGAGATGGCCGTCGCCCAGGAGGAGATCTTCGGGCCGGTCCTCTCCGTACTGCGGTACGAGGACACCGAGGAGGCGCTGCGGATCGCGAACGGCACCGTGTACGGCCTGGCCGGCGCGGTGTTCGCGGAGGACGAGGAGTCCGCGGTGGCCTTCGCGCGGCGGCTGGAGACCGGTCAGGTGGACATCAACGGCGGCCGTTTCAACCCGCTGGCCCCGTTCGGTGGTTACAAGCGCTCCGGGGTGGGCCGGGAGCTGGGCACCCACGGTCTCGGCGAGTACCTCCAGACCAAGTCCCTCCAGTTCTGAGTCCGTTGGGCGCTCCGCCGTCCCGTGGGGCGCCCAACCGGCCGCCCGTCCCCGTGGGGTGCCCAACCGGCCGCCGCGCCTCCTCCGTTCCGTCCGGTCCGTCCCCGTCAGGTCCCGCCTCTCGCCCCGGAGCCGCCCCATGGTTCGCGCCGCCGTCCTGCCCGCCGTCTCGGCACCGCTCGACATCGTGGAGATCGCGCTCCCCGACCCCGGGCCCGGCGAGGTGCGGGTGCGCCTGGCCGCGGCCGGGGTCTGCCACTCCGACCTGTCGCTCTCCAACGGCACCCTCCGGCAGCCGGTGCCCGCCGTCCTCGGACACGAGGGCGCCGGGACCGTCGTCGCGGTGGGCGAGGGGGTGCGCGGCTTCGCCCCCGGGGACGGTGTCGTCCTCAACTGGGCGCCGGCCTGCGGCTCCTGCCACTTCTGCGTGGCGCTCGGTGAACCCTGGCTCTGTGCCGAGGCCAACGCGCGTACGACGGTGCCCTACGCCCACACCCGCGACGGGCAGCCGCTGTACCCGGGGCTGAGCGTCGCCGCGTTCGCCGAGGAGACGGTGGTACCGGAACGCGCCGTGCTGCCGCTGCCCGCCGGGATCCCGCTGGAGGACGCCGCGGTGCTCGGCTGCGCGGTGCTCACCGGCTACGGCGCGGTCCACCACAGCGCCCGGGTCGTGCCGGGGGAGCGGGTGGTGGTCCTCGGCGTCGGCGGCGTGGGGCTGGCGACCGTACGGTCCGCCCGCATCGCCGGGGCCGAGCAGGTCATCGCGGTCGATGTCACGCCCGGCAAGGAGGGGTTGGCGCGGGCCGCCGGAGCCACCGACTTCCTCGTCGCCTCCGAGCGGACCGCCCGGGACGTCCGGGCGCTCACCGGCGGACTGGGCGCGGACGTCGCCATCGAGTGTGTGGGCCGGGCGCGGGCCGTCCGCACCGCCTGGGACGCCACCCGCCGGGGCGGGCGCACCACGGTGCTGGGCATCGGCGGCAAGGAGGAGCGCGTCTCCTTCTCCAGCCTGGAGATCTTCCACTTCGCCCGCACTCTGACCGGCTGCGTCTACGGCAACTCCGATCCGGCGCGCGATCTGCCGGTCCTGGCCACCCACGTCCGGGAGGGCCGCTTCGACCTGTCGGCGCTGGTGACCGAGCACATCGAACTGGACGGCATACCGGACGCCTTCGAGGCGATGCTGGCCGGGCGCGGCGGCCGCGCCCTCGTGCGTTTCTGACCCCTCCTCGCCCGGGCCGTGCCCGGGAGACCGACCGGGCCGGAGCCGGACCCGGCGTCATGCCGTCGCACCACCGGCCGTCCTTTCGGGGGACGTGGCGGCTCCGCGGAGCGGCCCCGGCCGACCGCCGGCGACCCCGGAACCCGGGGGCGCGCGGGCCGTGGGCGCACTCTCGCGGCCGTCCGCGACCCCTAAGCAGCCGCTCATGGCCGGGGTATGGTGTTCGCCGGTCGACGGTAAGGGCGGTGAGCCATGGCAGCATCCGGAGGCACACGGGCCACGGGGACCTCAGCCACCACAGCGCGCGGGACCGCCGCACGGCGGGCCCGCGTACCGGAGGACACCGGGGCCGGGGCCCGGGACGACGGCTCCTTCTCCACGGTCACTCCGGACGCGGCGCGCCGACTGCTGCTGGGCGCGGTCGAGGCGTTCGCCGAGCGCGGCTTCCACGCCACCACCACCCGGGACATCGCGGGCCGTGCGGGGATGAGCCCGGCGGCGCTGTACATCCACTACAAGACCAAGGAGGAGCTGCTCTACCAGATCAGCCGGGTCGGTCACGACCGCACCGTGCGGGTGCTGGAGGAGGCGGCGACCCATCCGGGCGGCCACGCCGAGCGGCTGGCCGAGGCGGTGCGCGCCTTCGTCAGCTGGCACGCGGGACACCACACCACCGCCCGGGTCGTCCAGTACGAACTGGCGGCGCTGGCCGAGGAGCACTACGCGGAGATCGTGGCGCTCCGCCGCCGCTGTGAGGAGATCGTGCGCGGCATCCTCGAAGACGGCCTCGCCGCCGGGGAGTTCGCCCTCCCCGACGTGCGGGGGACCGCGCTCGCGGTGATGTCGCTCTGCATCGACGTCGCCCGCTGGTTCAGCCCGGAGGGCGACCGGTCGCCGGAGGAGATCGGCGCGCTCTACGCGGATCTGGCGCTGCGCATGGTCGGCGCGGTGGGCGGCGCGGGGCGCTGACCGGCCCGTGCCGCCGTGGACCGGGGGCGGCCCGGCGCGGCGGTGGTCACCAGAAGTAGCGGCTGACGGTCTCCGCGACGCACACCGGTTTGTCGCCGCCCTCCCGCTCCACCGTGACCTTGACGGTGACCTGCACGCCCTCGCCCGCCTCGCGGACGTCCACCAGCTCGACGGCGCCCCGCACCCGGGAGCCGCTGGGGAGCGGGGCGGGGAAACGCACCTTGTTGACGCCGTAGTTGACGCCCATCCGCTGCCCCTCCAGCCGGATCACCTGCGGCACCAGGGCGGGCAGCAGGGAGAGCGTGAGGTAGCCGTGCGCGATGGTGCCGCCGAACGGTCCCCCGGCGGCCCGCTCGGTGTCGACGTGGATCCACTGGTGGTCGTCGGTGGCGTCGGCGAACAGGTCGATACGGCGCTGGCCGATCTCCATCCAGTCGCTGTGGCCCAGCGGTTCACCGACCGCCGCGGCCAGTTCCTCCGCCGAGGTGAAGACTCGGGGCTCCGCCATCCGTGATCCCTCCCGCACAGGTTGGACGCGCCGCCGGTCCGGGTGTGCCGGGGCGTCGCGCCGGCGCCCGCCACCACCGACTCTAAGCGCTCGCTCAGCATGCGGGGTGCCGTGCGGTCTGTCAACGTCACAGCGCATCCGGCGCGTACCCGCCCCGCCCCGGGCCGGGCCGCGGCCCGGACGGCGGTCCCCCGGCGGCCCGAACGCCCGCTCACCCACCCGGTGTTCACCCCTCGCCCGCGGGTCGGCCGTCGGGCGCGAGGTGAACGGGTGGGCGGGAGCGGGTCGAGCGGGGCGTCGAGCCGGCACGGGGGCGCTCGCGGTACCGGGGCGGGTGCGGATCCCGCGTGAGGGCGGGGTGGCCGGGCGCGGGACCGGCGTGGAGTCCGCCCGGGGGGCCGTCTCCGGGCGCCGGAGCGCGGTGGACGCGTCTAGACGGCGGCGAAGGCGCCGGGGCTGGCCCGGGGGCCGCGCGCGTTCTGACCGCGGGGCGCGGGTGGTTCGTGGTCGCCGGTGCCGTACGCCTCGAAGGAGGCGATCACCTGGCGGAGCACCTCGGCGAGCCGCTGGGTCGGCGCGCGGGTGGGGTCATCGCAGGGGAGAAGTGACCTGCCGCCCCAGGTGAGGCGGTGCCACTCGTCGAGGGCGGTCGGCTGTCTGATGCCGTCGCGTTTCTCCCGCCGTCTGCGGGCCGCGACGGTGCTCTCGTAGGCGAGCCAGACGTCGCGCGCCTCCTCCAGCTCCTCCAGCGCGGCGACGAGCAGGCCGGGGTCGGGTTCGCGGTCGTCGGGAGGGAACCCGGCACGCGCGCACAGATGGTGCCAGGTGGCCCGGTGGCCGTAGGGCGCGAAGCGTTCGAGGCACTTGCGCAGTGCCCGCCGACGCTGGGACGGGGCCCGAAGCGGATCGCGGACCTGCTGTGCCAAGGCTCTGAAGCCAGCCAATCATCCCACCTCCGAGGGAGAGGTACCGACTCGTCGGGGATGTGACGTACCGCCCGCCGCATCGGATCCCGCTCCGGAGCAGATTCTCTCGTGTGTTCCGAGAACGGGCGAAGTACCCGGTGGCGAGCGGGATATGCGCGAGCGGCCCGTGGTGTGCCGAACGCGGAACCCTTCCCCGTGCCATACCGACTGGTTAGTCTGCCGCTGCCGGGCAGTCGACGTGGAGGGTGACGGGATGGAATCCATACGCGAGCACGCGTCGCTCCGGGACCGTGCGGTGGTGGTGACCGGGGCGGGAAGCGGCATCGGAGCCGCGTACGCCCGCCGGTTCGCCGCCGCCGGGGCGCGCGTCGTGGTCAACGACCTCGACCCGGACCGCGCGGACCGGGTGGCCCGGCGGATCGGTGCCCTGGCCGTTCCGGGCGACGCCTCGGCGTGCGTCGCTCCGGCGCGCGCGGCGCTGGGCGGCGCCATCGACGTCTTCTGCGCGAACGCCGGGGTCGCCCCGGCGGGCGGCCCGGAGGCCCCCGACAGCGACTGGGAGGCGGCGTGGGACGTCAACGTCATGGCCCATGTCCGGGCCGCGCGGGAGCTGTTGCCGGAGTGGCTGGAGCGGGGTGAGGGCCGGTTCGTCGCCACCGTCTCGGCCGCCGGACTGCTCACGATGGTCGGCTCCGCGCCGTACAGCGTCACCAAGCACGCCGCGCTCTCCTTCGCGGAGTGGCTGTCGGTCACCTACCGGCACCGGGGGATAGCGGTGCACGCCGTCTGCCCCGCCGGGGTCCGCACCCGGATGCTGCGCGCGGCCGGGCCGACCGGCGAACTCCTCCTGAGGGCGGAGGCCATCACGCCGGACGAGGTGGCCGAGGCGCTGTTCGACGCGCTGGCCGAGGAGCGCTTCCTGGTCCTGCCGCACCCCGACACCGCCGGCCACTACACCGCCCGGGCGGCCGACACCGACGGCTGGCTGACCGCCATGAACCGGCTGCAACGTACGGTCGAGGAGCGGATCGGCCCACCGCCCGCCGGGGAGCCGCCCGCCACATCGGGCGAAGCCCCGTCCGCGCGGTCCGCCGGGGAGCCGCCCGCCGCGTCCGCCGGGACGGAGCGGTGATCCGCCCCGCCGGCGCCCCACCCGGAACCGGGCGGGACCACGCCTCCGGGCGGAGCGCCGCCCACCGTTCCCGCGCACCGTTCGGACACTGCCTGAGCTGCCGGGAACCGTGGGTGGCAGGATCCTGCGGAGAGAGCGGCGCGCCCCACCGGGCGCCCGGCGGGGAGGAGGCGGCGGCGCGCGGCTCCGGGCCCCGCCGGGGCGGGGACCGTGGGCGAGGGACCAGCCACCGGGCGCTCGCGGCACGGTGGACGAGCGAGAGGCGGGAGGCGGCCATGGCCAAGGCCGAGGGGACGGAGCGCGCGAGCGCGGAACGGGCGGAGGAGACGCCCGTGCCACGGCGGCTGATGGCCGAGGCGACCCGGCTGTTCGCCACCCGAGGCTACGACCGGACCTCGGTGCAGGAGATAGTGCGCGCCGCCGGGGTCACCAAGGGCGCGCTCTACCACTACTTCGGCTCCAAGGAGGACCTGCTCCACGAGGTCTACGGGCGGCTGCTGCGCCTCCAGCAGGAGCGGCTGGACGCGGTGGCGGACACGGACCGGCCGGTCGGGGAGCGGGTCCGCGAGGCGGCCGCCGACGTGGTGGTGACCACGATCGAGAACCTCGACGACGCGATGATCTTCTTCCGCTCGATGCACCAGCTGACGCCCGAGAAGCAGCACCAGGTACGCGCCGAACGCCGTCGCTACCACGAGCGGTTCCGCGCGCTGATCGAGGAGGGCCAGCGGGACGGCGTCTTCAGCGACCGCACCCCGGCCGACATCGTCGTCGGCTACCACTTCGGCTCCGTCCACCACCTCAGCAGCTGGTACAGCCGTGATGGTGAACTCACGCCCCGGGAGGTCGCCGACCACCTCGCCGACCTCCTGATGCGGGCGCTGCGTCCCTGAGCGCGCCCGCGGACCCCGGCCGGACGGCCGGGAGACGACCACCGACGACCGACCGGACAGGATGAGGCCCGTGCAGGCATGGCGCGTCCACGCGAACGGCGAGCCCCGCGAGGTGATGCGGCTCGACGAGATACCCGAACCGAAGCCCGGCGCGGGGGAGTTGCTGGTGCGGGTGCGCGCCGCCAACGTCAACTTCCCGGACGCGATGATGTGCCGGGGGGAGTACCAGATCGTGCCGCCGCTGCCGTTCACCCCGGGGATCGAGGTGTGCGGAGAACCGGTGGCGGTGGGCCCGGACACGGAGGGAGCGCCCGCCCCCGGCAGCCGGGTGATCGGCCAACCGGCCTTTCCGCACGGGGGGTTCGGGGAGCTGGCGGTCGTCCCCGTGGCGATGGCGCGCCCGGCGCCGCCCGCGCTGGACGACGCGGGGGCGGCGGCGCTGCACATCGGCTACCAGACCGGGTGGTTCGCGCTGCACCGCCGGGCCCGGATCCAGCCGGGCGAGACACTGTTGGTGCACGCGGCGGCCGGGGGCGTGGGCAGCGCCGCCGTACAGCTCGGCCGGGCCGCCGGGGCGCGCGTCATCGGGGTGGTGGGCGGCGCCGCGAAGGCGGCTACCGCCCGGGAGCTGGGCTGTGAGGTGGTGGTGGACCGCCGAACGGACAACGTCATCGCCGCCGTCAAGGAGGCCACCGGCGGTCGCGGCGCGGACGTGGTCTTCGACCCGGTGGGCGGCGACGCTTACGCGAAGTCCGTCAAGTGCGTGGCCTTCGAGGGCCGGATCGTCACGGTGGGCTTCGCCAGCGGCGCGGTGCCGGCCCCGGGCCTCAACCACATCCTGATCAAGAACTACGCGGTGCTCGGGCTGCACTGGGGGCTGTACAACACCCGCGAGCCCGGGCTGGTCGCCGACTGCCACCGGGAGCTGACCCGGCTCGCCGAGGAGGGGGCGATCAGCCCGCTGATCAGCGAGCGGGTCCCGCTGGAGGGCGCCGCGGACGCGGTGCAGCGCGTCTTCGACGGGGTCACCACCGGCCGCGTCGTCGTCCAGCTCTGACGGCCGGGCGGAAAGGGCTCCGCGAACGGGCCTGCCCGGCCCGGCCGTTCGGGCGGCGCGCGCGGGGCCGGGCCCGGCAGCCGGGCCCCGCGCGGCCGGTCAGTCGCCTTCCGGTGCGTGCCGGGCCAACTCGCGGCGGGCCAGGGAGCGTTGGTGTACCTCGTCCGGGCCGTCGGCCAGCCGCAGGGTCCGCGCCGCCGCCCACAGCGCGGCCAGCGGGGTGTCCTGGCTGACGCCCGCCGCGCCGTGCAGCTGTACCGCGCGGTCGAGGATGTCCGTCACGGCCCGGGGTGTCTCGATCTTGATGGCCTGGATCTCGGTGTGCGCGCCCTGGTTGCCGACGGTGTCCATCAGCCAGGCGGTCTTGAGGGTCAGCAGCCGCAGCTGCTCGATCCGCACCCGCGCGTCCGCGATCCACTGGTGGACCGCCCCCTGGTCCGCCAGCCGCCGCCCGAACGCCGTCCGCTCCTGGGCTCGTTGGCACATCAGCTCCACCGCGCGCTCCGCCATCCCGATCAGCCGCATGCAGTGGTGGATCCGGCCCGGCCCCAGCCGGGCCTGGGCGATCGCGAAGCCGCCGCCCTCCTCGCCGATGAGGTGGTGTCGGGGCACCCGCACCCCGTCCAGGACGATCTCGGCGTGGCCGCCGTGGTAGTGGTCCTCGTAGCCGTAGACGGTCATGGCGCGGCGCACCGTGAGCCCGGGGGTGTCCCGTGGCACCAGCACCATGGACTGCTGGCGGCGCACGTCCTCGGCGTCCGGATCGGTCTTGCCCATCACGATGAGGATCTTGCAGTCGGGGTTCATCGCGCCGGAGATGAACCACTTGCGGCCCGAGATGACGTAGTCGTCGCCCTCGCGCCGGATACGGGTCGCGATGTTGGTGGCGTCCGAGGAGGCGACGTCCGGCTCGGTCATCGCGAACGCCGACCTGAACTCCCCGCTGAGCAGCGGTTCCAGCCACATCCGCCGCTGTTCGGCGCTGCCGAACTCGGTCAGCACCTCCATGTTCCCGGTGTCCGGCGCGGCGCAGTTGAGCGCCGTCGGCGCCAACTGCGGGCTACGGCCGGTGATCTCGGCCAGCGGGGCGTACTGGAGGTTGGTCAGCCCAGCGCCGTAGATCCGGTCTGGCAGGAAGAGGTTCCACAGCCCCAACCGCCGTGCTGTCGCTTTGAGTTCGCCCACTATCGGCGGGGTCTGCCAGGGCGACTCCTGCTCGGCGCGCTGCTGTTCGGCCACCGCCTCCGCCGGGTAGACGTGGTCGCGCATGAAGTGCAGGAGCTGTTCCCGCAGTTCCCTGGTGCGTCCGTCGTACGCGAATTCCATGCCCTCAGCCCTTCCGCAGCGTGGCGAGTCCGTTGTCGATGAGGACGGGGACGATCTCCCCGATCTGGTCGAAGCCCGCGCCCACGGTCTGACCGAGCGTGTAGCGGTAGTGGATGCCCTCCAGGATCACCGCGAGCTTGAAGTAGGCGAACGCGGTGTACCAGCCGACACCCGAGACGTCCCGGCCCGACGCGGCGGCGTACCGCTCGACCAGCTCGCGCGTGCCGGGGTGGCCCGGCGCCCCGCTGGCGGTGGCGAGCGGCAGCCCGGGAAGGTCCTGTTCGCTGTACATCACCAGCAGCCCCAGGTCGGTCAGTGGGTCGCCGAGCGTCGACATCTCCCAGTCGAGCACCGCGCTGATCCGGTCCTCGGCGTCCACCAGCACGTTGTCCAGCCGGAAGTCACCGTGCACCACCGTCGCCGCGGGGGAGGCGGGCAGCCGCCCGGCCAGCCCGTCGCGCAGCGCGTCGATCCCCGGCAGCGGGCGGCCGTGCGACGCCTCCCACTGCGTGCTCCAGCGGCGCAACTGCCGCTCCAGGAAGCCCTCCGGGCGACCGAAGTCCCCGAGCCCGACCTCCTCCGGGCGCACCGCGTGCAGCGCCACGAGCGTGTCCACCAGCGAGAGCACCACCCGGCGGGTCCGCTCGGGGCCCAGCGCCGCCAGCTCGGCGGAGGTACGGTACGGCGTGCCCGCCATGTGCTCCATGACGTAGAACGGAGCCCCGATCACCTCGTCGTCCTGGCAGAGCAGGAGCGTCCCGGGCACGGGAACCCCCGTGTCCCGCAGGGCGCTGATGACCCGGTACTCCCGCGCCATGTCGTGTGCCGTGGCCAGCACATGGCCCAGCGGCGGACGGCGCAGCACCCAGCGGGAGGCGCCGTCCCCCAGCCGGTACGTGAGGTTCGACCGCCCGCCCTGGACGACCTCCGCCCCCAACGGGCCGGCCAGCAGCCCGGGACGCTCGCGCGCCAGGTACTCACCGAGCCGCGCCAGGTCGAGACCGGGCGGATTCTCTCTGCTCATCGTGCGCGCTCCTCCGGGGCGGGGGATGTTCGAACGGCTCGATCATGCCGACTAGTCGGTATGGCGTCCAGAGGTGTGAGCGCACGAGCGGGGAGCACGACGCGGTCCCGCCCAACGGACCGCTCCCGCCGTCCCGAAACCGGGTGACAGCGCCGGCCGCCGGTGCTGCACTGGAACCATGACAGCACGACACCCGGGCCCACCCCGCCCCTACCGCTGGGCGCTCGCCCCGGCGGACGGGCGCCCGGCCGACCGGATCGGAGCCCGAGCCGAGGGCGGCGAACCCGCCGACCTCTGGTACCTGTCCCGGCTGGTGGAGTGCGCGGCCCGGGTGCTGGCCCGCTCCCACGCGGCCGACCTGGTCTTCGTCGGCCGGTCGCTGGACAGCATGCACGACCTGCTCACCGGCGCCTACGCGGGCACACCCCGGGAGGGCGGGCGGAGCCTGCGCCGACTCCCGATCTCCCTGCGCGGGCTGTACGCCGAGCCCTCCCCGAGAGAGCGCTCCCGGCTGCGGGAACATCTGGACGCCGCGGGGCTCAGCCCGTCCGCGCTGGCCCGGCGGAGCCGCCAGGTGGCCCTGACCGACGTGGTGTCCAGCGGCACCACCTTCGACGTGCTGCACCGCGAACTCGCCCGGTGGATCGGGGAGAGCGGCGAGCCATGGCCGGTGATCCGGCGGAAGCTGCGGTACGTCGGCGTCACCGTCCGGGGCAAGACCAGCCCGAACCACCGGCGTTGGCAACAGAGCGCGGGTTCGGCCCCCTGGGTCCGCACCCTGCCCGCGGGCCATGTGGTCAACGTGTCGCTGGAGTTCGAGGTGTGGGGCTGGCTCGGCAACTGGCAGCCGAAGACCGCCCCCTCGTTCGCCCGGGACCGCTGGTTCGACGAGGAGTGCGACGGCCCCGTCCGGCACCCCGAACTTCCCGACGCGCTCAGCGACGCGCTGGCGCTCGTCGAGGCGGGGCGGAGCCGCGCCGTGCGCGACGAGCTGGTCCGGGTGCTGGGCCGGGAGCCCGCCTTCGCCGAACGCCCGGTCCGCGAACTGGCGCACGCCCTGCGGCACGGCCGGGGTGGCCGCCGCCCCGCCCGCCGCTCCCGTTGACGGCCACCGGCGGCCCCCGCTGACCACCCTTCCGCGACAGCGCCCCCGACTTCCCCTGCCCGCCCGGTCGTTGGCGCCCGCCCGGCGTGGTGGGTGCCCGCCCGGCCCCGGCCCTCGTGGGCGCCGGTCCGGCGGAGGCTCAGCCGCCCCGGCCGGGGCGCGGGAGGGGCAGCGCCGCCCGGGCCAGGTCCAGGATCTCCTCGGGGGTGCCCGTGATCGGCAGCACCGTGCCCGGCTCGTCCTCCGCCAGCGGCTCCAGCGCCGCGAACTGCGAACGCAGCAGCGCGGCGGGCATGAAGTGCCCGCTCCGCCCGGCCAGCCGGGCCGCGATCAGCTCCTCCGGGCCGTGCAGGTGCAGGAAGCGCGGGGCGGACCCCGAGCGCCGCAGCCGGTCCCGGTAGCGCCGCTTCAGCGCCGAGCAGGTGACCACCCCTCCCACCGGGGCGTGGTCGTCCAGCCACCGCGCGACGGTGTCCAGCCAGGGGCCGCGGTCCGCGTCGTCCAGCGGGGTGCCCGCCGCCATCTTCGCCACGTTCTCCGACGGATGCAGATCGTCCGCGTCCGCGTACGCCACCTGAAGCCACCCGGCCAGCAGCGCGCCGACCGTGCTCTTGCCGGACCCCGAGACCCCCATCACCACGACCAGCGGCACGCCGGTACTCACCACAGCGCGACTCCTCCCACGACGATCAGTGCCAGGACGCACAGCGCGGTGACCCACACCAGCCGCTGGTCCATCGCCGCCGGCCGGGCCGACGCCATCGCCCGGATCCTGCGGTGCGCGACGACCAGCAGCACCAGCCAGGCCAGCACCGCGACGCTCAGCGCGAGCGCCGCCGCCGCGCCGCCGCCCTCCACCACCACGAGGCGCAGGGCGAGCGCCACCGAGACGAAGAATGTCAGGGTGGTGCGCCGCCAGGCCAGCCTGGTGCGCTCCGGCTGGGCGCCCGGATCCCGCGCGGGCCACCGGGGAGCCGGAGGACCCTGCGCCCCGCTCACCGCCCCGCCCACCCCAGCGCCAGCACCGCGATCACCACGAGCGCCGCGACGCCGGTCGCCACCGCCAGCAGCGCGGGGAACCGCGACATCGGCAGGTCCTCCCCCCGGCGCATCGCCCGCTCGCAGCGCACCCAGTGGTTGATCGCCCGCACCGCGCAGAACGCGGCGCCCACCAGCAGCGTGACGGCGACGCCGGTGCGCACGCCCCAGCGCAGCTGGGTCAGGAACTGGTCGACCGCGATACCGCCCGCGACCAGCGCCAGCGCGGTGCGGATCCAGGCCAGGAAGGTGCGCTCGTTAGCGAGGGAGAAGCGGTAGTCGGGTGTGCTGCCCTCGTCCCGCAGGCGCTGTGGGGCGAACCACAGCCGGATCGTCGCCAGAGTCCGGTGGATCATGCCGGGAGCCTATGCAATGCGCCGCCCCGCCCGGTCACGGCGGGGAGCCGCCGCCCCGCGCCGACGCGGGGTGGCCGGGGCGGTCGGTTCCGGCGGGCGTGGGTCCGGCCCCCGGAAGGGCCGGGAGCGGCGTGGGCGGGTCAGCGGGCGGCGTGGCGCCAGTCGCGCAGCCGCCGGTGGGTCTCCAGCCCGTCCGGCACCACGTCCCACTCCGTGAGCCGTCGCTCCAGCTCCGCCTCCGGGAGGAAGGCGTGCCAGTCGACCTCCTCCGGCTGCGGACGGACGGGCAGGGCGCACACCACCTCGTACACGGCGACGAACCAGCCCTGCCCGGCGGTGCCCGCCCCGTCGAACAGGTAGGTGAACCGGTGGACGGGGCGCGGCAGTCCGTGAACGCCCAGCTCCTCCTCGGCCTCCCGCAGCGCCGCCTCGTCGTAGGTCTCGCCCGCGCCGAGCACGCCGCCGACCACCGGGTCGTACATCCCCGGGAAGATCAGCTTGCCGGGGGTGCGCCGGTGCGTGAAGATCCGGCCCTCCGGGTCGCGGACCTGGATCGCGGCGCACCGGTGCCGGAGCCCCCGCGCGTACACCGCGCCCCGGGAGCGCTGGCCGAGGACCCGGTCCCGCTCGTCCACCACGTCCAGCGTCTCCTCGGCGGGATCGGCGGGATCGGCGGGATCGGCGGGGGGTGTGGTGTCGGCGGGATCGTCGAGGTTCCCGGGGCCCGCTGGGCTCCCGGGGGCCGTGGGGCGAGGGGGAGTTGAGGGTTCCGCCAGCCCCGGAGGATCCACGGGACCCGGAGGATCCGGAGGACCCGCGGGGTCTGCCGGATCGTGGGGCGGGGTGCGCACCCGCCCAGCGTAGCCACCCCGCCGCGGTGCGGGCGGGGCCCGGTGCGGGCCCGGGGCCCGGCGCGGGCGCGTCCCGGGGCTATTGCGTTGATCCGCCGGCGGTTACCCTCCGGTACACCAGGCGTACCGGCGAGGGAGCAGGTGGGGAGCATGGCGTACGACGCCGATGTGATCGTGATCGGAGCCGGACTCGCGGGACTGGCGGCCACCGCCGAACTCGCCGAGGCGGGCCGCCGGGTGATCCTCCTCGACCAGGAGCCGGAACAGTCGCTGGGCGGGCAGGCGCACTGGTCGTTCGGCGGGCTCTTCCTCGTCGACTCCCCGGAGCAGCGGCGGCTGCGCATCCGGGACAGCCGGGAACTCGCCTGGCAGGACTGGCTGGGCACGGCCGGTTTCGACCGGGCGGAGGACCACTGGCCCCGCCGGTGGGCGGAGGCGTACGTCGACTTCGCGGCGGGGGAGAAGCGGTCCTGGCTGCGCGCCCAGGGCCTGCGGATCTTCCCGGTGGTCGGCTGGGCCGAACGCGGCGGGTACGAGGCCACCGGCCACGGCAACTCGGTGCCCCGCTTCCACATCACCTGGGGCACCGGCCCCGGGGTGGTCGAGCCGTTCGAGCGCCGGGTCCGGGCCGGAGTCGAGTGTGGCCGGGTGGAGTTGCGCTTCCGCCACCGGGTCACCGGACTCTCCCGCTCCGGCGGCGCGGTGGACACCGTCAGCGGGGAGGTCCTGGCCGACAGCGACGCGGAGCGCGGCACCGCCAGCGGACGCGAGGTGGTGGGCTCCTTCGAACTGCGGGCCCAGGCGGTCATCGTCACCTCGGGCGGGATCGGCGGGAACCACGACCTGGTGCGCGCCCACTGGCCGGAGCGGCTCGGCACCCCACCCAGCGAGCTGCTCTCCGGGGTGCCCGCGCACGTGGACGGGCTGATGCTGGACGTGGCCGCGCGGGCCGGGGCGCGGCTCATCAACCGGGACCGGATGTGGCACTACACCGAGGGGATAGCGAACTGGGACCCGATCTGGTCCCGGCACGGCATCCGGATCCTCCCGGGCCCCTCCTCGCTGTGGCTGGACGCCACCGGAAAGCGGCTGCCGGTGCCGCTCTTCCCCGGGTTCGACACCCTCGGCACCCTGGAGCACATCATGCGCACCGGGTACGGCCACACCTGGTTCGTCCTGAGCCAGAAGATCGTGGAGAAGGAGTTCACCCTCTCCGGCTCCGAGCAGAACCCCGACCTCACCGGCCGCTCCGTCCGCGAGGTGCTGGGCCGCGCGCGCGGCGGGGCGCCCGGCCCCGTCCAGGCGTTCCTCGACCACGGCGCCGACTTCGTGGTGGAGCGCGACCTGGGCGCGCTGGTCCGCCGGATGAACGCGCTCACCGGTGACGCGCTGATCGACGAGGAGGCGCTGCGCCGCGAGATCACCGCGCGCGACCGGGAGATCAGCAACCCCTTCACCAAGGACCTCCAGGTGATGGCGGTGCGCGGGGCGCGCTCCTTCCTCGGTGACCGGCTGGTGCGGGTCGCCGCCCCGCACCGGCTGCTCGACCCCAGGTCCGGACCGCTGATCGCGGTGCGGCTGAGCATCCTGACCCGCAAGTCGCTGGGCGGCCTGGAGACGGACCTCTCGGCGCGGGTGCTGACCGGGGACGGCGATCCGCTCCCCGGCGTGTACGCGGCGGGCGAGGCGGCCGGGTTCGGCGGTGGTGGCGTGCACGGCTACCGTTCGCTGGAGGGCACCTTCCTGGGCGGGTGCGTCTTCTCCGGGCGCACGGCGGGCCGGGCCGCCGCCCAGGCGGTCAGCTGACGGCGCGTCCAGCACCTCCCAGCACCTCCGCCGCGCCGCCCGCACCGCCCACGGCGGGCGGCGGGGAACGGCGGCGGCGAGTGATCAGCGGGCGACCAGAAGGGACCTGGCATGACGAGAGTGGCCGTGATCCAGTCCGGCTCCGTGCCGTTCGACGCCGGGGCGACGACCGACCGGGTCGTCCGGCTCACCGCCGAGAGCGCGGCGGAGGGGGCGCGGGTCGCCGTCTTCCCCGAGGCGTTCCTCGGCACCTACCCCAAGGGGCTGACCTTCTCAAGTCCCGTCGGCAGGCGCACCGAGCGGGGGCGCCGCGAGTACCAGCGGTACGCGGAGGGCGCGGTCTCGCTCGACGGGCCGGAGCTGGCGCGGGTCGCCGAAGCCGCCCGGGAGCACGGCGTCTTCGTGGTGCTCGGCATCGTCGAGCGGCTCGGGCGCACCCTGTACTGCACCGCCGTCCTGATCGACCCGGCGCGGGGGCTCGTCGGCCACCACCGGAAGTTGATGCCCACCGGGAGCGAACGGCTGATCTGGGGTTTCGGGGACGGCTCGACGCTGCCGGTGGTCGACTCGCCCGCCGGGCGGATCGGCACCGTCATCTGCTGGGAGAACTACATGCCGCTGCTGCGGCAGGCGATGTACGCGCGGGGTGTCGAGGTGTACTGCGCCCCGACGGCGGACGACCGGGACTCCTGGCAGCACACCGTCTCCCACATCGCCCTGGAGGGCCGCTGCTTCGTACTCTCGGCCTGCCAGTACATCACCCGCTCCGCCTACCCGGACGACTACGCCCCCGCCTTCGGTCAGCAGCCAGGCGACGTCCTGATGCGCGGGGGCAGCGTCATCGTCGACCCGCTGGGCACGGTGCTCGCCGGTCCCGTCTTCGACGAGGAGACCATCCTCTACGCCGACCTCGACCTGACCCAGAAGACCCGTTCCCACCTGGACTTCGACCCGGTCGGGCACTACGCGCGGCCGGACGTCTTCCAACTGACGGTGGACAGCCGCCCGAAGACCCCGGTGACCTTCGAGGGCCCGCCCGACGGCCCGGCACCCGGCGACCCTCCCCACTGACCGGACCCGGGAACCCGGACGCGGACCCAGGGAACCCGCGTGCGGCCCAGGACCCCGAACCCGCGGGCCGGGCGCGGGGTCAGCCGGGCCGCCGCACCCCGTCCACCCCGCCCACCGCGCGGGTGCCCGCGGCGCAGCTCTCGCGCAGCGCGCGCAGTTCGGACGGGGGCAGCGCGAGGGACGAGCCCCGGCGGCCGGTGCCGTCGAGCAGCGCCGCGCCCACGGTCAGCCAGCCGGGCAGCGGGTCGACGCCCACGAACCGTGCCAGCCGGGCCAGTTCCTCCCGGGGCGCGTCCAGCAGCCCCTCGTAGCCGAGGGTGGTCCGGTCCTCCTCCGGCACGGCCGCGAGGTGTTCCTCCGCCTCGACGACCAGCTCGGACCAGAGCGCCCCGAACCGGGTGACGGGCAACCGCCGCCGCAGGACCAGCGCGGGGTCGAAGGGGTCCTCCAGCAGGCCCGCCAGATGCGGGGGCAGCCCGGCCACCTGCTGGGGGGTCAGCTCGGCGGGCGTGGCCACCCCGCACCGTTCGGTGATCTCCCGCATCTGCGTGATCATGCGGTAGCCGGGGTGGCGGCTCATGGACAGGGCGCAGTCCGGGCCGTCCCGTACCAGGTGCACGAACCGGGCCTCGGGGAAGCCGCGGCGCAGCCAGGGGATGGCACCGGTGGAGTACCCGGAGCGCTCGACCGCCGCGTGCGCGCCGCCGGTGCGCGCCGCGAGCGCGTCGAAGAGGGCGCGCCACTGCGCGGGCACCGGCCGCGCGGGCCAGCCCGTGACCTCGGTGGCCAGGGCGTCGAGCAGGGCGTCCGGATCGTCGGCGAGGTGCGGCAGCACCATCAGGCTGAGCGCGGGGATTCCGGTGGTGTCCGCCGCGTAGCGGCCGGGACGGCGGGTGTAGAGGAACTCGGGGAGCGGTACCCCGCTGCGGGTCATGGCGTCGAAGACCGGGTTCGGCGCGGAGAGCAGCCCCCAGAACTCCGCTCCCGTCAGCACCTCGCCGGAGGCGGCCAGCGGGTGACTGACGCTGGCGAACAACTCGTTGAGGCTGAGCACGTCGGGATGGGTGGACAGCACCCGGGAGAGCGCCGTCGAACCGCTGCGTCCGGTTCCAACGACGAACGTCAGACTGCGCACCGTGTCACCCCTCGGATCCTCGTCATCCGACGTCCCTGTCCACCGCCGCCCTCCGCAACTCCCAGAATCCGGGAACACCCGCCATCAGCAGGACGCCGTCCCACAGCCGCCCGGCGGCCTCCCCGCGCGGGACGGTCGTGAGGCAGGGGCCGAAGAACGCGCGGCGCGGCTCGCCGCCGCCCGAGACCGCGAGCACCGGGGTGCCCACGTCGGTGCCGACGAGCCGCGTCGCCTCCGCGTGCGAGGCGCGCACCTCGGCGTCGTACGCGGTGGAGCCGCCCGCCTCGGCCAGTTCCTCCGGGAGGTCCGCGGCGCGCAGCGCGTCGGGGAACAGCCGCCGCCAGTCGCGCTCCTCCGGCTCGTGCAGCGCCGTGCCCAGCGCGGTGTGGAACCGGCCGAGCGCCTCGGCGCCGTGCGCCCGCTCGACGGCGGCGCAGATCCGCACCGGGATCCACAGGTAGCCCTCGGTGTCGCCCTCCGGGTCGACCGCACGGCCCTCGTTGAGCACGGACAGGCTCATCACCCGCCAGCGCACGGTGACGTCGCGCACGGCCGCGACCTCACGCATCCAGCGGGAGGTGAGCCAGGTGTAGGGGCAGGCCGGATCGAACCAGAAGTCAACGGTCCTGCGCTGCGACGGCATGGCATGAGCATAACGGGCTACCCCCGTGAAAGTGGGACAGCCCGAACATCCGCCCGACACCGCACAGGAGACGCGCGTGGCACGGGAGAATCACCAGACCCCGACCCCGCAGACGAGGAGCCCCCGGTGCCGCACACGTCCTGGATCCGGCTGAGCGACGCCCCGTCGGCCCGGCTCCGGCTGTTCTGCTTCCCGCACGCGGGCGCCGGGGCCGCCACCTACCGTCCCTGGGGCGCGGCGCTCGCCCCCGGGATACAGGTCTGCGCCGTGGTCCCGCCCGGCCGGGAGAGCCGGGTACGGGAGCGGCCCCACCGCCGGATCGAGGAGCTGCTGCCCCCGCTCGTCGAGGCGGTGGCCGCCCACGCCGACCGGCCCTACGCGATCTTCGGGCACAGCACCGGCGCGGCCGTCGGCTACGAGGTGGCGCGGGCGCTCGCCGCGCGGGACTGCGGCCCGCCGGTCTGCCTGGCCGTCTCCGGACGCCGCCCGCCCGCGCTGCCCGCCGACACCGCCCACCACCTGCTGCCCGACGCCGAGTTCGTGGCGGCGCTGCGCCACCTGGGCGGGCTGGACGGCGTGGGCGAGCCGGACGGACCCGGCGGTGAGCCCTCGGTGGAGGCCCGGCTGTGGCGGCTGCTGCTGCCCGGACTCCGCGCCGACTTCGAACTCCACGAGACCTACCGGGAACTGCCCGGCGAGCCGCTCACCATCCCCGTGCTGGCCTGCGCGGGCGCCGACGACCCCGCCGTGACGCCCGGGCGGATGGGGGAGTGGCGGCACACCACGCGCGGCCCCTTCCGCCAACGGACCTTCCCCGGCGGCCACTTCTACCTGACGGCCGTGGGGGACCCGGAGGGCGCCGTCCCCCGGGCCCTCCGGGAGACCCTGACGGAGCTGGGCGCGCTCGCCCACCCCGGGACGGGGCGCTCCGGGTGAGCCGTCAGCGGACGGGGCCCGCCTCATCGGTGCCCGTGGCCCGCCAGCGGGCACCCCCGCCGCCGAGGTAGTGGCGGACCTGGCCGGAGCCGTCTCGTGGGCGCCCTCCGGCTGGCCGGTGGACCCCGCCGTGGTGGTATCGGTGGCGGTCGGCCGGGATGTCTCCGGTTGTCGCGGAGCGTCGCCCGCCGTCCCGAACCACCCGGTACGACCCGCCCCGAGGCCCCCGGGCGCCCTGGGCGAGAATCCACGATGTGACCCGACCAGAACCCGCCTCCCCGCGCCGGAGCCGCGCGCGCACCGCGCTCGCCGTCACCACCTGCGCCGTACTCCTGGGGCTGCTCGCGCTGTTCGGCGCCTCCGCCCTCACCGAGAGCACCCACGAGCTGCACATACCCTGGGGCGGCACGACCGCCCTGCTCCGCTCCCTGCTGTTCACGGCGCTCTGCCTGCAACTCGGCGAGTTCGCCGGAGAGCGCCTCGCCCGCACCATCCCGGACGCCCCCGGGACCACCCCCCGCGCGTGGGCGGCCCCCGCGGCCCTCGCCGGGGTGCTGGCCTCGCTCGGCCTCGCCGTGGTGTTCGCCGCCGGGGACGCCTCGCTGACGGCTGGGCTGCCCGCGCTCCACGAGATGTCCGCCACCCGCGAGGGCAAACTGGCGCTGCTGGAGGCCAACGCCTTCCTGCTCGCCGCGCTCTGCGCCTGGCTCGGCCGCCCCGGCTGGGCAGCCGTCCCGCTCGCCGGGGTCATCCTCGGGGAGGCGCTGCGGGCCCACCCCGAGCAGGAGACGCTGCCGATCGGCGTCGCGCTCACCCTCGTCCACCTGTCCGCGACCGTGCTCTGGGCGGGCGGGCTCGTCCAGGTGCTGCGCACCATGCGTATCTGGCACGGAGGCGGCCACCGCGACGCCGCCCGCGGGCTGTTGGCGGTCTACGCCCGGTACGCCGCGCTGCTCCTCGCGGCCCTCGCCGTCACCGGAACCGTCAGCACCCTGCGGCGGCTCCCGCTCGACCAGCTGCTGAGTTCCGCGTACGGGCGCACCCTGCTGATCAAGCTCGTCCTGGTGGCCCTGGTGAGCTGCTGCGCGCTGGCCGCCCGCCGCGCGCTGCTCCGCGACCGGCTGGCCCGAACGCGCGCGGTCCACGCCGAGTTGGTCACCCTCGCCGCGGTGCTCGTGGTCTCCGCGCTGCTGACCGTGGCCCCGCTCCCGGTCTGGGACTGACCGGCGCCCCACCCGCCCCCGCTCCGGCTCAGCCCGGCCAGTGGACCCGGCCGAGCTGGATCAGCCGGAGCCTGCTGCGCGCCGTCCTGGCCACCTCCTCCGCGTCCGGCCCCTCGCCCTGGGCGGCGCTGAGGAAGGCGGAGGCGGTCAGCACCATCTGGTCGACGAACAGGCCCGCCAGCATGTGGCGTTCCTCGTCGCTCCAGGCGTCCGCGTCCGGCCCCGCCGCGAGCAGCCCGGCCACCTCACGGGTGAAGCGCTCCAGTTGGGCCGCGATGGCGGCACGTACCGGGCGCACCCCGCCGTTCCGCTCGCACGCGATGAAGCGGACGTGCGCCGGGTACGCGCGTACGTGCTCCTTGATCAGCTCGACGGTCCGGTCGATGCGCTCCCCGGGGTCGCGGCGCTCGGCGAAGACGGCGCGGACCAGCGCGTGCAGGCTGCCCAGCGCCTCGTCGACGAGCGCGACGCCGAGGTCGCCGGTGTCCCGGAAGTGCCGGTAGAAGGCGGCCGGGGTCACCCCCACCGCGCGGGTGACCTCGCGCAGCCCGAGGCTGCTGAGGCTCTGCCCGTCCAGCAGGCGCAGCCCCTCGTCCAGCAGCGCCTGCCGGGTTCTCTGCTTCTGGGCGTCGCGGCGCCCGGTGCTCGTGCGGCTCACCGTTTCAGTAAACAACCGTTTGCCGGGTCCGGCCAGGCTCCCTAGACTGATGTTCAGTGAACAAGTGTTTCTACAGTCGTTTACCGAGAGGGAGCGATGCTCTTCCTGGCCGTCGCGCTGTACCTGCTGGGCGCCCTGATAGGCGCCGCGGCACAGCTGCCGCCGACCGTCACGCTGCTCGCGGGCACCGTGATCACCTGCTGGCTGCTGCTCTTCGCGGTACGCGAGCGGACGCGTCGCCGGAGGAGCGCGGTATGACGGCCCTCGCCCCCCTCCGGCGCCGGAGCGGCCCGTCCCGGCACGGACCCTCCGGTAGCGGCGCGTCCGGCGCCGGTCCCTCCCCACGCGGCGCGGAAGCCCGCGCGGGCCGCGCGCACGCCGACGACCTGGCCGTCTGGTCCTTCGTCTCGGGGCTGGCCGGGCTGCTCGTCGGCAACCTGGTCCTGGGGCCCTGCGCGCTGGCCCTGGGCGCCCTGGCGCGCGGCACCGGGCGCCGAGGCCGCGCCCTGCTCGGCCTGGTCCTGGGGGCGGCCGACCTGCTGGTGCTGGTCACCCTCGCCGTCGCCAACGGCACGCTCTCCTGGGCCCTTTAGGGCCCCGCGGAGCGCGCCCGGACGGCCGGGACCCGGACAGCCGGACCCGGACCCGCGTCCCGCCGGTCACGCTCCGCGGGCCTGGGTGCGAGAGTCCCCCGCGCGGACCGTCGTCCGCCGCCCACCGTGTGGATGGGTGCGCGGACGGCAAGTGGAACCCCCCGCTCCCCTCGCGTGCTACGGACAGTGAAATGATCAGGTGAACACGGAATCGGCGGCGCGGCCGCCCCGAGAGAAGGGAGCGGCTCATGGCTATGGTCGGCCTGTTCTGGATCGCCGGGGGCGAGGTCTTCGTGGGCGCCAAGCCGGCCGGTACGGCTCCCGGGGCGCGCCTGACCGCCGAGGGCGTGATCGCCCTCGGGGACGCCCAGTCCGGCGTCCACCCCTGGGAGAAGGTGCGGTCGCTGACGGTGACGGAGGTCCCCGTGGCCTCGCTGACGCGCAGGGCCGGGGCGGTCCGCGACGCGGTCGCGAGCACGGTCGTGAACCTCGTCCTGCCCATGGGCCCGGGCCACGTGGAGCAGGCCCCGGCGCGGATGACCGTCCGAGTGGGCGTCGCCGACGCCGAGTACGCGCTCGCGGTCCACGTGGCCGCGGCCAACGGCTACTCCCGTACGGAGACCAGCCTCTCGCACACCCTCCTGACCCGCCTCACGGAGGACGCCGGGACAGCGGCCACGACACTCGCGACCATGGCGGAGTGGGGCCGCGCTCAGCGAACGGGCTCGCCCCGGAAGACCGAGCGGGAGCGGCTGCTGCGCGAGTGGCTGGGCTGAGCCCCGCCCCCACTCGAACCCGCCCCCATCGGAACCCACCGGGCCCGGACCGAACGTGCCGCCGGAAAAAGGCGGTTGGGGCACATCGCCGGGCTGAGAACATCGCCGGACGCGGACGCGGACGCGGGTGCCGCGCCGGTCTCCGGCCTCAGCACCCGGTCGCTCCCGCCTCCGGGCGCGCGGCGGCCCAGGCACGTAGCGCGGCCCCCGCGTCCCGCGCCGAGACCCGGTGCGGAGTGGGGGCCAGCACGGCCACGCTCGCCAGATACCCGGCCCCGGGCCCGGCCTCCCCGGCCGGGCCGCCGCCGTCCGCACCAGCGCCCCCGACGTCGAGGTCGGTCAGCCGGGTGCGCGGCGCCCACTCCGGATGCCGCTCCCAGGAGAGGACGGCCGGACCCTCCTCCGGCCCGCTGACCTCCAGGCCGCTCACCCCGGGGAACAGGCCGACCCCCAGCGCCTTCACCACCGCCTCCTTGCGCGTCCAGTAGCGGAGGAACCCGGTGTGCCGCCGCTCGGCGGGCAGCGCGTCCAGCCGCGCTCGCTCGCGGGCGGTGAGCACCCGACGGGCCAGCAGCGGAACGCTCCAGGCGGTGCTGAACGGTTCGACGTCGAGACCGACGGCGGCACCCCGGTGGAAGGCGACGCCCACGCGGCGTCCGCCGTGGGTCACCGAGAGACAGATCTGCCCGGGCGCCACCGACCCCGGATCGCCGCCGGGCGACCCCGGTGGGGTGGGCGCCGAGCCCAGGCCGACCTTGCCGTGCGGACCGCCGCACCGCGCGCAGCGCCGGTGGAGCGGCACCTCGGCGGGTGCGATGCCGAGGTAACCGCCCAGCGCGACGCGGCTGATGGCGCAGCCCAGCAGAAAGCGCCGCCGGTTGTCGGGGTCTCCCGTTCGGGAGAGCCGCTCGCTCTCCACAGGGTTCAGCAGGGAGACGAGCGACTCGTCCGCGTCATCAAGATCGGCCCACCAGATCCGCACGGTGTGCCGGGGGAGAAACCGCTCACTCATCGTGGCGGAAGGGGTGGCACCCCGCCCGGAGTGCCGTACTCAGTCAACGAGATAGTCGCGCTCTGACACGTCTCTGGTGTCGGGAGCCTCGCGCGACTCACGGTCGTACTCGAATTCGTACCCCGGGGAATCGGATTGCTGGCCGCTCAACTCGCGTTCGAGCGCCTTGAAATCCGTCGCAGGGGTGGAGTACTTGAGCTCTCGGGCAACCTTGGCCTGCTTGGCCCGTGCACGGCCACGTCCCATCGCCGCACGCCTCCTGGTTCCGATAGGAGCGGTGCGACCGGTCCAATGGCGGGCCCGCTCATCTCTCACGTCACCCCTCGGATGCTACCACAGGTGTGCTAGCACCCCAAGTCGGGTCGCGGGCTCCGGACGCCCGCTCGATGATGGAAAAACCCGAGGCGGAGCCCCGGTGCGGCCGGAGTTCGGCCGCCGCTTCGGTCAGGGCGCGGACGGGGTCGGCTCGCCCCGGACCGCGCACGCCGTCCCCACGTCACCCGCCGCGCCGTCGCCCCGCACGGGGCCCGACGCGGCGCCGCGCACGCCCCGGCGGGGTACTTCAGTGCACGGCTCGCAGGAGTCGCGAGATGTTGATGCGGGTGGGCGAGAGCCCGTTCTCCACGCTCTGCATCATGCGCTCGCCGTTCAGCCGTCCGTAGGCGAGCAGATCGACGTTGGCCAGGCTGTATTCGGGCCAGGTGTGGATGCTCAGGTGCGAGGCGGACAGCAGGAGAATCGCCGTCACCGCGCCGTTCGGGAAAACATGCGAGGCCTCGCCCAGTACCTTGGCGTTTCCCTTTTCCGCCGCCTCGCGGAGCAGGGCCATAAGCCGCTGCTCGTCGGTGAGTATGCTGTGGTCGCTTACCCAGACGTCGACCGCGTAAGAACACAGTTCGTCGACGTTTATTTCTTCGGGGCTGCCGAGTTCGTTCGCCATGGATTTCTGGAGGGGTCGGACTGGTGCTCCGTTCCCCGTCTCCTCTCGCAACACGTGATTTCCGAGACGTGGACCGGTGTTCCGTCGGCGGTGACACCACGACGTATCGGGCGGTCCTAATTTTAACATCGGCGATCTCTTTGGCTTCTTGTGGGTCGCTTGTGGGTCCACGGAGCCGGTCGCGGACCGGAGGGGAGGACGGCCCGTCCGTCCGCGCCGGGAGGCGCGGTTCCGGCGTGGGAGGCGGCGCCGTGGATGCCAGGGCTCACCGGGTGTGGGTCCTGGCGCTCGCGGCGGCGCGGGCCGGGGGTCACCGCCGGACGGGGGCGGGGCGCGGCCGGGGTCGCGGGCCGGGGCCGGGTCGTGTGTCTGCCCCGCTCTCGCTCCCCCGTACGAGTGGTCCGCCCGGGGAGCGGCCCCCGCGTTCCGCCCGTTCGGGGTGCTGCCGGGGGAGCGCCCCGGGAGCGTGACGGGGGTGCGGGGGAGGCGCGGGGCAAGGGGAGGGCGGGGGGTGTGGGGCGCCCCGGAGAGGTCTCCCGGCGGGGATCGGCGGGCTGCCGGGGGTGTGTGTGGTTGGGGTACGATAGCGGAATGCCGACCTGGAACTCGTATTTCCTCCGTATTTCCGGTCGTTGAGGCGCGCGGCGCCTCACTCGTCAAAGGGAGTGCGGCGGTGGAATCCAGGACGGCCGGGCGCCACAACGGAATACCGCGGAGAGTTGCGGCGGGTCCGGAGTTTCCGAACGTGTTCCTCCGGCACCGTGTCGTCACTTCGGTGGGAATCCGGAAACACGAAAAACAGCGGAGCCATCCGGAACGGATGGCTCCTGGTGCGTTCGAGAGAAATGGCCGACAGCGGCCACACGGTGCGGACACTTGGATTCTATGGTGACTGGCGGGCGAGACAGCGAAGCGGAGTCGGTGCTGCGGGAGGTCGCGGAAGCCGTCACCCTGCAGGAGGGCCCACCCGGTGTGCGGTCGGTGCTGCGCGCGATGCGCCAGCTGACGACGGCCTCCACCAAGGAGCTGAGCCGGTCGACGGGGCTTCCGGTGCCGATCGCGGCGGCGGTCGGCAACGAGCTGCGCCGCCGCGGGCTGTTCACCCGGGAGCGCCCCTCCCGGCTGACCCCCTCCGGCCTCGCGCTCGTCGCGGAGCTGGGCATGGACCTCTCGCTGGACGCCACCTGCGCCGAGTGCGACGGCCGTGAGCTGGTGATCCCGCCGACGCTGAGCGAGGCGGTCGAGCGGCTGACCAAGCTGATGGAGGCCGGGCCGGGCGCCGACATGAGCCTGGACCAGTCCCGGTGCACCCCGGAGACCAAGGTCCGCAGGGTGCTGGCGCTGGCCCGGGCCGGGGTCCTGCCGGGCGGCTCGCTGCTGCTGGTCGGCGACGACGACATGGTCTCCCTCGCCGTCGCGGTGGTGAGTGACCTGCTGGGCACCCCGCTGGTGCAGCGGCTCACCGTCGTCGACATCTCCGAGGAGATCCTGGGGTACATCCGCGAGGTGACCGCCGACCTCGCGGTGAGCGTCGAGACGGTCCAGCACGACCTGCGGGAGCCGCTACCCGAGCGGCTGCGTGGTCAGCACGACGCCGCGATGACCGACCCGCCCTACACCGCGGAGGGCGCCCGGCTCTTCCTCTCGCGGGTGGTGGAGGGGCTGCGGCCGGGCCCGGCGAACAGCGTCTTCTTCTCCTTCGGCGCCAAGAACCCGAACGAGATGCTGGAGGTGCAGCAGGAGATCCTCAACCTCGGCCTCGTCGTCAACGGGTTCATCCGCAACTTCAACGAGTACGAGGGCAGCGGCACCCTCGGCGGCACCGGCTTCCTCCAGCACCTGCTGACCACGAGCGCGACCCAGTCCTCGGTCGGCGGCAGCTACCAGGGCCCGCTCTACACCCGCGACAAGCGCTCGCGGCAGCGCGAGTACGAGTGCGTCGCCTGTGGCGCGCGGGTTCCCGTCGGGCCCGGTGCCCGCTGGTCGTCGGTCGGCGCGCTGCGCGCGGAGGGCTGCCCCACCTGTGGCCGTGGCCCGTTCCGGCCGCGCCAGCTGGTGAGCATGGCCGAGCTGCCCGAGCCGCCCGCCCCGGCCCGGCCGCCGGAGGCGGCGAGCGGCGCGCCCGCGCCGTCCGATCCCGCCGGGTCCCGGCTCGGCGAGGCCTCGGCGTCCGTGGGTGACGGCTCGCGCCCGGCCGCCGTCGGCCAGGTGGGGCCCGCGGCCCCCGGGGAGCAGGACGGTCCGGCGCCGGACGCCGGACGGCTGGCCCCGGGCGGGGCCGCCCGGCGACTGCCGGAGCAGGCGCTGCTGGCCGTGCGGTCCGGCCCGTACGTCACGCGTACCGCCGGGGAGGCCGACCTCGACGCGGTGGCGGACTTCGAGGCCGAGATCGCCCGGGTCTCGTTCGGCAACGCGGCCGTGGACAACCCGCAGCGGCACCGTGCCCGGCTGGCGAGGGCGATGCGCAAGTCGCGGGAGGGCATGCTCGTCGCCTGCCTCCCGGAGGACGCCACCCCCGTCGGCTGGCTGTGGATGACGGTCAACCAGAACACTATGACGGGTGACCGCTACGCCAACTTCCGCTCGCTCGCCGTCGCGCCGGTGGAGTCGCGCTCCGAGGTGGCGGAGCTGCTGGTCGCCGCCGGGCTGGAGTTCGCCGCCGAGCGGGACGTGGTCGAGGTCGTCGGCAAGACCCATATAGGGAACGTCTCGATGCGCACGCTGTACCGGAAGTTCGGTTTCGAGGCCGCGCACATGACGATGAAGCTGCGGTTGACGGAGGGGAGCGGGCGGGACGATGACCTCGCCGACGGATGAGGTGTCCGAGGCGCTCCCGGCCGTGTTCGGCCACGTCAAGTGCGTGGTGTGGGACCTGGACGACACCCTCTGGGACGGCGTGGCGCTGGAGTCGGCCAGCGGCCGACCTCCGCCCCCGCGGGCCTGGGTCCTGGAGGCGGTCGACGCGCTCGCCGAGCGCGGGGTGCTCAGCAGCGTCGCCAGCCGGACCGCGCCCTCGGTGCTGGAGGCGTTGCGCGCCGACCGCGAACTCGCCCGCAGGTTCGTGGCTCCGCAGGTCGGCTGGCAGGACAAGAGCGAGTCGCTGCGCCGTCTCGCGACCGAACTCGGGATCGGCGTCGACTCCCTGCTGCTGGTAGACGACAGCGCGTACGAACGGGCCGAGGTCGCCGCGATGTTGCCTGGGGTCCTGACCCTGGAGCCCACGGCGGTACCCGCGTTGGTCGCGGGCGTCGCGCCCGCGGCCACCCCGGAGGCCGTGGCCCGCGTCGGCCGCTACCGCGAGGAGCTGGAACGCGTCCGGGCGGGGCGGGAGTTCGGCGGGTCCCGGGAGGACTTCCTGCGCTCCTGCGGTATGCGGCTGACCGTGGGCGCCGCGACCGCCGGGGAGTTGGCGCGCTGCGCCGAACTGGCCGTCCGTACCCACCGGTTGAACGCTTCCGGGCTGACTCCCCACGCCGGGGCGCTCGCCACGGCGACGGAGCGTGGCGCGCTGCTGCTCGTCGCGGAGCTGGAGGACGTCTTCGGCGGGTACGGACTGATCGGCGCCGCGCTGGTCGACCCGGCGCCCGAGGCGTGGCGCGCGGAACTGCTGGCGCTCTCCTGCCGTGTCGCCGGACGCGGGGTGTCGCAGGGTTTCCTGCGCTGGCTGATGGGCCGGGCGCGGGCGGCGGGCGCCCCCGAGTTCCGGGTGGACTTCCGGTCGACCTCGGCCAACCTCGAACTGCGGCTGCTCTTCCGGCAGATGGGGCTGCGGCTGGCGGACGGCGCGCGGAGCGCCGAGCCGCCGGTGACCCTGGCCCGGTCGCTCCGGCGGCCGCTTCCCGGATATCCGGCGTGGCTGCGCGTGACGGAGCGGGGCGCCGGGGGAGCCGAGGCGGAGGGAGGGCCCGGCCGTGGCGGCGGGTGACACGGACGCCCGAGTGGAGCACGCCGTCCGCCGGTTGCTGGCCGAGGGGCTGGGTCGCCCGTACTCCGAGATCGACCGGCTCCCGGAGGACACCGAGCTGTTCGGACCGGAACTCGCGCTGACCTCCCTCGCGGGCGTGGCGCTTCTCACCGGTATGCAGCGGGAGTTCGGCGTGGACGTGGCCGACGAGGACCTGAACCTCGACTCACTGGAGACGATCGCCACCCTGCGGGACTTCGTCGCCGCCCGGGTGGCCTCCGGGCCGCCGGACTGAGGCGCCGGGCGCGGCGCGGTGCTCGGGGTGGGCGCCCGGGGGAACCTGGCGTGCCGGCGGGGGCGCGGTCCGCCGTCGACCGGATGCGGCCGTTCCCTGGGAAGATCCCAACTCGGCCGTGGAGCCCTACTATTGAGGTGGGGCGCGGCAGGCGTCCCCGTCAGTCCGAGGGAGGGACCTGTGAGCGGATTGAGCAAGGGCATCGGCAAGGCCGAGGTGACCCTCAAGTGGGACCCCAGCCCGTTCGGTGCGCCCCCGACGGACCTTGATCTCGTCGCCGCCGTCTATCCCGCCGACGACCCGCGGGGCCGTCCCGGCTACCTGGTCTACTTCGACAGCCGCGCGCCCGACGGCACCATCACCCTCACCCGGGACAGCCGCACCGGTCAGGGCCTGGGCACGGACGAGGCGATGACCCTGGAGCTGGAGCGGCTGGCGGAGTCCTACGGCCGGGTCGTCTGCGGGGTGGCGATACAGCAGCGCGAGGGCCACAAGACCTTCGGTGAGGTGACGAACACCCTGGCCCGGGTGGTGGAGGACACCACCGAGCTGCTGCGGGTGGACTTCTCCGGCGCCCCCGACTCCACCGCCGCGATCATCTGCGAGTTCGTCCGGGACGACGAGGGCGAGTGGCGCTTCCGGCCGACCTTCCAGGGCATGGACACCGACCCGGCGGGCTTCGCCGAACTGCTCGGCGGCGACCCCCACTGAACCGGGGCGGCCGGGCGGTCACCGCCCGCCCGGGCCGTTCGCGGGGGCGGAGGGGAGCCTTGGTGAAGGGACGCCGGGAGACCGGTTGACGTGGCCGGAGCCGGGGACGCGTGGGGGAGCGCGTCTCCTATAATCCCTTGCCCCCGACGGCGGTTCGCCGGGAGGGCGGCCCTGCCGTCCGGGGCCCGCACGTTCCGCCGTGGCTGTTCGGTACGCCGAGCACGTCCGGCCGTTCGAGCGAAGGAGTTCCGGTCTCCCCATGGACGACCCTCCGAGTCCCCACCGTGTCCCCTCCCCGCCCGTCCGCGTGAACTCCCGGGTGGAGGTGGCACGGTGACCTCCCTCCTCCCGCTGCTTCCCGCCCTCCCGCTGGCCCTGTGGTGCCTGGCGTCGCTGGCGGCCGGGTCCGCTCTGACCACCGTCGAGCAGGCGGCCCGCGAGCGGGCCGCCACCCCGGCCGAACCTGGCGCCTGTGGGGCGGAGTTGGCCGTGCGGCCACTCACCGTCCGGCTGTCCGGCGCCGAGTTGGCGGTCACCGTCACCGGACTGCTCAGCGGGATGCTGGCGGTGCCCGCGCTCGCCGCGCTGCTGCGGGTGCCGTTCGGCCGACTGGGCCTTCCGGACGGAGTGGTGGCGGTCGTGACGATGACGCTGGGGGCCGCGCTCTGCGCCCTCGCGGTGATACTTACCGTCGAACTCGGCCCGAGCGCCGGGGTGTTCGGGCGGCTCCCGGGGAGGAAGCACGGAACGCCGCCCCCGGCGGGGCGCACCCGCGCTGTCGTGTCCGGACCGCTGGTCCGCCATCTGAACGGTGTCGCCGAGCGGTTGGTGCGCGGCTGCGGGCTGAAGCCCGCCCCGGAACCGTCGTCCGCCCGGAGCCCGGCCGAACTGGCCGCGCTGGCACGGCACTTGGCGCGCCGTGGTGGCATCGAGCCGGACACCGCCGAGCTGTTCGTCCGCACCCTGCGCCTGGGCGGCCTCACAGCGGAGAACGTGATGACGCCGCGGGTCGGGGTGATGGCGCTGGAGTGCTCCGCGACCGCGCTCGACGTGCGCAACCTGACGCGTGCCACCGGACTGTCCCGTTTCCCGGTCTACCGCGCGACGCTGGACGAGGTGGTCGGCGTCGTGGACGTTCGGGACGCGCTGGCCGTTCCGGCGAAGCGCCGTGCCCGCACCCCGGTCGCGGAACTGGCGGGGCCGCCGCTGCTGGTCCCGGCCACGCTCAGCGTCGACCAGCTGCTCGCGAGGTTACGGCGGGCGCGGACGCTGGCGGTCGTGGTCGACGAGTACGGCGGCACCGCGGGTGTGGCCACGCTGGAGGACATCGTCGAGGAGGTGGTCGGCGAGGTCCGCGACGAGCACGACCCCGAGGAGGCACCACACCTGGCGCCGCTGCGGACCGGCGCGGACGGCGGCCGGGTGTGGCGGGCCGAGGGCAGCGTCCGCACCGGGCGTCTGCGGGGCATCGGCCTCACGGTGCCCGACGGGCCCTACGAGACCGTCGCCGGACTGGTCGCGCACGACCTGGCGCGCATCCCCGAGCCCGGGGACGCGGTGACCACCGGGGGCTGGCGGCTGGAGGTCGTGGAGGTCGCGCACCACCGCGCCAGCCGGTTGCGGATCACCGCGCCCCGGGACGCGGGCGCCGTGCTGCCGGAGCCGGGGCGGGTCGTCTCGTGACCGCCACGCACCTCGGACTGTCGCTGGCAACGTTGGCCGGCACCGCCTTCCTCGTCGCCGCCGCGTTCGCCACGGCCTCAGTCCGGCGCGGCGCGATCGAGACCCAGGCCGAGGCGGGGAGCGGGCGGGCCCGTGGCGTGCTGCGGGGCCTGGAGCGGCTGCCCGGGCTGATGGCCACCGCGCGGCTGGGCGTCACCCTGGCTCCGCTGGTGCTGGGCGCGGTCGCCGTGCCCGCGGTGGCGCGGCTGCTGGAGCCGGGCTTCGAGGCGGCCGGGACGCCCCCGTGGCTTCCGCGCCCGGCCGCCTGCCTGCTCGCCCTCGCCGCCGTGGCCTATCTGCACACGCTGGTGGGGGAGTTGCTGCCGAGGAACCTCGCGCTCGCCGCGCCGCGACCGCTCGCCCTGGCGCTGGGCCCGGGGCTGGTGGCGCTGGCCCGGGTGGCGCGGCCGGTGGTCACCGCCGTCCGCGCGCCAGCCCGCTCGGTACGGCGGCCGCCGGGGGCGGAATCGGGCGGCGAGGGCGGCGCGGTGTGCACCGGACGCGACCTCAGCGCGCTGGTGCGCGGCTCCTCCGAGGCGGGGCTGCTGCCCGGAGGAAGCGGTGAACGAGCTTGCGAAGCCCTGGAGTTGGGCGGTCACACGGTGGACGAGGTGATGCTCAGCCCCCGGCGGACCGTCACCGCCGACCACCGCACCACCCCGGAGCGGCTGGAGTGGCTGGCGGTCCGCCACGGGTACTCACGCTTCCCGGTCGTCGGGCCCGACGGGGCGATGCTGGGCTACCTGCACGTCAAGGACGCGCTGGACGACACCCTGCCTCCGGGCCGTCCCTTCCCCCGCTCCGCGCTGCGGGCGCTGCCCCGGGTCCGGGCGGGCACGGCGCTCGACGCGGCGCTCACCGTCATGTGCGCGGCCGTCGCCCACCTAGCCGTGGTGGAGGACGCCCGGGGCGCGGTGCTGGGGCTCCTGACGATGGAGGACGTGCTGGCCGAACTGGTCGGCCCCGTAACGGAGGAGGCGGCGGCACGCTGACCCGTGTCCGCCGTCCGCCGCCCAACCGGCCTGGGCCGCCGGGGCGTTCGCCAACCGACGTGTGTCCGGGCCGCGTTGCACAGTGGTCTGTCAACGCGGGGTCGTTGGGCGGCCGTCGGGACCAGATGTCGCGCCACCGTCGCCCTCGACGTACCGTGCCCGCCGGATCCCCGCACGTCCCGCACGTGGTGCACTCTCTCTTGGGCGGCCTGCCGGACCAGCCAGCGCGGCGTGCGCTCCTCACCGGGCAGCCGGGTCGCCGCGCGCTCCCAGGAACCCGGCGGCACCACGTCCACGGCGGGCTGAGCGCGCCACCGGACGGGGCGCGGGCCGGGTGGATCCGGCGAGGTCGCGAGGTGTCCCCGAAGGAGGGACGGAGCGTCAACCGCCGCTGGTTCGCCGGGCCTTGCTGATAGATTCTACGCCGCTGTAGATCACATCCCGTCTCGGAGGACACGCATGGCGCTGTGGGACCGGCTCAAGGAATCGGCCTCGACGATGCAGTCGCAGCTGAACGCGAAGAAGAACGACCTCAAGAGCGGTGCCTTCCGCGACGCGAGCATGGCGATGTGCGCCCTGGTAGCGGCGGCGGACGGCTCCATCGACGACGCGGAGCGGCGCCGGGTCGCCTCGCTGATCAGCACCAACGAGGTGTTGCAGAACTTCCCCGCCGACGACCTCCAGCGGCGCTTCGAGGACTACTGCGGCAAGCTCCAGGCCGACTTCGAGTTCGGCAAGGTCAGCGTGCTCCAGACGATCGGCAAGGCCAACAAGAAGGACACCGAGGCGCGCGCGGTGGTGCAGATCGGCATCGTGATCGGCGGCGCCGACGGCGACTTCGACCAGTCCGAGCGTTCCGTGGTCCGCGAGGCCTGCCACGCCCTCGGCATCCCGCCGGAGGAGTTCGACCTCTGACGCACCCCGCGGCCCCGCTCGCCGGGGCCGCCCGCTGCCGTGGCTCCCGTGCCGCCGCGCCCCACCCGACGACGGTGGGCGCGGCGGCACGGCTGGTTCCGGCACCGGCCGCCCCGGCACCCGCCGCCCACCGCGACCCCGGCCCCCACGACGCCCGTCAGCAGACCCCGGCAGCCTCGGACCCCCTGCCCCGATCGCCCTCTCCGGTCACCCCTCCCTCCTCCAGCCCCTCCCCGATCTCCCTTGCCACGCCCGCCGGTTGACGCGGCCACCCGCCCGACGCGCCCACGTGCGCGGACGGGTGACCCGCCGTCTCCGTCGCCTCAGCTCCTCAACCGCCGGGCCATCCACTCCCGTTGGCTCTGATTCGCTCGCGCTGTGAGCCGACCGCGAGATCCCTGCCGGTCGCCTTCGCCCGCACTGCGCTGACGCGAGGCGGAGACAGGCGTCGCGCTGGCTGGCACCGGGGCGCGGGGGTGAACGAGCGCCGTCTCGCGTGAGCCGGCAGTCGGACCGTGCGCGGCCCTCCGTTCACGGCGCGGGACTCATCCACTGGAGGTCCGGAGTGTGGTGGTACGCGGGGATATCACAGGAGGGCTCCTCGTTCAGTAAGGAAGCGTTATTCCGTGCTGAATGGGCTGGCGTGGTGCCGTGGTAGCCGAATGGGGACAGCGAATGACTCGCGGACGTCCCGGTGTTCCCGGATTGAGGTCACCCGGCTGACCACGAGTGGGTCAGTGAAATGCTGGCCGAGCCCGCCCTCCCCGGACACGGGGTGCTGTTGTGAAGATAGATTTGACCCCAGGGGTTCGCCCCTGCCATTCCCCTGGCCCTTTCTACTGGGGTCCGGTATTGAGGTGTGCGGGCTTTCGCTGTTTCTCGACGAGGCGGTTCTTCCCGGAACGGACGTCGCTCGCGTGTCGGCGTGCCGAAGGTGCTGTTCCGGACCTGATTGAGCAACCATTCAGTAACTTCCGTTCCTGTAACGGCAGTCCCGTCTGAGCGAAAGATGAGCTAGCCTGAGCCGGGAGTTGACCCGAGGGGGCGCGGCAATCGCGGGGTTAATGATCCACTTACCCTCGGATCGCTGGGACGTGGTGTCGGCGACGGATGATGTGAACCCTGGAATCCGACGTATTTCTGACAGCGTATCCGTCCCGATCTCACTCGTCCCGTGAGTCAATCAATGTTGGGGGCTTATCAGGAGTCATGGCGGTGCGCATCTCAGGTTGAGGTAAGAGTACGGGCGCGACCGGTTCCGCTTGCTGGTCGCGTATGACGATTCAGGCTGTGTTCAGTCTGAGTAGATAGGCGATTCATTATCATGCAGCAGGAATCTGCCGTGCGATGTGATCCCTCGCGACTCATCGAGCGACGCCACCACATTCAGTTCCTGGACACCAGGTTGCGTTCCGGGAAGGACAGCAGGGGCGGATTCGTTCTCGTAGAGGGCGCTTTCGGTACTGGAAAGACCGCGTTGCTCAACTCGGTCCGAAGTTCCGCGGAGCGTGAGGGGTTCGTCGTGCTGCGTGCAAAAGGTAGTCAGTTCGAGTCCGGTTTCCCCTACGGTATTGTGCGACAGCTCTTCGAGGAGACGCTCGCCGCCGTAACCGCCGAACAGCGCGCTGCCCTCCTGGATGGACAAGCAGTGTTGGCCGCGCCACTGTTCGACTATCAGGAACAGTCAGACGTAGGTGATGTGGGGGAGCTGGGAACGGGAGATCCAGAATGGGAGGAGCCGGTCCGGCGCGGACTCCATCAGCTGATCGTCAATCTCTCCAGTGCCGCACCCGTGGTGCTACTGATCGACGACCTGCACTGGGCTGACGAGGCGTCCCTGCGTTTCCTGCGTCATAGCGGCAGTCGGCTGGAGGAGCTTCCGGTTCTCTGCTGCGCCTCCGCCGTCGACACCCGTGGCGATCGGCAACTGGCCGACGCGCGGGCCTCTCTCGATGTGGTATCTCCGCTGCGTCTTCCCGTGGGACCTCTCACCGAGACGGCCGTGACGGACGTCCTCGGCACGCACGCCGGTGTGTCTCTGGAGCCCGAGGCGGTACGTGCCCTCTATCGGATGACATCCGGTAATCCCTTCCTCTTACGTGAACTCGTCACCGAGGTACGCCAGGAGCACGGTGACGAGGCCCTCCGGGATCCCCACGTCATCGCGCGAGCCGCGCCGCGGGCCGTCGCCCGCGCCGTGCAGGACTGGATCCAGTGCGCTCCGGCTGAACGAGCCAGTGCCGCCCTGGAGTTGGCCTCGGCCCTCGCGGTCCTGGAGGCTGCCAGCGGTGTCAGTCAACTGGCCGGGTTGGCCGGACTCGGTGACCAGTCGGCCGAAGACGGGGTCGCCGCCCTGCGTGACCTGGGCATCATCTCTCCTGACTCGCCCTTGCGCTTCACCTCCCCGGTCGTCCGCAACGCGCTCTACGAGCAATTGCCGCAGTCCTTCCGCTACCGGGTGCACTGGTCCGCCGCGCAGTCCCTGGACGAGGCGGCCGCCCCGCCGGAACGCGTCGCCCAGCACCTGCTGCACGCCCCTCCGGTCAACGACGATGGCCGTACCGCGCGTATCCTCGTCGCCGCCGCCACGACCGCCCTGCACGAAGCGGACCACTCCCTCGCCCTCGCTCTCTTCCGCCGAGCGCTGCGGGAGTCGGTTCAGGATGAGGCCCTCCCCGAGTTGCTCGCTGGGCTGGGTGAGGCCGAGGCGCGTCTCGGTGAGCCCGGCGCCATCGAGCACCTCACCCGTGCACTGGAGCTGACGGAAGAGCCCATCGCGCGGGCCAGGGTCGCGCTGCATCTGGGACGGGAACTCAGCGAGGCCGCCTGCTTCGAGTCCGCGATGAAGGTGCTCCGGACCGCGCACGACGATGTGCGGGAGGTCGACGAGGAGTTGGCCTTATGTCTGCAATCCGAGTTGGTCCTGCTGGAGCAGATGCTCCCTGACAAGGCTGACAGGGGGACCCGGGGCGCTGAGCTCCGGGACCGAGAGCCGATCGAGGGCCCTGGCTCCATGGGTTCCACCTTGACCGGTCTGGCGAGAAGGGCCCTCCAGGCGTTGCTCAGTGGGAAGTCCGGGCAGGAGGTGGAGGCTCTCTGCGATGAGGCCCTCGCCCGCGCCTGGCCCTTCCCGGAGGTGGTGGAAGACCCCTCGGAGGTCGTGTGGCCACTTGCCTTCTCCCTGCACTGCTGTGGTCGGCTGTCCGATGCCCGGACGGTGCTGGACGACACCATCCAGCACGCGGTGTCCCGGGGGTTCGACGCGCGCTCAACGGATCTGCGGGCGTTGCGTGGGATGGTGAACCTCGCACGGGGCATGCTGTCCGAGGCGGAGAGCGACGCCGCCGCGTTTCTGCGCGAGGATGACACGCCCGAACGTTCCATGATCCGGCCCTACGCCACCTACACCCTGACGGAGCTGCTGCGGCTACGGGGGCAGCCGGAGTTGGCGGCGGGAGTACTCGCACGGGAGGGGGTCGCCCGCGAATCGACCTCCCGTCGTACCGAACCGCTCATGTGCGTGATCGCGCGTGGGCGAATACGGATGGGGAAGGGTGAAGTCGAGGCGGCTGTACGGGACTTCACGCACGTCATCGAGAGGCTGGGACAGGCCGGGCTGATCAGCCCGGCGTTCAGCCCCGCCGCGGCCAAGGCGAGGGGGCTCACCATGCTGGGCCGCCACGCCGAGGCGCGGCGGATCGCCGGTTCCTTCCTGGACGAGGCCAGACGGTTCGGTGGGGCGACCGTTCTGGGCCGGGGACTGGCGACCTTCGGGCTCACCATGCGGGGGCCGGAAGGCGTCGCGTACCTGGAGGAGGCCGCACGGGTACTTGAGGGTTCCTCCGCCGTGATGAGCCGGGTGGAGATCCTGCTCCACCTCGGCTCGGAGCTGCGGCGCAACGGGCAGTTCGCGCGCGCCCGAAAGCACCTGCGCGTCGTCGTGGACCTGGCGGAGAGCGCGGGAGCCGTTCACTACGTCAAACGGGCTCGTGAGGATCTGGCCGCGATGGGCGTGCGGCTCCGTGAGCCGGCCCGGACCGGGCCGCCTCCGGGGCTCACCCCGCGCGAGTACCGGGTCGCCGCACTCGCGGCCGGGGGGAAGCGGAACCACGAGATCGCCCGCATCCTGTTCGTCACTGTCAAGACCGTCGAGTGGCACCTCAGCCAGGTCTACCGGAAGCTCGGGATCGCCTCGCGCGCGGAGTTGGCCCACTCGCTGTCCCGGTACTGACCCCAGGAGGACCACCGGGCCCGCCGTTTCCGCACCCCGGTAGCCGCCCCCGGGCTGGGGTGGCGGCCGGGGCTCTCCCCTCGGGAGGCGGACGACCCCGGAGTCGAGAATCGCGCCAGGGGTCGCGCCCCCGGGGAAGACCCCAGCCAGGGTGGGCCCCCACCGGTGGACGGCCGCCGAGGCGCGGGCCGGGCCCCGGCGGCCACCCAGCCCAGCACGGCCATCCAGCTCACACGGCCGTCCAACTCAGCACAACCGTTCAGCTCAGAGAAGAAGGAGCGAGTGACACCCATGCCGCACCCCGGTGACCAGCACAGCCAGTGGATCAGGGGCTTCGCGGCCGATCCGGTGGACGCCGTCCCGCGCCTGCTGTGCTTCCCGCACGCCGGTGGTTCCGCCTCGGCCTACCACCCGCTCGCCACCCGGCTGGGGCGGGCGGCGGACGTGCGGGCCGTGCAGTACCCCGGCCGTCAGGACCGGCTGCGCGAGCGGCCCGTCGACTCCCTCGACGCCCTGGCGGACCAGGTGTTCGCGCGGCTCACCTCCTGGACCGACCGGCCGCTGGTGCTCTTCGGGCACAGTATGGGCGCCGTCCTCGCCTACGAGGTGGCCCGGCGGCTGGAGGAGCGCACCGCCACCCCACCGCTGGCCCTGATCGTCTCCGGGCGGCGGGCGCCGTCCGTCGTGCGGGAGGACACCGTGCACCTCCGCGACGACCAGGGGGTGCTGGAGGAGGTGCGGCGCCTCACCGGCACCGACCCCGGCCTGCTCCGGGACGAGGAGGTGGTGCGTATGATCATGCCGTCGCTCCGCGCCGACTACCGGGCCATCGAGACCTACCGGCACCAGCCCGGCACCGAGCCGCGCTGCCCGGTCACCGCCCTGGTGGGAGACGCCGACGACCGGGCGCCGGTGGAGGACGTCCGACGGTGGGCCGACCACACCCGCGGCGAGTTCGCGCTGCACGTGCTCCCCGGCGGCCACTTCTACCTCAACACCCAGTGGGACGCGGTGGCCGAGCGGGTCCTCGACCGCCTGGCCGCGATCACCTCCGGGACCACCTGAGACCACGGGCGTTCGGGGCGCCACCCGCGCGCGGTGGCGCCCCGGAAGCAACCGTTCACCGGGCCATCGACGTCGCACCTGACTCAACTGACCCGCTGGTACCGGGAACTGGCATACCGTCACCTGACGTCCGGTAGGGCGCGAAGGCCCGATCCGGCACGGGTCCCCAGCGGGGAGGAAAAGGGGCATGTACCGCGGCGGGTCCGACTCACCGGACCAGAAGAGGTAAGAACGACACATGAGTACAGAAGACCCTGTGCTGATCGAACGAGACCGTGAACTACGCATCACCGATGGCGCGATCCGGAGCTGCCTCCAGCGGAACGGCCAACTCCTCGTCGTGGAGGGGCCGTCGGGGCACGGAAAGACCACCGTCCTCACCTCACTGCGGGACAGCGCCACCCGCAAGGGGTTCACCGTCCTCCAGGCCCGCAGCATCGAGTTCGAGAGCGGGTTCTCCTACGGCGTGGTGCGCCAGCTCTTCGAGGGCTGGCTGACCTCCGTCACCGAGGAGGAACGCCGGCGCGTGTTCCGCGGACCCGCCCGGCTCGCCGCGCCACTCTTCGACTACGGCGCCCAGGACCCGCTCGGTGACGAGACCGAGAGCCAGCACTCCCACCTGTACGGGCTGTACTGGCTCTGCGCGCACATCGCGGAACTCCGCCCCGTCGCGCTGCTGATCGACGACATCCGCTGGGTCGACCAGCCCTCCCTGCGCTTCCTGCACTACCTCACCGCCCGGCTGGACGACCGTCCGCTGCTCCTCGCGATCAGCACCGATCCGGCCGAGCGCGGGCGGCAGGCCGAGATCACCCGCGCGATCGTGGCGCACCCCGCCGCGCACCTGCTGCGGCTGGAACCGCTGAGCGAGACGGCCGTCCGCGGTTACCTCGCCGAGACGCTCGGCGACTCGGCCGCCACGCGCTACGCCCCCGCCTGCTACGCGTCCACCGGCGGAATCCCTTTCCTGCTGCGGGAGTTGGTGGACGAGATCGGCACCGCGCGACTGGACCGGCCCGACCTGCCCGCCAGCGCCGTCGCGGACCTCGCCCCGCCCAAGGTGGTGCGCCGGGTGCTGCGTCAGCTCAGCGGCCTGCAACCCACCGCAACGGCACTGGTGGAGGCGGTCGCGGTGCTGGGCACCGAGGCCGACCTCAAACACGCCATCGACGTGGCCGGACTCGACCAGTCGGCGGTCCCCGAGGCGCTCGGCGCGCTCGCCGACGTGGGTCTGCTCGCCTCAGACCTGCCGCCGCGCATCGTCCATCCCGTCGCCCGCACCGCGATCTACCAGAACCTGCCCCTCAGCGCCCGGAACCAGGGGCACACCCGGGCCGCGCGGGTGCTGGCCGAGGCCGCCGCGCCGATCGCGGAGATCGCCGACCACCTGCTGCGCGCGCCGGTCGGGGGCAACTCCGAGGCCGTCGCCGTCCTGCGCAAGGCGGCCCAGCGGGCCGTCGGCGACCGGCGCGACACCGTGGCCGTGGGTTACCTGCGGCGGGCCCTCCAGGAGTCGCTCACCCCGCGCGAGCGCGCGGAGGTGCTCGTCGACCTCGGCCGGGCCGAACTCCGTGGCCACCAGCCGGAGGCGCTGGACCACCTCTACCAGGCCATGGAACTCAGCGACGACCCCACGGCCCGCCGCAAGGTCGGGCTGGAGCTGGTCGCCGCCCTCGCGGTCACCGCCCGCAACGAGGACGCCGCGCCGCTGCTGGAGCTGCTCCGCAAGGAGGTCGACGAGGACGACGTCGCCCTCACCAACATGCTGGACGCCGCGCTGCTCTCCACCGCGCAGCCCACCCCCGACCTCCGCCCACTCGCCCAGCTGCAACTGCGCAGCCTGGGCGGGAGCGCGGCGGTCGACCCCGGCCTGCGCCAGCTGCTCACCGCCGAACAGGCCCTGGAGGCGCTGCGGCAGGGCGAGCCGGTCATCGACGTGCTCTCCACCGTCGAGGAGATGATCAAGGGCGCGTTCAGTGAGGGGGTCCGGCTCCACCTGCACGACCTGGGCGCGCACGCCTGGTGCCTGGTCGCCTTCGTCCTGGTCCAGTGCGACCGGCTCGCCGAGGCGGACCGGCTGCTCACCCTGGTCCTGGAGGAGGTCTCGGCGCGCGGCATGTCCCTCGTCGTCGACGCCACCTACTGCCTGCGCTCCTGGGTGCGCCTCCAGACCGGGCGGCTCTCCGAGGCCGAGAGCGACGCCCGGAACGTGCTGGACCGGATCACCCACGCGAACGTCGCGGGCTCGGTCACCGCGTTCGCCGTGTCCGCCCTGGCCGAGACGCTCATCGCCCGGCAGGAGCTGACCGCCGCGCGTGCGCTGCTCCACCAGTACGAGTGCCACGAGCCCGGCAAACACACCCTGCTCTACTCGCCGTTCCTCTTCGCCCAGGGGCGGCTGCACGCGGCGCTGGGGGACCAGGACGCGGCCGTCGAGGCGTTCGTCCAGGGCCGGAAGCTCCTGGAGGCCCACCAGCTCGCCCACCCCGCGCTGGCCTACGCCAGCGAGGCCGCCGTCGTCCTCGGACGGGCCGGCCGCACGGCCGAGGCCGCCGAACTCGTCGACGCGCGACTGCTCCAGGCCCGCGAGTTCGGCGCCCCCCGGGTGATCGGCGGAGCCCTGCGGGTCGCCGGGCTGACCACCCCGGAGCAGCGGGGCGTCGAACTGCTGGAGGAGGCGGCCGACATCCTGGAGCGGACGGGCGCGCGCCTCGACCACATCGGGACCCTGCTGGACCTCGGCGCCGCGCAGCGGACCGCCGGGCGTCTCTCCCAGGCCCGCGACACCCTCACCCGGGGGATGGAGCTCGCCCGAGCCTGCGGCGCCTGGGCCCTGGTGAAGGGGGCCCGGGCGGAGCTGTCGGCGATGGGGGTGCGCGTGCGGGTCACCGAGGCCACCGGGGTGGACGGACTGACCTCCCAGGAGCGCCGGGTGGCCCAGCTCGCCACCGAGGGCAAGAGTAACCGGGACATATCGCACGCCCTGTTCGTCACCATCAAGACCGTCGAGTGGCACCTGAACCGGGCCTACCGGAAGCTCGGCATCACCTCACGCGAGGAACTCAAGGGGGTGCTCGCGGGCGAGCACGGCGGCGCTCGGTGCTGCGCCAGCTGCCGCGCCCGCTAGCCACCCCGGGAACCGGTCCCGCTGACCCGGCACCGCCCACCCGGTCGCCGGTTCCACGTGGTGCGCCCCCGCGCTGGTGGGGGCGCACCACGGCGGCGTTCAGACGCGCGTCAGCACGTCCCGCGCCACGTCCTCCCGCAGCGCCGCCCGCACGAGGGCCGCCGCCAGCTCCTCCGGGCCGTGCCCGTCGGTCAGCCGGGCCAGCCGCGCCGGGTCGGTCGGCAGCCGCAGTCGCTCCGCCCCCTGGAGCGCCTTCGCGTCCAGGTACGGAGCGGCCTCCGGCCAGACCGCCTGCGCCTCGCGCAGGAAGATGTCCACCCCGACGGGCCCGAGCCCCGGCACCCGTCGCAGCCCCGCGCGGAGCGCGCCGACGTCGCCCCCGGCCGCGGCGCGCAGCCGCCGCAGGTCGCCGCCGTACTCCTCCTCCAACAGCGCCGCCCCGCTGCCTAGTTGGGTGGCGGTGCGCTCGTCGTAGCGCCGGTACCCGCCCCTGCCGAGCGCGTCCACCCGCCGCTGCCAGGTCGCCTCCCGCATCCGCCGCGGAGTGCGCAGCCCGTCGGCGAACAGCGCCCGCGCCGAGGCCACGGCGACCGAGGCGCGGATCCGGGCGCTGAGCAGCAGACTCAGCACCAGCAGCTGGTACAGGGGCTGTGGGGTGTCACGCAGCCGGACGCCCGCCTCCTCGGCGTAGGTCCGCCCGTATCCGTCGAGCAGGGCCGCCGCGGTGTCTCGTGTGGTCATAGGTCATCTCCCGTGTCTCGCGGACACCCCCCGGGTGCCCCGGCACGGCCGCTCCCACGCCTCCACCACCCCGCCGCCCACCGCCGAGGCGCACCCGCCCGCCCGTGTCTGGGGTGGTGCCGGGGCCGACCTCAGGGGGGACCGAGCGCCGCTCCTCGCACAATCGGGACCGCGATCTGGGGTGCCGCGCCATCCGCGCGGCGTGGTGTGGCAGGCGCCGGAGCGGGAGTGGGGAGCGGGGTATGACGGTCGACAGTCCGAGGGGGGCGCACACAGGTCACCGACCCGGTGCGGACCGTGGTGGGGACCGCGCCGGCAGGACCCCGATCGCCGTGGTCGGCGTGGCCTGCCGCCTCCCGGGCACCCACTCACCTCATGACATCCGGGAGCGGCCGCTGGACGGGCGCCACACCCGGTCCGGGCTCTCGCCCACCCCGGCATCGGCGGCCGGGGAGACCGGGACGGCGCCGCACACTGGCGCGTCCGAGCACGCGGACGGATTCGACGCCGCGTTCTTCGGAATCCGCCCACGCGAGGCCGCGACCATGGACCCCCTGTCGGGGGTGCTCCTCGAACTCGCCTGGGAGGCGCTGGAGGACGCCGCCGTCGTTCCGGCGGCGCTCCGGGGCTCCAGGATCGCCGTCCACGTGGCCGCCCACTGGGACGACGTCCGGATGGCGCTGGAGCCGGGACACCCGCCTGCCGCCGACTCGAAGACCCACCGCGCCTCCCCGGCGCACCTGGTCGCCCAGGCACTGCGGCTCAGCGGCCCCCGGCTCACCCTCGGCGCCGGAGAGCCGTCCACGCTGCTGGGCGTGCGGCTGGCGGCAGCCGCCCTGAGCGCGGGCGAGGTCACGGCCGCGCTCGTCGGCGAGGTGCGCCGGCGCGCCGGCGCACCCCACGGCGGCATGCTGTTCCTGAAGACGCTGGAGCGGGCACGGGCCGACCGCGACTCGGTGTACGCCGTCCTGCGCGGCGGCCGGGAACACCAGCCCGTCGCCGCGACGGGCCCTCCGGTTCCGGCGCGGGGCGCGCGCCCGTCCCATCACCCGGCCCCCGCTCGGGCGTTCGTGCCGTCGGCCGGGCGGCGTCGCGGCGCGGAGGCGCCGGTGCTCACTCCGGCGGGAGCGGGTCCCAGGCTGGCCCCCACCGCGTCGTGGACCGCCGCCCCTCTTCTGGTGGGCCTTTCCGGTTCCTCCACGCGCGTGGAGGAGACCAGCGGAATCCTCGGCCTCCTCCGGACGGTCCTCCGTGCCCCGTACGGCGGCCGGCCACCACGACGCTCCCGGGGCTCCACCCAGCGTGGCGCGTCGGCGAACTCTCGAGGCCCACACCGGAGTACGGGCCGGGAGGACGGCCCAGGGCCCGGCCGCCCGGAAGCTCCCGAGGCCCGGTCCCCCGGGCACGACGGCGACTGGCACCTCGCGGCGGCCCGAACCACCGGGGCCGGGGGAGCCGGCGGCGCGGGGGCGGCGGCCCGGACACTGCCCTGGATCTTCTCCGGGAAGAGCGTCGAGGCGGTGCGGGGCCAGGCCGCCCGGCTCTACCATCACCTGCGGGAGCGCCCCTGGACGCGAGTGGAGGACGTGGGCTGGTCCCTGGCGTCCACCCGCACGCAGTTCGGCTACCGGGCCGTGCTGCTCGGCGCGGAGCGCGGTGAACTGCTCTCGGGGCTCGCGGCGTTGGCCTCGGAGCACGGCACCCCGGTGGTTCGCGGCGGCGCGGAGTCCCTGGAGGACGTCCCCGGCGCGGGCACGCGGCCGGTGTTCGTCTTTCCCGGGCACAGCACGCACTGGCCCGGTATGGCGCGTGAACTCTACGGCCAGGCCCGGGCGTTCACCGAGGCGCTCGACGCCTGCTTCCGGGCGTTACGCCCGTACGTGGACTGGGATCCGCACACCGTGCTCGACGGCCGGATGGACCATGCCGAGGTCGCGCAGCCCCTCTCCTGGGCCGTGATGGTCGCGCTGGCCCGTCTCTGGCAGGCGTACGGCGTCCGCCCGGCCGCCGTCGTGGGGCACGGCCCCGGGGAGATCGCCGCTGCCGTCGCCGTCGGAGCGCTCTCGCTCGATGACGGAGCGCGCGTCGCGGCGCTCGCCTCGCGGGTGCTCGCGGCCGACCACGGAGGGAAGGGCGGGATGCTGTCCGTCGCTCTCCCAGCCTCGGAACTCCACGACCACCTCGCGCGCGTGGGCGGCGGGATCGGGTTCGCCGCCCTCAACAGCCCCTCCCAGACGGTGGTGTCGGGAGAGCGTGAATCCCTGGAGCGGCTGCGCGCGGATCTGGTGGCCGGGAACGTCTCCGCGTGGCTGGAGCCCGTGGACTACGCGGCACACTCGGCGCGGGTGGACGCCGCGCTGGCCGAACTGCGGGGCGGGTTCGAGGGCGTCACGCCCCGCGCGACGGGCGTGCCAATCGTGTCCACCGTCACGGGCGGCAGGCTGAACGGATCGGAGCTGGACGCCGCCTACTGGTGCGGCAACCTGCGCGCCGGCGTGCGGTTCCACGAGGCCGTCACCACCCTCGTCGACGAGGGGCACTACGCCTTTCTGGAGATCAGCGCCCATCCCGTGCTCGGCGGCTCCGTGGCCGAGGTGGCGGAGTCAAGTGGCCGCGAAATCACGGTGGTTGGCACGCTGCGCCGCGCTGACGGCGGTCTCGCCCGGTTCCTCGACGGAGCCTCCCGCGCCTGGGCGGCGGGCGTGGGTGTGAACTGGCGGCGGGCGTTCGACGGCCTCGACGTGAGCCGCGCCGACCTACCCACGTACGCCTTCCAGCGCCCCCGACAGGGGCTTCCCGGAGGTACCGGGCTGGAGGGGCGCGACGGGTGACCTCGCGGCTCTGGCCGCCGGGCGGCGAGCCCTCCGGTGACTCCCCGGCACCGTGTTGGGGTGACCGGGGAGCGCCCTGTCGGGACACCGTCCGGGCCCCGGCACCGCGCGTCCGCCCGCCACGCCGCGAGCCCCCGCCGCCCCGGCCCCGGTACCTGAAACCCCGTGGCCAGTCCGGTGGGCGCGGCCTGGGGGCCGGGCGACTCCCGGCTCCGGACGGGGAGTTGGGCGGATGGCGCGCCGTCAGGCGACGCGGCCGGTGAAGACGATCCGGTGGGCGAGGTCACGCAGCGAGTCCGCGCACGCCACCGGCGGCAGCAGCCGCTCCAGCCGCCCCCACGCCTCGTCCAGGAGCGTCTCGGCCTCGGAACGGCACCGCTCGGGAACGTCGTACCGGATCAGCAGGTCGGTCGCCGCGCGCACGGTGGAGGGGTCGGCGCCGCCCTCCCGGACCGCGCCCCACACCTCCGCGAGGTCGTGCTCCGGGACGAGCCCCACCGCGCACACCAGCGGCATGGTGACCTTGCCGTTGAACAGGTCCTCGCCCACCCGCTTGGTGAGCGCGCCGGTGCGCGGGACACCGATCAGATCCGCCACGTCGTCGGTGATCTGGTAGGCGGTGCCCACCGCCGTACCGAACGACGACAGCGCCGCGGTGAGACGCCGGTCGGCGTTGACCATCACCCCGGCCATCGCGAGCGCCGCGCCCACCACCGCGCCCGACTTCAACTGGTGCGTCAGCAGCAGCAGTTCCCGCAACTGGTCGGCGTTGCCGGAGTAGACCGCACGGTCCATCTCCTCCCGGTGCCCCTCGATGTCCAGCGCCTGACCCGCGTGCGCGCTGCGCACCGCCCCCAGGTAGTGGTCGTACAGCACGGCGCGGAGCTCCGCGTCGTCGCTCGCGATACGCCGGATGACCCGGTCGACGGCGAAGTACGCGCTGGTGCCCGCGTTGATGGCGGTGGCCGTGCCGTAGACGACGTGCGCGGCCGCCCGGCCCCGGCGCAACGGGGCGGCGTCCTGCACGTCGTCGACGATCAGCGAGCCGGTGTGCAGCAGCTCCACCGCGGCCGCCAGGACGTCGAGCTGTTCCGTACGGCAGCCGAGCACCTCGGCGAAGGTGACCACCATGCTCAGCCGCCACTGACGGCCACCGGCCTCCAGCAGATGGCGGACCGGCCCACCCAGCACGTGGTGCAGGCGGTCCGCGAGGCGCAGCCGGGACGACTCGGACAGCGCGGCCCACGCCTCGTCACAACAGAGCAGGTCCCGGGCGTACTCCGGGCGGCAGGTGGGCGGGTACAGCTCCTGGATGTGCTCGCCGAGCCGCTGCGCCGCGGTGGCGGACCGGCCCTCCAGGGCCGAGGCGGTCGGTTCGTCGGACGGGGGACTCGCACGAACTGTCACGTCGGGGACTCGTCCTCTTTCGGTCTTGCGGGGTGCCCCGCTCGGGAGAGCGCGAGCGCGGGGGAGCGCCGTGCGGACGGTCACCCGGCCCGCGCGCCACGGGGAGGACGAGCAGTATCCAACGCCATGGCGGCAATTGGGAAAACGGGCGGAAACCGGGAGGGAAGACGGGAGAACCGGATGGGGTGGACCACACCCCGTCTGACCGGGCGTGATCCTCCGCCGCGCGCCGCGCTCCTCCCCGGCGGTGCCGCCGCCCACCCACCGGGTCATCCGTTCGTGTGGGCGGAGTTCGGGCCCGGCCCGTACCAAAACGGCCCTTTCTCACTCGGAAGTGGGAATTTATGCGTGCACGGTCGGCCAGCCACCGCCGGAGAGAGTCAGGATCGACCTCCGTCCGAGACCGGGAACGACGCTCCCCCGCCGCGAGGTTCGCAATGCACCGACCTGACACCCACCCCGTCGCCGTACCCGGGGCCTGGCCCCTGCTGGGCCACCTCCCGCAGATGGCGCGCGCCCCCCTGGCCTTCTTCCAGGGCCTGGAGCGCCACGGGCCCCTCGCGCAGATCCGGATCTGGAGCCGGCCCATGGTCGTGGTCACCCGCCCCGACCTGGCCCGGCGGGTGCTGGTCACCGGGAGCCGCGCCTTCGACAAGGGCGGCCCGGTCATCGAGGGCCTGCGCACCCTGCTGGGCAACGGCCTGGTCACCTGCCCCGCCCACGAACACACCCGGCAGCGCCACCTGATGCAGCCTGCCTTCCACCCGCTGCGGCTCGCCCGCTACAGCCCGGCGGTCAGCACCTCGGTGGCGGACGTCGTCGGCTCCTGGCGGCCGGGCCAGGCGATGGACCTCGACCGGGAGATCGGCCAGGTCGTCAGCCTGATCGTCTCCCGCACGCTGGTCGCCGCGCCCGGCACCACCAACACCACCAAGCAGATCTGCGACCTCGTCCCGGAAGCCACCGTGGTCATGTACCGCCAGGGACTGATGCCGGGCAGACTCCTGCCGCGCCTCCCGCTGTCCATCAACCGCCGCTGCGCGAAGGTGCGGACGGAGGGCCGTGACCTGATCGCCCCGGTCCTCGCCCGCTACCGCGCCGGGCACGGCACCTACGCGGACCTGCTCTCCGACGTGGTGCGCGCCTACGAGAACGAGCCCGACCCGGACCTCGCCATGGCCGACCAGGCCATGACGATCGTGGGCGCGGCGCTGGAGACCACCGCCAGCTCGCTGGTCTGGACCCTGCGGCTGCTGGCCGAACACCCCCGGGTGCTCGCCCGGTTGACCACCGAACTCGACGAGGTCCTCGCGGGCCGCCAGGCCACCCACGACGACATCGCCCGCCTGCCCTACCTCCAGCAGGTGCTCACCGAGTCCATGCGGCTCTACCCGCCGGTCTGGCTCATGACCCGGACCACCACCTCCGAGGTGCGCTGGGCGGAGGGCAGCATCCCGGCCGGTACCGACGTCGGCATCAGCCCCTGGGCCCTCCACCGCGACCCGGGCATCTTCCCGTCCCCCGAGGCGTTCGCCCCGGACCGCTGGGCGCCCGAACGCGCCACCTCCACCCAGCGCGAGGCGTTCTTCGCGCTGGGCGCGGGCCGCCGCAAGTGCATCGGCGACACCTTCGCGATGAACGCCGCCGTCATCATCCTGTCCACGATCCTCACCCGCTGGCATCTCCACCACCAGCGCTCGCAGTTCCGGATCCAGCCCCGGATGCTGCTGACCCCGCCCCGCACCCCGGTCACCGTGCAGGCCCGGGCCCTCCCCGAAGCCGCCTGACCCCCGGCCCGTCCTCCCCGGCCGTCCCGCCCGAGGGGGACGGGTCCCCGTAACCGGGCGGCCGCCGGGTTCCGCATCCTCCCCGCCTCCCCGGAACACCTCGCTGACCTGGAGCGAAGGGAGAGAGTCGACGGGCGGCCACCCTCCGGAACCGGCCACTCGGTAGCGTGGTGGGACGGCGGGAGACGGAACACCGGGGGAGGACGACGTGATGCGCGACAGCGGGACACAGCCGGACGGCGACGACGCCAAGCGGTCACAGCAGGCCAAGCGGGCAGACCAGGCCAAGCAGGCCCGGGACGGCGAGAGCACCGAGAACGGCCGGGGCGGCGGGAAGGCCACGAAGGCCACGAAGGCCACGAAGGCCGGGACGACCGGGCAGGCCGGGAAGTCCACGAAGGCGGAGGGGGCTGGCGGGACTGGAACGGCCGGGAGCGGCGGGGCCAGTCAGGAGCCGCCGGTGCCGCCGGTGGTCCCCGGCCGGTGGCGGGACGCGCGGTCGCTGCGCCGGATCCGGAGGGTGGCGGGGGTACTCGCGGTGCTCTCCGTCGTCGTCCTCGCCACCGCGGGCACGCTGCGCGCCACGGTGCTCAGCACCGGCTTCTACCAGGGCGTCCTGGACAAGGAGCGGGCCTACGACCGGCTCTACGACGAGGTGCTCGTCGACCCCGGCGCGCAGCCGGTCACGCGCAGCCTGCTGGCGCGGCTCCCGGTGCCGGAACCCGTGGTGACCGCCAACCTCAAGACCGTGCTCCCGCCCGCCACCGTGCGGGAGCTGACGGACTCGCAGATCGCCGCGCTCCTCGGCTACCTGCGGGGGGACGCCGACGCCCTCGACCTCTCGGTGGACCTCACCCCGGTACTGGCCAACCTCAACGACCTGGCGCAGGTCTACCTGGGCGGTCTGGTGTCCGGCGGCGAGAAGCGCACCGAGGCCGACCTGAACGCGGCCCTCACCCGGATGGACACCGCCCTCGACGACGTCGCCGCGGGACGCCAGCCCGACCTGCCGAGGGTGAAGCTCAGCGACGGCGAGGCCAAGAAGGCGACCCAGCTGCTGCTGTCCAGCGTCCCGGAGAGCGAACGGGAGGAGCTGCGCCCGCAGATCCGGGGGTCGCTCGCGGTGGGTGACGTGGCCACCGCGCTGGCCGCCGCCGGTCCGCACCTGCCCGGCAGCACCGCCGGGACGGGAGGCGACACGGCCCGCGAGGACCTGATCAAGATCACCGACGGTGGCGCGTGGAACGTGGCCGAGGACCTCCAGGACTCGGGGATGGACACGGGCGCGCTGAAGTCCGCGCGGGACGTCACCCACATCACCCTCGGGCTGGTGCAGACGCTCGCCGCGGTGGTCGGTGTGCTGGCCGTCGCCCTGCTGTGGCTCCTCGGCCCGCGCGCCCGGATACGCCGTCTCCGCGGCCTCGGCGCCCTGCTCACCGTGGGCGGCGCGCTGACCGGTCTCATCTTCCTGGCGATCCGCTGGCGGGCCGACGCCTGGCTCTGGACCCCGCCCGCCTCCTGGCCGACGTCCCTCGCCAACCTGGTCACCGACCTGGAACGGACCGGTGTCCGCTCGCTGGCCTCGGCCGGGCTGCTCGCGGCGCTCGTCCCGCTCGTCTCCGGCCTCGCGCTGTTCGGCTTCGCCGTCGTGTGGCAGCGCCGCGCGGCGGGCCGGAAGCTCACGCAGCGCACCCGCCGGGTCGCGCTCGGCGGTATCGGCGCGGTCGTCACCACCACCATCGTCCTGGGCCCCACCCTGCTGCCGACGGTCGCGCAGGGCTCGAAGCGCGTCTACTGCAACGGCTCGGCCGAGCTGTGCGACCTGCGGTACGACGAGGCCGCGTATTTGGCCACCCACAACTCGATGTCCTCCACCGCCGACCGGTTCATCAGCCCGCTCCAGGACGGTGACATCACCACCCAACTCGACAACGGCGCACGGGCGTTGCTCCTCGACACGCACACCTGGGAACGCGGCGACGAGGTCACCAAACGCCTCAAGCTCTCCGACTTCGGCCCGGGCACCCAGCGCCGGATCAGCGGGATCGTCGACCGCACGGGACCGGTCAAGCCCGGACTGTGGCTCTGCCACGCGGTCTGCCGGGCCGGAGCCGTCCCCCTCGTCGAGACCCTGAGCGAGGTGGGCGACTGGCTCGACGAACACCCCGGCGAGGTGCTCACCCTGATCCTCCAGGACGGCGTCAGCGGCGAGCGGACCGCGAAGGCGTTCCGGGAGGCGGGAGTCGAGCGGCTGCTGCACACCCCGGACGCCGATCCGGGCGCGGAGTGGCCGACCCTCGGGGAGATGGTCGAGGACGACAAGCGGCTCGTGGTCTTCGCGGAGAACGGGGACGGACCGGAGCCCTGGTACCGCAACTACTACCGGTACGGCATGGAGACGCCGTACGACTTCAGCAACCCCGGCGAGATGAGCTGTGTGCCGAACCGGGGCGGCCGGGACAAGCGGCTGTTCCTCCTGAACCACTTCATCACGCACGGCGGCGGCAGCCGGATCGACGCCGAGGAGGTCAACGCCGAGAACTACGTGCGGGAGCGGGTGCGGCGCTGTGAGACGGAACGCGACAGCCCGGTGAACTTCGTCGCGGTCGACTTCGCCAACCTCGGTGACGCCCGGTCCGCCGTCGACGCGATCAACGCCGACCGCGCCTCCTGAGGATCCGTCGCCCCGGCGGCGCGCACCCTGCGGCCAACCGCCCCCGCGCCGCCGTGAGTTGGCCCGGTGTGTGCGCGGCGGGTCGGTGCCGCCGCCGGCCCGGGACCGGGCGGTTCGCCGTCGCGCGGCCGGACGGCCCGGCGTGGGCGGTCCGGTGGATGGCCGTCCACCGCCGGGCAGCGGAACGGACGGACGCGATCAGGTGATTTCGGCCGGGCGCGCCCCGGCTCCGGGCCGGGTGCCGAACCGGGCGCGGTTGTCTCGGTCCATGAGCACACTCCTGACAGCGGCCCAGGACGGTCTGAAGATCGACTGGACCCGCATGCCGACCTACAACACCATCATGTCCCTTGCCGCGGGAGTCGGTCTGCTCCTGGTGGTGGCGCTGGGCTACCGGCTCCTGAAGGGCCAGCCCGTGGTCCCGGACGGCTGGGCGCTCGCCTTCGGGGCACTCGGGCTCCTCCTCTTCCTCACCGGGCTGCACATGACGCTCACCTGGCCGCTGGCCGGGCAGGGCTTCCCCTTCGACAACATCATCTTCGGCGAACCCGCCCTCGGTTTCGGGGCGTTGCTCCTCGCCGCGGCGTTCTTCCTCTGGAAGCGCGGCACCGCGCTCGACGCCGTCCCCGACCGCCAGCGGACCGTCGCCACCCTCACCGGGCCGATCTCGCTCCTCGTCCTCGGCTTGGGCCTGGCCTGCTTCGGTATCGCCGCCGCCGGATGGAAGTACACCCTCTTCGCCGCCCCTCCGGAGGAGCCCATCTCCGGTGAGTTCGCCGACCACCCCATGCTGGAGGCCAGCTTCATCTCCGGCCTGTACGTGCTGGTCGGCATCGGAGCGGTGCTCTTCCCCTTCGTGCTGAGACGCCCCCGCCGTCCCCTCGTCTGGATCGTGGGCGCCTGCTGGACCATCGCCGGGGTGGCCTTCCTCCTCTTCGGCGCGCTGAACTACTTCACCCACATCGGACTGATCGTCAACACCATGTGAGACGACGGACGATGGATCCCGACGCGACCCACCGCACGGCGCCCCCGCCCCCGGGACGGGGGCGCCGTCGCGCGCGGACGCTCCGCCCCGGACGGCGGGCGAGACCGACGACGCGGCGCGCGGTGCCAAGTGCCTGGCACGCCCCGCGCACGCGGCGAGGGCCGGTCCCACGGAACGACGGAGCCGCGGCCGGAGCGCGAGTGTGGGCCAACCCCCCGCTCCGCAGCCGTCGTCGGGCACCTCCCGGCGCCGGGCACCGGCCGGAACCAGCACACCGCACGTACCGGGGGGAATCCCGGGCGGACGCGCACCCGTGTCGTCCCGTTCGCCGTGACCCCCGCACGAGGCTCGTTGGAGGCCGTGAACGAACCGCGCGGACGATTGGCTATCGTCGAGCGGTGCGAACGAACGTGACCCTCGCGTGGTTCGGGAACGGCCTCCCGTGCTGAGGCGCCGTCCCCGGCTGCGGCATCCCGCGCAGGCCGTCGTACTGGGGTTCGCCACGGCGATAGCCTGCGGAACCCTCCTGCTGACGCTGCCCTCGGCCACCTCGGGTCCCGGCCGGGCCGGCCTCGTGGAGTCGCTGTTCACCGCGACCTCCGCGGTCTGCCTGACCGGGCTGGCGGTGGCGGACACCCCCACCTACTGGAGCGGCTTCGGGCAGGCGGTGATCCTGGTCCTGATCCAGCTCGGCGGGCTGGGCATCATGACCTTCGCGTCCTTGCTGGTCATGCTGGTGTCGCGGCGTATGGGCCTGCGCGCCCGCATCACCGCGGCGACGGAGACCAAGACGCTGGGGCTGGGCGACGTCCGAGCGGTGGTCATCGGGGTGGTCAAGGCCAGCCTGGTGCTGGAAGCCGTCACGGCGCTGGCCCTGACCCTGCGATTCGGGTTCGGCTACGACACTCCCTGGCCCCGGGCGGTGTGGCTGGGCGTCTTCCACGCCGTTTCGGCGTTCAACAACGCCGGGTTCGCGCTGTACTCCGACAGTCTGATGGGCTTCGCCACCGACCCGTGGATCTGCCTGCCCATAGGGTTCGCCGTCATCGCGGGCGGGCTGGGGTTCCCGGTCCTGTTCGAGCTGCGGCGCCGCTGGCACAGGCCCCGGAGTTGGTCCCTGCACACCAAGATCGTGATCTGGGCGAGTGGGGTCTTCCTCGTCGGCGGCAGCGCGTTCGTGACCGCGGTCGAGTGGAGCAACCCGGACACGCTCGGGTCGCTGGACACCCCGGGCAAGCTGCTCGTCGGCTGGTTCCAGGGGGTCATGCCGCGCAGCGCCGGGTTCAACAGCGTCGACATCGGCGCGATGAACCCGGCTAGCTGGCTGGGTATGGACGTGCTGATGTTCGTCGGCGGCGCCAGCGCGGGCACCGCGGGCGGCATCAAGGTCACTACCTTCGCCGTACTGTTCTTCGTCCTGTACGCCGAGATTCGCGGTGAGGCCGCGGTCAACATCTTCCACCGGCGGCTGCCCGGGGACGTCCAACGCCAGGCGCTCACCGTGGTGTTGCTGTCCATGGCCGCCGTCGTCAGCACGACCCTGGTCATGATGCTCTCCACCGAACACAGCCTGGACCGCTCCCTGTTCGAGATCACCTCGGCCTTCGCCACCGTCGGGCTGTCCACCGGTATCACCGCCGACCTGCCCGCCGCCCAGCAGATCATGCTGGTGGTGCTGATGTTCATCGGCAGGATCGGGCCGATCACCGTGGCCTCGGCACTCGCCCTGCGTAGCCGCGTCCGCATGTACGACCTGCCTGAGGAGCGACCCGTCATTGGCTAGGAAGCGTCAGCCCCAAGCCCGCCGCATCGCCCGGAGCGACTCCGCCGTCGTCATCGGCCTGGGCCGGTTCGGCCGGGCCGTGGCCCTGGAACTCGTCGACCAGGAGACCGAGGTCCTCGGCATCGACGAGGACCCGGAGGTCGTGCAGTCACTCTCCGGTTCCCTGACCCACGTGGTGCGCGCCGACTCCACCAAGGAGGAGGCCCTGCGCCAGCTCGCCGTCCACGAGTTCGACCGTGCCGTCGTCGCCGTCGGCAGCGATCTGGAAGCCAGCATCCTGACCGCCTCGCTGCTGATCTCCTTCGGCATCCGCGACGTGTGGGCCAAGGCCATCAGCGAGCCCCACGGCCGTATCCTCCGCCAACTCGGCGTCCACCACGTCGTCTACCCCGAGCACGACATGGGACAGCGCGTCGCCCACCTGGTCCGTGGCCGGATGATGGAGTACATCGAGTTCGAGGACGACTTCGCCATGGCCAAGACGAGGCCACCGGCCGCCTCGGTGGGCCGGCCCCTGAGCGACAGCGGCATCCGCTCCCGGCACGACGTCACCGTCGTCGCCATCAAACGCCCGGGCGAGGACTTCACCTACGCCACCGCTGACGCCGTGCTGACCGAACGCGACACCATCATCGTCGCGGGCCGCACCCGGGCGGTCGAGCGCTTCAGCGAACTCCAGTAGGTCCTCCCCGCGACACGGTGGCGGGGCGCCGCCCGGACGGACGGAGGGTGGGCGGACACGGGGCGGCCGGTGCGCCCGCGATCGGCGGGCGCCCACGCTCCGCGGTTCGCAGGCGCCCGGCCAGGTGCTGAGCGGCTTCGGCCGCATCGCGGTCCCCCGGCGACCTCCGCGTCGCCCCGTCGAGCCGGGCGTCGCGGGTGTCACCGGGTTCTCCGGAGAGGCGGCCGGAGCCGTGGTGCCGGGTTCGACACGCCCCGTGGGGCGGCGAATCGCTTAGTCCACGTCGACCTTGGGGTTGGCCAGCGTGGTGTTGTTCGCGAGGGCCAGCAGCCGGTCCCGCGAGCCGTTGAACTTGTTGCGGTCGACGGGGCTGATGCCGCCGATGTTGCCCTTATCGGTGTACTGCCAGGCGGTCCAGGTCGGGAAGCCCGAGGGGATGGTGGGGCTGCCGGTGGTCCAGTGGGCGACCCAGAGCGGGGCCTTGTCCCTCATGCCGGTCCAGTTACCGGTGCAGGTGTTCCACCAGTTGGCCGTGGTGTAGATGACCATGTCACGGCCGGTGCGCTGCTTGTAGGTGGTGTAGAAGTCGTTGATCCAGGTGCGCATCGCGGCCTGGCCCACCCCGTGGCACTGCGAGCTGGAGCCGTTCTCGATGTCCAGCACGCCGGGCAGGGTGAGGTTGTCGGCGGACCAGGCTCCGCCGTTCTTCGCGAAGAAGTCGGCCTGTGCCGAGCCGCTCGACGAGGCGGGACGGGCGAAGTGGTAGGCACCCCGGATGACCTTGTTGTTGTAGGCGCCGGTGTAGTTGGCGCTGAACTTCGGGTCCTTGTAGGTGGTGCCCTCGGTGGCCTTGATCCAGGCGAACTGGATGCCGTCGCCCTTCACCGAGCCCCAGTTGATGCTGCCCTGGTAGTGCGACACGTCGATGCCCTGGACGCCGCTGGTGTCCTTCGGGCCGACCTGGCGCTGCTCCTTGCCCGCCAGCTCCTGCTGGGCGCTGATGCCCATGTAGCCCTCGCCGAGCTGGTACTCGCCCTTCTCGCCCTTCTCCTCGACGGGCGGGGCGGCGAGGGAGGTCGCGGCGGTCGAGAGGGTCAGCGCGACCGCCGCGCCGACGACGCCGGTGGCCGTGGCGACCCTACGCGCGTAGAAACCGTGGTGGGGGGTTGGTCTCCGCATGTATGCCTCCTGGATTGCGTACTTGATGCAGACACGCCATAAATACTCGACGGTAAGGGCCGCGTGAAGACTCTGCCCGGCCCGCCTGTGGTCTGAACCAGTTGCCGCGCCCGTGAGCTGGGAGACCCGCGCCCCGGCCGGGAAAGTTTCAACGTCCTTGGCGGTGCGGGCGGATGGCGAGACGGGCCGGGGGGGGGCGGGCCCAGGTGTGCCACGGCCACGCGACGGCCCGACGGCTTCACCCGCGTACGGGCGCGGTGGTCCGCCGATGGCTGCGCCGCGCCACGTACACCGGCAACCACGCCTGAGGGAACGGAGGTTGGGGGAGTGGCGACCGGACGAGCCCCATCCGTGGGAACCGCGCCCCGCCCAGTCCGCGACGCCCGCTGACGGTGACCGGTCGCACACCTCCCGGTCCGCCCCCCCGAAAGCGGCCGCCGGAGCGGCGCGTCACCCGTGGACCGTCCGGCGCGGGGGCCAACCCACGGCAAAGGCGAGGAGGTTACCCGCCTCCTCGCCACGCTCAACGTATAGCGCACCGGGGGGCTTGCGGCAAGATCCCCGGTCTGCCCCAGAATCACCGATCGGCGCCGAAACCAGGCGCCCGAAACCAGGCGCCCGAAACCAGGCGCCGGAACTCAGGCGCCGGAACCGATGGAGCGGGTGACGCGAAGTGCGCGTGTTGTTGTCGACCTACGGGTCACGAGGGGACGTCGAACCGCTGGTGGGACTCGCGGTGCGGCTCCGGGAACGCGGCGCCGACGTGCGGGTGTGCGCACCGCCGGACGAGGACTCCGCGCGCCGACTCGACGGTGTGGGCGTGCCGTTGGTCCCCGTCAGCCAGTCGGCACGGGTGTGGACGAGGGCGGCCCCGCCCGCGTCGGACCTGCCCCGGCGCGCGGCCGAGGTGATCGCCGGGCAGTTCGAGGCGATCCCCGCTGCGGCCGAGGGCTGTGACGTGCTGGTGGCGACCGGCATGCTGCCCGCCGCGGCCGGAGCCCTGTCCGTGGCCGAGCTGCTGGGCGTCCCCTCCGTATCCGTCACCTTCCAGCAACTCACCCTGCCCGCGCCGCACCGCGGGCCACTGGCCTACCCGGGACGGCCGCTCCCGCCGGAGACGACCGACAACCGGACGCTGTGGGAGCTGGACCTCCAGCACACCGACGCGCTGTTCGGCGAGGCGCTGCACACGAACCGGGCGGCCCACGGCCTGCGCCAGGTCACCCACGTTCGCGACTACGTCATCGGCGACCAGCCGTGGCTGGCGACGGACCCCGTCCTGGACCCCTGGCGGGAGACGCCCGGCCTCGGCGTCGTCCAGACCGGCGCGTGGACCCCGCCGGACGAACGCCCCCTCCCCGCCGAGCTGTTGGCTTTCCTGGACGCCGGAACGCCCCCGGTGTACGTCGGTTTCGGCAGTATGCCGATGCACGCCGTGACGGACATCGCCCAGGTGGCCGACGCGGCGGTCCGCGCACACGGACGGCGCCTCGTCATCGGGCGCGGCTGGGCGGACCTGACGCTCGTCGACGGCCCGGACCGTCTTACCGTCGGCGAGGTCAACCACCAGGCGCTGTTCCGCCGGGTGGCCGCGGTCGTCCACCACGGCGGCGCGGGAACGACCACGACGGCCGCCCGCGCCGGCGCCCCCCAGGTGGTGGTTGCCCAGCTGGCGGACCAGCCGTACTGGGCTGGCCGGGTAGCGGAGTTGGGCATCGGCGCGGCGCACGACGGACCGGTACCGACCACCCGTTCCCTGTCGGTCGCCCTGGAGACGGCGCTGCGCCCCGAGACCCGCGTCCGGGCGGCCGCCGTGGCGGACACGCTCCGCACCGACGGGGCGTCGGTGGCCGCGAACCTGCTGCTCGACATGGCTGGTTGAACGGCAGCCGGGCGGCCCGGCGAGCGCGAGCCGTCAACTCCCGTGCCCACCACCCCGGTTCGCCGCCGCAGTCCCCCGACGCCACCAGCCGACGGTCACCGGGAGGCTGAGCCCCCCGGCGGGCGCACACGACACGGGCCCACGCCTACGTCCCCGTCAGCGGGGGCGGCGTGTGCCGTGGCCACGCCCGGCCCACCCGCTCCTCCACGGCCGCCCGGAACGCCTCCAGCAGGACGCAGCCGGGGTAGCTCCCGAACGTGACGTACCGCCAGCGGTGGTTGCACGACCAGTAGCTGACCACGCGTCGTTCCGTGCGGGCGAAGAACGCCGGGTTCCGGGCGATGAACTCCCCGTAGAGGCGGCGCTCGGGCGACCCCGGGGTGGAGAGCCCGGGAAGTCCCCGGCTGATGGCCTCGATGATCTCCAGTACGTACTCGCCGGCCAGTCGCATGACGAACGGAACCACCCACGGCTCCCTAGACACCAGGATCCGCTCAAGATGGCGCTGGCGGACCAGACCGTCGTGGTGCCGCGAGTAGAGGCAGTGCAGGATCTCGCGCTGGGTGGCGGTCAGCCGCCCCCGCGGGCCGGTCTCCGGCTCCTCGTTGTAGAGGCGGGTGGGGATGGCGACCGTCTCGCCTTCCACCTCGACCTCGAACGGCGCGATCGGCGGGGACCCGGCGCCCGGCATGACCGCCAGGACGATCCGCACGTCATCGATGAGCCCGGCCGGAAAGGCCGCCGTCAGCACGTCCGCGTCGCCCGCCGGATCCCGAAGTCCCCCCACCCCCACGAGAGTAGGCGCACCTCCACGACGGCGGGCGCCCAGCCCCCGTGCGGGGACCGCGAGCGAGTGGCTCCGCTCCGGGACCCGCATCGCCGCGACGAGGACCGGGCTTTGGGCGCTCGCGGAGATCAACACAACGCGGCTGTAGGGGAGTTGTGAGTTTTCTGGAACGGAGGTGCTCACATTCCGACGTGCCTGTGCCACTCTGGCCCACACCCCCACAACGGAGGACCCCGCATGTCGCGTTCCAGACGTAGCGCGTCAGTCCGCGTTTCAGTGAGTGCCGTGGCTGTCATGGCCGTCGCGGCCGTCACGGGAAGCGGCGTGGCCCAGGGCGCGCCGGAAACCACGGCCGCGCCCGAGCCGCTGGTGACCTACAACAACAACATCGAGAACATGGTGCCGGAGTCCTGCTCCGGTGACCGGTTCGATCGGCTCATCGAGTACGTCAAGAGCCAGCCCCGCAGTCCGGGAATCCTCACCGTGCAGCAGATCTCGGACTCCGAACAGCTGAAGGCCCTCACCAAGCGACTCTCCGACGAACTGCCCGGAACCTTCAAAGGGCGCATAGCGGTCGCCGATCCCGGTTCGATGGGCTACACCAGCAAGTGCGGCAAGTTGAAGAACCAGCAGACCAACGCCGTGATCTACCGAACCCAGCGGCTGACCCTGGAGGACGCCACCACGTGGCGGTCTGACGCCCCCCAGGGCGCCAAGGGCAAGTGCCGGAACCTCGAACCCACCGAGACCAGTCAGGACCGGGTGCACAACGTCGCCGTACGGCTGCGTGACACCGTCGAGAAGAAGGACGTCACCGTCGCCTCGATCCACTGGCCGACCGCCAAGTGGAACGGTCCCGACTGCGCGTCCGAGAACATCAGGGAGGCGAACAGGGCGGTCGACAACCTGGGGGGCGATGTCAGGATCGTCGCCGGGGACGCGAACATCGACGTCGGTGTCGGCAACTGGTGGAGCAAGGCCCGCGGTTACGGCTTCGCCGACCCGATCGCCGAGAAGTGCGGCGGCCGGGATTGCCCCTCCCGGCACGACACGCTGAACAAACGCCGCGTCGACGTCCTGCTGGCCAAGAAGGCGAACGGATTCCGCGAGGTCGCGACGGTAACGGAGAAGATGGCGGGCGGTTCGTACTCCAACCACAGGGCCGTCACCGCCTACGTCATTCCCTGACCGGGTGTGCGGCGCCGGGTTCCGCTCGGCCATGTCCCGGCGGGGCCGAGCGGGCCCAACCGGGCCGGACGCGGTGTCCAGGCGCGCCGGACGCGCGGCCGTCGGAGGCGACGGCTGGGCGGTGGCCCGTGCGCACGCGCCTTCGGGCACGGTCACGGCGAACCGGGGCAGAACCCCGGCGAACTGGCGTCACCGGCCCACTCGATCACGTCGGCGGAGCGCGACCGGACAGCGATGCGTGCCCGGCCCGAACGCCTCCACCCGGCGAAGCCATCCCTCCCGGCGGACCGTCCCCGGTACCGCCTGACCGTCCCTCCCAGCAAGCCAACTCCCGTACCCGAGCACGCACCTGGGGAACACGTCACCGACGGGCCGTCGGCCGCACACGAGGCTTCCGGCGACCCGCACCGACATCCCCTCCCGCAGACCGGGCGGCGCCCCGCGCGGCGCCGCCGGACACCGCACGTTCCTGTCCCCACTCCCTCTGGAGATCCCATGGCAAAGAGACGTTCCGGCACCATGCTGGCGGCGGCCGCCGCGGCCGTCCTCGGTATGACGTTCGCGATCCCCGCTTCCGCGGCCACCGGCGAGCCCACCCGAACCGCCCAGGCTTCCTCATCCGAGGTGGGGGCCGCCGACGCCTGCTACACGTGGAGCGGCACCCTGCGCGAGGGCTCCACCGGCGAAGCCGTGCGTCAGCTCCAGATCCGGGTGGCGGGCTACCCGGGCGCCGGCGCCGACCTTGCCCTGGACGGCGTGTACGGCCCGGCCACCAAGGCCGCGGTGCAGCGCTTCCAGTCGGCCTACGGGCTCGAATCCGACGGCATCGCGGGACCCAACACCTTCGCCAAGATCTACGCGTTGCAGGACGACGACTGTACGCCGGCCAACTTCACCTACGACGAGTTGAACAACTGCAACTCCGACTGGTCCGGCGGAAAGGTCTCGGCGGCCACCGCCAAGGCCAACGCCCTGGTCACAATGTGGAAGTTGCAGGCCATGCGGCACGCCATGGGCGACAAGCCGATCGTGGTGAACGGCGGCTTCCGCAGCGTGTCCTGCAACTCCAACGTGGGCGGCGCGGCCAACAGCCGCCATATGTACGGTCACGCGGCCGACCTGGGAGCGGGCTCGCAGGGCTTCTGCGCCCTCGCGCTCGCGGCCCGCAACCATGGTTTCGGTGAGATCCTCGGCCCCGGCTACCCGGGACACGACGACCACACGCATGTCGCGGGCGGTGGCGGTCAGTTCTGGTCCGCGCCCACCTGCGGAATGTGACGGCCGCGGAACTCCGTACGGCGGGGTGACGGACCCCCGCTCGCTCGCCACACCCCGGCAGGAGCCGCACCTCACGCGCGGCGCGTGCCCTGCCGGGGCCGTGGCATGTCCTCGCGCGCCCGTGGGGACATGATCCTTGCCGGGAGGGGCGTCGTGGCCACTGCCCCCATCACGGCACTGACCCCGAGCACCCCGAGCACCCGTCAGGGGACATCCGCGTCCCCGTGACCCGCCTGCCCGAATGCGCGGGGCGCCTCCCCGGGGTCAGGCGCGCCGCTCGACGCGGCCCGCGGGCACGGGCTCGGGGGCGCCGTGCGTAGCGCCGTCCCCTGTGGACGTCGGCCGCTGGCGCGGGATGAGGGAGGCGATCGCCAGTGCCAGCACGGCGGCGCCGGCGCCGATGGCCATCACCGTCCGGAACCCGTTCTGCGAAGCGACCTCGGCCGGGCCGAAGCTGACGGTCATCTGGGAGAGCACCACACCGGCCAGAGCGCTGGAGGCCGAGGTGCCGATGGCCCGCATCAGCGTGTTGAGGCTGTTGGCGGCGGCGGTCTCGGAGACCGGGACGGCGCTCATGACCAGGGCGGGCATCGCCCCGTACGCCAGTCCGACACCGGCCCCGATGACGCAGGAGGCCAGCACGAGCTGCCAGATCTGCGACATCAGGAACATGTTGAGCACGTAGCCGGCGGCGACCGTGACGGCACCCACCATCAGGGTCACCCTCGGCCCCTGGGCCCGGGAGATCCGTGCGGAGAAGGGCGCCATGGCCATCATGACCAGGCCCTGTGGGGCGAGTACCAGACCGGAGACGAGCAGCGACTGGCCCAGACCGTAGCCGGTGGCCTCGGGCAGCTGGAGCAGCTGGGGCAGCACCAGGGACATGGCGAACATCGAGAAGCCGAACGACATCGACGCCAGGTTGGTGAACAGCACCTGCCGACGGGCGGCGACCCGCAGGTCCACCAGGGCGTGCGAGGTGCGCAGTTGGTGGGCGCCCCAGACGAGCAGCACCAGGGCGCCGACGACGAACAGGCCGAGCGTCGTGTCGCTGGTCCAGCCCCAGGCGGCGCCCTTGGAGATGGCGAGCAGCAGACAGACCAGCGCGGCCGAGAGACCGAGCGCGCCGACGAGGTCGAAGCGGCCCCCGGTCCGCACCCGCGACTCCGGAACCAGGCTGACGACGAGCACGGTGGCCAGGGCACCGGCGACGGTGGAGACCCAGAACAGCACGTGCCAGTCGAAGTGGTCGGCGATCAGCGCGGCGGAGGGCAGCCCGAGGGCGCCGCCGACGCCGAGCGAGGCGCTCATCACCGCGGTCGCGGAGGCGAGCTTCTCGGCCGGCAGCTCATCGCGCATGATGCTGATGCCGACCGGGATCACGCCCGCGGACAGCCCTTGCAGAGCGCGTCCGATGATCATCGGCGCGAGGGAGTCGGAGAGCGCGCACACCACCGATCCGGCGGTCAGCAGCACCAGGCTGACCAGCAGCATGCGGCGCTTGCCGTGCATGTCTCCGAGACGGCCGACGACCGGGGTGGCGACGGCGGAGGCGAGCAGCGTGGCGGTGACGGCCCACGTGGCGTCGGAGGGCGCGGCGTCGAGCAGCTCGGGCAGCTGCGGTACCAGGGGGATGACCAGGGTCTGCATCAGCGAGACCACGATTCCCGCGAAGGCCAGCACCGCCACGACGGCGTTCGCCCGGGCCGCGACCTTCCCGGTGTCGGCGGGCGCGTTGGGGGCGTCGGGCATGGGAAGGGGCCTCCGTCTGGACAAGTGGGACGATGAGCGACAGACTTTTAAATCAAGTCGTTGAATTAAAATGTAGGGCGGTGGAACACGCCCGGTCAAGCGCCGCCCGGGACGACAGGAGGCAGCGATGCCCGATCCGCGAAACGCGTCCCGCCCCCGCCCCCAGACGCGGGGACCCCGGCCCGCGGCCCGCGGCCTCGGTAGTCTGGAACGCCGCGGCGCCCACCCACGACGAGGACGAGTGGGCCACGGGTGGCACGGGGGACGGGCCACCCCACCGCGGCGCGACGTCCCGGAGCGGTGAGGCCAGTGACCAGTAGAAGCGTGCGCGAGGAGAAGGTCGAGGCGACCAGGGAGGCCATCCTCACGGCGGCGGAGCGCCTCTTCGCCGAACACGGCGTCTACAACGTCTCCAACCGACAGATCAGCGACGCCGCCGGTCAGGGCAACACCGCCGCGGTCAACTACCACTTCGGCGGCAAGACCGACCTCGTGCGAGCGATCTCCCGGCGGCACACCGAACAGATCGAGCTGATCCGCGCCCGGCTGGTCGCGGAGAGCAGGGGATCCACGGTGCTGCGGGACTGGGTGGCGTGCATGGTCCGCCCCGTGACCGAGCATCTGGACGGCCTGGGCAGCCCCACCTGGTACGCCCGGTTCAACGCCCAGGTCACAGCCGACCCCGCGCTCTACGAGACCATCGCCGCCGAACCCGCCGCCGCTCCCGCACTCCAGACGCTGCTCGACGGCCTCAACGCCTGCCTGCCCGACCTCCCCCCGACGGTCCAGGCGGCCCGGGGCGTGATGGCCCGGCACCTCATCGTCCAGATGTGCGTCGAGCGCGAACGCGGCCTCGCCGGAGGGGAGTCCTACCCGCCCTCCGTCTGGACGGACACGGCCGAGCTGCTCATCGACGCGCTCACCGGCCTGTGGAACGCACCGGCGACCGGATAGCCCTGCCAGCACCCCCCGCCCCCCGAACCCGGCCCGCCGGCCAGCCCGGTTCAGCCGCCTCCCGGCGCGCGGTGGAAGTTGCCGGCCCATCTCCGCGATGGGGAGGTGCGCTGGAGGCCCGCGCGGACGACCTTCGACGGGTTCGGGGCGACGTGTCGAGGGCGGTCCCCACTCCACGGGAGCAGACCCGCGTGTATGGCTCCGATGGACACCGGCCCCAGCGGTTCCCTTTTGGGGAAACCGCTGTCCTGGACGATCAACGCGCCGTCCGCACCGCCGAATTGAACGCCTTCCAACGGTTCGCCCGCCCCTACGAACGCCGCGCCACCGTCATCGACGCCTTCTTCGACCTCGCACACCATCATCGTCGTCCGCGGCCTGATCCGACGAGCATGGACAACCCACCGCTGGGACGAACGCCCGAACCGCCGAGCATGACCCCACGCCTATCCGCGCGACTTACAAGTCGACACACCCGTCCGGGCGGGCGACTGACGCCTCAACCGATATCGTCCGCCACCGTGGCGAGCCGATCCACCATCGCCTGGTAGTGGGTCAGGCCTCGATCGACCCAGCACTGGGCGGACTCCCGCGCCGTCCTGTCGTGAGTGCCCGGCCGATCCCCCACTCCCCGGTTCACCATGATGTCGACTAGTTCCGCGAGGTAGTCACCAGACACCTCCCGCTCGTAGTAGCCGGTGAGGGCGAGCAGGGCGTCCAGAGGGTGTCCGTACGGCGCTCCGACGTCGAGCAAGAAGCGGACCTGGTTCTTCAGCACGCGCAGGTCCTCCTCGTAACCGTACGGAAGGCGCCTGACGAGTGAGTCCACACTCGCGTTTCTGAGTTCCCGGCCGACCGCTCCCCGCTCGACAAGCCGCTGCACCTCCCGCTCCGGGTACGGCCACGACCTGACGGCCAGATCCAGCAGGGTCTTGCCCCCGGTGTTGACAGCGTTGGTCTCCGCGCCCGCGTCGAGCAGGGACCACAGGACGGCCCGGTGCTCCTCGCCTCCGATCCGCCGGGAGACGGGGGTCGGACGGCCGGTGCTGGCGGCCGCCGCGAACTGCGGCGCGTTTCCGAACGCCAGTTGGGCACGCGGATCGGCACGCGCCGCCACGGCGTGGTGCAGAGGTGTCGCGCCGTGTTCGTCGACAGCGCTGACGTTTGCGCCGTCGCTGATCGCGGCGCGTAGCACTGTCGGATCTCCCGCGGCGGCGGCCAGCAGCAGGGCGCGGTCGCCCACCTCCGGCGTGCCGACAGGCTGAAGCTGAAGGATCGCGAAAGCCAGCTCCTGATTCGGCGGAGCCGCACTGACCAGCGTCACGAACCTCGCCCCAGGCAGATGCGCCGCCACGTGGCCCAAGTAGGCGTCCTCCTCGAAGTCCTCCCATACGACGTCTATCGGGCCGAAGGCAGTACCGATCAGCAAGTGCGCGACAGCGCGACGCCGCGGCGAGCGTATGCGTGTCAGGACAGCCGCTCTCTCGCTGTCACGGTGCGCGGCCACATGGTCGTCCTCGCTGTCCTGCCCGTCCGCCCCGCCTTCGTCGTCTTCGAAGTCCTCGTCGTCCTCTAGATCGAGCTCCTGGTTGAGCTCCGCCAACGTCTCTTCGCAGTCGAGGTCTTCACCGAGCACGTCCAGCGCCTCGTAGAAGGACGCGGCGGTCCCGACGACGCCGAAAGGACAGCACTCGCACTCTTCGTCGCCAGCAGCCGCGTTCGCCCTTTCGGTGGTCTCAGCCGGATCGCCGAGAATTTCGCGAGCTCCGCTGTGCCTGTGCCGGAATCATCCCCAGGGAGGTACGTCACGACCAGGAACCGCCCACCGGTCAGCTCTGGTCGCAGGTTTCCTGACTCAGCCTCGGCAAGGCACTGCAACAGTTCGTCAAAGCCCATGGCGGCAGTCTGGCGGCCAGCACTGACATGGCAGCCGCAAGAGGTCGGCGGTTCCGGCGTTCGTCCCAGCGGTGAGTCGTCCACGCCTGTCAGCTCTAGTTGCGCACCAGAGGGGTTCGGGTAGCCCTGATGACAGAGCGGGTACAGGCATCCCTAGTGATCACAGAGCGTCGCGACTCGATGATGACCACGGTGCGCCCGTCGAGTTACCGAGGCCCCCTCTGCCCCCAATCTGCGTGACCTCTTAGTCCCACAACGAGTCGACGCCGCGAGGTCATTCGAAGGAGGGCACGTGTTATCTACTCGTCGGAGCGGTACCAGTCTTCTCCCATGGTGGAACAGCCGAGGCAGTAGTCCAGATAGTGCTCCAGTGATTCTGCTGCCACGTAACGGTCGTCGGACTCATGATCCCAGACGTAGACCTGAGGGTCTTCAGAGAGTGAATTGAAGGAAACTGGTCGCCGCCTCCGTTGTCGCCGAAGAAGACCATGCAGTCAAAGGGGGTGTACAGCTGGGCGAACTCCGTTCTCTTCCGGAAGTGTTCGTTGTCGGCGGAGATCCTCCGCGCCCCAGACGACGTCTGTTCCGTAGCCATCTACCACGCCGTTCGTCTCGAAAAGCAGACTCCGTAATGCCTCGGAGCCGGGCTCGACGAGCCGGTTTTCCGCTTCGTTCACCGCCTCCACGTCTGCTGGTCGCAGAGGGTCACGTCGCTGTTCAGTCGTGGAATGTGCTCGCGCCACACCTGGTCCTCCCTGACTGTCGCGCTTGTTAACCGCCCGGGAATCTGCTGACGGGAGCTAGCCTGCTCCAGGGGGCCAGTGCCCGAATCTGTCATCCAACCTCGGCGAGTTCACTTCCCTGGGAGTGAAAAGCCTGGGATGTCTTCACAACACTTGCTTTCCTATTGCGTGATGCTCAGTCGTGCGCTGCGCGCCGGTTCCGCGCTATCGGGGTTGCCTTGGCCGTCGTGTGTTCCGCGGGCCGGAGGCCGAACGGCGGGCGTCAGGCTGAGAGCGCCGTGTGGGCCCACGAGACGGCCACAGCGTCTCCGAGCGATACTCATGGGGTTGTCGGCAGGTGTGGAGCGCCGTGGCTGTGATGCGCTTGCGGGTCTGGAACGAGATCGCTGAGACGACCGGTACCCAACCCTGGAGCGCTTAGGACGTCGTGAGTTGACCCGCCGGGGTTCCGAACTCGCCTCGCAGCGCCCCGCCCCTGCGGGTTCACGTGGAGGGAAGCGTGCTCCGGCTCCGCCGCCGAGGACGGCGTCAACCTGGAGATCGTCAACGTCCTCTTCCTGAGGCGCAAGACAGCTGTACGGCATCTTGGCCATACGTACCGGTAGTTGGGCATCCGATCGCGGACTGGCCCGTGACGCCCGTGCCTTCGGGAAACTCCTTCGCCGATACCCAGGGCGCCGACGCCGGGGGCCCCTCCTCCGCCCGGCTGTCCGCCACATCGACCAGGCCGCCGGGTCCGCCGAGGTTCGGAGCTTGCTGCCGCCTCGCGCGGTCCCGGCCCAGGGGTTTCGGGTCAGTGAGTGGGTGGGTTTTCGGGAGCATGCTTCGAGGTGTCGACGAGTGTCTGGCCCGTGTCCTGCTCATGTCGGTCGTCCTCCGGCTCGGCTGCCCGGGCCTCCACCGAGGTTCTTCCGGAGGTGGGTCGGCGCTTCCCCGGTTGCCACCAAGCCCAGTGGCCCAGGATCGCCATCGTCGCAGGTACGAGCACCATCCGGATGACTGTGGCGTCGATGATCACTGCTGCGGCCAGGCCGACTCCGATGATTTTGATGAGCGTGTCGGGAACCGCGACAAAGCTCAGGAAGACGCACGTCATGATGGCGGCCGCAGCGGTGATGACCCCGGCGGTAGAGGACAGGCCCTCGATGACCGCCTGCCGAGGGCCGCGTGTCCTGTCGTAGGCTTCCCGAACGCTGGAGAGCAGGAAGACCTCGTAGTCCATGGACAGTCCGAAGAGTACCGCGAACATGAGCATCGGCACTGGTGAGGCGATCGGTACGGTCTTGTCGACGCCGATCAGGTCCAGCCCCCAGCCCCACTGGAACATCGCGGTGACAACGCCGAAGGAGACACCGATCGACAGCAGTGCCATGAAGGCCGCTTTGAGGGCGACCACGGGGGCACGGAACATGGCGACCAGCAGGAGGGTTCCGGCCCCGACCACGGCGAGCACGACCCACGCCAGTCGTTCGGCGATCACGTCCGTCATGTCGATCTGAAGAGCCGTGGAACCACCGACCAGCGCTTCGCCACCGGTGCTGGCGAGCGCCCGGGGAGCGGTGTCGTCCCGGATCCGGTGGACCAGGGAGCTGACGTCTTCGTCCTGGGGCGCGTGTTTCGGTACGACGGTGAGGAGTGCTGCCTGGCCGTTCTCACTGTGCTGAGGCAGTGTCACTTGAGCGACCTCGGGGTCCTTGCCCAGCGCCGCGCTGAGCTTCTCGGCGCCGCCTTTCTCCGCCCCCGTCACCGTGACGACCAGGGGCGCGTTCCAACCGGGGCCGAAGTTCTCGGCGATGAGGTCATACGCCTTACGCTGGGTGAGTTCGGGCGGCTGGGTGCCGTCGTCGGGGTTCCCGAGCCGCAGTGAAAGCAAGGGTGCGGAGAGGGCGAGCAGCACGACCGTCGCGGAACAGGCGTAGACGACGCGGTTGCGGTACACGTGGCCGCCCAGACGGCCGGCCCGGGTGTCGGCATGCCCACCCCGGGCATGGCTTGCCTCGCTGACGGGCCGGGTGGGCCGCAGCCGTGGCAGGGGCAACGAGTTCACGCGGTGTCCGAGCAGCCCGAGTAGCGCGGGCAGGAGTGTCAGCGCTGCGACCATCATGACGGCCACGGTGATGGCGGCTGCGATGCCCATGGCGCCCACGAACGGGATGCCAGCCAGGTTGAGTCCGAGGATCGCGATGACCACAGTCCCGCCAGCGAACACCACAGCGTGTCCGGCGACCGCCGAGGCGTGCCCGGCAGCATCGGGCGGACTCTCGCCGTTGGCCAGGTTGTTCCGGAACCGGCTCAGGATGAACAGTGCGTAGTCGATTCCTGCGCCGAGCCCGAGCATCGTGGCGATGATCGGCGCGGATGTCGGGATGGCCATGATCGATCCGACCAGAAGTACCAGCGCGGTGCCGGCCAGGATGCCGATCGTGGCGACCGCCAGCGGCAACCCGGCGGCCACCAGTGACCCAAACGCGATGATCAGCACGATCAACGCGGCTCCGACGCCGACGAGTTCGGACCCGCCGGTGGTGGGTTCGGTGCCGAGGTCGATCACCATGCCGCGGAACTCGACGTCGAGTCCCGTGCCGCGCGCCGGATCGGCTGCCTCGTCCAGGCGCTGGTAGTGCGTGGCGTCGAGGTCGCCCAAGTCCTTGTCGAAGCTGACGTCTGTGATCATGGCCTTGCCGTTCTCGCCGACCACGGGAGCGTTCACCCGGTTGACGTCCGACTGGCTCCTGATCCGGTCGAGCATTCGGTTGACCGCGGCGGCACGGCCCGGGCTGTCCAACTCGCCCTCGGGTGCGTGCGCCACGACCTGTGCGGTGACCGCGCCGACGGACGGGAAGTGGTCCTGTGCCTCGTCCGTGGCCTTCTGTGACTCGACGCCCGGTACCCGGAAGTCGTTGACGAAGGTGCCACCAGCAGCCTGTCCCAGCCCCAGGAGCGCGATGGTCACCACGAGCCAGGAGGTGATCGTTAACCAGGGGCGTACGGCACATGCCCGGCCGAGGGCATTCAGCATGCTGTCCATGACGCAATGAAATAGCAGTGAGTGCAATATTGCAAGCAGTGCGAAAATGTATGGGCTGTCGAGGCTCTTGTAAAATGCAACCGTGACGAACGGGACGGGGTTGAGGGAACGTAAGAAGCTGCGGACCCGGCGCGCGCTCGTCGACGCCGCGGTACGGCTGATCGCTGATCAGGGGTACGAGGCGACGACGGTGGCCGAGATCGCCGCCGCCGCCGACATCTCGACCCGGACGTTCTTCAGCTACTTCCCCGGCAAGGAGGACATCCTGTTTGCCGACATCGGAGCGCGGGTGGCCGCGCTCGTGCGGGAGGTGTCCGGTCGTCGCCCCGGGGAGACTCTCGCGGAGTCGCTGCTCAACGCCATCGAGCACGCGGTGGCCTCGCCGGGGGAGTCCGAGTTCACCGATGAACTCCCTTCGCTGCGGGTGCGGCTCATCCTGTCCTCTCCGCCGCTGCTGACGCGTGCGTTGTACTGGGTGTTCGACGCTCAGCGCCAGATCACGGTCGCCGTGGTGGACGCCTATGGGGACGAGATCGACGAGGCCGAGGCTTCGGCGGCGGTCGGTGCGCTGATCGGCGCACTGGTGAACACGGCCTTCCTCAAGCTCGCACGTGGTGCGGCAGTGGAGGACGTCCGCGCGGCACTCCGGCAGGCGGCGCGCGTGGCCATCGACGGGCTGGCGGACGTCGGCGCCGGAACAGGTGCGGGAAACCGCAGCGCGCAGCGTGGCGCGATCACGCCATAACCGTGGCTCGACGGCCCGTTGGCCCGGGGTGCGGCCCCGCAGGCGACAACAGCCGATGTCCCAGGTCACAGAGGTGTACGTCGCGCAACCCCGGGGGCGAGTCAGTGGGTTCCGCCCTCTGGCCACCGAGGCCCCCCCCGGGGTGCGGACTGGGGTAAGGCCCTAGAGCTTCGCAAGGTTTCGGCGACCCACAATCCCCTCGAATAGCCGCACGTGTTCTGTGCTGACGGCCTCGCGGGAGGTCTCGCTGTCTCGTTCTTGGGGGGCGTTACAAAGGTGTCTGCGAACAACGAAAAGCTGCGCGACTACCTGAAACTGGTCACAGCCGACCTTCGTCAGACTCGTCAGCACCTCGCAGACCTACAGGGGCGGCAGCACGAGCCCATCGCCGTCGTCGGCATGGCCTGCCGGTACCCGGGCGGAGTGACGTCTCCGGAAGACCTGTGGGACCTCGTGGAGAAGGGAGGTGAGGGGCTTTCCTCGCTCCCCGACGATCGTGGCTGGGATCTCGACGACCTCTACGACTCCGATCCCGCACGCAGCGGGAAGAGCTACGTTCGCGCGGGTGGCTTCCTGCGCGACGCGGCCGAGTTCGACGCCGAACTGTTCGGTATCTCCCCGCGTGAGGCCCTGGCGATGGACCCGCAACAACGGGTGCTGCTGGAGGTCTCCTGGGAGGCTCTGGAGCGGGCGGGTCTGCCCCTCCACGATGTGCGCGGCGAAGCGATCGGTGTCTACGTCGGAGCCGTCGCCCAGGAGTACGCCCCACACCACGGCAGCCTCGCCGTCGACGGTCTCGACGGCCACCTCGCCGTGGGGACCACCCCGAGCGTCATGTCCGGCCGTGTCGCCTACTCCCTCGGGCTACGCGGTCCGGCAATCACCATCGACACGGCTTGCTCGTCGTCACTGGTGGCACTTCACGTCGCGGTGCAGGCCCTGCGGCGTGGAGAGTGCTCCATGGCGCTGGCCGGTGGTGTGACCATCATGTCCGCTCCCAACTGGCTCGTCGGCCTCAGTCGCCAGCGTGCCTTGGCTGCTGACGGGCGGTGCAAGTCGTTCTCCGCCGCTGCTGACGGATTCGGCGCGGCCGAGGGTGTGGGGATGCTGGTGCTGGAGCGGCTTTCGGAGGCGCGGCGTCAGGGGCATCCGGTGCTGGCGGTGGTGCGGGGTTCAGCGGTGAACCAGGACGGTGCGTCCAACGGTCTGACGGCGCCGAACGAAGAGGCGCAGGAAGAGGTCATTCGCGCCGCGCTGGCCGACGCCCGGCTCAGCCCCTCGGATGTTGATGCGGTGGAGGCGCATGGTACTGGTACGCGGCTTGGTGATCCGATCGAGGTGAATGCCTTGTTGGCGACTTATGGTCGTGGTCGGTCTGTTGAGCGGTCGTTGTGTCTGGGGTCTTTGAAGTCGAATATTGGTCATGCTCAGGCTGCTGCGGGTGTGGCGGGTGTGATCAAGATGGTGATGGCGATGCGGGCGGGTGTGTTGCCTCGGACGTTGCATGTTGATGAGCCTTCCGCGTATGTGGATTGGGTGGGGGAGCCGTTGGAGTTGTTGGTGCGGGCTCGGTCGTGGCCTGGTGAGGGTGTGCGGCGGGCTGGTGTGTCGTCGTTCGGTATTAGTGGCACGAATGCGCATGTGATTCTGGAGGGGGTTTCTGGGGGTGGTGTGTGTGATGGGGGTGGTGTTGGTTCTGGTGTGGTGGGGGAGTTGAGTGGTGCTGGTGCTGGTGCTGGTGCTGGTGCTGGTGCTGGTGCTGGTGCTGGTGGGGGTGTGGTGCCGTTGGTGTTGTCGGGGCGTGGTGTGGGTGGGGTGAGGGGGCAGGCGGGGCGGTTGCGGGAGTTTTTGGGTCGGGGGGGTGGGGGTTGTTCGTTGGTGGATGTGGGGTGGTCGTTGGCGGGGACGCGGTCGGTTTTGGAGGATCGTGCGGTGGTGGTGGGTGGGGATCGGGAGGCGTTGTTGGAGGGTTTGGGTGTGGTGGCTGCTGGTGGTGAGGGTGTGGGTGTGGTGAGTGGTGGTGTGGGTGGTGGTGGTGGGTTGGTGGGTTTGGTGTTTGCGGGTCAGGGTGCGCAGCGGTTGGGGATGGGGCGGGAGTTGTATGAGGCGTTTGGGGTGTTTGCTGAGGTGTGGGATGAGGTGTGTGGGGTGTTGGATGGTTTGTTGCCGGGGTCGTTGCGTGAGGTGGTGTTTGGTGGGGATGAGGGGTTGTTGGAGCGTACGGAGTGGGCGCAGCCGGCGTTGTTCGCGTTTGAGGTGGCGTTGTTTCGGTTGTTGGAGTCGTGGGGGGTGCGGCCTGGTGTGTTGGCGGGTCATTCGGTGGGGGAGGTTGCTGTTGCGCATGTGGCGGGGGTTTTGTCGTTGGGGGATGCGTGTGTGTTGGTGGCGGCTCGTGGGCGGTTGATGCAGGGGTTGCCTGAGGGTGGGGCGATGGTGGCGGTGGGTGTGGGTGAGGAGGAGGTGTTGGGGGTTTTGGCGGGGTGTGAGGGTGAGGTGTGTGTTGCGGCGGTGAATGGTCCTGAGTCGGTGGTGGTGTCGGGGTGTGTGGAGGCGGTGTTGGAGGTGGCGGGGGTGTTTTCGGCGCGGGGTGTGCGTACGCGTCGGTTGGGGGTGAGTCATGGTTTTCATTCTTCGTTGGTGGAGCCGATGTTGGATGAGTTTCGGGGGGTGTTGGAGGGGTTGGTGTTTGGTGAGCCGGTGGTGCCGGTGGTGTCGTCGGTTACGGGTCGGCGTGCGGGTGCGGGGGATTTGGCGTCGGTGGAGTATTGGTTGCGGCATGCGCGGGATTGTGTGCGGTTTTTTGATGTGGTGGTGGGGTTGGAGGGGGAGGGTGTGGGTCAGGTGTTGGAGGTGGGTCCTGATGGGTCGTTGTCTGGGTTGGTTGTGGATGGTTGGGGTGGGTCTGAGGGGGTTGTGGTGGCGTCGTTGGGGCGTCGTGGTCGGGGTGAGGTGGAGTCGTTGTTGGTGGGGTTGGCGCAGAGTTGGGTGGTGGGGGGTGAGGTGGATTGGCGTCGGGTGTGTGCTGGTGGGCGTCGGGTGGATTTGCCGACGTACGCGTTCCAACGCGACCGCTACTGGCTCGACCCCACCACGACACGATCCGCCGATGTGCGGCAGGCGGGCCTGGGTGTCGTGGAACATCCGCTGTTGAGCGCGGTCGTGAGCATGGCCGCGGACGACGGAGCGCTGCTGACCGGCCGGCTTTCGGTACGGTCTCATCCCTGGCTGGCGGACCACGCCATCGCGGGAACCGTGCTTCTGCCCGGCACCGCGTTCGTGGAGTTGGCTCTGCGGGCCGGGGACGAGGTCGGCTGCGAGAGTCTGGAGGACCTGACGCTGCGCACGCCGCTGGCGCTGCCAGCGGAGGACTGCGTACAGGTGCAGACCGTCGTCGGCGCGGCCGACGAGCGGGGGCGCAGGCCCGTCGCGATCTACTCACGGCCGGAGGACCCCGGAAGCGACGCCGCCGCGTGGACCGTGCACGCCGAGGGGTTCCTCGGCGCGGACCACGCCGCGTCGCGCCGACCCGCCGTGGATCTCACCGTCTGGCCGCCGACAGGGGCGCATGAGGTCGACATCGAGGGCTTCTACCAGGCGGCGGCGGACGCCGGGTACGCCTACGGTCCCGCCTTCCAGGGGCTGCGTGCTGTGTGGCGTGGTCACGACGGCGACATTTTCGCCGAGGCTGTGCTGCCGACGGCACAGGCCGGCGTGGCGGACCAATTCGGCCTGCACCCAGCGCTGTTGGACGCCGCCCTGCACGCCGTCCTGGCGGCTGACCCCACGGCGTGGTCCCGGGATCGGCTGCGGCTGCCGTTCATCTGGGAAGGCGTCACTCTCGCAGCGGTGGGAACCTCGGTGGCACGCGTCCGTCTGCGGCCCTCCGGTGACGAGTCGTTGAGCCTGGTGGTGGCGGACGCAGCGGGCCAGCCGGTGGCCGCGGCCGAGTCACTGACGCTCCGGCCGGTCCCCACACGGCAGTTGACCTCCTCCGCGGTGGCCGGACCGGACGCCCTGTACCGCCTGGACTGGACCACCCCGGTTCCCCAGCCCGACGGTGCGCCGGCGCGGACGGACAACTGGGCGGTGCTGGGCGCCGACACGGTGCGCCTCGGCTGCCCCGGCTTCGCCGACCTGGACGCGTTGTGCGTCGCGTCGGAGGCGGGTAGTCCGGTGCCGGACGTGGTGGTCCTGCCGGTGCCCGCCACGCCCACTGGCGAGGGCGAAGCGCCAGCCACGGCGGCAGGCGAACGCACGGAGCAGGTGCTGAAGCTCGTCCAGCAGTGGTTGCGTCATGATTCCCTGACGACGTCCTGTCTCGCCGTGGTCACCCGAGGAGCGGTGGCTGCTGGTTCCTCCGACGTCGACCTCTGCTCCGCCCCGCTGTGGGGCTTGCTGCGTACCGCGCAGACCGAGAACCCGGACCGTTTCCTGCTGGTGGACCTGGATCCGGTCGCGGAACAGCCGCACGACCTCCTGGTGCTGGCCGTCGGTGCGGCCCGGGCAGCCGGGGAGACCCAGGTCGCGGTACGTGGTGAGAGCGTGTTGGCCCCGCGGCTGGTGCGCGCGCTGCCCGTCGTTGACGGGACCCTGGCTCCTCCCGTCGACCAGGCGGCATGGTGCCTGGAGACTGCCGGCACCGGGACCCTGGAAGGGCTGGCACTCGTACCGGCGCCGCGGGTGACCGAGCCGTTGGGCCCGGGGGAGGTGCGCGTCGCGGTCCGTGCCGCCGGCGTCAACTTCCGCGACGTCCTGATGGGCCTCGGCGTCTATCCGGGGGCCACCTCGCTCGGCGCCGAGGCGGCGGGCGTGGTCGTCGAGGTGGGTGCGGAGGTCACCGAGTTCGCCGCAGGCGACGCGGTGCTGGGAATGGTGCCGAAGAGCTTCGGTCCGCTGGCGGTCACCGATGCCCGGCTGCTGGTGCCGAAGCCGTCGGACTGGACCTTCGAACAGGCCGCTTCGGTCCCCGCGACCTTCCTCACGGCCTACTTCGGTCTGGTGCACCTGGCCGACCTGCAACGGGGCGAGACAATCCTCGTACACGCCGGTGCGGGCGGCGTCGGGATGGCCGCGGTCCAACTCGCCCGGCATCTGGGCGCGCGGGTGCTGGCGACGGCCAGCCCCGGCAAATGGCCCGTGCTCCGTGGTTTGGGCGTGGACGACGCGAGCATCGCGAACTCCCGGAACCTGGACTTCCAGGACGCGTTCCGCTCCCCGGGCGGTCAGCCGTGCGTCGATGTGGTGCTCAACTCCCTGGCGCACGAGTTCGTGGACGCGTCCCTGAAGCTCCTGCGGCCGGGCGGCCGGTTCCTGGAGATGGGCAAGACAGACATCCGTGACCCCGAGCAGGTGGCGCGGACCTGCTCCGTGGACTACCAGGCGTTCGACGTCATGGAGGTCGGGCCGCAACAGATACGTCAGATGCTCCGCACCCTGATGGAGCTGTTCGCGGAAGGAGTACTCACCCCGTCTCCCGTAACAACGTGGGACGTGCGTCAGGCCCCGACGGCGTTCCGCCACATCAGTCAAGCCAAGCACGTCGGCAAGGTAGTGCTGACCATGCCGCGGCCCCTGGACGCCAACGGCACGGTCCTGATCACCGGTGGGACCGGTGCTCTCGGCTCGCTGCTGGCACGTCACCTGGTGGCACGCCACGGGGTGCGGAACCTCCTGCTGACCAGTCGGAGCGGCCCGGACTCGGTCGGTGCGGCCAAGCTGGTCGAGGAACTGGCCGCGGCCGGTGCGACAGCTTCCGTGGTGGCCTGTGACGCCGCCGAACAGGAACAGCTGGCCGCTCTCCTGGCTGGGGTTCCGGCCCATCGTCCGCTGACCGGCGTCGTGCACGCCGCCGGCGTCCTCTCGGACAGCGAGCTGACCGCACTCACCGCCGAGCAGTTCGCTGAGGTCTGGCGGGCCAAGGCGATGGCCGCCGGAAATCTCCACGAGTTGACGCGCGACGCGGACCTCGCCCTGTTCACGCTCTACTCGTCCGTCTCCGGCGTTATCGGCGGGGCTGGGCAGGCCAACTACGCTGCTGCCAACACCTTCCTCGATGCGCTCGCCCGACGGCGCCATGCCGAAGGTTTCCCCGCGGTCTCCCTCGCCTGGGGGCCGTGGCAGTCGAGCGGCGGTATGACGAAGGCACTGGACGAGGCCGACCTGCGCCGACTGCGCCGCATCGGGCTCGCGCCCCTGGAGGAGGCGCAAGCGCTCGCGCTGTTCGATCGCGCCCACGCGTTGTACCAGCCTGATCTGGTGCCCGCGCAGTTCGACGTAACAGCCCTCCGGCGCCCCGCGGACGACCCGCCCCCGCTGCTACGTGCCCTGGCCCGCGTCGGCAAGCCGTCTCGTCGTGCCGTCACGGCGTCCACCGGGGGTGCCGCGCGCGGCACTGACCTTGCCGAGCGGTTAGCAGGGCTCGGACGGACGGAGGGAGAGCGTCTGCTGACCGAGCTGGTATGCGGCCACGTCGCGGCGGTCCTCGGGCACGCCTCCGCCCACACCGTCGACCCACAACGCTCCTTCAAGGAGCAGGGCTTCGATTCGCTGACAGCCGTCGAGCTGCGCAACCACCTGACCACGGCCACTGGCTTGAAGCTGCCCACGGCGCTGGTCTTCGATTACCCGAACCCCGCCGTCCTCGCCGCCCATCTGCACACCGAACTGGCGCCGGACCAGGAGGGACGGGAGTTGGTGCCCACCGGGCACCAGCCGGCGACCGCCCTCAACGACGATCCGATCGCCGTCGTCGGCATGGCCTGCCGGTACCCCGGTGGCGTGGCCTCCCCGGAGGACCTCTGGCAACTGGTGTACGAGGGCGTTGACGCCATCGGCGGCTTCCCCGCAGACCGTGGCTGGGACCTCGATGCCCTCTACCACCCCGACCCGGAACACGTCGGCACGAGTTACACCCGAAGTGGTGGGTTCCTCTACGACGCCCCCGACTTCGACGCCGAGTTCTTCGGCATCTCACCCCGGGAAGCTCTGGCGATGGATCCGCAGCAGCGGTTGCTACTCGAGACCTCCTGGGAGGCGGTCGAGCGGGCTGGTATCGACCCCCTCTCGCTCCGCGGAAGCCGTGCCGGGGTCTACGTCGGACTGATCTCCCAGGACTACCCGACGGACCTCGACGAACTCCCGGAAGGCGTCGAGGGGTACCTGGGCACCGGGAACACTCCGAGCGTCGCCTCCGGCCGTCTCGCCTACACCTTCGGGGTGGAGGGTCCCGCGATCACGGTGGACACCGCGTGCTCCTCCTCGCTGGTCGCTCTGCACATGGCGGCGCAGGCCCTGCGGCGGGGGGAGTGCGACATCGCCCTCACCGGGGGTGTCACCGTCATGTCAAACCCCGGAATGTTCACCGGGTTCTCCCGGCAGCGCGGGCTGTCCGTCGACGGCCGCTGTAAGTCCTTCGCCGCCGCGGCCGACGGCACCGGATGGGCCGAGGGCGTGGGCGTGCTCGTCGTCGAACGGCTCTCCGAGGCACGGCGGCACGGGCACCAGGTACTCGCTCTGCTTCGCGGGGCCGCCATCAACCAGGATGGCGCCTCCAACGGCCTGACCGCCCCCAACGGCCTCTCCCAGCAGCGGGTCATACGCGAGGCGCTGGCCGACGCCGGTCTTTCACCGGCTGACGTGGACGCGGTCGAGGCCCATGGCACGGGCACCGTGCTGGGTGACCCGATCGAGGCCCAGGCGTTGATCGCCGCCTACGGACAAGGCCGTTCCGGCCAGCGGCCCCTGTGGCTGGGCTCAATCAAGTCGAACATCGGCCACTCCCAGGCCGCGGCGGGCGTGGCCAGCGTGATCAAGATGGTGATGTCGATGCGTGCGGGCCTCCTTCCCCGGACGCTCAACGTCGACGAGCCCAGCCCCCACGTCGACTGGTCGGCGGGCAACGTCACCCTGCTGACCGAGGCCCGCCCGTGGGAGGAACAGGACAGGCCACGCCGTGCGGGTGTCTCCTCTTTCGGTATCTCGGGCACCAACGCCCACGTGATCCTCGAAGAGGCTCCAGCCGAGCTCGCGGCGCCGACCGAGGACCGGTTGGCCGACGACGATGACGGCTCACCGGCGCGGACGATGCTCCCCTGGGTGATCTCGGCCGGTACCGCCCCCGCCCTGGTGACTCAGGCCGAACGGCTCATCGGCGCCGTGCCCCGGGGGAAGCCCGCGGAGGTCGGCTGGAATCTCGCCGTCACCCGTGCGCCGCTGGAGCACCGTGCCGTGGTCTGGGGCGCCGGAACCGCCGAACTACGTGCCGGGCTGGCCTCGATCGCTGCGGGTGAGGTGGCTGGGAACGCGGCCACCGGCTCCGTCGCCGGTGGGGCCACGTCCGGTGTGGTGTTCGTCTTCCCCGGTCAGGGCTCACAGTGGCTGGGTATGGGGCGTGGGCTGTTGTCCACCTCCTCCGTGTTCGCCACCCGTCTGGAGGAGTGCGAGCGGGCGCTCGCACCGTACGTGGAGTGGTCGCTTCGCGAGGTGCTCACCGCGGATGACGACGCGTGGCTGGAACAGGTGGAGGTCGTGCAGCCCGTGTTGTGGGCGACCATGGTCTCCCTCGCCGCCGTCTGGGAGTCCCTCGGCGTCACGCCGTCGGCCGTGATCGGCCATTCCCAGGGTGAGATCGCCGCCGCCGTGGTGGCTGGGGCGCTCTCCATGGAGGACGCGGCCCAGGTGGTGGCGCTTCGCTCGGCCACGATCCGCGAGACACTCACCGGCCGAGGGCGGATGCTGTCCTTGGCCACCGGACCCAGCCAGGTCGAGACCTGGCTGGAACCGACAGAGGGACGGGCCACCCTGGCGGCCTTCAACGGCCCGTCGGCCACGGTGGTGGCCGGTGAGCCGACGGCGCTGGAGGCCGTGGCGGCCAGCGCCGAGGCCGCCGGGGTTCGGGCGCGGTGGGTGCCGGTGGACTACGCGTCCCACTCTCCCCAGGTCGAGGACGTTCGCGAACGGCTGCTCACCGCCCTTGCCACCGTGCGACCCCAGGCTCTGCGGGTCCCGTTGATCTCGACGGTCACCGGGAAGCCGCTCGACGCGGCCTCCCTGGATGCGGAGTACTGGTACGCCAATCTGCGTCAGCCCGTTCGCTTCACGGACGCACTCAGTCTCGCGTCGGGGGAGCTCGGCATGGCCACTTTCGTCGAGGTGAGCACGCACCCGGTTCTGGTGCCGGGCATACAGGCCACCGCTGAGGCATCGGAGCGACCGGCTCTGGTGACCGGCACCCTGCGCCGAGCGGAGGACGAGAACGCCCGGCTGATCGCCGCCGCGGCCGAACTGTGGGTCCAAGGCGTTCCGGTGGACTGGACTGCGCTGTTCCCCCAGGGCGCCGCTTCCCGGCTCGACTTGCCTACGTATCCCTTCCAGCGCAGCCGCTACTGGTTGCCGACGACCACCCGGGCGCATGCCACCGGGGGTCGCCAGACCGGGTCCGGCGACGTGTCCGACTCGGAGTTCTGGACGGCGGTCGAGAACGAGGACCCCACGGCCCTCCCCGACTCCCTGGCGGCGGACGGGGATGGTGCAGCCTGGGAGGCGGTGCTGCCGAGGCTCGCCTCCTGGCGTCGCCGCCGGCGCGAGCAGACCACGGTGGACGCCTGGCGGTACCGCGAGGTGTGGCGACCTGTGCCCGACGTCACCACGCCCACCGCCCTGACCGGCCGCTGGCTGTACGCGATACCCGAAGGTGCCGAGCATCCGTGGACGGAGGCCCTGCACCGGCGACTCGTCGAACTGGACGTCGACGTGGTGCCGCTGGCCGTCAAGACCGGCACGACCGACCACACGTCCTTGGCCGACCAGCTCCGGGCGGTGATCGCGAGCGGCCCTGTCGACGGCGTGATCTCGACACTCGCGTTCGGGGATGTGACTCCGTCGCCAGAGTCCTCTACTGCTGCCGGCATCGCCACGACATTGGCGCTGTTGCAGGCCGTGGTGGCGACCAGCGCCGGTACCCGGCTGTGGTGCCTGACCCGGGGCGCCGTCTCGACCGGTGCGGGAGACGTCGTCGACAGCCCGGTGCAGGCCGAGGTCTGGGGTATGGGACGGGTCGCCGCGCTGGAGCACCCTGACCAGTGGGGCGGTCTGATCGACGTACCCGAGTACGTGGACGAGCGCGCCCTGAACCGTGTCATCGGACTGCTCACCCAGCAGGCGGAAGACCAGGTGGCCGTCCGGTCCGCGGGTCTGTACGCCCGGCGGCTGGCCCCGGCTCCGCTCCCGACCGGAGGGTCGGACCGCACCTGGCGGCCGCGCGGCACCGTCCTGATCACCGGTGGTACGGGCATTCTCGGTGCCTGCCTGGCCCGTTGGCTGGTTCGACAGGGTGCCGAACACCTCGTGCTCACCAGCAGGCGCGGTGAGCGGGCCCCCGGAGCCGGAGAACTGCGGGAGGAACTCGTCGCGGCGGGTGCCCGGGTCACCGTGGCCGCTTGCGACGTCACTGACCGCTTCGCCGTGACCCGGCTCGTGGAGAGCCTGGACGCCGACGGTGAAGACCTCCGAGCGGTGATGCACACCGCCGTGCTCTACCAACTCGGCCCGCTCGCGGCGCTTACGCCACAGGAGTACGACGACGTCGTGGGGGCGAAGGTCGAAGGTGCTCGTGTCCTCGCCGAGGTGGCCGGAGACCGGGAGCTGGACGCCTTCGTCGTTTACTCGTCCATCGCCGCCCTGTGGGGCAGCAAGGATCACGGTGCGTACGCCGCCGCGAACGCACACCTCGACGCCTGGGCGGCGCGCTGCCGCCAGCGCGGACTTCCCGTCACGACTGTGGCCTGGGGTATCTGGGACGCGGTCAGCGAGTGGGACGAGCAGGACGCCGAGCGGCGCCCCGTCCTCCTCGAACGCGCAAGGCGGCAGGGGCTGGAACCGATCAGCGCCACCCTGGCCCTCCAGGGGCTCCAGCAGGTGCTGGACCACGGTGAGGAAGCCGTCGCGATCGCCGACGTCGCGTGGGAACGCTTCACGCAGCTGTTCACTCTGGGGCGGCCCAGCCGCTTCCTGGACGAGATCCCGCAGGCCGGGCGGGCGGTCGAGGAGTCGGTGGCGCCGAGCGCCACCACCGGCGAGGACGGGACCACCCTGACCGCACGTCTGGCCAGGCTGACCCGTGGTGAACAGGACAACGCCCTGGTTGACCTCGTGCGCTCGCACGCGGCCGCGACGCTGGGATATGGCGGTCCGGAGTCCGTCGATCCGGCCCGTGCGCTGCGGGACATCGGTTTCGACTCCGTGACCGCGGTGGAGCTTCGTAACCGGCTCAACCAGGCCACGGGCCTCGCCCTGCGTCCCACGCTCGTCTACGACGTTCCGACCGCGCGTGACATCGCCACACTCCTGCGGGCCGAACTGCGCCTAGACGGCGCCGGCCGGGCCGGCGGGTCCTTCCTCGACGAACTCGCCCGGCTCGAAGAGGAGATGGTGACGGCTCCACCGGAAGCGGAGACCCGCCTGCGGGCCGTCGAACAGGTCCGGTCACTGCTCAGCTTTCTGGAGCGGGACCAGACGGCTGTGGACGCGTCGGAACCGGGGGGCCCGCGCGGCACCGCGGTGCTCGACACGGCCAGCGACGACGAGATGTTCGCCCTGATCGACAGGGAGCTCGACGACACCGTCTGAGCGTTCCTCCTCGTCCGCCCTCTCTCGCCCATCCCACGCCTCAACCGCTCGCGTGCCGTCAGAGACGGAGACTCATGTCCGGCAACGAATCCAAGCTTCGCGACTACCTCAAGCGGGTCACAGCCGACTTGCAGGAGACTCGCCATCGGCTGCGACAGGTGGAGTCCCGGAGCCGTGAGCCCATCGCGATCGTCGGCATGGCCTGTCGCTACCCGGGCGGAGTGCGTTCGCCCGAGGACCTGTGGCGGTTGGTCAGTCACGGCGGTGACGCCGTCTCCGGCCTTCCGGAAGACCGCGGCTGGGACCTGGACGGGCTCTACGACCCGGACGCGGACGCCCAGGGCAGGACGTACGTACGGGAGGGCGGTTTCCTTGACGGCGTCACCGACTTCGACGCCGAACTGTTCGCCATCTCGCCGCGCGAGGCCGCGGCCATGGATCCGCAGCAGCGGGTTCTCCTGGAGGTCGGCTGGGAGGTCTTCGAGCGCGCGGGACTGCCGCTGAACGCGCTGAGCGCCACCCCCACGGGCGTGTTCGTCGGCTGCAACCCGCTGGAGTACCGGGCGGGGATCGACGTGGTCCCCGACGGCTTCGAGGGTCACCTCATCAACGGGACCGCCAGCAGCGTCCTCGCCGGGAGGCTGTCGTACACCTTCAAACTGGAGGGGCCGGCGGTCACCGTCGACACGGCCTGCTCCTCTTCGCTGACCGCGCTGCACCTGGCTCTGCACTCACTGCGCCGGAGCGAGTGCGACCTCGCCGTTGCCGGCGGGATAGCCATCATGTCGACGCCCACAGAGCTCACCGGCTTCAGCCGGCAGCGGGTCCTGGCGGCGGACGGCCGGTGCAAGGCGTTCTCCGCCGCCGCGGACGGAATGGGCCTGGCCGAAGGTGTCGGCCTCGTGCTGCTGGAACGTCTCTCGGACGCCCGGCGCAACGGTCACCGCGTGCTCGCCGTCCTGCGTGGCTCGGCGACCAACCAGGACGGTGCCTCCAACGGCCTGACCGCGCCCAGCGGACCTGCTCAGCAACGCGTGATCCGCCAGGCGCTGCGGGACTGCCGCCTCTCGTCCGCCGATGTGGATGTCGTCGAGGCGCACGGGACCGGCACCTCGCTGGGCGATCCGATCGAGGCGGACGCGCTCCTCGCCACCTATGGCCAGGGCCGCACCGCCGACCGGCCGTTGTGGTTGGGCTCGGTCAAGTCGAACATCGGGCACACCCAGGCGGCGGCCGGGGTGGCCGGCGTGATCAAGATGGTCATGTCAATGCGGGAAGGCACCATGCCGCGCACGCTGCACGTCGACGAGCCCACGTCGCACGTCGACTGGTCCGCGGGCGACGTGCGGCTGCTCGCGGAGCAGGTTCCCTGGCCCCAGACTGACCGTCCTCGACGCGCCGGAGTCTCCGCATTCGGCATATCGGGCACCAACGTGCACGTCATCCTCGAGGAGAGGCCCGCGCGGGAGGATTCCGACGCGGCCTCGGCATCGTCCCGCCCGGCCGAAGCGGAACAGGGAAACACCCGGCTGCCGTTCGTGATCTCCGCCCGGGGCGGGCGGGCACGCGCCGACCAGGCCGCACGACTGAGCGCGGTGCTGGACGCGGGTACTGACCTCGCCGACGTGGGATGGACGTTGGCCACCGGGCGGACGTCCCTGACGGAGCGTGCGGTGGTCTGGGCGAGGGACGCCGCCGAACTGGGTGGTGCGCTGCGGGCACTGGCGGCGGATGAGGAAACTCCCGGCGTCCACACCGGCACTGTCGGCGAAGGCCGGCTGGCCGCGCTCTTCACCGGCCAGGGCGCGCAACGCGCCGGTATGGGGACCCAGCTGGCAGCTGCCCACCCGGTGTTCGACCAAACCCTGCGCGAGGTCTGTGCCGAGTTCGACGGGCTGTTGCCGCGGCCCCTCACCGAGGTGCTGACGGCCGCCCCGAACAGCCGGACGGCCGCACTGCTCGACGAGACCGTGTTCACCCAGGCAGGGCTCTTCGCCGTGGAGCTAGCGATGTGGCGCCTGTGGGAATCGTGGGGGGTGCGGGCGGACTTCCTGGCGGGCCACTCCGTCGGGGAACTGACCGCGGCCCACGTCGCCGGTGTGTTCGACCTGTCCGACGCCTGTCGGCTGGTGGCCGCCCGGGGAGCGGCCATGCAGTCCCTTCCCGAAGGCGGCGCCATGCTCGCCGTGCAGTCGAGCGAGGCGGAAGTGCGGACGGCGCTGGACGAGCTCGGCGTCCGGCTCGACATCGCTGCGGTGAACGGCCCGCGAGCGGTCGTGGTCGCGGGAGAGGACGCCGAAGTGCAGGTCCTGGAGACCCACTTCGCGGACGCGGGCGTCAAGACACGGCGGCTGGCCGTCACCCGTGCCTTCCACTCCGCCCTGATGGACCCGATGCTGACGGACTTCGAGGAGGTGGCCCGGGCGATCTCGTACCGGGCTCCCGACGTCGCGGTGGTGTCGAACGTGACTGGGCAGATCGCGGACGGGCGGATCGCCACCCCCGAGTACTGGGTCCGCCACGTACGTCAGGCGGTGCGCTTCGGTGACGGCGTGGCCTCCCTGGCGGCGGCCGGTGTCACCCGATTCCTGGAGGTGGGGCCGGACGCGGTGCTTTCGGCCATGGTCGCCGAGTGCGTCCAGCGAACGGACACCGTGTTCGTACCGACCTGCTGGCGTGACCACGACGAGGTGACGACCTTCAGTACCGCGCTGTCCCGGCTGTGGACCGCTGGTGTGGATATTGACTGGGGCGTGGCCTTCGCCAGCGACCGGGTACGCCATGTCGACCTGCCGACCTACGCGTTCCAGGCACGACGCTTCTGGCTTCCGGACATTTCCGGAGCGACCGCGCCGGGCGCCGGGCGCCACGAAGCGTCCCAGGACTCCGTGGGAGAACGACGCTTCTGGCAGGCCGTCGAGGCGGCCGACATGGCCTCCTTGGGCGCGCTCCTCGATGTGGACGGCGAACAGCCGTTGCAAGCGGCGCTGCCCGCCATGGCTGACTGGCGCCGACGGGCACGGGAGCGGTCGGTAGTCGATTCGTCGTTGTACCGCGAGATGTGGCGCCCCGTGACCGCCACCTTCCTGGCGCACGGCGTGCCGTCCGCCTCGTGGCTCGTAGTGCTCCCACCCAAGAACGTGGACGGGAGCGGACACGAGAGCGCCTCGGCGGTCCTGGCGGCCATGACCGAGGCAGGGGTCGCGGTCCGGACCTGCACGGTCGACGCGACGAGGGCCGACAGATCCGGACTGGCCACCACGTTGCGGGACTCCCTGGGAGAGCAGGCGGGGACCGGCGGTGTCGTCTCGCTCCTCTTCGCGGACGAGCGTCCCCACCCGCGGTACCCGGGCACCACCGCCGCGGTGGCCGGCACCCTCCTGCTGATCCAAGCCATGGCGGACCTCGGGGATCAGGCGGGGGACACCCGGTTGTGGTGCGCGACCCGTGGAGCGGTTGCCACGGCGGAAGCCGACACGGAAGCAGCGGCGGCGACTGCGGACCAGCACGTCCCGCTCCCGGCCCAGGCGCAGATCTGGGGGCTGGGCCGGGTGGCCGCTGGCGAACACCCCCGTACCTGGGGCGGGTTGGTTGACCTGCCTGGAGGCCCGGAGACTCTGGAGGAGGCCGCGGCACAGCGGTTCGGCAGCGCACTGGTCGCCGCACTGGCCAACGACGTGGGTGAGGACGAGCTGGCAGTGCGCGCCGGTGGGCTCCTCGTCCGCCGGATGACCCGCGTGGCGTCGGCGGCCGCCGACGCCCGGCAGGCCTGGCGGACCGACGGCTGCGCCTTGGTAACCGGCGGCGACGGCCCGGTGCAGCGCGCGGTGGTTCGCTGGCTGGCGACCCGGGGAGCCCGGCACGTGGTCCTGACCGGATGCTCTCCGGCCCAGGACGCCGAAGCCGTCGCCCTGAGCGGCCTGTCCGACGATCTCGCCGCACTCGGCGCCCGGTTCACCGTCGAGACCGGCCAGCAGGACGACCGCGCGCAGGTGGACGACCTCCTTGAGCGGCTGCGTTCCCGGGAGGAGCCGATCAGCACCGTCGTGCACCTGCCGCCCGACGCCGATCTCACCCCGCTGGATCGCACCGATCCCGCGAGCCTCGGTGTTGCGGTCGCCGCGCAGACGGAGCCGACGCTCCGCATGGACGCGGCGCTGGACGAGGCGGGCCTGGCGACGACGCGACTGTACTTCTCGTCCGTCGCGGCCTTCCTCGGTGGCCCGCGCCACGCCGTCGGCGCCATGGCGGGCGCGCACCTGGACACGCTCGCCCGGCAGCGCCGGGCCCGCGGGCACCTTTCACCGTCGGTGGCCTGGGCGGACTGGGCGGCGACCGACGGGCATTTCGGCGACGTGGCGGCCCGCGACGAGGCACCGGCAGCCGACAGGTTACCCGCGTTGTCGCCGGAGCTGGCGTTGGCCGCTCTGGACCAGGTACTGGGCCGGGAGCACGGGACCGTCGCAGTGGCGTCCGTCGACTGGGCGCGTCTGGCACCCGGCCTCACCCTCGCGCGCCCTCGTCGGCTCATCGAGGGAGTACCGGAGGCGAAGGCAGCGCTCTCCACGGAGGGGGCGGACGGCCCCGAGGACCTCACGGCCGTCGACCGACTCCGTGACAGGCTTGCTGGTCTGCCGGCCGAGGAGCAGCAGTACGAGCTGGCGCGTCTGGTCTGCGGGCTCGCCGGCTCCGTACTCGGCCACAGCTCCGAAACACCGGTGGACCCGCAGATGACCTTCCGTGACCTGGGCATCGAGTCCATGACGGCGGTCGAGCTGCGCAACCGGCTCAGCCGGACGACCGGGCTAAGCCTGCCAGCAGCGCTCGCCTTCGAGTACCCGACCCCGGCCGCGCTCGCCGAACATCTTCGGGCCGGGCTCGTCCAGGACGCCACCGGGACGGTGGCGGCTCTGCACGCCGAACTCGACCGGCTGGACCGAAGCCTGTCGCGGATCACGGTCAGCGACACGGAGAGAGCGCAGCTGACCCGGCGGCTGGAGGGCCTGCTGGCCACATGCTCCGGTGCCGGTACGCCGAGCAAGGGCTCGGTCGAGGAAATAGCCCGGAAGCTGGATTCCGCCTCGGACGACGAGCTTTTCTCAATGTTGCACGAGGAATTGGGAAGGGCGGATCGACCGGCGTGACGTTTTCTTTCCTGAGCCATCTGTACGTCACATCGTGCGGCGATCCATCGGGGGTAGCGAAATGACGAATGAAACGAAGCTCCGCGAATATCTGAAGATGGCGACGGCCGAGCTCCACCAGGCGCGACGGCGAGCCGACGACATGGAGGCGGCTCGCACCGAACCCATCGCCATCGTCGGAATGGCCTGTCGCTACCCGGGCGGTTCCACGTCCCCCGAGGATTTCTGGCGGCTCATCAGCTCCGGTGGAGATGCGATCACCGAGCTGCCGAGGGACCGCGGTTGGGACATCGAGGCGCTGTGTTCACCCGATGCTCAGGGGAATGGCGGCACGTACGTCAGGGAAGGTGGCTTTCTGGAGGACGTCGCGGGGTTCGACCCCGAGTTCTTCGGAATATCGCCACGTGAGGCGCTCGCGATGGATCCCCAGCAACGGCTGCTGCTGGAGCTGTCCTGGGAGGTTTTCGAACACGCGGGCCTGGATCCCCACTCTCTCGGGGGACGGGAGGTCGGCGTCTTCGCCGGGAGCAGCATCATCGACTACACCCCGGCACTCAGGGATATTCCGGACGGGCTCGGTGGTCATCTGATGACCGGCGGCTCCGCCGCTGTGATCTCCGGCCGTCTGTCGTACCAACTCGGGCTCCAGGGTCCGGCGATGACCGTGGACACTGCGTGCTCCTCCTCACTGGTCGCGCTGCACCTGGCCGCCCAGGCGCTTCGACGTGGCGAGTGCTCGATGGCGCTGGCCGGCGGCGCGACGGTGCTGGCGTCCCCGGTCCAGTTCGTCGGCTTTAGCGCTCAGCGCGGACTCGCGCCGGACGGACGCTGCAAGGCATACTCGGCGGCGGCCGACGGCTTCGGACTGGCCGAAGGGGCCGGACTGCTGCTTCTGGAGCGCCTGTCGGACGCGCGGCGCCACGGTCACCAGGTGTTGGCGGTCATCAGCGGGTCCGCCGTCAACCAGGATGGCGCGAGTAACGGCCTGTCCGCTCCCAACGGGCGGTCGCAACAGCGCGTGATCCGTGCGGCGCTGGCCGACGCGGGGCTCTCACCGCATCAGGTCGACGCGGTGGAAGGCCACGGTACCGGCACGTCGCTGGGCGATCCGATCGAGGCCCAGGCGCTGCTCGACACCTACGGCCAGGACCGCGAGTCTCCGTTGTGGCTGGGTTCGGTCAAGTCCAACATCGGCCACACGAGCGCCGCCGCCGGTGTGGCGGGCGTGATCAAGATGGTGCAGGCGCTGCGCCACGACGTCCTCCCTCCCACACTGCACGCCGCTGAACCGTCCCCGCACGTCGACTGGGCCTCCGGCGCCGTCTCGCTTCTGACCGGGGAAGTCGCCTGGCCGGAACGCGAGGGTCGCGTGCGCCGCGCCGGGATCTCCTCGTTCGGCATCAGCGGCACCAACGCCCACGTGATCCTCGAACAGGCCGCGTCAGACGAGGTGGTCGACCGCCCCGACGCGGACACCACGGCACCCGTCACGAGCGTCGCCCAGGCCACGGCCCCGGACACGCTTGTGCCGTGGGTGCTCTCAGCGCACAGCCCGGCCGCCCTCCAGGCCCAGGCGGCACGGATGCACACGTACGCCGCAGAGCGGCCCGGCCGGTCCGCGGCCGCTGTGGGCGCCGCTCTCGTCACGGGGCGGGCCGCGCTCCGGCATCGCGCCGTCCTCTTGGCGGCGGACGACCGGTCGCGGCGGGAGGCGCTCGATGCCCTCGCCACCGACCGTCCCGACGGTCACGTGGTGACGGGTGTGGCGGTCGAACGCGCGGACCGCCCGGTGTTCGTCTTCCCCGGCCAGGGTGCGCAGTGGGCGGGCATGGGCGTGGAGCTCGCCGCCGCCAGCCCCGTGTTCGCCCACGCGTTGGAGGAGTGCGCCGTGGCGCTGCGGCCCTGGGTGGAATGGGACCTGCTGACCGAACTGCGCGGTGACCTGACCCGGGTGGATGTGGTGCAGCCGGCATCCTGGGCGGTGATGGTGGGGTTGGCGCGGCTGTGGGAGAGCTACGGCGTCGTCCCCGCGGCGGTGGTGGGGCACTCCCAGGGCGAGATCGCCGCCGCCGTCGTCGCTGGTGGCCTGTCGCTGCGGGACGGTGCCCGGGTGGTCGCGCTGCGGTCCCGCCTGATTGGTGAACAGCTTGCTGGAGCCGGGGCCATGGCCTCGTTCGCGCTGCCGGCCAAGATGATGACTGACTGGCTGGAGGGGTACGCGGACCAGGTCTCGGTCGCGGCGGTCAACGGCCCTGAGTCGACGGTCGTCGCCGGTGATCCGGCCACTGTGGCCGAACTGGTGGAGAAGGCCCGCGGAGAGGAGGTCTGGGTCCGGCCCATCGCTGTCGACTACGCCTCCCACTCGGCGCAGGTCGACGGCGTACGTGAGGAGTTGCTCAGGGCACTGGCCGACATCGCCCCGCGGTCCGGCCAGACACCGTTCCACTCGACCGTGACCGGTCACCTCACTGGCACGGAGAACCTGGACGCCCACTACTGGGCGGACAACCTTCGGCACACGGTGCGCTTCCAGGAGGCGGTCCGGGGCTTGCTGGAACGCGGCACGAGTACGTTCGTCGAGGTCAGCCCCCACCCCGTCCTGACGGTCGGCCTCCGCGAGACCGCACGGGTCATGGGCGTCGAGGCAGCGGTGGTCTCCTCGTTGCGACGTGACGAGGGAGGCGCCGGACGTTGGGTAGGCGCGCTGGCCGAGGCATGGGTCAACGGCGTGCCGGTGGACTGGAAACCGCCGTCCGTGGCTCCGGCCCGCACCGATGCCCATGTGTCCGCCGAACTGCCCTCCTACGCCTTCCAGCGCGGCAGGTACTGGCTGGCCGACCGGTCCGACGGGGTCCCCGCCGACGCCGTGGGGCTGGGCCTGACCGGCGCCGACCATCCACTGCTGGGCGCCGCCGTGGCCCTGGCGTCCGCCCAGGCGCAGCCCGATGGCGACGCCCTCATCCTCACGGGGCGGCTCTCCCTGCACACGCACCCCTGGCTGGCCGATCACGCAGTGGCGGGGACGGTGCTGCTCCCAGGCACCGCGTTCGTCGAGATGGCCGTCCGGGCCGGCGACGCGGCGGGCCGCAGCCACCTTGAGGAACTGACGCTGGAAGCGCCCATGGTCCTTCCGGCTCAGGGCGCCGTGCAGCTCCAGGTGAGCGTCGGAGCGCCCGCACCAGACGGCCGCGGCACCGTCGCGGTCCACTCACGCCCCGAACGCGGAGACGGCGATCCGCTCGAAGCCGCCGACTGGACACGCCACGCCGCAGGTGTGCTGAGCCCGGAGCCGGCGGACGACGCCGCGCAGTCCCTGCTCGGAGAGGCTTCCTGGCCGCCCGCCGGCGCCACGGCCGTCGACGTAACCGACTACTACGAGGGTCTCCACCGCTCCGGCTACGGATACGGCCCCGCGTTCCAGGGGTTGCGGGCGGCGTGGCGGCTCGGCGACGACGTCTACGCGGACATTGCCCTGCCGGACGCGCGACGCCAAGAGGCGGAGCGTTTCGGCCTGCACCCCGCCCTGTTGGACGCCGCACTGCACGCCGCGGGTGTCGGCGGACTGTTCGCCGACGCCGGCACACCGCGTCTGCCGTTCTCCTGGGAAGGCGTGTCGCTGTACGCGTCCGGTGCCACGGACCTTCGCGTCCGGCTGTCACCCGCGGGCCCCGAAGCCATGGCCGTCACGGCCGCCGACGCGACGGGCCGCCCGGTCCTTTCGGCACGGTCGCTGGCGACCCGCCCGCTCTCCGTCCGGGGGCTGGACGAATCCCGCCATCGCTGGGCCGATTCACTGTTCCGGCTGGACTGGCAGCAGGCGTCCGCCGCGCCGCACCAGACCGGGCCGAGCAGCGCGCGGACAGAGGCTCGATGGGCGGTCTGCGGCGACGCGGGGACGTTCCCGGCGGCCCGTGGCCTGGGCGAGGAGACCTTTCGGGACGTGCCTGAGCTGCTCGCTCGCACGGACGGCGGTGCCACTTTGCCGGACGCCGTGCTGTTCCCCGTTCCCGCCCGCGAGGCCGTGGGCTCCGGCGTGGTGCGGGCCACGCTGCACGAGGTCCTCGGTGGGATCCGTCAGTGGCTGGCGGACGAGCGGACCGTCGCTTCCCGCTTCGTCGTGGTGACCCGGGGCGCGACGACGGGGGAGTGCCTCGCGGCCGGATCCGTGTGGGGCATGGTGCGCTCGGCGCAGAGCGAGCATCCCGAACGCTTCGCCCTGATCGACCTCGACGAGGAGGCGGCGCGGGACGAGCCCGGGACTGCACTGTGCGGAGCCGCCTCCCTGATCCTGGCGGGCGAGCCGCAGGTCGCCGTCCGGCGCGGCGAGCCGATGGTTCCACGGCTGGTCAGGGCCGACTCCGGGGAGGCGCTGATCCCTCCGGGCACGCGGCCGTGGCACCTGGACATCCCGGAACCCGGCACGTTGGAGAACCTCGCTCTCACGCCTCATCCAGGGGCCACCGCTGCGCTGGGAGAGCGCGAGGTCCGCGTCGCGGTCCGGGCAGCAGGGGTGAATTTTCGTGACGTACTGATCGCACTCGGCATGTACCCGGAGAACGCGGTGATGGGTGGTGAGGGCGCTGGAGTGGTCACGGACGTGGGCGCCGCCGTCACGGGTGTGACTCCCGGCGACCGCGTGATGGGACTGCTGGACGCGGGCATGGGCCCCACCGCGGTGACCGACCACCGGCTCGTGACGCACGTACCGGACGGCCTGACCTGGGAACAGGCCGCCGCCCTTCCGGTCGCCTGCCTGACCGCGGCTTTCGGGCTGGAGGACTTGGGCAGGGTGGAGGCCGGCGACCGGGTTCTGGTGCACGCGGCCGCCGGCGGCGTCGGCATGGCCGCCGTACGGCTGGCGCGACACCGTGGGGCCGAGGTCTTCGCGACCGCGAGTGAGGCGAAGTGGCCCACCCTGCGGGCGATGGGCTTGGACGACGAGCACATCGCCTCCTCGCGTACCACCGTGTTCGAGGAGACTTTCCGCGCCGCGTCCCGTGGACAGGGCATGGACGTCGTTCTCAACTCCCTCGCCGGTGAGTTCGTGGACGCATCCCTCCGCCTGCTGGCCACCGGCGGCCGGTTCGTGGAGATGGGCAAGACGGATGTCCGAGACCAGCAGCGGGTCGGCGAGGACCACCCCGGAGTGATCTACGAGGCGTTCGACCTTCTGACGGCGGCGGGTCCCGAGCGCCTCCGGGAACTGCTGGAGACCATCACGGTGGCCCTGTCGGAGGGCTCGCTGCCGCCCCTGCCCACGATGGCCTGGGACGTACGCCGCGCGGTCGGCGCGTACCGGTACATGAGTCAGGCCCGGCACACCGGCAAGCTCGTGCTGACCATCCCCCGGGCCCTGGACCCTGAGGGTACCGTGCTGATCACCGGCGGCACCGGGACCCTGGGCGGCCTCATGGCCCGCCGCTTGGTGACCGAGCACGGTGTGCGTCACCTGCTGCTGACCAGCCGTCGGGGCGCCGAAGCACCCGGAGCCGACCAACTGCGAGAGGAACTCGCGGCGATGGGCGCCGAGGCGCGCATCGTCTCCTGCGACGCCGCGGACCGTGACGCCCTGGCGCGGACACTGGCCGACGTGCCCGCGGAACACGCCCTGACTGCGGTGGTGCACACCGCCGGCGTACTCGACGACGGCATGCTCGACTCCCTCACCGACGAACAGCTGGAGCGGGTGCTCAAGCCCAAGGTCGACGCCGGCTGGAACCTGCACGAGCTCACCCGGGACGCCGACCTGGGCGCCTTCATCCTGTTCTCCTCGGCGGCGGGCGTACTGGGCGGCCCCGGACAGGGCAACTACGCGGCGGCCAACGCGTTCCTCGACAGCCTGGCAGCGCACCGCAGGGCACAGGGGCTGCCCGGCGTCTCCCTCGCCTGGGGCCTGTGGGCCGAACACAGCGGGATGACTGGTCACCTCAGCAGGGAGGACCGGGCTCGCCTGGCCCGCAGCGGCATCGTTCTGCTGTCCAACGAACGCGGTCTGGAACTCTTCGACGCCGCCTTGCGACTCGACGAGGCCCTGCTGCTCCCGGCGCCGTTGGACGCGCGGGCACTGCGCACGCAGGCGGGCGCGGGAACGCTCCCGGCGATCCTGCGGGGGCTGGTGCGCGGCCCCGTCCGGCGCGCTGTCGCGTCGACGGCGGACGTGGATGAGTCTCCCCTGTTGCAGCGGCTGGCGGAACTGCCCGAGAACCGGCGCGAGCAGGCGCTCAGCGACCTGGTGCGCGACCAGGTCTCGGTGGTGCTGGGCTTCACGGGGGCCAGCTCCGTCGACCCGGGCAAGGGCTTCAAGGAACTCGGAATCGATTCCCTCATGGCGGTCGAGCTGCGCAACCGCCTGAGCGCGGCCACCGGGCTGCGGCTCTCGGCCACGCTGGTGTTCGACCATCCGACACCGGCCGCGCTGGCCCGGCACCTCGGGTCGGAACTGCTGGACACCGGCATCGTCCAGACCGCGACCCAGGCTCCCCCGGTGGCAACGGTGACATCCGCGCCGCCCGAGGACGACCCCATCGTGATCGTCTCGATGGCGTGCCGCTTCCCCGGTGGGGTGGCCACGCCGGCGGAGCTGTGGGACCTCGTCGCTGATGGCACCGACGCGATCACCGAGGTACCGGCCTGGCGTGGCTGGGACGAGGCGGCCTTCTACCACCCCGACCCCGAGCACCCGGGCACAAGCTACCTCCGCCGAGGCGGCTTCCTGAACGACATCGCTGACTTCGACGCGGAGTTGTTCGGTGTCTCCGCCCGTGAGGCGCTCGCGATGGACCCGCAGCAGCGGGTGCTGCTGGAGACGGCCTGGGAGACGTTCGAGCGGGCCGGTATCCCTCCGGACACGGTGCACGGCAGCCGGACTGGCGTGTTCGTCGGCATGGTGGCCCAGGGCTACGTGTCGCGTGTCCGGAAGGTTCCCGAGGAGCTACAGGGCTATGTGGCCACCGGCAACGCCGGAAGCGTCGGCTCCGGCCGGATCGCCTACACCCTGGGTCTGGAGGGCCCCGCGGTGACGGTGGACACGGCCTGTTCCTCCTCGTTGGTGGCCCTGCACCAGGCGGTGCAGTCCCTTCGGCAGGGGGAGTGCGACCTGGCCCTCGCCGGTGGTGTCACGGTCATGTCCGAGCCCAGCCTGTACGTGGAGTTCAGCAAGCAGCGGGGACTCGCCGCGGACGGCCGTTGCAAGCCCTTCTCCGCCGCCGCCGACGGGTTCGGCCCCGCCGAGGGTGTGGGTCTGGTGTTGGTGGAGCGGTTGTCGCGGGCGCGGGAGCTGGGACATCGGGTGTTGGCGGTGGTGCGGGGTTCGGCGGTGAACCAGGATGGCGCGTCCAACGGTCTGACGGCGCCGAACGGGCCTTCGCAGCAGCGGGTGATCAAGGCGGCGCTGGTGAACGCGGGGCTGGCTCCGCATGAGGTGGACGCGGTGGAGGCGCACGGTACGGGGACGTCCTTGGGCGATCCGATCGAGGCGCAGGCGTTGCTGGCGACGTACGGGCAGGGCCGCCCGGAGGGGCGTCCGTTGTGGCTGGGATCGGTGAAGTCCAACATCGGCCACACCCAGGCCGCGGCGGGGATCGCCGGTGTGATCAAGATGGTGATGGCGATGCGGCACGGGAAGCTGCCGCGCACCCTGCACGTCGATGAGCCCTCCCCGCACGTCGACTGGTCTGACGGTGGCCTCGGGCTGCTCACCGAAGCCAGGCCGTGGCCCGTCTCGGACGGGCCCCGCCGGGCCGCGGTGTCCTCGTTCGGCATCAGCGGCACCAACGCCCAACTGATCCTGGAACAGGCGCCCGAGACCGTGCCCAACGAGGAGGAGCGCGCGGCGCGGGCCCCGGACGCTCCGGCCCCACTGCCTCTGATCGTCTCGGGCCGGGGCGAGGCCGCGGTCCGTGCCCAGGCCGCCCGTCTGAAGGAGTTCATGACGGGCGACGACACGGTGCGGCTCCCAGATATCGCACACTCGCTGGCGACGACCCGTGCCGCCCTCGAACACCGCGGCATCGTGGTAGCCCGCGACCGCCATGAGGCCGTCGCGGGCCTGACCGCGCTGGCCAGCGGCGCGCCGACCGCCGCTGTGGCGGACGGGTCCGTGCGTCCCGGCGGTGGCACCACTGGGTTCATGTTCGCTGGCCAGGGTGCCCAGCGACTCGGCATGGGCCGCGAACTCCACGCCACTCAACCGGTGTTCGCGCAGGCGTGGGACGAGATTCGCGCCGTCTTGGACGTCTCGCTGCCCGCTCCGTTGAATGAGATCGTCTGGGGCGAGGACCCCGCGCTGCTCGACGCCACCCGGTGGGCCCAGCCCGCGCTGTTCTGCTTCGAGGTGGCGCTGTTCCGGCTCGTCGAGTCCTGGGGTGTCCGGCCGGACTTCGTGATCGGCCACTCGGTCGGTGAGATCGCCGCCGCGCACGTGAGCGGGGTGCTGTCGCTGGAGGACGCCTGCCGTCTGGTGACCGCGCGGGGACGACTCATGCAGGCACTCCCCTCCGGTGGTGCCATGGTGGCCGTCGCCGCGTCGGAGGAGGAGGTCCGCGCGGCGCTGGCGTGCCATGACGAGTCGGTGGTCGGGATCGCCGCTGTCAACGGACCCGCGGCCACCGTCGTCTCCGGAGCGGAGGACGTGGCGGTCGCCCTCGGTGAGGAGTTCTCCAGGCGGGGCGCGAAGACTCGGCGCCTGTCGGTGAGTCACGCATTCCACTCACCGCTCATGGATCCGATGCTCGACGAGTTCCGCGCGGTGGCCGAGGGGCTGGACTACCTTCCCCTGCCCCAGGGCGTGGTTTCCACACTCACGGGCACCGTGGCGGACGGGGAGGAGTGGACGACTGCCGGGTACTGGGTGCGGCACGTCCGGGAGCCGGTCCGCTTCGCGGACGCGGTGGCGGAGCTGGAGGGCCTGGGTGTCCGTCACCTGCTGGAGATCGGCACGGACGGTGCCCTGGCGGGAATGGCCTGGCAGTGCCTGGCCGAGCCGGACGCGGTCACCGTGACGTCCCTGGGACGCAAGGACCGGACGGAATCGGTCGCGCTGCTGGAAGGTCTCGGTCGGGCGTGGACCGTGGGGGCCGACGTCGACTGGGCCGCCGTGTGCAGCGGTGGTCGCCGCATTGACCTGCCGACCTACCCGTTCCAACGCCGCCGGTACTGGCTGGAGGCGGACGAGACGCTCACCGACGCCGTGCCGATCTGGGACGAGGCGCGGTTCTGGGAGGCCGTGGACCGTGGTGACGCCGAGGAACTGGCCACGGCGTTGCGTGAGACCGGTGGCGAGGTGGGTGAGGGTTCTTTAGCGGAAGTCCTGCCCGCCTTGTCCTCCTGGCGACGCCGGCGGCTGGCCCGATCGCAGGTCGACTCGTGGCGGTACCGTGTCACCTGGCGGCCGCTGGTGCCGCCCGCCGCGGAATCGTGCGCCCTGACCGGCCAGTGGTGGATGATCGTCCCCCCCGGCGTGCCCGAACAGGTCGTCGCCGACTGCGTGCGGGCGTGGGAGGAGCTCGGAGCCGAGTCCGTCGTCCCCGTCAAGGTTGAGGACACCGACGTGTCTGGTGTCCTCAAGGAACTCTCCACCGCCCGGGACACAGTGGGCGGGCTCGTCTCACTGCTCGGGCTCGACGAGAGCCGTCACCCGGAGTTTCCCGACCTGCCGCGCGGGTGGGTGACCACCGGCTCACTGGTCGAGGGCTTGGCCGAGGCGGACTGTGGCGGGCGGCTGTGGTGCGTGACCCGGGGCGCCTTCCCCGTCGTGCCCGGCGAACCGCTGGGTGACGCGCGCCAGTCGACGATCTGGGGGCTCGGCCGCGTTGCGGCGCTGGAACTCCCGAAGCACTGGGGCGGTCTGGTCGACCTGCCCACGGGGCCGCTAGACGCCGGGACGTGGACCCACGTGGCCCGGGTGATCGCCTCCGGACGGGAGGACCAGGTCGCGCTACGCACGGACGGCGCGCGGGCGCGCCGTCTGGTACGGGAGGAAGCGCGGCCCTGGAACGGCGCGGACGAATGGCTGCCCACCGGCACGGTGCTCATCACGGGTGGTACGGGAGCACTCGGCTCCCACGTGGCCCGCTGGGCTGTCGAGCAGGGAGCGGAACGCGTGGCGCTGCTCAGCCGTCGCGGGCCGGACGCACCGGGCGCCGCCCGGCTGTGCGAGGAACTGGAGGTCCATGGCGCCGACGTGGTGACCGTGGCCTGTGACGTGGCCGATCGCGCCGCGCTGGAGGCCGCGGTGGCGGAGGTGGAGACCACCGGGCCGCCGGTGCGTGCGGTGGTCCACGCCGTGGGCGAGACGCACGCCGGTGGGCTGGGGGAGACCGACCTGGCCGCCTGCGCGCGGGTCTGGCAGGGCAAGGTGACCGGGGCGGCGCACCTGGACGCGATCTTCCGGGACTCCGTGCTGGACGCGTTCGTGCTCTTCTCGTCCCACGTCGGCGTGTGGGGCGGCATCCGGCAGGCGGCACATGCCTCGGCCGACGCCTTCCTCGGCGTTCTGGCTGACCGGCGCAGGGCCCACGGCCGCACGGCGACCACCATCGCCTGGGGGCCCTGGGACGACGCGGACGCGGCGCACCAGGACGAGGACGCCCTTCGTCTCCTGGAACGCCAGGGGCTGAGTGCCCTGCCCCCACCGGCCGCGCTCACCGCCCTGTCCCGGAGCGTGGGACTGGACGAGACCGCGACGGTGGTGGCCGACGTGGACTGGGACCGGTTCGCCGGGTTCCTCACCACCGAACGCCCCAGTCCGCTGCTGAGCGAACTGACCGAGATCCGCGCGTTGGTCACCCACGACGACACGATGGCGCCAGCCGGGCACGACGCGCGGGTCGAGCAACTGCGTCAGCGGCTCACCGCCGCGTCGGAGTCCGAGCGTCTGCGACTCGTGGTGGACCTGGTCCGTGAACACGCGACAGCCGTCCTGGGCGGGCGCGGGCACGGCGACGGCAGCAGCCTCGGTGCGGAACAGCCGTTCAAGGCCGCGGGATTCGACTCGCTCGCCGGAATTGAGCTGCGCAACGCCCTCACCCGTGCCACCGGCGTACGACTGCCCGCGACGGCGATCTTCGACCACCCCACTCCCGCCGCCCTCGCCGCCAGTGTGCTTGGCCGGGTCGTCGGAGGGGGCACGGGCGGCGGAGCCCCGGTCATGGGGGATCTCCAGCGGCTGGAGCAGTCGGTGCTCTCGCTGTCGGCGGAGACAACGGCTCGGGACGAGATCTCCGTGCGACTACGCGCCTTGCTGGCCCACCTGGACAACTCCGTCGGGGCCGGCGAGGACCAGGCCCTGACCGACACGGTCGAAGACGCCTCGGACGACGAACTCTTCGACCTCCTCGACGACCGACTCGAAACTCCCTGACGTGGCTCTGGAACTGGTGACGTGAAATGAGCAACGAAGAAAAGCTCCGCAACTATCTCAAGCGGGCCACGACGGACCTCAACAAGCTGCGCAGGCGACTGTCGGAGTTCGAGGACCAGATGCGCGATCCGATCGCCATCGTCGGCATGGCCTGTCGCTATCCCGGTGGTATCGGTTCGCCGGAGGACATGTGGCGGTTGGTGGCCGAGGGTGGGGAAGGGATCACGGACTTTCCCACCGATCGGGGGTGGGACCTGGGTCGGCTCTACCACCCGGATCCGGACCACCCGGGTACCACGTACGCGCGGTCGGGTGGGTTCCTGCACGACGCGGCCGACTTCGACGCGGGGTTCTTCGGTATCTCGCCGCGTGAGGCGCTGGCGATGGACCCGCAGCAGCGGCTGTTGCTGGAGGCGTCCTGGGAGGTCCTCGAACGGGGCGGTATCGACCCCTCCTCCGTGCAGGGCAGCTCCACCGGGGTGTTCATCGGGGGCACGGCGTCCGCCTATGGTGCCATCGCGGAGCCAGCCATACAGGACCAGGTGGCTGGTTATGCGGTGACCGGTGGGCTGACCAGCGTCATCTCCGGCCGCGTCGCCTACACCCTGGGCCTGGAGGGTCCCGCGGTGACGGTGGACACGGCCTGTTCCTCCTCGTTGGTGGCCCTTCACCAGGCGATCCAGGCCCTTCGCCTGGGCGAGTGCACGATGGCGCTCGCTGGCGGCGTGGCCGTGATGCCGACCCCCCTCGCCTTCATCGACTTCGCCCGGCAGCGTGGCCTGGCGGCCAACGGGCGGTGCAAGGCGTTCGCTGCCGCCGCCGACGGCACCGCCTGGGCCGAGGGTGTGGGTCTGGTGTTGGTGGAGCGGTTGTCGCGGGCGCGGGAGCTGGGACATCGGGTGTTGGCGGTGGTGCGGGGTTCGGCGGTGAACCAGGATGGCGCGTCCAACGGTCTGACGGCGCCGAACGGGCCTTCGCAGCAGCGGGTGATCAAGGCGGCGCTGGTGAACGCGGGGCTGGCTCCGCATGAGGTGGACGCGGTGGAGGCGCACGGTACGGGGACGTCCTTGGGCGATCCGATCGAGGCGCAGGCGTTGCTGGCGACGTACGGGCAGGGCCGCCCGGAGGGGCGTCCGTTGTGGCTGGGTTCGGTGAAGTCCAACATCGGCCACTCGGCCTCGGCGGCGGGGATCGCCGGTGTGATCAAGATGGTGATGGCGATGCGGCACGGGAAGCTGCCACGCACCCTGCACGTCGATGAGCCCTCCCCGCACGTCGACTGGTCCGTCGGTGCAGTCGAGCTGCTGACCGAGACCCGTGACTGGGAGCGGGATGAGGACCGACCCCGCCGCGCCGGGGTTTCCTCCTTCGGGGCCAGCGGCACCAACGCGCACCTCATCGTCGAGGAGGCGGTGGAGGACGCGGAGCCGTCCGAGCCCGCCGCGGCACCGGTCGGCCCCCTGCCGTGGGTGATCTCGGGAGGTTCCCGCAAGGCCCTGCGCGTAGTGGCCACCCGGGTGCGGGAGTTCACCGCGCGGAACGCCGATCTGGAGCCGGTGACCATAGCCGGCGCACTGGCCCACACTCGCGCGAGCCTTGATCACCGGGCCGTGGTGGTGGCTCACGACCGCGAGGAGGCGCTCGCCGCACTGGCCGCGGTGGAGACCGACAGGACGACCGGAGCGGTGGTCACCGGACAGGTAGTCACCGACGAGGCCCGCCCGGTGTTCGTCTTCCCCGGCCAGGGGTCCCAGTGGGTGGGCATGGCCGCCGGCCTCTGGGACGCCTCACCGGTCTTCCGCGAGTCGATGGAGGACTGCCACCGGGCCTTGGCCCCCTATGTCGACTGGGACTTCCACGCGGCTCTCACGGACCCGCAGCTACAGGAACGGGTTGAAGTCGTCCAACCGCTGCTGTGGGCCATGATGGTCTCGCTGGCGGCCGTATGGCGTTCCCACGGCGTGGAGCCCGCGGCCGTGGTCGGTCACTCCCAAGGTGAGATCGCTGCCGCCGTGGTCTGCGGAGGACTGCCGCTGGAGGACGGGGCCCGCGTGGTCGCGCTGCGCTCGCGGGCCGTCGCCGCGCTGGCCGGCCAGGGCGGTATGGTCTCCGTCCCGCTGCCCGCAGACGAGATCGACCTGCCGGACGGCGTGTCGATCGCCGCCGTTAACAGCCCTCGTTCGGTGGTGGTGTCCGGGAGCATCGAGGGCCTGGAGGCGACGCTCGCCTCCGTCGAGCGTGCCCGGCGTATCAACGTGGACTACTCCTCGCACTCCGCCCAGGTGGAGCCCCTGCGCGAAAAACTCGTCCAGGAGCTGGCCGGTACCCGGCCCCGCTCCTCCACGATCCCCCTCTACTCCTCGCTCACCGGCGGGCCGGTGGACACTGCGGGCCTGGACGAGGGGTACTGGTACGAGAACCTGCGCGAAACCGTGCGGTTCGAACAGGTCACCCGTGCGCTGCTGGACGACGGCTTCACCACCTTCGTCGAGGTCTCCGCGCACCCGGTGCTGGCCGTACCGTTGCGCGAGACCGTCGAGTCGCTCGGGGCCGCTGCGGCCGTCGTCGGAACGCTGCGGCGCGACGAAGGCGGCATGGATCGGCTGTCGCTGTCCCTGGGCGAGGCGTTCGTCTCCGGCCTGCCTGTCGACTGGCATCTTCCCGAGCACCGCGTCGACCTTCCCACCTACCCCTTCCAGCGGCGCCGGTACTGGATCGACAGCCCATCCGTCCAGGCTGACGACGGATTCTGGGCGGCGGTCGAGCGCGGTGAACTCGCCCTGGACGGTGAGGCGCTGCGCGCACTTACCTCGTGGCGCGAGAACGCGCTGTACCGCGCTACCGCCGACTCCTGGCGCTACCGAGTCGACTGGCAGCCACTCGCCGACCGGACGGCGTGGCCGCTGACCGGCACCTGGCTGCTGCTGGGCGACGACGGCCCCGAGCGTGACAGCTGGGCCGAAAGGCTCGCCGGCACCGGGGCTCGGGTGCTCACCGGCACGGAGACCGACGGCCTCCCTCAGGAGCCGTTGAACGGCGTGCTGTCGCTCCACGGGACGGCCGCCGCCACCGTGGCCCTCGTGCAGGCCATGGAGCGGGCCGGGTTGGAGGCCTCGCTGTGGTTGGCCACCCGCGGCGCGGTGCTGGACGTCACCGACCCGGAGCAGGCGTCGCTGTGGGGACTGGGCCGCGTCATCGGGCTGGAACATCCCGACCGCTGGGGTGGGTTGCTGGATCTGCCCGCCGAGCTGGACGACGTCGCGTGGGACAGGGCGCTCGCCGCGCTGAGCGGCGTCCATCGCGAGAACCAGCTCGTCCTGCGCGGCTCCGGCCTGTTGGCCTGCCGCCTGATGCGCGCCCCGCTCATCGAGCGGGAGCCCGACACCCCCTGGCGCCCGAGGGGCACTGTCCTGGTCGCCGGCGGCACCGGCGCCTTGGGCGGCCACGTCGCCCGTTGGCTCGCGGCACGGGGCGCCGAGCACCTCGTGCTCACGAGCCGGCGGGGCATCTCAGCCGAGGGTGCCCCGGAGCTGCGTGAGGAACTGCTGGCGCAGGGTGTCCGAGTCACCGTCGCCGCGTGCGACGTCGCTGACCGTGACGCCCTGGCCGAGCTGGTGTCCGGCCTCGATGTCACAGCGGTCGTGCAGGCCGCCGGTGAGGCGCCTTCCGGCCGGCTCGTGGACATCACGACAGAGGACGTGGCGGCCGCGTTGGCCGCCAAGGTCACGGGGACCCGGAACCTCCACGAGCTGCTGCCCGGACCGCTGGACGCCTTCGTGCTCTTCTCCTCCCAGGCGGGGGTGTGGGGCAGTGCTGGTCAGGGTCCCTACGCGGCCGCCAACGCCTACCTGGACTCGTTCGCGCGGTGGCGCAGTGCTCAGGGGCAGGCCGCCACCGCCATCTCCTGGGGGGCGTGGGCGGGCGGCGGGCTGGCCTCGACCGGTGACGCTGAGAAGAGTCTGGCCCGCCGCGGTATCAGTGCCATGGAGCCTGACCTGGCAGTGCAGGCTCTTCAGGAAGCACTCGACCACGGCGAGACCCACCTGCTGGTCGCCGACATCGACTGGGGACGGTTCGTACCGGTCTTCACCGCCGCCGGTCCTCAGCCGCTGATCGCCGACCTGCCCGACGTCGCCAGACTGCTCGAAGCCGACGAGAGTGACGAGCCGGAGTCCGAACTGGCCAAGCAGCTGGCCGGCCTCAGCTCTGACGACCGTCACCGCACCGTGCTGGAACTCGTCCGTACCCGGGCCGCCGACGTTCTCGGCCACTCCTCCCAGGCCGCCGTCGCGCCGACGCGCGCCTTCCAGGAGCTGGGTTTCGACTCGCTGACGGCCGTGGAGTTGCGCAACCGTCTCAACGAGTCGACCGGCGTACGGCTCTCGGCCACCGTGATCTTCGACCACCCCACACCGACGGCGCTGGCGACACACATACTCGGCGAACTCCTGGGCACCGAGGCGACGGCCGTGGGCGAACCGTCGGCCGGAGCCCTGGCGCTCCCTGACGACGATCCGATCGCCATCGTCGGCATGGCCTGTCGCTATCCCGGTGGTATCGGTTCGCCGGAGGACATGTGGCGGTTGGTGGCCGAGGGTGGGGAAGGGATCACGGACTTTCCCACCGATCGGGGGTGGGACCTGGGTCGGCTCTACCACCCGGATCCGGACCACCCGGGTACCACGTACGCGCGGTCGGGTGGGTTCCTGCACGACGCGGCCGACTTCGACGCGGGGTTCTTCGGTATCTCGCCGCGTGAGGCGCTGGCGATGGACCCGCAGCAGCGGCTGTTGCTGGAGGCGTCCTGGGAGGTCCTCGAACGGGGCGGTATCGACCCCTCCTCCGTGCAGGGCAGCTCCACCGGGGTGTTCATCGGGGGCACGGCGTCCGCCTATGGTGCCATCGCGGAGCCAGCCATACAGGACCAGGTGGCTGGTTATGCGGTGACCGGTGGGCTGACCAGCGTCATCTCCGGCCGCGTCGCCTACACCCTGGGCCTGGAGGGTCCCGCGGTGACGGTGGACACGGCCTGTTCCTCCTCGTTGGTGGCCCTTCACCAGGCGATCCAGGCCCTTCGCCTGGGCGAGTGCACGATGGCGCTCGCTGGCGGCGTGGCCGTGATGCCGACCCCCCTCGCCTTCATCGACTTCGCCCGGCAGCGTGGCCTGGCGGCCAACGGGCGGTGCAAGGCGTTCGCTGCCGCCGCCGACGGCACCGCCTGGGCCGAGGGTGTGGGTCTGGTGTTGGTGGAGCGGTTGTCGCGGGCGCGGGAGCTGGGACATCGGGTGTTGGCGGTGGTGCGGGGTTCGGCGGTGAACCAGGATGGCGCGTCCAACGGTCTGACGGCGCCGAACGGGCCTTCGCAGCAGCGGGTGATCAAGGCGGCGCTGGTGAACGCGGGGCTGGCTCCGCATGAGGTGGACGCGGTGGAGGCGCACGGTACGGGGACGTCCTTGGGCGATCCGATCGAGGCGCAGGCGTTGCTGGCGACGTACGGGCAGGGCCGCCCGGAGGGGCGTCCGTTGTGGCTGGGTTCGGTGAAGTCCAACATCGGCCACTCCGGAGGGGCGGCGGGGATCGCCGGTGTGATCAAGATGGTGATGGCGATGCGGCACGGGAAGCTGCCGCGCACCCTGCACGTCGATGAGCCCTCCCCGCACGTCGACTGGTCCGTCGGTGCAGTCGAGCTGCTGACCGAGACCCGTGACTGGGAGCGGGATGAGGACCGACCCCGCCGCGCAGGGGTTTCCTCCTTCGGCGTCAGCGGCACCAACGCGCACATCATCGTCGAGGATGCCGAACACACCACCGCCCCGGCCGAAGGCCCCACCGGGCCGGTGCCCGTGGTCCTGTCCGCCCACAACAACCGGGCGCTGCGGGCACAGGCCGCGCGCCTGGGCGAGTGGAGCGCGGAACACCCGGACGTCCCGGTCTCGGCCGTCGCCACCTCGCTGGCTTTCGGACGGGCGGTTCTCGACCACCGGGCCGTCGTCGTGGCCGAGGACATGACGGAACTGCGTGACGGCGTGACGGCGGTGGCTGGGGGAGACCCGGCCGAGAACGTCGTGTGCGGCAGCGGCGGCACGGCGCTCGGTGGCGTGGCACTCGTCTTCCCCGGGCAGGGCGCCCAGTGGGACGGCATGGCGCGCGACCTGCTCGCCGGGAACCCAGTCTTCGCGCAGGCCGTCGCCGAGTGTGAGGAGGCGTTCGAGGGGCTGGTCGACTGGTCCCTGACCGCCGTCCTGCGCCAGGACGCGGACGCCCCCGGCCTGGATGCCGTCGACGTGGTCCAGCCGGTCTCCTTCTCCGTCATGGTCGGCCTCGCCCGGGTCTGGCAGTCGTTCGGCGTGACGCCCGACGGTGTCGTGGGCCACTCGCAGGGGGAGATCGCGGCGGCCGTCGTCACCGGCGGGCTGTCCTTGGTCGACGGCGCGCGCGTGGTGATCAACCGCAGCAAGGCCATTCGCCGCCTCGCCGGATGCGGCGCGATGGCATGGGTCGCCCTCGACCGCTCGGCAGCCGCGGAACTGCTGGAGCGCGTCCCTGAGGACGTCGGTCAGGTCTGGGTCGCCGCGGCCAACGGACCGCGCGCCACCGTGGTTTCCGGAGACCCGGCGGCCGTGGAGAGGGCGATGGTCCTCTGCGAGGAGGAGGGAGTGCGGGCACGGCGCATCGCCGTCGACTACGCCTCGCACTCGCCACACGTGGACGTCCTCGCTGAGGAGATCAGGCAGGAGCTGGCAGGAATCGAACCGCGGCCGGCCCGTGTGGCGATGGCCTCCTCGGTCACCGGCCAGATGGTCGACGGGGAACGGCTCGACGCGGAGTACTGGCTGACCAACCTCCGCCGGCCGGTGGAGTTCGAGAGCGCCGTGCGCCGCCTGGCCGACGACGGGTACACCCACTTCATCGAGGTCAGCCCGCACCCGGTCCTGGTTCCCGCCCTGACGGAGATCTTCGAGGACGGCGGCCACGAGGCAGTGGCCTGGGGCACGTTGCGCCGCGACGTTCCGGGCCCTCGGCAGATGTACACGGCGTTGGGTGAAGCCTTCGCCCAGGGGCTGCGTCCCGACTGGTCCCCGCTGTTGTCCCCCGAGCTCGCCACCGACGTCGAGCTGCCCGCGTACGCGTTCCAGCGCACCCGCTACTGGCTGGACACCCCGTCGGCTGGCGTTGCCCAGGGGGGTGGCGTGGGACCCGACGAGGTGGAGAGCATGTTCTGGGAGGCGGTCGAACGCGAGGACCTGGAGGCTCTCGCGGCGACCATCGGCACCCGCGGGGACGGGCCGGAGGACGAACACCGGTCCCTGGCCGCCGTCCTCCCCACGTTGTCGGCTTGGCGGCGGCGCAGCCGCGACACCGCCGCGCTCGACTCCTGGGGTTACCGGGTGGTGTGGAAACCGGCGCAGATCCCGGCCGGTGACCCCCGGCCTGGCGGCACCTGGCTGCTCGCCCACTCGCCCGGGCATGAGGCAGATCCCGTGACAGCGATGTGCGAACGGGCCCTGACGGACGGCGGAGCCCAGGTGACCCGTCTCGTCGTCTCCCCGGACGCCGACCGCGACGAGCTGGCCGCCACCCTCGCCGAGCACCTCGACGTCGAGGGGGTGCTGACGCTGACTGGCCTCGCCACGGGCACGGCCACCGGGTACGACGCGGTGTCGGCCAGCACCGCGGCCACTCTGCTACTCGTCCAGGCGTGGGCGGACGCCGGCCAACGAGGACGTCTGTGGGCCGTCACCAGCGGTGGGGTCCGTACAGGTCCCGCCGACCGGCACCTCGACCCCGCACAGGCGCAGATCTGGGGTCTCGGCAGGGTTGCGGCGCTGGAGTACCCCGCAGGCTGGGGCGGACTCGTCGACCTGCCCGCGGAACCCGACGAGGAGACGGTGCGGCAGCTGGCCAATGCACTGACGTGCACCGACGGTGAGGACCAGCTGGCCCTGCGGGCCTCCGGCACACTGGGCCGACGGCTGTCGCGGGCACCGCTGCACGGGACGCCCGCCCGGCGCTGGACGCCGGAGGGAACGACCCTGATCACCGGTGGCACGGGCGGCATCGGCGCCAACGTGGCCCGTTGGCTGGCGCAGGAAGGGGCCGACCACCTTCTGCTCATCAGCCGCAGAGGTGCGGAGGCTCCCGGAGCTGCGGAACTCGAGCACGAGCTTCTGGAGGCGGGTGCCGGCCGGGTCACCGTCGCCGCCTGTGACGTGACGGACCGGGACGCGCTCGCCACACTTCTCGACGGGGCATGCGCGTCCGCGCCACTGCGTTCGGTCTTCCACACCGCGGCGGTGCTGGATGACGCCATGCTGACCACACTGACCATCGGACAGATGGACGCGGTGCTGCGAGTCAAGGTCGGCGGGACGCGGAACCTGCACGAACTGACTGTCAAGGACGACCTGTCGGCGTTCGTCCTGTTCTCCTCCACGGCCTCCGCCTTCGGCTTCCCCGGTCTGGGCAACTACACGCCCGGCAACGCCTATGTGGATGCCTTCGCCGAATGGCGCCGCGACCAAGGCCTGCCCGCCACCACGATCGGGTGGGGCACCTGGGCCGGCGGCGGTATGGCCGACGGGGCCGTCGGTGAGCGTGCCCAGGGCCACGGAATGATGACGATGGAACCCGAACTCGCCACCGCGGCGATGCGCCAGGCCCTCGACCACGACGAGACCTACCGCGTGATCAACGACCTGCGGTGGGACAGGTTCACGTTCATCTTCACCGACGAGCGGCCCAGCAGGTTCATCCAGGACATCCCCGAGGTCGGTGCCGCACTGGCCGACTCCCCGGGCGCCACGCAGGAGCATACGGACGGTGACCCGGCGGCGGGGATCCGCGACAAGCTCCGTGGACAGAGCCCGACGGAACAGACGTTCCTCGTGCTCGAGATGCTGACCAGCGAGATCGCCGTCGTCCTCGGCCATCCGGACGTCAGCGCCCTGGATCCGAGCGGGGCGTTCAAGGAACTCGGCTTCGACTCGCTCACCGCCGTGCAGCTGCGCAACCGCCTCCAGGCGGTCACCGGGCTGGTCCTGCCCTCCTCCATGGTGTTCGACTACCCGAGCCCGCAGGCGCTCGCCGAGCACCTGCTCAGCGAACTGTCCGGTTCCGTCGACGACATGGCGCCGCTGCGGGCAGAGCTGGACCGGCTCGAGGCCGTGCTCGAGACACCCGCCGCACATGACGACGAAGGCCGCGCCGAGGTCGTCGGAAGGCTGCGCTCCATGCTCACACGGTGGCAGGACGCCACCGGTTCGTCGGCTGTTACGGCCTCCGGCGAGGAGGAACTGGCAACGGCCAGTGACAGCGAGCTGTTCGACTTCCTCGACGGCGAACTGGGTTCAGCATGACCCGCACTGACCGCACCGGGCAGGCGCTTCCCCCTGAGGCACCGTGCACTTTCCCACGAGGTGAAGGCGTGAACACCGAAGAAAAGCTCCGCGACTACCTCAAGCGCGCGACCGCTGACCTACGCCAGGCGCGTCGGCAGTTGCAGTACGTCGAAGAGGCGGCGGCACAACCCCTGGCGATCGTGGGCATGTCCTGTCGACTGCCAGGCGGGGTCACCTCGCCGGAGGACTACTGGCAGATGCTCGAGCAGGGCCGGGACGCGATGGAACCCTTCCCGCGGGACAGGGGGTGGCCCCTGGCGCAGCTCTTCGACCCCGACCCGGACCAGGCCGGCACCTCGTACGTCACCGAGGGCGGATTCCTCGATGGCGCCGCGGAGTTCGACGCCGAACTCTTCGGCATCTCCCCGCGCGAGGCGCTCGCCATGGACCCCCAACAGAGGCTCCTGCTGGAAGGCTCCTGGGAGGCGTTGGAGCGGTCCGGGATCGCCCCTCTGTCCCTGCACGGCAGCCGGACCGGTGTGTTCGTCGGGGCTTACTCCACCGGATACGGCAGTGGGACGGAGCTGCCGGCGGAGTTGGAGGGCCACGCTATGACCGGCGTCGCCTCCAGCGTCCTCTCCGGCCGCATCGCCTACAGCCTCGGTCTGGAAGGGCCCGCGGTGACGGTGGACACCGCCTGTTCGGCCTCGCTGGTCGCCCTGCACCTGGCCGCCCAGTCACTGCGACGTGGCGAGTGCTCCCGCGCCCTGGTGGCGGGCGTGATCGTCATGGCCCGGCCGGACATCTACGTCAGCTTCAGCAGGCAGCGTGGGCTGGCCCCTGACGGCCGCTGCAAGGCGTTCGCGGCGGCGGCCGACGGCACCAACATGTCCGAGGGCATGGGTGTTCTTGTTGTCGAGCGGCTGTCCGACGCGCTGCGCGACGGACGCCGGATCCTCGCCGTGGTCCGCGGCAGTGCGGTGAACCAGGACGGCGCCAGCAACGGTCTGACCGCGCCCAGCGGCGTCTCCCAGCAACGGGTCATCCGGGCGGCGCTCGCCGACGCCGGAGTGGGCTCGAGGCAGATCGACATGGTGGAGGCGCACGGTACCGGCACCACTCTGGGCGACCCCATCGAGGCCCAGGCGCTGCTGTCCACCTACGGCAGGGAGCGGGACGAGAACCGTCCGTTGTGGCTCGGTTCGGTCAAGTCGAACCTGGGCCACACCGCACCGGCGGCCGGGGTGGCGGGCATCATCAAGACGGTCCTTGCCCTCCAGCGCGGCGTCATGCCCATGACCCTCCATGTGGACGAGCCCTCGCCGCACATCAACTGGAACGCCGGCGCCGTCCAACTGCTCACCGAGGCCCGGGACTGGCCCCGTGGCGAGGTGCCCCGGCGGGCGGCGGTCTCCGCCTTCGGGGTCAGTGGGACGAACGCCCACGTCATCGTCGAGGAAGCTCCGGAGCAGGACACCGCGTCGGCCGGTGACCAGGAGGACACCGCCGGGCCCACGGACGACGCCTGGCGCACCCCCGTGGTGCCCTGGCTGGTCTCAGGCAAGAGCCAGGCCGCCCTCGCGGCGCAGGCTGACCGGGTCGCCGACTTCGTGGAGGGACGGCCGGAGCTGCAACCGGCCGACATCGCTGCCGCGCTGGCTCTGACCCGCTCGGCCCTGGACCAGAGGGCCGTGATCGTGGCCTCCGAACGGGGGAAACTGACCGATGGGCTGCGTGCCCTGGCCGCCGGCCTGCCCACGCCGCAGCTGGTCACCGGGGCGACCCGCACACCGGGCCGGGTGGCGTTCGTCTTCCCCGGCCAGGGCGCTCAGTGGGAGGGGATGGGCAGGGAATTACTCGACACCTCCCCGGTGTTCGCCGCCACCATCGCCGACTGCGAGGTCGCCTTCGCGGGACTGGTCGACTGGTCGCTCACCGACGTCCTCCGGGGCGCTCCCGGGGCCCCGGGCCTGGATCGCGTCGACGTCGTCCAACCGGTCTCGTTCGCCATGATGGTCGCGCTCGCCGCGATGTGGCAGGCGCACGGCGTCGAACCCTCCGGTGTCGTCGGCCACAGCCAGGGTGAGATCGCCGCCGCGCACGTCGCCGGAGCGTTGTCGCTGGAGGACGCGGCCGGGGTCGTCGTCCGGCGCAGCGCGGCCATCGTCCGGCTCGCGGGACGAGGGGCCATGGCGTCACTGGGTGAGGGGCGGGACGCCGCCACGGACCGCCTCGCGGCCTGGGAGGGACGACTGTCCCTGGCAGGGGCCAACGGACCGGGCTCCACGGTGGTGGCGGGTGAGCCGGAGGCGATGGACGAACTGCTCGCCCAGTGCGAGAGGAACGGTGTCCGCGCCCGCCGGATCGCCGTGGACTACGCCTCGCACTCCACACACGTCGAAGAGATCGAGGACGAGTTGGCCAAGGCGCTCTCCGGTCTCACGGCGACCGGGACGCAGACCCTCTTCTGCTCCACCGTGACCGGGGAACCGCTGGACACCACCAGGCTGGACGCCGAATACTGGTACCGGAACCTGAGGCAGACCGTGGAGTTCGAAGCGGCGACCCGTCACCTCCTGGGCCTGGGATACGGCACCTTCATCGAGATCAGCCCCCACCCAGTGCTGCGGATGGGCCTTACCGAAACCTTCGACGCCAGCGACGCCCCGGCCCACGCCGTCCCCACGCTACAGCGCGGTTCGGGCGGTCCCGGGGAGTTTCTGCTCTCCCTGGCGCAGGCACACGTCCACGGGGTGCACGTTGACTGGACGCCCGCCCTGTCAGGGTCCTCCGCCGGAGTCGAGCTTCCCTGCTACCCCTTCCAGCGGGAACGCTACTGGCTCACCCCGGAGCAGAACCGCCACACCGACCTCGGTGCCCTCGGACTCGGGAACGTCGGTCACCCGCTGCTGGGAGCGGCGTTGAGGCTCGCGGGCGAGGACACCCGCGTCCTGACGGGCAAACTGTCTCTCCAGTCCGAGCCCTGGCTCGCCGGACACGCGGTCGGCGACACGGTTCTGGTACCCGGAGCGGCCTATGCCGAACTGGCCGTGCGCGCGGGCGACGAGGTCGGCTGCGGACACCTCCAGGAGCTCACCTTCGAGGCGCCGCTGGTCTTGGACGAGCACGCCGAGGTGGAACTCCAGGTGCGGGTCGGCCCCGAGGACCCCCGCGGCAGCCGGGCGGTGACCGTTCACTCCCGTCGTGCTGACGGCTTCGACACGGCCTGGACGCGCCACGCCGGCGGTTTTGTCGCCGCCGACCCGGGCTCGGCGCCGGGAGCTGTGGGGACATGGCCCCCCGCCGAGGCCGAAGCGGCTGACACCACCGACTTCTACCAACGGTTGGAGCGGGCCGGATACCAGTACGGCCCGCCGTTCCAGGGGCTCAAAGCGGCCTGGCGGCGTGGCGCGGAGACCTTCGCCGAGGTGGAACTTCCCGAAGAGGAACGCGCGACCGCGACCGCGTACGGCATCCACCCCGCGCTGCTGGACGCCGCGCTGCACGCGACGCTGCTCTCCGTCACCGAGGAGGGGGCGGGGGAGGAGTCCGTCCACCTGCCCTTCGTGTGGAACGACTTCGGACTGACGGCCACAGGGGCCACCTCTCTTCGTGTCCGTGTCACGACCGACCGTGACGGCCAGGTGTCCGTGGCCGCCTGGGATCCGGCGGGCAGCCCCGTCATGTCCATCAGGGGACTGCGTTCCCGTCCCGCCGCGCTAGCCGCTCCGAAGGAGCAGGCGGCTACCTCCGATGCCCTGTTCCGGCTTACATGGGTCGACGCACCGCCGACCACGTCCGTCCCCGGGGGTGACCCGGTCGTCCTCGGGCGCCGAAGCCGGCAGCTCACCGAAGCGCTGCCGACGGCGGAGACCTACCAGGACGTGGCCGAGCTGACTGCCGCGCTGGACCGGGGCCGTATGACACCAACGGCCGTGCTCTACAGCCCCTCCGCCGCATCGGCCGATGAGACGGCTCCCGAGCCCGGCACGGTGCGGGACGTGGTTCTCGACGCGCTCGGTGTGGTGCGGGCGTGGCTGGACGACGAGCGGCTCGCGGCCTCCCGCCTGATCGTGATCACCCATGGCGCCACCGCGGCGGGGGCGACGACCGACCTGGCGGGTGCCGCCGTTCGCGGTCTGCTGCGTTCCGCACTGGCCGAGCACCCGGGCCGCTTCGGGCTGGTGGACCTCGGACCTCACGGGACTGGGTCCGAGACCCTGCATCGGGCCCTGGCATGCGCCGAACCCGAAGTGGCGATCGGTGCCACGGGCGCCGTACTGGTGCCCCGGATGCGGCCGTTCGGGCCCGGAGGCGTGCTGACGACGCCGGAGGAGGATGGATGGCGGCTCACCGTGGGCCATTCCGGCTCCCTGGACGACCTGTCCCTGGCCGCGTCCGACGAGGCGTGGCGTCCCCTGAAGGACGGCGAAGTCCGGATCCGCGTCCGGGCGGCGGGAGTCAACTTCCGTGACGTGGTGGTAGGACTGGGCGTGGTGCCCGCCGAGGGCGGCATAGGAGGTGAGGCCGCCGGCTGGGTCCTGGAAACCGGACCCGGCGTGGCAGGACTGGCGGTCGGGGACCGGGTGATGGGACTGGTGTCCGGCTCCCTCGGATCGATCGCCGTCGTCGACGCCCACGCGCTCGTCCCCGTCCCCGAGGCGTGGTCCTGGGAGACCGCCGCCTCCGTCTCCATCGCCTACGCCACCGCCTGGTTCGGCCTCGGCGACCTGGCTGGGCTCGCCGCCGGCCAGTCCGTGCTCGTCCACGCGGGTGCCGGCGGCGTGGGGATGGCCGCAGTGCGACTGGCCCGCTGGTGGGGCGCCGAGGTGTTCGCCACCAGTCACCCTGACAAGCAGCACGTGCTGCGGGAGCTCGGGGTGGCCGATGACCACATCGCCTCGTCCCGGGACCTCGCGTTCGAGGAGAACTTCCGCGAGGTCACCGGTGGGCGCGGGATCGACGTCGTGCTCGACTGCCTGGCCGGCGAGTTCGTCGACGCCTCCCTGCGCCTGGTCGCACCCGACGGGACGTTCCTGGAGATGGGCAAGACCGACATCCGTTCCCCCGAGCAGATCACGGATGTCCGGGCCGACATTCACTACCGGGCGTTCGACCTGCGTGAGGCCACCCCGGAACGACTCGTCGAGCTGCTGCGTGACCTCGTGGACGCGTTGACCAAGGGCCACGTGGGCACCCTTCCGGTGACGACACAGGACATCCGGAGAGCGCCGGAAGTCTTCCGCCGCATGGCACAGGGCCGCCACATCGGCAAGAACGTCCTGCGCGTCCCCCAGCGGCCCTCCACGACGGGCACGGTGCTGATCACCGGCGGGACCGGAACGCTGGGCCGCCTGGTGGCCCGGCACCTTGTCACCGAACACCGCGTCGGGCACCTGCTCCTGACCAGCCGTCGCGGCCCCGACGCCCCGGGGGCGGAGGAGCTGCGGGCCGAACTGACCGGTTTGGGCGCCCAGGTGACCATCGCGGCGTGCGACGTCGGCGACCGCGACGAACTGGCGTCACTACTGGATGTCCTACCCGCCGACCGTCCGCTGGCCGGCGTCATCCATGCCGCCGGCGTGCTGGACGACGCCATGATCCACGCCCTCACCCCCGAACAGACCGAACGAGTTCTGCGGCCGAAACTCGACGCCGCGACGCACCTGCACGAGCTGACCGCCGGGGCGGACCTGGAGTGGTTCGTGCTGTTCTCCTCCGCGTCCGGCGTGTTCGGCGGACCGGGTCAGGCCAACTACGCGGCCGCCAACTCCTTTCTCGACGCCCTGGCGGCATACCGCCACGGACGAGGTCTGCCCGCGGTCTCCCTGGCCTGGGGCTACTGGTCCGAGACCAGCGGCATGACCGGCCACCTCGACGAGGTCGACAGGAAACGGTTCGAACGCGGGGGCATCCTGCCCCTGAGCAACGACGAAGCGCTGGAGCTGTTCGACATCGCGCTGCGCAGCGGCGAGCCCCTCCTGATGCCCGCCGCCATCGATCTGGGGGGCCTGTGTGCGGCCTCTCCCGAACAGGTTCCGCCGATCCTGCGGACTCTCGTCCGCTCCACCGGGCGTCGACCGGCCCGCGCCGTGGCGGCCGACGCAGCGCCGGAGGCGCTCGCCGACCGGCTGGTCACGATCCCGCCGGCGGCCAGGGAGAGCTATGTGACCGACCTGGTGCGCACGCACGCCGCCACCGTTCTGGGACACACCTCCCCACAGGCCGTCGACCCCGAACGTGCTTTCCAGGACCTGGGGTTCGACTCGCTGACCGCTGTGGAGCTGCGCAACAGGCTCACCTCCGCCACCGGCCTGCGGCTCCCGGCGACACTCGTCTTCGACCACCCGACGCCGGTCGCACTCACCCGGCTACTGCTCAAGGAGCTGGCCCCCAGCACCCCGGCCGCACCCGAGGACACACGGGAAGCCGAGATCCGCCGAGCGCTGGCCACCCTGCCTTTCGCACGGTTCGAGGAGGCCGGCGTCGCCGACGTCCTCCTGCGGCTGGCCAGGGGCGAGGACGCCACCGCGAGCTTCGGTCCCGCGGAGGGCGAGAAGTCGATCGCCACGATGGACGCCGACGCCCTCGTCCACATGTTCCTGGGCGACCACGAATGATCCCGTCAGCACATGAGGAGAGGACCTCTCCATGACCAGTTCCACCCCGACCACCTCAACCGACAGGCTGGTCCAGGCGCTGCGGGTATCGGCCGCCGAAACCGAGCGTGCGCGTGAGCAGTACCAGCAGCTGTGGGCGGCCACGACCGAGCCCATCGCCATCGTCGGCATGGCCTGTCGGCTCCCTGGCGACATCGACTCCCCGGACGACCTGTGGCAGGTGGTCGACCAGGAGCGGGACGTCATCTCCCCATTTCCCGAGAACCGCGGTTGGGACCTCGCGACGCTGTACCACCCCGACCCCGACCACCCCGGGACGACCTACGTGCGCGGTGGCGGGTTCCTCCGGGACGTCCGCGGCTTCGACGCCGCCCTCTTCGGTATCGCCCCGCGCGAGGCGCTCGCCATGGACCCGCAGCAGCGCCTCTTCCTCGAATCGTGCTGGGAGGCGTTCGAGCGCGCCGGGCTCGACCCGCTGTCCCTGAAAGGGTCTCCGACCGGAGTCTTCGCCGGGGCGATCTCCTCCGACTACGCGGTCCGCTGGAACGGCATCCCGCCCGCCGTCGAGGGCTACGTCGCTACCGGCAACATGGGGAGCGTCGTCTCCGGCCGCGTCTCCTACGTCTTCGGCCTCGAGGGGCCCTCAATCGCCGTCGACACGGCCTGCTCGGCCTCCCTGGTGGCGATCCACCTCGCCGTGCAGTCGCTGCGGCAGGGGGAGTGCACCCTCGCTCTGGCCGGCGGAGTCACGGCGATGTCGTCTCCCGCCGCGTTCATCGAGCTGAGCCGTCAGCGGGGGCTGGCGGAGGACGGCCGCTGCCGCGCCTTCGGCGCCGGTGCCGAAGGATTCGGGCCCGGCGAGGGGAGCGGGGTCCTGCTGCTGGAACGCCTGAGCGACGCCCGGCGCAACGGCCACCGGATCCACGCGGTGATCCGCGGTTCGGCGGTGAACCAGGACGGAGCCAGCAACGGGCTCACCGCCCCCAACGGCCCCTCCCAGGAGCGGGTCATCCGTGCCGCCCTCGCCAACGCGCGCCTCGCCGCGTCCGAGGTGGACGTGGTCGAGGCCCACGGAACGGGCACCAAGCTCGGAGACCCGATCGAGGCCCAGGCGCTGCTCGCCACCTACGGTCAGGACCGGCAGGGGGACGAACCGCTGTGGCTGGGCTCGGTGAAGTCCAACATCGGTCACGCCCAGGCCGCAGCCGGTGTGGCCGGGGTGATGAAGATGGTGCTCGCCCTGCGCCACGATCGTCTGCCCCGGAGCCTGCACACCGAGGAGCCGTCCCCGCACATCGCCTGGGAGACCGGCGCCGTGCGAGTGCTGTCCGAGGCCCGCGACTGGCCGCGCGCCGGCCACCCTCGCCGGGCCGGCGTCTCCTCGTTCGGCATCAGCGGCACCAACGCCCACCTCATCATCGAAGAAGCGCCCGTGGAGGAGCCGTCTGAGCCGTCGGCACCGGTCGTCGAACAGCCCGACGCCCCGCACCCCGCCGTCTTCCTCGTGTCCGGACAGGACCGGCCGACCCTGCTCGCCCAGGCGGCCAGGCTCCGGGACCACCTCGCCGACCATCCCGGGACCGGCCTTCCGGCCATTGCCTCCACCCTGGCGTACCATCGGGCCGCACTGCCCCGACGGAGCGTGGTGATCGCCGACAGCCGGGATGACCTCCTCGCCTCGCTCGACGCGCTGGCCCAGGGCCAGTCCGCCCCCGCCGTGATCGAGGGCACCGCCGGGCCGGTGGGCCGCGTCGCGTTCGTCTTCCCCGGCCAGGGCGGACAGTGGGCTGGCATGGCGCAGGAGCTTCTGGAGACCTCCCCGGCCTTCGCCACCGAGGTCGCCGCCTGCGAAGAGGCCCTCGCCTCGCACGTCGACTGGTCTCTGACCGAGGTGCTGCGGCAGCACCCCGGAGCCCCCGGTCTGGAGCGGGTGGACGTCGTGCAGCCGGTGCTGTTCGCGGTGATGGTCTCCCTCGCGGCCCTGTGGCGGGCCCACGGGGTGCAGCCCGCCGCTGTCGTCGGCCACAGCCAGGGCGAGATCGCCGCCGCCTACGTCGCCGGGGCGCTCACGCTGCGGGACGCCGCGCGTGTCGTGGCCGTCCGCAGCCGCGCGCTGCGCCGCATGTCGGGCAAGGGTGCGATGGCGTCGATAGGACTGTCCCGCGACGAGGTGCGCCGTCGGCTCACGGCCGACGCGGAGGGCGCGGGGGACATCACGATCGCCGCCGCCAACGGCCCCTCCTCCACCATCGTGTCCGGTTCCGCTGCGGCCGTCCACGCGCTCGTCGACGCCTGGGGCGCCGACGGCGTCCGGACGCGGTCCATACCGGTGGACTACGCCTCGCACTCCGCCCACGTGGAGGAGATCGAAGACGAGTTGCGCGAGCTGCTCGCCGACGTCAGCCCCCGCTCGTGCGACACCGTCTTCGTGTCCACCGTCACCGGTGGGCCCGAGGACACCGCCACCCTGGACGGCGACTACTGGTACCGCAACCTGCGTCAGCCGGTGGAGTTCGAGACCGCGACCCGACATCTGCTGGACCGGGGCTACGACGTCTTCGTCGAGGCCAGTCCGCACCCGGTGCTCGCGGTCGGGCTGGGCGAGACCTTCGACGAGATGGAGGCCAGGGCCGTCACCCTGCCGACCCTGAGGCGCGACGAGGGCGGGCTGGGCCGCTTCTGCCACTCCCTCGCCGAGGCACACGTACGCGGCATGCGGGTTGACTGGACGACTCTGGTTCCCCAGGACACGGGCGGCCCGGTGCCCCTTCCCTGCTACCCCTTCCAGCGCGAGGAGTTCTGGCTGGACGGCACCGAGGACGACGCCGTCACCGACATCGCGGCACTCGGCCTGGCCGGAACCGGACACCCACTGCTGAGAGCCACACTGTCCCGCGCCGATGACGAGGGTGTCACCCTCACCGGCAGCGTGTCCCTGGCCCGTCACCCGTGGCTCGCCGGACACCGGGTCAACGGCTCGGTTCTGCTTCCGGGTACCGCCTTCGCCGAGCTGTGCCTGCGCGCGGGCGACGAGGTCGGCTGCCCGCTGGTGGACGAGCTGACCCTGTCGGCACCCCTGGTGCTTGAGGACGGCGGGGAGGCGCACCTTCAAGTGGTGGTCGGCGCCGAAGCGGCCGACGGCGCTCGGCCGGTGGAGGTGTTCTCCCGGACGTCCACGCTGAGGGACACCTCCGCGTGGACCCAGCACGCCTCCGGTGTGCTGACCCGCGAGACCGCCGCCGACTCCCCCCGCGGCGCGCTGGCCTGGCCCCCGGCCGACGCCGAACCGGTACCGCTGGGGGAGTTCTACGAGCGGTTGGGCCAGGTCGGCTACGAGTACGGACCAGCGTTCACCGGCCTGCGAGCCGCCTGGCGCCGGGACGGAGAGGTCTTCGGCGAGGTCAGCCTGCCCGAGGACCAGGAGGAGCTGGCCGAACGCTTCGGGATCCACCCCGCCTTGCTTGACGCGGCCCTGCACACCGGACTGGTGGCCGCCGACGACGGCGCGGCACGGGTCTTCCTGCCGTTCGCCTGGAACGGCGTCTCCCTGTCCGCCTCCGGCAGCACGACCCTGCGAGTCCGCTCCCGCTACACCGACGACCACACCATGGAGGTGCACACCTTCGACGAGACCGGCCAGCCGGTGGCGACCATCGCCTCGCTGGTCTCTCGCCCCGTCACGGCCGCGGGGCTCCGGGCGGCCCGCCCACCTCACCACGACTCCCTGTTCCGCCTGAGCTGGGAACCCCGGCAGGAGACGCCCCCGGCCGCCCCCGAACCGGACTGGGCCGTGCTTGGCACCCACGGAGACGCCAGTGACGAGCCCACCTTCCGCGCACCGGGCACATCCCGCTACTCCGACCTGGCCGCCCTGTCCGAGGCCCTCGACGCGGGGACTCTGCTCCCTGGGACGGTGCTTCTTCCCGTACGGGGTGACCTGGACGCCGACCTCGCCCGTACCGCGTCGGCCGCGCGCGAGGTGACGACGGGTGTGCTCGCGGTCCTGCGGGACTGGGTCACCGGGCAACGGTGGGGCAGCTCCCGCCTCGTCGTCGTCACGACCGGCGCCGTGGACACGGGCGCGGACCCCCTCGCCACCGTCGACATGGTCGGTGCGACGGTACGCGGACTCGTGCGATCGGCCATGGCCGAGCACCCCGGCCGGTTCGGCCTCCTGGAGACTGGAAGCGAACCCGTACGGCCCGAGATGTTGGCCCCGGCGCTGGCCTGCCTGGACGCTGGCGAAGGCGAGGTGGCCTTGGGCGGCCGGGGCGGAGTACTCGTCCCGCGTCTGCGGCGAGTGGAGTCCGGCGGAGCCCTGCTGGTGCCCGACGACGCACTGGAATGGCGCCTCACGATGGGGGAGTCCGGCACGCTCGACGACGTGGCTATGGTGACCGCGCCCGACGCCCTCGACGGACCGGGGGAGGGCCAGGTCCGGGTCCGGGTCCGCGCCGCGGGCCTAAACTTCCGCGACGTCGTGGGCGGACTCGGCATGGTGCCGGCGGAGTCGGCCGGCGTTCAGGCCACGGGTGGCGAGGGCGCCGGCGTGGTCGAGGAGGTGGGGCCAGGGGTCACGGGGCTCACCCCGGGCGACCGGGTGATGGGCGTGCTGCCGGGCGCGTTCGCCTCGTCAGTGACCGTCGACGCACGGCTGCTCGTACCCGTCCCGCGGGACTGGTCGTGGGACACGGCGGCCTCGGTGCCGATCGCCTACGCCACCGCCTGGTACGGACTGGCCGAGTTGGCTGCCCTGCGGGCAGGCGAGACGGTGCTGGTCCACGCCGGTGCCGGCGGAGTGGGCACGGCCGCCGTGCGGTTGGCGCGCTGGTGGGGCGCGGAGGTGTTCGCAACCGCGCATCCCGACAAGTGGCCGGTGCTACGGGCGATGGGACTGGACGAGGACCACATCGCCTCGTCCCGCGACGTCGGCTTCGCTGAGCGATTCCGGAAGGTCACCGCCGGGCGCGGCGTGGACGTCGTGCTCAACTCGCTGGCTGGAGCGTTCGTCGACGCCTCCCTGGAGCTGGTGGCGCCCGGCGGACGCTTCCTGGAGATGGGGAAGACCGACATCCGCTCGGCAGAGGACATCGCCCAGGTCCGGGCCGACGTCCGGTACCGGGCGTTCGACCTGCGTGAGGCGGGCGAGGGGCGCATCGGCGACCTGCTCGAGGAGGTGGTGGGCGCGCTCACCGCCAGGCACGCAGCCCCGCCGCCGGTGCGGCTGTGGGACCTGCGGCGAGCTCCCGAAGTCTTCCGGTTCATGGCGCAGGGCCGCCACATCGGTAAGAACGTCCTGCGCGTGCCCAGGCGTCTGCCACGCGAGGGCACGGTACTGGTCACCGGTGGGACTGGAACACTGGGGCGACTGGTGGCCCGGCACCTGGTCGAGCGTCACCAGGTCGGCCACCTTCTGCTGGTCAGCCGCAGCGGCCCCGAGGCAGCCGGGGCGGAGGACCTCCGCCAGGAGCTGACGGAGCTGGGCGCCGAGACGACCGTCGCGGCCTGCGACACCAGCGACAGCGAGCAGCTGTCCCATCTGCTGGGTTCCCTGCCCGGTCGGTTCCCCCTGGTCGGCGTGGTTCACGCGGCCGGCGTACTGGACGACGGCATGGTCCACACCCTCACGCCCGAACAGCTGGAGCGGGTCATGAGGCCCAAGCTGGATGCCGCGGTGAATCTGCACGAACTGACGGCCGGGCTCGACCTGGAGTGGTTCGTGCTCTTCTCCTCCGCCGCCGGCCTGCTGGGCGGTGGCGGACAGGGAAACTACGCCGCGGCCAACGCGTACCTGGACGCCCTGGCCTTCCGCCGTCGGCAGTCGGGTCTGCCCGCGACCTCCCTCGCCTGGGGCTACTGGGGCCAGGCCAGCGGCATGACCGGCCACCTCAGCGAGGCGGACCACCAGCGCATGGCGCGCGGTGGCATCGCGGCCATGACCAACGAACACGGACTGGCGCTCATGGACGCCGCGCTGCGCAGCGGCGAGGCACTGCTGATGCCGGCGGCCCTCGACATGGGCACCCTCGCCACCATCGAGCCGCAGCAACTCCCCCCGTTGCTACGCGGCTTCAGCCGTCCGGCGAGCCGCCGACGGGCAACGCGTCCTACCGGCACCGCCGACGGACCCGAGGCCCTGCGCGCACGGCTGGCCGGGCTCGACGACGCCGGCCGGCGTCGCCACGTCCTCGATCTGGTCACCTCCCACGTCGCGACCGTCCTCGGACACGGGTCCGCCGGGGCGGTGGCACCGGACGCCGCGTTCCCCGACATGGGGTTCGACTCGCTCATCGCCGTGGAGCTGCGCAACCGGCTGACCGCCGCCACCGGCCTGCGGCTGCCCGCGACCGTCATCTTCGACCACCCCACGCCCGCGGACCTGGCCACCCACTGCTGCAAGCAGCTCCAGGCCACGGGTGCCGAAGGACCCCACACCGCTCCTGAGCCGGAGTCGTCACACCAGGGCCCCGCGGCGGGGCTGAGCGGAATCTTCGTTGAGGCCTGCCGACAGGGCAGAATGAAGGAAGCGACCCGGGCACTGCGGCATGTCGCGCTGTTGCGCCCCCAGTTCACCGCTGAGGAGGCCGAGCCCGGTGTGAAGGTGGAGCGGGTGCGGTTGAGCACCGGAGACGGCCCGGAAGTCCTCTGCTGGCCCTCTTTCGCGTGGCAGCCGAGCCCACAGCAGTATCTGCGCCTGGCACGAGGCTTCCAGGGAAGCCACGACCTGTCGGTGCTCTCCCTCCCCGGCTTCCTGCCGGGTGAGTCACTCCCCGCCTCCGCGACCGCCCTCGCCCGCCTCCAGGCGGCCGTGCTGCCGGACACCACCGCACCGCGGATCCTGCTCGGTTACTCCTCCGGCGGGTTCGTCGCGAGTGTCGTCGCCGATCTACTCACTGCGCGCGGCGCCCCGCCGGCCGCCCTGGTCCTGATCGACACCTACCGCTGGGACGCGACAGGGGGCATGGCTTCGGAGAGCTGGGACGTCCCGGTCTCCCAGCTGTTGCTGGACCGCAACCAGGACAGCGCGGCCCTGGACGACCGCGGTGACGACACCTGGGTCACCGCACGGGCCCAGTACTTCGGACTCGACTACACGGTGCGTCCGCTGGGCGTACCGACCCTGCTGGTCCGCGCTTCCGAACCACTGGTGCCGGAGCCGGACGCCGCCTGGCAGGCCACATGGACCGAGGGCCAGGCGATGGACGCTCCCGGCAACCACTTCTCCATGATGGAGAAACCGCATGTCGACGAGGTGGGACGGCTGATCAGGGAGTGGCTGGCCGAGACCGTGGGACCCCCGACGAGCCGCTGATCCTGCGGGCCGCGGCGCGGCCGGGGACGGACGCCAGGGTGCGTGAGGGGACTCCCGCGCACCGCCGACCAGTATCAACGGGCGAGAGAGCACAGCACATGACTGTCGATGACATGAAGGATTCCACCGTTCCCCGGCGCTCCGTACCCGCGCGGCCGGACCGTGCGGAGGAGGCGGCGCCCGTCGCCGTGGTCGGGATGGCCTGCCGGCTGCCGGGCGTCGAGAGCCCCGAGGAACTGTGGCGTCTGCTGCGCGACGGCCGCACGGTCGTCAGGGAGACGCCGCCCCGACGTGCCGAGCACGCCGCGGGCCTGACACATGGTGGGTTCTTCGACCGTATTGACGCGTTCGACCCGGAGTTCTTCGGGATCTCCCCGCGGGAAGCTGCGGCCATGGACCCCCAGCAGCGGTTGATGCTGGAACTCGCGTGGGAGGCTCTTGAGCACGCTCACATCGTGCCGTCCACGCTCCGGGGTGCGCGCACGGCGGTCTTCGCCTCCGCGCTGTGGGACGACTACGCCGAGCTGGCCCACCAGCGCGGCGGAGGGGCTCTGACTCCGCATACCTTCACCGGCACCCGGCGGGCCATGCTCGCCAATCGTGTCTCGCACGCCCTGGGACTCGGCGGGCCCAGCATGGCCGTGGACACCGGCCAGTCCTCGTCCTTGGTCGCCGTCCACCTGGCATGCGAGAGCCTGCGTCGTGGGGAGGCGACCACCGCGCTCGCCGGTGGGGTGAACCTGATCGGTGGGCCCGGCTCCACCAGCACCTCGGCCCGCCTGGGCGCGCTGTCCCCCGGCGGACGCTGCCGGACCTTAGACGCCGAGGCCGACGGCTACGTACGTGGTGAAGGGGGAGGCGTCGTCGTCCTCAAGACGCTGGAACAGGCGGTCGCCGACGGTGACACCGTGTACGGCGTCCTGCGTGGCAGCGCCGTCAACAACGACGGTGGGGGCGACGCGCTCGGCGTACCTAGCCGCGAAGGCCAGGCGGAGGTGCTGCGCCTGGCCTGGGAGAAGTCCGGTCTCGACCCGGCCCACGCCCAGTACGTCGAACTGCACGGAACCGGTACGCCCACGGGAGACCCCGTCGAGGCAGCGGCCCTGGGGGCCACCATCGGGGCTGGCCACGACGTCGGGGACCCTGTCCGGGTCGGTTCGGTCAAGACGAACGTGGGACATCTCGAAGGGGCGGCGGGTGTCATCGGCCTGCTGAAGGTGCTCCTCAGCCTGCGCAATCGTGCCCTCCCACCCAGCCTGCACTACTCCACGGCACACCCCGGAATCCCGCTGGAGCGTCTGCGGCTGCGGGTCCAGACCGAACTCGCTCCCTGGCCCACACCGGACCACCAGCTCGTGGCCGGCGTGTCCTCCTTCGGCCTCGGCGGCACCAACTGCCACGTCGTGGTGACGGAGGCCGAGCACGCGGAGGCGGAGACGCCGTCGGTCGCGGCCACGCCGTACGACGCGACGCACGCGAAACCCCTCCCGTGGGTGCTCTCCGGCCGTAGCCCTCAGTCACTGCGGGACCAGGCCGCACGGCTGCGGACCGACCTGCTGGCACACCCCGGGCGGCGGCCCCAGGACGTCGGTCTGACGCTGGCCACTTCCCGCTCGCGGTTCGCTCACCGGGCCGTGGCCCTGGGGATGAATCGGAGGGACCTGCTCGACGCCCTCGAACGCCTCGCCCACGACGAGCCCACTGTCGACGTGCTCCAGGGGGTCTCCGGTGCTGGACCGGATCCGGTGCTGGTGTTCCCGGGACAGGGGCCGCAGTGGTCGGGCATGGGGCTGGAACTGGCCCGGTCGTACCCCGTGTTCGCGGCGGCCCTGAAGGAGTGCGAGGACGCCTTGCGCCCATGGGTGGACTGGGACCTGTCCACCGCTCTGTCGGGTGACCTGTCCAGGGTGGACGTGGTCCAACCGGCCCTGTGGTCCGTCATGGTGGCGCTGGCGCGGCTGTGGCGGTCGTTCGGCGTGACGCCCGCCGCGGTGGTCGGGCACTCCCAGGGAGAGATCGCCGCAGCGGTGATCGCCGGCGGACTGTCCCTGGAGGACGGCGCGCGGATCGCCGCCAGGCGGGCACAGTTGATAGCGCGTCGGTTGGCCGGACAAGGGGCGATGGCGTCGGTGGCCCTCCCGCCGGAACGCGTCGAGGAACGCCTGGCCGGGCTGGGTGACGCGGTGTCCGTCGCGGCCGTCAACGGACCAGCGGCGACGGTGATCTCGGGAGAGCCCGAGGCCGTCGAGACGCTGCTGGCCGCCTGGAAGGAGGCAGGGGTGCGCGTCGGCCGGGTCGCGGTCGACTATGCCTCCCATTCGGCGCAGGTGGCCCAGGTCGCGGAGGAACTGGAGACCGAACTCTCCGACGTTCGTCCGCGGACGTGTCAGACGCCGATGTACTCGACGCTCACCGGCGGCCTGCTGTCAGGTGAGGAACTGGACGCCTCGTACTGGGTGCGCAACCTGCGGCACACCGTGCGTTTCTCCGACGCCGTGACGCGGTTGATCAACGAGGGGAACAGACTTTTCGTCGAGGTCAGTTCCCATCCCGTGCTCACCCTCCCGATCCAGGAGATCTCCGAAGCCCTCCGCGAAGGGGGAGGGACGGGCGCAGCCGCGCACTCCGTTGGCTCCCTGCGGCGCGACCACGGGCAGGCCGAGCACTTCCTCACCAGCCTCGCGCAGGCGCACGTGCGCGGAGCCGACGTGGACTGGACGCCCGCTTTCGGCGACGCCCACACGGTGGACCTGCCCACCTACGCCTTTCAGCGCACGAGGCACTGGCTGCCTCTCGGTGACGCTGGAACGCGGGCCCCGGTCCAGCAGGGACCCGTCCACCAGGAAGTGCCCTCCGAAACCGCATGGGACGAACCGGTTGCCACCGGGTCCGTGCCCGGGGGGTTGTCGGCGCAGAGCGTCGACCGCCAGCGTGCCCACGTGCTCGACCTGGTCCTCCGACACGCGGCCGCCGTGCTCGGCTATACCGATCCGAGCAGGGTCAACGGCGAGACGACGTTCAGGGACGCGGGTTTCGACTCGCACATGTCGGTGGAGCTGCGCGACCGCCTGGGCGTGGCCACCGGACTGTCACTCCCATCGGACCTGCTGTTCTCCTTCCCCACGCCCACGGCACTCGCCGAGCGGCTGCGCGAGGAGTCCTTCGGCACGGCGGCCGAAGAGGCCGCCGTCGGCACCCCGGCGGTTGGACGCCCCGACACGGACGACGACGCGATCGCCGTCGTCGGCATGGCCTGCCGGCTCCCCGGCGGGGTCCGCACGCCAGAGGACCTGTGGCGCCTGGTCGAGGAGGAGACGGACGCGATCACCGCCTTCCCAACCGACCGCGGCTGGGATCTGACGGCCCTTGCCCCCGAACCCGGCAACGACAGTACTCCCGGATCGCGCCAGGGTGGCTTCTTGCACGATGCCGCGGACTTCGACGCCGCATTCTTCGGTATCTCCCCGCGTGAGGCCCTGGCGATGGACCCGCAACAACGGGTGCTCCTGGAGGTCTCCTGGGAGGCTCTGGAAAGGGCCGGGATCGTGCCGTCCACCCTCAAGGGCAGCGCCACCGGCGTCTTCGTCGGAGCCATGGCCCAGGAGTACGCCACCCGCCTCGACCAGGCGCCGGAGGGATTCGAGGGGCAGCTCCTGACCGGCACGTCCAACAGCGTGCTGTCCGGCCGTATCGCGTACAGCCTGGGCCTTCAGGGACCCGCGATCACCGTGGACACAGCGTGCTCTTCGTCGCTGGTCGCTCTGCACCTGGCGGCGCAGGCGCTACGCCAGTCCGACTGCTCCGTCGCGCTGGCCGGTGGCGTGACCATCATGTCGAGCCCGGGCATGTTCATGGAGTTCGACAAACAAGGCGGCCTGGCTGCTGACGGGCGGTGCAAGTCGTTCTCCGCCGCGGCTGACGGCACCAGCTGGGCCGAGGGTGTGGGGATGCTGGTGCTGGAGCGGCTTTCGGAGGCGCGGCGTCAGGGGCATCCGGTGCTGGCGGTGGTGCGGGGTTCAGCGGTGAACCAGGACGGTGCGTCCAACGGTCTGACGGCGCCGAACGAAGAGGCGCAGGAAGAGGTCATTCGCGCCGCGCTGGCCGACGCCCGGCTCAGCCCCTCGGATGTTGATGCGGTGGAGGCGCATGGTACTGGTACGCGGCTTGGTGATCCGATCGAGGTGAATGCCTTGTTGGCGACTTATGGTCGTGGTCGGTCTGTTGAGCGGTCGTTGTGTCTGGGGTCTTTGAAGTCGAATATTGGTCATGCTCAGGCTGCTGCGGGTGTGGCGGGTGTGATCAAGATGGTGATGGCGATGCGGGCGGGTGTGTTGCCTCGGACGTTGCATGTTGATGAGCCTTCCGCGTATGTGGATTGGGTGGGGGAGCCGTTGGAGTTGTTGGTGCGGGCTCGGTCGTGGCCTGGTGAGGGTGTGCGGCGGGCTGGTGTGTCGTCGTTCGGTATTAGTGGCACGAATGCGCATGTGATTCTGGAGGGGGTTTCTGGGGGTGGTGTGTGTGATGGGGGTGGTGTTGGTTCTGGTGTGGTGGGGGAGTTGAGTGGTGCTGGTGCTGGTGCTGGTGCTGGTGCTGGTGCTGGTGCTGGTGCTGGTGGGGGTGTGGTGCCGTTGGTGTTGTCGGGGCGTGGTGTGGGTGGGGTGAGGGGGCAGGCGGGGCGGTTGCGGGAGTTTTTGGGTCGGGGGGGTGGGGGTTGTTCGTTGGTGGATGTGGGGTGGTCGTTGGCGGGGACGCGGTCGGTTTTGGAGGATCGTGCGGTGGTGGTGGGTGGGGATCGGGAGGCGTTGTTGGAGGGTTTGGGTGTGGTGGCTGCTGGTGGTGAGGGTGTGGGTGTGGTGAGTGGTGGTGTGGGTGGTGGTGGTGGGTTGGTGGGTTTGGTGTTTGCGGGTCAGGGTGCGCAGCGGTTGGGGATGGGGCGGGAGTTGTATGAGGCGTTTGGGGTGTTTGCTGAGGTGTGGGATGAGGTGTGTGGGGTGTTGGATGGTTTGTTGCCGGGGTCGTTGCGTGAGGTGGTGTTTGGTGGGGATGAGGGGTTGTTGGAGCGTACGGAGTGGGCGCAGCCGGCGTTGTTCGCGTTTGAGGTGGCGTTGTTTCGGTTGTTGGAGTCGTGGGGGGTGCGGCCTGGTGTGTTGGCGGGTCATTCGGTGGGGGAGGTTGCTGTTGCGCATGTGGCGGGGGTTTTGTCGTTGGGGGATGCGTGTGTGTTGGTGGCGGCTCGTGGGCGGTTGATGCAGGGGTTGCCTGAGGGTGGGGCGATGGTGGCGGTGGGTGTGGGTGAGGAGGAGGTGTTGGGGGTTTTGGCGGGGTGTGAGGGTGAGGTGTGTGTTGCGGCGGTGAATGGTCCTGAGTCGGTGGTGGTGTCGGGGTGTGTGGAGGCGGTGTTGGAGGTGGCGGGGGTGTTTTCGGCGCGGGGTGTGCGTACGCGTCGGTTGGGGGTGAGTCATGGTTTTCATTCTTCGTTGGTGGAGCCGATGTTGGATGAGTTTCGGGGGGTGTTGGAGGGGTTGGTGTTTGGTGAGCCGGTGGTGCCGGTGGTGTCGTCGGTTACGGGTCGGCGTGCGGGTGCGGGGGATTTGGCGTCGGTGGAGTATTGGTTGCGGCATGCGCGGGATTGTGTGCGGTTTTTTGATGTGGTGGTGGGGTTGGAGGGGGAGGGTGTTGGTCAGGTGTTGGAGGTGGGTCCTGATGGGTCGTTGTCTGGGTTGGTTGTGGATGGTTGGGGTGGGTCTGAGGGGGTTGTGGTGGCGTCGTTGGGGCGTCGTGGTCGGGGTGAGGTGGAGTCGTTGTTGGTGGGGTTGGCGCAGAGTTGGGTGGTGGGGGGTGAGGTGGATTGGCGTCGGGTGTGTGCTGGTGGGCGTCGGGTGGATTTGCCGACGTACGCGTTCCAACGCGACCGCTACTGGCTCGACCCCACCACGACGGGCGGGCGCGGCGACAACCAGTCGCTGCTCGCCTCCGCCGTGGCGCTCGCGGACAGCGACGGCGCACTGCTGACGACGACCTTGACGTGCCAGGCGGAGCCCTGGCTCGCCGACCACATGGTGGCGGACGGCGTGATCCTGCCCGGCACCGCTTTCGTGGAGTTGGCTCTGCGGGCCGGGGACGAGGTCGGCTGCGGACGACTGGACGAGCTGATCCTCCACGCGCCTCTCCATCTGCCGGAGCGGGGAGGGGTCCAACTCCAGGTCGCCGTGCGTGAGACCGAGGACGACGATCCGGCCGGCCGGCGACCGTTCGCCGTGCACGCCCGCCTGGCCGATGCCTCGACTGACGCCCCATGGACCTGCCACGCGACCGGGACGCTCACGCCGTCGTCGGGTTCGCGTGATGAGGCCGATCCGGCCCCCTGGCCACCAGAAGGCGCCGAGCCGGTGCCCGTCGACGAGCTCTACGCCCGGCTGTCCGTCATCGGCTACAGCTACGGCCCGGCCTTCCAGGGTCTGACGACCGCATGGCGACGGGGCGCCGAAGTGTTCGCCGAGGTGTCCTTGCCGACCGCTCAGCAACAGTACGCCGCGAGCTACGGCATTCACCCTGCGTTGCTCGACGCTTGCTTGCACGGGGCGTTGCTCGACAGGCTGGATCGCGACACGACACGTCCGGCCCTGCCGTTCGCATGGGCCGGCGTCGAACTCTTCGCCACCGGCGCCATGGCGGCGCGTGTCCGCGTCGCACCGGGGAAGGACGAGGCCCTGTCGGTAGACCTCGCGGATGCCTCGGGCCGGCCGCTGGCCTCGGTCCAGTCACTGATCCTGCGTGAGCCGATCGATGAGAAGGGGAGCGCGGCCGCCGAGGGGCCGGCGCGGGGGTTGTACCGGATCGGTTGGTCCCACACGACGACCGCCGACGCGGTAGCCACCATGCCCCGGTCGCTGTGCGTCCTGGGCAAGGACGTGGCTGACCTGGACGATCTGCCTGATCCCGTCCCCGCACACGTCGTCTTCCCCGTTGCGGACGAGTCCGACGTCCGCGGAACGGTCGTGCGGGTGCTGCACGTGGTGCGGCGATGGCTGGCCGGGGAGCGGTTCGTCGGGTCGAGTCTCGTGCTTGCTCTGGATGGCGACAGTCCGGCCCAGGCCGCGGCGGCCGGGCTGGTACGCACCGCGCAGACCGAGCACCCAGGGCGGTTCGTCCTGGCGCACGTCGTCCACGACCCGGAGTACGTCGTGACGGCGCGTGCGTTGGGGACATCGACGGAGCCGGAGATCCGCGTGACCGCCGAGGGGCGGATCGCGCTACCGCGGCTGGTACACCCCGAGGACCGTGCGGTACGGCTGTCCGCGGACGGACCGTGGGCGATCTCGGCCGGCGCCGAGGGAACCCTCGATGGTCTGACGGCACTTCCCGTGCCCGACGCCGCAGAGCGCCTGCCGGTCGGTCACGTGCGTGTGGCCGTGCGCGCCGCGGGGCTGAACTTCCGCGACGTCCTGACCGCCCTCGGGATGTACCCGGGGGAGTCGACCATCGGCATCGAGGGCGCAGGGGTGATCACCGAGGTCGGCCCCGGCGTCACCAGCATGGCGGTGGGCGACCGTGTCATGGGTCTGCTCCCCCGTGCCATGGGACCGACCGCCGTCCCGGACGCCCGCAGTGTGGTACGCATGCCCGATGAGTGGACCTTCGCCCAGGGAGCGGCCGTACCGGTGGCGTTCCTCACCGCCTGGCTCGGCGTGGTGGACGGCGCCAAGCTGACCGCCGGGCGCCGCGTCCTAATCCACGCCGCCACCGGGGGGCTGGGGATGGCGGCAGTGCGGCTCGCCCAGCACGTGGGAGCCGAGGTCTTCGCCACCGCCAGCCCCGACAAGCAGCCGACGCTGCGCGAACTGGGCCTCGACGACGACCACATCGCCTCCACCCGCGACCTCCGCTTCCGTGAGCGGTTCCTGACGGTCACGGACGGCGAGGGCGTGGACGTGGTGATGAACACACTGGCCGGTGAGTTCACCGACGCCTCGCTCGATCTGTTGCCCCGCGGGGGGCAGTTCGTGGAGATGGGCAAGACCGACATCCGCGAGCCGGGCACCGTGGCAGTCGACCACCCGGGTGTCGACTATCAGTTGTTCGATCTGATGGTCGAGGACCCCGACCGTGTCGCGGTGGCCCTGGGCGACCTGGTCAACCTCTTCGCGACGGGGGCGCTCCAGCCGTCACCGATCAGCGTCTGGGATGTCCGTCATGCTCCCGAGGCCTTCGACACCATGCGCAACGCCCGGCATCAGGGCAAGATCGTCCTGACCCTGCCCCGGCCGCTCGACCCCGCGAAGACCGTGCTGATCACCGGGGGCACGGGCACGCTGGGGAGCCTGCTCGCCCGTCACCTCGTCAGCCAGCACGGTGCCCGGCACCTCCTGCTCACCAGCCGGCACGGTGCGGCCGCGCCAGGAGCGGAGCAACTCAGAGCCGAGCTGGTCGAAGCGGGCGCCCAGGTCACCGTCGCCGCCTGTGACGCGGGAGACCGTGAGGCGTTGTCGGAACAGCTCGCCTGCATACCGGCCGATCGACCGCTGGGCGCGGTGATCCACACGGCAGGTGTCCTCGATGACGCCGTCGTCGAAGCCCTCACTGACGAGCAGGTTGAGCGGGTCCTGCGGGCCAAGACGCACTCCGCGGAGAACCTCGACGAGCTGACGGCTGGACTCGACCTGGAGGCTTTCGTGCTCTTCTCCTCGGTCGCCGGCGTGCTCGGCACGGCGGGCCAGGCCAACTACGCGGCGGCCAACGCCGCCCTGGACGCTCTGGCGCGGCGACGTTGTGCGCAGGGGCTACCCGCGGTGTCGGTCAACTGGGGTCTATGGCGACAGGCCAGTGGCATGACCGGTCACTTGGACGAGCAGGACGTCGACCGCCTGGCCCGCTCCGGAGTGGCACCACTCGACTCCGCCGAGGGGCTCGCCCTCTTCGACGCCGCTCTCGCCGTCGGCGGGCCCAACGTCGTCGCCGCACGGCTCGACATGGCCTCCCTACGGCAGCGGGCGGCGGCCAACGAGCTCCCCGCCTTGTTCCAGGGACTGGTGGGTACTGTCCGTCGGCGGGCCGCCGAGGGGCCGATGGCAGCGTCCCGTATGGACGGCGGGCTGCGGGAGCAACTGGCAACGAGTCCGCCCGAGACGCGTGAACGGGCGCTGCTGGAACTCGTCCAGTCCCAGGCAGCCGCGGTTCTGCACCACAGTGCGGAGGCCATCTCGCCCGAGCAGTCCTTCCGCGAGATGGGGTTCGATTCCCTGACCGCGGTCGAGCTGCGCAACCGGATGAATGCGGCCACGGGGTTGCGCCTGCCGAGCACGATCATCTTCCGACACCCCACACCCGCCCAACTGGCCACGCGCATCCAGGAGGACCTCTTCCCACAGGAGGAGGTGCCCGAGCCGTCGGACCTGCTGGCAGCGTTCGACCGCCTGCACACCGTAGTGCGCGGCGCATCGCCCGAGGACCGTGTGGCCTCCTCCGTCGCGGACAAGCTGCGACTCCTGCTCCGTGAGTTCGACGGAGCGGCGGTGGGGACGGGAACGGGTCCGGAGCCGGACATGCCGATCGCGGAGACGGAGTTGGTGCCCCTCGTGGACGACGAGGTGTTCGCTCTCATCGAGAAGGAGCTGGGGAACGAGTAGCTCCGTGCACGACGGACCCGGCGCACTTCCGTTCCAGGGAGGAGCGTCCGTTCGTCGCGCACCGCCTCCGGGCCCCGGGGAGCTGGCCGCGGGGACGTGGTTCGTGGTCGGCTTCGGCGTTCGCCGCTCATCCACCGGCCTGGATGTGCCGTCGCCCGCGTCTGCCGCTGGGTGCTCGGTGTCCCGGGAGAACGCCCTGGGGCCGGTGTCGGTCCCGGGCGGCGGCGGACGGGCCGCGGGCCGTGCCGTGTTCGGGGGTGGCGGTGCGGTCAGTGGATCGGGGTGGAGACCGTGCCGAGTCCGTCGATCGTCACCTCGACCCGGTCGCCGGCCCCGAGGTACTGGCGCGGTGTGCGGGCGTGCCCCACCCCGCCGGGGGTTCCGGTCAGGATCAGGTCCCCGGGGTGGAGCGGGACCATGGTCGAGATGTAGGAGACCAGGTGTGCCGGGGTGAACAGCAGGTCAGCCAGGGCGTGTTCCTGTGTCGGCGTGCCGTTGACCGTGGTGCGCAGGGTCGCTGCGGCGGGGTCGAAGGAGTCGGCGGTGACCAGGTACGGGCCCACGGGGGTGGAGCGGGCCCAGATCTTGCCCTGGAGCCACTGGGCGGTGCGGTTCTGCCAGCCCCGCAGGGAGATGTCGTTGGCGACGGTGTAGCCGGCGATGTGGGTGTGCGCCGCGTCGTGGCTCACCCGGTACGCCGTGCGGCCGATGACGACGGCGAGTTCGCCCTCCCAGTCCATCGCGGGGTCCTCCGCGACGGTGCTGACCGGGTCGGCGGGACCGGTGAGGGTGTCGGCGAACTTCGCGAAGAGGGTGGGGAACCGTGGGAGGTCCCGGCCCATCTCCGTGATGTGGGACGTGTAGTTGAGGCCCGCGCAGATGACCTTCGACGGGTTCGGTACGACGGTGTCGAGGTCGGTCCGGGTCAGGGGGTGGCTCGGGCCGGTCGCGTCGGCAGCGATCTCCCGCCAGTCGGCCTCGGCGAGCAGGGCGCCGACGTCGGTGTAGCCGGGGATTCGGGTGAGGGTGGTGTCGTCGAGGCGGGCCGCGCCGCGGCCGTCGGCGGTGCGTACGGTCGCGAGCCTCATGCCGGGTTCCCCCGTCCGTCGCTCTCCCCGGCAAGGGAGCCCCATCTGCCCCGGTGGAAGAGGAGGGGACCGCTGTCGTCCGTGTGGCCGAAGGAGTGGACGAGGCCGAGGATCAGGACGTGGTCTCCACCGTCGTAGTCGGCCCACGGGGTGCACTGGAAGTAGGCGGGCGAACCGCTGATGCGTGGCGCGGAGTCGGGGGTGTCCTGGATCCACGGGACGTGGTGGGCGTCCTGGGGGCGGCCCGCGAACCGCATGGCGGTGGCGAGTTGGTCCTCCCCGAGGACGTTGACCGCGAAGGGCAGTCTGAGGAGGTATGGCAGGGCGCGCGAGGTGCGCTGGATGGAGACGAGGACGAGGGCGGGGTCCATCGACACCGAGGTGAACGAGTTCACGGTGACGCCGTGGTGGCGCCCTTCGGACCGGTAGGTGAGGACGATCACGCCGGTGGCGAAGTTGCCCAGGGCGTCGCGGAGTTGGCGGGCGTCGGGGGGCCGGACGGCGGTGCGGGGTGTCGCGTCGTGAACGGTGTCGGTCATGCCGGATCTCCGGGGAACGAGTCGCGGGTGGATACGGGTGGGCCGGGAGTCGGCGGGCGGACGGCTCCCGGCCCGGGTCAGTGCGCTTCGGTGCGCGCTTCGCCGCCGGTGGCGAAGGTGGTCGCGGTGCCTTCGGGTAGCCATGCGCGCAGCACCGGGTAGAGGACGATGGCCAGCACGAGGGAGATGAGGAAGCCGAGCGCGAAGACGTCGGTGGCCATCAGGACGACGCCGACGGCGGCGGATATGAGGAGGGTGAGCACTCCGGCCCAGTTCCAGTTCTCCACGCGGTGGGTGGCGCTGTCGAAGCGGGTCCGGCGGACCAGGTAGTAGTCGGCGATCATGACGCCGCACATACCGAGGGTCATCGCGCCGAGGTAGGCGAGGTACTCGCTGAACTTGCCGAGGATACCGGCGGCGATCATGGCGAGGGCGATGAGGTTTCCGACGATCACCATGGAAGCCCGGCCGGGCTTGCGTCCGGTGAGGGCGTCGATGAGGTTGACCAGTGACAGGGAGCCCGAATAGGCGTTGATGGCCTGGGCCTTAGCCTGTGCGGCGTAGATGGTGACGAAGCCTATCCAGGCCGCGAAGATGACGAAGAAGGCGCCGGTGTTCTCCATGACGAAGGCGTTTCCGCTGGCGGTGGCGGCCTCGCGGGTCATGCCCGCGTTCTCGGCCATCAGGTGGTCGACGACGCGGGGCATGCCGCCGATCATGACGAGGGAGCCGAGCACGGTCATCACGATGTTCTGGGTGACCGGTCCGGCCACGGCCAGGACGGTCACGTCGCGGCGGGTGCGGCAGTAGCGGGCGAAGTCGGTGGTGACCAGGGCGATGGTGCCGGCGGTGGCGCCCATCACCGATATCGCGGACTCGTACCTGGCCCACAGGCCCCCCGGGACCACCCCCTCGTAGGTGAAGACGTCCATCGGGCTGGCGCCCTGCACGACGTAGATGTCGATGATCATGTAGATCGTGACGAGGAGGGTGATGGCGGTGAGGGCGCCGGTGGCGCGCAGGGCGAGCTTGAGTCCGAAGATGGCCAGCGCGATCCACGCCAGGGTCATGAGTCCGTAGAGGAGGATGCGCCAGGTCCATGAGTCGGGCACGTCGAACATGAGGAGGGTGCCCTGGTAGAGCAGCGCGGACTCCATGGCGAGGAAGCCCAGGATCATGAAGACGAAGATGACGGAGCCGATCGCCGAGCCCTTGAAGCCGAATCCGAAGAACCGGGAGGTGAGCGTGGACGACATCCCGGTGGCGTGGGCCATCCGTCCGAGCGCCTTGCCGAGGGCGACGCCGAGCACCGCTACCAGAACACCGACGATCATGCCGACGGTGAAACCGGCGAGGACCACGGTGAAGCCGGCGATGGCGAAGACGACGAGCGCGGTGGCGACACTGACGGGGCTGAGGGCCAGTTGGTAGCCGCTGCGGCGCTCGGCCTCGGGCACGCTGACCAGTGCGTGGTCCTCGGCCGCGGCGGCCAGGGAGGAGTCGGCCGGCCCGGCGGGGGCGGGGCCGGGAGTGCTGGTGTGTGGAGTCACGGTGTGTGTCCTGTCGTTGAGAACCCTTGGGGGAGCCCGCGGGTGGGGTGGGTGCCCGCGGTCAAGGTCCGTGGCCGGGCCGGCCGGCCCGCTGCGACTGACCGTTCGTCAGCCGCGGCTACAGCCCGCTACGGCGACGGCCTCGATCTCGACGAGGAGTTCGGGCTTGGCGAGGGCGGCGACCTCGACCAGGGAGCAGGCGGGGAAGTCGCCCGTGAAGAACTCCCGGCGGGCCTTCCAGACCAGGTGGTTGTCGCTCATGTCGGTGACGAAGATCGTCATCTTGACCACGTCGTCCATCGCGGCGTCCGCCGCCTCGACGAGGTCCCTGATCTTCTGGAAGACGGTCCTGGCCTGCTCGTACGCGGTGTCGCCGAGGACGGTCTCACCGTCGTCGCCGCGTGCGGTCATGCCCGAGACGAAGATCTGGCCGTCGACGCGGAGACAGTTGGACCACATCCCGTCGGCCGGTTCGCGGACGGCGGCGGACTGGATTCGCTGCTTCTTCATGGTGCGGTGCTTTCTCGTGGGAGGCGTCGGGGACTTCCGCGGGTGCTCAGCGTCAGAGGCTGATGCGGCTGTCCCAGGCGGAGGTTCCGCCCCAGTTCACGCAGACGCTCTGGCGGCGGGCGAAGCCCTTCCAGGCGTCGGAACCGGCCGTGCGGCCGCCGCCGGTCTCCTTCTCACCGCCGAAGGCGGAGCCGACGTCGGCGCCGGTGGTCCCCATGTTGACGCGGACGATGCCGCAGTCACTGCCGCGGGCCGACAGGAACGTCTCGATGTGGGTGACGTTGGTGCTGTGCATCCCCGACGCCAGCCCCTGGGCTACGTCGTTGTGGATGGCGATGGCCTCGTCGAGGTCCTCGTAGGTCAGGACGGAGACGATCGGGACGAAGGTCTCCTCCTGGGCGATGGCGAAGTGCGGCTGGACGCCGGTGACGATGGTCGGCTCGACGTACAGACCGGGGCGGTCGATGACCCCGCCGCCGTGGACGACGGTGGCACCGTCCTTCTCCGCCTGGGCGAGGACGTTCCGGAAGTCCTCCACGGCCCGCCGGTCGATGAGCGGGCCGACGACGGTGCCCGGGTCACGCGGGTCGCCGACGGCTATCTGGTCGAAGGACCGCTTCATCAGCTCGACCAGCCGGTCGGCGATGCTGTGGTGGGCGATGACGCGGCGGGTACTGGTGCAGCGCTGGCCGGTGGTGCCGACGACGCCGAACGTGAGTGCTTTCGCGGCGAGTTCGAGGTCGGCCGTCTCGTCGACGAGGCAGCCGTTGTTGCCCGAGCACTCCAGCTGGTAACGGCGGCCGAGGGTGGAGCCGACGATCTCGGCGACCTTCCTGCCGACCCGGGTGGAGCCGGTGAAGGAGACCATGTCGACGCGGGCGTCCGCGACCAGCCTCTCCGCGAGGGTGTCGTCGTCGGGGATGAAGAGGGAGAAGACGCCCCGCGAGTCCGTCTCAGCGGCCGCCCGGTTGACGATCTTCTGGATGGCGACGGCGGTCAGGGGGACCTTCGGGCTGGGCTTCCAGATCACCGTGTTGCCGGCGATCGCGGACAGGAACCCGTTCTGCGCCCAGACGGCGGCGGGGAAGTTGTACGCGCTGATCAGGCCGACGACGCCGAGCGGCAGCCACTGGTCGTACATGCGGTGGTCGACCCGCTGGGACTGCTGGGTGAAGCCGTACATCATGCGGGCCTGACCGGCGGCCAGAGTGGACATGTCGACCGCTTCGCGGAGTTCACCCCTGGCCTCCATGATCGACTTGCCGGTGTCCAGGCAGACGATCGCGGCGAGGTCGTCGAGGTTCTCCTCGATGAGCTGGCCGATGCGGCGCACGAACTCGCCGCGCCTCGGCGCGGGCACCGCACGCCAGCTCTTCTGACGCTCCACGGCGGCCGAGACGAGGGCCTCGTAGTCAGCGGCGTCGGAGGCGGAGATCCGGCCGACGATCTCGCCGTCGGCTGGGCACACCGCCTCGATGACCGGTCGGCCCTCGACTGGGCCCCAGCCGAGGGAGTCCGCGTACGTACCGGAGTGCGGGTGGTCGAGGCCGAGGGTGGCCAGGACCGAGGCGGTGTCGAACAGGGGCTTGGTGGCCTCGGACATCATCTCTCCTGGTGTGGTCGGTGGGCGGAGGGTGGGAACGCCCGGGAGGAGCGGGTGGAGGGCGGTGCCCGTCAGTCCTTGGCGAGGAAGTCGCCGATGGTTTCCTCGGTGTGGTACTCGGGCTTCTCGTAGTAGTGCGGACCGTCGTAGATCTCGATGAGGCGGCTGGGCTCGTGGGCCAGGGTGGGGCCGTGGGGGTGGTCCTTGGGGTTCATGTAGAAGGAACCGGGGCGCAGCCGGAGACCGGAGTCGGTGTACTCGTAGTCGCCTTCGAGGCAGTACATGAACTGGTTCGAGGCGTGGGTGTGCCGGGTGGGGATGGTGCCGCCCCTCTCGTACTCGAGGAGGGCGATGCTGGCGCCGGTCTCGGCGTTCTTGTGCAGGAAGTACTGGCGGAAGCCGTAGTCCGGGTAGTCGATCCACCGGTCCTCGTCGAGGTTGTCCGGGTGGATCAGGACTTCGAGGGACGCCAGGGTCTCGGGGTTGATGTCCATCGTTCACTCCAGTCCGGGGCGGCCCGCGGCCACCCACGCGTCGTATTCCTGTCGGCTTTCGGGGGTGGCGGGGAAGAGGCCGAGGATGGGGCGGCCGGCGGCGATGCGCAGCGCGGCGAACTCCTCGAACCGCTCGGTGTCAAGGGCCTCCTGGGCCGCTTCGGCGGCCAGGTGGCGAGGGATGACGACGACGCCGTCGCTGTCGCCGAGGAGGACGTCACCGGGGTAGACGGCGACTCCGCCACAGCCGACGGGTTCGTCGAGGGCGATGGGACACAGGGCGACCGGGGTCGCCCGGGGGGCGTTGTCCCGCTGGTAGCAGGGCAGGCCGGTGGCGCGGATGGCCGCCGAGTCCCGGTACCCGCCGTCGGTGACGGCGCCGGCCACGCCGCGGTGGTGGAGGCGGGCGGCCATCAGGTCGCCCATGGAGGAGGCGGCGGTGGAGCCGAACGCGTCGATCACCAGGACGGCGCCCGGCGGGCACTCCTCGATGGCCCGGCGGTGGAGGTTGTCGTCGCGGCGGTAGGTGGCCATGCTGTCGAGGTCCTCGCGGGCCGGGATGAACCGCAGGGTGTAGGCGGGGCCGACCATGGCCGGCTGCCCCGGGGCCAGCGGCCGGACGCCGGTCATCAGGACGTTGCGCAGGCCGCGCTTGAGCAGGACGTTGGCGACGGTGGCCGAGCCGACGCGCAGCAGGGTGCCGCGTACCGACTCGTCGAGCGGCGCGTCCGACGGCGTGGCGATGCCGGTCATGCGAAGAACTCCAGAGGCGGCCGGCTACCCCACTGGGTGGTCTCGCTGGCGGTGCCGTTGAACCTGCCGGGACGGTGGTTCGCGTCGACTACGTCGCCGTCGGTGTAGTGCTCGATCCGGAAGCCGAAGGGGTCCTTCCAGTAGTCGAAGACCTGGCTGCCGAGGAGGTGACGGCCGACTCCCACGTCCGGGGTGTAGCCCTCCCGCAGGAGGTAGTCGTGGGAGCTCATGACCGCGTCCATGTCGGTGACCTCGAAGGCGCTGTGGTGGACGCCGACCCAGTCGGACTCCAGGACCAGCAGGAAGTGGTGGTCGACGAGCTGTTCGCCGAGGTCGAGGCGGACGAAGGTGCCCACGACGGGGCCGTCCTGGCCCGGAGGCAGGAAGTAGTCCGACGGAAGGAAGTTGAAGCGATCGGTGAGCCAGGCCATCGACTCGTCGTGGTTCCTGACATGCAGGACGAAGTGGCCGAGGCGCGCGATGGTGGCGGGTGCCGTGGCGACGCGGACCGTCGCGTTGACCCGGTTCTTGTCACGGATGTTGTTCGGGACGAAGGGGGCGCGGCCGGTGATCGGCTCGGCCTTCGCCCGGCCGTGGATGGCGCGGATCTCGATGCCGTCGGGCATCGTCATCACGACCTCGTCGCCGCCGCCGGGCTCCGTCGACCTCCGCACCGGCGAGGAGCCGGGCAGCGCGGCGAGTTCGACGAGGTCGTCGTGGGTGGCGACCTCGATGGAGGCGCCGACGAACCGCTGCCTGTCGGCTTTGCGGGTGACGTGGATGTGGTGCTGGGTGCCCGTCCCCCGCATGTACAGGGTGTGGTCGTCGCTGCCCGCGACCCTGGTCATGCCGAAGGCGGTCAGGAACTTCTCCGCGACCTCCAGGTCGGGTGCCTCGTAGGTGACGTGGGCGGCGTCGATGGCGGTGGCCATGGGTCCCTCCGATGGTGTGGGCGGGAATGCCGTGCGGTGGTGAGGGGCGGGTCAGGCCTTGAGGATGCTGACGTCATCGGGACCCACCAGGTCGGGCACGGTCCACCCGTCCAGGTCGTACTCGTCCATCGCGCTCTGGGCGAAGTCACGGCAGCGGTCGAGCAGGCCACTGCCGCGCGCGCCGAAGAGGTTGGTCTGGCGGGTGACGTCGTTGCTGCCGATGTAGTTGATCTCGTACAGCTCGTGGCGGGCGCCGAACTCGGTCCCGATGGCGTCCCAGAGCATCTTCATGACCTTGACGCGCTCCTCGGCTTCGATGCCTCCGGTGCCCCGCAGGTAGGTGTCGAGGTAGCCGCGGATCTCCGGGACCCTGAAGTCGCCGGCGTGCGAGTTGAGGTAGATCAGGCCGCTGGCCACGACCTGCTCGATGATGTTCTTGATCTTCGGCATGGCGAGCTGGTTCATGACCCGGTAGGCGCCAGCGGCCTCGGCGTCGGGCTGGACCATGCCGTTCCGCCACGGCACGGCGCTCTTGGCCATGGCGTCGGACAGCGCCCAGAAGGTGCTGCGCCAGGCGATGACCTCGCCGAGTTGCGACATCACACCGTGGAACTGGCCGGCACCGGTGACGTCGAGTGCCCGGGAGAGCATGCCGACCAGGAAGTCCATCTTGACGGCGAACCGGGTACAGCCGTGCATCGAGGCTCGCGTCAGGTAACCGGACTGGATGTTGTACTTGTTGGCCTGCTCAAGGTCGTTGTAGATGAACGTGTTCTCCCAGGGGACGAACACGTCGTCGAGGACCAGGATCGCGTCGTTCTCGTCGAGACGGCTGGAGAGCGGGTAGTCGAAGGGGCTGCCCAGGGCGGCCGCACGGTACTCGTTCGAGGTGCGGCAGAGGAGTTTGACGCCCGGGGCGTTCGTCGGGGTGATGAACACCGGCGAGTAGGCGGGGTCCTGGATGGCGACCTGGCCGACGTGGCCGACGAAGGTGTGGTGGGTGAGCGCCGAGCCGGTGGCGACCACCTTGGCCCCGCTGACGTAGAAGCCCTCGTCGGTCTCCCTGGTGACGCGGACGAACACGTCCTGACCGGCGTCGGCGCCCTTCCCGCGGTCGACCGGCGGGTTCATGATCGCGTGGTTGATGTAGTACGTCTTCTCCTGCGCCTTGCGGTACCAGGCACGGGCGTTGTCCTCGTAGCCGCGGTAGAACTCCGCGTTGGCGCCGAGGGTTCCCAGGAAGCACCCCTTGTAGTCGGGCGAACGGCCCATCCAGCCCCAGGCGAGCCTCTGCCACTCCGCGATGGCGTCACGCGAGGCCAGCTGCTCCTCGACGGTCCGTGGCGCGCGGTAGAAGCGGTGGGTGAAGCCACCCCATTCGGTGGGGGCGGTGAGGACCTCCCTGCGGGCCGGGTCGTGCAGGGCGTCGTACATGCGGGCGATCATGCGGGCCGAGTTGCGGAAGGCCGGGTGCTCGGTGATCTTCTCCACGCGCTCGCCGTAGATCCACACCTCGCGGCCGTCATCGAGGCTGGCGAGGTACTCATCCCCGGTGAAGGGGATGTGTTCCCGGCCGGTGGGTTCCGGAGCCGACTGATTCGTACGTGTCGCCGTCATGACGGGATCCCCATTTCATCGATGCGGATGGTCCTGTGCGAAGGAGTGAGAGAGAGTTCTGCCGCGTCCAGCCAGAGAGCCGGAACCGTGTGTATCCGAGAGAATGTGAATGCGCTGAGGCGAGGGGTTTCCTCGCCCGCCGGGTGCTCTCGTGGCGTTTACGAAGATGCTCGCGGCGTGCCGAATTGCCCGGAAGACTGACACGGAGAAGGTGGCTCAGGCAATAGATATGGGCTGTTCCCGAGACGGCCCGGGAACAGCCCACACACCATGTCAACCCAGCTGGAGGCGTCCCTCAGAACAGCCCGCCACCTGGGCTTTTGTCGAATCCCCCGACTCTTTCGAAACCCCGTGGTCCACCCTGGTGTGTGATGTGTATCACACGTTGGAGGGCGGGTTTTCCCTATCGCTCACCGAGCTTTCTGGAGCCTTTCCATACACGGATCATTGGGGGGTCCCATAGTTTCTTGTATGGCTACGTCACCTGCTTTTCAGGCGAAGGTGTCGCGCCACCTCCCGGGTGGCCTGAAGCCAGCGCTCCATGAGCGGCGTAATCTCACTGTTCCGTTTCCACAGAAGCGTCGCTTTCATGGGTGCCAGCCATTCCGGAGGGTCGAGGAGGACGATTTCGTCGCGATGCCCGGCAATGCGTTCCGTTACCGGGGTCACGCCAAGACCGGCGGCGACGAACGAAATCGCGGTCTGCGGTGTGGAGACCTCAAGAACCTCGAACGTCTCGTCCTCCGCGAGGGCCTTCTCGACGACGTCCGGCATACCCGTGAATGCCGGGATGCGGCGCGGCAGTACCCAGCGGCCCCACCCGGCGCCGTCTGGATGCCGCTCTCCCGCGCGGTCCCGTGGTACGGCGAGTTTGATGTCGATATGCGCGATCGGATACCACTCGCAGACGTCGGTGACGAAGCTGGCGAACTGCTCCGGGCCGAACGGCACGCAGCCCATGTCCAGTTCGCCGTCGCGCACTCCCTGGACGATGACGTCGGGCGTGACGTCGGTGAGGCTCACCCGCGCGCCCGGCGCCTGCTCCAGGAACTCCGCGAGGACGTCGGCGATCAGCTCGTTGATCACCATCGGCTCGACGCCGAGTTGCAGGTCCCCCACCACGCCCTCGCCCATCAGCCGCAGCGTCTCGACCGCCCGGTCCCGGTCGGCGACCATCCGCTCGCCCCGGGAGAGCAGGTAGAGGCCCGCCCGTGTGGGGTGCACGCCCTTCGCTGTCCGCTCCAGGAGGCGCACCCCCAGCTCCCGTTCGAGCTTGGCGACCGCGTGACTCACGGGCGGCTGCGTCATGTTGAGGTTCTTGGCCGCCTGCGAAACCGAGCCGGCCGCGACGACCGCCCGGAAGTATTCGAGCTGACGAAAGTCCACGTTTCCTGACCGCCTTCCCGACTCCGTGACGAGCCGCTGGTTAACCGTACGAGAGTCACATTGATGGAAAAAGGGACGGCTATCCGTCCCGGACAGCCTCAGTGGAGCGGACAGACGAGACGGGAATTCAGGAACCGGCCGCCAGGGCGCCCGGCCGGGCGGGTACTCGTGGCCATGGCCACGGTGACGGCGGAGTGTGCCGGAGACGGTGTGCGGAGAGATTCTCACGTCGCCGGTTTCACGAGTTTCTCGCGGCACGCGGTGGCGAGGGAGGGGGAGGTGAGCGGGCCTCTTCCGCTCGGCCGGACGTGAGCCTCCGGTGGCCGCACGGCCGGGCGATCACTCCCCGCACCGTCACCACGTCGAACGTCGCCGTCCTCGGCGGGGTCCCGTCTGGTTCCGGGTCCGGAAACGCAGGAAACGCAGAAAACACAGAATCCCCACGTGACTGAGGGTCCCGTGGGGATGTGAGCTGTGTCGGGAGGGGGACTTGAACCCCCACGCCCTGTAAAGGGCACTAGCACCTCAAGCTAGCGCGTCTGCCATTCCGCCACCCCGACAAGGTGATCGCGGGGGTGAACCCCGCGTGACCCCCAAACCTTAGCACTGGTTCGAGGTGGCGATCACCCTGCTCTTGGGGCGCGCAGCGGCGCGCGGGAGGATGGGCGCACCAGCGATATGAGGAGGCAGCGTGAGCCAGACGAGCCCGGCGTCTTCCGGTGGCGGTGCGGGACCGGTGAGTGCGGAGAGTGAGGTCGTCGACCTCTGCCGTGACCTCATCCGGATCGATACGAGTAACTACGGGGGGAACGAGGGGCCGGGTGAGCGGGCGGCGGCGGAGTACGTCGCGGAGAAGCTCGCGGAGGTCGGTCTGGAGCCGCAGGTCATCGAGTCGAGTCCGGGCCGGGCGTCCACCGTGGCGCGGATCGCGGGGGAGGACCCCTCCCGTCCCGCGCTGCTGATCCACGGCCACACCGACGTGGTGCCCGCCAACGCGGACGACTGGACGCACCACCCCTTCTCCGGGGAGATCGCGGACGGCTGCGTCTGGGGGCGGGGCGCGGTCGACATGAAGGACATGGACGCCATGACGCTGGCCGTCGTCCGGGAGCGGCTGCGCGGCGGGCGGCGCCCACCGCGCGACGTGGTGCTGGCCTTCCTCGCCGACGAGGAGGCGGGCGGGGTCTACGGCGCCCGGCACCTGGTGGACCAGCACGCCGACCTGTTCGAGGGCGTGACGGAGGCGATCGGTGAGGTCGGAGGCTTCTCCTTCACCGTCAACGAGAACCTGCGGCTGTATCTGATCGAGACCGCCCAGAAGGGCATGCACTGGATGCGGCTGACCGTGGACGGCACCGCCGGACACGGGTCGATGACCAACAACGACAACGCGATCACCGAACTCTGCGAGGCGGTGGGGCGGCTGGGGCGGCACAAGTTCCCGGTGCGGGTCACCAAGACGGTGCGTTCCTTCCTGGACGAGCTGTCCGACGCGCTCGGCACCGAACTCGACCCGGAGGACATGGAGGAGACGCTCGCGAAGCTCGGCGGGATCGCCAAGCTGATCGGCGCCACGTTGCAGAACACCGCGGCCCCGACCCAGCTGGGGGCGGGCTACAAGGTCAACGTCATTCCCGGGCAGGCCACGGCGCACGTGGATGGGCGTTTCCTGCCGGGCCACGAGGAGGAGTTCCTCGCCGACCTGGACCGGCTGCTGGGCCCGCGGGTGCGGCGGGAGGACGTGCACGCGGACAAGGCGTTGGAGACGACCTTCGACGGTGCGCTGGTGGACGCGATGCAGTCCTCACTGCGGGCGGAGGACCCGGTGGCGCGGGCGGTGCCGTACATGCTCTCCGGCGGCACGGACGCCAAGTCCTTCGACGACCTGGGGATCCGCTGCTTCGGTTTCGCGCCGCTGAAGCTCCCGCCCGAGCTGGACTTCGCGGGGATGTTCCACGGGGTCGACGAGCGGGTGCCGGTGGACGGGCTCGCCTTCGGCACCCGCGTCCTGGACCGCTTCCTGGACCAGTGCTGATCACCCTCCCCGACCAGTGCTGATCGGCAGTCGACCGGTTCCGCTCGGTCCGCGTGGGCGGGACGAGCGGGACCCGGCCGATTCCGGATCGCCGTATTCGACAGCGTGTGCGTGCGGACCTGGAAGGGTGAATGTCCGTCTCCGCTCGTAGCCTGGTTCCTCCTTCTTCGTTACAGGTGGTGCGGCCCGTGGCTGGGACCGCATTGTCAACAAGGAGGAATAATGATCAAGAAGGTCGTCGCTGCCGCGGCTGCCACTGGCGGTCTCGTTCTCGCGGGCGCGGGCATGGCCGTCGCCGACTCCGGTGCCAACGGCGCCTCCGTCGGCTCCCCGGGCGTCGTGTCCGGCAACACCATTCAGGTTCCGGTGCACGTGCCGGTCAACGCCTGTGGCAACACGATCTCCGTCATCGGTGTGCTGAACCCCGCCATCGGTAACAACTGCGCCAACGTCAGCTGACGTTGAGCCTCCTCTGATGAGGACGTAAGCCCGAGCGGCCCCGGAGCGCGTGCCCCGCGCTCCGGGGCCTTCGGCAATGTGGTGGGGGCGTCGGCACAGTCCGCCGCCCCCGTTCATTCGTACGCAGTCCATTCGTACGCAGAGGGCGAGGCAGGGGAACGAACCATGCGACAGGTCACAAGGAAGGGCCTGGTCACCGTGGCCGCCGCGGGTGGCGTACTGGCCATGTCGGCCGGTACGGCGGCCGCGAACTCGGGTGCCCAGGGGGGCGCCGCGAACTCGGCGGGCGTGCTCGCGGGGAACACCTCACAGGTGCCGGTGCACGTGCCGGTGAGTATCTGCGGCAACACCGTCGACGTGGGCGGGCTGCTCAACCCGTCGATCGGCAACAAGTGCGGCAACACGAGCGGCGACTCCACCGGCGAGGGGTCCGAGGCGGAGGCGGACGGCGCGTCCGGTGACTCCCCCGGGGTCCTGGCCGGGAACCACCTGCAAGTTCCGGTGCACGTGCCGGTGAACATCTGCGGCAACAGCGTCAACGTGCCGGGGATCGGTAACGCCACGGTGGGCAACAGCTGCGGCAACGGCTCGGAGGGGGCGGTCGAGCAGCCCCCGCAGGAGGAGCCGGAGCCCGAGCCCGAGCGGCCCGCGGAGCCCGAGCCGGAGCCCGAGCCGGAGCCCGAGCCGGAGGCCGAGGAGCCCGCGCCGGAGCAGGAGGAGCCCGACGCGGAGCGGGGCTCGCCGGAGGAGGCACCGATCCCGGGCGGTTCGGTCCCCGAGAGGGCACAGACGCCGGTCGAGAACCCGGCCGCTCCGGAGCGGCCCGCCGCGGAGCGCCCGCAGGCCCATGAGCCGGCGCTCGCCGAGTCTGGTCAGCCGGAGGAGCGGACAGCGGCATCCGAGGAGCCCGCCGAGGGGCAGCTCGCGCAGACCGGGGCCGGTCCCGGAATGCTGGCACCGTTCAGCGCGGCCCTGCTGACCAGCGGCTTCGTCCTCTACCGGTGGGGGCGTACACGGCGCGGCTGAGGGTGGTGCCGTGCCGGAGCGATGTTCCGTACACGCGGTGCCGGTGTGGCAGGAGTGCGGGGCGGAGCCGAGAGTGGGCTCCGCCCCGTTTCCCTGTCATGCGGGGGTCACCAGGTCGCCTGCATCTGTCGGATGATCCGGCGCCGCAGCCGTACCCTGCGGCTGCCGTCCGGGTACAGCCGCATCCGGGCCAACTCCCAGTGCCCGTACTCGGCGTGGTCGGTCAACAGCTTGGTCGCGGCCTTGCGGGACACGCCGCGAGGGACGTACACATCGCGAAATTCGTATTCCGGCATCTCATCTATTGTGCGGGCAGTGCCCGTCTGCGGATAGCGTCTGCGGTATGTCTGATGCTGCGCAGCCCATCGCTGCCGACGTACGCGCCGCCGCCGAGGCGGTCAAAGCCGCTCTGGACCGGCACCTGGAAGCGGTCGAGCGACGGGCCGAGGGGGCCGCTGACGGCGACGACGCCGTCTATGCCGCGTTCGATGAGCTGGCCGCGGCGGGTGAGACGTATGACGAGCTGCTGTACGAGGTCTATGACGAGGTCACCCCGTTCGAGATCCCCGGCAGCGACTCCATGCCCGCCTACGCGGGTCCCGACGTGCCGAGCGCGCTGACGGTCCTCATCCGGCGGGACTACCAGATCGTCGAACCGCACCGGTTGCTGTCCCAGGCCCGGCGGGTCACCGAGCTGGACCCGGAGTCCGCCGACGAGATCGACGGCTCCACGGCCGGCAGCAGCGTGCATGCCGCGCTGGGCGTGCTCTTCGGGGAGTACGAGGCGGACGAGATCGCCACCCGGCACAGGGAGTTCGGTCTGGAGGAGGGTGACTCCACGCTCTGGGTGGCGGCGGGGGAGGAGCTGAGCGAGCCCGGTGAGTGGCTGGCCGCCCCGTTCGAGCAGGCCGATCCGGAGCAGGTGATCTGCCGGTTCGACGTCAGCTCGGTCTTCGACGAGGACGAACTGGAAGCGGAGCCGGAGGGGAACGAGGGCGGCGCGCCCCCCAACGCGCGCGTGCCCGACTGAGTCCCGCCGCGGTCCCGCCGTGGGACGGACGGCCGGTATCGGGGCGAGGCCCCGGCAGCGTGCCCCCGTGCCGCCCGCACGGGGGCACGGGGCTGTGCGGGGCGCTTGCCCTCGGTGTCGGCGGTGCCCCGCCGCCGGCGTGCGGGCGCCGGTGGTGGCGAGGGGGCGGCCGGTGCCCCGCGGCGGGCGTCAGGACCCGGCGGTGACCGTGGCCCGGGTGGCCTGGGCCAGCAGCGTTCGCAGCCGGGTGGTGCGTTCGGGCGCGGGGCGGGTGGCGACCGCGCGCGGCAGCGCGTCCTCCGCTCCGTGTACCACCGAGAGGTGCCGCTCGCCCCGGCCGAACGCCGTGTACACCCACGCCCGGTGCAGCGCGTCCGTCGCGTCGCCGGGGAGAACCACGACGGCGGCCGGCCAGCGGGCTCCGGCCGCCTGATGGGCGGTGATCGCCCAGCCGTGCCGCAGGACGGCGCCGACGCGCTCCGGTGGCACCTCCACCCGGTGTCCCGCGCAATCCAGCTGGAGGCCGTCGGGCCCGCCGGAGACCACGCTGCCGAGCGTGGTCCGGCCGGGGGCGGGGGAGTGGGCGATCCGGTCGCCCGGGTCGAAGCCGCCGAACGCGCCGGGACCCGGGTTGAGTCGCTCCTTGAGCGCCGCGTTGAGCGCGCGGGTCCCGGCCGGGCCGCCGTGCCGCGGGGTGATCACCTGGGTCTGCTCGGCGGGCACCCCGAGAGCGCGGGGCACCGAGTCGGCAACGAGCTGGACGGTGCGGTGCACCGCCTCCCCGGCGTCCCGCACCGGCACGATCACGACCTCCTTGCCCGGCGCGTCCACCGCGGCGAGTTCGCCCTCGCCGACGCCGGAGACCAGCTCACCGATCGGCCCGGGGTCCGGCGTACGGGAGACGACGTGCGGGCAGGACCGCGCGGCCAGCAGGTCCGCGAACACCCGCCCGGCGCCCGCTGACGGCAGCAGATGGGGATCCCCGCTGAGTACCAGCCGCGCGCCGTCCGGCAGCGACTCGACGAGCGCGGCCGCCGACTCCGCGTCGAGCTGCGGGGCGTCACAGACCACGAGCAGGTCCAGGGCCCAGGAGCCGTCCTCCGTACGGTCTGGGCCCTGGCCGCCGAGCAGCTCCGCGAGGGTGAGCACCGGGGCACCGGCGCCGGACTCGGGGGAGTTGGCGGACTCCGGGGAGCCGACGGGGCCCTCCGGCGGGCCGCCCGGCCCGGCCGGTCCGGGGGCGACAAGGGCGCTGAGGGCGGCGCGGCCGGCCTCGGAGTGCGTGGTGGCGTACGCCCGCAGGCCCAGTCGCCGGGCGGAGGCGACCAGCGCGGCGGGTTCGGCGCGCGCGGCCTCGCCGCCGGTGTGTGCCACCAGCCCGTGCTCGGCGGCCGCGCGGACGAGTTCGGCGGCGGACGGGGAGGGCGCCGCGGCGGCGGCCTCCGCCCACCGCTCGGGCGGCACACCGGCCGCGCCCACGGCGCTGCCGTCGTCCGGCCAGGGTGGGTCCGCCGGGGCACCGGTGGGCGGGCGGGTGCCGAGCAGCCGGGCGAGCCCGTCGGCCAGGCTCTCCTCCGCGAGCGCGAACCGGTCGAGGCCCATCAGCAGCCGCACCGGACGCTCCTCGGCCTCCTCCGCCTCGCCCGGACCGGCGGGCAGATCCCGCGCGGTGGGCCCGGCGTCGAGCGCGTCCTCGAAGACCAGGAGCGTGCCGTCCTCGACCGCCTGACGCACCGCCTCCTCCGGATCCGGCACCGCGTGTTCCGCCAGCCCCTCGGAGAGGGCGGGTGGGGCGAGCGCCGTGTGCCCGGCCAGCGCGGCGCTCTCCAGCAGCCAGCCGACCAGGGCCCGCCCCCGGCGCGGATCGTCCGGTCCGCACTCCGGGCCGAGCAGGGCGCGGGCGAAGGTGTCGGCCTGCTCGGGCCGCACGCCCTCCACACCGAGCAGCAGCCAGGGGTCGGCGCGCAGCGCCTCGGCAGCACCCTCGCCCAGCGCCTCGGCCGCCGGTGCGGCCAGCGCCTCGGGGGCGCCGCCGGCCGTGAGGACGCCGGGCAGCCCGGCGGGGACCGGGGTGTTCCGGGGCGGGGCGCCCGCGCCCGGAACCATCGAGGGCGCGGAGGGAGCCGCGGGGCCAGGCGGGGCCGGGCGCGTGGCGGGTGTGGGGGCGGCGTAGAAGGAGGCGGCGGAGCGTTCGCCGCTCTCCACGGCCTTGACGGCCGCGCGGAGTTCGGCTGCCTTGTCGTGCGTCACAGCTCGCTCCAGTCGTGGTCGGGGTAGCGGTGCACCGGGGCCGAGACATCGTCGAGGGCCCGGCTGATCTCCTGAGGGAGGATAAGTCCGACCACTGACAGCGCCTCGCTGAGCTGCCGCGCGGTGCGTGCCCCGACGATCGGCGCGGCCACCCCGGGCCGGTCGCGGACCCAGGCGAGCGCGACCTGGAGCGGGGGGAGGGCCAGGCCGTCGGCGGCGGTGGTCAGCGCGTCCACGATCCGGTCCGCCGTCTCGTCCAGGTAGGGGGCGACGAAGGGGGCGAGCCGTTCGTCGCCCCCGCGCGAGTCCTCGGGGAGGCCGCCGCGGTACTTCCCGGTGAGCACCCCTCGGCCCAGCGGTGAGGAGGGCAGCAGGCCGACGCCGAGGTCGAGCGCGGCGGGCAGCACCTCGCGTTCGACGCCGCGTTGCAGTAGCGAGTACTCCATCTGCATCCCGGCGAGCGGGGTGCGCGCGCCCGGCGCCGCGAGCTGCCAGGTGGCGGCCTTGGCGAGTTGCCAGCCGGAGTAGTTGGACACCCCGGCGTAGCGGACGCGGCCGGTGCTGATCGCGATGTCGAGCGCCTGGAGCGTCTCCTCCAGGGGGGTGCCGGGGTCGAAGGCGTGCACCTGCCAAAGGTCGACGTAGTCGGTGCCCAACCGCTCAAGTGAGGCGTCGAGCGCGGCCAGCAGGTGCCCGCGGGAGCAGTCGAACCTGCGGTCGGGGTCGGGCACGCTGCCCGCCTTGGTGGCCAGCACCAGGTCGCGGCGCGGCACCAGACCGTCCAGCAGCCGTCCGATGAGGTACTCGGCACCGCCGTCGGCGTAGACGTCGGCGGTGTCCACGAGTGTGCCGCCCGCCTCCCAGAACGTCTTGAGCTGATCGGCCGCGTCGCGTTCCTGGACGTTCCCGCCCCAGCCGAGGGTGCCGAGTCCTATCTCGGATACGCGCAGGCCCGTCCGGCCCAGGTGCCTTGGCTCCATGGCCGTTGAGCGTACTGGTGGCGGGCCGATACAGTCCGAGGGACAAGGACGTTACTGATCAGTAAGGGGAGCGCCATGCGGCTCGGCATCAACCTGGGGTACTGGGGTGCGGGAATGGACGCGGACAACCTGGCCGTCGCCCAGGAGGCGGACCGGCTGGGGTACGCGGTCTGCTGGGCCGCCGAGGCGTACGGCTCGGACGCGCCGACGGTGCTCTCCTGGGTGGCCGCCCAGACCGAGCGGATCGACGTCGGCTCGGCGATCTTCCAGATCCCCGCCCGTACCCCGGCGATGACCGCGATGACCGCCGCCACCCTCGACTCGCTCACCGGCGGCCGCTTCCGGCTCGGGCTCGGCGTCTCCGGACCGCAGGTCTCCGAGGGGTGGTACGGCGTCAGGTTCGACAAGCCGCTCGCCCGCACCCGCGAGTACGTGGAGATCGTCCGCAAGGCCATGGCCCGCGAACGCCTCCGCCACGCGGGCGCGCACTGGACGCTGCCGCTGCCGGACGGCCCGGGCAAGCCGCTCAAGCTGACCGTCCACCCGGTGCGCGAGGAGATCCCGCTGTACGTCGCGGCGATCGGCCCGAAGAACCTCCGCCAGACCGGCGAGATCGCGGACGGCGCGCTGGTGCTCTTCTACTCGCCCGAGCACGCCGAGGAGACCACCCTGCGGCACCTGCGCGCCGGACGCGAGGACGCGGGCAAGCCCTTCGAGGGCTTCGACGTCTGCCCGACCGTGCCCCTCGCCCTCGGCGAGGACATCCCCGCGCTCGCCGACACCTTCCGCCCCTACACCGCGCTGTACGTCGGCGGTATGGGCAGCCGGAAGCAGAACTTCTACAACAGCCTCGCGCGGCGCATGGGGTACGAGAAGGAAGCCGCCGAGATCCAGGACAAGTACCTGGCGGGTGACAAGGACGGCGCCGCCGCCGCGGTTCCCCAGCAGCTCATCGACTCGACCACGCTGCTCGGCCCGGTGGAGCGGATGGCCGACCGCATGCGGGCGTACGCCGACGCCGGGGTCACCACGCTGACCCTGGTGCCCTCCGGCTTCACCCTCGATGAGCGGCTGGCCGGACTGCGCGCCGGGGTGCGGGCGCTGGAGCTGGCCGGGCTGGCCGAGTAGCCCGGGCGGGCCGGGTGGTCCGGGTGGTCCGGGCCGCGGTCCTCCCGGCCGCCGGGCCGCCGCCGTCCCGGGACCGCCGGCCGCCGTGCTCCCGGGGCCGTCGCGAACGCCGTTCCCCGGGCGTCCTCCGCGGTTTCCGTCCCGGGCCCGGACCCGGCCGGGGACGTCGCCGTCCGTCGTCCTCGCGCGGGAGACCGCGGCGGAGTCCGGCGCCCGCCCGTCCTCCGTTCGGCCTAGGGAGGGCGGCGCGGCTCCCGGAGGCCGCCGGACGGCGCCGAAGGCGCGGCCCCACCTCGCGGCGTCCTCCGCGAACCCGCCGGTGCGCAGGGGAGTTCGGCCGCGGCCGGACCCCGGGGCCGGGCCGGGCCGGTGCCCGTCCCGGGCCGGGCGCGGTGCCCCGCGCCGGTCCGTTCGCTGTTGCCGCCAGGCCGGGCCGGTACTTGACTCGGGGTCCGCGGACGTCGGATCCGGACGTCGGGATACGGAGGTGGCAGCGATGCTCTCGGCCAAGAGTCTGTTCCAGCAGATCCTCGACAACGACGAGTCCTTCCGGCTCTTCTGCTCCATCGCCGCCAGCGGGGAGGCGCAGGGCGGCTGGGAGAACGCCCGGATCGCCGCGCTGGTCCCGGAGGGCCACAGCGAACTCGTCCCCAAGGTGGCCCGGCACGGGGCCGACGAGGACAAGCACGGCCGGATCTTCCAGGCCCTGCTGCGCAAGCGGGGGCTGGAGCCGATGGAGGTCCCGGAGGACGTGGACTACACCATGCTGCTGGAGGGGCTCGGCATCGGACTGGCCCACGAGCGGCTGCGCGGCTCCCAGCGGCTGACCGAGGACGACGTCCTGGAGTACCTGGCGCACAGCAGGGTCACCGAGCAGCGGGCCTCGGAGGAGATGGTGATGCTGCGCAAGCTCTTCGGGGACCGGGAGGACGTCGGCCGCGCGGTGAAGATGATCTCCAGCGACGAGGACAGCCATCTCGCCTACTGCAACGAGGAGTTGTTGCGGCTGGCCCGGGCCGGGCACGGCCCGCGGATCCGGGAGCTGCTGCACCGCAGCGCGCTGGCCGAGGTCCGCGTCTACCGGGACGTGAGCCTGGGGGTGATGTCCCGCATGGGGCGGGTGCTGGGCTGGTCGCGGCCGAAGGCGGCGCTGCTGGCACTGGGCATCCACGGCCGGTACGTGTACGAACGCCTCGGTGGCTGGCGCCGGATGGTCCGGCTGCGGATGCCGCGTCACCGCAACGCGCTGGGCGAACCGGCCAGCGCCGCCCCCGAGTTCGCCTGACGCCGCCGCCCGGGCCCCACCGGACCCGCCGGGGAGCGGGCCCGGTGGGGGCGGTGGGGCCGTTCCTCAGAGCCAGCCGCGCTTCTTGAAGATCCGGAACAGCGCCAGGCAGGCGGTCGCTATCACCGCCAGCACCACCGGGTACCCCCAGACCGTGTCGAGTTCGGGCATGTGCCGGAAGTTCATCCCGTACACCCCGGCGATGGCCGTCGGGATCGCGAACATGGCGGCCCAGGCGGAGATCTTCCGCATGTCGTCGTTCTGCCGCACGCCCACCTGCGCGAGGTAGGCGGCGAGGATGTCGGAGAGCAGCCGGTCCACGCTCTCCACCTGGTCGTTGACGCGGGTGAGGTGATCGCCCACGTCGCGGAAGAACGGGCGGGAGTCCGCGTGCACGAACGGCACCCCCGCCCCGGCCAGTCGGGTCATCGGCCCGGTGAGCGGGCTGGTCGCGCGGCGGAACTCCAGCACCTGACGCTTGAACGCGTAGATCCGGCTCGCGGTGGCGCCGCCCGCCGCCGCCCCGGCCGGCGCGAACACCGCCTCCTCCAGACCGTCCAGCGCGTCCTGGAGGTCGGCCACCACCTCCAGGTAGTGGTCGACGACGGCGTCGCTCGCGGCGTGCAGCACCGCGGTCGGCCCCTGCCGCAGGGTCGCGGGATCGGCCTCCAGCCGATCCCGCGCCGGGGTCACCGGGTCCGCGGGCCCGTGCACCACGCTGACCACGAAGGAGTCCCCGGCGAAGAGCATCAGCTCACCCACCGCCGTGGAGGCCCGCTCCGCGTCGTAGACCATCGGCTTCAGGACCAGGAACAGCGAGTCCGGATACACCTCCAGTTTCGGCCGCTGATGGGCGCGGAGCGCGTCCTCCACCGCCAGCGGGTGCAGCCCGAAACCGTCGGTCACCCGCGCGAACTCCGCCTCGGTGGGCGCCCGTACGCCGACCCACACGAAGGCGCCCTCCTCCTCCCGCGCGCGGGCCAGCGCCTCGCGCGCGCCGCCCCCGGCCTCCGGCGGGGCCTCGACGCGGCGCCCGTCCCGGTACAGCGAGATCTCCACGGCCACGCTCAGCATTCTGCCGCGATCCGCTCGTCACACAACCGGGATCCCGGTGACCCGGCCGCTGGCCTAGGCTGGCGGCCATGGCCACGCTCATCCTTCTGCGGCACGGACGGTCCACCGCCAACACCGAGGGGCTCCTCGCGGGCAGGACGCCCGGTGTCGCGCTGGACGAACACGGACGGGAGCAGGCCGGGGCGCTCCCCGGCCGGCTGCGCGAGCTGCCGCTCACCGCCGTGGTGAGCAGCCCGCTCCAGCGCTGCCGGGAGACCGTCGCACCGCTGCTCGCCGCCCGCCCGGAGCTGCGCTCGCACATCGAGGAGCGGATCACCGAGTGCGACTACGGCGACTGGAGCGGACGCAAACTCGCCGAACTGTCCGGGGAGCCCCTGATGGGCACCGTGCAGCAGCACCCCTCCGCCGCCGCCTTCCCCGGCGGGGAGTCGATGCGCGCCATGCAGCACCGCGCCGTCGAGGCGGTGCGCGAGTGGAACGCCCGGCTCGACGCGGAGCACGACGGGGACGCCCACTACCTCATGTGCTCCCACGGCGACATCATCAAGTCGATCGTCGCCGACGCGCTCGGCGCGCACCTCGACCTCTTCCAGCGGATCTCCGTGTCCCCGTGCTCGGTCACCGTCATCCGCTACACCCCGCAGCGCCCCTTCCTGCTCCGCCTCGGCGACACCGGGGAACTCGCCTCGCTCGCGCCCGCCGCCCCCGTCGAGGAGGACGGCGAGCCCGGGCCGGGCGTTCCCGGGCCGACCACGGACGAGGACGGGCAGGCCACCGTCGGCGGCGGAGCCTAGCCCTCCGCCCGGGCTCGGCGTCTCGCCGGGACCGGGTGCGCGGGCCGCCGCCCGCCGCCTCCGGAGCGCGGGCCCGCGCCGCCCGTCTCCGGCAAGATCCACAGAGCGCACCCTGAGCGCGATGATCGGCAAGGGCAGTAGGGTTCCTTTGGCAGAGCGGTCGCCACGGGGGCCGCAGATACCGACTTCAACGGAGCAGGACGTGTCCCGTCAGGTGTTCCTCTACGACCCACCGGAGCGGTTCGTCGCCGGGACGGTGGGGCTGCCTGGCCGCCGCACCTTCTTCCTCCAGGCCACGGCGGGTAACCGCACCACCAGCGTGGCGCTGGAAAAGGCACAGGTCGAGGCGCTGGCCGAGCGGATCGACGAACTGCTCGACGAGGTCGTGCGGCGGTCCGGCGGCAACGCCCCCGTACCCGCCGTGGCGCCCAGCGAGGTGGACGACACCGGTCCGCTCAGCTCGCCGGTCGAGGAGGAGTTCCGCGTCGGCACCATGGCGCTCGCCTGGGACGGCGACGGCGACCGCATGGTCGTGGAGGCACAGGCCCTGGTCGAGCTGGAGGCCGACTCGGACGAGGACCTCGCCGACGCGGAGGAGCGGCTCCTCCAGGACGACGAACACGGCCCGCCGATGCTGCGCGTGCGGATCAGCGGCACCATGGCCCGGGCGTTCGCGAAGCGCGCGCTCGCCATCGTGCACGCGGGTCGCCCGCCGTGCCCGCTCTGTAGCCTGCCGCTCGACCCGGAGGGACACGTATGCCCGCGTCAGAACGGATACCGTCGCGGCGAATGACGGGTCCCCAAGGACCGGAGGCCGCGCGGCGGTTGTCGGGCGAGGCGGTGCGCGCCGTCCTGCGGAGTGGGACGCTCACCGTCCGGGGCCAGCTGCGCGGCGCCTCGAACGCGGTGCTGTACGGCGAGGTCACCCACGAGGGCCGGACACTGCCCTGCGTCTACAAACCGGTCGCCGGGGAGCGCCCCCTCTGGGACTTCCCGGACGGCACGCTGGCCCAGCGCGAGGTCGCCGCCTACGAGGTGTCGCGTGTGACCGGCTGGGACCTGATCCCCGCCACCGTGCTGCGCGACGGCCCGTACGGCGAGGGCATGTGCCAGGCGTGGGTCGGGCCCCCGCCGGACGGCGGGCCGGAGGACTCCGGAACCGCCACCCCGCCGGCCGCTCCCGAGCGGGCCGCGGCTGAGCCGTCCGGACCGGAAGCGGCGCACACCCCGGACGACGGAGCCGGGCGCGGGGCCGTCCAGAACACCGGAGAAACCGGGGACGCCGGGAGCGAGGACGATCCGCTCGGGCAGCTCCTCGCCCTGGTTGAGGGCGACGAGCCGGGCGAGGGCTGGAAGGCGGTCGGCCACGCCGAGGTCGGCGGCGGCCGGACCGCGCTGCTGGTACACGCGGACGACCCCCGGCTGCGGCGGCTGGCCGTACTCGACGCCGTCATCAACAACGCGGACCGCAAGGGTGGCCATCTGCTGCGCGCCCCCGGAGGGTGGCTCTACGCCATCGACCACGGCGTCACCTTCAGCGCCGACGACAAACTCCGCACCCTGCTCTGGGGCTGGGCGGGGGAGGAGCTGACGGCGGAGGCCACCGAGACGCTGCGGGGACTGGCCGCCGAGCTGGCCGAGGGCGCCCCCCTGGCGCTGCGGCTGGCCGCCCTGCTGACCCCGGTGGAGGTCGAGGCGGTCCGCAAGCGGGTGGCCACCCTGCTCGGCACCCTCCGGCACCCGCTGCCCAGCGGCGACTGGCCCGCCATCCCCTGGCCCCCGGTCTGACGGCCGACCGGCCGGCCCGCCCCCGTCCCTGACCAGCGGGTCCGGCCGCCGACCCGCCGGGCGGACCGGGCGGTGGCGGCGGTCTCGGGACAGCGGCGGACCCCGGGGGCCGGACACCGGCGACCCGGGGCCGGACACCGGCGCGATCCGGCCGTTCTCGTGGGTGCCTCAGATACCAGCAGTCCCGTTCGTATGCGGAACAGCTATCCGGGTTAGGCTCACAGCATGCATGCCTGGCCCGCTTCCGAGGTCCCCGCTCTGCCTGGTCAGGGCCGCGACCTGGAGCTCCACGACACCGCGACCGGCGGACGGGTCACCCTCGCCCCCGGCCAGGTCGCCCGTATCTACGTCTGTGGCATCACCCCGTACGACGCGACACATCTCGGACACGCGGCGACGTACAACGCGTTCGACCTCGTGCAGCGCGTATGGCTCGACACCAAGCGGCAGGTCCTCTACATACAGAACGTCACCGACATCGACGACCCGCTGCTGGAGCGGGCCGCGGCCACCGGCGTCGACTGGGCGGAGCTGGCCGAACGCGAGACCGCCCTCTTCCGGGAGGACATGACGGCCCTGCGGATGCTCCCGCCGGAGCACTTCGTGGGCGCCGTCGAGGCCATCCCCTGGATCGTCCCGATGGTCGAGCGCCTCCGGGACGCCGGAGCCGCGTACGAACTCGACGGCGACACCTACTTCTCCGTCGAGTCCGACCCGCACTTCGGGGAGGTCTCCGGGCTCGACGCCGCGGCCATGCGGCTGCTCTCCGCCGAGCGGGGCGGCGACCCGGAACGCCCCGGCAAGAAGAACCCCCTCGACCCGATGCTCTGGACGGCGGCCCGCCCGGGCGAACCCCGGTGGGACGGCGCCTCGTTGGGGCCCGGCCGCCCCGGCTGGCACATCGAGTGCGTCGCGATCGCCCTGCGCCACCTGGGCATGGGCTTCGACGTGCAGGGCGGCGGATCCGACCTGGTCTTCCCGCACCACGAGATGGGTGCCTCCCACGCCCAGGCGCTCACCGGCGAGTTCCCCTACGCCAGGACCTACGCGCACGCCGGGATGGTCGGCCTGGACGGCGCCAAGATGTCCAAGTCCAAGGGCAACCTGGTCTTCGTCTCCCAGCTGCGGAAGGACGGCGTGGACCCGGCCGCCATCCGGCTGGCGCTGCTCGCCCACCACTACCGTGCCGACTGGGAGTACAGCGCGGCGGTGCTGGACGAGGCGCGGGAGCGGCTCGCCCGCTGGCGCGCCGCGGTCTCCCGGCCGGACGGACCGCCGGCGGAGGACCTGCTGGCAGAGATCCGGGCGGCCCTCGCCGACGACCTGGACTCCCCGGCGGCGCTGGCCGCCGTCGACCGCTGGGCCGCCACCCAGGCGGAGCGCGGCGGGGACGACCCGGGGGCGCCCGGACTGGTCTCCCGCGCCGTCGACGCGCTGCTGGGGGTCGCCCTCTAACCGGCGCCGGGCCGCCGGGAGTTGACCCGGCGGCCCACCCGGTGACCGCGCGCCCCGGCCCAGTTCCCGCCGCCCGGTCCAGCCGCCGGTCCCTGGCCGCTCAGTCGGTGCGGGAGTGTGCGGCGAGGAAGTCGTCGAAGGTGCGCGGAGCGTGCCCGGTCAGCTCGCGCACCGCCGTGGTCACCTCGGAGGGCGCTCCGGCGGCCAGATCGGCGTAGAGCCAGAGCAGGCCGATATCCTCACCACGCGGGAGACCCCCGCCGTCCGGGCCGCCTCGATGGCGGCGCGCCACTGGCGCACCGTGGGCCGCTCGCCCTCGACGGGCACCGCGCCCCCGCTGTTGAGCAGCGACTGGTCGGCGCCGCGCAGCGCCGCCGCGAGGGAGGCGGGGTCGTCGAGATCGCCGCGACCACCTCGCGGCCGCGGCCCCCGCCGGGTCCCGGACAAGGGCCTGAAAGGGCGGCCGAGCCGGGTGAGTTGCTCCACCAGGTGACGGCCGATGGTGCCGGTGGCACCCGTGACGAGAACCATCTGTCCTCCGTCTAGCCTGAGCGTGACCTCTGCACGAGTTCCGGATAGTCAGTCGAGGAGCCCTCACCACATGGTCGAGTCCGCACCACCCGCACCACCTTCACCACCCCCACCTCCCGCGCCACGCGCCCGGCGGCGACGCGCGGACGCCCAGCGCAACCGCGAACGCCTGCTGACGGAGGCCGACGCCGTCTTCCAGGAGCAGGGAACCCAGGCGTCCCTGGAGCGGATCGCCCGCCGGGCGGGCGTCGCCATCGGCACGCTCTACGCCCACTTCCCCAGCCGGCGGGCGCTGCTGGGGGAACTGCTGGCCGAACGCCAGCAGCGCGTCTTCGACGCCGCCGACGAACTGCTCGGCCAGGAGCCGCCCGCCTCCCCGCGGGACGCGCTCGTCAGCTGGATGCACGTCGTCGCCGAGTACTCGGCCGTCTACAGCGGACTGGCGGAACAGCTGCTCGGCAGCCTGGACGACGAGGACTCCGCCCTGCACACCGCCTGCCGCAGGGTGGCGGAGGCGGGGGAGCGGCTGGTCGAGCGGGCCCACGCCGCGGGGGAGATCAGGGCCGACGTCACGGCCGAGGACGTCTTCGCGCTCATCAACGCCGCCGCCTGGCTCCGGGGCAGGCTCCGCGACCCGGCCGCGGCGGAGCGGGTGACCTCCGTTATCTGCGGCGGACTGTCCGCCCCGGCGGCCCAGGCTCCGGCCACGGACTGAGCGGCCGGCGCCCGCCGCCCGCGCCGGCACGGCGAGGCGCGGCCCGGGACACCGACCACCCGCACCGGTGCACGACGCACCGGAGCGGCGACCGGTGAGCTGGTGTGGGCTGGCTAGCGTTCGGTGCCCGGACCTCCGGAGTCCTCCGGACCCTCGGACGGGCCGGAGGCGTCACCCTCGGACGGGCCGGAGGCGTCGTCCGAGGACGGGCCCGCGGAGCCACCGTCGCCGGACTCGCCACCCTCCTCCGGCTCCCGGGGACCCCGCTTCGGGCCCCTGCCCCGATCCCCGCCCGCCGGGCCGGGATCGCGCAGATACGGTCCTCCTGAGTCGGCGGCACCCGCCGGACCCGGACCACCGTCCCGGCGGCGCAGATAGCGCTCGAACTCCTTCGCGATGGCCTCGCCCGACGCCTCCGGCAACTCGGCCGTGTCCCGCGCCTCCTCCAGCGACTGCACGTACTCCGCGACCTCGCTGTCCTCCGCCGCGAGCTGGTCCACGCCCAGCTGCCAGGCCCGCGCGTCCTCCGGCAGCTCGCCCAGCGGGATCCGCAGACTCAGCAGATCCTCCAGCCGGTTCAGCAGCGCGAGCGTGGCCTTCGGGTTGGGCGGCTGCGAGACGTAGTGCGGCACCGCCGCCCAGAGGCTCGCCGCCGGTACCCCGGCGTGCGTGCACGCCTCCTGAAGAATCCCGACGATGCCCGTCGGGCCCTCGTACCGGGACTCCTCCAGGTTCATCGTCCGCGCGAGATCCGGATCGGAGGTCACCCCCGTCACCGGGACCGGACGGGTGTGCGGGGTGTCGCCCAGCAGCGCGCCCATCACCACCACCAGCTCGACACCCAGCTCGTGCGCGAAACCCAGCAGCTCGTTACAGAAGGAACGCCAGCGCATGCTGGGCTCCGTGCCCCGCACCAGCACCAGGTCCCGGGGCTTGCCCTTGCCGCCCGCGCTGTCCACGCGCACCACCGAGAGACGGGTGGTCGGCCAGGTGATCTTGCGTACGCCGCCGTCCAGCCAGACCTGCGGACGGTTGACCTGGAAGTCGTAGTAGTCCTCGGCGTCCAGCGCCGCGAACACCTCGCCCTTCCACTCCTGTTCGAGGTGCGCGATCGCGGAGGAGGCGGCGTCACCCGCGTCGTTCCAGCCCTCGAACGCGGCCACCATGACCGGGTCGACCAGCTCGGGAACTCCTTCGAGCTCGATCACCCAGCGCCTCCTTCCGGCCGGAGGGAGCGACCGCCCCGCGCCGGCAGACGTACCCAGTACCTGTTGCGTGCTGCCCCAGCCTACGGCGTGACGCTGCCCGCACCGCAGCCCCCGCACGCCTCCGAATCCGTCCCGGCGTACGCCTCAAGCCAGCACCGCGAACGGCCCGTTCCCCCACCGGACCGCCACCCCCGGCGCCCCGCCCCAGCCGCCGCGACCCCGGGGGCCGCACCGAGGGGCCGCGGGGGCGCGGCGGAGGACCGGGGGCGGACGGGAGACGGACGGGGAGGACCGGATCCGCGCGCCGGACGTGACCGGTCCCCGCCCCCGGGGGAGCGGGGCGGGGACCGGCGTTCCGTGGCTCAGCGCGCGGCCAGGACCTTCTCCACTCCGGCGCGCACCGCGTCGTCGTCCAGTCCACGCACGGTCAGCGTGGTGCGCCGCCGCAGCACGTCCTCCGCCGTCACGGCCCACTCGTAGTCCCGCGCGTACACCACCTGCGCCCAGATCTCCGGCCCGTCCGGGTGGATCCGCTCGCCCAGCGCCGGGTCCTCGTTCACCAGCCGCGCCACGTCGAACGCCAACGAACCGTAGTGCGTGGCCAGTTGACGGGCCGTCCCGGGATCCATCCGGACCCCCGACGTCCGGTCGGCCAGCAGCCGGTGCGCCACCGCGTTCGGGTTGGCCACACCGGGCAGCGGGGTGCGCCGCACCAGCGAGCCCACCGGCTGCATGTCCCCGGCGAGCGAGTCGCCCGGCAGTCTGGCGAGCTTGTCCAGCACCGTACGGCCGATGTGCCGGTAGGTCGTCCACTTGCCGCCGGCGACCGACAGCATCCCGCCCGGCCCCTCGTTGACCACCGTCTCCCGCTTCGCTGACGCGACGCCGCCCGGACCGCCCGGCAGCACCCGCAGCCCCGCGAAGGCGTACGTCATCAGATCCCGGGACAGCTGCTCGTCCCGGACCGAGAACGACGCCTCGTCCAGGATCTGGTCGATGTCCGCCTCGGTGGCGCGCACCTCACCCGGATCGCCCTCGTACACCTCGTCCGTGGTGCCCAGCAGCAGCTGGTCCTCCCACGGCAGCGCGAACGTGATGCGGTACTTGTCGATGGGCGTCGCCATCGCCGCCCGCCACGGCGCCCGCCGCCGCAGCACCACGTGCGCGCCCTTGGACAGCCGCACGGACGGCGCCGCGCCCGCGTCCTCCATCCGCCGCACGTGGTCGACCCACGGCCCGGTGGCGTTCAGCACGAGCCGCGCGTTCACCCCGAACTCCACGCCGTCCACGCCGTCCCGCAGCTCGGCGCCGCTGACCCGGCCCGCGGTGAAACGCAGCCCGGTCACCCGCGCGTGGTTCAGCACCGTCGCCCCGGAGGCCAGCGCCGCCCGGACCGTCATCACGGCCACCCGCGAGTCGTTCATCTGGTGATCCCCGTAGACCGCGACGGCCTTCAGGTTCTCCGTCCGCAGCCCCGGGTTCGCCGCCGCCGCCTTCGCCGGGGAGATCACCCGGCCGACGCCGTCCCCGAACGCGGAGAGCGCCGAGTACGCGAACACCCCCGCGCCCAGCTTCGTCGCCCCGTGCGGGCCGCCCCGGTAGACCGGGAGGTAGAAGGTCAGCGGGTTCACCAGGTGTGGGGCCACGTCCTTCGCCAGCACCCGGCGCTCCTGGTGGTTCTCCGCCACCAGCCGGACCGCCCCCGTCTGGAGGTAACGCAGCCCGCCGTGCACCAACTTGGACGAGGCCGACGAGGTGGCGCCGGCGAAGTCGCCGGCGTCCACCATCGCCACCCGCAACCCCGACTGCGCGGCGTGCCAGGCGACCGAGGTACCCAGGATGCCGCCGCCGACCACCAGCAGGTCGTACGTGGCGCTCGCGAGCTGCTCCCGGGTCTCGGCGCGGCTCGGGTTGCTGCCGGCGGTCGGGTGCGTCCCGAGGGTGGGGACGCCTTGCGGGGTGTTCATCTGTGTCAGTTCTCCTCTTCGAGCCAGCCCATGGTCCGCTGCACGGCCTTGAGCCAGTTCCGGTACTCGTTCTCCCGGATCTCCGGGTCCATCGTGGGCGTCCACTCCGCCGCGCGCTTCCAGTTGACCCGCAGCTCCTCGGTGTCCGACCAGAAGCCGACGGCCAGCCCGGCCGCGTAGGCCGCGCCGAGGCAGGTGGTCTCGGCCACCATCGGCCGCACCACCGGCGCGTCCAGCGCGTCCGAAATGGTCTGCATCAGCAGGTTGTTGGCGGTCATCCCGCCGTCCACCTTGAGCGCGGTCAGCTCGACGCCCGAGTCCTTCCGCATCGCGTCGACGATCTCCCGTGTCTGCCAGGCCGTCGCCTCCAGCACCGCGCGCGCCAGGTGCGCCTTGGTGACGTAGCGGGTCAGACCGGCGATCACCCCGCGCGCGTCCGAACGCCAGTAGGGGGCGAAGAGACCGGAGAACGCGGGGACGAAGTAGGCACCGCCGTTGTCCTCCACGGAGCTGGCCAGCGTCTCGATCTCGGCGGCGCTGTTGATCAGGCCCATCTGGTCCCGCATCCACTGCACCAGCGAACCGGTGACCGCGATGGAGCCCTCCAGCGCGTACACCGCCTCCTGGTCGCCGATGCGGTAACCGACCGTGGTGAGCAGCCCGTTGTACGAGTTGACCGCCTCCTGGCCGGTGTTCAGCAGCAGGAAGGTGCCGGTGCCGTAGGTGGACTTGGCCTCACCGGGCGCGAAGCAGGTCTGGCCGAACAGCGCGGCCTGCTGGTCACCCAGGGCGGACGCGACCGGCACCCCGGACAGCTCGCCGGTGGCCTCGCCGTACACCTCGGCGGAGGAGCGGATCTCCGGCAGCAGCGACATCGGCACATCCATCGACGTGCAGATCTTCTCGTCCCACTGCATCGTGTGCAGGTTCATCAGCATCGTGCGCGACGCGTTCGTCACGTCGGTGACGTGCACCCCGCCCTCGGTGCCACCGGTCAGGTTCCAGATGACCCAGGAGTCCATCGTGCCGAACATCAGCTCGCCACGCTCGGCCCGCTCCCGCACCCCGGGCACGTTGTCCAGCAGCCAGCGGATCTTCGGCCCCGCGAAGTACGAGGCCAGCGGCAGCCCCGTCTCCCGGCGGAAGCGGTCCTGACCGACGTTGCGGCCCAGCTCCCGGCAGAGCGCGTCGGTCCGGGTGTCCTGCCACACCAGCGCGTTGTGCACCGGCTCACCGGTCTTCCGGTCCCAGACCAGCGTGGTCTCCCGCTGGTTGGTGATGCCGAGCGCCTTCACGTCCCGCCTGGTGATGCCCGCCTGCCGCAGGGCCCCGGCCACCACCTGCTGGACGTTCTCCCAGATCTCCGTCGCGTCGTGCTCCACCCACCCGGGCTTCGGGAAGATCTGCCGGTGCTCCTTCTGGTCGACCGCGACGATGCGGCCGTCCTTGTCGAAGACGATGCAGCGGCTGGAGGTGGTGCCCTGGTCGATGGCCGCGATGAAGGGGCCGGCGGAGTGGCTGTCACTCATTGATGTGCTCCGATGTCGTTGTTCGGTCGGCTCAGGCGAATGCGAAGTTGTACAGACCGCCCGCTAGGGCGCCGCCCAGCAGCGGTCCGATCACCGGTACCCAGGCGTAGCTCCAGTCCGATCCGCCCTTGTTGGGCAGCGGGAGAAGGGCGTGCACGATACGCGGGCCGAGGTCGCGGGCCGGGTTGATGGCGTACCCCGTCGGGCCACCCAGCGAGAGACCGATGCCGACGACGACGAGGGCGGTGATCAGCGCGCCGATGACGCCCAGGCCGTTGCCCTCGTCGTTGAGGCCCTGGGTGAGGATCGCGATCACGAGAACGAAGGTGGCGATGGTCTCGGTGAGCACGTTCTGCGCGGCGTTCCGGATCTCCGGCGCCGTCGAGAAGATGCCGAGCACCGGACCCGGACCGCTCCCCGCGCCCGCCGGGGGCGCGGACGACTCGCCCGCCTCCGGCTCGCCGATCACCTCACGCGAGGTGAGATGCGCGTAGAACTGGCCGAAGTAGGTGAGCCACACCAGAGCCGCGCCGATCATGGCGCCGAGCATCTGTGAGGCCACGTAGAGCGGGACGTCGCCCCACTCGGTGTCGCCCTTCACCGCGAGGCCCAGGGTGACGGCCGGGTTGAGGTGCGCGCCCGACACCCCGATGGAGATGTAGGCGCCGGTGAGGACGGCCATGCCCCACCCGAAACAGATGGCGACCCAGCCCGCGGCGAACGCCTTGGATCGCCTCAGGGTGATCGCGGCGACCACGCCGCCGCCGAGGAGGATCAGCACGGCGGTGCCGACTACCTCGCCCGTGAATATGTCGGAGCTGGACACCCGTGACTCCTTTGTCCTTGTGCCAGAGACCGGTGGATACGAGAGGGGTTACAAGAGGGACTACGAGAGGGATTGCAAGAGGGGATTGACAGGAAGGCGGGAGAACGGCCTGAGCCAACTCCCGTACGACGTTCGACATTGTCGACCGTCGAACGGCAGTTTTCACTTCTGTAGAGATCCCGTCAAGTGGGTGTGACTCAGGACTCTCAGAAGTCCACTCTGCGCTCTTCCACGCCTTTTGGCGCGCTGGGTCGGACCCCCCGGTCGCACCGGTCCCGGGCGGCCCTCCCGGCGCCCGGGAGCGCCCCCCCGTCATCCCGCTGTGACCCACGGGACACGCCGGGCCGTCCGGGCGCGGTCGAGCCGCCCCGCCGGTCAGTGCCCCCGGGACGAGCCGGCGCGGGTGGTGACGCGGACGGGCGGCCGGGCCGGGCGCGCGGGCACGCGGAGGCGGGCAGGGGGCGGGGCGAAGGGGGAGGGTGCCGTGGGTGCCGCTCGGGCGCGGGGCACGCGGTCGCCGTCCGGCGGGGGAGGGGCCCGGCGGGGGAGGCGGCTCAGAAGCGGACGGCTCCCAGGTCCCGGGAGACAGCCCGGGCACAGTCCCGCACGGCGGCCACCAGCTTCGGCCGCAGCTCGCCGTCCGCGCACAGCCGCTCGACGGCTCCGGTGATCCCCACGGCGCCCACCGGCATCCGGCGGCTGTTGTAGACGGGCGCCGCGATCGAGGCCACGCCCTCCCAGGTCTCCTCGACGTCCGAGGCCCAGCCGCGCGCCCGCGTCAGGTCCAGCACCGCCTCCAGCTCCCGCCCGGAGACCACGGTGGCGTCGGTGAACGCCTCCCGCGCGGCCTCCAGCACCTCGCTGTGCGCGACCGGGTCGCAGGCCGCCAGCATCTTGCCCAGGGCCGTGCTGTGTAGCGGCTGCATCGCCCCGACCTCCAGGACCTGACGGCTGTCGTCCGGCCGGAAGACGTGGTGCACCACCAGCACGCCCTGCTGGTGCAGAACGCCCAGGTAGGCGCTCTCGCTGCTGGCCCGGGCCAGGTCGTCCGTCCAGACCAGGGCGCGGGCGCGCAGCTCGTGTACGTCCAGGTAGCTGTTGCCCAGCCGGAGGAGTTCGGCGCCCAGCTGGTACTTGCCGGTGGCCTGGTCCTGCTCGACGAAGCCCTCCTGCTGGAGGGTGCGGAGCAGTCCGTGCGCGGTGCCCTTGGCGAGATCCAGCGCGGCGGCGATCTCGGAGAGGCCGAGTCGTCGCTCGCCGCCGGCCAGCAGCCGCAGCACGGCCGCCGCTCGTTCCAGCGACTGGATGGTGCGGGCCACGGAGGGCACCTCCCTCGGCCTGGGGCCGGTGTACTCGGGGACGGGCTGACGGATGGCGGACGGCCGGACCGCCGGCCTCGCGGGCCACCACCGGCCGGTCGGCGCCGGTCGTCCGGGCCGGGTCGCCCGACCGGCGGTGACGTGCCAGGGTGGGGGGCGATCCGGCCCCCGCCGGGCCGGGCGGGTGGGGAACGGGCGGGTGGTGAGCGAGACGGTGTGGGCTGCGGAGTTGGACGCGGTGGCGGTGCGGTGACGGTGTGGTGGCGGGGACAGTGGGGGCGGCCGACCGGGGTTCGGCAATGTCGAACAATATCGCTTCATGCCGACGCCGCGATAGTCCACTTCACGTCGCGCGGAGGACGGCCGGGCGGGCGGCCCCCGGTGCTCCCCGACGGCCCACTTGTGCTCGCCGATACCCTGATCTGGTGCGCCGTCTTCATGGACCGCGCAAAGCCGACAGCCGTCGCATCCCAGGGAGCACATCCATGGCCTCGCCGAGCAGTACGTCCTCCGCCGCGTCCACCCGGGCCGACGCCCTCCGCCAGGCACTCGCCGAGCGGGTCGTCGTCGCCGACGGGGCGATGGGAACGATGATCCAGGCGCAGGACCCCAGCCTCGACGACTTCCAGCAGCTAGAGGGCTGCAACGAGATCCTCAACGTCACCCGTCCCGACATCATCCGCTCCGTGCACTCCGAGTACTTCGCCGCCGGGGTGGACTGCGTCGAGACCAACACCTTCGGCGCCAACCACGCGGCGCTGGGCGAGTACGACATCACCGACCGCATCTACGAGCTGTCCGAGAAGGGCGTCCGGATCGCCCGCGACGTCGCCGAGGAGTTCGAGGCGGGCGACGGACGGATGCGCTGGGTCCTCGGCTCCATCGGCCCCGGCACCAAGCTGCCCACCCTCGGGCACGCCCCCTACGCCACGCTGCGCGACGCCTACCAGCAGAACGCCGAGGGCATGATCGCCGGTGGTGCCGACGCGCTGCTCGTCGAGACCACCCAGGACCTCCTCCAGACCAAGGCGTCGGTGATCGGTGCCCGGCGGGCCATGGAGGCCGTCGGCGTCGACCTGCCGCTCTTCTGCTCGGTCACCGTGGAGACGACCGGCACCATGCTGCTCGGCTCGGAGATCGGCGCGGCCCTGACCGCCCTGGAGCCGCTGGGCATCGACATGATCGGGCTGAACTGCGCCACCGGCCCGGCCGAGATGAGCGAGCACCTGCGCTACCTCGCGCAGCACTCCCGCGTACCGCTGTCGTGCATGCCGAACGCGGGCCTCCCGGTGCTCGGCAAGGACGGCGCCCACTACCCGCTGACCGCCCCGGAGCTCGCCGACGCGCACGAGACCTTCGTGCGGGACTACGGCCTGTCGCTGGTCGGCGGCTGCTGCGGCACCACCCCCGAGCACCTGCGGCAGCTCGTGGAGCGGGTGCGGGGCGCCGCGCCGGGCGAGCGCGACCCGCGCCCCGAGCCGGGCGCCGCCTCGCTGTACCAGACCGTGCCCTTCCGGCAGGACACCTCGTACATGGCGATCGGCGAGCGGACGAACGCCAACGGCTCGAAGAAGTTCCGGACGGCGATGCTGGAGGGCCGCTGGGACGACTGCGTGGAGATGGCGCGTGACCAGATCCGCGAGGGCGCCCACATGCTGGACCTCTGCATCGACTACGTCGGCCGGGACGGCGTCGCGGACATGGCCGAGCTGGCCGGCCGCTTCGCCACCGCCTCCACCCTGCCGATCGTCCTGGACTCCACCGAGGTCGACGTCATCCAGGCCGGGCTGGAGAAGCTCGGCGGCCGGGCCGTCATCAACTCCGTCAACTACGAGGACGGCGACGGCCCCACCTCGCGCTTCGCCCGCGTCACCGGGCTCGCCCAGGAGCACGGCGCGGCGCTGATGGCGCTCACCATCGACGAGGAGGGCCAGGCCCGTTCCGTCGAGCACAAGGTCGCCATCGCCGAGCGCCTGATCGCCGACCTGACCGGCAACTGGGGCATCCGCGAGTCGGACATCATCATCGACTGCCTCACCTTCACCATCTGCACGGGCCAGGAGGAGTCCCGCAAGGACGGCGTCAACACCATCGAGGCCATCCGCGAGCTGAAGCGCCGCCACCCGGACGTGCAGACCACGCTGGGCCTCTCCAACATCTCCTTCGGCCTCAACCCGGCCGCCCGGGTCGTGCTCAACTCGGTCTTCCTGGACGAGTGCGTCAAGGCCGGACTCGACTCCGCGATCGTGCACGCCAGCAAGATCCTCCCGATCGCGCGGCTGGAGGAGGAGCAGGTCACCACCGCGCTGGACCTCATCTACGACCGGCGAGCCGAGGGCTACGACCCGCTGCAGAAGCTCCTCCAGCTGTTCGAGGGCGTCGACACCAAGGCGATGAAGGCGGGCCGCGCCGAGGAGCTGGCCGCGCTGCCGCTGGACGAGCGACTCCAGCGCCGCATCATCGACGGCGAGCGGAACGGCCTGGAGGCCGACCTGGAGGAGGCGCTCGGAGAGCGCAGGGCGCTGGATATCGTCAACGACACCCTGCTCGCCGGGATGAAGGTCGTCGGTGAGCTGTTCGGCTCCGGCCAGATGCAGCTGCCGTTCGTCCTCCAGTCGGCCGAGGTGATGAAGAACGCGGTCGCCTACCTGGAACCGCACATGGAGAAGTCCGACGACGAGGGCAAGGGCACCATCGTCCTCGCCACCGTGCGCGGCGACGTGCACGACATCGGCAAGAACCTCGTGGACATCATCCTCTCCAACAACGGCTACAACGTGGTCAACATCGGAATCAAGCAGCCGGTGGCGGCCATCCTCGACGCGGCCGAGGAACACAAGGCCGACGTGATCGGCATGTCCGGCCTGCTGGTGAAGTCCACGGTGATCATGAAGGAGAACCTGGACGAGCTGAACCAGCGCAAGATGGCCTCCGACTTCCCGGTGATCCTCGGCGGCGCCGCGCTCACCCGCGCCTACGTCGAACAGGACCTGCACGAGGTCTACGAGGGCGAAGTCCGGTACGCCAAGGACGCGTTCGAGGGACTGAGCCTGATGGACGCCCTGATGGACGTGAAGCGCGGCGTGCCCGGCGCGGCCCTGCCCCCGCTCAAGCAGCGCCGGGTGCCCAAGCGGGACATCGAGATCCCCGAGCCCGAGGTCAACGACGGCTCCATCCGCTCCGACGTGGCCACCGACAACCCGGTCCCCGAGCCGCCCTTCTGGGGCTCGCGGGTCGTCAAGGGCATCGGCCTGCGCGACTACGCCTCCTGGGTCGACGAGGGCGCCCTCTTCAAGGGCCAGTGGGGTCTGAAGGAGGCACGCAAGGGCGACGGGCCCAGCTACGAGGAACTGGTGGAGAGCGAGGGACGCCCCCGGCTGCGCGGCTGGCTCGACAAGCTGCACACCGACAACATGCTGGAGGCGGCGGTCGTCTACGGCTACTACCCCTGCGTCTCCAAGGGCGACGACCTGATCCTGCTCCACGAGGACGGCAGCGAGCGCACCCGGTTCACCTTCCCCCGCCAGCGGCGCGGACGGCGGCTCTGCCTCGCCGACTTCTTCCGCCCCGAGGACTCCGGCGAGACGGACGTCGTCGGCCTCCAGGTCGTGACGGTCGGCTCGCGGATCGGGGAGACCACCGCCGAGCTGTTCGCCGCCGACGCCTACCGCGACTACCTCGAACTGCACGGCCTCTCCGTGCAGTTGGCCGAGGCCCTGGCCGAGTACTGGCACGCCCGGGTCCGCTCGGAGCTGGGCTACGCCGGGGAGGACCCCACCGAGATGAGCGGCATGTTCGACCTGAAGTACCGGGGTGCCCGCTTCTCCCTGGGCTACGGCGCCTGCCCGAACCTGGAGGACCGAGCCAAGATCGCGGAGCTGCTCCAGCCCGAGCGGATCGGCGTGGAGCTGTCCGAGGAGTTCCAGCTCCACCCCGAGCAGTCCACCGACGCGATCGTGATCCACCACCCGGAGGCCAAGTACTTCAACGCTCGCTGAGCGAGCGTCGTAGACTGATCGGTCCGGTTCCGGCCGGCCGCCGCTCCCCGGAGCGGCGGCCGGCCGCGTCGTCTCCCGCCCCGGGTGGCCGACGGCACCGGCGGCAGGCCCCGGTCACCCCCGGGGCGGCGGCCCCTCCAGGGAAGGCGTACGCGGATGACCAGCACCACCCCCGCCGTGGACACCCGAACGGCCGATGGCGCGGCACTCCAGGCCGTCCTGCTGGACATGGACGGCACCCTCGTGGACACCGAGGGGTTCTGGTGGGACGCCGAGGTCGAGGTCTTCGGTCGCCTCGGGCACGCCCTGCGAGACGAGTGGCGGCACGTGGTGGTCGGCGGCCCCATGACGCGCAGCGCCGGATTCCTCATCGAGGCCACCCGCGCCGACATCGCCCTGCCCGAGCTGACGGAACTGCTGAACTCCGCCTTCGTGGAGCGACTGGAGCGCGGCGTCCCGCTGATGCCCGGCGCGCGGCGGCTGCTGCGGGAACTCACCACCCAGGAGGTGCCGACCGCCCTGGTCTCCGCCTCGCACCGGTCGGTGATCGACCGGATGCTCGGCTCCCTCGGGCACGAGCACTTCGCCCTCACCCTCGCCGGAGACGAGCTGGAGCGGACCAAACCGCACCCCGACCCCTACCTCATCGCCGCCGCCCGCCTCGGCGCCGACCCCGCGCGCTGCGCGGTGCTGGAGGACACGGCGACCGGCGTCGCCGCCGCCGAGGCCGCCGGATGCCGGGTGGTGGCCGTGCCCTCTGTCGCCCCCATCCAGCCCGCCGCGGGGCGCACCGTCGTCGGCTCGCTGGAGGACGTGAACCTCACCTTCCTCCGCTCCCTGGTCCGCGAGCCCCACCACCGCGAGGTGGCCGCGGCCACCGTGGCCGAACCGCTCCCGGGACCACTGGGGCGGGCGGGGCGAGCCGTCCGCCCGCACAGCGACGTCTGAGCGCGCCGCCCGGAGAGCACCCGGGGGCTGCCCGGCCGCGCCCCGGCCAGCCCCGGGCGGTCCCGAACGGGGTCAGACCGCGGTGGGGGAGGTCAGGAGGCGCCGGGGCGCACCAGCCCGCTCTCGTAGGCGTACACCGCGGCCTGGACCCGGTCCCGCAGGCTCAGCTTGGTGAGTACATGACCCACGTGTGTCTTGACGGTCGTCTCGCTGACGAACAGGTCCGCCGCGATCTCCGCGTTCGACAGCCCGCGCGCGACCAGCTTCAGGACCTCCACCTCACGCTCCGTCAGCTGGTCGAGCGTGTCCGGCACCGGCTCCTCGCCCGCGGGCAGCCGCCCCGCGTACTTGTCGAGCAGCCGCCGGGTGATGCTCGGCGCCAGCATCGCCTCGCCGGCGGCCACCACCCGGATCGCCTGCACCAGTTCACCGGCGGGCGCGTCCTTCAGCAGGAACCCGCTCGCCCCGGCCCGCAGCGCCTCCACCACGTACTCGTCCAGATCGAAGGTGGTCAGCACCAGCACCTTCGCGGGACCGTCCTTCTCCGGGCCGGTGATTCTGCGGGTGGCCTCGACGCCGTCCATCCGGGGCATCCGGATGTCCATCAGCACCACGTCCGGCTGGAGGGCGCGCACCTGGTCCAGCGCCTGCAACCCGTCTCCCGCCTCACCGACGACCGCGATGTCCTGCTCCGCCTCCAGGATCATCCGGAAGCCGGTGCGCAACAGCGGCTGGTCGTCCACCAGCAGGACACGAATCGCCACGGGAACTCCTTGGAGGCAGGCGGCAGGCCGCCCCCATTCTCGCCTAGGCCGAGCCCGGACCGCCGTCCGCCCCTGTGTTCCCCTCCGCCCCGGTGCTCTCCTCGCCGTCCCCCGCTGGGCGGGGCGCGGGGAGAGTCGGCTGGATGGTCAGCGGATACGGCGGGGGAGTACCCCCGAACTCCGGGCAGCGCTCCCGGTGGTCACACCATCCGCACAGCTTGCTGCGCCGCGGACGCCAGTCGCCGGTCTCCGTCGCCCGGCGGATCGCGTCCCACAGCGCCAGCAACTTCCGCTCCACGGCGCGGAGATCGTTCTCGTCCGGGTCGTAGGTCAGGACGTCCCCACTGCCCAGGAAGACCAGCTGAAGCCTGCGCGGCACCACACCGCGCAGCCGCCACAGCACCAGCGCGTAGAACCGCATCTGGAACAGCACGCCGTCCGCGTACTCCGGGGCCGGGGCCTTGCCGGTCTTGTAGTCGACCAGGCGGACCTCCCCGGTCGGCGCGACGTCCACCCGATCGATGATCCCGCGCAGCCGCAGGCCCGAGTCGAGGGTGGCCTCCACGAACATCTCGCGCTCCGCCGGCTCCAGCCGGGTCGGGTCCTCCAGCGAGAACCACCGCTCCACCAGCGCCTCCGCCTCGGCCAGCCACGCGGCCAGCTCGGTCCCCCCGGCGGTTCCGACGCTGCCAGTGGGCCCGGTGCTCTCGGCGTTCTCGGGGCTCTCGGCGGCCTCGTCCTCCGCCGCCGTCTCGGTGAACAGCGTGGCCAGTTCCGGCCGTTTGGCCAGCAGCCTCCGCCACTCCGGGGCCACCATGGAGCGGGCGCGCGGCACATCCCGCTGTTCGGCCGGGGCGTCGAAGACGCGTTCCAGCACGGCGTGCACGACGGTGCCCCGCGTCGCCGCCGCTGAGGGCTTCTCCGGCAGTTTGTCGATCACACGGAAGCGGTACAGCAGCGGGCACTGCATGAAATCGCTCGCCCGGGAGGGCGAGAGTGAGCGCGGCGGAGTGGCGGCCCTGGGTCTCATGGTGGAAGACCCTACGGGCCACCACCGACACCGGACACATACCATCGACGGCGGACGCCCTCGCACGCACATCGTGCGGCCCGCGGGCGTCGGGTGCGAGAGCGGCAACAGAGGGGAATCCGTGGCGGACACGGCAGACGGCGGAGAGTCGCGGACCGGCGACCCCGGCCGCGACGAGGAACGGGACGTACCGGAGACGCCGTCCCCGCCCCGCACCGAACCGCCGAGCACCGGCGGCCCCGGGCACGCGGCGGCCCGCCGGGAGGAGACCGGCACGGCACCCGGCGCGTCCGCCGGCGACCAGCCCGCACCGGAGGCGCGCACCGCTCCCGGCAGCGCCGAGCACGCCACGGACGGCACGGGCGCGGGCGACGGCGCGGGTACGGGCGAGGTCACGGACGACGGAGACGGCGGCAGCGGCGGCGCGCACCCGGACCCCCCGGCGGACGGCTCCCGGGGTGGCCCGCCCGCCGACGGCCCCCGCCCGGACAGCGAACCCCCGCCCTCCGGCGATGCCCCGAACACCCCCCGGGCGCCCGGGGCCTCGGACGCGCCCGGCGCGACGGCCCCCAGCACCCCGGAACACACCACGAGCCCCGAACCCCACCAGCCCACCGGCACCGGCGAGCCCCCGGCGGCCGCCGGGCCCTCCGAGCCCCCGGCCTCCCCCGGGACCCCGGAGCACCCCAACCTCCCGGCGTCCCCCGGAACTTCCCCCGCCCCGGCGACCCCGGGAACGCCAGTCGAGTCCGCGTCCACGGACGCTTCCGGGAACCCCACGGCCTCCGGCTCCCCCGAGCGACCCGGCGAGCCGGAGGAGCGCGGCAGGACCGGCCGCACCCCCGAACCGGCGGAGAGGGACACCACCGACCCCGCGAAGCCCCGGACGGAGCGGACCGAGGGCGCGGACAGCGGAACCCCGCGCACCCCGACCCGAACCGGGGACGGCGATACCGCCCGGCGGGCGGACGACGCGTCCTCCGACGCCCCGCCCCCCGAGCACCGGCCCGGCCCGGACCAGCCCGCCCCGCGAACCGGTGACCCCGACCGCCCCCAGCCGTCCGGGGGATCGGGCGAACCCGGCCCCCCGGCGGGCGATCAGGGCCCCGCCCCCGACAGCGGGTCGCCACCCCCGCCGAAGGCGGCCCCCCGTCAGCGCCCCAAGGGCGGCGGCATCCTGATGGGCCGTCCGTTCGGCGTCCCGGTCTACGTGGCCCCGAGCTGGTTCCTCGTCGCCGCCCTGATCACCTGGGTGTTCGGTGGCCAACTCGACCGCGTGCTACCGGACCTGGGAGGCGCCCGCTACCTCATCGCGCTCTTCTTCGCGGTGGCCTTCTACGCCTCCGTCCTCGTCCACGAACTGGCGCACACCGTCGCCGCGCTCCGCTTCGGGCTGCCGGTGCGCCGGATCCAGCTCCAGTTCTTCGGCGGCGTCTCGGAGATCGAGAAGGAGTCGGAGACGCCGGGACGGGAGTTCGTGCTGGCGTTCGTCGGGCCGCTGCTCTCCCTTGTCCTCGCCGGCGTCTTCTACGGCGCGATGCAGCTCGTCGAGCCACGAACGGTCCCCGGGGTGCTGCTCGCGGGGCTGATGATCTCCAACCTGATCGTCGCCGTCTTCAACCTGCTCCCCGGGCTCCCGCTGGACGGCGGGCGGATGCTCCGCGCCGTCGTCTGGAAGCTCAGCGGCAAGCCCATGACCGGCACTGTCGCCGCGGCCTGGACCGGCCGCGCGCTCGCGATCGCGGTCCTGGTGGGACTCCCGCTGGCCACCCACGCCGGAGAGCGCGGAGACGGCGTCAGCGGCATGAACTCGCTGACCGACGCGCTGCTCGCCGCGATCCTCGCCGCGATCATCTGGACGGGCGCCGGAAACAGCCTGCGCATGGCCCGGCTCCGCGAGCACCTGCCCGACCTGCGGGCCCGGACGCTCACCCGGCGCGCCGTCCCCGTCGAGAGCGACACCCCGCTCTCCGAGGCGCTGCGCCGCGCCAACGAGTCCGGAGCCCGGGCGCTCGTCGTCGTCGACGGGCGCGGCGCCCCGATCTCCCTGGTCCGGGAGGCCGCCATCGTGGGCGTGCCGGAACACCGGCGGCCCTGGGTGGCGGTCAGCACCCTCGCGCAGGACCTCAGGGAGGGCATGCGGGTCCCGGCGGAGCTGGCAGGCGAGGAGCTGCTGGACCACCTGCGCGCCACCCCCGCGACGGAGTACCTGGTGGTGGAGGAGACCGGCGAGATCTACGGCGTGCTCGCCACCGGCGACGTCGAGCGGGCCTTCGTCCAGGCGATGGCCAAGCCCTCGTAGCGCGAACCCCCTTGTGCGGACGGGACGGGCAGCGAACCGGCGCGTTCGGACGCCGTCGAAAGACCAGCTAGTCTGTCCGTATGTCCGAACCGACCGGTGCCGCCCGCCGTCGCGGGCCCTTCGCCGTCGGGGACCAGGTCCAGCTCACCGATCCCAAGGGACGCCACTACACGATCACGCTTGAGGCGGGAAAGAGCTTCCACACGCATAAGGGAGCCTTTCCGCACGACGAGCTGATCGGCGCTCCCGAGGGCAGTGTCGTCCGTACCACGGGAAACGTCGCCTACCTCGCGCTGCGCCCCCTGCTCCCCGACTATGTCCTGTCCATGCCGCGCGGAGCCGCGGTCGTCTACCCGAAGGACGCGGGTCAGGTCCTGGCCATGGCCGACATCTTCGCCGGCGCGCGCGTCGTCGAAGCGGGCGTCGGCTCCGGCTCGCTCAGCGCCTTCCTGCTCCGCGCCATCGGCGACCAGGGCATGCTCCACTCCTACGAACGGCGCTCCGACTTCGCGGACATCGCCCGGCAGAACGTCGAACGCTACTTCGGCAGCCCGCACCCCGCCTGGACACTCACCGTCGGCGACCTCCAGGACAACCTCTCGGACACCGAGGTGGACCGCGTCATCCTGGACATGCTCGCCCCCTGGGAGTGCCTGGACGCCGTCTCCAAGGCCCTGGTGCCCGGCGGCATCCTCTGCGCCTACGTCGCCACCACGACCCAACTGGCCCGCACGGTCGAGGCGATCCGCGAACACGGGACGTTCAACGAACCGCAGTCCTGGGAGACGATGGTGCGCAACTGGCACGTCGAGGGACTCGCGGTCCGCCCGGACCACCGCATGATCGGCCACACCGGCTTCCTGCTGACGGCCCGCAGGCTGGCCGACGGCGTAGAGCCGCCGCTGCGCCGCCGCCGTCCCTCCAAGGGCGCCTACGGTGAGGACTACACCGGCCCCGGCAGCCAGTCCGGAGGCCGCACCGCCCGCTAGACCCGCGGGGAGGACGCTCGTCCCCTCAACATCCGCGCCCCGCCGCCGCGTTCCGTGTTCCGGAACCCGTCGGCGGGGCGCTTCCGCCGGTGCGCGGGGCCGCGCGGAGCGCCCGGGAAGAAAGTGCGGACCCAGCCGTTCCACCCCGGTGTGACCTATGGCACCATGCTGAAACCCCTCCCCCCTTCCTCCCCGCACAGGAGTCACTTCCCGGTGACGGATCTGCCGCACACCCGTACCCGCACAGTGCACTGGGTTCTCACGGCCGCCCTGGTGGGCGCCGTCGTCGGTGCCTCCGCCCTCGTCCCGTCCGGCGACTCGACCGCGCGGGCCTCCGAGGACCACTCCGGCTCCGGCGGTCGAGCGGCCCCGGCCGCCCCCGACCCCAGGGCCGCGAACTACCCGCTGACCTGCGGAAAGCAGAAGCCCGAGGTCACCGAGCACGGCGCGGCCGACTTCGACGGGGACGGCGCGCCCCAGACCGTGGCCGTGGTCCGCTGCCCCGCGGGCATCGGCACCCCACCGCACGGCGTCTACGTCCTCGCGCCCGCCGCCGAGCGCGGCGCGGCCCCGCGCGTCGTCGCCACCCTCGTCGACCCGGACGAGGGGATGAACGTCGAACGGTTCGCGGTGCGCGACGGCACCGTCTCGGCCCGGCTGCTCGGCTACTCCTCGCCGGACGTGCCGCGCTGCTGTCCCGACAAGCGGCGGGCCGTCAGGTGGGAGTGGAAGGACGGCGCGTTCGCGCTCGTCCCCGGACCGGTCGCGGGACGCACCAGCGTCTAGCCCGGGCCCTCCCGCCCCGCCCAGCCACCCTCCTGTCGGCGCCGCCCACCCCCCGGCGTCCCTCCCGCTACCTCCACCGCTCCGTACGAGGGAGACGTCCCGCGTTCGGGGCTGCCGTCCGTCGTTCGCCGCCGCATGGCCGACCCCGCGCGGCTCCCCCCCCCGCTGTCACGGCGCCACCCGACAGCCGTCCCGCCGCGGAGTCCCAGCCGCCCGCCGCCCCTGACGCGCCGCCCCGGCGGCCCGCCGCCGGAACCGGGCCGGGCGGGGCCGTTGTCCGGCGCCCGGCCGGCGGGAGCCGACGGACGGGTGTGCAACCGCGAAATACCGAGGTGTCAGCGGTTGTTGGGCAAATCATCGAGGGCGGCGACCGCATTCACACGGTGACGGATGGGTATTCACCTGTGGTGAGGGAGTGCGCAAGGGTGAAGATCGGACACGCCCCGACCGTCTTTATGATCTGGGGGTTTCAACCCGCACCGGCCCAGGTAGGGTCAGGAAGCGTCCAGCTCCCCCTGGAGGAGGTGAGGACCGTGGCAGCCCACGACGACGAGACCAACCGCGGCACCCGGCCCGGTCGGGAATCCGAAGACCCGTCCGGTCAGGTGGCCTATCTTGAGCAGGAAATCGCCGTCCTGCGCCGCAAGCTCGCCGACTCTCCGCGGCACACTCGAATTCTCGAGGAGCGGATCGTCGAGCTTCAGACCAACCTGGCTGGTGTGTCCGCCCAGAACGAGCGGCTCTCCAACACTCTCCGTGAGGCGCGCGACCAGATCGTCGCGCTCAAGGAGGAGGTCGACCGGCTCGCTCAGCCGCCCGCCGGGTTCGGCGTGTTCCTACAGGCGAACGAGGACGGCACGGCCGACATCTTCACCGGTGGCCGCAAGCTGCGGGTGAACGTCAGCCCGAACGTCGAAGTCGACGAACTCCGGCGTGGCCAGGAGGTCATGCTCAACGAGGCGCTCAACGTGGTCGAGGCCATGGAGTTCGAGCGCGCCGGGGACCTCGTCACGCTCAAGGAGGTCCTGGAGGACGGCGAGCGGGCCCTGGTGGTCGGTCACACCGACGAGGAGCGGGTGGTGCGGCTCGCCGAGCCGCTGCTGAAGGCCACGCTCCGCGCGGGGGACGCGCTGTTGCTGGAGTCGCGGTCCGGCTATGTCTACGAGGTCGTGCCCAAGAGCGAGGTCGAGGAACTCGTCCTCGAAGAGGTCCCGGATATCGACTACGCCAAGATCGGCGGTCTGGGCGGCCAGATCGAACTCATCCGGGACGCGGTGGAGCTCCCGTACCTCTATCCGGACCTCTTCAAGGAGCACGAGCTGCGCCCGCCCAAGGGTGTGCTGCTGTACGGTCCGCCCGGCTGCGGAAAGACGCTGATCGCGAAGGCGGTCGCCAATTCCCTCGCCAAGAAGGTCGCCGAGGTTACCGGTAAGCCCCAGGGCAAGAGCTACTTCCTGAACATCAAGGGCCCCGAGCTTCTCAACAAGTACGTCGGCGAGACCGAGCGGCATATCCGGCTGGTTTTCCAGCGGGCCAGGGAAAAGGCCGGGGAGGGCACGCCCGTCATCGTCTTCTTCGACGAGATGGACTCCCTCTTCCGCACCCGGGGCTCCGGCGTCAGCTCGGACGTGGAGAACACCATCGTCCCGCAGCTGCTCTCCGAGATCGACGGTGTGGAGGGGCTGGAGAACGTCATCGTCATCGGCGCCTCGAACCGTGAGGACATGATCGACCCGGCGATCCTCCGTCCCGGGCGGCTCGATGTGAAGATCAAGATCGAGCGTCCGGACGCGGAGGCGGCGAAGGACATCTTCTCCAAGTACCTCACGCCGAACCTGCCGCTGCACTCCGAGGACCTGTCCGAGCACGGCGGCAACGTCGAGGCAGCGTGCGACGCGATGATCCAGTCCGTCGTGGAGCAGATGTACGCGGAGTCCGAGGAGAACCGCTTCCTGGAGGTCACCTACGCCAACGGTGACAAGGAGGTCCTGTACTTCAAGGACTTCAACTCGGGCGCCATGATCGAGAACATCGTGGGCCGGGCGAAGAAGATGGCCATCAAGGCCTACCTGGACCACGACCAGAAGGGGCTCCGGGTCTCGCACCTGCTCGCCGCGTGTGTGGACGAGTTCAAGGAGAACGAGGACCTCCCCAACACCACCAACCCCGACGACTGGGCCCGGATCTCCGGAAAGAAGGGCGAGCGGATCGTGTACATCCGCACCCTCGTCACCGGGAAGCAGGGCGCGGACACCGGCCGTTCCATCGACACGGTGGCCAACACCGGTCAGTACCTGTAGAGAGGGTTCCGTCCGGCTGCGGATGCCCATCCGGGCGTCCGCAGCCGGATTGTTTCCCGCCGCGCTGAGGAAGTCCGCTGAGTGATCTCCCCGTTCCAGCCCGGGCGCTCTAGGCTCGTGCGTACCGCCGCCTCGCGCAGTGTGGGAGAGGGGACCGCACACGGGCTGGATGCGCAGCGGGACTTGAGCGGGGGTCCGAGGGCGGGCCGCCGCCAGGCAAGGAGGGCCGCATGACCGTACGGCGTGTAATGGGCATTGAGACCGAGTACGGGATCTCCGTCCCCGGACACCCCAATGCCAACGCCATGCTCACCTCATCCCAGGTCGTCAACGCGTACGCGGCGGCGATGCACCGGGCACGCCGGGCCCGGTGGGACTTCGAGGAGGAGAACCCGCTGCGGGACGCCCGCGGCTTCGACCTCGCCCGGGACGCGGCCGACGCGAGCCAGCTCACCGACGAGGACATCGGTCTCGCCAACGTGATCCTCACCAACGGCGCGCGGCTCTACGTCGACCACGCGCACCCCGAGTACAGCGCGCCCGAGGTCACCAACCCGCTCGACGCGGTGCTCTGGGACAAGGCGGGTGAGCGTGTCATGGCCCAGGCCGCGGAGCGCGCCGGCGAGGTGCCCGGGACCCAGCCCATCCACCTGTACAAGAACAACACCGATAACAAGGGCGCCTCCTACGGCACCCACGAGAACTACCTGATGAAGCGGGAGACCGCCTTCTCGGACATCGTGCGGTACCTGACGCCGTTCTTCGTCTCCCGACAGGTGGTGACCGGCGCGGGCCGGGTCGGTCTGGGGCAGGACGGCGGCGAGCACGGCTTCCAGCTGAGCCAGCGCGCGGACTACTTCGAGGTCGAGGTGGGTCTGGAGACCACCCTCAAGCGCCCCATCATCAACACCCGGGACGAGCCGCACGCGGACGCCGAGAAGTACCGGCGGCTGCACGTCATCATCGGGGACGCCAACCTCTCCGAGATCTCCACCTACCTCAAGCTCGGGACCACCGCGCTGGTGCTGTCGATGGTGGAGGACGGCTTCATCGCCGTCGACCTGGCGGTCGAGCAGCCCGTCCGTACCCTGCACCGGGTCTCGCACGACCCCTCACTCGGACGACTCATCACGCTGCGTAACGGCCGGAAGCTCACCGGCGTCCAGTTGCAGATGGAGTACTGCGAACTTGCCCGTAAGTACGTCGAGGACCGGTACGGCGCGGACGCGGACGACCAGACCACCGACGTGCTGGACCGCTGGGAGGACGTCCTCAACCGGCTGGAGAGCGACCCGATGAGCCTGAGCGGGGAGCTGGACTGGGTGGCCAAACGGGAGCTGCTGGAGGGCTACCGACGCCGGGACCAGCTGGACTGGGACGCCGCCCGACTGCACCTGGTCGACCTCCAGTACGCGGACGTGCGCGCCGACAAGGGTCTGTACAACCGGCTCGCGGCTCGCGGCAAGATGCGGCGGCTGCTGACCGAGGAACAGGTCACCGCGGCGATCTCGAAACCCCCGGAGGACACCAGAGCGTACTTCCGCGGTCGCTGTCTGGAGCAGTACGCCGACGACGTGGCCGCGGCCTCCTGGGACTCGGTCATCTTCGACCTGCCCGGCCGCGACTCGCTCCAGCGGGTTCCGACGCTGGAGCCGCTGCGGGGTACCCGTCAGCACGTCAAGGAACTCCTCGACCGCTGCCAGTCGGCCGAGGAGCTGGTGAGAGTGCTGTCCGGCGGCTGAGCCGGGAGTGGTCGCCGGACCGGGAATCCCCGGGGGACTCCGGTGTTGCAGTAAGGGAAAGGCCGAAGTCAGTCAACGCTTGTAGGGTCTGATCTTGTACGTTCCGCGTACACCACCGAACCGAGCGGGGTGAGGGTAATGGCGACCAAGGACAGCGGCGGCGGCCAGCAGAAGGCGACGCGGCAGCCGGAGGAGACCGAGGAACAGGCACAGGACGCGCAGGTCTCGGAGGACCTCAAGGAGCGCCAGGAGGCGCTGTCGGAGGACGTCGACTCCGTACTGGACGAGATCGACGACGTGCTGGAGGAGAACGCCGAGGACTTCGTGCGGTCGTTCGTCCAGAAGGGCGGTCAGTAGCCCCGGACGTCGGTGCGGCGCCGTCTCGCGGCGCCGCACCAGCCCGGGACACGAGCCTGGCGGGCTGGCCCGGCCCGCCCGCCGCCGTGGTGGGTCCCACGGCGGTGTCCGCGAGGTCTGAGGGTACGTCGGCCGGGGCCGGGGGCGGCGCGCCTCCGGCCCCCGCCGCCCCCGCTCCCGGTGCGCCGGAGGACCGGCGCCGCTCGTCCGGGACGGTCGGGCGGAGGAGGCGCACGGGTGTCCGACAGCGCGCCGGTGGGAGGAGCGCACTCGCGAACTCCGGGCGGATTCCCGCCGGTCGGGGGTTGTCGGCCGCGGTGGGGACGGCCGCAGCGGGGCCGGGAGCACCGGCGTCCGGCGCGTCAGGGGACGGGCGTGGGGGTCTTGCCGGGCACCCGCTCTCCGATCCGGTGGATCTGCCTCAGCGAAGCATGTGGACCACGATCACGAGGCGGGTAAGGTCCGGGGCGTACTGTGCTTCAGCCGCGCGGCGGCACTGGGGCTGTTCAAGGGTCGGCGGCACCTCCCGTGCCCGTGGGTCGGACGACGTGCCGCCGCATACGTGGAAGGAAACGCGTGGAAGCCAACACTCGTAGCACCGGGCGTCTGCCAGCTGCCTTCCTGACGCCGGGATCGTCCTCGTTCCTGGACTTCCTGTCCGAGCACGCGCCCGAACAGCTGCCCGGGAACCGGCAGCTGCCCCGGACGGAGGGCGTCATCGAGGCGCCGCACGGCACCACCATCGTCGCGGTGGCCTTCCCCGGCGGCGTGGTCCTCGCCGGCGACCGGCGGGCGACGATGGGCAACCTCATCGCGCAGCGCGACATAGAGAAGGTCTTCCCGACCGACGAGTTCTCGGCGGTCGGCATCGCGGGCACGGCGGGGATCGCGGTGGAGATGGTCAAGCTCTTCCAGCTGGAGCTGGAGCACTTCGAGAAGGTCGAGGGCTCCCAGCTCTCCCTGGAGGGCAAGGCCAACCGCCTGTCGACGATGCTCCGCGGGAACCTGGCCATGGCGATGCAGGGCCTCGCGGTCGTCCCCCTCTTCGCGGGGTACGACGTGGAGCGGGAGAAGGGCCGGATCTTCTCCTACGACGTGACCGGCGGCCGGTCCGAGGAGATGGGCTTCACCGCCGTCGGCTCGGGCTCGCTCTTCGCCCGCGGCTCCCTGAAGAAGCTGTACCGCGAGGACCTGACGGAGCGGCAGGCGGTCACCGCCGTCCTCCAGTCGCTCTACGACGCGGCGGACGAGGACTCGGCGACCGGCGGGCCGGACCTGACCCGGCAGATCTACCCGCTGGTCACGGTGATCACCGAGGAGGGCTTCCGCAGGATGACGGAGGCGGAGACCTCCGAGATCGCCCGGGCGGTGTACGAGGGCCGCCTCGAACTCCCCAACGGGCCGCAGGCCCCGCTCTCCTGACAGCCCTGGCCCACCTCAGCCCGCGCTCGTGTACGACGGACAGAAAGGGACGGATAGCCGGTGTCGACGCCGTTCTATGTCTCACCCCAGCAGTTGATGGCGGACCGCGCCGAGTACGCCCGCAAGGGCATCGCCCGCGGTCGCAGCGTGGTCGTGTTGCAGTACTCGGACGGCATCGTCTTCGTCGCCGAGAACCCCTCCCGGGCGCTGCACAAGGTCAGTGAGATCTACGACCGGATCGCCTTCGCGGCGGTCGGGAAGTACAACGAGTTCGAGAACCTGCGCATCGGCGGAGTGCGCTACGCCGACCTGCGCGGCTACACCTACGACCGGGAGGACGTGACCGCCCGCGGCCTCGCCAACGTCTACGCGCAGACGCTGGGCACCATCTTCTCCGCCAACTCCGAGAAGCCGTACGAGGTGGAGCTGATCGTCGCGGAGGTCGGCGCGACCGCCGAGGACGACCAGATCTACCGCCTCCCGCACGACGGCTCCATCGTCGACGAGCACGGCTCGGTCGCCGTCGGCGGCAACGCCGAGCAGATCGGCCAGCACCTCGACCAGCACCACCGGGACGGTATGTCGCTGGCCGACGCGCTGAAGCTCGCGGTGGAGTCCCTGGTCCGCGACAGCAACGGCAGCGAGCGCGCGCTGACGGCCGAGCAGCTGGAGGTGGCCGTCCTCGACCGCACCCGGCCGCAGCAGCGGAAGTTCAAGCGGGTGCTGGGCCGTCAGCTCCGGCGGCTGCTGGGCGAGGACGAGACCGGGGGCGGGAAGGCCTCCGGCAAGGGAGCGGGGGACAAGCCCTCCGCCGGGGAGACCGACGAGTCCTCGGGAGACGAGAGCCCCCCGAGCGAGGACTGACCCGCCGCGGCCCCCGCTCCGGCCGACGGACCCCTCCCGGGCCCCTCGCTCCCACCCGTCACGGGTGGGCGGCGCGGGGCCCGTGGCCGTTCGCGCCCTCCGGCGCCGGTCCCGTGGAGCCGCGCGGCAGGAACTCCACCGGCAGCACCTCGGTCGTCGGGGCCCTCCCCGCCAGCCGGGCGAGCAGCGCCCGCATCCCGGCGGCCCCGACGCCCTCGCCGGGCAGCCCCACCGTCGTCAACTCCGGTTCCACGGCGGTGGCGAGGGCCAGATCGCCGATCCCGGTGACGGAGACGTCCTCCGGCACGCGCAGGCCCAGCCGCCGGGCCGCCTTGCAGGCCCCGGCCGCGATCTGGTCGTCGTCACAGAGCAGCGCGGTGGGGCGGGCGGCGCCGGAGGGGACGGTCAGCGCCCGGGTAGCGGCGCGCAGTCCGCCCTCCACCGAGAGCGGGCCGTACTCCGTCCGCGCCGGTGCGGAGCCGCCGTCTCGCAGACCCTGGGTGAGGACGTCGGCGCGCAGCCGGAACGTCCAGGAGTCGACATCGGCGGCCAGGTGCGCGAACCGGCGGTGCCCGAGCGCGAGCAGGTGCCGCACGGACCGGCGCACCCCGTCCGGCAGATCGACGTTGACGGTGGCGGAGTGCGGCCGCCCCGGCTCGCTGTCCAGCATCACCAGCGGCAGCCCGCCCTCCCGCAGCGTGCTCAGCGCCTCGGCGGCCATCGAGGACGCGATCACGCCGTCGACGGCGGCCCGCGCGGAGCCGAACGGGTCCGGCGCGGGCTCACTGATCTCCGGCGACGAGTACAGCACCAGCCCGAACCCGTGCTCGGCGGCGACGGACGCGACCCCGGTGTGCACGCGCGCGAAGAAGTCGTTGGTGAGCGCGGGCACCACCAGCAGCACGGTGCGCGCCCGGCCCTCGCGCAGGGTGCGGGCGGCGAGGTTCGGCTGGTAGCCGAGCCGCCCGGCGGCCTCCCGGACGGTCTCCGCGGTGGACACGGAGACCCGTCCCCGCCACTTGCCGCCCAGCACCAGCGAGACGGTCGCCTGTGAGACCCCGGCGGCCCGGGCCACGTCCCGGCTGGTGGGCCGGGCCGCCGGGGACGCCGTCGTGGAACCCGGTGCGCGCTGACCGGGGGAGGTCCGCTCCACGTGCTGCTCCGTCCTCTCCGCAGGTGTCGCCGGTGTTGCCGGTGTTGCCGGTGTCAGAAAGATCCCTCTCCCGGAACCTCCCGGGGCCCGGGCGTGATGGTGTTCCGGTGGGGTCTACGGGAACCGCGGGGCTGCCGCGCCTTCCCGGGGTTCCCGGGTGCTCAACGCCCTCCGCCGTTCCCGCCGTTCCCGCGCCCCGGGATCCGGGGTGGGAGATTCCGGACTCCGGGGTACCGGGGCCCCGGTGCTCCCGCGTTCGCGGTAGTGGAACGGCGGACGCCACCGGGGTCCGATGACCGGCCTGACGGTACGCGCTGTGGACCTGCCGGACGTCGCGTGTTACGTATAACGGCTAGGTTATACGTAACACGAAGGTGCTGCACCGTGCCGTCACGGCCGTCAGGGCTGCCGGGGTCGCCGGGGCAGCGCACGGAGGGAGTGGACGGATGGGGACGGGGTACGCCGGACTGCTGCGCGCGCGGCACGCGGCGCGGCTGCTGGTCGGCACGTTGGTGGGCCGGTTGCCGCACGCCACGGGGCCGTTGGCGATCGTGCTGTTCACCCGTGCCGAGGGCGGTGGGTACACGCTGGCCGGGATCCTGTCCTCGGTCTACGGGCTGGCCACCGCCGTGGGACAGCCGATGCTGGGGCGGCTGGTGGACCTGTACGGGCAGCCGCGGGTGATGCTGCCCGCCGCCGTCCTCTCGGCGCTGGGGATGGGCGGCTTCGCGGTACTCGGTGTCGATCCGGTGCCGCTCGCCTGCGTCGCGGTGCTCGTGGCCGGGCTGTGCACACCGCCGCTGGAGGGCGGACTGCGCGCGCTCTGGCCCAGCGTGCTGGGGCGCGAGGAACAGGTGCACCGGGCCTACGCGCTGGACGCCGTCTCCCAGGAGGTGATCTTCGCCGTCGGCCCGTTGATGGTGACGCTCCTGGTCGCCCTCGGGGACGAGGCGGCGGCGTTGTGGGTGATCAACGTGCTGGGGGTGCTCGGGGCGCTCTCGGTGGTCACGTCACCTCCCTCGCGCGCCTGGCGCAGCGCGGAGCGCGCCGGGCACTGGCTGGGCGCGCTCCGCTCCGCCGGCCTGCTGGCCCTGCTCGCCGCCTTCTTCTTCGTCGGGCTGGCGCTGGGCACCATCGCGGTCGCGGCCGTCGCGTACGCGGAGGGGCAGGGCGACCGGCTGGTCTCCAGCTACCTGCTCTCGGCGCTGGGGTTCGGGGCGCTGCTCGGCGGGGTCGGCTACGGGGCCCGGCACTGGGCCGGGATGGCCGAGCGGCGGTTGCGCCTGCTGGTGGGGGCGCTCGCGCTGGGGTACCTGCCGCTGGCCCTGGTACCCGGGGTGGTGCCGATGACGCTACTGACCGGGCTCGCCGGGGTGTTCCTGGCACCCGCGTTGGCCTGCGCGTTCGTGGTGGTGGACCGGCACGCCCCGCCCGGCACGGTCACCGAGGCGTTCTCCTGGCTGGTGACGACCTTCGGGGTGGGGGCGGCCGCCGGAACCGCCGTGGTGGGGCCGGTGATCGAGGCCGGTGGCACCGCGGCGGGCTTCGCGGTGGCCGGGGTGGGGGGTGTGCTGGCGCTGCTGGTCCTGGTGCTGTCACGGTCGGTTCTGGAGAATCCGCCCTCGGGTCCCGAAGGTGTGTCAGAGCCGGTCGTCGGTTTGGAAAATGATCGGAACGGGGTCGTCTCACCCGGTTTCAGATCAGGGCATCAGGCGTAATGTTCAGTCATGGACCGCCGAATCTTCGGGCTGGAGAATGAGTACGGTGTCACCTGCACGTTCCGGGGTCAGCGGCGGCTGTCTCCGGACGAGGTGGCCCGGTACCTCTTCCGTCGTGTCGTGTCATGGGGCCGCAGCAGCAACGTCTTCCTGCGGAACGGCGCCCGGCTCTATCTGGACGTGGGGTCGCACCCGGAGTACGCCTCTCCGGAGTGCGACAGCGTGACGGAGCTGGTCACGCACGACAAGTCAGGCGAACGCATCCTGGAGGGCCTCCTCGTCGACGCGGAGCGCAGACTCCACGAGGAGGGCATCGCGGGGGACGTCTACCTCTTCAAGAACAACACCGACTCCGCGGGCAACTCGTACGGCTGCCACGAGAACTACCTCGTCGCGCGGCACGGGGAGTTCTCCCGGCTGGCCGACGTGCTCATCCCGTTCCTGGTCACCCGGCAGTTGGTGTGCGGCGCCGGAAAGGTCCTCCAGACTCCCCGGGGCGCGGTGTACTGCGTGAGCCAGCGGGCCGAGCACATCTGGGAGGGCGTCAGCTCCGCGACGACCCGCTCGCGCCCGATCATCAACACCCGGGACGAGCCGCACGCGGACGCGGAGCGCTACCGCAGGCTCCACGTGATCGTCGGCGACTCCAACATGTCCGAGACGACGACCCTGCTCAAGGTCGGCGCGACCGACCTGGTGCTGCGGATGATCGAGGCCGGGACGGTGATGCGCGACCTCACGCTGGAGAACCCCATCCGGGCGATCCGTGAGGTCAGCCACGACGTGACCGGCCAGCGGAAGGTGCGGCTGGCCAGCGGCCGGGAGGCCTCGGCGCTGGAGGTGCAGCAGGAGTACTACGAGAAGGCGCTGGACTTCTGCGAGCGGCGCGGGATCCGCACCGGCCGGATCGAGCAGGTGCTGGAGCTGTGGGGCAGGACCCTGGAGGCCGTCCGCACCCAGGAGCTGGACAAGGTCAACACCGAGATCGACTGGGTCATGAAGTACCAGCTCATCGACCAGTACCGGAGCAAGCACAACCTCACCATGTCGCACCCCCGGATCGCCCAGATAGATCTCGCCTACCACGACATCCACCGCCGCCGCGGCCTCTACTACCTGCTGGAGCGGAGCGGCCGGGCGAAGCGGGTGTGCAACGACCTCAAGATCTTCGAGGGCAAGTCGGTCCCACCGCAGACCACGCGGGCCCGGCTGCGCGGTGACTTCATCCGGCGGGCGCAGGAACAGCGCCGGGACTTCACCGTGGACTGGGTGCACCTGAAGCTGAACGACCAGGCACAGCGCACCGTGCTCTGCAAGGACCCGTTCCGCTCGGTGGACGAGCGGGTCGAGAAGCTGATCGCCGGGATGTGAGCGGAGCGGGCCCGGAACCGGCGGTACCGCGGGAGCGCCGTGTCGTGTGGGGTGGGGGCGCTCCCGTGGGGTCGTAGGGTGGCAGACGTTGGTCACCGCCCCCTACTGCGTGAGTTGGACATGATGTCGAAGAAGTTTGCGCGCCGCTGTGCCGTGGCGCTGACCGTTCCCGCGCTGCTGGTGACAGCGGCGTGCGGGTCCGAGGACGACAAGGAGGACTCGGTCAAGGTCTCCGGCAAGGCCGGCGAGCAGCCCAAGGTGAGCGTGGGGAAGGACGCCAAGCCGCCCAAGAAGACGGTGGCGAAGACCCTCAGCGCCGCCACCGGCAAGGAGGCGAAGGTCGCCAAGGGCGACTTCGTGCGACTCGACATCGTCGCCAAGACGGTCGGTGGTCAGAGCAGCCAGGATCTGATCAATACCTGGAAGCCCGACCCGGGCGCGAAGAAGGGCGCGGCGCGCACCCAGATGGTCGAGCAGATCGGCAGGGAGAGCCAGCTGCCCGGCGCGGTCACCAAGGAGCTGGTCGGCAAGAAGCCGGGCAGCCGCGTCCAGGTCGAGGGAACCGCGCAGACGCTGTTCGGCCCGCAGGCGGCCCAGATGGGCATGGACCCCAAGCAGGGCATGGTCTGGGTGATGGACATCGTCAGCTCGACGCGGACGGACAAGGACGCCAGCGCCAAGGGTGACCAGGAGTCCGTCGAGGACGGTATGCCCGAGGTCGAGGTGCGGGAGAAGAAGCCCGCGTCCTTCACCATCCCGAAGGGCGAGAAGCCGCCGAAGAAACTGCGCTCCCAGAAGCTGATCAAGGGTGACGGCCCCGAGGTGAAGCCCGGTGAGGGCCTGGTCGCCCAGTACACCGGGGTCGCCTGGGAGGACGGCGAGGTCTTCGACTCGACGAAGCCGCAGGAGAAGAAGAAGGGCGAGAAGGAGCAGCCGCAGAACAAGGACGGGGTGACCGCCTTCCAGGTCGGCACCAAGTCCGTCATCAGCGGCTGGGACAAGGCGCTGGCGGGCAGCAAGGTCGGTGACCGGGTGCTGCTGGTCGTGCCGCCGAAGGAGGGCTACGGCTCCCCGGAGGCGCTGAAGCAGGCCCAGCAGTCCGGTCAGCAGCACCCGCTGGCCAAGAAGAACCTGGTCTTCGTGGTCGACGTGGTGGACAAGGTCTGAGCCCACCGGGAGGCCGCCCGCGCCCCGGGGCTGGCGGAAGGCCACGGCGGCCGTCTGCGAAACTGACGCGGTCGCTGAAGACTGATCCGTAGGAGCATTTCGTGAGCAACGACAAGTCCGCCTCCGGCTTTCCCGGCGGAGAGAAGCCCGAGGTCGACTTTCCCGAGGGCGAGCCGCCGTCCGACCTGGAGGTGCAGGACCTCTGGGTGGGGGAGGGGCCCGAGGCGAAGGCCGGCGACACCGTCTCCGTGCACTACGTGGGCGTCTCCTTCTCCACCGGCGAGGAGTTCGACGCCAGCTGGAACCGTGGCAAGCCCCTGCAGTTCCAGCTCGGCGCGGGGCAGGTCATCCCGGGCTGGGACCGGGGCGTACAGGGCATGCGGGTGGGCGGGCGCCGTCGTCTGACCATCCCCGCCGACCTGGCCTACGGCGCGCAGGGTGCGGGTGGCGGGCGGATCAAGCCGCACGAGACCCTGATCTTCGTCTGCGACCTCGTCTCCGTCTGACGCGCCAGCGTCGACGCGCACATCGTGGGGCCCCACCGTCCGGTGGGGCCCCACGGCGTTCTCCGGACGGCGGGGCGCTCGCCCGGCGGACGCGGCGCGGCGGTGTGTCCGTGGTTCCGCGCGTGTGGTGCCGTGAGCAGCGGCTTTTGCCGGGGCGTCGGCTGGCGGTACGGTCATGGCCGGGCAGCAGCCCGAGTGGCGGCAGAAGAGAGGCACGAGGGACCCATGGCGATTGCCAAGGCCGAGCGGCTGATGAGTCTGGCGCTGTGCCTGTTGGGGGCCCGGCGCGCGCTCACCAAACGCGAACTGCGGTCCTCGATCGAGGCGTACGTCGAGGCGTTCGGGCCCGGCGGGCCACCGGCGGCCGGTGGGGACGACGCGTTCAGCCGCATGTTCGAGCGGGACAAGGACGACCTGCGCGAACTCGGGCTCGTCATCGACACGGTGGAGAACCTGGACGGCGAGGCCGGGTACCTCGCCCGCCGGGACAGCAACCGGCTCCCCCCGATCACGCTGGACGCCGCCGAGGCGGCGGCGCTGGACGCCGCGGCGCGGGTCTGGCAGCAGGCGCGGCTGGCCTCGGCGGCCAGCGGAGCCCTCCAGAAACTGCACGCCGCGGGCGGCATGCCGGAGGCCGAGGACGGCGCCGAACACGCGGAGCGGCTGCGGCTGTCCAGCCTGGAGCCGCACATCCCGGCCCGGGAGGCCGCCTTCGAACCCCTGATGCTCGCCTGCCGGGACCGCCGTCCGGTGATCTTCGACTACCGCAAGACGAACGCCGTCACCGCCGAGCGGCGCCAGGTGGAGCCGTGGGCGCTGGAGTGCTGGCGTGGGCACTGGTATCTGGCCGGGTTCGACCGGGACCGGGGCGCCGAGCGGGTGTTCCGGCTCTCCCGGATCACCGGCCGGGTGCGCTCCCGCGCGGGCGCCTTCACCGCGCCGGTTCCCGACCAGGTGACCATCCGCCAGGTCGTGGAGCGCTGGTCGGGCGAGAGCGCGACGCGCAGCGCCCGCATCCGGCTGCGCGCCGGGGCCGGGTATCCGCTACGGGCCCGGGCCACCGCGGTGCGCGAGCTGGACGGCGGCTGGGAGGAGCTGGAGATCCCCTACGGCCACGGACTGGACGCCTGGCTGGTGGAGTTCGGCGCCGACGTGATCGTGCTGGAGCCCGCCGAGTTGCGGGCGGACGTGGTCGGCCGGCTGCGCGCCGTCGCCGAGGGATGAGGGACGGCAGATGCCAGCGAACGCCATCGACCAGACCCGCCGCATGCTGTCGCTGGTCACCTACCTGCGGGACCGTCCGGGCGCCCGCGTCGAGGAGGTCGCGCGGGCCTTCGGGATCACCGTCGACCAGCTGATCTCCGACCTCGACGTGCTGCCGCTGTGCGGCACCAGCTTCCGGGGCGGCGACCTCCTGGAGATCGATACCGACGGTGAGCACATCTGGTGGCGCAACGCCGAGGCGCTGGGCAGCGACACCGCGACGCCGCTGCGCCTCGCGGCGGACGAGGCCACCGCCCTGCTGGTGGCGGCACGCGCCGTGGCCACACTGCCCGGATTGCGGGAGGGCGATCGGGAGGCGCTGCAACGGGCGGTGGCGAAACTGGAGGCGGCGGCGGGGGAGAGCGCTGGCGCCAGCTCCCGGCTGTCGGTGACCTTCGAGGCCGAGGGCGGCGTGTTCGCGGACGTGGACCGCGCCATCACCGAGCGGCGCCGTCTGTGGCTCCGGTACTACTCGCCCGCGCGGGACGAGCTGACCGAGCGGGAGGTCGACCCGATCCGGATGTTCGCCGTCGGCCACACCTACCTGGAGGCGTGGTGCCGTCTCTCGGAGGACCGCCGTACTTTCCGGCTCGACCGGGTCGCCGAGATCCGGCTGCTCGACGTGGCCTCCGACCCGCCTCCCGTCGAACCGCGGGACCTGAGCGCCGGGCTGGTGCAGCCCGCCGCCGAGGACCCCGAGGTGGTCGTGGAGGTGGGCCCCGGCGGCCGGTGGGTCGCCGAGTACTACCCGCACGACAGGGCCGAGGAGCTGCCGGACGGCGGTCTGCGGATCACGCTCCGCGCGCCCGATCCGGCCTCGCTGCGCCGCCTGGCGCTGCGGCTCGGGCCGGAGGGCCGGATAGCGAAGCCGGTGGAGCTGGCCGCGAGCGCCCGGGAGGCGGCCCGGGAGGCCCTCGCCGCGTACGGCGGCTGATGCCCGGACTCGCGCGCGCCGCCCCCGCGTCCGGCGGGCGCCCGGCCGTGCCGTGGCGGCCTGGTCCGCCCCCGGGCGGGCCGGGTGGCGGACGGTAGGCTCGGCGCATGCTCTGGCCGATGTTCTTCCTCTCCCTCGCCTTCGCCGGAATCGCGGTGCTCGGTGTGCTCGCCGTACGGGTCGGGCTGGAGGTGCGGCGCTTCTCGCGCGCGGTGGGGGACAGCTCGGAGCGCATCGCGCGCGCGGCGGAGAACCTGGAGCGGGCGGCGGCGCCGCTGGCCGGCCGCGCCGGGCGCACGGCCGGCGGGCCCCGTGAGGACGGCGAAAACCCCGGTTGACGCACCCTGCTGCGCGACGCGCCCGCGCGGTACGCTCGGGGATGCTGCGCGGGCGCCATTCGCCGTATGCCCAGGGATTGCCGAGCGTTACCTCCCCGGGGTTACGATCGCTCGCAGTACGGCCCTTGACGCAGCCCGTCCGATTCATACGGCAGGCAAGGAACACGCCGCCCCGGCGAGAAGGTAGTGGCACATGATCGGCAATCTGAAGCCCCTGGAGATCGTTCTGATCATCCTGGTCATCCTGCTGCTGTTCGGCGCCAAGAAGCTTCCTGACATGGCGCGTTCGCTTGGCAAGTCCGCTCGCATCCTCAAGAGCGAGGCCAAGCAGATGAAGAAGGACGGTGGCGACGGCGGCGGCAGCGGTGGCTCCGAGGCGGGCGGCTCGGGCAACTCGGCCGACTCCTCCTCGGCTCCGCGGACCATCCAGGCGGCCCCCGGTGAGGTCAGCGACGCGCGTCCGGTGGGTGAGACACAGGAGCCGAAGCGGAGCTGATCCGCTCCTCCCCACCGAACCGACCCTTCTGACATCCGGGAAAAGAGTTGCTCAAGTCCGCCCGTAAACAGGGTAAGCAGCAGCGGAGGGATCCCGAGGGGCGGATGCCTCTGGCTGACCATCTACGGGAGCTGCGCAACCGCCTGATGAAGTCGGTGCTGGCGATCCTCGTCGTCACCATCGTGGCGATGTTCTACTACCAGCAGATCGCCGACTTCCTCACCGATCCCGTCCGGGAGTCCGTCGGGTGCACCGAGGGTTTCGGCCAGACGGCGAAGGAGGGGGAGACCTGCGCCGAGATCACCATCAACGGCCTGATCGCGCCCTTCACCATCATGCTGAAGGTCGCCCTCACGACCGGTGTGGTGCTCGCGTCGCCGATCTGGCTGTGGCAGCTGTGGGGCTTCCTCGCCCCCGGCCTGCACCAGCACGAGAAGAAGTACGCGCGGATGTTCGTCGGCACCGGAGTGCCGCTCTTCCTCGCGGGCGCCTACCTCGCCTACCTGGTGCTGCCGATGGCGGCGAAGACGCTGCTGGACTTCAGCCCGGAGGGCACCGGGAACCTGATCCCGCTCGACAACTTCCTGGACATCGTCACCCGCCTGGTGATCGTCTTCGGGCTCGCCTTCGAGCTGCCGCTGCTGCTGGTGATGCTGAACCTCGGCGGCGTCGTCACCGGGAAGCGGCTGCTCGGCTGGTGGCGGGCGATGGTCCTGTGCATCACCGTCTTCTCGGCCGTCGCCACCCCCACCGGCGACCCGTTGACCATGCTCGCGCTGGCCGCGCCCATCGTGCTGCTGTACTTCGCCGCGGTCGGCATCTCCCTGTTCAACGACCGTAGGCGGCGGCGGAACAACCCGTACTCCGGGCTGGACGACGACGAAGCCGCGCCGCTGGACCACCAGCCGGAGTCGATCTCGACGAGTGACGGCATCCCGGGACCGCGTCCGCTCTCCGACAACGGCGACGGCCCGGACGGGTCCGGACCGGATCGCCGGAACGGCTACGGCGACGCCACCTGAGCCGGTAGTCTCCGCCCCGTGACCAGCGAGATCACACTATTCGTCAATCCTTCCGCAGGTCGTGGCCGGGGCGCGCACGCGGCGCAGCCCGCCGCCTCCGCGCTGCGGCACGCGGGCTTCGCCGTGCGCACCGTCGTCGGCGACGGCGCCGAGGACGCCCTGTGCCGGGCGCGGGAGGCCGTCGCCGCGGGCACCGGGGCCCTGGTCGCCGTGGGCGGCGACGGGATGGTCTCCCTCGCTCTCCAGGCCGTCGCGGGCACCGACATCCCGCTCGGGATCGTCGCCGTCGGCACCGGGAACGACATCGCCCGGGCCACGGGCCTGCCGATCCGCGAACCGGCCGGGGCGGCCAGGCTGGTGGCGGAGGCGCTGAAGGCGGGCCACCACCGGCCCCTCGACCTGGGGCGGGCCGGGGAGCGATGGTTCGGCTCGGTGCTGGCCTCGGGCTTCGACTCCCGGGTCAACGACCGGGGCAACCGGATGCGGTGGCCCAGCGGGAGGCTCAAGTACGACCTCGCGATGCTCGCCGAGCTGGCCGCCTTCCGCCCCATCCCGTACCGCATCACGCTGGACGACGGGCCGCCCCTGGAGACCGAGGCGACGCTCGTCGCGGTCGGTAACGGCAGCTCCTACGGCGGCGGGATGCGCATCTGCTCCGACGCGCTGATGGATGACGGGCTCTTCGACCTGACCGTGGTGGGCCGGTGCAGCCGGGCCACGCTGCTGCGGGTCTTTCCCCGGGTCTACAAGGGCACCCACCTCAGCCACCCCGTCGTCTCGACCTACCGGGCGCGGCGGGTCCGGCTGGAGATCGCACCACCCGGTGGGCCGGTCACCGGTTACGCGGACGGTGAACCCCTGGGACCGCTGCCGCTGACGGCCGAGACGGTGCCCGGCGCGGTGCGGCTGCTGACCTCAGGGCCCCGGGAGCCGGACGGAGCCTGAGCCGGGGCCGCCGGGCGCGGCCCGGGGGCAGGCCCCGAGCGAGCCGCCGGTCACGGTGGGTGAACGGGCCGCCGGGCGGTGCGGGCCGTGACCCGGTAAAGATCGTGAGCGGTGTCGGGGGTGGCCGGTAGGCTCGACAGCACGATGACCGAGGACCTGTCTCCCGCACAGCGGTACTCGGCGGCGATGCGGCGCGCCGCCGACGAGGCCACCGCGCTCGCCCCGTTCCGCGATCTGTACGACTTCGAACTGGACGCCTTCCAGATCGACGCGTGCCAAGCCCTCGAAGCCGGGAAGGGGGTGCTGGTCGCGGCTCCGACCGGCTCCGGAAAGACGATCGTCGGCGAGTTCGCCGTGCACCTGGCCCTCACCCAGGGCCGTAAGTGCTTCTACACCACCCCGATCAAGGCGCTGTCGAACCAGAAGTTCGCGGACCTCTCCCGGCGCTACGGCGCCTCCAGAGTGGGCCTGCTGACCGGCGACAACAGCGTGAACGCCGGGGCACCGGTGGTCGTCATGACGACTGAGGTGCTGCGGAACATGCTCTACGCGGGCTCTCCCGCGCTGGACGGCCTGGGTCACGTGGTGATGGACGAGGTGCACTACCTCTCCGACCGGTTCCGGGGCGCGGTCTGGGAGGAGGTCATCATCCACCTCCCCGAGTCCGTCACCCTCGTCTCCCTCTCGGCCACCGTCTCCAACGCCGAGGAGTTCGGGGACTGGCTGGACACCGTCCGGGGCGACACCCAGGTGATCGTCTCGGAACACCGTCCGGTACCGCTCTGGCAGCACGTGCTCGCCGGGCGGCGGCTCTACGACCTGTACGAGGAGAAGGGCGACAAGCGCGAGGTCAACCCGGATCTCGTGCGGATGGCCCGGATGGAGAACAGCGCGCGCGGAGGGGGCCGCCCACGCGACCGCAGGCGCGGGGCCCGGCGGGAGGCCGACCGGGAGCGCGAGCGGCGGCAGCGCACGCGGGTGTGGACCCCGGGCCGCCCCGAGGTCATCGACCGGCTGGACGCCGAGGGCCTGCTCCCGGCGATCACGTTCATCTTTAGCCGGGTCGGCTGCGAGGCGGCCGTGCAGCAGTGCCTGGCGGCCGGGGTGCGGCTGAACGACAACGCGGCCCGTGCCCGGGTGCGGGAGGTCGTGGAGCGCCGTACCGCCGAGATCCCGGACGAGGACCTGCACGTGCTCGGCTACTTCGAGTGGCTGGAGGGGCTGGAACGGGGGGTCGCCGCGCACCACGCGGGGATGCTGCCGACCTTCAAGGAGGTCGTCGAGGAGCTGTTCGTCGCCGGACTGGTCAAGGCGGTCTTCGCTACCGAGACCCTGGCGCTGGGGATCAACATGCCCGCTCGCTCGGTGGTGCTGGAGAAGCTCGTCAAGTGGAACGGCGAGCAGCACGCGGACATCACCCCGGGGGAGTTCACCCAGCTCACCGGTCGGGCCGGGCGGCGCGGCATCGACGTCGAGGGGCACGCCGTGGTGCTGTGGCAGCGCGGTATGGACCCGGGCGCGCTGGCGGGTCTGGCCGGGGCCCGCACCTACCCCCTGCGCTCCTCCTTCAAGCCGTCGTACAACATGGCGGTCAACCTGGTCGCGCAGTTCGGGCGGCACCGTTCCCGGGAGCTGCTGGAGACCTCGTTCGCCCAGTTCCAGGCGGACCGCTCGGTGGTCGGCATCTCGCGGCAGGTGCGGAAGAACGAGGAGGGCCTGGAGGGCTACCGCGCCGCCATGACCTGCCACCTCGGCGACTTCGAGGAGTACTCACGGCTGCGCCGTGACCTCAAGGACCGTGAGACGGAGCTGGCCAAGCAGGGGCAGGCGCAGCGCAGGGCGCGGGCGGCGACCGCGCTGGAGCAGCTGCGCCCCGGGGACGTCATCCACGTGCCGACGGGGAAGTTCGCCGGGCTCGCCCTGGTTCTCGACCCGGGGCTGGGTGGCGGCCGGGGCGGTCACCCGCGCGGCGCGGAGTCCTTCCCGGAGGGGCCGCGGCCGCTGGTGCTCACCGCGCAGCGGCAGGTGAAGCGACTCGGGGCGATCGACTTCCCGGTGCCGGTGGAGCCGCTGGACCGGATGCGGATCCCGAAGACGTTCAACGCGCGCAGCCCGCAGTCCCGGCGCGATCTGGCGTCGGCGCTGCGCACCCGGGCGGGGCACCTGACGCCGCCGAGGCACCGCAAGGAGCGCTCGGCCGCCGCGGACGACGAGCGGATCGTGCGGCTGCGCGAGGAGATCCGGCGGCACCCCTGCCACGGGTGCGACGAGCGGGAGGACCACGCCCGGTGGGCGGAGCGCTACCAGCGGCTCCGGCGGGACACCCGGCAGCTGGAGCGCCGGATCGAGGGGCGTACGAACACCATCGCGCGCACCTTCGACCGCGTCTACGCCCTGCTGTCCGACCTCGGCTACCTGAGCGGCGACCAGGTCACCGAGGACGGTCGGGTGCTGGCCCGGCTCTACGGCGAGCTGGATCTGCTGGCCTCCGAGTGCCTGCGCGAGGGTGTCTGGGAGGGCCTGCCGCCCGCCGAACTCGCCGCCTGCGTCTCGGCGTTGGTTTTCGAGTCGCGTTCGGCGGACGAGGCGCTGCCGCCCAAGCTCCCGAACGGCCGGGCGCACACCGCGCTCAACGAGATGGTGCGGATCTGGGGGCGGCTGGAGGCGCTGGAGGAGCGGCACGGCATCCACCAGGCGGAGGGCGTCGGCCAGCGCGAGCCGGACCTCGGCTTCGCCTGGGCGGCCTACCGCTGGGCGGAGGGGCACGGGCTGGACGCGGTGCTGCGCGAGGCGGACATGCCCGCCGGGGACTTCGTCCGCTGGTGTAAGCAGGTCATCGACGTGCTGGGACAGCTCTCGGCGGCCGGGCCGGAGGGCGGCACCGTGGCGCGGAGCGCGCGCCGGGCGACGGACGCCATGTTGCGCGGGGTGGTCGCCTACACCAGCGTCGGCTGATCCGCGCCCGGTGTTCCCGGAGCCGGAGGGCGGTCGGGGCGGGTGCGGCGCGTGGGGGAGGGAGTTCTTCTCCCGGTGGGCCGGGCGGCGTTGACCTCTCCCGGGGGTGGCGGGATGTTGTGCGGGTATCCGCCCCCGGACGGGAGGTACCCGTGCGCCGACACGTCGTCAGTCCCCGGTTCCGTCCCCGGCCGTTCCGTGTGAGGAACCGGCTGGGCCGAGCGTTCCGTGCCGTGCTCGCCCTCGCCGCCGTCGCGGCGCTGTCCTCGGCCACGCCGCCGGAGCGGCGCGGCTCGCCCGGTGACCCGGCGGGCGCGCTGCGGCTCAACCAGATCCAGGCGATGGCCACGCACAACAGCTACCACCGCGAGGTGTCCTTCGACGAGCAGCGGCTGATGGGGAAGCTGGACCCGAACTTCCGCACGCTGCTCTACAGCCACGCCGGGCTGCCCACGCAGTACGAGCGGCAGCGCATCCGCGGTATCGAGCTGGACGTCTTCCCCGACCCGGAGGGTGGCCTCTACGCGAAGCCGCTGATCCGGCGGGAGGCCGGGCTGCCGCCGCTCCGGGATCCGGCGTGGCGGAAGCCGGGGTTCAAGGTGCTGCACTGGGCCGACTTCGACTACAACACCAGCTGTGTGACGCTCAGAAGCTGTCTGCGGCAGGTCAGGACGTGGTCGGAGCGGCGGCCGGGGCACGTCACCGCGCCGGTCCTGCTGGAGCTGAAGCGGACCGACCCGCGTCTGGAGGCGCGCGGCGGGGCGAAGAGCCCGCCGTGGGACACGGCGACGCTGGACGCGCTGGACCGGGAGATCCGCGCGGTCTTCCCCGAGGAGGCGCTGCTCACCCCCGATGACGTCCGGCGGAAGGGCGGCACGCTGGAGGAGTCGGTGCTGCGACACGGCTGGCCGCGGGTCGCCGCCACCCGAGGCCAGGTGATGTTCCTGATGGACAACGACGACCCGGTGATCCAGGACGCCTACCGGGCCGGTGGCAGGGAGAGCCTCCAGGGCCGGGTGCTGTTCACCGACTCCGAACCGGGGCGCGCGGACGCCGCGTTCATGAAGGTCAACGATCCGACCGGCGGGAACAAGGCGGTCATCCAGGACCTGGTGTCCCGGGGCTACTTCGTCCGCACCCGCTCGGACGTGCCGCTGGACCAGGCGTCCAGCGGGGACACGGCGATGCTGCGGAACGCGCTGGACTCCGGCGCCCAGATGGTGAGCACGGACTTCCCGGTGCCGGGGCTGGCGGCCCGCCATGGCAGTGACTACGTGGCGGAGCTGCCCGGCGGCGGGGTGGTCCGCTGCAACACCGTCACCCTGCCGGCGCCGGACTGCCCGGACCGTCGGCTGGAGCCGTGACCGCCGCCGAGTGTTCCGGGGAGGGCCGCTCCTGCTCCGCCTCCACCCGCTCGTTCCACTCCCGCTTCGACGCCTGCCAGCCGTCCTCGTCGCTGCCCAGCCGCCAGTAGCCGGAGACGGAGAGCGCGGCGCGCGGTACGCCGCGGTCCAGCCGCAGATGGCGGCGGAGGTCCTTGACCCATCCCGCCTCGCCGTGGACGAAGGCGTGCGGCCGCCCGGCGGGGAAGTCCAGCGCGTGGACCTCGGCGCGGAGGCGCGTGCCGACGCGGGTGTCCGCGCGGTGCAGCCACCGCACCCGGACGCCGGGCGGGGTGGCGAGGGGCAGCTCCTCCTCGGGCCCGGCCACCTCGATCAGCGCGTGGACCGGCACGCCGTGCGGCATCCGCTCCAGGGCGGCGGCGATGGCGGGCAGCGCGCTCTCGTCTCCGGCGAGGAGGTGCCAGTCGGCGTCCGGGTCGGGGGCGTAGGCCCCGCCGGGTCCGAGGAGGCGGACCTCCTCGCCGGGGGTGGCCCGCAGCGCCCAGGGACCCGCCAGTCCCTGGGTGCCGTGGACCACCACGTCGAGGGTGAGTTCCCGCGAGGCCGGGTCCCAGGCCCGCACGGTGTAGGTGCGGGTGGCCGGCCACTGGTCGCGGGGGTACTCGGCGCGGACCTGGGCGATGTCGAAGGGCTCCGGGTACACGACGCCGGCTGGAGGGAAGAGCAGCTTGACGTAGCGGTCGGTGTACTCCCCGTCGGGGAAGTCCGCGAGCCCCGGGCCGCCGAGCACGATCCGTATGAGGTGCGGGGTGAGCCGCTCGGTGCGCAGCACCACACCGTGGTGCTGCTGGGCGGTCCGGCGGGTGGGCTGCTGCGCCATCGTGGCCTCCCGGGGGAACGGCGAACTCGGCATCGGATAGTCGAAGTTAGGTGTGCCTAACCTAACGCTCCTAACCTAGCACGCCGCCCGCTCAGCTGGCGGGGTCGTGCCCCAGCGCGGAGCTGAGCCGCCGCAGGGATCCCCCCAGGCCCCAGCGGGCGTCCAGCTCCGCGAGCGCGGCCGGGTCGCGTGGGCTCGCGGGCAGTGCGGCGTCGACGTCCGGGAGGGGCAGGTCGCGGACCACCCGCACCACCTCGCGCGCCGCGCCCAGATAGGGGCGGGCCTCGGTCAGCCGGGCGCGCTGGGTCTTCGTGAGCGCGGAGCCGGGGTCCTCGGCGGCGGCCAGCACGCCGTCCAGGTCCCCCCAGGCGTCAAGCAGCTTCGCCGCCGTCTTCTCGCCGACACCGGGCACTCCGGGCAGGCCGTCGCTCGGGTCGCCGCGCAGGATGGCGAGGTCGGCGTACCCGGGGCCGTCCACCCCGTACTTGGCGCGCACCGCCTCCGTGTCGTAGACGGCGAGCTGCCCGACCCCCCGGATCGGGTACAGGACCCGCACCCGCCGCGCGTCGTCCACCAGTTGGAGCAGGTCGCGGTCGCCGGTGACGATGTCCACCGGCTCGCTGGCGCGGGTGGCGAGGGTGCCGATCACGTCGTCCGCCTCGAAGCCCTCGGCGCCCAGCCGGACGATCCCGACCGCGTCCAGCACCCGCTCGATCACCGGGACCTGCGGGGCGAGGGTGTCCGGCACCTGCTCCGCGTCCGGCCCGGCGGCGGGGTCCGCGGCGTCCTCGGCCACCCGGTGCGCCTTGTAGCTGGGGATGAGGTCGACCCGCCAGCGGGGCCGCCAGTCGGCGTCCATGCAGGCCACCAGCGCGGCGGGGTGGTGGTCGGCGATCAGGCGGGCGAGGAAGTCGAGCAGACCGCGCACGGCGTTCACCGGGGTGCCGTCCGGGCTCCGGACGGACTCGGGGACGCCGAAGTGGGCGCGGAAGTAGAGGGAGGCGGTGTCCAGCAGCATCAGGCCGCCGCGTGTTGTCGAAGTCACGTCCCGATGATGGCGCACCGCGCCGACACCGGCGCGCGGCCCGGGACGTCCGGGCTGTGGCGGGGTGCTGCCCGCTCCGTGCGGGGGTGGGCGCCGGGCCCGCCGGATCCCCGGGTGCTGCTCAACTCCGGTACAAGGGTGGCTGGTTGGCGCCGGAGAGGTCTCGGTCACCGTTGTCGTCTGGTGATGATTTTGTGATGAATGATTTCCGGATGGCCGGGCAGGCGGACTGGCCAGGCCGGGTTGAGAGGCCCGGTATGTCCGTGACCCCGACAAGCGAAGGACTGAATGCGTGGCTGCGCAACCAAAGGCGAATCCGCCGACTGACGGACGAACGCCCCCGCCCAGGGGTCTGGCGGGGCTGTGGGCCTCGGTCGAGCCACGGGTCTTCGTTCCGTCCGGGCTGATCATCCTGGGCTTCGTGCTCTTCGCCGTCATCTGGCAGGACACCGCCGCCGAGGGCGTGGAGAAGGTCCAGGCGGAGATCGTCGGGAACCTCAGCTGGTTCTACATGGCGATCGTCTCGCTCTTCGTGATCTTCGTGCTCTGGGTGGGCCTGGGCCGGTTCGGCAACATCAAACTCGGCAAGGACCACGAGAAGCCCGAGTTCAGCACCGGCTCCTGGCTGGCCATGCTGTTCGCCGCCGGAATGGGCATCGGGCTGGTCTTCTGGGGCGTCGCCGAGCCGATGTCCTTCTTCCACGGCCCGAAGCCGGGCGTGGGTGAGGGCGAGGCCGAGCGCGCCGAGTTCGCCATGGTGCAGACGTTCCTGCACTGGGGCATCCACCCGTGGGCGATCTACGTGGTCGTCGGCCTCGCCGTCGCCTACGCGGTGCACCGCAAGGGCCGCCCGGTCTCCATCCGCTGGGCGCTGGAGCCGCTCTTCGGCGACAAGGTGAAGGGCCTCTGGGGAGACGTCATCGACACCATCGCGGTCGTCGGGACCGTCTTCGGTGTCGCCACCTCCCTGGGCCTGGGCGTCAAACAGGTGGCCAGCGGGATGGGCTTCCTGAACTGGGTAGACGACCCCAGCAGCAAGACGCTGCTGGTCGTCCTGATCGCCGGTATCACCGCGCTGGCCACGTTCTCGGTGGTCAGTGGCGTCGGCAAGGGCATCAAGTGGCTGTCGAACATCAACATGGGCCTCGCCGGGCTGCTGCTGCTCTTCGTGGTGATCGCCGGCCCGACGCTGTTCATCTTCAACGGCTTCGTGCAGGACACCGGCGCCTACCTGCAGAGCGTCGTGAGCCTGTCCTTCGACACCGGCGCCGCCTCCGGTGAGGAGGGCACCAGCTGGGTCAACGGCTGGACCGTCTTCTACTGGGGCTGGTGGATCTCCTGGGCGCCCTTCGTCGGCGTCTTCATCGCGCGCATCTCGCGCGGCCGCACGGTGCGCGAGTTCGTCTGCGGCGTCATGCTGGTGCCCACCCTGCTGACCTTCTTCTGGTTCGCGGCCCTCGGCGGCTCGGGCCTCGACGAGGCCCGGAACGGGGAGCAGGACTTCAAGGACTCGGAGGGCGCTGTCAGCCCGGACGGGGCGCTGTTCCAGCTGCTGGACACGATGCCCGGCGGCACCTTCGTGGCCGGTATGGCGATCCTGCTGATCGTGCTGTTCTTCGTCACCTCCTCGGACTCCGGTTCGTACGTCGTGGACATGCTCTCGTCCGGCGGCGACCCGAACCCGCCGGTCTGGAGCCGGGTCTTCTGGTCCGTTCTGGAGGGCGCCGCGGCGGCCGCGCTGCTGCTCGCCTCGGGTACCGGGGACGCCTCGCTCAACACCCTGAAGACGACGGCGATCATCATCGCCTTCCCCTTCAGCATCGTGATGATCGGGATGTGCGCCGCCACCCTCCGCGCCTTCTACGCCGAGCGGCGCGCGGCGCTGGAGGCACAGGAGCGCGAGCGGCAGGACCAGCTGATCGACGAGACGGTCGCCGCGATCGAGGAGGGCCTGGAGAAGGGCACCCTGGAGAAGGACCCCCGGGAGGCCGCGAAGCAGGCGGCGGGCCGGGCCACCGGACGCGGTTCCGGCTCCGGTGCTGACTCCGGTTCCGATTCCGGTTCTGACTCCGGTTCGGGGACGCCCGCCGGAACCGGCGGCTGAGTCCCGCCACACGCGCGGAACTCCGCCCGCCCAGCGGTGCGAAGCCCCGCGCCGGTGCCCCCTCCGGGCGCTGGCGCGGGGCTTTCGCGTGGGCCCGCGCGGGCGGGGCGCACCGTGCGCGAGGACCGTGTGTACCGTTCGCGGGAATGCGCGGACGGAAATACGGGTGACGCGGACAACACCCGCTCCGTACGCTCGACGACGTGAACGGACGCACCTCCCGGTGCGCGAGCGACGGTTACTTCTGGCTCTTCACGGTTCGAATCCGCGCGCCGTCCGGAGATTTCCGGACGGTGGGACACCGTCGCCAGGGAAGAACTCGGGAGGCACGTCCGGCACGCTAGCGACCCGGCGTGGCGGCGGCTCCCCGCAGCCCCACGCGCGGCGGCGGACCCGCCCGCGCACCGCCCGCCGGGTCGTGACGGGGGGGAGGGCGGGAGGTGTCGGCCGCCCGCCCTCGGCACCGGCCAGCGGGCCGGTGTCCCGTCCCGCGGCGGGCCGGTACGTGTCCCCCGGAAAGACGAACTCGGGGGAGTCATGGGAAAGTTCAACACCATTCCCGCACGCAACGCGCTGACCGTCACCCACGCGGGCGGAAAGGGGTACGCGCGGGGCGCCAAGACCGAACTCGTGCTGCTCGCCGTGGTGAACATGGTCGGTGAGCGCACCTTCTACGAGACGGCGGGGGACCGCGACGACCGCTTCTCGCGCCTGGTGCGCACCGTCGCGGTGGAGGACGGCGACTGGACCGGCCGCTTCGTGGCCTGGCTCCGTGGCGAGGCCCAGATGCGGACGGCCGCCCTGGTCGCCGCGGCCGAGACCGCGTACGCGCGGCGGGAGGCGGGCGCGCACGGGCTGACCCGGCAGGTCGTCGACGCCGCGTGCCAGCGCGCCGACGAGCCGGGCGAGCTGCTCGCCTACTGGGTGGCGCACTACGGCCGGGCCGTCCCCAAGCCCGTCAAGCGCGGCCTCGCCGACGCGGTCCGCCGCCTCTACACCGAGCGGGCGCTGCTGAAGTACGACGCCCCGAACCGGGTCTTCCGCTTCGCCGACGTGCTGGAGCTGGTCCACCCCGCGCCGGACCCGGCCAAGCCCTGGCAGGGCGCGCTGTTCCGGCACGCCCTGGACCGGCGTCACTCCCGGCCGGACACGGCCACCGACCCGGCCCGTCCGGCCACCGTGCGGGCGCGCGACGAGCTGAGCGCGCTGCCGGTGGAGCGGCGTCGCGAGCTGCTGCGCGCGCCGGACGCCGCCGAGCGGCTGCGGCGGGCCGGGATGACCTGGGAGGCGCTCGCCGGGTGGCTCCAGGGGCCGATGGACGCGGAGGCGTGGGAGGCGGTGCTGCCGTCGATGGGCCTCATGGCGCAGCTGCGGAACCTGCGGAACTTCGACCAGGCCGGGGTGAGCGACGAGGCGGCCCAGCTGGTCATCGACCGGCTGGGCGACCCGGAGGAGATCGCCCGGTCCCGGCAGTTCCCCCTCCGGTTCCTCTCCGCCTACCGGGCGGCGCCCTCACCGCGCTGGGCTCCGGCGCTGGAGCGGGCGCTGAACGCCTCCACCGCCAACGTGCCCCGGCTGCCGGGCCGCACGCTCGTCCTCGCGGACGTCTCGGGCTCGATGCTGGGCACACTGTCCGCCCGGTCCACGGTGCGGCACGCGGACGTGGCGGCGCTGTTCGCGGCGGTCCTGGCCCGCCGGAGCGGCGCGGTCGACCTGTACGGCTTCGCGGACAGCTGGTTCCGGCAGCCGCTGGCCCCGGGCGGCTCGGTGCTGCGCGACATCGAGGCGTTCTGCGACCGGATCGGGGAGGTCGGCTACGGCACCCGCACCGCCGACGCGATCCGCGCCTGCTACGCCGGGCACGACCGGGTCGTGGTGATCTCGGACATGCAGGCCTTCGCGGCGCGTTCGGGCTTCCCGTCGGGCCGTACGCAGTCCGTCTCGGAGACCGTGCCGCGCGGGACGCCGCTGATCGGCGTCAACACCACCGGCTACGGCCCCACCTCGATCGACCCGCGGCAGCCCGACCGGTTCGAGATCGGCGGCTTCTCGGACAAGCTCTTCACCATGGTGCGGCTGCTCTCCGAGGGGAAGGCCGGACGCTGGCCGTGGGAGTCCGGCGCCTGACGGCGCGCGGGGACGTACCGTGCCGTCATGACAACGACCGGTACCCCCGCAGGCGTCCGGGCTCCCCGCGTGGGCTCGGTGGTCTCCCTCGTCCCGTCGCTGACGGAGGCGGTGGCGGCCACCGAGCCCACGCTGCTGACCGGGGCCACCGACTGGTGTGACCGTCCGGCGGGGCTGGAGGTGACCCGGGTGCGTGGCACCAAGAACCCCGACCTGGAGCGGATCGTCGCGCTCGCGCCGGACCTGGTCCTCGCCAACGAGGAGGAGAACCGGCCGGCCGACCTGGCCGCCCTGCGCTCGGCGGGGCTCAGCCTGCTGGTCACCGAAGTGCGCACGCTGGCACAGGCGTTCAGCGAACTGCACCGGGTGCTGACCGCGGGCTGCGGGCTGCCCCGGCCCGGCTGGCTCGACGCGGCCGAGGAGGCGTGGCACGGCGCCCGGCGGGAGCTGGACGCGCGGGCGGTGGTCCCGATCTGGCGGCGGCCCTGGATGGTGCTGGGCCGCGACACCTTCGCCGGTTCCCTCCTCACCCACCTCGGCGTGCGCAACGTGTACGCCGGGCACGCCGAGCGCTACCCCCGCGTCCCGCTGGCGGAACTGTGCCGTCCGGAGCGGGCCGACCTGGTGGTGCTGCCGGACGAGCCGTACCGCTTCGCCCCGGACGACGGCCCCGAGTGCTTCCCCGCCCTGCCCGCCGCGCTGCTCAGCGGGCGCCATCTGACGTGGTACGGCCCCTCACTGGTGGAGGCGCCACGGGAGCTGGGCGCGGCGCTGGCGGCAGCGCTCCGCTGAACAGCCGGTACGCGGTGCGCGGCAGCACCGTCGCCCAGGCGGCGAGCAGCAGCGCGAACAGGGCGCAGGACAGCCAGCCGAACACCGCGGCGCCGGTGTGCCGCCAGAGCGCGGCGGAGCCGGTCACACAGGTGCCCACGGGGAAGGTGAACGACCACCAGGTCATCGCGAAGCCCATGCCGGACCGGGCCGCGCGGAGGACCAGCGCTCCGGCGAACCCCAGCCACAGCAGGGCGAATCCGAGCACCGGCGCGCCGTACAGCACCGCCGCGGACTGGGCGGCCGAGGGGCTCGGCGCGCCGGGCGAGCCGTCCGCCGCCCCGGCCACCCCGGCCAGCGCGGTGGTGGACTGGCCCAGCGGCCCGAGCACCAGGAACAGCGAGGGCGTCAGCGGCCCGGGCAGCGGCCCGTGGTGCACCAGCCGGGCGAAGACCAGCGGCAGGATCAGCAGCGTCGCCAGCAGGCTGAGCCCGAACATCGCGAGCGCGGCCAGCAGCAGCGTCCCCCGGGCCTGCCCCTCGGGCAGGCGCTGGGCCAGCTCCGGCGCCAGCGCCGCCGCCACCATCGGCGCGACGACCGGCAGCAGCCACACCGGGGTCGCGCTCCCCGGCGGGACGCGGTGCCGCACCACCATCAGGTACGGCACCGCGCCTGCCGCCACCAGCCCCACCGCGGTACCGACCGCCCCGAGGACCACCGCGATCGGCAGCGCCCCCGGCACGTCCAGCGCCAGCGCCCCCGCGCCGACGGCGAGCGGGGCCATCGAGGCGCAGCCGTAGAACGGGGCGACCGCCGGATCGAGCAGGTGGGCGCGGGCCCGGGCGGGGTACCGGGCCCAGTGCGCCGCCCGCGCCGCCACCACCGCCACCAGCATGAGCGCCGCCAGTGACCAGACGGCGAGCAGCGGGCCGCGCGGCGCGGACACCGGCAGGGCCGCGGCGGCGGTCGGCACGATCGAGGTGCCCATCACCGGCGCGTACCAGTTCGGGCCCAGCTCGCCGAGCCGCCCCCCGCCGACGCGGCCGCCCGGCGCTCGTTCCGCCGCCCGTGGCCACGGGAGCCGCGGGCGGATCCGGGGCGGGGCATCGCGGGTGAAGGGGCTCTCCATCCCCCCATCCTCGTGCCGGACGGCGGGGCCGACGCGGGCGGGTCCGCCCCGGGGCCGCCGGGCTCAGCCGCCTGTGGCCCGCGTCACCAGGGCGCGCAGCAGCCGCGGGTCCTCGCCCTCCTCCGGGTGCCACTGCACACCGAGCACGAACCGCCGTGCGTCACGCGGCAGTTCCACCGCCTCCACCGTCCCGTCCACGGCGTGCGCGGAGGCCACCAGGCCCGTGCCCAGCGCGCCGACCGCCTGGTGGTGGTAGGTCGGCACGGAGACCGGGTCGGGCAGCACCTCGGCGAGGAGCGTGCCGGGGACGGGCACCACCCGGTGCTCGGTGAACTCCCCGTCCACCGGGCCCCGGTGGCCACTCAGATGCTGGACGAGACCGCCACCCAGCGCCACGTTCAGCGTCTGCATCCCCCGGCACACGCCGAGCAGCGGCAGGTCCCGCTCCAGCGCGGCCTCGGTGAGGGCCAGTTCCCAGGCGTCGCGCTCGGGCTGCGGCGGTCCCGTCTCCGGGGCGGCCTCGGCGCCGTACCGGTCCGGGGCGAGGTCCGGGCCGCCCGCGGTGACCAGCCCGTCGAGACGCGCCACGGTCTCCGCGGCGCGGGCGGGCGCGTCCGGGGGCAGCAGCACCGCGAGCCCTCCGGCCCGCTGGGTCAGCCGGTGGTAGCCGGCGGGCAGCAGCGCCGCGGCCCGGTGCCAGACGCCCCAGCGGACGGAGGGCTCCAGATAGGTGCTGACACCGATGAGCGGGCGGGACACGGCCATGTCTCTCCTCGGGCGGCGCGTGCGCCTCGGCGGTGGGGCCGGACACGGCGCGGTACGGGGGCGGTGGTGGGGGCGGCGGCACGAGGGCGGTCGGGGTGGGCCGGGGTGGTCGGACAGCGGCCGCGACGGTGGGACGGGCGGTGCGGGTGGCACGGGGCGATGGTGCCAGGCGGTGCGCGCCGCCCACCGGACCGCGGCGAGGGCCCGCCGGGCCCCGGGCGGCCACCTCGGTCAGCGAACGCCCCATCTGCGCCCGCCGGGGAACCGCCGCCACCCCATTGGTATGCCCGGACACCTTTGCGTCGACGCACGGCCCCGGGCGGACCGCCGCGCCCGGGGCGACGTACCGCCCTGGGGCGGCGGCCCCCACCGGGGCGCGCGGAACGGGGCGCCGGACGGCGACGGGGCGGCACGGGAGCGGCGGTCAGCTGAGGAAGCCACGGAGCAGCGCCGCGGTGCCCGCGCAGTGCTCCCGGGCGGTGCGGCGCGCCGTCTCGGCGTCCCCCGCGAGGACCGCGCCCACCAGCGCGGTGTGCTGGTGCTGCGCGTGCTCCAGGTTGCGGACCAACAGCGGGATGCGGTTGAGGAGTTCGTTGAGCGTGGCGCGGACCGCCGCGTACTGCGCGGTCAGTGAGGGGGAGCCGGCCAGCTCCACCAGGGTGAGGTGGAGGAGGGTGTCGTGGCGCCGGTACTCCGGGAGTTCGGCCTCCCTGGTGGCCTCCAGCGCACTCCGCAGCCGCGCGGTGTCCGCCGCCGACAGGCCCCGCAGCGCGCAGAGTTCGGCGGCCCCGGTCTCCAGCACCTCGCGGAACCGCAGGGTGTCCAGCACGTCCACCTCGGCGGGCGCCGCGGACTCCCGGCAGACGGCGCCCTCCCGCACGAAGGTGCCGCCGTACCGCCCGCGCCTGCTCACCACCAGACCCTGGTCGGTCAGGACCCTCAGCACGTCCCGCAGGGTGGCCCGGCTCACCCCGAGCAGCCCCGACAACGTCCGCTCCGGGGGGAGCCGTCCACCGTCCGGCACGATACCGAGCCGGACTATCCGCAGCACCTGCTCCAGCGCCTCCTCGAAGCCGTTGCCCGCCCGCACCGGGCGCAGCACCGCCGACAGCCGGTCGTGCCCCTCCGCTCCCCGGGTCTGCCCCAACGTGCCCTCCCCGGCGCCGACATGCCGACCGGCTCGTCCACCGGCCCACCGCGCGGCCGTCTTCCGACAAAAGGTTGCGGCAACTACCTTATGGCTTCCGGCGGATCGACAGGAGGCCCCCGTGGCAGACCGCACACCACCGCTCACCGTGGACGCGCTGCGCCGGCTCGCCGGCGCGGGCGAGATCGACACCGTCGTCCTGGCGTTCACCGACATGCAGGGGCGGTTGCAGGGGAAGCGGTTCGCCGCCGGGCACTTCCTGGACGAGGTGCTGGAGCACGGCAGCGAGGGCTGCGACTACCTGCTCGCCGTCGATACCGAGATGAACACCGTCCCGGGCTACGAGATGTCCTCCTGGGAGCGCGGCTACGGGGATTTCGCGATCCACGGCGACACCGCCACGCTGCGCCGCCTGCCCTGGCTGGACGGCACCGCGCTGCTGCTCGCCGACCTCGCCTGGCTGGACGGCTCGCCGGTGGCCGCCTCCCCCCGCCAGATACTCCGGCGCCAGCTGGACCGGCTCGCCGAACGCGGCTGGAGCGCCCAGGTCGGCACCGAGCTGGAGTTCATGCTCTTCCAGGACACCTACGAACAGGCGTGGGACGCCGGCTACCGGGGCCTGACCCCCGCCAACCGGTACAACGTCGACTACTCGATCCTCGGCGGAGCCCGGGTGGAGCCGCTGCTGCGCCGCATCCGCAACGGCATGGCGGGCGCCGGGCTGACCGTGGAGTCCGCGAAGGGCGAGTGCAACCGTGGCCAGCACGAGATCACCTTCCGGTACGCGGACGCGCTGACCACCTGCGACCAGCACTCCCTCTACAAGACCGGCGCCAAGGAGATCGCCGCCCAGCACGGCAGCGCGCTCACCTTCATGGCCAAGTACGACGAGCGCGAGGGCAACTCCTGCCACATCCACCTGTCCCTGCGGGACGAGGCGGACGAGCCGGTGCTGGCCGACGCGTCGGCGCCCCGGGGCATGTCCGCCACCATGCGGCACTTCCTGGCCGGGCAGCTCGCGGTGCTGCCCGAACTCACCCTGCTGTACGCGCCGAACATCAACTCCTACAAGCGCTTCCGCCCCGGCAGCTTCGCGCCGACCGCCGTGGCCTGGGGCCCCGACAACCGCACCTGCGCCCTGCGCGTGGTGGGCCGGGGGCGCGCGCACCGGCTGGAGAACCGGGTGCCCGGCGGGGACGTCAACCCCTACCTGGCGGTGGCCGCGATGATCGCCGCCGGGCTGTACGGCGTCGACCAGCGGCTGGAGCCGCCGCCCGCGTGCACCGGGAACGCCTACGCGGGAGACGCCCGGCGGGTCCCCGGCACCCTGCGGGAGGCGGCCGGACTCTGGGAGGCGAGCGCCTTCCCCCGCGAGGTGTTCGGCGAGGAGGTCGCCGCGCACTACCTCACCATGGCCCGGGTGGAACTGGACGCCTACGACAGCGCCGTGACGGACTGGGAGCGGTACCGCTCCTTCGAGCGGATGTGAGGAGCCCCGTGGAATCCGAACTCCAGGTGGTCAACCCGGCGACCGAGGAGGTGATCGCCTCCGTCCCCACCGCCACCCGGCGGGACGTGGAGGAGGCCGTCGCCCGGGCACACGGCGCCCAGGCCCGCTGGTCGGCGCTGGCACCCGCCGAACGGGCCCGGCTGCTACGCCGGTTCGCCACCGTCGTCGACGAACACCGCGAGGAACTGGCCTGGTTGGAGGTGCGGGAGGCCGGGCACCCGGTGACGAACGCGCGCTGGGAGGCGGGCAACGTCCGTGACCTGCTGGACTACTGCGCGGGCGGGGTGGAGCGGCTGAACGGTGCCCAGATCCCCGTCGCCGGGGGCGTCGACCTCACCTTCGCCGAACCGCTCGGCGTGGTCGCCGTCATCGCCCCGTGGAACTTCCCGATGCCGGTGGCCGCGTGGGGCAGCGCGCCCGCGCTCGCCGCCGGGAACGCGGTGATCCTCAAACCGGCCGAGCAGACCCCGCTGACGGCCCTGCGGCTGGCCGGACTCGCCCGCGAGGCGGAGCTGCCCGAGGGGCTGTTCCAGGTCCTGCCGGGTGAGGGGCCGGTGGCGGGTGCCGCCCTGGTGGAACACCCCGGAGTGGCCAAGGTGGTCTTCACCGGGTCGACCGCGGTCGGCAGGGAGATCATGGCCAGGTGCGCCGGCACGGTGAAGCGCGTCACCCTCGAACTCGGCGGCAAGAGCCCGAACATCGTCTTCGCCGACGCCGACCTGGAGCGGGCCGCCGCCACCGCCCCGGGCGCCTTCCTCGACAACACCGGCCAGGACTGCTGCGCCCGCTCCCGCATCCTGGTGCAACGCACCGCGTACGACCGGTTCCTGGAGCTGCTGGAGCCCGCCGTGCGGGCGGTCTCCGTGGGCGACCCCGCCCAACCGGCCACCGCCATGGGCCCGTTGATCTCCCGGGCGCAGCGCGACCGGGTCAGCGGCTTCGTCCCGGCCGACGCGCCGGTCCTCATCCGCGGAACCGCCCCGGAGGGCCCCGGCTTCTGGTACCCGGCGACGGTCCTGGAGGGCAGACCCGGCGAACCCGCCACCGAGCAGGAGGTCTTCGGGCCGGTCGCCGTCGTCCTCCCCTTCGAGGACGAGGCGGAGGCCGTCACCCTCGCCAACGCCACCCCGTACGGTCTCGCCGCCTCGCTCTGGACGAGGGACACGGCGCGCGCCCTGCGGGTCTCCCGCGCGGTGCGGGCGGGCAACCTCTCCGTCAACTCGCACAGCGCCGTGCGCTACGCCACGCCCTTCGGCGGCTACCAGCAGTCCGGCCTGGGGCGGGAGTTGGGACCGGACGCGCTCGCCGCCTTCACCGAGACCAAGAACGTCTTCATCAGCACCGAGGAGCAGCAGTGACCGAGCGGACAGCGCCCCAGGACCCACGGTGCCGACGGCTGACCGGCCGCACCGCCGTGGTCACCGGCGCGGGCAGCGGGATCGGGCTGGCGTCCGCCCGGCGGCTGGCCGCCGAGGGGGCGAACGTGGTCTGCGCCGACGTGGACGACCAACGCGGCGCGGCGGCGGCCGAGCTGACCGGCGGCCGGTACGTCCACGCGGACGTGACCGACCGGGAACAGGTCGAGGCGCTGTTCGCGGAGGCCCACGCGGTCTACGGCTCGGTCGACGTCGCGTTCAACAACGCGGGCATCTCCCCACCGGACGACGACTCGATCCTCACCACCGGACTGGACGCCTGGGAACGCGTGCAGCGCACCAACCTCACCTCGGTGTACCTCTGTTGCCAGGCGGCGCTGCCCTACATGCGGGCGCGGGGGCGCGGTTCCATCATCAACACCGCCTCCTTCGTCGCCGTACTGGGTGCCGCCACCTCCCAGATCAGCTACACCGCCTCCAAGGGCGGGGTGCTGGCGATGTCGAGGGAACTCGGCGTGCAGTTCGCCCGGGAGGGCATCCGGGTCAACGCGCTGTGCCCCGGACCGGTCAACACCCCGCTGCTCAAGGAGCTTTTCGCGAAGGACCCGGAGCGGGCCCAGCGGCGGCTGGTGCACGTGCCGGTCGGCAGGTTCGCGGAGCCCGAGGAGATCGCCGCCGCGGTCGCCTTCCTCGCCAGCGACGACGCCTCCTTCGTCAACGCGGCGGACTTCCTCGTCGACGGCGGTATCTCCGGCGCCTACGTCACGCCCCTCTGACCTCCCCCGACCCGGCGCGCGCCCGGCACCCCGGCCGTGCTCGGGCCCGCCGGGACTGAGCGGGACCGACGGGGACTGACCGGGGCTGACCGGGGACGGACGGCGCCGCTCCCCGGGTCCGAGCGGGGCGGGCGTCGCACGGATGGACTCGCCCCGGGGGCGCGGGCCCCGCACCCGCGCCTACGGTGCAGATCCCTGTAGTCCCAGGCGTACGCGCGCCGCACCCACCGGCGCGGGTGCGCGCGGCCCGTCCGCCGACCTCCGGGAGGGCGCCGTGTTCAGCGCAACCGTCGTCACCGGGATGGGGCTGGCCGTCGCCGCCGCCGCGACCCTCGCCACCGCCCCGCCCGCCGTGCCCCGCTCCGCCCCCGCCGCCCGCGCCGAGTGCCCCCGGCTCTCGGCCCACCTGCCCTGGCCCGCGCAGGCCCGCGCCCGGCTCCAGCGCGTCATCGACGAACGCGGCGTCTGCTCTCCGGCCTGGCGCGCCGACGACCGGCCGGTCGCCGCCTTCGACTGGGACAACACCGTCGTCAAGAACGACGCGACCGACCTGACCCTCGCCTGGGCGCTCCGCCACGACAAACTGCTGCGGCCCGCCGACTGGGCGGCCACCAGCCCCTGGCTCACCCCGGCCGCCACCCGCGCCCTCACCCGCGCCTGCCGGGCGGGACCCGCCCGCCGTCCGCTGCCCACCTCTACCCGTGGCGTCTGCGCCGGGGAGATCATCGAGATCCGGGAGAAGGGCCGGACCGTGGGCGGCGAGGCCGCGTTCGCCGGGCGGTGGCACCACCGGCGCACCATGCCCCGCTACGCCTGGGTGGCGCAGCTCTTCGCCGGACGCACCCCCGCCCAGCTGCGCGCGTACGCGGCCCGCGCCCGCGACGAGGCGCTCGCCCTGCCGGTCGGCAGCCAGCGCACACTCGGCGGCCACACCCTGCCCGCCTACAGCCGCTACTACCCGCAGCAACGTGACCTGATCTGGACCCTCCGCCGGGCCGGGTTCGCGGTGTACGTCGTCTCCGCCGGGGTGGAGCCGGTCACCGAGGCGTGGGCGGCAGGCGTGGGCATCGACCGCGCGCACACCCTCGCCATCCGCAGCGTGCTACGCGACGGCCGGATCACCACCGGCATCCACGGCTGTGGCGGCGTACCCACCGGGCACGGCGAGGTCATCCCGTACCTGGACGGCAAACGCTGCGCCGTCAACGAACGTGTCCTCGGGGTGCGGGGCCGCGCGGCGTGGCGGCGCCAGCCACCGGAGCGGCGCATCGCGCTGGGCGCCGGGGACGCGGACACCGACGTGACCTTCGTCAACGACGCGACCGGCGCGCACCTGGCGATCAACCGGAACCAGCCCGAGTTGATGTGCCGCGCCTACGACGACGCCGACGGACGCTGGGCGGTGACCCCGATGTTCCTCGACCCGCTGCCGCGCCGCACCACCCCCTACCCCTGCTCGACCGCGGGCCGGACCCGGGCCGGGGGCGACCACGGCCCACTGCGCCGGGCGGACGGTTCGGTCGTCCCCGACCAGTGGGACACCGCCCACCCGGAGGACTGACCCACCCGCTGAGCGGCCCCAACCCCGCCGCCCCGCGCCCCCGTCGCCCCGGCGTCCGCCGAACGGACCCACGCAGCACGCCGGTTGACGGAGCCCGAGCCGCGCCCCGGCGGACGGGACACCGGGCTCCGGGCCCCAACAGCCCGCCGGTGCCCCGGTGTTCCGGTGACATAGGCTGCGGCCCGTGAGCATGACGACCCCGCCGGGCTGGTATCCGGATCCGTGGCGGACCGGGGCACCACCGTGCGAGCGGTGGTGGGACGGCGGGTCCTGGAGCGCGTCCACCCGCGCCCCCGGCCCGCGCCCGGAGCCCGGCCCCGCGGCGGCCCCGGAACCGTGGACACACCCTCCGGGCCCTCCGCACGCGGCGGCCGTGGGTCCCTCGTCCCCGGCGGCGCCGTACGCCGCGCCGTACGCCGTGCCCGTGCCGTACCCCCCGCCGCCCCGGCACCGCGTCGGGCGGGCGCCGTTCGTCGCCGGGCTGGTCGGCGTCGTGGTGCTGGCGGTCGCGCTGGTGGTGGGGGCCGTGCTGCTCGTCGCCGGGACGGACGGGGGCGCGGACGACGCGCGCGCACCGGGACCGGGAACGGAACGCCCCGAGGACGACCGGGGCCCGTGGGCCGACCCGTGGAGCCACGACGGTCCGGACGCACCCGACGCCACCGGCCCCGACGGCCACCCGCGGCCCGACGACCCCGGAGCGGAGGCGCCCCCCGCGCCGGACGGCCGGGACCCCCGGGCCACACCCGCGCCGGACGGCGGCGCGCTGCCCGCCACCGGCCTGCGCCTCCCCCTGCTGGCGGGCTGGCAGCGCGCGCCGGGCGCGGACGGGGCGCTGGTCAGCGCCGCGCCCTACCGCTGTCCCACCGGGGGAGCGGTGACCCGGCCGGACGCGGGCACCGCCACCGGGGACACCGGCTGCGCCCGGGCCGCCGCGCTGCTCGTCGACCCCGGGAGCGCGGCGGCGGGCCGCGCCCCGCGCGAGGTGGCCGCCGCGGACGTACGGGCGCACGCCGCGCGGGCCGCCCGGGCGGGCGGCGGCACGATGACCGGCCACTCGGTGCGCGCGGCGGGCCCGGTACCCGTCGCGGGCGGTGTGGGGCACCGGCTTCGCTGGCGGATCGAGCGGCGGTCCGCTCCGGACCGCTACGTCGAGTCGACGGCCTTCCACCACCCGGACGGCTCCGGTCGCGTCCTGGTGCTCCGCGCCGAACTCGACGTGCACCCGGACGCGCCGCCGCCCCGGGACCTGGACCGGTTACGCGGCGGCGTCCACGCCGTGCCCCCGCCCCGCGACGGCCCCCCGGCCCGCGTCCGGCACGGCGCCTGACGCGGCGTCGGCGACGGGAGGACCCGGGAGCCCCGGGCACTCTGCGGTCACAGGAAGGCGGCGGTCACAGGAAGGCGTGGCCCTCGCCCCGGTACGTCGGCACGGTGGCGGTCACCCGGTCCCCCTCCACGAGGTGGAGCCGCGCGAACCGCTCACACAACTCGCCCGCCTTGGCGTGCCGGAACCAGACCCGGTCGCCGATCAGCAGGTCGTCCGCCGCCGTGCCGAGCAGCGGCGTCTGCACCTCGCCCGGCCCCTCCTGGGGGTCGTAGCGCAGCCCGGCCGGAAGGTAGGGCTGCGGCAGCCGGTCGGCGCCGGACACCCCGGAGGCCGGGTAGCCGCCCCCGAGCACGGTGACCACCCCCACGCCCGGCCTGCGGACCACCGGCAGCGCGAACAGCGCGGCCGGACGGGCCACGGCGGAGCGGTAGTGGTCGAACAGCCGGGGCTGGTAGAGACCGGAGCCCGCGGCGATCTCCGTCACCGCGTCCTCGGCGGTCGTGCGGTGGACGCTGCCGGTGCCGCCGCCGTTCACGAAGTCCAGGCCCGGCGCCACCGCCCGCACCGCCCGTACGGCGGCGGCTCGCCGCACGGCCAGCTCCCGCAGCGCCACCGACTGCATCAGCCGCACCGCGCCGGAGCGCAGCGGGCTGCCCGGCACCGCGTCGCCGACGCCCGCGACGTGCGCCTCGTACGCCATCATGCCGACCAGCCGGAAGCCCGGCCGGCGCACCACCGTCCGCGCCAGCTCGGCCAGCGCGGCGGGCGCGTGCAGGGGGGACCGCCGGGCGCCGATCCGTACGCGTCCGCCCAGCAGCCGCAGGGAGGTGTCCAGTTCGAGACAGACCCGGATCTCCTCGCGCCCGCCCGCCCGTGCGGCGTCGATCAGGTCCAGCTGTGCCGGGTCGTCGACCATCACGGTCACGGCGGCGGCCAGCCCGGGATCGGCCGCCAGCTCCGCGAAGCCCGCCCGGTCGGCCGAGGGGTAGGCCAGCAGCACGTCCCCGACGCCGGAGCGGGCCAGCCACAGGGACTCGGCGAGCGTGAAGCTCAGCACTCCCTCGAAGCCGTCCCGGGACAGCACCCGTTCCAGCAGGGCCCGGCAGCGCACCGACTTGGTCGCCACCCGGATCGGCTTGCCCGCGGCCCGGCGGACGAGGGCGTCCGCGTTGGCGTCGAAGGCGGCCAGGTCGACCAGCGCGAGCGGGGCGTCCAGACCGGCGGTCGCGCGGTCGTACCGGGCACGGTCCGCCCCGAGGGCGGCAGACGAATCGAACACACGGGCAGCTTGCCAGACCCCGGGGGAGCGGCACAGCCCACCCCGGTCGTCTCGACTCCGGCTTGCCGTCCCTCCCTGGTCGCCCCGTAGAGTGACGCAGCACACCGCGTCACGACGGCCCGTGGTGTGCTTTCCGACACGAACCGGCGAGCCCCGGAACGGCATTCGTACGGGGGGAGCCGTGCGGGAGGGGTTCGCAGTGAGCACTGACGCCGACCGCGGGCACCCCTCCCGGCCGTCGCGTCCGCCCCGCCCCACCGTCCCCCCGCGCCCCGGCGTCCCGCCCCGGCCCACCGCGGAACCGGCCCCGGCCGCCGAGGAGGAGACCCCGGCGGAGCCCGGCGCGCGCCCCCTCCCGGAAGACGAGACCGCAGCGCAGATGCCGCAGCCCAGGAAGGCGGGGGACAACCCGCCCGGCGACCGCCAGCCGCTCCTCCCGCAGAAACCGGCGCAGCCGCCGCCACCCACCGGGAAACCGCTGACCGCGCCGCGCCCCCGCCGCGCCCCCGGCTCCGGGCCCCCGAGCGACCGGACGCGGCAGGGTGGCGGGACCGACACCGGCCCCCGCGACCGCCGTCCGGCCGCCGACCCCCGCCCCTCCGATCCGCGCGGCCCCTCCGCCGCCCGCGCCCCGGGCGGCGCCCGGGCCACCGAACCACGGGCCACCGATCCCCGCGCCGCCGCGGCCCGGGCGGTCGACGGAGGCGACGGGCCCACCCGCCGCTCCGACGGCGGCCCCCCGCCCCCCTCGGACGCGCCGGGGTCCCCGGCCGGAAAGCGCCCGGGTGACGGGAAGAACTCCCCGGCCGGGAGGGGCCCCGCGAACCCGGCCGCCGGGAACCCGGAGCCCGCGAACCGGGAGCCCGCGAACCCGGCCGCGCCCAAGGGTGCCCGCCGCCCACCGCGCGGATCGCGGCCGTCGGACGCCCCGCCCGGGTCCGTCGCGGGGGAGCCGCCGGAGCGGGGCCCCGGCCCCACCCCCCGGCGGGGTGAACCGTCCCCGGAACCCGCCCGGACGCCCCGGCCGGAACGGGCCAACGTCCCACCGGAGCCGCCCCGTTCGCCCCGGGAGGTCCCCGACCGCCCCCGGGCGCTCCGCGAACCCGGTCCACCGGACCCGGCGGACCGCCTCGGCTCCGCCCCCGCCGGTACCGCTCCGCCCGGTGACACCTCTCCACGTGCCAGCGACGCCACCGCGTCCCCGGCGTCCCCGGCGTCCCGCCCCTGGGGCCTCGCCCGGCGGCCCGGCGGATCCCCGCGCGGGCACACCCGGACCGTCCGCACCATGGCCTCCGCGGTCTGCCTGGTGCTCGGCTTCGGGCTGCTCGGCGGCGCCGGTGCCGGGGCCCTGCTCGACGACGGGGGTGAGGAGGGCGTCGCCGGTGACTTCGACGCGGCCCGCGGCCTCTGGCACCAGCTCCCCGTCGACGAGCTGTTCCCCCGCGCCCTCAAGGCCAGGAAGGCCGGGCCCGGCGGAGCCGAACGCCGCTGGCGCCGGGTGGCCGTCGCCCCGGACGGCGGCTGCGCGGAGGCCTTCGACCCGCTGCTGACCAAGGCGCTCTCCCCGGTCGGCTGCGAACGGCTGATACGCGCCACCTACGCCGACGAGACGACGAGCAGTGTCACCACCGTCGGCCTGATGTTCACCACGGGAGACGAGGACCAGATGCGCGCCCTGCGTAAGCGGTTCGCCGTCGAGAACCTCTCCGAGCGCACCGACCTGATGCCCCGCGCCTACTCCGCGCGCGGCAGCGTCGCCGCCTCCTTCGGCGACGCCCAGCGCGCCAGCTGGTCGGTGCGGGTGCTGTCCGACCTGCCGCTGGTGGTCTACTCCGTCACCGGCTTCGCGGACGGGCGCACCGTCGGCGACCCCCAGTCCGCCGGAGCGGCCACCGACAAGGGGGAGTCCTCGGCCGCCGCCCAGGCGGGACTCGGACACGACACCCAGGGCATCGCGGACCGGATAGAGCGCGGCCTCCGGAAAGCGGTGCGGGACCCGGAACCGGAGGAAGCGCGATGAACCGGACCGAGGGCGCCGCACGCCTCCCCGCACGGACACGGCGGGCCGCGGTACTCCTCACCGCCTCGCTGCTGCTGGTCCCGGCGACGACGGACGCCGCGCACGCCGAGGGCCGCGACCTCCGGCAGCGCCTCTGGGGACTGAAGGCGATCAACGCGCAGGAGGCGTGGCGGACGACGAAGGGCAAGGGCGTCACCGTCGCCGTCCTGGACACCGGGGTCGACACCCGCCACCCCGACCTGCACCGCAACGCGGCGGGAGGACGGGACTTCGTCCGGATGGGAGCCGAGCGCGGCGACCGCGCCTGGGCCCGGCACGGCACCGCCATGGCGGGCATCATCGCGGGCCACGGACACGGCGAGGAGGGACGCTCCGGGGTCACCGGGGTCGCGCCGGAGGCGCGCCTCCTCCCGGTCCGGGTGCTCCTGGAGGACACCGACCCGCTCCGCAAGCAGGCCCGCAAGAAGCGCGGCGACGCGCTGGCGGACGGCATCCGCTGGGCCGCCGACCAGGGCGCGGACGTCATCAACCTGTCGCTCGGCGACGACAGCCGCTCCGCGAAGCCCGAACCCGCCGAGGACGCCGCGGTCCGCTACGCGCAACGCAAGGGGGCGGTCGTGGTGGCCTCCGCGGGCAACGGCGGCGAACGGGGCGACCACGTCTCCTACCCCGCCGCCTACCCCGGCGTCATCGCGGTGACCGCCGTGGACCGCAACGACGCGCGCGCCGCCTTCTCCACCCGCCGCTGGTACGCGACGGTCGCCGCGCCCGGCAAGGACATCATCATCGCCGACCCCGACCGGCGCTACTACGAGGGCTGGGGCACGAGCGCCGCCGCCGCCTTCGTCTCCGGCGCCGCCGCGCTCGTCCGCGCCGCGCACCCCGAACTCAGCCCCGCGCAGGTCAAGGAGCTGCTCGCGGACACCGCGCGGAACACCCCGGAGGGGGGCCGCAGCGACGCCCTCGGCACCGGCGTCGTCGACCCCGCCGCCGCCATCGCGATGGGCGCCAACGTCGCCCCCCGTCGCCAGCAGCCCAGTCAACCGCCGCACACCGCACGGTACTTCGGCGGCGGGCCACGGGACCCGGCGACCAGCCCCGGCTGGGTCGCGCCGGTCGCCGCGCTCACCGGCCTCGGGCTGATCGGCGGGGCGGTGGCGCTCTGGCGCGGGGTCAGCGTCCGCGACCTACGGAACCTTCCGGCGCTGCGGCGGCGGCTGGTGCGTCTGCCGCGGCGCTGAACGCGCCCGCCGCCGCCCGGGCCGCGCGCTCGACGGCGGCGACGCCCGCCGCCCGGGAGGCGTGCCCGTCGGACAGCACGACCAGCAGCAGCGCCCGGCCGTCCACCACCACCCGTCCCGCGCTGTTCACCACCCAGCGGCCCGTCGGGTCGCGCGGCAGCCAGCCGTTCTTGAGCGCCACCGGGCTTCCGGGGTCGGAGGCGGCCGACACCCCCCAGCGCTGCTCCGGAACCACCCGGCCCAGCCGGTGCCGGAGCACCGCGCGGGACCTCGGGGACAGTAGCGGCGGCCCGCACGGATCCCCGTACGGGCGGCCGGACGCCCCCGTGAAGACCGCGCGCAGCAGCCGCGCCTGGTCCAGCGCCGTGGTGTGGGTCAGCCCCCACCGCTCCGCCGCGTCCGGCACCGTCTCCCGCAGGCCGAGCCGCCGCAGCGCCGCGCCGAAGCCCCGCGCGTGGCCGACCTCGGCCCACAGCGCGGTCGCCGCGGCGTTGTCGCTCCGCTCGATCATGGCCGCCGCGCGGCGCCGCCGCGCCGGCGCCAGCGGACGCCCCGCGTCCTGCGCGGACAGCAGCAGCGCCGCCAGGATCCCGGTCTTGACGACGCTCGCCGCCGCGAACGCGCCGCCACCGAACCCCGTCGGCGCGGCCCGTCCCGGCGCCCAGACGGCGACCGACAGCCGCCCCGCGCCGAGTACCGGCGTCACCGCCGCCCGCAACCGCCCCTCGTCCACCCCGCCCCTCCCTTCCCCGGTCCCTCCCGGAAGTGCCCGGGGAACGGGCCTCCGGCCGCCCGGCGCACCGGCCGGACGGCCCGCCGCCCTGCCGGAGGGCGCCCCACCCCGACGGTCTAGGCTCCTACCCGTGGCGCTCAAGAACATCCCGGCCCCCGCCTTCGCCGACGACGACGGGTCAGCCGACCCGGCCCTCACCCGGGCACTCGCCGAGTGGCGAGCCGACCCGGCCCGGCCCGGCGCGGACGCGGCGGTGCTCGGCGCGCTCGCCACGGCCCGGCTGCTGGTGCCCGTCGTCGCGATGCTCGGGGAGTCCACCACCGGCGAGGACGGCCTCCGCCGGGACAAGTCCAGCGATATGGCCGTGCCCACGCTCAACGCCCCCGGTGGCCGCCGCGCCCTGCCCGTCTTCAGCGCGACCGCGACGCTGGCCCGCTGGCGCGCGGACGCCCGGCCCGTCGCCGTCCCGCTGCGGCAGGCGCTGCTCGCCCTCGCGCAGGAGGAGGCGGACACCCTCGTCCTCGACCTCGCGGGCCCGGTGCCGTACGAGGTCACCGGTCCGGCGCTGCGCGCGCTGGCGGAGGGCCGCACCTCCGCCGACCCGCTGGGCGACCCGGAGGTGGCCGAGGCGCTGCGCGCCGTGCTGGCCACCGAACCGGCGCTGCTCGGCGCCACGCTGACGCCCGGTGACGCCGACAGCGACGGCACCCTCGCGCTGCTGCCCACCGCCGAGGTGGCGGTGGGGGAGCTGGCGCGGCGGATCGCCGGGGCCCTCGCCGCCGACGAGACGCTGCGCGCCCGGCTGGTGCGCGGGCTGAACCTCGCCGTCCTGCCTCCCGGCACCGTCCTCCCGCCGGACGCCCTCCACCGGCGTCCCCTCTCCGGCTGACACCCCCGGCTCACCCGGTTGCGGCGCCCCGGCGTGCGCTCCCCTCCCGGCCCGAGGAGGCTCGGGACACACAGGTCATTCCTGACCCGATCCGGGAGGACGCCCATGTCGGCCAAGGACCTCATGCCGGCCAAGACGGTGGAGACGGCGAAGACCGTCGAAGCCGAACCCCAGCCGCTCGCCGCCGAGTTCCTGGGCACCCTGCTGCTGGTGTTCATCGCGGTCGGCACCGCGGTGCTCTCCAGCGAGTACATCGGCACCCTCGGCATCGCGCTCGCGTTCGGGTTCGTCATGCTGGCGCTCGCGTACGCCCTCGGGCCGCTCTCCGGCAGCCACATCAACCCGGCGGTGACGCTGGGCATGTACTGCGCCGGTCGCCTCGACCTCCCGACGGCGGTGCGGTACTGGATCGCGCAGGTCGTCGGCGGCATCGTCGGCGCCGCGCTGCTGTTCCTGGTGACCAAACAGGTGCCCGGCATCGTCACCAGCGAGGCGTTCGGGAGCAACGGCTACGGCAACCGCTCGGCCGTGCAGATCAACCTGGGCGGTGCCTTCGTCGCCGAGATCCTGCTGACCATGGTGTTCGTCTACGTGGTGCTGTCGGTGACCCACAAGGTGGCCGTCTACGGGTTCGACGGGCTCCCCATCGGCATGGCCCTTGCCGTCGTCCACCTCGTCGGCATCCCGCTGACCGGCACGTCCGTCAACCCGGCCCGATCGATCGCCCCGGCCCTGTTCGCGGGCGGCGCCGCGCTGACCCAGCTCTGGCTGTTCATCGTCGCGCCGCTGCTGGGTGGCGCCCTCGCCGCCGTCGTCCACCGCGTCACCCATCCCCAGCGGCGCGGCGGCGTCCAGGGCGAGCCCGAACTCCGCTGACCAGCACGGACACGGCGTGACCAGCGACGCGGCGGCACCGGAGCGGGCCGGGGGACCGTGGGCCAGCGGGCCCTCCCCGGTCAGTGGCGGTAGGTGGCCCGGCGCGGACGGGCGGGGGTCAGCGCAGGACCGGGCCGGTGAACTTCTCGCCGGGACCCTGGCCGGGTTCGTCCGGCACGGCCGAGACCTCCCGGAAGGCCAGCTGGAGCGACTTGAGCCCGTCCCGCAGCGGCGCGGCGTGGTAGGTGCCGATCTCGGTGGCGCTCGCGGTGACCAGCCCGGCGAGCGCGTGGATCAGTTTCCGCGCCTCGTCCAGATCGCGGGCCTCCTCACCCTCCTCCGCGAGGCCGCACTTGACGGCGGCGGAACTCATCAGGTGGACCGCGACCGTGGTGATCACCTCGACGGCGGGCACATCCGCGATGTCCCTGGTCATGTCGGTGAAGCCCGGGGTGGCCGCGGAGTCGTCCGGGTCGGCGGCGCCGGGGGGTGTGCCATCGCTCATACGCCCCAGCCTATGCCCCGCGCGCGGGCCCGGGACGGCGGGGAGAGGCGTCTCCCGGCAGCTCATGTCCTGGTATGCTTGGTCGTCGACCGGCTGACGTCCGTCCTCCCGCGCCCTCGGGTGCCGTGCCTTCCGGGCACGCCTTCGGGACCGGAGCGGACAGGCTTCAGCCCACAAGTGGAGGCTCCGATCTCCCACCTGGCGGTCCTCCGGGCCGCGGGTCATCGGTCAGGCTGCGCCCCGCGGTGTACCGCGGCGGTGCTCCCGGTCTGTGAGGAGCCCCGCCTGTGTCCCGTCCGGGGCGTTTTTGCGTCTTCGGACGGATGTCACACCCAACAGAGACCCAGAGTACGGCTGTTCGCCAGACCGCCGTGCGGTGTACCCGAGGAGGCCCCATCAGCGCCGAGCCCCGCATCAACGACCGGATTCGCGTCCCCGAGGTGCGACTCGTCGGTCCCAGTGGCGAGCAGGTCGGCATCGTGCCGCTTGCCAAGGCCCTGGAGCTTGCGCAGGAGTACGACCTCGACCTCGTCGAGGTGGCGGCGAACGCCCGCCCGCCCGTGTGCAAGCTCATGGACTACGGAAAGTTCAAGTACGAGTCGGCCATGAAGGCCCGTGAGGCGCGCAAGAACCAGGCGCACACGGTCATCAAGGAGATGAAGCTCCGGCCGAAGATCGACCCGCACGACTACGACACCAAGAAGGGTCATGTCGTCCGGTTCCTCAAGCAGGGGGACAAGGTCAAGATCACGATCATGTTCCGCGGCCGTGAGCAGTCGCGCCCCGAGCTGGGCTTCCGGCTCCTCCAGCGGCTCGCCGACGACGTGGCCGACCTGGGCTTCGTGGAGTCCAACCCGAAGCAGGACGGCCGGAACATGATCATGGTTCTCGGTCCGCACAAGAAGAAGACCGAGGCGATGGCCGAAGCCCGCGAGGCGCAGGCCGCACGCAAGGCCGGACGCCAGCCTGGCTCCGCCGAGGAGAGCTCCGCCGAGGAGACCACCGAGGAACCGGCTGAGGCGTGAACCCTCCGGGGTGCCCGCCCCGGACATTGCCACCGAACCAAGCTGGCGCTCCGGCACACCGCCTGACCGGCGGTGCCCGAGGCGTCATCGACGAGGAGAGAACGGCGACATGCCGAAGAACAAGACGCACAGTGGTGCCCGCAAGCGCTTCAAGATCACGGGCTCCGGCAAGGTGATGCGCCAGCGCGCCGGTCGCCGCCACTACCTCGAACACAAGCCGTCCACCCTGACGCGCCGCCTTGCTGGCAAGACCGAGACGGCCCCGGCGGACGCCAAGAAGGTCAAGAAGCTTCTCGGCAAGTAACACCCCGCTCGACCGGGACCCATTCGATCCGGGCTGGGGCGCACCCCGACCCAGCCTCGCCAACAAGGAGTTGACAAGTGGCACGCGTCAAGCGGGCAGTGAACGCGCAGAAGAAGCGCCGGGCGATCCTGGAGCAGGCCAGCGGCTACCGCGGCCAGCGCTCGCGCCTGTACCGCAAGGCGAAGGAACAGGTCACCCATTCCTACGTCTACAACTACAACGACCGTAAGCGGCGCAAGGGCGACTTCCGGCAGCTGTGGATCCAGCGGATCAACGCCGCCGCCCGCGCCAACGGCATGACCTACAACCGCTTCATCCAGGGCCTCAAGGCCGCTGAGATCGAGGTGGACCGCAAGATGCTGGCCGAGCTGGCGGTCAACGACTCCGCCGCCTTCACGGCGCTGGTCGAGGCCGCCCAGAAGGCGCTTCCCGGTGACGTGAACGCCCCGAAGGCCGCCTGACCGCACCCCGGTCACCCCGGTTCACCCCGGTCACCGTGTTGGGCGGGCGCCGCGCACCGCGCGGGCCCGCGGCGGTGCACGCGGATCACCGGACCCGCAGGCGCTCGCGTCTGCGGGTCCGCCCCGTTCCCGCCCCGTTCCGGCCGTTTCGGTTATCCCGCCCCGGCCGTCCCGGGCCCCGCCCGCCGTACGCCGCCCACCGCCGTCCCGAGGCGGCCCGCGCGCCCCCAGGAAGCGAGCAGCCATCCCATGTCCGTTCCCGAACTGACCTCACTCCGGTCACCGCGCGTCGTCGCGGCCCGGCGACTGGCCAGGCGCGCCCACCGGGCCAGGGAGCGGCGCTTCCTCGCCGAGGGACCGCAGGCCGTCCGGGAGGCGGCGGAGCACCTGGTCGAGGTCTACATGACGCCGGAGGCCGTGCGGCGGCACCCGGACGTCGACCACGCCGCGCGGGCCGCGGGCGCCCAAGTGCTCACCGTGACCGACGAGATCATCGCGGACCTGGCCGACACGGTCACCCCCAGCGGCGTGGTCGGGCTCTGCCGGTTCCTCGACGTCCCCCTGGACGAGGTGCTGGCGTCCGGGCCCCGGCTGGTCGCGGTGCTCGCGCACGTCCGCGACCCGGGCAACGCCGGAACCGTGCTGCGCTGCGCCGACGCCGCGGGCGCCGACGCGGTCGTGCTGACCGACGCCTCCGTCGACCTGTACAACCCCAAGTGCGTCCGGGCCTCCGCCGGTTCGCACTTCCATCTGCCGGTCGTGGTCGGCGTACCGGTGGAGCGGGCGGTCGCGGGCCTGCGCGCGGCCGGGGCCCGGGTCGTCGCCGCCGACGGCCAGGGCGCCACCGACCTCGACGAGGAGCTGAACGCCGGGCGGATGGCCGGCCCGACCGCCTGGGTGTTCGGCAACGAGGCGTGGGGCCTGCCGGAGGCGACCCGCGACCGCGCGGACACCGTCGTCCGCGTCCCGCTGCACGGCCGGGCGGAGAGTCTCAACCTCGCGACGGCGGCGGCCGTCTGTCTGTACGCGTCCGCGCGTGCGCAGCGGGCCACGGGAGGGTGCCGGTCCGGTACCGCGAACTAGTAGGGTGACCTGCCCAGGGCTCGCGGCCTGACAAGGGGGATGCGAGGGGCATGGACGTGCGGAGGCCGGGGAGCGGACGGGTGCGGGAGAGTGCTTCCGACACGGCGCCGTCCGGAGCCGAGGAACGGCCCCCCGCCTGCCCGAAGCCGCCTCCCGCCGTACCTGACGTGGCCGGACTCCACCCGGACGACCTCCCCGACGGCCTCGTCGTCGCGGACGGCGGCGGCCGGGTCGTCTGCTTCAACGCCGCCGCGGCCCGCATCACCGGGCGCCCCGCCGAGGAACAGCTCGGCCTGCCCCTGGAGCGGGCGCTCCCACTGGAGGACGTCGAGGGACGCCGCTGGTGGCGGCTGACCGACCCGTACGGCGGCCTCGCCACCCGCACCGGACAGCCCGAGCGGAACCTGCTGCTTCCCGGCGGACGCGAGGTGCTGGTGCACGCCCGCTACGTGCGCCCGGTGCGCCGGGGGCCGGTGCACCGTGTGGTGGTCACCCTGCGCGGCACCGAGGCGCGCCGCCGCACCGAGCGCAGCCACGCCGAGCTGATCGCCACCGTCGCGCACGAGCTGCGCTCGCCGCTGACCTCGGTCAAGGGCTTCACCGCCACCCTGCTGCGCAAGTGGGAGCGGTTCACCGACGACCAGAAGCGGCTGATGCTGGAGACGGTCGACGCGGACGCCAACCGCGTCACCCGGCTCATCGCGGAGCTGCTCGACATCTCCCGGATCGACTCCGGGCGGCTGGAGGTGCGGCGCCAGCCGGTCGACGTGGTGGCGGCCGTCGAGCGGCACGTCGAGGCGCACACCACGGCCGGGGAGCGGCCCGGCCGCTTCGTCACCCGGGTCGCCGGTCCGCTGCCGCCGCTCTGGGCCGACCCGGACAAGATCGACCAGGTGCTGGGCAACCTGCTGGAAAACGCGGTGCGGCACGGCGCCGGAACCGTCACCATCGAGGTGGCGCCAGCGCCGACCCGTACCCGTACCGAAGGAACCGCGATCACCGTGAGCGACGAGGGCCCCGGCATCCCCGAGGAGTCGATGACCCGCGTCTTCACGCGCTTCTGGCGCGGCAGCAAGCGCGGCGGCACCGGGCTCGGCCTGTACATCGTCAAGGGCATCGTCGAGGCGCACGGCGGCGTGATCACCGTGGACCGCTCGGCGGCGGGTGGCGCCCGTTTCCGATTTATCCTGCCCGTGGGCACCCCGGCCGTCCTCGTCTGAGACCGCCGTACCGCTCACGGGCCGCCCCAGGGGCGCGGGCCACTCCGCGCACGTCCCAGTGCGCCGCCCCCCGTAGACTCGGTCCCCGGCACGCACCGCCGGGGGAGCCGCGGGGCCAGCGCAGCCAGCCAATCGGAAGCACGGGAAGAGATGTCGGCACCGAACAAGTCGTACGACCCTGTCGAGGTCGAGGCACTGAAACCGGAAGAGATCGACCGCGCGCGGGAGCAGGCGCTCGCCGCCGTAGCCGCCGCCGGGGACCTCGACGAGCTGCGCGAGGTGAAGTCGGCGCACGCCGGGGACCGGTCCCCGCTGGCGCTGGCCAACCGGGAGATCGGCGCGCTGCCGCCGCACGCCAAGGCCGAGGCGGGCAAGCGCGTCGGCCAGGCCCGTGGCGCGGTCGGCAAGGCGCTCAAGATCCGCCAGGAGGAGCTGGAGCGGGAGCGGGACGAGCGGGTGCTGGTCGAGGAGGCCGTGGACGTCACGCTGCCCTACGACCGCACCCCGGCGGGCGCCCGCCACCCGCTGACGACGCTCTCCGAGCGCATCGAGGACGTCTTCACGGCGATGGGGTACGAGGTCGCCGAGGGACCCGAGGTGGAGGCGGAGTGGTTCAACTTCGACGCCCTCAACCTCGGCCCGGACCACCCCGCCCGCACCATGCAGGACACCTTCTTCGTCGAGAGCCCGGCGGGTGAACAGGGCGGCGCGGACCCGGAGTCGGGGAGCGGCGTGGTGCTGCGCACCCACACCTCCCCGGTGCAGATCCGCTCCCTGCTGGAGCGCGAACTGCCGGTGTACGTGATCTGCCCAGGCCGCGTCTACCGGACGGACGAGCTGGACGCCACCCACACCCCGGTCTTCAGCCAGGTGGAACTCCTCGCCGTCGACGAGGGTCTGACCATGGCCGACCTGCGCGGCACGCTGGACCACATGGTCCGGACGCTCTTCGGGGAGGGGCTGGCCACCCGGCTGCGGCCCTCCTACTTCCCCTTCACCGAGCCGTCCGCCGAACTGGACATGGTCTGCTTCGTCTGCCGGGGCGACTCCGTCCACAACCCCGAGCGGCCCTGCCGCACCTGCTCCAGCGAGGGCTGGATCGAGCTGGGCGGCTGCGGCATGGTCAACCCCCGGGTGCTGCGCGCCTGCGGCGTCGACCCGGAGCGGTACAGCGGCTTCGCCTTCGGGTTCGGGATCGAGCGGATGCTGATGTTCCGGCACAGCGTCGAGGACATGCGAGACATGGTCGAGGGTGACGCGCGGTTCACCCGGCCCTTCGGGATGGAGATCTGATGCGGGCGCCGCTTTCCTGGCTGCGGGAGTACGTCGACCTGCCGGCCGGTGCCACCGGCAGGGACGTCGCCACCAAACTGATCTCGGCCGGGCTTGAGGTCGAGACCGTCGAACGACTCGGCACCGACCTGACCGGCCCCCTCGTGGTGGGGAAGGTCCTGGCCATCGAGGAGCTGACGGAGTTCAAGAAGCCGATCCGGTACTGCCAGGTGGACGTCGGGGGGCGCACCAGCCCCGGCGCCGAACCCACCGGCGAGCCGCAGAACATCATCTGCGGGGCGCGGAACTTCCGGGTGGGCGACAAGGTCGTCGTCGCGCTGCCTGGCGCGGAGCTGCCCGGCGGCTTCGCCATCTCCGCGCGCACCACCTACGGTCGGGTCTCCGAGGGCATGATCTGCTCGGAGCGCGAGCTGGAGATGGGCGACGACCACGACGGCATCATCGTGCTGCCGCCCGAGCACGAGGCGGGCACCGACGCCATCGAGCTGCTCGAACTGGTCGACGAGGTGCTGGACATCGCCGTCACGCCGGACCGCGGCTACTGCCTCTCGCTGCGCGGCGTCGCCCGCGAGACGGCCACCGCCTACGGCCTGCCGCTGCGCGACCCGGCCCTGCTGGACGTCCCCCCGCCGAACGCGGAGGGCCCCGCCGTCGAGGTCGCGGACCCGCGCGGCTGCGGCCGCTTCACCGCGCGCCGGGTCACCGGCGTCCGCCCGGAGGCCGCCTCCCCGGTGTGGCTGCGCCGCCGCCTCCAGAAGGCCGGGATGCGTCCTGTCTCGCTGGCGGTGGACATCACCAACTACGTCATGCTGGAGCTGGGCCAGCCGCTGCACGCCTACGACGCCTCCCGGGTGGACGGCACCATCGGCGTCCGCCGCGCGCGGCCGGGGGAGAAGCTGACCACGCTGGACGGCACCGACCGTGTGCTGGACCCGGAGGACCTGGTCATCACCGACAACCGCGGGCCGATCGGCCTCGCCGGGGTGATGGGCGGGGCCGAGACGGAGATCGCCGCGGCCGAGATCGACCCGGCCACCGGCGAGGTCGGCGGAACCCGCGACGTCATCGTGGAGGCCGCGCACTTCGACGCGGTCGCGATCGCCCGGGCCGCCCGCCGCCACCGGCTCTCCTCCGAGGCGTCCCGCCGCTTCGAGCGCGGCGTCGACCCGGAGGCGGGAGCGGCCGCCGCCCAGCGCACCGTCGACCTGCTCGCGCTGCTCGCGGGCGGCACCGCCGACCCCGGGGTCACGCGGTTCGCCGCCCCCTCCGGCCCGCGCACCGTGATGATCGACGCGGACCACCCGGACCGTGTCGCGGGGGTCAGCTACGGCCGGGAGACCGTCGTCCGCCGCCTCCAGCAGGTCGGCTGCGACGTGTACGGGCAGGACCGGCTCACCGTGACCGTGCCGTCCTGGCGGCCCGACCTGCACGACCCGAACGACCTCGCGGAGGAGGTCATCCGCCTGGAGGGGTACGAGAACCTCCCGGTGACGCTGGCCAGGCCGCCCGCCGGCCGTGGCCTCACCGAGCGGCAGCGGCTGCACCGCCGGGTGGGCCGGGCGCTGGCCGGAGCGGGCTACGTCGAGGCTCTCAGCTACCCGTTCGTCGGAAGCGCCGCCCTCGACCAGCTCGGCCTCGCCGCGGATGACCCGAGGCGGCGCCTGGTCCGGCTCGTCAACCCGCTCTCCGACGAGGAACCCGCGCTGCGCACCACGCTGCTCCCCGGGCTGCTCGCCACCCTCCGCCGCAACCTGGGCCGTGGCAGCCAGGACGGGCAGGAGGGGCTGGCCCTCTTCGAGACCGGACTGGTCTTCCTGCCCACCGGCGCGGAACGCGCCGCCCCGCGCCCCGGGGTGAACGCCCGCCCGACCGGGCAGGAACTCGCGGCGCTGGACGCCGCGTTGCCCGACCAGCCGCGCCACCTCGGCGCGGTCCTCGCCGGATCGCGGGAGCCAGCGGGCTGGTGGGGCGCCGGGCGCCCCGCGAGCTGGGCCGACGCGGTGGCGGCGGCCCGCCTCGTCGCCCGCGAGGCCGGTGCCGAACTGCTCGTGGAGAACGCCGAGTCGGCGCCGTGGCACCCCGGGCGGTGCGCCGCGCTCTCGGTCGTCACCCCGGACGGCCCCCGGCCGGTGGGGTACGCGGGCGAACTGCACCCGCGCGTGGTCCAGAGCTTCGGGCTGCCCGCCCGGTCCAGCGCGCTGGAACTGGACCTGGACGCGGTGGGCGCCGCGGGCGCCGGACCGGTGCGGGCCCCGCACCTGTCCACCTTCCCGGTCGCCACCCAGGACGTGGCGCTGGTGGTCGACGGCGGCGTACCGGCAGCCGAGGTGGAAGCCGCGCTGCGGGCCGGAGCGGGTGAACTCCTGGAGTCGCTGCGGCTGTTCGACGTCTTCACCGGCGAACAGCTCGGCGCCGGACGGAAGTCGCTGGCGTACGCGCTGCGCTTCCGGGCCACCGACCGCACCCTGACCGCGGAGGAGGCCTCCGGGGCGCGGGACGCGGCGGTCGCCTCGGCGGTCGAGCGGACCGGGGCGGTGCTGCGCGCCTAGCCCGCGTATGACCCGTGGGGGTGTGCTCGCACAGGCGCGCACACCCCCACCGGCGTTGGCTCACTCGTTGGAGTGAGCCTCCACCGGAGTCCCGTCCCCGGGCCCCCGGGCATCGCGCACCATCGTCCTGACCGAGGGGCCCCGGCGGGGGGAGCGTTCGCGGTCGGCTCACAGGGCTGGAGGACCGTGGTGCGAGCGAGCGGGGGACGCGACACCGGAGGGCGTCACACCGTGGCGGGACGAACTCCAAGTGCCCGGCGCGGCCCGCGCCTTCTCGGCTCCACGCGGCCCCCGCGCGCGGGCGGCCCCGGGCTGAACCTGGTGACCTGCGCACCGCCCGCGCTCTGGGTGGTGGGGGTGCTGGCCTGGGAGCGCTACGCGCCCTCCGGCACCCAGCTGATACAGCTGCTCGCCGCGACCCCGGCCATCGCCTGCGCCGGTACCGGGCACCGCCGGGGCGTGGTGGTGGGCGGGGCCTGCGCCCTGTTCGCGCTGTACCCGCTCGGCGGCGTCGGCGCCTACGAGGACCTCGGCAGCCGCGCCGGTACCTGCCTCGCGATCCTCAGCGTGGTGGTCGCGGGCTACCTCGCGGCGGGGCGCCGGGCCCGCCTCACCCACGAACTCGTACGGGTCCGCGAGGTGGCGGCGGTGACCCAGCGGGCGCTGCTGCGCCCGCCTCCGGCCCGGGCGGGGGAGTTCACGCTCGCCGCCGGGCACCTCTCCGCGAGCCGGCACGCCGCGCTCGGCGGCGACCTGTACGACGCGGTACCCACCGCCTACGGACTGCGGCTGGTGATCGGCGACGTGCGGGGCCACGGTCTGCCCGCCGTCGCCACGGTGGCCGCGCTGCTCGGCACCTTCCGGGAGGCCGCGCACGACGAGCCGGACCTCGCCGGGGTGCTGCGCCGACTGGAGCGCGGACTGGAGCGGCACCTGAGCGGCACCGGCTGCCGGGACGCCGGAGTGGAGCCGCTGGCCGAGGAGTTCGTCACGGTGCTGCTGCTGGAGGCCCGCGCCGACGGTTCCTTCGCCGCCCTCAACTGCGGTCACCCCTGGCCGTACCACCTGGCTCCGGCGGCGGCGCGGGCCGGTCCGGTCGCGGAGGCCGAGCCGCTGCCCCCGCTCGGCCTCTTCCCGCTGCCGGTGCCCCTGCCCCGTCCGTCTGTCCTGCCGCTGCCGCCGGGCGACGTGCTCCTCCTGCACACCGACGGCGCGGAGGACGCGCGGGACGCGGCCGGTGGCGCCTTCGACCTGGCCGGTGCGCTCCGGGAGGTGCTCGCGCCCGGCCCCGCCGACAGCGGGGAGGGGCGAGCACCGGACCCCGCGCACCCCGCCGAGGTGGTGCACCGGGTGCGCGCGGCGCTGCTGCGGCACTCCGGCGGCCGACTCAGCGACGACGTCGCGCTGTTCGCCGTCCGCCGGGAGCGCGGCCACGGGCCGCCCGGCGAGCCGGGGCGGGAATGCGGAAAGGCCAGCTGTACGGCTGGGAACCGGCGCCCGCCCTGCGGTCCCGCCGACCGGCGTCGACCGTGCGCCGGGGCGGCGCCGGAGCGGCGTACCGCGGCTCCCTGAACTCCGCGATCACCGTGGCACCGGTCGACAGGCCGGGTGCGTCACCCCGGGGTCCCGGGCCCCGGGGCCGTCATCGGTTCGGCGGTGTGAGGGAGCGGAGCGCGGCGCGGGCCTGGTCGGCGTCGATGAGCAGCGAGAACTCCTCGAACGCCACGGCCATGACGTCATCCGGTGTGGGGGGACGGCCCTCGGGCTTGCGCCGGGCGGCGAGGTGGGCGGCGCCGAACGCCAGGGTCGCGGCCCGCTCGCCGTCGTCGGGGGAGTCGTCGTTGAGGGCGGCGAGTACCTGTCGCCAGAGGCTCACCCCGTGCGGGGGGCCGGGCTCGAACCTCGTGGTTCCCAGGGCGCGGGCGGTCAACTCCGGGTCTCCACAGAGCCGGCCGTGGGTGAGGGCGGAGTGCCCCGGGGCCGGGGCCGGTCTGCCCGTGCTCATCTCCACGACGGTGGCCGCGGCGGTGTCCGGGGCCTCCGCTGTGCCGAGCAGGACCGCCGGGTCGTCGTCAGCGCGGTCCGCCACCGGTGAGTGCCGGGGCCAGAGGGCGACCTGGTCGAGGAAGTCGGGACCGACCGGGACTACCAGGGGACCGTCCGAGGGGCCAGGCCCGTCCCGGCCTACCTGGGGCGAGGCGAAGACGAGACGCGCGGCGCCCCCCACGGCGGTAGGCGGACGCTCCGCCGTGGGGGAGGACGGCTGGCGCGGGGGCCGCGCGGGAAGGACGATCGCGCCGACGCGCAGTATCCCGAAGCAGACGACGGGGAAGACCGGTCCCCCGGGCAGCCGTAGCCCCACCAGGTCACCGGCGCGCACGCCGTGCGCGAGCAGCCCACCCGCCACCCGGCCACTCAGCTCGTCGAGTTCGGCGTACGTCAGTACCGTGCCGCCGGCCCGTACCGCGGGCCGCAGCGGGTACCGCTCGGCCGCTTCCACCAGGACAGTGGCCAGGTTGCTCACGTCAGTCCACCTTCACACAGCGCGGGATCGGTCTCGACGTGACGATCCTCGTCGCGTGGCCGGGCCGCGGGCCATGTCGGCAGCGACAGGAACCTCTGTCCTGGCCGACAACGACCTTGTGGGACACGGTCGTTGGGGCGGATTCCGGGGGCTTCGGCCAACGCGGTGGGATGGGGGCCGAAGCTGTTCTAGGGTCGCTCCCGTGCATGCGACAGCTTCCCGGCTCGTGGTGGCCGAACTCGCCGGAAGGCTCCGGGACCGGATCGACGAGATCGCCGACGGCATGGTCGAACTGACCTACGGGAAGATCGAGTTCTACCGGACCATGGTCGTCACCCCCGCGGACCTGCACGCCTCGCTGTGCCGCAACGTCCTGGGCACGATCAACCACCTGGCCGACCCGGACTCGCCCGCGATCAGCCTCGACAGTCCCACCGAGACCGGCCGACTGCGCGCCCAGCAGGACGCCCCGTTGCCGGAGGTCCTGCGCTCCTACCGGCTGTGCTTCCGCTACTTCTGGGAGCGGCTCCTCGACGAGGCACGGAAGGACGGCGGGGAGGCGCCCACCGCCCTCCTGGACGAGGCCTCGCACATCTGGGAACTCGCGGACGTCTACTCCTCGGCGCTCACCGACTCCTACCGCCGGACCTGCGCGGAGCGGATGGTGGAGCTGGACCGGCGCCGCTCGGCCCTGGTCGGCGAGCTGATCGACGGACCGTCCTCCGGCAGCGACACCGTCTGGGAACTCGCGCGGATGCTCGACTTCCCGTTCCGGGGATCCTTCCTCGTGGTGACGGCCGTGGGACTCACCTCCGACGAACCGCCCCTGCCCGGTCTGGACGCGCGGCTCCGCGCCCTGGACGTGGCCTCGGCGTGGCGCGCCCAGCGGGGGTCCGAGACGGGAGTGCTCTCCTGCCCCCAACGCCAGCCGGTGGACAGGGTCCTGGAGGCGGTACGCGCGGTCACGCGGAGCCGGGTGGGCGTGAGCCCCCTGTACGACCGGCTCGACCAGACCGGCCGCGCGCTGCGGTACGCGCGGGTGGCCGCCGAGTCACTGCCCCCGGACGCCGCCGACGTACGTCAGCTCGACGACGCGCCGCTGACGGAACTGGTCATGAACAACCTGGAGACCACCCAGCGGGCCGTGCACCGCATCCTCGGCGGGGTGCTCGCGCTGCCCGAGGAGGACCGCACCACGCTGCTCGCGACGGCCCGGGCCTGGCTGGAGGCCCACGGCTCGGCAGCCGAGGCGGGCCGCGCCCTGTACTGCCACCAGAACACGGTCCGCTACCGCATGCACCGCCTGGAGGAGTTCCTGCGGGGTTCCCTGGACAACCCGCGGATCGTCGCCGAACTCTCCATGGCCCTGGACGCCGTGGGCACCTTCCCGATGCTGCTCGAACGCCACCAGGCCCCGCACGACGCGTGAGTCCCGGTCCGCCCCGTCCCAGGCCGCCGGGCGGGCGCCGCCGTGGCGCTGTTCCGGGCGAACTCGCCCTGGAACGGCGCCACGTGGCGGCGTGGCCGGAGTCAGCCGCGGGAGTGGAAGTCAGCCGTACGAGTAGAAGCCGGCGCCCGCCTTGCGGCCCAGCCGGCCGGCGTCGACCATGCGCTGGAGCAGCGCCGGAGCGGCGTACAGCGGCTCCTTGAACTCGTCGTACATCGAGTCGGCGATCGAGGCGACGGTGTCCAGGCCGATCAGGTCCGCCAGCCGGAGCGGGCCCATCGGGTGGGCGCAGCCCATCTCCATGCCGTTGTCGATGTCCTCGCGGTTCGCCATGCCCGACTCGAACATCCGCACCGCGGAGAGCAGATACGGGATGAGCAGCGCGTTCACGACGAAGCCCGAGCGGTCCTGGGCGCGGATGGTGTGCTTGCCCAGCGTCCCGCTGACGGCGGCCTCGGCGCGCCGCACGGTGTCCTCGGAGGTGGTCAGCGCGGGGATCAGCTCGACGAGCCGCTGGACGGGGGCCGGGTTGAAGAAGTGGATGCCCATCACCCGGTCCGGTCGGGAGGTGGCGACGGCCAGCTTCACCAGCGGGATGGAGGAGGTGTTGGAGGCGAGGATCGCGTCGGGCCGGGTCACGACCTGGTCCAGCACCTGGAAGATCTCCGTCTTGACCTGCTCGCTCTCGATCACCGCCTCGATGACGAGGTCCCGGTCGGCCAGGTCGCCCAGGTCGGTGGTGAAGGCGAGCCGCTCCAGGGTGGCGTCCCGCTCCGACTCGGTGATCTTGCCCCGTTCGGCGGCCTTGCCCAGGGAGTTCACCAGGCGGGTGCGGCCCAGCTCCAGGGCCTCGCCGCTGGTCTCCGCGACCAGGACGTCCAGTCCGGCGCGGGCGCACACCTCGGCGATCCCCGCGCCCATCTGGCCGCAGCCCACCACTCCGACGCGTTCGATGTCGGTCACATCGTGCCTTTCGCTGTTCCGTGGGGTCCGGCGGACGGCGCCGGGCCGGTGGCCCTCGTCGAGGGGTGGGCCGGATACCGAGCCGCTTCGCCGCCCGACGTTACCCGCGGGCCGCGCGTTCCCGTCGGGCGGGTCGGCCGGGCCCGCCGCGGAGCGGACGCGGGCCGCGGATTCGCCGGTGTATCGGCGTTCTCAGCCACCCGTGCCGGACCGTGCTCTCCCCGCACGCCCGCCTTCCGCCGGCGTGCGGCGCTCCGCCCCGCCCGCCGTCCGGGGAGGTCCGCCGGGGCGTCTCGTGCCGTGACCGCGGGCCGCCGTGCCCGTGGGGGAGTATCGGGCCGCGAGGTGGGCACGGAACACCGGACACTGTCGAACATGACGCGGACACGCAGAACGGCGCGGCGAGGAGCGGGGATGCGAGAACTGACGAGGCGGGGCTTCACCACGGTGGCGGCCGGGACGGTCGGCGCGCTGGCCGCCGGGGACACCGCGCTGGCGGCCAGCGCGGGCGGCGGTGAGCGGGAGCGGACCGCGCCCGCCACGGAGAGCGGGGTCTGGCGCCGGTCGCCCGACGAGCTGAGGGGCATGTGGATCGCCACCGTCGCCAACCGGGACTGGCCGAGCGAGCCGGGACTGAGCGCGGAACGGCAGCGGGCGGAGCTGCGCGGTCTGCTGGACTCGGCGGAGCGGTCGCGGCTCAACACCGTCTACTTCCAGGCCCGTCCGACGGCGGACGCGCTGTGGCCCTCGCCTCATGAGCCGTGGTCGGCCTGCCTGACGGGCGAGCAGGGGCGCGACCCCGGCTGGGACCCGCTGGGGTACGTGGTCCGCGAGGCGCACCGGCGGGGGCTTCAGGTGGAGGCCTGGTTCAACCCGTACCGGGTGGCGCAGCACGACGACCCGGGGAAGCTGCACCCCGACCACCCCGTGCGGCGGAACCCGGACTGGGCCGTGGCGTACGGCGGTTCGCTCTACTACGACCCGGGGCTGCCCGAGGTCCGGCGCTTCGTGCAGGACGCGATGCTCGACGCGCTGGTCCGGTACGACATCGACGGCGTCCACTGGGACGACTACTTCTACCCGTACCCGGCGCTGGGCGAGATCTTCGACGACGACGCCACCTACCGGCGGTACGGCGGCGGCTTCAAGGACCTGGCCACCTGGCGGCGGCACAACATCGACAGCCTGGTGCGGGAGACGGCGGCCCGGGTCCGCGCGGTGAAACCCTGGGTCCGGTTCGGCGTGAGCCCCTTCGGGGTGTGGCGGAACCAGGCCGCCGACCCCCGCGGCTCGCGCACCCGCGCCGGGGTGCAGACCTACGACGACCTCTACGCCGACACCCGGAGCTGGGTGCGGAACGGCTGGATCGACTACGTCCTCCCGCAGCTGTACTGGCACATCGGATTCGCCGACGCGGACTACGCGGTGCTCGCCGACTGGTGGGCCGAGGCGGTACGCCCGACCCGCGCCCGGCTTTTCCTGGGAGAGGCGCTGTACAAGGCGATCGACCCGGCGCAACCCGAGCCCTGGCAGGACCCGGCGGAACTGTCGCGCCACCTCCGGCACGCGCGGCGCCTGCCGGAGGTGCGAGGGCACGCCTTCTTCTCCGCGAAGGAGGTGGCGTCCGACCCCACGGGCGCGATGGCGCGCGTCATCCGCGACCACTACACGCGCTGACCCGCCGCCCCGCCCGCCGTCCGGCCCCGCCGCCGGCGGCTGGCGGGGCCGCCGGTCACCGGCGGGGGCGCCGCTTCCCGCCCCGCACGTAGGAGTCGGGGCCGGGGGACGTCACGGCCTCGTGGCCGTCCTGATAGCGGACCCGGTACGGCGGCTCACCCTGGGCGCCGAGCACCTCGACGATCTCCGCGGAACTGTCTTCCTGGCCGACGACCCGGCCGTGTGTCACCAGCCGGTCGCCCCTCTTCGCTCGCATCAGGAGTCTCCTCCCGTCAGCACTTCGCGGCTCCGTTCCGCGTCCGAGTCTACGGCGACACCCCGCCGGGCGTCCTCCGCGCGGCGGTCGGCCGAGCCCTCCCGCCCGGCTTCCCGGCCCGGGAGAACCCCGTACGACCTGGTGTTTCGCCGGGTTCCCCGGATCGGTTCCGGGAGGCGGGCCGCTGTGCCAGGCTCGGGCCATGACCCCGCTGATCCCAGACCCGGCCGACGGCGTCAGCGACCCCGGTGGGGCGCTCGCGCCGGACCTCGAATGCTCGACCGACCCCGCGCGGCTGGACGTGGACCGGGTGCACCACTGGCTGTCGACCGACGCCTACTGGGCGCTCGGCCGCTCCCGGGAGGCCCAGCTGCGCGCCATCGAGCACTCGCTCAACATCGGGGTGTACACGCGGGCTTCGGGACGGCAGGTGGCGTACGCGCGGGTGGTGACCGACCGGTCCACCTTCGCCTGGCTCTGCGACGTCTACGTGGACCGCCCGGCCCGGGGCCGGGGGGTGGGCACGGCGCTGGTCGGCGTGGTCCAGGAGCTGCTGGAGCCGTGGGGCGTCCGCCGCCTGACGCTGGCGACCAACGACGCGCACGAGGTGTACGCGCGACGCGGGTTCCGCCTGCTGCCCGACCCGGAGCGGTGGATGGAGCACCGTCCGGAGTGGGCCTCACCCGCGCCGGACGCCCGGGGCCGCGACTGAGCCGCGCGCGGTGGCGGAGTGCCCCGGCTCGTTCCGGGGTATCGAACAGGAGAGCCCTTCGGCCCTACCATCGGCCAATGCATCTACGCCTCACGCTGGTCGCGGCGGCCCGGAGCTCCTCGCTGCTCGACGTGCGGTTCGATGACGACCGGTCGCTGGACATGGCGGGATGGCAGGAGGCGGGCAGGGTCCAGGCCGCCTACGCCGGTCTCGCCGCCGCCGAGCTGCGCTACTGCTCCCCGTCCGTCCGCTGTCGGGAGACGGCCGAGGCGCTCGGGCTGGCCCCGCTGCCCCAACCCGCCCTGCGCGACTGCGATATGGGACGGTGGCGCGGCCGGACGCTGGCGGAGGTGACGGCGCGGGAGCCACGCGGGGTGGACGCCTGGCTGGCCGACCCCCGCGCGGCGCCGCACGGCGGAGAGTCGCTGCTCGACTTCATCCGGCGGGTCGGCGGCTGGCTGGAGACCCGGCCGGAGCCGGAGTGGGTGGTGGCGGTCGCCGAGCCCGGGGTCGTCCGGGCGGCGCTGTGTTACGCGCTGAAGGCGCCGCCCCAGTCGTACTGGCACATCGACGCGCAGCCGCTCAGCGTGGTCACGCTGCTCGGCCGGGCCGGGGAGTGGAGCCTCACGCTGGAGGGCTGAACGGCCTCCGCCCGCCCACCGGTTGACCGTCGCCGGAGAGGGTCCCACCGGGTGGGTCACCCCGGGGTGCCGCGCCCGGCCCGGGGTGCCGCGCCCGGCTCCGCCCGGGGCGCCGTGCCGCCGGGCCCACGCGCTCGCCGGTCTGGCGGCCCGGACGGGCGGCCACGTCCCGGGGTGCGCGGCGCCCCTAGCATCGGGGGATGGCGCGGAGTGCGAGGAAGGCCCGGCGGCTGGTGGTCGAGGGGGAGACGTTCCTCTGGTCCGTCGGCCACCGCCACCGCGATCTGGGGAACGGCCGCTACGAGGACTGCCGCGAGTGTCTGGACATTCGGCGGTCCGGCGTGCGAGGGCTGCTGCGCGTCGTCTTCCGCGAGGGCCCCGGCCGGCTCGTCCCCGACGGGTACATGCCGTCCGGTGCCGTGGGGACCGGCGTGGACAGGACGCTGAACCTGCACGAGCCGGGCACCGTTCACGCCCTGCTCCGCGCGGCCGTGGCACGGGGGTGGCGACCCGACGGCCCCGGTCCGGTGGAGGTCGACGGCTGGGCGCTGTTCGACCCGGTGGAGCTGCGGCGCCGGGTTCCGGGAGCGGCGTCCCGGGCGTGGTCGCCACGGGAGGTGGCCGAGGAGGAAGCGGCGCTCGCCGCCACCGCCCCGCTCCCCGCCCGGCGACACCGCCACCTGCTGCTCGCGGCCTGGGCCCACCACGACCGTGGGCGCGCGGACGAGGCCCGCGCGCGGGTCGCGGCGGTCCTGCGCGACGACCCGGCGCCGGAGCAGGCCGCCGACGCCCGCCGGGTCCTGGCGGCGCTCGACGCCATGGGATGACCACCCCTGAACGGTGACGCTGGGGCCCCGCCGCGCCCACGGCCCGGCGCGGCCCTCCGCCCCACCCCCGGGCACCCGCCGTACCTCGCTCACCTCAGCATTGCATATGTGTACTGCTGCACGTATAGTCATGCCATCACGAGGGAGGACATCCATGGCAGTGCGCGTGGCGGTGGCCGGAGCGAGCGGATACGCCGGGGGCGAGATCCTGCGGCTGCTGGCCGCGCATCCGAACGTCGAGGTCGGAGCCCTCACCGGGGACTCCAACGCGGGGCGCCCTCTCGGCGAACTCCAGCCGCACCTGGTGCCGTTCGCCGACCGCGTCCTGCGGGAGACGACACCCGAGGCGCTGGCCGGACACGACGTGGTGTTCCTCGCGCTGCCGCACGGCCGCTCCGGCGCCGTGGCCGCGGAGCTGGGGGACGAGGTGCTGGCGGTCGACTGCGGAGCCGACTTCCGGCTGACCAGCGCGGACGACTGGACGGCCTTCTACGGGAGCCCACACGCCGGCACCTGGCCCTACGGCCTGCCCGAACTCCCGGGCGCGCGAGCCGAGTTGCGCGGAGCGCGGCGGATCGCGGTACCCGGCTGCTACCCCACGGCCGTGTCGCTGGCCCTCGTCCCCGCCTACGCGGCGGGCCTGGTGGAGCCGGAGGCGGTGATCGTCGCCGCGTCCGGCAGCTCGGGCGCCGGGAAGGCGGCCAAGCCCCACCTGCTGGGCAGCGAGGTGATGGGCTCGATGAGCCCGTACGGCGTGGGCGGCGTGCACCGGCACACCCCGGAGATGACGCAGAACCTCTCGCTCGCCGCGGGCGAGCCGGTCAGCGTCTCCTTCACGCCCACCCTCGCGCCGATGCCCCGGGGCATCCTCGCCACGTGCAGCGCCCGGGTCCGTCCGGACGCCGCGCCGGAGCACCTCCGCGCGGCCTACGAACGGGCCTACGCGGACGAGCGGTTCGTCACCCTGCTCCCCGAGGGCCGGTGGCCCTCGACGGGCGCGGTGTACGGCTCGAACAGCGTCCAGCTCCAGCTCGCGGTGGACGACGCGGCCGGCCGGCTGATCGTGGTCAGCGCCGTGGACAACCTGACCAAGGGCACCGCGGGCGGCGCGGTGCAGAGCATGAACATCGCGCTGGGTCTCCCGGAGGGAAGCGGCCTGTCGGCCGTCGGGATCGCCCCGTGAGCGGTGCGATGAGCGACACCAGCTCCCGGCGGTGCCGGGATTCGGGCCGGGCGACCGGCGGGGCCACACAGGAGGCGCAGTGAGCACCACAGCGGCCAGGGGATTCACCGCGGCGGGGGTAGCCGCCGGGATCAAGTCCCCCGGAGCGGAGCAGGGCGGCGGACTCGACCTCGCCCTCGTCGTCAACACCGGGCCCCGGCGCAGCGCCGCGGGCGTCTTCACCGCCAACCGGGTCAAGGCCGCGCCGGTCGTCTGGTCCGAGCAGGTCCTCCAGGGCGGCACGGTCTCCGCCGTCCTGCTCAACTCCGGTGGCGCCAACGCCTGTACGGGACCGCCCGGCTTCCAGGACACGCACGCCAGCGCGGAGGAGACGGCCTCGGTCCTCGGGGTGGACGCCGCCGAGGTCGCGGTCGCCTCCACCGGGCTGATCGGCCTCCGGCTGCCGATGGACCGGCTGCTGCCCGGCATCGGCAAGGCCGCGGCGGCGCTCTCCCCGCACGGCGGGGAGCGGGCGGCCATCGCCATCAAGACCACCGACACCGTCCACAAGACCGCCGTGGCGGAGGGCGCGGGGTGGACCGTCGGCGGGATGGCCAAGGGCGCGGGCATGCTCGCGCCCGGCCTGGCCACCATGCTCGTGGTGCTCACCACCGACGCCGACCTGGACAGCCCCGCCCTGGACCGGGCGCTGCGCGGCGCGACCCGTACGACCTTCGACCGGATCGACTCGGACGGCTGCATGTCCACCAACGACACGGTGCTGCTGCTCGCCTCCGGCGCCTCCGGTGTCACCCCCGGGGAGGAGGAGTTCCTGGAGGCCGTGCGGACGGTCTGCGACGACCTCGCCCAGCAGCTGATCCGGGACGCCGAGGGCGCCTCCAAGGACATCCGGATCGAGGTGGTGGGCGCCGCCAGCGAGGACGAGGCGGTCGAGGTCGGACGCTCCATCGCCCGCAACAACCTGCTCAAGTGTGCCGTGCACGGGGAGGATCCGAACTGGGGGCGGGTGCTGTCCGCGATCGGCACCACCTCGGCGCGGTTCGAGCCCGACCGGCTGAACGTCGCGATCAACGGCGTCTGGGTCTGCGAGAACGGCTCCGTGGGCGCGGACCGGGACCTGGTCGACATGCGCTACCGGGAGGTGCGGATCACCGCGGACCTCGCGGCGGGCGCCGAGTCGGCGATCGTGTGGACCAACGACCTCACCGCCGATTACGTCCACGAGAACAGCGCGTACAGCTCATGAGCGCCCGGAAACACACCGCGCTGCCCAAGGCCCGGACGCTGATCGAGGCGCTTCCCTGGCTGACCCGGCACCACGGCCGGACGGTGGTCATCAAGTTCGGTGGCAACGCCATGGTGGACGAGGAGCTCCAGGCGGCCTTCGCGCAGGACGTCGTCTTCCTCCGGCACGCCGGGCTGCGCCCCGTCGTCGTGCACGGCGGGGGACCGCAGATCAGCGCCCAACTGGAGCGGCTGGGCCTGGAGTCGGAGTTCCGGGGCGGGCTGCGGGTCACCACGCCGGAGGTGATGGAGGTCGTGCGGATGGTGCTGGCCGGGCAGGTGCAGCGGCAGCTGGTCAACCTGCTCAACCAGCACGGGCCGCTCGCGGTCGGTATGACCGGCGAGGACGCGCACACTATGTCGGCCGTCAAGCGGTACACCGAGGTCGACGGCGAACAGCTCGACCTGGGCCGGGTCGGCGAGGTCGACGGGATGGACGTCGGCGCGGTCCGGGCGCTGCTGGACGACGGCCGTATCCCCGTGATCTCCTCCATCGCCCGCAGCGCGGACGAGGACGAACCCGGCGACCACGTCTACAACGTCAACGCCGACACCGCGGCCGCCGCGCTGGCCGCCGCCCTCGGCGCCGAGACGCTGATGGTGCTGACCGACGTGGAGGGGCTGTACGCGGACTGGCCGCGGAGCGACGAGGTCGTCAGTGAGCTGACCGCGAGCCAGCTGGAGGCGATGCTGCCCGGGCTGGCCAGCGGGATGGTGCCCAAGATGGAGGGCTGTCTGCACGCGGTACGGAACGGGGTGCGCACGGCGCGCGTACTGGACGGCCGGGTGCCGCACTCCATCCTGCTGGAGATCTTCACGGACGAGGGCATCGGCACGATGGTCCTCCCGGACCACCAGGCCCCGGGGGAGACCCGCATCCCGGAGGGAACGGCATGACTCCCGCCAACCAGCACAGCCAGGACGACCGGCACGGCCAGCGGGTGTCCGGCCCGGCCGGTGCGTCCAGCACGTCGAACGCGGCGCTGACCGCGCGCTGGCGGGCCGCGCTGGCGGACAACTACGGCACCCCCCGACTGCCACTGACCCACGGCGCGGGCTGCGCGCTGTGGGACGCGGAGGGCCGCCGCTACCTGGACTTCGTCGGCGGTATCGCGGTCAACGCGCTGGGCACCGCCCATCCGGCGGTGGTCCGGGCGGTATCCGAGCAGATCGCCACCCTCGGTCACGTCTCCAACCTGTTCGTCTCCGAGCCCGCCGTGGCCCTCGCCGAGCGGCTGCTGGAGCTGGACGGGCGCCCCGGCCGCGTCTACTTCTGCAACTCGGGCGCCGAGGCCGTCGAGGCGGCGGTGAAGCTGGGACGGCTCACCGGGCGGGGCCACATGGTGGCCACCGAGGGCGGCTTCCACGGCCGCACCATGGGCGCGCTGGCGCTGACCGGGCAGCCCGCCAAACAGGACCCCTTCCGCCCGCTGCCCGGCGAGGTGACCCACGTCCCCTACGGTGACCCGGAGGCGCTGCGCGCCGCCGTCACCGAGGAGACGGCGCTGGTGATCGTCGAGCCGATCCAGGGGGAGAACGGCGTCATCCCGGCCCCCGAGGGGTACCTGGCGGCGGCCCGCGAGATCACCCGCGCCACCGGGACGCTGCTGGCCGTCGACGAGATCCAGACCGGGATCGGCCGGACCGGCCACTGGTTCGCCAGCCGGGCCGCCGGAATCGAGCCGGATATCGTCACCCTGGCCAAGGGGCTCGGCGGCGGCCTGCCGCTCGGCGCCACCCTGGCGTTCGGCCCGGCGGCCGAGCTGTTCCAGCCCGGCCAGCACGGCTCCACCTTCGGCGGTAACCCGGTGTCCTGCGCCGCGGGACTCGCGGTACTGGACACCCTCGCCGCGGACGGCGCGCTCGACCGCGTCCGGCGGGTCGGGGAGCGGCTGCGGGACGCGGTGGCGACGCTCGGCCATCCGTTGATCGCACAGGTGCGCGGGGCGGGGCTGCTGCTGGGTATCGTGCTCACCGAGCCCGTCGCACCGCAGGTGCGGGACACGGCTCAGGACGCGGGGTTCCTGGTGAACGCGGTCGCGCCGGACGTGGTGCGGCTGGCGCCGCCGCTGGTCATCGGCCCGGATGAGGTGGACGCCCTCGTCCAGGCGCTGCCCGCGATCCTCGACGCAGTGGAAGCGGGCCGCCGAGCCGGAGGAGAGCGGGGCAGATGAGCGAGGAGCAGCAGGGGGGCCAGGCCGTCCCGCAGACGCGGACGGCCCGGCATCGGCGCATCGTGGACATCCTGGGCAGGGCACCGGTGCGCTCCCAGAGCCAGCTCGCCAAACTCCTCGCCGACGACGGACTCACCGTCACCCAGGCCACCCTCTCCCGCGATCTGGACGAGCTGGGTGCCGTCAAGATCCGCAACACCGGAGGGGAGTTGATCTACGCCGTGCCGAGTGAGGGTGGGGACCGTACCCCCAAGGCGCCGCTCGGTGAGTCGGCGAGCGAGGGCCGGATGGCCCGGCTCGCCGGGGAGCTGCTGATCTCCGCCGAGGCCTCGGCCAACCTCGTCGTGCTGCGCACCCCGCCCGGCGCCGCGCAGTTCCTGGCCTCCGCGATCGACGCGGCGGAGCTGCACGCGATCATCGGCACCATCGCGGGGGACGACACCCTGCTGCTCATCAGCCGGAACCCGGAGGGCGGGCAGGCCCTCGCGGACCATCTGCTCGGCCTCGCCCAGAAGGAGCGCTGAGGCACCCCACCGTCCCGCCGGGGGCCGGGCCACCGTTCGCCGGTGGCCCGGCCCCCGGTCTCGGCTGGTCTCGGCGGGTCCGGGTGACGTACGGCGTCCGCGGGTGCGGAGCCGCGCCGTGCCGCGCACCCTGGACGTATGAGTGACACCGCGAGGACGAAGAAGACCGGGGGAGCGGCGGGGGCCCGTCGTGGCCACACCTCGGGGAAGGCCCCCGCGGTGCGGGTGCGCCGGGTCTACGAGGCCGCCGACCCCTCCGAGGACGGCACCAGGGTGCTGGTCGACCGGGTGTGGCCGCGCGGACTGGCGAAGGCCGACGCCGAGCTGGACGACTGGGACAAGCGGGTCGCGCCCTCCACCGAGCTGCGTAAGTGGTACGGCCACGACCCGGACCGCTACGAGGAGTTCGCCCGCCGCTACCGCGCGGAGCTGGCCGAGCCGGAGGGCCGGGAGGCGCTGGAGCAGCTGCGCGAACAGGCCGGTCGCGGGCCGCTGACGCTGCTGACCGCGACGAAGGACCTGGCGCACGCGCACACCGGTGTGCTGGCGGAGGAACTGCGCGGCTAGCGGCAGCGAATGACAGCCGCGGTCGCGGCGGTCGTCGGGGGGCCGCGGTCGCGGCGGTCGTCGGGGGGTCGCCGTTGGCGGCGATCGCCGGGTGGTCGGCGGTTGACGGCGTCGCTGAGGCGGGAGCGGGGGAGCGGCCGGGGCCCACGGCCCAGCTGGCCCTGGGCGGCCGTCGCGCTCGGCTGGCGGCCAGGGGGTGTGGGGCGGTTTCGGGGTCACGGAAGCGCGTTGACGAAACATACGGTGGAGTGCATACTTATACCCGTCAGCGCGTGCATCCTAAGGAGAACCCCGTGACCGAGCGCGTCGTACTCGCCTACTCCGGCGGCCTGGACACCTCCGTCTGCATCGGCTGGATCGCCGAGGAGACCGGGGCCGAGGTCGTCGCCGTCGCCGTCGATGTCGGCCAGGGCGGAGAGGACCTGGACGTCATCCGTAAGCGCGCGCTCGCCTGTGGTGCGGTCGAGGCCGAGGTCGTGGACGCGAAGGACGAGTTCGCCGAGGAGTACTGCCTCCCCGCGATCAAGGCGAACGCGCTGTACATGGACCGCTATCCGCTGGTCTCCGCGCTCTCCCGGCCCACCATCGTCAAGCACCTGACGGCGGCGGCCAGGAAGCACGGCGCGGGCACCGTCGCGCACGGCTGCACCGGCAAGGGCAACGACCAGGTACGGTTCGAGGCCGGGATCGCCTCCCTCGCCCCGGACCTCCGGTGCATCGCCCCCGTCCGGGACTACGCGATGACGCGGGACAAGGCCATCGCCTTCTGTGAGGAGAAGGGCCTCCCGATCGCGACCACCAAGAAGTCGCCGTACTCCATCGACCAGAACGTCTTCGGGCGGGCGGTGGAGACCGGCTTCCTGGAGGACATCTGGAACGGCCCCATCGAGGACGTCTACGAGTACACCCAGAACCCGGCCGTCTCCCGCGAGGCGGACGAGGTCGTCCTCACCTTCGAGAAGGGCGTCCCGGTGGCGATCGACGGCCGCCCGGTGACCGTCCTCCAGGCCATCCAGCAGCTGAACGAGCGGGCCGGGGCGCAGGGCGTCGGCCGGATCGACATGGTCGAGGACCGGCTGGTCGGCATCAAGTCCCGCGAGGTGTACGAGTCGCCCGGCGGCATCGCGCTGATCACCGCCCACCAGGAGCTGGAGAACGTCACCGTCGAGCGGGAACTCGCGCGCTACAAGCGGCAGGTCGAGCAGCGCTGGACGGAACTGGTCTACGACGGCCTCTGGTTCTCCCCGCTCAAGCGCGCGCTGGACGGCTTCGTGGAGGAGGCGAACGAGCACGTCACGGGCGACATCCGGATGACGCTGCACGGCGGCCGGGCGGTCGTCACGGGCCGTCGGTCCGAGAAGTCGCTGTACGACTTCCACCTCGCCACCTACGACACCGGTGACACCTTCGACCAGTCCATGTCCAAGGGCTTCATCGAGATCTTCGGAATGTCCGCGAAGATCGCGGCCAAGCGGGACCAGCAGGGCTGACCGCCCGCGGCCCGGCGCGAGCGGCCCGGCGCGAGCGGCCCGGCGCGAGCGGCCCGTCCGGCGTCCGCCGGACGGCGCCGGGCCGCCACCCCGTCAGTGCCCCGCCGCTCCCCGCCTCCCTCGCCCGCACGCCGCTGAGCACCCGGTCCACCCCGGTGCGCCCCGCGCGGTACCGGCCGCCGGTGCGCCGCCCCGTCCGCCCGGACGGTAGTCTCCGCGTCCGGCCGCTGAGAACGGCGTCGCCCGCCACGCTGTCCGGCGGACCCGTGGGCAACTTCCCGTAGCGGCCCCGGCGTTCCGGGCGGTCCCCGCGGCCCCACGCTCCGGGTGGACCCCTCGGCCCGGTCCTCCCGGCGGTCCCGCGACCGCCGCCCCGCCACTCCCGTCCCTCCGCACCCCTCCCGTCACCCGTAACGCGATCTTCACGAGGAGCACCAGTGAGCAACGGCGCCCAGCCGACCGGACAGCCCGCGGACCAGGACACCGGAGTCCGGCTCTGGGGCGGGCGCTTCGCGGACGGCCCGGCCGAGGCCCTGGAACGGCTGTCCGCCTCGGTCCACTTCGACTGGCGGCTCGCCCCGTACGACATCGCCGGATCGCGCGCGCACGCCCGGGCGCTGCGGCGGGCGGGGCTGCTCACCGAGGACGAGCTGTCCCGGATGATCGCCGGACTCGACCAGTTGGAGGCCGACGTCGCCGCCGGGCGGTTCGTCGGCACGGTGGCCGACGAGGACGTGCACACCGCGCTGGAGCGGGGCCTGCTGGAGCGGCTCGGCGCCGAGCTGGGCGGCAAACTGCGCGCCGGGCGCTCCCGGAACGACCAGGTGGCCACGCTCTTCCGGATGTACCTGCGCGACCACGCCCGGACCCTGGGCGGGCTCCTGCTCGACCTCCAGGAGGCGCTCGTCGGGCTGGCCGAGGCGCACCCCGATGTGGCGATGCCCGGCCGCACCCACCTCCAGCACGCCCAGCCGGTGCTCTTCGCCCACCACGTCCTCGCCCACGCGCAGGCGCTGTCCCGGAACGCCGAACGGCTGCGGCAGTGGGACGAGCGGACCGCCGTCTCGCCCTACGGCTCGGGCGCGCTCGCGGGCTCCTCGCTCGGGCTCGATCCGCGCGCCGTCGCCGAGGACCTCGGCTTCGAGGGCGGCAGCGCCGCCAACTCGATCGACGGCACGGCCTCCCGGGACTTCGTCGCCGAGTTCGCGTTCGTCACCGCGATGATCGGGGTGGACCTCTCGCGGATCGCCGAGGAGGTGATCCTCTGGAACACCAGGGAGTTCTCCTTCGTCACGCTGCACGACGCGTTCTCCACCGGCTCCTCGATCATGCCGCAGAAGAAGAACCCGGACATCGCGGAGCTGGCGCGCGGCAAGTCCGGACGGCTGATCGGGAACCTCACCGGGCTGCTGGCCACCCTCAAGGCGCTGCCGCTGGCCTACAACCGCGACCTCCAGGAGGACAAGGAGCCGGTCTTCGACTCCATCGACCAACTGGAGCTGCTGCTCCCGGCGTTCACCGGGATGATGGCCACGCTCACGGTCCGGGGGGACCGGATGGCCACCCTCGCGCCCGCCGGCTTCTCGCTGGCCACCGACGTCGCCGAGTGGCTGGTCAAGCAGGGCGTTCCGTTCCGTGAGGCACACGAGATCGCCGGTGCCTGTGTGCGGGTCTGCGAACAGGAGGGCATCGAGCTGGACGAGCTGAGCGACGCCCGGTTCGCGGAGATCTCCCCGCACCTCACCCCCGAGGTGCGGAGCGTGCTGAACGTGCCCGGCGCGCTGGCCGCCCGGGACGGGCGGGGTGGCACCGCCCCCTCCGCCGTCGCCACCCAGCTCGCGGAGTTCGCCGCCGACCTCACCACGCAGCGCGCCTGGGCCGCCGCCCGCCGCTGACCCACCCCACCGGGCCCGGCGCCCGGGGAGTCCGTCCCCCGGCCTCCCCGGGCGCGCGCCCGCCGGTGACCAGCCCGCACGCCGGAGTCCGGCGGCCGGAACCGGCCGGTTACGGTGGTGCGGCCCGCGTCCCGGAGCCGACCGTATGGGGAGACCGATGCCGTTCGACCGCCTGGCCACCGCCACCACCCCGACCGCCCACCTCGGTCTGGGCCTCGCCGCGGTCGGCCGCCCCGGCTACCTCACCCTCGGCCGGGCGCGGGACCTGCCCGCCGACCGCACCCCGGAGGCGTTGCGCCAGCGCACCCACGAACTGCTCGACGCGGCCTACGCGCAGGGCGTGCGCTACGTCGACGCGGCCCGCTCCTACGGCCGGGCCGAGGAGTTCCTCGCCTCCTGGCTGCGCGCTCACCCCGAGGTGGACGACCTCGTCGTCGGCAGCAAGTGGGGGTACACCTACACCGCCGAGTGGCGCCCCGACGCCGAGGTGCACGAGGTGAAGGACCACGCGCTCGGCACCTTCGAACGGCAGCGCGCCGAGACCGCGGAACTGCTCGGGGACGCGCTGGACCTGTACCAGATCCACTCCGTCACCGCCGGTGCCCCGGTATTGACCGACACCGCCCTGCACGAGCGGCTGGCCCGGCTGGCCGCGGAGGGCGTCACTCTCGGCTTCTCCACCAGCGGACCGCGCCAGGCCGACGCGGTGCGGGCCGCGTTGGAGATCACCGTGGACGGTGTCCCGCTGTTCCGCACCGTGCAGGGGACGTTCAACCCGCTGGAGCCCTCCGCCGCCGGGGCGTTCGCCGAGGCCCACGCGGCGGGCCGCACCGTCATCGTCAAGGAGGGCATGGCCAACGGGCGGCTCGCGGAGGACCGGGCGCCCGCCGTGCTCCGGGAGATCGCCCGCGAACTCGACGCCCCCTGCGACGCGGTGGCGCTCGCCTACGCGCTCCAGCAGCCGTGGGCCGGCGTGGTCCTCTCCGGCGCGGCCACCACCGCGCAGCTCGACTCCAACCTCCACGCGGCCGTTGTCGAGCTGGGCGCGGAACAGCTCGCCCGGCTCGGGGAGTTGGCGGAGGAACCCGAGGCGTACTGGGAGCACCGCTCGCGGATGCCCTGGAGCTGAGCCGGGCCCGTCAGCCGGTCCGTCCCGTCCGGTCCGCCGAACCGCTTCCCCCCCACGGGCGAGTTGGTCCCCCCCGGATCGTCCCGGACGCCTCCGGGTTCGGTCCTCCGGCCTCCGAGTCCGCTGATCATTCGGGCCTTTGGGGTTATTCCAGTCTTTTCGGGTTTTCCTCCCACGGTGAAACAGTGCTGTCTCAGCTGAGGTAGCCTCGTCTCATGACCGTGGACCGTGAGCGGCTGCTCGCCCGTGCCGCCGAACTGCTGACCCGCAGGCCCGCGTCGTCGATGGACGAGATCGCGCGGGCGGCCGGGATCAGCCGGGCCACCCTGCACCGCCAGTTCGCGGGCCGGGACGCCCTGGTGCGGGCCCTGGAGGAGATCGCCATCCGGCAGCTGGACGCCGCGCTCGACGCGGCGCGGATCGACGAGGGAGACGCGGAGGAGGCCGTGCGCCGGGTGGTCGCGGAGGCCGAACCGCTCGCCGGGTTCCTCGCGTTCCTCCTCACCGAGAACCAGCTCTTCACCCCCGGCGAGCTGAACGAGGGCTGGCGCCGGATCGACGCCCGGGTGCACGCTCTGTTCCGGCGCGGTCAGGAGGAGGGCGTCTTCCGGGTGGACCTCACCGCCGCCTGGCTGACCGAGGCGCTGTACGCGCTGGTCACGGCGGCGGCCTGGGCGGTGCAGGACGGACTCGTCGCGGCCCGGGACTCGCGGCGGATGACCGTGGAGCTGTTGCTCGGCGGCGCCCGGCGGACCACCGGGTGAGCACGCCGCGGTCCGCGCGACCTCCCGGCCGGGTGGCCGCGCCGGGAGCCCGGTCCCGCTGGCTGGCGCTGGCGGTGCTGGTCCTGGCGGTGCTGCTGGTCGGGGTGGACGCCACCGTGCTGGGGCTGGCGACGCCGTTCCTCAGCGAGGAGCTACGGCCCTCCAGTACCGAACTGCTGTGGATCGGGGACGTCTACTCCTTCGTCCTCGCCGGGCTGCTGGTCTCCATGGGCAGCCTGGGCGACCGCGTCGGCCGCAAGAAGCTGCTGCTCTGCGGGGCGACGGCGTTCGGCGTGGTCTCCGCGCTGACGGCGTACGCGCACAGCGCGGAGGCGATGGTCCTGTGGCGGGCGCTGCTCGGCGCGGCCGGGGCGACCCTGATGCCCTCCACGCTGGCGCTGATCCGCAACATCTTCCCCGACCCCCGGGAGCGCAGCCTCGCGGTCGGCGTCTGGGGGGCGATGACCTCGGCGGGCGCCGCCGTCGGCCCGGTGGTCGGCGGCTTCCTGCTGGAGCACTTCTGGTGGGGCTCGGTCTTCCTGATCAACCTGCCGGTGATGGCGGCGCTGGTGCTCGTCGGCGCCAGGCTGGTGCCCGAGTCGCGGAACCCGTCGCCCGGCCCGTGGGACGTGCCCAGCGTGCTGCTGTCCATGCTCGGCGTCATCGGGGTCATCTACGCGGTCAAGGAGACGGCCGTCCACGGCCCGCGCTGGGACGCGCTACTGCTCGGCGGGGCCGGACTGCTCGCCCTGGCGGCCTTCGTGCGGCGCCAGGCGCGGCTCTCCTCGCCGCTGCTCGACATCCGGCTCTTCCGGAACAGGGGGTTCACCGGGGCGGTCCTCGCCGACCTGCTGACCATCCTCGGCCTCTCCGCGCTGATCTTCTTCCTCTCCCAGTTCCTCCAGATGGTGCAGGGGCGGGCCCCCTTCCAGGCCGGGGTCGCGGAGATCCCGGCCGCCATCGGAGCGGTGTTCGCGGGGCTCTGCGCGGGGTACGTCGCGCGCCGCACCTCGGTGCGGGCCGCCGTCTCCGGCGGGCTCGGCGCCGTCGGGCTGGCGCTCGGCACCTGCTACTGGCTCGAAGGGACCACCGAGTACTGGCTGTTGGGTAGCGTGCTGCTGCTGCTGCTCGGTGCCGGTGCGGGGCTGGCCTTCACCGTCACCGCCGACGTGATCCTCTCGACCGTCCCGAAGGAGCAGGCCGGAGCGGCGTCGGCGGTCTCCGAGACGGCCTACGAGCTGGGTTCGGCGCTCGGGATCGCCCTGCTCGGCTCGGTCGTCACCGGGTTCTACCGCTCGTTCACCACCCCGCCCGGCGTACCGGCCGAGGTGGCGGAGGGCGCCCGCGCCTCGCTCGGCGAGGCGGTGGAGACCGCGCGGCACCTGCCGCCGGAACAGGGGGAGGCGCTGCTGGGCGCCGCGCGGGAGAGCTTCACCGCCGGGCTGCGGGCCGGGGCCGGTGCCGGGTCGGTGGTCCTGCTCACCGCCGCGGTGGTGGCCTGGCGGCTGCTGCGTGGCCAGCGGCTGGGCGAGGTCCCGGAGGGGTGAGCCGGGGGCGGCCACCGGCTCGCCCCCGGGGTCAGGCGGCCTTCGCCTTGGTGGCGTACATGTCCACGTACTCCTGGCCGGAGAGCCGCATGACCTCGCTCATCACCTCGTCGGTCACCGCGCGCAGCACGTACCGGTCGCGGTCCATGCCCTCGTAGCGGGAGAAGTCCAGCGGCTCCCCGAAGCGCACGGTGATCCGCCGCCCGGGGGCGGGGCGGACCATCCCCTTGCCGTTCGGCTGGATCTCGTCGGTGCCGATCATCGCGACGGGCACCACCGGGGCGCCGGTCATCAGGGTCAGCCGGGCGATGCCGGTACGGCCCCGGTACAGCCGCCCGTCGGGGGAGCGGGTGCCCTCCGGGTAGATGCCGAACGCTCCGCCGTTCTCCAGCACCCGGCGGCCGGTCATCAGCGCCGCGACCCCGCCGCGCCCGCCGTCCCGGTCCACCGGGATCATGCCGACGCCGGTGAAGAACCACGCCATCAGGCGGCCCTTGAGGCTCTTGCCGGTCACGTACTCGTCCTTGCCGATGAAGAACACCTGGCGGCGGGCGACCAGCATCAGCACCATCGAGTCGATGAAGGTGAGGTGGTTGCCCGCGAGGATGACGGGCCCCGTGCCGGGAACCCGCTCCGCCCCCTCCACCTGCGGACGGAACAGCACACGCAGAAGCGGGCCGAGCAGTGCCTTGATCAGCAGGAAACGGGACAACGGGTCCTCCGGTCGATGACGGTCGGTCGTGCGCGAACCGCGCGGTTCTGGACGATACTCGCCGCCGTGCGCCGGTCCTATTCCGGGTTCCGGGTACAGCGACACCGCGACGCGCGAGTCAGCCCGCGTGAGGGCGCCGTTCGGCCCGGGTACACGCGGTGTTCCACGGACCTCCCCTCCCGGGTCTCCCGGTGGCCCCCGAATCGCACATACGATCAACGCGTCGTGTGCCGGGCGCTGTTGGGCGCGTGGCACGAGTCGGAGCGTGACGAGTCGGAGGAGGCCCCATGGGACAGGAGCGGCAGCCGGGCCGGAGAGCGGTGCTCTCCGCGGCGGCGGTACTGGGCGCCGCGAGCGCGGGAGGGCTCGCGGTGTCCGGATCGGCGCGGGCCGCGGAGCCGGCGGCGCGGCGGGCCGGGGGGAAGGACGCGGCCCTCCCGGTCCCGTGCGTGGTGGCCCACCGTGGCGCCAGCGGCCACCGTCCGGAACACACGCTGGGCGCGTACCAGCTCGCGCTGGACATGGGCGCGGACGTCATCGAGCAGGACCTGGTCCCCACCAAGGACGGGCACCTGGTCTGCCGGCACGAGAACGACATCACCGCCACCACGGACGTCGCCGACCACACGGAGTTCGCGGACCGGAAAACCACCAAGAGCATCGACGGAACCGAGCTGACCGGCTGGTTCACCGAGGACTTCACCCTGGAGGAGCTGCGGGGGCTCCGGGCGAAGGAGCGCATCCCCGAGGAGCGCCAGCACAACACCCTCTACGACGGCCGCTGGAGCGTGCCGACCTTCCAGGAGGTCCTGGAGTGGGCCGAGGAGCGGGGGGAGGCGCGGGGCCGCCCGGTGTGGCTGCACATCGAGACCAAACACCCCACCTACTTCCGTAAGTTGGGGCTGGAGCTGGAGAAGCCGCTGGCCGCCGCGTTGAAGAAGTTCGGCAGGCACCAGAAGAAGTCGCCCAACTTCGTCCAGTCCTTCGAGCCCAGCAGCATCGAGAAGCTGAGCGGGCTGGTGAAGTGCCCCGGTGTGGTGCTGCTCGGCGCGCTGGACAGCCGCCCCTGGGACTTCGTCGACTCCGGGGACCCGCGCACCGTCCGGGACCTGGTCACGCCCGAGGGCCTGGCGGAGATCGCCCGCTACGCGCGGGGCATCGGCCCGCTGCTCGACCTGGTCATCCCGCGGGACGCGGACGGCCGCCTCGGGGAGCCGACCAGCCTGGTGCGCGACGCGCACGCGAAGGACCTGGTGCTCCACCCGTACACGATGCGGAACGAGAACACCTTCCTGCCGACGGACTACCGCCGCGGCACCGAACCCGGCGACTACGGCGACGCGTTCGGCGTCCTCAAGGCGTTCTTCGAGACCGGGATCGACGGCATCTTCGCCGACCAGCCGGACACCGCGCTGCTCGCCGCCGCGGACTTCCGCGCCCGGGGCTGAGCGCCCGGCACTCCGCGCTCCCGTCCCCGGCCGCGCCCCGGAAGACCCCGGCACCCCGGCACGTCAGTGGCACGCGCGCCTCCGGACGCCGGGGTGTGGGTGCCCGTGGGGCGGGTGGGGCTCAGGGGACGCCAGCGTCCCGGGGAGGTACGGCGCCCTCCGCGCCGTACCTCCCCCCGGTGCCGGTCCCGCTGACGCCCGCCCGAACCCCCGCCGGGACGGGCCGCGTTGGCAATCTCACAGCGGTGGCCCCCCTCGGCACCTCCCCTCCCGCGAACCGCCCGCGCACAATGCGGGGGACAGGGTTGCGGCACCCAGTGCACGGGGAAGGGTGCCTACGCGACCGGTCCCACCAGGGCAGGCTGTCCGCGCGCTCCCACCCTCATCCACCCGGGCGCCCGGACGAACACATAGGGGAGGCATGCGCACATGGGCATGAGCGTGACCATCTCTGCGGCGACCGAGCACGATGCCGAACAGATCCTGAAGCTCCAGTACCTCTGCTTCCAGAGCGAGGCGGAGATCTACGGCGACTACGCGATCGCGCCACTGACCCAGACCCTCAGGGAGCTGCTCGACGAACTGGACGGTGGCTGTGTGCTGGTGGCCCGCCTGGGCTCCGAGGTCGTCGGCTCCGTACGGGCCGCCGTGGACGCGACGGGCACGGCGGTGCTCAGCAAGCTCTGCGTCCACCCCCGCCTCCAGGGACACGGCCTGGGCGGCCGGTTGCTGACCGGGATCGAGGAGACGCTGGCCGTGGAGCGCGCCGTCACCCGCGTCCAGCTGTTCACCGGGGAGCGCAGCGCGGGCAACCTGCGCCTCTACCGCAGCCGGGGATACACCCCCGTCGGCACCGACCAGGACCGCCGGGTGACGCTGATCGCGATGGCGAAGGAGCTGGGCACGCCCTACGCCGCCAGCGCCTGACCGGCGGCGTAGGCGGACCGGACCGAGCGGACGGCTCGGCTCGGGCGGAACGGCTCGATCGGGTAGCGCGGGGGTTCGCGAGGATCGGGGCGCGGGCGGGGCGCCGCCCGGTCCCGCCTCCCGGCCTGGCACCCGGTGCCGTCGCAGGGCGGCGGTGAGCCAGTGGGGTCCGCCCGTGCCGGGACGCTCAGGCCGCCCGGCGCCCCCCGCGCAGCCAGAGCAGCCCGGTGACCGGAAGCAGCACCGGGATGAACAGGTATCCCATGCCGTAGTCGGACCAGACGGTGGCGTCCGGGAAGGCGGAGGGGTCGAGCAGCGTCCAGGTGCCGACCGCCAGCACACCGAGCAACTCCACGCAGCAGCAGGCGAGGGCGGCCCGGCGGGCGCCCTCGCCACCGCGCACCAGCGCGAGCGTGATGAACGCGTAGACCAGCGCCGCGATCGCGGAGAGCACGTACGCCAGCGGGGCCTCGTCGAACCGCGTCGTCAGCTGGACCAGGGAGCGGGAGGCGGCGCCGACGGTGAAGATCCCGTACAGCGTGACCAGCAGCTTTCCGGGGCCGCTGCCGATCCCGGTGCGTGCCGCACCCGCCGCGCGCCCCTCGGAACCGGCCTCCCCGTTGGGTCGAGCGCCCCCGGTGGCTTCCGCCTCCCGGACGGTCTCGGGCTCGGGCCGCCGCACCGGGTGGTCTCCGGCCGTCTCGTGTTCCGCCGCCTCAGGCACCCGCGCCGCCTCCCCAGATGTCGTACAGCCGGACCTGGAGCACGGCCAGCACGACCGCGCCCGCCACGACCGTGAGCGAGCCCCACTTCGTCCGCTCCGTCAGCGAGACCACCCCGACCACCGGCAGGCAGGCCACCACGCCGAGCAGGTAGGCGACGAAGACGGCGGTGCCACCGCCCGGCTCCTCGCCACGCGCCAACTGGACGATGCCGACCACCAGTTGGATCAGCGCGAGCACGGTCACCACGGCCATGCCGATGAAGTGCCAGTCCTTGGTCGGCTGGTCGCGGTAGGCCGCCCAGCCGCACCAGGCGGCGAGCGCGAGCGCGGCCACGGCGACCGCGACCGTCAGCGGGGTGAGCATGGGCCCGAGTCTATGAGGGCCCGTCCGCCGTCCGGTGCCAGGGCCCGGAACCCCGTCCGGCGTCCCCCCGTGGCCCGTGCCTGATCCTGTCCGGTGCCCGGCCGGAACCGTGGCGGAACCGCCCCCGGGGGACCCGCTCCCGGAGCGGCCGGTGGTCACCGAGGGTGAGCGCCGGAAGGGGGGCGGACCGTCTCCGCGCGTCCCGCTCAGCGGACAGCCACCGTGTGCTTGGCCACAGTCCGCTCTCCGTGGCGGGGTGCCCGACCCCTGTCACCACCCGGCTGTGATCGGTGCCCGTGCAGGTCAGAGCAGTGTGTGGGGTTCCTCGGTAGGCGGGGGAGGGGGTATGGCGCCCGCTCGGTCGCTGTCCGAATAGCGGACTGCCCGGGTCCCGGCCGGGCTGTCCCGGAAGGTGGTCTGCTTTACTGAACGCATGAGTGCAACGAGCATCCGCATCCGTGCGACCGAGGCGACGCCCCCGTCGTCCGGTGCTCGCTGTCCGCGTGCCACGCGTCGAATGTGTGCCCGCTGAGGGCCCCCGACTGAGCCGCCCGGGCTGACTCGCGCCCCGAAGCGAGTCCCGTCGTGCCGCCAGGCACCCACGCGGTCTCCGGAGCGTTCGCTCCACTCTCTCCGCCATCACCGTGCGGTTCGCCGTGCCCGGAGCCGCCTCGCGCGCCCGGCCGCCCCGCACCCAACCTGACGGACATCCCTGTGATAACCACCCAGGACCTGACCAAGGTCTACCGCACCCGCGACCGCGAGATCACCGCGCTCGACGGGATCGATCTGCACGTGCGCGAGGGTGAGGTGTTCGGCGTCGTCGGCCAGAGCGGCGCCGGAAAGTCCTCCCTGATCCGCTGCGTCAACCTGCTGGAGCGCCCCACCTCCGGCACCGTCACCGTCGACGGCCGGGACCTGACGGCGCTCGCCGGAAGAGGCCCCCGCGCCGGACGTGACCTGCGGGAGGCCCGGACCCGCGTCGGCATGGTCTTCCAGCACTTCAACCTGCTCTCCTCCCGCACCGCGCGGGGCAACGTCGAACTGCCACTGGAGATCCTCGGGCTCTCCCGGCGGGAGCGGGCCAGCAAGGCCGGGGAACTGCTGGACCTCGTCGGCCTCGCCGACCGCGCCGACACCTACCCGGCGCAGCTGTCCGGCGGCCAGAAGCAGCGCGTCGGGATCGCCCGGGCGCTGGCCGGCGACCCGAAGGTGCTCCTCTCCGACGAGGCGACCTCCGCGCTCGACCCCGAGACCACCCGCTCCGTCCTCCAGCTGCTGCGCGACCTCAACCGGCAGCTCGGGCTGACGGTGCTGCTCATCACGCACGAGATGGACGTCGTCAAGGCCGTCTGCGACTCCGCCGCGCTGATGCGCCAGGGGCGGATCGTCGAGTCCGGGACCGTGGAGGAGCTGCTCGCCCGCCCCGGTTCCGAACTCGCCCGGGAGCTGTTCCCGCTCAGCGGCGGCCCCTCCGGCGCTGACCGCACCGTCGTGGACGTCACCTTCCACGGCGACACCGCCTCCGAGCCCGTCGTCTCCCAGCTGGCCCGGACGTACAACGTCGACGTGTCCATCCTCGGCGCCGCCATGGACACCGTCGGCGGGCGGCAGGTCGGCCGGATGCGGATCGCGCTGCCCGGCGGCTTCGACGACAACGTGGTGCCCGTCGGCTACCTGCGGGAGCAGGGACTGACCGTGGAGCCCGTGCGGGCCCCGGGCGGGGCGGGTCCGGCCGCCCCGACCGGACCCGCCGACGGTGTCCGTGGCGGCGCTGAGAAGCCCGACCAACCCGCCGCCACCGGGACACCGGCCGGGCGCGAGACCCCCGTGGAGGACGCGAAGTGAGCTGGTCGGAAATCGAGCCGCTGCTGACCCAGGGCTTCTGGGACACCCTCTACATGGTCGGCTGGGCCACGCTGTTCGCGGTGGTCGGCGGGCTGCCGCTCGGCGTGCTGCTGGTCCTCACCGACCGGGACGGCCCGCTGCGCAACGCCGTCGTCAACAAGGCCGTCGGCGCGGTGGTGAACGTCGGCCGCTCGCTGCCCTTCATCATCCTGCTGATCGCCCTCATCCCCTTCACCCGCTTCGTCGTGGGGACGTTCATCGGCCCCACCGCGGCGATCGTCCCGCTGGCCGTCGGGGCCATCCCGTTCTTCGCGCGGCTAGTGGAGACGGCGCTGCGCGAGGTGGACCGAGGCCTGGTGGAGGCCGTGCAGGCCATGGGCGGGGGCACCCCCACCGTGGTGTTCAAGGTGCTGCTGCCGCAGTCGCTGTCCTCGCTGGTCGCGGGGTTGACCACCACCGTCATCGTGCTGATCGGGTACTCCGCGATGGCCGGTGCCGTGGCCGGTGGCGGACTGGGCGCGGTCGCCCTCCAGTACGGCTACCAGCGGTTCGAGACGACCGTGATGCTGGCCACCGTCGTCGCGCTGATCGTCATCGTCACGCTGGTGCAGCTGCTCGGCGACGCGATCGCGCGTGCCCTGTCCCGGCGCGGCAGCGCCCGCGAGCGCCCCGCGGGGCGGCTCGCCCGGATCGGCGGACGCCGGACGGCGGCGCTGGCCGCCGTGGTGCTCGTCCCGGTCGGGCTGCTCGGCTACGGGCTCAGCTCGGACGGTGAGAACGAGCGGACGGTGACCGTCGCCGCCTCGCCCGCCCCGCACGCGGAGATCCTGGAGTACGTCCGCGACAACCTCGCCGAGGACGCCGGGATCGACCTGAGGATCCGGGAGTTCAACGACTACGTGGTGCCGAACACCGCCACCGAGAGCGGCGAGGTGGACGCCAACTTCTTTCAGCACAAGCCCTACCTCGACGACTTCAACAAGAAGGAGGGCACCGAGATCGTGCCCGTCGTCAACGTCGAGCTGGAGCCGCTGGGCATCTACTCCAGGACGGTCGACGACCTGGAGGACGTACGGCGCGGGCAGACCGTGGCGGTGCCGAACGACACCACCAACGGCGGGCGCGCCCTCCAGCTGCTGGCCGAGCACGACCTCATCACGCTCAAGCCCGGCAGGGGCGACGAGGCCCGGCTGAGCGACGTGCGGGACGCCAGGGGCCTCAAGCTCAGGGAGCTGGAGGCCGCCTCGGTGCCGCGCGCGCTGGACGACGTGGACCTCGCGGTGGTCAACGGCAACTACGCGCTGGAGGCCGACCTCAACCCGGCGCGGGACGCCCTCGCCGCCGAGACCGCGAAGGGCAACCCGTACGTCAACTTCCTCGCGGTCAAGAACGGGCGGCAGGACGACCCGCGGGTGCGGAAGCTCGCGGACCTCCTCACCTCCGACGAGGTGAAGCGCTTCATCGAGAGGAAGTACCAGGGCGCCATCGTCCCGGCCTTCGGGGCCCCCGCCTCCTGATCCGCTCATCCGCGACGCGGCCCCGCCCGCGTCCCCACCACGGTGCCGGGCCCCGGGATCGGGGCCCGGCACTGGGTGTGGCAGCTTGGATGCTGCATGCTGTGCACGTGCCGCAGTCGCCGGGGCGGCCCCGGCGGCCCGGCGACTGCGTGCCCGCGGCCCACGGGCGCGGCTCCGGATCCCCGACCGAGTTGGAGCGGCGCATGACATCGACCTTCCCGGACATCTCGATCAGCACGGACCGCCTCGTGCTGCGCCCGTTCGAGGAAGCGGACATCCCCGAACTGACCGACATGATGAGCGACGAACTCGTCGCCGCCTGGACCGCGCAGCCCGTCCCGTACGGCGCGGCGGACGCCCGCGAGTACGTGACCCGCCGCGCCCCCGCCCAGCGGACCTCGGGGGAGGGCATCGTCTTCGCCGTCACCGAGTTCCTCACCCACCGCCTGGTGGGCGCGGTCCACCTCGACCGGACGGACTGGCGCGTCCTGGGCACCGAGGCCGGATACGTCACCGCGCCCTGGGCCCGCGGCGAGGGCTACGCCTCCGAGTCCCTGCTCGCCGTCGCCCAGTGGCTCTTCCAGGACCAGAAGTTCGAGCGGGTCGAGCTGCGCACCCCGGCGGACAACACGGCCGCGCAGCAGGTCGCCCAGAAGCTCGGCTGCATCAGCGAGGGCGTGCTGCGCAACGCCTGGATAGCGCGCACCCGCACCGAGGACGGCGGATGGGCCGAGATCCGCACCGACCTGATCGTCTGGAGCCTGCTCCCCGAGGACCTCGACGGTGCCTTCGAACAGCAGGCGGAGGACGGCGGCTTCGCGCCCTACGCGGACTGGCGGGGCGCCAGCCCCCACTGACGCGCCCCGGCCCGCGCCCGCCCCGGCACGTCCCCCGCCCGCGCCAGCCACCGTCCGCCCGCCCCCCCCGGCACGGGGCCAACGCGGCGGCCGGAAACGGCCGTTCGGCGACCGAAACCGCGCGCCGGTGGCCCGGACCTCGTACGCGTCCGGTGGGCGCGGGCGGGCGGGCGGTGCCCGGCGGCCCCCTCGGGCTCGCCCGCGACGCCGCGAGCGTTCGATCAGAGGTACGCTCTGGGGGCCCGACCTGCGACGGAACCCCCGGCGGGCCACGAGCGAGGACGAACAGCCCAGGAGAGAGCCACCGATGGCCGACCGCGTCACCGTGATCGGGTGGGACGGAACGCCGCTGTCCGCCGCCGCACGCTGGGCGCTCGGCGCGGCCACGCTCGTCGCGGGTGCCCCGCATCACCTGGCGCTGCCCGACATCCCGGCCGGTGCCGAACGCGTCCGGCTGGGCAGCGTCTCCGTCGCCGCCGGCCGGATCGCCCGGCACCGTGGCACCGCCGTGGTCCTGGCCGACGGCGACCCCGGCTTCTTCGGCGTGGTCCGCACCCTGCGCGCCCCGGAACACGGGCTGGAGGTCGAGGTGCACCCGGCGGTCTCCGCCGTGGCCGCCGCTTTCGCCCGCGCCGGGATGCCCTGGGACGACGCGCGGCTGGTCGTCGCGCACTCGCGGACGCTGCGGCGCGCGGTGAACGTCTGCCGGGCCCACCCCAAGGTCGCGGTGCTCACCTCACCCGGCGCGGGCCCCGCGGAGCTCGCCCTGCTGCTGACCGGCGTCCACCGCACCTTCGTGATCTGCGAGGCGCTGGGCACCGAACGCGAGCAGACCACCGTCATCACCTCGGACAAGGTCCCCGACCACTCCTGGCGCGACCCCAACGTCGTGATCGTGGTGGGCGGTTCGAGCCCCAGCGCGCCCACCGGAACCCACCGGGGCGACGGCTGGATCGCCGGGCGGGAGCCCGGATACCCGCCGCCGACCCGGGGGTGGGCGCTGCCCGCCGCCGCCTACGCCGGTCCGGCCCCGCTGCCGGGCGCGGCCCCGAGGGCCAGCGAGTCGACGCAGCTGCGCGCGCTCCAACTGGCCCGGCTGGGGCCCAGAACCGGCGATCTGGTCTGGGACATCGGCTCGGGCGGCGGCGCGCTCGCCGTCGAGGCGGCGGGTTTCGGCGCGGCGGTCATCGCCGTCGACCGGGACCGGGAGGCGTGCCAGCGCGCGGAGTTGGCGGCCCGCCGGTTCGGTGTGCGGCTCCAGACGGTCTGTGGACCGGCCCCGCACGTCCTGGAGGACCTGCCGGAGCCGGACGTGGTGCGGGTCGGCGGCGGCGGCGTCGGAACCGTCACCGCGGTCGCGGACCGGAGACCCGGCCGGATCGTCACCCACGCGGTCACCCGGGACGAGGCGGAGGCGCTGGGGAGCGCCCTCGCCGAGCGCGGCTACGCGGTCGAGTGCGCGCTGCTCCAATCGGTGGAGCTGTCCACGCGCACCTGGGCGGAGAGCGAACGCGCCGTGGTGTTCCTGGTGTCCGGCGTGCGGGAGTGAGGCTCCGGCCGGAGCATCCGTCCCGGCCCGGGTGACGAACCCGGCGAACGGTGAGGTGACGCCCACCCGTGGCTGGTCGCGCCGCCGGTGGCCGGTAGGCTGACGGACTGTTGTGCCGCTGTTCGGAGTTGATGGTTTCTCCCTCAATGTCCGGATAGCTTGGCCGAGTACGTGCCGCGGCACGCGCCTGCTCGTTGACCCGTGGGGGCGCGTGATTCCCCCAGGGGTGCGGTGGTCTTCGGCCGGGTTGGAAGGAGCACTACGGAAATGGGCGAGGGGTACGCATGACTGACACCGGCCACGTCCCGGCTGAGGGGCCGCCGGAGAGCGCGGCGACGCCACCGGAGGAGCCGCCGGGGTCCCCGGCCTCCGGCGCGTACGTCTTCGCGGAACCGGCGCCCGCCCCCCGTCCCACGGGGGACGACGAGGACCTGCTGATGCCCAGTACCCAGGGAGCCTGGACCGAGGGGCAGGGCGTGCCCGTCCAGCAGCAGCCGGCCCCCGGCCCTCCCCCGCAGGGTGGCGTCGCCGCGTCCCCGCAACAGCCCCAGCCCCAGCAGCAGTCACCGGTCCCCCCGCGGCAGCCCGCGCCGCAGGGGCAGTTCCCCGCACCGGACCCGGCGACCGGCCCGGAGCGGCAGGGCGCGGAACAGACGGCCCCGCGGGTTCCCCAGGGCCCGTTCCCCGGCCCACACGAGACCGACGGCCGCGACACCGGCTCCCTCGACGTCGGCGGCCCGGTGCCGCACCCCGGCTCGACCCCTCCGCCCGCCGCGCAGGCGCCGCGCCGTCCGCTCCACCTCGGGCCGCCCGTCCCCGAGCAGTCGGGCGCGGTGCGTCCCCTGTCCGAGCGGACCCCCGCCCCCGCCCCGCAGGCTCCGGAGCAGGCGGCCCCCGAACAGCCCGCGCCCGGCCACGTCCCGCAGGCCGCGCCCGTCCAGACCCCGGTGGCTCCGGAGCAGGCGGCCCCCACCCAGCAGGCCACCGCGCCCCCCGCGCGGACCGGGCTGGAGTACCTCGACGGTCCCGAGCAGGGCGGGCCCGCCGACCCGGCGTCGCAGGGGAACCCCGCGTACCAGACCGGCGAGCGGCTGACCGGCGACCAGCTGCCCGGTCCGCAGCTCGGCGAACTGCCGCCGCAGCGCGAGGGATGGGCCGAGCCGCAGGGGACCCCGGCGGAAGCCGTTCCCCACCTGCCCGAGCAGCAGCGGGTGGCCCCGCCGTCGCAGCCGGACGGCCCGGCGGCCGGCACCCCGGCCCCGGAGGCGGTCCCCGCCGAGGCCGTACCGGCCGCGCCGGAGCCCGCGCCGCTCAGCCCCGAGCCCGTCACGGGGCCGTCGCCGGAGCCGTCCGCCCACGCGGCGCCCCCGGCGGCCACCCCGGAACCGGCCCCCACCCCGGAGGCGCTGTCCTCGGTGCCCACGGAGCAGCGGTCGCCGGAGCCCGTCCCCGAGGCGGGCGCCGAGCAGCCCACGCCGGAGCCCGTCGCCGAGGCGCCCGCGCCGGAGGCCGCGGCGCCCCCCGGGGAGACCCCGGCGGCCGAGCCGCCGCCCGGCGCCCCCCGGACCGCCGAGGCGCCCGAGGTGAGCGGCCCGATCGCCGTCTCGTCCACGGGCGAGGCCGAGTTGAGCGCCGAGCAGCCGGAGGCGGCCGGGGAACCGGAACCCTCCGGCGCGGTTTCCGGTACCGCGGCCCCCGACGCCGCTGGGCCCACCGCGCCGGAGGAGACCGCGACCGCGGACGCCCCCGACGCCGAGCCCGTGGCGGCCGAACGCGGCGCCCCGGCGCCCGGGTTCGCGGACGACGAACGCGCCGCCGTCCACCGGCTGATGCGCGAGCGCCGGGACATCCGGAACGGCTTCCGGGCCGACCCGATCCCGCACGAGGTGCTGCTGCGCGTGCTGGAGGCCGCGCACACCGCGCCGAGCGTGGGGCACTCGCAGCCCTGGGACTTCGTGGTCATCCGCTCCGAGGAGACCCGCCGCGCCATGCACGAGCTGGCCCAGCGGCAGCGCGAGGCGTACGCGCAGTCGCTGCCCAAGGCGCGGGCCAAGCAGTTCAAGGAGCTGAAGGTCGAGGCGATTCTCGACACCCCGGTGAACATCGTGGTCACCGCCGATCCGACCCGGGGCGGGAGGCACACGCTCGGTCGGCACACCCAGCCGCAGATGGCCCCGTACTCCTCGGCGCTGGCGGTGGAGAACCTGTGGCTCGCCGCCCGTGCCGAGGGGCTGGGCGTCGGCTGGGTCAGCTTCTTCGACGAGCGGGAGATGGTCCGCGCCCTGGAGCTGCCCGAACACCTGGAGGTCGTCGCCTACCTCTGCGTCGGATACGTCGACGAGTTCCCGCCCGAGCCCGAACTGGCGCAGGCGGGCTGGTCGAAGCGGCGCCCGCTGTCCTGGGTGGTACACGAGGAGTCGTACGGCCGCCGGGCGCTGCCCGGGGCCGAGCCGCACGACCTGCTGGCCGAGACGCTCAGCGCGGTCCGTCCGCTGGACGCCAAGGCGCTGGGGGAGGCGTGGGAGCGGCAGAAGCGGATGACGAAGCCCGCCGGGGCGCTCGGCGTGCTGGAGATCATCTCGGCGCAGCTGTGCGGGCTGTCCCGGCAGTGCCCGCCGCCCGTCCCCGAGCCCGCCGCCGTCGCCGTCTTCGCCGGTGACCACGGGGTGCACGCGCAGGGTGTCACGCCCTGGCCGCAGGAGGTCACCGGCCAGATGGTGGCCAACTTCCTGGGCGGCGGCGCGGTGTGCAACGCCTTCGCCAGTCAGGTGGGCGCCGAGGTCTGCGTCATCGACGTCGGTGTCGCGGCCGAACTGCCCGCCAGCGCGGGCCTGTTGCCCCGGAAGGTCCGCGCGGGCACGGATGACATGACGGCCGGTCCCGCGCTCTCGCGGGAGGAGACGGTGCGCGCCATCGAGGTCGGCATCGAGACGGCCCGCGACCTGGTGGCTGCCGGGAACCGGGCCCTGCTCACCGGCGAGATGGGCATCGCGAACACCACCGCCTCCGCGGCGCTCATCGCCGCCTGCACGGGCGCCGACGCCGCCGAGGTCACCGGCCGGGGCACCGGCGTCAACGACGAGACGCACGCCCGGAAGGTGGAGGTCGTCCGCCGGGCGCTGGAGCTGCACCAGCCGGATCCCTCCGACCCGGTGGCGCTGCTCGCCGCCGTCGGCGGGCTCGAACACGCCGCGCTGGTCGGCTTGATCCTCGGCGGCGCCTCGCTCCGTACCCCCGTGATCCTGGACGGCGTGAGCGCGGGCGCCGCCGCGCTGGTGGCGCGGGCCCTGGCACCGGAGGCGCTGTCGGCCTGTGTGGCCGGGCACCGTAGCGCCGAGCCGGGACACGTCGCGGCGCTGACCAAGCTCGGCCTCCGTCCGCTCGTCGACCTCGACCTGCGGCTGGGTGAGGGCACCGGGGCGCTGCTCGCGCTGCCGCTGGTGCAGAGCGCGGCCCGGGCGATGCACGAGGTCGCCACCTTCGACGCCGCCGGGGTGACCGAGAAGAACTGACGGCCCGGCCGTCGCCCTACCCGCACGCCCGCCCATCGCCCGCGCCGCCGGACGATGGGCGGGCCGCTGTGTGTGCGCGGAGCCCGGCCCCGGCCCGCCCGGGCGGGGCCCGGCCGAGCGCTGGCGCCGTCCCGTGCCAGGTCGGAGGTGACCCGCGAGACAGCCCACCCGCCGCGCCCCGCATAAGCTGACACCGTCCGTCCCCCGTCGCCGCGCAGCGGCGAGCGCACCCGAGGAGCCGCACTCCGCGATGGTCCAGTCCCAGCCCCCGCACCCGCCCGAACCGTCCTCCGGCCAATCCTCGCTCCCGGGGGACGAGACCCCCGCCTACCCGCTGGGCCTGCGGCTGGCCGGGCGCCGCGTGGTCGTGGTCGGCGGCGGGGCCGTCGCCCAGCGGCGACTGCCCGCGCTGCTGACGGCGGGGGCCCGGGTCGCGCTGATAGCCCCGTCCGTCACCCCGTCCGTCGAGGCGATGGCCACCGCGGGCGAACTGACCTGGGAGCGCCGCCGCTACCGCGCGGGCGACGTCGAGGGCGCCTGGTACGTGCTGGTGGCGACGGACGATCCGGAGGCGAACGCGCTGGTGTCGGCAGAGGCCGAGGAGCGCCGGATCTGGTGCGTCCGCAGCGACGACGCCGAGGCGGCCACCGCCTGGACGCCCGCCACCGGCCGGGCGGGCGGCGTGACCGTCTCCGTGCTCACCTCCGGTCTCGCCGACCGGAACCCGCAGCGCTCGGCGGCCGTCCGGGACGCGGTGGTGGAGGGCCTGCGGGACGGCTCGCTCAGCGCCTCCCGGCACCGGCCACACGGCGGGGGAGTGGCCCTGGTGGGTGGCGGCCCCGGCGACCCCGACCTGATCACCGTGCGGGGACGGCGGCTGCTCTCCGAGGCGGACGTGGTGGTCGCCGACCGGCTCGGCCCCCGCGACCTGCTGGACGAACTGCCCCCGCACGTCGAGGTGGTGGACGCGGCGAAGATCCCGTACGGGCGGGCGATGGCGCAGGACGCCATCAACCGGGTGCTGGTCGAGCACGCCCGGGCGGGTCGCTTCGTGGTCCGGCTCAAGGGCGGCGACCCGTTCGTCTTCGGCCGGGGTATGGAGGAGGCCGAGCAACTGGCCAGCGAGGGGGTGGCGGTCACCGTCGTCCCGGGTATCAGCAGCTCCGTGAGCGTTCCGGCCGCCGTCGGCATCCCGGTCACCCACCGGGGCGTGGCGCACGAGTTCACCGTCGTCAGCGGGCACGTTCCGCCGGGCGACGCGCGGTCGCTGGCCGACTGGGCCGCGCTGGCCCGGCTGCGCGGAACGCTCGTCCTGCTGATGGCCGTGCGGAACATCGGGGCCATCGCCGAGGCGCTGATCAGCCACGGGCGGGCGCCGGACACCCCGGTCGCCGTCATCCAGGAGGGCACCACCGCCACCGAGCGGCGGGTCGACGCCACCCTCGCGGACGTCGCCGCCCGGGTCAGCGAGGAGGGCGTGCGCCCCCCGGCCGTCATCGTGATCGGCGCGGTGGTCACCGTCGGCGGCGCCGCCCCCAGCGCGGGCGGTGCCCGGTCTGACGCGGACCCCGCCCCGTGACCGGCCACCCGGGCCGCCGCCCCGCCCGGGGCACGCTCCGCCGGTCCGCCCCGCCCCGGACGCGCGCCGGGCGGGCCCGGAGGGCCGCCGTCCGTGGCTGACCTCATCACCGTCGACGACCCGGACGACCCCCGGCTCGCGGACTACACCCGGCTCACCGACGTGGCGCTGCGGCGGCGCCGCGAGCCCGCCGAGGGGCTCTTCATCGCCGAGGGCGAGAAGGTCATCCGCCGTGCCCGGCAGGCCGGTTACCGGATGCGCTCGATGCTGCTCTCCGAGAAGTGGACCGAGGCGATGGCGGACGTACTGGCCGAGGACCCGGCCCCGGCCTACCTCGTCGCCCCGGAGCTGGCCGAGCGGGTCACCGGCTACCACGTACACCGGGGTGCCCTGGCCTCCATGGCCCGCGAACCCCTCCCCGCCCCGGGGCGGTTGCTGGCCGACGCCGGTCACCAGCCCACGGCGCGCGAGCCGGGCGAGAGCGTTCCGCGCCGATCGAGGATCGCCGTCCTTGAGGACTTCGTCGATCACACGAACGTGGGCGCGGTCTTCCGGGCGGCCGCCGCGCTGGGGGTGGACGCCGTGCTGGTGACGCCCCGCTGCGCGGATCCGCTCTACCGGCGATCCGTCAAGGTCTCGATGGGTACGGTGTTCCAGGTGCCGTGGACCCGGATCGAGGGGTGGCCGGACAGCGTCGACGCGCTGCGGGAAGCCGGCTATGTCGTCGCGGGCATGACCCTGGGGCAGGGGGCGATCACCCTGGACCAGCTGGTCGCCGAGGACCACGTGCGGCTCGCGCTGGTGTTCGGCGCCGAGGGGCACGGCCTGACCCCGGCGGCCGACCGGCGGCTCGACCAGCGCGTGACGATCCCGATGACGCACGGGGTCGACTCGCTCAACGTCGCGGCGTCCTCGGCCGTCGCCTTCTACGCGACGAGATCGCGGACCGGCGCGTAGCCGCACGACCCTGCCCACGCTGCCCCAGCCGTCCGCGCCGCCCAAGTCGCCCGCGCGGACCGGGGGTGGGCGGGCGGCCGTTCGACCGGTGTGCAACCGCGAGGCGGCCGGAGCTGGCGTGGGGCGGACGGCGGCACAGCCCGCGTGACGTGGCGAGACGGTGTCCGCCGCGCGGCGGCGGGGGTGGCCCCGGCGGGCGGCGTGCGGCTCCACCCGGGCCCGTCCGCAACTGCGCCCGCGGATCCGGCGTCGTCCCTGACGGCTGGGCGGTCGCCCGGCGATCACCGTCACGGAAAGCGAGGCCCATGTGACCGTGTCCGTCGAGTGTGCTGGCCCCGGCCCCCGTCCAGACGAGCCGCCCGCGCCGGACGGGGTGCGCTCCTTCGACGACCTGGTCCACCGCCTCAGAGCCCTGCGCGCCTGGGCGGGGCTCTCGTTCCGGGAGCTGCACCGGCTGATCGTCGCCACCCGAAGGCGGCGCGGGGTGGCGGAACTCCCCTCCCTGGACGCGGTCTACCGCTGCTTCCGGCCTGGACGGGCGCGTATGGACGTGGAGTTGGTCTGCGACGCCGTGCGGGTCCTGCTGGGCCAGGCGTCGGGGGTGACCGCCTGGCGGCAGGCGTGCCTGGTGGCCGCGGGCAGCGCGAGCGAGGCGTCCATCGTCACCGTCGCCACCGAACTGCCCGGCGACGGTGGGTACTTCGTCGCCCGGGACGCGGAGCTGTCCCGGCTCACCGGACTCGGCGCCGCCGTGGCGGACGCCGGGGCGCGGCCCGTCGTCGCCGTGGTGGAGGGCATGGCCGGGGTCGGGAAGACCCGCCTGGCGGTGCGGGCCGCGCACCGGCTGGTGGCCGAGGCGGGCTGCGACTTCCCGGTCTGGGTGAACCTGCGCGGCTTCGACGCCGACCGGGCGCCCGCCGACCCCGCCGCCGTCCTCGACGAACTCCTCCGGCTCCTGGGCGTGTCCGGCGGCCGGACCGCCGGGCTGAACCTGGCGCGCCGGGCCGCGAAGTGCCGCGAACTGCTGGCCGGACGGCGGCCGTTGGTAGTGCTGGACAACGCCGGCGGCGACGACCAGGTGCTGCCGCTGATCCTCGGCTGCTCCGGCGGGGCCGTCCTGGTGACCAGCCGGCAGCACCTGGCGTCCGTCCCGGCGGTGGAGCGGATCGAGCTGGGCGCCTTCGACCGCCGTGCCTCGGTCGCGCTGTTCCGCGAGGTCCTGGGCGACGAACGGGTGGACGCCGAGGCCGAGTCGGTGGGCCGGATCGCCGAGGCCGTCGGCCGACTCCCGCTCGCCCTCGGACTGGTGGCGGCCCGGGCCCAGTCGGCGTCCGGCTGGTCCCTCGCCGACCACCTGGGCAGGCTGGAGGAGCGCCACGGCCACCTGCACCTCGACACCGGGATCGACCTCGCCTTCGCCGCCTCCTACGAGCAGTTGACCGACGGGGCCCGGAGCATGCTCCACCTGCTCGGACTGCACCCGGGCTCCGCCTTCGACGTCTTCGCGGCGGCGGCCCTCGGCGGTGTCGGACTCCCGGAGGCCCGGGCCCAGTTGGCGGAGCTGGCCGCCGCCCACCTCGTCCAGGACGCCGGGCGGGACCGCTTCGAGTTCCACGACCTGGTGCGCATCTTCGCCGCGGCCAGGGCGACCGACAACTGCCCACGGACGCGGCGGGAAGAGGCCCTCACCCGGCTGTTCGACGCGTACCGGTACACCGCCATGGTGGCGATGGACGTGTTCGCGCCGCACGACATCCAGCGCCGGGTGCGCGTGCCCGAACCCGGTGTCGTCACACCGCGGTTCACGGACGAGCACGCCGCGCGCGACTGGCTGGAGCGGGAGCGCGCGAACCTCGTCTCCGTCGCGTTCACCGCGGTCGGGCACGGACTGCCGGGCCACGCCGTCGAGTTGGCGGACATCCTCTTCTACTTCCTGGTTCCGGCCGCGTACTACCAGGACGCGGAGCGCCTGTTCACGCTCGCCTGCCAGCACGCGGAGCCCGCCGCCCTGGGGGCGGCCCTCAGCGGGCTGGGGATCGCCACCTGGCGGCAGGGCCGCCACACCGAGGCGCTGGAGATCTTCGACCGGTCGGTCCGCGCGCACCGGGAGAACGGGGACCGCGGCGAGGAGGCCCGCGACCTGTGCAACAGCGGCTCCATCCACTCCCTGTTGGGCCGGGACGAGGAGGCGCTCCGCCTCCAGCGGCGCGCCCTGGAGATCGACCGCTCGACCGGGAACCGCACCGGCGAACTGTTCTCCGTCGGCAACCTCGGCATCACCTGCCGCCGGATGCGCCGGTACGACGAGGCGATGGAGTACTTCGAGGAACTCCACCTGATCTCCCGCGAGGTCGGCTACCGCCACGGCGAAGGGGTCGCGCTCAGCGGCGTCGGCGGGGTCCTGGCCGATCTGGGGCGCCACCGGGAGGCCGTGGAGCGGCACCGGAGCGCGCTGGAGATCGCCGACGAGATGGGCGCGCGCGGCCGGCAGCGCATCGGGTACAACGACCTCGCCGAATCCCTGTGCGCCCTGGGCCGGTTGGAGGAGGCCGCCGACGGCTACCGGACGGCGCTGGACATCGGCCCGGGCGCGGGCGACCCCTGCGAGGAGGCCCGCGCGCACGAGGGGCTGGCCCGGTGCGCGGCGGCGGCCGGGGAGTTGGCGGCGGTGCGGGAGCACCGGGCGCGTGCGGCCTCGCTGTGCGAACTGCTGGACCCCGCGCGGATCGGGCCCCAACTCCTGCCCCCGGCGGGCGAGGAGAAGGTCGGCGACCGGCAGCGCTGAGCGCGGTGTTCCACGCTGTCCCGGTCGTGGCGGGGTACGGGGGACCGCCGTCCGCTTTCGCCGAACGCCCCTCGGACACACGGGAGTTGGGCGGCGCGTCCGGAGTGCGGGGCGGTGCCGCGGAACCGCGCGCGGCGGGGTCCGGACCCGGGGGTGGCCCCCACCGGTCACCCGGCCGCCCCGGAGGGCGCGGAGGCGGTGGTCCGGACGGCGGCGCGGCGGTCCGGGGCTTCCCCGTCACGGGTGAACCCGAAGCCCCGGACCCGCTGGCGCCGTGCCGTGGACTACGCCTTGAACTTCATCCGGTCGCAGGTGTTCTTCTTGACCTTGCCGTTGTCCTGGAGGCAGACCGTGAGGTACGCCGTCCGGCCGTCGCGGATCTTGATGTACTTCTGGTCCATGGAGCCCTCACCGGACGCCGTGATGACCGGCTTGTACTTCCACTCGCCGTTCTTCCGGTACTTCACCCGGGCCCAGGCGCTCTTGTAGTCCCCGTCCGTGTCCTCGACGGAGTACCGCTTGTCGCCGTAGTGCCAGCAGGCCTTGCCGCCGTTCTGCCTGCCGTCGTTGTTGGTGCTGACGCACTTCCGGTCGGCCGCCTGGGCCTCCGGAGCGTTGACGGCCGCCAGTCCGCTCAGGAGGATTCCCGCGCCCAGGACCGCGGCGACGCTCCTCCTGCCGCGCTGGACGCCGGTGGTCGCGGGCGGTGCCGCGGCGAACGTGACCATGGTGACTCCCTTGTGAGGTGGGATCCGGCCCCGGTTCCCGTGGGAGACGGGGCCGGCCGATGCGCGATCAGCATCACCGTCCGGGCACCGCCGCGGCGACGATCCCGGACGAAACCAAACACCCGAGGCCGCGTCGACCCTCCCGTCAGGAGACCGCCGCGACAACCGGCCCCGGCGCGACGCACCACGGCGGGACGGCCGCGTCGAGCCGCCCTCAGCCGCCGATCCGCCCGTGGCCAGAACGACCGCCGCACCGACCGCCCGGACGCGGGCGACCGGCACCGAGACAGCCACGCGCCACCGGACAGGGGCCGGACGCGGGGATGGTGACCGCGTGGGGCCACCGGCGTGCCCTGGACTCCGAAGCGCTCCCCACGGGAGCGTCATCGACCGCGCCTCGCGCCCACCCGCCCCGGACGGCGGCGCTGTCGACGCCCGGTCCCCGGCGTAGCCGGGTGCCCGCCGCCCGCCGGTGACCGTGGGGGACGGCGCGCGTCAGCCGGGGGCTAGCGCGCGGTACCGCTGCCCGGCACCGCACCGGCTCCCGGCTCCGCCGGGCCGCGGGCGCCCGCGGCCCCGGAGGCCGCGTCCGCCCGCGGGGCGTCCCCGTCCACGGGGCGCTCCGCGGGTACGGGAACCGGCCGGAGTCCCAGGCCACGGCCCGGCCCTTGGCAGCCCTGCGCGGCGGCGATCCCCAGCGCGACGAGCAGCGTCACCGTGACGAAGACGATCAGCCGCTGCCGCAGGAGCCGCCGGTTCGGGCCGGGCCGCCGGGCCCCGGAACGGGTCTGCTGGCGGCCCGCCCCCCGCCGTCCGGTGTTCGTCCGGGACGGGGCGGTCGCGCCCCCGCGTGAGCGGGCGCCGCCGTGCGGGGCGTTCCGGGCCGTACCCCGGGAGGAGCCCGCGCCGGTGCGCGAGGACGCCGTCCGCGAGGGCGAGGTACGGGGCGAGGAGGCGTGCGGGGAGCTCGGCACCGCCTCCCCGCTGCGCTCCGTGTGTTCCGGCTGCCGGGCACGCGCGGCGGACCGCGCCGCCTGCTGGCGGTCGGCGTCCGGCAGCCCGCGCGCCTCCCGGGCGGCGATCTCCTTCAGCCGCAGGGAGAGCTGCACCGTGCTGGGGCGTTCCTCCGGCGCCTTGGCGAGGCACGCCTGGACGAGCGGGGCCAGCGCCGCGTGCACGGCGTCCAGCTGCGGCTCCTCGTGCACCACGCGATAGAGCATCACCTCCGAACTGCCCTGCCCGAAGGGGGAGTCGGCGGTAGCCGCGTAGGCCAGCGTGGCGCCCAGCGCGAAGACGTCCGTGGCGGGGGTGACGGCGGCGCCCCGCACCTGCTCGGGCGCGAGGAAACCGGGGGAGCCGACCGCCGTGCCCACGTGGGTGAGGGTGCTCGCACCGGTCGCCCAGGCGATGCCGAAGTCGATGATGCGCGGGCCCTTGGGCGACAGCAGGATGTTGGACGGCTTGAGGTCCCGGTGCACCACCCCCGCCTCGTGGACCGCGACCAGGCCCTCCGCGAGCGCGGCGCCGATCGAGGCGGCCCGGGCGGCCGACAGCGGGCCGTGCTCGGTGACCTTGTCGTGCAGGGAGGGGCCCGGTACGTACTGCGTCGCGAACCACGGCCGGTCCGCGTCCAGATCGGCCGCGACCAGCCGGGCCGTGCAGCCGCCACGGATCCGGCGGGCGGCGGACACCTCCCGCGCGAAGCGCGAGCGGAACTCCTGGTCCTCCGCGAGGTCCGGGCGGATCACCTTGAGCGCCACCCGCTGGCCCCGGCGGTCCGAGCCCAGGTAGACCACGCCCATCCCCCCGGCCCCCAGCCGCCGGTGCAGCCGGAACGAGCCGACGACTCGCGGGTCCTCGCGCCGGAGCCGCATCATCGCCATGTCCGTTCCTCTGCCTCCGGTGCCCAGGACCCGCCCCGTCGCCCGGTCCCTTCTGACGAGCACAGCTTACGGACTGCCGTTGCCCGCCGACGAGAGGCCGCGCACGCCGCCACAGACGGATTGTCAGAATTCGGCGGAGCCCCCGCAGATGACGTGGCGACGGATCCGACGGGTTCCCCGTTTCCTCCCGGTGCTCCCTCCAGGAGATATCAACCTCCCGTGTACGGCCGGTTATTGACTGACCGTCCGGACATCCCTGTGCGGTGTGTCCCCACCGCCCGGGGAAGCGTCCGCCCCGCGCTCCGCCCCCGGCCGGACGGCGGTTCGTGGACCCGTCACCGCGCCCCGCGCGGAGCGCGCGACGTGAGCGAACTCACCCGTGCCCGGCGCTCTCGCGCCGCCCCGAACCGGTGCCCCTTACTCGGGTTGCCCCGGCCCGCCCACGGGCCGTCCCGCCGGTCGCGGGGTGGGAGGGAGCGGGCGCTGGGCGGGGCGGGAGGGAACGTGGGGCGTTCGTCAGCGGGGCCGTGCCGTGGGGAACCGGCGGGGGAGCGCCGTCCCCGGGACGGCCTCCGGCACACCCGGCCCTCACCTACCCTCGGCCCCCGGAGCCGCGAACCGCGAGGGAGTTGGGGGCGACCGCCGGGAGCCGGAGGGAGGTGGCCGGCCAGTCGGGGTGGTGCCGGTCGGGTGGGCCGGGGCGCGCCTTCCGCCCGCCTCTCGCACACCGGACGACCGGGCGCGATCCGTCCCCGCTCCGGGACGTGGGGCCGCCGGACGTGGTGCCGCGCGCCCACCCGTCAGAGGTGGGATAGGCCGTGGGGAGACACCTCAGGGCCTAGCTCCACCCAGAGTAGTAGCTGGGGCTACCCGGGGTCATCCTGCGGGAGGCCACCGAGCCGGTACGCGGGCATGAGGCCACCAACCCCCCACGCGCCTACTGTTGGATCAAGCGGCGGGCGCAGCACTCGTCCCCCGAGGTCAGACGTCCGCCGCCCACACGAGGGGAGCGTGACCATGGCGCACACGGTGGGGCGCACGGCACTTCGGGCGCAGGAGCGACTGGCGGCACTGGCCGCCGTCGGTGTCCGCCCGGGTGGCCGACGGCACCCGCTGGTCGCGGCGCTCATGGTGCTCCCGCTGGCCGCCGTGCTCGCCTTCGTCTTCGGAGGCGTGGGAGCGGTGGCCGAACAGGCGTCGTCCGTGGCCAGGACGCTGGGGCACTGAGTGCCCCGGGCTCGGTAGAGCGGACCGAGTCGGGGACATCTGGCCGAAACAGCCCCGTGGGGACGGGGGTGCGGCGGACGGCATGGAGCCCGGGCAGCTGGGGAGCTGCCCGGGCTTCGAACGTCTCCCGGGTCACGCGACACCGGCTCGACGGCGACATGGGCGGGCGAGGGTGGAACGGCCCCGGAACGCCTCAGAACGCACTGCGGCCCCGGCCGAAGCCGGGGCCGAGGTGGTGGACGATACTGGGATTGAACCAGTGACCTCTTCCGTGTCAGGGAAGCGCTCTCCCGCTGAGCTAATCGTCCGGGCGGTGAGGAACACCGCTCGGTGAACACGCGTGCGCGGTACTGGGATTGAACCAGTGACCTCTTCCGTGTCAGGGAAGCGCTCTCCCGCTGAGCTAACCGCGCGGGGCCCGAAGGCCGGTGGACGATACTGGGATTGAACCAGTGACCTCTTCCGTGTCAGGGAAGCGCTCTCCCGCTGAGCTAATCGTCCGAGGTGGAGACGGGATTTGAACCCGTGTAGACGGCTTTGCAGGCCGTTGCCTCGCCTCTCGGCCACTCCACCATGGCGGGGATCCGGGAACCCCCTCCGAGCGGACGACGAGATTCGAACTCGCGACCCTCACCTTGGCAAGGTGATGCTCTACCAGCTGAGCTACGTCCGCATGAGCCTGGCTCGGGCTGTGCTCGAAAGCCGCCCTCCGCTGACCCGCCGCCGCGCTGGGCGACGGGTTGAACTGTAGCGGATTCTGGGGCCAGCTCAAATTCGTTTGCGTAACGTGGCTGTTCAGCGGCGCCTGGACCCCGGCCCCGCCCCTTCGGGGACCCTCGCCGGGTTCGGCGGGGCCCTCGTCACCGCCCCTGGAGCCTCCCGCGACCCGGCCGCGCCGGACCCCTCCGGCTGGTGTGGGGTGGTGGCGGCCCCGTCGAGAGCCCGCCGCCGGGAGCACCGGGATCACCCGGGTCTCGGCCTGGCACGGGAGGGCACACGGGAGGGGGAGGAGCGGAGCTGAAGGCGGTCCGGCCGCTCGGGGTAGCGTCGGGGGAGACGGGACGAGCGGGCGCTCCGGGGAGACCGGCGAACACGACGGGGCACCCGGCCGGGGTGAGGCCCACCGGCCGCCGAAGGCGGCGACCGGGGTACGGACAGCACGTGGAGGCTGAAGTGAAGATCTGGGTCGACGGCGGTCTGCGGGACGCGGGCAGCGCCAACATCTCCGTACTCGACCACGGCCTGACCGTCGGGGACGGCGTGTTCGAGTCACTGAAGACGGTCAACGGCGTCCCCTTCGCCCTGACCCGGCACCTGGACCGGCTCGTCAGCTCGGCGCGCGGCCTGGGTCTGCCAGACCCCGACACCGACGAGGTGCGCCGGGCGTGCGCCGCCGTCGCGGAGGCCAACCCCACGCCGCTCGGACGGCTCCGGATCACCTACACCGGCGGCATCTCCCCGCTCGGCTCGGACCGGGGCGAGGCCGGGCCCACCCTGGTCGTGGCGCTCGGCGAGGTCTCCCGTCGGGCGGACACCACCTCGGTGATCACCGTGCCGTGGACCCGCAACGAGCGCGGCGCGCTGACCGGCCTGAAGACCACCTCGTACGCCGAGAACGTGGTCGCGCTCGCCCGGGCCCGCCAGCGGGGCGCCGGTGAGGCGCTGTTCGCCAACACCAGGGGACGGCTCTGCGAGGGGACCGGATCGAACGTCTTCGTGGTCCTCCGCGGCGAGCTGCACACCCCGCCGGTGGAGTCGGGCTGCCTCGCGGGCATCACCCGCGCCCTGGCCGTGGAGTGGACGGGGGCCCGGGAGACGGACCTCCCGCTGGAGGTGCTCGACGAGGCCGAGGAGGTCTTCCTGACCTCCACCCTCCGGGATATCCAGCCCGTCCAGCGGATCGACGGGCGGCTGCTGCCGGAGGCTCCGGGCCCGGTCACGGCCAAGGCGATGCGGCAGTTCGAGGAGCGGGCCGCGGCCGACCCCGACCCCCGCTGACCGGAAACCGGATGCCCCGACCCGGTCCTCGGGGGTAGAACGTCCCGGTGACCACGACACTGCGCCCCGCGGGCCCCGAGGAGCGCGCTGAGGACGGCGGCCGCTCCCGCACGTACGACATCCGGGTCAACAGCCGACGAGTCGGTTCCGTGCGCCTGCGCGCGGTCCCGGGGCCCGGAGGACCACCCGGGGCCACGCCGGAGTCGCGCGGCACCGGTGTCCCGGCGGCCGTCGGCCGCGTCGAGGAACTGCGCGTCGAGCCGGGGGAGCGGCGGCGCGGCCGGGCCACGGTCGCGCTGCTCGCGGCCGAGGAGATCCTGCGTGGCTGGGGCTGCGCCCGCGCCGAGGCGGGAGTGGCGGAGGAGGCGGCGGCGGGGCTCGCCCTGGCCTCCGCCCTCGGGTACCGGGAGTACAGCCGCCACCTGGTCAAGGAGGTGTCCGGCGCCCCCGAGCCGCCCGCCTCCCGCGCGGTACGCCCCATGGACGAGGCGGACTTCGGGCGCTGGCGGGTCCGCGACCGGGTGGAACTGGAGCGGCTGCTCACCGGGGAGGGCCTGTCCCCGGAGGAGGCCGCGCGGAAGGCCGACGCCTCCTACCGCTCCCTCCTCCCGGAGGGTTCCGCGACACCCGGCGCGGTGCTGTCGGTCCTGTCCGTCGACGGTGAGGACGTGGGGACGCTCTGGGTGGTCCCGCGGGGCCGCTCGCCCCGGCCGGACACCGAGGGCTGGGTCTACGCGGTCGAGGTCTTCGAGGAACGCCGGGGCCGGGGCCACGGCCGGGAGCTGATGCTGGCGGCCGAACGGGCCTGTGTGGCGGCCGGATCCGGGACGCTCGGCCTGAACGTCCACGCGGGCAACGTGCCCGCGCACCGGCTGTACGCGGGACTCGGCTACCGTCCGGTCGAACGCCACCTGCGCAAGCGGCTGGCCTGATCCGGCGCCTGGCTCGATCCGGCGGCGGGGCGGCTCAGCCCAGCAGACGGTCGGCGATCTCGGCGACGCGCTCGCGCAGCCCCTCCTGGCTCTTCCCGCCGTCCAGCCGCTCCCCGCCGATCACGTAGGTGGGGGTGCCGGTCACACCCAGCGCACGGCCCTCCGCCTGGTCGGCGTCGACTACCAGCAGGTGCCTGCCGTCGAACAGGGCCGTCTCGAACTCGGCGGTGTCCAGGCCGAGTTCACCGGCCACCTCGATCAGCAGGGGCTCGCCGCGGCGGCCCAGCTCACGGGTGCGGCCGAGCAGCGCGGTCACGTACGCCTCGCCGCCGCCCTGGGCGTACGCCTCCTCGGCGGCCTGCGCCGCCGCGTACGCCTGCTGGTGCCGTTCCAGCGGGAAGTGCCGGATTCTGATCTCCAGCCGGTCCGCGTACCGTTCGCGCAGCGCGCGCACGTCGTCCTGCGCGCGGTGGCAGTCGGGGCACTGGAGGTCGGTCCAGACGTCGAGCACGGGTCGGGAGGCAGCTTCGCTCATGGCGCCAGTCTCTCAGCACCGGCGCGGAGCGTGGCCGGGTGCCCACCACCCCGAGATCTCCCTGAGGCGGGGCCCCGGACGTGGCCGATCGGGCGGCCGGGAGTGCAGGATGGAGAGATGCTCACCACGACCGTCTGCGCGGCTCTCTCCGCGGCCGGCCTGGCCGTCGCCTTTCTGACGGCCTGGCGCCGGCGCTTCGTCCCCGCCCTGCGTATCGCCGCCTTCTCGCTGCTGCCCGTCGGCCTGGCCCTCGCGGGCCTGGTCACCCTGGGCGGCAAGATCGGGAGGGCGGTCGGTGGCTGGGCCGCCGACCTGGTGTTCAAGCCCTCGGTGTGGACCGGCTTCGGGGTGCTCGCCTGCGCGGTGGTGCTCTACGTCCTGGCCCGCTTCCTCGGGGGTCGCCCGGGCGCGGCCGAGCGCCGCCCGGAGGGCGCGGGAGCGGGTGGGGGCTCCGGCACGCGTGCCCCCGCGGTCGGTACCGGTTCGCCCGCGCGGGGAGCCAAGCCCGGGAAGGGTTCCGCCTCGGGCGGGGGAGAGGCGGAAGACTTCTCCGACATCGAGGCGATCCTCAGGAAACACGGCATCTGAGGCCGCGCCGCGGCACCGTTGTCGCGAGTGAACTCCTCGCGGAAGAGGGCGTGTTGAGGTCAGTCGAGGCGATGGCGTGCGTCATCATCGCGGCGAGATGGAGACCACGCAGCCCTATCCCCAGCCCCAGCTCGACGAGCCCCCGGCCCCGTCGGCGCCGACCCTCCCTCCGGCCGCTCCGCCGGAGTCACCCCTTCCCGAACCCCGGGGATGCCTCTACGCCCTGTCCCAGCCGCCGCTGATGCTGTTCCTCACGGTGATCGCGGCCCTGCTCGGGCTCACCTCGGTGCACGATCTCCTGCTCTGACGGTGCCCTCGTCCCGCGGCTCCGGGGCGGCTTCCGCGCGCCGTCCCTCCGGCTCGGCCAACTCGCGGCGCCGGGCCCGGTAGGCGGCCACGTGCAGACGGTTGCCGCAGGTACGGCTGTCGCAGTAGCGGCGGGAGCGGTTGCGGGAGAGGTCGATGAAGGCCCGGCCGCAGTCCGGCGCCCCGCAGCGCCGCAGCCGGTCCCGCTCCCCGGCGACGACGATGAAGGCCAGCGCCATGCCGCCGTCGGCGGCGAGGTGCTGGGCGACGGTGGCGTCCGGGGCGAAGTAGTGGACGTGCCAGTCGTAGCCGTCGTGGTCGGTGAGCTGTGGGGTCGTCCCCGCCTCCGCGACCAGGTCGTTCAGCAGCCCGGCGGCCGTGCGGGTGTCGGTGGCCTCGAAGATGCGGGTGAAGGTGTCGCGTACCGCGCGGACCCCGCTCAGATCCTGTTCGCCGAGCGTCGACCCGACCCCGCTCACGTTGTTGCGCTCCAGATAGGAGTGGAGGTCGGCGCTGGTGACGAGGGTGTCCGGAGAGCTGCCGTCCGCCGCGGTGTTGAGCAGGTCGACCACATAGTCGAGTGCGCAGCGGGTGTCGTGGTTGATCTGCACGGGGTCGCTCCAGCCGTCTCTCTCCGGGGAACGGTCCGCCTCCGTGGGGGACCGGCGGCGGTGCTGGTGCCCCACCGCGCGGCCGAAGGTGGTACGGGACCGATGCCGAGAGAGCCTAACCGCTCACACGCGCGAGGGCGCCGTCCCCGCGCGGTCGCGCGGGGACGGCGCCCTCGTCCCAAGACCCCGTCCGTGTCGTGCGCCGCCCGCCGCGGCGTCCGCGCGAGGTGCGCGGGCGCCACCGCGGCGGCGGACCCGCAGCCGTCGCCCCGAGTCGGACGGCTGTGGTGGACTGCCGGTCTCAGCTCTCCGCGAGGATGTGTGAGAGCTCGGTGTCGAGGTCGAAGTGACGGTGCTCGGTTCCGGGCGGGACCGCCGCGTCGGTCCGTTTCAGGAAGGACTCCAGTGCCCGCGCGGGGGCCTCCAGCAGCGCCTCGCCCTCCGGGGAGCTGAGAGCGATACAGGCGACTCCCTGACCGTGGCTGCGGGACGGCCAGACCCGTACGTCGCCGGTACCCGTCGGCCTGTGCAGCCCCTCGGCCAGCAGGTCACGGGCGAACACCCACTCCACCGTCTCCTCCGCTCCGGTGTGAAAGGTGGCGTGCACGGCGTAGGGGTCACTGGTGTCGTACCGCAGGCCCGCCGGAACAGGCAGCGATGACTCGCTCGAAACAACGAGGCGCAGGTGCAGCTCACAGCTGACCGTAGTGTTCATAAGCGCCAGGGCCTTTCGCTCAGTGTGCGCTCGGGGATTCGCACGTCGGCGAAATCGACATGCCACCTACGGGACGGTTGTAAACCCCTCTGACCGATTTACGAAGGATCGGATCGTTCAGGTGGGGCAGTAGCAATTGTGGAAGTGCGGCCATTCCGGTGAACGCGGGTCGAGGTCGCGAGTCGGGTACGGTGAGTCACATGAGCACGGCTAACGGGGAGAGCGGGGAGGGTACTCCGAAACCCTTCGTGTCCAGGGCGCCACGGTACGTACAGGCTTCTCCGGCGCTGCATTTCAGCTGGCGCGTCGGTGTCTTCGTCGTCGGATTGCTGGTCGTGGTGGGTGGCGTCATCATGCTGCCGCTGCCCGGTCCGGGGTGGCTGGTCATCTTCGGGGGCATGGCGCTCTGGGCGACCGAGTTCGCCTGGGCCCACGGGGTGCTCCGCTGGACGAAGGGCAAGGTCAGCGAGGGGACAGCCTGGTTCAGGGAGCGCCGGGAGCGCCGCCGCGCGGCGCGGCGCCGCGAAGGCGCCTGAGTCCGGCCGTCGTCGGATGCCCGATCTCGCGTGAGTCAACTCGCTTGTGACGGTGAGTAGTTCGCACACGGCGTTACCAACGTGGGGCGAGCGTGGGGGAGTTCGGGAGTGTCGGGGGTGCGCGACGGCTCGTGCCGGACCGGGCGCGCCGGACGTCCCGACGTTCAGGCTGGGTTGCGGCCTCCGTGCGTGGCCGGTGCGGTGGGGGCCGGCGGTGGCGCGTTCGCCCCGCGCGCCGTCACGCGGTCCGTCACTCCGGCTCTCCTCGCCCCAACACGCCCGTGGGGACGCGGTGTTGGGGGTGCGGGGTGGTGCGGGAGCGCGGGGCACGACCAGGTGCCGTCGCCCTCGCGTCGGACGGCGCGGTGGAGGTCGCGGTGTGCTCCCCGCTGGCGCGGTGGGTGGGGGCGCCCGCGCATTCCCCGGCGGCGGGCACATTCGTTCCCGGCCGCTCGGGCACATTCGTTCCCGCCTGTGTGTTCCGTGCACGGAAGACGTGCCAGTCGTCCCCGGGCGGCCGCCGGGAGGGGAATTCAGCGGAGCGCGCTCCGCGTTTCCGACGGAATTCTCGGCGCGTTTCCTGACGCCCCACCCAAGTGCCTGTTGATTAACCGCTCATGCGGCCTCGCCCGGTACGCGGAAAAGACGGCGGAAAGGATACGCGGCGTCAGCCGCATTTCCTGGCGAGGGTGTTCACCGGCGCCGCCGCACCCCGGTCGCGTATCCGTTCCGTGGATGCTCCACTGGCGGTGCCCCGGTCGCCGGGTGGGGGAGGACCCCGAGGTGGACACATGATCGTCAGGATGCGGTAGTGTGTGCGGCGCACCCGGGCGATTAGCTCAGCGGGAGAGCGCTTCGTTCACACCGAAGAGGTCACTGGTTCGAACCCAGTATCGCCCACCACCCACCGGGACCCGAAGGCCAGCGGCCTTCGGGTCCCGGTTCTCGTGTGCCTCCTCCGGGACCTTCGGGCCGGCGGGCGCGGAGTGGGCGCCGATTTTCCCCCGGCGCGGTGGCGCGCCTTCGCGGGCTCCCGACGGCCCCGCCGTGTCCCGGCCCGTACGGAACCCGGGACGGGGGATACCGCCAGGCCCACGGGGAACCCGCGTCCGGGAGACGGCCGGGCCAGCCGCCGTGGAGCGGCGCGCGCCGTGGCGGGGAACGCCACCCTGGCGGCGCCCGGTCAGGAAGCCGCGCACCGGGAGGACGCCGTGGGCCCGAGGAGGACGCCGCGGGCGGTGGCGGGCGACCGCCACCGCTACCGCTTCCGGCAGGTCTGGCCGCTCGCCGCGTCTCCCGGCCGGGTCTACGCGGTGCTGGAGCGGGCCGCCGCGTATCCGTCCTGGTGGCCGCAGGTGCGGGCGGTGCGGGCCGACGGCTGGGGCGGCGCCGCGCGGTTCCGGTCGCTGCTGCCCTACGTGCTGCGGATCGACGCGGTCCCGAGCCGCTGGGACCCGGTGGCGCGGGTTCTGGAGATCCGGATGAGCGGGGACCTCGTGGGGTGGGCCCGGTGGACGGTGCTGCCCGGCGGCCCCGGGGCCGTCCTGCTCTTCGAGCAACGCGTCGAACTGCGGAAACGCTCACTGCGCTGGGCCGGGCCGCTGGCCAGACCGCTGCTGACGGCCAACCACGCCTGGATGATGCGCGCCGGGCGGAAGGGCCTGCGGCGGGTGCTGGAAAGCGGTTTGGATGATGCGTGAGCCGCGGGGTATGGTTCTGCCCTGCCACGGCGCGTACGACATACGCCGGGTGGCCCGGGTGATTAGCTCAGTGGGAGAGCGCTTCGTTCACACCGAAGAGGTCACTGGTTCGAACCCAGTATCACCCACCCCGCACAACGAGGGGCCGGTCCTCAGGACCGGCCCCTCGTTCTGTCTGCGCCCACCCGGGCGGGTGCGTCGCGTCATGCCAACTCGCGCCGTACCGGAGGGGCTTGGGATCGGGGCGGGCCGGACCCGGCTGGTTCGGGCCGTCCGCGCGGGCGGGTCGTCAGAGCGGAGGGGCGGTCGCCGGTTCCGTGTCGCGCAGCGGCCAGGCCGGGGTGGGCCGTGCCGCTCCCTCGCCGGGCGTGGTGGCGAGGCCGCGCGTCTGCGCGCCGAACCAGACGGCCTGGAGCGAGTGCAGCTCGGCGGGGGTGAGCGAGGCGAGCCGGGGAGCGAAGCGGCGGCCGAGGGCGCGCACGACCTCCAGCGCCGCCCGCGCCCGCCCCGCGGGGTCGGTGGTGCGAGGCGGCGTCACCCCGTACTGGACGCAGAGCGTGTCCAGGACGCGGGGGCCGGTCCGGCCGCGGTCGAGGTGCCGGTCGAGGACGAGCGGGTCCAGCACGTGGAGTGGGGAGCCGAGGTGCCCGGTGAGCCCGCTGCCGTCGCGGCGTCGTAACTCCCGGTCGAGCAGGGTCAGTTCGTGGGGCGCGTCCATCAGGACCACGGGGGTGCCCGCCGTGGCCCGCGCGCCGAGACAGCGGACGAGGTCCCGTACCGCCGCTTCCGCGGTGCCGTCCCGTCCCACTCCGCCGTCCGGGGCGGCCACCAGCCGCCAGGGCAGCGTACTGACCGGGTCCCCGGGGGCGGACTGCGTGACGAGGGCCGCGGAGTGGATCTCGTCCGGACGCTCCGGCGCGCCTCCGCCCTCCCGCGCGGACCGCCGCCCGCGCACGGCGAGCGCGGCCAGCGGTGCCTCGTACCACGGCGTGCGCTGTTCCATTCCCGTCAACCCCCCGACTGTCGCCGCTCGTTCCCCGGTGCCCGCCGCTCGTCGCCCGGCGCGGCGGGTCGGGCGGCCGATGTCCGCGGCGGTCCGGCCGCCTCGCTCCGGGACCGGTCGCGGCACGCGTGCCATCCCCTCGCGGACGGGCTCCGCCGGCCGGAGCGCCAGACTCCGGGTGGTCCCGGGGCCGTGCCGCCGAGCGCCACCGTGGCCCGCGCCACCGCCCGATCGTCTCCGCTGGCGCCGTCACCGGGCACCCCGGAGCCACCCCAGCCGCGCCCGTTTGGGCATCCTCCGGCACGGTGAGGAGAAAGGGCGTGGACGGGCCGGATACGAAGACCCAGATGCCAGACACCGAGGTCGGCGACGCCGAGGGTGCACCCGAGAGCGACGCGGTCCACTGGAGACGGCTGATACCCGACGGCAACAGCGCCGCCGCTCACCGGGCACGCCAGAAGCTGGCCGGAGCGGCGCGGGACATGGTGCGCGCCGGGGCGCTGGCCGCGTACGCGGGAGGCGGTTTCCACGGCGCGCGGAACGAGGAACGCGTGGCGGCGCTCCTGGAGTCGGTGACCTTCGTGGAGACCACGGACCAGGCGCGGGGCGGACGCCGCCTGACCGCGCTCGCCCCGGCCGGGCCGCCGGGGCGCCGGGTGGCCGCCGCCCTGCACCGCGCGTTGCGCGCCACCCGTGAGGCGGTCACCCACTACCAGCGCACCGCCTCGATGGACGGCTTCGGCAGCGCCGCGGAGCACGGCGCCTCCCAGGAGCTGACCGAGGCGCTGTGCCAGTTGCTCCGTGGAACCGAGGGGGCGCGGGTCTCGGTCGCCTGGTCGCGGGCGGCGGGTCCGCCGGAGGGCACGGTGACGCGCCCGCCCGCCGTGCCGTTCGGGCCGGCCGACGTGGTGGCGCTGGGCCGGGCCGGACGGTGGTACGTCGACCGGGAGCCGTCCGTCGCGGTGCGGCTGGTCGGCTCGGTGGTGCGGCTGCGGCGGGCCGAGCCCGACGGCGCGGGGGCGGTGCGGATGCGGGTGCTGGCCGGGGCGGAGGTGTCCCAGGTACGGGCGCGGCTCCCGGCCACCGACTACCGCACGGCGGTCCACGCCCACCTCGCCGGTCTGCCGCTGAGCGTGGCCGGGACGCTGGAGAGCCGGGGCGGGTTCCGGAGGCTGACCGGGGCGCGGGAGGTGCGGCCGGTGCTGGCCGGGGACGAGGCGCGGGAGAGGCTGGTGACCACGTTGCGCGAGGGGCTCGCGGACTTCGAGGGCCTGGTCGGCGCGTCCGGTGCGAGCGGGGCGGCCGCCCGGAGGCCGCCCCGTTGAACCGCGCCCGGGCCCGCGCCGGAGGCGTCCGTCGGGCGTGGGGCGGGGGAGGGCCCGGGCCCGGCTCCGCTTCGCGGCGCGGGCCCCCGGCTCGGTACGATTCTGGACGGCCGACGCTCGTCGGACCGCCCAGACCCACGTCAGGAGAGACCGGTGGCAGATGTCCGTGTGACCATCCAACGCGATTCTGAGCGGGAAGAGCGCGTGGTGACGACGGGCACTACGGCCGCCGGGCTCTTCGAGGGCGACCGCGCGGTCGTGGCGGCCCGGATCGGGGGCCAGCTGCGCGACCTCGCCTGCCCGCTCGCCGACGGGGATGAGGTCGAGCCCGTCGAGATCACCAGCCAGGACGGACTGGACATCCTGCGGCACTCCACCGCGCACGTGCTGGCCCAGGCCGTGCAGGAGCTGTTCCCGGAGGCGAAGCTCGGCATCGGCCCGCCCATCAGGGACGGCTTCTACTACGACTTCGACGTGGCCGAGCCGTTCACGCCGGAGGATCTCAAGCGTCTGGAGAAGCGGATGCAGCAGATCCAGAAGCAGGGACAGCTCTTCTCCCGCCGGGTCACCACTGACGAGGACGCCCGCGCCGAGCTGGCCGACGAGCCGTACAAGCTGGAGCTGATCGGCCTCAAGGGGGCCGCGGGGGACGCGGCCGAGGGGGCCGAGGCCGAGGTCGGCGCCGGTGAGCTCACGATCTACGACAACCTGGACGCGAAGTCCGGCGACCTGTGCTGGCGGGACCTGTGCCGTGGCCCGCACCTGCCGACCACCCGGCACATCCCGGCGTTCCGGCTGATGCGCTCGGCCGCCGCCTACTGGCGCGGCAGCGAGAAGAACAAGCAGCTCCAACGGGTCTACGGGACGGCCTGGCCGACCAAGGAGGAGCTGAAGGCCCACCTGGACTTCCTCGCCGAGGCCGAGAAGCGGGACCACCGCAGGCTCGGGCAGGAACTCGACCTCTTCTCCGTGCCGGACGAACTCGGCTCCGGGCTGGCCGTCTTCCACCCCAAGGGCGGGGTGGTGCGCAAGGTGATGGAGGACTACTCGCGCCGGCGGCACGAGGAGTCCGGGTACGACTTCGTCAACACCCCGCACATCACGAAGACCAAGCTGTTCGAGACCTCCGGGCACCTGCCGAACTACGCCGAGTCCATGTTCCCGCCCATGGAGCTCGACGGGCAGGAGTACATGCTCAAGGCGATGAACTGCCCGATGCACAACCTGATCTTCCGGTCGCGGGGCCGCTCGTACCGCGAACTGCCCCTGCGGCTCTTCGAGTTCGGCACCGTCTACCGCTACGAGAAGTCCGGTGTGGTGCACGGGCTCACCCGGGCCCGCGGGTTCACCCAGGACGACTCGCACATCTACTGCACCAAGGAGCAGATGCCGGAGGAGCTGGACAGCCTCCTGACCTTCGTGCTCGACCTGCTGCGCGACTACGGCCTGACCGACTTCGAACTCGAACTCTCCACCAGGGACCCGGAGTCGGACAAGTTCCTGGGTGGGGAGGCCGAGTGGGAGGAGGCCACCGAGGCGCTGCGCCAGGCCGCCGCCAAGCAGGACCTGCCGCTCGTCCCCGACCCGGGCGGCGCCGCGTTCTACGGACCGAAGATCTCCGTGCAGGCCAAGGACGCCATCGGCCGGAGCTGGCAGATGTCCACGATCCAGGTCGACTTCCAGCAGCCCGCCCGCTTCGGCCTGGAGTACACCGCGGCGGACGGCTCCCGCCAGCAGCCCGTGATGATCCACCGCGCGCTGTTCGGCAGCATCGAGCGGTTCTTCGCCGTGCTGCTGGAGCACTACGCGGGCGCCTTCCCGGCGTGGCTGGCCCCGGTGCAGGCCCTCGGTATCCCGATCGGGGACGACCATGTGCCGTACCTGGCGGAGTTCGCCGCCGAGGCCAGGGCACGTGGTCTGCGGGTGGAGGTCGACTCCTCCAGCGACCGGATGCAGAAGAAGATCAGGAACGCGCAGAAGGCGAAGATCCCCTTCATGGTCATCGCCGGTGACGAGGACGTGGCCAACGGAGCGGTCAGCTTCCGCTACCGGGACGGCAGCCAGAAGAACGGCATCCCCCGCGAGGAGGCGCTGCGCGAGATCGCCGACGTGGTCGAGCGCCGCGTCCAGGTCTGAACCGCCCGCCCCCGCCCGCCCCCTGGGGGTTCGGGCGGGGGCGGTTCGCCGGGCGGCGGCCCACGCCCGCCCGCCGGTGCCCCGCTCCCGCTCTGCGCCCCTGATCGTGCCGGGGCCGCCGGACGCATATGCTGGGCCGCATGACGAGCGAGCCGGAGCAGCAGATCGGGGTGGGGTCGCCGGACGCGTTCCAGCGGCTGTGGACGCCGCACCGCATGGCGTACATCCAGGGCGAGAACAAGCCGACCGGCCCCGGCCAGGACGGCTGCCCGTTCTGCACCATCCCGGCCAAGTCCGACGAGGACGGGCTGGTCCTCGCGCGGGGCGAGCAGGTCTACGCGGTGCTCAACCTCTACCCGTACACCGGGGGGCACCTGATGGTGGTCCCCTATCGTCATCTGGCCGACTACACCGAGCTGAACGAGGCGGAGACCGCCGAACTCGGGCTTCTCACCAAGCGGGCGATGGCGGCGCTGCGCGCCGCGTCCGGGGCCCAGGGCTTCAACATCGGGATGAACCAGGGCACGGTCGCGGGCGCCGGTATCGCGGCCCACCTCCACCAGCACGTGGTGCCGCGCTGGGGCGGGGACACCAACTTCATGCCGGTGGTGGGGCATACCCGGGTGCTGCCCCAACTCCTCGCGGACACCCGGGCGATGATCGCCGCCGCCTGGCCCGCCGACTGAACGGAGCCGCCACCGCGCCCCGTCCGCCCGGCTCCGCCCCTACGCCGGGGCGCGGCGTCAACTCCGCCCGGGGAGGCGTTCGTTCGGCTCGGACGTCGGGTGGGGCAACGTGCCGTGGGTCAACGTCCCGATGGGCGGCCGGTGTTCGGTGGCCCCGGTGTGCGACGTCCGGGGCCCGGGAGGCGACGGCCTCTCGGGCCCCGGGCACGTGTCACGCCGCCGCGGACGGTCAGGCGTCGTAGGCGTCCGCCTTCCTGGGCTCGGCCGCCTGCACCTGACCGCTGAGCGAGAGCGAGCGGTTGCCGAACTGCTCGGTGTCGCAGCCGTTCTCCTTCAGCACGCGGATCGCCGCCGCGTGCACCACCCGGAGTACGGGCGTGGCGGCGCGCAGCGCGTCGTCCGCCATGAAGCGGTGCCGCCACGGTTTGTCCGCCCAGGTGTGGCGGAGGCCGAACGGCTCCGGCAGACTCAGCTTGCCGCCGAGGAAGTCCAGCACCGGCGGGAACCAGGTGAAGGGGGCGCGGGCGGCCAGCCGGACCACCTCACTGGTTTCCACCAGGGGGAGTGAGATCTCCTTGGTCTCCCAGAACCTGACGCTCTTGGAGACCTCCTTCTTCTTCGCCTTCGGCTTCGTGGTGAACAGCGGGTGCACCGGGCCGAGCGCGTGGCCGGTGACCTCGATCCGCAGGGTGTGGTGCAGGACCGTCACCGTGATCAGCAGCGTGATGACCAACTGGCCGTCCCAGAGCACGAACTGCACGCCCAGATAGTGCCGGTTACCGCTGCCGAACTGCTGCTCGTTGCAGATCCGCTGTATCTCGAAGTCCCGGATGCGGTAGCCCTCGACCTCCTGACCGTCCGGCCTGGACACCTCCTTCGCGCCCTCCCCGACCGGCGCGACCACCCAGTGCCGGATGGACGGGGTGGGGAAGCCGCCGGTGTGCAGCGGACCACGCTCCAGCATGCGGAGCTGGTCGTGGATCCCGCGCACCACGTCCCAGCTGCGGAACGGGTTGATCTCCTCACCGGCCTTGGCGGGCACCAGTTCCTCGGCCATCTGCCAGCTGCCCCAGCGGGTGCCCATCCCGAGTATCCCCTTCGGGCCCGCGTAGAAGACGAGGTTGCTGGCCTGCTCGGCGGAGAGCTTCGCCAGCCCGAGCCGGATCCGCTCGGCGCCCGCGTCGTTCGGGTCCTGCGGCACCGCCTCGGGGATCTTGGCCCCCACACCGCCGCCCCCGCCCAGCAGGCTCTCCCAGCGGCTGCGGAGCCCCTGCGCGTAGGACTCGCAGATGCGCTTCGCCCAGAACCAGCCGATCACCGGCGCCACCAGCATCACCCGCAGGTAGACGCCCCAGAAGCCGGGCACCGGCATCTTCAGCACGAAGAGCACCGCCAGCGCGCCCAGCGCCAGCATCGCCGCCATGCCCAGCGCCCCGGCGCGCTTGTCCTGGGAGCCCGCGATGGTGCGGCGCAGCTGGAAGGCGAGCAGCCACAGCAGCACGCCGGGCAGGAACAGCAGCCCGAAGAGGACCATCACCACCGTCAGCCGTGAGTCCCGCGCCTTGCGCAGGCCGGTGGCGGCGAGACAGTGCTCGACCACGGTCTGCGGCTCGATGCCGAAGGACTGGATGAGCGGCTTCCGGGCCCCGCCCAGCATCCGGCTCTGTACCGCCCGCGAGAACGCCTCACCCAGATTGGGCTCGAAGAGCGAGAGCTTGGGCTTCTTCACCGAGGCGTCCTCGTTGGCGCCGATCAGATCGGTGAGGGCGCCGTCCCGGTAGGCGGCGGAGGCCAGCGCCTGAGTGGCGGCGGTGCCGCCGCTCGCGCCGGTGAGCGGGATCTGGGCGCCGGGGCTGAAGTCGGCCGGGGCCTCGGTCGCACTGCTCAGGTCGTCGAATCCGGCCACAGGGCCCCCACTTCACCATCCGGTTTGCGAACGCGCGCGCCCGACCCCGGCTGCTTTCCCAACGGCGGTGATCGGCACACCTCTTGGGCCAGCGTAGTAGCGATCAGCCACCGCCCTCCGCCGCTTCCAGGATCTTCGCGGCCCGCTGGGAGGGCATCGGCTCGTGGTGGGCGTACCGCCGGGCGAACGCGCCGGTCCCGTGCGACATCGAGCGTAGGTCGACGGCGTACCGCCCCACCTCGATCTCGGGCACCCGGGCCCGCACCAGGGTGGCGCCTCCGGGCGTCTGCTCGGTGCCCAGCACCCGGCCCCGGCGGCTGGAGAGGTCGCTCATCACCGCGCCCACGAACGCGTCGTCCACCGTCACCCGTAACTCGGCCACCGGCTCCAGCAGATGGAGACGCCCCCGGTCGGCGCACTCGCGCAGCGCGAGCGCCCCCGCGGTCTGGAAGGCGGCGTCCGAGGAGTCCACCGGGTGCGCCTTTCCGTCGAGCAGGGTGACGCGCACGTCGACCAGCGGGTATCCGGCGGCGACCCCGCGGGCGGCCTGCGCCCGCACCCCCTTCTCGACGGACGGGATGAACTGGCGCGGCACCGCGCCGCCCACCACCCGGTCGACGAACTCCACCCCCGCGCCCTCGGGCAGCGGTTCCACGGTGATCTCGCAGATCGCGAACTGCCCGTGCCCGCCGGACTGTTTGACCAGACGGCCACGGCCGGAGGCGGCGCAGGCGAAGGTCTCACGCAGCGGCACCCGGTGCTCCACCACGTCCACCCGCACGCCCCAGCGGCCGCGCAGTCGCTCCAGCGCCACGTCCCGGTGCGCCTCACCGAGACACCAGAGCACCAGTTGACGGGTGTCCCGGTTCTGCTCCAGGCGCATCGTCGGGTCCTCCGCGACGAGCCGGGCGAGACCCTGGGAGAGCTTGTCCTCGTCCGTCCTGCCGTGTGCCTCGACCGCCACGGGCAGCAGCGGGTCGGGTAGCGTCCAGGGCTCCATCAGCAGCGGGGCCGCGCGGGAGGAGAGAGTGTCGCCGGTCTCGGCGGTCGTCAGCCTGGCCACACAGACCACCTCGCCCGCGATGGCCCGGGATACCGGACGCTGCTGACGGCCGAACGGCACGGAGAGCGCGCCGACGCGCTCGTCCACCTCGCGCGCGCCCGCCGCCCGGCCCCGCTCACCCCCGCCGTGCCCGGTGACGCGCACGGCGTCGTCCGGCCGCAGCGTGCCGGAGAAGACCCGCACCAGGGAGAGCCGACCCACGTACGGGTCCGAGAAGGTGCGCACCACCTCGGCGGCGAGCGGCCCCGCCGGATCGCAGGAGAGCGCCGGGACCTCCGCGCCGTCGGGGGCCGTCACCACGGGGATCGGCCGCTCCCCGGGCGTCGGGAAGCCCCCGGTGATCAGCTCCAGCAGTTCGGGGCCGCCCAGCCCGTACCGGGCCCCCTCGGCCGGGGGCGCGGCGGCCAGCACCGGATGGAAGACGCCGCGCGCGACCGCCTTCTCCACACCGGCGACCAGCGTCGGCAGTTCGCACTCCTCGCCCCCGAGGTACCGCTCCATCAGGGACTCGTCCTCGCTCTCCGCGATGATGCCCTCGATCAGCCGGTTCCTGGCCTCCTCCACCAGCGGCGCCAGCCCGGGCTCCGGTTCGCGCTCGACGCGGCCGCCGGAGGAGTAGTCGAAGACCCGCTGGGAGAGCAGTCCCAGCAGCGCCCCGGGCGGCGTGCCGCCACCCGCCGCCCGGGCCCCATCCGGGGAGGCGCCCGCCGGGCCGCCGGCGGGCAGCGGGAGGTAGAGCGGGATGACGGCGTCCGGGTCCTCGCCGCCGAAGGCGTCCTGGCACTCCGCGCACAGCTCCCCGAACTCCGCGCGCGCGGTGTCGAGATGGGTGAGCACGATGGCCCGGGGCATCCCGACAGCCGCGCACTCCGCCCAGATCGCCCGGGTGGCGCCGTCCACGCCGCCGGCCGCCGAGACGACGAGGAGGGCCGCGTCCGCCGCCCGCAGCCCGGCCCGTAACTCGCCCACGAAGTCGGCGTATCCCGGGGTGTCGATCAGGTTGATCCGGACGCTGTCCCACTCGACCGGCACCAGCGACAGCTGGACGGAGCGGCCCTGCCGACGCTCGATCTCGTCGTGGTCGGAGAGGGATCCGCCGTCCTCGACCCGGCCCGCCCTGGTGATCGCGCCGCTCGCCAGCGCCAGCGCCTCCACCAGGGTGGTCTTCCCCGCGCCGGTGTGGCCGACCAGCACCACGTTCCGCACCGCCGAGGGCGCGGAGGGGGGATCGGCCGCCGTCGCCCCGCGGGCGGCTCCGGACCGTGCGCTCGCCTTCTCGCCCATGTGCCCCGCCTTCCGGTCGGTACCTGTGGACTCGGTTCCCGGGCAGAGGTCGCGGGCCCGGGACACGTGCTCGGGCCAGGGGTCGTGAGGACCTGGATTATCGAGCTTCGCACCGCTCCCCGGGCGCGTCCATACGTCGTACACGGCGCTCGGGCGGGCCGCGGTGGCGCGGCGGGGCCTACCGTTCCGCGGCCCCGTCCCACGGGCTCCGGCGCGGCTCCCGCACGGATTCCGGGCGGCGCCGCGCGCCGTGGCCCGCCGCGTCGGCGCCCGGCTGGCCGGGACGTTTCGGTCCCGGTGCGCGGTGCCCGGAGGGGGCGCGGCCGGTTCGCTCCCGCCCCCGGCGGCGCGACTACGATGGGTCAGCCGGTGGCCGGACCGCCATCCGGCTCGCTTCGACCCGGGACGACGACCATGCTGAACAAGTACGCGCGTGCCTTCTTCACGCGTGTCCTCTCCCCGTTCGCCGCGCTGCTCCTGCGCCTGGGGGTGAGCCCGGACGCGGTGACCCTCGTCGGTACCGGTGGAGTGCTGGCCGGAGCGCTCGTCTTCTACCCGCGGGGCGCGTTCTTCTGGGGCACGGTCGTCATCACGCTGTTCGTCTTCTCGGATCTCGTCGACGGCACCATGGCCCGGCAGTTGGGGCGGTCCAGCAAGTGGGGCGCCTTTCTGGACAGCACCCTGGACCGGGTGGCGGACGCCGGGGTCTTCGGCGGCATCGCCCTCTGGTACGCGGGCGGCGGTGACAGCGTGACGATGTGCGCCGTCGCGATCTTCTGCCTCGCCAGCGGGCAGGTCGTCTCCTACACCAAAGCGCGCGGCGAGAGCATCGGCCTGCCGGTGAACGTGAACGGGCTGGTGGAGCGGGCCGAACGGCTCGTCATCACGCTCGTCCTCACCGGCCTCGCCGGATTCGAGATCTTCGGCGTGCCCTACATCGAGGCGCTGCTGCCCATCGCGCTGTGGGTGGTCGCGGTCGGCAGCGCGGTGACCCTCGGGCAGCGGGTGGTGACCGTGCGCCGGGAGGCCGCCGAGGCGGAGGCGGCGGAGCGCGAGGCGAGCGCGCGCACCCCGGAGGCCCAGCCCGCCCGGAGCACGGCGGCGCACACCGGGAGCGCGGAGTCCGGTGCCGAGGAGGGCCGGACGACGTGAGCGCCCTCGGGGATCGGCTGTCCGGCTCCCTGTACGGACTGGGCTGGGGCGGGGTCAAGAAGCTGCCGGAACCGGCGGCCGAGGCGCTGGGCCGCCGGGTGGCGGACGCCGCCTGGCGGCGACGCGGCGCCGGAGTACGGCAGTTGGAGGCCAACCTCGCGCGGGTCGAGCCGGGCGCGTCCGTCGAGCGGCTGCGCGCCCTCTCCCGCGCGGGTATGCGTTCCTACCTGCGGTACTGGATGGAGTCGTTCCGGCTGCCGGTGTGGACCCCCGAGCAGATCAGCGAGCGCGCCCACATCCTCGGCGAGGAGCGGCTGCGCGCCGACATCGCCTCCCCACGCGGGGTCGTGCTGGCCCTGCCGCACCTCGCCAACTGGGACCTCGCCGGGGCCTGGCTCACCACGCACCTCGGCGCCCCCTTCACCACAGTCGCCGAGCGGCTGCGCCCCGAGTCCCTCTACGACCGCTTCGTCGCCTACCGTGAGGGGCTCGGTATGGAGGTGCTGCCGCACGCCGGCGCCTCCGCCTACGGCCAGCTCGCCCAGCGGCTGCGCGCGGGGGGCGTGGTCTGCCTCGTCGCCGACCGGGACCTCTCCCCGTCCTCCGGGGTGGAGGTCGACTTCTTCGGGGAGACTGCCCGGATGCCCGCCGGACCCGCCCGGCTCGCCCTCCAGACCGGGGCCATGCTGCTGCCGGTCACCCTCTGGTACGGCCCGGCCCGCCAGATGTGGGTGCGCGTCCACCCGGAGATCGAGCCACCGGAGACGGGCGGCCGCCGCGAACAGGCTGCGGCTATGACCCAGCGGCTCGCGGACGTCTTCGCGGGGGGCATCGCCGAACACCCGGAGGACTGGCACATGCTCCAGCGGCTCTGGCTCGCGGACCTCCCCGAGCGCCGGCCCACCGCCCCCGGCCCCTCCGAAGCCGCGGGCGCCGACCCGGCGGGACGCCCCGCCGAAGCGGACCGGGCCGACGGCGGGGGAGTGGAGCGCGCGCGGCGGGGCGGCGCCGGTGACGGGGCCGGGGAGCCGGTATGAGGGTCGGCATCGTCTGCCCGTACTCCTGGGACGTGCCGGGCGGCGTCCAGCTGCACGTCCGCGACCTGGCCGAGCACCTGCGCGGCCTCGGGCACGAGGTGTCGGTGCTGGCGCCCTCGGACGACGAGACCCCGCTGCCGCCCTACGTCGTCTCCGCCGGCCGCGCCGTGCCCGTCCCGTACAACGGCTCGGTGGCCCGGCTCAACTTCGGCTTCCTCTCCGCCGCCCGGGTGCGCCGCTGGGTCCACGACGGCGACTTCGACGTCCTGCACGTCCACGAGCCCGCGACGCCCTCACTGGCCCTGCTGACCTGCTGGTCGGCGCAGGGGCCGATCGTCGCGACCTTCCACACCTCCAACCCGCGCTCCCGGGCGATGATCGCCGCCTATCCGATCCTCCAACCGGCGCTGGAGAAGATCAGCGCACGCGTCGCGGTGAGCGAGTACGCACGGCGCACGCTCGTCGAGCACCTGGGCGGGGACGCCGTCACCATCCCGAACGGCGTCGACGTCGACTTCTTCGCCGAGGCCGAACCCCGCGCCGAGTGGCAGGGCCGCCCCGGCGCCCCGACGGTCGGCTTCCTCGGCAGGCTGGACGAACCCCGCAAGGGGCTGCCCGTCCTGATGCGGGCGATGCCCCGCCTGCTGGACGGACTGCCCGGAACCCGCCTGCTCGTCGCGGGCCGGGGCGACGAACGCGAGGCGCTGAGCGGGCTGCCGCCCCGGCTGCGGGAGCGCGTCGAGTTCCTCGGCATGGTCAGCAACGAGGACAAGGCCCGGCTGCTGCGCAGCGTCGACCTCTACGTCGCGCCGAACACCGGCGGCGAGAGCTTCGGCATCATCCTGGTCGAGGCGATGTCGGCGGGCGCCCCGGTGCTCGCCAGCGACCTGGACGCCTTCGCGCAGGTGCTGGACGGCGGATCGGCGGGCGAACTGTTCGCCAACGAGGACGCGGACGCCCTGGCCGAGGCCGCCCTCGGGCTGCTCCGCGACGAGGGCCGCCGCGCCGCCCTCCGCGAGCGCGGCGCCCAGCACGTCCGCCGGTTCGACTGGTCGACGGTCGGCGCCGACATCCTCGCCGTCTACGAGACGGTGACCGACGGTGCCGCCTCCGTGGCGCCCGACGAGCGCGCGGGACTCCGCGCCCGCCTCGGATTCGCCCGGGACTGAGCGCCGCAGGCGGGAGAGGACCCACACGCGATGCCCACCACGACCACCCTCATCTGGACGGCGGTGGCGCTGCTCCTGATCGGCGTCTACCTCAGCTGGACGGCGGGCCGCCTGGATCGCCTGCACGCCCGGATCGACGCGGCGCGTGCGGCGCTCGACGCCCAGCTGCTGCGCCGCGCCTCCAGCGCGCAGGAGCTGGCCACGGCCGGGATGCTCGACCCGGCCGCCTCGATGGTGCTCTACCAGGCCGCCCGGGACGCGCGGCTGGCCGAGGAGGAGCACCGCGAGGTGGCGGAGAGCGAGCTGAGCCAGGCGCTGCGCGCGGTCTTCGCCGACAGCGCGCAGGTCGAGGCGGTCCGGGCGATGCCGGGCGGGGAGGAGGCCGAGCGCGAGCTGGCCGCCGCCATACGGCGGGTGCCGATGGCGCGGCGGTTCCACAACGACGCGGTACGCGCCGCGCGCGCCCTCCGCAGACACCGCACGGTGCGCTGGTTCCGGCTGGCGGGCCACGCGCCCTTCCCGCTCGCCTTCGAGATGGACGACGAGCCGCCCGCCCGGCTCTCCACCCGGACCTCCGGCTGACCGGAGGCCGGGCCCCGGGTCCCGTCCGGAGCTGGCCGGAGCGCCGCCCGACCGGGAAGACGCAGGCCACCGGCGGATGATTGGCCCTTTCCGCCACCGTCCCGATCGTCGACTCTCATATCGCGGGACCTACGATGGTCCTGTCGTACTTTTACCGTCGAGTGAGGTCAAACCGTGTCCACTCCGTCCCCCGCCACCGCAGCCCAGACCCCCGAGACCGGTACGGCGCGCGTCAAGCGCGGCATGGCCGAGCAGCTCAAGGGCGGCGTGATCATGGATGTCGTCACCCCGGACGAGGCGAAGATCGCCGAGGACGCCGGTGCCGTCGCCGTGATGGCGCTGGAGCGCGTTCCCGCCGACATCCGCAAGGACGGCGGCGTCGCCCGCATGTCCGACCCCGACATGATCGACGGCATCATCAGCGCCGTCTCCATCCCCGTGATGGCCAAGTCCCGCATCGGCCACCTCGTCGAGGCGCAGGTCCTCCAGGCGCTGGGCGTCGACTACATCGACGAGTCCGAGGTGCTCACCCCGGCCGACGAGGTCAACCACAGCGACAAGTTCGCCTTCACCACCCCGTTCGTCTGCGGCGCCACCAACCTCGGAGAGGCGCTGCGCCGGATCGCCGAGGGCGCGGCCATGATCCGCTCCAAGGGCGAGGCGGGCACCGGCAACGTCGTCGAGGCCGTGCGTCACATGCGGGAGATCAGGAACGGCATCGGCCGTCTCACCGTCCTCGACGACACCGAGCTGTACGCCGCGGCCAAGGAGCTGCGCGCCCCGTACGAGCTGGTCAAGGAGGTCGCGCGGCTGGGCAGGCTGCCGGTCGTGCTCTTCTCGGCCGGTGGCGTCGCCACCCCCGCCGACGCGGCGCTGATGCGCCAGCTCGGCGCCGAGGGCGTCTTCGTGGGCTCTGGCATCTTCAAGTCCGGCGATCCCGCCAAGCGGGCCGCCGCCATCGTCAAGGCCGCCACGTACTACGACGACCCGAAGGTCATCGCGGACGTCTCGCGCGGCCTGGGCGAGGCCATGGTCGGCATCAACTGCGACACCCTCCCGGAGAACCAGCGGTACGCCAACCGCGGCTGGTGACGACGGGCACCCCGGCCCACCGTCCGGTGGCCCACCGCACCTCGCGGTGGGCCACCGCTCCCTGTCCGCCCGCCGGTTCGACCCCCCTGAGGTATCCGTGAGCAACACCCCCGACGCCGCCCCCGCCCCCGTGATCGGGGTACTCGCCCTCCAGGGCGACGTCCGCGAGCACCTGGCCGCCCTCACGGCCGCCGGGGCCACCCCGCGCACCGTGCGGCGGGTCGAGGAGCTGGCCGCCGTCGACGGGCTCGTCATCCCCGGTGGCGAGTCGACCACCATGTCCAAGCTGGCCAGCGCCTTCGGCCTGCTGGAGCCCCTGCGGGCCCGGGTGCGCGCGGGCATGCCGGCCTACGGCTCCTGCGCGGGCATGATCCTGCTGGCGGACAAGATCCTCGACGCGGCGGACGGCGGGGCGCCGGACGCGGTGGTGGAGACGGTCGGCGGGATCGACATGACCGTCCGCCGGAACGCCTTCGGACGGCAGAACGAGTCCTTCGAGGCGGCGATCGAGATGCGCGGGATCGCGGGCGGATCCGTCGAGGGCGTCTTCATCCGTGCCCCGTGGGTGGAGTCCGCCGGCGCCGGGACCGAGGTCCTCGCCGAGTACGACGGTCACCCCGTCGCGGTGCGTCAGGGGACGCTGCTGGCCACCTCGTTCCACCCCGAACTCACCGGCGACCACCGGGTGCACGCCCACTTCGTCGGCATGGTCGCCGCCGCGGGACGTCCCCAGGGCGGCTGACGGCCACGGCGGGGCGAGCGCGTGGCCGCCGCCCCGTCCCGCCCGCGCGGAGCCCGGAACAGCGATACGCCGGACGCACCGGCCGGCCGGACCGACGGGTCGGGAAACGGGCGAGAACGGGAGAGATCGCAGCGTACGGAAGGCGGCCGGACCGCCACCCGGTCGGTACGCCCGGTCGCTGACGGTAGGATCTCCGCGTTGACCGACGCGACTGTGAAGGAGCGAGGCTGTGTCCGGCCACTCTAAGTGGGCAACCACCAAGCACAAGAAGGCCGTGATCGATGCCAAGCGTGGCAAGCTCTTCGCGAAGCTGATCAAGAACATCGAGGTCGCGGCGCGAACCGGCGGCGCCGACCCGGACGGCAACCCCACGCTGTACGACGCCATCCAGAAGGCGAAGAAGCAGTCGGTCCCGAACAAGAACATCGACAGCGCGGTCAAGCGCGGCGCCGGGCTGGAAGCCGGCGGCGCCGAGTACGAGACCATCTGGTACGAGGGGTACGGCCCGAACGGTGTCGCGGTGCTCATCGAGTGCCTTACCGACAACCGCAACCGCGCCGCCTCGGACGTCCGCGTCGCGATGACCCGCAACGGCGGCTCCATGGCCGACCCGGGCTCCGTCTCCTACCTGTTCAGCCGCAAGGGCGTGGTGATCGTCCCGAACGCCGAGGCGGGCCTGGGCGAGGACGACATCCTGACCGCGGTGCTGGAGGCGGGCGCCGAGGAGGTCAACGACCTCGGTGAGAGCTTCGAGGTGGTGAGCGAGCCCACCGACCTGGTCGCCGTCCGCAGCGCGCTGGTCGACGCCGGGATCGACTACGACTCCGCCGACAACAGCTTCCTGCCCAGCGTGCAGGTGCCGCTGGAGGAGGAGGGCGCCCGCAAGATCTTCAAGCTGATCGACGCCCTTGAGGACAGCGACGACGTGCAGAACGTCTACGCCAACTTCGACGTGCCCGACGACGTGATGGCCAAGGTCGACGCCTGAGCGGCGCGGGGCACCGACCCCGTGCCTCCGGCTTTCTGGCCCCGCGTCCGCGCGCCGGGGCGTGGCTGACTGCCCGTCACCGCGACCGCGGCGCCCCGCCTCCTCGCCCGTCCGGCCACGGACGGGGTGACGCGCCGGGCGTCCCGCGTACCGGAGCCGGAGCGCTGTCGGTGCCGCCCACTAGCCTGCTGCGGTGTGACCGAGGCGGCCGGCCGTGCCCGGCCGGGAAAGGGGTGCCGCGTGCGTGTGCTCGGGGTGGACCCGGGGCTGACCCGGTGCGGGGTCGGCGTCGTCGACGGAAGCGCGGGCCGGCCGCTGACCATGGCCGGCGTGGGGGTCGTGCGCACCCCCTCGGACAGCCCCGTCGCGGAGCGGCTGGTGCTGATCGAACGCGGCATAGAGGAGTGGCTGGAGACCCACCGCCCCGAAGCGGTCGCGGTGGAGCGGGTGTTCAGCCAGCACAACGTCCGTACCGTCATGGGTACCGCCCAGGCCAGCGCCGTCGCCATGCTCTGCGCCGCACGCCGCGGACTGCCGGTCGCGCTCCACACCCCGAGCGAGGTCAAGGCCGCCGTCACCGGCACAGGTCGCGCCGAGAAGGCGCAGGTCGGGGCGATGGTGACCCGGCTGCTGCGCCTCCCGGGTCCCCCGAAGCCGGCCGACGCGGCGGACGCCCTCGCCCTCGCCATCTGTCACATCTGGCGCGCCCCGGCGCTCCACCGCCTCCAGCGGGCCGCCGGAACCTCCGGCCCGGCCGTGCTCCCGGACGCCGCCGCGCCCGCCAGGAAGGGAACAGCTCGATGATCGCGTTCGTCGCCGGTCCGGTCGCGGCCCTCGCCCCGGACTCCGTCGTGCTGGAGGTCGGGGGCGTGGGCATGGCCGTCCAGTGCGCGCCGGGAACCCTCGCCGGACTCCGGGTCGGCGAGCACGCCCGGCTGGCCACCTCGCTCGTCGTCCGTGAGGACTCCCTCACTCTCTACGGCTTCGCGGAGGACGACGAACGGCAGGTGTTCGAGCTGCTCCAGACCGCCAGCGGGGTCGGGCCCCGGCTGGCCCAGGCCATGCTGGCGACGCACAGTCCGGACGCCCTGCGCCGGGCGGTGTCCACCGGGGACGAGAAGGCGCTCACCGCCGTCTCCGGTATCGGGAAGAAGGGCGCGCAGAAGCTGCTGCTCGAACTCAAGGACCGGCTCGGCGAACCGGTCGGCTCCGTTCCGCGGCCGGGCGCGGGCGCGCCCGCGCAGGCGCCCCCCGGCTGGCGGGAACAGCTGCACGCGGCGCTCGTCGGCCTCGGCTACGCCGGGCGGGAGGCGGAGGACGCGGTCGAGGCCGTCGCCCCGCAGGCCGAGGAGCTGGCCGCCCAGGGCGCCACGCCCCCCGTGCCGCAGCTGCTGCGCGCCGCCCTCCAGACCCTCAACCGGACACGCTGACGTGCGGTTCCGCCACCGGGCGCGGCGCACCCCGCCCCCCGGCACCCCGCGCACGACGCCGCTGACGACGATGGGGCATCCACGATGAACTGGGACGAGACGGACGAGACCGCGGAGGCCGCCGCCGGGGGCGCCGGGGCGGCGGGGTTCACCGCCGGGGAGCCCCGCCTGGTCGGCTCCGTGGCCGACGGCGACGACCAGGCCGTCGAGGCCGCGCTGCGTCCCAAGGGGCTCGCCGAGTTCGTTGGTCAGCCGAGGGTGCGTGAACAGCTCGACCTGGTGCTGCGCGCGGCGCGCGCCCGGGGGAGCACGGCCGACCACGTGCTGCTGTCCGGGGCGCCCGGTCTCGGCAAGACCACCCTCTCCATGATCATCGCGGCGGAGATGGAGGCGCCGATCCGGATCACCTCGGGGCCCGCGATCCAGCACGCCGGGGACCTCGCCGCGATCCTCTCCTCCCTCCAGGAAGGGGAGGTGCTCTTCCTCGACGAGATCCACCGGATGTCCCGTCCGGCGGAGGAGATGCTGTACATGGCCATGGAGGACTTCCGGGTCGACGTCATCGTCGGCAAGGGTCCGGGGGCCACCGCCATCCCGCTGGAACTGCCGCCCTTCACCCTCGTCGGCGCCACCACCCGGGCCGGGCTGCTGCCCCCGCCGCTGCGTGACCGCTTCGGCTTCACGGCCCACATGGAGTTCTACGAACCGGCCGAACTGGAGCGCGTCATCCACCGTTCGGCCCAGCTGCTGGCCGTCGAGGCGGATCCCCAGGGCGCGGCGGAGATCGCCGGGCGTTCGCGCGGCACGCCCCGTATCGCCAACCGACTGCTGCGCCGGGTCCGCGACTACGCGCAGGTCAAGGGGGACGGCGTGGTCGACAGGGAGACGGCGCGCAACGCCCTGGAGGTCTACGAGGTGGACGCGCGCGGCCTCGACCGGCTGGACCGTGCCGTGCTGCACGCGCTGCTCACCCTCTTCGCGGGGGGTCCGGTGGGCCTCTCCACCCTGGCCGTCGCGGTGGGGGAGGAGCGGGAGACGGTGGAGGAGGTCGCCGAGCCCTTCCTGGTGCGCGAGGGGCTGCTGGCCCGCACTCCCCGGGGGCGGGTCGCGACCCCGGCGGCCTGGAGCCACCTCGGGCTGGTGCCTCCCCAGCAGACCGGCCAGGTGGGTCACTCGGTTCAGTCAGGAAGGGGCGCGGACGGCACCTCGGGCAAAAACGGACAAGACGGACTCTTCGGGGTGTGAGGGCGCGCGGGGCTCGTCGCTCCAGGAACCCCGGTGCGATGCTTGACGTTGTTCCTTCGGCGAGACCTCGCCTAGACTCCGCCGACGCCGCCCCTGTGGCGGCATGCCCACCCCCGCAAACCAGGCCGCCGTGGCGCGGCCGTGTGAAGGAATTTCTTCCGCCGTGGATCCTATTGCTCTCCTCCCCTTCATCGTGCTCATCGGGGCGATGTTCCTGATGACCCGCTCGGCAAAGAAGAAGCAGCGCCAGGCCGTCGAGATGCGTGACCAGATGCAGCCGGGCACGGGCGTCCGCACCATCGGTGGCATGTACGCCAGCGTCAAGGAGGTCCGTGAGGACACGGTCCTCCTGGAGCTGGCTCCCGGTGTGCACGCTCTTTACGCCAAGAACGCCGTCGGCGCCGTCCTGGAGGCCGAGGAGTTCGAGCGCATCGTCAATGACACGCAGGACAGTGACCTCGATGTCGATGGGACCGTTGTCCCCGACGACGCCTCCGCGCTGACCGGGGACACCTCCGGTGCCGACGACCAGGTCGAGCTGGACAAGAAGTCCGGTGCTCCCCGGGAGGAGGCCGAAGACGACGGGGAGGACGCCCCGGAGTCGCAGTCCAAGGACGCGCAGTCCAAGGACGCCAAGCGGGACGGAGACTCCGACGCGAAGTGACAGTAGGGTCGGCGCCGCCGGACCACTGACCGGGTCCGGCGGCGCCGCGCGTCCGTAGACCACGTTGCGCCGCATGGCCACCCGGCCGGGCTCACCAGCCGGGAGGGGCGGTTGGACAGGGAGAGACGAGAAGGTGGCAGCACCGAAGAGGGGCCGCAGGTCCCCGGGAGGGCAGGGGAGGCCATGGCGCTCCCTGACGCTGATCCTGCTGGTCATGCTGGGTTTGACCGGAGGGATGTTCGCCTCCGGTGAGACGACCCCCCGGCTGGGGATCGACCTGGCGGGTGGCACGAGCATCACCCTGGAGGCCAAGAACCAGCCCGGCAAACCGAACGCGATCAACCAGTCCAACATGGACACCGCCGTGAGCATCATCGAGCGGCGCGTCAACGGCCTGGGCGTGCAGGAAGCCGAAGTGCAGACGCAGGGCGACAAGCACATCGTCGTCAACATCCCGAAGGGGACCGACTCCGCACAGGCGAGGGAACAGGTCGGCACCACGGCCCACCTCGGATTCCGTCCGGTGCTCACCGGAGTGCCCGCGACCGCGCAGCCCAAGCCGAAGCCCTCCCCGTCCTCGTCCGCCGGATCCAAGGGCGAGAAGTCAGGGGAGAACGGCGACAGAGGCGATCAGGACGGCGAGTCCGGCCAACGGGGAGACAAATCCAGCGGGGACGAGGGAGAGGAGGACGGAGAACCCGAAGTCCAACCGTCGCCGCAGGGCCACAGAGGAGACCAGGCCCTGGCCACGGCGGCGGATGACGAACCCACCCCGAAGGGCTCCGAGAAGCCGAAGGAGCCCACCCCGACCGCACCACCGCAGCAGCAGCCACCACAGCCCCCGGGCCTCCCGGGGAAGTTGGGGAAGAAGCTGGAGGCCGCTGACTGCTCCAGCGCGGAGGCGCGCTCCAAGGTCGCCCGCGAGGCGGCCAACACGAAGGACAAGGAACCCGTCGTCGCCTGCGACGAGGAGCAGGGCTACAAGTACGCGCTCGGCCCCGTCGCGGTAGAGGGCAAGAACGTCAAGGACGCCGAGGGCGTGCTGGACGACAAGGGCCAGTGGATCGTCCAGATGTCGTTCGACGGCACCGGCTCGGACAAGTTCGCGAAGATCACCGGTGACATCTCCCGGAAGGCTCCGCCGCAGAACCAGTTCGCGATCGTCCTCGACGGAGAGATCGTCTCCGCCCCCTCGGTTCGGCAGCAGCTGTCGAACAACGCCCAGATCGAGGGCAACTTCACCCAGGAGTCGGCCGAGGAACTCGGCAACATCCTCTCCTACGGCGCCCTGCCGCTGACCTTCGAGGAATCGGACGTCACCACGGTGACCCCGGCGCTCGGCAGCGAGCAGCTCAAGGCGGGCCTCATCTCCGGCGCCATCGGACTGGCGCTGGTCATCATCTACATGGTCGCCTACTACCGGGGCCTCGCCCTGATCGCGATCGCCAGCCTGATCGTCTCCGGCATCCTCACGTACACGATCATGACCCTGCTGGGTCCGGGTATCGGCTTCGCGCTGAACCTGCCCGCCGTCTGCGGCGCGATCGTCGCCATCGGCATCACGGCGGACTCCTTCATCGTGTACTTCGAACGCATCAGAGACGAGGTACGCGAGGGCCGGAGCCTCCAGCCGGCCATGGCGCGCGCCTGGCCGCGCGCCCGGCGCACCATCCTCGTCTCCGACTTCGTCTCGTTCCTCGCCGCGGCGGTGCTGTTCGTCGTCACCGTCGGCAAGGTGCAGGGCTTCGCCTTCACCCTGGGCCTGACCACGGCGCTGGACGTCGTGGTGGTCTTCTTCTTCACCAGGCCGGTGATGACGTTGCTGGCCCGGAAGACGTTCTTCGCGAAGGGTCACTCCTGGTCCGGTCTCGATCCCAGGAGGCTCGGCGCCCAGCCCCCGCTGCGCCGCCGCCGTCCGTCCGCCGTCAGCAGCGAACCGAAGGAGGCCTGAGATGTCACGCCTCGGCAATCTCGGCGCCCGGCTATACCGCGGTGAGGTCGGGTACGACTTCGTCGGCAAGCGGATGTTCTGGTACGGCGTCTCGATCCTGATCACCATCACGGCGATCGTCGGCCTCGCCGTCCGCGGCCTGAACATGGGCATCGAGTTCGAGGGCGGCGCCGTCCTCACCACCCCGTCGACCTCGGCCTCCGTGCAGCACGCCACGGAGACGGCCGAGGAGGCCTCCGGCCACATGGCCATCGTCCAGCAGCTGGGCGACGGCGGGATGCGCGTCCAGATCGCCGGTGTCGACACCGAGACCTCGACGCACGTCAAGGAGGAGCTGGCCAAGGAGCTGAAGGTCGACTTCGACCGGATCGACGCCCAGCTGGTCGGACCCAGCTGGGGCGAGCAGATCGCCAACAAGGCCTGGCTGGGCCTGGGGATCTTCATGGTGCTCGTGGTGATCTATCTGGCCATCGCCTTCGAATGGCGGATGGCGATGGCCGCGCTGATCGCCCTCATCCACGACATCACCATCACCGTCGGCGTCTACTCCCTGGTGGGATTCGAAGTGACGCCGGGCACCGTGATCGGTCTGCTCACCATCCTCGGCTACTCCCTCTACGACACCGTCGTCGTCTTCGACGGGCTCAGAGAGGCCAGCAGGGGCGTTACCAAACAGACCCGCTTCACCTACAGCGAGATCGCCAACCGCAGCATCAACGGGACGCTGGTGCGGTCGATCAACACCACCATCGTCGCGCTGCTCCCGGTGGCCGGTCTGCTGTTCATCGGTGGCGGGATGCTGGGCGGTGGCATGCTGAACGACATCGCCCTCTCGCTCTTCGTCGGCCTCGCGGCCGGGGCGTACTCCTCGATCTTCATCGCGACGCCACTGGTCGCGGACTTCAAGGAGCGCGAGCCGCAGATGAAGGCGCTGGCCAAGCGGGTCCGGGCCAAGCGGCTCAAGGCCGAGGGCCGCACCGAGCCGGAGGCCGGGGCGGACGAACCGGAGGCGGAGGACGACCTCGCAGCCGAGGACGAGGAGGAGACCGTGGCGGCCACGGCCGGAGCGGGAGCCTCGTCCGGTGGGGGCCAGCGGCGTCAGCCGGCCGCACGCAACCGGAACCGGGGGCGGCCGTCCGGCAAGCGCCGGTGAGTTGACACCCGGCACGGCACGGTGGCCCCGCTCCGGTGGAGCGGGGCCACCGGTGTGTCCGGAGGGCCCGTGTCCCGCGTCGCGGCCCCGGACCGGGCGATGGCGCCTGAAGTGACGGCCGTGGCCGGAGTCGTGGCGGGCGGGTGAGAACATGTTCCGCATGACTGACCAGAGTCCCGTCACCCGCGCCGTACCGACCGAGGTGCGGGAGCTGCTCGTTGGCCGCATCCGAGACGTGCCCGACTTCCCCAAGCCGGGCGTGATGTTCAAGGACATCACCCCGCTGCTGGCCGACCCGCGGGCGTTCACGGCGCTCACCGAGGTGCTGGCCGAGATCTGCCGGGAGAGCGGGGCGACCAAGGTCGTCGGGCTGGAGGCGCGCGGCTTCATACTGGCGGCCCCGGTCGCCGTCCGCGCGCACACCGGTTTCGTACCGGTCCGCAAGCCGGGCAAGCTCCCCGGGATGACCCTCGCCCAGAGCTACGACCTGGAGTACGGCAGCACCGCGATCGAGATGCAGGAGGGCGGCCTGACCCCGGACGACCGGGTGCTGGTCATTGATGACGTGCTGGCCACCGGCGGTACCGCGGCGGCGGCCCTCCAGCTGGTACGCCGGTCCGGCGCGGCGGTGGCGGGCGTCGCCGTCCTGCTGGAGCTGGACTTCCTCGCGGGCCGGGAGCGGCTCCTCCCGGAGCTGGACGGTGCCCCGCTGGAGGCGCTGCTGCGGGTCTGACGTGGCGCGGACGGTGCCGCCTCGCCCGGATGGCGGAATCCCGGGCCGCCCCGGCTCCCGCGCGAGGGTCCACCGCCTCCGCCCGGAGCGGGCCGCCCCGCACCGGGGCCTGGACCCGTGGCGGCGGGGGCGCCGGGCGAGGTGGCTACCATGGCAGTCCGACCCGGGGTCCGACGAGGAGTGCTCTTGCCAGACGAGGCCCAGCCACTGACCACCGGCCAGCACCAGGGTGCCCGCGAGACCGCGCCCGGTGCGGGCCGGGACGGTCAGCGGAGTGGCGCCCGCGAGCAGCGCTCCTCCGCGCCGGCGGAGCCCGGATCCGAGCCGCGGGCCGAGCGCGGCCCGCAGACGGCCGCCGAGCCCGCGAACCCGACCCGGGCCGTCTCCGGGGTGTCCGGCCGCTCCGGTTCCTCGAACCGGGTCCGGGCCCGGCTCGCCCGGCTCGGGGTGCAGCGTTCCAGCCCGTTCAACCCGGTGCTGGAGCCGCTGCTGCGCATAGTGCGGAGCAACGACCCGAAGATCGAGTCCTCCACGCTGCGCCAGATCGAGCGGGCCTACCAGGTGGCCGAGCGCTGGCACCGGGGGCAGAAGCGCAAGAGCGGCGATCCGTACATCACCCACCCGCTCGCGGTCACCACCATCCTCGCGGAGCTGGGGATGGACCCGGCGACGCTGATGGCCGGGCTGCTGCACGACACCGTGGAGGACACCGAGTACGGCCTGGACACGCTCCGCCGTGACTTCGGGGAGCAGGTCGCGCTGCTCGTGGACGGCGTCACCAAGCTGGACAAGGTCAAGTTCGGCGAGGCCGCGCAGGCCGAGACGGTGCGCAAGATGGTCGTCGCGATGGCGCGGGACCCGCGGGTGCTGGTCATCAAGCTGGCGGACCGGCTGCACAACATGCGCACGATGCGGTACCTGCGGAGGGAGAAGCAGGAGCAGAAGGCCCGCGAGACGCTGGAGATCTTCGCCCCGCTCGCCCACCGGCTCGGCATGAACACCATCAAGTGGGAGCTGGAGGACCTCGCCTTCGCGATCCTCTACCCCAAGATGTACGACGAGATCGTGCGGCTGGTGGCGGAGCGCGCTCCCAAGCGCGACGAGTACCTGGCCGTCGTCACCGACGAGGTCCAGCGTGACCTGCGGGCCGCCCGGATCAAGGCGACCGTCACCGGCCGTCCCAAGCACTACTACAGCGTGTACCAGAAGATGATCGTGCGCGGCCGGGACTTCGCCGAGATCTACGACCTGGTGGGCATCCGGGTCCTGGTGGACACCGTCCGGGACTGCTACGCGGCGCTGGGCACCGTGCACGCGCGGTGGAACCCGGTGCCGGGGCGGTTCAAGGACTACATCGCGATGCCCAAGTTCAACATGTACCAGTCGCTGCACACGACGGTGATCGGCCCCGGCGGCAAGCCGGTGGAGCTCCAGATCCGCACCTTCGACATGCACCGCCGGGCCGAGTACGGCATCGCCGCGCACTGGAAGTACAAGCAGCAGGCGGTCGCCGGCGCCTCCAAGGTGCGCACCGACGTCCCGCGCACGGCGGGCAAGGGGAGCCGGGAAGCGGTCGACGACATGTCGTGGTTGCGTCAGCTCCTCGACTGGCAGAAGGAGACGGAGGACCCGGGGGAGTTCCTGGAGTCGCTCCGCTTCGACCTGTCCCGGAACGAGGTCTTCGTCTTCACGCCCAAGGGCGACGTGATAGCGCTGCCCGCCGGGGCGACCCCGGTGGACTTCGCCTACGCGGTGCACACCGAGGTCGGGCACCGCACGATCGGCGCCCGGGTCGGCGGACGGCTGGTGCCGCTGGAGTCCACGCTGGACAACGGCGACACCGTCGAGGTCTTCACCTCCAAGGCGCCGGGCGCCGGCCCCTCCCGGGACTGGCTGAGCTTCGTCAAGTCGCCCCGGGCCCGCAACAAGATCCGCGCCTGGTTCACCAGGGAACGCCGTGACGAGGCCATCGAGCAGGGCAAGGACGCCATCGCCCGGGCGATGCGCAAACAGAACCTGCCGATCCAGCGCATCCTCACCGGGGACTCGCTGGTGACCCTGGCCCACGAGATGCGCTATCCGGACATCTCCGCGCTGTACGCCGCGATCGGTGAGGGACACGTCTCCGCGCACAGCGTCGTGCAGAAGCTCGTGCAGTTCCTCGGCGGGGAGGAGGCCGCGGGCGAGGACCTCGCGGAGACCGCGCCCCCCGTGCCCTCCCGGTCGAAGCGGCGCGCCAACGCCGATCCGGGCGTGGTCGTCAAGGGCGTGGACGACGTGTGGGTCAAGCTCGCCCGGTGCTGCACCCCGGTGCCCGGAGACCCGATCATCGGCTTCGTCACCCGGGGCAGCGGCGTCTCGGTGCACCGGGGCGACTGCGTCAACGTCGACTCGCTCTCCCGCGAACCGGAGCGGATCCTGGAGGTCGAGTGGGCGCCCACCCAGTCGTCCGTCTTCCTGGTGGCGATCCAGGTGGAGGCGCTGGACCGGTCACGGCTGCTCTCGGACGTCACCCGGGTCCTGTCCGACCAGCACGTCAACATCCTCTCGGCCGCCGTGCAGACCTCCCGGGACCGGGTGGCCACCTCCCGGTTCACCTTCGAGATGGGCGACCCGAAACACCTCGGCCACGTGCTCAAGGCGGTGCGTGGCGTCGAGGGCGTCTACGACGTGTACCGGGTGACCTCGGCCCGCCGCCAGTAGCCGCCGCCCTCCGCCCCGCGACCGGCCCCGTCGAAGCGGACGGGAGGCCCGCCCCGGCCTGGTGTGTCCAGGAGGGCGGGCCTCGTCGTGGATCGGCGCGGCGGGGCCGCGGGCGGGGTCAGCCGCCGAACTCCTCCAGCCCCTTCATCGCCTGGTCCAGCAGCATCTGCCGGCCGGCCAGTTCCTTCTCCAGCTTGTCCGCCTTGGCGGTGTTACCCGCCTCCCGGGCCTTCTCGATATCGCTCCGGAGCCGGTCCACGGCGTCCTGTAGCTGGCCCGTCAGACCGGCGGCGCGGGCGCGGGCCTCCGGGTTGCTGCGGCGCCACTCGGTCTCCTCGGCCTCCTGGATCGCCCGCTCCACCGCCTGCATCCGCCCCTCCACCTTCGGGCGGGCGTCGCGCGGCACGTGACCCACCGCGTCCCAGCGCTCGTTGAGCGCGCGGAAGGCGGTGCGGGCCGACCTGAGGTCGGTGATCGGCAGCAGCCGCTCGGCCTCGGTCGCCAGCTCCTCCTTCACGGTGAGGTTCTCGCGCTGCTCGCTGTCGCGCTCGGCGAAGACCGCGCTGCGGGCCTGGAAGAAGACGTCCTGCGCGGCCCGGAAGCGGCGCCACAGGTCGTCCTCGTGTTCCCGCTGGGCGCGGCCCGCGGCCTTCCAGTCCTGCATCAGCTCGCGGTACTTGGCGGCCGTCGGCCCCCAGTCCCGGGAGTCGGACAGCGCCTCCGCCTCGGAGACCAGCTTCTCCTTGCGCTGCCTCGCCTCCTCGCGCTGCGCGTCGAGCCGGGCGAAGTGCGCCTTGCGCCGCTTCGAGAAGGCGGAACGGGCGTGGGAGAAGCGGTGCCACAGCTCGTCGTCGGACTTGCGGTCGAGGCGCGGCAGCCCCTTCCAGGTGTCGACGAGGGCGCGCAGCCGCTCCCCGGCCGCCCGCCACTGCTCGCTCTGGGCCAGCTCCTCGGCCTCGGCGACCAGTTCCTCCTTGGCCCGCCGGGACTCCTCCGCCGCTTCCGCCTTCCGCGCCTTCCGCTCCTGGCGGCGCTCCTCGACGCTGGCCAGCAGCGTGTCGAGACGGCGCCGCAGGGCGTCGAGATCGCCCACGGCGTGGTGCGCGTCCACCTGCTCCCGCAGGTGCTCGATCGCCGTCGTGGCGTCCTTGGCCGACAGGTCGGTGGTCCGCACCCGCCTCTCCAGGAGCCCGATCTCGACGACCAGCCCCTCGTACTTGCGCTTGAAGTAGGCGAGGGCCTCCTCCGGCGAGCCCGCCTGCCACGAGCCGACGACCTGCTCGCCGTCCGCAGTCCGCACGTACACAGTCCCCGCCTCGTCGACGCGGCCCCACGGGTCGCTGCTCACGCCGCCTCCTCCACATGACGCCTACGAGGGGGCAGGTGCCCCCGGCATCGTCCACAGTTGTCGTCCGGCCGACAGCAGCCGGGGGTTTCCGTCCGCCCGGCGGAACCGGCCGCTCGCACGGACGGCGGGACCGGTGGGGAACACTCTGGCTGTCGGCGCAGGCACCCTACACAACGCCAACATAAGCGAACCCGGGCTGCGCTGTCCGCACTCCGCGCGGTCGGAATTCGGGGGCTGGCGGGGTCAGGAGGTGCCGACCTCCGCCTTCTTGATCACGACCGTCGCGTTGGGCGCCTCGGTCGGGCCCTGCGGGCCCATCGCGGTGCCCGCTCCGGCGATCTTCTCCAGCGTGTCCATCCCCTTGGTGATCTTGCCGAACGGCGTGTAGTAGGGCGGGAGTTGGCTGTCCTTGAAGACCAGGAAGAACTGGCTGCCCCCGGAGTTCTTGCCCTTCTTGCTCTGCGGGTCGTACTGGTTGGCCATCGCGACGGTGCCCGCCGGGTAGGTGTTGCCCTTGATCTTCTTCGACTTGAGGTTCTCGTCCGGGATGGTGTACCCGGGGCCACCCGCTCCGGTTCCCTGCGGATCGCCGCACTGGAGGACGTGGATGGAGCTGTCCACCAGACGGTGACAGCGGGTGCGGTCGAAGTACCCCTTCCCGGCCAGGAAGTTGAAGGAGTTCACGGTGTGCGGCGCCTTCGCGGCGTCCAGGTCGATCTCGATGTCACCGCACGTGGTGTCCAGCGACATGGCGTAGTCAGCGGAGCGGTCGATCGACATCGCGGGCTCCTTCTTCCACTGCCCGCCCTTCGGCTTGCCCTCGCCGGGCTTGTCACAGGGGTCCGGGGCCTTGCTGGGCTCCTGCTCGGCGGCGGCGTTCTCCGCCGCGTCGTCCTCCTCGTCACCGTTGAGGCCGCCGGAGTAGGCGTAGGCGCCACCCGCCGCGAGGACGAGCGCCACCCCGCAGGCGATACCGCTGTTGCGGAGACGGGCCCGGCGCCTGGCCGCCGCCCGGCGCTCCTGCTGCCGGAGGTACTTCTCCTTGGCGAGCTGTTTCCTCCGCTGCTCACTGCTGACCACGGTTCGACTCCTTCGGGCCGTGCGTGTGTCGGGGACGGTTCGGGCGGCCGGTGGCCGGAGCTGATCCGCTCCGGCCGTCTCCGGTGCGCCCGGCCCGTACCGTATACGGGTTCGCGGTGCCGTGACCCCCGCCGTTAGGCTGTGACCTGCCTGATCCACAGGCCCGCGGATCCGCCGGATCCACGGGCAGGGCCATCCACCGCTGAGACGACGACAGAAGGACGATCGTGCTCGTTGCCGGGTTCCCCGCCGGGGCCTGGGGGACCAACTGTTACCTGGTCGCCCCGGCCGCAGGCGAAGAGTGCGTGATCATCGACCCGGGCCACCAGGCCACCCAGGGCGTCGAGGAGACCCTGGCCAAGCACCGGCTGAAGCCGGTCGCGGTGATCCTCACCCACGGCCACATCGACCACGTCGCGTCCGTCGTCCCCGTCTGCGGGGCGCACGGCGTACCGGCCTGGATCCACCCGGACGACCGGTTCATGATGAGCGACCCCGAGAAGGCCCTCGGCCGGACGATCGGGCAGCAGTTGATGGGCGAGCTGACCGTCGGCGAACCGGACGACGTGGCCGAACTCACCGACGGCGCGCGCCTCGAACTGGCCGGGATGGAGTTCGGCGTGGCACACGCCCCGGGCCATACCAAGGGGTCGGTGACCTTCCGGACGCCCGAACAGGCCGACGTACCCCCGGTCCTGTTCTCGGGCGACCTGCTGTTCGCCGGCTCCGTCGGACGCACCGACCTGCCCGGCGGCGACCACGCCGAGATCCTGCGGTCGCTGGCCCGCGTGTGCCTGCCACTGGAGGACGAGACCGTGGTGCTGGCCGGGCACGGCCCCCAGACCACCATCGGCCGCGAGCGCTCCACCAACCCGTTCCTGCGGGAGGTGGCCGCCGGCGGCCCGGGCGGCGGAACCGGCGCCGCCCCGCGACGAGGATTGTGACGAGACGTCTCCGTGAGCACCTTCCAGGCCCCCAAGGGCACCTACGACCTGATCCCGCCGCGCTCCGCGGCCTTCCTCGCCGTACGCGAGGGGCTCTCCGCCCCGCTGCGCCGCGCGGGATACGGCTACATCGAGACCCCCGGATTCGAGAGCGTGGAGCTCTTCGCGCGCGGCGTCGGCGAGTCGACCGACATCGTGACCAAGGAGATGTACACGCTCACCACCAAGGGCGGCGACGAACTCGCCCTGCGCCCCGAGGGCACCGCCTCGGTCCTGCGCGCGGCGCTGGAGGCCAACCTGCACAAGGGCGGCAACCTGCCCGTGAAGCTCTGGTACTCCGGCTCTTACTACCGCTACGAGCGGCAGCAGAAGGGCAGGTACCGGCACTTCTCACAGGTCGGAGCGGAGGCCATCGGCTCCGAGGACCCGGCGCTGGACGCCGAGTTGATCATTCTGGCGGCCGACGCCTACCGCGCGCTGGGCCTGCGGGACTTCCGGCTGCTGCTCAACTCGCTCGGTGACCGCGCCTGCCGCCCCGGCTACCGGGCCACCCTCCAGGAGTTCCTCCGCGGGCTCGACCTCGACGAGGACACCCGCGCCCGGGTCGAGATCAACCCCCTTCGGGTCCTCGACGACAAACGCGAGAGCGTGCGGCGGCAGCTGACCGGAGCCCCGCTGATGCGCGACCACCTGTGCGCGGAGTGCGCCGCGTACCACCGGCGGGTGCGGTCGCTGCTGGACGCCGCCGGGGTGGTCTACGAGGACGACCCCCGACTCGTCCGGGGACTCGACTACTACACGCGTACCACTTTCGAGTTCGTCCACGACGGGCTCGGCTCGCAGTCCGCCATCGGCGGCGGCGGCCGGTACGACGGGCTCTCCGAGATGCTCGGCGGCCCCGCGCTGCCCTCGGTCGGCTGGGCGCTGGGCGTGGACCGCACGGTGCTCGCGCTGGAGGCCGAGGGCGTCGGTACCGAGGTGCCCGACGGGACCGGCGTGTTCGCGGTGCCGGTCGGCGAGGAGGCCCGCGAGGTGCTGTTCGGCGTGGTCACAGCGCTGCGGAGGGAGGGCGTCGCGGCGGACCTCGCCTACGGCGGCAAGGGCCTGAAGAACGCCATGAAGTCCGCCAACCGCTCCGGCGCCCGCTACGCCCTGATCCTCGGCGAGCGGGATCTCGCCGACGGCGTCGCCCAGTTGAAGGATCTCGGGACGGGCGAGCAGACCCCGGTCCCGCTCGACGGAGCGGTGACCGAAGTGCGCGCGAAGCTGGGTTGACGGCCGGGCCGGTGGTGCACAATGAGGCGGCACCGGCAACGACCGAGCGATAGGGACGGCAAGGCGTGATGACGACGACGGCACCCCGGGACGGAACGCGCGAGGCGGCTGACGGCGGCCCGGGCGGTGCCGTCGGCACGAGCCTGGCCTTCGCGTGGATGCTGATCGTCACCGGCGCCGCCGGGGCGCTCGCCGCCTGGGTCATCACCCTGGACAAGCTCAAACTGGCGGAGAACCCCGAGTTCTCCTCGGCGTGCAGCCTCAACCCGATCGTCTCCTGCAACAACATCATGGAGAGCGACCAGGCCACCGCCTTCGGCTTCCCCAACCCGCTGATGGGCCTGGTCGCCTACCCGATCGTCGTGGCCGTCGGGGTGACCCTGCTCACGCGAGTCCGGCTGCCCCGCTGGTACTGGCTGACCTTCAACGCGGGTGCCCTGTTCGGCGTCGGCTTCTGCACCTGGCTGATGTACCAGTCGCTGTACGAGATCGGCTCGCTCTGCCTCTGGTGCTGCCTCGCCTGGGCGGCCACCATCGTCATGTTCTGGTACCTCACGGCACACAACGTGCGCCACGGCTTCCTGCCCGCGCCCACCGTCGCCCGGGACTTCCTCGGCGAGTTCCCGTGGGTGCTGCCGGTCCTGCACATCGGCCTGATCGGGATCCTGATCCTGACGCGCTGGTGGGACTTCTGGACCAGCTGAGCGCGGCCCGCTCCGGGCCGCCCGTCAGTGAGGTGGCTTAGGGTTTCGGCGTGGAGCCCGACCTGTTTACCGCCGCCGCCGAGGACCGTCAGGAGAAGGACCCGGCCGCGAGCCCACTCGCCGTCCGGATGCGCCCGCGCAGCCTGGACGAGGTAGTCGGCCAGCAGCACCTGCTGCGCCCCGGCTCCCCGCTGCGCCGCCTGGTGGGGGAGGGGGCCGGCGGTCCGGCGGGCCCCTCGTCGGTGCTGCTCTGGGGTCCGCCCGGCACCGGCAAGACCACCCTCGCGTACGTCGTCAGTCAGGCCACCGACAAGCGGTTCGTCGAACTGTCCGCGATCACCGCCGGGGTCAAGGAGGTGCGCGCGGTCATCGACAGCGCCCGCCGCTCCACCGGCGCGTACGGCAAGGACACCGTCCTCTTCCTCGACGAGATCCACCGCTTCAGCAAGGCCCAGCAGGACTCGCTGCTCCCGGCGGTGGAGAACCGGTGGGTCACGCTGATCGCGGCCACCACCGAGAATCCGTACTTCTCCGTGATCTCCCCGCTGCTCTCCCGATCCCTGCTGCTCACGCTGGAGTCGCTGACCGACGAGGACGTTCGCGGTCTCGTCCGGCGCGCGGTGCGGGAGGAGCGCGGGCTGGGCGGCCAGGTCACGCTGCCCACGGAGTCCGAGGCGCATCTGCTGCGGGTGGCCGGGGGCGACGGCCGCCGGGCGCTCACCGCGCTGGAGGCGGGCGCCGGGTCGGCGCTGGCCAAGGGGGAGGGGGAGATCTCGCTGGCCACCCTGGAGGAGGCCGTCGACCGCGCCGCCGTCGCTTACGACCGGGACGGCGACCAGCACTACGACATCGCCAGCGCGCTGATCAAGTCCATCCGCGGTTCGGACGTCGACGCGGCGTTGCACTACCTGGCGCGGATGGTGGACGCGGGGGAGGACCCGCGGTTCATCGCCCGGCGGCTGATGATCTCCGCCAGCGAGGACGTCGGCATGGCCGACCCCACCGCGCTCCAGACCACGGTCGCCGCCGCGCAGGCGGTGGCGATGATCGGCTTCCCGGAGGCCCGGATCACGCTGGCGCAGGCCGTGGTGGCGCTGGCGCTCGCCCCCAAGTCGAACGCCGCGTACAAGGCGGTCGACGCCGCCCTCGCCGACGTCCGGGCGGGCCTGGCCGGGCCGGTCCCCGCGCACCTGCGCGACAGCCACTACCAGGGCGCGCGGAAGCTCGGGCACGGCGCCGGCTACCAGTACCCGCACGATCTGCCCGGCGGTATCGCCGCCCAGCAGTACGCGCCGGACGGCGTGCACGGCAAGCGGTACTACGAGCCGACGCGGTACGGCGCCGAGGCGCGGTACGCGGACGTGGCCGAACGGGTCCGCGCGCGGCTCGCGGGGGAGCCCGCCGGGGAGCGGCCGGTCCGGCCGGAGTCCCGGGAGGGCTGAGGTCCGGAAGGCCGGGCTCCGGGCCCGGGAGCCCGAGCGTTGAGGGCTCCGCGGTCTCCGAGCGCTCCGAGGGTTCCGAGTGCCCTGGGGTTCGACGGTCGTGGCGGTCGCCGGGTGGGGGCGCCGTCAGTCCCCGGCGGCCTCGAAGAGGGCCCGCATCTCCCGCCGCAGCTCGGGGAGGTGGTCGATGGGCCGCCGGAAGTCGAACCGCGCGTCGGCGCACCGGCCGTGCTGGTGGGCGCGCAGCCGCAGCCCGTACCGGTCGAGGGCGAGCGGTACCACGTCCCCGCGCGCGGCCGTGGCCCGGTCCGCCCGGGTGGTGCGGTTCGCCAGCAGGGCGCCGAGCCGCCGGAGTTGCGGGGCGTGGGCGGTGGCGAGGTGCTGGAGCAGTTCGGTCTCGTGCGGGGCCAGCGGGTCGGGGAGGGCGGCGGCGAAGTCGTCCGGCTCGACGGGCTCGGCGCCCCACAGGTCGTCCACCCGTGCCTCGCCCACCTCAAGCCGGGCGAGTGTCCAGCCGGGTCCGGAGGCGGGCGCCTCGGGGTGGGCGGCGGCGAGCAGCCGGGCGCAGCGGGTGTGCTCGGCGCCGCGCGGCGGGGTGAGCCAGCCCGCGACCCAGGCCCGTCCCCGGATCCGCTGCGGTACGGCGACGGGCGCCACGTCGGTGAGTTCCATCACCACGGGCGTCTCCTCGGCGCGGGTGTGCGCGAGGGCTCGGGCCGCCCGGCAGGCGGAGGGGAGCAGCAGGACGATGTCGCCCTCGGGGGTCACGGTCCGCGCGGCGGGGGCGCCGAGGCCGTGCTCCCGCCGTGGGCGGCCCTCCCGGCGCCTCCGGCGCTCCGGTTCCGTCCCGGACGTCCCGGGGTTTCCGGGGCCCGGGAGCTTCGGGGGCTCCGCCGGATCGGCGCCGGGAATGGTCAGCATCGCGGATACGCTGGACTGAACGAGGGTTCGTACCCGTTCGGCGCCGGTCGGGCGCCGGGCGGCTTCCATGGGACGCGGCTGGTCCTCCGTCGTACACGTACCGGGCAGGGGATTCCCAGGTCGAAACATGCGTCCTCCTCAGTTAAGGTAAGGCTCACCTAACTTACATGGAGGTCCGTTCAACGTGAACCAGTCGCGTCCCAAGGTCAAGAAGTCGCGCGCGCTCGGCATCGCGCTGACTCCGAAGGCCGTCAAGTACTTCGAGCAGCGCCCGTACCCGCCGGGACAGCACGGCCGGGGCCGCAAGCAGAGCAGCGACTACAAAGTGCGGCTGCTGGAGAAGCAGCGGCTGCGCGCCCAGTACGACATCAGCGAGCGCCAGATGGCCCGCGCCTACGAGCGGGCCCGGAAGACCGGCGAGAAGACCGGCGAGGCGCTGGTGGTCGAACTGGAGCGGCGGCTGGACGCCCTGGTGCTCCGCTCCGGGCTCGCGCGCACCATCTACCAGGCGCGTCAGATGGTCGTGCACGGCCACATCGCGGTCAACGGCCGCAAGGTCGACAAGCCCTCCTACCGACTCCGTCCGGAGGACGTCGTCGCCGTCCGCGAGCGCAGCCGGTCCAAGCACCCCTTCCAGGTGGCCCGCGAGGGCGGTTACGCGCTGGACGGCGAGGTACCGCGCTACCTGGAGGTCAACCTGGAGGCGCTGGCGTTCCGCCTCGACCGGGAGCCGAACCGCAAGGAGATCCCCGTCGTCTGCGACGAGCAGCTGGTCGTCGAGTACTACGCGCGCTGAGCCGCGGGGGCCGCTCCCCACGGCCACCGGCCCGCCCCGCGCCGCACGGCACACCGCCGTGCCGGACGCCGGGCGGGCCGAGGTGTCTCCGGGCACGGCCGACGCCGCGTGGGCCGTCGCCGCTGGCGGCGCGAGATCTCGGTGGGGTGCGGCGGGTCCGGCGCGATAAGGTCGGTGCCTGCCCCGCACCGGCTCGTCGGCCGGGCGGCGGCCAGCTCGACCCGTACATCCCGTACGACCCCTGAGAACCCGAATGACTTCCATGACGACCGAGGGAAGCGGTGCCGCGTGTCCGGTGGAGAGGTAGCCGGCCTCCTGGTGGCCGTGTTCTGGGCGATTCTCGTGTCGTTCCTCGCCGTGGTGCTGGTGAGGCTCGCGCAGGCGCTCAAGGCGGCGACCAAGCTGGTGTCCGGAGTGACGGAGCAGGCCGTTCCGCTGCTCGGTGAGGCGTCCGCCACCGTCCGGTCCGCGCAGACCCAGCTGAACCGCGTCGACGCCATCGCGACGGACGTCCAGGAGGTCACCTCCAACGCGTCCGCGCTGTCCTCCACCGTCTCGACCACTTTCGGGGGCCCGCTCGTCAAGGTCGCCGCCTTCGGTTACGGCGTGCGCCGCGCGCTCAGCCGCCGGTCGGAGAAGGAGCCGGGCCGGGCCCCGAGCCGAGTGGTCCCCGGCCGCACCCTCCCCCGCGCCCGCCGCGGGGGGAGCCGTCGAAAGGGCTGATCAGCACCGATGTTCCGCCGTGCGTTCTGGTTCACCACCGGCGCAGCCACCGGAGTCTGGGCCGTGACCAAGGTCCAGCGCAGGCTGCGCGAACTCGCCCCCGACGCCCTCGCGGTGCGCGCCGCGGACAAGGCCGTCGACACCGGTCACCGGCTGCGGGACTTCGCGCTGGACGTCCGGGCCGGAATGGCCCAGCGCGAGGGGGAGTTGCAGGACGCGCTGGGGCTGCGCGAACCGGCCGAGCCGGAGCCGCCGCGGCTGGCGCCGCCGTCCCGGCGGCCCACGCCGATCGCGCCCAACCACCGCACCCACGACCCGAAAGAGGACCACTGATGAAGTCGGCTGAAATCCGCCGCCGCTGGCTGCGCTTCTTCGAGGAGCGGGGGCACACGCCCGTGCCGTCGGCATCGCTGATCGCGGACGATCCGACGCTGCTGCTGGTCCCCGCGGGCATGGTCCCCTTCAAGCCGTACTTCCTCGGGGAGGCCACCCCGCCGTACGCGCGGGCGGCCAGCGTGCAGAAGTGCGTGCGCACGCCGGACATCGAGGAGGTCGGCAAGACCACCCGGCACGGCACCTTCTTCCAGATGTGCGGCAACTTCTCCTTCGGCGACTACTTCAAGGAGGGGGCCATCAAGCTCGCCTGGGAGCTGATGACCACCCCCCAGGAGGACGGCGGCTACGGCCTCGACCCCGAGCGCGTCTGGGTCACCGTCTACGAACAGGACCCGGAGGCCGAGCGCATCTGGCGGGACGTCGTCGGCTTCCCCGCCGAGCGGCTCCAGCGGCTCGGCATGGAGGAGAACTACTGGTCGATGGGGGTTCCGGGCCCCTGCGGACCCTGCTCCGAGATCAACTACGACCGCGGCCCCGAGTTCGGCCCCGAGGGCGGCCCCGCCGTCAACGACGAGCGGTACGTCGAGCTGTGGAACCTCGTCTTCATGGAGTACGCGCGCGGCGAGGGCACCAGCAAGACCGACTTCGAGATCCTCGGCGAACTGCCCAGCCAGAACATCGACACCGGCCTCGGCCTGGAGCGGCTGGCGATGGTCCTCCAGGGCGTGCCGAACATGTACGAGATCGACACCACCCGGGCGCTGATCGACAAGGCCGGTGAGCTGAGCGGCGTCGCGTACGGCGCCGCCGAGGGCAGCGACGTCTCCCTCCGGGTGGTGGCCGACCACATCCGCACCGCCGTGATGCTCATCGGGGACGGCGTCACCCCCGGCAACGAGGGCCGCGGCTACGTGCTGCGCCGCATCATGCGCCGGGCCATCCGCAACATGCGCATCCTCGGCTCCACCGGGCCCACCGTCGGAGCCCTCACCGACACGGTGATCCGCGTGATGTCCCCGCAGTACCCGGAGTTGGAGACGGACCGCGGCCGGATCGAGGCGGTGGCCCTGGCCGAGGAGGCGGCCTTCCTCAAGACGCTCCGCGCCGGTACCAACATCCTGGACACCGCCGTCTCGGAGACCAAGTCGGGGGGCTCCACCGTGCTCGCCGGGGACAAGGCGTTCCTGCTCCACGACACCTGGGGCTTCCCCATCGACCTCACCCTGGAGATGGCCGCCGAGCAGGGTCTCTCGGTGGACGAGCCGGGCTTCCGGCGGCTGATGAAGGAGCAGCGGGAGCGGGCCAAGGCCGACGCCCGGTCGAAGAAGACCGGGCACGCCGACCTCAGCGCCTACCGGGAGATCGCGGACCGCGGTGGCGCCACCACCTTCACCGGGTACGCGGGCACCGAGAACGAGACCAGCGTCGTCGGGCTGCTCGTCGACGGCGTCGCCTCGCCCGCCGCCCGTGAGGGCGACGAGGTCGAGGTCGTCCTCGACCGCACCCCCTTCTACGCCGAGGGCGGCGGGCAGCTGGCCGACACCGGGCGGATCAAGCTGGACTCCGGCGCCGTGGTCGAGGTCCGGGACGTGCAGCAGCCGGTGCCCGGCGTCAGCGTGCACAAGGGCGTCGTGCAGGTCGGGGAGGTCACCGTCGGCGCCGCCGGGTACGCCCGGATCGACGTCGCGCGGCGCCGCTCCATCGCCCGGGCGCACAGCGCGACCCACCTCACCCACCAGGCGCTGCGGGACGCGCTCGGCCCCACGGCCGCGCAGGCGGGTTCGGAGAACGCGCCCGGCAGGTTCCGGTTCGACTTCGGCTCGCCCACGGCCGTGCCGGGCACCGTGCTCACCGACGTGGAACAGCGCATCAACGAGGTGCTGGGCCGCGAACTCGACGTGAGCGCCGAGTACATGGGCATCGACGAGGCCAAGAAGCAGGGCGCGCTGGCCGAGTTCGGCGAGAAGTACGGGGACACCGTCCGGGTGGTCACCATCGGCGACTTCTCCAAGGAGCTGTGTGGCGGCACCCACGTGCGCAACACCGCGCAGCTCGGCCTGGTGAAGCTGCTCGGGGAGTCGTCCATCGGCTCGGGCGTGCGCCGTGTCGAGGCGCTGGTCGGGATGGACGCGTACGAGTTCCTGGCCCGCGAGCACACCGTCGTCTCCCAGCTCACCGAGCTGCTGAAGGGGCGCCCCGAGGAACTGCCGGAGCGGGTCTCGGGGATGCTCGGCAAGCTCAAGGAGGCGGAGAAGGAGATCGAGCGCTTCCGGTCGGAGAAGGTGCTCCAGGCCGCGGCCGGGATCGCCGCCGGGGCGCGGGACGTGCGCGGGGTGTCGCTGGCCGTCGCCCGGGTGCCGGACGGCACCGCCGCCGACGACCTGCGCACCCTGGTGCTCGACGTCCGGCAGCGGCTCGGTGGCCAGGCCGCCGTGGTCGCGCTGTTCGCGGTGGTCAACGGCCGCCCGCTGACCGTGATCGCCACCAACGACGCGGCGCGTGAACAGGGCCTGCGCGCCGGGGACCTGGTGCGCGCGGCGGCCAAGACGCTGGGTGGCGGGGGCGGTGGCAAGCCCGACATCGCGCAGGGCGGCGGTCAGAACCCGGAGGCCGTGGACGACGCGATCGCCGCCGTGGAGCGGCTGGTCGCGGAGAGCGGCGCGGCCTGATGCGGCGGGGTCGGCGCCTCGCCCTCGACGTGGGCGACGTCCGGATCGGCGTGGCCAGCAGCGATCCGGACGGGCTGCTGGCCACCCCCGTCGAGACCGTGCCGGGACGGGACGCCGCCGCGGCGCTGCGGCGGCTCACCGATCTCGTCGCGGAGTACGAGCCGTTGGAGGTCGTCGTGGGGCTCCCGCGTTCCCTGAACGGGGGCGAGGGGCCCGCGGCGGCCAAGGTCCGTGCCGTCGCGGAGCGGGTGGCGAGGAAGATCACACCGACTCCGGTGCGGCTGGTCGACGAGCGGATGACGACGGTCACCGCCGCCCGGTCGATGCGGGAGTCCGGCGTCAGCGCCAAGAAGGGCCGTTCGCGGGTCGATCAGGCCGCCGCCGTCGTGATTCTCCAGAACGCGCTGGAGACCGAGCGCACCTCGGGAGCGGCCCCGGGGGAATGCGTCGAAGTGGTTGTCTGATCGCGATGCGGTAACGTGCCGCGCGCAACGGCAGCCGGAAGCGGACGATTTCCGTCCACCGCACAGCGACTGTGCACGCGCCCGCGGGGCGCACCTCCGGCCGCCGCCCGCGCGGCACTAGGGGATCGATGACTGAGTACGGCCGGGGACCCGGCTCCCAACCGTGGCACCCTGACGACCCGCTCTACGGGGACCGGCAGTGGAACGGCGAGCCGTCCGGATACCAGCAGGGCTGGGCCACCTCGGACCCCTACGCGGACCAGGGCGGGCAGCACGGGGGCTACCCGGACCAGCAGTACTACCCGCAGCACCCCCACCCCCACCACGCCCAGCAGCCCCCTCACCAGCAGCAGCCGTACGGCGGCTGGGACGGGGCCACCGGACAGGTGGCCCACGACCCCTACGCGGCCGGGAACGTCGCCGATCCGTACGCCGCCGGCGCGCGGCAGGCCGGCTACCAGGACTACCGGGAGCAGGAGTTCACCGGTTACCCCGGGCAGCAGCAGGGCTACCCCGGCCAGGACCAGCGGTACGCGGCCGGGCAGGGCCACCCGGGGCCCGGCCCGCAGGGCTACGCCGAGAGACCCGCGCCGGACCACGGCTGGCAGGACCCCACGGGCCCCGACCCGGAGACCGGCTGGGACCCCGGACCGGACCGGGGCGAGCACGCCTTCTTCGCCGAGCGGGACGATGCCGGGACCGAAGGGGACGAGGACGACGGCGGGGACGGGGAGAACCCCGGCCGCCGCTCCGGGCGGAAGCGCGGCGGCAAACGCCGTGGTGGCTGCGCCTGCCTGGCCGTCGCGGTCGTCCTCACCGGCGGACTGGGCACCGCCGGCTACTACGGGTACCAGTTCTACACCGAGCGTTTCGGGCCAGCCCCCGACTACGAGGGCAAGGGCTCGGGCGAGGTGCAGGTGGAGATCCCGCAGGGCGCCTCCCAGTCCGACATGGGCGGCGCGCTGGAGCGCGCCGGGGTGATCAAGAGCGGCCGTGCCTTCGTCGACGCGGCGGCCGGGAACGACAAGGCGCTCAGCATCCACGCGGGCACCTACTCCCTGCGCAAGGGCATGTCGGCCAGCGCCGCCATCGACCTGATGCTGGACCCGTCCAGCCAGAACAGCCTGATCGTCGCGGAGGGCCTGCGAGCGAGCAAGATCTACTCGCTGGTCGACAAGAAGCTCGACGTCCCGAAGGGGTCGACGAAGAAGGCGGCGAGGACGGCGGACCTGGGCCTTCCGGCCTGGGCCAAGGGCAAGCCGGAGGGGCTGCTCTTCCCGTCGAAGTACAGCGTGGGGGAGAAGAGCACCCCGCGCGACGTACTGCGGCAGATGGTCAAGCGCGCCAAGTCGGAGCACGCCAGAACCGACCTCACCGCGAAGGCCAAGGCGGCCGGGAAGACGCCCGGGGAGGTCATCGCCATCGCCTCCCTGATCCAGGCGGAGGCGCAGGAGGACGACGAGTTCGGCAAGGTCTCCCGCGTCATCTACAACAGGCTCAAGCAGGACATGACGCTCGGCTTCGACTCGACGATCAACTACGCGCTCGGCCGCTCCTCACTGGACACCTCCGTCGAGGACACCCGGCTGGACTCGCCGTACAACACCTACCTGCACCGCGGGCTCCCGCCCGGGCCGATCGCGAACCCCGGGCACCAGGCGATAGAGGCGGCGCTGAAACCCACCAAGGGGGACTGGCTCTACTTCGTGACGGTCAAGCCGGGCGACACCCGCTTCAGCGAGACCCACGCCGAACACGAGCGCCACGTGCGGGACTTCAACGAGGAACAGCGCAAGAAGAAGGAGCAGGGCGGCTGATGTCAGGCCCACGGCGCGCCGCGGTTCTCGGCTCTCCCATCACACACTCCCTCTCACCGGTTCTCCATCGCGCCGCGTACGAGGAACTGGGGCTGCGGGAGTGGACGTACGACCGCTTCGACGTGACCGAGGCGGACCTGGAGCACTTCCTCGGCGGGCTCGGAACCGGCTGGGCCGGGCTCTCGATCACCATGCCGCTGAAGCGGGCGATCATCCCGCTGCTCGACTCGGTCAGCCCTGCCGCGGCCTCGGTCGACACCGTCAACACCGTGCTGCCCGCTGGCCCCGGCCGGTGGCGCGGTGACAACACGGACATCCCCGGTCTGGTGGCCGCCCTGCGGGAGCGCGGCGTCACCCGGGTTCCGGGCGCCTCCGTCCTCGGCGCGGGCGCCACCGCCTCCTCGGCGCTCGCCGCGCTGGCGCGCATGCGGGTCCCCGAGGTCACGGTGTACGTGCGCGGCCCGGAGCGGGCCGCGCAGATGCGGGGCTGGGGTGAGCGGCTGGGCGTCCCGGTGCGCACCGCCCCCTGGGAGGAGGCGGCGGACGGGCTCCGCGCGCCGTTGGTCATCTCCACCACCCCCGCGGGCGCCACCGACGCCCTGGCCCACCATGTCCCCGCCGCGGGGCGGCCGTTGGGCACCCTCTTCGACGTGGTCTACGACCCCTGGCCGACCCCGCTGGGCTCGGCCTGGGCGGCCCGGGACGGCGCGCTGCTCGGCGGGCTCGACCTGCTCGTGCACCAGGCCGTCCTCCAGGTCGAGGCGATGACCGGCCGGTCCCCGGCCCCGCTGGCCGCGATGCGCAAGGCGGGGGAGGCCGCGCTGGCCCCCCGGACGGCCCCCGTCTCCCGTCCGGTCGGCGGACGGGAGCCCGAGCCGCGGAGCGGGCATGACAGGATCGGGACGGATCCGCGCACGGGCGTGCGCGGCGCTGGGCGGGACGGCCGCGGGGAGCGCGGCCAGGACCCCCGGAACGGCGAGAACCGCGAGCACGAGGAGCACCGTTGAGCAGGTTGCGCTGGCTGACGGCGGGGGAGTCGCACGGCCCCGCACTGGTGGCGACGCTGGAGGGGCTGCCCGCCGGGGTGCCGGTCACCACCGAGGGGGTGGCCGACGAACTGGCGCGGCGGCGGCTCGGCTACGGCCGCGGTGCCCGGATGAAGTTCGAGCGGGACGAGGTCACCTTCCTCGGTGGCGTGCGGCACGGCCTGACGCTGGGCTCCCCGGTGGCCGTCATGGTGGGCAACACCGAGTGGCCCAAGTGGGAGCGGGTGATGGCGGCGGACCCGGTCGACCCGGCCGAACTGGCCACGCTCGCCCGGAACGCCCCGCTGACCCGCCCCCGGCCCGGGCACGCGGACCTCGCCGGGATGCAGAAGTACGGCTTCGACGAGGCCCGGCCGGTGCTGGAGCGGGCGTCAGCGCGGGAGACCGCCGCGCGGGTCGCGCTGGGCGCGGTGGCCCGCGCGTTCCTGCGGGAGACCGCCGGGATCGAACTGGTCTCGCACGTCGTGGAGTTGGCCGGGGCCCGGGCACCGCGGGGCGTGGTTCCGCTCCCCTCCGACGTGGAGCGGCTGGACGCCGACCCGGTGCGCTGCCTGGACCGGGAGGCGAGCGCGGCGATGGTCGCCGAGATCGACCAAGCCCACAAGGACGGTGACACCCTGGGCGGCGTCGTCGAGGTGGTGGCGCACGGCGTCCCCGTCGGCCTCGGCTCACACGTGCACTGGGACCGGCGGCTGGACGCGCGGCTGGCCGCCGCCCTCATGGGCATCCAGGCCATCAAGGGCGTCGAGCTGGGCGACGGCTTCGAGCTGGCCCGGGTCCCCGGCTCCCAGGCGCACGACGAGATCGTGCCCGGGGAGGACGGCATCACCCGCGTCACCGGCCGCTCCGGCGGGACCGAGGGTGGCCTGTCCACCGGCGGGACGCTGCGGGTCCGCGCGGCGATGAAGCCCATCGCGACCGTGCCCCGCGCCCTGGCCACCGTCGACGTGACGACCGGTGAACCCGCCCAGGCGCACCACCAGCGCTCGGACGTGTGCGCGGTACCGGCCGCCGGGATCGTGGCCGAGGCCATGGTGGCGCTGGTCCTCGCGGACGCGGTGGCGGAGAAGTTCGGTGGCGACAGCGTCACCGAGACCCGGCGGAACGTCCGGGGCTACCTCGACCACCTGGAGATCCGGTGACCGGACCGGCCGTCATCCTCGTCGGGCCCATGGGCTCGGGCAAGACGACCGTCGCGGGGGAGCTGGCCACCCGGCTCGGACTGCCCGTGCGCGACACCGACGCGGACGTCGTGGAGCGCGCCGGGAAGCCCGTCTCCGAGATCTTCCTCGACGAGGGCGAGCCCCACTTCCGTGAGCTGGAGCGGGAGGCGGTCCGCGCCGCGCTGGCCGAGCACACCGGCGTGCTCGCGCTGGGTGGTGGCGCCGTCCTCGCGGCCGAGACCCGCCGTCTGCTGGCCGGACACCCGGTCGTCTTCCTGGAGATGGGCGTGGCCGAGGCCGTGCGGCGGGTCGGGCTGGACGCCCCCCGCCCCCTGCTCATGATCAACCCGCGGCAGCAGTGGCGCGCGCTGATGGAGGAGCGCCGCCCGCTGTACGCCGAAGTCGCCCGGCACATCGTGAACACCGAGGACCGCACCCCCGGCGAGGTGGCCGAGGAGATCCTGGAAGCCCTGGAGCTGAAGCACACATGAGCAACAACACCCCGGACACCCCGCAGCCGACGGCCCCCGCCACCGCCGTCACCCGGATCCCCGTGGCGGGCACCGCGGGCACCGAGCCGTACGAGGTGCTCGTCGGCCGCCGCCTCCTCGGCGAGCTGGCTGGCCTGGTCGGCCCGGAGGCCCAGCGCGTCGCCGTGCTCCACCCGGAGGCGCTGGCCGATACCGGTGAGGTGCTGCGGGAGGACCTCGCGGCCCAGGGGTACGAGGCCATCACCGTCCAGCTGCCGAACGGTGAGGAGGCCAAGACCGCCGAGGTCGCGGCGTACTGCTGGAAGGCGCTCGGGCAGACCGGATTCACCCGCACCGACGTCCTGGTCGGGGTGGGCGGCGGCGCGGTCACCGACGTCGCGGGCTTCGTGGCCGCCAGCTGGCTGCGGGGCGTCCGCTGGATCGCCGTGCCCACCACCGTCCTGGGCATGGTGGACGCGGCGGTCGGCGGCAAGACCGGCATCAACACCGCCGAGGGCAAGAACCTGGTCGGCGCCTTCCACCCGCCCGCCGGGGTGCTCTGCGACCTCGCCGCGCTGGACTCCCTCGGCACCCACGACTACGTCAGCGGCCTCGCCGAGGTGATCAAGGCGGGCTTCATCGCCGACCCGGCGATCCTCGACCTCATCGAGGGTGACCCGGAGGGCGCGCGCACCCCGGCCGGTCCGCACACCGCCGAGCTGATCGAACGCTCCATCCGCGTCAAGGCCGACGTGGTCTCCGGCGATCTGAAGGAGGCCGGGCCGCGGGAGGTCCTCAACTACGGTCACACCCTGGCGCACGCCATCGAGAAGAACGAGCGGTACAACTGGCGGCACGGCGCCGCCGTCTCCGTCGGCATGGTGTTCGCCGCCGAACTCGGCCGGATCGCCGGGCGGCTGGACGAGGCCACCGCCGCCCGCCACCGCCGGGTACTGGAGGCCGTCGGCCTGCCCGTGACCTACCGGGGCGACCAGTGGCCGCGGCTGCTGGAAACCATGAAGGTGGACAAGAAGTCCCGCGGTGACCTGCTGCGCTTCGTCGTGCTGGAGGGCATCGGACGGCCCGCGCTGCTGGAGGGGCCGGACCCGGCGATGCTCCTCGCCGCGCACGCGGAGATCGCCGCGTGACCCCCCGGATCCTGGTGCTGAACGGCCCCAACCTGGGCCGTCTCGGCTCCCGGGAGCCCGAGGTCTACGGCAGTACCTCGTACGCCGGGCTGGTCGAGCGGTGCGCCACGGTCGCAGGGGAACTGGGCTACCAGGCGGAGGTGCGGGAGACCAACGACGAGGGCGAGCTGATCCGCTGGCTGCACGAGGCCGCCGACGGCGCGCTCCCGGTGGTCCTCAACCCCGGTGCCTTCACCCACTACTCCTACGGACTGCGGGACGCCGCCGCCCAGCGCACCGCCCCGCTGATCGAGGTGCACCTCTCCAACCCGTACGCGCGCGAGGAGTTCCGGCACACCTCGGTGGTGGCCGCCGTCGCCAGCGGCACCATCGCGGGCTTCGGCATCGGCGGTTACGAGCTCGCGCTGCGGGCCGTCGCCGAACGCCTCGCCACCTCCTGACCGCCCGCCACCCCGCCCCGCCCCCGACCTGCCCCGCGGCCGCCGGGGGCGGTGGCGGAAGGGCGGGAGGCGCGTACCCGGCCCCGTCCCGGCGAGGTACCGTTCTGCGGGTACGGACCACCGAGCTGGACGGTACGCGGAAACACAACGGCGCGTGACGCGCCCTCACACACCGACGGAGTGGGGACCGGGATGCAGCATTACCAGCATTACGGGGCGCAACAGCCCATCCCCCCCTTCGGCCCGCACCACAGTCCGCCACCCCAGCCCCCGCACGCCGGGTCCGGCCCGCTCCACCAGCCGCCCGCGCAGCAGCGCCCCGCCCCCTCGGAGACCACCACCCCCCTGGGCACGGCCCCGGCCGGAACGGAGAGCACCGGCCACATCCGGCTGCCGACCGGAGCGCCCGTGCAGGTGCCCGCGCCGGACGCCGCGCCCGCCCAACTCGACGCCACCCGCGCCGCGGTGGCGGTCCTGCTGATCGGCCCGGCGGGTGCCGGGAAGACCACCGTCGCCCGGCACTGGGCCGACCGCCGCGCGGTCCCCACCGCCAGCCTCAGCCTGGACGACGTGCGGGAGTGGGTCAGGTCGGGCTTCGCCGACCCCCGTGGCGGCTGGAACGAGCACTCCGAGGCCCAGTACCGGCTGGCCCGCCGCACCTGCGGCTTCGCCGCGCGGAACTTCCTCGCCAACGGCATCTCCTGCATCGTCGACGACGCGGTCTTCCCGGACCGTCCGGCGGTCGGGCTCGGGGGCTGGAAGCGGCACGTCGGCCCCGGCCTGATCCCGGTGGTGCTGCTGCCCGGGCTGGACGTCGTGCTGGAGCGGAACGCGGAACGCTCCGGCAACCGGCGGCTGAGCGACGAGGAGGTCGCGCACATCCACGGCCGGATGGCCGGCTGGTACGGCTCCGGGCTGCCGATCATCGACAACTCCCGGCAGGACGTGGCCCGTACCGCCCGCATGCTGGACGACGTGGTCGCCCGCAGCCTGGCCAGCCCACCGGCCTGGTGATCCACTCGGCCCGAGGGTGACGCCCCGCGGGCCCCGCCGAACCCCCGGGGCCCGAACCCCCACCGCCAGCCCACCGCTGACCCCAGCCGCCGCGTCGCGCCGTGCCCCCGGCGGCCCGGACCCCGGCGGCCACGGACCGTACCGGAGCGTGGCGATGGGTGGCCGGCCCCCGGAGGGCGGTTCCCGGTGTGTACCGGACGGCTTCCGGCGGCATCCCCCGAACGGCTCAGCCCACCCGGCCGTGCCGGGTGCCGCTCCGTACCCTCGCCATATGTCCGAGGTGCACGTGGCCCGCCGCACTCGGTTGCGAGAGCGCTGCGCGGCGAACGCGTCCGACGGCGGCCCGGCCGACGCCGTACTGCTCTCCCGCCCGGCCAACGTCCGCTATCTGAGCGGCAGTACCGCGTGCGGCGCGGCCCTGCTGCTGGGGCCGGACGGCCGGGACACCCTCTTCGTCCCACCGCCGCTCAACGGGCCCGCGCCGCAGGACGGACCGCCGGGCGACGAGACGCTCCGCTCGGTGTGGCTGCCCGGGCCGGACGGGGACGCCGCCGTGGCCGGCGCGGACCTGGCGGGCCGCGACGGGGCCCGGCTGCTCGCGGTCGAGGAACACCATCTGACGGTGGCCCGGTACCGGGCGGCCGCCTCCGTCGGCCCCTCGCTGACCGGTCTCGGGCTCGCGGTGGAACAGCAGCGGGTGGTGAAGGACGAGGAGGAGATCGGCGCGCTGCGGATCGCCGCCGAGATCACCGACCAGGCGCTCGGCGAGCTGCTGGAGTCGATCCTCGTCGGACGGACCGAACGGCACCTCGCGCTGGAGCTGGAGCGGCGGCTGATCGACCACGGCGCCGAGGGGCCCGCCTTCCCGACCTCGGTCGCCACCGGCCGCAACTCGGGCGTCGCCGGACACCGGCCGACCGACCGCAGGGTGGAGGAGGGCGACTTCCTGTCGGTCTGTCTCGGCGCCAGCTACCAGGGGTACCGCTGCCAGGTCGGCCGCACCTTCGTCATCGGCACCGCGCCGGACGACTGGCAGATCGAGCTGTACGACCTGGTCTTCGCCGCTCAGCGGGCCGGACGGGAGGCGCTGAGCCCGGGCGCCGAGTGCCGCGCGGTGGACCGCGCCGCCCGGCAGGTGCTGGAGAGCGCGGGGTACCAGGAGTCGGCCGACGTGGAGACGGGGCACGGGGTCGGGCTGGAAATCCGTGAGGACCCTCGGCTGTCACCTGCGGCCATGGGTAAACTTGACGCTCGTGTGCCGGTCACCGTCGAACCGGGAGTGCAACTCGCGGGACGGGGCGGAGTCCGGATCGATGACACGCTCGTCGTCCGCTCCCTCGCGGACGGCGGACCCGAGCTACTCACCATCACGACCAAGGAGCTCCTCGCCCTCTAGCCGCTGCCGGTCTTCGGGGAGGGGCCCTGGTCTCCGCAGCAGCAGTTTCAGGAGATTCCGCGACCGTGGCATCCACGAACGACCTCAAGAACGGCATGGTGCTCAAGCTCGACGGCGGCCAGCTCTGGTCCGTAGTCGAGTTCCAGCACGTCAAGCCCGGTAAGGGCCCCGCCTTTGTGCGCACCAAGCTGAAGAACGTCCTCTCCGGCAAGACCGTCGACAAGACGTTCAACGCGGGTACCAAGGTCGAAACGGCCACGGTGGACCGACGCGACATGCAGTTCTCGTACATGGACGGGGAATACTTCGTCTTCATGGACATGGAGACCTACGACCAGCTCCACGTCGACCGGAAGACCGTGGGTGACCCCGCGAACTACCTGGTCGAGGGCTTCGACGCCACGGTGGCGATGTACGAGGGCGAGGTGCTCTCCGTCGAGCTGCCCGCGGCCGTCGAGCTGACGATCCAGCACACCGAGCCGGGAGTGCAGGGCGACCGCTCCACCGGCGGCTCCAAGCCCGCCACCCTGGAGACGAACTACGAGATCCAGGTACCGCTCTTCATCACCACCGGTGAGAAGATCAAGGTCGACACCCGCTCCGGCGAGTACCTCGGCCGGGTGAACGGCTAACCGTGGCGGCACGCAGCAAGGCACGGAAACGGGCCTTCCAGATCATCTTCGAGGCGGATCAGCGGGGCACGACCCCCGCCGTCGTCCTGGAGGAGTGGATCCAGCACGCGCTGACGGACCCGAGACAGCCCCCCGTCGGCGAGTTCACCGTCCAGTTGATCGAGGGGTACGCCGAGCGTGCCACCCGGATCGACGAGCTGATCGGTACCTACTCGGTCGGCTGGACCCTCGACCGGATGCCCGCCGTCGACCGCTGCATCCTGCGGCTGGGCGCCTACGAGCTGGTCTGGGGCGAGGACACCCCGGAGGCGGTCGTGATCGACGAGGCGATCCAGCTGGCCCGGGAGTTCTCCACGGACGAGTCCCCGGCCTTCATCAACGGACTGCTCGGCCGTTTCCAGAGCCTCAAGCCGAGCCTGCGCCGCTGACCGTCCGTGGTGGCGTGGCCCGTCGGCCGCCGCCGTCGGCCGCCGCACGCGGCCCGACGGAAGCGGTGGGTGACCCCGGGGGATCCGGGTGGCGTACGCGCCGCCGGGTCCCGCCGGGGGGGAGGGGAGGAGGAGGCCGCCGCCCCCGCCGCGACTCGTGTTCGCAGCGTTCCCCGGCGTTCCCCGGCGTTTCCTCGCGTTCCCGGTGTTCCGGGACCCGCCACCGGCCGGTTCCGTGGGCGGCCCGGGCACACGAAAAGCCGCCGCTGACGGGAGGGATGGGGCGCTCCCCATGTCCTCCCGTCCCGCGACGGCGGCGCGTTCCCGGTGCCCGGCGGTGGTGCCGACGGGCTGGCCAGGCGGGTCGGTCCCGCTCAGGCGTCCTCGTGGGACACCGCGCGACGGGCGTCCGCGTCCAGCACGCCCCAGCTGATCAGCTGCTCGGTGAGGACCGAGGGGGACTGGTCGTAGATCACGGCGAGGGTGCGCAGGTCATCCTGGCGGATGGAGAGGACCTTGCCGTTGTAGTCGCCGCGCTGCGACTGGATGGTGGCCGCGTACCGCTGGAGCGGTCCGGCCTTCTCGGCGGGCATGTGGGCCAGTCGCTCCAGGTCGAGAACGAGCTTCGGCGGCGGCTCCGCCGCCCCGCCCGGGGTGGTGCCCGGCAGCAGTTCCTGCACGGGAACGCCGTAGAAGTCCGCCAGTTCGGCGAGGCGCTGCACGGTCACGGCGCGGTCGCCGCGCTCGTACGAACCGACGACGACGGCCTTCCACCGGCCCTGCGACTTCTCCTCGACGCCGTGGAGTGAGAGGCCCTGCTGGGTACGGATGGCGCGGAGCTTGGCTCCGAGCTGTTTGGCGTATTCGCTGGACATGTGGCTCCCCGGACGAAGGCTTCGTAACTCACTGTGAGGTTACGCAGCGTAATGTGCGCCGTCAAGCTGAACGGCCCGGAGTGCGGCCAGCGGGGGGACGAGTGGGGCCGCTCGGGGGTGCTGATACGGTTGTCGGCTGACAGACCCGCCGTCTTCCGGCAGACCGGTCGATCCTCCCGGATCGCCCGCACGCCGCGAACCGTGCCGGACACCCCCGGCGCCGGACGGCACACACCACACATGACGTACCAGACGTCCTTTAAGACCCGTCCCGTGAGGCGGGGAAGGAGGTCCACACCGTGACGCACCCCGAGGGTGGCACGCCGCGCGGCGACGACGCCGCGCGCCCCGGCCCGGCCCGGCCCGTGCTGGAGGCACCGGACATCGCGCGGGTCCTCACCCGCATCGCCCACGAGATCGTCGAGCGCGCCAAGGGCGCCGAGGACGTGGTGCTGCTCGGCATCCCGACCCGCGGCGTCTCCCTCGCGGCCCGGCTGGCCGCGAAGCTGGCCCAGATCACCGGACGCGAGATCCCCTGGGGCTCGCTCGACATCACCATGTACCGCGACGACCTGCGGCTCCGCCCCGCCCGGGCGCTGGCGCGCACCGAGATCCCCGCCCAGGGCGTGGACGGGCGGCTCGTCATCCTCGTCGACGACGTGCTGTTCTCCGGCCGCACCATCCGGGCGGCGCTGGACGCGCTCGGCGACATCGGGCGGCCCCGGGCCGTGCAGCTCGCCGTGCTGGTTGACCGTGGCCACCGCGAACTGCCCATCCGGGCCGACTACGTCGGCAAGAACCTGCCGACCTCGCTGCGGGAGACCGTCAGGGTCCAGCTCACCGAGGAGGACGGCCGGGACGGCGTGCTACTCGGATCCCGGGCGGACGCCCCCGCTGACGACGCGGCCGATCCCGCGTCGCGGTAGCGCGTCTCCGCCCCCGTCCCTCCGTCCCGGCGCGCGCCCGACCCTGGCGCCGCCGCACGCTGCCCCGCGCGCCCGGCTCCTCCCCGTTCGGCCACCTCCAGCCCGATCTGCCGGCATCCGGTCCGATCCCTCCGGAACCAGCTCGTCCGATCCGGACCGGACGGCCACGCGGGGAGCGGCGCCGCGCGCCCGCCGTCAGCGACCGCCCTTCCGCCCACCCACGGAGCCAGCACAGATGAAGCGCCACCTCACCTCGGCCGGCGAGCTGTCCCGAGACGACGCCGTCCTGATCCTCGACACAGCGGAGGAGATGGCCCGGCTCGCCGACCGGCCGGTCAAGAAACTGCCGACGCTGCGCGGACGCACCATCGTCAACCTCTTCTTCGAGGACTCGACCCGTACCCGGATCTCCTTCGAGGCCGCGAGCAAGCGCCTGTCGGCCGACGTCATCAACTTCTCCGCCAAGGGCTCGTCCGTCTCCAAGGGCGAGTCGCTCAAGGACACCGCGCTGACCCTGGAGGCGATGGGCGCCGACGCGGTCGTGATCCGGCACGGCGAGTCCGGCGCCCCGCACCGCCTGGCCACCTCCGGCTGGATCGGCGGCAGCGTGGTGAACGCCGGGGACGGCACCCACGAGCATCCGACGCAGGCGCTGCTGGACGCGTTCACCATGCGCCGCCGCCTGGTGGGCTCCGGCGCCGAGGGGCGGGACCTGTCGGGCCGCCGCGTCACCGTCGTCGGTGACATCCTGCACAGCCGGGTGGCGCGCTCCAACGTCCACCTGCTCAGCACACTCGGCGCCCAGGTCACCCTGGTGGCGCCGCCGACGCTCGTCCCGGTGGGGGTGGAGAGCTGGCCGTGCGAGGTGAGCTACGCGCTCGACCCCGTACTGGACACCTCCGACGCCGTGATGATGCTGCGGGTCCAGCGGGAGCGGATGCGCGACGCGTTCTTCCCCACCGAGCGCGAGTACGCCCGCCGCTACGGGCTGGACGGCGAGCGGATGGCCCGGATGCCCGAGCACGCCGTGGTGATGCACCCCGGCCCGATGAACCGGGGCATGGAGATCACCGCGGAGGTCGCCGACTCGCCCCGCTGCACCGCCGTGGAACAGGTGACGAACGGTGTCAGCATCCGGATGGCCGTGCTCTACCTGCTGCTGGGCGGCGCCTCCCCGGCGGTCGCCACCGGCGGCGCCCCGGCCCCGGCCACCCCGGCCAACCCCGCCACTCCCGCCACTCCCGCCACCGAGGAGAACGACTGATGAATGCCCAGACCCTGATTCGCGGCGCGAAGGTGCTCGGCGGTGAGCCCCGGGACGTACGGATCGACGGGGAGACCATCGCGGAGGTCGGCAGCGGGCTCGACGCGGGCGGAGCCACCGTGCTGGAGGCGGACGGGGCGATCCTGCTGCCCGGGCTGGTGGATCTCCACACCCACCTGCGGGAGCCCGGCCGGGAGGACTCCGAGACGGTGCTGACCGGCACCCGCGCGGCGGCCAGGGGCGGCTTCACCGCCGTCCACGCCATGGCCAACACCTTCCCGGTGGCGGACACCGCGGGCGTGGTCGAGCAGGTATGGCGGCTCGGGCGGGAGGCGGGCCACTGTGACGTGCGTCCGATCGGCGCCGTCACCGTGGGCCTGGAGGGGCGCCAGCTCGCCGAACTCGGCGCGATGCACGAGTCCGCGGCCGGGGTGCGGGTCTTCTCGGACGACGGCAAGTGCGTCGACGACGCGGTGATCATGCGGCGGGCCCTGGAGTACGTCAAGGCCTTCGACGGCGTCATCGCCCAGCACGCGCAGGAGCCCCGGCTCACCGAGGGCGCCCAGATGAACGAGGGCCTGGTCTCCGCCGAGCTGGGGCTCGGCGGCTGGCCCGCGGTGGCCGAGGAGTCGATCATCGCGCGGGACGTGCTGCTCGCCGCGCACGTCGGCTCCCGGCTGCACGTCTGCCACCTCTCCACGGCGGGCTCGGTGGAGATCGTCCGCTGGGCGAAGTCCAAGGGCTGGAGCGTCACCGCCGAGGTGACCCCGCACCATCTGCTGCTCACCGACGAACTGGTGCGCAGCTACGACCCGGTCTTCAAGGTGAACCCGCCGCTGCGGACCGAGGCCGACGTGCTGGCGCTCCGCGAGGCGCTGGCCGACGGCACCATCGACTGCGTCGCCACCGACCACGCCCCGCACCCGCACGAGGACAAGGACTGCGAGTGGGGCGCGGCGGCCATGGGGATGCTCGGCCTGGAGACCGCGCTGAGTGTCGTACAGCACACCATGGTCGAGACCGGGCTGCTGGACTGGAGCCAGGTTGCCGCCCGGATGTCGCACCGCCCCGCGGAGATCGGCGGTCTGGCGGGCCCCGGTGGGCACGGCCGCCCGGTGGAACCGGGGGAGCCCGCCAATCTGGTACTGGTGGATTCCGCTTACCGTGGGCAGGTGGACCCCGCCGGTTTCGCCTCGCGCAGCAGGAACACCCCGTACCAGGGCTATGAGCTGCCGGGACGCGTGACGCACACCTTCCTGCGGGGCCGCCCGACGGTTGTGGACGGGAAGCTGGCGTGAACATGCGAAACCAACTGGCCACCGCGGCGCGCTTCGCCGCCGAGCGGGAGTCCCAGCAGGTCACCGACTGGGCCGCGCGCATCGGCTGGGTCGTGGGGCTGCTGCTCTTCATCGCCCTGCTGTACTGGCTGATGCGCCAGGGGTGGAAGTGGAGGGGCACCCTCCAGAGCGATCTGCCCGAGCTGCCGACCGCCCCGGACCCGGTGGGCGAGCCGCTGCTGTCGGCCACCGGCCGCTACCACGGCTCCACGACCGCCGGGCAGTGGCTCGACCGGATCGTCGCCCGTGGACTGGGCACCCGCAGCCGCGCCGAACTCACGCTCTCCGAGCGGGGGCTGGACGTGGTGCGTCCCGGCGCGGAGGACTTCTTCATCCCCCGTGCGCAGCTGCGCGGCGCCCGCCTGGACACCGGTATCGCGGGCAAGGTGCTCACGGAGGGCGGACTGCTGGTCGTCACCTGGGAGCACGGCGAGCGGCGCATCGACTCCGGCTTCCGCGCCGACCAGGCCGGGGAGCACCCCGCCTGGGCCGACCGGATCAACCAGCTGACCGGCGACGCGGCCCACGCCGGGGCGCGGAGCGGCGGCCCGGCCGCCCCCTCGCCCGAGGAGCGGCAGGGTCAGCAACACCAGCGCGACCAGCGCGACCAGCACGACGAGCACAAGGACGGCGCATCATGACACCCCCCGAGGCAGCCTCAGTGGTCACCCCGGAGTCCGGCCCCGCCGGGGACCGACGGGCACCGGCCCTGCTCGTGCTGGAGGACGGCCGCACCTTCCGGGGCCGCGCCTACGGCGCCCGGGGGGAGACCGTCGGCGAGGCGGTCTTCAACACCGGCATGACCGGCTACCAGGAGACCCTCACCGACCCCTCGTACCACCGTCAGGTGGTGGTCATGACGGCCCCGCACATCGGGAACACCGGCGTGAACGACGAGGATCCGGAGTCCGGCCGTATCTGGGTCGCCGGGTACGTCGTCCGGGATCCCGCGCGCTCCCCGTCCAGCTGGCGGTCGCGGCGCGGGCTCGACGCGGAGCTGAGCGCGCAGGGCGTGGTCGGGATCAGCGGGGTGGACACCCGCGCGCTCACCCGGCACCTGCGCGAGCACGGCGCGATGCGCGCCGGCATCTTCTCCGGGCCCGCGCTGCCCGGTCCCGGGGACGAGGCGGCGCTGCTGGAGCGGGTGCGGGCCGCGCCCCCGATGCACGGCGCCGGACTGTACGGCGAGGTGACGACCGAGCGCCCCTACGTGGTGCCCGCGCGGGGCGAGAAGCGCTTCACGGTGGCCGCGGTGGACCTCGGGATCAAGGACATGACCCCCCACCGGATGGCCGAGCGCGGCATCGAGGTGCACGTGCTGCCCGCCACCGCCACGCTGGAGGACCTCCACGCCCTCCAGCCGGACGGCGTCTTCCTGTCCAACGGCCCGGGCGACCCCGCCGCCGCCGACCACCCGGTCGCGCTGGCGCGCGGGGTGCTGGACCGCGGCCTTCCGCTGTTCGGTATCTGCTTCGGCAACCAGATCCTCGGCCGGGCGCTGGGCTTCGGCACCTTCAAGCTCCGGTACGGGCACCACGGGATCAACCAGCCCGTCCAGGACCGGGCCACCGGAAAGGTCGAGGTGACGGCGCACAACCACGGCTTCGCCGTCGACGCCCCCACCGACACGGTGAGCGACACCCCCTACGGGCGGGTCGAGGTCTCGCACGTCTGCCTCAACGACGGTGTGGTCGAGGGGCTTCGCCTGCTCGACCGGCCCGGATTCAGCGTTCAGTACCACCCCGAAGCGGCGGCGGGCCCCCACGACGCGGCCTATCTCTTCGACCGCTTCACCCAGCTCATGGAGGACCAGCGTGCCTAAGCGCACCGACATCCAGTCCGTCCTGGTCATCGGGTCCGGCCCGATCGTCATCGGGCAGGCCGCGGAGTTCGACTACTCCGGCACCCAGGCGTGCCGGGTCCTGCGCGCCGAGGGCCTGCGGGTGGTGCTGGTCAACTCCAATCCGGCCACCATCATGACCGACCCGGAGATCGCGGACGCCACCTACGTGGAGCCGATCACCCCGGAGATCGTCGAGCGGATCATCGCGAGGGAGCGGCCCGACGCGCTGCTGCCCACCCTCGGCGGCCAGACCGCGCTGAACACCGCGATCTCGCTGCACGAGGCGGGCACCCTGGAGCAGTACGGCGTCGAACTCATCGGCGCGAACGTCGAGGCCATCAACAAGGGCGAGGACCGGGACCAGTTCAAGGACGTCGTGCGGGCCGTCAACGCCCGTATCGGGCACGGTGAGTCGGCCCGCTCGGTGATCTGCCACTCCATGGAGGAGGTGCTGGCCGGGGCCGAGCGGCTGGGCGGCTACCCCGTCGTGGTCCGGCCCTCCTTCACCATGGGTGGGGCGGGCTCCGGCTTCGCGCACGACGAGGAGGAGCTGCGCCGGATCGCCGGGCAGGGGCTCGCCCTCTCGCCCACCACCGAGGTGCTGCTGGAGGAGTCCATCCTCGGCTGGAAGGAGTACGAGCTGGAGCTGATGCGCGACAAGACGGACAACGTCGTGGTCGTCTGCTCCATCGAGAACTTCGACCCGATGGGGGTGCACACCGGGGACTCCATCACCGTGGCCCCGGCGATGACGCTCACCGACCGCGAGTACCAGATCCTGCGGGACATCGGGATCGCCGTCATCCGGGAGGTCGGTGTCGACACCGGCGGCTGCAACATCCAGTTCGCCGTCAACCCGGCGGACGGCCGGATCGTCGTCATCGAGATGAACCCCCGGGTCTCCCGCTCCTCGGCGCTCGCCTCGAAGGCCACCGGTTTCCCGATCGCGAAGATCGCGGCCAAGCTCGCCGTCGGATACACCCTCGACGAGATCCCCAACGACATCACGAAGGAGACCCCGGCCTCCTTCGAGCCCACCCTCGACTACGTGGTGGTCAAGGTCCCCCGGTTCGCCTTCGAGAAGTTCCCGGCGGCGGACAGCACGCTGACGACCACCATGAAGTCGGTTGGCGAGGCGATGGCGATCGGGCGGAACTTCACCGAGGCGCTGAACAAGGCGCTCCGCTCGCTGGAGAAGCGGGGCAGCTCCTTCGACTTCGTCTCCCCGGCCGGCGGCCCGGAGAAGCTGGCGGCCCTGCTGGAGGAGGCGCGGCGCCCCACCGACGGCCGGATCAACACCGTGATGGCCGCGATCCGGGCGGGCGCCACCCCGGAGCAGGTGACCGAGGCCACCGGCATCGACCCGTGGTTCGTCGACCAGCTCTTCCTGATCAGGGAGGTGGCCGAGGAGGTGGCGCTGGCGCCCGAACTCGGCCCCGGCGTCCTGGCGGAGGCCAAGCGCCACGGGTTCTCCGACGCGCAGATCGCGGGGCTGCGCTCGCTCCGCGAGGACGTGGTGCGGGAGGTGCGGCACGCCCTCGGCGTGCGCCCGGTCTACAAGACGGTCGACACCTGCGCGGCCGAGTTCGCCGCGCACACCCCCTACTTCTACTCCTCGTACGACGAGGAGACGGAGGTCGCGCCCCGGACGAAGCCCGCCGTCATCATCCTCGGCTCGGGCCCGAACCGTATCGGCCAGGGCATCGAGTTCGACTACTCCTGCGTCCACGCCTCCCTCGCCCTGCACGAGGCGGGCTACGAGACGGTGATGGTCAACTGCAACCCGGAGACCGTCTCCACCGACTACGACACCTCCGACCGGCTCTACTTCGAGCCGCTGACCCTGGAGGACGTGCTGGAGGTGGTGCACGCCGAGCGGTGCGCGGGACCGGTCGCCGGGGTCGTGGTGCAGCTCGGCGGCCAGACCCCGCTCGGCCTCGCCCAGGACCTCAAGGACAACGGGGTGCCGATCGTCGGCACCTCCCCGGAGGCCATCGAACTCGCCGAGGAGCGGGGGTCGTTCGGCCGGGTGCTCGCCGAGGCGGGGCTGCCCGCGCCCAAGTACGGCACCGCGTTCTCCTTCGCCGAGGCCCAGGAGATCGCCGCCGGGATCGGCTACCCCGTGATGGTCCGCCCCTCCTACGTGCTCGGCGGGCGCGGCATGGAGATCGTCTACGACGAGCCCTCGCTCGCCGCCTACCTCACCCGGCACGCCGGACTGATCGACCGGCACCCCGTGCTCATCGACCGCTTCCTCGACGACGCCATCGAGATCGACGTGGACGCGCTCTACGACGGCACCGAGCTGTACCTCGGCGGCGTGATGGAGCACATCGAGGAGGCCGGGATCCACTCCGGCGACTCCGCCTGCGCGCTGCCCCCGATCACCCTCGGCGGGCACGACATCAAGCGGCTACGGGCCTCGACGGAGGCCATCGCGCGGGGTGTTGGCGTGCGCGGGCTGCTCAACATCCAGTTCGCGATGGCGGGGGACATCCTCTACGTGCTGGAGGCCAACCCGCGCGCCTCCCGCACCGTGCCCTTCACCTCCAAGGCCACCGCCGTGCCGCTGGCCAAGGCGGCCGCCCGGATCTCGCTCGGCGCCACCGTCGCCGAACTGCGCGCCGAGGGCATGCTCCCGGCCGAGGGCGACGGCGGTGACCTGCCGCTGGACGCGCCGATCTCGGTCAAGGAGGCGGTGCTGCCCTGGACCCGGTTCCGGGACGTGCAGGGCCGGGGGGTGGACACCGTGCTCGGCCCGGAGATGCGCTCCACCGGCGAGGTCATGGGCATCGACTCGGTCTTCGGTACCGCCTACGCCAAGTCGCAGGCGGCGGCGTACGGCGCGCTGCCCCGCAAGGGCCGGGCCTTCATCTCCGTCGCCAACCGCGACAAGCGCTCGGTGATCTTCCCGGCCCGGGAACTGGTGGCGATGGGCTTCGAGTTGCTGGCCACCTCCGGTACCGCCGAGGTGCTGACCCGCAACGGGATAAGGGCCACCGTCGTCCGCAAGCAGGGCCAGGGCGCGGGCCCGTCCGGCGAACCGACGATCGTCCAGCTCATCCACGACGGGCAGGTCGACCTGATCGTCAACACCCCCTACGGCACCGGCGGCCGGCTGGACGGCTACGACATCCGTACCGCCGCCGTCGCGCGCGCGGTGCCCTGCCTCACCACCGTCCAGGCGCTGGCCGCGGCGGTGCAGGGCATCGAGGCGCTGACCCGCGGGGAGGTCGGGGTGCGCTCCCTCCAGGAGCACGCCCGGCACCTCACCGCCGCACGCCAGGAGTGACCTCCGGGGCGCGGGGAGCCGATCCCCGCGCCCCGCGCGCGTCGGCGCCCGGGCTGGGGCGGCCGCTCCCCGGTCTCCCCGCCCGGACACCGTCCCCCACCCCACCCCACCCCGTCCCGGCGCCCGCCCGGCGTGGCTCCGGCGTCGGCGTCGCCCGCCGCCGCGCCGCGCGTCCGTGCCCTCCCGGCGGCTCCGCGCCCTCCCGGGCCCCCGAACTCCCGTACCGGCCCCGTCCGTTCGCACTCCTCGCCCAGCCCAGCCGCCCCTGTCCCGTCCCCCGCCCCGCACCGCGGGCAGAGAGTCACGCATGTACCAGTTCTGCTTCCGCACCGTCCTCACCCGCCTCGACCCCGAGCGGGCCCACCGGCTCGCCTCCGGACTGATCCGGCTCACCGCCCGGATCCCCGTACTGCGCGTCCTGCTCGCCGCCGCGTTCGCCCCGCGCCACCGCGAGCTGCGGGTGGAGGCGCTCGGCCGCCGGATGCACGGTCCACTGGGCCTCGCCGCGGGCTTCGACAAGAACGCCACCGCCGTCGACGGCATGGCCATGCTCGGCTTCGACCACGTCGAGGTCGGCACCGTCACCGGACAGCCGCAGCCGGGCAACCCGCCCCGCCGGCTCTTCCGGCTCGTCCCCGACCGGGCGCTGGTCAACCGGATGGGGTTCAACAACGAGGGCTCCGCCGCCGTCGCCGCCCGGCTCGGCGCCCGCCGCGCCGTCTTCCGCACGACGGTCGGCGTGAACATCGGCAAGACCAAGGTGGTACCCGAGGACGACGCCGAGGCGGTGACCGCCGACTACGTCAGCTCCGCCGAACGGCTCGCCCCGCACGCCGACTACCTGGTCGTCAACGTCTCCTCCCCGAACACCCCCGGGCTCCGCGACCTCCAGTCGGTCGGCCGGCTGCGGCCCCTGCTCACCGCCGTCCGCGAGGCCGCGCGCCGCGCCGACCCGGCGCGGCGGGTCCCGCTCCTGGTCAAGATCGCCCCGGACCTGGCGGACGAGGACGTGGACGCCGTCGCCGACCTCGCCCTCGACCTGGGGCTGGACGGCGTTATCGCGACCAACACCACCATCGCCCGCGACGGTCTCGGCCTCACCTCCGACCCCACGCTGACCGCCGAGTCCGGCGGGCTCTCCGGAGCGCCCCTCGCCGAGCGGTCGTTGGAGGTGCTGCGCCGGCTCCACGCCCGTACCGGGGGCCGGATCACGCTCATCGGGGTGGGCGGCATCACCACCGCCGAGGACGCGTGGCGGCGGATCCTGGCCGGCGCCACCCTCGTGCAGGGCTACAGCGCCCTGATCTACGAGGGCCCGTTCTGGAGCCGCGCCCTGCACAAGGGGCTCGCCGCCCGGCTCGCGGCCAGCCCGTACGCCACCCTGGCCGAGGCCGTGGGCGCCGAGGCGGCCGCGGGGCACGGCGGCCCGTCAGAAGGAGAAGCGCGATGACCGAGAGTTCCGGACCCGCCACCGCCCCCGTCCCCTTCGGGGTCCGGCTGCACCGGGCGCTGGAGGAGCGCGGCCCGCTCTGCGTGGGGATCGACCCCCACCCGGCGCTGCTGGCCGAGTGGGGCCTGAACGACGACGCCGGAGGGCTGGAGCGCTTCGCCCGCACCACGGTCGAGGCCCTGGCCGACCGGGTCGCGGTGCTCAAGCCGCAGGCGGCCTTCTTCGAACGCTTCGGATCCCGCGGGGTCGCGGTGCTGGAGCGGGTGACCAGCGAGGCCCGCGCCGCCGGGGCGCTGGTGCTGATGGACGCCAAGCGCGGCGATATCGGCCACACCATGGAGGCGTACGCCGACACCTTCCTGCACCCCGCCTCGTCCCTCTTCTCCGACGCCCTCACGGTCAGCCCCTACCTCGGGTACGGCTCGCTCGACCCGGCCGTGCGGCGGGCGCGGGAGCACGGTGGCGGACTGTTCGTCCTCGCGCTCACCTCCAACCCGGAGGGCCGCGAGGTGCAGCGGGCGCGCGCGGCGGGCGGCGGTGACGTGGCGAGCGCGGTGCTGGACAGGCTGCGGGCCGAGAACGCCGGAGAGCCTCCGCTCGGATCCTTCGGCGCGGTGGTGGGCGCCACCCTCGGTGACCTGTCGGAGTACGACCTGGCGATCGGCGGCCCGCTGCTGGCTCCCGGCATCGGCGCGCAGGGGGCCACCCCGGCCGACCTTCCCGGCGTCTTCGGCGCCGCGGCCCGCGCGGTCCTGCCGAGCGTCAGCCGTGGGGTGCTGCGGCAGGGGCCGGAGATGAGCGGACTCCGGGATTCCGCCGCCCGTCTCGTCGAGAGCGTGCGCGCCGCGGTCAACTGAAGCGGAAAAAAACGTCGGTTTTGTCCCCGGATGTCGGGGTCAACAGAGGCTGACCTGGACTTTTCCTCTGTTCTCGCTGACGGTGGCGCTCACGGCCGCTAGTCTCCGTCGAGAGCACCGCGAACAGGTGCGTTGCTCGTTGCTCCGCTGGTGCGGGGCTACTAGGTTCCTCTCCGATCCATATCCGACAGTTCGATATCCGAGGTGACGAAGGCGTGGCTCTTCCGCCCCTTACCCCTGAACAGCGCGCAGCCGCGCTTGAGAAGGCCGCCGCGGCTCGCCGGGAGCGCGCCGAGGTCAAGAACCGGCTGAAGCACTCCGGCGCGTCCCTGCACGAGGTCATCAAGCAAGGCCAGGAGAACGACGTCATCGGCAAGATGAAGGTCTCCGCTCTGCTGGAGTCCCTGCCCGGCGTCGGCAAGGTCCGCGCCAAGCAGATCATGGAGCGTCTTGGCATCTCCGAAAGCCGTCGCGTGCGCGGGCTCGGCTCCAACCAGATCGCCGCGCTGGAGCGCGAGTTCGGCGGCGCCTCCGCCTGACACCGGTCGCCGCGGCTCCGGGTCGCGGCCCGGCCGGCGCGCGGGGTGACACCCCCGCGTCGGACGGCCGGGCGCACGGCACCCCGGCGCGCGGGGATAATCGGTCCATGGATTCACCAGTTCCCCGCGGGGCGGCTCCCGCGACCTCGCCCGGCACCACGCGGCTGACCGTGCTCTCCGGCCCCTCCGGGGTCGGCAAGAGCACGGTCGTCGCTCATATGCGGACGGTTCACCCCGAGGTCTGGCTCTCGGTCTCGGCCACCACCCGCGCCCCCCGCCCCGGGGAGCGGCACGGTGTGCAGTACTTCTTCGTCAGCGACGAGGAGTTCGACAAACTGATCGCCAACGGCGACCTCCTGGAGTGGGCCGAGTTCGCGGGCAACCGTTACGGGACGCCGCGGCGGGCGGTGCGGGAGCACCTGGAGCGGGGCGAGCCGGTGCTCCTGGAGATCGACCTCCAGGGCGCGCGGCTGGTGCGGGAGTCCATGCCCGAGGCGCACCTCGTCTTCCTCGCCCCGCCCAGCTGGGCGGAGCTGGTGCGCAGGCTGACCGGCCGGGGCACCGAGCCCCCGGAGGTCGTCGAACGCCGTCTTGAGGTGGCCCGCCAGGAGCTGGCCGCGGGCGCCGAGTTCGATACCACCCTTGTCAATACCTCCGTCGAGGAGGTCAGCGCCGAACTGCTAGCCTTGATGCGAATCGACGGATCCGAGTGATCCACCCCACCCTCCGGAAGGCAGCGCGTGTCCTCTTCCATCACCACGCCCGAGGGCATCATCAACCCGCCGATTGATGAGCTGCTCGAGGCCACCGACTCGAAGTACAGCCTGGTGATCTACGCCGCCAAGCGCGCGCGACAGATCAACGCGTACTACTCGCAGCTCGGCGAGGGCCTGCTTGAGTATGTCGGCCCGCTCGTCGACACCCATGTGCACGAGAAGCCGCTCTCGATCGCGCTCCGTGAGATCAACGCCGGTCTGCTGACCTCCGAGGCCATCGAGGCCCCGCCGGTCATGCAGTAAGGACCGGTCCGGCCCGCCCCCGCGGGCCACCCGGGCGTTCGGAGACCAGGGGCCCGGCAGCGCGGCTGCCGGGCCCCTGGTGTGTCATGGATACCCGCACGGAGCGTGCGCGGGCACCGCCGGAGGCGGCGGGGAGAGGCGAGCGAACGATGACGCAGCGGCGGGACGGGGCCGGGATCGTTCTGGGGGTGAGCGGTGGCATCGCCGCCTACAAGGCGTGTGAGCTGGTGCGCCGCTTCTCCGAGAACGGTGATGACGTGCGGGTCGTGCCGACCGAGTCGGCGCTGCGGTTCGTCGGGGAGGCGACCTGGTCGGCTCTGTCCGGCAACCCCGTCACCACCGGTGTGTGGGAGTCGGTGCACGAGGTGCCGCACGTGCGGATCGGGCAGGGCGCCGACCTCGTGGTAGTGGCGCCCGCCACGGCCGACGTCCTCGCGAAGGCCGCCCACGGCCTCGCTGACGACCTGCTGACCAACACCCTGCTCACCGCCCGCTGCCCGGTGGTCTTCGCGCCCGCGATGCACACCGAGATGTGGGAGCACCCCGCCACCCAGGAGAACGTCGCCACCCTGCGCCGTCGCGGCGCCCTGGTCATCGAGCCCGCCAGCGGCCGTCTGACCGGGGCCGACACCGGCAAGGGGCGGCTGCCCGAGCCGTCCGCGATCTTCGCGTTCTGCCGCCGGGTGCTGCGCGGCGCCGAGCGGGCGGGCACCGCCGACCTCGCGGGACGGCACGTGGTGGTGAGCGCGGGCGGGACCCGCGAGCCGCTGGACCCGGTGCGCTACCTGGGCAACCGCTCCTCGGGCAAGCAGGGCTACGCGCTGGCGCGCACCGCGGCGGCGCGGGGCGCGCGGGTCACCCTGGTCGCGGCGAACAGCGCGCTGCCGGACCCGGCCGGGGTGACCGTCGTCCCGGTGGGGACGGCGCTGGAGCTTCGGGACGCGGTGCGGGCGGCGGCGGAGGACGCGGACGCGGTGGTGATGGCGGCCGCCGTCGCCGACTTCCGTCCGGCGGCGTACGCCGCGGGGAAGATCAAGAAGCGGGACGGGCAGGGGCCGGAGCCGGTCGCGCTCGTCCGCAACCCGGACGTGCTCGCCGAACTCGCCGCCGAACGGCTCCGTTCCGGGCAGGTGGTGGTGGGATTCGCCGCCGAGACCGACGACGTGCTGGCCAACGGCCGGGCCAAGCTCGCGGCCAAGGGGTGCGACCTGCTGGTCGTCAACGAGGTGGGGGAGCGGCGCACGTTCGGGGCCGAGGAGAGCGAGGCGGTCGTGCTCGGCGCCGACGGCCAGGAGACGCCCGTCCCGTTCGGCCCGAAGGAGGATCTCGCGGACGCGATCTGGGACCAGGTGGTGGCGCGCGTCACAGCGGACTGAGTCCGTGTCCACATCCCGGCACCGGACGCGGGGACGCGCGCGGGGAGCTCCGGCGCGGCTCCCGGCGGGCTCCGGGGCGCGCCGCCGTGGTCGCCCAACTCCCGTTCCCCGTGGGCGAGTACGAGCTGTCATCGGAGGTCAGAGAGGTGCGCTCCGGTTGGTCGGCGAACCGCCCCGACGCGGGCCGATCGTCTCGGAGTTCGAGAGGCCGTGATTGGAACCGGTGTTTCCTGGATAGGATGGCCACGGACCGTACTCGGGCGCAGCCCCCGGCCGGTCCGTCCTATTTGAGACAGCAGCCGCTGCAACCCCAGGGAGCGATGTGTCGCGCCGCTTGTTCACCTCGGAATCCGTGACCGAGGGTCACCCTGACAAGATCGCTGACCAGATCAGCGACACCATTCTCGACGCCCTGCTCAAGGAGGACCCGCACTCCCGGGTCGCCGTCGAGACTCTCATCACCACCGGCCTGGTGCACGTCGCCGGCGAGGTCACCACCAAGGCGTACGCGCCGATCCCGTCGCTCGTGCGCAACAAGATCCTGGAGATCGGGTACGACTCCTCGAAGAAGGGCTTCGACGGCGCCTCCTGTGGCGTCTCGCAGTCCATCGGGGCGCAGTCGCCCGACATCGCGCAGGGCGTCGACACCGCGTACGAGAAGCGCGTCGAGGGCGACGAGGACGAGCTCGACAAGCAGGGCGCGGGCGACCAGGGCCTGATGTTCGGCTACGCCTGCGACGAGACCTCCGACTACCTGCCGCTGCCGATCACGCTGGCGCACCGGCTCTCGGAGCGGCTCTCCGCCGTCCGGAAGAACGGGACCATCCCCTACCTCCGCCCGGACGGCAAGACCCAGGTCACCATCGAGTACGACGGCGACAAGCCGGTCCGGCTCGACACCGTGGTCGTCTCCTCCCAGCACGCGGCGGACATCGACCTCGACTCGCTGCTCGCGCCGGACATCCGCGAGTACGTCGTGGAGCCGGAGCTGAAGCGCCTGGTCGACGAGGGCATCAAGCTGGACACCGAGGGCTACCGGCTCCTCGTCAACCCCACCGGCCGGTTCGAGATCGGCGGCCCCATGGGCGACGCCGGACTCACCGGCCGCAAGATCATCATCGACACCTACGGCGGTATGGCCCGCCACGGTGGTGGCGCCTTCTCCGGCAAGGACCCGTCCAAGGTCGACCGCTCGGCCGCCTACGCGATGCGCTGGGTCGCCAAGAACGTCGTCGCCGCCGGTCTCGCCTCGCGCTGCGAGGTCCAGGTCGCCTACGCCATCGGCAAGGCCGAGCCGGTCGGTCTCTTCGTGGAGACCTTCGGCACCCACGCCATCGAGGTGGAGAAGATCGAGCAGGCCATCTCCGAGGTCTTCGACCTCCGGCCGGCCGCGATCATCCGCGACCTCGACCTGCTCCGCCCGATCTACGCGCAGACCGCCGCGTACGGGCACTTCGGCCGGGACCTCCCGGACTTCACCTGGGAGCACACCGACCGCGTGGAGGCACTGAAGAAGGCCGCCGGTCTCTGAGAACGCACCGCGGCGCGCACCGAGCGCCGCTCCGGAAGCCCGGTACCCACCCGGTGCCGGGCTTCCGGCGTGCCGGGCCCGTACCGCGGTGGTTCAGCGCGCGCCCGGCTGGCCCGAGCGGCCCGGCCACGTCAGCGTCAGCGAACCGCCGAGGGGCAGCGCGTGCCAGCGGTCGGCGTGCTCGTCGAGCCGGGAGACGATCCGCTCGACGAGCGGCGTGACCTCCTTCTCCGCCACGTACGCGGGCAGCGACGGCGCGTGCCCGCGCCGCACCGCCCACACCGGCAGCGCGATCCCCGCCAGCTCCTCCGACCGCTCCATGTCCGCCCGCGCCTGGGCGGACGACGGCGTCCCCTTCGACCTGCGGCGCCGGGACGCCCTGGCGCGCTCCGCCGAATCGGCCGGCCAGAACAGGCCGTTGTCCCCGGCCGCGAGTCGCCCGTACACCCCGAGCCTGATGTCCGCGACCGCCTCGACGAGGAAGTGCACCAGGTCGTGCGGAAGGTACGGGTGCCCGCCCGGCCCGTTGCGCGGGGCGAGCGCGGCACCCACCTCGCGGTGCACGGCGATCTCGTAACTCGTACCCGGACCCTTGGTGAAGACGACACGCATCCCCGCACGCTAGACGCCCAACCCACCCCCAGCACCCGGTTTTCCGCCCCCCCGGAGGCCCGCCGGAGCGGGGGTGGGGGTTCGTGGTGGACCCGGGCGGGTGGGGGCGGGGGAGGGGTGACGGCGGGGTGGTGTCGGGGGCGTCTGCTAAGACTGGGCTGTGCGCGGTGAGAACGGGCGGGAGAGCGAGGGGGAGCCGGAGCAGCTGGCGCTCATCCGGGAGGCGGTGCGGCAGCGGAAGGCACCGCGGGCCAAGCCGCGCACCTGGCGGGGGGCGGCGCTCGCGCCGCGGCTGCCGGTCGCGCGGGTGCTGGTGGACAAGGGGCCGGTGCACCTGGACCGGTACTTCGACTACGCGGTCCCGGCCGCGCTGGACGAGGAGGCGCAGCCGGGTGTGCGGGTCCGGGTCCGGTTCGGCGCGGGGGAGCGCGGGGGCCGCCGCGAGGGCGGCAAGCTGATCAACGGTTTCGTGGTGGAGCGGTGCGCGGAGAGCGACTTCTCCGGGGCGCTCGCCCCGCTCGCGCAGGTGCTGTCTCCCGAGCCGGTGCTCTCGCCCGCGCTGCTCGCGCTCTGCCGGGCGGTCGCCGACCGGTACGCGGGTTCCCTCGCGGACGTCGTGCAGCTCGCGGTGCCGCCCCGGATGGCGCGGGCGGAGCAGCGGCCCTCTCCGCCGCCGCCCGCGCCGCCCGCGCCCCCGGCGCCCGGGAGCTGGAGCCGATACCCGGAGGGGCCCGGCTTTCTGCGGGCGCTCGCGGAGGGCGGCAGTCCGCGTGGGGTGTGGACGGCGCTGCCGGGCCCCGGGCCGGGGTGGCCCGGGGAGCTGGCGCGGGCCATGGCGGCGGTGCTCGCCTCCGGGCGGGGCGCGCTGGCGGTCCTGCCGGACGGCCGGTCCGCCGCCCGAGTCGACGCCGCACTGACCGAGTTGACCGGTACGGGGCAGCACGTACTGCTCACCGCGGACGCCGGGCCGGAGCGGCGCTATGGCCGGTGGCTGGCGGTCAGCCGGGGTGCGGCGCGGGCCGTGGTCGGTACCCGGGCGGCGATGTTCGCGCCGGTCCGCGACCTGGGGCTCGCCGCGATCTGGGACGACGGCGACGCCAGCCACAGCGATGACCACGCGCCCCGGCCGCACGCCCGGGAGGTCCTGCTCCAGCGGGTGGTGACCGAGGGCGCGGGGCTGCTGCTCGGCGGGTACGGCCGCACCGTCGAGGCGGCGCAGCTGGTGGAGTCCGGCTGGGCGGGGCAGCTGCTCGCCGCCCGCGAGACGGTCCGGGTGGTGGCGCCCGCCGTACACACGACGGGCGAGGGCGACGAGGCGCGGGACGCGGCGGCCCGGAGCGCCCGGCTGCCCAGCCTGGCGTGGCGCACGGCCCGGGAGGCGCTGCGGGCCGGCCCGGTGCTGGTGCAGGTGCCCCGGCGCGGTTACGTCCCCCGGCTGGGGTGTGAGCGCTGCCGGGCCCCGGCGCGCTGTGGCCGGTGCTCCGGGCCGCTGGAGTCGCCCGGCGCCAGCGAGGCGCCGCGGTGCGGGTGGTGCGGGGAGGCCGCGCCGCACTGGCACTGTCCGGAGTGTGGCGGAGCGCGGCTGCGGGGCCGGGTCTTCGGGGCGCGGCGGACGGCGGAGGAGCTGGGGCGGGCCTTCCCCGCCGTGCCGGTGCGCACCTCGGGACGCGACCACGTACTCGACACGGTGCCCGGGAGCCCCGCCCTGGTGGTGGCGACGCCGGGGGCGGAGCCGGTGCCGGAGGGCGCGGGGTACGCGGCGGCGTTGCTGCTGGACGGCTGGGCGCTGCTGAACCGCCCGGACCTGCGGGCGGGGGAGGAGGCGCTGCGCCGCTGGCTGGGCGCCGCCGCGCTGGTGCGTTCCCGGGAGGACGGGGGAAGCGTGGTCGTCGTGGCGGATCCGGCGCTGCGGCCGGTGCAGGCGCTGCTGCGCTGGGACCCTGGCGGGCACGCGGCGCGGGAGCTGGCCGACCGCGCGGAGCTGGGGTTTCCGCCGGTCTCCCGGATGGCCGCGGTGAGCGGCCCGGCCGGTTCGGGGGCGGTGGAGGAGTTGCTGGGGGAGGCGGAACTCCCCCCGGAGGCGGAGGTGCTGGGGCCGGTGCCGGTGTCCGGCGGCCGCCCGGGAGGGCCGCGCCGCCCCGGCGGCCCACCCGGGGGCGAGGAGTGGGAGCGCGCCCTGGTGCGGGTTCCGCCGGGGCGCGGCGCGGAGTTGGCGGCGGCGTTGAAGAGGGCGCAGGCGGTGCGGCTGGCCCGGCGTGCGCCGACGCCGGTCCAGGTGCGAGTGGATCCCCCGCACATCGGCTGAACGGCCCCGCCACGCCGGGCGGTTGAGGACGTGGCGTTGAGGACGTGGCGGCGCTGGTGGCCCGGTGCCCCGGCTGTCCGGTGACCGGCTGGCGCCGGGCGCCGCCGGGGCGAGTGGCGGGCCGGGGCGCGGGTCAGCCGTTGCGCTGGCCGGGGACCGAACCCTGGCCGCCGCGCGGCGGTTCGGCGGAGGGGGGCGTGGGGGGCTCGGGCGGCTGGGTGGTGCCCGGCGCCGAGCGGGCCGCGGGGACGGCGGCTCCCGCCGCGCCCCGGGAGGCGGGCAGCGGCCGGGCGGACGCCGTGGCGGGGGTGGGCAGCCCGGCGCGGGAGCCGCCCTCGGGGGCGCGGGCGGCGACGCCCTCCGTCTGGGCCGCGCCGCGCCGGGCGCCGTAACGGCGGTGCACCGCCTGCTTGGTGACGCCGAGGGCCGAGCCGACGGCGTCCCAGGAGAAGCCGAGCGAGCGGTCGAACTCGACGGCGGCGGTCACCAGCGTCTCGACGCTGTCCCGCAGTTCCTGGGCGAGCCGTACGGTGGGGGCCGGCGCCCGCCCGTAGACGACGAAACCCGCCGAGGGCCCGGCCCGCCGGGGACGGTACACGTTGCCCAGTTGCGCGGTGAGCGTGCGCAGCGCGTCCACCTGCCGGCGGACCCGCTCGATGTCCCGCACCAGGAGGTGCAGGCTGGCCCGGGCCTGGGCGTCGTGCGTTGCGTGGTCGGCCATGAACAAGCCTCTCGAACCGGCGTGCAAGGGATGGGGCGCGTCAGACGCCCCCGTATCGGTCAATCTGACTTGACCAACGCGCCGACCGTCGCTGTGGTCACGCGGTGGGGGCGTGTGAACAAGGCCCGCACAGCGCGCGGTTCGACGTACGCCCCCTCACCGCGAGGGCGGGTGCGGACCGTAGACTGGCCGCCGCTCACGGCCCGTTCGTGACCGCGTCCCGCCGGGCTCCCCGGCCGGGCACGACGCCTCCCAGCGCCCGCGGCTCCCGGCCGCCGAACCGCCGCGGCGGGCCCCGCCGCCGGGCTCCGGCGGACCCGGACGGGAGCGGGCCACCACCGACCAGCCACCCCACGTACCGCGAGAGGGAGACGCCGACCGATGAGGCTCGTCTTCGCCGGAACCCCCGAGGCCGCCGTGCCCGCCCTCGACGCTCTGCTCGCCTCCGGGCGTCACGAGGTCGCCGCCGTCGTCACCCGGCCCGACGCCCGTGCCGGGCGGGGGCGCCGACTCGTCCCGAGCCCCGTCGCCCAGCGCGCCGAGGAGGCCGGGATCGAGATCCTCCGGCCGGACCGGCCACGGGACACCGACTTCCTCACCCGGCTGCGGGAGATCGGCCCGGACTGCTGCCCGGTGGTCGCCTACGGCGCCCTGCTGCCCCGCGTCGCGCTCGACGTACCGCCGCACGGCTGGGTCAACCTGCACTTCTCGCTGCTGCCCGCCTGGCGCGGCGCCGCCCCGGTGCAGCACGCGCTGCTGGCGGGGGACGAGATGACCGGCGCCTCCACCTTCCGTATCGAGGAGGGCATGGACACCGGCCCGGTCTACGGGGTGATCACCGAGCCGGTGCGCCGCACCGACACCAGCGGCGACCTCCTCACCCGCCTCGCGCTCGCGGGGGCCGGGCTGCTCGCCGCCACCATGGACGGCATCGAGGACGGCAGCCTGACCCCGGTACCGCAGCCCGCGGAGGGCGTCTCCCTCGCCCCGAAGATCACCGTGGAGGACGCCCGGATCGACTGGACGGCCCCCGCGCTCCGGGTGGACCGCGTGGTCCGCGGCTGCTGGCCCGCGCCCGGAGCCTGGACGGTGTTCCGGGGCGAGCGGCTCAAGGTGCGCTCGCTGCTCCCGGAGCCGGACGCCGCCGAGGCGCTGGCGCCCGGCACGCTGCTGCCGGGCAAGAACGCCGTACGGGTCGGCACCGGTTCCCACCCGGTCACGCTGGACTGGGTACAGCCGCAGGGCAAGAAGCCGATGCGGGCCGCCGACTGGGCCCGCGGCGTGCGCATCACCGAGGGGGAGCGGCTGGGGGAGTAGCCAGTGGCGACCCCGCGCCGTGCACCCGGGCGGGCGACGTAGGGTGGAGGCCCCCCACCAGCGATATCCGGAGCACCTTCACCTGTGAGCAACCGGCAACGCCGGGCCCCCAAGCCCTATCGGCGCCCCAAGAAGGACCCGGCGCGCATCCTCGCCTACGAGGCGCTGCGCGCCGTCGACGAACGCGACGCCTACGCCAACCTCGTCCTCCCCCCGCTCCTGCGGAAGGCGCGCGAGGACGGCCGGTTCACCGCCCGGGACGCCGCGCTCAGCACCGAACTCGTCTACGGCACGCTGCGCCGCCAGGGGACCTACGACGCGATCATCGCCGAGTGCGTGGACCGGCCGCTGCGCGAGGTCGACCCGCCGGTGCTGGACGTGCTGTCGCTCGGCGCCCACCAGCTGCTCGGCACCCGGATCCCGGCGCACGCCGGGGTCAGCGCCACCGTCGAACTCGCGCGCGCCGTTCTCGGCGACGGACGCGCCAAGTTCGTCAACGCCGTGCTGCGCCGCGTCACCGCGCACGATCTGCCCGACTGGCTGGACCGCGTCGCCCCGCCGTACGAGGACGACCCCGAGGAGCACCTGGCGATCCGGCACGCCCACCCGCGCTGGGTGGTCTCCGCGCTGTGGGACGCGCTCGGCGGCGAACGCGAGGACATCGAGGCGCTGCTGGCCGCCGACAACGAACGGCCCGAGGTGACGCTCGTCGCCCGCCCCGGCCGGGCCACCCCCGCCGACCTCCTCGCGGACGCCGAGGCCGCCGCCTCCGCCGCCGGGGAGACGGAGCGGGGGCCGGACGCCCCGGAGGCCGAGCGCGCGGAGGCGCTGCCCGGACGCTGGTCACCGTGGGCCGTGCGGCTCACCGAGGGCGGCGACCCCGGCTCCCTGGACACGGTCCGCGAGGGCCGCGCGGGCGTCCAGGACGAGGGCAGCCAGCTGATGGCGCTCGCTCTGGCCGAGACCCCGCTCGACGGCCGCGACTCCCGCTGGCTCGACCTCTGCGCCGGTCCCGGCGGTAAGGCGGCGCTGCTGGCCGGGCTGGCCGCCGGACGCGGCGCCACGCTCCTCGCCTCCGAACGGCAGCCGCACCGTGCCCGGTTGGTGGCGCGCGCGCTGGCGGGCGACCCCGGCACCAGCGCGGTCATCGCCGCCGACGGCAGCCGCCCCGCCTGGCGGCCGGGCACCTTCGACCGGGTGCTGGCCGACGTCCCGTGCAGCGGGCTGGGCGCGCTGCGCCGCCGCCCCGAGTCCCGGTGGCGGCGCGGGCCGGAGGACCTGGCCGGGCTGGCCGCGCCGCAGCGGGCGCTGCTGACCGAGGCGCTGCGCTCGGTCCGGGTGGGCGGCCTCGTCGCCTACGTCACCTGCTCCCCGCACCTCGCCGAGACCCGGACGGTGGTCGAGGACGTCCTGGCGCGTGGCGGAGCCGAGTGGGTCGACGCGCGCCCCGCGCTGTCCGGCGTGCCCGACCTGGGCCCCGGGCCGGACGTGCAGCTCTGGCCCCATCTGCACGGCACCGACGCGATGTACCTCGCCCTGCTGCGCCGTACCGCCTGACCCGCCGCCCCGTCCACCCCAGCCAGCCCGTTCGTCCAGCCGCCCCCGACGACCGCGAGCCCTCGTCCCCGGGAGGCGAGCGGCACCGGAGCCACCGGCACCCAGAACCACCGGCGCCCCGCACCGCCAGCGCCGGCGCACCACGGAACCCGCGACACCCACGGAAGACGGAAGCCATGTCCCAGATCAGCCCCAGCATCCTCTCCGCCGACTTCGCCCGCCTCGCCGACGAGGCGCGGGCCGTCGACGGCGCCGACTGGCTGCACGTCGACGTGATGGACAACCACTTCGTCCCCAACCTCACCCTGGGCCTCCCGGTCGTGGAGTCGCTGCGCCGGGCGACGGACATCCCGCTCGACTGCCATCTGATGATCGAGGCCCCGGACCGGTGGGCCCCGCAGTACGCCGAGGCCGGAGCTGGATCGGTCACCTTCCACGCCGAGGCCGCCGCGGCGCCGGTCCGGCTGGCCCGCGAGATCCGCGCGCTGGGGGCGCGCGCCTCGATGGCGCTCAAGCCCGCGACCGCCGTCGAGCAGTACGAGGACCTGCTGCCCGAGCTGGACATGCTGCTGGTGATGACGGTTGAACCGGGCTTCGGCGGGCAGGCGTTCCTCGACCTGACCCTGCCCAAGATCCGCCGCACCCGGCAGCTCATCGAGAAGCACGGGCTGACGATGTGGCTCCAGGTGGACGGCGGGGTCTCCGAGGCGACGATCGAGCGCTGTGCCGAGGCGGGGGCCGACGTCTTCGTCGCCGGGTCCGCCGTCTACGGCGCCGAGGACCCGGCCGCCGCGGTCGCCGCGCTGCGGCGCCAGGCGGACGGCGCCGCGCACCGGGGGTGCGCGGGCTGAGCCCGGAACCGCCGCCGTGTGACCGCGCGTCCACCACCCCGGAGGCGGACCGGTGCACCGTGCACGGAGGGGATCAGGGCCGCCGGGGATCTGCGAGGATGAACGCCCAGCGGCGCCGCGGGAACCGCGAGCCGCGTGTACAGCAAGTGAGGTGAGTGCGGTGTCGTCGGGTCGGGCAACGCGGATGGGACCCGCCGAGCTCATGCAGGCGGCGGCGATGGCCCGCCGGTTCTACCTCGAAGGCAAGTCCAAGATCCAGATCGCCGACGAGTTCGGACTGAGCCGCTTCAAGGTCGCCCGGGTGCTGGAGACCGCCCTGGAGCGGGACCTGGTGCGTATCGAGATCCGGGTCCCCGCCGAGCTGGACGCCGAACGCTCCGACGCGCTGCGGGCCCGCTTCGGCCTCCGGCACGCGGTCGTCGTCGAGTCCCCCACGCAGACGGCCGACGACGGCGCCGACCCGGAGAACCTCGGTGAGGTCGCCGCCGACCTGCTCGGCGAACTCGTCACCGACGGGGACGTGCTCGGGCTCGCCTGGGGCCGCGCCACCACCCACATGGCCACCGCCCTGCGGCAGCTCCCGCCGTGCACCGTCGTCCAGCTCACCGGGGTGTACGACGCGGGCACCGCGGACCGGGGCTCGGTCGAGGCGGTGCGCCGGGCGGCCGAGGTCGCCGGGGGCGAGGCCCACCCGATCTACGCGCCGATGCTGCTGCCCGACTCGGCCACCGCCGCCACGCTGCGCGCGCAGACCGGCATCGCGCGGGCCTTCGAGTACTTCGACAAGGTGACCGTGGCCGCCGTCTCCATCGGCTCCTGGGAGCCGGGCATCTCCACCGTCTACGACATGCTGAGTGACGAGGAGCGCGAGCACTACTCCTCGCTCGGCGTCGCCGCCGAGATGTCCGCGCACCTCTTCGACTCCGGCGGCCGGCGCATCGGCCGCGACCTGGGGGAGCGCTGCATCACCGTCGAGGCGGGACGGCTGCGCCGGGTCCCCGAGGTGGTGGCGATCGCCGGTGGCCACCGCAAGGCCGCGGCCATCGCGGCGGTGCTCCGCTCCGGCCTCGTCACCAGCCTGGTGACGGACACCGCGGCGGCCGACCGGCTGCTGACCGAGGCGGAGCCCGGTCCGAAGCCCGCCCTCGAACGCGCGGACCCGGACGGCGGCTGACGTCCACCGCCCGTCCCGCGAGCGGCCGCCGGGCCGCGACCGGCGGCGGCCACCGGCACCCGTACCCGGCGCTGGCTCCGGCACCGGCCGGACCTCGGACGGGCCCTCGGACGGGTCCTGGGACCGGCGCCGGGAGAGCGCGCCGTACCGGCGCCGTGCCCACCGCGCGAGGGGAGGTCCCGTGTTCACACTGCCCACCGGGGGGCGACGCGAGATCGCCCCGGGCGCCGTCCACCTGCCCGGCTGGCTCGACGCCGGGCGGCAGCGGGAACTCGTCGCGGCCTGCCGGGCGTGGGCGGACGGGCCGGTGCCCGCCCGCGCCGCGCGCTTGCCGAACGGGCACCGGATGTCGGTGCGGACGGTCTGCCTCGGCTGGCACTGGCGGCCCTACCGCTACTCGCGCACCGCGGACGACGCGGGCGGCGGCCGGGTCGCGCCCCTCCCGGAGTGGCTGGCCGCGCTGGGGCGGTCGGCGCTGGCCGAGGCGTGGGACGCCGCCTCCGGAGCGGCCTACGCCCCCGACGCCGCACTGGTCAACTTCTACGACGACGCCGCCCGGATGGGCATGCACCAGGACCGGGACGAGCGGTCGGCCGCCCCGGTCGTCTCCCTGAGCCTCGGCGACGCCTGCGTGTTCCGCTTCGGCAACGACCGGACGCGGAACCGCCCCTGGACGGACCTGGAGCTGGCCTCGGGGGACGTCGTCGTCTTCGGCGGCCCCTCCCGCTTCGCCTTCCACGGCGTCCCCCGGATCTGGCCGGGCACCGCGCCCGAGGGGCTGGGGCTGGACGCCGGGCGGATCAACATCACCCTGCGCCACACCGGGCTGAGCTGAACCGCCCCCCCGCCCCGGGGGAGGGGAACCGCCCTGCGGCGGGCGGTTCCGCCGCCTCAGTGGGTCTCCAGCCCGAGCCGCAGGACGTCCGGACTGCGCCGGAGGTCGGTGCTGAACAGCGAGAACAGCCGCACCCGCGCGAACGGCGAGGCCAGCCCCACGCACAGCCGGGGCGTGGGGCGCGCCAGTACCGCCAGCCCCTCCGGTTCGCAGGTGCCGACGCCCGCGGCCCGGGCCGGGCAGACCTGCTGGACGATGCGCCGGGAGCCGAGGTGCACGCAGGTCAGCAGGGTGGCGTCCGGCCCGGACGGCCCGTAGGCGCTGCTGGTGAGCTGGTAGGCGTAGTTGCCGTACAGGGCCATGCCCTGGAAGTAGTCGTGGCGCTGCGGGTTGGGCTGGGGGAAGTCCGTCAGCGCGTGGAAGTCGCGGGCGAGGAACCGGTCGAGGTCGTACAGCGCGAAGCGGTACTGGCCGTCGCGTCGGTAGCGGAGCAGCAGGCGCCGCCCGTAGGCGTCCAGCGCCAGCTGGTTCTTGGTGGTGCCGGGCAGCGCCCGGTAGGTGTGCAGTCCGGGGTCGGAGCGCTCCAGCACGGCTCCGTCCCGGAAGCGGAAGCGGGCGAGCGCGGTGCCGTAGCCGGAGGTGGGGTGGGCGTCCCACTCGGTCCAGAGGGTCAGGCCCTCTCCGGGGGTCTCCTGGGCGCCGATCGCCCCGCCGTGCCCGAAGCCCCTGAGGTACATGCGTCCGACCGGATCCCCCTGTATCGAGAGGGCGTTGAGGCAGAGGTCCCCCCGGACCAGCCGTTCGCGGTGTGAGTAGCCACGTTGTTCCCCCGGGAGCCGCACCCCGCTCTGCACCACCTGGAGGGCGTAGACGCGCCGGGCCCGCTCGTCGAAGGCGAAGGACTGGAGCACCGTGCGGTGCCGCAGCCGCTGGTCGGTGAGCAGGCCCCGGCGGGCGACGGACAGCGCGCTCCGCCCGCGTTCGGCGAGGGGACCGCCACCACCGGCCGGGGCGGCGGCGACGCGGGAGGGTAAGAGCCCGAGCCCGCCGAGGGCGGTGGCCGCGCCGAGTCGGAGGACGTTCCTGCGGCGCGGTGGCACCTGGCTGGAGTCCGCCATGGCGGTTGGTCCTTCCTGTGGCAGCTGCACACTCCCCGCGCCCAGAGCGTTCACCGGATCCGCACGGAAAGTACCGCTTGCGGCCCATTCTTCATACAGATGGCGGCTGGAGTCGGCCGCCCCGGGAACACCCGCAGTACCCTCCCTGACCTGCGCTTTCCAGGAGCAGGGTGGAGGACGGCGGGCGTCGGCCGCGCGGCCGCTCCGCCCCGGGGCGCGGCACGGTGGCGCGCGGCCGGGGTCGCGTGGCTCACCGCCGCCCGGCCGGTTGTGCCCCTGTGCGAGACTCGACCACGTGCGCTTTCTCAACGATCAGCAGCCGTCGTACGACCTGACGTACGACGATGTCTTCATGGTGCCCAGCCGCTCGGCGGTGGGTTCCCGGCAGGGCGTGGACCTCTCCGCGTCCGACGGCACCGGCACCACCATCCCGCTCGTCGTCGCCAACATGACCGCGGTCGCCGGGCGCCGGATGGCGGAGACCGTCGCGCGCCGCGGCGGGCTGGTGGTCATCCCGCAGGACATCCCGATCGAGGTCGTGGCCGAGGTCATCGCCTGGGTGAAGCGGCGGCACCTGGTGCTGGACACCCCCATCACGCTCGCGCCGGGGCAGACCGTCGCGGACGCCCTCGCGCTGCTGCCGAAGCGGGCGCACGGCGCCGGGGTGGTCGTCCGGGACGGCCGCCCGGTCGGCGTCGTCACCGAGTCGGACCTCACCGGCGTGGACCGCTTCACCCAGCTCTCCGAGGTGATGTCGCGCGAGGTGCTCGCGCTGGACGCCGGGATAGACCCCCGGGAGGCGTTCAACCGGCTGGACTCGGCCCACCGCAAGCTCGCCCCCGCGGTGGACGCCGACGGCCGCCTGGTCGGCATCCTCACCCGCAAGGGCGCGCTGCGCGCCACCCTGTACCGCCCCGCGGTGGACGAGGGGGGCGCACTCCGCGTCGCCACCGCGATCGGCATCAACGGCGATGTGGCCGCGCGTGCCCGGGAGTTGCTGGAGGCGGGCGCGGACACTCTGGTCGTCGACACCGCGCACGGGCACCAGGAGGGCATGATCGAGGCGCTGCGCGCCGTGCGGCGGCTCCGGCCGCGGGTGCCCGTTGTGGCGGGCAACGTCGTCTCGGCCGCGGGGGTGCGGGACCTCGTGGAGGCGGGGGCCGACATCGTCAAGGTGGGCGTCGGCCCCGGGGCGATGTGCACCACGCGGATGATGACCGGCGTGGGGCGCCCGCAGTTCTCCGCCGTCCTGGAGTGCGCCGCCGCGGCACGGGCCCTCGGCCGGCACGTCTGGGCGGACGGCGGCGTGCGGCACCCGCGCGACGTCGCGATGGCGCTCGCCGCCGGGGCCTCGAACGTGATGGTCGGTTCCTGGTTCGCCGGGACGCACGAGTCGCCGGGCGACATCCAGCAGACCCCGGACGGGCGGTACTACAAGGAGTCGTTCGGGATGGCCTCCTCCCGGGCGGTGCGCAACCGCACCAGCGAGGAGTCCGCCTACGACCGGGCCCGCAAGGCCGTCTTCGAGGAGGGCATCTCCACCTCCCGGATGTTCATCGACCCCGCCCGCCCCGGGGTGGAGGACGTGATCGACTCGATCGTCGCCGGGGTCCGTTCGGCGTGCACCTACGCGGGCGCCGGATCGCTGACGGAGTTCGCCGAGCAGGCCGTGATCGGAGTGCAGAGCGCCGCGGGGTACGCGGAGGGCAAGCCGCTGCACGTCAGCTGGTGAGCGGCCGCGTGGGCCCGACGGCCGGCGTGCGCGCGGCGCGCCGGACTCCGGGCAGGATGACGGCATGGTGAACCGCGCCCTCCCCGTGCTCGTCTACGACGGCGACTGCGGCTTCTGCACCTCCTGCGCGCACCGGGCGCAGCGCCTGGTGCGCCCCCGGTGCACCGTGGTCCCCTGGCAGTTGGTGGACCTGGCCGACCTCGGCGTCAGTGAGGAGCGTGCCGCCCGCGAGGTCCTGTGGGTCACCCCGCCGGGCACCGTCTACGGCGGGGCGCAGGCGGTGGCGAAGGCGCTGCTCAGCGCCGGGGGTGGCTGGGCGGTCCTGGGCGGCGCGCTGCGCGGACTGCCGCCGCTGCGCTGGGCCGCGCACGCCGTCTACCGGCTCGTCGCCGCCAACCGGCACCGGCTGCCGGGCGGGACCCCGGCGTGCGCCCTCTCCCACCGGGACCTGGCCGGTCCGGCACACCGGCACTGACCGGCTCCCCGCCCTCGCCGTCCGGGGGGCGAGCCGCTTCTGTCTGACGGCGAGCCGCCCCGGGACGGCCACCCGGCGCGCGCGAGCGGCGGCGGACGGGCGAACGGCGGCTGTCCTGGGCGCCGTTCAGCCTCCGGCCGGAGGCTCCTCCCGCCACGGTCCGACCGGCCCCGTCACGGACCGACTCGGCCCCGCCAGGGTTCGACCCGGACGACCGCGTCCAGCGGGAGCGGTCCGTAGAGGTGGGGGAAGAGGTCCTCGCCGCCCGGCACCGGCGGTTCCCAGCGCACCGGCGCGGTCAGCGCCTCGCCGTCGATGACGAGCACCACCAGTTCGGCCGGATCGACCCGGGGCCCGGCCGTCTCGCCGTCCCCGTACAACAGCTCGGCGACGGCGGGGAGTTGACGCGGCAGCGAGCAGTGGATGAACCCCACCTCGCGCAGCGTCCGGCCGCGCGTCGACATCTCGTACACGCCGTCCGCGCGGGCCGCCTCCCACACGGAGCGCTCGGTGATGTGCAGCAGCTCGGTCATGCCCCGAGCCTAGGCGCTGGCTCCCGGACCGCCCCAAGGGCGCGTGCCCGGCACCGCGTCCCGGGCAACGTCCGTGCGCCCACCGGTCGTTGGCGCACCGCCCGCCCCCGGCGGCGGTCGCCACCGCGCTGACGGTCGACCGCCTGACGCGCGGGTGGCCGACGCGCTGAGAGGGGACGGACCGATGGGAGACGCGGGCGGGCGGTCGCGCGGTCCGGTGAACGCCGGGCGGTGAACCGGGGAGGGAATCTGACGGTATGTCGACAGATCGGCTTGTCGTGCGGTGAGGGAGAGCCGGGGCGGAAGGGGATCCGCCCGGGTCCGGGCCCGCCGCTCACCCCGTCCCGTCGTCCGGGGCGGGCGTCTCGGGCGTCGGAGTCTGCCCGGTCGGCGGAGGGGGAGTGCGACCGGCCGGTCCCGCGCGCCCCGGCTGCCCGGGCGCCCGCTCCGTCCCCCGCCCGGGAGGGGGCGGGGCGACGGGGTCCCGCCCCGGTGCGACCTCCCGGTGGGTCCCCGGGCCACCGGCCGTCGCCACGTCCCGGCTCGCCGCCGTCCGCTGGGTCGGGGGGCCCGACTCCCCCGGCGTCGCGCCCGGTTCGGGACGCACCGCGCGCGGCGCGGGACGCAGCACCCCGGCCCCGGCTACCAGCCCGAACAGCAACGCCGTCACCAGCCCGAAGGAGAAGGTCAGCGAGGTCGTCTCGGCGATCCAGCCGACGGCCGCCGGAGCCGCCAGACCGGAGGCGTACGCCAGGGTGGCCACCCCGGCGATGGCCCGCGCGGGAGCCTCCGGCGCGGTCCGTCCGGCGGCGGCGAAACAGAGCGGGACCACCACCGCGATGCCGACCCCGACCAGGGCGAACCCGGCCACCGCGAGCGGCGGCGACTCCGCCGCCACCACCAGCGCCCCGCCCAGCGCCGCCACACCCCCGCTGGCCCGGACCGTCCGCACCGCCCCGAATCGCCGCACCGCCGCGTCCCCGGTGAACCGGGCGATCGCCATCGTGCAGGCGAACGCGGTGTAGGCGGCCGCGGCCAGGCCCGGACCCGCCCCGGTCACGTCCCGCAGGTAGATGCCGGACCAGTCCATCGAGGCGCCCTCCGCGAAGACGGCGCAGAAGCCCACCAGTCCGACGGCCAGCGCTCCCCGGGTGGGCGGCGCGAACCTCGGCGGCGCCGGGGCCGCGCCCTCCCCACCCTCCGCGGCGCTCGCGCCGGACGTGCCGGTCGCGCCCTCCGGCCCCGTCGTGCCGGTCGCGCCCTCCCCGCCGGGGGCCGCCGCGCCTCCCGGCACCCAGCGGCAGGCCACCACCCCGGCCACGGCCAACGCGGGCGCCACCAGGCTCAGATGGGCGGGGGCCGGCAGGCCGCCCTGCGCGGCCACCGCACCACCCGCGCCGCCGAGCAGCGCCCCCGCGCTCCACATGCCGTGCAGCCCGGACATCACCGAGCGCCCGTAGGCGTGCTCCACCCGCACCCCGTGGTCGTTCATCGCCACGTCCAGCAGCCCCAGCCCCGCCCCGTACACCAGCAACGCCAGGCAGAGCCAGCCCAGTCGGGGCGCGAGCGCGGGCAGCGGCAGAGCGGCGCAGCAGACCACGGTGAGCAACCGCAGGGAGCGGCGCGGACCCAGCCGGTGCGCCAGTCCCGCGGCGAGCGGCATCGCCGCCGAGGCGCCGACCGTCATGAAGACCAGGGCGAGCCCCAACCAGCCGGGGCTGAGCCCGAGATGCTCCCGCAGCCAGGGGATCCGGGTGGCGAAGCCGCCGCTCACCGTCCCGTGCACGGCGAAGACCGCGGCCACCGCGCGCCGGGCGAGCCGAGCCGGACGGTCCGGTACCGCACCGGACACGCGCACCCCCTCCCTGGCCGCCGCGCGACCCCGCCTGTTCCCGTACTCGCTCGCCCGTACCCGTCACGCGTGCGCGTCCCCGCGCCCGTACGCCGTCCCGGGATCCCCGGTTCGGCGGCCCCGTCGCGGCGACACACGCCTCCCGGGACCAGCGCCTTTCCCCTCACGACCGGTCGTGACCGGTCGTGACCGCCGGTGTTCATGTGTGCCCAGTACGTGGCGCGGCCACGCCCCGCACGGCGGGAGCCCGCCCAGCCCCGGCCCGCCGGTACCCGCCCTCGTTCCCGCCCCGTCGCCGCACGCACCGCGCTGAGCTGCGACGCGACCGGGACCGTGCTGTGAGTGAGCCCACAGCGGGGGCCGGTATGCGACAGCTCACCCCGTGGCAGACTGGAGGGGTACTCGTGACGCCACACAGCGCACTCCGGGGTCGGTGCAATTCCGAACCGGCGGTTACAGTCCGCGACCCGATCGCCGCCAGCGACCGGTTGACCAGGTGAGATTCCTGGACCGACGGTGAAAGTCCGGATGGGAGGCAGTGCGCGGCGGGCAGGTTTCGGGTACACCGCCCTTCCGTGGTGCCCCCAGCGCACCCGTGCGGTGGTGTACCTCCGGGCTTCCCAGCCCTCTTCCGCGCCCGTCCGAACGAGCCCCGGAGTCCGTGCCCGACCAGGCAGGAGGACTCAGGTGGGCACCCACTCCGCGGCCACGCCGCTCGCGCAGACCGAGCGCGCCGCGATGCTCCGCGCCATCGCCCTCGCCGCCCGGGGACTCGGATTCACCAGCCCGAACCCGGTGGTCGGCTGCGTGGTGCTGGACCGGCGGGGACGCACCGTGGGCGAGGGCTGGCACCAGCGCGCGGGCGGTCCGCACGCCGAGATCCACGCGCTCGCCGAGGCGGGCGAGGACGCGGCCGGAGGCACCGCCGTCGTCACCCTCGAACCCTGTGACCACACCGGCCGCACCGGCCCCTGCTCGCGGGCGCTGATCGACGCCGGGATCGCCCGGGTCGTCTACGCGGTCGCCGACCCCGGCGCCGGTGGCGGCGGCGCCCGCACCCTCACCGCCGCCGGCGTGCGCGTCGAGGGCGGCCTGCTGGAGGCCGAGGCGGCGGCGGGCAACGCCAGCTGGCTGACCTCGGTGCTCCGCCAACGTCCCCATGTGACCTGGAAGTACGCCGCGACGCTGGACGGCCGCACCGCCGCCGCCGACGGCTCCAGCCGCTGGATCACCTCCGAGGAGGCCCGGGCCGACGTCCACCGGCTGCGCGCGGAGTCCGACGCGGTGCTCGTCGGGTCCGGTACCGCTCGCGCGGACGACCCGCACCTCGCGGCCCGGGGCGTTCCCGGCGCCGCCCAGCCGCTCCGGGTGGTGCTCGACACCGAGGGCACGACGGTGCGCCCCGGCGCCCGGGTGCTGGACGACGCGGCGCCCACCCTGATCGCGGTGGCCGCCGACGCGCCCGCCGGGGAACTCACGGCGGCGGGCGTCGAGTTGCTGCGGCTGCCACGCGCCGAGGGCACCGGGCTCGACCTCCCGGCGCTCCTCACCGGGCTGCACGCGCGCGGGGTGCGCTCCGTGCTGGTGGAGGGCGGCGCCACGCTGGCCGCGGCCCTCGTCGCGGCCCGGCTGGTCGACCGGGTGATCGGCTACCTCGCCCCCGTCCTGCTCGGCGACGGCCCGGCCGCGCTCGGCCCCGCCGGAATCACCACCATCGCGCAGGCGCCGCGGCTCACGCTGACCGAGTGCGAGCGCCTCGGCCCCGACGTCCGGATCACCGCCGCTCCCGATCCGCCCACGTGGTCCGTCCCCGCCACACCGCCCGCCGCCCCCACCCGTACCGAGGAGTCCTGAGTGTTCACCGGCATTGTCGAAGAGCTGGGCGAGGTCGTCGAGATCGCCGCCCTGGAGGGCCCGGAGGGCGTCAGCCGGTTCCGGTTCCACGGGCCGCGCGTCACGGAGGGGGTGCGGCACGGCGACTCCATCGCGGTCAACGGCGCCTGCCTGACCGTGGTGGAGGCGGCGGACGGCGGGTTCACCGCCGACGTGATCGCCGAGACCCTGCGCCGTACCGCGCTCGGGGCGCTGACCGTCGGCTCCCGCGTCAACCTGGAGCGGCCGATGACACTCGGCGGACGGCTCGACGGCCACCTGGTGCAGGGCCACGTGGACGGCACCGGAACCGTGGCCGCGCTCGGCGCGGACGGAGTGCTGCGCGTGGAACTCCCCGCCGAACTCGCCCGGTACGTGGTGGAGAAGGGCTCCATCGCGATCGACGGCGTCAGCCTCACCGTGGTGGAGGCGGGGGAGCGGCACCTCACCGTCGGCCTGATCCCCACCACGCTGGAGCTCACCAACCTGGGCGGCAAACGGCCCGGTGACCCCGTCAACCTGGAGACGGACGTGCTGGCCAAGTACGTCGAGCGGCTCCTCGGCCCCGCCGGGCACGCGGTGGCCGGCCGCGCCGGACGGGAGGCCGTGTGATGGGCACCCTGAACTGGCTCAACCAGGAGGCGTTCGCCGCCTTCGGGCAGCGCGTCATCTGGTCCGACATGCTCGGCAACTCCCTCGGCCTGCTGGCCCTGGCGCTGGGCTGGCGCCGTTCCATGCTGACCTGGCCCGCGCAGCTGCTGGCCGGGCTGATCCTGGTAGCGGCCTACGGCTCGGCCCAACTCGGCGGCGGTGTCGGCAAGCAGATCATCGTCGTCGTCGTGGCCGTCTGGGGCTGGCGGCAGTGGCGGACGGGGATGCGCGAGACCGAGGACGGCACGCTCAGCGTCCGCTTCGCCACCTGGCGGGAGCGTGGCGCGCTGCTCGCGGGCACGGCCGTCGGAACGCTGGCGGTGGGCGGGCTGTTCGTGCTGCTGCCCACGCTCTCCTGGAACCCGTGGCCGGACGCCTACATCTTCGTCGGGACGCTCGCCGCGATGGTCGCCCAGGCCCGCGGCCTCGTCGAGTTCTGGTTCGCCTGGCTGCTGGTCGACCTGGTCGGTGTGCCGCTGTCGTTCAGCAGCGGGCTGGCCTTCTCCGGCCTCGTCTACCTGATCTACCTCGGCCTGGTGCTGTGGGGCCTGCGCGCCTGGTGGCTGCGGTCCCGCGCCGAGACCGTACGGGCCCCGTCCGCGGAGCCCGCCATGGAAGGAGTACGCGCATGACGGCAGACACCCGGCCGGGCGGTCCCGTGGCCGTCCCGGCGGACGGCGGACCGGCACTGGACCCGGTGGAGCGGGCGGTGCGCGATATCGCCCTCGGCCGCCCCGTGGTGGTGGTGGACGACGAGAGCCGCGAGAACGAGGGTGACCTGGTGGTGGCCGCCGAGAAGGCCACCCCCGAGGTGGTCGCGTTCATGATGAGCGAGTGCCGCGGGCTCATCTGCACCCCGATGGAGCCCGCCGACATCGACCGGCTCGGGCTGCCGCAGATGGTCGAGGACAACACCGAGTCCATGGGCACCGCCTTCACCGTCTCCGTCGACGCCTCCCCCGAGTACGGCGTGACCACCGGTATCTCCGCCGCCGACCGCTCGGCCACCATCCGGCTGCTCGCCGACCCGGCGGCCGGTCCCGCCCACTTCGTGCGGCCCGGCCACGTCTTCCCGCTGCGCGCCCGGCCCGGCGGCGTGCTGGCCCGCAGCGGACACACCGAGGCCGCGACCGATCTGGCCCGGCTCGCCGGGCTGCGCCCCGCCGCCGCGATCGTGGAGATCGCGGCGGAGGACGGCACCATGCTGCGCCTGCCCGAGCTGGTGCCCTTCGCCCGCAAGCACGGCCTGGCGATCATCTCCATCGAGGACCTGACCGCCTACCGCCGCCGGGCCGAGCCGACCGTGCGCCGGGAGGCCGAGACGACGCTGCCCACCGAGGCCGGGGAGTTCCGCGCCTACGGCTACCGCTCCACCACCGACGGAGTCGAGCACATCGCGCTGGTCGCGGGCGACCCCACGTTCGACGACGGCGAGAACGTGCTGGTCCGGGTGCACTCCGAGTGCCTCACCGGGGACGTCTTCCACTCGCTGCGCTGTGACTGCGGCCCGCAGCTGCGCGCGTCGCTGGACCGGGTCCGGCAGGAGGGGCGCGGCGTGGTGCTCTACCTCCGTGGCCACGAGGGGCGCGGTATCGGCCTGCTGTCCAAACTGCGCGCCTACGAACTCCAGGAGCTGGGGCACGACACCCTGGACGCCAACCTGGAGCTGGGGCTCCCGGCGGACGCCCGCGACTACGGCGCCGCGGCGCAGATCCTGCTCGACCTCGGGGTGCGCTCCCTCCGGCTGATCACCAACAACCCGGAGAAGACCGCCGCCATGGTGCGGCACGGGCTGCGCGTCGTCGGGCGTGAACCGCTGCCCGTCCACGCCGGTGAGCACAACCTGCGCTACCTGCGGACCAAACGCGACCGAATGGGCCACGACCTGCCCTGGCTGGAGTCCGACCCGGTCTCCGTCTGCCGCAGCCAGTAGCCCGCGCGGCCGCCGAGCCGCCCACCCCGTCCCCCAACCCCGTCCCCCAACCCCCGTCCCCCGGATCCCACCGGATCCCCCCGCCGGATCCCCGCCAGGGCCCCCGGGCCCGGGACCGGCGCCACCCCGAGGAGCGATATGAGCGGCAAGGGCGCACCCGACCTGACCCTGCGCGACACCGAAGGACTGCGGATCGCGGTCACCGCGGCGATGTGGCACCAGCCCGTGATGGACGGCCTCACCGAGGGAGCCCTGCGCGCGCTCCGCGAACTCGGGCTGCCGGAACCCACCGTGCTGCGCGTCCCCGGCAGCTACGAACTGCCCGTCGCCGCCCGGGCGCTGGCCGCGCGGCACGACGCGGTGGTGGCGCTCGGCGTGGTCATCCGCGGCGGCACCCCGCACTTCGACTACGTCTGCCAGGGCGTCACCCAGGGCCTCACCCAGGTCTCCGTGGACACCGGCGTCCCCGTCGGCTTCGGCGTGCTCACCTGCGACACCGAGGAGCAGGCCCTCGACCGGGCCGGGCTGCCCGGCTCACACGAGGACAAGGGGCACGAGGCGGTCACCGCCGCCGTCGCCACCGCGCTGGCACTGCGGGCCGTCGCACCCGCCTGACCTCCCGTATCGCCGACCCTCGCGCCGTCCGGGCCGCGCCGACCACGTAGGGTGAGACCACCATGGCGAACAAGACATTCGACGAGCTCTTCGTCGAGCTCCAGCACAAGGCCGCCACCGGCGACCCCATCACCTCGCGCACCGCCGAGCTGGTGGCGCAGGGGGTCCACGCGATCGGCAAGAAGGTCGTCGAGGAGGCCGCCGAGGTGTGGATGGCCGCCGAGTACGAGGGCGAGGAGCGCACCGCGGAGGAGATCTCCCAGCTGCTCTACCACCTCCAGGTGCTGATGGTCGCCCGTGGTCTCACCCCCGAGGACGTATACGCTCACCTCTGAGCGTCCGCCCCGCCGCCGGCGGTCGCCTCCCCGTCACCCGCACCACCCGCACCACCCTCACCACCAACGCGAAGGAAGCCCGTCCCATGCTGCGCATCGCCGTCCCCAACAAGGGTTCTCTCTCCGAGCCTGCGTCGGCGATGCTCCATGAGGCGGGGTACGAGCAGCGCAAGGACCGCCGCGAACTCGTCCTGGTGGACAGCGAGAACGAGGTCGAGTTCTTCTTCCTCCGCCCCCGCGACATCGCGGTCTACGTCGGCTCCGGCAAGCTCGACATCGGCATCACCGGCCGGGACCTGCTGCGGGACTCCGGGGCGCGGGCCGAGGAGATCCTGGAACTCGGCTTCGCCGGGTCCACCCTCCGCTACGCCACCCTCCCCGGCACGGCGACGGACGTCCGCGAGTTCTCCGGGAGGACTATCGCGACCTCCTTCTCCGGACTGGTCCGGTGGCACCTCGCGGAACAGGGCGTGGACGCCTCGGTCGTGCACCTGGACGGCGCGGTGGAGACCGCGATCCAGCTGGGCGTCGCCGAGATCATCGCCGACGTGGTGGAGACCGGCACCACGCTGCGGAACGCCGGGCTGGAGGTGATCAGCGAGCCGATCCTGCACTCCGAGGCGGTGGTCATCCGCGGCGTCGACGCCGACGGCTCCGACCCGAAGGTGGCGCAGTTCCTCCGCCGCATGCAGGGCGTCCTCGTCGCCCGCCGCTACGTGATGATGGACTACGACATCCGCGCCGAGTACCTGGAGCGCGCCGTGACCCTCACTCCCGGACTGGAGTCCCCCACCATCTCCCCGCTGCACGACCAGGGCTGGGTGGCGGTCCGCTCCATGGTCCGCACCAAGGAGGCGCAGCGCATCATGGACGACCTCTACGAACTCGGCGCGCGGGCCATCCTGACCACCGGTATCCACGCCTGCCGCCTCTGAGCCACCCGGCAGCCCGAACCCCAGGACCACGCCATGACCGAACCCCCCGGGCTCCCCGTCACCTTCCGCCCGACCCGCACCCGCGTCGTCCTGCTCAGCGCCGGAGCGGTGCTGTGCGCCGTGCTCGTCGGTCTCGGGCTGGTCCTCCAGGCGAGCGCGGGGGAGCGGATCAGCTTCGCGGTCACCGGGCTGCTCTTCCTCGGCGTCCTCACGCTCCTCGCCCGCCCGCGCGTGACGGCGGACGAGCGCGGGGTGACCGTCGTCAACCTGACCACCACCCGCACGCTCGCCTGGGCCGAGGTGCTCCGCGTCAACCTGCGGCAGGGCGACCCCTGGGTCTCGCTGGACCTCTCCGACGGCACCAGCCTCCCGGCCATGGGCATCCAGCCCGGCATCGCCCGGGAGCAGGCGGTCAGCGACGCCAACGCGCTCCGCGCGCTCGCCGAACGGCACGGAACCGGCCAGGAACACCCCCACTGACCCCACCCCGCCGCCCGGACCGGCCGCTCCACGCGCCCCGACGGGCACCCCCGGCCGGTCAGGACAGCGGCGGTGGCGGATCCGGGCGCGGCCCCTCGGAGCCCCGGCCGGACAGCACCTCCCCGTACCCCTGCATCAGATCGGGCAGCCGCAGCGTCGCCAGATCGTCCCGCGTCGGGGTCCCCGGGTAGCCCGAGAGCCGCAGATCGCGGTAGGCGCAGCTCTTCTCGTACAGGGTGCGCAGGAAGCGCCCGTTGCCCAGCTCGTCGATCCAGCCCTGGTCCACGACGTGACCGCTGATGCTGCGCAGCTCCTCCAGCGCCTCCTCGTCCCACACGTCCCCGCCCTCGGCGGCCAGCACCTCGCCGATCGCGGTCAGTTCCAGGGGGCGGTAGCTGGGGAAGTCGACGCGGGTGGTGAACCGCGAGGAGAGACCGGGGTTGGCCGCGAGTAACCGGTCCATCCCCTCCGGATAGCCCGCGAGGATCACCACCAGCTGGTCCCGGTTGTCCTCGGCCCGCTTCAGCAGGACCTGGAGCGCCTCGTCCCCGTAGGCGTCGCCCTTGGTGTAACCGGTGTTGGAGAGGGCGTACGCCTCGTCGACGAAGAGCACGCCGCCCAGCGCCGAGTCGATCAGCTCGTTCGCCTTCACCGCCGTCTGCCCCAGGAACTCCCCGACGAGATCGGCCCGTTGGGCCTCCACGAGGTGATCCCCACCGAGCAGGCCGAGCGCGTAGAAGGCGCGCCCCAGAATCCGCGCGACGGTCGTCTTCCCGGTGCCGGAGGGCCCGGAGAAGATGAAGTGCCGCTTGGGCGGCCGCACCGGCAGCCCCTGCCCCGCCCGCAGCCGTGCCATCCGCAACTGCGCGGAGAGCGCCCGCACCTGACGCTTGACCGGCTCCAGACCGACCATCCGCTCCAGCTCGTCCAGCGCCTGCTCCAGCAGCACCGGATCGGAGAAGCCCACCGGTGCCGGGCCACCGCCCAGCGCCCCCTGGCGCAGCGCCCGTTGCCGCAGCACGTCCGCGTCCACCCGCACCGGATCGGCCGGATCCCCCGAGTCCTCCAGCCGCAACGCCTCCGCCAGCGGGTCGACGTCCGGGTCGGCGGTCTCCGAGGCGTCCGGCGCCTTCGGCGGACCGCCCGCCGCCGCGCCCTCCCCGGCCAGTCCGTCCGCGGACTCGGCCGGGGCGTCCAGCCCCGTCTCCAGACCGCCGTCCTGCTCACCGCCCGGGGGACCGGAACCGGTGACGACCGCCGCGAGCCCGGGGGAGTCCTCCAGCCCGTCGCTCTCCGCGATGGTGGTGAGCCGCGCCGCCGTGTCCATGAACGCCGGATCGATACGGTGCACCGCGCGGTAGAGCGGCAGCGCCGAGGCGCTCCGCCCGGTCCCCTCCCGGGCGCGCGCCAGCCAGTAGCGCAGCTCCTTGCGCTGCGGCTGCTCGCTGCGGCAGCGCATCAGCGCGGCCGCCAGCAGCGGTTCGGCCTGCCCGTACATCTCCAGCCGCACCCGCGCCATCCCGGCGAACAGGCCCGCCTCGATCCCCAGCAGCGGATCGTCGACCAGCGGTTCGGTGTGCCGGACCAGCCGGTCCCAGTCCTTCGCCAGGTACGCCCGGCAGGCGTGCAGGAACCGCACCTGCTGGTCGGTCTCCACCGGAGGGCAGTCGGCCAGCGCCCGGTCGAGTTCCGCCACATGACGGCCGTCCAGCCAGTGTGAGGCGTGCGCCAGCAGCAGGTCGCGCTCGCTCTCCAGCACCGGCTGCACCCACCAGCCCAGCCAGTACCAGGAGTTGAGGGTGCGGCCGTGCCGCGCGCGCTGTTCGCCGAAGCGGTCCCGGTGACGGTGCATCCGCAGCAGCGCCGTCGCGGTGTCGGCGCGCAGCGAGTGGAGCCCGAGCCAGGCGTCCGCCATCCCCGGGTCGAGCCGCACCGCGGTGCGGAACTCCTCCTCCGCCTGCGCGTATCCGCCCACGGTGTACGCGTCGACGGCGCGCAGCCAGGCGAGGTCTGCCGGGGCGTGCAGGCCCTGGGGGGCCTGCGTACCGAAGTCCATCACGTCCCCCATGAAACGTCCCCCGCCGTCCGCACCGGCCACCCAGCGCGACGCGGGCGCCGTCCGGCCCGGGCATCGTCTGGGACAGCCCCGCCGCCAGCCTGGGGCCGGGCGAATACTCCTCCTGTGGGCGGGAGTTGGGGAGCCCCGCGTGGGGCGACCCCGCGTTCCCTTCCCTTTTCGCATCGTACCTGCGCAGCGGCGCGGGCCGAAGAGTGCCGAAGGCCCGCGCTGGTCCGGGGAGCGGTATGTGGGCGAGGGCCGATACATTACTCAGCGTGAGTGAACTGCGGAGGGGTAATTCCGTTTGACGCAGAACGAGACCCCCGGTCACGGGGGAACAACCGGGGGCCTCGCGTCTGAAGGCGTCCAGTACAGGGCGCTTGTTGGAAAAGTAATTCCTCTCCGGCCCCCGGGTCAAGCCGTCCCGGGGGCGGCAGTTGACCACGGGGCCATACCTGGGCGAGAGAATTACAGAACGTGATTCTCCCGGGGACTCAGGGACGCCTCGTCCGCCCCCGCCGCACCTCGTACCCCCGGGGTAGCTCGCGCACCACGAAATCGGCGAACGGCTCCGACGGGTCATCGGCGAAATGTGCGCGCTCGGCGCGCGTCCACCGCTCCCAGAAACCGGAGAGCGCCGGTCCGTCCCGCCGCATCCCCCGCTCCCACGCCGTCCCGCGCGGCATCCCCATCCACAGCAGGCACGCCAGCGAGGGCCGCACCACCCGCCGCCCGGCCCCCACCCCCTCCAGCAGCACCACCGGAGCGGGCCGCGCCTCCCCCCGGCCGGTGAAGGCGGCCCGCTCCCAGTCGTACACCTCGTACCGGGCCGTGCGCCCGTGCGCCAGAGGGGCGAGAACCTGCTCCTCCAGCCGCTCCGTCCAGTCGAACAGCCGCGCGTGGCTGGCCAGATCGTCCAAGCGCACCACCGGCGCACCGCCCAGCGCCGCCGCGAGCCGGGTGCTGAACACGGTTTTGCCCGAGCCCGCGTGTCCGTCAACTGCGACCAGTCGCACCGGACCGCAGGAGGGCGCCAGCCCGCCCAGCAGCCCGGCCAGCTCCGCCAGTCCGCCCAGCTCCCCCAGCCCACCGCCCGGCGTCCCCGCCGCGGTGGACGCGGCATCCGCCGCCCGCGCGCCGCCCGTCGCCCCCGGCGACGGTTCCGTCCCGCCGCCCGGACCCGCCGGGGCGTCTCCGCCCGGTGGTCCCGCCTCGCCGACCGGGCGGTCTCCCACGGACGCCCCCGACGCGGCCGCGGTGGCCACGACCCCCGGGCCGCCCGGCTCGACCGGGGCGGCCAGGGGAGCGGCGCCGGACGGGACGGCGGGACCACCGGGACGCGGGGATGGGAAGCCAGCCATCCGGCCAGCGTACGGCCTGGCCGCCGCCACCGGTCCAGGCCAATATCACGGCACGCCGTGTGGTCCGTTCCCTGGTCCGTCAGCCCCCGGAACGGCGATAGTTGGAGAGCTGACGTGCACCCGCCATCGCGCAGCACGGCGTATGCAGCACGACGTGACTCGAACTGCCGCACACCGACTAGGGGACTCACCGCCATGATCAGGAGACCAGCCAACCGTCGCGCCTTCCTCGCCGCCGCCGTCGCGGTGGCGGCCGGAGCCGCGGCAGCCCCCTCGGCCCTCGCCGCCGGCTCGTCCGGCGGAGCCCCGGCCGGTGCTCCCCGCGCCGCGGGCCCCGGCGCCCGCGCGGCCACGTACGTCGACTTCCACGGCTGGTCCACCGCCGCCGACTGGGAGTCCGGCACGGCGGACGGCACCCGCGTGGAGGCCGAGTCCCGCCCCGCCGTCGTCTTCGACGCTCCCGCGGGCACCACCGAGTACACCGACCCGCACACCGGGACCACGGCCACCTGGGAGTACGCCACCTGGACCTCCCCGCGCCACGAGCCCTCCGTCCCGGCCAGCGAACTCATCGCCTCCTGGAACGCCCACACCCCCGCCGGAACCTGGGTCCGGATCGAGTTGCTGGGCACCTACTCGGACGGCACCGACACCCCCGCCTACACCCTCGGCGTCTGGACCGCGGGCGACGGCGAGGACGTCCCCCGCCGCACCTCCGTCGACGACCAGACCGACGACAAGAGCGCCGTCTACACCGACACCTTCGCCATCGCCGACGCGGACAGCGGCCTGCGCCTCGCCTCCTTCCAACTGCGCGCCACCCTCTACCGCGCCGAGGGCGGCGACGCCGCTCCGGCGCTCTGGCGCCTCGGCGCGATGAGCTCGGACGTCCCGGCGCGCTACGAGGTCCCCGCTGCCGAGCCCGGCGTCGGCGCCGGTGTGGAGCTGGAGGTTCCGCGGTACTCGCAGGAGATCCACAAGGGCCAGTACCCGGAGTACGACGGCGGGGGAGAGGCGTGGTGCAGCCCCACGTCCTCGCAGATGATCATCGAGTTCTGGGGCCGCGAGCCCACCCCGGAACAGCTGGAGTGGGTCAACCCCGACTACGCCGACCCGCAGGTCTGCCACGCGGCCCGCCACACCTTCGACTACCAGTACCAGGGCTGCGGCAACTGGCCCTTCAACGTCGCCTACGCCACCACGTACAAGGACATGCAGGCCGTCGTCACCCGCCTGGAGAGCCTCACCCAGGCGGAGGAGGTGGTCGCCGCCGGGATCCCCCTGATCACCTCCCAGTCCTTCATCGAGTCCGAGCTGGACGGCGCCGGATACGGCACGGCCGGTCACCTGATGACGGTCATCGGCTTCACCGAGGACGGCGACGTCATCGCCAACGACCCGGCCTCCCCCGACAACCCCTCGGTCCGGCGGGTCTACAAGCGCCGCCAGTGGGAGAACATCTGGCTCCGCACCAAGCGGAAGGACGCCGACGGCAAGGAGCTGAGCGGAACCGGTGGGGTCTGCTACCTCTACTTCCCCACCGAGCTGACCGCCGCTCAGCAGGAGGTGCTGGGCAGGCTGGGCGTCGTCTGACGGCTCCTCAGCGGCGCACGCCGCCGGGGCGGTGCCCGCCGGGTCGGGGACGTGAGGGCGAGCAGGTGTCCTCGTCCGACCTGACGGGCACCGCTCGCGCCCGACAGCGGACCACCTGAGCCGCGGCCACGGGTCACCTCCGAGGCAGGGACCAGGCCCTTCCCTGCCCTTCCCTTTCCTGGCGGGATGCCCGGCCTCTTCCCTCACGGATCGGTATCGCGTCCTGTGCTCAACCAGCCGCCGGAGACGCGAAGCATGTGACGTGGGACGGTCTGAGCCCATCGCTCAGCAGGCCACGGGGGGAATTGACCAGGTTCCCGGCAGTTCCGTCCTGTGCGGTTGATCTTCGTGTCGGGCATGACCGTGGTCGTGGTGATGAAGGGTGAGTCAGCCGAGGGGGAGGCCGGTCGGTTCGGCGGACTTCGTTTCTCGCGGGCCGGTGCGAGAGGCGGTGGCTTCCGGGCCTGGTGGGGTCAGTCGACCTGTGTGCGGAGTGAGTCGTTCTCGGGGCGGGAGGCGATGAAGACGAACTCCTTCCCGGGGCGGTCGGGGGCGTCGCGTACGTCGTCCACCCTGAATCCGTGCGCGGCCAGGTCCTCTTCGACCTCGTGCCGTTCACGGAACCTGAGCGTCAACTCCGAGGTGAGTGCCTGCCCGTCCGTGGCGAATACGTAGTGCGAGTGGAAGCGGACCAGTGGCCCGTCCACCTCCCGCACTTCACGCCAGGTCTCGACCGTGCCGATATCGGGCAGCTCGGTCACCTGATGGGACGTCGCACGGTTCCAGGTGTCCCAAGCGCGTTGGGCCGGGTCTCGTGTCTCGAACACCAGGTGCCCGCCCGGCCGCAGGGCTTCGTAGGCGCCGCGCAGAGTCGCCTGCCATGCCGCGGGGTCGGTGATGTGCTGTGCGACGTTCGCGGTCATGGTCGCGAGGTCGACGTGGAGCGGGGGGAGTGCGCTCGTGTCGCCGCGGATCCACCGCACCCGTGCGCTTCCGGGCTTGGTCGTGGCCACGTCGATGGACGCCTGGGCAGGGTCGAGGCCGGTGACGGTGATTCCGCGGTCTGCCAGGAGGAGGGCGAAGGTGCCGGTGCCGCAGCCGATGTCCAGGACGTGCCGTGCTTCGAGTTCGCGTGCGAGATCGAGGTAGGCGCGCAGGTCGCCGCGCCCGGAGATGAGCGGGTCGTAGAGCTCGGCCAGCCGGGGCTGCCGGAAAGCTTCGTCAGCCATGTGGTGAAGATACGCAGTCGCCGCTGCCCCTGGCAGGCCATTTCTGTCCGGTCTTGACGATGTGCTTGGCCTGGAAAAAGACGGTCGGTGGCCTTAGTTGACGCACGTGATCGAGAACTGCGAGCCAGTCTGTCCTGTTGTGCCAGACAGAAGTCGTTCCGCGAAGCGAAGAGGTCACCGCCGAAGGGCGGGTTACGTATCGCGGTTCACCGGGGCCGACGTCCTCGAACCGCACTCGCCGACGCTCGGCTCTCTCGCCGGAACAGCGCGCCGCCGACGAAGCGGCACGACAACACGACCGCTCGTCGCGCCTACCAGCCTGGTCCGCTGCCCGGATCACCACCGAGTACGAGATCGGGACTATCCACAGAATCCCGGGAGGGGTTCTTCGCCAACAATCTGATGAGAGACTACACACCGGTGCCATCGCCATCGTTCGGCGTTTGCGCGGTCATGGAGCCATACCCCAAGACGGTGATGGGCTGAATGTGCGAGATGTCCGACTCTGGGAAAGTGGGTGAACCGCTACCCATCCGCCGACGAACACCCAGGTCAAATACCGTACTCCCCGCGCACGCGGGGGTGGCCCCGAGCACCAGGACCAGGACGACCGCGACCGGGAGTACTCCCCGCGCACGCGGGGGTGGCCCCCCGCTGCACCGCGTCCACTGGGAGGCCCCCAAGTACTCCCCGCGCACGCGGGGGTGGCCCAGCTGGCGGCGGACTCGGACGTCGTGAGGGCGTACGAGCCCAGGATTCTGCCGGGCCTGCTCCAGACCGAGGAGTACATGCGGGTGATGTTCACCGCGCTCGAACGCCCGGAGAGAGTGGACCAGTTCGTCCAGATCCGCATGAAGCGCAAGGAACTGCTGGCGAACCCGCGCGACTTCATGCTGCGAACCATCATCGACACCCCCGCGCTGCACCGGATAGAGGGCGACCCCGAGCTGGTCCGGAACCAGCTCAACTACCTGCTCGAAGTGGGGATGCAGCCCAATGTGAGCATCCAGGTCATGCCACTGGACGCCTCGCTCTCGATGCTCCAGTACGGGCCTTTCAACATCATGGGCCTGCTCTCTTCCCGCCACGCCGTGCGCGACACCAAGGCTCGTGAGCGAGGTGACCTCGTCTTCGAAGCCGAGCAGTGGGCGGAGTTCGTCGACGGAGTCCGAGACGGCCTGATCTGATCACTGAGGACGAGACCGGGCTCCGCGGTCTGGACCGACGGTTCGCATCAGTCGGGGCGTTGGTGGACCTTCCGGCCAGTGTGGTTCGTAAGTCGACGGTGAGCGCCGATGGTTGGGGCGTCCGGTGTGCGCGTGATGCGGATGCGGCACGGGGGGGGGATCGTCGGACTGGCGGTGAACTGCCAAGCGGGCGCGGGTCATTCGATGAGTCCGCCCTCTCGACCACTTCGCCATACGGGGCCAGCCTGGACGTCCTCCGCCACGGTCTCGCGACGGGCCTCGGTGCGGCGAGAGCCACGGCAGGTTGACCGGGCTAGGTACGGCTCTCCTGGATTGCCGGAGCCTCTCCGGAGCCGAGTGTGCGCGCCGGACGGTGAGCCTGTCCGAGCAGGGCCGCTATGAGGACGGCGCCGAGAACGAGAAGGGCCGCGGCGGCGGTGAGCGCGAGGGAGAAGCCTTCCGTCGCGGCGTGCGGGGGATCGTGCCGTACGGCGAGGTCGTCGCTGCGATGCGAGGCCAGGGCGACGAGTACGGCCACCCCCACGGCGCCGCCGACTTGTTGAACGGAACTCAGCACGGCCGAGCCGAGCCCGGCATCCTCCTTGGTGGTGCCCGTGAGCGCGGCGACGGTCAGGGCGGGCAGACTCACTCCGCACCCGAGGCTCGTGACGAGCATGCCGGGCAGCACTCCGGACACGTAGCCGTCGCTCGGTGTCACGCCGGACAGCAGCAGCAGTCCTGCCGCGCTCAGCAGGAACGAGATGACGAGGGTCGGGCGCGTTCCGAGCCTGGCCACGGCCCGGGAGGAGAGCCACATGCCCGCGAGGATGCCGACGCCGTAGGGCAGGTAGGCGAGGCCAGCCGTGAGCGGGCGATAGCCGAGCACGGTTTGCAGGTGCACCATCAGCAGGAAGGCCATCGCGTACATGGCGGCGGAGAACAGCAGGGTTCCCCCGTTGGCGACGGCGCGGAACCGGAAGGACAGGAACGACAACGGCACCAGCGGCTCCCGGGTGCGCGCCTCGACCGCGAGGAAGGCGACGGCCAGGAGGACCGCCAGCGCCATGGGCGCGACGGCGGCCGTGTCCCGCCAGCCCGACTCCCCGGCCTGGAGCAGTCCGTAGACCAGGGACACCAGGGCGCCGGTGCCGAGTACCGCGCCGGGTACGTCGAGGCGTGCCGCGTGCGGGGACCGGCTCTCGGGGACCAGACGCGGCAGCAGTGCGAGGGCCGCGGCGGCCACGGGCAGGTTGATGAGGAAGATCCAGCGCCAGGACGCGAGGCCGGTCAGCGCGCCGGAGATCACCAGACCCATCGTGCCGCCCAGGGCCGCGATGCCGCCCCAGATGCCGAATGCCCTGGCGCGCTCCTCGGTGCCGGGGAACAGCAGTGTGATCAGCGCCAGCGCGGCGGGGCTGGCCATGGCCGCTCCGGCGCCCTGCACGAACCGCCCGGCCACGAGCTGCCAGGGCTCCTGCGCGAGCCCGCAGACCAGGCTCGCCGCACCGAACAGCGCTACACCGGTCAGGAAGACGCGCCTGCGGCCCAGCAGGTCGGCCATGCGGCCGAACAGCAGCAACAGCCCGCCGAAGGCGAGGAAGTAGGCGTTGACTACCCAGGCCAGGCCCGGGGCGTCGAAACCGAGGTCATCGCGCATGCTGGGGAGCGCGACGCTCACCACGTTGTCGTCCAGGATCAGCATGAACTGCACGAAGCACAGCACCACCAGCGCGGACTCCCGGCGCCGAACGACAGTGGTGGCGGCCGGGGTTGATCCCGCGGTCATGCCGGGCGTCCTGTCCTCGTGGGCAGCTGGTGCGAACGGTGGCAGCGCCGGTGGCGCGGATGATTGATCGGCATGGGGAGACGCTAGGTGTCACGTCGCGTTGGCCGCTATGCACTATGGGGTCATGCCGTATCGCGTTGAGGACATAGCCTTGGCCGTATGACCGATGCAGTCGTGGGTGCCGTCCCGGCCGGGGTGGGCGCCATCGTCGTCGGAACCTTTCCGCTGGCCTCCGGGCAGTGGTTCGTCCCGCACAGTCACCCGCAGCACCAGCTGGCCTGGGCACGACACGGCGTGCTCAGCGTCGCCGTCGACGACGCGTACTGGGTGCTGCCGCGCACCCGGGCGTTGTGGCTGCCCGCCGGGGTGGTCCACCGGACCGGCGCGAGCCACCGCGCCGTGCTGCGCAGCCTCTACTTCGAACCGGACAGATGCGATCAGGACTGGGCGGAGCCCACGCCGGTCGGCGTCGACGGGCTGCTGGCCCACCTGATCGACTACCTCAGTCGCGAGGACCTCGCCGATGATGCCCGGATGCGGGGTGAGGCCGTCGTGCTGGACCTGCTACGCCCCTTGCCGGCCACGCCTATCGACGTGCCGGACCCCGCCGACGACCGCGTACGCGCCGTGGCCGACGCGCTGCTGGCCGACCCCGCGGACCCCCGGGGTCTTGAGGCGCACGCGCGGGCGGTAGGGGTGAGCCGACGCACCCTGACCAGGGCGTTCGTCCATGACACCGGCATGAGTTTCGACCGCTGGCGGACCCATGTGCGGCTGCGGGCCGCCCTTCCCCTCCTCATCGAGGGCCAGCCCGTCTCCCTGGTCGCGCACACCGTGGGGTACGCGACACCGAGTGCGTTTCTCGCGGCGTTCCGGCGGACCGTCGGTACTTCGCCGGGGCGCTACCTCAACAGCGCCCCTTCGCCCGAGGCGTCGGCGGTGCCCGATGGACGGTCCAGTACGCGGACCGCCAGCGCCGAATCGCGTTGTCACCCCGCGCGTTCGCCACGAGGCCGACGACCTTCTGAGCGGGGGTGACCATGGCCGGGTGGATCTCGTCGGCGCTCTCGTCCTCCTTCCGGCGCTGGCGGATCCCGTCGTGGAGAGTGACGCGGGCCGCGGCGATCCGCGAGGCCGCGCGGCGTGCGAGCGCCCCACGCGGGCAGCGTCCCACGCGGGCCGTCCCGGTCCCCGCCGCGAGCGCACACCCGCCTCGTCCCGTGGACCACGCCGTGGGCGGCACCCGCCCCGACCTCCTGGGCCAGTACGGCTTTCTCGACTTCTGCCCGTCCCCGGCCGCGTCGTTGACGGATGGTGACGGCGGGCTCGCCGTCAGCGGACGGCCCGGAGGCACCGGTGAGTCGGGTTTCGTCGGGTCAACACCCGGGCGTGACCGGGGAGATCAACCGCACGAGGGCCGGGGGAGCGGATCCAGGATGGAACGCACGCGTTCCAGCCCGTCGTGGTTGACGGAGAACCAGGCCCAGGTACCCCGCCGCTCCCGGTCCAGCAGACCGGCCTCGGTCATGATCTTCAGGTGGTGGCTGACGGTGGACTGCCGCAGCCCCAGGCTGTCGGCCAGGTCGCACACGCAGGCCTCGCCGTTGGGAGCCTGCTCCAGCAGCCGGAACAGCTGGAGGCGTGTGGGGTCAGCGATGGATCGCAGGATCGTCGACAGCTGCTCGGCCTCCGAGCGCTCCAGGGGCTGGCAGTCCAACCCTGGCCCGCAGGAGCCACCTTCGAGAATCCCGTCGCCGAACCCGTCGCCCGACGCCCCCAGTTCTATGCCAGTCACCCGTCAACCATAGGCCCTGCGTGATCACTTGACACGACGGAAACTGGCCGGTCTCGTTCGTCACCTGGCGTGCGACCGGCGCCCGGACCTCGGACTCCGTGGAATCGGCGGCACCCGGCGGCGTCCCGAGGTGGTGAACGACCCTGGAACCGGCCAGGGCGCTCCCCGGCCTCCGCCGGGAACGAGGCGGGCGTGCGGCCCCACCCGTTCGCGTCCCGGAAGAGTCCGCATACCGCTTGGCAAATGATTAGACGCCTGTCAACATAGAGCCATGTCTAAGTCGGTTCTGGGCTCCACCAAGGGGAACACCCGCACGTCCTGGTGCTGCCAGCCGTTGGGTGAGGAGGAACTGTCGGAGGCCGGTTCGGTGCGGATCGCCGCCATGTTCAAGGCGCTGTCCGACCCCGTACGGCTGCGCCTGTTCTCGAAGATCGCCGCCCGGCCGGGCGGCGAGGCCTGCGTCTGTGAGATCCAGGACGTGGGCGTGTCACAGCCCACCGTCAGCCACCATCTGCGCAAGCTGCGCGAGGCCGGACTCCTCGAATCGGAGCGCCGGGCGAGCTGGGTGTACTACCGCGTCGCGCCCGGGGTGCTGTCCGCCATGGCGGGCCTGTTGTCGCGGCCCGTCTGACCGCCCCGGCGGATCCCGGCCCGCGGCACGGCGGCGCTCCCCGCGGACACCGCCGCCAGCTGGCCGGGTCCGGACACACCCACCGGTATCAGCCCCCGGACGGGGCCCGGGGAGGGAGATCGGAATGTGCCGGAACGGGGCGGGATCCGCTGGCGACGAGACCGTCTGGGAGCTGAGCGCGGCCGACATGGCCTGGTGGTCCGGCGTCTTCAAGACCCTGGGAGACCCCGTCCGCCTGCGCCTGGTGCTGCGGTTGGCGGAACGGCCGGGAACCGAGGCGGCGGTGCACGAACTGGCGGACGTCGGGGTCTCCCTCGCCACCGTCAGCCACCACCTGAAACGGCTGCGCCGGATCGGCCTCGTCGAGAGCAGACGGGACGGCCGACTCGTCTACTACCGGCTGGCCGACGGGGTGCGCGCCGCGCTGACACAGAGCCTGAGCCAGCGCGGCCAGGCTGGCGCACCACCGTCGTCCGAGGAGCGGCGGTCCTCGGACGCCGCACCCTCGTGCTCCGGCACCCCGCGCCGAGGTGGAACGTGAGGTGGCGGGCCCCGCGTCGTTCAGCCCACGGTGGCCGTCGGTGTCTCGACGGGCTGGTCCAGGTGGATGGTCGTGTCGCACAGGCGCTCCACCTGCGCCGGGTCGTGGGAGACGAGCAGGACGGCCCGGCTGCCGCCGAGTGCGGCGATCGACTCCTCGACCTTGTCCCTGCTGCGTTCGTCAAGCGCGCTGGTGGGCTCGTCGAGCAGCAGCGCGGCGGGCTCCAGCGCCAGGGCCCGGGCGAGGCAGAGCCGTTGGCGCTGCCCGGCGGACAGGTCGTGCGCCGGCGCGTCGAGCCGGTCGGCGACCTCCCTCCACAGTCCGGCCTCCTCCAGGGCCCTCTCGGCCCGCTCCCGCAGGACAGCCGGGGAGGCACGCAGCAGATGACGGAGGCCGAACAGGGCGTTGTCGAGGACGCTCCCCCCGAAGACGACCGGCGTCTGCGGCACGAGAACCGTCGTGGCCCGCTGCTCCGCGTCCCCCCTGCCGGGCGCGATCACGCGCCCCAGCACCTCCAGTTCACCGTCCCGCTTCAGCCCGCTGGGGAGCAACTCGACCAGCGCGCGCAGAATCGTCGACTTGCCAGCCCCGGAGGGTCCGCAGAGCCCCGTGGTGGAACCGTGTTCCAGGCTGAAGGAGACCGGTCCGACCAGGGTCTTCTCCCGGCTGCGCACGCGCAGTCGGCGCACGCTGATCACGTTGTCCATCGCTCCCCCTCGAAGCGGTTCCGCAGCGCGACGGCCGCGCTGAGAAGTACGGCGGTGATGATGACCAGCACCATGGCGCTCCCCCAGGCCTGGGTGACGGCCGCCGGGTCGCCCGAGTCCTGGGAGAGGGTGAAGATGTGCGTCGGCAGTGCCTGGACCGGCGCCTCCACGATGCCGTTCGGTACGGCGGGCGCGCCGAAGAAGACGGTCGCGGTGAACAGCAGCGGCGCGGTCTCTCCCACGGCGCGGGCCAGTCCGAGCAACAGACCGGTGAGCGTGGCGGGCCAGGTGTAGGGCACGACCACGGACCGGACGTACTGCGCGCGCGTCAGCCCGAGGGACAGGGCGCTCTCCTGGAGTTCGGGGGGGATGCTCCGGACGCGGGCGGAGGTTGTCAGGGCGATCACCGGCACCACCACGGGTACGAGGACGATCGCGCCGGCCAGCCAGGAACGGCCCCAGCCCATGGCACTGGAGAGGATCACGAATCCGGCCAGGCCCAGCAGGATGGTCGGCGTCCCTCCGAGCACCACCGTGAGGGTCTGGAGCGTCCGCGCGGTGCGCCGTGACGTGTGGGTGCCGAGCAGCACGCCCGCGCCGAAACCGAGGGGCAGGGCGAGAACACCCGTCGCGACGGCGAGGAGCAGGGTGCCGACGATCTGGTCCCGCACGCCTCCGCCCGCCGCTCCGGTCGCCGACGTGAACCAGAAGCCCGGATGGAACGCCGAGCTGCCCCGCGTCACCAGGAGCGCCAGCATGCCGAGGAGGAGCGCGCTGGGCAGCAGTAGTGCCCCGATCCGCAGCGCGGTGGCCAGCCGGTCCCGCTGCGTCCGCATCCGGGCCGCGCCCCGGAAGCGCGGGGTGCGCCCCTCCGACGTCCCGCGGGAGCGGCCCCGGGTGCCCCAGATCGTCGCGGTCGCCACCAGCGCCAGCAGGATGAGCCCGAGTCCGCACAGCGCGGCGAAATAGGGGCCGGAGGTTCCGGCCAGCACGGTCTCCGGCCCGGCGAGCTTCGTCGTCAGCGTCTGGCCCGGCTGGGACAGCGAGTCGAGGAACTCCCCGAAACCCTGCGGCAGTCGGCCGTCCGCCCGGCCGACGACGAGGAACACGGCGATGGCCTCGCCCAGCGCCCGGGCCAGGCCGAGCAGCACGGCCGCGCGCATACCGGAGCGGGCCAGCGGCAGCACGGCCGAGCTGACCACCTCCCGGCGGGTCAGCCCCAGCGAGTACGCGCTCTCCCGGACACGGTCCGGTACCGCCGCGAGCGCGTCCACACTGACCGCCACGATCGTGGGAGTGATCATGACGGCGAGGACGATACCCGCGGCCGCGAGGCTGTCACCTCCGGGTACGTCGGCGATCCGCGCGATGACCGGCCGGACGACGATGATGCCGATGAGGCCGTAGACGATCGACGGGACAGCGGCGAGCAGCTCCACGCACAGGCGCAGCGGCCGGGACAGGCGGCGCGGTAGGTACTCCGACAGCGCGACCGCCGCGGCCCAGCTCACGGGCACGGCGATGAGCAGGGCCAGGACGCTCACCACCGCCGTGCCGTAGATCATCGCCAGGCCGCCGTACACCGAGTCGCCCGGGCTCCAGGCGCGTTCGGTCAGCAGCCGTGCCCAGTCGACGTGTCCCCCGGCCACTCCGGCGCCGAGGTACCCGACGACCGTCAGGAGAAGCGCCGCCACGGCGAACGCCCCGGCGTGCAGCCAGCTCCAGATCCACTTCGACGGGCGGGGGCGGCTTCGGGCCTCCGGCGCGGCGGGAGGCCGGTTCAGGGTTCCGCTCGGCATCGGCTACTTCCCGATCTCCTTGAGGGTCAGGTAGTCGTGCTTGGTCATCAGGGACTGCCCCTTGGCGGAGAGCACGTAGTCGACGAACTTCTTCGCGGTTCCCTTCGGCTTGCCGTCGGTGATCAGGTACAGCGGCCGGGACATGGGGTACGTGCCGGAGGCGATGTTCTTCGGGGACGCTTCCGTGCCGTCCAGCGTCACCGTGGCCAGGCGCTCGCGTCCCTCGACGAAGCTGGTGGACAGCGGTGCCACGGCGCCGGGCGTCGACTCCAGCTTGTTCCGGGTCTCCAGGTTGCCGCCGACGATGGCGAACTTGCCGGACTCCGGCGGCGGCGGGGCCTTCTTGTCCCCGTAGAGGTAGGTGTCGAGGACCTCCCGCGTGCCGCGTCCCGGCTCCTTGTCGTAGACGAAGACGTCGAGGTCCGGGCCGCCGACCTCGGACCAGTTCTTGATCTTCCCCTCGAACAGGTCACGCACCTGGGCCACGGTGAGGTTCTTGACCCCGGCGTCCGCGACCTGCTTGGTGATCGTGATGCCCACGGCGTCGGCGCCGATCTGGGTGGAGACGAAGTCGGTACCGGAGTTGGCCGCCTTGTCCTCCTTGGCCAGCGGCTTCGAACTCAGGGCGACGCTGATCTGGCCGGAGGCGAGCTGCGATATGCCACCGGCCGAACCGCCCTGGGTGGCGACCGTGATGTCCAGGCCCTTGTCCTTCCGGAGCGCGTCGGCGGCGTCGGCGGCCACCGGGGCCACCGTGGTCGACCCGCTGACCTGGAGGGCACCGTCGTTCCCGGTGTCGCCGTCGGCACAGCCGGACAGGGACATGGCGGCCAGGGCCGGGATGACGAGGAACGCGAGACGGCGCTTCGTGGTGAACATGGCTGAGGTCCTTCCTTCGTGGGTGACCGCGCTGCGTGAATCGGATCCGGACGGGGCGCCCCGCGGCGCCCGGCGGACGGTCACCACGGCCGGCCGTGGGGAGGGACGGGGAGCGTGGGTGAGGTGTCCGGGTCACCGGCGCCGACGGCGGGCGGGCGCGGGCCCGTCCGGCCGCTGGCCGCGGCGCGAACGGACGCCCCCGTCACGGTCGTTGGGGAGGGAGCGACGGGAGCGGCTGGCCGGACGGGACGCGGTGGCGCGGTGGAAGCCCGTGGCTCCGGGGGAACGAATGTGTACATTTCAGATCCTTCGAGGTTGGCGGTGCCCTGAAGAGAGCGCGAGCGACCTCCGGGGGAGGCCGCCCGCGCAGGCTGCGGGGGGATCTGGTGAGACGGTCCCCGTTACGGGGCGGCGGTGCGCCAGCCCGCGTCGGGCGGGCGAGCGGAGGGAGCACCGGAGTCACAGCAGCGGTCTCCCCGTCATGGCGGATCCGGGCCGGTGCCCCAGCAGGCGCAGGACGGTGGGGGCCACATCGGCCAGCGAGGCCGACCCGGGCAGCGACGGCACCGGCCCGGCGCCGGGCGGAGGGACGATCACCAGCGGGACCGGATGGGTCGTGTGACCGCCGTACGGTCGCGCGGTGCCGTCCGGCGACGGCTTGGTCATGCGTTCGGCGTTGCCGTGGTCCCCGACGGCGAGGACCCAACGGCGGCCGTTCCGGGCCGCCCGCAGGATCCGCTCGACGGCGGCGTCGGTGGCCTCGCAGGCGGTGACGGTGGCGGCGAGATCGCCGGTGTGCCCCACCACGTCGATGTTGGCCAGGTTCGCGATGACCAGGTCGACGTCGCTCCGGCTGGCGGCTTCCCCGACGGCCTGGGTGACGCGGTCCAGGTTCATCCGGGGGCGCGCGACGTAGTCGGGCGTGCCCTCCTCCCTGACGCACACGTGCTCCTCGCCCGGACGCGCCGTCGCGTCCCGGCCGTTGAGGTAGTACGTGACGTGCTCGAACTTCTCGGCCTCCGCGACGCGGACGCTGCGCAGCCCGGCCGCGACGAGTTCGTCGGCCAGCCCGCCGGAGGCGTCCGCCCGCTCCACGAGCGCCGGGATGGCGGCACGGGTGTCGTACTGTGCCAGGCTGACCATGGGCACGGTGCGGCCGGTGGCCCGGAGGTGGTCGCTCAGCCCGTCCGCGAACTGCTGGACGCGGTCGCTGCGGAAGTTGCACCACAGCACCGCGTCCCCGTCGCGGATCGTCGCGTCCCCCGCTGGCGTGAGCACCGAGGCGGGGATCCACTCGTCGCCACGCTGGCCCGAGTTGACCGCTTCCTCGACGCTGGCGGCCGGCGCTCCGCGCCCGTCCGCGACCAGGGCGACCGCCCGCTCGGTCAGGTCGAGGTTCCCGGCCTTGTCCATCGCGTAGCCACGGCCGATGACCGTGGCGATGACCCCGGTACCGGCCTCGGCGGCCAGATCCGTGACCCGCGCCAGGTAGGTGGCGGAGGTGTGGTCGGCGACGTCCCGCCCGTCGGTGATGGCGTGCAGGAACACCCGCCGCACCCGGTGCGCGGCCGCCGCCGCCAGCAGTTCCCCCAGGTGCTCGACGTGGGCGTGGATCTGCCCGTCCGAGCAGAGGCCGATCAGGTGCAGGGCGCCCGAGGCGCTGACGGCCTCCTCCAACAGGGAGTCCAGGCGGGGATGGGTGCGCAGGGCGCCGGTGTCGATGGCCCGCTGGACCAGCAGGCTGTCGTAGGGCAGGGGCCGTCCGGCGCCGATGACCAGGTGGCCGATCTCGGAGTTGCCGACGGTGCCGGGGAGCAGGCCGACCGCCTCGCCGGAGGCCTCGGCGAGCGTGCTCGGCCCCCGGGACACCAGGTCGTCCAGGACGGGGGTGTGGGCCAGCGCCAGCGCGTTGTCCTCGGCGGGGGCGGCGTGGCCCCAGCCGTCGAGTACCAGGAGGACGCCCGGGCCGGTCCGTACCGGTTCGGGGGCGCTCACCGTGTGCTCTCCAGGGTCGGGTGCAGGGTGTCCAGGGTCTGCCAGAAGGTCGGGAAGGACTTGGCGACGCAGCCCGGGTCGTTGATGACGACGCCCTCGGTGCGCAGACCGGCGATGGCGAAGGTCATGGCGATGCGGTGGTCGTCGTAGGTGTCGATGGCCGCGCCGTGCGGGGTGCCGCCGGTGATGGTCATCGCGTCGGCGTGCTCCTCGACGTCGACTCCCATCTTGCGGAGTTCGGTGGTGACGGCGGCGATCCGGTCGCACTCCTTGACGCGCAGGGAGGCGATGTTGGTGATGCGGGTGGTGCCCTCGGCGTAGGCGGCGGCGATGGCGAGGGAGGGAACCACGTCGGGCATGGCCTCCATGTCGACGTCGATTCCGCGCAGCGGGCCGCCGGTCAGCGTGATCGCGTCGTCGCGGACGTCCACGCGGCAGCCCATCCGCTCCAGGACCGGCAGCAGGCGCACGTCCCCCTGGTGGGATCCGCCGCCGATGCCGGGGATGACGACCCGCGACCCCAGGATGGCGGCGGCGACCAGGAAGTAGGACATGCCGGAGGCGTCCGGTTCGACGGTGACCCGCCCGCCGCGGGCCCGCTGACCGGCCGGGACGGTGAAGCGCCGGTAGCCGTCCCGGTCGACGCGCACGCCCATCTCCGCCAGGGCGGCGAGCGTCATCTCCACGTACGGCTTGGAGATCAGCTCGTCGCTGATGGTGATCTCGGTGTCGTGCCGGGCCCGCAGCGCGTTGATGATCAGGCTCGACGTGAACTGGCTGGAGACGGCACCGCTGATGGAGGTGGCGCCGCCCTGGAAGGAGCCGCCGACTACCCGGACGGGCGGGCTGCCGTTGCCGCGTACCGCGGCGGCGTCCACACCGAGCGGGGGCAGCGCCGCGAGCAGGTCGCCCATGGGGCGCTCCCGCATGCGCTCGTTGCCGGAGATGACGGTGGTGCCCTCCGCGTGCCCGGCCATGGAGATCAGGAACCGCAGCGGTGTGCCCGCGCCGCCGACGAAGATCTCCTCGCCGGGGGCACGCATCGCCCGGCCGGTGGGGGTGACCCGGATCCGGGCGGCTTCGTGGTCGATCTCGCAGGTGACGTGGCCGAACGCCGCTATGGCGCGGGCGAGGTAGAGGGTGTCGTCGGAGAGCAGCGCGTTGTCGATGACGGTCTCCTCGCCGGACAGCGAGGCGATGGCGAGGTAGCGGTTGGTGTAGCTCTTGGATCCGAGGACGTGGACGGTCTCGTCGAAACCGGCCAGGGTCCGGACCGTGAGGGAGTCGGCCGCTCGGCGCGGATCGGGGACGGCGGACATGCACTACCTCCAGCGGTGGGGTCGGGTGAGGTGATGCGGGTGCTCGGTGTGGCGGGCCGTCAGGCGGCGACGACCCGGCAGGCGAAGCACTTGAAGGCCTGCTGGCCGGAGAGGTTGTCGTAGAGCTGGTCGTCGGGGAGCGTGTTGGCCGCGTCGTAGCGCGGGGCGTCGAAGAGGTCACCCTGCTTCTGGGCGGGGCCGAAGGTGTTGGGGACGAACACGGTGTCGCGGCGGATGCCCTCCCAGAGCAGCGCGGTGCCCGTCACCGAACCCCGAGGGCTCTCGACGACCACGTCGTCGCCGTCGGCGATGCCGGAGCGGCGGGCGGTGTCGGGGTGGATCTGGATGAAGCGGACGCCGTTGAGCTGCTTGCCGGTCGGCGTCCACTGGGTGACCCCGGCGAAGTGCACGACACTGGGCCGGCCGGTCATTCCCATCAGCGGGAACTTTCGGTGCACGGCGTCGTCCCCGGGCACGCCCAGCCGGACGGGGTGGGTGACGGCCCGCGGGTTGAGGGGGTTGGTGACGAACGTGCGGCGGTAGGTCAGGGTCGGGTTCCCGCCGGTCACCTCGGGGTGGGTGTAGAAGACCGGAAGGGCGCCGTGCCCGGTGACGGCCAGCTTCTTCTCCAGCGCCGGGGTGGTGATCTCCACCTTGCCGCTGGGCGTGAGGAAGCGTTTGCCGCGGTGGTCCGGGTCCAGCGACTCGGCCGCCTGGTACCAACTGGGGTGGTCGAGGTAGAGCGTGCTCACTCCGGGGTGGCTGGTGCTCGGGCACGGCCAGCGCAACGGCTCGGCGCGCTTCCGCATCCGGGCCCGTGTCATCCCGCCCGCGCCGGGGGTGTGGGCGACGAAGTCGTCCCACAGCTCCCGGTAGTTCATCCACCGCTTCGGGAAGGCCGCGCGCCACTCGGCGGCGGGCCGGCGGGTGTCCAGCTCCGCCAGGGCGTGGGCGAGACCCACCCAGATCTCCCAGTCTGGCCGGGACTCGCCCACCCGCTCGACGGCCTGCTCCTGCCATCGGATCGCCCGGTCGTCGCGGCGCATGTAGACGCCGTCCATCTCCAGCCCGCTGCACACCGGCAGGACGACGTCGGCGTAGTACGCGGCCTCCTCCATGAACAGGCCGGTGTAGACGTAGAAGTCGAGTTGGGCGAACGCCTTCTTGACCCTGGTCGTGTTGGCGGACGCCACCAGCGGGTTGCCCTGGGTCATCACCGCGCGCAGCCGGTAGGGCTCGCCGGTCAGGATGGACTCGGCGAAGTAGTCGGGGCCGACCGGCAGGGCCTCGCGCCGCTCGGGGACCTCGGCGCGCAACGGCGGCAGCCGCAGGTCACCGGGCCAGGTGTTGTGCATGAAGTTGCAACCGCCGCCCGGCCGCCCGATGTTGCCGGTCACCGCCGCAAGGAACGTGGCGACCCGGTAGGTGTCGAAGGCCCCGAGCTGGTGCGAGATACCGGCGTTGCAGAAGATCGCCGCCGGTTTCGCCGTCGCGTACTCCTCGGCCATCGCCGTGATGACCTTGGCCGGGACACCGGTGACCCGCGCGGCCCACGCGGGGGTGTACCGGTGCTCGGCGAGATGGGCGCGCAGCTCGTCGAAGCCGACGACCCACCGCCTCACGAACTTCCCGTCGTACAGCTTCTCGTCCACGATGTGGTGCAGCATCGCGAGGAGCAGCGCGAAGTCCGTGTGTGGCTTGGGCGCCACCCAGCGGTCGGCGAGGGCCCCGGTCGGTGTCTTGCGGGGGTCGACGACGGTCAGGGTGGCGGCGTTCCTCTCCCGTCCGCGGAGGAGGTAGTCGAAGGTGACCGGGTGGGTCTCGGCCTGGTTGGTGCCGAGGAACAGGTAGTGACGGGCCGAGCCGAGGTCATCCTTGCCGGTCGCGCCGTCGGTGCCGTACCCGTTGGTGAAGTTGCCGAGCCCGAAGGTCGTCGCCAGGGCGTTGCCGCCGGCGTCGTTGCAGACCGGCCCGACGTCCGTGTCGTTGGGGCTGCCCAGCATCTCGAAGACGCGGGCTACCAGTGACCCGGTGCCGCGCGGCATCCGGCCGGTGGTGCGGTTGGCGATGGTGTGGGCCTCGCCCGCGTCGCGCAGGGCCAGGAACTTCCTGGCGATGGTGCGCAGCGCCTCCTCCCAGCTCACCGGCTCGAACGTGGAGTCCGGTGAGCCCTTCGCGCCGGAGACGCGGCGCAGGGGCCGGGTCAGACGCTCCGCGTTGTACACCAACTGCGGCATCAACTCGGCCTTGACGCAGAGCTGTCCGCGCTGGACGGGGTCTTCGTCCTCGCCCCGGACCGCCAGTACCCGGCCCTTCTTGAGGTCGACGTTGAGCTGGCAGTTGGAGTTACAGAACTGGCAGGCGGTGGTGACGGTCTTGTCCGGGGTGAGGGCGGCGGACTGGTCGGTGAAGTCCGCGCCGGACGCGCCGCCGTGCTCCGGCGGGGCACCCGGGGCGCTGGGCGACTCGTCGGCGTGCGCGGAGATCACCGGAAGCAGGGCCGGTGTACCGAGGCCCGCGCCACCGATGACGCCCCCGCGGACGAAACCGCGCCGGGAGAGACCGTGCTGCTCGTGCTTCATGGAGACGTGGGGATCCTTCCGCCTGGTGGAGTACGAGGCGAGCACGTGGGTGCCCGGGCCGCGCGGACCTCCGCCCGGCCTTTCTGAGTACGTGGGAGGTGCCCGGGCCCGTCAGGACGTGGGCATCGGCGCGTCCGTGGCGGCGTGCGCGTGGACGGCGGCCAGGAACGCCCGGAGGATCACGTGTTCGCTGCCCGGGGCGGACGACAGCTCGGGCTGGAAGAGGCTGCCCAGGAAGAAGGGATGCCCGGTGATCTCCAGCGCGCGCGCCGCGCCGTCAGCGTCCCAGGCGCTGAGCCGCAACGCGCCCTGGTTGGCCGCGTTCATGAAGGTGTCGGTCAGTCCGTACTCACAGTGGAAGACCTCCTCGACCTCGGTCGCCTCGTAGATGGCGGCGAGCCGGGAGTTCCCCATGACGGTCAGGGGTGCCTTCTCCCCGCGGAAGGAGCAGGTCAGCGGCGTGACGAGGGGTGTCAGCCGATCGGGGTCCTCGTCGACGCCGAGCGCCTCCGGCAGGTGGAGCACGTTCTGCGCGTGCTCGATCAGGGCGCTGAAGAACCCGCCGCAGGTGCCCAGGAACGGCAGCAGGTTCTCCCGGGCATGGCGCACGGCGATGTGCACGCCCTTCTGGTGGACGTACGGGGCTCCCGGCACGACCCAGACGCCGTCGAAGCCTTCCAGGGCCGAGGCGTCGTGGATCTCGGTGGTCGGTATCCACTCGGTGGTCAGATCCCACCGCTCACGCATCGCGTCGATTCTCGGGTGGGACGGTTCCTCGTGGTTGCCCCGGTCTCCCACCAGAGCAAGGCGTGTCCGGGCAGGGCTGGACATCGTGTTCCCCCTTCGACTTTTCGGGCGGGCTGGACCCGTCATCGCCGGTGACGGCCCACCCCGTGGGCGCGGAGGAAGGCGTGCCGAACGCTCCCTCGCGTGCGTGCTGTCGTGCCTGAGGTGATGTCAGGACCGTGCCGCCACGCACGGATCCCGTGAGATGAGAAAGAGAAAGAAAGAAGTGGTGGGCCGCTACGGCTGGTTCGGTGCCGAGAGGGCCGCGCGTCGCTGTCCGCCGGACGTACGCATGTCCTACCAGCCCCCCGATATGCCCCGTGATGCCCCGTGATGGGGCACCGTGGGCCCCCGTGCTGCTTCCCGAGCAATGTATCGATGGCGATCAAAACATTCGAGCGTTTTCGATGAAGCAGGGAACAGAACACGCCATCTACGCCCCGGGTGGCGCGATCGTCGCGGGAGTGCCCGCTTCCGGTGCCGAGTTACCGCCTGATCAGCTACTCCCGTGCGTGGCGGGCGAGTTGGCCGGCCGGAAGCGCCCCTCGCGGGGTTCTCTCGCGCGTCGGATTCCCCGCCCTGGTCAGCACCGTCAGTGCGCGGAGCGGCCGCCGGGCGGGGTGCGGTGCCGAGGATGGCTGGATCCTGAGCGCTCCGCCCGTCGTTATCAACAGCGAATCCTATTGATAGCGACAGGTGTTGTTACGTTGAGCCCGGCTGGTGGCCGATCCGCCCGTCATTCCCCTCCCGGCGGATCGGCCCCAGCGCCCCACGGGGCGCCCACCCGTCGCGTCTGAGGAGAAGTGAGTGAACGGCTCCGCCGGCCATCCCCGCCGATGGCAGATTCTGAACATCCTGTGCCTGAGCCTGGTGCTGATCGGGTTGGACACCCTCATCCTGAACCTGGCCCTGCCCAGCATCCAGCAGGACCTGGGTGCCACCAGCAGCCAACTACAGTGGATGGTCGACTCGTACGCGCTCGCGTTCGGCGGACTGCTGCTCATGGCGGGCGGTCTGTCGGACCGGTTCGGCCGGAAGCGGTTGCTCTCCGTCGGCCTGGGCGCCTTCGCGCTGACCAGCCTGGGCGCCGCGTTCGCGTCCAACGCGGAGACGCTGATCACCTTCCGCGCCCTCATGGGCGTCTCGGCCGCGCTGATGATGCCGGCCACCCTGGCCATCATCAAGGACGTCTTCCCACGTGAGGAGCAGGCCAAGGCGATCGGCATCTGGTCCGGCGCGGCGGCGGTCGGGGTGCCGCTCGGCCCGCTCGTCAGTGGCCTGCTGCTGGAGTACTTCTGGTGGGGATCGATGTTCCTCATCAACGTGCCGCTCGCCGCCATCGCGCTGATCGGCGGGGCCAAACTGATCCCGGAGTCGAAGGCCGAGGGGCACCCGGGACTGGACCTGGTGGGTGCCCTGCTGTCGGTGGCCGGACTCGTCGCGATCGTCTACGGCCTGGTCGAGGCCCCGCACAACGGCTGGGGCGACGTCGTCACCCTCACCTCACTCCTCGCCGGTGTGGCCCTGATGGTCGCCTTCGTGGTGTGGGAGCGGAGGACCGCCCATCCGATGCTCGACGTCGGGCTGTTCCTTAACGCTCGCTACGGCGGCGGCGCCCTGGCCATCGCCTGTACGTCCTTCGGCCTCTACAGCGGTCTCTACCTGCTCACCCAGTACCTCCAGTCGGTGCTCGAACTCGACCCGCTCGGCGCGGGCCTGCGCATGCTCGCCATCGGCACGATGATGGTGGGCGCCCCGCTGTCGGCGAAGCTGGTGGAGCGCGCCGGACTGCGGACGACGGTGGTCTCCGGCCTGCTCCTCTGCGCGGTGGGACTGGGTGTCCTCGCCGGGCTCACTGTCGACGCCGAGACGCAGGCCCTCATCGGCCTCGCCGTCTTCGGTCTCGGGATGGGGATCGCCCTGCCCGCCGCCGTCGACGCCATCCTCGTCGTCTCCGCCGCCCGTCAGGCGGGGGCGGGCTCCGCGGTGGCCGACGTGGGCATGCAGGTGGGCGGCGCGCTGGGGATCGCGGTCAGCGGCAGTGTGATCGCCACTCTGTACCGCGACGACCTGCCGCGCGCCGCCCAACTGCCCGGCGAGGCCGGGGACGCGGTCCGCGAGTCCCTGGCGGGCGCCTCCTCGGTGGCCCAGCGGCTGGGCGGGGAGGCTGGCCAGCGCGTCCTGGACGCGGCACAGCACTCGTTCGTCGGCGGCTTCTCCACCACGCTGCTGATAGCGGTCGGCGTCGCGGCGGCTGGCGCCCTGGCCACCGCGTTCATCCTGCCCCGGGCTCGGGTCACCGAGGAGGAGGACGGCGCCGATCCCGCGGCCACCGCGGAGAGCGACCCCTCCGACACCACCGTCTCCTGAGGCCGGTGAGCGGCAGTGCGTAGGATCGACTCCGTGGCCCGGCCCGGCCCCCTCACCGGAACTGGTTCCGAGCCGGTCCGCCGGACCGCGGGTGAGAGGGAGGGCGCGATGGCCAGGCCGTCGAAACTCAGGGTGGCGGTCAGCGATCCTGGCCAGTGGCTCAGTGAACGCGAACGGGCCCGGATGCTCGCGCCGAAGTTGCGGGCGCTGGCGGACGAGACACGGCTGACGCTGATCCTGCTGATCGCGCAACGTCCCCGCACCGTCAAGGAGTTGCAGGAGGCCACGGGACTGAGCCAGACGCTCGTCAGCCATCATCTGGCTCCCCTGCGGGAGCAGAACCTGGTCGAGGCGATCCCCAAGGGCCGCAGCAACCAGTACGTGATGTGCTGTCAGACGCTCGCCGAACCACTGCGGATGTTCGCGAGTCTCGCGGCCCTCGACCCCGAGACCGTCGCGGCGTGCCTCCAGTCGGACGCCGGGCGGCCCGCCGCGGCGGAGGGCGTCTGAGGCCACGGCGGCCCACACCGGCCTGGAGGGGCCGCCGTTCCCCGCACCCGCGAGCGGCGGCCCCTTCCGGTGGGTGACGGGGTTACCGCCTCAGGTCACGCTGGAAGCGGTCCCGGATCTCCGGCGTGCTGAGCGCGTTCGTCGCGCGCGGCGGGATCGTCCCCGTCCGTGGCAGCGTCCGCACGCTGACCAGATGTGGTCCGGGAGCGGCCTGGGCGCGCCCCATCGCCGCCCGCACCGCCTCCTCGTCCGCGCAGACGGCGCCGCTGGCGTAGCCGGCCGCCAAGGCCAGGTCGGGGAACGACGTGGTGGCCGAGGTGGTCGCCTGACCGCCCGTCGACTCGTGGACCCGGTTGTCGAGCACCACGTGGACCAGGTTGGCGGGTGCCGCACCACCGATCATCGAGAGGGCGCCGAGGTGCATCAGCAGCGCGCCGTCCCCGTCCAGCACCACCACCGTCCGCTCGGGACGCGTGAGTGCCACCCCGAGACCGATGGACGCGGCGTGGCCCATGGAGCCCTGCATGTAGAAGGTGCCGGGCGCGTCGGCGACGGCGTGGGTGTCACGGCCGGTGAAGCCGGTGGTGGCGACGACCGCGGCGTCCGGCGCGGAGTCGGTGACGATCCGGATCGCCTCCGAGGCGGGCAGTCCCACCTCGTGCGGGGCGCTGGCCGCCGTGGCCTTGCCGATGGCGCCGCGCTCCACCAGCACGAACGGCGCCCGCTGGGCGGCCAGATCGCGCTCCGCCCGCTCCAGGACCGTGGCGAACTCCGCCACCCCGTCATGCGCGGACAGGAGGTGGCGCGGGGCGCCGAGGCTGTCGAGAAGGCCCGGCGTCGCCGGTCCCATCACCTCGTGCTGGGGCTCGTCCGTCGTGGGGTCGGGCCATCCCCGCAGGCTGGTGAAGGTCAGGACCGGCAGCTGGTAGGTCATCACCAGTGAGGTGAGCGGGTTGACGAGGTTGCCCAGACCGGAGTTCTGGAGCATCACGTAGGCGCGGTGCCCGCCGAGGGCGGCACCGGCGGCCACCGCGAGCGCGCTGCCCTCGTTGGGGGCGGGCACGTAGCGCCCCGGCTGGTCGCTCAGAAGGGCGATGGGTCCGCCGAAGTGGGAGCAGGGGACGCCGCTGGCGAAGGTGAAGCCCCGGTCGGTCAGCAGGTCGCAGAAGTCCTGTGCGGAGATCATGAACGGGGCAACTCCGTTTCCGGGGTGGTGGATGGCGGGGTGGACTCCTGGGTGGCCGGCTCGTGCCGCGGGTCCGGAGCGGCTCGGCCGCGGCGCCGCATCCTGACGCCCTCGACGATGATCGGTATTCCCGAGACGAGGACGATTCCGATGACGATCGCCTCGATGTTCTCGCGGACGAAGGCGACCTGCCCGAGGTAGTACCCGAGCAGGGTCAGGCTGACCGACCAGAGCACGGCACCGATCACGTTGAAGAGGAAGAAGGTGCGGTACCTCATCCGCCCGACACCGGCGGTGATGGGGATGAAGGTGCGGAAGACGGGGATGAACCGCGCCATCACCAGGGCCTTGGGGCCGTGCTTCCGCATGAACTCCTGCGCGCGCTCGGCGTTCTCCTGTTTGAAGAAGCGGGAGTTGGGGCGGCGGAAGAGGGCGCCGCCCACCTTGCGGCCGAAGGCGTAACCGAACTGGTCGCCCAGGACGGCGGCCGCCGCGATGGCGAGCATCACCAGCCACAGAGGCTGGTGGAGGATCTGTTCGTTGGCCACCAGGAGACCCGCCGTGAACAGCAGCGAGTCGCCCGGAAGAAAGAAGCAGACGATCACGCCGGATTCGGCGAAGACGGTGGCCATGATGCCCAGCAGACCGAAGCCCGATATCAGCGCTTCGGCGTCGAGCAGGGGTGATGAGGCGAGGTCCTGCACAGGTGCCCCCAGGGCGGTGGTCAACGAGACGGACGGGACGGATGAGTCGGATGGGTCACGCGAGTCGGACCGGGCGTGCCGTCCGCCGGCGCGGCACCGGACCGGCGGACGGCACGGGTGATCAGGCGGCGGCCCAGTCGGGCCGCTGGTCGACGCGCACCACGGCGCAGGTGATGGACACCCCGCCGCCGTGCGCCACGATCAGGACGTGGTCCCCGGGGCCGACCTGCCCGGTCTCCACCAGATGCGTCAGGCCGACGATCTGGTCGTTGACCGTCATGTGTCCCAGCTCGCGGCCGAATTCGAGCAGCCCCTGCCGGGGGGAGAGCCCCATCGGGTCGAGGATGACCTTCAGGTAGCTCTCCTGGCCGGTGAAGACGTGGCAGACCCGCGCGACGTCACCCGGTTCGAGTCCCGCCTCCGCCAGGGTGCGCAGGGCGATCTCCGTCCGTAGCTCGCCCTGGCGGCGGACGACCTCGGCGACGGTCTCTTCCAGCCCCCCGGCGGCGGCGAGGCGTTCCTTGAAGTCCATGCCGCGGCCGACCGTCAGCGACGGCGGGAAGAGGGGCTCCGTGCCCCGGTACTGCTCCTCCACCTCGGCCGTCGAGCCGGTGTTGATGGACAGCAGACTCGCGAACCCCTCGGTCCTGGACAGCAGGATCGCGCTGGCCCCGTCGCCGAGCACGCCGTTCTGGATGCCGAACGCCCACCGGTTGAAGTGCGGAGTGCCGACGTTGTCGGCGCCGGTGAGCAGCGCCGCCGTCCGTTCGGGGACGGCCATGAGGTAGCAGGCGGCCAGTTCCAGCGAGCCGACGAGACCGCTGCACGCCTGCCACACCCGGAAGGACGGCACGTCCCGTTCGGTCAGGTGGCGCAGGATGTAGTGCTGCGGCGACCACCCCTCGGGGCCCTGCTCGTGGCCGCAGGCGTGGATGTGGAAGTCGATGTCGTGCGGGTGCAGCGCGGAGCGCTCCATCGCCTGCCGGGCCGCGGCGACGGCCATGTCCGGTGCGGGTGTCTCGCCGGCGACGGCGGCACCGGTCCAGCCGTAGAACTCGTGGTCGTCGGCGTCGTACAGGCCGAGCGCCACGGCCTCGCGGGCGTCGACTGTCTCGGGGATGTACGTGCCCAGCCCGGCGATGCGGATGTCGGTGGTCTTCATGTGGTTCAGTCCTCGTCCATCGCTCGGTCAGGCCGAGACGTCAGCGGAGTTGAGTTCGATGGCCAGGGCCTGGGCGACGGTGGTGATCGTGCCGTTCTTCAGCAGCTGCACCATCGGCAGCCGCACCCGGTACCGGCGCTCGACCCGGTTCCGCAGCTCCACCGCCATCAGGGAGTCCATACCGAGCCGACTCAACGGCCGACCCACATGGACCCGTTCAGCCCGCAACCCCATCACCACCGCCACCTCGCGTTTCAGGAACTCCACCAACTCGCCGTCGGAGGCCTCCCCCGTGGGGCCGGACACCGGCACGTCCGGCGCGGTGGCCGGGGGCTCGGGAGCCGCCGAGGGTTCCGGGGCCGGTTCGGGCGCGGGTGGGACCGGGTGTGCCGTCGTGAACTCGGTGGCCCGCGGCGGTCCGAGGGGTTCGGCCGACCGGTCCTCCGGGGCGGTGCCGGTGAGCCACCGCAGCAGCGGGGCCTCGGCGGCGCTCGGGTAGGCGCGTGCCCAGGCCCGCCAGTCCGCGGGCAGCACCGCGGTGTGCACCCTGCCCTCGGCCAGGATCGTGCCCAGCAGCGCCAGCCCGTCGGCCGGGCTGAAGGAGGCCATGCCCTGTGGCAGCAGGGCGCGTTCCTCCTCCCGCTCCTTGCGTGCCACCATGCCGACGCTGTCCCAGAAGCCCCAGTTGACGACGGTGGCGGAGAGGCCCTGGGCGTACCGGTGGTGGGCCAGCGCGTCGAGGAAGGCGTTCCCGGCCGCGTACCCGCCCAGCATGGGGGAGCTGAGCAGCGCGGAACCGGAGGAGAACAGGACGAACGCCTCGACCGGCTCCGCGCGCAGCAGCCGGTGCAGGTTCCACGCCCCCGAGACCTTCGCGGCCAGTACCCGGTCCATTCCGGCGCCGTCCAGGTCGGTGAGGGTGGTGTAGTCGATGACCCCGGCCGCGTGGAAGACCCCTCGCACGGGTGGCATCCCCGCGCGACGCCGGGAGTCCAGCACCGTCCGCATGGCCGGAGCGTCGGCCACGTCGACGCGTTCGTACGTCACGTTCACTCCGCGCTCGCGCAGCCGCCGGAGTACGGCGACGGCCGCCGCTCGCGGGTGGTCCCCGTCCGGCGTCGCGTCCTCCTCCGGCAGTGGGCCACGGCCGGTGAGCAGCAGATGCCGGGCGCCCTGGTCGGCCAGCCACAGCGCCAGCTGACCGCCGATGCCGCCCGCTCCGCCGGTGATCAGGTAGGTGCCCTCGGCCCGCACGGCGACGGAGTCACCACGGGGACCGGTCTGTGTGGGGGAGGGCTGCCCGAAGGACAGCACGATCTTGCCGGTGTGCCGGGCCTGGGCCATCAACCGGAAGGCGTCCGCGGCCTGTTCGGCGGGGTAGACGGTGTGCGGGAGTGCCTCCAGGGCACCCTCGTCGACCAGCGCGGCCGCGGCGCGCAGCACCGCCCCGGCGCGCTCCGGCGCGTGCTGGATCATGTGCACGACGTCGATGGCGTGGAAGGAGAGGTTGCGGGCGAAGGCGCCCAGCGGCAGCGCGCCGTTGTCGAGGATCTCGCGCTTGCTGAGTTCCAGGTAGTGCCCGTAGGGGGCCATCAGGGAGAGATTGGCCTCGATGGCGTCACCGGCCAGGGTGTTGCAGACGACGTCGAAGCCCTCTCCGGCCGTCGGCGCGAAGGCGTCGACGAAGTCGAGGCTCCGGGAGTCGGCGACCTGCTCCACCCCGAGGTCCCTCAGTAGCCGCCGTTTGGCGTCGCTGCCCGCGGTCGCGAAGACGCGCGCTCCCTTCCAGCGGGCGACGTTGAGCGCGGCGCGCCCGGTGCCGCCCGTGGCGCTGTGGATGAGGATCCGCTGGCCGCGCTCCAACCGGGCCGTGTCGTGCAGGGCGTGGTAGGCGGTGAGGTAAGCGGCCGGGAGGGTCGCGGCCTCGGCGGCGGTCAGCCGGGCGGGCCGGGGGGCGGTGAGGCAGGCCCGCGTGACGACCTCGGTGGAGAGGGCTCCCTCGGCGAAGGCGATGACCTCGTCGCCCACCGCGACGCCGGTGACGTCCCGGCCGGTCTCGCTGACCGTACCGGCGCACTCCCAGCCCATCACCGGCGCACTCTCGTCCTGGCCCGGGTACATGCCCAGACTCAGCAGCACGTCGCGGTAGTTCAGCCCGGCGTGACTGACCTGGACGCGCACCTCGTCCGGGGCGAGTTTCCGGGAGGGCTTCGGAGTGAGCCGCAGGTCGTCGATGACGCCGGGGGAGGGCAGCGAGAGCGCGCGCGGCGCGCGGGCGGGGGCGGACGCGGGGCGCAGCCTGGCCGCGAGGCGGCGTCCGTCGCGCCAGGCGACCTGGTCCTCCTGATCGGGCTGGAGCAACTGCTCCACCAGGGCGGTCACGCTCCGGGGGGACCGGTCGAGGTCGACCAGCCGCGGGCGGAGCGCCGGGAGTTCGGCGGCCAGTGTGCGGCCGAGCCCCCACAGCATGGCCTGGAAGGGGTGCCGTACCCGCTCGGTGGCCCCCGCGGCCTGGGCGAGTTGGGTGACCAGCCACAGCGGCGGGTGGCCGAGGGACTCCTTCTCCAGCGACCGCGTGAGGTACGGGATGCTGTGCGCGGCGAGCAGTTGGGCGCGGTGGATCTCGGAGGGCGTGGCGTCCAGACCGGCCTGGGCGTCCAGGGCCCACAGGTGGATGATGCCGCGGCACTCGCCGTAGCGGGCCACGTCGACGAGGACCTCGCGGTAGTGCTCCTCCCTGGCGGGGTCGATGCGGTAGCGGTCGCCGCCCCCGGACAGTTGGCCCGCGCCGACGGTGACGGCCACCACGCGCTGGCCGTGGCCGTCGAGTTGCCGCACCAGGGCCCGCCCGGTGGGGCCGCTGTCGGTCAGCACCAGCCAGAAGCCGCCGGGTTGGGGGCTGTCCTTCTCCGGGGCGGGCTGGGGAGCCTCGTCCCAGGTGAGGGCGTGCAGCCAGGAGTCGTGGGGACCGGGGTCGACGGCGGGGCCGGAGACCGCGGACGGGGGAGCGGCGGAGCCGGGGTCGGGAGGTGGCGTCACGGAGTCCTCGGGAACGGGGGTACGGCGGGCGAGCGGGGCGGGGGCGTGACCGGCGAGGTACTGGAGGCGCAGTCCGCGCATCTCGGCGATCAGACGCCCGTCGTCGGCGCGGATGTCGATGTCGGCGACGAACGAGTCCTCGCGTGGGGAGGGCAGCAGCCTGGCGTGGCTGACCAGGGAGGTGGGCGGCGCGGCGTGGAAGCGGACCTCGTCGATCCCGCCGAGGACGAAGACGCCCTCGTCACCCGGGACCGTCGGTTCGCGCGCGGCGGCCATGGCGTGGCCACTGGCGTCCAGGAGCGCGGGGTGGAAGTGGTGGTGGGCGAGTGCCTCCAGGAGCGCCGTGGGGCAGGACAGTTGGGCGAGGACCTCGCCGTCGGTCCGCCACAGCGCGGTGATGCCCTGGAAGGTGCCGTTCCACTGGTTTCCCCGGGCGGCGTTCCACGTGTAGAACTCGTCGGCGCTCTGGCGCTGTGGGAGCCGGGCGCGGATCGCCGCGAGCGACTCCACTGGCCGGGGGCTGTCTCCGTCCACCGCGCGCGCGGTGGCTTCGGTGTGTGGGATCCACTCGCCGGTCTCGGCGTCCCGGGAGTGGATCCGGCAGTGGAGCGTGGCGTCGGGGCCCGGGGTGAGGGTGACCCGGACCTCGGGCGCGGGTCCGTCCTCGTCGAGGAAGAGGGCGCGGTGGTAGCGCACCTCACTCACCGACAGGGCGCCGGGGGCGAGTTCGGTGCGGGCGGCCGCGCTGATGAGTTCCAGGTGGGCGGTGCCCGGCAGGATGATCGTGTCCTGGACGCGGTGGTCGCGCAGGTAGGGGTTGTCCGCCAGCCGCAGTGGGCCCTGCCAGACGCGGACGGCGCCCTCCCGGGGCGACGGAGCGCCCAGCAGCGGATGCCCTCCGCGCGGCCGGTCCGGCGCGGATTCGGCCGGTGCCGGGCTGGGCGCCGCCGGGGCGGGGGCCCCGCTGATCCAGTGGCGGGTGCGCTGCCACGGGTACGTGGGCAGCGGCACGTACCGGCCGCCGCCGGTCAGCCTCCCGAGGTCGAGGCGGGCCCCGGCCGTGTACAGGGTGGCGGCGGAGGTGAGGAGCGCGCCGCGTTCGTGGCTGTGGCGGCGCAGGCTGCCCACGGCGGTGGCGTCCACGCCGGTCTCCACGCGGCCGGTCTCCCGGATTCCGGAGACGAGCAGCGGATGGGGGCTGACTTCGACGAACACGGTGTCACCGAGGGCGAGTTGGCCTCGCACGGCGCCGACGAAGTCGACCGGCTGGCGGAGGTTGCGCGCCCAGTAGTCGGCGTCCAGACCGGAGCCGTCGACGACCTCGCCGAGCAGGGTGGAGTGCAGCGGAACGGTGCCCGCCCGCGGGGTGAGGTGCGCCAGTTCACCGAGCAGGTCCTCGCGCAGCGCGTCCATCTGCGGGCAGTGCGAGGCGAAGTCCACGTTGACCCGCCGGTTGTCGACCCCGCGCGCGTCCAGGTCGGCCAGCACCCGGTCCAGCGCCGCACCGTCACCGGAGAGCAGGGTGGAGGTCGGGCTGTTGACGGCGGCCACCGCCACCGTGTCCTCGTGACCGCCCAGCGCGGCCGCGGCCTCGTCGGAGGGGAGGGCCACCCAGGCCATGGCGCCACGGCCGACGAGGCGCGTGGCGAGCCGGCTGCGACGGCAGATCACCGCCGCGGCGTCGGAGAGCGACAGGGCGCCCGAGATGTGGGCGGCGGCGGCCTCCCCCATGCTGTGCCCGATGACCGCGTCCGGCTTGACGCCCCAGGAGCGCCAGAGTTCGGCGAGCGCGATCTCCATCGCCCAGAGGGTGGGCTGGACGACGTCGAGCCGCCCCAGCCGTTCCTCGTCCGCCGAGCGCAGCAGTTCGAGGACCGACCATCCGGTCTCGGCCCTGATGGCCTCGTCGCAGTCCCGCACGGCCCGCCGGAAGACTGGTTCGGTCTCCAGCAACTCCCGTCCCATACCCGCCCACTGGGAGCCCTGGCCGGGGAAGACGAACACGATCCGGGGCGCGGCCCGGGGGTCGGTGTAGTCGCTGGAGGACAGGCCCGGCTCGTCCTCACCGGCGGCGAAGCCCCGCAGCGCGGCGGCGGCCTCGGCGTGGCTCTCGACGGGAAGGGCGAGGCGGGCGTCGTGCGGGGTCCGGCGCAGCGCCGCGGAGTGGGCGAGGTCCCGCAGGCTCCGCTGGGCGCCCGGGCCCTCCAGGTGGTCGGCGAGGGCCCGCGCGGCGTCGGCCAGGGCCTCGGGGCTGAGGGCGGACAGCACCAGGAGTTCGGCGCGCGTCTCCGGCGTCCCGCTGTCCGGGGTACCGGTGTCCGGCTCGGGGGCGGCTTCGAGGACGAGGTGGGCGTTGGTCCCGGAGAAGCCGAAGCTGGAGACCCCGGCGACCGCGGGCCGATCCCGCTCGGGGAGTGGGGTGGCCCGGGTGGGAACCGTGAGCGGCAGGGTGTCCCAGTCGACGGCCGGGTTGGGGTTCCTCAGGTGCAGGCTGGGCGGGACCGTCCCGTTCTCCAGGCAGAGCACGGCCTTGAGGAGTCCGGCGATCCCGGCGGCGGCCTCGGCGTGGCCGATGTTCGTCTTCACCGAGCCCACCAGACAGCGCCGGTCGGCGGGGCGGGGGCCGACGACGTCCGCCAGGGCCCGCAGCTCGACCGGGTCACCGACACCGGTACCGGTGCCGTGCGCCTCGACGTAGTCGACGTCGGCCGGGTCCACCGCGGCGTTGGCGTAAGCGCGGCGCAGTACGCCCAGTTGACCCTCGACGGCCGGGGTCACCAGGTACCCGCTGCTCTGGCCGTCGTTGCCGACGGCGGATCCGCGGATCACGGCCCGGACGCGGTCGCCGTCCGCGAGGGCGGCCGACAGTGGCTTGAGGATGACCGCGCCGACCCCGTCGCTGCGCACGAAGCCGTCGCCCGAGGCGTCGGCGAACTTGCAACGGCCGTCGGAGGCGAGCATCCCGGCGCCGGAGTAGACGACGCCCTCCTCCGGCAGCAGGACGAGGTTGACGCCACCGGCGATCGCCATCGGGCACTCGCCGAGCCGGATCGCCTGGACCGCGTTGTGGACGGCCACGAGCGCGGAGGAGCAGGCGGTGTCGACGGTGAGGCTCGGGCCACGCAGGTCGAACGCGTAGGAGAGGCGGCCCGAGGTGATGGCCCGTGCGGCGGCCCCGGTCATGGCGTACAGGTCGAGCCGTTCGCGGTCGTCGTACTGGAGGTGCCAGTAGTCCCCGCCCAACTGGCCGACGAACACACCCGTGTCGGTGCCCGCGACCCGGGGAAGCGGCTGACCCGCGTCCTCCAGGGCCTCGTACGCGACCTCCAGGAGCAGCCGCTGCTGGGGGTCCATGCGGTCGGCCTCGCGGGGCGAGACACCGAAGAACTCCGCGTCGAAGGCGTCGATATCGCGCAGCAGTCCGCCCCAGCGGCTCACCGTCCGGCCCGGCGTACCGGGCTGGGGATCGTAGACCGCGTCGACGTCGTAGCGATCGGGCGGGATGTCCGTGATGGCGTCACGGCCCCGGAGCAGCATCTCCCAGAGCTGTTCGAGGCTGGTGGCGTCGGCGAACCGTCCGGCCATGCCGATGATGGCGACCGGTTCACTGACGGCGGTGCCAGCCGGGTGGCTGGTGTGGTGAGGCATGTGAGTCCTTCCGGGCATGGCGTAGCCGTTCGCTGGTGAAGCAGCACGGAAGGAACCGCGGTACGGACGTGGCGGATCGGCCGAGGCCGAACCGGTGGCGGGCGTCCATACCGAGGTCGGACGGGAGTGGGCCGGAGGAGGTCGGTCCGCTGGTTGACGGGGTCAGGTGCGGGGCGAGCGCACTGACCGTTCGTGGACCGGACGCGGCTGTCGGCACAGCCGTTGTCTCCCCCGATGGCGCCGTGGCACTGGTGTGTGCCGTGCCGACGCTACCCCCGCTGTTTCGACATGTGTCGAGATTGCCCCGGCCCCACCCACCCACGCAACGCGAGGTCATGTGACGCTCACCACACCGTGTCCCCAGGTTGACATTCATCGAAGCAGGGTCGAAAGTTGGATCCTGTTTCGTTGTTCATCTATATAGGCGGTTGTGATGCGCGCGCCTCCGCGACGCCGCCGGGGCCGCCGAAACCGCCAGGAGAGAAGTCGATCCCGATGCCCGGTCCCGCCGACCTCACCGGCGCCCAGAGAGTCAGCTCCTGCTGCGCCCCGAGCGACGCCACGCGGCCTCAACCGGCGGATTCCGAGGGGCTGTCGGGCACCTCGTCCCACTCCGCGTGGCAGTCCGAACAGCGCCCCGCCCCTCACGAAAGGACACCGCACGTGGTTGATCTCAGCTCCGACCGCCTCCCCGTCGCCGTGATCGGAGCCGGTCCCGTCGGATTGGCCGCCGCCGCGCACCTGGCCGAACGCGGCGTCCCCTTCGTCGTCGTGGAGGCGGGGGACACCGCCGCGGCGGCCGTGCGGGAGTGGTCCCACATCCAGCTCTTCAGCCCCTGGGAGTTCAACACCGACCCCGCCGCGCGTCGTCTGCTCGCGGCCGACGGCTGGGAGGAGCCGGAGCCCTCGGCCCTGCCCACCGGTGGTGAGCTCGTCAAGCGGTACCTCCAGCCGCTGGCCGAACTCCCCGCGCTGGCCCCGCACATTCGCTACGGCGCCGCGGTCACCGCCGTCAGCAGGCTGGGCATCGACCGGCTGCGCACCGCGGGCCGGGAGGAGGCCCCCTTCGTCCTGCGCCTGGCCGACGGTGAGGAGGTGCTGGCCCGCGCCGTCATCGACGCCTCCGGTACCTGGCGGCAGCCCAACCCCGTCGGCGCCAACGGCCTGCCCGCCCACGGTGAGGAGGACGCCGGCGCCTGGATCAACCACGGCCTGCCCGACGTCCTCGGCGCCGACCGGGAGCGGCACGCCGGCCGTCACACCGTCGTGGTCGGTGCCGGGCACTCGGCGGCCAACACCCTGCTCGCCCTGGCCGAACTGGCCGACACCGCGCCGGGCACCACGGTCACCTGGGCGATCCGCGGCGCCGACCCGGCCGCCAGCTTCGGTGGCGGCGGCGATGACGAACTGCCCGCGCGCGGCGCCATCGGCTCCGGACTGAAGATGCTCGTGGAGACCGGCCGGGTGACGCTCGCCGCCAACTTCCGTACGCGGGCGGTCCGTCGGCTGGGCGACGACCCCACGCGCGACCAGGTCGAGCTGGTCTCCCGGAACCTGGACGGCACCGAGCACACCCTCACCGCCGACCGGGTCGTGGCCGCCACCGGGTTCCGGCCCGACCACCGCGTCACCGAGGAACTGCGCCTCGAACTCGACCCGATCATGTCGGCGCCCCGCGCTCTCGCCCCGCTCATCGACCCCAACATGCACTCCTGCGGCACCGTCACCCCGCACGGCTACCGCGAGCTGGGCCACCCCGAGCCGGGCTACTACGCCGTGGGCATGAAGAGCTACGGCCGCGCCCCCACCTTCCTCGCGCTCACCGGCTACGAGCAGGTGCGCTCCATCGCCGCCGCGCTCGCGGGCGACATGGAGGCCGCCCACTCCGTCGAGCTGCGGCTGCCGGAGACCGGGGTGTGCTCGGCGACCTCCGGAGGTGAGGCGCTCGCGCTCCGCCTGGGGCTGACCCGGGAGCAGCACGAACAGCTCCTGCACGCCACGGCCAAGCACCTGGGCACCTCGGCCTCGGCCTCGGACGCGGTGCTCTCCGCGGCCACGGAGCTGGGCGTCGACCACACCGCCGCCCTCCAACTGGCCGCCTACGCCGCTGAGATGTTCGACTCGCCCGGCGCGGCCACCTGCTGAACCAGCACGCCGCGCCCACGTGGCCGTGCCCCTCTCCGGGCGGGGAGGGGCACGGCCCGGAACCAGCGGTTACCGCGACCAGCCAGTCACCGTGGTGAGTGGATCAGCTGGTGCGGTGGACCTTGTGCTGGGCGGCCTGGGCCCGGGGGCGGACGACCAGGAGGTCGATGTTCACGTGGGGCGGGCGGGTCGCGGCCCAGCTCACCACGTCGGCGACGTCCTCGGCGACCAGGGGCTCCGCGACGCCCGCGTAGACCGCGTCGGCCCGGTCCGTGTCCCCGCGGTAGCGGTTCAGCGAGAACTCCTCGGTGCGGACCATCCCCGGAGCGACCTCGACCACCCGCAGCTCCTCACCGCACACCTCCAGCCGCAGCGTCTCGGCCAGTACGTGGGCACCGTGCTTGGCGGCGCTGTAGCCGCCCCCTCCCTCGTAGCAGGTGAATGAGGCGGTGGACGAGACGACGACCACGACGCCGTCGCCCGAGGCCCGCAGGCTCGGCAGCAGGGCCTGGGTCACCTGGAGGGCGCCGACCACGTTCACCTCGTACATGGCCCGCCAGTCGCCGGGGTCGGCGTGCTCGACGGGTTCCGTCCCGTACGCTCCGCCCGCGTTGTTGACCAGCACGTCACAGACCGGCACCCGCGCGGCGAAGGCGCGGACGGCGTCCCGGTCGGTGACGTCCAGTGGGACCACCCGCACCGTCCCGCCCTCGTCCCGGATCTCCCGGGCGACGGCGTCGAGCCGGTCGGCGCGCCGGGCGGTCAGGACGACCTCGAACCCCTCGCGGGCCAGCGTGCGCGCCGTCGCGGCGCCGATCCCGCTGCTGGCTCCCGTGATGACGGCCGTCCGCGCGCGCTGACCCGTTTCGGCGGTACGCATGCCTGGCACGCCCCCTCGATTGAATAGACGTACATCGAATCGATCGATCTTGGCAGGAGGTGAAACCGGTGTCAACATTGACGTATGTCGAACCTAGCGCACCACGTGTCCACCACCTCGGCCGCGCCGTGCTGCCCCTCCCTCACCGAGCGGGAGCTGACCGACGAGGAGGCCGAGGTCACCGCAGCCATGTTCAAGGCGCTGGGAGACCCGGTGCGGCTGCGGCTCTTCTCCAAGGTCGCCTCCCACCCCGACCGGGAGGCCTGTGTCTGCGACATCGCCGACGTCGGGGTGTCCCAGCCCACGGTCAGCCACCACCTCAAGAAGCTCCGCGAGGCGGGCCTGCTCCTCTCCGAACGACGCGGTACCTGGGTGTACTACCGGGTCGCCCCCTCAGTGCTCGCCGCGCTCTCCGGCCTCCTCACCACCCCGGGCTGACCCGCCGTCGACAGTCCTCGCGCCGGGCCGGTCCGCCACGTCGCGAAGCCCCCGCGGCTCAGTGGAACTCGTGAACCAGCTGGATCCGGCCAACGATGTGGGCGTTGAACTCGTCAAGCTCCTCGGCCGGTACCCACAGCTCCAGGATCGTCTGTCCGCCCGCCCGCTGGACCGGATACCTGCGCAGGAACTCGGACTCGGCTTCGAACCGGGTGACGAACCCGGCGCCGTCATGCTTGACGTTCCAGTCCCGCGCGATCCTGACGGCGTACTCCTCGTTGAGTACCGGGTAGAAGATCGGCTGCTCGGGGAGGCGGGGCGGCCAGGCGAGCCAGTCCAGCTCCCGCACCAGCTCCAGCTCCCTGGGGCCGGTGGGACGCCACAGGGTCGTCGTTGCCTGCTGGCTACTCACGGACATCGCTCTCCTGACGAGGCAACCGCCGACGCGGCTGGCCGGTGGTCCGACGGTATCGACAGCCCGAGTACGGCGGCCACCGAGTTCCGAGCGTCGCCCGGTCTACCGGCGTTCCGCCCGGTGGAGCCGGGACCAGGTCTGGCCGACCGCCGTTGTGCACGCGGTCCGGAAAGCGCCGTCGCCGTCGCCGTGATCCTCGTATGTCCTTGCCGACTCGCCAGCTGAACGACGGATTACAGATGGTCCCCCCTGCCGGCTGGTTCCGGGGGACGTGTCCCGCCACCGTCCTCGCCGTCCCGCTCGAGGTTCTCCCGTCGGAGGACTGGTCGTTGGGGATCAGGAGCACTCCGGCGACCAGTTCTGGGCGCTCGACTGCGAGCCAGTCCTCACCCGTGCGGTCGCCGTTCGGCCCCAACGCCTCGGAGGAGTACACCGTTTGGCAAGCCAGAGCCGCGCGCTCCCTGTCGACCGCGCGGGCGTCCACTCCGGGGCCGGACCGCCCCGTACCGTGGGGACGTGGGGGCTGGCATGATGGCGTTCATGACCGCGTACCGAAAGGCAGATGCCGCGTAGCCGGCCTGGCGCCCTGCGCGTCGAACAGCACGGGCCCCGCGTCTGGGAGTGCCCGCCGCCGGATCGGATCCACGGGCTGTCCGCCCGTACCAGCCTCGCGATACACCGGGTGGAGAGGCTGTCAGCCGACTGTGACGTCTACCCCGGTGTCACGGACCGCGCGCTGCGGCGTTACCGGGCGTTTCTCGAACCACCCGGACGTCGGCCTCGCTATCCGCGGGACGCGGAGTGCTCCTGCCGTGGCTGTTCCTTGGACGACGTGCGGTATGCCCGGGACGTGCTCGAACTGGTCGTCGGGCGGCTGCCTGTTCGGGCCCGTGCCGAGCTGGAGCGCCGCGTGGCCGCTCTGGACGCCCTGTACCTCGGACGCACCCTTCCCGACCCGTTCGCCGACCGCCAGTGGCGTTCTGACCTCTGGTGGCGCCGTCGGCTCGCGGGCGGCGGGGAGGCCGGGTGACGACCCGGGATCCGCCGTGGCGGCGGGGACGGAGACGACCGGCGACGGCGGAGCGTCTCACCGGGCCGGGAGGGGGGTGCGGCTCCGCGCCCCGGTGCCGCACCACGGGCGGTGGCTGAACTCCTCGGTCCGCTGGCCGTGTTCCGGGCCGCGCCGCCCGGGGCGAGGGCCAGGGGCGGAGGGGGTGCGCGGACAGGGGCCACCTCGCGCGGTACCGGTGCGGGAGCGCCCCCACCGGTACCGCGCGGGGGTCAGCCCGCGACGCCGGCCTGGGCCTCGGCGGCCGCCCGGTACAGACGGCGCAGCCGCACCACGCCGAGGTCGTGCTGGTACAGGTTCTCGTGCTGGTCCGCGTCCGCGGGCATCGCTTCCAGCATCACCCGGTCCTGCTCAAGCACCTCCCAGTGGCGCCGCTCGATGAGCGTCTTGTAGAGGAAGCGCCAGGTGTCCCGCTGCCACCCGGTGACCTTCCGGTAGCGCCAGAAGAAGACACCGCACCGTCTCTCGTCGACTGGGCAGACCATGCCGACGATGCCGAACGGTCCCCCGGGGCCGGCCGACGGCGGGTACGGGATCGACAGGTCGACCCAGTCGACGCCGGTCCGGCACAGTTCGACCCAGTCGAAGTTGACGCCGCGCTGGTCCGTCTTCTCGAAGAAGTAGCCACGGTCGGTCTCCCGGATGCGGAACCTGGCCGTCGTGTCACCGTCGTGCATGGAGTGCGACTCGTGGTGCAGGAAGGCGCCGTGCATCGGATCGAGGAGGTTCTCGACGGCGTAGCGCCACGGCACGTTCCACTCCGCGTAGCAGAGGATCGCTTCCGTCCCGGAGTCGGTGAGCGGCTCGGGGAGCGTCAACTCGACTGGTTCCGGGTGCTGTTCGTCGCCGAAGTAGGCGAGGACCGCGCCGCTCACCTCGCGGACGGGCAGCGACCTGACGAGCTTCTTGCCCTCCAGGTTGCAGCCGGGCAGGCCGGGCACCGAGGAGACGGTGCCGTCGCCCTCGACCTCGACACCGTGGTACCAGCAGGCCACCCGGTCGCCGAGGTGCCTGCCGAGCGACAGGGGCGCCCCCCGGTGCGGGCAGCGGTCCGCGAGCATCGACAGGGTGCCGTCGGAGCGGCGGAACAGGAGCCACCGCTCGCCGAGCGCGGTGACCTCGCGCATCGCGCCGGGCGCGACGAACGAGGACGGTACGACCGGGTGCCACTGGTCGCGCAGGCCCGTCGCGTAGATGTGGTCGGCGGAGGAACCGGCCGCCGGGCTGGTCGGGGTCGTCGGGTTGGTCATCGGGGTCACGCTCCCAGTCGGCGCATCTCGGCGCGGAACGAGTCCTCGGTCCACGGAGCGCCGTCGGGGGCGTGGACCTGGCGGGCGTTGAGCCCGCGGACGACGTCGGACAGTTCGTGGCCGTCCTCGGTGAAGACCTCTTCGAGGGTGGCGGCGAGCCTGTACTCGTAGGGGGTGGGTTCGCGCGTACGGGACTGGTGGACGTCCAGGTACGGCCAGGCGGTGGTCACACGTGCCTCCAGGAAGGGGTTACAGGTCGAGGGCCAGGCGGCCGGAGGCGCGACGGGAGACGCAGATCATCATCGTGGCGCCCGCGGCCCGTTCGGCCTCGGAGAGCAGGAAGTCGCGGTGGTCGGGCGTACCGTCGAGCACCCGGGTCTCGCAGGACCCGCAGATCCCGTCGCGGCAGGAGCTGACCACGTCGAGCCCGGCGGACTCGGCGGCATCGAGAATCGACATGTCCGCGCCGACGGAGAGCGTGAGCCCGGACGTGCGGCACTCGACCTCGAACGCCGCGTCGTCCCCGGACCGTTCGACGACCGGCGCCGCGAACCGCTCGACGCGCAGCTGCTCCGCCGGGCAGCGAGCCTCCACGGCGGCCAGCAGGGCCTCGGGGCCGCAGCAGTAGACGAGTGTGCCGTCCGGGAGGCCGGCCAGCGCCGCGTCCAGGTCGATGTGGCCGTGCTCGTCGTGCGGGACGACCGTCACATCGCCACCCAGCGCGGTGAGTTCGTCGAGGAACGCCATCGAGGAGCGGCTGCGTCCGCCGTACACCATGCGCCACTCGGCGCCGCGGCGCGCCGCCTCGCGGGCCATGGCGAGGATCGGGGTCACGCCGATGCCGCCCGCGACGAAGACGTAGCCCGCCGCGTCCTCCAGGGCGAAGTGGTTGCGCGGCGCCGACACGGTGACCCGTCCGCCGGGCCGCAGCCTCGCGTGCACGTGGCGCGAACCCCCGCGCGAGGACGGTTCGTTGAGGACGCCGACGCGGTACGTCCGCGGGGTGCGCGGGTCCGAGCACAGGCTGTACTGGCGGACCAGACCGTCCAGGTGGAGGTCGACGTGCGCGCCGGGCTCCCAGCTGGGCAGCGGCCCGCCGTCCGGGTGGGTCAGCTCGACGGAGAGGACACCGTCGGCCTCCCACGTCATGCGGCGTACGAGGAGGTCCATCAGGGGCTCGTCGGGTGAGGTCATGGTTGCGGAGCCTCCCTACACGACCGGGATCTTCACGGGTGGGGTGAACGGGTTCCTCATCGGGCCGAGAGCCGCGAGATCGACCTCGACCAGCGTCGGCCCGTCCGAGGCGACGGCCTCTGCGAGTACGGGACCGGCGTGCTCGCGGTCCGCGATCCGCAGGTAGGGCAGCCCGCAGGCCTGGGCGAGGAGTGCGAAGTCGGGTGTCGCGAGGTCCACTCCGGCGCGGCGGTCGCCGTGCCGGTCCTGCATGTTGCGCAGCACGCCGTAACCGCCGTCGTTGAACACGATGAGCGTGAGCCGTGGCCGCTCCTGGGCGAGCGTGAGCAGCTCGCCGAGGTGCACGGCGAGTCCGCCGTCGCCCGCGATGACGACCGTGGGCGCGCCGGGGCGGGCGAGCGCCGCCCCGACGCCCATTCCGAGGCCCTGGCCTATGCCGCCGCCGCGCGGGAAGACGTTGTCACGCGGGTCGTACATGTCGAGGAGCCGGTTGCCCCAGCTGCTGGACGCGATCGTGACGTCGCGCGCGACGACGGCCTCGCGGGGGAGCGCGGCCCGGATCGCGTCACAGATGGCGGCCTGCGGGCCGATGCTGTCGTGCAGCGTGGCGCGTACCTCGTCGCGGACCGTGGCGACCCGCTCCGTCCACGCCGGCCCGGCGGGCCTCGCGTAGGGGAGCAGCCGCCCCAGCACCTCGCCGGCGTCGCCGTGCAGCGCGTGCCGGACCGGGTACACACGGCCGAGCGCGTCCGCGTCGAGGTCGATCTGGAGGTGCGCGGAGGGGAGCCTCAGTCCGTAGTCGGCGGTCTCGTTGGACCGGAAGTGCGTGCCGATCGAGAGCAGGACGTCGGCGTCGGCGAGCAGGGCGCGCCCGGCCGGTGCCGTCGCGAAGTTGCCGACGACCCGCGCGTCGTCCTCGGGGACGCTTCCGCGCCCGGAGTTGGAGGTGAGCAGCGCGGCGCCGGTCGCGGTGAGGAGGTCCGCGAGCTGGGCCCGCGCGCGGGTCGCGCCGCCGCCCGCCCAGATCACGGGCCGCTCCGCCGAGGCCAGCGTGGCGCCGGCGGCGGCGAGTTCCGCGTCGCTGGGCGACGGGACGTCCGCCTCCGGGAGGTGCGTGGCCGTGTCGGTCTGGGCCGCGTACTGGAGATCGATCGGCCATTCCACGCTCGCGGGGCCTCCCGGAGCGGTCCGCGCGGCGCGGGCCGCCTCGCGCAGGACGCGGCCGGCCGCGTCGGCGGACGGCACGGTGGCGGCGTGTTTGGAGACCGCCGCCAGCATGCCGAGCTGGTCCTTGGTCTCGTGGATGAAACCGCGGCCGCTGCCCAGGAACTCCGACTCGACCTGCCCGGTGACGTGCAGGACGGAGGTACCGGCCGAGAGGGCTTCGACGAGGGAGCCAGCCGCGTTGCCCGCGCCGGTGCCGGTCGAGGTGAGCGCGCACCCCAGGGAGCCGCGGGCCCGGCCGTAGGCGTCGGCGGCGCTGACGGCGGTCGCCTCGTGCCGCACGGGTACGAAGCGGAGTTCACGGTCCACGGCCTCGACGAGCGGCAGGTTGTGCACGCTCACGATCCCGAAGACCGTGCCGATGTCCAGTTCCCGCAGTACGGCGACGAGGAGATCGCCTCCGGTCTGGTAACGCATGGGGGTCTCCTCAGAGGACGGAGCGGCCGACGCCTCCGCAGACGTCGACGCTGGTTCCGGTGATGTACGAGGCGAGCGGTGAGAGCAACGTGGTGATCGCGTAGGCGACCTCCTCGGCCCGGCCGAGGCGCCCGAGCGCGATACCCCGGTCGGCGGCCAGCTCCGCCTGCCAGTCCTCGTAGGAGAGGCCGGAGCCGGAGGCGGCGTGCCGTCGGGTCCACTGGCCGGTGTCGACGAGGCCGAGGCAGACCGAGTTGACGCGGATCCCCTCGGGGGCCAGCTCGGTGGCGAGGGACTTGGAGAGGTTGAGGACGCCGGCGCGGGCGGCACTGGTCGTGATGAGCCGGGTTTCCGGCTGCTTGGCCAGGACCGCGTTGACGTTCACCACGGACGCGGCGTCCGAGGCGGTGAGGTGGGGGCGGGCGGCGTGCAGCGGGTTGAGGACGCCGGAGAACTTCAGTTCCAGTTCGTCGCGCCAGTCCTCCGCCGTGGACTCGTCCAGGTTCTTCATACGGGACTGGCCCGCGTTGTTGACGAGTCCGTCGACGCCGCCGAAGGTGTCGGCGGTCTGCCGTACGAAGTCCCGTACGGCGCCGGGGTCCCGGACGTCGCAGACGCCGGTCAGGAGCCGGTCGCCGTCGAGCGGCGCCGCCGCCCTCGCCAGCCGGCCGGCGTCCCGGCCGCAGGTCGCGACCCGCGCGCCCTCGGCCAGAAGGGCGCGGACCGTGGCCAGGCCGACGCCCGAGCTGCCGCCGGTGACCAGGACGGTCCGGTCGGCGAGGCCCAGATCCATAACTCTGCGCTCCTGTGGGGTCAGTTCATCGTGAAGCCGCCGTTGACGGCTATCACTTGTCCGGTGAGATAGCGGGACTCCTCGCCGAGCAGGAAGGCGACGAGGCCGATGAGGTCGCCGGGTTCCTGGGGCCGGGAGATGGCCCGGCCCGAGCGGTACAGCTGGTGCCGTTCCCCGGGCACGGTCTCGGTGGCCTCGCACTCGGTGAGGCCGGGCGCGACCGCGTTGACGGTGACGCCCCGGTCGCCCAGTTCCCTGGCCATCGCCCGGGTGAGCGCGACGACCGCGCCCTTGGAGGCGATGTAGTGGGCGAGGCGTGGCGAGCCGTAGAGCGCCGCGTCCGAGGCGATGTTGACGATCCGGCCGGGAGCCCGGAACAGCGGGTACAGGGTCTTCGACACCAGCCAGGGGCCGCGGGCGTTGACCGTCATCAGGCGGTCCCACACCTCGACGTCGATGTCCTGGAACTCCGCGCCGCCGACGCCGTTGGCGAGCGCCGCGTTGTTGACCAGGCCGTACAGCGGTCCCAGGTCGCGCACGCGGTCGGCGAGCCGGGCGACGGACCCGGGGTCGGCCACGTCGCAGCGCACGAAGTGGGCGTCGAGCCCCCTGCCGCGAAGTTCCTCGGCGGCCCGGGCCCCGCGATCGGGGTCCAGTTCGGCGATCACGACGCGGAAGCCGTCCTCGGCGGCCCGGCGGGCCATGGCCAGTCCCAGGCCACGGCCCGCCCCGGTGACGACGACGGTGCCGGTCACCCCGGATGGGTCAGTCACGCGTCACCCCGTGCATCGGCGAGTGCTCCGGGTACGTCGGCACCCGCGGCTTCCGGGTGCCGATGACGACGCAGAACAGGGCGTCGGTGTCGCCCTCGTTCTTCAGGGAGCGTGCCACGCCCGCCGGGACGACGATCATGTCGCGGTAGCCGAGGGTGCGGTACTCGACCTGGTCGGCGCCGCGGTGGATGCCGACGCGGACCTGGCCCTCCAGGACGAAGAACGCCTCCTCGACGTCGTGGTGGGTGTGCTCGGGGCCCTCGGCTCCGGGCGGCAGGAGCATGTTGGAGAAGGTGAATCCGCCGGACGGGATGATCCGGGAGTCGTTCTCGTGGTCGCCGGTGGCGCCCGATCCGACGTAGCGGATCTGGCCGCGACGGTACTGGGGGCCCGCCTTCTCCTGGAAGGAGAGGGTGGTGAAGTCCGCGATCCGGGACTCCCTGGTGGCGATGAGGGAGTCGGTGAACGCGGCGAGGTCGCCCCCGTTGTCGTAGTCGGTGGTGGTCAGAGGCATGGCTGAGACTCCTGCTCCGGGATGCGGGTGGTGATGTGGAGGTGGGACAGGACCCAGGCGTTGAACCGCTCGGGCTGTTCCTGGTTGGCCAGGTGACCGGCGTCCTTGACGATCACGTGGGCCGTCAGGCGGAGGCCGCCGGCGATGGCCTGGGCTCCCTCGACGCCGGTGACCTGGTCCTGATCGCCGCACACGACGAGCGCGGGCGCGGCGATCGCGGGCAGTTCCCCGCGCAGGTCGGCCGTCGCCATGGACTCGGCGGCGTAGGCGTATCCGGGCAGCCGCACGGACGACGCCATGGTGTCGACGACGCGCTGGACGAGGGCGCCGGGCGCCGCGGGGGAGACCAGCCGGGGCCCGCGCTTCCTGGCGAAGGCGCGTGGTCCCAGCTCCGCCAGTTCCGCGGCGCGGGAGCGCATGCCCTCGGCCTTCCGGGGGTCCGTGCCGGAGCCGGGGCTGGAGTCGGCGACCACCAGTGACGCGGCGAGGCCGGGGTGACGGGCCGCGAGACGCAGCGCGATCACGCCGCCCCACGACACCCCGAGGACATGGGCGCCGCCACCCCGCTCGCGGATGAGGGCGGCCGCGGCGTCCGCGTACCCGTCCAGGTCCAGTGGCCCCTCGGGATCGGGCGACGCGGCGTAGCCGGGCGCGTCCCAGGCCACCACCCGCGCGTACGCGGACAGTTCGGCGAGCTGCGGCGCGAACGCCGCGGACGACGAACCGACGCCGTGCAGGCAGAGCAGCAGCGGGCCGTGGTCACCGGCCTCCTCCACGTGGACGGACACCGTGGGCGCCGTGGGCGCGGTCGGGACGGGGTTCACAGGATCTGTCCCGTCCGCCCGGCCAGCGCCGCGAGGCCGCGCAGCACGGCGTACGGCACGACCTGGCTGGTCGCGGGGTTCTCCGGGTCGGGCAGGTGCGCGACCTCGAAGCGGTACGCGCCGTGCGCGCTGGCGGCCTCCACGACGTGCCGGGTGTGGCGTGCCCCGGGATCGGCGACGACCCGGACCCGCACGGCGTCCAGGTCGCCGACGGCGAGGGCGAGGGAGGCGGCCACGTTCGTCGACTTGGGGAACTTCACGGGGATGTCGCGGGCCGTTCCGGACATGACCTCGACCGGCTCGGTCGCGGACCGCAGCCGGGAGCGCAACCCCTCGTCCATCCAGGGCTGTTCGAGGGTGGAGGGCAGCTTGGTGGTGGTCAGCCGGACCTGTTCGAGAGGGCCGAGGGAACGCACCGCCTGGAGAAGGTCGAGACCGCCGACGGCGCCGCCGGTGAAGTAGACCCGGCCGGGACCGGTCGCCAGCAGCCGCTTGGCCAGAGCCTCGTCGGTGAGCGCGCCGGTCGACGCGACCAGGAGGTCGGTCCCGGAACCGAGGACCCGCTCACCCCATTCCCGGACGACGTTCTGCCCGGCCGCCTCGACGATCAGGTCGCACCGTTCCAGGGCCTCCTCGAAGGAGAGCTGCGGAGCGGGCACCGTGTCACCCAGCGGACGGTTGTCGATGACGCAGGTCAACTCGGCGCCGGGAATGGCGTGCTCGGAGAGGGCGGCGCCGACGACGCGGCCGATGGCGCCCCAGCCGACAAGACCCACCCTGCGTGGCGTGCTCATGCGGTGGCCTCCAGCGAAGCGAGCGGACCGGGGTCGGGTGAACCGGCCATGGACGAGCGGATCGCCTTCGACGGCGGCCCCGCCGTGCCCCAGAGGTCGGATAGTTCGGGCACACGTCGCCACACCCGGGCGATCCACGCGTCCTCGACGATCTGCGCGACCTCCGAGGTGTACTCGCACACGAGGCCGGACGGGTCGGTGAAGTAGGAGAAGGTGTTGTTGCCGGGGCCGTGCCGCCCCGGCCCCCACCCCGGGTCGATGCCGTGGTGCCTGAGACGGCCGAGCCCGCGCATGAAGTGGTCGACCGAACTCATCTCGTAGGCCACGTGGTTGAGGGAGGCCCACTCGGCCTGGTTGAAGGCGACGCAGTGGTGGTCCGCGTTGCAGCGCAGGAACGCCATCTGGTGTTCGGACCAGTCGGAGACCCGCAGGCCGAGCACGTCGCGGTAGAACGCGACGGAGGCGTCGATGTCGGTGGTGTTCAGGACGGCGTGCGTGACCCCGACGGGCACGGCGGCGTCCCGGCCGCGCGGCGCGACCGCCTCGACCTGCGCGCTGATCTCCACGAGCCGCCGCTCGGGGTCGGCGAAGCGCAGACCGTAGCCGCCGCCCACCTGGTCGAGCGGTCCGGGGCCGAGCACGGGGGTGATCCCCCGGGCCGCCAGGCGCCGGGCGGCCTCGTCGACCTCGGCTGGCGTGGCCACGGCGAACGCGAGCCGGCCCAGGCCGGTGCGGTCCGCGCGGGTGAGGTGCAGGACGTGGTGTTCCTCGCCCGTGCCGCGCAGCCACGCCGCCGTGCCGCGCTCCGCCTCGACAGTGGTGAGGCCCCAGACCTCCTCGTAGAAGTCGGCGGCCTCGGTGAGCGCGGGGGTGAGCAGTTCGACGTAGCGCAGGGAGCGCAGCCGGGCGACGGGTCCTGGCGATGGGTGCGGCATGAGTGTCTCCAGACGACGGGGCGCGGGTCAGTTGGCCCAGGGGAGGGGCGCGTCCGAGGTGCCCCAGTAGAGGGACTTCTGGCGCTGGTAGGCGCGGATCGCGTCGCGGCCCTTCTCCGTTCCGAGTCCGCTGTCCTTCATCCCGCTGAACGGGGTGGAGGCGCTGAACTGCTTGTACGTGTTGATCCAGACCGTCCCCGCCTCGATCCGGCGCGCCAGCCGCCAGGCGGCCCGGTGGTCGCGGGTCCAGATCCCGCAGGCGAGCCCGTAGACGGAGTCGTTGGCCTGGTGGACTAGGTCGTCCTCGTCCTCGTAGGGCAGGGCGACCAGGACGGGACCGAAGATCTCCTCCTGGCAGGTCCGTGCGGTGTGGGGAAGACCGTCGAGGACGGTCGGCAGGTAGTACGCGCCGTCCCGGTAGGCGTCACCCTCGGGCGCCCGGCCGCCGCACAGCACCCGGGCGCCCTCCGAGCGGGCCAGGTCGACGTGGGCGGCGACCGAGTCCCGGTGCCGGTGGTGGACCAGCGGCCCGACCTGCGTGCCGGGGTCGGTCCCCGGGCCGACGCGCAACCTGCCCACGCGGTCGACGAGTTCAGCGACGAAGCCGTCGTAGATCTCGCGGGCGACGAAGAGCCGCGAACCCGCGACGCAGGACTGGCCGCTGGACGAGAAGATCCCGAACATCACGCCTGCCAGCGCCTGTTCGACGTCCGCGTCGGGGCGCACGATCGTCGGCGACTTGCCGCCGAGTTCGAGGGAGGCCGGGATCAGCTTCGAGGCGGCCACGGCGGCGATGGACCTGCCGGTCTCCGTGCCGCCGGTGAAGCTGACGCGGGTGACGAGTGGGTGGCGTACGAGGGCGTCCCCGACGATCCCGCCGCTGCCGGGCAGAACAGACAACAGGGCTGTGGGAAGGCCGAGTTCGCCGAGCGCCTGGTGGATCAGGCGGCCGAGCGCGAGGGAGACGAGGGGGGTCCAGGCCGCGGGTTTGAGCAGGACGGCGTTGCCGGCGGCCAGGGCGGGCGCGATCTTCTGCGCGTCGCTGGCCACCGGGGAGTTCCAGGGGTTGATCGCCCCGACGACACCGACCGGTTCGTACACGCTCATCGTCACGTACGGGCCGCGGGACGGGGTGACGGATTCCTCGGCCGTCTCCAGGGCCGCCGCCATGTACCGGAAGGTGCCCGCCGCGCTCAGCGCCAGGGCCCTCGTCTCCACGAGGGTCTTGCCGGTGTCGGCGGTCTGGAGCGCGGCGAGTTCCTCGGCCGCCTCCTCGGTCAACTCCGCGACGCGGTACAGCAGTCGGGCGCGCTGGTGCGGGAGCAGCTCGCGCCAGGCGGGGTCGGCGACGGCGAGCGCGGCGGCCCGCGCCGCCTCGTCGACCTCTTCGGCGGACGCGGAGTGAACGGTGGCGAGCGGTGCTCCGGTGGCCGGGTCGACGGTCTCGACGGGGTCGCCCGCACCGCGTCGCCACTGGCCCGCGATGAGGATGTCGGTGGGGAGGTGGTGAGGCACGGGCGGGACCTCCAGGCGGTCTGCGACCTACGGGGGAGCGGGCGGCGCGGCGGGGGCGGGAGCCCCGAAGCGCCGCAGCACTAGAAACCTAAGGGCTTAAATACTTACCCGCAAGACCTCATGGAGAAGTCGTCGTCGGGGCGTCATGCGAGGTCGATCGCGTGGGGTGGAAGTGGCGCGGTATTCAAGATGACTAAGGGGTAAACCATTGACCCCTTAGTTAAGTGCTCCTACTGTCTGCGCGACTCCCCTCTGTTCGCGTTGTTGTCGCGAAAGGACCCCCGTATGACGAATCTGGCCGACAAGCCGGACCTCGGCTCGATAGCCGCCCGGCTCGAACGACTACCGCAATCCCGTTGGCACGTGAAGGTCAGGTTCCTCATCGGCGCGGTCACGTTCTTCGAGGCGTTCGACCAGCTCCTCGCCGCCTCGGCGCTGCCCGTCCTGATCAAGGAGTGGCACCTCAGTACGGCCCAGGCGACCTTCGCGGTCACCTCCGGCTCCGTGGGCATGCTCCTGGGCGCCCTGGCGGCGGGGTGGCTGGGCGACCGGATCGGCCGGGTGCGGACCGTGACCCTCGGTGTCGCCATCACCGCGCTCGCGAGCCTCGCCGTGGCGTTCGCGAACGGCATCGAACTCTTCGCGCTCTTCCGCTTCGTCCAGGGTCTCGGCATCGGTGGTGTCGTCCCCGTCGCGGCCACGTACATCAACGAGATCTCCCGCGCCGACAAGCGCGGCCGGTTCGTCCTGATGTACGAGATGATCTTCCCGGCGGGACTGGCCTCGGCCAGCCTCGTCGCCGTATGGGTGGTGCCCAACCTCGGCTGGCGCGCGATGTTCGTGATCGGCGCGCTGCCCGTCTTCCTCGCCGCCGCCCTGCCACGACACGTCACCGAGTCACCCCGCTGGCTGCTCTCCCAGGGCCGTGTCGAGGAGGCCGAACAGGCCATCGCCCACATCGAGACGGAGGTCGCGGCAGCCACCAGGCAACCGCTGCCGGAACCGGCCCCGGGCCGCGTCGAGGACACCTCCCGGGGCCGTCTGCGGGAGCTGTTCACCGGTCGCTACCTGCGCCGCACGACCGTGCTCGCCGGGCTCTGGTTCGTCGCCTACTACGTCAACCACGGCATCAGCACCTGGTTGCCCTCGCTCTACACCAAGAACTTCGGACTCGACCTGACCACCGCGCTCGTGTACACGCTGATCAGCAACGTGACGGGCATTCTCGGTACCTTCGTCGCCGCCCTCGTCATCGACCGCGTCGGCCGGCGCCCCGCCCTGGTGGCCGCACTCGGCTGCACCGCCTGTACCCTCGTGACGCTCGCCCTGGCCGGTGCCACGTCCGGAAGCCAGGTCGCGATCTTCGCCTCCTGCACGACGTTCTTCGTTTACGCGATCAACGCGGGCCTCTACCTCTACTCGCCCGAGCTGTACCCGACGCGCAATCGCGCCAAGGGCGCCGCGTTCGGCGGCCTGTGGAACCGCCTCGGTGTGATCCTCGGCCCGATCACGGTCGGTGCGATCATCGGCGCGGGCGGCAGCCTGACGGTCGTCTTCGCCCAGCTCGGTGCCGTGGCCCTGGTGGGCGCGGTGATCGCGCTCTTCGCGGAGGAGACGAAGGGGAAGACGCTGGAGGAGCTGAACTCCTGAACCCCCGGCGTGCGCCGGGATGTTCGGGGCCGGGCCTCCCGCCAGGGGCGCGGGGGCCCGGCCCGCTACGTCGGCCGGCTGGTCAGTGACCGCCGCAGGCCGTCGAGCAGCGCGGCGAGCTGCCGCTGGTCACCCGGGACCAGGCCCGCGAGCAGCTCCCGTTCCTGGCCGCGGCGCTCCTCGGACACGCTGCCGACCAGGTCGAGCCCCGCCGGGGTCAGGCGCAGACGCACGATGCGGCGGTCCTGGCCGTCTCGTTCGCGGGTGATGAGGCCGGCCTCCTCCAGCCGGTCGGCGTGCTGGGTGACACCGCCGGCGCTGACCGCGCCGGCCGCGGCGATCTCGCCCATCGTGCGCCGGTAGGGGGCGCCCGCCGCCCGAAGGGCGGCCAGCACCTCGAAGGCGGCCAGGCTGACGCCGTGCCGCTTCACGACGCGGCCGATCAGGGTCCGGTACCGCGTGGTGCACTCGTTGAGCGCGGCGAAGACGGCCGGGCCGGACGCGCCGGGGGTGGGGGAAGCCGGCGGCTGGCGCGCGGTGTCAGCGCCGGTGTCGGGCTCGCGGCCGGGGTCGGGCTCAGGGCCCGGCTCGGGCGACCGCCCGGTCAGCGCCGCCGTCAGAACGTCCGCGAGCAGGGGCTCCAGCGTGTCCGTCGGCACCGATCTGGCCGGTTCGTGAGCGAAGAGATAGCGCTCCATGATCACGCCGAACAGGACGCTGCGGATCATGGCGATGCGCGCCTCCGCCGCGTCATGGCCACCGAGCAGGCGTCTCAGCGGCTCGCTGACCTGGCGGTCGAGGATCGTGGACAGCAGCTCCGCGCTGGGCGGATGGCTGAGACCCGAGCGGATCAGCGCCGGCCAGGGGTCGTGCGCGTGGAGCCGGTCCCAGCGGTCGAGATAGTCGCGGGCCAGGGCCCGCGGCAACTCCTCCCGGCCGACCGAGGGTTCGTCGAGAACGCCCTCGGTGACGCCGGTCCCACTGCTGACGATCTCCCGGAACAGGCCGTCCTTCGAGCCGAAGTACGACATGACGAGTCCCGGAGTGACGTCCGCCTCGGCCGCGATGGCCCGGATGCCCACGTCCTTGTAGCCCCGGGCGGCGAACAGGCGCCGGGCCGCCTCCAGTACGGCGCCGCGCCGCCCCTCGGGGTCGTGGGAACGGCCGCGGCGGGGCGCGGGGGGTGTGGGGGGTGTGGGGGTGTGGTGCGCTGCGTTCACGGTCTCAGATTAAACGAGTGTTCATAAACCGGGTGCCGTTCGCACCGGCGGCACGCGTCCGGGGCACGCGCCCACGGCACGCCCCGGGACTCGTCAGGGCGGTCCAACACGGCTGTTTGGAACGGCCGTTCAAAAGTGTCGCGCGAGGCCCGCCGCCCCGCCCTGGCCCGCTCGGGTCCGCCCGCCACCGCCCCGCCCTGGCGCGACGACCTCCGCCGCGCGGAAGGCCGCCGTCTCCCCGGGGCATGCCCGGCGAGGCGGTCCTCCGTGGCCGCTCACGCCGCGTGCTCCCTCTCCGCGGGCGGTCGCCGCCGACCGGGGAGCGGCGCCGACGCACCCGCGACGTGCGGGGCGCGGCCCTGGGTGCCGGGCTGACCGGCGGGGTCACGACGCGGTGCGCGGAGGGGCTCGCCCGTCGTTGCCTCGTCGGGACAGGTGCCGCGGGTCGCACACCGGGAGTGCGGCGAATCTCCCGAACCCTCTTGCCAAGAAGAAACTTTAGTGTGAATCATTTCAGGCATTAGGTAGATGCGTCGTCCGAGAGGCATGGTGCAAGCCGCTTGAAACCGACACCCTTCGACTACAGCGCTCCCCGCAGCCTCCCCGAGGCGCTCGCCCTGCTCGCCGACGAGGAGCGGGAGACCAAGGTCCTGGCCGGCGGCCAGTCCCTGATCCCCATGCTCAGCATGCGCCTCGCCCGCCCGGAACGACTCGTGGACATCACTCGCGTCCCCGGCCTGGACCGGCTCCACGTGGACGCGTCGGGTGCCCTGCGCATCGGGGCGGCCGTCCGGCAGGCCCGGGTCGCGGCCGACCCCGCCGTACGCGAGGGCTGGCCGCTGCTCGCGGCGGCGATCAGCCACATCGGCCACCCGCCGATCCGCCACCGCGGCACGGTCTGCGGCAGCCTCGCGCACCACGACCCCGCCGCCGAACTGCCCAGCGCGGCGCTCGCTCTCGACGCGCGCCTCGTGGTCGCCGGACCTGGCGGCACCCGTACCGTCGACGCCGCCGACTTCTTCGTCGCCACCTTCCAGACGGCCCTGGAGCCCGACGAACTCCTCACCGAGACCGTCATCCCGCCACGAGCCGGTGACGGCTGGGCCTTCGAGGAACTCGCCCGCAGACACGGCGACTTCGCCACCGTCGGTGTCGCCGTCACCCTGCGCCGGGCGCCGGACCGGCGCACGGTCGCCGCGGCCCGCGCGGTCTTCTGCGGCGCGGGCCCCGTCCCCGTCCGGCTGCCCGCCGTCGAGAACGCGCTGACCGGCAGCGACGCGGGCGCCGCCGCCCTCGACGCGGCCGCGTCCGCCGCGCTCGCCGGGCTCGATCCCGCCGGCGACGTCCACGCCACGGCCGCCTACCGCCGCGAGGCCGCCGCCCACCTCCTCGTCCGTGCCTGTACCCACGCCTGGGAGCGCTGTTCATGACCCCCGAACCCACCACCGCCCCGGCGGCCGTCCACACCGTGCCGCCGCCACTCGCCGAACCCTCCGGCTGGCACGAGATCTCCCTGACCGTCAACGGTGCCCCCGTCACCGCCCAGGTGGAGTCCCGGCTGCTGCTCAGCGACTTCCTGCGGGACCGGCTCCGCCTCACCGGCACCCACGTCGGCTGCGAGCACGGTGTCTGCGGCGCCTGTACCGTCCTCGTCGACGGTGTCCCCGCGCGCTCCTGCCTGACACTGGCCGTGCAGTGCGGCGGTACCGAACTGCGTACCGTCGAGGGCCTCGCCCCCGGGGACGCGCCGCTCACCCCCGTCCAGCGGGCCTTCCACGAGTGCCACGGCATGCAGTGCGGCTTCTGCACCGCCGGATTCGTGATGACCGCCACCGCCCTGTCCGAACAGCCCGAGCGGCCGGGCGCGGGGGACGTCGCTGACGCCCTCAGCGGCCACCTCTGCCGCTGTACCGGCTACCGCAACATTCGCCGTGCCGTGTGCCAGGCGCTGGACGAGCGCTTCGCCGACAGCGCCGAGCGGGGGGAGTGACCCGCGTGTCCCAGCAACCGCCCCTCGCGCCCCACCAGCCGGCACCGTCCGGCGGCACCTGGTCCGGCCGCGCCGTCCCACGGGTCGAGGACGACCGGCTCCTGCGGGGAAACGGCCGCTACGTCGACGACGTCGCCCTGCCGGGCGCGGCCGAGGCCGCCTTCCTGCGCAGCCCCCACGCCCACGCCCGTGTCCGCTCGATCGACGTCACCGCGGCCCTCGCCGCTCCCGGCGTCGTCGCGGTCTGGACCGGAGAGGACGTGGCCGAACTGCCCGACATGCTCAACAGGGAGGAGCTGCGCACCCCGCCCGACCTCGCCACCCTGCTCGACCCGTACGTCGCGATGACCCCGATGCCGCTCCTCGCCACGGACAAGGTCCTCTACGTCGGCCAGCCCGTCGTGGTCGTCCTGGCGGAGAACCGCTACCTCGCCGAGGACGCCCTCGAACTCGTCGACGTCCGCTACGAGCCCCTGCCCGTGCTCGTCGACCCGGACCGCGCGGTCACCGACGGCGCACCGCTGCTCCACGAGGACCTCCGCGACAACACCGCCGTCGCGGTGGCCACCAGCGTGGGCGACCCCGACGCCGCGTTCGCCTCGGCCCACACCGTGGTCAGCGAGGAGTTCCAGGCCCACCGCTACGTCGCCTCGCCCATCGAGACCCGCGCGATCTCGGCCCAGGTCGACCCCTACAGCGGCGAGCTGACCGTCTGGTCCAACACCCAGACCCCGCACCGGGTACGCGAGGCCATCGCGCACACGCTCGGCCTCGGCCCCGAGCGGGTCCGCGTCATCGCCACCGACGTCGGCGGCGGCTTCGGCCAGAAGGGCATCCTCTACGTCGAGGAGATGCTCGTCCCGCACGCGGCACGCGTCCTCGGCCGCCCCGTGCTCTGGCGCGAGGACCGCAACGAGAACCTGACGGCCGCCTCGCACGCCCGCGAGCAGATCCACCGCATCGAACTCGCGGCGGACGAGGAGGGCCGTCTGCTCGCCGTCCGCGACCGCATCACCGTCAACGTCGGCGCGTACAACATGACCGGCCTGGTGGTGCCCTACAACTCGGTGTGCCACCTCCTCGGCCCCTACCGGATCCCGCACGTGGACATCGACGTCGTCGGTGTCCTCACCAACACCACCTTCGCCACCCCGTACCGGGGAGCGGGCCGCCCTGAGACCGTCTTCGCGATGGAGCGCGCGATGGACCGTCTCGCCGTCGAACTCGGCATCGAGCCAGCTGAGTTGAGGGCGCGCAACCTCGTCGGCCCCGACGAGATGCCGTACGCCACGGGCCTGGTGGACCGTTCCGGCAAGCAGCAGTCGTACGACTCCGGGGACTTTCCCGAGCTGCTGCGGCGCGCGGTCGCGAAGGCCGACGTCGAAGGGGTGCGCGCCCGGCAGCGCGAGGGCGCGCGCGATGGCAGGCACATCGGGATCGGCTTCGCGATGTACATCGAGGCGACCGGCCTCGGCCCGTTCGAGACCGCCCGTGTCGACATCACGCCCCGTGGCCGTGTCAGGCTCGCGATCGGCACGCCCTCGCAGGGCCAGGGGCACCGCACCTCCATGGCCCAGATAGCCGCCGACGCGATCGGGGTGCCCTTCGACGCCGTCGACGTGGTGGGGGGTGACACCTTCGCCACCCCCTTCGGCGTCGGCACCATCGCCAGCCGCGCTCTCGTCAACGCGGGGAACGCCACGCACCGGGCGGGCCGCCTCGTCCGCGAGAAGATCATCGAAGCCGCGGCCCGACGGCTCGGAGTCCCCGCCGACGGCCTGGAGCTGCGCGAGGGCGCCGTCATGGCCGGGACCGGGGAGGGACCGGCCCTCACCCTGGCCGAACTCGCCGGCCGGGCCCCCCTCCCCGGCACCCCCGAACCCACCGACGGGCGGCACGGCACCGAACTCAGCGAGACCGTGCACTTCCGTCCGCCCGGCTTCGCGGTCTCCAGCGGGGCGCACGCCGCGGTCGTCGAGGTCGACCAACACACCGGAGAGACCGAGATCCTGCACTACGTGGCCGTCCACGACGCGGGCGTCATCGTCAACCCGATGATCGCCGACGGCCAGGTCACCGGCGGTATCGCCCAGGGCATCGGCGGCGCGCTCTACGAGGAGATGCTCTACGGCCCCGACGGCCAGCCCCGCACCGGCACCTACATGGACTACCTGGTGCCGACCTCGTCCGAGATCCCCGATCCCGACCTGGACGAGATCCACTCCCCGAGCCCGATGAACGACCTCGGGGTCAAGGGCCTCGGCGAGGGCGGTGCCATCGCCCCACAGGCCGTCCTCGCGAACGCCGTCGAGGACGCGCTGCGCCCCTTCGGCGTGGTCGTCCGGCGCGGCCCGCTCTCCCCGAGCCGCGTACGCGACCTGCTCCGCGCGGCCGACCAGCCCACGAGCGGCCGCTGACGCGGTGCCGCACCACCCGACGATTGGACACCCACCCATGCGACTCGACCACTCCTTCACCGTCCCGGCCACACCCGACGAGGCGTGGCGGCTCTTCCTCGACCTCGGCCGGGTGGCTCCCTGTATGCCGGGCGCCGTCCTCGACACGCTCGATGCCGACGCCTTCACCGGACGCGTCAGGGTGAAGGTCGGCGCGGTGCAGATGAGCTACGCGGGAGAGGGCCGCGTGACCCGTGACGAGGACGCTCGCTCGATGGTCCTCGACCTCACCGGCAGCGAGACCCGCGGGGCGGGCACCGCGTCAGCCACCGTCACCGCGTCGCTCGCCGCCGACCCGGCGGGCACCCGGGTCCGCGTCAGCACCGACCTCGACGTCACCGGCCGCCCGGCCCAGTTCGGCCGCGGCATCATGACCGAGGTCGGCGACCGCCTCGTGCGCCAGTTCGCCGACCGCCTGGAGGAGCTGCTGAGGGAGCCGGCCGTCGCCGCGCCCGCCGCGCCTCACTCGCCCCTCTCCTCGCCGGACCGGGAGCCCGAGGCGGCGGACCTCGGGGCGGCCGCCCTGCCGGTCCTCCTGCGGAAGGCCGCGGTTCCGGCCGTGGCCGTGCTCGTCACGATCGCCGTGCTCCGTGTCGTCCGTGGGCGTGTGTTCGGAAAGAATCCGCTTCAGGAGTAGGATTTTCAGGGGCGTAGGACGTCGCGCCCACTCGGGGAGCGGTCGAGGGGACGGGATGGCTGAACGGAGGGCGGCGCGACGTGATGCCGTGGCGCAGGTCATCGACGACTGGTCGCGGGAGCGGCCCGGACTGGACACCTCTCCGCTGGAGGTCCTCGCCCGGCTACACCGCTCGTTCCTTCGGTACAACGCCAAGCTGGTCGCGTCGACAGACCGGCACGGACTCTCCGTCGCCGGCTTCGACGTGCTCACCGCGCTGCGCCGCTCCGGCGAGCCGTACCGCCTGACCGCCGGGCAACTCGCCGACCAGGGACTCGTCTCGTCGGCCGGGGTCACCCTGCGCATGGACCGCCTGGAGAAGGACGGGCTGATCGTCAGGGAGCGCGACGCGGACGACCGCAGGGTGGTCTACTCGCGCCTCACGGAGGCGGGCCTCGCCAAGGTCGACGAGGTGTTCGCCGAGCACCTCGACAACGAGCACCGGATGCTCAGCGGGCTCTCCCCGGCGGAGCGCCGTCAACTCGCGCGTCTCCTGCGCAAGTTGGAGGACTCCATCCTCTCCTCGGACACCCCGGACGGCGTGGCCTCCTGACGCCCTCGTTCCCGCTGTCCGAGCCCCCGGCCGACGGTGGCCGTCGATCGGGTGTCCCCGCGTTCCCCGCGCCACCCGGCCACCGGCGGACCGGGAACGCCGCCGCCCGGGACAGCCTCCTCCGCCCGAACCGCCCGCGGTTGGGGCCGATCTGACGCCGTGCCCGGGGGTTCCGGTCCGACGGGGGCGGATCCCGGGAGGGGAGAAGCGCGGCCGTGGTCCGGCGCGCAGGCCGGGAACCGTTGTCCCCCGAGGTGGTGTCGTGGCCCCGTGCGGGGCGCCGGGTGCTGGGCGAGGTCGTTCTAGGGTTCCCGTTCCGGAACCCGTCGTTGGAGGACTCGTGACCGACCCGTGGGACACCATCGTCCGCCTCACCGCTCGCCTCGACGCGCACAGCACGCTCCCCGCCGAGCAGCGGCGGATCCTGCAAATCCTCAAGATCCAGGAGGAGGCCGGGGAGGTCGCGGAGGCCGTCATCGGGGCGACCGGCCAGAACCCCCGCAAGGGTCGCTCCCACACCTGGCAGGATGTGGAGGCTGAGGTGTGTGACGTGATCGTTACCGGCATGGTCGCCCTGCGACGCCTCAACCCCGACGCTCAGGCCGTCTTCGAGGAACATCTGCGGCGGATCGCCGCCCGGGACCTGTGAACTCCGGCGGGAGGGCGCCGTCGGTCAGGGCGTCCCGTCAGGAGGTCCGGTTCCCGCGAGGTCGGCGGCCCGTTCACCGGGTCCGGTGCGGTGGCAGCGCCTCGAACCGTGCCCACGGCGCGATACCGGGGCGGCCAGGATGAGATGCTTTTCAACTGCCCGTCGGCGCTCTGTTGAGGACGCGGGAGTTGGCATCGAAAGGAGTTCCCACGCGTGCGTGAAGCAATTAGGGCCCCCAAGGCGCAGGAGCGACGGCTTGCCAAGATCGTCGAGACGGGCACCCGTCTCTTCGACGAGCGTGGCTTCGGCGGCACCACGATGGACGATGTCGCCGCCTCGGTCGGGATCACGAAGCGGACGTTGTACCGCTATGTCGCGAGCAAGCCGCAACTGTTGTTGCTGATCCACGAGCGGTTCCTCGAAGCCGCCGAACGCACGGTGGGGGACGCCGACTCCGACGTCGACGTCGTCACGCGACTGGACAACTTCCTCCGCGCCTACCTGTCCGTGATCATCAAGCGGCAGCGGAGCGTACGGGTGTTCTTCGAGGAGGAGTACCACCTCGACGCGGACGACCGGTCGACCCTCGTCGGGCGCCGCGATGAGCTGGAGGCCCGTCTGCGGGTGATCCTGCGTGACGGTGCGGGGGAGGGCCGGTTGCGCTCACCGGACGCCGCGGTCGTGGCCGCGGGGATCTTCGGCGCCCTGGCGAGCGCGTACCAGTGGTTCCGTCCGCGCGGTCACCTCACGGGGCCGCAGGTGACGAAGCAGGTGACCGCCCTGCTGCTGTCGGGCCTGCGCTCCGGTGAGGCGTTCGCCGAGCCGCCGGCGACGGACGGCGCGGGCTGGTCGCGGCTCGCCCCCGCCGCCCCCGCGAACAAGTCGGGTGGCGAGCCGCCCAGGGTTCCCGCGGCCGCGCTGCGGGCGGCCGCGCGACTGTTCGCCACCGCCGGCTTCAGCGAGACCAGCACGCAGCAGATCGCGGACGCGGCCGGTGTCAACAAGAGCGCGCTCTTTTACCACATCGGCTCGAAGGAAGACCTCCTCTTCGCCATCCACCACGAGTTCGCGATGGCGAGCCTGGCCAACCTCGACCGCTGGCGCGAGGAGGCGGGCCACGACCCGGAGCGGGTGCTGCGCCACGTGATCGCGCGGCACGCCGTCGTCATGAGTACCGAGTGGGACTCCGTCCGGGTCTTCGTCGGCCAGTCCCGCTACCTCTCCCGGCCGCACGCCCAGGTCATCGAAGAGCTCAGGGCGCGCTACGTCGGCGGGGTCGCGGAGATCGTCGAGGCGGGCCAGCGCCTGGGGATCTTCCGCGACCTCGACTCGCGCGTCACCGCCCTCACCACCCTCGGGGCCCTGAACTGGATGGCCCGGTGGTTCGACCCGTCAGGACGGGTCGACGCCGCGACGGCCGGGGCCATGTACGCCGACATGTTCCTCAACGGCCTCGTCGTGCCGGTGCGGGTCACCGCCCCGTAGCGCCGCCCGCGACGTCCGCGCGCGAGTCCGGCCGCTCAGGCCGACTCACGCCCGGGGCCGCCGCCGAACGTGTCGGTGTCGTACTCGGAGAGGTCGGCGTGCCGGGTCATCTCCCACAGGTCGAGCAGGCGCCAGGGCGAGTTGGTGACGACCCGTCCGCGGTTGTTGCGGTACCACGTGCTCATCCCGGGGTGGGTCCAGATCAGCGCCTCATGGGCCCGGTCGATGTCCCGGTTGTACTGGTCACGGAGGTCCTGGCGGCACTCCACCGCGCGCGTGCCCTCGTCGATCACCTGGGCGAGGAGGTCGAGGATGTAGCGCGCCTGGCACTCGGCGATGAACAGCAGGCTCCCCCCGTGCCCCAGGTTGGTGTTGGGGCCGTAGAGGAAGAACAGGTTGGGGAAACCGCGCTCGGTCATCCCGAGGAAAGCGCGGGCGTCGTCGTCGCCCCACCGGTCCCGCAGCGTCGCGCCGTCGCGACCTTCGACCTCAAGCGATCCCAGGAGATTGAGGGCCTCGAAACCGGTCGCGTACACGATCACGTCCGCCTCATGGACCGTTTCCCCGGTGACGACACCGCCAGGCTCGATGCCGGTGATCCGGTCGGTGACCAACTCGACGTGGGGTGCCTTCAGGGTGTCGAACCAGCCGTTGTCGAGCAGCATCCGTTTACCGAAGGGCGGGTAGGACGGGATGGCCTTGTGCTGGAGGTCGGGATGGCCGGCGAGCTGCTCGCGCATGTACTTCGTGAAGTAGGAGCGGTACCCCTCGTTGACCGAGTTGATCGCGTCGGATGTGCCGGCCCACGCGGGATCCACGACCAGCGACTGGAAGATCTTGTCGCCGAACGCCCACACCTGCCGCATGCGGTACCAGGCGGCGTAGTGGGGAACGTGCTCCATCAGGTACCGGGTGCTGTCGCTGACCTCGCGGGTGTACTCGGTGTTGCGGGCGACCCACTGCGGTGATCGCTGGAAGATCGTGAGGTGCGCGACCTCGTCGCGGATGGCGGGTACGAGCTGCATGGCGCTGGCACCGGTCCCGATGACGGCGACCCGCTTGCCGCGGAGGTCGAGGTCGTGGGGCCACCGAGCCGAGTGGAACTGGCGTCCGGTGAAGGTGGGCGCGCCCGGTATCTCGGGCGTTTTCGGCATGTTGAGCTGGCCGACGGCACTGATCACGAAGCTCGACCGGTGCGTGGACCGGGTTCCGTCCCCGCGACTGGCCTGGATTGTCCACGTAGCGGACTCGGGGTTCCATTCCGCACGGTCGACCTTAGTGTCGAACTCGATATGTTCGAGAATTCCGAACCGCTCGGCGGTCTCGCGAAAGTAAGCGTGGACGTCGTCGCGCTTGCTGTAATAGCGCGCCCAGTTTCCGGGGTTGAACGAATAGGAGTACCAGTAGCTGGGGGTGTCCACCCCGCAGTCGGGGTACCGGTTCTCGAACCAGGTGCCGCCGAGGTCGGGATTCTTCTCCAGGACGGTGAAGGCGATACCGGCGAGCTTGAGCTGGATCGCCATGCAGAGGCCGGAGGCCCCGGCCCCGACGATGGTGACCGAGTAGTCGTCGCGTCGCTCGCAGCGCCGGAGCCGCTCGGGGTCGAAGCGCGGTTCGAGGCCCATCTCCTCGCGCATCAGGCCCGCGTACTGGAGGGGCACCTCCTCGCCCATGCAGTTGCTCATGATCGCGGCGAGGCGTTCGTCGCTGAGCGGGGCGGGTGCGGGACGCGGGGTTCGTACGAGGAGATCACGGACGGCGCGCCGCACCGTCGCCTGGGTCCCGCCGTCGAGCCCGCCGTCCGCGTGCTCGGACAGACCTTTGGTGCGGGTCGGGCGGAAGGGTCGCCGGAGCCAGCGTTCCTCGCCGGTGAGATGGGCGAGCACCGAGATCAGCGTGGGGATGTTGGCGTCTTCCAGCGCGCGGTCGAGCCGGCGGACGTCGACGGGACCTCCGCTGGATCCGACGCCGGTCTGCCGCGTCACGTACTCGGCGTCGTCCGCTGTTCCGCGCGCTATCGCCATGTCCGCCTCCCTGGTCTAAAGTATCCTGAGCGGTCAGGATACACGGCGATCGGTGAGGCTACTCAGGAGAGGAACGCAAGCCATGCGCGACCCCGCAGGATCGGTGACGTCCCTGACGCACCGGCTCAGGCAGCACGGCGACCACGAGGCGCTGGTGATCGACGACAGCCGTCTCACCTACGCGCGGTTGGCTGACCAGGTCGAACAGGAACAGGCCGTGCTGGCCTCGCTCGGCCTGCGTGCCGGTTCACGGCTGGGCCTGCTGACGCACAACTCGGCGCAGATGGTGGTCAGTCTGCTCGCCGCCTGGGAGCGCGGCGTCGTGGTCGTCCCGCTGAACACCCGGTACCGCTCGGACGAGATCAGCTACGTGGTCGAGCACTCGGACATCGAGGCGATCCTGACCACCAGCCACCGCGAAGGTGGACCCGACCTCCTCCACCGGCTCTCGTGCGCGCTGCCCGGGGCCGCCGCGGGCCTGCCCACGGAACCCACGACGGGGGAAGTCCAGCCCGGCGGCCCGACCTCGGGAATGTGGGAGAGGCAGGCGCCACGCCTTCGGGTCGTCGCGGTGCGCCCACCCGACGCGCCAGGAGGGGCCGAACCCGCGACGACCTGGCTCGACACGTCGACGGCGCACGGCACCGAGCCGACGGCTCCCACGGGTGGTCCCACCGGTGAACCCCCGGCCGGAGACGGCCTCGTCGGCGGTGGCGCGGCCGGTCGCGAGCAGTTGCTCATCTACACGTCGGGGACGACCTCGCACCCCAAGGGCTGTGTGCTGGACCTCGACGCGTTCCTGGCAACCGCGCGCCACACCGCCGCGGCCATGGGGGTGGGCGCGGGCGACGTCGTGTGGGACCCACTGCCGTTCTTCCACACCGGCGGCCTCCTGCCGATGCTGGGCGCGCTCGACGTCGGCGCGACGTTCTGCTCGACCGCCCACTTCGAGGCCGAGGAGGCGCTGGCCGTCCTCGAACGCGAGCGTGTGACGGCCGCCTACCCCGCCTTCTCCACGCTCATCACCGCGCTTCTCGACGCGCCGCGCTTCGCCGAACGCGACCTGAGCGCCCTGCGGTGGATCCTCGCCATCGGCCCCCAGGCACTGCTCGAACGGGTGCAGTCCGCGCTCCCGGGCGCCGTCCAGGTGTCCTGCTACGGCTGCACCGAGATGGGCGGGGTGGGCGTCTACCACGACATGGGCGACAGCCCCCGGTCGCGCGCGACGACCTCGGGGCACCCGTTCGACGGCGTCGAGGTCCGGGTCGTCGATCCGGCGGGCACTCCGGTCGCCCCCGGCACGAAGGGCGAGATCGTCGTCAGGGGCCGCCCGGTGCTGCGCCGCTACCATCGCGACCCCGTCCCGCCCGTCGATGACGAGGGTTGGTTCCACACCGGCGACCTCGGGACGTGGGACGGCACCGACCTCGTCTACCTCGGGCGGCTGAAGGACGTGTTCAAGGTCGGCGGTGAGAACGTCGGCGCCGCCGAGATCGAGTACGTCCTGCTCAAGCACCCCGCCGTGACGATGGCGGCCGCGGTACCGGTCCCCGACGCGCGCCTGGGCGAGGTGCCCGTCGCGTTCGTCGAGCTGAGGCCGGGACACACCACGGGCGAGGACGAGTTGATCGCGTTCTGTGGACAGCGGCTCTCGGCCTTCAAGGTGCCCAGGGCCGTGCGGTTCGTGACCGAGTGGCCGATGTCGGCCACGAAGATCCAGAAGTTCCGTCTCCGTGAAGCGCTGCTGGGGGACGCCAGCGACACCCCGGACACCCCGGGGCCGCAGGAGATAGCGAGCGCGGTCTCATGACGACGTCCGCCCCGACGCCGGAGGCGCTGAGCGTCCTGAAGCCGAGCGTCCACGGTCTCGTACGCGCCCTGTACCGGCACGCGCCCCAGCCGGAGTGGCCCGAGTCGACACATCGCGCACGCTACGAGGAAGCCGCCGCCACGCGCCCGACCGCCCGCTCGGTGCGTGTGGAACCGGTGCTGCTGGCCGGGATGGACGCGGAGTGGCTCCTGCCCGCCGAGGTCCGGTCCGAGCAGGTCATCGTGTACCTGCACGGCGGGGGATTCATCATGGGATCGCTGGCGACGACCCGCCCCCTGGCGACGCACCTGGCCCTCGCGACCGGCCGGCGGGTGCTCGTCCTCGACTATCCGCTCGCCCCCGAGGTCACCTTCCCCGGACAGCACACCGCGATCCTCCCCGCCCTGCTGGAGCTCGACCGGCGCCAGGGAGGCCGGAACCCGCTGGTACTCGCCGGGGACTCCGCGGGCGGCGCGCTCGCCCTCGGCGCCGAGCGCGCCGTGCGGGAGATACCCGGTCGAAGACCCGCCATCACCGCCCTGGTGATGCTCTCGCCCCTGCTCGACCTCCGGCTCGTCGCCCCGAGCATCGACGCCAACGCGCCCTACGACCCCCAGCTTCCGCGCTGGCTGCTCCAGCGGATGGTCACCGCGTACCTGGGCTCGCGGTCGCCCAGTGATCCCGCCGCCTCCGCCGTTCTCGGGCCGCTGCACGGCCTTCCCCCCACGCTCGTCCAGGCGTCCCCGAACGAGGGGCTGGCCGGCGACGCGCAGCTGCTCGCCGACCGGGCACGGCGGGCTGGGGCATCCGTCGACTCGCAGTGGTGGGACGGGATGATCCACGTCTGGCACGCCTTCGCTCCGCGACTGCCGGAGGCGAGCGGGGCGCTCGCGGCGGTCGGCGCGTTCCTGGACGAAGCCGCAGCGTGAAGCGGCCGCCCTCCCCGCCTCGCGGCACCCGCGGCACCGGTGACCTCTCCTCCGGCGCCTTCGGCGCCCGGCCCGCCCGGGGCCGGGCCACCCCGTGGCTCGTCCTCGCCGCGCTGCTCGTCGGCGCGCTGAGTTTCCGCGCCCCGTTTCTCTCGGTGGCGCCGATCGCCGACGACATCCGCGACGACCTGGGTCTCGGCTCCGCGCAGATCGGTCTCCTGACGACCATCCCGGTGCTGTGCTTCGGCCTGAGCGCGCCCTGGGCCACGGCGCTCGTCAGACGGGTGGGGTTCGACGTCGCGCTGCTGGTCGCGCTCGCGACGGTCACCGCGGGACTCGCCGTCCGCTCGGCCGGTCCCTGGGCGAGCGTGCTCGCCGGGTCGGTGGTGATCGGGCTCGGCATCACCGTCGGGAACATCGTGGCACCAGCGATCATCCGCCGGGAGACCACGCCCCGTCATCAGGCCGTGGTGACCTCCGGCTACACGGGCACGATGAACATCGGCGCGATGGCCGCGACGCTCTCCGTCGCGCCGCTGGCCGCGTGGCTCGGGTGGCGGTGGGCCCTGTCGGCGTGGGCGCTCGTCAGCCTCCTCGCGATGGTCGCGTGGTTCACCACCCTTCGGCCCCGGAGGGCGACGGTCCCGGCCGCGCGCTCCGCGCGGCACGAGCCCTCGGAGGACCCGGCCGCACCGGCGCCGCCCTCGGGAACCCCGGCCACGAGCGCCAGGCCGGTGCGCCGCACCGCGGTCGGCTGGCTGCTGGCGCTCGCCTTCGCCGGTCAGGTGTCGGCCTACTACTCGGTCGCGGCCTGGCTGCCGCAGATCCTGCGGGACGACGCCGGGCTCAGCCAGTCCCGTGCCGGTGCTGTCACCTCCTGGTTCCAGGTGCTGGCGATCGCGGGCGCCCTGCTGCTCTCGGTCGCCCTCCGCACCGTCTCCTGGGGCGGTGTGACCGCGGGGATAGCGGCTCTCTGGCTGGCCTGCCCGATCGTCCTGCTTCTCGGCCCCGAGCTCCACCTCCTCGCCGCGACGCTCGGAGGGCTCGCCCAAGGTGCCGGACTGACCGCGCTGTTCGTGCTGATCATGCGGGTGTCGGAGTCCGACCAGCGGGCCGCGGAGTACTCCGCCTTCATGCAGGGGACGGGATACGTGCTCAGTGCCGCCACACCGTTCGCGGTCGGCGCGCTCCACGAGGCGACGAGCGGGTGGCGGTGGCCGCTGCTGCTGGTCATCGCCTACCTCCTGGTGTTCACGGCCACCCAGCTGGCCGCCGTCCGCCGGATCGCGGCGCGCCGAGCCCAGCCGACGGCACCATCGCTGTCCGAGCCGGACGGCGCCGCGTCCTGACGCGTCCGGCGCCCGACGCCCTGACCCGAGGGGCCGCGCACGCGGCCCGGAGCGCCGCCCCACCGACCCGCCCCGCCGCCCCACCGACCGGCCGCACCGTGCGGACCGCCGGGCGACCGCACGGCCAGCGGGCCCCACCCCGGCTCGGGAGTCATTCCCGGGAGGCCGACCCGGTGATCCAGTCCCAGACCGTCCCGTCGTGCGCGATGACCTCCTCGGCGAGTGACCGCTCCAGGTCGACGACGTCGCCCAGTTCGGCACGCCAGGCCAGGGCGGGGCGCAGCACCGCCTGGAGCGGGTGCTCCACCGTGGTGCCCATGGCGCCCAGGACCTGGTGTGTGTCGCGGGACACGACGCCGAGCGACCGGGCCACGACGGAGCTGGCCACCGTGATGTGCCGCCCGAGCGTCATCGGGTCGGCCGCCACTTCCCGGTCGGCTCGGGCGAGCGCGGCGGCGGTGGCCGCGGACGCGAGCGCGTGCTCGGCTGCGGCGTCGGCCAGGAGGTGCTGGACCGCCTGGAAGCCCGTGAGCGGCCGGCCGAACTGGACCCGCTCCCGGGCGTACTGGATGGCGAGGTCGAGCGCCCCGCCCATCGCCGCCGTGATCTGCACACAGCGCACCAGGCGTCGTCGTCGCAGCAGGGCCGTGTGCGCCCCCGGCGGCGCCGGTACCTCGCGGACGCGCCCTCCGGTGGACTCACCCGTCCCGCTCAGCTGGCCGAGCGGCACCTCGATGTCGGCGCACGGCCGGCCGGCCAGGTCCACGCTCTCGGAGACGAGCACCTCAGCCGCCGGTACGACGAACACCCGCGGTTCCTCGCCGGTGGTGAGGACGACCAGGTTGTCGGCCTGGGGCGCCCAGGGCACCGCGCGGGCCCGACCGGTCCCGTCCACGACCACCGGTACCAGCAGTCCGTCCAGGTCCTCCTCGGCGTCGGTGCCCGAGACGAGCCACCCGGCGAGGACGTCGTGCTCGGCCACGGGGAGCACGACGCCGCGTGCCGCCGCGCCCGCGACGACGAGGGCGGTCTCCGCCCACCCCGCGCCCTGGCGGGACAGGAGCGTGGTCAGGCCCAGCTCGGCGAGCCGGTCCCAGAACGGGCGGTCGAGTCCGGCCCGCCACTCGCCGGGGTGCTCGGCGCCACGGAGGACGTCGTCGACCAGGGCGGCCAGGTCACGGTCTGGCGCGGGAGAGACGGTCATCACCGGGCTCCGATCTCGCGGGCGATGATCCCGCGCAGGACCTCGTTGCTGCCGCCGCGCAAGGTGTACGTCGGACGCGACAGCAGCCCGGCGACGACGTGCGGGCGCAACCCGTCCGCGTCCAGGGCCGGTCCTTCGAGACTGGCGTTCTCCACCAGCTGCTGCTCGTGCTGAGTGCCGAGGAGCTTGACGTACGAGGCGTGCACTCTGGGGTCCTCTCCGGCGGTGATGGCGGCCGCGACGGACATCGACAGCGCCCGCAGCGCGGCGGTGCGGGCGAGGGAACGGCCGAGGTCGGCGGGCACGCTCCCGCGCCGCGCGCGATCGTGACCGCGTGCGTCCCGCGCCGCTTCCTCAAGGAGCTGGTGCGCCGACATGAAGCGCTCGGGGCCGCTGCGCTCGAAGCCCAGCTCGGCGGTCACCTGCCGCCACCCCTCGCCCTCGACGCCGAGCAGGGACGTCGAGGGCACGACAGCCTGGTCGAGGACGACCTCGTTGAAGTGGTGCTCTCCGTCCATCGACAGGACCGGGCGTACGTGGACACCGGGGGTCGCCAGGTCGATGACGAACTGGCTCAGCCCGGCGTGACGGGCCGCGGGGTCACCCGGAGCGGTCCGGGCGAGCAGCAGGAGCCGGTCGGCGCGATGAGCGCCCGAGGTCCACACCTTGGTCCCGGTGATCACCCAGTTCCCGTCGTCGCGACGGACGGCCCGGGTACGGACACTGGCGAGATCGGAGCCCGAGTCGGGCTCGCTCATGCCGATCGCGAACGACAGCTCACCGGCCGCGATGCCGGGAAGCAGCTCCGCTCGCTGTTCCTCGGTGCCGGACGCGAGGAGCGCGGGAGCGACCTGCCGGTCGGCGAACCAGTGAGCGGCCACCGGCGCACCGGCGGCGAGGAGTTCCTCGGTGATGACGAAGCGTTCGAGGAAGGTCCGTCCCGCGCCTCCGTAACGCGTCGGCACGGTCATCCCGGCGAACCCACGGGCGGCGAGCCGCCGCGAGAACGGGGGATCCCAGCCGTCCATCCAGCTGTTGACCCGCGGCTCGAAACGGCCCTCGGCGCGTTCCTCGTCGAGGAAGGCGCGTACCCGCCGGCGCAGTTCGCCGGTCTGGTCGTTCCCGACGACGGCGGGCAGCGGCCGGGGCAGCGACGGGGGCGTCATGACGCGTGGAACGTCGTCGTGCCGTCGACGGCCCTGCGGTGGTCCTCGGTGTGCTGCATGAGGGCTTGCAGGTTCGCGGCGATGTCCAGCGCGCCGGCCAGGTCGACCGACTCCGATCTCCGCAGCAGGCGCTTGGCGGCGCGTACGGCCAGGGGCGGGTTGACCGCGACCCGTTCGGCGAGCGTGGTCGCCGCCGCCAGCAGCTGGTCCCGTGGATGGACCTGCGACACGAGTCCCCACGCGAGGGCCGTCGCCGCGTCCACCCGGTCGCCGGTCAGGGTCATCTCGGCCGCCCGGGCCGGTCCGATCGCGCGCTGGAGCAGCCAGGCACCTCCGTCGCCGGAGATCAGCCCGAGCTTGACGAAGCTCTCGGCGAAGAACGCGTCGTCGGCGGCGACGCGCAGATCGCACATCAACGCCAGGTCGCATCCCGCGCCGACGGCGGCGCCGTTGACGGCGGCGATCATCGGTACGGGGGACTCGAAGACGGCGCGGGCCAGCGTCTGGACCCCGTCCCGGTACATCTGCGCCGCCTGGTACGGCGGGGCGCCGAACATCCCTCCGCGAGCGCGGATCTCCTTGATGTTGCCCCCCGCCGAGAACGCTGGCCCGGCACCGGTCAGGACGACGGCCCGCACGTCGGGGTCGTCGTCGACCCGGCGTACGGCGGCCAGCAGCGCGGCGATCATGTCGGAGTCGGTGATCGGGTTGCGCTGGTCCGGCCGGTTCAGGGTCCAGGTCTCGATGTGTCCCGAGCGTTCGACCAGCAGCGGCTCGTCCTGGCTCACGGCTGTATCGCGGTGGTCGGTCACGCCGCCTCCAGCAGGGTCGCCGTTCCCAGCCCGCCACCGCAGCACATGGTGACCAGGCCCCGGCCGCCGCCGCGGCTTCGCAGCTCGCGCGCCGCGGTGAGCAGGAGCCGGGTGCCCGTGGCACCGACCGGATGGCCGAGCGCGATCGCGCCACCGTTGACGTTCACCACGTCGGGGGAGACCGGGATCTCCTTCAGCCACGCTCCCAGCACGCTCGCGAACGCCTCGTTGACCTCGGCCAGCGCGAGGCCGGCCGGTGCGACGCCCGCCCGTTCCAGGACGCGCCGGGTCGCCGGGATCGGGCCGGTGAGCTTCAGCACCGGGTCGACGCCGACGAGTACCTGGTGGGTCACCCGGGCCAGTGGCGCCAGGCCGAGGCGCGCGACCGCGGTCCGCGACGCCAGGATCACCGCGGAGGCGCCGTCGGTGATCTGCGAGGAGTTGCCGGCCGTCAGTACGCCGTCGGCACGGAACCTGGCGGTCAGCGCGGCGAGGGACTCCGGCGTCGTGGGCCGGGGACCGGTGTCGACGGTGGCTTCGCCGACCGGCCGGACCTCGTCGTCGAAGCGCCCCGACGCGATCGCCGCCGCGGCCCGCTCCTGGGAGGCGACCGCCAGATCGTCGCAGGCGCGCCGGTCGAGGCCCCACCGGTCGGCGATCCGTTCGGCGGCCTCCCCCTGGTCGGTGACCTCGAACCGGTCGCGGTACGCCGCGCCGTACGGGTCGCGGTCGCCCGAACGGGCGTCGTCCCCCAGCGAGTTACGGGTCATCTGCTCGACTCCGTTGCACACCACCACGTCGGCGGCGCCGGAGGCGAGGAGGCCAGCGCCGTAGTGGACCGCCTGCTGACTCGAACCGCACTTGGCGTCCACCGTCACCGCCGGGACCTCGGCGGGGTGGCCAGCGGTGAGCCACGCGGTACGGCCCACGTTGTTGGCCTGGTCTCCCACCTTGGTCACACAGCCGGTGATGACCTGGTCGACGTCCGTGGCCGGTACGCCACAGCGGTCGAGCGCCGCGGTGGTCACCGCGGCCAGCAGGTCGGCCGCGTGGACGTCCGCCAGGACGCCCCCACGTCGGACGAACGGTGATCGCATTCCCCCGACCAAGTAGACATCGGCCATGCGCAGCTCCACTTCAGGCTCAGCAAAAGATTCTGTCCAGTCAGTATACATAAGCGGGGTCACAGGTGTAGCGTCCGCTGATACCTCCCCCCTCAGGTGGTGTTTCGCAGTTCAAGCAGGAGGCGGTAGTCCAGTGAGCACGACGACTTCACACATTCCGGCAGCGAGATCCAGGGGTCTGGACCGCGCGCAACGGGGTGCCTTCCTCGGCGCCCTCATCGGGTGGATCTTCGACTACTACGAAGTCTTTCTGATGACACTGCTGGTCGTGCCGATCGCGAAGGAGTTCGACCTGGGATCGGGCCAGGTGGGCCTGCTGCTCGGCATGCAGCTGCTGTTCATGGGCGTGGGTGGCGTGCTGTTCGGATGGCTCGCCGACCGGATCGGCCGCAAGAAGGTTCTGATCATCACGATCGCGATGTTCTCGGTGTTCACCTTCGCTCGCGCCCTGTCCCCCAGCTACGAGGTCCTCCTCATCCTGACCTGCGTCGCGGCCATCGGCATCGGCGGGGAGTACGGCGTCGGGCAGACCCTGGTCGCCGAGATCGTCCCGCCGCACCGCCGTGGCTGGTGGAGTGGGCTGCTCTACGGTGGCGTCTACGTCGGCATCGTGGCCGGCTCCCTGGTCGGCGGATACCTGATGCCCGAGATCGGGTGGCGCTGGACGTTCGTCATCTCCGGGCTTCCCGTCCTGTTCGCGCTCTGGGTGCGCCGGCACACGCCGGAGTCCGAGGTCTGGGCCAGCCGGGTGCGGCAGACCAGCGAGGGCCGGGCCGAGCGCACCCGCATCAGCCCGGCCATCGTGCGGGTGTGGTTGCTGTGCGTGCTGGCCGCCAGTCTCCAGTTCTTCGCGTACTACGGCATCGCGTCATTCCTGCCGTCCTACCTCGTCGAACAGGGCTCCTCGGTCACCAGCGCGTCGACCTGGCTGCTGTTCACCGCCGTCGCCGGTGGCGTCGGCTGTTTCATCGGCTCGTACCTCAGCGACCGCCTCGGCCGCCGGAAGACGCTGTTCCTCCTGTCCCTGCTGGCCTTCGTCAGCGGTCTCGCCCTCGTGGCGACCTGGGACCAGCTCCTCGACGGCGGCACCTGGGTCCGCGTCGTGTTCTTCGCCTTCTTCGTCGGCGCCAACGGCCCGGCCGTCTTCGGAGCGCTCTTCAGTGAGTCGTTCCCCGCCGACATCCGGGCCACCGCGGTCTCCTCGTCCCTGCAACTGGCGCGCAGCCTGTCGTTCTTCCCCCCGATCGTGGCCGCCGCGCTGGTCCCGAGCTTCGGCTACCAGCCGATCGTCCTCGCCGCCGGGATCATGTTCGGCTGCCTCGCCGCGCTCTCCTGGACGTTCACCGAGACCAACGGGAAGCAACTGACGACCTGAGCCGCCTCCCGCGCGACCCGCCCACGTCGACCCCGCCGGTGTCCCACCGCCCACCGGCGCGGGCGACCCCGGCGGGAAGCGCGGCTCAGGGAGTGACGAGGGGGAAGTCGGGGTCACCGGGGTCGAGGACGGCGGCGAGGCGGTCGAGCGCCGTGGTGTCGCCGTCGGCCTGGAGGCCCGCGGCGGCGAGCGTCTCCGGTGACAGGTCGCCCCGGGCGAGGGCGGGCAGTTGCCGGGTGGTGGTGGTCAGGGTGACGTCGGCGGCGTCCCGCCGCGGAGCCGCCGTGTGGGTGAGCACGCCGTTGGCCAGGCGCAGTCGGAACCTCTCACCGGTGTCGGTGAGGACGATGTCGATCGCGAGGCGTTCGTCCCAGGCTTCGGGGCCGTTGATCCGCACGGCGAGCGCGTCGAACAGGAGGCGGGGGCCGAGGTTGGCGAGGATGTCGGCGGAGGCGGTGACGGTGGGGGTTCCGAACCGGCCGTCACGCAGTTCGGCCGCGCCGGAGAGGAAGAAGTTGCGCCAGGTGCCGTTCTCCGCCCCGTAGCCGAGCTGTTCGTAGGTGTCGGCCAGCAGTTCACGCGCCGTGGCGTGGTCGGGCCGCGCGAAGACGACGTGGTTGAGGACTTCGGCGGCCCAGCGCGGGTCGCCCCCTTCGAGGGAGGCGCGGGCCTTGGCGACCACCGCGTCGGCGCCGCCCATGAACTCCACGTACCGCTTCCCCGCCTCCGTCGGGGTGTGCTGCCACAGGTGGGCCGGGTTGCCGTCGAACCAGCCCATGTACCGCTGGTAGACCGCCTTGAGGTTGTGGCTCACCGAACCGTGGTAGCCGCGGGCGGACCACGCCCGCTCCAGAGCGGGCGGAAGCCGGAGATGCTCGGCGATCTCGCCGCCGGTCCAGCCCCTGTTGATCAGGCGCAGGCTCTGGTCGTGGAGGTAGCCGTACAGATCACGCTGGACGCCCAGGAAGTGCCGCACGCGTTCCTGGCCCCAGGTCGGCCAGTGGTGCGAGGCGAACGCGACGTCCGTGGTCTCGCCGAACAGGTCGATGCACTCGGTGAGGTACCGCGACCAGTTGCGCGGGTCCCGCACCACGGCGCCGCGCAGCGTCAGCAGGTTGTGCAGTGTGTGAGTGGCGTCCTCGGCCGTGCACAGCGCCCTGTGGTCGGGGAAGTGGATGAGCATCTCCGAGGGCGCCTCGGTGTCCGGCGCCAGCTGGAAGACCATTCGGACGCCGTCCACGGTCTCCCGCTGCCCGGTCACCGTGATCTCCACCGTCGGCGGAACGAGGCTGACGGTGCCCGTCGCGGTGGTCTGCCCGAGACCGGCGCCGACCTGGCCCCGGGGGCCGCGGGCCAGCGCCGCCCCGTACATGTAGGCCGCGCGGCGGGCCATGGCGGTGCCCGCGTACACGTTCTCCGCCACCGCGTGTTCGGTGAACCCCTCCGGGGCGAGCACCGGGACACGTCCCGCGTCCACCTCCTCCTGCGTGGTGACGCCCCTGACCCCGGCGAAGTGGTCGACGTGGGAGTGCGTGTAGACGACGCCGGTGACCGGGCGCTCGCCCCGGTGCTCGCGGTACAGGGCGAGCGCGGCCGCGGCCGTCTCCGTCGACAGGAGCGGGTCGATCACGACGACGCCGGTCGTCCCCTCCACGAAGGTCACGTTCGACAGGTCCAGGCCGCGAACCTGGTAGATGCCGTCGACGACTTCGAACAGACCCTGCCGCGCGACGAGTTGGGACTGACGCCACAGGCTCGGGTTGACCGTGTCGGGGGCGTCCCCCTCCAGGAAGGCGTAGGCGTCGTTGTCCCACACCACGCGTCCGTCCGCGGCGGTGACCACGCCCGGCTCGCGGCGCGCGATCAGCCCCCGGGCCGCGTCCTCGAAGTCCTGCCGGTCCGCGAACGGCAGACGCTCCCGGACCTCGGTCTGCTGCTGGGTGACGAACGGCTGAGCGGGCTTGGGCGCCGAGGCCATGCGGACTCCTGCCTCTCTGTTCGCTGCTGTGGGCCCTCCGGTAGAGCGCCAGTCGCAGGCTGACGGAGCTGCAAATCGGTGTCAACTATCCCTTTCCGGACACGCGGTGCCGCCGCCACCGAGGACCGCTTCCGGGGCCCGGGGGCCGCCACGGCCCGCCAGCGACGGCGGACGCGGCTGTTCGGTGACGGAAGCCCGTCCCGGTTGTCCGTGCCCCGCTGTGGGTGTGCGTGCCCGGCCTGCCCTGGAGACCCAGTGAATTACCGGCCGAGGCAGCCGGTTTCACCGTCCATCGTTCGTATATCAAGCTGTGGAAAACTTGTGATTCCTCAAGAGGAGGGATTCTCCGCAGATGGCATACAGGAAGTACGTCGGTGGCTTTGCGTTATCCCTGGCCCTAGTGCTGAGCTTTGGAAGCTCCCCGGCGGCCGCCGTTTCCCCTGTGGCGGCCGGGTGCACCACGGAAGGCGCATCAGGGTATCTTCAGATAGACAACTGGACCAATCCCGGAGCCAAGATAAAAGTACACATGGAGATAACGGACAGCAGAAAGGACGGCCATCACGTCCAAATGCGTCTGGTGACGAAGCGGCATGGTGACGTCACTCACTACTGGCCCTGGCGCATGAACGCCGGCGGCCATGGTGAGACGGTCGTCGTGAGAACGACAGCCAAGGACGACAGGGGAATCTTCGAGGCTGGCATGCAGATAGCCAGGTTCGACAAGAAGAACAAGCAGCTCAACTCCTGCTCGGACTGGGCATAAGTAGATGGCGACTGAACTCGGATCGGGCGGTTAGCGCCGAACCGGCTGCCGGGAACTGAACGCCTCGCGGTCCACACGGTACGAAGAGGGTCCCGCTCATCTGTCAGCGGGGCCCTCGGGTCCTCTCGGGGAAGCATCACGATAATTTGTGCCTCCCCAAGTTCCGCGCCCCTCGCGCAGCTCTTCCGTCGGTACCCGTGGCACCACCGGTGAGGACCAGGTGATGAGCCCGCTCGGTGGACAGGGCGCGGAATGTTCAGCGGGTCTACGTCTACCGCCATCCGGAGACGCTCCGGCGCGGCCAGCCAGCCCACCCGCGCGATCGGCTGACCCGCCACGGCCACCACCGCACACGACCGTCAGCCGGGGCGCTCCACACGCCGGTTGAGGGAGTCGGGGGACGGTCAGTTCCAGCGGTCGCCGCGGTCACGCGACGGCCGGTCCCACCGCGCCTCCCGGATCGGCGGGAAGCGCCTCCGCGACTCCGGCACGCCCCGGCGGCCCGGTGCTCGTGCTCGTGCCGTGGCTACGGTTCCACCCGTGCGACGGCTCCCGTCTCCAGGGCCACCCACAGGGCGCCGTCCGGGCCCAGGGCGATGCCGTGCGGTTCGGACGACGGTGACGGCAGGCCGTACTCGGTGATCTCGCCGCTGTCGGTGACGCGGCCGACGCGGTTGGCTCCCCATTCGGTGAACCAGCACTCCCCGGTGGCGGTCGCGACGATGGCGTGCGGTCTGGCCGTGCGGTCCGGGAGCGGGAACTCCCTGATCCCGCCGTCCACCGAGATCCGGCCGACCTGGCCCGCCGCGATCTCGACGAACCACAGGGCGGCGCCGTCGCTGGTGATGCCCACCGGGGCGGCGCCGTCGGTGGGGAGGGGGTACGACACGAACTCCCCGTCGAGGGTGAGGCGGCCGATCGCGTTCGCCTGGTTGAGGGTGCACCACAGCGCCCCGTCGGGGCCCGCGGTGATCGCCGAGGGGAGGGCACCCGCGAGGGGGAGGGCGAACTCGGTGATCTCCCCCGCGCCGTTGATCCGGCCGAGCCGGTCGGCGTTCATCTCCGTGAACCACATCGCACCGTCCGGACCGGCGGCGATCCCGAAGGGGCCGCCGCCGGGCGTCGGTACGGGGAAGGACTCCGTCGCCCCGTCGGTGGTGACGCGGCCGATGCGGTGGTCCCGGGACCGGGTGAACCACATCGCCCCGTCGGGCCCCGGAGCGATCACCGTGGGGAGGCAGCCGGACGCGTCCAGGGCGTGTTCGGTGAGTGCGCCGTCGAGGGTGAGCCGCGCGACGCGGCCAGCGTGCGCGAGGGTGAGCCACAGGGCGCCGTCCGGTCCGGCCGCGACACCGTAGGGACCAGCCCCCTTCCCGGCCACGGTGATCTCCTTGATGGCCGGGGCGTCAGGGCGCACGGCAACTCCTCGTCGAGACGGGTCAGTCGGTGTTCCCGGCCGGTGCCGCGACGCGGTTCCGCACCAGGCCGAGCACGATCGCGGCGAGGTCGGCGGGCCGGGTCATGGGGACGTTGTGGTTCGAGCGGACCTCGACCAGCTCACGGTCGGGGGCGGCGTCGACGACGGCACGCACCTCGTCGCGCCGTGCGGCGTGGAAGCCGTCCTCGGCCAGCACGACCGTCAGCGGGCAGCTGAGGCGGTCGTACACGTCGACGGACGGAAGGATCTCCGCGCCGGGGTCGAGGGCGGTGACGCTCGCGATCTCCTCGACGGTCGGCCGCCGCACCCACCGGGAGCCGCGACGGGTGAAGGAGCGCCGCGTCACCTCCCCGACGAGTCCGGGCCGTGCTCCCGCGTTGAGCCAGTCCTCTCCGGCCTCCCGCACGCACCGCTCGACATGGGCCCGCAGCTGGTCGTCGCTGGCCTCCCAGCCGTAGCGGAACGTGGCCCGCAGCCGGTCCGCCGCCTCGCCGGTCCGCAGGGCGGCGTGCTCCAGGAGCGAGGCGGCACGGTCGTCGAGCACCACGCCGTCCACGACGCAGAGGGCGGCCGGTTCCACGAGCCCCGCGGCGGTGGCGGCCGTCACCGCGTACCCGCCGGTGGAGTGGCCCACCAGCACGGGGCGGTCCCACCCCAGCGCGGTGACGGCGTCGCCGATGTCCCGCCAGTACCGCTCGGGGCCGCCGGAGCCGAGCCGGGTCCGCCCGTGGCCGCGCAGATCGAGGGCGACCGGATGGCACGTGCCCACCAGCCGCGCGGCCACGTCCGTCCACGCCGCGGCGTTGTGCCCACTGCCGTGGACGAGCAGCACGCCCGCACCGCGGCCGCCGAAGTCCACACCGGCCAGCACGCCGTCCGTGACGGGGAGTTCGATCTCGGTTCCGGTCACCACCGCACCCTGTACGCGCGGAGTCGCGAGCGCAACGGCTTTTCCCACGGGGCGTCGGTGCGGGGCACTCCCGGTCGCGGTCCGGCCGGTGCGTCGGCGCCGATCTGGCGGGCGAAAGCGGTCGCGACGTCCGTTCGGAGCACGCGTGGACGTGCCTCGCTGACGCGGAGGATGGCGCGAGCGGCTCCTCGTCCGTCATCGCGGTGGTGCCCCGAACGTTCCGAGCGACACCGACGGGTGCTCAGGCCCACGACGGTCCGGCCCGCTGCCGAGGCTGGGGCAGCCGGTCCCTATGCCTGCCGGCGCGCGTCCAGACGGGCCAGCTCGGCCTCGTCGATCTCGACGCCGAGCCCCGGGCCCTGGGGGATGGCGACATGGCCGTCGACGACCTCCACTCCGGGACTCGTGATCTGCTCGCGGTACTTGAGGGGGCCCATCAGATAGGACGGGTAGGCCAACCGCGGCAGCGCCGCGGCCAGGTGCAGCCCCATGGCATTGGAGACGCCCATCTCGACCACGCTGCCCACCATCAGGCCCATCCCCGAGGCGCCCGCCACATGGGCGGCCTGGAGCGCGGCGGTCGGACCGCCGAGCTTGGCGTGACCGAGATTGACCACGGTGGCACTCCGCTGTCCCACCACGCCCGCGGCGTCGGCCACGGTACGCACGGACTCGTCGGCGACAACGTCCACCCGGGGGTCGGTCACGAGGCTCCGCTGGTACGCCCAGGCGGCGGGCGCCAGCGGCTGCTCCAGCGCGCACAGGCCGATCTCCTCGACACGGGGCAGCGCGCGCTTCAGATCGCTGGGTGACCACATGCCGTTGATGTCGACGAACAGGCGCGTCCCGGAGCCGACCGCGTCACGTACGGCTTGCAGCCGGTCAAGGTCGTCGTCGACCTCACCGCGTCCAGCGTAGAGCTTCAGCCAGCGGTACGACGCGCTCTGCTGGAGGGCGTTGGCCGCCATGGCGGCGGGCTCCTCTTCCCAGCCGACCGATCCGTGCACCTCGGTACGGTCGCGAAAGGCGCCACCGAGCAGCGCGTGCACGGGAACGCCGAGGGCCCGGCCCTGGAGGTCGAGCAGGGCGGTGTCGACGGCCGTCATGGTGAAGGGCGCGGACTTCAGCACCCCGCTCAGGACGTGCAGGAGCGGTACTCGCCGCTCGGGATCACGTCCGACGAGGACGGGGGCGACGCGCTCCTCGACGAGCTCCACGATGGACTTCTGTGTCTCGCTGGTGAACGCGGGCACCGGACACGCTTCGCCGTAGCCAACGTGTCCTTCGTCGGTACGTATGACGAGCAGGACGTTCGGAGAGGTCGTGCGGTCCGTGGTCCCGAACCGGAACGTGGTCCTGAACGACGCGGCCAGGGGAATGGCCTCCAGGGACTGGATCTTCATGGTGGTGCGGTACTCCTCCGTGCTGTCTGCGATGGGCGGTGTTTCCCTGCGGCCGGTCGCCGGGGTCAGGTCGGCTGCCGGCGCAGCGCGATCCCCGCGGCCTCCTCCAGCTGCTTGACCGCGAGGAGCTGCCCGCCGTCCCCCTGAGTGAGCAGAGCGCGATGGTGAAGCTGCTCAACCAGGGCGGCGACCTCCAGGGGGACGCCCACCGAGCGGCCCAGGTCGACCGCGAGACGGATGTCCTTGAGGGCGAGCGCGAGCCGGAAGTACTCCTTGTAGTCCCCGGCGAACACGTTCCGCGCCAGGTCGTTCTCGATGAACTTGCTGCTGGCTCCGGAGCGGGTCAGCGCGTCGTGCAGCAGATCGATGTCGACCCCCGCCTTGGTACCGAGCGCCATGACCTCGGCGCCAGCCACGGCGTGCAGGAAGAAGCCGAGGTTGACGCAGAGCTTGACGGTGTAGCCGCACCCCTGCCCGCCCACGTGCAGGATGCGCTCGGGGTCGCCCATGGTGGTGAGTACGCCCAGGGACCGCTCGTAGTCGGCGGCTGTGCCTCCGACGAACACCTGGAGGCTTCCCTCCTCGGCGCCCGGAACGCCGCCGGTCACGGGGGCGTCCAGAGCCGTCCAGCCCCTGTCGGGGCACGCGGACTTGACCCGCTCCATGGTGTCGAGGCTGCTGCTGCTCATGTCGATCCACAGGGCGCCGGGGCGCAGCGCCCGCGCGACACCGTCGCCGAGCATGACCGCTTCGATGGCCTCCGGGCCGGGCAGCATCGTCACCAGGACGTCCGCTCCGTCCGCGGCTCCGCGCGCCGAGGAGGCCGCCGTCGCGCCCGCCACGGTGAGTTCCCGCACGGCCTCCGGCCTCGCGTCGTGCACGGTGACGGGGTGGGAGGTGGCGGTGTTACGGGCCATGCCCGTTCCCATCCTGCCCAGTCCGATGAATCCGACCTGCATGGACAACTCGCTTTCCGGTGTGCCGTACGGATCAGGCTCCGCGCCGTTGAGCGGACGGATGCCGTTAGTGCTGATTGATGCTGGTCAATGCTGATTAGGGGGATGTGACCCGCGAAGAGGCTCGGGTAGCGACCCGGCCCCCTCATCCTGTGACACTCGCGGCGGGAGAAGAATGTCGTTCCCCGCATCGCAGTACGTCGTTCTGCTTAATGCCCCGGAGGGGACGTCGGGCGCCGCCGGGGGCTTCTGGCGGGGGTGAACCGCACGGCGGTTCCGGGCCTGGACTGGGCCAGCAGTCCGAGGTCCGCGGCATCGACGACTCCGATGACGGGGTATCCGCCCGTCGTCGGATGGTCCGGGAGGAAGACGATCGGCTGTCCGGAGGGGGGAACTTCGATGGCCCCGGTCACCATGCCCTCGGATCTCAGCTGGCCGCGGTCCGCATACTCCAGGCACGGGCCCGTGAGCCGCGCGGCGACTCGGTTGGTGTCCGCGGTCACTTCCCAGCCGGAGGCGAACAGGGCCCGCACCGCGGCTGGAGTGAATCGGTCGTCCCGCGGGCCGAGACGCGCCCGCAGCACCGCCGGACCGACGGACGGCACTGGGGTGAACGCGGTGTCGGAGCAGCCCGGCGCCTTCTCCAGCGCCGGTGCCGGGCCGACCGGCACGTGCTGACCGGACGTCAGCGGGGTGGGGCCGAGTCCGGTCAGGGTGTCGGTAGCCGCGCTGCCGAGCGTCCGTGCTACGTCGACGCCACCGCGGATCGCCACGTAGCAGAGCAGGCCGTGTGCCGGGGTGCCGAGCCGGAGGGTCTGACCGGGCCGTACGGGCACCCGCTGGGTCAGGGCCATCGGCCGCCCATCGAGGGTGGCCCGTACGGGCGCGCCGGTGAGCGCGATCGAGGTGGCACCGTGAAAGCGAACGGCCGCCCCGCCGAGGACGGTCTCCAGACAGGCGGCCGACTCGGGGTTGCCGACCAGCCGGTTGGCGAGGCGGTACGCGGCCTGGTCGGCCGCACCCGAGGTGGGCACGCCCAGATGGGCGTGGCCCGGGCGGCCGAGGTCCTGAACGGTCGTTCGGGGCCCGGAGGTGATGACCTCGACGCTGGTCGCGAGCTGTGCGGGGATCACGGTGCGACGGCCACGAACCGCACGCGGTCGCCCACGTCAATCAGGTTCGGTGGGGTGCGTTCCGGGTCCCACAGGGACGGGCTGACCGACCGGCCGATGATCCGCCAACCGCCGGGTGTGCCACCGGGGTAGATGGAGGTGTACTCGTTGGCGATGGCGACGGCGCCCTCGGGAACCCGGGTGCGCGGGGTGTCCATGCGCGGTACCCGGAGGACGCCGGGAACGCCGTTGGCGTACCAGACACCGGGGCTGAACCCGAAGTAATCCACCCGGGAGAGCGCTCCGGTGTGCTGTTCCACGACCTCCCGCCGGGTCAGGCCGGAATGGGCGCAGACGGCGTCGAGGTCGACACCGTCGTAGACCACCTTCACCTCGGTGACCGGGCCAGCGTCCTCCGGAGCCCGCGCGAACGGGGCGGTCCGCTCCAGCTCGCGGGCGAGGTCCGCGAGGGTGCCGGGTTCCCCGACCACGAGCACCGTGGCGGGGCCGGGGACGATCTCGACGAGGCGGTGGCCGTGGGTGCCGGCACGGAGCCACGTCGCGAGCGCGTGGACGTCCTCGTCGTCGGGTGTCTCGATCAGCAGGCCGCGCTCGCCGGCGGGCCGCAGGCGTCGCGTTCCGTTCACGCCGCGGCCCCGGTTCCGCACGCAGCCGTCTCCACGAGGGACGTTACGCACACGCCCGCGGCCTCCAGGGCCTCCCGCGTCCGCCGGGCGAAGGAGGCGGCTCCCGGAGAGTCGGAGTGCACACACAGGGAGTCCACCGGCATCGGCATCACGGTGCCGTCGTCGGCCGTCACCGTGCCGGAGGTGGCGAGCGTGACGGCCTGCCGTACCGCCGCGGCGGGATCGGTGTGCACGGCGCCGGGCCGACCGCGCGGGACCAGCAGGCCGTCTGCGGTGTAGGCCCGGTCGATGAACCCCTCGCGCACCAGCCCGAGCCCGGCGTCCTGCGCGTGCCGCGCGAGGCGGGTACCGGGCTGGCAGACCAGCGGGAGATCGGAGTCGTACTCGTGGATGGCGCCGACGACGGCGGCCGCGTGCTCGTCGTGGGCGACCGCCGAGTGGTACAGCGCGCCGTGCGGCTTCACGTAGCGGACGGACGTGCCGGCGACCCGGGCGATCCCCGCGAGCGCGCCGAGCTGGTAGAGCAGGTCGTCGAGGAGTTCCTTCTCCGGTATGGCGATGTAGCGGCGCCCGAAGCCACGCAGGTCCTGGAAACCGACCTGGGCGCCCACGGTGACTCCGTTCACCGCCGCGGTCTCGCAGGTCCGACGCATCAGGGTGGGGTCGCCGGCATGGAAGCCACAGGCCACGTTCGCGTCGGTGACCGTGCGCAGCAGTGCCTCGTCGTCGGCCATCACCCAGGCGCCGAACCCCTCGCCGATATCGCTGTTGAGGGACATACGTCGTGTGTGGTCGGACATGCCTTCCTCCGGGAGTAAGCGGTACGGGTGGCGCGGTCGCAACGTGGCGGACTGGTACGGCACCGAGTCTGCCGGTCGCCCTCCGTGCCGCGGCTGGCGGGGTTCACCCCCCGCCGGTGATTCGTGGCGCCGTCTCGCGCGCCGCCACGACGACGCCCAGCGTGGCCGCCGCCGTGGCCATGACGTACAGGGCCGGTGAGGTGTCGCTTCCCGTCTGCGTGATCAGCATCGTCACCAGGAATGGGGCCGTGCCGCCGAAGGCCGAGGCCGAGACGTTGTATCCGAGGGAGAAGCCGCCGTAGCGCACGCGAGTCGTGAACAGCTCGTTCATCGCGGCCAGCGCGGGCCCGATGAACACCCCGAGGATCACGCCCAGGGCCACGTGCGCGAGCACCGCCAGGGCCGGAGTTCCCTGCCCCATCAGCCAGAACAGCGGATAGGCGAACGCGATCGCCAGTACGCAGGAGCTGCCGAGGAGTCGCCGGCGGCCGAGGGAGTCGGACAGGGCACCGAAACAGGGCACCGACATGGCGACCGCGGTCATGGTGATCGCTGACGAGACGGAGGACGTCACGGCGCTGTAGTCGAGCGTGCTCTCCAGATAGCTGGGGACGAACGTCAGGACCACGTAGAGCGTGGCGTTGTGGTACAGGGCGAACCCGGCGACGACGACCACCGAGCGCCAGTGGTCGGTGAGGGTCTCCACGAGCGGGCGCCTGGCCACCTCACCCTGCTGCCGGAGTTCGGTGAACTCTGGTGTCTCCTCCAGCCTGTTGCGGACGTAGAGCCCGATGAGCCCCATGGGGGCCGCCATCAGGAAGGGCACCCGCCAGCCCCAGCTGTCCATCTGGTCCCCGGTCAGGACCAGGGTGAGCACCAGGACGACCAGGGAGCCGACGAGGAACCCGGCGACCGAGCCGAACTGCACCCAGGAGACGTAGAAGCCACGCCTGCCCGGTGGCGCGTGTTCGGCGACGAACGCCGAGGCGCCCCCCACCTCACCACCAGCCGAGAAGCCCTGCAACAGGCGGAGCAGCACCAGGAGGGCGGGCGCGAACACCCCGATCGACGCGTAGGTGGGCAGCAGCCCGATGCCGAACGTGGCGCCGGACGCGAGGATGAGGACGATGGCCAGGGTTCGCTTGCGCCCCATCCGGTCGCCCATGTTCCCGAAGAAGACCCCGCCCAGCGGACGGATGACGAACGCGGCGGCGAAGACGGCGAAGGAGCCGAGCAGCGCGGCCGAACTGTCGTCGGTGTCGAAGAACTGGTCGCCGATGGTGACCGCGAGAAAGCCGTAGACCGCGATCTCGAACCATTCGACCAACTGCCCGAGCGTGGCACCGAGCACTGCTCGGCGCAACACACGGGGATCGTCGACGACCGACTTCGCGTTCGTCGTCGACTTCGTGACGTGATCCGCCACACTACCCACTGGCCCTCCCGGTGCGTTCCGCAGATGTCGGGTCGCTCTCAGGCGCACCAGCGCGGCACACGAGCCGAAGGCTTCGGGAGAGCCCGCCTCGTCGGTGCCGGATGCGTCGAGCGATGAGGACGACGGTCGCCGCTTCTGCCGAGGAGGTCGTCTGGTGAACGGGGTCTCAGGCTGGTTTCCGTCGATTCGGTTGCCTCATAGTGCAGAGCGCGAGCCGTCGAGAGAACCGTCTTCTCCTGTAGTCAGCGTGCAAGATTGCTTAATGCGGGATCAGCGTGGCCGCCGGTAGGGGGCACACACCTGCCGCAGGGCCTTGAGTAGTTCGGCCGCGAGCCCGATGTGGTCGGAGCTGCTGGGCAGCGTCGCGTAGATCTCCCGCGAGAGTTCGGGGACGAGGGGCCTGGGCGCGGTGGAGCGGGCCTGCCACAGGGCGAGCCGGGGCACGAAGGCCACGGCGACTCCCGCCGCGGCGAGGGCCTGTGCGACGTCCAGGGACTCGGTCTGGAACGGTACGTGGGGCGTGATGTCGTGTGCGGCGGCCGCCGCCTCGATCTGGCGGCGCGCGGGACGCTCGGCGATACCGCCCACCCAGGCGTCGGCCGCGACGTCCGCCAATCGCACCGGCGCCGTGGACGGTGACCGGACCAGGCGATGGTCGTCGGGCAGGACGGCGAGGAGCGGGTCGGTCATCAGGTGTTCGTAGCGGACGCCCTCGAAGTCCGGCAGCGTCTGCCCGTACGTCGCGGTGATGGCGAGGTCCAGTTCGTCCCCCGCGACCCGCTCGGGCCCTTCGTCGGACAGCAGATCGACGACGGACAGTTCGGCGTCTGGGTAGCGGTAGCGCAGCGTCGCGAGAGCCTGGGGCAACAGCGACATCGCCGCCGAGGGGAAGGCGCCCAGGCGCAGTCGCCGCGCGTGGACGCCGAGGAACGCCTCGACGGTCTCCTCCGCTCGTTCGAGTTCCGCGGCCACACGGACGGCGTGCTCGCACAGTGCCGCTCCGAGACGCGTGAGCATCGCGCCGCGGGCTCCCCGCTCGACCAGAGGGGAACCCACCTCCTTCTCCAGCCGGGTCAGCTGCTGCGAGATCGCGGGCGGGGTGACACCGAGCAACGACGCGGCCCTGGCGAGACTGCCTGTCTCCCGCACTGCCAGGAGCAGGGATAGCTGAGGCGAGGTGAGCGGCATGAGCCCCAGAATACGGAGACACCACGGCGTCACCCCCCGTAATCTTCTTCGGCGGTCCTGCAAGAGGGCCGCTGGCCTCCGGGCCTGGCATGACTGTTCCCCCCTGTTGGAAGTCGATGACCTGGGGGTGGTGTCACCGGGCCCGTGGGGTGCCGTGGGAGACGCTGATGAGAGACCTGACCGTCATCTGGCCCGGCGCAACGCCGAGCCGATCGTAGGTGGCTGGTCTGCATAACGTGGATGCGCGCGTACGGCGCCGTTGCCCTGGCCAGCACCGCACCGGCCCCACTCGGGAGGACGGGTTGTACGAGATCGACGAGGTGAGCGTCTTCCTCGGCCTGGACGTCGGCAAGAGCGCCCATCACGGCACGGGCTGACTCCGGCCGGCAAGAAGGTCTTCGACAAGCCCATGCCCAACAGCGAGCCGAAACTGCGGGCCGTTTTCGACAAACTGGCCGCGAAGTTCGGCACCGTGCTGGTCCTCGTGGACCAGCCCGCTTCCATCGGCGCCCTGCCCTTGACCGTGGCCCGGGACGCGGGCTGCCAGGTCGCCTACCTTCCCGGTCTGGCGATGCGCCGGGTCGCCGACCTCTACCCGGGCGAGGCCAAGACCGACGCGCGTGACGCTGAGGTGATCGCGGGTGCGGCCCGCACCATGCCGCACACCCTGCGCTCGCTTGCGCTGACCGAGGAGATCACCGCCGAGCTGACCGTGCTGGTCGGCTTCGATGAGGACCTCGCGGCCGAGGCCACCCGCACCTCCAACCGCATCCGCGGCCCGCTCACCCAGTTCCACCCCAGCCTCGAACGCGTCCTCGGGCCACGTTTGGACCACCCGTCCATCACCTGGCTGCTGGAACGCTACGGTTCCCCACAAGCGTTGCGGATGGCCGGACGCCGCAGGCTGGTCGAGGTGGTCCGGCCCAAGGCCCCGCGCATGGCCCAGCGACTGATCGACGACATCTTCGACGCACTGGACGAACAGACCGTCGTCGTCCCCGGCACCGGCACCCTCGACACCGTTATCCCGTCCCTGGCCCGGTCGCTGGGGGCCGTTCACGAACAGCGGCGGGCCCTGGAAGCCCAGATCAGTGAACTGCTGGAGGCCCACCCTCTTCACCCGGTCCTGACGTCCACGCCCGGCGTCGGCGTCAGGACCGCTGCCACCATGCTCGTCACCATCGGCGACGCCACCGGCTTCCCCAGCGCCGCCCACCTCGCCTCCTATGCAGGTCTCGCCCCGACCACCAAGGCGTCGGGGACCTCCATCCACGGCGAACACGCGCCCAGAGGCGGAAACCGGCAGCTCAAACGAGCCGTGTTCCTCTCCGCGTTCGCCGCCCTGCACGATCCCACCTCCCGCACCTACTACGACAAATGCCGATCCCGGGGGAAAACCCACACACAGGTCCTCCTCCGCCTCGCCCGCCACCGCGTCAGCGTCATCTTCGCCATGCTCCGCGACGGCACCTTCTACGAACCCCGAACCGCCACCACGACTTGATCAAAGACATAGAGACACCCCCCCGGGGCCGGGCGCCACCCGCTGTGGTGTCCGGCCGGGGCGGGGTCAGGGCTGGTCCGGTGGCCGCGTCCAGGCCGGAGTCCAGACGCCGTCGGTGGGGCGGCCGGGGTAGGCGGCGGTGAGGTGATGGCGCAGGGAGGCCAGTGAGGGATGGGGGTTGTGGGCGCGCCAGACCAGGGAGTGGGGGTAGAGCGGGGTCGGGTCGGTGAGGGGGACGCGGCGTAGGTCGTGGCTGGTGGGCCAGACCAGCGGGGTGTGTTCACTGGCGAAGGTGGCCAGGGTCGTGGAGCTGGCGATGGTGTCGAGCAGCGGCTCGATACCGAAGTCCGGGCCGACCGCGTCGATGGTGAGGCCGAAGGTGGCGGCGAGTTCGTCGTAGTAGGCGGTCCACTCGGTGCCGGGCAGGTTGCCGGGCATCCAGATGCGCCGGCCGGCGAGTTGGGCGGGGGTGAGCGCGGGAGCGTTCGCGAACTCGTGGCGCGGCCCGGTGAACAGGTGGAGCGGTTCGTCGAAGACGGGGGCGGCCACAACCCCGCGCGGTAGCTGCTGGCCGGGCATGGTCACGGTGCGGAACGTCGCGTCGACGGTCCCGTCGCGGACGGCGGCGAGAGCGGTGTCCGCGTCGAACAGGGTCACCACGTCCAACTCGACCTCGGGGTGGGCGTGATGGAAGCCGCGCAGCAGTCCCGCCAGGGAGAGCTGACGGCCGATCACATCGACCCGCAGCGCCCGGCGGCCCGCCCGGACGGACGCCAGGGCACGCTCGGCGGAGTGCAGGAGCGTGCGGGCGTGGGGCAGGAACGCCTGCCCGTCGATGGTGAGTCGGGACCCGCGGGCGTCCCGGACGAAGAGCTGGACGCCGAGTTCCCGCTCCAGCGCGGCGACCCGTTTGGACACGGCCTGGGGCGTGATCGACAGGTCGGCGGCGGCCTCCTGGAACTGTCCCGCGTCAGCGACGGCGAGGAAGGTGCGTATGGCCGTGACGTCCATCCGCGCATCCTAGGCGGACAACCAGGAGTTGATCCTGGCCGCCCCGATCGTTGTTTGATCACCCTCCGGGCCGCTCGTTTTGATGGCCGAGGCCAACCAGCGGTTGATCGCCCGTCGTTCCGACGGGCGCCGCCCAACGGCCCCTGCCCGAGCGCCTTTTGTGAGGAACCGTCATGTCCGACCAGGACCGTCTCTACGTCCGCACGCCCGAGTTCGCCCGTATCGCCGAGCGGATCGAGCACGTCAACACGCTCACCTCCCGGCTCAACGCCCTGCCCTACGAGGACAAGGCCGCGCGCTACGCCCTGCTGTCGGAGATCATCGGGAGGCCGGTTCCCAGCTCCGTCACCGTCTACCCGCCCTTTCACACCCACCACGGGCTCGGCATCGACTTCGGTGAGCACGTCTTCGTCAACCAGGGCTGCACGTTCATGGACAACGTGGGTCAGGGCGGCATCCGGCTGGGCGACGGCGTCCTCATCGGCCCGAGGACCACCCTCATCGCCACCGACCACCCGCTGGTGGCCAGTGAGCGGAGCGAGTACCTCACGATGGCGTCGATCACGGTCGAGGCCGACGCCTGGATCGGCGCCGGTGTGACGGTCCTCCCCGGGGTCACGATCGGCCGTGGCGCCGTGGTCGGTGCCGGAACCGTCGTCACGAAGGACGTTCCGCCCCACACCCTGGTGACCGGCCCGGCCGGGTTCCCCCGCAAGCGGTGGGACGGCTGAACTCCCGCCCGTGCCGGGGCGTCGCGCCCCACGCGCGGGAAGGCGGACGGGCCGGGGCGGCCGTCGACCGGCCGCGACCCGTCCGCCCCACGTGAACACCGACCTTCTGCCCGTCCGCCCCCGGGCCCAGACCGGTCGGCACGAGGTCCACCGCCCCAACTGACCCGTCCGCCCGGGCCGGAGCCCCTCCCCGGAGCGGGGAGGGGCGCGGCCGGTGGTCCCCGGGTCGCGCGCTGGCGGCGAGCCCGCCGCCGGTCCTCAACGGCGGCGGCCCCGGGGGCCGGTCAGAAGTCGAGGAAGCCGTACAGGCCCAGGTGGTTGGACTTGGTGCCGCCCACGGTGTGGTCCACCGGCGAGTCGGCCACCTTCCCTCCGCCGAGGAACAGGTAGTCGATCTTGCGGGAGCCGTCGGTCGGCTTCGACCCGTGGCCGGTCATCCCCTGTTTGGCCAGGGTGTCGGCGGCTATGCCGGTCCGGTTGGCGTCGATGCCCACCACGCGGAGGGTGGAGGCGTTCATCAGCCGGGTCGCGTCCGCCCCGAGGCGGATCCCGCTGCCGCCGATCCCCTTGGTCTTCTCACCCCCACAGGCGTTCTTGGCGTTCTCCTGCGGCAGGTGCATCGTCGCGGCGAACACCGAGGTGTCGGTGCCCTTGATGGTGAAGCGGGCGGCGATGGCGCTGGTGCGCCGCCACTTGTGCGCGTAGGTGGCGCCGTCGTCGTTGTTCGGCGGCTTGTAGAGCGTGCACCCCTTGCCGTCCTCGTACGAGGTGCCGGGCTTGAGCCAGCCCGCGCTCCAGTACTTCGACACGTCGCCGGAGGCGAGCCCGAGCCGCTGGGTGTTGTAGAGGATGCCGTTGGTCTGCTTCTTCTTGAGGTCGCCCAGCGACTGGTCGGAACAGTGGTGGCTGCCGCCCCACTCCCCGGGGTCCTCGTTGGCCAGCACGGCCTGGTACGTGCCCTTCGGCAGGCCGAACTTGGCCGACAGCTGGTCGGCGTAGGCGTCGGCCTGGCCCCGGCCGCGGATCTGCTGGACGATCAGTACGTCGGGCGCCTTGACGCCCGGGGTCCCCGTCTTGCCCTCGTCGTCCACCAGCAGGGACGACAGGTGGTCCGGCCCGGATACGCGGGTGCAGGAACCGTCCGCGTTGTTCCGCACCAGGTTCTCGATGTTGTTGTTGTAGACCCGCAGGGTGCGGTCCGCCGTGGGCCCCGGCGTTCCCGGGGGGTCGCCGCCCCGGTCGGTGGCGGCGTGCGCGACCAGCGAGGTGGTGAGGGCGGTCGCCAACACCGCGCCGCCGGCGAGGCGGTAGGCGGTACGTCTGGGGAGGGGCACGGGTCGCTCCTTCGTCCGCGAGAGGTGGGATGCGGGGGCACGAGCCGCCAGAGTCACCACCTGACACCGACGGTGCCCACGGCGCGGAGACGAGGCTAGCGTGATGACGCGGACACTCCAACGGGGTGGGGCGTTCCCGTCGCCCACCCTCCCGGCCACCCGCCCGAAATACGCCAGTCCGCCCGCAGGCGACGGGGGCGTCGGGTTGCGCAACGTCAACTGACCGTCGCTCTGGGCCCGTTGGGAAGCGCGGGAGCTCCCGTTCCGGACAGGGGGATCGTCCGTTCCGGACCGGAGCGCCGTTCACCGGCGCGGAACCGCGCGCCGTCCGGCACCCGGCCCTGAGCCGCCGCCCACGGGAAGGTGGGCAGGTCAGGTGCGCCGCTGGCGTCGCGGAACAGGCTAGGCTCGGCCGGGAGACCGTCTGCTGGGAGCACCATGGTGAACAAGGTTGAAGCGCGGCACCTGCGCCGCTGTGTGCAGCTGGCGGCCGAGGCCCTGGAGGCCGGTGACGAGCCGTTCGGCTCCGTGCTCGTCGGCGCGGACGGGACGGTCCTCGCCGAGGACCGCAACCGGGTCGCCTCGGGCGACCGCACCCGCCACCCGGAGTTCGCGCTGGCCCGGTGGGCCGCGGCGAACATGGCCCCCGGGGAGCGCGCCGCGGCGACCGTCTTCACCTCAGGGGAGCACTGCCCGATGTGCGCCGCCGCGCACGCCTGGGTGGGGCTGGGCCGCATCGTGTACGTCAGCTCCTCCGAGCAACTCACCAGCTGGCTCGGCGAGTTGGGCGTGCCAGCCGCCCCCGTGCGGCCCCTGCCGATCCGGGAGGTGGCGCCGGAACTGGTGGTGGAGGGGCCGGTTCCCGACCTCGCGGACGAGGTACGCGCGTTGCACCGCCGCTGCCACCGCGCCTGATGAACCGGCCCCGTGCCCCCCGGCGCCGCGAACGGTGGCCTCCGGCGCGCTGGCGTTCAACCAGGGGGTGTGGCGGGGGAGTTGTCGTTCCGTGCCGAACGGTGCGCGGGTGTGGGGGAGTCGATCTCCTCGGCGACGAGCCGCCGGTATTCCGGGCAGCGGGTGACGTCCTCGTGCTCGCAGTTCAGCCTGCCCTCGATGAGCCGTAACGAGGCCTGGGCCGCGGCGATCCCCGACCGGAGCTCCTCGGCCGCCGGGCGCAGGGTCTCGCGCCGGGCGGCGCGGTCGACGGAGGTGGACAGGCTCCGGATGGCGTCCAGGCCGAGCCCCGCCCGCTTGGCGATGAGGATCATCGCCACCCGGCTGAGGTCGTCCGCGCCGTAGCGGCGGCGCCCGGCGGCGTCCCGACCGGGGTGCAGCAGGCCCACCGACTCCCAGTGCCGCAGGACGTGGGGCGCCAGGCCGAACCGCGCGGCGAGGGCCCCGATGCCCAGGACGTCGGAGCGGGTGAGGGGCGCGGCGGGTGGGGTGGCGTCAGCGGGGGCGACGGGGCCGGTGGGCTGGCTTGACTTCATGTCGACATTAAGACGCAGCCTGTCGGTCATGTCCAACAACCAGGACGCGGTGGACGAGCACCGCGACATCGAGAACCTGCTGTCCGTCCTCGACGCGGCGGACGAGCTGCCGGGCGCCGTCCGGCTGCGCGCCCGCTCCTACGAACTGCTGTCGCCCGCACCGGAGTCGACCGTCGTCGACATCGGCTGTGGTTCCGGACGCGCCGTCGCCGAGCTGGCCGAACGCGGCGTCCACGCGGTGGGCGTCGACCCGAGCCCGGCCATGCTGGCGACCGCCCGGGCACGGTGGCCCGAGGTCGAGTTCCGGGAGGCGAGCGCGGAGGACCTGCCGTTCACCGACGGAAGCGTGCGCGGCTACCGCGCCGACAAGGTCCTGCACGTACTCCCGGAACCGGCCCGGGCCGTCGCGGAGGCACGGCGTGTCCTCGGTCCCGGCGGCAGGATCGTCCTGGCCGGGCAGGACTGGGACGCCATCATGATCGACTCGGCCGACGCCGAACTCACCCGCGCCCTCGTCCACGCCCGCGCCGACCTCCTGGGAGCGCCCCGCGCTGGCCGCCAGTACCGGGCTCTGCTGCTGGACGGCGGCTTCGAGGAGGTCACCGTCGAGGCGCACACGGGAGTGTTCACCGATCCCGGGATGCTGTCGCTGCTCACCCGGCTCGCCGAAGCGGCCTGTGCGCACGGTGCCGTCAGCCGTTCCCGGACCGGGGAGTGGCTCGCCGAGCAGCGCCAACGCGCCCAGAGCGGCCGCTTCCTGGTCGCCATTCCGCTCTTCGTGGCCGCCGCCACCGCCCCGGACTGAGCGCCGCCCCGCCGGTGGGCCTCCGGGGGCTCGTGGGCGGGGCGGCGCCGGGGCCGCTCCAGGTGGCCTCACCAACCGACGGGCGTGAGGCGGGAGTCGGGCGATCGACCGCCGTCGGAGCGGCGCTGGAGGGCCAGTTCACGCACACCCGTCAGCACGGCACCCCGAAACCGGCCCGCCCCGACGGCGCGGCCGCACCCGTCAGCTCGCGCGTCCCTCCTGGCCTCCGCGCGTCCTCCGGGGCGCTGTACGAAGAGGCGCGCCCGCCACGGCGCGAAGAGGCCCGCACGCAGGGTGGGGTGGCGCCTCGCCGTCCCAACGCCCGTCCGGGGGCGCTCAGTCGAGGCAGAACTCGTTGCCCTCGACGTCCCGCATGGCCAGGCAGGACTCGTTCTCCTCGTCGGCGGTCAGCAGCTGTACGCGCTCGGCGCCGAGCGCGATCAGCCGCGCGCCCTCGGCCTCCAGCGCGGCCACGCGCTCCTCGCCCACCAGTCCGACGGCGGACCGTACGTCGAGGTGCACCCGGTTCTTGACGACCCTGCCCTCGGGAACACGCTGGAAGAACAGGCGGGGGCCCACTCCCGTGGGGTCCACGCAGGCGCACCACGCGTCCCGCTCCTCGGGAGGCAGCGAACGGTTGAGGTCGTCCCAGCTGTCGAACCCCTTGGGCGGTGGCGGTACGACGTACCCCAGCACCTCGCACCAGAAGCGAGCGACACGCTCGGGCTCCGCGCAGTCGAAGGTGACCTGGAACTGCTTGATCGATGACATCGGCGCACCCTAACAGCGGGATTCCGGCGCCCGCCTCCCCATGTCGGGCCCCTCGGCGCCGGTGGCGGCCGTGTCGCCCACCGCCCCTCCGTCCGGTGAGGGGGACCGGCGGGCGGAGGCGAACAACCGTGAGGGCAAGGGGAGTTGACGGGCCGTACCGGGCCGCTCCGGGCCGACCGGCCCCGCGCCGTCGCGGACGGGGCCCGCCGGTACGGGCTCCACGCGGATCTGGTGCGGCGGCTGCGCTCCGACGCGGACCCCCGCGAGAAGCGGTGCGACCCCGCGACCCTCGTCGCCCTGTCGCGGCTGTGGGGGCACCGGGGCTGGACCGGAGCGCGGATGGCGCCTGATCCGGAGGAGAGCGGTGACGCGCTGTGCAGCCCCCTGTTCGACTGTTCCACTCCGCACGGGGATGCCCCGCTGATCGGCCTGGCCGGTCGCGTGCTCGACCACGGCGACCGGCTCGACGAGCCGTACACGCTGGAGGAGGCGCTCCAGCGGGAGGCGAGGCACGAGGCGGAGCTTCGCGAGCTGACAACTCGCCGGGGCTGACGGTCGGTTACGCGGACTGGCGGGCCGTCAGGGACGTGTGGAACCTGGCGACAGCGCGACGGGGTCACGGCCCGTCCTCGGTGCGTGTCCGCCACGTCCGTGTCACGGCTGGGGATCGAGCGGTGGGTGGGTGCCGGGGCTCGGGTGGAGTGGTCATCTCCCGTACGGGACGAGGCACTTCGCCGGGTCCACCCGGTCCGTGGTGTCGAGGAACGGTGCGAGCGCCTGGGCCACCGAGGACAGGCGTCGCCACAGCCGTGGTGACCGCATCGGCCAGAACCCCTCGCGGATCAGGAACAGTTCGGTTCCGACGATCTCCATCCGCACCGACCGGCCGAACCCGCGGGCCTGTTCGACGACGCCGCTCCCGAGCAGCGGTCCCAGCAGCGGGTGCGTGGGCCCGGCCGACCACACCGAGGTGCCCGCCGGGCCGCCGACCGGCTCGACGTCCTTCAGTTCACGGGGGAGTGCGGGTGAGCGACGGGCCACCAGGGTGCGCGGGCAGGACTCCCGCAGCCGGAACACCGCGTAGCCGTGGGTGACGCTCCAGCCTTCGGCGTCATCGCCGCCCGAGGTCTCCTCGTACCGCGCGACGGCGAAGCCCCGTGGCCCCGGCACCGTGATCCGGTCCCGGTGGCGCCGCCGCGCGGCGGCGCCGGAGACGTGTGCCGCGAGCCGTCTCGGCTCCGGTTCGGGGCGGTACTCCATGCCGTTGACGCGCGCGAACTCGGCCAGCCGGAACCGGGCGCGGACCCGGGGCCGCCAGAGGTCCCGGCGCGACCAGTACAGCGCCATCAGCGTGCTCCCCGACCACAGCGCCGACGCGCAGATCGCGAGCGCGGTGGGTGCGCCGGTGACGAAGAGGGCGAGCGGCAGGGCGGGCACCCCGACCCCGAACACCACGGCGAGCACGGCGTGTTCGGACCGCTCGCGCCAGGACGGCCGGGCGAGTTCCGTTCCGTGCCGGCCCGCGACCGTCTCGGCGCGGTACCGGTGCCACCGCGCCCGGGACAGCCGCCCGGTCAGCGGCGCGGTGTCCCACGCGGTGTCCCCTCGTGCGTCGTTCACGCCCTCGCCTTCCCGGTGACAGTGCCCGCCCACGATGGTCCCACCCCAACAGGCCCCTGACGAGGGGAGGTTGGGTTCCTCGGGAGTCAGGCGGCCCCGTACCGGCCGCCGTTGACCGAGGGCGGCGCTTCCCCGGGGGTGGCGCCTTCCCGCGTGGTGCTGCTCCCCGTGGGACGTGGCCGCTCCGTGCCGGTGGGGTGGAGGAGGGGCCCACGGGGGTGACGCTCCGGGGGGCTTGATTGGACGAACGTTCAGGAGGCAGACTGGGTCGGACGGCCGGGCGCGACCGCCGTTCCCACCGCCGCGACCAGCGGGGACGCCGCGCCGGAGCGGTGCGGAACGGTGGGCCGGGACCGGCACGGTGCGGGGGAACGTCCGGGGCGTGTGACCGGGGAGCGGGGGAGTGCCCGGACCACCGGGCCAGGACGGCGGCCGCTGTCCCGACGTCGATCGAGGGAAGGGCCGAAGCGTATGAAGCTGGCAGGCAAGACCGCGCTCGTCACCGGTGGGCGGGGCGGTATCGGCCGGGCGATCGTCGCCCGGTTCCTCCGCGAGGGCGCCGAGGTCCACGTCGCGGACCTGCCCGGGCGGGACCCGGCGGGGCCCGAGGGCGACGGCCGGTTCCTGAGCCTGGACGTCACCTCGGAGGACCAGGTCACGCGGGCGATGGCCGAGATCCGCGAGCGCTCCGGGAAGCTCGACGTCCTCGTGAACGCGGCGGGGATCGAGCTGGAGAAGACGATCGAGGACACCACGCTCGACGAGTGGAACCAGTCCTTCGCGGTCAACGTGACCGGCACTTTTCTGACCTGCAAGCACGCCCTGCCACTGCTCCGGAACGCGGTACGGGGCGACACCACCGCCTCGGTCGTCAACTTCGGCTCGTACGACGGGTTCCTGGCCGACCCCGGACTAGCGGCGTACTGCGCCAGCAAGGGCGCGGTGCACGCCCTGACCCGCGCGCTCGCCTGTGACCACGGCCCCGAGGGCATCCGCGTCAACGCGGTCTGCCCCGGCTACATCGACACCCCGATGTTGCAGAGCTTCTTCAACGGCGCCGGATCGGGCGGGGCCGGGCGCGACATCGGCCAGCTCCAGGAGGCGGTCCGCGGCGTCCACCCGATCCGCCGCTACGGGACGCCGGAGGACATCGCCAACCTCGTCAACTGGCTGGCCTCGGACGAGGCCGGCTACGCGGCGGGGCAGCTCTGGGTCCTGGACGGTGGACTGTCGGCGCAGGCACAGCAGATGAGGCTCTGATGGACACCACTCCGAGGCGGCTCCGGTCCGCCACCGTCCGACGGCAGGACCGGCCGGGGCACGCCCCCGTCCACCACGGGGGTGCCCGATGACGGGGCACACCGCGATCGTGACCGGCGGGGGCCGGGGAATCGGGCGCGCCGTGGTGGAGCGGCTCCGGGCCGACGGAGCGCGCGTGCTGACGTGCGGGCGCGGTGACCGGCCCGCCGACCTGCCCGGGGACGTGCCGTGGGTACGGGCCGACGTGGCGCGCCCGGGGGAGGTGGAGCGGGTCCTCGCGGAGGCGAACCGGGAGTTCGGGCCGGTCTCGCTGCTCGTCAACAACGCGGGCGTCCAGGTCGAGAGGACCGTCACGGAGACCACCGACGCGGACTGGGACCTGGTGGTGGGCGTGAACTGCCGGGGAACCTTCGCCGCGTGCCGCGCGGTGCTCCCCCAGATGACCGAGCACGGCGGCGTGATCGTCAACATCGGTTCCATCTCCGGTGAGGTGGCCGACCCGAACATGGCCCTCTACAACGCGTCGAAGGCGTTCGTGCACGGGCTCACCCGCTCGATCGCCGTGGACCACGGACCGGCGGTGCGGTGCAACGCGATCCAGCCCGGCTGGATCATGACGGCGATGGCCGAGGACGGCTTCGCGCTCGCCGGTGACCCGGAGGCGGCCCGCCGGGACGCGCTCGCCCGCCACCCCGTCGGCCGCTTCGGTGAGCCAGCGGACATCGCGAACGCCGTGGCCTGGCTCGCCTCGGCGGAGTCCCGTTACGTCACGGGCCAGACGTTCACCCTGGACGGCGGCCTCACCGCCGCCTCCCCGCTCAACCCGGGACTCTTCTGATGACCGCCTCCCCACCGCCCGCCGGATCAACGGAGCCCGCCGCGTCCAGCCCGCCTGCGGTGGGCGCGGCGGCCGGGCCGGGCGGCGGCCCGGACCTGGACCACACCTCCTTCGCGGTGCACGACGCGCTGGGCTGGGCACGCCGGCTGCGGCGGGAGCTGGGCGCGACGCCCATCACCGGTGAGGTCCTGGCGGAGTTCCGGTACCTGCTGCTGTACGCGGGGTCGGCGAGCGCGGGCGCCCGGCTGGAGCTGATGGAGCCGACCGGCGCCGGTTTCCTCGCCGGGTACCTCGCCAAGCGCGGCGAGGGACCGCACCATCTGACGTTCACCGTGCCGGACCTGCGCGCCGCGGTCGCCCGGGCGCGGGCCGTCGGCGCGGACGTGGTGGGCGAGAGCTACCACCACCCGCCGTGGCGTGAGGCGTTCATCCGGCCGGACGGCAGACACGGCGTGGTCGTGCAGCTCGCCCAGTCCGACCGCGCCTACCCGGCCCCGGGCGAGCTGCTGGCCAGCCGCGACCGGGACCCGGAGACGCTGCCCAGCGTCAGTGGGGCGACCGAGCCACTGTGGTGGACCTCGCTGTGGGAGACCGTTCCCGGCCCCGTCGCCGAACTCGGCGCCACCCGGCTCGCGTCCACCGATCCGGAGTTCTCCCGGCGCCTCTTCGGGGACGTCCTGGGCGGCGCGGCGCGGGCGGCGGAGGACCACGTGGAGTTCGCGTGGCCGAGCGGGAGCGTGCGGGTGTTCCCCGCCGAACGGCCCGGCGTGCGGGGCGTGGACCTGCCGGACGGCCGCCCCAGCGGACCGCGGATCGGCCCCGCGGCGATCGGCCCGGACTGACCCCGACGGCCGAACGGCCAGCCGCGCGGCGGACGGACCCGGTACCGCCGCCCGTACGGGCCGGACCGCCCGGAGGGGCCCGTACGCGGTCAGCCGAAGGCGATCTCCTCGCACCGCCGGACGCTGCGCCGGATCGCGGCCCGGTCGATCCCGAGGAGGGCGGTGAGCCACATGCCGTTCTGCACGACGTCGATGTCCGTGGCCCGCTTGGTGGTCTCCGCGCTCGACAGCTCCGGCCGGGCCGCCCGGATGAGCGTGGCGAGCCCCTTCCGGTAGCGCTTCTGCGCGGTGGTGTTGATCTCCTCGAAGTCCGGGTGCGCCTGCGCGAGGGCCCACAGCTGGAGCCGCAGCGAGAGGTACTCCGTCGTCAGGAACTCGGCGTCGGCGACGCGGCGGAGGGCGGCGCGCAGGTTGTCCTCCGCGCTCCGGGCCGGATCGGGCGTGACCATGGCCACGTCGTGCTCCTCGACGCGGCGCAGCGCCGCGCTGATGAGGGTGACCTTGCCGTCGTAGTGGTAGTTGACCAGCCCCAGCGAGACCTCGGCCTCCCGGGCGACGGCGCGCATGCTGACGCCGGAGATGCCGTGCTGGGAGAGGAGCGCGAGGGCGGCGTCGAGGATCCGCTCCTGTCGGCCGGTCTTCCGTCCGACTCCCGCAACCGTGTCGCTCACCCGGGCGATACTAGCCGCTCGGGCGGCCGCCCCGCATACGCGGTGGACGGGCGCGGGAAGCCGGGGGAGCGGGGGCGGGACCGCGCCTCGCCGGGGGCTCGTGGCGGCCCGCCCGCCGGGGGGGGCCGCCGTTCACAGGTCGAGGACCAGCCGGGGGCCGCGCGCCCGGCCGACGCAGATGAGCATGGTGCCCTCCGCGTCGTGTTCCTCGGGCGTCATCAGGCTGCCGCGGTGCTCGGGCTGGCCCTCCAGGACGCGGGTCTCGCAGGTGCCGCAGTAACCCTCCCGGCAGGAGGAGTCGACGGTCGGCAGCACCGTGCGCACCGCCTCCAGCAGACTCTGGCCGGCGGCGACGTTCAGGGTGACGCCCGTGGCGCGCAGCTCGACCTCGAAGGCGGCACCGGTGTCCCCGGCGGGCGCGTCCCCGTCGGCGGCGAACCGCTCCAGGTGCAGCCGGTCGGAGACCCCGGCCGTGGCGCAGGCCCCGGACACCGCGGCGAGCATCGGCGAAGGGCCGCAGCAGTACAGGCGGGTCTCCGGCGTGAGCCCCGCGATGAGCCCCGCCAGGTCCGGAAGCCCCCGCTCGTCCTGCGGCACCAGGGTGACCCGGTCGGGGTGGGCGGTGGCCAGCTCCTCCGCGAAGGCCATGGAGCGCAGGGCGCGACCGCCGTAGACCAGCCGCCAGGAGGCGCCGCGCCGGTCGAGTTCCCGGGCCATGGCCCGCAGCGGGGTGATGCCGATACCGCCCGCCAGCAGCAGGTAGTCGGGTGCCTCGACCAGCGGGAAGTGGTTGCGCGGCGCGGAACTCCCGATCTCGTCACCGGCGTTGAGCCGGTCGTGCGCCTCGGCGGAGCCGCCGCGCCCGGCCTCCTCCCGCAGTACGCAGACGGTGTACGTCCGGCGGTCCGCGGGGTCGCCGCAGAGCGAGTACTGCCGTGACAGGCCGGAGGGGAGGCGCAGTTCGAGGTGCGCGCCCGGGTCCCAGGGGGGCAGGTCCGCGCCGTCGGCCGACGCGAACTCCAGCAGGACGGCGGAGTCCGCCGCCCGCGTCCTCCGCTCCAGCCGCAACGTCAGCGGACGGTCGCTCAGCACGGACATGGCTCTTCCTGTTCTCTCTGCGGGGGCGGACGGGACGCGGGGTCCGCCCGGCCCGGCGTGCGCCGGGCCGGTTCGGGCGCGCCCCGTCCGCGGTGGCCGTCGTACGGCCGGACGGTGTTCCGTGGGGCGGGGTCAGGACGTCCCGGGCGCGCCCGGATCCCGGGTGAGGGCGACCAGGCGGGTCAGCAGCGCGTCCCGCTGGCGGGCCAGCTCCTCGATCGAGTGCCCCTCGCTGACCGGGCGGAGCCCGTCCACCAGGCGCCGCGCGGTCGCCTCGTCCAGGTGCGGTTCCCCCAGGTCGTCGAACCAGCGGTTGAAGCTGTCGGCGTAGCGCTCGCAGAAGGCGGCGAGGCCCCCCTCCCCGGCGCCCAGGTGGAACAGCTGGGTGGGTCCCATCGCCGCCCAGCGCAGCCCGGGGCCGGCGGAGACGGCGGTGTCGACGTCCTCCACGCTCGCGACGCCCTCGGTGACGAGGTGGATGGCCTCCCGCCAGAGCGCCGCCTGGAGCCGGTTGGCGACGTGCCCCGGCACCTCGCGCCGGACCTCGATCGTCACCTTCCCCGTCGACTCGTAGAAGGCGCGGGCCCGGTCCACGACCCCGGCGCCGGTGCGGTCGTTGCCCATCACCTCGACGAGCGGGATGAGGTGCGGTGGGTTGAAGGGGTGGCCGAGCACGAGGCGGCCCGGATCCCGCCAGCCCCGCTGCATCTCGGTCAGGGTCAGCCCGGAGGCCGAGGAGGCCACGACCGTCCCGGCGCCGAGCGCGGGCTCGATCGCCGCGTACACCTCGTGCTTCAGGCCGATCCGCTCGGGCACGCTCTCCTGCACGAACCCGGCCCCCTCGACCGCGGCGCGGGCGTCGGAGCGGAAGGAGAGGTTCTCCGGGTCGCCCCGCTCGGTGAGCCCCAGCCGGGTCAGCACCGGCCAGGCGGTCTCCACCGCCTGCCGCACCCGCCGTTCGGCCGCCGGGTCGGGGTCGTACACGGCGACGGACCTGCCCGCCGCGAGGAACAGCGCCGTCCAGCTCTGGCCGATCACCCCGCCGCCGAGGCTCGCGACGTGCGTGACGGCTCCGGGCCCGCCGCCCGGGTGCTCAGAACGCGACATGCTCCGCTCCCTTCAGGCCGAGCCGCCGGCGGGCCTCGGCCGGGGTCGCGACGGTGTGCCCGAGCGACTCGACGATCGTGCGGATCTTCGTGACCTGGCTGGCGTTGGAGCGGGCGAGTTCGCCCGGGCCGATGAACAGGCTGTCCTCCAGGCCCACCCGGAGGTTGCCGCCGAGCATGGCGGCCTGCGTCGCGAACGGCATCTGGTGCCGCCCGGCCGCGAGGACGGACCACTCGTAGTCGTCGCCGAAGAGTTTGTCCGCGATGGTGTGCATGTGCACCAGGTTGTCGAGGTCGGCGCCCACGCCCCCCAGCACGCCGAAGACCAGCTGCACGAAGAACGGTGGCTCGACCCAGCCCTGGTCGATGAGCCAGGCCAGGTTGTACAGGTGGCCGAGGTCGTAGCACTCGAACTCGAACCGGGTGCCGTGGGTCCCGCCCAGCTCCCGCACGATGTACTCAAGGTCCGCGAAGGTGTTCTTGAAGACCAGGTCGCGGGTGCTCTCCAGGAACTCCGGCTCCCAGTCGTGCTTCCACTCGCCGTACTTCCGCCGCATCGGGAAGATCCCGAAGTTGAGCGACCCGGCGTTGAGGGAGGCCATCTCGGGGGAGGCCCAGTTCGCGGCGCGCAGCCGCTCCTCGCGGGACATGCCCAGCCCGCCGCCCGTCGAGATGTTGACGACGGCGTCGGACTCGGCGGCGATCCGCGGCAGGAACCGCTGGAACAGCTCCGGACGCGGGTCGGGCCGCCCGTCCTCCGGGTCACGGGCGTGCAGGTGGATGATGGCCGCGCCCGCCTGGGCGGCCTCGACGGACGCCTGGGCGATCTCCTCCGGGGTGATCGGCAGGTGCGGGGACATCGTCGGGGTGTGGATGCCCCCGGTGGGGGCGCACGTGATGATGACGGGTGGGGGCATGCGAACGCACCTCGCTGCGGAGTGGGTGGATCGGGCCGTGTGGTCGGGCGGCGCGCGGGAGGGTCAGGCGCCGACGAGCGCGCGGTAGGCCTGGAGGACGAGGCCGTGGAAGTGGTGCACGCCGTGCTCGGAGAGCCCCGGCGCCCGCTCCGGGTCGTACACGATTCGGCCCTGCTGGAAGGCGGGGGTGCTCATCCCGCGCTGCACGCTCTCCACCAGGTCGATGTCCTGCACCTGGAGGACCTCGTCGATGTACTGGACCGACTGCTTCTCGGCCTCGTCGAGCTCGGTGCTCTCCAGGAAGAAGTCCCAGGTCTCCACGGTGCGGTCGGGCCCGGCGGGCACGATCTGGAACACCATGAAGTTGCCCCGCCCGGGGTAGCGCAGCAGGCAGGTGTTGGGCCACAGCCACCACACCGCGTGCTCCGTGACGGTCGCGCCGGACACATCGTAGGCGGTGTTCTCGGAGGTGCCCGCGTCCGCGAAGTGGCTCGACCAGATGCCGTGGGTCCGCACGTCGTAGGTGTCCATGTCCACGAGGGAGACGAACTCCTTGTGCGCGACGTGGCAGTGGTAGCACTCCAGGAAGTTGTCGATGACGTTCTTCCAGTTGCTCCGCACCTCGTAGTGCAGCCGCTTGGCGTGCGTGAGCCGGGGCAGGTCCGGGGCCCGCGCGGTGATCTCGGCGGCGAGGTCGGGGGCCTGCTGGGCCAGCGGCGTGGCCGCCGGGTCGAGGTTGACGAAGACGAAACCGCAGAACTCCTCGACCTGGATCTGGTCGAGGCAGATCGCCGAGCGGTCGAATGACTCCATCCGGTCCGTCTGCCGCGCCCCCACGAGGGCGCCGCTCAGGTCGTACGTCCACGCGTGGTACGGGCAGACGATGGCGCGCGTCGTGCCGGAGCCCGACAACAGCTCGTGCGCCCGGTGCTTGCAGACGTTGTAGAAGGCGCGCAGCTGGTCCTTCCGGTCGCGGACGACGACCACCGGTGTCTCGGCGATCGTCGTGGCGACGTAGCTGCCCGGCCGCGTCAGCCGCTCGACGTGGCACACCCACTGCCAGGTGCGGGCGAAGACGGCCTGGAGGTCCGCCGCGTGCCACTTCGGCTCGGTGTACGCGTCGGCGCGCAGGGACAGGGAGTTCGCGGGATCTTCGTCGTAGCCGGCGGATATCGCCGTGACCTCTTCCGGAGTGACAGCAGTCATGGCGTCGACGATAGGTGAAACTGGACGAACGTTCAATAGTCCGGTCGCTGGTCCCCGGCTCGCCCCCCGTCGATCTTCCCGGGGTCACCCCAGGTGGGAGGCGGTGTGCGAGGGGCGGCCCCGGCGATCGCCGCGGTGTGCGCGGGGGTCGGGGTATCGTCGGACCCCTGGACATCTGTTCAGTCTGTGCCACCATGACGCGCCGAACCGCACCGCTGACGTGCGAGCTGGAGGAGGAGCATGAGCCGGTACGCAGTCATCAACCCCGTCACCGACGAACTGGTCGCGGAGTACCCGACGATCACCGACGAGGAGCTGGAACGCGCCCTGGCGGCGACGCGCGCGGCGCAGTCGTCCTGGGCGCGCGAGACCACGGTGCGGCAGCGGGCGGCCCTCGTCGCGCGCGTGGGCGAGCTGCACGCCGAACGGCGCCGCGAACTGGCGGAGATCATCGTCCGCGAGATGGGCAAGCCGATCGAACAGGCCCTCGGCGAGGTGGACTTCTGCGCCGACATCTACCGGTACACCGCCGAGGTGGCGCCGGACTGCCTGGCCGACGTGGAGATCGGGCTCCCGGCCGGACGGGCCCTGGTGCGCAGCGCTCCGCTGGGCGTCCTGCTCGGCGTCATGCCGTGGAACTACCCCGCCTACCAGGTGGCCCGCTTCGCGGCCCCGAACCTCGCCGTCGGCAACACGATCCTGCTCAAACACGCCCCGCAGTGCCCGCAGTCGGCCGCCTTCCTGGAGCGGATCTTCGCCGACGCCGGGCTCCCCGCCCACGCCTACACCACGGTCTACGCCACCAACGAGCAGGTGGCCGACCTCATCGCCGACTCCCGGGTGGCCGGGGTGTCCCTCACGGGATCCGAGCGCGCCGGGCAGGCGGTGGCCGAACTCGCGGGCCGCCACCTGAAGAAGGTCGTCCTCGAACTCGGTGGCTCCGACCCGTTCCTGCTGCTGGGCACCGACGACCTGGACGCGACGGTCGACAAGGCCGTCACCGCGCGGATCGACAACGCCGGGCAGGCGTGCAACGCCGCCAAGCGCATGATCGTCGTGGACGAGCTGTACGAGGAGTTCGCCGAGCGGTTCACCCGCGTCTTCACGGCCCTGGAGCCCGGCGACCCGACCGACCCCGCCACCCGGCTGGGGCCGCTGTCCTCGACCGCCGCCGCCGAGCGGCTGGAGGAGCAGCTACAGCGCGCCGCCGAGCACGGGGCCACCGTGCGCCGGGCCGGTCCGCGCCGGGGCACCTTCTTCCCGCCCGTCGTCGTCACCGGTGTCACCCCGGAGAACCCCGTGCACCACGAGGAGTTCTTCGGTCCGGTCGCCGTGCTGTACCGGGCGCGGGACGAGGAGGAGGCGGTCGCCCTCGCCAACGACACCCCGTTCGGCCTGGGTTCGTACGTCCACACACCGGACGAGGAGCAGGCGCGGCGCGTGGCGGACCGGCTGGAGGCCGGGATGGTCTTCGTCAACGAGGTCGACGCGGAGGCCGTGGAGCTGCCCTTCGGTGGCGTGAAGCGCTCCGGCACCGGACGCGAGCTCGGGCACCTGGCGTTCAACGAGTTCGTGAACAAGAAGATGATCCGGCTCCCCTGAGTCCGGCCCACACCGCACGCGGCTCCCGCCCCGTTCCGCCGCCCCGCGCTACGCCGGGTCCGGCGGGCGGGGCGGCCGCGTGCCGTCCGCCGGTGCCCCGCCCGGGCGGGTCCGCTGCGGCTCCCCGGTGCCCACCAGGTCGAGGAGGTGGGTCAGGACGCGGAGGCAGGTGTCGACCTCGGCCTCGCTCAGCTCGCCGCTGATCCCGCCGAGCACCGCGTGTTCCCGGTCGAGCACCGCCCCGATCGCGGCCTCGCCGTCGGCGGTCAGCCGGATCAGGGAGGACCGCTTGTGCGCCGGGTTGGCGACCGGCTCCACCAGGCCCCGCGCCGCCGCGTCGTTGACCACGCGCTGCACGAACTGGCGGCTCAGCGCCTGGTTCCGGCCCATCTGCGGGACGGTCAGGGGGCCGTTGGCGTGCAGCACGCGGAGCACGGCCCGCACCCCGACCGTCAACCCCTCGGTGGACACGTCCTGTTCGACCCGGTGGTGCGCCCGGCGGTACAGCGGCCCCACGAGGTCGAACACCTGGGAGAGCCGCTCCGCCAGGGCTTCGGGCGGCTGTTCACGCTCGGTCTCACTCACCTCTCCATCATGACACCTGAGTTGTCAGTCGCGCCACAAGATGACACCTTGGTTGTCATGAATGATGTGTTCTGGCTCGACGCCGGCACCGGCCGGCCGCTCGTCCTGCTGCACGGCGGCTTCCTGGACCACGGCATGTGGGCCGACCAGATTCCCGTGCTGGCCACGCGGTACCGCGTCATCGCGCCCGACGCCCGGGGGCACGGGCGGTCCGCTCCCGCCACCGCGCCGTTCCGGCACGTCGACGACCTCGCCGCGCTGCTACGGGAGTTGGAGACCGGCCCGGCGATCCTGGTCGGCGTCTCCATGGGCGGCGCCCTCGCGGTCGACGCCGCCCTGGAGTACCCCGATCTCGTCGCGGCGCTGGTCGTCAGCGGCGCCGGTACCAGCGAGCCGTACTTCACCGACCCCTGGACCCAGCAGACCCTGGGCGCCTGGCAGGCGGCGATGGCCGCGGGTGATCTGGACGCCTCCGTCGAGGCGTTCACCCTCCTCGGCGCGGGCCCGCACCGTGGGCTCGACCAGCTCGACCCCGAGGTCGTCGGGCGCCTGCGCGGAATGGCGCGGGGCACGATGTCCCAGCACACCGCGGACGAGCCGGACTGGCGGATCCCGGTGGCCGACACCTGGAACCGCGTGGCCGGGATCGGCGTGCCCACGCTCGCCGTCAACGGCGCCCTCGACTCACCCGACCACGTCGGCATGGCCGAACGGCTCGCCCGCACCGTCCCGGGCGGCCGGGCGGTGTCGCTCGACGGCGCCGCGCACTACCCCAACATGGAGCGCCCGGACGCCTTCAACGAGATCCTCCGGGGCTTCCTCCGCGAGCTGTGACCCCCGGCCGTCAGGGGTGCGCGGCGGCGGGACCGCCCTCCGCCGCCGCGCGCTGACGCCGGTAGTGGCGGGCCGCCCGGGCGCGGTTGCCGCAGGAGGGTTTGCACCACTCCTGCCGCCCGTGGCTCTTGACGAAGTAGCGCACGCAGCGCGGTGCGGCGCAGGCCCGCAGCCGCGCGCGTCGAGGTCCGCCCAGGAAGTCGATGGCCGAGCGGGCCAGCGCCGCCAGAAGCCGGACCCGCGGGTCCGGCTCGGTCGGCAGCAGCCGGGGTGCCGGGTCTCCGTCCGGCGGCCAGTCCAGCCGGGGAACCACCCGCTCCAGTGCGGCGGTCTGGTTCAGATGGGCCAGCGCCCGCTCCCACGGCGGCAGTTCACCGGCGTCGGCCGGACTGGGGGGAGCGGGCTCGACGGCCCGGGCGAACAGGGCGCGGACGGCCCGCCGCACCCCGGTGATCTCCGCCCGGAGCCGTTCGTCCACCACCAGCTCCCGCACGGGGACGCCGTCCAGCAGCTCCTCCCGCGCCCGGACCCAGCGGGTCGCCCCGGCGGGCGTGGCGAGGTCGTCGGTGACGCCGCCGTCCCCGTCGTGCCGGATCGTGCTCGCCAGCTCCAGCGCCAGCCCGCTCTCCATCGGCGCCTCCTCCCACGTCCTCGCCGCTCCCCACGGCTCCCGGCCTCGCTCCGTGGTGCCGGGGCGTGACCACCCCTTCCACCGCCCCCACTTGAGCACACCGCGCCGCCGCGCCTAGGCTATCTAACGGAAAAATGGAAATTACCGTTAGGCGCGGGCGTTCGCCGTGCCCGCCGCGTCGTGCGCCTCCGCGTCCGACGCGTGCGCGCCTGCCGCCGCCCCGGGGAGGGAACAGCCGATGACGACGCTTCTGGCCCAGGTCAGCGACCTGCATCTGGACGGGGGCGCACGGGCCACCCGGCGCGCCGAACGGGTCCTGGAGCACCTGCGCTCCCTGCCCCGCCCGGTCGACGCCGTCCTCGTCACCGGCGATATCGCCGACCACGGGGAGGAGGACGAGTACGCCCTGGCGGCCGAGTTGCTCAGCGGCCCCTTCCCGGTGCTCACCTGCCCCGGTAACCACGACGTGCGCTCCGCCTACCGCACGGCCCTGCTCGGGGAGGCACCCGGCGACGGGCCGGTGAACCGGCTGCACCACGTCGCCGGAACCGCCGTCCTGCTGTGCGACTCCAGCGTCCCCGGCCGCGACGAGGGCCTGCTCGACGCCGGCACGCTGCGCTGGATCGAGCAGCGGCTCGCCGAACTGCCGGGCGAGACCCGGGCGTTGCTCGCCTTCCACCATCCGCCCGTCGTTCTCCACCACCCGCTGCCCGACGCCATCCGGCTCCGGGAACCGGCGAGACTGGCCGCCCTGCTCGACGCGCACCCCCGGATCGCCGCCGTGCTCACCGGGCACGCGCACACCGCGGCCGTCTCGAACTTCGCCGGACTCCCGCTGGTCACCGCACCGGCCGTCACCTCGACCCTGCGTCTGCCCTGGGAGGGCGGCCCTCCCGTCGACCCGGACCAGCCGCCCGGTCTCGCCTTCCACGTCCTCGACGACGACGGGCGGCTGACCACCCACTTCCGCGTGCTGCCCTGAACCCGCCGAGCCCGGAGGCACCGTGATCCCGCCGCACGCCGTCCTGGGGTTCCTGGTGGCGCTCCTTCCCCTGGTCGCCACCCCGGGCGCCAGCCTGGCGCTGCTGCTGCGGCACACCGCCGGAGCCGGGCGCCGCCGGGCCGTGCCCGTCATCCTCGGCACGGCCACCGGCATCCACGCCCACGCCCTGCTTGCGCTGGCCGGACTGTCGGCGCTGGTCCTGCACTCCAGCCGGGCCCTCACCGCCGTCCGGCTGCTCGGCGCGGCCTACCTCGTAGCCCTGGGCCTGTGGACCTGGTGCTCCGCCCGGAAGCCGCCGGGCGCCGCCGCCCGCCGCCCGGCGTGGTGGCCGGACTCCGCCTACACGCAGGCGACGCTCGCCAACGTCCTCAACCCGAAGGCGGCGGCGGTCTACCTGACCCTCGTACCCCAGTTCCTCGTGCCGGACCGCCCGTTGGGCGGCCAGATCCTCACCCTGGCCGCCGCCCACGCGCTGCTGGTGGCGGCCTGGCTGGGCGTCTGGACGCTCCTCATCCACCGGGCCGCGGACACCCTGCGGCGGCCCCGGTACCGGGAGCGGGTGGCCCGGGCCACCGGCGCGGTGCTGCTCGTCCTCGGGGTCCGGAGCGCGCTGGCCTAGCCGTGCGGGCGGCGCTGACCGGGACGGGGCGGCCTGACCGGGGCCGGGACGTCGGGGCCCGCCACCGGGCGGCTACCGTGGCGGGCGGACCACCACCGGCTCGTCCGCGAGCGGCCACCGCGAGGAGGACAGCGTGCTCATCCACCCCTGGGACGCCAGCCTGGACGAGGCCGAGTGGCGCGACTGGATCCTTGAGGGCCACGACTTCGGGCAACTGAGCGTCAACGGCCCGCCCGGCCAGCCGCCCGCCGTCGTCCCCACCCACTTCAGCCCGGACGGCGCGGACCTGCTGGTCCATCTCGCCCGGCCCAACCCGGTCTGGACGGCGCTCGAGCGCGATCCGCGCGTCGTCCTCACCGTCGTCGGCGACTACGCCTTCATCCCCGGCCCCTGGCGAGCGAAGGACGGCGTGCCCCCCACCGACGGGGTCCCCACCAGCTACTACACGGCCGTCCAGTTCAGCTGCCACGCCCACCTCGTGGACGAACCGGACGCCAAGGCCGAGCTGTTGCGCCGGCAGCTCGCGCACTTCCAGCCGGACGGCGACCACGCCGCCGTCGAGCCCGGGAAGCCGCCCTACGGCCGGATGCTGTCCGGCATCCGCGGACTGCGGCTCGCGGTCACCGAGGTACGGGCCAAGTTCAAGTACGACGACCAGAAGACCGTCGAGCACCGCGCGGCCGTCGCCGGGCACCTCACCGTGCGCGACCAGGGCCTGGACGCCGCCACCGCACGCCAGCAGCGCCGCCGACTCGACCGCCTCGGCCCCTGGACACCCTGACACCCCGCCCCCCCCGGACCTCCTCCCGGGCCCCGGGGCGGGTGCCGGGCGTCCGGTATCCGGGTGCCCCGCCGCTCCTCCCGGACGGACCGGGGCTCCCCTCCCCGTTTCCGCGGGCTAGTCCAATGAGCCCTGGACACAAGGGAGTTAAGGACGGAGCGGGCGCATTGACAAACGCGGGGTGGCTCGCGAGGCTCCGGCCTGACCATGTCATCGACCGAGCAGAGGTCTCCCCACATGACATCACGACGTTCCACCACGCTGTTCGTGGCGGCGGTGGCCAGCGCCGGAATGCTGTTCGCCGCGCCCGCCTCCGCCAGCTCCAGCCAGTCCACCGCCCCGGCGCCGTCCGCCGACGCCGCGCCCGCCGACGCCTGTTACACCTGGAGCGACGAGCTGAAGGAGGGCGCCTCCGGCGACGCCGTGCGGCAGCTCCAGATCCGGGTGGCGGGCTACCCGGCGTCGGGTGAGGACATCGCGATCGACGGCGAGTTCGGCCCCGCGACCAAGGCGGCGGTGAAGCGCTTCCAGGAGGCGTACGGGCTGAGCGGCAGCGGCGTCGCGGACCAGGCCACCTTCGACAAGATCTACGAACTCCAGGACGACGACTGCTCGCCGGTCAACTTCGACTGGAGTGAGCTGAACAACTGCAACTCCGACTGGTCCGGCGGAAAGGTCTCGGCGGCCACCGCCAAGGCCAACGCCCTGGTCACCATGTGGAAGTTGCAGGCCATGCGGCACGCCATGGGCGACAAGCCGATCGTCGTCAACGGCGGCTTCCGCAGCGTCTCCTGCAACGACAACGTGGGCGGCGCGCCCAACAGCCGTCACCTGTACGGCCACGCGGCCGACCTGGGCGCCGGGTCCCAGGGCTTCTGCGCCCTGGCCCTCGAAGCCCGGAACCACGGCTTCGGTGAGATCCTCGGCCCGGGCTACCCCGGTCACGACGACCACACCCACGTCGCGGGCGGCGGCGGCAAGTCCTGGTCGGCTCCCAGCTGCGGGATGTGAGGTCGCCCGGCTGACAACAGCCGGACGCGCGCCCGCGGTTCCCCTCCTGGGGGACCGCGGGCGCTTCGCGTGGGCTGGCCCGGCGGGGCGAACGGGCCCTCCGGGCCGGCGAGTTCGCGCCCGGCCCCCACGGCCGGGACGGCCAGCCCCGCCGGGCGGGGTCAGGCCCGCTGGGTGCGGGCGGCCACCACGGTGGGCAGTCCGTCCAGCGGATCGTCGAAGACGTGGGCGCGCAACCCGAAGCTGTCCCACAGCAGTTCCGGCGTCAGGACGGACCGGGGCGGGCCCTGCGCGGCCAGCGTGCCGTCCCGCATCACCGCGAGGTGGTCGCTGTAGCGGGCGGCGAGGTTGAGGTCGTGCAGCACCATGACGATGGTGCGGCCGGTGTCCCGGCAGAGCCGCACGACCAGGTCGAGCACCTCCACGGCGTAGGCGAGGTCGAGGTGGTTGGTGGGCTCGTCGAGCAGCATCAGCTCGGTCTGCTGGGCCAACGCCATCGCGATCCAGGCCCGTTGACGCTGGCCGCCGGAGAGTTCCTCCAGCGGGGTGTCCGCGAGCTCGCCGACGCCGGTCGCGGCCATCGCCTCGGCCGCGATCCGGTCGTCCTCCGGGTCCCAGCGGCGGTACCAGGGCTGGTGCGGCTGGCGTCCGCGCGCCGCCAGGTCCGCGACGGTCATCCCCTCCGGCGCCACCGGGTTCTGCGGCAGCAGCGTCACCCTCCGGGCGAGGTCGCGCGGGCGGAGCCCGGCGAGCGGCTCGCCCTCCAGCAGCACCTGACCCGCGGTGGGGGTCATCAGCCGCGCGAAGACCCGCAACAGGGTCGACTTGCCGCAGCCGTTCGCCCCGATGACGGTGGTGACCCGCCCGCGGGGTATCTCCAGCGACAGGTCGCCGAGCACGGTCTTCCGCCCGTACCCGGCGCTGACGCCGCGCGCGCTCAGGGGACTGGCCCCGGACTTCTCCTCAGACACTGGTTCTCCGCCGGTGGTGGTTCAACAGGTACAGCAGGTAGGGGGCGCCGAGGACGGCCGTGGGCACGCCCACCGGCAGTTCGGCGGGCAGCCGCTGGGCCGTCATGTCCGCCGCCAGGACGAGCAGCGCGCCGGTCAGCCCGGCGGCGAGCGGCGGCGGGCCGGGCGTGCCGAACAGACGCATCGCGACCTGCGGCGCGACGAACGCGACGAAGGCGATCGGCCCGGCGACCGCCGTCGCGCCCGAGACGAGGACGACGGCGAGGAGCAGCGCCAGCGCCTCGGTCCGCCCGGGCCGGGTGCCCAGCCCGGGGGCCACGTCCCGGCCCAGCCGCAGCGCGCCCAGGTCGCGGGCGAGCGCCGCGCAGAGGACGAGGCCGCAGAGCACCACCGGGGTGAGCGCGGTGACGTCCGGCATCCGTACGCCCTCCAGGGAGCCGGTGAGCCAGCGGGTGGCGATCTGCGCGTCCTCCAGCTCGGCCCGGGTCAGCAGCCAGGAGGTCCCGGCCAGGGCGATGGCGTTGACGCTCAGCCCGACGAGGATGAGCCGCAGCCCGTCGAAACCGCCCCGCCAGGCGAGTGCCAGGATGACGGCGGTGGTGACGATCCCGCCGAGCACCGCGACCGGCGCGAGGAGTTCAGTCGCCGCGTTCTCCCCGGTGTGCGAGGCGATCGACGGCTGGGTGACGAGCAGCACCGCGAAGAACCCGGCGCCGCTGGCCACCCCGAGGATGTCCGGGCTGGCGATGGGGTTGCGGGTGACGGACTGGGTCAGCGCCCCGGCGCAGCCGAGCGCGCAGCCGACGAGGACGGCGGCGACGGCCCGGGAGAACCGGTGGTCGAGGACGACGAGGTTCTCCAGCTGGCTGCCGCTCCCGCTGAGCGCCGCCAGCACCCGGTCGGCGGGAAGGTGCACGCTGCCGGTGAACACCCCGACGGCGCAGAGCGCGAGCAGCGCGGGCACCATCACCGCGGTCACCAGCACGGCGCGGGGGCGCAGCGGTACCGCGACCGGGCCGAGCCGCACCCCGCGGCGCGGGTCCAGCGCGAACCGCAGCCCCCGCGGGGGCTGTTGCTCCGGCCGGTGCTCCGACGGCCGCTCCAGGGTGGTGGATCGCGTGGTCGTCACAGGGCCACCAGCCTTCTGCGGCGGGTGACGGCGAGCAGCACGGGGGCGCCGATGACGGCCATCACGATGCCGACCTCCAGTTCGCCGGGGCGGGCGCTGACCCGCCCGAGGGTGTCGGCCAGGAGCAGCACGATCGCGCCGGTCAGTCCGGAGAGCGGCACCAGCCAGCGCTGGTCGTGCCGGGCCAGGACCCGGGCGGTGTGCGGGGCGACCAGGCCGAGGAAGGCGATCGGCCCGCAGACCGCGGTGGCCGGTCCGGCGAGCAGCGTGATGGCGAGGACGCCGGTGATCCGGCTGCGGCGGACCCGGGTGCCGAGCGCGTGCGCCACCTCGTCACCCAGCCCGAGGCCGTTCAGGGAGAAGGAGTTGACCAGGGCGAGCACGCAGCCGGCCGCGAGCAGCGGGACGACCAGCGCCGGCATCGTGTAGTCCCGGTCGGCGAGCGCGCCGACCTGCCAGAACCGCATGACGTTCAGGGTGTTCTTGTCCAGCAGGACCAGCGCCGTGGTGAGCGCGGTGAGCAGCGCGCTGAGGGTGGTACCGGCGATGGCGAGCATGACGAGCGCGCCCCGGTTGGTGCCGCGCAGCCCGAACAGCGCGACGAGCGCGGTGACGAGGGCCGCACCGGCGAGCGCGGCGCCGACGTGTGCGGTGGCGGAGCCGACGCCCAGCCCGTAGGTGAGACCGGCGACGGCGAAGGCGGCGCCCGCGTTGACGCCGAACAGCCCGGGGTCGGCCAGCGGGTTGCGGGTGTGGCCCTGCATCAGGGCGCCCGCCATGCCGAGCGCGAGGCCGACCGCGAGCCCGAGCAGCGTGCGGGGCAGCCGCTGCGAACTGATGACGGTGGCGTTGTCCGAATCCACGTCGGTGAGGACGGCCGCGAGGACTTCGCCGAAGGGGATGGCGTTGCTGCCGAACGCGAGGCTGAGCAGGACGGCGAGGCCGGTTCCCACGGTCAGCAGCCCGGCGGCGAGCGGGAGTCGGAGCCCCGCTGGAGGTGGCTTGAATCTCACGAAGGTTAGGCTAACCTAAATCTCATTGGAGGCGAATCACACGATGACAGGACGCAGAACCCGAGCCGCCCTCGCCGTCGCGGCCGTGGGAGCGATGCTGACGCTGGCCGCCTGCGGAGGCTCAACTTCCGATGACACGGCGGACGGTGGGAAGAACGGCGGGGAGACCCGAACCGTGCGCGACACCATGAACGGCGACATCTCCGGAGTCCCCGTCAAACCCAAGCGTGTGGTGGCGCTCTGGCGCACCGGCTCCGAACTGGCCGACCTCGGCGTGAAGCCGGTAGCGGCGCTGGAGGGCGAGTTCCTCAAGGGCGAGATGGACGCCGGGACCTACGCGAAGTACGAGGACATCCCCACGGTCGGGACCTTCCAGGGCGTCGACGTGGAGAAGGTCATCAAGGCCAAGCCGGACCTGATCGTCGGCATGGACCACGGCAACATCGGGATCGACTACGACGAGCTGGAGGACATCGCTCCCACGGTGATCCTCAAGATCGCCGAACCGCCGGACGTCTGGAAGAACTACCCCCAACTCGCCGACGTGGTGGGGAAGTCGACCGGCTTCGAACGGGACAACGCCGCGCTCAGCAAGAAGCTGGCCGCCATCGAGCGCCGCCACGGCAAGCGGCTCCGTGGCGCCAAGGCCGTCCATCTCAGCACCGACGGCGGCAAGAACTGGATATCGACGAAGAAGTCGCTCGCCTGGGAGCGGCTGGACGCCGCGGGCTTCGGTTATATGGACCGGTACACCAAGCGGCCCGCGCGCTACGTGGAGGAGCTGGCCAGCGAGAACATCCCGGACCTCAACGGGGCCGACGTGCTCTTCTACGCCGTCGACCTGCACGGGAAGAAGGAGCCGGACGTGGACAAGCTGCTGCGGAGTGAGTCCTTCAAACGTCTTCCCGCGGTGAAGGCGGGCAACGTCTTCCCGCTCACCTCCGCGACCATCTACACCTTCGCCGCCGCCAACCAGCAGGTGACGGAACTGACCACCGCCGCACAGCGGTACACCTCCGAAGGGACCTCCTCCTGATGGCCGGCCGCGAACACCGGGCGTTCCCGATCTACATCCGTGAGCTGGAGGTCCTGGAGGTCTTCGACGTCACCCCCCTCACCCGCCGGGTCGTTCTGACTGGCGAACAGCTCGGCGCGTTCCGGAACAACGGGTACGCCATCGAGCCGTTCCGCACCGAGAACGCCGACGACCACGTCAAGATCGTGATCACCGACGGGCCCGGGGTCCCCGAGGGGACGCCGCCGGTGGCGCCACCCGTCCAGGACGACGGCCACCTGGACTGGACCCGCGAGGCCATCGGCCGCTCCCGCGACTACACCCCGCGCCGCTACGACCCCGAACGGCGCCGCCTGGAGCTGGACTTCGTCCGGCACCGCGGCGGGATCGCCGCCGAGTGGGCGGAGCGGGTGGCCCCCGGCCAGCGCGTGCACGTCGCCGGGCCCCGCGGTACGACCGTCCTCCCGGACGGCATCGACTGGTACTTCCTCGTCGGTGACGAGACCGCGCTGCCCGCCATCGCCCGGCGCATCGAGGAGCTGCCCGCGGGCACCCCGGTGACGGCCGTGGTCTCCGTCCCCACCGCCAGCGAGGAACAGACCCTCGACCACGCGACCGACCTCCATCTGACGTGGGTGCACCGCGACACCGCCGGTCCCGACGGGCTGATGGACGCGGTACGGGCGGCGCCCTGGCGCGACGGGCGGGTGTACGCGTGGGCCGCCGGGGAGGCGGGCACGCTGCGCCCCCTGCGCCGCTGGTTCCGCCAGGACCGCGGCGTGGACCCCGGGTTCACCGACGTCGCCGGGTACTGGCGCGCGGGCCAGACCCAGGAGGAGATGGGCCTGGCGCTGCACACCCTGCGGCGGAAGACCGGACTCGGGGTGCCGCACGCCATCCGAGCGGCGCTCACCCTCGACCTCGCCGAGCACGTCACGGACGGCCACCGCACCATCGCCGCGCTCGCCGAGGCGGCGGAGGTCACCCAGGGAGGGCTGCGCCGCCTGCTCCGCGTCCTCGAACAGGAGGGCTTCTGCACCCTCGGTGGCAAGGCGGGCGCCGCCGAGACCGTCGAACTGACCCCCTTCGGGGCGGTGTTGCTGGAGGAGACCGCCCACAGCGGGCTCGACCGCCGGAACGGATACTCCCGGCTGGACGACGCCTGGCCCGGCATCGTGCACACCCTGCGCACCGGCACCTCCGGCTTCACCCACGTCAGGGGCCACGACTTCTGGGCGGAACTCGCCACCGAGGAACGGCTCGGCCGCACCTTCGACGAGGTGCTGGGCCACTGGACGGAGATGTGGTCGCCACGGGCCGTCGAGGCGCTGGACCTCACCGACGAGCACGTCATGGACGTGGGCGGCGGCACCGGCACCCTGCTCGGCCGCGTCCTCACGGCCTACCCCCACACCTCCGGCACCCTGCTCGACCTGCCGACGACCGCCGAGCGGGGCCGCGCCGAACTCGCCGGACGGGGGCTGGCCGAGCGCGTCCGGATCGTGGGTCGCAGCTTCTTCGAGGCGCTGCCGGAGGACGCCGACGTCTACGTGCTCGCGCAGGTGCTGCACGACTGGCCGGACGCGGAGGCCACGGCCATTCTGCGCCGGGTGGCAGCGGCGGCGGACGACCGCCGCGTCGTGCTGTTCGAGCGGATCAGCGGGGACCACGACGACGCGCAGGACATCGTGTTCGACCTCCAGATGCACACGGTCTTCGCCAGCGGGGAGCGCACCGAGGCCGACTGGGCGGAGCTGGCCCGGGGGGCGGGGCTGCGGCTGACCGGCACGACGCGGGTCAGGGAGAACTTCTTCATGATCGAACTGCGCGCGGCCTGAGGGCCGTAGCCCTCCCGGTCGCCCGGAGGTACCGCGGTACCTCCGGGCCCCGCGCGGCCCAGTGCGGCCCCGCTCGCGCGGGCTGACCTCGCGGACGGCTTGCGCGTAGGCTGCCCGGTGGTGACCGGCCATGACGTGCGGAGGCGAAGGAGGCACCGGTGAGCGACGACCGCGAGGGGGGCGACCCCGCCTGCTGGGCCGCGCTGGTCTGCCCGGAGTGCGGCGCCGTCCGCGACACGGCCGATCCCGGCACCCCCTGCCCCCGCTGCGGCGCCACCGCCGACGCCGAGCCGGAGAGCGGGCCCGCCGGGCCGGAGCGGGCGGAGACCGAGTCCGCCGAACCGGGGCCCGCCGGGGCCGAGTTCACCGGGACCGGGCCGACGGCCCCCGGACCGGAGACCAGTGAGGGGGCGGCCGCCCCCGCCCGGTCCCGGGATCGGGATCCGGCCACCGGGCGGGCCCGGAACGCCCGCCCCCGCGACGGACTGGGGCGCCCCCTGCCCTACGGCACCCGGGGCGTCGCCCGCGCGCCCGAGGGCGTCGTCCGCACCCCCGACGAGACCCTCACCGAGGCCCAGCACCTCCTCGACGCCGGCATGCCCTTCCACGCCCACGAGGTCCTGGAGGACGCCTGGAAGTCCGGCCCGGCGAACGAACGCCGGCTCTGGAGGTCGCTCGCCCAGTTCGCCGTCGGTCTCACCCACGCCGCCCGGGGCAACCCCAACGGCGCGGCGGCGCTGCTCCGGCGCGCCGCCGACGGGCTCGCCCCGTTCGCCGAGCGGCCGCCGCACGGCGTCGCCGCCGCGGCCCTCTCGGCCTGGGCCCGCGCGGCGGCGGCAGACCCCGCCGCGGTCCAGGACCCGCCACCCCCGCTCCGCCACCCCGGCTGACCCCGCCCGCCCGGCTCCGCCGATCGCGCGCCGCCGACACGGCCCGCGGCGTCCGCCGCCGCCGTCCACCGCGCGCCCCGGTGTGCGCGTCGCGGCCGAGCCGGTACCGGAACGGCCGCTGGCCCCCGGCCGAGGGCACCGGGCTGGTGTGCCGCACCGCCGCCGGGCCCGGTACGGAGAGGGAGCGCGGTTCCCCCACCGTGCCGCTCGCCGCGTCCCCCTCCGCACCTGACCGGTCGCGCGCACGGTGTTTCGGCGCTGCCCGAAACACCGTGTAGCCAGCCCTGCACCGGTGCGAAAATCCCGGTGAAACCCGGGGAGTCGGTTCGACGGAACGTGGGGTTCCGCTGGCGGGTCCACCGTCGGCCCCGCGTCGTGGCGGAGTGTCCCCGCGGCCGACGGGACGTCCGCGTCCTCCTCCCCGGAACCGAGAGCGGAGGAGGACGCCATGGGGGACGGGTCGCGCGGCGGGGATCTGGCTGACGGCTCGCGGGTGGGGGCCGCCAAGTGCGCCCCGCCGAGTCTCCGCGCGAGCTACGCGTACATCGCCACGCTCACCGAACGGGAGGAGGAGGTGTTCCAGCTGGTCGGCATGGGCAAGGACAACCGGGCCATCGCCAAGCGCCTCTCCATCTCGGAGCGCACGGCCCGGGTCCACCTCACGCGCATCATGAGCAAACTGCGGCTGCGCTCCCGCCTCCAGGTGGGGATCGTCGCGGCCTGCGCGTTCTGCTGGTGCCAGGACGTGGCGGTACCCGCCGGTGCCGGTGGCTGCCGTGGTCTGTCGTGCGCGAGCCAGGAGCTGGACACCGCCGGGGCGTGAACGGCCCCGTCCGCTGGGCGCGCCGTCCGAGAGGCGAGCCGGGAGACCGGCGGGGGAGACGCGGCACGGGCCCTCCCGGGGGAGAGCCCGCGCCGGTGAGCTGGGAACCGCCGGACCGTGGGGCCGGACCGGGGCTCGGACGTCAGCGCTCGGCGGTGTCGCGGTCCCGTGCGCCGTCGCCGCGCGGCCGCGCCTCCCGCGCCCCCTCGCTTCCTACGGCGACCGGGGCCGGCGCGACGGACGGGACGCCGCCGGGGGCCGTGCCGCCGGTGCCGCCGGTGGCCTCGCCCGTGGCCGGGCCGGTCGCGTCGCCCGGGTGGGCCGCTTCGGCCCCGTCGGCCGGGTGGACGGCGCCGTCCGGGCCGCCGGTCTCGTCATCGTCGTGGTTGATGACGCCGTCGTCCTCGCCGCTGAAGAACCGCCGTCCGTAGATGACGAGGCACAGCAGGATGCCGGTGACGAAGCCCCAGGACGCGCCCTGCACGGCGAGCACGGCGCCGGTCACCCCCGCGATGCCCAGGTCGGTGCGGCTGCGGGACTCCAGGACACCGACCCGCACGCTGACGTAGCCCTGGATGATCAGGGTCAGCGCGAGCGCCACGCCCAGGATGGGCTCCAGCAGGCTGACGATCGGCATCAGCCAGAGCGCCGTGTTCGTGCCCCAGCGGAAGGAGCCCGCGCCGCCGAAGATCGACCGCATCGTGTCGCGGCCCTTCTTGTACCGCTCCGAGATCGTCACGTGCATGGCCGCCCAGAGCGGGCCGCACATCGCGGTGTCCGGTCCGAAGACGCCCATCAGCATGTTCCGGCCGCCGAAGATCATGTGGGCGCGGTTCGGGTTGTACCGGACGGCCTCGTCCGGGCGGGCCTTGGCCGCCTCGCCCAGCACGGAGCGGGCCTGGAGGACGTCGCCGAAGACGACGATGTAGGCGGCGAGCACGGTGGGCACGGCGGTGAGGAACATCGACAGCGGCGGCAGGCCGAGGCCGAACACCGTGTAGTCGGTCCACAGGGTGACGAAGTCGGGGGAGGAGAAGCCCCACTCGATCGTCGGCCAGGGGGCCTCGCCGAACAGCGGGGCGACGAACACGGCCAGCAGGACGCACGGCAGGATGCCGAGGCCACCGATGGTCCGCCAGACCCGCGAGCGCCGCTGAAGGCCCGCGAAGTGCCGCGAGTACATCAGGTAGAAGGCGAGGGCGACGGCCACGGTGATGGTGACGGGGAAGGTGTCGAACCGCCCGCCCGCCTCGAACACGCCCTGCACGGCCGCGAACCCGGCGCCGATGATCACCCCGGCGCGCAGCGCGTTCGGGACGATCCGCACCACCTTGCTCGCCAGTCCTGTCACACCGAGGAAGATCGACAGCGCGGCGAGCATCAACTGGAAGGCGATCAGGGCGTGTACCCGCTCCTCCCCCTCGGGGAACTGCGAGCAGTAGGCCATCAGCAGCGGGATGGCGGGCGTGATCCAGCCGGGTACGACGGGGTCACCCAGCAGGTGGTGCAGCAGGTACAGCAGGCCGTTGAGGACGACGACGGCGAGCGCCACCTCGAACGGCATCCCGAGCAGCTCGGTCATCAGCGGGATGGCCGAGAGGTCGACAGCGCACATCAGCAGGCCCTGGCTGTAGTCCTGCCACTCGAACCGGTAGTGCACGAACGGCAACCGGACGTCGAACGGGCCGACCTTCCAGTGGGGGGAGAGCGCGTCGGGGGCGCGACTCGGGGTCTTCTTCACGGGTGGTTCCTCGGGTGGATCGGGGCGGCCTCAGCACCGCCGTACCGGGGATGGCGCACGCGGCTGCCGTCCGGAGCCCGAGGAGACCCGGCAGGCCCGCCGTGTGGAGTGGGGGAGAAGGAGGGGCGGGCGGTGGCTGGCCACCGCCCGCCCCGGACGGCGTCAGGCGTCGTCGAAGAGGATGACCTGCCGCACGGCCCGGCCGTCCGCCAGCTCGTCCATCGCCTCGTTGACCTGTGAGAGCGCGATGCGACGGCTGATCATCCGCTCCACCGGAAGGCGGCCCTCGCGCCACCACTGGGCGAAGCGCGGGATATCGCGCGCCGGAACGGCGGAGCCCAGGTACGAGCCGATCACCGTCCGGGCCTCGCCGGTCAGCGTGAGCGGGGAGATCTCGGAGCGGGCCGCCGGGTCGGGCAGCCCGACGGTGACGGTCCGGCCGCCCGGCGCGGTAGCGCCGAAGGCGGTCTCGAAGGCGCGGGGGTGTCCGGCGCACTCGATCACGTGGGAGGCGCGGACGCCCCCCTCGGCGACCTCGGACGGGGTGTACACGCGGTCGGCGCCGAACTCCCGGGCCAGCTCCAGCTTCTCGGGGACCGTGTCGACGGCGATGACCTCACCGGTGCGCTCCGCGACGGCGGCGAGCAGCGCGGCCATGCCGACCCCGCCGAGCCCCACCACCATGACGCTCTCGCCAGGCTCCGGCCGCACCGCGTTGAGCAGCGCCCCGCCGCCGGTGAGCACCGCGCAGCCGAGCACCGCGGCGACCTCCGGGGGGATGTCGTCGCCGACGGGCACCACGGAGGCCCGGTCGACCACCGCGTGCGTCGCGAAGCCCGAGACGCCCAGGTGGTGCTGGACGGTCTCGCCGTCGCGGGACAGGTGACGGCCGCCGTGCAGCAGCGTCCCCTCGTTGTTGGCGGCGGAGCCGGGACCGCAGGGCAGCCGCCCGTCGGTGGCGCAGCCGGGACAGTCCTCACAGCGCGGCAGGAAGGCCATCACGACCCGCTGCCCGGGCTCCAGGTCGACCTCGGCGCCGACGGCCTCGACCCGGCCGGCGGCCTCGTGCCCGAGGAGCATCGGCAGCGGGCGGACACGGTTGCCGTCCACGACCGAGAGGTCGGAGTGGCAGATCCCGGCGGCCTCGATGCGGACGCGCACCTCGGTCGGGCCCGGCTCCGAGAGGTCCAGCTCGCACACGCTGATCGGCGTCGACTCCGCGTAGGGACGCGACCGTCCGATCTCCTCCAGAACGGCTCCAGTGATGCGCACTCCAGGTCACCTCTTTCCGACGCCGGGCGGATGGGCCGCCGGGACCGGGCACCGGTGATCGTCGGGGATCGGCGGGCCCAGGTCCGCACGGACGTCGTCGTCATGCGTTCCGGGCGGGTACGGACCTGCCGTCCCGTCGTCGTGGGTCGGGTCGAGTTTCCCGGGCGCGCACCGTGGGGGCGACGGAGTCCCGCCCACAACACGTCGTACCTTGTGTGCATGATGAACATTTCGGGTGGGTCGCGGGAGCACCTGCTGCGCGTACTGCTCGACACCGCCGCCGATCTGGCCACCCTCCGTGACGTCGAGGCGCAGCTCCAGGCGATCGTGCGCCGCACCCGCAGCGTCGTCGGCGCGGACATGGCCTACATCAGCCTGAACGACCGGGACCGCGGGGAGACCTACATTCGCTGGTCGGAGGGGGTGACCACCACCGCCTACCGGACGCTGCGGATGCCACTGGGCGAGGGCGTGCTCGGACAGGCGGCCACGGGGCTCGCGCCGTACCGCACCTCCGGCTATCTGGAGGACGAGGCGCTGGTGCACTCACCGGAGGTGGACGAGATCGTCCGCGGCGAGGGCGTGCAGTCGATCATGGGCGCCCCGCTGACCGTCGAGGGCCGGGTCATCGGGGCGCTGGTGGTGGCCGAACGGCGGCGGCGCCAGTACACGCCCGAGGAGGTCGGCTGCGTCGAGTCGATCGGCAAGCAGGCGGCGGTGGCGCTCGACAACTCCCTGCGCTTCGAGGAGCTGACCCGGTTCGCCGAGCGGCTGGAGGCGCAGGAGCGCCGCGCCGCGGCCGAACTGGCCCTGGCCACGCGGGTTCTCGACCTCGACCGGCGGCTGATGCAGGCCGTGATGGCCGAGCCGGACGTACGCCGGGTGCTCGCGCTCGGCGCCCGGGAGGTCGGCACCGCGCTGCGGCTGCGCGGCCCCGGCGGCGGCCCGGTCGCCTCCACCACGGACGCGCCCGGAGACGGCGGACCGGGCACGCCCGGCCCGGGCGGGGACGGCGGAGGCGGCGGCGAGGCGATCGCGGTGGACGTCACGGCCGCCGGGGAGCACCTGGGGACGCTGGAGTGCGCCACCCCCGTCGACGAGGCCGGGCGCGCGCTGCTGGAGCGGGTCAGCGTGCACGTGGCCCTCGCCCTGCTGTTCGCCCGCGCCGCGGAGGACGCCGACCTGCGGCGCGGGCACGACCTGCTCGACGACCTCCTCGCGGGGCGGGAGGTGCCGCGCGAACGCCTCGCGAGGCGCATGCACCACTGGGGGTTGCGCCCCGGCGACCGGCTGTGGAGCGTGGCCGTCGCCGTCCCCAGGGACGCCGTCCACACCCGGCTGCGGGCGCTGCACGCGGCGCTCGGCCCCGGCGCGCTCACCGCCCAGCACGGCGACCACGTGTGCCTGGTGACCTCCGACCCCCGCTGGGAGGCCCGGCTGCGCCGCGCCTTCGCCGACCACGGCTGGCCGGTGCGCGCCGGGGTGGGCGGTCCGGCCGACGGGGTGCGGGAGCTGCCCGACGCGCACCAGCGCGCCGAACTCGCCCTGGGCTCGCTGAGTCTGCTCGGCCGCGACGAGGTCATGGACGGCGGTCGGCTCGGCATGCTCGGGGCGCTGCTGGACCTCGCGGGCCGGGGCGGGCTGCCGGGCAGCCTGACGGCCGGGGTCGACCCACTGGTCGCGTACGACGAGCGGCACGGCACCGACCTCGTCCGCACCGCCTTCTGCTACCTGGAGACCGACGGGAACGTCGCCCGCACCGCCGAGCTGCTGCACGTGCACCGCAACACCGTGCGGCAGCGGCTGGACCGCACCCGCACGCTGCTCGGGCCGGACTGGGACGCCTCGCCGCGCCGTCTGGAGACCCACCTCGCGCTGCGGGTGCGCGACGCGCGGGTGGGTCTGCGGCCCTGACCGCGCCCGGGGGTGGACGTACGCACACCACACCCGCGCCGGGATGGGCACGGGCACGTCGCCCGGGCCGGGGCGCGCGTGTGAGCCTGGCGCCACCGGGCGCGGGCGGCCCGTTCCGCCCGCCCGACCCCTCCCGCGCCGTGTGGCCGGGCACGGGGCCGGTATCCACGGGGACCCGGGTGAGCGAGGCGTGCGGCGCCGGCGGACCGCGCGGGGCCGAGCGGCCCCGTCGCGGCCGCGACGGCCCGAGAACCGGCCGAACCGGCCGAAGAGAGGCAGGGAGACGATGAGCGACGTGCGCGTGGGCGACGTGCTGGCGAGGACCCCGACCGGTCTGCTGATCGGGGGGCAGTGGCGGGACGCCGCGGACGGCGCCACCTTCACGGTGGAGAACCCGGCGACCGGAGGGGCCCTCACCGAGGTGGCGTCCGCGACGTCCGCCGACGCCGTGGCGGCGCTGGACGCCGCCGCGGAGGTCCAGGAGTCCTGGGCCGCGACCCCCGCGCGACAGCGGGCGGAGATCCTGCGCCGCGCCTTCGAGCTGGTGCAGGAGCGTGCCGAGGACCTCGCCCTGCTGATGACGCTGGAGATGGGCAAGCCGCTGGCCGAGGCCCGTGGCGAGGTCGCCTACGGCGGGGAGTTCCTGCGCTGGTTCGCCGAGGAGGCGGTGCGCGACGACTCCCGCTACACCCGTTCCCCGGAGGGCGGGCTGCGGCTGCTCGTCCAGCGGCGGCCGGTCGGCCCCTGCCTGCTGGTCACCCCGTGGAACTTCCCCCTCGCGATGGCCACCCGCAAGATCGCCCCGGCCGTGGCGGCGGGCTGCACCATGGTGCTCAAGCCCGCCCGCCTCACCCCGCTGACCGCGCTCTACCTCGCGCGGCTCATGGCGGACGCCGGGCTCCCCGACGGCGTGCTGAACGTGGTGCCCGCGGGCTCCGCCTCCGCCGTCAGCGAGCCCCTGCTGGCCGACCCCCGGCTGCGGAAGCTGTCCTTCACCGGGTCCACCCCGGTGGGGCAGGCCCTGCTGCGGGCCTCCGCCGACAACGTCCTGCGCACCTCGATGGAGCTGGGCGGCAACGCCCCGCTGGTCGTCTTCGAGGACGCCGACCTGGACAAGGCGGTCGCCGGGGCGATGGCCGCGAAGCTGCGCAACGGCGGTGAGGCCTGCACCGCGGCCAACCGGATCTACGTCCACGAGTCGGTGGCCGAGGAGTTCGTGGCGCGGCTGGCCGCCTCCATGCGGGAGGTCGTCGTCGGCGACGGCCAGGAGGACGGGGTCACACTGGGCCCGCTGGTGGAGGCCAAGGCCGTCGACTCGATCGAGGCGCTGGTCCGGGACGCGGTGGACCGGGGGGCGCGCGTCGAGGTGGGTGGCGCGCGCGTCGAGCGCCCCGGGCACTTCTTCGCGCCGACGCTGCTCTCCGGCGTGCCCGCCGACGCCCGCTGCATGCGCGAGGAGATCTTCGGCCCGGTCGCCCCGGTGTCGACCTTCCGCACCGAGGACGAGGCGGTGGAGCTGGCCAACGCCACCGAGTACGGCCTGGCCTCCTACGTCTTCACCGGGGACGTGCGCCGGGGCCTGCGGTTCGCCGAGCGGCTGGAGTTCGGGCTGCTCGGCCTGAACGTGGGCGTCATCTCCAACGCGGCGGCCCCGTTCGGCGGGATGAAGCAGTCCGGCAGCGGACGCGAGGGCAGCTTCGAGGGCATCGCCGAGTACCAGGAGATCCAGTACGTCGGCACCGAGATCTGAGCCGGACCACACACGGACGCCCCGGCCCACTCACCGAGTGGGCCGGGGCGTCTCGCGTGCCGTGCGGGCGCGGGGCCCGCACCGGTCAGAGCCCGGCGGTCAGCCGGGTCGCCAGCAGCCGCGTGAACCGGGCGGGGTCGGTCAGTTCGCCGCCCTCGGCCAGCAGGGCCATGCCGTAGAGGAGTTCGGCGGTCTCCGCCAGCGCCGGGTCCTCCTGGTTGGCGCTGTGCGCGTCCTTGAGGCTGGCCACCAGCTGGTGGCCGGGGTTCAGTTCCAGGATGCGCTTGACGCGCGGCAGTTCCTGGCCCATCGCCCGGTACATCTTCTCCAGGTTCGGCGTGAGGTCGTGGGAGTCCCCCACGATGCACGCGGGCGAGGTGGTGAGCCGGGAGGAGAGGCGGACCTCCTTCACGTCCTCGCCGAGCGCGGTGCCCATCCAGCCCAGCAGCGACGCGAAGTCCTGCTTCCGCTGCTCGTCGGCGCCGTCCTCGCCGTCCTCCCCGGTCTCGGAGTCGCCCGCGTCCAGGTCGACCTGGCCCTTGGCGATCGACTGGAGGCTGACGCCGTCGTACTCGCGGACCTGCTCCACCCAGACCTCGTCCACCGGGTCGGTGAGCAGCAGCACCTCGTACCCCTTGGCCAGGAACGCCTCCATGTGCGGGCTGTTCTCCAGCCGGGTGCGGGAGTCACCGGTGAGGAAGTAGACGTGCTCCTGCCCCTCCTTCATCCGGGAGACGTAGTCCCGCAGGCTCGTCTGCTCCTTCGGGTCGTGGGTGGAGGGGAAGGAGGCCAGCTCCAGGAGGGTCTCCCGGTTGTCGACGTCCGAGAGCAGCCCCTCCTTCATCGCGGGCCCGAACTCCCGCCAGAAGTCCCGGTAGCGCTCGGCGTCCTTGGTACGCAGCGAGGTGACGGCGGAGAGGATCTTCTTCACCAGCCTGCGGTGCATCAGCTGGATCTGGCGGTCCTGCTGGAGCGCCTCCCGCGAGACGTTCAGCGAGAGGTCCTGCGCGTCCACGACACCCGAGACGAAGCGCAGGTAGTCGGGGAGCAGCGAGGTGCAGTCGTCCATGATGAACACCCGCCGCACGTACAGGTGCACGCCGCGCTGGCCGCCCTGCTGGTAGAGGTCGAGCGGGGCGTGCGACGGGATGAAGAGCACCGCCTGGTACTCGAAGGTCCCCTCCGCCCGGGTGTGGATCGTCTCCAGCGGGTCGGTCCAGTCGTGGCTGACGTGCCGGTAGAACTCCTTGTACTCCTCCTCGGAGATCTCGTCGGGGGAGCGGGTCCACAGCGCCTTCATGGAGTTGAGCGTCTCGACGGTCCGCTCGGGTTCGGCGTCCTCGCCCTCCCCGGGGCGCTCCACGGTCGTCCGCACCGGCCAGGGGATGAAGTCCGAGTGCTTGCGGACGATCTGCCGCAGCCGGTTCGGGTCCGTGTAGTCGAAGAGGTGGTCCTCGGAGTCCTCCGGCTTCAGGTGCAGGGTGACCGAGGTGCCCTGCGGCGCCTGGTCGACCGCCTGTACCTGGTACGAGTCGCCGCCGTCGGACTCCCAGCGGGTGCCCTCCGTCTCGCCCGCGCGCCGGGTGACCAGGGTGACCCGGTCGGCGACCATGAAGCTGGAGTAGAACCCGACGCCGAAGTTGCCGATGAGGTCGGCGGACGCGGCGGCGTCCTGGTTCTTGTTCGCCTCCTTCAGGGAGCGGACGAACTCCGCGGTGCCGGACTTGGCGATGGTGCCGATCAGGTTCAGCACCTCTTCCCGCGACATGCCGATGCCGTTGTCCCGCACGGTCAGCGTGCGGGCCTCCGGGTCGGTCTCCAGCGTGACGTGCAGATCCGAGGTGTCCGCCTGGAGGCTGTCGTCGCGCAGCGACTCCAGACGCAGCTTGTCCAGCGCGTCGGAGGCGTTGGAGATCAACTCCCGCAGGAAGACGTCCTTGTTGGAGTAGACCGAGTGCACCACCAACTGCAACAGCTGACGGGACTCGGCCCGAAACTCGTGTGTCTCGACCTTGCCGCTCACAACAGTCCTCCTGGAACCCAACTCACGTAGTCGTCAGACGGGGGCCGCCGCGGTCCCGCGCGGCCACCGCCGGCGGGCGCCGCGCTCCGCGCGCGCCCGCCGGACACCGATCTTGCCCGCTCGGCGGACGGCGGCGCCAGTCGGTACGGATCCTTCCGCTCTCGCCGCTCCGGGGGCCCGGGGGAAGTCGGGGGAGAGTCCGGGGGAGTCCCCGGGGAGGCGGGGTGTCCCGCCGGGGCCGCGCCCCGGGGCGCGGCCCCGGCGGGCGGTGCGCGGCGGTCCGGGTCACTCCCCGGAGTTGAGTACCGTCCGGGCGGCGCGCTGGGCGTACCGGGCGGCGTCCGGATCACCGGCGATGGTGGCGTGCGCCATGGCGCCGTCCACCAGGACGGCGAGCTGGGCGCCCACCACGGGCGCGTTCGGCACCCCCATCTCCTCGACCGCCCGGATCACCAGATCGCGCAGGCTCCGCTTGTGCCGGACGACGACGTCGTGCACCTCGGGGGAGGTGCCGCCGAGCTGCCCGAAGGCGTCGACGAACACACAGCCGCGGAAACCCGGCTGGTGGAACCAGTCGTTGAGGAAGTCGAAGACGGCCAGGACCTTCTCGGTGGGGTTCTCGGCCGCGTCCACCCGCTCCTGGATGGCGGTGCGGGCGGTCTCGTCCCGCCGTCTGAGGCTGGCCGCCACCAGCACCTCCTTGGACGGGAACATCCGGTAGAGCCGCTTGAGCGGGATCCCCGCCTCGTCGCGGACGTACCGCATGGTCACGGCCCGGATCCCGTGGGTGTAGAACAGGTCGTCCGCGACGGCCACGACGTGCGCGTACGCGGGGTCCTCCCCTTCCGGGCCGTCGTGCTCACGCTCCGGTGAGTCTGCTGTGGTCACCACGTACCGGCCCCCCGCACATCTTGAGAATCCAGGTTCTCCATACTACCGTCATGGGGTGAGAACGGTTGTTCTCGGGGTGTGGTGGACCGTCGCCACACCCGCGCCGCACTTCCGGTGTCAGCCGGACCAACGGGGGGTGGAGCCGTGCTGCGCGTACATTTCAGCGCCGGGGACCTGGCGCGCACGCGCGTTGCCGAGGGACCGGACGTCCTGTGGGAGATCGTGCTCAGCGTCCAGGGTCTCCAGGAACGACGACCGGAGCCGTTACTGGACGCCTGGCGCCGCCGGGCCGAGACCCGGGACGCCTCCGAACTGCGGGTGCTCATCCCGCTGATGCCGGTCCGCGGCTACTTCCCGGACTTCCTCACCCCGGCCGCGGCGCTGGGCGGGCTGGAGTGCGGGGTCGACGCCGTCCGGTCCACCCCGCGCCGCAGACTCCGCTCCGAACTCGAACTCCTCGCGGACTCCGGCCCGGTGCCCTCCTGGTTCCGGACGCTGGCCGACGGGGACCGCGAGACGCTGCGCCAGGTCGGCGGTGCGCTGCGCCGCTACCACGCCAGCGTCCTCCAGCCCGAGTGGCCCGCCATCTCCGGACGTCTGGAGGCCGACCGGCGCCACCGCGGCCGCGTGCAGAGCGCGTCCGGCACCGAGGAGATGCTGCGCGGCTTCGCGCCGCTGCTGCGGTGGCAGTCGCCCGTCCTCACCGCCGACTACCCGACCGACCGCGACATCCACCTGGACGGTCGCGGACTGCTGCTGGTGCCCTCGTACTTCTGCCACCGCACCCCGGTGGCCCTCGTCAACGAGGACCTGCCGCCGGTGCTCGTGTACCCGGCGCGGACGGCCGCGCGGCGCGAGCCCACCCTCGGCGCCTGCCCGCTGGCGTCGCTGATGGGGCACACCCGCACGGCCGTCCTCCAGTCCCTCCGCAAGCCGCGCACGACCAGCGAACTGGCGCTGCACGCCGGGGTCTCCCTCTCCACCGCCAGCGAGCACGCCGCGGTCCTGCGCCGCGCCGGGCTGGTGATCAGCACGCGGGACCGGCACCGGGTCCAGCACGCGCTCTCGCCGCTCGGCTCGGACCTGCTGCACGGCTCGGTCTAGCCCCCCCCGGGCGTCCCGGTCACCGCCGCGTCTCCCGCGTCCGGCGCGTCCGACGTGTCCCCGCGCCTTCGCGGCCCCGGGTGCTTCCCGTACCCCTTTCGGCCCTTCTGGCCTAGAGTTGCCGGGTGGGATCCGCGGACGTACCCGGGCCGACTCCCCGCCGGCCCCTCCAGCAGGACGGGGACCCCGGCCGGTACGAGCCGGAGGCGCACGGCCCGCCGGTGGACGGCCGGGTCGAGACGGCCCTCCGCGCCGCCCAGCAGTACTACCTTCAGCGGTCCACCATGGGCGCCATCGCCAAGGAGCTGGGGACCTCGCGCTCCACCGTCTCCAGACTCCTCAGCTACGCCAGGGACGCCGGTCTGGTGGAGATCCACATCCACCGGCCGCAGCCCCGGGCGAACGTGGTGGAGCGGCGCCTGCGGGAGAGCTTCGACGTCCGGGCCCACGTGGCGCGCGTCCCCAGCACCGCTACCAACGTCGAGCGGCTGGAGCTGACGGCCATCCAGGCCGCTCGGGTGATCAACTCCGTCTTCGACTCGGACATGGTGATCGGCCTGTCCTGGGGGACCATGGTCAACGCCATCAGCCGTCGCCTGATCCCCAAACCGGTCCACAACTGCCAGTTCGTGCAGCTGAACGGCGTCGGCAACTCCCGGGCCACCGGCACCCACTACTCCCACCAGATGTTCTCCGCCTTCGGCTCCGCGTTCGACGCGGTCGTCCAGCAGCTGCCCGCACCCCTGTTCTTCGACTCGGCGGCGACCAAGCGCGCGCTGTTCCGCGAGCGGGTGGTGCGCCGGGTCACCGAACTCCAGCAGGCCGCCGACGCGGCCCTGTTCAGCGTGGGCACGGTGGCGGACGGGACGCCCAGCAGCCCCTATCTGGCCGGCTACTTCCTCGACGACTCCGACTTCGTCTCCCTCGCGGAGGACGAGGCGGTGGGGGACATCGCCACCGTCTTCCTCCGCGCCGACGGCAGCCACCACGGGGTGCGGCTCAACGAGCGCACCAGCGGCCCGGACCTGGACCGGCTCCGCGAGGTGGACCACCGCATCTGCGCCGTCTCCGGTGACCACAAGATCGGCGCGCTGCGGGCCGCCCTCGCCGGGGGCTACATCACCCACCTCGTGATCGACGAGCGCACCGCCGCCCTCCTGCTCGGCACGCTGGACGCGCCGCCCGCCTGACCGCGCCCCGGCCGCCCCCGTCGCTCGTCCGCCGCGTCTCCCCGCCGCCCTGCCCCCTGCCGCCCTGCCCCCTGCCGCCCCGCCGCGCACCGACCGCGGGCCGGACGGCGCTCGACGCGCTGGTCAGACGCACAATCGACTCACGGTGCACATGTGTGCGTAAGCCTGGTGAAACGTGCACGGCACCAGGCATGGTGGCGGACATCGCCGGGTCCGCGAGCCGCCGAACGGGGCGGACCCCCCTCATCCCCCCTGCCTGGAGGTCTGTCCGCCATGCCCAGCCACACCTTCACCCGCCAGCTGCCGGTGGCCGAGCCCACCGACGTCCTCGTCGTGGGGAGCGGCCCCTCCGGGCTGGGCGCGGCGCTGTCCGCCGCGCGCAACGGGGCCTCCGTCCGGCTGGTGGAACGGTTCGGATTCCTCGGGGGCAACCTGACCGCCGGGCTGGTCGGCCCCTGTATGACCTCCTTCTCGCTGGACGGATCGACCCAGCTGGTGCGCGGGGTCTTCGACGAGTTCGTCCGGCGCATGGTCGAGGTGGGCGGTGCGGTGCACCCCTCCGAGACCCGCTCCGGCAGCCCCTACTCGGGCTTCATGGTCTACGGGCACGAGGCGGTGACCCCCTTCGACCCCGAGGCGGCCAAGCGGGTCGCGGCCGACATGTGCCAGGAGGCCGGAGTCCGGCTGCTGCTGCACACCTTCGTCGCCGACGCCGTCACCGAGGGGCGCCGGGTGACCGGTGTGGTGGTGGCCAACAAGAGCGGCCTCAGCGTGCTCCCCGCCACCACGGTCATCGACTGCACCGGGGACGGCGACGTCGCCGCCCGCGCGGGGGCCGGGTTCGACCTGGGCCGGGACGGGGACGGCCAGACACAGCCGATGACGCTCTTCTTCCGGGTGGCGGGCGTCGACGACGAGGCGGTGCGGGCCTACCAGGACGCGCACCCCGAGGAGCGGTTCCCCTTCCAGGGGCTCGTCGAGCGGGCGAGCGAGGACGGGTCCTTCACCCTGCCCCGCCGCGGCATCCAGCTGTTCAAGACGCTGGAGCCGGGGGTGTGGCGGATCAACACCACGCGCGTGCTGGGCCTGGACGGCACCGACGCCGACGACCTCACCTCCGGCGAACTCACGGCCCGCCAGCAGGTCGTCGAGCTGCTGCGGTTCTTCCGCGAGCGGCTGCCCGGAATGCGCGACTGCACGCTACTGGACACGGCGGCCACCATCGGCGTCCGGGAGACCCGGCGGATACGGGGGGAGCACCTCCTCACCCTGGACGAGCTGACCTCGGGGCACGCCTTCGAGGACACCGTCGCGGTGGCCGGCTACCCCGTCGACATCCACAGTCCCACCGGGCCGAACGGCCCCTTCGACGACGGGATCCCGCCCACCGCCAACATCTACGAGATCCCCTTCGGCAGCCTGGTGCCCCGGGACCTGGACAACCTGCTGCTCTCCGGACGCTGCGTCTCCGCGACCCACGAGGCGCTCGCCGCGGTCCGCGTCATGCCCCCGTCCTTCGCGATGGGCGAGGCGGCCGGGACCGCCGCCGCTCTCGCCCGGCGGGACGGGGTCCCGCCCCGGGCGGTCGACGTGCCCGCGCTCCAGCGCCTCCTCCTCGACCAGGGCGCCTACCTGGGTCCCCGTTTCGAGTCCGCTTCCGTCGGCTGACCGTGCGGGCAGCGGCCAGCGCATCCCCTGAACGAATGGACATCCCATGATCCGTCGCGTCGTCAGCGCCAGCACCGTGGGCACCGCCCTGGAGTGGTACGACTTCATGCTCTTCGGGACCGCCGCCGCGCTGGTCTTCGACAAGGTCTTCTTCCCCGACCACGACCCCGTGGTCGGCACGCTGGCCGCCCTCGCCACCTTCGCCGTCGGCTTCTTCGCCCGCCCCTTCGGCGGCCTGCTCTTCGGGCACTACGGTGACCGGATCGGCCGGAAGAAGGTCCTGGTCATCACGCTCGTCCTGATGGCGGTGGCCTCCACCCTCATGGGCCTGATCCCCAGCTACGACAGCATCGGCGTCGCCGCGCCCGCGATGCTGGTGTTCCTGCGCGTCCTCCAGGGGCTCGGCGCCGGCGCGGAGTACGCGGGCGGGGCGCTGATGGCGGCCGAGCACGCGCCACCGCGCAAACGCGGCCTGTACGCGGCCATCCCGCCGACCGGCAACGGGATCGGCGTCATCCTGGCCGCCGCCGTCTTCACGCCCTTCACCATGCTCCCGGAGGACCAGTTCACCACCTGGGGCTGGCGGGTCCCCTTCCTGGTCAGCATCCTGATCCTGCCGGTCGGCCTGTACATCCGCATGCGGGTGTCCGAGACACCCGCGTTCGACGAGACCAAGGAGCGGGGTGAGGACGCCTCGTTCCCGGCCCTGGACCTCGCCCGGAGCGAGCCCAGGACGCTGCTGCGGTGCCTGCTCACCAACATCGGCCCCAACGTCGCCACCTACGTGCCGAGCGTCTACGCCCTCACCTACATCGAGGAGGACCTGGGCATGGCCGCCAGCGTGGGCACCGTCGGCCTGCTGATCGCCAACTCCGTCAAGATGGTCACGCTTCCGCTATCCGGGGCGCTCTCGGACAGATGGGGCCGGAGACCGGTCTTCGCCTCGGGCGCCGTGCTGTGCGCGCTGCTCGCCTTCCCGTTCTTCTGGCTGCTCGACACCGGCCACTCCTGGGTGGTGTGGATCGCGATGACGCTGATGCTCACCTTCGCCAACGACCTGATGCTCGGTGCCCAGGCGGCGATGCTCCCCGAGCAGTTCGACACGAGCGTGCGGTACACCGGCGTGGCGGTGAGCCGGGAGTTCGCGGCGGCGATAGCGGGCGGCACCCTGCCCTTCATCGCCGCGGCCCTGACCTCGCTCACCGGCGGAACGTGGGCGCTCTCCCTCCTGATGATCTTCATGTGCGTGCTCTCGCTCATCGGGGTGGCCGGTCTCCGGGACGGCCGGGAGCTGTCCTTCGTCGAGGACCCCACCGCCGACGCCGAGCCCGGCAGGGCGGCCGCCCCCGCGAGCTGAGCGCCGCCGCCCCGGCGCCCGCCGCGGACCGTACGGCCGCGCGCGGGGCCGGGGCCCGGCCGGAGCTACGCCCCCGGAGCCTCGCCGAACCGGATCTCCACGTCGGCCGGGACGGCGGCGGCTCCGTTGGTGGGCGCCATGTCCTGCGGACAGGCCGAGGCGACCACGACGACGTCCTCGGTGGCCCGCAGCGTGACCTGGTCGCCCGGGCGCGAGGTCGGGGGCTGGATGCTGAGGGAGCCGTCCGCCTCCACGGGGACCCGCATGAAGAGGTTCACCGGCATCGGGACGAGCGGCGGCCGCCCGGCACCGAACGCCTCGACGGCCGCGAGGAAGTTGTCGTGGCAGTTGGCGTGGTACCCCTCGGCGCCCAGCTCCCGGTATCGGACCGGGTCGCAGCTCGGCATGAGCAGGTCGTGCGCCCCCGGGCTGGTGTCGGCGACGACCTCCAGCAGCGTGGCGCGCGTGGTGTCCACGAGCAGATCCCCGACCCCGAGGCCGATACGGCCGTTGCGCATGCGCGTCATCCCGGTGCAGACCGTGCGGCCCGGATCGTCCGCGGCGAAGGCCCAGGTGTCCACGACCTGCTGGCCGTGGGTGTTCACGAAGCTGACCGTCTGCCCCGCCACCAGCGCGAAGGCCGTTCCCGTGCGTGCTTCCAGGACCCGCATCTCTCCCCTTTCGACGCCTCTACCAGCTCACACCATGGCGTACGGCCGTCCCCGGCGGAATCGTCCGCGCGCAGTTGCGCGGCCACGGTCCGTCCGCCCGCCCCGGCGGGGGAGTTGACGGACGTGGCGGGCCGCGCGGCCTCGGCGGGGTGGCCGGTCTCGGTGAGGCGGCCGGTCTGCCCGGACCTCAGGGGAGCAGCCGCCGCTCCTGGGCCACGGCGACCGCCCCGGCCCGGGTGTCGACGCCGAGCTTGTCGTAGATGCGGCCCAGATGGGTCTTCACGGTGGCCTCGCTGATGAACAGCGCCCGGGCGATCTCCCGGTTGCCGAGACCACGGGACAGCTGCCGCAGGATGTCGCGTTCACGGTCGGTGAGGGTGGGGCGCGGATCGCGCAGCCGGGACACCATGCGCTGGGCGACGGGGGCGGAGAGCGCGGTGTGTCCCCGGGCCGCCGCCCGGATCGCGGCGAACAGCTCCTCGGGGCGCTCGGCCTTGAGGAGGTAGCCGGTGGCCCCCGCCTCGATGGCGCGGGTGAGGTCCGCGTCCGTGTCGTAGGTGGTCAGCACGAGGACGCGCGGCGCGCTGCCGGAGGCGTCCGCCGGGGCCTGGGCCAGGATGCGCCGGGTGGCCTCCACTCCGTCGATGCCCTCCCCGAGCTGGATGTCCATCAGGACCACGTCCGGCGCGAGCGCCGCGGACCGGGCGACCGCCTCCTCGCCGGTCCCCGCCTCGCCCACGACCTCGATACCGGGCGCGCTCCCGAGCAGCGCGAGCAGCCCGGCACGCACCACGGTGTGGTCGTCGCAGAGCAGCAGACGCACGGGCACTGTCTCGGCGGCCTCGGCGGCGTCGGCCGTCTCGGACGGGCCAGCGGAACCGGAAGGGCCAGCGGAGCCGGGGGGAGGTGGGGAACCGGGCGGGGGCGGGGGTGGTGCCGGGGTCATGGCGTGGGCTCCAGCGGGATGGCGGCGGACAGGACGGTGCCCTCCTCGGGGGTGGACTCGACGGTGAGCGTCCCGCCGAGACGCGCCACCCGGGCGCGCATGGCGGGCAGTCCGTACCCCCGGGCGGGGCCGGAGGCGGCGGCGCGCGCGCCGGAGGCGGAGGGTGGGTCGAAGCCGCGGCCGTCGTCCGCCACGTCCAGCACCACCTGGTCCCCGAGGTAGCTGAGGGTCAGCGCCACGGTGTCCGCCTCCGCGTGCTCCCGCGCGTTCGCCAGGGCGCCCTGCGCCACGCGGAGCAGGGCGGCGGCGACGCTCTCCGGCAGCGGGACCGGGGCACCCTCCCGGTGGAAGCGGACCCGAGCGGGGGGCCGCCCGCCGCCCTCGCCTCCGCCGCCCGCGTGCCCGCCTCCCACCCGCTCGCCCCGTGCGCGCTCGCCCTGTTCGTGCTCGCGCGCGGCCAGTTCGCGCAGTGCCGTCTCCAGCGGGGCTCCCCCGGCCAGCGCGGATGGCGCGAGGTCGTGGACGAAGCGGCGCGCCTCCGCCAGGTCGCGCCCGGCGGCCTCGGCGGCCGTGCGGACGTGGGCGCGGGCCGCCGCCGGATCGGCCTCCCAGATCCGCTCCGCGGCCTGGAGCAGCAGCTGCTGACTGGACAGCCCCTGGGCGAGGGTGTCGTGGATCTCCATCGACAGCCGCTGCCGCTCGGCGAGACCGCCCTCGCGCCGCTCGGTGGCGGCCAGTTCGCGCCGGGTGCGCAGCAGGTCGTCGATGAGGGCGCGCTGCCGGGCGGCCTGTCGCTCGGTGTGCAGGAAGACGGCGGTGGCCAGCGCGGCGACCGCGGGCGGCAGGAGCACCAGGTGCGGGTCGAACCCCTCGGCCAGCCGCAGCTGCGCGAAGACGACCAGCGCCGTCAGCAGCGTCACGAGGGCGACGGCGGCGCGCGGGGGCAGGCTGCGCAGCGCCGTGTAGACGAGGGGGACGGCGCACCAGGCGAAGCTCGGCGCGAGGAGCACCAGCACCACCCAGGTGACGGTGATCGCGCCCAGCCCGGCCAGCGGCAGCGGGGCGGGAGAGACGGGGGCGGGGGCCGACGGCGCGCGGCCCGCGGTGCCGGACCCCGCGGCGCCGGACCCCGCCGCGCCGGACCCCGCGGCGGCTGGGACGCGTACCGGCCCGAGGACGTAGAGCAGCGCGAGCGCGGCGCTCAGCGCGAGGACCCAGGGGATCAGCGGCTGGCCCGGGTGGTTGTGCAGGTACCGGGCGAGCGAGGCGCCGAGCAGCAGGAAGAAGGCGGTGTGGAGGACCGGGGACAGCCAGCGGTCCTCCCGCTCGGCACTCGCACCGCGCACCGGTCCTCCCCTCGTCGTTCACCCTCGGTCCCCGGGGTTCCCCCGGGCCGCCCGGCTCTCCGCCGGTCGCCCTCGTCTCCCGCTGGCGGGTTCCCGGACAGTCGTAGCCCGCGCCGACACCTCCGCGCATCAACCGATCGGCTGATCCTCGGATCAGCCGAGGCGGTGGCGGACGGCAGCCGGAAGCCCGAGGCCCGGACGGGCGGTGGCTCACCAGAATGGGAGACGCGACGCACCGAGACCGCGTCCGCACCAGACCGCGTCCGTGCCGGGCCCGCTGGCCCGCACCGCGCCGACACCTCAGGGAGCACCATGCGCACCCCCTTCAACAGCCCCCGCCGTGGCCGGATCGTGGCCGGTACCGCCGTCGGGGCCGTCGCCCTCGCCGGGCTCGGCGGCTTCGGCGCCGTCCAGGCCACCGCCTCCGACTCCACCTCCGCCGCCGACCGCGCGGCCGCCCCCGCGAAGGCGGGGGCGGGCGGCGACAACGTCACCAGTGACCGGCACCTGACCGTCGACGCCGCGACCACGGCGGCGCGGGCCGCGCTGGACGCCGCCGAGCGGGAGAACCAGCGGGTGTCGGTCGCGGTCGTCGGCCGCGACGGCAACACGATCGTCACCCTGCGCGGCGACGGCGCCGGACCGCAGTCCTACGTCTCGGCCGAGAAGAAGGCCTACACCGCCGTCTCCTGGAACGCGCCGACCTCCCAGCTGGTGAAGAACCTGGAGAAGACACCGAACCTGAAGGACATCCCGGGCACCCTCTTCCTCGGCGGCGGCACCCCCGTCACCGCGGGCGACTCCCCGGTGGCCGGGATCGGGGTGGCCGGGGCGCCCAGCGGGGAGCTGGACGAGAAGTTCGCCCGCGCTGGCGCGGAGAAGCTCAGCGAGTGACGGGACGGAGGAGCAGCGTGCTCGGCATGACCCTGGCCGCCGTACTCGCCCTGGGCACCGCCTGCGCCACCCAGGACGGCGGGAGGACGGACGGCCCCTCGCACCCCGGAAGCAGCTCCTCCGCGGCGCCGCCCTCGGGTGGACGGTCCCCCGCGCCGTCCCCCGGGGCGGACCGGGCGCTGCTGACGGCGGCGGAGAAGGGGGACGCCGCGGCCGTGCGGGCGGCGCTCGACGCGGGCGCCCGGACCGAGGCGCGCGACGGCCAGCGGCGGACGCCGCTGCTGCTCGCCGCGCTCGGCGACCACGTGGAAGCGGCGCGGGCCCTGGTCACGGCGGGCGCCGACGCCAACGCGCGGGACGCGCGGCAGGACAGCGCCTGGCTGGTCACGGGCGTGACGGGCAGCGTCCGGATGGCCCGGGTCCTGCTCCCGGCGGAACCGGACCACTCGGTGACCAACCGCTTCGGCGGAACCTCCCTCATCCCGGCGAGCGAGCGCGGTCACGTCGCCTACGTGCGGGAGGTGCTGGAGCGGACGGACGTGCCGGTGGACCACGTCAACGGGCTCGGCTGGACCGCCCTGCTGGAGGCGGTGATCCTGGGCGACGGCGGCCGGGACCACCAGCGGGTGGTCGCCCTGCTGCTGGACCACGGCGCCGATCCCTCCCTCGGGGACAAGGACGGGGTGACGCCGCTGGAGCACGCGGAGCGGCGCGGCTTCGACCGGATCGCCGCTCTGCTGCGTGCGGCGCCCGACCGGTAGCCGTCGCTCAGGAGGCCATCTTGCGGGCGATCCGCTCGACCGCGGCCGCCCGGTCCCCGCGCAGCTCCTCCCAGCGGAGTCCGAGGGCGGTGAGGGTGAACTGCGCCTGTTCGCCCCACACTTCGTCCTCCGCGTACCGGAAGAGCGCCTCCGCGTACTCCTTCCGCTCCTTCCGGGGGCGGCCCTCCCAGAAGGCGAGCGTCCTCCCCAGGTGCTTGAGGGTGCCGAGCGCTCCGTCGTCGGACGAGGGCTGGCTCGTCTGATACCAGCGCTGCGCGAAGAAACGCCAGGCCTTGTACGCGCCGAGGGTCATACCGGCGCCCGCGGCCACCCCGGCCAGGGCCCAGCCGACCGGGGTGGCGAACAGCGCGGTGGCCCCGGCGGTCGCGCCCGCGGCCACGGCGATCGTGGCGACCAGGGTGGCCACCGAACCGGCGGCGCCCGTGGCACCGCTCACCGCGGCCACGACCTTCTTCCAGTAACCGTGCTGGTTCTTCTTCAGCGCGTACCGCTGGATCATCACCATGGAGATCTCGCGCGACTCGCCCGACTCGTACGCCCGCGCGGCCCGTTCCACGTCCGCGACGGCCTCCTCGATGGCCGCGCGCACCCGCTGGCGGAGGACGGCTCGCTCGCGGGCCTCCGCCAGCTCCCGCTTCGCGACCGTCAACTCGTCGCGTCGCCGGTCGACCTCCGCCCGTCTGGTGTGCAGCGCCTCGGTGAGCGACCGCAGTTGTTCGAGCCTGCCAGCACGCTCGAACGAGTCGAGATTCGCGACCTCGGGCGTATGGCGCTGCTCGTGCATCTCGTCGAGGGTCTCCTCCAGGCGCTGGATGTACAGCTCGTCGACGTCGATGTCGAACTGGAGGCCGGAGACCAGCTCTTGCCTCACACCGACCTCCTTCTCGGCCTCGCGCAGCACCTCGTCGGGCGCGCTCAGCCGCTCGATCGCCGCCTCCAGCTCCCTGACCCGCTCCCGCGCGCGCACCGCCTTGCGGGCGTACCTTCCGGCCTGGATCGTCCCGGTGACCAGGGCGGCCCCGGCGCCCCCGGCGAGCACCCCGTGGTAGTCGTGGACGTTCTGCCCGGCGAGGTTCATCGCGCCACCCGCCCCGCTGGCGGCCTGGCCGAGGAACGCGGAGCCGCTCTGCGCGGTCTCCGCCCCGGCCGTGCGGAGGGTGCTGCCCGCCTCCTGTCCCCGCACCCCGGCGCCCTCCGACCGGTCCTCGCGCAGCGCCCGGGTCGCGGTGACCGCGCTGGTGCCCGCGGCCACGGCGGAGGGCAGCATGCTCGCGAACGGGCCACCGATGCCTGCCGCGTAGGAGGAGTCGGTGCTGGTGGTGGGGTCGAGGAAGTCGTGCGGTACGCCCGGCGTCTGGGCGGTCTCCACCGAGGCGCCCCCGGCGACGGTGTGCGGATCGCCGGTCGCCCCGACGCCCTGGACGGTTCCCGCCCCCGCGGCCCGGGCCTGCTGTCCGGGGGAGGCGGTGGGACGGGCCGTCCCGTCCCGACCGGCCGCGCCCGAGCGCTCCGCCTCGCCGCCGGTGCCGCCAGCCCGCTGTACGGGGGCGCGCCCGCCGACGGCCGCCGACACCGCCGCGTTGCCCGCCGCCTGCTGCAACACCCGGACGGTGTGTGGCGTCAGGGCGGCGGGGCCGCCGGTCACGGCGTGCCGCGCGGCGCGGCCCGCCGGCTCCGCACCGCGCACCGGCGCCGCCGGGGCCCGCTCGCCGCCGGGCGCCGTCTCCCGCCGTTCCCGCTCCCGCACTGCTGCCTCCAGACGCCGCGGGCGCGCCCGTTCGGCGCCCCGCCCCAGGCTAGGCGGCACCCCGGCGGCCGTGGGGCCCTCGCGGCGGAGCCGATCGCGCAGACCTGCGCGACCGAAGGGGCAACCGGGCCAAGCGGGGCGGGCAGTGGTGGCCCGCCCCGCTCAGCCGTCCGTCGCGTCCGGCACCCGGGTCAGCTCGGCGGTGAGGTGCGGGCTCAACGGCTGCCCCATGGCCGCCATGTCGTACGCGTAGGAGAGGCCGTCCCCGGAGTGGGCGTAGCGGCGGCGGCCCGCGGTGACCTCCTTGGCCAGCGGGGTGCGGGCCACCTCCTGGCTGCTCATCTCGATGACGGCTCCCGCGCCCTCGTCGCCCTCCCCGGCCGTGACCCGCCCGGTGTAGATCTCGGAGATCCCGGTGGGGTGGTTGAGCAGCGCCTCCAGGTAGCCGTCCGGGCCGACCCGCAGCCAGCCGCTCTCCCGCCCCGAGGGGCGCAGCGCGCCACCGTTCCCGTCGAGGAGCCAGGCCCGCGAGGTGTAGTGGAGGAAGGGCCGTCCGTCGTGCGAGAGGCTCAGCTCCCAGGCGAAGGCGAAGCCCTCTGACAGGGTGGGGTAACGGCCCTCGCCCCGGCCGCGCCAGACCCCCAGGAACGGCCGCACGGGAAGCAGCCAGGGATGGAGGGCCACGCTCTCGGAGGGGGAGTGGGCGTCGGGGAAGGGAGTCGTCACCGTGTGCTCCTTCACATGTTGATCATGTGCCCGGCGAGGCCGTGCACGGCCTCCTTGACCGCCTCGCCCAGCGTGGGGTGGGCGTGGATGTTGCGGGCGACCTCGTGGACGGTGAGGTCCCACTGCTGCGCCAGGGTGAGTTCCGGCAGCAGTTCGGTGACCTCGGGGCCGATGAGGTGCGCGCCGAGGATCTCGCCGTAGCGCTTGTCGCTGACGACCTTGACGAAGCCGCCGGGCTCGCCCAGGCCGTGGGCCTTTCCGTTGGCCATGAAGGGGAACTTGGCCACCTCCACGTCGAAGCCCGCGGCGCGCGCCTGCTCCTCGGTGTGGCCGAAGCTGGCGATCTGCGGCTGGCAGTAGGTGGCGCGCGGCACCATCAGGAAGTCGATCTCCATCGTCTCGGCCCCGGCGATGGTCTCGGCGGCGACGATCCCCATGGTCTCGGCGGCGTGCGCGAGCATCAGCTTGGCCGTCACGTCGCCGATGGCGTAGATGTGCGGGACGCTGGTGCGCCCGCGCTCGTCGATGGCGATCGCGCCGCGGTCGGTGAGCCCCACCCCGGCGGCCTCCAGCCCGTAGCCCGTCACGCGCGGGGCGAAGCCGATGGCCTGGAGGACCTTCGCGGTCTCCAGGGTCCGCTGGGCGCCGTCCTTGGTGACCGTCACGCGCACCGGGGCGGAGGGGTCGGAGTCGTCGATCGCGTCGACGCGGGTCGAGGTGAGCACCTCGATGCCCAACTTGCGGTAGTTCTTGGCGAGTTCCTTGGAGACGTCGGCGTCCTCCAGCGGGACGATCCGGTCGGCGAACTCCACCAGGGTCACCTTGACCCCGTAGTTGTGCAGGACGTACGCGAACTCGACGCCGATGGCCCCCGCGCCCGCGATGACGATGCTCTCCGGCAGCTCCTCGGTGAGGATCTGCTCCTCGTAGGTGACCACGCGGTCGCTGAGCTGGGTGCCGGGCAGCAGCCGGGTGGTGGCGCCGGTGGCGACCACGCAGTGGCCGAAGGTGAGCGTCTCCGCGCCGCCGTCGCTCAGGGCGACCTGGAGGGTGTGCGGGTCGGTGAAGGTGCCCCGCCCGTCGTACTCGGTGATGCCGTTCTTGCGCATCAGGTAGTGGACGCCGGAGACCCGCCCGTCCGCGACCTTGCGGCTGCGCTGGAACGCGGCGCCGAAGTCGAAGGTGACCGGGCCCTGCGACTGGATGCCGAAGGTGCTGGCCTGCGTCGTCACGAGGTGCGCCAGCTCCGCGTTGCGCAGCAGCGCCTTGGAGGGGATACAGCCGACGTTGAGGCAGACGCCGCCCCAGTACCTCTCCTCCACCACCGCGACGCTCAGCCCGAGTTGCGCACAGCGAACCGCGCTCGTGTAGCCACCCGGGCCCGCTCCCAGGACGACGACATCGAAGTGCTTCATCATGACCTCTGCCTTCTTCGATCGGCTTTCCGGGCCGATTCTTCCCTGCCGCCGGGGAGTGGTTCACCGCTTCGTCAGCTGTGTGATCTTCCTTGCACTCTCGGCGGCGGCCGCCCCGGAGGTCTCGTGCCGGACCACGGTGGGGGAGCCCTGCCACTGGCCCATTCTGGTCCCGATCTCGGCGCCCGCCCGCCGCACGGCGGCCACCAGCCGCTCCTCGGGCGCGTGCGGCGCGTGCGCGGGGATGAGCAGGGCGACGGCGCCGACCACGACGTCCCCCCAGCTGACGGGAGTGGCGAAGGTGTTCCAGCCACGGGTGCACTCCTCTCGTCCGATGGCGAATCCGTGTTCCCGGATGTGGGCGAGCGAGGCGCGTAATCGGTCGGCGTCGCGGTAGACGCCCGGGCCGCCGCCGACGGGCGGGGGGCCGGAGAGGATCTGCTCCCGGTGCACTCGGGGGAGGTGGGCCAGCATGACCCGCCCCGGGGTGCTGAGTCGCAGACAGCGGTTGGCGGCCACGACCTGCCGCGGGCTGATGCCGAGTTCGGTCAGGTCGGAGTCGCCGACGGCCATGTCGATGCACTCGCGGCGGGCGCCCCCGAAGAACGTCAGACCGTAGAAGAAGGCGAGTCCGGGGGTGGCGGCCTGGCGCAGTCGCCGGAGCGGGACGGTGGTGCAGTCGCTGCCCGGTACGTGGAAGAGGCTCTGGGCGGCGAGCCGCGCGGCGGGCGGCCCGAGGCGGTATCTGCCCCGGCCCACGCGGACGATGGTCCCGTGCTCGACGCCGGACTGGAGTATCCGGTGCACCGTCGAGTCGTCCAGGCGCGACTCCCGCGCCAGTTCGGCCAGTGAGTGTGACGCGCCGCCCAGCCGTGTGAAGGCCTGCTGGACGCGGAAGACGCGTTCGGCGTGATTGGTGCCTGTCCGTATGACGCGGTTGCCTGCCGGCGGCTGCGGAGCGATGGCGACATCCTTTCCCGTGAGGCCGCGCCCAGGGGTTCGTGTGTTGCGCACCGCGTACACCCCAGTGCCCGGTACGGGCATGGAAAGCGATGGGAGTGTGCAGCCGTGACCCTGATATGAATCCCCCGTTCGCGCCAATCGCAACAGCTTTCACTGTGGATTTAGGCTATGCGGCCGAAACAGGCGCGTCAACCGGTTTCTTGCCAGCCTGGCCGAAACGATGGAGTTGTACGTCAAATTGCCAGCGTGAAATTGCCGGAACGGGAGGGTGTGTGTGTACCGCCGGGTAGTTAGCGCGTCGGATCCTCTTCGGGAGGTCTCGTTCCGGTGCTACGGAGCCAACCGCTGCATAGATGGTCAAAAAGGGGCATACATCGGGGAGTTGATCGCTCCGCTTGTGCTTCCTGGGGTCCGGTGTGACGCAGGTCTCGTTCCGGGGCGCGGTGCCCGCTGGTTTGCCCGGAGCGCTCCGGCGGGTCCCCTGTTCTGCGTTTTCTTGGCTAGTGAGAATTCCCCATCACGTTCCTCTCCGGGGAGCTGACACGCTATTTCTCGGCGCATGAGAAACCGGCGGACCTCTGCTCGCCCAACGGTTGACCCCGCACTGACCGGTGTTGCTAATGTTCCGGAGAAGTTGATAGTCGCACGTCTTCCGGCTGGAATTTGGCATTCCCTGGGAGGGGAATTACGGAGGTCGGGCGCCAAGCTCCGAAGATGCGTGGGAGCGGGAATGGGACACCGTGCGGGTGCCCGGACCGCCCCGTGATCCGGCCCGAACGGGCCCTGACATCGGGGGCGTGAATGTACGACGTCATTGTTGTGGGCGCTCGGGTGTCCGGGGCCGCGACGGCGCTGCTGCTGGCCCGGCGCGGACACCGGGTCCTGCTGCTCGACCGGGCCTCGTTCCCCAGCCCCACCTCCTCGTCCACCAACCTCATCCACCCACCGGGCGTCCAGCGGCTGAGCGCCTGGGGCGTCCTGGACCGGCTCGCCGAGCGCACCGGCCCACCCATCACCCGCTACCGCCTCCAGACCGGACCGGTCCGTCTCGAAGCCCCACTGCCCGAGGTGGAGGGGGTGGGGTACGCCCTGTCGCCACCCCGCCTCACCCTCGACGAGGCCCTGGTCCGGTGTGCGGTGGAGGCCGGGGCGGAGCTGCGCGAGGGCGTCTCCGTACAGGAGCTGCGGCGCGACGCGGACGGCACGGTCACCGGCGTCACCGGCGTCGCGAAGGGCGCCGGGCGCTTCACCGAACGGGCGGCCCTGGTCGTCGGCGCGGACGGCAAGAACTCCACGGTGGCCCGGCTGGCCGGCGCCCGCGCCTACCGGGACGAGCCGGTGCTGAGCAAGAGTTCCTGGACGTACTGGGAGGGGCTGCCGCACGAGGGGCTGGTGCGCACCTACCGCGACGGCCGCCGCCACCCCTTCACCTGGCCCACCCACGACGGCCTCACCATCGTCGGCACCGCCTGGCCCGCCGACCGCTTCCCGGCCCGGACCTCGGCCGAGGAGACCGACCGTACCGTGCTCGACGCCTTCGAGCGGGCCGACCCGGAGTTCGCCGAACGGCTGCGCGCCACCCGCCGCGCCGACCGCTGGCTGACCGGCGCGGTGCCCAACTTCCTGCGCGTGCCCCACGGACCGGGCTGGGCGCTCACCGGCGACGCCGGCGCCACCCGCGACCCCATCACCGCCTCCGGCATCACCTACGGGCTGCTCGGCGCGGAACTCCTGGCGGAGGCCGCGCACTCCGCCCTCGCCGGGCAGGAGTCGATGGACCGGACGCTGGCCCGGTACGCGCGGGAGCGCGACCTGCTGATGACCGACCACTACGACTACACCCGGGACTACGCGCGCGTCGCGGAGCACTCCCCCGAGGAGCGCGCGCTGATCGGGGCGATGAGCCGCAGCCCCCGGCACGCGCGGGACATGATCGGCCTGTTCGCGACCGCCCTGCCGCCCGCCCGTTTCTACACCCGCGCCGGATTCCGGGACCTCTTCGACTACCTGGACGACGACGCCGGACTGCCGCCGCGGATCCGCCTGCTGCGCCTGCTCCTGCACGGCCCGCCCAGCCCCCTCGCCGCCGCCCCGGCGGCGCTCGCCGACCGGCTGCTCGCGCGCGGCCTGGGACCGATGGGCCAGCTGCTGCTGCGCAGCCGGAGGCCGCAGGCCGCACCGCCCCGTACCCGCCGTATGGAAGGAACGCCGCGATGACCACGACCGCGCACGCCACGGGTCCGGTACTGCTCTTCCCCGGCCAGGGGGGCTACGACGGCGCCGCCCTGCACCGCGTCCACCAGCGTCACCCGGAGGTCCGGGCGCTGCTCGCCCGCGTCGACGCGGTGACCGGCGAACTCTTCGGCCGCCCCCTGTCCGGCGCGCTCTTCCCCGGAGGGGAACCGGCCGAGCTGCGCCAGCTCCTCGACGACGCCCCCTGGGTCTCCCAACTGGCCGTGTACAGCGCGGGGCTGGCCGCCCACCAGCGGCTGACCGCGAACGGGGTGCGGCCCGCCGTACTCGTCGGGCACAGCCTGGGCGAGATCACCGCGCTGGTCGCGGCGGGCGCGTACACCGTGGAGGACGGCGCGCGCGTCGTGGCGCGGCGGACCGAACTCGCCGCCGAGGGCAACTGCGAGGGCGGCTCGATGGTGGCCGTCGGCGCCTCCGCCTCCCGCGCCGCCCACATGGCCGCCCTGCTGGAGGACGAACCGCCGGCGGTGGCCGCCGAGAACCACGAGGGACAGACGGTGCTGAGCGGATCCCGGACGGCCATCGGCCGGGTGCGGGCCCTCGGCGAGCTGCTGCACACCGCCGTCGTCCCGCTCGACTCGCCCTTCGCCTTCCACCACCCCTCGCTGGCCCGGGCGGCCCGCCGCTTCGCGGACTTCGTCGGCGGCTTCCCCCGGCACCCCTCGGCCGTGCCCGTCTACTCGCCCATCCTGGGGCGCTTCTACGGAGCGGAGGAGCCGCTCGCGGCGCCGCTTGCCGAGCACTTCACCCGCCCCGTGCGGTTCGCCGCCGCGCTGCGCACGCTGTACGGGGAGGGCGCGCGGGTCTTCGTCGAGACCGGCGGTCGGGCCACCCTGGCCCCGGCGGCCGGGAAGGCCCTGTCGGGCGGGGACCGGGCGGACCACACCGTCCTGGCCACCCTGGCCTCCGGGCGGGACGGCGCGGACGCGCTGGAGCCGACGCTCGGCGCGCTCCGGGACCGTGGGCTGGCCGCCGCGCCGGACGGGGGTGACCTGCGGGCGCTGCTGGGACCGGCGCTCTCGGAGCGGGAGTTCGCGGACTTCTGGGCGGCCGCCGGGCACGAGGTGCTGACGCTGGTGAGCGAGCGGGCCAGCGCCTTCCTCGGCGCGCGCGGCGGCGCTGGTCCCACGGCACCCGAGGCCGCGGCCGCCACCGCGCCGCGCGCCGCGACCGCCCTGGCCGAACCGCCGGGCGCCGCGCCCTCGTTCGGCCCGCCGCCCGGAGCCGAGCCGCCGCCCACCGCCGCGCCCACCGCCGCGCCGACCGGTGAACCGCCCGCGCCGGGTCCGGCCCCCGCGCACGACCCGGCCCCCGCGTCGACCGGGGGAGCGGACCCCGCGCCCGGCGCCGGGGCGCGGCCCTCCGGCCCGCGGGAGCACGCGGCGGGCGGCGCGCCGCCGGGACGGCAGGAGATCCTCACGGCCGTCCGGACCCTCTACGCGCGGGCCCTGGAGTACCCGGAGGAGGTCTTGACCGACGACGCCCTGCTGGAGGCCGAGCTGGGGGTCGACTCCGTCAAACAGGTCGAACTGCTGGGCCGTGCCACCGAGTTGTACGGACTGCCCACCCGGGACCCCGGCTTCCAGCTCGCCGACCACGACACCCTCGGCAAGGTCGCCGAGCTGATCGAGGAGGGGCTGCACCAGGTCGAGGGGGTCCCCGCATGACGCCCACGCCCCCGCGCGGCGGGGGCGCCCGCGGGGACCTCAGCGGCCGGGTGGCGCTGGTCACCGGCGGCGCCCGGAACATCGGCAGGGCGATCGCCACCGCGCTCGCGGAGCGCGGCGCGTACGTCCTCGTCAACTACTTCCACTCGCACGAGGAGGCCAAGGAGACCCTGCGGGACCTGCGCGCCCGTGGCGCCCGCGCCGACCTGCTGCGCGCCTCGGTCGCCAGGCCGGAGCAGGTCACCAGGATGTTCGCGGAGATCGAGCGCCGGGTGGGCCGTCTGGACGTCCTCGTCAACAACGCCGCCGACGGCGCCCTGTTACCCGTGGACGAGGTTACCGACGCCCACCTCGACCGGGCGCTGGAGACCAACCTGAAGGGCGGACTGCGCTGCGCCCGGGCCGCCGCGCCGCTGATGGAGCGGCACGGCGGCGGGTCGATCGTCACCGTCTCCGCGCTGGGCGGCTCGCAGTTGGTAATGGCCAACTACCTGGCCTGCGCCCCCGCCAAGGCCGCCGCGGAGGCGGCGACCCGCTACCTGGCGGTGGAGCTGGCACCGCGCGACATCCGCGTCAACACCGCCTCCGCCGCGATGCTGACCAGCCCCGTCGCGGACGCCTTCCCCCGCGCCGGAGCCATGCGGCGGGCCATCGCCGACGCCACGCCGCTGGGCCAACGGCTGGGCACGCCCGAGGAGTTCGCGGAGGTGGTGGCCTTCCTCGCCTCCGATAGCGCCAGCTGGATCACCGGTCAGCTGGTACTCGCGGACGGCGGTCTCAGCCTCGGCGCCCCCCTGCTCTCCCCGGGCGCCGAGGACCCCGCCGCCGACCCGGTCCCCGCCCCGCCCCCGGCGGCCGTGGCCCCCGGCGCGGAGCCCGCGCCCCCGGCGCCGGAGCCGTCCGCGAGCCCCGCCGGAACGGAACCGTCGGCGAGCCCGTCCCGGCCCCCGGCGCCGGAACCGGCGGTCACCGGGGTGCGCGCCACCACCGAACCCGGTGCCGCCGTCGCCGAACCCCGTGCCGGGAGCGCGGCGGCCGCCACCGGGGCGGTGGGGGACGGTACCGGCGGCGAGGAGATCGCCGTCGTCGGGATGGGGCTGGCCGTCAGCGGCGCCAGCGACCCGGAGGAGTTCTGGGCGCTGCGCACCACCGGGCGGGAGCTGTTCACCGAGGTGCCGCCGGACCGCTGGGACCGGGCGCGCTTCTCCTCGCCCGACCACGCCGAGGAGGACAAGTCCTACCAGGACACCTGTGTCTTCATCACCGACTTCCGCCCCGAACCAGCCGCCCTGGAGGGGCTGTCCACCGAGCCGGACGAGGCGGAGCTGACCACGCTCTGGCTGCGCCACTCGCTCGTCCAGGCGCTGGACGGCGTCCGGCGGACGGAGCGCGACCGGTTCTCCTTCCACGTCGGCTACACCGCCGACGGCAGCCAGCACCTGGAGGAGGCCGGGATCCTCGCCTCCGTGCGGCACCTGATGGCCGAGGCCACCGCCGACCCGGAGCTGCGCGCCGCCGTCGGGCGGGTGCTCTCCCGCCGCTACCACCGGGGGGCCGGGACACCGCGCTTCCTGCCGCACCAGGTGGGAGAGGAGGCCATGGCCGGGATCCTGCCGGGGGACACCCGGGTGCAGATGGTCGACACCGCCTGCTCCTCCTCGCTGTACGCGATCGACCTCGGCATGAAGGACCTGCTCAGCGGGGCGCGGTCCATCGCGGTCTGCGGCGGCGCCTTCGCGCTGGCCCCCCGCGGCACCGTCCTGTTCTCCAAGCTCAAGGGGTTGTCCCGGCGCGGGGCCGTGCACGCGCTGGACGCCGAGGCCGACGGCGTCATCTTCGCCGACGGCGCCGGGGTCGTCGTCCTCAAACGGCTCAGCCGCGCCCGGGCCGACGGCGACCGGGTGCTGGGCGTGCTGACCGCCTTCGGCGCCTCCTCCGACGGCCGGGGCAAGGCCATCTACGCCCCCAGCTCCACCGGCCAGGACCTCGCGGTGCGGCGCGCGCTCGCGCCCGGCGGCACCGGCGGGACCGCCGTGGACTGGGTGAACGCGCACGCCACCGGCACGCCCGTGGGGGACCTCGCCGAGTTCACCACCCTCCGCGAGCACTACGGGACCGAACGGCCCGCGCTGGTCACCTCCAACAAGTCGCTGATCGGCCACACCGGTTGGGCGGCCGGGGTGGTCTCCCTCGCCGAGTGCCTGCTCGGCCTGCGTGAGGAGACCGTGCCGGGGCAGTTCCGCTTCCGCTCCGCCCCCGAGGCCTTCGCCCTCGACTCGACCCGGCTGGAGATCACCGCCGAGCCGCGCCCCTGGACCCCCCGGGCCGACGGCAGCCCCCGGACCGCCGCCATCTCCGGGTTCGGCTTCGGCGGCACCAACGCCCATCTGCTCGTCACCGAGCCGGGGGCGGCCGCGCACCGGCCAGCCGGGCCCGCCGCCGGGCCCGCTCCCGCCCCCGCCGAGCGGATCGCCCTGGTCGGCTGGTCGGCCAGGCTGCCCGGCGCGGAGAGCCCCGCCCGGGTACGGGAGTGGCTCGCCGGGGACCTCGCGGTGGACCCGGGCTGGGGGGAGACCTACCCCGCGCCACCCTTCCAGCAGGTACGGATGCCCCCGGCGACCGTACGGGCCATCGACCGCTGCCAGCTGATGGCCGTCCAGTGCGCCCACGCGCTCCGCGACCAACTGCCCGAGTTCTGGCGGGAGCACGCCGCGCGCACCGGTGTGGTGCTCGGGAACATGGGCCCCACCAGGGCCGCCATGCGCTACGCCGCCCGCTGCTACCTCGACGACGTCGAACACGCCCTGCGCACCGGGCCCGAGACCGCGCACGTCCCCGAACTGCCAGGGCTGCTGGAGCGGTTGAGGGAGCGGGTACGGGACGCCATCCCGCCGTCGAACGAGGACTCCTTCCCGGGCATCATGCCCAACATCATCTCGGCGCGGGTGGCCAACACCTTCGACCTGCACGGCCCGAACCTCACCGTCGACGCCGGACTCGCCTCCACGCTCTCGGCGTTCGGCACCGCGATGCGCTATCTGCGCAGCGGCGAGCTGGACTTCGTCCTCGCCGGTGGCATCAACGGCAACAGCCTCCCGGAGTACGGCGACCTGCTGACCGGTGTCCTCGGCCGGGAGCCGGACGCGGCGGGGCCGCCGCCCACCGCCGAGGGCGCGTTCCTCTTCGCCCTGACCACCGAGAGCCGGGCCCGGGAGGCCGGGCTGCCCGTCCTGGCCCTCGTCGACGAGGCGGAGCGGGAGGACGGGACGGAGCGCCGGGAGGGCTCCGGCGGCCGGTCCGCCGCGCGCCTCGACTGCGGACCGGCCGGTGCGTACAGCCGCTACCTCGGCGCCTCCGGCGGGCCGGAGATCCTCCGCGCGCTGCTGGGGATCGCCGCCCCGGACGGGACCGTGGGCCCCGTCGAGCTGAGCTGCCATCCGCGCGGCGCCGGAACCGCCGCGGACCTGCTCATCACCCCGCTCCCCGCGCCCGGCGGCCAGGACGCTGACGGCGCGGACGGCGCCGGCGCGGCCAACGGGCCGGGGAGCGTGGGCGCTCCCACCTCCCCGGCGGCCGCTACGCCCGGCGCGGGAGAGGCCTCGGACACCGTCCGCCGGTACGTCCCGGAGCTGCGCCCGGACGCCACCGAGCCCACCGGCCCGGTGGGACCGGCCGTCCCGGACGGCGCCGTCCTGCTGACCGACCGCCCCGCGCTGGCCGCCGAGTTCGCCGGAGCGGCCCACGGCACGACGGTGCTGAGCACGGCTCCGCTCAGCGGCGAGCGGCCCGGGTGGCACCACGTCCAGGCCGAGCCGGAGGCGGTGCGGCGGGCGCTCGCCGCCGTCCAGGGGCCGGTGCGGCACCTGGTGGCCGTGACCGACCTGAGCGCCGCCGTCCCTCCGGCGACCGCGCCGACGGCGGAGGCCGCGGAGCTGACCGCCCTGCACGACCTGCTCTTCCTCGTCGTCCAGCAGCGGTACGCCGAACTGGACGACCCCTCCGCCTCGGTGGTCCTCGCGCTGCTCGGCGCGCTGGAGGGGGAGCGCGCGCATCCGCACGCCGGACTGTTCACCGGCCTCGCCAAGTGCGTCGGCCTGGAGCTGAAGGCCGACTGCCTCGCGCTGCTCACCGGGGAGCGCGCGCCCGCCGCTGCCGCCGCGCTGACCGGGCGGGAGCGGAGCACCCCGCGCCGCTTCCCCGTCGTGCGCCACGCGGGCGGGCGGCGGCTGGTGCCGTCGCTCGTCCCGAGGGCGGCTGGCCCCGGCGGCGACCCGGCCCAACGGCCGCCGCTGGGACCGGAGTCGGTCGTGGTGGCGCTCGGCGGAGCGCGTGGTATCACCGCCGAACTGCTGGTGTCGCTCGCGGAACGGCACCGCTGCCGGATCCACGCGCTGGGCAGCAACCGGATCGATGACTGGCCCGAGGAGTACTTCGAGGGCGGCGACGAGGAGTTCGCCGCCCGCCGCCCCGCGTTCATCGCCGCCGGGGTCGCGGCGGGCGAGGGCACGGTGGCCCAGCTCAACAGGCGGTTCGACCGGATCGTGGACGCCCGCGCCGCCCGCCGGAACCTCGCCCGGATGGCCGCGCACAGCGGACCGGACCGGGTGTCCTACCTGCCCTGCGACGCCCGCGACGAGGACTCCGTACGGACCGCCATCGACACGGTGACCGCCGCGCACGGCCGGATCGACCTGCTGGTCAACGCGCCGGGCCTGAACCGCTCAGCGCTGATCCGCGACAAGGACCTCGCCGAGTTCCGGCGGATCCGCGACCTCAAGCTGGCCGCCCACCGCAACCTGAGCCGCGCGCTGGCGGGCCGTCCCCCGCGCCTCTGGTGCGACTTCGGCTCGCTGCTGGGCTACTTCGGGCAGCTCGGGGAGGCGGACTACGCCTCCGGCAACGACTACCTCGCCACGGTGGCGGAGTACGCCGGTCGCGGGGCCACGGCCGGGGCGGACGCGGGGGCGACCGAGTTCGCCATCGGCTGGACCCTCTGGGACGAGGTGGGGATGGGCTCGTCCGCGCTCGTCCGCGACTACTACCGGAAGGCGGGCTCCTACTCCCACATGCCGGTCGAGGAGGGGGTGCGGCACTTCCTCGCGGAGCTGGACACCGGGGACCGGGTCCCGTCACTGGTCCACCTCGGCGGCGCCGAGCGGGCCACGGTGGAGCGCTTCTACCCCGGCTTCCTCGACCCCGAGCCCGGCCCCGGCGGCCACCCGCCCACGGCCTCCGACGCCCCCACACAGGTGCCCACCCCGGCCTCCGGCCCGGCGCGGGCCGGGGAGCCCGCCACGTCCCGCGCGGGCGACGGCGGCCGGGGGCGGTTCTACCTCCGTGGCGGCCCGGAGCCCGAACCGGACGCGGGGGAGCACCCCGCGCTCCGCTTCACCTGCCTCTTCGACCCGCGGACCGACGCCTACCTGGACCACCACCGGGTGCGCGGAGTACCCACGCTCCCGGGCACCTTCGTCACCGAGATCGCGGCCGAGGCCGCGCTGGAACTGGTGCCCGGCGGCCGCGTCGTCGCCTTCGAGGAGCTGCGCTTCCTGCGCTTCCTCAAGGTCCGCGCGGACGCCCACCGGACCCCGAAGCGGATCACGGCCCGGGTGACCGACCGGGTCGGTGACCTGACCACCGTGGAGGTACGGGTCAGCCAGGACGTGGTCGCCCCCTCCGGGGTCCTGCTCCGCGCCGACCAGCCGCACTTCACCGTCCGGGTGCTGCTGGCGCCCCGCTTCCCGGAGGCCCCGGTCTGGAGCGACTGGGACGGCGCGGGGGAGCGGCCGGTACCCGACCCGTACCACGCCGAGGCCGCACCGGTGCTGCTCACCGGGCCCTTCCGCGCCACCACCGACACCCGCCACAACCCGCACGGGGCGCGCGCCCGGTTCCAGCCGCCGCTCGCGGCGGAGACGGACGGCCCCTGGGCGTCGTTCCTGATGCCGGTGGTCCTGCTGGACGCCCTCGCCCGCACGGGGGTCCTGGAGCCGGACGGGGGGTCGCTGCCGGTGGCGGCACCGCTGTCGATCCGCCGCGTCGACCTCTACCAGCAGGCCAACGACCTCGAACTGCTCGCCGCGCACGGCGGGTTGGAGCTGTACGTCACCCACCCCGGCTTCCCGGAGCGGGAGGCCGGACAGCGGCCGGAGAACCGCTTCGTGGCGGTGGCGCCCGACGGCCGGGTGGTCGCGCAGCTGAAGGGGGTGGACGCCACCGTGATCGGCCGGTTCGACACCGCCACCGGTCAGATCCGCCCCGTCGAGCCCACCGCCCAGGCCGCCCGGTGACCGCCGTGCGCACGCCCGCCATCCCCGCCGGGCCGCCCCGCGCGGCGGACCCGGGGCCGGGCCCCGCCCCGGACCCCGGCCCCGGGGACGGTGTCCGCCCGGTGCGGCGGATGGTGTGGCGGCTGACGCCCGCCCCGGCCGGAGGCGCCCAACGGGCGCTGACCGGGCGGCGGACAGCCGTCATCGGCGGGACGCCCGCACTGGCCGCGCGGGTCCGGGACGCGCTGCGCGCCCGGGGCGCCGAGGTGGCCGGGGAGCGGGAGGAGGCCGGTGGCCCCGTCCCGTCCCTGCTGGTGGACCTCACCCTCGCGGAGCCCTTCACCCCGGCGGCGGCCGGGAGGTGGCGGGAGGCGCTGCCGCGCACCGTCGATTGGCTGCGGCACTGCTACGCGCGGTGGAGCGCGGAGACCGCCACCGGCAGCGTCGGCTATATCGCCGTCACCTACCTCGGCGGGGGCATGGGCCAGCACCCCGACGACGACCTCGCCCAGCCCCTCGGCGGGCTCTGGGCCGGACTCGCCAAGACCCTCCACCGGGAGCTGCCCAACTGCGCGGCGCGGGTCCTCGACACCTCGCTCGGCGACCTCGCCGCCCTGCCGGAGCGGATCGTGGAGGAGGCCGGGCGGACCGGCCTCACCGAGATCGGCCACCGGGACGGACGGCGCTGGACGCTCACCCCCGAGACCCCGCCGCCCGGGCCGCCCGCCGTGCGCTGGACGGCCGCCGACACGGTGCTGGTCAGCGGCGGCGGACGCGGCCTCGGCATGGCCCTGGCCCGGGCGCTGACCCGGGAGTTCGGGCTGCGCGCCGTGGTGACGGGACGCACCGCGCTCCCCCCGGAGGAGAGCTGGGAGGCGATGACGCCGAAGGCGCTGGACGCCCGCCGGGCCGAACTGTGGGCCGGGCACCGCGCGGGCCGCCCGGTGGCCGACATCCGGCGCGACATCGTCCGCGCGGAGGGACTGTGGGAGGTCGTCGGCAACCTCCGCTCGGCCCGCGCCGAGGGACTGCGCGTCGACTACCTGCCCTGCGACGTCACCGACCCGGAGGCCGTCCGCGCGCTGGTGGCGGGGCTCCCGGGACTGACGGCGGTGGTGCACAACGCCGGACTCGACCGGCCCGCGCGGCTGCCGCGCAAGAGCGACGCCGACATCGCGGAGGTCGTCTCCGTCAAGGTCGACGCCTTCGTCCACCTGGTGGAGGCGGTCCGCGACCGGGAGCTGAAGGTGCTCTGCGCCGTCGGCTCGCTGACCGGCCGACTGGGCGGCATGGTCGGCCAGTTCGACTACGCGGCCGCCAACGACTGCCTGGCCCGGCTGGGCCGCTGGGCCCAGCGGCGGGTGACCTTCCCCGTACAGGTCCTGGCCTGGCCCACCTGGGCGCGGCTCGGCCTGATCGCGAACTACGAGGCGAGCCTGCGCTACATGGCGGCCCTCGCGGTGGAGGAGGGGCTGGCGCACTGGCGGGCCGAGCTGCTGGCCGGGACCTCCGGGGAGGTCAGCTTCGTCGGGCCGCTGGGCCGCGCGCTGGACCCGGTGCAGGCCGTCGGCTACCCCATGCCGCCGAGCCTGCCCGGGTACCGGGAGACCTACCCCAGGGTCTTCCACCTCGGCACCCCCGAGACCTACGCGCCGGGTGAACGGCTCTCCGGCCACGTCCAGTTCGACGCGGCCAGCGCCCCGGTGCTGCGGGACTTCACCGTGCGCGGCGCCCCCGCGCTGCCCGTCGGGCTGCTGCTGGAGAGCGCGGCGCGGGCCGCCGAGTGGCTGCTGCCGCCGGACGGCGAACCGGCCCTGCTGGCGGTGGAGGAGCTGACGGTCCCGTGGTCGCTGCTGCGCTGCGGACCCGACGGGCGGCTGCGGCTCCACCGCGCGCTGCGCCTCGGCCCGGGTACCGCGCGGCCCGACGGGACGGCGGCGGAGGGGGAGCGGTGGAGCGTGGAGGCCGTCTTCCGCCCCGCCCCGCACCCCCCGGAGGAGAGCGGCCCCCCGGAGCACGACGGCCCGCCGGGAGTGGAGGGCGGCCCGGAGGGGGCAGGTGGTCAGGACGGGGCGGGCGGCCAGGAGGAGGAGCCCGTCGCCCGCTTCCGGCTCGTCTTCGGCGCCGCGCCGCACACCGCCCCGTCCGGGCCGCCCGCCCGGCCCGCCGCCCGCCCCGCGTCCGGCCCGGTGCTGCTGACCGGCGAACCGGTGCTGCGCTGGCGCGGGTTGGCCGTCCCGCTGGCCGGCTGGCGGCCCGACGGGCCCGGCCGCTCCGCGGCCGAGGTGCGTCGCTGCCATCCCGAGGACCTGTGGGCGCTGCCCCAACCGCCCGCCCTGGCCCTGCCGTTGGCGCCGATCGAGAACGTGGTGCGCGCCGTGACCCGGCGGGTGCCCGGACTGTCCAGCACACCCGACCCGCTGGTCCTGCACGCCCTGCGGCTGCACGGCCCCGAGCCGGAGCGGACCCGGATCAGCGCGGACCCCGCGCTGGGCGTCTGGCGGATCACCGCCACCGACGGCTCCCCGGTGGCCGTCCTGGAGGGGCCGCCCACCCCCAGCTGACCCCGCCCCGGGCGAACCCGCCCCGACCCCGACCGGCCAGCCGACTAACCGACCGGCTAACCGGCAACCGACCGGCCGACCCCCCGGCTCCCGGCGAACACCGACGGGCACCGGCCGACCCCCCGGCTCCCGGCGAACACCGACGGGCACCGACCGACCAGCGACCGCGCACCGGGCGACACCGAGCCCACCAGCCCTCCCAGCCCACGGAGTACCGAACACACCCAGCGCACGGAGCACCGACCGGACCGGACCGCGACCCCGAAGGAGCACCATGACCACCTCAGCCGTCAGCGCCAACCGCCGGGTCCTGGAGCACTACTACGAGGAGTGCCTCAACAAGGGCAACCTCGACGCCGTCCACGCCAAGGCCGTCCCCGACCACGTCAGCCACGGCACCGTCGCGGAGGGCTTCGAGGGCGTCGAACACCTGCGGGAGTGGGTGCGCATCCAGCGCGCCTCCTTCCCCGACCTGCACGTCGTCGTCGAGGACTGGATCGAGGAGGGGGACAAGGTCGTCCAGCGCTTCACCGCGCGCGGCTCGCACACCGGTGACGACTACCACGGCATCCCCGCCTCCGGACGGAGCTTCGAGATCTGGGGCATCGTCATCGACTGGTTCGAGAACGGCAAGATCGTCGAGAGCTGGTTCTCGATGGACGGTCTCGAACTCGCCAAACAGCTCGGGGCCCTCGGATGAGTGGCCCGCCGCCGGCCGCCCGCCCGGCCGTCGCGCTCGTCACCGGCTGCTCCTCCGGTATCGGCCGGGCCACCGCCGCGCGTCTGCACCGTGCCGGGCTGCGGGTCGTGGCGACCGCCCGGAAGCCGGAGACCCTGGAGGAGGCGGCGCGGGCCGGGATGGACACCCTCCCGCTGGACGTCACCGACGCGGCCTCGGCGGAGGCCGCCGTCGAGGCCACCACCGCCCGGCACGGCGGGGTGGACGTCCTCGTCAACAACGCGGGCTACGGCCTCTCCGGAACCGTCGAGGAGACCGAACTGGAGCGGGTGCGGGAGCAGTTCGAGACGAACGTGCTCGGGCTGGTCCGGCTCACCCAGCTCGTCCTGCCCGGGATGCGGCGGCGCGGCGGCGGCCGGATCGTCAACGTCTCCTCCATCTTCGGCCGGTACGCGGTGCCCGGCGGCGGCCTCTACGCCGCGAGCAAGCACGCGGTGGAGGCGCTCAGCGACGCCCTGCGGCTGGAGACCGCCGCCTTCGGCGTGCGGGTGGTGGCCGTCGCGCCGGGACCGGTGCGCACCCCCTGGGGCCAGGGGTTCCTGGACCAACTCCCCACCGGCCGGGCGGACTCGCCCTACCGGGGGTTCCACGAACGCGCCGCCGAGTACTACGGCGCGATCTACCACCGTTCCCGGCGCAGCCTGGCGGGCGCCTTCGCCATCGAACCCGAGCGGGTGGCGGCCGTCGTCGAACGGGCGGTGCGGGCCCGCCGGCCGCGGGCGCGCTATCCGGTCGGCTTCCTCGCCTCCAGCACGCTCGCCCTGCGCCGCCTGGCCCCCGACGGCGTCTTCGACCACGCCTTCGTGCGCCGCCAGTTCCCCGTGCCGCGACCAGACGATCCGAGGTGAGGACAGCATGACCCTCCTTCCGCCCGCGGCGGCCAGCCGCACGGTGCCGGGCCCCAAGGGCGTACCGGTGCTCGGGAGCCTCCCGCAGTGGAAGCGCTCGACCGCCGAGTTCCTGCTGCGCACCCAGCGGGATTACGGCGAGATCAGCCGGATCCGGCTCGGCCCGCAGAGCGTCTACCTGGTCTCCGACCCGGAGGCGGTGGACCACGTCCTGCGGGGCAACAACGGCAACTACGTGCGCGGCACGCTCTACGAGCAGTTCAAGATCGTCATGGGGGACGGGCTGCTCACCACCGACGGCGACTTCTGGAAGGCCCACCGCCGCGCCATGCAGCCCGCGTTCCTGCGCCGGGCGGTGGCGGCCGTCGGCCCGTACACCGTGGACGCGACCCGGGAGATGCTCGACGGCTGGGAGGAGAAGGCCCGCCGTGGGGAGCCCGTCGACCTGGTCACCGAGACGCTGCGGCTGACCCTGATCACCCTCAGCCGCTCGCTGTTCGGCTTCGACATCCGCCCCGCCACCCCGGTGCTGAAGGACGTGGTGGACAACGTCATCGAGGTGATGTTCAAGCACGGCACCCTCGGCGAACTGCTGCCCTCCTGGGTGCCGACGAAGCGGAACCGGCTCATCGCCCGCGACCGCCGGGTCTTCACCCGCCTCGTGCGGGAGATCCGCGAGCACCACGCCGCGACCGGCGAGGGCCCGCTGATGGGGCTGATCGAGGCGGCTTCCGACCCGGCCACCGGAGCCCGGTGGACCGACGCCGAGGTCCGCGACGAGATGCTGACCATCTTCCTCGCCGGTCACGAGACCACGGCGGTCGCGCTGCTGTGGACCCTGCTGTCCGCCGCCGGTCACCCCTCCGCCCGGGAGGAACTGGAGGCCGAGGTGGACGGGGTGCTCGCCGGGCGCGATCCCACCGTCGAGGACGTGGAGCGGCTGACCTTCACCCAGCAGGTCGTCGACGAGAGCCTGCGGCTCTACCCGCCGATCTGGATCTACCCGAGGGACGCGGTGGAGGCCGACGAACTCGGCGGCTACCCCGTCCCGGCGGGCTCCTCGGTGCTGCTCTCCCCGCTCGTCTCGCACCGCAACCCCCGCTACTGGCAGGACCCCGAGACGTTCGACCCGCACCGCTTCGACCCCGACGTGGCCGCCGACCGGCCCCGGATGACCTACTTCCCCTTCGGCGGGGGCGCGCGGATGTGCATCGGGAACTCCATGGCGCTGCTGGAACTCCGCATCGCCCTCGCCATGATCACCCAGCGGTTCCGGCTCAGCCTCGTGCCGGGCGGCTTCGTGCGCTACGGCGACACCTCGATCTCGCTGCGCCCGATGGGCGAGGTCCTGGTCACCCCGCGGCCCCGCGCGGAGCGATCCGGGCGGGGGGCGGCGTGACGGGCGGCGCGCGCGCCGTGGACGGCGCCGAGCTGGTCTCCCGCGACCCGCGCGACGGCCGGGAGCTGGGGCGCTACCCACGGCACGCGCCCGCCGAGGTGGCCGCCGCCGTCACGGCCGCCCGCCGGGCGGCGTCCTGGTGGTCGGGGCTGGGTCACTCCGGGCGGCGGCGCCGGCTGGACGCCTGGCGCCGCGTCCTCGTGCGGCGCGTCCCGGAGCTGGTCCGGCTGATCTCCGCCGAGACCGGCAAGACGACGGCCGACGCGCAGCTGGAGGCGATGCTCGTCGCCGACCACCTGCACTGGGCGGCGGCCCACGCGCGGCGGGTGCTGCGCCCCCGGCGCGTGCCGTCCGGTCTGCTGATGTACAACCACACGGCGACGGTCGAGCACCACCCGCTCGGGGTCGTCGGGGTGATCGGCCCGTGGAACTACCCGGCCTTCATCCCGATCGGCCCGATCGCCCACGCGCTCGCCGCGGGCAACACCGTGGTGTTCAAGCCGAGCGAGCACACCCCCGGGGTCGGCGCCTGGCTGGCCGACACCCTCGCCGAGGCCGTCGACGGACCGCGGGTCCTGGAGCCGGTGTTCGGCACCGGCGAGACCGGTGCCGCGCTCTGCTCGTCGGGCGTGGACAAGGTGGCCTTCACCGGGTCCACGGCCACCGGCCGGAAGGTCATGGCGGCCTGCGCGGAGCACCTCACCCCGGTGCTGCTGGAGTGCGGGGGGAAGGACGCGCTCCTGGTCGACCGCGACGCCGACCTGGCCGCCGCGGCCGAGGCGGCGGTCTGGGGCGGACTGTCCAACGCGGGCCAGACCTGCGTGGGTGTCGAGCGGGTGTACGTCCACGAGGCGGTCGCCGAGGAGTTCACCGCCCGCGTCGTCGAGGGAGCCGCCGCGCTGCGCACCGGCACCGGTCCGGACGCCGACATCGGCCCGATGACGACACCGGAGCAGCCGGGCCTGGTCCGCGAGCACGTCCGCGACGCGCTCGCCCGTGGCGGCCGCGCGCTGCTCGGAGCCCCGGAGCCCGGAGAGGGGGCGCCGCACGATCCGGCCTCCCCGGGCGGCTCCGCCCTGCTGCCGCCCGTGGTGCTGACCGACGTCCCCGAGGACGCCCGCGCGATGCGGGAGGAGACCTTCGGCCCGGTCCTGGTCGTCAACCGGGTGGCCTCCATGGAGGAGGCGGTGGAACGCGCCAACGGCTGCGCCTACGGGCTCGGCGCTGCCGTCTACTCCCGCCGCGCCGGACCGCGCCTCGCCCGGCGGCTCCGCGCCGGGATGGTCTCGGTCAACTCGGTGCTGGCCTTCACCGGCGTCCCCGCGCTGCCGTTCGGCGGCACCGGCGCCTCGGGCTTCGGCCGGGTGCACGGCCCGGAGGGGATGCGGGAGTTCACCCGCGTCCAGTCGGTGACCCGGCAGCGCGTGCGGCCCCTCCTCCAGCCGCTGTCCTTCCGGCGCGGGCCCCGCACCATGGGCGTCCTGCTCCGGCTGATCCGGACCGTCCGCGGATGACGGCCACGAGAACGCGCGAGACGAGGGAGTGGTGATGGGGATACCGCACGAGACCGACGTCCTGATCGTGGGCAGCGGACCGGCTGGCGCCCTCCTCGGGTACCTGCTCGCCCGCCGGGGCGTGGACGTCCTGGTCGTGGAGAAACAGGCCGACTTCGAGCGTGAGTTCCGCGGCGAGAGCCTCGCCGCGCCCTCCGTGATCACCCTGCGGAAGCTGGGCTTCGGCGAGGACCTGGACCACCACGGCTACCTGGAAAGCAGCGGCGTCGGCATGTGGCTGGAGGGCCGCCGGGTCTTCCACGTGGACTACCGCCGCTTCTCCATCGGCACCCTGCCCATCGAGTTCCCGCAGCCCCCGCTGATCCGCGCCTTCCAGCGCCGGGCGGCGTCCCTGCCGCACCACCACTTCGTGGGCGGCACCCGCTTCACCGGCCTGCTGGAGGAGGACGGCCGGGTGCGCGGGGCGGTCCTCAGACCGCCCGGCGGCACACCCGTCACCGTACGGGCCCGGCTGGTGGTCGGCGCCGACGGGCGGTTCTCCAAGGTGCGCAAGGCCGCCGGACTCGCCCCCCGCACCGACCAGTCCGCCCGGGACCTGCTCTCCTTCCGGCTGCCCCGCCCCGACGGCTGGCCGCTGGAGTCCGAACTGGTGGTCCGGCGCGACCAGCACCTCGCGGTGCTGCCCACCTATCCGGACGCGATCCGCGTCAGCCACAACCTGCCCAAGCGCGGCCTGGGCGCGCTGCGCGCGCGGGGCCTGGAGAGCTTCCGGGAGCGGGTCGTCACCATCGACCCCCGGCTGGCGCCCCTCGTCGAACGCCACCTGCGCTCCTGGGACGACACCGGCTTCCTGGAGGTCTTCAACGCGGAGCTGGACGAGTGGGCGCGGGACGGCGTGCTGCTCATCGGGGACGCCTCGCACACCGCGACACCGACCCTCGGCCAGGGCGTCAACCTGGCCATCCAGGACGTGGTCGGCGTCGCGCCGCTCATCGCGTCCGCGCTGGCCAACGGGGCGGGCGGCCCCTCCGTCCCGGCCACGGCCTTCGGCGAGTTCATCGCGGAGCGCCGCCGCCACAAGGCGTTCGTCGCCCGGTTCCAGAAACGTCAGGAAGCCTCGCTGGCGATGCGCTCCGGCTGGCAGGTGGCCGCCCGGCGCGCCCGCTTCCGGATGCTGCACGCGCTGCCGCTCAAGTACGGCGTCTTCGACCGGCTGCTCAACACCCCGCACCGCGTCCACCCCGACGACCTGCCCTGACCCCACGCCCCCGGCGTCGGCCCGCGCCGCGCCGCCCCGCCCGGACACCCGAGAGGAAGCTCCGCATGACCGCGCTCCCCACCACCGGCCGCGCCTGGCACCTGGTCTCCCGCCCGCACGGCACCCCCGGCCCGGACGACTTCGCGCTGCGCGCGTCCCCCGTGACCGAGCCCGCCGAGGGACACGTGCTCGTCCGCAACCACTACTTCTCCGTCGACCCGTACATGCGGGGGCGGATGGGCGACACCCCCGGCTACGCCTACTTCCCGGCGTACCCCCTCGGCGAGCCGCTGCCCGGGCACGCGGTCGGCGAGGTCCTCGCCTCCCGGGCCCCCGGCCTCGCCCCGGGCGACCCCGTGCTGCACTTCGCCGGCTGGCGCGAGTACGCCGAGGTCCCGGCCGCCGAGGCCACCCCCCTCGACACGGACGGGATCCCGCTCACCGCCTACCTCAGCGCCCTGGGCATGACCGGACTGTCCGCCTACGCGGGCCTGTTCGAGATCGCCGGGTTCCGGAAGGGCGACACCGTCTTCGTGTCCGGAGCCGCCGGGGCGGTCGGCAGCCAGGCCGGTCAGCTCGCCCGGCTCAACGGCGCCCGCCGGGTGGTCGGTTCGGCCGGGACGGACGAGAAGGTGCGGGTGCTGGTCGAGGAGTTCGGCTTCGACGCGGCCTTCAACTACCGGGCGGGGCCGGTGGACCAGCAGCTGCGCGAGGCGGCCCCGGACGGCATCGACCTCTACTTCGACACCGTCGGCGGCGACCACCTCGAAGCCGCCATCGGCGCCCTCCACGAGCACGGCCGGGTCGCGCTCTGCGGGGCCATCGCCCAGTACAACGACGTGGAGGCGCCCCCCGGCCCCCGCAACCTCGCGCAGGCCATCGGCAAGCGCCTCAGCCTGCGCGGCATGATCGTGACGGACCACCAGAACCTCCTGCCGCGCTTCCTGGAGGAGGTCGCCCCGCTCGTCCGCTCCGGGGAACTCACCTGGCGCGAGACCGTCACCGAGGGTATCGAGCGCGCACCGGAGACCTTTCTGGGCCTGTTCACCGGAGACAACACCGGTAAGGCCCTCGTCCGTCTCGACCCCCAGGCCCCCGCCCGGTAACGCCCCGCCCGTGGCCCGGAGACGGCCCACCGGGGCCCGGAGGCGGCCCGGACGCGACCGACCCCACCCGGTGGCCACCGCCCGGCCCGCCCGTACCCGGGCACCCCAGGAAGCACACGACGCTCAGGAGAGGACGGCACCATGGGTGCGACCGGCCGGCACGCCCTCGTCATCGGAGGTTCCCTCGGCGGCCTGCTGGCCGCCCGCGTCCTGGCGGACCGCTTCGCCAGGGTGACCGTACTGGACCGCGACGAGCTGCCCGGCGCCCCGCTCCCGCGCCGGGGCGTCCCGCACGGGGAGCACGGGCACGCCCTGCTCCTGGGCGGCAAACGGCAGTTGGAGGAGTTCTTCCCCGGCTTCGGCGCCGAGCTGACCGCCGCGGGCGCGGTGCCCTTCGACCCCGGCCAGGACCTGCTGATGCACCAGCAGGGCGCGCCGCGCAGGCGCTTCCGCAGCGGGGCGGAGGGCCTCAGCGCCACCCGCGCCCTGCTGGAGTTCACTCTGCGGGCCCGCGTCGCGGAGCTGCCCGGCGTGGAGATCCGCGACCGAACCCCGGTCGACGGCCTCACCGGCGGACCCGGCCGGATCACCGGGGCGCGGCCGCGCGACGGCGCGCCGCTCGTCGCCGACCTGGTGGTCAACGCCTCCGGCCGGGGCGGTTCCGCCGCCGGATCCTGGCTGCGGGAGCTCGGCTGCCCGCGGCCACGTACGGACGAGATACGGGTCGGCGTCGGCTACACCACCCGCCTCTACCGCCGGGCGCCGGGGGAGCGGCTGGCCGGGGGCGGACTGCTGCACCTGCTGGCGGGCGCGGACGGGGACAAGCGCGCCGCCTCCGTCTTCGCGGTGGAGGGCGGCCGCTGGATGGTGACGCTCGGCGGCTGGCACCGCGCCCACGCGCCCACCGACCCCGAGGGCTTCGCCCGGTTCGCCGCCGAACTGCCTGGTGAGACGGTGCGCCGGGTGGTGCTCGACGGCGAGCCCGTCCCCGGCGACGCGCCGCGGAAGTTCACCTTCCCCGCCGCCCGGTGGCGCCGCTTCGAGCGGCTGCGGAACCCGCCCGCCGGTTTCGTGACCCTCGGCGACGCGCTGTGCAGCTTCAACCCCCTCTACGGGCAGGGCATGACGGTCGCCGCGCGGCAGGCCGCCGCCCTGGCCGAGGCGCTGGACGCCACCGGCGGCGCGGACGGCGCCCTGGCCCGCGCCTACTACGCGGCCGCCGCCCGGGTGGTGGCCGACCCCTGGCGGATGGCGGCGGCCGGGGACTTCGCCCACGCGGAGACCACCGGGCCCCGGCCGCGCGGGACCGGCTTCCGCGGCTGGTACACCGGCCGGGTCCTGCGGGCCAGCCACCGCTCCGCGACCGTCAACCGGACGCTGATGGACGTGCAGCAGTTGCTCGCCCCACCCACCGCCGTGCTCCGGCCCGCGCTGGCCGTCCGCGCACTGCTCGCCCCCGGCCGCCCGCCCGCGCCGCTGCCGGAGGGCGCCACGGGGCGCGTCGCCGGGCACGCCGGATAGCCTCCCCGCCCGGCACCCGCACGGCGTCCCCACCCGGACCCGGGCGGGACGCCGCCCCGGACCGCCGGACCGCTCAGCCCCGTTCAGCCCTGTGCGTCCCCCTGTCGTCACCGTCCGCTGCCGTGTGGCGGGCGGAACCCGAGAGATGAGGAAACACCATGCCCACTGCCCAACCCCCCGAGTTCACCGGCAAGTCGGCCCTGATCACCGGTGGTGGCTCCGGTATCGGACTGGCCGTCGCGCGACGGCTGGCCGAGTCGGGCGCCTCGGTGGCGCTCCTCGGCCGCGACGGTGAGAAGGTCGAGAAGGCGGCCGCCGCGCTCGCCGCCGACGGCCACCGGGCGATCGGCGTCACCGCCGACGTCACCGACCACCAGGCCGTGGGGCGCGCGGTCCGCACCGCGTGCGAGGCCCACGGCGGGCTGCACCTCGCCGTCAACAGCGCGGGGACGCCCGGGCCGAAGGGCGTCACCGGTGAGTTCCCGCCGGAGGAGTTCCAGCGCGTCCTGACGACCAACCTGACCGGCGTCTTCCACAGCCTGCACCACGAACTCCCCGCCATCGTCGACTCCGGGGGCGGCGCCGTCGTCAACATGGGGTCGGTGCTGAGCACCAAGCCGCTGCCTGGATCGCCCGCGTACACCACGGCCAAACACGGCCTCATCGGGCTCACCAAGACCGCCGCCCTGGAGTACGCGCCGCTCGGCGTGCGGATCAACGCCGTCGGCCCCGGCTTCGTGGACACCGCCTTCCTCGTCGACTTCGACGAGGAGGCCAAGCGGTACTTCACCGGACTGCACCCCGTCGGGCGCATGGGCACCCCCGAGGAGGTGGCCGAGGTGGTCGCCTTCCTGCTCTCCGACCGGGCCTCCTTCGTGTACGGCAGCTACCACCCGGTGGACGGCGGCTACGCCGCCGTCTGACCCGGCCACCGGCGTCTACCCGGACTCGGTCCGGAGTCAGGTGGGCGGCGTACGATCGCCCGGGCCGCCCGGCCCCCGCCCCCACGCGGACCCGGGCGGCGCGGCACCCGGGCGTGTGGGCCTCCGGGGTGCCGTCGGCATGTTTCGGGAATTCTCTGGAAGTTGAGGAGCCGCGCACCATGGAGCCGTTCTCCGGCGAGCAGTCCGGAATCCTGCCCGGTACGCACCGCGCGCTGAGTCACCGCCTGGCCGTCGGCCAGGCCGAGGGCCGCGCGCCGTCGCTGGCCGGGGCGGTCTTCCGGGAGGGACGGGTGGTCTGGAGCGACGCCCGGGGCCTGCCACCCACCGGTCCCGACGTCCCCTACCGCATCGGATCGATCTCCAAGACCCTCGTCGCGGCGCTGGTCGTGCGTCTCGCGGAGGAGGGCACCCTCGATCTCGGGGACCCGCTGGAGACACATCTGCCCGGCACCGGGGTCGGGCACGTGACGGTCGCCCAGCTCCTGTCGCACACGGCAGGACTGGCCGCCGAGACGCCGGGACCCTGGTGGGAGCGGTCCCCGGGCACCGAACGGCCCGCCCTCGCCGACCTGCTGGGCGAGGACCCCCTGCGCCATCCGCCCGGGCGGCGCTTCCACTACTCCAACCCCGGCTACGCGCTGCTCGGCGCCCTGGTCACGCGGCTGCGCGGCAAGCCCTGGGAGCGGGCGCTGGCCGAGGAGATCCTGGAGCCGCTCGGCATGGCCACCACCACGCCGCTGCCCAGCCCCCCGCACGCCCGTGGCTGGGCCGTCCATCCCTGGGCGGACGTCCTGCTCTCCGAACCCGAGACGGACACCGGGCTGATGGGGCCCGCGGGGCAGCTGTGGTCCACGGCGGAGGACCTGTGCCGCTGGGGCGCGGTCCTCTCGGACGGCGACCCGCGGGTGCTGAGCGCGGAGGCGGTCGAGCGGATGCGGGAACCCGCCTCGGGCGCGCTGCCGGCCGAGGACAGTGCCGTGTTCGGGCTGGGCGTGCAGATCCTGCGCGCCGGCGGGCGCACCCTGATCGGCCACGGCGGCTCGATGCCGGGCTTCCTGGCCGGGCTGTGGGTCGACCCCGAGGAGCGGACCGGCGCCGTGGTGCTGGCCAACGCCACCTCCGGCCCGGCCGTCCGGGACGTCGCCGCCGACCTGATCGGCCTGCTCGCGCGGCACGAGCCGCGCGTCCCCGAACCCTGGGCGCCGCTGGGCGAGTTCGACGAGACGCTGCTGGAACTGACCGGCCTCTGGTACTGGGGGACGCAGCCCCACACGGTACGGCTGCTCGCCGGTGGCGCCCTGGCGCTGGCCCCGCTCACCGGCGGCGGCCGCGCCTCGCGGCTGCGCCCGGCCGGTGCGGACGCCTGGCTCGGCCTGGACGGCTACCACGCGGGGGAGACGCTGCGCGTGGTGCGGGACGCGGACGGCCGGGCCGGCCATCTGGACCTGGGCTCCTTCGTGTTCACCCGCGCCCCCTACGACCCGGCGGATCCGCTACCCGGCGGCGTCGACGGCCGGGGCTGGCACACCCCCTGACGCCCCCTCGGAGCATCCGCGTCCCCGGCGTCCCCCCGTCCGGCACCTCCTGCCGGGCCCGCCCCACCCGTCCCCGCGGCGGGTGGGGCGGGGTCAGTCGCCGCGCGGCGCGTACATGATGACGGCCATCCCGGCCAGGCAGACCAGCGCGCCGAACACGTCGTAGCGGTCCGGCCGGTAGCCGTCCGCCACCATCCCCCAGGCGATCGACCCCGCGACGAACACCCCGCCGTACGCGGCGAGGACACGGCCGAAGTGCTCCTCCGGCTGGAAGGTCGCCACCACGCCGTACAGACCCAGCGCGATCGCCCCCGCCCCGGCCCACACCCAGCCCCGGTGCTCGCGCAGCCCCTGCCACACCAGCCAGGCGCCGCCGATCTCGAAGAGGGCGGCGAGGGCGAACAGGGCGAGGGAGCGGCTGGCGAGCACGGCGGGGTCCTTCCGGGCGGTGCGGTGATGGCTGCGGGGCCGTGCCCGGCCCGTCCGCGGGGCGCGGACGGCGGTCCGTGCGGACGGACGGCCCTCGGGTCGCCCGTGCGTCCCCGACCGTAACCGCTGCCCCGTACCCCGCGACCGCCCGTCCCGTTCCGCCCCGCCCGTGAGTGACGGCGCTCGCGCGCGGGCCGCCGCCGTGTCCGGGGACGGCCCACCGGATGAGGCGAGGGCGGGTCAGCTCCGGCGCCGGGCGGCCAGCGCGCGGAACAGGCCACCGGCGACGGCGAGTCCGCCCGCCACGAGCAACAGCCGGGTGTGGAGCGTGGAGTCGGCGCCGGAGGAGGCGACGTGGCCGCCCCCGTCCGCGCCCGGCTCGTCGCGACCGGCCCCCTCGGGGGTGGGCGAGCGGTCTCCCCGGGGGGACGGTCCGCCCTCCGGTGAGCGGGCCCCTTCGGCGCTGGGGCAGCCCGATCCGGGCCGGTAGGAGACGGTGACGGCCCCGTCGCCGCGTGGGCCGGTCGCGGTGGTGACCCGGCCCCCCGGCGGGGTGAGGCTGCTGCCGCCTCCGCCGCCTCCCGAGCCCACCGCGTAGCTGCGGCCGGGGAGGGCGGCGAACGAGCCGCCCTCGCCCCCACCCCCGCCTCCCACGGCCCCGCCGCCTCCGCCCCCGCCGCCGGTGGCGACCCGGGAGAGCCGCGCCATCAGGTCGGCGCCCGCGCCGCCACGGGTCTCCTGGGCGCCGGAGCCGCGCTGTCCGTCGGCGGTGGGTCCGGTGCCGCCACCACCGCCGAACCCCCCGGCGCCGCCGGGCCGTCCACCCCGTCCGACGGTGGCGGTCTCGCCGTCCGGACGTCCGTCGGAGCCGGATACCCCGTTCGTCCCCCCGGCTCCGCCGTCCGCGTGCGCGGAGGCTCCGCCACCTCCGGCCGCGACGAGCAGCGCGGACCGGCCCCGGCTCACCGTGGAGGCGCCGCCGCCACCCGCGCCGGGGCCGAGCCCGCCCATGGTCTCCCCGCCGTCCCCACCGCCGCCGTAGCCGCCGCTCCGTCCGGTGCCCGCCCCCGCGACCTCGACGGTCAGGGTCTCGCCCGGGGTGACCGGCAGGGACGCGGTGACCATGGCCGGAGCGCCCCCGGTCGCGCCCGGGCGCGTGCCTCCCGAACCGCCGCGCGCGGTGATCCGCAGGACGCAGACGCGGTCCGGCACGGTGAACGACTCGGGGGCGCCCCGGTGGCCGAACGTCCGCTCGTGGGCGGTCGCCTCGGCGGGCGTCGCGGACGCCGGTGTCAATGAGCCGAGTGAGCCGAGCGAGACGGCCAGCAGGGTATGGAGGACGACCTTTGATCCCATAATGACAACGTAGATATGTCATGCGTGGAATCGTGGCTTTACTCCGGTATCTCCCCAGGTGTGTCGGATGCCGGAGTGGCGGTTGTCCGTGTTCCGACGGATACGGGTCCACGCGTCGCGGTGACCCACTCCGGGCGGCGGGCCCGCCCCGTACGCTCGGCCAGGTGAACGATGGATGGGACCCCGGGGCTCCGGGGATACTGCGACTCCCCTCGGGACGTCTGGTGCGCGGCAGGGGTCTGCGCCGGCCCCTGCCGGAGGGCCCGGAGCCCGGCTTCGCGCTGTACCTGCTGGGTCGCGAACCCGCCCCGGCCGACTGGGAGTTCCGCTGGCTGCGCTGGCCGGACTTCCGGCTGCCCGCCGACCGCCGGGCGTGCGCCGCCGCGCTGCGTGAGGCGTGGGAGCGCGCCGGACGGGAGCGGGTGGAGGTCGCCTGCGGCGGCGGGTACGGACGTACCGGTACCGCGCTGGCCTGCCTCGCGGTCCTCGACGGGGTGCCAGCCAGGGAGGCCGTCGGATACGTCCGGGAGCACTACGCGCGCCGTGCGGTGGAGACACCGTGGCAGCGCCGCTTCGTCACCCGCTTCAACCCCTAGTTCGCGAGGGAGCGGCCGGGTTCGGTACGGGGCGAACCCGGCCGGACCGCCCCCGCCGCTCCGTACTCCGCCAACCCCGTTGCGGACAGCCGTCGTTGGCCCATCGCTCGGGCCGTTCCCGCCGCCGGGACGGTGGTGTGGCTCCCTCCCGGGGAGAGGGCGGGTGGGGCGCGGGGGCCGGAGGCGCGTGGGATGGGCGGGCAACCTTCCCCGTGTACCTGGGCGTTGGGCCATCGACCTCCAACAGCGCTGCCGTGCCCGGCGGTTGACCATGCGCGGACACCGCGTCCGGCCCGCCGGAGCGCCGCCCGGCTTGGGTGACAGCCGGACGCTGGGCGGGAGATGACGCCGGGAGAGGGCAACGGCGGGCGGCGCGGGGGCGGGTGGCGTGCCGGTGGTGCGGCGCCGCCCCGCCCGGGGCCGAAGTGGCCCGGGCGGGGCGTGCGGTGACGCGGTGTGGGGTGACACGGCGTGGTGGTTCCGTGTCGTTCGGCGCGGTCAGCCCTCGCGGGGCTCCCAGCCCGCACGGGCCCCGGTGAGCGCCGCGCGGTAGCGCGCGTAGCCGTGCTCGTACACCGCGCGGTGCTCGGGCCGGGGGTCCACGGTGCGGAAGGGCTGACCGCCCTCCGGGAACGGCTCGCCCAGTGCCCGCCGGGCCACCGTCACCGCGCCGAGCGCGCCCACCTCCGTCTCGGTGGGGATGCGCACCGGACGGCCGAGCACGTCCGCGAAGAGCTGGGCCCACGGCCCGGAACGGGTTCCCCCGCCGCAGGCGGCGAGCGTTCCGGTCAGCCCGGCCGTCTCCAGGCAGTGCCGGGCCGCGTAGCCGATGGCCTCGCAGACCGCGCGGACCGCGTCGGCCCGGCCGTGCCCCAGCGTCAGCCCGTCGATCCGGCCGCGCGCCGCGGGGTCCACGAAGGGGGCGCGTTCCCCGGCCTCGGAGAGGAAGGGCAGCGCGTGCGCGCCGCGCGCGCCGGGCGGGCTGTCGGCGAGGAAGCCGTCGAGGTCGGTGGTGCCGCCACCGGTGAGGGCGAGCACCCACTCCAGCGCCGCGGTGCCCACCATCGCGGGCATCGCCCGCAGCCAGCGCTCCCGATCCGGAGTGCACAGCCACATCCCGGCGGGCTCCGCCGAGGTGGAGATCTCCACCCGGTCGGTGAGCACCTGACAGGCGAGGGTCGTGCCGACGATGAGCAGACCGTCCCCCGGCTCCCGCACGCCGCCGCCGATCGCGCAGGCCGGAAGGTCGTAGGGACCGGCGGTCAGCGGCAGGCCCTCGGGCAGGCCGAGCAGCCGCGCCCCCTCGGCGTCCAGCGCGAGCACGGTGCCCGGCGCGGCGGGGGGCGGGAGCAGCCGGGCCTGCTCCTCGATTCCGCAGGCGGCCAGCGCCTCGCGCGCGTACTCCCGGGTGACCGGGTCGAGGAGCGGGAGGGTGGCGTCCGAGGCGTCCACGCAGACCTGGCCGGTGAGCCGCTGCGCCACCGCGTCGACGCAGTACCCGGCGACGGCGGCGCTCCGCAGCGACTCCGGCTCGTGCTCCTGGAGCCAGGCGAGGAGCGGCGCGTGGCAGCCGGGGAACATGCCCGAGCCGGTGCGCGCGTACACCTCGCCCACGGTGCCGTCCGCCAGCCAGCCGGAGACCAGCCCGGCCGCCCGGCCGTCCATCCAGGAGATCGCGGGACGCACCGCGCGCCCGGCCGCGTCCCGCAGCCAGAGTCCGTCCCCCTGTCCGGTGAGCGCGATCGCGGTGGGTGGGACGGGCAGGGCCGCCGCCGTCTCCCGCACCACCTCGGCGACGGTCCCCAGCACCTCCTCCAGGTCCTGTTCCACCCGTCCGCCGGACAGCCGCCGGACGTCGCTGCGCCGGGAGGCGGAGGCGAGGGGGGTGCGGTCGTGGTCGAAGGCGACGGCCTTGGTCACCGAGGTGCCGATGTCGATCCCGAGGATCACGCTCACGCCCGCACCGCCCTTCCCGCCCAGGCGCGGGGGGCCACGGTGGCGGGGCCGGGCGCGGCACGGCGCGCGCCGGGTGGCGCGCTCGGGGCTCCGGTGCTGAGCAGGCGCATGGTCGGGCCTTTCTGCGGGGGACCGGGCCCCCGGTCGGTTCCGGGCTGTCCCGGTACCCCGGACAGCTCCGGGGTACCGCGACGCGGTGCGCGGCCCGCCGGGCTCGCGGTTCGCGAGGTCCGGGACGGCGGGTGCCGCGCTCCCGGTGGGTGCGGACCAGTGGGACGGATGCCGGTCGACGGCCGTGGACCCACCGCGAACGGTGACGGCCACCCTTTTCCAACATCGTGGGTGTTAGATTTAACAGACTCCAGTTGAAGAGGCAATGCGGTGTGCGCCATCGGCGCACCCGCCGAGGCGGAACCACCCGCGGAGGAGGGCACGTTCGATGACAGCCCGGCTGCTGCTCGTGCGGCACGGTGAGACGGAGTGGCACGCGGAGAACCGCTACGCGGGGAGCTCGGACGTCGCGCTGACCGCGCGCGGCCTGCGCCAGGCGGACGAGCTGGGCCGCTGGGCCGCCACGCACGGAGCGGACGCGGTGGCCTGTTCCCCGCTCAGCCGCGCCCGGCGCACCGCGGCCCCGGCGGCCGAGGCCCTCGGGCTGCGCCCCGAGGTTTACGAGGGTCTGCGCGAGATGCACTTCGGCTGGGGCGAGGGCCGCACCATCGCCGAGATGGAGGCGGAGGACGCGGAGATCGTCCGCCGCTTCCGCGACGACCCCGAGGGCGGCGCCTTCCCCGACGCCGAACTCCCCTCGTCGGCCGCCGCGCGCGCCACCGCGGCGCTGCGCGAGCTGGCCGGGCGGCACGCGGGCGGCACCGTCCTGGTCGTGGCGCACAACAGCCTGCTGCGGGTCGCCCTCTGCGGACTGCTCGACATCCCCGTCGGCCGGTACCGCGCGATCTTCCCCCGGCTCGACAACGCCGCCGTCACCCGGGTCGACCTGGACGGCGAGCGGGCCGCGCTGCGCTCGCTGAACGTCCCCACCGGGCGGCCGTCCGCCGGGCCCGGCCGGGCCCCGGGGGAGGCGGGGGCGTGACGGGCCCCGGCGCGGGCACCGCTCCGCAGGAGGCCCGCCGTCAGCGGATCACCGAACACGTCGTGGGGCACGGCACGGTGAGCGGCGCGGAGCTGGCCGAACTCACCGGCGTCAGCCTGATGACCGTCCACCGGGACCTGGACGAACTCGCCCGGCGGGGGGTGCTGCGCCGGTACCGGGGCGGCGCCTCCGCGCTGCCCTCCACCGTCTTCGAGAGCAACCTGGACTACCGGCTCGGCGTCAACATCGAGGCCAAGGAGGCCATCGCCGCGGCCGCGGCCCGCCTGGTGGAACCGGGGATGTCGGTGCTGCTCGACGACTCCACCACCGCGCTGGCCCTGGCGCGGCGGCTGGTGGAGCACGATCCGCTGACGGTCGTCACCAACGCCCGCCGGGTGGTAGAGGTGTTCGCGGGACTGGCCGGGGTGCGGCTCATCGCGCTGGGCGGCGAGTACTCGCACACCCACGACTCGTTCCTGGGCATGCCCTGCATGGAGGCGGTCAAGGCCCTCTCGGTGGACATCGTGCTGGTCAGCACCTCGGCGCTGGACGCCAGGATGACCTACCACCAGGAGCAGGACGTGGTGCTCGTCAAGCGCGCGATGGTGGCGGCGGGCAACCGGAGGGTGCTGCTGATGGACCGGTCCAAACTCGCCAGGACCGCGCTGCACCGGCTGGCGCCCGTCGAGGACTTCGACCACCTGGTGGTGGACGACGGCCTGTCCGAGGACCTGCTCACCCGGCTGCGCGAGCGCACCGACGTCCTCGTCGCGCCGCCCGTGGCGCGCGGCCCCGGCTGAACCGGCTCGCCCGCCCCGGCTCGCCCGCCCCGGCCGGTCCGCCCGGCCGCTCCGGCTGAACGATCCCGGCCACCCGGCCCGTTGACCCTCCGCCCCCCGATCCCGAAGCCGCTCCGTATCCCGCCGCACGCGGTCGCCCGCCCCGGGGGCGGACCCTGACGCACGCCCAGAAAGGTCGCACCCGCCATGAGTCAGCCCGCCGAGACCACCCCCGTCCCCGTCGTCGCCGGAATCGACGTCGCCACCGCCGCCGTCCGCGTGGTCTGTGTGGACGCCGGTGGCCGGACCCTGGCCACCGGGGGAGCGCCGCTCCCCGCGCCGGTGCGCGGTCCCGGTGGGCACAGCGAACAGGACGCGCGGGCCTGGTGGCCCGCGGCCGCCGCCGCGCTGCGCCAGGCCACCGCCGCGCTGCCCGGCGGGGGGCGGGAGGTGGTGGCCGTCGCGACCTCCGCCACCTCCGGCACCCTGGTGCTCGCCGACACCGCTGGTGAGCCGGTGGCGCCAGCGCTGATGTACGACGACAGGCGCGCGGCCGACCTCAACGCGGCCGCGCAGCGGCTCGGCGCCGGGCGCTGGCGGTCGACGGGACTGTCCGTCGGCCCGACGGCGGCACTGGGGCGGCTGGTCTGGTCCCTCCGCGAGGCGGGCGCGGACGCCGCGCGGACGCGCACCGTGCTGCACACCCCCGACCTGCTCGGCTGGCGGCTCACCGGCGGCCCCGTCGCCACCGACTGGAGCCACGCGCTGAAGACCGGCTACGACCCGGCGGCGGGGGAGTGGGCCACCGAGGTCTTCGAGGCGCTGGACGTCCCGCCCGAACTGCTGCCGGAGGTACGGGCACCGGGAGCCGAGGTCGGCCGGGTCAGCGCCGCGGCGGCGGCCGAGACCGGGCTTCCGGAGGGCTGCCCGGTCCGGCTCGGCATGACGGACGGCTGCGCGGGACAACTCGCCACCGGCGCGGTCCGCCCCGGCCAGTTCGTCGGTGTGCTCGGTACCACCTACGTCCTCAAGGGCGTCACCGCTGAGTTGGTCACCGACCCGGCGGGCTCCTTCTACAGCCACCGGCACCCGGACGGCTGGTGGCTGCCCGGCGGCGCCTCCAGCACCGGCGGCGAGGCGCTGGCAGACACCCCGGCCGAACGGCTGCCCGCGCTGGACGCCGAGGCGGCGGCGCGGGGACCGGCCCGGGGGGTGAGCTACCCGCTGCGCCGGGAGGGGGAGCGCTTCCCCTTCGTCTCCGGCGAGGCCCGCGGCTTCACCCTGGGCGGCCCGGCGGACGAGGTGGAGCGGCACCGCGCGGCACTGGAGGGCGTCGCCTTCCTGGAACGGCTCGCGCTGGAGACCGTGGAGGGCCTGGGGGTGCGTGTCGAGGGCCCGTTGTACGCGGCGGGCGGGGGCAGCCGCAGCGCGCTGTGGACCCGGGTGCGGGCCACGGTGCTCGGACGTCCGCTCCAGGTCACCGAGGGGGCGGAGACCGCCGTCGGGGCCGCGCTGCTCGCCGCGTCGGGCGGTCTGCATCCCGATCTCACCTCGGCCGCCGCCGCGATGGTCGGCAAGGGGCGGCTGGTGGAGCCGGTCGCCGCCGAACGGGACGCACTGGAGGAGTCCTACGCCCGCTTCACCGGCGAACTGCGCGCCCGGGGCTGGCTCACCACCCCCTGACCGCCCCCCCCGCGTGGTCGACGGTGGTCCCGCGACCGCCACCAACCGCCGTACGCCGCCGAGGAGTTGACGAAACGCCGCCGAGGGGTTGACGAACCTCCCGCGCTGTCCGTGCTCCGAGTCCCGCTCCTCCCCCCCGTGGCCGTGCCCGCGCGCGGCGGCCGTGCCACGTGGGGGTCCCCGTCCCGCGTGCCGGAACACCGGGTCGAGCACGGTGAGTTCGCCGCTCGCGCCGGCACCTCCCGTGCGGCGGCAGGCTGTTGTCACTCGAATGTCACTCCGGAGTGTGAACACGGGCCGGTGGGTGTGCGAGGTGAGTGCTCCAGTCCGGGGAACGGCCAACTCCGGGGGTGGCGACGGGGATTCCCCACGGCGCTCGTTGTTCGCCCGGCGGCGAGCGGGGTGTTACGGGGCGCGCGCGATACCGGCGTACGGGAAAAGCACTCAGGGAACTGCGAAATGATAAACGGCGGAATGCGGTATGCGTCAACGCGGGCCGTACGGCGGGGAGTTATCAGAGTGCGTATCCATCCCGCCGTCGAGTGGAAAGCGAACAGAACCTCGAAGAACAACAATAGTCGCGTTAATCTCCACGGTTTGCTCCTGTAGGGTCACGGGAAATGATGCTGGCGCGCGGTAAGCGCCACACTCCATGTGGACCTCGTCCGGCCGACTTCGGCCGTTCTGAAGAGCAATCCCGAGGAAGGACGCCATGAGCATTGCCATGCCCACCGGAACCCGGGAGAGATTTCTCGCCGAACCGCGCGTCGGAGTTCTGGGAGTCACGGACCCGCGGGGGCGGCGGGCCCCGTTGCTGGTGCCGCTCTGGTTCGACTACCAGCCCGGGGGAGAGGTCGTCCTGCACACCGGCCGCAACACCATCAAGGCTCAACTGGTGCGCGCGGCGGGTCGGTTCAGCCTCTGCGTGCAGGACGAGACGCCCCCCTACCGGTACGTGAGCGTGGAGGGCCCCGTCACGGCCGTGGAGGAAGCCCTCAACCCGGCGCTCCGTTCGGCCATCGCCCACCGCTACCTGGACGCGGAGACGGCCACCGCCTACCTGGAGACCACCAAAGAGCAGCTGGCCGAGGACGTCGCCTTCCGGATGCGCCCCGAACACTGGCGCACCGCCGACTTCTCCACCTTCGCCACCTCCTTCAGCTGACCAGCCCGGCGCCCCGGTCGGCGCCGCACCGTCCGCCGCGACCGCCGGTCCCGCAGCCCCCGCACGGGGCCGGAGCCCGCGCGTTCCACCGGTGCCTCCGCCGCGCCCCGCCTAACAGACAGGACGCTTCGTGATCGAGAAAGAGTCCCCCGCCCCGTCGACCACCGTCCCCACGGCCCCCCGGCAGGGCCTGGCCCTCGGGGTGGCCCACCGGTTAACCGGTGAGCAGGCCGGCGGCGACCCCAACGACCCGTTCGGCAGCGCCTACTCGGCGGTCCACGAGTCCGGAGCCCAGCGCGGCGAGACCCACCTGGTCTACGAGTTCGAGGACGGCTACGTCTACGCCGAGGACGCGGCCGACTACTTCACCGAGCCCGACCGCTGGCTGCCCGTGGACCGTTGGGCCTGCCAGGACGTGCGGGGCCGCATTCTGGACATCGGCTGCGGCGCGGGCCGTCACGCCACCCACCTGGTCCGGCTGGGACACGACGTGGTCGGAGTCGACCCGTCCGTCGGAGGAGTGGCCGTCGCCCGTGCCCGGGGGATCGACGCCCGGGTGGGTTCCGTTCCCGAACTCCCCGCCGACCTCGGCACGTTCGACACCTTCCTGATGCTCGGCGCCAACCTCGGACTGCTCGGCGAGCCCGGCCGGAGCAGCCGCATCCTCGACCGGCTCGCCGAACTCGCCCGTCCTGGCGCCCAGTTGATCGGCACGAACATCGACTTCGAGGCCATGCCCCGGCCGGGTGGTGGGGAGGCGGTGCCCGAACCCGCCGACGAACCCCCCTCCGTACAGCGCTTCGCGCGAATGCGGGTGCGCCACCGCACCGCCGCCACCGACTGGTTCGACTTCCTCTTCTGCCCGCCCAACCGGCTTCAGCAGGTCACCGCGGACAGCCGCTGGCGCGTCACCAGCTTCCGCCGGGACACCGCCACCGAACTCCCCACCTACATGGTGCGGTTGCTCCTGCAATGACCCAACTCCGCCGGTGCGCACAGTCCGTGGCACACCGGTGGGCGCCATGTCCGGTGCCCGCCCGGCTCCCCGGACCGCTCCGTGCGCCCGCCTCGCCCGGCCCGGCCCGGCGCCGGACACGGCGGCCAACCACCGTGCGGCGGCACCCCGTTGAGCGGTCAGGGCGCGCGGGGCGCACCGGCCACCGAATACCCGTCCACCGTCGCGTCACCCGAAACCCCCAGACTGCTTCGGCTGTTTCAGCGGGGGAGGTGGCGCCGGGCCGCGCGATGTCCGTCCGCGCACGGCCGCCACCCGACCGCAGCCGCCACCCGACCCCGGCGCTCCGCGCCGCCCGTCAGGAGAGACCTGAATGTCCGCCCAGACCACCCACTCCGCACCGGAGCGACTCGCCGTCACGGACTACGACGCCTTCGGAGAGCGGTACGTCGCCTTCACCAACTCCACGCCGTACAACGCCTTCTACGACCGTCCCAGCGTGCTCGGCCTCGCCGGGCCGCTCGACGGCGTCCGAGTCCTGGAGATCGGCTGCGCGGCCGGTGGACTCACCGGCGAGCTGATCGAGCGCGGGGCCCGCGTCACCGCCGTCGACCGCAGCCGCCGGATGCTCGACCTGGCCCGCGAACGGCACGGCCACCGGGCCGAGTTCCGGGTCCAGGACGTGGCCGACCCCCTGGAGTTCGCGGCGGACTCCTCCTACGAGGTGGTCACCGCCTCGCTGGTGATGCACTACCTGGAGGACTGGGGCCCCACGCTGCGCGAGGTGCGCCGCGTACTGGAGCCGGGCGGCCGCCTGGTGCTCTCCACCCCCCACCCGGCCGCGAGCGTCCGCTGGGACCAGGGCATCGACTACTTCCGCACCCATCTGATCACCGACGAGTGGCGGCTGGGCGACGAGCCGATCCCCGTCACCTTCTACCACCGCCCCCTGTCGGCCATCTGCGACGCGCTGCGGGACGCCGGGCTCGCGCTGGACCGGCTGGCCGAGCCGATGCCGCTGCCCGAGTGCGAGACGCACTACCCCGACGAGTACGCCTGGCTCACCACCCAGCCGACCTCGCTCTTCGTGCGGGCCGTCCACCCCGCGGACGAGGGGCGCTGAGATGGCACGCGCCACGGCGGCAACGGAACCCGAGAACGGAGCAGGTGTGAAAACCGAGGAACTGCCGGAGTCCGTCTTCTTCACCAGCCAGGGGGACTACTTCCCACCCGAGTACGACCGGCTGCGTGAACGGGCGCCCATCGCGCGGCTGACCACCAACACCGGTGACCCCGTCTGGTACGTCACCAGTCACGACTGGGCTCGGGAGGTGCTCGGCGACCCGCGCTTCAGCCTGAGCCTCACCCACCACGAGGGCGTCTCCCAGCGCGACGAACTCACCATCCCGCCGATCGGCACCAGCGTCGTCAACCGGCTGACGGAGACCGGGGTGCGCGGCGAGTTCATGCGCCACGTCGGCGCCGGCCAGACCAACGTGGACGAGGAGTGGGTGCGGGCCACCGGCCGGGACCTGCTCCGGCGGATGAAGGCCGGGGGCGCCCCCGCCGACCTGTGCTCCGCCTTCGCGGTGCCGATCTCGCTGCTGGTGGGCGCCAGGCTGCTCGGGCTGCCGGAGGAGGACATCGACCTCTTCGAGGAGATGGTCGACAAGGACCTCACCTTCGGCGGGTACTCGCTGGAGGAGCGCGAGGCCAACATGGCCCGCAGCCAGAGGTACATGCGGGCCCACCTGCACCGCGAACGCGACGAGCCCTCCGGCCTGCTGGACGCGATCTACGACGCCGGGCAGCGGTACGCCGAGCGGTACGCCGCGGGGACCACGGGACGGGAGCCCAGCGCGGCCCCGATCACCGAGGACGAGTACATGAACATCGCGGTGTCGCTGTTCATCTCGACCATGGGCAACCCCGGGGCGCTGCTGGCGACGGGCGCGCTGGCGCTGATGCGGCACCCGGAGGACGCCCGCAGACTGCGGGAGCGGCCCGAGCTGATGTCGACCGCCGTGGACGAGATCCTGCGGTACACGCTCACCATGGGCGGCGGCCTCGCCCGCGTCGCCCGGGAGGACGTGCCACTCGGCGACGCGCTGGTGAGGAAGGGCGAGTTGGTGATGGTCGCCACCGACGCGGCCAACTACGACCCGGCCGTCTTCCCCGAACCGTCCCGCTTCGACATCGAGCGCGAGGGGGCCTCCGCCCACCTGAGGTTCGGCGGAGGACGGCACCACTGCCCGGCGTCGCAGCTGAGCCGGAACATGGCCGCGATCGGCTTCGGCGTCCTGCTGGAGGAGGTCCCCACGCTGCGGCTGGCGCACCCGGACGAACCGGTGCGGTGGATCGAGGACCGGCACGTGCTGATGCCCCGGCAGCTCCCCGTGAGCTGGTGAGCGGCGCCTCGCGGGAGGCGCGCGCCCCACCGCGCCCGCGCCCCGAGCCCCGTCGCGCGGTGGCGGCGCGGGCGGCCGCCGCCCGGAGCGTCCGACGGCCGGCCAGCCCGTCGGCCGGGCACCCGCGGACGGCGCGACCGGGGCCCGCACCCGGCCCGTACCCCGAACCCGGAGGAACCCGTGACCCCCGCAACGCCCGCTACCTCTCCCCACCGGCCGGTGGTGGAGGACCCGGTGACCGAGACCGACCGCCGGTATCTGCACCGCACCCTCGAACTCGCCTGGGAGGCGGTGCGGGAGGGCAACGCGCCCTTCGGAGCCGTTCTGGTGGACGCCACCGGCACGCTCCGGGGGGAGGGCGGCAACCGTGCGACCTCGGACGACGACCTCTGCGCCCACGCCGAGACCGAGGTGGCGCGCCGCGCCGTCCGGACCATGACGCCCGCGGAGCTGCGCGGCTCCACCCTGTACAGCAGCGCCGAACCGTGCGCGATGTGCGCGGCGGCGCTGTTCTGGGCCGGGGTGGGCCGCGTCGTCTTCGCCACCGGGGTGGGCGAGATGGCGGACATGCCCGGTGAGGGTGGCTTCCTCACGCTGCCCTGCCGCGCGGTGTTCGCCTCCGGCGGGGAGCCCACCCGGGTGGCCGGACCGGTCCGCCTGCCGGAGGCGGAAGCCCTCTGGGCGGCGTTCCTGGGCCTGGCGGCGGACGGCGGTCCGCCGGACCCGGCCCGGGTCCCCGTCTCCTGGACCGACGTACCGCCCGGCGCGCGGTGACCGGACCCACGGCCCGCCCGGTCACGGCCGGGCGGGCCGCCCAGCCGCGCGCGGCGCCGGGACGCTCCCCCGGGACGGGGGAGCCACCGGCGCCCGTTGGCGGCTGAGCCCCGCCACGCGCCCGGGTTCCGCCGCCCGGAACCCACCACGGACCGACCGCGCCCCGGCGGCCGGGCACCCGCCGTGTCCGCCAGGGACCGTCTCCTCCCCACGTCTCCCGGCCTCCGGGCCGACTGTCCCGTGTCCGCTCGCGGGAGGCCGTACTCCGTCCGTCCCCGTGGCCGGCGTGCCCGTGCGCGCCGGCCCCCGACGATCCCTCCGGCAGCCGGACCCCGACCCTCCCGGGCGGGGCCCCGTTCCGGTGGCAGCACTCCCCAACCCCTACGGCGCTGCGGACGCGGCCCGCTCACGCTGCCGCGCGGCGGAACGCGCCGCGCGCCGGAGTCCTTGAGAGAAGAGCACGCATGAGCACACCGCCGAGCGACCTGATCGACCAGGTACGGCTCTGGAACGAGACCACCACCCCCTATCCGCGGGACAGCGCGCTGCACGAGCTGTTCCACCAGCAGGCCCGGCGGACGCCCGCGGCGCCCGCCGTGGAGCACCACGGACGCACCCTCAGCTACGGCGAGCTGGACCGGCGCGCGGCCCGGCTGGCCGAACGGCTCCAGGCGGTCGGCGTGCGCCCCGGCGCACGCGTGGGCATCAGCGGTGGCCGCTGTGTGGAGTCGCTGGTGGCCGTGCTCGGCGTGCTGCGGGCTGGAGCCGCCTACGTGCCGCTCGACGACGGCTTCCCCGAGGCGCGGCTGCGCGCGATGGCCGAGGACGCGGAGGTCCAGGTCGTCGTGGTCCTGCCCGGCTCGGTGTGCCGTCTGCGCCAGCTGCGGGCCACGGTCGAACTGACCGCCGACGACGCCCCGGAGACGCGGGCGGAGACGCGGACGGAGAGGGGGGCCGGGGACGCCGCGGACGGCCCCGGCACCGCGGTGGACGCCACGACGTGCGCCTACGTCGTCTTCACCTCCGGCTCCGCGGGCCGCCCCAAGCCGGTCGCGGTACCGCACCGCGGGGTGGTCCGGCTCGCGGTGGGGACCTCCCACCTCACCGTGACCCCGGACGACCGGGTACTGCACGGCTACAGCCTCTCCTCCGACGCCTCCACCATCGAGATCTGGTCGGCGCTGCTCAACGGCGCCTGCCTGGTGCTCCTCGACCGCGAGATCCTCGTCTCGCCACTCGGCCTGGGCCGGGAGATCGGCGAGCGCCGGATCAGCGTCGCCTTCCTCACCACGAGCGTGCTGCACCACACCGCCCGCACCCACCCCGGCGCCTTCGGCGGGCTGCGGCACCTCTCCGCCGGCGGGGAGGCGCTCGACCCGCACCTGGCGCGCCGGGTACTGGCCGAGTCACGCCCTGGCCAGTTGATCAACTTCTACGGCCCGACCGAGAACAGCGTCATCTCCACGGCCCAGGTGGTGCGCGACGTACCGCCGGAGGCCGACTCGGTGCCCATCGGCCGTCCCGTCGCCAACTCCACCTGTTACGTGGTCCGTTCGGACGGGACCCTCGCCGAACCCGGCGAGGACGGCGAACTGTACGTGGGCGGCGACGGCCTGGCCCTCGGCTACTGCGGCGACGACGAGCTGACCGCCCGCCACTTCGTGCACGCCACGTTCGGGGAGGCGGAGCCGCGGCGGCTGTACCGCACGGGCGATCAGGCCCGCTGGCGCGCCGACGGGGTGCTGGAGTTCCGTGGCCGCCGCGACCGGCAGGTCAAACTCCGGGGCTACCGCGTGGAGTTGGACGAGGTCGAGACCATCCTGCGGTCGCATCCCGAGGTGGGGGAGGCCGTTGTGGAGGCGGTCGGGGACGGCGCCGAACTGCGCCTCGCCGCGTACGTCACCCCCGCCGTCTCCGGCAGCCCACCCGCCGCCGAACGGCTGCGCGCCGCCCTCGCGGAGTGGCTGCCCCAGCACGTCCTGCCGCACCGCATCCAGGTCCGCGCGGAGTTCCCGGTGGCGCGCAACGGCAAGGTCGACCGCCGGGCGCTGCTCGCCGAACCGGTGAACACCCCCGACGCCGCACCGGAGTTGACCCTGGAACCGGTCGTCCAGGTCCCGGCCGCCCGGCGCCCCGAACAGACCGCCGCCCGGCCGGACACCGCGGGAGGCGCCCTCCAGCAGAGCCTCGGTCAGGTGTGGGAGACGCTGCTGCGGGTGCCGGTCAGCCCCCAGGACAGCTTCTTCGACCTCGGCGGCGACTCGCTGCTCGCCTCGGAGATGGTCACCCGGTCGCTCAACCTGCTCGGGATGGAGGCCGCTCACGGCAGCGCGCTCGTCCGCCACCTCCTCGACGACCCCACCCTCACCGGCTTCGCCAGCACCGCCCACGCGCTGCGCCGGGGAGCCGCCACCGGCGCGGCCCCCGAACGGGTCGACTTCGACCGGGAGGCCGACCTGGGCGCCGCGCTGCCGGAGGCGTCCGGCCCCGCGCCCCGCGTTCCGCAGCGCGAGATCCTGCTTACCGGCGCCTCCGGCTTCGTCGGCGCCTTCCTGCTCGACCGGCTGCTGCGGCGCACCGACGCGCGCGTCCTGTGCCCGGTGCGGGCCAGGGACGCCCGGCACGCGCGGCGCCGGGTCCTGAACAACCTGGCGCGCTACCACATCGAGGCGGACTGGCCGCAGGAGCGGCTGGTGTGTTTCCCCTCCGACCTGACGGCACCCCAACTCGGCCTGGACGAGAAGCACTTCACGGAACTCTCGGAGACCGTCGACCTGGTGCTGCACGCCGGGGCGCTGGTCAACTTCCTCTACCCGTACACCGCCCTGCGGCAGGCCAACGTGGAGGGCACCCGGGAGGTGATCGCGCTCGCCGCGCCCCGCCGCGTCCCGGTGCACTTCGTCTCCACCATCGCGGTGATCGCCGGGTTCGGCTCGGCCGGGGTGCGCTACGTCCCCGAGGACGTGCCCCTGCGCCACGGCGACCGGCTGACCATGGGCTACGCGGAGAGCAAGTGGGTCGCCGAGGGGCTGTTGCGGGAAGCCGCCGACCAGGGCCTCCCGGTGACCGTGCACCGCCCGTACGAGGTCACCGGGGAGCGCCGCTCGGGGATCTGCAACACGGCCACGGCGATCAGCTCGCTCTTCCGCACCATCGCGGAGACCGGACTGGCCCCGGACATCGACCTGCCGCTGGACTTCGTACCGGTGGACTACCTCGCCGACGCCGTCACCCACATCCTCACCACCCGGCCCGCCGAGAGCCGCGTCTACCACCTCACCAATCCGCGCCCGGCGACGCTGGCCGACATGATCGGGCGGATGCGGGCCGCCGGGCACCACATCATCGACCTGCCCTACAAGGACTGGGTGGGGGAGCTGGTGCGGCACGTCGCTGCGCATCCCAACAGCCCCACGGCGCCGTTCATCTCGCTCTGCGTCGACCACGGCAACAAGTCCGACCTCAGCATCAAGGAGCTGTTCTTCAACGACGTGTTCCCGGCGTTCGGCCAGGAGAACGTGGAGCGTGGGCTGGCGGGCTCCGGCCTCGACTGCCCGCCGGTGGACGCCGCCCTGCTCGACCTGTACCTGGAGTACTTCTACCGCACGGAGTACCTGCGCCGTCCCGACCGCGCTCCCGCGCTGGAGCACGGCGCGTCCTGAACCACGGCCGGGCGCCCGGGAGTTCCGCCACGTCGACGGCGACCCGGGCGCCAGCGCCGCGCGGTGACCGGCGGTGAGCGCGCGGCACGGCGGTCGCGGTGCGCCTGTCCGGCGGGGCGGGAGGCCCACGGAACTCCCGTCCCGCCCGGAGGCGCCGCCCACCGTTCCCGTTTCCGGGTTCGCGCGGTTCCCGGTACGCGGGTTGCCGTTACCCGGGTTCCCGGAGGCCGGATTCCCGGTGCCCAGGTAGCCGGACGGTACTGGGGCGGTTTTCGAGCGGTATTCGAGCGGTGAGTGGTATTGGGTTCCCCGGTCTCCCGGCGCACGCGTTCCCGGTAACCCGGTTCCGGCATTCCCGCATTCCCCCGCGCCGGGTTTCGTATCCCGGATCCGTACGCCCGGATCGGTACCCCCGGATCCGCGCTCCGCGCACGCCCGCGCCCGGGGGGGCACCGTGCGGCGCCATTTTGACCAGTTACGTCTTTCGGGGCCTTTTCCGGGGATCCTGTTGCCCGTCACGGATCCCGCGTATTCGCTTTCCTGGTGACGTTCGGAACGGTGAAGGGGAGCAACACGGTGGACATGGTGGGGAGTTCGGGTGGACAGGGGCTTGAGGCGGACCTGCGGGAAACGGAGTGGGCGGACGAGGAGGTAGCGGAGTCCTACGCGGAGATCGAGGCGTCCACCGACTGGCTGCTGGGCTATCCCTTCGTGTTCCGCGCGCTCGGCCTCGGCCGCGAGTCCGGCCGGGTCGTCCTGGACTTCGGCTGCGGCCACGGCAAGGTCGCCGACCACGTGGCCAAGCGGTACGGCGCGCGGGTCCTCGCCGCCGACATCTCCCCGGCGATGCTGGAGGCGTCCCGGCAGCGCGGCAACCCCCTGCTGGAGCACCACGCCCTGGTCGACGACCGGATCGCCGGACTCCCGGACGCCTGCGCCGACCAGGCCATGTGCAACTACGTCCTGGTCTGCGTGCCCACCCGCGAACAGCTGCACCGGATGTTCAGCGAGGTGTACCGGCTGCTCAGGCCGGGCGGGACCTTCGTCGTCCTCAACCCGGACCACGAGCGGCGCGGCGTCCGGTTCGACTGCTTCGAGCTGGGCGAACCCGGGGTGGAGTACCGCCCCGGTGACCCGATGCCGGTCCGGTTGAAGCGGAAGGACGGCTCCTGGTTCGACATCGTGGACGTCTACTGGCCCGGCGAGGTCTACGAGGAACTGCTGCGCGAGGTCGGATTCCGGAACGTCGAGCGCCGGGCGCACGTCCTGGAGGACGCCCGGGGCCTCGCCGACGAGGAACTGTTCCACAGCCGGGAGTGGGCCGCCGAGCGCACCACCGCGCCGTTCCTGATGTTCACCGGGGTCAAGTGAGGCCGGACGCCACCGGGGAGCCGTCGCCGGGGCGGCCGGGTGCACACCGGGCCGTGCCAGCCCGGCCGCCTCCCGCGCGTCCGTTCGCCGCGTCCCTCACCGACCACCGCCGTGCCCAGGCCCCGGGAGCCCCTCCGATGACCAGCGTCGAACCGTCACTCACCGCTCACGTCCCCAGCGCCGAGGAGGTCGCCGCCTCCTACGACACCGACGACGTGTCGCTGGCGATGATGCACGACATCACCACCCTGCACACCGGCCTCTTCGTGGAACCGGGCCGCACGGCCCCCACCGCCGACCTCGCCCAGGTGCTGCGGTCGGCCGGGGACCGGCTGACCGACTACCTCATCGATCTGCTGGAGCCCGGGCCGGAGGACCACCTGCTCGACATCGGCTGCGGCGCGGGTGGCCCGGCCCTCCGGCTGGTGGGGCGGACCGGAACCCGGGTCACCGGGATCACCGTCAGCAAGCAGCAGGCGGACCTCTGTCAGGAGCTGCGGCTGAGCCATCCGGCGGCCGAACGGGCGGAGTTCGCCTGCGCCGACGCGATGGCACTGCCCTACCCGGACGGCACCTTCGACCTCGCCTGGTCGATCGACTGCTTCATGCACCTCGCCGACCGCTCCGCCGCGCTGCGCGAGGCCCTGCGCGTGCTCCGGCCCGGCGGCCGCCTGCTGCTCACCGAGTTCGCGCTGCGCGGCACCCCCACCGAACACGAGGTGGCGGCCTACACACAGCTGTGCACCGCCCCGCCGCCCACCTCGCTGCTGACGCTGCTCTCGGAGGTCGAGCAGGTCGGTCTCGACCTCGTCCAACTCCAGGACCTGACCCCGAACATGCTGGTCACCAGCGAGTTGGTGTGTGTGGTCTACCAGCAGAAGCGGGCCGAGCTGGAGCGGCGGTTCGGCACCGTCGACACCGACGCGCTCGAACCCCTCCGGGAGTCCGGGCGCGGCTTCTTCCGCGACCACCTCGGCTACCACCTGCTGGTGCTGCGCAAGCCGCTGCCCCCGGCCGGATGACCGGGCCGGGGCGGGCGCCGGGTGTCAGCGCCAGGTGACCCGGTCCGCCGCCGGGGCGCGCAGCGGCTTCCCGGGCGAGGAGTGGCCGCGCAGGTAGTCCACGAGGGCCGTCAGGTCGCTGGGCCCGGTCTCCCGGCGGGTGCCCTCGGTCAGCACGCTGAACCCGTTGCCGCCCTCGGCCAGGAACTCGTTGACGGTCACCCGGTAGGTGTCGCCGCCGCGCACCGGTTCACCGGCCACCCGGACCGTGTCGGTGAGCAGCCGGTCGGCCCCGGAGCGGCGCGTGTCGGCCTCGTAGCGCAGGGCGCCGGAGGGCTGGAGCACCTCGGGTGAGTCGGCGTGGGAGCCGGAGAACTGCTGACGCAGCACCGCCAGCAGCTGCTCGCCCGTCAGGTCCATCGTCACCAGCGGGTTCTCGAAGGGCTGTACCTGGAACGCCTCGCCGTGGGTGACCACCCCGTCCCCCTCGCGGCCGGAGGCGCGGTGGACGAGATCGGCGCGGACACCACCCCAGTTGAGCAGCGCGAGCTGGGCGCCCTGCTCCCGGGTGGCCGCCACCTGGGCGTCGCTGACGAGGTCCCCGAGCGGGGTCTCGGGCCGGTCGGAGCCGCGGCCGGGGATGTCCTCCGCGATGTGGCCGACCGGCTCGTTCGCCACCGTCGCCGAGCGCTTCCGCCACGTCTCCACCACCCGGGAGACCCCCTCGTGCCCCGGGGTGTCACCGGTCACGACGTGGTTCCGGGCACGCGCCGAGGGACGGACCAGCTCGCCCGACTCCCGGTCGAGTTCGAAGCGGACGTCGGTGTAGGTCCGGCTGAAGGAGGCGGCCTGGGTGATCAGCCGGGGCTCACCCGCCGGATCCGGCAGGGTGCAGACGAACGGCTCGTGCGTGTGGCCGGTGACGAACATGTCCACCTTCGGGCTGACGCGGGCCGCGATGTCCTTGGCCCGGCCGGTGAGTTCACTCGCCGGGCCCCGGGCGTCGCAGTCGGCGTCGTAGGTCCGCCCCGCTCGCGTTCCGCCCTCGTGGAGCAGCGCGACGATGGCCCGGACGCCGCGCCGGTCCAGCTCCGCCGCGTACCGGTCGATGGTGCGCACCTCGTCCTGGAAGACCAGGTCGCGGGCCTTGCTGGCGCTGAGCGCGTCCTGGGTGTCCCTGCTCGTCAGGCCGACGAACCCGATGCGTTCACCGCTCGGCAGCCGCTTGATCCAGTAGGGCGGCAGGATCGGCTCCCGCGCGGAGCCCCGGGCGGTCCCGGCGCCCGCCCGGGGCAGCACGTTGGCGGCTAGGTAGGGGAAGTCCGCCCCGTCGTAGGGCTGTTGGGGATCGGCGCAGCCGTCCTCCGGGTGGCAGCCGCCACGGTCGATCCGGAGCAGTTCCGCCACGCCCTCGTCGAACTCGTGGTTGCCGACGGAGGAGACGGCCAGGTCGAGCGCCTCCAGTGCCTCGACGGTAGGTTCGTCGTGGTAGGCGGCCGAGAGCAGCGGACTGCCGCCGATCATGTCGCCGACGGCGACGGTCAGCGAGTGCGCCGTCCCCGCGTCGGCGCGGGCCGACTCCAGCAGGGTGGCCAGCCGGGCCACGCCGCCCGCCGGGACGGTCTCGATCCGGCCGTCGACCCCGGTCCGGGTGATCGCCCCGGCGGGTCCCGGCGCCGGATCCAGGTTGCCGTGCAGGTCGTTGACGGCGAGGAGCTGTACGGGGGTGGTGCGGTCCTCGGCGTGGGCGGGGGCGCTGGCCACGGACAGCGCCGCGACCAGCGTGAGGGCCACCCCGGCCGCCGGGAGCGGACGGCGGGAGGCGGCGGGGCGAGGGGGTGCTCCGTGCACGGAGGGGCCCTTTCCTGGGAGGAGATGATCTCCTCAGCCCTCCCCGGACCATCCGTGACGGGATCCACCCGAAGGGGTGGCGGCGACCCCGGCCGTCCGCGTGTCAGACGCCCCGGGCGCGCACTGTGAACAGCGCGCCGTCCGGATCGGTGAGGGTCACGGCGGGGGATCCGGACCCCCGGTCGGCGGAGACCGCGGTCCCACCGGACGACTCGGCCGCCGCCACCGCCGCGTCCACGTCCCAGACGTAGAAGGCCACCTCCCAGCGCGGCCGGATCCGCGGGTCGGGCGCGGCCTCGATCGCGCCGCCGAGCAGGGTCGCCGCGACGTGACCGTGTACCAGCACCCGCACCGTGTCCTCCGCGTAGTCCACGTCGCAGGTGCCGTTGCCCCGGGCCCACTCCAGCAGTTCCGCGTAGAAGATGGCGGCGGCGAAGGCGTCCCTGGTCCGCAGGTCGAGGCGGGCCGGTGGGGAGTGTTGCTCGGCGTGCCAGTTGGCGACCACCGGGCCCTCCCAGAGGGCGAACCAGGCGCCGTGCGGGTCGGCGGCCACCAGGGCCCGGCCCTCGTCGAACCGCAGCGGCCCCACGGCGACCGTCGCCGCGCGCTCCCGGATCCGGTCCCCGGCCACGTCGACGCTCGGTACCGCGAAGTACGGGGTCCACGTCACCGGAACGTTCAGCGGATGGCCCTTGGAGCCGATGCCCGCGATCGGCATCTCGTCCCGGTAGGCGATGGTGAACTCCGTGTCCGGTCCGGCGCTCTGGAAGGTCCAGCCGAGCACCCCGGAGTAGAAGTCCACCGTCGCGTCCAGCGAGGTGGCCGAAAGGCTCACCCAGCAGGGCGCTCCGGGGACAGGGGTGATGTCCGGGTTCGGGCGGATGTGGGCACACATGGGGCTCTCACCTTCCTGGCCGTCTGCCGGGGCGTGAGCCGTCCCCGGGGCGCCCGCCGTCAGCGGCCGAGCGCCCGGGACAGCTGCCGTTTGTCCATCCTGGAACGTCCCTCGATGCCGCGCTGCCTGGCCTCGTTGTAGAGCTGGTCACGCGTCGGCCCCTGGGCGCCCCGGCGGTTCCCGGAGCGTTCGCCGCCACGCCGCGACGCGGGCTTGTCCCGGACCGAGGTACGGCTCGCCCGCCGTGCCTCGCCGGACTGCGCCCGCTCCTTGTTGACGGTGCGCGAGGCGATCTCCTCGGCCCTCCGGGTCGAGGCGCCACGCTGCTTCTGGCCCTCCTTGATGTGCTCGTACTGCCGCTCGCGCTTCCGGCTGGATCCGGCGGGCATGGTGCCTCCTCGGGGTCGGTGCGACGATGTCCCGCCTTCCGGGGTGGCTCCGTGCGGCGCGTCCAAACCTCCCGGCCGCGCCCGCTCCGGTGCCGTCCGCCCCGGCCCTGGGGCCTGCTCCCGCCACGGCCGGGGCGAGCGCGGGGCAGCGTCCGGGAGACGCTGCCCCGTACGGGTGAGGAGGGGACGAGTCCGGTCCGCGTGGGCGCGGACCCCGGCGGGGACCACGGAGACAGGGGGCGAGGTCAGCGGACCGGACTCGGAGCGCGGGGCGGCGACCCCGGCGTTCCGCACGGCCGCCTGGCGGGCCGTGAACCCCCGGTGACCGGATGCTCCCCGTGGTCGCGCGGCACCCCCGGGTGACGGGAGAGGCGGCGCTACCGTGCGTGACGGAGGCCCGGGCCACGGGGCCCTCCCGGGAGACCGGAACGGTGGGGAACGGCCGTGGCGGCCGGGAGGACGTGGCGTGGCCGGCCCGGACCTCGGTGCCCCGCTCCCGCGATCCCACCGCCCGACTTCCCGCGCCCCGCGCCTTGTTGGTTACCCCCAGGAGGGCGGGGCGCGGCCCGGCCCGGACGGCTCCTTCGCCCCGCGCGTCTCCCTCGTCCGGAACAGCCGCTTCCGTCCACGGGGTTGACCGCCGGTGTACCGGGCATCACCCCCTCGCAGCTCGCTTGCCGGAACCGCCGGGCCGGGAGAGACCGTCCGGACGGCGTCCAGGCCGCCCAGCGCGGGATGCGTCCCCACCCGAAGCCACCGTGATCCCAAGGAGGTTCGACGTGGAGTGGTACGACTGGCTGTGGGGCGGCCTGCTGGGCCTGGGTCTGCTGGCCGAGGTGTGGGCGCTGCTGAACCGGTCCCGTGGCGACACCCTCTCGGAGCGCACCCGCGCCTGGTTCCGCACCCACACCCGGCCCGGGCGGCTGGTGTTCGCCGTCGCCTGGACCGGCTTCGCGGGCTGGTTCCTGGTGCACATCCTCGCTGGCTGAGCTGAGCGGCCCCACCCCGTCCCGCTCCGGACCGCGCCCCCGGCGCGCGCCATAGCGGGAGGTGAACGCCCAGGCCACAGCGGGGCGTTCACACCGCGGCGCCGCCCGGCGGCGCCGCGTGCCAGGCCGCCGACGGGACGGCCCCGGGGTGGAGGAACAATGGGACGGCGCCGTGGGACGGCCGGGCCGGAGGGCGCGGCCGTTCCCGGAACGCGGCCGACGGCGGGCCCCCGCCAAGCCCGGCCGGGGCGCGGACGGCGGACCGGCCGTGGAACCCGTACGGGCCGGGGAACCGGTGTGCCCCGGGTGACCGGGGCACCTCCGTACGGTCGCCACGACCCGTGCGACGCGTCAGACCTGTGGAGAGAGGCACGATGACAGCCCGGCACCTCGCTACCGATCCGGAGTTCCGTGCGTTCTGGGAGGAGCGGCACATCGGCTTCCTCAGCACCACCCGCCCGGACGGTGGTCCGCACCTGGTCCCCGTCGGGGTGACCTACGACCCGGATGCCGGGGTGGCCCGCGTCATCACCAGCGGTACCAGCCGGAAGGCGCGCAACGTGCGGGCGGCCGGGGGCGCCGCCCGCGTCGCGGTCAGCCAGGCCGACCGGGGACGCTGGGCGACACTGGAGGGCACCGCCGTCGTCCGGGACGACCCCGCCTCCGTCTCGGACGCCGTCGCGCGCTACGCCCGGCGCTACCGGACGCCGCGGGAGAACCCGGGCCGGGTGGTCATCGAGATCACCGTCACCCGGACGATGGGCAACGTCCGGCGGCGCTGACGCCCTCCGCCGCCCGTCCCCGGCCTCGGGCCCTCCGGGACCGCCGCCGGGGTCCGGGGGCCGCCGCCGGTTTCCCTCCGGGGAGCGGCCGCCCCGTCACACCCGTCGCCCGCTGGTCCGGCGCCGGCGGAACAGACCTACCCGAAGGCCCAACTTCCCGCGGGCCAGGCCCAGTCCGCCGGTGGGTGCGGGGGCCGGAAGGCGAGGTGAGCGGGGACGTGGGGGCGGCCCGCTCTGACATACTTCGGTCTCCCATGGACTGCGGAAACAAGGGCGGGAATTGGACAGCAGCCAGCAGTACCGGGGGCGCCGTGGCGAGAGCCCGCGCTCCCAGGCGCGCCGCGCCGAACTGATCGTCGTCGGGCGGACGTTGTTCGCCCACACCTCGTACGACGCGCTCTCCATGGACGACATCGCGCGGCAGGCGGGCGTCGCCAAGGGCCTGATCTACTACTACTTCGGCAACAAGCGCGGCTACTACCTCGCGATCATCGAGGAGTCCGTCGCGGAACTGGTCGACGGCGCGGCTGATGACCCCGAACTGCCGCCGGGGGAGCGGGTGGAGCGCACGCTCGACGGATACCTGCACTACGCGCAGCACCACCAGGCGGCCTACCGGACCATCGTGACCGGCGGTGTCGGACACGACAGCCAGGTGCTGGCGATCCGGGACCGGGTCAGGGAACGGCTGTTGACCACCCTCGGCGAGGAGGTCTGGGAGGGTGCCGAACTCCCGCCGCTGGCCCGGTCGGCGCTGGTGGGCTGGCTGTCCTCGGTGGAGGGGGTCACGCTGGACTGGTTAGCCCGCGGCGAACTCGAACGGGCCGAGGTGTGCGCGCTGTTGGTCAGCACCCTGCGCCGCACGCTGGAGGTGGTCGCGGAGTTCGGGGCGGGTCCCGCTCCGGTGCCGTCCGGCGCTCCCGCACCGCCGCGTCCCCGTCCCGTCCACACGGCGGGTTTCGCGGAGAGTTGAGGGCGCCGGTTCGCTCCCGCTCGTCAACGAACCGCCACGCGGCGACCGTTCGCGACGCTCGGTGCCCGGCCCCGCCGGGGGAGCGGAGGGGCCGGGCACGGACAGGCGAGAGGGCGGAGCGGCATGTGGGGTGCCGCTCCGCCCCCGGGCCGACGAGCCGACCGGGAATTCGGCCCGCCGCGTGACGGGTGGTCTCAGACCGCCGTCACGAGATGGAGTTGATCAGTTCGCCGTTGCTGGTGTCGCCGCTGAGTTCCCAGAAGAACGTGCCGCCCAGGCCCTGTTCGCTGGCCCACGCGCTCTTGTCACCGATCGTCTTCGGGGTGTCGTAGCTCCACCACTGGTCGCCGCAGTGCGCGTAGGCGGTGCCGCCCGCCTCGCCCGTGGCGGGGCAGGACTCCTTGAGCTTCTTGTAGTCCTCGATGCCCGCCTCGTAGGTGCCGGGTGCCGCGCCGGTGGCGGTGCCGCCCGGTTCCTCCTGGGAGACGCCGGTCCAGCCGCGTCCGTAGAAGCCGAGGCCGAGCAGCAGCTTGTCGGACGGGATGTCCAGCGCCTTCAACTTGCTGATCGTGTCTGTGGTGTTGAACCCCTCCTGCGGTATGCCGTCGTAGGCGGACAGCGGGGAGTGCGGCGCCGTCGGGCCCTGCGCGTCCCAGGCGCCGAAGTAGTCGTACGTCATCGGCATGTACCAGTCGACGTACTGCGCCGCCGAGGCGTAGTCGGTGGCGTCGATCTTCCCGCCGTCCGAGGCGTCCGCCGTGATGGCGGCCGTGACCAGCTGGTCGTCCCCGAACTTGGCGCGGACCGCCCTCATCACGTTGGCGAGGGCGTCGGGACCGCTCTCGTCACAGGTCAGCCCACAGGCGTTGGGGTACTCCCAGTCGAGGTCGATCCCGTCGAACAGGCCCGCCCACCGCTCGTCGTTCAGCAGCTGGTAGCAGGACTCCGCGAACGCCTCGGGGTTCTTCGCCGCCTCGGTGAAGCCGCCGGACCAGGTCCAGCCGCCGAACGACCAGAGGACCTTGAGGTCCGGGTGCTTCTCCTTCAGCTTGAGCAGCTGGTTGAAGTTGCCGCGCAGCGGCTGGTCCCAGGTATCGGCCTCGCCGTCGACGCTCTCCTCGGCGGTGTAGGTCTTCTCGTAGTCCGCGAAGCCGTCGCCGACGGTGCACTTGCCGCCCTGGACGTTGCCGAAGGCGTAGTTGATGTGCGTGAGCTTGTCCGCCGAACCCGAGGTCTCGATGTCCTTGACGTGGTAATCGCGGTCGTAGACACCCCAGTTGGTGAAGTAGCCCACCACCCGGTCCGCGGCCTTGCCGGAGGCGGCGCTCGCGGACGGCGAACCGGGCGCCTCCGCCGTCGCGTTGGGGGCCAGCAGTGTGGTGGCCAGTACGGCGGCGCAGGCGGCGCCGATGAGCGCGGCCACCGAGCGGCGCCAGCCGTGTGATCGTCTTCCGTTCCTTCGGAGCATGGGTCTCCTCACGGGTGTGGGGGAGAGGAACGTGCCTGGCTCTGGTGCGTGAACGGTGCGGCCACGGGGCGAACCGGCGTGGGTGTCATGGGCACGCCCGCATGGCCACTCCGGGAAATCTAGATGGACTAGACCAGTCCGTCAATGGTTCGGACCAATAGGGTTTCCGGTTTTCCCGGCCCCGCCGACCCGGGTCCGGGCGTCCCAACTCACAGCCGCCGCGCCGTGACGCGAGCACGGTGATCGGGCATACTCCACTCGTCCCCATCGCAGGTCATCCCCACCGCAACCCGGGCGGGGCCGAGTTCGTGCGGTGCGTGCGCCCTGACCCCGCCAGGTCGGAGCCACCTCGCGGGGCGGGTCATCCCACACCCGGGTCGCCGCCATCGCCGTCCAACAGGAGGAGCGCCACCATGTCCGAGTACGGTCCACAACCGGTCGACCGCGAACTCCCCACCGACGAGGCACGCGAACTCCTGGGCCTCGTACGGGACATGAACCGCCGTGAGATCGCTCCGACGGCGGCCGAGGACGAGGCGGCCGCCCGGTTCCCGCGCGAGGTCTTCGCGCTGCTCTCCCGCTCCGGTCTGCTCGGCCTCCCCTATCCGGAGGAGTACGGCGGCGGGGGCCAGCCCTACGAGGTCTACCTCCAGGTGCTGGAGGAACTCGCCGCCGCCCGCCTCACCGTGGGGCTCGGTGTCAGCGTCCACTCGCTCGCCTGTCACGCGCTCGCGCACTTCGGGGACGAGACGCAGCGTGCGGAACATCTACGCGCGATGCTCACCGGTGAACTGCTGGGCGCCTACTGTCTCTCCGAGCCGTCCTCGGGGTCCGACGCGGCGTCGCTGCGCACCCGGGCGGTGCGGGACGGCGACGGCTGGGTGCTGAACGGCAGCAAGGCGTGGATCACCCACGCCGGGGTGGCCGACTTCTACACCGTGCTCGCGAGGACGGGCGAGGCGGGGCCGCGCGGCATCACCGCCTTCCTGGTGCCGGGGGACGCCGAGGGGCTGAGCGCCGCGCCGCCCGAGCGCAAGATGGGCCTCAACGGATCGCCCACTGCCCAGGTTCACCTGGACGGGGTCCGGGTGCCGGACACCGCGCGGATCGGCGCGGAGGGTGAGGGCTTCGGTATCGCGCTGGCCGCGCTCGACTCGGGCCGCCTGGGGATCGCGGCCTGCGCCATCGGCGTGGCCCAGGCCGCGCTGGACGAGGCCGCCCGGTACGCCACCGGACGCGAGCAGTTCGGGCGTCCCGTCGCCGACTTCCAGGGGCTGCGCTTCCTGCTGGCCGACATGTGCACCCAGGTCGAGGCGGGCCGCGCGCTCTACCTCGCCGCGGCGCGCCGCCGGGACGCGGGCCGGCCCTTCGGGCGGCAGGCCGCCGCCGCGAAGCTGTTCTGCACCGACGCCGCGATGCGGGTCACCACCGACGCCGTGCAGGTGCTGGGCGGGTACGGCTACACCGCCGACTTCCCGGCCGAGCGGTACCTGCGGGACGCCAAGGTGCTCCAGATCGTCGAGGGCACCAACCAGATCCAGCGCGTGGTCATCGCCCGGCACCTGCTGGGCCCGGAGAGCCGCTGACCGAGCGGGGGACCACGGGCGGTTCCCGGCGTCCCCCGCTCCCCGCGGCCCACTCCCGCCGCCAGTCCGGCTGACGGACCATCCGGCCGCCCGGTGGCCCGGCGCCCCAGGCGCCCCGGCGTTCGTATCGGCCCGTTCGCGCTCCCCGGGGTGCGGTACGGGCCGATCGGCGTTCCGCGCGCCGGGCGCGGGGGCCGGTGCCCGGCCGGTGGTGTGCCGGTGGACCTGGCGGGTGGCCGGGTCAACGCCCGCCGCCGGGGCCTGGCTTCCGGATCGAGGAGACGTCCGTCACAGCACGTATCGGCCATTGACGGGGACGCCGCTTCAGCGCAGTATCTGTAAACGTTTCCAGCGGCTGTAAACCTTTTCACCACGCCGCCGGGGAAGCGCTCCGGTGCTCCGCCGTCCCGGCGGCCCCTCCGGCCCCCGGGCCCGGCGGGTTCGTCAACGGCCCGGCCGCCCGGGCACGTTCAGGTTCTGTCAGTCCCGCATCAACAGATGCCGACATCGAGGGGGCGAGTGTGGCGATGGCGAACGGGTCACCCACCATCGTGTCGATAGCGGAACGCGCGGGTGTCTCCATCGCCTCCGTCTCCCGGGTGCTCAACGGGCAGGTGGTACGGCCCGAGACCGAGGCGCGGGTGCGCGCCGCCGCGGCCGAACTCGGCTACGTGCCGAACGCCGTGGCGCGATCCCTCAAGGGAGGCCACACCCGCCAGTTGACCTTCGCGATGCCGGATATCGGCAACCCGGTCTACGTGGCCATGGTGCGCGAGATCCAGGCCGTCACCAAGGCCGCTGGCTACCGGCTGCTGCTGCACTCCACCGACGCCGTCGTGGACGACGAGATCGCCGTGGTGCGCAGCCTCGCCGACCGCACCAGCGACGGGCTGATCCTCTGCCCCATCCGCGTCGCCCCGGAGCACACCGAGGCGCTGGCGGCGGCGGCCGGACCCGTCGTCGTGATCGGCTCCCCGCCCGACGGGGCGCCGGTGGACTGCGTACGGGCCGACTCGGTGACCGGCGCCGGGCTGGCGGTGCGGCACCTGGCCGAGGAGGGCAGGCGGCGGATCGCCTTCGTCAACGGCCCGCCGGACACGGTGCCCGGCCGCAACCGGTCCGCCGGATACCGCTCCGCGCTCGCCGAACTCGGCCTCGCGTACGACGCCGCGCTGGAGACCACCACCGCGTTCGGGGTGGACGAAGGGGCCCGCGCCGCGGGAGATCTGCTCGACGCCCGGCCCGACATCGACGCCTTCTTCTGCGCCAACGACCAACTGGCCCTGGGCGCGGCCCGGTCGCTGCACGCCCGGGACGTCCGAATACCGCGCGACATCGCCGTCGCCGGGATGGACGACACCTCGCTGGCCCGGGCCGCCTGGCCCCCGCTCACCAGCGTCGACCTCGGCTCGGCCCGCCGCGGGGGACTGGCCGCCGGGATGCTGCTCGACCGGCTCGCCACGGAGGGCGGGCCGTCCCGGGAGGAACTGCCGCCCCGGCGGGTGACGGTGCCGCCCCGGCTGGTGGTCCGCGCCTCCACGACCGGCGGCCGGGAGGTGACGGCGGCATGAGCGCCCCGGCCACCCGCGCCTCCACCACCGGACGCCGCGCGGCCCCCACCTCCCGCGGGCGCGGCACGCCGCCGCCCCGCACCCCCCGGCAGCGCAAGGCCGCGCTCGGGCTCGACGGCGGCGGCTGGTTCCTGTTGCTGCCCGCGCTGATCCCGATCCTGGTACTCAGCGTCGGCCCGCTGCTGTACGGCGTCTCGCTGGCGTTCACCGACGCGCAGACCGGGCGGACCAGCCCGACGCAGGTCATCGGCGCCGACAACTTCGTCGACCTGCGGTACGACTCGCTGTTCTGGGAGTCCTTCCGGATCGGCCTGGTCTGGGCGGTCTCCGTCACCGCGCTCCAGTTCCTGCTGGCCCTCGGCCTGGCGCTGCTGCTCAACCAGAACCTGCGCTTCCGCTGGCTCGCCCGGACGCTCGCGCTGGTCCCCTGGGCCATGCCGGAGGTGGTGATCGGCATCATCTGGCGGCTCGTCTACCACCAGGACGCGGGCATCCTCAACAAGACGCTCACCGACCTCGGGCTCATCGGGGAGAACGTCGACTGGCTGACGAACCTCTCCCTCGCGCTCCCCGCGGTGATCCTCGTCGGGGTGTGGGCCGGGATGCCGCAGACCACCGTGGTGCTGCTGGCCGGTCTACAGAACGTGCCGCTGGAGCTGCGGGAGGCCGCCCAACTGGACGGCGCCGGGGTCTGGCGCCGCTTCCGGGCGGTCACCTGGCCCGCCATCGCCCCGGTGGTCGTGGCGATCACGGCGCTCAACTTCATCTGGAACTTCAACTCGTTCGGTCTGGTCTACGTCCTCACCAACGGCGGCCCCGGCGGCGAGACCCGCCTCCCGATGCTCTACGCCTATGAGGAGGCCTTCCGCTACGGCCAGTTCGGCTACGCCGCGGCGATGGGCCTCGCGATGATCGCGGTGATCGCCGTCTTCCTCACCCTGTTCCTGCGCAAGCGACTCAAGGAGGAGGCGGCATGAACGGCGTCACCGCGGTGCGCGCGCGGCGCGCCACCGGCCGGGCCGGGCAGTACCTCGCGCTCCTGTGCTACCTGGTCTTCCTCGCCTTCCCCCTGGTGTGGCTGGTCTCGACGGCCTTCAAGTCCCCCCGGGAACTGGGTTCCGTCGACCCGACCTGGATCCCCCGCGAGCCCGGGCTGGACAACTTCCGCGCGGCCTTCGACGCCCAGCCGCTGCTCGGCTCCGCGCTGAACAGCCTGCTCGTCGCGGGGAGCGCGGCGCTGATCGCGGTGACGCTGGCGGTGCCCGCGGCCTACGCCATGGTGCGCTACCGCTCCCGGGTGACGACCGCGGCCACCGGCTGGATCCTGGTCAGCCAGATGTTCCCGTTCGTGCTGGTCATCATCCCGCTGTTCATGGTGCTCAAGAACCTCCACCTGATCAACTCGCTGGCCGGGCTGACCGCCGTGTACGTGGTGTGGAACCTGCCCTTCTCGCTCTGGATGCTCCAGGGGTACGTGAAGGCGGTGCCGTACTCCCTGGAGGAGGCGGCGGCGGTGGACGGCGCCGGACGGCTGCGCACCCTGGTCAGCGTGGTCTTCCCGCTGCTCACCCCGGGACTGGTGGCGACGCTGATGTTCTCCTTCGTCACCGCCTGGAACGAGTTCTTCTTCGCCCTGGTCCTGCTCAAGTCCCCGGAGAACCAGACGATGTCCGTGATCCTCACGCACTTCATCGGCGATGAGGGCGCCGCCGACCTCGGCCCCCTCGCGGCGGCCTCCGTCCTCGCCACCCTGCCCAGCCTGGTCTTCTTCGCCCTGCTCCAGCGCAGACTGGTCAACGGGATGCTCGCCGGGGCGGTGAAGGGATGACCCTCCGCACCCCGCCCCGCACCCCGCGCCGCGCCGCCCGTCCGACGCGGACCGCGCTCGCCGCCGTCCTCGGGCTCGGCCTGCTCGCCGCCTGCGGCGGCGGGGACGGCCGCGACCGGGACGGCACGATCACCCTCGACTACCTCAGCCTCGCCTGGCAGAAGGAGTCCGTCGCGACCAACAAGGCGCTCGTCAAGCGGTGGAACGACAGTCACTCCAAGGTGAAGATCCGCTACGTCCAGGGCAGTTGGGACAACGTCCATGACCAGCTGCTGACCTCCTTCGAGGGCGGCGAGGCGCCGGACATCATCCACGACGCCGCCGACGACCTCACGGACTTCGCCCACGGCGGCTACCTCGCGGACCTCAGCGACCTGCTGCCGAAGCGGCTGCGCGACGGGATCCCGAAGGAGTCCTGGTCCACCACGACCTACCAGGGCGGCGTCTGGGGCGTGCCGATCCTGCACGAACCCCGAGTGCTGATCGCCAACACCAAGCTGCTGAGATCCTCCGGGGTCCGCGTGCCCACCGTGCGCGAGCCCTGGACCTGGCGCGAGTTCGAGGGCGTCGCCAGGAAGCTCACCGCCGACCGGAACGGCGACGGCCGCACCGACCGGTACGGCGTGGCCTGGGGGATGAGCGAGCCGGTCAGCCAGTCCGTCAACCTGTCCCGCTCCACCGGGGGCGAGATCATCGGCCGGGAGCGGACCGACGACGGCCCCAAGAACCGCGTCCGCTACGGCCCCCGCGAGTCCGCCGTGGCCGAGACCATCAACCGGCAGGTCAACAAGGACCGTTCGGCGCCCCGCAGCAGCCTCGGCATGCAGGGGTCGGACACCCTGCCCGGCTTCTTCGCCGGCCGCTACGCGATGGTGCCGCTGAACTTCTCCTTCCGGCAGCAGGTCCTCCAGCAGGCCCCGGACGGCTTCGAGTGGAGCGTGCTGCCGATGCCCGCGGGCGAGGGCCCCGACGGGCTCGCGCAGGGCGTCAGCCCGCAGACCCTGTCGGTGGCCGAGGACAGCGACCACAAGCAGGCCGCCGCCGACTTCGTCGCCTACCTGTCCCGCCCCGACCACCTGGCCGAACTGGCCAAGGGCGACTGGATACTGCCCACCGGCACCGAGGCGCTTCGCGACCCCGCGCTCAACACCCGCAAGCACGGCTGGAAGACCGGGGCGGACCTCGCCCGGAAGCTGCGGCCCGCTCCGGTGCTGGGCGTCCGCGGCTACCCGGAGTGGTCGGACAAGATCGCCACCCCCGCCTTCCAGCGGTACTACCGCGGGGACATCGACCTCGCGGCGCTGCGCTCCGCGCTGGTCGGCGACGGCAACCGGGTCCTCAACAGATACCAGCGCTGACAGGCGGTCCCACCGAGGAGAGAGCACGATCGGAACCATGAGCGCCACGTACCCCGCGTACCCCGCCGAGCCGCGGCCCCGCGCCGCGCCGCCCGGCACCCGAGTCACCGGCACCCGGCTCCACCCCGTTTCCGAGGAACCATCCCCGGCCGCACTCACCCCGCGCGTTCGGGCGCGGGGCGCGATGCTCGGGCTCGCCGTCGGGGACGCGCTCGGCGCGCCCGCCGAGAACCTGAAGCCCTCCCAGATCCGCGAGCGCTGGGGGCGCATCGAGGGCTTCGTCAGCGAGTCCCCGGCGGGTACCGACGACACCGAGTACGCCGTCTTCTCCGGGCTGCTGCTGGCCGACCACGGCTCCGCGCTGAGCGTCGAGCACGTCGAGGCGGCGTGGCACCAGTGGATCGCCGACCTCGACGAAGGCCCGTTCCGCGGCGCCGGGTTCAGCGAGCGCGGCACCCTGGAGAACCTGCGCAGAGGACTCGCGGCGCCGATCTCCGCGCAGCACCGGCACTCCTGGAGCGACGGCCTGGCCATGCGCGCCGCCCCCTTCGGGGTGTTCGCCGCCGGGCGCCCCGCCGAGGCCGCCCGGCTGGTCGCCATCGACGGCACCGTCAGCCACGACGGCGAGGGCATCTTCGGCGGCCGGGCCGTCGCCGCCGGGGTGGCCGCCGGTATGGTCGCGGAGGGCCCGGAGGCGGTCGTCCAGGCGGCGCTGTCGGTGATCCCCGAGGACTCCTGGACCTCCCGCTCGCTCCAGCGCGCGGTGTCCGTGGCGCGCCGCGCCCGGGTGGCGCCCGGCGCCAACCGGCTCAGCGTCGAGCGGGCGGTGCGCACCTCCGTCGTGATCGGTGGATACCCCTGGACCGACCTCGCCCCCGAGGCCGTCGGGCTGGCCTTCGGCGCCTTCACCGCGGCGGGCGGCGACTTCGCCGACGCCGTGCTGACCGCCGTCAACATGGGGCGGGACGCGGACACCACCGCCGCCGTCGCCGGGGCGCTGGCCGGGGCGCTCCGGGGCGAGCGGGCCATCCCCGCCGACTGGGCCGCCGCCATCGGCCCGGTGCGCGGCAGCTGCCTGCCCTCGATGGCGGGACGTCACATCCTGAACGTCGCGGACCGGCTGCTGCCCGACGACGAACGGGCCGCCTCGTGAACGCCGCCGCCCAGACCGCGCCCGCCCGGGCCCCGGAGAGCGGCGACCCGCTCCGCGTGGAGGGGCTGCTGCTCGGCATCGCCGCCGGAGACGCGGCGGGCTGGCCCTCCGGACGGCACCGGGCGGCCCGGATGCCCGACTGGACCCGGCGTCTCACCCGCGAACTCGACACCTTCGCCGAGCAGAACGCCACCACCACGCTGCCCGTGCCCATCGCGCTCAACCAGCCGCCCGAGCCGCTGCGGCTGGGCCCCTCGGACGACGCGGAGTGGGCCGCGCTCACCGCCCGCGCCGTGCTGTCGGCGGGCAGCGGGCGGGACACCGACCTCAGCCCCGACCAGCGGGTGCGGTCCGCGCTGACGCTCTCCTGGAACGCGCTGGCCGACGAGGTCGCCGCGGCGGCCGCCCGCGCCGACGAGATCGAGTCGGCCGAGATACCGCTGCGCGCCCGCATCTCGGTCCGCGCCGGTCTGGGCAACCTGGCCGCCGGGCTGCGCCCCCCGGCGACCGGCCACGACAACCCGCACTACTTCGACGACGCCGCCTGCGTGCGCGCCGCCGTGCTGGCCGTGGTCCACCCGGGGGCTCCGGAGGCGGCCGCCGCGCTCGCCGAGTTCGACGCCCGCTACACCCAGGACGACGACGGCGTGCACGGCGCCCGCGCCATGGCGGCCGCCGTCTCCGTCGCGCTGGCCGCGGGTCCGGCCGGCGCCTGCGTGGAGGCCGCCCTCGCCCAGCTGCCGGAGGGCACCGAGATCCGCCGGAACGCCCTGCACGCGGTGCGGCTCGCCCGGGCCGCCGTGGCTCCCGGACCGGGGCGGCCCGGCACCGCGTTCGCGCTGGTCCCGGTGCTCGAACACGAGATCGTCGACCACGTCTACAGCTACGGCATCGCCGCCGCCGAGACCGTGCCGGTGGCCCTCGCCCTCGCCCTCGCCTCGGCCGGGACCATCGGCGAGGCGGTGCCCGCCGCGGCCTGCCTCTCCCGGGTGGCGGACTCGGCGCCCGCCCTCACCGGCGCGCTGACCGGCGCCCTCGGCGGCGCGCGGCCGCTGCCCGCCAGCTGGCGGGACGCCTGCCGCACCCTCTCCGGCTGCGCGCTGCCCCCGCTCGCGGGGGTCGACCTCGTCGAACTCGCCGCCCACCTCGTCGACAACCAGCTGCCCACCCCCTCGGCGGAAGGACCCCTCGCATGACCACCGTGACAGCCACCCCCTCGCTCACCGACCGCGCGGCCGGATGCCTGGTCGGCGCCGCTGTCGGGGACGCCCTCGGCGGCCCGGTCGAGGGCTGGAGCCCCGAGGCCATCGCGGAGCGGCACGGCGGCCGGGTCCGCGGCATCGTCGAGCCGTTCCACCGGGAGGACTGGCGCACCGCCCGTCCCATCGCCCCGTACCACAAGGGCGACGGGCACGTCACGGACGACACCCTGATGACGCACGCGCTGATCCGGGTGTACGAGAGGGTCCGCGACCACCTCGACGCCTACGCGGTCGCCGACCACCTGGTGCCCGACCTGATCGGCACCCCCCGCTGGATTCCCGAACTGGAGGCGGAGGCCCTCCCGTTGCAGCGGATCTTCCTCGCGGAGAAGTGGATAGTGGCCCGGATCCACTACGGTCACGTCGACCCCCGGGAGGCGGGCGTCGGCAACATCGTCAACTGCGGTGCCGCGATGTACATGGCGCCCGTCGGGGTGGTCAACGCCTGCGCGCCGGACGCCGCCTACGCCGAGGCGCTGGACGTGGCGGGCGCGCACCAGTCCTCGTACGGGCGGGAGGCCGCCGGGGTGTTCGCCGCCGCCGTGGCCGCCGCCTTCGTCCCCGGCGCCACCCCGCGCTCGGTGGTCGAGGAGGCCCTGCGGCTGGCCAAGGACGGGACGCGCGCCGCGATCGAGGCGGTCTGCGAGGAGGCCGTGCGGTACGACGACTTCGAGGAGGCGCTGGCGCCGCTGCGAGCCGCCGTCGCCCCGTTCGACACCGTCGGCCCCGAGTACCGCAGCCCCTCGCTGGGCGCCCGGCGCCCCTCCCGGCTGCACTCCATCGAGGAGCTGCCGGTGGCGCTCGGGATGCTGCTGGTGGGCGGCGGCGACTACCGGCACACCGTGCTCGGCGCCGTCAACTACGGGCGGGACTGCGACTCCATCGCCACCATGGGCGGCGCCCTCGCCGGGGCGCTGTACGGCGCGGACACGGTCCCCGAGGAGTGGAGCACCGAGGTCGCCCGGGCGAGCAGGCTGGACCTGCGCGGCCCCGCGGAGCGCCTCAGCGCCGTCGCCCGCGAGGTGTTCGAGCGCGACGCGCGACGCCGCCGCGCGCACGAGACCGCGTTCGCCGCGCTGAGCGGAGCCGCCCGGTGACCGCCCCGGTCCGCCTGACCTGGGCACAGCCCGAGGACCTGGTCGGCCACGAGCTGCGCCAGGCCGCCCAGGACGGCCGGGACGCCACCCCCGTCGCCCAGCGCTGGCGGGCCGCCGGGGGCCTCCCGGCACCGGAGCGCGCGGGCGCCTCACCCGGGCCGGCCGACCCCGCGCTGCGCGCCCTCGCCGCCCGGCTCCTCGACGAACTCGCCACGCTGCCCAGCCCGTTGGCCAAGGACGAACCCACCGAGCTGGACGCCGTCCGCGCCGCCTGCCCCGACTGGCCCGGGCCCCGGGCCGAGGTCGTGGGGCCGCCGGGGGGCGGCCCCACGACCTCCGGCGACCCCGCGCTGGAGCGGCGGCTGCACGCCGCCTGGCTGGGCCGGGCCGTGGGCTGCGTTCTCGGTAAACCGGTCGAGAAGCTGCCACTCGACGGCATCCGGGCCATCGCCCGCTCCACCGGCAACTGGCCGCTGCGTACCTGGTTCACCGAACGCGGCCTCGACCCGGCGGTGGCCGCCGCCCACCCCTGGAACCGCCGCTCCCGCGCCACCTCGCTCGCCGAGAACATCGACGGGGCGCCGGAGGACGACGACCTCAACTTCCCGCTCCTCGCCCTGCTGCTGCTCGACCGCCACGGACACGGCTTCGGCACCGCCGACGTGGCGCGGCTCTGGCTGGACGAACTCCCGGCGGGCCGGGTCTTCACCGCCGAGCGGATCGCCTACCGCAACCTGCTGGACGGGATCGAGCCCCCGCACACCGCGCGGTACCGCAACCCCTTCCGGGAGTGGATCGGCGCCCAGATCCGCGCCGACGTCCACGGCTGGACCCACCCCGGCGACCCGGCCGCCGCCGCCACCGCGGCCTGGCGGGACGCGACGCTCACCCACACCGGGAACGGCGTCTACGGCGCGATGTTCGCCGCCGCCGCCCTCGCCGAGGCGGCGGGCGGCGGCGCGGACGTCGAGAGCTGTCTGCGCGCCGGGCTCTCCGTCGTCCCCGCCCGCTCCCGGCTGGCCCACGCGGTGCGTCACGGCGTGGAGCTGGCCCGGGCCGAACCCACCGGCGGCGCCGAGGGGTTCGCCACCGTCGTCGACCAGCTGCACGCCACCTACGCCGGGCACCACTGGGTGCACGTGCTGCCCAACGCCGCGCTGCTGGCCGCCGCGCTGACCCACGCGGGCGGCGACTTCTCCGGCAGCGTCTGCCGGGTGGTGTCCGGCGGCTGGGACACCGACTCGAACGGCGCGACCGCGGGCTCCCTGACCGGCGCGCTGGCCGGTTCGCCCGGGGCGCTGCCCCGGCACTGGACGGACCCCCTCCACGACCGGCTCCGCACCAGCGTCGCTGGGTTCGACGGCGTCAGCTTCGCCGCGCTCGCCGCCCGCACCGCCGCCCACGCCGCCCCGCCCCCGTCCGCCGGGACCACCGCGCCCACGACGGCACCGGAACCCGCAGCAACCGCAGCAACATCTCAGGAGGCCACCGCATGAGCATCGCCGTCCTCGGCAGCACCAACATGGACCTGGTCGTGGGGGTGCGGACCGCCCCCCTGCGCGGGGAGACGGTGCACGGCCACGACTTCCGCACCATCCCCGGCGGCAAGGGCGCCAACCAGGCCACCGCCGCGGCCCGGGCGGGCGGCGCGGTCACGATGGTCGGCGCGGTCGGGGACGACGAGTTCGGGCGGCGGCTGCGCGCCGGGCTCGCGGCGGACGGCGTGGACGTCACCGGACTGCGGACGCTGCCCGGGCCGAGCGGCACGGCCCACATCGTGGTCGACGCGGAGGGCGGCAACTCCATCGTCGTCGTCCCCGGCGCCAACGGCGGGGTCACCGGGCTCGCCGAGGGGGACGAGGAGCGGATCGCCCGGTGCGACGCCCTCCTCCTCCAGCTCGAACTGCCCCTGGAGGGCGTGCTGGCCGGGGCCGTGGCCGCCCGCGAACACGGGGTGCGCACCGTGCTCACCCCCGCACCGGCGCGGCCGCTGCCCGCCGAACTGCTCGCCGTCACCGACCTGCTGGTGCCCAACGAGCACGAGGCCGCGGCGCTCACCGGGCTCTCCGACCCGCGCGCGGCGGGTGAGGCGCTGCTCAAGGAGGTCCCGGAGGTCGTCATCACCCTGGGCGAGGCGGGGAGTTACCGGGTCGCGCGGGACGCCGAGCCGGTCCGTGTGCCCGCGCTGCCCGTGCGCGCGGTCGACACAACGGCCGCCGGTGACACCTTCGTCGGCGCGCTCAGCGTGGCCGTCAGCGAGGGCCGACCGGTGCCCGAGGCGATGGCCTGGGCCGCCGCCGCCTCCGCGCTGGCCGTCCAGCGGCCGGGCGCCAGCTCGTCGATGCCCACCCGCGCGGAGATCGACGCACTGGCCGACGGCCGCTGACATCCCTGCCCACAGCCTCCCCGCACCCTGCCCGCACGCTCCCCGCACCACCGCACCAGCAGAGAGACGCCAGCGCATGAACGACACCGCCGCCGCGCGGCCCGCCCCCCTGGAGGGCCTGCGCGTCCTCGACCTCGCCACGCTCTTCGCCGGACCGCTCGCGGCCACCATGCTCGGTGACTTCGGCGCCGAAGTGATCAAGGTGGAGCACCCCGGCAGGCCGGACCCCTCGCGGGGCCACGGACCCGCCAAGGACGGGGTGGGCCTGTGGTGGAAGCTCCTCGGCCGGAACAAGCGGAACCTCACCCTCGATCTGTCCAGCCCGGGAGGCCGGGAGGTACTGCTCCGGCTCGTGGCCGAGTCGGACGTGGTGGTGGAGAACTTCCGCCCCGGCACCCTGGAGAAGTGGAACCTCGGCTGGGACGAGCTGTCGGCCGCCAACCCGCGCCTGGTGCTCGCCCGGGTCACCGGGTTCGGGCAGCACGGCCCGTACGCCCACCGCCCGGGCTTCGGCACCCTCGCGGAGGCGATGAGCGGCTTCGCCGCGATCACCGGCGAACCCGAAGGGCCGCCCACCCTGCCCCCGTTCGGACTGGCCGACTCCGTCACGGCGCTGGCCACCGCGTACGCGGTGCTCACCGCCCTCTCCGGGCGCGACCGCACCGGCAGCGGCCAGATCGTGGACATGGCCATCATCGAGCCGCTGCTCACCGTCCTCGGCCCCCAGCCGCTCTGGTACGACCAACTCGGCTACGTCCAGCCCCGGACGGGCAACCGCTCCACCAACAACGCGCCCCGCAACACCTACCGCACCGCGGACGACGGCTGGGTCGCGGTCTCCACCTCCGCCCAGTCCATCGCCGAGCGCGTGCTGCGCCTGGTCGGGCGCCCGGAGCTGATCGACGAGCCCTGGTTCGCCACCGGAGCCGGCCGGGCGGAGCACGCCGCCGAACTCGACGAGGCGGTCGGCTCCTGGATCGCCCGCCACGACCGCGCCACCGTCCTCGCCGCCTTCGAGGAGGCGCAGGCCGCGGTCGCGCCGATCTACGACGTACGGGACGTGCTGGAGGACCCGCAGTACCGGGCGCTGGACACGGTCACCACCGTGGACGACCCGGAACTCGGGCCGCTGCGCATGCAGAACGTCCTCTTCCGGCTCTCCGGGACGCCCGGCGCGATCCGCTGGGCGGGACGCCCACACGGCGCCGACACCGACGGCATCCTGGCCGAACTGGGGCTCACCGAGGCGGAGATCGAGACCCTGCGCGCGGAGGGCGCCCTGTGAGCGCCCGCGCCCCGCGCCGCTCCGGACCGCACGGCTCCCGAACGCACGGCACCCCACCGCACGCCCCGCCGCCGGAGGCGCTCGGTGGACTCCGCTCGGCCTGGCTGACCTGGCTCTACGTGCCGGGCGACCGCCCGGCGGTGGTCGCCAAGGCGCTGACCTCCGGCGCCGACGTGGTCCTGATCGACCTGGAGGACGGCGTCGCCCCGGACCGTAAGGACTACGCGCTGGACGCCACCGCGGAACTGCTCTCCACCTCCGACGCCACCGCCCCGGCCGGTCCGCCGCACGTCCGGCTCAGCGCCTCCGGCGGGCCGCGCGCCGAACGCGAGGTGGACGTCCTGGCGGCACTGCCCGGCCTGGGCGGGCTCCGGCTGCCCAAGGTCGGCGGCCCGGCGGACGTCCGGTGGGTGGCCGAGCGGGCGCGGGGCGCCCGGTCGTCCGTCGTCCCGCCGCTCTACCCGCTGCTGGAGTCGGCCCGCGGTATCGAGGCCGCGTTCGCCATCGCCACCGCCCACCCCGCGGTGTGCGGCATCGCGCTGGGCGAGGCCGACCTGCGGGCCGATATCGGGGTCACCGACGACGCGGGGCTCGACTGGCCGCGCAGCCGCGCCGTCGTGGCCGCCCGCGCCGCCGAACTGGCCCCGCCCCCGCAGTCGGTCTTCACCGACGTACGCGATCTCACCGGGCTGGCCGCGTCCTGCGCCGCTGGCCGGGCCCTCGGCTTCCTGGGCCGCACCGCCATCCACCCCCGTCAACTCCCCGTGATCGAGCGGGCGTTCCTGCCGAGCCCGGAGGAGGTCGGACGGGCGGAGGAGATCGTCACGGCGGCCCTGACCGAGGCGGGCGCGCTGGCGCTGCCCGACGGCCGCTTCGTCGACCCGGCGGTGGTGGCCGGAGCCCAGCGCACCCTCGCGCTGGCCCGCAGGGGGCGGCGGACCGGGTGACGGCGGCGCGGCTCGCTACCCGGCCGTCCAGGCCGCCACGTCCGGGACGGGCACGGGCACCGAACCCCGCTCCAGCGACCGGCCGCCCGCCACCCCCACCAGCGAGGCCGCCACCGCCTGGCGTACCCCCACCCGGGGCGGTGCCCCCTCCAGCAGGGTGTCCCGGAACGCCTCAACCACCAGGGCCGTGCCCTCCTCCGCCCGCTCGACCAGACGGCCACCCCGCCGCAGCCGGGGTGGGTCCCGGCGGACGTCCCGGACCGTCCCGCCGTTCGCCCACGGCTCCCGCCGGACGCGCACCACCCACGCCTCGTCCCCCGGGGCACGCGCCGACTCCGCGAGCCCCCGGGTGCCGCGCACCGAGACCCAGGACCAGTGACTGTCCGGCTCGCCCTGGAGGAAGGTCTGCCGGGTCACCGCCAGCGCGCCGCTCGACAGCCGGACGACCAGCACGGTCGCCCCCGGCCTCGGCCCCGGCAGCACCGGGTGCGCGGTCACCTCGACGGGCCACGCGCCGGTGAGGTCGAGCACCGGGCTCAGGGTGTGCGTGCAGTACGCGGTGGGGCCGATCCGCCCCCGCCAGTGCCCCGGGTCGCCCACCAGCGCCGCCTCCCGCTCCGGGGACAGCCCGTGCAGGTAGTCGGCCTCGATCAGGGTCACCTCGCCGATCTCGCCGCCGCCCAGGGACTCCGCGAGCAACCGGACGTGCGGATGCAGCACGTAGTTCTCCGCGAAGGAGTACCGCGCCGGGCCGCGCTCGGCCGCCTCGACCAGTGCCCGCCCCTCCTCCTCCGTCCCGCACGCCGCGCACTCCGCGAGCACGTGAACTCCGCGCTCCAGGAAGGCGACGGACGGCTCGGCGTGCGCGTCGAAGTCATGGGCCAGCACCACACCGTCCAGCGGCCGGTCGAGCAGCTCCGGCCAGTCACGGGCCGTCCACGCGCCGGGGAACTCCGCCGCCGCGGACGCCAGCACCTCCGCGTCGCGCTCGCAGAGCGCGGCCACCTCCAGCCCCAACCGGGCACACCAGCGGGCCAGTTCACGCCCCCGCCGCAGTCCGACCACACCGATCCTCGCCATGGCGGGAGCCTGCGCCCTCCCCGCGGCGTCGGCAAGCGAATATCACCCGGGCACCCGGACGGGCGGGGGAGACGCCCCCGTCCAGCCCCACCACCCCGGCGTACCGCGCCCCCGGGTGCCCAACGCGCCCGGTACGCGGGGGCGTTGGGCCGCGTCGGTGCTGGGCCGTCGCCCGGGCTCGTGAAGACGAAACGGTGTCGGACGGGGCGGGTTGGAGTCCGCCGGGGTGCCCGGCGGGCCGCGTCCGCGTCCCCGGCCGGTGGCGGAACGGATCCCCGCCACCCCACCCCACCGGCCCGACTCCGCTCCGGACAGGGCTGGTTACCCCGTACCGGGCGGGAAGTACCGCCGCGCGGGCGGTGGATGGGAACGCACGGACGGCGCGGAACCGCTCGGGCGAGAGGTGGGGGAACCGGTGATCGGTGATCGGCGCCCGCGGCGCCGTGGGGCGGTCAGCCCTGACGGGCCGCCATCCGCACCATCGGACGCGAGCTGGGGCCGCCGATGTGCGAGAACGGCTGCGTCCGCCAGTCCAGCCCCTCGGGCAGTGTCAACAGCGCCGCGGCGTCCTCCTGGGTGTGGCCCGCGTCATCGGCCGGCGGCGCGTCCGCCACCCGGCGTCCTGACCCCTGGCAGACCGTCAGCCCGAAGGGATCCCAGGGCGTCGGGCACAGCGCGTGCGGGGGAAGCTCCTCCTCGTGTGCCAGCACGGCGATCGGCTGGCCGCAGTCCGGGCAGCTGACCCGGAAGATGTCGTAGAACTCGCCGTCGGACACGGCGCCTCGGGTGCGCTCCGCCGTGTCCTCGTCCTCCGTGGCACGGATCGGCTGTGTGCGCATGCAACCCCCCTCGGGTGGACCGGCCGGGCTGCTGTCTCCGGCTCCAGCAAGGATTTCCCGTCGTGTCTCCCCCGTAATCTCCACGCCCGGACCGACCGTGGGGCGCGAGTGTGGCCTTGCTCACATCCCCTGCCGTGCCGGGGGCGGACCGCGCTCCCGGTGTGCCGGGGAGCGCCCGGCGCAGTAGGTTGAGCGGGTGGAGGACTTGGACCGGCAGATCGTGGAACTGCTCGTCACCGACGGGCGGATGAGCTACACCGACCTGGGCAAGGCCACCGGCCTGTCCACCTCGGCCGTACACCAGCGGGTACGCCGGCTGGAGCAGCGGGGGGTGATCCGGGGGTACGCGGCGATCGTCGACCCGGAGGCGGTCGGCCTGCCGCTCACCGCGTTCATCTCCGTCAAACCCTTCGACCCCAGCGCGCCCGACGACATCGCGGACCGGCTCGCCGAGGTCCCCGAGATCGAGGCGTGCCACAGCGTCGCGGGGGACGAGAACTACATCCTCAAGGTGCGCGTGGCCACCCCCATCGAACTGGAGCACCTGCTGGCCCGTATCCGCAGCCTGGCCGGGGTGTCCACCCGTACCACCGTGGTGCTCTCCACGCCCTACGAGGCCCGCCCGCCCCGCGTGTGACCCCACGCGACCGGCGCGCGCCGCCGCGGCCGGGCCCAACCCCCGGTATCCGACGGGTCCCCGGCCACCCCCGCGCACCACGCGACGGCGCGCGGGCGGGAAACTGGTCCCATGAACGACAGCACCGCGTCCCCCGCCGACGGCCCCACCACCCTGCTGCGCGGCGGCGCCGTCCACAGCCCCGCCGACCCGTTCGCCACCGCGATGGTCACCCAGGGTGGCCGGATCGCCTGGGTCGGCTCCGAGGGCGCGGCCGACTCCTTCGCCGACGGCGTGGACGAGACGGTGTGGCTGGACGGCGCGCTCGTCACCCCGACCTTCACGGACGCGCATGTGCACACGACGTCCGCCGGGTTGGCGCTGACCGGGCTGGACCTCGCCGGGGCGGCCGACCCCCGCGAGGCGCTGGAACGGATCCGCGCGCACGCCGCCCGGCATCCCGGGGCCGGGGTGCTGCTGGGCACCGGCTGGGACACCACCGACTGGCCCGGCCAGCGCCACCCCAGCCGTGCCGAACTGGACGAGGCGGCCGGCGGACGGCCGCTCTACCTCTCCCGCGTCGACGCCCACTCGGCGCTCGCCAGCACCGCGCTGCTCGCCCTCGTCCCGCACGTCAGCGACCTCGACGGCTGGGCGGACGAGGCGCCGCTCACGGGCGCCGCGCACCACGCGGTGCGGGCCGCGGCGCACGCCGCGCTCAGCCCCGGGCAGCGTGCCGAGGCCCAGCGCGCGGCGCGCGCGCACGCCGCCTCGCTCGGGATCGGCGCGCTGCACGAGTGCGGCGGCCCGGAGATCTCCAGCGTCGAGGACCTGACCGGACTGCTGGAGCTGGCCGCCCGCGAACCCGGCCCGCACGTCTTCGGCTACTGGGCCGAACTCGTCGCGTCCGCGAAGGAAGCGGAGGCGATCCGGCGGCTCGGAGCGCTCGGCGCGGCCGGTGACCTCTTCGTCGACGGCTCGCTCGGCTCGCACACCGCCTCCCTCACCCACCCCTACGCCGACGCCCCGCACACCGGGCGGGCCCACCTCGACGCCGACGCGGTGGCCGGGCACATCGCCGCCTGCACGGAGGCGGGACTCCAGGCGGGCTTCCACGCCATCGGGGACGGCGCGCTGGAGACCGTCACCCAGGGCGTGCGCCGCGCCTCCACCGTCGTCGGCCACGGCCGTATCCGCGCGGCCCGGCACCGGGTGGAGCACGCCGAGATGCTCACCGCCGAAACCATCTCCGCCTTCGCGGAGTTCGCCCTCACCGCCTCCGTACAGCCCGGTTTCGACGCGGCCTGGGGCGGGGCGGACGGCATGTACGCACGGCGCCTCGGCGCCGACCGCGCCCGCACCCTCAACCCGTACGCCGCGCTCCAGCGCGCGGGCGTCCCGCTCGCGCTCGGCTCGGACTGCCCCGTCACGCCCCTCGGCCCCTGGGCCGCGGTGCGGGCCGCCGCCTTCCACCGCACCCCCGAGCACCGGATCTCGGTCCGGGGCGCGTTCACCGCGCACACCCGTGGCGGCTGGCGCGCGATCGGCCGGGACGACGCGGGCGTTCTCGTCCCGGGCGCACCCGCCGACTACGCGGTCTGGACCACCGGGGACCTCGTGGTGCAGACGCCCGACGACCGGGTCGCCAACTGGTCGACCGATCCACGCTCCGGCACCCCGGGGCTCCCCGACCTCACGCCGGGTGCCCAACTCCCCGTCTGTCGGCGGACGGTGGTTGACGGACGCACCGTCTACGCACGACCGAACGAGTGACGTACTGCCGCGCCATACCGCCGAACGACGTGCCGTCGGCCTGTCGGCCCCCGCGAACCGCTCCGCACTGACCTGGTACTTCTCCGAAACGCCGCAGGTTACGAAGCTGTTGACAGGAAACCGACGGAGACGGGTAGGTTCAGCCGAGTCCACCACAGGACGTCCGACCGGGGAACTTCCGCGCAGTCGTCGAACGCCGCTGGGCCATGGGGTGGTGCGCCGAGCTGGCACACCACCGCTGGGAGCCAGGTCCAGCGCCCGCGGCACGGGGGCGGAGGCTTCCGGCTGGTTGGCAGGTGCGACCCGGGGCGGGGCCCGGACGCTCAGTAGACAACGGCTCTCGGTCGGCCCGCAGCCAGCGGGTCCCAGGTCGGCCCGAAGGGCGCCGGGTCCCGATCCGCCGCGGCGGACGCCGTGGCCGTCCCCACCCGGTCACCCCCTCCCGTCGCCGGAACCACAGCCCCGGACCCCTGGCGGCCCGGCGTCTCCGCAGGTCTCCCCGCCTCCACGTCCCACCCCCCTTGCCCCACCCGGTGTCCCCCGTGGCGGGGGCCCGGAGAGGGCGGGGAGGGCGGCGGGCGCCGGCTCCGGCCGCCCGGCCGCCGGAGCGTCCCGCGCGCCGGAGCCGTCACCGCCGTGCGTTCCCACCCACCCCGCGTGCGGTGCCGTGCGGGATGTACCGTCACCTCACCACCGATGACCTCCAGGAAGGCCGCGACCGTGCCATCGGGCCACGACACCACCGCAGCACCCGCTCCCGACGGCCCCTCCACGGCCGAGTCGGAGCACCAGGGCGCCCCGACCCCCGCGGACGGCCAGACCCCCCGCGACGCCGGGTCCGCGCCGGAGCCCGGCGCCCCGGACGCGGACCAGGGGGCCGACGGCCCCCGTCCCTCCGCCGGGCGCCGTCTCCTGGCGCGGGCCCGGCGGGGAGCCCCCCGCGCCGCGGGCGCCGCGGCCGCCGGGGTGGCGCTCGCCCTCGCCTTCCCCCCGTACGGCCTGTGGCTGCTCTCGCCGCTGGCGGTGGCCGCGCTGTCCCTGCTGACGCGGGGCCGCACGGCGCGCGGTGGAGCCTGGATCGGGCTCGCCTTCGGCTGGCCCTTCTTCACCGTCCTGCTCAAGTGGCTGCACGTGGTGGGCTGGGACGCGGTGATCGGCCTCGCCTTCCTCCAGGGACTCTTCGTCGCCGCGCTCGGCGCGGGGCTGGCCGTCACCTCCCGGCTACCGCTCTGGCCCCTGTGGGGCGCCTGCCTCTGGGTGGCCGAGGAACTGGCCCGGGACCGGTTCCCGTTCGGCGGCTTCCCCTGGGGGCGGCTCGCCTTCGCCAACACCGGCTCCTCCTTCACGCCGCTCGCGGCGCTCGGCGGCGCCCCGCTGGTCACCTTCGCCGTCGCGCTCACCGGCACACTGCTGGCCGCCGTCGCCTGGTCGGCCTGGCGGTCGCGCCGGGCTCCGCGCACCGTGCGGAGCCTCGCCCCGGCGGCGGGGAGCCTGGCGCTCGCTGGAGCGGTCACCGCGGCCGGATACGCGGTACCGGTGCCGACCGCGGCGGACGACACGGTCGAGATCGCCGTGGTGCAGGGCAACGTCCAGCAGCCCGGCATGGACTTCCTGGGCCGTCCGATGAAGATCCTCAACAACCACGTCGAGGCCACCCTGGACCTCGCGAAACGGGTCGACCGGGGCGAGGCCGACCAGCCCGACCTGGTGATCTGGCCGGAGAACGCATCCGACCTGGACCCCCACAAGTACCCAGAGGCGCGGCGGCGGATCGACGAGGCCGTCCGCGCCATCGGCGTGCCCGTGCTGGTCGGCGCCCTGGTGGACCACCCCACCAAGGAGGGGTACGTCGAGAACCAGGGCATCGTCTGGGACCCGAAGACCGGTCCCGGCGCCTCCTACACCAAGCAGCACCCGGTGCCCTTCGGTGAGTACGTCCCCTACCGGGACCAGCTCAGCAAGATCATCTCCCGGCTCGACCGGGTGCCGCGCGACTTCTACCCGGGGGAGAAGTCGGGCGTCCTACAGACCGGCCCCGCCCGGCTCGGCGACGTGATCTGCTTCGAGGTCGCCTACGACGAGATCCCCCGGGACACCGTCAACGACGGGGCCCGCGCGCTCGTCGTCCAGACGAACAACGCCACCTACGGCGAGACGGGTCAGCCCGAGCAGCAGCTCGCCATGTCCAAGCTGCGGGCCATCGAACACGGCCGCGCCATCGTCACCGCCGCGCCCAGCGGCATCAGCGCCATCGTGGCGCCGGACGGCACGATCCAGCAGCGCACCGAGGAGTTCACGCGGGACGTCCTCACCGGAAGCCTGCCGCTGCGGGACGACCGGACGCTGGCGGACCGCGTCGGTGCGGCGCCCGAGTGGACACTCGCTATGGTGGGCGCCCTGTCCTGCGCCGGGGCCTGGTTCCTCGGCCGCCGGGCACGCCGGGCGACACCCGAGGGGAGCCCGGAGCAGGAAGTCGACACCGAGGGGCAGGGGAAGCAGTGACGGACGCCGGAGAGCAGAGGGAGTTCGGGCCGCTCGGCACCGCGCTGGTCATCATCCCGACCTACAACGAGGCGGACAACATCCAGCAGGTGGTCTCCCGGGTGCGCGCCGCCGTACCGGAGGCGCACGTCCTGATCGCCGACGACAACAGCCCCGACGGCACCGGCAAGGTCGCCGACGAGCTGGCGGCCGAGGACGACCAGGTGCGCGTGCTGCACCGGCGCGGCAAGGAGGGCCTGGGCGCCGCCTACCTCGCCGGGTTCCGGTGGGGCATCGAGCACGGCTTCGGGGTGCTGGTGGAGATGGACGCCGACGGCTCGCACCAGCCCGAGGAGCTGCCCCGGCTGCTGACCGCGCTCCGGAGCGCGGACCTGGTGATCGGCTCCCGCTGGGTGCCCGGCGGCCGCATCGTCAACTGGCCCGCGCACCGCAAGGCGATCTCGCGCTGCGGCAGCCTGTACTCCCGGATCATGCTCGACGTGGCGATGCGTGACGTGACCGCCGGGTTCCGCGCCTTCCGCAAGGAGACGCTGGAGGGCATCGACATGGACAGCATCGCCTCACAGGGCTACTGCTTCCAGGTCGAGCTGACCCGCCGCGCGGTCGGCGCCGGGTTCCACGTGACGGAGGTGCCCATCACCTTCGTGGAGCGGGAGCGCGGCGACTCCAAGATGAGCCAGGCGATCGTCGCGGAGGCGTTCTGGCGGGTGACCGCCTGGGGCGTGGAGGGCCGGGTGAAGAAAGTCCTCGGCCGCAGGCACACTTGAACCATGACGACGCGCGCACCGTACCCCCACGAGCCCCCGCCCCAGGGGCCGGGCCCGCACGGCGCCGGGCCCCGGCGCCCCCGTCGCAGGGGCACCCCGCTGCCCCTGGCCCTCGCGGCGTTCGCGGTGCTGGAGATCTGGCTGCTGGTGCTGCTCACAGAGGCCGCCGGCGGGCTGACGGTGCTGGCCGTCCTGGCCGGTGGCTTCCTGCTCGGCTCCGTGCTGATGAAGCGGGCCGGGCGGCGCGCCTGGCAGGAGCTGGCGGAGAGCCTCCAGCGCGCCCAGCGCCCCGGCGCCGAACCGCCCACCGAGCGGCGCTCCACCGGGGGCGGCAACGCGCTCGCCATGCTCGGCGGGCTGCTGCTGATGGTGCCGGGACTGCTGAGTGACGTCCTGGGGCTGCTCTGCGTCTTCCCGCCCACCGCCCGGCTGCTGCGCCGCTCCCTGCGGCGGTACGCCGAGCGCCGGGCCTTCCCGGCCGGTGGCCTCGGCGACGCCTACCAGCAGGCGCGGAGCACCCAGGAGCGGTACCGGATGTGGCGCCCGGACGGCAAGGTGGTCGAGGGCGAGGTCATCCGGGACGAGGAGCCCCCCTCCGGCGGCGACCAGCCGCCCTCGGGACGCTGACCGCCGCCCCGGGAGACCGGGAGACGGGAAGGACGAGACGCGGCGCCGGAGAAACGCCCCGGAAAATCGACGGAGTACGCCGGAGAAACGTGGGAGGCCCGGAACCGCTGAGCGGTTCCGGGCCTCCCACACGCCCACGGGGTGGTCAGGCGCTCTTGCGCTTGCCCGTGTTGTCATCCCGCGGATGGATGGCGATGTTCATCGTGCCGGAGCGGAGCACGGCCAGCCGCTCGGCCAGCACTTCCTCAAGCTCCTCGCGGGTGCGCCGCTCCATGAGCATGTCCCAGTGCGTACGCGCGGGCTTGCCCTTCTTCTCCTCAGGACCCTCGCCGTCGACAAGGAGTGCCTGCGCTCCGCACACCTTGCACTCCCACTCCGGCGGGACCTCAGCCTCTACCGAGAACGGCATCTCGAAACGATGGCCGTTCTGGCATGCGTACTCCACGGCCTGGCGCGGAGCCAGGTCGATACCGCGGTCGGTCTCGTAGCTGGTCACCACGAGTCGCGTGCCGCGCAGAGCTCGCTCACTCATGAATTCGTGCCTCCCGGGCTTGTCGCCCACAGGACAGGTGTCGCTGTCGTCGTCATCCGGTCAACGTCCGGTCGGCGGTGAAGATTCCCGTAGTGGGACATGCGTCGCCCGTCGTGCCGCCCCTTCTTCGTACCCACCGTTGACCGGTTTGTCACATGTGACAGGGGATGTCGCTCACGGTCCGCATCCCTCAGACACGCAGTAACGGTCCGCCCGGTGAGCCAGAGGCGTACACTACCGCCCCACCCTTCCCCAGGCTAAATCCAGCCTGGGTCCCCGGGGTGGGGAGAGGTCACGGCCTCCCCGCGCATCCGCCACGGCGCACGCGGCCGGTCCGCGCGCCCTCCCCGCCACCGCCGCCCGACGAGGTCATCGCCGCGCTCGCCGCCGGTCATCGCGCTCCCCCGCCCGCCGGTGGCGCCCCACTCCCCACGCTGGCTCCGCCCCCGGCCGGGTCGCCGCGCGGCACCAGCCCGGGAGGTCCGCTCCCGGGATCCGGACCCCTCCTGGTGCCGCTTCCGTCGAGCGTGGCACGCTGTGGCCGGGAACCCCGCCCTGTTCATGGCCAGTTTTACGGGCGGTTTCATGGCCAGTCACGGGAAGGTGGACCGAAGATGGCGCACTGGAACTCAGCCATCGGCGCGCCCCAGCTCGCCCGCCTCCTCGGCTCCCAGCAGCGCCCCCGCACCGTGGAAGGGGCCCGGGCGCCGGGCGCGCGCCCCCGTGCGGGACAGCGGACCCCGGCCTACCGGTCGCTCGCGGACGGCCTGCGGCTCCTCGTCCTGGAGGGCCGCATCCCCGTCGCCACCCGCCTCCCCGCCGAGCGGGAACTCGCCACCGCGCTCTCCGTCAGCCGGACCACCGTGGCCGCCGCCTTCGAGGCCCTGCGCGGGGACGGCTTCCTGGAGTCCCGCCGGGGCTCGGGGAGCTGGACCTCGGTGCCCGCCGGGAACCCGCTGCCCACCCGCGGGCTCGACCCCCTGCCGCCCGAGGCGTCCGGCAGCGTGATCGACCTCGGATGCGCCGCGCTGCCAGCCCCCGAACCGCACCTCAGCCACGCCTTCCGGGGCGCGCTCGACGACTTCCCGCCCTACGCGCACACGCACGGCGACTACCCGGCCGGACTGCCCGCGCTCCGCGAGATCCTCGCCGACCGCTACACCGCGCGCGGCGTCCCCACCATGCCCGAGCAGATCATGGTCACCACCGGCGCGATGGGGGCCGTCGCCGCGCTCGCCCGGCTGCTCACCGGACGCGGCGAACGCGTCGCCGTCGAGCACCCCTCGTACGCGAACATCCTCCAGCTGCTGCGTGACTCCGGCGCCCGGCTGGTCCCGGTGCCGATGGGGGAGGGGCTCTCCAGCTGGGACCTCGCGGCGTGGCGGCAGGTGCTGCGCGAGGCCGCCCCGCGAGCCGCCTACGTCGTCGCCGACTTCCACAACCCGACCGGGGCCCTGGCCGACGACGAGCGGCGCCGCGCCCTCACCTCCGCGGCCCGCTCCGCCGGAACCACCCTGATCGCGGACGAGACGATGGTGGACCTCGTCCTCGACGACCCGGGCTTCCCGTTGCCCCGGCCGGTCGCCGCCTTCGACTCGGGCGGCTCCACCGTCATCACCGTGGGCTCGGCCAGCAAGTCCGTCTGGGCGGGGCTGCGCATCGGCTGGGTGCGGGCGGCCCCGGAGGTCATCCGCGCGCTCGTCGCCGCCCGCGCCTACGCGGACCTCGGCACCCCGCTGCTCGAACAGCTCGCCCTCGCCCGCCTGATGGCCGGGGACGTCTGGGAGACCATGCTGGACGAGCGGCGCCGCCGCGCCCGCGAGAACCGGGACGCGCTGGTCGCCGCCCTCCGGGGGCACCTCCCGGAGTGGGAGTACGCCGTGCCGCACGGCGGGCTGACCCTCTGGGCCCGTACCGGCGGGCTCTCCGGTTCCCGGATCGCCGAGGCCGGGGAGCGGCTGGGCGTCCGCGTCCCGTCCGGACCGCGGTTCGGCATCGACGGCGCCTTCGAGGGGTACATCCGGCTGCCCTTCACGACCGCCGAGCCGGTCGCCCAGGAGGCGGCGGCCCGGCTGGCCACCGCCGCCGCCCAGGTGCGGGCCGGTTCCGGGGGCGCCGCCGAGATCCCCCGTTCGTACATCGCCTGAGCGGCCGCCTGCCTGAGTGGCCGCGCGCGGGGGAGGGGCGGGCTTCGGGGGCGGCGGACGCTCGCCGCTGCCGCCGCCCCGGTGTCGTCACCCCCTGCGGGGTGAGAAGACCGGTCCCGGGCCGGAGCCGGGGGCGGGGGACGGGTCGCTCCCGGCCGCCTCCGGCTCCGCCGTGCGCTCCGGCAACAGGGCCCGTACCGCCTCGCGTTCGGCGGTCGTGCCGGAGGTCTCGTCGAACGGGTCCGGGGTCGGCGGGACCTGGAGCCGCAGCACCGGGCCGGAACCCAGTCGCGCGAAACCGCGCCCGGCCGGTGCCTCCGGTCCCGGAAGCGTCGGCGGCGCCTCGCCGAGCACCTCGGCGGCCCGCTCCGGCGACACCGCGCCCAGCACCACCCTGGCCCGGGCGTGCGCCCAGAGCGCCCCGCCCGGCCCCCCGGCGTCCCCGACCCCCCGCACGCCGACGCCCCCGCCGAACCCACCGGAGTCGCCCAGCCCACCGGGCTCGACGGGCCCGCCCGCGCCGACGCCGTCCGTCCGGTCGATCCCCTCGAACTGCTCGGCCACGGCCACGGTGACGCCCGCCGCCCGGCCGTGCCGCAGCGGCAGCCGCAGCAGCTCGCGCGGATCGCGTCCGCCCTCCGCCTCCGCCAGCTGCCCCAGCATCGAGGGACGGTCCACCAGCAGCCACAGCGGACGCCGCACGTCCGGGGGGACCGGCAGCCCCGCCTGACGGGCCCGGCTCACCTCCCGCAGCCGACGCTCCGTCTCGTACCCCAGCCACTCCAGCGAGGCGGCCACCCCCGCCAGGGAGGACTCCACGGCGAGCACCCCCGGCCGCCCGGAGAGGAAGGCGAACTCGCCACCGCAGCCGTCCACGACCAGGACGTCCCCGCGCCGCATCGCCTGTGTCGCGATCGAGCGCAGCAGGGTGCTGGTGCCGCTGCCCGGCGGCCCCACCGCCAGCAGGTGCGCCGCCGTCGAGCGCGGTCCCGTCCGCCAGATCACCGGCGGCACCTCGTACAGCGTGTCGGCGCCGGTGACCCGCACCGGCATCCGGCGCCACACCGCGTCCGGATCGGTGAGGCCGAGCACCGTCTCGCCCGGGGCGGTCACGAAGGGCTGCGCGCCGACGGTCGTGGGCAGCGGGCGCAGCGCCCGCATCGTCAGCCGGTTGCGCTCCTCGTCCCAGTCGAAGCGGTACTCGCGGGACCGGCCGCACTTCGCCACCAGCAGCCGTTCCACGCGCAGCCGTTCGGCGGGCTCGCCGTCCCGGAAAGAGGCGGGATAGCGCAGCAACAGCCGGGCGATCCGGCCCTCGGCGGTGAGGCTGGCGTCCTCCACGGCCCGCCGCCACGCGCCCCCGGCGGCGTAGAGCGGGTGCGGGCCCGGTTCGCCGGTCCGCGCGAAGTACGGGACGAGCGCCTCGTACACCGCCTGGAGCCGGGCCTCCCCGGCCGCATCGGGGCCCGCCTCGGCCTCCCGGTGCCCGGTCCCGCGCGCGCACCAGGCGGCGGCCGCGAGCAGTGCCACCGCCAGCAGCGCCGGTCCGTAGGGCAGCAGGCCGGTCAGCAGCAGGCAGACCGAGGCCAGGCCCAGGGTGGGTCCGCGCCGCTCACGCGGGGTCCGCGACCACCAGTTCCGCCCCGCCCGGCAGAGTCCGCCCAGTCCGCGCGCCAGGAACAGCAGCGGATGGAGGACGTCCAGCACGCCGTCGGTACCCGCGCGCAGGGCGCGCCGCCACCGCCGAGGAGGGTCCGCCGCCGCGCCGCCCGTCCCGGGTTTCCGTGCCCACCGGCCCACTGCCACTCCTCGGTTGTCGGCGGTCGTCAGCGGTTGTCAGGCCATCCCGGTGGTCCGGCGGGCGGGGCCGCCGGACCGGTCAGAGCTGGAGGCCGCCCAGCAGGCTGGCCAGGCTCTCGCTGCCCGCCCGGATGCCCGGGGCGACGGCGGTACCGGCGAGGAAGAAGCCGAACAGCCCGCAGACCAGGGCGTGCGAGAGCTTGAGGCCGTCCTTGCGGAAGAAGAGGAAGACGATCAGGCCGAGCAGGACGACGCCTGAGACGGAGAGGACCACCGGGCACTCCTGATGTTGGGGACGTTCACCATGAGCTACTCCAACTTCACCGCATGTGTCGGAAGGATGAAACTGGCGAACGGGTTGTTTTCCGCCCATCGGACGAGCAAGGTCAGCCGCCGGTGTCCGGGAGCCGACCGTCCGGACCGGTGGGTGGCGGGCGGCGGTACGGAGACGGGGTCCGGCCCGGGGGCTCCGGGGTCCGGGTGGGGACGCCGTCCCGGTGACGGGGGAGACGCCGCGCGGACCGGTGGGCGGTTCACCGGGGGTGCGCGGGGAGCGGGGCGCCCCCCGGGGCCGGTGACGGTCGGTGACGGTGCCGCGCGTGGCCGCGCCGTGCGCGCCCGTCCTCCCGGGGTGGGCGCTGGGTTCCGTGGGCTGGCGCGCGGCGGTGACGGGGTCGGCCGGTGCGGACGGGAGAAGGCGCGGCGCGGGTCAACCGGCGGGCGGGTGGGGGTGGTTGGGGGAGGCCGGGTCGTGTAGGCCGCCGTAGGGCGGCGTGTCGGTCGAGTGCCGGGGGCGTCATGTCGTCGCGCTGGCGGAGGTGTTGGGGCCCGGTGGGTGTCGCGGGGGTGCGGAGGAGGGGGCGGCCCGCCGGGGAGGACGTCGTGGGCTCCCGCTTCCGGATGAACTCCCCGTCCCCGGCGACTCGATGGGAGGCGGGAACGCCATGGTCGCGGTGGGCGGTTCGCCGGTGGTGGGGCCCCGGCGAGCGTGCGGCCCGCGCGTGCCGAACGGAACCGCCCGCCGTGTGCGGGCGGTTGACGGCCGGGTGTCGTCCCGGGGCGGCGGCTCGTTGCTCGGGGAGGCGCCGTCCGCAGCGGTGCCGGACGCGGCGCTGAGGAGCGGGCGGTGGCGAGCGGGGCGATGGTGGCGGAGAGCGGGGTGGCCCTCCGGGCGCGCGCGGTGACGGGCCTGACGGCCGGGCGTGAACCGGAGGTGCTGGCAGGGGAGTTGGGGGTGCCGCCGGAGCTGGTCGCGGGCTGGTGGGAGGAGTGGGAACGACGTGCCGAGGTGCGCCGCCCGAGCGGTTCCGGAGCGCACCGGCAGGGTTCGGCGCAGTTGCTGTCCGGGGATGAACAGGCCGCCGTGCGACGGGTGTTGGCGCACCACGCCCCGGGCGACTTCGGCTGGCGGGGTGCGCTGTGGACGCGGGACCTGGTGACCGAACTGCTGGCGGGGCTCTGCTCGGTACGGCTGACCCCGCAGACCGTCGGCCGGTACCTGAGCCGCTGGGGTGTGCGGGGTGAGCGTCCCGACCTCGCGCCCTCGGCCGCGGCGGGTGACCAACTGGCCCGCTGGCGGGAGCTGGTGTGGCCCTCGATTCGTGCCACGGCCGCGGCGCAGGGCGCCTCGGTGCTGTTCCTCCGGGTGACGCCGGTGCTCCCGGAGGCCGGGGCGGCCCGGGGGGACCGTCCGGGGTGCGCGTTGTCCGTGCTGAACCCGGTGGGCACGATGTGGTTCGCCGCGTACGAGCACCGCTTCTCCGGGCTGGTCTGGACGGATTTCGCGGGCCGTCTGACGGCGGAGTTCAGCCTCGGGGCCCATGTGGTGGCCGCCCAGAGCGGGGTGTACGGCTCCAAGCGGACGCGGGCCTGGCTGGTGCGGAACGCCGACCGCCTCACCGTTCACTACCTGCCGGACGGCGGCGCGGCGCGCCGTCGCTGACCGCTCCCGGGCACCGGCGTCCGGGCCTCGGGCGGGGCCACCGTCCGCTGGCGTCGCGTCGGCGAAGGGTGGTTGGCGGCCGGCGCGGTGGGGGCGGCGTACGGGGCGCTCCCCGGTCCGTGGCCGCGTGGGGGCCGCGGGCATATGTCCCCGGTGAACTGTGGTGTCCCGGCACATGGGAGCCCGACCCGCGCGTTCCTACCGTGTGGCGGCAGTCAACCGGCCGGCCACCCCTGGCCGCCCGTATCGCCCACCGGCCCGGAAGTGGTGACCATGGCCGCCTCTACAGGCGCTTCCCCAACCCCCAGATCGCTCAAGCGAGTTGTCGCCGCGAGCGTCATCGGCACCACCGTCGAGTGGTACGACTTCTTCCTGTACGGCTCGGCCGCCGCGCTCGTCTTCGACAAGCTGTTCTTTCCCGACTCCGACCCGCTCGTCGGTACCCTCCTCGCCTTCCTCACCTACGCCGTCGGGTTCGCCGCCCGGCCCATCGGCGCCCTCGTCTTCGGGCACTACGGTGACCGCCTCGGCCGGAAGCGGCTGCTGGTGCTCAGCCTGCTGCTGATGGGCGGCGCCACCTTCGCGATCGGGCTACTGCCCACGCACGCCACCGTCGGCGGGTTCGCGCCCGTCCTGCTGACCATGCTGCGCCTGGTACAGGGCTTCGCGCTCGGTGGCGAGTGGGGCGGCGCGGTGCTGCTGGTGTCCGAGCACGGGGACGCGCGGCGCCGCGGCTTCTGGGCGTCCTGGCCCCAGACCGGCGCGCCCGCTGGGCAGTTGCTGGCCACGGCGGTCCTGGCGGTACTCACCGCGGTGCTCTCCGACGCGGCCTTCGAGAGCTGGGGATGGCGCGTTCCGTTCCTGCTGTCCGGCGTCCTCGTCGGGCTCGGACTGTGGGTCCGGCTGGCCGTCGACGAATCCCCGGTGTTCAAGGAGGCGCTGGCCAGGGCGGAACGCGAACGCGCCGCCGAGACCGGGCGGTCCGCCGCCGAGGCCGCGAGGGCCCAGGACACAACCCAGGGCCCGACCCGGAACTCGGCCGGGAGCCCGCGGAGCGCCGAGCGTACCCCGCTGATCGCGGTGATGCGGGAGCACTGGCGGGACGTGCTGGTGGCCATGGGCGCGCGGATGGCCGAGAACATCAGCTTCTACGTGCTCACCGCCTTCATCCTGGTCTACGTCACCGACCATCTGGACCTGTCCCAGCAGACCGCGCTGAACGCCGTACTCATCGCCTCCGCCGTGCACTTCGCGGTGATCCCGCTCTGGGGAGCCCTCTCCGACCGGCTCGGGCGGCGTCCGGTCTACCTGATCGGCACCGTCGGCGTCGCGCTGTGGATCTTCCCGTTCTTCGCGTTGCTCGACACCGGGGACTTCGGCTCGATGGTGCTCGCCGTCACCGTCGGGCTGACGCTGCACGGCGCGATGTACGCCCCGCAGGCCGCGTTCTTCGCGGAGCTGTTCGCCACCCGGATGCGGTACTCGGGCGCCTCCATCGGCGCCCAGTTCTCCTCGCTCGCCGCCGGGGCCCCGGCGCCGATGATCGCCACGGCGCTGCTGGCCGACTTCGGGCACTCCGCGCCCATCGCGCTCTACGTGATCGGCGCGGCGGTGCTCACCGCGGTCGCGCTGGCCTTCGCCCAGGAGACCAGGAGCCGGGACCTGTCCAGCGTCGGTGAGTCCCGGAACGGCACGGGGTCCGCGAACACCGGGCCGGATACGGCGAGTTCGGGAGAGGAGGAGCCGGGCGCGGAGCGGCTGGGGGACTCAGCCGTCGATCGCCCCGGCCAGTCGGTGCAGCCGTAGCGCGAGGTGGATCTCCAGCGCGCGCCCCGGCGACTGCCAGTCGTCGCCCAGCAGCCGGGCCACCCGGTCCAGCCGCTGGGCGACGGTGTTCACATGGACGTGCAACTCGTCCTTGGCGCGCGCCGGGCTCATCCCGCAGCCGAAGTAGGCCACCAGCGTTGCGACCAGGTCCGTGCCGCGCCGCGCGTCGTAGTCGAGCACCGGGCCGAGCGTGCGGCGGACGAAGCCGCGCACATCACGGGCGTCGGCCAGCAGCGTCCCCAGGAACCCGAAGTCCCCGGCCGCGGCGCCCTCCCCGGCCCGGCCGAGCAGCCGCAGGGCCTCCGCGCACCGCTGGGCCTCCGCGTACGCCGCGGCCACCGTGCCCGGGTCGGTGGCCGGGGCGCGGGCCGGGACGGCGGCGCCGACGGTCACCGCCGCGCCCACCGCCGCCCCGAGTTGCGCGGCCACCTCCCGCGCCGCCGCGGAGACGGCGGCGTCCGCGTCCGGCGTCCCGCCCGGCCCCGCCGCCGTCCGGGGTGCCGAGGAGGCGGGCAGCGGCAGCAGCAGCACCGTGCCGCCGTCCCTGATAGCCGCCAAGCCGTGCCGCACCGCCGCCAGATGAGCTGCGGCAGCCCCCAACCGGCGACGCCCGGCGGTCAGTTCGGGGTCCGGATCGGCAATCCGTGGTGCGGCGCCAGGAGTTGGGCGCCGTGCCGTCCCGCCGTCCGGCGCCCGGGACGGCGTCTCCTCGCCGGCGGTGGTGTCCAGCCGGGCGCTGAGTACCAGGTGCGCGGCGTCCAGGTCCGCGCCGAGCCGGGTGGCCCGGTCGCGGAGCAGCCCGGGGTCGCGGGTGGCCGAGTCCAGCAGGTCGTCGAGGAGTTCGCCGCGTACCCGGTGCTCGGCCTCGGCGGCGGAGCGGCGGGCGAGCAGGAGCAGCGAGGTGACCATCGCGGCGCGCTCGAAGGTGCGCTGATCAACCGGGGCGAGCCGGGGCTGGCCGCGCAGGATCAGGGCGCCCAGCAGTTCGCCGCCGGCCGCCACGGCCGTCACCCAGCCGTCCCCCTCGTCCACCGCGTGCCCCCCGGCGCGGGAGCGCTCGACCGCCGCGCGGGAGAGGGCGGTGCCGATGCGCTCCGGGGCGACGTACTCCACCCGGCCGCCCAGCACCTGCCCCACGGCCGCCGCCAGATCCCCCACCTCCCCGCCGCGCAGGACGAGTTCGGCGAGCCGGTCGTGGATCTCCCCGGCGCGCTCGATGGCCTCGTGGGCGGACTCCAGTCCGGCCAGCGCCTCGCGGGTGCCCGTCAGGAGCCGGGCGTTGTCGATGGCGATGGCGGCGTGCGCGGCGAACGAGCCCAGCAGCGCGATCTGTTCGCGTTCGAAGACCCGGGCCCGGCGGTCGGCCGCGTACAGCACCCCGATGACGTCCCGGCCGCCCAGCAGCAGCGGCACTCCGAGGATGGCCACCAGGCCCTCGTCGCCGACGGCGGTGTCGATGGCACGGGTGTGCTGGAACCGGGCGTCCTCGGGGTAGTCGTCGGTCACGTAGGGGCGGGCCGTCTGGGCGACCAGGCCGCCGAGCCCCTCCCCGAAGCCCAGCCGGAGCTGCTGGAACCGCGCCGACACCGACCCCTCGGTCACCCGCATGTAGGTGTCGCCGCGCTCGGGGTCGGTGAGGGTCATGTAGGCGACCTCGGTGCCGAGCAGCGAGCGGGCGCGCTGCACGATGGCCTGGAGCACGGCGTCCAGGTCGCGCAGCCCGGCCAGGTCGTGCACCGTCTCGATGAGCGCGGTGAGTTCGGTCTCCCGCCGCCGTCGTCCCTCCAACTCCGCGCGGACGCGCAGGGCTTGGGTGCGCTGCCGGGTGAGCGCCGCCAGTTCCCCGGGTGGCGCGCCCGCGGCGCGCGCCTCGGCCAGCGGGCGTTCGTACTCCTCGGGCGGGGCGCCGTGGGCGAGGAGGTCGAGGTAGACGCCGCCGAGGGCGGCGGGGGACGGGGTGTGGGGCTGCCGCATGGCACCTGCTTACCCGCTGGTCACACGGGTGGGAAGGGGCGGGTCCTCACCGGGCGGTCCAGGCGCCGTCCAGGGTCAGGGTGGTGCCGGTGACGAACGCCGCCCCGGGGGAGCAGAGATACGCCACCGCCTCGGCGACCTCGGCGGGCTCCAGTAGCCGCTTCAGCGCGGAGCCGGTCAGCAGGACCTCGCGGACCACCCGCTCGGGCGGGATGCCGTGGGCCGCCGCCTGGTCGGCGATCTGCCGTTCCACCAGCGGGGTACGCACATAGGCGGGGCTGACGCAGTTCGAGGTCACCCCGTGCTCGGCGCCCTCCAGGGCGATCACTTTGGACAGCCCCTCCAGCCCGTGCTTGGCGGAGACGTAGGCGGCCTTGTAGGGCGAGGCGCGCAGCCCGTGCACCGAGGAGACGTGCACCACCCGCCCCCAGCCCCGCCGGTACATGTGCGGGAGCGCCCCGCGGGTCAGCCGGAACGGGGCCTCCAGCATCAGCGTCAGCATCGCCCGGAAGGCGTCCGGCGGGAACTCCTCGACGGGCCGGACCAGTTGGGTGCCCGCCGCGTTGACGAGCAGGTCCGCTCCGGCCGCGGCCCGCTCGGCGGCGTCCAGCCCCGCCGGGTCGGTCAGATCGAGGACCAGCGGGCGGAGCGCGCCCTCCCCGGCGGCGGCCGCGTCGAGGCCGTCCGGGTCCCGGTCGACGGCGAGGACGGTGGCCCCGGCGGCGGCCAGCCGCCGTGCGCAGGCCAGGCCGATACCGCTCGCGGCACCGGTGACCAGGGCCGTACGGGCGGAGAGGTCGAGGGCGACGGAGTGCGGGACACCGGCCGGAGCCGGGGCGGGCGCGTCGTCGGACGGTGGCGAGGCTGGCGTGCTCATGGCGTCACGCTAGGCAGCGCCCGGCAACCGCCCGATAGGGCCCGCGGCCACTCTTGTCCCCGCACGGGTGGCGGCGGACCACATCCCCCCGCTCGCCGTCCGGTTCTACGGTGCGTCCCGTCGCACCGACCCCTGGAAGGAGCACCCATGTCAGACGCGTACCGGCCGCGCCGCGGCACAGCGCGCGCCCCGGACCCACCGCGGCGTGGCCGCGCCCCCCTGCTGCTCGGGGTGGCCCTGGCGGTCTGCTTACCGTGGCTCTCGTCCGCCTCGGCCCAGGCCGACCCGGGCGGCGCCACCCCCGTCGAGCGGGCCGTCACCCCCACCGAACGGGCTGAGGCGCCCGGTGAACCCGCCGGGGCGTCCCCGCGGGCCGGGCGGGGCGCGGCCTCGGCGGAGCTGGAGCCGGTCCCGGACTTCGGCGCCAACCCCGGCGCCCTGTCGATGTTCCGCTACGTGCCCGACGGGCTGCCGTCCGGCAGCCCGGTCGTGGTCGTGCTGCACGGCTGCACCCAGGACGCGGCCACCTACGTCGACGGCGCCGGATGGCGGGAGTTCGCGGACGAGTACGGCTTCGCCGTCGTCGCGCCGCAGCAGGAGACCGCCAACAACGCCAACCGCTGCTTCAACTGGTTCGAGCGCGCTGACACCGCCCGGGACAGCGGGGAGGCCGCGTCCATCCGGCGGATGGTGGAGCACACGGTGGGCGCCCTGGACGCCGACCCCGGCCGGGTCTTCGTGACCGGACTGTCCGCCGGAGGCGGCATGACCTCCTCGCTCCTCGCCGCCTACCCCGACGCCTTCGCCGGCGGGGCGGTCATCGCGGGCATCCCGCACGGCTGCGCGAGCAGCCTGCCCGAGGCCTTCGGCTGTATGAACCCGGGCGTCACCCGCACCCCCGCCCAGTGGGGCGACCTGGTGCGGTCGGCCCATCCGGACCACGAGGGCGACCGCCCGAAGGTCGCGGTGTGGCACGGCACCGCCGACACCACCGTCCACCCGCGGAACGCCACCGAGTCGGTCAAGCAGTGGACCGACGTCCTGGGCGCCGACCAGACCCCGGACGCGGAGGAGCAACTCCCGGACGGCACCACGCGATCCGAGCACACCGACGGGAGCGGAGAGGTGGTGGTCCGCGAGTACGTGGTGCCGGACATGGGCCACGGCACCCCCGTCCGTCCCTCCGAGGGCTGCGGCCGGGCAGGCGCCCACTTCCTCGACACCCTCTGCTCCACCCGGCACATCACCGGGGACTGGGGGCTGTCCGGCTGACCCACGGCCCCGAAACCCCCCACGCACCCCGAGCCCCCGGAGCGCCACCGTGGCCGCTCCGGGGGCGAACGCCGCGCGAAGCCGCCGCCACGCACGGCATACACACACGGCGCGGAGGACGTCATACTGAGCGGAGGGGGAGCGCACCACGAGCGATTCGACGGGGGCGACGGCACGCGATGGCGGACACCACACTGATCCAGGGCCGTTACCGACTGCTTGAGCTGATCGGGCGCGGCGGCATGGGAGAGGTGTGGCGCGCGGTCGACGAGTCCCTCCACCGGCGGGTCGCCGTCAAGTGCCTCAAGCCCCTCGACCCGGGCGGGGACCGGGCGTTCACGCAGGTCCTGCGGGAGCGCTTCCGCCGCGAGGCGCGGGTGGCGGCGGCCCTCCAGCACCGCGGGGTGACGGTGGTGCACGACTTCGGTGAACAGGACGGCCTGCTCTACCTGGTGATGGAGCTGCTGGACGGCGACAACCTCAGCCAGTTACTGGAGCGCAACGCGAACCGGCCGCTCGACGTGCCGGACGTGCTGGAGGTGGCCGAGCAGATATCCGCCGCCCTCGCCTACACCCACGACCAGGGCATCGTGCACCGGGACCTGAAGCCCGCCAACGTGATGCGCACCCGGGACGGCACCGTCAAGATCTGCGACTTCGGCATCGCCCGCCTCGGCCACGACATCGGCTTCACCTCCAAACTCACCAGCACCGGCGTGGCGATGGGCACCCCGCACTACATGTCGCCCGAGCAGATCGCGGGCCGCGCCGTCGACCACCGCAGCGACCTCTACTCCCTCGGCTGCGTGCTGTACGAGATCGTCACCGGCACCCCGCCCTTCGACCGGGGCGACCCCTGGGCGGTGCTGCTCGGCCACCGGGACACCCCGCCCGAACCCCCGCGCACCCACCGTCCGGACCTTCCCGAACCGCTGGAGCGGGTCATCCTCCAGCTGCTCGCCAAGGATCCGGCGGCCCGTCCGGACAGTGCCGCCGACCTCGGCCGCGACCTGGCCGAGGCGCGCGAGGCCCCCAGCCCCGGCGGCGGGCTGGCCCGGCCCGCTCGGCCCCGCCCAACGGGCTGGACGCGCGGTGGGTCGCGTGGCGAGAGCGCCGCCTCCCGGTCGAGCGGGGCCTGGCCGGTCAGCACCGCCACCCCGCCCGGTCAGCCGCCCGGCGGCACCGACGCCGACCGGTGGACCACCGAGGTGCCCGGACCGGGGGAGCCACCGCTGGTGCCGCTGCCCCGCAAGCCCACCGCGCCACCCGGGTCAGCCCCCGGGGCGGAGGAGCCCGCGGGGCCCTCCCCGAACCTGCTGGCGACCCTGGCCAGCAGGCACAACACCGGTCTGCACCTGGGCCGTCTGGGCCGCTGGGAGGAGGCCTGCGAGGTGCACCGCTCGGTCGCGGCCGAACGCGAGGCGCTGCTCGGCGAGAACCACCCCGCCACCCTCGCCAGCCGCTACGAGGTCGGCTTCACCCTCAGCAGGCTGGGACGGCACGCCGAGGCGCTGGAGGAGTACCGGCGGGTGGCCACCGGCCGCTCGGCGCTGCTCGGCCCGGACCACTCCGACACCCTCGCCGCGCGGCAGGAGTCCGCCTACGTACTCGGCCAGCTCGGACGGCACGAGGAGGCGCACCTGGTGTACACCGGGGTGCTCGCCGCCCGGGAGAACACCATGGGGGCCGACCACCCGGACACCCTCCGCTGCCGCCACAACCTCGCCTTCAACCTGAGCAGGCTGGGCCGTCTGGAGGACTCCTACCGGATGGCGCGTGAGGTGGCCGTCGCGCGGACCCGGGTGCTGGGCGCCGAGCACCAGGACACCCTCGTCACCCGGTACGAGGTCGCGTACGCGCTCGGCCGCCTGGGGCGCTGGGCGGAGGCGCTGGAGACCTACGCGGCGGTCGCCGAGTCCCGGGCCCGCACCCTCGGCCCGGAGCACCCCGACACCCTCGCCGCCCGCTACGAGACGGGCATCAGCCTGGGGCGTCTGGGGCGCAGCGCGGAGGCCCTGGAGCTGTACGCCGACCTGGTCGCCGCCCGCACCCGGGCGCAGGGCCCGGCCGACCCGGAGACGCTGCGCGCCCGGCACGGACTCGGCGTCAACCTGGGCCGCCTCGGCCGCTGGGAGGAGGCGCTGGCCGAGGCGCGCGAGGTCTGCGCCATCCGTGAGCGGACGCTCGGCCCCGACCACCCGGACACCCTGGTCAGCCGCCGGGAGGTGGCCGTCGGCCTGGGCTGGCTCAGCCGCTGGGCCGAGGCGCTGGACGAGTACCGGCTGGTGGCCGCCGTCCGGGAACGCGTGCTGGGCCCGGACCACCCGCACGCGCTGACCAGCCGGAACGACGAGGCGCACTGCCTGGAGCAGCTGGGCCGCAGCGCCGAGGCCGTCGAGCTGTACCGGCAGGTCGCCACGCGCCGTCAGCAGCGTGCCTCCAGCGCGGGCTGAGCCCGCCCCGTCCGCTGACCGGGCCAGCTCCGCCGTGCCCGCGGTGCGTGGCCCGGCGGGCTCGGTGGCCGGAGGGCGGAGTCCGAGCGGGTTCCAGCGGGTCGAGCGGCGTACCGCACGATCCCGGCGGGTTTCGCGGACGCCCCGGTGTGACCTCGTCCCGTCCGGTCACCCGGAGGGCGAGGGCGGGCCCCGCCGCCCCGCACCGCGTACCCCGCGCACGCCGACGGTGGGCGAGCGGGGCGCGCGGCGCGCCCGGCGCACGCGGAGAGCGAAGCCGAGCGTGGTGCGGCTACCGAAGAGGACGGCGGGGGTGGATAGTTGAAGTTGTAACCACGCCCGAGGAGGAACGGCCATGGCTGAGCCCACCGAAGCCGAACTGAAGACCCTGCGCGCCCGGCGTGAGCAGCTGCGGGAGCGCTATCTGGCCTCCGCGTCCGAACGCCCCGGGAGCACCGCGCGCGGAGTGCACCACGTCGCGTTCATCTGCCGGGACGTGGAGGAGACCATCCGCTTCTACCAGGAGTTCCTCGGCTTCCCCCTGGTGGAGATCGTCGAGAACCGGGACTACCCCGGATCGACCCATTTCTTCTTCGACATCGGCAACCACAACCTGCTGGGCTTCTTCGACTTCCCCGGCCACCCGCACCCCGAGTTCACCGAGACCGTCGGCGGGGTGCAGCACCTCGCGCTCTCCGTCGGCGAGGAGCAGCACAGCGCGGCGCGCGCCGCGCTGGACCGGGCGGGCGTGCCCTACGCGGGGCCGGACCGTGGGGCCGAGGAGAGCCTCTACCTCCAGGACCCCAACGGCGTGCCCATCGAGCTGTACCGCGAGCGGCTCGGCGTTTTCAACGGCTGCCGCATCCTCTGACGCCTCCGCCCCGGGCCCGCGTCCGGGGGTGAACTCAGGGGCGGGAGTGGGGAGTCCGGCCACGGCCGGGCCCCCGCCTCCCGGCCGCCGGCGGCCGCAGGGCCCGGGGCGGCTCGCCCTCGTACACCACCGTCAGCCGATGCGTCACGCGGGTGAGCGCCACGTACAGATCCCGGCCGCCACGCGGGGAGGCGCCCTGGATACCCGCCGGGTCGACCACCACCACCCGGTCGAACTCCAGCCCCTTGGACTGCCGCACGGTCAGCACCGACAGCGGAGCCTCCAGCACCGCCGCGCCCCCGCCCAGCGCCGCCCCGGGAAGCGCGTCCGCGACCGCCGCCAGCAGCCGCTCCGGGGCGATCACCGCGGCCCGCCCGCCGCCCGACTCCTCCAGCGCGGCGAGGTCGTCCGCCGCCGCCCGGGCCGCCCCGGCCACCAGCCCGCCGCCTGGCACCCGCACCCTCCTCGGCGTCACCCCCGAGGTCCGGACCGACTCCGGAGCCTCCAACTCCGGGGCGACCTCCGCCAGCACCGCCGCGGCCGGTTCCATCACCTCCGACGGGGTGCGGTAGTTGACCGTCAGCCGCTCCGTCCGCCAGCGGTCCCCGAGGTACGGACGCAGCACCTCCGCCCAGGAGTCCGCCCCCGCCGCCCCACTGGTCTGCGCGAGATCCCCGACGATCGTCATCGAACGGCTGGGCACCCGGCGCATCACCATCCGCCAGGCCATCGGCGAGAGTTCCTGCGCCTCGTCCACGATCACGTGCCCGTACACCCAGCTCCGGTCGGCCGCCGCCCGCTCGGCGGTGTCCCGTTCCGGCCCGGTCCCCAGGTAGCGGTCCGCGAGGACCTCCGCGTCCAGCGTCCCCTCCAGCCCGGCGCCGCGCAGCGCCTCCCGCGCGTACCGCTCCTCCTCCCGCCGCTCCTCGGCCGCGGCCCGGGCGTGCGCGCGGGCCAACGCGCCGTCCTCACCGAGCAGTTCGGCCGCCTCGTCCAGGAGCGGGACGTCACCGACCGTCCACGGGGCGTCCGGGGAGCGGAGCAGCGCGGCGCGTTCCCGCGCGTCCAGCAGCGACTCGGCCGCCGCCCGCAGGGTGCCGGCTTCCTGGAGCAGCGCGGCGACGGTCTCGCACGGGTCGAGGGACGGCCAGAGCGTACCCAGGGTCCGGCGCACCGTGGGCTGTCGCCACAACTCGCCCGGTCCGTACCGCAGTTCGGCCGCGTCGAGCGGCAGGTCGAGCGCCGCCGCCTGGACCCGGACGAGAGCGTCCAGCATCCGCCGCAGGAAGTGCCCCCGCGCGGCGTTGTGCGGCAGGCCCAGGTCGCGCGCCGCCTCGCGCGCCCGCACGCATGCGGCGTGCGGCAACCGCAGCGTCAACTCCTCGCCGTGCCGGGCACCTTCGACAGTCACCAGCAGGTCGCCCGGGGGCGTGCGCTGCCGCTGCCGTACGGCCCTGGCCAGTACCTCCACCATCCGCGGATCCCCCTTGACGACGGCGGTGGCCGGGGGGTCCTCGGCTTCGGCCCGGAGGCCGGGGAAGAGGCCCCCGAGGGGACGGAGGACCACGTCGCTCTCCCCGAGCCCGGGCAGTACCTCGCCGACGTACCGCAGGAAGACCGGGTTCGGGCCGATGATCAGCACACCCCGGCGGGCCAGCGTCTCCCGGTGGGTGTAGAGCAGATAGGCGGCCCGGTGCAGCGCCGCGACCGTCTTCCCCGTGCCGGGGCCGCCCTGCACCACCAGCGCCCCGTGGGGTCCCGAGCGGATCACCCGGTCCTGTTCGGTCTGGATGGTGGCCACCACGTCCGTCATCCGACCGGTCCGCCCCCGGCGCAGGCTCGCCAGCAGCGCGGCCTCCCCCACGAGTCCCCGGCGGTCCTCCTCGTCCAGCCCGTCCGGCGCGAACACCTCGTCGTCCACGCCGGTGAGCTGCCGCCCGGCGGAGTGCAGGTGCCGCCGCCGGGCCAGGCCGGAGGGGGCGCCGGGGGTGGCCGCGTAGAACGGCCGGGCGGCCGGGGCCCGCCAGTCGACGAGCAGGGGTTCGTGGGCGGCGTCGCGCAGGCCGATCCGGCCGACGTAGTGGCACTCGCCGTCCGTGGTGTCGATCCGGCCGAAACACAGGCCGCTGTCCACCGAGTTCAGGGTGAGCAGCCGTCGCGCCCGCTCGGTGGTGGCCGCGTCGCGCTCGGCGAGGGCCTGTGGGGTGCCCGCGTCGGCGCCGTGCCGCCGGACGTGCGCCAACTCCGCCTCGGCGGCCGCGCGTTCTTCGTCGAGCCGGAGGTAGAGGCCGTCCACGTACCGTTGCTCGGCGCGCAGGGCGGCGGTCAGCGCCGCACTCACTTGACGTGTCTCCATGGTCTTCGCTACAATCCTCAACGGAAGTACTGTGACGGTTAGTTGAGACTTCTGAGCCGTCGAGCGTAGCAGCTCCGGCCCACCGTCACCTCGTCCCGTCCGTCACCATCACGGTCACCGTCACCGTGCCCGGCCTCCGGACTCCAGCGTTCCGTTCCACCGGCCGTCTCTGGCCGTGTCTGCCTCTGCCCGTCTCTGTCTGCTGCCCCTGCCCGTCCGGGGACGGCCGCAGCCTGCGACGGTGGGCTCGTCGGTTCCTGCTGGGGGCGCCGTGTCCCGGGCCTCTCCCGTCACCGTCCGTGCCATCCCCGGGTCTCGGCGCCGTCCCGTCTCGGGGTGGACCCCCGCGGGCGTTCCGGGGGGTGTCCGGCCCGTGCGCTGGGGCGCGTTCCCGGAGGGGCGGTCCACCGGTGGCGGGGGCGAGGCGGGACGGCTTCGGGTGGACGGTCCCCGCGTCGCGGGCGTCAACGGGGCACGTACCATGGCCCCATGTCCTTCCTCCGCCGCCGTAGCCACGCCGTGCCCGCGGGTCCGGACTTCGACGTCCTGGCCATGGACCCCTCCGACTGGCCCGGCAACCTCGGTGCGGGTCTGCTACCCGGAGACGACGGCTCCTGCCAGGGCGTCTTCCTGAGGTACGACCTCTTCGGCGGACGGGGCCCCGCGATGATCATCGGTAACCTGCCGGAGGGTTCCCCGGTGCGCGAGGTCCCCGAGGGACAGGTGCCCTTCGAGGTGACGCAGCTGCTGGAGGCCCTGGAGAACGACGAGTCGGTCGAGGTCGTCAGCGTCGAGGACGACCCGGTGATGCACGAGGACAACCTCCTCATCGTCCGCCGCATCACCTGCACGGAGGACCGCATCTCCTGCGTCCAGTTCGACCGCAGCGACGGTGTCCTGGTCACCATCGCCAGCTGGGACCGGCCGATCACCAACGATCTCTACGCGCTGCTGAAGCCGCTGCCCGCCGAGATGTTCCAGCAGCGCTGACCCCTCCCGGGGACCTCAGCGGACCGCGCCCCGCCCGGTCGCCGGGCGTTACGGCGCGCTGGACGCGGCACCGTCCAGCAGCCGCACGTCGTCCGCCCGCACGTAGGCGAGCCGGTGCCCCAGCTGGATCCGGTGGTACCGCACACCGCCCCGCACCACCGTGAAGCGCTTGGCGGACGGGTCGAAACCGTCGGCGCGCAGGTAGACGCTCTCCTCCGACCGGCTCGCCGCGTACCGCTGCCCGGCCTCCATCCGGTACGGGAGCGGGGAGAGCGGCTGAGCCGGGACGCCCTTCGGATACGCCGACGCCTCCGGGTACGCCCGCCCGTAGACCGGCACCGAGGTCTTTCCCGGTCGCGGCGTCACCAGCGGTCCCCGGGCGGGTACCGCGGTGGGACGGTTCGCGGGGTTGTGGAACCAGGCCCTCCTGCCCAGGTACCAGACGGCGCTCCACTCACCCCGCCGGCCGGCCACCGCGAACCGCTGGCCGGTCGAGGCGCGGGCGCCGGTGTCGTTGACGCCGTCGCCGGAGGGCTCGCCGCCCGGGCGCAGCCCGGTGTCCGGCACCAGCGGCGCGTCGGGCTCCGGCGCCACGCGCAGCCGTACCGCGCCGGAGCCGTGCGGGGAGCAGCGGGCCCGCTCCCCACCACAACCGGTGTAGCGCGGCCGGTGGTTGGGGTAGTCGGGAAGGATCGTGAGCTGCCCGGCCCGCCCGGCGTCCGCTCCGCTCGCCGCCGCGAACGGGGCGCCGAGCAGCCGGAAGTAGTGCCGCCAGTCCCAGAACGGGCCGGGGTCGGTGTGCATCCCCTTGATGGTCCCGGTGGTCGCCCCCGGCACGTTGTCGTGCCCGATGATGTGCTGCCGGTCCAGCGGGATCCGGTAGGTGGCGGCCAGGTGCCGCACCAGCCGGGCCGAGGTGCGGTAGGCGGTCTCCGTGTACCAGGCGTCCGGGTCGGCCAGGAAGCCCTCGTGCTCCAGGCCGATCGAGCGCGTGTTGACGTCCCAGTTGCCGGAGTGCCAGGCGACGTCCCGGGTCCGGACGTGCTGGCCGATCCGGCCGTCCGCCGAGCGGAGCGTGTAGTGCCAGGAGACGTAGGCCGGGTCCTTGACCATCCGCACCGCGCTGTCGTACGTGCCCTCCACGTCGTGCACCACGATGGTGTCGATCCGCGGGGAGCGGGGCCTGCGGGTCCGGTCGTGGTTGCCGTAGTCCTCGGCACCGTCCTTGCCGCGGTAGGTGCGGTAGGGCGCCGGATCCCACACACAGCCCAGATCGGCGGGGCAGTCCGTCGTCGGGGCGGGCGGCGCCGCGCCCGCCCGGGGCTCCGGCTCCGGCCGCGCCCCGGGGGTGGCGGGCAGTGCCACCGGCTGGCCGGTGTCGGTCACCCGCCGCTCACCGGTGCGCAGCACGTCGAAGACCTCGCGGGCGAAGGCCGCGCCGGTGGCTTCCCGTTCCCCGCCCTCCGAGCCCTGTGCGCCCTCCGTGCCCTCGGCTTTCCGTGCGTCCTCCGTGCCTCCGGCCCGCTTCGCGTCCTCCGCCGCGCCCGCGAGCCGTCCACCGCTGGGGAACGCCGCCACCGCCGCCCGCCAGTCCGAGGGGTCGTCGCTCAACGGGCGGCCCAGCCGCCGCTGCGCGTCGGCCAGCAGCGCGGCACCGCCCCGCAGGTTCGCGGCGGTGGAGGTGCGCAGCTCAGCCGCGGACAGCCCGGTCAGCTCCGCGGCGCGCTCCAGCGTCCGCAACTCGGCCGGGACGGGACCGGAACCGGCCCGGGGGGCGGGAGCCGGACGCTCGACCCGTTCCCCACCGCCGTCCTTGCCGCCGTGCCGGAGGGGCGCCGCCTCCGTCTCCGTTCCGCCACCCCGGGACGAGGGGGCGGGCCGGGCCGACCTCGCCAGGGCGGCACGGGCGTCCGTCAGGTGCATCGGACCGTAGCCGCCGGACACACTGGGCGCACCGCCGTGGGTGTCCCAGCGGGACTGGAGGTAGCCGACGGCCAGCAGCAGGCGCGGCGGCACCCGGTGCCGCTCAGCCGCCTCGGCGAACTGCCGCTGGAGACCGTCGCGTGCGGGGGCGGCCGCGCCGCCCGGCCCCGGCTCGGCCGGCGCGGCCGCCAGCAGCGGCAGACTCAGCGCGGCGGCGGTGAGGGCGGTCCCCGCCGCCCGGACGGTGGCCCGGCGGGAGCGCCGCGCGGGGGCCGGAACGGGGGGCTCGGAGTCGGGAGTGGACAACGGTGGCCTCCTCGGGCGGGCGTCAGCGCGGGACCGTGCGACGTCCGCATGTGTCCCGCGCCTCACACCCCGCCAATCACCGCCGACCGTCGGTGACCGTCGCGCGGCACGCCCCCGGGCCTGGGCGACCCGGCGCCTCGGCCGCGCACCGGCCCCACGGCTCCCGCCTGATCGGCCGACGCCCGGGCGGGGCGGAACCCGGCCGGGTGGCGCGCGCTCCCGCCACCCCGGCCGCGTCGGGCCCCCGGTCGAGTCGCAGGGGAGGGCTCAGCGCGTGCCCACGGAGGCGCGGACCGCGTTGCGGGCCAGCGCGCAGTCCTCCTGCAACCGGCGGAGCAGTAACCGCTGTTCCTCCCCGGCGGAGAGGGCGGGACCCCCGGCGCCGGGCGCCGGGGCCGGTCCGCGCGGGGGCGCGTTCATGGCCCGCCGCACCGCGCTCTCACGGTGCCGGATCTCCCGGGTCAGCACCAGCATCAGGTTGAGCAGGAAGGCGTCCCGCGCCGCCGGCCCGCCGGACTGCGCGAGCTGACTGATCCGCCGACGGGCCCGGGGGGCCTCGCCCAGCGCCGTCCACAGGGTGGCCAGGTCGTACCCCGGGAGGTACCAGCCGGCGTTCTCCCAGTCGACCAGCGCCGGACCGCTCGGGCCCAGCAGCATGTTGGTGAGCAGGGCGTCGCCGTGGCAGAACTGCCAGGGGGCGCTGCGCCCGGGGCTCGCCTGCGCGATGCCGCGCAGCAGGGTCTGGAGTTCGCCCATGTCCCGGTCGGTCAGCAGCCCCAGTTCGTGGTGGCGGTTGAGCCGGGCCGGATAGTCGATCGGCCGCCCGAAGGCGGCGGGCTCGGGCCGCCAGAGGTTCACCAGACGGCAGGCGTCCAGCACCGCGCGCAGCCCCGCCTCCTCCGGAGCCTCGAAGGGACGGCGCCGGGTGGCGGCGACCCGCCCCGGAAGCCGCTCGATGACCAGGGAGTGCGCCGCCGCGTCAGCCGCGATCAGCCGGGGGACGCGGACCGGGGGACGCCCCAGCGCGAAAGCGTGGTAGACCGCTATCTCCCGCTCGAACCGCTCCGTGGGGTCGGGGGAGTGGTCGAGCAGGTGCTTGGCGATGACCGGCACCCGGCCCGCCGTTCCCGCCAGCAGCATCGTGCGCCCGCGCCGCCGCAGCACCCGCACCGGGTGGAACTCCGGGCAGGCCCGGCGGACACTGGCGACGGCCGCCCGCACCTGGGCGTCCTGCGCGCTCGCGAGATCCGGCTCCGTCCGTAGCAGGGGGGTGGCGCCGGGGTGGGCGCGCCGCCGCCGTGCCGGACCGCCACCGCGTGGACCACCGGGGAGCAGCGGTGCCGTGGTCCGGGCCCCGCCCCCGCCGTACGGAGGGGAGCCGAGAGTCCGGGACGGTGCGGAGACGGGCGACGTTGCTGGGTACATGGGCGAGCCGGATCCCTTCGTACGCCGACGGGTGGGTACGCCCCCGGCTCGGTCGGTGACCTCGCACCCTGGGGAGTGCGGTCCGCTCCGGCGCTCCCGCCCGCCGAGGCGGCCGGAAGCCCGGGGCGCCGGGCCGGGTGGCGCGTTCCTACGGCACACCGGTGCGCGGGTGGCACACCATGTGGCGGACCCTGGCGAACCCTGGCGAATGCTCGCCGCGCCCCTGAGCCGGGGTTACTGTCAACTCAGCCGAGATCCTGGGGGCTTGACGTGACCAAGGGACCCAACACCCGCCTGGCCGACCTCTTCGGTCTCGCGGGCTGGTCCAAGGGCGAGCTGGCGCGGCTCGTCAACCGGCAGGCGGCTGTCATGGGGCATCCGCAGCTGGCGACCGACACCTCGCGGGTGCGCCGGTGGATCGACGTGGGGGAGACCCCGCGCGACCCCGTACCGCAGGTGCTGGCCGCCTTGTTCACCGAGCGTCTCGGCCGTGTCGTGACCATCGAGGACCTCGGGCTCGGCCCGTCGGGGTGCGCGGGGAAGCGGCAGACCCAGGACGGTCTGCCGTGGCCACCCGGCCGGACCGCCGCGGTCCTCACCGAATTCACGGGAATGGACCTCATGCTCAACCGACGCGGCGTGGTGGGCGCGGGTGCCGCGCTCACCGCGGGAACGGCACTCAGCGGAGCGATGTACGACTGGCTGCGGACGGACCCCCCGGCTCCGTTCGCCGAGGACACGCTCGGCACCGGCAACCCACTCCACGCGGACCAGGCCGCCCTCGACCGGTACGAGGCGGCACCGGTGGGGACCGAGGAGATCGAGGCCCTGGAGCGCTCCGTCGAGGTCTTCAGAGCCTGGGACGCGGCGCGCGGCGGCGGGCTCCAACGCAAGGCCGTCGTGGGCCAGTTGAACGAGGTGGGCGGCATGCTCGCCTACCAGCACCCGGAGTCGCTGCAACGGCGGCTCTGGGGCGTGGCGGCGAACCTCGCGGTGCTCGCCGGGTGGATGTCGCACGACGTCGGCCTGGAACCCACCGCGCAGAAGTACTTCGTGATCGCGGCGCACGCCGCCCGGGAGGGGCGGGACCGGCCCCGGGCCGGGGAGGCCCTCTCCCGCGCGGCCCGCCAGATGGTGCACCTCGGCCGTCCGGACGACGCGCTGGATCTCATGAAGCTGGCCCAGTCCGGCTCGGGGGACGAGACGCTGCCACGCACCCGCGCCATGCTGCGCACCATCGAGGCCTGGGCCCACGCCTCCATGGGCCGGGGGCAGGCGACCCGGCGGACCCTCGGGCAGGCGGAGGAGCTGTTCGCCGCGGACCGGGGAGACGTCCCCCCGCCCAGCTGGATGCAGATGTTCGACGAGGCGGACCTGCACGGGATGCAGGCACTGGCCTTCCGCACCCTCGCCGAACACGACGCCTCCGCGGCCTCGTTGGCGGAGCGGCACGCCAAGGAGGCGCTGCGGCTCCGCGAGGGGGGCCACCAGCGCTCGCAGATCTTCGACTACATCTCCCTGGCCTCCGCCTGCCTCCTGGCGGACGATCCCGAACAGGCCGACAGCTACGCCCGGTTGGCGCTGGTCTCCATCCGGGAGAACTCCTCGCACCGCACCTGGGACCGGCTGCGGGAGATGTACCGGCTCACCAGCCGCTACACCGGGTACGGGAAGATCGAGAGTCTGCGTGAGGAACTGGAGCGGGCGATACCGAAGAAGAACGCCTCACCCCGGTCTTCCGGCTCCCCCGGACAGCGGGGTGGCAGGCGGGACCCCGGGCACGGAGGGCCGCGCTCGGCGGGGGCGATGGCGATGTGACCGGACCGCGCGCCCCGGGCCCCGCCGGTCACCGCCGGACGTGAACTCCCGCGTGTCCGGGCCGAACCCCGGCCGGTCCGGGTCCCCGTGACGGGCCCCTGGCTCCGTGCGGGGACGGCCCGGGCGTCTGGGACGTCCTCCACGCGGGTGCTCCGGTGCTGGCGGAGGCCAGCAGTCCGCGGGCTCCGCTGGCCTCCGTCGTGGACATGGCTGACGGGCGTCAGCGCCGCTGGCCGCCCGTGGCCCGGGCCGCTCCGGGGCGCGGCTCCCGGAGGGGCCCTGCCGTTCACCGCGTGTCAACTCGCCTCCCTCGCACATGGGCTGGCGAACCCCGCCGTGGAGCACGGTTGTTCGTGGACCGCCCTCGGACACACGCGGTTGACGCACCATCAGGCGCGTCGGCATCGCCGGCCGGGCCGTCGACCTGACCCCCAGGCTGCTCTGTTCCGCTCAGGCGGTGACGCGGGCCACCAGGACGCAGGCGTCGTCCTCGCGCTCCCGGTCGCCGAACTCCTCGGCGACCACCCGGACACACTCCTGTGCGGTGCGCGCCGTCGCGAACCGCCCGGCGAGCCCCAGCAGCCGCTCCGCGCCGCCCGGCGGATCCTCCGTGGTGGTCCCCGGAGCGGAGCCGGGCCCGCGCGGTGCGAGTCCGTCGGTGTGCAGCACCAACAGGTCCCCGGGGGCGAGCCGTTCGGTGTGCTGGCCGTACTCGGCGCCGGAGGCGACGCCGAGCAGCACGCCCTCCGGGGGCTCCAGCACGCGGCCCGTCCCGTTCCGGAACAGCAGCGGCGGAGGATGCCCGGCCTGCGCCCAGACGAGGCTTCGCGCACCGGGTTCGTACCGGCAGCACACCGCGCTGCCCAGCGCGGGCTGTGCGGCCGCGTCGAGCAGCTGGTTGAGGTGGCCCATCAGCTGGCCCGGCGCCACCCCGGCGATGGCCATCCCGCGGACCGCGCCGAGCAGCATGGCCATGCCCGAGGTGGCCGCTGCGCCGTGGCCCGTGAGGTCACCGGCGGTGAGCAGGGTGGCGCCGTCCGGGAGGGCCAGCGCGTCGTACCAGTCGCCGCCGATCAGGGCGCTGGTGGCGGACGGCAGGTAGTGCGAGGCGAGTTCGAGCGCGCCCGTGCCCCGGCGCGCGCCGGGCGGGAGCTGGACCGGCCCACGCCAGGGGGGCAGTACCGCCTCGTGCAGCTCGACCGCGAGCCGCCGCTCGGCCCGCGCGAGGTGCCGTTCACGCTGGAGGCGGTCGTGGCTCTCCCGGAGGACGTACTCACCGCGGCGCAGATCGCTGACGTCCCGCACCACGGCCCACATGGAGGCGGTGCGGCCGCCGCCGTCCAGCACCGGCTCGCCCACCAGGTGCACCGTCCGCACCGAACCGCCCGGGCGGATGACGCGGAACTCCCGGTCGACGGGCCTGCCGTCGACCAGGCAGTCGGTGAAGGCGGCGGCCAGCCCCGGCCGGTCGGCGTCCGGAACCCAGGAGGGCAGTTCGTCGAGCGAGAGCGGCCCGTCGGACACCGCCCGGCCGAAGATCCGGTACAGCTCCTCGGACCAGCTCACCTCGTCGGTCAGCAGGTTCCACTCGGCACTGCCCGCGCGGCCGCCCGGTACGCCGCCCGGCTCCGTCCCGTCCGGAGAGGCGGCCCCGGAGCGCCCGGCGGTGGCCGCCGGGAACTCCTCCAGGCACGCGGCGCCTTCCGCGCCCGGGTACCCCGGGGCGCCCGCGCTCCCGGTGCCCCCGGCTCCCGGGTATCCGGGGTACTCCGGTGCGCCGGGGGCCGGTTCGGCGGGCGCGAGCCCCTCCCGGAGCTGTCTCAGATGGTTCCCGAGGTCGTCCAGCTGGTGGACGGCGAGGTCGCACAGGGCACGCCGCCAGCGCTGCTGGGCGTCCGGCGGGCCGTCCGCCCGCTCGGTGCCCGCGTCCGCGCGCACCGCGTCCACACCGCCGCGCAACCGGTGGGCCTGGGAGATGAGCGCGTCCACCGCGCCCCGCTCGGGCGGCGGGACGTGGTCCGCATGGAGGTGGGGTGGCATATCGACTCCGATACGGGGTGAGGGCCGTCTACGACTGTTGCACAGCCCGCCACGGACCGTAAGGGATTCCACGACACCCGATGCGGTGGTGCGCCCGGCATATACCGTTGGCCGCCCGGCGCGGGGAGGGTCACGCTCCAGCTCGCCGGGGCGGGGCGCCCCCACGTACCCTGCCCGGGCTGGACCGGGCCGACCCGGGGGGAGTAGAACCGCACCCACCGGCAAGAATGCCGGTCAACGGAAATCCCGTTGCCAGCCGAATACCCCGCACCGGATGCTGACTCTTATGCACGTCGATTCCGTCGATTCAGACATAGCGCCCAGCGGAACCCTGCTCGGCCTCCTCCAGCGAGGCCGTGGCGACGGGACGCTGCACGCCCTCGCGGCGCCGCGCGCCGAAGCGCTGCACGCGCTGTGGCGGTGCGTGCTGCGCGACCCGCGTTCCGACTGGCACATCGAGCACCGCTCGCTGTACTACGCCCGGCTGCACGCGGAACTCGACGCCGGTCTCGACACCCTCGCCGACCACCTCTTCCACCCGGACGACCAGCTCGCCGCGGAACGCGCCGAGCACCGCACCGGACTGGCCCTCTCGGTGCTCGGCCACCTCGCCTCCTACGGCGACGACGGCGCCCTGGTCCTGCTGCGCCGGTACGCGGCCACCGGTGCCAACTGGCAGTGGGCGCTGGACGAACTCGCCGTGCGGGACGAGGACGCCGCGCTGCGCCTCCTCGGCCCCGCCGTGCTCGCCCGCTTCCCGCAAACCCCCCGGGGCGACGCGGAGCTGGCCGCCGCCTCCCGGGACGCCTTCGAGCCGCGCCCCTGGCGGCTGTGGGCCGAGGACCCGGCCCGTCCCGCGCAGGCCGAACGCCTCCGACGGGTGAGCGAGCAGCGCTCCTTCGACCGCTGGCAGCGGCAGTTGAACACCGGCCCGCGCCCCGGCTGGAGCGTCCGGGAGGTGCTGGACTGGGCCCAGGAGGACGCCGAACAGCGCCCCGGCCCGTCCCGCGAGGCCGCCGCCGCCCGCTGCCTGCTGGCCGTAGCCGGGCCCGAGGACCGCCCGGCGCTGCTGGCCGCCGCGGCCGGTGCGGAGCCGGGCGGCCCGATCAGGCGCGCCGTCGCGCTGCGTCACCTCGCCGAGGTCGGCGACCGGGCCGCGCCCGACCTCATCGAACTGGCCGCCGCCGACCCCCGGCCCACCGTCGCGGAGTCCGCGCTGGCCGCCTTCGCGCGGATGCGCGGGGACGCCGCCGTGTGCCGGGCGCGGGAGTGGGCGGCGGCGCCGGAGGGCGCCCTGCCCGAGGGCCTCGCGGCGGCGGCGGGTGAGATGCTCGCCTGCCGCGGCGGCGAGCGGGACGCCACCGCGGTGCTCGCCGCGCTGCGCCGCACCGTGCGGGTGGCCGGGGCGGACAGCCCCGCGCTCTGGCCGCTGGTGGACGGTGCCGGGCGGCTCGCCGTCCGCGCCGCCGCCCCGGTGCTGCGGCACGTCTACCGCGAGACCGCCTCCTCGGAGCTGCGCGGCCGGACGGCCCGGGCGCTCGCCGTCACCGACCCGTCCTTCGCCGCCGGGTTCGCCGTCGAGTGCCTGTGGGACTGCGAGGAGTCCACCCGGGAACTCGCCGCCCAGTACGCGGCCACCGGGGACGACCGCGTCGTGGAGCGGCTGCGGCGGCTGGCCGCCGACCCGGCCGAGGAGGCCGGGGTGCGGGGCGCGGTGCGGGGCAGGCTGAGTCCCGGTCCCGGCCGCTGAGCGAGCCGGGACCACCGGCGCCCGCCCCCGACGGCGGGCTGGCACGGCGGCGGGGCCGGGGTGGAGCTGGCACGATGGCGCCATGAGTGGGCGCTGGGAATTCTGGATCGACCGGGGCGGCACCTTCACCGACGTGGTGGGCAAGCGGCCCGACGGACGGCTCGTCACCGCCAAACTGCTCTCCCACGACCCGGACCGCTACCGGGACGCCGCCGTCGAGGGCATCCGCCGGATGCTGGAGGTGCCGCCCGGCGAACCGGTCCCCGCCGACCGCGTCGACGCGGTGAAGATGGGCACCACCGTCGCCACCAACGCCCTGCTGGAGCGGCAGGGCGAGCCCACCGTGCTGGTGATCACGGAGGGGTTCGGGGACGCGCTGCGCATCGCCTACCAGAACCGGCCGCGCATCTTCGACCGGCACATCGTGCTGCCGGAGGCGCTGTACGAGCGGGTCATCGAGGTGCCGGAGCGGCTCGACGCGGACGGGCGGGTGGTCTCGCCGCTCGACGCGGAGACCACCCGGCGCGCGCTGGCCGCCGCCCACGCCGACGGGTTCCGCAGCGCCGCCGTGGTGCTGCTGCACGGCTACCGCAACCCCGCGCACGAGCGGGAGATCGCCGAACTGGCCCGCGACACCGGCTTCACGCAGGTCAGTTGCGCGCACGAGGTCAGCCCGCTGATCAAGCTGGTGCCGCGCGGCGACACCACCGTGCTGGACGCCTACCTCTCCCCGGTGCTGCGCCGCTACGTCGACCAGGTGGCCGACGAACTGCACGGGGTGCGGCTGATGTTCATGCAGTCCAACGGCGGGCTGCGGGAGGCCGGGAGCTTCCGGGGCAAGGACGCGGTGCTCTCCGGACCGGCCGGGGGCGTCGTCGGGATGGCGCGCGCCTGCGCGGAGGTGGGGCACGAACGGGTCATCGGCTTCGACATGGGCGGCACCTCGACGGACGTCTCGCACTACGCGGGCGGCCTGGAGCGGGTGTTCGGCACCGAGGTCGCGGGGGTGCGGACCCGTGCGCCGATGATGGACATCCACACCGTCGCGGCGGGCGGCGGCTCACTCCTGCGCTTCGACGGCAGCCGCTACCGGGTGGGGCCCGGGTCGGCGGGCGCGGTCCCGGGACCCGCCTGCTACCGGCGGGGCGGCCCGCTGACCGTCACCGACGCCAACGTGATGCTCGGGCGGATCCAGCCCGCGCACTTCCCCCGGGTCTTCGGCCCGGACGCGGACCAGCCGCTGGACGCGGAGGTGGTGCGCGAGGGCTTCGCGCGGCTCGCGGAGGAGACCGCCGACGGCCGGAGCCCGGAGGAGGTCGCCGCGGGCTTCCTGGAGATCGCGGTGCTCAACATGGCGAACGCGGTGAAGAAGATCTCCGTGCAGCGCGGCCACGACGTCACCCGGTACGCGCTGGCCTGCTTCGGCGGCGCGGGCGGACAGCACGCCTGCGCCGTCGCCGACGCGCTCGGCGTCGACACCGTGGTGGTGCCCCCGCTGGCCGGGGTGCTCTCCGCCTACGGGATCGGCGTGGCCGACGCTACCGCCCTGCGGGAGCGGTCCGTGGAACGCGAACTCACCGAGGAGGCGCTGGGCGAGGTGCGGGAGACCTGCGCCCAGCTCGCCGAGCGCACCCGCGCGGAACTGCGCGCCGACGGCATCCCGGACACCGCCGTCACCACCGAGGCGCGCCTCCAGCTGCGGTACGCGGGCACCGACGCGCCGCTCACCGTCCCGCTGGGCGAACGCGCCGCGATGGTCGCGGAGTTCGAGCGCGAGCACCGGGCGCGGTACGGCTTCGTGATGGACAAGCCGCTGGTCGTCGCCACCGCCGTCGCGGAGGCCACCGGCGCGGCGGGTCCGCACGCGGCCCTCACCACCCCGGAGGCGGAGTCCGGCGGGGGCGGAACCCGCCGGGCGGACCGGCGGGCGGCGGGCGAGACCGTGCGGATGTACGCGGCGGGGGAGTGGCGGGACACCGCGCTGTACCAGCGGACCGCCCTGCGCCCCGGCGACGCGGTGCGCGGACCGGCGGTCATCGCCGAGGACGACGCCACCACCGTCGTCGACCCAGGCTGGGAGGCGGAGGCCGACCCGCGCGGCCACCTGCTGCTGCGCCGCGCCACCCCCCGCGCCGCCTCGGTGGCGGTGGGTACCGAGGCGGACCCGGTCCGCCTGGAGGTCTTCAACAACCTCTTCATGGCCATCGCCGAACAGATGGGCGTGCGGCTGGAGAACACCGCGCACTCCGTCAACATCAAGGAGCGGCTGGACTTCTCCTGCGCCCTCTTCGACCACGAGGGCAACCTCATCTCCAACGCCCCCCACATGCCGGTGCACCTGGGGTCGATGGGCGACTCCATCAAGGAGGTGCTGCGGCGCAACCCGGACGGACCGCGCCCCGGGGACGTCCACGCCATCAACGACCCGTACCACGGCGGCACCCACCTGCCGGACGTCACCGTGGTCACCCCGGTGTTCGGCGCCTCGGACGAGCTGCTGTTCCTGGTGGCCAGCCGCGGGCACCACGCGGAGATCGGCGGCCTCACCCCCGGCTCGATGCCCGCCTTCAGCCGGACGGTGCACGAGGAGGGCATCCTCTTCGACAACTGGCCGCTGGTGCGCGACGGCCGGTTCCGCGAGGCGGAGACCCGGGAGCTGCTCACCTCCGGCCCCTACCCCTCCCGTGCCCCGGACGCCAACCTGGCCGACCTGCGGGCGCAGATCGCCGCCAACGAGAAGGGCATCGCCGAAGTCCAGCGCATGATCGAGCAGTTCGGGCTGGACGTCGTCCAGGCGTACATGCGGCACGTACGGGACAACGCCGAGGAGTCGGTGCGCCGCACCATCGCCGTGCTGGACGACGGCGAGTTCCGCTACGAGACCGACCGGGGTGCCGTCATCCGGCTCAAGGTGACGGTCGACCGCGAACGCCGGGGCGCCGTCCTGGACTTCGCGGGCACCTCGGAGCAGCAGGACGACAACTTCAACGCGCCCCGTTCGGTGGTGACCGCCGCGGTGCTGTACGTCTTCCGCACCCTGGTCGCCGACGACATCCCGCTCAACAGCGGCTGCCTGGTGCCGCTGGAGGTGCGGGTTCCGGAGGGGTCGATGCTGTCCCCCGCGTACCCGGCGGCGACCGTCGCGGGAAACGTGGAGACCTCACAGGCCGTCACCGGCACGCTCTACGCCGCCCTGGGCGTGCAGGCGGAGGGGATCGGCACCACCAACAACGTCACCTTCGGTAACGCCACCTCCCAGTACTACGAGACGGTCGCCAGTGGGGCGGGGGCGGGCCCGGACTTCGACGGGGCGAGCGCCGTGCAGACGCACATGACCAACTCCCGGCTGACCGACCCCGAGGTGCTGGAACAGCGCTACCCGGTGCGGGTGGACGACTTCCGGGTCCGAACCGGCAGCGGCGGAGGCGGGCGGCACCACGGCGGCGACGGCGTGGAGCGCCGCATCCGCTTCCTGGAGCCCATGACGCTGTCCCTGCTCACCAGCCACCGCCGCGTCGCCCCGTACGGCATGGCCGGAGGCGAGCCGGGGGCGCTGGGCGTCAACGGGGTGGTGCGGGCCGACGGGCGGTGGGAGCCGCTGGGGGGCTGTGACGTGGCGGAGGTGGCGGCGGGGGATGTGCTGGTGGTGGCAACCCCCGGCGGGGGTGGCTATGGCCGCCGGGGAGATGGCTAGGTGTGGGGGTGGCTATGGCCGCCGGGGAGATGGCTAGGTGTGGGGGTGGCTATGGCCGCCGGGGGGATGGCTAGGTGCGGGGGCGGCTATGGCCGCCGGGGGGGGGCTGGTGCTGTGACGGGGATGGTTCACCGTGACCGGAAGGCGGCTCGCGGGACAAGCACCCGCGAAACGGCTGGTATTACTGGGGCATGCAGGAAGAGACCGCACGCTCCGCGATCGACACGTTCATCTCCGCGTTCAACGCCTCGCACGACGTCTATGTGACCGCCCTGCTCTCCCAGGCCCTGACCTCAGACGTGGTCTTCTGGGGACCGTTGGGCCGCAGTGAGGGAATCGCGGCGGTGGAGCGGTTCGTGCTGGACATCCGGCGCCACCCGGCCGGGACCGGCACGATGGTGCGCTGCTCAGCGGTGGACATGCCGGACGAGTGGGCCCGTTACCAGTGGGTCTTCACCACGCCGGACGGAGGCCCCCGCCTGGCGGGAACGGACGTCGTCCATCTGCGACGGAGCCTCATCGACCAGGTCATCGTCTTCGCGGGGGAGATCGAGCCGTCAGCCTCCTGAGTCAACTGTCGCTGTCCTTCTCCTGAACCGCACTTCGGCGCTCGGGGAACCGCGGTTCGCGGTTGGTCAGGCCGCGGGTCGGGGGGCGTCCGCTCCAGCGGGTGCCCATGTCGCCGCGGACGCGGGCGCGTTCCTCGCGTTGGGGCGGTGAGCGCTCGGGATGGCGGGCGTTGGTGTCGCGCCGGCGCGGGTGGTGGTGCGGTGCCCGGATGCGCGCGGGCTGGGTGCGGGTGTGGCGGTGGGGTGCCAGAGGGCCCCTCGGGGTGGGCCGGGTGCTGGCCGGGGCCGGTCAACCGGTGGGTGGGGTACGGGTGTTGGGCGGCGCGGCGGCGTCCGCCTTGCGGCGCTTCGTCCGGTGTCGGCCCCAGCGCTTACCCTGTCCGACGTGACTGAGCACGCCACCTCGCTCCCCGCCCCGTCCCGCGCCACGGGCCACCCCGTCCCACCCGCCCCCGGCCCGGCGGCGGACGAGGGGCTGGCCCGCCGCCTGCGCGCGCTGGCCTGTACCGCGCCCCTGCACGACCTCGACGCCCGCAAGGCCAACCTCGCGGGCGAGTACGGCGTCTACGCGATGGCCGAGGTCGCCCTCGCCGCCATCGACCTCGTCACGCTCCAGATGGACTTCGACACCGGAGCCGACCACGAGCAGGTCGTCAGCAGACTCCTGCCGCGCGTCGCGGCCCAGGCGCCGGAGCGCCCGGCGGCCGAACACGAGCGGGTGGCGCGCTGGGTGCTGGAGTGCCTGCTCAACGTCGGCAGCGTGGACCGCGGTTTCCGCGCGGTGTACGGCACCTTCGACCCGGACGGCTCCTACGTGCGGCGGGACTACGACTTCAAGCTCATCGAGGAGGTGCCGGGGCCCGGCGGCAACGTCTGGCTGCGGACCACCGACGAGGCGGTCAACGTGCTCGTCGGCGCCCTCGACACGGACGTCACCAGCGCCCAGATCGCCGCTGAGGTCAAGCTGGACGTGCTGGTCAGCCGGGGCCGCCTCGCCGACGCCCAACTCGCCGCCGAGCAGGCCAGGTACCGCACCGTCCAGTACGCGGAGACGCTGCGCCGCACCCTGGAGGCCACCCGGCGGAACGTTCGCGCGGTCGACTGGCTGCACACCGTCCCCGATATGATCACCGAGGCCCTGGACCACGTCGCCGACCGCTACCGACACGAGAACGCCATCCTCACCAACATCCGCCGCGCCCGGGACGAGGCCGCGACCGAACGCGGACCGGAGCACAAGCGCCGCGCCGCCGAACTCGTCGACATCGTGCGGGACTGCATCCGTCGCCACACCCAGCTCCAGTCCCGGCTGCTGGAGGCGGGCCCGCTGTTCCGCGCCGAGCAGGACCGGCAGGCGTTCGCGCCCAGCACCGAACGTGCCGGGCTCGACCTCCACGGGCAGCTGCTCGCCCCGTTGCTGCCGCTGCCGCTGGAGTCGGCGAGCCGGGTCACCGACGCCTTCTTCGCCAGCGGGGCCGGGATGCGCACCCCCGCCGCCGTCCGGCTGGCCGACCTGACGGAGCTGCTGCTCACCCCGCCCGCGCCCCGCGAGCACCTGGGCGCCGAGCTGCCCGAGCCCGACCTGGTGGCCACGCCGGACGAACGCCGGTTCAGCGAGGAGCAGCTGGAGTCGGCGATGGAGCTGCTCGACCTCCCGGCCGACGCCCCCCGGCGGCTCTCCGGCCTGCTGGCCGAGGCGCGCCGCCGGGAGGACTCCGACCTCGCCTACCTGGTGCTGCTGCTGGCGGTGCACGCCGCCAGCCCGCCGGTGGGCACCGCCTACCGCCAGGGGGACGGCCAGCTGCTGTTCGCCGTGGACGACGGAACCCCCCTGCGTGACCCGGAGTTCGGCGGCGCCGACCTCATCGTCGGCACCGCGCTGCTGGACGCCGCCGCGATGGCCGCCGACCGCACCGAGGCCGCGTGACCCCCGCCCTTGCCCGTGCCCCCGTCGTCATCCCCGCCACCGGCCGGTGGCCCTCCGTCCCCGGGCCGCCCCGGCCCGTCCCGCACGCGGGCCCGTCCCGTTCGTGTCCCCACCCCACCCGAGGAGCTGACCAGTGACTGACCAGGGCGCGCGGCCCGGCCCGCAGGAGGAGCCGGTGCCCGGCGGCGACCGCCTGGACCCGGCCGCGTTTCCGCCCGCCGGGGCGGCGCCGGACACCACCGACACCTCCCGCGCTCCCGTCACCCCGGCCGACGCGGCGGACGCCGCCCGGCTGGTCTCCTTCGGGCTGCACCCGAAGCTCGCCCCTGGCCGGGACGCCGACTACACGGCCCTGCTCCGCCGCTACCGCGACGAACCCCCCTTCGCGCGGCTCGCGGACGCGGTCGCCAGTGGTCTGGGCCTGGTGGTGCTGGAGGTCTCGGCCCGCGCCGGGATGGCGGTCGCCGCCGCCGAGGACTCGGTCTTCGCGGTCCGGATGGGCGACTACTCCCGCCGCGCGTCGGCCGACTCGGCCGACCGTTTCCTGCACGGTCTGGCCCACCTGGCGTCCGCCGCGCTCGCCTTCCCCCGCCCCGCCGACCTCGCCGACGACGGCTACGTCGGCCGGATCTCGGTCAACGGCGTCGACACCTTCGTCCGGCAGGCCTGCCGGAGGCTGGAGGAGCGGGCCGAGGAGGCGGGCGAGAACACCGACCCGGCCACCGACGCCCCCGGGCTGGAGGCCGCCTGGCGGGTGTACGCGCGCCGTGGCGCCACCGGGGCCACCAAGGACGCGCGGCGGCTGTCCGGTTCCACCACCGGCATCGTCGCCAAGGCGCTCGCCTTCCTGGCCGACTCCGGCTTCCTCCAGCGCACCGGGGACGACGCGGGCGGCACCTACCGCACCACCGCCCGCTACCAGCTCCAGGTACGCGACATGGCGGGCGGCGCCGCGCTGACCGAACTGTCCGCCCTGGGCGTGGTGCCGGTCACCGACGGCTGCGCCACGCTGCTGCCGCCCGGCGAGGAGGAGGCGCTGGAGGCGGTGCCCGGCGCCGGTCTCCCCTTCCACTCCTGACCACCCCCGCCCCGCCCGTCCCGCCGACCGTCCTCACGAGAGCCCCCGCATGTACGAGCTGTCCCGGATCCGCCTCTACTCCATCGGCCCGGCAGGCGCCCGGTACGCCGACACCGTGCTCGACCTGCGCGGCGTCGGGGGGCCGGTGCCCGAACCCGCCCCCACCCAGGGGGACTTCTTCGAGGAGGAGCCGAGCGGCCCGCCGAACCGGCCCGCTCCGGCCGGGGTGCTGTTCCTGGAGAACGGCGGCGGAAAGTCGGTCCTGCTCAAGCTGATCTTCTCGGTGATGCTGCCCGGGCACCGCAACACCCTCGGCGGCGCCAGCTCCGGCGTGCTGCGCAAGTTCCTGCTGGCCGACGACTGCGGTCACGTGGCCCTGGAGTGGCAGCACACCCGCACCGGCGAGACCGTCGTGGTGGGCAAGGTCAGCGAGTGGCGCGGACGGCAGGTGTCCGGCGACCCCCGCAAGTTCGCCGAGGGCTGGTACGCCTTCCGCCCCGGCCCCGGCATGACCCTGGACTCGCTGCCGGTGGCCGAGTCCACCGCCCTCCGCCCCACCGCCGAGGGTGTCTCCGGGGCGCGGGGCAGGCGCCGCACGATGAAGGGCTTCCGGGACGTCCTCACCGAGACCGGCCGCGCCTACCCCAACCTCGACGTCGTCTGGGAGGAGGTGCACGAGCGGTGGAACGAGCGGCTGACCGCCCTCGGACTCGACCCCGAACTCTTCCGGTACCAGCGGGAGATGAACGCCGACGAGGGAGAGGCCGCCGGGCTCTTCGCGGTCCGCAACGACTCCGACTTCACCGACCTGCTGCTGCGCGCCGTCACCGACACCCGGGACACCGACGGCCTCGCCGACCTCGTCCACGGCTTCGCGCACAAGCTCGGCCGCCGCGCCGAACTCACCGCCGAGCGCGACTTCACCGCGGCCTCCCTCGACCTGCTGCACCGGATCGTCGAGGCCACCGAACGGCGCACCCGCGCCCGGGAGATCCACGGCGCCGCCGAGGGCCGCGCCCGCGCCCTCGCCCGGCGGCTCGCAGCCCGGGGCGCCGCGGAACGCGAACGCGTCGCGGAGCTGGCCGAGGGCGTCGCGACCGCGGCCGCCACCGTCGCGCGGGCCACCGACGCCCGGACCGGCGCCAGCCGCGTCGCCGCCGAACTCGCCTACCGCCACGCCTCCCTGGCGCTGGCCGACGCCGAACAGGCCGCCGCCGCGCGGAAGCGGGAGCTGACCGAGGCGCGCACCCTGCACACCGCGTGGCAGGCGGCGGAGACCGTCCTGGCGCACCGGGCCGCCGCCGACCGCGCCGCCCAGGCCGCCACCGCCATCCGCGCGGCGGAGCGGGACGCCGCGCCCGCGCTCGCCGCCCGCGGCGAGGCGGCGGCCGACCTGGTGCGCGCCCTGCACCGGGCCGCCTCGGAGAGCGAACGTGTCGCCAGCGAGGGCGAGGAGCGCTCGGCGGTGCTCCAGGCCGAGAGCGAACGCGCGCACCAGGCCGCCACCGCCGCCGCCACCGAGGCCCAGCGGGCCCGCAGCGAGGGGGAGCATCTGCGGCAGCGGCTGGACGAGGTCGAGCGGGAGACCGCGGAGGCCGTCCGGGCGGGCTGGATCGACGCCCCCGGCGACGGCGGCGCCGAGACCGACCCCGCGCGCGCCGCGCTCGCCGCGGGCGACGCGGAGCGGACCGCCGCCACCGCGCTGGACGCCGCCCGGACCGCGGCCCGGCAGGCGACCGAGCGGGCGCAGGAGACCGGCGCCGAGCACACCGCCGCCGAACTCGCCGCCGCCCGTGCGGCGGACGCCGCCACCGCCGCCCGCTCCGCCCACGACGCGGAGCGCCGCGCCGCCGAGGCGCTGGCCGCCGAGGGGCGCGTCGCGGAACTCCTCGGGCTGGACGCCCCCGGCCCGGCGGACGCGGGACCGTCCGCCGAACTGCTCGACCGCGAGGCCGAGTCGCTCCGCGAACTGCTGGACGAGGCCGTGGCCACCGCCGAGCGGCGGCTGTTCGAGCTGCGCACCGACGCGGCCGAGGACTCCCGGATGCTCGGCGCCCTCGGGGACGGCGGACTGCTGCCCCCCGGCCCCGACGTGCTCGCCACCGTCGACCTCCTCGGCGAGCACGGCGTGCCCGCGCTGCCCGGCTGGCGGTACCTCGCGCAGGCCGTCGACCCGGCCGACCACGCCCGGGTGCTCGCCGCCCGCCCCGAACTCGTCGACGGCGTGGTCATCACCGACCCGGACAGCCACGCGCGCGCCCGGGAGGTGCTCGCCGCCGCCGCGTTGCTGCCGCGCTCCGCCGTCGCCGTGGGCACCGCCGCCGCGCTGCTGGCCCCGGTGCCCACCACCGACGCCGGGCGGACGGACGAGGTCTTCCTCGTCCCGCCCAACCCCGCCATGCACGACGAGGGCGCCGCCGACGAGGAACGGCGCCAACTACGCACCCGCGCCGCCGACCGCGACACCGAGATCCGCGCCCTGGCCGCCCGGCTCTCCGCCGACCGGGCGCTCGCGGCCCGGCTCGCCTCCTGGCGCACCGGCTGCCCCGAGGGGCGGCTGACCGAACTGGCCGAGGCCGCGGGCGCCGCGGAGGCCGCCGCCGAGGTCGCCGGGCAGCGGCTCGCTGCCGCGACCGTGGCCCGCGAGGAGGCCGAACGGGCGGCCGCCGAGGCGCAGTCGGCCCGCGAGGACGGGCAGCGGCGCGCGGATCGGGCCAGCCGCGCGGCGGACGCGCTGGCCGGGCTGGCGTTCCGGCTGCGGGAGCGCGGCACCTGGATCAGCCGCCGCCGCGAGCTGGAGGGGGAGGCGGAGACCGCCCAGGAGCGCGCCGCCACCCTGGTCGAGCGGGCCCGCGCCGCCGACGAGGACCGCCGGGCCGCCCAGCGGGCCGCCGACGACGCGCGGCGCACCGCCCGCGCGCTGCGCGCCGAACGCGCCGAGATCGCCGGAGTGCCCGACGGCCTCGACCCGGAGGCCGAACCGCCCGGCGCCGCCCTGCCCGAGCTGCGCGCCGCCTACCGCACCGCCTCCGAGATGTACGAGAAGGCCGGGGTCGGCGCGGACCTCCGCGCGGAACAGGCCCGCGCCGAGGGGGACGCCTCGGCGGCGCTCGCCACGCTCGACCGGCTCAGCAACCGGGTCCGTAACCGCGCCGCCCAGCTGCTGGACAGCGCCGAGGGCGCGGACGGCCCGTCCCGGCAGGCCGCCGCCGCCCGCGCCGAAGCCCTCGTCCAGCAACTGGAGTCGCGGGCCTCGGCCGTCAGCGAGCAGCTGGGGCGACTGCGCGGCGAGGCCGAACGGCTGGCGCCCGAGCAGGGCGAGGCCCACACCGACCTCCCCGGGGAGCTGCTGCCCACCGACGCCGGGCACGCCCAGACCCTGCTGCGCTCCGCCACCACCACGCTCGCCGAACGCCGCGACGAGGTCGAGGCCGCCCGGGCCGCACACGAGGAACTGGGCCACGCCCACCGGGCGGCGGAGCGCGCGGCGAGCGACTTCGAGGACACCGCGGCGCTCCTCGGCGACCTGCTGCGGGAGCCCGCCGCACCGGGCTCCGGCGAGGACCCCGGGACACCCGAGCCGTACCCCGGGGATCCGGCGGCGGCCCGGCAGGCGGCGGCGGAGGCCCGCCGGGCGCTGCGCGGCTGCGCCGCCGATCTGGGCGCGGCCGAGGCCGCCGTCCGGGAGGCGTCCGACGTCCTGGTGCGGCAGGCCAACGCCACCCGCTACGAGAGCGTGCGCACCCCGGCGCGGCAGCAGATCCGGGAGCTTCCGGCGGCGGCGCTCCCCGAGCACGCCGCCGCCTGGGCCCAGGCGTTCGAGCCGCGACTGCGGGTGCTGAGCGACGAGTTGGAGCAGTTGGAGCGGAACCGCGACAGCATCGTGGACCGGCTGCGCGGCCTGGTCGAGACCTCGCTGACCACGCTGCGCTCCGCGCAGCGGCTCTCCCGGCTGCCGGAGGGCCTGGGGGAGTGGTCGGGGCAGGAGTTCCTGCGCATCCGCTTCACCGACCCGGACCAGGCCACCCTCACCGAGAACCTGGGAGAGGTGATCGACGAGGCCACCCGCTCCGCCCTGCGGAAGAACTCCGACCTGCGCCGGGACGGGATGTCGCTGCTGCTGCGCGGGGTGCACGCGGCGCTGCGTCCCCGTGGGGTGAGCGTGGAGATCCTCAAGCCGGACGCGGTGCTGCGCGCCGAGCGGGTCCCCGTCGGGCAGATGGGCGACGTCTTCTCCGGGGGGCAGCTGCTCACCGCGGCCATCGCCCTCTACTGCACGATGGCCGCGCTGCGCAGCAACGAGCGGGGCCACGACGAGCACCGGCACGCGGGAACCCTGTTCCTCGACAACCCCATCGGACGGGCCAACGCCACCTACCTGCTGGAGCTGCAACGCGCGGTGGCGGACGCGCTGGGCGTCCAGCTGCTGTACACCACCGGCCTGTTCGACACCACGGCGCTGGCCGAGTTCCCGCTGGTGATCCGGTTGCGGAACGACGCGGACCTGCGCGCCGGGCTGAAGTACATCAGCGTCGAGGAGCACCTGCGCCCCGGGCTGCCGTCCCCGGCAGACGGCACGGAGGCGGAGGGCACGCGCGGGGAGATCACCGCGACCCGGGTGTTCCGCCGTACCGATCCGCGCCCCGGGAACGCTCCCGAGCCGGTCACCGGCTCCGGCCCGGGCCCGGGGCCGGAGGGGACGCTGCCCGCCCCCCGGGACACCCCGGCCATCGCCCCGGACGTTCCCTGACGGCCCGGCGATCACCGGCCGTTCGGCGGGCGGCGGGTCAACCGGTGCTGGACGCTGGCGCGTTCACCGCGTCCGGTCGCGCCCCGCACCGTCGCGTTCGCCGGGGCGGGGCCGTCAACCGGCGCCGTGTGGGCGACCGTTGACAGTCCGGAAGGCAACCGGAAGGCAACCGGAAAGGGCCCACCCGGCGGGGAGTCGTGGGTGGACGGCGGCGAGGGGGAGGCGTGCGCGGGGTGCCGGGGGTGCGCGTCACCCGTCGCGCTCCCCGGCCGAGGGGGGCTCCCCGCGACGGCCCCGCCGCCGCCGGGCCACGCTGCTGGGCTGGGACACCACCCCGTACCGCTGCACCCACACCTGCCGGGTGACCCAGACGTCCAGCACCCCCCAGGTAGCGGCGATGGTCGCCGCGACGGTGACGAGCACCATCGGGAACGCGAGCCAGACACCGGCGAACGAGCACAGCACCGCCACCATCAACAGGACCAGGGTCAGCGCCACGAGGATCACCGCGCGCACCGCGGCCGAACGCACCGGATCGGGCAGTCGGGGTTTGGCGTACATGACTTCTTCACTCCCCCTTCACCAGCCAGTGTGCACCCACCGTTCCACGGGCGTGGCCTGCGCGACAATCGGGGTCCCGGGCGGGGCATCGACGGACAACTCAGGATGAGGCACCCTGGACGGCCAGTTCCCAGCGCGGGCACGTATACGAGTGCCCGTTCCGCAGTAGTAGGCTCGCGCCGTTTGTAGTTCAAGTACGCCTCCGGACGCCGGGGTTGACGTGTTGACGTAGGGGAGGCCATGCGCTTTCGCGGGAAGTCCATCCGCCGGAAGATCGTGGTGCTGCTGTTGGTGCCGCTGGTCTCCCTGGTGTCCATCTGGGTTTTCGCGACCTACCTCACCGTCCGGGACGCGCAGCAGCTCATCGGCGTCACCAACGTCGCGGAGAAGGTCGGCAACCCCACCGAGGACGCGGTGGAGGCACTTCAGCGCGAACGCCGCCTGATCATGGTCTACCTGGCCGAACCCCGCCGCTCGGACGCGCTCAGCAGACTCCACCGGCAGCAGCGGGCCACCGACGAGTCCGTCACCAAGGTGCGGGAGCACGGCACCGACGGCGGAGTGCGCTCCGACCTCACCAGCACCGCCCGCGATCAGCTCGACGCCCTCCTCGACGGCATCTCCGGGCTGGACGGACTGCGGAGCAAGGTCGAGGACACCACCATCACCAAGACCGAGGCGTTCAAGGCGTACAACGACCTCGTCGACCCCGGTCACGAGTTCCTCGCCGCGCTGCACGGCCTCAACGACGTCGAACTGGAGAAGCAGGGCCGCGCCTACGCCGGGCTCTCCCGGGCCCGCGAGTACCTCTCCCGGGAGGACGCGCTGATGGCGGCGTCGCTCACCGCGGGCCAGATGACCCGCGCGGACCTGCGCTCCTTCTCGGACCGGGTGGCCGAGCGCAAGACCGCGTACGACATCAACCTCCAGGTGCTGCCCGCCGAGGACCGGCAGATCTACGAGACGTACTGGGAGGGGACGGAGGCCCGCACCCTCACCGACTACGAGAACGACATCATCACCTCCGGCCCGAGCGGCGCGCTGCGCACCGTCGACCAGAGGCGCTGGGACAGCGCGGCCGGCACGGTCCTCCGCGACCTGGACCGGCTGCGTGCCGAGTCCGGCAAGCGGTACGAGGAACGGGTGGCGCCCGAGGCCACCAATGTGCTGATCCGCGCGGGGACCGCCGGGGTGCTGGGCCTGCTGGCCGTGCTCGGCTCGATCTTCGTGTCGTTCCGGGTCGGCCGGAGCCTCATCCGCGACCTGGGCACCCTCCGCAAGGAGGCGCACGAGGCCGCCGGGGTGCGGCTGCCCAACGTCATGCGGCGGCTGGCCTCCGGCGACGAGGTGGACGTCGAGACCGAGGCCCCGCGCCTGGAGTATCCGAAGAACGAGATGGGGCAGGTCGGCCAGGCGGTCAACACGCTCCAGCGGGCGGCGGTCGAGGCGGCCGTCAAGCAGGCCGACATGCGGCGCGGCGTCTCGGACGTCTTCGTCAACCTCGCCCGCCGCAACCAGGTCCTGCTCCACCGTCAGCTCACCCTGCTCGACACCATGGAGCGCCGCACCGAGGACGAGGACGAACTGGCCGACCTCTTCCGGCTCGACCACCTCACCACCAGGATGCGGCGGCACGCCGAGGGCCTGGTCATCCTCTCCGGGGCGGCGCCCTCCCGGCAGTGGCGCAAGCCCGTCCAGCTGATGGACGTGGTGCGGGCCGCCGTCGCCGAGGTCGAGGACTACGAGCGGATCGAGGTGCGGCGGCTGCCGCGGCTCGCGGTGGACGGCGGCGCGGTGGCCGACCTCACCCACCTCATCGCCGAACTCCTGGAGAACGCCACGGTGTTCTCCCCGCCACACACCGCCGTCCAGGTACTCGGGGAACGCGTGGTGAACGGGTTCACCCTGGAGATCCACGACCGGGGACTCGGCATGGCCCCCGAAGCGCTCCTCGACGCCAACCTGCGGCTCGCCGAGACACCGGAGTTCGAGCTCTCCGACACCGACCGGCTGGGGCTGTTCGTCGTCTCCCGGCTCGCCCAGCGGCAGGGCGTGCGGGTCTCGCTCCAGACCTCGCCGTACGGCGGCACCACCGCCGTGGTGCTCATCCCCGGCTCCATCCTCACCGAGACCCAGGACGACGGGGACCGGGCGATGGAGCCCGGGGACACCGGCACCCACGCCACCCTCGGCAAGGGCCCAGGACGCCAGGACGCCCGCGGCGAGGCGCCCGTGCTGGAGCGCCGCGCGCCCGAGCGGCGCGCGCTGGACGGCCCGGTGGAGCTGGAGGCGCCGCTCGGGGAGGCGGACGCGCCGCGCCCCGCGGCGCGGACGGAGAGCCGTGGCCGGGAGGACGAGCGCGGACCAGCGCGCCGCCCCGCCCCGGCACGCGGCGCCGGCCCGGCGCCGGAGCAGCACCAGCAGGCCACCGACGAGGAGGAGTCGGCGCGGCCCGCCCCCCTGCCCCGCCGTCCGGTCAGCACCCCGGTGCTCGTCGCGGACCACGGGCGTCCGGTGGACGGCCAGAACGGCCGCCGCGGACCCCGTCCGGTGCCGGACACCACCGACTCCGCCCCGCCGGAGGGCGGGCCCGGAGCCGATCCGGCCGCGACGGCCGGAGGGGCGGCCCGGGCGACCGGGGGGACGGTGGGCGGACTGCCGCGCCGGGTCCGGCAGGCGAGCCTGGCACCGCAGCTGCGGACGGAGACCTCCGAGACGCCCGCCACCGGCGGGAGTCCGGCCGGGCGGCAGGAGGCGTCCGAACGGGACGCGGACGAGGTGCGCAGCCGTATGGCCTCGCTCCAGCGCGGATGGCAGCGCGGACGGCGGGAGAACCCGGCACCGCGCGGAGAACCAACGGGTGACTCAGCACCAGGAACAACTCCGGAGGGGGACGGTCGATGACCGCACAGAAAGCCGACGCCCACAGCAGCTCGTCCACCGGTGAGCTGAACTGGCTGCTCGACGAGCTGGTGGGACGGGTCGGCAGCATCCGCAAGGCGCTGGTCCTCTCGGGCGACGGCCTTCCCCGGGGCGCCTCGGAGGGCCTCACCAGAGAGGACGGTGAGCATCTCGCGGCCGTCGCCTCCGGGTTCCACAGCCTCGCCAAGGGGGTGGGACGGCACTTCGAGGCGGGCAGCGTGCGGCAGACGGTCGTGGAGCTGGACGACGCCTTCCTGTTCGTCACCGCCGCGGGCGACGGCAGCTGCCTCGCCGTGCTGGCGGACGCCGACTCGGACGTCGGCCAGATCGCCTACGAGATGACGCTCCTGGTCAAGCGGGTGGGCGCGCATCTGAGCACCGCACCCCGGGCCGATGTGGCAGGTGGCAGGGCGGGTGGAAACTGACGGGTTACGGGACCGACGGGGCGCGCCATGACCGATCGCTGGTTCGACGACGCGGCGGGCCCGGTGGTGCGTCCGTACGCGATGACGCGGGGCCGTACGCGGGGCAGCGTCTCCACGCGGCAACTCGACCTGATCGCGGTCGTGGTGGCCGACCCTCCACGGGGCGTCCGGGGTGCCTCCCCGGGCGTCCCGGCGCCGGACCCGGCGGCGGAGATCGCCGACGTGCTCGCCGACCGCACGCTCGCCCCGGAGCACGTGGAGATCGTCAGACTGTGCCGCCGGGGGCCCCTGACGGTGGCCGAGCTGGCCGCCGAACTCGGGCTGCCCATCGGGGTGGTGCGGGTCTTCATCGGTGACCTCATGGACACGGAGCTGGTCCGTGTCAGCCGTCCTGTCCCGCCGGCCGAACTGCCGGACGAGAGCATCCTCAGAGAGGTGATCAATGGTCTTCGGGCGCTCTAAGCGTGGTGGTGGTGGGCGGCCCGCCGAGCCCGTCACGTTGAAGATCCTGGTGGCGGGCGGCTTCGGGGTCGGCAAGACGACCCTGGTCGGCGCGGTGAGTGAGATCAAGCCGCTGCGGACGGAGGAGACCCTCTCCGAGGCCGGGCGGCCGGTCGACGACACGGCGGGGGTGGAGACCAAGTCGACGACCACCGTCGCGATGGACTTCGGCCGGATCACCATCAACGAGAACCTGGTGCTGTACCTGTTCGGCACCCCCGGCCAGGACCGGTTCTGGTTCCTCTGGGACGAGCTGGCCCAGGGCGCGCTCGGCGCGGTGGTGCTCGCCGACACCCGGCGGCTGGAGGACAGCTTCGCCGCCGTCGACTACTTCGAGCGCCGTGGCATCCCCTTCACCGTCGCGGTCAACTGCTTCGACGGCGCCGACCGCTTCCCCCTGGAGACGGTGCGCGAGGCGCTGGACCTGGAGGACGCGGTACCCGTGGTGCTGTGTGACGCGCGGCAGCGCGAGTCCGCCCGGGACGTACTGGTGTCCGTCGTGGAGCACGCGATGCGGGTGGCGAGCCAGACGCAGGGCTCCGAGAGCGGCGCGGCGGCCGGGGAACGGGCGCACGCCACCACCTGAGCCGGGCCCGCCGCCGGAACCCGGCCGCCGTGCCGCCCGGCGCCAGGCGCCGGGCGGCGGCGGGATCAGTCCTCCTGCCAGTCCAGGCTGCGCCGCACGGCCTTGCGCCAGTTGCGGAACTCCGCGTCCCGCTCCTCGGCCGTCATCCGTGGCGTCCACTGGGCGTCCTGCTTCCAGTGCGAGCGCAGTTCGTCGAGGCCGGACCAGACGCCGGTGGCCAGCCCCGCCGCGTAGGCCGCGCCGAGGCAGGTGGTCTCCGCGATCACGGGCCGGGTGACCGGCACGTCCAGGGTGTCCGCCTGGTGCTGCATCAGCAGCCCGTTGGCGGTCATCCCGCCGTCCACCTTGAGGCTGGTGATCGGCACCCCGGAGTCCTGGTACATGGCGTCCACCACCTCCCGGGTCTGCCAGCTCGTGGCCTCCAGCACCGCCCGGGCCAGGTGGGCCTTGGTCACGTAGCGGGTGAGCCCGGTGACCACCCCGCGCGCGTCGGAGCGCCAGTACGGGGCGAACAGCCCGGAGAACGCCGGGACGATGTACGCGCCGCCGTTGTCGTCGACGCTGGCGGCGAGTTCCTCGATCTCGGCGGCGTCCCGGATGATCCCCAACTGGTCACGGAACCACTGCACGAGGGCGCCGGTGATGGCGATCGACCCCTCCAGGCAGTAGACCGGCGCCTCCTCGCCCAGCTGGTAGCCGACCGTGGTCAGCAGGCCGTGCTCGCTCGCCACCGGGCGGGTGCCCGTGTTGAGCAGGAGGAACGAGCCGGTGCCGTAGGTGTTCTTCGCCTCGCCCTCGGCGTAGCACGCCTGCCCGAAGACGGCGGCCTGCTGGTCACCCAGCGCCGAGGCGACCGGCACCCCGGCGAGCTGCCCGGTGGCCTCCCCGTAGACCGTGGAGGAGGGCCTGATCTCCGGGAGCATCGCCGCCGGCAGGTCCATGGCCTCCAGGATGGAGGTGTCCCACTCCAGCGTCTCCAGGTTCATCAGGAGCGTCCGGGAGGCGTTGGTGACGTCCGTGACGTGCACCCCACCCTCGGTGCCGCCCGTGAGGTTCCAGATCAGCCAGGTGTCCATGGTGCCGAAGGCGATCTCCCCGGCGGCGGCGCGCTCCCGCAGCCCCGGTTCGTTCTCCAGCAGCCACAGGGCCTTCGGCCCGGCGAAGTAGCTGGCGAGGGGCAGGCCGGTGCTCGCCCGGAAGCGGTCCTGGCCGACCTCGCCACCCAGCCGCTCACAGAGCGCCGCGGTCCGGGTGTCCTGCCAGACGATCGCGTTGTGCACCGGCTGCCCGGTGGATCTGTCCCACAGGACCGTCGTCTCACGCTGGTTGGTGATACCGAGCGCGCTCAGCTGACTGGCGCGCAGCCCGGCCTTGGCCAGGGCCCCGGCGACGACCGCCTGGACCTTGGACCAGATCTCGGTGGCGTCGTGCTCCACCCAGCCCGGTTTGGGGAAGATCTGCCGGTGTTCCTGCTGGTCCACGGCGGCGATGCTGCCGTCCTGCCGGAAGATGATGCACCGGCTCGATGTGGTGCCCTGGTCGATGGCGGCGACGTACTGCTCCGTCATGGTCACATCCTCTTGGCGCGTGTACGGGAAGCTCTCTGGCGGCGCGGCCGCCGGTCGGCGGCTAGAAGGCCAGACTGTAGACCCCGGCCCCCGCGACGGCGCCGATCAGCGGCCCGGCCACCGGCACCCAGGCGTAACCCCAGTCCGAGGAGCCCTTGTTGGGGATCGGCAGCGCCGCGTGCACCAGGCGCGGGCCGAGGTCGCGGGCCGGGTTGATGGCGTAGCCGGTCGGTCCGCCCAGCGAGAGGCCGATACCGGTGACGAGCAGCGCCACGACCAGCACCTGGGTGCCGTTCTCCGCCAGCGCGGCGGTGGCGCCGAAGGCGAGCAGCGGCACGATCAGCGCGAAGGTCGCGATGGCCTCGGTGGTGACGTTCGCCGCGGGGTTGCGCACCTCGGGGATGGTGGAGAACATCCCCAGCGTGTCCTGCGCGTGCTCGCGGTCGGCGTTCGCCGCGTACTGGGAGTAGTAGGCGCCCCAGGCCAGTACGGCACCGATGATGGCGCCGATCATCTGCGCCAGGATGTACAGCGGGACCTTGCTCCACTCGCCACTCTCGGTGGCCACGGCCACCGTCACCGCGGGGTTGATGTGGCCGCCCGAGAGCGGCAGCGCGGTGTAGCCACCCGCCAGCACGCCCATGCCCCAGCCGAAGGCGACGACGATCCAGCCGCCCGACTTGGCCTTCGAGAAGCGCAGGTTGACGGCGGCGCAGACGCCCGAGCCGAGCAGGATCAGTATCGCGGTACCGATAACCTCTCCGGCGAATATGTCTGCGTTGGAGAACTCATTCACGACGGCTCCTTGCCCCCTTCGTCCGGGGTCCAGCGCCCCGGGGGATCCGTGCAATACGCGGTAGTACGCGCGGGCGCGGGAGCGGCCCGGAGGGCGGTTCCGCTCACACCCCGACCGCCCTCCGTGACAGGCGTGACGGCAGTGTTCAACCCTGACGGGGGACCGTCAAGGTCACGGACCACCCGGAGTGACACCCTCCACTCCCGTTCCCCCGCGTCCCACGCCCTCCCCACCCGTGAAACGGCCCAACGACGGCCCAGCGACAGCCCAACAACCCCGCCTCCACGGTGTCCTGACGCACCGTCAGGAGAACACCTCCGCGCTCGCGGCGCTCCCCTTCCCCGGGCCTCCTCGCCCCCGGCGCCCACCGGCCGCCTCACCTCAGCGCGTTGCCGCCGGCCGGCGCCACGCGCCGCGCGGAGCACGGCGGTTGACCACCGGCCGGGCCGCCACCGGCTCCGGCGGGGCGACCCGGCACCGGATGTCACGGCGAGGTCACCGGATCTCCACATTGGCGCACCCGCTCCACCCCTCCCCGAACCTCCGCCGGTGCCACGGTCGTCCGAAGTGGCGAGAGGGCGGTACGGGACCGACGGGGGTGGATCCGTACCGCCCTCGCCCCGTCCCGGGCCGGACGCGCCGGGCCGCCCGGCACCGGCCACGCGCCCGGCCACTCCGGGCCGGGCCCCCGGCGCCGGGCCGCGGAGAACCCGCTATCCGCGCCGGTGCTCCACCGCGTCCCGGTGGACTGGGAAGTCGAAGTACCGGTCGGGGAAGGTCTCCCGCTCCAGCGTGAAGTGCCACCACTCCTCGGGCAGGTTGCGGAAGCCCACCCGCTCCAGTCCGTTCCGCAGCAGCGCGCGGTTCCTCCGCTGCTCGGTGGTGGCCCGGGGGTCGTCGGTGTGGGAGCGGGTGTCGAAGCAGTCGAAACCGGTGCCCATGTCGACGGAGTTGTCGGGGAAGCGCTCCTCGCGCGGGGCGAAGCACGGCACCAGCGGCTCGCCTGGAACGTACGGGCTGGTGGGCTCGGCGGGCAGCCGCACCAGCGTCAGGTCGACGGTGCTGCCCCGGCTGTGCCCGGACTCCTCCGCGATGTAACCGTCCTCGAACAGGCGGGACTTGTCCACCTCGGGGTAGAACTCCCGCTTCATCCGCTCGTCCTGGAGATCCTTCGCCCAGTCGACGAACTGGTCCACCGCGCGCTGCGGCCGGTAACAGTCGTACACCTTCAGCGAGTAGCCCCGGGCGAGGAAGGTCCGCTGGGCCTTCCGCAGCGCCTTCGCGGTGTCCCTCGTCACCAGGCAGAGCGGCTGCTCGTAGCCGTCGATGGGGTCACCGACGAAGGTGTGCGCGGTCGGATAGCGGATCTCGTGCAGGATCGTCGGATCGAACCGGTCCAGGGCCACGAACTCCCTGGGGGCGGTGGGTTCCCCGGCGGCCGGTCCGGCGGCGGCCGGGGCCGAGAGCCCGGTGGCGAGCAGCGCACCGGCCCCGAGACCGGCACAGAGACGGGCCAACCGCCGGGCGGTTCGCGGGCGTTGGGCGGCGGACGGCCGGTCCGCGAGCGGGGACGGCGAACGGGACGTCAGACGGGACCAGAGCGACGGAAGTGACATGCCCACCTTCAATACCCCACCGGCCGCCCCCGTGGAAGAGCCCGGCCCGGGCAGCGCGGATCCAGCCCCCAGCGCCGCCCGACCGGCCCACCCCGCTCCGCCTCCCGCCCGTCCCTCCGCGAACCCCTCGTCCCCGCTGAGTCCTCGCGCGCGTCACCGGCGCTCCGGCCCCTCGCCCGGCGGCCGCGCTCACCCACCCCGCACTCGCACCGGATAGCTCACCGGCCGCCCGTCCGTCCGCTCCACCACCGTCTCGCCGTCCGCCAGCCGCACCACGAAGCGCTCCGCCTCCGGCCGCTCCCAGCCGTCCCCCCGGTCCGCGAACAGCAGCCCGCTGCCCGTCCGGCCGGGCGCCGGACGCCACACGTCCAGCGCCACACCCCCGTCCGGCCCCGCCACCGGCACCGCCGCCCCCGCCCGCGCCAGCACCGGGATCCGCGAGATCGGCGCCGCCACCCGCACCTCCCCGGGCCCCTCGTGGGCGGCGCCGGTCGCCGTGTCGTACCAGCGGCCCGACGGCAGCCGCACCGTCCGCTCCCGCGTCCCGCCCTCCAGCACCGGCGCCACCAGCAGCGCGTCCCCGAGCAGGAACGCGTCCTCACAGTCCCGCAGCGCCCGGTCCTTCGGATGCCGCCACCACAGCGGACGCGCGTAGGGGGCGCCGGTCCGCCGCGCCAGCTGTGCCAGCGTCAGGAAGTACGGCAGCAGCCGCTCCCGCTCGGCCAGCGCCACCTTCGCCTGCTCCAGCACCACGGGACCGAACTCCCACGGCTCACGCCGCCCCGACCAGCGGGCCGAGCGGGTGCCGAACAGCGGCAGGTAGGCCCCCAGCTGGAACCAGCGCAGATACAGCTCAGGAGAGACCCGGCCCGCGCAGCCGCCCACATCCGACCCCACGTACGGCACCCCGCACAGCCCCAGCCCCAGGACGTACGCCAGCGCCGCCCGCAGCCCCGCCCAGCCTCCCACCGCCCCCGCCGACCAGGTGCCGCCGTACCGCTGCGCCCCCGCCCAGCCCGAACGGGACACCAGGAACGGCCGCTCGTCCGGGCGCGCCCCGCGCAGCCCCTCGTAACCGGCCATCGCCATCGTCAGCCCGTACACGTTGTGGGCCTCCCGGTGGTCGCCGCCCCGGCCCTCCAGAGCGTGGCGCGCCGACCGGGGGAGCGTCCCCTCGCCGCACACCGTCAGCACCGTGGGCTCGTTCATGTCGTGCACCAGCCCCGAACCCCGCGGCGGCAGCCGTTCCGCGCACAGCTCCGCCCACCACTTCCGCACCCGGGGGTCGGTGAAGTCCGGGAAAGCCGACTCCCCGGGGCAGGCCGCGGCCCGCACCTCCCGCCCCCCGGCCCCCGTCACGAACACGTCCCCGGCCACCCCGCTCTGGTACACCGGGTTCTCCGCGACGGCCCGCACCGCGGGCCCGACCACCGGCACCAGCCGCACCCCGTGAGCCGCCAACTCCCGTGCCAGCGCCGTCGGTTCGTCCTCCGGCACGGACTCCCACCCGCCCCGCCGCCGCCCCGGGTCCACCTGGAGCGCCCGCAGCGGCAACCGGTGCTCGGCGAACAGCCCCGCCACCCGCCGCACCTCCCGCCGCGGCCCGGGCCGCTGCCAGCCGTGCTGGTACCCCAGCGCCCAGCGCGGCGGCACCGCCGGAGCCCCCGTCAGCGACCGCCAGCCGTGCAGCACCCGCGCGGGCGGACCGACGATCACCCAGTACCGCGCGGGCCCGCCCGCGAAGCGGACCTCGCACCGCCCCGGCCGGTCATGGCCCGACCCCAGCCCCTCCGCGCCCTCCCAGAGGGCGACCTCGCCGTCCCACGTGGTGTCGTGGAACACCAGATGCGTCCCCACGTCCGCCACCACCAGCTGCACCGGCATCGTCACGGACAGCGGAGCCCGCCGGGTGGCGAACGGACCCGGACCCGCGTTCCACATCCGGTAGCGGCCGTCCCGCAGCCGCGGCCCCCACGGCCCACCCCCCAACCCGAAGAACCGTGCGTCCGCCGCCACTTCGGAACGCTGCGCCCACCGCGACCCCGCCACCTCGCCCTCCCGCGGCTCCGCCCGCTCCCACCAGCGCGGCGGCGGATCGCGGCGCAGCAGCGCCCCGCCCGGCGTCCGCAGCTCCACCACACCGTCCCGCGCGACGGTCACCAGCACCCGCTCGGACACCACCCGCCACCCGCCGTCCGTGTCCGGCTCCAGCACGGCCCGCTCGTCCGGCTCGGGACACGCCCCACGCAGCGCGTACGAGGGCTCGGGGCCCGCGCCGTCCCACCCGCAGAACACCGCGCCCCCCACCGCCACCCGCACCCAGAGCGAGGAGCGGGCGAACCGCACCACCCCGCCCCCCGGCCGCCGCTCCGCCTCCAGCGCCACCCCAGGCAGCCGCGCCCGCTCGCCCTCCCGCTCCGCCGACAGCGCCGCGTCGGCCCGCTGCCGCCGCCAGGTCGACCGGACGGCGCGCGCCCCCTGGGCCCAACCGACCGCCTTCACCGACCGCACCAGGTCACGCGCATCCATGCTGCTCAGCCTGCCACCGGCGGGGGACACCGGGAGCACCGTTCAACTGGAGTTCATCCAACGTCCGCGCCGGACCCCGGAACCACCCCCGCCGCCACCCGGTCCACCACCCCACCCCACCCCGCCCCTCCCACCAGGACCCGGTCTGGCGCGCCCGATGCCCGCATGGCATCGTCCTGCGCAGCCGCAGCGCACGCGTCACCAGGGCGTGCGCACCCCCGCGCCCCCACCCGCGCGGCAGAAATGAGCAGGGAGCCCACATGACCGCAGAGCCGCACCGCAGCACGGCGCAGCCCACCGCACCCGAGCCGCTCTGGCGGCCGGACGCCGGTCGCGCCGAGGCCGCACGGATCACCCGGTTCCAGAACTGGGCGGCCGGGCGGCACGGCGCCCCACCCGCCGACCCCACCGATCCGGTCGCCAGCTACGCGGCGCTGCACCGCTGGTCCGTGACGGAGCTGCCGGCCTTCTGGCGGGCGCTGACCGAGTGGTTCGACATCCGCTTCGCCACCCCCGCCGAGGCGGTCCTCGCCGACGAACGCATGCCCGGCGCCCGCTGGTTCCCCGGCGCCACCCTCAACTACGCGGAACACGCGCTGCGCGCGGCCGAGGACCCGGCCCGCGCCGGGGACACCGCCCTGCTCCACGTCGACGAGCGCCACCAGCCGCTGCACGTCAGCTGGGCCGAGCTGCGCCGCCAGGTCGGCTCGCTCTCCGCCGCCCTGCGCGAGCTGGGCGTCGGCCCCGGCGACCGGGTCAGCGGCTACCTCCCCAACATCCCCGAGGCGGCGGTCGCGCTGCTCGCCACCGCCACCGTCGGCGCCGTGTGGACCTCCTGTAGCCCGGACTTCGGCGCCCGCAGCGTGCTCGACCGCTTCCAGCAGGTCGAACCCACCGTGCTGATCACCGTCGACGGCTACCGCTACGGCGGCAAGGAGCACGACCGCCGGGAGACCGTCGCCGAACTCCGCGCCGAACTGCCCACCGTGCGCGCCGTGGTACACGTCCCGCTGCTCGGCACCCCGGCGCCGGACGGCGCCCACGAGTGGGCCGCCCTCACCTCGGCCGAGCCGGGCTCCGCGGCGGCCGAACCGGTCTTCGAGCAGGTCCCCTTCGAGCACCCGCTGTGGGTCCTCTACTCCTCCGGCACCACCGGACTGCCCAAGGCGCTCGTCCAGTCCCAGGGCGGCATCCTGCTGGAGCACCTCAAGCAGCTCAGCCTGCACAACGACATCGGCCCCGGCGACCGCTTCTTCTGGTACACCTCGACCGGCTGGATGATGTGGAACCTGCTGGTGTCCGGCCTGCTCACCGGCTGCACCGTGGTCACCTACGACGGCAGCCCCGGCCACCCGGACACCGGCGCCCAGTGGCGTGTCGTCGAGGAGACCGGGACCACCGTCTACGGAACCTCGGCCGCGTACGTCATGGCCTGCCGCAAGGCGGACGTCCACCCCGCCCGGGACCACGACCTCTCCCGCGTCCGGTGCGTCGCGACGACCGGCTCGCCGCTGCCCCCCGACGGCTTCCGGTGGATCCACGACGAGGTCTCGCCCGACATGTGGATCGCCTCCGTCAGCGGCGGCACCGACGTGTGCAGCTGCTTCGCCGGCGCCGTCCCCACCCTCCCGGTCCACACCGGCGAACTCCAGGCGCCCTCCCTCGCCGTGGACCTGCACGCCTGGGACCCGTCCGGCCACCCCCTCACCGACGAGGTCGGGGAACTCGTGGTCACCCGCCCCATGCCGTCCATGCCGATCCACTTCTGGAACGACCCGGACGGCACCCGCTACCACGACAGCTACTTCGACGTGTACCCCGGCGTCTGGCGGCACGGCGACTGGATCACCCGCACCGCCCGCAACACCGTGATCATCCACGGCCGGTCCGACTCCACCCTGAACCGGCAGGGCGTCCGCATGGGGTCGGCCGACATCTACGAGGTCGTCGAGCGCCTCCCGGAGATCCGCGAGTCCCTGGTCATCGGCGTCGAACAGGCCGACGGCGGCTACTGGATGCCGCTCTTCGTCCACCTCGCCGAGGGAGCCGTCCTCGACGACGACCTCCGGGACCGCGTCAAGCGCACCCTGCGCGCCGACCTCTCACCCCGGCACGTGCCCGACGAGATCATCCAGATCGACGGCGTGCCGCACACCCTCACCGGCAAACGCCTCGAAGTGCCGGTCAAGCGGCTTCTCCAGGGAACCCCCCTGGAGAAGGCGGCCAACCCCGGCTCCGTCGACAACGTGGAACTCCTGCGCTTCTACGAACGGCTCGCCGCCGACCGCGCCTCCTGAGCCCGGGGCCCGTCCGCCCGGGGCGGCGCCAGCGCGCCACCCCGGAGCCGGGCGGGCCCGAACTCCCCACCCCCACGGGCCGGTTCACCGGAACGACCGGACCACGACCGGACCGGGGGAGGACCAGGGGAGGAACCGCCGCAACCGCGGCCCGGCCTCCCGTCCTGGCCGGCTCACTCCCCGGAGAGCACCGCCCGCGCCGCCGTCCGCGCCTCCTCCGCGCTCTCCGTCGCCCGGGCCGCCGCGGCGGCCCGCTCACACTGCGCCAGCGTGTGCTTGGCGAGCCGCGCCCGCACGTACGGAAGGGCCGAGGCTCCCATCGACAGGCTCGTCACACCCAGCCCAGCCAGCACACAGGCCAGCATCGGATCCGAAGCCGCCTCCCCGCACACCCCACAGCTCTTGCCCTCGGCCGCCGCCGCCTCCGCCGACAGCGCCACCAGATCGAGCAACGCCGGCTGCCACGGGTCCTGGAACCGGGAGACCGAGCCGAGCTGCCGGTCGGCCGCGAAGGTGTACTGCGCCAGATCGTTGGTGCCCAGCGACAGGAACTCCACCTCCTGCAACACCGACCTGGCCCGCAGCGCTGCGGACGGCAGCTCCACCATCACCCCGGCCTTCGCCAGCAACCCCGCCTCCCGGCACACCTCGGCGAACGCCCGCGCGTCCGCCCGGTCCGCCACCATCGGAGCCATGACCTCCAGGTAGACCGGCAGCCCCTCGGCCGCCTTCGCCAGCGCCAGCAACTGGTTGCGCAGCACCTCCGGATGGCTCAGCAGACTGCGCAGCCCACGCACCCCCAGCGCCGGGTTCGGCTCGTCCCCCGGCGTGAGGAAGTCCAGCGGCTTGTCCGCCCCCGCGTCCAGCACCCGCACCACGACCCGGCCCTCCGGGAACGCCTCCAGCACCTGCCGGTACGCCGCCGTCTGCTCCCGGACCGAGGGCTCGCGCCCCCCGTCGTCCAGGAACAGGAACTCCGTACGGAACAGACCCACGCCCTCGGCCCCGGCCTCCAGCGCGGCCGGTACGTCGCCCGGCCCGCCCACGTTCGCGAGGAGCGGCACCTTGTGCCCGTCCGAGGTGGCGCCCGGCCCCCGGGCCGCCTCCACGGCGGCCTTCCGCTCCTCCGCCGAGCGCAGCAGCTCCGCCCGCTCCCCGGCGTCCGGCCCGACCACCACCTCGCCTGTGCTGCCGTCCACCCCGATCACCGTGCCCTCGGGCAGCCGCGTCGCCCCCGGGAGCGCCACCACCGCCGGAACGCCGAGCGCCCGCGCCAGGATCGCGCTGTGACTCGTCGGCCCGCCCTCCTCCGTGACGAACCCGAGCACCAGCGTGGGATCCAGCAGCGCCGTGTCCGCGGGCGCCAGATCCCGCGCGATCAGCACGAACGGCTCGTCGCTGTCGGGAACCCCGGGCATCGGCACCCCCAGCAGCCGCGCCACCATCCGGTTCCGTACGTCGTCCAGATCGGCGACCCGGCCCGCCAGGTACTCCCCGGCCCCCGCCAGCAGCGCCCGATAGGCGGCGAAGGCGTCGAAGACCGCCCGCTCGGCGGTGCTGCCCACCGCGACCCGGCGCTCCACGTCGGCCAGCAGCTCCGGATCCTGGGCCATCATCGCCTGGGCCTCCAGCACCCCCTGGGCCTCCCCACCGGCCAGGTTCCCCCGCGCGGTGAGATCGGCGGCCACTGCGTCCGACGCCTGCCGCGCCCGCTGCTGCTCGCGCGGGATCTCGTCCGTGGTGATCTGCCGGGCTGGCGGTTCCAGTACCGCGGTACCCATGTGCCGCGCCGCGCCGATCGCCACCCCGTGGCTCACCCCGGCGCCTCGAAGCGTTCTGTCCATCTCATCCGTCCCGGTTCCGTGCGGCGGCGACCGGCCACCGCGGTGGTTCGTGCAGCCCCCTCCTCACCGGCCCACCCAGGACCGCCGAGCGGTCACCGCCAGTGGAAGAGTGTCCCGCCCGGCCGGACGTCCCCGTCCTCGGCGATGTCGGTGAGCGCCTCCGCGGCGGCCTCCAGCGCCACGACGGGCGAGATCGGCGACTTGCCCGCCGCCTCCACCGCCGCCGGGTCCCAGCGCACCAGCGGCT
>NZ_SKBR01000001.1:2295000-2553960 GCF_013450295.1 Streptomyces sp. AJS327
CTTTTGGGGGTGGCGGGGCTGGGAACTTAAGCGCCAGTAAACGGCGGTGGTAACTATAACCATCCTAAGGTAGCGAAATTCCTTGTCGGGTAAGTTCCGACCTGCACGAATGGCGTAACGACTTCTCGGCTGTCTCAACCATAGGCCCGGTGAAATTGCACTACGAGTAAAGATGCTCGTTTCGCGCAGCAGGACGGAAAGACCCCGGGACCTTTACTATAGCTTGATATTGGTGTTCGGTTCGGCTTGTGTAGGATAGGTGGGAGACTGTGATATTGACGCGCCAGCGTTGGTGGAGTCGTTGTTGAAATACCACTCTGGTCGTGCTGGATGCCTGAACCTGGGTCCGTGATCCGGATCAGGGACAGTGTCTGGTGGGTAGTTTAACTGGGGCGGTTGCCTCCTAAAGGGTAACGGAGGCGCCCAAAGGTTCCCTCAGCCTGGTTGGTCATCAGGTGGTGAGTGTAAGTGCACAAGGGAGCTTGACTGTGAGACTGACGGGTCGAGCAGGGACGAAAGTCGGGACTAGTGATCCGGCGGTGGCTTGTGGAAGCGCCGTCGCTCAACGGATAAAAGGTACCCCGGGGATAACAGGCTGATCTTCCCCAAGAGTCCGTATCGACGGGATGGTTTGGCACCTCGATGTCGGCTCGTCGCATCCTGGGGCTGGAGTCGGTCCCAAGGGTTGGGCTGTTCGCCCATTAAAGCGGTACGCGAGCTGGGTTTAGAACGTCGTGAGACAGTTCGGTCCCTATCCGCTGCGCGCGGAGGAGTCTTGAGAAGGGCTGTCCCTAGTACGAGAGGACCGGGACGGACGAACCTCTGGTGTGCCAGTTGTTCTGCCAAGGGCATGGCTGGTTGGCTACGTTCGGGAGGGATAACCGCTGAAAGCATCTAAGCGGGAAGCCTGCTTCGAGATGAGGACTCCCACCCCCTTTGTGGGGTTAAGGCTCCCTGGAGATGACGGGGTTGATAGGCCGGATATGGAAGCCTAGTAATGGGTGGAGTTGACCGGTACTAATAGGCCGAGGGCTTGTCCGTAGGTGCTCGCGTTCACTGTGTGGTTTCTGAGACAACGACTATTCTTCTTTGTTTATTTTTGAAGAGTGTGTTGCGTGTTTTCCATGCCGATGTGGCTCATGCCCTTGTTTGTGGGGGTGGGTTGTTGGTGTGGGTGTGTTTCGGTGGTTATAGCGGTGGGGGAACGCCCGGTTACATTCCGAACCCGGAAGCTAAGCCTGCCAGCGCCGATGGTACTGCGAGGGGGACCTCGTGGGAGAGTAGGTCACCGCCGAACTTTGTGTGGTTGAGGCCCTGGAGGCTGGTGTGAGAGCACTGGTTCCAGGGCCTCTTCGCGTTTGGAGGATCTCCGGCTGTTCGCGGAACTGCGCCGTCTCGGCGGTGAGTTCGCCTCCGGGCCGGACCTCGTTCGTGTCCGGCTGGCATGACCGACCCTCGTGTGGGGTGTCCGCGGGGTGCCGGTAGAGTCATGGGGCATCGTCGTCGGCGCGCTACTCAACGGGGAGGCTCCCGGGTGGAGGTCCAGGAGGCAGAGGTCCAGACGGACCGGGTTTTCACCATTCCGAACATCCTGAGTATGGCTCGTCTCGCCGGTGTTCCCCTTTTCCTCTGGCTGATTCTCTGGCCGGAATTCAACGGGCCGAACTGCGATGGCTGGGCCCTGCTCGTTCTGGCGCTCAGCGGAGTGAGCGACTACCTCGACGGAAAGCTCGCCCGCCGCTGGAACCAGGTCAGCAACCTCGGCCGGATCCTGGACCCCGCGGCCGACCGGCTCTACATACTCTCCACCCTGGTGGGCCTCACCTGGCGCGACATCCTGCCCGTATGGCTGACCGCGGTGCTGCTGGCGCGGGAACTGCTCCTGCTGGTCATGGTGTGGGTGCTGGACCGGCACGGATACGCGCCCCCGCAGGTGAACTTCCTCGGAAAAGCCGCCACCTTCAACCTCATGTACGCCTTCCCGCTGCTCTTGCTCAGCGACGGGAGCGGGTGGATTGCGTCACTTGCTGCTATTTTCGGATGGGCGTTCGCTGGCTGGGGTACCACGCTGTACTGGTGGGCAGGGATCCTCTACGTGGTCCAGGTCCGCCGCCTCGTCCGGGCGGACGCAGAGGCCGACTGAGCTCGCCTTTCCAGCGTCGTAGAGGTTGGTTGCCCCCGCGGGAGAGCCGTGGGCCAGCCGGATGAGTGGAGTCGGTATCACCGTCGTCTCGCAAGGAGGACGCTTCCGACATGAAGGCCGTCGTGATGGCTGGGGGAGAGGGCACTCGGTTGCGCCCCATGACCGCGAGTATGCCCAAGCCCCTGCTGCCCGTGGTAAACCGCCCGATCATGGAGCACGTGCTGCGCTTGCTGAAGCGCCACGGGCTGACCGAGACCGTGGTGACGGTGCAGTTCCTGGCCTCTCTGGTCAAGAACTACTTCGGTGACGGCGAAGAACTCGGCATGGACCTCGCGTACGCCAACGAGGAGAAGCCGCTCGGCACCGCGGGAAGCGTCAAGAACGCCGAGGAGGCGCTGAAGGACGACTCCTTCCTCGTGATTTCCGGCGACGCGCTCACGGATTTCGACCTGACCGATCTCATCCGATTCCACAAGGAACGCGAGGCGATGGTGACGGTCTGCCTCACCCGCGTTCCCAATCCCCTGGAATTCGGCATCACGATTCTCGACGAGGAGGGCCGGGTCGAGCGTTTCCTGGAGAAGCCGACCTGGGGCCAGGTGTTCTCGGACACGGTGAACACCGGTATCTACGTCATGGAGCCCGAGGTATTCGACTACGTCGAGCCGGATGTTCCCGTCGACTGGTCCGGCGACGTCTTCCCGCAGCTGATGAAGGAAGGGAAGACGATCTACGGGTACGTCGCCGAGGGGTACTGGGAAGACGTCGGCACCCACGAGAGCTATGTGAAGGCCCAGGCCGATGTTCTGGAAGGCAAGGTCGACGTCGAGATCGACGGGTTCGAGATCTCGCCCGGTGTGTGGGTCGCCGAGGGGGCGGAGGTGCACCCGGACGCCGTCCTGCGCGGTCCGCTGTACATCGGGGACTACGCCAAGGTCGAGGCGGACACGGAGTTGCGGGAGCACTCCGTCATCGGGTCGAACGTCGTGGTCAAGAGCGGCGCTTTCCTGCACCGCGCCGTGGTGGACGACAACGTGTACATCGGTCAGCAGTCCAACCTGCGTGGCTGCGTGGTGGGCAAGAACACCGACATCATGCGGGCGTCCCGTATCGAGGACGGCGCGGTCATCGGGGACGAGTGTCTGATCGGCGAGGAGTCGATCGTCCAGGGGAACGTGCGGGTCTACCCGTTCAAGACCATCGAGGCGGGGGCGTTCGTCAACACCTCGGTCATCTGGGAGTCGCGGGGGCAGGCGCGCCTGTTCGGCGCGCGGGGCGTCAGCGGGATCCTGAACGTCGAGATCACCCCGGAACTGGCCGTTCGGCTGGCCGGTGCCTACGCCACGACCCTGAAGAAGGGCTCGACCGTCACCACGGCCCGTGACCACTCACGGGGTGCCCGGGCGCTCAAGCGCGCGATGATCTCCGCGCTCCAGGCCAGCGCCATCGACGTCCGGGACCTGGAGAACGTGCCCCTGCCGGTGGCCCGTCAGCAGACCGCCCGGGGCAGTGCGGGCGGCATCATGATCCGCACCACCACCGGCACCCCCGACTCCGTGGACATCATGTTCTTCGACGAGCGGGGAGCCGACCTCTCCCAGGCCGCGCAGCGCAAGCTGGACCGGGTGTACGCGCGGCAGGAGTACCGCCGGGCGTTCCCCGGCGAGATCGGCGATCTGCGCTTTCCGGCCAGCGTGTTCGACTCGTACACGGGGACGTTGCTGCGGGCCGTGGACACCACGGGGGTCGCGGAGTCCGGGCTCAAGGTGGTCGTCGACGCCTCGAACGGCAGCGCCGGGCTGGTGCTGCCGAGCCTGCTCGGACGGCTCGGGGTGGACTCCCTGACGATCAATCCCGGGCTGGACGAGTCCCGGCCGACGGAGACCGTGGAGAGCAGGCGGTCCGGTCTGGTGCGGCTGGGCGAGATCGTCGCCTCGGCCCGGGCGGCCTTCGGTATCCGGTTCGACCCGGTGGGAGAGCGACTGTCGCTGGTCGACGAGCGTGGCCGGATCGTGGAGGACCACCGGGTGCTGCTGGTGCTGCTCGACCTGGTCGCGGCGGAGCGGCGGAGCGGCCGGGTGGCGCTCCCGGTGACCACGACCCGGATCGCCGAGCAGGTGGCCGCCTACCACGGCACCCAGGTGGAGTGGACGACGACCTCGCCCGACGACCTGACGCGGGTGAGCCGTGACGAGACGACGGTCTTCGGGGGTGACGGCCGGGGCGGCTTCATCGTCCCGGAGTTCAGCTCGGTCTTCGACAGCACCGCCGCCTTCGTCCGCCTCCTCGGACTGGTGGCGCGTACGCAGCTGACGGTGAGCCAGATCGACGCGCGGATCCCGCGGGCGCACGTGCTCCTCCGGGACGTGGCAACTCCCTGGGCTGTCAAGGGACTTGTGATGCGCAGTGTGGTCGAGGCGGCCGGGGACCGCTGGGTGGACACCACCGACGGGGTGCGGGTGGTGGAGTCGGACGGACGCTGGGTGATGGTGCTGCCCGACCCCGCCGAGGCCGTGACGCACCTGTGGGCGGAGGGGCCGGACGACGCCTCCGCGCAGGCCCTGCTGGACGAGTGGTCGGCGGTGGTCGACGGCGCGGGGAAGTGACGGCGGCCCCCGGTCCGGGGGACCGTGCGCGCAACTCCCGCGCCCCGGCACACCGCTGGGCCCGTTCGGCGGACGCGACGGGCCCGTGCGACGATGTGCGGCATGCCGCAGCAGCCCCCGGACCGGAGTTCCCCTGGGCGTCCTCCGCGCCCTGACGCCTCCATGTCGCTGCTGAACAACGTCATGGACCACAGCCTCGACGAGGGCTACGCGCAGGCGGCGGCCAAGCGGGAGGCGGAGGGCCGCGCCGGCCTTCCGCGTACGCTGCGCGGGCGGCTCTGGCTGGCGGCCGGGCTCATCCTGGCGGCTCTCGTGGTCACCGTGGGCGCGGCCCAGGCGCGGATCGCCGCCCCCACCATCGCGCGGGAGAACGAAGAGCTGATCAAGCGGATCGAGGACGGCAACGCCGACGCGGACGCCCTACAGAAGCGGGTGGACAGCCTGCGGTCGACGGTGGACGCGCGGCAGCGCGAGGCGCTGGAGAAGCACGGCAGCGGACGAGCCGAGGTGACGGGCATGCTCTCCGGGGCGCTCCCGGTGAAGGGCCCCGGCATCAAGCTGGTGGTGGACGACGCGAAGGACACCAAGGACAGCGACACCGGTGGTCCCCGGGAGAGCAGCGGCTTCTCGGACACGGGGCGGGTCCGGGACCGCGACCTCCAGCGTGTCGTCAACGGGCTCTGGGCCTCGGGCGCGGAGGCGCTGTCCGTCAACGGCCAGCGGCTCACGTCCCTTTCGGCGATTCGGGCGGCGGGCGACGCCATACTGGTTGACAATAAGCCCCTTGTGCCGCCCTACACGATGCTCGCCGTGGGGCCGGGACAGCGGCTGAGTACCGCTTTCCAGGACAGCGCCGACGGACGGTACCTGCACGCGCTGCGGGAGAACTTCGGGATCGGCGCCAGTATTTCCGTGCAGGACGAGGTGAGGTTGCCTGCCGCGCCACGCCTCATCGTGCGCAGCGCCAAGCCCGCACAGACAGGAGAGGGCAGCACATCGTGATCGCGGTACTGGGTCTGGTGGTGGGAGTGGTGGCCGGACTCGTCGTCCGGCCCGTGGTGCCGACGGTGGTCGAGCCCTACCTGCCGATCGCCGTCGTCGCCGCCCTGGACGCGGTCTTCGGGGGACTGCGGGCCATGCTTGACGGGATCTTCGACGACAAGGTGTTCGTCGTCTCGTTCCTCTCCAACGTGGTGGTGGCGGCGCTGATCGTCTTCCTGGGCGACAAGCTCGGGGTGGGCGCGCAGCTGTCCACCGGCGTCGTCGTGGTCCTCGGCATCCGCATCTTCTCCAACGCCGCCGCCATCCGGCGGCACGTCTTCCGGGCGTGAGGCCGGTGAGCGACGAGAACCGGCTGCCGGGAGAGCTGCCCCCCGAGCGCCCCTCGAAGGGCGCGGAGCGGGGCGCGGACGGCGCGCCTGACGAGCCCGGCACGGAGCCTGGCACCGAGTCCGTCACCGAGCCCGGGGAGGGCGCGGCGGGCGACACCGCGGGTGGGGACGGCCTGACGGGACGCCAGCGGCTGCGGAAGGCGCTGTGGCCGCCCCGGGCGAGCCGGGCGCAGCTGATCGTGGCGCTGCTGCTGTTCGTCCTCGGTCTGGGTCTGGCCATCCAGGTGCGGTCGACGAGTGAGAACAGCGCGCTGCGTGGCGCCCGGCACGAGGACCTGGTGCGCATCCTGGACGAGCTGGACGACCGCACCAAGCGGCTGGAGGACGAGAAGCAGGAACTCCAGGGCCAGCGCACCGAGTTGGAGAACAGCTCGGACCAGGCCGAGGAGGCGCGCAAGCAGACGCGCAAGAAGGAGCAGCAACTCGGCGTGCTGGCCGGTACGGTCGCGGCGGAGGGGCCGGGTATCCAGCTCACCATCCGTGACGAGGGCGGGGCCGTCGAGGCTGACATGCTGCTTGACACCGTGCAGGAGCTGCGTGCCGCGGGCGCGGAGGCCATCGAGGTCAACGGCGTGCGGGTGGTGGCGAGCACGTACTTCTCGGACAGCGGGGGTGGCGTGCGGGTGGACGGCCGGAAGGTCGGGCAGCCGTACCGTTTCCAGGTCATCGGCAAGCCGCAGGATCTTGAGCCCGCGCTGAACATCCCCGGCGGGGTGGTGCAGACGCTCAAGAAGGAGCAGGCCACGGTGGATGTGGCACGCTCGGGGAAGATCACGGTTGACGCCTTGCGGTCCGCGAAGCGGCCTGACTACGCTCGGTCGTCATCGTCGTGACCAGACGGCAGGGAACGCAGGGGGTCGGCGGGTCCGTGGGGCACCGCATCGTGGAAACTGTCCACAGGCCACGGACGTTGTCTGGGCGTCCGTATCGGCCAATGAGAGTATCGAGGGTCTGTCCTGCCCCACGGGCGGGTCTGTTTCGTGCGAGGGGAATCGCCCGTGAGTTTTTTTGCGAAGTTGTTCCGCAAGGGCCGCCAGGAGAGCGGCGGCGGTGCCGCACGGCATCGCGCTCCCCGGCACGCTGACGCCCAGGGGAACGGTATGGGGGAGAACCCGGAGCGGCCGTTGTTCCGGGACGAGGTCGGTCCGTCCGGCCCCGGCGCCACCGATGGTTACGCAGCGGGCTCAGTTGACCCCGGAGCGTCAGGAAGCATAGGTTCCGACCAGTCAGCACAGGCGCGATCGGGCGGAGGACCTTCCTTGCCGGTGTGTAACAGGTGCGGGACCCGCGTCGCGGAGGCCAGCCGGTTCTGCTCCAACTGCGGTGCGCCACTCCGTGCCGCCGCCCCCGAGAGGTCCTCGGAGACCACCTCCACCATCTCCATCTCCGGGCTGGAGGCCTACGAGGCAGAGGTGACCGGCCAGCACCAGTCGCCCGTCCTCGCCCCGGAGGCCCAGGCCGCTGTGGACGCGCTGCCGATGGGTTCCGCGCTGCTCGTGGTGCGCCGGGGCCCCAACTCGGGCAGCAGGTTCCTGCTGGACGGTGAGGTGACCACGGCGGGGCGTCACCCGGAGAGCGACATCTTCCTGGACGATGTGACGGTCTCCCGGCGGCACGTGGAGTTCCGGCGGACCGCCGAGGGCTTCTCGGTCTCGGACGTCGGGAGTCTGAACGGCACCTACGTCAACCGCGAGCGCATCGAGTCCGGCGTTCCGCTGGGCAACGGGGACGAGGTGCAGATCGGCAAGTACCGCCTGGTGTTCTACGCGAGCTCTCGGGCGGCCTGACGCTTCTGAGAAAGGGCGGCGCACATGCGGCCGGACGGTGTCGACTCGATCACGGAAACCGACACCGGACCGGCCGCTTCGGTCAGTGTGGGGGCCGCCGTCGAGGCGCTGCGCGAGGAGTTCCCCGAGCTGTCGGTCACCGTCGTGCGCTTCCTGGAGGCGGAGGGGCTGCTGGGGGCCGAGCGGGCGCGGGACGCCCCCTGGAAGCTCAGCCCGGCGGCCGTGGGGCGGATCCGCGAGGTGCTGCGGCTCCGCCGGGATCAGGCGCTGCCGCTGGCGGCCATCCGGGCTCGCCTCGATGACGGGGGCGGCGTGCCGGTACTCCCCTCTCCCACCCCGGCTGAGGGCGGCGGCGTGGAGGCCGCGCCGCCTCCGGTGAGCCGCGCCGAGCTGCTGGCCGTCACCGGGGCGGACGAGCCCACGCTCACCAGATGGGAGGCGTACGGTCTGCTCGGCCCCCGAGGCGCGCTCACCGGCCCCGAGGAGGAGCCGGAATCGGACGAGTACGCGGCGGAGGATCTGGCGGTGGCGCGGCTCTGCGCCGAGCTGGGGCGGTACGGCCTGGAACCGCGGCACCTGCGCTCCACGAAGGCCGCGGCGGAGCGGATGGCCGGGCTGGTCGAGCAGGTCACGGCGCCGCTGAGGCGCGGTGGGGCCCGCCGCGAGGGCGAGCCCGGCGCGGCGGCGGCGAGGGAGCTGGCGGCGCTCTCCGCACGGCTGTACACGACGTTCCTCCATCGAGAGCTGGGGCTGACGGAGCGCGGTCGGTACACGGATGCCGACGCCGAAAGAGTGCCCGACTACCCAAACAGGCCGGGCAGCGCCTAGGGTTGCTGTGTGAATGAGCTCGACGTTGTGGGTGTCCGGGTTGAAATGCCCTCCAACCAACCGATCGTGCTCCTGCGGGAGGTGGGAGGCGATCGATACCTCCCCATTTGGATCGGCCCGGGGGAGGCGACGGCGATCGCCTTCGCCCAGCAGGGCATGACGCCCGCGCGTCCACTGACTCACGATCTGTTCAAGGACGTTCTGGAAGCAGTGGGGCAGGAGCTGACCGCCGTCCGCATCGTGGATCTGCGCGAGGGCGTCTTCTACGCGGAGCTGGTCTTCGCCAGCGGGGTAGAGGTGAGCGCCCGTCCGTCCGACGCCATAGCGCTGGCGCTGCGTACCGGGACGCCGATCTACGGCAGTGACGGAGTCCTGGACGACGCGGGGATCGCCATTCCCGACGAGCAGGAGGACGAGGTGGAGAAGTTCCGTGAGTTCCTGGACCAGATCTCGCCCGAGGACTTCGGTACCAGCAGTCAGTGAGCCGGCTCGCTGACGCGTTTCGGCGCCGTCCGGTGGCCGCTCGCGGACAACCTGGCAGCCGTTCCCGGCTGGGTCCGAGTCAAACCACACCTTGGGTGATTATCACTCGGCGTGCCGAAGGCGGCGATCGTTGACGCGCCCCGGGGGACTGCCTACCTTCGGTTGGGCAGGTTCCGGGGGCTGCCCGGAACGTGAAGGGACGGAGGTCGGCGTGACAGGCACCGGCGGCGATGGCCTGGTGGCGGGCGACTCCTCCCCGCTTCCCGAGCCCGCAGCGCAGACCCCCGTGCGGAGCGTGGAGGCGCCGGCGGACGCGTCGGAGGAGGTTGGCTACCGCGGCCCCACGGCCTGCACGGCGGCCGGTATCACCTACCGACAGCTGGACTACTGGGCCAGGACCGGACTGGTCGAGCCCAGCATCCGCCCGGCGCACGGCTCGGGGAGCCAGCGTCTCTACAGCTTCCGCGACATCGTCGTACTCAAGATCGTCAAGCGGTTGCTCGACACCGGGGTCTCCCTTCAGAACATCCGGACCGCCGTGCGGCATCTGCGGTCCCGGGGCGTCACCGACCTCGCGCAGATGACGTTGATGAGTGACGGGGCCACCGTCTACGAGTGCTCCTCGCCGGACGAGGTCGTCGACCTGCTCCAGGGCGGCCAGGGGGTCTTCGGCATCGCGGTGGGCGTCGTCTGGCGCGACGTGGCCGGGGCTCTCGCGCAGTTGCACGGTGAGCGTGTGGACACCGGCGAGGCGCTGCCCGGCGAGTTCCACCCCGGGGACGAACTCGCCAGACGCCGCAACCGGGCGGGCTGAGCGCCGCTCCGGGCTGGTTCCGGGCGATCACCCCTCCGCCGGAACGGCGGGCGTGGGCGCGGCCGGGGGTGCCACTGTCAGTGGCATACGGCACCATCGGCAGGTGTGAGAGGTGCCCCGACCATCCTGCATCTGGACATGGATGCCTTCTTCGCCGCGGTGGAGCAGGCGACCAAGCCCAGCCTGCGGGGGAAACCGGTCATCGTGGGCGGGCTGGGGCCGCGCGGGGTGGTATCCACCGCCTCGTACGAGGCCCGGCCCTTCGGCGTCCGCTCGGCCCTTCCGATGGCGCAGGCGCGGCGGCTGTGCCCGAACGCCGCCTACCTCTCCCCGCGCTTCGCGCTGTACCGGCGGCTGAGCGATGTGGTGATGGAGCTGCTGGCCGCGCTCTCCCCACTGGTCGAGCCGCTCAGTCTGGACGAGGCCTTCGTCGACCTGGAGGCCGGGACGGAACTGTCGGACGGGCGGGGGCCGCGGGAGGTAGGCGAGCGGCTGCGGGCGGCGATCCGTGCGGCGACCGGGCTCAGCGGATCGGTCGGGCTGGCTGGCTCCAAGATGCTCGCCAAGATCGCCTCGGAGCGTGCGAAGCCGGACGGTCTGGTGCTGATCGAACCGGGTACCGAGCGGGAACTCCTGGCGCCGCTCCCGGTGCGGACGTTGCCCGGTGTGGGACCGGCGACGGCGGAGACCCTGCGGCGCGCGGGCATCGCCACGGTCGGTGAGACCGCGGCGGCGGGGGAGGCGGAACTGCTGCGACTGCTCGGCAAGGCGCACGGCACCTCGCTGTACGCGATGGCGCACGGCCGGGACGACCGGCCGGTGGTGGCGGAGCGGGACGCCAAGTCGGTCTCCGTGGAGGACACCTACGACGTGGACCTCACTGACCGGCAGCAGGTCCAGCTGGAGGTGGCGCGGCTGGCCGGTCGCTGTGCCCAGCGTCTCCGGGAGGCGGGCCGTTCGGGGCGGACGGTGGTGGTGAAGGTACGCAGCTACGACTTCTCCACGCTGACCCGCTCGGAGACGCTGCGCGGCCCCACCGACGAGCCCGCGGTGATCCGGGAGTCAGCGGCCCGCCTGATCGACGGGGTGGACACCACGGCCGGGGTGCGGCTGCTGGGGGTGGGGGTGAGCGGGCTCGCCGACTTCACCCAGGAGGACCTCTTCGCGCAGGCCACGGCGGAGCGGGAGGCCGCCCCCGAGGCCGGTTCCGGCGAGGCGGAACCGGCCGGGGAGCGGGAGCGTGCCGAGCCCCGGGCGGAGCGGCGGTGGATTCCCGGGCACGACGTGTGGCACGCCCTGCACGGCCCGGGGTGGGTGCAGGGCAGCGGCCTCGGGCGGGTGACCGTCCGATTCGAGCACCCGGGATCGCCGCCCGGCCGGGTCCGTACCTTCCGGGTCGACGACCCGGAGTTGGAGGTGGCGGAACCGCTGATGCCGGTGGCCGCCGGTGACGGGCGCGGCGCGGAGGGTCAGTCCTCCGAGCCGGCTATGCGCCCGAAGTCCTGATCGGGCGGGTAGGTTTCGCCCTCCTCCTCGGAGGCGGGCACGTCCAGGCCGTAGTGGTAGTAGAGCTGTAGCTCCTGCTGGGGCGAGAGATGGGTGCCCACCCCGAAGTCCGGGGCCTCCTTGATGAGGGAGCGCTCGAAGGGGACGTGGAGCGCGTCGTCCACCAGTTCGCTGGGCTCCAGGGGCACGAAGGCGTCGCGGCTGAACAGCCCGGTGCGCACGGCCGCCCACTCCGGGTCACCCGTCGCGTCGTCCAGGTACACCTCGTCCACGGTGCCGATCTTGGCGCCGTGCATGTCCAGTGCTCTTCTGCCGATCAGGCTGCGGGGATCGATGTCTGTCCGCACGGGTCCTCCACTGCGCTGGGTGCTACACCGGTTCTCCCTCAACGAAACGGCACTTTGCCGTGGCTGGCCACTCGGGCGAACGGCCTGGTCCCACCTGGCGTTCTCGCTGGTAGTCTCAGGAACGGCTGTCGACCCCGTGCGGGAGAGTGCCCTGGCGCGTATGTGGCCGGGGACGCCGAAGGAGCAAATCCTCCCCGGAATCTCTCAGGCTCACGTACCGCGCGGGTGAGGTCACTCTGGAAAGCAGGCAGGGCTGAGGCTGCGGCTGACGCCCTCCTCACCGACGGTGCAAGCTGACCGGCTGTACGTCGCGGTCTGGCGAAGCTCTCAGGTTGAGATGACAGAGGGGGAGGCCGTCCTGGCACCCACCGGTGCCCTCGAAGGTCACAGGACCAGGAGGCCCCGACGATGACCGCCCCTCGCATGCCCCTCACCGAACTGGAGCGCGGCACCCCCTTCGAGCAGCGTCACATCGGACCGGACCCGGCGGCGCGCGCGAAGATGCTCGCCCAGGTCGGATACGGCTCGCTGGACGAACTCACCTCCGCCGCCGTCCCGGGCACGATCCAGAGCGACGAGCCCCTGCGGCTTCCCACGGCCCGGACCGAGGCCGGGGTGCTGGCCGAACTCCGCGCGCTGGCCCGCCGGAACCAGGTGCTCCACCCCATGATCGGCCTGGGGTATCACGGCACCGTCACCCCGCCGGTGATCCTCCGCAACATCATGGAGAACCCCTCCTGGTACACCGCCTACACCCCGTACCAGCCGGAGATCTCCCAGGGGCGGCTGGAGGCGCTGCTCAACTTCCAGACCATGGTGTCGGATCTGACCGGGCTGCCCACCGCGGGCGCCTCCCTGCTGGACGAACCGACCGCGGCGGCCGAGGCGATGGCGCTGTCCCGCCGGGTCGGCAAGGTCAAGGAGGGCGTGTACCTGGTCGACGCGGACTGTCTGCCGCAGACCGTCGCGGTGCTGCGCACCCGCGCGGAGCCGACCGGGGTGGAGGTCGTGGTGGCCGACCTGTCCGAGGGGCTGCCGGACGAGGTCGCGGAACGCGGGGTGTTCGGGGTGCTGCTCCAGTACCCGGGCACCTCCGGTGTGGTCCGTGACCACCGCGCGGTCGTCGAACGGGCCCACGAACTGGGCGCGGTGGTCACGGTGGCGGCCGATCTGCTGGCCCTGACCCTGCTCGTCTCCCCGGGTGAGCTGGGCGCCGACATCGCGGTGGGCTCCAGCCAGCGCTTCGGTGTCCCGATGGGCTTCGGCGGCCCGCACGCCGGGTACATGGCGGTGCGCGAGAGCTACGCGCGCAACCTCCCCGGGCGGCTGGTCGGGGTCTCGAAGGACGCCGACGGCGTCCCGGCCTACCGGCTCGCGCTCCAGACCCGGGAGCAGCACATCCGCCGGGAGAAGGCGACCAGCAACATCTGTACCGCCCAGGTGCTGCTGGCGGTGATGGCCGGGATGTACGCGGCCTACCACGGCCCGGAGGGCCTGGCGGCGATCGCCCGCCGCACCCACCGCTACGCGGCGCTGCTCGCCGAGGGGCTGCGCGGCGGCGGCGTCGAGGTGGTGCACGGCGCGTACTTCGACACGCTGACCGCCCGGGTGCCGGGCCGGGCCGCCGAGGTGGTGCGCGCGGCGCGGGAGGCGGGGGTCAACCTGCGCGAGACGGACGCCGACCACGTCGGGATCTCCTGTGACGAGACCACCGGCCGGGAGCAACTGGCCGTGGTCTGGGGCGCCTTCGGGCTGCGGGCCGAGGAGATCGACATCGCGCGGCTGGACGCGGAGACGCCGGACGCGCTCCCCGCCGAACTGCTGCGCGCCGACGAGTACCTCACCCACCCCGTCTTCCACGCGTACCGGTCGGAGACGGCGATGCTCCGCTACCTGCGCCGTCTCGCCGACCGGGACTACGCGCTGGACCGCGGCATGATCCCGCTCGGCTCGTGCACCATGAAGCTGAACGCCGCCGCCGAGATGGAGGCCGTCACCTGGCCCGAGTTCGGCGCGATGCACCCCTTCGCGCCGCTGGACCAGGCGGAGGGGTACCTGACGCTCATCCGGGAGCTGGAGGAGGGGCTGGCCGAGGTCACCGGCTACGACCGGGTCTCGCTCCAGCCCAACGCGGGCTCCCAGGGGGAGCTGGCGGGGCTGCTGGCGGTCCGCGCGTACCACCGGGCCAACGGTGACGAGCGGCGGAACGTCTGCCTGATCCCGTCCTCCGCGCACGGGACGAACGCGGCCAGCGCGGTCATGGCGGGCATGCGGGTCGTCATCGTCAGGACGGGGGAGAACGGGGACGTCGATCTGGCGGACCTGCGCGCCAAGATCGAGCAGCACCGGGAGGCGCTCTCCGTCCTGATGGTCACCTACCCCTCGACGCACGGGGTGTTCGAGGAGGGCATCACCGAGGTCTGCGCGGCGGTGCACGACGCGGGGGGCCAGGTCTACGTGGACGGCGCGAACCTCAACGCGCTGCTGGGGCTCGCCAGGCCCGGCCGGTTCGGGGCGGACGTCTCGCACCTCAACCTGCACAAGACCTTCTGCATCCCGCACGGCGGCGGCGGGCCGGGCGTGGGGCCGATCGGGGTGCGGGAGCACCTGGCGCCGTACCTGCCCAACCACCCGCTCCAGCCGGAGGCGGGCCCCGAGACCGGTATCGGGCCGGTGTCCGGGGCGCCCTGGGGGTCCGCGGGCATCCTGCCGATCTCCTGGGCGTACGTCCGGCTGATGGGCGGCGCCGGGCTGCGGGAGGCGACGCAGGTCGCGGTGCTCGGCGCCAACTACGTCGCCAAGCGGCTGGAGCCGCACTACCCGGTGCTGTACACGGGCCCGAACGGCCTGGTCGCCCACGAGTGCATCATCGACGTGCGGCCCCTGACGAAGCGGACCGGGGTGAGCATCGACGACGTCGCCAAGCGGCTGATCGACTATGGCTTCCACGCGCCGACGATGTCCTTCCCGGTGGCCGGGACGCTGATGATCGAGCCCACGGAGAGCGAGGACCTGGCGGAGCTGGACCGCTTCTGCGCGGCGATGATCGCGATCCGGGCGGAGATCGACAAGGTCGGATCGGGGGAGTGGGGCCCGGAGGACAACCCGCTGCGCAACGCGCCGCATGTGGTGGCCCAGCTGACGCGGGAGTGGCCGCACCCTTACGGCCGCGAGGAGGCGGTCTTCCCGGGTGGGGAGCAGGCGCGGGACAAGTACTGGGCGCCGGTGCGGCGGATCGACGGGGCCTACGGCGACCGGAACCTCGTCTGCTCCTGCCCGCCGGTCGAGGAGTACGAGGGCTGAGCCTCACGGGAGCGAACACGGATCAGGGCCGGTGCGGCGGACGCCGGGCCGGCCCTGGTGTGGTCGCGCTGGAGCCCACCGGACGGTGCCGGTGGAGGTGCCGGATCAGGCCGCGATGGTGAGCGGCCGGTGCGGAGCGATGATCTGGCCGTCAGGCAGCAGCTCGCCCGTGTCCTCGAAGAGCAGGACGCCGTTGCACAGCAGGCTCCAGCCCTGCTCGGGGTGGTGCGCCACGGGGCGGGCCGCCTCGCGGTCCGCGGACTCGGCGCTCGGGCAGGTGGGCTGGTGCTGGCACATCGCAGTGGTCTTCCGTCGTGTGGTGTTGTCCTTGTCGCGGCTGGTTCCGGGTTCCATGGCCGCCCCCCGATTCCCTCGATGGTGTCCCCAGTCTTCCCCCGCGGACGGAATTCCGCAGGGATTTCGCGTCAGCTGTTCTCTTCTGGCAAGACGCGTCACCCTTGCGGACGGTTGCCAGCCGGGGGGTGCCCGTCGGGGGAACGGATGAGCGGGCCGCCGGAGCGGCCGACGGCCCGCCCGGCGTCAGGCGGGGGTGCTCTGCAGCCGGGCCGCGGTCAGTCTGCGGCTGAGCCGGGGCAGCAGGGCCGAGGCCCGCTGCGGCTGGTGGGCGACGAGGCCCGGTGGCGTGGGGGCGAGCGGTATCAGCAGGTCAGAGGGGGCCGGACCGGTCCGCTCGGCCGGTGGCTCGGGGCTCTGCTCGCCGCCGCGCAGCCAGAGCGTCACCATGTACAGCTCGGGCACGGAGAGCAGTCGGGGCTCACAACGTCCACCCGCCGGAGCCGCCGAGGCGAGGGCTTCGGCCTGACGCAGCGCCCGGAGGGCGGAGGCGGTGTACGGGCCGCCGGAGAACCCCGCGCAGATCCAGCCGTCGGCGGCCGGCACGGCCTCGGCGCTGCCCGCGCCGGTCCCGTCCGGCGCCCCGGGCTCGTGGAGCAGGAACCGCCAGCCGGTCAGCGTGGTGCTCGGCGGTCCCGCCTGCCGCGCGATGCCCGTCAACTCGTGGACGGCCAGGGCGGATCCGACCCGTGGCGGGTCGGTGGTGGCGGGACCTCCGCCCCTCCCGGCGCCCGTGGCGAGCGCGGCGCGGACGGCGTGCAGGGCGGCGGCGGGGGGCTGGGGAACGTGCAGCGGCATGGCGGGTCGCCTCTCACTCCGGAGACAGGGTGATGCTCGGCGGGGCGCGGACGGCGCTGTCGGCGTGGGGAAAGGCCGCGAAGAATGCGGCGGGCGTCGACGGTTGGCGGCCAGTCTGCCCAGGTCTCTGCCTCTCAGCGGAGTTTATACGAACTCTGTTCGAGTCAGGTTTCCGCTAGCTTCTCCCCCGATTCTTCACAAGTCGGGATCCGGACCTGATTTCTGCGGCATTTCTCCACATTCGCACGGGAGTTGCTCCGCTCGGCCCGTCTCCGGCGCGGATGACGGTCAGCCGGAAAACGCCGGTTTCCGGGAGCGGCCGGGTGTGCGGCAGGCGCCGGAGGGGGCCCGACCGCGTATGCCGGGGGAACGTGCCGGGCCGCATACACCGGTCAGGTTAATGGCGAACGGGCTCCAGGAACAGTCACCGCAGGCGTTACGGACGACCGCTCAGGGCATCATGCGTGCACGGCCGGCACCGCTGAGAAAGGAGCCCCGATGGGTCAGAAGGTCGTGGCTGACCGGTTCGACATATCCGATCGCCAGCGGTACCGGCGGAAGTTGAGGAGGTGTCTGACGGGTCTGGAACGGCTGCTGGCCGAGGGACGGTTCGACACCCCGCGGGATCTGATGGGCCTGGAGATCGAGTTGAATCTCGCGGACTCCGCGGGACAGCCCCGGATGATGAACGCGGAGGTTCTCGACCGTATCGCGAGCCGTGATTTCCAGACCGAGCTCGGCCAGTTCAACCTGGAGGTCAACATCGTTCCGCACCGGCTCACCGGGCGGGTGTTCGACCAGCTGGCCGAGGAGCTGCGCACCGGACTGGGGTACGCGGACCGGCAGGCGCGCGAAGTCGCCGCGCGTATCGTCATGATCGGGATTCTGCCGACGCTCACCGCGCGCGACCTGGTGCTGGACAACCTGACCGTCGCCGACCGGTACGCCCTGCTGAACGGGCAGATCATGGCCACGCGTGGAGAGGAGATCCAGCTCGACATCGCCGGGGTGGAGCGGCTGACGTGCACCTCGGAGTCGATAGCCCCCGAAGCCGCCTGCACGTCCGTGCAGTTGCACCTTCAGGTCACCCCGGGCCGTTTCGCGGACGTGTGGAACGCCGCCCAGGCGGTGACCGGCCCGCAGATCGCGCTGGGCGCCAACTCGCCCTTCCTGTTCGGCAAGGAGCTGTGGCGGGAGTCCAGACCCCCGCTGTTCCTCCAGGCCACCGACACCCGCCCACCCGAACTCCGCGCCCAGGGCGTGCGGCCGCGCACCTGGTTCGGGGAGCGCTGGATCGACTCCGCGCACGACCTGTTCGCGGAGAACCTGCGCTACTTCCCGGCCCTCATGCCCATCTGTGGCGAGGAGGACCCGCTGGAGGTGCTCGACCGCGGGGGCGTCCCCGCGCTCTCCGAACTCGCCCTGCACAACGGCACGGTGTACCGGTGGAACCGGCCGGTGTACGACGTGGCGCGCGGGGTGCCGCACCTCAGGGTGGAGAACCGGGTGTTGCCCGCCGGGCCCACGGTCACCGACGTACTGGCCAACACCGCCTTCTACTACGGGCTGGTGCGGGCGCTGGCCGACCAGGAGCGGCCGGTGTGGACCCGGCTGTCCTTCGCCGAGGCCTCGGCCAACTTCGACGCGGCCTGCCGCCACGGCATCGACGCCGAGCTGTGCTGGCCGCGCAAGGGTGGACTGGCCCGGTTGCCCGCGGTGCGGTTGGTGACCGAGGAGCTGCTGCCGCTCGCGTACGCCGGGTTGGACGCCTGGGGCGTCGAACCCGCCGACCGTGACCGGTATCTGGCCGTGATCGAGGGGCGCTGCCGGCGGCGGACCAACGGCGCCTCCTGGCAGGCCGCCGCCTACCATCGTGCCGTCGACGCCGGACTCCACCGGGAGAAGGCGCTGGCCGCCGTCGTCCGTGGCTACTGCGAACTGGTCGACAGCGGGCAGCCGGTGCACACCTGGCCGCTGGACCCCTAGCGGGGAGCCGGGCCGGGAGGGGGCGGACGCTCAGCGTCCGCTGCCCGCCGCCATGATGGCCTTGAGGATCACCTCGTGGATGTCGGCGGGGTCGTTGCCCCGGTGGGCGGAGCCCCCGGTCACCTTCACGATCTCGGCGCAGGCGTCCCGGTCCGCGTCGGGCCCGACGGCGATGGCGATCAGGGGCGGGGGCGCTCCGGATCCGCCAGCCGTTCGAGCCTCGCGGTGAGCTGTTTCCGGGAGACGCCGCCCGGATCCTCGTTGGCACCGTCGGTGACGAGGACCAGGGCGTTGGACCTGCCGCGCGCGTAGCCCTCGCGCGCCGACCGGTACGCGGCGAGCGTCGTGTCGTAGAGGCCGGTGGCGCCGCCGGGGATGGGGGCCATCCGGCCGAAGGCGCCGATCAGCCGGTCCCGGTGGGTGGAGCCGTCGTCGCCCCGCTCGACGAGCCGCCGGGTGGGGACCAGCTCGCGGTGGTCCCGGGAGCCCCGCGGTCGCGAGGCGAACTCCCAGAGACCGACCTCGTCCCCCGGAGTGAATCGCGAAAGCCCCTGAACCAGCGAGGACTTGGTGACGTCCATCCGGTTCTGCCCGGGGCGGCCCGCGACCGGAGCCGCCATGGACGCGGAGGCGTCGACGGCGATGGTGAACCGGGCGCTCTGGTCCGTGACCGTCCACATGCCCAAGGCGCTCCGCAGCTGTCGCGCGGTGGGCGGGCCGCCGGGGTCGACGTCGTGCGGCTGCGGGTCGCGGCCCCCGGCCCGCCGCGTGACGGCCGGGTCCGCCTCGCCCCCACCGGACCGGAAGCCGTGTCCGGCGAGCGTACGGCGGCCGTCCGCGCCGCCCAGCAGGGTCTGGAGACGCACCGCGGCGCGCGCCTCCGCGGTGCTGAGCCGGGCGTCGTCGACGAGCGTGAAGGGGTGGTCGAGCTGGGCCACGCCGTCCCGCGGGTAGAGCAGCCGCAGGCGGGGCACGCCCCCGGGCTTCCGGTTGTGCTCGTGGGCCGCCCGCTCGGACAGGAGCAGCGGCCTGGTTCCGCTGCGGGTTGCCCAGCTCGGCGCCGGAGGTGTCGCGCGGCAGCGTGGCCAGCACCTGGGAGTCGCCGGGCGCGGTGCGTTCGGCGAGCCGCTGCGCGGCCGCGGCGGCCGCCGTGCCGGAGTCCGCGCCGCCCGCCGCGTCCACCGAGCGCTGGATGCGGGTGAGCGCCAGCAGGCCGGTCGCGCTGCGGGCCGGGTCGGCGCCACCGAGCCGCGGTTCGCCGTCGGTCGTGGTGGCGGCGGCGATCTCCGCCCAGCTCAGCCGTTTCCGGGGCCAGCTCAGGGCCCTCGTGGCCGAGGGCACGGCGGCGAGGGTCAGCGGGGTGCTGGCGATGGTGCCCAGGTTCTCCAGCTCCGGTGCCTGGCCGGAGCCCTCGGCGCGGTCCACCCAGAGGCTGGAGTCCGGTATTCACACCTCGTAGGGGGCCGTGCCGTTCCGGCCGCTCCGCCGCCCGCCGTGTGCCCGTGAGTCCGCGACCTCGGATCCCGTCCGCTCGCTGACCCGGGCCCGGAGGCAGCGGCCGTCCGAGACGGCGCCGTCCCGCTCGGCGCGGTCGGCCACGGCGCGGACGGCGGGAGCCACGTCCGGGGACGCGGCGACGCGCAGGGTGACGGTGCCGCCCGCGCAGTCGTCGCCGAAGGGCGGCAGCCCGGTGCGCTCCGCGACGAGGGCCCCGGGGCCGAGCGCCGCGACGAGCGTCACGGCGAGGACGATCCGGCGGCGGCGTGGGGCCCTGGGGGAGCGGGCGGTGGGGGCATCGGGTGGGCCGGGGAGCCGGGGCGGACTCCGGCGTGCCATGGTGTGTAGCGCCTCTCCTTGCTGCCGGGTCTGCCTGGGCTGGCGGGGCGTGGAAGAGCGAGACGCGGCGTCCGGCGTGCGCGGCCCTCCCCTCGGAACGTCGCACGTGATCTCCCCGGTGTCCTGCGAGACCTTAGCGTGGGGTGGTGGCGATGACACAGGATCGTTGTCGCACCGAAGTCAACGACTCCCAGAGGAGGGACCGTGGGGCTGGCCGAGCGACCGGACGTCGAGAGTGGTGCCGCGAACAGCGCGCCGGAGCGGGCCAGCGCGGCGCCCCCCGCCGCCCCCGAACTGGCGCTGGCCGAGCCCCGGCACACGCGGACGGTCCTCCGGGGGGAGCTGCTGCTGGTGCTCGCGCTCTCGCTGGGCGCCAGCGCGATCTCGGCGCTGATCAGTTTCACGGGCGCGCTGACCGCGCCCGGCGGACTGGCCGGGCAGTCGGCGAACCTCAACAGCTCACGCGCCCCGGACCGCCCCTGGCTGGACCTCGCCTGGCAGCTGTTCGGTATCGGCACCGCCCTGGTGCCGGTGGCCCTCGTGGCGCATCTGCTGCTGCGCGAGGGGGCGGGCGGGTTGCGGGTGCTCGGCCTCGACCGGCTGCGGCCCCGGGGCGACCTGGGGTTCGGGGCGCTGCTCGCGGCGGCGATCGGCGGCAGCGGACTCGCCTTCTACCTCGGGGCGCAGGCCGCCGGGTTCAACCTGACGGTGGTGCCGGAGTCGTTGCCCGAGGTGTGGTGGAAGTTCCCGGTGCTGGTGGCCTCCGCTGTGCAGAACTCGGTGGTCGAGGAGGTCATCGTGGTGGGCTATCTGCTGCGCAGGCTCGACCAGTTGGGCTGGGGGCCGATGGCCGCGCTCGCGGCCAGCTCGCTGCTGCGCGGGTTGTACCACCTCTACCAGGGGATCGGCGGCTTCGTCGGGAACATCGCGATGGGGGTGGTGTTCGTCTGGCTGTACCGGCGGTGGGGACGCGTCGCCCCGCTGGTGGTGGCGCACGCGCTGATCGACGTCGTGGCCTTCGCCGGGTACGCCCTGCTCGCGGGGAAGGTGGGCTGGCTGCCCACCGGGTGAGCGCCGTCGCGACGGCCGGGCGGCGGTCTCACTCCCCGCACGGGCGGCCGGGGCCGGGCCTCCGGTCGAGCGCGGACAGCCGCCAGATCTCGGCGGCGTCGAAGGAGTCGAGGGCGCGGGGTAACGGCAGTTCGTCGTGGCAGTGGAAGGCGGCCCAGAACAGATCGCCGGGGAGGGCGTCGCCCGGCGCGTACACCCGGTACACGTACTGCCGGCCGTCGATGCCCAGCAGGGCCACCATCCAGCAGTCGTGCGCGGTGCGGGCGGCCATCGGCTCCTCGCTCCTCGCGGGCGGACGCGGGATGGGTAGTGCTCCCCCCGGGGGGAGACGCGGAACGGCGGCTTACGGTTGCCTTCCCGGGCCACCCTGTTCCCTCCCGGTACCAGGACCACGGCAGTCCCGATGGCGGGACCACGTATCCGGTTCTCGCCGGGCGTACGGGCGTCCGGAGCCGCCTGCCCGGAGCCATCCTCGTCACCCCGGCCGCGTCCGGGGTGGGCCGCCCGTCCCGCCCCGGGCGGTGCCTCCTTCTCAGGGAGGAGGCGGAAAGCGGGGGTCCACGACCCTGGTTGGAGGCGCATATGCCACGGGGTGGCGATGTTCGGAACCCTGGCGTGTGGTGTGGTGGTCGTGTGCAGAAGCGTTCACCTTTCAGTCGGCCCGCCGGTGACGGCGCTGACGACCAGCTCAGCGAGCAGGTGACGTTCATGGTCTCCGCGGCGCGCAGGCGCGCGGCCCGCGACGGGGACCGGCAGATCGACACCGCGCACCTGCTGCACAGCCTCTTCGAGTCCGACCGCGCGGTCTGGGACCTGCTGGAGGGCGGAAGTCCCCAGGTGGGGCGGCTGCTCGGCTACCTGGTCCAGCGCAGCGTCGGCTACGGGCTGCGCTGGCAGGGCACCGTCGAGGACTCCGGCGCCGTCCCGGAGGTGGCCGACCAGCCGGGCGGGGTGCCCGGACTGTCGCCCAGCGCGGCGGCCGCCCTGGCGGTGGCTCGGCAGTGCGCGCGGCGGCGGGGCGCTGACGCGGCCGAGGGCGCCGACCTGTTCGTCGGTCTGCTCTCGGACCCGGACTGCCGGGGCGCGGAGGTGCTGCGGCACGCCGGGGTGGACACCGAGCGGCTGGCCACCCGCCTCCGTGTCAGGGGTACGAGCGGTGACACTCCTGACGGTGCTTGACATGATGCCCTCATGCGTAACGCCACTCGCCCGGCACGCCCCGTGGGGCTGCCGCTCGCGATCCTGTCCGCCCTCGCCTTCGGCGGCTCGGGGCCCGCGGCCAAACCCCTGATCGAGGCCGGACTCGACCCCCTCCACGTGACCTGGCTGCGCGCCGCGGGCGCCGCGCTGCTCCTGCTCCCCCTCGCCTGGCGGCACCGGGCGCTGCTGCGGGAACGGCCCGGGCTGCTCGCCGGGTTCGGGCTGCTCGCCGTGGCCGGTGTCCAGGCGTGCTACTTCGCCGCGATCTCGCGGATCCCGGTCGGTGTGGCGCTGCTGATCGAGTACCTCGCGCCCGCGCTGGTCCTCGGCTGGGTGCGGGTGGTCCAGCGGCGCCCGGTGAGCCGGTCGGCGGCGGTCGGCGTGGTGCTGGCGGTCGGCGGGCTGAGCTGTGTGGTCGAGGTGTGGGCCGGGCTCCGCTTCGACCTGGTCGGGCTGCTGCTGGCGCTGGGCGCCGCCTGCTGCCAGGTGGGGTACTTCGTCCTCGCGGACCACGGCAGTGGGCACGGCGGGCGCCAGGACCGGCCCGCCCCCGACCCGGCGGGGGTGATCGCCTACGGGATGCTCGTGGGAGCGCTGGTCCTCACCGTCATCGCCCGTCCCTGGTCGATGGAGTGGTCGGTGCTGGCGGGTGAGGCCGAGATGGACGGTACGGCGCTGCCCGCCGTCCTCCTGGCCGGATGGCTGATCGTGCTCGCCACGGTCCTGGCGTACCTCACCGGAGTGGTGGCGGTGCGGAAGCTGTCCCCGCAGGTGGCCGGGGTGATCGCCTGTCTCGAAGCGGTGGTCGCGACGGTGCTGGCCTGGGTGCTGCTCGGGGAGCACCTCTCGGCGGCGCAGGTCGCCGGGGGCGCGGTCGTGCTGCTCGGGGCCGCCGTCGCGCAGCGTTCGGCGTCCGGGGCCTCCGGCGGCCGCCGAGCCGTCCGCCGGGGCGACCCGTCCGGCGGCGGAGCGGCGGATCCCGGGGCGGCCGGGGACGGGGCGGGCCCCGAGACGGCCGGGGACACGGCGGCGGACAGCGGCTCCGTCACCCGCTGAGCGCGCACCGGACCGCGGGCCGCCGCGCACCAGGGTGGGGAACGCGGCGGCGCCGCACGCGCGCCGTTGCCCGGCTCGTCTCGCCAAGTGCCCTGCCGTTGGGGCCTGTTGACCGAGTGGGAGGTCGCCCTCGCCGGGGCTGGCCGGTACCCGCGGGCGGTTCGGGCCGGTGCCCCGCCCGGCGTCCCGTGATGTGCCCGCGGGGCCACGAGGTGGACGGGCGGGGGGTGTTGGCCGGTCGGAGTGTCCGGATACCGGCGGGTTCCGGGGTGACCTCCCGTTCCGTGGGGGCCGGTTGGCCGGTGTCCGGTACGGCTGGCGGAACCCGCACGCGGTCCCGTCACACACCTTGATCGACGGGGGCCGCCGGGTGATGCTGATCGCCCCCCGGGGTGGGAGCGGCGCGGGTCCGTCCACCGCCGCCGAGTGTGCCCGCACGCTCCGGAGTGGTGGCACGGGACTCGGGGCCCGAACCAGCCCTGGACCGGGGCCTGTTGGGCGCGGCTCGGTGCCGGGCTCGGGGTCTCCGGCTGTCCGGCCCGCTCGGCACGCGCGCGAGAAAGGCTCACGGATGACGGAAGAGAGCGGTTTTCTGCGGGTCCTGGGCAGGGGGGACGTCCTGGCCCTCGCCTTCGGCGCGATGATCGGCTTCGGCTGGGTCGTGCTCACCTCGGACTTCATCAACGACGCGGGCCCCGGAGGAGCGGCGCTCGCGTTCGTCATCGGTGGCTTCGTGGTGGCGCTGGTCGGACTGGCCTACGCCGAACTCGTCGCGGCCCTGCCGCACGCCGGAGGTGAACACCACTACGCGCTCCGGGCGTTGGGCGGACGCGCCGCCTTCGTCGCCTCCTGGGCGATGGTGCTGGGCTACGTGTCGGTGGCCGCGTTCGAGGCGGTGGCCCTGCCCCAGACGGTGCTCTACCTGTTCCCCGACATGCTCGCCGGGCGGTTGTGGACCATCACCGGCTTCGACGTGCACCTCACGTGGGTGGCCGTCGGGGTGGTGGCGGCCGCGGTCATCACCGCGCTGAACTACGTGGGGATCCGCGCGGCCGGTGTCTTCCAGACCATCGCCGTGCTCTTCCTGCTCTGTGCGGGCGCGGCCCTGCTGCTCGGCTCCCTGAGCGGCGGTTCGGCACGGACGATGGAGCCGCTGTTCCGCGACGGCGCGAACGGGGTCGTCCTGGTCCTCGTCGCGGTGCCCTTCCTGTTCGTCGGCTTCGACGTCATCCCGCAGTCCGCCTCCGAGATACGGCTGCCGCACCGGCAGGTGGGCAGGCTGCTGGTCATCTCGGTGCTCTGCGCCTGCGCCTGGTACGTCCTCATCATGCTCACCGTGGGGTCCGGGCTGGACGCCGCCGGGCTCGCCGACTCCGAACTGGCCTCCGCCGACGCGATGGCGGCGCTGTGGAACAGCCAGGCGATGGGAGACGTCCTGATCCTCGGCGGGATCGCGGGCATCCTCACGAGCTGGAACGCCTTCCTCATCGGTGGCAGCAGGCTGCTGTACGCGATGGCGGTCTCCGGCATGGTGCCGCGCTGGTTCGGCCGGCTGCACCCGCGGTTCCGCACCCCGTCCAACGCCGTGCTGTTCGTCGGCGGACTGTCCATGGTGGCGCCGCTGTTCGGCAGCCCCATGCTGGAGTGGCTGGTCAACGCCGGTGGCATCAACATCGTCGTCAGCTACGTGGTGGTGGTGCTGTCCTTCCTCACCCTGCGCCGCCGGGAGCCGGGGATGGAACGGCCGTTCCGCACCCCGGCGGGCCCGGCCGTGGGCGTCACCGGACTGCTGCTCAGCCTGGGGCTGGCGGTGCTGTACCTCCCCGGCATGCCCGCGGCGCTGAGCTGGCCGTCCGAGTGGGTCATCGTCGGAGCCTGGTGGCTCGCCGGGGCGGTCTTCCTGTGGCGGCTGCCCCGGATCAGCCCGGGCGCCGACGCCGAGGCACGGCTGATCGCCGCCACCCGGGGGGCCGCGCGCACGCGCTGAGCCCGGGCCCGGCGACTCCTCCGCCCGCGTGCCGGAACCCCGACTCGCGTCATCCGAGGGCGTGTTGGCGTACAGCCCCCCGGTGGCCAGGCCCGGCGGGGCAGCACCCCGGTGCGCGGGGACCGTGCCCAACGGGCCCGCCCACGCGGGGGCATGGGCATCTCCGGTGCCAGCGGCGGTTGTTGGCGGGGAGGCGTCCGGGCCCGGCTCGGCCCGTCGCCGTCACGACGGCGCCCCGGGCACCATCTTCGCGCCCAACTCCCGGAAGACCGAGGTGTCATGACGGGGAGTCGGGTGACGCTCCGGTAGCACGGGCGGAGTTCGGGCGGAAGGTGCCCGGTAGGTGTCGATCGTGCAGCGCGTTCGCACGGTGTCCTGCGGGAGCGTTTGATTGTCCGCGCGCGGTCCCGGCCCCACGCTGGGGGTGTACCGCGAGAGTGGTCAACACCCCCGGCCGCGCGGCTGGTCGGGGCGGTTAGGCGTCGCCGCGGTCTCCCGGTTCAACCAGTCTCCCCGTTACCAGTTCTCCGGCTCAGCGAGTTCCCCCGGTCAGCCCGGAGCGCCGGGCCGCCGCGGCGCGCGGCGACGCGGCACCCCCTCCGGTCCCCTTCGGACGGGTTCACAAGGAGCGCCATGCCCAGAGCGACGGACCCCCTGCTGCGACCCTTCACACTGAAGAACCTCACCCTGCGCAACAGGGTGGTCAGCACCTCGCACGAACCGGCGTACGGCGAGGGCGGAGTGCCCGGTGACCGCTATCGCAGGTACCACCTGGAGAAGGCGCGGGGCGGGGTGGGGCTGACGATGATCGGCGGCTCCGCCGTCGTCTCCCCGGACAGCCCACCCGCCTTCGGGAACCTCCTGCTCTACCGCGACGAGGTGGTGCCCTGGCTCCGGCGGCTGGCCGACGACGTCCACGCCGAGGGAGCCGCCGTCATGTGCCAGATCACCCACCTGGGGCGGCGGACCAGGAACGACACCGGCGACTGGCTTCCGGTGCTGTCCGCCTCACCACTGCGGGAACCCGCCCACCGCGCCTTCCCCAAGGAGGCCGAACCGTGGGACCTGGACCGCGTCGTGCGGGACTACGCCGACGCCGCGGCACGCTGCCGGGACGCCGGGCTGGACGGCGTCGAGATCCAGTCGTACGGCCACCTCCTGGACAGCTTCCTCTCGCCCGCGACCAACCACCGGAGCGACGAACTCGGCGGGAGCCTGGACCGCCGGACGGCCTTCCCCCGCCGGGTGATCCGAGCGGTCCGGGAGGCGGTCGGGCCGGAGTTCGCCGTCGGTATCCGGATGACCCTCGACGAGGACCGGCCGGACGGGCTGACTCTGGACGAGGGCCTGGAGGCGGCCCGGCGGTACCTCGCGGACGGCGTCGACTTCCTCAGCACCATCCGGGGCTCGATCGAGAGCGACGCCGCGCTGGCCCGGACGATCCCGTCGATGGGAACGCCCTCGGCGCCGTTCCTGGAGTTCAGCGCGGAGATCCGGCGCCGCCTCGGGGTGCCCGTGATGCACGCGGGCCGGATCACGGACGTCGCCACCGCGCGGTACGCCGTACGCGAGGGCCTGCTCGACCTCGTCGGCATGACCCGGCCGCAGATCGCGGACCCGCATCTGACGCGGAAGGTGGCCGACGGGGCGGAGGACCGCATCCGGCCCTGCGTGGGCGCGAGTTACTGCCTGGACGCGATCTACGCGTCCGGTGACACCAAGTGCGTCCACAACCCGGCGACCGGCCGCGAGGCGCGGCTGCCGCACACGGTTCCGCCCGCGTCCCGGCGGCGCAGGGCGGTGGTCGTCGGGGGCGGTCCCGCGGGCCTGGAGGCGGCCCGGGTGCTGGGCGAGCGCGGACACGAGGTCGTGCTCTACGAGGCCGGTGAACTCCCTGGCGGACAGCTCCGCGTCGCCGCCGCCAACCCCCGGCGGCGCGAGCTGCTGGGCATCGTCGACTGGCGGGTGAGCGAGTGCCGACTGCTCGGCGTCGACCTGCGGTTCGGCACCCTGGCCGAGGCGGCGGACGTGCGCGCGCACCACCCGGACGTGGTCCTCGTCGCCACCGGGGGGCTGCCGAACACCTCGTTCCTGGAGGAGGGCGCCGACCTGGTGGCCGACACCTGGGACGTGCTCGGCGGCGGCCTGCGCCCCCGCGGTCCGGTGCTGCTCTACGACGACAACGGCGCCCACCCGGGCCCGGACGCCGTCGAGGTGCTCGTCCGGTACGGGGTCCCGGTCGAGTACGTGACCCCGGAGCGGACCCTCGCGCCGGAGGTCGGCGGTATGAACTCCCCCGCGTACCTCCGGGCGTTCGCCGAACACGGGGTGACGACGACGCTGGCCCACCACCTGACGGCCGTGCGCCGCGCGGACGGGCGGCTCACCGCGACACTGCGCAGCGCCTACGCGGAGCGCGCGACGGAACGGACCGTGCGGCACGTGGTGGTGGAGCACGGCACGCTGCCCCACGCGCCGCTCTACTGGGAGCTGCTCCCCGAGTCGAGCAACCTGGGCCGGGTCAACCACACCGACCTGCTGGCGGGCACGCCCCAGCGCGAGGTCGCCAACCCGGCGGGCCGCTACCAGCTGTTCCGCGTGGGCGACGCGGTGACCAGCCGCACCATCCACGCCGCGGTGCTCGACGCGCTGCGCCTCTGTATGGCCCTGTGACCCCACCCCCAACGCGGAAACGCCCGCCGTAGCGCCCACCGGGCCTTGCCGCCCGGGTCTCCGGCGGGAGCCGGGGCCCCGGACACCAGGTACCCGGGACATCCCGGGCGGTGACAGCCGCACCGCCGAGGCGGCGCACCGACAGCACCGGCCGAGCGCGCTCCGGCCGACCGCACCGAGCCACCGCGCTCTGGCGCGAGCCCCACGGCGACTCCGGCGAGCGCGCCCCGAACCACGGACACCAGCAACGAGAGGAGCACGGCGTGACAGCAGCGGAAGACGTCCGTCCGGGGACGGACCGGCTCCGGGCCGCGGTGGAACGACGGGTCCCGGGCCGCGCCCTGGAGCGGCCCTTCTACACCGACCCCGAGTTCCACGCCCTCGACATCGCGGCGATCTTCGCCCGCCAGTGGCTGTTCGTGGCGCCCGAGGCGGAGATCCCCGAGCCCGGTGACTACCTCACCCTGGAGATCGGGCCGTACCCCCTGATCGTCCTCCGCGACGCCGACTCCACCCTCCGGGCGTTCCACAACGTCTGCCGTCACCGCGGCTCCCGCCTGCTGGACGCGGAGCGCGGCTCCGCCCGCAACCTCGTCTGCGCCTACCACCGGTGGACCTACGGGACGGACGGCCGCCTCCGGCACGCCCCGTCCCAGCCCGCCGACGCCGACCCCGGCCGCCTCGGCCTCCGGCCGGTGCACGTCCGGGCGGTCGGCGGGCTGCTCTTCGTCTGCCTCGCCGACGAACCGGCCCCCGGCTTCGACGAGATCGCCGCGCGCGTCGAGCCGTACCTGCTGCCCCACGACCTGCGGCACGCCAGGGTGGCGGCCCGCGCCGACCTGGTCGAACACGGCAACTGGAAGCTCGTCATGGAGAACAACCGGGAGTGCTACCACTGCGACGGCCACCCCGAACTGCTCCGCACCTTCTTCCCCACCTACGGCCACACCGAGGAGACGCTGCCCCCGCACCTCCGCCCGGCGCACGAGCGGTACCTGCGGGCCGACGCGGAACTGCGCGCGACGTACGAACGGCTCGGCCTGCCGTACGCGCTCATCGAGGAACTGGAGGCCCGCCCCGTGGGGTTCCGGATCCAGCGTGACGCGCTCGACCTCGCCGGGGAGTCCTTCACCCCGGACGGCAGGGCCGCCAGCCGCCGCACGCTGGGCGACCTGCCCACCCGGCGGCTCGGGCACCTGGCGCTGCACCTCCAGCCCAGCTCCTGGTTCCACGTGGTCGCCGACCACGCGATCACCTTCAGCGTCCGCCCCCTCGCCCCCGACCGCACGCTGCTGCGCACCACCTGGCTCGTCCACCCGGAGGCGGTCGAGGGCGTGGACTACGACCTCGACACGCTCCGGGCCGTGTGGACCGCCACCAACGAGCAGGACGCCCGGTTCGTCGCCCGCGCCCAGCGCGGCGTCTCCAGCCCGGCCTACACCCCCGGCCCGTACGCCCCGACCGAGTACCAGGTCGAGGCGTTCTGCGCCTGGTACATCGCCCGCCTCCGGGAGGTCCTGGGATGACGGACCTCCTGACGACCCCGGCGGACGGCGCGGGCCCAGCGGAGGCCGCCGCGCCCGGGTCCGCCCCGGCCGCCCCCGGGGAGTGGACGCTGCGCTGCCGGCGGGTCCTCGACGTCACCCACGACACCAGGACCTTCGTGTTCGAACCGGTCGTACCAGGCCTCTTCCGGTACCAACCCGGCCAGCACCTCGCCTTCACCTTCGAGGTCGACGGCGTGCGGACGGGCCGCAACTACACCCTCTCCTCCCCGCCGACACGTCCGCACCTCGTCGCGATCACCGTGAGGCGGGTCCCCGGCGGCCGGGTCTCGAACTGGCTGCACACCCACCTGACCCCGGGGACCACGGTGCGCGCGCGGGGGCCACTCGGCCGCTTCTCCACGGCCCGGCACCCGGCGCCCGCCTACCTCTTCCTCTCCGGCGGCAGCGGGATCACCCCCCTGATGTCCATGACCAGGACGCTCCACGACCTCGCCGCCCCCACGGACGTGGTCTTCCTGCACAGCGCGCGCACCCCCGCGGACATCCCCTTCCGCCGGGAACTGGACCTGATCGCGGAGACCTCGCCGGCCATCCGCGTCGCCCACGTCTGCGAGTACGACGGCCCCGGGGAGCCCCGCTGGCCGGGTCACCGGGGGCGTCTCACACCCGCCCTGCTGCGCCGGATCGTCCCCGACCTCCGGGACCGGACGGTGTTCGCCTGCGGGCCGCCCGGCTACCTGCGCGCGGTCCGGCGGATGCTCGCGGCGGACGGCCTTCCGGCGGACCGCTACCACCAGGAGGGCTTCGGCGCCCCGGCCCCGCCCGGCGCACCCTCCACCCCGCCCGGCAACGAGGCCCCGCCCGGGGCCGGGTCGGGGGAGGGGGACGCCGTCACGTACACGGTGGAGCTGTCCCGCAGCGGAACCACCCTCCCGTGCGCCGCCGGAACCCCCGTACTGGAGGCCGCCGCGCGTGCCGGGATCACGCTCCCGTCCTCCTGCGGGCAGGGTGTGTGCGGCTCCTGCGCGACCACCCTCCTCCGGGGCTCGGTCGAGACGCGGCACTCCGGCGGCCTCGGCCCCCGGGACGAGGCCGCCGGCCGGATCCTGCTGTGCTGCTCAACACCGCTGGAGAACCTGGTCGTTGACGCCTGACCAGGCGCGGCGCGAGGCCCCGCCCGCGCGCGGCGCCGGGGGAGCGGGTGACCAGCGGGGCGGCCACCCCCGCCGCCACACCGGCCCAGCCCGGCACCGTCACCGCGCGGGTCAGCGGCGGCCAGGTGGTCAGCGGCCCCACGGCGACGGCGGGCACCCCCGACCCCAGGTAGAACAGGAGGTAGAGCATGGCCCCGACCCCGGCCCGGTGGCCGTCCGGAGTCCGCGCGTCCACCGCCCGGGCGGCCCCGCTGAAGGCCAGCCCGTGTCCCGCCCCGGCCAGCACCGAAAGCCAAGGGGAAACGAACGATTTTCCGGCTGACCGTGCAAACTGTTCGCATGATTGACGCCCGGCTCCGGATCCTCCAGATGGTCGCCGAGCACGGCACGGTGACCGCCGCGGCCCAGGTGCTGCACTACACCCCGTCCGCCGTCTCGTACCAGCTGCGTCAGCTCGCCGCCGCGGTCGGCGTGGAGCTGGTCGTCCACCACGGCCGGGGCATCCGCCTCACCAACGCGGCCCGGGTGCTCCTCCAGCACGCCGAGCGGCTCCAGGAACAGTGGGAGCGCGCCCGGACCGAACTGGCGGCACTCGGCAGCGAGCCCACCGGCCGGGTCACGCTCTGTGGCTTCTCCACCGCCGCCAGCCGTCTGCTGCCCCCGGCCGCCGCCGGACTGCGCGACGCCTACCCGCAGTTGACGGTACGCATCATCGAGGCCGAGCCGGACCGCTGCTTCGACCTGCTGCTCTCCGAGGAGGCCGACCTCGCGCTGCTGGTCGTCACGGCGGACTCACCGCCCATGACGGACGACCGCTTCGACCAGCGGCCGCTGCTGGACGACCCGCTCGACCTGGTCGTGCCGCGCGGCCACCCGCTGGCCGGGCGGGAGCGCGTCACGCTGGCGGACGCGGCCCGCGAGTCCTGGATCGTCGGCAACCCCGGCACCACCTACCACCAACTGGTGCTCGCGGCCTGCATGAGCGCGGGCTTCACCCCGCACATCGCCCACTACGCGGACGAGTGGGACACCGGCACCGCGCTCGTCGCGCACGGCTTCGGGGTGATCCTCGTCCCGCGCCTCGCCCGGCTGCGCGACGACCCGCCCGTCGCCCGCGTCCCGCTGCGTGGCGAACCCGCCCCGGCCCGCCGGGTCATGGCGGTCACCCGGCTGGGAGCCCGGGAGAACCCCACGCTCACCCACGCCGTGCGGACCATCACCGAGGCCGCCGCGCGGCTCCTCCCGGCCCAGTGATCCTCCGGCCCACCGGCCTCCCGGCGCGGGCGACGGTCACCGTGGGTGGTCGCGCTCCGGCCGGCTGGCGCGGTAGACGCGGTGGGCCTGGCTGTCGGCGGGGTTGTCCGGCGTCAGGTCGACCTCGCCGACGTGGACCAGCCCCGCCTTCTCCAGGGCGCGCCAGGAACGGCGGTTGGCGGCCTGGACGGGCACCACGACGGCGGCCGCGTCCGGATGGTCGGCCCAGGTGGCCGCCACGACCGCCCGGATGATCCGGGGGCCGAGCCCTCCGCCCACCCGGTCCGGGTCGCCCACCAGGTAGTCGAGGGTGACCGCCGTACCGGGCAGGTCGAGCTGGCCCGCCAGCTCGGCCTGGTAGTCGGGGTAGTCCGCGAACCGGCAGCGCTGGACCAGCCCGACCGGAACGCCCTCCAGCAGGACCAGCAGGTCCTCGGACGGCTCCTCGCCCCGGATCGCCGGGCCGAAGTCCCGCTCGACGCCCTCGGCGGAGGTGTCGTGGTTCCACCAGCGGGCCACGTGTGGCCGCGCGAGCCACTCACGCAGCAGACCGAGGTCGGCCTCCGTCACCCGTCGCCATGTGAGCACCGCGCCCCCCTCGTCGTCCGGGGAACGCCAGCGGCGGCGTCCCCGCGCGCCAGCCTAGGGCGCGGCCCGGGACGGTGAGGGAAAGCCACACACCGTCCCGGGCCGCGTCCCGCGCGTCAGCCCTGGGAGCCGGGGAGTTCGCGGCGGACCGTACGCGCCGCCGCCACCAGGTTCTCCAGCGAGGCCCGGGTCTCCGGCCAGCCCCGGGTCTTCAGCCCGCAGTCGGGGTTCACCCACAGGCGCTCGGGCGGGATCGCCCCGAGCCCCTCCCGCAGCAGCGCCGCCGCCTCCTCCACGCTCGGGACGCGCGGGGAGTGGATGTCGTACACCCCGGGACCCGCCTCGCGTGGATAGCCGTGGGCGGCCAGCTCGTGCGCGACCCGCATGTGCGAGCGGGCCGCCTCCAGACTGATGACGTCCGCGTCGAGGTCGTCGATCGCCTGGATGACGTCGCCGAACTCGGCGTAGCACATGTGTGTGTGGATCTGCGTGTCCGGGAGCACGCCGCTGGTGGACAGCCGGAACGCCTCGGTGGCCCACGCCAGGTACGCCCCGTGGTCGGCGGCGCGCAGCGGCAGGGTCTCGCGCAGCGCCGGCTCGTCCACCTGGATCACCGAAGTCCCCGCCGCCTCCAGCTCGTTGACCTCGTCGCGCAGGGCGAGGGCGACCTGCCGCGCGGTGTCGCCGAGCGGCTGGTCGTCCCGGACGAAGGACCAGGCGAGCATGGTGACCGGCCCGGTCAGCATCCCCTTGACGGGCCGCCGGGCCAGCGACTGGGCGTAGGTCGTCCAGCGCACCGTCAGCGGAGCCGGGCGCGAGACGTCGCCCGCGAGGATCGGCGGGCGCACGTAGCGGGTGCCGTAGGACTGGACCCAGCCGTGCTGGGTGGCCAGGTAGCCGGTGAGCCGCTCCGCGAAGTACTGCACCATGTCGTTGCGTTCGGGTTCGCCGTGGACCAGGACGTCGATGCCCGCCCGCTCCTGGAAGGCGAGCACGTCGCGGATCTCGGTGCGGACGCGCTCCTCGTAGCCCTCCGTGTCGAGCCGCCCGGCGCGCAGCTCGGCACGGGCCGCGCGCAGCGCCGGGGTCTGCGGGAAGGAGCCGACGGTGGTGGTCGGCAGCAACGGCAGCCCCAGACGCGCCCGTTGGGCGGCGGCGCGCTCGGCGTACGGCTGCGACCTGCGGGAGTCCGCCTCGGTCACCGCTGTGGCGCGGGCCCGCACCGCCGCGTCGTGGGTGAGCGAGGACGCGGCGCGCGAGGCCAGGTCGGCGCGGTTGGCGGACAGCGTCCCGGCGATCGCGGCCGTGCCCTCCGAGAGGCCCCGGGCGAGGGTGACGACCTCGTCCGTCTTCTGCCGCGCGAACGCCAGCCAGCGCGACACCTCCCCGTCGAGGTCGCGCTCGGCCCGGGCGTCCAGCGGCACGTGCAGCAGGGAGCAGGAGGGCGCCACGTCGACCCGGCCGGCCAGGCCCAGCAGGGTCCCGAGCGTGGTGAGGGAGGCGCCCAGGTCGTTGATCCAGACGTTCCGTCCGTCTACGACGCCCGCGACCAGGCGCTTTCCGGGCAGCCCGCCGACGGCGGCGAGCGCGTCCACGTTGACCGCGGCCCGCCCCGTGAAGTCCAGGGCCAGCCCCTCGACGGGGCTCTTCGCCAGCACCGGCAGGGCGTCCCCGAGACGGTCGAAGTACGAGGCGACCAGCAGCCGGGGCCGGTCGGCGAGCCCGCCCAGCTCCCGGTAGGCGCGCGCCGCGGCGTCCAGCTCCGCGGCGGAGCGGTCCTGGACGAGGGCCGGTTCGTCGAGCTGCGCCCACTCGGCCCCGGCGGCCCGCAGATCGGCCAGGATCTCGCCGTACACCGGCAGCAGCCGCTCCAGCAGGCTGAGCGGCTCGAAGTCCGCGGGGACGCCCGGCGCGGGTTTGGCTAGCAGCAGGTACGTCACCGGCCCGACGAGGACCGGCCGGGGTGTGAGGCCGAGGGCCAGGGCCTCCCCGAGGTGCGCGACCTGCCGGGACGAGTCGGCGGTGAAGACCGTGTCCGGGCCCAACTCGGGCACCAGATAGTGGTAGTTGGTGTCGAACCACTTGGTCATCTCCAGCGGCGCGACCTCCTGGGTGCCGCGTGCCATGGCGAAGTACCCGTCCAGCGGATCGGCTTCGACGGCGGCCCGGTGGCGTTCCGGGACGGCGCCGACCATGACGCTGGTGTCCAGCACGTGGTCGTAGTACGAGAAGTCGCCGGTCGGCACCTCGTGGACACCGGCCCCGGCGAGCCGCCGCCAGGTGGCGGCGCGCAGGTCGATCGCGGTCTGCCGCAGGGCCCCGAGGGTGACGCGACCCCTCCAGTAGCCCTCGACGGCCTTCTTCAGCTCCCGGTTCGGGCCCTGGCGCGGGTAGCCGTACACGGTGGCCCGTGCCGCCGTGGTCGCGGACGTGGCTGTCACGGAGATCTCCTTCGCGAGATATCTGTCGTGCTCCCGGGACGGGCACGGGGACGCGAAGGGGACGGAGACCACGGACGCCGCGCGCGGTGCGCGCCCGTCCGGCTGGACACTGTTCGCCGACCCGCCCTCGAGGTCACCGGGAGGACCGCACACGCGGGAGCGTGCGCGGGCAACGGGCAGGTCTTCGGACTCGCGGGCGTTCCCGCCGGACACCGGGTCCGGCGGACTCCTACTGGCCGTCGCTTCCCGGGCGCCCTGCGCCCAGTGCCGTTGACGGCGGTCGTTCCCACTCACCGCTGCGGGGCAGTCCCGGACTCTCACCGGGTTCCCTCTTGCGACGCGCCCACCTGGCGGGTGGGGCGAACCAGCTGCGCCGCCAGCGTAGACGGCGTCCGGCGGATCCGGGTAGGGCACCCCGTCCGCCGCCACCCCGCCCCACCCCAACCCCCCTGCGCCCACGCCCGGTTCGGACCACCCCACGTTCGGGGCGGGGCCGTTCACGAGAGCCGGAGGGGAGGGCGTCACGACCACGGTCCGACGCGCGGGCGAACGCGCGGGACGCGAACCGCGCCACCCCCGCGCCGCGGCGGACGGGCGCGGGGACCGCCCGAGGAGGGCTTCATCCAGCGGCCGGGATGTGCTCTGATGGATGGGAAGTTGTCAGGCAACAAGGGATTTCGGGGGACAAGAAGTGAATCGCATGGGGACGTTACTGATCGCGGCCGGTGCGGCGATGGCGTCGGTGGGCACTCTGGCCGGACCCTCCGTGGCGGCGTCCGCGGAGCCGCGGTCGGCCATGATCGAGGCGTACGAGACCGTCCGGATTCGCGACTACGCGACCACCAACAGCGCGGTCCTGGGAACGCTGGCGCCCAACCGGCCCACGCTGGGCCTCTGCTGGGTCCGCGGGGAAACCGTCAGGGACAACGGCGTCACCAACGACATCTGGGTGTCCACGGGGCAGCGGCAGGGCGGACGGAAGTCGTTCTTCGTCAGCGCCGTCTACCTGAAGGGTGACGAGCGCGGGGGGCTCGCGCCGGGCGACCACTGCCCGGAGTACTGATCCGGCGCCGTGGCGCTGGCCCGCTCGCGCCGAGCGGGCCACGCCGACCCCCGGAGCGGGGCTTCGGCGGTCCCGGTGCTCGGTCGCGTCCGGCGTGGGGACCGCCCGAGGACGGCGCGTATAGCCTGGCGGGATGCTCACCGACGTCACCGCGACCCGCTACGTCACGCCCCTGCGGGAGGGCGGTTCGCTGCCCGGACTCGTCGAGGCGGACGATCTCGGCACCTACGTGGTCAAGTTCACCGGCGCGGGCCAGGGCCGTAAGACGCTCGTGGCCGAGTTCCTCGCCGGGCGGCTGGCTCGCGCGCTCGGACTGCGCGTACCCGAACTCGTGGGTGTACGGGTGGATCCGGCGATCGGCCTGGCCGAGCCGGACGAGGAGGTGCAGGACCTGCTGAAGTCCAGTGGCGGGCTCAACCTCGGCATGGACTTCCTGCCCGGCTCGCTGGGCTTCGACCCGCTCGCCTTCGCCGTCGACCCCGTGGAGGCGGGCCGGGTGGTGTGGTTCGACGCGCTGGTCAACAACGTGGACCGCTCCTGGCGTAACCCCAACCTGCTGGTGTGGCATGAGGAGTTGTGGCTGATCGACCACGGGGCCACGCTCATCTGGCACCACAACTGGCCGTCCGCCGCGGGGTCCGCGGCCAGGGTCTACGACGCCTCCGACCACGCGCTCGCCTCCTTCGGGCCCGATGTGGCGGGCGCGGCGGCCGAGTTGGCCCCCCGGGTGACGGAGGAGCTGCTCGCGTGGTGCGCCGCCGAGGTGCCGGACGAGTGGCTGGCCGAGGAGCCCGGGTTCGCCAGTCCCCAGGAGGTCCGCGCGGCCTACGCGGAGGTGCTCGCGGCCCGCGCCCGCTCGCTGCACGAGCGGATCACGCTCGGCGAGCCCAGCGTCGACGGGCCCTCGCGCGCCCCGGGCTGGCTCACCGGGCGCTCCACGCCGTGGGCCGGTGACGCCGCGTGACGTCCGACGGCCTCGACCTCTTCGAGTACGCGCTGCTGCGCGTCGTCCCCCGGGTGGAACGCGGGGAACTGATCAACGCCGGGGTGGTGCTCTACTGCCGGGCCCACTCCTACGTCACCGCGCGCACCGCGCTGGACGAGGCGCGGTTGCGCGCGCTGGACGCCGATGTGGACCTGGCGGGGGTGCGGGCCGCGCTGGGCGCCGTCGAGGGCGTCTGCCGTGGGGGCGGCGCCGCGGGGCAGGCGGCGGGGGACGACCCCGGCCGGCGCTTCCGCTGGCTGGTCGCGCCCCGCAGCACCGTGGTGCAACCGGGGCCGGTGCACACCGGGCTCACCCGGGACCCGGAGGCGGAGGCCGAGCGGCTGCTCGCGCTGCTGGTGCGCTGAGCCGCGCGGGACGCCGCCCTGACCGGCGGTGCGCCGCCCCGCCGGGCCACCGACACCGTTGACAGGGCGTGTTCGGCCTCATAGCGTCACGACAGCCGTGGGTACTAAGCGGTTGCTCACTCATCTCAGGCCGAGGAGAACAGCATGTCCACTACCGAGCAGCGCGTCGCCGTCGTGACGGGTGCCGCCCGGGGCATCGGTGCCGCGAGCGCCGTCCGGCTGGCCGAGGAGGGCCGCGCCGTCGCGGTACTCGACCTCGACGAGGCGGCGTGTCAGGACACGGTGGAGCAGATCACCGCCGCGGGCGGGAAGGCCCTCGCGGTGGGCTGCGACGTCGCCGACTCGGCGGCCGTCGAGGCCGCGGTCGCCCGGGTCGCCGAGGAGCTGGGCGCCCCGACCATCCTGGTGAACAACGCCGGGGTGCTCCGCGACAACCTGCTCTTCAAGATGAGCGACGACGACTGGGACACCGTGCTCAGCATCCACCTGCGCGGTAGCTTCCTGATGTCCCGGGCCTGCCAGAAGCACATGGTCGACGCGGGCTTCGGCCGGATCGTCAACCTGTCCTCGTCCTCCGCGCTGGGCAACCGTGGCCAGGTCAACTACGCGGCGGCCAAGGCGGGTCTCCAGGGCTTCACCAAGACGCTCGCCAAGGAGCTGGGCAAGTTCGGCATCACCGCCAACGCCGTGGCGCCCGGATTCATCGCCACCGACATGACCGCGGCGACGGCCGAGCGGGTGGGCATGGGCTTCGAGGACTTCCAGGCCGCCGCGGCCTCCCAGATCCCGGTGCGCCGGGTGGGGCGCCCCGAGGACATCGCCAACGCCATCGCCTTCTTCGCGGGTGACCAGGCGGGCTTCGTCTCCGGCCAGGTGCTGTACGTGGCCGGTGGCCCCCTCAACTGAAGCGGGAGGAAGGCGAGATGGCAGCGCTGGAGGACAGCGGAAAGGTCGCCCTCATCACGGGCGGCAGCCGGGGGATCGGCTTCGCCATCGCGGAGGCCCTGGTCGCCCGGGGTGACCGGGTGTGCGTCACGGGCCGGAACGAGGAGTCGCTCAAGGCGGCCGTCGAACAGCTCAGCCCGGAGCGCGCGATGGGCGTGCCCGGCAAGGCGCACGACCCCGAGCACCAGGCCCACGTGGTCGAGCGGGTCATGGAGCAGTACGGGCGGCTGGACCACCTGGTCAACAACGCGGGAACCAACCCGGTGTTCGGGGCGCTGGCCGACCTCGACATCGGAGCGGTGCGCAAGACCTTCGAGATGAACGTCCTCTCGGCGCTCGGCTTCGCACAGCACGCCTGGGCCGCCTGGCAGCGGGAGAACGGGGGCAGCATCCTCAACATCGCCTCCATCGCGGGCGTCTCGGCCTCCCCGTTCATCGGGGCCTACGGCATGAGCAAGGCGGCGATGGTCAACCTCACCCTCCAGCTCGCGCACGAGTTCGCGCCCACCGCACGCGTCAACGCGCTCGCGCCCGCCCTGGTCAAGACACGCTTCGCCGCGGCGCTGTACGAGGGCCGGGAGGCGGAGGCCGCGGCCCGCTACCCCATGGCGCGGCTCGGCGCCCCGGAGGACGTGGGGGGCGCCGCGGCATTCCTCACCTCCGAGGAGGCCGGCTGGATCACCGGCCAGACCCTGGTGCTCGACGGGGGCCTGTTCCTCAACGCCGGGGTGGACTGACCGGCCGCGCGGGCGGCCGACTGCGACCGCGGGCCCGCCCGCAGTTGGCGGCCCGCGCGTCCGCCGGGGACCTCGCCGCGTGGGTGGCGGGGGCCCCGGCCGCCCCTCCGCCGCCGTGGCCAGAACCCTCTCCGACCAGCGTCGGCGGCTGGTGGGGACGGCGGAGCACCGCGGGTGGAGCGCCCCGCGCACCGCGCTGACCTGCTGTTGAACCCGTGTCAACAGGTGTCGGCGGGGTCCGGGGACCAGGTGATCAGTGCATGTTCCGCCGGGCATCGCCTGGGGTAGGGTCGCTCTCGCCTCTGGTCCAGGAGCCGTGCGCGAGGTGTGCGCGAGGTATCGGCACGCGCCGAGCGACGTGGTGCCTGCCGGGGCGCCTTCCCCCTTGCACCAGTCATGTTTCGCACCCGAGTCTCACAGACCGAGGAGCGCCTACGTGTTAGACCGGAACGGACGCAGGAGGACGGGGTCGATCGTTCTCCTCATATCCCTGTTAGCCGGCTGTAGTTCGCTGTCGGGGGACAGCGGCGAGAAGGACCGCTCCATCGTGGTCGGCACCACCAGTGTGCCCAGCGTCCTGGACCCGGCCGCCGCCTGGGACGGCTCCTGGGAGCTGTACCGCAACACCTTCCAGACCCTGCTCAGCCTGCCTGGCTCGACCAGCGCTCCCGAGCCGGACGCCGCCAGGCACTGCGCCTTCACCGACGCGGACAGCCGGGTCTACCGCTGCACCCTCCGCAAGGGCGTGACCTTCTCCAACGGCAACACCCTGGACGCGGCGGCGGTCAAGCACTCCATCGACCGCGTCCGCACGATCCGGGCCAGCTCCGGCCCCGCCCCCCTGCTCGACGTACTCGACCGGGTCGAGGCCCCGGACGCCCGCACCGTGGTCTTCCACCTCAAGAAGTCCGACGCGACCTTCCCGTTCATCCTGGCCACCCCGGCCACCGCGCTCGTCGACCCGGAGTCCTACCCGGCCGACCGGCTGCGCACCGGCCGGAAGCTGGTCGGCTCCGGTCCCTACGTCCTGGAGAGCTACGAGGCGGGGAAGGAGGCCGAGCTGGTCAGGAACTCCGAGTACACCGGCCCGGCCGAGCTGAAGAACGACTCGGTGACCATCCGGTACTTCACGGGCTCGGCGGCGCTGGTCAAGGCGCTCAAGGGCGGCACGATCGACCTCACCTACCGCGGGCTCACCCCCCGGCAGATCACCGACTTCCGGGAGCGCGAGGCCGAGGGCGGCGCCGATATCGACCTCACCGAGGTCCCGGCGACGGAGACCCGCTACCTCGTCTTCAACCCGAAGGACGAGAACGCCGCCAAGCCCGCGGTGCGCAGGGCCGTCGCGCGGGTGATCGACCGCAAGGCACTGGTGCGCAGGGTCTACGACCGGACCGTCGACCCGCTGTACTCGGTCGTGCCCAGCGGGATCACCGGGCACACCAGCGCGTTCTACGACGCCTACGGCGAGCCCAGCACGGCCAAGGCGAAGAAGACGCTCACCGAGGCCGGGATCGACGGGAAGGTCTCGCTCACCCTCTGGTACACCACCGACCGGTACGGCGAGGCGACCCGCCGCGAGTTCAAGGAGCTGAAGCGGCAGCTGGAGGCGTCCGGGCTCTTCGACATCACCGTCCGGGGCCGCCCCTGGAGCGAGTTCCAGAAGGGGTACGGGAAGGGCGACTACCCGGTCTTCGGGCGCGGCTGGTTCGGGGACTTCCCGGACGCCGACAACTACGTGGCGCCGTTCGTCGGCAAGGAGAACGCGCTCAACACGCCCTACGAGAACCAGGAGCTGACCGACGAGCTGCTGCCGCGCTCCCGCCGCCAGAGCGACCGGGCCACCGCCAGCCGCGCCTTCAAGAAGATGCAGAAGGTGATGGCGGACGACGCCCGGCTGCTGCCCCTGTGGCAGGGCAAGACGTACATCGCGGCCGACCGGGACGTCGCCGGGGTGGAGTGGAGCCTCGACCCGTCGGTGCTGATGCAGATGTGGGAGCTGTACAAGAAGTCCAGCTGGTGATCGGGGAGTTGGGGCGCTGTCAGCGGCTGCCGGTAGGTTCTGGGGCAGTTGGGGAGGCCGCCCGGCGGGAAGCCGGAACGGCCCCGAGAGCGTACGGCGGAGGGAACCCGAGTGGACGGCATGCTGCCCGCATCGTGGCAGGAGGCGCTGGGCGACGAGACCGAGCAGCCCTACTTCAAGGAGCTGGCGGACTTCGTCGAGGAGGAACGGCGGAACGGACCCGTCTACCCGCCCCGCGAGGAGGTCTTCGCCGCGCTGGACGCCACCCCGTACGACCGGGTCAAGGTGCTGGTGCTCGGCCAGGACCCGTACCACGGCGAGGGCCAGGGACACGGCCTGTGCTTCTCCGTGCGGCCGGGCGTCAGGACGCCCCCCTCGCTCCGCAACATCTTCCGGGAGCTGCGTGACGACCTCGGCCACCCCGTGCCGGACAACGGGTACCTGATGCCCTGGGCCCGGCAGGGCGTACTGCTGCTCAACGCGGTGCTGACGGTGCGCGCGGGCCAGGCCAACTCCCATCAGGGCGTCGGCTGGGAGAAGTTCACCGACGCCGTCATCACGGCGGTGAACGCGCGCGAGGAGCCCGTGGTGTTCGTGCTGTGGGGCAACTACGCCAAGAAGAAGAAGCGACTGATCGACACGGCGCGGCACACCGTGGTGGAGGGCGCCCACCCCTCCCCGCTGTCGGCCAGGCGCTTCCTCGGCTCGCGGCCGTTCTCCCAGATCGACGCCGCGCTCGCCGAGTACGGGCACGAGCCCGTCGACTGGCGCCTCCCCGACCTCGGCTGAGCCCCGCGGCCGGGGTGACGCCGCGGTCCCCGCGACTCGCGCGCGTCACCCCGGTGTCGCGGCGGCCAGCGGGCAGCCTGGGGCAACGCGCCGGAGGCCCGGCGCGGCACCGGCGGCGAAGGAGGGACCGTGGCGGAGCCACCCCGGGAGGCGTCCCACGACGCGACGATGGTCCGGATCGGCCAGGCGGTCATGCTGCACCGGGCGGGCGACCGCGAGGAGGCCCGCAACCGCCTCGTCCAGCTGTGGCGGGAGACCGGGAGCGGCGCGCTCCTGCACCGCTGCACGATCGCGCACTACCTGGCCGGAACCCAGGACGACCCACGGGCCGAGCTGGAGTGGGACCGGCGGGCGCTGGCCGCCGCCGAGGCCCTGAGCGCCGAACGCGCCGCCCAGGGCGGCCGGGCCGGGGAACTCCGCACCCTGTACCCCTCGCTCCACCTGCGCCTCGCCGCCGACCACTGGGCGCTCGGTGAGGTGACCGCCGCCCACCGGGAGCTGGCGCGGGCCCGCGCGCTCCTCGGCGGCCTCCCGCACGACGCCTACGGCACCGGCGTCCGGGCCGCCGTGCTGCGGCTGGCGGAACGCCTCGGCCCGGTGGGGGAGGGGCCCGCGCCGGGGCCACCTCCGGGCCCGCCCCCGCAGGGCGGCCGGAGCGGATAGCGAGCCGCCTTCCCGGGCGGCACCCCCCCCCCCCGCGTCCCGCCCGTTCCCCCTCCGCGTTCCCGCGTGGGTGTCCCGTCTCGTCCCGCGCGCACCCCGCTTCGCGTGCCGCGTGCCGTGGGCTGTGCTGGGGCGCGGGTGGGGGCTCAGCGGGGCGCGGGCGTGGACACCGTCGGTCCGGGCGGGCCGGTGTCCGGGGTGCGGGCGCTCCGGCCACGCCGTGCCCGGAGCGCCCGCACCCCCTCCAGGGCGCAGAACCCGGCGACCGCGAGCAGCGCGAGTCCCGGCACCCAGTCCCCGTACCGGACGTAGGGCGTGGTGCCGGAGGCGAGCGGGACCTCGCGCACCAGTGTCCCGCGCTGGTCGGTGCCGAGCCGCCCCAGCGACTCACCCCCCGGTCCGTACACCGCGCTCTGCCCGGTGAGCGTCGCGTGCACCATCGGACGGCCGGTCTCGGCGGCCCGCAGCGCGCCCAGCGACGCGTGCTGCTCGGGCGCCCAGCTCCCCTGGAAGCTGGAGGTGGACGACTGCGCGACCAGCAGCCGGGCGCCGTCCCGGGTGAGCCGGGCACTCATGTCGGGGAAGGCGCTCTCGAAACAGATCAGCGGCCCGAAGACGACTCCGTCGCTTCGCATCAGCACCGGGCCGGTGCCCCGCCGCCGGTCCTCTCCGGCCGCCTTTCCCACGGAGGTGGCCCAGCCCAGCAGCGACCGGGCCGGTATGTACTCCCCGAAGGGGACCAGCCGCGTCTTGTCGTAGCGCTCGCGGGCCAGTCCCCCCGGCCGCGCCAGGACCGAGGTCTTGTAGATGCCGGGGCCGCCCACCCGCCGCGCGTCGACGTTCACCAGCACCCCGGCCCCGACCTCCGAGGAGAGCGCGGTGAGCCGGGCCCGGTCCGCCGGGCGGCCGCCGAGGTCCACGCCGACGCTGCTCTCCCCCCACACCACCAGGTCGGGCTGGCGGCCCGCCAGCTCCCGGGTCAGCCGCTCACTCTCCCGGAAGCGCGCGCTGGGCGCCTTCGAGAGTCCGGGCTGGACCACCGCGACCCGCGCCGTGCCCGCCGGTTCGGGGTCCGGCGCGCCCACCCAGACCGCGCCGGTGAGGAGCGAGAGTGCCAGCAGCACCCCGGTCGCCGGGAGCCGGGCGCCCGCCACCGTCAGCAGCGCGGTCACGCCGGTGTTGACGGCCACCACCGCCACGCTCACCAGCCAGACCCCGCCCAGCGAGGCGGCGCGCAGCGCCGGTTCGACCTGCCACTGGCTCGCGCCGAGCAGGCCCCAGGGGCCACCCAGGTACTCCCAGGAGCGGACCAGTTCGATCAGCAGCCATCCCGCGGGGATCAGTCCGGCTGCCGCCAGCAGCCGGCCGGTCCCCGGGCGGCCGCCCAGCAGCCGCCGGACCAGCACCCCCCAGGGCGCCCAGAGGGCGCCCATCAGCGGGGCCAGCAGCAGGAGGAAGACGTGGAGGCTCGGCAGCAGCCAGTGGTGGACGGCGAGGATGAGGCCGGTGCCGCCCAGCCATCCCGTCAGGGCCGCCTCCCGGGGGCCGCGCGCGGTGCGGAGGAGGAACAGCCAGGGGACGAGGGCCACCCAGGCGAGCCACCAGAGGCCGGGTTCCGGGAAGGCGAGGGCGGGGAGCGCTCCCGCCGGGAGCGCGAGCGCGCCCCGGCGCCCTGTCGGCCAGGAGGCCGTCGCCATGAGCCGTCTCCCTCGTCCGTCCCCGCCGGATGGGGCCGCCGGTGCGGCGGCAGGTCACCAGTGTGCGGGAGCGCGCCGTCCCCGGCGAGGGCGCCAGCGGGGACGGGAGGTGCGGTGGACGGGGGCACGAGACGTCCGGGACCGGAGGGCAGCCGCCGGGGACCCCGGGCCCCGGGGGACGGGTCCGGACGGGCAGCCGGGGGCGGACGCGGTGGACGGCCCTGGGGCGCTGGCGTGGCCCCGGGCCGGGCCGCCGGTCACTTCTTCTGCGCGATCCACCACTCGTGGTTGTTGACGCTCTCCTTCTTGCAGGGGTAAATCAGCAGCTTGCGGTCCTGGTTGTCCCGCGTCTGGGAGTCCAGGCACTGGTGGTTGCTGGCGAAGTTCCGGATCCAGTAGCTGGTCTGGCCGCGCTTCTCCAGCCACCACAGCTGGTTGTCGTCCGTCCCCCCGCGGCAGTCGTACTGGGTGACCGGCGCGGCGATCCCGGCGGGGCCCTTGTCGGGCAGGTCCAGGCACAGGTTGGTCTTGACGTTCCGGATGACGAACAGGGGGGAGTTGCGGGGGCCGCCGTTCTTGTGCTTGACGTCCAGGTTCCACAGCTGCTTGTCCGGCGCCTGCTGACCGTCGCACTGGGTGTGGATGACCGGCGCGTCCTTCTGGCCCTCGGGGTTGGGGATGTCGACGCAGGTCTCGTTGGTCACGTTCCGGATGAGCACCCGGTCGGGCCCCGGCAGCCCGTCGCCCTTCTTCTCGTCGCCGCCCCCGCCTCCGCCGCCGTTCTGCGGTGGTGGCTTCGGCTTCTGCTTCTCCTCCTCCGGTTCCTTCTCCTCGTCCTTCTCCGTCTTCTCCGGCTCCGGGGAGTCCTTCTCCTCGGGGAGCTTCGTCGCGGCGGCGTTCTCCGAACCGCTGGTCGCCCGGGTGTTCACGGCGGGTTTGTAGGAGAACCAGAGAATGACCCCGGTGACGAGCAGGGCGACCGTGAGGCCCAGCACCGTCATCAGCCATGGCGGCAGCACGCTGCGCTGGACGTACACGCCCTCGGTCGACACCGGTTCGCCGCCGGAGCGGCGCAGCGCCAGGGTGTAGGGGCGCTGCTGTTTCTGCCCGGCCCAGGTGATCTGCCGTGGTTTGAGCGTGGTGTCGACGAAGGCCGCGCGCCCCGGCTCGATCTGCACGTTGGCGGGGGCGATCTCGTAGGACAGCTCGTCGCTCTGGTCGCTGCCCGAGATCGAGGCGGTGAGTTTGGTGTTGCCGAGGTTGTCTACCGCCAGCTTGGGCCGTCCCCGGAACCTGCCCTTGACGGTGTGCGGGACCAGCTCGGTGCGGACCTCGGTGAACGGCGTGATGGTGAGGTTGCCCTCGACGACGGTCGTGGCCTCCGGCTGCTCGGTGGGCACCACGTGCACGCCGAAGGGGTTGGGCCCCGCCGTGGCGTCCGGGGTGCGCGGCGGCGCGAAGGTCAGCCGCACGGTCTCCGTCGTCCCCGGGTACAGCCGGACGCTGGGGGGATCGACGGTCACGTACGGTGCGATGTCCCCGACCGGGAGGAGCCGGTACTCGTCGACGACGTCGCCGGTGTTGCGCAGCCGTAGCCGCACGGTCGTTTCGCCGCCGGGGTCCACCGTCGTGGACGCGGGTTCGAGGGAGGTCCAGATGCTCACCCGCACCACGCTAGGCGCGGCGGCCGGGCCGGTCAGGAGGCTGCGGGGCAGAGCTGCCGCCCGAGGGGCAGACGTGCTGCCCGAACACCCGTGACCGCCTGCCCCGTTGGGCGCGTGACCGCGCGGGGCCCGCCCGCACGGCCCGGATCGTCGTCGCGGAGGGCTCCGCGCGGGCCCCGCGATCCGGTCCGGGCACGATACCCGCCGGTCCGGGCGGAAGGCGGGCACGGAGCGGGCGGTACGGGCACGTGAGCGGCTTGCCCTCCTGGGCAGTGAGGGTGCCCCGAGGTAGGTACCGGCGGCCGTTCTCCCGTTCGGGGGCCGGCGGAAGGCTGGGACCTGGCCTTTCATTCCGCACCGCGAGGAGAGCACAGCATGCCGTCGTACCTGTCGCCGGGCGTCTACGTGGAGGAGGTGGCCGGCGGCTCACGCCCGATCGAGGGGGTGGGCACCTCGGTGGCGGCCTTCGTGGGGCTCGCCCCGAGCGGGCCGCTGAACACCCCCACGCTGGTCACCAACTGGACCCAGTACGTCGCGGAGTTCGGTGAGTTCACGGACGGCTACTACCTCGCGCACTCGGTGTACGGCTTCTTCAACAACGGCGGCACGGCGGCGTACGTGGTGCGCGTCGGCGGATCGCCGGACGAGGCCGCCCGGGGCGCGAGCCAGGCGACGGCGGTCGCCGCGGGCTCCGGCGCCGCCGCGCTGCCGCCCGGGGAGGAGCGGCCGCTCGGCACGTTCAAGGTGGCCGCCCTCGCGCCGGGCAGCGCCGCCGAGGGGCTGAGCGTGGAGGTGACGGACGCCGAGGGCGAGGGCGCGGCGGAGCGCTTCCGGCTTCTGGTGAAGGACGGTTCGCGGGTCGCGGAGACCTTCGACGTGACCGCCAGCAAGAAGGGCGGCCGCTCCTACGTCGTCACCCAGGTCAAGGAGCGCTCGAAGCTCATCACCGTCACCGAGGGTGCCCCGGCGGGACAGTTGGCCCGCCCGGAGAACCAGACGGTCGCGCTGCCCGCGCCGCCGCCCGCCCCCGCCGCGGAGAGCGCGGGCAGCGCCCACCCCGGTCCCGCCGAGTACCTGGGGGACTCCGCGGACCGCACCGGCTTCGGTGGCCTGGAGGCGGTCGACGAGATCTCGATGGTGTGCGTGCCCGACCTGATGGCCGCCTACCAGCGGGGCGCGATCGACCTGGAGGCGGTCAAGGCCGTACAGCTCGGCATGATCGCGCACTGTGAGCTGATGGGCGACCGCGTGGCGGTCATCGATCCGCCGCCCGGCCTCAACGCCCGGGGCGTGCGCGTCTGGCGGCAGGAGACGGCGGGCTACGACTCCAAGTACGCGGCGCTGTACTACCCGTGGGTCAAGGTCTTCGACCCGGCCACCGGGCAGTCCCGGATGGTGCCGCCGAGCGGTCACGTCGCGGGCATCTGGGCGCGCAACGACTCGGAGCGCGGCGTGCACAAGGCCCCCGCCAACGAGGTCGTGCGCGGCGCCGTCGACCTGGAGACCCAGATCACCCGGGGCGAGCAGGACCTGCTCAACCCGATCGGGGTGAACTGCGTCCGCGCCTTCCCGGGCCGCGGTATCCGGGTGTGGGGCGCGCGGACCCTCTCCTCCGACCCGGCCTGGCGTTACCTCAACATCCGGCGCTACTTCAACTACCTGGAGGAGTCGATCCTGATCGGCACCCAGTGGGTGGTCTTCGAGCCGAACGACCACGCGCTGTGGGCCCGGATCCGGCGCAACATCTCCGCCTTCCTGGTCACCGAGTGGCGCGGGGGCGCCCTCTTCGGCGCCAAGCCCGAGGAGGCGTTCTACGTCAAGTGTGACGACGAGACCAACCCGCAGGAGTCCGTCGACCTGGGCCGGGTCATCTGCGAGATCGGCATCGCGCCCGTCAAGCCCGCCGAGTTCGTCATCTTCCGGCTGGCCCAGTTCTCCAGCGGCAGCGGCGAGTTGGAGGAGTGACCGCCCGCGCCTCCGGGCGCGCTCCCTCCCGTAACCGGACCAGCCGGTACAGCCGGATCAGTCGGATCAGCCCTCAGACAAGGACGGACAGCGGACCGTGAGTCTCCAGCCGGGTGACGCGCTCACCTCACACAACTTCGGCCTCCAGATCGACGGCGTCATGGTCGAGTACCTCCAGGAGGTCAGCGGCCTGAGCATGGAACAGGACGTCATCGAGTACCAGCAGGTCTCCGCGCAGGGCAAGCCGGTGACGAAGAAGATGCCGGGCGTGAAGAAGGCCGGCACCTGCACGGTGGTGCGGGGCATGACGCAGTCCGCGGCCTTCAACCAGTGGATCAGTGAGTCGGTCTCCGGCTCCATGTCCACGGCGCGGAAGAACGCCACGATCATGGTGATGGACTACGAGAACAACCCGGTCAAGCGCTACAACATGCGCAACGCCTGGTGCAGCAAGATCGACACCAGCACCGTGAAGGCCGGAGAGGCCGCGGCGCTCACCGAGACGGTGACCATCACCTTCGAAGAACTGGTCATCGAGTAATGCGGCGCACGGCTTCCCGGCCGCCCACGGAGGCGGCGCCCGAAACCGAACCGGAGCCCGCCGCGCCGGTGGCCCCGGCACCGGCCGCGGCCCCGCCGCCGGTCCAACAGCCGCAGCTCAGCACGGAGTTCGCCTTCGAGCTGCCGCGCGGCTACGTGGACGAGTCGGGCACCGTGCACCGCGAGGGAGTGATGCGGCTGGCCACCGCGCGCGACGAGCTGGTCCCCCTGCGGGACCTGCGCGTCCAGGAGAACCCGGCCTACCTGTCGGTGGTGCTGCTGGGCCGGGTCATCACCCGGCTCGGCACGCTGCCCCAGGTGCACGACGGCGTCGTGGAGAACATGTTCGCCTCCGACCTCGCCTTCCTCCAGGACTTCTACCGCCAGGTCAACGCCGAGGGCCACACCCGGGCCGAGGTCTCCTGCCCGCACTGCGAGCAGCCGTTCGAGGTCGAACTCGGCGGGAGCCGCCTGGGGGAATCGTGACGTACGCGGTCGACCGGATCCACGAGGAGGTCGCGTACGTCGCCTACCACTTCCACTGGAGCCTGGAGGAGATCCTGGACCTCGAACACCGCGAGCGCCGCCAGTACGTCGAGCGGATCGCCGACCTGGTGACGCGCGCGGGGGCGGAGCGCTGATGGGTGCCCTCGACCGTTTCCGGCGGCGCGGGGCAGCCCGGCGACCGGGCGACTCCGGAACCGGGCCGGCCCCCGCACCCGCCGCGGACCCCGCTCCCGGCCCGGCCGCCGCGTCCCCGGACGCCGTGGCCACCGGTGTCCGGGGGCCCGCCGGGCTGCCCGCGATCCGGCGCGTGCTCGACGGCCCGGCGCGGCGGACCGTCGCCGCCGCGGACTTCCCCGGCGCGCTGGCCTCCCAGCAGAACCCGTCCTTCTCCACCGGGCGGCTGTCGCACGCCGTCCTCGACGACGCGCCCACCGGGATGATCCGGGGGACCCTGACGCCCGCGCGCCCCTCGGTGCCCGGCGCGCTCGGCGGCCCCTCGCTCGCCCTGCCGGTGGCGGCCCCGGCGAGCGAGGGCGACCTCCCGGGCCCGGTGCCGCCGGACCCGGCGGAGGGCGCGGACGCCGCGCCCGGCACGCTCCCCGTACAGCGCGCCCGGGGCACCCGGGTCACCCCGGCCGCCCCGGCCACGGGCGCGCGGCCGGGACTGACCCGGGCCCCGGTGCCCCCGGGCGCGCCCCGGCGCGCGCTGGCCGCCCTGGCCCCGCCACGGACAGCGGAGCCCGGCACGGCGGCGGCCACCGCCCGGCCCACCCCGGCGCGACCGGCGGCCACCCCCACGGAACCGGTCGCGTCTCCCGCGTACGGACCAGCCCGGGAGACCGCTCCCGGGCCCGCCCCGGCCGTGGCGCCGGGGAGCGCCCACGTCCCGGCCCCCGCGACCCCGGCGACCGCGAACAGCCCCGCGCCCGCCGCCCGTTCCGCCCCGCCCGCCGGGACGCCGGGGCCCCTCGCGCTCCAGCGCTCCGGAACCGCCGGGCCGGACGCGCCTCCGCCCAAGCCGGTACGGGAGGGGGGAGGCCCGGCACGGTCATCCGGCGGAACCACCGCCGCGCCACCCGTCCCGTCCAGCCCCTCCGCACCCTCCGTGCCCGGCCACCCGCCCGCCACCGACGGCGCGGACCCGTCTCCGGCGGGGACCGCCCCACGGCCACGGACCCCCGGGCCCGGCCCGGCCCCCGAACCCGGTACGGCCCCCGAACTCGGTACGGGCGTGCGCGGGACGGTTCCGCTCGCCCCGTCCCGCCCCGCGCGCACGCCCCCGGCTAGCCCCGCCCCCTCCGCCCCCGGCCAGCAGGCCGGGGCGTCCGCCGTCCGTCCGGTGTCCCGAAAGTCCCCCGGGCGTACCGGACTTGGCGCCCCGCTGCCCGCCGCGCCCGCGAACGCCCGACCGCTGAGCCCCGGCGCGACCACCGGGTCCCGCTCCGCCACCGGCGCTCCCGTGCCCCGGCGGGCCGACTTCCCCCCGGACGCCACACCTCCCGGGGGGACCGCGTCCGCCACCGGCCCCGCGACCCCCGGCCCGGCGAGCGGGCCCTCGGGCGCGCTCGCGCCCACCCCGTCGCCGCTCTCCGGTGCCCCCTCCGGGCGGGGTCCGGCGGCGGCGCCCCCCGCGCCGAGCGGGTCCGGTCCCGCACCCTCCGCCGCGCGGCCAACTCCCGCCGCCCGCCCGGCCGTCCAGCGCGCGACCGGCGGTGCGACGGCGCCGCGCCCCGTCCGCCCCACGGCGCCGTCGCCGGGTGCCCCTCCCACCGCCCCCACCGGGGGACCGGAGTCCCCGCCCGGAGCGTCCGGAACGGCGCCGCGCGGCCGCCCCTCCACCGGCCCCACGTCACCCCCCGGGGCGCCGCCCGGAGCGTCCGCCCGGCCCGGAGCCGGGAGCGGCGGCACGCCCCTCCGCGCCGGTTCGGCGCTGGGCGCCCCGGTGTCCGGACCCGCTCCGGCCAGCGGCCCTCCCTCCGGTGGCGCCTCGTCCGGTGCCCCCTCGGCCGAGGCTGTTCCGGTCAGCGGCACGCTGGTCAGCGGGCCGGAGCCGCCGTCCGGCGGGGGAGGGAGCCTCCCCACGAGCCCCACCGGCGTTCCGGCCTCCCCGGACCCGGCCGTCCAGCCGCCGTCCGCCCCCGCGTCCCGCCCCGTCCCGGCGTCCCGCCCCGCTCCCGCGTCTCCGCCGCCGACGCCGAACTCCCACCGCCAGTCCGGGAGTTCGGCCGGGCCGTCCGCGCCCTCCGGCTCCGGGGGAGCCGCGCCGCCGCGGCCCGCTCCGGCCGCCGGGACGGTTCCGAACACCCCCTCCGCTCCGCGCGCGCGGAGCGTCCAGCGGGCCGCCGCCACGCCGGTGCCGCCGTCCGCCGCCCGGTGGGCCGCTCAGCACCGGACGGGGGGCGCCACCGGACGGTCCGTGGCTGACGCGTCCTCGGCGCGTGCCGACGTCCCGCTGCTGGGCCCGGACCACCCGGCGCTGCTCCGGCCGCGTCCCGCCGGCGCGGCCGCTCCCGGCGACCCGGTGACCTCCGGTGCGCCGGGCGTCTCCCGCGTCTCCGGTGCGCCCGGTGGGTCCGGTGGGTCCATGGCTCCGGCTCCCGGGGCTTCGGCGGGCGGGACCCCGCGACCGGTCCGTCCCCGCCGCCTCGCGCCGGTGGCCGACGGCGGTGTGGCCGGCGGCTCCCCGGTCCCGTCCGTGCAGCGGGCCGCCGCACCCCCGGTGCCCCTCCCCTCCCCGCCCTCCGCTCCGCCCGCACCGCCGGTGCCGGGGAGGGGGAGCGGGCCCGTGGCGTCCCCGGCCCCGCCGGGTGCCGCCGCACCGTCCGCCCCACCGCCCTCGGAAGCCGGACCCGCGCCGGTCCGACCGCGGTGGCCCGTCCCGTCAGCGGAGGAGCCGGGGGAGACCCTCCGCTCGGTGGCGGGCCGGTCGGGTGGCCAAACCGGCGCGTCCGCCGGGCCGTTGGGGTCCCCGGCGAGTTCCCCGTCCACCGCCCCGCCCGGTACCCCGGTGCAGCGCCGGAGCGGTACCGCGCGGCCCGTGGTCGCGCTGGGGGGCCCGCCCCCCGCCGGGCCGGGATCCGCTCCGGCGGCGCCCCCGGTCCGGCCCGTGGCCCCGCGGTCCTCGGCGGCCGCCACCCCGGTGGGTGGGGCGGCGCGGAGCCAGGTGTCCGCCGTCCCGGGCCCGCCGCCGGTGCCCGCCGCCGCGCCCCGGCCGTCCCCGGAGCCAGCGCGGCCACCGGAGTCACCACCCAGCCCGGGCACCGGCGTGATCCAGCGGCGCGGTGGTGGCGGGGGGCCCAGGAAGGGCGCCTCCCACCGGGCCGGCTCCGGCTCGCCCGGGCCGTCCCCACCGGCCCTGGGGAAGCGCCGGAAGCCGGACGGTGGCCCGCCGAGCGACGCCTTCGACGCGAAGAAGCTGTCCGACGGCCAGCTCGACGAGTTGACGCACCGGCTCGTGGGCCCGCTGACCCGGCTGCTGCGCACGGAGTTGCGGCTGGACCGCGAGCGGGTCGGCAAGCTCCGCGACCCCAGACGCTGACCACCCGGCGCCCGGGGCCGCACCCGGGCGGGCCCCACCCACGCCCGACCAGCGGGAGACCGCTGACCTCCACGGGAACAACAGCACGGAAGCAGGAAGGCCGCACCCGATGCCGCAGGACCGAGACCCCGGTTCCACGATCTTCTTCAACCTGACCATCGACGGGCAGAGCCTGGGCGACTTCAACGGCTGCGAGGGCCTCTCCTCGCAGGTGGAGATCGAGCAGCGGCAGGAGGGCGGCAACAACGGCTTCGTCTGGCAACTGCCCTCCCGCGTCAGCCACTCCAACATCACCCTGACCCGGCCGCTGACCCCGGACACCGCGAAGGTCGCCGCCTGGATCTCGTCGATCGCCGACGGGGCGGTGCGGCCCACCGCGCAGATCGCCGCGCTGCGGGCCGACGGATCGATCGTCGCCCGGTGGGGGCTGCTGGACGTGCTGCCGGTGAGCTGGCGTGGCCCCTCGCTCGATCCCGAGAGCCCCGCGGTGGCCACCGAGACGCTGGAGATCGCGCACCACGGCTTCACCGACGCGGGGGCGGCGTAGATGGCCGGGCGGGGGAAGGGCGGCGCGGGCAAGAGCCTGGTGCGGGCCACGCTCGCCATCCACGAGCCGCCGACCGGCGACAGCACCAAACCCGGTGGGCTGATGCGCACCTTCGACTTCGACTTCAACCCGTCCCAGCTGGCGCTCAGCCGCCGGGCGGGCTGGAAGGCCAGCCACACCGCGGCGGTGCGGGACGGTGCCGTACCGGAGTTCATGGGGGCCGAGCCACGGGAGATGACGGTGGAGGTCTTCCTGGACCGCTCCGACAAGCCGGACAGCAACGAGGTGCGCAAGAACGTCGAGGCGCTCTTCGCCTGCTGTGAGGTGACCCCGGCCAGCATCGCCGCGAAGCAGCCCTCCACCCCGTGGGTGATCTTCGAGTGGGGTTCGTTCTCCACCGCCCGGTTCACCTCGTACATCAGCTCGGTGGACGCCTCCTACACGCTGTTCGGCACCACCGGGGCGCCCATCCGCGCGACCTGCCAGGTGCAGCTGCACGAGATCCCCAGCCGGACCGCGGGCCAGAACCCCACCTCCGGCGCGCTCACCGCCCGCCGGGTGCACCGGGTGGTGGCGGGCGACTCCCTCCAGCTGCTGGCCTGGCGGGAGTACGGCGACGCCTCGGTGTGGCGGGCGATCGCCGAGGCCAACGCGATCGACGACCCCGGCCGCCTGCGGCCCGGTACGGAACTGATGCTTCCGGCGGCTGAAGAGGTCGGCGCCCGATGACCCAGATAGGTTTCTCCAACGTCTTCCACGTGACGGTCGGCACCACCCCGCTGCCCTCCACCATCGCGCGGCAACTCGTCGCGGGCTGGGTCGACTTCGGGGCTGGGGTGCCCGGCGCCTTCCAGCTGACCTTCCGCGACCCGCGCCGCCGGGTGCTGGCGAAGGCGGGCTTCCGGATGGGCCGGGAGGTGGTGCTGGCGCCGGTCGCCAACGGTCAGGGCGCCGGATCGCCCCTGCTGACCGGCGAGGTCACCGGGCTGGAGACGGACTACGACGGCACCGGCACCTTCACCGTGGTGCGCGGCTACGACCTCGGGCACCGCATGCTGCGGCAGCGCCGGGTGGTCGGCTACCGGGGCATGACCGCCTCCGACATCGTGCGGAAGCTCGCCGGTCAGGACAAGGTACCCACCGGCAAGATCGACGCCACCGCCGCCAAGTACGAGTTCATCACCCAGGCCAACGTCACCGACTGGGACTTCCTCTGCCGGCTGGCCGACGAGAACGAGCGGGTGCTCTCCCTCAACCCCCAGGGGAGGCTGGACTTCGTCAAACCCGACCCGGCCTCCGGCGCGCCCCCGGTGAGCACCCCGCGGGAGAAGAGCCCCAAGGTCCTGGAGGCCGGGGTGGACATCCTGCGCTGCCGGGCCGCGATCACCTCCGCCGACCAGGTCACCTCCGTCGAGGCGCGCGGCTGGGACGTCACCACCAAGCGCGACCTGGTCGGGCGCGCGCCCGGGAAGAGCAACCCGGGGATCAGCATCGGCACCACCCCGGCCGAGGCTGTCCGCAAGTTCGGCCGGGCCACCCTGGTCGAGACCGACCTGCCGCTGGACACCCAGGCCCAGGCCCGGTACGCCGCCGAGGCACTCGCCGACGAGGTGACCGGCTCCTTCGCGGAGGTGGAGGTCACCGTGCGGGGCAACCCGAAGCTGCGGCCCGGAACGCCCGTCGCGCTGGCGGACGTCGGTGAGCCCTTCGAGGGCAAGTACACGATCACCGCCGCCCGGCACACCTTCGGCGACGGCCGCCACTACGAGACGCTGCTGACCGTCAGCGGCCGCCAGTGGCGCTCGCTCTACGCCCTCACCTCGGGCGGTGGCGGCACCCAGCCCCGGCTCCCCAGCGTCGCCAACGCGCTGGTCACCGACGTCCGGGACCCGCTCAAGCAGGGTCGCGTCAAACTGCGCTTCCCCTGGCTGGACGACATGTACGTCAGCGACTGGGCCCGCACCGTCCAGTTCGGCGGTGTCAAGGGCGGCTCGGTGATCGCGCCGGACGTGGGCGACGAGGTGCTGGTCGGCTTCGACCGGGGGGCTCTGGACCACCCGTACGTCATCGGCGGTCTGTACAACGGCAAGGACAAGCCGCGCCAGAGCGACGTGCCCCTGGTCGACGGCACCCGGGGCAACGCCACCCGCCGCACCCTCTCCGACCGGGCGGGCAACCGCGTCGACCTGCTGGAGCAGCGCGTCGGTGGCAAGCGCGGAGTCCGGCTGAGCAGCGGCGACGACAAACTGACGGTCAACCTGGACCGCACCGGCACCGAGATCACCATCAACAGCCGGGGCAAGGTCACCATCACGGGCAGCCGTTCGGTCTCGGTGGAGGCCGGACGCGACCTGACCCTCAAGGCCGGGCGGCGGCTGAGCATCGAGGGCGGCACCCTCAACATCCAGGCCCGGTCCATCCTCAACATCAAGTCGCTGAGCGGGGCGGTCTCCGTGGACGCCGTGGTCGGGGCGCTGAGCATGAAGGCCGGAGGAGCCGCGCAGCTCTCCGCCGGGGGCGCGGTGGCGATCAACGCGATCGCGAACGCCTCGCTCACCGGCGTCAACGTCAACCTGCTCGGGATAGTCCGCGCCAACGGGAAGCCGGTGATCTGATGTCCGAGCAGTTCGTCGGCTCCGGCTGGGCCTTCCCGATGCGTATCGGGCCGACCGGCGGCGTGGCGCTGGTCAGCGGGGAGCGCGAGGTCGAGGAGGCGATCCGGCTGGTGCTGGCCACCGCGCCGGGCGAGCGCCCGATGCGGCCCGAGTTCGGCTGCGCCATCCACGAGTTGGTCTTCGCGCCGATCAACGAGGCCACCGCTGGCCGCATCCAGCACGAGGTCTACGCCAGCCTGGACCGCTGGGAGCCCCGGATCGAGGTCGACGACGTCACGGTCACCTCCGGCGACGGGGAGGGCGTCCTGTTCATCGACGTCCGCTACTCGATCCGCGGCACCAACAACCCGCGCAGCCTGGTCTTCCCGTTCTACGTCATCCCCTCCCACGACGGCCCGGACAGCCCGGGCCCGCAGCACCCCTCCGCCCCGGCCGCCCCCGGCGCGCCCGACCACCCCTCCGGAAGCGACCACTGATGGCACTGCCCTCCCCGAACCTCGACGACCGCCGCTTCCAGCAGTTCGTCGACGACGCCAAGCGCTACATCCAGCAGCGGGCGCCGGAGTGGACCGACCACAACGTCTCCGACCCCGGCGTCACCCTCGTCGAGACGGTCGCGCACATGGCCGACCAGATCGTCTACCGGCTCAACCGGGTGCCGGAGAAGAACCACCTGGCCTTCCTCGACCTGCTGGGCATCAGCCTCTTCCCGCCGTCCGCGGCCCGCGCCGACATCACCTTCTGGCTCTCCGCGCCCCAGGAGCAGCCGGTGCGGCTGCCGATGGGCACCGAGACCGCGACCGCGCGCACCGAGTCGGAGGAGGCGGTCGTCTTCGCCACCGAGCACGAACTGACCATCCTCCCCTGCGAACTGGCGTACCTGGCGGTCCAGCCCGGCGGTGGGGAGGTGACCGAACGGACCTCCGACCTCGGCGAGGGCCGGGACGTCCACTGCTTCGCCGAGTCGCCCCGGCCCGGCGACCGGCTGCTGTTCGGCCTCACCGCGGCCGTGCCGCACTGCGCCGTCGCGCTGACCCTGGAGAGCCGCGTCGACGGTGTGGGCGTCGACCCCCGGCAGCCGCCGCTCGTCTGGGAGGCGTGGACCGCCGACGGCTGGGCGCCCTGCGAGGTCGAACGGGACACCACCGGCGGCCTCAACCGGCCCGGCGAGGTGGTGCTGCACGTCCCCGGCGGCCACACCCTCTCCCGCACGGCCCGCCGGGAGGCGGGCTGGCTGCGCTGCCGGGTCACCGAACCGGCGAACGACCAGCCCTTCTACACCACCAGCCCCACCGTCCGCGCCGCCGAGGCGTTCACCATCGGCGGCACCACCCGGTCCGTGCACGCCGAGACCGTGCGCGACGAGCCACTGGGCGAGTCCCCGGGCCTCCCCGGCCACCGGCTGCGCCTGGCCCACGCGCCGGTGATCGGGGACACGCCCCCGCTCCACCTCCAGGTCGCCGAGCGGGACGGCTGGGTGGACTGGGAGACCGTCGGCCACTTCGCCGGCTCCGGCCCCCACGACCGGCACGTGACCCTTGACGCCACCACCGGAGAGGTCGTCTTCGGCCCCGCCGTGCGCGAACCCGACGGCGGCCTGCGCCAGTTCGGCGCGGTGCCACCCAAGGGCGCCGTCATCCGGGCCCGCCGCTACCGCACGGGCGGCGGCCGCTCCGGCAACGTCGCCCGGGGCGCCATCCAGGTGCTGCGCGACTCGGTGCCGTACGTCGCCGAGGTCACCAACCGCGAGGCGGCGGGCGGCGGCGTGGACGGCGAGACGGTGGAGGAGGCCAAGGTGCGCGCGCCCGTCGCGCTCAGCGCCCAGGACCGCGCCGTCACTCTCCGCGACTACGAGGAGCTGGCCCGGCGGGCGGCGCCGGAGACCGCGCGCATCACCTGCCTGGCCGCCGACCCGGACGAGTACGGCGCGCAGGCGGTGCGGGTGCTGGTCATCCCGCAGGCCGTCCCCGACCCCGGCGGGCGGCTGCGCTTCGAGCAACTGGTGCCCGGCGACGCCCTGCTGGACCGGATCACCCGCTACCTCGACGAGCGGCGGCTGATCGGGACCCGGCTCGCGGTCGGACCGCCCTACTACCAGGGCGTCACCGTCGTCGCCACGGTGCACGCCTTCCGGGGGACCGACACCGACCGGGTCCGGCGCGAGGCCCACGACGCGCTCTACCGCCACCTCGACCCGCTCACCGGCGGAGTGGACGGCACCGGCTGGCCGTTCGGCCGGCCGGTGCAGGCCGGGGAGGTCTTCGCGGTGCTCCAGCGGGTGCCGGGCGTCGAACTCGTCGACCAGGTACTGCTGCACCCCGCCGACCCGCTCACCGGAAAGCGCGGCGACGCCACCGAGCGCATCGACCTGGAGGCCCCCGCCCTCGTCTTCTCCTACGACCACCGCGTGCGGGTCATCGGCGACACCGGGGGAGCGGCGTGACGGGCGAGCGGGGCTCGATCGACGGGCTGCGCTCCTCCGCCCCGCTGACGGACATGCTGCCCGCGGTGTTCGCCGACGACGACCTGGCGCTGCGCTTCCTGGCCGGGCTGGACGAGGTGCTCGCGCCGCTGCACAACGTCCTCGACTGCCTGGACGCCTACTTCTCACCCACCCTCGCGCCCGAGGACTTCGTGCGCTGGCTCGGTGAGTGGGTCGGCGCCGCCACCGACGGGCCGGGCCTGCCCGAGGACCCGGAGCAGCTGCGCGCCGCGGTGGCCGCCGCGGTCCGCCTGCACCGGATGCGCGGCACCCCCGGCGGCCTGGCCGAGGCGATCCGGCTGGTCTTCGGCGCGGAGCCGCGGATCACCGAGAGCGGCGCCGCCAGCTGGAACGCCCGCCCTCTCGGGCCCGTCCCCGGCGAGCGGCGGCCCCGGCTGCACGTCACCCTCCCGCTGCCCAGCCCGACCCCGCTCGACCAGTACCGGCTGGAACGCCTCGTCGCGGTCAACCGCCCCGCGCACATTCCCTACACGGTCCAGGTGACCACCGCTGAAAGGACGACCGACAGGTGACCGACCCCTCCTCCCCACACGGCAACCGCCCCGGCGGCGACGACCGCCGTGCCGAGGTCTGCCCCGAGTGCGGCACCCGCCCGGCACCCGGGCAGTCCTTCTGCGACGGCTGTGGCAACGTCCTGAGCTGGACGCCGGATCCGGCGGGTCCGGGTGGCGGCCACCGCCCCTCCGCCCCGGCCACGCCCCCCACCCCCACTCCCGAGACCGGCGCCGGCGCTCCCGGAGCGTCCGCCTCCGGTAGCGCCGGGCCGCCGGACCCCCCGAGCGCCGGGTCCGGCGGAAGCGCCGACGCGGACGGGAACACCGGGACCGCGGAGTCCGCCGGCAGCACGGCCCCCGGAGGTCCGGCCGCACCACCGGTCACGCCCCCCGTCGCGGCCCCCGGGCCGCCGTCCCCGCCCCCGCCCGCCCCGGGCGGACCCGACAGCACCACCGAGACCGCCCCGGCCGCGCGGACCGACGAGGAGGAGGAGCGGGCGCGCGCCCTGCTCATCCCGGTCAGCGACCCCGAACAGCGCCCGGCCGCACACTCGCCCGAGGCGGCGCCGGTACTGCCCGGACGGCCCGAGCCCGCCCGTCCGCGCGTCCGGGCCCCCGGCGCCGGAACCGAGGACGGCGGCCTCGTCTGTCCCTGGTGCGAGACCGGCAACCGGGAGGACCGGCACTTCTGCCACCGCTGCGCCATGTCGCTGGCCCCGCGCCCCGCCGAACCCGGCCGCCTGCCCTGGTGGCGCCGCCTCACCGCGCGCGACCGGCCCGCGCCCTGGGCCGGGGACCGGCCACGGCTCCGCCGGAACCTGGACCGGCTGCTCAGCTGGACCGTCGGGGTGCTCGTGCTCTCCCTCGTGGTGTACGCGGCGTTCAACGTCGGCAACGCCTACAACGCGGTACGGGACCACTTCGCCAAGCGCGCCCCCACCGCCCCCACCAGCGTGCGGGCCTCCGACACCCACGGGAAGCACGACGCCGACCTGGTCAACGACCGGCTCAACGACACCTGGTGGAGTCCCGGCATCAGCGGCTCAGGGAAGGGCGCGTGGATCGAGGCCCGCTTCGACCGGCCCGTCCGGATGCTCGACCTGCTGATCACCCCCGGCATCTCCGCCCGCCCGGACGACCTCAGCAAGGCCGTGCTCCCGCAGCGGCTGGAGGCCCGCATCACCACGCCCAAGGGGGAGAAGCTCACCCGCACGCTCACTCTCGACCAGGCCAGCGGCGCCCAGCGGCTGAAGTTCCGGGTCGGTGAGGTCAGTTCCGTCCGGTTCATCATCCGGTCGGTCTACGGTGCCAGGAACGACAAGTCGGTCTCCATCGCGGAGATCGAGTTCTTCGGCCGCTCCCGTGCCGGCAGCACCTGAGGGACCGGCCGCCGGGCCTCCCGGACCGGGTACCGCCGCCAGCGCCGCCGCCAGCGCGGTCCGGCGGCGGATACCCAACTTCCGGTAGGTGTGCGTCAGATGGGTCTCCACGGTCCGGCGGGCCAGATGCAGCGTGGCGGCGATCTCCGCGTTGCTGCGGCCGTTCGCGGCGAGCGCCGCCACCCGGCGCTCGCTCCCGGTCAGCGCCCCGGCGCCGGTGTACCGGGCCGCGCCGGAACGGGCGCCGCTCTCCGCCAGCGCCCGTTCCGCCGCGGCCAGCAGCAGTGGGGCGCCCAGCCGTTCCGCCGCCGAGGCCGCCTCCCGCAGCAGGGCCCGCGCCTGACGCTGGTGCCCCGCCGCCGTCAGACCACGGCCGTGCGCGAGCCGCGCGGCGGCCAGCTCACCGGACGGCCCCGTCACCCCGGTCTCCGGCCCGGACCGCCCGGCGACCTCGGGACACAGCACCCCGACCGCCCGTCCGGTGAGTTCCAGCCCACGCCGCCCCCCGGTGCCCTCGCCGAGCACCCGCAGCGCCCGGCCCAGCACCCGGGGCGTGTTCCACACCAGGGCCAGCCGGTGCTCCTCCTCCGCCAGGGCGAGCGCCGCCGGGGTGTCGCCGAGCGCCAGCTCGCACTCCGCGGCGGCCGAACGCCACGCGGTCACCGCCGGGTTGAGGATGTCCCGGGCGTTCTGCCGCCGCCCGCAGTCCAGGAAGTCGGCCAGCGCCGCCCGGTGATCCCCGCGCGCCGCGCGCAGCACCCCGCGGGCGTACAGGAAGCGGTTCAGCTCCCAGCCGTCGTCGCCGTCCCGCACCGGTACGCCCGCCACCAGCCGCTCCGCCTCGGCCAGCCGCCCGGCGTGGGTCAGCGCCACCACCGTGTGCGCCAGCGGGTTGCTGGCCCGGCCACCCGCCCCGGCGCCCGCGTCCCCGCCCGGGCCGGGCGGCTGCGGTGGGGGGAGTGGATGGCGGCCGAGCGTGGCCAGGGCGTCGGCCCGCACGTTCAGCAGCGCGTGGTGCGCCGGATGCGGGGGCGACAGCCGCTCGGCCAGACCGCGGCGGACCATCCGCTCGGTCTCCTCCGGAAGGTCCGCCCACTGGGTGACGGCCGCCGCCGTTCCCAGCAGGTACGGCAACAGCGGCCGGTCCTCGGGCGCCGCCAGCAACTCCCGTACGCGGCGCACCGCCCGCTCGGCCGAGAGGAGTCCCGCCGCCGCCTCGTAGCGCACCAGCAGACCGCGCACCGCGGGGCTGAGCAGGGTGGGGGAGCGGTCGGTGGTGTCCCGCAGCCGCTGGTACACCTCCCGCCGGATCTCCCGGTCGTGGTCGGACAGCAGCGCGGCGGCCGTCCGCACCGTCCGCGCCAGCACCGGATCGTCCTGCGTCTCCTCCGCGTCGCGCAGCACGTCGAACGCCGCCCGCTTCTCGCCCCGCCGCACCAGCGCGGCCCCCAGGGTGACCGCCGTCAGCACCCGCTGCTCCGGGGCCCGTTGCAGCCGCAGCGCCTCGGTCAGCCGGGGCACGCCCGCCGACCGCGCGGTCCCGTACTCCAGCGCGCCCAGCCGGGTGAGCGCCATGGCCCGCCGCTCGCGCGGCATCGGCTCGTCCAGCGCGCCCCGCAGGTACGCGACGGCCTCCTCCTCCCGCTCGGCCTCGGCCGCCTGGGCCGCCGCGTCCAGCAGGGTGTCGGCCGCCCAGCCGGAGCCGACCGGCTGACAGCGCAGCACGTGCCGGGCCACCAGCGGCGCGGGCTCGCCCCGCCGGTGGCGCAGCACCGCGGCCCGGCGGTGCGCGGCGCGCCGGGCCTGCCGGGGCCAGCCGTCCAGCACCGTCTCGCGCAGCAGCGGGTGGGCGAACAGCGCCCCGTCCCCGCCGGGTTCGCCACACAGGGGCCCGAGCCGGGTCATCGCGGTGAGCCATCCGGCGACCCGCGCCGCGTCCGCGCCGCTCGCGCCCGCGAGCAGCCCGGCGCCGACGTGCTCCCCCTCGCCGCCGGAGCACTCCAGCTCGGCCAGCGTCCGGGCCACGCCGGCGGTCTCCGGCCCGGCGGAGTCCAGCCACCAGGCCACCGCCGCCGCGAAGGCGCCCGGATACAGCTCGGCGCCGCTGCCCGGGAACGCCGCCGGAGCCCGCCCCTCGGGGGCCGTGGCACGCAGGTCCTCCAGCAGCGCCCGCAGCAGCAGCGGACTGCCCGCTCCCGCCCGCAGGCAGTGCTCCACCCAGCTCCCGGCCACGTCCGTCCCGAGCGCCCCGCGCACCAGCGTCCCGGCGGCCGCCCGGCTCAGCGGCGCCGGGCTGTGGGCGCGGAAAACCGAGGGGGCGAGGGCGTGCGCGAGGCCGGGCGCGGGAGCGGCGACGTCGTACTGCGCCCGCTCCCCGGCGACCAGCAGCACCGGCAGGCCCGCCAGCCGCCGGGCGGCCTCGGCCAGCCAGCCGCGCGAGCAGCGGTCCGCGAGGTGGACGTCGTCCACGGTGAGCAGCACCGGGCCCGCCGCCGCGTACCCGCACAGCCGCCGCCACAGCCGGGCGGCGGTCGCGGCGCGCTCGCCACGGGCGCCCGGTACCCCCTCCTCGTCCAGGCTGAACCCCCAAGCGGGGTCGAGCAGTTGGAGCACGGGAGCCAGCGGGGAGCGGACGTCCCGCGAGCAGGTGGCCCGCAGTACCCGCATCCCCCGCTCCGCCCCGTGCCGCGCGGCGGCGTCCAGCAGCGCGCTGCGGCCGATCCCGGTCGGCCCACGGAACAGCAGCAGCCGCCCGGCGCCCGACCTCGCCCGCGCGGCCTCCTGGGCCAGCAGGCCCAGCGCCGTCTCCCGTTCGAGGAGCGCGGTCATAAGGCCCGGTGTCGCGTCGCGGGGCCGCTCCCGTGGCCGGTTCCACCCATCTCGTGGTCAACCACGATTGCCGTCTCCCGTGCGGCCACCCGAGGCTGGGTGGTGCCCGGGCGGCGGGCGACGCCGTGCCCCCGTGGCGTGGCGGCGGCGCCGGCGGGGCACCCATCCGACTCCCGAAGGCAGGTACACAAGGGCATGGTTGTGCACGTCCGGACCAGGATTCCGGTCACCGTCCACGCGTCGGACCCGCTCTCGCACGCCGGGGCGGTGAGCCAGCTCCGCCCCCAGCCGGAGGTCGAGCTGGTCGAGGAGGGGGCCGCGCGCCCCGGGACGGTAGCCGTACTGCTCGCCGAGACGCTGGACGAGACCACCCTGGGCAGACTCCGGAGACTGATCCGCTCCGAGGGCACCCGCGCCGTGCTGGTCACCGGGGCCGTCCGGGAGGCGGAGCTGCTCCAGGTGATCGAATGCGGGATAGGCGCCATCGTGTGGCGCCGGGAGGCCACCGCGCGACGGCTTCTCCAAGCCATTCTCGCCGCATCCCGGGGCGATGGGGATCTTCCCCCCGATCTGCTCGGACGACTCATCGCGCACATCGGCGTCATGCAGCGCAACACCACGACCTCCCCCGACTCCCCGGTCTCCGGGCTCACGCCGCGCGAGGTCGACGTGCTGCGTCTCGTGGCCGAGGGACTCGGCACCGGCGAGATCGCCAGCAAACTCTCGTACTCCGAACGCACGGTAAAGAACGTGATGCACGGCCTGACCACACGGTTGCACCTGCGCAACCGGGCGCACGCCGTGGCCTTCGCCCTCCGTGAAGGCTACATCTGACGGAGCGTCCGCTCGTCAAGGACCCCCGGGGCAGGGTTGGCTGCCCCGGGTCCGGCACCGGGGTGCATGATCCCGTCCCCGCGCGCCCCGCACCATGGACCCGCGCCGTACCGGGCGGCGCCCGAACGACGCGGGGACGGGGAGCGCGAACGTGATCCACGAGGTGGACGACGTACTGAAGAAACTGCTGAGCGGCGGCGCCCTGGCCGGATCCGGGATCGAGGTGGTGCTCGACGCCCCCACCCGCGACTGGGCCGCCCGCCGCAACGCGCCCACCATCGACGCCTACCTCTACGACATCCGCGAGGACGTGCACCGCCGCGAACGCGGGGCCACCGCCGTCCGGGACGAGCGGGGCGTGGTGACGCGCAGGCGGCGCCCGCCCCGCTGGTTCCGGCTGGCCTACCTGGTCACCGCCTGGACCAAGCGCCCGGAGGACGAACACCGGCTGCTCTCCGCCGTCCTGGCCACCCTGCTCACCCGCGAACTCCTCCCGCCCTCCGAACTCAGCGGCTCACTGGCCGAGTTGGGCCTCTCGGTCCCGGTGACCGTGGCCAGCCCGCACACCGAGGCCCGCTCCTTCGCCGACATCTGGTCCGCGCTCGGCGGGGAACTCAAGCCGTGCGTCGACGTGGCGCTCACCGTCCCCTTCCCCGCCCACCCCGACTACCCGGCGGGGCCGCCGGTCACCGAGGGCGCGGGCGTGCGGATCCGGAGCATCGAGGGCGACCCGGGCGACAGCCCCGAGCGCTACCACCACCCCCGCCACCTGCGCGGCGCACCCGGCGAGGGCGGACCGGCCGCCGCCGGGATCCGCCCCCGCGCCGGGGAGGGGCGGGCTGAGCCGCGGTGAGCGACACCGGCCCGCTGCTCCACCACCTCGCGCTGCTCCGGGAGCGGGTGGCCGCGCTGGTGGAGCGCCGCTCCGCGAACGACCCCACCGCCGCCGACCCGCTGCGCGGCCTCTACCTCTCGGAGGACGCCGTCCGGCGGCTGCTCCACCCCCCGGCGGGCGAACCCCCCGACCCCGGCACCGACCTCGACCCCGGGCCCGGTACCGAGGGCGGCCCTCGCTCCGGCCCGGACCGTACGGCGCCGGAACCCGGGACGGCCGGGGACCGGCTCGGGCGGCTCGCCGCCCGGCTGGGCCTCACCGCGCTCGACCAGCGGCTGCTGCTGATCGCCTGCGCCCCCGACCTCGACCGGACCTTCGAACCGCTCTACGGCTACCTCAACGACGACGTGAGCCGCCGCCGGGCCACCACCGGCCTCGCGCTGGAGCTGTGCGGAATCGCCGCGCACTCCGCGGCGGCCCGGGCCCGTCTCCACCCGTCCGCGCCGCTGCCCGTCCTCGGGCTGCTCAACGTCGAGGAACCGGAACGCCCCTTCCTCAGCCGGTCGTTGCGCGTCCCGGACCGGGTCCAGGCCCACCTGCTGGGCGACGACACCCCGGACGCGGTGCTGGGCGGGCACGTCCGGGAACTGCCCGCCACCACGCCCGCCCCGCCGGAGCCCGGCTCGGTTCCCGCGCGGCTCGCCGCCCGGCTGGCCGCCGGACCGTTCACCGCGTACCTGCGGGAGCACCGCGCGGGCGACGGGCTGGCCTGCGCCGCGACCGCCCTGCGCGCCGCCGGGGCCGCGGCGCTCCGGCTCGCCCCCGGCGAGGCGACCCCCTACGCCGAGGTGCTGCGCGAGGCCCGGCTCTCGGGACGCGCGCTGGTGGTGACGCCGCTGCCGGAGGAGCCCGGACCGCTGCTGCGCGCGCTGGCCGGCACGGACCTCACCGTCCTGCTCGCCGATCCGCGCCCCTGGGACCCCCGCTGGGACGAGGGCGGACCGCAGCCCCTGGTGCTGGACACCGGACGGCAGCGGGCCGGGGACCTGACGGTCTGGAAGAGCGCCCTGGACGCCGCCGCCCCGGAGGCGACGGCCGGTCCCACGCTGGACCCCGGGCTCGACCTGGGCGCCGCCGTCGCCGCCTACCGGCTCGGCGGCGAGGCCATCCACCGGGCCGCCCGCGCCGCCGTGGAGCTGGCCTCCTTCGACGGGGTCCCGCTGACCGCGGCCCACCTCCGGCTCGCCGCACGGCAGCAGACGGCCTCCGGTCTGGAGCGGCACGCCCGGCGCATCCGGCCCGACGTCAGCTGGGACGACCTGGTGCTGCCCCCCGAACCCCTCGGCCACCTGCGGGAGTTGTCCCGGCGCTCCCGCCACCGCGACCTCGTCCTGGGACAGTGGCGGCTGAGCGCCGGAGGCGGGCGCGGACGGGGCGTCCTCGCGCTGTTCGCGGGCGAGTCCGGCACCGGCAAGACGCTCTCCGCCGAGGTGGTCGCCGCCGACCTGGGCCTGGACCTGTACGTCGTGCAGCTCTCCTCGGTGGTCGACAAGTACGTCGGGGAGACCGAGAAGAACCTGGAGCGGATCTTCGCCGAGGCCGACCGCACCGACGCGGTGCTGCTCTTCGACGAGGCCGACTCCGTCTTCGGCAAGCGCTCCGAGGTCAGGGAGGCCGGGGACCGCTACGCCAACATGGAGAGCGCCTACCTGCTCCAGCGCCTGGAGTCCTTCGACGGCATCGCCCTGCTGACCACCAACTTGCGCGCCAACATCGACGAGGCGTTCACCCGGCGGCTCGACCTAGTCGTCGACTTCCCCTTCCCCGACGCGGCGCAGCGCCTCGCGCTGTGGCGGCACAGCCTCGCGCACGTCCCGCGCGCCGACGGCATCGACCCGGGGCGCTGCGCCCGGGAGTTCGAGCTGGCGGGCGGGTCCATCCGCAGCGCCGTCGTCACCGCCGCCTACGCCGCCGCCGAGCGGGGCGGCCCGGTGCGGGATGAGGACCTGCTGGAGGGCGCGCGGCGGGAGTACCGCAAGGCGGGCCGTCTGGTGCTGGACGAGGACAGCCCCTGGTGAACGCCGCCCGAGCGCGCCCGCGGGCCCCGGCCGTCACGGCCGGGGCCCGCCGGCGTCAGCCCGCGGTGCCGTCCGCCGCGCGCCCGGGGAGCGGGACCGCGGTGTAGGACTCCGGGGGCCGCACCAGCGCCCCGGGGTCGCCGGTGTAGGTGACCTCCACGCCGTAGTGCTCCCGGGCCGCCTCGGGCGACACGTAACCGCCCGCCACGTCCTCCAGCACGCGGGCGACCGGGCGCCGCCACGGGTCGCCGTACCCGCCGCCGCCCGGGAAGCTCAGGTGCACCACCGAGTCCGGGGCGAGCCGCACCAGTTGCTTACGCGGCAGCCGCTCGCCGGTGGCGTCGTCGGTGACCTCGCCGGTCGCCCCCCGGTGTCCGCCCGCCGCGCCCGGCGCCGGGTGCTCCACCCGGTCGACGTTGGCGTTCACCGTCCAGCCGTGCTCGCCGCGGCGGCTCACGCGCATCACCTGGCCCAGCCCGCCACGGTGCGCGCCGGGTCCGCCGGAGTCGGTGCGCAGCTCCCGGCGCCGCTGGACGAGCGGGGTCAGGGTCTCCAGGACCTCGGTGGGCGCGGCCCGCACCCCGGTCGGGAACCCGGTGGTGTTCAGCCCGTCCTTGTCCGGGCGGCCGCCCACGCCCCCCGCCCCGAACAGGGTCAGGGTGAAGGGCTGCGTCTCGTCCATCTCGCCGCCCCGCCAGACCGTCATCCACAGCGCGTCGGAGCTGGGCGCGGGCAGCCCCTCCGGCACGGCCGGGCGCAGCGCGTCGAACAGCAGGCTGGGCAGGAAGTGCCCGACGAGGTGGCGGGAGGCCACCGGCGCGGGGTCGATGCAGTTCAGCACCGAGCCCCGGGGCGCGGTGACGTGGACGGGCCGGAACGACCCGGCGTTGTGCGGGACCTCGGGGGCGAGCGCCGCTTTGATCGCGAACGAGGTGTAGGCGCGGGTGTAGTTGAGGACCACGTTCACGCCGTGCGCGGACTGCGGGGACGAGCCGGTGTAGTCCACCTCGACGCTGTCGCCGCTGACGGTGATGGCGACCGCGAGGTCCAGGGCCCGTCCGTCGAAGCCGTCGGAGGTCATCCGCGCCTCGTACCGTCCGTCGCGCAGCCCCCGCAGCGCGTCCCGGAGCGCGGTCTCCGAGCGGAGCATGATCTCGCCCGCCACCGCGTCGATGTCGTCCAGGCCGAACTCGCCCATCATCCGGTCGAGGCTGCGGGCGCCGACCTGGTTGGCGGCGACCTGGGCGTAGATGTCGCCCATCGTCTCGTCGGGCGTGCGGACGTTGGCCCGGATCAGCTCCTCCAGCGCCCGGTCGGGACCGGCGGCGGTGCGCAGCTTCAGGATCGGGAGCCGCAGCCCCTCCTCGAACACCTCCGCGGCCGCGGCCGAGAGGATCCGCCCGCCGATGTCCGGCGAGTGACAGCAGCTGGCGAACCAGGCCACCAGCCTGCCCGCCCGGAAGACGGGGGTGGCGACGGTGATGTCGTTGATCTGCCCCGCGGTCATCCAGGGGTCGTTGGTGATCAGCACGTCGCCCTCGGCGAGCGCCCCGGGCTCGTACTTCGCGACGATGTGCGACATCCCGGTCGCCATCGCGTTGATGTGCCCCGGGGTGCCGCCCGAGGACTGCCCGACCATGCGCCCCCGGCTGTCGAACACGGCGCACGCCAGGTCCAGGCACTCCCGGACGACGGGGCTGAAGGCGGTGTTGACCAGCGCCGTCTGCTGCTCGTCCAGCAGCGAGTGGAGCCGGTTACTCACCAGGCCGATGAGGACCGGGTCGACGGGGCGGCCCGGCGTGGGGAGGCTGGTCATCGGTTTCCTCCGGGGGCGAGGTGGACGAGGATGCTGCTGTCCTCGGTGACGGTGCAGCGCGCGGACGGCGGCACGACCAGGGTGGACTCGCGCTCCCGCACGAGCGCGGGCCCCTGGAGCTCGGTTCCCGGGGCCAGCCGGTACCGGTCGTAGACGGCGGTGGGGACGTAGCCGCCCGCCGCCGGGAAGTAGGCGTCCCGGTGGCCGACGAGGGCGTCCCCGGCGTCCGCCGGGTGCTCGGGCCGCAGCCGGGCGCGGGGGTCCGGGCCGCGTGAGGAGACCCGCCAGGTGAGGATCTCGACCTCCACCCCCTGCGGGGCGACCGTGCCGAAGCGCTGCTGGTACTGGTCGGCGAAGCTCTCCCCGAGCTGCTTCCGCCAGCCGTCGCCCCACTCCGGCACCGGCACCTCGATCTCGCTGCCCTGGCCGACGAACCGCATGTCGAGGGTGCGTTCGTGGGTGACCTCCCCGGCCGGTACGCCCGACGCGGAGAGCACCCGCTCGCCCTCCTCCTCCAACTGCGCGAACAGCTCGCGCGCCGCCGTCAGTTCGACGGTGCCCAGTTCCGCGTGGCGCGAGCGGACCAGGTCGATCGACATCGGCGCGGACAGGAAGCCCAGCGCGCTCAGCACCCCGGCCGCGGGCGGCACCACGACCGCGGGGGAGCCGAGCGCCGCCGCCACCCCGGGCCCGTGCAGCGGGCCGTTGCCGCCGGAGACGAACAGCGGCAGCCGGGTGGGGTCCTGGCCCCGCTCGATGGCGTGCACCCGGGCCGCGTTGGCCATGTTCTCGTTGGCCGTGGCGTGGATTCCCCAGGCGGCCTCGGCCACCCCGACGCCGAGCCGGGTGGCGACCCGCTCCTCGATGGCGGCGCGCGCCGCCTCCGCGTCCAGCGTCATGTCGCCCCCGAGGAAGCCGTCGGGGTCCAGGTAGCCGAGGACCACGTCCGCGTCGGTGACGGTGCAGTGCTCACCACCCCGGGCGTAGCTCACCGGGCCGGGCTCCGAACCGGCGGAGTCCGGGCCCACCGTGATCAGGCCGAGGGAGTCAACCCGGGCGATCGAGCCGCCCCCGGTGCCGATCTCGATCATGTCGATGACGGGGGCGCGCACCGGCAGACCCGACCCGGCCCGCAGCCGGTACACCCGGTCGACCTCGAAGGTGTGGGTGACCAGCGGGCGGTTGGCCTCGATGATGCACAGCTTGGCGGTGGTGCCGCCCATGTCGAAGGCCATCTGGTCCGGCCGGCCGGCGGTGCGCCCGAAGGCGATGGCGCCCAGCGCGCCACCAGCGGGCCCGGACTCCAGCATCCGGATGGGGAACCGGCGGGCCACGTCGATCGCGGCGAGCCCCCCGTTGGAGAGCATGATCAGGGGGTCGTTGCGCAGGCCGAGCCGGGTCAGCCGGTCCCGCAGGTCCGCCAGGTAGGTCTCGACGAGCTGCTGCACGTAGACGTTGGCGAGCGTCGTCGAGCACCGCTCGTACTCGCGGATCTCGGGGTTGACCTCGCTGGAGAGCGCGACCCGCAACTCCGGCGCGGCGGCCCGCAGCACGTCCCTGGCCTCCCGCTCGTGCGCGTCGTTGGTGTGGCTGTGCAGGAAGCAGACCGCCACCGCCCCCACCCCGGCCGCCGACAGCTCGGTGGCCAGCTGCCGTACGGCCGCGGTGTCCAGCGGGGTGTCCACGCCGCCGTCGGCGAGGATTCGCTCGCGGACCCCGAACCGCAGGTGCCGGGGCACCAGCGGGCGCGGCAGCTCCAGACCGAGGTCGTACAGCTCGTAGCGGTGTTCGCGGCCCATCTCGACCACGTCGCGGAAGCCCTCCGTCGTGATCAACGCGGTCCGGGCGCCCCGCCGTTCGATGAGCGCGTTGGTGACCAGGGTGGTGCCGTGGACGACGGTGGTGATGTCCCCGGCGTCGAGCCGGTGCTGGGCCAGTGTCCGCCGCAGCACGTCCTCGACCGCCGCGGCGGGCTCGCCGTGGGTGGTGAGGGTCTTCCCGACGGCCACGATCCCGGAGTCGTCGAGGATCGCCATGTCCGTGAAGGTGCCACCGATGTCTACACCGACCCGCAGCGCGCGGGAGTGGGTCATAACAGTCCTCCGGGCGTTCTGGGGGAGCGCCGCGCCACTCTGCCGTGGGCGTCACGCCCGGCGGACGCTACAGATCGTCTGACGATCCTGCAAGGCGCCGGACGGCGGCGGATAGACTTCCCCAACGGTCAGGCCAGCGGGTTTTCCTCAGGTGGCCGCGCTCGTGCGTGGCCAGGAACGGAGCAGAATGTCGGACTCAGCGGGCACCGCGAGCCGGGTGGCGGACGCGCTGCGCGCCCAGATCGTCTCGGGTGAACTCAAGCCGGGTACCCGGCTGTCGGAGGAGCGGGTGCGGGAGGCGCACGGTGTGTCCCGCAGCACCCTGCGCGAGGCCTACCAGCACCTGGTCCGGGAGCGGCTGCTGGTGCACGAGCTGAGCAGGGGGGTCTTCGTCCGGCAGCTGTCCCGCGCGGACCTGGCCGACCTCTACGAGGTCCGGCGCCTCGTCGAGTGCGCGGCCGTCCGCGGCATCAGCGTCCTGACCCCGGCGGGTCTGCGCGCGCTGTCGGCCGCGCTGTCCGACGGCCTCACCGCCCGGGAGCGGGAGGACTGGGACGCGGTGGCCGCGGCGAGCATCCGCTTCCACGAGGCGCTGGTCGCGCTCGCCGGGAGCGAGCGGCTGACCGCCATGATGAGCGGGGTGCTGGCGGAGTTCCGGCTCGCCTACGCGCACATGGGCGACACCCGGGTGTTCCACGCGGCCTACCTGGAGCGGAACGTCGAGATCGCCGACGCCCTGCGCTCCGGCGACGTGGCCGGGGCGGCGACGCTGCTGGAGACGTACCTGGCCGACGCGCGGGCCGCGCTGCTTGAGCAGTACACCGCCTGACGGTGGGCGGGCGAGGGAGGGGGCGACCGGGCGCGGGGAATTTTCCCCGTCACATCCATTGCAGATCGTCGGACGATTTTTTACAGTCGGCGCACCGTTGAGGCGCCGTCGGCGCCAGCAGTGCGCCGACCGTGGCCCCTCTCCCTCGCCCCTCATGATCAGGAGCCCCTGTGAGCGTCGACTCGAAAACCACCCTCTCCGAGGAGGGGAGACCACCCCCCGAAACCCCGGCGGCCCCCAGCAGGGCGACGCTCCGCAGGGCGACCGCCGGTGCCACCATCGGCAGTGTCGTCGAGTGGTTCGACGTGGCCGTCTACGGCTACCTCGCCGCGGTGCTCGGGAAGGTGTTCTTCCCCGGCGGTGACTCGACCACCCAGCTGCTCAGCTCCTTCGCGGTGTTCGGCGTCGCCTTCGTGGTACGGCCGCTCGGTGGCGTCTTCTTCGGCGCCCTCGGGGACCGCATCGGACGGCAGAAGACCCTGGCCTGGGTGATCATCTCCGTCTCGCTCGCCACCCTCGGCATCGGCCTGCTGCCGTCCTACGAGACCATCGGCGTCCTCGCGCCGGTGCTGCTGGTGGTGCTGCGGCTGACACAGGGCTTCTCGGCGGGCGGCGAGATGGGGGGAGCCTCGGCCTTCGTCGCCGAGTACGCGCCCGCCAAACGGCGCGGCTACCTGGTCAGCCTGGTCGAGATGGGCTGCATCCTGGGCTTCCTGCTCGGCTCGCTCGTCGTCCTGCTGCTCAACCTGACGCTGACCTCCGACCAGATACACGACTGGGGCTGGCGGCTGCCCTTCCTGCTCACCGCCCCCCTGGGGTTCATCGGGCTCTATATCCGCAACAAGCTGGAGGAGACCCCCGAGTTCGCTGCGCTGCGACGGGAGGGGAAGGTCGCGAAGAACCCGCTGCTGGAGTCGATCACCCAGCACTGGCGGGCCATTCTGAGCACCGCCGGGTACGCGCTGTTCCAGAACGCCGCGCTGTACGTGATCCTCACGTTCGTCCCGAGCCACCAGGAGGGGGAACTCGGCTACACGGCCACCCTCGCCTCCGTCTCGGCCGTGGTCACCATGACGGTGGTCTGCGTGATGATCCCCGCGATGGGCGCGCTCTCCGACACGGTGGGCAGACGGCCGGTGCTCGCCGCTTCGTGCGTCCTCGCCCTGCTCTTCTCGTACCCGCTGTTCATGCTGATGGACTCCGGGAACGCGGCGCTCGCCGTGGCCGCGCACTGCGCCCTCGGCATGATCCTCGCGGTCTTCCTCGGGCCGACCCTGGCCGCGATGAACGAACTGTTCAGCACCAGGGTCCGCTACGGCGGATTCTCGCTCGGGTACAACTTCTCGGTCTCCGCCTTCGGCGGTACCGCGCCCTTCTTCGTCACCTTCCTCGTGGCGCGGACCGGCAACTCCGCCTCACCCGGCCTGTACGTCATGGCCGCGGCGCTGATCACGCTGCTGGTGGTGGCCACGACCCAGGAGACGGCGCCCCGCAAGAGGGACGGGGCCCGACCCGGCGCGGACTGACCCCGGCCGCCTCACCCGGCCGCCGCACCGGGGCTCCGGTGCGGCGGCCGCGTCGTGGTGTGTTCTTCCGGGGGGCCGGGGGGCCGGGGGGCCGGGGTTCGTGATCCGCGCGGGAGGGCGCGCCGGTCGTGGCCGGCGGTCCAGGGGCCGCGGAAATCCGCTTCCCGTGTCACGTCGGCGCCTCTACCGTGGCGCGATGCCAACTCAGGTGATCGTTCTCAACGGCGGGTCCAGCTCGGGGAAGTCCGGAATCATCCGGTGCCTGCAAGGGGTGCTGCCGGATCCGTGGCTGGCCCTCGGGACGGACACGCTCGTCGGGGCGATGCCCGTGTCCCTGCGGACGTCCGGTGACGGGATCGCTTTCGGCGCGGACGGGGAGGTGGCCGTCGGTCCGGAGTTCCGGACGCTGGAAGCGGCGTGGATCGAGGGGGTCGCCGCGATGGCCCGTGCCGGTGCCCGTGTCCTCGTCGACGAGGTCTTTCTCGGCGGGGCGTACTCCCAGCGGCGATGGCGGGACTCCCTCGGCGAACTGCGCGTCCTGTGGGTCGGTGTCCGGTGTGACGGCGCGGTCGCCGCGGACCGTGAGGCCGCCCGGGGCGACCGGACCCCCGGCATGGCCGCCTCGCAGGCGGACCTGGTCCACCGGGGCGTGGCCTACGACCTGGAGGTGGACACCACCCGTGTCGAGGCGATGGAGTGCGCACGGACCATCGCCGCGTACGTCACCTGACGGCGGCCCGGGACCCGACTCCGCCCACCGGCGCCGCGAGCGGCGGCGCGCGACGGTGGCGCACCGCACGCCCGCCGCCCCGGTACGTGACCCACCGCCGCCCCGTCGGGGCGATCCACCGCCGCCCCGGCTGACGGGGCGGCACGCGGACACGAACAACGGGTCCCCGCCGTCCGGCGGCTGGAGCGGACGGCACCGCACGTCGGGCCGCCACGCCCAGCGGCGCGGTGCGGCCAGCGCGCGCGAGACACGGGGCGTGCGGGGTGTGGGGTGCCGGGGGCTCCGGGCGGGAGCGGGGGCCGGGGCGGGGTGGTGTGGGGCTCAGCGCCCGGAGCTCCCGCCCGGCGAGCCACCCCCGGTGGAGCCCGGGTCCGCGAGCAGTTCGGCGAGGTGCCGCCCTCCGCTCGTGGTGAGCTGCTCCACCTGGGTACGGCAGGAGAAGCCGTCGGCCAGCAGCACGGTGTCCTCCTCCGCCGCGCGCAGGGCGGGCAGCAGCGCCGTCTCGGCCACGGCCACGCTGGTCTCGTAGTGCCCCCGCTCGGCGCCGAAGTTGCCGGCCAGCCCACAGCAGCCCTCGATCGCCTGGACCTCGGCACCCGCGCCCTCCAGCAGCGCGCGGTCCGGCGACCAGCCCAGCACGGAACCGTGGTGGCAGTGCGGCTGCGCCAGGACCGTACGCCCCGAGAGGTCCGGCGGGCTCCAGCCCCCGGTCTCCGTGAGGAGCTCCGCGAGCGTGCGGGTGGCCTCCGCCACCAGCGCGGCGTCCCCGGAGCCGCCGAGCAGTTCGCCCGCGTCCCCCCGGAACACCGCGGTACACGAGGGCTCCAGACCCACGATCGGTATCCCCTCCGCCGCGTACGGAGCCAGGGCGGCGACGCCACGTCCCAGAATCCGCCGGGCCGCGCCGAGCTGTCCGGTGGAGATCCAGGTGAGCCCACAGCACAGGCCCCGTTCGGGCAGCCGCACCGCGAACCCGGCGTCCTCCAGCACGCGGACGGCCGCGGCTCCCACCCGCGGGGTGAAGTGCTCGGTGAAGGTGTCCACCCAGAGCACCACCGGCTCACCCGTGGACGGCGGGCGCTCCGCGAACCACTGACGGAAGGTACGGGGCGCGAAGGCGGGCAGCGCACGCCGCCGGTCCACCCCCGCGAGGCGCTTCAGCGGCCCCGCGAGCGGCCCGGAGAGCACTCCGTTGACCAGCCCGGGGGCGCGCGCGGCCAGCCGGGCCCAGCGCGGCAGCATGCCCAGCGAGTAGTGCGCGAGCGGACGGGGACGGCCGCGGTACCGCTGGTACAGCGCCTCCGACTTGTATGTCGCCATGTCGACTCCGCTCGGGCAGTCGGAGGAACAGCCCTTGCAGGCCAGACAGAGGTCCAGCGCCTCCGCCACCTCGGGGGCCCGCCAGCCCCCGGGAAGCGAACCGCTGACCATCTCCTGGAGGACGCGCGCCCGGCCGCGCGTGGAGTCCCGCTCGTCCCGCGTCGCCCGGTAGGACGGGCACATCACCGCGCCGGAGGGCTCCTCCGCACGGCACTTGCCGACCCCCGTGCAGCGGTGCACGGCGCGGGCGAAGTCGCCGTCGTCCCGCTCGTGGGCGAGCGCCAGCCGGGCACGGACGGGGCGGACCCCGGAGAGCCGCAGGTCAGCGTCGAGCGGCGCCGGCCGGACGATCACCCCCGGGTTGAGTAGATCGTCCGGGTCGAAGACGTCCTTGACGGCGGCGAACGCCTCCAGCGCCTCCAGCGAGTACATCAGCGGCAGCAGCTCACCCCGGGCCCGGCCGTCCCCGTGTTCCCCGGACATCGAGCCGCCGTGCCGGGCGACCAGCCGGGCCGCCTCCTCCAGGAAGCCCCGGAACCGGGCGGTACCGGCCGGGCTGCCCAGCGGGAAGTCGATACGGATGTGCACACAGCCGTCCCCGAAGTGCCCGTAGGGGATGCCGCTCAGCTCGTGCGCGGACAACAGCTCCTCGAACTCCCGCAGGTAGCCGCCGAGTCGCTCCGGCGGCACCGCCGCGTCCTCCCAGCCGGCGTGCGTGACCCGGTCCCGGCTCGCCAGCCCCGCGCCCTCCTCCCTGATCCGCCACAACTCCGCCACCTCCGACGGACGTGTGACCGTGCGCACCGCGCGGGTGCCGGAGGCCGCCGCCACCGCGGCGGCGCCCGACTCCGCCTCGGCGCGCGTCTCCCCACCGGTCTCCACGAACAACCAGCCGCCGCCGCGAGGCAGTTCGGGCACGGCGGCGGAACCGCGCAGCCTCCGGACCACGTCCGCGATGCGCGCGTCCAGCCCCTCGACCGCGATGGGGGAGCAGGGCAGCAGGCCGGGCACCGCGTCGGCGGCGGAGGCCATGTCGGGATAGCCGAGCACGGTCAGCACGGTGTGCGCGGGGGCCCGCACCAGACGCACGGTGGCGGCGCTGAGCACGCCGAGGCTGCCCTCCGAGCCGACGAGCGCCGCGGCCACGTCGAACCTCCGCTCCGGAAGCAGGTGTTCGAGGGAGTAGCCGGACACCTGCCGCCCGAACCGGCCCAGTTCGGTGCGGATGACGCCCAGCCGCTCCCGCACCACCCGCTGGAGGGCGGTCAGGGTCGGCGAGTCCGCCACCGGACCGCCGGTCGACACCCACTCACCGGTGCCGGTCAGCAGGTCCAGCGCGACGACGTTGTCCGCGGTGCGCCCGTACCCGAGCGCCCGCGAGCCACAGGCGTTGTTGCCGATCATGCCGCCGAGGGTGCACCGGCTGTGGGTCGAGGGGTCCGGTCCGAAGCGCAGGCCGTGGGGCGCGGCGGCCCGTTGGAGCTGGTCCAGGACCACACCGGGCTCGACGACCGCGGTCCCGGCCTCCGGGTCGAGGTGGCGCACCCGGCGCAGATGGCGGGAGAAGTCCAGCACCACCCCCGGGCCCACGGCGTTTCCCGCGATCGAGGTGCCCGCCCCGCGCGCGGTGAGCGGCACCCCGGTGGTACGGCAGACGTCGAGGGTGGCCTCGATGTCGTCGGCGGACCGGGGGAACGCGACCGCGGCCGGGGGCACCCGGTAGAGCGAGGCGTCGCTGGAGTACTCGGCGCGGCGCCGGGCCGAGGCGTCGGCCTCGACGCCCGCCCGCCGCAGCGCCGCGGCCACCTCGGACGGTGTGGGGGTGCTGGTCACCTGTGCTCAGTCCTTACGTGGTTCGGGGCGTTGTTCGGGAGGGTTCGGGAGAGAACCGCCCGGAATCGGAAGCCGGGAGCCGGACCGGGACGCCGGGAGCCGGCCTGGCTGGAGGCCGCCGGGGGCCGACGGGAGTCCGACGAGGGCCGCCGGGAGGACGGGAGTAGGAGCGGTGCGGCGCGCCTGTGGCATGGCGGGCCCGGGGTCGGAGGTGGGGCCTGGCGGGGGCGGAGGACGCGACTCCCCGGGCCCGGGAGGGCCCGGGCTAGGATCGCGCTGTGCTCAACCCCACGCACGTCCGCACCCTGGGCGCCGTACTGGCCACCGGCTCCTTCGCCGAGGCGGCGACCCGGCTGGGCTACACCGCCTCCGCCGTCTCCCAGCAGATCAGCGCGCTGGAGAGGGCCACCGGACTGACCCTGTTCGAGCGTGGCGCCCGCCATGTCCACCCCACCCGGGCGGCGCGGGTCCTGGGCGAGCGGTGCGAGGGCGTGCTCAACGAGCTGACCGCACTGGAGGAGCAGGCCAGGGCGCTCGCCGCGGGACAGCGTGGCCTGATCCGGGTGGGAAGCTTCGCCACCGCGGCGGCCTCCCTCGTCCCCTGGGCCCTCGCCCGCTTCGTCCAGCAGCAGCCGGAGGCCGAGGTCTCCCTGGAGGAGGGGGAGCCGGAGGAACTGCTCCCGCTGGTGCTCAGCGACGCGCTCGACGTGGCGCTCGTCTACGAGTACGCCCTGGTGCCGCGCCGCTGGCCAGCGCAGGTGACCGTCTCCGAACTGGTCCGGGAGGAGCCGCGGGTCCTGCTGCCGCCCGCGCATCCGGCGCGGCGGGACGCGGAGATCGCCCTGGCGGACCTCGCCGAGGAGACCTGGATCGCCAGCCGCGAGACCTCCGCCGGGGCTCTGGCGCTGTCCCGGCTCTGCGCGGCGGCCTCCTTCGAACCCCGCATCGCCTTCCGCACCAACGACTACGACGTGGTACGCGAACTCGTCCAGGCCGGGCTGGGGGTGGCGCTCGTTCCCGAGCTGGCCGTCACCGACGCGGCCCGCCCGGCCGCCCACGCGCTGAGCGGCGCCCCGGCGGGCCGGCGCGTCCTGGCCGTCCGCCGGACCGCGAACCCCAACCCGCTGCTGGCCCCGCTCGACGACGCGCTGGTCCGCGCGGCGGCGGCGCGGCGCCGAGGGCGTCCGGTACACGGCGGGTGACCTCCGCTTCCGTCGCTCAGGCCGCTCGCCCGGCCGGGAGGCGGACCTCCGGCAGGCCGAACGCGTCCGCCACGGCACGGAGCGAGGCGTCCCGCTCCCCCGCGTACAGCTCCGCGGGGTCGTGCAGGGTCCGGTCGAGGACGCCCGCGAGCCAGGAGGCGTCCCGGGTGACCGCGTCCCGTTCCGCGTCGACGCGGCCCTCCCCGGTCAGGTTGGAGGAGAAGATCCCGGCCGCCGAGCGGGGGAGGAAGTCCTCGTAGACGATCGGCTCGGCGGTGACCCAGCCGCCCTCCAGCAGCGCCGCCAGTTCGCGGGGCGGCGCGGTGCCGTCCGACGGCCGGTCGCGGACCGGCGTGAACGTGAAGAACGCCAGGTCCCGCGCGGCGAGTTCGGTCTCCGTGCCGGGCAGCCGACGGGACCAGACGGCCTCGGCGACCCGCTGCCGGGACACCTCCCGGGCGGCGCTCTCCCGGTCCACCTCCGCGACCATCGCGTCGTACAGGTCGCGTCCGGCGGGGGTGAGCGCCACGCCCCGGGCCTCGACCTCCCCGAACCGCACGCGCAGCGAGCCCTCCCCGACGGAGCCGTCGGCCTCGCGGAAGCGCCGCCGCTCGGCCAGCGCGCGGAAGGAGGTCTGGCGCAGCAGCACGTCGGGGCCGTCCCAGCGCGGCGGACCCTGGATCTGGTCGATCATCTCGACGCCGCGGTCCCGCATCCGGCGGTAGAGCCGGTCGATGTCCAGCACACGCGGCGTCAGGTGGTTGATGTGGGTGGCCGCGACGCCGCCGATGTCGGCGGCCACGCTGGAGACGGCCTCCAGCTCGGCGTACCAGGCCCGGTCGACCGGGGCGGTGGACAACGCGAAGGAGGAGATTGCCAGTTCGAGGAAGCGTTCGGCGTCGGCGGCGGACAGCCCGCCGTCCGCCACGGACCGGTCCGCCAGCGCGAGCAGTTCGTCGCCGAACAGCCGACGCTCACCGAGGAACGCACGGAGACGCCGCTCCAGGTCCGCGTCGAAGAACCGGCGGTCCTCGATCGTCAGCAGGGAGGTGAAGACCCGGAACGGGTTGCGCGCCAGCTCGCCCCGGTCGACGGGCCGGAAGGCGGTCGAGACGACGGGCACCGGGCGCGGCCGGGCGTCCCGCAGGTCGTAGAAGCCCGTGGGGTACATCCCCACGGCGCCGAACACCCGGGCCACCTGGCGCATCTCCTCCGGGGTGCCGACCCGGATCGCGCCGTGCCGCTCGGCGGTGACCCGGTCGATGTCGCCCAGGCGCTCGGCGGCGCCGCCCTGTTCGGCGAGCACCTCGGTGTTCACCTCCTGCGCCACCTCCACCAGGGTCTGGTAGGCGGGGACCTCACGTCCGTAGAGGTCGGACAGGCCGCGCGCGAAGCGGGCGCGCAGTTCGCTGGCGGGGATCGCGGGCATGCTGTGCTCCGGAGAGTGGGAAGGGGACGTGGGACGGGGTTCCCGACGCGGAACGCGGGTTCCGGGGGAGGGAGTTGGGATGGGGGGCGCGGGCCGGGCTCCGCGTGGCGCGGTGCGGCGGCCCGGGCGCGCCCACCCGGACGGTCCGGTGCCGGGCTGGTCCGGTGCCGTGGTGGGGCGCGGCGGAGTGGCGCCGGTGCGGGAGCCGAGGTGCTCCGGTGGTCAGGCGGCGTGCCGTGGCAGCCGGCCGCGGAGCCGCATGGCCTCGCGCACCCGGTCCTGGGCGAGCGCGAGCGCGGCCTCGTGCGGGGTGGTGCCCCGCTGGAGCGCCTCCTCCAGCACCCGGACCGTGTTGGCCCGCAGCTTCTCGGAGACCGAGCCGAGTATCCGCTCGGGATCCGGGCGGAAGGCGGAGTAGCGCGCGTCCATCGCGAACGCGGCGGCCACGACCCCGCCCGCGTTGGCGATGAAGTCGGGGACGACCAGGACGTCCCGCTCCGCGAGGATCGCCCTGGCGGCCGGGGTGGTCGGCAGGTTCGCGCCCTCGACGACGAGCGTGGCCGTGGTCCGCCGCGCGACCTCCTCGTCGATCGCGTCCTGCCGGGCGGCGGGCACCAGCACGTCGGTGTCCACGGTGAGTTCGGCCCCGAGGGGCAGCCGCCGGGCGCCGTAGCGCAGCACACAGGCGTCGCCCACCTCGCGCCGCAGCTCGGTCAGGGCCCGGACGTCCAGGCCGTCCGGATCGTGCACCGCGCCCTCGCCGGTGGAGACGGCCACGACGACCGCGCCGAGTTCGGTCAGCCGGTTCGCCGCGGCGACCCCCACGGCACCGAAGCCCTGGAGGGTGACCCGGACCCCGCGCAGCCTGCGGCCCTGGCTCTCCATCGCCGCCTCGGCCGACTCCGCGAGACCGAAGCCGGTCACACCCAGCTCGTCGTAGGGCACTCCGCCCAGCGCGCTGGGCAGCCCGACCGCCGCGCCCCGGTCGCCGAGTTCGTCGCGGAGGATGGCCGCGTCCCTCTCGGTGAGACCCATGTCGAGCCCGAGGACGTACTCCCGGGGCACCTCGTTCGACAGGGCGCGGGCGAAGGCGCGCAGGACCGCCTCCTTGTCCGGCCCGGCCGGATCGCCGAGTATCCCGGCCTTGGCTCCGCCGTGGAACAGGTCGGTGGCGGCCCACTTCCAGGTCATCGTGCGGGCCAGCCGCGCCACCTCGTCCACGTCCAGGGTGGGGCTCATGCGCGTGCCCCCCTTGCCGCTGCCGCGGGCGGTGTTGTCCAGCACGAGCACTCCGCGCATTCCGGTACGGGAGTCGGAGACGCACACGATCTTCTCCGGGCCCCAGTCGTCCATCCGCGCCAGCAGTCCCTCGGCCACGTCAGCCCTCCGTCCAGTGGATGTCGCCATCCACCGTCGCCGAGACGCGGCCCGCGCCCAAGGGCCTGAGGGGTCAGGCTCGGAGGCCTGAGCATCAGATCCACTAACGTGAACCGCCGCCGCAGACGGATCGCGTGGGAGGGAGCTTCCGGTGGAGAGCGGTGCCGCCCTCGCCGGACGGCATCACGGTCTGTCGTATGGATCGGGGTGAACCAGGGTCCGGGCGGCTCCCAGATATCCGGCGAGCATGGCGCGCGCCGTGTCGCGGAGGTCGTCGTCGCCCGGCAGGAACGTGGGGGAGTGGAGCGGCTCGTCCGAACCGCTGCCCACGAACAGCATGGTGGCCGGTATTCGCTCGGAGAAGAACGAGAAGTCGTCCGCGCCGAGGGAGCGCAGCGTCGAGCAGCGGGTCAGGCCCTGCCCGGTGAGGTGCCCGGCGATCGCCTCGGCCAGCGCGGGATGGTTCTCCAGCACCGGTTCCCCGTGGACGAGTTCGACGTCCGCGCTACAGCCGTGGGCACGCGCCACGTGCTCGGCGACCTGCGCGACCCGCTCGTGCAGCAGCAGCCGGGTCCCGGTGGTGAGCGCGCGCAGCGTGCCGGTGGCGCGGGCCAGACCCGGCACCACGTTCGCGGCGGCGCCCGAGGCGAACGAGGAGACGCCCACCACGGCGGGCGCCATCGGGTCCACGTCCCGGCTGACGACGCTCTGGAGCGCGACGACGATCTCGGCCAGGGCCAGCAGCGGATCGCTGGTGAGGTGTGGGTAGGCGGCGTGCCCGGACGCCCCGTGGACGCGGATCTCGAACTCGTCGGAGGAGGCGTTGACGACGCCCGGCACGCAGGCGACCGTCCCGGCCGCCAGCGCGGGCTGTAGGTGCGCGCCGATCATCGCCGCACACCGCTCCGCCTCCAGCACCCCGTGCGCGACGATGTCCCGGGCGCCCGAGGGGTAGGTCTCCTCCCGGGGCTGGAGCACGACCAGCAGCGGCACCGGGAGGCCCGTGTCCGCGAGCGCCCGGGCCACGGCCACCAGCGCGGCCAGGTGGACGTCGTGTCCGCAGGCGTGCATCACGCCCGGGCGCTGAGAGGCCCAGGCCACCCCGGTGTCCTCGGTGACCGGCAGCGCGTCCAGCTCGCCCCGGATGCCGACGCAGGGCCCGGGCGGGCCCAGCCGGAGCACCGCCCCGGTCTCGGCCACCTTGACGGGTGCGGACGCCGCCGGAAGCGCCTCCAGGACGAGGTCCCGCGTCAGCGACTCCGCACCGGACAGGTCCGGTTCGGCGTGCAGCCGCCGCCGCAGCGCGCGGGCACCGTCCAGGTGGTGTTCGAGCGCCGCCCAGATCCGCTGGTCCTCAGTCACGATCGACTCCGTAGACACGCGCGGCGTTCTCCCGGCCGACCAGACGCGCGACGCGCAGCGCGTCGGCGGCCGCCCACTCGCCCTCGTCCACCCAGCGGGTCAGCGCCCGGGCCATGCCGCGGCGCCACAACCGGGCGCCCAGATAGTGCAGTTCCGGTGGGCCCCAGGCGTCCGAGGAATAGAGGATCTTCCCGAACGGGGCGAGTTCGAGCGACTCGGCGAGTACGGCCGGGGACGCCGCGCCGGTGTAGTTCACCGCCAGGCCGACGTCGAAATAGACGTGCGGGAAGGCGTGCGCCAGGAAACCGGCGCTGCGCTGGAACGGATAGCAGTGCAGCAGCAGGACGTCGGAGCCGGAGCCCTCGACCGCCCGGAGCCAGCCGGACAGCAGCAGTGGATCGCACCGCTCCAGCGCGAGGTCCGGATCGCCGAACCCGACGTGCAGTTGGAGGGGGAGCCCGGTGTCCACCCCCGCCCACAGCGCCATGCGCAGCAGCACCGGATCGGTGACCCGGGCGGGCGCTCCGGCGTCCAGCTCGCCGAGCCACCGGCCGGCGGCCGCCGTGACCTCCCCGTCCGTGGGGCGCTTCGGGTCGAAGCCGAAGCCGTGCCGGTAGGCGATGATCGACTTGAGGCCACGGGCGTGGCGTACCGCCTCGCCGAGCGCCTCGGTGAAGCGGGCGCGCAGGTCCCCCGCCTCAGTCCCCGCCGCCACGCCCTCCAGCACCGACTCCAGCCGGACGATCTCGTGCGCGCGGCCGCCGGAGCGGTCCTCCAGCTCGGCCAGCGACAGCAGGCGGTCGGTGCCGAACCCGGTGTCCACGAGCCAGTGGTCGACACCGGCGGCGCGGAGCATCCGCTCCGTCAGCTCCCCGGGGGTGAGCGCCGACCGGGCCGCCCAGTACTCCTCCGGCGAGGCGTGCGCCGGGAGGCCGAGCAGCGGAGCGCAGTGGCGCCGGACGGCGAAACCGAGCTGTGAGTCGAAGGGGGTGACGTGTTCCGGCGGTGGCCGGTCGGACTCGGTGAGGAACCCCGCGAGGTCGGCCGCGGAGTCCGGGTGGGCACGCAGCGCCGAGTGGACGTGATGGTCGGTCAGGCGGAGTTCGGCCAGCTCCGCGGTGAGGTCAGTGGACATCGGCGATCCTCGCGCACCGCTCCCGCGGGTCCAGCTCGGCGACCTCGGCCAACTCGGCGCGTTTGACCGCGAGATGGGTGTCGAGCAGGTCCGGGTGGAACCAGTCCGCGACCACCCGGTCCTTCTCCAGCTCCTGAAGCGCCTCCTCCAGCCCGGAGGGCAGCGACGGGACTCCGGCGAGGTCCTCCTCCGCGGTGTCCTCCGGCCACACCACGGGGGGCGCGTACTCCTCGGTGATACCCCGCAGCCCGGCCCGGACGAGCACGCCGAGCGTGAGCCAGGGGTTGGCGGTGGCGTCGGTGGGGCGGAACTCCAGGTTGAACTGTTCCGCGGGGTCGCCGCCGCCGAGGGTGCTGGTCGGGCAGATCCGCAGCAGCGCCTCGCGGTTGCGTTCGGCCAGGAACACTCCGCCGGTGCTCCAGCGGTGGGGTGTGAGACGCAGGTAGGAGACAGGGCTGGGCGCGGTGACGCCGAGCAGGGCGCGGGCGTGCGCGAGGACCCCGGCCGCGAACCGCGCGCCCGGGGTGGAGAGCCGCCCGGGGCGCGCCGGGTCGTACAGCACGGGATCCCCGGTGGTGGCGTCCCGCAGCGACAGGTGCACGTGAACGCCGTTTCCGCTGCCGTCCGGATCGAGCAGCGGCGCGAAGGAGACCCGGCGCTGGTGGCGGCGGGCGAGATCGCGCACCACCTCCCGGAGGAGTACGGCGCGGTCCGCCGCCGCGAGCGCGGTGACCGGGCGCAGCGTGATCTCGAACTGGTCGGCGCCGTACTCGGGCAGCCAGGTCTCCGGCTCTAGCCCGGCGTCGGTGAGCAGCGCGACGAGTTCGTCGCCGAAGGGTTCGGCGCCGCGGTAGCGCCCGAAGGAGAAGGGCGCGGTGTCGGGCGGGCCGTCGAGGGTGAACTCGTGCTCGAAGGAGGCGACGATCTCGTAGCCGGTCGCGGCGCGGAAGTCCGCGAGGGCGGTGCGCGCGAAGGTCCGCGGGCAGCAGTGCCACGGGGAGCCGTCCGGCAGTACCTGGTCCGCCAGCACGAGACGGACTCCGGGGTGGGTGGCCGAGGCGGGCAGGTCGAGCGCCGAGGCCGCGTCGGGCAGCAGCCGGAGGTCGCCCACGGAACCGAAGACGTTCGGCGCGATCTGCCCGAAGGCGGTGAGCGCCAGGTTGGCGGGCACCCACCCGACGCCCCGGCGCAGGGCCGCGTCGGCTCCGGCGTGGGGGACGGCGCGGCCACGGGTCTGCCCGGCGAGGTCGTTCGTGGCGACGAACAGTGCGGGGTCGGTGCTCATGTTCACCTTCTCCGGTCTTGGTGAGGGGTGCGCGCTCGCCCGCCCGGCGACGTTGCCCTGATCTCCCGGCGGTGTGTGACGCACGCTGAGCTGATTGATACATGAGGTTTCAGAGAGTGGTCAACACCCTCCTTCTGTAATACCTATTTCAGTCGGGGTGGGTCGTGGTGGTGCGCGCTCTGCCCGGCATCACCGTTACACGCGGGAGGAGGGAACCTATTGCCGTAAGAGAAATTTCACTCTAGCGTGGCCGCACTCGCCACCGAGGCGTGGCTCCGACGGCTCCGACGTGCGAAGGCGCGGTGCGCTCCCGCCGCACGCCTCGACCAACCGGAAGGAAGCCCATGAGTAAGCGGATTCGCTTCAAGAATCTGGCCGAGGCGGAACGGCTCGCGCAGCGCAGGCTCCCCCGTGCCGTCTGGCTGGCGATCAAAGCGGGGAACGAGCAGGGCTGGACGCTCGACGAGAACATCCGGGTCTTCAACGAACTCGGCTTCGCGCCACGCGTCTTCGACCGCCCGACCAGCTTCGACACGCGTACCAGCGTCCTGGGTACCGATGTGGACTTCCCCGTCATCGTCTCGCCCGTCGGCGCGCAGGCCATCCATCCGGACGGCGAGGCCGGCGCCGCCCGGGCGGCGGCCCGCGCGGGGACGGCCATCGGGCTGAGCTCCTGGTCGGCGGACTCCGTGGCCGAGGTCGTGCGGGCCAACGCCAAGACCTTCTTCCAGCTCTACTGGGTGGGCGAGCGGGACCAGGTGGAGGCCCGGGTCGAGGCCGCGCGCGAGGCGGGCGCCAGGGCGCTGATCGTCACCCTGGACTGGTCGCACACCCCGCGCCGGGACTGGGGCGTTCCGCCCGCACCGCCCCGCGACATGTCGCTGCGCACGATGGCGGAGCTGGCACCCGAGGCGCTCTCCCGGCCCGCCTGGTTCGCGAGCTACCTCTCCCGGGGCCGCATCCCCGCGCTCAAGGTGCCGAACCTCTTCGAACGGAGCGGCGCCGTGCCGTACTTCGGGAAGGCGTGGGGGGAGTTCGAGGCGACGCCACCGCCCACCTGGGAGGACGTGAAGTGGCTACGGGAACTGTGGGGCGGACCGCTCATGGTCAAGGGCATCAACACCATCACGGACGCCAAGCTGGCGGTCGACCTCGGGGCCGACGCGATCTCCCTGTCCAACCACGGCGGGAACAACATCGACGGCTCCCCGTCCCCGCTGCGCTACCTGCCGTCCGTGGTCGAGGCGGTCGGCGACCAGGTGGACGTCATGGTGGACGGCGGTATCCGCCGTGGGTCCGACGTCGTCAAGGCGGTCGCCCTCGGCGCCAAGGCCGTGTTCGTGGGCCGGGCCTACCTCTACGGCCTCGCGGTCGGTGGTGAGGACGGGGTCCACGAGGTGCTGCGGATCCTGCGGGACGGCATCAGGGAGACCCTCTACGGCATCGGCCACAGCCGGATAGACCAGGTGAGCCAGGACGACCTGCTGGTGCTCAACCGGGACTTCTTCGTCCCGCTGGCCCGGTGACCCCCGTGACACCGCAGCATCGGACCCCCTTCCCGCCCTCGGCCACCGCGTGGAGATGAACCATGCCCCAGATCATCGTCGTGGGCGCCGGCAGCAGCGGCTGTGTCGTCGCCGCGCGGCTGAGCGAACACCCTGACAACGAGGTCCTGTTGCTGGAGGCGGGCCCCGACCGGAGTGGCAGCGCCACCGCCCGGCAGCTGGCCTCCGTCAACTGGATCGACGCGATGCGCTCCCCGGAGGCGTTCGACCAGAACCTGCGGGCGACCCGGCTGGCCGGAGGCGAACCGCGCTTCTACCACCGGGGGCGCGGGCTCGGCGGCTCAGGCTCCGTCAACGCCATGCTGGCCCTTCCCGGACTGCCCCGCGACTACGACCGCTGGGCCGCGGAGTACGGCCTCGATCAGTGGGCCTGGCCGGCGCTCCGGAGCTGGTTCGACCGGCTCAAGCCGGACCTGGTGGCCTCCACGCGCGAGGAGTACACGCCGGTGGACCGGGCGCTGGCCGACGCGGCGGCCGCCCTCGGCCTCCCGGACGACGTGGACACCTTCACCTCGCCGGACGGCGGTGGCCCCCTCTGGCGTACCGCGGGAGCCACCGCGCGGCACTCCAGCCTGGAGTCGTACCTGGAGCCAGCCCGCTCCCGGCCCAACCTGACCGTGCGGACGGGCGGCAGGACCGACCGGCTGCTCGTGGAGGACGACACGGTCACCGGCGTCGTCCTCACCGACGGTACGGTCCACACCGCCGACCAGGTCGTGCTGTGCGCCGGAGCCATCGAGACGCCCGCGATCCTGCTGCGCAGTGGCTGTCCGCGGCCGGGCGTCGGCAAGGGCCTCCAGGACCACCCGGCCGCCTCGGTCCTGCTGCGGCTGAAGCCGCCCCACGACCGAACGGACCCGGCGGCGCCGTGCATCGGCGCGGTGCTGCGCCTCTCCTCCAGCATGGAGAGCGGCGACATCCACATCCTTCCCATGCACGGGGCGCTGAGCGAGAGCACGCCCGCGCACCACGCGGTGCTGATGGCCGCCGTGATGACGGTGACCTCTACCGGAGAGGTGCGGCTCGACCCGCGGGACCCCACGGGCCCGCCCGTGATCGAACAGCGCATGCTGACGACGGAGCGTGACCGCGCAGTGATGCGGGAGGCCGTCGGCCAGGTCGAACGCGTCCTGCGGACCGGGCCGTTCGAGGACATCGTCGAGTCCGCCTTCCTCGACGCCACCGGCACACCGCTGTCCGCCCTGCGGGACGACGACGCCTACGCGGACTGGCTGGCCGCCTCGGTCGGCGACTACTTCCACGCCGTCGGCACCGCCCGGATGGGGCTGGCCGACGACCCGGGCGCCGTGGTGGACCAGTGGGGCCGGATCCACGGCTGGCGGCACGTCCGCGTCATGGACTGCTCGGTGATGCCCGAGGTGCCCGCCGCCAACACCCACCTGCCCGCGGTCATGGTCGCCGAGCGGATGAGCGCGGTCCTGGTGGCCGAGTTGGCGGGGCTGCCTGGACCACCCGGCCCCCACGCGCCCGGGCGCGGTGCTCCGCGCCAGTGAACACCCACGGAACGACGAGAGAAGAGTGGCCATGACCGCACCCTCCAGTCAGCAGCCGACCACCTGGGACCGGGCACGCGCCGTCGTGCCCCGTGGTGTCTCCTCCGGGCACCGGGTCGGGTGGCGGCAGGTCTTCGTCCGGTCCTCCGGCGCCTACGTCTGGGACGAGGACGGCAACCGCTACACCGACTACCTCAACGCCTGGGGCCCGATCGTGCTGGGGCACTGCGACGCGCGCGTCAACGAGGCGGTGTTCCGCGCCGTCAGCACCTGCGACCTGACCGGCGTCGGCCCGCAGCCCGGCGAGTACGAACTCGCGGAACGCATCTGCGAGGCCATGCCCTCGGCCGAGAAGGTCGCGTTCTGCACCTCGGGCACGGACGCGACCATGCACGCCGTGCACGTCGCGCGGGCCGCCACCGGCCGTCTGAAGGTCCTGAAGTTCCACGGCTCGTACCACGGCTGGAGCGACCACGTGGCCGTCGGCAGCTCCCGGGCCGACCTCACCGCCGACTCGCCCCTGAACACCCCGAACAGCAACGGGCTGCACCCCGCGCTGGTGGACGACGTGGTCGTGGTCGAGTGGAACGACGCCGCGGGGCTGCGCGCCGCCTTCGAGCGGCACGGCAGCGACCTCGCGGTCGCCTTCGCCGAGGGGTATGTCCACAGCTTCGGCTGCGTGGCCGCCGCCCCCGGCTTCCTGGAACTTCTCCGGGCGCTGTGTGACCAGCACGGTGTGGTGCTCGTCTTCGACGAGGTCAAGACCGGTTTCCGGGCCGCGCTCGGCGGCTACCAGTCGGTCTGCGGGGTGACGCCCGACCTCACCGCCTTCGGCAAGGCCGTCGCGAACGGCTACTCGCTGGCGGGCCTAGCGGGCCGGGACACCCTCATGGGGCACCTCGGCGCCTACAGCAAGAACGAGGCGACGATCGACGGCACCTACAACGGCTCGCCGTACGCCGTGGCCGCCGCGAACCGGACGCTCGACCTGATGGTGGAGGAGGACGTCTTCACCCGGCTCTACGCACTGGGCGAGCGGCTGCGCGCGGGTATCGAGCGGGCCATCGCGGACACCGGGGTCCGGGCCACCGTCACCGGGCTCGGCTCCGAGTGGTGCGTGTACTTCCGCGACACCGCACCGGCCAACTTCCGCGAGGCCCAGGAGTCCGACGCCGGGATGTACCAGCGCTACCACGCCTCGCTGCTCTCCCAGGGCATCCTCGAACCGGCCTTCCCCACCGGGGACCGCAGGCTGAACGCGGCCACGACCGAGGACGACGTCGACGCCACCCTCGCCGCGGTCCACGTCGCGCTGACCGCGGCGGCCGAGGGCTGAACTCCCTCCGGAGCCCCGGGGCCCGGCGCGCGGGCGCGGCCCCGGGGTCACTCCTCCTGGAGTGCGGACTCCAGCAGCTCCAGCCGCTCCATACCGGCCGTTCCCAACTGCGAGGCGACGGCGGCCACGAGGCTCTCGGTGACGGCCATCGCGGCGACCAGCGAGTCGAACGGGGAGGTGGAGTCCACCCGGACCGGCAACACCACCTTGGCCACCTTGGCGATCGGTGACAGCCAGTTGTCGGTCATCAGGCAGACGGTCGCGCCACGGCCCGCCATCTCCTCCGCGAAGTGCTGGCTGCGCTCGGTGTACCGCCGGTAGTCGTAGACCAGCACGGTGGTCTGCGGTCCCGCGTCCGCGATGGTGGTGCGCCGGTCCAGCTCCTCGGGTCCCACCCCGTGTACCCCCGGCCGCAGCAGCCGGAGGTGGATGACGAGGTACTCCGCGACCAGACGGCTGAACCTGCCGCCGGTCACCCGGATCTCGCGTCCGGGATCGCGGAGGAACCGCACCAGCTTCCGGAACTCGGACTCCGGCAGCTCGTCGTAGGAGGTGGACAGCATCTCCGCGAAGGCCGACTGGGTCTCGTGCAGCACGCCCGACCTGGAGGGGCGCCCCTTCTGCGGGTACTGCTTGAGCGGGGAGCCGAGTTCGCTGTTCAACTCGTGTACCAGGGCCCGCTGGAAGACGGCGAAGCCGCTGAACCCCAGCCGGGTCACGAAGCGCACGACGGTGGGCGGGCTGACCCCCGCGGTGCCCGCGAGGTCCACCACCGTCGTCAGGCCGGCCGTGGGGTACTGGGCGAGGAGCGCGCGGGCGACCTTCCGTTCACTGTTGCTGAGGGTGTCCATCGTGGTCATCAGCAGTTTGCGCACGGAGGTGAGATCGTCCGGGACTTCACTCATGGTCTGACTTTAGCAAGCAACGACACCAGCCTGACGTGTTCGTGACGGGTGGCCAGACGGGAACCGGGGGCTGAGTCAGCACCGCACAGGGGCTGCGCACGGGCCGAGCAACGGCTCCCGTTGACCGTAACGAGAGTTACATGATACTCGTCTATGGCGTAGAAAGAAAATTCTCGTTCTCCCCGCATGGTGCGCCGCCCCTCCGCCCCGGACAGCCCCGACGGCGCCGGGCGGTCCCGGACGGCCCGCACGGTTCCGACCCCCCGGCCACCCAGCCCGTCCCGGGCGACCAGCCCACCCAGGAAGGCAGCTCCATGACCTCCGTCGACGCCGGTCAGACCGCCCGCTCCGCCGAGCACATCGCCCTCACCGAGCGCTACGCCGCGCACAACTACCACCCCCTTCCCGTGGTGCTCACCGACGGCGAGGGCGCCTGGGTGACGGACGTCGAGGGCCGTCGCTACCTGGACTGCCTGGCGGGCTACTCGGCCCTGAACTTCGGGCACCGCCCACCGCGCCTCGTCCAGCGCGCGCGGGAGCAGCTCGACCGGCTGACGCTGACCAGCCGGGCCTTCCACAACGACCAGCTGGGCCCGTTCGCCCACGCCCTCGCCGACCTCACCGGCAAGGAGATGGTCCTCCCGATGAACACGGGGGCCGAGGCGGTGGAGACGGCGCTCAAGGTCAGCCGTAAGTGGGGGTACCGGGCCAAGGGCGTCGCGCCCGGCGAGGCCACCATCGTGACCATGCGGGGTAACTTCCACGGCCGCACCACGACCATCGTGAGCTTCTCGGACGACGAGGTGGCGACGGCCGACTACGGCCCCTTCACCCCCGGGTTCCGCTCGGTGCCCTACGGCGACCTCGCGGCGGCGGCCGCCGCCTTCGACGACTCCGTGGTAGCGGTGCTCTTCGAGCCGGTGCAGGGGGAGGGCGGCGTGGTGCTCCCGCCCGACGGCTTCCTCCGCGGCCTGCGCGAGCTGTGCACCGAGCGCCGAGTGCTGATGGTCGCCGACGAGATCCAGTCGGGCCTGGGCCGCACCGGCCGTACCTTCGCCTGCGACCACGAGGGCGTGGTCCCGGACGTCTACGTGCTCGGCAAGGCGCTCGGCGGCGGCCTCTACCCGGTCTCGGCCATCGCGGCGGACACCGACGTACTGGGCCTCGTGACCCCGGGGAGCCACGGCTCCACCTTCGGCGGCAACCCCCTGGCCGCGGCGATCGGCCACGAGGTCGTCGCCATGCTGCGCACCGGGGAGTACCAGGAGCGCGCCCGCCGGCTGGGGGAGCGGCTGGAGCGCGGGCTCACCCGGCTCGTCGGGCGGGGCCTCGACGCCGTGCGGGTGCGGGGACTGTGGGCCGGAGCCGATATCGACCCCCGCCTGATGACCGGCCGTGCGGCCAGTGAGGCGCTCCTCGCGCTGGGCGTGCTGGCCAAGGACACGCACGGCTCGACGGTCCGCTTCGCACCCCCGCTCACGATCAGCGAGGACGAGGTCGACCTGCTGGTCGACAGGCTCACCACCGTGCTCGACGAGGCGGCGTGAGACAGCGGCGCCCCGGGACCGAACGCGCCGGGACCGAACGCGCCGGGCGCGGAACCTAGCCCGCCGCGACGCGCCGCGAGTGACCGACGCCCCCGCACCCGGCGGTCCGGGGACGGGGGCGTTAGGGGCCGCGCTCCGCTCGACGAGGGGGCGCGGCCCCGGCGGACCGCTGGGTGTTCAGTGGCCGCGGTCGATCCACTCCTGGAGGTGTGGCGCCTCGCTGCCGATCGCGGTGTCAGGCCCGTGCCCGGTGTGCACGGTGGTGTCTCCCGGCAGGTCGAGCAGCCGGTCACGGATCGAGGCGACGATGGTGGGGAAGTCGGAGAACGAGCGGCCCGTCGCCCCCGGTCCCCCCTGGAAGAGGGTGTCCCCGGAGAAGAGCACCCCCAGTTCCGGCGCGTACAGGCAGACCGCGCCGGGCGCGTGCCCGGGGGTGTGCAGCACCCGCAGCGGGGTTCCGGCCACGGTGAGTTCCTGACCGTCGGCCAGCTCCGCGTCCGGCAGCCGGTCCGGGTGGGTCATCCGCCACAGTGGGAGGTCGTCCGGGTGGCAGAGGATGGGGGCGCCGGTCCGTTCGGCCAGCGCCGGGGCGGCGTTGACGTGGTCGTTGTGGGCGTGGGTGCACACGATGGCCCGCAGCGCGCGGTCCCCGATCCGGGCGGCCACGGCGTCCGCGTCGTGCGCGGCGTCGATCACGATCACCTCGTGGTCGTCGCCCACCAGCCAGACGTTGTTCTCGACCTCCCAGTCGCCCCCGTCCAGGGAGAAGAGGCCGGAGGTCGTCAGGTGCTCCACGCGCGCCCCGGAGGCTGAGGAGGTCACAGGACCACCACCGAGCGCAGCACCTCGCCGCGGTGCATCCGCGCGAACGCCTCCTCCACCCCGTCCAGCGAGATGGTCTCGGAGACGAAGGCGTCCAGGTCCAGCCGCCCCTGGAGGTAGAGGTCGATCAGCATCGGGAAGTCCCGTTCCGGCAGACAGTCGCCGTACCAGGAGGACTTGAGCGCCCCGCCCCGCCCGAAGACGTCCAGCAGCGGGAGCTTCAGCTCCATCTCCGGGGTGGGCACCCCGACCAGTACGACGGTGCCCGCCAGGTCACGGGCGTAGAACGCCTGGGCGTACGTCTCCGGCCGCCCCACCGCGTCGATCACCACGTCCGCGCCGAACCCGCCGGTCAGCTCCCGGACGCTCTCGACCACGTCCGCCCCGCGGGCGTGCACGGTGTGCGTGGCGCCCAGGGACCGCGCCTGCTCCAGCTTCCGCTCGTCCAGGTCCACCGCGATGATCCGCGAGGCCCCGGCGAGCCGCGCCCCGGCGATCGCCGCGCCGCCGACCCCGCCGCAGCCGATCACCGCCACGCTGTCGCCCCGGGAGACGTTCCCGGTGTTGATCGCCGCGCCGAGCCCGGCCATCACCCCGCAGCCCAGCAGCCCGGCCGCCGCCGGGGACGCCGCCGGATCGACCTTCGTGCACTGCCCCGCGGCGACCAGCGTCTTCTCCGCGAACGCGCCGATGCCCAGCGCGGGGGAGAGCGCGGTGCCGTCGGTCAGCGTCATCGGCTGGGACGCGTTGTGCGTGGCGAAGCAGTACCACGGCCGTCCACGGCGGCAGGCGCGGCACTGCCCGCACACCGCACGCCAGTTGAGGACGACGAAGTCACCCGGCTCGACCTCGGTGACCCCCTCGCCCACCGTCTCGACGACGCCCGCTGCCTCGTGCCCGAGCAGGAAGGGGAACTCGTCGTTGATCCCGCCCTCGCGGTAGTGCAGATCGGTGTGACACACGCCGCACGCCCGCACCCGCACGACCGCCTCGCCCGGACCGGGGTCCGGGATCACGATCGTCTCCACCCGCACCGGCTCGTTCACGCTGAGTGAGACGACGCCGCGTACCTCCTGTGCCATCTGTGACTTCCTCTCGAAGCGGTGGTCGACGGAATCGGCTTTCCGTACTCGCCCCATTCGATCACTGCTCCCGGGTCCCGCGGGAGTCATCGGTGCTCAGCACTCTCCGGACAGTCGCTCCCAGCGCTCCGCCAGCGACGACAGCCGCTGGGGGACCTCGCCCCGCTGGCTCGCCGGGAACGCCTGGAGCAGGCGCTCATCGAGCGCGCGGGCGCGCCGGTTCGCGTCGTCCAGGGCGGCGTGCCCCTCCTCGGTCAGCCGCAGCAGCTTGCGCCGGGCGTCGGAGGGCGAGGGGGCGCGGGCGAGGAGTCCCCGCGCCTCCAGACGGCGGGCTACGTCGGCCATCGTCGAGGTGTCGAGGGCGGCGACGCCGGCCACCGTCTTCTGGTCCGTGCCCGGGTACGCGCCGGTGATCTGGAGGACGGCGAACTGCGGGCCGGTGAGTGTCCCGTCCACATGGCGCAGCCAGGCGGCGAGATAGGCCTGGTAGAGGCGGCGGGCGAGGTAGCCGGGCGCGGCGGTCAGCTCCTCGGGGACCTCGACCTCCCCCGTGGGGGCGGCCGGGGGTGCGGTGGACGGCTCCGCCGGGACACCGGCGGCGCGCGGCCGGGGGAGGGCGCGGCCACCGCCCGGCTCGGTGAGCGTCCTGGTCAGGGCGGCGCGGAGCACCCGCAGGGCGGGCCGTGGGGCGTCCCAGAAGACCATGTGCCCCGCGTCCGGGACGCGTACCAGCCGGGCGCCGGGGTGAGCGGTCGCCGCCTCGGCGGCCTTCAGCGCCGTGACGACGGGACTCTCCGCGCCGTACACCAGGGTGACCGGCGCGGGCACCGCGCGCCACCAGCTGGGGAAGCCCTCCTCCGTGACGGCGCAGTGGGCCGCCGCGACCGCCTCCTCGCCGCAACTGGGCAGCCAGCGGGCGCGCAACTCCCGGTCGCGGCGCGACCATCGGGGCCACAGGTCCGCCGCCCCGTGGGGGTCCGCGCCCTCCCGCGCCCGGCGCACCTCCTCGTCGAGCGAGGCCGGGGCGGCCGGGCTCCGGGCGGCCCCGGGCCCGCCCAGCGGCGGGTCGACGAGCAGCGTGCCGCGCAGCGGGACGCGGGCGCGGACGGCGGTGGCCGCGGCGATCCGGGCGCCCAGACCATGCCCGAGCAGCAGCGGTTCCGGCAGTCCCAGCCCGTTCACCACGGCCTCGGCGTCGGCGGCGAGGGCGTCGGGGGAGTGGTCCGCGCCGTCGTCGCTCAGCCCGTGGCCGCGCGGGTCGAGCACCACCGGGCGGACCAGGTCGGTGAGTTCGCGGGCGACACCGTCCAGCGTGACGGCGGGGCTGGCGAGGCCCGGCAGGACGAGCAGCGGCACGCCCTCCCCGCCGTAGTCCAGGACGTGCAGCCGCAGACCGTCCCGCCGCACCCAGCGGCTGCTCGCCGGGAGGTCCGCGAGGTCGGCGAGGGCCGCCTGGGTAAGGAAACGGGACGGGTGCCGGGGTGGTCGCGCTGGCATGACGGCCTTTCGTGCACACGGCGGTGCGGGGGCGGGCGGCGGGGCGCCTCAGTCTCTCAAGCCCCAAGTGACCGGGGAGCGCCGGTACTTCACCCTCCCCGCCGGTCCGGCCGCCCCGCCGCTGGCGCTGCGGCGTCAGCGGCGGTGGCGGTAGCCGAACGCCTCCTCGTCGGCGGTGTCGAGCGGACTGCCGCGCCACAGCCAGTCATAGGAGACGTCCGACTCGCCGTCGAAGCGCTCGGCCAGCTTGGCGTCCCGGTCCCGCTGCGCGGGCCCGTCGGGGTAGCGGTAGAAGGTGCGGTTGCGCAGCGACGCCTCCTGCACCATGCCCGCGTGCTGGGCGCGGCGCGCGACGTACCGGTGCAGCGCCTCCTCCACGCCGCCAGCCGTCACCGCGCCCAGCTCCTCGGCCAGCACCGCAGCGTCCTCCATCGCCTGTGAGGCGCCCTGGGCCTGGTAGGGGAGCATGGCGTGGCAGGCGTCACCGAGCAGCGCCACCCGCCCGTCGACCCACACCGGGTCGCGGCGGCGGTAGTGGAGGGCGAAGCGGGTGATGTGGCCCGTGGCCCGCGAGAGCATCGCGGCGACCCGGTCGTCCCAGCCCGCGAAGGCGTCGACGAGTTCCTCGGTGGTTCCGTCCACCGCCCACTCCCCGGGCGGCTCCTCGCCGCACGGGACGCATCCGACGACGTTCAACCACTCGCCCTCCCGGATCAGGTAGTGGACCAGATGCCGTCCGGGGCCGTACCAGATGGTGCTCTGGTAGCGGTCGAAGAGGAAGCGGGTGGCCGGGTCCGCGCGGAGCGGCGCGCCCGGGATGAGGGTGCGGAAGGCCATGTCCCCGGAGAAGACCAGGGTGTCCTCGGCACCGAGCAGTTCGCGCACCGCGGAGCGGACCCCGTCGGCCCCGATGAGGACGTCGGCCCCGTGCCGGACGCCGTCGTCGGTGATCGCGGTGGGACGGTCGGGCCGCGCGCGGTCCAGCGCGACCACGCGGCTGCTGGTGCGCACGCGCACGGCGGGTCCGGGACCGAGCGGGTCGACGCAGGCGCCGAGCAGCACACGGTGCAGGTCGGCGCGGTGGTAGTGCCAGTAGGGCGCGTTGAACTCCTCGCGCACCCGGCGTCCGAGCGGGGTCAGGCCGATGATGTGGCCGTCCCGCCAGCGGCGGCGCACCTGGTCCTGCGGTTCGGTGCGGATGGCCTCCAGCCGGTGCCGCAGCCCCAGCGCCAGCAGGACCCGGCTGGCGTTCGGCGCGGTCTGGATGCCGGCCCCCACCTCGCCCAGCTCCGGGGCCTGTTCGAGGACCTGGACGCGCAACCCCCGCTGACGCAGGGCGAGAGCGGCGGTCAGTCCCCCCAGACCTCCGCCGACGACGGTGACTTCGTACGACTGGCTGAGAGCCACGGTTCCTCCTGAGGCGAGGCGGTTCCGACGGGACGGGCGAGCCGGGTGCGAGGGGCTACGAGCCGGACGCGAGGGGGCGTCAGCCTCCGGCGAGCTGGCCGTCGGTGACGACCCGGACGCCGTCGACGGTGACCGTGCAGCCGCGCATCGCGATGTCGAGGTGGGCGTCGGTCTCCCGGTGGAGGTAGGGGTGCGGGCCGGTGGACCACAGGAAGTTCCCGGCGAAGGCGCGGGCGTCCATCCCCATGAGGTCGCCCCGGCCGTACGTCGCGCTGGCGAACCAGTCGGCGCCCCGCATCAGGCCCCAGCCCATGTGCGAGAGGCTCCGCGCCCACCGGTCGCCCGACTCGTCGAAGAAGGCGCTGAGCAGCGCGGCCCCAGCGCCGCCGGTGACCTCCCGGATGTGCCCGTCGGCGATCTCCAGGGTCACCGGCTGGCGTACGTAGGTCTGGAAGGGCAGCACGATGTCGCCCTCCGCCAGCACGATCCGCCCCTCGGACACCTCCGGCCAGCACAGCACCATGGTGCTCGGCCAGTGGTCCCAGCGGCCGGGGTCGTCGGTGAAGCCGCACTGGAAGCCCGGGTGCGACCGGGCGAGGGACACGGTGAGGTCGGTGCCCGCCGCCGAGGCCACGCGCATCACCGAGGAGCGGGCCAGCAGTCGCGCCCCCTCCTGGGCCCGCGCCTTGTCCGCCTCCTCCGGAAGGTTCCGCAGGAGGACGCCGGGCGGCTCGTGGACGTAGAGGATCCGGGTGCCCGAGTGGAGGATCTCCCGCTGCGCCGGGGAGTGCAGCACCCCCTCGCGGGTGAGGTCGACGACCAGGTCGGCGGCGGTCAGCAGGGCGCGCGCCGCGGCGTCGTCGAGCATCGCGGCCGGTTCCGGCGCGGTGCCCCTCCCGGCTCCCGACGGCGCCGCCGGACGGCCGCCGGGGACGGTCGCGGCGATGACGTGCGCGCCGTGCGCCCGCGCCGCCCCGAAGGCGGCGGCGACGTGGTCACCACGGCTACCCGGCTCGGAGAGCACGACGGCGTGCTCGCCCGCGCGCAGTTTGCAGAGCCCCAGTTCACGGGTGAAGGCGTCGAGCAGATCGGCGGACGAGAGGTCGAACACGGGTCCCTCCAGGTGCTCGGTGGTCGCCACCACGGTCCCGGTTTTGGCGGGGGTGGAACACGGACGCGGTGGTACGGGCCCGCGCGGGGCTCGGGGATCTCCCGGAACTCCGGAACTCCGAAACTCGGTCAACGGGTGTACGGGCAGGGGACGTCGAGTGGTCAGCCCGCGTGGCGCGGGTGGGTGAGCGGTGCATCCGGGGATTGGCCCGCCCATGTCATCCGAGCACGTACGATGCGGTGACGCAAGAGGTGCGTCGCCAAGGTCCGCCGCCGCCCGGCGACTTGCGCCGTGTCGCCGCAGGTGGAGGGGTTCGCCCGCGCTCGTCGGGCGGCCCGGGGAACGGTCCCCACCCGGCGGGACGGGCCGGGCCGGGGTGTCCGCCACTGGTACGTCCCCGGATCGTCCCGTCGGCCGCGCGGCTCAGTCCCGTGGCCCCGCGTCCCGCCCCCGGGCCCGCTCCCGGAGCACGATGGCCACCCCGGCGTTCAGCGCGGCGCTCACCAGGGCCAGTCCGGCCCAGCCGGCGTACCGGGCGCGCTTCGCGACGCAGCCGTGCGTCCCGCGCGAGTAGTGCCCGTTGACCACGTCCTTCGGCAGGATGACCGAACCGCAGGCGTACGCCGGGGCTTCCTCGTCGCTGTTGGCCTGGCCGGTGTGGGTGCTCGGCAGGAACAGGAGGAGCGCCGCCAGCAGCGCCAGCATGATCGTCACCACCCCGAGCCGTCGGCGGCGTGCGGAGTGGGTCTCCGGGGAGGCCCTCAACTCCCGCAGCAGCGCGGCCTTCTCGTGCGGTGGCAGCGGGAAGCCGCTGTGGATGGACATGTGAACGCACCCCCGTACGTGTCGTGTTGAACCCCCTGGCCCCGGATGGCCGCTGAGGGCCCCGGCCCGGGACACTCGTCACCGTACGCACGGTGACCATCCGTTCGCACACCGCCCACGGTGCTCGGTCCACGACCGTGACACCCCACGCCAGCGTGGGACGGACCGCGGCACCGCGCCCTGTGGCCCATGTCACACGCGGTCCCCGTCAGGAACCGGGTCGCTGTCGCGCTCAGCCTCCGAGAGCAAGCGACCTGACAGGAGCGGCACATGAAACACCGCATCGTCGTCCTCGGCGCCGGATACGCCGGGTCCTTCACGGCCGGGAACCTGGCCCGCGGGCTGTCCCCGGCGGACACCGAGATCACCGTGGTCAACGCCGAGCCGGACTTCGTCCAGCGTATGCGGCTGCACCAGCTCGCGTCCGGCCAGGAGGTCGCGGCGCCGCCGCTCACCGACGTCTTCGCGGGCACGGGCGTACGGCTGCGCGTGGCCCGGGTCACCGCCGTCGACCCCGAACGGCGGGCCGTCGCCGTGGCCGACGCCGACGGCGGCGGCGAACTCGGCTACGACACCCTCGTCTACGCGCTCGGCAGCCAGGCCGCCGACCACGGTGTCCCCGGCGTACCCGAGCACGCCTTCGGTGTCGCCGGACGGCCCTCGGCACTGCGCCTGCGGGGGCGCCTGGAGCGCCTGGACGACGGCGGGCGGGTGCTGGTCGTCGGCGACGGGCTGACCGGCATCGAGACCGCCACCGAGATCGCCGAATCCCGGCCCGGCCTGTCGGTGACGCTGGCCGCCGATGGCGAGCTGGGCGCCCGGCTCTCCGTCCGGGCCCGGGCCCATCTGCGCCGAGCCTGCGAGCGGTTGGGGGTCACCGTCCAGGAGCACGCCACCGTCACGGCCGTCGAGGCTGCCGGGGCGGTGTGCGCCGACGGCACCGTCCTCCCGGCCGACGTGACCGTGTGGACGGCCGGGTTCACGGCGAGCCCCCTCGCCGCCGCGGGCGGTCTGGAGGTCACGGAGAACGGCCGGATCGTCGTCGACCGCACCATGCGGTCGGTCTCCCATCCGCGGGTCCACGCCGTCGGCGACAGTGTTCACGTCCTCGGCGACAACGGCCACCCACTGCCGATGTCCTGCGCTTCGGCGGGCTGCACCGGCCGGCAGGCGGTCAACGCGATCATCGGGCGCCTCACCGGCCGCGAGGTCGCCAACGCCAAGCTGACCTACCTGTACAACGCCATCAGCCTCGGACGGCGGGACGGGATCCTCCAGTGGGTCGACGGCGACGGTGCGGCGAAACCGTGGTGCGTGGGCGGCCGGAAGGCGGCGCGGTTCAAGTCGGGCGTCATCGGGGGCGCCCTGTGGGGGACGCGGCACCCGACCATGGGCCTGCCCCGTCGCAGGCGCCGCCTGGCGACCGCTCCGGGCGCACCGGCCGGGGACGGTGGTCGTGTCTCCGCATAGGGTGGCCGGTGTGGACGGCGCCGCCGCCGATCGCTTCGACACCAGCCGGTTCGAGGCCAGCCGGGACCGGCTGGCCTCGCTGGCGTACCGGCTGCTGGGCTCCGCCACCGACGCCGAGGACGCCGTGCAGGACGCGTTCCTGCACTGGCAGTCCGCCGACCGGCGGCGGATCAGGGTGCCGGAAGCGTGGCTGACCAAGGTCGTCACCAACCTCTGCCTGGACCGGCTCCGTTCGGCACGCGTCCGCCGCGAACGCACCGCCGGGGCCTGGCTGCCCGAACCGCTCCTGGACGGCGACCCGATGCTCGGACCGGCGGAGACGGCCGAGCAGCGGGAGTCGGTCTCGCTGGCCGTACTCACGCTGATGGAACGGCTGTCACCGCCCGAGCGCGCCGTCTACGTCCTGCGCGAGGCCTTCTCGTACCGGCACGCCGAGATCGCCGAGATCCTCGGCATCACCGACTCCGCCAGCCAGCAGCACCTCCACCGGGCCCGGCGCCGCGTCACCGCCGCCCGCCGCGGCGGCGAGGTCGACCCGGCCTCCGCCCGCAGGGTCGCCGAGGAGTTCTTCGCCGCCGCCTCCTCGGGGCACACCGAACGGCTGGTGGAACTGCTCACCGACGACGCGACCGCGGTCACCGACGGCGCCGGTCTGACCAGCGGACTGCTGCGGTACGACACCCCACGGGACGTCGCCGCCATCGCGCGGTCCGGCTTCCGTTCCACGGCCGCGAAACGGCGCTTCGCCGGTGGCCCGCTCACCGTCCACTCCGCGCACGTCAACGGCGCCCCCGCGATCCTCTTCACGCGGGCCGACCAGGTCGTCGGCGCCGTGACGTTCGACCTGGCCCACGGCCGGATCGCGACGGTGCGCGGCATCGCCGCCCCGGCCCGTCTGACCCGCCTCGCCGAAGCCTGGCGGCGGTACGGGCCGGACGCGCCGCCGCTCATCGCCCGGTGGTGAGGAGCGGCGCGTCTCCCGCGCCGGGACGGTCCCCGTCGGGGGTGGCCCTCGGTGGGGGAGCGCGGCGATCCGGCGGCCCCCGACTCGGGGTGGGGCTGGCCGGGGAAGCGGTCCCGGAACGGCGTCGGTCCTCGTGGGGGCCGGGATGGCGCGGCCGATCCGGCGTGCGGGCGGACGGCGCCGCCGCCGGGTGTTGACGGCGGGGCCGTCCCCGGCGGGAGCACGGGGAGGTGGGCGCCGGGGGCCGGGGTGTTCGAGGGCCGGGGCTCCCTGGCGTCACCACGCTCGGGTGGGTCGCGGGCGCCGACGCTACGGACGTCCGAGTCTCCGCGCGGCCGCGACGACGGACGCGCGCCGGCGGGCGTGTTCGGCGTCATCGCCCGGTGGTGAGGAGCGGCGCGTCTCCCGCGCCGGGACGGTCCCCGTCGGGGGTGGCCCTCGGTGGGGGAGCGCGGCGATCCGGCGGCCCCCGACTCGGGGTGGGGCTGGCCGGGGAAGCGGTCCCGGAACGGCGTCGGTCCTCGTGGGGGCCGGGATGGCGCGGCCGATCCGGCGTGCGGGCGGACGGCGCCGCCGCCGGGTGTTGACGGCGGGGCCGTCCCCGGCGGGAGCACGGGGAGGTGGGCGCCGGGGGCCGGGGTGTTCGAGGGCCGGGGCTCCCTGGCGTCACCACGCTCGGGTGGGTCGCGGGCGCCGACGCTACGGACGTCCGAGTCTCCGCGCGGCCGCGACGACGGACGCGCGCCGGCGGGCGTGTTCGGCGTCATCGCCCGCCTCGCCGGTCAGCATGCGCGCGACCTGCGGTACCGCGGACCACCAGCCAGCCAGCGAGAGCACGAGAAAGATGAGATGATCCGCGTCGAACTCGCTGGTGACCACACCCCGGTCCTGGGCGTCTCGCACGGCGGCGGTCTTGTACCCGTAGTACCGCCGCCGCTGCCGCTCGTCGGGAACCTCGGCGGTGAAGGCGAGACCTTCCCAGCGCAGCAGTCTGCCCAGCGCGGGGTGGGCGAGGTGGTAGTCGTAGACCCGGCCCGCGTAGTCGCCGATGTCCTCGGTCGCGAACGACTCCACCGGCACGTCCCGGGCGACCTTGGCGAGTTCGTCGCGGAGCACGGTCGCGAACAGCGACTGCTTGCCACCGAAGTAGTTGTAGACCCGTTCCTTGTTCACCCCGGCGGCCTTCGCGATCCGCTCGACCGTTGTCCCGTTCGGGCCGTGCGCGGCGAACTCCGCGACCGCGGCCTCCAGGATGGCCCGCTTGGTGCCCTCGACGTCCCACGCCATCGCGCTCCCCATCCGCGGCGTGGTGCGGGCGCCCGGGCGGCGGCCATCTCCAACGCTCGCGTTGCTACTTGGGGGGCACGGTACTACGGTCATCACCAACGCTACCGTTGGAAACGGAGAGAGTATGTCCTCGCCCACGCCCACCACGCGTGATCCGGCAGCCGGACGGACCACGCCACCGGAGTCCGCGTATCCGGCCTCGACCGCGGCGATCGTCGTGCTCGCCGGCACGGCGCTGTTCGTGCTCACCCAGATGTACGCCGCGATCCCGCTGGTCACACCGGTCGGCCGCGACCTCGGCGGGGATGTGACGTTCGCGCTGTCGACGGCGTTCAGCCTCTGCTACGCGGTCGGCTTCCTCGTGTGGGGGCCGCTGGCCGACCAGTACGGGCGCAAGCGCGTTCTGGTGATCGGTCTCGCCCTGCTGACCGCCATGACGCTCGGCACCGCCCTGGCGTCGAACGTCCCGGGCCTCGGGGTGCTGCGGGCGGCGCAGGGGTTCGCGGCGGCCAGCTTCGCGCCGGTCGCCCTCGCCTACCTCGCCGAGGCGGCGCCGCCACGGCGCCGCCCGGTGGCGATCGGAGCGATGTCGACGGCGTTCCTCGTCGCCGGGATCGCCGGACAGGTGCTCGCCTCCGCCGTCTCGCTCACGCTCGGCTGGGCCTGGGTGTTCGGCCTGTGCGGCGGCGTGCTCGCCGTCTGCCTCGGCTGCGTCGCCGTCCTCGTGGTCGAGCGGCGGCGCGCGGAGGGACCGGGCGGTCTCGGGCACCGGTTCGCCGCGATGGGCCGCGTCGCGGTGATGCCGCGGGTCCTGCTGCTCGCCCTCGCGCACGTCACGCTGCTGCTCGGGTTCGTCGCGATGTACACCGGTCTCGGCCCGCACCTGGAGACCCTCGGGCTGGGGGCGTCGGGGGTGACCTGGCTGCGGCTGGCCGGGTTGCCCGGCATGTTCGCCTCCCTCCTCGCCGGACGGCTCGCGCACAGACTGGGCATGGCCGGGGTCGCGCGCCTCGGCTTCGCCGTCGCCGCTCTCGGGCTCGCCGCGGAGGCGCTGTTCTCGGCCTCGCTCGCCGGAGTCGCCGTGACGAGCCTGGTGTACGTGACCGGGGTGGCGTTCGCGATCCCGGCGATGATCACCCTGTTCGGCGAGACCGCCGCTCCGAACCGCGCCGGGGGCATGGCCCTGAACGGATGCGTGCTCTTCGTCGGTGCCAGCGTCGGCCCCCTCACCGCCGGACTCGGCCTGGCCTTCCCGGTGCTGCTGCTCAGCCTGGCCGGACTCGCGGTGGGCGCGGCCCTCAGCCTCACCGTCTTCGCGCACCTCAGCGACCGCGACGGGCTGTCGGCATGAGGCGCCCGCCCGCCCCCGGCGCGACCGGCCGCTCCGTCACCGCCAGGAAGACCGAACTCCCCACCGCCGCCGAGGCCGACGCCAGCCCGCGCGCGGCCCGGCGCTCGCGGACGCAGGGGCCGACCGCGCCCCGGCGGGCGCGAGCGCCGCGGGTGTGACGGCGCCGGCTCCGGATGTCGGTTCGCCCGCCGTCCCGGGGCGCCTCCGGTCGCACGTCAGGGGGAGGGAGCCGTGCGGAGCCGGTCGCCCGCGCGGTTGTGGCGCGGGAGATACTGCGGACCATGCGTGTCGACTTCGATCCTCAGACCATGCCCCGCAACGACTTCTACCGGCTGCTGACGGCCACGGTGGTGCCGCGGCCCATCGCCTGGGTGTCGACGGTGAGTCAGGACGGTACGACGGACAACCTCGCCCCGCACTCCTTCTTCAACGTGGCCTGCGTCGCGCCTCCGATCGTCCAGTTCTCCTCGGTCGGCCGGAAGGACTCGCTGCGCAACATCGAGGCGACCGGCGAGTTCGTGGTCAACCTGGCGCCCGAGCCGCTGTTCGGGGAGATCAACGCCACCGCGACGGACTTCCCGCACGGGATTAGCGAGTTCGACGCCGTCGGGCTGGAGCGGGAGCCGAGCCACCGGGTCCGGCCGCCGCGGGTGGCGGGGTCCCCGGCGGTGCTGGAGTGCGAACTGCACAGCACCCTCGGGCTCGGCGACTCCACGGTGGTCTTCGGCCGCGTCGTCCACGCCGCCGTCGCCGGGGACGTGCTCAGCGAGGGCCACCCGGAGGCCACCCGGATGCGCCCGATGACGCGGATGGGCAAGAACGAGTGGGCCGCCCTCGGCGAGGTCAGCTCCCTGGCCCGCGTCCCCTACGCCACCTGGCAGGCGGAGCGGAACGGCGGCTGACCCCGCCGCACCCGACCTCCGCCCCCGGTCGCCGCCCTCCCCGTCCGCGGGGACGGACTGGCCGGGACGGCCGGGCGGGGAAGCTGGTCAGAGGGGCCCAGGGCGGTCAGAGTCCAGGGCGACGGACGGATGCCGCAGCAGGCCGCAGACGACGCGCGGGGCGGGCTGGGCCGGAGCCGGGCAACTGGCCGGGGGCCCGCCGGGCGGAGCCGCCGGACGCGGGATCAGCAGCGGCCGCACCGGGCCGGAGGTCTCCGCCTCCTCGTCCCGGTCCTCTCCGCCCCGGCCGGGGTGCTCGGCGGGCGGGCCGGAGGAGCCTCCCCGGCCGCCTCCGCCAGGGCCGTCGCGCCGCCCAGCGCCCTCCGCCGCCAGCGCGAACAGCCCCCAGGCGGCAACGGCCGAGGCGAGCAGCGCGGCCAGCGCCCCCGGCAGGCCGTACCGGAAGCCCTCGTTCAGCAGGAGCAGTCCGGCGGCCGCCGCCACCACCGGGTTCACCACCGTCGTGGTCGCCAGCGGCGCCGCCAGCCCGGTGCCCCGGTACGACGCCTGGGAGGTCGCGAGGCCCGTCGTCGCGAGCACCGCGATCAGCAGCAGGACGGGCAGCGCCGTAGCCGAGGAGAGCGCCCAGCCCTCCCACTCCTCGGAGACCGCCTTGAGGAAGACGGAGGCCGCGCCGTAGGCGATGCCCGCGGCCGTCGCGAGCGCGACACTCCGCACCCGGGGCGCCCGCCGCCGCAGTGCCACGGCGGCCGTGGTGAGTCCCGCGAGTGACCCCAGGACGACGGCGGCGAGGGCCAGTTGCTCGCCGTGCCCCAGCGCGTTGGAGCCGCCACCGCCGGTGAGGAGCAGCAGGACGGCCAGTCCGGCCGAGACCAGCGCGATACCGCGCTTGCCCGCCGCCGACACCGGCCGCTTGACCAGTAGCGCGGCCATGGGTGCCGCGAGCACCAGGGTCAGCACCCCGAGGGGCTGCACGATGAGCAGCGGCCCCAGCCAGAGGGCGAGCACGTGCAGCAGGGCGCCGGACCCCTGGAGCACCACCGCGCCCCACCAGCGTCCGCTGCGCAGCAGCCCGTACCGGCTGGGCGCCGTCGTCGCGGCGATCCGCTCCTGAACGATCGCGGCCGAGGCGTAGCAGACGGCGGACAGGACGGAGAGCAGCACCGCCGCCACCAGAGGGCTCACGGCGTGCTCCGTGGGTGGGCCGTTATCGCCTGCATACCTCCACCATGCTCCTCGGCGGCGCGGATGTCGTCATCTGCCGGTGGCGTTCTCGCGTACCGCGCACGGAGTACGCCGTGGCCGCCCGGCTACGTCTGGCAGGGGATGCGCTTCTGGCCAGTCGGCCCGGCACCCTGGCCGGGAGCGGTTGCCCCCGTTGGAACGACGCTGCGGCGTGTGCGGCGGCCACCATCCGGATCCGACCGGGCCAATGAACCGATGATCGGAAGGTGATTCCGCATCGCACGGCTCGCCGCCCGGAACCGCCGTCCCACCGGGACCCCCGACCCTCCACCGAACTCGCTCCCCACCCGGCGCCGTCCTCCGCCCCCTCCGGTCCGCCACCTCCCGACCCGATACCCGCCCCCGGCCGCGGGGCGGGCGCCGGAACCCCCCGCGGGCCGCGCGGCGGGCTGGTGGCGCTGCTCCTGCTCCCGCTGCTCGCCGTCTGCCTCGGCGGACTGGGCCCCGCCGGGCACGCGCGCGCCGAGGGCGGCCCGGGGAACCCGGGACGGCCCAGCGCGGGCCAGGGGCTCCAGCGCGCCTTCGCCGACGCCGCCCGGGCCGGGGCCGCCTACCAGCGGGCCCGGGCCGTGACGGCGGCCCAGTACCGGGTGACCGAGGGGCGCCGCCGCACCGCGCGGGTACACCGTGCCCGGCTGGGCCTGCTCAGCGCGCGTCTCGGAGCCCTGGCCCGGGCGCAGTACCGCGCCGGTCCCCTGGCCGACCTCGGCGGGCTCGCCGCCGAGCGGGACCCGCAGTCGCTGCTCCGACGGCTGGGCACGCTGCGTCAGGGGGAGCGGGCGGCGGCGCGGGTGCTCCGTGCCCACGAGGGGACCGGCGAGCGGCTGCGCCGGGCCCGCGACGCGGCCGAACGGCGGCTGCGTGAGGCACGGGCGGCGGAGGACCGGCAGAAGCGGCTGCGCGAGACGGTGCGCGGGCGGCTGTGGGGTCTGCGGGACGAACTGCTGAGGCGGGGCCGGGTGAAGCCCGGGTGCCCGGTGGTCCCCCTCCCCGCGGACTCGCGCCCCGCTCCGGGCCGCCGCTGGACCCTCCCGACCGAGGACTACGTCCTGTCGGCCGGATACGGCGGGGTCGGGGGACGCTGGGCCAGCCGCCACTCCGGCCAGGACTTCGCGGTGGACCAGGGGACGCCGATCTACGCGGTGGGCGACGGGGTGGTGGAGCGGGTCGACTGCTCCGACGGGTTCGGCAACCAGATCGTCCTCCGGCATCCCGACGGCACCTACACCCAGTACGCGCACCTCTCGCTGATCCTGGCGGAGCCGGGACAGCGGGTGCGGACCGGTCAGCTCGTCGGGCTCGCCGGGTCGACGGGCAACTCCTCGGGTCCGCACCTGCACTTCGAGGCGCGGCTCGGGCCGGAGATGGGCTCCGCCGTCGACCCGGTGGCCTGGATGGCCCGGCGCGGCGTCTCGCCGTAGCGGCCGTCCGGCACCCGTAGCGGCTGTCCGACGCCAGCCCGGCCGGGTGGCCGCCGTCCCCGCCGGTACCGGGCGGGGTGGCGGTCAGCCCACGGACGGGCCCTGGTGCGGGGTGAGCGCTCCCACCCCGACCAGGGCCAGGATGACGAGGCCGAGCAGGATCCGGTACACCACGAAGGGCATGAAGCCGCGTGTGGTGATGAACCGCATGAACCAGGCGATGACCGCGTATCCCACCAGGAAGGCCAGGAGCGTGGCGAGGACGGTCGGCCCCCAGGAGACGTGCCCCTCGCCGACGTGCCGCAGCTCGAACAGGCCCGAGGCCAGGACCGCCGGGATGGCCAGCAGGAACGAGTACCGCGCCGCCGCCTCCCGGGTGTAGCCCATGAACAGGCCCGCGCTGATGGTGGCGCCGGACCGGGACACCCCGGGGATCAGGGCGAGTGCCTGGGCGCAGCCGTAGAGCAGTCCGTCCCGCACCGTCAGCTGCTCGACGGTCTTGCCCGAGCCGCGGGGCTCCGGGGCCGTCCGGGACCGGCGGGTGGCGGACGGCGTGGGGGCGGTGCCCTGGCCGGCGGCGAACCGGTCGGCGGCGCCCAGCACGAGCCCCAGCACGATCAGGGAGACCGCGATGAGACGCAGGTCCCGGAACGGGCCCTCGATCTGGTCCTTCAGCGTCAGCCCCAGCACGCCGATCGGCAGCGAGCCGATGAGGACCAGCCAGCCCAGCCACGCGTCGTGCTCCCGCCGCGCCTCGGGACGGACGAGGGAGCGGGCCCAGGCGGAGAGGATGCGGGCGATGTCCCGCCGGAAGTAGATCAGGACCGCCGTCTCGGTGCCGATCTGGGTGACGGCGGTGAACGCCGCCCCCGGGTCCTCCCATCCGGCGAACGCGGCGGTTAGGCGGAGATGCGCGCTGGACGAGATCGGCAGGAACTCGGTCAGCCCCTGGACCAGGCCCAGGACGAGGCTTTCGAACCAACTCATTGCGATGCGCACGTCCCTGGATCGTCATCGGACGGTTCGCGTCAGAGCGTATGGTTTCGCGCCCGCGGGAGGTCGTCGTCCGGGGCTCCGGGCATGGCGGGTTCCCCGGCGGCCGGGAGCGCGGTGGTCGCGAGGACCGTGGCTGGCGGGGCCGGGGTGGCCGCGGCCCCCGCGAGGACCCGCCGCGCCGCCCGCCGCCGGCGCCAGGCGACCGCCGCGCCCGCTATGGCGGGCAGTGCGATGACGGCGAGCGCGCCGAGGAAGACGGGGGAGGTGGGGGTGGTCGCCTGGCTTCCGGCCACCGCGTACGCGGCGGTGTTCGGCACACAGCCCAGCGCGGTGGCCGCCAGGAAGCCGGGCCAGCCCATCCGGGAGACGGCCGCGCCGTAGTTCGAGGCGGCGAACGGAATGCCGGGCAGCAGCCGCAGCACCAGCATCGAGCGGAAGCCGTGCTGGCTCAACTGCCGGTCGGCGGCGGTCAGCCAGCGGGCCCGCAGCAGGGGGCGCAGCGCGTCCTGGCCGAGCGCGCGGCCGAGGCCGAAGGAGAGCCCGGCGCCGATGACCGTCCCGGTCACGGCCGCGGCCGTGCCCGCCTGGGCCCCGAACAGGGCGCCCGCCGCGAGGTTCAGCACCGGGCGGGGCAGCAGCGCCGCCGTGCAGGCGCCGTAGGCCGCGGCGAAGAGCGCGAGGGCGGTCCCGCCGGAGAGAGCGGGCGGCCAGCCGTGCTGGAGCAGCCGCTGCGGCTCGTACACGAGTATCGCGGTGGCGGCGGCGGAGAGCAGGACGAGCAGCAGCCCGAATCGGGACCAGGGGGAGCGCAGCGTCTGGGTGAGACGAGAGGAGGCTCCGCCGGACTGCGGTGCGGGGACGGACACGAGGGGAGCGTAACCGACGAATATGTGCTTCCGCCGAGTTGAGCCGTGCAGCTTCCTGCCACCCCGTTTCCGCCGGTTCACCCCCGGGGCGGTGGCGCGGGCGCCCGCCCGCGCGGTGGACGGCGGTCTCCCGGGCCTCTCCCCGGGTGACTCCCGGGGGTCGCGTGGCGGCCGACCGGGACGCCGCACGCGGGTGAGGCCGTGGGGGCGGGGCCGCGCACAATGGGGGCATGGACCAGCCGACGCCCGTCAGCCGCGCCGTGGACGGCGGCACCGCCCGCCTGCTGCCCGACCTCGACCGGCCGGACGCCTGGCTGCTCACCCTGGACGGCGCCCCGCAGTCCTACGTGGACCTCGCCGACCCCCGCCATCTGGAGTTCGAGTACCTGCGCCGGATCGCGCACCTCCTCGACACCGCGGCCGGGCCGGGGGAGCCCCTCGACGTGCTGCACCTGGGCGGCGGGGCCTGCACGCTGCCGCGCTACCTCGCCGCCACCCGGCCGGGCTCGCGGCAGCGGGTCGCCGAGGCGGACGGGGCGCTGTCCGCGCTGGTGGCCGAGCGGTTGCCGCTGCCGCCGGAGGCGGACGTCCGGGTCGAGACGGCGGACGCCCGGGCCGTGCTGGAGGCCGCTCCCGCGGAGTCGGCCGACGCGCTGGTGGTGGACGTCTACGGCGCCACCCGCGTCCCCGCGCACCTGACCACCCTCGGCTTCGCGCACGCGGCGGCGCGGGCCCTGCGGCCCGGCGGCGTCTATGTGGCGAACCTCGCCGACAGTGCCCCGTTCGGATTCCTCGGTACTCAGATCGCCGCGGCGCGCGCGGTGTTCGGGGAGGAACTGTGCCTGCTGGCGGAGCCCGCCGTGCTCCGGGGACGCCGGTTCGGCAACATCGTGCTCGCCGCGTCCCGGCGGCCGCTGCCGGTCGAGGCGCTCGCCCGGCGGGCGGCGGCCGACCCCTTCCCCGCGCGGGTCGTACGGGGCGCCGGGCTGGCGCGGCTGCACGCGCCAGCCGATCCGCCGCCCGACGGTGCCGGGGTGCCCTCGCCGGAGCCGCCGGAGGGCGCCTTCAGCGTCGGGTGACCAGAGCGGGGCGCGATGACGGCCGATCGGAGCTTCCAGCGGCCCAGGAGGGGTCCGCGTCCGCCCGGCGTGACCCCTCCGCCGGGCGTTCCGCGGGTGCGCGCGGCGGGCGGTGCCGCCTCAGCCGCGCGGGTTGTCGTCCTCGCCGGGCGTACCGGAGGAGCGGAGGGTCGAGATGATCTTCATGATCGTGTCGTTCGAGACCGCGCCCTTGACGCCGGTGTTGGCGACCATCAGGAAGGTCGCCAGGTCGTCGTTGGCGTTCAGCCACGAGACCGCCACGACCTGGCCGTCGGTGTCGCACTTGTCCTTCTTCTTGACGCCCACCGCCTTGGCCACCGCGATGTGCCCCTTGATGCCGTGCTTGTTCTTGAACGGCTTGGCCTTGGCCCGCTTGATGGTGTCCTTCTCCTCGCCGTACGCGAAGTAGGCGAAGGAGTCGGCCTGCGGTTCGGTGGCCTCCTTGGTGTTCTTGGCCCCCTGTGCGCCCTTGGTGCCGACGGCCGCCATCGAGGAGTTCTCACCGCACCAGTCCTCCTTGTTGAAGGCGGGGGCGCTCATGGTGACCTGGGCGGTCGGGAAGCCGCCGTTCTTCGGCTTCTTCTCCCCCCAGCCCACGTAGGTGCCGGAGGTCGCGACCTTCCAGTCCCCCGGCACGTCGAAGGTGCTGTAGTGCTTGGGGTTGGTGACCGCCTGCCAGCCCTTGATGGTCGGTTCCTTCGGGTCCTTGGACTCCGAGGGCTCGGGGGAGGGGTCCTCCCCGCCCTTCCCGCCGTCACCGCCGGAGGGCTTCTTCCCGCCGTCCCCGCCCTGCGGTTCGTTGGACTGCTTGTCGTCGGCCTTGTCCTTCTCGCCGTCGTCGTCCGACATCAGGACGGCGCCGGTGACGACCGACCCGGCGATCACGACGACGGCCGCGGCTATCGCGATGATGGTCGTCGTCTTCTTCGACTTCCCGCCGCCGCCCTGAGGGCCCTGCGGCTGCCCGGGCACGGTGGGCGCCCCCCACCCTCCGGGCTGCTGGTAGGGGTTCTGGTCCGGCCCCGGCTGCTGGTATCCGGGCTGCTGATACGGGTTGGGCTGCTGGTACCCGGGCTGCTGGTAGGGGTTCGGCTGCTGCGGGTTCTGCTCGCCACCGGGCTGCTGCTGTCCTGGCCACATGGCGCCTAACTGTATGGGGCGCGCCGGGAGTCGGTCACCTCCGCCCGTGCTTCGGTACCGTCCCGGTACACGGCCGCGACACGGCGGTGTGGTGGAAGCCGCGGTTCCAGCGGGCGGGGGTGGCCGTCCGGACGTATTACTCGGTGGTAACATTCGGGTATGTCAGCAGAGTCGCAGCCCTCGGTCGGCGAGATGATGGCGGCCATGGTGCCCATGGTCAGCACGCTCAACCTGGAGTTCCTGGAGACCTCGGCGGAGCGCGTGGTCGTGGCCCTCCCGGACCAGCCCGCCTACCGCAACCACGTCGGTGGACCGCACGCCGGTGCCATGTTCACCCTCGCCGAGTCAGCCAGCGGCGCCATCGTGCTCACCGCCTTCGGGGACCAGCTCGCACGCGCCGTGCCGTTGCCCACCCACGCGGAGATCGACTTCCTGAAGCTGGCACGCGGCTCGCTCACCGCCACCGCCGAACTCGGCCGCCCGGTGGCCGAGGTGGTGGCCGAACTCGACTCCGGGGCGCGGCCCGAGTTCCCGGTGCGGGTCGCGATCACCCGCGAGGACGGCGACACCACCGGCGAGATGACCGTCATCTGGACGCTGCGCCCCAACGACTGACCGCCCCCGGAGTCCACCGCGACGTCCGCCCCGGCGGCCCCCTCCCGGGGCGCCGCCCCGAGGGGCGGCGCCCCGGGGAGCGGGCTCAGCCCTCCGTCGCGTCCTCGCCGGGAGCGCTCTCCGGGGCGTCCGGCGCGGACGCGGGTACCGGCACGGGGGTCAGCGTCTCCCGGTGGCCCCGGGCGAGTTCGCGGTACATCGCCGCGTTCGCCCGGATGCCCTCCCGCTCCTCCTCCGTCAGCTCCCGCTTCACCTTCGCCGGAACCCCGGCGACCAGCGAACCGGGTGGCACGCGCATGCCCTGCGGGACGAGGGCCTGCGCGGCGATCAGCGAACCCGCCCCGATCGTCGCCCCGTTGAGCACCGTGGCGCCCATGCCGACCAGTACGTCGTCCTCCACCGCGCAGCCGTGCAGCACGGCGTTGTGCCCGACGGACACCCGCTCGCCGACCGTCGCGGGGAACCCCGGGTCGGCGTGGACGGTGCAGTTGTCCTGGATGTTGGAGTCCGCTCCCAGGGTGATGCTGTCGCAGTCGCCGCGCAGGACCGCGCCGTACCAGACGCTCGACCCGGCCCGTAGCGTCACGTCGCCCACCACCACGGACGTCGGCGCGGTGAAGACCCCGTGCTCGATTCGCGGCTTCCGGTCACCGACCGCCGCGACCACCGCTTGCTGCCCGGACATAGCGCCGCCTCATCTCTCTGGTGGATGCCACTTCCCGGAAACCGTATGCGATGCGGACGCCGAAGATCACAGTGCCCGGGGGCCGTTCGGCCCGGGGTGGCGCAGTACGGTGGCTCGGTGTCCCCGATCCGCGACCTCCTGTCCGCGCTGGCCTCGCGCGCGGTGCACGGCGCCTGGCGTCAGGCCCAGCGCCACGGCGCCCTCACCGCCGCGCGCCCGGGGTCGCACGCGTTCCGGCGGATCGGGCACGGCACCCGGATCGCCTTCCCGCAGGGGACGATCTTCGGGGCGCCCTGGATAGAGCTGGGCGACCACTGCGTCATAGGGCAGGACGTGACGCTGACCGCCGGGATGATGCCGGACCTCGACCTCGGCGCCGACACCGTGCTGCGGCTGGGCAACGGTGTGGTGCTCGGCCGGGGCAGCCACCTGGTCGCCGACGCCCGGGTGACCGTGGGCGACGACACCTACTTCGGGCCCTACTGCTACGTGACCTCCACCAACCACTCGTACGACGACCCGGAGCAGCCGGTCGGCAAGCAGTGGCCGCGCAGCGCGCCCGTGGAGATCGGCCCGGGCGGCTGGCTGGGCGCCGGGGCGGTGGTGCTGCCCGGAGCACGGCTGGGGCGGAACGTGGTGGTGGCGGCGGGGTCGGTGGTGCGCGGCGAGGTCCCGGACCACGCGGTGGTCGCCGGGGCGCCCGCCCGGATCGTGCGCCGCTGGGACCCGGCGGAGGGCTGGCGGCCACCGCTGCGCACACCGCCACCGGCGCCCGTGCCGGACGGGGTCACCGCCCGGCAGCTGCGCGACCTCACCCCGCCCGGGGAACGCTCCGGCGCCTGAGACCGGCCGCGGCCCCTCGCGGTCGACCGGGGCAGCCGGGGTCGACGATCCGTGGGCGCGAACGGCGGGCCGGGTGCCCGCCGTTCAGCCCGAGGCCAGCAGCACGCTGCCGACCAGCGCCAGCGCCGCCCCCGTCGTCTGCGGTGGCCGCATCCGTTCGCTCAGCACCCCGCGGGCGGCGAGCGCGGTGACTATCGGGTAGAGGGAGGCGAGCACCGCGGCGACCGTGACCGGGCCGTGTTGCGCGGCCACCGCGTACGTGCCGTTCGCGGCGACGTCCGCCAGGCCGACGAAGGTGAGCGTGGGCATCGCCACCCAGACCGCGCGCCATCCGCCCTCCGGAAGGGCGGGCGTCCCCCGCCCCAAGGAGGCCAGCAGCGCCCCACCACCCACCAGCACGTTGACCGCGCGCTGGAGGAAGAGCGCCAGGAACAGCCCCAGCACGGTGGTGGACGCCTCGGCGATCAGGGTGATCGTCGCGCCGAAGCCGAAGGCGGCGACGAGGGTCAGCGCGACGGTCTGGCGCTGGACCGGGGCCCCGCGCAGCTGGGCGCCCCCGGCCAGCACGACCCCCACCACCGCCACCAGGGTGCCCACCACCTGGACCCAGCCCGGCCGTTCGCCGTGCAGCGCCATGCCGACGCCCAGTGGCACCGCGACGGTGCCCAGCGTGGCCAGCGGCGACACGACGCCCATCGGGCCGAGCGCCAGCGCCCGGTAGAAGCAGAGCATCGCCACCGGGCCGACGGCCCCGGCGGCCACCGCGCACCACACCAGTTGGGGCGTCGCCTCCGACCAGGCGCCGGTGGCGAGCACGATCACCGCGAGCACCAGCAGCGCGGCGGCCTGCGAGACGACCACCACGGTCAGTTCGCGCATCCGCTTGCTCAGCAGGCCGCCCCCGAAGTCGGAGAGGCCCCACAGCAGACTGGTGGCCAACGCGAACGCAGCGGTCATGGACGGGCTCCCCGGCAGTACAGTGCGTGGGCCCGGACGGGCGCACGACAGTGCACAATAGTGCAGTGAAGTGAACGGTGTCATCAAAGATATTGGACGGTGCGGCAGACCGTGACGGACCTCGACCAGTTCTCGCAGTCCCTCGCGCGCAACCTCAAACGCCTGCGGACCGAGCGCGGGTACAGCCTGGACGCCCTCGCCGCGCGCTCCGGCGTCAGCCGGGGCATGCTCATCCAGATCGAGCAGGCCCGGACGAACCCCAGCGTGGGCACGGTCGTCAAGGTCGGTGACGCGCTCGGGGTGAGCGTCACCACGCTGCTCGACCACGAGCGCGAGCCCCCGGTGCGGCTCGTCCCCGCACGGGAGGCGGTGCGGCTCTGGTCTACCGAGTCCGGCAGCCACAGCACCCTGCTGGTGGGGGCCGAGGCCCCCGGGCCGCTGGAGCTGTGGCGGTGGCGCCTGGAGCCGGGGGAGTCCAGCACCTCCGACCCGCACCCCCCGGGCACCGTGGAGCTGCTGTACGTCACCGAGGGTGAGTTGACCCTCTCGGCGCACGGTGGGGACCATCTGCTCGCGGCCGGTACGTCGGCCTACCTGGAGGCCGACGTACCGCACGGCTACCGCAACGACGGCGCCGCCGCCGTCGAGGTGACGATGGCGGTCAACGTCCCCGCGCCCCGCTGAGACACACCCCGCGTGGCCGGGCCCCCGCCGGCGGCCCGGCGCCGGGGCTCAGCCCAGGCGGGGGAGTTCGATCGCGGGACAGCGGTCCATCACCATGTCGAGTCCGGCGGCGGTGGTGCGCGCGTAGGCGGCCTCGTCCACCACGTCCAGCTGGAACCAGACGGCGGAGGCCCCCGCGCGCACCGCCTCGTCCGCCACCTCCCCGGCCCACGCGGGATGGACGAAGACGTCCACCACGTCCACCGGGAAGGGCACCTCCGCCAGCGACCGGTACCCCGGCTCCCCGAAGACCGGTTCGGCCCGGGGGTGCACCGGCACCACCCGCTTCCCGGCCTCCCGCAGCACGCGCGCTACCCCGTAGGCCGGGCGCTCCTGGTTGGCGGACAGGCCGACGACCGCCCAGGTGTTCCCGGTCTCGGTCAGGATCCGGCGGACGGTCGCGTCGACGCTGTCCGCGTCGCGCCCGGAGCCGCCGCCCGGGGCGTCCGGGCCGGGCGTGCCGTGTGTTCCACTCGTTCCGTTCATGCCGGGACAACGCCTGTCCGGCGTTCCGGATTCCCGGCGCCGCCGCGACCGACCCTCAGCCGCCCACCGTGGCGGCCGCACCGCCGGTGAGGCGGAGCAGATCGTCGAAGGTGGTACGGAACAGCGCGTGCGGGACGCCCGCCCCGGCCCACACCTCCGGGTGCCCGGACAGTGCGGTGTCCACCAGGGTGGGCAGCGGGGCGGGGTGGCCGAGCGGGGCGACGCCGCCGACCCGCTGCCCCGTCGCGTCCAGCACGAACTCGGGTGTGGCGCGCCGCAGTTCGCCGACGCCCAGCCGCCGCGCCGCCGTCGCCGTGTCCACCCGGTGCGCTCCGCTCGCCACGATCAGCACCGGCCGTGCCTCCGCCTCGAACACCAGGCTGTTGGCGATCGCGCCGACCGGGCAGGACAGCTGCTCGGCGGCGGACGCCGCCGTCCGCGCCGGGCTGGGCAGTTCGACGAGGTCACCGGGGTGACCGAGCGCGGTCAGGGCGGTGCGGACGCGTTCCATCGCGGACTGCACGGCGGCTCCAGGGTTGACGGGGGCCTCACGCGCGAGGCTCGCCCTCACGCGCCGGGCCCGGCGGGCGGGATGCGGGTTCCGGACCGCGCGTGCGCGGCGGGATCGCCGGGGCCAGGGGCACCGGCGCCTCACCAGCCGCCCGCCGTGCCGTCGGCCACCCCGGCCCGGAAGGCGTCCAGTTCGGCCCCGGAACCGCACCCTACCCGTGTCACCTCTGGTCAGCGGCCCGCCCGCCGGTGCCCCGCCCGGCCCCGGGGTGTGGGGAGCACACCGTAGGCTGGGCGGATGCGGGAAGACCGGGACCAGTACCTGACCGTCGAACGCGAGGGCGCGCACGAGACGGAGATCAGCCGCTCCCGTTTCCTGTGCTCCCTCGCCCCGGCGGGCGACGAGGACGAGGCGCTGGCGTTCGTCGCCCGGATCCGGGCCGAGCACCCCACGGCCAGCCACCACTGCTACGCCTACGTCCTGGGTGCCGACAGCTCGACGCGGAAGGCGAGTGACGACGGCGAGCCGGGCGGCACGGCCGGGGTGCCGATGCTGCACATGCTCACCCGCCGTGGGGTCACCGGCGTGGTGGCCGTCGTCACGCGGTACTTCGGCGGCACCAAGCTGGGCGCGGGCGGACTGATCCGCGCCTACGGCGGCGTGGTGGGCGAGGCGCTCGACGCGCTCGGCACCGTCGCCCGGCGCCGCTACCGGCGCCTCACCGTCGTCACCGACCACCAGCGGGCCGGGCGCCTGGAGAACGAGCTGCGCGGCGGCGCCTACCCGGTGCTCGACGTGCGGTACGGCGCCGAGGTGGCGCTGGAGGTCGGCGTTCCGGAGGCCGAACTGGACGCCTTCCGGGCCCGGGTGGCCGACGCCACGGCGGGCAGCGCCCGCGTCGACGTCGGCGGTGAGCTGTACCACCCCGCCTGATCCGGTCCCCCGACGGCGGGCGCGCGGACGGGGCGTGGGGCGGGGCGGCCGGGTTGTCAGTGGTCGCTGAGATCCTCGCTGCCGGTGGGACGCGTCCCCGGCGGAACCGCGTCGCCCACTCGACACACCAGACACACAGACACACCGGACACCGACGAACCCGCGGGCAGGAGTGGCGCGTTGAGATTGCTGCACACCTCGGACTGGCATCTGGGGCGGAGCTTCCACCGGATGAGTCTGCTGGAGGCCCAGCGCGCGGTCCTGGACCACCTGGTGACCACGGTCGTGGAACGCCAGGTCGACGCCGTCCTCGTCGCCGGCGACGTCTACGACCGCGCCGTCCCCCCGCTCTCCGCCGTCGACCTGTTCGACGAGGCGCTGCACCGGCTGGCCGAGCTGGAGGTCCCGGTGGTGATCATCTCCGGGAACCACGACTCCCCCCGGCGGCTCGGAGTCGGCTCCGGCCCGCTCGGCAAGGCGGGCATCCACCTGCGCACCACCCCGGAGAGCTGCGGCACCCCCGTCCTGCTCCCCGACCGCTCCGGCGGGGGCGGCGACGTCGCCTGCTACGGACTGCCCTACCTGGAGCCCGCGTTGGCCCGCGCCGCGCTCGGGGCCCCGCGCGGCGGCCACCAGGCGGTGCTGACCGCCGCGATGCGCCGGGTGCGGGCCGACCTCGCCGCCCGCCCGGAGGGCACCCGCTCGGTCGTCCTCGCGCACGCCTTCGTCACCGGCGGCGAGAGCTCCGCCAGCGAACGGGACATCACCGCGGGCGGCGTCGCCTCCGTCCCGGTCTCGGTGTTCGACGGCGTCGACTACGCCGCCCTCGGTCACCTGCACGGCGCGCAGGCGCTCACCGAGCGGGTGCGGTACTCCGGCTCCCCCCTCGCGTACTCCTTCTCGGAGAGCCGCCACCGCAAGTCGCACTGGCTGGTCGACCTCGACGCGCGGGGGGCCGTCACCGCCGAGCGGGTCGACTGCCCGGTGCCGCGGCGGCTGGCCCGGCTCAGCGGAACCCTGGAGGAACTGCTGGAGGACCCGCGCTTCGCCCCGTACACCGAGAGCTGGGTGGAGGCGACGCTCACCGACACCGCCCGGCCGTACGAGCCGATGGCCCGGCTGGAGAAGCGCTTCCCGCACGTGGTGAGCATCGTCTTCGACCCCGCGGAGGACACCGAGGGCGGCCCGGGCTCCTACGCGCGGCGGCTGCGCGGCCGCACCGACCAGCAGATCGCCGAGGACTTCGTGGCCCACGTCCGCACCGGCCGGGACGCCGACGACGCCGAACGCGCCCTGCTCGGCGAGGCGCTGGACGCCGTCCGGGTGGCGGCCGCCGAGACCGAGGGGGCGGGGCGGTGAGGCTGCACCACCTCGAACTCACCGCGTTCGGGCCGTTCGGCGGGCGGCAGCGGGTGGACTTCGACGCCCTCTCCGCCGCCGGGCTGTTCCTGCTGCACGGCGCCACCGGCGCGGGCAAGACCTCCGTGCTCGACGCGGTCTGCTACGCCCTGTACGGCGGCGTCCCCGGAGCCCGCCAGCAGCCCGGCGGCAGCCTCCGCAGCGACCACGCCGACCCGCACGTCCCGACCCGGGTGGTGCTGGAGTTCTCCGTCGCCGGACGCCGGCTGGAACTCACCCGCGCCCCCGACCAGCCCCGCCCCAGAAAGCGCGGCGGCGGCACGACCCGGGAGAAGGCCGTCTCCCAGCTGCGCGAACTCGACCCGCGCACCGGTGAGTGGCAGCCGCTCAGCCGCTCCCACCAGGAGATCGGCGGGGAGATCGAGCAGCTCCTCGGTATGAACCGCGAACAGTTCTGCCAGGTCGTCCTGTTGCCGCAGGGGGACTTCGCGCGGTTCCTGCGCGCGGGCGCCGAGGAGCGCGGCAAGCTCCTGGGGCGGCTGTTCGACACCGGGCGCTTCAGCGCCGTCGAGGAGCGGCTGCACGACATGCGCCGGGAGGCCCAGCAGCGGGTGCGCGGCGGAGACGAGGCGCTACTCGCGCTCGCCCAGCGCATGCGGCAGGCGATGGAACCGCTCAGTGTCGCCGGCCCCCCGCCCGGCGCCGAGCTGGCCCAGCCCGGCGGCGACCCGCTGCCCGGCCAGCGCCGCACCCGGAAGGCGGCGGCCACGACGGGCGCCGCCACCACCCCGGGAGCCCCCGGCCTGGCGGAAGCGGTGCTGGAGTGGGCCGCGCGCGCCCGGGAACAGGCCCGCGAGTGGCACACGGTCACCGGCGTCGCGGTGCGCACCGCCGAGGACGCGCACCGCGCCGCCGCCCACCACCTGGACGAGGCCGGCGAACTCGACCGCCGCCAGCGGCGGTACGCCGAGGCGTCCCGCCGCGCCGCCGAACTGCGCGACACCGCCCCCGAACGCGAGCGCGCCGAGCGGCGGTTGGCGTCCGCGCGCGCCGCCGGAACCGTGATCCCGCTGCTCCGCCTGCGCTCCGCCGCCGAGGCGGAGCACACCGCCGCCCGGGCGGCGGCCCGGCGCGGCTGGCGGTCCCTGACCGCCGAGGGGACCGTGCCGGACGGCGGTGCCGACGGGACCACCCCCGCCACGCCCGCGCCCGACGGGCCGTCAGGGGAGCCGCCGCGGCCTGATCCGGACGCGCTGGCCGCCTGGGAACGCGCCGCCCGGCAGGAACTGGGCGCCCTCGCCGGGGCGCGCCGGGCCGAGCGGCGGTGCGCCGAGACAGCGGAGGAGTCGGCACGCCTGGAGCGGGAGGGCCGCGAGGACGAGAGCCTGCTGCGGGAGGCGGGGGAGTGGCTGGAGGGCTGGGAGGCCCGACGGCACGCCCTGCTCCGCCGGGTCGACGGAGCGCAGGAGGCGGCCACCCGGGCCGAGCACCTGGCGGGCCGCCTCGCCCCGGCCCGCGACCGGCTCGCCGCCGGGGAACGGCGGGACGCCGCCCGGGCCGCCACCGAGGAGGCCGAGCGGGAACTGCCCGGCGCCCGGGAGGAGTCCGCCGCCGCGCGGGAGCACTGGCTGGACCTCCGGGAGCGGCGGCTGCGCGGCGTCGCCGCCGAGCTGGCCGCGGGGCTGGAGCCCGGGTCGGCCTGCGCGGTCTGCGGCTCCACCCGGCACCCCGACCCGGCGCGCGCCTCGGCCGACCACGTCGACCGCGCCACCGAGGACGAGGCGCTGGCCGCGTACCAGCGCGCGGAGAAGCTGCGCGAGGAGGCCGAGCGGCGCCACGCCGAGCTGCGGGAGACGCTGTCCGGGGCGCGCGCCGCGGCCGGTGACGCCCCGCTGGCCGAACTCGCCGCGGACGTCGCCGAGTTGGAGTCGGCCCACGCCGCCGCGCACGCCGAGGCGTCCGGGGCGCACGCCGCCCGGGAGGCCCTGGAGTCCGCCGAGCGGGAGCACGCCGAACGGCTCGCCCAGCAGGGCGCGGCCGAGCGCCGCACCGCGGCCCGCGCCTCCCGGCGGGAGACCCTCCAGCGTGAACAGCTCGCCCTGGAGGGTGAGTTGCGGCAGGCGCGCGGCGGGGCGGCCAGCGTGGCCGAGCGCGCCGCCGCGCTGGAGCGCCGCGCGGAGCGGTGCGCGGCCGTGGCGGAGGCGGTGCGCCTCGCCCACGCCGCGGAGCGGCGCCGGGACGACGCGGCGGAGCAGCTCGCCGGAGCCGTGACGCGGGCCGGGTTCGGCTCGGCGGCGGAGGCGGAGGCCGCCGTGCTCGGCGAGCCGGAGCAGCGGGACCTGGCGGAGCGGCTGGACCGGCGGCGCGCCGAGGAGGCCGCGGTCGCCGCCGAGTTGGCGGATCCGGACCTGGCGGGGGCGGCGGCCGTCCCCCCGGCCCGGCTGGCGGAGGCGCGGGACGCGCTGGAGGCGGCGACGGCCCGGCTGCGGGCCGCCTCGGCCGCCGGAGAGGCGGCCCGCACCCGCTGCGCCGAACTGGACCGGCTCAGCCGTCAGTCGACGGGCGACGCCCGGCGGCTCGCCCCGCTGCGCGTCGCCAGCGACCGCGTGTCGCGGCTCTCCGGTCTGGCGGCGGGCACCTCGGCGGAGAACGAGCGGAAGATGCGGCTGGAGTCGTACGTGCTGGCCGCCCGGCTGGAGCAGGTGGCGGCGGCCGCGTCGGAGCGGCTGGCGCGGATGTCCACCGGCCGGTACTCCCTCGTCCACTCCGACCGCATCAGCGGGCGGGCGCGTTCCGGGCTGGGCCTGCACGTCATCGACGCCTGGACGGGCGCGGAGCGGGACACCGCGACGCTCTCCGGTGGCGAGACCTTCTTCGCCTCGCTCGCCCTCGCCCTCGGGCTCGCGGACGTCGTGGCCGACGAGGCGGGCGGCACCCGGCTGGACACCCTCTTCGTGGACGAGGGCTTCGGCAGCCTGGACGCCGAGACGCTGGACGAGGTCCTCGACGTGCTGGACGCCCTGCGCGAGCGGGACCGCTGTGTCGGCATCGTGAGCCACGTGCCCGAGCTGCGCCAGCGGATCCCCGCCCGGCTGGAGGTCACCAAGGCCCGCCGGGGCTCCGGGCTGCGCCACCGAACCGCCCCCGACGGGAGCTGAGCGCCCGTCGGGGGCGGCCCCGGCCGTGCGCGTCCCCACGGGGGTGGGACGCGCACGGCCCGGGCGAGGCCGCTCAGAGAGCGGACAGTTCGGCCTCCAGGTCGTCCAGGCCGAGGGAGCCCTGGGAGAGGGCCGCCATGTGCCAGGACTTCGCGTCGAAGGCGTCACCGTGTGCCGCGCGGGCGGCCTCGCGCCCGCGCAGCCAGGCCCGTTCGCCGAGCTTGTAGCCGATCGCCTGGCCGGGGAGGCCCAGGTAGCGGACGAGTTCGCTCTCCACGAAGCTGGCGGGCCGCCCGCTGTGCTGGCCGAAGAACTCCTGCGCCAGCTCCGGCGTCCACCGCTCGCCCGGGTGGAAGGGCGAGTGCTCCGGGATCTCCAGCCCGAGGTGCATGCCGATGTCGACGATGATCCGGGTCGAGCGCATCATCTGCGCGTCCAGGTACCCCAGGCGCCGTTCGGGGTCGGTGAGGTAGCCCAGCTCGTCCATGAGCCGCTCCGCGTACAGTGCCCAGCCCTCCGCGTTGGCGCTGACCATGCCGATCGTCGTCTGGTAGCGGGAGAGCCGCTCGGCGACGTACGTCCACTGCGCCAGCTGGAGGTGGTGGCCCGGCACCCCCTCGTGGTACCAGGTCGTGACCAGGTCGTAGACGGGGAAGCTGGTCTCGCCCTGGACGGGTAGCCAGGTGCGGCCCGGCCGGGAGAAGTCCAGCGAGGGCTGGGTGTAGTAGGGGGCGGCGGCGCTGCCGGGCGGGGCGATGCGCGACTCCACCCGCCGGACGGGCTCGGCCAGTTCGAAGTGGGTGCCGTCGAGTTCCGTGATGGCCTCGTCCATCAGGCTCTGGAGCCACTCGCGGACCGCGTCCACGCCCTCGACGGTCTGGCCCTCGGTGTCCAGCCGCCGCAGCACCTCCCAGGGGTTCTCCACCCCCGGCATGATCTTCGCCGCCTCGGTGCGCATCTCGCCGAGGATCCGGTGGAACTCCGCCCAGCCGTAGCCGTACGCCTCCTCCAGGTCGAGGTCGGCGCCGTTCCAGTAGCGTGCCCACCGCGCGTAGCGCTCCCGCCCCACCGTCTCGGGGGCGCCCTCGACGCCGGGCGCGTACACGTCCCGCAGCCAGTCGCGGAGCGCGCGGACCGCGCCGGTGGCCTCCGCCGCCGCCGCGTCCAGCTCGGCGAGGAGCGTGTCCGGGCCGTCCGCGGCGAAGGCGGCGAACCAGCCGTCCGCGGCCGTCTCGCCTCCGGTGCCCTCGCCGATCCACTCGCCGAGCTGTTCCAGCAGGGTGGCGACCTGGCGCGGCCCGGCGGGCAGCCCGCGCTCCAGCCCCTCGGCGAGCGCGGCCCGGTAGCCCTCCAGCGTCGCGGGCACCGCGCGCATCCGCCGCGCGATCACCGCCCAGTCCTCCTCCGTCTCGGACGGCATCATCGGGAACACCCCGCGCACCGCGTGCACGGGGCAGCCGAGGTTGTTGACCGAGCGCAGGCCCTCGCCCGCCTCGTGCACGGCGAGTTCCGCCGTCAGCCGCTCGCGGAGCAGCCGGGCGCAGCGCCGCTCCTCGTCGCGGTCGGCTCCGGGCAGCGCCTCGGCGGCGGTCAGCCGCGTCAGGGTCTCCCGGACCAGCTCCGCCGTCGCCTCCTGCCCGGCGGGGGAGTAGTCGGGCAGCAGCCCGTTGCTCTCGGGCACGCCGAGGTAGGTTCCGGTGATGGGGTCGAGTTCGACGACGGCGTCGACGTAGGCGTCAGCGACCTGGCGCGGCAGTCGCGCGGCATTCATGGCTTCGGACATGCGGTCCATCCTGGTACGCGAGGTAGCCCGGCGTCACCAGGCTGCCGCACGTGGCTGGGCCGGGACCCGAACGACCGGTGCCCGCTGGGGAGTTGAACCGTGCCGGACGGCGGCGCCGGTGGGCTGGCGCGCGGCGGGGACGGGGCGGCCGGGCCGTCACCACGCGCTCACGGCCGCCGGGCGAGGCGCCGCAGCACCTGGCCGCAGCGGCGGGCGTACAGCCGCTGGAAGAGCCGTACCAGCGGACCGGCGGCGCGCGTCCACCAGACGCCGGGCACGCTGAACGCGCGCACCTCCAGCCAGACCGTGCCGTCCGCCCGGTGGGTGACGAGGAAGCCCTCCTCGCCGCGCTCCGGGTGCCCGGGCAGCGTGCCGTAGGCCCAGCCCGCCCGCCGTTCGCCGTCCAGCGTCCACACCACCCGGCACGGGCCGCGCACCCGCAGACGGGCCACGCCCAGCCCGACCGTGACCCGGGTGCCGGTGGCCGCGCGCGGCGCCTCCGCGTCCACCGCGACGCCCATCGCGCGGTGCATCCGCCACTCCCGCAGCGCCCGGGAGGCCGCGCGGAAGACGGCCTCCCCCGTGCCGAGCCGGGTGCGCACCCACAGGGTGGAGTAGCCCCGGGGCGGCCGCCGGTCGCTGCCGGGGGCGGTGGCCCCGACGGAGTCCGCCGGGTAGGTGAGGGCGGGCTCCGCCGGGTCGGCGGCGCGGTGCTCGCGGAGGACGTCGTCGTTCACACCGGCCGAGTATGGCTCACCGGGTCACTGGCCCACTCGGCCGGGCTGGAGGGTCTGACGGAACAGGACGTCGCCGCCCTCGGTGCGCAGCCGCACCGTCAGCTCGCCGCTCGCCCCGTCGACGTCCACCTGGCCGAAGTACGAACTGTCCGGCCCCGGCGGGGTGTTGGCCTCCCCCGGAGCCCGGATGAACCGGGTCTCAGGGCCGAAGGTGCCGTCCAGCTCCAGCGCGGGGAAACCGCCCGCGTTCAGCGGCCCGGAGACGAACTCCCAGAACGGCGCGAAGTCGGTGAACCCGGCCCGGGACGGGTCGTAGTGCTGCGCGCTGGTGTAGTGCACGTCCGTGGTCAGCCAGAGGGTGCCGGTGATCCGCCGGTGCTTGATGTGCCGCAGCACCTCGGCCACCTGGAGTTCGCGGCCCAGCGGAGCCCCGGGGTCGCCCTGCGCGACGGCCTCGACGTCCGTGTCGCCGTCCGGCACCACCAGCCCGAGCGGCATGTCGGCGGCGATCACCTTCCACACCGCGCGGGAGCGGGACAACTCCCGCTTGAGCCACCTCAGTTGCCGTTCCCCGAGAATGCCCTGGGGGTCCGGGGTCTGCCGCCCGGGCGAGTTGGCGTTCCGATAGGTCCGCATGTCCAGCACGAAGACGTCCAGCAGCGGGCCGTGGCGCACCACCCGGTAGACCCGCCCGTCCTCGTCGCCCGGGGGGAGGGTGCTGATCGGGAAGTACTCCCCGAAGGCACGGCGGGAGCGGGCCGCCAGGGTGTCCACGTCCTTCACGGTGTACCGCTCGTCGTCCAGGATCTCGCCCGGATACCAGTTGTTGACCACCTCGTGGTCGTCCCACTGGGCCACCACCGGCACCCGCGCGTTGAACCTCCGCAGCTGCTCGTCCAGCAGGTTGTACCGGTGGTTGCCGCGGAACTGGTCCAGCGTCTGCGCCACCCGCGCCTTCTCCTCCGTGGTGACGTTCCGCCACACCGAGCCGTCCGGCAGCGGCACCTCGGGCTCGATCGGCCCGTCGGCGTAGATGGTGTCCCCGCTGTTGAGGAAGAAGTCGGGGTCGAGACGGAGCATCTCCCGGAAGATCGGGAAGCCGCCCCGGTCCGGGTTGATGCCCCAGCCCTGCCCCGCCAGATCGCCCGACCACAGGAACCGCACACCGTCCCGGCGCCGCGCGGGCGCCGTGCGGAAGCTGCCGTACACCGGCTCCCCGGTGCGCCGCGGGTCGTCCGGGTCGGACAGCGTGACGCGGTAGTGGACCCGCTCCCCGGCGGGCAGCCCGCGCAGCGCCGCGCGTCCGGTGAAGTCGGTCTCCGGGCCCACCAACGGGCCCTCCCAGCGGCGCGGGTGGCGGAACGACTCGGTGGCCGAGGTCTCCACCACCATCCGCGCGGGCCGGTCCGACCGGACCCACACCAGCCCGGAGGAGGTGGTGACATCGCCCGTCTGGACGCCCCACCGGGCACGCGGACGGCCGCGCAGCAGCTGCGCCGGGGCGGCCGCGGTGAGCAGCGGGGCGGAGAGCACCGCCGAGGCGGCGACCGTGCCGCGGAGCAGTGCCCGGCGGCCAGGGGGTCTGCTGGGGGTGGCGCCTCGCGTCATGTACGGCCTCCTCGGTGGCGGTGGAACGGGCTCGGGCACGGCGGGCCGCGCGTGGCGCTCCGCCGTGTCCCGCCGGGCGGAGCGGCACCCGCGAGCGCCACCCCGGAGGGGGGACGCGCGTAGCGTACGGAGATCGCGGCGATCGCGCACCCGTCCGGACGGTGCCGGTCGCCTCCCATTGATCACGGCCCGCGCGACGGGCGGGCCAGGACGAGGTGAACGCGGGCCGTCGCTCCGGTGTCCCGCGCCGCCCCACCCGGACGCCCCGCGCCTGACGGGCGGTCAGCCCGCGCGGACGGTGTCGAGCACCACCCGCGCGACCGAGGCGGGATCGTCGTTCATCGGCACGTGACCGCAGTCGCGCAGCCGCACCAGCCGCGCGCCGGGGATCACCCGCTTCGCCCGCGCGCCCTGACGGCGGAGCAGCAGCCGGTCCCGGTCGCCCCAGGCGACGGTCACCGGGACGTCCGGGAGGTCGCGGCGGAAGAGCGACCGGGGCAGACGCCCCTCGGCCAGCACCGGCGCGAACCCCTCCGCCGCCCGCAGCGCCCGGGTCTCGGCGACCACGGCGTCCGGCGAACGGCGCCCGGGCCGCGCGTAGATGGTGCTGGTGAGCGCGGTACGCCCGGCGGCGCTCCTTGCCAGCAGCCGCAGCAGTGGATCGGGCAGCGCCCGCGCGCCCGCCCGCATGCCCCGCAGCACCCCGAAGGCGTAGCGGCGCTCCGGCTCCGTCCAGAACCCGGCGGGGGAGAGGGCCGTCACCGACCGCGCGTGCCCGAGCCCGGCCAGCTCCAGCGCGAGCAGCCCACCGAGCGAGTTGCCCACCAGGTGCGGCCGTTCGACCTCCAGCGCCGCGAGCGTCCGCGCCAGCAGCGGCACCACGCTGTCCAGCGCGTACGGGACCCCGTCCGGCAGCGCGGGGGACGTGCCGAACCCCGGCAGATCCACCGCGATCACCTCGTGCGAGGCGGACAGCACGCTCAGCACCGGCTCCCACGCCTGCCAGTGGTGCCCGATCCCGTGCAGCAGCACCACCGGCTCCCCCTCGCCCCGGCGTTCGTAGCGGACCTCGAAGGCGGGGGCGTCCGGGGCGTCGGAGGAGGTCACCCGCACCCTGGACGCGGTCTCACGGACGGGGACTTGGGGCACGGCTATCGCGGACACGGTCAGCTCCCGGGGTCGGTGCACGCCTGCTCGTCGACACGATGTCAGCACCGCCCCGGCCAGGGAACCCCACCGACCGCGCCCCGCTCCCGGCTGCCATCATGGCGCCATGGCTGACACGTCCACCGGGCACGACGACGCCGTCCGCCCGGGCCCCGGGCCCGGCGCGGCCACCCCCGCACCCCACGCCGCCCAGCCTGGCCCGGGCTGGGCGGCGGACGCGGCGGCCGGACCGGGTGGGGAGGCGGCGGCGCGGCTGTTCGAGGACCAGCGCGGCCTGCTGTTCGGCGTCGCCTACCGGATGCTCGGCCGGGTCGCCGACGCCGAGGACGTCGTGCAGGAGACCTGGCTGCGCTGGGCGGGGGCGGAGCGTCAGGACGTCCGCGAACCCCGCGCCTACCTCGTGCGGATCACGACCCGGCTCGCCGTCGACCGGCTCCGCCAGCTGAACGCCCGCCGCGAGTCCTACGTCGGCCCCTGGCTGCCCGAGCCGCTGCCGACCGACGTCTGGAACGCCCCGGTGCCGGACGGCGCGCGGCGCGTGGAGCTGGCCGAGTCCGTCTCGCTCGCCGTGCTGGTCGTCCTGGAGTCGCTCTCCCCGCTGGAGCGCGCGGTGTTCGTGCTGCGCGAGGCGTTCGGCTTCCCGCACGCCGAGATCGCCACCGTGCTGGAACGCTCCGAGGCGGCGGTGCGCCAGCTCGCGGGCCGCGCCCGGCGGCACGTGGACGAGCGCGCCCCCCGGTTCGACGTCGACCCCGCGCGCCAGCGCGACCTGACCGAACGGTTCCTGGCGGCGGCCACCGGCGGTGACCTGCGCGGGCTCCTCGACCTGCTCGCCGACGACGCCCGGCTGGCGGGCGACGGCGGCGGCCGCTCCAAGGCCCCGCTCCGGGAGATCGTCTCCGCCGACAAGATCGGCCGCTTCCTCGCCGCGGTCGGCGGGACCGCCGCCGCCCAGGCCACGTTCGCCCTGACCGAGGTCAACGGCGCGGTCGCGGTCCTCGCCGCGCGGGACGGGGTACCCACGCACGTCATGGTCCTCGGGGTGCGGGACGACCGCGTCAGCCACGTCTACCTGCTGCTCAACCCGGACAAGCTCGGCCACCTCGCCCCGGCCCCAAAGTGACGCCACCGCCTGGCCGGTGACCGTCGGCCCGCCGTGGCGGGCCCGCCCGCTCAGAGCCCGCCGGAGACCCGCAGCACCGCGCCGGTGGTGAACGACGCCTCGTCGGAGAGCAGCCAGGCCACCGCGTTCGCGATCTCCTCCGGCTCTCCCGGCCGCCGCAACGGCGTCACCTCGGCCTTCTTCCACGGCCTGGTGGGGTCGCCCATCTCGCGGTGGATCCCGGTGCGCACCACCCCCGGCTGCACGGAGTTGACCCGCACACCCCGCGGGCCGAACTCCTTCGCCAGCCCCACGGTCATCGCGTCCACGGCGGCCTTGCTCGCCGCGTAGTGCACGTACTCCTCCGGGGCGCCCAGCGTGGCCGCGCCGGAGGAGACGTTGACGACGGAACCGCCCTCGCCCCCGTGACGGGTGGACATCTCGCGCAGCGCCCGCCGGGCGCAGAGCAGCGCCCCCACCACGTTCACCTCGACGACCCGGCGCATCACCTCCGGCGCGGTCTCGGTGAACGGTCCCAGCGGCCCGGTGATCCCCGCGTTGTTCACCAGCCCGGTGACCGGGCCCAGTTCGGCCCGCGCCCAGTCGAAGAGGGTGTCGACCGCCCGCTCGTCGGCGGTGTCGACCTGGCAGACCAGGGCGCGGGAGCCAGCCGCCCGCACCGCCTCTGCGGTCTCCTCGGCGGCGGCCCGGGCCCGCTGGTAGCCGATGGCGAGGTCGTGTCCCGCCCGGGCCAGCCGCACCGCGGTGGCCGCGCCGATCCCCCGGCTGGCGCCGGTCACCACGGTGACGGGGGCGGCGTCCCGGTCCGCCCGCCGCGCCTGGTCCGTGCGCGCCGCGTCCGACGTGTCCATGGTGCCCCGCCCTCTCCCCGCGTCGCCGGACGGGCCCAGGTGCCCCGCCGGTGACGGTCCGTGCGAAACGACGATCTTCGCTGGTGACATGGGACGGCGCAAGCCGCCCCTCCCCGATTGGTCTTGACCAAGGAGAGGCGCCGTCCTATGGTCCAGCCATACGCAACAACCTTTAAGAAACAAGCAATCGGAAACCCGGCAGGCACACGGCATCGCGGAGGCAAGGGTGGGGACCACGCAGGTGGAGGGCGTCCCGGAGACCAAGTACTGGCACCTGAAGACCGTCCTGTCCGACGCGCTGGACTCGGAGTTCGCCGTCGGGGAGGTCCTGCCGAACGAGCGCGCGCTGGCGGCCCGGTTCGGCGTCGCGCGTGCCACGCTCCGGCAGGCCCTGGAACAGCTGGAGCTGGAGGGCCGCCTCCAGCGCCGCAGGGGCGTCGGCACCACCGTCGCGCCGCCGCGCATCGGGGTGGACGTCGGCCCGACCGAGCACTCCTGGCCCGGCTTCATGGGCGACGACTGGCAGACCGAGGGGTACGCCCTGGAGGCACCGCCCGCCAGCGTGGCGCGAGTGCTGGACACCGGGGGAGCCGACCCGCTGCACACCGTGCGCCGCACCCGTGTCACCCACGGCCAGCCGGTGGCCGCCGAACTCCTCTACGTCCCGGTCCCGTCGGTGCCCACGGTCTCCTCGGCACCGCCCGACCCGGCCGACGATCCGGCGGCCCGCGCCCGCGAGGTGCTGCGTGAACTGCGCCGCCTCCGGCTGGAGGGACAGGACCGCGCGGTCGAACTGGGCTCGGCTCGCGCCGAGGACGCCCGCCAGCTCGACCGGCTGCCGGGCGCCCCCATGCTCGTGGTCACCACCCGGTACCTGGTCTCCGGCCGCGTCGCCGCGGTCTCCTCCGCCACCTACCGGGCCGACACCTGCCGTCTCACCTTCACCGACGGCCAGCCCGTCCCCCTCGCCAACTGACGCCCCGGCGCCGGCGGGTCAGTCCCCGCTGGCGCCCTCGACCGTGAACAGCTCCCGCTCGACGCGGTCCAGCGCCAGCCGCAGCGCGCCCGTGGCGACCGCCGCCTCACCCAGTGAGGACAGCGCGACCCGCGGCGGCCGCAGGCAGTAGCGCTCCAGCTCGCGGCGCAGCGGCTCCAGCACGTCGTCCAGCCCCGAGGCCCAGCCGCCGACCACCACCAGCTCCGGGTCCAGCGCCAGCACCAGCGCCGCCGTGTCGTGCACCAGCCGCCGCATGAACCGGTCGACCGCCTGACGCGCCCCCTCGTCGCCCTCGCGGGCCAGCGCGAACACCCGCGCCACCGCCGCCTCGTCCAGCGGATGCAGGGGAGTGCCCGTCGTGGACAGCAGCCGCTCCGGGGTGGCCTCCCGGCCCAGCAGATGGAGCGCGCCGATCTCGCCCGCCGCCCCACCGAACCCACGGTGCAGCCTGCCGCCGATCAGCGCTCCCGCGCCCGGGCTCAGCCCCGCCAGCACCATCACCACGTCCGCGCAGCCCCGCGCCGCGCCCTTCCACCGCTCGGCGAGCACCCCCGCGTTCGCGTCGTTCTCCACCAGGACCGGGCAGCGGAACGAGCGGCGCAGCCGCTCGCCCAGCGCGAGCCCCGTCCACCCCGGGAGCGCCGTGGAGAGCCGCACGGTGCCGTCCGCCTCGACGATGCCCGGCGTCCCCGCCCCCACCGCCCGCAGCGTGCCGCGCGGCACCTCGGTCTTGCGCAGCAACTCGGCGACCGCGCCCCGGATGCGCTCCAGACGCTCCTCGGCGCCGGTCGTCTCGGCCAGCTCGTGCGCCACGGTGCCGCGCGTGCGGCCCGTCAGGTCGGAGAGCAGCACGGAGACCCGGTGCGGTTCGATCTCGATGCCCAGCAGGTGCCCGGCCTCCGCCCGGAACCGGAAGCGGCGGGCCGGACGGCCCCGGCGGGCCGCGCCGCCCTCCCCCTCCCCGGCCTCCGCCACCAGCCCCGCCTCGGTGAGGCCCTCCAGGACCCCCTCGACGGTCGGCCTGGACAGCTCGGTGACCCGCACCAGCTCGGTCAGCGTCAGCGCGCCGGGGGCGTCGGTACCGCGCAGTGCCCGCAGTACGACGGTGGAGTTGATCCGCCGCAACAGCGACGGATCCCCGCCGGTCAGCCTCCCCAACGTGTCCTCCCGCTCCTCGGCCATCCGCGCTCGCCCGCTCGGCGCCCCCGCCCGCTGACCGGCCACGTGTGCCGGATCGTAGTCGCTGGCCCACGGCACGGCGAGGGCTCCGACCGGCCCGTGCAACCAGCATCCGAACCGTCACCGCGCCACCCCCGGGGACGGCGGCCGCCCGGCGGGTCACCGGACGCGGGCGGCGGCGCGCAGCCGCCCGAACTCCTCGGCCAGCTCCGGCGGACGCCAGTGCGCGTTCAGCCCGCTCGGGTTGGGCAGCACCCACACCCCGCACCCGCCGATGGTCCGCTCCTGACGGCCCACCACCGCCCCGCGCTCCCCGAACGCCGTGCGGTAGGCGGTCACGCCGAGCACCGCCAGCCAGCGGGGCCGCGCCCCGCGCACCTTCTCCTCCAGCGCCCGCCCGCCCGCGCGCAGCTCCGCCCCGCCCAGCTCGCCCGCGCGGGCGGTGGCCCGCTCCACGACGTTGGTGATGCCCAGCCCGTACGACAGCAGCTCCCGCTCCTCGTCCGGGCGCAGCTGGCGGGGCGTGAACCCGGAGTGGTGCAGCGCGGGCCAGAAGCGGTTGCCGGGCCGGGCGAAGTGGTGTCTGGTGGCGGCGGACGTCAGCCCCGGGTTGATTCCGCAGAACAGTACGGAGAGGCCGTCGGTGAGCACGTCAGGGACGGTGCGGTCGCGCGCCGCCGCCAGCTCCTCCGGGGTGGGACGCCTGGTCAGAGCAGTTCCCCCGGGGTGTACGCCGCCGCCCGCGGGTGGCGCCGCGCCAGCTCGCCGACCTGGGTGGCGACCGCCTCGGCCTGGGCGCCCGCCGCTCCGGTGAAGGAGAGCCGGTCGGCGGTCAGCGCCTCCAGCGCGGGACGGTCGAGGGGGATGCGCGGATCGGCGGCGAGACAGTCGAGCAGCTCGTTCCGCTCCGCTCCCTCGCGCAGGGCCAGCGCCGCCGCCACCGCGTGCTCCTTGATGACCTCGTGCGCGGACTCCCGGCCCACGCCCGCCCGCACCGCCGCCATCAGCACCTTGGTGGTGGCGAGGAACGGGAGGTAGCGCTCCAGCTCCCGGTCGATCACGGCGGGGAAGGCGCCGAACTCGTCGAGCACCGTCAGGAAGGTCTCCAGCATCCCGTCGAGGGCGAAGAAGGCGTCCGGGAGCGCCACCCGGCGCACCACCGAGCAGGAGACGTCACCCTCGTTCCACTGGTCGCCCGCGAGTTCCCCGGCCATCGAGGCGTAGCCGCGCAGCACCACCATCAGCCCGTTGACGCGCTCGCAGGAGCGGGTGTTCATCTTGTGCGGCATCGCGGAGGAGCCGACCTGCCCCTCCTTGAACCCCTCGGTGACCAGCTCCTGGCCGGCCATCAGCCGGATCGTCCGGGCCAGCGAGGAGGGGGCGGCGGCCAGCTGCACGAGCGCGGTCACCACCTCGTAGTCCAGTGACCGGGGGTAGACCTGGCCCACCGAGGTCAGCGTCCGCTCGAAGCCCAGATGACCGGCGATCCGCCGCTCCAGCTCGGCCAGCTTGCCCGGATCGCCGCCGAGCAGGTCGAGCATGTCCTGCCCGGTGCCGACCGGCCCCTTGACGCCGCGCAGCGGGTAGCGGGCCAGCAGCTCCTCCAACCGCCCGAACGCGGCGAGCAGTTCGTCGGCGGCCGTCGCGAAGCGCTTGCCCAGCGTGGTGGCCTGCGCGGGGACGTTGTGCGAGCGGCCGGTCAGTACCGTGCCGCCGTGCTCGGTCGCGAGCCCCGCCAGCCGGGCCAGCACCGCGACGGTCCGGTCCCGCACCAGCTCCAGCGAGAGCCGCAGCTGGAGCTGCTCGACGTTCTCCGTCAGGTCCCGCGAGGTCATGCCCTTGTGGATCTGCTCGTGCCCGGCCAGCGCGTTGAACTCCTCGATCCGCGCCTTGACGTCGTGCCGCGAGGCCCGCTCGCGCTCCGCGATCGACGCGAGGTCGACCCGCTCGACGACGCGTTCGTAGTCGGCGATCGCCCCATCGGGCACCTCGACGCCCAGATCACGCTGGGCCGCCAGCACGGCGAGCCACAGCCGCCGCTCCAGCACCACCTTGTGCTCGGGCGACCACAGACGGGCGAGGGAGGGGGAGGCGTAGCGGGCGGCCAGGACGTTCGGGATACGCGGCTTGTCTGTCACACCCGGCGATTCTACGGGGTGTCCTCGCAGGCCAGCGGGGCCAGGTCGGGCCGCTTCGGGGACCGGCCGTCCCCCGAGGAGCGGCCGGTGAGCCGCCGGCCGACCCACGGGACGAGGTGCTGCCGCGCGAACCGCAGATCCGCGCGGCGCCGCCGCTGCCAGGGGAGCGGTTCGGCCGGGGGCAGCGTCGCCCGCCAGTCCGACTCCGGCGGCAGCCCCAGCCGCTGCCACACCGCCTCGGCCACCCTGCGGTGTCCCTCGGCCGTCAGGTGCAGCCGGTCGTCCGCCCACAGCCGCGGATCGCTCAGCACCTCGGCGCCGAACAGGTCGACGACGAGCGCCCCGTGCCGCGCGGCCAGTTCGTCGATGAACGCGAACAGCTGCTCCATCCGGCCGCGGTAGCGCTCCAGCACCGGGCCCCGGCGGCCCGGGCTGCGCATCAGCACCAGCTGGGAACCGCCGGAGGCCAGCTTCGCGGCGGACTCCTCCAGCAGCGCGCACACCCGCGCGACGTCACACGAGGGCCGCAGGACGTCGTTGAGCCCGCCGACGAGGGTCACCAGGTCGGCGCCCATCCCGGCCGCGCGCCCCACCTGCTCGTCCGCGATCTGCCCGATCAGCTTGCCGCGCACCGCGAGGTTGGCGTACCGGAAGTCCGGGTGCCGGGCGGCCAGCCGAACCGCGAGGAGATCCGCCCAGCCCCGGTAGCCGCCGCCGGGCAGGGCGTCGGACATGCCCTCGGTGAAGGAGTCCCCCACGGCGACGAAGCTGCAGATCGCGCCGGGGGAGCCGGGCCCGCCCGGGGCGGGAGGGGGAGCGGGAGGAGGTGTTTCGCTGTCCACGGTGGGCCATCGTATCGGCCTCCCGCCCCCTCTGGCTAAGCGGTCGCTTGGCCGCCGACCAGCTCCCGCAGCACGTCCTCCATGGTGACGACCCCGGCCGCGCGCCCGTCCTCGGCCAGCACGGCGGCGAGGTGGGTGCCGCTGGAGCGCATCGCGCCGAGCACGTCGTCCAGCGGCATCGCCGCCTTCACCAGCGCGATCGGCCGCAGCGTCGTGACCGGGAACGGCTCCTCGCGGGGCGAGGCGTCCAGCGCGTCCTTGACGTGCAGATAACCCAGGGCCCTGCCCTGGCCGTCCACCACCGGGAAGCGGGAGAAGCCGGAGCGCGCGGACAGCGCCTCCAGCCCCTCCGGGGTGATCCCCAGCTGCGCCGAGACGATGCGGTCCGACGGCCGCGCCACCCCGCTGACGGGGCGGCTGCCCAGCTCCAGGGCGTCCCGCAGCCGCTCGGTCGACCGGTCGTCCAGCAGCCCGGCCTCGCTGGAGTCCGCGACCATCTGGGCCAGCTCGTCGTCCGAGAACGCCGACTCGACCTCGTTCTTCGGCTCCACCCGGATCAGCTTCAGCAGCCCGTTGGCGAAGGCGTTGATCGTGAAGATCACCGGCCGCAGCGCCCGGGAGAGCGTCACCAGCGGCGGGCCCAGCCAGAGCGCGGCCCGCTCCGGTTCGGCCAGCGCGATGTTCTTCGGCACCATCTCGCCCAGCAGCATGTGCAGATAGGTGGCCACCGCCAGCGCGATCACGAAGGAGACCGGGTGGATGGCGCCCTCCGGCACGCCCACCGCGTGGAACACCGGCTCCAGCAGGTGCGCTATCGCCGGCTCGGCGACCACGCCGAGCACCAGGGTGCACAGCGTGATGCCCAGCTGCGCGGCGGCCAGCAGCTGGGAGACGTGCTCCAGCCCCCACAGGACGCTACGCGCCCGCCGGTCACCCTGCTCGGCGCGTGGCTCGATCTGGCTGCGCCGTACCGAGATCAGCGCGAACTCGGCGCCGACGAAGAAGGCGTTGACGACGAGCGTCAGCAGCCCGATGACGATCTGCGCCGCGGTCACTGCCACGCCTCCTCACCGGAGGCGCCCGCCTCCGAGTCCAGCGGGGCGGTCAGGCGCATCTGCGCCGCCCGCCGGCCGCTCGCGTCCACCACGTCCAGCCGCCAGCCCGCGACGGTGAGGGCGTCACCGGCGACCGGGATCCGGCCCAGCTCGGTGGCGATCAGCCCGGCCAGCGTCTCGTACGGCCCCTCCGGCACCCGCAGGCCGATCAGCTCCAGCTGGTCGGTGCGCGCGGCGCCGTCGGCGTCGTAGATCCGCCGTCCCTCCGGGTCCTCGCCCGCCGGGGCCAGGTCCGGGGTCTCCTGCGGGTCGTGCTCGTCCCGGACCTCGCCGACGACCTCCTCGATGATGTCCTCCAGGGTGACGACCCCGGCGGTGCCGCCGTACTCGTCGACGACCACGGCGATGCTGCGGTCCCCGCCGGGTAGCTGGTCGAGCAGCCGGTCGACGGTCAGCGACTCCGGCACCAGCAGGGGCTCCCGCATCAGCTTGGTCACCGGGCGGCGGGACCGCTGGTCGGCCGGGACCGCCAGCACGTCCTTGATCCGCACGATGCCGATGACGGTGTCCAGGCTGCCCCGGTGGACGGGGAAGCGGGACAGGCCGGTCTCCCGCGTCGCGTCCGCCACGTCCTCGGCGGTGGCGTGCGCGTCGAGCGAGGTGACCTGGACGCGGGGCGTCATCACGTTCTGCGCGGTCAGCTCCGCGAGGTGCAGGGTCCGCACGAACAGCTCGGCCGTGTCCTCCTCCAGGGAACCCTCCTTCGCGGAGTGCCGGGCGAGCGCCACCAGCTCCTGCGGGGAGCGGGCCGAGGCCAGCTCCTCGGTCGGCTGGAGCCCCATCCGGCGCAGCATCCGGTTGGCGGTGTTGTTGAGGTGCTTGATCAGGGGGCTGAACGCCGCGGTGAACATCCGCTGCGGGGTCGCGATGCTCTTCGCGACCGGCAGCGGCTGGGAGATCGCCCAGTTCTTCGGCACCAGCTCGCCGATGACCATCAGGACGACGGTGGACAGCGCGGTGCCGATCACCAGCGCCGAGGTCGAGACGGCGGACTCCGGAACCCCGAGCGCGCGGAGCGGGCCCGCGATGAGGCGGGCGATCGAGGGCTCCGCCAGCATGCCCACCACCAGGTTGGTGACGGTGATGCCGAGCTGGGCGCCGGAGAGCTGGAAGGTCAGGGAACGCACGGCCTGGTGGGCGCTGCGCGCGCCCCGCTCGCCGTTCTTGACGGCGAGTTCGAGGTCACTGCGCTCGACAGTCGTCAGGGAGAACTCGGCCGCGACGAAGGCGCCGCACGCGACGGCCAGCAGCAGCGCGACCAGGAGGAGCAGGATCTCCGTCACCGGGCCACCCTCCGGTGGGCGGGGGGCGCGGGATCGTGGGGCCGGGGGGACCGGCGGGGCCCGGAGCCCGGGGAGACCTGGTGGTCTCCAGGGGGGCGGGGCGGGATTCCGGGCCGGAGAGCGGTGCTCCGGCCCGACATACTGGAGCGACGAGAGCGACTAGGGGGCTCGCCCATGGGCGGACGCTCACTCCTTTCAGCCGGCCGCGCCGCCGGGGATACGGCTGTCACGCGGTGTGGGACGGGAACTGGTTTCATCGTAAACGCAGGCCAGCGAGGGCAGGTTCCTGACGACGGCGGATCCGTTCCGGGACCGGGTGCCGTATGCGGTCCAACCGCCTGTTTCGGGCGCCCCCGCGCCCTCGCCGGGGCGCCGTCCCGCCGCCAGGGGCCCGCGATGGCGCTTCGCGGGGCCGGGGTCGAGGGGCGCACCCCTGGCCGATGCTAGCGTTTGAGTGCTAGCGTAGGAATGTGGCGAAGACTCAGATGAACGTCCGGGTGGATGAGGCGACAGCCCAGGCCGCCCGGGAGCGCGCACTCCAGCGCGGAGTGAGCGTGAACCGCTATATCGAGGAGCTGGTCCAGCGAGACGCGGGCGAAGTGGGACACACCTTCGTCGATGCCGCGGCCGACTTCATGAAGAGCTACGCGTCGCTCTTCGAGGAGGAGTTCGGCAAGGAGAGCGAGGGCCGGCCGAGGACGTGACGCTCCGTATCGACCTCGCCTGGCTCCTCATCGTCGCGGAGGAGAAGACCCCCCGGGACCCCCGGGTCACCGACTACGGCGCGCTGATCGCCGCCGTCAGCCGGCACGAGGCGGCCCTCTTCGACCGCCCCGTCTACGCCGACCCGCACGACCGGGCGGCGGCGCTGCTCCAGCTGCTGCTGCACGTCCACGCGCTGGAGCACTCCAACGCGCTGTTCGCCTCCGCTGTCGCCTACGCCTACCTGGTCGCCAGCGGGCAGAAGGTGACCACCTCGCCCGAGCAGATCCGCGACCTGGCCCGGCTCGTCAAGGACGGGGGCGTGACCGTCCGGCGGATAGCGGACGAGCTGCGCACCTGGACCCTCTGAGACCCCGGGCGGCGCCCGGGCCCGGTCTCAGGGGCGCCGGGCGCTGCCCAGGTAGTGGAAGGAGCTGGGCAGCGCCGGTCCGCCGCCGGTCACCAGCGTCCGGCGGAAGCTGAGGTCGGTGAACCCGGCGGACCGGACCAGACCCACCGGGTCACGCCCCGTGTGGCAGCCGCCGAACAGCGCGGGCCACAGGCCGCGGTCCAGCGCCCGCTGGGTCCGCAGCATGCCCGGGCGCCCCTCGGCCCGCCCGTGCTCGTAGAACCGCAGCTCGCCCTCGGGGCGCAGCGCCCGGCGCAGCTCCCGCAGGGCGCCCCGGCCGTCCGGGATCGTGCAGAGCACCAGGCAGACGACGGCCGCGTCGACCGAGGAGTCCGCCAGCGGCAGCGCGTCGGCGGTGCCCGGCACCACCTCGACCGGCACCGGCGCGTTCCGGGCCGCCTCGCGGGCCAACGCCCGCATATGGGGCTCGGGTTCGACCGCGATCACCCGGGTGACCGTCTCCGGGTACCGGGCGAAGTTCCGCCCGTTGCCCGCGCCGATCTCCACCACCTGGCCGGACAGGCCGGCGAGCAGCTCCTCGCGGTGCTCCGCGACCCCGGCCCGAAGGTCGCTGAACCGGCTGATCCGGGCGTAGAACCAGGCGAACCAGGGGTGGTGCACCCCGTCCCGCGCCGGTCGGCCCTGTGGTTTCGCCATCGACGGCTCCCTCCCTGGTACTCCCTGGTGCGCCTTGGTACTCCCTGGTGACGGAGTCACCGCGGCTCCCCCTGGCCCGTGGTGACGGTACGTCCCCCGAGGCGCGCGGGGTGGCGGCCACCGCATATTGGCATATGTCATCGATCCCTGGGATAAACGGATTTAACCTCGCCAACGGACCCTGGTGAGCGGGGTGTTGGGAGAGCGGCCCGCGGGCCGGGGGACCGCGACGGCGGATGGGCCCCCCGCTCCCGCCCCCTTCTCCCGGCGGGCGCCGGGAGCGCGCGGGCGCCGGAGGCGCCAGGGCGCCGCACCCGGAGTGTGGCGCTACCCGGCCCGGGACGCCTCCCGGCCGGAGGCGAACTCCCGGGGCGTGGCCGGGATCCGCCAGGATCCGCCGAGGGCGGGCGCCAGCCAGGACCCCGCCGACGCGCGGAACCGCGCGGGCGGCAGCTCCGCGGCGCCCGCGGGCAGCGCGCCCCGCAACGGCGCCCCCGTCACCCGTGGCAGGTCCCGCAGGTTGCACCACTCCGCCAGTCCGGCGGTGGCGGGCCAACTGCCCACCACCGTCCCGAGGTTGGCCAGGGACCGGGCCCGCAGCGCCTCCGCCGTCAGGGCCACCGCGTTCAGTGTGCCGAGCCCGGCGGCCGCCACCACCAGGACCGGGGCGTCCAGCAGCCGCGCGGTGTCTGCGAGCGTTCCGCCCACCTCGTCACAGCGCACCAGCAGCCCGCCCGCCCCCTCCACGAGCACCAGGTCGTGGCGGGCGGCGAGCTCCCGCGCCGCCGCCGCGGCCCGCCGCGGCGCGACCCCGGGCAGCCCGGCCCGCCGCGCCGCCGTGTCCGGGGCCAACGGGTCCGGATAGCGGGCGAGTTCCACCCCCGCGACCTCCGCGCCCGCGAGCCGCCGCACCTCGGCCACGTCGCCCGGCTCCCCGGCCGCCACCCCGGTCTGCGCGGGCTTGAGCACGGCGGCCGAGCGCCCGGCGCGGCCCGCGGCGGCGGCGAGCGCCGCGGTGACCACGGTCTTCCCGACGCCGGTGCCGGTGCCCGTCACCACCACGATCCCGCGCACCGCTCAGCCCTCCCGCGCGGCGGCGCACACCGCCGCGCAGATCCGCGCCACGTCGGCGTCCCCGGTGACGTACGGCGGCATCGTGTACACCGCGTCCCGGAACGGCCGCAGCCAGACGCCCTCGCGCACGGCCGCACGGGTCGCGGCGGCCAGATCGACGTCGTGGTCCAGGCGCACCACGCCGATCGCGCCGAGCACCCGCACCTCCCGCACCCCCGGCAGCGCGGCGGCCGGGGCGAGCCCGGAGCGCAGGCCCGCCTCGATCCGCCGCACCCCGGCCGCCCAGTCCCGGGAGAGCAGCAGGTCGAGGGAGGCGTTCGCGAGGGCGGCGGCCAGCGGGTTCCCCATGAACGTCGGACCGTGCGCCAGCACCGGCACCGAGCCGCGCGCGATCCCCTCCGCCACGCGCGGGGAGCACAGCGTCGCCGCCATGCTCAGGTAGCCGCCCGTCAGCGCCTTGCCCAGGCAGAGCACGTCGGGGACGACCCCGGCGTGCTCGGCGGCGAACAGCGTCCCCGTGCGGCCGAAGCCGGTGGCGATCTCGTCCAGGATCAGCAACACCCCGTACTCGTCGCACAGTTCACGCAGCGCCCGGACGTACGCGGGGGAGTGGAAGCGCATCCCGCCCGCCCCCTGGACCACCGGTTCGACGATGACGGCGGCGAGTTCGTCCGCGTGCCGCGCCACCGTCTCCCGCAGCCCGCGCAGGTAGGCGGCGTCCGGCGGCGCGTCGAAGCCCTCCGGCGGCGCGTCCGCGAACACCTGCCGGGGCAGTGTGCCCGACCACAGGTGGTGCATCCCGCCCTCCGGATCGCACACCGACATCGGGTGCCAGGTGTCGCCGTGGTAGCCGCCCCGCCAGGTCAGCAGCCGCCGCTTGGCGGGCCGCCCGGTGGAACGCCAGTACTGGAGGCACATCTTGACGGCCACCTCCACCGCCACCGAACCGGAGTCGCTGAGGAAGACGTGCTCCAGGTCGCCCGGCGCGATCCCGGCCAGCCTCCGCGCCAGCCGCACGGCGGGCTCGTGGGTCAGGCCGCCGAACATCACGTGACTCATCCGCCCGAGCTGGTCCCGGGCCGCCTCGTCCAGCGCCGGGTGGCGGTAGCCGTGGATCGCCGACCACCAGGACGACATCCCGTCCACCACCTCCCGCTGGCCGTACGTCTCCTCCGCCAGCCGCAAACGCACCCCGGACGCCGACTCGACGACCAGCGGGTCCGCCGTGCCCGGCATCGGGCCGTAGGGGTGCCAGACGTGCCGCCGGTCCAGCTCCCGCAGTTCGGCCACGGTCAACGGCGGGTCCGGAGCCGGGGCACCGGCCACGGGGTCCGGCCCGGGCCGGGCGGACGGGGACGCCGGAGCGGCAGCGGTCGGCTCAGGCATTGGGCGGCAACTCCGTGCCCGCGCCCCGGCGCCGCACCCGCACCAGGTCCTCGCGGTGCGCGCCGGGCGCCGCACCCGACTCGGGCGCCGCGACGGACGTGGTCGGCGCGGGCGCCGTGGTCGCGGTGGCGTGCCCGGGGGCCGCGCCCTCGGCACGGTGCGGGGGGAGCGTGGCGGTTCCGGCGTCCTCCACCTCGAAGCCCGCGTCCCGGATCATGTCCAGGTCCTCCTGCCCGGCCTGTCCCTCGCTGGTCAGGTAGTCGCCCAGGAAGACCGAGTTGGCGAGGTGCAGCGCCAGCGGCTGGAGGGACCGCAGCTGGACCTCCCGGCCGCCCGCCAGCCGCACCTCCACGTCCGGGCAGACGAACCGGACCATCGCCAGGATCCGCAGCGCCTGCCGCGGCGTCAGGTTCCACTGACCCTCCAGCGGCGTCCCGTCGAACGGGATCAGGAAGTTCACCGGGACCGAGTCCGGGTCCAGCGCGCGCAGCGCGAACACCACGTCCACCAGGTCCCCGGGCGACTCGCCCATCCCCGCGATCAGCCCGGAGCAGGCCGAGAGCCCCGCGCCCCGCGCCTCCCGCACCGTGTCCACCCGGTCCTGGAAGCCGTGCGTGGTGCAGATGTCCTGGTAGGTCGCCTCCGAGGCGTTCAGGTTGTGGTTGTACGCGTCGGCCCCGGCCTCCCGCAGCCGGGCCGCCTGCCCGTCGCCGAGGAAGCCCAGACAGGCGCACACCTCGACCCCCGGGTTCCGCTCGCGGACGGCGGCGATCGTCTCCGACACCCGGGTCACGTCCCGGTCGGTGGGACCGCGCCCGCTGGCCACCAGGCACACCCGCTTGGCGCCGCCCCGTACCCCGGCCTCCGCCGCGTCCGCGGCCTCGTCGGGCTTCAGCCAGGTGTAGGAGAGCACCCCGGCCTCCGAGCCCAGCCGCTGGGAGCAGTACGAGCAGTCCTCAGGGCACCGGCCCGACTTGAGGTTGACGAGGTAGTTGAGCTTGACCCGGCGGCCGAACCACCGGCGGCGCACCTTCCCGGCCGCCGCCACCACATCGAGCAGTTCCTCGTCGGAGGTCTCCAATACGGCCAGCGCCTCCGCGCGCGTCGGCGGCTCGGCCCGAAGCCCCTTCTCCACCAGCGTCGTCAACAGATCCATGGCCGGAATATTGCTTCACAACTGGGGTTTTCGAAAGGCCGCACCGAACAACGAGAGCTGGGAAAGGTGTGTGGATCACCACATTCCGTGGCCCTGCCACGGAGGTTACTTTCTATTCACTGCATACAAACCGCGGCAACCGTCGCCGTGCCCGCGCACCGCGCGCGGACGCACCGGACGGGCGGCGGACCGAGCGCGGGAGACCCGGATGACCCAGGACCCCTTCGGATGGCTGACCGAGGCGCACGCGGCCCGGGAGCGAGCCGGACTGGTGCGCCGACTGCGCCCCCGCGCGGCCGACTCCCCGCTGCTCGACCTCGCGGGCAACGACTACCTCGGGCTCGCCCGGCACCCAGAGGTCACCTCGGCGGCGGCCGAGGCCGCCCACCGCTGGGGCGCCGGAGCCACCGGCTCCCGGCTGGTCACCGGATCGACCGAGCTGCACGCCACACTGGAGCGGGAGCTGGCCGCGTTCTGCGGGTTCGAGTCCGCGCTGGTGCTCTCCTCCGGCTACGCGGCCAACCTCGCCGCCGTCACCGCGCTCACCTCCGGCGGCGGCCTCATCGCCTCGGACGCGGCCAACCACGCCTCGCTCATCGACGGTTGCCGCCTCTCCCGCGCCCGGACCAGCGTCGTACCGCACGCCGACCCCGCCGCCGTCCGCAAGGTGCTGGAGGGGGACACCCGGCGGAGCGGGCCCGCCCTCGCCGTGACGGACGCCGTCTTCTCCGTCGACGGGGACCTGGCGCCGCTGCCCGAACTGGCCGCCGTCTGCGCGGAGACCGGCGCCGGACTGCTCGTCGACGACGCGCACGGGCTGGGCGTCGTCGGGCCGGGAGGCCGGGGCGCCCCAGCGGCCGCCGGTCTCGCGGGGCGGCCCGGCACGGTCGTCACCGTCACCCTCTCGAAGTCACTGGGCGGTCAGGGCGGCGCGGTGCTGGGCCCCGCCCCGGTGATCCGGCACCTGGTCAGCACCGCCCGCACGCTGATCTTCGACACCGGGCTGGCCCCCGCCGCGGCGGCCGGGGCGCTCGCCGCCCTCCGCCTGCTGCGCCGGGAGCCGGAACGCGCCGCCCGCGCCCGGGAGGTGGCCCGGGAGCTGCACGCCCGGCTGACGGCCGCCGGGCTCACCGCGGCCCGGCCGGACGCCGCCGTCGTCTCGGTCCACGCGCCGACGCCGGAGGCCGCCGTGCGGTGGGCCGCGGACTGCCGGGCCGCCGGACTCTCCGTCGGCTGCTTCCGCCCGCCGTCCGTCCCGGACGGGATATCCCGCCTCCGGCTCACCGCGCGCGCCGACCTGCCCCGCGCGCGCGTCGCCGAGGCCGCCGCGACCGTGGCGCGGCTCGCCCCCCGCTGACCGGCGTCCCCACCGGCCTGGCCCACCCCGGGGGCCCCGCGTCCCGCCGGGCGCCGCGTTCGGCCCCGCCCGCCGTGTTCCGGTTGCCGACCCGTGACGGCGGCGGTTCGATGGAGTCCGTGGGTCCCGCCAGCACCACGGGGACCACGCTCATCACCGGACGCCCGCCGGGCGGCCCGCGGGCACGTCCGGCACGCGGAGGAGGTGGCACCGTGAGTGGACCCGTGCTGGTGGGGGTCGACGGTTCGCCGGCCAGCCTGGAGGCGGTCGACGCCGCGGCCCAGGAGGCCCGGCGGTGGGGGCGGAGCCTCCGCGTGGTGCACGCGGCCACCTGGCCCGCGATGAACGTCCCGTTCAGCGCCTCCTCCCTGACCCTTCCCGAGGGCGAGATCGCGCAACTGGCGAACCGCACCATCACCGAGGCGGTGGAGCGGGCCCGGCGGGCCGAGCCGGGCCTGGAGGTGACGGAGGACGTGGTCACCGGGGAGGCGCTGGCCGTGCTGGAGGCCGAGTCCCGCACCGCCTCGCTGGTGGTGGTGGGCAGCCGGGGCCTGGGCGGCTTCACCGGGCTGCTGCTCGGCTCGGTCGCCGTGCACCTCTCCTCGCACGCCGCCTGCCCGGTGCTGGTGATCCGCGGGCAGGCCACGCCGGGCGGCCCGGTCGTCCTCGGCGCCGACGGCTCGCGGGACGGCGACGCCGCCGTGCGGTTCGCCTTCGCCGAGGCGTCGATGCGCGGCGCGGACCTTGAGGCCGTGCACACCTGGAACAACTGGACCGGCCCGGTCACCACCACCCCCGGCGAACTCGCCCCCCTCGTCTACGACGTGGACATGCTCCGGGACGAGGAGGAGCGCGTCCTCTCCCAGGCCGTCTCCGGCTACCAGGAGCGCTACCCGGAGGTCACGGTCCGCCCCCGGCTGGAGAACGCCCGGACCCGCCAGGCGCTGATCAAGGCGAGCGAGAACGCCCAGCTGCTGGTGGTCGGTGCCCGTGGCCGGGGTGGCTTCACCGGCCTGCTGCTGGGGTCGGTCAGCCAGGCCGTGCTGCATCACGCGCACTGCCCGGTGGCCGTGGTGCGCAGGATCTCCGACACCGCGGACGACGACGAGTGACCCCGGGCGGCGGGCCCGGACGACGGGGCGTCAGCCTGGCGCGGAGCGCTCAGCCGCGCGGGGAGCGCGGAGGGGCCACCCGCGTCGCCCGCCGCTCCCCGTCGAGCACCCGGATCGCGCGCTCCAACGTCCCCGCGTGCAGCAGGTGTTCGCCGCGCGTGTGCATGACCGTCAGCGCGTCCCGGAGGCGCGTGGCCAGCGGCACCAGCGCCTGCGCCGCGCGCAGTCCCCGGTAGGTGTCGTCACCGCGGGCGGGGTTGATCCGGCCGAGCTGGTCCAGCACGTCCAGGTACGCGTCGACGACCTCGGCCTCGGCGCGGGTGAGGGCGGGCAGCGGAGGCGGCGGGGGCGGCCACATCGGCGCTCACCCCCGGCCGTTCCGCCCGGCGGGGCGCTTACGGCTGACGGTGAGACGGTCGATCAGCCCGTACGTGACGGCGTCCGCCGCGCTGAGGATGGTGTCCCGCTCCAGGTCGGCGTGGATCCGCTCACGGGGCTGGCCGGTGTGGTGGACGTACAGCTCCTCCAGCAGCTCCCGGACGCGGAGCAGTTCCCGCGCGTGGATCTCCAGGTCGTCCGCCTGACCGTGCACCGGCTCCGCGAGCGCGGGCTGGTGGATCATCACCCGCGCCCCGGGGAGCGCCAGCCGCTTGCCCGGGGTCCCCGCGGTGAGCAGGACGGAGGCGGCGGAGGCCGCCTGTCCCAGGCAGACCGTCTCGATGTCGCAGCTCACGAAGCGCATCGTGTCGTAGACGGCGGTCATCGCGGTGAACGAGCCGCCGGGTGAGTTGATGTAGAGCGAGATGTCCTGGTCCGGAGCGGCGTGCTCCAGGTGGATCAGCTGGGCCATCACGTCGTTGGCCACGGTGTCGTCGAGCGGGGCGCCGAGGAAGACGACGCGTTCGCCCAGCAGCTTGGAGTACGGATCCAGGGTGCGCGTCCCGGAACTGGTGCGCTCGGTGAACTCCGGCAGCACGTAGCGGGCCATCGGTTCCGGCAGCATGCCTCCACCTCCCCGGCACGCCTCGCGACGGGCGCGCCACTCTCCGTACGTCCGGTAAAAATGTACAGGATGTACATGCCGTTATGCTGGGAGCATGGCCTACGAGATTCCTGTGACGCAAGCCCGCGCCGAACTCGCCGAGTTGATCAACCGGGTGGTCTACGCCGGGGAGCGGGTGGTGGTGACCCGTCACGGACGGCCCCTGGTCGCGCTGGTGTCGGCGGGCGACCTGGAACGGCTGGAGAACGCGGAGGGCCCGGCCGGGGACGAGGTGATCAGCACCGTCTCAACGGTCGGGCAGGCGCCGTCAGTTGTCGGGGAGCGGCGGCGCTTCGGTATCGCCGCGGAACACGGCGGCCCGGCCACCGGTGATCGGCGGCCGGGCCGGGAGAGCTGAGGCGCCACCTGGGGCGCGGGGCGAGCGCGACGACGGCTCGGTGAGCCGCGCCCCCGCCCGGCCCGCCCCGGTCGGTCACCGGGGCGGGGTGGGGTGTCAGGAGCTGAGCTCCCAGACCGCGTGCGCGATGCCGTCGCTGTGCAGGTCCAGCGCGGACTCGTTGATGTTCGACACGTCGTCACAGGACGAGTGGTAGCAGCCGTCGAACGGCTCGCCCGCGGTGCCGCCCCACTTGTCGGCCTGCTCCTGGCTCATGGTGGCGCCCGCGCCGGTGAAGGTGCCGCCGACGGTCACGCCCGCGTCCTTGAAGGAGGCGTGGTCGCTGCGGCCCGCCGTCTCGGTCGCCGGCTCGGACTCGACACCCTTGCCGTCGAAGTACTCCTTGAAGACGGTCTCGATGCCCGCGTCGTCGTCGTAGACGAAGTGCCCCGCGTTCGGGGAACCGATCATGTCGAAGTTCACGTAGGCGCTGATCTTGTTGAGCTCGTCCTCGGGCAACTCGCTCACGTAGTGCTTCGAGCCCACCAGGCCCTGCTCCTCGGCGCCCCACCAGGCGAAGCGGAGCTTCTTGCCGGGCTCCAGGTTCTCGGAGGCGACGGTGAGGGCGACTTCGAGGATTCCCGCGGAGCCCGAGGCGTTGTCGTTGATGCCCGGGCCGCTGCCGACGGAGTCCAGGTGTGCCCCGGCCATCACCGTCTCGTCGCCGCCGCCCTTGGGCCAGTCGGCGACCAGGTTGTAGCCGGTGCTGCCGCCGAGGTCGAACTCCTGCACCGTGGTCTCGTACCCGGCCTCGTCCAGCTTGCCCTTGATGTAGTCGATGGAGGCCTTGTAGCCGGCTGAACCGTGCGAGCGGTCGCCGCCGTTCTCCTCGGCGATCGTCTGGAACTGCTTGAGGTGCTCCTGGACGTTGGCGACCGGGATGTCCGGCGCCGCGGCCCTCTCCGCTCCCTGACCTCCGGTGGCCTGTGCCGCGGCGGCGCCGAGCAGGGAGGCGGTCAGCGCGGCGCTCGCCGTGCCGACGATCAGGATGCGGCGGTGCTGTTTGCGTATCACGTGAGGCTCCGATGCTCTGTGGGGGGTCGCGCGGAGCTGGCGACTCTATTGACGCGGACATGAGAATCGTTGGAGAGACGGCCGCCGTCAAGAGCGCATAACGGACAGTATGTCACGCGCAGCGGTGAGTTCGCTCTCCCACCCTGGAGATCCGGCGGTGTACCAGGGCGGAGTGGCATCCCGCCACAACGGACCGTCACCGCTCAGGGCCGGACGCGCACCGTGCCGACGGCTCCGCGCCGTGCCCGGCGCGAGCCCGGGAGCACCGGCGTATGGGAACGGTCACCGTCGGCCACCGGGACGGACCTCCGAGGGGCGCGGTGGACCGTTCGGGGCCCTCGGGCTCGGCTCTGGGGGCCCCACCGCGGCGTCGGCCCGGGCGGCGGGACCCAGCGTCGGCCGGCCACCCCGGAGCGTCACCCGGGGGCCCGGCCCGTGCTCCGCGACCAGCGGTCCTCGGCGGCGTAGTCGAAGAGGTCGCCCATCGGATCGTAGGCCGCCGCCATCTCCGGGAGGACCGCGCGCCAGTCGCGGCCGCGCACGTGATCCGCCAGCCACTCCACCGTGGCCGGCAGCGACGCGGCGTAGCCGGACACCGGGCGGTACCCCAACTCCCGTTCCGCGGCCGTCATATCGAGTACCAGCGGCTCGGGCAGGCTCCACGGGGTGCGCCCGACCGTCGGCTCCCCGGGCGGGGGTGGGCCGTCCAGCGGGACCGTCTCACACTCCCAGCTCAGGACGGCGTCGATGGCCTCCGCGATCTCCCGGACCGTCAGCGCCTCCGGATCCGCGGCGTTCAGGACCCGCGAGCCCGGCGTCCGCGCCGCCAGTCGCACCAGCTCGGCCACGTTGGCCACGTGGGCGGTGTGGAAACGGCTCCGGCCGCCGAAGGCCAGCACCCGAGCGCGCCGCCCGTCCAGCCACCGCTGGACGAAGTACAGCTCGCGCGGGGTGCGGCAGTACGGCCCGTGGAGCGCGGCCGCCCGCAGCAGCGTGACCGGGAGCCGCTCACCCAGGGCGAGCAACTCCCGCTCCAGCAGTGCCTTTCGGGCCTCGTAACTCCCGTCCCCCGGAGGGACGGTGCGCTGGCGCTCCGTCACCGGCACGGGCAGCGTGGGGAAACCGGTCTCCCCGCCCAGACTCCGCCCCGCGCCGTCCGCGTAGACGGCGGCGCTGGACACCACCACCGCCGAGCCCAACCGCCCGGTCAGGCCAGCCACTTGCCGGGCGTGCGCCGGGGTCTGCGCGGTGCAGTCGAACAGCAGCTCCCGGCCGGAACCGACGGCGGCGGCCAACGCGCCCGGCGCGTCCCGGTCGAGCACCAGCTCGCCAACCTCCTCCGGCCAGTGGGGATCCCGCCCGCCGCCGCGCGAGGCGGCGGTGACCCGCCAGCCGTCCGCGTGCAGCGCGCTCACGACGGCGCGCCCCAACTGTCCCGTGGCGCCGAGTACGAGGGCGTGGTCGCTGGTCATCGCTGGAAGCCTTTCGCCGCGTCCGGTGGGCGGGAGGGGCGGCCGGTGGGCGGCCGGGGCGAACCGGCCCCGTACGGACCGGCCGTGTGCGGACCGGGTCGTGCGGGGTCCACGTTGTCACGTGGACCCCGCACCCGCCACGGATGACCGTCCACGGGTATCCGGGGTCCACCCACCGCTGGCGCCAGCCGCGCGGTTCCCGGCCAACCGCCGGTGGACGACGGGGCGTTCGCGGACCGCTCAGACACCGCCGCCGGACCGGCCGGAGGAGGCGGCCTTCGCGTCCGGGGCGTACTGGTCCACGTACTCCTGCCCGGAGAGCTGGAGTATCTCGTGCATGATCTCGTCGGTGACGGCCCGGAGAACGGCCCGTTCGTCCTCCAGCCCCGCGTGGCGTGAGAAGTCGAGCGGTTCGCCGAACCGGATCGTCACCCGCCCCAGCCGGGGCAGCCGCCTGCCCGGCGGCTGGATCTCGAAGGTGCCCACCATCGCGCAGGGGATCACCGGCACCCCGGCGCGCAGCGCCATCGAGGCCACCCCGACCCGCCCCTTGTAGAGCCGTCCGTCGTGCGAGCGGGTGCCCTCCGGGTAGATCCCCAGCAACTCGCCCTTCCGCAGGACGCCCACACCCTCCTCGACCGCCGCCCGCCCCGCGCCCCTCCCGGCGCGATCCACCGGTATCTGGCCGATGCTGCGGAAGAACGCCGCCGTCAGACGCCCCTTCAGACCGGGGCCGGTGAAGTACTCCGCCTTCGCCAGGAACGTGATCCGCCGGCGCAGGATGGCGGGCATCAGGAAGTGGTCGGAGAACGAGAGGTGGTTCCCCGCGATGATCGCGGCGCCCTCCTCCGGAACGCGCTCCAGCCCCTCGATCCGGGGCCGGAACAGCAGCCGCAGCAGCGGTCCGATCACGACGTACTTCAACAGCAGGTAGAACACTCCACGCCTTCCCCCGGTCCCTTGGGCTGGTGCGGCCGAAGAGTAGTACCCGGGTGGAGCGCGGGGGGAGGGCGGGTCGCCGCTCGCCTCCTCCCGGCGGGCGCCATCCACGGCGCCGTCACCCCTTCCTGGTCACCACGACACCGAGGGTGACCAGCGCGAGCACGATCCAGACGAACCACAGCAGCGGACTGCCGCCCATCGCGGCCGAGTAGGCCGAGACCATCACCAGTCCGGCCACCGTGCACACCGTCATCATCTTCGCGGTACCAGGCATCCAGACCCTCCTTCGGGCGGCCCGGGGCCGCGCACGCGCGCCCGCGCGTGCCCGGGCCGAGGTCGGCTCCCATCGTCCCCCCGGCCACCACCGGGGCGCTACCGCGCGCCCGTCCCCGCCGGGAGGGCCGGGGGACGGCTGAGCGTGACCAGGAGGGGCGGAGGACGCGGGGTCGGGGAGGCGCCCGGGGGTGGTCGCGCGCCCGGAGGGGGAAGGGAGAGGAGCCGGGGCCGGTGTCTCAGCGGTCCCGGGCGCTGAGCGAGGCGAGATAGGCGTTGTACTCCGCCAGCTCCCGGTCGCCGTTCCGGTCGGCGGCCCGGTCGTCACGCCGCGCGCGCCGCTGTTCGGAGCCGTACCACTGGTACAGCAGCGCCACCAGCACCACGACCGACGGGATCTCGCTGAACGCCCAGGCGATACCGCCCGCGGCGGTCTGGTCCGAGAGCGCGCTGACACCCAGCGAGGCGGGCGGGTCGGAGTAGACCGACACCATCGGCTCGGAGGCCATCATCAGCGCGATACCGAAGAAGGCGTGGAAGGGCATCCCCGCGAACAGCTCCAGCATCCGCATCACGTAGCCGGGGCGGTTCGGACCCGGGTCGACGCCCATGATCGGCCAGAAGAACACCAGGCCCACCGCGAGGAAGTGCGCCATCATCCCCAGGTGCCCGGCCCGCGAGCCCATCAGGAAGTCGAACAGCGGGGTGAAGTACAGCGCGTAGAGGCTGGCGATGAACAGTGGGAGGGTGAACCCCGGGTGGGTGACGACCCGGATGTAGCGGCTGTGCAGCAGCGCCACCAGCAGTTCCCGCGGTCCGGTGCGGCCCCGCCCGGCCGAGGGCAGCGCCCGCAGCAGCAGCGTCACCGGGGCACCCAGCAGCAGGAGGATCGGCGAGAGCATGCTGATCACCATGTGCTGCACCATGTGCACGCTGAAGAGCACCATTCCGTACTCGTTCAGCGCCGTGCACATCACCAGCGCGACGGTGAGCACCCCGAGGACCCAGGCGATGGTCCTGCCCACCGGCCAGGTGTCCCCCCGGCTCCGCAGCCGGAGCACCCCCCAGCCGTACAGCAGCAGCGCGAGCACACAGCCCGCCAGGAAGAAGGGCTCCCCGGTGAACTCCAGCCCGCGCCCCAGGGTGAACGGCGGGAGATCGTCCGTGCCGTGTCCACCGTGCTCGCCGTGCCCCATGCGCTCTACCCGCTTCTGCCGTACCACCGGTCCGGGATACCGGATCCGCCCGCACCAGGATAGAAGCGGCCGAAACGGCGAACGGCGCCGGGGGCCGTCCACCGGCCCCCGGCGCCGCCCACCTGGCGGGTCCCGCTCAGGCGGGCTGCGTCGCCGCCATGATGCGCTCCTGGCGCAGCGCCTCGTACCACCGGTCGTCCACCGGCGGCAGCGCGTTGACGTCCAGCGCCAGCTTGATCAGCAGGTCCGCGATGTGCGGGTTCCTGGCCAGCACCGGTCCGTGCATGTACGTCCCGAAGACGGTGCCGTTCCAGGCGCCCTCGGTGCCGTCGCCGGTGCCGTTGCCCTGGCCGAGCCGGACCCGGGCCAGCGGGCGGGCCGTCGGCCCGAGGTGCGTGACGCCCTGGTGGTTCTCGAACCCGGTCAGCTGCGGGAGGCGCAGCTGCTCGTCGATGTCGCCCAGGACGTCGCCCACGCAGCGGTCGCTCTCCCCACGGGTGCTGTGCACGTCCAGCAGGCCCAGCCCGGGGGAGACCTGTTCGAGGTCGTTCACGAACTGGTGCCCCAGGATCTGGTACCCCGCGCAGACCGAGAAGACGATCGCCCCGTTGTTCACCGCGCGGGTCAGCCCGCCGTCGCGCAGCAGCCGCTCGGCGGCCAGCCGCTGCGGACGATCCTCACCGCCGCCGATCAGGTAGATGTCGCCCGAGGTCGGCACCGGCTGGTCGGAGCGGACGTCGGTGCGCTGCACCTCCAGGCCCCGCTGCCGCGCCCGCCGCTCCACCACCAGGACGTTGCCCTGGTCGCCGTACGTGCTGAGCAGGTCCGGGTAGATCCACACCACCCGCAGACTCGCGTTACTCATGCCCCCAGCTCCTCACAGTGCTTCGCGGGTTCAGTTGCCGACGACGCGGCGCAGGTCCTGGAACGCGGTGTAGTTCGAGATCGACTCGATCCGCCCCGGCGGGCAGCTGGCCACCGCCTCGTTGGCGTCCGCGCAGACCTGGAAGTCGACACCGGCGACCTCCAGCCGAACCGCCAGGTCGAGCTTGCGGTCCCCGATCACCCGGATCGGGTGCCCGGCCAGCCGCGAGTAGTCCACGTCCCACAGCCAGGAGGTGTCGGTGCCGTCCGCGCCGCGCGCGTTCACCGAGAGGATCACCGGGGCGGGCGGCGCGTCGATCAGCGAGAAGGTCTCCAGCCACCCCGCCGGGTTCTTCGCCAGCAGCAGCCGCAGCTCACGCCCCTGATGCCGCACCACGTCGTACCGGCCGGCGACCGCCGTGACGCCGTACATCCGCTCCAGCGCCACCTGCGGGGGCACGCCGAAGGCCGCCGCCACGGCCGTCGAGGTCGCCGCGTTGGCACGGTTGGCGCGGCCGGGGAGCTGGAGCCGGATCGGCCAGGCCGATCCGTGCGGGTCGAGGACGTACTCCCCGGACAGCGCCCAGCTCGGGGTCGGGCGGCGGAACCCGCACTCGCCGCACATCCACTCCTCGCCCGGCCACTGGAGCACCCCGCCGCAGGCCGGGCAGGACCAGGCGTCGTCCCGCCACTCCTGACCGGCCGCGACCCAGACCACCTGAGGTGAGGAGGAGGCCGCCCAGACGACCAGCGGGTCGTCCGCGTTGGCGATGATCACGGCCTTCTGGCCGGTCAGCCCCTCCCGCCACCGCTCGGCCAGCATCCGCGTCTCGCCCGCCCGGTCCAGCTGGTCGCGGGAGAGGTTCAGCAGCGCTATGGCCTTGGGCGTGACGTCGCGCGCGACCGTGGCCAGGTACTTCTCGTCGACCTCGATCACGCCGAAGCGGGCCTCCGAACCGCCGGCGAGCGCGGAGGTGATGCCCGCGGGCATGTTCGCGCCCAGCGCGTTGGACACCACCTCGCCACCGGCGCGCAGCGCCTCGGCGATCAGGCGGGTGGTGGTGGTCTTCCCGTTGGTCGCCGACACCAGCACCACGTCCAGGTGCTGCGCCAGCCGAGCCAGCAGGTCGGGGTCGAGCCTCAGCGCCACCCGGCCGCCGATCACCGATCCGCTGCCGCGGCCCGCGGCCCGCGACACCGCGGCCGCGGCTCTCCCCGCCGTCACGGCGAGCCGCGCGCGCGGCGACAGCGGCTCCGTGTTGCCTGCCATCGTCCTGGATCCTCCTTGCCCCTCGGTAGAAGAGCAGCCTATCGAGATCCCACGGTGGTCCGAACCGCGCCACCCGCCCCCCGGCGGCCCCCGGGTAGGCTCCGCCCATGCGACGCGGCGCCATCCCGGGCGGCACCGGAACCCCCCGTTCGATCCGGCTCCACGGCGACCCGGCGCTGCGCGCCCCGTCCGCCCCCGTCACCCCCGGTCACCCGGAACTCGCCCAGCTGGTCGAGGACATGTACGCCACGATGTACGCGGCCCGTGGGGTGGGGCTCGCGGCCTGCCAGATCGGGGTCCCGCTGCGGCTGTTCGTCTACGACTGCCCGGACGACGAGGACCGGCGGCACCGCGGTCACCTCGCCAACCCCCGGCTGGTGACCTCCGGGGGCGTCACCGTGCGCGGGCCGGAGGGCTGCCTCTCGCTGCCCGGTCTGGAGTCGCCGACACCGCGCGCCGACGAGGTCGAACTGGCCGGTGAGGACATCGCGGGGAACCCGCTCCGGGTCGCCGGGAGCGGCTACTTCGCCCGCTGTCTCCAGCACGAGTACGACCATCTCGGGGGCGGGCTGTATCTCGACCGGCTCACCCCGTTCCACCGCCGCCGGGCGCTGCGCGCCGCTCGCCGGGCCGCCTGGGCCGAGCCGCCGCCCGGCTGACGGGTGCTGCCCGGCGGGCGCGGCACGGCGGACGCGGCCGGGCGCCCGGCGGGCGCGCCGGGCGGTGCCTGGTGGCGGAGGACCCGAGGACCCTCAGAAGACGGGGACGCCGTCGCGGTCCCCGGCCACCGCGAGCCCGCCCCACAGCAGGTCCGCGAGGTGGCGCACCAACTGCTCGCGGGGGCAGGGGCGTTCGCGGAGCCACCAGTCCCCGGCGGCGTACATCATGCCGACGACGCCGTGTCCCCACACCCGGGCCACCTCGGCGCCGGCCGGGCCGAGGTCGACGCGTTCGCCGATCACGGTGGCCAGCTCCTCGCCGAGCCGCCGGAGCAGCGGGGTGGTGTGCTGTCCGGTCTCGAACTCCCGCTCTCCCGCGGGGCCTTCCTCGGACGGGTGCATCAGGAAGCGGTAGACCTGGGGCCGGGTCTCGATCGCCGCGAGGTAGGTGTCGAGGGTCGCCTCCACCCGCTCCCGCCGGTCGGTGGGGGCGTCCAGCGCGGCGCGGAGCGCGTCGAGGAGCCCGTCGGTGTGCCGGACGGCGAGCGCGCGGTAGAGCCCGCCCTTGTCCCCGAAGTGCCGGTACAGGATCGGCTTGGTGATGCCCGCCTCCGCGGCGATGGCGTTCATCGAGGCGCCCGGGCCGTCCCTGAGGACCACCCGGTCCGCCGCCTCCAGCAGCTCCGAGCGGCGTTGCCGCGTGGCATCGTGCTGGGCGTCTCGTCGCGTTCCCATTCGAAGTGCCTCCCCGCCCCGTCGATCACGTCGCCCCCGCCGCAACGTAACACCGGTCGCCGGGGTTGATCGGGGGAGCGGGGCGGTTGACATGCTTACCAGCCAGTAACATACTGGCGCGCAGTCGATTACCGAAGGTAACAAACCGCGAGACACGGTGGAGGGACGGCGATGGCCGATTCCGCGTTTGCGATCGACCTCAACGAGGACCAGAAGGAGGTCCGGAGCTGGATCCACGGTTTCGCCGCCGACGTGATCCGGCCCGCGGCGGCGGAATGGGACGAGCGCGAGGAGACCCCCTGGCCGATCATCCAGGAGGCCGCCAAGATCGGGCTCTACTCGCTCGACTTCTACGCCCAGCAGTTCTTCGACCCCACCGGTCTCGGCATCGCGATGACCATGGAGGAGCTGTTCTGGGGTGACGCGGGGATCGCCCTGTCCATCGTCGGCACCGGGCTGGCGGCGGTCGGCGTGCTCGCGAACGGCACCGAGGAGCAGATCGGCACCTGGGTCCCGCAGATGTACGGGGACGCCAGCGACGTGAAGGTGGCCGCCTTCTGCTCCTCCGAACCCGACGCCGGATCGGACGTCGCGGCGATGCGCACCCGCGCCGTCTACCACGAGGCCACCGACGAGTGGGTGCTCAACGGCACCAAGACCTGGGCGACCAACGGCGGTATCGCCAACGTCCACGTGGTGGTCGCCGTCGTCGACCCGGAGCTGGGCTCCAAGGGGCACGCCTCCTTCATCATCCCGCCGGACACCCCCGGGCTGTCGCAGGGCCAGAAGTTCAAGAAGCACGGCATCCGCGCCTCGCACACCGCCGAGGTCGTCCTGGAGGAGGTCCGCGTGCCCGGGCACTGCCTGCTCGGCGGCAAGGACAAGCTGGACGAGCGGCTGGCGCGGGCCAGGGAGCGGGCGAAGACGGGGGGCGAGCGCGTCAAGAACGCGGCCATGGCCACCTTCGAGGCGTCCCGCCCGGCGGTCGGCGCGCAGGCGGTGGGCATCGCCCGCGCCGCGTACGAGGTCGCGCTGGAGTACGCCAAGACCCGGGTCCAGTTCGGCCGCCCGATCATCGACAACCAGGGCGTCGCCTTCCAGCTCGCCGACATGCGCACCCGCGTCGACGCGGCCCGCCTCCTGGTGTGGCGAGCCTCCTGGATGGCCGCCGCGGGCCGCCCCTTCGAGTCCGCGGAGGGCTCGATGTCCAAGCTGTACGCGGGCGAGACCGCCAAGGCCGTCACCGCGCAGGCGATGCAGATCCTCGGCGGCAACGGCTACACCCGGGAGTACCCGGTGGAGCGCATGCACCGGGACGCGGCGATCTACTCGATCTTCGAGGGAACCAGCGAGATCCAGCGTCTGGTGATCGCCCGCAGCCTGTCGGGCATGCCCATCCGCTGACCGCCGCCCCCCGAACCGGGCGGCCGCCGGAGTAGACGGCACTCCGGCGGCCGCCCCTCGCCGGGCCGGGGCCGCCCCGGGTCAGGGCAGTTCGCGTTCGATGGCCGCCCGACCCTCTGTCGCCAGCCGCTCTCGCGCCCACCGGAGGTTCTCCTCGGTCAGCTCGCGACCGGAGGCCAGGACCAGGTCCTCGGCGCTGACGTCCCCCTCGGCGCCGGTGTGCAGCAGCGCGTCCGGGGTCGGGCCGCCGTCCGCCGCCGGTTCGGATCTCTTCTCGGGTTCGGCATCCATGGTTCGCTCCCTCGCAGCGCGTCTCGCGTGCCGCCGGTCTCCGCGCCGGGCCATCCCCGGCCGAGGTTCCGTTCCGGGTATCCCCGGCCGCGCCATCCACTCCCTCCCCGCCGCGGAAACCGCCCGGCGCGGACGTCCCAGGCCCCCGGGGCCACCGGGCGGGGGTGGGAGGGAGCGGAGCGTGGCCGCGAGGGCCCTCCAGCGCTTAGGGTCGTGCCATGGCTTCAGGCGAGGAGACGGCGCGGGTCGACACCTGGATCTGGTCGGTGCGGCTCGTCAAGACGCGCGCGCTGGCCGCCAAGGCGTGCCGGGCGGGGCACGTCAAGGTCAACGGCAAGCGCGCCAAGCCCGCCCAGACGCTGCGCGGCGGGGACGAGGTCCGGGTCCGCCAGGACGGCCGGGAGCGCGTCGCGGTGGTGACCCGGCTGCTGCACAAGCGGGTGGGCGCCGCGATCGCCGCCGAGTGCTACGTCGACCAGTCACCGCCGCCACCCCCGCCGCTCGCCGTCGCCCCGGACACCGGCCGGGAACGCGCGGCCAACCGGCACCCCACCCAGCGTGAGCTGCGCGAACTCGCGCGGTTGCGCTCCGGCGGCTGACCGTCCCGCCCCGCCGCCCGGAGCGGGGAACGGCACCGGCGCGCCCTTCCGCGAGCGTGGGTCCCAACGCCCGTACGCGGCCCGGGACTCCGGCGCCGCACAGCGGAGGACCGGCGGGACCCGAGGCGGTCCGTCGCGGGGGTGTCGCGGAGTGACGGCGGGGGCGCTGGAGCGCGCCGCTGTCGCCACGCAACGCCGGGGCACGCGCGGCCGCCGGTACCCCGACGGGGTGGAACGGGCCGGGCGGCGCTACGCGGCGCCGTCACCGGCCCGCCGCTCTCGGCGCGCCGGACCGGCCGGCGCGCCCGCGTCAGGCGGTCAGGAGTCGAGCGGCCGCCGTGACGGAACGGTCGCCAGCACCTTCCGCCCGGCGTAGATGTCGGCGATGGCGTACTCCCGGGCCTGCCAGGTGTAGGGGGTGCGGCACAGCTGGAAGGCCCGCTTGGCGTTGGCGGTGGCGAGTACGGCGTTCCGCACCCGGGGCGGGAGCTGCCGGGACTTGAAGAGGGTGACGGCCTCCGGAACCGGAACGAGGGCTAAGGGGTGTGAGGGTTTCATGGTGGTCTCTCCTGGTGGTGTCTGGTCGCCGCGGTGGCGGCCGGGCGGAGGCGTCCCCGGGGACGCCTCCGCCCGTCGTGCGGGCTCTCCCGGAGGGAGACGCCCCGCGCGAGCGTAGCGCTCGCGCGGGGGCGGGGTTGTTGCCCGGGTGTGACGGTATCCGCACGTTCCGGCGGACGAGCCGGTGACGGGATGGTTCGTGCGCCGATGAGTACGCGAGCCCCTCCCGGTCTACCGGAGGAGAGCACGTCCGCACACCCTCGGTGAGGAGTCCGCCATGCAGAAGATCACCACTCATCTCTGGTTCGACGACCGGGCGTTGGAGGCCGCCGAGTTCTACACCTCGCTGTTCGAGGACGCGCGGGTGCTGGAGGTCACCCACTACCCGGAGACCGCGCCCGGGCCCACGGGCACGGTCATGACGGTGACCTTCGAGGTCGCGGGCCAGCGGTTCATCGCGCTGAACGGCGGTCCGCTGTTCTCCTTCAACGAGTCCATGTCGCTCTACGTGGACTGCGAGGACCAGGCGGAGGTGGACCGGCTGTGGGCGGCGCTGACCGAGGGCGGAGAGGAGGCGCCGTGCGGCTGGCTGAAGGACGGGTACGGACTCTCCTGGCAGATCGTCCCCCGTGTGCTGACCGAACTGCTGCGGGACCCGGACCAGGCGGCGGTCGAGCGCGTCATGGCCGCCATGCTGCGCATGCGGAAGATCGACGTCCAGGCGCTGCGGGACGCCCACGCGGGCTGACCGCGGGCGCCCCGCGTGGCCGGCGCCGTCGCGGAAGGGGGCGGGGCCCGGCGCCGGGCGGGTTCACGGGGTGGCGGGCCGGGCCGGGACGAGGCCGTCGGCGGTGAGCCCGTCCAGCACCGCCTGGCCCAGGACCTCCACCGCGGAGCGGGGGCGGACCATCACGGTGAACTCGCGGATCCGGCCCCGCTGGTCGAAGTGGAGGAGGTCCATGCCGTGGATCTCCCTGCCCCGTACGGTGGCCCGGAAGATCAGGACCGCGGAGGGGGTCTCGTCGCCGTCGGAGCCGGTGCGCGCCGTGCCCTCGAAGTCGCCGACGTAGCGGAAGTCCTCGAAGGTGCGCAGCAGCACGCCGAACAGGCCCAGCACCATCGGCCTGCCCTCGAAGGGGGCGAAGGTCACCGGGCTGTGGAAGCGGATGTCCTCGGTGAACAGCTCCTCCAGCGCCGCGAGTTCACGGCGCTCGATCGCCGCGCGGAACCGCGCGGCCGGATCCTCCACCCGAAGGTGACCCTCATCGTCATGAGTATTCATCGTCATGAGTATGGTGAGGGGGATCCCGCCGGGCAACGGCTCCGGCGGCGCGGAATCTCCGGCGAGGTGGGGGAGGCGGTTCGATGGCGCTACGGCACGCCGTGCTGGCGGCACTGCTGGACGGGGAACTGAGCGGGTATCACCTGGCGAAGTCGTTCGACCTGGGCGTGGCCAACTTCTGGTCCGCCGCGCCCCAGCAGGTGTACAGCGAACTGACGCGGCTGGAGCGGGCGGGTCTGGTCTCCGGCCGCGAGGTGGTGCAGGAGAGCCGCCCGAACAAGCGGCTGTTCCGGGTCACCGAGGCCGGGCTGGCCGAGCTGGGGGCCTTCGCGGCCACCGCCAGCCGCCCCTCGGTGATCCGCGACGACCTGCTCGTCAAGGTGCAGGCGGCCGACCACGTCGACACGGGGGAGCTGGCCGAGCGGCTCACCGAGCGCGCCGCCCACGCGGAGGCCCGGATCGAGCTGTTCGGAAAGGTGCTGCGCACCCTGCGCGGGGAGCGCGACGAGGAGGAGTTCCTGCGCCACGGCGAGCGCGTCGGCCCGTACCTGACCTGCCTGCGCGGCCTCGCCTTCGAACAGCACCACCGCGCGTGGTGCGAACGGAGCGCGGCGGTGCTGCGTGAACGGGAGGCGGCCGGTGCGCGCTGACGGATACCTGCGCTACGTGGCACTGGGGGACAGCCAGACCGAGGGCGTGGGCGACGAGGACGCCACAGGCACCCCCCGCGGCTGGGCCGACCGGCTCGCCGGGCGGCTGGTACGCCACAACCCCGAGGCGCGGTACGCCAACCTGGCGGTGCGCGGCCGGCTGGCCGGACAGGTCCGGGCCGAGCAACTGCCGTCCGCGCTCGCCCTGCGGCCGGACCTCGCCACCGTCGTCGCCGGGGTGAACGACCTGCTGCGGCCCCGCTGCGACGTCGACGAGGTCGCCGGGGAACTGGAGGCGATGTGCGTCGCGCTCACCGCCCAGGGCGCCCGGGTGGCGACCCTCACCTTCCCGGACATCACCCGGCTCATCCCCCTCGCCCGGCCGGTCAGCTCCCGGGTCCTCGCCCTGAACGCGCGTATCCGGGAGCTGAGCGCGCGGCACGGGATCGCGTGCGCGGAGACCGAACCACACGCGGTCGTCTCCGACCCGCGCCTCTGGGAGCCGGACCGGCTGCACGCCAGCCCCTTCGGCCACCAGCGGATCGCCGCCGCGATGGGGCACGCCCTCGGGCTGCCGTGCTGCGACGACTCCTGGACCCGCCCGCTGCCCCCGCCCGTGACGCCCGCCCCCACCGGGCTGCGCGCGGTGGCCGGGGAGGCGCGCTGGGCCGCGGCGTTCCTCGGCCCCTGGGTCGGCCGCCGGCTGCGGGGGCGTTCCTCGGGCGACGGCCGGACCGCCAAGCGACCCGAACTGCTGCCGATAGGCGAGCTGCCGCCGGTCCCCGAACCCGGCTGAGCGGTGGGACCGGATGACGCCCGGGTACGGGGCGGTCCGTCCGCCCCGTCGGGCCGGGTCCGCGCTCGCGGAGTGTGGCGCTCCCCGGCGCCCGGCCCCGCGTCCGGCGAGAGCGGGTGCGTGCGGGGGTGAGAGCCGAACTCGCCCGAGGAGAGGGACGGATGGAAGAGGAACTCGCGGCGGGGCCGGAGCCCGTGGCCACCGGAACCGGCGCCGGGGAGGGCTACGGCGCCGAGCCCACCGACGTCGAGGAGGCGGCGGCCGCCGCCCGCCGGGTGGTGGCCGCGCTGCTGCACGCCGGGGACCGGCCGGGCGCCGAACTGCGCGACGTCGCGGCCACCCTGCACGGCCTCGCCGACCGTCTCGACGCGCACGCCCCGGCCACCGAGGCCCGGCTTGCCGAGATGTGGGCCGACGACGGCGCCGTGCGGCACGATCCGGTCGCCGCGCGGCGGAACCCGCTGGCACCGCCGCTGACCCTCACCCGGCGGGACGACGGCTCCGTCACGGCGGTCACCACGCTCGGGCTGCCCTACCAGGGACCACCCGGCTGTGTGCACGGCGGGATCTCGGCGCTCCTGCTCGACCACACCCTCGGTGCCGCCAGCCGCCGGGCGGGCGAGCCCGCGGTGACCGGTCAGCTGACGCTGCGGTACCGCAGACCCACCCCCCTCTTCGCCCCCCTGACCCTGGAGGCGCGGCGGCTGTCCGTCGCGGGGCGGCGGATCCAGGCGGAGGGGACGCTCTCCGCGGACGGCCGGGTCTGTGTCAGTGCCACCGGCCTCTTCGTCGCCCACCGGCTGCCGCGCCCCCGCTGACCGCCTCCCCGCCGTGCCGCGCGGTGGGCGCGGCGGCTCCGCGCGCCCGCCGTCGGCGGGGTAAAGCGTTTGACGGCGGGGGAGCCCGGCGGTCGAATGCGGCCCATGAACGCGACTCCGGTCCCCTCCGCGCCCGCCCACCCCGTGGACGGCGCGCTCGTCCGCCGTCTGCTCGCCGGGCGGTTCCCCCGGTGGGCGGGGCTGCCGGTGGAGCGGTTCCCGTCCGGCGGCACGGTCAACGCCATGTTCCGGCTGGGCCAGGAGATGGTCGTACGGCTGCCGCTGGCGGAGGGGGGAGCCGACGACCTGGCGCGGGAGCGCTGGTGGCTGCCCCGTCTCGCGCCGCTGCTGCCCACCCCCGTCCCCGAGGTGCTGGGGGAGGGGGAGCCCGCCGAGGGGTACCCGTGGCCGTGGTCGGTGTACCGCTGGCTGCCGGGCGGCAACCCGTCCGAGGACCGTGTGCGTGAACCCGTGGCCCTGGCCCGGGAGCTGGCGGCGTTCGTCACCGCGATGCGGAACGTCGCCCTGCCGGACGGGCCGAAGGCCCATCGCGGCGGCCCGCTCACGGAGTTAGACGCGGAGACCCGGTGGGCGATCGGGCGGCTGCGGGAGATCCCGGAGGAGGGCGTGGACGGGGACGCCGCGCTCGCCGTCTGGGAGGACGCCCTCCGGGCCCCGGGGTGGGACGGCCCGCCGGTCTGGGTGCACGGCGATCTGATGCCCGGCAACCTGCTCGTGGACGGCGGCGGGCTGGCCTCGGTGATCGACTTCGGCTGCGCCGGCCTCGGGGATCCGGCCTGCGACCTCTTTCCGGCGTGGAACCTGCTGCCCGCCGGGGCGCGGGAGGTCTTCCACCGGGAACTCGGAACGGACGACGCGTCCTGGCGACGGGGCCGCGGGCGCACGCTCTCGCAGGCGCTGATCGCGCTTCCGCACTACCGGACGACGAACCGGGCCATGGCGCACAACGCCCGGCACGTGATCCGGGCGGTGCTCAGCGAGCGGTGAACCCGGGCGGCCCGGCCCCGCTACGCGCGGGACTCAGCAGTACGGCGGCTGGTTGGTCAGGGACGCGGCCACCCGCATCCAGACGCCGAAGAGCCGGTACAGCGCGGGGAGATCGCCCTCGGCCCGCACCGTCCGGCTGTCCAGCGAGGTGACCTGCGGTATCCCCAGCAGCATCGCCGCGACCGAGGCGGACTGCCAGCGGACGGTGAGCGCCGACGGGCTGGGCACCGGCGAGCAGGTCCGGGCGGGCGCGGAGAGGGCGGCGCCCACCGCCTCCTCGATCTTCCGCCGCGCCTCCTCCGGTGGCCGCAGCTCCGCCGCGAAACGGTCGTGGGCGTACTTCACCGCGACGGTGGTGACGCCGTCGTCCCAGGCCATGGTCTCCGCGCAGGCGTGGTCGTCGCCGGTGAGCGCGGCCAGCGGCACCCCGAGGGCCGCCGCGGTGGCCTGGGCGAGCCCTATCTCGCCCACCGGGCGGCCGCCCAGCCAGATGTCCTCGATCTCGTGTCCCATGAAGCTGTGGCTCAGCAGGCCGAGGGTGCCCGCGCGGGAGTGGTAGCCGACGCACACCATGGCGTCGTGTTCGGGCGCGAGCCCTTCGAGCATGCCCATCGGCTTGGGCCTGCCACGCAGCAGCCGGGCCGCCGGATGGAGGTGCTCCGGCAGCAGGTTGCGCATCGGGCCGTGCGCGTCGTTCACCACGATCTCGGTCGCCCCGGCTGCCAGGGCGCCGCGTACCGCCGCGTTGACGTCCTCGGCCATCATCAGCCGTCCGCGCTCGTAGTCCCGGCCGCCCGGCTGGACGTCCGCGGCGTCCACCAGGCCGGTGACGCCCTCCATGTCCGCGCTGATGTAGATCCGCACTCGTTTGCCCTCCACCGTGATCGTCGGAGGGACGCACGCCGTCCTCCGCCGGTTCCGCCGACCGCTCCCACCGGTTTCGGCCATCCCCCGCACAACGTCCCGGGTGCCCCGGGCCGTTCCCGGCGGTGCCCCGGAGGCCGCGCCGGATCCGTCAACGGCCGGGATACTGCGGGGAGTTCAGCGGGCCTGACCGGACGTGGAGCGAGCGGGACGGATGCCCAGCTCCCGGGCGGCCGACAGCCAGCGCGGGAACTCCGCGAGGAGCCGGTCGTACAGCTCCGCGTCGCTCATCCGGCGGGGATCGGCCCCGGCGGGGAAGAAACCGGCGTTGTCCACGATCCGCCTGCCCGGAACGGCGAGTTCGTCGAGCTTACGCAGGAAGGCGAACTCGGTGTCGCCGGGGTCGCCGAAGCCGACGAACTGCCAGAACAACGGCAGTCCCGCCGCCCGGCACAGGAAGCGTTCGGCGGCGAACTTGCTGGTGGGGCCGCCGTCGGTCTGGAAGACCACCAGTGCGGGGGAGTCGGGCTCGCTCGCCAGGTAGTGGTCGAGGACGGCGTCCATCGCCCAGTGGTAGTTCGTCCGCCCCATGTGGCCCAGCTCCCGGTGGAGTTGGCCGATACGCCCCTGGTACCCGGAGAGGCCGAACTCGGCGGTGCCGTCCACGTCCGTGGAGAAGAAGACCAGCGGCACCGTTCCGTCGTCGTCCAGGTGCGCCGCGAGGCCCAGCACCCGCTCGGCGAGGTGCTGCACGGTGCCGTCCCGGTAGTACGGGCGCATCGACCCGGAGCGGTCCAGCACCAGGTAGACGGCGGCACGTTCACCCTCCAGCGCGTGCTCGCGCAGACTGTTCCCGGCCCGTTTGTACAGGCTGACCAGGCCCGGTGCCGCGCTCTCCAGCGCGGGCAGTCCGATCGCCGATCCCATCCGCCCTCCCGCTCCCACCGCTCCCGCGCCCCGCGCCCGCCCCCGGACGGGACGAGTCTAGGCGGCCGGTCACGGGGTCCCCACACCGGCGGGGGCGCCCCGGGCCGCTCCGGTTCGGCGCGGAGAGTGTGGGGTAACTGCCCCTGGGAAGTGGCTTGTTGAGGTGAGGGGGAGGGTGTGGAGTCCACCGCCGTCGACCGGCCCGACGAGATGCGGGAGCTGTGGGACCTCGCCCTGCGCGCTGCCCACGCGGGGGGCCGGAGCGTCACCGGGCCCGCTGGCCGTTCCGGCGCCGTGGAGTGGAAGTCCTCGCCCACCGATCCGGTGACGCGGGCCGACCGGGACAGCGACGCGCGGATCGCCGCGCTGCTCTCCGCCGAGCGGCCGGAGGACGGCGTGCTGTCCGAGGAGGCGCCCGAACGGCCCTCGGCGAGCGGGCTGCGATGGGTCGTTGACGCCCTCGACGGCAGCGTGAACTACCTGTACGGCATCTCCCACTTCGCGGTGAGCGTCGCGGTGGAGGAGCGCCGTGGCCGGGACTGGACCCCCGTCGTCGGAGTGGTGCACGACCCCGTCCGCCGCGAGACGTTCTCGGCGGCCCGCGGCGCGGGGGCGTTCCGGGGCGGAGACCGGCTGCGGGTCAGCGACCCGGTGCCGCTGCCTCGCGCGCTCGTCGCCACGGAGTTCTCCTACCGGGCCGACTCCCGCGCGCGGCAGGCCCGGGCCGTGTCCCGGATCCTTCCGGCGGCCCGGGACATCCGGAGCACCGGCAGCTCCGCGCTGGACCTGTGCTGGACGGCGGCGGGCCGCTTCGACGGCTACTACGAGGACGAACTGGAGCGCTGGGACTGGGCGGCCGGAGCACTGATCGTGCGGGAGGCCGGAGGCGTCACCTCCGCCCTGGGCGGCGGGATCCTCGCAGCCGGGGCGGCGGCGCACCGCGAACTCCGCGCGCTGCTGGAGACCCCCGCCGGCGCCCCGTAGACGGTCTCGACGCCCCGGACCCCCGTCCCGGACCGGACCTCCCGAACCTCCCAGACCTCCCGAACCACCCCGTGCCTCCCGGACGTCGCGGGGCCGGGCCGTCCGGGGCGGGCCGGGGTCACCCGCCGGGGCGCGGATGGCGCAGGTACAGCCCGCGGTACAGGCAGCGGCGCCGGAGCCCGGAGTCCAGGTAGGCCGTACGGCCGTGCGCGACACGGGTGTTGTCGAGGACGATGGCCTCCCCGGCCGCCAGGCCGAGCAGGGCGAAGTGCGGCGAGCCGGGCCTCGCGGCACCGGCCAGGAAGTCGATCCCGCGGCGCAGCGCGTCCTCGTCGACCCCGGGCGGTGCGGCCCAGAAGTCCGTGGCGGTCACGCTGTACCGGCAGACCAGCGCCCCGTCCCGCACGGAGACCGCGGGGCCGTGGTTGGCGTCGGTGCATCCGTTGATGTTGGCCCGGCGCACCAGGGTGCCCGGGGTGGCGAGCGCGAGGGCGGCCGCCTCGTCGGAGGCGACCAACTCGGCGAACGCCGCCGCGGTGTTGAAGAGGATCGTGTCTCCCCCCTCCGCCGCCGGGGTCTCGCAGACCAGCACCGACGCCTTGACGACCCCGATGTCCTGGAGGGTTCCGTCGCTGTGCAGCCGCTGCCGGTCGGTGCGGCCGAACGACGGGTGGTCGGCGTCGGGGGTGTCCGCGTTGCGGGCGGCGGAGATGCGGGAGACGGGCGGCGCCGCGTGCCCGCCCATGGTGTAGAGGGGTGGGGTGAACGGCGCGCCGAGCCGGAGCGAGGCGGCGAGCGCGATCAGCGCCTCGGGCGCGGGCGGGTCCGGGGACAGGCCGACGACGCAGAAGCCGTTCCGCTCGTAGCGCCGGACGATCTCGGCCGCGGTGGGACGGTCGAGGCCCGCGGGGTCGCGGACGGTCACCGGGCGATCCGGGATCGTCGCGAAGGTCGTGGTGGACCTCCCGGCCGCGGTGACCAGTTCGTGCGGACTGACGGACGCGGGCATCGTCGCTTCTCCCCCTGAGGGCTCGGCGGTTCTACTGGCCTTGCGGTGGGGCGAACACCCGGTGGATCACGGGTGGTGGCGCGGGGCGCTCCCCGCCGACGGTGAAGGCCCCGGCGAGCAGGCGCGCCGCCCGTTCCGTCGCGCCACCGTCCGCGTGCAGCTCGGCCAGTGGCTCGCCCGCCTCGACGCGGTCCCCGACCCGGCGGACGACTCGGACGCCCGCGCCGTGGTCGAGCGGCGCGTGGTGGGAGAGACGGCCAGCCCGCACGTGGACCGCCGCCATGCCGACGGCTCGCGGATCGACGGCCGTCACCCAGCCGCTCCGGTCGGCCGTGACGGGCGTGACCTTCCGCGCCGCCGGCAGGAGCGCGGGCCGCTCCAGCACCCGTGGGTCCCCGCCCTGGGCGGCGACCCAGGTCAGGAGGCGGTCGTAGGCGTCACCACCGGCCAGCGCCCGCGCCACACGGGCGTCGGCCGCCCGGCCGCACAGCGCGGGGTCGGCGCTCTGGAGCATCAGCCGGGCCAGCGTGGCGCAGGCTTCCGAGACGCCGGGCACCCACTCGCCCCGGAGCACGGCCAGTACCTCCCTCAGCTCCAGCGCGTTCCCCACCGCGTGGCCGAGCGGCTGACTCATGTCACTGAGCACGGCGCGGCAGGAGAGCCCGAACCCGGTGGCGAGCCCGAGCATCGCCTCCGCCAGCTCCGTGGCCCTGCCCCGGTCGGGGATCAGCGCCCCGGATCCGGTCTTCACGTCCAGTACGAGGCCGTGGGCGCCGACCGCGACCTTCTTGCCGATGATGCTGGCGGCGATCAGCGGGACGCTCTCCACCGTGCCGGTGGCGTCCCGCAGGGCGTAGGTCGCCTCGTCCCCGGGGGCGAGCGACGCGCTCTGGCTCACGATCGCCATCCCGGCCCTCCGCGCCGTCCGGTAGATCGCGTCCGGGGCCAGATCCAGCCGTAGCCCCGGCACGGACTCCAGCTTGTCGACGGTCCCGCCCGCGTGCCCCAGCCCGCGCCCGCTCATCTTGACCACCGTGACCCCACAGGCCGCCACGAGCGGGACCACGACCAGGCTGAGCTTGTCCCCGACGCCGCCGGTGCTGTGCTTGTCCAGCACCGTGCCGCCGATCCGCTCCAGGTCCAGCCGCTCCCCGCCCGCGACGTAGGAGGTGGTCAGCGCCCGTGTCTCGTCCGCGTCCAGCCCCGCGCACGCCACGGTCGCGAGCCAGGCCGCCATCTGGTAGTCGGCCACCCGGCCGTTGACGTAGTCGCTGACCGTGGTGTGGATGTCGGCCGCGGACAGCGGCAGCCCGTCCCGCTTGCGCGCGACGGCGTCGAGGATCCGCGCCGAGGCCCCGCCGTCCGGCTCCGGGGCGCCGGTCGTCGCGGCGGCGGGCACGTCAGCCGCCCCCCTCGCGGGCCGCCGCGGAGAGGCGGGCCACCACCTCGTCCACAGCGTCGGTGTCGATCGTCAGCGGTGGTACCGCCATCACCGCGGTGCCCTGCTGGCGCACCAGCAGGCGGTGGTGCCGGGCCGACCCGGCCAGGGCGGCGGCCGCCTCCGGCGAGGCCAGTTCGAGGACCGCCACCAGGCCCAGCCCCCGCACGTCCACCACCCCGGAGGCGCCCGCGAGCGGGGCGAGGCCGTCCAGGAGCCGTGCCCCCATCGCGCGGGAGTTCTCGACCAGACCCTCCCGCTCGACGACGTCGAGGGTGGCGAGCCCGACGGCGCAGGACACGGCGTGGCCGCTGGTGGTGTGCCCGTACCGGAGCCCGCCGAGGACGGGGTCCTCGGAGAAGGTCCGGTAGACGCGCTGCTGGACGGAGACGGCCGCGAGCGGGGCGTAGCCGCCGCTCAGCCCCTTGCTGCTGACGACGACGTCCGGCTCGACGCCGTCGTGCTCGAAGCCGAACATCCGCCCCGTCCGCCCGACGCCGGTGAACACCTCGTCGATGACCAGCAGCGTTCCGTGGGTGTCGCACAGCTCCCGCAGCCCGCGCAGGAATCCCGGGGGGAGGACCGCGCCCCCGCCCACGTTGAGGAGTGGTTCGACGACGACCGCCATCGGCGGGTCGGACGGGTCGCCGCCGACGGCCGTGGCGAAGTCGGCGAGCAGGCGCGGCGCGAACTCCGGCGCCCGCAGCGCCCGGTGGTCGGCGGGCAGGTCCACCGGCGTCACCCGGAGCGGATCACGGAAGGCGTGGGAGGTGGGGGGCAGCCCGGACAGGCTGCGGGCGAGGGTGGTGGATCCGTGGTAGCCGCGCGCGAAGGTCACCACACGCGTACGGGGCCGCCCGCGATGGGCCCAGTGGGAGGCCGCGATGAGGCAGGCCGCCTCGACCCCCTCGCTCCCGCTGTTCGTGAACAGGGTGCGGGACAGCCCGCCGGGTAAGTGCCCGGCCAGGCGCTCCGCGAGCAGCCCGGACGGTTCGTGGCTCTGCGCGGAGAGGTCCACACCGTGGAGCCGCCCGAGCTGCCGCGCGGCCGCTTCCACGATCGCCGGATGCGCGTAGCCACACGTGGAGTTGAGCGAGGAGGCGTCGAGGTACTCGGTGCCGTCGGCATCCCACAGGCGGTGGCCGCGCGCGCGGTCGGCCATGACCCGCTGGCCCGCCGCGTCGATCGGGGACCACGGATGCCAGACGTACTGCTCGTCGCGGCGCTGGGCCCGCTCGGCGCCGCGCGCGGTGTGCTGGATCGCCATCTGTCCGTCCTGAGGGTGCGGGTGGGATGTGTCGTGGAGGCGGCGTACGTCGTTCCGGGCGCCGCGCTGCTTCCAGAACCGTCCGCGGCGTGATCTCTTTCGGCTCCGCGCGTCAGTGCGCCCCGCGTCAGGGCGAGTTATGCATTCAGAGCCCCCGATTGCGCCGTAGTGGTGATCGTAGGTCGGAGCCGACCCCTCTGCAAAGGCCCCTGCCGCCGCCGACTTCCGCCGATCCCACCGTCGGAGAGTGGCGCGAAAAGCGAGTTCCCCGTGACCTTCGCAGTTCACCTGGTCACGGTCGGAGACACATTCCCGGCCGACGCTCATCGCGTTGCCGGAAACGGCAGGGAACGGGGCGCGTACTGCCGGAAAGCTTAGGGGAGATCGTGACGGGAGTGGTGCCGGAAGCCGTTGTGCAGCGGAAATGCCGCCAGGGCGGGAGTGGTTAGGGAACTGGAAGAGCGGACGTTCGTGTCAATTGCCCGCGCGGCGTACGGGTTTTCGTGAGGACGGGTTCCGGGGATCTCCGGGAAGCTCGTATGGTGGCGTTCACGGATTCCTCCCAAAAACCGGAGCGGAGCGAGGAGTTCGGCGTCCCCCGATCTCGTCGCCAGCGCGTCGCGGAGGAGGTGACCGTCCCCGCTCGCCCCCGCCCGGAACGCCCGGGTCCCGAACGCGAGCCCGGCCCCGGCCCGGACTGGCCGGGGTCCGCGGTCATCCGAGGAGTGGCGCCGTCCCGTTGCCGATGCCTCAGCCCGAGGAGTTGCGTATGGACGCCCTGCCCCGGCCGGAGAGCCCGGAGAACATGGAGAGCCCCGAGCCCGGAGCGGACGGGCGGCCGATCCCCGCGGTCACCACCCAGACCAAGCGCCTCGCGCTGCTGCGCGGCCCCGACCGCTGGTGGAAGAACCCGTACGTCTGGGCCTACTCCTTCCCGGGCCGCCTCGACGTGCCGCGCCTGGAGCGGGCCCTGCGCCTGGTCGCCCGGCGCCACAGCGGCCTGCGGCTCCACTTCCTCCCGGACGCCCCGGCCGACACCGTCGGCTGCCTGCCTCCCGGGGAGGCGAGCTGGCCACTGCGCGAGATGACCGCCGGCTCCGATCCGGCGTCCGCCCAGGCCGAGGCGTACGCCTGGCTGCAACGGGAGTTCTCGCCGTACGAACGGCCGCTGCTCCGCGCCGCCGTGCTGCACCGCCCGGAGGACGACCTGTTCGGGGTGTCCGTCGAGCAGAGCATCCTCGACCACGCGGGTGCGATGGCCCTGTTCGACGACCTCACCGAGGTGTACGACGGGCTGGCCGGCCGGCCGGCCTCCGCCTTCGACGAATTGGTCACCGACGCCACGCGCTTCGCCCACGACGAGCGCGCCTGGTTCGCGACCGACGCCGCGGCCGAGGCGCTCGCCTGGTGGGACGAGCGCAACGAGGGGCTCGGCGCCTACCCCGGACTGGACCTCCCCGAGCTGGGGCGGTTCGACCCCTTCGCGCCCATCGTCTCCCACGACGTGCCGCTCTCCGCCGAGGAGACGGCCCAACTGCGGCGCTACGCACGGCGGTTGCGGATCTCGACCACCATGCTCGCGTTCGCCGCGACCGCGGTGACCCTCCGCGCCCACGGCCACTCCGGCGACGTGCGCTTCCTCTTCGCCACGTCCCGGCGGGTGTGGCCCGGCACGGAGAGGCTGGTGGGGTACTTCTCGAACCGCATGATGCTGCGGCTGCCGGTGACCGCCGGGGACACCGTCCCCTCGCTGGCGCCGACGGTGCGCACGCGGGTCCTGGACGCCCTGGACCACAGCCTGTTCAGCCACGAGGAGTACGTCCGGGCCCGGCATCCGGAGGCCTACGACCGCTACCCGGCGGGCTACGGGTACGTCAACACGGCCGTCTACGACCCCGCTCCGCGACTCGACGGACTGCCGCTCACCCGCGAGTCCCCGCCCCCCTTCCGCCAGGACTACCACCAACCGGGCCTGGCCCTGGCCCTCTTCCTGTACGGCGACGGCCCGGCGGTCGTCAACGCGACGTGCGCGCGGGGCATGTACACCCGTGAGTTCGTCGAGGAGATCACCCGGGACTTCGCGCGGACCTGCGTCGGCAAGGGGCCGGAATGAGGACGCCTCCCGCCCCGCCGTGACGCGACCGACGCCCCGCCCCCGTCAGCTCCCATCGCCGGTGACCCGAAAACGCGGAACCGCCTCCCGGTCCCCGGAATATCCGGAGAGGCCGGGAGGGGATACCGCGGGTGGCGGGGAGAACAGGAGGTTCCACCACGCGGGAGTAGGGAGTTCGGTGTACGGAGCACTCACGACGCTGTCCGGATTTCGGGCGGACGGCGGCCGGAAACCCGCGCCAGCCCCGGAATGATCCCTGCCGAACGGTTGGGAGCGGAACGCCGGAACGATGAATACCGGGTTCTCGCGCGAGGGCCGGAGTGATCCGGTCGGCCGCCCCAGGATCACGCGTCACACGGTTCGTTGACCGCCCAGTCCTCTCCACGTGATCGGATGTCAGTATGGCGAACCCCTTGCAGGTGTACTCCGCCGCGGAGTTAGCCGCCCGGCGCAGTATGAAATGGCGGGAGTACCCGCCGGACGTACTGCCGATGTGGGTGGCCGAGACCGACACCCCGCTCGCCCCACCGATCCGGGCCGCGCTGGTCGCCGCCCTGGACCGCGGCGACACCGGCTACGCGTACCACGCGGACCTGGCCGACGCGTTCGCCGGGTTCGCCGCGCGCCGGTACGGATGGCGGCCCGACGCCGCCCACATGGTCCAGGTGCCCGATGTGCTCCAGGCCATCAGCGAGGCGATCCAGCTGGTCACCGGGGTCGGTGACGGGGTGGTGCTGGACACCCCGGCGTACCCGGCCTTCCTCAGCCACCTGCCCGCGATCGGCCGCCGCGTCGTCGGGAACCCGATGGCGAACGGCCGGATCGACCTGGCTGGGCTGGAGCGGGCCTTCGCGGGCGGGGCCCGGGCCTACCTGCTCTGCAACCCGCACAACCCGACCGGCACCGTCGCCGACCTCGAAACCCTCCACACCATCGCCGAGTTGGCCGACCGGTACGGGGTCCGGCTGGTGGTGGACGAGATCCACGCCCCGGTCACTTATCCGGGGGTCGTGCACGTGCCGTTCGCCACGCTCGACGCCGAGGCGGCCGGCCGGGCGTTCGTCGCGGTGTCCGCGTCGAAGGCGTGGAACCTGGCCGGGCTGAAGGCCGCGCTGCTGGTCGCCGGGCCGGAAGCGGTCGCCGACCTGCGCCGGCTGCCCCCCGAACTGTGGGTGTCGGTCGGCATCCTCGGGGTGATCGCCGGCGCCGCGGCGTTCAGCGAGGGCGAACCCTGGCTGGACGGGCTGCTGGCCGCGCTGGACGAGAACCGGAAGCTGCTCGCCGTCGAGCTGGACCGGGAGCTGCCGCGGATCGGGTACCAGCCGCCGGACGCGACGTACCTGGCCTGGCTGGACTGCCAGGAGCTGGGACTCGGTGACGACCCGGCGGCCGTGTTCCTGGACCGGGGCCATGTCGCCCTGAGCCCGGGCCCGTTGTTCGGCGAGCCGGGACGTGGCTTCGTCCGGTTCAACCTCGGCACCTCCCCGGAGCGGATCCGCGAGGCGGTGGCCCGGATGGCCCGCGCGGTCGGCTGAGCGCGGGGCCCGTCGCGTCATCCGGGCCCCGCCGTCCGGCGGTGCGGCCCGGATGACGGGATGGTCAGCGGCCGTGGGTGAAGTCCGCGACGGCCTCCTCCGCCGCCCGCCGACTGAACCCGGCCAGCACCGGGTTGCGCTCCCGGTAGTGGGCCGTGGCCAGCGCGCCGACGCACAGGGCCCAGCCACGGGCCCGGGCCCAGGTGTGCTCGTCCACCGGCAGTGAGGTCCGGAACTCCGCCCGCCCCACCGGCGACAGGAACGTCCAGGCCGCCATGACGTCGAGCGCCGGATCGCCGACGCTGAGCAGTTCCCAGTCGATGACCGCGCTCGGCAGCCCGCCGCGTACCAGGACGTTGCCCGGATGGATGTCGCTGTGCACCCACACCGGCGCCCGCCGCCACGGAGGCACCCGGAGGGCCGACTCCCACAGCGCGGTGGCCGCCGTCACGTCGAGGACGCCGTCGAGCCGGGCGAGCGCCTCCCGCACCACCCCGTCGCGGACCGGAAGCGGCGTGCCCCGCATTCCGCTGTGCGGCCCGGCGCGGGGCCCGCCGGCGGTCGGCAGCGCCCGCAGCGCCCCGACGAACCCGGCCAGCGCCCGCCCCACGGCGGGCTCGTCCGCCACCGGGGCCGCAACCGCGTTCTCGCCCTCCAGCCATCGGCACACCAGCCAGGGCCAGGGAAACCCCTCGCCCGGGGCGCCGTGGTGGACCGGTTCGGGGACCTCCAGCGGCAGCCGGGGCGCGTGCCGTGGCAGCCAGCGCCGCTCCTTGCGGATGTGGTCCGCGGCCCATGCCGTCTGCGGCAGCCGCACCGCGAGGTCCGCGCCGAGCCGGTAGATGGTGTTGTTCACGCCAGCCGAGGCGACCCGCTCCAGCGGGAGGCCCGCCCACTGTGGCGTCTGGGCCGCCAGCAGTTGGCGCACGTGGTCCGCGCCAGGCTCGATCCGCAGCTCATCGGGCACTCTCGGCCGTCCTTCCGGGGGTCACGGACCGCCCCACCCGCCGTCCGCGGGGAGCGCGTCCAGGAACAGCTCGATCGGTGGCTCCGGCACCAGGTAGAAGTGCCCGCCGGGCCGCACGGTGTGGTGGAAGGCGCCGGTGGTCAGCTCTCCCCAGCGTTCGGCCGCGCGCGCGGTCACATGGCCGTCCTCGTCGCCGCGCACGGCGAGGATGTCGCAGCGCAGCGGGGTGCCCGGCGGGTGGCGGTAGCGCTGGAGCATCTCGAAGTCCGCGCGCAGGTACGGCAGTACCAGCTCCCGGGCCTCTTGGTCGGCCAGCAGCGCCGCGTCGGTGTGTCCCAGGGCGATCAGGGACCGCGCCGCGGCCTCCTCGTCCCACACGCGGCCCCCCGCGTGGCCGGGGTCGTGCGGCGCCCGCGCCGAGGAGACGACGAGCCGTTCGGCCCGGCGTCCGACGTGCTCCAGACGCCGGGCGGTCTCGTACGCCACGATGGCGCCCAGGCTGTGCCCGAGCAGGACGACGGGACGGTCGAGGAGGGGGCCGAGCGCTGCGAGGGCCTCGTCCGCCGCCCCGGCGAGGTCCCCATGGCAGGGCTCGTCGAGCCGGTCCGCCCGCCCCGGGTACTGGACGGCCGCGACCTCGACCTCCGGGCGGTCGGTGGCCCAGCCGCGGAAGAAGTTCGCCGACCCCCCGGCGTGCGGGAAGCAGATCAGGCGGCGGACGGCCGCCGGGCGCGGCAGCGGCACCCGGACGACCGGGAGAGGGCGGTGCGCCGCCATCAGCCGGCCGCCCTCGCGGCCGCCACCAGGCCGACCAGTTCGTCGAAGGAGGCGAGCCCGTACACGTCGACGAAGTCGAGGAGGACGCCGAAGCGGTGACCGACGTCGTCGACGAGCCGGATGAGGTCGAGCGAGGTTCCCCCGGCGGAGAAGAAGTCGTGTCCGGCGTCCGCCGGCGCGCCGGTGTGCCGCCGCCACAGCTCCGCGAGCACCGCGCGGTCGTCCGCCTCCGGTTCCCCGGGATCCGTGTCCGCTTCCGAGCCCGGTCCTGGTGCCGGTCCGGGTGACCAGGTGGGGCGCCGGTCGCGGTAGCGGGCGGCCAGCGCGGCGCGGTCCACCTTTCCCGACTCCGTGAGCGGGAACCCGTCGACGGGGACCACCTCGGCCGGTACCAGGTGCCCCGGCGCCCGTTCGGCCGTCCGCGCCCTGACGGCCCGGGGATCGGCGTCCGGCGTCGTGGTCCGGACGAACACCACGACGCGCCGGTCGTGCCCCTCCCCGACCGGGACCGCCGCAGCCGCGCGCACCCGCTCGTCCGCCGCGGTCAGCGACTCCACCTCGGCCAGGTGGACGCGGAACCCGCGGACCTTGCACTCGTCGTCCTCCCGGCCGTGGAAGGCGAGGTCACCTCCGGGCAGCCGCGCGGCCCGGTCGCCGGTCCGGTAGATCCGCCCGCCGGGCACGGAGGGGTCGGGCAGGAAGCGCTCCCGGGTCCCTCCCGGATCGCCGACGTACCCGGTGGCGAGCCGGTCGCCACCCAGATAGAGGTCGCCGACCTCACCGTCCGGCACGGGGAGGCGGTCCGCGTCCAGCACCAGGCAGGTGGTTCCGGCGACCGGCGTCCCGATGGGGACCGACGGCCCGGACCCGTCCCACCGTGACAGCGGGAACGCCGTGCTCACGACGGTGTTCTCGGTCGGTCCGTAGCAGTTGACGATCTCCAGGCCCGGGCACTCCCGCCGGGCCAGCAGCGCCTGTTCGTACGGCAGCACGTCGCCGCCGACGATCAGCTGCCGCAGCGAGCGCAGCGCCTCCGGACGGCGCTCGACGACCAGCGCGAACACCGCCGGGGTGAGGACGGCGGTGGTGACCCGGGGATCGGTGAGCAGAGCGGCCGTCTCGTGCACCGAGCGGGAGTGACCGGGGGCGCACAGCAGCGCGGCACCGGCCAGGAGGGCCGACCAGATCTCCAGCATGGACGGGTCGAAGGTGAGGATGGTGTGCGCCAGGACGACGTCGCCGGGCGCGCGCCGGACGGGGCTGTCCCGGAGGCAGAGCGCGGTCAGGGCGCCGTGCGGGACCCCCACCGGCTTCGGGGCGCCGGTCGACCCCGAGGTGAACATGGTGTAGGCGAGGTCGTGGGCGGTGCCGGCCGGTTCGGCGACCGGGCCCCCGGCGGGGGCGAACTCCAGCAGCTCCCGGACGTGCCGGACGCCGACCGGGACGCCGGGGGGAACCGGGTGGTCCCCGGTGGCGAGCAGCAGACGCGCCCGGACGAGACCGGCCATCCGCCCGACGCGCTCCGCCGGACAGTCGGGGTCCACCGGCACAACGTGGCCGCCGGCGCGCAGGATCCCGAGCATCCCGGTGATCGTGTCGCGGTCGCCAACCCCCCGCAGGCAGACCGCGTCGCCGGACTCCACGCCCCCCGCGCGCAGCGCCCGGGCCAGCCGCGCCGACGCCTCCCACAGCTCGCCGTAGGTGGCGGTCCCGGTCGCGTCCCAGACGGCGGTCGCGTCCGCGCGCGCGGTGACCCGCCGGGCGAACGCCTCCTCCACGCGGACGAAGGTGCCGTCGCTCATCGCGGCTCCTTCCGGCGCGACGTCAGGGGCTGGTCCTCCAGTTCGCGGTCGGCGGCCAGCCGGGCGAGCAGACGCGCCTGCTGGCCGAGGGTCCGGGCGAGCATGAACTCCCGCAGCGGCAGGTCGATCCCGAGCCGTCCCTCCAGACGACGGACGACGCGGATGGCCGTGAGCGAGTCGCCGCCCAGGGCGTAGAAGTCGTCGTCCGGCTCGACCGCCGGGTGACCGAGCACGTCGCGCCAGGCGGCCAGGAGCTCCTCCCACGCCGCCGGGCGCTCCTCCGTGGCCGGGTCGGCGGGCTCCGCCGACCCGGCGGACTCGGTGGGTCCGGGGGGTACGGTCCGCGCGGCGGGGGCGGCCGGTGTGCCCGCTCCGCTCGCCCGTAGCCGTACCGCGGACACGGGGAAGTGGCCGCCGCCGAAGACCGTGCCCGGCAGGCGGATCCGGCTCCCGGCGGGGGCGAAGGCGGCACGGTCCACCGGAACGCCGGTGGTCCACAGCTGGGCGAGGGCGGGCAGCGGCTCGTGCGCGCCCGTCCCCGGCAGCAGGCGCACGGCGTCCACGCCGACGCGGGTCGCGGCGGCCGACAGCGCCCCGCCGGGCCCCACCTCCAGTGCGACCGCGTCGGGGTACCGCTCCCGCAGGGCCCGCAGCCCGTCGCCGAAGCGGACGGTGTGGCGGGCCGCCTCGGCGAACACGGTCAGCGGCACCCGGGCGCCCGCCTCCACGACGGCTCCGTCCACGTTCGTGACGAAGGGGACGCGTACCCGGCCGGGCGCGCGGTCGGCCAGGTGGGCGCGGAGGGCCTCGGCCGCGGGCTCCATGGCGGCCGAGTGGAAGGCGTGGCCGGTCCGCAACACCCGGACGGGAACCGTCCCCTCCAGCCGGCGGCGGAGTTCCTCGACGGCGGCTTCCGGCCCGCTCAGCACATAGCCGTCCGGGGAGTTGACCGCGGCCAGCTCCAGGCGGGGATCGGCGGAGGTCCACCGCCCGGCCTCCGCCACCTCGCCGGTGACGGCGAGCATCGCCCCCGGAGGGCAGCGCGACATCACCTCCGCCCGCAGGGCGACCAGCCCGGCCGCGGCCGCCGGGTCCAGCACCCCGGCGAGCGTGGCCGCGGTGATCTCTCCAAGGCTGTGCCCCGCCAGCGCGATCGGCCGCACGCCCGCCTCCGCGAGCGCCCCCGCGGCGGCGAAGCCGACCGCGAACAGCGCGGGCTGGGCCAGCAGCGTGCCGCGCAGCTCCGCCGCGGGGAACGCCGTGTCGTACAGCGCCTCCCGCACCCGCGCGGCCCGGTCCTCCGGGAACGCGTCGAGAACGTCCTCCAGGAGTTTGCCGAACCCCTGGAGCCGCGCCGCCAACGGCGCGGCCATACCGGGCCGTTGCGCGCCCTGCCCCGGAAGCAGGAAGACCACCGGCCGGTCGCCGCCCGCTGGCGCCCGGCCCCGGGCGCGGCGCGGGCCGCCGCGCAGCGCCGCCGCGGCCTCCTCGCCGGTCGCCGCGGCGACGGCCAGCCGCTCGGGCAGGACGGCGCGCCCCACCCGCAGCGAGAACGCCGCGTCGCGGGCGTCTACGGAGCCGTCCGCCAGGGCTTCCGCGAGGCGCCCGGCGGCGGAGTCCAGGGCGGCGGGACGGACCGCCGAGAGCGTGATGATCACGGGTGAACGCCGGGGCGGCGGTGGGGCGTCGCCCACCGGGGGCGGGGGCGCCTCGACGATCACATGGGCGTTGGTGCCGCCGATCCCGAAGGAGCTGACCCCGGCGCGGCGCGGCTCCGGCCCCTCCCAGCCGCCCGGGGCCTCCGGCACGCGCAGCGGCGAACCGTCCGCGGGCAGCAGCGGGTTGAGCTGGCTGAACCCCGCCATCGCCGGAACCTCGCCGTGGCGCAGCACCATCAGCGTCCGGTGCAGTCCGGCGAGTCCCGCGGCGGCGTCGAGGTGGCCGATGTTGGCCTTCACCGAGCCGACCGCGATCTGTGCCGGGCGCACCCCGGCCTCGCGCAGCACCCCCGAGGTCGCGGACCACTCGATCGGGTCACCGACGTAGGTGCCGGTGCCGTGTGCTTCGAGGTAGCCGAGGGAACCGGCCTCCACCGCGGCCGCCCGCAGCGCCGCCCGCAGGACGGCGGCCTGCCCGCGGGGCGACGGGGCGCTGTAACCAGCCTTGTCCGGGCCGTCGTTGTTGACGGCGGACCCCAGGATGACGCCGTGCGGCGCGGCGTCCGCGGGGGCTTCGCCGAACCGGCGCAGCACCATCGCGACCACCCCGGAGCCGCCGATCGTGCCGTTGGCGCCGGCGTCGAACGGGCGGCAGACGCCGTCCGGCGAGACGATGCCCCCGCGCGCGTACACCGATCCGGCCTGCGGGAACCTGGCCGAGGCGGCGACCACCACCGCCTGGTCGCAGTCCCCGCTGTTCAGCGACTGCGCCGCCAGGTGCACCGCGACCAGCGAGGACGAGCAGGCCGTCGAGACGCTCATCGCGGGGCCACGCAGGCCGAGGCGGTAGGCGATACGTGTCGCCATGAAGTCGCGGCTGACCCCGGCCTCCAGGGCCTCCCTGGTCTCCGGGTCGAGGTCGTCACCGGCGAGGAGCCGGGCGAGGGAACTCTCGCTCGCCGAGGCGAAGACGGCGGTGCGCAGCGTGTCGGTCAGGGGATCGCGGCCCGCGTCCTCCAGCGCCGCCCAGGTCGCCTCCAGCATCATGCGGTGCTGCGGGTCGATCAGTTCGGCCTCCCGGGGGCTGACGCCGAACAGCTCGGCGTCGAAGCGCTCCCCGTCCGCGACGCGGCCGCGCACCGGTACGTAGGACGGGTCCCGGACCAGGTGGGCTGGCACCCCCGCCTCCGCGAGCGCGTCCGCGTCGAACCGGGTGGTGAGCACCGTGCCCGTGCGGACCGCAGCCCACCAGGCGCCCGGATCGGTGGGGCCGGGCAGCCGGGCGTGCACCCCGGTGATCGCGACGTCCAGCGCGCGATCCCTCATACGTCCCCCGTGGTCGCCGAGCGGCGCCGGCTGGCGGCCAGCCGGGCCCGCCGTGGGTCCGGCTCCGGCTCGGCCGCGTCCGGGGCGGGGAGCCCGCCGGTGAGCAGCCGCACCTGCTCGTCGACGGTCGTGGAGGTGAAGAGGTCGAGAATGTCGATCTCCACCCCCAGGCGTTCCTCCAGGGCCAGTTGGAGGGCGGGCACCAGCAGTGAGTGGCCACCCGCGTCGAAGAAGTTGACGTCGGCGCCGACCGAGTCCACCCCGAGCGTCCGGCACCACGCGGTGAGCACCGCCGCCCGCACGGTGTCCCCGGAACCGCCTGAATCGCGGGCGTCGCCGGGGCTGGGGGGCGCCGTCCCCCGGGCGCCGGTGGCGCGGCCACCGGTGGGCGCGCCCGGGGCGGGTGGTTCCCGCAGCGCGGCACGGTCGACCTTGCCGTGCGCGGTCCGCGGGAGTTCCGCCAGCACCGTGAACGAGGTGGGGACCATGACGGGCGGCAGCCGCCGCGCGAGCCGCTCCCGCGTCCGCCGCTCGTCGAAGTCCGGCCGGACCGCGAGGAACGCGTCGAGGCCCGCGCCGCCCGGGGCTGCCAGCACCGCCGCGTCCGTGACGTCCCTCTCGGCCCGCAGCGCGGTCTCCACCGCCCCCAGCTCGACCCGGTGCCCGCGGACCTTGACCAGGCCGTCGCTCCGCCCCAGGAAGTCGAGCCCGTCCCGCTCGTTCCAGCACACGATGTCGCCCGTGCGGTACGTTCGCCCGCCCGGCCCGTCGGCGAACCGCTCGGCGGTGGCCTCCGGACGCCCGAGATAGCCGCGGGCCACCCCCGTCCCGCCGACGTACAGCTCGCCGGGAACACCGCGCGGCAGCGGCTCCCCGGCCCGGTCGCGCACCGACAGCACCGCTCCGGGCGCCGGACCACCGATGTCGACCGGCGCGGGCTCGCCGAAGACGCGGACGGTGCTCCAGACGGTCGCTTCGGTGGGGCCGTACTCGTTGGCGAGCACGGTCCCGTGCAGCAGGCCGAAGTGCCGGTCCACCAGCTCCCGTGGCAGCTCCTCGCCCGCCGTGACGACCAGCCGCAGCGAGGCCAGCGCGGCGGCGCCGGCGCGCTCGGCCCGGTCGAGCAGCCCGGCGTACAGGGCGGGCACCGCCAGCAGCGCGGTCACGCGCCGCCGTGCCACGAGCCCGAGCAGACGCTCCGGATCGCGGACGTCCCCGGCCGAGGCCACCACGAGACGGCCGCCGGAGGTCAGCGTGGACCACAGCCCGGCCATGGACGAGTCGAAGGAGAGCGGGGACAGCAGCAGGAAGACCTCCGGGCGGCCGTAGGTGGCCAGCCGTCCGGCCGTCGACGCGGCGAGCGACCGGTGTTCCACGACGACGCCCTTCGGCTCGCCGGAGGTGCCCGAGGTGTAGACGACGTACGCGGCGTCGCCGGGGTCCGGTGCCCGCGCGGGCGGCGGCGTCCCGCTGGCGTGCGCCAGTTCGGCGGGGGAGCGCACCTCGACCCCGGGCAGCCGACCCGACCAGGCGGCGTCGCCCAGGACGAGACCGCACCCGGCGTCGCGGAGCATCGCCGCGAGCCGCGCGGCCGGGAAGGCCGGGTTCAGCGGGACGTAGGTGGCGCCCGCGCGCAGCACGCCGAGCACCGCCGCGACCGCCGTGGCGGAGGGCTCGGCGAGGACGCCGATCCGCGACTCCCGCCCCAGGCCGCGGGCGTGCAGCGCGCCGGCCACGGCGTCCGCCTGGTCCAGCAGCGCGCGGTAGCTGAGCCGGGTTCCGGCGTCCTCCACGGCGGGGCGCTCCGGATCGCTGGCCGCGATCTCGGCGACCGCGTCGGGCACCGGCCGGAGCCCGCCCCCCACGGCGGGGCCCCCGCCGAGCGCCGCCAGCTCCGCGCGGTCGGCGCCGGAGAGCATCGGGACCTCCCCGACCGTGCCGGACCCCTCGCACAGCCCCGCCAGGACCGCGGCCGTGTGCGCGGTGAACCGTCGGATCCGGTCCGCGGAGTACCGCGACGCGCGGTAGGTGGCGAGGAGTTCGGCCGTGTCGCCCCGGTCGCGCAGCACCATCGTCAGGTCGTACTTGGCGACCCGGACCGGCAGTTCCACCTCGCTGACCCGGAGGCCCGCCGCCTCCAGCACCGGCGCGTCCGCCTCGACGTTGAACAGGCTGCCGAAGACGGGTGTCCGGGCGGCGTCCGGCACCACGTGGAGACGGCGGACGACCTCCTCGAACGGCAGCTCCCGGAGCGAGAAGGCCCGCATGAGCGCGGCGTGCACCGACCGGCAGTAGTCCGCGACCGTGGCGTCCGGCTCGGCGTGTAAGGCCAGTGGCACAGGGTTGACGAACATCCCGACGGTGTCGGCGAACTCGCCGGACCGGGTGTCCATCGTGCCCCCGACGACCAGCCTGGTCCGGTCGGTGTAGCGGCTCAGCGTCAGCGCGTACGCGCTCAGGCCGATCACCTGCGGGGTGGTGCGCAACCGGCGTCCGAGTCCGCGCACGCCCTCCCACACCTCCGCCGGGATCGGCTGCCGGACGAGGGCCCCGGCGCGGTCGGCGTCCCGGACGGCCGGGGCGAACCCCAGTGGGTCGCCCGTCTCCGGCGGCCGCAGCTCCTCGATCCAGGAGTCGACCCGGGGGCCGGACGGCACGGCCGTCCGCGCGACGTACGCGGTGTACGGGCGGCCCACCGGGTGCGGTTCCGCCCCCGCGTACGCGCCGAACAGGTCCCGCGTGATGAGCGCGAACGACCGGCCGTCGACCACCGCGTGATGCGCCCCGACGACCAGGAGGTGCTCCTCCGGTCCGAGGCGGAGCAGCTCGGCGTCGACCAGACGGTGCCCGACGAGCGGGAACGGGCGAGTGACCGCGCGCTCCAGCTCCCGGGGTACGGCCGCCGGATCGACCTCCCGCACCGGGAGCGGGAAGTCCCGGGAGTCCCACTCCGCGCGGCGCGGTTCACCGTCCACCGCCTCCAGCCGCAGCCGCAGCTCCGCGTGCCGCTCCAGCACCCGGTGCCAGGCGCGCCGCAGCCGTTCGGGGTCGAGGTCACCGACCAGCCGTCCGGCCCACGGAGCGGTGAACTCCGCGCTGCCTGGCTGGAGCCGGTAGGCCAGCCACAGCCGCCGTTGCGCCGCGGAGAGCGCTGGCGCGCCGCTCCGGTCCGGGTCCGCCTGTGTCTCAGCTGCCATGTCCCTCACATCTCCCCGAAGACCGGACGGCAGATGTCGTCGATCGCCCGCGTCAGCCGCGCGAGATCCGCGTGGTCCGCCGTCCACCCGTGCAGATGACCCAGGCGCGCGCCCGCGCCCTCCCGCCAGGAGGCCGCGCTCCCGGCACCGGGACGCGGGTCGACGAGGTCGACCCCCGGCAGCGCGCGCAGCCGCTCCAGCTCCGCCGCCCCCACCCGCCCGTCGGCGCCACCGGACGGTCCGGCCCGTGGCAGCAGCGCGTACTGGTACGCCACCCCGTCGAACCGGGGGGTGTCGCGCACCGGCAGCCCCAGCGCCAGCCGCACGGCCGCCGCCACGAGGTCCACGCCGGAGCCGCGGCGCACGATGGCGCCGATCAGGCCGCCCAGGCGGCCGTTGACCTCGATCAGGCGGGGCCCGTCCCGGGTGAGCTTCAGCTCCGTGTGGACGACCCCGTCGCGGACGCCCAGCGCCGCGATCGCCGCCTCGGCCAGCGCCCGCGCGCGGGCGGCCAGCGCCGGGTCCAGCGTGTGCGGGACGAACGAGCCGCGCTCCCGGAACGGCCGGACGAGCGGGAACTTCCCCGCCACACAGAGCGGATGGCACACCCCCTCGTGGACGGCGGTCTCGACCGAGACGTAGTCCCCCCACTCCCGCCCCGCCCCCGCCGCGTCTCCCGCGAGGAACCCCTCCACCAGCAGGTCCGTCCCGGGCGCCGCCGCGAAGAACTCCGCGGCGGCCGCGCGCGCCTCGGCTGCGCCGTCGACCCGGCGCACGAGGCGGCTCCCCGTGCCGCGGCGCGGCTTGAGCACGGCGGGCAGGCCCACCGCGCCGAGCGCCCCGGGCAGTTCGCCGGGCGTCCGCGCCACCGCGAAGGGCGGGCCGTCCAGACCGGCGGCCGCCAGCGACCGGCGCTGCTCCAGTTTGTCGACGAGCCTCCGGGTCACCTCAGGGGAGTGCCAGTGCCGGAGGCCGAGCGTGGCGGCGAGCGCCGCCGTGGCCTCCATCCGGTGCTCGCTGAACGTCAGCAGCCCGCCGGGCGCGAACGCGGCGACGGCGGCCGCGGCCCGGTCCTCGCCGAGACCGGTCACCTCGCACAGGGCGAACCGCTTCCGCAGCACCGGCAGCAGCCGCCGGACGTGCTCCGAGGCCGCGTCGACGACGAGGAACAGCTCGGCCCCGCAGGTCCGCGCGGCGGCCGCCAGCTCCGCCGGGCCAGCCGCCCCCAGGTCGTAGACGACGCCGACGGCTTGGCGCGCACCGGCCGCGCGCGCTGCGCCGTCCCTCACCGCGGCTCGTCCCGCACGGACCAGAAGCGCTCCGCGGTGATGTGGAGCAGTTCGGAGGGCACCCCCCGCTCGGCGGCCAGTTCCCGGAGCAGCGCCTCCTGCCGCAGCTGCTCGGCCTCCGGGTCGTACCAGCAGCCGGTGAGGTGCTTGAGCCAGGGCTCGATGCCCAGCGCGTAGACGAAGATCCGGCGCGCGCCCAGCCGTCCGGCGAGCCGGTCGGCCGGACCGGCGAAGGAGCCCCTGAGCCCCCGCTCCACGCTGTGCTCCCGGGCGAGGGGTTCGTCGAGCAGCGGGCCGTACAGCCAGCTCATCGGGGCGCCGACGCACTCCAGCCCGATGAACAGCGCGTCGACCCGGCCGATGTCGGCGGCCACCAGGTCGTAGAGCGTCGGATCCACGGGCGAGGTGTCGGTGGCGAACAGGAAGCCGCGCCCGCCCAGGCGCACCAGCGGCACCATCTTCGCCCGGATGTCCAGCTCGCCGTGCTCGCCGAGGAAGGGCAGGGCCGTGACGCGGGCCGGGCCCAGCTCGATCGACCGCAGGTCGGCCAGCTCCACCACGTTCTCGAAGCCGTGGTGCTCCAGCAGCGCGCGCAGGCCGATGTCGGCCAGGCTGCCTCCGGAGGACTGCGGCACCACGAACACGCCGACGCGGCGGCGGAGTTGCAGCAGAGTCTCCAGGGAGAAGTGGTCGGAGTGGCCGTGGCTGAGCACCACGACGTCGACCGTCTCGGGCAGGTCGGCGATGGAGTAGTGCGCCTCGAAGCCGTCGCCGTCGTATCCGAGGGTCGGGTCCGTCAGGACGGTGAAGCCGCCGAAGTCGAGCAGCACCGAGGCGTGGCCGAAGTAGCGCACGCGCACCTCGCCGGTGAGGTTCGGCTCGTAACGCCGAGGGGGCCGTTCGGTGAACATGCGGCGGAAGCCCGCCCGCTGGTCCTCGGCCACGCCGAGGCGCCCGGCCAGGTCGTCCACGTCGACCGGGGTCAGGCGCGCGGCGAACAGCTCGTCGAGCAGTTCGGAGGCGAACGGAACCGCCAGGTCGACGCGGCCGGGCCCGGGCAGTACCGGCGAGCTGTAGACGAACGGCTGTGCCGGGTCGTGCCGTTCGAGCAGGGAGACGGTCTCGGCCTCCGGCTGCGCCGCGGGCGTCCGGTACAGCAGGCTCTCGAAGAACCGGAGGGAGGCGTGGTTCCCCGTGTCGTAGACCAGTTCGCTGACGCCGCGCAGCGAAGGGGGCAGCTTCTCGTAGAGCGGGCTGAGCGCGCGGCCGTCCGCGTGCTCGGCGAGGGTGCGCCGCGTCGTCTCGATGTCCTCGGCCAGGCGGACGCGCGGCTCCGCCTCGCGCAGCGTGCGGTCGAGCAGCTCCGCCACGGCCTCCGGCCCCGCGGCGCCGGGGTCCACGTACGGGGCGCCGAACATCCGCGGGTGGGCCAGCGCGCGGGCGTGCTTCTCCGGCGCCTCGACGTAGCTGCGCAGCGCGGGCAGGTGGCGCTTCACCAGGTTCAGCCCACCGGTGTGTGGGGCGGCCACGAAGGGGACGGCGTACCAGCGGTGGATCAGTGGCTGAACCACCGTCGTCGGCGAGAGATATCCACGCATCCAGGAACCTCGGTCTAGTCGAACGTGCGGTACGGGGTTCGGTGACGGGTCAGGGTGTGCCGTTCTCCGCGAGCCGGAGCGCGCCGGTGAGGAACGCCGCCTCGGTCGCGACGAGGTGCCGGACGGTGTCCGGCCGCCGCAGCGCGTGCCCCTCCTCGGGGTAGACCACCAGATCGACGGGCACACCGTGGTCGCGCAGGCCGTCGCGGAGCCGCTCGGCCTGCTCAAGCGGCACGACCGGGTCGCGGGCGCCGTGGAACACGAGCGTCGCCGCCGTCCAGGAGCCGAGGCCGCGCAGCGGGGAGCGCGCCGCGTACTCCTCCCGTTCGGCGGGCCAGGGTCCGATGAGGCCGTCGAGATAGCGGGACTCCATCCGGTGGGTGCGGTCCGGGATCGCCGCGGGGTCGGTGACCCCGGCGTAGCTGACCACCGCGGCGAACCCGCCGCCGGCCGCCGCCGCGTTCAGCGCCGTGAGCCCACCCGAGCTGCGTCCCCGGACGGCCAGCCGGCGCGGGTCGGCGAGGCCCTCGGCCACCAGGTGCCGGGCGGCGTTCACGCAGTCCGCCGCGTCGAGGATCCCCCACCGGCCCCGGAGCCGCTCGCGGTAGGCCCGCCCGTGCCCGGCGCTGCCCCCGTAGTTGACCTCGGCCACCGCGTACCCCCGGCTCGTCCAGTACTGGACGTGCGGGGTGAGCGCGGCCACGGCCACCACGGTCGGACCGCCGTGGCAGGACAGGAGCAGCGGCGGCGGCACCCCCTCCGGGCCGCCGCACTCCGGGTTGCGTGGCGGGTAGTAGAGACCGAGGACGCGCTGCCCGTCCGATTCGAACGCGAACCGCCGCGCCTCGCTGATCCACTCCGGGCCGGGCGGGTCCGGCTGACCGGACCGTAACTCCACGGGGGGCGCGCCGTCGGCGGGCAGCCGGACGACCGCCGCCGCGCGGCGGCCCGAGGCGGCCACCGCGACCGCCTCGCCGCCGCCGGTGGCGAGCGCGTCCACGACGTCGCGGCCGAGCGGAAGTCGCCGGAACGCGCCGTCCCGCCCGATCACGGCGACCGCGTCCTCGCCGCGCGCCCGGTACGCGGCCACGATCCCACCGTCGTCCAGGAAGCCGTAGGTGGTCAGCCCACAGCACCAGTCCGGCCTGCCGAACTCGGCCGCCATCGGCGCCGGGGAGGTGTCCGCGCCGTCCGCGCGCAGGTTCCACCAGCCGGAGCGGTCGTCCACGAAGTACAGCCGTCCGTCGGGCGCGTAACACGGCTGGGTCACCGACACCCCGGGCGCCGCCGCCACCACGCGCCGGGAGGTGACGGCCCCGGCGCCGTCGAGCCGCAGCTCCAGCAGGACCGACTCGTCCCACGGCATGTGCGGGTGGTTCCAGGCGGTGAACGCGATCCGCCGCTCCGACGGGTGGACGGCCGGGGCACCGTGGAAGTCGTGCGCGGCGGCGAGCACCCGGGGCGGCCCGGAGCCGTCGGCGGGCACCGCCACGACCTCGTGTGCCGCGTCCCGTCCCGCCCCACGCTCGCGCACCGCGAAGACCAGGCGGCCGTCGTGCGCCAGCCGTGGCGCGCCGTAGCGGACCGGCTCGCCGTCCGCCTCCGTGAGCGCCACCGGCGCGTTCCGCGGACCGAACGGGTCGAGGCGGTGAAGCCCCTGGTCCGCGGCGTCCACGTAGTACACCGTCCCGCCGCGCGCGGTGTACGGGGCGGCCCCGTAGCCACCGACCTCCGAGCGCACCCCGGACCGTACGACGACCGGCTCCCGCTCCTCGTCGGCGAGGGCCATCAGCCGCGGGGCGCCCGGATCGGTGTGATCCGTCTCCACCCAGAACGTGCGTCCACCGTCGCGGCCGGGAAAGCCGAGTTCCCGGAGGCCGTTGACCAGATCATCCACTCCGACCACCGAGGGCCACGTGCCGTACGGAGCAATACGCCGCTTCTTCATGTGCGACCTCCGGAACTCCCGTGATACGCAAAGGAAACGGGCTGAAGGCTTCGACCGCGGGCAGGAGCGCATTCGTTTCCGGTCGAGCTGCCCCCGTGAGCCGGGAAAAACGTGCCGTGTGGCGCGTGCCCCGCACTCACTCCACGTCACACCGATCAACTCGCACTTTCCCACACCGCCGCCGAGTGTCACAAGTACATGTCAAGAAGATCGGCGGTGGTCAGCTGTGATCGATGAAAGGGAGCGGTACTGGTGATGCCCAGTCAACTCACTGGATATTCCCGTGAGTTCTGCCTATTGAGGCCACTGTCTCCGCCTTGACGCCTCCAACGGCGCTGGATAGATTCGCGGTTCTGCCATCCTTGATGGCCGCGCGCCCGTGTCACCGGGGACATCGTTCCGATTTTCCGGAAGGGAGCCAGGCTTGTCCGCCACCGCTGACCGTCCGCTCATCGGCGTCGAAGCACAGCGCGTATTCCTCGATCTCCGCGACCACACCGCCGCCTTTGACCTGGCGCGGGAAGTCATCCCACTCACCTATGAGTTGCACGCTGGCCCGGCCGCCGGGCAGTTGATGTCCAAAGGACTCGCGCGACTTCGCGAATGCTCCACGACCGGGGAAGTCGACGCGGTCTTCGCGGAATCCCGCGAAGAATGGGAAGCGGCTGGTCACGGCGCGAAACTGTCCGCGGACAAGGAAGGCACCTGGCGCCGGACCCAGGTCATCAGCGGACTGGACTCCGCGACCGGACACGTCGTCGACGTCGGCAACCCGAACAACGGATTCGGCGGTTGCCTGCTGCGTCGCAACCCCGGGGTCCGGCACGTCACCGGAGTCGACCACCGGACCGATCCCGACGTACTCCTCGGTGACCGGCTGCACTTCGCCCACCAGAACGACCCCAGCCGGATCCCGCTCGCGGACGCGAGCGCCGACGTCGTGGCCTTCCGGGTGGCGCTGCACCACATGACCAAGCCCGTCCAGGAGGCGCTGCTCACCGAGGCCGCGCGCGTGGTGCGGCCCGGTGGGGAGATCCTCCTCGTGGAGGACTCCTGGGCGGACACCCCGGGTTTCACGGACAACGCGCTGACCATGCGGTTCCGCGCGCTCGACGAGGCCGACAAGATCGCCGCGCTGTCCCTGTTCGACGTGTCGTCCTGCCTGATGAAGTACGAGAAGGTCGCCTACCCGATGTCCTACCGGTCGGCGGACGAGTGGGGGGAACTCCTCAGCGCCGCCGGTGCCGCCTCGATCGACACCGCGTACTGGGGCTTCTCGATGTTCACGGTCTACGCCCCTCCGCTGGCCGTCATCCGGGCGACGATGGCCTGAATCCCCCGGCGCGCGGCTGCCGGTGGCGCCGGACCGCCACCGGGACCGGCCGCCCGTGACTCCGGTCCGTGACCGCCCGTCCCCCGCTTCGTCCGCGCCACGCGCCGCGATTCCCCGCACCGGGACGAGGACCGGGACCGGTCCCGGAGACCGCCCGCGCGGCCGCGCCGTCCGTCGTGCGCGCGCCCGTCGTCCGCGCCTCCCGGCATCTGCCGACCCCGTACCGGAAGGAACGGTTCGTGCTCGAAACGGAGCTGATGAGCTACCTGCGCCAGCGGCTGCCCGCGTACATGGTTCCCTCCGCGATCGTCCCGCTCGACGCCCTGCCGCAGACGCCCAACCACAAGGTGGACCTCAACGCGCTGCCCGCCGCCGAGCAGCGGCCCGGCCCGCGGCACGGCGCGCCGCGCGACGGCCTGGAACGCGAACTGGCGGACCTCTGGGCGAGGTTGCTCAACCGCGACGAGGTCGGCGTCCACGAGGACGTCTTCGACCTGGACGCCAACTCGATGCACGTGATGCGGCTGGTCGCCCACGTGCGGACGGCGTACGGCACCGCGCTCCCCGCCGAGGACGTCTTCGAGTACCCGACGGTGGCGCTGCTCGCCGCGCGGCTGCGCGAGGCGATGGACGCGGAGGACGGTGGCGCGTGACGGCACCCACGGAACTCTCGTACGAGCAGCGGCGGATCTGGCGGGAGGAGACCCGGCGGCGGGACCCGGCCGCCCACCACCTCACCGCGTCCTACGAGTTGACGGGACCCCTCGAACCGGCGGTCCTCGCCCGCGCCGCCCGCGCCGTCGCCGCCCGGCACGAACTCCTGCGCACCGCCTTCCACGACGGCGACGGCCAGCCGCACGGAACAGCGCACGAGACGGCGCCACCCCTGCTGCGGGTGGTCCCGGTGGCGTCCGCCGAGGAGTGCGCGGAGCTGGCCGAGGCCGAGGCACGCGCCCGGTTCGACCTGGCCACACCGCCGTTGGCGCGCCTGACCCTGTGCGCCGTCAACGCCGGCCACCACGTGCTCACTGTCGTGCTGCACCGCCTCGTCGCCGACGAGGCGGCCCTGGACGTCCTGCTCGACGAGCTCGCGGACGCCTACCTCGCCCTGCGCGACGGTGACGACTGGCGGCGCCCCGAGCCGCCCACCCCCTACCGGCGGCACGTCGAACGGGAGCGGGCGGCCGCGGCCGACGGCTCCTGGGAGGAGGACCTCGCCTACTGGCGGAACCACCTGCGCGACGCCCCGGAGACGTGCGACCTGCCCGGCGGCGGCCCGCGCCCGGGAGCACCGCCCCGGACCCCGCGCCCCGCGCGGGCGGCGCTCACCTCCGAGGAGGCGGAGGCGCTGCGCGCCATCGCCCACCGGCACCGGGTGGCCCCGGCGGCGGTCCCCCTCGCCGCGTGGGTGGCGACGCTCAGCCGGTACGGTGGTGCGCGGGACATCCTGGTCGCCGTCCCCGTCCCGGGCCGGGACAGCCCCGAACACGCGGGCGTGATCGGCCCGTTCGCGGACGTGGTGGTACTCCGGACACGGCCGCGGCCGGAGATGACCTTCGGCGAGCTGGTCGCCCACGTGGAGGACGAGCGGCTGGCCGCGCTCGCCCACCGCCGTCCTCCGTCCGCCGCGGTCACCGCGGACCTCGCCGCCGACGGGACCGCCCCCTCCTCGCCCCACCAACTGCTCTTCGACTGCGGCGACTCACCGCCACCGGCGTTCGCCCGCGTCCCCGGAGTGCGCTGCCAGCGCCTGCCGGCGACCACCGCCGCCCCCCGCGCCGACCTCGAACTGGCCGTCACCGGGGCCGGGACGGACCACCCGGTCGAGCTGACCCTGGCGGCCGGAGCGGACAGCCACCTGGAGGAGACCACCACGCTCCTCCTCGACCACACCGTCACCCTGCTCCGGCACGCACTGGCCGCGCCCACCACACCGGCCGGTCAGCTCAGCCTGATCACCGAGGAGCGGCGCCGGGAGCTGGTCACGCGGTGCGCGCCCCCGCCCACCCCGCTGCCGGAGGTGCGGAGCGTGCTGGAGCTGGTGATCGAGACGATCGCCCGGCGTCCCGACGCGCCCGCCCTGCGCGCCGGCCGGCGCGAACTCACCTTCGCGCAGGTCGGCGCGCGGGCCGCCCGGCTGGCCGAGCGGCTGGCGCGCCACGGGGTGACCGCCGGCGGCGTCGTCGCCCTCCACCTGGACCGCTCGATCGAGCTGCCGATCGCGATGCTGGCGAGCTGGCAGCTCGGCGCCGCGTACGTGCCGGTCGATCCGGCGTACCCGCGCCGCAGGGTCGAGTTCGTGCTGCACGACGCCCGGGCACAGGCGGTCGTCACCGGATCGGCCGCCCCCGACGAGGCCTTCGCGGCCCTCGGGGTGCCCGTGGTCGTGGTCGACCCGGCCGTCGGCGAGAGAGCCGACGGCGACCCGGCGGAGAGCCCGCGGCTGACCGCCCGGGACGAGGGCGGCGGGGAGGATCCGGCGTACGTCCTCTACACGTCCGGCTCCACCGGCGAACCCAAGGGCGCCCGCGTGCCGCACCGCGCGCTGGCGAACCTCCTGCTCTCCATGGCGCGGCGGCCCGGTGTGACCAGCGGGGACGTCATCCTCGGACTGACCAGCCCCTCCTTCGACATGTCCGTGCCGGAGCTGCTGCTGCCCTTCACCACCGGCGCGCGGATGGTCGTCGCCTCGACCGTGGACGCCCGCGATCCGCGGCGCCTGCTCGACCTGGTCCTGGCAGAGGGCGTCACCGTGATGCAGGCGACGCCGGTGACCTGGGGCGCGTTCCTCGCCCTCGCTCCGGACACTCTCCGCCTCCGCCTGGCGACCTGCGCCGGAGAGGCGCTCACCCGCCAACTGGCCGACGGGATCCGCGAGAGAGCGGACGAGGTCTGGAACATGTACGGCACCACCGAGACCACCGTCTACTCGCTGATCGCCCCCGTGCGCCCGGAGGAGGAGGACCCGGCCGTCCCCGTCGGACGCCCCGTCGACAACACCTCGGCCTGGGTGCTCGACGCGGGCCTCCGGCCCCAGCCCCCCGGAGTCGTCGGGGAGCTGTACCTCGGCGGCGCCGGCCTGGCGCTGGACTACCACGGCCGTCCCGACCTCACCGGCCAGCGCTTCGTGACCGGCCCTCCGGAGACCGGCGGCGAACGCCTCTACCGCACGGGAGACCTGGTCCGGATGCGCCCCGACGGCGTCTTCGACTTCGTCGGCCGTACCGACACCCAGACCAAGATCCGGGGCCACCGGATCGAGGTCGACGAGATCGCGACCCTGCTGCGCCGCCACCCCCGGGTGCGGGACGCCGTGGTGGTCGTGCGGGACGACGGGGCGGGCAACCGCCGGCTGGTGGCCTACGTGGTACCCGCCGGGGACTGACGCCCGGCCCGGGAGGCGCGCTCCCGCCGCGCCCTCTCACGGACCTGCCGGAAGAGGAGGGGCGGGAGACGTTGCCGGAATAGGCATTTCCCGCGCGGCTCCCCGCCTTTCCGTGGTATTCGCCGGATCACCGAGTGAGCTGACGCGTACTCGTCGAAGTAGCCGTCGCACGGTTTTTCCCTCCGGGGATCACCAACTTCCCGACGTAATTCGGCGGCGTGGTGCATCATGGCTTCCCCGTGTCCCGGGCGGGACCGTTCTCCAGCCCGTCCGCCGCCCGAATCGCCGTGGTGGCGGCCGTGTTGGAGAGTGTGCTCCGTGCCCCGAGGAGTTCACCCGAAGCGGGGCCCGGGACGCGGTACGCGCCGGGGCAGCCAGTGGAATTTCCCATACCTGAGGTATTCACGATGACTTCGCACGGCGATGTGACGGACGAGTACAACCGGCGTGCCGGAACCGACCCCCAACTGCGCGGCTGTGTACGGGATCTCGACATGACCGAATCCGCCGCCTACTACGCGGACGCCGGTATCGCGCGGCCGATGTTCGCGCCACTGCGTGAGATCCGGAACCTCACCGACGACATCAGGGCGACCATCGCGGTCATGGACGACCTGCCGAACCGCTGTTTCGGTGGAAGTCTGGAGAGCTACCTGAGCGCCCAGGGCTATGACGACGAACTCCTTTCGGCGATGCTCGCCGGAATCGTGGGGTCGGGAACTCCCGCCGGACCGTGGAACTCCGCCGCCGACATCGGCCACGGCCGCGCCGACGTGTTCCGCGGCCCGGACGGCTGTCGCGTGCTGGAACTCAACATGGGCAGCGCGCTCGGCGGCCGTCTGACGACGACGCTGAACAGCGCCCTGCTGAGGTCGCCCGTCTTCCGCGGGTTCGCGGAGGAGTTCGGGCTCAGCTGGATCGACCCGGTCCGGGTCCTCGTGGACGACCTGCTGGCCGTCGGCCGCACCACGATCGGGACGGACGCGCCGGTGGTCGCCATCGTCGACGAGTCGGGCACCGACGACAGCTGCGTGCGGCTGATGCCGGAACTCCGCGCCCGCGGGGTGAACGCCCTCCACGGCGAGTTCGGCGAACTCGACGTCGTCGGCGGCAAGGGCAGGCTCCGGGGAGAGCCCGTCGATATCGTGCTGCGCTTCTTCTTCGTACGCCACATCCCGCACGAGCCGGGCGGCATGGACACGCTGCGGGCGCTGACCGAGGCGCACCGGGCCGGCCGCACCGCGCTGTTCACCCCGTTCGACCCGGAGATCCACGGCGGCAAGGCCGCGCTCGGCCTGCTCTTCGAGCCGGAGGTGCGCGCGCGACTGGCCGCGGCCGAGATCGCCCGCGTCGACCGGATCATCCCGTGGACCCGGCTGGTCGGCCCGGGGTTCCCCACCGTCGAACCCGCCGCCCGAGCCGAGTTGCTGGAGGAGTGCCGCGCCCGGCGGACGGACCTCGTGCTCAAACCGGCGAACCTGTACGCCAGCCAGGGCGTCGTCTTCGGCGACGAGGTCGGCGACGCCGAGTGGCGGGCCCTGCTCGCCACGCCGCCGCGCCCCGACTACGTGGTGCAGGAGCGCGTGCGCCCGCGCGCGGAGGCGGTGATCGACCCCAAGACGGCCGAGCCGGAGGACTGGACCGTGCTGTGGCAGGTCTTCTTCGGCCCCGCCGGATACGGCGGCTCCTCCGTGCGGGGCCGCCCCCGGTCGCAGCCGGGTGCCGTGGGCGGCAACGACGTCACCCGCACCGGGTGTGCCTTCGTCCACTGAGCCGCCGCCCTCGTGAACCAGCCACCGCTCACGGTCCGGTGCCCGGCCGACCCGCGCTCCGGTCCTCCGAGAGGATCATGATGAACCTGCCACCGGGCATGTCGCCCGTCGTCCTCCTGCGTTCCACCTTCAGCGGGGTCTCCACCGGCCTGTACCTGACCGGCAGCGCGGTGTTCTTCACCGAGTACATCGGCCTCTCGCCACGGCTGGTCGGCCTCGGTATCTCGATCGCCTGGCTCATCAGCACCGCGACGATGATGCCGTTCGGCATGCTGGCCGACCGGTTCGGCGGGCGGCGGATCTGGCTGATCGGCACCTCGGCCAGCGCACTGGTCTTCTGCCTGTACCCGCTGGCGCACGCCTACTGGCAGTTCCAGCTGATCATCGCCCTGGAACTGCTGGTCAGCGGCCTCGGAAGCGCGGGCTCCGGACGTTACTTCGGTGACCTGTTCCCCGAGGGCCACCGGGCGCGTGGACGCGCCTACCTCCGCGTCACCTCGAACATCGGCATGGCCGTGGGCGCGGCCATCGCCGGTGTGGCCATCTCCCTCGACTCCCGCCCCGGCTACCTGGCCATCGTCCTCATCGCCGCCGGTGTCACGGCGCTCGACGCGATCCTCATCGCCTGGGCGGTGCCGCACGTCGACCGCCCGCACCAGCGGGTCGAGGGGGAGGCCCGCCGCAAGCCAGTCGCCATACGGGACCGGTCGTTCGTCGCGCTCGCCGTGCTGAACGGCGTGTTCAACCTCAACGGCCCGATGCTGTCGGTCCTCCTGCCACTGTGGATCCTGTCGCGGACCGACGCGCCGTCCTGGCTCGTCGCCGGGACGATGCTGATGAACATGGCGCTGTGCATCGTCTTCCAGATCCCCGCCAGCCGCGGTGTGGAGAGCCCCGGCAACGGGGCGCGCGCCTGGATGTGGGCCGGGGTCGCCCTGGTCGTCTCCAGCGTCGGTTTCGCCGCGTCCGGTACGACGCACGGGGTGGCCACCCTCGTCGCGCTGGCCGTCGGACTCGCCGCCCTCACCGCCGGGGAACTGCTCACCTCGGCGGGTACCTGGGCCATCCGCTACGGCCTGGCGCCCGAGAGTCGTCGCGGGGAGTACACCGCCGTGTTCGGGCTCGGCGGGCAGCTGAGCTGGATCGCCGGTCCGGCCGCCCTCTCGTTCCTGGTGATGTCCGGTGGCGCGGCCGGATGGCTCGTCCTGGCGGGGGTGTTCGTGGCCGCCGCCGTGGCCGCCCGCCCCCTGGTCGTCTGGGCGGAGCGCACTGATCGCGAGGACGGGGAGTTCGCCGCGGCGGTACCGGCGGCGCGCTCCGCGCGGCGCCGCTTCGGGCGCGCGCGGGGGCGGGCCGGAGGTGAGTGACCCGGCCCGGGGGGGGGCGGCGGTGACGCCCCGACCCTCCCGTCCCGGCCCCGCCGGTCCGCGCTGGCCGGCGCGGACCCGCGCCCCACCCCGGCCTTGACCGGGCGCCACCGCGCCGGTACGGATGGTGCGGGCGTGCCAGCAGACTCCCCGTGCGGTTCCCTCCCTGACAGGATGACTCGTTGAGCAGGACACCGGATCTCGGCCCCGTACCGCGGCGCATCCCCGTCGAGACACGGCAGGTGCGCGCGCTGCTGGAACAGCAGTTCCCCCGGTGGGCCGCCCTGCCGGTGCGGCCCGTCGCCAACGGCGGCTGGGACAACTGGACCTTCCACCTCGGCAGCGACATGCTGGTGCGCCTGCCCAGCGCCGCCGAGTACGCCCTGGCGGTCGACAAGGAGCACCGCTGGCTTCCGGCGCTCGCGCCGCGGCTCCCGTTACCGATCCCGGTGCCGCTGGCGAAGGGCGAGCCCGGCGCGGGCTACCCGTACGCGTGGTCGGTCTACCGCTGGCTCGGCGGTGAGCCCGCGCGGACGGAACGCGTCGCCGACCCCGTCCGGTTCGCGCGGGACCTGGCCGGGTTCGTGGCGGCCCTGCGCGGTGTCGACCCCACCGACGGCCCCCGCCCGGGGGTCCACAACTGGTATCGCGGCGGCACGCTGCGCACCTACGCCGGACAGGCCCACGCGGCGCTCGCGGACCTGGGATCCCACCTCGACGCCGACCTCGCGCGGGAGATCTGGGGCCACGCCCTCGACGCCCGCTGGGACGGTGTGGAGCGCTGGTTCCACGGCGACCTGGCCGAGGGCAACCTCCTGCTCGACGACGGGCGGCTGGCGGCGGTCATCGACTTCGGCACCTGTGGCGTCGGCGATCCGGCCTGCGATCTCGCGATCGCCTGGACGCTGCTGACCGCCGAGGGCCGGAGGGCGTTCCGGGAGCTGCTTCCCGTCAGCGCGGCGGAATGGGCGCGCGGACGTGGCTGGGCGCTCTGGAAGACCCTGGTCGTCTACGCCAGCGCGCTGGACGACGACGAGGAGGAGGAGGCCGCCGGCGCCCGGCGCGTGCTCGACGGGATCCTCTCCGAGTACGTGGCCAGCGGCCGGTCCTGAACTCCCGATCACGAGCCCGGTCAGCCGCGGCCCCGTGGCGCCGAACGCCCGTGCCGTGTGGGGGCGTTGGGCACGCACGACCGGGGCGCCGGTGTCCGGTCCCGCCCGGACGGGACCGGGCGGGACCGGGAGGCGTCCCGGCGGGGGCACGCGGGACGGCCGGGGCGTGGGGCGGACCAGCGTCGCCGCGGTGGTGTGGTGTGCGGCGGTGTGCGGCGTATGAGGGGTGGCGGCGGCTGTTTCGAGCCGTCGGAGCCGCGGACTGAACGGTGACGGCTGGCGCCCGGTCTCCCGGGGAGCGGATCCGATTCCGGTAGGGGCGGCCGGAGTTCACACCGTGCTGGCGGCTGCCCGCGCGCGGGGGTGGCGGATCCGGCGGCGCCGGGGCCGCGAGTTCTTCCGCACCGCGCGTAGATCTCCTCTGACCTGCTGTTCTATTCCGCCCGTCGGAGGTGGGGGAGCGTGGGTCGGTGACGGTGGGAGGCCGGGTGGCGGGCGCTCCGGGGACCGCTCGTGGGGGGCGGAATGGCGGCCCGGGGCGGACCGAACATTCCGGAAAGGTTCACGCAGGGGTATTGACGCTGGTTCATGTCCGGGGCAACGATGCGTCGAAGCGTTCACGTGAACGTTCACATTCCATCGTCAACGGTTTCCAGGCCGCTCCGCCGTGTCTGAAAATCGCCGAACGAAGGGCAACGTGGTATGCCGTTTTCCAGATCCGTGCTGCGCGGGCTGAGTCCCCTGGGGGCCGTGCTGGCGGCCTCCGTGCTCGTCCCCGCGCTCACGGTTCCCGCCCAGGCCGCCCCGCGGCCCGCACCCCAGCGCACGCTCGACGTGCGGGTGGAGACCTACAACACCTGCGGGCACGGATGTCTGCCGACCCTCGCCGAGTGTGAGGCGGTGATCGGCCGGGACTGCGCCACGAAGCTGGAGCCCTGGGCCGAGGGCCGCGCCGCGAGGGTGGCCGCCGACGTCTCGGCCTCGCGGGCGGACGTGGTCTCCACCCAGGAGATCGGGAACAACGCCACCCCCACCCAGCCGGGGGTGGACGTGGAGTCGTTCCGTGCGCCGCTGACGGCGGCGATGACCGAGCGCGGGTACGCGCAGGCCCCGGCCGACTACGCCGGAACCCGCCACCCCAGCGAGGGGTATCCGCTCAAGTCCGGTGCGGGGCGGTTCACCTACTACGACGCCCAGCGCTTCAGCCACCTCGACGCCCGGGGCCGGGAGCTGCCGCACGACCTGCTGTGGCTGCCGGACTCCACCGAGATCTACGGCAAGACGATGACGTGGAACACGTTGCGCGAACGTGCCACGGGCGCGCGCTTCGTCGTGGTCAACATGCACCTGGAGTACCGCAAGAAGGGCGCGACCGACCCCAACGGCTGGACCAGGGACTGGGACAGGGTCCGCTACGACGACGCGCGGCGCACCATCCAGCACCTGACGCGGGACAACCCGGCCACCCGGAAGCTGCCGGTCGTCTTCGCCGGCGACATGAACTCCGACAGCAGGGAGGCGGGCGCCAGCCCACACGCCGCCTTCACCGACGCCGGGTACGCCGACGCCTTCGACACGGCCAAGCGCCGCTCGGGAGCGGAGTACCGCTCGTTCAACGGCGGCGGGATACCGCTGCCCCGGGGTGAGAGCAAGATCGACTACGTCTTCGTCAAGAACGGCACCGCCGTACGCGACTGGACGCTGACACCGCAGACCGACGCGCCGGCCGGCGAACCCCGCGACCTGCTGCGCTCCGACCACAACCAGATCAACGCGACCGTCCGTCTCCCGGTGGTGACCCGATGAACGCCTCTCCCTCCCCCCAGCACGAGACCCACCGCGCGAATCCCGCGCTGGCCCGCTTCAACCCGCTGTCCCGCGTCCTGGTGCACGACGACTTCAACTCCGGCACCCACGGCTGGGTCGAACTCATCGGCAACCACGACGAGCACGGCGACCTGGACACCGTCGACGACCACATGCGCGACTTCCGCCCGCCGCAGCTGAGTTCGTGCAACTTCTTCGACGTGGGCACGCACGGGGCGATGACCGGTACCTACGCGCTGAAGGTGGCCACCCGGCCGCTGACCGGCCACACCGGGGTCGCCATCCGCCGGCTGACCATGGCCGGGCGCGGCCGGGTGCAGTTCGAGACCTACTTCACCTACAAGGCGGAGGCCGCCTCCGAGGAGAACCAGGCCGCCCACGCGGCGGGCGGGGGCAAGTGGGACGCCAACTTCCACCCCTCGGAGAACCAGTTCGGCGCCCTCACCGTCGCGACCGACATCTGTGACGGAGTGCGCTACCACTGCGTGGCCCGCTACCTCAACACCGACCTGGACAACAACCCGGTACGGCGCTGGGTCTACCCGACCGTCCCGGAGCCCACGCCGCGCGAGCACTTCGAGGGCAAGCTCAAGCTGCCGCGAACGGCCGACTTCACCGCGCCCAACCCGGAGGACTGGCAACCGTTCACCCCCGAGCAGGAGTTCTGCTACAACGAGGTGCCCACCAAGGTCAACTGGCACTACCTGCGCTGGGTGATCGACACCAGCACCCGCACCAACGTGGAGCTCCAGCTCAACGACGTCGTCCACGACATGCGGGACGTCCCCGTGCCCCCCTATGACGAGGAGTACGGGTCGCTGGAGAACCTCCTCAACTTCTACGTGTCCGTGCGCACCCACAGCGACGTGCGGAACTTCCTGTACCTGGACTCCGTGCTGATCTCGGTGGATTGGTGAGAAACATGACCATGCGTCAATCGCTGACCGTCGTCCTGGAGCGCAACGCCACGCTCTCCGGCACCTTCACCACCGAGCCCTACGAGGTCGCGTGGGCCGCCGAGGCCCGGTGGTTCATCCGCACCCTCCAACGCTCCGCCGAGGGCGTCCGCTTGCGGGTCCGCGCCCAGGTGTCGCCCGACGGGCTGCACTGGTGCGATCTGGAGGAGCCCCGGGACGCCGCGGGCGACCTGGAGAGCTGGCCCTCCCGGGACTTCGCCGGCTGGCTCCGGCTGAAGGGCACCGTCGAGTCCGCCGACGGCGCGGCCCCGGCCGACGGTGCGCCAGGCCCCAGCGCCAAGGTGCTCATCTACCTGGCGCTCAAGAGCTGACCGGAGGGCGAACCCGATGGCGTACACACCGCGACGCCGGGTGTCCGCGTTCGGCCGGCGCGAGTTCCTCGCGCTGGCCGGGCTCGGCGCCTCCAGCGTCCTGCTCGGCGGCTGCGGTCTGGACGGTCCCGCCGGCGCGGCCCCCCGGGGCGCGCTGCGGGCCGCGTTCGGACAGCCGATCACCGACCTGGACCCCTACAAGGCGGGTACCGCCGTCGACGAGGCCACCCTGATCGTCAAGCGCCTCGTCTTCGACACCCTGGTCCGCCGGGTGGGGGAGGAGCTCAAGCCCGGGCTGGCCACCTCCTGGACCCAGACCTCGCCCACCACCTGGGTCTTCCGGCTGCGGCGCGGCGTGCGCTTCCACGACGGCGGCCGTCTGACGGCGCGGGACGTCGTCGCCTGCCTGAAGCGCACCCAGGCGGTCCCCTCGGCGCAGACCCCCCTGTGGGAACGGGTCAAGCGGGTCCGGGCGGACGACGACCACACCATCACCTTCGTCACCGACGGGCCGCTCGGCTCCCTGCCCGTCAGCCTGACCCTGCTGTTCATCGTCCCGGAGAAGCTGGTGGCCGCGTCCTCGCAGTCGCGCGCGCCCGTCGGCTCGGGACCGTTCCGCGTCACCGAGTTCACCCCGTCCTCCGGGGTCGAGCTGGTCCGCCACGAGGACTACTGGGGCGGCCGGGCCGAACTGCCCGCGGTCTCCCTGCCGTTCATCGCCGAGACCTCCAGCGCGATCACCGCGCTGCGCAACGGCGACATCGACCTGCTGTGGCCGGTGCCGCCCGACCAGCTCGCGGAGGTCACCGGCGCGGACGCGGTGCGCGTGGAGACCGTGCCGAGCTGGACCTACTACCTGAACTGGTTCAACTGCTCCCGCAAGCCCTTCGACGATCCGCGAGTGCGGCGGGCGCTGTGCCAGGCGCTCGACCTGCCCGCCATCATCCGGCACCTGTTCGGCGAGGGCGCCCAGCGGATGGACGCGCCGATCCCCTCGACCGTCTTCGGTCACCGCCGTCAGCGGCCCTACCGCCACGATCCGGCCGCGGCCCGCCGCGCGCTGCGCGAGGCCGGGCTGGGAGACGGCTTCCGTACCTCGATGATGTGGTTCGACGCGACGGGTCCGCTGGCGCGGGAACTCGCCCAGGCGATGATCTCCGGCTGGCGGGAGATCGGCGTCGAGGTGGAGGCGCAGAGCATTGAGAAGGCCCAGTGGCTGGAGCGCCTCAACTCCCTGGACTGGGACATGAACCTGCAGACCAACACGGTCACCACCGGAGACGCCGCCTTCACCGTGGGCCGCCTCTACACCTCGCAGGCGAACCGGCTCGGCTACCGCAACCCGGAGCTGGACAAGGTCCTCGCCCGCGCCGACCGGACCGGTGACCAGGAGGAGCGCGCCCGCCTCTATGGTTCGGCCTGCCAGACGCTGTGGGAGGACGCCGTGGGCGTCTTCCCCGCCACCCTCGTCACCGCCTACGGACGGCGGGCCGGGCTGAGCGGCTTCACCCCCGCCGCGAACAACCAGCCCGACCTCGCCCGCGTCGGCAGGCGCTAGGCGGTCCCGGTGGCGCGGCACACCGTCGGCGACGCAGCAGCACCCGACCGAACCGAAGGATCCGATTCCCGTATGACACCCCGACACCGCGCGACCCTCCGCGACATCGCCGCCTCCCTCGACCTGTCGGTCAACACCGTCTCGCGCGCGCTGGCGGGCAAGGACGCCGTCTCGCCCGTCACCCGGGAACGCGTCGAGCAGGAGGCCCGGCGGCTGGGCTACGTGCCCAACACCATGGCCCGGTCGCTCGTCACACGGAACGCGATGACGCTCGGCCTGGTCATCACCAACCCGTCCAACCCGTTCTACGCGCGGCTGATCAGCGCGATCGAGGAGCGCGGGCGGGTGCGCGGCTACTCGCTGATGCTGATGGTCACCGAGGACAGCGTCGCCAACGAGCGGCGTGTGGCCGAGGAGTTGCTGCGCTGGGGCGTGGACGGGGTGCTGGCGGTGCCCGTCCAGCACGGCGCCGACCACTGGGCCCGTCTCCAGGAGTCCGGCACCCCGGTGGTCCTGCTCAACCGCGACCTGGACGACCTCGCGGCGGACCTGGTCGGCGTGGACTACTTCGCCAGCTCCCGGCGGGCCACCGAACACGTCCTGGCGGCCGGAGCCCGCAGGCTCTTCCTCATCGAGGAGGACCTGGAGATCTCCCCGGTCGCCGAGCGCGTCCGCGGCTTCCACCACACGCTGCGCGAGCACGCGGACAGCGTCGACTCGTACACCGTCGCCCGGGTCCCCACCCGCCGCCGGGAGTCGAGTTCGCTGCCCTGGGACCCCGCCGACTCCTACGAGATCGGGCGGGAGATCGCCGAGCGGATCGTGCCCGGCACCGCCGTGCTCGCCGGGAACGACTACTTCGCGCTCGGCGTGTACCGAGCCCTCGCCGAACGCGGACTGTCCATACCGGAGGAGGTGGCGGTGGTCGGCAACGGCGACCACCCCTTCTCCGCCTACCTCAATCCACCGCTGACCACCGTGCGGCTGCCCGCCGAGCAGATCGGGACGACCGCCGTCGACCGGCTGCTGTCCCGGATGTCCGGCCAGGAGACGGACAAGGAGCCCGTACACGAGCTGTTCGCGGCCGAGTTGATCGTGCGCTCCTCCACCCGCGCACGGGAGGACCTATGACCAGTTTCCTGCTCAAACGCATCGGCCAGGCCGTCGTCGTGGCCTGGGGCGCGATCAGCCTGGTGTTCGTGATCGTCCGCGTCGTGCCCGGCGACCCGGCCCGGCTGATCCTCGGCCCGGACGCCAGCGCCGACCAGGTCGCCTCGGTACGCGCCGACTTCGGGCTCGACCAGCCGCTGTGGCGGCAGTACCTCACCCACCTCGCGGACGTGCTCCGAGGCGACTTCGGGGAGTCGTGGCGGCTGGGCGGCAGCGCCATGGCCAACACCCTCGACCGCTATCCGGCCACCCTCACCCTGGCCTTCCTCGCGCTGCTGGTCACCCTGTTCCTCGGCTTCCCGCTCGGCATGCTGTGCGCGCGGCGGGCGGGCGGACCGCTGGACAGCGCCATCTCCACCAGCTCGCTCATCGGCCAGGCGCTGCCCTCCTTCTGGCTCGGCATCGTCCTGATCCTGATCTTCGCCCGGCAGCTGGAGTGGCTGCCCTCCACCGCCGGAAGCGGACTGGCCTCCGCCGTGCTGCCCTCGGTCACCCTCGCGCTGCCCTTCGTCGGCTGGCTCGCCCGGCTGGTGCGCAACAGCGCGCTGGAGGAGGGCGCCAAGGGGTACGTGCGCACCGCCCGTGCCAAGGGCACCGGTGAGGGTGTCATCAGCTACGTCCACGTCGGCCGCAACATCGCGGTGCCCGTGGTGACCGTCCTCGGACTGCTGCTCGGCAACTTCGTCGCCAACGCCGTCATCGTGGAGGTCGTCTTCTCCTGGCCCGGCATCGGCTCGCTGATGGTCGACGCCATCACCAACCGGGACTACGCCGTCGTCGAAGCCGCCATCGTGACCATCACGATCACGTACATCCTGCTCAACCTGGTGGTCGACGCGCTCTACTTCGCTCTGGACCCGCGACTGACACCGGAGAACGCATGAGTGCCACCGGCGGCATACCGCCCACCACGCCCTCCACCACCCCCTCCGCGACCGCCCCCGCCCCGGCGGGCGGCGCGGCCGCGCCCGGCGGACCGGACAGCGCGCGGGCCCCGGGCCGCCGTCTCCTGCCCGCCGCGCTCCGGGGGCTGCCCGTACGCGCCTGGATCGCGCTCGGAGTGCTGGCCCTCTTCGTCCTCGCCGCGCTCCTCGGCCCGCTCATCCGCCCCTACGACGCGGTGGCGACCGATCTGCCCAGCCGTCTGCTCGCCCCGGGGGAGCGGACCGCCGACGGCTCGATCGCCTGGCTCGGCACCGACCAGCTCGGCCGGGACCTGCTCGCCAACCTGCTGGCCGGGAGCCGCGTCTCGCTGGTCGTCGGACTCGCCACCGTGGTGATCGGCGGCGCGGTGGGCCTGCTGGCCGGGCTGGTCTCCGGCTACTTCGGCGGCTGGCCCGACACCCTGCTGTCCCGCGTCGGGGACATCCAGCTCGCCTTCCCCTCCATCCTGCTGGCCATCCTGCTCGCCGGGGTGCTGGGGCCGAGCCTGACCAACATCGTCATCACCCTCGCCGTCACCCGGTGGGTGATCTTCGCCCGGGTGGTGCGCGCCTCCGCCCTCTCCACGCGGGAGCTGGAGTTCGTCAACTCCGCCCGCCTGCTGGGCGCCGGGCACCTGCGCATTCTCACCCGGCACATCCTGCCGTCCTGCTGGCAGCCGCTCCTCGTGGCCGCGACCGTCCAGATCGGGCTGACCATGGTCGCCGAGGCGTCCCTGTCCTTCCTCGGCCTCGGCGTCCCCGTGGACCAGGCGTCCTGGGGGGCCACCGTCGCCCTTGGACGCGACTACCTCGGCTCCTCCTGGTGGATCGCCACCATGCCCGCGCTCGCGCTGGCCGCCGTCGTCGTCTGCGTCGGCGTCATCGGGGACGCCTTCCGCGACTCCTCCGACACCCGGCCCGACCTGTGAGCCCCCCGCTCCGCGGCCCCGCCGCGGCCCCCCACCGCCGACCGCCGCACCCCACCGGCCCCCGTCCCCGCGCGGGCGCCCCACACCGCCCGCCGTGCCGGACCGCCCCACCGCCCCGGCGCCCGGGCCCGTCCCGCACCACCGTGAGCCCCCCGGCGAAAGGGCACCGATGAGCACCCCGACGAGCACCCCCTCCCGCACCCCGCGCGAGCCCTCGCCCGAGACCGCCGCCCACCTCACCAACCTGCGCGTCAGCACGGGCCGGGAGGACCGGCGCGTCGACATCGTCCGTGGCGTCAGCCTGCGGCTGACCCGGGGCCGGGTGCTGGCCCTGGTGGGGGAGTCCGGCAGCGGCAAGAGCCTCACCTCGCTCGCGTTCATGGGGCTGCTGCCCCCCGGACTGCGCGCGACGACGAGCGCCGCCGCCATCGGCGACACCGACACCCGGGACCTGACGCCCGCGCGGTGGCGCCAACTGCGCGGCCCCCGCGTCGCGATGGTCTTCCAGGACCCCAGCTCCGCGCTGAACCCCGCCTTCACCATCGGCTGGCAGATCGCCGAGCCCCTCCGCCGCCACCTCGGGCTCCGTGGGCGTGCCGCCCGGGCCAGGGCGGTCGCGCTGATGGAACAGGTCGGCATCCCCGACGCCGAGCGCCGCTACGGCGCCTACCCGCATGAGTTCTCCGGGGGCATGCGCCAGCGCGTCGTCATCGCCATGGCGCTCGCCCTCGACCCGGACGTCCTCCTCGCCGACGAGCCGACCACCGCACTGGACGTCACCGTCCAGGCGCAGATCCTGCGGCTGCTCGCGGCGCGGCAGCGCGAGGCCGGACTGGCGATGCTGCTGGTCTCGCACGACCTGGGCGTGGTCGCCAAGGTCGCGCAGGACGTGGCCGTCATGTACGCGGGACGCGTCGTCGAACAGGGCCCGCTGGCCACCGTCTACGAACGGCCCGCCCACCCCTACACCCGCGGCCTGATGGAGGCCGTCCCCGAGGCCGCGGGCCCCGGCGGGCGGCTGCGCTCCATCCCGGGCCAGCCGCCGGACCCACGCCGGATGCCCGGCGGCTGCGCCTTCCACCCCCGCTGCCCACTGGCCACCGACCGCTGCGCGGGCGAGGACCCCGCCGTCCGGGAGCTGCCCGACGGACGCGAAGTGGCCTGCCACCACGCCGAGTCGGTGCTCAGCCTCGCACCGGCGCGGCCGGACCGGGACCCACGCCCGGATGGGACCGGTGACCGGCCCCACGACCCGGCCGGGGAGGGCGCGGCCACCGGGCCCGCCCCGGCCAGCGGCCCGCCCGGCACCGGCGCGGGCCCGGACGACCCAGCACACCGGCACGGGAGGACCGACGGGTGAGTACCCAGCAGCGCACCACCACACCGAGCGCGCCCCGGCCGCCCGAGCCGGACGGGGACGTCCTGCGCGTCTCCGGCCTGTGGGCGGGATACGAGAACCGCTCCGGACTGACCCGCCGCCGCGTCTCCGCGGTGGCGGGCGTCGACCTGGCCGTGCCGCCCGGGCGCACGGTGGGCGTGGTCGGGGAGTCCGGCTGCGGCAAGTCCACCCTCGCGCGCACCATCGTCGGCCTGCGGCGCTCCTTCTCCGGCAGCGTCGTCTTCGCCGGACACGACCTGGCGACCGCCTCCCGGCGCGAACGCCGGGAACTCTCCCGCGACCTTCAGATGGTCTTCCAGGACCCCTTCACCGCGCTGAACCCCCGGATGACGGTCGGGGAACTGGTCGCGGAGGGCTGGCGGGTCCACCGCGGCCTGGTCCCGCCCGCCGAGCGAGCCACCGAGGTCGCCCGCCTCCTCGACCTGGTCGGGCTGCGTGAGCAGTACGCGGCGCGCTACCCCCGCGAACTGTCCGGTGGCCAGTGCCAGCGGGTGGCGATCGCGCGGGCGCTGGCGCTGCGGCCCCGGCTGATCGTCTGTGACGAGGCGGTCTCCGCGCTGGACGTCTCCGTGCGGGCGCAGATCCTGAACCTGCTCGCCGACCTCCAGGAGGAACTGGGCGTCGCCTACCTCTTCATCTCGCACGACCTGGACGTGGTACGGCACATCGCGCACGAGGTGCTGGTGATGTACCTGGGCACGATCGTCGAACGGGGCCCGGCGGCCGAGGTGTTCGCCAACCCCCGGCACCCCTACACCCGGGCGCTGCTCTCCGCGGCGCCCTCCCTGGACGACCGCCCCGACCAGCCGGGACGCGAGGTGGTGCTGCGCGGCGAGGTCCCCTCACCGTCCGACCCGCCCTCCGGCTGCCGCTTCCGCACCCGCTGCTGGATGGCGACCGGACGGTGCGCCACCGAGTCGCCGTCGCTGGAGCCACGCCCCGGCGCGGAGCACCCGGTGGCCTGCCACCACGACCCGGACGCCCCCGCACACCACCACGCGGCGGGCTGACCCGGACCCGGGCCGCCCCCGCCAACAGCCCTGACTCCGGGGGCGGTTCGCGGCGTCCTGGGCGCCGCACGCGAGCGGCCCGCCCGTACGCGGACGCGTACGGGCGGGCCGGGCTCCGCGCTCAGGCGCTCAGCAGCAGCGGCTCTGCGGGTTCTCCTCCCGGTGCCGGGTGCGGTAGCGCTCGTACTCCTTCCGGCTCGGCACCGGTTCGCCCGGGTGCCGCTCCGCGTGGCGCTGGCGGAACCGCTCGTAGTCGGCCGTGCCGGAGATCTCCCGCAGGTACCAGCGGACCGTCCGCAGGGCGCGGGAGGGCGCCGCGCGGAGCGCCGCCCTCACCGGGAATCTCCGGGCCCCGAGGTCGAGTTGGCGCCGGAGGACGCGCCGGAGGTGGCCGCGGCGGGTTCCGCGGAGCGGGAGTCGGGGACGGTGATCGTCGACTTCACGTAGGGCACCTCGGTCGTCGGCAGCGGCTCGGGGGAGCGTACCGCCTTCACGCAGACCACCGCCGCGTGCCCGATCACCAGGGTGACCAGGATGAGGAAGATCGCCATCAGCACGCCGTCCACCGTGGAGTTGAGCACCACGGTCCGCATGTCGTCCAGCGAGGTCGCGGGCGCCAGCACCTTCTCCTCGTCGAGCGCGTCCGCGTACTGACGGCGCTGCGCGAAGAAGCCGATCTTCGGGTCGCTGTGGAAGATCTTCTGCCAGCCCGCGTAGAAGGTGACCGCCACGTCGAACGCCAGCGGAACACCCGTCACCCAGGCCCAGCGCAGCCGTCCGGCCTTGATGAGCAGGGTCGTCGCGACGGTCAGGGCGAGGGCGGCGAGCAGCTGGTTGGCGATGCCGAACAGCGGGAAGAGCTGGTTGATTCCGCCCAGCGGATCGGTCGCCCCCGTGTAGAGGAAGTAGCCCCACAGGCCGACGATGATGCCGCTGGTGATCCAGATTCCCGGCTTCCAGGTGACGCGGCCGATCGGCTTCCAGACGTTGCCAAGCATGTCCTGGAGCATGAACCGGCCGACCCGGGTCCCCGCGTCCACCGTGGTGAGGATGAACAGGGCCTCGAACATGATGGCGAAGTGGTACCAGAACGCCTTCATCCCGGCGCCGCCGAAGACCCCGGAGAAGATCTCCGCCATCCCGAAGGCCAGAGTCGGCGCACCGCCCGTCCGGGCGATGAGACTCTCCTCCTCGACGGACTTCGCCGCCGCCGCCAGGTCCTCCGGAGTGATGGTGAAGCCCAGGTTGGCCACCGCCTCCGAGGCGCTCTCCACGGTCGAACCGAGCATCCCCGCCGGGGAGTTCATGGCGTAGTAGAGGCCCGGGTCCAGCACGGAGGCCGCGATCAGCGCCATCACGGCGACGAACGACTCCATCAGCATCGCGCCGTAGCCGATCATCCGGACCTGCGACTCCTTCTGGATCAGCTTCGGCGTGGTGCCGGAGGAGACCAGGGCGTGGAAGCCCGAGAGCGCGCCACAGGCGATCGTGATGAAGAGGAACGGGAACAGCGCGCCGGAGAACACCGGCCCGTCACCGGACGAGGCGAACGACGTCACCGGCTCGTTCTTCAGCGTCGGCGCGGTGATGATGACACCGGCGGCCAGCAGCACGATCGTGCCGACCTTCATGAACGTCGACAGATAGTCGCGCGGTGCCAGCAGCAGCCACACCGGCAGCACCGAGGCCACGAAGCCGTACCCGATGAGGCAGAACACCAGGGTCTCGGGCGACCAGGTGAAGGTCTCCGCCAGCGAGGAGTTCTCGACCCAGCCGCCGCCGACGATCGCGAGCAACAACAGCGCGACCCCGATGACGCTGGTCTCCAGCACCCGGCCGGGCCGCAGGAAGCGCAGGTAGAGCCCCATGAAGAGGGCGATCGGAATGGTCATCGCCACCGAGAAGGTGCCCCAGGGCGACTCCGCCAGGGCGTTGACGACCACGAGCGCCAGCACGGCCAGCAGGATGACCATGATGGCGAGCACGGCGATGAGCGCCGCGACACCACCGATCCTGCCCAGCTCGTCCCGGGCCATCTGGCCGAGGCTCTTGCCGTCCCTGCGCATGGACAGGAACAGCACCACCATGTCCTGCACCGCCCCGGCGAAGATCACGCCGACGACGATCCAGATGGTGCCCGGCAGGTACCCCATCTGGGCCGCCATGACCGGCCCGACGAGCGGCCCGGCACCGGCGATCGCGGCGAAGTGGTGGCCGAACAGCACGCGCCGGTCGGTGGGTTGGAAGTCCACGCCGTCGTCCAGCCGTTCGGCCGGGGTGGCGCGGCTGTCGTCCGGTTTCAGGACCCGACGGGAGATGAAGCGCGAGTAGAAGCGGTAGGCGATCGCGTACGAGCCGAGTGCGGCCGTGACCAGCCAGATCGCCGATATCTCCTCACCGCGGGAGAGTGCGACCATGCCCCAGGAGACGCCGCCGACCAGGGCGACGCATGTCCAGATCACGATCGACTTCGGTGTGAGTCCCGCTCTCCGGGCACCGGTGTCAGTCAAGGTTGCTCCAGTGGTTCGTCCCGCCCGCGCGATCGACTCGGCGGGTGGGGCGGGTGGTGGGATGGGGCGGTGACGCGGGCGGCCGGGACGCGTCCACGGGACACCGGACGCGGGACCACGGCACGCGGGTGGGGTGGCGCGGGGCCGCTCGACGGCTCAGCCGGTCCGCGCGGTCGGCCGCCGGGTCGTCGGGGTGTCCGGTGCCCGGCCGCCCCGCGCCCGCCTGCGCAGCAGCCCCGCGCAGATCAGCAGCCCGGCGGCCAGCGGCACCCACAGTAGCTGGTACCAGTAGAAGAACGGCCAGCCCAGGAGCCGGGGTTCGGCCCGCAGGCTCACCGGGGCGAGCAGCGGCCCGACGAACGCGACCAGCAGGCAGATCCGCGAGCCCGTACGGGCGGCGGGCAACCGGACGGCCCCGGTCCGCGATGCGGTTCCCGATGGCCGAATACGTCCTCCGGACATCCGGCGACGCCTCTCTCCGCCGGTACGGCGGGCACTGTCGGACGAGGTGAGCGCAGCACACTTCGCGTGCTCTCACCACATGACAAAGGTCTGTTCTTTGGCTGAATCCAGTGGTTCACTCCTGGGCTGTCAGGGCTTTCTCCTTCCGCGCGAGTGATCCGCGGGCCTCGTGACGGCCCGCCGGACAGGGTGCTTCGTCCGGTAGTTGCGCGTCGGCCCCGGAGGGTTTACCGCCACGTCGCCGGTTTTCCACCGGCCGCGGCGGCCACACCCCCCGGGCCGCGGCGGACGGTGCCCGCTGCCGGGCACCGTCCACGATGAGCCTGGAGGAGCCATGAACCACCTCGTCCCCACGGTGACCTGCGCCGTCGTCGTTCTCGCGGCCTCCGCCGTCGCGCTGAGGGGCGACCGGCTGGCCCCGGCGACCGGGGTCCGGCAGGACCTGGAGGACTGGGCCCTCGCCGACCGGCGGCAGGGCGGCGTCCTGGTCTGGTGCCTGCTCGGCGGCACCATCTACACCGCCTACACCTTCACCGCCGTCCCCGGCGCGGTCTTCAGCTCCGGAGGCATCGGCTTCTACGCCCTGCCCTACACCGTCATCATCTGCGCGCTCGCCTTCGTCCTGCTGCCCAAACTCGCCGCGACGGCGCGGGCCCACGGGCACGTCACCGTCGCCGACTTCGTCCGGGAGCGCTACGGGTCGCCGCTGCTCACCCTCGCCGTCTGCCTCACCGGGATCTTCGCGACCATGCCCTATCTCGCCCTCCAACTGCTCGGTCTGCGAGCCGTGCTGAACGTGCTGGGACTGGACGCGGACGGACTCGCCTCCGACGTGGCACTGACGGCGGTGTTCGGGGTGCTGGCCCTGTCGACCTACCGCTTCGGGCTGCGCGCCCCGAGCGTCGTCTCGGTCGTCAAGGCCATGCTCGTCACCGGCTCGACGGTGGCCCTCGCCGCCCTCGTCCTGGGGCGCCTGGGCACCCCCGCCGAACTCTTCGACCGCGCGGGCGCGGTGCTCACCGGCCGGGACGGCGGTCCGGCACTGGTGCCCGAACCGTCCCTCGCCCTCGCCTACACCTCCCTCGCGCTGGGCTCGGCGCTCGCGCTGTTCGCCTTCCCCCACGTGCTGATGGTCGCCTTCTCCGCCCGCGACGGCGGCGTGCTGCGCCGCTCGTCGGTGACCCTGCTCGGCTGGACGGCGATGCTGGGCGGGTTCGCCCTGTTCGGCGTCGGGGCGCTCGCGGCGGGAGTCCAACCACCACCAGGCCGCTCCGAGTTGGCGATCCCCCTGCTGGTCCTCGACCTCGCCCCGGGCTGGGCCGCGGGGGTGCTGCTGGGCGCGCTGGCGGTGGCGGCGCTCGTCCCCGCGGCGGTGATGTCCATCGGCGCCGCGACGCTCTTCGCCCGGAACGTCTACCTCGACGTCGTCAACCCGCGGGCCACCGCCGCCCAGGTCACCCGGGTGGCCCGGCTGATGTCCCTGATCGTCAAGGTCGGCGCGCTCGTCTTCGCGCTGGCGCTGCGCGACCAGGCGGCCATCAACCTCCATCTGCTCGGCGCCGTGTGGGTGTTGCAGATCCTGCCGGTCATCGTGCTCGGGCTGCTGCGCCGCACGCCCCACCGCGGCTCACTGCTCGGGGGGTGGCTGGTCGGCATGGTGGTGGGCACCGGCCTAGTGAACGCCAGCGGCTTCTCCTCCCTCGTCCGCCTCCAGTTCGGCCCGTTCGACCTGTACGTCTACGCCGGGTTGGTCGGTCTCGCCGTGAACCTCGCGGTCGTCGCGCTGGCCAGCCCCCTGCTGGACAGATGGGGCGTCCCCCGTGGCCTCACCGGGGTGCTCCGTCCGGCCTCCGCGCGCCGTGAGGAGGGGACGCTCCGTTGAGAGGCCATCAGAAGCCCTGGCACCTGGCCCCCGGAACGGTGGCCGGCGGCGGCACTGGCGCGTCCGGGGCCCCCGGCCCGTACGAGACCCCCGTCGCGCCCCCGGCCCCCGAGGACCCCGCCGCGAAGGTGTCCGGCCCGCCGGAGGCCGAGGCGGGCGCCGAGCTGCGGGACGTGGAGCGGGAGACCGCCATGATCAGCCTGTTCGACGGATACCATGCCCAACTCGTCCGCCTGGCCGTACTGTTGGGCGCGGAACAGGACGCGGAGGATGTGGTCGCCGAGGCGTTCTGCGTGCTGCACCACCGTTGGTACCGGCTCCGTTCGCCGGAGGCCGCGCCCGCCTACCTGCGGTCCGTCGTCTGCAACCTGGTGCGGATGCGCATCCGGAGTATCCAGGTCTCGCGGCGCCACGCGAGCGTCGAGGTCGACGACATCGACTCCGCCGAGTCCACCGCGCTGCTGCACGAGGACCAGCGGCAGGTCGTCGACGCGCTCAAGAACCTGCCCGACCGGCAGCGCGAGGCGCTGGTGCTGCGCTACTGGATGGATCTCAAGGAGAGGGAGATAGCCGAGGCGATGGGGATCAGTACGGGCACCGTGAAGTCGCACATCTTCCGGGGGATGGACGCGCTCTCCCGTGCCCTGGAGACCCATCGATGAGTGTGGACGACCCCGAGGCGCGGCTCCGCGAGACGCTCGACTCGCTGGCGCAGAACGTGACCCCCGCGCCCGACGCCTACGCCAGGGCGTCCTCGGAGTGGCGGCGGCGCGACCGGCGCCGGCGGCTGCTGATGCTGGTGCTCGCTGTGGTGATCATCGCGGTCGCCGACCTGGTGGGACTCTGGGCGCTGCACTCCCTCTCGGAGTCCGACAGCCCGCCCGGCGACCAGCGGGTGGACGTGATCGTCCAGCCCTGAGCGCGCCGCGCGGCGGGAGACCGTCGCGCGGCGCTCGTGCGAGGGCTCCGTCCCAGTGACGATCACCGGGACGGAGCCCTCGGATGTTCCGCCGTGCGCGCCTCCACCGTCCCCACCCCGGTGGCGGCGCACCGGCTCAGCTCAGCTGGCGGGAGATCTTCCACAGGGCCTTGACGGCCCGCTCCACGTCCTTCTTCTGGTGGAAGAGGTGCGTCGAGACCCGGACCACGTGATGCGGCTTGGCGGAGCCGATCACCGGGAAGTCGCTCGTGCGGATGACGATCCCGTGCTCCGCCTTGAGCCGGTCCACCAGCTTGGCCGTCTTCTCCGCGTCGAAGACGTCCCCCGCGTCCCGGAACGGCGCGAAGGAGGTCAGCGCGCAGACCAGCCGGGGGTCGTCCTTCGGCGAGTACAGCGCCTTGACCCCCCACCGCTCGGCGATCAGTTCCTTGAGGTGGGCCGAGAGGTCCAGCACGCGGTCCTGGACGCGCTCCCGGCCGATGCGGTCCCAGACCTGGCAGGCCCGGCGCACCCCCTCCATGACCGCCATGCTGCTGTTCCCGACCTCCTGGAGGTACGCGCCGATGTCGTAGCTCTCCTTCGACCCGTCCGCGCGGGGCGGCACCCCGCCCTCGTCCGGGTAGCCGCTGGAGACGACCGGCCAGAACTCGGGCAGCGGGTTGGGGTTGTGCTGGGAGAGCACCTTGTTGCGGATGTACAGGACCCCGGTACCGCCCGGGCCGCACTGCCACTTGGCGCCCGCCCCGGCCAGGAAGTCCACGCCGAGCTGGTGGAAGTCGTAGGCCATCATCCCGGGTATGTGCGCCCCGTCCACCACGCTGATCAGCCCGTGCCGCTGGGCGAGTTCCGCCAGCATGCGGATCGGCAGCATGGTGCCGGTCTTGTAGAGCGGGGCGGAGAAGAGCAGCACCTTGGTGCGTGAGGTGATGGCCTTCCGGAAGAGCCGCACGTAGTCCTCGGCCCGCTGGTCGTTGCCGACCGGCAGCTCCACCCGTTTGATCACCACGCCGTACCGGTCGCGCGCGAGCGCCATCGGCACGTTGCCACCGGAGTGCTCGTGGTTGGTCGTGAGGATCTCGTCGCCCTTCTTCAGGTTGAGGCCGGCGAGGATCTTCGACATTCCGTCACTCGTGTTGTGGGTGATCACCATCTCGTCGGTGTCGCATCCGTAGCCGCGCGCGGCGACCGCCCGTACGTCCGCGAAGTCGCTGTAGGCGGCCTCCGGTTCGGCCGCCAGCTCGCGGTGCGCCCGGTCCACCGCCGCGACGACCTCACGCGGCGGGGCGCCGACCGTGCCGACGTTCATGAACAGCAGGTCCTTGTCGATGCTGAACAGACGCCGCACCGCCTCCCAGTACCCCGAGGAGGTGGGCGAGGGCAGCGCGGCCGCCGTCGGCCCGGCGCCCTGCCCGGAGGCCGCGCTGGCGAACGGCGCCCCGGCGAGGGAGCCGACCCCGGCGGTGGCGGCCCCGGCCCCGAGCATCCCGACGAAACCTCGGCGGGAGAAGCCGGAGCGGGTGGGGGCGGTCTGCGATCTCGTTACTGCCATGTCGTGTGCTCCTTCGGCGTCACCGCGAGGTGACATGGATGAGTGAGAACCAGTGAGTCCGGATCAACCCGAGCGAACTCGATGAATCTGAACGAACCTTGATGAATGTTGACGAACAGGGAGGAATCGCTGCGCGCGGGCAGCGGAAGGGGAGGTACGGCCGGTGTACGGCCGGTCGGGGATGGGGGAGATGGGGGGAGAGAAGGCCGGTCAGCGGTCGGAGCCACCGACGGGCCGCGCGGTGATGGCCGCTCAGCGCACGGCGATGGCGGCGACCTCGACCTTGGCGTCCTTGGGCACTCGCGCGGCCTCGACGGTGGAGCGCGAGGGTGGCGCGGAGGAGCCGAAGAACTTCGCGTAGGCCGTGTTGAAACGGTCGAAGTCGTCGAGGTCGGCGACGTAGACGGTGGTGGAGACGACGTGCTTCAGGGACAGGCCGTCGGCGCGGAGGATGGCCCTGACGTTGCGCAGGGCCAGCCGCGTCTGCTCCTCGATGGACGAGTCGGCCGGGATCTCACCCGTCTTCGGGTCGATGGGCAACTGCCCCGAGACGAACGTCATGTTCCCCGCGGAGATGCCCTGCGAGTAGGGGCCGATGGCCTCGGGGGCGTCGGGTGTGGTGATGGGCCGGTGTTTGCCGCTGTGCGGCTTCCCGCCCTCGTCGTCGCCCCCCTGGTGGGCGACGGCGGACGCCCCGCCCAGTCCGGCCGCCAGCACGGCGGCCGCGGTGAGCGCTCCGAGGGTCCGGCCGCGCCGGTTCGTCATCCGGGATGGTCTCTTCAGGAACTGCATTCGCTGTCCTCCCGCACACGGTCGCGTGAATACGCCCAGACGTTCGGGCGTCGCATGCTGGTTGGTTGCGCGAGGACGGCCGGAGGTTTACCCCGTGGCCGAATTCTTCCGCCGGGATCGCGGTGGCCCGCGGAGTGGGGTCGCGGACGCGCTCGGGCCGGGCCCACCCCGCGGGCGGGCCCGGCCCGAAGTGCCGTGTCACCAGGGGCCGTCGCGGCCTCAGGGGATAGCGGGTGGAGCGTAACCGAGGGAGTAGGAGAGCACCGTGAGCAGCGTCAGCGCGACCGGCGCGAGGAACAGCAGCTGGAGGAAGGTGAAGCCCACCACGTGCCGCGCCCGTAGCTGGAGGATGCCGAGCAGCGGCAGCATCCAGAACGGGTTGATCAGGTTGGGCAGCGTCTCGGCGACGTTGTACACCTGCACCGTCCAGCCGAGGTTGGCCTCCAGCTCGTTCGCCGCGTCCATCACGTACGGCGCCTCGATCAGCCACTTGCCACCTCCGGACGGGATGAAGAAGCCGAGCACGGCCGAGTAGACGGCCACGACCAGCGGGAAGGGCGCGGCCGAGGAGAGAGAGGTGAACGCCTGCGTCACGTAGTCGGCCACCGAGTTCCCGGCGCCGTTCGTCGGACGGGTCAGCACGGCCGCGATCGCCGCGTAGATCGGGAACTGGATCAGCACACCGCTGGTGGCGGGCACCCCCTTCGCCACGGCGGTGAGGAAGCTGCGCGGCCGCCAGTGCAGCAACATGCCGAGCAGCAGGAACAGCAGGTTGTAGGTGTTGAGGCCGGAGATGGCCACCAGCGGATCCTCACCCGCGAACGTCTGGATCGCCCAGCCCACGCCCAGCGCCACGACCAGCACGGTGAGCAGCGGGCTGTACTCCAGCCACTCCCCGGGACGCGAGCGGGGCGGCAGCTTCTCGTCCTCGTCCGAGTCGAGGTCGACACCGAGGTCCGCCGCGCTGCGCACCTGTTTCCCCCGCGGAGCGGAGAAGTACGCGACGCTGACCACGACGACGATCAGTACCGCGGCGACGAGCAGGGACTGCCAGAGGAAGATGGTGTCCCGGAACGGGATGACCCCGGTGATCGGCATCAGGTTGCTGGGGATGCTGTCGGCGTTCGCCTGCAACTGGGCCGCGGAGGAGCTGATGCCCAGCGCCCAGACGCTGCCCATCCCCATGAACGCCGCGGCCCCCGCCGCCCGGTAGTCGACCCGCAGCTCTTCCCTGCGGGCCACCTCCCGGGCCAGCAGCCCCGCGAAGATCAGGCTGAAGCCCCAGTTGAACAGCGCGCTCACCGTGCTGACGATGGTGATCAGCGCGACCGCCCGGGGCCCGCTGGTCGGAATCGAGGCGATCCGGACGATCAGCCGCCGCGCCACCGGAGCGGTGGCGACCACGTACCCGCCGATGGCCACGAAGGCCATCTGCATGGTGAAGGGGATCAGATCCCAGAACCCGTTGCCGAACTCGCGGGTCACCGAGGCGGGGGAGGCGCCGATGGCCAGCGCGCTCCCCGCCACCACGATCAGTGCTATCAGGGCGAAGATGAACGCCTCGGGAAACCACTTCTCGGAGAACGTGGCCATCCGGACGGCCAGCCGGGACAGCGCCCCGGACTCCTCCGGCGCCGTGTCCCGGTCCTCTGGGGAGCCCCGGGTGGCTCGGTCTGCCTGCATCAGTCACTCCTGGGTGGGTTCATGTGCCCGCGTAGACGGTCACGGCGGCGATGAGATCGGTCAGGCCGGTGCCGACCGTCTTGAACACGGTGATCTCCCCGTCCTGACGGACGCGGTCGGCCGGGCGCGCGCACAGCTCGGGGAGGGTCGCGGCGATGTCGTCACCGGACAGGACGCCCGTGGCGAGGGCGGTGGCGATCTCCCCGGACTCGGTGCGCGCGACGTCGGAGTCGACGAAGACCGTGGAGCGGCCCAGCAGGGACGACTCCACCTCGTGCATCTCCGGGCGGAAACTGCCGATCAGGTCCAGGTGCGTGCCCGGGGTGACCCACGCGTCACGGATGACGGGCTCCCGGGCGAGGGTGGCCGTGGTGATGATGTCGGCCTGCCCGACGGCCGTCGGCAGGTCCTCGACCGGAACGGCGTGCGCCCCACGCTGGTTCAGGTCCTCCGCGAGCGCCCGCGCGGCCGCCGGGTTGTGGGGGTCGGCGACCAGGGTGGTCGTGATCCCCTCCCGGACGGTGGCGTAGGCGTCGTACACCGCGCTGCCGATGTGCCCGGTGCCGACGATCAGGTGGACGCGGGCGTCCCGGGGCGCGAGCAGGGACGCTCCCAGGGCGGCCGTCCCGACGGTACGCCGGCGGGTGAGCTCACCCCCGTCGACGAGCGCGAGGTGTCGCCCGGTCTCGCCGTCCGCCAGCACGTAGGCCGAGGACAGCGCGGGCTGCCCCCGCTCCGCGTTGCGCGGGAAGACGTCCACCAGCTTGACGCCGAGGAACTCCCGGTTCCAGGCGGGCATGACCAGCAGGGTCGACTGCCCCTCGGCGTCCAGGGAGTAGTGCTGCCGCGGCGGCACGGTGGCCTCGGTGGCCAGGCCGGCCCGGAGCGCGGGTATGAGGGTCGCGTAGTCCAGCCGGCCGGCGGTCTGGGCGGCGTCGAAGTAGTGCACGGGTCGGGTTCTCCTGGGGCTCGTCGGACGGGACCGCCGGTGGGGCGGGAGTGAGACAGCGGTGGATCAGGCGTCGAGGACGACGTCCGTGGTGGGGACCGCCTGACAGGTGAGACAGGCGTCCTGCGCGTCGGGCGGATCGGTGAGGTGGGTGACGGAACCGGACAGCACCCGCACCGCGCAGCTCTCGCACTGGCCGACGCGGCAACCGCTGGGCAGCCGCAGCCCGTTGCGCTGCGCGAGGTCCAGCAGTGGACCGTCCTGGGGACGCCAGGTGAGCGTGGTGCCCGAGGTGCGGAAGGTGACGGTGTGCCGCGCGTCGCCCTCGGGAAGCGCCAGCGGTGGCGGCGCGAAACGCTCCGAGAAGATCTCGAAGCGCGGTACCCCGCGGGCCACCAGCCCCTCCGTCACCTCCCGGATCATGGCGTCCGGGCCGCAGAGGTAGAAGCGGGCCCGCTCGTCCACGTCCCGCTGCGACACGGCCCCGGCGGACACCCGCCCCTCGCGCACATCGCCGCCGGTGTCCAGGTCCCCCGGCTCCGGACGGCTCAGATGCCGGACGAGACGCAGCCGCGGTACCTCCTCCGCGAGGCGCGCCAGCCGGTCACGGAAACAGGCGTCGCCGCCGTTCCGGTCGCCCTGGTGGACGGTGACGCGGCGCCCCCGGGGGCTCCGCCGCGCGATCTCCGCGAGCTGCCCGACGAACGGGGTGATCCCCACCCCGGCCGCCAGGACCACCAGCGGGAACGGGGGGTCCACGGGCAGGGTGAACCCGCCCGTCGGCGGACCGAGGAAGACGGTGTCCCCCTCGCGCAGGCCGGTGTGGACGTGCGTGGACGCGGCACCACCCGGCAGCAGCCGCACGGCCACCCGATGGTCCTCGCCCGGCGCGCTGGTCAGCGAGTACGGCCGGACCACCCGCCCGGCCTCCGGCGTCCCGGTGAGCGTCACCTCGACGTACTGCCCGGGCCGGTGGCTGAGCACCGGGCCGCCGTCGGCCGGACGCAGGCGCAGCTCGGTCACCTCCCGCCCCCGCGGGGTCATCTCCCGCACGGTGAACGCCCGTGGACGGCCCGGATCCCGGCCGGGCGCCGCGCCGTCCGCCCGCACGTCGCAGGGGACCCCGCGCAGTTGGAGGGAACCGCTCACCGGGTCGGCGGGCCTGCCCGAGACGGCCGCGTTGAAGTTGGCCCCGCCCCGCACCGGATCCGCCCCGGGCAGTCCCAGCTCGGGCGACTCCTCCCACCAGCCGTACTCCGCCACCACCACCCGGGGGTCGAGGTCCGGGGCCAGCACCGCCCGCATCCGGAACGCGCCCCGCCCAGTCGTCACCCGCACCAGGTCCCCGTCCCCGAAGCCGCGCCGCCGCGCCAGCTCCGGGGCCACGTCGACGGTGGGCTCCGGGTGGCGGCGCCGCAGCGAGGCCAGGGAGCGGTGCTGGCTGTGGCAGTAGTAGCCGTTCTTCGCGCTGGTCAGCGTGTACGGCAGCGGATCCCGGGCCCGCGCCCCGGACCCGGGCGCGGCCTCCGCCCCCGCCTCGGGTTCCCCGGCCTCGGGCACCCCCGGCTGTCCCGCCCCGGCCAGCCGCGCCGAGTACAGCTCCACCCGGCGGCTCGGGGTGGCGAACCCGGTCACGCGGCCCCCGGCGTCCCGCTCCGCGTACTTCCGGTAGCGCGTCCGCAGCGGGAACCGGACGCCGCCGGGCGCCGCGCGCAGCTCCCCGGTGGTCAGGCCGCTCGGGCGCAGCACGTGGTTCCAGGCCGCCTCGATGTCCCCGTCGAAGAACTCGGCGCCCAGGCCGAGTCGTTGGGCCAGCTCGAAGACGATCTCCGTGTCCGAGCGGGAGGCGCCGACCGGCTCGACCATGCGCTGGCGCAGCTGCACCAGCTCCTGGGCGCTCTCGCTGATCTCGAAGCCGATCTTCAGGGCCTCCCGCTCCCAGGGGCTGTTCACCGGGAGCACGATGTCCGCCTGCTCGGCGGTGGGGTTCATGAACAGATCGCAGTGCACGTGGAAGTCCAGCGCGCGCAGGGCCTCCCGGCCGCGCTCCGGCTCCGGCTGCGAGACCAGCAGGTTGGCGCCGAACCCCAGGAGCGCCCGCACCCGGTACGGGACGTGGTCCAGCATGGCGTCGTACAGGTCGCCGCTGGTGACCCAGCCGGTGGCCGGGGGCCCCAGCGGGCGTTCCCGCAGCCCGAGTGTCTTGGCCCGCTGTTCCGGCGCCATCTGGTCGGTCGCGGTGACCGCGTTGACCGGCACCCGGGGCAGGACGACGTTGCCGCCCGGCGCGTCGTAGCAGCCCTTGAGGGCGTAGAGCGTGGCGATGGCCCGCTCGGTCTGGGTGGCGTTGCCGTGCTGGCCCACCCCCGTCCAGGAGTGGTACGCCACGCTCCGGGCCGCGGCGAACTCCTCGGCGAAGGCGCGGATCTCCGCCTCCGGGATCCAGGTGTGCCGGGCGGTCCGCGCCGGGGTCCACGGTTCGCAGGCCGCCGCGTACCGGTCGAGGGCCGGGCGGACCACCACCGGGTCCGAGCCGGGCGGAGTGACGGTGTACTCCCCGCGCAGCGCGAAGTCCTCCGGCCGCTCGGCCGGGCCGCGGGTGTCGTAGGGACGGGGGCCGCCCGCCGCGAGATCCCAGACGACGAAGGCGTCTCCCGCCTCCGGGTCGAGGGCGGTGGCGCGGAGCGGCTGCCCGGTGTCGTCACGGATCAGCAGCGGGCCGTTGGTCCACGAGCGGACGAAGTCCGCGTCGTACCGTTCGCCGCGCAGCAGGTACCGGGCGACGCCCAGCGCGAGGGCGGCGTCCGCGCCCGGCCGGATCCGCAGCCAGTGGTCCGCGTCCCGGGCGCTGGTGGAGCGCCGGGGGTCGACCACCGCGAGCCGGGCACCCCGGTCGCGCCCCTCCCGCACCGCGACCGCCTGGGCCAGCCAGGTCTTGGCGGGGTTGTGGCCCCACAGCACCGCCAGATCGGTCGAGGCGTAGTCCGCCGTGGGCAGTCCGCTACCGAAGGTGAAGGTGTGCGCGACGTCCTTGTGCCAGTTGCAGATCTCGGTGGCGTAGCAGGTGTTGGAGGCGCCGAGCAGCCGGATGAGGCGCTCTACCCAGTCGATCGAGTCCGACATGGGCGTCCCGCTCGGGGAGGTGACGGCGAAGGCGATCGACTCCGCCCCGCTCTCCGCGCGGATCGCGTCGAGCCGCCCCGCGACGGTGTCCAGCGCCTCCTCCCAGCTGATCTCCTCCCAGCCGGGGTCCGCCGCGCCCTTGGGCCGGGTGCGGCGCAGGGGGCTCGTCAGCCTGCGGGTGCTGTGCGCGATCTCCGGGGCCGCGCGGCCCTTGGGGCACAGGGCGGTGCCCGTGGGATGGGCCGGGTCCGGTTCCGCCCGCGTCATCCGGCCGCCCTCGACGGTGTAGACCGCGCCGCAGCGGGACCGGCACAGCGTGCAGTACCCACGCTTCTTCTCTGCTGCTGACACGAGCGGATCCTCACGTGCGGGGGCGGCGGTGCCCGGACCGGAACCGATGTGGACGGTAATCGATTACCGACAAGCGATGCGCTGTAGTATGCGAACCGCCGAATCCTGGTGTCAAGGTGCGCGGGGGAAGCGAGAGGGAGGCGTCGGTGGAACGACTGAAGCGCGTCAGCCTGCGGGAACAGGCGCTGGTGATCGTGCGGCAGGCCATCGTCTCGGGGGAGATCGGACCGAACGAGATCTACTCGGCCTCCGCCCTCGCCACCCGGCTGGGAGTGTCGAACAGCCCCGTCCGCGAGGCCATGCTCACCCTCGTCAACCAGGGCATCCTGGAGCCCGTCCGCAACCGTGGCTTCCGCATCGTGCCCATCAGCGAGCATGATCTCGACGAGATCGGGGAGATGCGCCGGATGCTGGAGATCCCCGGGGTCCTCGCCCTGATCGAGCGCGCCAGCGACCAGGACATCGAGTCCCTCCGCCCCATAGCCGCCGAGATCGAGACGGCCGCCAGCTCCGGCGACATCCCCGTCTTCCTGGAGGCGGACCGCCGCTTCCACCTCGGCCTGCTCGAACTCGGCGGGAACACCCGGCTGGTGGAGACGATCGCCCAACTCCGCGACCAGACCAGGCTGTACGGCGTCAGCGCCCTCGCCGAGCAGGGCACCCTGCAACAGACCGCGCCCGAGCACTTCGAGGTGCTGGACGCCCTGCTCGCCCGGGACGCCAGCAGGGTCGAGCGGGTCATGGCCCGGCACCTGGAACACGTCCGGGGCGAGTGGGCGGCCGAACCCCCCGACGCCACCCCCGCGCGACAGGAGCCCGCCGGCCCCGCCTGAGTCGCGGCCGCCACCACCCACTGGCCCACCCCGGGGCCCGCCCCGCCGCCGCCCGAACCTCGGCTCCGCGCGCGGGCGTTCACCTCCCGGTGGCGCCACCGGGATCGCGGCGCGTGGGGCCGGAGTCGTGGGTCCGCCCGGCGGACGCTGACGGGCCGCTCCGTACGTTTCACGTACGTTCCCGCACCGCGTGAGCTGTTAGGGTCCAGGGCCATGTGCGACAAGGAGCATGACGTGTTCGCCGGGGTGGAGGCCCTGCTGGCGCAGGCCGCGGGGGCCGAACTCCCACCCCCCGCCGAACGGGCCCGGCTGCGCAGGGCGGCCGGACTGACCCAGGCTCAGATCGCCAGGGAACTGGGGCTGAAGCGGCGCGAGACCGTCGCCGAGTGGGAGAACGGCGAACGCGAACCCCGCCCGCCGCGCCGCACGGCCTACCTCCAACTGCTCCAGGCGCTGGCCGAACGCTTCCCCCCGCCCGCCGCTCCCATGGTCCCCGGGGACGCGGCCGGTGCCGGGGCGAACGGCGAGCACTCCCCAGCCGGTGTGGCCAGCCCGGCCAACTCCGTCAGCGCGGCCGCCCCGGCGGCGCCCCAACAGCCACCCGTGGACCGTGCGTCAGCCGCCGCCCCCCACTCGGCGAACCCGCCCGGCCCGGCCCGGCCGCCAGCCAACCCGCCCTCCACCCGGGCCCGTTCGGCGTCCCGTGGACACCACGGCGCGCGTCGGCAACTGCCGTCCCAGCAGAAGACCCCGGAGGCGGTGGAGTTCATCACCGGCCGTGTGCGGGCAGCGCTCGCCGAGCACGGCGGCGACACCGAGGCGGCGACCGCGGCCCTGGTCCGCAAGGCCATCCCCGACGTCATGGAGTTGCTGGAGATCTGCCGCGCGGGCGGGCGGTACGACTTCAGCTGCCATCCCGCCCTGCCCGACCTGCTCCACCGGCGCCCCGGCCGCGACGCGGACGACGTCTGGGAAGCCCGCCCGAAGTGGTCGGTCGACGCGGCCGTTCTCCCGCCCGGGGAGTACGCGGTGACCGCCCTCGACATGAACGGCGCCTATCTCTCGGCTCTCAAGACACACCTGCCCATCGGCGCCCTCGAACACCACCTCGGCCCGGACGAGGGCGGCCCCGCCTGGGACAGGCGCCGCTCCGGCATCCACCGTGTCACCCCGCCCACCTGGCCGCACCCGCACATGCCCAGCCCGCTGGGCAACCGGGAGGAGCCCGGACCCCTCTGGATCACCGAACCCACCCTCCGCCTCCTCCTGCGGGCGGCGGACAAGGGCTGGTGCGCCCCGCCGCTGATCCACGAGTCCTTCACCTCGGGTGCCAGCGAGGGTCTGCTGGAGAAGATGCGGGACGGCATGGTCCACGCGCGCCGTGCCGCGCTGGAGGCGGGCGACGAGGTGACGGTCGAGTACCTCAAGGCGATGTACAGCAAGTTCGTCTCCACGGCCGGGGAGTCGAACTACAACCGGGAGATCTACCGCCCCGACTGGGTGCACGCCATCCGCTCCCAGGCGTTCGCCAACCTGTGGCACAAGGCCGAGCGGGCCCACCGCGCCGGGCTGCGCGTCCTGCGCGTCATGGGCACCGACGAACTCCACCTCACCGGGGACTGGCGGTCCGTCTTCACCGAGGGACGGGACGTCCACCAGGTCAAGGTCAAGGACGCCTACACCGTCGGCGTCGCGGCAGGGGAGGGGTAAGTGCCGGACCGCACACGCCAGTTCGGGCTCTACGGCGCGCGGGGCGAGAAGGGTTCCCAGGCCGCCGCCCGGGTGCTGGACCGTCTCGCCCTGGAGGGCGGCATCATCACCCCGGTCACCCAGCGGCGGGGCCTCCGCGCTCGGCTGCGCTATCTCGACTCCGCCCCCGGGCGGCAGGCCATGCGCGAGGCGGGCATCACCGTCACCCCCCGCACCCTCGCCCGATGGACGCGCGGCGAGCAGCGCCCCAACCCGGCCAACCTCCAGCGTCTGGACGCCGCGTACCGCGCCCACCGGCGCCGCAACGTCGCCCGCCACCTCCTCACCCGCCTCAACGCGCGTGGCGGTACCCGCGTGGAGATCCACCCCCTCGACCAGACCACCGTCCCCGACCCGCGCCGCCGCTCCCTGCCCTTCCGCCGTCTGCGGATCCGTCGCTGGGACGACATCGTCAGCGCCTGGCAGGCCGAGGACGAGGAGGCGCTGGCCGACGCCTGGGACACCGAACTCCAGGACCTGGGAAGCGACTGGGGCAAGTACGAGTGGGTCACCTCCGTCGGCTTCGCCGCCTGACCCGGTCCCCACCCGGGTCCGGGTGGGGAGGGGACGGGGCCGGTCAGCTGGCTCCGGTGGCCTCCGCGGACCGCGACTCGACGAAGTCCAGGAGGAGTTGGGCGGTTCGTGCGGGCTCCTCCAGGATGGGCGTGTGCCCGGCGCCGGGCAGCATCGTGACGCGCGCGCCCGGAACGGCGCGGTAGTCGGCCGCGGAGGAGGGGCGCCACCGCCGGTCCTGGTCGCCGAAGATCACCTGTAGCGGCCTGCCGACGGATCGCAGCCGGTCCGGGAGCGCCCGCTGGTTCAGGTAGGCGACCGCCGCCCCCGCGGCCGCGGTCACCGCGTGGTACGTCATCCCGCGCAGTTCGTCGACGAGTTCCTGCGGTACCTGGTAACCCTGGCGGAATCCGACGCTGGCGAACTCGCGGATCCGCTCGTCACCCGGTGGCCACCGGGCGGGGTCGAGTTCGAGGGTCCCCGTCGCGATGAAGGCGTCCATGGACGGGCCGGAGTTGACGAGCGCGAGCGCGCTCACCAGGTCGGGCCGTTCCTCCGCGAGCGCGGTGACGGTGTAGCCGCCGCTGGAGTGGCCGACGGCCACGACACGGGGGACGTCGAGCCGGTCCAGGGCGGCCGCGAGGGTGCGCGCCTGCTCGGTGATGTCGTAGTCGCCGTCGGCGGGTTCGGCCGAGTGGCCGTGCCCGGGCAGGTCGACCCGGATGACGCGGTGGGCGTCGGTCAGCAGCGGAACCAGCGCGTCCCACGAGCGACCTGAGGTGGCCGACCCGTGGATGAGCAGCAGTGCCGGGGCGTCGCGCGGGCCGTCCTGGCGGACGTGGAGGTCGCCGCGCTCCAGGGGGAGGCGGACCGCCTCCCCGGTGACGCGGGTGTCGTCGTTCGGCCGTGGATCGCTGTCGCGTGGAGTCATGGACCCATCCTCCTTGGCGTGCGACCCGGCGGCTTGAACGAATGTTCTCCGTTGTTCTTCGGTGGCGGTGTTCTCCGCGTACCGGCGGGGCGCCGCTACGCGAGGTGCGGTGCCGGGCCCGATCGGGAGGCGGCAGGCTCAGCTGAGCCCGCGCTGTTCCGGAGAGGTGGTGTCTCCGGGGACGTGGTGTTCGCTCCCGCCGGGCTCCGCCGTCACATTTCGCGGTGCGAGGTGGGCGGGCAATCGTGTTCCCGCCCTGACAGGTGATCGATACACCTTCCCGTCGGGGGTAACGGCGTTGCCGCAACGCGCAGTGACGAAGGGGCCTCTCGTGGCACGAGGGGTGACGTCCGGGGACGTGGCGAGATGAAAGGAAAACCCGGGGTCTGGCGAAGCGGGTGATCGGCCCACCTCCTCCCGTATTTCGTGGCGGTTTACCGTCGAGCGGGAACTGTGGGCCGAAGCACCTGGAGGAGAAACGTGAACGGGACGCTCATCTCCTTGCGCAAGGACTGTGAATCTGTTAACCGAGCAGATGCGCGGTGTCAAGCCGTCACGGACGTGGCCGCTGAACTGAGTTCCGCGCTGTTCACTTCCTTACGCAGAACCGACCAGCGGTTGAAGGCCAGGCAATACCTCGACGGCTTACTCCATGCCTCGGGCCGCAAATCAATGCGCAACATAGCGGCCCGAGTTGGCACACCGGCCGCCGAGCAGAGCATGCACCATTTCATCAGCGATTCCACCTGGGACTGGACTCCCATACGCCGGAAGCTGGCGTGCGGTCTGGAGGAGTGCTGCCCCTCCACGGTCTGGGTGGTGAGGTCCTTATTCATACCGAAAACCGGCCGCCATTCGGTCGGTGTCGAGCAGCACGTCGGGCCGGGCGCCGGGCAGACGATGAGCGGGCAGTCGGCCTACGGGGTGTGGATGACCGGCGCGAGCGTCAGCGCCCCCGTCAACTGGCGCCTGTGCCTGCCCCCTTCCTGGGCGCGCGACCCCGTACGGCGCCGCCGGGCGGCGATCCCCGCGGACGTGGTGGAGGAGCGCGCGGAGGAGTGCGCCACCGCTGTCGCCCTCGACACCGCCCGGCGGTGGGGGCTCACCCCCCGGCCGATCCTGCTGGACACCGAACTGCACGACCTCGGGTCCGTCTTCCGCCGGGTCAGGTCGGCCAACGTCCCGCTCATCAGCCGGGTCGGCGACACGGCGCGCCTGGAGGTGGCCGACCCCGCGATGCCCGGGTTCGGCGGCGGGCGGCTCCCGGCCCAGCGGATCCTCGCCTCCGTCCGGGGGCTCCGCCGCACCGCCGTGTGGGCGGACCCGGCCGCGGGAGGTGTCTCAAGGACCTCGCTGGTGGCCGCCGTTCGGGTCCAGCCGCCCGGCACCGTCTCCTCCCCGCAGGTGGCGGGCGGGCCCGGCGCGCTGTTGCTGGTGGGGGAGTGGAGCGACCCCGGAAGGCCGCCGGTGCGGATGTGGCTCACGGACATGACGGAGGCCGCCCCGGAGGCCCTGCTGGCGCTGTCCAAGTTCGGCCGCCGGGCCGCGCGGGACCTCGTGGACAAGGGGAACCGGGTGGGGCTGTACGACTTCGAGGGACGGTCGTTTCCCGGATGGCACCGGCATATGACCCTGGCGTCCGTGGCCTACGCGTCCCTGCGGGGTGACTGCCTCGGCGCGCGGGGCGGGCCGTCGCCCGCCGGTCCCGTCTGAGCGGACCTCAGGTCACTGGCGGGCGGTCAGGGTGTGCTGGATGCGATGCACCCGTGCGGCCAGCTGGATCTCCAGGGCCCGGCCCGGCTCCTGCCAGTCGGCTCCGAGGAGTTCGGTGAGGCGCTCCAGACGGCGGGAGACGGTGTTGACGTGGACGTGCAGCAGTTCGGCGGCGTACTTCGGCCGTTGACCGGCGTCGAAGTAGGCGTACAGCGTCCGTGTCAGGTCGGTGCGGCGCTCCCGGTCGTACTCCAGGACCGGTCCGAGCGTGGTGGAGATGAACCCGCCGATGTCGTAGTCCCTGGACAACAGCACGCCCAGGAAGCCGAGGTCCTGCGCGGAGGCACTGCTGCCGGTACCGCCGAGCGCGGTCAGTGCCTCCAGGCAGTGCCGGGCCTCCTGGTGGAGATCGGCGACCGCCGCGGGGTCGGAGCCCGGTCCGGCGGCGCTCACCGTCACGGGACGGTCGAGCAGCGCGGACAGTTCCGCGTGGACGGACCGCGCGGCCTGGCTGGCGTCCGTGCCCGGCAGCAGGAAGACGAGGCAGTCGTCGCGCACGCTCTTCAGCCCGTTCAGCCGGTTGGCGTACGAGGTGGCCCAGACGCCCGCCCGGCTCAGCAGCCCGTCGTCAACGCGCGCCGTCACCAGGACGTGGGGGGCGGACAGATCGACGGCCAGCCGGTGCGACCGCTCCGTCAGCTGCCGTAACGACCAGGGTGGCGCGATGAGCAGGTCGTCGAAGAACTCGTCCCGGAGCTGGACCTCCGTGACGGCCAGGCTCCGTGGCATGAGCAGCAGCAGGGCGCAGAGCTGGGCCGTGAGCCGCAGGAGCCGGACGCAGCACTCGTCCACGGTCTCCGTGGAGTGCAGTATCAGCGTGCCGAGCCCCTCCCGGCCCGCGATGACCGGAGCGATCCAGAAGCCGTTGCCGAGGGTGAGCGCGGACCGCGCGGCGTGCGCCTCGAAGATCACTCGCGTCAGTTCCCGGTCACCCGTCACCGGCATCTCACCCGTGGACGCGATCACTTCACCGTCGGTGCCGCGCAACAGGAGCGGGCCGCCGAGCGCGTCGGCGGCCTCGGCGAGCACGGCCCGCACACCACTGCCGTGTAAGGCGAGTTCCATGAGCTTGCTCTGGGCGTCGTTGCTCCGGCGCAGCAGGGTGACGTGGTTCTCCGCCTCTCTCAACCCCGCCTTGAGACCGGCGATCCGCGTGCGGGCGTGACCGGAGAGCCGCGTCCTGCGGATGGAGACGGCCGCCAACGTCGCGAAGGAACTCGCCAGGGACACCTCGTCGTGCGTGAAGTACCGCACCGTCCGGGCCCCCAGGAACAGCGCCCCGATCATCTCGCTGCCGTCGCGCAGCGCCACGCTGATCAGGGCGCGCAAGCCCTCCGCGCGGACCATCCGGTCCAGGTTCTCCACGTGCCCGACGCGCTGGTCCGCGAGATAGTCGGGTGTCCAGAACGGGGCGCCCGCCGCGTTCGGCGGCGGTCCCGCCTCGGTGGCGGGTATTTCCAGTCCCATCGGCGTCCTGGTGACATGCCCGTCGACAACCCGGATGTGTAAGCGGCCTGTCGAGGAATCCCGGAAGCCGAGGTACGCGGTGTCGAGGTTGAGGAGCAGACGCGCCTGCCGGACGATGTCCTGGGTGAGTTCGTCGAGGTCCGGTGCCGCGGCTAAATCCCGGAGCGCGTCGACGAGTCGGACCATCCCCGCCTCACGCTGCTGCTGTCTGCTGTTCCGGGTGTGCAGGGCGAGAGCGAGTTCCCTGGCCCGCTCCAGCCGTTTCACGTCGCCGGACGACATTTCAGCGCCGCGCGCCGTCTCCACCAGATTGTCCACGGCGCTCGGTGGTGCCTCCGCGGCGAGCAGTTCCAGAATGTCGAGGACGTGATCACTCGCTGAGGCTCCGGTCATGCTTCCCCCTCGTCTCGCCATAGACGTGATCAGCTTGGGTTGCCACATGATCGCATGGCGTGTATCCCGCCGCTACGTATCGGTGAAGAATTGTGAGCAGGCAGTTCAGAGGCGTTTCAGAGGCGGATATGCGGGAATTCGGAACGGTTCTCACCGCCGTCCGCCCGCGCCGTTCGGGACGCGCCGCGGCGGGCGTCCGGCGGGGGACAGCCGGCGCCGGAGGAGATCGCCGCGTGCGGGGCCGTGCCTCCCCACGCCCCAACCCGCCCCCGGAACCGTCGGGTTGAGGAACGACATGACATACCGTCCCCGTCCGGGGCGACCGGAACGCCCGGCGCGGGTATAACGGCCGCGAGGCACCCGACGACCGTCTGAGAGGCGGGTACGGCGCGGCCCTCGCGCGTCCCGGCCGGAGAGGTCCCTTCCATGTCCGGACAGCAGCGACTCCCCGTCCGCTCCCCGAACCGGCCCGCCGGGCGGGCCTCGTGAGCGCCGTCGCCGTGGTGGGGGCCGGACCGGTGGGCCTGGCCGCCGCGCTCGCGGCCCACTCCCTCGGCCTGGACACGACGCTCCTGGAGGCGCGGCCGCGTACCTCTCCCCGAGCGGGCAGCCGCGCCATCTTCGTGCACCGTGCCACGCTCGCCCTCCTCGACGGGATCAGTCCCGGCCTCGGCGGGAGAATCGCCGGGCAGGGGCTGGTGTGGGACACCAAACGCACGCTGTGGGCCGGCCGTCAGGTCCACTCCCGGACCTACGACGTCCGGCCGGGACGGCCCGCCCCCTTCGTCAGCCTGCCGCAGACCGCCGTCGAGGACGAGCTGCGGCGGGCCTGCGACGCGGCGGGCATCACGTCGGTCTGGGGCGACGCCGTGAGCGAGCTGCGCGGTGACCCCGGTGGCGTGCGGCTCGTCACCGAGAGCGGCCGGGAGCACCCTGCCGGACACGTCATCGCGGCCGACGGAGCGCGCTCCCGGGTGCGGGACCGGTCCGGCATCCACCTGGAAGGCGCCGCCTCGGACAACGAGTTCGTGGTCGTCGACGTCGCCGACGGTCCCCGGCCCGCCCGGCCCGAGCGCGTCTTCCACTACCGTCACCCGGGCGCGGACGGCCGCAACGTGCTGCTCGTCCCCTTCCGTGGAGGCTGGCGCGTCGACGTCCAGTGCCGCCCCGGAGACGACGCGGCCGACCTGCGCGCGAGCGCGTCCCGGTGGCTGCCCGCCGTGTTCCCCCACGACCCGGACGCACGGATCAGCTGGTCCTCCGTCTACCGCTTCCAGCGGCGTCTCGCCAGCAGCTTCACCGACACCCACCGGCGCGTCCTCCTCGCCGGAGAGGCGGCCCACCTGCTACCGCCCTTCGGCGCGCGCGGGATGAACTCCGGTATCCAGGACGCCGTGGCGGCCGCCCACGCCGTCCGGGAGGACACCGTCGCGGAGTACGCCCGGACACGGCGGGCAGCCGCCGAGGTCAACGCGCGGGCCGCGGGCCAGGCCCTCGACCACCTGCTGGCGGCCCGGTGGGGGCGGCGCTGCCTCCAGTGGTCGGCGGCCGGCGCCTCCCTCCTCTGGCCGTACGCCGGAAAGTGGCTGGACACGGCGCCCTACGGTCCCCGCCTCCGCGCGGCCCGCTACTGAGGGGCGTTCGGCCGGTGGGCGCGCCCCACACCGGGCCGGAGGGCGGACGGCGGCCGCGCCCCACGCGCCCGCTCGTCACGGGCCGCCGACCCACCGTGTCCCGCCGCCGATCAGCTGGCCCCCTTGGCACGCGCGACGACGAAGAACGCGGGGACATTCACCGCACGGCCGCCGTCCGACACGGTTCCCTGATAGTCGATGGGGGCCGTCGAGACAATGTCGAATCCGGCGGCGGCGAGTTCCCGCTGAAGGGTTCCCTCCGGCCGGGACTGGGGAAGGGGAACGCGCTCGAAGACGAAACCGAACTTCTCCGCCGGCACCCCGTTGTTTTCCAGCTGACCACGGATGAAATCCCCGCTTTCCGGGGCGAGTTCGTAGAAGAAAGCGCCACCGGTGTCGCCCGCGAGATGCGCGAGCGAGGCCACCGCGAGCTTCAGTTCGTCAGGAGTGAAGGCGTGCAGCACGGTGCGCACGTACAGCCCCGCGTCCCCGATGCGATCGTGCAGCGCGGCGGCCTGCTCGGGGTGCAGCAGATCGAGTCGCTCGTACTGGACGCCGGGGCCGGAGTGCTGCTCACGGGCGCGTTCCAGCGCCTGCGGGGAGACGTCGACCCCCAGCACCCGGTCGAAGCGCTGGGCGATCGCCGCGGTCTGGGCGCCGTCGCCGCAACCCACGTCGACCACCGGCAGGGACGGGTCGAGGACGCTGCCGAACAAGTGCAGGTGGGCCTGGGCCACATAGGTGGGATCCACGTCCCACGGAGATGTTCCCGGGGTATCGCTGAGGTCGGTCCAGAAACGGTCCCACATTGCCTCGAATCGGCTCATGCACACATCCCTCTCGTCGGTGGTGCTGGTGTTCTTCGCCGTCACGGTGCGCGGCCACCGGAATTCCGCACGGTGCCGATGCGGATGACGGGATTACGGTTGGATCGTTCGCCAGCGCCGGTCGATGTGTAAAGCGGAACCGTGGGAATGTGTCATGTCGCCGCCTTTTCCCCCGGCGGTTCGGCCGCGTTTCCCACCGGACCCCCGCGCCGCGGAGTTCGGATCGCCCACCCGTCGACTCCGACCCCGAGACCGACCGGGCGCCGGACACCCCGCCCCGCGCGGGCCGGGCGGGGCGGTGGTGACGGCCGGACCTGACATATTCTCCGCGCCGGGCTTTACACCCTCGGCGGTGTCGGTGAAGCTCGCAGTGGTGCCAGGCCCACTGCCACCGCGCCAGCCAGTGGTACATGGCCGCGTCCCGTGCGAGCGGGAGGAGCGGTGACCACGCTCGCCCCGCGCGACCCGGGGTGACGGGCGGCGGGTGGTGATGGCCGGACCTGACATATTCTCCGCACCGGGCTTTACACGCCATCCGGCGTCGGTGAACCCTCAGGGCGGTGTCAGGTCCACTGTCACCGTGCCTGTCGGTGGTACACGGCCATGTCCCGCGGGAGCGGGGCGAGTCGTGACCGCCGCCTGAGCAAGAGGCACGGGCGCCAGCCTCCAGGCCATGGGGGAGCGGTTCCCGAGCTGTCTCCAGCGCGCCCCGGCACGCGGACGTCGTCCGCCCGGCGCGTGCTCCTCCCCGCGCCCGGCCTGGCCTCGACCCGTATCCGGCGGGCCCGCCACGCCCCCGGCCGTTCGTACGGCCGTGGCGCGGATGACGCAGACGCACGACCCAGAGTGAGTGCGGAACCACGCCCCCGGCCCCGTTCCCGCGGCACGTGCCGCCGGTGCGCCGGACGAACCATCCGCGGACCGCTCAGCCTTCCGAACCCGGTGCCGTTCCGTCCCGGGTTCCGCATTCCCGTGCCCGGTGACACCGAACGGACAGGACACCCATGACTGACGTGGCGAACCACACCGCGCCCGCCGACCCCCCGATGACGGAGCCAGAGCACCTGCGCGCCATCCTGCGCTGGCACTTCGACCCCGACACCGGTTCCCCGTTCTGGCTGCGGAAGGCCCCGGACCTGGGCTTCGATCCGCTCACCGCCGTCTCCGGCGTCGAGGACCTGCGCCGGTTCCCCGACATCAGCGACGAGCTGCGCACCGTCCCCGTCGAGGACCTGATCCCGCGGGGCGGCGCGGGCGGCAGCTTCGACGTCTTCGAGTCGGGCGGCACGGTCGGCGCTCCCAAGCGGGTGATCGACAGCTCCGCGCGCACCCGGAACGTGGACTGGGTGAGCGAGGTGCTCGCCGAGCACGGCTTCCCTGACCGGGGACACTGGCTGCACGTCGGCCCCACCGGGCCACACGTGGTGGGCCGTTCCATCCGGCGGCTGGCGCACCTGCGCGGCGCCATGTGCTTCACCCTGGACTTCGACCCCCGCTGGGTGAAGCGGCTGATCGGCGCCGGGCGGGTGGAACTGGCCAGCGAGTACCGGGACTACCTGCTCGACCAGATGGAACTCGTCGTCGGCACGCAGGACATCGCGGTGCTGTTCATCACCCCGCCCGTCCTGGAGGCCGTCTGCGCGCGCCCCGGCCTGTACGAGAAGCTCGCCCGCTCGCTGCGGGCCATCCTGTGGGCCGGTACCAGCATCAGCCCCGAGTCGCTGCGGCAGATCGAGGAGACCTTCTTCCCCGACGCCACGGTCGCGGCCATCTACGGCAACACCCTGATGGGCATCGCCCCGCAGCGGCCCCGCGCCGCGGACGACCCCCACCCGTGCGTCTTCCGGCCCTACCACCCGCAGTCGATCGTCGAGTTGGTCGACCCCGGCACCGGGAACGCCGTCGCGTACGGGGAGCGCGGCCAGGTCCGCATCCACCAGCTCAGCAGCGACCTCTTCCTGCCCAACATGCTGGAGCGTGACACCGCGATCCGGGTGCCCCCGGCGAAGGGCGACGACGTCGACGGACTCGCCGACGTCGCGCCGCCCCGTACCCCCGACGCTCCGGCCGCGATCGAGGGGGTCTACTGATGGCCGCCACTCCGCCCGCGATCAACCCCGTGCTCGGCGGCCAAGCCGTCGACAGCCGCGACCGGACCGAACTGACCGCGGTGGACGGCACGGTGCTCGCCTCCGTCGGCCTCGCCCCGAAGCTCCTCGTCCAGGCGGCCGTACGCCGACTGCGGGCAGCGGCGGACGGATCCCGCCCCGCGCCCGAGCTGTTCGCCACGGCGGGCGAGCTGTTCGCCTCGGCCGAACTCGACGGCGAGTCCCCCGATGAGTACCGCCGGCGGGTCACCCTCGCCACCGGCACACCGGGACCGGCCATCACCCGCGCCATCCGCGGCATCCGCGACCAGCTCAACGTGATCGAACGCGTCAACCGGGCCGAGTACCCCGCGCCCTTCGAGGCCCCCGGCCACCGCACCCTGTGGGTGCCGCGCGGTCCTCTCCTCGCCGCGATCGTGCCCAACAACCACCCCGAACCCAACGTCACCTGGGTCCGCGCCCTCGCGATGGGCCTCGCCGTCCTGGTCCGCCCCGGCACCAAGGACCCGTTCACACCGAGCCGGCTGACCGCGGCGCTGCTGGCCGCCGGTCTGGCCCCGGACAAGCTGGCCTTCCTGCCCGCCGACCATCAGGCCGGTGACCACCTGCTCGACCAGGCCGACCTGGGCCTGGTATACGGAGGTCCCGCCGCCGCGGAACGGTACGCCCGGCGCGGGGACGTCCTCGTGCGTGGCCCCGGCCGCAGCAAGGCGCTGGTGGGAGCCGGAGCCGAGGACGACAAGGAGCTGCTCGACGACCTCGTCCGCTGGGCCTCCGACGACGGCGGGGTGCGGTGCAACAACATCTCGCTGGTCCTCACCAGCGGACCGGTCCGGCCGCTCGCCGACGCGCTCGCCGAGCGGCTGGCCGACCTCCCAGTCCTCCCCGTCCTGGACGAACGCGCCACGCTGCCCGCCGTCAGCGTGGAGACCGGTGAGGCCATGGCGGGTCACCTCGCCGGTCTCACGGCCGACGCCGTCGACCACAGCGGCCACCGCTACGGCGGCGCGCCGCTCGCCGACCCGGGCGACGGCACCCGGGTCATGCGTCCCCTGGTGGTCTCCACCGACCGGGCGGACGCCCCGGTCGCCGGGACGGAGCTGGGCTTCCCCTTCGTCGTCGTGGCCCCCTGGCAACCGGCCGACGGTGTCCGTCCGTTGCGGGACTCCCTCGTCGTCAGCCTGCCCGGCGAGCACGCCGGTCTCGCGGACGAGGCGCTGCGGGAGCCGTCGGTGCGCAAGGTCGTCACGGGCCGCACCACCCCCTGGGCCGGGGTTCCCGAGACGCCGCACGACGGCAGCCTCGCCCAGTTCCTGCTCGAACCCAAGGGCCTGGTCACCTCCGAGAACCCGGACTGACCGGTCCACCGCGTCACCGACCCCGAGCCCCTCCATGCCCCACCGACGGGAGTGATGAGCTTGCGCATCGCCCACCCCACGCCGGCCCCTCCAGCACCGGCCCCTCCAGCACCGGCCCCTCCAGCACCCGCCGCGCCTCCGCCGCCGGTCACCGAGTGGCGCAACCTCCCGGCGGAGCAACAGCCCCCGTGGCCGGACCTCGACGCGGTCGTGCAGGTCCAGGACCAGCTGGCCCTGGCCTCCGCGCTGACCTCGCCGGCCGACGTACGCCGCCTCGGCTCCGCCCTCGTCCACGTCGGCGCGGCCCGCGCGTTCCTGCTCCAGGCCGGTGACTGCGCCGAACCGGTGGGCGCCGCCGGACTCACCGCCGTACGCGGGAAGCACCGCGTCATCGGGGAGATGGCCGAGCTGATCAGCAGCCACTGCGACCTGCCCACCGTCACCGTCGGCCGCATCGCGGGCCAGCACGCCAAGCCCCGCTCGCAGTCCGAGGAGACCGTCGACGGACAGGTCCTGCCGGTCTACCGCGGCGACATGGTCAACGCGCACACACCCGAGGCGGCCGCCCGGGTCCCCGACCCCTGGCGCATGCTGACGGCCTACACCACCGCCCGAGCGGTGCTCAACGAACTCCATCTGCTCGCCCACGAACGGGCGTCCGCGCTGCACCGCTGGCACACCGCCGACGTACGGGACCTGCCCCTGCGCGCCTGGGACGGAAGCCTGCGCTCCGTGCTGCCCGACTACGGCCAGACCAGCAGGCACGACGGCGGGTGGCGGCACACCGGCCTGTGGACGAGCCACGAGGCGCTGGTCCTCGACTACGAGCAGGGACTGGTGCGCCGGGACGCGCACACCGGGGAGCACTACCTGCTCTCCACCCACCTGCCGTGGATCGGGGAGCGGACCCGCCGGGCCGACGGCGCGCACGTCGCGTTCCTCACGGCGGTCGCCAACCCGGTCGCCTGCAAGGTCGGCCCCCGCACCAGCCCGGAGGCGCTCACCCAGCTCTGCGCCCGGCTCGATCCGCACCGCCGACCGGGACGGCTGACCCTCATCGGGCGCTTCGGCGCCGGCCAGGTGCGCGAGTCACTTCCGGTCCTGAGCGAGGCGGTCCGCGCCGCGGGCCACGAGGTGGTGTGGGCCTGCGACCCCATGCACGGCAACACCGTCACGACGGCGGACGGGTTCAAGACCCGGCACATGAGCGCCGTGCTCGACGAGATCACCGGATTCTTCGAGGTGATGTACGGGTCGGGCCAGTGGCCCGGCGGCGTCCACCTGGAGATCGCGGGCGACCACGTCACCGAGTGCCTCGACGCCGACGGCCCGCGGAACGAGGCCGGTCTCGGCCGTGCCTACCGCACGCTCTGCGACCCACGCCTCAACGACCGCCAGGCGCTCCTGGCCGCCCAGACGGTCTCCGAACTGATCGTCAAGGGCTGACCCGCCCCGCAGCTCGCGCAACACCGCGTCCCGGGAAGGCAGTGCGATGAGAACCCTGTTGATCGACAACTACGACTCGTACACGTACAACCTGTACCAGCTGATAGCGGAGGTCAACGGAGCCGAACCGGTCGTCGTCACCAACGACGCGCCGGACGCCGCCGACATCGACCTCACGGCCTTCGACAACGTCGTCATCTCGCCCGGACCGGGACACCCCGCCCGCCCCCGCGACTTCGGCGTCTCCGCGCGGATACTGGAGGCCGCGCGGATCCCCGTGCTCGGGGTCTGCCTCGGGCACCAGGGCATCGGCCTGGGGGAGGGCGCCGACGTGGTGCCCGCCCCCGAGCCGCGGCACGGCTACCTCAGCCGGATCACCCACGACGAACGGGACGTCTTCGCCGGGCTCCCGCAGGACTTCACCGCGGTCCGCTACCACTCGCTGAGCGTGGCCACGCCCCTCCCGGACACCCTGGAGGCGACCGCCTGGTCGGAAGACGGCGTGATCATGGGGCTGCGGCACCGTGTCCGCCCCCTCTGGGGCGTGCAGTTCCACCCCGAGTCCGTCTCCACCGAACACGGGCGCCGGATGCTGGACAACTTCCGCACGCTCACCCTCGACCACCAGCGGCGCCACCCCTCCGCCCGTGCCGCGGCGCGCACCCCCGTGGCGCGACCCGGCCCCACCGCCCCCGCGCGCCGGAGCCTGCCGCCCGACGGACCCGCCGCGGGCTTCAAGGTGCACGTCCGCACCCTGGAGACCGCCGCCGACACCGAGGCCGCCTTCACCCGCCTGTACGGCGACTCCCCGGTACCCGCCTACTGGCTGGACAGCGCCCACGTCGAACCGGGCCGCTCCCGCTTCTCCTACCTGGGCGACGCCTCGGGCCCGCTCGCCGAGACCGTCCGCTACCGGTCCCACGAGAGCGGGGTGGAGGTGACGGGGAGCGACGGACGGGTGCGGCGCGTCCCGGGCACCGTGTTCGACTACCTCCAGGGGCAGTTGAGCCGCCGACGCCTGGACGTGCCCGGCCTGCCCTTCGACTTCACCTGCGGCTACGTCGGGTACTTCGGCTACGAGCTGAAGGGCGACCTCGGCTCGGCCAACACCCACACCTCACCGGCGCCGGACGCGGTCTGGATCTTCGCCGACCGGGTCATCGTCGTCGACCACCAGGAGGGCAGCACCTACCTGCTCGCCCTCAGCGACCTGCGCGCCGGAACCGAGGCCGCGGCCGTCCGCTGGCTCGACACGACGGCGGCGACGCTCCTGTCGCTCCGCCCGGCCGAGCCCGTCGAGATCGGTGAGGGCGTCGACGCCGAGTCCTGGCTCACCCTCGGCCGCGCCGCCTACCGCTCCCGCATCGAGGAGATCGACCGCAACCTGCGGGCGGGGGAGAGCTACGAGGTGTGCCTCACCACCGGCGCGTGGCTGCCCGCCGAGGACATCGACGGCTACACCTACTACCGCGCCCTGCGCCGGGCCAACCCCGCCCCGTACGCGTCCTACCTGCGACTGGGCGAAGTCGAGATCGCCAGCTCCTCGCCGGAGCGGTTCCTCAGCATCGACAGGTCCGGCGTCGCCGAGACCAAGCCGATCAAGGGGACGGTGCCGCGCGGCGCGACCCCGGCGGAGGACGAGGCGCTGCGCTCCTCACTGACGACCAGCGCGAAGACCCGCGCCGAGAACCTCATGATCGTGGACCTGCTCCGCAACGACCTGGGGCGGGTGTGCGAGGTGGGCAGCGTCCACGTGCCCCGGCTGATGGTCACCGAGAGCTACACCACCGTCCACCAGCTGGTGTCCACCGTCCGGGGCCGGGTCCGCGCCGGGTTCGACGCCATCGACGTGGTACGCGCCTGCTTCCCCGGCGGCTCGATGACCGGCGCTCCCAAACTCCGCACGATGGAGATCATCGACGCGCTGGAGACCGAGGCCCGCGGGGTCTACTCCGGCTCCATCGGCCTGCTGTCCACCAACGGGACCGCCGACCTGAACATCGTCATCCGCACCGCCGTCCGGGTCGGGGACCGGTGGCGGGTGGGAGCCGGCGGAGCGATCGTCCTCGACTCCGACGCCGACGAGGAGTTCGACGAGATGGTCCTCAAGGCCACCGCCCCGTTGCGCGCCTTCCGCCAGCGGAAGCCCACCCCGGCGTGACCGCCCGCCACCGGCCCGGCGGACCACCACCGACCGCGGCGCACCCCCGCGAACCCGGGGACCGACACCCACCGACGACGGGAGCCCACCGCCCATGAACGTCGCAGCAGCGCTGGAGGCCGCCACCGCGGAACGCGGCTGGACCGACCGTCCGGCCTTCCACGAGGCGGACCGGACGGTCACCCACGGGCGGGTGCACGACCTCTCCGCCCGCGCCGCCACGCTACTCGCCGAGCACGGGGTCACCGCGGGCCGCGGCGTCCTCATCGCGCTGCCCGACGGCATCGCGTGGGTCGTCGCGTTCCTCGCCACCGCCCGGCTCGGCGCTGTCGCCGTCCTCGCCAACCCCGGCCTGACCGCCGAACGGCACCAGTACCTCGCGAAGGACAGCGGCGCCCACCTCGTCCTCGCCGAGGACACGCTGGCCGGCCACTTCCCGGACGCGCCCCGGCTGACGGGGGAGCGGCTGCTGGCCTCCGCCGCCACCCGCGCCCCCGCCCCGGCGGCCCCGGCCTCAGCCGACCAGCCGCTGTACCTCCAGTACACCTCTGGAACGACCGGTCTACCGAAGGGAGTTGTCCACCGCCACGCCGACCTGGAGCTGTACCAGACGGGCGCGGGCGCCCAGGTCCTCGGCTTCGGCGCGGAGGACGTCGCGCTCTCCGTCTCGAAGCTGTTCTTCGCCTACGGGCTGGGGAACTCCCTGGCCTTCCCGCTCTGGTCCGGTGGCGCCGCGGTCCTGGAGCCGGAACCGCCCAAGCCCGCCCGGATCGCCGCCCTCGCCGCCCGGCACCGGGTCACCTACCTGTTCGCCGTCCCCTCCGCCTACGCCAACATCCTCGCGGAGACCGACGCCGCCGACTTCGCCAGCGTTCGCGCGGCCGTCTCCGCCGGGGAGCGCCTGACGGACGACCTCCGCGAGCGCGCCACCGCCTTCCTCGGTGCGCCCCTCTACGACCAGCTCGGCTCCACCGAGGCCGGGCACGCCATCGCCACCAACGGCGTGGCCTTCCACGCCCCCGGCACCGTGGGCCGCCCGGCCCCCGGCTTCGAGGCGGAGATCCGGGACCGTGCCGGGCGGCCCGTACCGGACGGTTCGGTGGGGGAGCTGTGGGTGCGCGGCCCCACGGTCACCCGCGGATACCACGGGCTGCCCGAGGAGTCCGCCCGCACCCTGGTGGACGGCTGGCTGTGCACCCGCGACCGCGCCGTGCGCCACCCCGACGGCAGCCTGACCCCGTGCGGACGCACCGACGACCTGGAGATGGTCGGCGGCATCACCTTCTCCCCGCTGGAGGTGGAGCGCGTGCTGGCACGTCACCCGGCGGTCCACGACATCGCGGTCGCCTGCCTCCGCGACGAGCGCGGCGCCTCCAAACTCCGTGCCTACGTGGTCCCCCGCCAGGACGGCACCGACCCGGTGGCGCTGGAGGCGGAACTCCTCGCTCTCGCCCGGACCCACCTGGAGCCCTACAAGGTGCCGCGCTCCGTACGGGTCACCCCGGTCCTGCCCCGAACCGCCACGGGAAAGCTCCAGCGCTTCCTCGTCCGCCACGGCAGCTGGTGACCCCGGCCCCCGTCCACCCGCCCAGAAAGTGGTCTCACCATGCTCTCTGCGTTCCCGACCGCCCGTCAGCTCCCCCTGCTCCGCCGGATCCTCAAGCCCGCCGCGTCGCCCGGGAGTTCCGGGCCAGCGCCGGAGAAGGCCTTCTACCTCGGACTGCTGTGGGAGCGGGCCGCCGCTACCCACCCCGCGGTGCCGGTCACCCTCGACCAGCCGCTCTCCACCTTCCCCGACCGGGGAACCGCCTTCACCTACGCCTCCCTCGCCGACGTGGTCGACGACCTCTCCGCCCGGCTGTGGGAGACCGGCGTCCGGCCCAGTGAACGCGTCGCCGTCCACAAGACCGACAACTTCGACATCTCGCTGCTGGCCAGCGCGGTCGCCCGGATCGGCGCCGTGCCCGTCATGATCTCCTCCGTCCTCCCCGGCGAGATCGTCAGCGAACTGCTGACCCGGCTGGACAAGCCCTGGCTGATCACCGACGCCGCCAAGCTGACCGGGCCGCTGGACGGCGTGCCCGTCCGCGACCTCACCCACGAGACGCTGCTCGCCGGGACCGAGCCACACGCCGAACTGCGGCTGCTCGCCGAGCTGAACGGGCTGCCCCGCCGCCCCGCGGTGCGGATGCACCCCTCACAACCCGCCCTGATCACCCACACCTCGGGCACCACGGGCGTCTCCAAGCTGATGGTCCACAACGCGACGGCGCTCCACCACCGGCTGCTGCCCCAGCAGGTCATCGCCTGGCCCATCCGGAAGAAGGAGACGGTGGCGCTGTGCATGTCCTTCGTGCACTCCCGCTTCTTCCACTCCCTGGGCGTCTTCCTGAACTACGGCAACCCGCTCGTCATCCTCAACGACCCGGCGCCGGAACGGATCGCGCCGATATTCGTCCGGCACCGCCCCGGCCTCGTCGAGACGCACCCGAACAACTTCATCCAGTGGGAGGACCTGGCCGACGCGCCGGGCGCCCCCCTCTCCAGCGTCCGCTACTACAGCAGCACCTTCGACGCCATCCACCCCCGCACCATCCAGCGGCTGCTCAGGGCGTCCGCCCGCCCGCGCCCGCTGCTCGTCCAGCTGTACGGGCAGAGCGAGACCGGGCCCATCTCCGGAGCCTGGTACACCAGGAAGAGCGCGGCGCGGAACGACGGCCGGGACGTCGGCTACGTCCTGCCCGGCTTCATCCGGCTGCGGGTGGTCGACGACAGCGGCCGGCCGGTGCGCCGGGGCGAGCCGGGCCACCTCGAACTCCGCGGCCGCGGGCGGGTGATGACCTATCTCGGCGAGCACGAGCGCTACCTCGACAACATCCACGACGGCTGGTGGCGCCTCGGTGACATGGGCTCCCTCGGCCGCTTCCGCAGGCTCCACCTCATCGACCGTGAGATCGACCAGATCGGCGACATCGACAGCAACCTGGAACTGGAGGACGTCCTCCTCTCCCGCCTGGAGGAACTCCTTGAGGTCATCATCGTGACCAGCCCCGAGGGGGAGCCGGTCCCGGTCGTCTGCACCCGGGGGGACGCCCCGCTCGACCCCGAGCGCTGGGCCCGCGCCACCTCCGGTCTGCCCCCGCTCGCCGCCCCCCTGCACTGGCCGTTCACCGAGGTGCCCCGTACCTCGACCTGGAAGGTACAGCGGGTGGAGATCGCCAGGATGCTGCGCGAGAATCCCGACACCCCCGAGGTCCGCGAGGTCCCGGAGAACAGCGTGCCCTCCACGGGCGCCTCCGACTGACGAGCTGTTCGGACGAGCCCGAGGAGAACCGTCATGCCGCCCCATGCCCATCGGCCCGAACGGGCCCCCGTCCTGGTCGCCGGCGCCGGGCCGGTCGGACTCACCGCCGCGCTCGCGCTGCGCAGCCACGGTCTGCCGGTCACCGTCCTGGAGGCCGAACCGGAGGACCGGACACGCCCCGGCAGCCGCGCGCTGTTCGTCCACCGTGAGTCGCTGCGCCTGCTCGGCCAGATCAGGCCGGGACTGGAGACCACGCTGACCCGCAACGGGGTGGTGTGGCCGACCCGGCGCACCGTCTACCGCACCCGGGAGGTCTTCGCCCGCAGCTACCCGCCCCACCAGACCAGCGCACTCCCGCCGTTCACCAGTCTGCGGCAGGTCGAGACGGAGCGGCACCTGCTGGAGGCCTGCCGGGAGGAGGGCGTCACCTTCCGCTGGGGAGCACCGGTCACCGGCGTCGCGGTCACGGACGACGGCGTACGGGTCCGCACCGGCGGTGACACCGGCACCGCGGGAACCGTCAACGAAGCGGTGTACGAGGCGAGTTACGTCATCGGCGCGGACGGGGCGCGGTCGGCGGTCCGCCGCTCCCAGGAGATCCCCCTGCACGGCGAGCGCTCCGAGTCCTTCCACGTGGTGGTGGACATCGAGGAGGACCCCGACGATCCGGCGCCGCTGGAGCGGGTGTTCACCTACGAGCATCCGGCCCTCGGCGGACGCAGCGTGATGCGCGTGCCGTTCGCGGGCGGCTTCCAGCTCGACCTCCAGTGCAAGGACGGCGATCGCCCCGAGGACTGGGCCGGGGAGGAGACGGCCGCGCGCTGGGTGGCGCGGGTGGTGGGGGAGAAGTACGCCACCCGGATGCTGTGGGTGTCGAAATACCACTTCCTGCACGTGGTCGCGGAGCGCTTCACCGACCCGCGGCACCGGGTGCTGCTCGTCGGGGAAGCCGCCCACCTCTTTCCGCCCTTCGGCGCCCGGGGGATGAACAGCGGGATCGCCGACTCGGTGGCCGCCGCCGACGCGGTGGCCAAGGCCCTCGCCGACCCGGCCGGAAGCGCGCACCCGGTCGGGACGTTCGCCACCGAACGGCGGGAGGCAGCCCGGTTCAACAGCGAGGCGGCGCGCACCGCCCTGTCGCACCTGCGCCCCCGGAGCCGGCTGACCCGGCTGCGGCAGGCCGTGGGGGCCTCACTGTCCCCGGTGATCCCGGCGTGCGGCGAGTGGCTGGAGCGGGCGCCGTACGGACCGCGCGCGGGGGCGCCGACCAACACCCGAGGACGGTACTGAGCCGATGAACCCGACGGATCCGGCCCCGGCCGAACAGTGGCTCCGCTGGGACCCCGACGAGGGGTTCGGCCCGGCCACCGCCCCCGGCGGCCCGCTGCTGGCGGCCGACTCCTGGCTGGTGGAGGACGGCCGTGTCCGCGACGTCGGACGCCACGCGGAACGCTTCTCCCGGGCCTGTGCCCGGGAGGGCGTGGCCGAACGGGCGCGCGTGGACTTCTGGCGGGACGTCCTCGCCCGGCTGCCGCGCCGCGGAGCGTGGTTCCCGCGCGTGGAACTGCGGCCCGGCGGCGCCCTGTCCCTGTGGCTGCGCCACGCTCCCCACCGCGGCGCCGTCATCCGCGTCCTGCCCTGGCCGCACGCCGATCCGCGCGCCATGCCGTACCGCAAGGGACCCGACCTCGACCTGCTCGCCGGAATCCGGCGGCGGGCCCAGGAGGCCGGGGCGGACGACGCCCTGCTGAGCACCGCGGACGGCGCGGTCACCGAGTCGACGACGGCGAGCCCCCTGTGGTGGCGGGGGGACACGCTGTGCCTGCCCCCTCCCGGCCCCCACCTGCTGCCGGGCGTCACCAGCGCCCTCGTCGTCCAGCTGGCCAGGTGGAACGGCGTGCCGGTCCGGCAGGAGACGGTCTCCCCGGCGGAGCTGTTCGACTGCGAGACGTGGCTGGTCAACGCCCTGTACGGTATCCGGCCGGTGACGGACTGGGTGGGTGTCGAACACCCCGCGGCACCGGCGGAACGAGCCCCGCGCTGGCAGCGACTGCTGACGGCCCTGGCCAGTGACCTGCCGGCTGCCGTTCACCGGCCGGCACCGCAGGGAACCATCACTCAGGGAGGAACTTCCGCATGATGAACCGCAGGTCACTGCTGGCAGCCGGGGTCGGACTCAGCGCGACGGCCGGTGTCTCCGTCATCGGCGCGCGACCCCGTCCCAAGCCGGGCAGCACCGTGCCGTGGGACCATCTGGCCAGCAAGCTGACCGGCGACCTGGTCACGCCGGGCCACGACGACTACGACCGGGCCCGGCAGCTCGCCAGCGCCATGTTCGACTCCATCCACCCGCAGGCCGTCGTCCAGGCGGAAACCGCGCGGGACGTCCGGACCGCGATGCTCTTCGCACAGGACAACGGCGTCCACACCGCCGTGCGCAGCGGTGGCCACAGCTACGGCGGGTGGTCCACCTCCGAGGGCATGGTCATCAACCTCACCCGCCTCAACCGCGTGCGCCCCGGGCCGGACTCCGTCTCCGTCGGTCCCGGGGCACTCGCTGTCGACATCGTCTCCCAGTTATCACCGCACGGACTCACCGTCCCCGGCGGCTTCTGCGCGACCGTCAGCCCCGGGGGCTTCTTCACCGGCGGCGGCACCGGCTGGCTCTACCGCAAGTACGGCCCCGCTTCCGACAGTCTGCGCTCCGCCCAGGTCGTGCTGGCGGACGGACGCATCGTCACCGCCTCCGAGGACAGCCATCGCGACCTGCTGTGGGCGCTGCGCGGCGGGGGAGGCGGCAACTTCGGCATCGTCACCGACTTCGAGCTGGAGCCCGCGCGGATCCCCCGGGTCGGCCACTACACGCTCACCTGGTCCTGGGACGACGCCCAGCGTGCCGTCCAGGGCTTCCTCGACTGGTCGGTGCGGGCCTCCGCCGACCTCGCCGCCGACGGCATCCTCGACCTCCCCGACGCCAAGCCCGGAGCCCAGCCGGTGTTCGTCGTCACCGGCGCCCACCTGGGCACCATGAAGCAGCTGGAGGCCGAACTGGCCGAACTGGTCTCGCTGGTGGGGAAGGAACCGGCCACCCGGGCGGTCGAGGACATGAGTTACGAGAAGGCGATGATGCGCGTCTTCGGTTGCGAGGACACCGCGCCCGAGGAGTGCCGCCTCGTCGGAGCCAACCGGCACGCCGCGGTACCCCGGCAGGCGTGGGTCAAGAACCGGGGGCGCAAGTTCAGCCGCGTCCTGCCGTCCTCCGGAGTGGACGCGCTGCTCGCCGCCTTCGACAAGGACCGCCGCGCGGGCCAGTCCCGCGCCGTCAGCCTCCTCGCGCTGGGCAAGAACGCCAACATACCGTCCGTCGACTCCACCGCCTGGCCACACCGTGACGCCCTCTACAGCGGGACCCTGATGGTCAACCTCAGCGACCCCACGCCGGACGCCGAGGACCGAGCCGCCGCCGAGAGCTGGGTCAACGACCAGTTCGACGCCATCGACCCGTACTCCAACGGCCGGTCCTACGTCAACTTCCCGGACGTCGAACTCACCGACCACGCGGAGGCCTACTACGGGCCCAACCTGCCGCGGCTGAGCGAGATCAAGCGCACCTACGACCCGCACGGCTTCTTCACCTTCCCCCACGCCGTTCCCGCGTAAGCCCCGTCCTCCCGGGCGCGGGGGAGGCCCCGCCACCCCCGCGCCCGGGCCGCGCCCCCCACCCGCGTACCGCGCTCCGCGTGTACCTCGCGCCCCGCCCCGCCACCACCTCACCACCGCCACCGCCACGCCGCGCTCGCGCGGCCGGAAGGACATCCCCATGCGCCTCACCGGAAACACCATCCTGATCACCGGCGGCACCTCCGGCATCGGCCTCGGCCTCGCCCTGCGACTGCGCGACGCCGGCAACGACGTGATCGTCGCCGGCCGCCGCACCGACCTGCTGGAGAGCATCAGCGCCGAGCACGAGGGCATATCCGCCCTGCGACTCGACGTCACCGACCCCGACTCGATCAGTGCGGCCGCCGAGGAGCTGGCCCGCACCCACCCGCGGCTGAACGTCCTGATCAACAACGCCGGAATCATGCTGCCCGAGGACCTGTCCGGCGACGACTGGCTGGAGGTGTCCGAGCGGACGGTGTCCACCAACCTGCTCGGCACCCTTCGGATGACCGCCGCCCTGCTGCCCCGGCTGCGGGAGCGCGAGCACGCCGCGATCCTCAACGTCACCTCCGGGCTGGCCTTCGTGCCGCTGCCGGCGACCCCGACCTACAGCGCGACCAAGGCGGCCCTGCACTCCTTCAGCGAGAGCCTCCGCGTCCAGCTGCGGGGGACACCGGTCGAGGTGCACGAGATCGCTCCCCCCGGCGTGCGCACCACGCTGATGAACCAGCAGGAGGCCGAGTGGGCCATGCCGCTGGAGGAGTTCCTCGACGAGGTGATGTCCCTGCTCACGGCCGACCCCGGGGCCCCCGAGGTCCTGGTGGGGCAGGTGCGCCCCATCCGCTACGCCGCGGCCGAGGGCACCTACGCGGAGCACCTGGAGCACCTGACGAAGATGGTGGGCTGACCCAGCGGCGGCCGCCCACCTCCCAGCCGTCCTCTCCCCGGGCCCCGGCCGTGCGGGGCCCGGGGACGTGACCCCTCCGGAGTAGCTCATGCCCGCAGCACACGGCACCCGAAAAGGCTGGCTCACCGGCTGGAACCCCGAGGACGAGGACGCCTGGGCGCGCGGCGGCCACCGCGTCGCCCGCCGCAACCTCGCGCTGTCCGTCCTCTCCGAGCACGTCGGGTTCTCGGTGTGGTCCCTGTGGGCCGTTCTCGTCCTGTTCATGTCCCCCGAGATCGGCCTCTCCTTCCGACCGGGAGAGAAGTTCCTCCTGGTCGCCGTCCCCACGGTCGTCGGCGCGCTCCTGCGGCTGCCCTACAGCTACGCGGTGACCCGGTTCGGCGGGCGGAACTGGACGGTGTTCGCCACCGGAATCCTGCTCCTCCCCACCCTGCTGGCGCTCCACTTCGTCCAGCGGCCCGGAACACCCCTGTGGGTGTTCCTCCTCATCGCGGCCCTCGCCGGAGTGGGCGGCGGCAACTTCGCCTCCTCGATGACCAACATCACGGCCTTCTACCCGCAGCGCCTCCAGGGCTGGGCCCTGGGACTCAACGCGGGCGGCGGCAACCTCGGCGTCGCGGTGGTGCAACTCGTCGGACTGGCCGTCATCGTCCTCGCCGGCGACACCCACCCCGCCTACGTCGCGGCCGTCTACGTCCCGCTGATCCTGGTCGCCACCGCGCTGTCGGCCTGGAAGTTGGACAACCTCGCGACCGCCGACACGGTGCGGACCCGCTCGGGGGCACAGCGCGAGGCCCTCCGCACCCCCGACACCTGGTGGATCTCCCTCCTGTACGTCGGCACCTTCGGCTCGTTCATCGGCTACGGCTTCGCCTTCGGCCTCGTGCTGCGCGCGGAGTTCGGCGCCTCCCCGGCGGAGGCCGTGGGCTACACCTGCCTCGGCCCCCTGCTCGGCTCCCTCGCGCGTCCCCTGGGCGGCCGGCTCGCCGACCGCCTCGGCGGGGCCCGGGTGACCTTCTGGGTCTTCCTCGGCATGGGCGGCGGAACCACGCTGCTCGTCGCGGCGGCGGGCCTGCACTCCTTCACGCTGTTCCTCACCGGGTTCTCCGCCCTCTTCGTCCTCAGCGGACTCGGCAACGGCTCCACCTACAAGATGATCCCCGCCGTGTTCGCGAGACGAGCCCAGCACGAGATCACCACCGGGGGCGACGCCCGGACCGCGTTCGCGCGCTCGCGCGGCCTCTCCGGCGCGGTCATCGCGCTGGCCGGGGCGATCGGCGCGCTCGGCGGAGCCGCCGTCAACCTCGCCTTCACCCTCGCCTACGACGGCTTCGGCAGCGGCGTCCCGGCCTTCCTCGCCTTCCTCGCGTACTACGCCCTCTGCCTGGCCGTGCTCCGGAGGGTCTACTCGCGGCCAGACCCCGTCCAGCAGCAGCCCGTCGCCACCGTCAGGGAAGCCGATCATGTGTGACCTACCGACATCCACCGGCGCCCAGGTATCCACCCACTGCCCGTACTGCGCGTTACAGTGCGGCACGACACTCGGCGGCGGCCGACGCGACGGCGTGACGGTGCGTCCTGCCGACTTCCCCGTCAACCAGGGCCGGTTGTGCCACAAGGGCTGGACCGCGCCCGACCTCCTGACCGCGCCCGACCGGCTGACCCAGCCCCTGCTGCGCGGCCCGGACGGTCAGCCGCGCCGCACCTCCTGGACCACCGCGCTGGACACGGTCGCCCACCGGCTCCGCGCGATCCGCGACGAGCACGGCCCCGACGCCGTGGCGGTGTTCGGCGGCGGCGGCCTGACCAACGAGAAGGCCTACCTGCTGGGCAAGTTCGCCCGGCTCGCCCTCGGCACCAGCCAGATCGACTACAACGGCCGGTTCTGCATGTCGTCCGCCGCCGCCGCGGGCAACGCCGCCTTCGGCCTGGACCGGGGACTGCCCTTCCCCGTCACCGACCTCGCCCGCGCCGAGACGGTCCTGCTGGCCGGCGCGAACGTCGCCGAGACCATGCCGCCGCTGATGCGGCACCTCACCCACGCCCAGTTGATCGTCGTCGACCCGCGGCGTACCCCGACCGCCGAACGCGCCGCGCTCCACCTCCAGCCCGCCCCCGGCACCGACCTGGCCCTCGCCCTCGGCCTCCTGCACGCCGCCACCGTGGACGGACTGCTCGATGAGACGTACATCCGCGAGCGCACCCACGGCTTCGACGCCGCGGTACACCGCGCCCTGACCTGGCGGCCCGAACGGGTCGAGGAGGTGACCGGCGTCCCCGCCCACGCCCAGCACCAGGCGGTACGGATGCTCGCCCGCTCCCGTGGCGCGTACGTCCTGACCGGACGCGGCGTCGAACAGCACAGCACCGGGACGGACACCGCCGCCGCCCTCATCAACCTCGCCCTCGCCCTCGGCCTCCCCGGACGCGACGGCAGCGGCTACGGCTGCCTCACCGGCCAGGGCAACGGACAGGGCGGCAGGGAACACGGACAGAAGGCCGACCAGCTCCCCGGATACCGGCTCATCACCGACCCCGCCGCCCGCGCCCACGTCGCCGGAGTGTGGGGCGTAGGCCCGGACCAACTGCCCGGCCCCGGACGACCCGCCTACCAACTCCTCGACGCGCTGGGCACCGACCAGGGACCACGAGCCCTCCTGGTGTTCGGCTCCAACCCCGCCGTCTCCGCCCCCCACGCCTCCCGCGTCACCGAACGGCTCGCCGCCCTCGACCTCCTCGTCGTCGCCGACTTCGTCCCCTCCGAGACCGCGCGCCTGGCAGACGTGGTCCTGCCCGTCGCCCAGTGGGCCGAGGAGGAGGGCACCCTCACCAACCTCGAAGGCCGCCTGCTGCGCCGCCGCGCCCTGCTGCCACCACCGGACGGAGTCCGCGACGACCTGCGGGTACTGCACGACCTCGCCGTGCGCCTCGGCGAACCCCCCGAGCGGTACCCCACCGAACCGCGGACGGTGTTCGAGGAACTCCGCGCGGCCTCGCGCGGCGGCAGGGCCGACTACTCGGGCATCACCTACCGGCGTCTGGACGACGGAGAGGCCCTGTACTGGCCCTGCCCCCAAACCCCGGAACCGCACCCGGGCACCCCACGCCTCTTCCACGACCGGTTCGCCCACCCCGACGGCAGAGCCCGGTTCGCCGAGGTCGACCACCGGGGGCCAGCGGAGGAGACCAGCGACCCCTACCCCCTCTACGCCACCACCGGCAGGGTGCTGGCGCACTACCAGTCCGGCGCGCAGACCCGCAGAGTCGGCGAACTGCGCGCGGCCGTTCCCGAGCCGTTCGTCGAGATGCACCCCGACACGGCCCGTCAGTCCGGACTGGCCGACCACGAACTGGCCCGGATCACCTCCGCGCGCGGCAGCATGACCGCCCGCACCCGGCTCGACGCGACGATGCGCCCCGACACCGTCTTCCTGCCGTTCCACTTTCCCGGGGCGGGCCGCGCGAACCTGGTCACGCACCCGGCGCTCGACCCCGTCAGCGGCATGCCCGAGTTCAAGGTCTGCGCGGTCCGGGTCACCCCGGCCCCCGAACAGGGAGAGACACCGTGAACCGGGTGCTCGTCATCGGCAACGGGCCCGCCGCCCACCGCCTCGCGGAACGTCTTGCACAGCTCGGACACCGGGGAGAGGTCACCCTGCTGGGAGCCGAACCCACCCCCGCCTGCCACCGGCCATTGCTCACCGCCGTCCTCGCCGGGCGGCTCAGCCCCCAGGCGACACACCTCCCACCGCCACCCGGCGCCCGCGTCCACCTGGACACCGTCGCCCTCGGCATCGACCGCTCGCGACGGCACGTCCGGGCCCGGCGGGGAGGCGCCGTCACCACCCACCCCTACGACACCCTCGTCCTCGCCACCGGGGCACGCCCCGAACTCCCCGCCATCCCCGGGTCCGTGGGCCCCGGCGGACGGCTGGCGACCGGGGTGACGGCCGTGCGCGACGCGGCCGACTGCGAGCGCGTCACCGGACGGACGGCGGTCGTCCTCGGCGGTGGGCCACTCGGGGTGGAGACCGCCAGCGCGCTGGCCGACCGCTCCCTCGCGACCACGCTGGTGTGCGCCGAACCCCACCCACTCGCCGCCCAACTCGACGGCACATGCGGGGACATGCTCACCGCGCGCCTGCGGCACGCGGGCGTCGCCGTCCGGACCGGCACCACCGTGACGCACCGCGCCCCCGGCCACGTACGGCTGGCTGACGGCACCCACCTCGACGCGGACACCCTCGTCCTGTGCACCGGCGTCACCCCCGAGACGCGCCTGGCCCAGGAGGCGGGCCTGACGGTCCGCGACGGGATCACCGTCGACGACCAGCTGCGCACCTCCGACCCACGGGTGCGCGCCATCGGCGACTGCGCCGCACCCGGCGACCGGGCCACCCGGGGCATCGACGCCGCGCGCGAACAGGCCGAGGTACTCGCCGCCACCCTCACCGGGCACCCCGCCCACTACCGGCCCGCCCCACCCACCCTCCGTCTGCGCACCCCGGCGGTCGACCTCTGCCGCCTCGGCGAACCGGCCGACGACCACGCGCCGGACCTGCGCACCGTCACCCTCACCGACCGGACCCGCCAGCGGTACGCCCGCCTCACCCTGCGCGACGACCGCGTGGTGACCGCGGTGCTGCTCGGCGTACCCCGTGCCATCGCCACCATCCGTAGCCTGCACCGGAGCGGCAGGCCGCTCCCCTCAGACCGGCTCGGGCTGCTGCTGGACCTGCCGCCCCGGCCCGCCGCGGACGAGACCGAACCGGAGGGGGACGTCCTGGTCTGCCGGTGCAACAGCGTCTCCGAACGCGACCTGGCCCGCGCCTGGGACGCCGGTTCCCGCACCGTCGCCGCCCTCGCCTCCACCACCCGCGCCACCACCGGCTGCGGCAACTGTCACGAGCGGGTGCGCGCCCTCTGCTCCAGCTGGGCCAGCGAGTCCGCGAACCGACTGGGGAGGGCGTCGTGACCCGCACACTCCTGCTGGCCGGGTACGGGCCGGTCGGCCACCGGACCGCCGAACGGCTCAGGACGCGCGACACCGGCGGTGCCTGGCGCGTCGTCATCCTGGCCGAGGAAGCCCACCCCGCCTACGACCGCGTCCACCTCTCCTCCTATCTGGACGGCAAGGGCAGAGGCGACCTCACCCTCACCGGCGCCACCTTCGCCAGCGACCCCCTGGTGGACCTCCGCCTGTCCCGCCCCGCGACCGCGATCGACCGCGCGGCCCGGACGGTGCGCACCGCCGACGGGGACGAGGTGCCCTACGACGCCCTCGTCCTGGCCACCGGCTCGCGGCCGTTCGTCCCTCCGGTGCCCGGACACGACCTCCCCGGCTGCCACGTCTACCGCACCTTCGAGGACCTCGACGCCCTCCGCGCCGCCGCGCGCCCCGGCCGCCCCGCCGTGGTGGTGGGCGGCGGCCTCCTCGGGCTGGAAGCGGCCAGCGCCCTGCGACTCCTCGGCGCGCGCCCGCACGTCGTCGAGACCGCGCCCCACCTGATGCCCGCGCAACTCGACGCGAGCGCCGCCCGCGTGCTGCACCGGCACGCCACCCTCCGCGGCGTCGACGCGCGGTGCGCCACCGGCCTCGACTCCGTCGAGGCGGGGCCGGACGGAACCGTCGCGGCCGTGTCGCTCTCCGACGGCACCGTTCTGGAGACCGACCTGGTGGTCTTCGCCGCCGGAATCCGCCCCCGGGACGAACTCGCCGTCACCGCGGGACTGGACCGCGGCCCGCGCGGCGGCGTCGCCGTCGACGCGTACTGTCGCACCTCCGACCCGCGCGTCTGGGCCGTCGGCGAGTGCGCCGCGGTCGAGGGACGGTGCCACGGCCTGGTCGCGCCGGGATACCGCATGGCCGACAGCGTGGTCGAACAGTTGCTGGGCCAGCCCGCCACCCCCTTCGACAGCACCAGCGCGCACGAGACCGAACTCAAACTCCTCGGGGTGAACGTCGCCGTCCTCGGCGACACGGTCCCGGACGACCAGACCCTCGACCTCGTCTTCGCCGAGGACGCCACCCGCCACGTCCGAGTCCTCCTCCGGCGGGACACCGGGATCCTCGTGGGCGGCGTTCTCGCCGGGGACACCTGCTCCCCCCATGTCCTCGCGGGACTGATCGGACGCCCGCTACCAGCCGACCTCGAACAGCTGCTGCTCCCCGCGCCCGGAACCGCCCACCGGTTCCTCCCCGGCCGGGAGGTACCCACCGCCCGCCCGGGCGCCCGACCCGGGCACCAACCGACCCGATGAGAGGACACCCATGACGCCACCGCGGCAGGACCCCCCGCCCCCCGGCCTCCTGGACCCGGCGGAACAACCCGACGACGTCCCGCCGCGGCTCGCCACCCAAATCGGCTTCATCGCGGAGGTCGACCGCCTCAAGACCGTGCTGCGGCTCAGCCCCCTCCTCGCGGCCGAGCGCCGGGAGAACGACGCCGAGCACTCGTGGCACCTCGCGCTCATGGTCCTCGTGCTGGCGGAGTACGCCAACGAGCCGATCGACGTGGGCAGGACGGTGCAACTCGTCCTGCTGCACGACCTGGTGGAGATCTACGCGGGCGACACCTGCCTCTTCGACGACGTCGGCAGGCAGGACAAGGCGGAACGGGAGAGCGCGGCCGCCGACCGGCTCTACGCGCTCCTCCCGGACGACCAGGAAGGCGTCTTCCGCTCCCTCTGGGACGAGTTCGAGGCGGCGAAGACACCGGAGGCCCGGTTCGCCAAGGCCATGGACCGCCTCCAGCCCCTGCTGCTGAACTTCGGGAACCGGGGCGGAACCTGGGGCACGCCCGGAGTCACCGACGCCGTCGTCCGCGACCGGACGTCCGTCATCGGCGACGGCTCCCGGGAGCTGTGGGACTACACCGAGAAGCTCCTCGACCGCGCGGCCGACCGCGGATGGCTCGCCCGCGGATGAACCCGCCGGAACACCAACCCCGGGAAACAGCGGAACGGCCCTTTTCCCCGGTTTCCCCGGCAACCGCTCCGAATAGAGCCGGAGAACCGCTGGTTCCATCCGGTTGAATGGCTGATTTCACCTTCCGGTTTCCTGACTGGTGACCTGACAGAATCACCGGAGTCGCGTGGACGCCCCGTGTCCGCGTCGTTAGTGTCGCGGACATGGGGAACGTAACGTCAGTCAACACGGGAAAGCGTGTGGAAGTGCCGTGGGCGCGTCGCGGTCAGACCGCCATCGGAAAATTCCCGGTCGCCGCGGGTGCGGCCGTGACAAAACTCGGACTCGAAGGAGACGAGCAGACAGCGGATTTCCACGGAGGAGTTCTCCAGGCCGTCTACGCCTATGCGCGCGAAGACCTCGACTGGTGGTCCGGCCTCCTGGACAGGGAACTGCGCGACGGAGTCTTCGGCGAGAACGTGGACCTCGTGGGCTTCGACGTCACCGGCGCCGTGCTCGCGGAGCGCTGGCGCGTGGGCGATGTGCTGCTGGAAGTGACGGCACCGCGCATGGCCTGCGGAACCTTCGGCGGCTGGATGGACGAGAAGGGCTGGGCCAAACGCTTCAACGGAGCCCGCAGACCCGGAGCCTACCTCCGCGTCCTCGAAGAGGGAACAATTCGCCCCGGCGATACGGCAGAAGTCGTCTGGCGTCCCGAAAAACGCGTGACGATCGCCGAGGCCGTGTCAGCCATTCTGGACGATCACGATATCCTCCGGCGCATCCTCGACATGGCCGAGGACGTACCCACCTGGGACCGCGCGGCAATGATGTTCCACGTGTCGAACCGGACCAGATCAGCAGCCAAGGAAAAGAGTGTCCCGCCCCCCGCCCCACACACGGAGGGAAACGATGCTCGACATATTCGGTGACTTCAGCGCACACGACCCCGCATCGACTCTCGCCGAGGCGTCCACCGGATGTCCCTACCGCTGGGAACCAGAAACCAGCGCCCTGTACGCCTTCCGCGCCGCGGACGTCGAAAAAGCACTCACCAGCGAGGACTTCTGGAGCGAACGCACATCGGACCCCAGGGTCACCTCACTCGCCGAGCCGGACCGGGCGCGGAGAGCCGAACTCAAGCACTTCCTGTCGCTCTGGCCGGTCTTCTCCGACGGAGACCGGCACGGACGGCTCCGCCGCGCGGCGATCCGGCTGCTCCGCGACACGACCACCCCCGAACTGCTCACCTCCTGCCAGCAGCTCGCCGAGGACCGGCTCCGCGAGACGGGCGAGGCCACCTTCGACTGGATGGAACGCATCGCCCGCCCACTGGCACACGAGGTCATCACGGCACTGACCGGCCGCGCCGCCGCCAGCGAACTCGTCGAACTCGGCGGCACCGTCATGAACGAACTGGCCACGCCCCGGCTCGACATGGCCCGCATCGACGCGGCACTCGACGCGGCGCACGCCCTGCGCGACTGGCTGCGCACCGCACTAGCCGACCCCCCGACAGCCTGCGTCGCCGGCCTCAGCGAGGTGTGGGACGACGCGGAGTTCGGCCCCGACACGGCGACGGCGCTGCTCACCCAGATCGTCACCGGTGCCTACGACCCGCTCGTCACGACCCTGTGCGTCGCGGGGGAGCGGGCCACCCGCGCGCTCAGCGGCCCGCTGTCCCGGAGGGCCGTACGGGAGGAGATCTTCCGGCTGGCGACACCGTTCCGGTTCGCCAGCCGCTACGCCCTGCGCCAGGTCGAGGTCGGTACCCACCACCTCGACGCCGGCGACCGGATCGTCCTCTGCCTCGGCACGGCCAACTTCGACCCGGACTACTACCCGCGACCGCTGGAACTGAGGGAACGGGGAGGTAACCCCCGCTCCTTCAGCTTCGGTGCCGGTGAGCACTACTGCCCCGGCGCCCCACTCGCCCACTCCGTCGTCGACGCCCTCCTCACGGCGCTACGCAGGCTCGACGTGGAGTTCGTCACGGAGAAAGTGGAGCGGGAGCCGGAGTTCAGCATGCTCCGCTACCGCGCGCTGGAGGGCCGTCTGACACCCTCCGGCCGCCGTCCCTCCGCGGCGTGAGGCAGCCCCGCCCCGCCCACCGAGGCGCCGTGGCCGTCCGCCGCACCAGCACCCGGCGGCCCGGCGCGACCGGCGGCCGCCCCCTCTTCCCCCCAAGGAGCCCCCACCGTGACCGTGTTGGTGATCGACACAGACCCCGGGCTCGACGACGCGCACGCCCTGGCCATGGCGGTCACCCCGTCCGCCGCGCGCCCCGGCCCCCCGGTGGCCGCCGTGTGCACGGTCGCGGGCAACGTCGGCATCGACACGGTGACCGCCAACGCCCGCTGGCTGCTCGGCGCGTACGGAGAGCGCGCCACCGGCATACCCGTCCACCGGGGGGCGGCGGGGCCGATCACCGGACCCCGCGCGCTCGCCACCGAGATCCACGGCTCCGACGGACTCGGCGAACTACCCCGCTGGACCGTCCCCGAGCTGCCGGAACAGGAGACCCCGGCGGCCCTCGCCCTGATCGAGACCGCGCGCCGCCACCCCGGAGAGACCACGCTCGTCACGCTCGGCCCGCTCACCAACCTCGCCCTCGCCCTGCGGCTGGAGCCGCGGCTGCCACGACTACTCGACCGCGTCGTCGTGATGGGCGGCGCCATCCACGGCCGCGGCAACCTCACCCTCAACGCCGAGTTCAACATCGGCGCCGACCCCGCGGCGGCCGACCTGGTGTTCGCCACGTTCCCCCGGCTCACCCTGGTGTCCTGGGAGACCACCCTCGCCCACTCGTTCACCGAGGACGAACTCCTGGGCTTCTTCGCCGGCGAGCGCCAGCCAGCCCAGGTGCTGCGGCGCGTCGTGGAGAACCGGTTCCTGACCGACCCCGGTTACGCCGCCCGGCCCACCTACCCGCGCGCCGACCCGCTGGCCATGGCCGTCGCGCTCGACCCCACCGTCGTCACCCACGCCGAGCACCACGGCGTCCGGGTGGGCTACGGACCCGGCGGCCTCGACCACGGATTGACCGTCGTGGACTGGCAGGACGCCCGGGCAGACCGGCCCCACGCCGAGATCGTGCTGACGGCCGACCGGGATCGGCTCCTCGAACTCCTCACGATCTAGCGCTCGTTCGGCCGGAAGCCCGGCTCGCGGCCACCGGACGGGGGCGACCGGACGGGGATGCCCGGGTGGGGCCGCGGGGACGGCCCCACCCGACCCGTCACGCCTCGCGCCGCGCGGGCCGCATCGTCAGCGGGACAGCCAGCCGGTTGAGAGTGTTGATCAACGCGGTCTGGAGCACCAGGTGCCCGCGCTCGGTCTCGTCATCGAACTGCTTGCAGACCCGCTCCCACAGGTCGTCCTCCACCTGCACCTCACGGGTGACCGTCTCCGCGTAGACCAGCGCGGCCCGCTCCCGCTCCGTGAACAGCTCCGACTCCCGCCACACCGGAAGCTGGTCCAGGCGGTCCTGACGCTCGCCCAGCCGACGCGCCTCCCGCACATGCATGTCCACGCAGAAGACGCAGCCGTTCACCTGCGACACCCGGATCTTCACCAGTTCCCGCACCGTGGAATCCAGCGGCCCCTTGTCCACCGCCGCCTGCGCCTGCCGGACGAACCCGTACGGCTCGGGTGCCGAGACCCCCAGATCCATGCGCGCCATCACACACTCCCTCAACTCGGTGACTGCCACGGCCACCGCGCATCCGCGGTACGCCGTGATTCCAGCAGGGAGACGAGACAGCCCCGCCCGTTGTGACACGCCCCCGGATTCCGCCCGATCCCCTCGGCTACCGCCCCACGCGCCCAACACCTCACACGTGCGCGAGCTTGGACGGCGCTACCTGCCGCCAGTACGCCGCTATCCGGCCGCCCCGCAGCCGCACCGTGTCCACCGAGTGCACCGCGCCGTCCTCGCGCCGATACAGGAACGCCGGTTCGCCCCCGACCTCCACGACCTCCGCACCGCCCAGCCGCCACCGGCGGCCCACCCGCAGCAGCACCTCACCCACACGACGTCCCCCCACGATCGGCTTCCGCGCGGCGAAGACCTCACCGCCACCGTCCGTGACGTAGACCGCCTCCGGGTCGAGGAGCCGGACCAGCCCCTCCAGGTCACCGGCCTCGTACGCGGCGCGAAAGGCCCGCAGCACCCGCTCGTGCTCCCCCCGCGGAGCGCCGGGCCCCGCCTCTCCCGCGTCCCTGGCCCCCGCGATCCGGCGCCGGGCGCGCGAGGCGAGCTGACGCGCGGCTGCCGGCGAACGGTCCAGCACCCCCGCGATCCAGGAGAACTCCAGCCCGAAGGCCTCCCGCAACACGAACGCGACCCGCTCGGGCGGGCTCAACCGCTCCATCACCAGCATCATCGCCGCCCCGACCGACTCGTCCACCAACACCGGCTGTGCCGCGTCCGGCCCCGTCAGCAGGGGTTCGGGCAGCCACGGCCCGACATACTCCTCGCGACGCACCCGGGCTGACCTCAACAGGTCGTACGCCCGCCGGGCCGCGACCGTCACCAGCCACGCCCTGCGATCCGACACCTCCGCCAACCGGTCCCCCGTGGTCCGCAGCCAGACGTCCTGGACCACGTCCTCGGCATCGGCGACGCTACCCAGCAGCCGATAGGCGACCCCGAAGACCGCTGGCCGGTGCCGCTGCCACTCGTCGCCGGTCATCCCGCTCGCGACGACCGCGGCGGACCTTCGATCACTGGACACAGGGCGCTGCTCCATCCTCTCCGGCCACACGACAACCCCGGCAGTCCGGTGGGCACGCTGCTCCGCGTGCCCACCGGACGACCTCCGACAACCGTCCCCTCCGGCACTGTGCCCGCCGCCGGACGATTCAGCCCTCGCCCCTGCCCAACTCCCGGTCACCGGACCGCCGGAGCTACCCACCGTACCGGGCGGAGATCGCTCCGCGTTCGCCCCTCGCACCCCTCCGTATCTCCGCGCGCCTGCCGCCGCTGACACCCGTCCGCACGGACGGGTAACGGGCGTCAACGGCCAGTGGTATGCGCGCGGAACCGTTCGCCACGCTCTCCGGACTCGTGAACAGTTGTGGCCTCCAGCGAGTGCGGCGCACACGCCGATACCCGTCCCGCGCCCGGCTCCGGTCCGTGTTCCCCGACGGAGGGGAGTTCTCCGAGCGACGTGCTGGTGCGGCGGATCCGCCGTGCGCTCCGGAGCGGGCTTCTCTCCGTGACCGGTGTGCGGTCGCGCCTTCCGGGCCGGATTTCCGACCGTACTTTCCACCGCTATGCACGCTTTCGCGCCTTTGTTCCTCATTGCGGCACATCGCGACAGGTTCTTGGTCTCGGGGCCGTAACGAAAACGAGTGATATTGCGATGGCAATTCGCAAATATCCTCGGGTGAGGCGCGGAGGGAATGCCCGCAATCCCGGTAAACCGCACCGGAAGATCCACCAGGAACCGCATAACTCAGGCAAAGCTCCAGGTGACGGCCCCGCGTTGTCGATCACAACCCGTGGCCTGCCGAGGCGAGAGTGTTGTTACAGTGCAAGAAGTTTGCGGGCTCAAACAGCCCGCATCTTTTTGTGAACGCCCCCTGCTCACAGACGAGTTGCCGGGCGTTCCACGTGAGTTGTCGGGCCGGAGCCCTTCCCGCCGCAGGGGCGCGCGGGACGATAGACCGCCTGTCGATCGACACGCGGCGTCGCTGGCTGATGCCGGGCTCCACGATCGAAGGGGTGGTGCGTGTGGACGGAATGGAAACAGCGCAGTTCAGCGCGTTTGTGGTGGTGGGTCTGCTGGTCTTCTTCTACGGGGGGACCTTCCTCATATCGACCCGCATCGGCAAGAAGGACGAGAACGCCGACGGCTACATGACCGCCGGCAACAATCTCGGCTTCGGAATCTCCGCGGCCAGCATGACGGCGACCTGGATCTGGGCGTCGTCGATGTACGCCTCCGCGACCTCCGGCTACACCTACGGCATCTCCGGCCCCATCCACTACGGACTGTGGGGCGCACTGATGATTCTGTTCATCTACCCCTTCGGTAAGCGCATCCGCGCCGTCGCCCCGAAGGCCCACACCCTCGCCGAGGTGCTCTACGTCCGGCACGGCCGCTCCAGCCAGCTCATGCTCGCCGGCTCGAACATCGTCGGCAGCGTGATCAGTCTGATGTCCAACTTCATCGCCGGTGGCGTTCTGGTCTCGCTGCTGTCGCCGTTCACCTTCATCCAGGGCGTCATCGCCGTCGCGGCGGGCGTACTGCTCTACACCCTGTGGTCCGGATTCCGCGCCTCGGTGCTCACCGACTTCGTACAGGTCGTCGCGATGCTCGGTGCGGTCGCGATCATCGTGCCGTTCATCTTCTTCGCGGCCGACTTCCCGGCGGTGTTCGAGAGCGGCTCGGGCAACCTGACCTCGGAACAGGGCAACTTCTTCTCCAGCGTGGCCTTCATGGAGCAGGGCGCTCCGTACATCGCCGCGGTGCTCGCCTACGCGATCGGCAACCAGACCATCGCGCAACGGCTCTTCGCGGTGAAGGAGAGCCTGATCAAGCCGACCTTCGTTACCGCGACCGTCGGCTACGGCGCGATGGTCATCGGCGTCGGCATGCTCGGTGTGCTCGCCCTCTACCTGGGCTACGAACCGCACGCCGACGACCCGAACAACATCATTCCTGGTATGGCAGCCGAGTACCTACCGCCCGTACTGCTGGCGCTGTTCTTCATCATGATCATCGGCGCTCTCTCCTCCACCGCCGACTCGGACCTCTCGGCCCTCTCCTCGATCATGATGGCCGACGTCTACGGCCAGAACGTGGCTGGCAAGGAGCGCGCCAAGCCGAAGACGATGCTCCTGATCGGCCGTATCACGATGGTGCTGGCGACCACGGTGGCCGTGATCTTCGCCAGCCTGCAACTGAGCATCCTCGACCTGTTGGTGTTCGTCGGAGCGCTGTGGGGCGCCCTCGTCTTCCCCGTGCTGGCCAGCTTCTACTGGAACAAGGTCACCGGAAGGGCGTTCACCACGTCGGTGCTCGTGGCGCTCGCGGTCTTCCTGCCGGTCCGCTTCAGCTGGATCTCGATGGACGGCGCCGTCGGCATCACGGTCGACGTGCTGTCGGTTATTGGCGTCGGCGTCGTTCTCGGCCTGATGGCGTTCGGTTTCTTCGGAATCCGGACCGCCCAGATCGTGGGCGTGACGGCGACAGTGGTATCCGCGCCGTTCGCCATCGGCTCGCTCCACGAGTACGCCACGCTCAGCGGCTCGTTGGTCGCATACTCGGTCTCCACCATCCTCTGCTGGGCCATGTCCGTGCGACAGCGGGAGGAGTTCGACTTCGCCGTCATCGCGCAGCGCACCGGTGACTTCGATGACAGTCCTGCCGCGTCCGACGCTGTGCCTGGCCAGGGCAGCGACGAGGACCAGAGCCATACCCGAGGCGGTGGCGGGGACAGTGACAGTGCCCCCGAACCCGCCGGAAGCAAGTGACCCGCCAGGAGGCATCGTGAGTTCCGCAGCACTGACCGCGTACGTCCTGATGTGGCCCGCCATCGTTGCGGTCGTCTTGTTCGTTATCAGCCGTGGGTTCTTCCGTGAATGGGCGGAAGCTCGTCGCCAGGGGCGAAGGATGATCTGACCTGGGGTTCTGGGGTGGGTGTGGGGTTTCGGTGTATCGCGCTGAGGCTCCCACCCCGGTTCTCCTGTGGTTCTGGTATTTCTGGAGTCGTTGGCTTTCTGCGTTGTGTGGGGTGGGAGCCCGTGCG
>NZ_SKBR01000010.1 GCF_013450295.1 Streptomyces sp. AJS327
GCCGCTGACCGCGCACTTCCTGGGCGGCTGCCCGATCAGCGAGGACGCCGAACACGGCGTCATCGACCCCTACCACCGCCTCCACGGCCACCCCGGCATCTCCGTCGTCGACGGCTCCGCCGTCTCCGCCAACCTCGGCGTCAACCCCTCCCTCACCATCACCGCCCAAGCCGAACGCGCCATGTCCCACTGGCCCAACAACGGCGACCCCGACCCCCGCCCCACCCCCGGCACCCCCTACCAACGCCTCACCCCCACACCACCCCACCACCCCGCCGTCCCCCCACACGCCTACGGCGCCCTCCACCTCCCCACCCTCCCCATCCCGAAGGTCCCACCCCGACACCCCTGACCCCCACCACCACCGCCCCACCCCGTGCCCACCC
>NZ_SKBR01000002.1:0-887500 GCF_013450295.1 Streptomyces sp. AJS327
CTGGATGTGGCGGAGGTGGAGGGTCTGCTGCCGGAGGGGGTCTCGGTGGCGGCGATCAACGCTCCGGGGCAGGTGGTCGTCAGCGGCCCGCCGTCGCAGGTGGCGCAGGTGTGTGCCCGGGCGGAGGAGACGGGCGTACGCGCTCGGTTGATCGAGGTGGACTATGCCTCGCATCACGCGCAGGTGGAGGCCATCGAGGAAGAGTTGCGGCGCGAGTTGGCGCCGGTCGTCGACCAGGGCCAGGGTTCGGGTTCGGACACCGGTCCGGTGTTGGTCTCCACCGTGACCGGACAACCGGTTCTCGACGGGGAGTTGGACGGCGACTACTGGTACCGGAACCTGCGGGAGCCGGTGTTGTTCGCGGACGCGGTGCGCACCGCACACGCCCTGGGCCACCGCGCGTTCGTGGAGGTGAGCCCGCATCCGGTGCTGAACCTCGCCCTGGCCGGGGTACTCGCGGAGTCGGACCCCGAGGCCGAGGCCCGGGTGCTGCACACCCTCCGCCGCGACCAGCCCGAACCCGAACAGCTCGTCCGGAGCGTGGGCGCCGCCTGGGCCGCCGGACTCCCCGTCCAGTGGCGGCGGATGCTGCCGGGGAAGGCCGAACCGGTGGAGCTACCCACCTACGCCTTCCAGCGCCAGCGCCACTGGCTTGACACCCGGCCGGAGAAGCCCGCCACCCCCGTCGGGGACAGCTGGCAACAGCGGTTCTGGCACGCCGTACACCACGGCGACGCCGCCGAGTTGAGCCGGATGACCGGCGGCGACGAGCAGAGCGTCACCGACGCCCTGCCCATGCTGGAGTCCTGGCGCCAACACGGCGAGGAGCGGTCGGTGGCGGCCGGATGGCGCTACCGCGTCGGCTGGCAGCCACTGGCCGCCCGCTCCGCGAACGGCACCGCCGGAGCCACCACCGTTGGCGAGTGGATGCTGCTCTGCGCCGAGGAGGACGCCAACTCCTCCCACGTGACCGGCGTTCGGGACGTCCTGACCCGCGACGGCGCCCGCGCCCGGACGGTGACCGTGCCACGGGGCGTGCCGGAGCGCGAGACGCTCACCGAGCTGCTGACGCGGGACGGCGTTCCGGGGACCGAGACACCGGCCGGGATCCTGTCGCTGGTGTCGGGACGGGTGGAGCCGACCGGTACGGCGTCCGAACTGGCCGCCACACAACTGGCGTTGACACAGGCCGTCGCGGACCTGCCGCAACCGGTGCGGCTGTGGACCGTGACCTCCGGCGCGGTCGGGATCGGTGGCGACGACGCCGCGCCGGACCCGGCCCGCGCCGCCGTGTGGGGACTGGGCCGGGTGTTCGGCCTGGAGCACGCCGACCGCTACGGAGGATTGCTGGACCTGCCCGCCGAGTGGGACGAGCGGATCGGCGACCAGCTGGCCGTCGCGCTGAACGACGGCACGGAGGACCAGTTCGCCGTCCGCCAACACGGCCTGTTCGTCCGGCGGTTGTACCGGGCGCCAGAACCGGACGGCCCCGGCTGGCGGCCCACCGGCACGGTGCTCGTCACCGGCGGCACCGGCGTGGTGGGCAGGCAACTCGCCCGCTGGCTGGCGGCCAGCGGGGCTGACCGACTGGTCCTCGTCAGCCGGTCCGGCCCGGACGCCGCCGGAGCCGACGACCTGGCGGCCGAACTCACCGCCGCCGGCACCCCCACGACGAACGTCGCCTGCGACGTGGCGGAACGGTCCGCGCTCGCCGCCGTCCTGGACTCCGTACCGCCCGAACACCCGCTCACCGCGGTCGTGCACGCCGCCGCCGCCCCCGGCAGCGACGCGCTGGAGACCCTGACACCGCGGCAGCTCGGCCGGGTACTGCGAGTCAGGGCCGAGGCCGCCCAACACCTGCACGAACTGACCCGCCAACTGCCCCTCGACGCCTTCGTGTTGTTCTCCTCCGTCTCGGGCACCCTGGGCGGCTCCCGGCAGGGCGGCTACGCCCCCGCCAACGCCTACCTCGACGCGCTCGCCGAGAACCGCCGGGCGGAGGGGCTTCCGGCCACCTCCCTGGCCTGGGGCCCCTGGTCGGGCGGCGGCCTGACGGAACACCGCGCGGTGGAGACGCTGCTCAACCGCAGTGGCCTGCTCCCGATGCGACCCGAACAGGCCGTCGAGGCACTCCGCGTGGCCGTCGCCGAGGACGCCGCCTGCCTCACCGTCGCGAACGTGGACTGGGACCGGCTGTTCCTGGCGTTCACCGCGTCCCGTGCGCGGCCCCTGCTGGAGGGCGTCCCCGAGGCGCGGCGGCTGGCCGGGACGCGACGCCAGCAGGCCGCCGAACAGGAGTCGTCAGGCACCGAGTTGGCCCGCCGACTGGCCCCGCTGGACCGCGCGGCCCGCGGTCGGGCCCTGCTGGACCTGGTACGCCAGGAGACCGCCGCCGTCCTCGGACACCCGTCCCCCGAAACCGTGGACACCCGGCGCAACTTCCGGGAACTCGGCCTGGACTCCCTGACCGGCGTGGAGGTCCGCACCCGGCTCAACGGACTCACCGGCCTGCGCCTCCCGCCCGCGGTGGTGTTCGACCAGCCGACCCCCCGCGCGCTCGCCGGGCACATCGCCACCGAACTGTTCGGGGCCGAGGAGCACGGCACCGACGTCGACGACGGTGCCCCGGCCGTGGCCACGGACGCCCTGGCCCAGGAGCCGATCGCCATCGTCGGCATCGGCTGCCGCTACCCCGGCGGCGTCGCGTCCGCCCAGGGACTGTGGGACCTGGTCACCGACGGCGGCGACGCGATCGGGGAGTTCCCCGCCGACCGTGGCTGGGACACCGCCGGACTGTACGACCCGGACCCGGAGCGGAACGGCACCTCGTACACCCGGCACGGCGGCTTCCTCTACGACGCGGCCTGGTTCGACGCCGGCTTCTTCGGCATCTCACCGCGCGAGGCGCTGTCGATGGACCCGCAACAGCGCCTGTTGCTGGAGGTCGCCTGGGAGGCGCTGGAGGACGCCGGAGCCGACCCGGAGGCGCTGCGCGGCAGCCAGACCGGCACCTACATCGGGCTGACCTACCAGGACTACGCCCTCCAAGTACAGGAGATCTCCCAGGAGTTGGAGGGATACCTGATAACCGGCGGCAACGCCAGCGTCGCGTCGGGCCGCATCTCCTACGAGTTCGGGTTCGTGGGCCCCGCGGTGACCGTCGACACCGCCTGCTCCTCGTCACTGGTGGCCCTGCACCTGGCCGTCCAGGCCCTGCGCTCCGGCGAGTGCTCCCTCGCGGTGGCGGGCGGTGCCACGGTCATGTCCAGCCCCACCACCTTCCTGGACTTCTGCCGTCAGCGGGGGCTGTCGGCGGACGGCCGGTGCAAGGCGTTCGGAGCGGACGCGGACGGCTTCGGTCCCGGCGAGGGCGTGGGCCTGCTGGTGCTGGAGCGGTTGTCGGACGCGGTGGCGAACGGGCACAACGTACTGGCGGTGGTGCGTGGTTCGGCGGTCAACCAGGACGGTGCGTCGAACGGTCTGACGGCGCCGAACGGCCCGTCCCAACAGCGCGTGATCCGGCAGGCGTTGGCGAACGCCGGAGTCGGTGCCGCCGAGGTCGACGCCGTCGAGGCCCACGGCACCGGCACTTCGCTGGGCGACCCCATCGAGGCGGACGCCCTGCTGGCCACCTACGGAAAGGACCGCCCCGAGGACCGCCCGCTCTGGCTCGGCTCGGTGAAATCCAACATCGGTCACACGCAGGCCGCCGCCGGTGTGGCGGGCGTCATCAAGATGGTGATGGCGCTGCGGCACGGTCTGCTGCCCCGCACCCTGCACGTCGACGAGCCGACCCCCCGCGTCGACTGGTCGAGCGGGACCGTGCGGCTCCTCACCGAGGCCCAGCCGTGGACCGCCGACGGCGGCACGCGCCGAGCCGGTGTGTCGTCCTTCGGGGTCAGCGGCACGAACGCCCACGTCGTCGTCGAAGCCGCACCGACCACCCCAACAACCCCCGCACCGCAGCCAGTTCAGCACGGACAGCCCGAGTGCGCCGTCGCCCGGGAAGCCTCCGACGAGGGCGCGCTCCCCTCGGAGAGCCGCCCGCCGGTCACGCCCTTCGCCCCACCCGGACCCGGCAGCCCGCTGCCGTGGATCGTGTCCGGCCGTGGGAACGCGGGCCTGCGCGCCCAGGCCGCGCGGCTCGCGGTCTTCGTCCGCGCGGAGCGGGGCGGCACCGACGCCGAGGCGCTCCCCCACCAGGTGGGCGCCGCGCTGACCCGTAGCCGTGTCCCGCTGGAGGACCGGGCGATGGTGGTCGGCGCGGACGTCGAGACGCTGCTCGCGGGCCTGGACGCCGTCGCCGAAGGACGGCCCTCCGAGAACGTGGTGACGGGTGAGGCCCTTCCAGACCCCGGCGTGGCGCTGGTCTTCCCCGGCCAGGGTGGTCAGTGGTTGGGGATGGGTCGTGGGTTGTTGGAGGCGGCGGGTTCTGGGTCGGGTGCGGGTGCGGGTTCTGTTCTTGGCTCGGTGTTTGTGGGGCGGTTGGTGGAGTGTGAGCGGGCGTTGGAGCCGTTTGTGGGGTGGTCGTTGCGTGAGGTGTTGTTGGGGGTTGATGAGGGGTGGTTGGGGCGGGTGGATGTGGTGCAGCCGGTGTTGTGGGCGGTGATGGTGTCGTTGGCTGAGGTGTGGCGGGGTGTGGGTGTGGTGGGGGATGTGGTGGTGGGGCATTCGCAGGGGGAGATCGCGGCGGCGGTGGTGGCGGGTCGGTTGAGTGTGGAGGATGGGGCGCGGGTGGTGGCGTTGCGGTCGCGTGCGTTGCGGGGGTTGGCGGGTGGGGGTGCGATGGCCTCGATCGGTTTGGATGTGGCGGAGGTGGAGGGTCTGCTGCCGGAGGGGGTGTCGGTGGCGGCGATCAACGCTCCGGGGCAGGTGGTCGTCAGCGGCCCGCCGTCGCAGGTGGCGCAGGTGTGTGCCCGGGCGGAGGAGTTGGGGGTGCGGGCGCGGTTGATCGAGGTGGACTACGCCTCGCATCACGCGCAGGTCGAGGCGGTGGAGGAGCGGCTGCGGAGCGAACTGGCCGGGGTCGTCGACCGGGGCTCCGGTTCGGGAGCGGTACTGGTCTCCACCGTGACCGGACAACCGGTTCCCGAGGGGGAGTTGGATGGCGACTACTGGTACCGGAACCTGCGGGAGCCGGTGTTGTTCGCGGACGCGGTGCGTACCGCACACGCCCAGGGACACGAGGTGTTCCTGGAGGTCGGCCCGCATCCGGTGCTGGGGCTGGCCCTGTCGGGAGTGCTGGCGGACTCGGACGCGCGGGTGCTGCACACCCTCCGCCGCGACCAGCCCGAACCCGAACAGCTCGTCCGGAGCGCGGGCGCCGCCTGGGCCGCCGGACTCCCCGTCCAGTGGAGGCACTTCTTCCCCACCGGCACGCCACGCCTGCCGCTGCCCCCGTACGCCTTCCAGCAGCAGCGCTACTGGCCCGACGCGCCGCCCCGCACCAGCGCCCGGCCGTCCGACGGGCCCGGCCATCCGCTGCTGACCGGCGCGGTCGAACTCGCCGACGGGCAGGGCGCCGTGTTCACCGGTGAGCTGTCGACGCGGATCCACCCCTGGCTCACCGAACACCAGGTGAACGGCCGGACGATACTGCCCGGCACGGCCGTGCTCGACCTCGCCCTGTGGGCCGCTGCCCGGATCGGCAGCCCCCGCGTCAGCGAACTCGTCCTCAGCGCCCCGGTGTTCGTCCCATCCGACGAGGAGATCCAGCTCCAGCTGACCGTCGGTGCGGCGGACGACAACGCCAACCGCCCCGTGTCGTTGCACTCCCGCCCGGACACGGACCCGACGGCGGAGTGGACCCTGCACGCCAGCGGCAGCCTCGCGCCCGACACCGACCCCGTCGACGAGGACGCCGCCGCGCCGTGGCCACCGCCCGCCGCCGACGAGGTGGAACTGGCCGGCGCGTACCAGCGGCTCGCCGCGAACGGATACCACCACGGCCCCCGGTTCCGCGCGCTGCGACGGATGTGGCGGGCCGGGGACGCTCTCCTCGCTGAGGTGGGATCGCCGGAAGGGCTGACCGCCGGACCCCCCGGAACGGCCGCCGACCCCGTCCTGCTCGACGCGGCCTTGCAGCCGGTCGCACTCGACCTGGTCAACGCCGCCGACGCCGCCTCCGGTCAGTCCGGGGACAGCCTGCGGCTGCCCTTCGTCTGGACGGACGTACGGCTCCACCGGCCTGTCGAGGGCCCCTTGCGGACCCGGCTGACGCCTGCCGAGAGCGGCGCGGTCACCCTCGCCGTCACCGACGACGCCGGGCGCCCAGTGCTCTCCGCCCGGTCGATCGTGCTCCGTCCCCTCCAGCCGAACGAGGCCGGACTGACCTCCAGCGTCCCGCCACACAGCATGTTCCGCGTCGTGTGGCAGGCGCTCACCGGCCAGCCGACGGCCGCCCGGGACGTGCCGGTCGCCGTCGTCGGGCCCGACGCCGACCAACGACGGGCGGTGGCCCGAGGGTTGGGCATCGGCAGCAGCCAGCACACCGACCTCGACGCCCTCGCCCGCGCCATCGACGAAGACACCGCCCGCCCCGAACTCGTCGTCGTCCCACTGCCCATGACGGCCGCGACTCCCGGTGACCCGACCGCCGAAGCCGTCCACCGGACCACCGCCCACGTGCTCGACCTGCTCCGGCGCTGGCTGGACGAGGATCGATTCGCCCGCGCCCGACTGGTGTTGCTCACCCGGAACGCCGTGGCCGTACGGTCCGGTGAGCCCGCCGCCGACCTCGCAGCGGCCGCCGCCTGGGGACTGGTCCGGTCCGCGCAGACCGAGAACCCCGGCCGACTCCTACTGGCCGACGTGGACGACCCCGCCGCCCTGGGCCGGGCACTTCCCGCCCTGCTCCACGCCGACGAGCCCCAATACGCCCTCCGCGCCGGTCAGTTGCACACGCCCCGCCTAGCGCCCGCCGAACCACGCACCACCCAGGACAGCGACACGGAGCACCACGCACCGCCCGGCACCACGCTGATCACCGGCGCCACCGGCGTGCTCGGTGCCGCCGTCGCACGCCACCTGGTGGCCGAACAGAACGCCCGCCACCTCCTGTTGGTCAGCCGACGCGGCCCGGACGCCCCCGGCGCCGAACAACTCAACGCCGAACTGACCGGCCAGGGCGCCACCGTCACCCTCGCGGCCTGCGACATCACCGACCGGACGGCCCTCGCCGCGCTCCTGGACACCATCCCCGACGACCAGCCCCTCACGTCCGTCATCCACACCGCCGGAGTGCTGGACGACGGCATCATCTCCGCCCTCACCCCGGAACGTCTCGCCCACGTCCTCCGCCCCAAGGTGGACGGCGCGCTCGCGCTCCACGAACTCACCCGCGAGCGGGACCTCGTGGAGTTCGTCCTCTTCTCGTCCGTCGCCGGAATCCTGGGCACCGCCGGGCAGGGCAACTACGCCGCGGCCAACGCCTTCCTGGACGCCCTCGCCCAGCACCGCGCCGCCACCGGACTCCCCGGCACCTCCCTCGCCTGGGGTCTCTGGGCCGACCGCAGCGAACTCACCGCCGACATGGGCGACATCGAACTACAACGCCTGGCCGGATACGGCGTGGAGACGATCAGCACCGACGAGGGACTGGCGCTGCTCGACGCGGCCCGCACCCATCCAGAAGCCGCCGTGGTCACCGCGCGGATCAACACCCCGTCGCTCATAGCCCGAGCCGAGCGCGCCGAGCCGTTGCCCGCCATCGTCCGCGGCCTCGCTCGGGTCACCGCCCAGCGGAACACCCCGGCCACCACCGGCCGTTCGGGCCTCCCCACCGACGAACTGGCCCAACTCCCCGCGCACGAACGGGAACGCGCCCTCGTCGACCTCGTCCGGGAACAGGTCGGTGAGGTGCTGCGCCTGCCCTCGCTGGACGAGGCCGACCCGGGCCGGGCCTTCCGCGAGATCGGGTTCGACTCCCTCACCTCCCTCGAACTGCGCAACCGGATCAGCGCGCGGACCGGACTCGCGCTGCCCGCCACCCTCGTCTTCGACGAACCCACCCCGCAGGCGGTGGCGCGGTACCTCGCCACCCGGATCGTCGGCGAGCCCGAGACGCGGGAGGAGGGCCCCTCCACGCCGTCCACCACGACAGCCACCCCGGACGACGATCCGATCGCCATCGTCGGCATCGGCTGCCGCTTTCCCGGCGGCGTCACCTCCGCCCAGGGGTTGTGGGATCTGGTGGCCAACGGCGGTGAAGCGATCGGGGAGTTCCCCGCCGACCGAGGCTGGAACACCGCCGGACTGTACGACCCGGACCCGGACCAGCCCGGCACCACGTACGTCAACCGGGGCGCTTTCCTCTACGACGCGGGCCTCTTCGACGCCGGATTCTTCGGGATCTCGCCGCGTGAGGCGCTGGCGATGGACCCCCAACACCGGCTGCTGCTGGAGGTGGCGTGGGAGGCGCTGGAGAACGCCGGTGTGGACGCGGGGATGTTGCGGGGCAGCAGGACCGGCGTGTTCGCGGGCCTGATGTACCACGAGTACGGCTGGCGTGTGGGCGTGGCACCGGGAGAGGTGGAGGGGTATCTGGCCAACGGCAGCGCGGGGAGCGTGGCTTCGGGCCGGGTGGCCTACACGTTCGGCTTCGAGGGCCCCGCGGTGACGGTGGACACGGCATGCTCCTCGTCCTTGGTGGCCCTCCACATGGCCGCCCAGGCCCTGCGCTCCGGCGAGTGCTCCATGGCGCTCGCGGGCGGCAGCACCGTCATGACCAGCCCTATGCTGTTCACCGAACTGAGCCGTCAGCGGGGGCTGTCGGCGGACGGCCGGTGCAAGGCGTTCGGAGCGGACGCGGACGGCTTCGGTCCCGGCGAGGGCGTGGGCCTGCTGGTGCTGGAGCGGTTGTCGGACGCGGTGGCGAACGACCATGAGGTGTTGGCGGTGGTGCGTGGTTCGGCGGTCAACCAGGACGGTGCGTCGAACGGTCTGACAGCGCCGAACGGCCCGTCCCAACAGCGCGTCATCCGGCAGGCGTTGGCGAACGCTGGGCTGGGCGTGGGCGAGGTCGACGTGGTGGAGGCGCACGGTACGGGCACCTCGCTGGGCGACCCGATCGAGGCCCAGGCCCTGCTGGCGACCTACGGGCAGGATCGCGCGGGGGGTCGTCCGTTGTGGCTGGGTTCGGTGAAGTCGAATATCGGTCATACGCAGGCGGCTGCTGGTGTGGCGGGTGTCATCAAGATGGTGATGGCCATGCGGCACGGGAGCCTTCCCGCGACGTTGCATGTGGATGAGCCGTCGCCGCATGTGGATTGGTCGTCGGGTGAGGTGCGTTTGTTGACGGAGTCGGTGCCGTGGGAGGTGTCGGACTCGCGGGTGCGTCGTGCGGGGGTGTCGTCGTTTGGTGTGAGTGGGACGAACGCGCATGTGATTTTGGAGGAGCCGCCGGAGTCGGTGAGGCCCGCCGGGGTGGGGTCGGCTTCTGTGGTGGGGGAGTTGGGGTTGGTGTCGTGGGTGGTGTCGGGTCGTGGGGGTGTGGGGTTGCGGGGTCAGGCTGCGCGGTTGGCGGGGTTTGTGCGGGAGCGTGTGGCGGCGGGTGTGGGTGTGGATATCGCTGGTGTGGCTGCGGGGTTGGTGGGGCGTGCGGGGTTGGAGAATCGTGCTGTGGTGGTGGGTTCGGGTGTGGAGGAGTTGTTGGCGGGGTTGGATGGGGTGGCGGGTGAGGAGCGGTCGGTGTCGGTTGCTGGGCTGTCGGGGGCGGTGTTGGTGTTTCCGGGGCAGGGTGGTCAGTGGTTGGGGATGGGTCGTGGGTTGTTGGAGGCGGCGGGTTCTGGGTCGGGTGCGGGTGCGGGTTCTGTTCTTGGCTCGGTGTTTGTGGGGCGGTTGGTGGAGTGTGAGCGGGCGTTGGAGCCGTTTGTGGGGTGGTCGTTGCGTGAGGTGTTGTTGGGGGTTGATGAGGGGTGGTTGGGGCGGGTGGATGTGGTGCAGCCGGTGTTGTGGGCGGTGATGGTGTCGTTGGCTGAGGTGTGGCGGGGTGTGGGTGTGGTGGGGGATGTGGTGGTGGGGCATTCGCAGGGGGAGATCGCGGCGGCGGTGGTGGCGGGTCGGTTGAGTGTGGAGGATGGGGCGCGGGTGGTGGCGTTGCGGTCGCGTGCGTTGCGGGGGTTGGCGGGTGGGGGTGCGATGGCCTCGATCGGTTTGGATGTGGCGGAGGTGGAGGGTCTGCTGCCGGAGGGGGTGTCGGTGGCGGCGATCAATGCTCCGGGGCAGGTGGTGGTGAGTGGTCCGCCGTCGGGGGTGGCGCAGGTGTGTGCCCGGGCGGAGGGGTTGGGGGTGCGGGCGCGGTTGATCGAGGTGGACTATGCCTCGCACCACGCGCAGGTGGAGGTGGTGGAGGAACGGCTGCGGAGCGAACTGGCCGGGGTCGTTGACCGGGGCTCCGGTTCGGGAGCGGTACTGGTCTCCACGGTGACCGGACAACCGGTTCCCGACGGGGAGTTGGACGGCGACTACTGGTACCGGAACCTGCGGGAGCCGGTGTTGTTCGCGGACGCGGTGCGCACCGCGCACGCCCTGGGCCACCGCGCGTTCGTGGAGGTGGGTCCGCATCCGGTGTTGGGGCTGGCCTTGTCGGGGGTGTTGGCGGAGTCGGACGCGCGGGTGCTGCACACCCTGCGCCGTGACCAGCCCGAACCGGAACAGTTGCTGAGGAGTCTGGGTGCGGCGTGGACGGTGGGGTTGCCGGTGGAGTGGTCGCGGGTGCTGCCGGGGAAGGCCGAGCCGGTGGAGTTGCCCACGTACGCGTTCCAGCGCCAGCGCTACTGGCTCGACGCCACCGCTGCGGTGGCCAGGGACGTCCCCTTCGCCGGGCTGAGCCCGACGGGACACCCGTTGCTGGACGCCGTCACCGAACTGCCCGGCGCCGACGCACGGTTGTTCCTCACCCGGCTCTCCCTGGAAACCCACGGGTGGCTGCGGGAGCACACGAGGGACGGAACCGTGGTCGTACCGTCCTCCGCCGTGCTGGAGATGGCCCTGTACGCCGGTCAGTTGGCGCAATGCACCGCGCTGGCGGACCTCGCGTTCTCCGAACCGCTGACCTTCCCGGTGGATGAGGCGGTCCAGGTCCAACTCGTCGTCGGCGGAAGGGACGACGCGGGACACCGACGGGTGGACGTCCACTCCCGGCCAGCCGACGAGAGCGAGGCCGAGTGGCGCGGCCACGCCACCGGACTGCTGACAGACCGGGTCGACGGCAACCCGCCTGCCGTAGCGGAGACGTGGCCCCCGGTCGACGCGGAGCCGATGCCCGACGACACCGTCCGGAAGGCACTCATCGAGTGCGGAGCCGCAGGTGAGAACGTCCACGACTGGCTCGGCCAGTTCTGGAGGCACGGCGACGACGTGCTCGTGGAAGCCCGGACGCCCGAGGGCGCGGAGACCGCCACCGGCCGGTTCATCCTGCCCCCGGACCTGATGCACGCGCTGTTGCGCGTGGCCGCCGCGGTGACGATGGACGCCACCCCCGAACCGCGGATGGCCACCCAGTGGCGGGAGGTGGCGCCGGTCCGGGACGCCACCGGCGACATCCGCGCCCGGATGACCCCCAGCGGACCGGACACCCTCGCACTGCACCTGACGGGCAGCGACGGCGCACCCGTGGCTGACGTGGCCGAGGTGACCCTGCGGCCACCATCCCCCGAACAGGTCCGTGAGTGGCGGCGGGGCACGGCCCGGCCACCGCACCATCTGGGCTGGGAGGGCCTTGGCGCCCTGCCCCAGCCCACGGTGCCGCAGCGGTACGCGGTGCTGGACGCGGCGGAGAACAAGCTGGCCGAGGCGCTACGCGGCCAGGGCACCGTCACTGAGCGGTACACCGGACTCACCGAGCTGGCCGCCGCAACTGACGCCACACCAGGGGACGTTCCGCACAACATCCTCGTCCCGGTGGCGCCCACCGACCCGTCCTCACCGACCGCGACGCGGACCGAGGTGACCCGGGTGCTGCGGCTGGTGCGATCGTGGCTGGCGGACGAACGGTTCACCGCCACCCGCCTGGTACTGGTGACCCGGTTCGCGGTGGCCACCGACGGGGGTGGTGTGGCGGACCTGACCGGCGCCGCCGTCTGGGGGCTTGCCCGCACGGTGCAGGCCGAACACCGGGACCGAATCGTCGTGTTGGACCTCGACGAGCGTGACGAGTCGCTCCGCGCCCTGCCGGGAGCGCTCGCCGCCGATCAGCCACAGGCCGCGCTGCGGGCTGGCGCGCTGTTCGTCCCCCGTCTGCGGCCCGTCCCACGCCGAGCGGCCGACGAGGTGCCACAGCTGGACAGCGCCGGAACCGTCCTGGTCACGGGGGCGACGGGCACCCTTGGCGGGCTGGTCGCCCGCCACCTGGTCCACGAGCACGGGGCGGGCCGGTTGCTGCTTCTCGGCCGCCGTGGAGTCGACGCGCCGGGCATGCCGGAGTTGGTCGCCGAACTGAGGGAAGCGGGCGCGGACGTGACCGTGGAGAGCTGCGACGTGGGCGACCGCACCGCCCTCGCCACCGTGCTCGAAACGGTGCCCGCCGACCATCCCCTCACAGCGGTGATCCACACGGCCGGAGTGCTGGACGACGGCACCGTCATGTCGCTGACCGACGACCAGGTCGCGACCGTCTTCCGCCCGAAGGTCGACGCCGCACGACATCTCCACGAACTCACCCGAGACCACGGTGAGTTGCGTGCCTTCGTACTGTTCTCCTCGGCGGTGTCCGTACTAGGCGGCGCCGGACAGGGCAACTACGCGGCCGCGAACGCTTATCTCGACGCCCTGGCGTACCAACGCCGTGCGGAGGGCCTGCCCGCGACATCGATCGCGTGGGGCATGTGGTCCGAACAGAGCGGCATGACAGGGGACCTGGCCGCGCGACACGTCGAGCGGATCCTCCGTGAGGGGGGTTCCCCGATGTCCACGGCGGAGGGACTCGCGCTGTTCGACACCGCCCTCGCCAGCGGCCTCCCGGCCCTCGTGGCCGGGATCGACGTGGGACCCCGATCGGGTCGGGAACTGCCCCCCGTGCTGTGGGGAGCACACGGCGCACCGCAACGTCCATCCGACCAACCCGAGCGCGAAGCCGAGGCGTTCGACACCCGCCTCGCCCAACTCCCCGAACACGAACGGGACGAGGTGGTGCTCAACCTGGTCCTGGGCACGGTCGCCGACGTGCTCACGCACGCGGACGCCGAACAGATCGACCCGGACCGGGCGTTCAAGGACCTGGGCTTCGACTCGCTCACCGCCGTGGACCTCCGCAACCGGCTGGCCGCCACCGTCCAGCGTCGGCTGTCCCCGTCGCTGGTGTTCGACTTCCCCACCCCGCGAGCCCTCGCGGCCCACCTCCGCGCTGAGTTGGTCGGATCCGCCACGGTCGACCCGGTGTTCGCGAACCTCGCCCAACTCCACACCACCCTGTCGTCCCTGGACGCCGACGACGCCGTCCGGGAACGGCTCGTGGCCCGGCTCCAGGGGCTGGTGTCCGTACTGACCAGCAACACGGCCTCCGGGGACCGGGAACCGGAACCAGACGACAGCGACATCGAGTCCGCCACCGCGGCTGAGGTGCTCGCGATTCTCGACAACGAACTCGACGACTCGGCACCACCGTCCGGGCCGCAGGGAGGTAGCGCAGAATGACCGAGGACGCCAAGCTCCTTGACTACCTCAAGCGTGCGACGACGGAACTCCGCCAGACACGGCGGCAGCTGAAGGAGTCCGAGGCGCGTCAGCGGGAACCGCTGGCGATCGTGGCGATGAGCTGCCGGTTCCCCGGCGGTGTCGCCTCCCCCGAGGACCTGTGGGACCTCGTCGCCGCCCGCGCTGACGCCATCTCCGACTTCCCCACGAACCGGGGCTGGGACCTCGACGCGCTCTACGATCCGGACCCCGACAACTCCGGCACCACCTACGTTCGCGAGGGCGGATTCCTCTCCGACGCCGACCAGTTCGACGCCGAACTGTTCGGCATCAGCCCCAGAGAAGCGCTCGCCATGTCCCCGCAGCAACGGCTGCTGCTGGAGACCTCCTGGCAGTTGTTCGAGCGCGCCGCCCTCGATCCGACGGGCCTCACCGGACGTCGGATCGGCGTGTTCGTCGGCCTGAACGGACAGGACTACGCCACCCGGCTTCCCACCGTTCCGGAGGAGGTCGAGGGATACCTCGGCATCGGCACCGCGGCGAGCGTGGTGTCGGGGCGGCTGTCGTACGTGTTCGGGCTGGAGGGCCCGGCCGTGACGGTGGACACCGCCTGCTCGTCCTCGCTGGTCGCTATGCACCTGGCCGCGCAGGCGTTGCGGTCGGGTGAGTGTTCGCTGGCGGTCGCGGGCGGTGCGACGGTCATGTCCGCCCCTGACACCTTCGTGGAGTTCAGCCGCCAGCGCGGGCTGGCGCCCGACGGCCGGTGTAAGGCGTTCGCCGCCGGGGCTGATGGCACGAGCTGGGGCGAGGGCGTCGGACTCGTGCTGCTTGAGCGCCTTTCCGACGCGATGGCCAACGGCCACCAGGTCCTTGCCGTGTTGAGCGGTTCCGCCGTCAACCAGGACGGTGCGTCGAACGGTTTGACGGCGCCGAACGGCCCGTCCCAACAGCGCGTCATTCGACAGGCGTTGAGCAACGCAGGCATCGCGGCCATCGACGTCGACGTGGTGGAGGCGCACGGCACCGGCACCTCGCTGGGCGACCCGATCGAGGCGGACGCCCTGCTGGCGACCTACGGGCAGGATCGCGCGGGGGGTCGTCCGTTGTGGCTGGGTTCGGTGAAGTCGAATATCGGTCATACGCAGGCGGCTGCTGGTGTGGCGGGTGTCATCAAGATGGTGATGGCCATGCGGCACGGGAGCCTTCCCGCGACGTTGCATGTGGATGAGCCGTCGCCGCATGTGGATTGGTCGTCGGGTGAGGTGCGTTTGTTGACGGAGTCGGTGCCGTGGGAGGTGTCGGACTCGCGGGTGCGTCGTGCGGGGGTGTCGTCGTTTGGTGTGAGTGGGACGAACGCGCACGTGATTTTGGAAGAGGCTCCGGCGTTGGAGGAGTCCGCTGAGGTCGTGGAGTCCGGTTCGGGTTCTGACGTTGTTTCTGGGCTTGTGGCGGGGGAGTTGGGCTTGGTGCCGTGGGTGGTGTCGGGTCGTGGGGGTGTGGGGTTGCGGGGTCAGGCTGCGCGGTTGGCGGGGTTTGTGCGGGAGCGTGTGGTGGCGGGTGAGCGGGTTGATGTGGCGGGTGTGGCTGCGGGGTTGGTGGGGCGTGCGGGGTTGGAGGATCGGGCTGTGGTGGTGGGTTCGGGTGTGGAGGGGTTGTTGTCGGGGTTGGATGCGGTGGCTGAGGGCGGGGTTTCGGTTTCAGCTTCGAGTGTTGGTGTTGAGGGTGTGGTTGTGGGTTCGTCTGTGGGTGGGAAGTTGGCGGTGTTGTTTACGGGGCAGGGGTCGCAGTTTGTGGGGATGGGTGCGGAGTTGTATGGGCGGTTTGGTGTGTTCGCTGGTGTGGTGGATGAGGTGTGTGAGGTGGCGGATGGGTTGTTGCCTGGGCCGTTGCGTCCGGTGTTGTTCGGCGAGGACGGTCAGGACGGTGTGGGCGGGGACGGTCAGGACGGTGTGGGTGGGGATGGTGGGGGCGGTGTGGGTGAGGGGTTGTTGGGGGAGACGGTGTTTGCGCAGGTGGGGTTGGTGGCGTTGGAGGTGGGGTTGTGGCGTGTGTTGGAGGAGTGTGGGGTGTGTCCGGATGTGTTGATTGGGCATTCGGTGGGGGAGGTCAGTGCGGCTGTGGCGTCGGGTGTGTTGAGTTTGTCGGATGCGGTGCGGTTGGTGTGTGCGCGGGGGAGGTTGATGCAGGGGTTGGCGTCGGGTGGGGTGATGGTTTCGGTGGCGGCGCCGGTGGCGGAGGTTGAGGGGCGGGTTGAGGGGTTGGAGGGTGTGTGGATAGCCGCCGTGAATGGTCCGGAGGCGGTGGTGCTGGCGGGGGAGGCGGAGGCGGTTGGTGGTGTGGTGGGGATGTTGTCGGGTGAGGGGTTTCGGACGCGGTGGTTGCCGGTCAGTCACGCTTTCCATACCCCGTTGATGGACCCGATTTTGGAGGAGTTCGCTCGGGAGATCGCTGGTTTGTCGTTCGGTCCGGGGCGGATTCCTGTGGTTTCCACGGTGTCGGGTGGGGTGGTGGGTTCGGATTTTGGTGGTGTGGCGTATTGGGTGGAGCATGCGTGTCGGCCGGTGCGGTTTGGTGATGCGGTGGGGGTGGCGCGGGGGTTGGGTGTGCGGGTGTGGGCTGAGGTGGGTCCGCAGCCGGCGTTGACGGCGGTGTTGGGTGGGTGTGAGGGGGAGGTGTCGGCGGTGTTCATGCGTCGTGGGCGGGACCAGGTGGCGGGGGTGCTGACTGGTTTGGCCCGGCTGCATGTTCATGGGGTGGGGGTGGATTGGCGGCGGCTTCTGCCCCGGGGTGCGGGGTCGGTGGAGTTGCCGACGTACGCCTTCCAGCGGCGCCGGTACTGGCTGGAGGCCACCGCAAGTGCCGAGGCGGAGACCCTCGTTGATGCCGGAAGTATCGCGTTCTGGGAGGCCGTCGAGCGTCAGGACCTGGCGGCGCTGGGGCTGGACGAGAACACAGTCCCGGCCGAGGTGCTTCCCGCGCTCTCGGCGTGGCGGCGCACGTATCAGGAACGCCAGACCGTGGACGGCTGGCGGTACCACGTCGCGTGGCGGTCCGTACCCGAGCCCAACTCGCGTGAAATGAGCGATACATGGCTGCGCAGTACCTGGCTCGTCGTCGGTCATGAGGGCGGAGAGACGGCGCGGCTGGTGGAGATGGTGGGGCGTGCGGGGGCGCGGGCGGAGGTGCTGACCGTCGAGCCGGGGACCGACCGGGCGCTGCTCGCGGACCGGCTGCGCGCGATGTCGGCGGACGGCGAGCCGCTCGCGGGCGTGCTGTCCGCGCTGACTCTGCCGGGTGGCAGGCCGCTTGACCACGAGGTCTCGCTCGCGGACAGCCTGGCCCTGCTCCAGGCGCTGGGCGACGTCGGGGTGGGCGCGCCGCTGTGGTGTCTCACCAGCGGTGCGGTGGGCACGGGTGGTACGGACACGGTGTGTGAGCCGGAGGCAGCGGCGGTGTGGGGGCTGGGCCGGGTCGCCTGTCTGGAGCACCCGGACCGTTGGGGTGGACTGGTCGATCTACCGTCCCTGCCCGATGAGTTGGCCTACCGGCTGCTCGCCCTCGTGCTGTCGGGCGCCACGGGTGAGGACCAGGTCGCCGTACGGGACGCCGGGCTGTTCGCCTGCCGACTGCGGCGTGCCCCGTCCGGCGCCGCCACCGCCGCCACGGTCGGGGGCGCGTCCGGGGAGGGCGAGCCAGGCTGGTCGTCGCGGGGTACCGCGCTCATCACCGGCGGAACCGGTGCGCTGGGTGGGCACGTTGCACGGTGGCTCGCGGAACGGGGTGTCGAACACGTCCTGTTGCTCAGCCGCCTGGGACCGCACGCGCCGGGCGCCGCCGATCTTCGGCGGGACCTCGAAGCGCTGGGCGCGCGCGTCACCATCCGCGCCTGCGACATCAGCGTGCGCGCAGAGTTGGCTGAGGCCGTAGCCGCCGTACCGGCCGACTGTCCGCTGACCACGGTGGTGCACGCCGCCGCCGTGCTGGACGACGCCCCGCTGTCGGCGCAGACCCCCGACCGTCTGGGCGCGGTGCTGCGCGCCAAGGCGACCTCGGCCCGGTACCTGGACGAGTTGACGCGCCAGTTGCCGCTGACGTCCTTCGTCCTGTTCTCCGCCTTCGGGGGCGTGCTCGGCAGCGCCGGACAGGGCAACTACGCGGCGGCCAACGCCGTGTTGGACGCGCTGGCCGAACAGCGCCGGGCCGCCGGACTGCCCGCCACCGCCATCGCGTGGGGCGCGTGGGCCGGTGACGGGATGGCGGCGCGGTCGTCGGCCACCGCGCTGCGGCTACGGCGTACCGGGGCCCGGCCGATGGCGCCCGACCTCGCGCTCGCCGCGATGGGCCGGGCGCTGGAGTCGGGGGAGACCACCGTCGCGGTCGCGGACCTGGACTGGCCGCGCTTCGCCCGCACCGTCACCGCGGCGCGGCGCAACCCGCTCCTCGACGAGCTGCCGGATGCCTGGAACACCGAGGCAGTGGGAGGCGGTTGGTCCCCTGAGGTCGCCAACGCCCTTCTACCGGAAGCTGTTCGGCGGCTCGGCGCCCTGTCCGGAGCCGAACGGAACGCGGCGCTGCTCGACCTCGTCCGAGAACAGGCCGCCGCGGTCCTGGGGCACGCGGAACCTACGGGCATTGGCTCCGAACGCCCCTTCCGGGACCTGGGGTTCGACTCGCTGACCGGTCTCGACCTGCGTAACCGGCTGGCCGCGGCCACCGGTCTGACACTGCCCGCCACGCTCGTCTTCGACCACCCCACCGTCGGCCAGCTCACCGCGCACCTTGACAGCGAACTCCACACCGAACACGTCGAGTTCGCAGAGGGAACGCCGGAGCGTGGCACGTACCTGCCCGCCGGGGCGGAGACTGACGAGCCCATCGCGATCGTCGCGGTCGGCTGCCAACTACCCGGCGGCGTACGGTCGCCCGAGGAGCTGTGGACGCTCCTCGCGGACGGCGTCGACGCGATGGACGAGTTCCCCACTGACCGGGGCTGGGACCTGGCCCGCCTTTTCGACGCGGACGCGGACCGGCCCGGCACCTCCTACGTCCGGCACGGCGGATTCCTGTCCGGCGCGGCCGAGTTCGACGCCGCCTTCTTCGGCATCAGCCCGCGCGAGGCGGTGGCGATGGACCCGCAGCAGCGGTTGCTGCTGGAGACGTCCTGGGAGGTGCTGGAGCGCGCCGGTATCGACCCCTCGACGCTGCGGGGCAGCCGTACGGGCGTGTTCGCCGGGACCAACGGACAGGACTACGCCGGGTTGTTGGCCGACGTCCCGGACGGCGAGGACTTCGCGGCCACCGGCAACGCGGCGAGCGTCCTGTCCGGCCGGGTGGCGTACGTGCTCGGGCTGGAGGGCCCGGCCGTGACCGTCGACACCGCCTGCTCCGCCTCCCTGGTCAGCATCCACCTGGCCAGCCAGGCCCTGCGCCGCCAGGAGTGCTCCCTCGCCCTGGCGGGCGGGGTCACCGTGATGTCAACTCCCGCCGCGTTCGTCGGCTTCAGCCGCCAGCGTGGACTCGCGCCGGACGGACGCTGCAAGCCGTTCTCCGCGCGGGCCGACGGCACCGCCTGGGGCGAGGGCGTGGCCGTCCTGCTGCTGGAACGGCTCTCCGACGCCCACCGCAACGGCCACCCCGTCCTCGCCATGGTCCGCGGCTCCGCCGTCAACCAGGACGGCGCCAGCAACGGGCTGACCGCGCCGAACGGGCCAGCGCAGCAGCGGGTCATCCGTGCCGCGCTCGCCGACTCCGCGCTCACCCCCGGCGACGTCGACGCGGTCGAGGCCCACGGCACCGGCACGGTGCTGGGCGACCCCATCGAGGCGCAGGCCCTGATCGCCGCCTACGGCGACCGACCCGCCGACCGGCCGCTGCGCATCGGCTCCATCAAGTCGAACATCGGGCACACGCAGGCCGCCGCGGGCGCGGCCGGGGTGCTCAAGATGGTGCTGGCCCTGCGGCACGGGACGCTGCCGCGCACGCTGCACGCCGACGAGGCGTCCCCGCACGTCGACTGGACGGCGGGCGAGGTCTCGCTGCTGGCCGAGTCCGTGCCGTGGGAACGCGACGGCCATCCCCGCCGCGCCGGTGTCTCGTCGTTCGGAGTGAGCGGCACCAACGCCCACGTCATCATCGAAGAGGCCCCCGACCTCCCCACCACCGAACCCGGCCCCGCGCTCGTCCCCGGACCTGTCACCGAACCCGTTGTCGCCGACGCGGAGTTGGCGGACCAGGACCCGGTGACCGGCCCGCCGTCGGAAGAGGCGCCGCCGTTCCTGCTGTCCGCCCGCGACGCCACGACCCTGGCGGCTCAGGCCGACCGCCTCCACACACACCTCACCACCCACCCCCGGTTGACGTTGCCGGACGTCGCCCACTCCCTCGCCACCACCCGCGCCGCCCTGGAACACCGAGCCGTGGTCCTAGCCCCCGACCGCGACCAACTCCTCAGCTCTCTCGCCGCGTTGGGCGACGGCGAGCCCGCCCCCGGAGTCCTCCGGGGAGTGGCCGCTGAGCCCCGCGTCGCCGTGCTCTTCGCCGGACAGGGCAGCCAGAGCGTCGGCATGGGCCGTGCCCTCCACAGCCGGTACCCCGAGTACGCCGCCCGGCTCGACGAGGTGTGCGCCGCGTTCGCCCCCCACCTGGACCGGCCGCTCCTCGATGTCCTGCACGCCGAACCCGGCACCGACGAAGCGGAGTTGCTGGACCAGACGCACTACACCCAACCCGCCCTGTTCGCCGTCGAGGTGGCGCTCTACCGACTGCTGGAAGGATGGGGCCTCCGTCCCGACTACCTGCTCGGCCACTCCGTCGGTGAACTCACCGCCGCCCACGTCGCCGGAGTCCTCAGCCTTCCCGAGGCGGCACGGCTCGTGGCCGCCCGCGGCCAGCTCATGTGGGACCTGCCAGCGGGCGGCGCCATGCTCTCTGTCAACGCCGCCCCCGAGGACCTGGCCCCCCTACTCGACGGCAGGGCACACGAGATCAGCGTCGCGGCGGTCAACGGCCCCGCCGCCACCGTCCTGTCCGGCGACGAGCACGCCATCCGGGACATCGCCGCACACTGCGCCGAACAGGGCCTCAAAACCCGCCGGTTGCGCGTAAGCCACGCCTTCCATTCCCACCACATGGACGACATGCTCGCCGCGTTCGACGACGTCGCGAGCCAACTCGACCTCAGGCCCCCACGCGTGCCGATCGTGTCCAACGTGACCGGCACCGCCCTCACCGAGGACCAGGCCACCTCGTCCGACTACTGGGTCCGGCACGTACGGGAAGCCGTCCAGTTCCGCGACGGTATCCACTGGCTGCACTCCCGAGGCGTCACCGTCTTCCTCGAACTCGGCCCGGACGGCGTGCTGTCCGGTATGGGCACCGAATGCCTCACCGGCACCGGCACCGGCACCGGCACCGGCACCGAGGTGGCGTTCGTTCCGGCGCTGCGCCACGCCTGGCCGGAACCCCGCGCCGTCACCGCCGCCATCGGTGAACTCCACACGCACGGTGTGCCGTTGGACTGGTCCGCCATCACCACCGGCTGGGGCGGCCAACGCGTCCCCCTGCCCACCTACCCGTTCCGCCGCCGCCGCTACTGGCCGGAGCACACCACCTCCCCGACCGCCCCGCCGCCCACCAACGACCCCACCGAGACCCGCTTCTGGACCGCTGTCGACCAGCAAGACCTCGCGTCACTCACCGCCGCGCTCGGAGTCGACGAGACGACCCCCCTCCCCGAACTGCTCCCCGCGCTCTCCACCTGGCGCGGCCGCCGCAAGGACGAGTCGGCCGTCCAGACCTGGCGTTACCGGGTCACCTGGCGCCCCCTCACCGAACTCCCCAACAGGCCCCGCCTCAGCGGTACCTGGCTCGTCGTCGCCCCCTCGGGCTCCGACAGCGAACCCGTGACGGCGAGCGCGCTCGCCGCCCTCACCCGCTGCGGCGCACACCCCCAACTCCTCACCGTGGACCCCGCGGACACCCACGCCGACACCGCACTGCGCACCGCACTCACCGCGACCGACCACCCACCGGCCGGAATCCTCTCGCTCCTCCCGCTGGACCGCCGACCACACCCCGGCCGTCCCGAACTCACCGCGGGCCTCACCGGAACCGTCCTGCTGACCCGGACCCTCGCCGAGACCGACAGCGAAGCGCGCCTCTGGTGCGTGACACGGGGCGCCGTCGCCGCCGACCGGATCACTCCCGTCAACGACCCCGCACAGGCGCAGATCTGGGGCCTCGGCCGGGTCGCCGCGCTGGAACACCCCCGGCACTGGGGCGGACTCGCCGACCTGCCGTCCGAGCCCGACGACACCAGTTACGACCGGCTGTGCGCCGTACTCGCCGCCGGAACCCGCGAGGACCAGGTCGCCATCCGGCCCACCGGTGTCCTCGGACGGCGCCTCACCCGTCCCACCACACCCGCCACCGGCGTCTGGCAGCCCCGGGGCACCATCCTGGTCACCGGCGGAACCGGAGGCATCGGCGCCCACGTCGCCCGCTGGCTGGCCCACTCCGGCGCCGACCACCTCGTACTCGCGAGCCGTGGCGGCCCCGACAGCCCCGGCGCCGCCGAACTCGCCGCCGAACTAGGCCCCCGCGTCACCATCGCCGCCTGCGACGTCACCGACCGGCGGGCGGTCACCGACCTCACCACCCGGATGGCCGCCGCCGGCCACCCCATCCGTGCCGTGTTCCACGCCGCCGGGATCAGCCGCCACGCCCCCGTCGCGGCCACGACCCCAGAGGAGATCGCGGACACCGTCGCCGCCAAGGTCGTGGGCGCCACCGTCCTGCACGAGGAGTTCGCGGACACCACACTCGACGCGTTCGTCCTCTTCTCCTCCATCGCCGCCGTCTGGGGAAGTGGCGGCCAGGCCGCCTACGCCGCCGCCAACGCACACCTGGACGCCCTCGCCGAACTCCGCCGCGCCCAGGGCCTCGTAGCCACCTCCGTCGCCTGGGGCGCCTGGGCGAACGTCGGCATGGCCGCCACCGAAGAGGCGGCCGGGCAACTCCGCCTCCGTGGCATAAGCGTGATGGACCCGGACCGGGCCGTCCTGGCCCTGCGCCAGGCCCTGGCCGACGAGGAACCCACCATCACCGTCGCTGACGTGGACTGGAAGCGTTTCACCCCCCTGTTCACCGGGGCCCGACCCAGCCCCTTCCTCAGCGACCTGCCCGACGCGGCACACGAGTTGGTCGAGCCCGATGAGCAACCCACCGGCATATCGGGCGATATGAGTCAGCGCGTCGCCTCCCTCCCGGAGGCTGACGGCACCCAACTGCTCCTGGATCTCGTACGATCCGAAGCCGCCGCCGTCCTCGGCCACACCAACCCGGACGAGATCGACCAGAACCGCGACTTCCGGGGCCTCGGCTTCGACTCCCTCACCTCCATCCAGCTCCGCGACCGGCTGACCACCGCCACTGGCAGCGCACTGCCCGCCACTCTCGCCTTCGACCACCCCACCCCCGCCGCCCTTGCCAGCCAACTCCGCGTCACCCTGCTCGGCCTGCGACCGGACCGGCCCACCACCACCCCGGCACGGTCCGGCGACACCGCCGAACCCATCGCCATCGTCGGCATGAGCTGCCGTTACCCCGGCCACGTCGCGTCGCCGGAAGACCTGTGGAACCTGGTCGCCACCGGCGGCGACGCCATCAGCGCCTTCCCCTCGGACCGCGGCTGGGACCTGGACGCCCTCTACAACCCCGACCCCGAGCACAGCGGTACCTCCTACGCCCGCGAGGGCGGATTCCTCGCCGAAGCGGGTGAGTTCGACGCCGCGTTCTTCGGTATCTCGCCGCGTGAGGCGCTGGCGATGGACCCGCAGCAGCGGTTGCTGTTGGAGGCGACGTGGGAGGTGCTGGAGCGCGCGCACATCGATCCGGAGTCCCTGCGGACCAGTCCCACCGGCGTGTTCGTCGGCACCAGCGTCCACGACTACGTCTCCCTGCTCGGCGGAGCGGGCGGCGCTGCCGAAGGCCACCTCGCGACCGGCAACGCGGCGAGTGTGGTGTCCGGACGGCTGGCGTACGTCTTCGGCCTGGAGGGTCCGGCCGTGACGGTGGACACCGCCTGTTCCTCATCCCTGGTGTCCCTGCACCTGGCCGCCCAGGCCCTGCGGTCCGGCGAGTGCACGCTGGCCCTCGCCGGTGGAGCGACGGTGATGTCCACCCCCGGCGCCTTCATCGAGTTCAGTCGTCAGCGGGGGTTGGCGCCTGATGGTCGGTGTAAGCCGTTCGCATCGGCGGCGGATGGTACGGGGTGGGGTGAGGGCGTCGGTGTTCTGCTGCTGGAGCGGTTGTCGGACGCGGTGGCCAACGGTCATGAGGTGTTGGCGGTGGTGCGAGGTTCGGCGGTGAATCAGGACGGTGCGTCGAACGGTTTGACGGCGCCGAACGGTCCGTCCCAACAGCGCGTCATCCGGCAGGCGTTGAGCAACGCAGGCATCGCGGCCATCGACGTCGACGTGGTGGAGGCGCACGGCACCGGAACCTCGCTGGGTGATCCGATCGAGGCCCAGGCGCTGCTGGCGACCTACGGGCAGGACCGCGCGGGGGATCGTCCGCTGTGGCTCGGATCCGTCAAGTCCAACATCGGCCACTCACAGGCTGCTTCGGGCGTGGCGGGTGTGATCAAGATGGTGATGGCCATGCGGCACGGGAGCCTTCCCGCGACGTTGCATGTGGATGAGCCGTCGCCGCATGTGGATTGGTCGGCGGGTGAGGTGCGACTGCTGACCGAACCCATGGCCTGGCAGGGCGAAGGACGAACACGTCGTGCGGGGGTGTCGTCGTTTGGTGTGAGTGGGACGAACGCGCACGTGATCTTGGAGGAGCCGCCCTCCCCGGCGACGTCCGTTGAGGTGGAGTCGGTTTCTGTGGTGGGGGAGTTGGGGTTGGTGCCGTGGGTGGTGTCGGGTCGTGGGGGTGTGGGGTTGCGGGGTCAGGCTGCGCGGTTGGCGGGGTTTGTGCGGGAGTGTGTGGCGGCGGGTGAGCGGGTTGATGTGGCGGGTGTGGCTGCGGGGTTGGTGGGTCGTGCGGGGTTGGAGGATCGGGCTGTGGTGGTGGGTTCGGGTGTGGAGGGGTTGTTGTCGGGGTTGGATGCGGTGGTTGAGGGCGGGGTTTCGGTTTCAGCTTCGAGTGTTGGTGTTGAGGGTGTGGTTGTGGGTTCTTCTGTGGGTGGGAAGTTGGCGGTGTTGTTTACGGGGCAGGGGTCGCAGTTTGTGGGGATGGGTGCGGAGTTGTATGGGCGGTTTGGTGTGTTCGCGGGTGTGGTGGATGAGGTGTGTGAGGTGGCGGATGGGTTGTTGCCTGGGCCGTTGCGTCCGGTGTTGTTCGGCGAGGACGGTCAGGACGGTGTGGGCGGGGACGGTCAGGACGGTGTGGGTGGGGATGGTGGGGGCGGTGTGGGTGAGGGGTTGTTGGGGGAGACGGTGTTTGCGCAGGTGGGGTTGGTGGCGTTGGAGGTGGGGTTGTGGCGTGTGTTGGAGGAGTGTGGGGTGTGTCCGGATGTGTTGATTGGGCATTCGGTGGGGGAGGTCAGTGCGGCTGTGGCGTCTGGTGTGTTGAGTTTGTCGGATGCGGTGCGGTTGGTGTGTGCGCGGGGGGTTTTGATGCAGGGGTTGGCGTCGGGTGGGGTGATGGTTTCGGTGGCGGCGCCGGTGGCGGAGGTTGAGGGGCGGGTTGAGGGGTTGGAGGGTGTGTGGGTAGCCGCTGTGAATGGTCCGGAGGCGGTGGTGCTGGCGGGGGAGGCGGAGGCGGTTGGTGGTGTGGTGGGGGTGTTGTCGGGTGAGGGGTTTCGGACGCGGTGGTTGCCGGTCAGTCACGCTTTTCATACCCCGTTGATGGACCCGATTTTGGAGGAGTTCGCTCAGCGGATTGAGGGTTTGTCGTTCGGTCCGGGGCGGATTCCTGTGGTTTCGACGGTGTCGGGTGGGGTGGTGGGTTCGGATTTTGGTGGTGTGGCGTATTGGGTGGAGCATGCGTGTCGGCCGGTGCGGTTTGGTGATGCGGTGGGGGTGGCGCGGGGGTTGGGTGTGCGGGTGTGGGCTGAGGTGGGTCCGCAGCCGGCGTTGACGGCGGTGTTGGGTGGGTGTGAGGGGGAGGTGTCGGCGGTGTTCATGCGTCGTGGGCGGGACCAGGTGGCGGGGGTGCTGACTGGTTTGGCCCGGCTGCATGTTCATGGGGTGGGGGTGGATTGGCGGCGGCTCCTGCCCCGGGGTGCGGGGTCGGTGGAGTTGCCGACGTACGCCTTCCAGCGGCGGCGGTATTGGGTGGATGGGGTTGTGGGGTCTGGGGTTTCGGGGTTGTCGGGGTGGGGGTTGGTGGGTGGGGGGCATGGGGTGTTGGGTGCGCGGGTGTCGTTGGCTGGTGGGGGTGTGGTGTGGGTGGGTGGTTTGTCGGTGGTGGGGCAGTCGTGGTTGGTTGATCATGGTGTGGGTGGTGTGGTGGTGGTGCCGGGGACGGCGTTTGTGGATGTGGTGGCGTATGTGGGGGGTGAGGTGGGGTGTGGGTGTGTGGAGGAGTTGATGTTGCGGGCGCCGTTGGTGGTGTCTGAGGGTGAGGGTGCGCGGGGTGTGGTGGTGCAGGTGGTGGTGGAGGATGCGGATGGGGAGGGTCGGCGTGGGGTGAGTGTCTACTCCCGTCCCGATACCGCAACCAGCACCAGTACCAGCGGCGGGTCCAGCAGTGGAGCCAGTAGTGGTTCGCCGGGTGGGGGTGAGGTGTGGACGTTGCATGCGACGGGTGTGCTCGCGCCGACTCCCGTCAGTGCGGAGGGGTTTGTGCCGGAGTGGGGGTGGCCGCCGTCGGGTGAGGTGGTGGCTGTTGAGGGGATCTATGATCGGTTGGCTGGGGGTGGGTTTGATTATGGTCCGGTGTTTCGGGGGTTGCGGGGGGTGTGGCGGGATGGGTGGGATGTGTTCGCGGAGGTGGTGTTGCCAGATGATCCGGCGGGTTATGTGGTGCATCCGGCGTTGTTGGACGCGGTGTTGCATGCGTTGGCCGTCACCGCTGGCGGTGACGGGGAGGTCGCTGAGTTCGAGGGTGGGATGCCGTTCGCGTTCAGTGGTGTGACTGTCTATCGGTCTGGTGCGCGGACGCTGCACGCGCGGCTGCGGCGTCAGGGGTCCGATGGGGTATGTGTGGAGGCTGTTGATCCGAGCGGGCAGCCGGTTGTCACCATCGACTCCCTCGTCTTCCGGCCGGTGAGCGAGGCGGCGCTCAACCCGGTACGGGATACGCCCCTGCGGATGCGCTGGGACCAGGCGACGGTCGTCACGTCCGTTGCTGGGGAGAGCGAACCCCCGGGCGTGAACGGGGAGTTCGCGCTGGTGGGGGAGGGGTGGCACTCCGGTGTGGACGCGGCGCTGTCGGCGGTGGAGAGCGGTGCGGACGTACCCTCCTGGGTGATCCTGGACCTGCCCGACGGCGGTGACTCCGGCACGGTGCCGGAGCGTGCCCGCACCGCGACGGAGTGGCTGCTGGGCCAGTTGCAGGCGTTCCTGGCCGCGCCCGCGTTGGCGGACGCGCGGATGCTGATCCGTACCAGGGGCGCCGTCATCACGGGTCCGGGCGACCGGGACGTGGATCCGGCCGTCACCGCCGTGTGGGGGCTGGCGAGGTCGGCCGCGGCGGAGAACCCGGACCGGATTCACCTGCTCGACACCGACACCACCGGCAGCCCCGGCAACCCCGGTATCACCGGCAGCGCTGACAGCACCGATGCCACAGACGCCCGGGACGGCAGTGTCTTGGCTCGTCCAACCGGTCCTACGGGGAGCGTTGTTGGGGCGGAGGCCGCAGGCGGTGAGGTCGGTGTGCGGGAGCTGCTCACGGCGGTGGAGGCGGCCGGAAGGGAGCAACTGGCTCTGCGCGGCGGTGTGTTGCTCGCCCCGCGTCTCGTCCCACTCGACGACGACGTGCTGTCGGTTCCGGACGGGACGAACTGGCGGCTCACCCCGGGCGGCGACACGCTCGACGGTCTGCGTCTCGTCGCCGACGGGGCCGCGCCGACGCCGTTGGCCTCCGGTGAGGTGCGGGTGGCGGTGCGTGCCGCGGGGCTGAACTTCCGGGACGTGATGGTCGCCCTCGGAATGTACCCGGGGCGTGCCGCGCTGGGCGCGGAGGGCGCCGGGGTGGTGACCGAGGTCGGTTCGGGTGTTGCCGAACTGGCTGTCGGGGACCGGGTGATGGGGCTGATGCCGGAGTGCTTCGGACCGTTCACGACGGTGGACGCCCGAATGGTGGCCCCCGTACCGGGGGACTGGACGTTCGCGGAGGCGGCGTCCGTCCCGATCGTCTTCCTGACCGCCTGGTACGCGTTGTGTGATCTGGCGGGTCTGCGGGCGGGTGAGCGGGTGTTGGTGCATGCGGGTGCGGGTGGTGTGGGGATGGCGGCGGTTCAGGTGGCGCGGTATCTGGGGGCGGAGGTGTTCGCGACGGCGCATCCGAGTAAGTGGGGGACGTTGCGGGCGTTGGGGGTGGCGGAGGATCACATCGCCTCGTCGCGTGATCTGGACTTCGGTGGGCGGTTCGCCGAGGTGACGGAGGAGCAGGGGGTGGATGTGGTGCTGAACTCCCTGGCGGGGGAGTTCATTGACGCGTCGCTCGAACTGCTGCCGCGTGGCGGTCGGTTCATCGAGATGGGCAAGACCGACGTCCGGGACGGGACGTCCCTGCCGCCCGGCGTCACCTACCGCACCTTCGACCTCGCCGACCCGCCACCGGAGCGCATCGGCGCCATGCTGTCCGAACTGCTCGCCCTCCTCGCGCGGGGCGAGTTGGAGCCGCTGCCCCGTACGACCTGGGACCTGCGCGCGGCGCCCGCCGCGTTCCGGTACCTCGGGCAAGCGAAGCACACCGGCAAGCTGGTCCTGACCGTGCCCACGCCGCTCGACCCGGACGGCACCGTCCTGGTCACCGGCGGCACCGGCACCCTCGGCGCGCTGGTGGCCCGGCATCTGGTCACCGAACACGGCGTGCGGCACCTGCTGTTGGCGGGCCGACGTGGTCCCTCCGCGCCGGAGGCGGCCGAACTCGTCGAAGAACTGGAACGGTTGGGCGCCGAGGTCCGTGTGGCCGCCTGTGACGTGTCGCGCCGGGACGAGGTCGCCGCCCTGCTCGACGGCGTCGACCCCGGCCACCGGCTTACCGGCGTGGTGCACGCCGCCGGAGTGGCCGACGACGCCGTCATCGGCTCGCTGACCCCGGAACGCGTCGCCACGGTCCTCGCCGCCAAGGCCGAATCGGCCTGGCACCTACATGAGTTGACCCGCGACGCCGACCTGGCCATGTTCACCCTGTTCTCCTCGGTGGCCGGTCTCGTCGGGGCTCCCGGACAGGGCAACTACGCCGCCGCCAACACCTTCCTGGACGCGCTCGCCGAACACCGTCACGCCCGTGGACTGCCCGCGCAGTCCCAGGCGTGGGGACTCTGGGCGCAGCGCAGCGGAATCAGCGGGCACCTCACGGACGACGACCTGGCCCGCGTCGCGCGTTCCGGGATGGTGCCGCTGACCAGCGAGGCCGGCCTGCGGATGTGGGACCACGCCCGCGACCGCGCCGACCTGCCCCACCTGGCACTGCTGCAACTCGACCCACGCCACCGGCAGACGCACCCGCTGCTGGCCGACCCGTCCGGAACCGCCGGACGTACGACCCGCGCACGTGGCGCCACGGCCGGTGATGGGCGGGCCGCCCGCGAGCGATTGGCCACCCTGACCGGCGCCGAACGCCGCCGGGCACTGCTCAACCTGGTGCGGGAGCACGCGGCGGGGGTCCTCGGCCACCCCGACATCGAGACCGTCGAGGACGAACGGGCCTTCAAGGACCTCGGGTTCGACTCGCTGACCGGCATCGAGCTGCGTAACCGGCTCAACGCCGCCGTCGGAGTGTCGCTGCGGGCCACCCTGGTCTTCGACCATCCGACCCCGGCCGCCCTCGCCGACCACCTGGACCAGCGGGTCACGGCGGACGCCGGGGCCTCGGCCACCACCGGCGAGGCGGACACGTCCGACGAGGACCTCACCGAGGCCGAGTTCCGCCGGGCACTGGCCACCATCCCCTTCCAGACCATCCGCGACGCCGGACTCACCGGCCCGCTGCTGCGGCTCGCCCGCGGCGACGACCGTCCCCCGGCCGAGCCGGAGGACGACCGACCCGGAGAGATCGATGCCATGGACGCCGACGAGTTGATCCGCATCGCCCTCGACACGCTCGACGACTGACGCATCCGGAGTGACGACCATGGAATCCTCGGCCGACCAGCTCGTCCAGGCGCTCCGCGCGGCGCTGAAGGACAACGACCGGCTCCGCCGCGAGCACCGTGACCTGGCCACCGCCGCGCGGGAGCCGATCGCCGTCGTCGGTATGGCGTGCCGCTACCCCGGCGGTGTCGCCTCCCCGGCGGAGCTGTGGCAGCTCGTCGACCGGGGTGGTGACGCCATCACCCCCTTCCCCCGTGACCGTGGCTGGAGCCTCGACGACCTGCGGGACGCCGACGGGGAGGAGGCCGGCACCTCCTACGTCCAGAGTGGCGGATTCCTGCACGACGCAGCCGACTTCGACGCGGAGTTCTTCGGCATCTCCCCGCGCGAGGCCCTCGCGATGGACCCGCAGCAGCGGCTGCTGCTGGAGGCCAGCTGGGAGGCGATCGAACGCGCCGGAATCGACCCCACGTCGCTGCGCGGCGGCAAGGTCGGCGTCTTCTCCGGGCTCATCGGCCAGGGCTACGCCTGGCGCCTGTCCGACATCCCCCCGGACGTCGAGGGGTACATCGGCACCGGCAACACCGCCAGCGTCGCCTCCGGCCGGGTGTCGTACGTGCTGGGCCTGGAGGGGCCCGCACTCACCATCGACACCGCCTGCTCCTCTTCACTGGTGGCCGTCCACCTCGCCGCCCACGCCCTGCGCCGGGGGGAGTGTGGGCTGGCGCTGGCCGGTGGCGTCACCGTGATGTCCACCCCTGACACCTTCGTGGAGTTCTCCCGCCAGCGTGGCCTGGCCCCGGACGGCCGCTGCAAGGCGTTCTCCGCCGACGCCGACGGCACCGGCTGGGCCGAGGGCGCGGGCGTCCTGCTGCTGGAGAAACTGTCCGACGCGCGGCGCAACGGCCACCCCGTCCTGGCCGTCGTGCGCGGCAGCGCCGTCAACCAGGACGGCGCCAGCAACGGCCTTACGGCGCCCAGCGGTTCCGCGCAGGAGACGGTGATCCGCGAGGCGCTGTCCGCGGCCGGACTGACCACCGCCGACGTGGACGCCGTGGAGGCGCACGGCACCGGCACCCGGCTCGGCGACCTCATCGAGGCCCAGTCGCTGGAGGCCACCTACGGCAGCGACCGCCCCGTCGGCGACCCCGTACGGATCGGCTCCCTCAAGTCGAACATCGGCCACAGCCAGGCCGCCGCCGGAGTCGGCGGCGTGATCAAGATGGTCATGGCGCTGCGGCACCGGACACTGCCCAGGACCCTGCACGCCGAGTCCGCCACCACCGCCATCGACTGGTCCTCCGGCACGATGGCGCTCCTCACCGAGCGGACACCCTGGCCGGAACGCGACCGCCCGGCCCGCGCCGCCGTCTCCTCGTTCGGCGTGAGCGGCACCAACGCGCACGTCATCCTGGAGGCGCCGGACGAGCCCGGCGCACCGGAAACCACGGACGCCGAACAGCCCACCGGCACCGAGCAGTCCACGGACGCCGAACTCGCCCCGACCACACGGTCGTTGACCGGCACGACACGGCCCTGGCTGCTCTCGGCCCGCACTCCCGCCGCGCTGCGCGCACAGGCCCAGCGGCTCTACGACCACGTCTCCAGCCGAACCGACCTGCGCGACACCGACGTTGAGCTGTCCCTCCGCACCGGCCGCACCCTCTTCGACCACCGCGCCGCCGTGCGCGGCGAGGACCGCGAGACGACCTTGCGTGCCCTGGCCGCACTCACCCGCGACGAGCCAGCCCCCCACCTCGTCACCGGCCAGGCCGTGCGCGGCGACGCGGTGTTCGTCTTCCCCGGGCAGGGTGCGCAGTGGCTCGGCATGGGACTCGACCTGTACGAGACCTCGCCCGTCTTCGCCGAGCAACTACAGGCGTGCGCCGCCGCGTTGGAGCCCCACGTCGACTGGTCCCTGCTGCCGGTGCTGCGCGGCGAACCCGGCGCCCCGTCCCTGGACCGCGTCGACGTCGTGCAGCCAGCGCTGTTCGCCGTCATGGTGTCGCTGGCCCGCCTGTGGCGCGCCCTCGGCGTCCACCCGGCCGCCGTCGTCGGCCACAGCCAGGGCGAGATCGCCGCCGCCCACGTGGCGGGGGCCCTGACCCTGGACGACGCCGCCCGGATCGTCGCCGCGCGCAGCCGCGTCCTGCGCGGCCTCTCCGGCCAGGGCACCATGGCCGCCGTCGCCATGCCCGCCGACGAGGCCGCCCGGCGCGTCACGGACACCCCCGGCCGCCTGTCCGTCGCCGTCGTCAACGGGCCAGCGTCGACCGTCGTCGCCGGAGAGCCCACCGCCGTCGACACCTTCCTCGAACAGGCCGTGGCGGACGGCTTCCAGACCCGCCAACTCCCCGTCGACTACGCCTCGCACTCCGCGCAGATGGAGGACATCCGCCAGGACGTCCTCGACGCGATCGGGGACATCACCCCCCGACCAGCAGACATCCCCCTCTACTCGACCGTCACTGGCGACATCCCCGACACCACCACCCTCGACGCCCCCTACTGGTACCGGAACCTCCGGCAGACCGTCCGTTTCGACGACGCCGTCCGGCTCCTCCTCGCCGACGGACACCGCCAGTTCGTCGAGTGCGGCCCCCACCCGTCGCTGCTCGCCGCGATCTCCGACACCGCCACCGACACCGGGACACCCGCCGCCACCGTCGGATCGCTCCGCCGCGACGACGGCGGCCGGGGACGCTTCCTCACCAGCCTCGCCGAAGCCCACGTCCAGGGCCTCCCCGTCGACTGGGCCGCGCTCCCCGCCCCCGACGGCGAACCCGTCGAACTGCCCACCTACCCCTTCGAACGCCGCCGCCACTGGCTCGTCTCAGCCCCCGGCGGCGGACGCGGCCTCACCGCGGCCGGACTGCACAGCGCCGACCACCCGCTCCTCGGCGCCGCCGTCCCCGTACCCGCCACCGACGGGCTGCTCCTGACCGGACGACTCGCCCTCGACTCCCACCCCTGGCTGGCCGACCACCGCATCCTCGACGCGGTCCTCGTCCCCGGAACCGCCCTGTTGGAGGTCGCGACACACGCCGCGCGGGTGACCGGCGCGGGCGGCGTCGCCGAACTCACCCTGGAATCACCGCTGATAGTGCCCGACGAGGGCGCCGTCGAGATACAGGTCATGGTGGAGCGGCCGGACGACGGCGGCTGGCGCCCCCTCAGCGTCCACTCCCGCCCCGACGACGCCCCGGACGACGCGCCCTGGCGCCGTCACGCGCACGGCTTCCTCACCGACGACACCCCCGCGCCCCCGGCCGTCCCGGACAGCCCCGTCTGGCCACCGCCCGGAGCGACCCCGATCCCCCTCGACGGCCTCTACGAGAGCCTGACCGGCATCGGGTTCCACTACGGCGACGGCTTCCGCGGACTGCGCGCCGCCTGGCGACGCGAACGGGACCTCTTCGTCGAGGTGCGGCTGCCCGCCGGGCACGAGACGGAGGCCGACCGGTTCGGCACCCACCCCGCCCTGCTTGACAGCGCCCTGCACGCCCTCGGACTCGGCCCGCTGTCCGAGGAGTCCGACGGCGGTGGCCGACTGCCCTTCTCCTGGGGCGAGGTCACCCTCCACGGGCCGGGCACCGATCAGCTGCGCGTCTGGCTCTCGCCCGCCACCGAACCGGACACCGTCTCCGTGACGGCGACCCGCATGGACGGTCAACCCGTGCTATCCGCACGATCGTTGGTCCTGCGACCGGTAGTACCTGAGCGCATCCGCACCGCCTCCCACACCACCGACGGTCGGCTGTCCCGTATCGAATGGCCCGTCCACGCCCGCCCGTCCACGCCCACGGCGCCCGGACGGACGGTGGTCCTCGGGGACGACCTGCCGAACTGGCCTGGCGCAGACCGGCTTCCGCCCCTCACCGACCCCCAGGAGGGCCAGTCCGTCTGGGACGTGCTGCCCGACCCCGCACCGGACCACACCATCCTGATCAGCACCTCCGGCGACGCGGAACCGGACGAAGACGTCCCCGACAACGCCCGCGCCGCCGTAGTCCGGGCGCTACACCTCATCCAGGCATGGGTCGCCGACGAACGGCTCGCCGGGTCCCGGCTGGTCCTGGCCACCCGTGGCGCCGTCGAAGCACTGCCCGGAGAGGGCGTCACCGACCTCGCGGGCGCCGCCGTATGGGGCCTCGCCCGGTCCGCACAGTCCGAACACCCGGGCCAGATAGTCCTGTTGGACCTCGACGACACCGACATCGCCCCCGAGCTGCTTCGCGCCGCCCTCGCCACCGGCGAGGACCAGGTCGCGATCCGCGGCGGAAACCTGCACACGCCCCAACTCGTCGCCGTACCCGTCGAGATGCCCTCCCTGGAGCGCCCCGCAGACCTCGATCCGGAGGGTGTGGTGGTGGTGTCGGGTGGTACGGGTGTGTTGGGTGGTGTGGTGTCGGAGTGGTTGGTGTCGGAGTGGGGTGTGCGGCGTTTGGTGTTGGTGGGTCGGCGGGGTTTGGTGGGTTCGGTGGTGGGTGTGGTGGAGCGGTTGCGTGGGTTGGGTGTGGTGGTGGATGTGGTGGCGGCTGATGTGTCGTGTCGGGGTGGGGTGGAGGGGGTTGTGGGTGGTGTGGTGTCGGGTGGTGGTGTGGTGTCGGGGGTGGTGCATTTGGCGGGTGTAGTGGATGACGGGGTGGTGGGTTCGTTGTCGGGGGATCGGGTGGGTGTGGTGATGGGTGGTAAGGCGGGTGGGGCGTGGTGGTTGAGTGAGGTGACGCGTGGTTTTGATTTGTCGTTTTTTGTGGTGTTTTCGTCGGTTGCTGGTGTGGTGGGTTCTCCGGGGCAGGCGAATTATGCGGCGGCGAATGGGTTTGTGGATGGGTTGGTGGGGTGGCGGCGGTCTCGTGGGTTGGTGGGTCAGTCGGTGGCGTGGGGGTTGTGGGATGTGGAGGAGGGGATGGCTGGAGGGCTCAGCGACGGCGACGTAGCCCGCATGTCCCGAGGCGGGATCACCGCACTGTCCGCCCCCGAGGGACTCGAACTGCTCCGCGCCGCCATGGACCGCCCGGACCCGGTACTCGTCGCGGCCCGCTGGGACATGTCCGTCTGGCGTGACACCGACGTCGTCCCCCCGATGCTGCGCGGACTCGTCCCCGCCGGACGGGCCGCGAGGCGTACCCGCCGCCCGGCGGCCGCGGCGCTGGCCGAACAGCTCGCCGGTCTGCCGGGCGCCCAGCTGACGAAGGCGGTAGTGGAAGCCATCCGGGTTGAGGTTGCTGGGGTGTTGGGGTTTGGGTCGGGGGTGGAGGTTCCGGTGGGGTTGGCGTTTCGGGAGATGGGTTTTGATTCGTTGACGTCGGTGGAGTTGCGGAATCGGTTGGGTGTGGTGTTGGGGGTGCGGTTGCCTGCGACGGTGGTGTTTGATCATCCGTCGGTGGGGGTGTTGGCGGAGTTTGTGTGTGGGTTGGTGCGGGGTGGGGTTGGTTCTGAGGTTGTTTCTGGTTCTGGTTCTGGTTCTGGTTCTGGTGTTGGTGTTGGTGGTGGTGGTGTGGTGGAGGGTGATCCGGTGGTGGTGGTGGGTGTGGGGTGTCGTTATCCGGGTGGTGTGGTGTCGGGTGAGGGGTTGTGGGGTTTGGTGGGGTCGGGTGGGGATGCGGTGGGTGGTTTTCCGGTGGATCGGGGTTGGGATGTGGGGGTGTTGGAGGGTGTGGGTGGTGTGGTTCCTGGTGGTGGTGGGTTTGTTTATGAGGCGGGTTTGTTTGATGCGGGGTTTTTTGGGATTTCGCCGCGTGAGGCGTTGGCGATGGATCCGCAGCAGCGGTTGTTGTTGGAGGTGGCGTGGGAGGCGTTGGAGGATGGTGGTGTGGATGTTTTGGGGTTGCGGGGGAGTCGGACGGGTGTGTTTGTGGGGGTGATTCCGCAGGATTATGCGGCGCGGTTGGGTGTGGTGCCTGAGGAGGCGGCGGGGTATGTGGGGATTGGGAATACGACGAGTGTGGTGTCGGGTCGGGTGTCGTATGCGTTGGGGTTTGAGGGTCCGGCGGTGACGGTGGATACGGCGTGTTCGTCGTCGTTGGTGGCGATGCATTTGGCGGCGCAGTCGTTGCGGTTGGGTGAGTGTTCGTTGGCGTTGGCGGGTGGGGTGACGGTGATGTCGTCGGCGGCGACGTTTGTGGAGTTTGGTCGGCAGGGTGGGTTGTCGGGGGATGGTCGGTGTAAGTCGTTTGCGGGGGCGGCGGATGGTACTGGGTGGGGTGAGGGTGTGGGGTTGGTGTTGTTGGAGCGGTTGTCGGATGCGGTGGCGAATGGGCATGAGGTGTTGGCGGTGTTGCGGGGTTCGGCGGTGAATCAGGATGGTGCGTCGAATGGTTTGACGGCGCCGAATGGTCCGTCGCAGCAGCGGGTGATCCGGCAGGCGTTGGCGAACGCCGGGCTGGGCGTGGGCGAGGTCGACGTGGTGGAGGCGCATGGTACGGGGACGCGGTTGGGTGATCCGATCGAGGCCCAGGCCCTGCTGGCGACCTACGGGCAGAACCGCCCGGAGGACCGTCCGTTGTGGTTGGGGTCGGTGAAGTCGAACATCGGTCATACGCAGGCGGCTGCTGGTGTGGCGGGTGTCATCAAGATGGTGATGGCGTTGCGGTATGAGCGGTTGCCGGTGACGTTGCATGTGGATGAGCCGTCGCCGCAGGTGGATTGGTCGGCGGGTGAGGTGCGTTTGTTGACGGAGTCGGTGCCGTGGGAGGTGTCGGACTCGCGGGTGCGTCGTGCGGGGGTGTCGTCGTTTGGTGTGAGTGGGACGAACGCGCACGTGATTTTGGAGGAGCCGCCCGCCCCGGCGAAGCCCGCCGTGATTCGGGTTCCGGCGGTGGCCGCCTTTGGCGCTGAGGATGGCGAACGCGGTGAGCAGCGGGAGTTGGGTGAGCGGGTGGAGCGCGAGGGGTCGGGCGGCCAGGGGGAGTTGGGGTTGGTGCCGTGGGTGGTGTCGGGCCGTGGGGGTGCGGGGTTGCGGGGTCAGGCTGCGCGGTTGGCGGGGTTTGTGCGGGAGCGAGTGGCGGCGGGTGGGGTGGATGCGGAGTGGTTGGCGGGTGTGGCGGTGCGGCTTAGTGGCCGGTCTGGTCTGGAGAACCGTGCTGTGGTGGTGGGGTCGGGTGTGGAGGAGTTGTTGGCGGGGTTGGATGGGGTGGCGGGTGAGGAGCGGTCGGTGGCTGTGGGGTCGTTGTCGGGGGCGGTGTTGGTGTTTCCGGGGCAGGGTGGTCAGTGGTTGGGGATGGGTCGTGGGTTGTTGGAGGCGGCGGAGTCGGGGTCGGGTGCGGGTGCGGGTTCTGTTCTTGGGTCGGTGTTTGTGGGGCGGTTGGTGGAGTGTGAGCGGGCGTTGGAGCCGTTTGTGGGGTGGTCGTTGCGTGAGGTGTTGTTGGGGGTTGATGAGGGGTGGTTGGGGCGGGTGGATGTGGTGCAGCCGGTGTTGTGGGCGGTGATGGTGTCGTTGGCTGAGGTGTGGCGGGGTGTGGGTGTGGTGGGGGATGTGGTGGTGGGGCATTCGCAGGGTGAGATCGCGGCGGCGGTGGTGGCGGGTCGGTTGAGTGTGGAGGATGGGGCGCGGGTGGTGGCGTTGCGGTCGCGTGCGTTGCGGGGGTTGTCGGGTGGGGGCGCGATGGCCTCGATCGGCCTGGACGCGGTCGAGGTGGAGGGTCTGCTGCCGGAGGGGGTGTCGGTCGCGGCGATCAACGCTCCGGGGCAGGTGGTCGTCAGCGGCCCGCCGTCGCAGGTGGCGCAGGTGTGTGCCCGGGCGGAGGAGACGGGCGTACGCGCTCGGTTGATCGAGGTGGACTATGCCTCGCATCACGCGCAGGTGGAGGCCATCGAGGAAGAGTTGCGGCGCGAGTTGGCGCCGGTCGTCGACCAGGCCGCGGTCATGGCTGCGGATGGCGGCGTGTTCGAGGGGCCGGTGTTGGTCTCCAGCGTGACCGGACGGCCCGCTGCCACGGGGGAGTTGGACGGCGACTACTGGTACCGGAATCTGCGGGAGCCGGTGTTGTTCGCGGAGGCGGTGCGGGCGGCACACGCTCTGGGGCATGGGGTGTTTTTGGAGGTGGGTCCGCATCCGGTGTTGGGGCTGGCCTTGTCGGGGGTGTTGGCGGAGTCGGACGCGCGGGTGTTGCACACCCTGCGCCGTGACCAGCCCGAACCGGAACAGTTGCTGAGGAGTCTGGGTGCGGCTTGGACGGTGGGGTTGCCGGTGGAGTGGTCGCGGGTGCTGCCGAAGGTGGCGCCGGTCGCTCTACCCACGTACGCGTTCCAGCGCCAGCGCTACTGGCTCGACGCCCCAGCTCCGGCTCCTTCCGTGGTCTCGGGGACGGACGCGTGGCGCTACCGAGTCGGCTGGACTCCACTGGCCGCCCAGCCCACGAGCGGCGGACTGCCGCGTCAATGGCTGTTGTTGTGCCATGACGAGGGGGACGGGACGGGCGTTCGGGCGGCGTTGGAGCAGGCTGGTGCCGAGGTCGAGGTGCGGGTGCTGCCCGTCGAGCCCGATCGGGCGAGCGTCGCCAAACTCCTCTCCGGAGCCGAGCACGTCGCCTACCTCGCTGCTGGGTTCGACCGGACGTGCCCGGGACATCCGGCGCTGTCGGTAGGGATCATCTCGGTTCTGGCGGTCGTTCAGGCCGTGGTCGAGCAACCGGACGCGCGGCTCTGGTTGTTGACTCGTGGTGCGGTGGCGACGCCGGGTTCGGATGTGGTGCCTGATCCGTCGCAGGCGGCGGTGTGGGGGCTGGGTCGGGTGTTCGGTCTGGAACACCCGGATCATTACGGTGGGTTGGTTGATCTGCCGACGGTGTGGCGGTCGGGTACGGGTGGTCAGCTGGTTGCCGCGTTGACGCATCCGGTGGAGGACCAGATCGCGGTGAGCGCGGGGGGCGTGTTCGTGCGCCGTTTGCAGCATGCTCCGGTGTCCTCGGTTGCTGGTGGTCGTGTGTGGCGGCCCTCGGGCACGGTGGTGGTCACCGGCGGCACCGGTGCGCTGGGGACGCATCTGGCGCGGTGGCTGGTGCGGAGCGGTGCGGAGCAGTTGGTTCTGGTGAGCCGTTCGGGTCTGGAGGCCCCGGGAGCACGGGAGTTGGCTGAGGAGTTGACCGCGCTGGGTGCGCCGACCACGGTCGACGCCTGCGACATCACCGACCGGCAGCAGCTCGCCGACCTCCTGGACAGCGTCGACGGCCCGCCCGTCACCACCGTCATCCACACCGCGGGCGTGTCCCGGGACGCGGCGCTCACCGAACTGACCCCCGACGGGCTGGAGGACGTCCTCGCGGCGAAGGTTCGGGGCGCGGACGCCCTGGCCGAGCAGCTGGCCGAGGGGGCGTTCGAGCGCCTGGTCCTGTTCTCGTCCAACGCGGGGGTCTGGGGCGGCTCACGGCAGGGCGCGTACGCCGCGGCCAACGCACACCTCGACGCCCTCGCTGAACGCCTGCGCGTCGAGGGCCGGTTGGTGACGTCCGTTGCCTGGGGGCTGTGGGACGGCGCGGGAATGGGCTCCGGTGAGGTTGGCGTGCACCTGAGTCGACTCGGACTGCGGCCCATGGCGCCGGATCTCGCCATCGAGGCGCTGCACGACGTGCTTGCCCTGGACGAGACGTTCACTGCCGTCGCCGACGTGGACTGGGACCGGTTCGTGCCCACCTTCACGGCGTCCCGACGGCGTCCCCTCGTCGAGGACCTGCCCGAAGCCAAACAGCTCACTGCGGTCCCGGACCGTAAGGACGAGAACGAGCCCTCCCGACTCCACGCCCGACTGGAGGAGTTGGACGAGGCTGATCGCATCGACCTGTTGTCCACGCTTGTCTGCGCGGAGGCGTCCCGGGTCCTGTCCCACGCCAGCCACGACGACATCGAACCCGAACGTGCCTTCAGGGACATGGGGTTCGACTCCATCGCCTCTGTCGAACTCCGGCAGCGGCTCAACGCCGAGACGGGTCTTCAACTTCCACCAACGGTCGCGTTCGACCATCCGACCCCGCGTGTCCTCGCCGAACACCTCAGTGCGCAACTACTCGGGCGCACCGAGCAGATGCCCGCGACCACTCGGGTGTTCGGGGACATCGACCGACTCACGGAGACCCTCTCCGAGGTCGCCGGTGACGACGCCGTTCGCAAGCGGGTGGCACAACGGCTGCGGGAACTCCTGAACTCCTGCGACGGCACACCAACAGCCGCCAACGACATGAGTGAACAGCTCGGCGCGGCGAGCGACGAGGAAATCTTCGACTTCATCGACAAGCGGTTCCGAAGCTCCTGACACCCCTGCCCCGCTTGTCTGCAACACGTTGTGAGAGGCCCCACGAAAATGGCTAACGAGGAACAGCTTCGGTCCTACCTCAGGTTCGTCACCACGGACCTGCACGAGACGCGCCAGCGCCTGGAACAGTTGGAAGCCGAGCAGCACGCGCCCATCGCTATCGTGGGTATGAGCTGCCGCTTCCCCGGTGGAGTGCGTTCACCGGAGGAACTGTGGGACCTCGTCGCCGATGGCACCGACGCCATCTCCGAGTTCCCGACGGACCGGGGCTGGGACCTCGAATCGCTCTTCGACGACGACCCCGACCAGACTGGTACCTCGTACACGTCGACGGGCGGATTCGTTTATGACGCAGGTGAGTTCGACGCCGGGTTCTTCGGAATCAGCCCCCGTGAGGCCCGCGCCATGGATCCGCAACAGCGGCTCATCCTGGAGTGCACCTGGGAGGTCATCGAGCGCGCCGGGATCGACGCGAACACGCTGCGGAACACCAACACCGGTGTGTTCGTGGGAGCTTCAGCCCAGAGCTACGGCATGTTCGCCGACCACGCCGGTGAGGGTGGCGAAGGCTACTTCCTGACCGGGAACGCGGCGAGTGTGGTGTCGGGCCGACTCGCGTACGTCTTCGGCCTGGAGGGTCCGGCCGTGACGGTGGACACCGCCTGTTCCTCATCCCTGGTGTCCCTGCACCTCGCCGCCCAGGCCCTACGCGCGGGGGAGTGCTCGCTGGCGGTCGCCGGTGGCGTCGCCGTGATGTCGAACCCAGGTGCGTTCGTGGAGTTCAGCCGTCAGCGCGGCCTGGCGCCTGACGGTCGGTGTAAGCCGTTCGCGTCGGCGGCGGATGGTACGGGGTGGGGTGAGGGCGTCGGTGTTCTGCTGCTGGAGCGGTTGTCGGATGCGGTGGCCAACGGTCATGAGGTGTTGGCGGTGGTGCGTGGTTCGGCGGTCAATCAGGACGGTGCGTCGAACGGTTTGACGGCGCCGAACGGTCCGTCCCAACAGCGGGTGATCCGGCAGGCGTTGGCGAACGCTGGGCTGGGCGTGGGCGAGGTCGACGTGGTAGAGGCGCACGGCACCGGCACCACGCTGGGCGACCCGATCGAGGCCCAGGCCCTGCTGGCCACCTACGGGCAGGACCGTCCCGAGAACCGTCCGCTGTGGCTGGGTTCGGTGAAGTCCAACATCGGTCACACGCAGGCCGCTTCAGGCATGGCGGGTGTCATCAAGATGGTGATGGCCATGCGACACGGGAGCCTTCCCACGACGTTGCACGTGGATCAGCCGTCGCCGCATGTGGACTGGTCGGCGGGTGAGGTGCGACTGCTGACCGAACCCATGCCCTGGCAGGGCGAAGGACGAACACGTCGTGCGGGGGTGTCGTCGTTTGGTGTGAGTGGGACGAACGCGCACGTGATTTTGGAGGAGCCGCCCGCCCCGGCGACGTCCGTTGAGGTGGAGTCGGTGTCTGTGGTGGGGGAGTTGGGGTTGGTGCCGTGGGTGGTGTCGGGTCGTGGGGGTGTGGGGTTGCGGGGTCAGGCTGCGCGGTTGGCGGGGTTTGTGCGGGAGTGTGTTGCGGCGGGTGAGCGGGTTGATGTGGCGGGTGTGGCTGCGGGGTTGGTGGGTCGTGCGGGGTTGGAGGATCGTGCTGTGGTGGTGGGGTCTGGTGTGGAGGGGTTGTTGTCGGGGTTGGATGCGGTGGCTGAGGGCGGGGTGTCAGCTTCGAGTGTTGGGGTTGAGGGTGTGGTTGTGGGTTCGTCTGTGGGTGGGAAGTTGGCGGTGTTGTTTACGGGGCAGGGGTCGCAGTTTGTGGGGATGGGTGCGGAGTTGTATGGGCGGTTTGGTGTGTTCGCGGGTGTGGTGGATGAGGTGTGTGAGGTGGCGGATGGGTTGTTGCCTGGGCCGTTGCGTCCGGTGTTGTTCGGCCAGGACGGCCAGGACGGCCAGGACGGCCAGGACGGCGAGGACGGTGTGGGTGGGGGCGGTGTGGGTGAGGGGTTGTTGGGGGAGACGGTGTTTGCGCAGGTGGGGTTGGTGGCGTTGGAGGTGGGGTTGTGGCGTGTGTTGGAGGAGTGTGGGGTGTGTCCGGATGTGTTGATTGGGCATTCGGTGGGGGAGGTCAGTGCGGCTGTGGCGTCGGGTGTGTTGAGTTTGTCGGATGCGGTGCGGTTGGTGTGTGCGCGGGGGGTTTTGATGCAGGGGTTGGCGTCGGGTGGGGTGATGGTTTCGGTGGCGGCGTCGGTGGCGGAGGTTGAGGGGCGGGTTGAGGGGTTGGAGGGTGTGTGGGTAGCTGCTGTGAATGGTCCGGAGGCGGTGGTGTTGGCGGGGGAGGCGGAGGCGGTTGGTGGTGTGGTGGGGGTGTTGTCGGGTGAGGGGTTTCGGACGCGGTGGTTGCCGGTTAGTCACGCTTTTCATACTCCGTTGATGGACCCGATTTTGGAGGAGTTCGCTCAGCGGATTGAGGGTTTGTCGTTTGGTCCGGGGCGGATTCCTGTGGTTTCGACGGTGTCGGGTGGGGTGGTGGGTTCGGATTTTGGTGGTGTGGCGTATTGGGTGGAGCATGCGCGTCGGCCGGTGCGGTTTGGTGATGCGGTGGGGGTGGCGCGGGGGTTGGGTGTGCGGGTGTGGGCTGAGGTGGGTCCGCAGCCGGCGTTGACGGCGGTGTTGGGTGGGTGTGAGGGGGAGGTGTCGGCGGTGTTCATGCGTCGTGGGCGGGACCAGGTGGCGGGGGTGTTGACTGGTTTGGCTCGGCTGCATGTTCATGGGGTGGGGGTGGATTGGCGGCGGCTTCTGCCCCGGGGTGCGGGGTCGGTGGAGTTGCCGACGTACGCCTTCCAGCGGCGGCGTTTTTGGGTGGATGGGGTTGTGGGGTCTGGGGTTTCGGGGTTGTCGGGGTGGGGGTTGGTGGGTGGGGGGCATGGGGTGTTGGGTGCGCGGGTGTCGTTGGCTGGTGGGGGTGTGGTGTGGGTGGGTGGTTTGTCGGTGGTGGGGCAGTCGTGGTTGGTTGATCATGGTGTGGGTGGTGTGGTGGTGGTGCCGGGGACGGCGTTTGTGGATGTGGTGGCGTATGTGGGGGGTGAGGTGGGGTGTGGGTGTGTGGAGGAGTTGATGTTGCGGGCGCCGTTGGTGGTGTCTGAGGGTGAGGGTGCGCGGGGTGTGGTGGTGCAGGTGGTGGTGGAGGATGCGGATGGGGAGGGTCGGCGTGGGGTGAGTGTCTACTCCCGTCCCGATACCGCAACCAGCACCAGCGCCAGCGGTGGGAGTGGGAATGTGGCTGATGGTGAGGTGTGGACGTTGCATGCGACGGGTGTGCTCGCGCCGACTCCCGTCAGTGCGGAGGGGTTTGTGCCGGAGTGGGGGTGGCCGCCGTCGGGTGAGGTGGTGGCTGTTGAGGGGATCTATGATCGGTTGGCTGGGGGTGGGTTTGATTATGGTCCGGTGTTTCGGGGGTTGCGGGGGGTGTGGCGGGATGGGTGGGATGTGTTCGCGGAGGTGGTGTTGCCGGATGATCCGGCGGGGTATGTGGTGCATCCGGCGTTGTTGGACGCGGTGTTGCATGCGTTGGCCGTCACCGCTGGCGGTGACGGGGAGGTCGCTGAGTTCGAGGGTGGGATGCCGTTCGCGTTCAGTGGTGTGACTGTCTATCGGTCTGGTGCGCGGACGCTGCACGCGCGGCTGCGGCGTCAGGGGTCCGATGGGGTATGTGTGGAGGCTGTTGATCCGAGCGGGCAGCCGGTTGTCACCATCGACTCCCTCGTCTTCCGGCCGATCAACCAGCAGACTCTCGCGGGTTCCTCGGCGTCCGAGCCGCGGCTTCTGCGGATGCGGTGGTCGTCGGCGTCAGAGTTGGTCGATGCCCGTGCGGAGGAATCGACGGCCGACTGGGTGCTCGTGGGTGACGCGAGAGACGGGTACGCGGATCTGGCCGCGCTGGCCCAGGCGTTGCCGGACGGGGCGGAATCACCCTCGCTCGTGGTGTTGTCAACGTGCGGTGATACGGGGCGAGTTGAGGCCGGTGAGGACGGAGCGGCGCGCGCCGAATCAATGGTGGTGCGCCTGCTGGGCGAGATACAGGAGTTCCTCGCGTCTCCGAAGCTGAACGACGCACGGTTGCTGGTGCTCACCCGGGGCGCGGTGACCACGGAGGATCCGCTGCACCCCGTGGACCCCGCGATGTCCGCGGTCTGGGGCATGGTGCGATCCGCGCAGACGGAACACCCTGAGCGATTCCTTCTCCTGGACCTCGACCCGCAGACCGATGCGGCGGATGAGCACTCCCTCCTTGAGCGGATGCTGCCTGCCGTACGGTCTGGCGAACTCGACCAGTTGGCGGTGCGCGGAGGGGAGTTGATCGCACCGGCGCTCGCGGAGGTCGACGAGACCGACGACTTGAGGCTTCCGGAGGACGGACCGTGGCGCCTGTCAGCCGGACCGGGCGGGACGCTGACGGAACTGACCCCGGTTCCCCACCCGGAGGCGGCCGGACCGCTGCCGTCCGGGACAATTCGGTTGTCGATGCGGGCCACCGGTCTCAACTTCCGGGACGTCCTGATCGCGTTGGGCATGTATCCGGATGACGCGACGATCGGCAGTGAGGGCGCCGGCGTGGTGACAGAGGTCGCTCCGGACGTCACTGAACTGGCCGTCGGCGACCGGGTTCTGGGCCTGATGTCTGAGTCGTTCGGTGACGTGGTGGTGGCCGACGCGCGGACGGTGGCGCCGATCCCCGAAGGGTGGTCGTTCGCAGAGGCGGCCTCGGTGCCGGTGGCGTTTCTGACGGCGTACTACTCGCTGGTGCACCTCGCCGACCTCCGTTGCGGTGAGCGTGTGCTCATCCACGCGGGGACGGGCGGTGTCGGAATGGCGGCCGTCCAGCTGGCACGGCACCTCGGGGCGGACGTGTTCGCGACGGCGCACCCGTCGAAGTGGGAGACGCTGCGGGGACTTGGACTGTCCGACGACCGGATCGCCTCCTCCCGGGACCTCGACTTCCGTACCTCGTTCCTCGACGCGACATACGGGGAGGGGCTCGATGTGGTGCTGAACTCCCTGGCGGGGGAGTTCATTGACGCGTCGCTCGAACTGCTGCCGCGTGGCGGTCGGTTCATCGAGATGGGCAAGACCGACGTCCGGGACGGGACGTCCCTGCCGCCCGGCGTCACCTACCGCACCTTCGACCTGTCCGAACCGGAACCCACCACCATCGGGGAGATGCTCTCCCAGCTGCTGGCGCTGTTCACCGAGGGACGACTTGAGCTGCTGCCGATGACGGCATGGGACGTGCGCCGCACGCCCGCGGCGTTCCGCCACCTCAGCCAGGCTCGCCATGTCGGCAAGAACGTGCTGACCCTGCCGGTGCCCTTCGATCCGGAGGGTGTGGTGGTGGTGTCGGGTGGTACGGGTGTGTTGGGTGGTGTGGTGTCGGAGTGGTTGGTGTCGGAGTGGGGTGTGCGGCGTTTGGTGTTGGTGGGTCGGCGGGGTTTGGTGGGTTCGGTGGTGGGTGTGGTGGAGCGGTTGCGTGGGTTGGGTGTGGTGGTGGATGTGGTGGCGGCTGATGTGTCGTGTCGGGGTGGGGTGGAGGGGGTTGTGGATGGTGTGGTGTCGGGTGGTGGTGTGGTGTCGGGGGTGGTGCATTTGGCGGGTGTGGTGGATGACGGGGTGGTGGGTTCGTTGTCGGGGGATCGGGTGGGTGTGGTGATGGGTGGTAAGGCGGGTGGGGCGTGGTGGTTGAGTGAGGTGACGCGTGGTTTTGATTTGTCGTTTTTTGTGGTGTTTTCGTCGGTTGCTGGTGTGGTGGGTTCTCCGGGGCAGGCGAATTATGCGGCGGCGAATGGGTTTGTGGATGGGTTGGTGGGGTGGCGGCGGTCTCGTGGGTTGGTGGGTCAGTCGGTGGCGTGGGGGTTGTGGGATGTGGAGGAGGGGATGGCTGGAGGGCTCAGCGACGGCGACGTAGCCCGCATGGCGCGCGGTGGCGTTACCGGACTCTCACCGGCAGAGGGGATGGCGTTGCTGGGCCGGGCGATGGAGCTGCCGGAAACCGTTCCGGTGGCGGCCCGTTGGGACTGGCGTGCCTGGCAGGAGGCGCCCTTGGTGCCGCAGATCCTCCGCGAGTTGGTGCGCGATGGGTCGCCGCGTAAGCGCCGGGCGAGTGGATCGGCTGCGAGCGGTCTACGGGACCGCGTGGCCCGCATGTCCAGGAGTCAGGCGCTGGCCGCGATCACGGAGGCTGTCCGGGTTGAGGTTGCTGGGGTGTTGGGGTTTGGGTCGGGGGTGGAGGTTCCGGTGGGGTTGGCGTTTCGGGAGATGGGTTTTGATTCGTTGACGTCGGTGGAGTTGCGGAATCGGTTGGGTGTGGTGTTGGGGGTGCGGTTGCCTGCGACGGTGGTGTTTGATCATCCGTCGGTGGGGGTGTTGGCGGAGTTTGTGTGTGGGTTGGTGCGGGGTGGGGGTGGGGTTGGTTCTGAGGTTGTTTCTGGTTCTGGTGTTGGTGGTGGTGTGGTGGAGGGTGATCCGGTGGTGGTGGTGGGTGTGGGGTGTCGTTATCCGGGTGGTGTGGTGTCGGGTGAGGGGTTGTGGGGTTTGGTGGGGTCGGGTGGGGATGCGGTGGGTGGTTTTCCGGTGGATCGGGGTTGGGATGTGGGGGTGTTGGAGGGTGTGGGTGGTGTGGTTCCTGGTGGTGGTGGGTTTGTTTATGAGGCGGGTTTGTTTGATGCGGGGTTTTTTGGGATTTCGCCGCGTGAGGCGTTGGCGATGGATCCGCAGCAGCGGTTGTTGTTGGAGGTGGCGTGGGAGGCGTTGGAGGATGGTGGTGTGGATGTTTTGGGGTTGCGGGGGAGTCGGACGGGTGTGTTTGTGGGGGTGATTCCGCAGGATTATGCGGCGCGGTTGGGTGTGGTGCCTGAGGAGGCGGCGGGGTATGTGGGGATTGGGAATACGACGAGTGTGGTGTCGGGTCGGGTGTCGTATGCGTTGGGGTTTGAGGGTCCGGCGGTGACGGTGGATACGGCGTGTTCGTCGTCGTTGGTGGCGATGCATTTGGCGGCGCAGTCGTTGCGGTTGGGTGAGTGTTCGTTGGCGTTGGCGGGTGGGGTGACGGTGATGTCGTCGGCGGCGACGTTTGTGGAGTTTGGTCGGCAGGGTGGGTTGTCGGGGGATGGTCGGTGTAAGTCGTTTGCGGGGGCGGCGGATGGTACTGGGTGGGGTGAGGGTGTGGGGTTGGTGTTGTTGGAGCGGTTGTCGGATGCGGTGGCGAATGGGCATGAGGTGTTGGCGGTGTTGCGGGGTTCGGCGGTGAATCAGGATGGTGCGTCGAATGGTTTGACGGCGCCGAATGGTCCGTCGCAGCAGCGGGTGATCCGGCAGGCGTTGGCGAACGCCGGGCTGGGCGTGGGCGAGGTCGACGTGGTGGAGGCGCATGGTACGGGGACGCGGTTGGGTGATCCGATCGAGGCCCAGGCCCTGCTGGCGACCTACGGGCAGAACCGCCCGGAGGACCGTCCGTTGTGGTTGGGGTCGGTGAAGTCGAACATCGGTCATACGCAGGCGGCTGCTGGTGTGGCGGGTGTCATCAAGATGGTGATGGCGTTGCGGTATGAGCGGTTGCCGGTGACGTTGCATGTGGATGAGCCGTCGCCGCAGGTGGATTGGTCGGCGGGTGAGGTGCGTTTGTTGACGGAGTCGGTGCCGTGGGAGGTGTCGGACTCGCGGGTGCGTCGTGCGGGGGTGTCGTCGTTTGGTGTGAGTGGGACGAACGCGCACGTGATTTTGGAGGAGCCGCCCGCCCCGGCGAAGCCCGCCGTGATTCGGGTTCCGGCGGTGGCCGCCTTTGGCGCTGAGGATGGCGAACGCGGTGAGCAGCGGGAGTTGGGTGAGCGGGTGGAGCGCGAGGGGTCGGGCGGCCAGGGGGAGTTGGGGTTGGTGCCGTGGGTGGTGTCGGGCCGTGGGGGTGCGGGGTTGCGGGGTCAGGCTGCGCGGTTGGCGGGGTTTGTGCGGGAGCGAGTGGCGGCGGGTGGGGTGGATGCGGAGTGGTTGGCGGGTGTGGCGGTGCGGCTTAGTGGCCGGTCTGGTCTGGAGAACCGTGCTGTGGTGGTGGGGTCGGGTGTGGAGGAGTTGTTGGCGGGGTTGGATGGGGTGGCGGGTGAGGAGCGGTCGGTGGCTGTGGGGTCGTTGTCGGGGGCGGTGTTGGTGTTTCCGGGGCAGGGTGGTCAGTGGTTGGGGATGGGTCGTGGGTTGTTGGAGGCGGCGGAGTCGGGGTCGGGTGCGGGTGCGGGTTCTGTTCTTGGGTCGGTGTTTGTGGGGCGGTTGGTGGAGTGTGAGCGGGCGTTGGAGCCGTTTGTGGGGTGGTCGTTGCGTGAGGTGTTGTTGGGGGTTGATGAGGGGTGGTTGGGGCGGGTGGATGTGGTGCAGCCGGTGTTGTGGGCGGTGATGGTGTCGTTGGCTGAGGTGTGGCGGGGTGTGGGTGTGGTGGGGGATGTGGTGGTGGGGCATTCGCAGGGTGAGATCGCGGCGGCGGTGGTGGCGGGTCGGTTGAGTGTGGAGGATGGGGCGCGGGTGGTGGCGTTGCGGTCGCGTGCGTTGCGGGGGTTGTCGGGTGGGGGTGCGATGGCCTCGATCGGTCTGGACGCGGTCGAGGTGGAGGGTCTGCTGCCGGAGGGGGTGTCGGTCGCGGCGATCAATGCTCCGGGGCAGGTGGTCGTCAGCGGCCCGCCGTCGCAGGTGGCGCAGGTGTGTGCCCGGGCGGAGGGGGCGGGGGTGCGGGCGCGGTTGATCGAGGTGGACTACGCCTCGCACCACGCGCAGGTGGAGGCCATCGAGGAGGAGCTACGGGCGGAGTTGGCGCCGGTCGTCGACCAGGCCGCGGTCATGGCTGCGGATGGCGGCGTGTTCGAGGGCCCGGTGTTGGTCTCCACCGTGACCGGACAACCGGTTCCTGACGGGGAGTTGGACGGCGACTACTGGTACCGGAATCTGCGGGAGCCGGTGGTGTTCGCGGACGCGGTGCGTACCGCACACGCTCTGGGGCATGGGGTGTTTTTGGAGGTGGGTCCGCATCCGGTGTTGGGGCTGGCCTTGTCGGGGGTGTTGGCGGAGTCGGACGCGCGGGTGTTGCACACCCTGCGTCGTGACCAGCCCGAACCGGAACAGTTGCTGAGGAGTCTGGGTGCGGCTTGGACGGTGGGGTTGCCGGTGGAGTGGTCGCGGGTGCTGCCGAAGGTGGCGCCGGTCGCTCTACCCACGTACGCGTTCCAGCGCCAGCGCTACTGGCTCGACGCCCCAGCTCCGGCTCCTTCCGTGGTCTCGGGGACGGACGCGTGGCGCTACCGAGTCGGCTGGACTCCACTGGCCGCCCAGCCCACGAGCGGCGGACTGCCGCGTCAATGGAGGTTGATATGTCGGGACAGCGACCAGGTAAGCGACGTTAAGGCGGCGTTGGAGCAAGTCGGTGCCGAGGTCGAGGTGCGGGTGCTGCCCGCCCAGCCCGATCGGGCGAGCGTCGCCGAACTCCTCTCTGGCGCCGAGCACGTTGCCTGTCTGACGCAGGGAGTCGACGAGCCAGCCACCGCCCTGACCGTTATGCAAGCGACCGTCGATCTGGGATCTCCGTGTCGCCTGTGGTTCCTGACTCGTGGTGCGGTGGCGACGCCGGGTTCGGATGTGGTGCCTGATCCGTCGCAGGCGGCGGTGTGGGGGCTGGGTCGGGTGTTCGGTCTGGAACACCCGGATCATTACGGTGGGTTGGTTGATCTGCCGACGGTGTGGCGGTCGGGTACGGATGGTCAGCTGGTTGCCGCGTTGACGCATCCGGTGGAGGACCAGATCGCGGTGAGCGCGGGGGGCGTGTTCGTGCGCCGTTTGCAGCATGCTCCGGTGTCCTCGGTTGCTGGTGGTCGTGTGTGGCGGCCCTCGGGCACGGTGGTGGTCACCGGCGGCACCGGTGAAATCGGCTCCCATCTGGCGCGGTGGCTGGTGCGGAGCGGTGCGGAGCAGTTGGTTTTGGTGAGTCGTTCGGGTCTGGAGGCTCCGGGAGCACGGGAGTTGGCTGAGGAGTTGACCGCCCTGGGTGCGCCGACCACGGTCGCCGCCTGCGACATAACCGACCGGCAGCAGCTCGCCGACCTCCTGGACAGCGTCGACGGCCCGCCCGTCACCACCGTTATCCACACCGCTGCCATCATCGAGTTGGCCTGGTTGCGCGACGCCACACCGGACCACCTGAACACGGTCCTGGACGCCAAGTGCACCGGTGCCGACCATCTCGCGGAACTGCTCGGTGCCCATCACCCTGACGTCCGGCTGGTGTTGTTCTCCTCCATCGCCGGGATATGGGGCAGCGGGATGCACGGCGCGTACGCCGCCGCCAACGCCTACCTCGATGCGCTGGCTGAGAGCCGGGCCGCCTCTCAGCCCATCACCTCCGTAGCGTGGGGGATCTGGGACACCGAACTCGACCTGGGGCGAGTGGATCCCGACCAGATGTACCGGCAAGGTCTTCCGTTCCTCGACCGCGACCGCGCACTCGACGCGCTCGCTCAGGTCCTCGGTGGCGGGGAGACGGTTCTGGCGCTCGCTGAGGTCGACTGGCCCACCTTCGTCCCTGTCTTCACCGCGGCCAGGGAACGTCCCCTGCTTTCCGAGCTGCCCGAGGTCCGGGCCCTCGACTCTGCCGAGAAGGGCTCCAACGACCGTGACACCGAGGGTTCTTCGGCGCTGGTGAGCAGGCTGGCCACCGCCACCGAGGCGGAGCGGGAGGCCGCGCTGCTAGAGACGGTCCGAACCGAGGTGGCGGCCGTGCTCGGCCATGCCGACGCGGACACCGTCACTCCCACCCGAGCGTTCCGCGACCTCGGGTTCGACTCGCTGACCGCCGTCGACCTGCGAAACCGGCTCGGTACGGCCCTCGGAATCCACCTGCCCGCGACGGTGGTCTTCGACTACCCGACACCGCGGGCGCTCGCGGTCTTCCTCAAGAACGAGGTGTGGGGAGGTAGTTCGGTCGAACCCGTCGTCCAGTCGGTGGCGTTCAGCGGTGAGCCGATCGCCATCGTCGGGATGAGCTGCCGCTACCCCGGTGGCGTGCACTCCGCCGAGGCACTGTGGGATCTGATCTCCCAACAGGGCGACGCCATCGCGGGGTTCCCGACGGACCGCGGTTGGGATATGTCGTCGCTGTACCACCCGGACCGGGACCGCCCGAACAGCGTGTACGCCGAGGGCGGTGGCTTCCTGCACGACGCGGCCCTCTTCGACCCGACGTTCTTCGGCATCAGCCCACGCGAGGCCCGGGCGATGGACCCGCAGCAACGCATGCTGCTGGAAGCCTCCTGGGAGACCTTCGAACGCGCCGGAATCGACCCGGAGTTGCTGAGGGGCAGCGCGACGGGCGTCTTCGTCGGCTCCAACTACCAGGACTACGGGGCGAACGTGACCGACGCGCCGGAGGGCGCCGAGGGACACATGCTCACCGGTGGCGCGTCGAGCGTCCTCTCCGGCCGCATCGCCTACACGTTCGGCCTGGAGGGGCCAGCGGTGACGGTCGACACGGCCTGCTCGTCGTCCCTGGTCGGGGTGCACCTGGCGACGCAGGCGCTGCGGCTCGGAGAGTGCTCGCTGGCACTCGCGGGCGGCGTCGCCGTGATGGGTTCCCCGGGCGCCCTGGTGGCGTTCAGCAAGCAGGGCGCGCTGTCACCCGACGGCCGGTGCCGGTCCTTCTCCGCCGACGCGGACGGGATGGGTATGGCCGAGGGCGTGGGGCTCATCCTGCTGGAGCGGTTGTCGGACGCGGTGGCGAACGGGCACAACGTGCTGGCGGTGGTGCGTGGTTCGGCTGTTAACCAGGACGGTGCGTCGAACGGTCTGACAGCGCCGAACGGCCCGTCCCAACAGCGGGTGATCCGGCAGGCGTTGGCGAACGCCGGAGTCGGTGCCGCCGAGGTCGACGCCGTGGAGGCCCACGGGACCGGCACCACCCTGGGTGACCCGATCGAGGCCCAGGCCCTGTTGGCCACGTACGGCCAGGAACGCCCTGAGGACCGTCCACTGTGGCTCGGCTCGGTGAAGTCCAACATCGGCCACTCGCAGGCCGCTTCGGGTGTGGCCGGGATCATCAAGATGGTGATGGCGCTGCGGAACGGGTTGCTCCCGGCGACCCTGCATGCCGACACCCCCTCGCCCCATGTGGACTGGTCCATGGGTGACGTGCGTCTGCTGACGGAGCCGGTGCCGTGGCAGGCGAACGGGCGGGTGCGTCGGGCCGGGGTGTCGTCGTTCGGGGTGAGCGGCACCAACGCCCACGTGATCCTGGAAGAGCCGCCGGCGATGCCGTCGCAGGCGAAGGCGACGAAGCCGTTCGTGGCCGGAGAAGCGACGGCCACGGAGCCCGCACCGGAACTCGACGTGTCCGCGGCGCGAACCGTCGTCAACTCAACTCCAGTTGTCGAAGGGGAAGTTGAGACCGAAGTAGTGGCCGGTCCGGTGTCGTGGACTGTCTCGTGCGACCACCGGGCGTCAGCCCGCGGTTGGCGGGTTCGCCCACACCCTCGCCACCGGACGCGCCGCCCACGCCCACCGGGCCGTCGTCGTCGGGGGAGCAGACGACCCGCTCACCGGACTGCGCGCCCTCGCCGATGGCGAAACCACCCGCCACCTCGCCCAGGACACCGCCGCGGACGATCGGCGGACCGTCCTCGTCTTCCCCGGCCAGGGCTCCCAATGGGCCGGAATGGGCGTCCAGTTGATGGACGCGTCGCCCGTCTTCCGCGAACACCTCACGGCCTGCGTCGACGCCCTCCAGCCGTACCTCGACTACTCCCCGCTGGCCGTACTCCGCGGCGAACCCGGCGCCCCCACCCTGGAACGGGTGGATGTGGTGCAGCCGGTGTTGTGGGCGGTGATGGTGTCGTTGGCTGAGGTGTGGCGGGGTGTGGGTGTGGTGGGGGATGTGGTGGTGGGGCATTCGCAGGGGGAGATCGCGGCGGCGGTGGTGGCGGGTCGGTTGAGTGTGGAGGATGGGGCGCGGGTGGTGGCGTTGCGGTCGCGTGCGTTGCGGGGGTTGGCGGGTGGGGGTGCGATGGCCTCGATCGGTTTGGACGTGGCGGAGGTGGAGGGTCTGCTGCCGGAAGGGGTCTCGGTGGCGGCGATCAACGCTCCGGGGCAGGTGGTGGTGAGTGGTCCGCCGTCGGGGGTGGCGCAGGTGTGTGCCCGGGCGGAGGAGACGGGCGTACGCGCTCGGTTGATCGAGGTGGACTACGCCTCACACCACGCGCAGGTCGAGGCGGTGGAGGAACGGCTGCGGAGCGAACTGGCCGGGGTCGTTGACCGGGGCTCCGGTTCGGGAGTGGTACTGGTCTCCACGGTGACCGGACAACCGGTTCTCGACGGGGAGTTGGACGGCGACTACTGGTACCGGAACCTGCGGGAGCCGGTGTTGTTCGCGGACGCGGTGCGCACCGCGCACGCCCTGGGACACCGCGCGTTCGTGGAGGTGAGCCCGCATCCGGTGCTGAACCTCGCCCTGGCTGGGGTACTCGCGGAGTCGGACCCGGAGGCCGAGGCCCGGGTGCTGCACACCCTGCGTCGTGACCAGCCTGAACCGGAACAGTTGCTGAGGAGTCTGGGTGCGGCTTGGACGGTGGGGTTGCCGGTGGAGTGGTCGCGGGTGCTGCCGGGGAAGGCCGAGCCGGTGGAGTTGCCCACGTATGCCTTCCAGCGCCAGCGCTACTGGCTCGACGCGCCAGGCCAGGCCACGGACGTGCCTGTGGCGGCGGGTACTTCCGTACATGACGCGTGGCGCTACCGGGTCGGCTGGACCCCGTTGGGCGCCCAGCAGACCGGCGGGTTGTCCCGACGCTGGCTGCTGGTCTGCCACGACAGTGCCGAAGCAGCGGACGTTCAGCGGGCGTTGGAGCAGGCTGGCGCTGAGGTCGAGCTGCGGATCCTGCCCAACGACTCCGATCGGGACGGTGTCGTCCAACTGTTCTCGGGAGCCAAGCACATCGCGTACCTCCCGAGCGGCTTCGACCGGGATCATCCCGAACACGCGGGACTACCTGCGGGCTTGGCCTCCGTGCTGACGGCGGTCCAGGCGGCTGTCGAGCAAACGGGCGCCCGGCTCTGGATGTTGACCCGCGGTGCGGTCAGCACGCCTGGCGCGGACGCGGCACCGGACCCGGCGCAGGCGGCGGTGTGGGGGCTGGGGCGGGTGTTCGGTCTGGAACACCCTGACCACTACGGCGGGTTGATCGACCTGCCCACGACCTGGCAGGCCGGTACCGGCAGTCAGCTGGCCGCCGCGCTGGCCGAGTCGGTCGAGGACCAGATCGCGCTACGTACCGTCGGTGTGTTCGCCCGTCGGCTCCAGCACGCTCCGGCGCCCTCGGACGACCGTCCGGAGTGGAAGCCCAGCGGCACAGTACTGATCACCGGTGGCACCGGGGCGCTCGGCGGCCACCTGGCTCGCTGGCTGGCCCGGCACGGCGCCGAACACCTGGTTCTGGCAAGCCGGTCCGGTCCCGACGCCCCCGGCGTCGGCGAGCTGGCTCGTGAACTGACGGATCAGGGCACGCCGACCACGGTCGTCGCCTGTGACATCGCCGACCGCGAGCAGGTGGACGCCGTCCTGGCGGACGACGGCTATCCGAGGATCTCCACAGTCATCCACGCTGCTGGCGTTCCCCAGCGCACGACGATTCGAGAGTCCCAACTGGGTGACTTCGCCGAACTGTTGCGTGCGAAGGTGGTCGGCACGCAGAACCTCGTCGCGGCCGTGGACGAACATCCGGTGGACGAACTGGTGCTGTTCTCCTCCAACTCGGGTGTGTGGGGCAGCGGCATGCACGGCGCCTACGCCGCCGCGAACGCCTACCTCGACGCCGTGGCCGAGCAGTTGCGCGGCAAGGGTCGCCGGGCCGTATCGCTCGCCTGGGGCCTCTGGGGTGGCGGCGGCATGGCGGAAGGCGGCGGGGAGGAGTACCTGTCGCGTGTCGGTATCCGGCCGATGGCGCCCGAGCACGCGGTGGCCGCCCTGCACGAGGCACTCACTCTCGACGAGACCTTCGTCGCCGTGGCGGACGTGGACTGGGACCGGTTCGTGCCCACCTTCACCGCCGCCCGTCGTCGTCCCCTCATAGAGGAGTTGCCCGAGGTCCGTCGCCTGGCCCTGACCAGCGAGGAGCAGAGCGGCGCCGTATCCGGAGAGGGGACGGGGTCCCTGCGGGACCGGCTTGCCGGGCTGAACGCCGAGGACCAGTACAGCGAGTTGCTGGACGTCGTTCGCGAGGCCGCCGCGAAGGTGCTCGAACTGCCGGATCCCGAGGCGGTGGAGGAGAACCGGGCGTTCCGTGACCTCGGCTTCGACTCGGTGACCGCAGTCGAGGTGCGTAACCGGCTGCGCAAACTGTCCGGCCAACAGCTCCCCGCCACCCTGGTGTTCGACCATCCGACGCCGAGTGCCGTCGTCGCCTTCCTCCGCGACGCGATGTTCCCGGAGGGGGCGCGCGAAGCGGAGTCCCCACTCGCCCAGATCGAGCGTCTGGAGAACTCGCTGATGCGGACGGATGCCGACGAGCGCGAGAAGGCGCGCATCACGCTCCGTCTCCAGTCACTCCTGGACCGGTGGCGTGAAGGCGACGAGCCCCAACGGGACAGCGGACAGGAGCACTTCGAGTCCGCGACACCAGACGAAGTGTTCGACTTCATTGACCGAGAGCTGGGTCAGCGCTGACGCCCCCACGCCCGTTCGACTCCAGCGATTGAGATTGTGATGACAGACCAGGACAAGCTTTTCGACTACCTCAAGCGCGTGACCGGTGAGCTGAAGCAGACCCGCGAACGGCTCCTTCGGTACGAGTCCGGTGAGCACGAGCCGATCGCCATCGTGGGGATGAGCTGTCGACTGCCGGGCGGTGTCGAGTCCCCCGAGGACCTGTGGCGGCTGGTGGCCAACGGAACGGACGCCATCACGACGTTCCCAACGGACCGCGGCTGGGCGGTCGATGAGCTGTACGACCCTGAGCCGGGCCGACCGGGCAGGACATACGCCCGCGAGGGCGGATTCGTGGAGGACGTCGCTGACTTCGATGCCGAACTGTTCGGTATCAGCCCCCGCGAGGCGATCAGCATGGACCCGCAGCAGCGGCTGTTGCTGGAGTCGGTATGGGAGCTGTTCGAACGCGCGGGCCTCAACCTGACCGCGCTCCACGGCAGTTCGACCGGTGTCTTCGTGGGCGCTGGCTTCCAGGGGTACGGCAGCACCGCGGACACCTCCGACGGCTACTTCCTGACCGGCTCCACCGGGAGTGTGGTGTCGGGTCGTTTGGCGTATGTGTTTGGGCTTGAGGGTCCGGCGGTGACGGTGGATACGGCGTGTTCGTCGTCGTTGGTGTCGTTGCATTTGGCGGCGCAGGCGTTGCGGTCGGGGGAGTGTTCGTTGGCGGTGGCGGGTGGGGTGACGGTGATGTCGACTCCGGGTGCGTTTGTGGAGTTCAGTCGTCAGCGGGGGTTGGCGCCTGATGGTCGGTGTAAGCCGTTCGCGTCGGCGGCGGATGGTACGGGGTGGGGTGAGGGCGTCGGTGTTCTGCTGCTGGAGCGGTTGTCGGACGCGGTGGCCAACGGTCATGAGGTGTTGGCGGTGGTGCGGGGTACGGCGGTCAACCAGGACGGTGCGTCGAATGGTCTGACGGCGCCGAACGGTCCGTCCCAACAGCGCGTCATCCGACAGGCGTTGGCGAACGCCGGGCTGGGCGTGGGCGAAGTGGACGTCGTCGAGGCGCACGGCACCGGCACCACGCTGGGTGATCCGATCGAGGCCCAGGCCCTGCTGGCGACCTACGGGCAGGACCGCGCGGGGGAACGTCCGCTGTGGCTGGGTTCGGTGAAGTCCAACATCGGTCACACGCAGTCAGCGGCGGGCGTGGCGGGCGTCATCAAGATGGTGATGGCGATGCGGCACGGGAGCCTTCCCGCGACACTGCATGTGGATGAACCGTCACCGCATGTGGACTGGTCGTCGGGCGGAGTGCGTCTGCTGACGGAGCCGGTGCCTTGGGAGAGCGAGGGGCGGGCCCGTCGTGCGGGCGTCTCGTCGTTTGGTGTGAGTGGGACGAACGCGCACGTGATTTTGGAAGAGGCTCCGGTGTCGGAGGAGTCCGCTGAGGCAGAGAAATCTGGTTCTGGTTCCGAGTCTGGTGTCGATCTCGCTTGTGGGCCGGTGGCGGTGCCGTGGGTGGTGTCGGGTCGTGGGGGTGTGGGGTTGCGGGGTCAGGCGGCGCGGTTGGCGGGGTTTGTGCGGGAGTGTGTTGCGGCGGGTGAGCGGGTTGATGTGGCGGGTGTGGCTGCGGGGTTGGTGGGTCGTGCGGGGTTGGAGGATCGTGCTGTGGTGGTGGGGTCTGGTGTGGAGGGGTTGTTGTCGGGGTTGGATGCGGTGGCTGAGGGCGGGGTGTCAGCTTCGAGTGTTGGGGTTGAGGGTGTGGTTGTGGGTTCGTCTGTGGGTGGGAAGTTGGCGGTGTTGTTTACGGGGCAGGGGTCGCAGTTTGTGGGGATGGGTGCGGAGTTGTATGGGCGGTTTGGTGTGTTCGCGGGTGTGGTGGATGAGGTGTGTGAGGTGGCGGATGGGTTGTTGCCTGGGCCGTTGCGTCCGGTGTTGTTCGGCCAGGACGGCCAGGACGGCCAGGACGGCCAGGACGGCCAGGACGGCGAGGACGGTGTGGGTGGGGGCGGTGTGGGTGAGGGGTTGTTGGGGGAGACGGTGTTTGCGCAGGTGGGGTTGGTGGCGTTGGAGGTGGGGTTGTGGCGTGTGTTGGAGGAGTGTGGGGTGTGTCCGGATGTGTTGATTGGGCATTCGGTGGGGGAGGTCAGTGCGGCTGTGGCGTCGGGTGTGTTGAGTTTGTCGGATGCGGTGCGGTTGGTGTGTGCGCGGGGGGTTTTGATGCAGGGGTTGGCGTCGGGTGGGGTGATGGTTTCGGTGGCGGCGTCGGTGGCGGAGGTTGAGGGGCGGGTTGAGGGGTTGGAGGGTGTGTGGGTAGCTGCTGTGAATGGTCCGGAGGCGGTGGTGTTGGCGGGGGAGGCGGAGGCGGTTGGTGGTGTGGTGGGGGTGTTGTCGGGTGAGGGGTTTCGGACGCGGTGGTTGCCGGTTAGTCACGCTTTTCATACTCCGTTGATGGACCCGATTTTGGAGGAGTTCGCTCAGCGGATTGAGGGTTTGTCGTTTGGTCCGGGGCGGATTCCTGTGGTTTCGACGGTGTCGGGTGGGGTGGTGGGTTCGGATTTTGGTGGTGTGGCGTATTGGGTGGAGCATGCGTGTCGGCCGGTGCGGTTTGGTGATGCGGTGGGGGTGGCGCGGGGGTTGGGTGTGCGGGTGTGGGCTGAGGTGGGTCCGCAGCCGGCGTTGACGGCGGTGTTGGGTGGGTGTGAGGGGGAGGTGTCGGCGGTGTTCATGCGTCGTGGGCGGGACCAGGTGGCGGGGGTGCTGACTGGTTTGGCCCGGCTGCATGTTCATGGGGTGGGGGTGGATTGGCGGCGGCTCCTGCCCCGGGGTGCGGGGTCGGTGGAGTTGCCGACGTACGCCTTCCAGCGGCGCCGGTACTGGCTGGATGCGCTTGCAAGTACGGGGACGGAGACGGGGGTTGACGCCGACAGCGCCGTGTTCTGGGAGGCGGTCGAGCGGAACGACCTGGCAACGCTGGGACTTGACGAGCACACCTCTCTGACCGAGGTGCTTCCCGCGCTCTCGGCGTGGCGACGCACCCATCAGGAGCGCCGGACTCTGGAGGGCTGGCGGTACCACGTTGCCTGGAAGTCGATACCCGGCCCCAACACGGCCTCGATGGGCGGCACATGGGCGGTGGTCACGCGGGACGGTGATGACGCTTCCGACATAGTCGCGGCCGTGTGCCGTGCCGGGGGGCACCCCGTCGTGGTCTCGCTGCCGGTCGGGGGATCGCCGGAGGAGTTCGCGGCCCGTCTGGCCGAGGCGTGCGCTGACGCGCCGCCTGTGCGGGGAGCGATCTCCTGCCTGGCGCTGGTGGACGGAGCACGGGAGGAGGTCTCACCGGACCGACTGCTGGAGACGGTGACCGACACCGTCGCCCTCATTAGGGCGCTGGACGGGGCCGCTGCCGACGTACCGCTGTGGTGCCTGACCCAGCAGGCGGTGAGCATGGCCGACGATGACCCCGTCGCTGATCCCGCGGGTGCGCTGGTTTGGGGCATGGGTCGCGTGGCCGCGCTGGAACTCCCGTCCGTGTGGGGCGGGTTGGTCGACCTTCCGGTGTCGGCGGATGACACCGCGTACGACCGGGTCTGCCGTCTCGTCGCGGGTGCGGATCGTGAGGACCAGGTAGCGGTCCGTCCCACGGGGATGTTCGCGCGCCGGATTCGCCCGGCGGGTTCCGACGCACAAACACCCGCGTCCTGGCAGCCGCGAGGCACCGCACTGATCACCGGCGGTACCGGGGCACTTGGTGGGCACATCGCACGATGGCTGGTGGAACAGGGCGTGGAACACGTCGTGTTGCTCGGACGCCGCGGTCCGGACGCGCCGCAGGCGACCGCCCTGCGTGACGAACTCACCGAGGCGGGAGCACGCGTGACCGTCGCCGCTTGTGATGTGGCGGACCGCGAGCAACTCGACGCCGTGGTACGGCAGATACGCGCCGACGGGGCGGATATCCGGGTCGTGGTCCACGCGGCCGGGCTGGGCTGGACGGGAGCCCTGACGGAGGTGCCGTCAGGGGAGTTCCGAGAGACCATGGCGGCGAAGGCTCGTGGGGCCCTGAACCTGGACGAACTGTTCGGTGCCGAACCGCTCGACGCGTTCGTGCTGTTCTCCTCGATCGCGGGAATCTGGGGCAGTGGTGGGCAGGGCGCGTACGCGGCGGCGAACGCCTTCCTCGACGGGGTGGCCCAGCACCGCCGTGCCCGCGGGCTGGTCGCGACCTCGGTTGCCTGGGGGGCCTGGGCGGGCGACGGCATGGCGGAGGGGGACGCCGCAGTCCAGCTGAGCCGCCGTGGCATCGCCACGATGCCGGTCGACCGGGCGTTGGCCGCGCTTCAACAGGTCGTGGAACGAGGCGAGACCACGGCCATCGTCGCGGACGTCGACTGGGCCCGCTTCGCGCCGACGTACCTGATGGCTCGCCGCAACCGACTGTTCGACGAGATCGCGGCGGCGCGCGAGGCGCTGGCGGCGGACCAGTCCGACGACACCGAGCACCAGGACAACGACTCCGAACTCGTCGTGAAACTGAGGTCACTTGACGAGTCGGAACAGCGACGCGAACTGCTCGACGTGGTGCGCGTGGCGGCGGCGGAGGTGCTCGGCCACTCCCACGCGTCGGACATTCACGAGAACCGGGCCTTCCGTGACCTCGGGTTCGACTCGCTGACCGCCATCGAGCTGCGGGACCGTCTGCACACGGTGACGGGGCTCCGGCTGCCCGCCACGCTGCTCTTCGACCATCCCACGCCGATCGGTCTGGCCGAACAGCTGTGGTCGACCATATTCGCCCAACACACGTCACCTGCAACGGCGTTGTCTGCCTCCAGCGCCGCGGTTCACGAGGATCCCATCGTCATCGTGGGGATGAGCTGCCGCTTCCCCGGGGAGGTGGGTTCGCCCGAGGACCTGTGGCAGTTGGTCGCGGCTGGTCAGGACACGATGACCGAATTCCCGACCAACCGGGGTTGGGACCTGGCGGCGCTGTTCGACGAGGACCCGGACCGCCCGGGCACCAGCTACGCCACCACGGGCAACTTCCTGCACGACGCCGATGAGTTCGACGCGGAGTTCTTCGGAATCAGCCCGCGTGAGGCACTGGCGATGGACCCGCAGCAGCGGTTGCTGTTGGAGGCGACGTGGGAGGTGCTGGAGCGCGCGCACATCGATCCGGAGTCCCTGCGGACCAGCCCGACCGGTGTGTTCGTCGGCACGAACGGTCAGGACTACGTCTCCCTGATGGGCGATGCCGGAATCGCCGCCGAGGGATACCTCGCGACGGGGAACGCGGCGAGTGTGGTGTCGGGTCGTTTGGCGTATGTGTTTGGGCTTGAGGGTCCGGCGGTGACGGTGGATACGGCGTGTTCGTCGTCGTTGGTGTCGTTGCATTTGGCGGCGCAGGCGTTGCGGTCGGGGGAGTGTTCGTTGGCGGTGGCGGGTGGGGTGACGGTGATGTCGACTCCGGGTGCGTTTGTGGAGTTCAGTCGTCAGCGGGGGTTGGCGCCTGATGGTCGGTGTAAGCCGTTCGCGTCGGCGGCGGATGGTACGGGGTGGGGTGAGGGCGTCGGTGTTCTGCTGCTGGAGCGGTTGTCGGACGCGGTGGCCAACGGTCATGAGGTGTTGGCGGTGGTGCGGGGTTCGGCGGTCAATCAGGACGGTGCGTCGAACGGTCTGACGGCGCCGAACGGTCCGTCCCAACAGCGCGTCATCCGGCAGGCGTTGGCGAACGCCGGGCTGGGCGTGGGCGAGGTCGACGTGGTAGAGGCGCACGGCACCGGCACCACGCTGGGTGATCCGATCGAGGCCCAGGCCCTGCTGGCCACCTACGGGCAGGACCGTCCCGAGAACCGTCCGTTGTGGTTGGGGTCGGTGAAGTCGAATATCGGTCATACGCAGGCGGCTGCTGGTGTGGCGGGTGTGATCAAGATGGTGATGGCGCTGCGGCATGGGAGCCTTCCCGCGACGTTGCATGTGGATGAGCCGTCGCCGCATGTGGATTGGTCGGCGGGTGAGGTGCGGTTGTTGACGGAGTCGGTGCCGTGGGAGGTGTCGGACTCGCGGGTGCGTCGTGCGGGTGTGTCGTCGTTTGGTGTGAGTGGGACGAACGCGCACGTGATTTTGGAAGAGGCTCCGGTGTCGGAGGAGTCCGCTGAGGTCGTGGAGTCCGGTTCGGGTTCTGACGTTGTTTCTGGGCTTGTGGTGGGGGAGTTGGATGGGTTGGTGCCGTGGGTGGTGTCGGGTCGTGGGGGTGTGGGGTTGCGGGGTCAGGCTGCGCGGTTGGCGGGGTTTGTGCGGGAGTGTGTGGCGGCGGGTGAGCGGGTTGATGTGGCGGGTGTGGCTGCGGGGTTGGTGGGTCGTGCGGGGTTGGAGGATCGGGCTGTGGTGGTGGGTTCTGGTGTGGAGGGGTTGTTGTCGGGGTTGGATGCGGTGGTTGAGGGTGGGGCGTCGGCTGCTGGTGAGGGTGTGGTTGTGGGTTCGTCTGTGGGTGGGAAGTTGGCGGTGTTGTTTACGGGGCAGGGGTCGCAGTTTGTGGGGATGGGTGCGGAGTTGTATGGGCGGTTTGGTGTGTTCGCGGGTGTGGTGGATGAGGTGTGTGAGGTGGCGGATGGGTTGTTGCCTGGGCCGTTGCGTCCGGTGTTGTTCGGCGAGGACGGTCAGGACGGTGTGGGCGGGGACGGTCAGGGCGGTGTGGGTGGGGATGGTGGGGGCGGTGTGGGTGAGGGGTTGTTGGGGGAGACGGTGTTTGCGCAGGTGGGGTTGGTGGCGTTGGAGGTGGGGTTGTGGCGTGTGTTGGAGGAGTGTGGGGTGTGTCCGGATGTGTTGATTGGGCATTCGGTGGGGGAGGTCAGTGCGGCTGTGGCGTCGGGTGTGTTGAGTTTGTCGGATGCGGTGCGGTTGGTGTGTGCGCGGGGGGTTTTGATGCAGGGGTTGGCGTCGGGTGGGGTGATGGTTTCGGTGGCGGCGTCGGTGGCGGAGGTTGAGGGGCGGGTTGAGGGGTTGGAGGGTGTGTGGGTAGCTGCTGTGAATGGTCCGGAGGCGGTGGTGTTGGCGGGGGAGGCGGAGGCGGTTGGTGGTGTGGTGGGGGTGTTGTCGGGTGAGGGGTTTCGGACGCGGTGGTTGCCGGTTAGTCACGCTTTTCATACTCCGTTGATGGACCCGATTTTGGAGGAGTTCGCTCAGCGGATTGAGGGTTTGTCGTTTGGTCCGGGGCGGATTCCTGTGGTTTCGACGGTGTCGGGTGGGGTGGTGGGTTCGGATTTTGGTGGTGTGGCGTATTGGGTGGAGCATGCGTGTCGGCCGGTGCGGTTTGGTGATGCGGTGGGGGTGGCGCGGGGGTTGGGTGTGCGGGTGTGGGCTGAGGTGGGTCCGCAGCCGGCGTTGACGGCGGTGTTGGGTGGGTGTGAGGGGGAGGTGTCGGCGGTGTTCATGCGTCGTGGGCGGGACCAGGTGGCGGGGGTGTTGACTGGTTTGGCTCGGCTGCATGTTCATGGGGTGGGGGTGGATTGGCGGCGGCTTCTGCCCCGGGGTGCGGGGTCGGTGGAGTTGCCGACGTACGCCTTCCAGCGGCGGCGTTTTTGGGTGGATGGGGTTGTGGGGTCTGGGGTTTCGGGGTTGTCGGGGTGGGGGTTGGTGGGTGGGGGGCATGGGGTGTTGGGTGCGCGGGTGTCGTTGGCTGGTGGGGGTGTGGTGTGGGTGGGTGGTTTGTCGGTGGTGGGGCAGTCGTGGTTGGTTGATCATGGTGTGGGTGGTGTGGTGGTGGTGCCGGGGACGGCGTTTGTGGATGTGGTGGCGTATGTGGGGGGTGAGGTGGGGTGTGGGTGTGTGGAGGAGTTGATGTTGCGGGCGCCGTTGGTGGTGTCTGAGGGTGAGGGTGCGCGGGGTGTGGTGGTGCAGGTGGTGGTGGAGGATGCGGATGGGGAGGGTCGGCGTGGGGTGAGTGTCTACTCCCGTCCCGATACCGCAACCAGTACCAGTACCAGCGGCGGGCCCAGCACCAGTACCAGCGGCGGGTCCAGCAGTGGAGTCAGTAGTGGCTCGCCGGGTGGGGGTGAGGTGTGGACGTTGCATGCGACGGGTGTGCTCGCGCCGACTCCCGTCAGTGCGGAGGGGTTTGTGCCGGAGTGGGGGTGGCCGCCGTCGGGTGAGGTGGTGGCTGTTGAGGGGATCTATGATCGGTTGGCTGGGGGTGGGTTTGATTATGGTCCGGTGTTTCGGGGGTTGCGGGGGGTGTGGCGGGATGGGTGGGATGTGTTCGCGGAGGTGGTGTTGCCGGATGATCCGGCGGGTTATGTGGTGCATCCGGCGTTGTTGGACGCGGTGTTGCATGCGTTGGCCGTCACCGCCGATGGTGACGGGGAGGTCGCTGAGTTCGAGGGTGGGATGCCGTTCGCGTTCAGTGGTGTGACTGTCTATCGGTCTGGTGCGCGGACGCTGCACGCGCGGCTGCGGCGTCAGGGGTCCGATGGGGTATGTGTGGAGGCTGTTGATCCGAGCGGGCAGCCGGTTGTCACCATCGACTCCCTCGTCTTCCGGCCGGTCAGTCATGCCGATCTGGCGGGGGCGGCGCCGCTGGCCGGTGGCCTACTGCACCTGCGGTGGGCGGGGGTCGCCGGTGCTGACGCTTCGGAGGCGCGGGCGGATGGGGCGGCTGGGTACGTGCTGGCTGAACCGGACGTCGCCGCCCTGTCGGGGGTGGCTGGCGAGGGCGCGGCCGAGCCGGAGTGGGTGGTGCTGCCCTGCCGTGCCAGCGGGGACGGGTCGGTTCCGGAGCGGGCGCGTGCGCTGACCGCCTGGGTGTTGGGGCAGGTGCGCTCCTTCCTGGAGGAACCGACGCTGGTTGGACGGCGGTTGGTGGTGCTGACGCGGGGCGCGGTGGCGACCGGAGAGGATGACCGGGACGTCGACGTGTCGGCGGCGGGGGTGTGGGGGCTGGTTCGGTCGGCCCAGTCGGAGCACCCGGACCGCTTGGTGCTGCTGGACGTTGACGCCGAGGTGGCCGGGGAGGAGTGGCCCGCCGTGCTGTCTGCGCTTTCCGGAACTGCGGCCACCCAGTTCGCCCGGCGGGACGGGGTGTTGCTGACTCCGCGCCTGGAACCGGTCAACGGTGATGACGACATGACGGTGCCCGGTGAGGGGTGGCGGCTGACGGCCGGGTCGAGCGGAACCCTTGAGGAACTGTCGCTCGTGGAGCAGGAGTCGGCCGGTGAACCGCTGGGCGCGGGCATGGTGCGGGTGGCGGTGCGCGCCGCAGGACTCAACTTCCGGGACGTGCTTATCGCGTTGGGGATGTACCCCGGGGCTGCGGTGATCGGTGGCGAGGGCGCCGGGGTGGTGACCGAGGTCGGTTCGGGTGTTGCCGAACTGGCCGTCGGGGACCGGGTGATGGGCCTGATGCCCGACTCGTTCGGGGACACCACGGTGGCGGACGCGCGCATGGTGGTCCGTATGCCCGAGGGGTGGGCGTTCCAGGAGGCCGCCTCCGTGCCCATCGCCTTCCTCACGGCTCGGTACGCGTTGTGTGATCTGGCGGGTCTGCGGGCGGGTGAGCGGGTGTTGGTGCATGCGGGTGCGGGTGGTGTGGGGATGGCGGCGGTTCAGGTGGCGCGGTGTCTGGGGGCGGAGGTGTTCGCGACGGCGCATCCGAGTAAGTGGGGGACGTTGCGGGCGTTGGGGGTGGCGGAGGATCACATCGCCTCGTCGCGTGATCTGGACTTCGTTGGGCGGTTCGCCGAGGTGACGGAGGAGCAGGGGGTGGATGTGGTGCTGAACTCCCTGGCGGGGGAGTTCATTGACGCGTCGCTCGAACTGCTGCCGCGTGGCGGTCGGTTCATCGAGATGGGCAAGACCGACGTCCGGGACGGGACGTCCCTGCCGACCGGCGTCACCTACCGCACCTTCGACCTGTCCGAGCCGGAACCGGCCCGGATCGGCGTGATGTTGGGCGAGCTGCTGACGATGTTCCGGGACGGCGACGTGCGGCTGCTGCCGTTGACGGTGTGGGACGTACGCCGGGCACGGTCCGCCTTCGGACACGTCCGCCAGGCCCGGCACACCGGAAAGGTCGTTCTCCGTGTGCCCGTGCCGCTCGACCCGGAGGGCACCGTCCTGGTGACCGGCGGCACCGGATCGCTGGGGGCGCTGGTCGCCGAGCATCTGGTGACCGAGCACGGGGTGCGGCGTCTGCTGCTCGCCGGACGGAGTGGACCGCGGGCGTCAGGAGCTGACGAACTCCGCGAGCGACTGGGTGAGTTGGGCGCCGAGGTACGCATCGTGGCGGCCGACCTCGCGCACCGCGCGGAGGTGGCGGGCGTCCTGGCGCAGGTCGACGCGGAGCACCCGCTCACCGGGGTGGTGCACGCGGCGGGGATCGCCGACGACGGGGTCCTGGACTCGCTGACGCCGGAACGGGTGGAGCGGGTGATGGCGGCGAAGGCCGACGCGGCGTGGCATCTGCATGAGTTGACCCACGACGCCGACCTGGCGATGTTCGTGCTGTTCTCGTCCGCGTCCGGGGTGCTGGGGTCGCCGGGGCAGGCCAACTACGCGGCGGCGAACACCTTCCTGGACGCGCTGGCCGAGTACCGCCGGGCGCACGGGATGGTGGCGCAGTCCCTCTCGTGGGGCTTGTGGGCCCAGCCCAGCGCCATCAGCGGTCACCTCACGGAGGCGGACCTGGCCCGGGTGGCCCGGTCGGGGATGGTGCCGATCAGCACCGAGCAGGGCCTGCGCCTGCTGGACGAGGCGGGGCGGTTCGGCGGTCGCGCGCACGCGGTGCCGCTGCCGCTGGCGCCGGGCCACCGGCACGCGCATCCCCTGCTGGCACATCTCGGGGGACCGGCCCGTTCGACGCGGAGCGTGTCCCGACGGGAGGAAGTCAGGGCGCCGTCGGTGTCACTGACGGAGCGGCTGCGTGAACTGGCTCCGGATGACCAGCGGCGGTTGCTGCTGTCCACGGTGCGGGAGCACACCGCGGCCGTTCTCGGGCACGAGACCACGGACGCCATCGGGGACCGGAAGCCGTTCAAGGAGCTGGGGTTCGACTCGCTGACCGGTGTGGAGGTACGTAACCGGCTCGGTGCCGCCACCGGCCTTTCGCTGCGCGCCACGGTGGTCTTCGACTTCCCCACTCCCACCGCGCTCGCCGACCACCTGTGGGAGGCGCTGCGGCCGGACGACGGAGCGGGCTCATCTCCCATCATCGACGGTCTGGACCGGCTGGAGGCCGCGCTGGCGGAGGCCCCGGACTCCGCTGATCTGCGCGAGGAGATCACCGCCCGGCTGGAGGACCTCATGTGGAGCTGGCGGGACACCGCGGGGGGCCGGCCGGCCGCGGCGGAGGGGGATGACGACGACCTGGCCGCCGCCACCGATGACGAGATGTTCGACCTGATTGACGAAGAGCTCGGCAGGCAGTGACACGTACGGCCGCCTGCCCGCCGCGCACGAGGAGTGGTTCCGGATGACAGATGAGCAGAAGCTGCGGGATTACCTGAAGAAGGTGACGGCCGATCTGCGGCAGACCCGCAGGCGGTTGGAGGAGGCGCGGGCCGCCGAACCGGAGCCGATCGCCATCGTCGGGATGAGCTGCCGGTTTCCCGGCGGCGTGGACTCCCCCGACCGGTTGTGGGACCTGGTGGCCGGGGAACGGGACGCCATCACCCCGTTCCCGCGCGATCGGGGATGGGACGTGGACGGCCTCTACGACCCGGACCCCGAGCAGACCGGGACCTCGTACGCGCGTGCGGGCGGATTCCTCGCGGACGCCGGGGAGTTCGACGCGGAGTTCTTCGGGATCAGCCCGCGTGAGGCGCTGGCGATGGACCCGCAGCAGCGGCAGTTGCTCGAACTCTCCTGGGAGGTGTTCGAGCATGCGGGCATCGACCCGCTCTCGGTGGCTGGCCGTCCCGTCGGCACGTTCGTCGGCACCTCCACCTCGGGGTACGGAATCACGACGGCCGAGGCGCCGCCCGGTGTGGAGGGGTACCTGCTGACCGGCAGCGCGGCGGCCGTCGCGTCCGGGCGGATCGCGTACACGCTGGGGCTGGAGGGCCCGGCCGTCACGATCGACACCGCGTGTTCCTCGTCGCTGGTGGCGATGCACCTGGCCGCGCAGGCCCTGCGGTCGGGCGAGTGCGCGCTCGCGGTGGCCGGTGGCGCCACGGTCATGTCCAGCCCGGGCACGTTCGTGGAGTTCAGCAGGCAGCGTGGCCTGGCGCCGGACGGGCTGTGCAAGCCGTTCGCGTCGGCGGCGGACGGCACGGGCTGGGGCGAGGGCGTCGGCCTGCTGCTGCTGGAACGGTTGCCGGACGCCGTGGCCAACGGGCACAACGTGCTGGCGGTGATGCGGGGTTCGGCGGTCAACCAGGATGGCGCGTCCAACGGTCTGACCGCGCCCAACGGCCCGTCGCAGGAGCGGGTGATCCGGCAGGCGCTGCGGAACGCGCGGGTCTCCGCGAAACAGGTGGATGTGGTGGAGGCGCACGGGACCGGCACCAGCCTCGGTGACCCGATCGAGGCTCAGGCACTGCTGGCCACTTACGGGCAGAACCGCCCGGAGGACCGTCCGTTGTGGCTGGGTTCGGTGAAGTCGAACATCGGTCATACGCAGGCGGCTGCTGGTGTGGCGGGCGTCATCAAGATGGTGATGGCGCTGCGGCACGAGCGGTTGCCGGTGACCCTGCACGTGGACGAGCCCTCGCCGCACGTGGACTGGTCGACGGGTGAGGTGCGGCTGCTCACCGAGGCGGTGCCGTGGCGGGGGGAAGGGCACCCCCGTCGTGCGGGGGTGTCGTCGTTTGGTGTGAGTGGGACGAACGCGCATGTGATTTTGGAGGAGCCGCCGGAGTCGGTGAGGCCCGCCGGGGTGGGGTCGGCTTCTGTGGTGGGGGAGTTGGGGTTGGTGTCGTGGGTGGTGTCGGGTCGTGGGGGTGTGGGGTTGCGGGGTCAGGCTGCGCGGTTGGCGGGGTTTGTGCGGGAGCGTGTGGCGGCGGGTGAGCGGGTTGATGTGGCGGGTGTGGCTGCGGGGTTGGTGGGGCGTGCGGGGTTGGAGAATCGTGCTGTGGTGGTGGGGTCGGGTGTGGAGGAGTTGTTGGCGGGGTTGGATGGGGTGGCGGGTGAGGGGCAGTCGGTGGCTGTGGGGTCGTTGTCGGGGGCGGTGTTGGTGTTTCCGGGGCAGGGTGGTCAGTGGTTGGGGATGGGTCGTGGGTTGTTGGAGGCGGCGGAGTCGGGGTCGGGTGCGGGTGCGGGTTCTGTTCTTGGGTCGGTGTTTGTGGGGCGGTTGGTGGAGTGTGAGCGGGCGTTGGAGCCGTTTGTGGGGTGGTCGTTGCGTGAGGTGTTGTTGGGGGTTGATGAGGGGTGGTTGGGGCGGGTGGATGTGGTGCAGCCGGTGTTGTGGGCGGTGATGGTGTCGTTGGCTGAGGTGTGGCGGGGTGTGGGTGTGGTGGGGGATGTGGTGGTGGGGCATTCGCAGGGTGAGATCGCGGCGGCGGTGGTGGCGGGTCGGTTGAGTGTGGAGGATGGGGCGCGGGTGGTGGCGTTGCGGTCGCGTGCGTTGCGGGGGTTGGCGGGTGGGGGTGCGATGGCCTCGATCGGTCTGGATGTGGCGGAGGTGGAGGACCTGCTGCCGGAGGGGGTCTCGGTGGCGGCGATCAACGCTCCGGGGCAGGTGGTCGTCAGCGGCCCGCCGTCGCAGGTGGCGCAGGTGTGTGCCCGGGCGGAGGAGACGGGCGTACGCGCTCGGTTGATCGAGGTGGACTATGCCTCGCATCACGCGCAGGTGGAGGCCATCGAGGAAGAGTTGCGGCGCGAGTTGGCGCCGGTCGTCGACCAGGCCGCGGTCATGGCTGCGGATGGCGGCGTGTTCGAGGGGCCGGTGTTGGTCTCCAGCGTGACCGGACGGCCCGCTGCCACGGGGGAGTTGGACGGCGACTACTGGTACCGGAATCTGCGGGAGCCGGTGTTGTTCGCGGAGGCGGTGCGGGCGGCACACGCTCTGGGGCATGGGGTGTTTTTGGAGGTGGGTCCGCATCCGGTGTTGGGGCTGGCCTTGTCGGGGGTGTTGGCGGACTCGGACGCGCGGGTGTTGCACACCCTGCGCCGTGACCAGCCCGAACCGGAACAGTTGCTGAGGAGTCTGGGTGCGGCTTGGACGGTGGGGTTGCCGGTGGAGTGGTCGCGGGTGCTGCCGAAGGCGGCGCCGGTCGCTCTACCCACGTACGCGTTCCAGCGCCAGCGCTACTGGCTCGACGGACCGGCGTCCGCCACGCGGAACCCGGTCGGGCGGTACCGGATCGGCTGGAAGCCGCTGCCCGAGCCGGAGCGTACGGGGCCGCCGAGGATCACTGACTGGTTGCTGGTCTGCGCGGAGGGGCGGTCCGGGGCGCCCGAAGTGATCGCGCTGGCCGCCGCGTTGGGCGAGGAATCCGGTTCGGCGCGGGTCGTCGCCGTGCCCACGGGACGGGTGGGACCGGAGGAGCTGGCGCGAGTGCTGGACGGGGTCGTTCCGGCCGAACGGCCCGTCGGGATGGTCTCGTTGCTGGACGGGGAGGCGGCCGTCGGGCTGCTGCGCGCGGTGGGTGCCGTGTCGTGCGAGGCCCGGCTGTGGCAGCTGACCTCGGGCGCCGTCGGTGTCGGGGGCGGGGATGTGGTCAACGACCCGACGGCGGCGGGGCTCTGGGGCTGGGGGAGGTGCTTCGCACTGGAGCACCCGGACCGGTGGGGCGGTCTGGTCGACCTGCCGGACGCCGTCGACGAGGGGGTGGTGGCCCGGGTGACGGCTCACCTCACCCGGGACGGCGGTGAGGACCAGGTGGCGGTCCGCGCCGAGGGCGCCTTCGGCCGTCGGCTGTTGTCCGTGGAGGAGCCGGGCGCGTCGGCGGTGGGCTGGCCGTCGGCGGGAACGGTGGTGGTGACCGGCGGAACCGAGGGTCAGGGTGCCCAGCTGGCGCGGTGGGTGGCGGCCCGTGGCGCTGAGCGGCTGGTCCTTGTCGGCGGTGAATCGGCTGAACTGTGCGCGGAGTTGACGGAGCTGGGCACACCCGCCGTCACACTGCCGGGGGAGGTGACCGATCCGGAGGCGTTGCGCGGGATACTCCGGGAGGCCGCCGGGGAGGCGCCGCTGTCCGTCGTCGTGCACGCCGCGGGCGTGACCGAGTTGGCGCCGGTGCGGGAGAGCGAACCCGCCCATGTGGAGCGGGTGATGGGGGAGAGGTGCGTGGGTGCGGCCGCGCTGGCGGAGGTGCTGCGCGCCGACCATCCGGACACCCCGCTGGTGTTGCTCTCCTCCGTCGCGGGGGTCTGGGGCAGTGGTCTGCACGGGGCGCTGGCGGCGTCCGGGGCGTGGCTCGACGCGTTGGCCGAGCGGGAGCGGGCGGCAGGTCGTCCGGTCACCGCCGTCGCCGTCAGCCCATGGGAGGGCGAGCCCGAACTGGTGGAGGCCCTGCGTGGGCAGGGGGTGCCGGTGACCGATCCCGAGGTGGCACTCGCGGGGTTGCCCGGTCTGCTGGCGCTGGGCGAGGCGGCGGTGGTGCTGGCGCGGGTGCACTGGGAGCGTTTCGTCCCGGCGTTCACGGCGGCCGGGCCCCGGCCGCTGATCGGTGACCTCGCGGAGGCGCGGCGGGTGCTGGACGCCGAGGCCGAGGAGGACCCGAGGGCGCGGGAGGTCTCGCGGGTGGCGCGGGCGCTGGCCGACGCCGCGCCGGAGGAGTACGACGAGATCGTGCTGGCGGAGGTGCGGGCGGCCACGGCGGCCGTACTGGGCTACTCCGGGCCGGACGGCGTCGGTTCGCTGAAGGCGTTCCGGGAGCTGGGCATGGACTCGGTGACCGCGGTGGAACTGCGGAACCGGCTGTCCTCGGCGACCGGAGTCCGGCTCCCCGCCACGCTGATCTTCGACCACCCCACCCCGGCGGCGGTGGCGGAGCTGCTGCGCGAGGAGCTGGCGCCCGGGCGGGCCGACGAGGTGGCGGGTGCCGCGCCTCCCGCCCGGGAGGTCGTCGACGAGCCGGTCGCCATCGTCGGGATGAGCTGCCGTTTTCCCGGCCGGGTCGGCTCGCCGGAGGAGCTGTGGCAGGTGGTCGCGGACGGCGTCGACGCCGTTACGCCGTTCCCCACCGACCGGGGCTGGGACGTTACCGGGCTCTACGACGAGGACCCGGACCGGGCCGGGACGGTGTACGCGCGGGGCGGTGGATTCCTGCACGGCGCCGGGGAGTTCGACGCCGGGTTCTTCGAGATCAGCCCGCGTGAGGCGGTCGCGATGGACCCGCAGCAGCGGCTGCTGCTGGAGACCTCCTGGGAGGCGTTCGAGCGGGCGGGTATCGCGCCCCAGGAGGTGCGGGGCAGCGACACCGGTGTCTTCGTCGGCACCAACGGGCAGGATTACGCACCGCTGTTGATGGCGGCCGGGGACGGTATGGAGGGCTACCTCGGCACCGGCAACGCGGCGAGCGTCGTCTCCGGCCGGGTCGCCTACGCCTTCGGGCTGGAGGGGCCCGCCGTCTCGGTGGACACGGCCTGTTCGTCCTCGCTGGTGGCGATGCACTGGGCCGCGCGGGCGCTGCGGCAGGGGGAGTGTTCCCTGGCGCTGACCGGCGGCGTCACCGTGATGTCGACGCCGGGTTCGCTGCTGACCTTCGCCCGGCAGCGGGGGCTGGCCGCCGACGGGCGGTGCAAGGCGTTCTCCGCCGAGGCGGACGGGATGGGCATGGCCGAGGGCGTCGGCATGCTGCTGCTGGAACGGCTCTCGGACGCGCGGCGCAACGGGCACCCCGTGCTGGCGGTGGTGCGTGGTTCGGCTGTTAACCAGGACGGTGCGTCGAACGGTCTGACGGCGCCGAACGGCCCGTCCCAACAGCGCGTCATCCGGCAGGCGTTGGCGAACGCCGGGGTGGGGCCGGCCGAGGTCGACGCGGTGGAGGCGCACGGCACCGGCACCACGCTGGGCGACCCGATCGAGGCGCAGGCCCTCCAGGCCACCTACGGCCGGGAGCGGTCCGACGGCCGTCCGCTGTGGCTGGGGTCGCTGAAGTCCAACATCGGCCACACCCAGGCAGCGGCCGGTGTGGCGGGTGTGATCAAGATGGTGATGGCGCTGGGCGCCGAGTTGCTGCCCCGTACGCTCCACGCCGACCGGCCGTCCCCGCACGTGGACTGGTCCGACGGCGAGGTGCGGCTGCTCACCGAGCCGTTGCCGTGGCGGCGCGGTGACCGCCCGCGCCGGGCCGGGGTCTCCTCGTTCGGGATGAGCGGCACCAACGCGCACGCCATCCTGGAGGAGGCGCCCGACGATCCGCCGGGCGAGGAGCCTTCCGGGCCCGAACGTCCCGGTGCCGAACTCCCGGGCCGCGTACCCGGGTCCGTCCAGTCGGCCGTCGAACCGAGCGCCGACGGGCGGGAGATGGCCGACGTGGCCCAAAACTCCCCGGACGCCACGGAGTTCGCGGCCGACGGGGTGGCCGCGCGTGCCGTTCCGCCGTGGGTGCTCTCCGCGAAGTCCGAGGCGGCCCTGCGCGACCAGGCCGGACGTCTCCGGCGGCGGCTGCGCCACGGCCCCGCCGCACACCCGGCCGACGTGGGGCACGCCCTGGTGACCACGCGGTCGCTCTTCACCCACCGCGCGGTCGTGAACGGCGCCAGCACCGTCGAACTCCTCGCCGGAATCGACGCCTTGGCCGCCGGGGAGCAGTCCCCGCACGTGGTGCGCGGCCGGGCCGACTCGGGGGAGCGCCCGGTGTTCGTCTTCCCCGGGCAGGGGGCGCAGTGGGACGGGATGGCCGCCCGACTCCTGGACACCGCACCGGTGTTCCGCGACAGCGTGGAGGCGTGCGCCGCGGCGCTGGCCCCGCACGTCGACTGGTCGCTGCCGGAGGTGCTCCGTGGCGCCCCCGGCGCGCCCTCGCTGGACCGGGTGGACGTGGTGCAGCCCGCGCTGTTCGCGATGATGGTGTCGCTGGCCGAACTCTGGCGGGCGTACGGCGTCCGCCCGGCCGCCGTGGTCGGCCACAGCCAGGGGGAGATCGCCGCCGCCCACGTGGCGGGCGCGCTGTCCCTCGCCGACGCGGCGCGGGTCGTGGCGCTGCGCAGCCGGATGCTGGCGGACCTCACCGGCGGCGGAGGGATGACCTCGGTCGCCGCGTCCGCCGCGTGGGTCGGAGAGCGACTGGCCGGGTGGGGCGGGGAGTTGGAGATCGCCGCGGTCAACGGGCCCCGCGCGGTGGTGGTGTCCGGTCCGGTCGACGGTCTGGGCCGGATGGAGGAGGAGTGCGCCACCGCCGGGGTGCGGGCGCGGCGTGTCCCCGTCGGGTACGCCTCGCACTCCCGGCAGGTGGAGACGCTCCGTGAACCGCTCCTCGCCCGGCTGGGCGGCGTCGAACCCCGCCCGTCCAGCGTGCCGTTCGTGTCCTCGGTGACCGGGGAACGCCTCGACACCTCGACGCTGGACGCCGACTACTGGTTCCGGAACCTGCGGCACACCGTGCGGCTGGACGAGGCCGTCGGGTGTCTGCTCGGCCAAGGGCACCGCGCCTTCGTCGAGTTGAGCCCGCATCCGGTGCTGACCGCCGGGGTGCTCGACACGGCGGGCGAGGCCGACACTGACGCGGTCGCGGTGGGAACGCTCCGCCGTGACGAGGGCGGCCTCGACCGGTTCCACGCCTCGCTCGGCGAGGCCCACGTCAGTGGGGTGCGGGTCGACTGGCGCCCCGCGTTCGCCGGGCGCGCGGTGCGGCCGGTGGCCCTGCCCACGTACGCCTTCCAGCGGCAGCGGTACTGGGTACCGACCCCCGCCCCGTCCGGCGCCGGGGACGTCGCCGCGGCCGGGGTGGACGCGGCGGACCATCCGCTGCTCGGCGCCGCCGTCGACCTCGCGGAGAGCGGCGAGTTGGTGCTCACCGGCAGCGTCCACCCGCGTATCCAGCCGTGGTTGACCGACCATCAGGTGTCCGGGGTGACGCTGCTTCCCGGCACGGCGTTCGTCGACCTCGCGCTCTGGGCCGGGGCCAGCTGCGGCCACCCGGCGGTGGAGGAACTCACCCTCCAGGCGCCGCTGGTCGTCCCGGAGGACACCGAACGCCGCCTCCAGTTGCGGGTGGGACCGCCCGACGCAGTGGGGCGCCGCGAACTCACCGTCCACTCCCGGGCGGACGACGACGCCGACGGCCCGGTGTGGACCCGCCACGCCACCGGCACGCTCGCCGCCACCGCCGTCCCCGGCGCCGACACGGAGACCGTCTGGCCGCCGGAGGGCGCCACCCCCGTCGACCTCACCGGCGGCTACGACCGGCTCGCCGCCCTCGGCTACGGCTACGGCCCCGCCTTCCGTGGGGTGCGGCGGGTGTGGCTCCGTGGCGACGAGACCTTCGCCGAGGTCCAGCTGCCCGAGCAACTCGCCCCCGAGGCGGCCCGGTTCGGGCTCCATCCGGCGCTGCTCGACGCCGGGGTGCAGGCGGTCGGCCTGGCCGCGACCGCCGGGGACGCCCCCGCCGACCCGGACGCCGAGGTGCGGCTGCCGTTCGCCTGGACTGGTCTCAGCCTGCACCGCCCCGGCGCCAGCGCCCTGCGGGTGCGGCTGAAGCGGGCGGGCGGCGGTATCGCCGTCACCGCGACGGACGACACCGGCGCCCCGGTGCTGTCCGCCGGCTCGCTGGAGTTCCGCCCGCTGTCCACCCGGGGGCTACGGGCCTCCGGCGGCGGGCTGTTCCGGATCGACTGGCGGGAGACGACCGGCCACGACGTGGCGCCCCAGGGTGGAGACTGGGCGGTCGTCGGCGCTGGGGCGCAGGAGCTGTGCGCACGGCTCACCGCCGGGGGAGCCGGAGCCACGGCCCATCCCGACCTGCCCGCGCTGCGCTCGGCGTACGCCGACGGCGCGGTGCCCGCGGTGGTGTTGCTCGCCCCCGGGACGCCCGCCCGGCCAGCGCCGCCCACCGTGGCCGACGTGCACGAGGCGATGGTCCACCAACTGACCCTGCTGCGCGCCTGGTTGGACGAGGAGCGGTTCGCCGCCACGCGGCTGGTCGTCACCACCCGGGGCGCGGACACGGCCGACCCCACCGCCGCCGCCGTCTGGGGGCTGTACCGCTCGGCGCAGGCCGAGCACCCCGGCCGCTTCACCCTGCTCGACCTGGACGGCGACGTGCTGCCACGGGCGCTCGTCGAGGCCGTCGCCAGCGGCGCGCCCCAACTCACCGTGCGCGCCGGGGCCGTGCTCGAACCCCGGCTCGCCCGCCTGCCCGCACCGGCCGCACCGGCCGCACCGCTCACCGGCACCGTCCTGGTCACCGGCGGTACCGGAACGCTCGGCGGGCACGTCGCCCGGCACCTCGCCGCCACGCACGGCGTGCGGCACCTGCTGCTCCTCAGCCGCAGCGGCGAGAACGCCCCCGGAGCCCCCGGACTCCGCGCGGAACTCGCCGAACTGGGCTGCGAGGCCACCCTGGTGGCCTGCGACACCGCCGACCGGGAGGCGCTGCGCCGGGTCCTGGACGGCATCCCGGAGGACCGGCCGCTCAGCGCGGTCATCCACGCCGCCGGGGCGCTGGACGACGCCGTCCTCACCTCCATGACGGCGGAGCAGCTGGCCCGGGTCCTGCGGGCGAAGGCCGACGGCGCGCTCCACCTGCACGAGCTGACCCGCGACCGGCCGCTGGCCGCCTTCGTGCTGTTCTCCTCGGCGGCCGCCGTGCTCGGCAGCCCCGGACAGGGCAACTACGCGGCGGCCAACGCCGTGCTGGACGGTCTGGCCCGGCACCGGCGGGCCGCCGGACTGCCCGCGCTGTCCCTCGCCTGGGGCCTGTGGGGGGAACGCACCGGCATGACCGGCCACCTGTCCGAGGCGGACCTGCGCCGCATGGTCAGCGCCGGTCTGGCTCCCCTCGGCACCGAGGACGGGCTGGCGCTCCTGGACGCGGCGCTCGGGCACGCCGAGGCGACGCTGCTCGGCGCCCGCGTCGACCTGGCGACGCTGCGCGCCCGGGCCGCCGAGGGGGCGGTGCCGCCGCTGCTCGGCACCCTGGTGGGGGCGCCCGGGCAGCGGGCGCCGCGCGGCCCGGCCGCCGTGGAGGCCACCGTGCGGCGGGAGATGGCGGGTCGCTCGCCCGCCGAGCGGGAGGAGGTGCTGGTGCGGCTGGTCCGCACCGCTACCGCCGCCGTGCTCGGCCACGCCGACGCGGAGGAGGTGCCCACCGACGGCCCGTTCGGGGAACTGGGCTTCGACTCGCTGACCGCCGTCGAACTGCGGAACCGGCTCCAGGCCGCGACGGAACTGCGGTTGCCCGCGACGCTCGTCTTCGACCACGAGACGCCGCTGGCGCTGGCGGCGCACCTGGACGCCGAACTGGCGGCCGCGCCGGAACCGGAACCCGCCACCGGAACCGACACCGGCACCACCGGTGGCGGTTCGCCCGCCCCGGCGGCGGAGGGCGGGGCGCCCGACGGTATCGAGGCGCTGTACCGGCTGGCCTGCCAGCGGCGGCGGGTCCACGAGGCGCTGGACCTGCTCGTCGCGGCGTCCCGGCTGCGGGACACCTTCGCCTCCCCCGCCGACCTGGAGCGGCCGCCCCGGCCGGTGCGCCTGTCCCGTGGCTCCGGCGGGCCCGTGCTGGTCTGTCTGTCCACCATCACCGCGCTGTCCAGCGTCTACCAGTACGCCCGCTTCGGTGCGGCGTTCCAGGGGCGGCGGGACGCGTGGTTCCTGCCGGTGCCCGGGTTCGGCGCGGACGAGCCGGTCCCGGCGGACGTGGACGCCGTGGTCGACCTGCACGCCGACCTCGCCACGGGGTGCGCCGAGGGGCGGCCGTTCGTCCTCGTCGGGCACTCGGCGGGCGGCTGGCTCGCGCACGCGGTGACCGCCCGGCTGGAGTCCCGGGGGACACCGCCGGCCGGCACCGTGCTGATCGACACCTACCTGCCGGGCAGCGCGGCCTTCGCTGAGGTACAGGACGCGCTGACGGACATGATGTTCGACAACGAGTCCACGGTCGGGCGGCTCGACAGCGCCCGGCTCACCGCGATGGGCGCCTACCTGCAGATGTTCGACGACTGGGCGCCCGCGCCGGTGCGCACGCCCACGCTGTTCCTCCGCCCCGAGGAGCCGGTGACCGACACCGTCTCCGGCGACGGCTGGCGCCTGACGTGGCCGCTGCCGAACACCACGCGGGAGGTGCCCGGGAACCACTTCTCCATGATGGAGACCGGCGCCGCCACCACCGCCGCGGCCGTCGACGCCTGGCTGCCCGAACCGCCCCGGCCCGAGGCCGGCTAGGCGCGGGACGTCGTGGGGGCCCCGGCGAACGCCGGGGCCCCACGGGTGGTTGGCTCAGTCGGTGGGCGCGCTCAGCGCCTTGGTGAGGTCGTCGTAGGACGGACCGCCCGAGAGCACCGGCGGCTCCCAGCCGCTGGCGAACACGGCCTGAACCCGCTCGTGGACCTCCGGGACGTCCAGGGCGTCCGGCGGCGTCAGCAGGTTGGCGCGCCGCTGCGCCAGCTCCCACAGCCGCTGGTCCCGCATGCCCGCCAGCACGGCGAGGACGACCAGGGGGAGTTCGGCCTCCGGCTCCGGCAGGCCCTCGACCGTCGCGCGCCAGCTCCGCGTGCGCTGGTCGTCCTCCCGGACGGCGTCGTCGTACCAGGGGCGGAGGTCGTCGCGGGCGTAGGCCCGCAGGTCCGCGGCGACCGCCGCGAGGTCGGCGCCGTGCTCGGCGAGCAGGTCGTTCAGCCGGACCGCGCCGGACAGCGCGAACGAGGCGCCGCGCCCCAGCACGGGGTCGGTGGTGCAGAGCACGTCCCCGATCGGCAGGTAGCCCGCCGGGGCCTCGGGGGTCAACTCCCGCCAGGTGTTGGTGAGTCCGGCCATCGGCAGGGTGGGGCCGATCGGCTCCGCGCTCCCCGGCCGCAGCCACGGCTCGAACTGGGGGACCGCCCGGGTCGCGGCCTCGAACGTGTCGACGTCGCGAAGCTGGCCGAGGACCTCGTCCTCCGGCAGCCGGGCGAAGACCACCGCGAAGGTGCGGTTGTCGTGCGCGTAGAGACCGCCGCCGAAGCCCGCCCCGCCCGCGAAGACGATCGGGCTGAGGAACAGCGGGGGCTGCGGGACGCCGTCCAGCAGCCGGTAGAAACGGCTGTGGTACACGTTCCCGCAGGGGCTCTCCTCGGCCTCGCCGGTGAACGCGGCGGCCAGCGGCGAGCGACGGCCCGTCGCGTCCACCACGGCCACGGCCTCCAGCGTCGCGTCGTCGAGCCGGAGCCCGCGAACCCGGCCGTCCTCCACCACGACCTCCCGGACGGAGCGGCCGTGGTGGACCTCGATCCCGTCCTGCCGCCGTACGGCCCGGTGCAGCGCCCACTCGACCGTGGCCCTGCGGCAGCCGAAGCCCGCCATGTCGGTGGCGTCCTCCGGGGCCTCGACCCCGGGTGGCGCGGTCATGTCCACCTCCTCCAGCCCGTGCGCGAGGAGGTCGGCGTGCACGTCGGGTAGGCGCGTGCGGAGCAGCTGCCGGAACAGGCCGAAGAACATGTGCGGGTGACGGACCTGCGGTGCCCCGGGCCGCTCCCAGGACTGGATGTCGGCGAGGTCGTCCGGCGGGGGCCCGTCCCGCTCCACCAGGTCGACCCGGTACCCCTGACGGGCGAGCAGCAACGCGGCGCTCAGCCCGGCTATACCGCCACCGGCCACCGCTATTCGAGAATTCATTCACGCTCCCGTTCGTCGTGCTGGTGCTGCGGGCTACTGCGAGCTACTGGGGGCTGGCGGGTCCGTCCGCCCGCCGGTCGGCCCGACCGGGTTCCGGGGCGTGGCCGCCGGAGGGGAGGGCCCAGCCGTGGTCCCGGTGGTGGAGACGCCGCGTCGCGCCGGGACCCAGGGGGCCGCCGGAACGCGGCGGCGGGAACGGGCCCCGGGCGCGTCCGGCCCGCGCGTACCGCTTCCGCGCGTGCTCGCCGGAGCACGGGGACGCTGGTGAGCCGCTGCCGGTCACGGGAGAGTGGGCCGTGCGGGGCGGCGTCGGAACGGACGGGCGTGACGAACGGCGGGACACTGACTGCGGCACGTCGGCGAGGCTAACCAGCCACGGCGGAGCCTGTGGAGGCGATCCGGCAAAGATAGGGGTCGGCGCGCGACTAGGGGGTGCCCGGTGGGTTCACCGCCCGGCGCCGACGGCCCGCCGCGTCCGCTTCGGTGCTCGTGGTCACCGCGACTCCCCGGCGGAGGACGGGCGTTCGGCCGCCTCCCCTCCCCGGGGGGAGAGGCGGCGGCCGGGGCCCGTCCGGCGGGCTACGCCTCCGCGTCCGCCGACCGCACCGGGTCCGCGGTACCGCGGGCGACGGCCTCCTCGTGCCGCGCCACGGCACGGTCGAGCAGGGCCGTCAACCCGGGCTCGCCGTCCAGCATCCCCTGGTACTTCGGGCCCAGTTCGGCGATCTGCCGCCGCTCGTCGAGGAGCGCGTGGTAGATCCGCTCCCGCTCCTCCGGGTCGGCGGTGTACTCCGCGTCCAGGTAGTCGGTGGCGTGCCGCCGGGCGTTGGAGATCGCGTTCTGCATCCGGCCGCGCTTGCTGTAGAGCGACGCGACGACGGTGACCACCAGGACGACGGAGATCACCGCCAGGGACGCCCCGGTGCCGATCTGCGTCACGCTCACCGGGTCGCCCTCGTTGATGAACGGCACGTTGTTCTCGTGCAGCGCGTGCATGATGAGCTTCACGCCGATGAACCCGAGGATCGCGGCCAGCCCGTAGCCGAGGTAGATCAGCCGGTCCAGCAGGCCGTCGATCAGGAAGTACAGCTGGCGCAGCCCGAGCAGGGAGAACGCGGTGGCGGTGAAGACCACGTACACGTTCTGCGTCAGACCGTAGATCGCGGGCACCGAGTCGACCGCGAACAGCAGGTCGGTACCGGCGATGGCGGCCATCACCAGCAGCATCGGCGTCATCACGCGCCGGCCGTCGATCTCGGTGAACAGCCGGTCCCCGTCGTACTGGTCGCTGGTGTTCAGCAGCCGCCGGGCGAGCCGGACCATGACGTTCTCGCTGTTGTGCGAGTCCTCGCTGGCGGGCTTGAGCATCTTTCCGGCGGTGAGCAGCAGCACCAGCCCGAAGAGGTAGAAGACCCAGGCGAAGGAGTTGATCAGGGTGGCGCCCACGGCGATGAACCCGGTCCGGGCCACCAGCGCGAAGATGATGCCGAACAGCAGCACCTTCTGCTGGTCCTCCCGTGGCACCTGGAAGCTGCTGATGATCACCAGGAAAATGAACAGGTTGTCCACCGAGAGCGCCTTCTCGGTGACGTAGCCCGCGAAGTACTCCGACCCCATCGTGGAGCCCCCGAACACCAGCACGCCCACGCCGAACGCGACGGCGACGCCGACGTACAGCGCCGACCAGAGCGCCGCCTCCCGCAGCGTCGGCACGTGCGCCTCACGCACGTGGAAGAAGAAGTCGAAGGCCATCAGGGCCACGATCCCGACGCAGGTCAGCGTCCAGATCCAAACGGGAACATCCATGCGCAGCTCACTCCGCTGACGGTGCCGGGCCAGGAACGGTCGAGACGCCGTCCGCCGAACGGCGAACGCAGAACGGCGAAACGGCGAAACGCTGAACCATCGAAACAGGGGTGGGCAGGCTAACCCACCCGGATGAGGGGACTCTCATGTCCCGGTGGGCACGGAGGCACCCCCTCCGCCCGCACCGTGGCGACGGCCCGCACCACCCCGCGCCCCCCGGTCCGCCGATCCCACCTCGCCAACTCCCGCTCGCCCACCGTGCCGTGACGCGCCGTCGCCCCTGCCGCGACGCGCGGCCCGCACCACTCCGCTCACCAGGGACGACGCGTCGCCCACGGGGACCGCCCCGGCCGCTTAGCCCGGGGTGGTCCCCCGGGGGCCGGCTGGCTCCGCGCCCTGCGCGAGCCACTCCCCGCACAGCCACCAGGCGTTCAGCGCGCCGAACGGGTCGGTGGGGTCGATGCCGGTGAGGTCGGCGAACCGGTGGACGCGGTTGCGGACGGTGTTGGCGTGCACGAAGAGGCGGGTGGCGGCCGCCGGGACGTCGCGTCCGCACTCCAGCCAGGCCCGGACGGCCTGGGCGACCGGCCGGGCGTGCGGGCCGAGGGCCGTCATCGCCGGGCGGTGGCGGTCCGTCAGCATGGCGGCGAGGTCGGCGCGGTCCGCGACCGCGGCGAGCACGGCCACGTCCGCCACGTGCGTCACGCCGCCACGCCCCGTCGACTCGGCGGCGGTCAGCGCGGCCAGCGCGAGACGGCGTACGGCGCCCAGCTCCTCCGGTTCGGCCGGGCCCGCGAGGCCCGCCGTGCCGCCGCCCGTGGCCCGCTCCCCGGGCGCCCGCGCGAACACCCCGACCAGCAGCCCGTCCACGTGCGCGAGGAGCGCCGGGCCGTGCTCGCGGACGGACTGCTCCAGGGCGCCGTCGCCGGGCCGGGCGACCAGGACCCACAGTCCGCCGCCCGGGGGCAGGCCCGCCTCGGCGGCGGCGAGCGTCGCCGCCGAACCGCCCTCCAGCAGGCGCCGCAGCGCGGCCAGGTCCCGCTCGCCGACGTGCCGCCCCGCGTCGGCCGCCCGGTGCGCGCTGATCAGCCGCGCCCGCACCGCGTGCGCCCAGTCCTCGTACAACTCCCGTACGTCCAGGAGGACATGGGCCTCCAGCCCGTTCGCCGCCTCCCTCGCCCGGGACCAGATCACCCGCTCCGCGACGTGGATCGCCCCGAGCACCGCCTCGATGGGAACGCCCTGCCGGGCGCGGGTCGAGCCCAGCTCCTCGACGAAGGACAGCTCCGCCTCGGTCGGCCCGCGCCGCGCCGCGAGCGCCCGGGTCGCCGCGGCCAGCAGGGCACGGGTGTGCCCGGCGATGTCGGCGGCCGGCAGCGCCGCCACCTCCCGCACCGTGCCCCGCACCCCCGCCACCACGGAGGGCATCAGCTCGTCCTCGCCGACCACCCGCTCGATCAGGTCGACCACGTCCCGCCAGCCGTCACGTTCCATGGGCGCATCCTGCGGCCCGTTGTGGCCAGGCACAACGCGGGGACCCGATGACGTGACGCGGAACATGTTCCGAGGCGGGAGGCCTTCCTACGGTTGGTACCGGCCACAGTCGGCCGCGCCGCGGCACCCGCCCGCGCCCCCGCCGTCCCGAGGAGCAGCATGCCCCCACCCTGCCGTGTCGCCGTGATCGGCGCGGGCGCCGCCGGTCTGGCCACCGTCAAGGCGCTCCTCGACGCGGGCGCGCGGCCCGTGGCCTACGAGCGGGGGGACCGGCCGGGCGGCCTGTGGGCGCGGGACAACTCCAGCGGACTGTCGCCCGCGTACGCCTCGCTGCACCTGAACACCAGCAGACGCCGTACCGAGTTCGCCGACCTCCCGATGCCCGCGCACTGGCCCGACTACCCCTCCGCCGACCTGGTCGCCGGCTACCTCGCCGACTACGCCGAGCGGTTCGGCCTCACCCGGCACATCCGCTACGGCGCCACCGTGACCGCCGTCGAACGGGACCCGGACGGCTGGACCGTGACCGCCGGGGACAGCGAGCGGTTCGACGCCGTCGTCGTCGCCAACGGCCACAACTGGGACGCCCGCTGGCCCGACCCCGCCTACCCGGGCGACTTCGGTGGCCGCCAGCTGCACGCCCACGACTACCGCACCCCGGAGGTTTTCCGCGACCGCCGCGTCCTCGTCGTCGGCATGGGCAACTCCGCGATGGACATCGCCGTCGACGCCTCCCACGTCGCCCGCGGCCCCGTCCTGCTCTCCGCCCGGCGCGGGGTGCACATCGTCCCCAAGTACCTCTTCGGACGGCCCTCCGACGCCACCGGCGGCGCCCTCGCCGCGCTGCCCTGGCGGCTGCGCCAGCGCCTCGCCGAGACGATGCTGCGGCTCGCCGTCGGCAGCCCCCGGCGCTACGGGCTGCCCGCGCCGGAGGGCGGCCTGTTCCAGAACCACCCCACGATCAGCGACACCATCCTGCACCGCCTCACCCACGGCGAGGTGGCCGCGCGCCCCGGGGTCGACCGCCTCGCCGGGGACCGCGTCGTCTTCGCCGACGGCCGGGACGAGCCCGTCGACGTGATCGTGTGGGCGACCGGATACCGCGTCACCATCCCCTTCCTGTCCGAGCGCTGGCTCGGCGGCGACCCCGAGCGACTCCCGCTCTACCAGCGGGTCTTCCACCTCGACGACCCGAGCCTGTGCTTCGTGGGCCTGATGCAGTCCACCGGCGCCGCCCTGCCCGTCGTCGAGGCCCAGGCCCGGCTGGCCGCCGCCCACCTCGGCGGCGCCTACGCCCTGCCGTCCCCCGAGCGGCGGCGGCGCGCCACGGACCGCGCCCTGCGCGCCGCCGTCGCGCGGTGGGGCGACCGGCGACCGGCCATGCGTATCGACTTCGACCAGTACGTGGCGGACGTGCCGCGCGAGATCGCCGCGGGCCGCGCCCGACTGCGGCGCGGCGCACGGCCGTTCACCCCCGCCACCCAGGACAGGAGCGCAGTGTGAGCACCCTCCCCCGCACCCGGCGGGACGCCAGGGGACTGCGCGTCCTCGTCACCGGCGCCTCCGGCACCTTCGGCCGCGCGATCTGCGCGCGCCTCGCCAGCCAGGGAGCCCGCGTCGTGGGCCTCGACCTGGCGCCCGGCGATGACGAACCGGTCGAGGTGCTGCCCTGCGACCTCACCGACGACACCGACGTGTCCACCAACGTGGCCGCCGCCCTCGACCGGCTCGGCGGACTCGACCTGCTGATCAACAACGCCGGTGTCGGCGGACCGGCGCCCGCCGAGCACCCGCCCTCGGCCGAGGTGCGCCGCCAGCTCGACGTCAACCTGCTCGGCACCTGGCGGACCACCGCCGCCTGCGTGGACGCGCTGGTCGCCGCCCGGGGCCGGGTCGTCATCGTCTCCTCGCGGATGGCGGTGATGCAGCTGCCGCTCGCCGCCGCCTACGGGGCCTCGAAACGGGCGCTCGTCGCCTACGCCGACGCGCTGCGCCTGGAGATCGGCACCCACGTCGGCGTCACCTGCGTCTACCCCTCGGCGGTGCGCAGCCCCATCCACGACTCGACCGCCGCCGCCGGACTCTCCCTGGAGGGCATGAGCGCCTACGAGCCGCTGGACGGCGTCGTCGACACGGTGCTCCGCGCCGGCCTCGCCCGCCGGGCCCGCCGCGACCTGACCACGACCCGGCGCGGCGCCGCCGAGTTCTTCCTCGCCCGCCACCTGCCCCGGCTCACCGACCGCGTCATCGCCCGCACCCTCGCGGCCCGGGTACGCGGCGACGCCTTCGACGGAGCCGCACCTGCCGCCGGGGTCGTCCGGCGCCATCGGGCCGCGCCGTGAGCACCGCGCCCGCCACGGCGCGCGCCCGCACCGGGGACCTCAGCCGGTACGCCGCCGGATCGGTCGGCATGGGCCTGTGGGTGACGGTGCCGGGACTGCTGCTCCTCTACTTCCTCACCCAGACCCTCGGCGTCTCCCCGTTCCTCGCCGGGATCACCCTGCTCCTGCCGAAGATCGTCGACATCGTCGTCCACCCGTTCCTCGGCTCCCGCTCCGACCGCCAGGCCCGCCGCGTCGGGCACCGGCGCGGCATGCTCCGCCACGGGCTGCTCCTCGCGCTGGCCTGGACCGCCATGTTCACCGTGCCCGGGGGCGTCACCGGAGTGAACGCCGCGCTGTGGGTGGGCTGTTGCTACGTCGCCGGGAACCTGCTGTTCGCCTGCTTCCAGGTCCCCTACCTGACGACCCCGTCCGACCTGCGCATCGGCTACCACGAACGCACCCGCGTCTTCATGTTCCGGATGGTGTTCCTCACCCTGGGCCTGCTCGGCGCGGGCGTCACCGCGCCGCTCCTGGTGTCCTCCGGCGAGCGCGGCTCCTACGCGCGGATGGCGCTGCTGCTGGCCGGGGTCCTGGTGCTGTCCGGGCTGCTCGCCATCTCCGGGGTCCGCGGACTCACCCGCCACTGCGGCTTCCAGCCACCGGCCGCGCGCGCCCACTCGGTCTCCGGCGACCTCCGGTCGGCCTGGCGGGACCGCGACTTCCGCGCGCTGCTCCTCTCGTACCTCCTCACCGGCACGACCACCCACCTGTTCCTCGCGGCCGTGCCCTTCTACACCCAGTACGTGCTGCACGACCGTTCCCTCACGGCCGTGCTGATGGGCGCCTTCCTCGTCCCGGCCACCGCCGTCGGGCCGCTGTGGCTGCGGCTGTCCCGCAGGACCGGGAAACAGCGCGGACTGCTCGCGGCGCAGGGCCTGTTCCTCGCCGGATCCCTCGCCCTGCTGCCCGGCCGGAGCCTCGGCACGGTGGGGATCGTCGCCGTGGTCGCCGTGATGGGCACGGCGTTCGCGGGCCTCCAGCTCTTCGCCTTCTCGATGCTCCCCGACGTCATCGCAGCGGCGAAGGAACGGGGCACCGCCGAGGCGGGCGCCTACACCGGGGTGTGGACGGCGACCGAGGCGACCGGCACGGCGGTCGGCCCGTACGCGTACTCCGCCGTCCTCGCCGTCGCCGGGTTCAGCTCGGCGACGGAGGGGGCCACCGTCGCGCAAACCTCCACCGCGCTGACGGCGCTGCTGTGGGGGTTCACGGTGCTTCCCGCCGTGCTCATGGCGGGCGCCGTCGTCTGCCAGCTGGGGTACCGGCTCGACCGGCGCGCTGAGGCGGGCCCAGACCCCGCCCCGCCCCCCGTACCCGCCGACGCCACACCGCCGCCCCTCCCACCCACCCCCGGCGACGGGCCCCGGCGGACCCGCGCCCCGCTCCGCGAGAAGGAGAGCTGACCATGCCGGTCCCGCTCGTGGTCTTCGCCGTCCTGGCCGCCGCCGACCTCACGGCGGTGATGGCGGACTGGCCCGTCCTGGAGTGGTGCGCCAAGCCGCTGCTGGCCCCCGTGCTCGCCCTCCACCTGTGGCGGACGACCGGCCGCCGGCACCCGCACGTCCTGGCCGGACTCGGCTTCGCCACCGCCGGTGACGTGGCCCTGCTGCTGCCCGGCGCGGTCGCGTTCGTCGTCGGCCTGCTGTTCTTCCTGGGAGCCCAGCTGTGCTGGATCACGGCGTTCGTCCGCGCCGGTGCCGTCGGTCACCTGCGGGCGCGCCGCCCGCTGTGCGCCGCGTACCTGCTGGCCTGGGTGGTGGCCTGCGCCGCGCTGGCGCCCGCGCTCGGGCCCGCGCTGGGCACCGCGGTGACCGGGTACGCGCTGGCGCTGCTCACCATGGCGCTGACCGCGCACGTCCTGGGGACCGCCGCGGCCTGGGGCGGGCTGGTCTTCGTCGTCTCCGACCTGCTGATCGGACTCGGCGTCGCCGGGCTCGGCTTCCCCGGGCGGGGCGCCCTGGTCATGCTGACGTACTGCGCGGCGCTGGCCCTGCTGACCCTCGCGTTCTCCGGGGTACGGACGCCCCCGCCGGACCGGACGGGGACAGCCCACCCGGCCGGGGCCTGAACGGGCGGGCCACCACCGGGACCTCGGCCGCCCAGCACGCGGGCCGCCGCCAGCCCGCCGAGCCGCCCCCACGGCCGCCTCCACCCCCCACCACCGGCCGTGGGGCGGCGCCGAGGGCGGGGCCGCACCCGCCGGAGTCCTCCGCGCCCGTGTGACGAGCGGGGAGGACTCCGGAGCTGGCGGCGGGGGTTCAGAGGGTGGCCGGTGCGCCGCTCCGCGCGGCTTCCTGGGCCGCCAGCGCGAACGCCAGGACCTCGGCGCCCTCCTCACCGGTCAGCGACGGGGCGGCGCCGGTCGTCAGCGAGTCGACGAACTGGCGGCCGGAGTCCACGAAGCTGGTCTCCCAGCCCGTGGGCATGTCGGAGAACCCCTGGGTGCGCCCGTCCCGGTAGAGGACGACGGCCGGGGCGTCGAGCATCCGCCCGTGTCCGCGGGTGACCCAGATGACCCCCCGGGTACCGGTGATCTCCACCCGGTCGTCCTGCGGGTAGTGGACGGTGTCCAGCTGGAGGTCGGGGGAGTGGACGACCTCCAGGGCGCCGACCTGCCCGCCGCCGTGCTGCCAGCTGACCATGGACGGGGCGTCCAGCCCGGTCCGGGGGTCCGAGCCGACGAAGGCGTGCACCCGCTCGGGAAGGCCGAGGAAGTGCCAGGCGATGGCGAACTTGTGGTGCCCGTCGTCGAAGACGAGGGGGCCGCCCCCGCACTTCTCGGGGTCGACGCGCCACGCCTGGGCGGCGGCCGGAACGTCCCAGGAGGTGGGGCTCCAGCCGGGGTTCGACTTGATCCGGATGCTCAGCACGTCCCCGATCTCCCCGTTGTCCACCAGCTCCTTGGCCCGGACCACCGGCGGGTAGAACACGAAGTTCTCGAAGACCTTGAAGGTGACGCCGCGCTCGCGGGCCCGCCCCACCATCGCCTCCGCCTCCGCCAGGGACAGCGCCATCGGCTTCTGGAGGGACACGTGACGGCCGCTGTCCATCGCGTCGAGGGCGATGGGCGCGTGCAGGTGGTGCGGCACGAGGATCTCGACCGCGTCCACGTCGGAGCGGGCGAGGAGGTCCCGGTAGTCCTCGTGCCGACCGGACGCGGGCACGCCCCACGCCTCGCCCCGCTCCGCGAGGTTGCCGCGGTCCGGGTCGGCGATCGCGACCACCGTGGCGTCGGGGTGCTCCAGGTACGCGCGCGCGTGCAGGTCCGAGATCCGGCCGCAGCCGATGATTCCAATACGGGGCATGGTTGGGTTCCTTGTCGGTTGAGCGGTGAGAGGTCAGCCCTTGACCGCCCCGGCGGTGAGGCCGCGGACGAAGTGCTTCTGGAAGACGATGTAGACGAGGAGGGTGGGGAGGCTGGCGAGGACGGCCATCGCCGCCTGGGTTCCGTAGGCGACCGAGAACCGCCCCTGGAGCGAGAGGATCCCCACCATGACCGTGCGGGTCTCCTCCGAGCTGGTGAACACCAGCGGGTAGAGGAAGTCGTTCCAGATGAAGGTGAACTGGAGGGTCGCCAGCGTGGCGAGCGCGGGCCGGGCCAGCGGCATCGCGAGGGACAGCAGGATGCGCGGCTCGCTCGCGCCGTCGACCAGACCGGCCTCGCGCAGGGAGTCCGGAACGTTCTGGAAGAAGTTGCGCATCACCAGCGTGCACAGGGACATCCCGTAACCGCTGTGCACGATGATCATCGGCCACAGGGTGTCGTAGAGCCCGCTGGCGCTGAACAGCTTGAACAGCGGGAGCAGCAGGATCTGCGGGGGGACGAACAGCCCGGCCACGAAGAACAGCGTGATCAGCTGCGAGCCGCGCGGACGGAGCTTCGCGACCGTGTAGCCGACCAGCGAGCCGAGGACGATCGAGATGACGGCCGCCGGTATCGACACCAGCACGGAGTTGAGCAGGTACGTGCCGGCGTTGCCCGACCTCCACGCCTGGAGGTAGTTGTCCGTGGTGAGGTCGCCGGTGGGCGCCCACAGGCCGTTCGCCGCGATGTCGGTGTTGGACTTCAGGGAGGTCCACAGCACGCCCAGCGCCGGTGCGAGGAACAGGACGCTGAGGAGCAGCATCACGATCGTGGTGGTGAGGCGCCCCCCGCGCTCCTTCCCGGTCGCGCTCTCCGGCGACGACGGGGTGGCCTTCCTTCCCGGCCTTCCCAGCCTTCCCGGCTTTCCCGGGCCCGGAGTGACAACGTCAGCCATTCTCCTTCTCCTTACGGTTCATCCAGCCGAAGAAGAGGCCGATGGTCACCAGGGTGAGGACGAACAGAACGACCGCCACGGCACTGGCGTAGCCGAATTCGTAGGTCTTGAATCCGACCCTGTACATGAATGCCGCCAGCGTCTCGGTCTCCCGGAAGGGGCCGCCCTGCGTCATGATGTAGATGATGTCGAAACTCTTGAGTGCGTTGATCACCGAGAGGGAGATCACCACGGTGAACGCGGGGCGCAGGGCGGGGATCACCACATGGCGCAGCTGCTGCCGCGCCGAGGCGCCGTCCATCCGCGCGGCCTCGATCAGCTCCGCCGGAACCGCGGTGAGACCGGCCAGGAAGACCACCATGGACAGGGCGACCTGCTGCCAGCACCAGGCCAGCAGCACCGCCCAGAGCGCCAGGTCCGGATCCGCGAGCCACGCCTGCTGCCAGGAGGAGAGCCCCACCGCACCCAGGGCGAGGTTGAGCAGGCCGTCCTCCGGGCGGAAGATCCAGAACCACACCTGTCCCACGACCACGAGGGAGAGCGCGACCGGGAGGAAGAACAGCGACTTGATGACCCGGTGCAGCCGGATGACCCGGTTGAGTCCGAGGGCCAGCGCCAGGCCCACGGCCGTGGGCACGACGACGGCCACGACGGTCCACAGGCCGGTGTTCGTCAGCGCGTTCCAGAAGTAGGGGTCGGCGCCGATGTCCTGGTAGTTGCGCAGCCCGACGAACGGGCTGTCACCACCGACCGCTTTCCAGTCGGTCAGGCTGTAGTAGAAGGAGTAGAGGGCAGGGCCTACTACGGCTATCGCGTAGGTGATGAGCGGCAGCAACAGGAATGCCCAAACCCAGCCGGTGCGTCGCAACGACATATTTCCTCCCCATTCCTGTTCGAGTACGGATAAGGGCAGCTTCGGGTACGGATAGGAATTCGGTGAGTTCGCTGAGTTCGGTCAGTCCGGTGAGCGCAGCGAAAGGAGAAAGTGATGAGCGCGGGAGGCGCCGACCGGGGTTTCCGGGATGGCGGCTACTTCTGGAAGGTGCGCTCGGAGGCCGCCTGGGCGTCCTTGAGGTTCTGCTCAAGGGTCGACGGGTCGTGCACGAACTTCGCGATCGCGTTAAGGCCCTCGTCCGACATCTCGGGGGGCGTGGCGAGGTCGTAGTTGAAGACGAACGTCGAGGAGTCCTCGACCTCCTTGGCGGCCTTGCGCACCACGGAGTTCCGCTGGGAGATGTCGGCGTTCCTGTTGGGCGGCAGGGCACCCTCGCCCTCGGCCATGATCTCCTGCGCGCGGGGGCCGGCCAGGCAGCCGAGGACCTTCTTCGCCTCGGTGGGGTGCGCGGCACCCGTCCCCACGGCCCACCCGTCGACGGGGCCCAGCGCGGCCTGCGGCACGCCCGGTGTCACCTCGGGGAAGGGGAACATGTCGTAGCCCTTGCCCGGGGAGATCTTGTTCCCGTCCCAGTACCCGGTGATCCACGTCCCGTTGAGGGTCATGGCCGCCTCGCCCTTGGCCACCTGGTCGGCGGCGTCGGGCCAGTCGACACCGTTGGCGCTCCTGTTGAAGTACCCCTTGTCGAAGAGGTCCCGCCACATCCCGAACGCCTTCTTGACCTGGGGGTCCGTGTAGGAGGCCCGGCCGGTCATCAGCTTCTCGCGGTACTCCGGCCCCGCGGTCCGCAGGAGCAGGTAGTCGAACCAGAACTGGGCGGGCCACTGGGCCTTGGCGCCCAGCGCGAAGGGGGTGATGCCGACGGACTTCAACTTGGCGGCCGCGTCCATGAGTTCGTCCCAGGTGCGCGGCGTCTCGGTGATCCCGGCCTTGGCCAGCGCCTTCGGGTTGTAGAACATGCCGACGTAGTGGTAGTCGAACGGCACCAGGTACTTGTGGCCGTCGTAGTCGGCCGAGGCGTCGGCGAGCGACTTGGGGACGGACCTGTCCAGTCCGTACTGCTCCCAGACGTCGTCGAGCGGGGTCAGCCGCTCCTGGTCCACCAGGTACTGGGTCTTCGCGCCCGCCCAGTACGAGAACACGTCCGGCGGACTGCCCCCGGCGAGCTGTACCTGTATGGAGTCCTTGTAGGCCTCCTGTTCCACCGGGTCGATCTTGGTCCGTTCGCCGCTCTGCGCGTCGCACAGGGCCCCGATCCGGTCGAAGTGGCCGCCACCGACGTCGAAGTAGTGCTTCATCGTCACTTCGCCACTGTCGGAGCCGGTACCGCAGGCGGTCAGGCCGAGCATGGCGGCCGCCAGGGCCACATGCGCCGCCCGCCGCCCGCGGGGGAATGCATCGCGTCTCATTCCAGCATCTCCATGGAAGGTGGGTGGGTGCCGAACGCGGCTGGGACGTGCCCGCCGATGTCCTCCGTGATCCGTCGCGCCGCGGCGCGCACGTGCTGCCCGAGACCGTCGAGTTGGGACAGGCTCACGCGGGCCGCCGGCCCGGACAGGCCGATCGAGGCGGTGGGGGCGCCGTAGAGGTCGAAGACCGGGGCGGCGACGCACCGGACCTCCATGTTCAGCTCCTCGTCGTCTATGGCGTATCCGCGTTCACGGGTCTTCTCCAGATCGGCGGTCAGCGCGTCCAGGGACGTGAGGGTGCGGATGGTGCGGGCCGTCATGGGCCGCTCGACCACGCGGGCGACCTCCTCGCCGTCCGCCATGCAGTAGAGCGCCTTACCGGTGGCCGTCGCGTGGATGAGGGGCTGGGCGCCGATCTCGGTCTCCACGGTCACGACTCCGCTGCCCTGCCGCTCCTGCGCGACGTAAACCCCGCCGGACCGGGTGCGCCGGGCCAGGTGGACCGCCTCGCCGGTGCGCGCCGTCAGCTCCCGCATGACCGGCGCCGCCGCGCTGATGAGGTCCATACCCCGCAGCAGATGACCGGCGAGCGACACCAGCTGGACCGAGGCCCGGTAGGCCCTGGTGCGCGGGTCCTGCTCGACGTAGCCGCGTTCCTCCAGCACCCGCAGCAGCCGGTGGACGTTGCCCTTGTCCAGGTTGACGGCCCGCGCCACCGCGGTGACGCCCATGCCCTCCGTGTGCTGGGCGAGCGTCTCCAGGATGTCCAGTCCCGAGGCGAGGGATCCGCTTCCGCGCGGCCTGTCCCCGGCTCCCCGGGCGCTGCTGTTCGCTGATCGTGTGGTCATGAGGCGTGCGCTCCCCGGTCCGGCGTCGTGTCAGTGCTGACATTCACTCACTCCGCCCGGTCCCGGGAGCCCGCGGGGCGGGGCCCAGACTGTCGAAGTCGGCGCCCAGCGACGCCTGCTGGACGTGTCGCGCGTGCAGCAGGCGCCAGCCACGGGAGGGCGACGGCGGCGGCGTCCAGGCGGCCCGGCGGCGCTCCAGCTCCTCGTCCGGGACCAGCAGGGACAGTTCGCCGCGCCCGGCGTCCAGGCGGATCGGGTCGCCGTCCCGTACGAGGGCGAGGGGCCCGCCCACCGCCGACTCCGGCGCGACGTGGAGCACGACGGTGCCGTAGGAGGTTCCGCTCATCCGGGCGTCCGAGACCCGGACCATGTCCCGGACACCCCGCTCGGCGAGGCGTTTCGGCACCGGGAACGATCCGGCCTCGGGCATCCCCGACGCCACCGGCCCCGCGTTGCGCAGGACCAGCACCGAGTCCGGCGTGATGTCCAGGGCGGGATCGTCGATGCGGGCGGCCACGTCGTCGGGGGACTCGAACACCACGGCGGGGCCCTCGTGCCGGGTCAGCCGGGGTGTCGCGGCGGAGACCTTGATGACGGCTCCGTCCGGCGCGAGGTTCCCGCGCAGCACCGCCAGCGCCCCGGGGGGACCGAGGGGCTCGTCGAGGGGGCGGATGGTGGTCTGCCAGGCGGGCGCCGGGGCGACGGAGTCGAGCCGGTCACCGAGGGTGCCTCCCTCGATCACCCGCGCCGAGCGGTCCAGCAGCGGCTCCAGGGTCTTCATGAGGACCGGCACCCCACCCGCGCGGTGCAGGTCCTCCAGGTACGCGCTCCCGGAGGGCTTGCAGTCGACGAGCAGGGGCACCCGGCGGGCGATCCGGTCGATGTCGTCGAGGGTCAGGTCGAGACCGGCCCGGCGGGCGATCGCCAGCAGGTGGATGACGGCGTTGGTGGAGCCGCCGATCGCCAGGAGCACGGTGACCGCGTTGGTGACGCTCGCCTCGCTCAGCAGCCGGGACGGCCGCAGGTCCGACTCGACCGCCCGCATGGCCAGCCGCCCGGCCCGCACACCGGCCCGCAGCCGGTCACCGGTGGCGGCCGGGGCGGTGGCCGACCCCGCCGGGCTCAGGCCCATCGCCTCCGCGAGGCAGGCCATGGTCGAGGCGGTGCCCATCACCATGCAGGTCCCGCCGGTGGTGGCCAGTGCCGTCCCGACGTCGGCCACGTCGGCCTCGTCCAGCTCACCCGCGCGGTGCCGGGCCCACATTCCACGGCAGTCCGTGCACGCGCCCAGTCGCTGACCGCGCCAGGAACTGGTCAGCATCGGCCCGGCGACCACCTCGACGGCGGGGACGTCCGCCGAGACCGCGGCCATGATCTGGGCCGGAACGGTCTTGTCGCAGCCGCCCAGCAGGACCACCCCGTCCATGGGCTGGGCCCGGATCAGCTCCTCCGTCTCCATCGCCATGAGGTTGCGGAAGAGCATCGAGGTGGGGGACAGCAGGATCTCCGGCAGGGAGGTGGTGGGGAACACGAACGGCAGCCCGCCCGCCTCCAGCACGCCCCGTCTGGCCGCCTCCACCAGCTGCGGCATCTCGCGGTGGCAGGTGGTGTAGTCGCTGCTGGTGTTCGCGATCCCGATGACCGGCCGGTCCAGGTCCTCGGTGTCGAACCCGGCCGAGGCGAGGAACGCCCGGCGCAGGAACCGGCTGAACCCCACGTCCCCGTACGAGGTCAGACCCCCGTCCACCCCCCGCGCGGGGCCCGCGCCCACGCCGGTCATGACGGGCCGTCCAGACGCATGCTGGTGTACTTGGTGACGGTGTAGCCGTCGACGCCCTCGCTGCCGCCCTCGCGGCCGTGGCCGGACAGCTTGACGCCACCGAACGGCGCCTCGGCGGTCGCGATCGTCAGATGGTTGACGCCGACCATGCCGACTTCCAGCGCCTCCGAGGCCCGGTGCGCGGTGGCGAGGTCCCGGGTGAACACGAAGCCGCCCAGGCCGTACGGGGTCGAGTTGGCGAGCGCGATCGCCTCGTCGAACGACGCGAAGGTGGTCAGGGGCGCCACCGGCCCGAACGGTTCCTCGCGCATCACGCGCATCTCCGGGCGCACCCCGCTGAGCACGGTGGGCGTGAAGAAGTACCCGGCGTCGAACTCCTCGGGCACGCCTCCGCCGTGCTCCAGCGTCGCTCCCGCGCCGACGGCGTCCTCCACGAGGGCCCGCACCTCCGCACGGCGCCGGGAGGTGGTCAGCGGACCCAGGTCGACACCGGGGTCCCGGCCGTCGCCGACCCGCAGCTCGCGGGTCTCCGCGACGAACGCCTCGGTGAACTCCGCGCTGACGGACTCGTGCACCAGGAAACGGCTCGCCGCGATGCACACCTGCCCGCCGTTGCGGAACTTGCCCCGGGCGGCGGCGACCGCCGTCCCACGGACGTCGGTGTCGGGGAACACCAACACGGGGGCGTGGCCGCCCAGTTCCATGGAGGTGGTCTTCATGCCCTCGGCGGCCAGCCGGGCGAGTTCGACGCCGACCGGGACCGAGCCGGTCAGGCTGACCTTGCGGATCACCTCGGAGGTGATCAGGTGCCGCGAGACGTCGGCCGGTTCGCCGGTGACCACGTTGAGCACCCCGGCGGGCAGCCCCGTCCGCTCCGCGACCTCGGCGAACAGCAGGGTGCTCAGGGGCGCCTCGATCGGCGCCATGACCACGATCGAGCATCCCGCGGCCAGCGCGGGGGCGATCTTCCGGGCGGACAGCAGCGAGGGGAAGTTCCACGCCGCGAACGCGGCGACCGGCCCGATCGGCTCCCGGCGCACGAGGATCCGCGTGGCGGGATCGCGGGCCTCCACGGTGCGTCCGTAGATCCGCCGCGCCTCGTCGGCGTACCAGTCGAACTGGTCCGCCGAGGCGAGCACCTCACCCCGGGCCTGGGCCAGCGGCTTGCCCTGTTCGAGCGTCATGACGAGAGCGAAGCGGTCAGCCTGCTCGCGGATGGCGAGGGCGAACGCCCGCAGGGCGTCGGCGCGTTCCCACGCCGAGGTCGACCGCCACCTCCGGAACCCGGCGTCGGCCGCCTCCAGCGCCTCGTCGAGGTCACGGGGGGTGGCCAGCGGCACCGAGGCCACCTCGGTCTCCGTCGCCGGATTCTCGACGATCCGCGTCGCCCCGTCCGCCGACTCCCGCCACGCACCGTTGATGAACAGCAGCGGTGGGGGAAGCGCGCCGGACTCCCCGGCGCCCTCGTGCTGGCTCGCTCGTGTCGTCGTTGCCATGTCAGAGTCCGATCTCGTGGCGTCGTTCTTGCGTGTCCCCGACCCAGTTGCCGACGTTCCACCGGCCGTAGGAGGGGAGGCCACCGGCCTCGTGCGGGCCGAAGTAGACGGGGACGTGGACGAGGCTGAGCCCCGGGTGCGCGTGTGCCCGGTCCAGAGCCGCGCGCAGCGACTCCCGGTCGTGCCCGCCGTGGAAGGCGGCGATCCCGCCGACGGCCGAGGCCCAGGCGACGTAGTCGACCGGCACGCCGTCGAACGTGGCGTGGTCGGCCCCGTACTGCGCGATCTGCAAGCTCGATATCGCCGCCATCCGGCGGTTGTCGAGCACGACCACGCAGCCGCGCGCCCCGTGCGCGGCACCGTCGATCAGCGTCTGCGGGTTCATGGTGAAGGAGCCGTCGCCGGAGACCGCGACCGCGTACCAGTCGCGCTCGCTCAGCGCCGTCGCGAGGACCGCGCTGGTGGCGAACCCCATGTAGCTCGCGCCCGCCTCGGTGTAGGAGGTGTCGGACTCCTCCACCTCCGACATCTGGAAGCCGACCGCCTGGACGTCCCCCGCGTCGAAGAAGGTCACCGCCGAGTGCCGCTCGGCCCACCGCGCCACGGTGTGCACCGCCGCGGGCTGGGTGAGAACCTCCCGGTCCCACACGTCGTCGAAGAGGACGGGAGTGTCCAGTCTGCTCCGCCGGACCTCGTCCCACCGCTCGCGGGCGGCCCGGCACTCGGCCAGCCACGCCGAGGGCGAGCCGTCCGCCCCCGGCCCCGGCTCACGCCCGGACGACGGCCGTTCCGTGGCCGAGCGCACCGCCCGGACCAGCGCGGAGAGCGTCTCCCGCGCGTCGCCGACCAGCGCGGTGGTCTCGTTGTAGTGGGTCGCGGCGTCGAGGTCGGTGTTGATGTTCACGACGTGCCGGACGCGCGGGTACCCGGTCCGTGAGCTGTCGGCCTGGCAGACCGACCGGGTTCCCACCGCCACCAGGAGGTCGGCGTGCTCCATCGCGAAGTTGCCGCTCAGCGTCCCCTTCGAGCCGCCCACCATCATCTGGCGGGGATGGCTCGACGGCACGATGCCCAGGCTGACGGGGGACATGACGAACACGGCGTCGACGAGCCCGGCCAGCTCCTCCAGCTCGGCGCGGCAGCCCTCGGCGCCACCGCCGACCTTGATCACGACCCGTTCCGCAGCGAGCAGCCGCCGCGCGGTCCGCTCGTGCTCGTCCGCCGCCGACGCCCCGCCGAGCCGCGGCGGCGCGCCGGTGGGCAGCTCCAGGAGGTTGAAGTCCTCGATGATCCCCGGCTGCGTGTTGAGGGGCAGCAACAGGTAGAAGGGGCCCGGGCGATGGGGATGGTCGACCGTGTTCAGGCCCCGGCGCAGCGCGGTGGGCAGCGCGCCCGGGGTGTGCAGCGAGTACGCGGGCCCCATCGCGGAGGCGAGCCGCAGGAACAGCCCCTGCTCGGCGCGCGGGATCTGCTGCATGTTGGGGCCCTCGTCCTCGGTGGTCTCGTCCCCGTAGAGGTGCCACACCCCGACCCCGTCGCTGCTGGCCACCAGCGAACCGGCCATCGCCTGGAGGGCGCCGGGCCCGATGGAGGTGACGACGGCGGCCTTCTCGCCCGTCACCCACCGCAGGGCCGTCGCCGCGTGCGAGGCCTCCGTCTCGTGCCGCACCGGGTAGGTCCGCAGCAACCCGGCGTCCTCGTACACCCGCAGGACCTCACCGATCTCCGTGGAGCCGTGTCCCAGTACGACCACGAACGCGCGCACGTCCTGCCGGAGCAGCCCCAGGACCAGGGCCTCGGACAACGTGAGGGTGGCCCGGCTCGGCAGGGCTCCCCGGGCGATCGCCTCGTCCAGACCGCCCGCGGCGGCGATGGTTCGAGCACGCTCCGCGCGGGCTGCCCTGAAGTCAACGTCCATCGATCGGCTTCCTCGTAGGGGGTGGTCCGGGGCCGTACGTCTGACGGCGCGAGAAACGTACAACGGTGTTGCGGTAAAGCCAACAGGTGGAGTGGAGAAAGCTATTGAGCGGTAATTTCCGTTGCCACATAGACAACAAACAGGGGAGTTCCCGGGCCTCACGGTGACTTTCGTGGCGATTCATCCCTGATGTGGAGAACCGCTCCACCCGATACGCGGCAACCCCGTTGCACCGTGGCGACGGCTACGGCGCACCCCGACGCACCACGGACCGCCGCCCCTGAGGACCTGAACGACCTGAACGAACCGGGTGAGCCGAACGAACCGGCCGCGCCCGGCGGGCGGGACGAGCCAGGCGAGCCGGACGGGCGGGATGGAGGTGACGGGGTGGAGGTGACGGGGTGGAGGTGACGGGGTGGAGGTGACGGGGTGGGACGGGTGGACGGGGGAGGAGCCGGAGGTGTGGTGGCGGGTCCGTCGGCCTCCGCGTGGTGGCCACTCGGGTCCGGCCCTCGGCGGGTCCCGTGTCCGGCCACCCTCGGGACGCTCGCCCCCGCTCCCGTCCGAGCTGCCGCCCCGTCAACTACCCTTCGCCGCCGCCGCGTTGACGGCCCGTCACTCCTGCCGCACGGACGGGCCCTGACCTCCCCGCCTCCGGGCGATCCCTCCGCCGGTACCGCCGCCCGGTACCGTCAGTGCCGGTCACCCCGGCCCCGGCGGGACCTGGCCGACCAGGCTGACGTCACGCCCCGAGGTCGACCGCGACGGGGAAGGGGGCGGTGGCCTTGATCGCGCCGGTGAACATCTCACCTTGCCGGCAGGCCCCGCTGGAGGGGTCGAGAACGTCGGTGTGGACGATCGGAACGCCGGTGGCGGCGTGCTCCACACGCCAGTGGAAGGGGATGCCCGCCGTGGCGTACTGCTCCACCTTCACGATCCGGTCGGTGGTCTCCGAGCCGGGTGACACGATCTCGACGACCAGGAGCACGTGTTCGGGACGGGTGGGCGTGAGGTCGATGGTCTCCGCCCGGTAGACGATGACGTCCGGGCGCCGTCCGTCGAGCGGATCGTGGTCCTGCTGACGGCGGGCGCGACGGGCCAGCGTCGTCGCGGTGGCGTGTCGCCGCCGGTTCAGCGGGCTGTGCCCGAGCCCCACGGCGCGGAGGACGGTCCCGCGCGGAGACCCGGCTCCGGCGTTCCGCTCACGCGGTGAGGACGCGGACTCCGCTGTCGGCGATCTCCGTCTTGGCCCGAGGGTCCGCCGTGGTGTCCGTGATCAGGACGTCGATCGCGTCGAGGGGGCAGATGCCGGCGAAGGCCGCGTTGCCGACCTTGGAGCCGTCGGCGACCACGGCCACCTGGCGTGCGCGTGAGGCGAGGGCGGCGTTGATGCTGGCCTCGTCCTCGTCGTGCGTCGTCGTACCCGGGCCCGGTGCGATCCCGTCGACTCCGAGGATGACCAGGTCGAAGTTGAGTTGCGTGATGGCGGCGTGCGCGAGGGCGCCCACCAGCTCGTAGGACTGCGACCGGGCGACGCCGCCGACCACGACCAGCTTGATGTGCTGGCGCACCGTGAGTTCCTGGGCGATGTTCACCGCGTTGGTGACCACGGTGACGCGCTCGCTGTCCTGCCGGTCCGCCAGGTCGGCGCGACGGGCGATCGCGCGGGCGACCTCGCTGGTCGTGGTCCCGCCGTTGATGCCGATCACCATCCCGGGCCCCACCAGTTCGGCGGCGGCGAGTTCCCCGATGCGTTCCTTCTCGGTGGCGTGCCGGGCTGACTTGTAGCGGATCGGGAGGTCAACAACGCCTGAGGCGACCGCACCGCCACGGGTCCGGGTGAGCAACTGCTGCCTGGTCAGGTGATCGAGGTCGCGGCGGACCGTCGCCGTGGACACGTCCAGTTCCTTGGCGAGTTGCTCGACGCTCATGTGCCCGCGATTGGCCAGCAGTTCGAGCACGGCATTGAGTCGCTCGTATCGCATCATCGCTCCCGCTCGTCAGCCCGTCCTGACCCGGCTCCACGCATCCCCATGAACACCGCGTCGAAGATACCAACACACTGTCATGACAGGGATACCGCGAGCCGGACGGTCCGGACCCGCATCAGCTCGCACCGTCGAGGAGCGGAGCGAGCTGGGCTATCGCGTGCTGGGCGTCCTCGCCCTCGGCGCTGAGGACGACCTCGTCCCCGTGTGCCGCCCCCAGCATCATCAGCCCCAGGACACTGTCGGCCCGCTGGGGGGACGAACCCTCCTTGCGGATGGTGACCTGGACGGACTGCCGGCCCGCCAGCTCGGCGAACTCCGTGGCCGGGCGGGCGTGCAGGCCCTCTGCCAGCATCACCGTCACGCGCTTCTCCACCATGGTCGACGTACTCCTCGCTCTCGTTGTCCGTCGTCTGTCTGTCGTCTGTCCGCCGGTTGCTCTCACTGGGCGTCGAGGACGCCCTCGGCGCCAGCGCGTGCGCTCTCGGGGGAGTCGGCCGCCAGGGCGACCGCGGCCATGCGCCGGCACTGTTCGACGGTGACGTCCCCAAGTCGTCTGGCGACCGGGGTGACCGCGCGCGGCGTCATCGACAGGGAGTTCACGCCCATGCCGACCAGCACGCAGGCCAGCGCGGGGTCGGCGGCCGCCTCGCCGCACACGCCGACGGGCTTGCCCGCCCGGGTACCGGCGTTGGCGACGCGTTCCACGAGACGCAGGACCGCTGGCTGCCAGGGGTCGTTCAGGGCGGCGACCCCGCCGAGTTCCCGGTCGGCGGCCATCGTGTACTGAGTGAGGTCGTTGGTCCCGACGGAGACGAAGTCGCAGGCGGTGAGGATCTCGTCAGCGCACAGGGCGGCCGAGGGGACCTCGATCATGACTCCGACCCGCGAGATACCGGGACGCCGTGCGGCCCTGGCGAACTCGTACGCCTCGGCGGGAGTGGCGATCATGGGTGCCATGACCCAGACGTCGGCCGCCACGTCCTGACCGGCCTGGGCGATCGCGGCAAGCTGGTCCTCCAGGATCCCCTCCGCGGCCCCGGCCATCCGGTACCCGCGCACCCCGAGGGCCGGGTTCGGTTCGGCCTGGTGGGGCAGGAAGGCCATGGGCTTGTCGGCGCCCGCGTCGAGGGTGCGCACGACGGCCCTGCCGCTGCCCGCCGCGGAGAGCACCGTCCGGTAGAGGCCCGTCTGTTCGGCGACGCCCGGCCGGGTGGTGCGGTTGAGAAAGCACACCTCGGTGCGGAACAGGCCGATGCCCTCGGCCCCTCCGCTGGCGAACCCGTCGGCGGCCTCGGCGTCCCCGACGTTCGCGAGCAGAACCACCCGGTGGCCGTCCGCCGTCGCGGCCGTGCCCCGGAAGGGGGCGGCGAGGTCCGGCCCCTCGGTGGACCGCGCGATCTCGTCGGGCGCCGGGCCGACGACGACGGATCCCCGGTCACCGTCGACGAGAACGACGGAGTCCTCGACGAGCGTGGCCGCGTCCGGCGCCGCCACGATGGCGGGGATGCCGAGCGAACGGGCCAGGATCGCGGTGTGGCTCGTCGGGCCGCCGGACGCGGTCACGAGCGCGGTCACCTGGGCCGGGTTCAGGGTCGCCGTGTCCGCCGGGGCCAGGTCGTGGGCGACCAGGACGAACGGCTCGTCGCGGTGTGGCACTCCCGGCGCGGGGCGTCCGTCCAAGGCGCTGATCAGCCGGTCGCGGACGTCCTCGACGTCGCGCACCCGCTGGGCGAAGACGCCGTCGAGGCCGGCGAACGCGTCCGCGATCCCGCCGCACGCGCGCCAGACGGCGGACTGCGGCGAGGCCCCCGCCTCGATCAACTGCTCCGCGCTCCGGTGCAGGGTGGTGTCACCGGCCATGGCCATGGTCGCGAGCAGGATGTCGCGCACCTCGCCGCTCGCGGTTCCCGCGCGCCGCCGCAACTCCTCCTGGACCGTGTCGATCGCGCCAGCGAGTTCGCGGAGGGCGTCCCGCGCGTCACCGTCCCCGGTGTGCCGGCCGTCATGAGCGGGTTCGGGGACGGGCTCGGCCATGCGCACGACCGGTCCGACGCCGACTCCCCCGCTGACGCCACGTCCCCGGATGACCGTGCGTGCCTGTCCGCCGTGGGCCGTCGTCGTCACAGGTAGAAGATCCGATCGGCGTTCCTGGACATGTGCTCGGCGTTCCACTCCGCACCGCCGTCCACGTTGGCGGCGAGGAACACCGGCGGGGTCTCACCGTGGCTGTCCAGGTCGGCGATGACGGCCGCGACGAGCGCGTGCAGCAAGGCGGTGCTGGTCACCCCGGACAGGGCGCAGAACCGCTGCGGAACGCCCGGCAGGGACAGTACGGCGTCGCCCGCCTGGACCTTGTTGTCGAGGACGTGGTGCGCGAAGTCCTTCATCTTCTTGCCCGAGGGGTGGCGGGACTCGACGGCGTCCGTGTACTCGTGCGAGGTCACGGCGATCACCGTGGCACCACGCTCGGCCGCGAGCTGGGCGATCTCGATGGGCACCGCGTTGCGCCCGGACACGGAGACGACGATCAGGACGTCGCCTTCGCGCAGCGGGGAGTTGTCCAGGAGGGCCTTGGCGTACCCGGGCAGCTTCTCGATGTCGCTGCCCAGCGTCGTCGGGCGGGTGTCCAGGGCGGCGATGCCCGGCCCGTAGACGGGGTTGACGAGCATGAGGCCACCGGCGCGGTAAACGATGTCCTGCACCGGGAGCGACGAGTGCGAGCAGCCGAAGGCGAACAGACGGCCACCGGAACGCAGCGCCTCTCCGACGACAGCGCCGACCTCCTCGATCGGGCTGACCTCTTCGTCTCGCAGCCGCCGTAGAAGCTCGATCGCGGCATCGAAGTAGGCGGCGGGCAGGTTGGGCATCCGGTTCTCCTTCGTAGTGGAACGAGTGGTGTCACACTGCATAGAGCTGATTGGAAAGTCAAGCTTCTAGTCATTAACAAGCATCATGCGCTAGCCTCCATCTCAATGTTGCGTGAAGCTGCCCGGTAATCCGCACCCTGCGTCAGATTCGCGCAGTCGGTGACTGGATGGGCAGGCCGACCCTCACTGGAGGAGAGATGACCGTTTCCGTGCGCAGGACCCACCTGGAGGCCGAGATCGCGACCCAGCCGACCGACTGGCTGTCCGCGGCCGCCGGGGTCGAGCGCCACCAGGCGCTGCTGCCCGCGACCGGGGAGCGCGTGGCCGTGGTGGGGTGCGGAACCTCGCTCTACATGGCGCAGGCGTACGCCAGCCTCCGGGAGGACGCGGGCCTCGGCCTGACCGACGCGTGGACCCCCACGGAGGCGCGGCTCGACCGGCCCTACGACCGGATCGTGGCGATCACCAGGTCGGGCACGACGACGGAGATCCTGGCCCTGCTCGCCGAGGTCCGCGGCCGCGTGCCAGCCACGGTGGTCACGGCCACGCCGGACTCCCCGGTGCTCGAACTGGCGGACGCGATCGCCACGCCGCAGGTCGACGAGGCCTCGGTGGTGCAGACCCGCTTCGCCACCACCACGCTCGCCCTGCTGCGCGCCCACCTAGGGCAGGACCTGGAGGCGGCGGCGGCCCAGGCGCGGGAAGCGCTCGACACCGAGCACGAGACGTGGCCGACGCTGCTGGCGGCCGAGCAGTTCACCTTCGTGGGACGGGGGTGGAGTGTGGGCCTGGCGAACGAGGCCGCCCTGAAGCTGCGCGAAGCCGCGCAGCAGTGGACCGAGTCCTACCCGATGATGGAGTACCGGCACGGCCCCCTGAGCGTCAGTGCCCCGGGCCGGGTCGTGTGGGCGCTGGGGGAACCGGTGCCGGGTCTGGCCGACGATGTCGCCGCCACCGGTGCGCACTTCGAGTACCTCGCGAACGACCCGCTGGCCGAACTCGTCCGAGTCCACCGCCTCAGCCTGGAGCTGGCGCTCCGCCGCGGCCTCAACCCGGACCAGCCGCGGAACCTGAGCCGCTCGGTCATCCTCGCCGACGCCGCCGAGTAACCCATGGACACCGGTGAGAACGGACGACGCTCCGACGAGGAGCGGTCCGGCCAGAACCTGCGCGGGCGCGTCGTCACCCCGCACGGCGTGATCGAGGACGGAGTCGTCAGCGTCGTCGCGGACCGGATCGCCGAGGTGCGCCCCGCGCGCCGCGACGATGACGGCACACCGCGATCCGGCGTGATCGTGCCCGGGTACGTCGACATCCACTGCCACGGGGGCGGCGGCGCGTCGTTCACCAGCGGCGCGGCGGACGAGATCGCGGCGGCGGCCGACCACCATCTGCGGCGGGGCACCACCTCGGTGGTCGCGGGCCTGGTCACCGACACGAGTGACCGCATGCTGGCGGCGGTCGGGGCAGCGGCCGACGCCGCCGACCGCGACGTGATCGCGGGGGTCTTCGTCGAAGGGCCCTTCCTCAGCACGAGCCGCTGCGGGGCCCAGGACCCCGAGCACCTGCGCGCCCCCGACACCGGATTCACCCGGGAGCTGATCGACGCCGCCCGCGGGCACCTCGTCGCGATGACGCTCGCTCCCGAGCTGCCCGGGGCGCTCGACGTGATCGACCTCCTGCACGGCAGCGGGGTCACCGCGTCCGTCGGGCACACCTCGTGCGACGCCACCACGGCGGACGCCGCGCTGCGCCGGGGCCGCGCGCGGGGGGTCACCGGGCTCGCGACGCATCTGTTCAACGGCATGCCGCCCCTGCACCACCGCGCCCCGGGTCCGGTCGCGGCCGCGCTGACGGCCGCCGCGGACCTCGACGCGCGCGTCGAGCTGATCGTCGACGGCACCCACCTCGACGACGCCACCGCCCGGCTCGTGACGACCCTCCTCCCGGCCGGGCAGACCGTGCTGATCAGCGACGCGATGGCCGCCGCGGGAATGCCTGACGGCACCTACCGGCTCGGGCCCCAGGACGTCCAGGTGGCCGATGGTGTCGCGAAGCTCGTCATCGACGGTGAGCCGATCTCGATCGCCGGCAGCACGATTCACCTCGCCGACGCCGTGCGGCGGCTGGTGAGCCACGCGGGAGCGGACCTCACCGCGGCGGTCACGGCGGCGACCCGGACCCCGGCGGCCGTTCTCCACGCCGCACGCGAGGCCGCCGCCCCGATCGGATGCCTGGTCCGGGGCGCCCGGGCCGACCTGCTGCGACTCGACGACGACCTGCGCGTACGCCAGGTCATGCGCCGGGGCGGGTGGGTCGCGTGATCCTCACCGTCACCTGCAACCCCGCGATCGACGTCACCTACCGACTGCCCCACCTGGAGCCCGGAGACGTGCACCGGGTCACGGAAGTCACCAGGAGCCCGGGCGGCAAGGGGGTCAACGTCTCCCGGGTGCTGCGCCTGCTCCGCCGTTCCACCCTCGCCACCGGCCTCGCCGGGCCAGGGTTCACCGGGCTGCTCACGGACCGGGGCGTCGACGCGCACTTCGTCGAGTCACTGCCCCAGACCCGCCAGACCCTCGTGGTCCACGACGACCAGCGTGTGACCTCGCTGTGGGAACCGGGGTACGTCGCCGCGCCGAACAGCGAGAACGACCTCACCGACCTGGTCGCCCAGCGGCTTCGGGACGCGACGGTCCTCGTCGTATCCGGGAGCCTCCCGCCTGGGACGGACCCCGCACTCCCGACGCGGCTGGCCCACCTGGGACGCGAGCACGCGGTGCCGGTCATCCTCGACCTCGACGGCGAACCCCTCCTGTACGCGGCCCGGAACTCGGCCGCCATCCTCACGCCCAACCGGGACGAACTCGGGCGGCTCCTCGGCGCGTCAGGCGAGGCGGTGGAGGTCGTCGCAGCGTCTCGCGAACTCGCCGCGGCAACCGGTGCGCCGGTCGTCGTCACGCTCGGCGCCGACGGCGTGATCGCCAGCGATTCCGAGACGACCTGGCAGGTCAAGCCGTTGCGGGCGCTCGAAGGCAACCCCACGGGGGCCGGTGACGCCGCGGTGGCCGCCATCGCCTCCGCCCTCACCGACGGGCGCCCCTGGCCCGAGATCCTGACCGAGGCCGTCGCCACATCGGCCGCGGCCGTGGTCGCCCCCGCGGCAGGGGAGATCGACCTGCCGACCCGGCGAGCCTGGCGCCACCAGCTGCACGCCGAACCCATCACCCGACTCCTCAGCGAGAGGTAACCACGTGCCCCACATGACCATGGCGGAACTACTCGCCCGCGTCGAGGCCGACGGCACCGGGCTGGGCGCGATGAACGTCATCGCGCTGGAACACGCGGAGGCCATCGTCACCGGCGCCGAAGCGGCCCGGCGCCCCGTCGTGTTGCAGATCTCCGAGAACACCGTCAGCTACCACGGCAGCATCGGCCCCCTGGCCCTCGCCTGCCTGCGCATCGCCGAGGAGTCCAGTGCCCCCGTGAGCGTCCACCTGGACCACGCCACCGACGTCGACCTCCTGCACCGTGCCGTCGGCCTCGGTGTCGGATCGGTCATGTTCGACGCCTCCCGGCTGCCGCACGACGACAACGTGCGCGAGACGGCGTCGGTGGCCGCCTGGTGCCACGAACGGGGCGCGTCGATCGAGGCCGAACTGGGCGAGATCGGCGGCAAGGACGGCGTGCACGCACCGGGAGCGCGGACGGACCCGGCCGAGGCACGGCGGTTCGCCGAGGCCACCGGGGTCGACTCGCTCGCCGTCGCGGTGGGCTCCTCGCACGCCATGGAGACCCGGGACGCCCGGCTGGACGAGCCGCTGATCCGGCGGCTCGCCGCCGCCGTGCCGGTTCCCCTGGTGCTCCACGGCTCGTCCGGCGTGCCGGACGACGGCCTGCGAGCGGCCGTCGCCGCCGGCATGCGAAAGATCAACATCGCGACCCATCTCAACCTGCGGATGACGCGGGCGGTGCTCGCGGCCATCACGACGAGCCGACGAGGGGACCCGCGCGGCTATCTCGGTGCCGGTCGCGACGCCGTGGCGGAAGAGGTCGCCCGGCTGCTGCGGCTCCTCGCGGAGCCCTCCACGGTGCCAGGCCCCCAGCCCATCCCCACACATGCTGACTGAATCACATTTTTCCTACCGAAACATTGACATCAACTGACTGAAACTGTTCCTATCTGGCGAAGTTTCAATCACTAATGAGCAGGGAGTGGTGATGAACCGGCTGACTTCCAGCAAGACCCCGGGACGCGGACCGTCCTCCTCCGTGGAGGGCGACCAGTGAGCGGAGAGACAGCGGACCCGACCCCCCTGGCGCCGCGCGAGCGCACGCGCGCACGCGTCGCCGCCCCCGCGTGGCAGGACGCGGTGGACGCCGCGGGGGAACTGCTCGTCCGCGGTGGCCTCTGCACCGACGACTACGTCTCGGCCATGAAGGACGCGGTACGCGACCTCGGCCCCTACGTCGTCGTGGCCCCCGGCGTCGCCATGCCCCACGCCCGCCCGGAGGCAGGTGTCCGTTCGCCCGGTGTCTCGATCGTCACACTGGCCGAGCCGGTCGAGTTCGGCCACGCCGCCAACGACCCGGTGGACGTCGTCATCGCGTTCGCGGCGCTCGACAAGCAGGCCCACCTGCGGGCTTTGCAGCAGATCGTCACCCTCATCCAGAACCGCGAGGCCCTCGCCGAACTGCGCGCCGCCGAGACCGGCGACGAGATCCACGCGGTCCTGCTGCGCCACGGCCTCCCGGCCGCCAGCGACCAGAACAGCCACCGCGACCAGAACAGCCACTGAAGGAGAACGTCATGAAGATCGCGACCGTCTGCGGAATGGGATTCGGCACGAGCATGATGCTGGCGATGCAGGTGCGCCAGATCGTCGCCGACGAAGGCATCCAGGCCAGCGTCGACCCGGTCGACCTCGCCTCGTTCAAGTCGATGCACGCCGACATCGTCATCGCTCCCCGCGACATGGAGCACCAGGTCTCGGGTGGCTCGGCGAAGCACGTCGTCCTCGTCGACAACCTCGTCGACCGCGACGAGGTCAGCCGGAAGGTCCTCGACCTCATCCGCTCCCTGCCGAGCTGACGGCCCGCCGCCAACTCCGGGCGGCCGCGCCACCACGCTCCCCGACGAGCGGCCTCTGAGCGCTCACCCCAGATCAGACGGACTCAGCTGCACGCCGAGCCGGTTCCCACCATGCGGCCCTGACGGCCCGCACGCCCATTCCGCGCAGGAGAACGCACATGGACGTCCTGAACTTCCTCCTGGAAATTGTCCAGGTGCCGGCGATCATCATCGGCTGTATCGCCCTGATCGGGTTGCTCGCTCAGCGAAAGCCGCTGGGAGACACCGTCTCGGGCACCATCAAGACCACGCTCAGCCTGCTCGTCATCGCCGGCGGCATCACCGTCCTCATCGAGGCACTCACCCCGATCCAGACCATGTTCGAGAAGGCGCTGCCCACCGGCCGGATCACGACCTTCGCCACCTTCGACGAAGCGGTCGTCAGCGCGGTCCAGACCGCCGACGTAGGCCGGATCGGCATGCTGATCGGCCTCACCCTGCTCTTCGGCTACGCCTTCCACCTCCTGCTCGCTCGCGTCACCAGAGCGAGATACGTGTACCTCACCGGCCACATGATCTGGGTCCACGCCGGCGCCTTCGCGATTCTCTTCCACAGCCTGGACCTGGGCGACGTGGTCACGGTCGCCGCGGCGTCGGTCGTGGACGGCGCCTACATGACGTTCGCGCCCGCCCTCGCGCAGCCGGTGATGCGCAAGATCACCGGCCGGGACGACGTCGCGTTCGGTCACGGGCAGACGCTGCTGAACGTCGCCGCCGCGGGCCTGGGCAAGCTCGTCGGCGACCCCAAGAAGAGCACCGAGGACATCAAGGTCCCCGCCAAGCTCAACTTCTTCCGCGACGTCGCCGTCTCGACGACACTCGTGATGTTCGTCATCGCCTTCGCCGCCGCGGCCGGAGCCATCTCGCAGATAGGCCTGTCCACCTTCACCAAGGACATATCCGACGGCCAGAACTGGCTGGTGTTCACGCTGCTCTCCGCCCTCGGCTTCGCCGCGGGCATGCTCATCATGCTCTACGGCGTGCGGATGCTGATCGCGGAGATCGTGCCCGCCTTCGAAGGCATCGCACGCCGCATCATTCCCAGCGCCAAGCCCGCCCTCGACGTGCCGGTGATCTTCTCCTTCGCGCCCAACGCGCTGGTGATCGGGCTGATCTCCGGGGTCATCGGCCAGGTGGTCGGCATGGGCTTCCTCGCCGCCATCGGCTGGCCGGTGCCGATCCCCAGCATGATCGTCGCGTTCTTCGCCTGCGGCGCGGCGGCGATCTTCGCCAACGCCACCGGTGGTCGCCGCGGCGCGTGGGCCGGTGGATTCCTCTGGGGCTTCCTCGGCTGGATCCTCATCAGCGCCGCGTACAAGTTCCAGGTCTTCGGCGACCTCAGCGCGCAGGGCGCGAAGGGGCTCGGTTTCACCGTCCCGGACGTGATCGTCCCGGGGCTCGTCATCCACTCCGTCGACTCCCTGCTCGGCCCGTGGATGGCCGTCGCGCTGGCCGGTGTCGTGGTCGTGACCCTGGTGGCCTTCACCTGGCAGCCGAAGCTGCCCACGAGCACGGAGGACGCACCGGACAAGGCCGAGGAGGGGTCGGCGCAGAGCTGACGATCCGCACCCGGGCGGACGGGCCACCGAACCGGCCACGAGGCCGACCCCGTCCGCCCCAGGCGGCAGAACCAGCCGTCCCGCCGATCCCCCCAACCGTCAGCACCGGGAACGGGAGCCGCGCTACCGGCCGTCCGCGCTGGTGGCCGACGAGCACGCGCGCCACGGCTGGGCCGGGGTCGTCCAGGCCATCGTCCTGGGGAAGACCCGGGACGACATGTCGCCAAGGGGTGTACACGACGGTCGTTCGCTCCGCTCTCCTCGGCCGGGCTGGCGTCCGAAGGCTCGTGACGCCGTCCGTCGCCCGCCGGACGGCTCCCGGGCGCTGGGCCGGACGCTCCGGGCCGTGCGACGATGCCGGTATGAACCGCCTGGCCGATGCCACGTCCCCGTATCTCCAGCAGCACGCCGACAATCCGGTGGACTGGTGGCCCTGGTCGGACGAGGCGTTCGAGGAGGCGCGGCGGCGGGACGTTCCGGTTCTCCTCAGCGTCGGTTACAGCGCGTGCCACTGGTGCCATGTGATGGCGGACGAGAGCTTCGCCGACGTGGAGACGGCGCGGCTGCTGAACGAGAACTTCGTGTCCGTGAAGGTCGACCGGGAGGAGCGCCCGGACGTCGACGCGGTGTACATGGAGGCGGTGCAGGCGGCCACCGGGCACGGTGGCTGGCCGATGACGGTCTTCCTCACCCCGGAGGCCGAACCCTTCTACTTCGGCACGTACTTCCCGCCGCGTCCCCGGCACGGCATGCCGTCCTTCGGCGAGGTGCTGGAGGGGGTGCGGCTCGCCTGGGCGGAGCGGCGCGAGGAGGTCGCGGACGTCGCGGCGCGGATCACGCGGGACCTCGCCTCCCGCGCCCTCCGGTACGACGGGGCGGGCGTCCCGGGACCGGACGAGACGGGTGCCGCGCTGCTCGGGCTGACCCGGGACTTCGACGCGGTGCGCGGTGGCTTCGGTGACGCTCCGAAGTTCCCGCCGTCCATGGTGCTGGAGTTCCTGCTGCGGCAGCACGCGCGCACCGGCTCCGAGGGGGCGCTCCAGATGGTGGAGGCGACCTGCGAGGCGATGGCCCGCGGTGGGCTCTACGACCAGCTGGGCGGGGGGTTCGCCCGCTACTCGGTGGACGCGGAGTGGGTCGTTCCGCACTTCGAGCGCATGCTCTACGACAACGCGCTGCTCTGCCGGGTCTACGCCCATCTCTGGCGGACCAGCGGCTCCGCGTTCGCCCGGCGGATCGCGCTGGAGACCGCGGACTTCCTCGTCGGCGAACTCGGCACCGCCCAGGGCGGTTTCGCCTCCGCGCTGGACGCGGACAGCGACGACGGCACCGGACGGCACCGGGAGGGCGCGTACTACGTGTGGACCCCGGCGCAGCTCGTCGAGGCGCTGGGGGAGCGGGACGCCGCGTACGCCGCCGACCGGTTCCGCGTCACGGCCGAGGGCAGCTTCGAGGAGGGCGCCTCCGTCCTCCAACTGCCCGCCCTCGACGGTGAGAACGAGGGCGGCGGCGAGAACGTGGGTCCGGGCGGGGGCGCGGACGGGGAGCGGCTGGAGTCGGTGCGCGCCCGGCTGCGTGAGGCCCGCGCCGCCCGCGCCCGACCCGCGCGGGACGAGAAGGTGGTCGCCGCGTGGAACGGGCTGGCCATCGCGGCCCTCGCCGAGACCGGCCAGTACTTCGACCGGCCCGACCTGGTGGACGCCGCCACCCGGGCCGCCGAACTGCTCGCCGCCGTCCACACGGTGGAACCGGCGCCGGAGGAGGGCCGCCCCCACACCCGGCTGCTGCGCACCTCGCGGGACGGCGCCGCGGGCCCGAGCGCCGGGGTGCTGGAGGACTACGCCGACGTGGCCGAGGGCTACCTCACGCTGTTCGCGGTGACCGGCCGCACCGAGTGGCTGACCCGCACCGGCGCCCTGCTGGAGACGGTGCTGGCCCGCTTCGTCGGCGAGGACGGCACCCCGTACGACACGGCGGACGACGCGGAACGGCTGATCCGGCGCCCGCAGGACCCGTCGGACAACGCGGTGCCCTCCGGCTGGACGGCCGCCGCCGCGGCGCTGCTCAGCTACGCCGCCTACACCGGCTCCGACCGGCACCGGCGGGCGGCCGAGCGGGCGCTCGCGGTGGTCTCCCCGCTGGCGGCGCGGGTGCCGCGCTTCATCGGCTGGGGTCTCGCCGCGGCCGAGGCGTTGCTGGACGGGCCGCGCGAGGTGGCCGTCGTCGGGCCCGCGTCCGATCCGGGTACCGAACTGCTGCACCGCACCGCGCTGTTGGCCACGGCGCCCGGTGTGGTGGTGGCGCGCGGCGAGCCGGAGCCCGGCCCCGGAACCCCGGAGGAGGCCGGGGTGGAGGCGGACGCCGGGGCGGAGGTGCCGCTGCTTGGGGGCCGGGGCCTGGTGGACGGCCGCCCGGCGGCCTACGTCTGCCGGGGCTTCGTCTGCTCCGCGCCGACGACGGACGCGGACGAGCTGGCCGCCGCCCTCACCCCGGAGGAGCCGTCCACCCTCCCCTGATCGGGCCGAACCGGCCGAACCGGCCGGGCTGACAGAACCGGCTGGACCCGCTGGACCGGCTGGTCCCGGCGAACCGGCCGAACCGGTCTTCCCGGGGCGGGAGTTGGACGGAACCGGGTGGAAGCCGGAGGGCATGGCGGAAGCTGGGGCGGGTGGGCCCGTCGGCTGGCCGCGCGGCGGGACGCCGGGGGCGCGCTGGCGCCTCGGGGATGCTCAGAGCCGCAGGCCGTTCTCCAGGAGGGCCAGGGCCCGGTCGAGCAGGTGGACCAGCTCTCCGGTCCGGCCGTTCGCGTCCCAGCAGAGGATCGCCTGGACCAGCCCGCCGACCACCGCGCCCACGAAGACCTGGAGTTCGAGGTCGTCCGCCGGGCGGCCGGTGCGCTGCGCCAGGGCGCGGGCCAGCGCGCGGCCCGTGACGGCGACGCTCTCGATCAGCCGCGCCCGCACCGCTGGCACCTCGCAGACCAGCCGGAGCCGCTGGGTGATCTCCACCCCCTGGTGCTTCCAGACCTCCCGCGTGAGATCGGTGAGGGCGTGGCGCACCGCGGTCGCCGGAGCCTCCCCGGCCGGGCGGCGTAGCAGCGCCTCGGCCATCATCGGGTCGTACTCGTCGGTGAGGACGATGTCCTCCTTGGTGGGGTAGTACCGGAAGACGGTGCTGGTGGAGACCTCGGCGGCCTCCGCGATGCGGTCGACGGCGGTGGCGTCGTACCCGTGTTCGGCGAAGAGCCGGAAGGCCGCCTGCCGGATGGCCCGCCGCGTCTGGATCTTCTTGCGCTCGCGCAGCCCGAGCCGGGGGGTGGCGGCGCTCTCCTGGAGCGCCGCGCCGGTCCGGTGCGTACGGCCGGTCGCGTCCGCCAGCGGGTCGGGGGCGGTGGTGGCGGGCACGGAGGCGTCCGGGACAGCGGAAGGGGTGGTTACGCGAGCCATGGTGACCATTCTCGGCCACCGCCCGGGCGGGGGCTACGGCTGTTCCGGCTCCGTGCCGGGGGCGTGCGGTGCGCGGCGTGTGGCGAGTTGGCGCGCGTGCGGGCGGCCGCGGGGAGTGGGGCGCGCGTTTCCGGTACGTGCGGGAGCCGGCTCCGGGCCGTCGCTGGATCGGCGGTCCGGTGCCCGGCGTCGTCGGCGCCGTGGCCGTGGCCGGTGCGGCCGGTGCCGCCCGCTGACGGGGGCCCGTGGCGCGGGGGGAGCGCCGCCGGTGCGGGCGGGCGGGGGCGGCGAGGGTGAGGAGAAACACGGGGCGGCTTGCGAAACTCGCCCGTAAGGTGGCGATATGCAGGTGATCCAATCGACCAAGCTCGCCAACGTCTGTTACGAGATCCGGGGCCCCGTCCTGGAGGAGGCCATGCGGCTTGAGGCGGCGGGGCACCGCATTCTCAAGCTGAACACCGGAAACCCGGCCGCCTTCGGCTTCGACTGCCCGCCCGAGATCCTGGAGGACATGCTCCGGAACGTCGGCAGCGCACACGGCTACGGGGACGCGAAGGGGCTGCTCTCCGCCCGCCGCGCGGTGGTGCAGCACTACGAGACGCGCGGTGTCGAGCTGTCGGTGGAGGACGTCTACCTGGGCAACGGCGTCTCGGAACTCATACAGATGTCGATGCAGGCGCTGCTGGACGACGGTGACGAGGTGCTCGTCCCGGCGCCCGACTACCCGCTGTGGACCGCCTCCGTCTCGCTCTCCGGCGGGACGGCCGTGCACTACCGCTGCGACGAGCAGTCGGACTGGCTGCCGGACCTCGCGGACGTCGAGCGCAAGGTGACCGACCGCACCAAGGCACTCGTGATCATCAATCCGAACAACCCGACCGGGGCGGTCTACGACGAGGAGATGCTGCGCGGGCTGACGGACATCGCCCGGCGGCACAACCTGATCGTCTGCTCCGACGAGATCTACGACAAGATCCTCTACGACGACGCCACCCACACGCCCACCGCGGTAGTCGCCCCCGACCTGCTCACCCTCACCTTCAACGGGCTCTCGAAGTCGTACCGGGTGGCGGGCTACCGCAGCGGATGGCTGGCGGTCTGCGGACCGAAGGCGCACGCCGACAGCTACGTCGAGGGGCTGACGATCCTGGCCAACATGCGGCTGTGCGCGAACATGCCCGCGCAGCACGCGGTGGCGACCGCGCTCGGCGGCCGGCAGTCGATCGAGGACCTGACGCTGCCCGGGGGACGGTTGCGCGAGCAGCGTGACACCGCGCACCGGCTGCTCACCCAGATCCCCGGCGTGACCTGCGTCAAGCCGAAGGGCGCCATCTACGCCTTCCCCCGGCTCGACCCCGACGTGTACAAGATCAAGGACGACCGGCAGATGGTGATCGACCTCCTCCGGGAGGAGAAGATCATGATCGTGCACGGCACCGGATTCAACTGGCCGGAGCCCGACCACTTCCGGATCGTCAACCTCCCGGCGGCCGACGAGCTGGCCGAGGCGGTCACCCGGATCGGGAACTTCCTGGACGGCTACAGCCAGTACTGAGCCCCGGCTCCGCGCCCCGTGCTCCGGGGCGCCCTCCCGTCATCTCGCGCGCTCCCCGCACCCCCGGCCCTCCGTGGGCCGGGGGTGCGGTGTGTCCGGGGCAGCTTCGTCCCCGGGTCGTGCGCTCGGGGGTGGGGCCGGTCGTGGGGGGTACGCGGCGAGCGCCGTCCGGTGGGCGGGGGAGGGGCGGGACGCCGCGTGGAAGGTGAACGCGAGAGAGGACAACTTTAGACGGAGTCTAAGTTAGGATGTCTTCCCGAAGATGTTCGCCAGGAGGCCACCCATGTACGAACCGATCCGCAGCAAGTCGGTCCACACGATGGCCGAGCCCGACCCCGCGGTGCGGGCGCCGCGCCGCTCCCGCGAGGAGGAGCTGGATATCCGGCTCGCGGGTCAGCTCACCGCGCTGCTCACGGTGGTGGACGAGATCCGCGCGCTGGCGCCCGCCGCCGAGCTGGACGAGCGGGCGCGGCGGCTCGCGGAGGGCGTTGCGCGGTTGCGGTCCGGGCAGGCCCCGCTGCGTGCGGCGCCCTCGGCGCCGAGCGGCGATCCGTCCCGGGTCGTCGCGCTGCACCAGCGGGCGCACCGGCTCGCGGGCAACGCGCTCGCCGTCGCCACGTCCCGCGAGGACGCGCTCGCGATCCAGCTCGCGGAGGAGTGCGCCGTGGCGCACGGAGAGCGGCTCGGGCTCGCCGAGCCGGTCTGATCCGTCGGTCTGTTCCACCGGACCGGTCTGATCCGCTCGTCCGGCCCGCCGCATCGGGGTGCCGGCCAGCGCGCGGCCGACGCCGCACTCCCCGGGCCACCGGCGTCCGGAGGGGTGGCGGGCGGCCGTTCCCGGACAGCGCGACGCCCCCGGCGCGGGGAAGCGCCGGGGGCGTCGGGTGTGTCCGTGGCTCAGCCGAGTCGCCTGACCAGGGCGCGGTACTCGTCCCACAGCGCGGTGGGGGTGTGGTCGCCGAAGGTCTCCAGGTGCTGCGGCACCAGCGCGGCCTCCTCCCGCCACACGTCACGGTCGACGGCGAGGATGAAGTCCAGCTCCTCGTCGGTCAGTTCGAGCCCGTCGGTGTCGAGCGCGGCCTTGGTCGGGAGGGTGCCGATGGGCGTCTCGACGCCCTCCGCCTCGCCGTTCAGCCGCTCCACGATCCACTTGAGCACCCGGCTGTTCTCGCCGAACCCGGGCCAGACGAACGAGCCCTCGTCGTTCTTCTTGAACCAGTTGACGTAGTAGATCCGGGGCAGCTTCGCCGGGTCCGGGGCCTCCTCGCCGAGGCGCACCCAGTGGGCGAAGTAGTCGCCCATGTTGTAGCCGCAGAACGGCAGCATCGCGAAGGGGTCGCGGCGCAGTTCACCGACCTTGCCCTCGGCCGCCGCCGTCTTCTCGCTGGCGACGTTGGCGCCGAGGAAGACGCCGTGGCGCCAGTCGAAGGACTCGGTGACCAGCGGCACCGCGGTGGCCCGCCGTCCGCCGAAGAGGATCGCGGAGATCGGCACCCCGCGCGGGTCCTCCCACTCGGGCGCGATGCTGGGGCACTGTCCGGCCGGGACGGTGAAGCGCGCGTTGGGGTGGGCGGCGGGGGTGCCGGACTCGGGCGTCCAGTCGTTGCCCTTCCAGTCGGTGAGGTGCGCGGGCGACTCCTCGGTCATCCCCTCCCACCAGACGTCGTTGTCGTCGGTGAGGGCGACGTTGGTGAATACCGAGTTGCCCCAGAGGGTCTTCATCGCGTTGGCGTTGGTGTGCTCACCGGTGCCGGGCGCGACACCGAAGAAACCCGCCTCGGGGTTGATCGCGTACAGCTGGCCGTCCTCGCCGAACCGCATCCAGGCGATGTCGTCGCCGACCGTCTCGACCGTCCAGCCGGGGATGGTGGGTTCCAGCATGGCCAGGTTCGTCTTCCCGCAGGCGCTGGGGAAGGCGGCGGCGACGTACTTGGCGGCCTCCGGGCCGCCCTTCGGCGGGGTCAGCTTGAGGATCAGCATGTGCTCGGCCAGCCAACCCTCGTCCCGTGCCATGACGGAGGCGATGCGCAGCGCGTAGCACTTCTTGCCGAGCAGCGCGTTGCCGCCGTAGCCCGAGCCGTAGGACCAGATCTCGCGGGTCTCCGGGAAGTGCGAGATGTACTTGGTGCTGTTGCACGGCCAGGGCACGTCGCTCTCGCCCTCGGCGAGCGGGGCGCCGACGCTGTGCACGGCCTTGACGAAGAAGCCGTCGGCGCCGAGCTGGTCCAGGACCGGCTGCCCCATCCGGGTCATGGTGCGCATGGAGACGGCGACGTACGCCGAGTCGGTGATCTCGACGCCCAGCGCGGAGAGCGGCGAGCCCAGCGGGCCCATGCAGAACGGGACGACGTACATCGTGCGGCCGCGCATCGAGCCGCGGAAGACGCCGCGTTCACCGGAGAACAGCTCCCGCATCTCGGCGGGGGCCTTCCAGTGGTTGGTGGGGCCCGCGTCCTCCTCCTTCTCGGAGCAGATGAAGGTGCGGTCCTCGACCCGGGCGACGTCACTCGGGTCGGAGGCGGCGTAGTAGGAGTGGGGGCGCTTGATCGGGTCGAGTTTGGTGAAGGTGCCCTTCGCCACCAGCTCCTCGCACAGCCGCTCGTACTCCGCCTCCGAGCCGTCGCACCAGACGACGCGGTCCGGTTGGGTCAGTGCGGCGATCTCGTCGACCCAGGAGATCAGTTCCTGGTGGCGGGTGGGGATCGGGTGGGTGGTGGGAGCCGCAGAACTGCGCGCCACGATCGCTCCAGACGTTGAGGGTGACATGCGGATACGGCACGGGTATCCGCTTCCTTGGTGGTTCTGCACGCCCCTTGGGGGCCGCGACCCGGATGCGTCCGTGGCGGGTGCGCATGCTCATCCGGTGCCGCCCTTGCTCATCTGATCATCCGAGCCTAGACGCTGACTGTCCAGATGGGAACGGTGTGTCCGTCACCACTCGCGCTCCGGCCCCGCACCGCGCGCTGGTCACGGCACGCACGCGAAGCCGCCCGGGCGCGTCGGCCCCTCCCACGCGCGGGGCGTCGTCCGTCACTTACGCCCCCGTAGGTTCGGAGGGCGTTCTGGTTACGATTGCCCGATGACTGCCGCTGATTCCCCGTCCCAGGAGACGCCAGCCGCGGAGCCGTTCCCCACCCCGGCGGCCGACGGGCCGTCGGCCCGCGCGCAGTTCCCGTCCCCGTCCCGCCCGTCCCAGCCGTCGCCGTCTTCCGCGTATTCCGCGACCGCGCACCCGGAGCCGGTGGCGGAGAACAACCACGAGACCGGCGCCGCCAACGTCCCCCGCTCCGCCCCGGACGCCGCCGTCGGCGACGAACCGCCGCGCGGTGCGGGCGGCCAGGCACCGCGTCCCGGATCGCGGTTCCCCGCCGCGGCCTCGGCGGCCTCCGCCGCTTCCTCGGCCGCCGCCTCCGCCGCCCAGGTGCTCAAGCCCCGACTGCGGGGCTGGCTGCACGCGGGGATGTTCCCCGCGGTCCTGGTGTCCGGGATCTTCCTCACCGCGCTCGCTGGGAGCACGCGCGGCCGACTGGCCTGCGCGATCTACACGCTCACCGCCTGCCTGCTGTTCGGCGTCAGCGCGCTCTACCACCGCGGGGACTGGAGCCCGCGCGCCACCGCCGTCCTGCGGCGGCTGGACCACGCCAACATCTTCCTGATCATCGCGGGCACCTACACGCCGCTGACCATACTGCTGCTCCCGGACGGCCGTCGGGACCTGCTGCTCTGGGGGATCTGGGCCGCCGCCGCGCTGGGCATCGCCTTCCGGGTGTTCTGGGTCGGCGCCCCCCGCTGGCTCTACACCCCGTGCTACGTCGCCATGGGGTGGGCCGCCGTCTTCTTCCTGCCGGACTTCCTCCAGGCGGGCGGCATCGCGGTGCTGGTCTGCGTGATCGTCGGAGGGCTGCTCTACAGCCTCGGCGGGCTGGTCTACGGCATCAAGCGGCCGAACCCGTCACCGCGCTGGTTCGGCTTCCACGAGGTGTTCCACTCCTTCACGCTGGCCGCCTTCGTCGTGCACTACGTGGGCATCTCGCTCGTCGCCTACCAGCACAGCTAGCGAACCAGCCCAGCTGGCGGCCAGTCCGGCCGTCCGGCGGGTGGCCCGGCTCAGCGGAGCGGGGTCCGGCGCACGGAGCGGCCCGCGAGGACGTCGGTGCGCCGCCCGTCCTCGACGACCGGGCGCCCGTCGACCAGGACGTGCGGGATGCCGACCGGCGGGGTGCGCGGGCGGTCGAAGGTGGAACCGGCGGCCACCGTGTCCGGATCGAAGAGCACCAGGTCGGCGCGGTATCCCGGGCGGACCAGGCCCCGGTCGGGCAGCCGCAGCCGGGCCGCCGGGCGCGAGGTCAGGTGCGCCACGCACTCCTCCAGCGAGAGCACCCCCAACTCCCGTACGTAGTGGCCCAGGTAGTGCGGGAAGGTGCCGTGGGCGCGGGGGTGCGGCTTGTCGCCCTGGAGGATGCCGTCGCTGCCACCGGTGTGCACCCGGTGCCGCATGATCCGCCGGACGTTCTCCTCGTGGCCGACGTGCTGGAGGATCGTGGGGCCGAGCCGGTCCTCGACGAGCAGCCGGACCGCGGTGTCGAACGGTGCCTCGCCGCGCTCCCGGGCCGACCGCGCGACGGTGTGGCCGACGTACCCCGCCAGTTCGGGGCGGGTCACCCCGGAGATCTCGATGGTGTCCCAGTCGATCGGTACCCCGTGGCAGCCGTCGGCGCCCTCCACCTCCATGACGTGCCGGACGCGGGCCGCCGTCGACGGGTCCCGCAGCCGCGCCAGGGTCGCCTCCGGCCCACCCTCGCTCGCCCAGCTGGGCAGCATCGCCACGAGCGTCGTACAGCCCGGGGTGTAGGGGTAGGTGTCCAGCGTGATGTCCGCTCCGCCGTCCAGCGCGCGGTCCAGCAGCGCCAGCAGCTCGGGCGCCCGCCCCTCGTTGACGCCGAAGTTCATGGTGGCGTGCGCGAGATGCAGGGCGCAGCCCGCCTCCCGGGCCAGCCCGACCATCTCCTCGTACGCCTCCAGGGCGCCCGCGCCGTACGAGCGGTGGTGCGGGCAGTAGTAGCCGCCGTACGCGGCCACCGTGCGGCACAGCTCGGTCAGTTCCGCGTCCGAGGCGTACATGCCCGGGGTGTAGGTCAGCCCGGACGACATGCCCACGGCGCCCTGCTCCAGCCCCTCCGCGACCAGTTCGCGCATCCGGCGCAGCTCGCCGGCGGTCGCGGGACGGTCCTCCCAGCCGACCGCCAGCATCCGCACGGTGCCCTGCGGGACCAGGTAGGCCGCGTTCACCGCGGTGCCCTGCCGGTCGATCCGGTCCAGGTACTCGCCGACGGTGCGCCAGTCGAAGTCCAGCGAGGTGTCGCCGGGGCCGCCGCCGTTCCAGCCGGTGATGGCCCCGCGCACCTCGTCGAGCGTGCGGTCGTCGACCGGCGCGTAGGACAGCCCGTCCTGGCCGACGACCTCCAGGGTGACGCCCTGGGCCGCCTTGGCCGAGTGGTCAGGATCGCGCAGCAGCGCCAGATCGCTGTGCGCGTGCATGTCGACGAAGCCGGGGGAGAGGACCAGCCCGTCGGCCTCCAGCACCCGCCGACCGCCGGGGCGCGGCTCGCCCTCGCGGACGATCGTGGCGATCCGGCCGTCCTCGATCCCCACGTCGGCGCGGTAGGCGGGCGCCCCGCCGCCGTCCACGACACGTGCGTCCCTGATGACCAGTTCCATACCGGCTCCTCGGTCTCGGCCGACGACGGTCCGGCGCGGTACCGCCCGCGCCCGGTGCCGCGCGCTCGCTGACGGGTCAGAAGAAGGTGCGGACGAACTCGACGACGGTGCCGTCCCCCTCGACCACCGGCACACAGCCCCACCGGTCGAAGATCGTGCACGGGTGTGACATCCCGAGACCCACCCAGTCCCCGACCTCCGGCGGCTCCGCCGCCGCGTCCACCCGCAGCCAGGTGTGCTGGTCGGAGAGGCCGGTGACGGTCAGCCCACGCGCCGGGCGCTGACCGCCGTCCCGGGCGGAGCGCACCGTGTGCGGCTCGGGCAGCCGCAGGTCGTGGGCGGCGTCCCGCTTGCCCGCGTTGAGGAACGCCTGCCCGGGCTCCGGCCGGGAGACGACCTGGGCCCAGAGCGTGAACGCGGAGCGCAGCCCGCCCTCTTCGGGGATCCGGCGGAAGGGCGTCACGTCCCGGTAGTGGCCGTCGTCGTGGGAGACGTACGCACCGGAGCGAAGCAGCTTCAGCACCGGCCGGGACAGGGCGGGCAGCGCGTCGAAGACCTCCGCCACCGCGTCGAACCAGGCGCTGCCGCCCGCGCTCAGCACGATCCCGTCCAGCTCCGCGAAGTGCCCCGCCGCGTCCAACGTGCCCACCAGCGCCGTGAGTTCGCGCAGCCAGCCGGTGACCGTCGCGGGCGTGGCCTCCGGCACCTCGCCCTCGTACCCGGCGACCCCGGCGAGCCGCAGGGTCCCGGTGCCCGCCACCGCCTCCGCGAGCGCGACGCACTCGCGGAACGGCGCCCGCGACCGCACTCCGGTGCGCGCCCCCGCGCCCGCGCCCAGCTCGATGACGACCTCCACCGGCCGTGGCGTCGCCCCGGGCCCGGGCGCGCGCGGGGCGGCGCGCAGTGCCTCGTCCATCAGTGCGACGCCCTCGGCCGAGTCGACGTAGCAGAGGAACCGGAAGGCGGGGTCCCGGTCCAGCTCGGCGGCGACCCAGTGGAGCGCCGCCGGGTCCACCAGCTCGTTCGCGAGGAAGATCCGCTCCACCCCGAAGGCCCGCGCCACCCGCGCCTGGTGCGGCACCGCGAGCGTGATCCCCCAGGCGCCGTGCTCCAGTTGGCGTTCGAAGAGCCGGGGGGCCATGGACGTCTTGCCGTGCGGGGCGAAGGCCAGCCCGTGCCGCCGTGCGTACCGCTCCAGCAGCGCCAGGTTGTGCGCCAGGTGGTCCTCGGACAGCGCGAGCACCGGGGTGGTGAAGCCGCCGGTGAACAGGGAGCGGCGCTCGGCGGCGAGCTGACCCAGCGTGCGGCCCTCGGCGTCCGGGGGGAGGCCCTTGAAGCGGTGGTCGACGCGTTCGTCGGCGAGGCGGGCGACGGGGGTGTCGGCGGGGGCCATGGCGACTCCGTAGCGATGAAGTTGCAAAGTATGCAATGCACATTGCGCATAACGCTTGACGCTGTCTAGCATCCCGCTGAGCACCGGGTCAATGTGCGGACCCGCCCCGATCCCCGCCACGACGGGGCGCGGACGTCATCGACGGCGGTACTGACGGCGGGCACCGGAGGCAGGCCAACGACGGGGCGCGGAGCGGGTGTTGGGGCCCGCTCGGCCGGGCGGCGCGGCGGCGGTGACGTGGACAGGAGGGGACATGAGGGGAGCGGTACCGGCCGTGGAGACCAGTCCGTACACCGATGCCGTCTGCCTGGGCGAGTCGCTGGTGACCTTCGTGCCGCACCGGGCGGGACCGCTCGCGGACGTGCCCTCCTTCGACCGGGCCATCGGCGGCGCCGAGTCCAACGTCGCCTGCGCGCTCGCGCGCGCCGGTCACCGCGTCCGCTGGGTCAGCCGGGTCGGCGCCGACGGCTTCGGCGACCACCTGGTGCGCACCATCGCCGGGCACGGTGTCGACACCTCCGCCGTCGCCCGCGACGGCGCCCGGCCCACCGGGATCTACTTCCGCACCAGCGGAGAGCGGGCCACCACCGCGCCCGGGTGCCCACCGGGGGGCCCGCTTCCCGGCGGTCCACCTCCGGGTGATGGCACGGACGGGGCGGTCGCTCCGGACGGGCCGGTCGCGGAGGTCGTGTACTACCGCGCGGGCTCGGCGGCCTCCGCGATGTCCCCGGAGAACACCCCGGCGCCGACGGACTGCCGGGTACTGCATCTCACCGGGATCACCGCGGCCCTCTCCGCCAGCTGTCTCGCGCTGCTCCGCCAGCTCACCGCCCCGCGCCCCGGCCGCCCGTGCGTCTCCTTCGACGTCAACTACCGCCTGGGGCTGTGGCGCACGGCGCCGGAGGGCCCCGAGGTGCTGCTGGAGCTGGCCCGCGGCTGCGACCTGGTCTTCGTCGGAGAGGACGAGGCCGCGGCGGCCTGGGGGGTGACCGGCGGACCCGCCGCGGTACGCGCCGCGCTGCCCGAACCCCGCGTGCTGATCGTCAAGCGGGGCGCCGCGGGCGCCACCGCGTTCACCAGGGAACCCGCCGACGGCGAGCCCCAGCCGGGCGCCACCGCACCGGAGCCCGGCGCCGCTCCCGGAGCGTCCGGCGGGCACCGCCCGGACACGGTGGTGAGCGTGGCCGCGCCGCGCGTCGACGTCGTCGCCTCCGTCGGCGCCGGGGACGCCTTCGCCGCCGGGTACCTCTCCGCGTCCCTGCGCGACCTGCCCACCCGGGACCGGCTCCGGCACGGCCACCTCACCGCCGCCGCCGCGCTCACCGTCCCCGGTGACCTCGCCGCGCCACCCGCCCGGGAGCACGCCGACCGGCTGGCCGCGCTGAGCGACGAGGCGTGGGAGACACTGCGACTCGGCCCCGGCTGGACGGCACCGGGCGACGAGCACCCCACGGACGCGGAGGTACCCACCGCATGAGCCAGACCGTTGACCGCGCGCTGAGCATCCTGCCGCTGCTGGCCGAAGGCCCGGCCAGTCTGGAGCAGGTGGCGCGGCGGTTGGACGTGCACAAGTCAACGGCGCTGCGGCTGCTTCGCACCCTGCACGAACACGGCATCGTCCACCGTCAGCCGGACCACCGCTACCGGCTCGGCGCCCGGCTGTTCGCCCTCGCCCAGGAGGCGGTGGAGAACCTCGACGTACGGGAGATCGCCCACCCGCACCTGGCCGAGCTGAACGCGGCCTGCGGGCACACCGTGCACCTCGCCGTGCACGAGGAGAACGAGGTCCTGTACATCGACAAGTTCGAGAGCCGCTACCCGGTCCGGATGTACTCCCGGATCGGCAAGCCCGTCGCGATCACCGTCGCCGCCGTGGCCAAGCTGCTGCTGGCCGACCTCCCGGAGCCGGAGCGCCGCGCCCTCGCCGCCCGCCTCGACTACCCCCAGTACACGGCCCGTTCGACGCCGAACGCCACCGCCTTCCTCGCCGAGCTGGCCACCGTGCGCGAACAGGGCTGGGCCACCGACCTCGGCGGGCACGAGGAGTCGATCAACTGTGTCGCCGCACCCATCCGGGGGACCGACGGCCGGACCATCGCGGCGATGTCGGTCTCCGCGCCGAACGTCGTGGTCTCCGCCGACGAACTCCTCACGCTGCTGCCCCGGGTGCGCCACACCGCCGAGGCCATCAGCGCCGAGTACGCGGGCAGGCCCCGGCCCACGGAGGAGGAGCGCCCCGGCCCCGCCCGGACCCCCTGACCGACCCGGCCTCCGGGTCCGGTCCCTGGTTCCGGCCCCTGGTGCGGGTCCCCGAGGCCGGTCTCCCGCCGGTCCCCGAGCCCGGTCCCCGAGGCCGGGTCCGCCGAGCCCGGTCCCGTACCGCTCCCGCCCGTCACACCCACCACCGGGGTCACCACCCCCGGATCACCACCGCCCCGCACGCCCCGGACCACCACCCCGCACACGCCGGACCATCCGGACGACACGGAGAGAGAGCGAGCGACGCCGATGACCGAGAAGCTGACCAAGACCGCGCTGACCCCCGCCACTCACACCACGCCCCCCGCGAGGTTCTCGCACGGGGTGAGGAAGGGCAACATCCTCCAGGTCGCCGGGCAGGTGGGCTTCGGGCCCGCCGCCGAGGGCCAGGCACCCACCCCCGTCGGCCCCGGGCTGCGCGAGCAGACCCTCCAGACGCTGGCCAACGTCGAGGCGATCCTGCGCGAGGGCGGTGCCTCCTGGGAGGACGTGATGATGCTGCGCGTCTACCTGACGGACACCGCCCACTTCCCCGAACTCAACGAGATCTACAACGAGTTCTTCGCCGGACTCCAGGAGGCCCCGGCCGCGCGTACCACCGTCTACGTGGGTCTTCCGGCCGGACTGCTGGTGGAGATCGACGCGTTGGCGGTACTCGGCTGAACCGCCCCCGCCAGCCCCCGAATCCGCCCCCCGGTCCGCCACCGGGCCCGTTCCCGATGCCGGGTCTCCGCCCCTCGCCGTGAACCCGTCCGGCCGTCCGACGAGCGCACGGCGAGGCGGGGTTCGGTCTGGGAGGGGCCAACGGAGCGTGCCCGGGCGGTCTTTCGCCCCCGGGCGTTCTTCTCGGGCCCGCTCCCGGGATGTTCGTCCGGGGCGCTCGCTCGGGGTGTCGGCCGGGGCGCCCGTGCGGGAGTGTTCGCCCCTCGTCTCGTCCCCGCATCCGTTCCTGTTTCCGTCCCCGCCCCCTGCTCCGTCCCTGTTCCCGTTGCCGTTCCCGCTGCCGTCCGCGTTCCCGTTCCGGTGCTCCGGCTCTCCGTGGGACGTGACGGCGCCCGCCAACTGACCCTGGTATAGGGGGCGTTCACCTGGGCTCGGGTATTCCGGCCCCGCTGGCTGGTACGGATCGGGCCCCCGGTGGGTAGACACCGACGTACCGCGTGTCACACCGGTCCCGTCGGACCCGGGTGCGGAGTCCTCCGCGCCGCCCTCGGCCGTCCGGCCCGCACCGCTCGCGTACGAACCGGTCCGTAACGCCAACCGTCCCCGTACCGCGCCTCGTTCCGCATCCCGGTCCGCTTCCGACTCCCGTTCCCGAAGACCGGCACCCTGCACCCAGCACCCTGCACGCGTTCGCATATCCGACCGAACTCCCGTCCACACACCCGGACATGGAAGCCAGAGGTCCCCATGCTGCTGCTCGCCCAGACCGCCGAGGAGGAGGGGCCACCGCACACCGGTGGGCTGCTGCTCCTCATAGGTGGCACCCCAGGACTGCTGATCGTCGCGACGCTCGGCATCCTGCTGTTGCTGTACCTCATCATCACGGTCCGCCTCCAGCCGTTCGTCGCCCTGCTCGCCGTGTCGATCGCGGTGGGGCTGGCCGCGGGGCTCTCGGTGACCGAACTCTTCGGCACCGTGCAGAACTCGGATGTTCCCTCGCTCATCGAGGACGGCATGGGCGGCATCCTCGGCCATGTCGCCATCGTGATCGGGCTGGGCACCATGCTCGGCGCCATCCTGGAGGTCTCCGGCGGGGCCGAGGTGCTCAGCCGCCGCTTGCTGGGCCTCTTCGGGGAGCGACGGGCGCCGCTGGCGATGGGGATGACCGGGCTGATCTTCGGTGTTCCGGTCTTCTTCGACGTCGGTATCTTCGTCCTCGCGCCGATCGTCTACGCCACCGCGAGGCGCAGCGGCAAGTCCATCCTGCTGTACTGCATGCCGCTGCTGGCCGGGCTCTCCATGACGCACGCCTTTCTGCCGCCGCACCCGGGGCCGGTCGCCGCGGCCGGGCTGTTCGAGGTCGACCTGGGCATGGTCATCCTGATGGGGCTGGTCTGCGGTACCCCGGCGGTGCTCGCCGCCTGGGCGTTCTCCGCCTGGATCGGCCGGCGGATCTTCGTCGAGGTGCCGCAGGACATGGTCGAGGCGGCGGACGAGGCGCGGGCGGCGGTGGCGGCCGAACAGGCCGCGGCCGGGGTCAGGCCCTCGGAGAAGCCGGTGTCGCTGTTCACCGTGCTGGCCATCATCGGTACGCCGCTGGTGCTGATCCTGCTGGCCACCTTCTCCTCGGTCGCGCTGGACCCCAGTACGCTCCGCTCCGTCGTCGAGTTCTTCGGCAACCCGTTCGTGGCCCTCACCATCGCGCTGCTGATGGCGTACTACCTGCTCGGGATCCGGCGCGGCTGGTCGCGGCGGTCGCTGGAGACCGTCTCCACCGCCTCGCTGAAGCCGGTGGGCAACATCCTGCTGGTCGTCGGGGCGGGCGGGATCTTCGGCGCGGTGCTGAAGGGGAGCGGGGTGGCCGACGCGCTGTCCGACACCTTCCGGGACGTGGGGCTGCCGGTGATCGTGCTGGCCTGGCTGGTCTCGGTGGTGCTGCGGGTGGCGCAGGGTTCGGCCACCGTGGCGATCGTGACCACCGCGGGCATCGTGCTGCCGCTGGTCGAGGGAGAGGGGCTGTCCCAGGCCCAGTTGGCGCTGATCATCATGGCGATCTCCGCGGGTTCGATCTTCGCCTCGCACGTGAACGACGGCGGATTCTGGATGGTCGCCAAGTACTTCGGCATCTCCGAGCGGGACACCCTCAAGTCCTGGACGGTGCTGGAGTCGGTGCTCTCGGTCGTCGGCTTCCTCGCGGCGGCCGCGGTGTACCTGGTGATCTGACGCGGCGTACCCGGTGGTCCGAACGGCGCGGCGCGGCGCGCGGACGGGGACGTGGGGTCGGGCGGCCGGGGAGATGGGACGGTCCTATCGCGAGGCGGAGTCTTGTGGGCGGGCCGGGCAGCCCCAAGAATGCACGCGGTACACCGGACGGACCCCCACACCAGGGGGTCCTCGGTATCGAGAGAGGAACCCCCACATGAAACGACCTCTCGTCAGCACGCTGGCGGTGGCGCTCCTGGGAGCCGCCACCCTGGTGGGTGGCGCGGCGGCGCCCGCGGGAGCGGCGGAGCGTCCGGCCGCGTCCGCCGAGCGGGCGGACACCGGCGGCGGTGAGAGCCGTGGCGGCGCCGAACTGCCGCTGGCGGCACCTGACTTCGAGGGCACGGTGGCGCTCAGCAACTGCTCCGGTTCGGTGGTCCGCACCGCCGACTCGCAGCCGGGCGACCCCGCGCTGGTGCTCTCCAACGGGCACTGCCTGGAGGGCGGGATGCCGGAGCCGGGCACGGTCCTGGTGGACCAGCCGTCCAGCCGGAGCTTCACGCTGCTGGACGCCGGTGGCGCCGACGCCGGGACGGTGAACGCCACGAAGCTGGCATACGCCACGATGACCGGCACCGACGTCTCGCTCTACCAGGTCGACGCCAGCTACGAGGAGATCGAGGCGCAGCACGGCGTCCAGGCGCTGGAGCTGGACTCGGCGCGTCCGAAGGAGAGTTCGGCCATCACGGTGGTCTCCGGCTACTGGAAGGAGACCTACAGCTGCGACATCGACGGCTTCGTGCACGAACTGCGCGAGGGCGGCTGGACGATGAAGGACTCCATCCGTTACACGGAGGCCTGCGAGACCAAGGGCGGCACCTCGGGCTCGCCGATCGTGGACGACGTCTCCGGCAAGGTCGTGGGCGTCAACAACACCGGTAACGAGAACGGTGGCGAGTGCACGATGAACAACCCGTGCGAGGTCGACGAGAACGGGGAGGTCACCGTCCGCCCCGGCACCAACTACGGCCAGCAGACGTACCAGATCACCTCGTGTGTCGGTGAGGGCAACACGGTGGACCTGAGTCTGCCGGAGTGCGCGCTGCCCAAGCCGTAACGTCCCGTCCGCCGGGCGCTGTTGGCGGTCGACCGCCACGGCTGGCGCCCGGCGGGCGCGGCGTGTCAACACACCGCGGGGGCCACGGCGTTCGTCGCCGTGGCCCCCGCGCGGTGTCCGGGTGGTGGCCCGGGACCGGACCGCGCCGCCGCCCCCCGGCGGCGGCGAGACCGGGTACGCGAGGCCGGGGGACGGGCGCTCGGCATCCGGCGCCCGTTCCCCGGCCCGCCGTCACGGAAGTCCGTGGACGTGCGGACCGACCGTGCTGGACCAGGAGTTGCCGTTCGAGGCGTCCCAGGCCGTGGACCAGGTCATCGCGCCGCGGATCCCGGGGTAGGTGGTGTCCGGGGTGAAGGAGCCGCAGTTCTCGCCCTTGGCCAGGCAGTCCAGTGCGTCGTTCACCACGCCCGGTTCCACGTAGCCGGAGCCGGCGGCGCTGGGTGAGGCCGGGGTGCCGAGGCCGACCTGGGACGGGTCGAGGCCGCCCTCCAACTGGACGCAGGCGAGCGCGGTGAGGAAGTCCACCGAGCCCTGGGAGTAGACGTTCCCGTCGCAGCCGATCATCGAACCGCTGTTGTAGTACTGCATGTTGACGACGGTCAGGAAGTCCTTGATGTTCAGCGCCGTCTTGAAGTACTCGTTCTCCGGTGACTGCATGTCCACCGTCTGCGGCGCCATGGTGACCACCACGTCGCTCTTCTCCGCGTGGATCGACTTGAGCGCCTCCGTCATGTAGGTGGCGTTGAGGCCGTTCTCCAGGTCGATGTCGACCCCGTCGAAGCCGTACTCGTCCATCAGGCCGACGATGCTGTTCGCGAAGTTGGTGGCCGCCGTGCCGTCGCCGACGCTGACGTTGCCCTTCTCCCCGCCGACGGAGATGATCACGGACTTGCCCTCGGCCTGCTTCGCCGCCACGTCGGCCTTGAACTCCTCCTCGGAGTAGCCCAGCGCGGGGTCGAGGGTGAAGTCGACCTCGCCGGGCTGGCCGGTGGCGTCCGCGAAGGCGACGGCGATGATGTCGTACTCGTCCTGCACCTCGGCGACGGTCTGGACGGTCGCGCCGTTGTCGAAGTTCTGCCAGTACCCGGTGACCGCGTGGGCCGGGACCGCCGAGGCGCCGACCCGGGGCGCGGGGGAGTCGACGGTGATCCGGGTGTCGGCGGTGGCCGTACCGGGGTCCGCGCTGGCGCTGGTGGTGCCGACGGCCAGCAGCCCGCCGGCCGCCAGCGCTCCGGCGGCCAGTCCGGCCAGCAGCCGGTGGCGCGTCGAGCGCCGGTCGCGTCCGGGAGAGGTGGGGGAATCGGAACGTGCTCGTGCGCGTGCCACAACTGCCTCCGGTGTGGGGGTCCTTGGAGTGTGCGGTGCCGTGCGAGGTGGCGCGGTGCGCGGCGGGGGCCGCCCAGCGCTCGCCTCCAACGTGGTCCAGACCAATGCGGTTGTCAAGATGCGGAACCCGGGTCCGTGCCCTTGTGCTGCTTGTGACGCGACGGGTTGGATTCCCCCCACGTTGGGGACGAGGAGCCGGAGGCGCCAGTATGAGCACGCATCAGGGACCGCCGGAGAGCGGAGCGTCAGGCGATGGGGGGCGCTCCGCGGAGCGCCCCCCGGCCGTCGCGAACGACCCCGGGGCCGGGGCCGGTTCGGCCGCGGTACCGCGCCAGGCGGGTGGCGGCGGGGGCGAGGCGGGGAGCACGCCGACCGCCCGGAAGGTCAACTGGAAGCTGATCGGGCCGGGGATCGTGGTCGCGGCCACCGGCGTCGGGGCCGGGGACCTGGTGGCGACGCTGGTCGCCGGGAGCAAGTTCGGCTACACCCTGCTCTGGGCCGCCGTCCTCGGCTGCGTCGTCAAGATCGCGCTGGCGGAGGCCGTGGGCCGCTTCCATCTGGCCACCGGACGCACCCTGTTCGACGGCTGGCGCTCCCTGGGCCCGTGGACCACGGTCTACTTCGCCATCTACGTCGTCATCTGGGGCTTCGTCTACGGGGCGACCGCGATGAGTTCGAGCGCGCTGCCCCTCCAGGCGCTCTTCCCGGGCGGGCCCGACCTCAAGACCTGGGGCGTCATCACCGGCCTGCTCGGGCTGCTGTTCGTGTGGTTCAACCACTACGCGGTCGTGGAGAAGGTCCTGATGGCCTTCGTCGGCGTGATGTTCGTGGTGGTCGTCTACGTCGCGATCCGGGTCACCCCGCACCTCGGTGACGCCGTCACCGGTCTGGTGCCCACCCTTCCGGACGGCTCCGTCCTCTACACGCTCACCCTGATCGGTGGCGTCGGCGGGACGATCACCATGGCGGCCTACGGGTACTGGGTGAACGCCAAGGGCTGGACCGACAGCGGCTGGATGCGGATGATGCGCGTCGACAACCGCGTCGCCTACGTCACCACCGGCATCTTCGTCGTCGCGATGCTGGTCATCGGCGCCGAGCTGCTGCACTCCGCCAACATCGCGCTCACCGAGGACGGTGAGGGGCGTGGCCTGCTCGACCTGGACACGGTGCTGGAGGAGCGCTTCGGCGAGGTCACCTCAACCCTCTTCCTGGTTGGCTTCTTCGCCGCCTCCTTCTCCTCGCTCGTCGGCGTCTGGCACGGCGTCAGCCTGATGTTCTCCGACTTCGTCGAACGGGCGCGCCTGGCCCGGAAGACCTCCGGCGAGGCCGGGGCCGACAGTGCCACCGCCGTGGCGTCCGGTCAGCGCGAGGGAACCGGCCCCTTCCGCGCCTACCTGCTCTGGCTGACCTTCCCGCCGATGGCGCTGCTCTGGCTGGACAAGCCGATCGGCCTGATCATCACGTACGGGGTGCTGGGCGCCTTCTTCATGCCCTTCCTCGCGCTGACCCTGGTCTGGCTGCTCAACACCAGCCGCACGCCCCGCCCTTGGCGGAACGGGCCGCTGAGCAACGGGTTGCTCACCGTCGCCGGGCTGCTGTTCCTGGTGCTCTCCGTGCACGAGCTCACCGAACTCGACTGGAGCTGGCTGGGCTGAGCCGCGGCCCCATCCATCCCACCGGGCCCGCCCGTTCGGCGTCCGCCCGTCCAACCACCCACACGGCACCGTCCGTTCACCGGATCCTTTCGCACCACCCCGCCCGGGCGCCCTCCGCGTCCGGGCGGTCTCGTGCCGGGGGAGGCCCCGTCCCGGTGCCCTCCGGCCGGGCGCCGAACTCGGGTCTCTGGGTCCGGTCCTGGGCCCTGTGCCCATGGCGGCCCGCGCGGCGGGGGCTACCGTGCGAACGCGGGTGCGACAAGGGAGGCCGTACGGGGTGCGTGGCGCAGCGGGGGACGTGGACTCACGAACCGGGGACGGCGGTGAACTCCCGGCGGTACGGCGGCGATCGGGCGGACTCTTCCCGTTGCTGGTCGCCTGGGCGGCTGGCATCGCGGTGTTCTGCGCGGCCGGTCTGCTGTCCGACGTGCTGCTGTCCGACGTCGCCGACGCCGAACGGCTGTCCGCCGTCGGCTGGCGCCTCACGCTCATCCACCTGCCGAACCTGCTGATCGCCACCGGCGCCGCGCTCGCCGCCGCGCGGGCGCACCGGCGTCCCTACCGCGCCTCCCTCCTCTGGCACCTCGCGGCCACCGCGGGCGTGCCGCTGCTGGCGCTGGCCCGCGCGCTGGCCGAGGGCGGGGCGCTGCTGGCCACCGAGGGCGCCGCGCTGATGGCGACGGCGGCGCTGCTGGGCGGCGGCGCCGGACTGGCCCTCGACGCGCTGCTGGAGGGCCGCCGGGCCGCGCGCGGCTCCGGTGTGGTGTGGGACGGCACGTCCGCGCCGCCGAGCTGGCGCGACGGCCGCTGGGAGCGGGGCGCCACCGGAGTCGAGTACCTGGGCGCGGTGTTCGTGGTGCTGAGCATGGTGCTCGCGGTCTCCACGACCGGGATCGGGGAGGCCGTCGGACAGCGCTTCCAGTGCGCGCTCAGCAAGCTCACCGAGCGGGGCTACGGCGCGGGCGGGAAGGGCGGATCCGCGAAGGGCTCGGCCACCCGCACCGCCACCGTCACGGTCAACCGTGACCCGGAGACCGACCGGCTGAGGTCCCTCATCATCACCCGCACCACGCAGAGGAAGGGCGGCGGCGCGGCCTCGGGGGAGCGGAAGACCCGAGGCGGGAAGGACGGCGGGAAGGTCAGCGGGGGCGGCGGACGCCAGGCCACCCGCACCGACACCGACACCGACATCCTCTCCTTCCAGGACGGGAAACCCGGCGTCGCCAAGCAGCGGGCCGTGGCCGAGGACTGGCTCTCCGGCGACCTCACCGAGGGGCCCAACTCCACGATATTCACGCTCTTCTCGGGCATCGCGCCGGAAAAGGACCCGAAGGCCGGAGCGGACAGCTCGAACAGCTGATGTACGAGCGGGGAACGTCCAGCAGGACCAGCTACTCCGGGGTCGAGGACGCCGCCGACTTCGGGTTCGAACTGAACCTCGGCGCCGCCGACCTCGGCTACACCGCGAGGTTCGGCGAGAACACCGAACAGATCGGGGACGCCACCTACCTCGGCGCTCCGTACCAGGGCAAACGGAAGTACGTACCCTTCAGCCTGTGCGCGAAGTGACCGCGACGCCGTCCGGACGAGTGGGAGTGACCGTCATGACACACGCTGGAGCCCGCCCGGCCACCACCCCGGTCCCGGCCTCCGCGGCGGCCCGCCGGGCGCGCGTCACCGGCGGTGTCGCGCTGTTGCTGGGGGCGGTGCTGGTGGGCTGCGGCTCGGACAGCCGCTCCGCCGCCGAGCCGGAGGACGGCGGAGGGCGGCTGGAGGCCGGGGGCGTCAGCGCCGTCTGCCCGGACGGCTGGATGGTGCTGGCGGACGACAAGCTGCCGGAGAACAACGACGCGGCGGCGGTGCTCCGCGAGGACGGCGAGATCACCGGAAAGGTGGTCATCCAGCTCGACTTCATGCGCGCCTCGGACACCGAACTGGCGGCCATCGGCGCGGCGGGCTCCTACGTCTTCGGCGGCCGGACGAAGAGCCGGAAGGACATCGAGGTCGAGGGCACCGACTCGGCCAAGCGGCTGGACTACGAGCCGCGCGAGTCCACCGGCCGGGACCGGGTCCCGCCCAGGGGCACCGTGGTCAACGGCACCGACGTGGTCGGCATGGACGCCCGGGACAAGCCCTTCCTGGTACGGATCATCACCGAGCGGGGCGCCGTTCCGAAGGCCGACGTGGACCGCCTCGTCTCCTCGGTGGCGGTGCGCGGCTGAGCCACGCCCGGCCCGGATGTTCCGACTCCCGCTTCCCACACCGGTGTTGGGCCGCCGTGTTCCGGTACGGAATCGCTGGACGAGCCAACCGGCCCGAGGCGCGGGCATTTCGGTCCCACGCGCGGTGAAATCCCGTACCGAAGAGGCAGTTTCACGCGGGAAACCATGGATCATCGTGCTCAGGGCCCGAGTTGGGGAGCCGGGCAGCGGACACGGGAATCGGCGCGCTCACGCGTAACGGCGCGGCGCCCGGGGCAGACGTAGACCGTCGGGAACCGCACAACTCCCCCTGGGGATCATCGGATCCGTGCTTTTCCCTTGCAACGGCTGAGAGTTCCGCCGTTCTTCGCTACGCTGCCGACTTCGCACGTGATGCCCCGTTCGGCTCCGTCCGGCGCGGTGTGTGCCTAACTGAGCGTCATACGGGGCCCATGAGGGTGTTCTCTGATGGATAAGGTGTGGATAAGCTGCGATCCAGAAGAGAAGTACCCGCGTGTGACGGCCGCCGCGGCCGGAGCGGGGGTGCCGAGCAGCAGCCAACCGGGAGCCCGAGGTGTCCACCGCGATTGCAGTCACAAACCCCGGTCTCGCGCTGCCGCCACCCGACCGGCACACCCCGGCCGCCCATGTGCTGACGCCGCCCGACCGGCAACCGCTGGATTCCGCCCTCACCGAGCTGCACCGACTCGTCGAACAGCACGGATATGTCGTCACGGTCTACCCGACGGGCACCCCGCTTCCCGTTGTACAGCGCATGCACATGGTGCGCTCGCTCCTGGAAAGCGACCGCATCGCCCTGCTGGAGATGGACCTTCCGCCGCTTGCGACAGCGATTCTCATTCGGCAGCTGCGGCAGCTCTCGGTTTACGACTTCAGCCCCGGGGTCCTCGCCTCCGCCGCCCGGCTGCTCGCCCACTACGTCTACGCGGGCGCCCTGCTCAACTCCGTCGCCAAGCTGGACCGGGTTCCCGTCGGCCTGACCTCACACGCCAAGTCCTGGGTTCCCGGGGCCCAGTTCGGGGTGCTGGCCAATCCGCGTCCGCAACTCGTCAAGGTGGGTGGCTCGGCGAAACTGGCCGGACCGGAGTTCGCCACCCATCTCCTGGTCGCCCAGGGCCAGTTGACCTCCGACTGGGTGCGGAGCACGCTCGCCACCCAGTGGCCGGTGCAGGCCGTCCAGGAGGCGGAACTCCCCGCCGACTCCGCCCGCTGGTGGGGCACCGGAAAGCTGGTCGAGTTCGCCGCCGCCATCCCCGACGTCGCGACGCTGTACCAGCTGGTGAACTCCGTCCAGGTGCGGCAGTGCCGCTGGTGCGGACTCGAACTCATCGGCGACCGCTGCGCGTTCTGCGCGGCGCCCACTCCGCCGCCGGAGAACCAGCCGGTGGCCGGGGGCGTCGTGCACCACGTGGCCCCCGTGACCGGCCGGTCATGGGACTAGCCCCGCCGGGCAGCCGGCCCGGCCCCGGACGGGCCCCGCACGACCGCGTCACTCCGCCCACCGCCACCGTTCCCAATCCGAGGTAGTCCGCACCATGAACTCACGCCAGCGTCGCGGCGTCATACTGCTGCTCGTGTCGGTCCTGGTCGCCATCGGCGCGTTCGTCGGTGTGCTCTCGGTCGTCAACGACGCCGAGTCCCAGGTGGGCAACAAGGTCACCGCCTACGAGCTGACCTCCGACGTGTCCCCCTACAAGACGCTCAGCGAGGGCGACTTCGACAAGGTCACGCTGCCCAAGCGGTGGCTGCCGGACACCGCCGTCCGCGACCTGGACGAGGTGCGCGGCAAGGTCGCCACCAACAAGCTGAGGAAGGGCTCGCTCCTCCAGTCCGACATGCTCGCCGACCGGCCCGAACTGGAGCCCGGCCAGCAGGAGATCGCCATCATGATCGACGCGGAGACCGGCGTCGCCGGGAAGATCACCCCCGGCGCCACCGTCAACGTCTACGCCACCTTCCAGGCGGAGGGCAACGGGAAGCCGCAGTCCCGGGTGCTCGTCAACAACGCGAAGGTCATCGACGTGGGCCGGATCACCGCCCTGCGGCCCAAGGACGACGAGGACGGCGGGGACGCCTCCGGCAGCCAGGCCGTGCCCATCACCTTCGCGCTCAACACCAAGAACGCCCAACGCATCGCGTACGCCGAGTCGTTCGCCAGCCACGTACGGCTGGCGCTGGTCGCCCCGGGCAGCGACACCCGCATCCCGTCCGGGGAGCGTGACTACACCCTGTCCGACGACAAGGGCAACTGAGGACAGGTGAGACAAGGGATGGTCACCCGCATCGTTCCGGCCGTCGGCGACGTCGACGTGGCCCGGTCCGTCGCCACACTGCTGAGCCAGCTGCCGGACGTCGACCCGGCCCAGCCGATCAGCAACTCCACCGCGCTGCTGGACACCCTCGCCGCCCTCGCCCACGAGGGCATCGAGGACCTGCCCGAGGTGGTGCTCGTCCACGAGCGCGTCGGCCCGGTGCCCGCGCTGGAGCTGGTGCGGGAGATAGCGCTGCGCTTCCCCGTCGTCGGCGTGGTGCTGCTGACCTCCGACGCGGGACCGGGGCTCTACTCGGCCGCGATGGACGCCGGTTCACGCGGGATCGTCGCACTTCCCGCGTCCTACGACGAACTCCTCGCCCGGGTGCAGGCGGCGGCCCAGTGGTCCAGCGGGATGCGCCGCCACCTCCAGGCCGGGCCCGAGCCGCCGGGCGGCCCCGGCGGCACCGTGGTGACGGTGACCGGCGCCAAGGGCGGCGTGGGCGCCAGCGTCGCCGCCGTCCACCTCGCCCTCGCCGCCCAGGCGTCCGGACGGCCCACCGCGCTGGTCGACATGGACCTCCAGGCGGGCGACATCGCCTCCTACCTGGACGTGCGGTTCCGCCGCTCCATCGCGGACCTCGCCCAGATCAGCGACATCTCCCCGCGGGTCCTCCAGGACGCGGTCTTCACCCACCCCACCGGGCTGGGGCTGATACTCGCCCCGGCCGAGGCGGAACGCGCCGAGGACGTGACCGACCGCACCGCGCGGCAGACCCTGAGCGCGCTGCGCTCCCGCTACGAGGTGGTGGTCGTCGACACCGGAAGCCAGATGAACAGCGCCAACACCGCCATGGTCGAGATGGCCGAGACCGCGCTGCTGCTCACCACGCCCGACGTGGTGGCGGTGCGCGGGGCCAAGCGCATGGTGCGGCTCTGGGAACGGCTCCAGGTGCGCAAACCGGAGGAGACATCCGTCGTCGTCAACCGGCACAGCCGCACCGCCGAGATCCAGCCGCAGCTGATCCAGCGGATCGTGGGGAGCCGGGTGGCGCGCACCACCGTCCCGGCGCGCTTCAAGGAACTCCAGTCCGCCGTCGACTCCGGGCGGATGCACGAACTGGACGGCCGCGGCAGTGTCAAACAGGCGCTGTGGGGGCTGGCCGGGGAGATCGGCCTCGTCCGCGCCGCCGCCGCGCCGGAGCGCCGCGGCGGCCGGGGCCGGGACCGCGGAGAGCCGCGACGGTAGCCAACCGCCGGGCGGGGACGCGAGGTTGGACGAGGAACGGGCACGGCATGGGAAGGACCGGAACGGGACCAGAACGGACCGAGGCGAACGGAGAGGGGAGGGAGGGCGGATGGGACGGCACGACGAGCGCGGGCAGGTGTCCGTGGAGTTCCTCGGCATGCTCCCGCTGGTGCTGCTCACCCTGATACTCCTGTGGCAGGCGGCCATCGCCGGCTACACCTACACCGTGGCGGGCAACGCGGCGGACGCCGCCGTACGGGCCGGCGCGACCGCCGGACACACCGGCGAGTCCTACACCGCCGCCTGCGAACGCGGCGCCCGCGCGGTGCTGACCAGCGGATTCCACGCCTCCCTGGACGTGCGCTGCCACCGTGAACGGGGGCTGGTCAAGGGGGAGGTACGGGTCAGGGTCCCGGTGCTGTTCCCCGGCACGGCCGACTTCCCGTGGACGGTCACCAGCGAGGCCGCCGCGGCGGAGGAGGGCTGAGCCATGACGGTGCCGACAGCCGGCCGGAACGCCCCAGGGCGCCCCCCCGCCCGCCGCGGGCGGGGGGAGCGTGGCCAGGTCGCGATCGAGTACCTGGGCATGATCCCGCTGCTGATCCTCGTCGCGATGGCCGCCATCCAGCTCGGCCTGATCGCCTACGCCGCGCAGCAGGCCGGTACCGCCTCCCGCGCGGCGGCCCGGATCGCCAGCCAGGAGGACACCCCGCTCGGCTACCAGGACGCCGGACGGGAGGCGATGAGCGACTGGCTGGCCGACAACGCCACCATCACCAGCGAGGGCGGGGGCCCGGAGGAGGTCACCGTCCGCGTCGAGGTGGAGATCCCCTCCGTCATCCCCGGCGTCGACGACCCGTTCGGCCCGGCGGTACGGACCACCACCATGCCGCGCGACTGACCCCGCCCCGTCCCCGCCCGTACCGCCGACCACCAGCACCGAGGAGTCCCCACATGAGCCTGAGGGCACGCATCAACGCCCCCGAGGCCGTCAGCGGCCAGCACGAGGAGGGCCATCTCGTCGCCGTCTACCGGGCGAAGCTGCTGGAGGAGATCGACCTCGCGGAGATGTCCGCACTCGCCGCGGCGGAGCGGCGGGTGCGGCTGGAGCGGGTGCTGGGCCACATCATCAGCCGCGAGGGCCCGGTTCTCTCCACCCACGAACGCTCCCTGCTCATCCGGCGGGTGGTGGACGAGGCGCTGGGGCTCGGCATCCTCGAACCGCTGCTGGAGGACGCCTCGATCACCGAGATCATGGTGAACGGGCCGGAGAACATCTTCGTCGAACGCGGCGGCCGCATCGAACGGCTGCCGATGCGCTTCGCCTCCACCGAACAGCTCATGCAGACCATCGAGCGGATCGTCTCCACCGTCAACCGCCGGGTGGACGAGTCCCATCCGATGGTCGACGCGCGACTGCCCTCCGGGGAGCGGGTCAACGTCATCATCCCGCCGCTCGCGCTGTCCGGCCCCACCCTGACCATCCGGCGCTTCCCCCGCGCCTTCACCCTCCAGGAGATGATCGGCTTCGGCTCGCTGGACGAGCAGATCATCGCGCTGCTCGCCGGGTTCGTCCGGGCCAAGTTCAACGTGATCGTCTCCGGCGCGACCGGCACCGGCAAGACCACGCTGCTCAACGCCCTCTCCGGGCTGATCCCCGAGGGCGAGCGGATCGTCACCATCGAGGACTCGGCCGAACTCCAGCTCCAGCAGTCGCACGTGATCACGCTGGAGAGCCGCCCCCCGAACGTCGAGGGCAAGGGCCAGGTCACCATCCGCGACCTGGTGCGCAACTCGCTGCGGATGCGCCCCGACCGCATCATCGTCGGCGAGGTCCGTGGCGGGGAGACGCTCGACATGCTCCAGGCGATGTCCACCGGCCACGACGGCTCGCTCGCCACCGTGCACGCCAACAGCGCGGAGGACGGGCTGATGCGGCTCCAGACCCTCGGCTCCATGTCCGACGTGGAGATCCCGTACATCGCGCTCAAGGACCAGATCAACAGCGCGGTGGACGTCATCGTGCAGCTCGCCCGCTACCCGGACGGCTCCCGCAAGGTCAGCGAGATCGCCATCCTCGACTCACACGGCCGCGAGGAGTACCGGATCGTCTCCGTCTGCCGCTTCGAGGCGCGGCCGTTCACCAGCGACGGCGTTGTGCACGGCCACTTCGGCTACCACCCGGTGCCGCGCCGGATCGCCGAACGGCTCTACCTCGCGGGGGAGACCACCCCACCCGCCTTCGGCGTCGCCGCCGACGACAGCCAACTCGCCGCCCGCGGCGGGGAGACGGGCGAGTGAACGATGACCGGCACAGCGAACACGGCAGCCCGGAGCCGGAGTCGGTCCGCGACCCGGCGGGCGGAGCGACGAGCGCGACGGAAGGTTTCTGAACTGCCATGAGCACACTCGCACTGGTGGCCACGGGCGCCGCCCTGCTCAGCGCGGTATGCGCGGTGGCGGGCGTGCACGTCTACGCCTCCGGCCGCGCCCGCCACGAGGACCTGGTCGGGCGGCTCGCCCAACTGGAGACGCTGCCCCGGTCCGCCGGACGGCGCCGCGGGTTCCGGCGCATCGACAGACGGCTGCGCGGCACCTCACTCGGCCGCCGCATCGAACGGAAGCTCTCCGCCACCGGACTCGGCCTGACACCGGGCGAGTTCTTCGTCTACATGGTCGCGCTGAGCGCCGTCCTCTGGTTCGTCGGTGACTACCTCCTCGCCGCGCTCTTCGGGCCGATCGCCGCCGGCATCGGCATCTGGACGTCCTTCGCCTTCCTCAACTGGCAGCAGCGCAAGCGCATCGAGGCGTTCATCAGCCAACTCCCGGAACTCTCCCGCACGATCGCCAACGCCACCCAGGCCGGACTGGCCCTGCGCACCGCGCTGGCGATGGCCGCCGACGAGCTGGAGAACCCGGCCGGTGCCGAACTGCGCCGGGTCGCCGACCAGTTGGCGGTCGGGCACTCGGTGGAGGACGCGCTCGGCGAGCTGGCCGACCGGCTCCCCTCCCGCGAACTCGGCGTGCTGGTCAGCACCCTGGTGCTGTCCAACAAGGCGGGTGGCTCGGTCGTCGCCTCGCTGCGGAACCTCACCCAGACCCTGGAGGAGCGCAAGGAGACCCGGCGCGAGGTCCGCACCCAGCTGTCCCAGGTGAACGCCACCGCGTTCATCATCCCCGGCATGGGCCTGGCCTTCCTGCTGATGATGAGCCAGATCTGGCCCGGGGTGCTGGACAAGATGACCTCGACGCCCGCCGGGCTCGCCGCACTGGGCTTCGCGCTCTTCCTGTACGTCCTGGGCTTCGTGCTGATCCGCCGCCTGGGCAAGATCGAGGTCTGAGGGGCAGACGATGGGACTTCTCTACGCCTTCGTCATCGGGCTCTGCGTGTTCGGCGCCCTCTACGGCATCCGGCTGTCCCGCGCCGAGGCACGGCTGCCCGAGGACCTGTCGGTCGCCCTGGAGGTCGGCTCCACCCGCACCGGACTGGGCGGTTCGCTCATCGACCGGCTCGGGATGCGCTGGGCCCCGCTGGTGCTGCGGCTCATGGGACAGCGGCGGGTGGCCGCGGTACGCCGCCGGATCGACCGCGCGGGCAACCCCGGCGGCCTCACCGTCGACCGGTACGCGGCGCGCCGCTTCGTCTACGGCTTCCTCGGCGCGCTCGGCGCCCTCGTCATGCTCGACAAGGGACAGCCGGTCCTGGCCGTGCTGATGCTCGCCTTCGGGCTGTTCTGGGTCGAGGTCGGTATCTGGGCGGCCATCCGCGAACGCCGGGCCGCCATCGAACGGACCCTCCCCGACTTCCTCGACGTGCTCGCCGTCGTCGTCTCCGCCGGACTCGGCTTCCGGCAGGCGCTGGACCGCGTCGCCGAGCGCTACGAGGGCCCCTGGTCGGACGAGTTGCGCATCACCCTGCGCCAGATGGACATGGGAGTCAGCCGCCGGGAGGCGTTCGCGGAACTGCGCCGCCGCAACGACTCCGAGCAGGTGGCGATGTTCGTCAACGCCCTCCAGCAGGGCGAGGAACTCGGCGCCCCCATCGTCGACACCCTCATCACCATCGCCAACGACATGCGCCGCACCGACGCGCAGAACGCGCGGCGCAAGGCCGCCAAGGCGGTACCGAAGGCCACCTCCCTCGTCGCCATGCTCATGGTGCCCGCCACGATCGTGCTGATCGGCGCGGGGATGTTCCTCGGCGCGGGAGGCATCTCCATCTGACACCCCGCCCGCCCCCGGCGCCCCGGCCGGACCGTCCCAGCCCACCGGAAGGAGGCGACCATGACCACCCCCCTCAGAGCCGGCCCCGGCCCCACCCTCGACACCGGGCCCGGCGGCACCGGCGTCCCAGGCCGGACCAGGGGCGGCCGGGCCTCCGAACCCGCCTTCCGGATCCAGCTCAACGCCCTCCAGGCGATGTGCCGTCAGGTCTTCGGCTTCCGGCTCGCGATGATCGCCATCGCCACCCCGCTGGCCTTCGACGGCACCCGCCCCGGCTGGCCCACCTGGCTGGTCGCCCTCGCCGTGGTCTGCACCGTGATGGGCTCCTACATGCTCATCCGGGACTGGGAGCGCTTCGGCCCCTTCCTGCTCCGGCACCCGGCGCTGCTCGGCGTCGACGTCACCTTCGGCGCCCTGCTCCTGATCGTCGCCGGACCGGCCAGCCCCCTCGGATACGTCGTCGTCTGCACCCCGCTGCTGGCCGGACTGATGTACCACTGGCGCGGCGCCGGGGTCTTCGCCTCACTCACCCTGGTCTCGCTGCTGCTGGCCTACGCGACCACCAGCGAGGCCCAAGTGACCTTCGCCGGAGCCGGGTTGCTGCCCGGCCTGTGCGTACTGGCCGGAGCGGTCGGGGTCTCGCTGCGCGGACTGCTGTTCCGCTTCGGCGCCGCCAGCGAGTCGCTGTCCGAGGCGCTCTCCCGGCTCTCCGTCCACGAGGCCGTGGAGGGCGAACGCGCCCGACTGGCCCGCGAGATGCACGACACCGTAGCCAAGACCCTGCACGGGCTCGCCCTCTCGGCCGACGGCCTCGCCCGCTCCGCCGACCGGGCCGAGCCGCACACCGTCCAGCGGCAGGCCGAACTCGTCTCCGAGGCCGCCCGCCGCGCCGCCCGGGAGGCCCGGGAACTCCTCACCGACCTGCGTCGCGAGGAACGGCAGCCGGACCGCACCGACCTCACCGACGGACTCACCACCCAGGTACGGGAGTTCGAGACGCGCACCGGCCGCCGGGTGGAGTGGACACCCCGGGGAACGCCGCTGCCCCCGCTGCCGCCGGTGGTCGCCCGGCAGCTCCTCTCGATCGTCGCCGAGGCGCTGGAGAACGCCCACCGGCACGCCGCCAGCGGCCCCGTCGAGTTGGCCGCGCGCGTGACCGACGGCAGACTGCGGATCTCGGTGGTCGACGACGGCCCGGGACTGCCCTCCGGCACCTCCCTCGAACGGCTGCGCGCGGACGGTCACTTCGGGCTCGTCGGCATGGTCGAGCGGGCGGCCGGGGTGGGCGCCCGCATCCGCGTCGGCCGGGGCAGGCGCACCCGCGGCACCGAGGTTCGGCTGGACCTCCCGCTCGCCGCGCTGACCCCGCCAACCCGCCCACCACGACCGTCCGTTGACGCGGCCGAGGGCACCCCGGACCCGCCGTCCGGAACCTCCGGAAGCGGTGCCCCGACGTCACCGGACGCCCCACCGGCACCACCCGGGCCGAACCCCACCGGGCGGGACGGCGGGCTGCCATGATGGGTGACAGGTCCCCGTCGCGTCTCGGCGTCTCCGCGCCGCCCCCCGTCTCCTCACGAAGAGAGGTCCCCAGCATGCCGGGTGACGCTCCTCGCTCCCCCCACGGCTTCCCCCAGCCGTCCACCCCCGACGGATGGACCCCACCCCCGGGGCCCACCCCCACACCCCCGCCCGGATCGGACACGGCCACCCCCCGGCCCACCACCGTTCCCGGAGTCGGCGGACACCCGGCGCACTCGGCCAACACCTCCCAGCACACCAGCGCCCGGCGGCTCGACCCCGGCACCGAACACACCCCCACCCGGGTGCCCGTACCGCCACCCGTGTCCGGACGGCCCGACCCCGCCCCCGACCCGTTCGGCGCGCCCGCGCCCGGCGAGAGCGGACCGGTCCGCGTCGTCGTCACCGACGACAACCCGGTGGTCCGCGCCGGACTGACCGCGCTGCTCTCCGGACGCGGCGAGGTCCGCGTCGTCGCCGAAGCCGCCGACGGCAGACAGGCGTACGAGGCGGCCTGGCACCACCGGCCGGACGTGGTGCTGCTGGACGTCCGGATGCCCGGCGTCGACGGTCTGGCCGCGCTGCCCCACCTCACCCAGGTCGCCCCGGTCCTGATGCTGACCTATAGCGACGCCGACGAGACCGTGCGGGAGGCGCTCCGGCTCGGCGCCCGCGGCTACCTCGTCCACGGGGAGTTCCAGGCCGACGAACTCATCGCCGCCGTCCACCACGTCCGCCGCGGACAGCCGTACCTCTCGCCCACCGCCGCGGGCGTCCTCCTCACCCAACTCCGCGACAGCGCGGGCGGACCCCCCGGACACGCCCACCACCCCGGCGCGCCCCCGGTGTCGCCCGGACCGGAGACCGGGGATCCGCCGCCCGCGGCCACCGAAGCGCCCGAACCACCCCCGCACCGCCCCGACCACGTCCCGGCGACACGCTCGGCCGGGCGGTTCGGGCTCAGCGCCCGGGAGGCGGAGGTCATGGAGCTGATCGCCTCCGGAATGGTCAACTCACAGATCGCGGACGCCTGTTTCATCAGCGAGAAGACGGTGAAGAACCACGTCAACCGAATCTTCGCGAAGCTCCACGCCGAGTCCCGCAGCGAGGCCATCGCCCGGTGGCTCGGCACGGCGCCGAGGGAGAGGGCACCATGACTGAGGACACCACGGAGGACCGCCCGCGCGAGGCCAGCGCGCGCGAGCGCCACCGCGCCGGTGCCCGCGTGGCGCGCCCGCGCCGGTTCTGGGCCCGCGGTTGGGCCCGCGGGCCCATGCGCCAAGTGCCGTGCTGTGCTTGGCTGCTGGAGACTGACCACGGCACCGGACCTCGGGGGGCCGGTGCGGGGGTCGGTGCACAGGCGTTCGTCACGGCCCGTTCGTGGCCGGGGAATTACGGAGGGGCAGAAGATGATCCGGACCATGGTCGCCTCGCGATACGAGCGGATGCAGGGCAAGAGGAAGACGGCCGGCCAGACCGCGATCGAGTACCTCGGCATCCTGTTCGTGGTACTCGCCATCATCGGCGCGATCGTCGTCACGGGGATCGGCACGGAGATCACGAACAAGATCAAGGACGCCGTGGCCTGCTCAGCGGGGTTCGAGGGCGAGAAGTGCGGAAACGGCTGACCACAGCCCCCCGGCGTGAGGCAGGGCAGGCGCTCCCCATCTACATCACGGTGGTGGCGGGCCTGCTCTTCCTCGCGTTCGCGTTCTTCGCGGTGGGCCAGGCCGCGGCCAGCCGCAACAGCGCCCAGGGCGCCGCGGACGCCGCGGCCCTCGCGGCCGCCCAGGAGGCGCGGGACCACCTCAAGGAGGACCTCCTCCGGGACATCCTCGACCCGGACAACTGGGACGACATCGGGAAGGGCCAGCGCCTGGGCACCGCCAGCGGCTGCGCGGCGGCCGAGCGGCTCGCGGCCCGCAACGACGCCCAGCTGTACGACACCGACAACGACGGATCGGCCTGTCAGCGCGAGCCGTACGGCCGCCCGGACGGGTTCACCGTCGAGGTGCGCACCAACGAACCCGTCGGACGCTCCGTCATCCCCGGGACCGAGAAGGAGTACGCGGAGGCCAGCGCCACCGCGTTGATCACCTTCGAGTGCGAGATCACACCGGATCCGGAGAACGGCGGGGACACGCCCGGGCCCGGTGACGGTGACGGAGACGGAGACGGAGACGACAAGGGCGACGGGGACGAGGGCGAGGGGGAAAAGGACGACGAGGACGACGAGGACGACAAGGACAAGGAGAAGCCCGGCGGCACCCTGAAGTGTGGTGACAAGGACTGGGTCATCGACCCGGACGAGCAGGACCTGTTCCCGGATGTGGCCGACCTCTTCTCCGTTACTCTCTCCGACTGACTGTCCGACGCTGGACCACAACCAGAGGATTAGTGGCAATGAGCAGGAAGATCTCCCGGCTGGGCCGCGCCGCCGCAGCGGGTTCGGCCGCGGTGGCGCTGGCCTTCACGCTCTCCGCGTGCAGTGACGACGGCGGGGGGAAGGACGACAAGTCCTCTTCCGGCGAGCAGGGCGGTTCCGACTCCTCAGACTCTTCGGACTCCTCGGACGAGCAGGGGAAGCAGCCGGAGCAGGCCGACGACAGCAAGGTCATCGCCACGCTGAACGGGCAGGCCGGTATGGCTTTTGACGTGACGTCGGCCACGCGTGACTCCAGCGGCTTCGTCACGGTCAACGGTGTCCTGAAGAACACGTCGGACTCTGGTTTCCGGCACACCTCCAGTTGGGCGGGCGGCGACCTCGAACTCCAGAAAGCTGACGGAGGTGGCTCCCTCGGTGCGGCGACGCTGGTGGACAAGAAGGACAACAAGCGGTATTACACCCTGCGGGACACCGAGGACGCGCCCCTGACCACCACCGGGATCTCCAGCGTGGACGCCGGGGAGAAGCTGCGGGTGTTCATCCAGTTCCCGGCGCCGCCGAAGAAGTCCACCGAGATGGACCTCCAGATTCCCACCTTCCAGTCGGCCTCCCTCGCGCTGACGGACAGCTGAGGTGACGGCGATGCGACGTGGCTACGGCACCGCACTTCTGGCCTCGGGCGTTCTGGCTTCCGGCGTCACCGGGATGAGCGCGCTCGGCGCGTCCTCGGCGGCGGCCAAGGAGGCGCCCTCGGTGTTCGAGGGGAAGGTCGACACCGCCGATCCGGATCTGAAGCTTCCCGAGGGGAAGAAGCTCGCGGACCCCAAGGTCCTGGACATCAAGCGGATCGTCGGCGACGAGCAGGGGGAGGAGAAGCGGGAGGACTCCAACGCGGACGTGACGTTTCAGATCCAGGCCGAGGTGCTGTTCGGCAAGGACAGCGCGAAGCTCACCGCGCGGGCGGACTCCCGGATCCGGGAGATCGCGGAGGAGATCGAGAAGCAGGACTCAAACGAGGTCAACGTCTTCGGGTTCACGGACGACCTCGGTTCCTACGCGCACGGCAAGAAGCTCTCCAAGGCGCGCGCCAACGCGGTGCACAGGGCGCTGCGGAAGGAGGTGTCGGGCGGCGGGATCACGTACAAGATCCGGGGTTACAGCGAGGACAAGCCCATCGCCTCGAACAGCACCGAGGAGGGGCGGAAGAAGAACCGCCGGGTGGAGGTCTCCTTCCCCCGCACCGAGGAGTAGCCGCTGAGGGGTGGCCGCCGTCCCGCCGCCGTCCGTCCAGGCCGTCTCGTCTCCGCCGGGCCGGTCCCTTCCGGCGCGCGGTGGGTGACGCCATCGGGCGCGGGTGACCGGGGGCCGCCGGTGGGCTTCGGCGCGGAGGGGGCGTGGTGCCGGTTCCCCGTCGGAGGTAAGCGTGGGTTCACCCTTCAGGGGTAGGGGGGAGCCCATGCGGGAACTGTGGAGGGACCGGGCCCGCCGGGCGCTGACACGAGCTGACCTGGCGGTGTTCGAGCGGGTCGCGGCGCGGAACTGGCCGGGCGCCGAGGCGTTGCTGCCCCGGCTGAGCCGGTCCGCCAACCGTGGTCTGCTCTGGTTCGGGGTGGGCGCGGGCATGTGGGCGCTGGGCGACGGCCGGGCGCGGCGGGCGGCGGCCCGGGGCGCGCTGTCGTTGGCACTGGCCTCCGTGACGGTGAACACCCTGGGGAAGCGTTCGGTACGGCGCGGCCGTCCGCTGCTGGACGCGGTACCCGTGGCGCGGCGGCTGCCGAGTCAGCCGGTCACCACGTCCTTTCCCAGCGGCCACGCGGCCTCGGCCGCGGCGTTCGCGATAGGTGTCGCGCTGGAGGCGCCGCGCTGGGGCGCGGTGCTGGCTCCGGCCGCCGCCGCCGTCGGGTTCTCGCGGATCTACTCGGGGGTGCACTACCCCAGTGACGTGCTGGCGGGCGCGGCCTTCGGGGCCGGTGCGGCGCTGTCGCTGCGCGGTATGGCGCCGACCCGGGCCCAACTGCCCCCGCCCGGCAGGCCGCGGGGGGACGCTCCGGCGCTGCCGGAGGGCGCCGGGCTGGTCGTCGTGGTGAACCCGTCCTCCGGCGCTCAGCCTCAACTGAGTGATCCAGTACGGCAGTTGAGGCAGGAGCTGCCGCGTGCCGAACTCGTGTGGCACCGGGAGGAGTCGGGGCCGCTGCCGGACGTGCTGGACGAGGCGGCGGACCGGGCGCGGAACCGCGGCGGGGCGCTCGGGGTGGTCGGTGGCGACGGTACGGTCAACGCGGCGGCGCTGGCGGCGCTACGCGCCGGTGTGCCGCTGGCCGTCTTCCCCGGGGGCACGTTCAACCACTTCGCGGCCGACCTGGGTGCCGAGACCGTGCCCGGGGTGTGCGCCGCGGTGGAGTCCGGCCGTGCGATACGCGCGGACGTGGGGCGGGTGACCCCGCTGGGCGCCCGGCCGGTGGTGTTCCGGGAGCACGAGCCGGACCGTTCCGCGTCGCGTGCCCAACTCGTCGGCGAGGCGGCGGGGTCGGGACAGCGAGGCGGTGTCCGGTCGCTGGCGGGACGGGCGTTGGACGCGGTGCCGGGCCCGACGCTGAACCCGGTGCTCAGCGCCCCGGTGCTGTTCCTCAACACCTTCAGCCTGGGCGTCTATCCGGATCTCGTGCGGGTCCGGGAGCGCTGGTCACCGAGGATCGGTGGTCCGGCCGCGACGCTGCTGGGGGTGGTGCGGGTACTGCGCACGGCGAAGCCGGTCCGGGCCGAGGTCAACGGGCGGCCCCGTTCGCTGTGGCTGCTGTTCGCGGGGAACGGCGCCTACCGGAGTGTGGGGATCGCGCCGGTGCGCCGCTTCGACCTCGCCGACGGCCTGCTGGACGTGCGGGCGGCGCTCGGTGGACGGTTCGCGCGGACCAGACTCCTGGCGGCGGCGGTGCTGGGCGGTCTCGCGCGAACCCCGGTGTACGCCACGGCCCGGCCGAGCCGGATGTACGTGGCCGGGCTGCCGGTGGGGGCGCGGATGGCCTACGACGGCGAAGTCGCCCCGGCTCCCAGCGCGTTCGTGCTGGACAAGCTTCCGGAGGCGCTCACCGTCTACCGGCCGGAGGTGAACTGACGTGGGGGCGGGCCGCGTTGGACCCGGAACGACCCGCGCGCCGCGACTCCCGATCGGGGGCGGCGCGTGTGCTGGGTCCGGGGCGGGAGAGGGCCGGAGCCGGGTGGCGCCGGTGGTACGGGATGGCCGTACGTCCCGGGCATGGCCGGCGGTCGGGGAAGCGGCGTGCCAACCGGCCGCTACGACAGGGCGGTTGGGGTGAGGTGGCCGTCCGGCGGGGCGGCGGGCGTGGTCAGTCCTCGTGGCACTCGGTCTCCGCGTAGCGCTGGACACTGGCCTCGGCGCCGTTGCCGAGGAAGGCCAGCACACGGTTGAGCGGCAGGGTGACCCGTCCGTCGGCGGTGGCCAGCAGGGCGCAGACGGCAAGTTCGGCGTCCTCGCCTAAGACGCGGACGCTCCGCGGGTGGGCCTCGACGTACTCGGCGAACTCCACCCAGTCGTAGGCGCGGGGGGCGTTGCGCCGGATGACCTCACCCACGTACGCGCCGGTCCGCAACACGGTGCGGGTCCACTCCGCGCCGGGCCACTCCGGGTACCGCCGGTGCAGGTGGGTGAGGTAGGCGTCGACGAGCTTGAGGCTGGCGACCGAGTAGTCGAGCCGGTCCCGGTCGAGACGTTCGGGGTGGATGATGTCGGAGCAGGTGCCCTCGTGGCCCTGCGGGTCGAGGATGTCCCGTTCGGGGGAGTACTCCCCGGTGAAGGCGGCGGCGAGGGTGTCCAGGGCGTCGTTGATCTGATTCATGTGGCGTCCCACGCGCCCGGCGCGGGCGGTGGTTCCCGGCGTTGCGGGGCTGTGGCAGACCGCTGCGGGGCCGTGTCGCAGAGGCGAGGAACCGCCGTGTGAAGGGCCGTTGACACCCGTCGTTCCCAACTGCCATGGCGGCGGACGTGGTTGGTGGGCGCGTGGCGGGTACGGGGTGGCGCGGCGGCCGAACAGCGGGGCCCGGCACGCCTGTCGGCGCGCCGGGCCCCGCCCCGTGCGGTGTTTCCGCTCAGCTCTCGACCTGCTCCTTGACCAGGTCGGAGAAGGCGGTCATCTTGCCGTAGACGCCGGGCTTGCCGGGCCGGGCGCAGCCCTCGCCCCAGGAGGTCATGCCGGCGAGCTTGCCGTTGAGGATCAGCGGGCCGCCGCTGTCGCCCTGGCAGGCGTCGACGCCACCCTCCTCAAGTCCGGCGCAGACCATGTCCTCGGCGTTGAAGCTGTCACCGTAGGCGGTGGAGCAGTCCTCGTCGGAGACGGTCGGCACCTCGGCCTTGAGGAGCACGTCGGAGGTGGAGCCGCCCTCGGAGGTCGCGCCCCAGCCGAGGATGGTGGCGGGGGAGCCGGGCTCGTACACGTCGGTCTCGTCGGCCGAGACGAACGGCACGGCCTCGTACGGCATTTCCTCTTCGAGGGTGAGCACGGCGACGTCGGCGCCCTGCCCGGCGGAGCCGTAGTCCGGGTGGACCCAGATGTCCGACGTGGTGATCGAGGTGCCCTCGTCGGTGGTCATGTCGGTGCGGCCGCCGACCGCGTTGACACTGCCCGGGCTGTCGCCGTCCACGCAGTGCGCGGCGGTGACGACCTTGTTGGGGGCGACGAGGGTGCCACCGCAGAACTGACGGCCGGAGGTGTCCGTCAGCGCCATGGTGTAGGGGTGTTCCTCGGTGGTGGTGGGCTCGCCACCGATGATGGTGGGCTTCGGGCCGTCCGAGGCCGGGTCGGCCTGCGCGGCACCGGGCATCACCGCGGCCAGCGCGAGCGCCGCGCCCACGACGATGGCGCGCTTCGCTGAGCGTCCAACCGACAGGGACATGTGTTCTCCAGGATGTGGGGGGTAAAGGAACTTCCGTGCGTGAGACGCCAGTTGTGGAGCCCCATGCGCGTTGTCAGAGTACCGACAAATCCGAAAACGGGAAGGGGGGTTTCTCGCCGGTAACGAGCCGGTCCTCCTCCCCGGTAGCCGCGTCCGCCGCGCTCACCACCGGGCGTTCCGCGGCGCCCCCACACGCCCCGGTCCGTCCCGTCAACTCGCTGTCCGAGCGCCGGAGATGACAGATCCCGAAAACGGCGGAAGGCGGTCCGGCGCCCTCGCCTCAGCCGGTCTCGACGGCCGTCAGGCGCACCCGCCCGCCCGCCCGCAGCCCCCAGCCACCCATGGCCCCCGCCTCCGCCTCCAGCACCCGCCGCGCGCGCGGCCGGGGGAGTCCGAGGCGGCCGGGGCGCATCGTGCGCACCGCCAGCACCCGTCCGGCTCGGTCCAGATAGGCCACGTCGATGGCGAAGCGCATCCGGAAGGTGTGCACGCTCCCCGCCGGGGTCAGCAGCAACGCGCCCTCGATGCCGTCACGACCCAACAGGCCCCGGGTGCGGGCCCGGTAGGAGGCCGCGACCTCCAACGGGACGGTGTGGGCCACCTCTTCGTCCTCGCCCAGGACGGTGAGGAGCGCCGGGCCGTCCCTCCACTCTCGCCTCATGGCGGCAACCGTACGGCGCCCGGGGGCGGTTCGGTACGTGCCGTCCCCGCCCCGTTCCGAACCGGCCCGCGGACGGCGGACGGTGGGCGTAGGCTCGGCCCGTGCCGTCCACGTCCGCCCTGGTGCTCGCCGGATGCGCCGCCGGATACGGGGCGGCCACCGGGATGTCGCTGCCGCGCGTGGTGTACCGGCTCGCGGTCGAGCCCGGAGGGGACGCCCGGCGGGACTGCCCGGCCGGGCACCCGCTGACCGGCCCGGTGCGCGGATGGCTCGGTGGGCCCAACTGCCCCCGCTGTGCGGGTCCGTTGGGCCCGCGACGCTGGCCGTACCCGCTCGTCGCGGCGCCGCTGTGCGCACTCCTCGCGCTCGCCACCGGCCCGAGCCCCGAACTGGCGGTATGGCTCCTCGCGTTGCCGTGCTGGCTGGTCCTGGCGGCGGTGGACGCACGGGCGTACCGGCTCCCTGACCAGCTGACCCTCCCGCTCGCCGGAGCGCTGCCGGTGCTCCTCGGCCTCGCCGCCACACTGCCGGGCGCGCGGGGGAACTGGACCGGGGCCCTCGGCGGGCTGGCGGCGCTCGGCGTCGGGTACTTCGTGCTGTTCCTCATCAACCCCGACGGCATGGCCTTCGGGGACGTCAAGCTGGCCCTCTCGCTGGGCGCCGCGCTCGGCTGGTACGGCTGGGCGGTCCTCGCGCTCGGCGCGTTCCTCGGGCTGGCGCTGGGCGCCGTCCACGGACTGGGCCTGCTGTTGCTCCGGCGGGCGAGCCGGAAGACCGCCATCCCGTTCGGCCCCTTCATGACCCTTGGGACCCTGCTGGGGTTGCTGGTCGGCGCCCTCGCGGCGCGGGGCTGAGTCCGCCGGGGACCTTCTCCCCGGCACACCGCGTGCCCCGGGGCGCGGGGAAGGAGCCGGTGCCGCGCGTCGGCCCGAGGGTGCCCGGTCCGCCGACGGCTCCACCGAACGAGGCGGTCCCCGACCCTCCGGTCCGTCCCCGAGCAGCCCGGTGCGGCCGCGCGCCGGGGCGGCGGCACGGTGGGGCGTCAAGCCGGCGTGCGCGCCGGGGTCGCTCGTTGGGAGGGCGGACGCGGACGTGGCCGACATGCCTTTCGTCTCATTCGCGGCGATCGTCACCGTGGCCGCCCACCGGGGACTCTGGTGTTTGTGCAGGTCAGGACGGTGTGACGGAATCGCGGGACGGTGTGCGTCACGGCTGGCGCCCCGTGGAGCGCGCCCGGCCGACGTCGGGAGGGCGGCTCGCCGGACGCGAAGGGCTAGGGTGGAAACCCCCCCTCGGGCCGGTCCGTATCCCCCCACGGACCGGCCCGCTTTCTGTGTGCGGCCCGCCCCGGCACCAAGCCCGCCCCGGCGCCCGGCCCGTGCCAGCCCGTCGGACGCCCCGCCCGGCCCCTGTCCTCCGGCCGTCCGCGCGCCTGGCCGACCGCACCGAGCCCTCACCCGGACAGGGGCCGGAAGAAGCTCAGCTCTCGCTGCTCCGCGCCCAGATGTTGGTACCGGGCTCCGATGCCGCGAGGACGGACACCTCGGCCAGCTCGTCCTCGGTCAGCGCGGGGGTGCTCAGCGCCGCCACGTTCGACTCCAGCTGGGCGACGCTGCTCGCGCCGATCAGCGCCGAGGTCATCCGCGGGTCGCGCAGCACCCAGCGGAGCGCCAGCTGCGCGAGCGACTGGCCGCGCCGCTGGGCCAGGGTGTTCAGCCCGCGCAGCCGCTCCACCATCTCCCGCGTCAGCAGCCCCGGGTCGAGGGAGGTCCCCCGGGAGGCCCGCGAGCCCTCGGGGACGCCGTTCAGGTACCGGTCGGTGAGCAGGCCCTGCGCGAGCGGGGCGAAGGCGATACACCCCATGCCCTCGGAGTCCAGCACGTCGAGCAGCCCGTCCTCCTCCGTCCAGCGGTTCAGCAGGGAGTAGGACGGCTGGTGGATCAGCGGGCGCACCCCCATCTCGCGCAGCAGCCGCGCCGCCTCCCGGGTCCGCCGCGCGTTGTACGAGGAGATCCCGACGTAGAGCGCCTTGCCCTGCTGGACGGCGGAGGCGAGCGCGCCCATCGTCTCCTCCAGCGGGGTGTCCGGATCGACCCGGTGGGAGTAGAAGACGTCGACGTACTCCAGCCCCATCCGGCGCAGCGAGGCGTCGAGCGAGGAGAGCAGGTACTTCCGCGATCCGCCGTCCCCGTACGGGCCCGGGTGCATGGGGTAGCCGGCCTTGGTCGAGATCACCAGCTCGTCGCGGTACGGGGCGAAGTCCTGGGCGAGGAGCTTCCCGAAGTTCAGCTCGGCCGACCCGGGCGGCGGACCGTAGTTGTTCGCCAGGTCGAAGTGGGTGACGCCGAGGTCGAACGCGCGGCGCAGGATGGCGCGTTGGGTGTCCAACGCCCGGTCGTCCCCGAAGTTGTGCCACAGCCCGAGCGAGATGGCGGGCAGCATCATGCCCGACCGTCCGCTGCGCCGGTACTCCATCGTGTCGTACCGGCTCTCGGCGGCTCGGTAGCGCCCTGTGTCGTCGGTCATGACTGCCTTCCTGTCGCTGCGGCGGGTGGTCCGGCGGAGCCCGGGTGACGGGTGGTGCCCGTGGTACGGGGCGGACGGGCCCGACTTCGTTCGGGAGGGCGAACAGCAGTAGGGTTCTGGGATCCCGGACTCGGCACTGAGGGGCTGAACAATCCCATGAAGCTTCGCGACCTGGTGTACAGGCTCTACGCGCGCCGGGTCGAGGACCGCCTCGACCACCGTCGAATCCCGAAGCATATCGGCGTCATCCTGGACGGGAACCGGCGCTGGGCCCGGGCGGCCGGGGGAACGACGGAGCAGGGACACCAGGCGGGCGCCGAGAAGATCCGCGAGCTGCTCGGCTGGTGCGCCGAGACCGACGTGGAGGTCGTCACCCTCTGGCTGCTGTCCACCGACAACCTGACCCGGCCGGAGAACGAGCTGCTGCCGCTGCTCGGCATCATCGAGGGCACCGTGCGTGACCTGGCGGCGGACGGGCGCTGGCGGGTCCACCACGTGGGCCAGCTGGACATGCTCCCGGCGCGGACCCAGCGGGTGCTGAAGGAGGCCGAGCAGCAGGCCGGGGAGATCGACGGGATACTGGTCAACGTCGCCGTCGGGTACGGCGGACGGCAGGAGATCACGGACGCGGTGCGCTCCCTGCTCGCCGACCGCGCCGCCCAGGGCGGCAGCCTCGACGAGCTGGCGGACAGCCTGACCGTCGAGGACATCTCGGAGCACCTGTACACCCGTGGCCAGCCCGACCCGGACCTGGTCATCCGGACCAGCGGTGAGCAGCGTCTCTCCGGCTTCATGCTCTGGCAGAGCGCGCACTCCGAGTACTACTTCTGCGAGGTCTTCTGGCCCGCCTTCCGCCGGGTGGACTACCTGCGCGCACTGCGCGACTACGCCGCCCGGTCCCGCCGCTACGGCAGCTGACCGCCACCCCTTCGCCGCGACCCTCCCCCTTCCCCCCTCTCTCCCCTCTCTCACCTTCTCTTCCGGGTACTCCCGCGCGGCTTCCCGGCGCCCGTGCAGGGTAGGCCCGGCGACGGGGAGACCGGAGGCGGAGCTGGCCGAGGGTCGGCCGATGCGGTGGCGGAGAGAACGTTTCCCGCCGCGCCCGCGTGCTCCGGTGGCGTGGCGACACGGCCATGCGCCTGCCGGTGACGTTGCCTCGGACGGCGGTGTTCCGCGCCCCGGCCTCTCTCCCACCCCTGGTCACAGGGGTGTTGACCCGGTTGGTCCGTCCCCCGGCTGGCCGCCGCGGTTCCGGTGACATATGCCAAAGCATGCATGCTGACCGGTGGGGGAATACCCCTCCTGAGGCCGCGCCCGCACCGGTTCCCGGTACCGGATCCGTGGCCGCCGGGAGGCCCGTTGCAGACCACGGACGACCGCACGCGAGGTGCGGCGCGCGACAGGGCCGGTGTCCGGCCCGTTCCCAGCGGGTCCGGCCCGGTCACTTCTCCCGCGACGCCGTCGCTCCCCGACCTCATCCAAGGGGGTACGTCCACCCGTGGTGAACAGCAAGAAGCGCAGCGACTCCGAACGGCGCACGTATGTCATCGACACCAGCGTGCTGCTCGCCGACCCATCGGCCATGGACCGCTTTGACGAGCATGAGGTCGTGCTGCCCGTGGTGGTTGTCACCGAGTTGGAGGCCAAGCGCCACCACCCCGAACTCGGTTACTTCGCCCGGCAGGCACTGAGGCGCCTGGATGAGCACCGGGTCCGGTACGGCAGGCTCGACGCCCCGATCCCGATCGGCGAGCTGGGCGGCACGCTCAGGGTCGAGCTGAACCACTCCGACCCCGCGCTGTTGCCCGCCGGTTTCCGTCTGGGGGACAACGACTCCCGCATCCTGGCGGTCGCCCGCAACCTCCAGGCCGAGGGGTTCGACGTCACCGTCGTCTCCAAGGATCTGCCCCTGCGGATCAAGGCGTCCTCCGTGGGGCTCCTCGCCGAGGAGTACCGGGCCGAACTGGCCGTCACGGAGTCCGGCTGGACGGGGATGGCCGAACTGACCCTCCCCGGCGAGGAGATCGACGAACTGTTCGCCGCGGAGAGCGTCTTCGTGCCCGAGGCGGCCGAACTGCCGGTGCACACCGGGCTGGTGCTCGGCTCGGAGAAGGGCAGGGCGCTCGGCCGGGTCACTCCCGACCGGCGGGTGCGGCTGGTGCGCGGCGACCGGGAGGCGTTCGGCATCAAGGGGCGCAGCGCCGAACAGCGGATCGCGCTGGACCTGCTCCTCGACCCGGAGGTCGGCATCATCTCGCTGGGTGGCCGGGCCGGTACGGGCAAGAGCGCCCTGGCGCTCTGCGCCGGACTGGAGGCGGTGCTGGAGCGGCGGCAGCACAGCAAGGTGATGATCTTCCGTCCGCTGTACGCGGTGGGCGGACAGGACCTCGGCTATCTGCCGGGCACCGAGGCCGAGAAGATGAACCCCTGGGCGCAGGCGGTCTTCGACACCCTCTCGGCGGTCACCAGCAGGGAGGTCATCGAGGAGGTGGTGGCGCGCGGCATGCTGGAGGTGCTGCCGCTCACCCACATCCGGGGCCGTTCGCTGCACGACGCCTTCGTCATCGTGGACGAGGCGCAGTCGCTGGAGCGCAACGTGCTGCTGACGGTGCTCTCCCGGGTGGGCACCGGCTCGCGGGTGGTGCTGACGCACGACGTGGCACAGCGCGACAACCTGCGGGTCGGCCGGTACGACGGAATCGTCGCGGTGGTGGAGAAGCTGAAGGGACACCCCCTCTTCTCCCACGTCACGCTGAACCGCTCGGAGCGGTCGCCGATCGCCGCGCTGGTGACCGAGATGCTGGAGGAGGGCCGGGTCTGAGCGGAGCGCACCGGGCCCAGGCGGCGTAACGGACCGTCAGCCGCCGTCGCCCCCGGTCGACCTCCCGGAGGACGGGTCGCTGGCCCGTGGTTGACCGATATGACGAGCCCCGTACGGAGTGGGCGGGAAAGCCTAGCCGTACGGGGCTCGTTCGCGCCCGTCTTTCCGATAAGCTCCAGGGTCAAACCCCGTGTGAGCTATCCCACTCGGGAGGGAATTGCCTCACCCCGGACGTCTCCGGCAGGGTGTGGGTTCGTCAGGCCCCGCATACGGCACATCAGCACCCCCAGGGGTGCGGCACCACAGAGCTACACAGAACTGAAAAGCGGTGACGCCGTATGCCGCCCGAAGAACCACGCGGGTTCCCCTCACGGGGGCCCACCGGGCCCGTACCTCCCGTGGCCACGTACGAGGGAGGTCAGCGCCAGGGGCACGATCTGCGCCCGCGAGGTCACACCAGCGGGCATGTTGGAAGGAAACCGTGTGACTGCTCGGATCTCGGTCCGGGGATTCGCCGTGGCGTCCGCCACCGCGGTCACCACCGTCGGCGCCGTCGTCGGTGTGGCCTCGGGCAGCGACCAGGGCCAGACGTCGACCGACGTCGAGGCCACCGCCGCTGACGCGACGCTCCTTGAGGACATCCCAGCGGGTGAGCAGAGCCAGTTGCAGACGGCCTCGCTGTCCCAGCAGGCGGACACCCAGTCCTCCGCCGCCACCACCGCCGCCAAGAAGTCCGCCGAGGAATCCGCCCGTATGCAGGCGGCCAAGGACGCGGCGGCCAAGAAGCTCGCGGCTGAGAAGAAGAAGGCCGCCGCGGCGAAGAAGGCCGCTGAGGAGCGCGAGGAGCGCGAGGAGAAGGCCAGCCGCGACGAGGAGCGCTCCGACCCGGGCGACTTCGAGCAGCAGCCCTCGTACTCGGTCGGCGAGGTCAAGTCCATGGCCCGGCAGATCGTCGGTGGTGGGCAGTACCAGTGCTTCTCGAACATCGTGGAGCGCGAGTCGAACTGGAACTACAAGGCCACCAACCCGTCCTCGGGTGCGTACGGTCTGGTCCAGGCGCTGCCGGGCACCAAGATGGCCTCGGCCGGAGCCGACTGGCGGACCAACCCCGCCACCCAGATCAAGTGGGGCCTGAACTACATGAACGACCGCTACGGAAGCCCGTGCGAGGCATGGGAGTTCTGGCAGGCCAACAACTGGTACTGAGCCGCTGACGCGAGGGGCCGCGCCCCGGGCCACCGACACGGTGGCCCCCCGGCCCCGCCACGTGAACGCGACGCGTACGTTACCCCCGCGCCAACTTCGGCCGGGGGTATCGTGCGTCCGCCAAAAGCAACCAAACACGCCGGTAGCCTCGTCCCCCACACGGCAGGTGCACGACGGTGGTCACGCCGGGGGCGGAGGACGTGGAATGACGAGCAGGTTCGACAGGCTGCGGCTCGGCGTGGCGCGCTGGGCCGCGCAGGTCGTCGCGGACAAGGGCGAGCCGGACGAGCCAGCGGGGCCCAAGGGGGCGGAGGGCGCGGGCGGTTTCGACGATCCGTCGAACGCCGCCGCCGGGGTCGGCGCCGCGGGAGTCGGTGACCGGGACGCCCGGGCCGCCGCGGACGCCGTACCGGCACCACCGAGCTACGCTCCCGCGGTGGTCGCCAAACCGGAGCCCGCCGCCGCCGTCCCCTGGGGGGTGCGGGTGGCGGCTGAGGCGGGGTGGCGGCTGCTGGTGCTGGCCGGGGTGATCTACGTGCTGATGAAGGTGGTCAGCGCGATAAGCCTGCTGATCATGGCCTTCGCGGCCGGACTGCTGATCACCGCGCTGCTCCAGCCGACCGTGGCCCGGCTGCGGCGGATCGGCCTCGGCAGGGGACTCGCCACCGCGATCACCTTCATCACCGGCTTCGTGGTGATGGGTCTGGTGGGCTGGTTCGTGGTGTGGCAGGTCATGGAGAACCTGGACACCCTCACCGGCCGTGTGCAGGACGGTATCGAGGAGCTGAAGAGCTGGGCCGTCAACGGCCCCTTCCACGTCTCCGAGGAGCAGATCAACGACGTCGCCAACAACCTGAGCAACTGGCTGGGCGACAACAGCAAGGAGATCACCTCCGCCGGGATCGAGGGCGTGACCGTCCTCTTCGAGTTCCTCTCCGGAATGCTGCTGGCGATGTTCGTCACGCTGTTCCTGCTCTACGACGGCCGCCGGATCTGGGACTGGACGCTGAAGTTCGTCCCGGCGGCCGCGCGGGAGGGCGTGGCGGGCGCCGGGCCGAGGGCCTGGCAGACGCTCACCGGCTATGTGCGCGGCACCGTGATAGTGGCCCTGATCGACGCGGTCTTCATCGGTGTCGGCATCCATCTGCTCGACGTGCCGATGGCGGTGCCGCTCGCGGTGTTCATCTTCCTCTTCGCGTTCATCCCGATCGTCGGCGCCGTGATGTCCGGAGCGCTCGCCGTGGTGGTCGCGCTGGTCACCAACGACTTCGTCACCTCGATGCTGGTGCTGGCCGTCGTGCTGGCCGTGCAGCAGATCGAGAGCCACATCCTCCAGCCGTTCATCCTGGGGCGGCTGGTGCGTGTGCACCCGCTGGCCGTGGTGCTCGCCGTCACCGGCGGCAGCCTGATCGCCGGGATCGCGGGCGCGGTCGTGGCGGTGCCCCTGGTGGCGGTCGTCAACTCGGTGGTCGGCTACCTGCGTTCGTACGCGGCGGAGAGCGCGGCCGCCGCGGTGGCCGCCGCTGGCGTGCCACGGGGAGCGACCCCGGTCCCGGTCGGGGCCGGGACGGGTGGGGGGGCGCCGGTGGCGGCGTCGTCCCCGACCGAGCCCGCGGCGCCCGCGGCCCCGGCCCCCTCGGACGGCCCGGCCTCCGGTGCTCCGGAGACGCCCGGAGCCACCGGAGCGGGAGACCGGGAGAGCGGAGGCTGACGCCACCCCCTCGCCTCAAGCCCTCGCGTGTGCTTCTCCCTCGGGCCGTCCGGTACCCACACCGAGCGGCCGAGGGCCGTTCCGGGCGGGTCAGTACGGGGCCTCGCGGTTGTCCATGAACCGCTTCAGCCGCCGGGTGTCGCTCTCCCGCCAGCCGTCCGGCGGGAGGACGGAGGTCCACGCCTCGACCGAGCCGTTGCCGTACCGGTGGCCGTGCGGCGCGTGCACCCCGTAGGAGACGGCCATGTCGACGGTGGTCTGCCAGAAGGTGATGAGCGGGAACCACCGCACACCGGAGGTGATGTCCGGGCCACGGGGGCCGGACAGCCACTCCGGGCGCTCGAAGGCCAGGCTCCACGACCACCAGACGATCGCGTCCGAGGCGTTCTGGAGATAGGCCACGCGCGGGTGTTCCCAGGCGGCCGGGGGACGGTCGAAGTCCCGGTCGGGCCACTGCGCGAACCGGAAGTTGCGCCCCTCCCGGTACCGCGGGCGCCACACCGGGCTGCCGGGATCGCGGGCGGCGGTGAGCCGTTCGCGGATCGGTGAGAAGTTCGGGGAGCCCGCCAGGAAGGCGCCGTCCACCTTGGACAGCAGGTCGGCGGGGCCGTCGAAGGCCGCCTCGATGCCGTAGGCGCCCAGACTCTCGCCGAACACCACCAACTTCGGGCGCTCCCGGGGTGGTTCCTGGAGCCAGCGCTCGCGTACCGCCTTGACCAGGGCGCGGTTGGCCCGGCCCGCCTGCTCCTTGTCGACCAGGAAGGAGACCCAGCTGGGCAGGTACGAGTACTGCACCGCGACGATGGCGGTGTCCCCGCCGTACAGGTACTCCAGCGGTTCGGCGTCCGTGGAGTTGACCCAGCCCATGCCGGTGGTGCCCGCGATGGCCAGGACCTCGCGGTCGAAGGCGCCGGTCCGCTCCAGCTCCCGGACGGCCAGCCGGGCCCGGGCGGTGAACCCGTCGGCGCTCTGCTCCCCGACGTAGACGCGGACCGGATCGCGCGCGGGTTTGCGGGTGACGGAGGCGATCTGCCGGGCGGTCAGCCCGGAACCGGCGAAGTTCCGTCCCTCGTACCCCAGGTCGTCCCACTTGACCAGGGAGTGCGGGCTGCCCGACACGTAGCGGGAACCGGGCTGCGTGACGCCGTCCTTGGTGCCGCGGTTGGTGCTCTCCGCGACCCGGGCCACCACGTCCACGATGCCCCGGTCGAAGAGGACGTCCCGGGTGCCGACCGCGACCACGGTGGCGCTGATCAGCACGCCCGCGACGATGGCGGCCGGACGGGGCAGCAACCGGCCGAGTCCGCTGATGAGTTCCCGGGTGGCGAGCCGCACCGCCCGCGCCAGCAGCAGGAGGAGACAGCCGACGCCCAGGGCGATCAGCGTGATCATCAGGGAGTGCCAGGTCAGGGTCTCCGGCATGTCCTGGAGGCGACGGAGTTCCCGTTGGGCGTCCGCGCTCCAGGACAGCGCGGTGATGGTGAGCCCGGTGCTCAGCACGTAGTACGCCTGCCAGCCGCGGGCCCGCCAGCGCTCCCCGGGACGCGGCCACGGCGCGTGGCGCCGCCAGAGCCCGCCGAGCGTGAGCCGCAGCAGCCAGCCCACCAGCGCCCCGACGCCGTACCCCATGGCCGCCGTGATCCCGCCCATCACGCCCTGGAGTGCCCAGGGGCGCGGGACCAGCGAGGGGGTGAGGGAGAGCAGGAAGAAGAGGGTGCCGACGCAGGTCGCGGCGAGCGCGGGCCACCGCCGGACGACGCGGCGCTCGTCCGGCGGGTCCCAGTACGGCCGCCGGACGAGCGCGAGTGTCCGGCGGAGGGCGCGGCCCGGCCGCGTGTCCGGTATGTGACCGGTTGGCGCGCCGGTGCTCGGCCCGGCCGCCTCCCCGGTCCGGGGTGCGGTCTCCGACGCCCCGGCCGGTACCTGCATCTGTGCGCTCCCGCTCGTTCCGGTGTCGTGGCGGCCCGGTGGGCGGCCGGTGAGGTGGTGCCCGCGCCGTCCCGCGAGCGGTGGTCCCGACCGCTGGACGAGGGCGCCGGAAAGGGGGACGCAGCCCGCGCGGCAGGGGTTGACCGGGGGTTTCTCCGTGGTGGGCGGAGCGTGAGCGCGCCGGGCGCACGCCGTCGGGCACCGGTTCTCCGGGCGCCGACGAGGGGCGGACGGGTGGGGGACTGGGCGCGGGGCGGGGGTGGGCGGCTGGCCAGGATCGCGTCCAGACGTTAAAGTGTTATCACTTTGCTAGACGCATGCCATCACTCAAGGGCGCGGCGCCAGCTGGCGCGTGCACGGGGGGCATCGCCTGGCACAGCACGGGGACACGGCCGGCCGCGCTCCGCAGGTTCCGCGCGGCCAGCGACCGTCCCCGCCGACCACTGAGAGATGGGGAACCAGATGCCCGACAACCACTCCGCGCCCGCCCCGGTCCCGGCAGCGACGGTTTCGCACCCGGGGGAGGGCGGACCCGGCGATACGCCGGACCTCGCCGCGATGCCGCAGCCCGAGGTGGAGGAGACCGCCGCCGCCAACGTCAGCGGGGCGCTCGGCCTGCTGCTCTCGCTGCTGGGGGTGCTCGTCGGAGCGGCCGCCATCGTGGGCGGCGGGGCGGTGCTGGGCGGGGAGTCGCTGCTCGGCATGAGCGCGCCCGGCGCGGGAGCGGCGCTCCTCGTCCTGGGCATCCTGACGCTGATCGGCTCGGTCTTCGCGATGTCCGGGCTGAACATGGTGGCACCGGGTGAGGCACGGGTCGTCCAGCTCTTCGGCCGGTACACCGGCACCATCCGGACGGACGGGCTGCGCTGGGTCAACCCGCTGACGACCCGGAAGAAGATCTCCACCCGGGTGCGGAACCACGAGACCGCCGTCCTCAAGGTCAACGACGCCTACGGCAACCCCGTCGAACTGGCCGCCGTGGTGGTCTGGCAGGTGCGGGACACCGCGCAGGCCACCTTCTCGGTGGACGACTTCGTCGAGTTCGTCTCCACCCAGACCGAGGCCGCCGTCCGGCACATCGCCATCGAGTACCCCTACGACGCGCAGGACGAGGGTGAACTCTCCCTCCGGGGCAACGCCGAGGAGATCACCGAGAAGCTGGCGGTCGAGCTGACCGCGCGGGTCCGGGCGGCGGGTGTGCGGATCATCGAGTCACGCTTCAGCCACCTCGCCTATGCTCCGGAGATCGCGTCCGCGATGCTCCAGCGGCAGCAGGCGGGCGCCGTCGTCGCCGCGCGGGAGAAGATCGTCGAAGGGGCCTGTGGAATGGTGGAGGACGCCGTCTCCCGGATCACCGAGCAGAACTTCGTGGAACTGGACGAGGAGCGCAAGGCGGCGATGGTCAGCAACCTGCTCGTGGTGCTCTGCGGGGACCGCACCCCGCACCCGATCGTCAACGCGGGCTCCCTCTACCAGTAACGGACGGATCAGTGACCGACCCGCCCGAGCCCGGAACCCCCGGAAGCGGTGCACCGGGAACACCGGACGACGGTCCCAGCGTCACCGGACCCTCCCCCGAAGCCGCCCCCGACCGGGCGGAGGCGGTGGAGGGCACGGCCGCGCGTCCACGGTCCCGCGCCACCCCGGCCCGCCGGAAGCAGGTGCTGCTGCGCCTCGACCCGGTGATGTACGAGGCGCTGGCCCGCTGGGCGGCCGACGAACTGCGGTCCACCAACGCGCAGATCGACTTCCTGCTCCGCCGCGCGCTGCGGGACGCCGGACGGCTGCCGGACGACGCCCGTCCGCATCCGCGCCGGGGCCGCCCACCCCGCGAGCAGCCACCACCCGCCGACTGACCGCCTGGCCGGGGAGCGGGACGGCGGGGCGCGGGCTCAGTCGACGAGGCGGACCGGCAGGTCCCCGAGGGCGGAGCGGAGGGAGTCCGCGAAGAGGACGAACTCCTCCTCCCGTGCCGCGCCCGCGCGCATCGCCAGGCCGATCCGCCGGGCGGGCGCCGGATCGGCGAAGCGGCTGGTGGCCAGTGCCTCGTTGCGGGCGGTCTCCACACGCAGCGCGGTCCGCGGAAGCAGCGTGACGCCCAGCCCGCCCGCGACCAGCTGAACGAGGGTGGACAGCCCGGCGGCGGTGGTGGAGACCGGCGCGTCGCCTGACCGGGCTCCGTGGGCGACGCCCGCCTCCCGGCAGATGTCCAGGGTGTGGTCGCGCATGCAGTGGCCCTCGTCCAGCAGGAGCAGGTCGAGCTCCCGGAGGGCGGACCGGGGGAGACCCGTCCGACCGGCGCAGGGGTGCGACTCCGGGGTGACCAGGACGAAGTCCTCGTCGAACAGCGGCAGTTCGCGCAGCCCCGGCGCCCCCGTCGGGAGCGCGAGCAGCAGCAGGTCGAGTCGTCCGCGTGCCAGGCCGTCCAGCAGGGAGGCCGTCTGCTCCTCGTGGACCCGCAGGTCCAGCCGCGGATAGCGGTCACGCACCAGGCCGAGCACCGTGGGCAGCAGGTACGGGGCCACGGTGGGGATCACACCCAGCCGCAGGGGACCGGTGAACGGGACCCGGGCGGCTTCGGCCTCCTCCAGCAGTTCGCCCACCGCGTTCAGCACCTCGCGGGCGCGGGCCGCCATCCGCTCCCCGGCTGGGGAGAGCAGCACCTTGCGCGTGGTCCGCTCCAGCAGCCGCACGCCCAGCGCCTCCTCCAGCGAGGCGACGGCGCCGGAGAGCGCGGGCTGGCTCATGCCGATCGCGCTGGCGGCCTCGCGGAAGTGCAGATGATCGGCGACTGCGGCGAAGGCGCGCAGCTGGGCGAGGCTCGGCGTCTTCGCCTTCCCGCCTCGCTGCGCGGGCAGCGTGGGGGTGGAGCGCGTCATGGACGGGACTCCCCGGAGGCGGACGGCGAGCGCGGCGCCGAGGCGGCCACCGGACGTGCGGCCGCGAGGGCCCGGGGGCGCGGCGGCGAGGGCGCGCGGACGGTTCCGATCCGCACCGCGACCACCTCCGCTCCCGTTCCCGATACCGCCACTGATACCGACATGCGATCAATCGCGGCAAGTTTATCCTCTCGGCCGATTGATCCCCCGGCCGGTCCTGGCTCCCCGCCCCCGCGCTGTCCCGGCCTGCCGCGCCCCAGTCCCCGCTGTCCCAGTCCCCGCTGTCCCCGTCCCCGCCGTCCCCGTCCCGCTCCGGGGCCGGGTCCCCGGGTGCCGTCCGGGGTGTGACCTGCCCGTCGTCCCGTCGGGGCCGTAGGACGGTCCGGATGGCCGGGGGAGGTCCCGGGGTGCGGTACGGCGCTGGTGCGGGCGGGGCGGCGGGGGTTACCGTGCGCGGAGCGCCGTGGCCGGGTGGTGAGGTCCCAACGGCCGGGCGGCCAGGGCCGGATGACCGGTGGCGGGCCGGGCGCGGACGGTGGTGGCGGGGCCGCTGGGAGGGGACGACGAGGTGAGGGCGGGCCGGGACTGATAGGGGAAGGCGATCAGCCGCTCCGTATCCGGCTATTTCCGCGATCAATGATCTCTGTGGCACTGTGGGGATCGTCCAACCCTCAGGAACCCTCCCGCACGGAGGCGTTCCGTCCTGCAAGGAGTGCGCGTTGCTCACTGTCGGTGACAAGTTCCCCGAGTTCGAACTGACCGCCTGTGTCTCCCTGGAGAAGGGCAAGGAGTTCGAGACGATCAACCACAAGACCTACGAAGGTAAGTGGAAGGTCATCTTCGCCTGGCCGAAGGACTTCACCTTCGTCTGCCCCACCGAGATCGCGGCCTTCGGGAAGCTGAACGACGAGTTCGCTGACCGCGACGCCCAGGTCCTCGGCTTCTCCGGCGACTCGGAGTTCGTCCACCACGCCTGGCGCCGGGACCACGACGACCTGCGCGACCTGCCCTTCCCGATGCTGGCCGACTCCAAGCACCAGCTGATGCGGGACCTGGGCATCGAGGGCGCCGACGGCTTCGCCCAGCGCGCCGTCTTCATCGTGGACCAGAACAACGAGATCCAGTTCACCATGGTGACCGCCGGTTCGGTCGGCCGGAACCCGAAGGAGGTCCTCCGGGTCCTCGACGCGCTCCAGACCGACGAGCTGTGCCCCTGCAACTGGACCCAGGGCGAGGAGACCCTCGACCCGGTCAAGCTGCTGGCCGGTGAGTGAGCCCCATGGCGCTCGATGACCTGAAGTCGGCCCTGCCCGACTACGCCAAGGACCTGAAGCTCAACCTGGGCTCCGTCATAGGCAACTCGGACCTCCCCAAGCAGCAGCTGTGGGGAACCGTGCTGGCCTGTGCCATCGCCTCCCGCTCCGGCATCGCGTTGCGCGCGCTGGAGCCCGAGGCGAAGGAGAACCTGAGCGACGAGGCGTACGGGGCGGCCAAGGCGGCCGCGGCCGTCATGGCGATGAACAACGTCTACTACCGCACCCGTCATCTGCTCTCCGACCCCGAGTACGGCACGCTCCGCGCCGGGCTGCGGATGAACGTGATCGGTAACCCGGGTGTGGACAAGGCGGACTTCGAGCTGTGGTCGCTCGCCGTCTCCGCGATCAACGGCTGCGGGATGTGCCTGGACTCGCACGAGCAGGTGCTCCGCAAGGCGGGCGTCGACCGGGAGACCATCCAGGAGGCGTTCAAGATCGCCGCGGTGGTGCAGGCCGTCGGTACGACGTTGGAGGCCGAGGCCCAGCTCGCCGCCTGACCCACGGGTCACCCCGGCGACCGGGATGCACGTGCCCCGGACGGAGGATTCCGTCCGGGGCACGCGTGTGTTCAGGAACGGCACGGAGTGCGCGGGGTGTTCGGCCCCGCCGGGAAGGACACGCCGGTCCGCCCGTGCGCGCGTCCGTGGGCCGGTGCGGCCGGTCCCGTCAGACGCGCCCGGGGGCGGGCCCGGCGGCGCGGGCAGCGACGCCCGGTGCCGACGCGCCGGAAGAGGCCGGGAGTTCGAGCCGCCAGCCGGTGAGCAGCCCCGCGGCCACTCGCGGCCAGCGGCGGGAGAGGCGCTGTTCGGCCACCCGCTCCTCCATCGGTGAGGCGACGATCGCCCGCACCCGCGCCGGGTCCACCCGCAGCAGCCGCTGGTAGGCGGGGAGGGTGTCGTCGACGATGTAGCGCCAACGACGGTCCTGGTCCGCGAGGTTGAACGCCGGGAGCGGAGTGCTCAGCCGTGCGCCGGTCAGCGGACCGGTGACGCGCAGCGGCGCGTACTGCCCAGGGGTGCGCGTGCCCGGGATGGAAGCGCTGCCCACCACCGTCAGGGCGTAGGTCAGGGCCGGGCCGACCGGGGCGTGCCGCCGGTACATCGAGTTCCACTGCTCCGGCAGGATCTGGTTCTGCTCGCGGTCGAGCAGCACCGCGTTGCCGCGCCCGACCCGCTCGTCCCCGCCCGAGTCGATGTCCCGCCAGGCGCCGACGGCCTTGTCGTCCAGCAGACCGGCCGCGCGCATCTCGCGGATCGCGTCCAGCCCACCCTGCTCGTAGGCCAGGTGGGCGGCGGCCTGGTCCATGAAGACGTGCTTCTGCATGGCCAGGAACACGCTCTCGAACCACGGGAGTTCACCCGGCGGCGGGCCCCCCTCCGCCAGATCCCGCACCTCGCGGGGGAGCGCGGCGCGGACCTCGGCGGGCTGCTCGGCGAGTCGCGCGGCGAGCAGCGGGCCGAGTCGGCCGAGCGCGTCCAGGTCGAGGAAGCCACCGGCGAGCGACGGCCCGATCATGTTGGCCATCCCGGCCCACTGGAGGCGGGGGTTGGCGAGGAAGAGGTCGCCGTAGAAGGTGTACACGGCGTGCACGGTCCGCTCGTTGCGCTCGACACCGCCCGCCGGATCCCAGTCCCGCAGCCCGATACCGGCGGCGTCCGCCGCCCGCACCAGCCAGTGCTGCCAGAGCAGCGCGGCGTACCGGCGGGGCGGTACGTCCATGGCGCGAGCCCGGTCGAGCATCCGCTCCAGGACGGCGCCGTCGGTGGGCAGCGCGGGGTGCACGCCGCCCGCCCGCTCCCCGTCGGCGTTGCTCAACGGGAGATCCAGCGGAGGCCGGGGCGCCGACTCCCGGCTCGGCGCGAGGCGTTCGGCCGTGCTGACTGGGCCGAACGTGCTGGTTGGGCCAGCGGCCACGGCGGGCTGGGCCACCGGTGCGGCCAGTACCAGAGCGACGCCCACCGCGACGCCACCGAACGCCGCCCGACCCCTCCGCGACATCCCCGCTCCTCCCCGCGCCGGGCGCGGCCACCGTCGACGGTGCTGATGGTGCTGGTGCCGTGTCAGAGCGCGCCGTCTCCGGCCGCGGACGGCACCGCCAGCTCGAACCAGACCACCTTGCCGGTGGACAGCCGGGTGGCGCCCCAGCGCCGCGCCAGCTTGTTGACCAGGTACAGGCCCCGGCCGCCCTCGTCCGTCGCACGGGCCTGCCGCAGCCGTGGCAGCTGCGGGACGTCGTCGCCGACCTCGCAGCGCAGCGTCTGGGTGCGCAACAGCCGCAGGGTGATGGGGCGTTCGGCGTACCGCACGGCGTTCGTGACGACCTCGCTGACCAGCAGCTCCACCGACTCGGTGAGTTCGTCGAGACCCCAGCGGGCCAGCGCGCGGCGGGCCAGGCGACGCGCCTGACCGGCCGTCTGCGCCCGGGGGTCGAGGTACCAGTAGGCCACGTCACTCGGGGCGATCCCGTCGAACCGGGCGGCGAGCAGGGCTATGTCGTCGTCCCGGTCGCCCGGGCCGAGGATGTCCAGCACCTCGTCACAGAGCGGCTCCAGCGGGGCCGAGGCGTCCGGGCGGGTCAGCCGGGCCGTCTCGGCCAGCTTCTCCCGCAGGTGCTCGATGCCCGTCCACACGTCACGCTGCCGGGACTCGACGAGGCCGTCGGTGTAGAGGAGCAGGGTCGCGCCCGCCGGGGCGTCCAGCTCCACCGCCTCGAAGTCGACGCCGCCGACCCCGATCGGGGCACCGGCCGGTATACGCAGGACCTCGGCCCGGCCGCCCCGGTGCAGCAACACGGGTGGTGGATGGCCCGCGTTGGCCACGATGATGCGGTGCGCCACCGGGTCGTAGACGGCGTAGAGGCAGGTGGCCATGCGGTCGCTGCCCAGCCGCTGCGCCTGCTCGTCGAGGTGGTGCAGGACCTCCTGGGGCGGCAGGTCGAGACCGGCCAGGGTCTGCGCGGTGGTGCGCAGCTGCCCCATGATCGCGGCGGACGTCATCGAGTGGCCCATGACGTCCCCGACGACGAGCGCGACCCGGCTGCCGGGCAGCGGGATCGCGTCGTACCAGTCGCCGCCGACCCGGGCGGTCTCGGCCGCCGGGAGGTACCGGCTGGCCAGCTGCACGCCCGTCGGCTGCGGCAGTTCGTCCGGAAGCATGGTGCGCTGCAACTCGTCCGCGATGTACGCCTCACGGCCGTAGAGGACCGCCTTGTCCACACCGAGCGCGGTGTGCGTGGCGAGCTGTGCGGCGATCAGCAGGTCGTCCGGTTCGAACGCGGGCCGGGCGGGACGGCGCAGGAACACGGCCGCGCCGATCACCCGCCGCCGCCCGCGCAGCGGCGCCAGGATCGCGCGGTGCCCCGACGGGAGGTCGCGGGCCGGGCCGATCAGCTCGGGCAGCGCGTCCCGCGCGCCCGGGGCCTCGGCGAAGACCGGCCGCACCCCGCGCAGCACCTCGGCGAGCGGGCCGCCCACCCGGACCTCGGCCAACTCGGAGGCGGCCTCGCCGGAGTCGGGCCGCAGCGCCTCACCGGGCGCCACCAGACCGACCGGACCGAGCGTCGGGTCGGTGGTCTGCGGGCGTTCCGGAACCCGGTCGCTGCGGCGGAGCCGCAGGACCATCGGGCTGGCAGGGCGCTCGTCCCCCACCGGCAGGGGGTCGCGGAGGTAGACGAGGATGGCGTCGGCGTAGGCGGGCACGCTCGCCCGGCACAGGCCCAGAACGGTCTCGTCCAGGTCGACGCCGCGGGCGATCCGCCGGGTGGCCGCGCCGACGAAGCGCAGCCGGTCCCCGCCGCGCCGCTCACGCTCGGCCGTCTCGTCCGCCGCGGAGATCTCCGGCACTTCGCCCTCGCTGTCGTCGGCTGGCGGATGCCCGGCGGCACCGCCCTCGTCTCCGAGGGGGCCACCGCGCGTTCCCGGCACCGTGCCGCTTCCCCCGCTCTGAACCGCTCCCGCGCGCCCACCTGGTGGGCCCTCGACCTCCGGATCGAGCGGACGCGGGCGCACCCGTTCCGCCGCCTCGCCGTTCGGGCGGGGCGACTGCGCGTCGGAGGAGCCGCTGCCGGGATCGCCGGCATGTTCCCCGTAGCGCGGGTCAGGGATCGCGGCGTGCGCCATGGGGGCTCGCTCCGTCGTATCTGGTCGGCCTGACGGCTCGGCCGTGCTGGCCGCAGGCATCTCGTGCTCCGTCACGCGTTCGGTTTCCATCCATCCGGGGCTGCGCGTCGGGCGCGCCCGAAGCTGGGCGCTCGGGTCTACGGGCGTCGTCGGCAGTGCAGGAAGATCTGGATCTCGGGGGGCACATCCGTACTGGCGGGCGCATAGGCGTAGGTGTCCTCCCCGACGATCTCGAATCCCGCGTCCGACACGACCTTGCGCAGATCATCCCGCAGATAGCCGGATACCCGAACTGTGTGGCCCAGGAACGGAATCGAGAAGTCATTCACATCCGACTCCACCATGCCCAGCGCGAGCGGGCCCTCCCCGCGCAGTTGACCATGGAGCATACGCAGGGCGAAGGGAATCTCCTGGCGCGGCAGCATCAGCAGCGAGAAGAACGCCACCGCCCCGTCGAACGGGCCGAGCGCGCGGCGTTCCAGGTCCGCGATGTCCACCCGGTGGAAGCTGCCCTCGGGAACGTGCTGCCGTGAGCGCTTCAGCATGCCGGGGGAGAGGTCTGTCCCGGTCACCCGGTGGCCCCCGTCGCAGAGCTGGCGCGCGGTGGGCAGCCCGGTGCCACAGCCGAGGTCCAGGATGTGGGACCCGGCGGGCAGTTGGGCGAGCAGCCACTCGCCCGAGGCGATCTGTCCCTCCTTGTGCGGAAAGGCATCGTCGTAACGATTGCCGATGGCGTCGAATGCCTCCGCCTGGCCGGAGCGGTCAATCCCGGTCCGGTCGAAGTCCTCGTACGCCCCGAGCCGATCGGTGCTGCTCACGACTGGGCTCCTCTCTGGCCACCCGTCAAGTCCCCGTTGAGGGGTGGGGAGTTGTGTGGCAACGCGCCTACGGAGGTTGATCCTACGTTTGCAGTATGGGGGCGTATCAAGGGGCACCGGGAGGTCCGTGCCGGTAGCCCCCTCGCCGGTCCCGGCGGTCCCCCACCGGACGTGACGGCAGCAATCACCGCATCCCTCCCGATCCCTCCCGGTGCTCCACCGGGCGCGCGGGCGGGGGTTCGCGGTCCCAGTCGTCCGGCAGCCGGGGCACCGGCCAGCCGGGGTCCGGCCGCCAGTCCTCCCAGCCGTCCCCGAACGGGGGGTCCCAGGCGCGGATCCGGTCCAGCGCCCGCCGGGCCGCCTCCCGCACCCGGGCCGCCTGCCGGGGGCCCATCAGACCCTGGCGCTGTGCCTCCGCGAACTCGTCCTCGTCGTGCCACTCCCAGTGGCCGTGCGCGTCCACGGTGATGTCCAGGAAGTGGTCCTCGGAGTCGACGCCGCCCGCCCAACGGAGGCGCGGCTCTTCGAGGTTGACGTAGAAGTTCCGGAACCGCCAGTCGCGCTCCCAGAAGAGCCACACCGACCAGGGGTCGCCGGGGCGCGCCAGTTTGAGGACCCCGCTGCCCGACCAGTGGTCACGGACCAGGGAGCGGGGTTTGGTGTACCGCGTCGCGAGCGGTTCGCGGTGGACCGGAGTGCCGTCCGCCAGTTCGGGTTTGACGCAGAGCGTGCCCGGCGCCATCCACACGGCCAGCAGTTCGGGGGAGTCCCGCACCACCGTCATCGGGCGGCAGATGTGGTGGTGGGCGGCGCCGTTGGCCCGGTAGCGCCACAGGATCTGCGTACCTGGCGCCCAGTCGCCCGCCTCCGGCCCGCCCGCCGCCCTGTGCGCTGTCATGGGCAGATCCTAGGCGCGCGTCGCGGCCACCGCCGCCCTCCGCGAGCCATCGCTACCCATACGAGTACCGGCGGACCCGGACCCGGTCGCGGCCCCGGCCGCGCGCCCCCGGATCCGGCCGCGCGCCCCCGGCAGGGCCCCGGTCGCGAACCGGCCGGGCCCCCGGCGGCGTGCGCGGGCGCCCGGAGCGGCCGGGGCCGGTCCGAACGGGCCCGCGAGCGGCGGTCCCCCGGCGGCGGCGCTCGGCGGCGCGCCCGCTCAGGGGTGGGTCATGCGCAGAACGTCGAGCGCCTCGTCCAGCTGCTCCAGGGTGAGGTCGCCGCGCTCCACGTGCCCGGCGCGCAGCACCGCCTCGCGGATGGTCAGCCGCTCGGCCAGCGCCAGCTTCGCGACGGCCGCCGCGTTCTCGTACCCGAGGTAGCGGTTCAGCGGGGTGACCACCGAGGGTGACGACTCGGCGTACTCCCTGGCCCGTTCGACGTTCGCGGTGATCCCGTCGACGGTGCGGTCGGCCAGCAGACGACTCGCGTTGGCCAGCAGCCGCACCGACTCCAGCACGTTCTTGCCCATCACCGGCAGCATCACGTTGAGTTCGAAGTTGCCCGCGGCGCCCGCCGCGGCGACCGTCGCGTCCGCCCCGGTGACCTGCGCCGCCACCATCAGCACCGCCTCCGGCACCACCGGGTTCACCTTGCCCGGCATGATCGAGGAGCCGGGCTGGAGGTCGGGCAGCGCGATCTCCGCGAGACCGGTGCGCGGGCCCGAGCCCATCCAGCGCAGGTCGTTGCAGATCTTCGTCAGCCCCACCGCGACGGTACGCAGCTGGCCCGACAGCTCCACCAGTCCGTCCCGCGCGCCCTGCGCCTCGAAGTGGTCCCGCGCCTCGGTGAGCGGCAGCCCGGTGTCCCGCGCGACCTCCGCGATGACGGCGGCGGCGAACCCGGGCGGGGTGTTGATGCCGGTGCCCACCGCGGTCCCGCCCAGCGGCAGTTCCGCCAGCCGGGGCAGCACGGCGCGCAGCCGCTCCACCCCGTACCGCGCCTGGGCGGCGTAGCCGCCGAACTCCTGGCCCAGGGTGACGGGGGTGGCGTCCATCAGGTGGGTGCGGCCGGACTTCACCACGTCGGCGAACTCCGCCGCCTTGGCCTCCAGCGACCCCGCCAGCCGCTCCAGCGCCGGGACGAGGTCCCCCGTCACCGCCGCCACCGCCGCGACGTGCAGGGAGGAGGGGAAGACATCGTTCGAGGACTGGCTCGCGTTGACGTGGTCGTTGGGGTGGACGGGGGAGCCCAGCCGTTCGGTGGCCAGCGTCGCCAGAACCTCGTTCATGTTCATGTTGGAGGAGGTGCCCGAACCGGTCTGGAAGACGTCGACCGGGAACTCGGCGTCCCACCGGCCCTCCGCCACCTCCAGCGCCGCGGCGCGCACCGCCTCGGCCAGCGGCGGGTCCAGCACCCCCAGCCGCGCGTTGACCAGTGCCGCCGCCGCCTTGATCCGGGCCAGCGCCGCGATGTGCGCGCGCTCCAGCCGCTGGCCGCTGATCGGGAAGTTCTCCACCGCCCGCTGCGTCTGCGCCCCCCACTTGGCGTGGACGGGCACCCGCACCTCACCGAGTGAGTCGTGGGCGACGCGGTACTCGGCCGGGTCCGTGCTCTGGGTCATGGTGCTGCACCTCCGTACGGTCCAGCGTCACGCGGGACCGCCGGCATTCCCGTCCGCCGCGCCCATCCGTCAGCGCCGGGGCACGCCGGTCGCGGCGCGCGGGCGCCGGGCCGGAGCGCGCGGGCGGTCGCCGGGCCGGAGGTCGGGTGCCCGCGCCCCGGGGTGGCCGGCGCGCCGGTGGCGGCGGCCGGGGTCAGGAGCCCCGGCGCACCGGGATGGAGGTGACGAAGGTCTGCTCCGGCGCCGGGTCGGCGAAGAAGTCGTTGCCCTTGTCGTCCATGACGATGAAGGCGGGGAAGTCCTCCACCTCGATCCGCCAGACCGCCTCCATGCCCAGCTCGGCGTACTCCAGGACCTCGACCTTCCGGATGCAGTCCTGCGCGAGCCGTGCCGCCGGGCCACCGATGGAGCCGAGGTAGAAGCCGCCGTGCGCGGCGCACGCCTCGGTGACCTGCTTGCTGCGGTTCCCCTTCGCGAGCATCACCAGCGAGCCCCCGGCCGCCTGGAACTGCTCGACGTAGGCGTCCATCCGGCCCGCGGTGGTCGGTCCGAAGGAGCCGGAGGCGTACCCCTCGGGGGTCTTGGCCGGGCCCGCGTAGTAGACCGGGTGGTCCTTCAGGTACTGGGGCATCTCCTCGCCCGCGTCCAGCCGCTCCTTGATCTTGGCGTGGGCGATGTCCCGGGCCACCACCAGGGTGCCGGTGAGCGAGAGTCGGGTCTTGACCGGATGCCGGGACAGCTCCGCCCGGATCTCGGACATCGGACGGGACAGGTCGACCCGCACGGCCTCCAGGTCCGCGCCCGCGCCCTCGGTCAGCTGCGCCTCGGTGGTGTCCGGCAGGAAGCGCGCCGGATCCGTCTCCAGCCGCTCCAGGAAGACGCCCTCGGCGGTGATCTTCGCCCTGGCCTGCCGGTCGGCCGAACAGGAGACGGCGATCGCCACCGGGCAGGAGGCGCCGTGCCGGGGCAGCCGCACGACGCGCACGTCATGGCAGAAGTACTTGCCGCCGAACTGGGCGCCGATGCCGATGCGCTGGGTCAGCTCGAAGACCCGCTCCTCCAGCTCCCGATCGCGGAAGCCGTGCCCGTCCGGCGAACCCTCGGCGGGCAGTTCGTCGAGGTAGTGCGCGGAGGCGTACTTCGCGGTCTTGAGGGCGTACTCGGCGCTCGTCCCGCCGACGACGATGGCGAGGTGGTACGGCGGGCAGGCCGCGGTACCCAGCGAGCGGATCTTCTCCTCCAGGAACCGCATCATGGAGGACTCGTTCAGCACCGCCTTGGTCTCCTGGTACAGGAAGGACTTGTTGGCGCTGCCACCGCCCTTGGCCATGAACAGGAACCCGTACTCGTCGCCGTCGGTCGCGTACAGCTCCACCTGGGCGGGCAGGTTGGATCCGGTGTTCCGCTCGTCCCACATGGTGAGCGGCGCCATCTGCGAGTAGCGCAGGTTCAGCTCGGTGTACGCGTCAAAGACGCCGTGCGAGAGCGCCCGCTCGTCGCCCCCCTCGGTCAGGACGCCCTGGCCGCGCTTGCCCATGACGATCGCGGTGCCGGTGTCCTGGCACATCGGCAGCGTCCCGGCGGCGGCGATGTTGGCGTTCTTCAACAGGTCCAGCGCGACGAAACGGTCGTTGGCGCTGGCCTCCGGGTCGTCCAGGATGCGGCGGAGCTGGGCGAGGTGCTCGGGGCGCAGGTAGTGCGAGATGTCGTGCATCGCCTCCCGCGCCAGCTGGCGCAGCGCCTCCGGGGCGACCTCCAGGAAGGTGCGCCCGCCCGCCTCGACCGTGCGGACCCCCTCGGTGGTCACCAGCCGGTACGGGGTCGCGTCCGGGCCCACCGGCAGCAGATCCGTGTAGGAGAACTCCGGACGGGAGGGGCGGGGGCTGGCAGACATCAGGGGGCGGTTCCTCTCATCCTCGCTCGGCGCTCCGGGCGGTCGTGCGAAAGCGCGTCTCACAGCGTAGAACGCCGGCCGGCCCGCGGAACCGGTGAGGTCCTGTGAGCTGGCGCTCAACGAGTCCCGCCGTGGGGTGGTCGCGATCTATCGCGTCTGGGTACGCTGAGGCCGTGACTGACACACCGCTGGAATCGGGGGGCGCCGCGGAGAAGGCCCCCGTGCCGCAGGCCGGAGCCGCGTCGCCGGTCGCCGAGGGCGCCGTGCGCGCCTCCGACGCCGACCGGGACCGGATAGCCGACATCCTCCGGGAAGCCCTGGCCGAGGGGCGGTTGGACGCCGAGGAGCACTCCGAGCGGGTGGAGGCCGTCTACTCCTCCAAGACCACCGGCGAGTTGGACCTCCTGGTGCGCGATCTCCCGGCCGGGCGCCCGGAGCCCGACCCGCCGGCGTACGACTCCGCGCAGTACGCCCCCTCGCCGGTGCCGCTGCCCACCGAGCAGGTCGTCGCGATCTTCGGTGAGGCGAGCCGGGAGGGCCGCTGGCGGGTGCCCCGCCGGGTGAACGGTTTCGCCCTCTTCGGCGGGGTCGAACTCGACCTGAGCGAGGGGATCTTCGAGCACCAGTACGTCGTGATCAACGCGACGGCGATCTTCGGCGGGGTCGAGATCAAGGTCCCGGAGAACGTCACCCTCCGGCAGAAGGGCGTGGGCGTCTTCGGCGGCTTCGACGTGCCGACGGGCGAGGCGCCCGACCCCAACGCCCCCGTGGTGCTGGTGCAGGGGGCCGCGGTATTCGGCGGCGTCGAGGTGAAGACCACCGTGGGGCGGCGGCTGCGGAACCTGCTGCACACCTTCCACCCGCGGAGCGACCGCCGCCACGGCGGCCCCCGGCTCGACAAGGACTGAGCGGCGTCCGCGCGGGACCGGCGTCGGCGTCCGGGTCGCGTCGCGTCCTGCCCCGCCCGGCCCGCCCGGCCGTCGGTAGACGTGGGGGGAGGTGTGCCGGTTCGTGCGCCGTACGCGCGGGTGTTGCGACGGCGCAGGGGGCGCGACGGGGGCGCGCGCCAGGGGCGCGGGCGGAGCGCCACGGTATGAATACCGCCGCGCACAGCGGGTAGGGCTCGGTCATCGTCTCTCGCACGGTGAGCAGCGCGAACTGCCGTGCGCAGCAAGACGGGTGAAGGTGCACCGATCGGTAGCCCGACCTCTGCCGTAGCCGTCTCGTCAGGAGTAGACCGTGCTGCAACCGCCGCATCAGTCCCTGAAGGCCGCCGCCCCAGTCCCCGCCCAGCACACCCCGCCGCGCGACGACGAGGCGAACCCCTGGCACTCGGAGGCGGTCTGCCGACGGGACGAGGCGGGGCTCTTCTTCGCGCCGTCGAAGGAGCCCACCGCGGCCCGGCTCTCCAGGGAACAGGCGGCCAAACGCGTCTGCGCGCGCTGCCCGGTGCTGGTCGAGTGCCGCGAGCACGCGCTGGTGCTCCCCGAGCCGTACGGCGTGTGGGGCGGGCTGACGGCGGCCGAGCGCCGGGTGATGCTCGCCCGCAGACGCCGTCGGGAGGCCGCGACCGCCGGAAGCGTCGCCACCTCCGCCGAGGTCGGAACCCCGCGCATCGCGTGAACGCCGGGGTGTGGCAGGGGAGTTGACTCACGCGGGCCCGGTGTCCGGGCCCGGTACCCAGACCTGGCCGGTTCGGGGACGGCCCCGGCCGGTCCGGGAGAAGAGCGCCTGGCGGAGGCGGCCACGCGGGAGCGTGCCGCCGGGCGCCGCCCGCCGTACGGTCACCGGCGGCTCCGCCCACCCCGGCAGTCCGGGGCACACCGGGCGCCGGGCCGGAGGGGCGGGCCGCCGCGCGGCGCCGTGGGGATCGCTCAGGAGGCCCGGTCGAAGTCGATCGCGCTGTACGCCCGGAGCTTCGACAGCCGGTGCGTGGACTCGATCTGCCGGATCGTGCCCGACTTCGACCGCATCACCAGCGACTGGGTGGACGCCGTCTCGCCCCGGTAGTGCACCCCGCGCAGCAGGTCGCCGTCGGTGATCCCGGTCGCGACGAAGAAGACGTTCTCGCAGCCGACCAGGTCCTCGGTCTGGAGCACCCGGTCCAGGTCGTGGCCCGCGTCCAGCGCGCGCCGCCGCTCCTCCTCGTCCTTCGGCCACAGCTTGCCCTGGATGGTGCCGCCCAGGCACTTTATGGCGCAGGCCGCGATGATGCCCTCGGGGGTGCCGCCCACGCCGAGCAGCAGGTCGACACCGGTCCCCTCCCGTACGGCCATGATCGCGCCCGCCACGTCGCCGTCCGAGATGAACTTGATGCGGGCGCCGGACTCCCTGATCTCCCGCACGATGCCCTGGTGGCGCGGGCGGTCCAGCACCACCACGGTCACGTCGTCCGGGGCGCAGCCCTTGGCCTTGGCGATCCGCCGCACGTTGACGGACGGGGGAGCCGTGATGTCCACGAACTCGGCGGCGGCCGGGCCCGTGACCAGCTTGTCCATGTAGAAGACGGCGCTCGGGTCGAACATCGCGCCACGCTCCGCGACGGCCAGGACCGAGACCGCGTTGCCCATGCCCTTCGCCGTGAGGGTGGTGCCGTCCACCGGGTCGACGGCCACGTCGCACTCGGCGCCGGTGCCGTCACCGACCCGCTCGCCGTTGAACAGCATCGGGGCCTCGTCCTTCTCGCCCTCGCCGATGACGACGACGCCGTTCATCGAGACGGTGGAGATCAGGGTGCGCATGGCCTTGACGGCGGCGCCGTCGGCCCCGTTCTTGTCGCCCCGGCCGACCCAGCGGCCGGAGGCCATCGCTCCGGCCTCGGTCACACGGACCAGCTCCAGTGCGAGGTTGCGGTCCGGGGCCTCGGGGCTGACTTCCAGCGGGGAGGGCAGGTGATGGGGGTGTTCGGTCATCGGAGCGGACCTTTCTGCTCGGCGACGCCGGGCTGCTGAGGGTAGTCCTGACTGTACCGAGCTGCGTGCAATGTGAGCAGAGGGCCCCTCGGATGAGCAGGGACGGGGCGGTTTCACGGGCTTTCCGGGTCCCCGGTGCCGCGCGGTCCCGCACCGGAGATGACCCCTGGTCGGGGCGGCTCGGGCCATGGGGGACGATGGTGTCGTGGCAGCAGACAAACAACGCGGCAGGCAGACCGTGCGGGACATGGTGATCTCGCTCGCGGTGATCGTGCTGGCCGCCGGCGTGATCTACGTGTTCGTCCCGCACGACGAGGACGAGGACCCGGTCAAGAGGGTCAGCTACCAGGTGGAGCTGGACTCCGCCCGGCGGGCCGCCCCGTACCCGGTGGCCGCGCCGCGCGGGCTGTCCGACGACTGGCGCGCCACCTCGGTGCGGTACCAGGCCAGGGGTGACTCCGGTTCGGTCTGGCACCTCGGATTCATGGCGCCGGGCAACGAGTACGTGGCGATCGAGCAGAGCGACGACCGCCGTCCGCACGTGTTCGTCCGGGACGTCACCCGGGGCGCGGAGAAGACCGGGAAGACGCGGCGGATAGCGGGCGAGGACTGGGAGCGGTACTCCGGTCCCAAGTACGACGCGCTGGTCCGCGAGGCGGCCGACGGGAAGTCGACCACCGTGGTGATGGGCACCGCTCCGGACCGCCAGCTGACACACATGGTCGAGGCGCTGGACATCCGCCGGGCCCCGAGCCCGAGCGCTCCCGCCTCCCCGAGCGTCCCCCCGTCCCCGAGCCCGTCCACCGACGACGGTTCCGCGAAGCCCGGGGACGACGCGGAGGCCGCGACCTCCTGAACCGCCCCGAACCCGTCGGACCGGCCCCGAACCCGCCCCCGCAACCGCTGGACCGGCCCCGGCCCCGGTCCCGTCCGTGGAGGCGCGTCCGCGGAGACGGGGGGCACGGGGCCGTGGGCGGGGCTCAGAGAGTGGTGAGGGCGTCCGCCGCGGCCAGCCTCGGGGCGCGCGGCCGGTAGGCGTCCGGCGCGGGCACACCGATGTTCATCGCGAGCAGCACCCTCTGCCGTCCGTCACCGAAGAACTCCCGGTCGACGGCCGCGTGGTCGAATCCGGTCATCGGGCCGGCGGCCAGCCCGGCGGCGCGCACCCCGAGGATGAAGTAGCCCGCCTGGAGGGCCGCGTTGAGGCTGCCCGCCCGCTCCCGGGACTCCGGCTCCGCGAACACCGTGTCTTTCAACCGGGGCGCGTGCGGCAGCAGTTCCGGCAGCCGCTCGTGGAAGTGCAGGTCGACGGAGAGCAGCGCGGTCAGCGGGGCCGCCGTGGTCTTCGCGCGGTTGCCCTCCGCCATGTGCCGCACCAGCCGTTCCCTGGCCTCCGGCGTGCGGAGCAGCGTCAGCCGCAGTGGGGACTGGTTGAACGCGGTGGGGGCGAGTCGAACGAGTTCGTAGATCTCCTGGATCTGCGCGTCCGAGACCGGCTGTTCCGTGAAGGAACTGGCGGTGTGGGCCTCGTGGAACAGCAGGTTCTGGGCCGTGGGATCGAGCGCGAGGGTCATCCGGTGGTGCCTGTTCTTCATCGCTGTGACAGATCGGTACGGCGTCCACGATAGAGGCATGTTGTTAAACGTTGGACCAAACGTGGCCGGGGCCACGTTCGCCCGCCGTCCCGGCGAGGTGGGGGCGTGCGGACGAGCCCCCGGTCCGTCCTCTCTCCGTCCTCCGCCCCTCTCCGTCTCTCCGGCCGCTCGTCGACACCCCTCCGTACGGCGTCCCCTCGGCGCCTCGGCCGTGCCGGGGCGGGGCGCGCCTGAACCACCCCTCGGGTGCCGCCCGTTCGGCGGCTGGCGCGAAGCGACGGAGGGCGATGCGAGGTGGCGGAAAGCGACGGAAGGTGGCGGAAGGGGTGATCGGCGTCCGCCCCGGGGGGCTGTCACCGGGGGCGGGACCGCTACCGCGGGGCGTTCAGCGGCGCCGGGTTCCCGGAGGCGGGTCGTCGTCCTCGTCCTCCTCCAGCTCCTCCGCGTCCTCGGCGTCGCCGGGGTCCTCCGCGTCCTCGTTCTCCTCGTCCTCCTCGGCCGCCAGCACCTCGTCCAGCCGGGCGCGGGCGCCCTCCAGCCACTCCCGGCAGATCCGCGACAGCTCCTCGCCGCGCTCCCAGAGCGCCAGCGACTCCTCCAGCGGGACGCCTCCCGCCTCCAACCGCCGTACCACCTCGACCAGTTCGGCCCGGGCCTGCTCGTAGCTGAGCGAGGCGAGCGCGGTGGCCCCCGACGCCCCGGAGTCAGCCGGACCTTCGGACTCCGCTTCCGTCTCTCTCGTCATACCCTCACCCTAAGCACCGGCCCCGACAGCGCCGCGCCCCGACAGGACGGCCGAACCCCGGCGACGCGGCGAACGCCGAACCGTCCGACCGCGCCGAGCGCCACCTCGTCCGACGGGGCTGGCGCCAGCTGTCCGACGCGGGCGAACGCTCCCCACCCAACGCGCTCCGCCCAACGCGCTCCGCCCGCTGGCCTCCGGGCCCCGCGACTAGCCGGGCGGGGCGACGGTGACCTCGAACTCGCCCTCGGCGACCCGGGCCCGCAGCGCCTCACCCGCCGTGACCTCGGTGGCCTCGCGCACCACCGCGCCGTCCGCGCGGCGCAGCACGGCGTACCCGCGGCGCAGCGTCGCCGCGGGGGAGAGCGCCACCACCCGGGCGTGGGTGTGGGCCAACTCGTCCTCCGCGCGGTCGAGTCGGTGGGCGAGAACCCGGCGGCCCCGGGCCACCCAGTCCGCCACGTCCGCCGCGCGCTCCTCCACGATGGCCAGCGGGTCGGCCATCGCCGGACGGCTCATCACCTCGTCCAGCCGCCGCTCCTCGTGGTCGAGGACACCGGTGATGACGCGCCAGGCGCGCTCCCGGAGTCCCCCGATCCGCTCGTGCTCCTCGCCCACGTCCGGGACGGTGTCCTTGGCCGCGTGCGTCGGGGTGCGCGACCTGAGGTCGGCGACCAGGTCCAGCAGCGGGGAGTCCGCCTCGTGTCCGATGGCCGAGACCACCGGGGTCCGGCAGGCGGCCACCGCGCGGACCAGCCGCTCGTCCGAGAACGGCAGCAGGTCCTCCATCCCGCCCCCACCCCGGGTGACGATGACGACCTCCACGTCCTCCCGCGCGTCCAGCTCCCGGACCGCCTCGATGATCTGCGGAACCGCGTGGACCCCCTGCACCGCCGTGTGCCGGACCTCGAAGCGGACCGCGGGCCACCGCTCCCGCGCGGTGTGCAGCACGTCCCGTTCGGCGTCCGAGGCGCGGCCGGTGACCAGCCCTATCCGGCCCGGGAGGAAGGGCAGCGGCCGTTTCCGCTCCGCCGCGAACAGCCCCTCGGCGGCGAGCGTCGCACGCAACCGCTCCAGCCGCGCCAGCAGTTCACCCACCCCGACGGGCCGGATCTCGGCGGCGCGCAGCGAGAGACTGCCGCCCCGCTCGTACCAGACCGGCTTGGCGTGCACCACGACGCGGGCACCCTCGCCGATCACGTCCTTCACGCGCTCGAAAACCTGCCGGAAACAGGTGACGGTGATCGAGGTGTCCCGGGACGGGTCGCGCAGCGTCAGAAAGGCCATCCCCGCGCCGGGACGGGGCGAGAGCTGCACGATCTGCCCCTCCACCCAGACGTCCCCCAGCCGCTCGATCCAGCCGCCGATCTTGCGGGAGACCTCGCTGACGGGGATCGGCGTCTCGGCCGTGTTGAAAGCCATACGAGGAGGCTAATGCCCGCCGCTGACGCCCCCGCCCCGTCACCGCGCCCCACCCCGACCCGCCCCGGGATCCACCCCGGGGCCCTCCTCCGGCCGTTCCCGGACCCCTCCGCGCCGTCCGGTCGGCGTCGTCCCACTGACGCCCGGGCCGCCCGACCGCTACGGGGAAGGGGACTTCCCGGAGCCGGAGCCGGGCTCGGGGTCGAATCCCGGTTCGGGCCCGGGCGGGCCGAGCGGGCCGCGGACCGGGCTCAGCGGCCCGCGGCCGCGGTACCAGAGCACCGCCAGCACCGCGAGCCCCACCAACAGCCAGGCCAGACCGACCAGATGGGCTTCGCGGTGGGCGGTGACGATCACCGCGACCACGATGCCGAGGCCCACTAGCGGCACCACCCAGTCGCGGCCCACGCTCATCGGCGGCCCGCCCCGTCGCCGCAGGCCGTAGTAGCCGATCACCGAGAGGTGCAGCAGCGCGAAGGCGGTCAGCGCGCCGATGTCCACCACCGAGACCAGCCGTCCCAGCCCACCGTCGGCACGCGCCGCCCAGACCGCCGCGCACAGCGTGATCAGCGCCGTCAGCAGCAGCGCGCGCCCCGGTACGTCGGTGCGCGGGTGGACGCGCGACAGCGGTCTCGGCAGCCGCCCGTCGCGGGCCATCGCGAACAGCAGCCGCCCGGCCGCCGCCTGTCCGGCGAGCGCCGCGAAGGCCGCCCCCACCGCCTTGCTGAACGCGACGGTGTTCCCGAGCCAGTCGCCCACCGCGGACCCGGTGGCGTCGTAGAAGGCCGCGTCCTGGTCGGCCGGGCGGTCGGCCAGCTCCGCCGAGGACTCGCCGCTGAGCAGGGCGGCCAGATAAGTCTGCACGAGGAACAGCACCCCGGCCGTGACCAGGCAGAAGACCAGGGCCCTGGCGACGCGGGCAGGCGCCGGGCCGCCCTCTCCCCGTGTCTCCTCGGCGAAGTTGGCGATCGCGTCGAAGCCGAGGAAGGAGAGCACCGCGACGGAGACCGCGCCCAGCAGCGCCGTCGTCGAGAAACCGGTGTCCGAGGTGAAGGGGGTGAGCCAGCCCCGCTCCGTCCCGTCCCGCACCAGCACCACCAGCGCCGCCACCACGAACAGCAGCAGCACCGCGATCTCCATCAGCAGTACGACGAAGCCGACGCTGGCCGCGCGGCGCACCCCTGAGAGGTTGAGCGCGGTCGAGAGGAGCACCGCGAGCGCCGTCCAGATCCACTGGTCGACCGCGGGCACCAGCTGCTCCATCGCGATACCGCAGAACAGGTAGGCGACCGCGGGGATCAGCACGTAGTCCAGCATCGCCATCCACCCCGCGACGAAGCCGGGGCCGCGGCCGAGCCCGGCGCTCGCGTAGGCGTACACCGAACCGGCCTGCGGGACGGCGCGCAGCATACGGACGTACGAGGAGGCGGTGAAGGCCATGGCCACCGTGGCGACCACGTACACCAGCGGAACGGTGCCGTGGCTCCGGGCGTCGAGCGCCCCGAAGATCCCCACGGGCGCCATGGGCGCGATGAACAGCAGGCCGTAGACGACGAGATCGCGGGTGGTCAGGCTGCGCCGCAGGCCAGGTCCGGGAGCGGGTGCGGAGCGGGCGCGAAATCCGGGCATGCTGTCCAGCTTGCCCCAAACGTCCCCGCCCTCCCGGCAGCGTCATACGCCCTTACGATGGACTCATGACCGCACCCGCCTCGCGCCCGGCCACCGATCCGGATGCAGCCGCAGCGCGCCGCCCCGCAGAACGCCGAGTCCTGCTCGCCGCCCCCCGCGGCTACTGCGCGGGCGTGGACCGCGCCGTGATCGCCGTCGAGAAAGCCCTGGAGCAGTACGGCGCACCCGTCTACGTGCGCCACGAGATCGTGCACAACAAGTACGTGGTGCGCACCCTGGAGAAGAAGGGCGCGATCTTCGTCGAGGAGACGGAGGAGGTGCCCGAGGGGGAGATCGTCATCTTCTCCGCGCACGGCGTCGCCCCCGTGGTCCACGAGGAGGCCGAACGCGGCAAGCTCGCCACCATCGACGCCACCTGCCCGCTCGTCACCAAGGTCCACAAGGAGGCCGTCCGATACGCCCGGGAGGACTACGACATCCTCCTGATCGGACACGAGGGCCACGAGGAGGTCATCGGCACCAGCGGCGAGGCGCCCGACCACGTCACGCTGGTCGACGGCCCGAAGGACGTGCAGAACGTCGAGGTCAGGGACCCGGACAAGGTCGTCTGGCTCTCCCAGACCACCCTCTCCGTCGACGAGACGATGGAGACGGTCGACGCCCTCAAGGGCCGCTACCCCAACCTGCTCTCCCCGCCCAGCGACGACATCTGCTACGCCACCCAGAACCGGCAGAACGCGATCAAGCAGGTGGCGGCTGAGGCCGATCTCGTGCTGGTCGTCGGCTCGCGGAACTCCTCGAACTCCGTCCGGCTGGTGGAGACGGCGCTCAACCACGGCGCGCGCGACGGTCACCTGGTGGACGGTGCCGAGGAGATCGACGAGAGCTGGCTGGACGGCGTCACCACCATCGGCCTCTCCTCCGGCGCCTCCGTCCCGGAGGTCCTCGTCGACGGGGTGCTGGAGTGGCTGGCCGAACGGGGCTGGCAGGACGTGGAGATCGTCCAGCCCGTGGAGGAGCGGATGCAGTTCTCGCTCCCCAAGGAGCTGCGGCGGGACCTGCGTGCCGAGGCCGCCCGCAGGCTCGCGACCACCCCGGACACCGAGGCCGGCAGCGAATCCACCCCCGCCGAAGCCTCCTCCTCCGAGAGCTGAGCCCGCCCGGTGCGGGCGGAGCCCCCACGGCCCCAAGGCCGCGTTCCTGGGGTCCTCGGGGTCCTTGGTCCTTGGGGTTCTTGGGTCCTTGGCGTTCTTGGGTTCGTCCGGTCAGAACGCCCAGTCCGACCGCGCCCCGCACCGGTCTCCCGAACACCTCGGGGCCGGGGCGGGGACCGGGCGGAGCACGGGGCGGGCGGTCACGGCCCGGCCGACAGTGCCGCCGTCCCGCGGCGCCCCACCCGCGTCCCGTGGGCCGTGCGCGTCCCCCGGGGTTTCCCGGGCCTTCCGCGTCCCCCGAGTCTCAGGAGCGTTGCCGGCGCCGGGGCCGCCGCGCGTCGCGCGGGCCCTCCGGGCCCCCGGAACCCTTGGGGACCCCCGCCCGTACCAGTCCGCGCAGCCCCGCCAGGGTGCCCGGAATCCCCGCCACCTTCGGACCGTCCGGACGCTCGGCGTCCGAGCGCCGCGAGCGGATCCGGGCCCGGCGGACGAAGGCGACCGCGACCGCGAGCAGCGTCCCGGCGTAGAGCCAGCCCGCGTGCAGCGCCAGCGCCGAGACGCCGTTCATCAGCAGCCCGCTCACCCCGTCCGACTCGCTGCCGATGAAGAACACCCCGACGGCGAAGGCGATCGGTACCACCACCGGCCCCGCCAGCAGGTCCGCGGGCCGCACCCAGCCCGCCGCCACCGTGCTGACCAGGCAGAACACCACTCCGTAGACCGCGGGCGAACCGCCGAGCACCAGCGCGTCCAGGGCTCCGGTCAGCGCCATGAGCAGGGTCGCCAGCACACCGGCGCCCAGCCCCGTGAGCCGGGCGCGGGGCATCCCCGGGCGCGGGGCGGCCTGGTAGACGGAGACGGACTCGCGCCGCGCCAGCGCCTCCGGCCCGGTCGCCAGGGGCGAGGATGGGGTGGGGCGCGGCAGCCGCGGGCCGCGCGGTGGGCCTCCCGAGGCCCCACGGGGCCGGGGTCCGGACCGCTCCGCCCGTCGCGGCGGCTCGTGCTGGACTGTGCGCGCGCTGTGCTGGTGCTCCACCGGGCCACGGTAGGCCGCCTGCCCCGCGCGGGGAGAGCACGGACACGCATCGGTGGTGTGCGGGGCGTGTGTTCGACGGAACGGCGGCTGCCGTCCCGGAGGCCTCCCACCGCCCGTAGACTGGGCGACGGCCCGGCATCGGCCGCGCCCCCCCCGCGTCAGGGCTCCGCACCGCCCGGGACCATCCGCATCCACTCGCTACGGGAAGTCGCCACGTGTCGCTCACGATCGGAATCGTCGGCCTGCCGAACGTCGGCAAGTCGACCCTGTTCAACGCCCTGACCAAGAACGACGTGCTGGCGGCCAACTATCCGTTCGCCACGATCGAGCCGAACGTCGGCGTCGTCGGCGTCCCCGACCCGCGACTGGCACGGCTCGCCGGGATCTTCGGCTCCGAGCGCGTGCTCCCCGCGACCGTCGACTTCGTAGACATCGCGGGCATCGTCCGGGGCGCCAGCGAGGGCGAGGGGCTGGGCAACAAGTTCCTGGCCAACATCCGTGAGTCCGACGCGATCTGCCAGGTCATCCGAGCCTTCAAGGATGACAACGTGGTGCACGTGGACGGCCGGATCTCGCCCAAGAGCGACATCGAGACGATCGACACCGAGCTGATCCTCGCCGACCTCCAGACCATCGAGAAGGTGCTGCCCCGGCTGGAGAAGGAAGCCCGGGTCAAGAAGGACCGGCAGGCCGAGGTGAAGGCCGTCCAGGAGGCCCAGAGCATCCTGGAGGAGGGCCGCACCCTCTTCTCGGCGGGCGTCGCCCAGGGCACCGAGCGGGCCGCCCCGCTCCACGACCTCCACCTGCTGACCACCAAGCCCTTCCTCTACGTCTTCAACGTCGACGAGGACGAGCTGACCGACGAGGACTTCAAGGCCGAGCAGCGCGCGCTCGTCGCCCCCGCCGAGGCCGTCTTCCTCAACGCCAAGCTGGAGGCCGACCTCGCGGAGCTGGACGAGGAGGAGGCGCTGGAACTCCTCCAGACCGTCGGCCAGGAGGAGCCCGGCCTCGCCACCCTGGCCCGCGCCGGGTTCGCCACCCTCGGACTCCAGACCTACCTCACCGCGGGCCCGAAGGAGTCCCGCGCCTGGACGATCAAGCGGGGCGCCACCGCCCCCGAAGCCGCCGGTGTGATCCACACCGACTTCCAGAAGGGCTTCATCAAGGCCGAGGTCATCTCCTTCGACGACCTGGTCGAGACCGGCTCCGTCGCCGAGGCCCGCGCCAAGGGCAAGGCCCGCGTCGAAGGCAAGGACTACGTCATGCGCGACGGCGACGTGGTCGAGTTCCGCTTCAACGTGTAGCGGCTGACGTAACACCACGTCGCTGATCTGCCAAACGTGCAGGTCAGATGGGGTCCGACTCTTCGGAGTCGGGCCCTTTGATTTTTACGGTGCTGGATAGGTGCTGGATTTTCTGACCTCTCGTCACCTGTCATCACCCCTCATCTCCGTACCGTGCTGGATCCGTGCTGGACGAGAGCGCACACGGTGGGGCTGGCCCCGTCAGAGCCTGGCGGCGCTGGTGAGCGCGGACGGGTCAGCGCTCCCGCCAGTAGGGATCCACATACGGCTCCATGGACTGGCGGACCTCTTCCTGGACCGGGTCCATGAGGGGGCCGGGGGCGTAGTAGCGGGCCCGGGCCTTGCCGTGGGGAACGAGCCAGCCGCGGGCCACGAGCTCTCGGATGTCGCGAATGGCCTGCTGGTCGCTGAGGTCCGCGTCCTGCTGGTAAACGGTGCGGCGGACCTTCGCGTCCGAGAAGGCGGGCAGCAGGGCGTACACCACCCGCTCGTCCAGGCCGGCTGCTGCGACACCTTCGACCAAGTGAGTCCAGGCTCGGGCCATGACATCGAAGCGCCGCTGGGCCTGCTGTGCCTGGCGGTGATGCGCTGTCAGGCAGAACCGGATCCAAGGCCGGGTGTCCCGCTTCGGACTCCAATACGGGCCGCCCACATCCTCCAGGACCTGGTAGTAGGCGTACGTGTTCTGCCCCCGGCCGAGCCACTCCTCGATGGAGGAGAACTCGGGCGGCATCAGAGCCTCGCGGGAGAACACCAGAGCGGACAGGGCGCGGGACATGCGCCCATTGCCGTCTTTCCACGGGTGGATCTTGACGAGGTTGAGGTGGGCCATGGAGGCGCGGACGTGGACGGGGGCGTCGAGGTCGCCCTCATTGAGCCAGTCGATGAACTCCGACATCAGAGCGGGAACGTCCGCTTGGTCCGGCGCGGTGTAGGCGGGGACGAGGGAGTCGTCGGAGCTGGTGACGTAGACAGGTCCGTCGCGCCAGCGGCCGGGGCGCTTGTCGAGGTGGTGGCCCTGGAGCATGAAGTGCAGGCCGTTGAGCAGGCCGGCGTCGTACCGGAAGTCGTCTCTGGCGTCGGCGAGGGCCTGGATGTAGGTCATGCCGCGCTGGTGGCCCTCCAGCTCGGCACGCGTCTTCTCCCCGGTCTCCAGCGGTTCCTCACCGGACATGAGGGCTTCCACGTCGTCGACCGTTGCGGCGTACCCCTCGATGGTGTTCGATCCGGCGATTGCGCGGGCGGTGAGGTTGCGGCGCAGCTGGCGGGTCCAGCGTGGGGTGGCCCGGAGCATGTGGCGTAGGGAGCGGCGCATGCTCTCGATCTCGTCGAGGGCGCGGCGGTCGTCGGCGTCCAGGGAGGGCGTTACGTACAGCATGACTCCATGACATGATAATTGTGTCACGCCGTCAACCTGTCGCTGGGGTGATTCCTTACCTTGGGTCGCAGCTACCTCGTTGCTGCGGGCTTCTGGCCGTGGCGCGCAGCCTCCCGCTCTTCCGCGGCGCAGGTGGTGGGTGTGGGTATCAGCTCGGCCGCCCCGGTCGTGGAGGTCTTGCCCATGAGCGGACTGGGCGTGCATCCGGTCCCATTGGGTGCCGGAAGGGGCGCAGTGGGTCGACCTCGGCCCAGGGGGTGAGTGCGGCCGCCGGGGCGCCGCGTTCGGGGAGCCAGGTGGCGAGCCGCTGCCAGACCTCGCCGGCGTGGGCCGGGCGGTCGCTCGGTGCCTTGGAGAGGAGTTCGAGCACGAGGGTTTCCAGGTCTGAGGGCGTGTCGGGGTGCAGGTCGCGCAGAGGGATCGGCGGCTGGTCGAGGATCAGGCCGGGGAGCATGAGTTCCGAGCGGTGCTCGAAGACGGGTTCGCCGGTGAGCATCTTGTGGAGCAGGCAGCCGAGTGCGTACAGGTCGGTGCGGTGGTCGACGGGTTTACCCAGGATCTGTTCGGGTGCCATGCATTCCAGGCTGCCCGGCCGCTCGCCCGTGGTGGTGAGCTTGGTGATGTCGGGTTCGAGGAAGGCGGCCACGCCGAAGTCGAGGACCTTGACCACGCCGTCGGTGCGGATGATGACATTGCGGCCCTTGAGGTCGCGATGGACCATGTCGCGGGCGTGCACGGAGCCGAGGACGGAGGCGATCTGCACCCCGACCGAAGCAGTTTCCTCGATACTCAGCCGCTCCTGTTCGGCGATCCGGTCCTCGAGGTCGATGCCGGTCACGTACTGCATGACCAGGAAACGTGTGCCGCATTCCTCGCCGAGGTCGTAGACGGTGGCGATGCCCGTGTGGTCGAGGCGTGCGGCGGCGCGCGCCTCGCGTCGGAAACGTTCGGCGTCCCGGGCGCGCTGGCCCTGAGTCAGGCCCGCGGGTGTGTTCATAGTCTTGAGCGCGACGTCGCGGCCGAGGTGTTCGTCGTGGGCGAGCCAGACGACCCCCATGCCGCCGGAGCCGATTTCCCGCTTGATCCGGTAGCGCTTGGCGATCACAGGTCCGATGTCCATGTGCGGGGTGACTCCGTCCGCGTCCGTCTTCGAGGCCCGGCGTGCCCGCCGGGCAGACGCGCCGGACAGAGTGTGACATGGGCACGTTGTTTCGTGAACCGGAGCCTCTCCAGCTGACATTCATTGACTGAGTTCACAATCTCATGGTGTGATGTGTGTCGTTACGATCAAGAGGAGTGTGGCGCACCGCGGTCGGCGGGTGGCTACCGTTGCTCCGTACCGCCTCGGGAACAAGTGGGGAACACGTGGACGTCTTCAAGGTGCACCAGCGGCTCATCCGGGACTACAAGGAGTACACGTCCGGATCAGTGGTGATCGACGACGCCCGCATCGACGCCCAGGTGGCGAAGTCGCTCGCCGACGGAGACCAGTGGCCCGACCCTTATCTCTCCCTCAACCCGAGCTTCGCGCCCGGTGGTTCGGTCGAGGATCTCGCGCGGCCCGGGGGACTGCTGCACCCGGCGTGCGCGGACATTTTTCGTACGGGCAAGGACGAGCGGGGCGCGACCGTCCGTCCGATCCACTTCCACCAGCACCAGCTGGAGGCGATCGAGGCAGCCGGCTCCAGGGAGTCGTACGTCCTGACCACCGGTACCGGCTCCGGCAAGAGCCTCGGCTACATCGTGCCGATCGTCGACCGAGTGCTGCGCGAGCAGGAGACTGGCGCCGCGCCCGGCATCAAGGCGATCATCGTCTACCCCATGAACGCCCTCGCCAACAGCCAGGAGCGGGAGCTGGCGAAGTTCCTCACCGCCGGGTACGAGGAGGGGTGTGAGCCGGTCACTTATGCCCGCTACACCGGTCAGGAGAGGGAGGACGAGAAGGAGGTCATCCGCGAGTCCAAGCCGGACATCCTGCTCACCAACTACGTGATGCTGGAGCTGATGCTCACCCGGCCCAAGGAGCGCGAGAAGCTCATCGGGGCGGCCAAGGGGCTGCGCTTCCTCGTCCTTGACGAGCTGCACACCTACCGGGGGAGGCAAGGCGCCGACGTCGCCGTGCTGGTGCGGCGCGTACGCGAGGCATGCGAGTCACCCAACCTGCAGTGTGTGGGTACGTCCGCGACGATGGCCACTGAGGGCACCCCCACCGCGCGCCGCAGCGAGGTCGCCCGCGTCGCCTCCACCCTCTTCGACACGGAGATCTCCCCGGAGCGGGTGGTCGGCGAGACCCTGGTGCGGGCGACTGGGGACGCCGTGCCCACGCCGTCCGAACTCTCCGCGCGGGTGAGGGAGAACAACCCTCCGGCCGAGTACGGGTGGCTGGCCGCCGATCCGCTGGCCCGCTGGATCGAGACAGCCTTCGGCCTGGTCGAGGCGGAGGACGGGGACGGCAGCACGCTCATGGTTCGCGCCGAACCGCTCACTGTGGAGGACGCTGCGGTGCGCCTGCGCTCCGAGGCGTTCGGCATTGAGAAAGACGACCCGGAGGAGTGCTGGTACACGGCGTGCGCGGAGGCTATCCGGGCCACCCTCCAGGCGGGAGCGGCCGCCCGCAGCGCGGAGGACAACCGTCCGCTGTTCGCCTTCAGGCTGCACCAGTTCCTGTCCAAGGGCGGATCTGTCTACGTCTCCCTGGAGGGAGAGGCCGACCGTCACATCACCCGCACCTACCAGCAGCGCGTCCCGAACGCCCCCGAGAAGCTGCTGCTGCCGCTGTCCTTCTGTCGCGAATGCGGGCAGGAGTACCTGATGGTCGCCCGCGACGAGGGGGATGACGGCTCCGTCGCCTTCCGTACGCGCGAGGACGAGGACGAGGAGCAGGGGTATCTGTACATCTCGGCCGCCAACCCGTGGCCGGAGCAGGTCGGCGAGGCCATCGAGCAGCGGCGCTTCCCCGACAGCTGGCTCACCTTCGACGAGCGCAAGGGCGCCCCGGTGCTCACCGCGAGCCGCAGGAAGCGGGCGCCGCAGCCGGTGTGGGTGCGCTCCGACGGTACCGGAGGAGGAAAGGCGAACGGCGGCGTCTACGCGGCGTATCTGCCTGCGCCGTTCCTCTTCTGCCTGGAGTGCGGCGTCGGCTACGAGCAGGTCAAGGAGCGGGACTTCGCCAAGCTGATGACCCTCGACCAGGAGGGCCGTTCGACCGCCACCTCCGTCGTCAGTGCCTCGATCGTGCGTCACCTCAAGAGCATTCCTGAGGGCGAACTCGACAAGGACGCGAGGAAGTTGCTGACCTTCGTCGACAACCGGCAGGACGTGAGCCTGCAGTCGGGCCACTTCAACGACTTCGTCATGGTCACGCAGCTGCGCGGTGCCCTGTACCGGGCGATGGTTGCCGCCGGTGACAAGGGGCTGCGCTGGAAGCGGCTCGGCGAGGACGTGGTTGCGGCGATGGGGCTCTCCCCGCACGAGTACGCGGCCAAGCCCACTGAGATTGAGGAGCTGGCCGAGAGCACGCTGGAGGCACTGGCCGCGGTCGCCGAGTACCGCCTCTTCCTCGACCTGGAACGCGGCTGGCGCGTCACCATGCCCAACCTGGAACAGACCGGGCTGCTCGGTCTGGAGTACGGGGGGCTCGACGCCATTGCCGGCGACGAGGACCGGTGGCGGGACACTGTGGGTCCGCTGCGCACGGCCACTCCCGAGGCACGTCACCGGCTGTCCAAGGTCCTCATGGACGAACTGCGGCGCCAACGGGCCGTGGACACGCCCTACTTCACCGAGGCCAAATTCGCCGAACTCCGCAAGGAGTCGGCGCGGCTCAACGACGCGTGGGGGATCGCAGACACGGAGGCGGCGCCGCCTCCGGCCAAGTTCGCCGTGGCCCGGCCCGGCCGCCCCGGCCGCACCGGGCGCGGCCGCAGCGAGCTGAACCTGACCGGCCGCACCGCGTTCGGCCGCCATGTCCGCAAGGACACCACCTTCCCCGACTGGGGACAGGGACTCTCTCTCGACGAAGCCCAGGACGTCATCCGCGACCTGCTCCGGGTCCTGGCCGACGGCGGAGTCCTGGCCGCGGTCTCGCAGGGACGGGGCGAGGAGCCCGGCTACCGGATCAACCACACCGTCATCCGCTGGCACGCCCGCGACGACGACCACGGCGCCGTGGACCGCCTGCGCCGTACCTACCGTGACGAGCGCGGCCCCCGCGTCAACGCCTTCTTCAAGCGGCTCTACCAGGACATCGCCGCCACCTTCGCCGGTCTGCACGCCGCCGAGCACACCGCCCAGGTCCACCCCGACGTCCGCCAGGAACGCGAGGACCTGTTCGGTGAGGGCACCCGCCTTCCCCTCCTGTACTGCTCGCCGACGATGGAACTCGGCGTCGACATCAAGAACCTCAACGCCGTCAACCTGCGCAACGTGCCGCCGACCCCCGCCAACTACGCGCAGCGCTCCGGCCGCGCGGGCCGTAGCGGCCAGCCCGCGCTCGTGACCACGTACTGCGCGACCGGCAACAGCCACGACCAGTACTACTTCACCCGGCGCGAGCAGATGGTGGCCGGCCGGGTCGCCCCGCCCCGGCTCGACCTGGCCAACGAGGATCTGCTCGCCTCCCACGTGCACGCGATCTGGCTCGCCGAGACCCGGCTCGATCTCGGCACCAGCATGGCCCGGCTGATCGATGCCGACGGCGACCACCCCTCGCTGGAACTGGCGTCGTCGGTGGCCACGGCCATCGAGGAGCCGGCTGCCCGCCGCCGCGCCTTGGCGCGCGCCCGTACCGTCCTGGACGGCTGTGGCGATCTGCTGCGCGCCACGTCCTGGTGGCACGAGCGGTGGCTGGAGGAGACCGTCGAGGCCGCGGCGGGCAGCTTCCGCAAGGCGTGCGGGCGCTGGAAGAACCTCTTCAGGCAGGCCCTCGAAGAGCGCGAGATCCAGCACCGCAACATTCTCAACCGCACCGCCACGGGCCGCTCCAAGGACCAGGCCAAGCGCCGCCGCGCGCAGGCCGAGAGCCAGCTCGCGCTGCTGCGCAACGAACAGGGCGGCGAGCGGACCGTGATGTCGGACTTCTTCCCGTACCGCTACTTCGCCTCCGAGGGCTTCCTGCCGGGCTACTCCTTCCCCAGGCTGCCGCTCGCCGCGTACATCCCGGGCACCGGCCGCACCAGCCGTGGCGGCTACGACGGCGACTACCTGCAGCGCTCCCGGTTCATCGCGATCCGCGAGTTCGGGCCCGGCGCGCTCATCTACCACGAGGGCAGCCGCTACAAGGTGGACCGAGTGCAGCTGCCGCCGGACACCGCGGGTGAGCTGACCACCGAGAGCGCGAAGGTGTGCGGGGCCTGCGGCTATCTGTCCCCGGAGGAGCAGCACGAGGACGTCTGCATGGGCTGCGGCAGCGGCCTCGGTGACGCGCGGACAGGTCTGCTGCACCTGCACACCGTCTTCACCCACCGCCGCGACAGGATCTCCTCCGACGAGGAGGAGCGCCAGCGCACCGGTTACAAGGTGGAGATCTCCTACCGCTTCAAGAAGCACGAGGACGGCCGCGACGGATCACTGCGTGCCATGGCGCAGACCGCCTCCTGCCGTGCCCTCGCCGAGCTGGCGTACGGAGACAGCGCCACCATCCGGCTCACCAACCTCGGCTACCGCCGCTCCGTCGCCAAGGGCGAGATCGGCTTCTGGATGGACCCGGTGACGGGCGAGTGGCTCGCGGGCGGCGCGGCCAAGAAGGGCGGCAGGGAGACTCCCCAGGAGCAGGAAGGACTCGCGGACGCCGAGAAGGCCCACCGCAAGATGCCGGTGATCCCGTACGTGCAGGACACCCGTAACATACTCGTCCTCCACCTGGCCGAGCCGGTCGACCGGGACACCGCCGTCACCCTCCAGTACGCCCTGGAGCGGGGCATCGAGGCCGAGTTCCAGCTGGAGGACGCCGAACTCGACACCGAGGAGCTGCCGCCGCACGACGGGCCGCGTGAGCGCCTCCTGTTCATCGAGAGCGCGGAGGGCGGTGCGGGCGTGCTCAGGCGTCTGCAGGCCGAGCCCGGTGCGCTGGCCCGCGCCGCGCGCAAGGCACTGGAGATCGCCCACTTCGATCAGCTGGGGCGTGACCGCGGTGACGAGAAGACCAACGGCGACCCGTGCGAGAAGGGCTGCTACGACTGTCTGCTGTCCTTCGCCAACCAGCGTCACCACCGCGTCATCGACCGACAGCTCGTGCGCGACCTGCTCCAGGCGTTCGCGGACGGCACCGTCGGCGAGTCCACCCCGGGCCGTTCGCGCGACGAGCACGCCGACGCGCTGCGGCAGGGCGCCGACTCCACCCTGGAGGAGCGCCTCATCGAGTACCTGAGGTCGCACGGCCACCGGCTCCCGGACCACCAGCAGATCAAGGTGCGCGAGGCGCTGTCCAAGCCGGACTTCGTGTACGAGACCGGGTTTGGCCCGATCGCGGTCTTCGTCGACGGCCCGCACCACGACCACGACGACATCGTGCTGCGCGACGAGGAGGCGGAGGAGCGGCTGAAGGACTTCGGCTGGGAAGTGGTCCGCTTCCGCTACGACGACGACTGGTCCAAGAAGGTCGCCGAGTACCCTCAGGTGTTCGGCGAACCCGGCCGCTGACCTGCGGCCGGACGCCTCGCCCAGCAGCGGCCGATGGCCGCCTCTCCTCCTACCGTACGTACGCCAAGCCCGCCCGCATCCACCCGGAAGGTCCGTATGACCACCGCCGCCGCGCCGGCCCCGAAGTACGCCGTCGGCTCCCTCGTCCATGCCCGGGGCCGTGAATGGGTGGTGCTCCCGGACTCCACCGAGGACCTCCTCGTGCTGCGTCCGCTGGGCGGCGCCGACGTCGACATCGCGGGGGTGCTGCCCAACCTGGAGACCGTGGTGCCCGCCACGTTCGCCCCGCCCACGCCCGGAGACCTCGGTGACCAGCACACCGCTGGTCTGCTGCGCACCGCCCTGCGGATCGGGTTCCGGGCCGGGGCGGGCCCCTTCCGGTCGCTCGCCTCGATCGCCGTGGACCCGCGCCCGTACCAGCTGGTGCCGCTGATGATGGCGCTGCGCCAGGACACGGTGCGGCTGCTGATCGCCGACGACGTGGGCATCGGCAAGACCGTCGAGGCCGGCCTCATCGCGGCCGAACTGCTCGCCCAGGGTGATGCCCGCGGCCTGGTCGTGCTGTGCTCCCCGGCGCTCGCCGAGCAGTGGCGGGCCGAGCTGCGCGGCAAGTTCGGCATCGACGCGCGTCTTGTGCTGCCCGCCACGATCGGCCGCCTTGAGCGCGAGACGCCGTACGGGCAGTCGGTGTTCCGCCCTGATGGCGCATACGTCGTGTCGACCGACTTCATCAAATCGCCCCGCCACCGTGAGGACTTCCTGAACAACTGTCCCGACCTGGTGATCGTCGACGAGGCGCACACCTGTGTCGCGGACTCCACGGCGCAGGTCTCGGCGCGCACCTCGCAGCAGCGCTACGGACTGCTGCGCGCGCTTGCTGACGACGCCAGCCGTCACCTCCTCCTGGTCACCGCTACCCCGCACAGCGGCAAGGAGGAGCCCTTCCGCAGACTGCTCGGGCTGCTCGACGCCCGCCTCGCCACCGTGGGCTTCGAATCCCGCGCGGGCCGTGAACTGCTCGCCCAGTTCTTCGTGCAGCGCCGCCGCGCCGACATCCGTGAGGACTTCCAGGACGGCGCGCACTTCCCCTCCAGCCGGGACACCGTCGAGGTCTCCTACGCCCTGCAGCGCGACTACCGCGCCCTGCTAGCCGAGGTCCTCGCGTACGCCCGTGAGACGGTGCGCTCCGCCGACGGGGCGTTGCAGCAGCGGCAGCGCTGGTGGTCGACCCTGGCACTGCTGCGCACCCTGTCCTCCTCGCCGGCCGCCGCCGTACGGTCGCTGAACACCAGGGCCGGTGTCCAGGAGGCGGACACCCCCGACGAGGTGGACCTCACCGGGCAGGTGACCGTCTCGGACCCGGCGGACACCGACAGCGCCCAGTCCGCGGACGAGGTACCGGGCAGCCTGCTGCCCACCGCCACGTCCACGATCGAAGAGACCGGCTCTGACGGCCCCGATGGTCTCGACGCCGAGGAGAAGGCCCGGCTCGTCGCCATGGCCGAGGCCGCGCGCAAACTCGCCGGTCCCACCCGCGACACCAAGTTGAAGAAACTGGTGGCGATGGTGACCGACCTCCTCGACTCCGGTTACCGGCCGATCGTGTTCTGCCGCTACATCGCCACGTCCGACTACGTCGCAGGTCACCTGAAGAAGGTGCTCAACAAGAAGGGCACCGAACACCCGGTGGCGGTCGCTGCCGTCACCGGCGAACTCTCGCCCGACATGCGCCTGAACCGCATCGCCGAACTCACCGGCGCGGACGAGAACGGCGAGCCCGTCCCCGAGCGGCGCGTCCTGGTGGCCACCGACTGCCTGTCCGAGGGCGTCAACCTCCAGGAGTCCTTCGACGCCGTCATCCACTACGACCTGGCCTGGAACCCGACCCGCCACGAGCAGCGCGAGGGCCGCGTCGACCGCTTCGGGCAGCGCACCGAAACCGTGAAGGCCCTCACCCTGTACGGGGCGGACAACCCTGTCGACGACATCGTCCTGAAGGTGCTGCTGCGCAAGCACGAGCGCATCCGCCGCGCCACCGGCATCTCCGTCCCCGTGCCGCAGCAGGCGGAGAGCGCCATGCAGGCGGTCTTCGAAGAGCTGATCCTCAGCGGCGAGACCCCGTCCTTCGAGCAGGAGGGCCTGTTCGAGCGCGAACAGCTGCCCGCTGCCGAGCAGCTGGAGCTTGCCTGGGAGTCCTCCGCCGAGCGGGAGAAGGCGTCCCGGTCCCTCTACGCCCAGAACCGAATCAAGAAGGAGGACGTGGCCACCGAGGTCGCTGAGATCCGTGCCGCGCTCGGTACCGGCGAGGAGGTCAGGGAGTTCACCCGCCGCGCGCTCGGCGCACTGCGCGGGGTGCCCGCCGATCGCAAGCAGAGCGGGTTCACCGCCCACATCGACGCGCTTCCGCAGGGCCTGCGCGACGCCGTGACCGCGGCGCTCGGCCCCCGCCACCCGCGCCCGGTCGTTTTCCACGACGCGCCGAGCGCTCCGCGCGGCGAGGTGGCCCTCACCCGCACCGACCCGGTGGTGGCCGCGACCGCCCGCTTCGTCCTGGACACCGCCCTGGACGAGAAGTTCCCGGCCTGGCAGCGCCCGGCCCGCCGCTGCGGCGTGATCCGTACGAACGCCGTACGACGGCCCACCACCATGCTCCTCGTACGTCACCGTTTCCAGCTGAGCCTGCCCACCCGCGACGGCGAGATCCGCCCCCAACTCGCCGAGGACGCACGGGTGGTGGCCTTCCAGGGCAGACCCGAAGCGCCGCAGTGGCTGCCGGACGAGGAGGCGCTGGCCCTCCTTCAGGCCCGCGCCACCGGAAACTCCGACCCGGCCTTCGCCACCGACCACATCGCGTCGATTCTCGCCGCCCTGAAAACCGGCCTCATGGACGAACTGCGCCTGCGCTCCAAGACAGCCGCGACGGAGCTCGAAGCCTCGCACCACCGGGTCCGCACCGCCGCCCGTGCCCGTCTCGCCGGCCTGAAGGCCGTCCCGCAGGGCGATCCGGACGTCCTCGGTGTCTTCCTCTACCGTCCGGCCGCCACGATCCAGCTGGGAGCCGACGCGTGAGCACCGCGAGAACCCTGGTCACTGACACCGTCGCCACCGTCGGCGGGCTGCTGCCCTACGACCACCTCGTCCGCATCAAGGAGGGCAAGGAGCAGTCCGGCTCGAAGCCCGCCGACTACCGGCTGTTCGCCAAGGGCGAGTCCGTACGGGACGCCGCCGAGCGCTCCTGGGGCTATCTCTGCGGCGTCTGGGCCGCCTACCAGGACGCCCTCGCCCGCGACGGGGCGGACGACGACACCGGTGTGCACGCGGTGGGGCTCACCACCGAACGCTGGCTGCTACCCCTGTTCGAGCAGCTCGGCTTCGGCGCGCTGTTGGCAGTGCCGGAGCCCGGCCTGCCCGCCCACGACGACACGAAGAAGTTCCCTGTCAGTCACGCGTGGGCGCACGTGCCCGTGCACCTCACCGGCTGGAACGTCCCGCTGGACGTCCGCACCCCGCACGTGGCGCCGCAGGCCCCGCAGTCCATGGTGCAGGAGTACCTCAACCGCTCAGGTGACAAGGCCCTGTGGGGTGTCCTGTCCAACGGCCGCCAGCTGCGGCTGCTGCGCGAGTCCGCGTCGCTGACCGGCGCCGCGTTCATCGAGTTCGACCTCCGGGCGATCTTCGAGGGCAAGCGGTCCGACGACTTCGTCCTCCTGTGGCGCCTGCTGCACCGCACCCGCTTCGAGGGCGACCCCGCCGCCTCCTGCCCGTTGGAGAAGTGGCGCACCGAGGCCATCGACTCCGGCACCCGCGCCCTCAAGGAGCTCCGCAAGGGTGTAGAGAAGGCCCTCACCGTGATCGGCGGCGGCCTGATCGCCCACCCCGACAACGCGAAGTTGCGCGAGGCCCTGCACGCCCGCACGCTCACCGTCCGCGATCTGCACCCCGCCCTGCTGCGCCTCGTCTACCGACTCCTCTTCCTCTTCGTCACCGAGGACCGCGGCCTGCTTCTCCACCCGGACGCCGACAAGACCGCACGCGACCGCTACGAGAAGTACTTCTCCACCGCGCGCCTGCGCCGCCTCGCCCGCCGCTCCGGCAGCCCGCACGGCGACCAGTGGGAGGCCCTCACCCTCGTGATCAAGGGCCTCGGCGAGCCCGGCGGACGCCCCGAACTGGGCCTGCCCGCCCTCGGCGGCCTCTTCGAACCCACCCCGGTGGACAAGCGCCTCGACGGTCTCACCCTCACCAACGAGTCCCTGTACGAGGCCGTGCGCACCCTCGCCGTCATCTTCGACGTCAAGCTCGGCCGCCCCCGCAAGGTCGACTACCGGCACCTGGGAGCGGACGAACTCGGCTCGGTCTACGAGTCGTTGCTCGAACTCGAACCCCGCCAGGAAGAGGACGGCTCCTACGTCCTGAAGAAGTTGGACGGCAACGACCGCAAGACTTCCGGCTCCTACTACACGCCCTCTCCGCTGATCGACTGTCTCCTGGACTCGGCCCTTGACCCGGTCATCGAGCGGGCCGTCCGCTCAGGCACGACGAAGCAGGAACGCAAGGCGGCGCTCCTGGCCCTGACGGTGTGCGACCCGGCCTGCGGCAGCGGCCACTTCCTGGTCGCGGCGGCCCGCCGCATCGCCCGCCGCCTCGCGGAGATCGAGACCGACGACCCGGAGCCGACCGCCGAGGCCGTCCGCGACGCGCTGCGCGAGGTCATCTCCCGCTGCGTGTACGGCGTCGACCTCAACCCCATGGCCGTGGAACTGGCCAAGGTCTCCCTGTGGATCGAGGCCATGAAGCCCGGCCGCCCGCTCACCTTCCTCGACGCGCACATCAAGCACGGCAACGGCCTGCTCGGCACGACACCGAAGCTCCTCGCGGGCGGGCTGCCCGACGAGGCGTTCAAGGTCCTGGAAGGCGACGAGTCCAAGGCCGTAAGAAACCTGAAGGCTCGCAACGCGAGCGAACGGGAGCGGTGGCTGGCGGCGCTGCGCCACCACGCGAACCAGGACGCCCTCTTCTCTGAGCAGCACGCGCTGGAGATCTCCAACGCGGCAATCAGCGCGAAGACGTCGGACATCACGACCGCCCGGTCGGAGGAACTGGAGGACGTCCAGAACCAGGCCCGCGCCTACCACGAACTCACCATCTCCAGGGACTACGTGCGGGCGCTTGAGCTAGCCGACGCGTGGTGCGCGGCGTTCGTCTGGGAGAAGACCGAACGCACCGACGGCACGAAACGGACGGACGAGACCTTCCCGCCCGCGCTCACCACGGACTCCCTGCTCGCCCTGCACTCCGCAGACGGCGGCGCGAGTCTGCCGGCGGGCACGGTGGAGAAGGTGTTGCGCCTGCGCGAGGAGTACCGCTTCTTCCACTGGCACTTGGAGTTCCCTGAGGTGTTTCGGGTGCCGGCCGATCTGGACGCGCCGGGGGTGGACGAACGGACCGGGTGGAAGGGCGGGTTCAGTTGCGTCCTCGGCAACCCGCCGTGGGAACGGGTCAAGCTCCAGGAGCAGGAGTTCTTCGCCACCCGTGACGCCTCGGTTGCGAACGCCGCGAACAAGGCGGCCCGCGAGCGCCGGATCGCCGCGCTGGCCACCAGTGAGGAGGAGGCGGACCGGTCCCTGCACGCCGAGTTCATTGCCGCGCGCCGCCTCTCCGAAGGCATCAGCCACCTGCTGCGCGGCTCGGGTCGCTTCCCGTTGGCCGGGCGCGGCGACGTCAACACGTACGCGGTCTTCGCCGAGGCGGCTTCGCTCGGCATCGCCCCCGAGGGACGCTTCGGCCTGGTCCTGCCGACGGGCATCGCCACCGACGCGACGACCGCGCCGTTCTTCTCCGACCTGGTGCGCACCTCACGGCTCGCGTCCTTCCTGGACTTCGAGAACGAGGCGTTCATCCTCAGCCGGGACGTGCACCACTCGGTACGGTTCTCGCTGCTGACCGTCACCGGCCGCGGTGAGCGGGTGGATTCGGCGCCCTTCGCGTTCGGCACCCGCCACATGGAGGATCTCGACGAGCGCCGCTTCACGATGCCGCCCGAGGAAATCCTCCTGGTTAACCCCAACACGGGCACGCTGCCGGTGTTCCGCACCCGCAGGGACGCGGAGATCACCCTGGGGATTTACCGGCGCGTCCCGGTCCTCCGGCGCGAACCGGACGCGGACGGCAAGGGCGGCACGGACCCATGGGGCCTGACCTTCATGACCATGTTCCACATGTCCAACGACTCCCACCTGTTCCGTGGCAAGGCGGAGCTGGAGGGCGAGGGCTGGAAGCTCAAGGGCAACATCTTCATGCACCCGTCCGACGGGTGCCGCTATCTGCCGCTGTACGAGGCCAAGATGCTCCACCACTTCGACCACCGGCTCGGCACGTACGAGGGGCAGACGCAGGCGCAGGCGAACGTGGGGACGCTGCCGAGGGTTACGGCGGAGCAGCATGACGACCCCGACTTCGCGCCGATGCCTCGGTACTGGGTACCGGAGTTCGACGTGGACTCGGGGAGGCGGGACAAGAAGGGGAACCGGGTCATGTGGCCGGGGGTCGCCTCGCGGCTGGGGGAGAAGGAGTGGTGGAACGGGTGGCTGTTGGGGTGGCGGGACATCGCTCGCTCCACGGATACGCGGACCATGATCGGTTCGGCCTTGCCGGCGTACGGTGTCGGCGACAAGTTCCTGCTGGCTCTGGCCCCGCAGTCACCGGCGATCCTGCTGGCCATCTTTGACTCGTTCGTCTTCGACTTCGTGACGCGTCAAAAGGCATCGGGTACAGCGCTGAAGTACTTCACCGTGCGGCAGCTTCCGGCGGTGACCTCGCAGGAACTCGCCGATCTGGACGGACTCTTGGGCGGCAGCGCGGCGGACTGGATCGTCGCTGGCTCCCTAGAACTTGCGTACACCTCACGGGACATGGCTGCATTCGCCAGGACCCATGGGGAGACCGGTGCCCCGTTCCGCTGGAACGCGGAGCGCCGCGAGCTTCTGCGTGCGGAGCTGGACGCCGCACTGTTCCATGCGTACGGGCTCAGCCGCGATGACGTGGACTATGTGATGGAGACGTTCCCCACGGTCAAGAAGAGGGAGGAGACCCTGTGCGGCACCTACCGCACCCGCGACCTCATCCTCGACATCTACGACCGCATGGCGGAGGCCCGCGAGACCGGCCGTGCCTACCAGACCGTGCTGGACCCGCCGCCAGGCAAGGGCCCCCGCCACGAGAGCTGAATCACGAAGTCGCGGGCGAAGCCAATCAGTTGGGCTGGCTCCGCCCGAGTTCGGCGACGAACCCGGCCCAGGCGGCGCGTGGGAACGCGAGCTGGGGGCCGCCGCGCTCCTTGGAGTCCCGTACGTGGACGACGGCAAGGGCGGTGGCGACCTCGACGCATTCGCCGCTGCTGTATGAGCTCTTGAACCACTGGAGCCGCGCAGGCTGTTCGGTGCTCATTGATCTCCCAGCAATTTCTCGATCAAGGCCAGGGACTCGCTTGGGTTGAGGGCCTGGGCGCGGATACTGCCGTAGCGCGCGGCCAGCATACGTACCTCTTCAGGGGCAGTCACAAGCCGGCTGACGTTCTGCACTTCCACATATGCGAGCTGGGCTTTCCCTGGCGGGGTAAGCAAAGTGAACGGACCACCGAGGCTCGGGTGATCCGTACGATTCGTGGGCATGACCTGGAGTTCCACATTGCGCAGTGGCGCTACCGAGAGCAGTCGGCGCAACTGCACCCGGTGGACTGTCGAGGTTCCTGTCGGCCGTTGGAGGACGGACTCCTCGACGGTGAACGAGACAAGCGGCAGGGGCCAGCGCGTCAGGATCTCCTGCCTGCCCAGCCGAGCGGCCACTCGTTGCTCGATGGTCTCGTCGTCGAGCAGCGGCCGACGGCTGGTGAAGACGGCACGCGCGTGCCCCTCTGTTTGGAGGAGTCCCGGCAGCGAAAGCGCCGCGTAGTAATGCAGCTCGACCGCTGTCGCCTCCAACTCCGCATAATCCCGAAACCACTCCGGATGCCGAACCCTCCGCCGAGCCTTCGCCCGCTCCACGTCCTCCCCGAGCATCGCCAATAGCCCACCACACCCGAGAAGTTCGTCCACCGTCACCAGAAGGTCCGGCTGCGGAGTCCGCCGCCCCCGCTCGATCGAAGAGATCTGCTCCTCGCTGTACCCGACCGCCTGCCCCAGCTCCCGCTGGTTCATCCCGGCCAGCTCCCGTGCCGCCTTGATCATGCGGCCGATGGCGCGGAACAGGTCCGCTACCTCCTCGGAGCCCGCTGGGTCTCCGGCGCCACCCGAGTCGCCTCGTACCGCCACCATCGCCCACCACCCGCCCGTTCCGGTCCCGGCCGCCGCCCGGACGTGCCGCCCGTGGATCTCCTGCCCCCCCCCGAGCGCCGTTCGTGTACGTCACGGCCGGACACCCGGACAACTCCCGTACCAGCCGGGCCGCCCACCCGGACAGCCTGCCCGCACCGCCGGACAGTCACGCTCCGTACGGCGGCGGGTGCTCCCCACGGTAGATCGGGCACGTCACCCTCGGTGATGTGAACCAGGAAACCGAGGTCGTCGATCCCCAATCAGACGCGCACGTGGGCCACTTGCGCTTCACGGCGCCCACGCCGTACGCCATGCCGCCGAGCGCCGGCTCGCGGCGCACCTGTCGCCGGACGGCCCCCGAGGCGACGACCTCACCACCACGGCCGCCATCCTCATCGCCGAAATGACCGCGAACGCCGCCCTGCACGGCCGGGTGCGCGGTCGCGAGGCCCGCCTCGACGTCCATCTGGACGCGAGCGAACTGCGGATCGAGGTCAGCGACGCCCGAGGCGACTGCCTGCCTGTGCGCCAACCCCCGAAAGACGGAGGTGAATCGGGGCGTGGCCTGCTGCTCGTGGAGGCGCTGTCCGACGATTGAGGCGTACGCCCGCACAGCCCCGGCGGCAAGACGGTATGGGCCGCGTGCCGCCGCTGGCCGTTGGTCCGCGCCCCTTGTCCCTGGGTCGCTCAGACCCGTACGAGTTTGCTCAGCGTGGCACAGAGGGCCGCGCCACCGTCCGGCGCGGCCACCGCCATCTTCCGCAGGTCCTCTCTGGTCAAGTACCGGTAGCTCTGCGGTGGATGGAACGGCCCGGCAGCCCGTAGGGCCGACAGCGGCACTGGCTCTTCGAAGGCCACGGTCGCTTCCAGTGAGAGTCCGCTCGCCTGGAGCGCCCCGCTCATGTACGCGTCGTACTCGCGGCGGCTGATTCCGGCCTCCGTCCGGCTGGCGGTCCAGACTTCGCGGGGAGAGGCCACCCGGACGGAGGCGATGCGCGCGAGGCCCACGATGGCCATGGTGGGGGCGGTCGCGTAGAGCAGGACCGGGGTTCCGGGCGGGGCGGCGACGCGCTGGCGGCGGACCTCCACCGTCTTCGTCCCGGCCAGGATCGCCGTGGCGAACCGGGGGTGGACGGACAGCAGCATCGTGCGCTCCGGATCGTTCACGGTGTTCGGTGCCCCTCTTCATAAACAGCCTGGAACAGCGCGTTGCTGATCTTCGACAGTGACGTCAGCGGCAACGGTAGCCGCAGCTTCCCGGCCAACGCGGTCAACCGGGAATGCGCCACATGTACGGGGAAGAGCTCCGTGTCGGAGAACCTCAAGGCCATGGCCTTTCCCGAGCTGTCGGCTGTCGCGCGCACGTCGGCACGACCATATACGCCCAGGTGTTCGAATTTCGAGAAGAGGGTGTCGGGCTCGTCGACGATCACCTCGTCCAGGCGCGAGCAGCCGATCACCATCTTCCCCTGCTGTCTGGAGCCGCTCCCGCTGACGTACCAGAGGATCCGGGCGGGGACTGATTCCCCTCGGCCTCCTGGTGACCGGTAGTAGACGTGCTCACGGCTGATGCCGAGCACGTCGGCCCGAGGGACGAGCATGGCCGGAACGTCGAACAGCTCCGTCGACCAACGGGGTCTGATGGGGGCGATGAAGGACGGCAGGGCCGAATCGATGAGCTTCACCGGCCACCACACCCGCTCGGCCACGCTCGCGATCTCCGGCGGTACCTGAGGATCCAGGGCCGGCATCACGCGCCCCAGACGGTTTCCGATCTCTGCGGCTACCGCGGATACGGCGGCGGCGGACCCGCACATATCGACGAGGACCGCGGTGAAGCCGCTCTCGTCGGCGATGAAGCCGTCGCTGCCCGCCGCCGCCTTGGCGGCCGCGGACATGTACGGATCCGCGATGCGGACCGCCTGTGCGCCTCTCTCCCGGGCGAGCTTCTTCAGCATGAAGAGCAATTGCCTCGCGAGTGTCTGCTCCAGGGGGTGCGAGGCTGTACGCAGGAAGGCGACGTTGAGCGTGCGGCCGTCCATGGCCCAGACGTTCAGAGCCACGGGGCGTCCCGCTCCGTCCCGCAGTAGTTCCCTGTGCCACAGCACACCGTCCGTGGCGAGGGATCTCAATCGCTCCGCGAAGGCGGAACCCCTGTCGCCGTCGGCCTGGTCGAAGAAGGCGACCAGCCCACCTTCGCTGCCGGGTGTGACCGTCTCGGCGGAAAAGGCGGTACCCATGAGATCGGCCGGCCGGTACACCTGGGCTTGGTGCAGTTCATCGACATGCAGGGTGACCACCGCGGGGGAGACGACCTTGACGCGTGCCACGCTCCAGGCGATATCGGCCAGGGCGGCAAGTCCGGGATCGCGTGTCACCAGTACCTGAAGGCCGGCGCAGGACGTCTCGGCCACGTACTGCAGGCGGGCGCGCTGCTCGGCGGCGAGGGGGGTGCCGGGCGATTCTTTCCGTACTGCGGCGACCAACTCCGCCAAGCGGACCGAAACCGCGGCGGTGTTGGGGGACAGCGACCGCAGCCCGGCCAAGCCGGTGCGCTGATGCTGCCGCTCCTCCACCTTCTCCACGTCGCGTACGGCGTGCAGTAGCTGCGGTGTATAGGCGAGTTCGATCAGGTCGGCGAGCCACCCCGCTTCGAGGGCCCGCGACTCCTTCACCGCTTGTTCCGACCCCGCACCGCGGAGCCCGGCGAAGACGCTGTGGTCGACGGTCACCACGAGCAGAGCCTCGCTCTGAGCCTCGGTGAACAGATCCTCATGGCCGAGGTCGAGCCACCAGGTGTCCAGGATCTCCCTGTCCTTGCCCCTGCCCACGCTCTCGCCCTTGGGGACGAAGCCGAGGCCCGCCCACATGCCGCTGAGGCCGTAGTCGCGACGGCACTTGGCCCGGATTCCGAGCCGGTGCGCGTGTTGCTCCCGAATGGTCTCGATCAGTCGGCGGGCGATTCCCTTCTTCCGGTGCTTGTCGGCCACGCACAAGTGGGCGAGGCGTACATGGAGATTCCGTTTCGGGAGTCCGAAGAGCGCGTAGCCGACGACTTCCCCGTCCTCCACGGCCGCCAACAGGCCGCCGTCCTCGGCATGCTTGTGGTATGCGGGCGGCGTGAGCAGGCCCAGATACCTCGTGTACCTGTCGCCCAGGGCGATGACCGGGCCCATCAGCTCCGACCCCTCCCCGGACACCGGCAGCACCTCGATCGCCATGTTCCCCCTCCGTGGACACTTGTCCGGCCGACCAACGTCCCAGGTAAATCTTGCCAAGTGGAGCCGCCTACGGACCATGGGTTGATCAAATGGGCCACATCCGACCTGGAAGATTGTAAACTCAGTCAATGCTTGCCGTTGTGGTGGGGCTTGGTGAAGGAAGGGGAGGCGCGTATGCCGCAGATCGCGATCACCAACACCTTCTGGGAGGGCGTGGACCGGCTCGACAAGCCGTCCCGCGCTCGGGTCCACAAGGCGATGGGGAAGTTCCCAAAGCTGACGGTGTACCAGTTGCATGCGGACAAGGGTCTGCACCTGGAGTCCGTGGTCGGCTCCCGTGATCCGCGCATGCGCACCATCCGGGTCGACGACGGGCAGCGCATTGTCCTACTCGCACCCGACGACGGCAGTGACGTGTTCGTCTTCGTCCATGTGGTCTCCCACGACAAGGCGTACTCCTGGGCCAAACGGCGGCTGTACTCGGTCAATGCGGTCACGCGCTGTCTCGAAGTACGTGATCTGACCGCCATGGAACAGATCACCCCGCTCTTCGCCCAGGAGGTCGAGGCCGCGCCGGAGCTCCTGTTCGCCCGGTGGTCGGACACTGTGCTGCGCCATCTCGGCGGTCGACGACGTCACGCTGCGCGCCGCCCGTGTCATCACCGGCAAGGCGCAGCTGGAGGCGTTCGGGTCGCTGATGCCGGAGGACCAGTTCGAGGCGCTGTGGCTGCTCGCGGAAGGCTTCGAGCCCGAGGACATCTACCGTGACCTCGTCGCGGCGCGGCAGACGGCCGCCGTCGAGGAGGCCGAGGGCAAGCAGGGCGAGCTGACCGCCGCTGTCAGTCGTACGCGCAGTCGAATCGCCCTGGTCACCGGACCCGAGGAGCTCGCCGACATCCTCGCCAAGCCCTTCGACGCATGGCGGATCTTCCTGCATCCCACTCAGCGGAGAGTCGCCTACCGTCCCGCGTATGCGGGCCCCGCCCAGATCACCGGTGGTCCCGGCACCGGCAAGACCGTGGTCGCCCTGCACAGGGTTAGGCATCTGCTCGGGCGCTCACCCGACACCCGCGTCCTGCTCACCACGTACACTGGCGCGCTCGCCCGCTCGCTGCGCTCCGGGCTCGCACTGCTCCTCGACCACGACCAGGCGCTCCTCGACCGGGTCACCGTCACCACGGTCGATGCCACCGCCCACCGCATCGTGCGCGAGCTGCACGGGAACCCGGGGGACGTCCTCGGCGACAAGGACGAGCAGCGGCGCTGGCAGCGCCTGGCCCACCGGCTCGAACTGCCATGGACCGACGCCTTCTTGGCCCAGGAGTACCGGCACGTGCTGCTCGCTCAGGACCTGCGCAGCCGCGAGGAGTACGAGAAGTGCCTGCGGCGCGGACGCGGCAGCAAGCTGCCGGCCGGGCAGCGTCAGCGGCTGTGGCAGGTGATGGCTCGGTTCGAGGAGGAACTCGCCCACGACCGTGCCTGCACCTGGCTGCAGATGTGTGCCAGAGGCGCCCGGCTGCTGGAGGGCAGGCCGAACCAGGGCCTCCGTTACGACCATGTGGTGGTGGACGAGGCGCAGGACCTGCACCCCGCCCAGTGGCGGCTGCTGCGGGCGCTGGTGCCCGAAGGGCCCGACGACCTGTTCCTCACCGGCGACCCGCACCAGCGGATCTACGACTCCCGGGTTTCGCTGCGTTCCCTCGGCATCTCCGTCGCGGGACGAGGCGCGCGGCTGCGTCTCAACTACCGCTCCACGGAGGAGATCCTGCGCTGGTCGCGGGCGCTCCTCGACCGGAAGCCGGTGGCGGACCTGACCGGCGACGCGCCGGATTCGCTCTCCGGGTACCGATCCTTGCTGCACGGGGAGCGGCCCGTGTGCGAGGGGCACGGGACGGAAGCAGCCGAGGCCGACGCCGTCGTGCGCACAGTGGGGGCGTGGGTGGGCGGCCGGCGTCGCGCCCTCCGAGATCGCGGTCTGCGCCCGGTTCCAGACGCAGACCGCGCGGATCGGCGACCGGCTTGCCCGGCCGGGCTGCCCGTGGTGCGGGTCAAGGACGGGCAGTCCGATGACACGGCCGGAGTGCGGGTGTCAAGCCTGCACAGCCTGAAGGGTCTTGAGTTCCGCTGCGTGGCCGTGGCAGGAGTGACCGCGTCGGCGTTCCCGTTCGCGCCGGCGGTGAAACCGGCCGAGGTCGATCCGCTGCAGAACGCGACCGACCTCGCGGCCGAACGGTGCCTGCTGTTCGTCGCGAGCACCTGGGCGAGAGAGGCGCTGTACATGTCGTACAGCGGGCGGCCGAGCGGCTTCCTCGACGGGGTGAGGCGGCAGGAATGGTGAGGCCCCGTTGTCCTGTGAACAATGTCAATACCTGAGCTTGTCGTAGTAGTCTGCGGGACGCGCGGGAGGGGGAAAGTGGCTTGATCACGCGCCTGTAGGCGGGGGATCGTCATTTGCTGAGAAACGTCCAGGGAGTTCACATGTCCACGCCGCGTGCCGTACCCGTGTCCCTGGCGGAAATCGCTCGTCTCGCGGGCGTCGGACGGGCCGCCGTCAGCAACTGGCGGCGGCGTCATCCGTCGTTCCCCGCCCGGATCGCCGGCACGGACGTCAACCCCCAGTTCTCCCTCACCGACATCGAGAACTGGCTGCGCGAAAACAAGAAGCTCAAGAAGTCCGCCGAGCGCGAATGGCTCTGGCCCCGCTTCGAGGCGCTCGGCGGACGGGACGAGACAGGGGCGGCGATCGCGGAGGTGGGAAGGCGGCTCGCCGGGCGGGGCGCGACAGAGGAGTCCGCGTACCCGAAAGAGGCAGCGGACCTGATCGAACGGGCCGTGGACCTCGGACGGCGCGAAGGAGGCCCGGAGACCTTCGCCTTCCTGCTGCGCCGCTGGCTCGACGTCCATGTACGCCAGATCGCCACGACCCCCGAGCCGCTCGCCGCTCTCATGGCGGACATCGCCACCCGCGTCGCCGCCGTCGACGGCGGCATCACGGCGATGGACCCCGCCTGCGGCACCGGCCACCTCCTGACGGCCGCGGCCGAGGCGGCCGAGGAGAGGGGCGGCGGGGCGCCGACCCTGCTCGGCGGCGACCGTGACCCCGTCCTCGCGGCGCTCGCCGAAGCACGCCTGAAACTCGCCGAGCAGGCACCGCGGACAGAGCCCGCATCCATCGACGTACGCGCGGGGGACTCTCTGCGCGACGACCCGTTCGCCGACGTCCCCGCCGACATCGTGCTGTGCAACCCGCCGTTCAACGAACGGGACTGGGGGTACGAAGAGCTGGCCACGGACACCCGCTGGAGCCACGGGTTGCCGCCGCGTACCGAACCCGAACTCGCCTGGGTCCAGCACTGTCTGGCGGGGCTGCGGCCCGCAGGCGCGGCCGTGCTGCTGCTGCCCCCCGCCGTGGCGGCGCGCAAGGCGGGCCGTCGCATCCGCGGGTCCCTGCTGCGCACCGGCCAGCTGAAGGCCGTCGTGGCGCTGCCGCCGGGGTGCGCCGCGCCGCACAGCGTCTCCCTGCACCTGTGGGTACTACGGGCGCCCGCGGCAGGTGAGGAGCCACCCGTGGGCGGTCACCTGCTGGTGGCCGACGGAGTGTCCCGTTTCCCCCGGGACCCGGGCCGTGAATGGACCCCCGACTGGGCGGCGATCGGTGACTTCCTGCGCGAGGCCGTGGGGAGGGAGGGCCCGGGCGAAGAGTCCTATGTACGGCGCGTGCCCGTCATCGAGCTGCTCGACGACGAGGTCGACCTCACTCCGGGGCGCCACATCGCCCCGTCCCCGGCGGACAGTGCGCCCCGACTGGCAGCGTCCTGGCGGGAGTTCAAGGACGTCACTGCCAAGGTGACCAAGTCCGCCCGGCTGCTCGCGGCGCTCGAACTCGCCTCTGCCGCACAGGACACGCCCACGGCCACCACCGTCGCCGAACTGGCGCGGGCGGGGGCGCTCACCCTGTGCGGCGGCCAGCAGCCACCGGAGACGGCGGTCCGCACCGGGACGCCGTCCGCCGAGGACATTCCGCTCCTGACGGTTCCCGACCTCCTGTCGGGCGGCGCACCCAGGGGACACCTCGCTGCCGGCGACCCGGCGGTGCGCGAAGCCGTGATCGCCGAACCCGGAGATATCGTCGTGGTGGGAGTGGCGCGGGCCTTCTCCGCCTGGGTCCACGAAGGAGCACCCACCGCCCTGGGCGCTCAACTGCACGCCGTGCGGGTGCAGCCCGAGCAGCTGGACGCCTGGTTCCTCGCAGGTTCGCTGCGAGCCCCAGCCAACGTCCGCCAGGCCGGGACCCACGCGACGAGTTCCTCCCGCATCGACGTCCGCCGCCTCCAAGTCCGCCAGGTGCCGCTGCGCGAACAGCGGCGCTATGGCGAGGCGTTCCGTGAGCTCGCCGCCTTCGAACAGCTGGCGCGACGCACCGCCGAGCTCGGTGCGGACCTCGTCCACGACCTCGGTGACGAACTGGCGGCCGGGCGGCTCGCGGGCGGGGCGTAGCGCGTCCGGCGGTGCGAGGAGACGGAGCGCGTCACGGCGCCTCCCCGTCCGTCCGGACCTGCGAGGCGCCATGACCGCCCGCGTCCGCGAGCCGGGCGGAGAGCTGGGCGTCGACCTCACGCCGTACGGACTCGACCTGTACGGCGTGCTCGCGCGGCAGGCCCGCAGCCGTGCGGCCCGCGGCGTCGACCGTGGCGACGGCGGCCTCCAGTTCACCGAAGGCGAGTCGGCATTCGGCCAGCCGCAGCCGGATCACCGCGCGCTCCGCCCGCTCGGCCGGACCGTCGCCGTGCAGGAGAGCGTCGTCGATCCCCTCGTAGAGACGAGCCGCGGAGCCGAAGTCCCCGGCCAGACGGAGCCCGTCCGCCGCTCCCCGCCACGCACGACGCACCAGTGGGCGGCGCGCTCCCCACTCCCTGCGCACCCGTTCCGTCAGCGCGCTCAGGCGATCGGTGGCGTCACCGGGTTCACCGGTGGTGATCTCCGATTCGGCCTGCGCGCACAGCAGTTCCACCGCACGGGCGTCCAGCCACTCCGTCTCGCCCTCCGCAGAGGACGGGGCAGGCGGTGCGGCGGGAGCGCGGCGTGTGCGTACGGCCCGGTCCGCGGGCCGGCGGAGCGGCGTCGTGGCGTCGGGGTGGGTGCGCGGACGGGGCCCGGGGGCACCGGGCTGCGGGCCGAGCGGTTCGAGGACCGCCAGGACCTCGTCCACAGGCGGGCGCTGTCCAGGCTGCTTGGCGAGCATGCGCAGCACGAGATCGTCGATCGCGCCGGGGATGCCCGCGGCGTACACGCTCGGCGGCAGCGGCTCCTCGTACAGATGCCTCTCGGTCAGCCCGGCGTCTGCACCGAGCGGGAACGGCGGGCGTCCGGTGAGGAGTTCGTAGAAGACGCAGCCGAAGCAGTACACGTCCGTCCGCGTGGTGGGCTCACGCTCCAGGAGCTGCTCCGGTGCCAGATAGCCGCGGGTGCCGAGGGTGGAGCCGTGCGCCGTGTACCGGGTGGCGTCGGACCGCAGCGGCTTGGCGATGCCGAAGTCGATGAGGACGACCGCCCCATCGTCGTCGATCATGATGTTGGCCGGCTTGAGGTCCCGGTGCACGACGGGCAGAGTGTGCGCGCAGACCAGCGCTCCCGCCATCTGCACGGCGACCGCGATCGCCGTCGCCAGCGGCAGCGGCGTGTGTTCGTCGAGAAAGGTCCGCAGACTCACCCCGGTCACCAGACGCATGGCGATGTACGGCACACCACGGTGCGATCCGCTGCCGTACAGCTCCGTGATTCCCGGATGGTCGAGCGTGCCCAGAAGCGTGGCCTCGCGCCGGAACCGGGCGTTCCTGACGGCGAGCTCGGCCTCCCCCTCTTCCGGGTCCAGGGCGTACATGGCCTCGGAGTCGTGGCGCAGGAACTTCACTGCGACCTCGCGATCCGCCGAGACCGCGCGACCTTCGGAAGTCCCGCCGTCCGGGGAGACCTCGCGGGCCCGCCAGACGTGGGCCATCCCGCCCTTGCCGAGCGACTCCGTCAACTCGTAGCGCCCGTCGATCAGATCACCCGTGCCGGGCCTGTACATCTCCGCGTACGAATCCGCGTCCACGCCGCGCCGCCCCTTCGTCTTTCCGCGCCATCCGGCACAACAGACTAGCGTGAAGTGGCTGCCCTGATAGATCTCCATGGACTCAGTTAACAGATGTATCATGCTGAGTCGAGTCCGAGGCGTCGTTCGTGGCCCGCGAGGCCCGACGGTCTTGGACGCCCACTTGCCCTTGCCGCCCTGCAACGGGGGTCACCATGCAGAATCCACCGGGTGTGGCCGGAGAGGACTGGCTGATCAAGGCGAGTCCCCGGATGGCTCGGCCCGACGCCGCAGCCTGCCCCACGCACCGCCGCATCGCGATGCGGCCCCAGCTCGTCGCCGAGCCGGCCGTGCCGTTCCTGTCCACGCCGTACGAGGAGTTCGGATTCGGCCCGCTCTTCGCGGCGCTCGACCGCGTGGAACATGGCGGCCGATCCGTCGAGCAGGTGCGCGAAGAACTGCGGAACACCCGCGGACCGTTCCGAGGCAGGGGCGCACCGGTCCACCCCGTACATCTCGCGTGGACCGCTCACGCCCTGGAGCGGTACGTCGCGGCCCGTGTCCGGGAGCAGGCCGCCGCCGCGGAAGCAGGGCTGCCGCCCACCCTGGCAATCGGACAGCCGTGGACGTGGCGCACCCGCCGTCTGGACGCACCCGATCCGCGCGGCGCCCGGCAGTACGAGCACACCCTGTGGGGCCGCATGTACACCTCCGCCGACGGGGCGGTGCGCGACCTCTGGCTGCCCTCGCTGGGCCGGGCCAAGACCAGTCGCCCCGGCGCCGAACTCGGGGCCGTGGCGCGGGTGATGGCCCATGGGGCGCCCACGCCCCGGCGCAGGGCGCGGGACGAACCCCCGACCGGGGCGACCGACACCAGCCGATCGCCTGCTCTGGTGCGTGTCTTCGACGTCGGGTGCGCCGATGGTTCGGTGGAACCGCTGCTCGGCGCGGCACCGTCGTTCGGCGAGGGGCCCGTCGAGGCGAGGAAGCGGTTCGAGGGCGACGCCGTGCCGGCGTTCCTCTCTATCGCGACCGCGACCGGCACCAGGCCCGGCGAGAGCTGCGTCGACTGCAAGGCCATCGCTGGCTGCACGGACCTGAAGCGCACCCCGAGCCTTTGGGGAGGGCGGCGCCCCCCGGTCGCCCGCAAGCGTCGTTCCGTCTCCGCCTGGGACCTGCGCCTGTACGCGGAATGCCCGGCCCAGTACCACCTGGTGCGGCGCCTGCATCTCAACGACCTGTCCGGCGAGAACGAGGGGGCGCGGCGTGGCAGGTTCGTCGACTCCTGGCTGGACGCGCACCACGGTGAACAGCCGGTACGCGGCTGCCGGGACCGTGCGGCCCCCAATCCGGACGTGCTGCGGTCCGAAACCGAGCTGGACGAGGCGTCTGCCCGTGAGGCCACCGGAATGCTGGCCGGGCACCGGTTGCTGTGCCCGCTCGACGGGCTCGGTGCCGACGAGCGCGTCCTCGTGCAGCATCGGGTGACGGCCTACGTTCCCGAACTCGATGTCGTCGTCCTTGCCGTACCCGATCTGGTGTACACCCATCGTGGCCGGTGGGTCTGGCGCGAGACGAAGACATCCTCCCGTCCGCTGTGGGAGCGGGATTCACTGCTGCGCACGTATCCGCAACTGGCGCTCGGCGTGCTGCTGTTCCACGCGGGGGCGTTGGGCGACGACCCGCGCCGCTCCTGGGTCGAGCTGGAGCATCTGCGCGAGGGGCACGGGGAGAGCAGGCTCGAACGCATCGACCCCGGGCGCGCCGAAATCGTCGACGAAGCCCGGCATGTCATCGCCGGTCTCGCCCAGCCGCTCCTTGAGGACACCACGTACGAACCGAGGGCCGGGCGCCACTGCCACGGCTGCCTGGCGCGCACCTGGTGCCGTCCCGGCAGTGCCTACGCCACCGATCATCCGTTGCCGCACGGCCCCGGTGCGTTCTCGTCCGCCGACGGGTCCGAGCCGAGTGCCGAGCTGACGCCGCGAGGGGGTATTTCGTCCAATGACTGATCAACAGGCAGCCCCGGACTGGCTGTTCAACCGGGACGTCGTTCTGCTGAGGGACGTGGCCACCGCTGTGCTGCACCTGGCGGCCGTCGACGACCTCGATGCCTTCACCCTGCCCTATCCGGCCGGTGCGCAGCGCGCCCTGGACGCCCTGACCCTCCAGTGTCTGCGCAACGGGGCCACCCCCCCGGCCGGTGTGCCCGAGATGGTCCGCTGGGCCCGCGCCAGGCCGCTCAGCAGCTGGCCTCTCGACCAGCTGCCCGCCGACCTGTTCGACGCGGCGGACCGGCTGATCGACGAAGGCTCGGGAGAACCCTCCCAGCTCTGCCACGAACTCGCCGTGCGCGGACACGGTGACAGCACCGGGCGACAGTACGACCGCATGGTCATTCGTGAAGCCCTGCGGGTCTGCCGCGCGATGTCGTCGCCCGAGTCGTATACGGCCTTCCGCCGCCTTCTGGTCACCCGGCCCGTGCTCACAGAGGACGACTGGGCCGAGATCAGCTGCGACCTCTTCCTCGACCCGGTCCGGTTCCTCGTCGAGGAGATCTACGCCCCCGTCCCCGCCGGGTTTCGGCGCGACGGTTCATATCTTTGCTGTCACCGCTGCCTGACCCTGCTGCACCCGGTGTCCGACACCGAGTGGTGGTGCGAACGGGATCAGTGCCGCCACCAGGGTCCCGCGCCGCGCGGCCGGGAACTCGTGGCGGCAGAGACCGGGGAGCTGCGTCAACTGCGCAAACCATTGCGGCTGTTCGTCACCGGTCCCGGACAGGCGGAGACCTCCCTGGAGAGCGAGCTGCGGGCGCTGGGGCTCACCGTCGAGATGTGGCCCAACTTCGACTCGTACGACGTACGCATCGTCTTCCCCGACGGTCATGTATGGGCCGTGGACGTCAAGGACTGGGCGCATCCCGCCTTCCTCGGCCGCAGTGCGACCGCGGTGCGGGCCGAACCGCCCTACGACGAGGCGTGCTGGGTCGTCCCGGAGTTCAGGGTCCGCGCACGCCGCGACTATCTCGACAGCTACGCCAAGGAGCGGGGCGCTCAGGCGGACGGACTCAGGCTGCTGACGGATCGTCAACTTGTGCGGGCGGCCCGGCTGCGACTGGCCGGTGACCGAGGGCCGGACGCCTTCATCGGACCATTCCGCGGCGGAGCGGACGAACCGCCGTGCCCCGGCCGAGGGGACGCCGGACACTGCCCCATGGACAACACGACCCCGGCCGAGGGCGCCGGGCAGGAGGACGGAGTGGACGATGCGTGACCGCAGCAGTTGGTACCAGCCGGTCGTGGCCGCGCTCGGACCCTGGCCCGAGGAGCACGCCAGGACCCGGCCCGCCCTGCTCTGCCAGGTCGAGCTCGCCCTACGTCTGATGGAGACCGTGGCACCCGGCCACGCCGCCGACGGCGCATGGACACTCCTGGGCGGCTACGGTCTTGCCTTCGCACGCGCCGCGAAGCTGCCCGTGGGCGCCGCAGAACAGGTCGCGCTGGCCGCCGCCCGGCACCTGCTCTGGCCGATGCGCCGCGGCCGGATGTGGCGGCAGTCTCTGGACGCGTACCTGGAACTGCCGGAACGGCTGCGGGCGTACCGTGTACCGGCGCAGGGGGAGGCGGCATACCGGGTTCCTCCCAAGGTCTCCGCCGACCGCTTCGCCGTGTACGACGAGGCGCTGGCGAGCCTGCCGGACTTCGCCGTCCAGCCGATGGAACAGGCGGAGGCGGGCGAGTATCGCTTCATGGACCGCCGCCACCGGCGTACCTCCGTCACCATTCCGGCCGACCTCGTACGGGCCCCCCTCCCGGGCCACCCCCTCACCGCCGGACGCCCGGCCACCGCCGGACCTCTGGAGGTACCGCTCGACGAACTCGCCGACGTGGCACGGTGGATGGACGAGGAGGAACGGCGGCGCGGCCGCACGGCAGGAAACTGGGCGCAGCGCCTCGACGACCTCGATCTCGACACCCGTACCCCCGACGGAACCGCCTTCGCATCGGCCTCCGCGCTGCCGCTGGACCGGCTCACCCACCTCGTCGGTATGGTCGGCGCGGGTAAATCGACACTGATGACCCTGCTCGCCGTCTGGGCGCACCACAACGACCTGCGCACCACACTCGTCGTCGGCGACGTGGCCGAACAGCTCACCCTGACCGAACTCTTCCGCGGACTCGGCCTGAGTGCCGCCCTGATCCAGGGCGGCACCACGCGACCCCAGCACACCCAGCGGCTGCACCGCAGGCTCGCCGCGCGCGGAGCGCACTCACTGCTCGCCCATACCAACGCGGCCTTCAGACACCTCAGCACCGCCTGCCCACTGGACGCGCTGCGTGCACTCGACACATCGGAGCCGCTGCGTTACAACGACGCACCGTGCGGCGGCCTGCACCCCGTGCGCAGGGACGGGGCCGGCGAGGGTGGTGACGAAGCGGCGGCCGAGAACGCCCTGCGCGAACTCGAACGTGCCCGCGGCGCTGCCGGCAGGCAGACTCCTGAGGACAGCGCCGGGGAAGACGAGGAATGGGGCACCCCGCACGCCTGCCCGCTGTGGAGCGCCTGTCCCCGGCACTTCGCCGCGCGCGACCTCGTCGACGCGCTGATCTGGGTGGCGAACCCCGCCAGCCTCGTCCAGACGGCTGTTCCACGCCAGCTCAACGCCGAACGCCTGCGCTACCTGGAACTGGCTTGTCTGCGCAGCGACATCGTGATCGTCGATGAGGCCGACCGCGTACAGATGCAGCTGGACCAGATGTTCGCGCCGTCGGCCACCCTCGTCACCACCGGTGTCTCCGAGTCCTGGCTCGACCAGTTGCAGACCCATGAGATCGCCGAACTCGCCCGGCAGGGACGACTGCCGCTCTCCGACCAGGACGTGGAACGGTGGTCCGCCGCCCTGGACATCGTCGGCACCGCGGCGGACCGGCTGTACGCCATGCTCATCGATGACGAAGGGCTGCGGAACTGGGCACAGATCGACTACTTCAGCGCATGGACTCTTCAAGAGAAGCTGCTGAACGCCTGGTATCCGCTGGCTTCCGGCCGGTCCGTCCGGCGTTCTGACGGCACGGAGGCAGCGGACATCGAGGACGAGACCGCGCTGTACGAGGACGAGGACGACGGCGCAAGGGAAGGCTTGGGCGAGGCGGATCTCCCTGAGCCGGAGGCGCCCTGGTGGGCGCACCGGCGCAGCGAGATCACCGGGTCCTTCGACACGTTCCGGGACGATCCGCTCGGCGGGCGTGGCCCCTATCTGACGCCCGCCGACGAGCTCACCGCCCTCGCCCACGACGTCCTGTACACCCTCGACGAGAAGCGGACGCGCGCCCGGGTCCGCGCGCTCCTCGATTCCTTCCTCGTCGGAGCGCCGGGGCCCCAGCAGCGGCCGCCGTCCACCGTTCGTCAGGGCAGGGAACCGGCGCGCGAGGACGTGCCGCTTACCGAGGAATGGCGCGAACTGAACGCGCGACGACTGGAGTTCACCCTCGTGCTCGCCGCGCTGCACCAGCGTCTGGACCGGGTGACCTTCCTGTGGCCCCAGGTGGAGGCGGCGCTGCGGCTCGACGCGGCGAGCCACGAACTGACCCGTCGGCCACCTCTCGACTACGCGCCGCTCCTGCCCGAGGCACCCATGGGCAACGTCCTCGGCTTCCAGTACCTCATCGACGAACGGGCGGCCGCCCGCGACAAGGACGGTCGCCGCACCGGAACCCTGCGCTTCTTCCGCTGCGCGGGCGTGGGCCGCGAACTGCTCCTCGGCCTCCCCCAGCTCGGCGCCGATCCCGCCCGGGGAGAGGCCGGTCCACATGTTCTGCTGATGTCCGGCACCAGCTGGGCCGGCACGTCCACCCGCGCCCATGTCCTCGCTCCCGTCCGAGCGGTCCTGAAACCGCAGAGCAAGGTGCTGCGGTCCATCCGGGACACCGTGTTCCGCACCGAGTTCCTCTACGACGCGGCCGGGCAGCCGATCCGCCTTTCCGGGCAGGACCCTGACAAACGCGAGGACGTCCTACGCCTGATGATCGACCGGCTGGCCCGTCCCCGCAGGGACGGAACCACCTCTCCGCTACAGAGCGAACTCGCCCGGATTCCTGATCAGCGCCGTAGGCGCGCCTTGCTTCTGGTGGGCAGCTACGCGGAGGCCGGGGCGGCCGCCACGGCCTTGGACGAGATCCCGCGATGGCGCGGCCGGGTACGCGTCCTGGCCGCCGACGACGCGGAACTCGAAGCCGCGGTCGACGGAAGGGCACCGGCCGGGAGTCGGACACGGAGCACCGGAGCGGTGCGGCGCGGAGACCTCGCCTCCTTCGCCGAGGACCCGGACGCCGAACTGCTCGTCGCTCCTCTGCTCGCCGTCGAGCGCGGGCACAACATCCTCACCACCCCCCAGCGCCCTGGCGAGGAAAGGGTGGCGGCGTTCGGGACGGTGTGCTTCCTAGCCCGTCCCCACCCTCGTCCCGATGACCTGTCCTTGGCCGTGTTCGCCATCAACGACTGGGCGAGCCGGTTCGTACGAGGTCAACTGACCAGCGAGGGTGCGACATTCGGTGATCTGGTGGCGGAAGCCGACGGTCTCGACGCGGCAGGCGGCACCTTCCGCACCGTCGCCCGCCGGGTCTGGCGGCACGTGCTGTCCCGTCCCTACATCTACTCCTTGCTCTCCGACGACGAGAAGGAGTCCTTCGTCTGGGACCAGCTCGTCACCATCTGGCAGGTCATCGGCCGCCTCGTCCGCGGTGGTGTACCGGCCCGCGTCGTGTTCGTCGATGCCGCTTTCGCACCGCGTCTAGCTGCGGCACAGGCACCCGTCGCAGGCAGGAGCAGGCGGTCCCGTACCAGCGACCCGGGACTGCTGGTACGCCTCCGGGACGTCCTCGCCCTGTACTTCAGCGGTACCGAGAACGCTGCCGACAGGCCCGACCCTGCCGACATCGAACTCGTGAAGCTGCTCTACCGGCCGCTGTACGAAGCGCTGTGCGGCCTGGACGCTGCGCCCGCGCCGCGCGGCACCTACTGACGCACCGGGCCGCCGCCGCTGCCAAGGCTGTCGAAGACACGGCGCGCCATCGACCACGTACGACTCGCAGGGAGAACGGACATGTACCAGCACATCCGCCGATCCGCGTACCACCTCGCCGAGGGCAGCGAGCCTTGGACCGAGAACTACCGCGCCCTCGCCTTTCCCGAACACTGGCATGCGGACCTCCTCGAACTGCACAACCACGGGCGCGACGAGGAGAAGAGGCAGCTGACCCTGCCCACGCGTCGGCTCGACGGCGTCCTGCAGACCCTCGCTCCCGACGTGATCGTGCGCCCCCGCCCCCGTGTCCCCGTCGAGCCGGGGCCCGAGCAGAGCCCTCCGACCGCCGAGGACTTCTGGATGTACGTCCCGGCCTCGGCGACCGATCCCCTCCCGGAGCGCTCCCTGCGGCAGCTCCTGGACGCATGGCTGCGCACACTCGGTCCCAAGGGCGCGGGGCAGGACCCCGGGTTCCGTTCGCTGCTGCTCGCGAGCAGCGCCGACCTCAAGCGGAACCTGCCCGAGTGGCAGCCGGTCACTGGCGTCGGACTGCTCACCAGCCCCGTCACCCCCAGCGGGACCGCCGCCCCTGACCCCCAGCAGTTTCAGCTCGCCACCGACGCGTTGGCCCGCCGCATCCTGTCCCTCGATCCCTACCGCTTCGAAGGTGGGGAACTGCGCTTTCGGGCTGTACCTCGTGGGCCTCGCGACCAGGGGGCCGAGCTCATGTCGCAGCCCCTGTGCCGGACGGTGAAGCGCAAGGAGTGGTGGTTCTCCGTCGTACTCAACATCTCCCTACACACCGCGCCGTTCGATGCCAGGCCGCGTTTGCATCTGCACTGGGGCGTACGGCGGTGGGCGACGCATCCGCGGGCCACCACCAAACGCCTCAACCTCTCCTATCGGGAAGCCACCACGGTCTACTTGAGGCCCACCATCCCTTGGCTCCCCGGAGCACCGGCCACCGAGCGCTACGCACTCGCCCGACTGCGCCGGGACCGGGCAGCGGACACCTTCGCCTGGTCCGAGAACGACACGGCCGGCATCCTGCGCGGACTCAGCCTCGCCGGCAATTTCCCCGACCCCGAACAACTCCTCGCCGAACCGGGCTCCTGGATCGGCGAGGGTGGAGGGGTCCGCGCCGCAGTGGTGCACAGCACCCGGATGGGAAAGCACGAGATCGGCACCGGCTTCATGCCCAACCAGCGCGCCCAGCTGACCGAATGGGCCGAACAGGCCCTTCCGGAGCCCGTGGTGCGGGTACCCGATCTGAAGCGGGGGCGTGGCAAGGGCATCGGCGCACCGGGGAACCGGCGGCCCAAACCGAGGACCGACGAGGCCAAGAAGACCGAGCTGCTGCGCGAGACCCAGGCGCGCAGGGCGAACCTCGCGGCGCAGGCACGGATCGCCGGCTCGGCTCCGCACCACAGTGGTCCACCGCTGGTGGAGGTCCGGTTGCTGTGGCAGTCACCAGAGGTACGCAAGGAGGCAGTGGCCCAGTTCGCGCACGCCCTGGGTCTTGACGGTGACGGCGGCGCCTCCGCAGCCGCGATCACGGACCGGGACTTCGACGAAGCCCGGCCCGGGGCGCCGGTCGTCCTCGAATGGCAGACGGAGGAACTCACCCTGCGGCTGCGGTGCCTGACCCTGGCCGACGGACTCGGAGACCGGCTGGTGCCCGACGCGGCCGTCAAAGGCAAGGGAGCGGCCCTCTCGACGGCCATCGTCGAACGCCGCAGAGCCCTGGACTCATGGCTGCTCGCGGACGGCGCGGACCCCGGCCGCCCTGAACTCGCCCTGGTGGAGATCGCCCACCGCAGCACCTTCCGCCCGTCGATGACCGACCCCAAATTCGCCGTTCGGCTGGGGTGCGCCGACGCAGGCGTACTGACCCAGTTCGTTGTGACTCCATCCACTGACCGCCAGATTGACAACGCGGACAGCATCGGGCATCGCACACACAGCTCCTGGCTCGACGGGCTGCGGCAGCTCGGCGTCCGTGTGCTGCCGCAGCACACCCTCGGCGACGACCTGCCCGATGGTCTTCAGTACGCCGCCGTCTGGATGGTGAAGCGCCGCAAGGACGGTCCGACCCGGCTGCCCAAGCACCTGCCCGTAGCCGTCCTGGCCACGCCGCTGCCGCACGCGACGGGTCAGGCTGCCGTACGAGGCTGGGACGACGCCGCGGGAGAGTGGGTGCCGTATCCGCGTTTCCTCCTCGGCCTGGTGAAACAGGCCGAGATCGATCCCGAGGCATGCGCGGAGCCCGACCCGCAAGGCGGCGGCCCGCAATCGAGTGCCCCCCGCGTGACCGGCAAGCAGTGGCGCACCAACCTCGCCCAGCAGCGCAAGGAGACCGCGGCATTCCTCCAGCGCGTACTGCACTCGCTCCGCGGCCAGCCCACCGCGCTGATCACTCACGCACAGAACAGCAGACTGCACTGGCCATGGCTGCAGGACGGCCGGATCGAGCGGGATCTGATCCGGACGGGCCACGCCCCTGCGGGCCGGCTCGACGATGAACTCCGCCTTGTGCGCGTCCGAGGGTGCGGCGGGCGGGAGGCCGCGCAGTGGTGGGGCCTGGCGGAACCCGGTAAGCCGCACGGCCAGCCGGCCGGCTTCTGGGCCCAGACCATCCCGTCGCAGGGCGGGGCCTCATCAAGGGACCGGATCTTCTACAGCACCACGGAACGCCCGGGTACCCACGCCGTGTCGCCCGCCCTCGACCGCCTGGCCACCAGGGTCAACGCCGCAGGCAACCTGACCTCGCAGGCGGGCACCAGTGCGTGGAATCCGATCTTGCTCGAGATCGCGGTACTCGGCTGTCACGCAGACGACGACCCGGGCGCCCTTGCCCTGGGAAAGCCGGACGAGGCCGAGGCTCTGGCACTCGCCGTACACCAACTGCGCCAGGCACCGGACTATGCGGCGGCGCTGTCCCTACCGCTGCCGCTTCACCTGGCGGGACTGGCCCAGGCATACGTCCTCCCGATGCTCGTGGAGGGTGATGGGAGTTCAGCAGGAGCGACGGCGGGGTCCACTGTGGAGCAGGACCAGGGGAGCACGACGGACAACGATTCGGACCCGGACCTCGTGGACGCGGCAGGGCTGGCCACGGAACCCGAAGAGGGAGACGACGAGGGGTGAGGCTCCTCTGCGGCGGGGTGCTGGGCTATGGGACGAAGCGGTTCTCCAGGTCAGCGATCGATGCACAGCCGCTGGCTCCGCGACCTGCGTGGTCCGGTGGCGGCACCACGTCGGGTGGTTGGCACCGAGATCCAATCTACGTGAGCGGCGTTGCGACGACACGCGTGGAGCAGCTTGAGCCAGCAGCCGCTTTGGCGCCCGTTCTGTGTGTGCCCGATGGGCCGTCAGAATGGCTCTGACCAGGTATGACTCTCTCGCGGCTGGAGGCAGACCATGAGATGTCTCCCGAACTGGGGGCGTATGTGGGACGGGGAGCTTAAGACGAGGGTGGAAAACGGGGCAAAGTGCCCTCCAAGGCAACGAAAAGGCCCTCCGCAAGTGGTCTTGCGGAGGGCTCGAATTGGCCTCTGACCTGCATAAACGTGCGCCCCCGGCAGGACTCGAACCTGCGGCCAAGCGCTTAGAAGGCGCCTGCTCTGTCCACTTAACTGGGCAGGCTTACCTGCGAGAGTGCAGAAGCTCTTGATGGTGTCCGAGCGGCCGTGGGGCATACGTGGAATCTCTGGGACGCTGGCGCGGGTCCGGAGGTCCGGATGTAACAGTTTGGATCTCGGGCTGAGCCCCGGAGTTGACGTCGGCCTCCTAGGCGACCGCGAGCGCATGCGCTGCATCACCCGGCGTGGATCAGGGCGATGACGCAAGACGGGAGCGACATGCTGTCGCTGTCTCATGAGCCTGATCTGGCCTGCGTGGAAGGCTTGCAGACTTCGTACATGTGCGGGCACCGTCGGGTACATTTGGTGACCTTGGGTTTTCTCGAGCTAGTTTGCGGCGCCCGTGCTGGATAGGTGCTGGATGCTCAGGAATTTCCGCAGGTCAGAGCCTCGTGGTGGAGTTCCGCTTCAACGTGTAGTACGCGTGGGGTCGGTGTCGGCTGGTCTGGTGCCCGTGGGGAGGGTGGCCGCTGGCTAGCGGAGCACGCGGTAGCGGAGGTGGGTCTCGCTCGCGAAGGCTGACGTGTCGAGACGTTCCAGCTCGACGCGCTGCCCCAGGCCCGCGAACAGCGAGATGCCGTCGCCGAGCAGGACCGGGGCAACATCGAGGTGGAGTTCGTCGACGAGGCCGAGCCGGAGGCACTGCCTCGCGATGCTTCCGCCGAGCAGGCTGACCCATCGGTCACCGGCCGCCCGCGCGGCTCGCTCGACGGCCTCCGCGATGTCGTCGACCACGAAGGTGTACGTGACGCCGTCGTGCTCGATCGGCTCATGAGGGATGTGGGTCAAGAGGTAGACCGGCACGTTCAGGAGGCCGCCGTAGGGGATCTCGCCGTCCTCGATGGTCTGGGTCCTGTTCGCTCCTCCGACCACGGCACCGACCCTGCTCGTGACCTGCTGGACGACGGCGTCATCCTCGGGAGCGGAGGGGCGGCCGAACATCCAGTCGACCCCGCCGTCCGCTTCCGCCAGGAACCCGTCCAGCGTGATGGTCGCGTGGACGATCACCGTGGTCATCGCGTGCTCCTCGGCCGAAGAGGTGAGTCAGTCGACTCGCCTCCGGCATCATGCCCGTGGAGGAGAAAGGTGAGTCAAGTGGCCTGCCACTACGGGAGGTTGGGTGGATGACGCGCGGACGCTCCGGGTACCACCGTGCGGTGGCCGAGACGAACCGCGAGACGATCCTCGCCGGGCCGCCCGGCTGTTCCTGGAGTCCGGATACGACCGCACACCGCTGGCCCGCATCGCTCAGCAGGCGGGCGTGTCCCGTCGTCGGTCTTGGCCCCGCCTCGTGCACGGGTACCTGGTCGATCACCGACGCCGAGCAGGAAACGGTCGTCGAGGGCGCGGCTCGGACCATCACGGCCCGTTACGCCACTCCTTGACGCGAGCAGTCGCGTGACGGCTGCGACTTCCGCGGCTCGTCGCGCGGCGCTGCTCGGTCCTCGACCTGCCGCACGTGATCGGGCCGCGTGCCGACCGGCAGCGGGATGGTCGTGCGAGAACACCCGCGGCCCCGATCGATCGCCGCATGGGCGAAGGTGGACCTCAGGACGCCGGAGACTGACAGGATGTGACCGCTCAGTTGGGCCGGTAGCCGGACGCGGGTGCAACGCCACGAGAGGAGAGGGAGATGACGTCGAACGCGGATCTCGTCGCGCGGATCCGGGATCGTGGCCTCCCGGATGTCGTCTCGCGCATCGCGACGGAGGGGGGCGAGGCAGTCAGCCCGGCGCTGTTCCACCGCGCGGAGGCCGTGTGGACGGAGACGGCCGAAGCCGTGATGAGCGGTACGGCTGAGGACCTCGTACCACTGTGGTCCTGCGACACGACGCACGCCTTCGCCGGGCACGGCAGGTTCATCGTGTGGTCCGCCGAGAGCGACGAGCCGTACGCGGTCTTTGACACGTTCGCCGAGCTGGTGCGGGACCTGCTCACCGACCTCTACGAAGACGAAGAGGGGGACGACGAGCGCTCGCGCATCGCCCACCTTCTGCTCCCGCCGGACGACGCCGTCACGGCGCTCGTGCCGCTCGAACGCTGACGTACCTCCGCACGTCGGTGCGGATGGTTCTCTCCGCCTGAACGTGGTCGAGTTCCGCTTCAACGTCTGAGGTCGCGGGTTTCCGGCGTGGGGCGGCTGTCGTCGGTCAGACGGTGGCGCGGGCTGGCTCGGTGTCGGGGCGGCTGCCGTCGCGCAGGTACCGGCTGGTGAGCGCGGGGAGGATCGTCAGCAGGGCGAGGACGGCCAGCACGACGCCGAGGACCATCGGGGCGCGGAGGCCGTGCGCCGGAATCAGGGCCGACCCGATCGCCGAGCCGAGGATGACGCCGAGGGTGATGAACGACGCGTGGATCGTGTTGACCAACGGCGCCGTGCTGCCCGCGCGTTGGACACGCACCGCCATGGCCGGGTTCATGGTCACCCCGGCCAGGCCGATGCCGAGGACGAAGGCCAGGGCCAGCGGCGGGACGTCGGTGAAGAGCGCGAACCCGGTCAGGAAGACCGCGTTGAGCCCCGTGCCGGTCAGCAGGGTGGAGATGGTGTGCCGGTCGGCGAGGCGGGCGACGATGGTGTTGCCGACGAGCGTCGCGGCGCCGTAGGCGAGCAGGAGCAGCGGGACGAGGTTCTGGGAGAACCCGGTGATCCCGGTGAGGACCGGCGTGAGGAAGCTGAACGCCGAGAACGTGGCCCCGATGATCAGGGTGCTGGAGACGAGGGCCAGGACGAACTGGGGGCGGCGCAGTACCGCGAGTTCCTCCCGTATGGAGGGCCGCGCCGCTTCGGGCGCCGCCGAGGCGGCCGGGTTCCGGACGTACCTGATGGTCAGGGCGGCCGCGAGCAGGGTGAGCCCCGAGATCGCCCAGAAGGCGGCCTGCCAGCCGAAGCGTCCGCCGACGAAGGTTGCCAGTGGCAGCCCGAGCAGGGTTCCGAGCATCAGCCCGCTCATCGCGACCCCGCTAGCGCGGCCCCGTACGCGCTCGTCCACGAGGCGTGCGCTGAGTGACACGCCGATACCGAAGAACGCCTGGGAGGCGACGCCGCTGATGATCCGGGCGACCACCATGACCGGGTACGAGGACGCCAGTGCGGCGATGACGTTGCCGACGAGGAAGACCGCGAAGATCGTGAGCAGCGCGGTCTTCGGCGGAACCCGTAGCAGGGCGACGGTCAGGGCTGGACCGCCGACCGTCATCGCCACGGCGAAGACCGTGACGAGGTAGCCGATCTGCTCGATCCCGGTGCCGAGTCCCTCGGCGAGCTGGGGCATGAGACCCGCGACGGCGAACTCGCTGGTCGTCATCGCGAGGATGCCCGCGGCGAGGACGTAGACGGCCAGCGGGACCGCCGGGGAAGAGGTGTGGGTGGTCGGGGAGGTCATGGTGTCCATTTCTGTGATTGAGAATCCAAAATCAGGGCGCGCGAAAACCCGCCCGGGTCTCGGGTGTTGATCAGTCCAGGAGGGCGCTCAGCCCGGCCAGGGCGATCCGCCGGAGCCTCTCGGGATCCATGCCGGTCTGGGCGGTGACGCGCAGGCCCGAGATGACGGTGTTGACGAGGACGGCCCCGTTCTCGGCGTCCATGCCGTCCGCGATGGAGCCGTCGATCCGGCCCGCGCGGATGACCCCCGCCAGCAGGGCGGTCCGGGCGCGCAGGTCGTGGTCGAGGAGGCGGGCGACGCGGTCGTCCCGCTCGCGCAGGTCCGGGCTCATGAGGCTCTGCACGACCATGCATCCGGCGGCGTGGCCGTCGCGGGCGGCGACCTCCTCCTCGCCGATCACGACGTCGACCAGCGCGCGCAGCCGGTCCGCGCCGCTGAGCGCGTCGTCTTCCAGGAGGGCCGTCTGGCGCTCGCGGACCGCCTCGACGTAGCGCTCCAGGGCGCGCGCGAACAGGTCGTCCTTCGAGGTGAACGCGTTGTACAGGCTGCTGCGCCGGACGCCCGCCGCCTCGCAGAGCCGCTCGGTGGAGGTGTCGGCGAAGCCGTGCACCCGGAACTCACCGGCGGCGGCGTCGAGTACCGCGGTCTCGTCGAACGTGCGTGGTCGTCCCATGGCGGCCACGCTATCACGTTATGTATTTGGGAGTACAAAACTGCTCCCGGGGTCGTCGAGCTGTCGCTCGACGCCGTCGCGGGGGACGGCCCCGTGCTGCTGGCCGACGTGGTCGCGGAGCAGGAGCTCGACCGCTTCGCGACCGGCACGCGCTGGCGGGTGCGCGTGTTCGACGGGCCGCCCCGGGACCGGGTACTGCTCGCCGCCGAGCACGAGGACGTGGTCCGGATCGGCCACGACCTGGGCACCGTCCTCCGTGGGCCCGGAGCGATCAGCGTGCACGACCGCCCGCGTGAGGCGGCCGACGAGACCCGGGCGGCCGGTCCCGGATCGGTCCTGCTGCGGTGGAGCCGGACGTGACGTCCCGGGTCCGGACGGGATGGGAACTCGGGCCCGGTGTGGCGCGGTCTCGCCGGGCCGGGGCCGGACCCGCCGCCGCGGCTTCCGGCACCGTGAGCCGCTCCGGTCCCGACGCTCTCGGCACCCGTCGGCCGCGCGCCGCGCCGGGGTTCGCCGTGCGACGGGGTCAGCCGTCGGGGCGTTCCGTGGGTGGCGCGAGGAACGGGGAGAGGGCTTCGGCTGTCGCGTCGGTCGCCGCCCAGAACGCGGGTGAGGCGAGCGGCCAGAATCCGCCGCGGTGGACGAGGAAGAGCTGGTCACCGACGATCTCGACCTGCGTAGTGCCGCCGAGGCGGGAGACGTGACCGAGGAGGCGGGTCTCGTCGAGGAGCCGGGCGAGCGGTGGGTGGCCGGGGTTCGCGCACCAGACTCGGTAGCCGTCCGCGCCGTCGGTCGGGGTGACCGAGCGCAGGCGGCGTGGAGGGGCCGCGGTGTGCCGCGCGGCGAAGAAGTGCGGAAGCGTCTCCCGGAGCCGGAAGACGGCGTAGCCCGCCTCGGACCAGTACGACTCGGCGCCCTCCCAGTCGCGTTCCTCCCGGTAGTTGGCGACGAGGAACCCGCCGGGGCCCGGGGCGGTGAGGCGGTCGAGGTGCGCGCGGGTGGGTGAGGCGGAGTCGAACAGGTCCGCCGCGGGACGCGGCACGTCCGGGGTCGGCTCGTAGTCCAGACCGTTCGCGTGGGCGAACCGCGTGAGCCGGTACCGTTCGCGGGTCTTCGGCCCCCAGTGATCCAGGCGCCGCACTCCCAGGGCGACCAGCGCCGTGAGGAGGATGCCGCCGGTCCACAGCGCCGACATGGATACGCTCAGCAGGGTGACCCCCTCCGTCAGCAGCAGCCCGGCGGGGACGGCTGGCAGTCCGAGGAGGAGGAGCACCGTCAGGATCGCGTACCGGTACCGGTGCGAGCCCGGCACGGCCAGGTCGCTCCCGTGGTCACCAGCGCGGGCGGCCCGTTTGAAGTCCCGCCAGTCCGGCCCCGTGGGACGCGGCACGAGGGGCGCGGTGTCCAGGCGGTCAGCGGGCATCGCGCTCACCCGCCGCGTCGTTGGCGAACCGCCACTTCCCGTGCAGGAACGGCGATCCCGGGCCGACCGGCACCGGCCCGGACTCACCACCGAGGCGGACCCCGTCCAGGTTGTACCCGAGCCGCACGACCTCCTCGTGTGCCTCGGTCAGGAACACGCGGGTGCTCGGCTCGCGGAAGGCGTGGACCTCCCACCGGCTGCCCGGTGTGAACCGGTCCCGCCAGGACTCCTCGACCAGGTCCGCCAGACCCGCCGTGCGCCGGTTCCCCTCGGCGTCGTGGTACGCGCACCAGACGACGGGTGTCCCGGTGCCGTCGCCGTCGTCGAGGTGCGTCACCGTCGCGGTGCGTGGCGTGCGGTCGAGCGCGGGGAGAGGCTTCGCGGTCGCCCGCCGCAGCCGGACCACCGTGGCGAGGGTGCTCGACAGGATCGCGCCGAGCAGCAGGTACGCCCAGATCTCCCAGCTCATCGCACCGCCCTTCCCCGGGTGCGGCCCTTCGGGAGCGCGACGCGCGTGAGGCCGGCGCGCCGGTAGGGCGCGTCCGGGTACTCCGGCTCCCAGCTCGGGCTCGGGGTGACGAGGAGCCAACCGCCGGGCTTCGCGGGGCAGTCGCGCGCGAGGAAGGCGCCCGCGGCGTCCTCCCCGAACAGCTCGGCGGAGGTCAGCGCCCGGTACATCAGCCACCCCGGCTCCTGCCCCCACGCGTCGGTCGCTCCCGGCCGTCCGGCCCAGATCCGGAGCGCTTCGGCGACGCGCGCCGCCCGCTCGTCGGGCGTCCGAACGTCGACGAGGATCCTCGTCGTGCTCTCGGAGTCCCCGCCGGGGATGGTGAGTGGGGAGGCGTACACCTCGCACAGGACGGGCGACGCCGCCTCCGGGACCTCCGGTTCACGGCGCCGGTCCGAGGACGAGGCGGCGGGGAGGGAGTCGTCGGGGCGCGGTACGTCAGCGAGTGGCGGCACCGGGCGGGGGCGCTCCAGCGGGGCCGCCCCGCGCGCCTCCTCCCACGCGGACGCGGGGTCGCCGGGCCACGACGTCCGCGCCCCGCGCACCGGCTGGATCCCGCGGGTCGCGTCGTTCGCGAAGGACATCACCCCGAGGACCGGGGATCCCGTCCGTGGCGCGAACTCCTGCCGCTCGGACCGGACTCGGAGTCCGTCGAGGTCGTATCCGGACCGGGGCAGGGCGTCGTGCTCCTCCGCCAGCAGACAGCGTCCCCGGGGTTTCGCGAAGCCGAGGACCCGCCAGGTCGACCCGAGGGTGAGGCGCTCCCGCGCCGGTCCGGTGAACAGGTCGGCCAGGTACTCCCGCCGGGCGGCCCCCGCGCCGTCGGTGTACTCGACCTCGACCATCCCGAGGTCGCCGGGTTCGCCGAGGTCACCGGATCCGGAACCCGCCCGCCTCCGGGGCACCGCCCGCCCGCCGACCACGGTGGCGGTGCGCGGGACGCGGTCCAGGGTGGGGAGGGGTTCGCGGGTCGAGCCCTGGGCCCGGCGGACGAGGATGAACGCCATGACCGTCAGGACGTACGCCGCGCCGAGGCCGGTCACCACCCAGGTATCCACGAGCGTCGTCCTTTCGCGGGGGAGTGGAGCACTCGCGACGTCTCCGCCGCCGTCGGCGGGGCCGCGCGCCGTCCCACGGGGTGTGGGTGCTCGTCCGATGTCCAGGAGTGTCGCACGGGTGTTCCCGCGATCACAGAGCGCGTACCACGGGGAACCGGGCTCGCGTGGCCAGCCGGAGGGCGCCCCGCCCTACCCCAACGGGCGGGGCGGAGGGCCGTGTTGGGGCGGCCGGGCGAGGCGGCCGCTCCACGGTGGCGGTTCGCCGTGGGGGAGGGGTGCTCACATGGCCTCGGCGCCCGACCGGATGGCGTCGCGGATCCGCGAGTAGGTGCCGCAGCGGCAGATGTTGCGGAGGCCGTCGAGGTCGGCGTCGGTGATCTCGCGGCCCTCGTCGGAGGCCCGCCGGACCAGCGCCACGGCCGCCATGATCTGGCCGGGCTGGCAGTAGCCGCACTGGACGACGTCGTGGTCGATCCAGGCCCGCTGCATGGGATGCAGCTCCTCGTCGACGGTGTCGGCGAGCCCCTCGATGGTGGTGACCTCGTCGGTCGGCCGGAGGTCGCCCACGGGGACGGCGCAGGGGTTGACCGCCCTGCCGTTGAGGTGGCTGGTGCACGCCTTGCAGACGTTGATGCCGCAGCCGTACTTCGGTCCGGTGATGCCGAGCACGTCGCGCAGCACCCACAGCAGCCGGACGTCCTCGGCGACGTCGACGGTGACCTCCTCGCCGTTGACGCGGAAGCGGTGCTCAGCCATCGGGGTCTCTCCTTGCTTTGGCTGCCGCCTCAGCGGGCGTGGTTCAGCCCGTCGGTGGGCGAGGCGGGGATGGGCGGCACGGTGGGCTTGGGCTCGAAGGCGAGCGTGTCGTGGTTGACGGGGAAGTGGGTGGGCATCGTCCCGGTGGCCCGGCCGTAGGCGCAGGCGACCGCCGCCATCGCGGCGGCGACCCCCAACTCCCCGGCGCCGCCCGGCTCTTCGGACGTGCTGGGCATGACGATGACGCGCAGCTCGGGCGGGGTGTTCCACTGCCGGGTGTAGAAGTAGTTGTCCCAGCTCGCCTCCAGGAAGTGTCCGTCGCGCAGGTGGAGGCTGGAGGTCAGGGTGAGCGCGATGCCGTCCATGACGCAGCCCATCATCTGGGCCTCCAGCCCGCGCGGGTTGACGGCGAGGCCCACGTCGACGACGAAGACGACCCTGGTGACGCGCGGACCGGTCACCCCGTTCCGGATGGGCCGGTTGACGGTCTCCGGGCGGCAGTCGATCTCCACCAGGGCGGCGCTGCACGCTTTGTACTCCGCGTGGAAGGCGATGCCCTGCGCCGTGCCGGAGGACATGGAGCGGCCCCAGTCCCCGGCCTCCGCGGCCTTCTCCAGCACCGCCCGGGAGCGCTCGTCGCGCAGGAAGTCGCGCCGGAGGCGGTAGGGGTCCCGGCCGGTCCGCTCCGCGAGCCGGTCGACCATCAGCTCCCGGGCGCAGGTGACGTCCGGCGAGTAGACGTTGCGCATGCTGCCGGTGTTGAAGCCCCGGTCGGTCTCGGTGAGCAGCCGGTCGTTCGCCCCGAAGTCGTACGACATCGTCTGGCTGAGCTGGAAGAACGTCTCCGAGAAGCCGATGTCGCCCACCGGCAGTCTGGCGGCCAGCGCGGTGACGACCTCGCCGAGCCCGTGTCCGAGGTCGGTGGAGACGCTGGTGTGCCGCTGCCGGTAACTCAGCACGGTGTCACCGGAGTAGGCGATGCGCACCCGCGAGGTGGCCATGGGGTGGGTGCGGCCCTGGCGCGCGTCGTCGGCGCGGTGCCACATCAGTCTGACGGGCGCACCCACCTTCCGGGAGACCTCGGCGGCCTCCAGCGCGGCGTCGAAGAACAGCTTGCGGCCGAAGGAGCCACCGCCCTGCGTGACGTGCACGGTGACGCTCCGCTCGGGCAGTCCGAGCCGCGCGGCGATGGACTGCTGGGCCACGATGGGGGACTTGAGCGAGGCCCAGATCTCCGCGCGGTCCGAACGCACGTCCGCCACCGCACAGTTGGGTTCCAGCGCGCTGTTGCTGCGGAAGGCGAAGCTGAACCGGCCCTCCACGAAGGGAGTTGGCGGTTTCGGCCCGAGCGGCAGCTCGGCCTTCTCCAGCTCGCGGAGCACCGTCTCGTCGGACTTCCCCTCGGCGGTGCCGGGTTCCCAGTCCACGCGGAGCGCGCGTACCGCGTCGACGCACTGCCCGAAGGTCTCCGCGCGCACCGCGACCCCGGTGGAGATCTCCACGACGTGGGTGACGCCCGCCATGGACCGCACCTCGGGGAGGTTCCGCACCGAACCGACCCCGCCGTTGATGGTGGGTGGGCGGCAGACCATCGTCGGTTTCGCGCCCGGGACGTCCACGTCCATCGCGAACTTCTTGCGGCCGGTGACCGCCTCCAGGGCGTCGATGCGGTTGCGGGGGGTGCCGATGACGGTGAAGTCCGCGCGCGGCGTCAACTCCACGGACACCTTCCGGGTTCGGGCGCTCGCGGCCCTCCCGGCGAGCGCGCCGATGTCGACGCGGCGGCCGGAGCGGCCGGTCACCACCCCGTCCTTCACCGTCAACTCGCCCGGGGAGCCCCCGAGTTCCTTCGCGGCGACCTCCAGGAGCCGGTGCCGGGCGAGGGCGGCCGCGACGCGCACCGGGGTGTACGTGGAGATGGTGGTGTTCGAGGCGCCGGTGAGCTGGTTGAACAACAGCTCCGGCCGGGCGTCGGCCAGCGTGACGCGCACCCGCTCCAGCGGGACGCCCAGCTCCTCCGCGATCAGCATGGACGTCGAGGTGGTGATGCCCTGCCCCACCTCGGCCCGCGGCAGTGCGAAGGAGACCGTGCCGTCCGGGTTGACCTCGACCCGGACCAGGTTCGCCGTCGGCAGCGCCGCCAGCGTCATCAGGTCGTTGAGGTCGGCGACCTCGGTGATCTCCGGTGAGGGCAGCCGGGCGTCCGCGGCCGCCGTCGTCGCGGTCGCCGGGGAGAGCTCGGCGGCGGCCACCAACGTGGGCGCGGCCACCAGGTATCCGAGGAAGCGCCGCCGTCCGACACCGTCGCCCCGATCGTCTCCCGAGGCTTCCGTTTCCGTCATCTCCCCGCACTCCCGGGCCGGTTGGTCGAGGGAGCGCGCTGGCCGCCGCCTGCCCCCGGTGCGGTAGCAGCGTATGTACCGGCGTGCCGCCGCGTCGATGACCAGGATGCCTCCGCACGCCATCCGTTCACCGCACGGGCAACAGAACAGGCCAGTGAAGGAGGTGAGTTGGCGACGCGTTCCGGATGGAGCCGGACCGGACATCCCCGTGCCGGTCGTGGGCCGACGCGAGGCGGCCCCAACCGGCGGTGTGGGGAGGCCGGTTGGGGCCGGGTTCGTGGGGGCGGGCGTTCGCGGGCGCCCAGCGAGCCGCCCGGTGGTCAGTGGCGGGTGGGGAAGCGGAGCAGCGCGCCGACGCCGTCGGCCAGGCCGGTGCCGCCCGGGACGAGACCGAAGGCGGACGAGGTCTCCGCGCAGGTCTTCAGCAGCAGCGACTCGCGGGGCACCCGGACGTCCTCCTCGAACAACAGGGTGTCCACAGCGCCCAGTTCAGCGGCCCGGACCACCGGCTGGTCACCCTCCGCCGCCTGCTCGTGCGGCTGCCCCGCACGCAGCGCCCCGGCGCGCTCCCCGGCCACCCGGGCGCTCTCCTCGGCGGCGAACCGCAACAGCTCGTCGTTGAGGGCCTCGTCGGAGGCGCGCTCGTCGCGGCCGCCGCGCTCCGTCTCCACCAGCAGCGCGGCGAGACCGTCGTGCAGGGCGTCGCGTACCGCGGCGCGCGCCTGAACCCCCCCGGCCAGTACCACCAGTTCGGGGCGGAACCGGTCGGCGGTCCGCCGGACGTGCTCCGCCACGTCCATGGCGTTGCGGTCCACCGCCTCGTCGGCGCGCCGCTGGATCTGGTTGTGCGACAGGAAGCCGTGTCGCGGCTTGTGGACCCCCTCGATGGCGGTGCCCTGCACGGTCTCGTCGCCCAGCGCCTGCGGATGGTGCTGCTCGGCGACGACCGCCTGCCGGATCTCGGCACCCTCCTGGTCGGCGACGACCACCAGCATCCGCACCGAACGGGCCCGCTCGCGCGCGTAGGGCCCGAGTTCGGGGAGGTAGGCCCAGTGCGCCGCGTCGCCCACGCCGAGCGCCGCGTCCCACGGCTCGTCCAGGACGACGCCGCCAGCCCCGGCTACCAGGACCCGTCCGTTGGTCTGCTCCTCGCCGGGCGTTCCGGCGCGCAGCTCGCCCTCCAGGGCGTCCAGGGGCCCGGGGGGCGCGCCCTGCTGTTCGAGCCGGTCGCGGAGCGCCTGCCACCGGAGCCGAACCTGGGTGGCCGCGTTCTCGCTGGGGGACCTGCCCTCCAGGTAGACCGTCGCGAAGGGTCCCTCGTGCTGGTACAGCGGCTTCAGTGTGGACAGATCCATCGTCAGCTCCATAGATGATCGGCCTTCGGCTCATCGTCATACGCCGACGCCGGATCGAGTGGGTTTTCCCCGACGCGGCGCGGCGCACCACCGGCGCGGGTCCACCGGAGCGCGCTCCCTCCTCCCGCCCGGTCCCCGCCCTCCTCGCGCTCTCGGCCCACCCCCTCCCGCTCTCGTCCCGTTCGCGTCCTGTTCTCGCCCCGCCCCGGCCGGCCGCCCGGTCGCGGCGGCCGCCCTACGCCGCTCACCCCGGCCGGACCCGACCCGGACAGGGGTCATCCCGCACCCGGAGCCCGTCCCGCGCGGACGGCCCGCGTGCCCCTCCGGCCCCCCGGTTACCGGAGAGCGGCGGTTCACACCCGCGATGCGCGAGCGGTCCTTGGAGGCGCCCCGGCCCACGGGAGCGCCAGGGGACCGGGGGAGCCGCGGGACGCGGCGGCCCGCGCGGGCCCGGCGTACGAGCCACCGCGACTGCCCGGGCCCCGCGCGCCCGTGAGCTGGGGGACCGGCGAGGAGAGGGTGGCCCGGACCCCCGTGCCGTGGGGGCTGAGTCGTGTGTGGGGGGTGCACCCAAGTGCACCTCCGTCCGGATGCTGCGTCCCTCGTGTGGCGGTCAGGCCGCTCATAGCGTCGAGAGGGACGGGCGGAAGGCGCCCGGCGAAGGGAGGGACGACGGTGTCACGACGGAGGACGGACGTGGGGCGGCAGACCACCGGGCCCGGCGTGGAGGCGCTGCGCATGGTCGCGGTGCGCAAGGTGCACGGAGCGGACGGGCGGGAGGCGGACGGAGCCGCGGCGCCGGGCGCGGTCACCGCGCTGGACGGGGTCTCGCTGAGCCTCGCGCGCGGCAGCTTCACGGCGGTCATGGGGCCCTCGGGCTCCGGCAAGTCCACGCTGCTCCAGTGCGCCGCCGGGCTGGAGCGGCCCACCAGCGGGCGGATCGCGGTGGACGGTACCGAGGTCACCGGCGGCAGCGAGACGGAGCTGACGCTCTTCCGCCGCGAACGGATCGGCTTCGTGTTCCAGCAGTTCAACCTGCTGCCGACGCTGACGGTGCTGGAGAACACCACCCTGCCGCTCCGGCTGGCGGGCCGGAGGCCGGACCGCCGGTACGCCGTGGCGGTGCTGGAGTGGCTGGGGCTCGGCGACCGCACGGCTCATCTGCCCGCCCAGCTGTCCGGCGGACAGCAGCAGCGGGTCGCGATCGCCCGGGCGCTGGTGAGCCAGCCGAGCGTGCTGTTCGCCGACGAGCCGACCGGAGCACTGGACACCCGGGGCGCCCGCGCGGTCCTGGCGCTGCTCCGGCAGACCGTGCGGGAGGCCGGGCAGACCGTGGTGATGGTGACGCACGACCCGGTGGCCGCCTCCTACGCGGACGCGGTGCTGTTCCTCGCCGACGGACGGATCGTCGGCGAACTGCGGGCGCCCACCGCCGAGTCGGTCGCCGAGAGGATGACGCACCTCGGGGACGAGGACGCCGCCGCCACCGCCCGGCGGCACGAACTGGCGGGAGCGTGAACCGTGTTGACGCTGACGCTCGCCTCGCTGCGCCGCCGCCCCACCCGCTACCTCGCCAGCTTCGTCGCGGTGCTGCTCGGCGCGACGATGGTGATGGCCTTCGGCTCCCTGCTCGACACCGCGGGCGCCCAGCCGGTCTCCGCCCAGAGCCGGGACACGCTGGAGACCATGGCGCTGGTGGTCGGCGGCTGGGGGCAGCTGCTGGTGGTCTTCGCCGTCACCTCCACCCTCGGCCTCGCCGTGCGCCAGCGGGCCCGTGAGCTGGCGCTGCTGAAGAACGTCGGTGCCACCCCACGGCAGATCGGCGCGATGGTCGTGGGGGAGGCGTTCGTGGTCTCGCTGCTCGCCGCCGCCCTGGCCGTCCCGTTCGCGCTGCCGCTCGGCGGCTGGATCCTGGACCTGCTGATCGACTCCGGCCAGGTGGACGAGGCGCTGTCGCACTCGGTAGGCCCGGTCGCGCTCGGCCAGGGCGTCGGCGGCTCGGTGCTGATGGCCGTCGTCGCCGCGCTGCTCACGGCCCGCCGCGCCACCGGGCTGACCGCCGCCAGCGCGCTGGCCGACGCCCAGTACGACACCGGCCGCACGGGCCGGGCCCGCGCGGTGGCCGCCGCGCTGTTCCTGCTCGTCGGTACCGGTCTGGCGGTGACGACGGCCACCGCCCTGCGCGACGAGGGAGCGGACGCGCAGGCGGCCGCGGGCCCCGCGGTGATCGCCGTCTCGGTGGGGCTGGCCCTGCTGGCCCCGGCGCTGACCCGGTTCGGCGCGGCGCTGCTGGGCCGACCGCTGAGCCTCCTCTGCGGAGCCGCCGGTCAGCTCGCGGTGTGTGGCGTGCGGCACCGGATCCGGCGGCTGTCGGCCGCGGTCCTGCCGATCGTGCTGTTCACCGGGGTCGGTACGGGCACCCTCGGGATGCAGGTGGTGGAGAACGCGGCGATCGCGGACGAGGGGGTGCTGAAACCGGTCGACCAGCGGAACCTGGAGACCCTGAACCTGGTGGTGATCGGGATCGTCGCGGCCTTCTGCTGCGTGATGCTGATCAACACGCTGGTGTCCCTCACCACCTTCCGGGCGCGGGAGTTCGGCCAGCAGCGGCTCGCGGGCGCCACCCCGCGCCAGGTCCGTACCGCCGTCGGTGCCGAGGCGGCGGTGCTGAGCCTCGTCGGTGTCGCCGCCGGGGCGTTCGCCGGACTCTTCGCGCTGATCCCCTACTCCGTCTCGCGCACCGGCTCGGCGGTGCCCAACAGCGCGGCCGTGCCGTGGATCTGGCTCGGCGTCACCGGGTTCGCCACGCTGCTGACGTTCGCGGCGAGCTGGGGCACGGCCCGGCGGGTGCTGCGCCGGAGCACCGCGACCGAGGCGGTGCTCGCGGCCTGATCCGGAAGCTTCCCGCTCCGGCCGTCGCGGGGGGACGGCCGGAGCGGGACGGACGCGCGCGGGGGCGTTACGCGGGGGTTCCACCGTGTCTGAGCAGCAACTCATCACATCGGGTGAAACCTTGGCCGACCGTTGCGGCCAACAACCCTGAGTTGTCAAGCTGTTGCGCATTGTCAAGCGATCGGATGTCCTGGCTGGACACGGGGAGGATCCAGGTGTCATTCGGTGAGCAGCCCGCGTACCTGCGGGTCGCCGGGGAACTGCGGCAGCAGATCACCAACGGCTTTCTTCCCCCGCACACCCGGCTCCCCTCGCAGGCCCGCATCCGCGAGGAGTTCGGCGTCTCGGACACGGTCGCGCTGGAGGCGCGCAAGGTCCTGATGGCCGAGGGGCTGGTCGAGGGCCGCTCCGGATCCGGGACCTACGTCCGGGAGCACCCGGCGCCGCGCCGGATCCGCCGGAGCGGCTACCGCTCGCCGGGGGAGCGCACCGTCTTCCGGCAGGAGCAGTCGGACGACACCGTCAAGGGTGTCTGGGAGGCGCGGAGCGACCAGCGGGACGCCGCGCCCGGAATCGCCGACCGGCTGCGGATCACCGCCGGTTCGCGCGTGATGCGCACGCGGTATCTCTTCCGCGTGGAGGGCGAGCCGGTGATGCTCTCGACCTCCTGGGAGCCGCTGGCGCTGACCGGCCGCTCCCCGGTGATGCTGCCGGAGGAGGGCCCGCTCGGGGGTCAGGGCGTGGTCGAGCGCATGGCGGCCATCGACCAGGTGGTCGACAACCTGGTGGAGGAGGTCGGGGCCCGGCCCGCGCTGGCCGAGGAGGCCACGGCGCTCGGCGGGGTCCCGGGCCGCGCCATGCTCGTCATCGCCCGTACCCACTACGCGGGGGGCCGCCCGGTGGAGACGGCGGACGTGGTGGTCCCCGCGGACCGTTTCCGCGTCACCTACCACCTCCCGGTGCGCTAGCAACTCCCCGCCCGCTCCCCGCCGTTCCGTGCGCTGCTGGGCTGCTGGTCGCTGGCTGTCGGCCATCGCCTCCCGCCGGCCGGCCGCTGGCGGTCGGCTGCCGTCCCGTCCACCTCCCGTGCGGTGCGGCACTGTCCGGCGAGGGGTGTTCAACTCGCCTCCTCCGCCGATGTCCTGAGGTCAGTTGGTCAACTCTCGCCGTCCGCCGGTGATGTGTTGTCCGGACGGCCAAGCGGACGGCTGTGTGGTCGTGTTCGGAGGGCTGGGGGCTCGGGGGCGGTCCCGGCGGTGCGCTCATGTCGCCGGTGTCCGGCTGGGGTTCGCCGAGGGGGCGGGCTCGCGTGGGGTGGCCGTACCCGGGGTAGCACGCGGTGGCGGGGCGATGAGGCCGGATGTCGGCCCCCCACGGGCCCCGGAGGGCCAAGTGCAGGGGATCTTCGACGCGTTGGGGGAGCACGGCTGGCCGAAAAGGACGTCTCTCCGTGCCATGACGAATGCGTTGGGTGAAGGCCAGGCGTAAGCTCCGGCATATGCGAAGCGTGAGCGGCGACAGCGACACTGTGCAGCCCTGGCACGTCATACGGCAGGACCGGCACGGCAACCGCTACCGCGTCGGGAGCTACCCCACGCGGGGCGAGGCGCAGCAGGTCATCGAGCGGCTGGGCGGTACGGCGGACGGGCCGGGGGAGTACCTGGTCGAGTGGAAGATGGTCCCCGGGGCAGCGGAGGGCGGCGGGCGCGGCTGACGCTCCCGCCGGGTATCCCGTGCTCCGGGGGTGTCGCCCGCACCTCCGCGTTCCCGCGTTCCCCCGTTTCCGTACGGCCGCGCGTCCCGGTGCCCCTCCGCCCTACGTAACCGGGGTAACCGGGTAAGCCCGTAAGCCCGTGACGGTCTCCCCGTAACCCTGTGTCCCCGTGTCCCCGCCCTCCCCCGTGCCCGTGGGTGCTGGCGCGGGGGCGTGACCCGGCGGGGTGTGCGGGGCGGGCCCCAAGCGGAGTAGCCGTGCGGTGCCCCCAACCTGTCCACGTGCAGAATCGGATCTATGGGCCTCTTCGCCCACCTCGTCCGCGTTCGCCGGGCGAGGCGGCTACCCGATCAGGGGCGTGGGCAGTGTGAGCACAGGACCCTCCGGGACTTCCGGGGAGGCGGCCGACGGCGCCGAGGACCGGGCCGGGTCCGGCCCGGGTCCGGCCCCCGACGTGACGACCTCGCTGCTGGAGACGCTGCCGATCGGCAGCGTGCTGCTCGACGGCCGGGACACGGTGCTGCTGTGGAACCCGGTGATGGAGGAGATCCTCGGCTGGCCGGCCGAGGAGGCCGTGGGGATGGCGGTCTCCCGGCTCGTCCTGGAGTCCGACGCGCTGGACCACGCCCGGCGGGTGCTGCGGGAGGAGCACCGGTGGCGCGGGATCCTGTCCGTCCGCTGCCGGGACGGGAGCGTCGCCGAGGTCGAGGGGCAGGCCGCGACGCTGTACGACGCGGCGGAGAATCCGCTCATCCTGGCCAACATCGCCGAAACCGCGCGGCTGCGCGCCGTCGAGCAGGATCTGGCCGCGCTCGACGCGCTGTTCGTCTCCTCGCCCATCGGCATCGCGCTATTCGACACCGAGGGCCGGTTCGTCCGGGTGAACGACGAACTGGCCCGGCTCGACGGCGCCGCCCCCGAGTACCACCTCGGCAGAACGATCCCGGAGGTGCTGCCGAACTGGATGGCCGAGGACGTCGCCGCGGCGCAGGACTCGGTGCTGGAGACGGGCCAGCCGGTGGTGGACCGGGTGCTGACCGCGCCGGACGGGGTGGGGGCGCGCTCCGTCTCGTACGGACGGCTCACCGACCGGCACGGCCGGATCCTCGGGATCGTCGGGGCCGTCATGGACATCACCGAGCGGCGGAAGGCCGTCCAGCAGGTGGAGGCCGCCCGGCAGCGGCTCTCCCTGCTGGACGACGTGGGGGTGGCCCTCGGCGACCAGCTGGAAATCCACGCCGTCTCGCAGGCCCTCGCCTCCTCGCTCGCCCCGCGCTTCGCGGACTACGTCGGGGTGATGCCGCACGGCGAGATCGCCCACGGGGACGAGCTGCCCCGCACCGGCGCGGTGACCGGCGCCGACCTCCAGCTGATCGGGGTGGCCGCGCGGTACGGCGGGGAGGCTGTCGACCGGCTGCTGCACGCGGGCCGGGAGCTGCGCGTGGAGCGCGGCTCCGTCTTCGGGCGGGTGCTGGCCACCGGCACGCCCTATCTGGTCAACAGCCGGCGGGAGCTGATCGCCGCCGCGGGTGAGACCGACCCGATGGTGAGCACCGCACTGGAACTCGACGTCAACTCGCTGCTCGCGGTGCCGCTGCGGGCCCGCGGCATCGTGCTCGGGCTGCTGCTGATCGCCCGCTCGGGCGGCCGCGCCCCGTTCGACCACGACGATCTGACGCTCGTCGTCGAGGTCGCTGACCGGGCCGGGACCGCGCTGGACAACGCCCGGCTCTACGCCAGGGAGCGGGCGGGAGCGCTCACCCTCCAGCGCAGCCTGCTGCCCCAGCGGGTGCCGGAGCCGCCCGGCATCCGCGTCGCCTACCGCTACGTGCCCGCCAGCAGCGGCACCGAGGTGGGCGGCGACTGGTTCGACGTCATTCCGCTCGCCGCTGGCCGGGTCGCGTTCGTCGTCGGCGACGTGATGGGGCACGGGCTGCGCGCCGCCGCCACCATGGGCCGACTGCGCACCGCCGTGCGCACCCTGACCGGCCTCGACCTGTCGCCGGACGAACTGCTGCGGCGGGTCAACGAGCTGGCCGACGACCTCGCGCAGACCCCGGACGAACCGCTGATGGCCACCTGCGTCTTCGCCCTGTACGACCCCTCGCCCACCGCGCTCGCCGGGCGCCGCGGCGGGCTGCTCACCGTGGCGACCGCCGGGCACATGCCGCCGCTGCTGCTCACCGCCGACGGCAGCGGCGGACGGCGGGCGCGCATCCTCGACCTGCCCCCCGGCGCCCCCCTCGGGGTGGGCGACGTGCCGTTCGACTCCGTCGAGGTCGAGGTGGCGGAGGGCACTGTCCTCATCCTGTACACCGACGGGCTGGTCGAGAACCGGGGTGAGGACATCACCGAGGGCATCGGACGGCTCTGCGCGATGCTCACCCAGGCGGGCGTGGACGGCGAGGACGCCGACCCCCTCGACGAGCGGCCCGGTACCGGGACGGGAGGCCACCCCCGGGAGCGGCCGCCCGGCGGCGCGGGATCCGGCGGGGCGGCCCCGGGGGCGGAGGGGGGCACCGCTCCGGCGCCGGGCGCCGCGCGCGCCGTGGACACGGAGTCCGGTCCGGAGGGCCCGGGCTGGTCGGAGGCCCTGGCCGAGGAGACCGTGGAGAACCCCGGGTACGAGGTGCCGCCCGACATCGAGAACGCCTGCGACGCGCTGATCGCCGCCCGGAAGCGGCCCACCGGCGAGGGGACCTCAGCCCCGGAGGACGACATCGCGCTGCTGATGGCCACCCTCGGCGGACTACCCGAGGGCAGCTCGTCCTCCTGGACGTTCTCCGGCGGCAGCCACACCGTGCGTGCCGCCCGCTACGCGGTGAACGAGACGCTGCGCGAGTGGGGGCTGGCGGCGCTCTGCGACACGGCGGTGCTGCTGGTCAGCGAGTTGGTGACGAACTCCGTGCGCTACGCGCGCGGTCCGGTCGGGCTGCGGCTGGTGCGCGGCACCTCCCTGCTGGTCGAGGTCTCCGACCGGCTGCCCGACCCGCCCCGGGTCAGCCACCCCACCACCGACGACGAGGGCGGCCGGGGCGTCGCGCTGGTCGCCAGAGAGTCCTCCCGGTGGGGAACGCGCTACGGACCGGTGGGCAAGTCGGTCTGGTTCGAACTCCCGTTGGAGTGAGATCGTGGTGGCACGCGGTGCCGCGCGAACCCACGGACGTCCTCCAGGTGGATTTGAGCCACCGCGCCGTGGTTAGGAGTGGGGTGACCCCGCCGTCGGCGGGGGAACAGGTACCACGTCACGAGAGCGCGCGGGAGACGCCCCGGGGGCGGCGACCGTACAGTGCACGCGAAGGGCCCGCCAGCGGAGGCGCCCGGTGCGACACTGCTCGGACCGGCGGAGGAGCCGGGAGCGGGAAGGGGCAGCATTGAGCGACATCCCTCTGGAGGCGGCGGGGAAGCCGGACGATGTCCGCCGGGCCCTCGCGCTGCTCAACGCGGCCGGAGCCCGTATCGGCAACTCCCTCGACCTGGAGACCACCGCCAGGGAGCTGCTGGACGTCGCCGTGCCCCAGTTCTGCGACGTGGCCGCCGTCGACCTCTACCAGGACGTCTTCGCGGGCGAGGAACCCCGCCCCGTCCGCCCCACGTCGGGCCCGCGCCCGGTCATCCCCGGCCAGCCCGACCCCCGGACGCGCGGCGAACTACCCACGCGGGAACGCCCCGTCGGGATGGTCGGTGGCGAGATGCGGCGGGTGGCCTTCGCCAGCGCCGTCTCCGACGTGGGCGTCCACCGCGCCGACCAGGGCGAGCCCCCGGCCGGGGGCCAGGCCGAGGTCGGCTCCACCCACTGCTACGCCTGCCACTCGCCGTTCGCCACCGCGCTGCGCACCGCCAGGGTCCAGCAGGTCGTCCACGACCGGGACGGCGCGCCGCCCGCCCCGTTCGGCGCGAGGGTGCAGTGCACCCTCGCGGTGCCGATGGTCGCCAGGGGCCGGGTGCTGGGCCTCGTCCAGTTCTCCCGGGCCAAGGGGAGCGAACCCTTCGGCGAGCGGGACGTGGCGCTCTCCGCCGAACTCGCCGCCCGGGCCGCCGTCTGCGTGGACAACGCCCGCCTCTACCGAAGGGAGCACCAGCGGGCGCTGATCCTGCAACAGAGCCTGCTGCCCCCCGGGAACCCGGAGGCCGTCGGACTGGACATCGCCTGCCGGTACCTGCCCGGCAACCCCGCCACCGAGGTGGGCGGCGACTGGTTCGACGTCATCGAACTCCCCGGCCACCGCACCGCGATCGTCGTGGGCGACGTGATGGGCCGCGGACTGCGCGCCGCCGTCGCCATGGGCGAACTCCGCACCGCCGTACGGACGCTGGCGCTCACCGACATGGAACCCGCCGAGGTGCTGGGCGCGTTGGACGAGGTCGCGCGCGGACTCGGCGGCAGCCCCCGCGCGCAGCGCGGCGGCGGAGCCCACTCCGACCTCTCCGAGATCTACCTCGCGACCTGCGTCTACGCCGTCTACGACCCGGTCTCGCGCCGCTGCACCTTCGCCAACGCCGGGCACCTGCCGCCGGTGCTGCTCGAACCCGGCGAGCCCGCCCTGCTGTTGGAGGTCCCCAAGGGGGTGCCGCTCGGCGTCGGCGGCGAACCCTTCGAGGAGATCGAGGTGGAACTGCCGGACGGCGCGCTGCTCGGGCTCTACACGGACGGACTGGTCGAGTCCCGCGACACCCCCGTGGACGAGGGGCTGGACGCCCTCCGCGGCAGCCTCACCGACGCCACCGAACCCCTGGAGAGCGCCGCCGACCGGGTGCTGAACACCCTCAACGTGCACCACGGCGAGGACGACATCGCGCTGCTCCTCGCCCGGGTGCGTGGGCTGGGTCCGGACCGGGTGGCCGAGTGGCGGCTGCCCGCCGAGGCCCGCTCCGTCTCCCGCGCCCGCGACCTGGCCCGCGAACAGCTCGCCACCTGGGGCGTGGCGGACCTGGGCGACACCGCGGAGCTACTCGTCAGCGAACTGGTCACCAACGCGCTCCGGCACGGAGAGGGCGCCATCCAGCTGCGGCTGCTCCTCGACCGGACCCTGGTCTGCGAGGTCTGGGACACCGGGATGGCACAGCCACGCCGCCGCCGGGCCCGGCACACTGACGAGGGCGGCCGCGGACTCCAGCTGGTGGGGCTGCTGAGCACGGCCTGGGGCAGCAGGCGGACCCCCGGGGGCAAGACCGTCTGGTTCGAACTGGCCCCCCGCGCCGCGGGATCGCCGGAACCGGACCCCACCCAGGCGCTCCTCGACCTGTTCTGACCGGACGCGCCCGGCCACCGCCACCCAGCACCGTGCCCCGCCCCCCGAGGGAGGACGGGGCACGGCCCGGCGAGGGGACGGGCTCAGCCGGACGAGCCGCCCCGCCGTCGGCGGATCGTGTTGCCGAGCCACACCAGCGGGTCGTACTTGCGGTCAACGGCCCGTTCCTTCAGCGGAATCAGGGCGTTGTCGGTGATCCGGATGCCCTCCGGGCACACCTCGGTACAGCACTTGGTGATGTTGCAGTACCCGAGACCGTGCTCCTCCTGCGCGGTGCGCTTGCGGTCGAGCCCCTGCTCCTCCGCCTCGTCCAGCGGATGCATGTCCAGCTCGGCGACGCGCATGAGGAACCGGGGACCGGCGAACGCCTCCTTGTTCTCCTCGTGGTCCCGCACCGCGTGACAGGTGTCCTGGCAGAGGAAGCACTCGATGCACTTGCGGAACTCCTGCGAACGCTCCACGTCCTGCTGCCGCATCCGGTACTCGCCGGGCTTCAGCTCACGCGGCGCCACGAAGGACGGGATCTCGCGGGCCTTGGCGTAGTTGAACGAGACGTCCGTGACCAGGTCCCGCACCACCGGAAAGGCCCGCAGCGGGGTGACGGTGATGATGTCGCCCGGGTCGAACAGCGACATCCGCGTCATACAGAGCAGCCGCGGGCGCCCGTTGATCTCCGCGCTGCACGAACCACACTTGCCCGCCTTGCAGTTCCAGCGCACCGCGAGGTCCGGGGTCTGGGTGGCCTGGAGCCGGTGGATGATGTCGAGGACGACCTCGCCCTCGTTGACCTCGACCGTGAAGTCCTCCAGGCCGCCGCCCTCCACGTCCCCCCGCCACACCCGGAAGTGCGCCTGGTAGCCGGTGCTGGCGGTGCCGCCGGCGGGCCGCTTCTCCGCGTCGTCCGTCGCCGCGTCGTTGGTCTCCGTGGTCACTCGGTCGTCAGCTCCTCATCGGTCAAGTACTTGGTCAGCTCCTCCTTCTCGAAGAGCTCCAGGAGGTCCGCGCGCAGCGGCGGCATCTCGCGCCGCCGCAGCCGGACCCGGCCGGGCCGCCCACGGGCCACCTCCCGGTCGTCGCTCTCCCGCTCCCCGGCCTCCTCCGGGGGCACCTCCCCGTCCGCGAGCGTGCAGACGAGGTTGGCGCGCCGCCACTCCCGGTCCATCGCCGGGTAGTCGTCCCGCGTGTGCCCACCCCGGGACTCGGTGCGGTTCAGCGCGGCCCGCGCCACGCACTCGCTCACCAGCAGCATGTTGCGCAGATCGATGGCCAGGTGCCAGCCGGGGTTGAACTGCCGGTGCCCCTCCACCCCGGCACGGGCCGCGCGCTCCCGCAACGCGGCCAGCCGCTCCAGGGCCTGGGACATCTCCTCCTCCCGCCGGATGATCCCGACGAGGTCGTTCATGGTCTGCTGGAGCTCCTGGTGCACGGAGTACGGGTTCTCCCGTGGCCCGCCTCCCTCCGTGCCGGACGCCCCGGCCCCCGCCGACTCCGCCGTCGCGGGCACCTCCGCCTCGTCCGCGGCGCTGAACGGCCGCAGCGCCTCGGCCGCCGCCGCCTCCAGCTCCGCCTCGCTGACGGCGGGCCGCTCCCCGGCCGTCAGCGCCGCCGCGTACTCGGCGGCGTGCAGCCCGGCGCGACGGCCGAAAACCAGCAGGTCGGACAGGGAGTTGCCGCCGAGCCGGTTGGAGCCGTGCATCCCGCCCGCCACCTCACCGGCGGCGAACAGCCCCGGAACGCCGACGGCCGCCGCGCTGTCCGAGTCGACGTCCACCCCGCCCATCACGTAGTGACAGGTCGGCCCGACCTCCATCGCCTCGGCGGTGATGTCGACGTCCGCCAGCTCCAGGAACTGGTGGTGCATGGAGGGCAGCCGACGCTTGATCTCCTCGGCGGGCATCCGCTGCGACACGTCCAGGTAGACCCCGCCGTGCGGGGTGCCGCGACCGGCCTTGACCTCGGAGTTGATGGCGCGAGCCACCTCGTCCCTGGGCAGGAGTTCGGGCGGGCGGCGGTTGTTGTCCGGGTCGGTGTACCAGCCGTCGGCCTCCTCCTCCGACTCGGCGTACTTCTCCTTGAAGACGTCCGGGACGTAGTCGAACATAAACCGCCGGCCCTCGGAGTTGCGCAGCACCCCGCCGTCGCCCCGCACCGACTCGGTGACCAGGATGCCCTTCACGGACGGCGGCCAGACCATGCCCGTCGGGTGGAACTGCACGAACTCCATGTTGATCAGGGACGCCCCCGCGAGCAGCGCCAGCGCGTGCCCGTCCCCGGTGTACTCCCAGGAGTTGGAGGTCACCTTGAAGGACTTGCCGATGCCACCGGTGGCCAGGACCACCGCCGGACCCTCCAGGACGAAGAAGCGGCCCGACTCGCGCTCGTAGCAGAAGACCCCGGCCACCCGGCCGGAGTCGTCCTTCAGGATCCGGGTGACGGTGCACTCCTGGAAGACCTTGAGCCGGGCCTCGTGGTCGCCGTGCTCCGCGAAGTCCTCCTGCTGGAGGGCGACCGTCTGTTGCTGGAGCGTGCGGATCAGCTCCAGCCCGGTCCGGTCGCCGACGTGCGCGAGGCGCGGGTACTCGTGGCCGCCGAAGTTGCGCTGCGAGATCCGGCCGTCCGCGGTGCGGTCGAACAGCGCGCCCCAGGTCTCCAGTTCCCAGACGCGCTCGGGCGCCTCCCGGGCGTGCAGCTCCGCCATCCGCCACTGGTTGAGGAACTTGCCACCCCGCAGGGTGTCCCGGAAGTGGACCTCCCAGTTGTCGCCCTCGTTGACGTTGCCCATGCTGGCGGCGATGCCGCCCTCCGCCATCACCGTATGGGCCTTGCCGAACAGGGACTTGCAGATGACGGCGGTGCGCAGCCCCTGGCGCCGGGCCTCGACGGCGGCGCGCAGCCCCGCGCCGCCCGCGCCGACGATGATGACGTCCCACTGCTGGCGTTCGACTTGCGACATGACTCGTGCATCCCTCTCGATGACTCAGAAGAACCGGGGGTCCGTGAAGACGCCGGTCGCCAGCAGGTAGACGTACAGGTCGGCGACGGCCACGCTGATCAGCGAGGCCCAGGCGAGCATCATGTGCCGCTCGTTGAGCCTGCCGACCATGCCCCAGAGGCGGTAGCGGACGGGGTGCTTGGAGAAGTGCCGCAGCCGCCCGCCGATGATGTGCCGGCAGCTGTGGCAGGAGAGGGTGTAGAGCCAGATCAGGACGACGTTCGCCAGGAACACCAGGGTCCCCAGCCCCATGTGCCCCCACTCGTAGTGCTCGTCGCGGAAGCCGAGGACGGTGTCCCAGGTGAGGATCACGGCGATGCCCAGCGCCGGGTAGAAGAAGTAGCGGTGGATGTTCTGGAGGATCAGCGGGAAGCGCGTCTCGCCGGTGTACCCGCGGTGCGGTTCGGCGACCGCGCAGGCCGGGGGCGACGCCCAGAACCCGCGGTAGTACGCCTTGCGGTAGTAGTAGCAGGTCATCCGGAAGCCCAGCGGGAAGATCAGGATGATCACGGCGGGTGAGAGCACCCACCATTCCCCGAAGAGCGCCCAGTTGGGACCGCCCTTCATCGGCTCGCAACTCTCCGCGAGACAGGGCGAGTAGAACGGGGAGACGTACGGCGCCGCGTAGTAGTCCGCGTTGCTGAACGCGCGCCAGGACGAGTAGACGACGAACGCCAGGAGGCCGAGCGCGGTGGCGGCCGGGGCGAGCCACCAGCGGTCGGTGCGCAGGTGCGGCTGGGCGATGGCGGCGCGCGAGCGGTGCCACACACCGCCGCGCTGACTGTCCGTCGTGGGTGGGGGTTCGGTGCCAGTGGCCAACAGGATTCTCCGGGTCAGGCGACTTCGACGCGGCCAAGGGGTGCCGCGTCGTTACGGCGCATGCCGGTCCCTCGCGCCCAGGCCCTCGTCGTCGGCGTCGGCCCAGAGCTGTCTGTCGTAGGGCTGGTCCGGCACCGGCACCATCTCCGAACGGGGGACCTGACGGGCACGCGGCGCCGCCTCCTTGAGCAGCGAGAGCGACTCCCGCAGATGCTCCGTGTCACTGCGCACACGGCGCATCTCCAGACCTCCGCCGACCTGCTGCTCCAACCGGTCGATGGTGCGCACCAGTTCGGTGAGGCAGCGCTGGGCGGTGGCGAGCGCGTCGGGCACGGACGTGTGGGATGACTGTGAGGACAAGGACGTGCCCACCTCCGCTGAGTGGTGGCGGCTGGCATACGGCGCGGTTCACGCGCCTGGCGAGTGTTGCGCGTCACAGTCCCGCTTGTGAAGGGTGCGGAACCGGATTCCGCCGTACGGAGTGCGGACCGCATGATCGTCCGTCAACTCTTCGGTGATAGCGGTCAGTTGGGCATATCTGCGGCGCGCCGCAGACGTCGGACAGTGTGATCGTCGCGTGCCCCCGGTCCCCGGCCCCGGGCCTCGTACCCCGGCCCCGGTTCCCGGCCGTGGGGCACGGCACACCCCCGCCGGACGGACGGAGGGGAGCGAGCGGCCGAGCCGGGAACGGGCGACGGAGGACGGGCGGCGGGCGATGGGCGGCGGTGTGGCAGGGCGAGTGCGGGCGCGGATCCCGGGGCACGAGGGCGCGCACCGGCCGGGCCGGAACTGGGTCGGGGCCGGGGCCGGGGCCGACGGGTGGCCCAGGCGGTCCGGGCGGTCCAGGTGGCCGGGGCGGAGCGGGCTCCGACTCCCGGTTCGGTTCGGTGGGACGTTCCGGTCCGCCCGGTCGCGGGGTGCTGGTGCTGGTGCTGGCGGGGCGGGAGGCGGGGCGCTCGGGCCGGGGGCGGCTGGCCGGTCGGGCGGCGGAGCCTAGCCCGCCAGGGTGGCGTGTGCCCGTGGGTCGCCGTGCCTCCGGCGTCCTCCGGAGCGGCTCGCTTTGAGTGGGGACCAAATATGTGATGAGCCGCAAAAGGCACCGGATGTGGGGAAAACGGGGCTGCGGCCAGCTTCGGAGGTGTCCGCCATGCCCGCTGTCCCCCTCCCCGACACCGCCGCTCGGCGCTGGGCGGCGCTCCTCGCCGCCGGAGCGCTCCTCTCCCCACTGCTCGCCGGGTGCAGCTCGGGCGGGGGTCGTGAGGAGGGCGGCTCCAGCGGCGCCGCGAGTGACGTACCCACCGCCGACCGGTCCCGGGTGGCCGAGGGCGGGACCCTGCGCTGGGCCGTGGACGCGCTGCCCACCACGTACAACGTCTTCCAGCCGGACGCCGGACCGGCCACCGACCGGGTGGCCGAGGCCGCGCTGCCCGCCCTGTTCACGCTGGACGACCGCGCCGAGCCGCGCGCCAACCCGGACTACCTGGAGTCCGCCGAGGTCACCGAACGGGAACCGAAGCAGACGGTGGTCTACAAGCTGAACCCCGAGGCCCGGTGGAGCGACGGGAAGCCCGTCGGGGCGGCCGACTTCACCGCCCAGTGGAAGGCGCTGAACGGTAAGAACAAGGCGTACTGGGCGGCGCGCAACGCGGGCTACGACCGGATCGCGTCGATCTCCCAGGGGGAGGGCGAGCACGAGGTGAAGGTGGTCTTCGCCAAGCCCTACGGCGACTGGAGGTCGCTGTTCACCCCGCTGTACCCCCGGTCGGTGATGGGCGACCCCAAGGCGTTCAACAACGGTTCGCGCCAGGCCCTGCCCGCCGTGGCGGGCCCCTTCCGTCCCGGCGCGCTGGACCCGAAGTCCGGCTCCACGCGGCTGGAGCGGAACGGAGCCTGGTGGGGGGAGCGCGCCAAGCTCTCCGCGATCGAGCTGAAGGCGGTGCCGCGCGGCGAGCGCGAGGCGGCGCTGGCCTCCGGGGCGCTGCACTACGCGGAGGTCGGCACGGGCACCGCGCGGCGCGTCCAGGACGCGGACTCGCTTCCCGCCGAGCTACAGAACGGCAAGGGGGGCGACGACACCGACCGCGACAGCCGGGACGACAGGGGTGGCCAGGACGGCCAGGACGCGGGGGACGACGCCGGGGATGCCGGGAACTCGGCGGAGTCCCGGCCGTCCGGGAAGGCCGGAGACACCAAAAAGGCGGAAGGCTCCGGAGACGGGAAGAACGCGGAGGGCGCGCGGGCGCGGCAGCTCAGGGCGCGGGCAGCGCAGGCCAAGCTGAAGGGGCTGCGGGTGCGGAAGGCGCTCGACCCCGGCTACACCCAGCTCGCGCTGAACGGGGCCAGCACCCCCCTCGCGGACGAGCGGGTCCGGCAGGCCATCGTCCGGGCCATCGACCGGGGCGAACTGGCCAAGGCGGTGCTCGGCCCGGCCGGACTGCCCACCAAGCCGCTCGGCAGCCATCTGCGGATGCGTGACCAGCGCGGCTACGCGGACAACAGCGGCGCGGTCGGCGGCCGGAGCATCGACTCGGCGCGCTCGCTCCTGTCCGACGCGGGCTGGAACAGCGGCGACGCCCCGAAGGACGGGCCGCGCACGCCCGCCTCGCCGGGCGGTATCCCCCCGGCCGGGCAGGAGGCCGAGGTGGACGGGAAGCAGGACCCCGGGGACGGCCAGGACGGAAAGCGGGACGGCCAGGACGAGAAGCCGGGCGGGTCGGCCGGGGAGCGGGACGGCGGCGGCTCGCCGGGGGGCGGGACCACGGAGGACCGGGCCGTGGGCGGCGCGGGGGCGCGGGCGCTGCTGGCCGGGTCGCGGGGGCCGCTCAGCCCGGCGCCGTCGGTCGTGGGCCAGCGGGCCGCGCTGCTGGAGCAGGCGGCGCGGGCGCAGCTCGGCGCGGCCGAAGCGCAGGAGGGCGGAACATCGGCCGCCCCGGCCGGGGACGCCGAGCGGCTGCGGTCGGAGGCCACCGCGTACCGGGCGGAGGCGCGGGACGAGCGGGCCTCCGCCGAGGAGCTGGGGCTCATGACGGGTGCGGCGACAGCCGTGCGGACCAAGAACGGTCAGCCGCTGGTCCTGGACTTCGTCCTGCCCGCCGGGCCGGGCTCCGAGCACATCCGGGCGACCGGTGAGCGCATCGCGCGGATGCTGGACGGGGTCGGGGTGCGGACCAGGATCAAGCAGGTGGCCGACGACAGCTTCTTCAAGGACCACGTGGCCGCGGGCGAGTACGACCTGGCGCTCTACTCCTGGCCGGGCAGCGCCTATCCGGCCACCGACGCCCGTCCGATCTTCGCCAAGCCGGAGGCGGCCGCCGACGGTTCGCTGCTGGTGGAGCAGAACTACACCCGGGTCGGCACAGACCAGATCGACCGGCTCTTCGAGGAGGCCACCGGGGAGCTGGACGAGGGGGCGCGGCGGGCCGCGATGCGGCGGGCCGACGCGCGGATCTGGGCGGTGGCGGGGTCCGTGCCGCTCTTCCAGCGGCCCCAGCTGGTCGCGGCGTCCGAGAAGCTGGTGAACGCGGGCGCCTTCGGCTTCCAGACCCCGCGCTACCAGGACATCGGCTTCCGGAAGAGCTGAGCGCCGCTCCCGGTGGGCGGTTCCGGCCGCGGCCCGGTGGCGTCCCCCGGTGGGGCCGCCGCCGGGCCGCCCTCGTCCGTGGGACGCGCCGGAACCGGTCCCCGAGGGTGGAGGATACGAAAATCCCTGGTCAGAGGCCCAACGCGAGGGACGGGGTGGCGGCCCGTACCATGGAGCTGAGGCCGTGGCGAGATCAGCCCGGCAGGGCGCAGCGCAACGCGCCCCACCCATTCAACCCGGGAGTAGCGCCGCAGCATGCCCACGCGCAACGACATCCGTAACGTCGCCATCGTCGCCCACGTCGATCACGGGAAGACGACCCTGGTCGACGCCATGCTCAAGCAGGCGGGCGCCTTCGCCGCCCACCAGCTGGAGTCGGTGGACGAACGGATGATGGACTCGAACGACCTGGAACGCGAGAAGGGCATCACCATTCTCGCGAAGAACACGGCGGTCAAGTACCACCCCAAGGGCGGCGGCGACCCCATCACCATCAACATCATCGACACCCCGGGCCACGCCGACTTCGGTGGTGAGGTCGAGCGCGGGCTGTCCATGGTGGACGGTGTCGTGCTGCTCGTGGACTCCTCCGAGGGTCCGTTGCCGCAGACCCGGTTCGTGCTCCGCAAGGCGCTGGACGCGCGGCTCCCGGTGATCCTCTGCATCAACAAGACGGACCGTCCGGACGCCCGGATCGACGAGGTCGTCAACGAGACCTACGAGCTGTTCCTGGACCTGGACGCGGACGAGGAGCAGATCGAGTTCCCCATCGTCTACGCCTGCGCGCGGGACGGCGTCGCCTCCCTCACCAAGCCGGAGGACGGCGCCGTCCCCGCGGACAGCGACAGCGTCGAGCCGTTCTTCAACACCCTGCTGGAGACCGTGCCCGCTCCGGTCTTCGAGGAGGAGGCGCCGCTCCAGGCGCACGTCACCAACCTGGACGCGGACAACTTCCTCGGCCGGATCGCGCTGCTGCGGGTCAAGGCGGGCGTGCTGCGCAAGGGCCAGTCGGTGGCCTGGATGAAGCGGGACGGCACGGTCCAGAACGTCCGGATCTCCGAGCTGCTGATGACGGACGCGCTGACCCGCAAGCCCGCGGAGGAGGCCGGGCCCGGCGACATCTGCGCGGTGGCCGGGATCTCCGACATCATGATCGGCGAGACGCTCGCCGACCCCGAGCACCCCGTGGCGCTACCGCTGATCACGGTGGACGAGCCGGCGATCTCGATGACGATCGGCACTAACACCTCGCCGCTGGTGGGCAAGGGCGGCAAGGGCCACAAGGTCACCGCGCGGCTGGTCAAGGACCGGCTGGACCGGGAGCTGGTCGGTAACGTCTCGCTCCGGGTGCTGCCGACGGAGCGACCGGACGCCTGGGAGGTGCAGGGCCGGGGCGAGTTGGCGCTGGCTATCCTGGTGGAGACCATGCGCCGGGAGGGCTTCGAGCTGACGGTCGGCAAGCCGGAGGTCGTCACCAAGGAGATCGACGGCAAGACACACGAGCCGGTCGAGCGGATGACCATCGACGCCCCGGAGGAGCACCTCGGCGCGATCACGCAGCTGATGGCGCAGCGCAAGGGCCGCATGGAGACCATGACCAACCACGGCTCGGGCTGGATCCGGATGGAGTGGCTCGTTCCGTCCCGGGGGCTGATCGGCTTCCGCACCGAGTTCCTGACCGAGACCCGCGGCACCGGTATCGCGCACTCCATCTTCGAGCGGCACGAGCCCTGGTTCGGGGAGCTGCGCACCCGGCGCAGCGGCTCGCTGGTGGCCGACAGGGCGGGCAGCGCCACGCCGTTCGCGATGATGAACCTCCAGGAGCGCGGCACGATCTTCATCGACCCGGGTACCGAGGTCTACGAGGGCATGCTCGTCGGGGAGAACTCCCGTGCCGACGACATGGACGTGAACATCACCAAGGAGAAGAAGCTCACCAACATGCGGGCGGCCTCGGCTGACACCACGGAGAACCTGGTGCCGCCGCGGAAGCTCTCGCTGGAGCAGTCCCTGGAGTTCTGCCGCGAGGACGAGTGCATCGAGGTGACCCCCGAGACCGTGCGCATCCGCAAAGTCAACCTGGATCACAAGGAGCGGGCCCGGGCGGCGGCGCGGGCCAAGCGCTGACCGTGGGGGAGTGAGCGGGCGCGGAGCCCGCGGGAGAACGGGATCTTCGTGAGGGACCGCCCGGAATCGGGTGGTCCCTCAACTGTGTGCGGTCGCGGGGTAGTTGACGCGAGAATGGCACGTGGTGTCACCGTCGGCCGACCGTTCGTCACCCGTGGCCGGTAATCCTCCGCGAGACGGTCCGGGCGCAAGCGATTTTCGCTCCGAGGGTGTACGGAAAGCGGAGCCCGGTCTCCGGATAGCGCGGTTTCCGTCCGATTCGGGAGTGTCTGTCACCGATCTGTTTGTCCGGATTCTGGGAACCGCCGATCTGTTGATGTGACCAAAGCGAGACCCTTTAGGTGTGGTTAACGAGCCGGACGTCCTCAATAGTGGTGCCACTGATTTTCGGTTCATGGGTCACGCGCTGAGGGGGACATCCGCCTGTGAGCAGGCTCGGAGTCCCACCTTCGTGTCTGCCGGAGGCGTCAGCGTGCCCGGTCCCCCAAGCGACAGTGAAACCCTGAGGAGGTAAACGCATGCGCGGTGCCAGGAGCGCGAAGTTTGCCGCCAGCGCGATAGTCGTGGTGATGGCCGCGACGGCGTGTGGTGGCAGTGGTGATGGCGGTAGCTCGTCGGGGGAGGCCGATCCCGACGGCGTGCTGTCCGTTGAGAACGGCGAGCCGCAGAACCCTCTGCAGCCCGCCAACGTCAAGGAGCAGTACGGCAGCCAGATCATCAAGGCCGTCTTCAGCCAGCTCGTCAAGTACGAGAACGGCACCGGCAAGCTCCAGATGGAGAACGCGGAGTCGGTCGAGTCCAAGGACAACAAGACCTGGACGATCAAGCTCAAGCCGGGCTGGACCTTCCACAACGGCGAGAAGGTCACCGCCAAGTCGTACGTGGACGCCTGGAACTGGGGCGCCAACATCGACAACAACCAGACGAACAGCTCCTGGTTCGCGGACATCAAGGGCTTCGAGGACGTGCACCCGGAGAAGGGTGACCCGAAGAGCAAGAAGATGTCCGGCCTGAAGGTCGTGGACGACAACACCTTCACCGTCGAACTGAACTCGTCCAACCCGACCTTCTCGTACAAGCTCGGTTACGACGTGTGGTCGCCGCTGCCCTCCGTGTTCTACAAGGACCCGAAGGCCGCCGGTAAGAAGCCGATCGGCAACGGTCCGTACAAGCTTGACAAGTGGGAGAACAAGAAGTTCATCAAGGTCTCCCGCTACGACAAGTACAAGGGCTCGGACAAGCCGAAGAACGGCGGCATCGAGTTCAAGAACTACACGAGCCTGGAGACCGCCTACGCGGACCTGCGCTCGGGCAACCTGGACATCGTGCGCCAGATCAGCCCCAAGGACCTGCCGAAGTACCACTCGGACCTCGGTGACCGGGCGATCGACAAGCCGTACAACGCGACGCAGATCATCAACTTCGCCTTCTACACCGACCAGTGGAAGGACATCGACCCCAAGGTCAAGCAGGGTCTGTCGATGGCGATCGACCGCGAGACGATCACCAAGACCGTGCTCCAGGGCAGCCGTGAGCCCTCGACCGGCTTCGTGCCGGCGGGTGTGCGGGGCTACCAGAAGGACGCCTGCGGCAAGTACTGCAAGTACAACGCCAAGGAAGCCAACAAGCTCATCAAGGAGGGTGGCGGCGTTCCTGGCAAGAAGATCTACATCCAGTACAACGCCGACCAGGGCCACAAGGAGTGGGTCGAGGCGGTCTGCAACTCGATCCGCAAGGCCACCAAGATCGAGTGCCTGACCGACTCCAAGCCGGACTTCCAGGCCGACACCAAGGCGCGGGACGCCAAGCAGGTCAAGTCGATGTTCCGGGGCGGCTGGGTGCAGGACTACCCGCTCAACATGAACTTCATGACCGACCTGTACCGCACCGGCGTGGCCGGCAACACCGGTGACTACTCGAACAAGAAGTTCGACGCCCTCACCAAGGAAGCCGACAGCGCCGACACCGTCGACGAGGTCGTGAAGGCCTACCAGAAGGCCGAGAAGGTCCTCGTCGAGGACATGCCCGGCATTCCGCTCTGGGACTACAAGGCCAACACGGGTCACTCCGAGAAGGTCGACAACGTCAAGATCGATGATGAGGGCAACCCCATCTACACCGGAATCACGGTGACGAAGTAGCCGCTTGACCGCGTACAGGGGTGTCGCGTCGCGCGCGGCACCCCTGTGTCGGCCCCGCCGGCAGCGCCTTCTCCGACCGGGAGGGCTGCCGACGGTTCGCCGCGGACCCGACCTGTGGAGGCACCACGATGGGGCGCTATGTCGCGAGGCGACTGCTCCAGATGATCCCGGTGTTCATCGGGACGACTCTGCTCATCTTTCTTGTGATGTACGCGCTGCCCGGTGACCCCGTGCGCGCGCTCTGGGGAGACAAGCCGCCGGATCCCTCGCAGATCGAGAAGATCCGGCATGACCTGGGCCTGGACCAGCCCATCCTGAAGCAGTACTGGGACTACCTGATCGGGCTGTTCCAGGGGGACTTCGGCACGCAGATAGCCAGCGGCCGCCCGGTGGCGGACATCCTCACGGATGCCTTCCCCGTCACCATCCGACTGACGCTGATCGCGTTCACGCTCACCATCGTGATCGGCATCCCGCTCGGTGTGCTGGCCGGCATGCGTCTCGGCAAGATCACCGACAACGTCATCCTCATCCTGACCCTGCTGCTCATCTCCGTCCCCGTCTTCGTCATGGGCTTCCTGGCCCAGGCGTTCCTCGGCTTCGAGCTGGGATGGATCGAGCCCACCGTCCAGGACTCGCTCGCCTTCGACCAGCTGATGCTGCCCGGCATCGTGCTCGGCGCGCTCTCCCTGGCCTACGTCACCCGGCTCACCCGGACCTCCATCGCGGAGAACCGGCGCGCCGACTACGTGCGCACCGCCGTGGCGAAGGGGCTGCCCCGCCGCCGGGTGGTGGGCCGCCACCTGCTGCGTAACTCGCTGATCCCGGTGGTGACCTTCCTCGGCTACGACCTCGGCAGCCTGATGGCCGGGGCGATCGTGACCGAGGGCATCTTCAACGTGAAGGGCGTGGGCGGCGCGATCTACGAGGCGATCCTCCGCCGTGAGGGCACCACGATCGTCGGCCTGGTGACCGTGATGGTGCTGATCTACCTCCTCGCCAACCTGATCGTCGACCTGCTCTACGCGGTGCTGGACCCGAGGATTCGCTATGCATGAGCCCGAGAACCGCGAGCGCCCCCGCGAGGGGGCGGACGCCTCCCGCACCGGGAGCGCGGAGACCGCAACCGCCGGGGCGAGCGCCTCGGGGACAGTCACGGTGACGAAGTCCGGTGACGCACCGTCGGCCGACGCCGCGGTGAAGGCACTGGAGGGTGCGGGCAAGGCGCGCAGCCTCTGGTCGGACGCCTGGCGCGACCTGCGGGGCAACCCGCTGTTCATGGTCTCCGCCGGGCTGATCCTGCTGCTGCTGGTGATCGCCGCCTTCCCCGGGATGTTCGTCAGCGTCGGCCCCCGCGAGGCCGACCTGAAGACCCACTTCCTGACCCAGCCGGAGCTGGGCAGCTTCTTCTCAGCGGAGTGGCTGGGCTACGACGCCCAGGGCCGCAGTGTCTACGCGCGGATCATCTACGGAACCCGCGCCTCCATCCTGGTCGGCGTCTCCGTGACGGTGATCGTGGCGGTCCTCGGCGGGCTGATCGGGATGCTGGCCGGATACTTCGGCGGCTGGATCGACGCCGTGCTCTCCCGGATCACCGACATCTTCTTCGGTATCCCCTTCCTGCTCGGCGCGATGGTCGTGATGAACGCCTTCACCGAGCGGTCGGTCCCCGTGGTCATCCTCGCGATGGCCTTCCTGGGCTGGACGCAGATGGCGCGGGTGATGCGCAGTTCGGTGCTGACCGTCAAGGAGGCGGACTACGTCACCGCGGCCAGGGCGCTCGGCGCGAGCACCCAGCGGATCCTGTTCCGGCACATCCTGCCGAACGCGATCGCGCCGCTGATCGTCGTCGCCACCATCGCGCTCGGGACGTACATCTCCCTGGAGGCCACGCTCTCGTACCTGGGTCTCGGCCTCGCCGACCCGACGATCTCGTGGGGTATCGACATCTCCGCCGCCAAGGACCAGCTGCGCACCGCGAAGCACGTGCTGCTCTGGCCCGGCGCGATGCTCAGCGTCACGATCTTCGCGTTCATCATGCTCGGCGACGCGGTCCGCGACGCCCTCGACCCCAAGCTGCGCTGAGGGAGGCGTACGTGACCAGCATCGAGAAGACCGAGGGCGCGGGCAGCGCCCCAGCGGCCGACGGGTCGGACGGCCCACTGCTCGACGTCCGTGACCTGCACGTCGAGTTCCGCACCAAGGACGGCGTCGTCCAGGCCGTGAACGGCGTCAACTACAACGTCAGCGCGGGGGAGACGCTGGCCGTGCTGGGCGAGTCCGGCTCGGGTAAGTCGGTCACCGCGCAGGCGGTGATGGGCATCCTGGACATGCCGCCCGGACGGATCCCGCGCGGCGAGATCCTCTTCCGGGGCCGGGACATGCTGCGCATGTCCGCCGAGGAACACCGCAGGATCCGTGGCCAGAAGATCGCCATGATCTTCCAGGACGCGCTGTCGGCGCTGAACCCGGTGCTGAGTGTGGGGTTCCAGCTGGGGGAGATGTTCCGGGTCCACCAGGGCCTCTCGCGTAAGGAGGCGCGGGCGAGGGCGATCGAGCTGATGGAGCGGGTGAACATTCCCGCGGCCAAGTCCCGGGTGGGGGACTTCCCGCACCAGTTCTCCGGCGGTATGCGTCAGCGGATCATGATCGCGATGGCGTTGGCGCTGGAGCCGGACCTGATCATCGCGGACGAGCCGACGACCGCGCTGGACGTGACGGTGCAGGCCCAGGTGATGGAGCTGCTCGCGGAGTTGCAGCGCGAGTACCAGATGGGCCTGATTCTGATCACCCACGACCTGGGGGTGGTCGCGGACGTGGCCGACAAGATCGCGGTGATGTACGCGGGACGGATCGTGGAGACCGCTCCGGTGCACGAGCTGTACAAGCGGCCCGCGCACCCGTACACCCGGGGTCTGCTGGACTCGATCCCGCGCCTGGACCAGAAGGGCCAGGAGCTGTACGCGATCAAGGGCCTCCCGCCCAACCTCCAGCGCATCCCCTCCGGTTGCGCCTTCCACCCGCGCTGCCCGAGGGCCACGGACGTCTGCCGTACCGAGACGCCCGTGCTGACCCCGGTGACCGAGCAGGACGGCGGCGGTCTCCCGGGACGCGGCAGCGCCTGCCACCACTGGAAGGAGACGATCCATGGCTGACGAGACCAAGCCCGCCGCCAGCGGCGAGCCCGAGCGGGCCGAGGCCGTCTCCACGCCCCAGAGCGCCGCGGGCACGCCCGGGCGCGACCCCTCCGAGGAGCCGATCCTCCGGGTCCGGAACCTGGTCAAGCACTTCCCGCTGACCCAGGGCATCCTCTTCAAGCGGCAGGTCGGCGCGGTCAAGGCCGTCGACGGCGTCTCCTTCGACCTCTACCGGGGCGAGACGCTCGGCATCGTGGGCGAGTCCGGCTGCGGCAAGTCGACGGTGGCCAAGCTGCTGATGACCCTGGAGACCGCGACCTCCGGCGAGGTCTTCTTCATGGGCGAGGACGTGACCAAGCTGTCCGGCCGGGCGCTGAAGGCGGTCCGCCGGAACATCCAGATGGTCTTCCAGGACCCGTACACCTCGCTGAACCCCCGGATGACGGTGGGCGACATCATCGGGGAGCCGTTCCAGATCCACCCGGAGGTGGCCCCCAAGGGCGACCGGCGCCGCAAGGTGCAGGAGCTGCTGGACGTGGTCGGGCTCAACCCCGAGTACATCAACCGCTATCCGCACCAGTTCAGTGGCGGTCAGCGGCAGCGCATCGGTATCGCCCGCGGCCTCGCGCTGAACCCGCGGATCATCATCTGCGACGAGCCGGTCTCGGCGCTGGACGTGTCGATCCAGGCGCAGGTCATCAACCTGATGGAACGGCTCCAGAACGAGTTCGACCTGTCCTACGTCTTCATCGCGCACGACCTGTCCATCGTCCGGCACATCTCCGACCGGGTCGGGGTGATGTACCTCGGGAAGATGGCCGAGATCGGCAGTGAGGACGAGATCTACGAGCACCCCACCCACCCGTACACCCAGGCACTGCTCTCCGCCGTGCCGGTGCCCGACCCGGAGATGCGGGAGGGACGGGAGCGGATCATCCTCACCGGGGACGTGCCCTCGCCGGCCAACCCGCCGTCCGGCTGCCGCTTCCGCACCCGCTGCTGGAAGGCGGAGGACCGGTGCGCCCAGGAGACGCCGCTGCTGGCGGTTCCGGAGCGGTTCGCGAACAGCTCCGGTGGCGTGGCGCACGCCTCAGCCTGCCACTTCGCGGAGGAGCGGGACGTGGTGCACGCCTGACCCGAGCCGACCGGAGCGCTCCGCCCCGCACCCCGTGATCCGCCCACCGGCGGGCCACGGGGTGCGGGCGTTTCCGCCCGCCCCGGCGGGGCGGGCGGCCGGGTCACTGTGCGGCATCCGGGCGGTACCTGCCCGGCGGGCGCCGTTTGCGTTCTGAGTATGGACGTTCTGGGTGTTAATTGGGTCGTAGTCAGGACATCGGGCCCTAAGGAGGCACCCCATGCGCGGACCCGCTCCAGCCGTCATCCGCACCGGTCGCCCGGGGGCTCGGTATCCGCGACGGCTCGCTGTCGTGGGGGTGGTCGTCGCGCTCGCCGCCGGGTGCGGAGGGGGTGGCGGCGGTGGCAACTACGGTTCGGGGGACGGCGGCGGTGGGGCCGGTGACGTGGTGCGGGCCTCCTGGACGGATCCGCAGAACCCGCTGGAGCCGGGGAACACCAACGAGGTGCAGGGCGGGAAGGTCATGGACATGATCTTCGAGGGCCTGATGGAGTACGACGCCGAGACGGGCGAGGCCAAGGAGGCCGTCGCCGAGTCCATCGACACCGACGACCAGCGGAACTTCACCGTCAAGCTGAAGAAGGGCCGCACCTTCTCGGACGGTACGAAGGTCACCGCGAAGTCCTTCGTGGACGCCTGGAACTACGCGGCGCTGGTTTCCAACAAGCAGGTCAACGCGTACTTCTTCCAGTACATCGAGGGGTACGAGGACGTGCACCCCTCCGACGAGGGCGGCAAGCCCAGCGCGAGGACGATGTCCGGGCTCAGGGTGAAGGACGACCACACCTTCACCGTCCGGCTCACCCAGAAGTTCTCCCAGTGGCCCGAGACCCTCGGCTACCGGGCCTTCGCGCCACTGCCCAGGGCCTTCTTCACCGACCACGACGGCTGGCTCGACAAGCCGGTCGGCAACGGGCCCTACCGGGTCGACCGCTACACCAAGGGCCAGTCGATGAAGCTCGTCCGGAACAAGGAGTACCGGGGCGACGAGAAGCCCAAGAACGGCGGCGTCGAGCTGAAGGTCTACACCGACAACAACACCGCCTACACCGACCTCCAGGCCTCCAACGTCGACGTGGTGGACGACGTCCCCGCCTCACAGCTCAAGAACGCCAAGAAGGACCTGGGCGACCGGTACGTCAACCAGCCCGCCGGGATCATCCAGACCATCGGCTTCCCGCTCTACGACGAGGGGTGGAGCGGGCAGAAGGGGGTCGACCTGCGCCGTGGGCTCTCCATGGCGATCAACCGCGAGGAGATCACCAAGAAGATCTACCACGGCACCCGCGTCCCGGCGGGCGACTACACCTCGCCGGTGCTGGGCGAACGCGGCGGCTTCGACAAGGAGATGTGCGGAGAGACCTGCACCTACCAGCCCGGGAAGGCCAAGCGGCTGATCGAGGACGCGGGGGGACTGCCCGGCGGCAAGGTCACGCTCACCTCGAACGTCGACACCGGCTCGCACCGGCAGTGGATGGACGCCGTCTGCAACAGCATCAACGACGTGCTGGGCAAGAACAACGCCTGCGCCGTGAACCCGATCTCCACCTTCGGGGAGTTCCGCAAGGACGTCTTCGGCAAGAAGATGAAGGGCCCGTTCCGCAGCGGTTGGCAGATGGACTACCCGCTGATCCAGAACTTCCTCCAGCCCATCTACTACAGCGACGCCTCCTCGAACGACACCGGCTTCAGCGACAAGCGGGCCGACGGGCTGATGGACAAGGCCAACGCGGAGTCCGGGAAGAAGGCGATCTCGACCTTCCAGGACGCCCAGCGGCAGATCCTCAAGCAGCTGCCCGCCATCCCGCTCTGGTACCAGAACGGCACCGCCGGATTCTCCGAGCGGGTCAGCGGCGTCCGGCTGGACCCCTTCTCCGTACCGGACTTCACCCAGATCGAAGTCCACTGACGTGGTGGCACGGCCCGTCGCACCCGGCGGGCCAGGCGATCTGAGGAGGTCCGGTGGGGCGTTACGTCATCCGTCGGCTGTTGCAGATGATCCCGGTGTTCATCGGCACCACCTTTCTGATCTTCGTGATGGTGTACGCGGTGGGGGACCCGGTCAACGCGATGTTCGGCGACCGGGCGCCCGACCCCGCCACCGCCGCCGAGCTGCGCCGGGAGTTCAACCTCGACAAACCGGTCTGGCAGCAGTACCTGCTCTACCTGTCCAAGATCTTCACCGGTGACTTCGGGAACGCCTTCAACGGCCGCCCGGTCGTCGAGCTGATGGCCGACGCCTTCCCCATCACCGCCCGGCTGATGATCGTCGCTCTGGTGATCGAGATGGTGGTGGGCATTGTGCTCGGCGTCATCTCCGGACTGCGCAGGGGCCGAACCATCGACACGACGGTGCTGCTGCTCACGCTGTTCGTCATCTCCGTACCGACGTTCGTCTCCGGCACGCTGCTCCAGTACTTCCTGGGCGTGCGGCTCCAGTGGACGGTCCCGGCCGTCTCGCCGGAGGCGCCCTTCCGTGAACTCCTCGTGCCCGGGCTGGTGCTGGCGCTGGTCTCGCTCGCCTACGTCACCCGGCTGACCCGGACCTCCATCGCGGAGAACGCGCGCGCCGACTACATCCGGACGGCGAGGGCGAAGGGGTTGCCACGGCGCCGGGTCACCCTCCGCCACCTGCTGCGCACCTCGCTCATCCCGGTCGTCACCTTCCTCGGCACGGACGTGGGCAACCTGATGGCCGGGGCGCTGGTGACGGAACGGATCTTCAACATCAAGGGCGTCGGCTACCAGCTCTTCCAGGGCATCGTCCTCCAGAACTCACCGACCGTGGTGGGCTTCGTGACCATCCTCGTCATCGTCTTCCTGCTGGCCAACCTGCTCGTCGACCTCCTGTACGCCGTGCTCGACCCGAGGATCCGCTATGCCTGACGGACGCGAGCCCCCACCCCCCGGCGGCCCCCCGGCCATCGGCGGGGCCGGCGGGGCACTGGACCTCGCCGGCCAGGAGGCCGGAACGCTGGAGGGAGGCGTCACCGGCGAACGGGCGCGCAGCCTCTGGTCGGACGCCTGGCACGACCTGCGCCGCAACCCGATCTTCCTGGTCTCCGCGCTGCTGATCGCCTTCCTCGTCCTCATCTCGATCTGGCCCGGTCTGATCGCCAGCCGCGACCCGCTCTCCTGCCAGCTGGAGAAGTCACTCGACGAGGCCGCCCCCGGGCACTGGTTCGGCTGGGACACCCAGGGCTGCGACGTCTACACCCGCACGGTGTACGGCGCCCGCGCCTCGGTGACGGTCGGGGTCTGCGCCACGGCCGGGGTCGCGCTGCTCGGCAGCGTGCTCGGCGGGCTCGCCGGGTTCTTCGGCGGCTGGTGGGACGCGGTGCTCTCGCGCGTCACCGACATCTTCTTCGGCATCCCCATCGTCCTCGGCGGGCTGGTCTTCCTCTCCATGACCGGCAGCCGCTCCGTCTGGACGGTGGTCACCTTCATCGTGCTGCTCGGCTGGCCGCAGATCGCCCGCATCGCCCGGGGCGCGGTACTCACCGCGAAGCAGCACGACTACGTGCTCGCCGCGCGGGCCCTGGGCGCGGGCAACACCCGGATGCTGCTGCGGCACATCCTGCCGAACGCGGTCGCCCCGGTGATCGTCGTGGCGACCATCGCGCTCGGCACCTACATCGCCCTGGAAGCCACCCTCAGCTTCCTCGGCGTGGGCCTCCAGCCGCCCACCGTCTCCTGGGGCGCGGACATCTCGGCGGCCTCGGACGGCATGCAGTTCCGGAACGCGCCGCACATCCTGATCTACCCGGCCGCCGCGCTGAGCCTCACCGTGCTGGCCTTCATCATGCTGGGTGACGCGGTGCGCGACGCCCTCGACCCCAAGCTGAGGTGACGCCGTGCCGCTGCTCGAAGTCCGCGACCTGCACGTGGAGTTCCGCACCCGGGACGGCGTGGCCGAGGCGGTGCGCGGGGTGGACTACGCCGTCGACTCCGGGGAGACGCTGGCCGTGCTGGGCGAGTCCGGCTCGGGCAAGTCGGTCACCGCGCAGGCGGTGATGGGCATCCTGGACACGCCACCGGGACGGATCACCCGCGGCCAGATCCTCTTCCAGGGCCGGGACATGCTGCGCATGCCGGAGGAGGAGCGGCGGCGGATCAGGGGACGCCAGCTGTCGATGATCTTCCAGGACGCGCTGTCGGCGCTGAACCCGGTGCTGAGTGTGGGGTTCCAGCTGGGGGAGATGTTCCGGGTCCACCAGGGCCTCTCGCGTAAGGAGGCGCGGGCGAGGGCGATCGAGCTGATGGAGCGGGTGAACATTCCCGCGGCCAAGTCCCGGGTGGGGGACTTCCCGCACCAGTTCTCCGGCGGTATGCGTCAGCGGATCATGATCGCGATGGCGTTGGCGCTGGAGCCGGACCTGATCATCGCGGACGAGCCGACGACCGCGCTGGACGTGACGGTGCAGGCCCAGGTGATGGAGTTGCTCGCGGAGTTGCAGCGCGAGTACCAGATGGGCCTGATTCTGATCACCCACGACCTGGGGGTGGTCGCGGACGTGGCCGACAAGATCGCGGTGATGTACGCGGGACGGATCGTGGAGACCGCCCCGGTGCACGAGCTGTACAAACGGCCCCTCCACCCGTACACCCGGGGTCTGCTGGACTCGATCCCGCGCCTGGACCAGAAGGGCCAGGAGCTGTACGCGATCAAGGGCCTCCCGCCCAGCCCGCACCACATCCCCCCGGGATGCGCCTTCCACCCGCGCTGCCCGATGGCCCGCGCGGTCTGCCGCACCGACGACCCGCCGCTCTACGAGGTCGACGAGGAGCGCGGCAGCGCCTGCCACTTCTGGAAGGAGATGCCGGATGCCCCGTAGCAGCCCGGGCGACGCCCGCCCGCCGCACGGCAAGAAGGTGTCGCGGCGGCTGATGGAGTTCGCCCGCCGGGAGTCCGACGCGGCCGCCGACGGCGCGCTCCTCCAGGTCCGCGGGCTCGTCAAGCACTTCCCGCTCACCCGGGGCGTGCTGCTGCGCCGTCAGATCGGCGCGGTGCGCGCGGTGGACGGGGTCTCCTTCGACCTGCGGCCGGGCGAGACGCTCGGCCTGGTCGGTGAGTCCGGCTGCGGCAAGTCCACCGTCGCGAAGCTCCTCACCCACCTGGAGCGGCCCACCTCCGGCACCATCCACTACAAGGGCGAGGACGTGACCAAGCTGTCCGGCCGGGCGCTGAAGGCGGTCCGCCGGAACATCCAGATGGTCTTCCAGGACCCGTACACCTCGCTGAACCCCCGGATGACGGTGGGCGACATCGTGGGCGAGCCGTTCGAGATCCATCCGGAGGTCGCGCCGAAGGGCGACCGGCGCCGCAGAGTGCGGGAGCTGCTGGACGTGGTCGGGCTCAACCCCGAGTACGTCAACCGCTATCCGCACCAGTTCAGCGGTGGCCAGCGGCAGCGCATCGGCATCGCCCGCGGCCTCGCGCTGCGCCCCGAGGTGATCGTCGCGGACGAGCCGGTCTCCGCGCTGGACGTCTCCGTACAGGCGCAGGTCATCAACCTGATGGAGCGGCTCCAGGACGAGTTCGAGCTGTCCTACGTCTTCATCGCGCACGACCTGTCCATCGTCCGGCACATCTCCGACCGGGTCGGGGTGATGTACCTCGGCCGGATCGTGGAACTCGGCACCGACGACGAGATCTACGAGCACGCCACCCACCCGTACACCCAGGCGCTGCTCTCCGCCGTGCCGGTGCCCGACCCGGAGGTGGAGGCGCGCCGCGAACGCATCGTGCTGTCGGGCGAGGTGCCCTCGCCGGCCAACCCGCCGTCCGGCTGCCGCTTCCGCACCCGCTGCTGGAAGGCGCGCGAGCGGTGCGTCACCGAGGAGCCGCTGCTCGCGGTGCCGGAGGCGTTCGCCGACGCGCCGGTGGGCCATCCCGGACGGCACCCCTCGGCCTGCCACTTCGCCGCCGAGCGCTGACCGCCCGCCACCCGGGGGCGCGGACCCGGCGGGGTCTACCAGCCCGGCGGCGGACCGGGCTGCCGCGCGCCGTACGCCCCGCCGCGGGGGGCCGGTTCCGGGGAGCCCGGGGAGCCCGAGGGGAGGGGCGCGGCGTAGCCGGAGGGGCCCCCGGGCGGGAAGGGGAGCGGGGCGGGCCCGGACTCCTCGCGGGGGGCCAGGGCGGCGAGGACGCCGACTCCGGCGAGCACCGCGAACACGTTGGTCAGGACGTGTAGTTGATCGAGTGTCTCCAGCTCGCCGAAGTGCTCGAAGTACTCCAGTTTCAGGCTCGCGGCGGTGGTCGTGACGCCCAGCCCCAGGACCGCGGAGCTGAGCGTCATCCCGAGCGAGCGGGCGCAGGGCGCGCGGGTGAGGGCGACCCCGGCGGCGATCAGCGAGAGGAGGACCACCGTCCACGTGAACCAGGAGTAGGGCACCTCCAGCAGGCGGATGGTGTGCTCCCCGGTGAGCGCGCTGGAGTACCGCGACCAGCCCATCTCCTGCCAGAAGTAGATCTCCCAGGCGACGAGCGTGAGCACCACCGCGCCCAGCAGCAGGAAGCCCAGCACCGCGCCGCCCGGGGTGGGCCGCGCCGGGGGCTCGTCCCGGGAGTGCGGCACGGGGCGGGCGTACCCGGGGCCGGTGGGGGCGTAGGGGCTCAGGCCGCCGTCCGGGCGGCGCCCCGCGGCGGCGGCGACGACCAGCGCGGCGCCGAGCACGACCATCAGGACGGTGCTGTAGAGCACCTGGTTCTTCAGGTCGCTCTCGATGACCCGCATCCGGTCCGAGTTCAGGTTCCAGAGCCCCGGAAGCCGCAGCAGCACGGTGAGCGTGCCGGTGGAGACGAGCAGGCTGGCGGCGGTCGAGGAGCGCAGCGCGGTGACGGCCGCGATCACGTACAGGACGAGCAGGGTGGGATCGGCGAAGGAGGTCACCCAGACGCCGTCCGAGGCACGGGTGGCCTGCCCGCACCACATCCACCAGACGTCCAGGACCTCGTTGGCCTTGGTGAAGTCCCGGATGATCCACACCAGGTTGAACAGCGCGAGGACGGCGAGGACCAAGGCCCCGAAGACGCGCGCCCCCCGCGCGAGAGTTCTTTCGTGGCCCATGCTTCCGGCCCCCCGTGAAAGTGGTGATGCTGTCCCCCAGATCTACCCTTCGCGCCGTTGCGCAACAAGCTATTCCCAGCCGGAGTTACGAACATGGGACCGAGTTCTGGCCTGGTGCGGGGGCCTTTCCCGGAAAAACCGGCGTAGGCCCCGTTCTGGCCGGCGGAAGCCGCCGGGGGCGTGCGCGGACCGTCGTGGGCGCGGGGCCCGGGTGGTGGGCCCCGCCGGGCGACCGGTCGGCACGCCTGGCGTGCGGGACGCGGGCGGGGCGGGGGTGACGGGACGGGACGCCGCCCGACGTGGCGGGCCGGGTCCGCCCCGCCGGCGGCCCGCGACCGGCCGTCGGATCCGGGGGCGGTTGCGCGGTCAGGAACCCGGCGTCAAGCACGTGCGCACGTCGATCTGCCCAACCTTCGTTCACGATGGGCTGCGCAGCGCGGATCGTTCTCAACACCCCTTGACTGAGCGGTAATTCACTTGCCAAAGTCGCTCAACCCATTCGGCACGCACGGGATGCCTAACAGCCGGAATTCCAGCGCCAGTTGAACGCGGGAGCACAACGCGATGACGAGTCCATCCCAGGTCGCCCCAGCCGGCGACCCACCCGCCGAGCTGGACCCATCGGTCGGGAAGCGGTCGAGCGCGGAGGTGGCGCGCTCTCCGGGGCGGCTGATGTGGACGCGGTTCAAGCGCGACCGCACGGGCGTCATCGCGGGCTGCGTGGTGCTGGCCTTCTTCCTCGTCGCCGCCCTGGCGCCGGTCATCTCCTGGCTGTACGGCAAGAACCCCTACACCCGGTACGGGCAGGAGCGCCCGGGCCTGCTGAACGAGAACTTCTACCCGGTGAAGCCGAACGGCGGCATCGACGGCGAGTTCTGGTTCGGCCTCGAACCGGGCACCGGCCGGGACGTGTTCACCAGCCTGATCTACGGGATGCGCACCTCGCTCTCGCTGGCCGTCGTGATCACGGTGTTGTCGGTGGTGACCGCCATCCTGATCGGCGTGGTGGGCGGCTACGTGGGTGGGCGCACGGACTACTTCCTGGGCCGCTTCACCGACCTGATGATGTCCTTCCCGAACCAGCTGTTCTTCGTGGCCTTCACGCCCGTGATCGCGGCCCTGGTGGTCGGCGAGCGGGACGAGATGCCGACCTGGCTGCGGGCGGCGGTACTGGTCTACGTGATGTGGATCCTGGGCTGGATGACCCTGGCCCGGCTGCTCCGTGGACAGGTACTCGCCCTGCGGGAACGGGAGTTCGTGGAGGCGGCGAAGGTGGCGGGCGCCTCGCCCTGGCGGGTGGTGCGCAGGGAGCTGCTGCCGAACCTGGTGACGCCGACGCTCGTACAGGCGACGTACATGCTGCCGAACTTCGTGACCTCCATCGCGGCGCTCTCCTTCCTCGGGGTCGGGCTCGTCGACCCCACCCCGGACTGGGGCCGGATGTTCGCCACCGGTGCCCAGGTGTACCAGAGCGACATCACCTACATGTTCTTCCCGGGAGGCGCGATGGTGATCTTCGTCGTCGCCTTCAACCTCTTCGGCGACTCGGTGCGGGACGCCTTCGACCCGAAGGCGGGCCGGTGAGCACCGGCCCGCCGGTGCGGGACGCCCCGCGCACCGCGTGTGACGCGGGTAGAGAGCGTCGGGCGGTGGCCACCCGGGCCACGGGCGGTGGCCGCCGATCCGGCGGCCGTCGGCGAACACCACGGACACGTGACAGGCAGGTGCAGAAGACCACATGAGCGGAGTCAGCATGCGCACGGCGCGCGCCTCTCTCGCGGCGCTTGCCGCCGGGGCCCTCGTCCTCACCGGGTGCAGCAGCGGTGGCGGCGGCGAGGGTGGATCCCAGGACAAGGCCGAACAGCGGCAGGTCGACTACAACTTCGGTGACGCCAAGGAGTCCCAGGGGCCCGCGCCAGCGGTCAAGGGAGCCCGGTCCGGCGGCACCATCCAGGTGCTCCAGCGCGACAGCTTCGCGCACCTGGACCCCAACCAGATCTACGTGGCGGACGAGGGCTCGGTCTCGACCCTGCTGCACCGCAAACTCACCGACTACAAGCGGGACAAGGACGGCAACTACGCGGTCGTCGGCGACCTCGCCACCGACAGCGGCAAGCGCTCCAACGGCGGCAAGACCTGGACCTACACCCTCAAGAAGGGGGTGAAGTGGGAGAACGGCGACCCGATCACCAGCAAGGACGTCCGGCACACCATCGAGCGCCGCTTCGCCTCCTTCCTCGCGGAGGGCCCCACCTTCATCCAGGAGTGGCTGACCGGCACCAGCGGCGCCGACTTCCGCAAGAAGCTGCCGGACGGACCGTACAAGGGTGACCACCTGCCCAAGGACGTGCTGGACACGCCCGACGACCGCACCATCGTCTTCCACTTCGACAAGCCGGTGGCCGACCTGCCCTACGCGCTCGCCATGCCGGGCTACGGCCTGGTACCGGAGAAGGGCGACACCAAGAAGAAGTACGACAAGGCGCCGGTCAGTTCGGGCCCGTACAAGCTGAAGTCGTTCAACCCGGGCAAGAACATGAAGCTGGTCCGGAACACCGAGTGGGACCCGAAGACCGACGCCACCCGGCACCAGTACCCGAAGGCGTTCACCTTCCAGTTCGACGTGTCCTACGAGGACTCCACGAAGCGGCTGATCTCCGACTCGGGCGAGAACAAGACCACGGTCAGCTTCACCAACGAGGTCGACGCCTCCAGCATGCAGACCGTGCAGACCGACCCGGCCGTCAAGAAGCGCTCCATAGCCGGTCACCAGTCCTTCGTCACCTGGATCAACTTCAACCTGGACCGGATGAAGAACAAGAAGGTCCGGCAGGCCGTCGCGCACGCCGCGCCCACCCAGCCGCTGATCGCCGCCTTCGGCGGGGCCAACGCCGGTGAGGCGGCGGGCAACTACATCAGCCCGACGCTGGCCGGGTTCAAGCCCACCGACCCGCTGGGCAAGAAGAAGAAGCCGCAGGGCGACCTGAAGAAGGCGAAGGCGTTCCTCAAGGGCGTGCCCAAGAAGGAGCTGAAGCTGACCTTCGCCTATCAGAACTCCCCGGAGTGGCAGCAGTACTCGACCGCGCTGAAGGAGAACCTGGAGAAGATCGGGTTCGACATCCAGCGTAAGGAACTGGTCACCGACACCTACCTGGACCAGATCGGCAAGGTCGACAACGACTACGACATGTACCACAGCAACTGGGGCGCCGACTGGGCCAGCGGCCTCACCGTGGTCCCCAACCTCTTCGACGGCCGCCAGATCCAGGACGGTTCGGCCAACTACTCGCACTACGACAGCGAGCGGACCAACAAGGAGATCGACCGGGTCAAGACCGTCCAGGACCCGAAGAAGGCCGCGGGCGAGTGGATGAAGCTCTCGGACGACATCCTCAAGCGGGACCTCCCGCAGGTACCACTGATGTACTACAAGTCCGTCCAGCTGTACGGCTCGAAGATCGGTGGCGCCTACTACGACGGGGTGCTGCACGGGATGCAGCCCACCGCGCTGTACGTGAAGAAGTGAGCGCGGCGGGCGGGTTGACCGCCCCCGCGTGACCGTTCCGCACCGCAGCGGCACCCGCCACCGGGCGGGTGCCGCTCGCCACTCCTCCGCTTCGCCGCGCACCTCCCGTTCCCATCCGCCGCATGAGAGCCGTCACCCGCCATGCTTCGATTCCTGCTTCGCCGCACCGCAGGTGCCCTGGTGATCCTGCTGGTCATCAGCGCCGTCACCTTCTTCCTCTTCTACGCCGTGCCCCGCGACCCGGCGACGCTGGCCTGTGGCAAGAACTGCACTCCGGCGGAGCTGGAGATCATCCGGAAGAACATGGGCATCGACAAACCGCTGCTCGTGCAGTACTGGGAGTTCATGTCCGGCATCGTGGCGGGCCGGGACTTCGCCGAAGGGCCCTGTCCCGCCCCGTGCTTCGGATACTCCTTCGCCGACGGGGTGCCGGTCTGGGACACCATCGTCGACCGCTTCCCGGCCACCGTCTCCCTCGCGCTGGGCGGAGCCGTCGTCTTCCTCATCGTCGGGCTCGGTGCCGGGATGGTCGCCGCCTGGAAGAAGGGCACCCTGGTCGACAAGACCTTCAGCTCCGTCTCCCTGGTGCTCAGCTCGCTCCAGATCTACTTCGTCGGCCCCCTGGTACTCGCCCTCGTCGTCTACAACCTGGAATGGCTCGGCCAGCCCAAGTACGTCCCGCTGACCGAGGATCCGAGCGGATGGTTCATGGGGCTGCTGATCCCCTGGTGCGTCATCCAGATCGTCTTCACCGCCAACTACACCAGGCTGGCCCGCTCCTCACTGATCGAGCAGTTGCAGGAGGACCACGTGCGCACCGCCCGAGCCAAGGGCATGTCCAGCCGCACCGTCTTCTTCCGGTACGCCTGGCGCGGTTCGCTGATCCCCATCGTGACCATCTTCGGCGTCGACATGGGATCGCTCTTCGGCGGCGCGATGGTCACCGAACAGACCTTCGCCATCCAGGGGCTCGGCAAACTCGCGGTCAACTCCGTGCAGGAGAAGGACCTTCCGATGGTCATGGGCGTCATGCTCTTCGCCGCGACGTTCATCGTCCTCTTCAACATCGTCGTGGACGCCGTCTACGCGTTCATCGACCCCCGCGTGCGCCTCGCCTAGGAGAACGTGTCATGACCACCCTGTCCCAGGAAGCGGAGGTGCCCGCGCCGCGCGGAGCGGGTGCCGACCCGTTCCTCTCCGTACGCGACCTGCGGGTCCGCTTCAGCACCGAGGACGGCATCGTGAAGGCCGTCGACGGCCTCTCCTTCGGCCTGGAGCGCGGCAGCACGCTCGGCATCGTCGGGGAGTCCGGCTCCGGCAAGTCGGTGACCAGCCTCTCGGTACTCGGCCTGCACAACCCGCGCACCACCGAGATCTCCGGGGAGATCCTGCTGGACGGCGAGGAGCTGACCGGCATGCGCGAGCGCCAGCTGGAGACCCTGCGCGGCAACACGATGGCGATGATCTTCCAGGATCCGCTGACCGCGCTCTCCCCCTACTACACCGTCGGACGGCAGATCGCCGAGCCGTACCGCAAGCACCTCGGCGTCTCCAAACGCGAGGCGCACGAGCGGGCCGTGCAGATGCTGGAGAAGGTCGGCATCCCCAACGCCCGCCTGCGCGCCGGGGACTACCCGCACCAGTTCAGCGGCGGCATGCGGCAGCGCGCGATGATCGCCATGGCGCTGGTCTGCGACCCCGACCTGCTCATCGCGGACGAGCCCACCACCGCGCTCGACGTGACCGTGCAGGCCCAGATCCTCGACCTCCTCAAGGACCTCCAGCAGGAGTTCGGCTCCGCGATCATCTTCATCACCCACGACCTCGGGGTCATCTCCCAGGTGGCCGACGACATCCTGGTGATGTACGGCGGACGCGCGGTGGAGCGCGGCGGCTGCCACGAGGTCCTGCGGGCGCCCCAACACCCCTACACCTGGGGCCTGCTGGGCTCCATGCCCCGGCTCAGCAGCGACGTGGAGGAGGACCTCACCCCGATCCACGGCGCGCCGCCCAGCTTGCTGGACCCCCCGCCCGGCTGCGCCTTCCACCCGCGCTGCGAGGTCAGCGGGGAGGTCGGCACCACCCCCGGAACTGAGCACACCGGCCCCCGCTGCTCCACCGACCGGCCCGACCTGCCGGCGGGACGCGGCGCCGCCTGCCACCTGACCGCCGAACAGCGCCACACCCTCTTCACCGAGCGGATCAAACCCCGACTGGGATAGGGCCTGTCGCCCGCTCCGCGCCTCCGCACCCACCGGACCGCGCCGCTCCATCCGAACCCCCCGACAGGCCCGAGAGAGAAGGACCACCATGAGCGAAGACCGCACGCGGGCCGCCTCCGCGCCCGGCCCGGACGCCGAGGCGGCCCCGGAGCCCGGGGGGAACCGGCCGCCGGACACCGAGCCGTTGCTCCGGGCCGAGGGCCTGACCAAGCACTTCCCGGTCACCGGCGGCTTCCCCATCCGGCGCACGGTGGGCGAGGTCAAGGCGGTCTCCGGGATCGACCTGACGGTCCACGAGGGGGAGAGCTTCGGCCTCGTCGGGGAGTCCGGCTGCGGGAAGTCCACCACCGGACGGCTGCTGACCCGGCTGCTGGAGCCCAGCGCGGGCACGCTCACCTACCGCGGCCGGGACATCACCCACGCCAGCCGACGGCAGCTGGCCCCGGTGCGCTCCGAGATCCAGATGATCTTCCAGGACCCGTACTCCTCCCTCAACCCCCGGCAGACCGTGGGCTCCATCATCCGCGGCCCGATGGAGATCAACGGCATCGATCCGCCCGGCGGCCGGGAGCGGCGGGTGCGCGAACTGCTGGAGACGGTCGGGCTCAACCCCGAGCACTACAACCGCTTCCCGCACGAGTTCAGCGGTGGGCAGCGTCAACGCATCGGTGTCGCCCGGGCGTTGGCGCTGGAACCCCGGCTCATCATCGCCGACGAACCGGTCTCCGCGCTGGACGTCTCCATCCAGGCCCAGGTCGTCAACCTGCTCCGGAAGGTGCAGCGGGAACTCGGCATCGCCTTCGTCTTCATCGCCCACGACCTCGCGGTGGTACGGCACTTCTCCCAGCGGGTCGCGGTGATGTACCTGGGCAAGATCGTCGAACTGGGGGACCGGGAGTCCATCTACGTCCGCCCCCGCCACCCCTACACCCACGCCCTGCTCTCCGCCGTGCCCGAGGCGGTCCTGCGGGACGATGACCCCGGCGACTCCAGTGAGCCCGGCGCCGAACACCCGGCAGCGGACGGGGAGTCGGGCGGCCCGCACGGGGCGCGGCAGCGCATCCGCCTCGCGGGCGACGTGCCCTCACCGGTCGACCCGCCCTCCGGCTGCCGCTTCCGCACCCGCTGCTGGAAGGCGCGGGAGCGCTGCGCCACCGAGGAGCCCCCGCTGACCCGGATCCCCGGGAACGCCGAAGGGCACCTCACCGCCTGCCACTTCCCCGAGGAGGGCACCACCGCCGCGCGCGGCGCCGACGTGGTGCTCGACACCGCCCTCCAGGCGCTGGAGGGAAGCTCCACGCCCTGAACCGGTCCGGCGGGGGCCCGCCGCCCCGGGCGACCCCGGGCCAACTCCGCGTGGACCCCGGCCGGTTCACCGGTCTCGATGGTGCGGCGTGCCCGGGTCACCTCGCCGGGGGAGCACCGCACCGGTTCCGTCCGGCACGCCACCGGCCCCCGCCCCGGCCCCGCCGCCCGCCGGGCGGCGGCTCACCGGCCGGTCACGGATGGTTCAGGCGCCCCGGGGCAGGCCCAGCGACCGCTTGAGGAAGTCCACCTGGAACAGCAGCAGGTTCTCCGCCACGTCCTCCCGCGAGGGCATGTGGGTCACCCCGGACAGCGGCAGCACCTCGTGTGGACGCCCGGCGGCGAGCAGCGCCGAGGAGAGCCGCAGGGCGTGCGCGGCCACCACGTTGTCGTCCGCGAGCCCCTGAATGAGCATCAGCGGACGGTGCGGGCCCGGCGCGGCCCCCGAGAGGCCCTCGTCGGTCACCAGGGAGGCGCTCGCGTACGTATCGGGGTCGTCCCGCGGGGTGCCGCAGTACCGCTCGGTGTAGTGCGTGTCGTACAGCCGCCAGTCGACGCAGGGCGCGCCCGCGACGGCGGCGTGGAACACGTCCGGGCGGCGCAGCACCGCGAGCGCCGCCAGATAGCCGCCGAACGACCAGCCTCGGATCGCCACCCGGTCCAGATCCAGCGGGAACCGCCCGGCGAGTGAACTCAGCGCCTCCACCTGGTCGTCGAGGACCACCCGGGCGAGGTCCCGGCTGATCGCCTTCTCCCAGCCGGGGGAGTAGCCGGGGGTGCCGCGCCCGTCGGCGGCGACCACCGCGAAGCCCTGGTCCGCGAACCAGCGCGCGGTCAGGTGCGCGTTGTGCGCCGCGACCACGTGCTGGGCGTGGGGACCGCCGTACGGGTCCATCAGCACCGGCAGTGGGCCGTCCTCCTCCCGGTACCCGGTGGGCAGCGTCACCGCGGCCGGGATCCCCCGCTCTCCGGTGTGCAGCAGCGTCGGCGCGGCGCGCAGCACCGGGGTCTCGGCGTACGAGGCGATGGCGGCCAGCCGCTCCACCGAGGCGTCCGGCCGCTGCCGCAGCACGGTGACCCGGGAGCCCGGGAACTCCAGCGCGGCGGTGGAGAGCACCAGCAGGTCGCCGCCGCGCACCGCGCCGCGGATCGCCGGTCCGGTCGGCTCGTCCGCGTCCGCCGGCGGGAGCACCGGGGCGCAGCCGGAGGCGGCGCCCACGGACCCGGGCAGCGGCACCCGGTGGACGCCGAACTCGCCCGGCGCCACGCGCTCTTCGTCCCCCGCGGCGGAGGCGGAGACGAGCACGTCCCGCTCGCCGACGTCGAGCACCGCCCGCACGTGCAGCGCGGCCGGGCTGACGGGCTCGCCGTCCACGGTGAGCCGCCGGGCCCCGTCGAGGTCCTGAACGCGCAGCAGCCCGCCGTCCGGCGTCCAGGCCGGGACTCCGGCGAACAGCTCCAGCCAGTCCGGGTCCTCCTCCTCGGCGAGCGTCGCGGTGGCTCCGGTGGCGGGATCCACGCTGAGGCAGCGCTGGCGGCGCTGATCCCGGGACTGGACGAGGAGCAGCGGAGGACCGGCGTCCGACCAGTGCGCCCGGGCCAGGTACGGGTACCCCTCGCGGTCCCACTCGACGGGGGTGTGCGCCCCGCTCTCCACGTCCACCAGACGCAGCGTCACCTCGGCGTTGGCGGTCCCGGCCGCCGGATAGACCAGCGGCGTGGGCTCGTTGGCCGGGTGGGCGGGATCGGAGATCCACCAGCGGGACACGGGCGCGTCGTCCACCCGGGCCACCAGCAGGTGGGAACTGTCCGGAGACCACCAGAATCCACGGGTTCGCGACATCTCCTCGGCAGCGATGAATTCAGCCAATCCGTAGGAGACCGACGCGGATTCCGGCGTGGCCACATCTCGCCCCCCGGTGCCGTCCGCCCCGACGACGCGGAGCGTCCCCCGTGAGACGTAGGCGACGCTCCGCCCGTCCGGCGCCGGGCGGGGGTCGATGACGGGCCCGGTGGCAGGCAGTTCGCGGGCCGTCCCGGCCCGCAGCTCGGCCGTGAAGAGCCGTCCGGAAAGGCTGAACGCCGCCAGCTCCACCGCCGCGTCCGTGGCGTATCCCACAATTCCGGCACCGGTCTCCCGGCTGCGCTCCCGCCGCGCCCGCTCCTCGGCGGAGAGTTCCTCCGCCGAGCCGGTCAGCAGCGCCGCCGGGTCGGCCGCCACGTACTCCCGGTCCTCCCCGGCCCCCTGTGCCCCGCCGACCTCCCTGACCTGCGGCGTCGTGGACGGTTCCGCCGTCTCCGGGTCGCGCGCGGCGCCGCCGGGCCCGGCCTTCGGGGGGCGCTCCCCGGACACCTGGCGTACCCAGAGGAGTTGTGCCTGGTCGGTCCCGTTACGCGAGCGCAGGAAGACGACGCGGGAGCCGTCCGGGGCGGCGGTGAGAGCACGTGGCGCTCCGAGCGAGAATCGGTGCGTACGGGCGTGCTGGCGGGGGAAGGTCGTAGCCATGCGGCCGAGGGTACTGAGCCGCCCGGCCCCACCGGGGAGGTTCGGTACCCGTCGGTGGCTGGAAGTGAATATGCGCCCCTCGTCTGCACCCGTGCACCGAGCCATGTCGACTCACCGATAGTTATGATCCGTTGCGCATGGTGGGTGCTGGGTATGTAGCCGGTGGCTCGCCGCCATGCGGCCGTGGGCTATCCGTGTCCGTACCGATCCCTGCCGACCGCGTACTTGGAGGTGAGCCGCCGTGGCACTGTCGATTTCGGCGGTTGTGCTGCTGGCGATCATCGTCTTCCTGCTGGTCAAGAAAGCCGGACTGAAGGCTGGACACGCGGTGGTCTGCGTGCTGTTGGGCTTCTATTTGGCCAGCTCGTCCATCGCCCCCACCATCAACGAAGTCACCACGAACGTCGCCGGCATGATCGAGGGCATCAAGTTCTGAGGTGACCCGCCGCCGGGGACCGCCCTCCCCGGCGCGGACGGTCCGGTACGGCATACGCTCAGGGGCATGACCGATGCCCCCGAGCGGTGCCTGTTGTTCGTGCACGCTCATCCCGACGACGAGTCGATCAACAACGGCGCCACCATGGCCAAGTACGCGGCCGAGGGCGTCCGTGTCGCGCTGGTGACCTGCACCCGGGGCGAGGAGGGCGAGGTGATCCCCTCCCGGCTCGCCCACCTGGCGCCGGGCCGGGACGACACCCTCGGCCCGTACCGCACGGGTGAACTCGCGGCGGCACTGCGCGAACTCGGCGTCACCGACCACCGCTACCTCGGTGGCCCGGGGCGCTACCGCGACTCCGGCATGATGGGCGCCCCGCAGAACGACCACCCCGAATGCCTCTGGCAGGCCGACCTGGAGGACGCCGCGGGGCAACTCGCGCGCACCGTCCGCGAGCTGCGTCCGCAGGTGCTGGTCACCTACGGCCCGGACGGCGGATACGGCCACCCCGACCACATCCGGGCCCACCAGATCGCCATGCGCGCGGCCCGGCTGGCGGCCGACTCCGGCCACGAGCCGGAGGCGGGCGTCCCGCACACCGTGCGCCGGATCTACTGGAACTGCCTGCGGCGAACCGGGGTCGCGGCGGAACTGGCGCGGCTGCGAGAGGACGCCGCGGCGGGCCGGTGGCCCACCGTGCGGGCCGAGGGCCCCACCGAGATGTCCTTCGCGGGCGTGGCGGAACTCTCCGATCTGCCCGGGGTGGTGGACGACGCGACGGTCGACGTCCTCGTCGACGCCTCCGACTACGCGGACGCGAAGGCCCGGGCGATGGCCGCGCACGCCACCCAGATCGTGGTGGACGCACCCTGGTTCGCGCTCTCCAACGGCCGGTGGCAGCCCCTGGTCGCGGTGGAGGGCTATCAGCTCGCGGAGCCGCACTCCGGTGCCCCGCGAGGCGAAGCGGACGACCTTTTCGCGGGAGTGAACGTATGAGCGGCAAGGCGGCGGCCCGTCCGGCCACCCCGGCCCCCGGCCCCGGCCCGATCCCCCGGCCGGTGCCCGCGCGCAAGGGCGCCCGGGTGGGCGTCTACCTGCTGCTCGCCGTGCTCGGCGCGTTCACCGGGACCGCCGGGGCGCTCGTCCAGGGGGCCTGGTTCCCGGGCGGGTTGGTGCTGGCCCTCGCCGGTTCCGTCGGGCTGTTCTGGGGCGGCGCCACGTTCTGCCGCACCAAGATCGGGGCGGTCGCGCCCGGGGCGGGCTGGGCGGTGGTGGTGCTGGGGCTGACCACCTCACGAGCCGAGGGCGACTTCCTCTTCGCCGCCGGGGCGAGCTCGTACCTGTACCTTCTGGGCGGGATGCTCGCCGCGGTGATGTGTGCCACGATCGCGCTGCCCGCGCCGCTGGTGCCCGCGGAACGGCACCGCTGACGGGTCCCGCCCGGCGAGCGAGTCCCTCGCCCTGCGAGCCCCACCGGCCGCCCCTATAAGGTGGTGCGCGCCGGCGAGCCGCCCCTCGGACCCTCGTGAGGGCGGTGAATCCAACCGGGAGTACCTGCTGTGAGCCGTGAAACTGACAGTCCGTCCTCCGGGCCCGAGCGAGGGCGCGGCGGTTCGGCGTACCCGCCCGGAACCGAGCCCTATGGCGCTGCCGGGAGGGGGGCCGGAGAGGCCGCCGAGCCCGGCTCCGGTTCCGAAGCGGACACCGACGAGCCGAGGACCGAGACGACGATCACCACGCGCGTCCGGATCAACATCCCCGGATCGCGGCCCATTCCGCCCGTGGTGATGCGCACCCCCGTCGGTGAGGAGGGCGCCGCCCCCGAGAACGGGGGCAGGAGCGGAGCGGGCGAGGACCCCGCTCGCGGAGCCGGGGGAACAACCCCCTCGGCCCGGAGGGTGACCCCCTCGGCCACGCCCGTCACCCCGGCCTCCGGCCCCGCCGGTGGCGGCGCCTCCCCGGAGACCCGCGCGTCCGACGCGCCGGACCCGACGGGGAGCGGCGCCCGGACCGCCGCGTCCGGTGAGCAGGCCCAGGAGCCCGGCTCCGAGGGCGAGTTCACCACCCCGACCAGCGACTGGTTCGCGCCACGCAAGCAGCCGCGCGCCGCCGCGAGCGGGACGGGCGCCGCCGGTACGACGGGCGGCGCGCCCGCCCCCGGCCCCTCCGCCGGGACGCCGACTACGCCTCCGCCGGGCCCCGGGCCCACGGGGAGCGACGGCCGGGGCGACCTGCCGTACGTCACCGATCCCCGCCCGGCCGAGGGCGCGCCCCCGGCCTTCCCCGGCGGCCCGCACCCCGGGGATGACGCGCGTACCGCGACGCCGCCCGACGGCGTGCCCGTGGTCCCCTCCGACCCGGCGGGCCCCCCGCCCTTCCCGCCCTCCGGCCCCACGAGCGGCCCGGCTCCCGGCGGGATGCAGCCGCCCCCGCCGACCGGGCTGCCCAGCGGCCCGCCCACCGGCGTCGGCAACCAGCCGCCGGGCGCCTTCGACGGCGGCGCCAGCCCGTTCGGTCCAGGCCCGTCGACGGGCCTGGGCCAGCCCGCGGGCATGGGCCGTACGCCGGACACGGGGCGGCCGACGGGCACCGACCAACCGCCCGGACCGGACGGCGGACCGGGGGCGGCCGCGCCTGGCGCGGGTCCGCGGCCCGGGCCCGTGGGGGAGCCGCCGCTCGCCGCCCCCGGCGGACCGGACATCAGCGACACCCTGGTCGGCGGCATGGCCCCGGTCCCGCCCGCGGACGAGGACGCCGCCGCGCCACAGGGCCCCCCGGTGCCGCCGCCCACCTTCCCGGCCGCCGAGCCGGAGGCGGAGAGCGCGGCGGCAGCTCCGGCCGCGAGCCCCCCGGCGAGCGCTGGCGGAGGGCGCAAGGGCCGCTCCAAGCTGGTGCTGGCCGGTGCCGGAGTGGTGGCCCTCCTCGGCGTCGCCTACGGCGCGGGACTGCTCCTCGACCACGCCGACGTGCCGAACGGCACCACGGTGCTCGGCGTCGACATCGGCGGCAAGAGCAAGCACGAGGCCGTCAACACCCTCGACAAGGCGCTCGGCAAGCGCGCCACGGCGCCCCTCACCCTCAAGGTGGGGGACCGGGTGACCAAACTCAAGCCCAGCGTCGCGGGGTTGACGCTGGACAACGAGGCGACGGTGCGCGCGGCGGCCGGGCGCGACTACAACCCCGTCTCGGTGATCGGCTCGCTCTTCGGCGGGACCCGCTCCGCCGAACCCGCCATCACGGTCGACGCCGAGAAGATGGAGTCGGCGCTGTCCCGGGTCTCCTCGGGCGGCGGCGGCACGCCCCAGGACGGCATGGTCCGCTTCGTCAACGGCAGGGCGGTGGCCGTGAAGGGGAAGCCCTACCAGGGCATCGACACCACCAAGGCGGCCGAGACGCTGGAGGAGGCGTACCGGGAGCGGGCCGGGGGCGGTGCGAACAACACCGTCTCGCTGCCCGTCTCCCGGCAGCAGCCGAAGATCGACGACCGTGAACTCCAGCGCGCCGTCAACGGGTTCGGGAAGACGGCCATGTCCGGCTGGCTGTGGCTCAAGGCGGGTGACGTGGAGGTCCCGTTCAGCCAGGAGACGCTGGGCGAGTTCCTGACCATGCGGCCGGGCGGCGACAGCCTCCAGCCGGTCATCGACCCCGCGGCGCTCCAGCGCACCTACGGCAACGCCTTCGACAACGTGGTGGTCAAGGCCGGTACCGGCACGGTCAAGATGACGCCGAAGCACGCCGCGGCCGTGATGATCGAGGCGCTGCGGAAGCAGGCGCCCGCCGAGCCGAACAAGCGGGTCGCCGTCGTGCAGGGCGCCAGCGGCGGCTGAACCACCCACTCACCCGGACACCCCGCCCGTCCGTGTACGGAACTCCCGTACACGGACGGGCGGTTCGGTGTCCAGCCGCGCGCAGCACGCGGACTCCCGGGGAAGCGCCCTCAGTTGAGCCGCGAGCGGGCGGCCCGCGCCGATCTGCGGGCGTGCTCGGCGGCGTTGGGCTCCATCGTGCCGATCGCGGCCGCGTACTCGTCCAGTTCGGCCGCGCCCTTCAGGAAATCACCGCGTTCCACCAGGAGTTGGGCGCGGTCCCGGCGCAGCTTCGCCGGGTGGTGGGGGAGGAGCAGCGCCAGGTCCAGGGCCCAGAGCTGCACCGCCGACTGCTCCGGCCGCCCCGCCGCCCAGGCGCGGATGTTGTTCAGCACCCGCAGGACGATCTCCAGCGGGTCGGCGGGCTGGAACAGCGCCGGTGCCAGCCGGGCGCGCTGGCCGGTCGCCCGGGAGACCAGGAGTTCGGCCTCGTCGTCGGTGAGCGGGCGGCCGCCGTCGAACGGGTCGGCCAGCACGTGGTCCCCCGAGGGGTCACCGAAGCCGACCATGAAGTGCCCGGGCAGCGCCACCCCGTACACCGGCGCCCCGGCGCGCCGGGCCACCTCGATCCACGCCACCGACAGGGTGATCGGCAGCCCGCGCCGCCGGTCGAGTACCGCGTGCAGCAACGAGGAGTCCAGCCTGCGGTAGTCGGCCGGGGTGCCCCGGAACCCGAGCCGCTCGCCCAGCAGTTCGCGCAGTACCCGCGCCCACGCCTCCGGGGGCCGGGACGCCGCGTACGGCAACTGGCCCGCGAGCCGGTCGAGTTCCACCTGCGCGGCGACGACGAGGGGGTGCTCCGGGCTCTCCGTTGCCGTCCCCCCGTCGTCGTCGGGCGTGCTGCCGCGGGGAGCGGAGTGGCGCTCCGCCTCCACGCCGATCAGCAGGCAGAGCAGGGCGAGGTCAGGTCGCTCCTCGCGGGTCGCCTCGGCGAAGTGGCGCCTGTTCGCCACCGGTTCCATGCTCATCCCCTCGGAGCCGTGCGGTAGTGGTAGCGCTGGTACGTGGTGAAGCCCAGCCCCCGGTAGAGGTTGAGCGCCGCCGAACTGTCCGGCGTCACCTGGAGATACGCGGCGGAGGCTCCCTCCGCCCGTGCCCGCCGGGCGAGTTCGGCGAGTACCGCGCTGGCCAGTCCCCGGCGGCGGTGGTCCGGGTCGACGGCGAGCGCGGCGAACCCGGCCCAGCGCGGAGCGTCGCCGGGGTCGGCGTCGTCCACCACGCAGCGGCCGATCGCCGGTGGCGGGCTCGTCCCCTCATCGAACTCCCCGTCATCCGGGGTGAGTTCGCTCGCGTCCCGATCCCGGAGGGTGGCGAACCAGACTGAGGGGCCGCCGGTCAGCACCTCCCGCGCGGGACCGCTCAGGCCCTCGGCGCGGTCGTAGCGCGCCAGCCAGTCCGCGTCCGGCTCGCGGCGCAGCGTCACCCGGTGGTCCGGCGCGCCCCCGGTCAGTGACGTGAGTTCGCCGACGAGTACCAGGGCCGGGCGCTCGGGCGTCCAGCCCCGTTGAGCCAGCGCCGCGTCCAGCGCGGGGTCGGCTCCCGGACCCTCGGTCGTCAGCTGGATCCGGGCGGGCAGCCCGCGCTCCGCGTACCAGTGGCGGATCCGGCCGAGCGTGCCGTCCAGCGTCCCGTCCACCCCCGGGGAGCGGGGGACGGCGCTGGTCCCCCCGGCCCCCGAGGCGGCGGCCTCCTCGGCAACATCGTCGGGGTCTGACCAACTGGCGGGCGGCAGGGCGGAGTTGGCGCGCGCGGTGAAGCCGCCGGCGGCGCGGAGCGTCCAGCCCGCGAGCCGTTCGGTCTCCGTTCCGGGCCACCCGCGCGCGGCGATCTCCACCAGCGCGCGGCCGCTGGACGGACGGGGCGGGGTGGCGCGCGCCCCGGGGGCCGTCGTACCCCGGGCGCGAGCGGCGGATCGCCGGACGGGCGGTGGGCCCGGCACCACCTTCCCGGCGACGAGCGCCTCCTCGCGCAACTCGGCCACGCCGCCGTCCCGGCGAGTGATCTTCAACACACCGCTCTTCCACGATGTGAGAACGCCTACGGTGTCGGTGAACACCGGACGCGGGCGCAGCTCGCCGGTCCGCGATCTGACGGAAACACGCTTACCCACGTCAGACGGGGTGATACGCACCTCAAGGCGTCCGCCCGTGGTGAACTCCACAGCTCTTCCCGCCCCTCCTGTTCGTGTTGTGCCCGGGAACGGAGATACTAGGGGCGGGCATCGACGACGCCGCGCTCCCGCGCGCCCCGCGGCGGAGCCGGACACCGGCCCGCCGCCCTACTGAGGAGGAACGACAGCGTGACTTACGTCATCGCGGAGCCTTGTGTCGACCTGAAGGACAAGGCTTGCATCGAGGAGTGCCCCGTCGACTGCATCTACGAGGGCCAGCGGTCCTTGTACATCCACCCGGACGAATGCGTCGACTGCGGAGCCTGCGAGCCGGTCTGCCCGGTCGAGGCCATCTTCTACGAGGATGACACTCCCGAGGAGTGGAAGGACTACTACAAGGCGAACGTCGAGTTCTTCGACGAGCTGGGCTCGCCGGGCGGCGCGAGCAAGCTCGGCCTGATCGAGCGGGACCACCCGCTGATCGCCGCGCTTCCCCCGCAGCAGCACGACGAGTGAGTCCCTGCCGGGCGGGGGCGTTGGCCTCCGCCCGGCGTCCTGAAAGCGAGCGCGCCCCATGGCCCCCGTCACCGCCGTCTCGGCCCGGCTCCCCGTCTTCCCCTGGGACCGGCTCGAACCGCACAAGGCCACCGCGACCGCCCACCCGGGCGGCATCGTGGACCTCTCCGTCGGCACCCCGGTCGACCCCGTCCCTGAGGTGATCCAGCGGGCGCTCGCGGAGTCGAGTGACACCCCCGGCTACCCCACGGTGTGGGGCACCCCACGACTGCGTGACGCCCTCGTCGACTGGGGCACCCGCCGTCTCGGCGCACCGGACCTCGACCACGCCAGGGTGCTGCCCCTGGTCGGCTCCAAGGAGTTCGTGGCGTGGCTGCCGACCCAGCTCGGGCTGGGCCCCGGCGACCGTGTGGCCCACCCCCGGCTCGCCTACCCGACCTACGAGGTCGGCGCCCGGCTGGCGGGCGCCGAACCCGTCGTCTACGACGACCCGACCGAGCTGGACCCCACACACCTGCGGCTGCTCTGGCTCAACTCCCCCTCCAACCCCACGGGCCAGGTGCTCGGCGCCGAGCGGCTGCGGGCCGCGGTCGAGTGGGCCCGGCGGCACGGCGTGCTGGTCGTCAGCGACGAGTGCTACCTGGAGCTGGGCTGGGAGGCGGAGCCCGTCTCCGTGCTCCACCCCGAGGTCAGCGGAGGCTCCTCGGAGGGACTGCTCGCGGTCCACTCGCTGTCCAAGCGCTCGAACCTCGCGGGCTACCGGGCCGCGTTCGTCCTGGGCGACGCCGCGGTCCTGGCCGAGCTGCTGCGGGTGCGCAAACACGGCGGGATGATGGTGCCCGCCCCGGTGCAGGCCGCCACGGTGGCCGCGCTGGGAGACGACGCGCACGTGGCCCGGCAGCGCGAGCGGTACGCCCGCCGCCGGACCGCCCTGCGCGCCGCGCTGGAGGGCGCGGGCTTCCGCGTCGAGCACAGCGAGGCGTCGCTGTACCTCTGGGCCACGCGGGACGAACCCTGCTGGGAGACGGTGGCCGCGCTGGCCGGGCGGGGCGTGCTGGTGGCGCCCGGGGACTTCTACGGTCCCGCCGGTGAGCGCTTCGTCCGGGTGGCGCTGACAGCGCCCGACGAGCGCGTCGAGCAGGCCGTCCACCGACTGGAGGGCTGAGCGCGGCGGCGCGGGCCGTCGAGGCGATCGGCGCCCCGAGTGGGGCCCTTCGCCCGGAACGCCGCCTGTCCGGCGGGGTGTTGGCGGTGGCGGGCCGTCGGCCGACGGGGGAGGCGACCGGTTCCGGTGAGCCCGGTGGTGGCGGGGCGACGGTGCCGCCCCGGTCGGCGTGGGGGCGGGAGCTGGCCGTGCCGCGTCCCGCCCCGTCCAGGCGTCAGCCCGAGATGGGCACCTGGATGTCGCCGGGCAGCTTCTTGGTGACCTTGCCCAGCGCGCCGCCCAGACCCTTGCCGGTCTCCTCCGGGCTGTTCTGGCCGCCCTTGTCGGGCGCCGGGGCGGGCTCCGTGGCGGAGGCGGCTCCGGCCGCGCCGCCCAGGAGGGCGGCGGCGCCGAACGCCGTCAGCAGCGCGGACGTGGCGATCCGGGGAAAGGACATGGTGCTCCTTTGACGCGAGACTGCGGAACCTTGCGATGTGCCGTCCGCCGCGCCTGGGCGGCGGGTGGGACGGCCTCCGGCCGGGCGCGCCCGGCGGACGCCGTGCCTATCGCCCCGAAGGCGCCGGAAGTTGCGGTTCCGTGATGTAAAGAGTTCGCAATGGGTCTGATCATCGGGCGTCGGGTGAAGCGGCCGGTCAGGCGCCGCCCCGCGACTCGTCGCCCTCCCCAACTCCCGCTGTGACGCGACGACTTCGGAACCCGTCGCGGTCCGCGCCGCCCGGTCACCGGGTGGCCGTGGGGCCCCGGACGGCAGCCCGGCGCCGTCAACTCCCGGACCGGGCCGCCCCCCGGACCGGGGAGGGGCCCCGTACCCCCGACGGCGCAGCCCGTGCGCCGCCGCCCATCCAGCGCGCGACGGTGAGGAACCAGTGGGGAAGCGCGGGAACCGGCGGGGTCAGTCGGCCGTGGCGAGCCGCAGCAGCACCGACCGGCTGCCGCGCTTCTCCCCGTCGTCCTTCCGCCAGCCGTCCTCGGAGCGGTCCGCGCTCCAGACGTGCCCCCGGTAGACGATCTCGGACACCCGCAGCCGCGCGGAGTGCGACATCGCCCAGTGCGCCAGCTCCCAGCCGCGGCGGACCGAGGTGGCGGGCAGGGTAAGCGCGGACTCCGACACCCGTGCCCCGCCCGCCGAACCGCCCTTCCGCCCAGGCCCGGCCGTGTTCGAGGGCGCGGACTTCTCGCCGAACTCCCGGACCAGCTGGGCCTGGACGCGGTCCGCGCGGCCCGCCTTCCCGTCGCCCCCGCCCGGTCCGGTCGTGCAGTGCAGCGAGGCCGCGTTGCGGCCGGTGAGCGCCGCGGTGAGCAGCGCGGCGTTCCGCTCGTGCTTGGCGTACGCCTGCGGGAAGCCGCTGCGCTGGACCCGCTGCGCCGCCACCGTCAGCGGCAGCCGTGAGTAGCCGGGCACCTCCACCAGGTGCTCGTAGAACTTCCCCGTCGAGTAGATCGGGTCCATGATCTGCTTCTTGGTGCCCCAGCCCTGGGAGGGCCGCTGCTGGAACAGGCCGATGGAGTCCCGGTCGCCGTACGAGATGTTCCGCAGCGAGGACTCCTGCATCGCGGTGGCCAGGGCTATCGTCACGGCCCGGTCGCGGAGTCCGCGGCTCGCGCCGACGGCCGCGATGGTGGCGGCGTTCGACGCCTGCACGGGCTGGAGTTCGTAGCTCGGCGCCTCGCCGTCCCCCTCGGCGGCGGCGCGGACCGTGCAGCGGGCGGGGCCGGTGGTGCCGGTGGCGAGCATCTGGGCCACCACGTATCCGGCGACCGCGAGCAGCACGGCGCAGGCCGCGAGGATCCGGAGAACTCGGCCTCTGCGTCGGGGAGAAGAGGATGAAGAGGAAGCGGGGCGGGGCACGCGCACCAAGGTAGCCGCTGTTCCGGAACGCCGTCCCGGCGCTCCCCGGCCCCGTGGACCAGGGCCGTAGGGTGGCGCCATGTCGCACCTTGGACTCGACCCGCGCCAGGACGTGGCGCGGCTCACCGCGCAGCTCGTCGACCACCCCTCCGTGAGCGGAGGCGAGGGCCCCCTCGCCGACGCCGTGGAGGCCGCCCTGCGCGAGCTGCCCTGGTTCCACGTGGACCGGCACGGCAACAACGTCGTCGCCCGCACCGAGCTGGGGCGGCGCGAACGCGTCATCCTCGCCGGGCACATCGACACGGTGCCGGTGGCGGACAACCTGCCCTCCCGGCTGGACGCCGACGGGGTGCTGTGGGGCTGCGGCACCAGCGACATGAAGGCGGGCGTCGCCGTGCAGCTGCGGATCGCCGCCACCGTCCCGGAGCCCAACCGCGACCTCACCCTCGTCTTCTACGACAACGAGGAGGTGGCCGCCGAGCACAACGGCCTGGGCCACCTCGCGCGGGAGCACCCCGGGTGGCTCGCGGGCGACTTCGCGGTGCTCCTCGAACCGTCCGACGGCCAGGTGGAGGGCGGCTGCCAGGGCACCCTGCGGGTCCGGCTGCGCACCGCCGGGCAGCGGGCGCACTCGGCGCGCGGCTGGCTCGGCACCAACGCGATCCACGCCGCGGGCCCGATCCTCGCGCGGCTGGACGCCTACCGCGCGCGCCGCCCCGTCATCGACGGCCTGGAGTACCGGGAGGGGCTGAACGCGGTACGGATCGAGGGCGGGGTCGCGGGGAACGTCATCCCGGACGCCTGTGTGGTGACCGTCAACTACCGGTACGCGCCGGACCTCGACGAGGACCGGGCCCTGGCCCACGTCCGCGAGGTGTTCGCGGACTGCGGGGTGGCGGAGATCACCGTCGACGACAGCTCGCCCGGGGCGCTGCCCGGGCTCTCCCACCCGGCCGCCCAGGAGTTCGTCGCGGCGGTCGGCGGGGAGCCCCGGCCGAAGTACGGCTGGACGGACGTCTCCCGCTTCAGCGCCCTCGGCGTTCCGGCGGTCAACTACGGACCGGGCGATCCGAACCTCGCCCACAAGCGGGACGAGCGGGTGGACACCGAGCGGATCCGGCACTGTGAGGAACGCCTGCGCACCTGGCTGACCAGCTGAGTCCCCCTCCCGGACACCTCCGGGACACCCGCTGGCGGCCGCCGGTACGACCGTCGGCCCACCGGAAGTTCTCCGGGGGCCACCGGCGCGTGCGTACGCTGGGCCGGGAAAGATCGCAGTCGGAGGGAGCACGATATGGCCAGCCCCCAGGGGCCCGGAGGCAAGGAGCGCGAACGAGCGCCGCGTGAGCAGTACCAGGGGCCCGTGCTGCGGCGCCGCGGGCAGATCCAGGAGGGCACCACCGACCAGCGGCTGCTGGACCAGCCCGGTCCCTCGGACTTCATCCACAAGGACCCCTGGCGGGTGATGCGGATCCAGGCGGAGTTCGTCGAGGGCTTCGGCGCCCTCGCGGAACTCGGCCCCGCCGTGAGCGTCTTCGGCTCGGCCCGCACCCCGGTGGACTCACCCGAGTACGACGCGGGTGTGCGGATCGGGCGGGCCCTGGTCGAGGCCGGGTTCGCGGTGATCACCGGCGGTGGTCCCGGCGGCATGGAGGCCGCGAACAAGGGCGCGCTGGACGCCGGGGGCACCTCCGTCGGACTCGGGATCGAGCTCCCCTTCGAGCAGGGGCTGAACGAGTACGTCGACATCGGCGTCAACTTCCGCTACTTCTTCGTGCGCAAGACGATGTTCGTCAAGTACGCGCGGGGGTTCGTCGTCCTTCCCGGTGGGTTCGGCACCCTGGACGAGCTGTTCGAGGCGCTCACCCTGGTGCAGACGCGGAAGGTGACCCGCTTCCCGATCGTGCTGTTCGGCAGCCGCTACTGGGGGGGACTGGTCGACTGGGTGCGGGACGCGGTGGTCGCCGAGGGCAAGGCCGCGGCGCACGACCTGGAGCTGTTCCACGTCACCGACGACATCGACGAGGCCGTCGCGCTGGTCACCAAGGAAACCGGGGCCTGAGCCGCCCCGCGCGTCCCACGTCCCGCGCCCCCGCCGGTGGACGGCCCACCCGGGCCGGGCCCCGGCGGGCGGTGCCCCGCCGGAAGCCGCCGCGCGGGCGGGCGGTCAGGTCGCCGGAAGCCCGGAAGCCCGGGAGCGTGCCGTCCCGGGCGGGGCGCAGGGTCGGGTCAGGCCAGACCGCGCCGGGTGGCGGCCGGGGGGCGGTGGCCCGCGATGCTCGCCACCATGTCCAGGACCTGCCGGGTCTCCGCGACCTCGTGCACCCGGTAGACCTGGGCGCCGAGCCAGGCGGAGACGGCGGTTGTCGCCAGGGTGCCGAGCAGCCGCTCCTTCACCGGCCGGTCGAGTGTCTCGCCGACGAAGTCCTTGTTCGACAGGGAGACCAGCACCGGCCAGCCCGTCTCGGCCATCTCGCCCAGCCGGCGGGTGGCCTCCAGCGAGTGCCGGGTGTTCTTGCCGAAGTCGTGGCCCGGATCGATCATGATCCCGTCCGGGCGTACCCCCAGCGACACCGCCCGCTCGGCCAGCCCCAGGGTGACCCGCAGGATGTCCTCCATCACGCCGCCCGGGCCGTCGTAGCGCACCCGGTGCGGCCGGGTGCGGGGGCGCGCGCCGCCCGCGTGCGTGCACACCAGCCCGGCGCCGTGCCGCGCGGCGACCTCCGCCAGCCGCGGATCGACCCCGCCCCAGGCGTCGTTCAGCAGATCCGCCCCGGCCTCGCAGGCGGCCTCGGCCACCTCGTGCCGCCAGGTGTCCACGCTGATCACCACGGACGGATAGCGCCGCCGGACCTCGGCGATGAACCCGGCGGTGCGGCGGACCTCCTCCGCGGTGCTGACCTCCTCGCCCGGCCCCGCCTTGACCCCACCCACGTCGATCACGGCCGCGCCCTCGGCGATGGCCTGCTCCACCCGGTCCAGCGCGGGCTCGTCGCGGAACGTGGCCCCCCGGTCGTAGAAGGAGTCCGGTGTCCGGTTGACGATGGCCATGATGACCGGCTGGTCCTTCCGGAACTCCCGTGCGCCCAGGCGCAGCATCGGCCCTCTCCTTCCGTCCCGGGCGCTCGCCCGTCCGCTCCTCGGGTGCCACCCCGTCCGCTGAACCCTAGGACACGTCCCGCGGACCAGCACGGCTTCCCCGTGTCCGGCGCCCGCACCAGCCGTCCGTACGGCATCGGTCCCACCGCCGCCGGCCGGGCACGGGGCGGGCGCGCCTGGCGGGACGTGGGGGCCGGGCGCGGGCCGGGCGCCGGTGGGCCCGAACGCCGCGGCCCGGGGCGTCCGCCCGCCGTGACACGATCGGGGTTGCACGGAAGCGCAGTACGGATCATGGAGAAGGCCGTTGTTCTGGTTCCTGCTGATTTCGCTGGTGGTCGTCGTCGCCGCGGTCACCCTGGCCGTCGTGGGCAGCGGAGAGGGCGAGGGGCGGGCGGTGGGCGGACTGGCCGACGCCGAGCCCGAACTGCTCGACCAGCCGCTGCCCGACCACCGTCCGGTGGGCCGGGCGGACGTGGAGGAGCTGCGGTTCCCCGTCGCCGTCCGGGGCTACCACATGCGCCTGGTGGACGACGCGCTCGACCGTCTCGGAGCCGAACTCGCGGAGCGCGACGCGCGCATCGCGGAACTGGAGTCCACGCTGGCCGGCGCGCAGGCCGTGGCGCTCAGCGGCACCGTTCCGGCGGGGTACGCGGTGCCCGCGCGCCCGGCCGTCCCGGGCGCCGAACCCCCCACCGGGGCCCCGGCCCCGGAAGGCCCCGGCCACCCGGGCGGAACCGGCACCTCCGGCGGCGCTCCGGAGACCGGGCACGCCGACGAGCGGCCGGGGGAGGGGCGCCCGTGAACCCGTCCACCCCGCGCGGAGCGGTGCCCGGGCCGGACGGCAAGCCGCGCTGCCCCTGGGGAACCTCGGCCGAGGACTACGCGGCGTACCACGACACCGAGTGGGGCCGCCCGGTCCGCGGCGACGACGCGCTCTTCGAACGGATCAGTCTGGAGGCCTTCCAGTCCGGGCTGTCCTGGCTGACGATCCTCCGCCGCCGCGAGGGGTTCCGGGCCGCCTTCGCGGGCTTCCGGATCGCCGAGGTCGCCGCGTTCACCGAGGAGGACGAGGCGCGGCTGCTCGCCGATCCGGGCATCATCCGCAACCGCGCGAAGATCCGCGCGACCCTCGCCAACGCCCGCGCCGCCGCCGACTGGCGGCCCGGTGAACTCACCGAGCTGATCTGGTCGTACGCCCCCGAGCCCGCGTCCCCGGCGCCGCGCACGCCCGAGGAGGTGCCCGCCGTCACCCCCGAGTCGACGGCGCTGGCCCGGGAACTCAAGCGGCGCGGCCTCAGTTTCGTCGGGCCCACCACGGCCTACGCGCTGATGCAGGCCTGCGGCCTGGTCAACGACCACCTCGCCGACTGCTGGGTACGGGATCTCAGCGCCCGGTGAACCGCGGCGTCTCCTTGCGGACGAAGGACTCCACCGCGTGCTGGTGGTCGGCCGAGGCGCCCGCCCGGGTCTGGAGGACGGCCTCCCGCTCCAGCGAGTCCGCCAGCGAGTGCGACGCCCCGTAGGCGAGGGCCTCCTTGAGGGCGGCGAGCGCGACGGTCGGCCCCTCCGCCAGCCGCCGGGCCACCGACTCCGCCTCGGCGGCCAGCTCGGCGGCGGGCACCACGCGGTTGGTCAGCCCCAGCTCCAGTGCCTCCGGCGCCCGTACGGCGCGGGGGAAGAGCAGCAGGTCGGTGGCGCGGCCCGGGCCGACGAGCCGGGGCAGGGTCCAGGAGACGCCCGAGTCGGTGGAGAGCCCGACGCCCAGGAAGGAGGTGTTGAAGGCGGCGGTGTCCGCCATGACGCGGTAGTCGGCGGCGAAGGCGAACCCGGCCCCCGCCCCGGCGGCGACCCCGTTGACCCCGGCCACGACCGGCTTCGGCATCCCGGCGATCGCCCGCACGATCGGGTTGTAGTGCTCCTCGACGGTGTCGAGCGCGGCGCCTCCCCGCTCGCGCAGGCTCTCCGTGTGCTCCTTGAGGTCCTGACCCACGCAGAACGCCCGCCCGTTGCCGGTCAGCAGCACGGCGCGGACGGACTCGTCCGCCTCCGCCGCGTGCAGGGTGTCGCGCAGGGCGGACTTCAACTCGTCGTCGAGCGCGTTCATCGCGTCCGGCCGGTTGAGGGTGATCGTCGCGAGCCCCCCGGCCACGGTGTAGTGCACGGTGTCCGACATGCGCCCAGCATGGCCTAGATCATCGTGGACCGACAGAGGGGCCGCACCGCCCCCGGGAGACCGGCGGGAATGTGAGCCATGTCAAACCGTGGCCACCTCCGAAGGGGCGCAGAGGGCCGGAAGGCCGCGCGGAATCACGGGCGGATCCCCGTATTGCACGGTTTTGTGCACAGCGGTGCCGGAAGAGATGCCGATGGAAGTTGGTCATCGGGTCGTGGCATGCGGGATAATGAGCAGGAAGCAATGTGTTCGATGCCGGTGACACCTGGGTTGTCGGCTGCGATGAGCTGGTTTCAGGAAGGGGAACGAGCATGGCGGCCATGAAGCCGCGGACGGGCGACGGCCCGCTCGAGGTGACCAAGGAGGGGCGGGGCATCGTCATGCGCGTTCCGCTCGAAGGCGGTGGGCGACTCGTCGTCGAGCTGACCCCGGACGAGGCGACCGCGCTCGGCGAAGAGCTGGAGAAGGTCTGCGGCTGAGCGAATCGCCTCTGGCGGCCTTCCACTGCCCCGGTGCGCTGTCGCGCCCGGGGCAGCGCCTATGCCCGCCGCGCCCGCGCGCCCCGGGCCTGACCCGGCCCGCCCTGGGGCGGACCGGCCGTGAGAAGAGTCACGCCCCATCTGTCGCGGCCGTGACGGTGTCCTGAACCGGTCGGCCGGGTGTGCGAGTGCGGGGTCACGCCTCGCGCTTGACCGCGCAGAGCAGCCCGTCGCCCACCGGGAGCAGCGAGGGCACCAGCGCGGTGCTCTCCCGGACGGTGCGCAGCAGCTCCCGCAACTCCCGCACCTCCAGCGGCGGTGGGGCCGACTCGACGGTGTGCCCGTCCGCGAAGACCCCCTCGAAGCAGATCAGCCCGCCCTGCCGCAGGAGCCGCAGCGACTCCGCGAGGTAGGCGCCGTACTCCCGCCGGTCGCCGTCGCAGAAGACCAGGTCGTAGCCGCCGTCCGCGAGGCGCGGCAGTACGTCCAGGGCGCGGCCGGGGATGATGCGGGCCCGGTTCCCGGCGAAGCCCGCCGCGCGGAACGCCTGCCGGGCGAACTGCTGCCGCTCGGCGTCCACGTCGACCGTGGTCAGCACGCCGTCCGGCCGCATGCCGTGCAGCAGGTGGATACCGGAGACGCCGGTGCCGGTGCCGATCTCGGCGATCGCCTTGGCGCCGCTGGCGGCGGCCAGCAGCCGCAGGGTGGCGCCGGAACCCGGGGAGACCGGACGCAGCCCCGCCTCCTGGGCCCGCGCCCGGGCCCAGCGGAGCGCTTCACTCTCGGCGCTCTCGACGAGCTCGTCGCCGTACGCGTCGGCGAACGCCCAGCTCGTCTGCCGGTTGCCCGTAATGGCCCTCTCCCGTCCCCGTCGTCCACGCCATCGTGACTGTATCCGTTGGTCCGGGAACCCGCTGATGGGACCGCGCGTTGAAAGGGGGCGGGAAGGGAAGTGCGCCGTAGCGGGGCACGCCGGGCCGGTCAGCGCCGGTCGCCCGTCGGTCCTCCGCGGTGGTGGGTCAGCGCCCAGCCGCCGCCAGGGGGCGGGCGTCCCGGTGAAAGCCGGTCAAAACTGCTTATCCAGAGCTAACGGGAGATGTGGCTATGGTAGGGGCTCCACTGGACACCACCAGAGCCGACAGGGGAGGTGCGGCCACGGTGCGCGACGGCGGATTGCTCCGGCGACTCCGCGGCGCCGCCGGCGAGCCGAAATCCGTGACCAACAACGCTGACCAGGTCCACACCGCCGACTCCGCGACCACGGCGACCTTCGACACCGAAGCGGATATCCAGGCGTGGACCCCTCCCACCTGGGAGGAGATCGTCAGCACCCACAGCGCGCGGGTCTACCGCCTCGCCTACCGCCTCACCGGCAACCAGCACGACGCGGAGGACCTCACCCAGGAGGTCTTCGTCCGGGTCTTCCGCTCCCTGTCGACCTACACCCCGGGCACCTTCGAGGGCTGGCTGCACCGCATCACCACCAATCTCTTCCTGGACACCGTCCGCCGTAAGCAGCGCATCCGGTTCGACGCGCTGGCGGACGACGCCGCCGAGCGCCTGCCCAGCCGGGAGCCCACCCCCCAGCAGCACTTCAACGACACCCACTTCGACGCGGACGTCCAGCAGGCGCTGGCCACCCTCGCGCCGGAGTTCCGTGCCGCCGTGGTGCTGTGCGACATCGAGGGCCTGTCGTACGAGGAGATCGCGGCCACCCTCGGCGTCAAGCTCGGCACCGTCCGCAGCCGGATCCACCGGGGCCGCTCCCACCTGCGCAAGGCGCTGCGGCACCGGTCGCCCGAGGTCCGCGCGGAAGCGCAGGCGCGCGCGCTGAGTGCGGTGATCCCCGCCGCCCGGACCGAGGAGGTCGGTGCTGAGTGAGCGGACTGGGCCGGGGCCAGCGCCCGGCGAACCCGGACACTGAGCCAGCGGCCGTCGAACAGCACCTCGGTGACCGTCTCGCCGCCCTGGTGGACGGCGAGCTGGGACACGACGCCCGGGAGCGGGTCCTCGCCCACCTGGCCACCTGCTGGAGCTGCAAGGCGGAGGCCGACGCCCAGCGGCGGCTGAAGAACGTCTTCGCGGACACCGCGCCGCCTCCTCCGTCGGACACCCTCATGGCCCGGCTCCAGGGGCTGCCCGCCGCCCCCGTCCCCCCGGAGGGCGGCCCCGGCCGCAGGGGGGGAGAGACCCCTCCCGGCGCGGGCGGCAGACGCTCCCCCTGGGACTTCGACCACCTCTCACCCAGGCGCTCCGGCGGGAAGTCCTCGCCGCTCTCCCCGGAGCGCGGATTCCGGATACACGAGGCCGAGCGGGCCGCCTCGCGCGGCCGTCGCTTCGCCTTCGCCGCCGCGGGAGCGTTCTCCCTGGCGGCGCTCGCCATGGGCGGGGCGCTCAACTCCGCTGCCAGCGGCGGCTCGTCGAGCGGCGGAGGGGCCTCCGCCAGCCCGGTGCGCAGCGCGTCGGCCGGTGGTGCGGGGCTGACGGCGCGGGACAGCGTCCGGCGTGCGCCCGCCTCGGAGACCTCCCGGCACGACCTCGGGGCGATGAGCGCGCCGGGTTCCGTCGCGCTGCCGGACGCCCCGGTGCGCGCCGGGCAGCTCAGCGTCCCCGCGCGGGACGGCGGTTCCAGCCCGGCCGACGCGACCCCCGTACCCACGGCGCTCACCGGCCCCGCCCCGCGCACCTCCCCGCTGCTGGTCGACCGGTTCCAGCTGACCGGCCCGGCGCCGCGGTGGGGCCCGGGGCTGGAGACGCCCCGGGCGCCGTACACACCGCTGCTCGTCAACGCTCCGGTGCTCCCCACCGGAGCGCGGATCCCGGTCGAACCTCCGGCCGAGCAGGCGCCGCCGCCCGCCGAGGAGGCGGTGCCCGGGGTCTCCGGTCCCACGCCGATGGCCACCTCCGTGTCCTGGGCGCCGGAGCCCAACCCGGTGGCTCCCGGCGGTGGGGCGCGGAAGTGACCCTCGGCGGGCGGCGCCACCCCGCTGCACGGGATTCCCCGTAGCTGGTTGAATCCCTCTGCGGGCGGCGGGCAGCCCGCGTTGGCGATCTCTGGGGAGAGCATGGAAGAGGCGAAGGGCTCCGGACCGAGGGCGAAGTGGTGGAGCCGTCCACGACGCTTCGCCGACAGCCGGTCACCGGAGGAGCCCGGGGCTGCCGGAACCGGACACCCCACCGGGGGCGGACCGGAGCCGGTGGCTACCCCGGACCTCCCCGCTGGCGAGGACACTCCGCACGGCGCTGGCACCCCCGAGGGGGGCGGGCCCGGGAGCGGCGGTGTCCCGGAAGGCCACGACCCCGACGGCGGAGCCGCCGCGGAGAGTGCGGCCGCTACCGCGTCCGACCGCCGGGCCGTACCGAGGGACGGGGCCGCTTCCGAGCCGGAGGCGGACACCGCCCCGGCCCCACGGGGCCCGGCGGCCGAGGACGACCCACGCACCGCCGAACCGGCCACGGCGGCGCTGCCCCGGGCCCGTCGGGACTCCAGCGCCCCCGATCCCGTACCGCCCACGGCGTCTGGAGCGGGGGAAGCGGAGCGAGCCGCCGAACCCTCAACCGCCGCCGCCCCGCAGGCGCCCTCCGCGGCCTCCGCGCGGGAGCCCCGCCCCGACGCCGGGAGTTCTCCGGCACCGGAGACCGGGACGGAAACTCCCGTGACGGAAACCTCCGGGAAGGAGCCCGTCCCCGGGGAGGTGGCCCAGAGGGAGACCGCCCGAGAGGAGGGCCCGCGCGGGGACCCCGGGTCCACCGCGAGCGGCGCCGAGGCGGAGACGGTGCCCACCGCCCCGCTGCACGGCGAGGACCCGTACGCCACCCCGCCCTACGGCCGCCCAGGACCCTGGGCGCCCGCACCGCCGGTGCAGCTGCCCCCGGCTGGCGGCACCCCGCCGCACGGCACCGTGCTGCCCCCCGGCACGGGCGGCGGGCTCCCGCCGTCACCGTCCGCACCGGCACCGGCGTCGCCACCGGCACCGGCCCCGGCTCCCGGCGGCACTCCGCCGCACGGCGTGGTCATCGGGCCGGGCGCCCCCCAGCGGCAGACGGCCTCGCCCTGGCTGCGGTACGACCCGTGGGCCGCGAACCCCGCCGGACCGGGGGCGCTCGCCCCGGAGGCCCCGGCCGCGCCCCGTGGCCGGGGGCGCGTGGTGGTCGGGGCGCTGGTGATCGCGCTGCTCGCCGGGGGTTCCGGTGGCGCCCTCGGGGTGTACGCGGAGCGCAACGGCGGGCTGGGCGGTATCGACCTGCCGCAGTCCGGGGAGGACGGTGACGCCTCGCGGCGCGCGCCGGGCAGCATCGCCGGGATCGCGCAGCGGGCGCTGCCCGGTGTGGTGACGCTCCACGCCGAGGCGGGGGAGGGCGACAGCACCGGTACCGGCTTCGTGCTGGACGAGCGCGGGCACATCCTGACCAACGCGCACGTGGTGGACGGGGTCGGCCCGGACGAGCCGGTGCGGGTCACCTTCCGTGGCGGGGACACGGTCGAGGCCGAGGTCGTCGGCAAGGACGGCGGCTACGACGTCGCGGTGGTGAAGGTCGGCAGGGTGAACGGCCTCCAGCCGCTGCCGCTGGGCAACTCGGACTCCGTCCGTGTCGGCGACCCGGTCGTGGCGATCGGCTCGCCCTTCGACCTGGACGGCACGGTCACCTCCGGAATCATCAGCGCCAAGGGCCGCCCCATCACCGCCGGAGGCGGGAAGAGCGAGACGAGCTACGTCAACGCGCTCCAGACCGACGCCCCGATCAACCCCGGCAACTCGGGCGGGCCGCTGATGAACAGCGAGGGCCGGGTCGTCGGTGTGAACAGCGCGATCAAGGCGGCCGGGGGCGGTGGCGGCGGCCCCGAGGGCGGCAGCGGCGGCAGCATAGGGCTCGGCTTCGCCATCCCGGTCAACCAGGCCAAGCGGGTGGCCGAGGAGCTGATCAACGACGGGCGGGCCAGCCACCCGGTGATCGGCGTCAGCCTCGACCTGGAGTACTCCGGGGACGGCGCCCGGATCGGGGACGCGCAGGACGGCCCCGCGGTACGTCGCGGCAGTCCCGCCGACCGCGCGGGTCTCCGGGAGGGCGACGTCGTCACCGCGGTGGACGACGAGCCGGTGCACACCGGACAGGAGCTGATCGTCAAGATCGGAAGCCGCGCTCCGGGAGAGAAGGTGCGGCTCAGGCTGTTGCGGGACGGAAAGGAGCGGTCCGCCCGGATGACGCTGGAATCGGCGACGGACGGTCGGTGAGACGGGCTCCCGCCCCGTGGTGGTCTCCGGGTACCGTGACACCGGGCCGTACCGGCCGAGGACGTACTGAGGGAGCTGAGCGGTGTTCTTCGATATAGGACCCCTTGAGCTGTTGGTGCTCATCATTCTCGCGGTGCTCATTTTCGGGCCGGAGAAACTGCCCAAGGTGATCCAGGACACGGCCAATCTCATCCGCAAGGTGCGGGAGTTCTCCGACAGTGCCAAGAACGACATCCGGTCCGAACTCGGCCCGGAGTTCAAGGACTTCGAATTCGAGGACCTCAACCCCAAGACGTTCGCCAAGAAGCACCTGCTGGACAACGACGAGCTGGGGCTGAAGGAGATTCAGAGCAGTTTCGACCTGCGCAAGGATCTCGCCGAGGTCACCGACGCGGTGAACGGCACCGAGTCCGCGGACGAGCCCGCCTCCGGGTCCGGCGCGAACGGCTCCGGCCAGCGGCACAGCCTGAGCAAGGAGCCCGGCACCGGCGCGAAGGCCGACCTCAGCAAGGAGCGGCCGTCCGCGAACGGCGCGGAGCCCGCCTCGGGCGAGCCGGTGACGCTCTCGAAGAACACCCCGCCGCCGTTCGACGCCGACGCGACGTAACCGGCTTACCCGTCCGCGAAGCGTCCGGGTCGCGGCCGCGGCCCCTCCGCGGCGGCCTGGTCCCCGCTGGCTGATGCGTGCTGGTGCCCGGCCGGGTGCCGACGCGGACCGCGTTCCCCCTTCGCCCCTTCGCCTCCTCCGCTCGCGACCGCGCGGGGGCGCGCGGTGCGGCCTCCGCGAGACGCCCGCTTCCGCTGGGCCGACTGAGTCTCATCTCACGTCTCGTGACGCCGCCCGATCTCCGGTCATGCCCGACACGGCCCATCCGGGTAGCTATCCTCCCTGTGTCCGGGGTCGCCGTCCTAGGGGGGCGGACTGCCCGTGGCACAGGGCATGTGAGGAGGCGTCACACAGATGGAGACGACGAGTCGGGTAGCGGGGCAACCCGGGCCCGGCGCACAGGGGGATACCGGTGCGCGGCGGGCGGTTGACGAGTTTCTGCTGGCCGCCTTTCCGTGGTACGGGCTGGACGAGGCGTTCACCGGGCCGCGCTGGCTGATGCGGGTCGGCGCGGGCGCCGACGGCACGGTGGAGCACGGTTCCACCGGACACGGGGAGGAGCCCTCCCTCCGGGCCGAGACCAGCCAGGAGGGGCAGCGCTTCGCCGTGGTGGTGACGGTCGCCAGCCGTCCGGTGCGCCGTAGCGCGGACGGAACCGGCGTACTGGAGGCCACCTCGGTCTCGACGGCCGCATGGCTGGCCGGATCCGGCCTGCTGTCCTGCTCCTGGCCGCTGGAGATGGAGCGGGCGCTCCGGCAGGACTGGCTGGACCAGCAGACGGTGGTGGCCTGGGAGCTGGCCGACGACCTGGGGGGAGCTGGCTGGTCGACGCTGTCGCTGCCGGTCGACGGGGTGCCGAGGGACTTCCACTACCGGGAGTCGGCCTACGGCTGGGTCCTCGCTGGATCCGCGCGGGACGGAGTCCACCTGGGCGCCTACGGACGGGGGATGAGCGCCTACGGCCTGGGCTTCTCGGTCGTCAAGGACATCGCGAGCTACGAGGGCTGACCGCCCACCGGCCGGTGCCCGGGCCCGGGCCACGCCCGCACCGACCCCAGCGGTTCCGACACGACCGGTCGCGTACCGCCGATCCACCGACCACCGTGGCTCACGCGTCCGCGAGCCGGGCCGCCCGTCCGGGCGCCCGCCGCGCGGAACGCTCACCGGGGCGCCGCACGCCTACCGCCTGGGGCGCCCCTCTCCCCGTTCTCCCGGGCTCCCGGGTTCTTCCGGGCTCCTCCCGGCCCCTTCCCCTCCGGCCGCCTACCGGCCGTCCGCGGCTCGTCAGCTGCCCGGGCACTCCCCGGGGGGATGCCGCCCGGGAGGGGTGGGCCGCCCCGGCGTCCGGTCTTCCCGGACGCGGTGCTTCCGGTCTTCCCGGGTGATCGGTGACGGACGGCGCCCCCGCACCGGCGGCCGGGAGGCCGGTCCGGTGACGGGGGCGCCGGGCCCTCGGATCAGAACTTGTTGCTCGGGGTGAGGCCGAGGGAGAGACCGGAGAGTCCGCGCTGACGCCCGCCGAGCTTGCCGGCCATCGCGCGCAGCGCCGATCCGGCGGCCGAGTCCGGGTCGCTGAGGACCACCGGCTTGCCCTCGTCCCCGCCCTCACGCACCCGCGGGTCGATCGGGATGGCGCCGAGCACCGGCACCTCCGCCCCGGTGGTCCGGGTCAGGCCCTCGGCCACCATCGCGCCGCCGCCGGTGCCGAAGACGTCGATCATCTCGTCGCAGTGCGGGCAGGGGAGGCCGGACATGTTCTCGATGACGCCGACGATCTTCTGGTGCGTCTGGACGGCGATCGAACCGGCCCGCTCGGCCACCTCGGCGGCGGCCTGCTGCGGGGTCGTCACCACCAGGATCTCGGCGTTCGGCACCAGCTGCGCGACGGAGATCGCGATATCGCCGGTGCCGGGCGGCAGGTCGAGCAGGAGCACGTCGAGGTCGCCCCAGTAGACGTCGGCGAGGAACTGCTGGAGAGCCCGGTGCAGCATCGGGCCGCGCCAGACGACGGGCGAGTTGCCCGGGGTGAACATCCCGATCGAGATGACCTTCACGCCGTTCGCCGAGGGCGGCATGATCATGTCCTCGACCTGGGTCGGCTTGCCGTCCGCGCCGAGCATCCGGGGCACCGAGTGGCCGTAGATGTCCGCGTCCACCACGCCGACCTTCAGGCCGTCGTCGGCCAGCGCGGCGGCCAGGTTGACCGTCACCGAGGACTTGCCGACCCCGCCCTTGCCGGAGGCGACGCAGTAGACCCGGGTCAGCGAGCCGGGCTGGGCGAACGGGATCTCCCGCTCCGCCGCCCCGCCGCGCAGCGAGTCCCGCAGCGCCTTGCGCTGCTCGTCGTTCATGACGTCCAGTTCGACGCCGACCTCGGTGACGCCCGGAACGCCCCGCACGGCCTCGGTGACGTTGGAGGTGATCGTCTCCCGCAGGGGGCAGCCGGACACCGTCAGGTAGATGCCCACATCGACCCTGCCACCCGGGGCGATGTCCACTGATTTGACCATCCCCAGGTCGGTGATCGGCCGGTGGATCTCCGGGTCGTTCACCGTCGCGAGCGCGGTGCGTACCGCGTCTTCGGTCGGGGCGGGAGCGGTGTCGGTAGCCATGCGGAAATGGTACGGCGCCGCGGCCGGGGCCCCGAAGCCGCGGGTGGCGGTCTCGGTCACGCCTCCGGCGCGCGGCCGCCCGTCGCCCGGGGCCCGTCCGCGCCGCCGGAGCCACCGGTGCCGTCAGGCCCCGCCGGGCCGCCGGGTTCCGAGGGCGGCGCTCCGGGCTCTCCGGGCTCTCTGGGCTCTCCGGGCGGTGGACGGTGGCGCCGCTCCGCCTCCCGCTCCTCCCAGGTGTCCCGCTCCAGCTCCCGCATCAGCACCTGGAGCTCCGACCTGATCCAGTCCCGGGTCGCCACCTCGCCCAGGCCCATCCGCAGGGCGGCGATCTCGCGGGTGAGGAACTCCGTGTCGGCGATGCTGCGTTCGTTCTGCTTCCGGTCCTGCTCCAGATTGACGCGGTCACGGTCGTCCTGCCGGTTCTGCGCGAGCAGGATCAGCGGCGCCGCGTAGGACGCCTGGAGGGAGAGTGCCAGGGTCAGGAAGATGAACGGGTACTCGTCGAAGCGCGCGGCCCGGGGCAGCGCGACGTTCCACAGCACCCAGAGCGCGATGACCACCGTCATCCACACGATGAACCGCCCGGTACCGAGGAACCGCGCGATCTTCTCCGACAGCCGCCCGAAGGCGTCCGGGTCGTACTCCGGAAGCAGGCTGCGGCGCCGCACCTGGGGCAGATCCAGCCGGATCCGCGGGCGCTGGGCGCCGGGCACCTCCCGGGTCCGCTCCTCGCGCTCCCGCTCGCCGTTCCGTTCAGCCATGCCCGCCGTTCCCTTCGGGGCTCGCGCGCCGCTCCCCGGCACCGCCCGGCCCGCCGTCCGCCGCTCCCGCGCCGTCGGGGACCTCGCCCCGCCGCCCCGTGAGCGTCGCGGACCGGGGGTCCAGCAGCCGGGTGGCGTCCGTGGGGTGGGGCCCGTGCGGACCGTGCGGCTCGTGCGCGGCCGCCTCCCGCCAGTCCTCGGGCAGCAGGTGGTCGAGGACGTCGTCCACCGTGACCGCGCCGAGCAGATGCCCACCCTCGTCGACGACGGGCGCCGCGACGATGTTGTACGCGGCGAGATAGCTGGTCAGAGCGGGCAGCGGGGTGTTCGGCGGCAGGGGGCGCAGATCCGCGTCCACGATCGAGGCGACGAGGGTGAACGGCGGGTCGCGCAGCAGCCGCTGGAAGTGCACGACGCCGAGGTACCGGCCGGTGGGGGTCTCGTCGGGTGGGCGGCAGACGAACACCTGGGCCGCCAGCGGGGCGGGCAGCTCCCGCTGGCGGATCCGCGCCAGCGCGTCCGCGACCGTCGCGTCCGGGCGCAGCACGATCGGCTCGGTCGTCATCAGCCCGCCCGCGGTGCTCTCCTCGTACGTCAGCAGCCGCCGCACGGGAGCGGCGTCCTGGGGCCGCATCATCTCCAGCAGCCGCTCCATGTCGGGCTCGGGCAGCTCGGAGAGCAGGTCGGCCGCGTCGTCCGGGGCCATCGCCTCCAGCACCCCGGCGGCCCGCTCGTCCTGGAGCTGGCCGAGGATCTCGATCTGGTCGTCCTCGGGCAGCTCCTCCAGCACGCTGGCCAGCTGGTCGTCGTGGAGCGCGGCGGCGACCTCGGCCCGGCGCTTGGCGGAGAGGTGGTGCAGCACGTTCGCGAGGTCGGCGGGGCGCAGCTGCTCGAAGGCGGCCAGCAGGTGGGTCGCCCCCTGGTCCCGCTCCTCCCGGGCGAAGCCGGTGACGGCCGACCACTCGACGGTCAGCGTCTCGCCGCGCCGCCGGAGTCCGCCCGGGCGGCCCCGGCGGACGAAGACCTTGTCGATCTGCCAGTCGCGGCGGGCCGGGAGCTGCTGGAGCCGCACGTCCAGCACGGTGACGCGCTCCCCGGTCTCGATCAGCGTGACGTTCCGGTCCAGCAGCTCGCCGAGCACCAGCGTCTCGGCCGACCGCTGCTCGAAGCGGCGCATGTTGAGGACGCCGGTGATGATGACCTGGCCGGACTCGATGCCGGTCACCCGCGTCATCGGCACGAACACCCGCCGCCTGCTGACGACTTCGACGACCAGCCCCAGCACGCTGGGCGGCCGGGGCTCACCGCTGAGCAGCGCGACGACGTCCCGGACCCGCCCGACCTGGTCGCCCGCGGGGTCGAACACCGCGACGCCCGAGAGGTGGGAGACGAAGACCCGGAGCGCTCCGGCCGCCATCAGCGCCTCCCTCACACGGCAGTCTGGGGGGAATGTCACGTATGCCGGGTTCAGGCTAGCCTGCCGGCCTCGGGGAGCGCCCCGTGAGCTGGGCCGGACGGTTACCTTCCACCGGACCGAGCCCCCACGGGTAGGGTGCGGGCCTGCCCCTAGCTCAGGAGGAAGTCGACGTGACTGGAAGGGCTCGCGCGGGTCGGACCGCGACACTGGCGGGGACCGTGTGCCTGGGCCTCACCGCCCTGCTCACCGGGTGCGGGCAGGAGGAGGACCCGGACGAGGGCACCAACGGGCTCGGGAAGCTGTCCCCGGCCAAGGCCGAGATGAAGGCCCGCAAGGCCGCGGAGTCCGCCAGCGCGGTGCGCCTGACCGGCAACGTCGAGAGCAAGGGGGGCACCCACCGGCTGGAGATGCGGCTGACGGGGAACGGCGGCATGGGCCAGGTGTCCACCAAGGGCGGCGGCACCTTCGAGCTGCTCCGGGTCGGGCAGGACCTGTACCTGAAGGCGGGCGGCGACTTCTGGGCCCGGCAGGCGAAGAGCGGCGCGAAGCCCACCGAGGCCGACCTCCGCGCCGCCGGCAAGCTGGACGGCAAGTACGTCAAGGTCCCGCGCGGCGACCCGGCCTACAAACAACTGCGCGGCTTCACCGATAAGCGCGTCCTGCTGGACGGCCTGCTGGCGATGGACGGCAAGCGGGCCGCGGACGAGCGAGGCGAGGTCGGCGGTCTGGAGACGCTGCGGGTGACCGCGGGGGAGGGGGCCAGCGGCGGCAGCGTGCACGTCTCGCTGAACGGCACCCCCTATCCCCTCCAGGTCGAGCGGGCCGGGGGCCGGGGCAAGGTCGAACTCACCGACTGGAACAAGAAGTTCACCCTGCGCGCGCCGAAGAAGGAACACACCGTCGACTACGGGAAGCAGATCACGGCCGACTGACCGCCCCGGCCGCCCCGCGGCCGTCGCGGACCGGGAGCCGTCGCGGACCCGGGGCCGGGCGCCGGGATGCCCGCCGGGCGCGTGCGCGACGCGGCTCAGCCACGGCTTCGGCGCCGGAACAGCAGCCGGGGGAGCGGCTTCGGAGTGGGGCGCCGGGTGGTCGCCTCGCTGGGCAGCGGGGCGGCGGCGAGCGAGGCGTCCGGCATCGACCCCGGCCGCTGACTCGGCTCCCCCGCGGGCTCCAGCCGCAGCACCCGGCACTCCCGCGCCCAGCGCTCCGCGATCGTCCCGGCGTCCCGCGCGTTCAGCCGCTTGCCGCGCAGCTCCGCGACGGCCGCGCGCCACTCCTCGCCCTCCGGGGCGAGTTCCGTCACACGGGCGGGCCACACCACCAGCCGGGCCCCCTTCTCCTTGCCGCGCACGGTGACCGTCGCGCCGCCGCCGTCGGTCAGTCCGAGGCCGTCCAGCGGCTGTTCCACCGGGCCGCCACCCACCAGGTGCACCGCGCCCGCGTGCCAGACGTGCCACAGCGCGCGGGGCGGGCCCACCGGGCCGCGTACCCAGACGAACCCCGACTTCCTGGCGGCTTCCTCGACGAGGGCCCGATCGAGCGGTGTCTGCGTCATGGAGGCAGGCTATCGCCGGGTCTCACAGCCAGCCGTTCCGCTTGAACCCACGGTGGATCGAGTAGCAGATGCCGACGATCAGTCCCATGACGGCCGGGTAGCCGTACTTCCACTGCAACTCCGGCATGTAGTCGAAGTTCATGCCGTAGATCCCGGCGATCATCGTCGGCACCGCGAAGATCGCGGCCCAGGAGGTGATCTTCCGCATGTCCTCGTTCTGCGCCACCGTGGCCTGCGCGAGGTTCGCCTGGAGGATCGAGTTGAGCAGGTCGTCGAAGCCGAGCACCTGCTCGTTGACCCGGTCGAGGTGGTCGGCGACGTCCCGGAAGTACTTCTGCACGTCCGAGTCGACCAGCCGCATGGGCCGCTCGCTCAGCAGGTGCAGCGGACGCAGCAGCGGGGCGACGGCCCGCTTGAACTCCAGGACCTCCCGCTTGAGCTGGTAGATCCGCCCGGCGTCCGCCCCGCGCTTGCCGTTGCCCGCGGACTCCGAGAAGACCTGGATCTCGACGTCGTCGATGTCGTCCTGCATGGCGTCGGCCACCGCGAGGTAGCCGTCGACCGTCTGGTCCGCGATGGCGTGCAGCACCGCGGACGGGCCCTTCGCCAGCAGCTCCGGGTCGTCCTCCAGCCGGTGCCGGAGCGCGCGCAGCGAGCCCTGCCCACCGTGCCGCACCGTGATGATGTAGTCGGGCCCGGTGAAGCACATCACCTCGCCGGTCTCCACCACGCCCGTCTCCCCACGCCCGGCGGAGTACGCCTCGGCGGACTCGACGTAGTGCAGCGTCTTCAGGACGGTGAACAGGCTCTCGTCGTACCGCTCCAGCTTGGGGCGCTGGTGGGCGTGGACCGCGTCCTCCACGGCGAGCGGGTGCAGCCCGAACTCCTGGGCGATGCCGGAGAACTCGCGCTCCGTCGGCTCGTGCAGCCCGATCCAGACGAACCCCGCTCCCGGTTCGGTGCGCACCGCGCGCAGCGCCTGCACGGGCGTGAGCTGGTCGCCGACGCGGCGCCCGCCGCGGTAGACGGCGCAGTCCACGATGGCGCTGTCGTACGCGGGGGACGCGCCGTGCTCGCTGAGGTGCGGGCGCTTGCGGAGCGAGGGCCGCACCACCGCGCGCAGTTCCTTGATCATCGACATGGGTACCTCCCGGTATGCCATGCCGTCCGCGGCGGGCGCAGCGCTGCCCGGAATGGGGACCTACTCCACGCTGTCAGCAGGAGGTCCGCAAAGCGGGCACCGCGCGAGGGCCGGGGACGACGAGAGCTGGTTGACAGATCGGATGACCAGCCCGCTCTTCCGTGCGCGCACCGGGAGTCCCGAACCCCCGGGCCGAGTCACCGGACCCCGAATCCCGCGGAGAGCACCGGCCGGACGGGTGGGGCGCGGTGGAGTCCTGGAACCCGGGCTTCCACGAGCGCGTGCGCCGCGGGATTTCCACGGAACACGAACCCGGTGCCGACCGGGCGGAGTTCAGCCGTCGTGCGACGGACTGTCGGGAGAACGGCGGCGGAGTCTCAGCGGCGGTGCCGCGTCGTCGATACGGAAGAGCGACTGGTACTGCACGGTCGACTCGGATCCATGCCAGCCCCACCTCCTCCGTTCGGTCCCTGCGAGGGATGCCTGCCACGAACGCTGACCAGTCGTCAACGGTAGCACCCGGTACGCCCCACGGTGTGCTTTCCGGCCAGCCCGTGAACTGCCGCACCGCGCCCGGCCGGACGCCGGACCGCGCGCCCCCGGACGACCAGCGGCGACCCGTCGACCTGGCGACCGGCCAGCGGCCAACCGGCGAAGATCGACCCATCGACCTGTCGACCCGAATCCCCCTCCCCGCTCCCGTCCCGCTCCCGTGCCGCGCCCGTGCCGCGTTCACCGCACCGGCCTGACCTGCTCGACCGGGCGGACGTCCCGCCCACCCGTGCTCGCGCCTATGCTCGCGCCATGGCTGACGTCCTCCCCCTTGTCGAACGGCGGCTGCGCGAGGCGCTCGGCGAGCCGGACGCCCGGGCCGCCGTGACCTTCCTCGGCGCCGACCGCGTCGAGGTGCTCCGCTTCCTCGACCACGTCGAACCCGAACGGGAACCGGAGCGGGAGAACGAACCGGAACGGGAACCGGAACCCGGACGGGTGGTGGTGCGGTACGTGACGCTCGGGATGTCGGCCGCCCCGATGACCGACCCCGCAGCCGCGCTGGCCGACCCCGAGCGCGGCCCACGCGCCGAACTCGTCCTCTCGGTGCGCGCCGGGCTCGCCGACACCGACAAGGCGCTCCGGCCGCTCGCCGTGCTGGCCGCCAGCCCGCAGGTCGAGGGCGTGGTGGTGGCCCCCGGCGCCTCGCTGGACCTGGGCGAACCGCTGTGGCCGGGCGCCCCGTACACCTCCGTGCTGGTGGCGGAGCCCGGCGGGCTCGTCGCCGACGTGGAGCTGCCCGAGCCGCGGGAGCCGGTGCGGTTCATGCCACTGCTGCCCATGACGCCCAACGAGGCGGCGTGGAAGCGGGTGCACGGCGCCGCCGCGCTGGAGGAGCGCTGGTTGCGGCACGGTACGGACCTGCGCGACCCGCTGCGCGCCTCCGTCCCCCTCGGCTGACTGACGCCTCCGCCGAAGGTGGGGGCGCCGCGGTGCCCCGGGTCGCCTCCGCCGCTCCACCCCGCGCTCCGATGCGCCCAACCTCCGCGCGGGTGATCGTCCTTGACGCGAGGGGAGCCGGGTAGCACCGTGGATCCTCATGAGGGGCGAACCCAGTTGCCCGAAGTGCGGTGGCCGGGTCCGGGCGCCCGGCCTTTTCGCCGACTCCTGGCAGTGCGATCTGCACGGCACGGTGCATCCGCTCCAGCCGGTCATCCCGCCCAGCGTCGAGGCGCTCGCCGTGGCCGTCGGCCGGACCAGGGTGCCCGTGTGGATGCTCTGGCCGCTGCCGGTCGGCTGGCTGTTCACCGGCGTCGCCAGCGCGGGCGACGACCGCAGCGGTGGCCGAGCCACCGCCGTCGCCTGCTCCGGTCCGAGCCCCCTCGGGGGGACGGGTGAACTGCTCCTGGTGGCCGAGGAGTTGGGCGTCGGTCTCGGAGCCAGGTACGCCGGCATCCCCGGCCCCGACCCGGGGCCGCAGATCTGCGGCGGGCGGCCGCCGAACGTCAAGGTGCTGGCCGCCGGGCGACCCACCCCGCTCTGGCACGTCGCCGGGTCCCCGGACGACCGCGCGGTGTTCGCGGGGGAGGCCTGCGGGCTCTGGCTGTGGGCGATCGTCTGGCCGGAGATGTCCGGACTGCTGCTCTACGACGAACTCGTGCTGACCGACCTGCGAGACGCGGGCGCCGAGGTCGACCTGCTGCCCTGCGGCGCGCTCTCGCCCCGCCTGCTCGGCTGAGGCCCCCTCCCAACGGGCACCGCCACACCGCCGGTCCGGGCGCGGAAGGGCGACCGGGCGGTCCCGGCGCACCCGCCCAGCCTGTGCGCCGCACGCTCTGACCTGCGACGACGCCGTACTCCACGGGTTCCCGGCCGGTACGGCGCGCCCCCGTGTCGGCCGTGCGCCCCTCACTCCGCGCATGCGGAACCGCCGACCGGGGGACAGCTATCCTGGACCGCGCCCGCACCGCCGTGCGCCTTCCGTCCGCCGCCCCGTCAGCCCGTTGGAGTCCCGTCGTGCGCATCGACCTGCACACCCACTCCACCGCCTCGGACGGTACCGACACCCCCGCCGAGCTGGTACGCGCGGCGGCGGCCGAGGGACTCGACGTCGTGGCGCTGACCGACCACGACACCGTCGCCGGGCACGTGGCGGCGCTGAGGGCGCTGCCGCCCGAACTCACCCTGGTCACCGGCGCCGAACTCTCCTGCCGCCTCGGCGGCGTGAGCCTGCACATGCTCGCCTACCTCTTCGACCCCGAGGAGCCCGAGCTGGCCCGGGAGCGGGAACTCGTCCGGGACGACCGGATCCCCCGCGCCCAGGCCATCGTGCGCCGGCTGCGGGAGCTGGAGGTGCCCGTCACCTGGGAGCGGGTCGCGCAGATCGCGGGGGACGGCGCGGTGGGGCGCCCGCACATCGCCACCGCGATGGTCGAGGCGGGCGTCATCGCGACCGTCTCGGACGCCTTCACCAGCGAGTGGATCGGGGGCGACGGCCGCGCCTACGTCGGCAAGCACGAACTCGACCCGTTCGACGCGCTGCGCCTGATCAAGGGGGCTGGCGGGGTCGCCGTCCTCGCGCACCCGCTGGCCGCCAAACGGGGCCGGTGCCTGCCGGAGAGCGCGATCGCGGAACTGGCCGCCGCCGGACTCGACGGCGTCGAGGTGGACCACATGGACCACGACGCGGACACCCGCCGCCGACTGCGGGGCCTCGCCACCGAGTTGGGCATCCTGACCACCGGGTCCAGCGACTACCACGGCACGCGCAAGACCTGCCGGCTCGGCGAGAACACCACCGACCCCGAGGTCTACGCGGAGATCGTCGCCCGCAGCAGCGGAGCCGAACCCCTCACCGGTCTGACGGTTCGCTGACACCACCCCGGGCGCGGGCCGCGCGGGCCGAGGCGGGCGCACCCCGTCCGGTGGGCCGCTCCGCGTCCCGCGCCCAGAAGTCCAGCAGCGCGGCGGCGGTCTCGGCGGGGCGCTCGGCGTTCGGTGAGTGTCCCGCGCCGGGCACCGTAGTGCGCCGCGCCCCCAGCCGTACGGCCATCTCGTCCAGCCAGGGCACCGGCCAATTGTCGTCCACCTCCCCTGAGACGACGTGCAGCGGCGGCCCGGCGGTGGCCAGTTCCGCCACCCGGTCCGGTTCGTCCATCAACTGCTGTGCGGTGGCGGAGAGTTGCTCGGGGACCGTCGCCAGCCAGCGCTCCCGGAGGAAGTCGGTGATGGCGGGCGGCGTCAGCGGGTCCTCCGCGTCCGGCGGATCGAGGGCACGCATCGCCTCCCAGATCGCGGGCATGTCCAGCGTCGGCAGCGCCTCCCGCAGCATCCGCAGCCGCTCCCGCTGACCCGGCGCGACCCCGGCGGGCCCACTGCTCATCAACGTCAGCGAGGCGAAGCGACCCGGGTCCCGCAGCACCGCGCGCCGGGCGATCAGGCCACCGAGCGAGTGCCCGACGAGATGGAGCGGCGGGACCGGCCCACCGGGACCGGACGGCGCCGGAGCGGCCAGCGTCCGCGCCATCTCCAGTACGTCCAGGGCCAGTTCGGCGGGGGCGTAGGCGCGCTCGTCCCGGGGGCCCGGCGACTGGTACTGGCCCCGGCCGTCCACCGCCAGCACCCGGTAGCCCGCCTCGGCCAGCGGCGCCAGCAGGGCGATGAAGTCCTCCTTGCTGCCGGTGAAGCCCGGCACGAGCAGCACGCTGCCCCGCCGGGCGGTGCCCAGCTCGTGCGCGGCGAACTCCCCGCGGGCGGTGCCCAGACGGTAGGCGCGCAGACCGGTCGGCGCGTCGAGGAACGGCGGCTTGCTCATGTTCCGGACGCTACCCGCCCTGCCGCCGCCGGGAGAACTCCCCGGCAGGCCAGGTGGGCGGGGTGTCCGCCGCCCCCACGCGGCCGCCACCGAGGGGCCGCGCCGTTCCGGCGGAGACCGCCGGAACACCGGCGTACACCCGGGCCGGGGGCGGGAGTTGGGGCCCGGAGCCATGGGGCGCGGTCCCGCGACGCGGGACCGCCCTCCATGGTGGAGGGACCACGGGGGAGGGGAGGGCGGAGCGTCCGCCCGGCCCGTCCGGGGTGCCGGGCGCCGTACCGCCCGGCCGAAAAGAGACGAGCGCACGCTCCCTCGCGTGCGCTCCCCGGAGCCGTGCCCGGTGGCTCCCGCCGGGCGCGGATCACGCCGGAGGCGGTGAACACCACCGGGTCACACCGGTGGTGTGCCTCCGGCACGGATCAGCTGTCCGCCGACTCCGACGTGCCGCTCCTCCCGCCCCGGGTGCGGCGCCTGCGCGGCCGGGAGGACGAGGACGGGGCCTCCCCGGCCGATGCGGGAGCGCTCGCCCCGGAGGCGCTGGCCGACGCCGTGCTCGCGGAGCCCGACTCGGTCCCCGCCGACGCGGCCGATCCGGCCCGCGAACGCCGCCGGCGGCGGCGCGGGGTGTGCGGCGCCTTGGCCGCGGCGTCCTCCGGCCCGCTGGCCGAAGCCCGCTCGTCCTGCTCCCGCCCGGCCGACGAGCCGTCCCGCTCGGTGACGTTCACCCCGGCCCGGGTGCGGCGCCGCTGACGCTGCGGCCTGGTCCGCGCCGGACGCTCGGTCTTCTCCGACCGGCCGCCGCCCGCCGACCTGCCGCCGTGGCCGCGCCCGCCGGTCTCCCCGAGGTCCTCGACCTCCTCGGCCGACAGTCCGGCCCGGGTCCGCTCGCCGCGCGGCAGTATGCCCTTCGTGCCCTCGGGGATACTCAGCGCCTGGTACAGGTGCGGCGAGGTGGAGTAGGTCTCCGCCGGGTCGTGGAAGTCCAGCCCCAGCGCCTTGTTGATCAGCTGCCAGCGCGGGATGTCGTCCCAGTCGACCAGGGTGACGGCGGTACCCGAGGCGCCCGCCCGGCCGGTCCGGCCGATGCGGTGCAGGTAGGTCTTCTCGTCGTCCGGCGTCTGGTAGTTGATGACATGCGTCACACCGTCGACGTCGATACCGCGCGCCGCCACGTCGGTGCAGACCAGCACGTCCACCTTGCCGTTCCGGAAGGCGCGCAGCGCCTGCTCCCGGGCGCCCTGGCCCAGGTCGCCGTGGACCGCGCCGGAGGCGAAGCCCCGCCGCCCGAGTTGCTCGGCCACGTCGGCGGCGGTGCGCTTGGTGCGGCAGAAGATCATCGTCAGCCCGCGGCCCTCGGCCTGGAGGATGCGGGAGACCATCTCGGGCTTGTCCATGGAGTGCGCGCGGAAGACGTGCTGCTCCGTGTTGGCGACCGTCTGGCCCTCGTCGTCGGGGGCCGTCGCGCGGATGTGTGTGGGCTGGCTCATGTACCGCCGGGCCAGCGAGATCACCTGGCCGGGCATGGTCGCCGAGAACAGCATGGTCTGCCGCCGCGCGGGCAGCATCTGCACGATCTTCTCGACGTCCGGCAGGAAGCCGAGGTCCAGCATCTCGTCGGCCTCGTCCAGCACCAGCGCCCTGATCTGGGAGAGCCGCAGCTTCTTCTGGCCCGCCAGGTCCAGCAGCCGCCCGGGGGTGCCGACGACCACGTCGACGCCCTTCCGTAGCGCCTCGACCTGGGGCTCGTAGGCCCGGCCGCCGTAGATGGCCAGGACACGGACGTTCCGCACCTTCCCGGCCGTCAGCAGGTCGTTGGTGACCTGCTGGCACAGCTCCCGGGTGGGAACGACGACGAGCGCCTGCGGCGCGTCACTCAGGTCCTCGGGCCGTGCCCGGCCGGCCTCGACGTCCGCCGGGACGGTGACGGACTCCAGGAGCGGCAGGCCGAAGCCCAGCGTCTTGCCGGTACCGGTCTTCGCCTGGCCGATGACGTCCGTGCCCGCGAGGGCGACGGGAAGGGTCATCTCCTGGATGGGGAAAGGGGACGTGATGCCGACGGCTTCCAACGCCTCGGCCGTCTCGGAAAGGATTCCGAGTTCTCTAAACGTGGTGGACAGGATGCTTGCCTCTTCTGTGTGACGCGCGGCAGCGGCGAGGGGGCGAACCCCTCAGAGGGAGCGAGGAGTGGTCCGCACCGCACCAAGGCGGCGGCTGTGGTCGGCCCGCCGTCGGTGCGGGGCCGCGTACTCTCGCTCAAGCGCCTACTCGCGCGAGCGGCCCCTCTGGGCGCGATCCGTGCGGGGAGCACGAGCCGCGTGGAGGGCTGTCAGGCCGGAGCCGATCGGGCCACCGACCGGGCATCCGCGTTCATGCGTAGATGTTCCTGCGTAGTACTCAAGCGGGGCCCACCTCGCGGCGGACCCAATAGCACTGTACCCCGGATCCGCGCATATGTACCGAGGCGATTGTTGTGTACGAGCCATATGAGGTCGCCCCGGGTCCGCTCCGGCCGCCTCCCCGGCTGGTGGCGGGGGCTATCGTGCGCGGTATGGATACGCCTGAGAAGACACCCGGCACCGACGACGCCGGGCAGAGCACGACGCCCACCGGGACCGCCACCCAGGACTGGGCACAGGCCTCCGCCGACCCGACCTACCGGGCGGCGGTCGTCGACCTTCTGGGCGCGCTCGCGTACGGGGAGCTTGCCGCCTTCGAGCGGCTGGCCGAGGACGCCAAACTGGCGCCCTCGCTCGCCGACAAGGCCGAGCTGGCGTCCATGGCCTCCGCCGAGTTCCACCACTTCGAGCGGCTCCGGGAACGCCTCGCGCGGATCGACGAGGACCCCACCCGGGCGATGGAGCCGTTCGCGGGAGCGCTGGACGAGTTCCACCGCCAGACCGCCCCGGCGGACTGGCTGGAGGGGCTGATCAAGGCGTATGTCGGCGACTCGATCGCCTCCGACTTCTACCGGGAGGTCGCCGTCCGGCTGGACTCGGACACCCGGGCACTGGTGCTGGCGGTGCTCGACGACACGGGGCACTCGAACTTCGCGGTGGAGAAGGTGCGGGCCGCCATCGAGGACGACCCGCGGGTGGGCGGCCGGCTGGCGCTCTGGGCCCGCCGCCTCATGGGGGAGGCGCTGTCCCAGGCGCAGCGGGTGGTGGCGGAGCGTGACGCGCTCTCCATGATGCTGGTCGGCGGGATCGCCGACGGCTTCGACCTGGCGGAGGTGGGGAAGATGTTCTCCCGGATCACCGAGGGCCATACGAAGCGGATGGCCGCGCTGGGCCTGGCCGCCTGACGGCACCCGGCCGGGAGTCGTCCCCGAACAGCAGCGAGACCATCGCCGCCGCGACACCGACGGCCGCGAGCAGCGCGACCGGAAGGTGGCCGGGGCCGAGCACCACCCGGCAGATCAGCCCGCCGAGAAGTCCCGCCACGGGGCCGGTGGCCAGCACCAGACGCTGGTCACCGAGCCTCCCCGGGAACCGCCTGGCCGCGGCGTAGGCGATGGCGAGTCCAACGAGCGCGGAGCCCAGTGTCTCCCAGACCATGGGGACCTCCTCGGGTGCGGTCGGCACGGAACCGGCAAGCGCAAAACGGTCGTTCCGGTACTCCCCGGGGAAGGCGCGCGTGAAACGGCGGCTCCGGTACCGATTCGCGGCGCCGGGGAAGTTCCCCGACGCCCGGTGCCGCAGCCGCCGTTGGGCGCGTTCCGCGCGGTGTCCGTCTCGCCGTGCGGGCGTCCGGGATCGCGCGGAGTGTCCTCAGAGAGTGCCGAAACCCACCTTGCGGGTGGTCTGTTCACCGATCTCGACGTACGCGACGCGATCCGCCGGCACCAGAATCCTGCGGCCGTGCTCGTCGACCAGGCTGAGCGGTCCGGAACCGCCCTCCAGAGCCGTCGCGACCGCGCTCTCGACCTCGTCCGGAGTCTGCTTGCTCTCGATGACGATCTCGCGCGGCGCGTGCTGCACGCCGATCTTGACCTCCACGGCTATGTCCCTCCGACGGTCTCGGGAACCCCGTGGCCTAGCCCGGGGCGGATGCGCGGCCATCCGCGCTGTACGGGGCAACACTAGCCCGGCTCCCGGCCCCCGCGGAGATCCGCCCGCACGCCCGGAGCGAACACCCGACGGGCCGGGCACCGCCGGTACCGGAACCCACCCGACCCGTACGGCGAGGACCGGGGAGCCGCGCGGGACCGGCGCGCGCCCACGGTGCGCCCGCCGGGACGAGTCCCAGCGGCACATGGCCGTGCGCCGGGGCGCGTTGGCGCACCGCCGGTGGGGCGCCCGCGCGCGGCGACCGCGGCCCGTCACTCCGGTCCGGAACACCCCGGGGACGCCACGGCACGAACGTGCCGCGGAGACGGACACGTAGCGGACACCGAGCGGACACGGAACGGACGTGGCACGGCACGAACGCCGGGCGGCGGCGCGGAGACGCCAGCCGGGGAGCCGCGCGGGACCGGGGAACCACGAGGGCCCCGGCGGGAGCGCACGGCGCTCACTGCATCGGGAAACCCGCGATCCCGCGCCAGGAGAGGGAGGCGATCAACTTGGCCGCGGCCTCGCGCGGCACCCGCTGCCCGGCGCTCAGCCAGTAGCGCGCGGTGATCTGCGCCATCCCGCACAGCCCCACCGCCAGCAGCATCGCCTGGTCGGCCGGGAGCTTGGTGTCCTCACTGATCACCTCGCTGACCGCCTCGGCGCAGTCCAGGCTGACCTTGTCCACCCGCTCCCGCACGGCCGGCTCGTTGGTCAGGTCGGACTCGAAGACCAGCCGGAACGCGCCGCCCTGGTCCTGCACGAACCCGAAGTAGGCGTCCATGGTCGCGGCGACCCGCTGCTTGTTGTCCGTCGTGGAGGCGAGCGCCGCCCGCACGGCGTCCAGCAGGGCCTCGCAGTGCTGGTCGAGCAGGGCGAGGTACAGGTCGAGCTTCCCCGGAAAGTGCTGGTACAGCACCGGCTTGCTGACGCCCGCCCGGTCGGCGATGTCGTCCATGGCGGCCGCGTGGTACCCCTGCGCCACGAAGACCTCCTGGGCCGCGCCCAGCAACTGGTTGCGTCGGGCCCGGCGCGGCAGGCGCGTGCCGCGCGGGCGCGCCCCCTCGGTCTGCTCGATGGCTGTCACGCCGCCTCCCATGTATTCGATGCGCGTCTGCGCTGTCCGCCATCGTACTTTTCAGTAACCGGAGTGTGGGCCTCGCGGCCGGAGATTTTCGCCGCCGGGCGACCCGGGGGCGCGACGGGTAGGCCGCGGCGCCCGCGGCACGAACGGCCGCGGCCCCTCCCGGACCGGCCGCCGTGGACCGTGCCGTATCCCACGTGATCCCCTCACCCGGTCCGGTGGTCCCACGGGCGGAGCCGTCAGCGGTACTCCTCCTCCGGGTCCTCCACGACCCGCGCCTGCTCGGCCGCGTCCGCCGGGTCGGCCTCCCCGACGCCCCGGCCGGTGATCGGGGTGTCGTGCTGCCGCAGCAGCTCGGCGTGCTGCTCCGCCGTGTCCTCCCGGGGCGCCTCCAGATCGGGCTCCTCCTCGTACCGGTCGAACTCGTCCTCGTACGGGTCGGCCAGGGTCTCCGGGTCCGTCGGATCGACGGGCTCGGTGCGCCCGGTGTGCTCGGCAGGCATGTCTCTCTCCCCTCTGCGCGGATCCCGGGCGGCCCGTGCGCGCCGATCGCCGTGGTGCCGTGACGGTGTGGTGCTGTGATGGCGAACACGTGAACGCGTGCGTGATCCTCTCGTAACATTGCCCCCATGTCGTCCACTGAGCAACCCGGGTACCGCCCGGCGGCACCCCACCAGGCCCCCGCTCCGCGGGGACCGAACCCGGACGACCCGGACGGCCCCGGCGCACCGGACGGCCCGGGACACGGGGAGGAGCGGTGGAGCCACTCCCTCCCGGGGCTGACCCTGGAGGTGCGGCACCACGCTCCCGCCCGTCCCGGGTTGCCGCCCGCGCTCTACGTACACGGGATGGGGGGCTCCGCGCAGAACTGGACGGCGCTCGCGCGGGAGCTGACCGACACCGTCGACGGCGAGGCGATCGACCTCCCCGGCTTCGGCGACTCCCCGCCTCCGGACAGCGGCGACTACTCGGTCAACGGTCACGCGCGGGCCGTCATCCGCTATCTCGACGCCCGGGACCGCGGCCCCGTTCACCTCTTCGGGCACTCCCTGGGCGGCGCGGTGACCACCCGCGTCGCGGCGGCCCGCCCAGACCTCGTGCACAGCCTGACGCTGGTCTCGCCCGCCCTTCCGGAGCTGCGGCCGCAGCCGACGGCGCTGCCCACCGCGCTGCTCGCCGTCCCCGGCGCCGCCCGGCTCTTCCTGCGCCTGACCCACGACTGGAGCCCGCGGCGGCGCACCGGCGAGGTGTTCGCGCTGTGCTGGGGCGACCCCTCGCGGGTCACGCCCACGGAGTTCGCCGAGGCGGTACGGGAGTACGAGCGGTGCCTGGCGCGGCCGTACTTCTGGGACGCGATGTCACGCTCCGCGCGCGGAATCGTCAACGCCTACACTCTCGGTGGGCAGCACTCGCTGTGGCGGCAGGCCGAGCGGGTGCTCGCACCGACCCTCCTCGTCTACGGCGGCCGGGACCAGCTCGTCGCGTTCCGGATGGCCCGCCGGGCCGCCCGCGCCTTCCGCGACTCCCGCATGCTGACCCTCCCGGACGCCGGGCACGTCTCGATGATGGAGTACCCCGAGGTCGTGGCGGCCGCCGTGCGGGAACTCCTCGCCGGAGCCGTTCGGTTGACGGACGGGGCGCCGGGCCGCGAGGCTGCACCAGCAACTGCTGTCCCCACGGAAGGTGACTAGTGGGACGCCATAGCCGCAAGGGCAAGGGCGCGAGTGGGAAGACCCCCGACCCGCCCGCGCCCGAGGAAACCCCCCGCGCGGAGGGGCCGAGTACACGCGGTCCGGCGCCCCGCCCCCACCACCAGGGGCAGCCCGTCGGTACCCCACCCCACGGCGTCCCCCGTGCCGCGGTGACCCCGCCCGGCGGTGTCCCACGCGTCGGCCGTCCCGGCCCCGCGGTGACCCCGCCGCACGGCGTGCCGCGGGCCTCCGCCCCACCCGCCGGTCCCGCCGTCACCCCGCCCTCCGGTACGCCGATGGCGGCCCCGCCGTCCGGCGGGCCCGGAACCCCGCCGCGGGGCACCCGTGGCCCGTGGCCCGGAGGGGCGCCCGGTCCGGCCGCGGCGCGTGGCGGTCACCCACAGCAGCGTGAGCCCGGCGGCGGCTGGGGCGCGCGGGGCACCGGCCAGGGCCCACCCGCGCCCCGCCCGCAGCGGAGCGGCCCCCGCCAGGACTACGTCGACGCCTTCGACGAGCGGAACTTCTCCGCCTCCCCGGCGTCCGGCCGCCCCGAGCACAAGGGGCTGCTGCCGGGCGGCCGGGTCCCGGGGCAGCGCGGCGCGGGCCGTCCCCCGGCCGGCGGCCAGGGGACGGGCCCGCCGGACGACGGCGAGCCGCTGGCCCCGCTGGCACCGATCCCGCCCCCCGGGGGCAAGGGCGGCAGGGGACGCACCTACACGGGCGTGGCCGCCGCCGCCGTCACCACCGTCCTGGCGGTGGTGGTCGCGGGCCAGGTGGCCGGAGGCGACCGGGGGCACGGGGGTTCGGAGTCCCCCTCCGGCAGCGGCCGGGCCGGGGAGCAGGAGCAGGCGTCCCGGAGCGACGGCCGGGGCGCGCCCTCGCAGACGCCGAAGCCTGACGCGAAGCCGCTCTCCTACGCGGACAAGATGGCCAAGCGGTACCCGCTCGCCCCCGACTTCGCGGGCTCCGGGGCCTTCGCCACGGTGCGCGGTCACGACGACGGCCCGGGGCGCGGCACCCGGGTGCGGTACCGCGTCGACGTGGAGAAGGGCCTGCCGCTGGAGGCCGAGCTGTTCGCCAAGGCGGTGCACAAGACCCTGAACGACGACCGCAGTTGGGCGCACGCGGGGGAGCGCAGCTTCGAGCGGGTCTCCTCGGGCGAGGTGGACTTCGTCATCACGCTGGCGAGCCCCAAGACGACCGCGGTGTGGTGCCGGAAGTCCCAGCTGGACACCCTGGAGGACAACGTCTCCTGCGACTCCGCCGCCACCGAGCGCATCATGATCAACGCGTACCGGTGGGCGCGCGGCGCCAAGACCTTCGGCGCCGACCGTATCCACGCCTACCGGCAGATGCTCATCAACCACGAGGTGGGGCACCGCCTGGGCCGGGGCCACGTCGGCTGCTCGCGACAGGGCGCGATCGCGCCGGTGATGATGCAGCAGACCAAGTTCCTCACCACGGACGGCGCGACCTGCCGTCCCAACGCCTGGCCCTACCCCCGGGGTTGACCGGTAGCTGACCCCGCACGGCCGCCCGCCCGGCGCCCGGGGTCGCGCCGTGGGTGGTGCGTCCCCGTCTCCGCCCGGTGCGCGCGCTCCCCGCGCCGCGCCGGGCTTCGGTGTTGCTGGGTGCCTCTCGCGACGCCCGCGCTTCCGGCACGCGCCCCGCTTCCCCGCCCGCTCCGTCCTCCGGGGTTCCGGGGTCTCCGGGTTCGCCGTGGCTCCCGTGGTCCTCGCGTCTCCGCGTTTCCCGTGGTGCGCCCGCTTCGGTCATCGGGTCTGACGGGGCGTCTGGAAGAGGTCCGGACGGTTCCAGCACCCTCGCGCGGCCGTCCCACCCGCGCCTGACGCAACGCACAACTGGCCGATAGGTCACGAGAGTTCATCCCTTCTGGTGGTGCGACGGATAACCATCCCTCACATGCGCGGGTCCCCCGCATACCGTCTTCCGCGTCAGCCACTGAATTCCTGTCAGCCGTCGGCCTCCGCCCGCGAAGCCCTGTCAGTCGGTGGCTCTTTCCGGAGGAGGAACGGGATGCGGCTGTGCACGTCTGTCCACTGACGAGGCGCGACGGCGGGTGTGGGCGCGGAGCGCCCCCGGGCCGGGCGGCGGCGGAGAGGCGGGACCAGCCGGAACGGACGGGAGTACCGCACCACCGCCGGGGCCAGAAGGACCGTTTCGCCGCGGTCGGTGGGCCCGGCGGACGCGCGCCCCGGCACCCCTCCACCCCCCGGAGCCGGCCGGTACGCGCAGCCGCGGCACCCCGCGCCGGAACCGGTGCCCCCCGCGGCCCGGGCGACCGCGCCGTGCACATCCGGCCCCGCCGCGGGCCGTGCGACACCGACAAGGAGCAACACTCCATGACCAGCGCTCAGCCGTCTCACCGCACCGTCAGCGAAGGGCGGGTCACCCGATGAGAGTCCTGCTTCTCGGAGCGAGCGGATACCTCGGCCGGTACGTCGCCGACCGGCTGCTCGCGGATCCCGCCGTCCAGTTGACCGCCCTCGGCCGGGGTGACGAGGCGGACGTCCGCTTCGACCTGTCCCACGGCAGCCCGGGGGCGCTGACCCGATTCCTGGACGCGGTGCACCCCGGCGTCGTCGTCAACTGCGCCGGGGCGACCCGGGGTGGGGCGCGCGACCTCATCCGCCACAACACCGTGTCGGCGGCGACCGTCTGCGAGTCGCTGCGCCGCAGCGCCTGCGGGGCCCGGCTGGTGCACGTGGGCTGCGCCTCGGAGTACGGCCCGGCGCCCGCGGGTTCCTCCACCGGGGAGGACGCGGTGCCGCGCCCCGGTGGGCCGTACGGGGTGAGCAAGCTCGCCGCGACCGAACTCGTCGTGGAGTCGGGGCTGGACGCGGTGGTGCTGCGGGTCTTCTCACCCGTGGGCCCCGGCACCCCGGCGGGCTCGCCCCTCGGCCGTCTCGCGGAGCTGATGCGCCGGGCGATGCAGCAGGGCGACGGCGAACTGCGGCTCGCCGGGCTCGGGGTGCAGCGCGATCTGGTGGACGTGCGGGACATCGCGCGGGCCGTGCACGCGGCCTCGCTGTCGGCCGCGCAGGGCGTGGTCAACATCGGCACCGGCCGCGCGGTGCGGCTCCGGGACGCGGCGGGGGTGCTGGCCCGCGCCGCCGGGTACACCGGTTCGGTGGTCGGGGTGCCCGCCGGGCACGGTACGGCGACCGACGGGCACCCGCCCCCGGCCACCGCCGGGCACCCGGCCCAGCCGTACGCGGACGGCTGCGGCAGCTGGCAGCAGGCGGACGTGCGCACGGCCCGCGACCGGCTGGGCTGGCGTCCGCGGATCGGGCTGGAGGAGTCGCTCGCGGACATCTGGATGGAGGCAGCCTGCCGGATCTGACGGCCGGGTCGGCGGTCGGCGGTGGGACGCGGCGTGCGCCCCGCGACGGCGGCGGGGTCCCGGCCCCGGGATCCCTGTCCGTCGGGGACCGGCCGGGTGGCGGTGCCGCCGGGGAAGGCGCCCGGGGCGGGTGTGAGGAAGTCCACGCCGGGCCCCCGCCGAGTCCGGTTCGTGGCCGCCGGTGGAGGGCGTCCCGGCCGGTCGCCCGGCGACGGGAGCGGGCGGGACGCCGTTCCGGGGCGCCCGTTGGCCCCGTCCCGGGCGGGGGCCGGGTGATCGTGGGCCCCACGGGGCGGCGGAGGCCTGGGATCGCGGGGCTGTGGAGTCGTGGTCCGGTGGGCCCGGACGGTGGGCGGAACGGTGTCGGGTCTCGGGCCTCGCCCGGGTACTGGGACGACGCTGTCTCGCGTATCGAAACCGGCGTCTCGGAATGAGACCGGGCATGACAGTGTTACGAGTGGACCGGCCCCGCCTCGGCGGGGGCGTCTCCCCTCCGTCCCACCGACCATCGGAGTCTCCGTGTCACTGCCACCCCTGGTCGAGCCAGCTGACGAGCTCACCGTCGACGAGGTCCGCAGGTACTCGCGCCACCTGATCATCCCGGACGTCGGGATGGACGGGCAGAAACGACTCAAGAACGCGAAGGTGCTGTGTGTGGGCGCGGGCGGGCTCGGCTCACCCGCCCTGATGTACATGGCGGCGGCCGGTGTCGGGACCCTGGGCATCGTGGAGTTCGACGAGGTCGACGAGTCGAACCTCCAGCGGCAGATCATCCACTCGCAGGCGGACATCGGCCGCCCCAAGGGGGAGTCGGCCCGGGACACGGTGCTGGGCATCAACCCGCACACCACGGTCGTCCTGCACGAGGAGCGGCTGGACTCCTCGAACGTCATGGAGATGTTCGCGCAGTACGACCTGATCGTGGACGGCACGGACAACTTCGCCACCCGCTACCTGGTCAACGACGCCTGCGTGCTGCTGGGCAAGCCGTACGTCTGGGGCTCCATCTACCGCTTCGACGGTCAGGCGTCCGTCTTCTGGAGCGCGCACGGCCCCTGCTACCGCTGCCTCTACCCGGAGCCCCCGCCGCCCGGCATGGTGCCGAGCTGCGCGGAGGGCGGGGTGCTCGGCGTGCTGTGCTCCTCGGTCGGGTCGATCCAGGTGACGGAGGCCATCAAGCTGCTGGCCGGGATCGGTGATCCGCTGGTCGGCCGCCTGATGATCTACGACGCCCTGGAGATGACGTACCGGCAGGTCAAGGTCCGCAAGGACCCCAACTGCGCGGTCTGCGGCGAGAGCCCGACGGTCACCGAGCTGATCGACTACGAGGCGTTCTGCGGTGTGGTCTCGGAGGAGGCCCAGGAGGCCGCGGCCGGCTCGACCATCACCCCGAAGCAGCTCAAGCAGTGGATGGACGAGGGCGAGAACCTTGAGGTGATCGACGTCCGGGAGCCCAACGAGTACGAGATCGTCTCCATCCCGGGCGCCCGGCTGGTACCGAAGAACGAGTTCCTGATGGGTGAGGCGCTGGGCGACCTGCCGCAGGACAGGAAGATCGTCTTGCATTGCAAGACGGGTGTCCGCTCCGCGGAAGTGCTGGCGGTGCTGAAGGACGCCGGGTTCGCCGACGCGGTCCACGTCGGCGGCGGAGTCATCGGCTGGGTGAACCAGATCGAGCCGGACAAGCCCGTCTACTGATCCCACGGCCCGGTCCGCCGAGCCCACGCCCCCCGGGGGCCGCGACGCGGCAGCGCCGCGGCCCCCGGGCGTCGTTCCGGCCTCGTTCACGAGCGCTGTCCGCGCCGCCGCGCCGTCACGGGACGCTCTCCCGCGCGCGGTCAGCCGCAGCGCTCGCCGTCCTCCGGGGCCCGGCCCCGGAGCAGGTACCGGTCGACGGCGGAGCGCACACAGCGGTCACCGCCCTCGTAGGCGCCGTGTCCCTCGCCCTCGTAGGTGAGGAGACGCCCGTCGCCCAGCCGCTTCGTGAGGCCGCGTGCCCCCTCGTACGGGGTGGCCGGATCGCCGCGGGTCGCCAGCACGACGATCGGGGCTCCGGGCTTCGCCGCCAGCTCGGTGGTGTCCCGCTCGCCGCGCGCCGGCCAGCCCTCGCAGCCGGTCAGCCCCCAGACGAGCTGCGGTCCGAACACCCGCGACGCCTTCCGGAACTCCGGCTCCCAGGCACGTACCTCCCGTACCGAGGCGCGAGACGCGCTGTCCGCGCAGGAGATCGCGAGGTTCGCGTCGCGCTGCGAGGTGTAGCGGCCCTTCTGGTCCCGTCCCGTGTAGCTGTCGGCCAGCGCCAGCAGCAGGTCACCGCGCCCGTCCCCGGCCTGCCGCAGCGCCGTCCGCAGCAGCGACCAGGTCTTCTGCGAGTAGAGGGCGGCGGCGACGCCGGTGAGCAGGTGCTCCTCGGTGAGCTTCCGCCCGCTCGCGGTCGGCAGCGGCTTCGTGTCCGCCTCCCGCAGCAGCGTGGCGAGCCGCGCGGAGCCCGGGCCGGGTTCGGCGGGGACGGGGCAGGAGTCCCGTCCGCCGCAGTCGCGCAGGAAGTTCTCCCAGGCCAGCTGGAAGCCCTTGGCCTGGCCGAGCGCCGACGCCCGCACCGAGTTGCCCGGATCGACGGGCGCGTCCAGCACCACGCGGCCCACCCGCTTCGGGAACAGCCCGGCGTAGACCGCGCCCAGCTTGGTGCCGTAGGACATGCCGAAGTAGTGCAGCCTCTCCTCGCCGAGCGCGCCGCGCAGCGCGTCCATGTCGCGCGCGGTGTTCTCGGTGGTGAGGTGCGGCAGCCGGGCGCCCGCCCGCTTCTCACAGGCCGCGGCGCGGCGCTGGGCGGAACGCAGCAGCGCGCGCTCCTCCGCCGCGCTGTCCGGGCTGGCGTCCACGGTGGCCTGGCGGTCCATGGCCCGGTCGTCCAGACAGCGCAGGCCGGAACTCTCGCCGACGCCCCGCGGGTCGAAACTGACGAGGTCGTAACCGGCGCGCAGCGCCTCGAAGGAGTCGGCGGCCAGCGGCAGCGTGGCGGCGCCGGAGCCGCCCGGGCCACCGAAGTTGAAGACCAGGGAGCCCTGGTGCGCGTCGGTGCCCCGCACCTTCGCGGGCGCCTGGGCGCGGATGACGGCCAGCCCGATCGTCGCGCCCTTCGGCTGGGAGTGGTCCAGCGGGACGCGTAGGGTGCCGCACTGCCAGGAGGTGCCGTCCGCCAGCTTCGCCGGCCGCCGTCCCCCCGCGAACTGCTTGCTGCTCGGCGCCGGGCAGGACCGCCAGGCGATCCGCCGGTCGCCGTCGGCGCCCGGACCCGGCCAGTGGCCGCCCGGCCCCGAGGCGTTCCCGCCGTTCCCGCTGTCGCCGCCCTTCTCGTCCTTCCGGGCCGCCCCGCCGCCCTCGCCGGAGTCCCCGGAGCAGCCGGTGGCGAGCAGCGCGACGGCGGTCAGCAGCACGGCGAACCGGGTGGCGGTGTGGCGTCCCCCGCGGATCGGCATCTGTGGCTCCTCGTGTCTCGTGTCCGTCCGGTGGCGTCCGGTCCCGCACGGCGGGTGCACCGGCGGCCGGTCCGGCTACAGGGCGCCCTTGCGGGTGAGGTGGGTGAAGGTCAGCCAGCCCGGCAGCACCGGCAGCCACAGCGTCAGCAGCCGGAACAGCAGCACGGCCGGGGTCGCGACCTCCTTCGGCACCCCGAAGGCGATCAGCGCGGCGATCAGCGCCGCCTCCACCGCGCCCAGCCCGCCCGGCGTCGGCGCCGCCGACCCCAGCGCGTTCGCGGTGAGGAACACGACCGCGAGGTTGGCGTAGCTCGTCTCGTGACCGAAGGCCCGCACACAGGCGTCCAGGCACATCACGAACGCCAGCGTGAGCATCAGCATGCCGAGCACGCCCGCCAGCAGCTTCTGCGGCCGCTGCACCACGTCGAGCATCCGGGGGACCACCCCCGCGAAGAGCGACCGCACCCGGTCGGAGACGAACCGCCGCAGCGCGGGCACCGCCGTGACGATCAGCACCAGTACGGCCGCCGTCAGCAGCCCGGCGATGACCGTGCGGGACGGCGAGAGGGTGGGGCCCTGCTCGGTGCCCGTGATGTACCCGAAGAGGAGCAGCAGCAGGACGTGACTGCCCAGCCCGAACAGCTGGGAGGCGCCCACACTCGCCACCGCGTGCCCCGGCCGCACCCCCGAGCGCTGGAGATAGCGCGCGTTCAGCGCCACACCGCCGATCGCGGCGGGCGCCACGAGCTTCACGAACGAGGCCGCCACCTGCGCCGCGACGGTACGGGGGAAGGGCACCTTCTCCGGGACGAAACCGAGCAGCGAGACCGCGGCGAACACGTACGTCATGCAGGAGAACGCCAGCGCCCCGCCGACCCACGCCCAGTTCGCCTTCCCGATCACCTGGTCGAACTGGACCTGGCTCAGCTGGGTCAGCAGGAAGTACGCCGCCAGCGTGCCCGCGATAAAACTGACCAGCGTCCGCGGGCGGATGCGCTCCAGCCGGGCGGGCTCTATCGGCGCCTGCGGCCGGATCAGCAGCACCTGCCCGCGGATCTGCGCCAGCAGATCCTCCTCCCGCGCGTCCTCCAGCGCCTCGTCGATCGCCTTCTTCTCGGCGTGCTTCGTCCGCAGCGAACGGCGCACACCTTGGACCGCGTGCCCCTCCGCGTCCACGGAGCGCTCCGCGTACACCGGCTCGGTACCCGCCGGGTCACCGTCGTGCCGGGCCGCCGCCTCCTTCGCCTCCTTGTTCGCCCGCGACGCCTCCAGCACCGCCTCGCGCTCCCGCTGGGCCCGCTCCTTGGACAGCCGCCGCAGGGTGTGCCGGGTGCTGCGGCTCAGCGCGATCGGCTGGAGCAGCGGCAGGCTGTCCGCGACCGCGTCCGGCCCCAGCACGTCCACCGCCGCCGAGACCGCGCGCTCCGCGCCCACCCGCAGGCCGAACGTGGTGAGCAGCTGCGCGATGTCCATCCGCAGCACCACGTCGCCCGCGGCGATCTCCCCGCCGCGCAGGTCGGTCAGCAGCACCGCTCCGGTGTGGTCCACCAGCAGCGCGTCCCCGACCAGCCGCCGGTGCGCGATCCGCCGCGACTGGAGCGCCCTGACCTGGTGCCAGGAGGTGCGCATCAGCTCGTCGGTGATCTCGTCGTCCGGGAGCGCGTCCAGGCTGCGGCCACCCCGGTACTCGTAGACCAGCATCACCGCGTCCGGGCCCAGCTCCGAGGTGGCGATCAGCCGGGGCGCGTTAGCGCCCGCCGCGATCGCCGCGTACGCCAGCAGCGCCTCCTGCTCCAGCGCCTGCCGCAGCGACTGGAGACTCCGCCGCTGGGTGATCCCGCGCAGCGCCAGCTGGCGCCAGACCCGGTAGAAGAAGCCGTGCGCCTGCTGCTCCCGGTCGACGACGGTGACCTCCAGCGGGGGCCCGTCCTCCAGCGTCACCCGGTAGCGGCGGCCCCGGTCGTTGTGGTCCCGCGCCTCCTGCTCGGGCGGGTCCTCCACGCGCAGCGCGCTGACCGGCCGGAAGCCGACCCGCCGCAGCCCGGCCAGGAGCGTCTGCCCGGTGGGCCGGACGTTCGGGGTGCCCACCGCGTACAGCGTCCCGTAGGCCACGGTCCAGCCGATCAGCATCGTGACGATGATCGAGAAGGCGGTGGTGTAGTCCGAGATCAGCACCGCGAAGGCGTTGAGCAGCAGCACCGCCCACAGCAGCACCCGCCAGTGCGGGCGGCGGGCCATGCCCACCGCCGTCATGTAGGCGATGACCGGCGCGAGATAGCTGTGCACCGGGGTGGTCGCGCCCGAGTCGCTCGCGGTGACCAGGGCCTCCCGCACCGAGTCCGGGGCCGCCCGCGCCACCCACAGGTCGGTGGCGAGTGCCGCGCCGTGCGCCAGCACCGCCGCCAGAACGCCGTCCGCGATGCGCAGCCCGTCCCGTTTGATCAGCCGCTCGATGGCGAACGCCACCGGTACCAGCAGTACCGCGATCGAGGAGCCGAGCCCGGCCAGCTTGACGAGGAGGGTGGGCGCCTGGCGGGCGCCCTTGTCGATGTCCTCCTCCAGCCCGGCCGTCGTCCCGTGCGCGTAGTTCGCGATGATCAGCACCGCGGCGATGGCCAGCAGGCCCAGACCCATGCGCAGCAGGTCCGACGGGCGGTGCACCCGCGCGGAGAGCAGCGGCTCGTCGCTCTCCACCCGTTCGACGGGGGAGTCGCCGTCGAGCGCCACCTCCCGCTCGGGCCCCGCCGCGCCCCCGGAGCCCTCAGCGCGGACGTCCCCGGGGCCCTCAGCGGCCACCGGGCCCCCGGAACGCGCCGCGCCTCCGGAACCGGCGGGGGCGGCCTCCCCGGAGGGCTGTCCGGCGGTGTCCGGCGCGCCGCCGTTCCCGGACGCGGGACCGGCGGGGGCCGCGGACGTGTCGGCAGCGCCGGGAGCGGCCGGGCGCGCCCCGTCGGGAGCCCGCGTACCCTGCCGCTGCTCGGATTCCTGCTCGTCCTGGTCTCGTATCACTCGTCACCGCCGGGAAGATGGTGGCACGAGGGGTCCACGTACGGGGACATGAGGGGGCGGAACGCCCGGGTGCCCCCGGCCGCGGTACGCGCACCGGATGCGGCAGCATGGCGGCGCGCGGTGCACCACGGACCGCCCAGGGCGGCCGGAACCCGGCCCGGGGACGGCACCGGGATCCGGCGGAGGCGTCCGGAGCGTCGTGCCCGGGGGGAGCGGAGCGGCCGACCGGCGGAGCGGCCGGAGCCCCCCGGCGACCTCCGGGACCGCCGAGCCCGGCGGAACCAGCACGAACCGCGGGGCCGACAAGCCCAGCGGGATCCACGAGCCCCGCCGGGCCGACGAGACCCACAGGACCCACAGGACCCACAGGAGCAGCGAAGGTGACAGAACCCACCGGTGACCCCCGGCAGTCCCCGGAACCAGCCGTTCCGCCCGAACTCCCGGAGTACGCCGAACGCGTGCTGGACCTCGCCGAGCGCATCCCGCCCGGCCGGGTCCTCACCTACGGGGACGTCGCCGCCTGGCTCCGCGAGGAGGACCACGACCACGGCACCACCCCCCGCGGCGGCCCCCGCCAGGTGGGACGCGTCATGGCGCTCTACGGCGGCGCGGCACCCTGGTGGCGGGTGATCCGCGCGAACGGGACGCTGCTGCCCGGCCTGGAACTGCGGGCCCTGGACCACTACCGGGAGGAGGGCACCCCGCTGCGCGCCACCGGCCCGGCCACCCAGGGACACCTCCCCCGCGTCGACCTGCGCGGGGCCCGCTGGGACCCGTCCGGCGACGCACCGCAATGACCGACGGCCGCTCACAGCATCCACCTTCCGCCACGGCCCGGGCCGGGATGAACCGGACCGGGCGTTGGGAGTAACCGGAGTGACCCGACCCTCCCACCCCGCTCCCCGACGCCCTCCCACCGGACCCCAGCGGGGGCCCTGTGCCCCGTGCGCCGGCTGGCGTAGCGTCTGTACCTCCCGGCACAGACCTTCCTGTAGGCGATGCACGTGAGTTCCCCCTTGCCCTCCGCGGCGCACCAGCCGCCCACCACCGTGGGCCCCGGCGCGTACCGGCTGGTGCGCGGTCGCCCGGGGCCGGTCGATCTCCCTGCCATGGACGCAGCACAACGCACTGTGGTTGACCACGCGAAAGGCCCTCTTCTCGTGCTGGCCGGACCGGGAACCGGCAAGACCACGACCCTCGTCGAGGCCGTCGCCCGCAGGGTCCACGCCGGCGTCGACCCCGAACGGATCCTGGTCCTCACCTTCAGCCGGAAGGCGGCCGTCGCGCTACGCGACGGGATGGCCGCCCGGCTGGCGGCGGACGGCACCCCACCGGAGTGTGCCGCCGGACGGTGGCCGGGAGAACCGGCACGGCCGGAACGGCCGGATCCCGACGCCCCACCCGGCCCGCGGCCCCCCGCCCCCGCCGTCGCGCGCGCTCCGCAGGCCACCACCTTCCACGCCTACTGCTACGCGCTGCTCCGCGCCCAGCGGGACGCCGACCCCCTCGCCGACCCCGTCCGCCTGCTCACCGGCCCCGAGCAGGACCTCTACATCCGCGAACTCCTCGAAGGCCAGATAGACCTCGAACACGCGGGCCGCGACCGCGTCCGCTGGCCCGACGAACTCCGCGCCTGCCTCACCACCCGCGGCTTCGCCGACGAGGTCCGCGCGGTACTCGCCCGCTGCCGCGAGATCGGCCTCAGCCCGGAGGCGCTCGGCGACTTCGCGCGCCGCACCCGCCGCCCCGACTGGGGCGCCGCCGCCGACTTCCTCGCCGAGTACCTCGACGTGCTCGACGCACACGGCGTGCTCGACTACGCCGAACTGGTACACCGCGCCGTCCTCCACGTCGAGCGCGACGAGGTCGCCACCCGCCTCCGGCAGTCCTACGACGCCGTCTACGTCGACGAGTACCAGGACACCGACCCCGCCCAGGTGCGGCTGCTGCACGCCCTCGCCGGGAACGGCGGCACCCTCGTCGCCTTCGGCGACCCCGACCAGTCGATCTACACCTTCCGGGGAGCCGACGTGAACGGCATCCTCACCTTCCCGGACACCTTCCGGCAGCCCACCGGCGAGCCCGCGCCCGTCACCGTGCTGCGCACCAACCGCCGCTCCGCCGCCGCGCTGCTCACCGCCACCCGCGAACTCACCCGCCGCATGCCACTCACCCGCCTCCCCGCCGAAGCGGTCCGCGCCCACCGCGCGCTGCGCCCGGAACGGGACGGCGGCCGGGTGGAGGTGCTCACCAGCCCCACCGTCGGAGGTGAACTCGACACCGTCGCCGACCTGTTGCGCCGGGCCCACCTCGAAGAGGGCGTCCCGTGGAGGGAGATGGCCGTCCTGGTACGGGCCGGCGGCCGCAGCATCCCGTCCGTCCGCCGCGCCCTCACCACCGCCGGAGTCCCCCTCGACACCGACGGGGACGAGGTGCCGCTGCGCCTCGAACCCGCCGTGGCCCCCCTGCTCAGCGCGCTCCGCGCGGCCGCCCACGGCGCGCTGGCCGACAGCGCCCGGTCCGCCACACCGGCCACCGCCCCCGGTCCGGCGGCGAACCAGGACACCGACGAGCCACCGGACCCCGGCGCGGGCACCCGCCCGGTTCCAGCCACGGCCGAGAGCGCGGAGCCGGACGGCGTCCCCAGCGTCCCCGAGGCCCCCGGCACGTCCGACACCCCCGGCGCGGGCGACGGGGGCGACCCGGCAGGGGAGACCGGACCGAGCCCGGCGGCGGGCGCCGGGCTGGACACCGAGACGGCGCTGGCCCTGCTCTCCTCCCCACTAGGCGGGATGGACGCCGCCGACCTGCGGCGACTCGGCCGGGCCCTGCGCGAGGAGGAACGCGCCGCGGGCGCCCGCGTCCCCCGCCCCTCCGGAGACCTGCTCGCCGAGGCGCTCGCCGAACCCGAACGGCTCGTCGCCCACGACCCCTCGTACGCGCGCGGAGCGCAGCGACTCGGCCAGCTTCTGCGCAAGGCCCGCGAGGGACTCGCGGGCGGCGGCACCGCCGAGGAGGCCCTGTGGCAGCTGTGGGACGGCACCCCGTGGCCCGCCCGGCTGGAGCGGGCCGCGCTGCGCGGCGGCGCCGCGGGCCGCAACGCCGACCGCGACCTCGACGCGGTCTGCGCGCTCTTCGCCGCCGCCGCCCGCGCCGAGGCCCGGGTCGGCGGCCGGGGCGCGCTGAACTTCCTGGCGGACGTCGAGGCACAGGACATCGCGGCCGACACCCTCGCGGGACGCGCCGTCCGGCCGGACGCCGTCCGGCTGATGACGGCACACCGCGCCAAGGGCCTGGAATGGCGGCTCGTCGTGGTCACCGGGGTGCAGGAGGGCCTCTGGCCCGACCTGCGCCGCCGGGGCTCGCTGCTGGAAGCCGACCGCATCGGCCGGGACGGCCTCGCCGAACCCCTGCCCACCGGCGCCCTGCTGACCGAGGAACGCCGCCTGTTCTACGTCGCCGCGACCCGCGCCCGCGAACGTCTGGTCGTCACCGCCGTACGCGCCCCCGCCGACGACGGCGACCAGCCCTCCCGCTTCCTCGACGAACTCGGAGTGGAACCGCGCGCCGTGCAGAGCCGCCCCCGCCGCCCCCTGTCGGTGGCCGCGCTCGTCGCGGAACTCCGCGCCACCACCGTCGACCCCGACGCCTCGCCCGCCCTGCGGGACGCCGCGGCCCAGCGGCTCGCCCGGCTCGCCGCCCTCCGCGACGACGAGGGCCACGCCCTGGTACCCGCCGCGCACCCGGACCGCTGGTGGGGCCTGCTGGAACCCACCCGGTCCGCCGTACCCCTACGCGACCCACGGGAGCCCGTCGCGCTCTCCGGCAGCGCCCTCGACCAGCTCGTCAACGTCTGCTCCCTCCAGTGGTTCCTCGGCCGCGAGGTGCAGGCGGACCGGCCCGCCACCGCCGCGCAGGGCTTCGGCAACGTGCTGCACGTCCTGGCCGACGAGGTCGCCGTGGGAGGAACCCCGGCCGACCTGCCCGTCCTGATGGAGCGGCTGGACTCCGTCTGGGACGGGCTCGCCTTCGACGCCCCCTGGAAGTCCCGGCAGGAGAAGGAACAGGCCCGCGCGGCACTAGAACGGTTCCTGCGCTGGCACGTCCAGGAACGCGACGCCGGACGCGCCCCGGTCGGCAGCGAGCACGGCTTCGACGTCACGCTGGACGCCGGACCGTACGCGGTGCGCGTCCGCGGCAGCATGGACCGCGTCGAGGGCGACGGCGACGGCCGGGCCTACGTCGTGGACTTCAAGACCGGCCGCGGCAAACCCACCCGTGGCGAGGTCGAGCGCCACCCCCAGCTCGCCGTCTACCAGCTCGCCGTCCGCGAGGGAGCCGCCGACGACCTCTTCGACGGACAGCGGCCCGTGCCCGGCGGCGCCGAACTCGTCCACCTGCGGCTCGGCGCCGCCCAGCGCGACGGCGGCGACGCGCTCCCCACCGTCCAGCGGCAGGACCCACCCCCCACACCCGAACCCGCCGGGACGGACGAGGGGCCCACCACGGCGGAGCGCGACACGGACCCCCCGGAAGACTGGGTGAGCACCCTGCTGGCCACGGCCGCCGGACGGGTACTGGAGGAGCGGTTCACCCCCAGCCCCGGCACCCACTGCGCGCACTGCGCCTTCCGCGGCTCCTGCTCCGCGCTGCCCGAAGGACGCCACACCGTCGAGTGACGCGCCACCCGGCCCGGCACCGCCGCCCCCGGCCCGCCAGGGGAGGGGCGAGCGCGGTGTCCGCGCCAGGCGTTACCGTTCCCCGAGTGGCCGCACACCTCACCGACCCCCGGCAGCTCAGAGAGCTGCTCGGCATCCCCTTCACCCCCGAGCAGCTCGCCTGCGCCGCCGCCCCACGCGGCCCCCAGGCGATCGTCGCCGGAGCGGGCTCGGGAAAGACGACCGTGATGGCCGCCCGCGTCGTCTGGCTCGTCGGCACCGGAGAGGTCCCCCCAGAACAGGTCCTCGGCCTCACCTTCACCAACAAGGCCGCCGGCGAACTCACCGACCGCGTACGGAAAGCCCTGGCCCGCGCCGGAGTCACCGCCACCGAACCCACCCCCCCACCACCCGGCGGCCACCCCGCGGAACAGGCCCAGGGCGAACCGGCCATCTCCACCTACCACGCCTTCGCCGGACGCCTGCTCAGCGAACACGGACTGCGCATCGGCGTCGAACCCACCTCCCGCCTCCTCGCCGACGCCTCCCGCTTCCAGCTCGCCGCCTCCGTCACCGGCTCCGCGACCGGCCCCTTCGAAGCCCTCACAAGCAGCGTCGCCGCCCTCGTCGAGGACGTCCTCGCACTCGACGCCGAACTCGCCGAACACCTCGTCACCCCCGACGCGCTCCGCGCCCACGACACCGCCCTCCACGAGAGCCTGCGACACGCCCGCCTCAGCAACGCCCAGCTGCGCCGCGTCCCCACCACCGTCCTCGGCCGCGCCGAACTCCTCACCCTCGTCGAGGAGTACCGCGCCCGGAAACGCGAGCGCGACCTCCTCGACTTCGCCGACCAGATCGCGCTGGCCGCCACCCTCGCCCGCGACGTACCGGAGGTCGGCCGGATCCTCCGCGCCCAGTACCCCGTCGTCCTCCTCGACGAGTACCAGGACACCTCCGTCGCCCAACGCGTCCTGCTCGCCGGGCTCTTCGGACACGGCACCGGCCACACCGTCACCGCCGTCGGCGACCCCTGCCAGGCCATCTACGGCTGGCGCGGCGCCTCCGTCGCCAACCTCGACGACTTCCCCCACCACTTCCCCCAGGCCGACGGCGACCCCGCCCCCCGCCGCGCGCTCAGCGAGAACCGGCGCAGCGGAGGCCGCCTCCTCCACCTCGCCAACACCCTCGCCGAGGACCTGCGCAACCGCCACGAGGGCGTCGAAGCGCTCCGCCCCGCCCCCGGCGCCGAACACGACGGACGCGTTCGCTGCGCCCTCCTCGACACCCACCGCGAGGAACTCGACTGGCTCGCCGACTCCCTCGCCCACCTCGTCCACACCGGCACACCCCCCGGCGAGATCGCCGTGCTGTGCCGCGGCGCCACCGACTTCCCCGCGATCCAGGCCGCGCTCGTCGCCCGGGACCTCCCCGTCGAGGTCGTCGGAGTCTCCGGACTGCTCCACCTCCCGGAGATAGCCGACCTCGTCGCCACCTGCCAGGTCCTCCAGGACCCCACCGCCAACGCCGCCCTCGTCCGGCTGCTCACCGGACCCCGCTGGCGCGTCGGCCCCCGAGACCTCGCCCTCCTCGGGCGGCGCGCGCGACTCCTCGTCCGCCACCAGCACGACCCCCACGGCGACGACCCCGACCGGCGGCTCACCGCCGCCGTCGAAGGCGTCGACCCCGCCGAGATCAGCTCCCTCGCCGACGCCCTCGACACCTTCCTGGAAACCGACGGACACGAGGACGACCTGCCGTTCTCCCCCGAGGCGCGGCGCCGCTTCGCCCGCCTCGCCGCCGAGATACGCGAACTGCGCCGTTCGCTGAGCGACCCGCTGATGGACGTCCTGCACCGCGTCCTCTCCGTCACCGGGCTGGAGGTGGAACTGGCCGCCTCACCACGAGCCCTCGCCGCCCGCCGCCGCGAGACCCTCGGCACCTTCCTGGACACCGCCGCCCGCTTCGCCGCCACCGACGCCGACGCCACCCTCCTCGCGTTCCTCGCCTTCCTGCGCGCCGCCGAACGCTACGACAAGGGCCTCGACAGCTCCCTGCCCGGCGGAGACGACACCATCAAGGTCCTCACCGCCCACAAGGCCAAGGGCCTGGAGTGGGACGTGGTCGCGGTACCCGGACTCGTCGCCAAGCAGTTCCCCAGCGAACAGGCCCGCGAGTCCTGGCTCAGCCAGCCGAAGGTCCTCCCGCACCCCCTCCGGGGCGACGCCGCCACCCTGCCCCCGGCGCCCGACTGGACCTCGCCCGGCCTCACCGCGTACGACACCGCGCTCCGCGCGCACCAGGCCACCGAGGAACTCCGCCTGGGCTACGTCACCTTCACCCGCCCCCGCACCCTCCTCCTCGGCTCCGGCCACTGGTGGGGCCCCAGCCAGAAGAAGCCGCGCGGCCCCTCCACGTTCCTGGACGCCCTGCGGAACCACTGCGCCCAGCACCCCGCGTACGGCGAGGTCGAACACTGGGCGGAACCCCCCGAGAAGGACGCCGCCAACCCCGCGCTGACGACCGCCCGCGCGGAACACGCCTGGCCCCTCCCGCTCGACCCCGACGCCCTCGACCGCCGCCGCGCCGCCGCCGCACGCACCCGGCGGCACCTGGCACACCCACCCGCGCCCCCCACCCCCGACACCACCCCCGACACCACCCCCGACACCACCCCCGACACCACCCTCAGCGACGCGGCCGCCCCGCACGAGACGCCCGAGGCCGCCGAACCGGAACCGCCCGGCACCCCCGACGGCCCACCCCCGCCCGAGAACCAGCTCACGCCCGAGGAGCGGCGCCTCACCGCCTCCTGGGACAACGACCTCGACGCGCTCACCGAGGAACTGCGCCGCTCCCGGGCCACCGTCCGCGACGTACCCCTGCCCGCGACCCTCACCGCCACCCAGCTGATGCGCATGGCCGAGGACCCGGACGCCTTCGCCCGCGAACTCGCCCGCCCCATGCCCCGCCCACCGCGACCCGAGTCCGCACGCCGCGGCAGCCGGTTCCACAGCTGGGTGGAAGCCCGGTTCGAGGAACTGCGGCTCCCCCTGCTCATCCCCGAACCCCCGGGCCCCGACGAGGACACCCGGCACACCGACCCCGAGACGGCCCCCGGACCCGACCCGCTGGACACCAACACTCCCCCCGTCACCACCCCCACCACCCCCACGACCACCGCCGCCCCGGACGGCACCCCCGGCACGGACGGCGGCGGCGTCACCGACGAGCTGGCCGAACTGAAGGCCGCCTTCGAACGCACCCCCTACGCCCACCGCGCCCCCCTCCGCGTCGAAGCGCCCTTCCAGCTCCACCTCGCCGGACGCGTCGTCCGCGGCCGTATCGACGCCGTGTACCGCACCGAGACCGACGGCCCCACCCGCTACGAGGTCGTCGACTGGAAGACCGGCCGCAGCGGCCGCGTCGACCCGCTCCAGCTCGCCATCTACCGCCTCGCCTGGGCCGAACAGCGCGGCGTCCCCCTCACCGCCGTCCGCGCCGTCTTCCTGCACGTCCGCGAGGGCCGCCTGGAGGAACCAGCCGAACTACCCGACCGCGCCGCCCTCGAAGCGCTGCTCCTGGGCCACTGACCGCGGCACACCCCCCGCCCGTGGCCCGATAGGCTTTCCTCCCATGAGCACCACCGTGGTAGCGCCGGACAACGCCGTCCGGGCCTACGTCGCCGAGCACCGATCCGCCTTCCTCGAAGACCTCTCCGCCTGGCTGCGCATCCCGTCCGTCTCCATCGACCCGGAACGCGCCCCCGACGTACGCCGCAGCGCCGACTGGCTCGCCGCCACCCTGCGCGACACCGGCTTCCCCACCACCGAGGTCTGGGAGACCGACGGCGCCCCCGCCGTCTTCGCCGAATGGCCCGCCGACGACCCCGCGGCCCCCACCGTGCTCATCTACGGCCACCACGACGTGCAGCCCGCCGCCCCCGCCGACGGCTGGCACACCGACCCCTTCGAACCCACCCTCCGCGACGGACGCCTGTACGCGCGCGGCGCCGCCGACGACAAGGGACAGGTCCTCTTCCACACCCTCGGCCTGCGCGCCCACCTCGCCACCACCGGCCGCGGCCGCCCCGCCACCCACCTCAAACTGCTCATCGAGGGCGAGGAGGAAGCGGGCTCCCCCCACTTCCCCGCACTGCTGCGCCACCACGCCGACCGCCTCGCCTGCGACGCCGTCATCGTCTCGGACACCGGAATGTGGGGCCCCGACACCCCCACCGTCTGCACCGGAATGCGCGGCCTCGTCGAGTGCGAGATCCAGCTGCACGGCCCCGACCAGGACATACACTCCGGCTCCTTCGGCGGCGCGGTGCCCAACCCGGCCACCGAGGCCGCCCGCCTCGCCGCCGCCCTGCACGACGCGGACCATCGCGTCACCCTCCCGGGGTTCTACGACGACGTCGTCGAGCTGACCCCCGAAGAACGGACTCTCCTGGCCGGACTCCCCTTCGACGAGGACGCCTGGCTGCGCGGCGCGCACTCGCACGCCACCCACGGAGAGCGCGGCCACACCACCCTGGAACGCGTGTGGGCTCGCCCCACCGCCGAGGTCAACGGCATCGCCAGCGGCTACCAGGGCCCCGGTGGGAAAACCATCATCCCCGCCAGCGCCCTGCTGAAGCTCTCCTTCCGCACCGTCGCCGGCCAGGACGCCGCCCGCATCGAACAGTCCCTGCGCGACTGGACGGCGCGTACCCTGCCACCCGGCATCCGGCACCGGATCACCTTCTCCGGCTCCACCCGCCCCTGCCTGACCCCGCTCGACCACCCCGCGCTGCGCGCCCTCGCGGGCTCCATGGGGCGCGCCTTCGAACAGCCCGTTCGCTACACCCGGGAGGGCGGCTCCGGTCCCGCGGCCGACCTGCGGGACGCCCTCGACGCCCCGGTCCTGTTCCTCGGAGTGTCCATCCCGTCCGACGGCTGGCACGCGCCCAACGAGAAGGTGGAGCCCGACCTGCTGATGAAGGGCGCCGAGACCGCCGCCTACCTCTGGGAGGAACTCGCCCGCGAGTGGCCCCGACGCCACAACTGACCGGAAACCCGCCACCAACGAGCAGCCCGTGCCCCGCACTTCCGACGGGGCTCCGACATCGGGGGGAGCAGGAGAACGACGTGACGACCACGCCTGACCGAACGAGCGCGCCGGACTGCCCGATCACGCTGACCGGCACCGGCGGCATCGACCGCGCGGCGAACCAGCGGCTCGACGAAGCCTGGCTGGCGGCGGCCTGGAGCCACCCGACCACGCGGGTCTTCGTGGTCTCCGAGGGCAAGGCCCTCATCGAGGACACCGGCGACGGACGGACCGAGCTGGTGATGATGCCCTCCTTCGAGGCACCGATCACCGAAGCCCACCGCTACTTCCTCGGCGTCGACGACGACGGGGTGCGCTACTTCGCGCTCCAGAAGGACAGCCTGCCCGGCCGGATGGACGACGTGGCGCGCCCCGCCGGACTCCGCGAGGCCGGGGTGCTGCTCTCCGAACGGGACTGCGAACTGCTCACCCACGCCATCGGCCTGGAGAACTGGCAACGCACCCACCGCTTCTGCTCCCGCTGCGGCGAACGCACGGTGATCGCCGCCGCCGGACACGTCCGCCGCTGCCCGCCCTGCGGGGCCGAGCACTACCCGCGCACCGACCCCGCCGTGATCATGCTGGTCACCGACGACCAGGACCGGGCCCTCCTCGGCCGCCAGGTGCACTGGCCCGAGGGCCGGTTCTCCACCCTCGCGGGGTTCGTCGAGCCCGGCGAGTCCCTGGAGGCGGCCGTGGTGCGCGAGGTCGCCGAGGAAGCCGGAGTGACAGTCGGCTCGGTCGACTACGTCGGCAGCCAGCCCTGGCCCTTCCCCTCCAGCCTGATGCTGGGATTCATGGCGCACGCCACCTCCCCCCGGATCCAGGTGGACGGCGACGAGATCGAGGACGCCCGCTGGTTCTCCCGCGAGGACCTCCGCCTCGCCATCAACTCCGGCGAGGTGCTGCCCCCTTCGGGTATCTCCATCGCCTCGCGGCTCGTCGAGCGGTGGTACGGCGCCCCGCTGCCCGACCCGCGCTCCTGACCCGCCGACCGTCTCCCGGCCCGGACCCGCCCAGGCTGGGCCGGGCCCCTCACCGCCACACGCCGGGCCCGTGATCCCGCCCCCTCCTCGCGGCCTCGCTTGGGGCCTCTCCTCGTGGGGTCCGCCCGGGCCGGGCCCGCGGTCCCCGGGGTGCGGAAGACCCGGCGTCCGGGCCTCAGCGCCCCGGCGGCGAAGCCCCCACGACAGCGGAAAGCCCCCGCACGGCCACCGAAGGCCGCGCGGGGGCGGTGTCCCGGGCTCGCCTCAGACCGCGAGCGCCTGCTTGACCTGTGCGAGGCTCGGGTTGGTCAGCACCACCTCGTCACCCCCGCCGGACGGCACCACCCGCAGCGTCGGGACGGTTTTGGGTTTTGCCTCCATCGTTTCTCCAGGTCATGCGGCTAGTGCTACCTCAGCCCCCGAGAGGAAATCCGAGATGGACACCGCCTCAGCGGGCGGGTTGCCGAAGCCCACCTGGGCGACCTGGAACGGTGCGGCCGGGAAGTTCTCCCCGTACTCGAACCTCACCCCAGAGGGGCCAGCGAAGACCTTCACCCCCCACGTGAGCAGCTTCTCTCGCCGTTCCTCTCGGGTGGAGGAGTCCCACCACTCCGCGTAGGTCTGGCCGGTCTCCACCCACTGTTCCCGTGGCCTGGCCGCAGGCTGGCTGGTGATCGCTTCCCGCTCCGTAGCCACCTTGGCCATGTGCTGGCCGTACTCGGCAGCGGTCAGCTTGCCTGCCTGGAGTTCCTTGGTGAGCTGTTCAAGCTGGGCGTCCAACACGGCCACCTGTACGGCCCTGGAGTCGTCCTGAACGGTCCGACGCTCCCGGACTGGCAGAGAGCCAAGCTGGAGTTTGAGCGTGGCTCCTATGAGTTCGTACAGTTCCTCAGCCATGAAGCTGTGGCCGGGGCACGGCTTGCGTCCCTTGGGCTTGCTTCCCTGGCACCGGATGCGGGGGCGCTTGTTGTTCTTCTTCCCGCCCTTGGCCCAGTAGAGCGGGTGCTCATAGTCGGAGCCGTCGCAGAACAGGATGCCGCGCACCGGGGAGGTCTCGGACGGACCCTTGGTGTACTTCACCAGGGTCACAACCTCTTGGAGAGCCAGCCATTCCGAGTCGGTCAGCACGGGCTCAGAGCGCATGACGGGCGTGCCGTCCTCGTTTCGTACGACTGTGCCGTCTGCCCGTACGTACTCGCCCAACAGGCTCCGGGAAGTGAGTACGGCCTGAACACTGGTCGGGTTCCACTTGGTGCCCCGTGCCTTGGCCTTCTCCTCGTTGAGCCGGGTAGTGGACTCGCCCTTGGCTGCACGCATACGAGCAATGTCCTGGACTGTGGGAACGCCACCGGTGTTCAGCCAGTCAGCAACGACGGAGAACGACTTGCACGCCATGAACAGCCGGATCATTTCCAGCAACACCGGCCCATACTCGGGGCAGATGGCCAGCGTGTAGCCGTCGCCATCCTTGGCCGCCACACGACCGAACGGGACGAGCCCACCAGGCCAACGGCCAGCCTTCCGCATAGCCTCACGAGAGGCCCGGACACGGCTCTTGATGATGTTCAGTTCAATCTCAGCGACCACAGCCAGGATCTTGGCGACGGCCTGGCCCATTTCGCTGGTGAGATCAAAGCTCTGTTCAACACAGATCAGAGACTTCCCGTGCTTGGTGCACCAGTCGATGATGTCGCACAGGTCCCGAACCGATCGAACTATTCGGTCCATGCTCTTCACATAGAGAACATCGAATTGGTCTCGCCTGTTGTTTAGCCAGTCTCCGAGCGAGGGACGGAGCCAGGGAGAGAGGGAGGCGGACACGTCGATGTCCACTGCCCATCCCACGAGTTCCAGGCTGTCAGCGTCCACACGCTTGCCTATGAGTTTCTTTTGAGTGTCGTCTCCGGTCTGGCCCGTGTTGGCCACGGAGAGGCGCACCACGCCCAATGCTCGGTTCAACATGCCTATCGGTCTAACTCCCCTTCTTTTCGTGGATTCGCAGCTACTCCGACTCCAGAACTTGCCTGGCCTTCTCGGTAACCACGCCCCCGGCCTTCCTGTCGGCGGTTGTCTCCAGGAATCCGTCTCGGCGTGCGCGCTTCATGTGGTCCTTGATGGTGTTCAAGTTCTTTTCCAACGCCTCAGCCAGCCAGCGAACGGGGGCCGGAGTGCCTGCCTCAGACGCACTCACGTAGAGGGCGGACAACAGGGCCAAGTACCGGTCCGAGATGCCCTCAGAAGCCAGCACAGCCCTTACTGCTTCTGCCCCCTGGTCTAGTTTCAGAGCGATGCCGTGGGCGCTTTCGTGTAGCTCCTGCGCCTTCTCCGCGATCCGGCTTAGCTCTGGCTCCATCCTTCGGAGAACGGTTGTGGTAACCCCACGCGCCTTGTCCCTCGGGTCTGCGTCGGGTGCTGGCTCGATGGCGAGCCGCTGTGGCCCGCCCTGGTAGTGACCGGTTGGCCACCAGGCCGCGAGCACCCAGGACCCCACACGCTGTCTGATCTCGAATCCCTCGTCTGTCATGCGACCCAAGGTAGACCGAAGTCACCTAGGTCTGTCAACTCTGCATGAGTGGTGTGCCTGGTGGTGCTGGGCTGAATAAACCATGTGACCCGTTCCACAAGCAGGGGGTGGCCGGCTCGGAGGAACCCCAGGTCAGAAGTTTATTCAGGTTTACTCATGTACCCAGAAATGGCACGTCTGGGTTTGCTCTACCCCGAACTTCGGGGCAATCTTGAAGTTGTCAGGCCGACACGGGTCGGACAGATCAGGAGCGTTAGACGAGATGCGTTACAGCAACTACAGCAACGTATGTGAAGAACCCATCATGACTGCGAATGCGGTACAAGCATTCATCTACGTCGAATGGGCATGTGGATGCGGCCACGGGTGCCGCCCCGTACAGGCCAACCAAAAGCACCTGGCGGAACTCCTTGCACCACTCGTAGAGCAGATGGACGCCGTAGAAGTCCTCCGCGCACTGACTCAGATAGACCGGCGTCGGATTAGCAAGCTGCGAGACAAGGAAGCGGCCAACGATAAGGCCAAGGCGAATGGCTGCACGGGTTGCCTGGCCAATCCCGGTGAAGGGTGCCTCCACAAGCGAACTGGGGAGCCGATCAGGTGGAGCCATCCCGAACGGCTTATGGCAATCGGGATTGAAGCCCTCCCCAATGGTGACTGGCAGTACATCTAAGGAGATTGGGAAATGACTGACGAGACTGCGAAGGCCCTGGAAGAACTGGCCGGTGATGTTGTCTTCCATCTCGCCCTGACAGTGGACCTGGGGCGGATGAAGGCAGCCGACGCTATCGACATGTGCACTGGGGCACTTGAGATGACCCAGGAGCAGGCAGAGAAGTTGTTGGATCTCGCCATTACGAATATCCACAGTGAGCGAATGGAGGATGAGGAAGCGTGAGCAGTGCCACGGAGGCTCGGTGGTTTCGGCTTCGAGTTCACGGGTGTAAGGCAATCAACTCCCGTACCGGCGCGATGCTGGCAGTGATGATGGAGTTTTCCGACTGGGATGATGACTCGTTCCGCCGGAACAAGGGGTTCGGCGGTATCAACATGAGTAAGACGACCGTTGCTCACCACATGGGCAAGACCCGAGGAAGCGACGTTGACGACTGGGTCAATGAAGCTGTGACGGCAGGCTGGCTCATCGTTGAAGACGCTCCCCGTGCACGCCCCTGGCGCTTCCGGATCGTTCTTCCGTCGTGCTGTGCGGGGCGGGATAAGCCTTCTGATCGGTGCACTGCGAAGCCCCGCACCAAGCGAGGGAACCGGGGGAACCTCGTAAGTGCAAAGACCACCACCCCAACTGACTGCCCCGAAGTTCAGGTAGTGACTACCCCGAACATCACTACTACGACTACCCCGAAGAACACTACTTTGGCTGCCCTGAACATCGGGGGACTACCTAGTAAGAGTCCTAGTAAGGACCTAGTAATACCTAACCCTGTTCCTGATGAAGAAGGAAATTTTTGGTAGAGAGTCAGGGGCCCTACGGGGCCCCTTGTCTTTTTCCTTCACCAGGTAGAGGACTGAACACAGCGAAGGCAGAGAGGACGACAGTCCGGACAGTGGAACTAGCCAGCCTTGGGGCTGGCAGTGACACGGGACAACTGGTTGTCCACACCAGGGGTTCGTACCTGGTGCCAGTTGTCCCCCGCCGCCGTGGGCTGCCCGTTGCCCTCTGAGAGTCCCTGTGTGGCCGTCTGACGCCTTGTTGGGTGGTCCGGTCGTCTGCGGTCACGAGAGGCCGTCAGAACGGCGTCTGTGGCTTCTGGTCCTGTGGACACCTGTCCGGCCTCAGAGGGCCGGGGTAGTTAGTTCAGTAAGTTCAGTTGATTCACGGGCCCGCCTCTGTGTGGCCGTGGGGCGGCCCTGATGCCGTCTCGGGTCTTCTCCGTACCCGCTGATCCTCCTGGGCCGTCCTAGCGGCCTCTGGGCCGTTTCTCGGCCCCCTGATCCGGTGTACGCATCCAGGCTTTTCGGGTGGCTCCTGACGTGGGCTCAACCCCTGAGCCGGCCAGGTGACTTGGCCCACACTTTCGGCAGTTCCCTGCCTCGCACCCCCGAGTGCGGACCTCACCTCTTTTATGAGAGCAAGAAGGGTTTAAACCGCTTCTTACCTACTTGGTCTCACTTCGGGACTCACGAGTCACGAATCGATTCGCTCCTCTGAATCGTCTCGGTGTGTCTGGACCCAGCCCTTACCGGCTGGGTTCATTCCTTTGTGCCCAAAAAATCGAGTGAACTACGGAAGGAAGGTCCGCCATGAATGTGGTCTCAATGTGCGCACGGTGCGATAAGCCCAACGAAAGGCGGACCGGTTCGCTGTTCTGCTCCAAGAGTTGCGAAGTGATCGGCGACCGGATTGCAGCACGTTGCTACCGCCGTACTGGTGAACGTCCTAAGCCTCAGACAGCGGGTGAATGGAGGGCGTATTACCGCCGCTTCTCAGAGAAGCGAGAGCTGATGCCCTTCGCTGCCAACGAAGCCATCTGACAAACCAATAGAACCTAGGTCGTCCAGGTTGGGCGGCCTTCTTTGTTTTCGGGAACCGTTCTGGAGGACGGATTATGCGAGTAGAACTTGATGACGACTATGACGTGAAGGCCCTGCGCCGTTTGCTCAGCAAGATAGAGCACGACCCCGAGTCTGATTGCTGGTGCTGGCAGGCCACCACGAACAAGCCTGAGAACGGGTACGGGTTGATTTACTACCAGGGAAAGCTGGTTCTAGCCCACCGACTGTCTTACATGTTCTTTGTTGGTCCCATTCCGGATGGCCTTGTGATTGATCATGTGAAGGCTCGTGGATGTTGCCATACAACTTGTGTTAACCCCAGGCATCTTGAGGCCGTGACTCAGCAGGTGAATACCTCTCGTGGTGAGGCGGGGAAGACCTACGCCGCTAAGCAGCTTGCAAAGACGCATTGCCCTGCCGGACACGAGTACAACGAAGAGAACACCTACAGGCGTTCCCGAGGCGACCGGGAATGCCGCATATGTATGCGTGAGAGTGCCCGTGTCCGTACTCGTGCGTATCGAGCTAGGCGGAAGGAACCCAATGCCAAGTAACCGTGCTCATAGCGGCCGTTGTCCCCGTAAGGGATGCCAGTTCAGTCGGACTACTGGTTCCCACTGCTGTAAGGCTTGCTCTTGGATGAGGAAGGTACATAAGTACGTCCAGGATGGTGTTCTCAGTGAACGCACACATCCCGGCCTGTCTCGACGCCTGTTTGTAATCAACGTTTTCTTTGATAGCCGTGAGAACCCCAGCGATCAAATGCCCCAGGCTTCGTTGGATTACCTCTTTGAACTACTCGCCTATGCGAAGGAGAATCGCTAATGACTGCTTTCGATATCCCTGCTGACCTTGACCCAATTGAGTACGCGCGTAAGGCCGGAGAGATGGCCCGTGCCCAGGTGCCGAACATTGAGTCCCAGGAGCCTGCCACCCTGCCACAGCTCACCCGTGATGACCTTCTGGAAATGAGCCCGGCCGAAATCAACGAGGCTCACGCTAATGGGCAGTTCTCTCAGATGCTTGGTCTTATCTGAGATCCCAACCTAGACAACCGAGACTGACTTAGGGGCCCTCCACTGCGAGGGCCCTTCCTATTGAAGGAGTTTTCATGTTCGAGATCCCCCAGGGATTCAATCTTCCCAGTGACGCTCAGAAGGTACTCAAGCGTCGTGACGACCTGGTTCGACAGCTTGCCCAGTTCAAGGCCGAGAACGCCGACTATGAACCGCGTAAGCGAAATCACTACAACCATGCGAACCCTGGTTGGTTCACTCCCGCACTGGAGTATGCAGAGGCCCAGTGGGCCCGTGAGATGAAGGAAGCGCTTAAGGCCGGTAAGGATTTCAAGTCTCTTGACGAGTACCTGATCCCGTTCCAGGAGAAGGCTGCCGAGTACCATCCTCGGATTAAGGCCCTGGAAGAGCTGATTGCAGAGGCCGACAAGGAACTTATTGCGACCATGCGCCCGATGCTCGGGGAGCTGGTGGACCAGGCTTTCACTCAGGCTAGCAAGGCTGAGACGGAGTACGCGGAGGCTATGCGAAAGGCTCAGTCTGCGCGTGCTGAAATGGGATCGGCGGTCAACCGATTCTGTTGGGCCGTGACTGGTGGTCGCAAGAGTTCCGTTAGTGGTATTGGCTTTGGCTCCGGAACTCGTGACGGACTTGGTGGATGGCAGGCCACCGGTGATGGTCGTATCACCGTAGAGTCAATGCGTGCCCTGGGTCTCTACAACCAGTGGGAAGGCGCTCTCATGCTTCCCGAGTTTGAGCACATGGTTTACAACCCGGAGAATCCTCTTGCCGAGGAAGTCGGCCTGGAGGTCACCCGGAATGCCGGGACTCATGAATGCCCGGCGTGTGGTCTTCGGGTGAATACTGGTGGCCGTCGCGTTTCCTGTGTTGGCACAGAGGGTGCCCGGCACACTCGGACCACGTTCGTTCTCAAGGATGACCTTGAGGGAGAGCGTCACCCGAACTTCCCCAAGAACCGTGGGAAGACCTTTTAATGAGCTTTCGGGTTGATGTGGCGGCAGGGTTACGGCGGAAGGTCTATGCCCTGCTTCTGCTCTGCGGGTGATACCCGAAGCTATGAAGGAAGTTGGTTAGGTGGCTGCCTCTCGTTTGAGCGAAAGGCTCTGTGTGGGGAGCTGCCCAACCATGTTGGGTGGGGCTAGCGCTGGCTCTGCCTCTAACTGGATATCGACTGCATAAGAGAAAGCCCCTGGCTGGTCTCCGAAAGGGAGATTGTCTAGGGGCCTTTTTCTCGTCTCAGGTGCTTACTGCCAGGGGAACTCTTCCCTCAGATAGTCGGCTGCCCTCTCTGCGTTGTCTGGGTCGTCTCGCAGCATTCCTAGTGCGATGTTGCATTGGTGGTGGAGGATGCCTCTGACGCAACGTCCACACGACTTCCGTCCGGGGCAGCATGTGTGATCGTGGTCTATGACGATTCCGGGACGGAACTTGCCGATAGGTTCGGTGCAGATTGGGCACCTCCCCCGCTGGTACAGGTGTATTTCCGCGTACTCGTCATAGGAGAGTCCGTACTTGCGAACCCTCTTGGCTATCTCCTGTTGATCCTCATTGCACTTCGGGCTATCGCATCTGAAGGCCCATACGGTCTCGTTCCCACTGACCACAAACCTTCGCTCATTCATTCCCCCACAACAGGCACACTTGGCCGTGCCCTTGATCTCCAGCATTCCCGCCCTTACACCGTTCCTCTCGTCTCCCCTGGTGCCTCTACCACTGAGACAGGAGATCCCCCAGGCTCTCACTGCCGGGGACAACGGCAGGTGCCGACGTGGGGTTTGGAGAGTCCTGTACGGCCGTCTGCGGCTCGCTCTGGTCCTGTCGGGACTCTGCGGTCACGAGACGGAGCCTGGGCCGTTCTGACGGCCTAGGAGGCTTCCTGTTCTGCTCAGGCTGGACCGTGGTCCCTTCACCCTGCGTAGACGGCCGGCTGAACCCTGAGTGATCGCCCTGGGGTTCGGGGGACTGCCCTGCGAGCCAGTACGTCTCTGCCCTCCGGCCTCCATTGGCCGGTCCCTTCACCATGGCCAAAGCCCCAGTGGATACGAGCTGTTGAACGTCTGCCTTGGTGACCTTGGCACCACGGAGAAGGGCCGTGGAGGCACAGCCAGGGTTGGCCGACACGTACGCCAGGATGCGGCTGGGGGTGTCCACTGCGGTCCGGCCCGTCTTGGGGGTGCTCTCCTGGTCGGCCACCAGGGAGGTAGCGCACTTCACGGAGTACCGGACGAAGGAGAACGCGGCCTCCAAAACGTCTCGGGTGATGGTGGTGGACTGTTCCGACGCTGCCAGCACAGCAGCGACACGCAACGTCTGTTCGGCAGTCCGCTCGACCATGACGCCCTGAGACTCGGGAAGGTTCTCACCCAGGACACGGCCGTAACGGCGTATGAGCCTCCACAGGGGCCTAGCGTCCTCTCCCAGGCTGACAGTCCGTGCCTTGGACCGTGCCCAGGCGTAGGCGTCCTCCAGGGCCTCTGTGTCGATCGTGGGCAACTCGGCTTCGTCGTCCAGCATGGGGACGGCTCGGAGCGTGAACGGCATGATCCGATTCAGGCTGCCTCCCTGGGCCTCAGAGCCCCCAAGGGCGAACTTGGAGAACTCTGCCGGGGTGATGTGGCAGTGAAGGACGAGACGGGGGCTCTCGACGGCCTTTGGCTCCTTCACGGTGCTGTTGCGGAGCGGACCCCCGTCCCATGCCTTCCGAATCGTGGTCCCGAACTTCTTGTCCTTCTTGGCCTGGAACAGGTCTTCCGACCATTCTTCCGAAATGGAGAGGCATCGGGTGTCTATCCCGCCTTCACTCTCGGAGGTTGCCTCTGCCTGTTCGGCAAGGTGAGAGATGATCGCTGCCCCGGACGTGAATCCACTTGTGACGAACGTGTCCAGGAAACGCCCCAGGGGCTCACTCATGACGTGTTCAGCGGCCCTGAGGGCATTTCCCTTGCCGCGTCCCGTACCGGCCACAAGAGCCGACCACAGGAGCACAGGGCGAGCCTTGCCACGGGACGACACATGCACGGTGCCAGAGATGGCCGCAGACCACATGGAGAGGGTCGCCGCATAGATCCCAACCGGGTCGGTCTCCGAGTAGGGAGCAACGTCCTGGACGGCCTTACCGATAGGGCCGTAGAGAGTCGGGGTAGTTCCTGCGCTCACTGGTTATGTTCCTTTCCTGGTGTTGGTTCTCAGGCAGCCTGGGCAGCCTTGAAGGCTTCCCGGATATCGGCAGGGATACGGCCACGGTCGGCAATCTGGTAGCCGTTCTCACGTGCCCATGCACGGACTTCATTTGCCTTCACGATGCGACGGCCGATGTTGTCCCGAATCTCGACGGCCGGAACGTCGGGGGTCTTAACGTCCTGGGAGTTCTTGTACTGGGCTACGTAGTGCTCAGCCTTGGCAGGGAAGTTCTCCCACAGCCAACCCCTGAACTCGACGTGAGAGGCAGTGAAGTCCACACCCTTGCCGTGGTATTCGGCCCAGTCGATGAAGTGCGAACGCTCATCCTGGGTGATGCCCTGGAACCGCGACCGGTGCCGTGCCCACTGTGCCCGTGCCGACTGCTCAGCAACGTTCAGCTTCCGGCCCTTCATCGCCTTACGGCCGTCAGTGATGCGCTGGCAGTAGTCCGTGAGGTCATCGAACCGGGACGCACGGGCAGGCTCCTCCTGGCCGTCCTCTGCCTGGGAGTTGGCAGGCTCCTGAACTACCTGAGTGGCAAGGGAGGTTGGCTCAGTAAGGCCGGTCTCTTCCCGCTCCTCCTTCACTGCAACAGGAGCGGCAGCACTGGCCGCCGCAGCAATCGGCATCAGCTTGTCCATGACGGCCACAAAGAGCCCCTTGTGTTCCTCACAGAGGTCCACAGTCCGAGAGTCGTTGCCCAGGCTCATGCTGGCCTTAGTGACGGCCTCTGTGTCCTCTCCCTTGCCCTGGCAGGCATCGCACACAGTCAGTTCTACAGGCCGCATAACCGTCTTAAGCACTGCCGTACTCCCTCACGCCTATCTAGTGGAGGCTCCACCGTACACCCCTAGTCATGCCAGAACTGGGTGTGAAGGAAGTTTTGAGGCGTGATCTCAATCACAACTGATGCAGTTATTGACCCTGAGAGCTAACCGAACTTACTGAATTAACCCATTGCTCAGAGTTGTCACTTAGTTACGCAGTGGGTTGGGTTATTTAGGTAAGTTCAGTTGATTCAGAGGGGTACGGGCCAGTTGTTACCGACAGTGAAAATGAATTTACCTAGAGGGTGGGGTAACAAGGTTAGTCGAATTGAAAAGAGAACCGGCGGAGCGTGGCTCTCCGATAACGTACGTTTCTGGGCCTTTGGCTTTCTTTGTGAAACCTTTGCCCTTATTGACCTCCATTCTCGAATAGGTGATTTAGGTCACAATCCATAAGCGACCATAAAGAAACCCCCCCCTACCGGGAAAGTAGGGGGAATTCTTCCGGGGTTAAGCCCTCATGCGTAGGCCCTTACCAAGAGGGTTCCTACGTCCTTCCCTTCCGGGGGAGAGATGACCTCGGCTTTGATATCCGAGTACCCCGAAGAGGCCAGAAGGGCCGACCACTCCTCTGGGGTGTAGTCCCACCTGGTCACTGCCTTGGCCTCTCTTAGCTGACCCACGGGCTGAGTGCCGGCCGTTGGGGGCTTGTGGGAGAAGGCCAGCACGCCACCAGGGGAAAGCCTCTTACGGACCAGGGGGAGAAGCTGTTCAGGGTCCGTGAACCAGACGGGCCCGAAGATGGACAGGACCACATCGAAGGGGCCTTCTGTGTGGCTCAGGTAGTCGGTCACCTCTGCCGTGTGGAACGTGAGGCCGGGCAGGTGCCCCCATCGGGCTACGGCCTTCCCGTGCTGGCTCGGAGCGATATCGACCCCGGTACACGTCGCCCCAAGGGTGGACAGGTGGGCCAGGTTGCAGCCGGTACCGCATCCCAGTTCCAGGACGGTACGGCCCTGGAGGTCTCCGAGGATCGATTCATCGGGGCCGTGGTCGGGGTACTGGGTCCAGTTCAACCACGTACGGGCACCAGAAGCGTTGGCTTCTCTCCGTGGCGTCCGTCCCTGGGCGTATCGCTCCCAGGCATCAACGACGTCCATACGGAACCTCTCCTCATGGGGACGACTCCCCCCGCCGCCGAGGGGAGTCGCCACTGTCAGCGTTGTGCTACTTCTTCCCGCTGTTGGGGCTGTCGGTGCACCCAGCGTGGCACTGGGAGCAGTCGGCCGCGTCCTTCATGACCCACAGCTCCGGGTCGATCTCGAAGCCGGAAGCCTGGATGGCCTTGACCGTGTCCCGCAGGGCGGGGGGCTCCCCGGTCTCCTCTCCGGGCAGGTGCGGGACGTGGTGGATGTAGCGGCCCGCGTGCTGGTCGCAGAACTCCATGTAGTTGATCGAGTCGAGCACGAACGAGTGGACGCCCAGGTCCACGTCCTGAGAGGGCCCCATGCGGACCTCGGGGCACTCGGCAGAGGTCACCAGGTAGGCGACGGCCTGAGCGAAGATGCGCTCTGCCAGGTCACGCCCCATGGCGTGATCTCGCATGATGAGTCGGACTTCCCTGTCCCACACCTGGGACGGGACGCAGTTCCGGGGGTCTCGGACCTGTACCGCAGTTGCCATCAGTGGTTCCCTTCACGTGGTCGTGCTCGGGTGATGGAACCCACCCCGGCCACCCGAACGCGCCTGGGTGACCAGGGCGGGGCTCAGGGGTGTGCGCGCCGCAACTTCGCCAACGTACGGGCCTGTTGGTGGTGTCGAGCCAGGGCGGCAAGCTGAATGCGTTCCCTGTCATTGACGGGACGTACAGAGACGGCATGGGTCCGCCAGCTCAGGCCGGAGGGGCGGATCAGGGTGAGCATGGGCCCGTGCCGATCCTGGATGACACCGACCATGTGACTGGTGTTGTCGAACACGGCCGTACCGGGCTCGCACGGTGCCTCTTGCTGCTGTCCTGATGCCATGCCGTCGCGCCTCCCGTAGTTCGTGGAGGGAAAGATGATCCCCGAGTTACGGAGCGATACGGCGAGTTATTCACGTTGTCGAGTAAAGATCACCTGCGACAGTCGTGGGCCCAGACTTCCAGGTGTTCCCGGGCGTCGTCCCCGAACAGGGCGTGTTCCTCATATGAGTTGAACCGGTTGATCAGGTCTTGAATATCCCGGTTATCCCGGAACACGATTGCACCTAGGTCCAGTTCAGCCGTCGCCAAAGTGTCGTCGTACACGGTGAATGTATTCAAAGCCCCGGAAGTGAAGTGGACTCCCATGGGGATGACGCCTAGCTGAATGTTCGGCTGACGAGTGAAGGATGCAAGCCGGTCAATCTGCATGGCCAGCTCGTGTGGTGGCACGAGTGGGTATCTAACAGCTTGTTCAGTCAGGATGAATGTGAACTGTTTGGAGCGATCAAACAGGACCCTTTGCCGGTCCAGTTTCATAGCCACGGCTTTGGCTTGTTGTTCTGGCGGTGCCTGGGCCAGGCTGGCACGAACGTATTCAGGGGTGGCCAGGAGCCCGGTAACCATGGAAAGAAGAAAGTAACGGAACGTCGTGGAGGATGACTCAAGCCCAGCTAGCTGCAACTGCTTCTTGTCGAGGCCCTTCCTGCGGAGGGTTCTGCCATCCTGCCATTCTGTCTGTGCGATGCGAGCAAGCGCCATTACCTCAGCCGCTACAGCGGGGGAGGCATCCAGGCCCCGGAGGATCTGTTCAACATCGAGCAGCGATGGGCGGCTCTTGTTGCCCTCAATCCTGCTGATCTTGGATTGAGACATGTTGCAGCGCGCAGCAAGCCGGACCCCTGAGAGCCCGGCTTGTTTGCGGAGGTGCTTCAGGATGGCCGACAGCTCCCGGCCACTCTGCTCTAGCTGGTCAGGGTCGATGGCCACCGTTTCACGTACTCCCTGAACGGCACTGATTCCGCTATTGCGATGCGCTGGTATTCGACGTACGGCGCAGGATCGCCCTCGTAGAGTTCCCGGCTGATCTGCGTACCGTCATCCTCGTACTGCATGAGAACGACTTCCGATTGATCAAACAGCCAGAAGTCCGGTACCCCCTTGAGGGGGTTGGGGCGGTCAGTCACATCCAGGATGCGGATCTCATCTCCGGCAGCTTCGTGTACGTCGTAGTACATGAACTCGAACCGGAGGTAGTCCGTGAGTGGCCGCGTGACGATGTGGACGCGCCCTTTGGACTTGCCCTCTGCCTTGACCCTCTTCAGGCCCTCTGTGTAGCCAGAAGAGTAGTTCTCAGGGTCCAGCCTTTGCCCGGCCAGGAAGTCCCGGATATCACCGTCTTCGCTCGGTACCCGGTACACGGGGAGCGTTTCGAGTCGCCACGCCTCCCGTTTGAAGCCCTGAACCTTGGCTGTCCAGGCTTCACCATCCAAGAGCACGGAACGCCTCCCTCAAGGTCTCCTCAGGGATCTCAACAAGCCCTTCGCCTTCCGGCGCGGTGAACGCCTTGGACACATCTCCCTGGACCACGAACGACCCGGAGGCCGTCCGGTAGACGTTCGGACAGTCGTCGTTGTTGCAGTTGCCGTTCCCGTTGCCAGTCAGTCGAGTCAGTTCCTCACGAGTCATAGCCGTGTACCCCCTCATGCGGCCCCTGGCGGGCCGGTCGTGATGACAGTACGAGCGGGGCGGTTGAGCCGTCTATGCACGAACGCGACTATGCGCGACATTGCATAAACAGGGCTCCGGGGGAACTGAACTTACTGAACCAACTGGCCCCGGCCGTGCCGGTGAGCACCGGGACTGGTGTGGGGGCTGGTCCTCGGGGTGGCGGTCCCGAGGAGTGAAGGAAGCAAGACGAGACCCCCGCCGGTCGGTGGCGGGGGTCTGTGTCTCTGAGGGCAGGGGGCTCAGGCGGCAAGGGCCTCTTTGACCTGGGCGAGGCTCGGGTTCGTCATGACGGCTTCCTCACCGGAGGGGGCAATTACCAAGACCGTCGGGACCGTCTGGTTACCGCCGTTGGCCTGCTCCACGAAGCTCGCCGACTCCGGGTCGTGCTCGATGTTGACCTCGCTGTAGGCGATGCCCTCGCGGTCCATCTGCCCCTTCAGGCGGCGGCAGTAGCCACACCAGGTGGTGCTGTACATCGTCACGGTGCCGGACATCTGACTCTCGCTTCCTTCGCGATGGAACTGAACTGAACTGAACTGGTTGACGTCAACTGACTGACGTGAACCGAACGGAACCGACCGAACGGGACCGACCGAACGGAACCACGGGGAACTCGACGGTCTGGGGGAGGGGGGCTGGGAGAACGGACGGGGACTGGCGGGAACTGCCGGGAACTGGCGAGTCTGGCAGGAACGGGACGGGCTGCCGACGGCTGTCGGGCCGGACGGGACCGACGGGACGGACAGGACGGACGGACACGTGAGGAACGTCCGACCGCGGCCACACATTCCCGCCGCCAGTAGCGGCCTGATCGAGCCGATGCCCCGTCCGCGTTCCCGGCAGCACCGGGGGACCACCGGAGAAGCATCGAGGTGCTCCTGGTGAAAGGTCCTGGCCAGGCCATAGACGACCAAGGCCGGTCGAATCCTAGCCAGGTTTGATGGTGGCGAGCTGCGCGAGGAGCAGGACCAGCCGGTAGGCGTCGCCAAAGTCGGCCGCGGTGAATGTGACTGTCCGGCCACCTTCATCGCGTGAGACCCCTGGTACGAGTGTCGCCAGGTCGATCATGAACGGCGCGGAAAGGTCGACCTCGACATCGAGCGGTCCGGCCAGGGACAGTGGCGCGACCTGGGCCCGCCGGTTGACGGCGTCGGCCGCCGCACGACGCAGCCGCTCCCGTGCTTCCTCGGGGTGCAGGGCGATGGCTGCGCTCTGGCCAAGGGCTTGCTTGACCGCGACGGTGACCGCCGACGGGAGTAGATCGTGCAGTTCGGCGCAGGCGCTGTCATCGCCACTGAGCAGCACGACCGGTACGTCCAAATGTCCGGCCATGGCGGCTCCCGGCTCCTTCCGCGCCGTCCCGCACCCGTCCCTCCGCCCGTCCCGCGGGTTCCCGCCGTTTCCGCAGGTTCTCCCACTCCCGGCGTTCCCGGTGTTCCCGCCGTCCCCGGCGGGCCGGGGGCGTCCGCTACCCACCGGTGCCGTCTCACCCGCCGGGGAACCCCCACGCCATCGCAGAACCGGGAGGCTCGTCGGACAAGCAGTCCCCAGCTGTGGACAGCCGTACCGGCCGCCCCTCCTGACCTGACAGCATGGCGGGGTGACAGCAGCGACCGACCCCGCCCTCTTCCCGAGCCACCCGACCGGCGCTCACCCGGCACCGCCGCAGGACGCCGACGCGGTGCTGGAGGGGCTGGACCCGGAACAGCGCGAGGTCGCGACCGCCCTGCACGGCCCGGTCTGCGTCCTCGCCGGAGCGGGAACCGGCAAGACCCGCGCCATCACGCACCGCATCGCCTACGGCGTCCGCGCCGGGGTGCTCCCCCCCGCCAGCGTGCTCGCCGTCACCTTCACCCAGCGGGCCGCCGGTGAGATGCGCGGGCGTCTCCGCCAGCTCGGCGCCGGCAACGTCCAGACGAGGACCTTCCACTCCGCCGCCCTCCGGCAGCTCCAGTTCTTCTGGCCCAAGGCCGTCGGCGGCCCACCACCACAGCTGCTCGACCGCAAGGTGCAGGTCGTCGCGGAGGCCGCCGCGCGCTGCCGGATCCGGCTGGACCGCGGTGAACTCCGGGACGCCACCGGGGAGATCGAATGGGCAAAGGTGACCCAGACCGTCCCGGAGGACTACCCGGGCGCCGTCGCGGCGGCCTCCCGCGAGGCGCCGCGGGACCCAGCCGAGATCCGCCGGATCTACGAGCACTACGAACAGATCAAACGCGACCGGGGCGCCATCGACTTCGAGGACGTCCTGCTGCTCACCGTCGGCGTCCTCCAGGACCGCCCCGACATCGCCGAGACCGTGCGCGCCCAGTACCAGCACTTCGTCGTCGACGAGTACCAGGACGTCAGCCCACTCCAGCAACGGCTGCTGGAACTCTGGGTCGGCGAACGGGAGAACCTCTGCGTGGTCGGGGACGCCAGCCAAACGATCTACTCCTTCGCCGGAGCCACCTCGGACCACCTGCTCGACTTCCGGGCCCGGCATCCGCGCGCCACCGTGGTCAAGCTCGTCCGCGACTACCGCTCCACCCCACAGGTGGTGCACCTCGCCAACACCCTCCTCGGGCAGGCCAGCGGGCGCGCGGCGGAGCACCGGCTGGAACTGCGCTCACAGCGTGACCCCGGCCCCGAGCCCGGATACACCCCCTATCCCGACGAACCGGCCGAGGCCGAGGGGGTCGCCCGGAGCATCCGGGACCTCGTCCAGGCGGGCACCCAGCCGGGCGACATCGCCATCCTGTTCCGGATAAACGCCCAGTCCGAGGTGTACGAACAGGCCCTCACCGACGCGGGCGTGCCCTACCAACTCCGGGGCGCCGAGCGCTTCTTCGAACGCCCGGAGGTGCGCGAGGCGCACGTCGCGCTGCGCGGGGCCGCCCGCGCCGGGAGCAACGACTCCCTCCTCGACGACGCCGTCGACCTGCCCTCCCAGGTACGCGCCGTGCTCGGCACCAAGGGCTGGCAGCCGGAGCCCCCGGCCGGATCGGGGGCCGTCCGGGACCGCTGGGAGTCCCTCGCCGCGCTGGTCCGCCTCGCCAGTGACTTCGCCGAGGCCAACCCAGGGGCCGGGCTGCCGGAACTCGTGGAGGAGATCGGGCAGCGGGCCAGCGTGCAGCACGCCCCGACCGTGCAGGGCGTCACGCTCGCCTCGCTGCACTCGGCGAAGGGTCTGGAGTGGGAGGCGGTGTTCCTGGTCGGGCTCACCGACGGCATGATGCCGATCACCCACGCCAGAACCGAGGCCCAGCTGGAGGAGGAGCGTCGACTGCTGTATGTCGGCGTCACCCGTGCCCGGCGGCAGCTCAGCCTCTCCTGGGCTCTCGCCCGTTCCCCGGGCGGCCGGGCCGTGCGGCGTCCCAGCCGCTTTCTGGAGGGGCTGCGGCCCGGCTCCGGCGGGGCGACCGTCGGGCGGCGGGGCAGCGGCCCGAGCGTCGAGCGAGGGGAGCCGAGCCGTGCGGCGCGAAGCCGGGTCCGCCGGGGTCCCGCCCGCTGCCGGGTCTGCGGGCGCTCGCTGACCGACCCCGGCGAGGTGAAGCTGATGCGCTGCGAGGAGTGCCCCTCCGACCTCGACGAGGAGCTGTACGAACGGCTCCGGGAATGGCGCTCGGAGCAGGCGCTGCTGCTGGGGCAACCCGCCTACTGCGTGTTCACCGACAAGACACTCCTGGCCATCGCGGAGAACGTTCCGGACAGCGAGCTGGCGCTCCGCCGGATCTCCGGAGTGGGCGGACGCAAGCTCGACCGCTACGGGGCGGACGTACTGGCGATCTGCGCGGGCGAGCGGCTGACCAGCGAGAAAGCGGAACTCGAAGATCCGGATGATGTCACGGAAGCTGTTACGGAGAGCGCCGAAAAATAGTTTGCGCCCGCCGTCCCAGCCCTCATAGCCTTCCGAGGTGTGGAGGGGGCGGGGCTTTTCGTCCCAACCCCTTCCATGTTGTACTGAGCCCTGAAAATCCGTAGGTCGGCTTCGGTCGCCCCGAGACGCCGAGAGGAGGCGAGACCAGTGATCAACATTAAGACCGCCATGAAAATGACCGATCGCTCGGTCATCTGCGCCTGCCTGCTCGGCTCCAACCATGGCACCGGTCTGTCCGGAGTCATGCTCGGCGGCGCTGAGCGACCGACCAAGGCACTTGCGGTAGCAGCGGAGACGGCACAGGTGCGTGCCTATGCCTTTGCCAGCGCGATCGCGGGTGCCGGTGCAGAAAGCCAGAGGACGCAGCGGCGCATGTGGGCCTTCCGTGGGCTCGAACCCTGGAGAGAACCAGCCTGATCGGCGAGATCAGGCCGGCACCTTCCAGGGCCGCGGAACCCACACCGGGATCCGCGGCCCTTCTGTTTGCCAACCGCCCGGCCTCCAGCCGGACCGCCAGACAACAGACATCAACAGACGAGGAAAACCGACAGTGCATCGCGAAACGCACGCCCCGTCACACATGCCTGACCACCTCGCGCCCAAGCCCACCACGGAGGACCCCGTGTCTGCCCCGCTGACCACTCTGACTGAACTGGACGACGCCATCGAGCGACTCGGTGTCGACGTGCCCTGCCGCTCCTACGATCCGGAGGTCTTCTTCGCGGAGGCCCCCGCGGACGTGGAGTACGCGAAGTCGCTCTGCCAGACCTGTCCGCTGCGCGAAGCCTGCCTCGCCGGGGCCAAGGACCGCCGCGAGCCGTGGGGTGTGTGGGGCGGTGAACTCTTCGTCCAGGGTGTGGTCGTACCGCGCAAGCGGCCCCGTGGGCGTCCCCGCAAGAACCCGGTGGCGGCGTGAACCCCGCGACAGGGGCGGCCACCGGCCGATCGGCCAGAGGCACCCTCGACCACCCGGTGAGTAACGAGCCGCGGCGAGCCCGCGCCCAGCGCTGGTGCGGAACCACGCCGCTCCGCAGTAACGAAACACGCGAACCGCGTCAGAAAAGAAACCGCGACATGCAACTTCTGCCAGAAACCCTGGCTCGGACCCGTCTGCGACAACGCAGGCCGGACACCGGGCCCCAACACCGCGACCAGCCACCTGGACGCACCCGCCGTCGGCCCGGACTCCAGGGCCGCGCCGGACGCGCGAGACTGCGCGCCAAGCGCGCGATCGCCATGGTCGTCATGCACTGACCAGGACCAGGACCAACGCCGTGCTCCCCGTCTCGGGGAGCACGGCGTTCGCCTGTCCGCCCCGCCCCCGCTGCCAGCCTCTGCCCCCGCCCCCCCCACACACACCGGCCCTGGCGTCAGCCTCCAACCATCTCGGGAGGGGACAGCCCTGGGCAGATGGGTGGGTCAGGTGGGGTGCGGGTGGTGGGGGTGGGGGGAGGAGGTGATGGACCGGGGGGGCGCCGAGTTGACGGGGCCTCTGGGGCCCTCCCCCCTCCCCCACCCCACCCCGCCCCACGCCGAACCGTCTATCAGGGCACGCCAGTTGGAGTCGTCCGCCAACCGGAGCCGCCCACCAACGTGCATCGTCCGCCAACCGGGGTCGCCCAGCAATGGGCATCGCCCGGCAACCGGAGTGGCCCACCAACGGCACCGTCTGTCATCGGGACCCGCCTACCAACGCGCACCGTTGCCCACCGGCACCGTTACCGGTCGAATCCGTCCGTCGGCCGAAGCGGTCTCCTCATCGGGCACGCCCCAGCCGTCGGACCGTCCGGTGCCTGTCCGTCCCGCCCAGCCGTCTGTCCCACCCGCCGCCCTGGCTGTCCCGCCTGCCCGTCCGGGTCGGCTGGTCGGGGAGGTTACCTGGCGGGTGCGTCAGGAGGGGCTGTCCTTCGGCTCGGGTGACCGCGTCTCGGGGAGTTCCTCGTCCCGGAGGAAGCCCGGCACTCCGTCCTCCAGTTCGTCCCGTAGCCGCACGGTGGCGCCGAGTTGGCACAGCACTCCGATGGTTCCCATGGTGACGCGGTATATCAGCAGGTAGGAGGGGGGCAGGTTGAGCTGTCGCGCGAGCTGGTGCGCCGCGGAGCGTGGGTCGGCTACGCGCCCCGCCTGCTCGCGCATCCACTCGCGGCTGAAGTCGAACGACTCGCCTCGCGCTGGCTCGATCATCGGCAGTAGGTAGTCCAGCACCTCACCCGGGTCGAGTTCGATGGTCTCCTTGACGAACCCCTCGGCACAGAGCATGTCGTAGACGGCGTCGGCCTCTCCGTCGAGTGTCATGCGCAGGAGCGTCCCTATCATCGGGGGCAGGCCCTCGGGCAGCCGGTCCACGGTGCCGAAGTCCAGTACGCCGAGCCGCCATTGCCCGGGATCCGGGTGGCCGTCAGTGACCAGGCGGAAGTTGCCGGGGTGTGGGTCGGCGTGGAGCAGCCCGGTGCGTTCCGTGCCGGAGAAGAGGAAGCGGGCGAGGAGTTGCCCGGCCCGGTCCCGTTCGGCCGGGGAGCCGTCCGCGATGACCCGCGCGAGCGGGACGCCGTCCAGCCACTCGGTGATCAGCACTTCGTCCGTCTGGTGCACCACCTCGGGTATCAGCACGGCGGGGTCGCCGTCGAACTCCGCGGAGTAGGCGCGCTGGGCCTCCGCTTCCAGGGCGTAGTCCAGTTCCTCGGCGACGCGGTCCCGCAGTTCGGTGATGAGCGGTTTGGTGTCGATCCCCGGGACGAGGGGGCCCAGTACCCGTACGAAGCGGCCGAGTTGGGCGAGGTCGGAGATGAGCGCCTCCCCGGCGCCCGGATACTGGACCTTCACGGCGACGGCCCGTCCGTCGTGCCAGACGGCGCGGTGTACCTGACCGATGGAGGCGGCGGCGGAGGGCTTGTCGTCGAACTCGGTGAACAGGTCCCGCCAGCCCGCACCGAGCCGTTCCGCCAGTACCGCGTGGACGGTGCCGACCGGCATGGGGGGTGCGGCTTCCTGGAGTTTGGTGAGGGTGGCGCGGTAGGGACCGGCGATCTCCTCAGGCAGCGCGGACTCGAAGACGGACAGGGCCTGCCCGAACTTCATCGCACCGCCCTTGAGTTCGCCGAGCACCTTGAACAGTTGCTCGGCGGTGCGGTGCTGGAGTTCGTGGCCGACGAGGTCCGCGGAGTAGCCGCCGATGCGCTTGCCGAGGCCCCAGGCGGAGCGACCGGCGAACCCGAGGGGGAGGGCGGCCAGTTTGGCGGTGCGGGTGATTGCCTTTCGGGGAAGATCAGACATGCGCTTCTCCAACTCCCTGACGGCCCGGGCGGACGGGGCCGCGGGCGTCGTCTCCGCGGCCATTGTGCGGGGTGGGCGCTGGAGCGCCCAGTACGGGGGCGTCCGGCTGCTCCTCGGCGGGGGTGGCCGGCGGGGCGCCCGCGCCGCAGGGGCACTCCGGGTGGGCGGCGAACCGGTCGGTCTCGGAGATGAGATGGGGCAGGGCGTACCGGAGGCGGTAGCCGGCGCCGCTGTTGCCGTCGCCGTCGAGGAAGTTCAGCGCGTAGGCCGCGGTGACGCCCGCGACCATGGTGGCCAGCGCGGCGTCGCAAGCGGGTACTCCGGCGCGGCGGCGGGCGGGGCTGCGCCACTGGCCGACGACGAGGCCCCAGCTCGGGTCGCGTTCGCAGCCGCGCCGCGCCAGGCACTCGGCGCAGGGGGAGCGGCCGGGTAGCACCAGCGGGCCGACCACCCCGGTGCCCTCGACAACTCCGCTGAAGAGATGGGGTGTTCCGGCGAGGACGAACCGTTCGGTGGCCCGGGGGTCGGGGGCGTAGGCGTCCAGGCCGTCCCGCGGGGCGATGATCACGAGGTGGACGCGGGCGCGGGAGCGGTCCCGCCAGGGCTTGGCGCGGCTGACCACGGTGCGCGCGGCGGTGTCCCGGCGGCTGCCGACGCCGTCGGCGGGGATGCCGCCGGGCAGGGTGTCCCACGGCTCGACGTGCCCGCCGTCGAGGACGTCGACGTGGCCGACGCCGGCCGCCGCGAGGGCGGTGGCGATGGCGGAGCCGACGCGTCCGGCCCCCCGGATCTGGACGGCCGCGCTCCGCCGGGTGGTGAGCCGCCGGATTCCGGCGCCGGGCTCGCGGTGCACGGCGGAGAGGGTGGCGAGGTCGGGGCGGAGGCGGTCGGGGACGCTCGCGGCGGCCCGGCGGTGGGCGGTGGCGTCGTCGAGGACGCCGGCGGCGGTGAGGCGCCGGGTGAGGCGGTCGACCTCCTCCGGGGCGAGGCCGAGGGCGGTGGCGTGTTCCTTGAGGCGGTCGGTGCTGCGGGTGCCGTCCATCAGGTCGAGGAGGCTGGCGGTGGTGTCGTCCACCGGGCCGAGGACGACGGAGTGGGCGGGGGCGATGCCGAACTGGACCGTCTGCCGGTCGCGCCAGCCGCGCCGCAGCGCGGGTTTGATCATCGGGTGCATGGGCTTCCCCCTGAGGAGCCTGACGGTGCGCGGTGCGCGTGCGGGGATCGCGTGGGTTTCGCGAGGTCCCGTGGGTGTGGTGGGGACGGGGCGGCTGGGACGGGTGGAGCGGCTGGGACGGCTGGGACGGCTGGAGTGACCGGAGTGACCCGGAGCGGCCGGGGTGGGTGGGTTGGCTGGGTCGGGTGTCGCGTGCGTCGTCAGTATGTGGGGAGAGGGGGAAGGCGTGACGTGAGTTATCCACAAGCGCGGGCGTTGGTGCGACAAGCAGTGTGCTCGCTCGGGGAATCGTGCGGAACCTGCCGGGCGACGGGGACGTCACCGGTCGGGACGGGTACGGTCGAGGGGTGCCTTCCGACCCTCTGAACAGCGTCAACCGGAGCGCGGTCGAAGTGCGACGGAGCGCACGGCGCCGCCGCACGGTCTCCGCCTACCGGGAGGGCGGGCGCACCATCGTGCTCATCCCGGCGCGGATGTCGGCCGCCGAGGAGGACCGCTGGGTCGGCGTGATGCTCGACAAGCTGGCCGCCCAGGAGAGCCGGCGCCGGCTGGGCGACGGCGAGCTGGAGGAGCGGGCGGCGCGCCTGTCCACGCGGTACCTGGAGGGGCGGGCCCGGCCCAGCTCGGTGCGGTGGGTCACCAACCAGAACACCCGCTGGGGTTCCTGCACCCCGGCGGAGGGCAGCATCCGCCTCTCGCACCGGCTCCAGGGGATGCCCGGCTACGTCGTCGACTACGTCCTGCTGCACGAGCTGGCGCATCTGCTGGTGCCCGGGCACGGCGCGCGGTTCTGGCGACTGCTGGAGTGCTATCCCCGGACGGAACGGGCGCGTGGCTTTCTGGAGGGGGTGGCGTCCGCGGCCCGGCTGCCGCACCTCGCCGAGGGGGAGCGGGACGCTGACCGGGGAGAGTGACCGCGCGGTTCACCGGATAACCTGGCCGGGCTGAGGCACACACAGCCACGTCGGATGGGGGACGGTCGTTACGCATGGCCAGCAGGGAATTCCAACGCGGACACAAGGCCAGGGTCAGTGACCTGACGGCCGGGACGGACCTCTACGTCGGGGTGCGGATCGAGGGGCAGGGGCTGTCCTTCGACATCAGCTGCTTCGGTCTGGACGCCGACGAACGGCTCTCGGACGACCGGTACTTCGTCTTCTTCAACCAGCCCACCTCACCCGAGGAGTCGATCCAACTCCTCGGCCCGCAGGCCGGGGACACCGAGTCCTTCCGGGTGACGCTGGACCGCGTCCCGGAGCGGATCCAGAAGCTGTCGTTCACCGCGGCGCTGGACGGCGCCGGTCAGATGTCGCAGATCACCTCCGGCTACATCCGCATCGTCGCCGGTGGTGACGAGGTCGCCCGCTACGCGTTCAGCGGCACCGAGTTCAGCACCGAACGCGCGGTGATGCTGGGCGACTTCTACGTCAAGGACGTCTGGCGGTTCGCCGCGGTCGGCCAGGGCTTCGACGGCGGACTGGACGCGCTGCTGCGGAACTTCGGCGGCGAGGTGCTGGAAGAGGAGCCGGAGGCGGCGCCGGAACCGGCGGCCGTGCCCGGCTTCGCCCCGCCGGGACAGAGCGCCGCGCCGCCCCCCGCCTTCGCCCCGCCCGCCGCACCGGAACCCCCGGCCGCGCCGCAGCCGCCCCCGGCGCCCGCGCCGCAGTTCGGCGCGCCCGCCCCCACCGGCCCGCCCCCCGCGGCTCCGCAGCCCGCGGCGCCGACCCAGCCGGGCCCACCGGCCCCGTCGCAACAGCCCACCCAGCCCGGCGTGTTCGCGCCTCCCGGCGCGGCGCCGCAGCCTCCCGGCGCCCCGTTCGCGCCGCAGCCACCGCAGCCGCCCGCGCCGCAGTCACCGCAGCCCCCGATGGGCGGGCCCACGCTCCCGGGACAGCCGATGGCCAACCCGTTCGCGCAGCAACCCGGAGCGCAGGCGCCGCCCGGCGCCCCACAGGCCGGGTACGCGGTACCGCAGACCCCGCCCGCCGGCATCGGCGCCGTCTTCCAGCAGTACCGCGAGGCCCCCACCGGGCAGCGGTGGACGCTCCAGAACGGCCAGCTGGCCCGCGTCGACCTCGGCGTGCAGGGGCAGCCGGTGCTCGCCCGGCAGGGCAGCATGGTCCTGTACCAGGGCAAGGTCGACTTCGGCTACAAGGGGGCCGGGTTCCGGGGCCGCGTCGTCGGCAACGCCACCGGCCAGGAGATGCAGTTGATGCGCTGCACCGGCAGCGGGCAGGTCTTCCTCGCGGAGGAGGCCGCCTACCTGCACCCCATCGAGCTCCAGGGGGACGGCATCTGCGTCTCCGCCGAGCACGTGCTCGCGTTCGACGAGAGCCTGCACCACGAGGTGCGGCGGATCGAGGGCCACGGCATACCCGGCGGCGCCCTGTTCACCATGCAGTTCCAGGGCACCGGCACCGTCGTGGTCACCACGCGCGGCACCCCGGTGGTGCTGCCGGTGACCCCCACCACCTTCGCCGACGCGGACGCCGTCGTCGCCTGGTCCTCGGCCGCGCAGGTGATCGTCTCCAGCCAGGTCAGGCTGCGCCGCCAGGCCTACCCGGGACACAGCGGGGAGAGCGTCAACCTCCAGTTCCGGGGCGCCCCCGGCAACTTCATCGTCGTCCAGCCGTACGAGGTCTGAGGTCAGCCATGAACCAGCAGCTCATCTCGGGCTACGCAGCGGCGCAGCCCACCGCCCGGATGGAGAACCACGGCGCGCACATGCTGCGGGTCGCGATGCGGAGCGGCAACGACCTGTTCGCGCGCGTCGGTTCGATGGTGGCCTACGAGGGCTTTGTGCAGTACGAACCCAACCCGCCCGCCGTGCGCCAGCGCGCCTCCCAGTGGCTCACCGGGGAGGGCGCGCCGCTGATGCGGTGCCACGGCGACGGGCAGCTCTACCTCGCGGACTACGGTGCCGACGTGGTCGTGCTCGGGCTGAACAACGAGACCATCTCGGTCAACGGCACCAACCTGCTCGCCTTCGACGCCCACCTGGAGTGGGGTGTGCAACGGGTCAAGGGCATGGCCAAGTTCGCCGGCCAGGGCCTGTTCAACGTGGCGGTCTCCGGCACCGGCTGGATGGCGATCACCACCCGGGGCACGCCGATCGTCGTGGACTGCGGCCGGGGGGACGACGAGACCTGCGTCGACCCGGACGCGCTCGTCGCCTGGTCCACGCACCTCAAGATGAAGGGCAAGCGCAGCTTCAAGGCGTCCTCGATGATCGGGCGCGGCAGCGGCGAGGCGTACCAGATGGCGTTCTCCGGTGAGGGGTTCGTCGTCGTCCAGCCCAGCGAGGACAGCACGGACCGGCTGCGGGCCCGCGGCTGACGGGGGAGAGGAACGCACCATGCAGAGTTCACTGTTCGGCTACACCGAGGTGCAGTCGCAGGACCGCTACGCCCTACAGAACCCGACACTGCTGCGGGTCGCGCTGACCGGCCACGAGGACCTGCTCGCCCGGCAGGGCAGCATGGTCGCCTACCAGGGGCTGCTGGAGTTCGACGCGGAGTTCCAGTCGCGCGGGCAGCGGCAGGCGCGCGCGATGACCGGCGAGGGACTGGACCTGATGCGCTGCTCCGGGCAGGGCACCGTCTTCCTCGCCAACCTCGGCCAGTACGTGCACATCCTGGACGTCGACCACGAGGGCCTGACCGTCGACAGCGGCTACGTGCTGGCGCTCGACTCCCACCTGCACTGGGAGGTCATCTCCGTGGACAGCCAGCACGGCGTCTCGGGCACCGGCAAGCACACCCTCAACATCACCGGCCAGGGCAAGGTGGTGCTGATGACCTCCGGCCAGCCGCTGATGCTGCGGGTCACCCCGGAGACCTACGCGAACGCCGACGCGGACGCCGTGGTCGCCTGGTCGTCCGGGCTGCGCGTGCAGCTCCAGGCACAGACCAGTGCCTCCGGTGTCTGGCGGCGGCGCGGCAACACCGGTGAGGGCTGGGAGTTGAGCTTCCTCGGCCAGGGGTACGCCCTGGTGCAGCCCAGCGAGGTACTGCCACCGCAGCACGCCCAGATCGGCAACGGACTGCGCGCCCAGTACGGCATGGGGCCGCAGGGCGCCGCGGGCCAGAACAGCGGCAACATCTTCACCAACTGACCGGTGGCCCCGGGGAGTTCAGCGAAACCTCCCGGGGCCTCCCCCTTCGGGCCCCGCCGCGCGGCCGCGCGCCGACCAGGCGGGGGCGGGACGGGGCGCCAGGCGCCCGCGCCGTTCAGAGCCGCGCCCGCGTCGCCTCCAGCAGCCGCACCACCGAATCGTCGGCGACGGCGGCCACCTCCTCGTAGGCGTACCAGCGCAGGTCCAGCGACTCCTCGCTGATCTCGGCCACCGCACCCGACGGCGCCAACGCCGCGTACTGCACGTCCAGATGCCAGGCGCAGGGCGTGTGGTGCCGGTCCAGCCGGACCGGCCCGCCCGGCAGCAGCCGCAGCCCGGCGATGCCCGACTCCTCCGCCGCCTCCCGGGACGCGGCACCCGCCAGCGAGCGGTCCCCCGGCTCGCAGTGACCGCCCATCTGGAGCCAGAGCCGCAGCTTGCGGTGGAGCGTCAGCACCACCCGCTCCCGCTCCGGGTCGACGACCAGCGCGCTGGCCGTCAGATGCCCGGCGGCGCAGGAACGCCACATGGCGTCCGGGCGGCCGAGCAGATGGTCGAGGTAGTCGCGGCGCAGCCGCTCCTGGCCAGCGTCCGGCGCGGCCCACTCCTCCAGCGTCCGCGCCGCCTCCTCCCGGAGGCCGTGCTCCGCGCCCGCTTCCGCCGCGTCAGCCCGCGGGCTCACCGGCCGCCGTCCGCCGGACCGGAGTCCCCGGAGCCGCCGGAACCCCCGTCGTCCGGGGCGTTCCCGCCGCCGTCGCGCCGCTCGTCCGACGTGCCGGGCCCGTCCGGGGCGTTCCGCCCGCCATCCGCGTCGCCGGGCTCCCTCGGGCCCTTGTCCAGGCTCGCCCCGGAGCCGCCCGCCGCCGCGTCCCCGAGGATCCGGTCCAGCTCGGAGAAGTCCGGCTGCTCGCGGTGGACGAAGCCGTCGGGGTCGTCGAGGTCACCGGCCGTCGGCAGCATGTCCGGGTGCGCCCAGAGGGCGTCCCGGCCCTCCGGGCCCCGGGCGTCCGCTAGCGAGGCCCACAGCCGGGCCGCGTCCCGCAGCCGCCGCGGGCGCAGCTCCAGCCCGATCAGCGTGGCGAAGGTCTGCTCGGCGGGACCGCCACTGGCCCGACGGCGCCGCAGCGTCTCGCGCAGCGCCAGCGCCGACGGCAGGTGCGGTTCGGCGGCGGCGTGCACCACCGCGTCCACCCAGCCCTCGACGAGTGCGAGCGCCGTCTCCAGCCGGGCCAGCGCCGCCTGCTGCTCGGGGGTGTCCTCCGGCTGGAACATGCCCTGCTGGAGCGCCTCCTGCAACTCCTCGGGGCGCTGCGGATCGAGCTGCCCGACCAGGTCCTCCAGCTTCGCGGTGTCCACCGTGATGCCGCGCGCGTACCCCTCGACGGCGCCGAACAGGTGCGAACGGAGCCACGGCACGTGGACGAAGAGGCGCTGGTGCGCCGCCTCGCGCAGCGCCAGGTAGAGCCGCACCTCCTCGCGCGGCACCCCCAGGCCCTCGCCGAACGCCGCGACGTTCACCGGCAGCAGCGCCGCCTTGCCCGCCGGGCCCAGCGGCAGACCGACGTCCGTCGAACCGACGACCTCGCCCGCGAGGACGCCCAGCGCCTGGCCGATCTGGGTACCGAACATGGCACCGCCCATCGACCGCATCATGCCGAGCAGCGGGCCCGCCATGGCCTGCATCTCCTCCGGCAGGACACCGCCCATCGCGGCGCCGACCCGCTCCGCGACCGGGTCCACCAGGTCCTTCCAGACCGGCAGGGTGGCCTCGATCCACTCGGCGCGGCTCCAGGCCACCGCCGAGCTGGAGCCGGACGGGAGGGAGGTCACCCCGTCCAGCCACAGGTCGGCCAGGCGGACGGCCTCCTCCACGGCGGAACGGTCCTGCTGGCTGACGCTGGTGTCGGCCCCGGTGGGGGTGGTGCCCGGAGCGCCGCCCGCGGCGACCGTCTGCCGGGCGATGTCCTTGGCCATGTCCCAGTTCACCGGGCCGCCCTCGTAGGAGAGCATCTGCCCGAGGCGCTGGAACGCGGCGCCCAGGTCGTTCGGGTCGAAGCCGCCCTGGCCCGCGCCGAGCGAGCCGAACATGGCCGCCAGCGGGTTGCCCGCGCCCCCGGCCTGACCGGGTCCGAAGCCGAACGGCCCCGGTGTGCCGCCCTCGCCCGGCTTCTTCTTGTTCTCGTCCCCGTCCTCGGGCTCCTCTGGAGGTACGCCGAATCCGAATGGGATGTCACTCACGGTTTCCTCGGCTCTGTGTCGTCGGACGGTCGGTGAAGATCATCGATGCGATCTGACGGGCTCGGTCTCCAGCCTAGACACCCGTCAGGCAGGATGGGCCTGCGCACCCCGTACCAGAAACAACCGCTGGAGACGCCCGGTGAGTTCCTCCGAGACCCCCGTTCGCGTAGCGCGAACCCCCACCATCGCCGTGACCGGCGCTGCCTCGGGAGTGGGTGCGCTGCTGGTCGAAAGGCTGACGGGGACGTCGGACGTCCGGCAGGTGGTCGCGCTCGACGAGCGGCGCGGGGAGAACACCGGCGCCCGCTGGCACACCCTGGACATCCGGGATCCGGCCATCGCCGAGCGGCTGCGCGGCGACGGCGACCCGGTGGACGTGGTGGTCCACCTCGCCCTCGACCTCGACCTGGAGTCGGACCCCGCCGCCCGCACCGCCTACAACGTGCGCGGCACCCAGACCGTCCTCACCGCGGCCGCCGCCGCGGGGGTCCGCCGGGTCGTGCTCTGCACCTCCGCCATGGTGTACGGGGCGCTGGAGGACAACGACGTACCGCTCGCCGAGGACGCCGAGCTGCGGGCCACCGCCGAGGCCACCGGCGTCGGCGACCTGCTGGAGATCGAGCGCCTCGCCCGGCGCGCGCCCCGCGCCCACCCCGGGCTGAACGTCACCGTCGTGCGCCCCGCCGTGCTGGTCGGCGCGGGCATGGACACGGCGCTCACCCGCTACTTCGAGTCGCCGCGCCTGCTGGTCGTCGCCGGTTCCCGGCCCTGCTGGCAGTTCTGCCACGTCGAGGACCTGGTGTCCGCGCTGGAGTACGCGGCGCTGGAGAGGGCCGAGGGGGACCTCGCCGTCGGCTGCGAGGGCTGGCTGGAACAGGAGGAGGTCGAGGAGCTGACCGGGATCCGGCGCATGGAACTCCCGTCCAGCGTGGCGCTCGGCGCCGCCTCCCGCCTCCACCGGCTCGGCCTGACCCCCTCACCCGCCGGGGACCTCGCGTACACCATGTACCCCTGGGTGGTGTCCGGCAGCAGGCTGCACGCCGCGGGCTGGCGGCCCCGCTGGACCAACGAGGAGGCCCTCGCCGAGCTGCTGGAGGAGGTCGCCGGACGGCACACCGTGGCGGGCCGGAGGCTCGGCCGCACCGAGGCCACCGCCGCCGCCGGGGCCGCCGGGGCGACGGTCGCGCTGCTCGGCACCGCCGCGCTGGTGCGCCGGGTGCGCCGCCGCCGCGGACTGTGACAGCCCGCGCCCCACACCCGGCGGACGTCCGCCCCGCCCCGCCGGAGGACCACCCGCCCCGCCCCCGTGCGGACACGTCGCACGCCCCGCGTTCGTCGTGTCCTTCGCGTCCGTGGCGTCCGTCGCACCCGTCCGCTGGTTCCGGATTCCGGCAGCGTACGGCAGCATGAGCGGCATGGAGACGTACGACCAGTCCGCCGAGAGCCCCGCCGCCGGCCAGGAGGAGCACCCCGGTGAGCGAGGCGCGGCCGACCCGATCCGGCTGCTCGGCGTCCGCGCCGACCCGCTCTCCGTCGACGAGGTGTACCGGGCCGTCGGGGACGACGCCGCCGGAGGCACCGCGCTGTTCGTCGGCACGGTGCGTGACCACGACGGCGGCAGCGGCGTCGCACGGCTGGGCTACACCGCGCACCCCACGGCGGAGGCCGAACTGCGCCGCGTCGCGGAGAAGGTCGCCGCGGACTTCCCGGTCCGCGCCCTGGCGGCGGTCCACCGAGTGGGGGAACTGGCCATCGGGGACCCCGCCGTGGTCGTCGCGGTGGCGTGCGCGCACCGGGCGGAGGCGTTCGACGCCTGCCGCCGGCTGATCGACGACCTCAAGGCGGAGGTCCCGATCTGGAAGCACCAGACCTACACCGACGGCGCCCAGGACTGGGTCGGCGTCTAGGAGCCCGGCCCGTCAAGACGGGCCCGGCCCCGGGAACCGACCCGGCCCCGGGAACGGGACGGGGCCGCCGGGGGCCCGGAGCGCGGGCGGTGGCGGTTCCGGTTGCGTAACCGGCCCCCGGACACGACCGTTGTGAGTCCGACGGTTACCCTGCTGGCCGGCTGGTCGTCGTCCGACCGGGCACGGAGCGCACATGAGGTCGGGAGGTCTGTGTGGCGGCACTCGCCTGGCTGCTGATTCCGGTCACCGCCGCGGCGGTGGCGGCGCTGTGGAGCCTCTGGGCCGGGCGCCGTCGAACCACCACCCCGGACAGCGCGGGCGTCGCGGGGTACGAACGCTTCCGCGCGGCCATGGAGCGCTCCCGCACCGACGCCCGGCCGGGGCACGACCGGGCCGGGGAGCCCGCCGAACTCAGCGGCCCCGGGGGCCCGGACGGACCGGCCCGGGCGGCCGACTGACCCGGCCGTCCCGTACTGTCGTGCCATGCCACGGCGGACCGCGACACTCCTCACCTCGACACTGCTGCTCATAGCACTGCTCTGCGCGGCGGCGCTGATCACCGTCCCGTACGCGCAGATGTCGCCGGGACCCACGGTGAACACCCTGGGGGACCACGACGGTGAGCCGGTGCTCAGCATCAAGGACCGCCCGGTGTATCCGGCGGACGGCCATCTCAACATGACCACGGTGCGGGTCACCGGCGCCGACTACCGGATGAACCTGGTGGAGGCGGTCAGCGGCTGGCTGCGGCGGGACAGCGCGGTGGTCCCGTACAAGACCCTCTATCCGGAGAGGAAGTCGGCCGAGGAGGTCGACGAGGAGAACGCCGCGGAGTTCAGCGCCTCGCAGGAGAGCGCGAAGGTCGCGGCACTCCAGCAGCTCGACGAGCCGGTCAGTTCGCACGTCACCGTCGACTCGGTGACGAAGGGCGGCCCGGCCGACACGTCGCTCAGCCCCGGCGACGTGATCCAGGCGGTGGACGGCACCCGGGTCACCAAACCGCAGCGGGTCGCCGAACTGGTCACCGAGCACAAGCCGGGGGAGCGGGTCCGGTTCACCGTGATCCCGGCGGACAAGGCCGCGGCGGCCGGGAAGAAGGGCGAGAAGCCGCCCGCCCGGTACGCGAAGCAGGTCACCGTGCGCACCGAGAAGGCCAAGGACGACGGCCGCGCGCTGGTCGGCATCATCCCCGGCGTGGGACACACCTTCCCGTTCGAGATCGACATCAAGCTCGCGGACGTCGGCGGCCCGAGCGCCGGGCTGATGTTCGCGCTGGGCATCGTCGACAAGCTCACCAAGGGCGACCTCACCGGCGGCGAGTTCGTCGCGGGCACCGGCACGATAGACGAGCGGAGCGAGGTCGGCGCGATCGGCGGGATCCAGATGAAGACCGTCGCCGCCCGGAGCAAGGGCGCCCGGTTCTTCCTCACGCCCGAGGGCAACTGCGCCACCGCCGCCCGGACCACACCGGACGGGCTGACGCTGGTGAAGGTCGCCACCATGGACGACGCGATGGACGCCCTCAAGAAGATCCGCGCGGGCGACACCGACAAGCTGACGGAGTGCCAGCGGGACTGACCGCGACAGCCCCGCCGTCCTCCGCCGTCTCGCACTCCTCCCGGCCTCCCGGCCAGCCCCTGCTCCAGCTCCGGCGCCGGCCTGGGGCCGCGCCGCCCGGGTGGCGGCGGACACCTCCCGGGCGGCCGCGCGCTCAGGTCTCCGCGAAGGTCGCCTGGAGCGCCTCCGACAGTCCGGGCACCAGGTCGGCGCCGGTCAGCACCTCCGTCGCGGAGTCCTTCTCCCGCAGGCGCAGCGCCGACTCCCGGCTGCCGTCCCGCAGTACGGCCACGGTCATCCGCACCTCCTGCCGCTCCGGATGGGCCGCGACCCACTCGGCCAGCCGCCGCTCGTCGAGGTCCGGGGGGACGGACGCCTCGACGGAGGGCGGGAGCATCACCCGCTCCACCGTCATGGCACAGCCCCCCACCGCGTCCGGCCAGGCGATGGTCGCCAGGAACTCGTCCAGGGGAGTGCCCGACGGCAGCTCCTCCTGCTCCACCGGGGTGAGGGAACCGGCGGGGGACGGTGCGGAGTCGTCGAGGCCGAGCTGGCCGGCGAGCGAAGGTTCCTCGGCGCGCAGCCGGGCGGTGTCCACCAGGGCGAACAGCCGCGCGGGCTGGTCCCAGCCGAGGCCCGAGGCGTACTCGTCGATCTCCAGGACGGCGCGGGTGAGGGGGCCGGAGGCCAGCGGGGTCCCGTTGGGGGGCAGGTTTTCCATGCCCACATCGTGCCGTCTTCCACCCCGGAAACGGGAACTGAGTAAAGGTTGAGTAAGTTGCAAGGGTGGGCCTTACTATGCGGGCCCAGCTTCATCCATCGCGATCTTCGAGGTGCGCACCTTGGCTTTCCAGATGCCGAACAGGGGCTCCGGAGGCCCCTCCGGGCCACGGATCAGAGTGGGTCGGCCCTCCCGGCGTGCCCGGACGCTGCTGATGACAGTGGGCGTGCTGGCAGTGCTGGCGATGCTCTTCGTCATGTTCGCGGGGTTCTGGACGGACTGGTTGTGGTACCGCTCGGTCCAGTACACCTCCGTCTTCACCAAGACCCTGTGGACGAAGGTCGGCATGTTCGCCGCCTTCGGTCTGATCATGGCGGTGGCCGTCGGCTTCAACATCTGGCTGGCGCACCGGCTGCGGCCGCCGCTCAGCGCGATGTCGCTGGAGCAGCAGAGCCTCGACCGCTACCGCATGGGGATCGCGCCCTACAAGAAGTGGGTGCTGCTGGGCGTCACCGCCCTCGTCGGCCTGATCTCCGGGGCCTCCGCGGCGGGCCAGTGGCGCACCTGGCTGATGTGGGTGAACGGGGTCTCCTTCGGCGAGAAGGACCCGCAGTTCGGCAAGGACGTCTCGTTCTACGCCTTCGACCTCCCCTGGTACCGCTTCCTGCTGAGCTTCGGGTTCGCCGCCGCCGTGCTGTCGCTGCTGGCCGCCGCCCTGGTCCACTACCTCTACGGCGGTCTCCGGGTGACCACCCCCGGGGCACGGGCCACCGCGCAGGCCACCGGCCACCTCTCGGTGCTGCTCGGCGTCTTCGTGGCGCTCAAGGCCGTCGCCTACTGGCTCGACCGGTACGGACTCGCGGTGAAGTCGGGTGACTTCAAGGCCACCGACAACTGGACGGGCCTGAAGTACGTCGACGCCAACGCGTACCTCCCGGCGAAGACGATCCTGTTCATCATCGCGATCATCTGCGCCCTGCTGTTCTTCGCCACCCTGTGGCGGCGCACCTGGCAGCTGCCGGTGATCGGCTTCGGCCTGATGGTGCTCTCCGCGATCCTGATCGGCGGCCTCTACCCCGCGCTGGTGCAGAAGTTCCAGGTCCAGCCGAACGAGCAGGCCAAGGAGACGCCGTACATCAAGAAGAACATCGAGGCGACGCGCAAGGCGTACGACATCGATGACTCGCAGGTGAACGACTACTCCGGGGTCAGCAAGAAGAAGAACGACACGCTGCGGCAGGCCGCCGACACCACCGCCAGCCTCCGGCTCCTCGACCCGACGGTCGTCTCGCCCACGTACCAGCAGAAGCAGCAGGTGCGTGGCTACTACCAGTTCCCGGCCACGCTGGACGTCGACCGGTACAAGAACAAGGACGGCGAGGAGAAGGACACCGTCGTCGGCCTCCGGGAGATCAACACCGAGGGCATCCCGGAGAAGAACTGGATCAACCAGCACTTCAAGTACACCCACGGGTACGGCATGGTGGCCGCGAAGGGCACCGAGGTCGACAAGGACGGCGCCCCGGCCTTCACCGAGCAGGACCTGCCGCCCCGGGGCGAGATGGGCAAGTACGAGGGCCGGATCTACTACGGCGAGAAGACCACCGACTACTCCATCGTCGGCGGTCCGCAGAAGGAACTCGACTACGCCACCGACGAGGGTGAGAAGACCTACACCTACACCGGCAACAGCGGCGTCAACCTGTCGAACACCTTCAACCGGGCCGCGTACGCCATCAACTTCAACGAGCCGCAGATCCTCTACTCGGGGGCGATCGGCGAGGGGTCACGCGTCCTGTACAAGCGGACGCCGCAGGAGCGCGTCGAGGCGGTGGCCCCGTGGCTGACGATCGACGGCGACCCGTACCCCGCCGTGATAGACGGTCGGATCAAGTGGATCGTCGACGCCTACACCACCTCCAACGGCTACCCGTACTCCTCGCGCACGACGCTCGGGGACACCACGGCGGACTCGCTGACCGACGGTGAGCGTTCGGTGGTGGCCCAGGAGGACCGGGTCAACTACATCCGCAACTCCGTCAAGGCCACGGTGGACGCCTACAGCGGCAGCGTGGACCTGTACGAGTGGGACACGAAGGACCCGGTGCTGAAGACCTGGATGAAGGCCTTCCCCGACACCGTCAAGTCGAAGTCCGAGATCGGCAAGCAGCTGATGGATCACCTGCGGTACCCGCAGGACCTGTTCAAGGTGCAGCGCGATCTGCTCCAGACGTACCACGTCACCTCGCCGTCGCAGTTCTACAGCGGCAGTGAGCGCTGGCAGGTGCCGGACGACCCGACGCACAAGGGCAACTCGGTTCCGCCCTACTACTTGAGTATGCGGATGCCGGACCAGAAGGAACAGCGGTTCTCGCTGACGACGACGTACAACCCGAACAAACGCGAGACGCTCGGCGCCTTCATGGCCATCGACGCGGACGCGAGAAGCGATGAGTACGGCAAGATCAGAATCCTGAAACTCCCGGCCAACACCGGAGTCGCCGGTCCGTCGCAGGTCCAGAGCAAGTTCAACTCCGATCCGGCGATCGCGCAGGAGATCAACCTGCTGAAACGCGGTGACTCCGAGATCGAGTACGGAAACCTGCTGACCGTGCCACTGGAGGGCGGACTGCTCCACGTCGAGCCGGTGTACGTCCGAGGTACCGGGAACAACTATCCGCGCATGCGGAAGGTCCTGGTGACCTACGGAGAGCAGATCGCCTTCGAGGACACCCTCGAAGAGGCCCTGGACAAGGTGTTCGACGCCGACGGAGGCGACTCCGGCGACTCCGGGGACTCGGGAGACGAGGACAGCGGCTCCGACTCCGGAGACAAGGAGAAGGACGAGGACCAGGGCACCGGCGGCGGTGGGTCCGGCAGCCGGGACGAGGCCGTGCAGGACGCTCTCGACGCGTTCAAGGACAGCCAGGACGCGCTGGAGGGAACGCCCGACTGGGACGCCTACGGCAAGGCCCAGAAGGAGCTGGACGAGGCCCTGAAGCGAGCCGAGAAGGCGCGTAAGGAGACGAGCGACACCTGAGTCGCGAACCCGTGACGAGGGTCCCGGGGGCACGGTCGCTCAACGGCCGTGCCCCCGGGCGCCGTTCGGGAGCGAGATGCGATCACCGACCCCGAACGGAGCACCCCGGATCATGGTGTAGTGTTGTGCACACATCGACGCGGGGTGGAGCAGCTCGGTAGCTCGCTGGGCTCATAACCCAGAGGTCGCAGGTTCAAATCCTGTCCCCGCTACTGATATCGAGAGGGACTCGGAGTCAACTGACTCCGGGTCCCTCTTCGTTGCTCCCACAGGGTCCCGTCCTCGTCGATCCGACGAGTTCCCGCGAGGCTCGTCCCGCCCGTGTCCGCCGCGCGGTTGGCCACGCGGGCTCGTTCGCATACACGGACCACCGGTAACTGGTTTGAGGTATCTCCGTATCGGGAAGTCGACAAACCGCCGAAGTGACCTCACCGGCTGCGGTATACCAGGTGTACGCGGGTTGCGGGTGGTGCGACGATGGAGCTTATGGGGGACAAGGGCAGGCGTAACGGACCGCGAGGTGCCGTTCCACGCCGCACGGGAACGAAGGAAGCCGAGGAGATCGCCACCGGCAGCGTCCTCGGTGCTCAACTGCTGCGCCGTGGGGACCTCGACGGAGCCGAACCGCACCTGCGGACCGCGACCGCCGGAGGGGACCGCGCCGCGGCCAACAACCTCGGCGTGCTGCTGCACCAGCGCGGCTACGCGGAGGAGGCCGCCGACTGGTGGCGCGTCGCCGCGGTCGCGGGGTCCGCGGCCGCCGCGCACTCCCTCGGCCGTCACCACCGTGAGCGGGGAGACGAGCCGACGGCCCACTACTGGTTGCGGCAGTCCGCCGAGTCCGGCCACGTGCTCGGCGCCTACGCGCTCGCCGACCTGCTGGAGCACCGGGGCGAGGGCGGCGCCGAGGAGTGGTTCCGGGCGGCGGCCGAACGCGGCCACCGCGAGGCCGCCTACCGCGTCGCCCGACTGACCGGCACCCGGGCCGAGGCCGCCGAGAGCGGCCGGGCCGAGCTGGAGCGGGAGGCTGAGCGCTGGTACCGGCAGGCGGCGGCGCGGGGGCACCGCCGGGCCGCGCTGCGTCTCGGCACCATCCTGGAGCGCCGCGGGGAGCTGAAGGAGGCGGGCCGCTGGTACCTCACCTCGGCGCGGGACGGCGAGCCACGGGCCGCGTGCGCGCTGGGCTTCCTCCTTCGGGACGCGGGAGACGAGGAGAGCGCCGAGGTGTGGTGGCGGCAGGCCGCCGACGACGGCGACGGCAACGCCGCGAACGCGCTCGGCGCGCTCCACGCCGACCGGGGTGAGCGGCAGGCGGCCGAGCGCTGGTACCTGGCGGCCCTGGACGCCGGGTGTGACAACGGCGCGTTCAACCTCGGGCTGCTCTGCGCCGCCCAGGGGCGTACCGCGCAGGCCGAGCAGTGGTACCGCCGGGCCGCCTACGCGGGGCACCGTGAGGGCGCCAACGCGCTGGCCGTGCTGCTGTTGCAGCGGGGCGACGCCGAGGGCGCCGAGCCGTGGTTCTCCAAGTCCGCCGAGGCGGGCAGTGTGGACGCCGCGTTCAATCTCGGCATCCTGCACGCGGCCCGTGGGGACGAGCGCTCCGCCCGCCACTGGTACGAGCGGGCGGCGGCCTCCGGCCACGCCGAGGCGGCTCTCCAGGTCGGCATCGCGCTGCTGCGGGAGAACGACCCGGAGCGTGCCGAACGCCACCTGCGGCACGCCGCGGGTGGCGGCAGCGTCGAGGGCGCCTTCCGGCTGGGCTCGCTGCTGGAGCGCCGCGGCCGGGAGGAGGACGGCGACGCCCTTCCGGCGGTCCCCTCGGCTCCGGCCGAGGGCGCGCAGCCGCCGGAGTACGAGGAGTGGTACCGCCGCGCCGCCGAGCTGGGGCACCGGCGGGCCCAGGTGCGGCTGGGCATGTGCGCCTCGGCGCGCGGCGAGATCGTGGACGCGGCCCGCTGGTACCGGCTGGCCGCCGAGGCGGGCAGCATCCACGGCGCGTTCAACCTGGGGCTGTTGCTCGCCCGGGAGGGCAGCGAGCCGGAGGCCGCGCTCTGGTGGACCCGTGCCGCCGAGGGCGGTCACGGCCGGGCCGCGCTGCGGCTGGCCCTGATCAGCGCTCGGCGCGGTGAGTTGAGCGACGGCCAGCACTGGTGCGCGCGCGCCATCGAACTCGGTCCGGCCGAGGTCGCCGAGCGCGCCGCGAAGCTGCGGGACGCGCTGCGCGCCGAGTCGACGGCGAAGGGCGCGTAGCCGCCGGAAGGCGCCGGAACACGGCGTCCGGAAGCGCGTGGGGCGGGTGGGTCTCCCTCGGGGGCCCGCCCGTCCTGACGTCGCGTCCGGCCCCGGGGCCCGGACGGGAGCGCGGACGCGGAGCTGGGCGCCGGAGAGGCCGCCGGCCGGAGGTGGGGCGGTCCGTGGTGGGCGGGCACGGGTTCGCGAGACGGGGTGTGCGGTGGGGCCGGGGGACGGATTTGCACGGCTGGTCAGCGCGGGGTTAGAGTAAAGACACATCGACGCGGGGTGGAGCAGCTCGGTAGCTCGCTGGGCTCATAACCCAGAGGTCGCAGGTTCAAATCCTGTCCCCGCTACTGATGAGAGGGCCCGGATCCAATGGATCCGGGCCCTCTCGCTTGTGTCTCCGCTTCTGCCTCTCGGTTTCTGCCTCGCGCTGGTCTCTGCCTCCTGCCCCGGGGCTGCTACCGCTCCCGTGTGCGCTTCCGGGTGGCCGGGGCGGGAAGCAGGCCGCGTTCGAAGGGGCTGGGCCGCTCTGGCGCCGGGAGAGGCCGAGGGTTCGCGGGCGTCCGTGGTGTGGATCACTCCGGCCCCTTCGGATCACCCCGAGGCCGGTGCGCGACTCCGGGTGCGCTGGTGTCGCCCCCGGCGCCTTGAGTGGCGTGAGTGGGATGTCTCCGGGGTCGGCGGCGCGGGCGCCAGGGGTCCGGGGCGTGCGGGAGGGCCGCCCATCGGCCGCCGTCGGATGGGCGTCGGGCAGCCGGACGCCGGGGCTGGGGGCAGGCGGGGCGCGAGTCCGCTCAGTCGGTGGCGCAGCCGGGACAGACGCCCCGGTAGGTCACGGTGGCGTCCGCGATGGCGAAGCCGTACCGCTCGGTCTCGGGGAGCGCGGCGAGTGGATCGCCGGTCGGGTGGACGTCCCGGATGGTGCCGCAGCGCGAACAGATCAGGTGCTGGTGCGTGTGGCGGGTGTTGGGGTCGTACCGCTTGGCGCGGCCGTCCGTGCTGACCTCGATGACCTCACCGATGGCCACCAGCTCGCTGAGCGTGTTGTAGACCGTGGCGCGGGCGATCTCGGGCAGCCGCTCGACCGCGCGGGCGTGCACCTCGTCCGCGGTGTAGTGGACGTGGTCGCCGTTGAGCACCTCGGCGACGACTCGCCGCTGCGCGGTGAGTCGCCAGCCGCGCTCACGGAGTCGTTCCAGCAGGTCACTCATGGGCCCAGGGTAGCAGTGTGGGTCCGGAGGCAGAACGGGTACGGAACTCGGACACTTCTTGACTTGGACTTAGTCCAATGTAGGATCACTTCCGGATCTTCCGACGAGACCGAAGGACAGGAGAGGCCCGTGCCGGTGCAGGAGAACAACGGACCGCTGACCACCGAAGCCGGGGCTCCGGTGGCGGACAACCAGCAGAGCCAGACCGCGGGCGTCGGTGGCCCGGGTCTGATCCAGGACCAGCTGCTGATCGAGAAGCTCGCGCACTTCAACCGGGAGCGCATACCCGAGCGGGTCGTCCACGCGCGCGGCGCGGGTGCCTACGGGACCTTCACCGTCACCGAGGACGTGACCGCGTACACGCGTGCCGGGTTCCTGTCCGAGGTCGGCAAGGAGACCGAGGTCTTCCTGCGCTTCTCGACGGTGGCGGGCAACCTCGGCGCCGCCGACGCGGTGCGGGACCCGCGTGGCTTCGCGCTGAAGTTCTACACCGAGGAGGGCAACTACGACCTCGTCGGCAACAACACCCCGGTGTTCTTCATCAAGGACGCCATCAAGTTCCCGGACTTCATCCACACCCAGAAGCGCGACCCCTACACCGGCTCGCAGGAGGCGGACAGCGTCTGGGACTTCTGGGGCCTCTCACCCGAGTCGACGCACCAGGTCACCTGGCTCTTCGGCGACCGCGGTATCCCCGCCTCGTACCGCCACATGAACGGCTACGGCTCGCACACCTTCCAGTGGAACAACGCCGACGGCGAGGTCTTCTGGGTCAAGTACCACTTCAAGACGGACCAGGGCATCAGGAACCTGACCCAGGCCGAGGCCGACCAGCTGGCCGGTCAGGACCCGGACAGCCACCAGCGGGACCTGCGGGAGTCCATCGAACGCGGCGACTTCCCCCGCTGGACCGTGCGGGTGCAGATCATGCCGGAGGCGGACGCGGCGCGGTACCGCTTCAACCCGTTCGACCTGACCAAGGTCTGGCCGCACGAGGACTACCCGCCGATCGAGATCGGGAAGCTGGAGCTGAACCGCAACCCGCGCAACATCTTCGCCGAGACCGAGCAGTCCGTCTTCTCGCCGCACCACTTCGTGCCCGGCATCGGCCCGTCGCCGGACAAGATGCTCCAGGGACGGCTCTTCGCCTACGGTGACGCGCACCGCTACCGCGTCGGCATCAACGCCGACCAGCTGCCCGTCAACGAGCCGAAGGCCACCGAGGCGCGGAGCCACGGCCGGGACGGCGCGCTGTACGACGGCCGGCACGGCGGCGCGAAGAACTATGAGCCGAACAGCTTCGGCGGCCCGGCCCAGACCGACCGCCCGCTCTGGGGCCCCACTGCGGTCAGCGGCGTCACCGGTGACCACGAGGCGCCCGCGCACGCCGAGGACGACGACTTCGTCCAGGCGGGCAACCTCTACCGGCTGATGTCGGAGGACGAGCGCCAGCGGCTGATCGACAACCTGGCCGGCGCGATCTCGGGCGTCTCCCGCGAGGACATCGCCAGCCGGGCGATCGGCAACTTCCGCCGCGCGGACGAGGACTTCGGCAAGCGGCTGGAGGCCGCGGTGCGGGCGCTGCGCGGCTGACCGCCCGCCCGCCGCACGACCACGGAGGACCGGGGATCAGGGACCCCGGTCCTCCGTGCTGCCCGGACGGTGCCCCTCCCGCCGTCAGCCGGTGAGGTAGCGCAGCATCTGGTCGTGGACCAGGCCGTTGGAGGCCGCCGCGTTGCCGCTGTGCGGGCCGGGCCGCCCGTCGAGCCCGGTGAAGGAGCCGCCAGCCTCCTCCACGATCACCGCGCTGGCCGCCATGTCCCACAGGGACAGCTCCGGCTCGGCGCACATGTCGACCGAGCCCTCCGCGACCATCATGTAGGGCCAGAAGTCGCCGTATCCGCGGGTGCGCCAGCAGTCGCGGGTCAGGTCGAGGAAGCCGCCGAGCATCCCGCGCTCCTCCCAGCCGTGCAGCGAGGAGTACGCGAACGAGGCGTCCCGCACGTGCTGGACCCGCGAGACCTGGAGGCGGCTGGCCTGCGCGAGGCTCCGCCCGGTGTACGCGCCGCCGCCCACCGCGGCCCACCAGCGGCGGTTGAGCGCGGGGGCCGAGACCACGCCGACCACCGGCCGGTCGCCCTGCTCGCCGCGCTCGGTGAGCGCGATCAGCGTGGCCCACACGGGGACGCCGCGGACGTAGTTCTTCGTTCCGTCGATCGGGTCGATGACCCACTGGCGCGGACCGCCGCCCTCGGTGCCGAACTCCTCCCCGAGCACGGCGTCTCTGGGCCGGGTGCGCCGCAGTGACGTGCGGATCAGCTCCTCCGCCGCCTTGTCCGCCTCGGTCACCGGAGTCATGTCCGGCTTGGTCTCGACCTTGAGGTCGAGCGCCTTGAACCGCTCCATGGTCGCGGCGTCGGCGGCGTCCGCCAGCACGTGGGCGAGACGCAGATCATCGTGGTAGTCCGGCATGTCCGAACAGTATCGACCGGGTGTATCACCGGCCACAGGGCCATGGCCGAATGGGCGAGGGACGGCTCCGGCACCGCGTGACGGCGGGCGCGCGGGGGGTTGACACCCCCTGGCGGCCCGTCAATTCTGTGCCGCACTCCAGCCGTCGGGGTCGGGAGGAAACGGTGCCCACCGCACGCCAGAGCCTCTTGGAAGCCGCGCACACGGCCGTCCGGAAACAGCCGTGGACGGGCGTCCGCATGGTCGATGTGGCCGCGCGCGCCGGTGTCTCGCGGCAGACCCTCTACAACGAGTTCGGCAGCAAGGAGGGGCTGGGCGCCGCGCTCGTCGACGGCCTGGTCCAGGGCTTCCTGGACGGCGCGGCGGAGGCGGCCCGCGCGGCGCGGCGGCGCGGCGCCGGACCGGCCGGGTGCTGCTCGGCGGCGGCCGACTGGATGCTGCGGGCCGCGCACGAGGAACCCATCGTGCGGGCCGCGCTCACCGGCTGCTGGACGCCCCGCATGCCCTTACCGGCCCCGGTACGCCGGGTACGCCCCGGTGGGTTGCCCGCCGACCCCGGGGAGCTGGCCACCGTGCTGTGCGAACGCACCCGGGAGGGGCTGCCGTCGCTGGACGGCGACTTGCCGCAGGACGCGGAGCGGGGTGGCCCGGAGACGGCCCGCGCGTACGAGGTGGGGCTGCGGGTCGCGCTGTCCTACGTCGTGGCGCCGTCGCGGGACGAGTCCCGGGCGGCGGCCCAGCCGGAGCGGGCGGAGCGGGGAGGCCGTGGAGAGCCGGGAGAACCGGGAGAGTGGGGGGAGCCGGGGGAGCGGGGGCCGCGGGGGTACGAGGAGCCCTGCGGGCGGGTGTACGAGGTGGTGCGGGCGCTGCTCGCCACCCCGTGAGCGGGACGCCCGCCGGAGCGAACCCAGGAGCGAACCCAGGACCGGGCCCAGCACCGGACTCCGGAGCGGACCCCGGATGGGACTCGGGGCCGGGGCGCCAGGCCGGTCGCCCCACGGCGGAGCCTCCCGGACCGGACGCCCTCGGTCAGTGGACGCCGCCCGAGAGCTGAAGGCCGATGACTCCGACGATGACCAGCGTGATGGAGATCAGCTTGAGGGTGGAGACCACGTCCCCCAGGAAGAACATGCCGTAGATCGCGGTACCCGCCGCGCCGATACCGGTCCACACCGCGTAGGCGGGGCCCACTTCCAGCCGTTTCAGCCCGAGCGTCAGCAGCCCGAAGCTGCCGAGCGCGAAGGCGCAGAAGGCGATGGTCGGCCAGAGCCTGGTGAAGCCGTGCGAGAGCTTGAGACACACCGCGAAGCCCGTCTCCAGCACCCCGGCGACAACGACCAGCAGCCACGGCATAGGGCTCCGCCTCTCCTCGCACCGCGCGGCGTCCGGCGGTCCGGCCCACCGCTCCGGGACAGCGTAGGCACAGGTCACGCGCTGATCGGGGTCAATCGCCCTCGCGCCGCTCCCGCGTCGCCAGCAGCCGCCGCAGCGAGTGCAGCCGCGCGGGCTCGGCGTGCCCCTCGGCGACCCACCGGTCGAGAGCGCAGTCCGGCTCGTCGTGACCACAGGCACGGGGGCACTCGGCGGTGCCCGGTTCGAGGTCCGGGAAGGCGTGGATGACCCGGGCCGGATCGACGTGGTTCAGCCCGAAGGAGCGCACCCCGGGGGTGTCGATCACCCAGCCGTCGTCGCCGGGCAGTGGCAGCGCGAGCGCCGAGGTCGTGGTGTGCCGGCCGCGTCCGGTGACCGCGTTGACGTGTCCGGTGGCCCGCTGCCGCCGTGGTACCAGCGCGTTCACCAGGGTGGTCTTGCCCACGCCGCTGTGCCCGACGAACGCCGTGGTCCGGCCGGACAGTTCGGCCCGTACGCGTTCGGCCGCCTCGCCCCCGGCCAGCTCGGCGCGGTTGGTGACGGTGTGCCGCACCCCGAGCGGCGCGTACGTCTCCAGCAGTGGCTCCGATGGGGCGAGGTCCGACTTGGTGAGCACCAGCAGCGGTTCGAGCCCGGCGTCGAACGCGGCGACCAGGCACCGGTCGATCAGCCGGGGGCGGGGCTCCGGATCAGCGAGCGAGGTGACGATCGCCAGCTGGTCGGCGTTGGCGACGACGATCCGCTCGTACGGGTCGTTGTCGTCCGCGCTGCGGCGGAGTACGGAGCTGCGCGGCTCCACGCGGACGATCCGGGCCAGGGTGTCCTTCTCCCCGGACAGATCGCCGACGACCGCCACGTGATCGCCGACGACCACGCCCTTCCGGCCGAGTTCGCGCGCCTTCATCGCGGTGACCGTACGGTCCTCCACCAGGCAGGTCAGTCGCCCCCGGTCGACGGTGAGCACCATGCCCTCCGCCGCGTCCTCGTGTTTCGGGCGGGTGTGGGTCCGGGGCCGGCTGCCCTTACGGCTCGGGCGGACCCGGACGTCGTCCTCGTCGGTGTGCTTGCCGTAGCGGCGCATGGCGTGGCTCAGGCCCTCTCGCCAGCCGGGGTGCCGAGCATCTCGTGCCACAGCCGGGGGAAGTCGGGCAGGGTCTTGCCGGTCGTGCCGATGTTCTCCACGCGTACCCCGGGCACGGCCAGGCCCAGCAGCGCGCCCGCCGTCGCCAGCCGGTGGTCGTCGTAGGTGTGGAACACCCCGCCCCGCAGCGGCCGGGGCCGGACGCGGAGTCCGTCCGGGGTCTCGGTGACGTCCCCGCCGAGGCCGTTGATCTCCTTGGCGAGCGCCGCCAGCCGGTCGGTCTCGTGCAGCCGGAGGTGGCCGATGCCGCGCAGCACCGACTCGCCGTTCGCCAGCGCGGCCACCGCCGCGATGCCGGGCGTGAGTTCGCCCACGTCCCCGAGATCGAGGTCGACGCCGTGCAGCGAGCCGCCGCCCCGGAAGGTGAGCCCGTGGTCGTCCCGCTCCCAGGAGCCGCCCATCGCGGTGAGGATCTCCCGGAGCGCGTCCCCGGGCTGGGTGGTGTGCTCGGGCCAGTCGCGGACCCTGACCCGGCCGCCGGTGATCAGCGCGGCGGCGAGGAAGGGCTGCGCGTTGGAGAGGTCGGGCTCGACCGTGAGGTCCCGGCCGAGCAGCGCGCCGCGGGTCACCCGCCACACGTTCGGCTCCCCGCCGTCCTCCGGGGCGTCGACCCGCGCGCCCGCCTGGCGCAGCATGTCGACGGTCATCCGGATGTGCGGCGTCGAGGGCAGGGTGCCGCCGGTGTGCCGCACCTCGACGCCCTGGTCGTAGCAGGGCCCGGACAGCAGCAGGGCGCTGACGAACTGGCTGGAGGAGGAGGCGTCCACCTCGACCCGGCCGCCGGGCAGGGCGCCGCCGCCGCGCACCGTCAGCGGCAGCGCTCCGCGCCCCTCGTCGTCGATCCGGGCGCCGAGGGCGCGCAGCCCGTCGATCACGCCACCCAGCGGACGTTCGTAGGACCGCGGGTCGCCGTCGAACCGCACCGGGCCGTCGGCGAGCGCCGCGACCGGTGGCAGGAAGCGCATCACGGTGCCCGCGTTGCCGACGTCGACGGTGGCCGGACCGCGCATGCCGGACGGGATGATCCGCCACACCTCACCGACGTCGTCCGCGCCGGACGGATCGGCCATCCCCGCGACCGCCGCCGTGCTGGAGGCGGGTGTCTCCTCGATCTGCGCGCCCAGCGCCCGGAGGCCCGCCGCCATCAGCAGGGTGTCCCGGGACCGCAGCGGGCGGCGCAGCGAGCCGGGCTCGGTGGAGAGGGCGGCCAGCACCAGGCCGCGGTTGGTGACCGACTTCGACCCGGGGACGGTCACCGTGGCGTCGACCGGCCCGTGGGCGTGGGGGGCGGGCCACAGGCCCGGGAGACCGGCGTCTCCCTCCGGCTCCCCGGACGGAACCGGCCCGGTGGACCGGGACGCTCGGTGGGACGGGAGGGAAGGGCCGGTGTACTCGGTCATGCGACTCACTGTAGTGCGTACGGCAGAGGGCAGATATCGGTCAGGAACGGAGGGACCCGGGCGCTGTGCGAAGACGGAGGGATGCGGGAACGAAGACGAACGAAGACGAACGAAGACGACACGGCGACGGACGGAGAGGAACGGAGCGGGACGGAGACGAGGGGCGACGGCCGCGCGCGGTCCCGGCCGGGTCCGGCTCCCCCGTACCGCGCCCGGGCAGGTCCGGCGCCCGGCCTCCGGCGCTCCTCCCGGCGGGCCCGCCCCCGTCCCCGGCGGGCCGCCTCGGCGTCCGGGGCCGGGCGTACGGCGTGCGGGTCGTCCGGACGGGGGGACTGACGTCTACAGGTCCAGCAGCCAGCGTCCGCCGCCGATCAGCGAGCAGAGCGCGACGGCGTGGAAGAGCAGCAGCCAGAACGCCGCGGGGACGTTGGTCAGCCGGGACAGCTGGTCGGCGTCCGAGTCCGGGGCGCCGCCGCGCCGCCGCTTGGTCTGGAGCTCGAAGACCGGGCGCACCCCGCCGAGCAGCAGGAACCAGACCACGGCGTACGCGAAACCGGCCTGTACCTCGGGTTCGGTCAGCCAGGACACCAGCAGGAAGGTGCCGCCCGAGACGAGGACGGTGAGTACCCCGTAGGCGTTCCTGATCATGAACAGCATCAGCAGGAGCAGCGCCGTCGCACCCCAGAGCAGCAGCGTGATGTGGTGGGCGGCCAGCAGCCAGGCGCCGCCGAGGCCGAGCAGTGAGGGCGCGGTGTAGCCCGCCGCGGCCGTCAGCACCATGCCGAGGCCGGTGGGCTTGCCCCGGGAGACGGTCAGGCCCGAGGTGTCCGAGTGCAGCCGGATACCGTCCAGGCGGCGCCCCGACAGCAGGGCCACCAGGCCGTGCCCGCCCTCGTGCGCGATGGTCACGGCGTTGCGGGCGAGCCGCCAGGGGCCGTGTGGCAGCACCACCGCCAGTGCCGCCACCCCCATGGCCACCACCAGCCACGGGTCCGGGTCGGGCTGGGTCCCGAAGACCCGGTCCCAGAGGTCGCCCAGGCTCGTCTCTGCCATCTCCGCCGCCATCTCCTGCCTTCACCCTCCCCTGGTCACGGCCGTCCGCTTCGCCCGGCCGCGCTCCGCGACGGCCCCCCGGTGGGGCGTCGCGCCGTCCTCGTCCGCGCGGCCGGGCCGCGCCGCCGCTGTGCGCCGGGCGGGCATCGCCGCGCGCGCCGACACCCTCATCGACGCGGACGCCGCCGCCGCCGTTCCGGATGGCCGGACGTTCGGATGTCCGGACGTCCGACGCCCGGTGGGCGGGGCCGCTTCGTCCGCGCGGGTGGGCGCGCCACGGCGGTGGCGTGCGGCGCCCACGCGAGGCCGTGGGACGGAGGTGTTCCGCGTAACGCGCGGCGCCGACGGGACGTGCCGTGGCAGTGTGGCACTTATGTGCGGGAGGTATGCAGCGAGCCGGTCCCCCGAGGACCTCGCAGGGCTCTTCGAGGTGGAGAAGTGGGACCCGGCCGAGACCCTGGTCCCCGACTGGAACGTGGCGCCGACCAAGCAGGTGTACGCGGTGCTCGACCGTCCGGTCAGAGGCTCGGACGATCCGCGGCCGGTGCGGCAGCTGCGGCCCCTTAGGTGGGGTCTGGTGCCGGGCTGGGCCAAGTCGCCCGAGATGGCCGTCAAGATGATCAACGCCCGCGCGGAGACCGTCCACGAGAAGCCCGCCTACCGCGCTCCGTTCGCGAAACGGCGCTGCCTGCTGCCCGCCGACGGCTACTACGAGTGGCAGGAGCCGACCGCCTCCACCGTCCCCGGTGAGGACCCGGGGCGCGGCGGCGGAACGGTCCCCACCCCCGGCCAGCGGGGCGGGAAGAAGCGGACGCCGAAGCAGCCGTACTTCGTGACCCCGGGGAACGGTTCGGTGCTGGCCATGGCGGGATTGTACGAGTTCTGGCGGGACCGGACCCTGCCGGACGGCCACCCCCAGGCGTGGTGGGCGACCTGCACGGTGATCACCACCGAGGCGGAGACCGGCCCCCTCGCGCCCGAACCGGACGGGGACACCGGCGAGGACGGGCCGGGGACGCTCGCCGAGATCCACCCGCGGATGCCGCTGACGCTCACCCCGGACCGGTGGGGCGCCTGGCTCGACCCCGCCCTGGGGGACGGTCCCGAGCTGCGGGAACTCCTCGCTCCACCGCCCGGGGGGCTGATGCGGGCCTACCCGGTCGGCAGGGCCGTCAGCAGCGTGCGGAACAACGGGCCGGAGTTGCTGGAGAAGGAGCACGCCCGCGAGCCGGAGGAGAGCACGCTGTTCTAGCGCGCCCCACCTCCCCGTCCGGCGATCCCGCCCAGCTGAGCCGCCCGCGGAGACGTGCCAGCTAAGCCGCCCGGTTCGGCGGGCCCGTCCGTCGTCCCGTCCCTCGTCTCGCTCCCGGGGCGCCGTCGGTGGCGGGGGCGCGCGGGGCCCGGCGGTAGCGTCACGGCATGAGTCGCGGTACGAGCACGGAGACGGTCAGCACCCCGAGCGGTGACGCACGCCTCACCTGGCACCCCGCCTCCCGGCCCCGGGCGGTGCTGGCGCTGGGACACGGCGCGGGCGGCGGGATCGAGGCGCGGGACCTGCGGGCGCTCGCCGGGGCACTGCCCGGCCACGGCGTGACCGTCGCCCTGGTGGAACAGCCCTGGCGGGTGGCCGGTAACAAGGTGGCGCCCGCGCCCGGGACCCTGGACACCGCGTGGACCGCGCTCTGGCCGCGGCTGGCGGCGGCCGGGCCGCCCGTCGTCGCCGGAGGCCGCAGCGCGGGTGCCCGGGTCGCGTGCCGGACGGCCGCCGGGCTCGGGGCGCTCGCGGTGCTGGCGCTCGCCTTCCCGCTGCACCCGCCGGGGAAGCCCGGGAAGTCGCGGGCGGAGGAACTGACCGGGGCCGCCGCCGAGCTGCCGGTGCTCGTCCTCCAGGGGGAGCGCGATCCCTTCGGCCGCCCTGGGGAGTTCCCGCCCGGCGTCCCGCTGACGGCGGTGCCGGGCGGCGACCACGGCTTCGCCGTGCCGAAGCGCCCGAAGGAGGGCGCGCTCTCCGAGGAGGCGGCGCTGGCGGTGCTGACCGACGCCGCCGCCGACTGGATCACGGGGCTGCCCGGCGCGGGGTGACCGTCGGGCCACGCCCCCCGCCGTCCGGTCCGGAGCCGCGGCGGACCCGGCGCGGGAGGAGCGGGGGAACCGGTCGGAGAGGGACGTGGCGCGCGGGCCGGGAATGACGCGGGGCCCTCCGGTGTTCGATGAGACACAGGTGCCGGCAGAGGTGTCGGCGGCGGAAAGCACCCGCCGCGCACGGAGCAGGTGGGGCACCACGCAGAGCACGAAGAGAGGGAGCCGCCCGTATGGGTTCTGTCGCTTGCCCGCAGCGTCCTCGCGCCGCTGACCTGGACTGGGCCACGCTGGCGCTGTCCGGGGGCTCGAAGATTCGAGCGGCGGACGGTGCGGATCGTCGTCTATTCTCCGATTCGGGTGAGTCCGCGCGGAGGCTCACCGCCGAACCGGAGGAGGTGGGTCCTGTCACCGGGACCGATGACGGCGCTGGCGCCCAGCGGGAGACCGAGGCCGAGCGGAGTGCGCGCTTCGAACGGGACGCCCTCGCGTTCCTCGACCAGATGTACTCGGCCGCCCTCCGGATGACGCGTAACCCGGCCGACGCCGAGGATCTGGTGCAGGAGACGTACGCCAAGGCGTACGCGTCGTTCCACCAATTCCGGGAGGGCACCAACCTCAAGGCGTGGCTGTACCGGATCCTCACCAACACCTTCATCAACTCCTACCGCAAGAAGCAGCGGGAGCCGCAGCGCAGCGCGGCGGAGGAGATCGAGGACTGGCAGCTCGCCCGCGCCGAGTCGCACATGTCGACCGGTCTGCGCTCCGCCGAGGCCCAGGCCCTCGACCACCTGCCGGACTCGGACGTGAAGGAAGCGCTCCAGGAGATTCCCGAGGAGTTCCGGATAGCCGTGTATCTCGCGGACGTTGAAGGCTTTGCCTACAAGGAGATCGCGGACATCATGGGGACACCCATCGGCACGGTGATGTCCCGGCTGCATCGCGGACGGCGCCAGCTGCGCGGCATGCTGGAGGACTACGCGCGGGACCGCGGGCTCGTACCCGCGGGCGCCGCCCCGAAAGACTCGCACGACCGGAAGGGCTCGGGCTCATGAGTTGCGGAGAGCCGCACGAGACGGACTGCTCGGAGGTACTGAGCCACCTCTACGAGTACCTCGACCGTGAGATGCCGGACAGCGACTGCGCGAAGTACGAGGAACACTTCGACGAGTGCTCGCCCTGTCTGGAGAAGTACGGGCTGGAGCAGGAGGTCAAGAAGCTCGTCAAGCGCTGCTGCGGGCAGGACGACGTCCCCTCCGACCTGCGGTCCAAGGTGATGGGCCGGATCGAGGTGATCCGCGCGGGCCAGGCCGGGGCGGAGGACGATCCCGCCGGGCCGTCGCCCTCCGCGGAGTCCGGCGCCTCCGAGCGCCCCACCGGGGAGCCGGACGCCCGCGCCGCGTCGGCGCCGCAGCAGTCCACCGGGCCGCAGGAACCGCTCCCCTCGGCGGAGCACCCCCGCCCCGCCTGACCCTTCCGGTCCCTTCCGGCCCCGCTCCGCCGGGGCCGTCCCGCGGCGCCGCCGTCTCTCCCGTGGCCGGGCGGATCGCCCCCGGCCAGCCGTCATCGCGGGTACCCCCGCGCCGCCCGCACCGCGACCCGTGCCGGACGCGCTCATCTCCCCGCCACGCGCCCACCACCCGTCGCGTCGCTCGCCTCGCCCGTGCCGCGGCAACCGGGCCACCGGTTCCGCCGGGGCCCCAACCGCGGGCGGCGGCACGGTAGTTCGCCGGTCCGTGGGCGCCTCGACCTTGCCCACCGCACCGTGTGAAGCCGGGCCGCCCCGTGCGGGACGGGCGCTCCCGCCGGTCCGGCCGTCCCGGTCGCCCCGACCTCCCCTCGCCCGCCAGCCTGTTGAGGGGCGGGCGGAGACGTACCGCGCGTGCGGAGGCCGTGGGAGCCGCCCGGACGGCGTGGCCACCCTCCGTACGGGCGATGTACCGGTGGACCGTGGGGTCCCTCGCGCGTGCGACGGAGACGCCCGTCCACGCCCCGCCCGGCCGTCCGCCCCGGGGCGCCGCCGGGTGCCGTCCGGCGGGCGGGAACCGGGGCTGACCGAACCGGAGTTCACCGTGCTGGAGTAGGCCGGGCTGACGCGCGACACCGGGCGGCTGGCGCCGCCGGACACGGTGGCGGGCGGGCGCCTCCGCCGGACCGCGCGGCCCGGATCGTCGCGGGGGAGCGGTGGGCCGATCCGTACCGTTCAACGTCTGTTGACAGCGCGTGCGGTGCGTACGGTCACCGTGTGCGAGGGGCTGATCGCGGTCGAGGGGCCTCCGGGGGCGACACCCACGCGCGGGCCCTGGCGCGGCCGGTCGCGGCCAGCGCCCGGGAGGACGCGCCCCGGGGCGGTGGAAGCCCTGGCCCGGGTGGTGCTTCGCCGGTGCGGGGCCGGACGCACGGGTAATGAGCGGGCACCGTAGCGGGCATGGTTGGATGCGAAGAGGGGAACCGCGAGAGGCGCGTACCGCGCGCGAGGCGCGGCGGTGCGGAGCCCTCGGCGCCGGGGCGCCGGGGCCACGCGGCAGACGGGAACCGGGCGGAAACGGCGGAATCATTGTGAGGATCTTCGGCAAGGTACGGCACCGGCCTTCCGCCTCCTGGCGGCAGGCGACCGACCGCGCTTTCACGCTCATCGGCGATGGGCGGTACGAGGACGCGGGCGCGCTGCTCACGCGCGCCGCCGACCTGGAGCCGTGGCTGTCCGAGTCCTGGTTCAACCTGGCGTTGCTGCACAAGTTCCGGCACGACTGGGAGCAGGCGCGGGCCGCGGGGCTGCGGGCCGTCGCGCTGCTGGACCGCGAGGCGGGCGCCCCGGACTGGTGGAACGTGGGCATCGCGGCGACGGCCCTCCAGGACTGGCCGCTGGCGCGGCGCGCCTGGCAGGCGTACGGACTGCGGGTGCCCGGGCAGGCACAGAGCGCGGCGGCGGTGGAGGAACCCACCGGCATGCAGCTGGGGAGCGCGGCCGTGCGGCTCTCACCGGAGGGTGAGGCGGAGGTCGTGTGGGGGCGGCGGATCGACCCGGCGCGGCTGGAGATCCAGAGCATCCCGCTGCCGTCCTCCGGCCGCCGCTGGGGCGAGGTCGTGCTGCACGACGGCGTTCCGCACGGCGAGCGGACGACCGCGGCCGGCCCCTCCTACCCGGTGTTCGACGAGATCGAGCTGTGGGCGCCCTCGCCGGTGCCGACCTGGGTGGTGCTGCTGGAGGCGGCGACGGAGTCGGACCGGGACGCCCTGGAGCGGCTGGCGGCCGAGGCGGGCTTCGCCGCCGAGGACTGGTCCTCCTCGGTGCGTCTGCTGTGCCGTTCCTGCTCGGAGAGCGCGATGCCCGCCGACGAGGGGGACGGCAGCCAGCGGCTCGATCCGCACGACCACAGCTCGCCCGGACACCCCGGTCCGCTGGGGCACATGACGGCCGGCGGGCCGGGCGCCCTCTGGGTTCCGGAGCGGGAGTGCGGGCTGGCCGCACCGGCGACGCTGGTGCGCGGACTGCTGGACGGGTGGGTCGCGGACAGTCCGGACACACGTGCGTGGCGTGACCTTGAGGAAGTCTGCTGAGCGGGGCGCCCGGCGGCCGGTGCGGCGTCGCCCGCGCCGTACCGGCGGTGTGCGGGCCCCGTAGTCTGTAGGGCGACGATTCGTGTTGTGAGGAAGGCGTACGGCGGCATGGCGCAGCGACAGGGCACCCAGACGGAGGACCTCGGCGAGTTCATCGTCGACACGATGGACTGTGAGGCGCGGGAGACCGCGCACCGCGAGCGGGGCACCGCGCGGCCGATCACCGTTGTCGGTCACCCCGCGCTGCACCGGGAGTGCGCGGACGTCACCGAATTCGACGCCGGGCTGGCCCAGTTGATCGACGACATGTTCGCGAGCCAGCGGATGGCCGAGGGTGTGGGGCTGGCGGCCAACCAGATCGGCGTCGACCTGAAGGTCTTCGTCTACGACTGCATGGACGACGACGGGGTGCGGCACGTGGGCGTGGTCTGCAACCCCGTGCTGGACGAACTGGACGCCGCGCGGCGGGTGCTGGACGACGGCGGCGAGGGCTGCCTCTCCGTGCCCGGCGCGTACGCCCCCCTCGCGCGCCCCGACTACGCGGTGGTGCGCGGGCAGGACGCCGAGGGCCGGCCGATCGCCGTGCGGGGCACCGGCTACTTCGCCCGCTGCCTCCAGCACGAGACGGACCACCTGTACGGCTACCTGTACATCGACCGGCTGTCGAAGCGTGAACGCAAGGGCGTGCTGCGGCAGATGGAGGAGTCGACCCCGCGCTACGAGACCGTGCCCAACGACTGATCCGGGCCGTCCCGCCGAGCGCCGCCGGGGAACTGCCAGTGGACCGTCCACTGGCAGTTCCCCGTCTCTGTTGACGCATTGTGTTGGTCACGTCAATGTCTGGTGTCGACCCCCACACTTACGGAGGCAGAGATGCTCAGACGAAGAGCTGGATTACTGCTCGGCAGCGCGATGGTCGTCGCGCTTCCCCTGGTGAGCCTGGCCAACCCGGCGTCCGCCGGACCGTCGCAGGACGGCAAGGCCGCCGAGGCGACGAAGGCCCAGACCACGAAGGCCAAGGACGCCAAGCCGCTGGACGGCTGCTACACCTGGAACCGCACCCTGAAGGAAGGCCACTCGGGTTCGGACGTCACCCAGCTCCAGATCCGCGTCGCCGGATACCCGGGCTCCGGGAAGGTGCTGGCGATCGACGGCAAGTTCGGCCCGGCGACGAAGGCCGCGGTCAGTCGCTTCCAGAAGGCGTACGGCCTGTCCGCCGACGGCGTGGCCGGACCGAACACCTTCAGCAAGATCTACGCCCTCCAGGACTCCGACTGCTCGCCGAAGCACTTCGACTTCAGCGAGCTGAACAAGTGCAACTCCACCTGGAGCGGCGGCGCGGTCAGCGCCGCGACGGCCAAGTCCAACGCGCTGCGCACCATGTGGAAGCTGGAGGCCATGCGGCACGCGATGGGCGACAAGCCGCTCCGGGTCACCAGCGGCTTCCGTTCCAAGTCGTGCAACGACTCGGTCGGCGGCTCGCCCTCCAGCCGGCACATGTACGGCGACGCGGCCGACCTGGGCGCCGGTTCGCACTCGCTGTGCGCGATGGCCAAGGCGGCCAGGAACCACGGGTTCAACGGCATCCTGGGCCCGGGCTACCCGGGACACAACGACCACACCCACGTCGACCACCGGTCCAGCAGGCACTGGTCGGCGCCTACCTGCGGCATCTGACCTCCGCCGCACGAGCGAAGGGAACCCCCCATGCGCAAACGCCTGATCCACGGCCTGGTGGGCGCTGGCGCGGCCGTCGTCCTGGTGGCGACCGGTGCGGCCGTCGCCCAGGCTGACGAGAGCGCGGCGGAGCCGCGCGCCAAGCTCAGCCACTCGCAGGCCACCAGCAAGTTCAAGTCGGCCGGGCTCAGCTGGTCCTCCAGCGGCGGCTGTTCGGACCGGAACAAGCCGAACTGCACCTCGTTCGACCAGATCAACTCGGCCACGGTGGACGGGGTCATCACGCTGAAGAAGTCCAGCGGATGCGCCGTCAACCTGACCGGCGGCACCGAGACCGGGCACGCGAGCGGCCAGTACAGCCACTGGAACGGCTACAAGGTCGACTTCAGCCTGTCGAGCTGCCTGGACAACTACATCAAGGGCAGCTTCACCTCCATCGGTGGCTCCAAGTGGAAGTCCGCCTCGGGGAACATCTACTACCGCGAGGGCAACCACTGGGACGTGACGTACCACAACTGCGGAGGCTGCTGACCTTCGCCCGACGGACGGCGGAGCCGCAGGGCCCACCCGGCCATGTGCCGCCGTCCGAAGGGGAGTTCGCCGCCGGTCCGGAACCGACCGGAACCGGTGGCCACACCCCCTGAAACATCCGCGCGCCCGGCCCACGGCCCGGCGCGCGCCCGGATCGCGGTGGCCGACACCACCGCGATCCACGGCCCGCGCGGCGCTCGTCGCTCGCGCGGGCCCGCACCGGCCCCGCACCGGCCCCGCACCGGCCCCGCACCGGCCCCGCACCGGCCCCGCACCGGCCCCGCACCGGCCCCGCACCGGCCCCGCACCGGCCCCGCACACGGCCCGAGACGGCCCCAGGCGGCCCGGCCCACGCCCGCCCCGCACCGCCCCCGGGCCCCGCAACCCTCCGGCCCGTACCGCGGGCCCACGGGGGCTCAACCGCTCCCGTACCGCCCCGAGTTGACGCCGTAACGGCACGCGCGAGGGGGAGGGGGAGACGCCCCGCCAACGGCGGGCGGCGAGCCGGGAGTCACACCCCAGCCGAGCCCCGCCCGTGAGTTCCGGGCGCGGTGAGGGAGGCGGACAGCCCCGCCGGACGCCCCGGGCACGCCGTCCGCACCCGCCCGTCATCCGCGTGAACTCCCCCGCGCACGACGGTCGTTAGCCGACTCCAGGCCAGCCGGGCCGCGCGCCCGTGCGACGACCACCGACCCGGAAGCGGCGCCCCGCCGATCGCCGGAAACGGCGGCCGGGGACCAGGATCGAACGGGCCTCCTGACGCGGTGAGTTCAGCAGCAGCGGAAGCCCTCGCGGGGGTCGCGCTCCTGGGCGTCGGTGCGCCGCCGCTCGAACTCCCGCCGGGTGGGCACCTCGGCGGCCGCGTCGTGCGCCCGCAGATGAGCCACATGCCGTTCGTAGGCGGTCTCTCCGGTGAGTTCGCGCAGATACCAGCCGGTCCACCGCACCCCGCGCAACAGCCGGTTCACCGCTCCCCCTCCGCGCCACCGTCCCGGCCGCCCGCCTTCGCGGCGGCTCCCTCCCGGCCGCCCGCCTTCGCGGCGGCCATCTCTTGCTTCTCCTCCCTGGTGGGAATGAGCCCAGCGGGCTCCACCACGGTGGACTTCTGGTACGGCGCCTCCATGAGGCGGGTGCCCTCCGGATCGCGGATCGCCCGGACGCAGGTGCGGGCGCAGTCGATGAGGATGACGACCACCAGCACCGCGAAGAGCGCCGCCAGCGTGCCGGTGACCGTGGAGTTGGTGACCACGGTGTGCATGTCGTCCATGGACTTCGCGGGGGCCAGCACCTCGCCCCGGTCGATCGCCTCCTGGTAGACGGAGCGCTGCTTGAAGAAGCCGACCGCCGGGTCGCTGGAGAAGACCTTCTGCCAGCTGGCGGTCAGGGTGACCACGGCGTCCCAGGCGAGCGGAACGCCGGTGACCCAGGCCCACTTCAGCCGTCCGGACTTGATGAGCAGCGTCGTGCAGACCGCCAGCGCGACCGCCGCCAGCAGCTGGTTGGCGATACCGAAGAGCGGGAAGAGCTGGTTGATCCCGCCCAGCGGCTCGTGGACGCCGACCCAGAGGAAGTAGCCCCAGAGCGCCACCACGATGCCGCTGGTGATCCAGACGCCCGGACGCCAGCTGACCTCACGGAACGGCTTGTAGACGTTGCCGAGCATGTCCTGGAGCATGAACCGGCCGACGCGCGTTCCGGCGTCCAGCGCGGTGAGGATGAACAGCGCCTCGAACATGATGGCGAAGTGGTACCAGAACGCCTTCATCCCGTCGCCGCCGATGACCTGGGTGAAGATCTCCGAGACGCCGACGGCCAGGGTGGGCGCTCCGCCGGTGCGGGAGAGGAGGGACTCCTCCTCCACCGCTCTGGCGGCCGCCTCCAGCTCGGCGGGCGAGATGGAGTAGCCGAAGTTCGCCACCGCCTCCGAGGCTGAGGTCACGGTGTCCCCGATGACGCCCGCGGGGGCGTTCATCGCGAAGAACAGGCCCGGGTCGATGATGCTGGCCGCCACCATCGCCATGATCGCGACGAACGACTCCATCAGCATCGCGCCGTAGCCGATCATCCGGACCTGCGTCTCCTTCTGGATCATCTTCGGGGTGGTTCCCGAGGAGATCAGGGCGTGGAAGCCGGAGAGCGCGCCACAGGCGATGGTGATGAAGACGAAGGGGAACAGGGAACCGGCGAAGACCGGGCCGTCGCCCCGGGAGGCGAAGTCGGTGACGCCGTCCATCCGCAGGTTCGGCATGGCGATCAGCACGCCGAGGGCGAGCAGCCCGATGGTGCCGATCTTCATGAAGGTGGAGAGGTAGTCACGCGGCGCGAGCAGCATCCACACCGGCAGGATCGAGGCGATGAAGCCGTAGATCACCAGCCAGATCACCAGGGTGCCGGGCTCCAGCGTGAACGTGTCGGCCCAGGACGACTCCGCGACCCAGCGACCGGAGACCAGCGCGAGCAGCAGCAACCCGACGCCGATCAGCGACACCTCGGTGACCCGGCCGGGGCGCAGCACCCGCAGGTAGAAGCCCATGAAGAGGGCGATGGGGATGGTCATCGCGATGGAGAAGGCACCCCAGGGCGACTCGGCCAGCGCGTTCACCACGACCAGCGCCAGCACCGCCAGCAGGATGATCATGATCGCGAAGACCGCGATCAGCGCGGCAGCGCCGCCGATCGGCCCGATCTCCTCGCGCGCCATCTGCCCCAGCGACTTGCCGTCCCGCCGCATCGAGAAGAAGAGCGTCACCATGTCCTGCACGGCACCGGCCAGGATGACGCCGACCACGATCCAGATGGTGCCCGGCAGGTAGCCCATCTGGGCCGCCAGTACCGGCCCCACCAGCGGCCCCGCCCCCGCGATCGCCGCGAAGTGGTGCCCGAGCAGCACCCTGCGGTCGGTCGGGTGGTAGTCGACGCCGTTGTCGAGTCGTTCCGCCGGGGTGGCCCGCGTCTTGTCGGCCTTCAGCACCCGGGTCTGAATGAACCGCGCGTAGAACCGGTACCCGATGGCGTACGAACCGAGCGCCGCCGCGATCATCCACACGGCGGAGACCTCCTCGCCGCGCGCGAGGGCGAGCATGGTCCAGCCCAGGGCGCCGATCAGGCCGACACCGGTCCACACGGCGATAGTTCGCGGATTGGCGCGCACTCGCGGATCCTTCCTCACCTGGCGGAACTGCCGTACCGCCGGGGCTGCGGAACCGGCGGCGCCCGGTCGTACGACGGGAGTTGGCAGCTAGGACCGTAGAACAGCCGGGAGGCCAGCGCTATAGCGCGGAACGAATCATCCGACGCGCTCCCGCCGGGCCAGCCGTTCGCGCCCGGCGCACGTCAGCTTCCGCCCGCCCCAGCCCTCCCGCCCCACCCCCGGCCCTCCCGGTTCCAGGCCCGGTCCGGCCCGCCGCGGCAGGGGAGCGGTGGCCGTGCGGTCGTGACGGCGGCGCGGGCGCGGTGCGCCAGGCCCACGGGGCGCGGCAGCGCCCGCGCCACGCGCGTAGCGCCTCAGCGCACCTCGTCGGTTCCGCCGTCGGTGGGGCGCCGGAGGTTCGCGACGAACTTGTACCGGTCGCCCCGGTAGACGGAGCGCACCCACTCCACCGGTTCGCCCGCGGCGTCCCGGGAGTGCCGGGAGAGCATCAGCATCGGCAGGCCGACGTCCGTGCCGAGCAGCCCCGCCTCGCGTGGGGTGGCCAGCGAGGTCTCGATGGTCTCCTCCGCCTCGGCGAGGTGCACCCCGTAGTCCACGGCGAGCGCGGTGTAGAGCGAGGCGTGCCGCACCAGGTTGCGGCGGAGCGCCGGGAAGCGCCGGTGGGAGAGGTGGGTGGTCTCGATGGCCATCGGCTCCCCGCTGGCGAGCCGGAGCCGTTCGATGCGCAGCACCCGCGCCCCGGTGTCGATGTCGAGCAGTTCGGCGAGCCGGTCGTCGGCGGTGACGTAGCCGATGTCCAGGAGCTGCGAGGTGGGTTCGAGGCCCTGGGCGCGCATGTCCTCGGTGTAGGAGGTGAGTTGGAGCGCCTGCGAGACCTTGGGCTTGGCCACGAAGGTGCCCTTGCCCTGGATGCGCTCCAGCCGCCCCTCGACGACCAGCTCCTGGAGCGCCTGCCGGACGGTGGTGCGGGAGGTGTCGAACTCGCTGGCCAGGGTGCGTTCGGGCGGGACGGGGGTGCCGGGCGGCAGGGTCTGGGTCATCTCCAGCAGGTGCCGCTTCAGGCGGTAGTACTTGGGCACGCGCGCGGAGCCGGGGGCACCGCCGTTGCCGCCGACCGTGCGGGGCTCCGCCGGTGCCGCGGCTCCCGTGCTGGTCGCGGGGGTCCCGTCCGTACTCATGGCACGCCTTCCCGAGTCGTTGCCTGCTGCCGTCACCGGCTTCCTCCTGGATAGGGCTCACATCGTGGCATGTGCCGCCCGATGCGGGGTCGGTGAGCCCAGATGTCGTTCCGGTAACGGAAGGGGTAGCCAACTCTGGGCACCATTGACACTCTAGAAAGGTCTAGGCCAAGCTCCCCCTACTGGTCTAAACCATTAAAGACCAATCCCGGTCCCGGGGGGCGGTGCGTGCCGAGAATCGGATGGATCGTCACTGTTCGTGGGGCGGGGGGCTCTTGGCATCCCCGAGGAGGGTGGCGTGAAGCGGAAACTCATAGCGGCGCTCGGTGCGACGGTCCTGGTGGCGGGTCTGGCGGCCTGTGGTTCGGACGACGGCGGCAACGCCTCGAAGGACCCGGCGGACCGGGACGAGGAGCTGACCGTCTGGCTGATGAACGACGCCGAGAGCACCTGGCCCGACCTGGTCAAGGACGTCAACGCGCGGTTCAAGGACAAGTATCCGAAGGTCAAGGTCAACATCCAGTACCAGCAGTGGGGGGACAAGACCAAGAAGCTCGACGCCGCCCTCGGCGGGAGCAAGTTCCCCGACGTGGTCGAGCTGGGCAACACCGAGACGCTGACGTACATCCTCAACGGCGCCCTCGCCGAGGTCGACGAGAAGAAGTACGACAACTCCGACTCCTGGGTCCAGGGGCTCAAGGACACCTGCACCTACGAGGGGAAGCTCTACTGCGTCCCGTACTACTCCGCGGCCCGCGTCGCGCTGCACAACACCGAGATGTTCGAGAAGGCCACCGGCTCGGCGAAGGTGCCCGAGACCGAGGCCGGACTGCGGAAGGCGCTCGGCGAGCTGGGTGACGAGTACGGCTCCGACGCCGCGTTCTCCCCGCTCTACCTCCCCGGCAAGTACTGGTACGCCGCGATGTCCTACGTCACCGCGTACGGCGGCCAGATCGCCACGTCGGAGAAGGACGGTGAGGACGGCGAGAAGTGGAAGGCCACGCTGAGCGAACCGGCCGCGCGCAAGGGCATCCAGCACTTCGCCGACCTGATCAGCGACTACAACAACGCCGACAAGACCAAGGACGAGCTGGACCACGCCAACGTCATGGCGAACGAGAAGACGGCGATGCTCTACGGCAACGCCTTCGAGGTCGCCCGGGTCACCGGCACCGAGCAGGGCAACAAGAAGCTCAAGGGCAAGATCGAGACCGCCGTGATGCCCGGTCCCGGTGGTAAGCCGCTGCCCTCCTTCATCGGCGGCTCCGACCTCGGGGTCATCGAGAAGTCCGGGGTCAAGGACCTGGCCGAGGACTGGATCTCGATGTTCACCAGCGAGAAGGCCCAGGAGAAGCTGGCCTCCAAGAAGATCCTGCCGAACAACACCAAGCAGCTGGAACCGCTCAAGGACGATCCGGAGACCGCCCCGGCCGCCAAGGCCGTGACCGACGCCTGGTTCACCCCGATCGCCCCCGGCTGGGCCGCGATCGAGAAGCAGAACGTGCTGCCGAACATGCTGGTGTCGATCGTCAAGGGCGAGTCCGTGAAGTCGGCGACCGCGAAGGCCGACAAGCAGATCGACGAACTCATCAACAACGACGCCTGAGTGGTCGTAGGAGCGGAAGGTCTGCACTGTGAGTGCCGCTGACACAGCACGCACCCCCGCGGCCCGCCCCGAGCCGTCCCCCTCCCCGCGGCCCACCCGGCCGGGGGGAGGGGGCACCGGGGGAGCGCGGAAGCCGGGCGCGAGGGACGCCCGGGGGCGCCGGGCCCGGCGGGGCGCCGCCACCCTGCCCTACCTGTTGATCGCCCCCGCCATCGTGGCGATCGGCGCCATCTTCCTCTGGCCGCTGGTGCGGACGGTGGTGATGTCCTTCCAGGACATGGGCCGCCGGGAGCTGTGGACCGGCGACAGCCCACCCTGGGTCGGCTTCGAGCAGTTCACCGACATCCTGGGCGACTCCCAGTTCTGGGACGTGACCCTCCGGACCGTCCTGTTCATGGGGGTCTGCGTCACCGTGACCATGGGGGCCGGGCTGCTGGTCGCGCTGCTGATGCAGCGGGTCTCCACCTGGGTGCGGCTGCTGCTCACCGGGGCGCTGGTCGCCGCCTGGTCGATGCCGCTGCTGGTCGCCACCTCGGTCTTCCGCTGGTTCGCGGACAGCGACTACGGGGTGGCCAACAGCCTGCTCAGCAAGCTGCCCGGGGTGGACATGCAGGGCCACAACTGGTTCATCAACCCCTGGCAGGGCTTCGCCGTCATCGCGGCCGTGGTCATCTGGGGGGCCGTCCCCTTCGTCGTCATCACGCTCTACGCGGCGCTGACCCAGGTGCCCAGGGAGCTGGAGGAGGCGGCGCAGCTGGACGGCGCCGGGCCCCTCACGGTCTTCCGGAACGTGGTGTTCCCGGTGATCAAGCCGGTGTTCCAGATGGTCGCGACGCTCTCGGTGATCTGGGACTTCAACGTGTTCGGCCAGGTCTTCCTGATGCGCGGCAACAAGCCGGAACCGGAGTACGAACTGCTCGGCATCTACTCCTTCCAGAAGGCGTTCGAGAGCTCCTCGTTCAGCCAGGGCGCCGCCATCGCGCTGATCACAGTGCTGCTGCTGTCCGGCGTCGCCGTGTACTACCTGCGCCAGCTGCTCAAGACGGGAGAGGTCGAATGACGCACGCCGCCGGGCGGACCAGGACCGTCCACGCCAGGCAGCGCCGCCGCCGCGGTGGCCGCCTCGGCTACAACGCGCTGGGGCTGCTGGCCACCCTCGTCATGGCCTTCCCCGTCTACTGGCTGGTGGTCAGCGCCCTGCGGCCGAACCACGAGATCCGCAGCTACGACCAGACGCTCTGGCCCAGCTCCGTCACCCTCGACAACTTCACGCGCGCCACCGAGACGCGGTTCTTCTGGACGGCCATCCAGTCCAGCCTCGTCATCTGCGTCACCTCGGTGCTCGGCGCGATGGTGATCGGCACCATCGCGGCCTTCGCCATCGGCCGCTTCCGGTTCCTCGGCCGCAAGGCGTTCATGATGGTCCTGATCCTCGTGCAGCTGCTGCCACCGACCGCCATGCTCATCCCGATCTACGTCCAGCTCAACTCGCTGGGCGCGCTCAACGAGTACTGGGGCGTCATCGTCGTCTACCTCGTCACGGTGCTGCCCTTCACCACCTGGATGGTGCGCGGCTTCGTCGTCAACATCCCCCGGGAGCTGGAGGAGTCGGCGATGGTGGACGGCTGCACCCGGATGGGAGCCTTCCGCCGGGTGATCCTCCCGCTGCTCGCGCCCGGGCTGGCCGCGGCCTCGATCTTCGCCCTCATCACGGCGTGGAACGAGTACCTGTTCGCGTACGTCCTGATGCAGGACAACGACAAGTACACGCTCAACGTGTGGCTGATGAACTTCACCACCGACCGCGGCACCGACTACGGCGGACTGATGGCCGGTTCCGTGATGATCTCCATCCCCGTCGTCATCTTCTTCCTGCTCGTGCAGAAGAAGATGGCCACCGGGCTGACCTCCGGCGCAGTGAAGGGCTAACCCCCGAAGGGACACCCCCATGACCACCCACGCACCCGAGACCGACACCGTCACCCGTGACGCCCTCGCCGTCCTCCAGCCCGGATTCACCGGGACCTCGGCCCCCGCGTGGCTGCTGCGCCAACTGGAGCAGGGCCTCTCCTCCGTCGGCCTGTTCGGCCGGAACATCGACAACCCCGAGCAACTCGCCGCGCTCACCGCGGAGTTGCGCCAAGCCCGCCCCGAGGTGCTGGTGGGCATCGACGAGGAGGGCGGGGACGTCACCCGGCTGGAGGCGCGCAGCGGCTCCTCGTTCCCCGGCAACCACGCGCTCGGCCACGTCGACGACCCAGGCCTGACCCGGAGCGTCGCGCGCGAACTGGGCCGCCGGCTGGCCGCCTGCGGGGTCAACCTCAACTGGGCGCCCTCCGCGGACGTCAACTCCAATCCGGACAACCCCGTCATCGGGGTGCGCTCCTTCGGCAGCGACCCGGCGCTGGTCGCCCGGCACACCGTCGCCTACGTCGAGGGGCTCCAGGCCGCCGGGGTGGCCGCCTGCGTCAAGCACTTCCCCGGGCACGGCGACACCGCGGTCGACTCCCACCACGCCGTACCCCGCATCGACGCCGGTCTCGACACCCTCCACACCCGGGAGTTGCTGCCGTTCCGGGAGGCCGTCGCCGCCGGGACGGCCGGGGTGATGAGCGCCCACATCCTGCTGCCCGCCCTCGACGCTGGCCGCCCCGCCACCCTCAGCCCCAGCGTGCTGTCCGGACTGCTGCGCGCGCCCCGCGAGGAGGGCGGCCTCGGCTACGACGGCCTGATCGTCACCGACGGGCTGGAGATGCGGGCCATCACCGCCACCTACGGGCTGGAGCGCGGCGGCGTGCTCGCGATAGCGGCCGGAGCCGACGCGATCTGCGTCGGCGGCGGACTGGCCGACGAGGACACCGTGCTGCGGCTGCGGGACGCGCTGGTACGAGCGGTCCACGACGGCGAGCTGCCGGAGGAGCGGCTCGCCGAAGCCGCGGCACGGGTACGCCAGCTCTCCGCCTGGACACGGCGCGCGACCCCCGCGACACCCCCCGAGCCCGCGCCGGACATCGGCCTCCAGGCCGCCCGGCGAGCCCTCACCCTCACCGGCGCCGCGCGCTACCAGCCCCCGGCCACGCCCCCGTTCGTCGCCGCCTTCACCCCGCTGGCCAACATCGCCGTCGGCGACGAGACGCCGTGGGGCGTCGGCGCCGAACTGGAGGCGCTCCTCCCGGGGACCGAGATCGCCGCCTACGGGGGGAACACCGGATACGACGGGGACCGGCACGGACCGTCCGGGCTGTGTGGAGATGTACTGCGCGCGGCGGGTGACCGTAGGATCGTCGCAGTGGTACGCGACGCGCATCGGCATCCGTGGATGGCGGAGGCCCTGGCGGCCCTCGTCGCCGCCCGGCCGGAGACGGTCGTGGTGGAGATGGGGGTGCCCCAGTCACCGCCCACCGGTGCCCTGCACATCGCCACCCGCGGAGCCGCCCGCGTCTGCGGCCGGGCCGCGGCGGAGGTCATCGCCGGTGAGCGGACCGGCGGCGGACACCACCACACGTGAAGAGCCACTTGGAGGCAGCCAGCATGTCAGCGCCGTCCGTTCCCCCGCCAGGCCGCGTCATGTCCGGCGAGATGGCGGAGCAGCCCGCAGTGCTCCGCCGTCTGCTCGACCGGGAGTCCGGAGCGGAGTCCGGCCCCGGTGGCACCCCGACCATCCGTGAGGTCGCCGAGCGCATCGCCGCGAAGAACCCCCGCTTCGTCCTGCTGACCGCGCGCGGCACCTCGGACAACGCGGCCCTCTACGCCAAGTACCTGCTGGAGGTCATGCTCGGCAAGCCCTGCGGGCTGACCTCGATGTCCACCACCACGGCCTACGGCGCCCGGCAGGACCTCACCGACTGCCTGGTCATCACCGTCAGCCAGTCCGGGGGGTCACCCGACCTCGTCGCCTCGGCGAAGTCCGCGCGGGACGCCGGGGCCATCACCCTCGCGGTGACCAACAACGCGGACTCGCCGCTGGCCGCCGTCTGCGAGCACCACATCGACGTGCTCGCGGGCCCCGAGAAGGCGCTCCCGGCCACCAAGACCTACACCGCCGAACTCCTCGCCCTCTACCTCTTCGTCGACGGGATGCGGGCCTGGGCCGAGGGCGGCGCCGACTCCGGCCGCGGGCTGGAACAGGCCCGGGAGCTGCCCGAGTTGGCCGCCGCCGTCCTCGCCCGGCAGGACGAGGTCCGCGCGCTGGCCGCCCGCTACCGGTTCGCCGAGCGAATGGTCCTCACCTCCCGCGGCTACGGCTACCCCACCGCGAAGGAGGCCGCGCTCAAGCTGATGGAGACCAGCTACATCCCCGCGCTCTCCTACTCCGGCGCCGACCTGCTGCACGGCCCGTTGGCCATGGTCGACAACATCTCCCCGGTGATCGCGGTGGTCACCGACGGCAAGGGTGGCGAGGCGCTGCGCCCGGTGCTCGACCGGCTCCGGGACCGCGGCGCCGACCTGGTCGTCATCGGAAGCGCCAGCGCGGTGGAGGGCGCCTCCGCCGGATTCGCGCTGCCCACCGAGCGGCTGGCCGAGGAGCTCCAGCCGATCGTGGAGATCCTGCCGCTCCAGATGCTGGCCTACGAGGTCACCATCGCCCGGGGCCAGGACCCGGACGCGCCCCGCTCGCTGGCGAAGGTGACCGAGACCCGCTGAGCCCCGCCCCGCCGGACGGGCACCGCCCGGCGCACGGCACCCCGACCGCCCCCGCCACCGCCGGGGGCGGTCGCGTCGTTCACCCCTTGTTCATCGTTCGCCCCTCCCGCCAGCGCCCTCCCGCCGGGCCGTCCCCCCCCACGGCCGGACGTGCGCGGCCGCCCGCACCCGCCGGTCGCGCGGGTGAGCCCGCCCGTCACGCTCGCCGTCCCGGCGCGCCCGCACCGCGTCAACGCGACGTGACGGGCGGGGCGTTGGGCCGTGGCAGGCCGTCGCACTCGCGGGCGCGCGGCGCGGACCGTGGGACGCGAGGCTGTGCGACAGGCCGGTGACGGGGTCCCGCGACGGCGCGTCGTGCGCGACCGGCGCGGAGGGGACGACCGAACGAAACGCAGGAGCGGGTCGCCAGCGACGCCGCTGGCGGGGACCCCGGGGGAGAGGAAGAGAGAAAGGAACGGGTGCCGCCCGTGTCGCTTCGGGCGCGGGGACGGGCGGGACCCTCAACCCGTCCGGCCCCGCGACCCGGAGCTTCCAAGGCCCGGCGCGGTCAGGGCAGAGCGCGCCACGGGCCTCGATCTGTCCTCCTGTGCGGGGAGGACAGAAGTTCTGGGGCCGATTGTGGACTAGACCACTCTCCGGTGTCCATACCTCGGAGGCCCGCTCCACCCCGGGCCTCCCACCGGGCCCACGGCCCCACGGAACCGGCCCCGGACGGGGTGAGCCCGGCCCCGCCGCACGCTCCCGCCCCGCCACCACTCCCGCGGTGCCCGCCCGACCCCCGGCTCCGGGAGAGCGCCCCGAACCCGGGGCGGGGGAGGCCGGTGCGGCGCGCCCGCGCGAAGGGGAGCCGAGTCTACGCGGGCGCGGGCGGGCCGCGGACCCCTCGCCGGTAAGCTCGCCAAGTGCCCTCCATGAACGACCTCGTCCGACAGCACACCGCGCTCTCCGACTCCGACCTCGAATGGCTGCACCTGCTGGTCTCCGAGTGGCAGCTGCTGTCCGACCTCTCCTTCGCCGACCTCGTCCTCTGGGTGCCCACCCTGGACGGCACGCGCTACGTCTCCGTGGCCCAGATGCGTCCCAACACCGGCCCCACCTCGCACCAGAACGACATGGTCGGCCATCTCGTCCCCCGTGGCCGGAGGCCGCTGCTGGACGCCGCGCTGGACGAGGGCCGGATCGTGCGCGAGGGCGACCCGGAGTGGCGCGAGGAGGTGCCGGTGCGCGTCGAGTCCATCCCGGTGCGCCGGGAGGACCGGGTGCTGGGCGTCATCGCGCGGAACACCAACCTGCTGACCGTCCGCACCCCGAGCCGCCTCGAACTGACCTACCTCCAGAGCGCCTCCGACCTGGCCCAGATGATCGCCGCCGGTTCGTTCCCGTTCCCCGGCCAGGAACTCGACATCGACCACATCCCCCGGGTCGGCGACGGGCTGATCCGGCTGGACGCCGACGGCTTCGTGCAGTACGCCAGCCCCAACGCGCTCTCCGCCTACCACCGCCTCGGGCTCTCGGCCGACCTCGTGGGACTGCATCTCGGCCTCGCCACCTCCGAACTCGCCCCGGACCGCGCCCCCGTTGACGAGGCGCTGGTCAAACTCGCCAGCGGCTGGGCGCCGCGCGGCGCCGAGGTGGAGGCCAACGACTGCGTCGTGCAGCTGCGCACCATCCCGCTGAAGCCGAAGGGCACCCGCATCGGCTCGCTGATCCTGCTCCGCGACATCACCGAGGTGCGGCGGCGCGAGCGCGAGCTGATGACGAAGGACGCGACCATCCGGGAGATCCACCACCGGGTGAAGAACAACCTACAGACCGTCGCGGCGCTGCTGCGCCTCCAGGCCCGCCGGATGGACTCCGTGCCGGGGAAGGCGGCGCTGGGGGAGGCGGTGCGCCGGGTCGGCTCGATCGCCATCGTCCACGAGACGCTGTCCCAGCGGCTGGACGAGCGGGTCGAGTTCGACGAGATCGCCGACCGGGTCCTGGCGATGGTCGCCGAGATCTCGCCCGGCCGTGTCCAGGGGCACCGCACCGGGCACTTCGGGGTGCTGGACGCCGAGGTAGCCACCCCGCTGTCCATGGTGCTCACCGAGGTGCTCCAGAACGCGCTGGAGCACGGCTTCGGCCCGGGGGAGCAGGGAACCGTCGAGGTCAGCGCGGTGCGGGGCACGGCCCAGCAGGAGGGGCGGCTGCTGGTCACCGTGGAGGACGACGGCCGCGGACTACCGGAGGGCTTCGACGTGCGCAGTGCCGGGAACCTCGGCCTGCAAATCGTGCGCACCCTGGTGGAGGGCGAGTTGGGCGGCAGTCTCAGCATGCTCCCGGCACCGGACCGGGGCACCCGAGTCGTCTTCGACCTGCCCGTCTCGGTGGAGAAGCGGGAGCGCGGCTGACCGCCTCCCCGACGGCCCGTACGCCCCGCCTCGTTCGTCCGACGCTTTCTCCGGCCCGTCCGTCCCCGGGGCCCGCCCGGCGCGGTGCCGCTCGCCGCGTTCCCGTGCGGCGGTCAACCGAATTCCCGTACGGGGGCGCGCAGTTGGTCGATGGCGAGTGCCCCGTCCGCGGTGCGCGCAGTTCGCCCGGTCGGCGGTCGCGGGACGCACGGGCCCGCCGCCACCGAAGCGGCAGCCTCCAGACGAGGCGTCAGCGCCCCGCCGACGAGCCCCGTCAACACCGGCGGGCAGCCGCCGCGGCGTGCGGTGAACGGGCGCCCGGCGGACGGGCGTTCACCCGCCCCGGCCGCCCGGACGGGACCGGAGCGGGCGCGGGCTGACACACGTGAGCCCCGGTGTCGCGACGGCTCTGGGCGGCGTCGCGGACCGGGGCTCAACGGTCTGCTGGTGCGGTGCGCATCGGGGGCACTGCGCGCTGCGGCTCGGGATGCGGCTGGTGACGGGTGGGGCGTCAGTCAGGCGGTCGCGGCGTTGTTCCGCGCCCGGTTGCGAGCGGCGCGGCGCTTCATCGCGCGGCGCTCGTCCTCGCTGAGGCCACCCCAGACACCGGAGTCCTGGCCGGACTCCAGGGCCCACTGCAGGCACTGCTCCATCACGGGGCAGCGGCGGCAGACGGCCTTGGCTTCCTCGATCTGCAGCAGCGCAGGACCAGTGTTGCCGATGGGGAAGAACAGCTCGGGGTCTTCCTCGCGGCAAACGGCGTTGTGACGCCAGTCCATGGCTGCTACCTCTCCTCGTGTGCTTGCTTGTGAATGTGAACGCTTTCACGAATCCCCTCGTGTGGGAAGAGGGAGCCGCGAGAATGTGATGCGGGTCCCACTGGAACGAGGAGGGGGATTCGGACTCTCAAGGGGGCCCGTCGTGGGCCGTCCCGATCGCCATGAAGAGATTGGCAAACCTGGACGGCGGATACAACCCCTTCCGGAAAGTTTTTTTTGAATCCTTGGTGTCGCCTAGCTCACAGCCCTCATTCCACAGGGTGGATGCTGGTCTAAACGTTCGACTGGAAGGACTTTGAACCCTTCCGCTTATGCAATCACACGCAGTGCACGGCGAACACCTGTGAAGCTCACGCTAGTTCGCAGTCCGAGGTGGTCACCGTCCATCTGAAACGGCTGTGGCACCTGGGAATGCAAGGTGAAGCCCGTCACATCGTGCCGCGTGACCGCGTGCTTGCCGCGCGGTCCCCGCTCCGGGCTGGAGGTGAGCAACTGTGTGCCGTAGCGGCTGACGGCGGCCGAGGTCAGACGGGAGAGTCCGAGCAGGTCAAGGGCGGTGTCGAAGGACGCCTCGGGGGCCGCGTAGAGCGGGCGGTTGCCCAGGTAGGTCCACGGCGCGGTATTGCAGACTATGGACAGCACCAGGCCCTCGACGGGGTCCTCGCCCGGCTGCTCCAGCGTGATCGTTCCGCGCCGCCGGTGCTGTTCCTTGACGAACTGCCGTACCACCTGGCGTACATAGAGCGCGTGCGTCGAACGCTTTCCGCGTTCCCGCTGCTGTTCCACTCGTCCGACAATGCCGGCGTCGAATCCGAAGCCCGCGGTGAAGGTGAACCAGCGGGCGGGAACCTCGGCGTCCTCGCTGCCCGGGGAACCACTCGCCAGACCGAGGCCGACGGTGCGTTCGCTGCCCTGGTGCAGCAGATCCAGCAGGGCGCCGGTCGCCTCGACGACGTCGTTGGGCAGGCCCAGCGCGCGGGCGAAGACGTTGGTGGACCCACCGGGGACCACCGCGAGCCGGGGCAGGTGGTCCGGGTCGGGGCCGTGGTGCAGCAGCCCGTTCACGACCTCGTTGACCGTGCCGTCCCCGCCGAGGGCGATGACCAGGTCGGCGGCGCCGTCCTCCACCGCGCCCCGGGCGATGTCCCGCGCGTGCCCCCGGTACTCGGTGGCGACGACCTCCAGCTTGAGGTCGCTGGCGAGCGCGTGCGTCAGGACGTCACGGGTTCGCGCACTGGTGGTGGTAGCTGCCGGATTGACCACGAGGAGCGCACGCATGAGGTGCAGAGTACCCATCCCGGCGCGGGGCGGCCCAGCCGGTCGGTGAGGGGAGGACGGACCCCGCGGTGGAGGTGCTCCCTCCGGTGCGGGCCCCGGCGGAGGGCCGGGCGGTGGCCCGGAGCGCGGGTGGGACGGCGGTGCGGCTCCGGGGAAGCGGCGGCGGGCCGGGGGAGTCCCGCGCGGTGTGCCCTAGGCTTTCCCCGTACCCTGCGACCCCTGTGAGCGGGAGCCCCCTGTGAGCGACACCCCCGAGACCCTGCCGTCCGCCGCCCGGCCCCGGCGCATCACGGCCGCCGCGGCGCTGACCGCGCTGGAGGGCGGGGTGGTCGCGGCCTTCGGGATCGTCTCGCTGGTGATGCTGGTGACCAGCACCCCGGACGACACCGTGCAGGCCGTGACGCTCGCGGTGACGGTGCTGGCGCTCGCCGTCCTCCCGCTGGCCGCCGCGCGGGGGCTCTGGCTGCGGCGCCGCTGGAGCCGGGGCCCGGCGATGATCGTGCAGCTGCTGGGCCTGCCGGTCGGCTGGCAGATGGCGCAGAACGGCGGGATGTGGCTGGTCGCCGGGGTGGGCATCGGGCTGGCCTCGCTGGCCGTGCTCGCCTGCGTGGTGAATCCGACGGCCACCGAGGCGCTGGGCATCGGTCCGCGCGAGGGGTAGGCGCCCCCTGTCCGGCTCGCGGGCGCCGCGCCGCCCGCGAGGGTGTCCCCGTTCCACGCACCGCCGGTGGTCCCGGCGGTGCGTCCTCACTCCTCGACCAGGAGCCGATCGCGGAGCTGGGCCAGCGTGCGGGCCAGCAGCCGGGAGACGTGCATCTGGGAGATGCCGACCTCCTGCGCGATCTGCGACTGCGTCATGTTCCCGAAGAACCGCAGCAGCAGGATCTTCTTCTCCCGCGGCGGCAGTTCCTCCAGCAGCGGTTTCAGCGACTCGCGGTACTCCACGCCCTCCAGGGCGTCGTCCTCCGCGCCGAGGGTGTCGGCGACCGCGGGGGACTCGTCGTCGGTGTCGGGTACGTCCAGCGAGAGGGTGCTGTAGGCGTTCGCCGACTCCAGCCCCTCCAGTACCTCCTCCTCGGAGATGGACAGTCGCGCCGCCAGTTCGTGCACGGTCGGCGCCCGGCCGTGCCGCTGGGAGAGTTCCGCGGTGGCCGAGGTCAGCGAGAGCCGCAGCTCCTGAAGACGCCGGGGCACCCGGACCGCCCAGCCCTTGTCCCGGAAGTGCCGTTTGATCTCCCCGACCACCGTGGGGGTGGCGTAGGTGGAGAACTCGACGCCCCGGTCCGGGTCGAAGCGGTCGACGGACTTGATCAGGCCGATCGTCGCGACCTGCGTGAGGTCGTCGAGCGGCTCGCCGCGGTTCCGGAAGCGGCGGGCCAGGTGCTCGACGAGCGGCAGGTGCATTCGCACGAGGTGGTTGCGCAGCTCCGCGCGCTCCGGGGAGCCGTCGGGCAGCTTGTGCAGCTCGGCGAAGAGAGTGCGCGCGCCACTGCGGTCGTGCGGGTTCTCGTGCCCGCTCCAGCCGTCGTGTCCCTGCATCTCGTGCTGCTGCTGGTCCATCGCGTCCGCCCGCTCCGCCTGCTCCGGTCGCTGACTCGTGGGGTCGGCCGGGTGTGGCCGGGCCTGCTGCTCGGGGATTCCCGGGCCGGCCGCCGCGTGGCGACCGGCCCACATCTCCCTTGCCTCGTGCTCAGTCACGATGCTCCGGGGCCAGCGCCGCGCTTCTTGTGCAGGCTGATGCTGACCGTGCGGTCGTCGGACACGTCGGAGTCGACCTCACCGGCCAGGGCCGAGAGCACCGTCCACGCGAAGGTGTCGCGCTCCGGGGCGCGTCCGTCGGTGGTCGGTGCCGAGACGGTGACTCGCAGGGAGTCGCCGACCAGCTTGAAGAGGCAGCTGAGGACGGACCCCGGCACGGCCTGCTGGAGCAGGATCGCGCACGCCTCGTCCACGGCGATCCGCAGATCCTCGATCTCGTCAAGGGTGAAGTCCAAGCGGGCCGCGAGACCGGCGGTCGCCGTACGCAGCACCGACAGATAGGCACCCGCCGCGGGCAGTCGGACCTCGACGAAGTCCTGTGCCGCTGGCTCGCCTGCGATCTGGGACACCCTCACCTCCAAGGTGACACAAGCTGGTTGGGCTCTAAGGCTGTTTGCTCTGGCTGTTGTTCAGGATGACTCTGCCCGGACGGCCTCACCGGGCGGCGCTTCCCTGGCGTATCGCTCGCTGGGAACCAACGCACCGGCACGGCCGATCGTTCGCCTTGACGCTACCGCGATCCGTGATCGGATGCCGCGCGCTCCGGGGGGAGGCCAGCCACCCGACAGCTGTCACCCATAGTAAACATATGGGTACTTTATGTGGCTAGGGGGTGGGCGCTTCAAATCCGGGAAGATTACGCTGAGTTGGCGGCGCGGGCCCGCTCAGGGCAGCACTCAGGACGCGGCGGAGTCAGTCTGCCCTCCTTCGGTTCGGCGCCGGGGGCGGCACGGAAGTCGATGAAAGGGTCGCTCCCCTTCAATACCCACCACGTGAAGCGTTCATGGCACCGTGTGACCGGGATTCCGTCAACGACCGAAAGCAGTCGCCTCGTTCCGTTGTGCTACCCCATGTCGTGTACGCACGGTGACGGTCGGCTGATTACCGAGTGTCACACTTTTGGTGACGGAGCGAGAGCCCGGCCGGGATCTTCCAGGCACCGGCGAGGTGGCGGGAGCACGCCCGGCGGACGCGCGGGACCACCGAGGCGGCCGGGAGCGGGGTGGCGGGCCGTGGCGGAGGGGCGCGGGTGCCGCGTTCCCGGCCCGGGACCCGGCCCGGAACGCGAGCCGGGGAAGCGGGCCGAGGTCGGGGCGCGCGCGGGCCGGGTGCGGGGCGGCCGATCCCGGCGGGCCCGTCGGAGCACGGCCGGAGCACGGGGATCAGCCGGTGAGGACCGCCGTCACCCTGCCGCCCGCCGCGAAGGCGCCCTCCTCCGCCAGGCGCACCGTGGCCAGGAGCGCCTTCGCCGTGTAGACCCGGTCCAGCGGCGGCAGCCCGTGCCGGTGTTCGAAGTCGGCGGCGAACTCCTCCAGTTCGGGGGTGCCGCGCGCGTACCCGCCGCAGTGGAAACGGTCCTCCAGCGACCAGTCGCCGCGCTCACCACCGAAGGCCGCGCGCTGGAGTCCGCGCACCTCGGCGGTGAGGAAGTCCCCCCTGAGCACGGACACGCCGATCGCGCGCTGCCCCGGTCCGAGACCCGCGGCGAGCCCGGCGAGCGTGCCGCCCGTGCCACACGGGACGACCACCACGTCCGTCCGGCCGCGCAGCTCCCGGCCGAGGGCCGCGCACCCCTCGACCGCCAGCGCGTTGCTGCCGCCCTCCGGTACCAGGAAGACCTCCCCGAAGAGGTCGCGCAGCTCGTGGTGGTACGCGGGGTCGGCCCGGCGGCGGTAGGTGGCGCGGGAGACGAACCACAGCCGCATCCCGTCCGCCACGCACCGGGCGAGCGAGGGGTTGAGCGGGCGGTGCGCCAGCTCGTCGCCGCGTACCACCCCGATGGTGCGCAGGCCGAGCAGCCGCCCGGCCGTGGCCGTGGCCCGCAGGTGGTTGGAGTAGGCGCCGCCGAAGGTCAGCAGGGTCTGGCTGTCCGCCCGGACGGCGGCCCGCAGGTTGGGGGCGAGTTTGCGCCATTTGTTGCCCGGCAGCTCCGGGTGGATGAGGTCGTCGCGCTTCAGCGTCAGCCGGAGGCCGCGTCGTTCGAGGGCGGGCTCGACGACCTCGGTCAGCGGCGAGGGCGGCCGGGGGGCGAGGACGTCGGGATCGCTGGGCACCCGTCCATTCTCGACGGGCGCCGCGTGCCCCGCCCACCGGGGAAGGCGCGGGGCCGTGGGGGCCCGGAGGCCGCCCACGGCCGCTCAGGCGCCGGTCACTTCAGCCGGGCGGCGATGCGTTCGCGCATCGCGTCCATGGTGAAGCCGCGCGGGTCGGACTTCTGGTTGGTCCACTCCAGGTGGCCGATGACGGAACGCTCGTTCCACCCGTGGTGGCGGCAGAGCGCCGCGGTGGCCCGCTCGATGGCGTCGAGCTGGGCCTCGGGCCAGGGGTCCTCGCCGTCGCCGAGGTTCTCGCACTCGAAGCCGTAGAAGTGCCGGTTCCCGTCGGTGTTCCGCTCGTTGGGAGCCGGGGGACGCCGCTCGGCGATCACCGCGCGGAGCACGTCGTCGTCGCCGAGGCCCGCGTGGTTGGCCCGGCCGTGTCCGACGAGGTGGATCGTGCCGTCCTTGGTGACGCACCCGTGGGAGAGCGGCCCGGGCAGTTCGCTGTGGCCGTCGTAGATGAGGTCGACGGTGGCCTGCGATCCGCTGGTCACCGTGTGGTGGATCATGATCCCGTTGACCCCGCCCCACGGCCCCTTGTGGTTGCGGTTGTTGTTACGCCAGTCCCGGACCTCCTTGATCGTCGCGCCCTCCTGCTGGAGCGCCGCGACGAGGGCGTTCGCGGTGATGGGTGTCGCCATGGTGTCCCCGCTCTCTGTTCGTCCCTGTGCCTGGTCTCGCGGGCCGCGGCGCTCCGTGCGCTCCGCCGCCCGCCGTCGCTGGTCGTGGACCCGCCCGCGCCGCCGCCCGTCGCCGGTGCCGGCGGGCCGGGTGCCTCCCGGCGCGCTCGCCGTTCCTCCGCCGTTCCCCGTGCGCGGCGGCCCCGCCGTGACTCGCCGTTCCCCGGGCCGCCGTCTTCGGAGGCCGGGCCGGGGGTGCCGCGCGCCGTACGGGTGCCGGTCCGCGGGCGGTTCCCGGGGATCGACGGCGCGGCGCGCACCGGTTCCGCGGTGCGGCGCCGGTGCGGTTCCCGGGGGCGCCCGGTTCCCGGGGGCGGGTGCCCCCGGGAATCCTGGGATTGTCGTCCGAGTGCTCACGCTGCTACCGGGATCCCCGGTACGGGGCGACGTCACGCGTCCTCGCCCGTACGAACGAGGAGTCGCTGAACGCAGCGGACGGTCCGGTGCGGGCGCAGTAGCACCGGGACACGTGTGCGCGCCGTGCGTACACGCTCCGAGCGCACCAGCGCGCAGTCGTCCAGGAAGGCCCACCACTCGGCGCACGCCTCGTCCAACCGCCCCTGGGTGAGGAGGAGTTCGGCGAGTTCGGCGCGGCTGAGCGCGCGGGCCCGGCACTCGCCCTCCGACCGGGCGTGGATCGAGGCGCGCAACTCGCGGACGGCGCCCGCGCCGTCGCCCAGGGCGGTACGCACCGCGCCTGACTGGTAGAGCAGCGCGGCGTCCTGGTAGGTCCCCATGGGCTCGCCGGTGGGGCTCTCCGGACCACCGGTCAAGTCCGCCGGGGCGCGCGCCAGTTCACGCTCGGCGCGCTGGAGCGCGTCCAGTGCGTGGTCCCGGGTGCCGCCCGCCGCCTCCGCCACCGCGAGCCCGGCGTACAGGTAGGCACGGGTGGAAGGCGCCGTCCTGGCGGGCGCGACGGCGCACGCCGACTCGGCGAGCGCCAGGCTCTGCCGGTGGTGGCCCAGTTCGTGTGCCTGCGTGCTGAGCGCCCGGCGGATCAGGGCGACGCCCTCCCGGTCGTCCGCCTCCCCGGCCAGCTCGTCGGCGGTGAGGAACGCCCGCTGTGCCAGGCCGTGCCGCTGCTCGTCGGCGTAGACCCGGGCCAGCAGGAAGCTCAACCGGGCGGTACCGGCCAGCAGTTGGCGATGGTGCGTGCCCTCGCCGCCGCACCGCAGGGTGCGCACCAGCCCGGACAGGTAGGCGGCCAGCGGGGTGCGTACCGGGCCGCCGCCGTGCCGGTCGGTCTGGAGCGCGAAGAACCGCGCGTGCTCGCGTACCGAGGCCACGTCCACCGCGCTGGTGCGGGCCAACGGCCGGCCTCCGTACGCGGGTTGGGGCAGCCGGGCCGGTGTGGCGTCCTGGGTGCCGGGAGCCGCCGGGCCGGGCTCCGGCTTCGCCTCGGGCTTCGGTCGCGGCGCGGAGGCGAGGGCCAGCCGGTAGGGCGCGGGCGGTGGGGAGTCGGCGCGTGGCGGGCCGATCACCGGTGCCGTCAGCCAGGCGAGCCGGTCGGTGGGGAGCGACGACGTTCCGGGCGCCGCCCCGGCGCGCGGGGCGCGGTGGCGGGGGTGCTCCACGGCGGTCTCGACGTCCGGGGCGGGTCCGGGGAGTTCGGCTCCCTCGGCGGGGGGTCCGCCGCTGTGCTCGGGCTCCGGTCCGGGGCCACCCATGCCGATGTCGGTGACGTGGACCGGGCGGCCCAGGCGGCGGGACAGCGCCTCGGCGATGAGGGCTCGTACGCGCGGCTCGGGGCGGCTCCCCCGGAGCCAGTGCGCGACGGACGTCCGGTCGTACCGACGCCGTAGGCCGGCCTCGACGCCGGATACGGCGATGGCACGAGCGAACGCTTCCTGTGTCCACTCGCATTCGGTCAACAGCGCGCGGAGGCTGTGGTTCGGGGTGCGGGCGCGAGCGCCGTCGCCTGGGTGCCGGGCCGCGCTGGTGTGGCTACCGGGGCGCATGGTGAGTGGTGATGCGGAATCGGAGCGGGTCGTTCACGGGGGTGGTCCTCCCTGGGGGATACGAGCATGCTGTTGCTTACTGAGCGTTTCCACCCAACCGCAGCCGAACGGCGGCGGGAACATGTGTCGGAGGGCCCGCGCTGGTGCGCTTTTCACACCCCGTGTGAAGGGATCTCGGTTACTCTGCGAGCACACGAGATGAACGACCGGAGGGCGGCATGGAGCCCAACAGTCAACTGGACGCGGTCCTTGACCAGTCCGGAATCTCCCGGGCGGGACTCGCCACCCGCGTCAATCGCCTGGGCAAGGAAGCAGGGATAACCCTGCGTTACGACCACACCGCCGTTGCCCGGTGGCTCAAAGGGCAGCGTCCGCGGGGCCGGGTACCGGAGCTGGTCTGCGAGGTGCTGGGCGGCCGCCTGGGCCGCACCCTCACTCTCAGCGACATCGGTATGGGCGCCCCACCGGCCGCCCCCGCACCCAACGGAGCCGAAGAGGAAGAACCGGAGCGCTTCGTCGAACGAGCCGCCGCGCTCTGGCGGATGGACCAGTTACATCCCGAGGGCCCCGGCCCGCCCCTGCTCGGCGGCTCGGCCGCCATCGAACCGGTCTGGGAGTGGGAGAACCCCCCGGACGACCCGGACGTCGCCCACCGGGGCAGCCTGCGGGTGACCGAGAACCACGTCGCCGTGCTGCACGCCGCGCGCGGCCACTACGAGCAGCTGTACCGGAACGCCGGCGGGGTCGCGACCCGGCCCCGCATCGCGGGCTTCCTCACCGGTCAGGTCGCACCCCTGCTGCGCGGCGGCTACGACGCGGCCATGGGCCGCGAACTGTGCCGCGCCGTGGGCTCGTTGGCCGCCGTGAGCGGAATCTGCGCCTACGACACCGACGCGCAGGGACTGGCCCAGCGCTACTTCCACCAGGCGCTGCGGCTGGCGAAGGCGTCCGGGGACCGGCTGTTCGGCGGGTACGTGGTGGCGCTGCTCGTCAACCAGGCGTTGTTCCTGGGCGAGAACCGGCGCGCCATCGCCTGCGCCGAGGCGGTGCTGCGCACCGCGCGCGCCAGCCCGGCCCTGGCCACCGACCTGTACGCGATGCAGGCCACCGCGTACGCCCGGCTCGGTGACCGGCGCGCGGCCTACGACCGTATGCGCGAGGCCGAACGCGCCTCGGAACGCATCCGTCCCGAGGAGGAGCCGGAGGAGATCGGATACGTCCAACCCGGCCTGGCCGAGGTGCGGTTGGCGGAGGCGCTGCTCGTGCTCGGCGAACTCGACGCCGCCGGGCGGTACGCGCGGGAGGCGGCCTGCGCCCCCGCGCACACGCGGGGACGGGTGAACCGGCTCGCCACCCTCACGGACGTCGAACTCCGCAGTGACCAGCCCGAGCGCGCCGCCGAGGCGGCGGCCGAGATGGTCAGCGTCGCGCAGGGCATCGAGTCGCAGCGGTTACGGGAGCGGATGCGGGACGTGCGGGACCGCCTCCTGCTGCGCCCCGGAGCCCCGGCGGCCGAGGCGGCCCGGCTGATCGAGGAGGCGCTGCGCGTCCCCCTCTGAGCGGGGCGCGGCACCATACTGGGATGTGCCCAAACCCTCCGTCCGGAAGGGGGCACACACGTGCGATGGAAGAGCTTGGGTGAGCACACCGTGTACGAGAACCCGTGGTTACAGGTGAACCTCGCGGACGTGGAACTGCCGGACGGCAGACACCTTGATCACTACCTGCTTCGGGTCCGCCCGGTGGCGATGGCCACCGCCCTGAACGACCGCAACGAGGTGCTGCTGCTCTGGCGGCACCGGTTCATCACCGACAGCTGGGGGTGGGAGCTGGCCGCCGGGGTGGTCGAGGACGGCGAGGAACTGGCCGCGGCGGCGGCGCGCGAGATGCTGGAGGAGACCGGGTGGCGGCCCGGCCCCCTGCGCCACCTCATGACGGTGGAACCGGCCAACGGACTCACCGACGCGCGCCACCACATCTACTGGGCGACGGGTGCGGAGCACGTCGGCGAGCCCGAGGACGCCTTCGAGTCGGACCGCAGGGAGTGGGTTCCGCTGAAGGAGACCCCGGACCTCATCGCCCGGGGCGAGGTGCCCGCCGCCAACACCGCCGCCGCCCTGCTGATGCTCTACCGGCTCCGGTTCGGCTGAGCCGGGGGCCCGGCCGGGCCGGGCTCCGGCTCAGTTCCGCAGGAAGCCGTCGCCGTGCTGGGCGATGTGCGACTCCAGCTCGGACAGCGCCCGCTGCACCTCCTGCGGCGACCCGCTCCCACGCTGCTCGGCGTAGTACGCCGCGCCGAGCTTGCGGAGCAGGTCCTTTCCGGCGCGCTCGGCCTGGACCTCGCCCACCTTCTCCTTGCCCTGCGTGAGAGCGCTCTGCGCCTGTTCCTTCGCCCGGTCGAGAAAGCCTGCCATCGTCCTGCCTCCTGGTGCGCTCGGTGGGAGGGCGGGTGCCGCCCGCCGCTCCCGGTGGTTCTCCGGCCGGCCTCCGGCGGCCACGATTCCGCGGGTGGCCGACGGGCGGACGGAGTCGCCGTGTTCGGCGTGGCCCGGCTCGCGGGGTGCTCGCCCTGGCCACGCGTGCGGTGTGCGTGGGGAGTTGGCGGACGGTGACCCCGGACGCGCCCCGGCCCGGAGACCCCCGGTCCTCAGCGCGCTCCGCGGCTCCGGCCCCGACACCCCACCCGCGTTCCCGTACTGCCGTCAACGTACCGGGAGAGCGGCGTGTTCCCCGGAGCCCGCGATCCCGCCCGGCCCACCGGTCCGCCTCGTGGCCCGTCCGCGTGGGGGCCGCGCGCCCGGGCCCGGCGCCCCCGGCCCCCTCGCGACCGCCGCCGGAAAGGGCCCGGAAGGGGCACGGGGAGGCACGGGGAGGGCATGGAGAGAAGTACAGGGAGGGCGCCGAGCGGGCCGGGGCGGCAAGCGGGGGCCACGGAGCGGACGGCGTTTCCCCGCACGCGGGCGCCGCCCTACCGTGCGGGGGTGAACGCATCCCCCGACACCCCCCGCCCCTCCGGTTCCCCCGGTGGCTCCAGCGGCTCCGGTGCGCCGCGCGCCCCCGACGTCACCGCTGCCCCCGGGGCGTCCGGACCGTCCGGGGCGCCCGGAACTGGGGACGCCTCCGGGGGAGCGGGCCGGGGCGGGGCGCTGACCGGCACCGGGCTGGTGATCGCCAGCGCGCTGTCGTTGCAGTTCGGCTCCGCCGTCGCCGCGTTGCTCTTCCCACGTGCCGGGGCGATGGGCATGGTGGCGCTGCGGATCGTCTTCTCGGCGCTGTTGATGCTGGCGATCTGCCGGCCCTCGCTCCGTGGCCACCAGCGGGCCGACTGGGGGAGCGCGATCGGGCTGGGCGTCGCGCTGGCCGCCATGAACTCCCTCTTCTACCAGGCGATCGACCGGATCCCGCTGGGTGCCGCCGTCACCCTGGAGCTGCTCGGACCGCTGGTGCTGTCCGTCGTCGTCTCCCGGCGCCCGCTGAGCCTGCTCTGGGCGGCCCTGGCGCTGGGCGGAGTGGGGCTGCTGAGCGGGGGACTGGACCGGCTCGACCCGGCCGGTACCGCCTTCGCGCTCGCGGCGGGCGGCATGTGGGCCGGGTACATCGTCTTCAACGCGCGTGCCGGGGCCCGGTTCCCCGGGGTGGACGGCCTGGCGCTGGCGCTCGGGGTGGCGGCGGTGCTGACCGCGCCGCTGGGGGTGGTGAGTGCCGGTACCGCCCTGTTCGACCCGCTGACGCTGGCGCTCGGCGCCGTCGTCGCGGTGCTGTCCTCCGGACTCCCCTACACCCTGGAGCTGTTCGCGCTGCGCAGGCTCCCGAAGGAGACCTTCGCGCTCCTCATGAGCCTGATGCCGGTGGCCGCCTCGCTCGCGGGCTTCGCCGTCCTCGGGCAGCGCCTGGGCTGGGTGGAGCTGCTGGCCATCGTGCTGGTGATCCTGGCCAGCATGGGCGCGGTCCGCACCGGCCGCCGCTGAGTCCCGCCGAGCGCCCGCCCGCCCGTCACGGAAGGGCGGACCGCGCCCCGGCCCCCCGCGTACGCCCGCGCGGGGGCCGGCCCGCCCGGACTCTCTCGGCTGACCCGGGAGGTGCCCGCGTACGCCCGCCGCGGGCGTCGGGACGTCCCCCCCGACCGCCGGCGAAGCGTCCGCCAGGGGCCGCCTAAGCTGGGCGGGTGAGCACATTCCCGGTGGTGCGGTGGATCGAGGACGGCGAGGAGCGCACCGCCGCGTGGCGCTCCGAGAGCGGCGCGCGCCCCCCGCGCCGGATCGTGGTGGCGGACGACCGGACGCGCGCCGACGAGGCGTACAAGCTGGCCTGCGAGGGCACCGCCCTCCTCTGGCGCGGCGACTTCCACGGCGCGCGCCAGCTGCTGAGCGCGCTCGGCCGCCGGGTCGACCGCAAACCGGCCAAGCGCGGCGCCTCGCCCCGCGAGAGCTTCCACCGGTACCGGCAGGCCCGTTCGCGCCGGGCCCGGGTGCTGGGCATGCTCCTCGTCCCCCTGGAGACCGGGCCCACCGGATACACCGTGCCGCTGCGCCGGGCACCCGCGGTGGACGCGGCCTGCGCGGCGGCCTTCGGGTCAGCGCCCGGACCGGGGCCCGGCGGCGAACCCGCGCCGGAGAGCGCGCCGGAGCCCGGACTGAGCCTGCTCGCGCTGCGCGAACTGCTGGGCGCCACCGGGGCCTACGAGTGGCAGCGCACCGGCGTGCCGGTGGCGGCGCTCGACGGCGAGCGCGTCCACCCCCGCTACGGCGTCTTCTCACCGGTGCGTGGCGAGTACGTCGACCTGGTCGCCCGGGTGCCGCTCCCGCCGGGCGGCACGGCGCGCGCCGTCGACGTCGGCACCGGCAGCGGGGTGCTCGCCGTGGTGCTGGCCCGGCGGGGCGTCGCCGAGGTCGTCGCGACCGACCAGGACGCGCGGGCCCTGGAGTGCGCGCGGGAGAACGCGCGACGGCTCGGGGTGGCGGACGCGGTGCGGGTGGTCGAGGCCGACCTCTTCCCGGACACGCGGCCCTCCCCGCTGGTGGTGTGTAACCCGCCGTGGGTTCCGGCCACGCCCACGGCGCCGCTGGAGCACGCCGTGTACGACCCGGGCAGCCGCATGCTGCGGGGCTTCCTCTCCGGGCTGGCGGCGCGGGTCACGCCGGACGGTGAGGGGTGGCTGGTCCTCTCCGACCTGGCGGAACGGCTGGAGTTGCGCTCTCGCGCCGAGCTTCTGGAGTGGATCGGCCAGGCGGGGTTGCGGGTCCTGGGCCGGGAGGACACCCGTCCGCGCCATCCGCGCGCCGCGCGGGCCGAGGACGTCCTGGCCGTCGCGCGCACCGCGGAGGTCACCTCGCTCTGGCGGCTGGGCCGCGCGGACTGAGCGCACCGCCCGGCCGTCCGCTCCTGCTGATCACGTACGGCCGGTCCCGGGGCGGCGTCGGGGCCGGGGCGCCGGAGCGGGTGTTTCCGCTGCTCCGGATGGCCGGTACGGACGGCATTGCGCGCCCGGGGAGGCGGCGTTCTGAGGGTCAGTGGGTTTATCACATTGCCGAAGGTTCGCCTCTGGAGTGGCCCCATGAACAGACCCGCACGTCGCTGTGCCGCTGTGCTGGCCGCCGCGCTGCTCGCGACCGTCGCCGGATGCGGTGTCTCCGCCGATCCACCGCGTTCCAAGGACCCCGAGCACGGCGGGAACCCCGTCACCGAGCGGGCCCGGGCCAGGTCGGACGCCGAGCGCGCGTTCACCCTGCTGGCCACGGGCGATCTGCTGGTGCACGACTCGATCATTCGCCAGGCGAAGGCCGACGCCCGGGGCGGAGGGTACGACTTCCGCCGGATACTCTCCCCGGCGAAGCCCCTGGCCACCCGGGCCGATCTGGCCATCTGTCACATGGAGACGGTGTACGGCCCGGACGGCGGCCCCTTCAGTGGCTACCCGGCCTTCGAGACGCCGCCCCAGCTGGCCGCCTCCGTTCGGGCCACCGGCTACGACAGCTGCTCCACCGCCTCCAACCACACGCTGGACGCGGGTGCCGAGGGGGTGTCGCGCACCCTGCGCGCGATGGGCCGCGCCGGGCTCCGCCACGTCGGCTCGGCCCGCTCGGAGACCGAGCGGACGCGCCCGGCGGTGATGCGCGCGGGCGGAGCCACCGTCGCCCAACTCGCCTACACCTACGGCACGAACGGCATCCCGGTCCCGCGGGGGAAACCCTGGCTGGTGAACCTGATCGACCCGGACCGGATCATCGCGGACGCCCGCGCCGCGCGCCGGGCGGGCGCCGACGTGGTGGTCGCCAGCCTGCACTGGGGTACCGAGTGGCAGGAGGCGCCGGACGCCCGGCAGCGCTCGGTGGCGCGGCGGCTCACCGCCTCGCGGTCGGACGGCCGGCGGGACATCGACCTCATCCTCGGCACCCACGCGCACGTCCCCCAGGCCTACGAGAAGGTCAACGGCACCTGGGTCGTCTACGGCATGGGGGACCAGATCGCCGGGAAGATGAACGACCCGCGCGGGACGATGGGTTCGGCGGCCCGCTTCACCTTCGCGCCGCCGAAGGGCGACGGGGACGAGTGGCGGGTCACGAGGGCCGGGTACACCCCGTTCCTGATGGAGACCTCGCCGCGGCACCGGCTGATCAACCTGGCGGCAACATCCGCCGGGAAATCCGGGAAACTCGGGAAACAGCACGGCGAACGCGCCCAGGCGTACCGCGCGATCCGGAAGGCGGTGCTGAGTCGGGGCGCCGCGCGGGACGGACTGCGGATGCTCCGGTAGCCCGTGACGCGCACGGGCGGGCGCACGCGGAGCGGGAGACCGGGCGCACCCGGTCCGGCATGGACGCCGTCCGGCGGCATGCGGACCGAGTGCGGACGTGGACGGGCCCCGCGGCCGGATGAGCCGCGGGCCGCCAAGTGGGGGCCGTTCAGCCCTTCTTGGTCTCCCAGAAGATCTTGTCGATCTGGGCGATGTAGTCCAGCGCCTTCTGCCCGGTGGCCGGGTCGGTGGAGCCCTTGGCGGCGCTCAGCGCCTTGAGGGTGTCGTTCACCAACTGGTGCAGCTCCGGGTACTTCTCGAAGTGCGGCGGCTTGAAGTAGTCGCTCCACAGCACCGAGATGTGGTGCTTGGCGAGCTCGGCACGCTCCTCCTTGATGGTGGTGGCGCGCGCGCGGAAGTGCGGGTCGTCGTTGGCCTGGTACTTCTCCTGGACGGCCTTGACGGACTCGGCCTCGATCCGGGCCTGAGCCGGGTCGTACACGCCGCAGGGCAGGTCGCAGTGGGCGCTTACCTGCACCTTCGGGGCGAACAGGCGGGAGAGCATAGAGCTGTCCTTCCTCGTGATCGTCTTCTCAGGTGCGAGATTACTCCGTGCGGGAAGCCTTTTCCCGCGTGCCCCCGGGGGCTTAAGACAAAAGTCCAGGCCCAGACTGGACCGAGTGGAGTATCGAGCCGGAGCGCGCCGATACCCGGACAGAGGCGGAGAGATGCCGGAGCGAGCACCGACGGGCGGCCGGGGCGCACAGGGCGAGGGCCTGCTGCGCGTCGGTCTCGCCGAGGTCTACAACCCGTCCATGGTCCCGGTGTTGCGGCCCGGGGACCAGCTGGTGGTGCGCTACGGATCGGCCGTACGGCCCGGCGACATCGTGGTGCTCCGCCACCCCTTCCAGCACGATCTGCTGATCGTCAAGCGTGCCGTCGAGCGGCGTGCCGGAGGCTGGTGGGTACGGGGCGACAACCCCCGGGTGCGCAACGACAGCCGCGAGTTCGGCGTCGTGCCCGACGAGTTGGTGGTGGCGCGTGCGTGGCTGCGGCTGCGCTCGCCGCGCGGCGTTCAGCGCTCGGTCTCGTCGGTGGCCAGGTGGGTGCTGGGCTCGGTACGGCCGCTGGTGCTCCCGCGGCTCTCGGCCCCCGCGGGCGACTCCCGGCTCTCCGGGCTCTCCCGGCTCTCCAGGCGCTTGCGCGCGCGATAGGCGGCCACGTTGGCGCGGGTGGCGCAGCGGTCGGAGCAGTAGCGGCGGGAGCGGTTGGTCGAGGTGTCCAGGTAGGCGTTGCGGCAGGGGCCGGCCTGGCAGACCCCGAGCCGGTCGACGCCGAGGTCGGTGAGGTGGAAGGCGAGTCCCATGCAGGCCGAGGCCGCGTAGCCCGCGGTGGCGTTGGCGGAGTGCTCGGCCAGGTGCATGTGCCAGCGCGGCCGTCCCTCGTCGTCCAGGAAGTCGTGCCCGGAGATCTGCGGGCTGGCCGGGAAGTCCATCAGCAGCGAGTTGAGCAGGTCGACCGCCCGCTCCTGGTCGCCCTCGGCGGCGGCGCCGAAGACGGCGCGGAGCCGGGTCCGCACCCCGCGCAGCCGGGGGACGTCCGCGTCGGTCACCCGGCGGGCCATCTGCGCGTTGGCGCCGAAGAGTTCGCGGACCACGTCGGCGCCGGTGAGGGTGTCCCGGCCGCGGTCGGGCTCCTCGGTGTTCACGAGGCGCACCGCCATTTCCGCGTAATAGTTGAGTTCCACTTGTGATCCTTACGGGGGCTGTCTAGGGTGACGTAATAGCTGAGAGGGAACCGAGGGTATTACGAGTCAGGAGAAGGAGGGGTCGCGGTGTCGCGAACCACGGAGCGGGATCGCTGGCGTTCCTGGCAGGAGAGCTGGGACCGGCAGCAGGAGTGGTACCTCCCCGACCGCGAGGAACGGTTCCGGGTGATGCTCGACACGCTGGAGGCGCTCGCCGGGCCCGCGCCCAGGGTCCTCGACCTCGCCTGCGGCACCGGCAGCATCACCGGCCGGGTGCTGCGGCGGCTGCCCGAGGCCCGGGTCACCGCGCTCGACCTGGACCCGGCGCTGCTCACCATCGCCCGCGGGAGCTACGCGGAGGACGAGCGGGTGGAGTTCGTCACCGCCGACCTCACCACGGCCGACTGGCCCGAGCGGCTGCCGCACCCGTCCTACGACGCGGTGCTCACCGCCACCGCGCTGCACTGGCTCACCACCGAACCGCTGCGGGCGCTCTACGGGCGGATCGCCGGACTGCTGCCGGAGGGCGGCGTCCTCATGAACGCCGACCACATGCCGGACGAGTCCACGCCCAGGATCAACGCGGCGGTGCGCGCCTTCGACGAGCGGCGGCGCGAGCGCGACCGCGCCGCCGGACGGCAGAGCTGGTCGGACTGGTGGGAGGCGGTGGCGGCCGATCCGGAACTGGCCGGCGTCGCGGCCGAGCGCTTCGCGCTCTTCGGCGACCCCGCACACGGCGACCACAACAACAACGACTTCCAGCCCCCGGCCTGGCACGCCCAGACGCTGCGTGAGGTGGGGTTCGCGGAGGCCCGGCCGATCTGGTGCTCGTCCACGGACGCGCTGGTGCTCGCCCTGCGCTGACCGGGGACCCGGAGAACCCTGAGACTGGGGACCCTGGGATCCCGGGGCGCCGGACCCCGGAACCTCGTGCCACGGAGCTCCACGGTCCCGGGAACGAGGGAGCGCGGGAAGCGGACGGGAAGCGCCCGGGAAAGCAGCGCACGAGAAGAAGCGCACGAGAAAGGGGCCCCGGGCGTGGGGCCCCTTTCCTGGAGCTTTCCTGGAGCGTTCCCCTGGACCTGGATCCTTCCGGAACGCTCCCGCGCTTCAGCTGGCCCGGACGGACCGGGTGAACGCCGCGCGGCGCCGTGGACCTCGGCCGGTCAGCGGCGGGCGACACCCTCGCTGCGGGCCGCCGCGGCGACCGCCGCGGTGACGGCGGGAGCAACCCGCTCGTCGAACGGCGAGGGGATCACCCGCTCCGAGCTCAGCTCGTCCTCCACCACCGCCGCCAGCGCCTCGGCGGCGGCCAGCTTCATGCCCTCGGTGATGTCGGTCGCGCGCACCTGGAGGGCGCCCGCGAAGATGCCGGGGAAGGCGAGGACGTTGTTGATCTGGTTCGGGTAGTCGCTCCGCCCGGTGGCCACCACCGAGGCGTACCTGGCCGCCACGTCCGGGTGGATCTCCGGGTTCGGGTTGGCCATCGCGAAGATGAACGCCCCCTCCGCCATGGTGGCCACCGCGGACTCGGGGACGGTGCCGCCGCTGACCCCGACGAACACGTCGGCGCCCGCCATGGCCGACTCCAGCGAGCCGCTGCGGTTCTCCTTGTTGGTGAACCCGGCCAGCTCCCGCTTGATGTCGGTGAGGTCGCCGCGGTCGGCGGAGACCACGCCCTTGCGGTCGCAGACCACCACGTCGCCGATGCCCGCCTCCACGAGGATGCGCGCGATCGCGACGCCCGCCGCCCCGGCGCCGGAGATGACCACGCGCAGCTTGCCGAGGCCCCGGCCGTGCAGCTTGGCCGCGTTCCGCAGCGCCGCGAGGGTCACGATGGCGGTGCCGTGCTGGTCGTCGTGGAAGACGGGAATGTCGAGCCGCCGCTTGAGCTGGGCCTCGATCTCGAAGCACCGGGGCGCCGAGATGTCCTCCAGGTTGATACCGCCGAACGAGGGCGCGAGCCGGGCGACCGTCTCCACCAGCTCGTCCGTCGCACGGCAGTCGAGGGCCACCGGCACCGCGTCGACCCCGCCGAACTGCTTGAACAGGATGGCCTTGCCCTCCATCACGGGGAGGGAGGCCTCGGGCCCGATGTCCCCCAGGCCCAGCACCGCGCTGCCGTCCGTCACCACGGCGACCACCTGCGACTTCCAGGTGTAGTCGTCCACCAGGGCGGGGTCCTCGGCGATGGCGGTGCACACCTTGGCGACGCCGGGTGTGTAGGCGAGGGACAGGTCGTCCGCGTCCCGCACCGGCACGGTCGCCTGGACTGCCATCTTGCCGCCCCGGTGCAGGGCGAACGCCGGATCGATCACGCCTTCGTTCAGCCCGTCCTTCGAATTGACGATCTCCGCTGCCACTGTGTTGTACCCCTTAGTCGAAACATGAGTGAGGGTGGCCGCTCCCGGTCGGGAAGCGGGCGGGCACCACGTCCGCGTTCCGGCCGGCGGATCGCCGAGCGGAGGGAGGAGCGGACGCCGGGCGCGCCGCACACGCGCCCTGGTCCCCGGGTGAGGGGTGTAATCGACCTTTTTACCTGACGAGGCCCCGCCGGGACGAGCCGATCGCGGGCCCCCGGGGGCCGGACCGGGGCGGCGGCGGTGCGGGGGATGTCCAACAGGCCGGGTGGGGCCGCTGATTCGGCGGATCGGCGTCCGGGAGGGGCGCGTCACCTCCGTCCGGTGGACCGGGCGGCACCGCGGGACGGCGGCTACCGGGTGGGGGGAGTGGGAGAGGGCGAAGAGAGACAGCGGGGCGGACGGGGCGAGGGTGCGGAGGTGGGGTGGGCGTGAGGAACCTCTCAACCGGGGCGGTGCGGTGCGGTTCTCCCGCTCCAACTCGCCCGCACCGTATTCGGATTCGCACATCCGTTATCCGATTTTGACGTAGCGGGCGTCCTGGGCGGGGCTGTCCGGATGGCAAGATGCCTCCATTCACCAGCGGTCGAGACATTCGAAGGCGCGTGCCCGGCCGGCTCCCGTTCGTGTCTCCGGAGAAGGAGCAGCTCATGTCCGCATCCACACGACGCCCGAGAGCGACCGCCCGGATACGCACCGCCTCGGTCGCCGCGTTGCTGGGCACCGGTGCGCTGGTGCTGTCCGGCTGCGGCGACCAGACGGACGGGGCGGGTGGCTCCGGCGGCAAGGACAAGGCCGCCGACGTCTGCAAGACCACCGAGGGCGGGTCGGACAAGAGCAAGCAGCCGTCCGGCGGCCCCACGGCCGACCCCGACGCCGCGCTGCCCGCCAAGCTCAAGGACCGTGGCGTGCTCAAGGTCGGCACCGACGCCGCCTACAAGCCCATGGAGTACAAGGACGGCGGCAAGATCGTCGGGCTGGACGTGGACATCGCCAAGGCGATCGGCAAGAAGCTCGGCGTCCGTTTCGAGTTCACCAACGGCACCTTCGACGGTCTGATCACCGCGCTCCAGACGGGCCGGTTCGACATGGTGATGTCCTCCATGACGGACACCAAGGACCGTCAGGAGGGGCTGGACGAGAAGGGCAAGAAGGTCGGCAAGGGCGTCGACTTTGTCGACTACCTCACCGCCGGCTCCTCGATCCTCGTCCAGAAGGGCAACGAGAAGGGCATCGAGTGCCTGGCGCAGCTCTGCGGAGAGAAGGTCGCCACACAGCGCGGCACGACCTCGCACGAACTGCTGAAGAACCAGACGGAGAAGTGCGAGAAGGACGGCAAGCAGCCGATCGCCGTCGAGCCCTTCGCCACCGACGACGAGGCCCGGGTCCGGCTGAAGTCCGGCGGGGTCGTCGCGGACGTGGCCGACTTCCCGGTCGCCGCGCACGCGGCCGCGAACGGTGACGACTTCGAACTCACCGGTGAGCAGATGGAGTCCGCTCCGTACGGGATGGCCGTCTCCAAGGACGAGACGGAACTCCGCGACGCGCTGCACGGCGCGATGCGCGCGATCATCGAGGACGGCAGCTACGAGAAGGCGCTGAAGAAGTGGGGCGTCGAGGACGGCGCCGTCAGCAAGTCGACGATCAACGCCGGAGTCTGACCGTCCCACCGCCCGGGCCTCACCCGGGCCCGGGCGGTACGCGGCGGCAGCGATCAAGTACGGACGCGGAAAGGCAGCACGCGTGACAGATCTCAAGAAGGCCGCGCCCGACGGTGCGAAGCCGTCGGCGGACGCGCCCGAGGTGATCCAGGCGATACCCGTGCGGCACTACGGCCGCTACCTCGCCGCCGTTGTCGTCATCGTGCTCCTGGGACTGCTGGTCCGGGCCTTCGCCCAGGCCGACCTGGAGTGGAGCGCGGTCGGCGACTTCTTCTTCGACGACCAGATCCTGGAGGGCGTCAAGAACACCCTCGTGGTGAGCGTGCTCGCCATGCTCATGGGGCTCGTGCTCGGCGTCGTCCTCGCGGTGATGCGGATGTCGAAGAACCCGGTGACCTCCTCGGTCGCCTGGGGCTACATCTGGTTCTTCCGCGGCACGCCCGTCTACGTGCAGCTGCTGCTCTGGTTCAACCTCGCGCTGATCTTCCCCATCCTCAACCTCGGTCCGATCTACAAGGACGAGATGACGGATGTGATGACCCCGTTCATGGCGGCGCTGCTCGGCCTCGGGCTGAACGAGGCCGCCTACATGGCGGAGATCTGCCGGGCGGGCATCCAGTCCGTCGACGAGGGACAGACCGAGGCGTCCCAGGCGCTGGGCATGACCAGCTCGCAGAACATGCGCCGGATCGTGCTGCCGCAGGCGATGCGGGTGATCGTGCCGCCGACCGGCAACGAGTTCATCAACCTGCTGAAGACCTCCGCGCTCTGCGCCGTGGTGATGTTCGAGGAGACCTTGCGCAAGGCGCAGAACATCGCCAACAACTCCGGCGCCGTGGTGGAGATGCTGATGGTCGCCACCCTCTGGTTCCTGCTGATCACCACGGTGTTCAGCATCGGCCAGTTCTACCTGGAGCGGCGCTTCGCCCGGGGCTCCTCCCGCGAACTGCCCGCCACGCCCTGGCAGAAGGCCCGGCAGAACCTCTTCACATTCGGACGCGGCAAGGGAGCGGGGGTGGGCGGAGCGTGAACGCCATGGTCAAGGCCGAGGCGGTGCACAAGTCCTTCGGCCAGGTCGAGGTACTGAAGGGCATCGACCTGGAGGTCGCGCGGGGCGAGGTGTTCTGCGTGGTGGGCCCCTCCGGCTCCGGCAAGTCCACCTTCCTGCGCTGCATCAACCACCTGGAGAAGATCAACGCGGGGCGGCTCTACGTCGACGGGACGCTGGTCGGCTACCGGGAGCGCGGCGGCAAGCTGTACGAGCTGCGGGACCGGGAAGTCGCCGCGCAGCGGCGGGAGATCGGCATGGTCTTCCAGCGCTTCAACCTCTTCCCGCACATGACCGCGCTGGAGAACGTCATCGAGGCGCCCGTGCAGGTCAAGCGGGAGTCCCGGACGGACGCGCGGGAGCGCGCCCGCAAGCTGCTGGACCGGGTGGGCCTCGCGGACAAGGCGGACAGCTACCCCAGCCAGCTCTCCGGCGGGCAGCAGCAGCGCGTCGCCATCGCCCGGGCGCTGGCCATGGACCCCAAGCTGATGCTGTTCGACGAGCCCACCTCGGCGCTCGACCCCGAGCTGGTCGGCGAGGTGCTGGACGTGATGCGGGGCCTGGCCGAGGACGGCATGACGATGATCGTCGTCACCCACGAGATGGGCTTCGCCCGCGAGGTCGGCGACTCCCTGGTGTTCATGGACGACGGCGTCGTCGTGGAGTCCGGCAACCCCCGGGAGGTGCTGGGCAACCCCCGGCACGAGCGCACCAAGGCGTTCCTCTCCAAGGTGCTGTAGCCGGTCCGGAGCCCCCGGCTCGGGGGAGTGCCGCGAGGGCCGTCAGTCCTGCGAGGGTCATCAGGCCCGCGACGGCCGGGAGTTCCGGGTTCCCGGGGAGCCGTGGAGGTCCGGATGCCGTGGAGTCGGGGTGCCCGGAGCCCCGGCGCCTCGGCGTTCCGGATCCGGGGCTCCGGCGGTCCGGGCCCCGAGGGCCCGGCTTGTTCCCGGCCCTGGTGGTTCCCGGGTTCTGGGTGGTTCCCGGGTTCTGGTGTTCTCCCCGCTTCGGTGGTCGCTGAGCCGTGGGGCGCTGGCGTTACCGCGCTTCGGGGGCCCGAGCCCGAGGCGCGGGCCCGGAACCCGGAGGTCCCGGCACTTCGCCACCGGGGCCGTCGGGCTCGCGGCGCGCGGCGCTGAAGCGCGCCGTTGCGCGTCCCGGGCGGGGGAGGGGCGGCGGGGCCGGTGGTCGGTGCCGTCTCGACCTGCGGGGGCGTCGCCCGCGCCGTCCGACGGCCGGGCAGGTGATCTGGCTCGCTTCGACGGTTGGGGTCTTTCAGCGGCCTCGGCCCCCGCGTACCGTCAGGATCATGTTCGCTGCCTACGCCGCCCGCTTCGACAAGGACGAGCCGCTGAACGGCCTGGAGTTGGGGGAGCGCCCCGAGCCGGTCGTGCCTCCCGGCTGGACGACCGTCTCGGTGCGTGCCGCCTCGCTCAACCACCATGACCTGTGGTCACTCCGAGGGGTGGGGCTCGGCGAGGAGGCGCTGCCGATGATCCTCGGCTGCGACGCGGCGGGGGTGGACACCGACGGCAACGAGGTCGTCCTCCACTCCGTGATCGGGCAGACCGGGCACGGGGTGGGCCCGCGCGAGACCCGCACCCTGCTGACCGAGCGGTACCAGGGCACCTTCGCCGAGCGGGTGGCGGTCCCACAGTGGAACGTGCTGCCGAAGCCGCCGGAACTCAGCTTCGAGGAGGCCGCCTGCCTCCCCACCGCCTGGCTGACGGCGTACCGGATGCTGTTCACCAACGCGGGGGTCCGCCCCGGGGACAGCGTGCTGGTGCAGGGCGCGGGTGGCGGCGTCGCCACCGCCGCGATCGTGCTGGCCGCCGCGGCCGGGATGCGGGTCTTCGCCACCAGCCGGGACGAGGTCAAGCGGCGGCGGGCGCTCGACCTCGGCGCCGAGGCCGTCTTCGCCCCGGGTGAGCGGCTGCCCCGGCGGGTCGACGCGGTGCTGGAGACGGTCGGGGCCGCGACCTGGTCGCACTCCATCAAGTCGCTGCGGCCCGGCGGCACCCTGGTGATCTCGGGGGCCACCAGCGGGTTCAACCCGCCCAGCACCGAACTCAACCGGATCTTCTTCCTGGAGCTGAAGGTCGTCGGCTCGACGATGGGCTCCAAGGAGGAGCTGGCCGGGCTGCTGAACTTCTGCGCCGCGAAGGGCGTACGCCCGGTGCTGGACTCCACCCTGCCGCTGGAGCGGGTGCGGGAGGGCTTCGCGAAGATGGCGGACGGGGAGCTGTTCGGCAAGATCGTTCTCACCGTCTGAGCCGCGGCGCCCGGACCGCCGTGCACGGCGGTGAACGGCGGTGAACGGCGGTGATCGGCGGTACGGGATACGAACGGCCTGACCGGCGGTGGCGAACCGCCCGATCGATGGTGAACCGCCGGAACGGCGCCGAGCGGTCTGACCGACGCGGGTAGACCGAACGGCCGTGCGTGGCCCGGGTGTTCGTATCGCGCGGGCTCAGGGGTAGTGTGGTGGAGGGAGGGTGGGTTCCGACCCGCTGGCGGATTCCGACTCCTTCGCGAAGGCCGAACCGGTGGAGTGGCCCGGGACGCGCAGGACCGCACCCACCTGCGCGGCTGCGGCGGAGAGGGTACGCCGGATCTCTCGCAACTGCGCCTCGCTGACGCCGTGGTCCCGCGCGCCGTCCCGCACGTCGTCCCGGAAGTGGTCGAGCAGCCGCAGCAACTCCCGCTCGGGGTGAGTGGTCTCGGAACGCTCGCCGCACGGATCCGCCTCCTCCTCGGCGCCCGGTTCGGTGGCGTTCCGGTGGCCCCCGGCCGGGTCGTAGGAGACGTACGGCCATCGGGTGGTGTAACCGGTGATACGGCCCAGGGCGCCCATTCCGCCGGCCAGTTCGGACATGCCGTGACGCATCGCGCCCTGCCAGTCCCCGGCCCGCAGGTGGTCCTGCACCTGGTCCTGCACCTGCCGGGCGATGCGCTGGACCTCCTGGAGCGCCTCGGCGTGCGCCTCCCGCTCCTTCTTCGCCTGGCGCCGGGCCTGGCGCGCCTCCTGGGCCGCCGCACGGGCCTGTTCCTTCCACTGCTCCTTCGCGTACCGCAGTTCCTCGGCGAAGCTCGCGGCCCCGGAGGTCTCGCTCTCGCTCCCGCCGCCGGGGGGCCCGGAGTCCGCCGGGCCCGTGGACGCGGAGGGCTGTGAGGGCTGAGAGGGCTGTGAGGGTTGCGCGGGCTGAGCCTCCGGAGAGTCCTGGGCGCGGCCGGAGCGCGGTGCGGCACCGCCTCGGGCGCGGCGGGCCTGTTCGCGCATCTCCCGGCGCAGATCGGTCGCCGAGCCGCTGACATTCTCGCGGATGTCCTCCGCGAGCGCGGCCAGGGACTCCCGCAGCTCGATCTCCAGCTCGGACAACTCACCCTGGCGGCTGGCCAGTTCGGCCCGGCCCGCCTCGGTGATCGAGTAGATCTTCCGCCCGCCCTCGGTGGTGTGGGTGACCAGGCCCTCCGTCTCCAGCTTCGCCAGCCGGGGGTAGACGGTGCCCGCCGAGGGGGCGTAGAGCCCCTGGAAGCGTTCCTCCAGCAGCCGGATGACGACGTATCCGTGGCGGGGTTCCTCGTCGAGCAGCTTGAGCAGGTAGAGGCGCAGCCGTCCGTGCGCGAAGACAGGAGGCATCTCAGAGGTCCTTACCGGGGTGGGGCGTTGCGGAGGTGCGGGGAGCCGCGGGGTCCGGACCGCCGGGGCGCCGGAGCAGCGCCATGGCTCCGGTGACCGTGGTCGCCCGGAGGCGGCCGCTGCCGGTGCCGAGGGTACCGACGACCCGGCCGGGGCGGGGGCCGGGGCCCGCGCGCCAGCCTCCGTCGCGGAGGCGCAGCTCCTCGAAGGCGCTGGCGAGGGAGCCGCTGGTGGTGCTGGCCTCGACCCGCGCGTCCACCGGGTCGGGCAGCTGGATGGCGACCTCACCGGAGACGGTGGACAGCCGGATGTCCGCGGCCTCGGCGGCGACCGTCGCGACGTCGATGATCATGTCTCCGCTGACGGACTCGGCCCGCACCCGGGCGCCGCCCTCGACGAGGGTGAGGTCCCCGCTGACCGAACCGAAGTGCAGGGCGCCGCCGAGGTTCTGCGCCTCGACACCGCCGCTCACGGTGCGCACGTGTGCCGGGCCGGAGAGGCCGACGAGCGTGCTGCCGCCCGCGACTCCGGAGACCGTGGTGCGCCCGGCGATCCCCGAGACGAACACCTCGGCGCGTTCGGAGCGCAGCGCCACCCGGGTCGCCGACGGGACGGAGACCGTGATCCGGGCGGAGCGCCGGTGGGCGCCCGGGGGGCGCAGGAGCGGGCCGGGCCAGCGGAGGTCGTCGTACCGCAGGGAGAGGGAGCCGCCGCGGTGGCGGGCGGTGAGGGGAGGGCCCTCGACCGCGCCGACCTCGACCCGGGCGGTGTCGCCGGGGGTACCGACCACGTTGACGCTGCCGTCGATCAGTTCGACGCGCAGCTCGCGTACCGGCTCGGACACGGCGAACCGCTCACCGCCGGAGACCTGCCACGTTCGTTCGCCGACCACGGTGACCTCCGGACGGGCGGTGTGGGCGCGGGAAGGAAGGACGCGACGTGCTATCGCGTGCGAACAACACGATATGTCGCGTATCGCGTCACTGGCAACCAGCGCACGTCCCCGGCGTCCCCGTCGTTCACGTCGTTCCGCGCCTTCCGCCCCGTTCCGCGCCCCGGGTGCCCCCGTGAGCCCGCCCAGTGGCGGACGCTCCCGCCGGTCCCGCGCCCGGGCCGGTCATCGGGCCCGCCCTCCGTACGTCCGGTGGGCCCGCCGATCCGCGTCCCCTTCCCGGCCTCGCGATGCCCCGTTCACCCCTGTCTGTAGGTGCCCGTCCCGTCTGTCCTATTCGTCTCCTCCCGTACCCGTCTGTCGCCGTCCCTCGCCCGGTCTCGCGGCGCTCCGGCCCGTCAGCCGCCGGTCGGGCTGGCCAGTCGTCGCTAGTCGTCGTCCTCGTCGTCCAGCCGGGCCAGCCAGGTGGCGAGGCGTTCGACCGGCACCTCGAAGTCCGGGTTCACGTCGACGAACGTCCGCAGTTGGTCGGCGAGCCAGCCGAGGGTCACCTCCTCCTCTCCGCGCCGGTCGGCCAGTTCCTCGATGCCGCGGTCGGTGAAGTACACGCTCACTCCCGGTGCCGGTGGCCCACACCGGGGCCAGCGAAATGTCCGGGCCCAGCGTAAGCTCCGCCCTCCGCGCGCCGGTCGGCCTCCCGGCCGGGCGCCCGCGGTGGCCGGAACCGTGCCCACCGGGCGCGGTTCGCGCGGCGCGGGGGTTACACGGTGGGCGCGCGCGGAGAGGAGACGGTCGTGGAGACGGAAACCGGACGAGCCCCGGGAGGCGCCGAACACCAGCCGGGCGAGCGCGCGTTACGCGAGATCGAGCTGCCCGGCGGGGAACTGGTGCTGGCCCGGGTCACGGTGCTGGACGCGGAGGACCTGCCGGAGGGACCGGACCTGCGAGAGGGGCCGGAGGACGACTTCGGGTTCGCGGACGTCGGCGCCCTCGACCGGCTGGCGGCCCGCGTCGACCGGCTGGGCGAGGTGATCAGCGGTGTGGGCTCGGCCGTGGTGGACGCGGCGGCGTCGGCGCGGCCGGACGAGGTGAGTGCCACCTTCGGGGTGGAGCTGGTCGCCAAGTCCGGCCGGGCGGTGGCGATGCTGGCGGACGGCGAGGCCAAGGCGTCGATCTCGGTCACCCTGCGCTGGGTTCCCGGCGGGACGCGGCTGCCACCCGCTGACGACCGGGCCGACCCCGCCGATCCGGCCGCCCCTCCGGCACCGCGCGGTTCCGGGGGCCCGGAAGGCGGGAACTAGTGGGCTTCCCGCGCGTGACGGACGGACGGGGGACGGGTGCGTAGCGACGGTGGTGACACGACCGGAGGTTCCAGGAACGGGACGGGCCGCGTGAGCGGGGCGGGTGCGCCGTGAGCGCCCCCGGGTACACGGCGGACACCCTGGAGGACATCATCCGCCCCTCCGTGGTGCGCGTCGGGGCCTCCGCCGGGGGGCATGCTGAGGGCGGCACCACGTTCCTCGGCAGCGGCTTCTTCGTCGCCCCGGGGTGGGTGCTCACCAACGCCCATGTCGTGAGCGGGAGGGGCGGGCCAGTGGGGCGGCGCGAGCGCGTCATCACGGTCACGACGGCCGACGGCGACAACCTGCCCGGCGAGGTCATGTACCTCCTGCCGGGCCCCGGCGCCGCGCCCGCCACCCCACGCGGGCGCACCTCCGGCGCCTGGCCGTTCCCCGACCTGGCGCTGCTGCGGGTCCCCGAGGCGGAGTGGCGGGTGGACGAGGGCACCGGCTGCGAGTGTCTCTGGCTCAGCGACCGCTCCACCCTCGCCCCGGCCGACACCGGACTCTACGGCTGGATCGAGGTGCCGGGCGGCGCTGTCGAGTTCCACCCGAGCACCGGCCGCGCGAGCGGCGGGCGGGACGGCCACCTGGTGATCCAGGGCGGACAGCTCCAGCCCGGCTGCTCGGGCGGGCCGGTGGTGGACCTCGACCGGGGCGCGGTCATCGGCGTCAACAAGGGCGTCTCGAAGGGCGGTGGCTCCGGGGTGGCCACCCCGATCACCGCGCTCCGCGTCCTGCGCGACAGCGAGCAGCACGGCGGCGCGGTGCTGCACGAACTGCTCAGCGCGCACGACCGCTACCACCACGGGCGGCTGGACGGCGCGGGCGACTGCTGGCCGCGGGTGCAGCCCCGGCTCCAGGACTCCCGTGGCGGGTTCTCGCCCGAGCTGCGCGCCGAGCTGTACGCGCTCTTCGCCGAGCTGCCGCCGCCGCGCACCGCGGGGGAGCCGATCGAGCTGTCCAACGCGGCCCGTCTGGCCACCCTCCGGCCCTCGTACCAGGTGCGGGAGTTCCGCCCGCACAGCTGGCGGGAGGGGGCCGGGCTGCTGTACGACGCGCACGACGGCCGGGTGAGCGACGGGGCCGGGGCGACCGGTCTCGAACTGGAGGCCGTGATGGTCTACGCGGCGAAGGTCTGGGCGGCGCTCAGCCGCGAGGGGCGTGGCGGCCAGGCGGCCCGGTCCGCGCTCCGGGAGTGGATCGACCGGAACCGCCGACAGGTGCGGAACCAGGTGGTGCGGCAGATCATCGTCCCGCAGGCGCTCGCCGAGGACCCGCGGACGGGGCTGACGCGGTCCGTGGCGCGGGTGGAGATCGAGCCGGACATGTCCACGCCGGAGGCGCACACCTGGCACATCCGGCTGGACCGCGGCGGCGGCCGGGTCACGATGCAGCACGTCGCGCGGGAGCCGGTGCCGCGCGCGCTGCTCCGCGAGGAGATCAGCCGGGCGCTGCCCGCCGTACTCGACCTGGGCGACGCCTTCGGCGTTCTGGCGGACGTCGAGTTCGTCGTCCCGCAGCCGCTGTTCGACCTTCCGGTGGACGCGTGGCCGGTGCGGATGACCGACCCGGACGAGCCACGCGCCTGCCGCACGCTGCCGCTCGGGCGTCACCGCCCGGTCGTCCTGCGGGACTGGGCGCGCTACGGCGGACGCGAGGTCCGGGAGGGCTATCTGGAGGAGTGGACCCGGCGGTGGGAGGCGCTCGGCGCCGAGGCGCCCGCGCCGGTGCCGCTGCCGGGGGAGTCGCGCGGGGAGGACGGCGCGCGTGAGTGGCTGCTCGCGGCCCCGGCGGGCACCGTCCCGGTGCACAGCGGCCGCGTCGGGCAGGGGCCGGGGGCCGGTCCGATGGGCGCGGCGCTGGCCGCCGGGTACCCGGTGGCGCTGTGGACGCGGTGCGCGGGCGAGCATCCCGCGCCCGGGGGCGAGGGCCCCGGTTCGGGGAGCGGAGCGGGCGGACCGCCGCGGGGGGAGCCCGGCCGGTGCGCCGAGTTCCACGAGCGGACGCGGGCGCTGTTCGCGGGCGCCGCGACGGCCTCCGAGCTCCCGGCCCGGCTACGCGCACTGCGCCAGCGGTATGACGGGGAGTCGGAAGCCGGGGAAACGGGAACGGAGGCGGACTGTGCACGCCACCTCGCGCTCCTCTACGATCCGCCCCACAGACCGCGCCCGGCGGAGGGCCTACTGCGGGAGCCGTCACGTGTCTTCCGCTGAGCGGCGACCCCGGCGGCCGTTCCCGGCGCGCCCGACCCCACACTCCGACCCGTCCCTCCCCGGCCGCCCCGGCGCCCCCGGGACCCCCAACTCCCCCGGTCCCTCCGGTACTCCGGGTACCCACGGGGTGTCCGCCGCCCCCGGCGGCGGCCGCGCGGCGGCGGCCCTCCCGCGCCACGGCGGGGCCCCGGCGAGCACCCGGCCACCCCGGGCACGGCCCCGGTCCCGGAGTCTCCGGCCCCCGGGCGGCGCCGGTGCCGTCATGGTGGGTGGGCGGCGGCAGGACCCGCGTCACCCCGCGCATCCAGTCCACCCAGTCCACCCCAGACCGCCGCGGACCAGTCCGGGCACACCGCACCGCGGGCGGCGTCAGACAGGCAAGGGAGCCCATGGTGAGTGACTGGCGTATCTACCGCGGAGCCGGACGCCCGCACGGCGAGGTGCGGCGCCTGCCTCCCCCGCCCCCCTGGCGTGACTTCTCCGACGCGGGCGAGGCGGACGACGGCGACGCCGCCCGCCGGCTCGGCGTCGAACGGGTGCGCAGGGCCGTGGTGGAGAACCTGTTCCCCCGGGAGGAGGAGATCGAGGCGGTCAACGCGGCGCTCTACCTCAGACGCCCGCTGCTCGTCACCGGCAACCCCGGCACCGGGAAGTCGACGCTGGCGCACGCGGTGGCGCACGAACTCGGCCTGGGCCGGGTGCTGCGCTGGCCGATCGTCAGCCGGACCGTCCTCCAGGACGGCCTCTACCACTACGACGCCATCGGCAGGTTGCAGGACGTGCAGCTGGACCGCGCGGGCGGGGAGGAACCCGCCGTCCGGCCGCCGATCGGCTCGTACATCCGGCTGGGACCACTGGGCACCTCGCTGCTGCCCTCCCCGGACGGATTACCGCGGGTCCTGCTCGTCGACGAACTGGACAAGAGCGATATCGACCTGCCCAGCGACCTGCTGAACGTCCTGGAGGAGGGCGAGTTCACCATCCGCGAGCTGGAGCGGGTCGCGGACCGGACGCCGAGCACCGAGGTGCTCTCCGACGACGGCGGCCAGGTCCCGGTCGTCGGCGGCCGCGTCCGCTGCACCGTCTTCCCGTTCATCGTGCTCACCTCGAACGGCGAACGCGACTTCCCCGCCGCCCTGTTGCGCCGCTGCGTACAGCTGGAACTCAAGCCGCCCGGGAACGAGCAGCTCGCCGCGATGGTCGCGGCGCACCTGGGGGAGGGCGCCCTGGAGGAGGGCGGCGACCTCGTCGAACGGTTCCTCCAGCGCGAACCGGGCCAGCTGGTCGCCACCGACCAGCTCCTCAACGCCCTCTACCTCACCCAGCGGGCGCCGGGCGCCGAGCGCGTCACCCGGAACCGGCTGGCCGACATGCTGCTGCGTCCGCTGGACGAGCCGAGGTGATGGGGGATGACCACCCCGCCCGGCCGAGGAGGATCCGACGCACCGGGCCGGCGCGAGGGGCGGCCGCTCGCCGGTGACCCGCGGGCCGCCCTGGCCGAACTCGGCGGCCGGCTGCGGCGGGCGGGCTGGGAGCCCACCGCGCAGGAGCTGGCCGAGACGCTCTGGCTGGCCCGCTTCGCCCGCCCACCCGCCGCGCCCCCGGCGGCCACCCCAGCGGGGGGCGATCCGGCGACCGGCGGCGAACCGGCGCCGCCGCGCCCCGCCCCCACCCGGGAGGAGCTGGCCGACCGCGCCGAGCGGCCCAGGCCGCTGGTCGAGCGCTCGCCCCCGGTCTCGCTGTACGCCCCGGCGCGGCACTCCCCGACGGCCGGGTACACCTTCCCCGTCCGCGCCCCTGCCGTCAGCTCGCTCTCCGGGCTGCTGGAGCACGAACGGGCGCTGCGCCCCCTGGCCGCGTACCGCACCGCGCTGCCCACGCCGTTCGGCGACCTGGACGAGGAGGCCTCCGCGGACGCCAGCGCGCGCGCCGGTGCGCTCCGTGCCGTCTTCGCCCCCTCGACGCGCCGTCAGACCGAGGTCCAGCTGCTGATGGACGCCTCACCGACCACCTCGGTGTGGCGGCTCACCTTCGAACAGCTGCGGCAGACCTTCGAGCAACTCGGCTGCTTCCGCGATGTGCAGGCGCTCTACCTGCACCGGGGCCGGGACGGCACCCCGCTGCTGGGCACCGGCCCCGACCCGGGGCCCGCCGGGCTGCGCCCCGTCGACCAGCGGCGGGACACCAGCGGCCGCCGGATCACCCTGGTCCTCAGCGACTGCGTCGGCCCCCTCTGGCAGGACGGCTCCGCCCAGCGGATGCTGCACGACTGGTCGGGCGGTTCGCCGCTGGCCGTCGTCCAGCCGCTGCCGCCCCGGATGTGGCCGCGCACCGCGCTGCCCGCCGAACCGGGCACCCTGGTGCGCGCGGCCGACGGCGGCGGGCGCGTCACCTTCGAACCCGACGGCTACGGACGCACCGGGCTCGGCGACATACCGGGCGCGCTGCCGGTGCCCGTGCTGCTGCCCACCCCGGCCGCGCTCGGCAACTGGGCCGGGCTGCTCGGTGGCGGCGGGCGCCGTACCGCGCGGGGCGCCGCCGCCTGGGTGCTGCCCCGGCACCACGCCATGCCCCCGCCCGGTGGCCCGCCGCCCGGCGAACGGGACTCCCGCGAACTGCTCGACGCCTTCCTGGAGACGGCCTCGCCCGGCGCGGTCGACCTGGCGGTGCACCTCGCGGCGGTGCCGCTGGTGCTGCCCGTGATCGAGCTGGTGCAGCGCTCCATGCTGCCCGACACCGGTCCGACCGAACTCGCCGAGGTGCTGCTCAGCGGCCTCCTGGAGCGGCTGCCGGACGGCGCGGCCACCCCGGGGCCGCGCTACCAGTTCGCGCCCGGCGTCCAGGAGTTGCTGTTCCACTCGCTGGACGAGGACACCGCCGAACTGGTGCTCAAGCACGTCTCCGCGTACGCCGCGCACCGGTTCGGGCAGGGCTCCCGGAACTTCCCGGCGCTCGCCGTGGCCGAGCTGTCCGGGCGCCGGGGCGCGGGCGCCACGCGGAACGCCCGGCCGGAGCCGCCGGACGACCCGACCGCCCCCCAGCCGGACGAGCTGTTCGCGCAGGTCCCGGCGAGCGTGGTGCGCTGGTTCCGGCCACCGCCCGAGGAGCGGGGGCGGCTCGACGAGGCCGAGCGGCTGCTGGAGGAGTGGTGGAACCAGCGTGACGCGCGGGGACTGGCGCACGCCCAGGAGCTGGCCGAGGCGGCCCACGCCGCCGACGGCGGCCAGCGCGCCCGGCTCACCCTGGGGCGGGTGCTCCGCGCCCGCGCGCGCTCCCCGGAGTTCGCCCGCCCGCACGGCAATCCGGCCGTCCCACTGCACCGCGCCGCCCGGCTGCTCGGCGGCGATGGACTCGCGGAGCGGCTGGAGCGCGCCGCCACCCTGCACGACCTGTGGCACGTGGACGCCGACCCCGCCCACCTGATGGCCGCCGAGTCGGCGCTGCGCGGTCTGCCGGTGCCGGTACCGCCCGAGGGCAGGCTGCGGCTGGGGCGGGTGCTGCTCGCGCACGCCGCGGCGGTGCCCGCCTTCCGGCACCGCGCGCGCGAGGCGGTGGTGGAACTCCGCGCCGTCAGCGAGGAGCTGGACGCGAACCGGAACCGGGCGGCGGAGACCGACGAGCGGGCCCGGCGGCACCGCACCGAGGTGCTGCTGGACCTGGTGCGCGCCCTGCGGCTGAGCGAGGCGCCCACCGGCGAGCAGCTGCGCGGGCTGGACCGCGCCGCCGAAGAGGCCGCCGGGAGCCCGGAGTTGCTGCTGCGCTGCGCGCGGGAGCGGGCCCGGGTGCACCGGGACGCGATGCAGTGGGGGGCCGCCGACCGGGCCTACGCCGAGGCGGCCGAGCTGACCTGGGCCAACAGCTGGGAACGGTGCGAACTGCTCGCTGAGATGGGCGAGATGAGGCTGACCGACGCCTTCGACGTGAACGGCGCCGAGCGGATACTGCGCGAGGCGCTGATCGGCGCGCCGGGCGACGGCCCGGTCACCGCCCGCCTCCACCTGCTGCTCGGCCGGGCTCTCGCGCTGCGCTGGGAGCGCGCCCGCTTCCTGCCCGACCTGTACGAGAGCTGCCACCAGCTGGAGGCGGCGGCCCGGCAGGCCACCGACGGCGAGCACGAGGCGGAGGCGTGGCGGCTGCTGGCCGAGGCGCGGCTGGCCTTCCCGCCGCGCGAACCCCCGTACGGCCAGGCGCGCGACGCCTACCACCGGGCGCTGCGGCGGGCCGGGGAGGCCGCCCGCGGGCGCGGCTCGGTGGAGGCCGCCCGCGCGCTGCACGGCCTGGGCGCGATGGAGGAGCGGGCCGGCGCGCTGGGCAGCGCCCTGGCGCGGTACCGGGCGGCGGCCGCGGAGTGGAACCGGCTGGCCGGGCAGTTCGTCCGGCTGCCGTGGCCCGAGGTGACCGCCACCCGGGAGTGCGTGGCCCGGCTGGAGTCGCCCGGGGCACCCGGCCCCGCGGATCCCGCCGGGCAGGACACCCACGGGGACGAGTCGATGTGACGGGCCGAAGCGCCGGGGCCGGGAGGGAGGGAGGAGGAGCGGGGCCGGGAGGGTGGGGAAGAGGCGTCAACGGCGCGCTCCGGAGGGCCGGTTCGCCGGGGAAGAGCGGTGTGCCCGGTGCGCCCGGTGGGGCCGGTACCGGCGACGTGGCCGGTCCGGGCGGGCGTCCGCTCACCGGACACCCGGCGCTCGGCCGGGCCCAGGGGAGCACGCGCCAAGCTCACACCGGGTGGGCGCACACCGGGGAGTGCGCCCCGGCGGCGCCGGGGAGGCCGGAGGTGTCCGTATCCCGAACGGGTTTCCGTATCTGAGGAGTCGGGAAGAAGTCAACAGCCGCGGGGGCCGCCTCCGGAGCGGGGCGTCGAGAAGGAGAGAGCGTGCCGAAACCGAAGGACGCAACGGACGCAGCCGCCGGTGCGACGGGCGCGGCGGCGCCGCCACTGCCCGATCTGAGCGGGGTCGATCTGCGGACGCTGCGCAGTCTCGACACCCCCGCCGTTACCGCCGCCGTCGACCACGTACTGCGCCACCCACGGGACGTCGCGGAGGACTACGGCGCCAACGACCCCCCGACCACCGGCCCCAGCCCCCTGTCGACGGGGCGGTGCGGCGGCGCCGCGTGAGGGGCGCCGGGAGCCATCCGGCCCCGCTCGCCCCACGCCGGATGGGCACCACCCGGCCGGTGCCCGGCGGGGTGCGCGCCCTGGAACGCGCCCTGTACCACCGACGGTTGCTGCTGCTGAAGTCGCTCTGGCGGCGCGTGACGGATCCCTCCTCCGAGCTCTCCGCCGCGGCGCGCGCCACCTTCGCCCGGCACTGGCTGGTGCTGGAGCGCGCCGAGGCGCACGCCCCCGAGGCGGTGCGGGCCACTCTCGCCTACCCGACCGTGGGCACCCGGCTGGTGCGGGCGCTCGGCGCCGCCGACGGCGGCGAGTTCGCCACCGAACTGGGGCAGTTCGGCGCGATCGCCGCGGCGGCCGCGCTCCGCTCCGGCTGCCCGGCGGAGCTGACCCTCCCCGCCCCCGGCGGCAGCCTGACGCTGCCCGGCGTCGGCACCGTCCCCTGTCCCGGCGGCGAGTTCACCCTCCGCCCCGGCGCGCGCCGGGGCGCCCGCCGGTTGCGGCGGCTGCCGGGTGGCACCGCCCGACTGGACGACCTGGACCCCTACCGGGTGCCCCAGGGCGCCCCCGGCCTCCGCGCGACGGTCGCCGAGGAGCGGCAGCCGAGCGGCGCGGGCCCCTGGGACCACCGCTGGACCACCGCGATGGCGCTGCTGCGCGCGGTCGACCAGCGGCGGGCCGAGGAGGTCGCGGCGCTCACCCGCTGCGTCATCCCCCTGGCACCGCCGTCCACCCCCGCGCGCCCGGCGGAGCCCCCCGGCCGGGCGGAAGCCCCGACTCCCCCCGCACGGCCCCCGGTTCACCCCGCTCAGCACGGCGCCCGCACCGGCTCGCGCAGCGCCACGCTGCGCGCCGCCCCCGGCGCCGTGCTGAGCGTGCTGCCCGCCTCCGGGGAGGTCCTCGCCGAGGTGCTGGTGCACGAGATCCAGCACAGCAAACTCGCGGTGCTCTGCGACCTCCTGCCGCTCTACCGGCCGGGCGGCGCCGCGCACTACCGGGTGCCCTGGCGCTCCGACCCGCGACCGGTCGGCGCGGTTCTCCAGGGCGCCTACGCGCACCTCGCGATGGCCGACCTCTGGCACCGCGTGGGGCACGCGCGCGGAGCGCGCGGTACCGGGGCGGCGGAGGTCGCGGTCCGCCGGGAGCGCTGCCGCGCATACGTAGGCGAAGCGCTGCGGACTCTGCTTGAATCCGATGAACTGACGGAAGCGGGGCGTGAGTTCACCGGGGGAATGCGCCGTGAGTACCGCCGCCTCGGGCGCCCCCGGACCCGGGAACTCCCGCACCATCACCGTACGTGAGGTGTTGTAGCCTCACGGTGGTCACGCCGAGTGGTCCGCGGTGGACGTGGAACGAGGCAGAGGAGATGTGCGCATGGGCGCGCAGGGCGAGCCGCGCGCGGCCGAGGAGCCGGGCGAGCACCGGGAGGACTTCACCGTCGTCTTTCCCGGCTATCACAGACAGTGGGCCACCTGGATCTACCACACCCTGGACGGCCTCGGGCACCGCGTCACCCTGCAACGCTGGGACCCGCCCCGAGAGCGCGCCCTGGAGGACGAACTCGGCGACCTGCTCCTCGCCGAGGGGCGCGTCGTGCTCGTCCTCAGCGACTGGTTCTTCCAACTCGGCCCCCGGCGCGACGACGAGGACTGGGACCGCGCGCTGCGCGGCTTCGTCGCCGCCTACCAGGACCGTTTCGCGGCCGTCAACCTCACCAGCCGCGCCCTGCTCCCCGCCACCTCGGTACTCCGTCCCGCCGCGCTGTGGGGCGTGGACGCCGAGGAGGCCGAGCGGCGGCTGCTGAACCGCCTCGAACTCCCCGCCGGAACCCGCGCGGCGCGAGCCGCCGGCGGCGCCCCCCGCTACCCGGACGACCCCCCGGAGGTCTGGGGCGACGTCCCGCTGCGGAACACCGAGTTCACCGGCCGGGACGAACTCCTCAACACCCTCCAGGAGCGACTGGTCAGCGCCGGACGCGGAGCCGCGGTCTGCGCGCTCGTCGGGATGTCCGGTATCGGCAAGACGCAGGTGGCCGCCGAGTACGCCTACCGCTTCAGCTCCGAGTACGACGTGGTGTGGTGGATCAACGCCGACGAGCGCGGCACCCTGCGCGAGCGCTACAGCGAACTCGCGCCCCGGCTCGGCCTCCCCGCCGAGGCGGGCGGCCCCGGTGGCCGGATCCGCTCGCTCCGCGAGGCCCTGCGGCGCGGCGAGCCCTACCGGCGCTGGCTGCTGATCTTCGACGGCTGGGAGGACCCGGAGGGCGCCGCCGACCTGCTCCCCGCCGGAGCCGGGCACACCCTGATCACCTCGCGGAACCACGGCTGGCGGGAGCGGGCCGACTGCCTGGCCATCCCCGGCTTCTTCCGCGCCGAGTCCACCGGCTACCTGATGCGGCGAGCCCCCCGCGTCACCGCCCGCGAGGCCGACGAGGTGGCCACCGAGTTCGAGGACGTCCCGCTCGCCCTCGCCCAGGCCGCCGCCTGGCTGGGCGAGTCGGACATGGGCGTCGCCGACTACCTGCGCATGACCCGCGAGACCGGCGCCCCGGCGGCGCCCCTCACCAGCGCCCCCGCGACCTCGCTCATCCCCGCCCCGGCCACCCCGCCCGCCCTCTCGGCGGCCCCGTCGTCCGCCGCCCCACCCAGCGAGTACCCCCAGTCCTCCCTCACCTCCTGGTCGATACTCATCAACCAGCTGCGGCGCAGCCACCCGGCCGCCGTCGACCTGCTCGCGCTGTGCACCGCCTTCGCCGCGGGCCGTATCCCGCTCGGGCTGGTCCGCGCCGTCCCGGAGGCCGAACTCCCCGAGGGGCTGCGGTGGATGGTCCGGGACCGGGCCGCCTGGAACCAGGCGCTGGAGGCGCTCACCAACTTCTCCGTCATCACCCAGGAGCCGGTCGAACGGCAGCGGCCCGGCGAGCCGCAGGCGCCCGAGGGCTCGGTGCGGATGCACCGGCTGGTGCACAGCATCGTCAGCCGCCTCATCGCCACCGGCGACCGCGACACCCACCAGCGGATCGTCCGCCGCGCCCTCGCCGAGGCCGACGTCGACAACCCGCAGGACAGCCGCGAGTGGCCGCGGTACGCCGAGCTGCTCGCCCACCTGGAGGCCAGCGGCGCGCTCAGCAGCCGCAACCAGCGCGTCCGCGCCCTGGTCATCAACTGCCTGCGCTACTGCAACTTCAGCGGCGAGTACAGCACCGGCGTCGCGCTCGCCGAGCGCGTCCGCGGGCACTGGCGGGGCGTCCTGCCGGAGGACGACCCGCTCTGGCTGCAACTCACCCTCCAGCAGGGCGACATGCTGCGGAACAGCGGCGCCTTCCTGCCCGCCTACGAGCTGCACCGCGAGCAGGTCGACCGGCTGGAGGGCATCGGCGCCGACGAGAGCTCCATGACCTACGCCCGCTCCGCCGTCGCAGCCGACCTGCGCCGCCTGGGCCGGTACGTCGAGGGCGTCCGCCTCCAGGAGCGCACCAGCGAGGACGCGGAACGGCTGTTCGGCGCCGACGACATGATGACGCTCAGCGCGCGGAACAACCTCGGCGTGGTCCTCCGTCTGCTGGGCCGCTACCAGGAGGCGTACACCCTCGACCTGCGCACCCTGCGCCGCAAGGAGGCGGTGCTGCGCGCCCGGCACTCCTCCACCCTGCGCTCCGGCAACAACTGCGCCTTCGACCTGCGGCTGCTCGGCCGCTACCAGGAGGCGCTGTCCCGGCAGCAGCAGGTGCTGCGGCTGCACCTCCAGACCATGGGGGCCGACCACCCGCAGACCCTCTGGACCCGCCGCCAGCTCGCCCTCTGCCAGTACCGGGCGGGCGCGGACCGGGGCGAGATCGGCGCGATGCTCGGCGCCCTGCTCGACGCCTCCCGGCAGGTGTACGGCACGCACCACCACGAGACCCTCGTGATCGCCACGGACTACGCCAACCTGCTCCGCGCCTCAGGGGAACTCAGCCACGCCCGGGACCTGACGCTGGAGGCCGAGGACGGCTACCGGCGGCTGCTCGGCCAGGCCCACCCGGTCCCCACCGGCATGCAGACCAACGCCGGGCTGCTCCTCCAGGCGGAGGGCGACCGGGAGGGCGCGCTCAACCTGCTGGAGCAGGCGTACGTCGGACTGCGCACGCTCCTCGGCGACGACCACCCCTGGACGCTGGGCAGCGCGCTCAACGCCAGCGGCGGGCGGAACATCACCGGACGGCTCCAGGACGCCCTCGCGCTCAGCGAGGACACGGCCGAGCGCACCGCCCGCGTCCTGGGGGACGACCATCCGCTGACCCTCGCGGCGCACACCGCGCACTCCGCGGACCTGCGGGGGACGGGGGAGAAGCAGCGCGGTGAGTCCGTCGAGCGGGACGCGCTGCGCGAGCTGACCCGCACGCTCGGCGCCCAGCACCCGCAGACCGTCGCGGCCCGCCAACGGGTCCGCCCCCAGTGGGACTTCGAGGCCGACCTCGGCTGACGGGAACCGGCGCCCCCGCCCCCGCCCAGCCCGGCAGGGCACCGCCGGGCACCGGACGGCCCGATGGCCGGACGGGACCCGTGCCCGGACGGACCGAGGGGCCCCACCGGACGGTGGAGCCCCTCGGGACGAGCGGAGGCGTTGGTCCGGCCGGTGCCCCGCACCGGCCGGACCAACGCGCTCAGAGGTCGAAGACCTCCTGGATCAGCTGGAGCTGCTCCTGCTGGTGACGCTTGCCCGACCCCACGGCGGGCGAGGAGGAGATCGGACGCGAGACCCGGCGCAGCCGGTCCGCGTTCGGCACCGGGTCGGAACCGATGATCAGGTCCGTGTGGTCGACCATGTTCAGCGCGATGAACGGCCACGCGCCCTGGTTCGCCGGCTCCTCCTGCGCCCACAGGAACTTCGAGGCGCTGGAGTACCGCGCCATCTCGGCCTGGATCTCCTCGCTGGGCAGCGGGTACAGCCGCTCCAGCCGGATGATCGCGGTGTCCGTCAGCCCGCGCTTCTGCCGCTCGGCGTCGAGGTCGTAGTAGACCTTGCCGGAACAGAAGACGACCTTGCGGACGTTGGCCGGGTCCACCGACGGGTCCCCGATCACCGGGCGGAAGCCACCCGAGGTGAACTCCTCGGTCTGCGAGGCGGCGGCCTTCAGCCGCAGCATCGACTTCGGGGTGAAGACGATCAGCGGCTTGTGGTGCGGGTTGTGGACCTGCCACCGCAGCAGGTGGAAGTAGTTCGACGGCAGCGACGGCATCGCGACCGTCATGCTGTTCTGCGCGCACAGCTGGAGGAACCGCTCGATCCGCGCCGAGGAGTGGTCCGGGCCCTGGCCCTCGTACCCGTGCGGCAGGAGGAGGGTGATCCCGGAGGTCTGGTTCCACTTCTGCTCGGCCGAGGAGATGAACTCGTCGATGACGGTCTGCGCGCCGTTCATGAAGTCGCCGAACTGCGCCTCCCACATCACCAGCGCGTTGGGACGCGTCAGCGAGTAGCCGTACTCGAAGCCCATCGCCGCGTACTCGCTGAGCAGCGAGTCGTAGACGTTGTACCGGGCCTGGTCCTCGGAGAGGTACAGGAGCGGGGTGAAGTCGTTCCCGGTCTTCTGGTCGAGCAGTACCGCGTGCCGCTGGCCGAAGGTGCCGCGCCGGGAGTCCTGCCCGGCCAGCCGCACCGGGGTGCCCTCCATCAGCAGCGAGCCGATGGCCAGCGTCTCACCCATCGCCCAGTCGATCGTGCCGTCCTCGACCATCTGCGCCCGCCGCTGGAGCTGCGGCAGCAACCGCGGGTGCACGGTGATGTGCTCGGGGATGTTGACCTGCGACTCGGCGATCCGCTTGATGACCTCGCGGCTGACCGCGGTGTCCACCCGCACCGGGAACTCCGCCTGCGGCTCCGGCACGGAGGTCGGCAGCGGGGCCGCCGCCGCGTCCCGGACCTCGGTGAAGACCTTCTCCAGCTGGCCCTGGAAGTCCTGGAGCGCCTGCTCCGCCTCCTCCATGGTGATGTCGCCCCGGCCGATCAGCGACTCGGTGTACAGCTTGCGCACCGAGCGCTTCTTGTCGATCAGGTGGTACATCAGGGGCTGCGTGAAGTGCGGGTTGTCGCCCTCGTTGTGGCCCCGGCGCCGGTAGCAGATCATGTCGATGACGACGTCCTTGTTGAACGCCTGGCGGTACTCGAAGGCGAGCCGCGCGACGCGCACGGCGGCCTCCGGGTCGTCACCGTTCACGTGGAAGATCGGCGCCTCGATCATCCGGGCCACGTCGGTGGAGTACATCGAGGAGCGCGCCGACTCCGGCGGCGCCGTGTACCCGACCTGGTTGTTAATGATGATGTGCACGGTGCCGCCGGTGCGGTAGCCGCGCAGCTGCGACATGTTGAGCGTCTCGGCCACCACGCCCTGGCCCGCGAAGGCCGCGTCGCCGTGCAGCTGGATGGGGAGCACGGTGAAGTCCGTGCCGCCCTTGCCGATGATGTCCTGCTTGGCGCGCGCGACGCCCTCCACCACGGGGTCGACCGCCTCCAGGTGCGAGGGGTTGGCGGTCAGCGAGACGGTGATCTGCTCGCCGTCCAGCCCGGTGAAGGTGCCCTCGGCGCCGAGGTGGTACTTGACGTCCCCCGAGCCGTGCATGGACTTCGGGTCGAGATTGCCCTCGAACTCCCGGAAGATCTGGGCGTACGACTTGCCGACGATGTTCGCCAGGACGTTCAGCCGCCCACGGTGCGCCATGCCGATCACGCACTCGTCCAGCCGGGACTCGGCGGCGGCGTCCAGCACCGCGTCGAGCAGCGGGATGACGGACTCGCCGCCCTCCAGTGAGAAGCGCTTCTGCCCGACGTACTTGGTCTGGAGGAAGGTCTCGAAGGCCTCCGCCGCGTTCAGCCGCCGCAGGATGCGCAGCTGCTCCTCACGCTCCGGCTTCGCGGCGTGCGAGCGCTCCACGCGGTCCTGGATCCACTTGCGCTCCTTCGGATCCTGGATGTGCATGTACTCGACGCCGGTGGTGCGGCAGTACGAGTCGCGCAGCACGCCGAGGATGTCGCGCAGCTTCATCATCGTCTTGCCGGCGAAGCCGCCGACCGCGAACTCCCGCTCCAGGTCCCAGAGCGTGAGGCCGTGCTCGGTGATGTCCAGGTCCGGGTGCTTGCGCTGCTTGTACTCCAGCGGGTCGGTGTCGGCCATGATGTGGCCGCGCACCCGGTAGGAGTGGATCAGGTCGAAGACCCGGGCGGCCTTGGTGACGTCGTCGTCGTGCGAGGCGTCGATGTCCTGGTTCCAGCGCACCGGCTCGTAGGGGATGCGGAGCGCCTTGAAGATGTCGTCGTAGAAGTCGTTCTGCCCCAGGAGCAGTTGACTCACGACGCGGAGGAACTCGCCCGAGGCGGCGCCCTGGATGACCCGGTGGTCGTAGGTGGAGGTCAGCGTCATCACCTTGGAGACGCCGAGCCGGTTCAGGGTGTCCTGCGAGGTGCCCTGGAACTCCGCCGGGTACTCCATCGCCCCGACGCCCATGATCATGCTCTGCCCCGGCATCAGCCGCGGCACCGAGTGGACGGTGCCGATGCCACCGGGGTTGGTGAGGGAGCAGGTGACGCCGGAGAAGTCCGCCATCGTCAGCTTGTTGTCCCGGGCCCGCCGGACGATGTCCTCGTAGGCCTGCCAGAACTCGAAGAACGTCAGCGTCTCGGCCTGCTTGATGGCCGCGACCACCAGCTGCCGGTCGCCGTTCGGCTTCACCAGGTCGATCGCGAGACCCAGGTTCACGTGGTCCGGCTTGACCAGCGTCGGCTTGCCGTCCTTCTCCGCGAAGGAGTGGTTCATCGACGGCATCGCCTTCATCGCCTGCACCATGGCGTAGCCGATGAGGTGGGTGAAGGACACCTTGCCGCCGCGGGCGCGCTTCAGGTGGTTGTTGATGACGATGCGGTTGTCGAACAGCAGCTTGACCGGGACGGCCCGCACGCTGGTCGCCGTCGGCAGCTCCAGGCTGGCGCTCATGTTCTTCGCGACCGCCGCGGCCGGACCGCGCAGCTGCGTGTACTCCGGGCCGGACGGCTGCTCCGCCGCCTCCTCCGCGGCCGCGGCCGGGGCGGGTGCCGCGGGCTTCGCCGGGGCGGCCGCCTTCGGCCGCTCGGGCGCCGCGGGCTTCGACGCCGCCGGAGCCTGGGCCGCCGGCTGGGGCGGGGCCGCCGCCGGCGCGGGAGCCGCTGGCTGGGCTGGGGCCGTCGGCGCGGCGGGGGCGGGCTTCGACGGCGCCGCCTCGGGCGCGGCCGCCCCGGCCCCGGGCTTGTAGTCGGCGAAGAAGTCCCACCAGGCTCGGTCTACCGAGTTCGGGTCCTGGAGGTACTGCTGGTAGATCTCGTCGACGAGCCACTCGTTGGCGCCGAACGTGGTGGCAGGGGGCTTCCCCTGCCCGCCCTGGTCGGCTGAGGCACTCGCGCTATTGGGGGACTGAGACGACACGGCGGCAACCGCCCTCTTCCGCTTCCTTGGGTGGTGGACAGCGGAAATAAAGGCTACGCCTCTCTGGCCGTTTGGTGCAGTCCGGTAGCCCCCGAGGTCGCGTACATCACACTCGAACTCTGGTTTCAGGACGAGAATTGGCGGGAATCACGCGAGGTTTCGGCATGACGAGGCAGCCGGTGGCCGCCTCGACGCGTCCCCGGTGGGGCGGTCGCTGGAACGTCCGCCATCCCGCCGCCGGCGGGTAATGATTTCGTCAAGGACCGTCCCGAGCCTACGTCACATCCGTTCGTCGGCCAGCCCCGGGAGGGTGACCTGGATGCGGCAGCCCCGCGGGGACTCCGCGACCCGGATCCGGCCGCCGTGCAGATCGACCGCCCAGCGGGCGATGGCCAGCCCCAGACCGGTGCCGCCGTCGCCCGAGCCCTGGCCGGTCTGGCGCTGGCGCAGTGGCGGGCCCGCCCGGCGGTCCGCCGGCTCCTTGGCCCGGTTGAAGCGCTCGAAGACCCGGTGCCGCTCGTCCCGGGGGATGCCCGGCCCCTCGTCCAGCACCTCGACGCCGAGGCTCTCCTCGGCTCCCCCGTCCGGCCGGAAGGCGCGCACGGTGACGCGGCCGTGCGGCGGGCTGTGCTTGACCGCGTTGTCGATGAGGTTGGCCACCACCTGGTGCAGCCGCTCGGCGTCCGCGTAGGCGGTCAGCTCCGGCGGTGACACGTCCAGGTGCAGGTGCACGTCGGTGCGCGCGTGCCCGGAGCCCTTGCTCATGTTGGCCTCCTTGAGCACCCCCGCCAGGTACGGCCACACCTCGAAGCGCCGGGCGTGCAGCGGCACCACCCCGCTGTCCAGCCGGGAGAGGTCCAGCAGGTGGTCGACGAGCCGCCCCAGCCGCTCGGTCTGCGCGAGCGCGGTGCGCATGTTCTCCGGGTCGGCGTCGGAGACGCCGTCCACCACGTTCTCCAGCACCGCCCGCAGCGCGGCGATCGGGGTGCGCAGCTCGTGCGAGACGTTGGCGACCAGCTCCTTGCGGTGCTGGTCGACGGACTCCAGGTCGGCCGCCATCTGGTTGAAGGTCTCGGCCAGCTCCCCGAACTCGTCCCGCCGCCCCACCCGGACGCGGCGCGAGTAGTCGCCGTGCGCCATGGCCTTGGCCGCGTCGGTCATCTCGTCCAGCGGGTAGGTGAGCGACTGTGCGACGAACTGGGTGATCAGCAGTGAGGCGATGATCGAGAACACCGTGATGACCCGCAGCTCGGTCGCCGAGTAGACCGCGAAGAGCGCGAGCAGCGTGGTGATCGTCACCGAGGTGATCACGAGCGCCCCGAGCGCGGCCTTGACGGAGCGGTACGGGTCGAGCGGGCGCAGCCCCTCCCACAGCTGCGCTCCCGCGCGGCTGACGGCGGGCTCCCAGCGGCGGCGCAAGCGCCCGGCCAGCGGCGGCAGCCAGGCCCCCAGCGCGCGCAGCGGTGGTCCGCAGCGCTGGCGCACCCGGGCGGCGACCGAGCGGCAGCGCCGGGCCAGCCGGGCCAGCGCGGCGGCCGTGGCGCGGGCGCCGCGCGCGGTGGCCCCGCGGGACCCGGCGCCGGAGCGACGGCGCGCGCGCAGCTTACGGACCAGTGGACTCCATTGATCGCGCAGGCGCCGGGCCAGCGGCGCCGCGCGGTCGGTGAGCGACATCCCTTCCGTCGCCGGCCCTTCAGACCCCGTCGGTCGCGGGGGCCGGGGTCTCCAGCGCGTACCCCACGCCGTGCACCGTCCGGATCCGCTCGGCCCCTATCTTCCGCCGCAGCGCCTTGATGTGACTGTCCACGGTGCGGGTGCCGGAGGCGTCCGCCCAGTCCCAGACCTCGGCCAGCAGCTGTTCCCGGGAGAGCACCGCGCGCGGCGAGTGCGCCAGGCAGACCAGCAGGTCGAACTCGGTCGGCGTGAGGTGCACGTCCTCGCCGGTGACCCGGACCCGGCGCTGTGCGTGGTCGATCTCCAGTTCGCCGAGGCGGAGGGTGCCGCTGCGGGGGGTGTGCGCGGCGAGCGCCGCCCGCTCGACCCGGCGCAGCAGGACGTGCACCCGGGCGGCGACCTCGCGCATGGAGAACGGTTTGGTCATGTAGTCGTCGGCGCCGACGCCGAGGCCGACGAGCATGTCGGTCTCGTCGTCCCGGGCGGTGAGCATCAGCACCGGAACCGGCCGCTGGGCCTGCACCCGGCGGCAGACCTCCAGGCCGTCGAAGCCCGGCAGCATGATGTCCAGCACCAGCAGGTCGGGCTGCCACGCCTCGGCGGTGTCCACGGCGGTGGGGCCGTCCGGCGCGGTCTGCACCTGGAAGCCCTCGGCCCGCAGGCGCCGCGCGATGGCGTCGACGATGGTGGGGTCGTCCTCCACGACCAGGATGCGGCGCTGGGCGCCCGGAGTGGCCGCTGGGGCGGCGGCCCCGGTTTGCGACTGCGAGTTGTTCTTCTGGTCCATTCGGCCCCGCCCCTGCGTCCGCCCGTGACTCGGTCGTGTGTCTACTGGCAGAAGCGTAAGGGCCTCATGTGGGGTGCGGCTACGCCGGTTTGACGGCGAAGTGGACCACGTCGGGGACGCCTCGGGCGACCGGGCTCTCTTCGGTCCTTACGCTGGTGAATCCGGCAATCCGCAGCTCTCGCTCGAAGTCGGCGGAGGCCCGCGCCGACCAGACGGCGAGCACGCCCCCGGGGGTCAGCAGCGCGTGGCAGGCGCTGAGCCCGGCGGGGGAGTACAGCGAGCCGTTGTCCTCGGTGACCGTCCACTCCGGGCCGTTGTCGATATCGAGACAGAGCGCGTCGACGCTCGCGGGGACGCCCCGGCGCACCGTCTCGACCAGGTCGGCGTGGAGCACGGTGGTGCGCGGGTCGCGGAGCGCGGCGCGGGACAGCGGGGCGAGCGGCGCCCGCTCCCCGGCGTGCCAGTCCAGGACGGCGGCCTCCCGCTCCACCACGGCGACGGTTCCCCAGCGCGGCTCGGCCGCCGCCTCGGCCAGCGAGAAGCCCACGCCGAGTCCGCCGATGAGCAGGGTGGGGGCGGCCCGGTCCGGTGGGAGCGCGGCGAGCGCGGACCGCACCAGCAGGCGTTCCGACCGGCCGTCGGAGGTGTCCATCAGGAAGCAGCCGTTGGCGATGATCTCGTACACCCCGTTGAGCCCCGCCGCGTCCCCGCCGTCACGGTCCCCGCCCGCCGTCGCGGGGCCCGGCTCCCCGGTAGCGCGGTGGCGCAGCACGATCTCGCCGTGCGGCCCCCGCCGCCGGTCGAGGACGGTGGGTTCCGCCCCGGGCCCGTAGCCCAGCGGGCCCGGGGCGGGCGGCCGGACGGGCCGGGCGGACGGCCGCGGGGGCGGGGCGGACTGCGGGCTCGGGGCCTCTGGCACGGCGGCCTCCCTGGGGTCGGGCGCGGTCGCGGACGCCGCGGGCGCGCGTCCGGCGGGGCACCGGCGCCGGGCGCCGGATGGGGCGGCGCGGCCGCCGGTGCGGGCCTCCCGGCCGGTGGCGCCCAGTGGTCTGGGCCACTGGCGGCCTGATCGTCACGGTGGCTGGCCGGGAGGCGCGGTGCGGGGCGCGGCGCCGACGATCATCCTCGCGCCGTCCGGGCTCCCCGCCAAACCGTTTGCGGGAAGACCGCGGCTCCCTCGCCCCTGGCCTTCGCCCCCGGCCCGCGAGGCGGCGACGGCGGTGCCGGTTCCGGGGGAATCCGGGGGAATCCGGGGAAGCGGACGGGGGCCGCCGGGGTTCGGAGGGGTGTCGGGGCGGCGCGCGGCCGCCGTCGAGGCGGGCGCTCCCCGCGCAGGGGCCTGGGTGGTGGGCGGTGGTGGACGGTGAGGGGGTGCGGAAGCGGGGACCCAAGGGGCGGTCCACGGAGGGGTGTTCGGGGTGTTCGCCCACGGTGAACACCCCGGGATCGGGCGGGCGGGGCGGGGAACATCCCGGACCGTCATGAGGTTGAGCGTGTAGTACTCAAGTTGGCTGCCAAGGGAGAGATCATGGCTTCATCGTCCACCCACCTCACCCTGCCGGTCCTGCCCCTCGACGACGAGGTGGTCCTGCCCGGCATGGTGGTGCCGCTGGACCTGTCCGACGACGATGTGCGCACCGCCGTCGAGGCCGCCCGGGACGCGGCGCCCCGGGGTGACAAGCCGCAGGTGCTGCTGTTGCCGCGCCCGGCGGGGGCGGACGGCGCCGGCGGCCCGGGGGAGATCGGGGTGCTCGGCCGGGTCGAGCAGCTGGGCCGCCTCGCGGGTGGCGACCCCGGGGCGCTGATCCGCGCGGTGCGCCGGGTGCGTACCACCGGGGAGATCCCCGCCCCCGGCGCAGCCGCGACGGCCGGGGAGCCCGGTGGAGCCGCGGCGGCGGGTGACGGCGGAGGTGCCGGTGGGCCGCGGTGGATCACGGTCGCCGAGGTCTCGGAGGAGACGCCGAGTCCCCTGCCGGAGGCGGTCGCCGAGCTCGTCCGTGAGTACCGGGCGCTGGCCACCGACTGGCTGCGCAAGCGGGGCGCCTGGCAGGTCGTGGACCGGGTGCGGCAGATCGAGGACGCCGGGCAGCTCGCCGACAACGCGGGCTACTTCCCCTTCCTCGGCGTCGAGCAGAAGCTGCGGCTGCTGCGCGCGGAGGACCCGGTGGAGCGGCTGACGTACGCGGTCGACGCCGTCCGGGAACACCTCGCCGAGCAGGACGTCGCGGAGTCCATCGCCAAGGACGTCCAGGAGGGTGTGGACCGTCAGCAGCGCGAGTTCCTGCTGCGCCGTCAGCTGGACGCGGTGCGCAAGGAGCTGGCCGAGCTGAACGGCGATCCGGAGGACGCGGGAGAGGACTACCGCGCCCGGGTGGAGGCCGCCGACCTGCCCGAGGAGGTGCGGGCGGCCGCGCTCAAGGAGGTCGACAAGCTGGAGCGGTCCTCCGAGCAGTCGCCCGAGGGCGGCTGGATCCGCACCTGGCTGGACACCGTGCTGGAGCTGCCGTGGACGGTGCGCACCGAGGACGCGTACGACATCCCCGGAGCGCGGCGCGTGCTGGACGAGGACCACGCGGGGCTGGGGGACGTGAAGGAGCGGATCACCGAGTACCTCGCGGTGCGCAAGCGCCGGGACGAGCGGGGGCTCGGGGTCGTCGGAGGGCGGCGCGGTGGCGCCGTGCTGGCGCTGGTCGGCCCGCCGGGTGTCGGGAAGACCTCGCTCGGACAGAGTGTGGCGCGCGCCATGGGGCGGGAGTTCGTCCGGGTGGCGCTTGGCGGCGTACGGGACGAGGCGGAGATCCGTGGTCACCGGCGCACCTACGTCGGCGCGCTGCCGGGGCGGATCGTCCGGGCCGTGCGGGAGGCCGGTTCGATGAACCCCGTCGTGCTGCTGGACGAGGTCGACAAGCTCGGCTCGGACTTCCGGGGCGACCCCTCCGCCGCGCTGCTGGAGGTGCTGGACCCGGCCCAGAACCACACCTTCCGGGACCACTACCTGGAGGTTGAACTGGACCTGAGCGACGTGGTGTTCCTGGCCACGGCCAACGTGCTGGAGGCGATTCCGGAGGCGTTGCTCGACCGGATGGAGGTCGTCCGGCTGGACGGCTACACGGAGGACGAGAAGGTCACCATCGCCCGCGACCACCTGCTCCCACGGCAGCTGGAGCGGACCGGGCTGGAGCCGGACGAGGTCGTGCTGGAGGACGCCGCGCTGCGCCGGCTGGCGGGGGAGTACACCCGCGAGGCGGGGGTGCGGAACCTGGAGCGGGCGGTCTCGCGGGTGCTGCGCAAGGTCGCGGCCGAGCACGAGCTGGGCCAGCGCGAGCTGCCCGTCACCGTCGGTCCGGACGGGCTGCGGGAGCTGATCGGCAGGCCGCACCACACGCCCGAGTCGGCGCAGGACCCGGCCGAGCGGCGCACCGCCGTCCCGGGGGTGGCCACCGGCCTGGCGGTCACCGGGGCGGGCGGGGACGTCCTCTACGTCGAGGCGTCGCTGGCGGATCCGGAGACCGGGGCCTCGGGGCTGACGCTCACCGGGCAGCTGGGCGAGGTGATGAAGGAGTCGGCGCACATCGCGCTCTCCTACCTGCGCTCGCGCGGCGCCGAACTGGAGCTGCCGGTGGGGGATCTGCGGGAGCGCGGCATCCATCTGCACGTTCCGGCGGGCGCGGTGCCCAAGGACGGCCCGAGCGCCGGCGTCACCATGACGACCGCACTGGCCTCGCTGCTGAGCGGCCGTCAGGTCCGTCCCGAGGTGGCGATGACCGGTGAGGTCTCGCTGACCGGCCGGGTGCTGCCGGTGGGTGGTGTCAAGCAGAAGCTGCTGGCGGCGCACCGGGCCGGGGTGAGCACGGTGGTCATCCCGAAGCGGAACGAGCCCGACCTGGACGACGTGCCGCCGGAGGTGCTCGCGGGGCTGGAGGTGCACCCGGTCTCCGACGTGCGGCAGGTGCTGGAGCTGGCGCTGACCCCGGCGCACAGCGCCAGCGGCCGGGAGATGCCGGTCGCGGCCTGAGCCGCCCTGGCCCGCGTCCCCGTCCGCAGGCTCTCGGCGGTGATGGAGAGGGCCCCGCGCGCACCGGCGCGGGGCCCTTCCCCCGGGTGCGGTGGGCCGGGTGGACGCCGCCGCGCCACCCGGCCCACCACGTTCGGCCCGGCAGCCGGGGGCGGCTGGCGGACGGTGGTGCCCCCTCGCTCCCGCCGCCCGTTTCCGCCCGGCGGAGCGCGAGTGGAACGGGCGGCGCGGGGCCCTGCCCCGGCGGTCTCGGTCAGCCGCCGTTGGCCAGGACCTTGAGCCGGTTGTACGCGCCGTTGAACACGTTGTGGTCACCGACGACCGGGCCCGAGGAGGTGTACTGCCAGAAGGTGTGGAAGCCCCAGCCGTTCGGCAGCGCGCCGGGCGAGGACGCGTAGCGGGCGATCCACAGCGGGTTGGTCTTGCCGAAACCGCCGTTGTTGCCGGTGCACTGCCGCCACCAGTTGGTGTTGGTGTAGATCACCGCGTCCCGGCCGGTGCGGGACTTGTAGGTGCGGGTGAAGTCCCGGATCCATTTCACCATCGCGCTCTTGCTCAGCCCGTAGCAGGTCGAGCCGTACGGGTTGTACTCGATGTCGAGCACGCCCGGCAGGGTCTTGCCGTCCTTGCTCCAGCCGCCGCCGTTCTTGGCGAAGTAGTTCGCCTGCGTCTTGCCGCTGGACTTGTTGGGCAGCGCGAAGTGGTAGGCGCCGCGGATCATCCCCCGGTTGTACGAACCGTTGTACTGCTGGGTGAAGTACGGGTTCTTGTAGCTCGTCGACTCCGTGGCCTTCACGTAGGCCCATCGGACTCCCCTGTCGGAGAGGGCCTTCCAGTTCACGTTCCCCTGGTGGCTGCTCACGTCGACGCCCTTGACGGTGGCGGCGCGGTTGGTGATCGGTGGCGGGGCGCCGTCGGTGCTGTCGCCCTCGTACATCCGCACGCCCGCGCCCAACGACGCTTCGCCGGGCTTGGTGGGTGCGGCGCGCTGGCTGTCCCGGGCGCCGGGGCCGGCGTCCTCCTGAGCGGCGTTCGCCGTGCCCGGGAGGGCGACCACCAGGGCGAAGGACGCGAGAACGGCACCGGCCGCGGCGGGAGCGCCGCGTCTGCGCCGGGAGTGGACGGAAGTGGAGCCTGGCATGACTGCCTCCAGAAACCTCGGTGGGGGATGGTCGGGTGGAGGAAGGGGCAGACCAACATGCTGGTATGGGCATGTCACAGCGACAGTACGCGCGTGGAGAAGGGGCCAGGAAGGCACCCGGTAGCCGCCGTTGGTCTACACCTCGTGAGTGCTGACAGAGCTGCGGAAATTGTAGGCTTTGAAGGAAACTTTCTTTACGGAAAACGCCGGAGGCGTGCCTGACGTGCACGAGACCAGAAGCGGTGCGGACCGTCGTACGGCTGGCGCGACTGGTGTGGACCGCTCGCGACAGCCGGGCGCGCCGCCCGGATTCGCGGAACGACGGCCACCCGCCGAGGAGCCGCACACCGCCGCCACCGCCGACGCGCGTGATGTCGGCGGGACCGGCGCCGCCTCCGGAACGAGCGGAACAACCGGAACGAGCGACACGAGCGGCACGAGGGACGCGGGCGGTACGAGTCGGGCGGACGCGTCCGGCCCGGCTGACGGGACCGGCGTGCTCGACGCGGCGGCCGGGACCGGCCAGCTCGACGAACTCCTCGACCTGGAGCGGGAACTGGCCGTGCTGCTGCGCCGGGCCCGCGCGACCTCCGGCGAGATGGCGCGCGAGGTCCACCCCGAGCTGGAGCCCGCCGCCTACGGGCTGCTCGTCCGACTGGCGGAGGCGGGGAGCCAGCGGGCCACCGACCTGGCCCAGTACTTCGGCGTGGGCAAGGCCACGATAAGCCGTCAGCTGCGGGCCCTGGACGGCCTCGGACTGGTCGTCCGCACGCCCGATCCCGCCGACGGCCGCGCCTCGCTCGTCCGGCTGACCTCGGAGGGGCGGGAGCGGTTCACCCGGGTGCGGGACGCCCGCCGGGCACGGTACGCGCGGAAGATGGCCTCCTGGGACCGGGCCGAGGTGGCCGAACTCGCCCGGCTGCTGCACCGGTTGAACACGCCCGTCGAGTCCGGGCCGCCGCCGGGCGAGTGAGCCCCACCCCCGTCGGAGCGACGGACGGCGGGCGTCGGGACGCGTCCCCGCGGAGAAGGCCGGGCCGTACCCGGCCGGGGCGTCCGGCGGGTGGCCGGGTCCCGCCGCGAGGGGCGGAACCGGGAGCTCGCCGGGGTGACGCGGCGTCACCCGCGAAGCGGCGACGGCGGCCAGCACGGCAGCGACGCCACGAGAACGGTGACGGCCAGGACAGCGGAGTCGGCGGGCGGGGCGCGGACCGCTCCGCCGGGGCGCGGCCCTCCGGCCCCACGGGCGAACCGGTCGCCGGGGCGCGCGGGCGCGGGTGGCCGGGCGCTGGCACGCGGACTGACGCCGCGTCCGCCGGCGCCTCAGGCCGGGGCCACGTCCAGCGCGTGGCCCACCAGGGCCAGCAGCGACTCCAGGACCGAGTGCCGGTCCCTGGCGTCCATCAGCACGACGGGCGTCTCCTCCGCGATGGACAGCGCCTCGCGCACGTCCTCGGCCGCGAAGTCGTTGACCCCGTCGAACTGGTTCACCGCGACGATGTAGGGCAGCCCACAGCCCTCGAAGTAGTCCAGTGCCGGAAAGCAGTCGTCCAGCCGCCGGGTGTCGGCGAGGATCACCGCGCCGATCGCCCCGCGCACCAGGTCGTCCCACATGAACCAGAAGCGCTCCTGGCCGGGGGTGCCGAAGACGTACAGCACCAGGTCGGAGCTGAGGGTGATGCGCCCGAAGTCCATGGCCACCGTGGTGGTGAGCTTCTCCGGGGTGGCGCTGAGGTCGTCGGTGCCCTCGCTCGCGCGGGTCATCAGCGCCTCGGTGACCAGCGGTTCGATCTCGGAGAGCGCGCCCACGAAGGTGGTCTTGCCCACCCCGAAACCGCCTGCCACCACGATCTTCGTCTGGACCGCCGCCGGGTGCGGTGCCTCGGACTCCTGCCGCTCCGCCGCGCCGTCCACGGCGGCGGCACCGGCGGCGTCCTCTCCGTACGGTCCGCGCTCATCCCGCTCCGTCGAGCGGGTGCTTCCCGTGATGTCCACGGAGTCCACTCAGCATCCTCCCCCGCGCGGCCCTGCCGGGACGATTCGCCCCGGCCCGGTGACCGCCCGCGCTCCCCGCCCGCCGTGGTTCCGGCGACGGTCCCCGGCGCGCCGCCGGGCTGGTTCCCCCGGCGGCGCGACTGTCGTGGCGGCAGGGACGCGCCCCGGCCGCCGCCCGGTTCCGGCCGGGGCGGAATCCGTCGCCCGACGCGCCGTCATCTGCGCTCCTCCCGTGAGGTGCGTAGCTCCGAGCGCAGCTCCGGAGTCAGGACGTGTCCCGCGCGGCCCACGAACAGGGCCATGTGGTAGCCGACGACGTTGGTGTCGCACTCCGGCGCCGTGTGCACGCCCAGCAGCGAACCGTCGCTGATGGACATGATGAACAGCGAGCCCTCGTCCATCGAGACGACCGTCTGCCGGACCGGTCCGCCGTCCATCAGCCGGGCGGCGCCCAGCGTCAGCGAGCCGAGACCGGATACCAGGGTGGCCAGGTCGCCGCTGGAACCGCGCGCGCTCCCCGCCGCGTCCGCCCGCGACCCGGGCCGGTGCGGGCCCCCGGCGGCCGGATCCGCCGCGCTCTCGTGGCCCGGATCGGAGGACAGCAGGAGCAGTCCGTCGGACGAGACCACGGCGACCGATCTGATGCCGGGCACCTCGTGGACCAGACTCTCCAGCAGCCAGTTCAGACTGCGTGCCCCTGCACTGCCCTCTGCCGTGCGCGTGGTGGGCGCTTTCACCTGCGTGCCTCCTCAGCGGTACCACCGTCACTCTGCGCCCCCGACCGGCCGGTTCCGTCCCGGCCCGGCTCGGCCGCCCGGCCACTGCCCGGCGCCGCGTCCGGCTGCCGCGCCGGATCTCCCTGGGGCCCGGGCGCCGCGCCCGGATTCCGCCGGCCGGACGGGGTGGTCGGACCCGTGCCGTCCGGCTCGTCGTGCTCTCCCGGCAGCTCGGCGGCGAGCCGAGCCTCCGCCTCCCGCAGTCCCTCGCGGGCGCCCCGCTGGAACCCGCCGAGGCGGCGCCGGAGTTCCTCGGCGTCCGTCGTGCCCCGCACGGGGCGCTCCGGCCGCGCCCGCTGGGGGGCGCGGTGCTTCGGGGTGCGTTTGGGCAGGCCCTTGCCGGTCACCGCGGGCGGCGCGGAACGCACGGGCGCTGGCCCCTCGGGGCCCTCCCGCCGCTCGTGCTCCCGGCCCTGACCGCCCGTCGGCTCCGGCTCCGCGCTGTGCTCGCGCGAGATCCCGCCGAACTCCGCCGCCTCCTGGGCGTCGTGGGCGTCCTGGACCTCCGCCGCGGTCAGGGGGCGAGGCGGCCGGGTGATGTCGAAGCTGGACGGGGCCCGGGTGCCGGGTTCCGGCAGCGGCTCGGTGCCCGGCGTGGGCTCGCGGAGCACGAGCGCCTCCGGCACCACCACCGAGGCGGCGGTGCCGCCCTCGGGCCGCTCCCGCAGCTCCACCCGGAAGCCCCGGCGCGTGGCGAGCAGCGCCACCACGCGCAGCCCGAGTCCGGGTGTGCCGGGGCCCGCGAACTCGCCCACGGGGAGCGCCTCCAGCCCGGCGGGCACCCGCGCGCCGTCCCGCTCCGGGGCGGCCGCGCCGTTGGCGGCGGCCTGCTCCAGCAGGGCGTTCAGCGCGTCCATCCGCTCCGGCGGCAGTCCGACGCCGTCGTCCCGGACGGAGACCAGCACCTCCCCGCTGGGCAGCGCGTCGGCCGCGAGCCGCACCTGGGTCTCGGGCGGGGAGGCGGCGGTGGCGTTGTCGAGCAGTTCGGCCAGCAGGTGCCCGAGGTCCCCGGCGGCCGGTCCGGCGATCTTCGTACGGGGCGGCAGCGAGCCCAGCGCCACCCGCTTGTAGTGCTCTATCTCGCTCACCGCGGCGCGCATCACGTCGAGCAGCGGGGCGGGGGAGGGGTGGCGGGGCGCGGTCCGCTCGGCGCCGGAGAGCAGCAGCAGGTTCTCGCCGTGCCGCCGCATCCGGGTCGCCAGGTGGTCCAGCGCGAAGAGGGTGCCGAGCCGGTCCGGGTCGGTCTCCTTCTCCTCCAGTCCCTCGATCACGCCGAGTTGGCGCTCGACCAGGCCCAGGGCGCGCAGCGCGAGGCGGGCGATGGTCTCGGCGCGCTCCCGCTCGGCCTCCGCGCGGGAGGGCTCGGCGCGCGCCGCCTCGGCCTCCTCCTGGGCGCTGGCCAACTCACCCCGTGCGGTGGCCAGTTCCGTCCGAACGGTGTCCAGCTCGTCCCGCAGCCGCCGCTGTTCGCCGGTCAGCTCGTCCCGGGTGGCCTCCAGCCGGATACGGCCACCCTCCAGGCGGGCCCGGTCGGCCTCCGACTCCAGCGCGCGTTCCCGGCTCGACGTGGCCGACTCCGCCAGCGAGTTGAGCGCCCGTACGACGTCGGCGAACTCGTCGTTCCGGCCCTTGAACCGCACCGGCTCGGCACCGGCCGGGTCGGCGGCCAGCCGCCCGGAGCCGCGCCGCAGGACCGACAGCGGCCGTGCCACCGAGCGGGCGGTGTGCACGCTGACGCCGACCGCGATCAGCAGGGCGCCGCCGACCAGCGCGAGGCGCAGTTCCAGCGTGGTGACGTCCGCGTCCCGCAGCCCCTCCAGCCGGCGCACCTCGGCGGTGGCGAAGGACGACTGCACGCCCCGCATCCGGTCCACCCGGGCCAGCAGGGTGGTGTCGACCCGTTCGGCGCTGAGGCCGCGGTCCCCGGCGTCCAGCGCCGGACGGTCGGTGAGGCGGCGCAGGTACCGCTCGGCGAGGGACACGTCGGTGCCGTTCACCGTCGAGCGGTAGGCCTCCCGGGCGGCGCGGCCCGCCACGCCCTCGAAGTCGGCGATCGCGGCCTGTTCCCGTACGCGCTCCCGCTGGGCCCGCTCCATGAGCGGGGACTGGGAGCCCGGACCGGCGAGCGCGCCGCGCAGCAGCCCGCGCGAGGCGGCGGCCCCGTCGACGGCCCGGGCGAGGTCCGGCAGGGCGCGCGCGGTCGTGGCGTCGACCGGTGCCTCCGTCACGTCGCCCGCCCGGCTCGGCAGCTTCCGCGCGGCACGGTCGGTGAGACGGTGCAGGACCTCCACGGCCCGGGTGTACTCCTGGTAGGTGTCGAGCGCGCCACCGGTACCCGACAGCGCCCGCTGGCGCAGCTTCGGGACGGTGCGCAGCACCCGCCGGACGGATTCGGGGGCCCCCTCGCGGATCTCCTCCGCCTGCCGGTCGACCCGGGAGCGCTGGCTCTCGGTCGCACCGGAGGCGCGGCCACTGATCCGCCCACCGGCGATGAACTCCACCATCGCGTCCCGCTCGTCGGCGAGGGAGTGCGAGAGGGTGCTCGCCCGCTGGGTCAACTCCGCGTCGCGCACCAGCTCCTGGGACTCCGCCAGGTTCCGCGTGGCGTCCAGCACGGCCGGGGCGCCGGCGGCGAGGACCGCCGCCGCGCACAGCACCACGCTGACCAGCAGCCGGTTCCGCACGCGGGCCCGCCGGGAGGTGGGCACGGCGGGGCCGGTGGCGGGCTCCGGAGGGGCGGCGGTATCCGGCGCGGTGGCGGCCATCGGCTCCGGTTCGGCGCCGCCGCCCGGCTCGATGGCGGCCGCCGCGTCCGCGACGGTGTCCGCCGGGCCGTCCGTTTCCGTGTCGGAGTTGGTGTCGGAGTCGGGGGCGGCGCGCGGCGCCGGGGGCTCGGGGCCCCGGGCGGTCCCCGGGTCCTCGGTGGGGCCGTCGCCGGACGGGCCCCCGCCGGTGCTCCGGCGGGACGCGCGTGGGGTGGCCGGGTCCGGGGCGCCGTCGGCGCCCTCGGGATGGGAGGTGTCCTCAACCGGGGTGGTTCGCGCGGGAGATGTGGAAGATGGGGTCGCCGGGGTTGTGGTCTGGGAAACGCCCGGTGACTGACGTTGCTTCTTCCGCACCCCTGCTCGCAATCTCGTCCCGCCTGCCCCGGTGGACGTCGGGGCGGCACAGTCCAATGTGTCCGGCAGGAGGCGGCGTCCGCCCGCTGTGCCGTTCGACCCTTCCAGCGGGGCTCGGCGCCGCGGTGTGGAACCTCGCCGGGCCACCTGAAGGAGTGAACCGCACGAGGGAGTTGGCGAACAACTTCCGTGTACACGTCAATGGTGCGACCGGGGTGCGCGGCTTGGCAATCGGGCCTTCCCCTGGGAAGATGCCCCGCCCCTGACGCCCCCTCAGGGCTCGGAGCGCCCGCTTCCGGTCGGATCCAGCCGAATCCGGCCGGGTTCCGGCCGTCCGGTCCGCGCGTGTGACGGGGGCCTATGCCGGGTTTTCCGGACACGCGGCCGGTTTCGCCGCCGCCCGCCGCCGTTGGCCGGAACGGACGCCCCCGATTCGCCCGCCGTTCGCGCACCGGTCCGCCCTAGAAACCCCGCGCGCTCTCCACCGGCCCTCCGCAACCCCCACACGCGGCGCCGCCGGTTTCCCGGCCGCCGCCTTCCTGCCAACGCGTCCCGGAGCACCGCCCGTTCGGCGGCCGGAGCGGTACCGGAGGCGCACCGCCCACCCTCGCACGGCCGCGCCCTACGGGGCCGCCCGCCCGGACGGGGGAACCCGGCCCCCCGCCTCGCCGGGGGTGCGGCACCGGTAATCGGTGACCCCGTCCCGTCCAGCGGAGCCGATACGGGTCTCCCGGAAGCGCCCGGCCGCCCGGAAGCGCGGCTGGTGGACGCCCGCCGGGGCGGGGCTCGCCGGAGAACCGGCCGGTCCGGCGCGTGGGAGCCCGTCCGGCGCACGCCGTGCCGGTGCCGTCGCCCGGCTCCGCCCCACGCCGCACACTGGTCCCATGCGCATCGAGTTGACGAGTGAGCCGGGTGACCCCGGACGACCCAACGAGGACCACGCCTCCGTCGCCGTCCCGGCCCTCGGAACCGGTGGGGTGCTCGTGGTGCTGGACGGGGTGACCCCGCCTCGCGGGGACGACGGATGCGTGCACGGGGTTCCCTGGTTCACCGCCCGACTGGGCGGCGCCCTGCTCGAACTGGCCGGATCACACCGGGAACTGACCCTGCGACAGTGCCTTTCCCGGGCCATCGCACGGACGGCCGAGGCCCATCGCGGAGAGTGTGACCTTTCTCATGTTCGGACGCCACAGGCGACGGTCGTCCTCGCGCGCTGGGACGCCGACACGGTTGACCACCTGGTGCTCTCCGACTCCGCCCTGCTGGTCGAGACGGTGGACGGCACCGTCGAGGCGGTGCTCGACCCCCGGCTCAGCACCCTCCCCGACGCCGTCCGCGCCCTGCGGGAGCGCGGGGACCAGGCCGGGTACGCGCGGGCCGTGGAGGCGCTGCGCAACGCGCCCGGCGGCGAGGGCTTCTACACGGCGGCCGCCGACCCGGAGGTCGCCGAGCACGCGGTGACCGGCGGCCGGGAGCGCGCGTCGGTCAGGGCGCTGCTCGGGCTGACCGACGGCGCCGCCCGCTGGACCGAGACCTTCCGGCTCGGGGGCTGGGCCGAGCTGTTCGCGCTGGTCCACGCCGAGGGCCCGGCGGGCCTCGTCTCCCGGGTGCGGCACGCGGAGAGCGAGCCGCCACAGGACGGGCCCCGGCGCGGGAAGCGCCACGACGACGCGACCGCCGTCCTGGTGGAGTTCGACTCCCGCCCCGGCGGCGCCCGCTGACGACGGGCCGTCCCACCCGTGGCTGACGGGTGGTCACCGGACCGCGCGGCGCGTCAGGGAGCGGCAAGGCGTACGGGGCGCGGGTTCCGCGCCGCGCGCCTCACTCCGCCGGGGTCCCCGTCCCGGGAGGGGCCGGGGCCGCGCGCTGGCTCGCGCCGGGTGGTGTGGGGCCCGGGGAGGGGCGCCCGGAGGCGCGCGGCGCCGCCCCGGTACCGGCCGCGCACCGCGTACCGGCCGACGGAGGGGCACCCGGCCCCGGCGACGCCCCCGACGCGTTCCCGGCCTCCGCCCGTCCGGGGGATTCGGCCACCGCGTTCCCAGGGGTCGCGCGCGGGCCGCCCGGGCCCCGGGCGTCCGGCGGCGGCGTGACCCGGGGCGCCCACGGGACCCACGCCACCAACACGGGGGGCGGAAGGGCGAGATGGGCGCCCCCCACCGGGCCCCGCGCTCCCGACCGACTCGGCGCTCCCGACGGGCTTGGCGACTCCCGCGAGGCCGGCGCCCCGGGTGGGCTCGGCCATCCGGACGGTGGCCACGGTCCTCCGGCCGTCCAGCGGCCGGGGACCGGCCACCACCATCCGTATCCGGCGCGCGCGCCCTCCCCGGCGTACGCCGCGCGGTCGTGCGGGAAGGGCGGAGTGGCCGGAGTTCCCCGGAGGTTCGGGGGACAGGGGGCGGTGGCTCCGGGCGGGGAGTCGGTGAGCGAGGGTGACGGGGGCGGCGCGGAGGGCGGCCGGGTGGCGTTCAGCAGCGCCGTGGTGAGCGGCTCGGAGCGCCCCTGCCTGGCGCGCGCCGTCTCCAGCGCCCGCAGCGCGGTCAGCTGACCGTCGCCGAGCCCGGCCAGCCGCGCCTCCACCCGGCCCAGGTTCCGGCGCGCGACCGTCCGCTGGGTGCGCTTGCGCTTCGCCAGCCGCCGCTCGCGGGCCAGTTCGGTGTGCACGACGGCGTTGAGCACCCGGGTGCGCTGTTCCGCGTCACGCAGGCGCCGTACCGCCACCGCCTGGCCCCTGGCGACCAGTTCCAGCACGTGCCGCCGATCCAGCGCCTGCCGCGGGTCCTCCGCGAACAGCAGCTCCAGGGAGGGCGGCAGGACGCTGCCGCCGCTCCGGTACTGCGCGCGGGCCAGCCGTCCGGCGGTGTCACGACCGGTGCCGAGGGCCGAGCGGGCCCGGTGCAGCGCGGCGTCCGCGCGGGCGGCCCGGGCGCGCTGGCGGGTGAGCCGGGCGGCGGTGCCGCGGTGGTCCGCCGCCGCCCGCCGCGCCCGCGCGTACAGCCCGCGCAGCTCGTTCAGCAACTCGCTGACCCGGGGCTCGGCGGGGTCCGCCGCGCCGGAGGCGGGCGGGCCGGGCGGCGGTGGCTCCGGGGGGTCGGCCGCCGCGGGCTGCGCGGTGAGCGCGAGCGCCGTCAGCGCGGCGAGAGCGCCGAGACGCAGGCCGGGAACACCCCGGCGGGCGGGCCCGGTTGGGCTCTCGGACCGGTCGCCGTGGGGGCCGGGGTAGGGGCGGCTGGGGGTCGGGGATCGGGGCTCGGACGGCGTCACCTGGCCACCTCGCTTTCGGCCGCCGCCGGATCGGGCGGCTGTGGCGAGCGTGGCACGGGGTGCTCCGGGGCCGCGCGCCGGAGCGGTGCGAACGCCGTCACCGGGCCACCCGAACGGGCATTGGCCCGCGCCGCGCCGACCGGCCGTCATGGGTGGGTCCGGCAACGGGACGGGCAGGGGCGGCGGCGGGCGGTGCGGGGGTGGGTCGGCCCCACGTCGGGCGATGGGCCGGACGTGGGGCCGGAGGGACGATGGCCGGGCGGCTCCGCTCCCCCGTGGCGGGGCCGCCCGGCGTCTGGCGCGCCGCCCGTGCTCCCCAACACGGGCGGCGCGGCTTGGCCGCCCCGGCGGCGGGGGCCGCCGGGGCGCGATCAGTCCCGGTGCGCCGGTCTCGCGACGGGGCGCGGCCGGGGGTGTGGCCTCAGCCCTCGCCGAAGACCATCGCGAGCGGGCGTGCCGTGCCGCCGCTCTCCGAGGAGACCCGGCGCACCTTGTCGTCGCCCAGGTAGAGGCGCTTACCGGTGTAGTTGATCCGGCGGTCGCCATCCATGGAGTACTCCGCCTGGTGGCTGGATGCCGGGTTCTGGAGCAGCTTCTTCTTCTTGAACGACCCCGCGTCGACCTGCCAGAGCGATCCCGGTTCCTCGTAGGTCGGCTGCTGGTAGGCGAGCGGGTTCTCCTTCTCGTCCACCCCGAACGGAATCAGCGCGATGCCCTCGACGAGTTCGGTCTGGCCCTTCTTCTTGCCGGTCCTCATGTCGATGGCGACGACCCGGCTGCCGATGTTGGTCTGGCCCTCGGCGGTCTTGTCGGTGCTGAGGTAGAGCGTCTGGCTCTTCTTCCCGTACGCGAACTGGGTGCAGCCGTCCACGTTGGTCGAGGGGCAGTCGGTCTCGTAGCCCTTCTCCAGCACGTCGACCCTGCCCTGGACCTTGCCGCGCGGTCCGCTGTCGTCGATGGAGAGGAAGTCGGTCACCCCGGAGCCGGCCTCGGCGTCCCCGGAGTCCACCGCGATGAGCAGCGGGGAGACGGAGGCGACGTGCACGTACTCGGTCCCCCTGGGGGCGATGAAGCTCGACTTCACCTGCCGGTTCGACGGGTCCAGCGTCTGCACCCGGTGGACGGGCGGGTCGCCGTCCCCGCAGCGCTGCACCGCGATGAGGGTCTTCTCGTCGCCCGCGTACCCGCGGTCCTCGCACTTCTCGTCACCGGTGGGCTTCCACAGCTGCCTGCCCTCGACCGACCACGCGGCGCCCCCGCTGACGCCACCGGCCGCGACGGTGTTCCCGGCGATGGTCACCTCGTAGAAGTCCATCGCGTCGCCCCACTCGTCGGCGACCCGCTTCTGCCAGCGCAGCTTGCCGCTGTCGAAGTCGACCAGGCCGACCTGGGTGCACTCCGCGTCGCCGCTGGTGCCGTTCTTGAACAGGACGGCGGCCAGGCCCGCCTTGGTGACCTGCGGCGAGGTCCAGCAGATATCGCCCTTGAACGGAATCTTCCAGCTGGGCTTCCCGCCCTTCAGCGGATATCCGACGATCTCCTTGTCGCCGGTCTTGACGAAGTTCTTCCTCGTCGTCCACATGCCCATCGCGTCGATCTCGTCGTTGACCTTCGGCATCGCGACGGAGTGCAGCATCTTCCCCTCGGACGCCGCCGTCTCCCCGCCGTCGTCACCCCCGTCACCACCGGCGAGGAACCAGACGCCACCGCCGATCACGAGCGCGACGGCGAGGACGACCCCGATGATGACGCCGGTCTTCGACCCCGAGCCACCGGGGCTCGGGGGAGCGGGCGGGCCGGGGGGCATCCCCGTGCCGCCGTCCGGATAGGGGGTGGGTCCGGCTCCCGGACCGCCCGGCGGCGAGGAGGGCGGGGGTGGTTGTGACATAGGGATCTCCTGGGGGTGTGTCGGTCAGGGGCCCGCCGCGGACTCCGCGTGGTGCGCCGCGCCGTGCCGTACGAGCCGGCTGACCCGGACCTCTCGCGTGCGGCGGAGAACCGGACCGCACAGCGCGCACCACCGCTTCGACGCGGGATGGACGGGGGGCCTGTGACGGCCGGGGGAGCGCGGACTCACCCGTGGGGTGCCGCGTTTTCTCCGCCGGGCCAGGATCATTCCCTCTCGGGTCCCGGAATTTCAACCCGCTCTGGATGTTCCGTAGTTCAGTGGAGTTGCACCGGGGATAATTTCATGTGCCAACGGAATGGGGGTAGTTGGTCACCGCAGTCCCGCGGGCGCGTGTTGGGACGGTTTCTTCCCGGTCCGTCGCCGGATCAATCCCCCGGTGTGGCGGGCGAGTTGCCACCCCGTCCGTGACGTCCGCCCCGCCCGTGACGTCCGCGCCTTCCGTGATGTCCGCCCGGTGCCGTCCGGCGCCGTGTCGCACCGTCTCGTGTCGTGCGCCCCGTGCCCTGGTGCCGTCCCTGCCGTCCCTGTCGTCCGTCCCCGTCGTCCTCGCGGCCTCGGCCGCCGCGCCGCCCGGGGCGCCGACGGTGGGGTGGTTGTCGGCGGTGGCCGGTGGTGGCCCGCTCGCGGCGGGGATGTTCCCGGGCCGGGCGCGGGAGGCCGGGTGCCGGTCGGGGCGCGGGCCGGAGTCCAGTCGGGTTGCCCGGGGGGACAGGTGGCAGGCCCGTCCGGTTCCGGGGAGCCGTGGGCGTGGTGTGGGCGAGGGGTGAGGCGCCGCCCCGTCGACGGTGGGGGGAGGCTCGCCGGTTAGGGTGGCCGTCCGTCTGTGTGAAGGGCTGGTCACCACCGATGAGCGCTGCGGACACCCCCGGATGGCCCGTCGAGCCCGGCAGTACGGCGCTGAGCGTGCCGGTTCCCGAGGTCGACGCGGTGGTCCGCGGCTGGCGTGGGCAGTACGACACCGCCGCCCAGGGCGGCGGCACGGCTCATGTCACGGTGCTTTTCCCGTTCGTTCCGGCGGCGCGATTCGGTGCCGCCGAGCAACGGAGGCTGCGGCGCCTCTGCGCCGAACACCCGCCCTTCGTGCTGGAATTCCCCTCCTTCGCCCGCTTTCCCGGAGTGCTGTATCTGGAGCCCGTTCCCGACTATCCACTGCGCGCCCTCACGAAGACCGTCACCGAGGAATGGCCCGAATACCCGCCCTACGGCGGGCTGTTCGGGGACGGGCTCGATCCGCACCTCACCGTGGCGAACAGCGGTGGCGCCGCCGTGCGCGCCGCGATTGAGGCCGACCTCTCGCCCCGGCTGCCGATCACCGCACCGGTCACCGGGCTGAGTCTCGCCGTCCACGACGGCGAACGGTGGCGGGAGTGGCTCACCTTCCCGCTCGGCGGCGCGCCCCCGGAACCCGGGGACGCGGCCGCGCCGGTCCCGCGCGCGGCCGCCCGCGCGGGGACCGCGCCCAGGCGACCCCGCGGCGTGGAACACCCGGAATGGGCGGAGCACCCGGAGCGGGGGAGGGACGCGCGGGTCAGCGCTCCCCGGCTGGCCGATCGGGGCGGCTCCAGGGCCACTTGAGACCGGTGCGCTGGCGCCCCTCCGGCTCGTAGACGTACTTCCAGCCGCGCGGCAGCCCGAGCCGGGGGCTGAGCCGGGCGGGCTCCAGCCGGTAGACGTGGACCGTCTCGGGTTCCCCGTCGCCCGGGACCGGCACCGTGTAGTGCTTCGGGGGCCGTCCGGTCGGGCCGAGCAGTACCGGGAGCACCCGGCCGTCCAGCGGTCCGCCGACGAAGGCGGTCTCCTCACTTCGCACCGGTTCAGTCCCCCACGGGGTAGCAGGGCTGCGAGAGGTTCCGCGCGCCGGGCCCGTCGTCGCCGAGCGCGTCGCACGGGTTGACCAGTGCGCACTGGGAGAAGGAGAGGCAGCCGCAGCCGATGCAGTCGGTCAGGTGGTCCCGCAGTTGCTGCATCAGCTCGATGCGCTGGTTCAGGTCGTCGCGCCAGCGCTCGGAGACGCGGGCCCAGTCCTCCGGGGTGGGGGTGCGGCCGTTGGGCAGCAGCGCCAGCGCCTCGCGGATGGCGGCGAGCGGGATCCCGAGCCGCTGGGAGGCCCGGATGAACGAGACCCGGCGGAGGGTGTCGCGGCTGTACCGGCGCTGGTTGCCGGAGGTGCGGCGGCTGCTGATCAGCCCCTCGCGCTCGTAGAACCGCAGCGCGGAGGGGGCCACGCCGGCGCGCGCCGCGAGTTCGCCGACGGTGGCTTCCTTGGCTTGCCAGGACAGGTTGGAGGACATGGACGCAGCCTAACGCGCCCTTGAAGCGAAGTTTAGGTCTGTGTCCCCGTGGTCAGTTCCGCTCTCCGGGTCGCCGACCACCCCGGGCCAGGCCTCCCGTCCCCTCGCGCCGCGCGTCAACTCCCGGGCGACCGGGGCCGGTCGGGCTACGAGGCGGGGTGCGGACGCGGGGGTTCGGCGACCGGGGAGATCTCCTCCGGGTCCAGCAGCAGGTGGCCGCCGTCGGCCAGCAACGGCAGGACGCGGCGGGCCAGTTCACCGACGGGCCCCTCGGCGCGCTCCAGCGCCAGCGCCCGGCGCAGCACCTCGGCCGACTCCGCGTCGTAGGCGGCGGTGCTGGTGAGCAGCGCCACGAAGTGGTGCACCATCCAGCGCCGCAACTCCCCGGCTGGCGGCTCGCGTTCCTCGTCCAGCCAGATCAGCGAGGCGGCCTCGACGGCCGCGATCCAGGTGCGCACCGCCATCCGCAGCCTCGGCCCGGGGGCGTCCAGCCCCAGGTGGCGGAAGACCTCCCGGGCGGCGTGCCGCCGCACCTCGTCCACGATCGCGCTGGTGCGGGAGGTCTCCACCATGCTGCCGCCCTGGAGCAGGGCGGTGAACCCGGCGGCGTGCTCCGAGACGAAGAGGAGGTACCGGTCGAGCACCCGCGAGAGCCGTTCGACCAGGGGCCCGTTCTCCGGCTCGGTGAAGCACCGCTCCAGTTCGTCGGCGGCCGAGCGCAGCGCGGCCTCGTACAACTGCTGCTTGCCGCCGGGGAAGTAGCGGTAGACCAGCGGCCGTGAGACGCCCGCCGCCAGTGCCACGCCGTCCAGGGACACCTCCTCCGGAGGGTGCCCGGCGAACAGTTCCAGCGCCACGTCGATGAGTTGGGAGCGCCGCTGGTCGACGCTGAGTCTGCGGTACGCGGGGGCGGTTCCGCTGGTGGCCATGGCAGGCAGCGTAGCCGGGCCGCCCCGGGCGGTGACGCCGCCCCCGGCGGGCGGGGGAGCGGCGGCCCGCGGTGCCACCGTTCCCGGTTCGCCTCCGCCACCGTTCTCCGTTCCGGTCACCCCGGCCCCCTCCCGACGCTCACCCCGGTCACGCGGCACCCGGACTGTCCTCCGGCCGCCCCGCACGGGGGTGTTCGTGAGCCCGCGGAACGGGACCGGGCGCTCCCGCGAGCCGGTCCCGTCCCGTGCGTGGCACCCAGCACCCCTCAGGCGCCGGTCACTTGGCGAGCAGGCCGGAGCTGACCCACATCCTGCGGCCGAGGCCGCGCAGCACGCCGATCTCGTCCAGGAAGTCGGTGAGCCGCCGCGCGCCGCTCTGCATCACCTCGCGGCGGTGACCGCTCTCCCGGACCTGCGCCATGGCCTCCCGCTTGTCCAGCCCGACGTTGGTGTACACCTCGGGGTTGATGAAGGCGACGGAGAAGACGCGCGCCGCCTCACCGGCGCTGAGCCGGGTGAACTCGGCCTCCCAGCGCGGGCAGCTGACCATCTGGCGGCGCAACTCCTCGCGCGCGTACCGGACATGACGCGCCTCCTCGATCACGTGGATCCGGGTGACGCCGCGCACCAGGTCCTGCACCCGCTCGTCGGGGAAGGTCAGCCGCTGCATCCAGTCCAGGATCTCCTCGCCGAGCAGCGTCGCGGTGAACGAACCGGGCGTGGTGGACACGGTCTTGAGTAGCCGCGCCAGGTTGTGGTGTACCCGGGAGACCGGGTAGAAGGGCGCGCCGCCGGTAGTGATCATGCGCGCGAACATCTTGGAGTGCCGGCACTCGTCCTCGATCTCGGTGAGGGCGTAGCGGACGTGGTTGCTGGTCAGCGACTTGTCGTAGATGTGCCGCACCAGCAGCTGCATCAGGATGACCTCGAACCAGATGCCGAGCGAGGCCAGTGACGCGGCCTCGTGGCGGGCGAGTTCGTGGCGCTGCTCCTCGGGCATCCGCTTCCACAGCGGGGTGTCGTAGAGCGAGACCAGCTCCGGGGGCCAGAACCACTTGGCGTCGTCGAACGGCTGGTCCCAGTCGAGTTCGGCGTCCGGGTCGAAGGAGTGCTTCCTGGAGGACTCCAGGAGTCGTTCGGCCACCTTCTCCCGGTCCTTGAGCAGTCCGAGGGCGTCACGGAGTATCTCGTGCTCCGCCGTGGCCGTGTCGGAGGCTGCTGTCGCGGTCGTCATGGGCTACCTCTTTGTGGGTTACCGGCGGTCACAATCCCTGTCGGTCTTATGAGACTGCGTGTCAGCAAGCCCGTCAATCCCCTGGGCGCCGCTTGTTGGGGCCATCCCTCGCTCCCGCCGTCCCCACGCCGCTGGCCGTTTCGCCGTGGGTGGGTGGGGCGGCGGGCGCCCGGGCCGGGGTCCGGGGGCGGAGGGCCGGTGGGCGTTCCGTGCGGGTTTTCTTCACTGGTGGGACCAGCGGAGCGGGGTTCCCCTTCGCGGGCTTATGGGGGATTCGCGGCCCCCGTTTTCCTTCAGTCCACCGGAAACCCCGTCCCGCTCCGGCGATGGGGTTGTCGCGTACATGTGTGGCCCTTTTACTGACCGGTACATGACGCGTCGCGGTCAACCGACGTGACGTGTCCTCAGCACCTCACGGAAGGAGGACCGATGCCCGACAGCACAGCGTCGTCCCGTGTTCCGGGGAGGCGTCGCGGGCCCCTACGCGCGTTGACCCTCGCGCTCTCCGGCGGCTGCCTCATCGCCGCGGGAGCGCTCCCGGCCACCGCCGCGGAGTCCGCTCCCGGGCAGGACGCGGCGTACACCGCGTCCTGCCCGACCGACGCGCGGATCAGCCAGGGCTACCACTCGGGCCACGACGGCGTCGACCTCGCCAACGAACTGGGTACCCCGATCTACGCCGCGGGCCCCGGAGAGGTGACCGAGTCCGGCCCCGCCAACGGTTACGGACAGTGGGTGCGCATCCGCCACCCTGACGGTTCCGTCACTGAATACGGGCACATGTACGAGCGGTTCGTGGCCGTCGGGGACACAGTGGAAGGCGGCCAGCACATCGCCTCCATGGGCAACGAGGGCCAGTCGACCGGGCCGCACCTGCACTTCGAGGTGCACCTGGACGGCGGTTACGGCTTCGGGGACGACCCGCTCGCCTACATGTCCGAGCGGGGCGTCTCCCTGCCCTGCGTCCCCTGACCCACCGGGGAACGACCCCGGCGGGTGCCGGGATCACGACTCCACGCAGGTCGACGAGCGACAGCTCCACCAGAACCTGACCCCCCACCACTAGGAGATCGACATGGCAGCGAAGCCAGGTTTCGGCCGCCGCTCCCTGCTGCGGGGCGGACTCTCCGCCACCGCCGTCGGAGCCCTGGGCCTCGGCACACTCAGTGCCACCCAGGCCATCGCGTCCCCCGGCTCGTCCGGTAGCCGGGGCGGGCGCGCGGCGGCCGAGGAGCCGCGCATCTACACCACCGCCGAATGGGAGGCGCGACAGCCCGACGGGGAGATCGTCGTGCTGGACCACGTACCGACCTTCATCGTGGTCCACCACACGGCGGACCCCGGCAACAGCGAGGACTACTCGCTCGAACACGCGATGCAGATCTGCCGGGACATCCAGAACTACCACATGGACGGCCAGGGCTGGGGTGACACCGGACAGCAGTTCACCAACAGCCGCGGCGGCTTCATCCTGGAAGGCCGCCACCAGAGCCTCGACGTGGTGCGCGGTGGCACCCAGCACGTGCAGGGCGCCAACGTCGGCGGGCACAACAGCGAGGTCATCGGCATCGAGAACGAGGGCCTCTACACCGAGGTGGACGTTCCCCAGGACCTCTGGGACTCGCTGGTCGACCTCGTCGCGTGGATCGCCACCCAGTACGACCGGCCGGTCGAGAACATCATGGGGCACCGCGACTTCAACTCCACCGAGTGCCCCGGAGAGGTCCTGTACGGCCGTCTCCAGGAGCTGCGCGACGCCGTCGCCGGAGCCATGGGCGTCCCGAAGTCCAAGGCGCCGACGCCGTGGCCGCTGCTGCGCCCCGGCGCCTCCGGGCCGCGGGTCCGCGCCGCGCAGCACCTGCTGCGGGCGAAGGGCTTCACCTCGCTGCGCGCCGACGGGCGGTTCGGCGGGGCGACCAAGGAGGCGGTGGCCGCGCTCGCCGCCGACCACCGCATCGAGCAGCACTCCTGCTCGGCGATGCACCACAAGAAGGCCGACGAGACCGGCTACCTGGGCTCGGACATCTGGCCGCTGATCGCCCCGCGCGTCCAGCCGGGCGAGAACAGCGAGGTCGCCAAGGCGGTCAGCACCCTGCGCCAGGCGGGCGGCACCCGCGCCACCTCCGCGGGTGACCTGACCGAGCGTGACTGGAAGCGGCTGCTGGCCTGACGCCGCGCCCCGGGACCGGCCGCCGCGCGTCCTGGCCGGTCCCGGGCGATGACGGGTGAGGGGGCGCACCCCGGGTGCCGGGGTGCGCCCCCTCACGCTGCCGGAGCCGGACGGCTCAGCGGGGGAGCCGGGGGCCGCCGGCCAGTGGAACCCCGGTGCGCAGGCTCTGGAGGATCGACGGCAGCGAGTCGCGGCTCCGGGCCGCCTCCCGTGGAATCTCCGGCTCCCGTGGCGTCGTCGGCTGCCCCTCCGGCGGACGGTAGCCGCTGAGCCGAGCCGTCCCCCAGGTGTACGGATCAGCCTGCGCGCTGCCGAAGGACGACCAGGCCAGCCGGGACTGACCGGTCCGGTCACCGGTGTCCGAGTCGTACACCATGACGTTCGCGCTCAGCCGCTCCGGGTCGGCGGCGGCGGGCAGTTCCGTCAGCGGGACGCGCACCTCGACGGTGTAGCCGGAGTACGGGTCCTCGCTCTGGGAGGCCACCTCCACCCCGGGCGCCGGGCCCTGGTGGTTGTCCGCGTCGCGGGTCACGCAGGGGCCGCCGTCCCCGTCCGACGTGAGGGGCAGGACGCCGATCTTGTACGTGGGCGCCGTGGAGTCGGCGTCGCCCCTCGGATCGAGGGCCAACTCCACCGCGTCGGTGCGCCAGTGGCGTTTGCAGTCCCCCGAGTCCAGGGCGGCGCCCCGCTGTTCGTCCTCCACCCGGACCAGCGCGTAGAGGTCGTGCCCGTGCCGGGCGAGCTTCGCGCTCGCCGAGCAGTCCGCGGACGACTCGCAGGACTCGCCCTGCCAGTGCCCCAACTCCAGCTCCTCGCCCGGGTACTCGTCCGCCGACCCCGAACCGTCCACGGTGGGCGCGGTGTTGACCTCCGGCACCGTGGTGGAGGGCGGCTCCGGGTAGTCCGGCTGGGCCTCGTTGGCCAGCCACGGCATCTCCACCCGGTGGGCCCAGTCCCGGAACTCCGCGTAGACCGGGCGCAGTCCGGACTGGCTCCGCGCCTCGGAGGGTACGGGCTCACCGTCCTCGGCCAGCACCGTGAACCAGTCACAGCCCAACTTCTCGCGCGGCGTGGTGATTTTCTCCGGCTGGGCGTCGAAACCCTGCGTGACGTACTTGCGTTGGGCGTCCCGTTCGGCCTGTGCCCAGGTGCTGCCGTGCCGCTTCGACCAGGTGCCCTCCCAGTACCCGCGCACCGGCAGCCCGGTGGCCGGGTCGGTGGCCTTCTCCCGGGCGCACTCTCGCCCGGCCGGGCCGTCGAAGCCCCAGTTCTGCGCGAGCAGCGTGTCCGGCCGCCAGGCCTCGTACCCCTCCTCGGACAGCTGGCCCGGGAACGCCGAGGGATCGCCCGCCAGTTGGAACGCCTCCGCCGTCAGCCGCGCGGACAGCTGGTGCCCGCCGTGCTGGTCGAAGGGGCGGGGGTCCATGGTGACCACCGTGTCCGGGGTGGTCGCGCGGATGAGGCGGACCAGCCGCTCCAGGGTGTCGGTGGAGTCGGCGTCGTCCCAGACCCCGGCGGTCAGCGGGGCCGAGAGCGTGTACCAGAAGTCCGCCTTGTCCAGCGCGAAGACGTTCCGGACACCGGCGATCCCGACCGCCGCCCGCTCCTCGCGCTCCCGGATCAGGCCCAGCGGGGCGCCCTCCTCGGTGCCCGCCGCGTTGCCGCCGCCCTCGCCCCGGGTGATGGTGACGACACCGGCGCTGCGGCCCGAACTCTCCCCCCACTGGCCGAGGGTGGACAGTGCACCGGACTCGTCGTCCGGATGCGCCCCGACGAACAGCACGTCGTTGTGGGCCGGATTGGGTCTCTCCCGGGCGGTGGCCGGGTGCGCGGGCAGCAGCGCCCCCGCCGCGAGGGCCACGGCCGTCAGACCGACCGTGGCCGCTCTCCGGATCGCTGTCACTGAGGCCATCCGCGGTTCTCCTCCGTCTGCCGGGGTCGTGGGCTGGCTCGGCGGGGCGTGGGGCGGGACGGCCGCCCGGCGCGCCTCCTCGGCCGGATGTCATCCCTCCCCATCCGGCGCCCGGTTCTCACCCGTCATCCGCCCCACGGCCGCCGGTGCCGTCTTCGGCTCCGGTGTCCGCACCCGCGCCGCCCGTCCGCCGCCCGCTCCAACATCCGTCCCTCGTCGGGGAGTTGACTCCCGCCGCTCACCGTCCGGGGGCCTCGTCGCCGCTCGCCCCGGGGCACCGGCCCGCATCGGCCCACCGCTGGTTCCGCCAGGCGTAGAGCGCCGCCTGGGTGCGGTCGGTCACCCCGATCTTCCCGTAGATGGCCCGCGGATGGTTCTTCACGGTCTTCTCCGAGATGTCGAGTTCTTCTCCGAGATGCCGAGTCGCCGGGACACCCCGCGATTGGTCAGACCCTCCGCGACGAGCCGCAGCACCACGGCCTCCCGGGGCGTGAGATCCCCGTACTCGGCGAGCGCGGCCTCCTCGCACCGCGTTCCGGGCCGGGCCCCGGGCCGGGGCGGCACGCGCCGCCGCCCCGGCCACGCGGCGAAAGCGTCGGGGACGTCCCGCCGGAATCCGGTGACGCGCGCGGCGGTTACCGGATTTCTGAACCGAGAGCGATTACTGGGCCACCGCGGGCAGCGGCGGCAGTTCGTCCTCGTAGCGGGTCTCGCGAATCTCGATCGCCATGTCCACGCACCTCCTTTCGTCAAGGAACGAGATCGGCCAGGTATGCCAGTGGGCTATACCCACGACTTCGGCGACGTGGACAATTCTGCTGGCGTGGGAGCCGGACAACCATAGGTCGCTAGGCCCATAAGGTCGCCGCGCATTACACCGACCCTGGTCACGCCGCATTCTCCGCCGGGGAATTCGGGCTTCCCCCACCGCGGGGCGGCGCCTCCCGCGCCCCTCCGCCCCGAACGCGTCCGGGCTCGTCCGCCGGCGGACGTGTCTCCCCCCGGTGGGCGGACGCCCCACCCCACCGCGACGGTCGGACCCGTCCACGGCCGCGCGTCTCCCGGCGCTCCGGGGCGTGGCTGGCCGCACGCCCAAGATCCGGCCACAGGAGGCGAGTTGGCCGGGACGCCGGCCAAGTCCGGGGCGACCGGCGCCCCCGCGCTCCGCCGGAACAGCCGGACCACCAAGCCGTTCCCACCACGCCCAGCTCGGCGGTCCGCCCCCGCTCACCGGCGGACCGGAGCGTCGAATCTCCCCTGTGGTGAGGGGAGTTCGGCTGTCCCGGGCGACTCGGCCGGGGTGCGCGAACCGGTACCGGTACGCGCGAACACCCCCACGAGCAGAGCCGGTTGGGCCCGTCGGGGTGGCCCCTGGGTATCCGGGGCCGCCAGAACGCCCGGAGAAACGGGGGCTGTTGGGAACGTCACCAGGGCCGTCCGTGCCGGGTGGTGGAGGCGGCCCCCCGTCCCGCGCGGTGACCCGGGACCCGGTGGCGCCCCGTGCGGGCGGCGGTGGAGGGGCGGCCCCACGAGGCCGCCGCCTCAGGCGAGTTGGGGCGATGCCGGTACGTCGCGAACCCGCCGCGAGAAGCCACCGGGAGCCCACGCTCAGGGGCCGCGCGAATCCGCCACCCGGCCGCCCGGCAACCGCCGCCCGGGCCGCGGGCAACCCACCGCCAAACCCCGAGCGCCCCCCCGTCAAGCCTCCGTCAAGTCCCCGGACAACGCACCGAGAAGACCCGTCAGAAGTCCGTGTGGATTACCGCCGGAGAGGAAGTCGTCCCTCCCCACGGGATGACGCGGGAGACGGCGTCTGGTATACATTCAGAATGCCTTCGCAGCGCCCCTTCCGTTTCGGTGTCAACATGTTCGTCCCCGGTTCGCGACGTGAGTGGAGCGCGAAATGCCGGAGAGCCGAGGAACTCGGTTTCGACGTTGTCGGAGTAGCCGACCACCTGGAGTTCTCCGCACCGTTTCCCGCGATGGTACTCGCGGCCGAAAAGACCGAACGTGTGCGGCTGACAACCTTCGTGTTGAATACACCGTTCTACAATCCGGCCCTTCTCGCACGGGATGTGGCGAGCACCGACCAGTTCGTCGACGGACGTATGGAACTCGGGCTCGGCGCGGGGTACGTGAAAGCCGAGTACGACACCGCGGGGATACCGTTCCCCAGCGGTGGGCAGCGGGTCGAACAGCTGGAGCGGACCGTCACCGCACTGCGCGGCTACTTCGACGATCCCGACTACCAGCCACGCCCGGCACAGCCCTCCGGACCGCCCCTGCTGATCGCGGGCTGGGGCGACCGGCTCATGCGCCTGGCCGCCGCGCACGCCGACATCATCGCCTTCCCCGGCGGCTGGGCCAGCGCCACCGGTGAGGAGATCCACGTCGCCGGAGTCGCGCGGATGGAAGAGCGGATCTCCTACGTGCGCGGCCTCCTCGGCGACCGGGCCGACGCCGTCGAGCTGAACATCATGGTGCAGCAGGTGATTCCACCCGCCGAACGCGCCACGATGCCCGACAGGTTCGATCCGCACATGCCGGACGACGCCGCGGACGCCCCCGAGGACCTGCCCAGCGTGCTGGTCGGAACCCCCACCGAGATGGCCCGCCAACTCGAAGAACGCCGCGAGCGCTACGGCTTCACCTACTTCACGGTGATGGAGTACAACATGGAGAACTTCGCGCCGGTCATCGCCGCGCTTCGCTGAACCACACACGTCGCCACGCCGCCGCCGACCACGGCGGCCGTGACCGGGAGGGGTGCTCTCCGATGCGCAACGGCTCCGACTCCGGCGGTGGTACGGCCAGCGTGCCCCCCACGTCCGCCAGCCAGTCAAGCCCCACCACCCTGTTGCTGCTGCGCCACGGCGAGACGGCGCTGACTCCGCAGAAGCGGCTGTCCGGCAGCGGCGGCGACGATCCGGTCCTGTCGGAGACCGGACGGCACCAGGCCGAGGCCGCCGGGCGGGCGCTCGCGGAGCGCGGCGGGATACACGCCGTCGTCTCCTCACCGCTGTGCCGGGCCCGGCAGACGGCCGAGGCGGCGGCCCGGGGACTGGGCCTGGACGTCGACGTCGACGAGGGGCTCACCGAGGCGGACTTCGGGGCCTGGGAGGGACTGACCTTCGCCGAGGTCCGCGAGCGCTACCCGGACGAACTCGCCGCGTGGCGCGCCTCCCCGGCGGCCGCGCCGGGCCGGACGGGGGAGACGTTCACCGCGGTCGCGCGCCGGACCAGGCACGCCCGGGACCGGCTCCTCACCCGGTACCGGGGGCGGACGGTGCTGGTCGTCTCCCATGTCGGGGTGCTGCGGACGCTGGTGCGGCTGGCGCTGGGCGCGCCGCCCGCCTCGCTGTTCCGGATGGAGCTGGCCGCGGCCTCGCTGTCGACCGTCGACTACTACGCGGACGGCAACGCGTCGCTGCGCTCGCTCAACGACGTGGCGCACCTGGCCGGCCACCGCTGACCCCGGCGGACCGGGGGCGGTGGCCGGCGCGACGTTCGCGCCTCCACGGGTCCCTCAGTGGCGAACCGTCTTGGTGCGCATGAGGAACTCCGCGAGGTAGCCGTCGTGCGGCAGCCCGTAGTCCATCCACGGCGTCGGGTGGTTCCCGACGTAGACGTTGGAGATGCTCGGCTCGGCCACCAGCGTGTCGATCAGGTCCGCGTCGGTGGTGACGGCCGTCAGGACGAGGGTGTCGCGCAGCGGGCGCAGTCCGGCCTCGCGGTCCCACGGCGCGACCCACGCGCAGGGGAACCGCATCTCCATTCCGAGCTGTTCGGCGAAGGGGCTGTCGAGCTGGTGCACCGCGGGCCGGAGCACCGCGGAACCGTCCCCGAGATCGTCGACGACGCCGTCGCCGCCGAGCCACGCCTTGGTGCCCGCCGCCCGCTGCCGCAGATACCCGTCCCACCACCGGGCGAGTTCGAGGGGCTGCACCGGCAGCACCGCGCGGTCGTCCGTCGCGGGCAGGCTCGGCAGCGCGGCGAGGCGCTCGGTGATGGCCGCGGCCACCGGGGCGGGGTCGCCCTCGACCAGGACGGCGGTGGCGTTGACGCAACCGGCGCCCCCACCACCGCTGATCGACTCCACGAGGGTGTCGACGAGCGGCTCCCAGTCGGTCTCCGCGGTGATGAGGATCTTGGATCGGCCGGGCCCCTGCGGCAGCACCCGCGCGTCGTCCGCGTACTTGGCCACGACGTCCGCGCCGCCGTACACCATGCCCAGGTCGGCGTGGCGGAGGACGTCGTCGGCCACGTCGTGGTCGGTGGGCAGCAGGGCGACGCCCTCATTCCCGAAACCGGCCTCGCGCAGGGCGGTGACCAGCCGATGCGGGGTGAACGGCTCCCGGCGGGACGGACGCACCGCGACCCGGTAGCCGAGCGCGAGGGCGTCGAACCACCCCTGGTGCACCGCCGGATGGTTCCCGGCCGCCTGGACGGCGAACACCGAACCCCGTCGGGTCCACACCGCCGCACCATCCCGGACCCGTGGATCGCGCCACGAGGTGACCGCGCCCTCCGGCCGCGCGTTCTCCACGCTCTGGTGGATCCGCTCGGCGGCCCGCGCGAGGTCCCCGGTGGCCTCGCGCACCACCGTGATGGGTATCCCGGTCACCTCGGTGACGGTGCGCTGGTACTCCTCCGGCGTCATACCCGCGACCGGCTCGGTGGCGAAGGCCCTGGCCGCCCGCGCGAACGCCGCGATCCGCGCGTCGACGGGCAGCGTCGGCGCCCGGCGCAGGCCCCTCATCGCGCGGGTGACGTAGAGCGAGGGCGCGAGACTCAGCGACGCGACCGGGTTTCCGGCGAGGTCCTCGATGGTCTCCCGGCGCCGGGACCGGTAGGGGCCGCCGGGGCCGAGCACGTCCAGCGGCACCATCAGTACACACCCTCCACCACGGGGGTGTCGCTGAAGGACGCCACGGGCGTCACGTCCGCGACCGCGTCACCGAACCCGCCGTCCACCGGCGCGATCCGGGTCGCGTGGTCCCGCTCGACGTTGTTGACCAGCAGGGCGCTCCGGCTCATGTGGTGCAGCACGATCTGCCCGCGCTCGCCGTACGGCACGACCTGACCGGTCTCCGGGTCGACCACCCGGAAGGTGGTGTACGGGGCGAACGAGTCGAACACGCACGGCTCGTCGTCACCGAGACCGGGGCGCTCCACCGAGGTCCCCAGCATCATCGTGCCGCCGTAGCCGCCGACCATGGTGGCGCTGCCGAACACCTCGTCCCGCAGCAGGTCCCGGGTGTCCGCGTCCAGACTGGTACCGCCCCAGATGATCGCGCGGACCTTCCGGTTCACCAGCTCGACCAACTCGTCGTCCTGCGCGAGGCGTTCCAGCATCGGCGGGGTGGCGAAGAGGACGCCCACGTCCTGACTGGCCAGGATGTGACCGACCTGTTCGACGAGGTGCTCGGTGTAGGCCCCGACCACGTCCATCTGGCCGCGCGCGATCAGCTTCTTCACCCACCGCGGATCCAGGTCGATGCTGAAGTTCAGCCCACCCCGCAGCATCGCGGTGTCCACCGCCATGGCGCCCACGTTGTGCGGCCCGCTGGGAACCGCGCTGAGCCAGTCCACGTCGCGCGGTACGCCGTGCGCGTCCAGCCGCTCGCTGAACCACTCGACGCTGTGCCGGTGCCACTCCGTGGTGTACATCACGCGCTTGGGCTGCCCCGTGGTCCCGCCGCTCTCGTAGACGGTCGCCCCGTGCTCGTCCCCGAAACCCCGGGGGATCAGCTCACGGACGCCGACATCGCGCAGCTCGTCCACCACGTTGGGAAAGAGGCCGAGGTCGTCGAAGCCACGGACATCGGTCAGCGGGTCGAAGTCGAGACTCTCGGCCCGTTTCAGCCAGAACGACGACCCGGTCTCCGGGCTGAAGTGCCAGCGCATCATCTCCCGTACGAACTCCCCGTCAGCGTGCTCGACCATGGAATCTCCCTCTCGACAGAACTGAACTCACGCCTGGTGACTGCTGTGTTGACGCGGCGAACGGCACCCCGGAGGCGCACCTCCCGCTCTCCCCGCCCCCGTCGAATCTCCCCGCCCTCCGCGTACCTCCCCGCTCGCGTTCTTCCCGGTCTCCGCGTACCTCCCGGTTCGCCGCCCTCACGGGGCACCACGGGCGGGCGGTCTCCAGCCGCGCCGAACGGGTCCCGGAGGCCCGCCGTTTCCACCGCCCGTCGTGGCGGCGCCGGGTTCCGGCACGTCCGCCGCCGGGTGGACCCGGCCACCCGGCGGCGCGACGCTCCGTGCTTCGTCCACGGCCTCGTGGAGCCCTTCCGCCACCACGAGGCGCACGGCGGCCCCCGCACCGGAAGCCCCCGGTCATCCACCGCTCACGCGTCCGCGACTCGCTGAGCGGTCACGCCCGTTCGACGGTGTGGCGGACACCGCGCACGCGCCACGGCCATGGTGAACCCCCCTCCACGCTGCTCTCCGGTGTCGCTCCGCCGTCCTCGCCGCCGCTTCCCGCTATCCGGTCCCGGCCGGGTCACCGAGATGTCGGGCTGTGGAGAGCGCCGTCGTGTCGGTCCAGGACTCCTCGCCGAGCACGAGGTTCCGGATGATCTCCCCGGCGGCCGGTGCCTGGCACAGCCCCTGACCGGAGAACCCCGCCGCGTAGAGGAACCGGCGGGAGCGATCGTGGCCGATGAACGCCATCCCGTCCGGAGTGACGTCCAGGTTCCCGCTCCACCCGTGGTCGAGGGTGCTCCCGGCGAGCGCCGGGAACGTCGTACCGAGGTGGTGGGAGACCCGTTTCCGCCAGTCCTGCCGCGTCTCACCCGGAGCGGGGCGGCCCATCCCGACCAGGACGCGGTCTCCCCAGCTGCGGATGCGCAGACTGGACGGGTGCATGGTCATCGGCAGCGCGTCGCGCGGGGCGCCGCCCGGGGCGTCGGCCAGCAGCATGTCGACCGGATGGGGCGTCACGGGGACCCGCACGTCGGCCAGGGCGGCGACCGCCTCCGCCCAGGGCCCCGCCGCGCAGACGACGGTCCCGGCGTGGACACCGCCCGCCGGGGTGTCGACCCGCCCCTCCGGACCGATGCCGGTGACGGGGGTCTCCGTGCGCAGCACGGCGCCCGCCCGCCGGGCGGCCGCGGCGTAGCCCCGCACGATCCCCGCCGGATCGCAGGTGTAGGTCTCGGGGGCCCAGGCCGCCCCCAGAACGGCGCTCTCGTCGACCAGCGGGTTGAGCCGCGCCGCCTCCGCGGGGCCGACGAGTTCCACGTCCACCCCCGCCGCCCGCTGAGCGGCCTCGGTCCGCCGGAACTCCCGCACCTGCTCCTCGTCGGTGAACAGCACGAGGAGACCGATCCGCCGCAACCCGAGGTCGATTCCGGTCCGTTCGGTGAACGCCTGGTACGCCGCCAGGCTCCGGACGGCCAGACCGCTGATCAGCGCGTTGCCGGGAAAGTAGGTACGCACCACGCCCGCGGTCGTCCCGGAGGACCCCGAGCCGAGCGCCCCGCGCTCCAGCAGGACGGTACCGACACCCGCCTCGGCGAGCTGACACGCGATCGAGGTACCGATGACGCCCCCGCCGATGACGACGGCGTCCGCGCGTTCCGGGAGCCGACTCACGGCTGGCTGACCGCCTCGTCGGGGCGCAGCTGCCGCAGGTGGTCCCCGGAGTCCCACGGATACAGATGCAAGTTCCAGCCGCCCAGGCAGTTGACGTAGAGGGCGAGTTGGCTCACCACGCTCAGGAAGTCCTCGCGGTCGAGCTGGTCGAGGCAGCCCAGGAAGCGCTGGGTGAACTCCCAGAGCCGCTCCAGGCCGCAGTAGCCCAGGAACTCCGCCGGAAGACCGACCATCAGCCGCGCCATGTGCCGCAGCGACTCCAGCGGCATGCCCTGGACCGTCGCCCGGACCAGCCCGCCGTAGGTGGCGTACCCCAGCGGGCGGGTCTCACCGTTGACGAACAGGAGCGTGGGCAGGACCGTGTCGAAGCTCCCCGCCCCGGAGGGGATCACCCCCGCGTGGAGATCAGCGAGTTCCTGCGGTCCGGACAGCCAGTCCCGTTCGGTCGCGCTGTGCACGTCGTGGATGAGCCGCCGTGCCTCGGGGTCCGTGGCGGCCAGCAGCGGAATACGGTGACCGCCCTCGGAGCCCGCCCGGCGCACCTCCGCGAGAATCGGCTTCTTCGTCGAGTAGACCGAATCCCAGATCGCCCGCCCGGCCTCCAGCAGTCCGGGCATGTCCTCCTCCACGATCTGGCCGATCGGGGTCGCCGGCATCGGCTCCGTCAACGTGCCGTACTTGATGCCCAGATGCTGGAGGGCGGAGCAGAATATCGTGCCGTTGGGCGCGTCGCGTCGATCCGGAATCCGCTCCGAGGCGGGCAGGTGCAGCAGCGACGGAATCGGCGCCGCGTGGTACAGGTGCTCCCCCGCCACCAGTGCGTGACCCTGGAGACTCCGGTAGGGAAGCGACTCCCACAGGGCGTCGGCGAGTTCGGAGTTGCGGCCGTCGAGCTCCGCGGTCACGGTGATTCCCAGGTCGGGCCAGGAAATTTCGAGACGCCGACCGGAAGACGTGTCAGTCAAGGCTTTCCCTTTCGTTCGGAGATATCGCCGCGGCTGTTCTCGGCGAAGGAGTCACGGAAGAAGTCGGATTCCCCGTCGTCGTGGTGACGGCCGGCGCTGACCTCGGCACACCCACGGTGTTCCGCGCGGTTCCCCGGTTGTCCGGCGCGCGGGGGCACGACACACGAACACGCGTCACGAACACGCGGCCGGGCACGGGGAGTTCGCTCGCCGCCGCGCACGGCCTCGCCCGCCGCGCCACACGGCCGCGAGAGCGCCGCGTCACGGGCCGCCAGCGATGACAGGGGTTCGGATAACCCGGGGGTCAGTGGGCAGATCTCATCTACGTCCTCGCGAGGGAGCACTGGTGCTGGTTGACGGTGAGGAGCGCGCGCGGCAGGGCGGTGAACCGGCGGGCTGAGCCGGACCACAGGGGCGCGCGCCCGGGCTGGACCGCGTGAACGGCCGTTCCGCGAGGGCTCGCGGACGTGCCGAGGACGGCACTGGCCCGCACGTGGCCGGCGGGTGTCGCCCTCGGGCGCTGGGGGATCGGGGGTGGACGGGTGCCGCTGGCACGGGAGGAGCCGGACCCCGTGGTGGTCACGGCGTCCTGACGGTGGTGGACTCGGTGACGCCACCCGGCGCGGGAGGCGCTTGGGCGTACGGGGGCGCGTCGGGCCTCGACAGGGAGGAGCGGCTCCTCCCAGGCGGGGGTCAACGCCCGTGCGTACATGGCGTGTTCGGGACGAAGGGCCTGGTGGGACGGGTCGGGGGTGGCCGCGGTGGCCAGGCTGGCGCCGCGCCGGACGGACATCGGGGCGCCGTCCAGCGGTGGTGCCGCTCCTCCCGGGGCGGCCGGGGCGTCGGCCGGACCGGGGTCAGCAGGGGGGAGGGTGGCGCGGCCCTCGGGGAGGTGACGGTGGGGGTGAGGGTGGGGGCGCTCGACACGGTCCGAAGGCGGCGTCCGAGCGGTTCACGGTGGTGCCCCGGGCGAGGAGAACCGGCGGCGCGAGCGCCCGGCCGACGGAGCCAGGGCTCGGCAGACGCCGCCCGCGTCAGTCCTTCGGGCGGTCAGGTTCTCTCGTCAGGGCACCGGGGTGGTGGGTGGGGGGTGTGGCGCGGTGGGCGACCGCCGAAGCTCCCTGGGACGCACGGTGATTGACGGTCCACGGGACGTCGAGGGGCTTCGGAGTGTGAGGGGTCCCGCTCTCATCCGGACCAGGAACGGCGAGACGCGCTCGGGCACCCGGAGGGACAGCGGCTGTCTTCGACACGCCTCATCAGTCATTTACGCCGCTCGGGAAGGGGCGTGCAGGTCTCTGATCACGCGTGGGCGACGACCCGCGTGCTTCCTGGCGGGGTTCCCGGGAGCAGCGTCACCTGCGCCGGATTCACGCGCCACGTCGACATACCCGTACTCCGGATTTCCTTGGAATGTCTCCGCGCGATACCCCCTCCGGTGGGCAGAGGGGGGAGAAGGAAAATCAACAGCGACACGGCCGTGGGTGAAATTCCCGGTGAAACCGTGTGCTTCGTAAAGGTCGACCTCGTTATAGATATGTCCACTGACAGAAACTGGATCGCTCATGTGAAGCTGCCAAACGAACCGGTCTAACAAGGATTCCTCCGGGGTCTACCGAGGTCTTCCTAAACGCTGCCGTGTCTCAATTAGACAATCATGCCAGGACTAAGTGGTCAACCCTTCGCATCGGATCTGATCGATCTACCCAGGCGGTGCCGTGTGGACGCCCGGAAGCCGCCCGGTGGGCCGATGCCGGAGACCCGGCACACCCCCGCGACGGGACCACCCCGCGACGACCGCGGCCGCCCCGGCGTGTCCGCCCGGCCGGGCAACAGACCCCCACGGGCGGGCAGTTGGCCGACGCCCCCCTCGGGCAACCGGGGCGCGGCCCCGGACCCGTCGCGGCCCGGGCGCGGGGTGGACCGACGGCTGACCGCCCGCGCGGTCGGCTCGACGACGGTGGCGACCACGCGGGGAATCCGGTCGGCGGCGGAGACCCCCCGCGTCCGGACGGAGCGGGCCAACCGGGTGCCCGGCCGATGTGCGCTTCTGGAAATGTCCATCCGCCCCGGACGGAGGACTCCGTATCACTTCGGTGGAGGGCGGCGGGGCGCGGAAAGGCACGGAGCGTCGCGACCGTAACGCTCGCGGAAAACCGGAGACCGGATAACCGGAATCCGAATTCCGCGGGTGATGAGTTGAGGGAGTGAGGGAACCGCGCTCCTTCCGCCCGGGGAACGTGACGGGCCGACCTAGCGCACCGCACCCCTCGTCCCGCACGGATCCGCCGAGACCGGATGGCCCGCGCCTCCGGCTCCCACGCGAGCCACCCCGGACCGGCGGCCGCACGGCGCCGGCGGTCGACGCGTCCGTGGCCCCCGCCGCTCCCCGCACGTTCCCCTCGTGGGGCACAGCGGTCAGCGGACCCGGCTCGGGGGTGCTCACGCGCCACACTCCTCGCGCTCCTCGCGACCGGCGCCCGACCGCGAAGACGTGGCGGCGATGACGGCGGCGTGGACGTGACCGCGATGACGTGGCGCACGAGCCCGTGACCACGACGAAGGGCCGGACACGGTCTCCCTGTGTCCGGCCCTTCGTTCCTGGTACTCGCGCTGGTCAGCGGGCGAAAGCCCAGCTGGTCGCGGAGTACCCCCGGCAGGATTCGAACCTGCGCACACGGCTCCGGAGGCCGTTGCTCTATCCCCTGAGCTACGGGGGCTTGTCGCTGCTCTGCGGCGGCGACGAGGAAAACACTACCAGCACTCGGGCGGTGCTCCGGAACCGATTCCTGGGAGGCGAACGGCCGCGCGGTGGGAGGCGGTGGAGCATGGCCGAACGGTGGTGGAACCCGGGACGGGGGCGGGTCCCGGGGCGGGTGGGGGGTAGGGGACCGCGGGACGAAGGGCGGGGGACCGCAGCGGGGTGGGGGACCGCGGGGTGGGGGTGGGGGGACCGCAGGGTGGGGGGTGGGGGAACAGGGGCCGGGGGAAATGGGCAAAACCCGGACGCGGCAGGAGGGGCCCACCTAGGCTGTGTGGTGTGCCAGGTATGTCCGGCCGGGTCCTTGTCGTCGACGACAGCGAGGTCATCCGGCAGTTGATCAGGGTGAACCTTGAGCTTGAGGGCTTCGAGGTCTCGACCGCCGTGGACGGCGCCGAGTGCCTGGAGGTCGTGCACGGCGTGCGGCCCGATGTGATCACGCTGGACAGCGTGATGCCCCGGCTCGACGGGCTGCGGACGGCCGAGCGCCTGCGGGCGGATCCACGGACGCGGGACATCCCCCTGGCTATGGTCAGCGCCTGTTCGCTGGCGGAGATGGGGGCGGGCGGCGCGGAGGCGCGGCTGGACGCCTTCCTCGCGAAGCCCTTCGAACCGGTCGAGTTGGTGCGGATGGTGCGCCGCCTCACGGCGCACGCGCCGAACCCCCGGGGGGCGGACGTTCCGGGGAACTCCGGTCCGGGCGAGGTGGACGGGGCGCTCCCCTTCATGCCGTAGCCGCCGTGTGCCGTACCCGCGTCGGCCGTGGCGAGCGGATCGCGACGTCACCGGTACCGATGTCCTGACCGCCGGTGGATGAGCGTGGCCGGTCGGCGGCCCGGAGTCCGGTGCTGGGCGCCGCTCCCATACGCTTGACCCGTGACACCCGCCCAGCTTTCGCGCACCGTGCTGCGGTCGCTCCGGCACGCCGTGACGACCGGCGAACTGCGGCTGCGGGAGCACGCGAGGCTGCCGGAGCGGGTCGTCGTCGAGTCGCCACCGCGCCGGGGCCCGGGCGACTACGGAACGGGTGTCGCCTTCCAGCTGGCTCAGGTCACCGGGCGCCCGCCGGGGGAGCTCGCCGCGCTGCTGGCCCGGCTGCTGCTGGCGGAGCCCGCGGTCGCGGAGGCCGAGGTGTCCGGCGGCGGTTTCCTGAACGTCACCCTGGCGGTGACGGCGCGCGCCGCGCTGCTGGACGAACTGCGGACGGCCCCGGCGGGCCCGGACGCCGAGTCTGGCGCCCCCGCCGAGGCGGCGCCGTCCGCCGGCCGCGCGGACGACCTCCAGCCCCGAGCTTCCGGGAGCGGGCCCGTCGACGGGCGCTTCGCGACGTACGGCGCGGCGGACCGCCCCGGAGCGGACATCGCGCGGTGGGCGGCGGCGACCGGCGATGATCCGGCGGCTCTGGCGGTTCGCACCGAGGGCTCCAGCTCGCTCTTTCGTGTGCAGTACGCCCACTCCAGAGCGCGAACCCTGCTGCGGGGCGGCCGCACGATGGGCGTACCGGCCCGCGTCGACGCCGGGATCCGGGCGGACGGCGGAATGGAGGGCGCCGGGGGAGCGGAGATCTCCGGGAGGCCGCGTGCCGGGGCCGCCCCGGAAGCGCGCGGCGGGCGGGATGGCGGCGCGGCCCCGGAGTTCGTGCGGGTGCTCGCGCTGCTGGCGGACCATCGCCGGGTGGTGGAGGCGGCGGTGGCGAGCCGGACGGCCCGGCACCTGGAGGCGGTCGCGGAGGCGTTCCTCCGGTTTCAGGACGGCTGCCATCCGCTGCCCCGAGGCGACGAGAAACCCGGGGCCGTCCACCGCGTCCGGCTGGCGCTCACCGAGGCGACGGCCACGGCGCTGGGGGACGGCCTGTACCGGCTGGGTGTGTCCGCGCCCGCGCGGATCTGACCACCGGCGACCGAGACCGGAGCGGACGGCGACGAGGGCCGGACCGGAGCCGTTCCCCCGGAACACCGGATCCGCCCGGATCGCCGAATCCCCGGGTCGTCGGGACCGTCGGATTCGCCAGGGGGACCGCGGTCCGCCACGGTCCCGCGATCCGGCGACACGGTCCCGAGCCCCGGCACGGCTCCCGGTCCGCCGCACAACTCCACAGCTCCGTGGCCGCCGGAGCACCCGAACCCCGGGCCCTCGGACCCGGGGCCGTGTGCCTCGGCCGCCGTCCCGGACGGACCGCAATCCGTCGCTTCCGGCGGAGCGGGGAACCGTCCGGCCGGTCACCGGCTCCCCGTGGCCGGGCCCGGCGCCGTCCCACGTGGCCCACCCCGCCGGGACGCCCGCCACCGGGAGTCCGTCGGCCACCGGCACCCCGAACCACCGAGACCGTCAGCACCACCGAAGACCCGTCAGCACCACCGAGAACCGTCAGCACCAGCGAAGACCCGTCAGCAGAGCAAGGAACGCGAAGCCCATGAGCCGTTCAGCGCACCCCGCAGGTCCCCGTCACGCCGATGTGCTCCCCGAGGGGCGCCCCGGGGGCTCTGTGCCGCCCGGCGACCTCAACACGCTGGACCCCCGGGTCTGGCCGCGCACCGCGCACCGCGCCGAGGACGGCGCCGTCCGGCTCGGCGGGCTCGACCTGCGCCGGTTCGCCGAGGAGTTCGGCACCCCCGCCTACGTCCTGGACGAGGAGGACTTCCGCGCCCGCTGCCGGGCCTGGCGGGAGGCGTTCGGCCCGGACGCGGACGTCTTCTACGCGGGCAAGGCGTTCCTCAGCCGCGCGGTGGTCCGCTGGCTCCGCGAGGAGGGGCTGAACCTCGACGTGTGCTCGGCCGGGGAACTGGCCACCGCGCTGGACGCCGGTATGCCGGCCGAGCGCGTGGCGCTGCACGGCAACAACAAGTCCGGCGCGGAGATCGAGCGGGCGGTACGGGCGGGGGTGGGCCGCATCGTGCTCGACTCCTTCCAGGAGATCGTCCGGGTGGCCGACGTGGCGGCACGGCTCGGCGTGCGGCAGCCCGTGCAGATCCGCGCCACCGTCGGCGTCGAGGCGCACACCCACGAGTTCATCGCCACGGCGCACGAGGACCAGAAGTTCGGCCTGGCGCTCAGCGACGGGCAGGCCGCGGAGGCGGTGCGCCGGGTGCTCGGACTGGACAGCCTGGAGCTGCTCGGCATCCACTCGCACATCGGCTCGCAGATCTTCGACCTGGCCGGGTTCGAGGTCTCCGCGCGCCGCGTCGTCGGGCTGCTCCGCGAGATCCGCGACGAGCACGGCGTCGAACTGCCGGAGATCGACCTGGGCGGCGGGCTCGGCATCGCCTACACCCCCGACGACGATCCGCGGGCCCCCGCGGACATCGCGAAGGCGCTGCGCGAGATCGTCGCCCGCGAGTGCGAGGCGGCGGGGCTGGCGGTACCGCGGCTCTCGGTCGAGCCGGGCCGCGCGATCGTCGGCCCGACGGCGGTGACGCTGTACGAGGTCGGTACCGTCAAGGAGCTGGAGGGCCTGCGGACGTACGTCAGCGTGGACGGCGGGATGTCGGACAACATCCGCACCGCGCTGTACGACGCCGAGTACACCGTGGCGCTGGTCTCCCGCTCCTCCTCGGCCGAGCCGATGCTGAGCCGGGTGGTCGGCAAGCACTGCGAGAGTGGTGACATCGTGGTGCGGGACGCCTTCCTCCCCGCGGACCTGGCGCCGGGCGACCTGATCGCGGTGCCCGCCACCGGCGCGTACTGCCGGTCGATGGCGAGCAACTACAACCACGCGCTGCGTCCGCCGGTGGTCGCGGTGCGGGACGGCCGGGGGCGGGTGATCGTCCGCCGGGAGACGGAGGAGGACCTCCTCCGTCTCGATGTCGGTTAACGAGATATGTGTCCCACATAGTGGAATCAGCGGGGAATCTCCGTACCCGTACGTGAGACTTGAGAGGGCTGTGCCCTGGGGCGGAGAGCCCGGACGAGCCGTGACGAGAAACTGAGAGACGAGGTCAGATGATGCGTACGCGTCCGCTGAAGGTGGCGCTGCTGGGCTGTGGGACGGTCGGCTCAGAGGTGGCGCACATCATGACGACGCACGCGGACGACCTCGCCCAGCGCATCGGCGCCCCGCTGGAGCTGGCCGGGGTGGCCGTGCGCCGCCCCGACCGCGTCCGCGAGGGCGTCGACCCCGCGCTGGTCACCACCGACGCCCGGGCCCTCGCCGCGCGCGGCGACATCGACATCGCCGTCGAGGTCATCGGCGGTATCGAACCGGCCCGCTCGCTGATCACCACCGCCGTCGAGCACGGCGCCAGCGTGGTGACGGCGAACAAGGCGCTGCTCGCCGAGGACGGCCCCACCCTGCACGCCGTCGCCGAGAAACACGGCGCCGACCTCTTCTACGAGGCCGCCGTCGCCGCCGCCATCCCGCTGGTGCGCCCGCTGCGCGAGTCGCTGGCCGGGGACACCGTCAACCGGGTGCTGGGCATCGTCAACGGCACGACCAACTTCATCCTCGACCGGATGGACTCCAGTGGCGCCGGATACAGCGAGGCGCTGGACGAGGCGACCGCCCTGGGATACGCGGAGGCCGACCCCACCGCCGACGTGGAGGGGTTCGACGCGGCCGCGAAGGCCGCGATCCTCGCCGGGATCGCCTTCCACACCCGGGTGCGTCTCGACGACGTCCACCGGGAGGGCCTGACCGAGGTCACCGCCGCCGACATCGCCTCCGCCACCCGGATGGGCTGCACCGTCAAGCTGCTCGCCATCTGCGAGCGGGCTGCCGACGGGCGGTCGGTGACCGCGCGGGTGCACCCGGCGATGATCCCGCGCAGCCACCCGCTGGCCAGCGTCCGCGAGGCGTACAACGCGGTCTTCGTCGAGTCGGAGGCCGCGGGCCAGCTGATGTTCTACGGCCCGGGGGCCGGTGGCGCGCCCACCGCCTCCGCGGTTCTGGGCGACCTGGTCGCCGCGGGCCGGAACAAGCTGAACGGGGCGCGGGGCCCCGGCGAGTCCGCCTACACCCAGCTGCCGGTCTCCCCGATGGGCGAGGTGGTCACCCGCTACCACATCAGCCTCGACGTGGCCGACCGGCCGGGCGTCCTCGCCCAGGTCGCCACGGTCTTCGCCGAGCACGGCGTCTCCATCGACACCGTGCGGCAGCAGGGCAAGGAGGGCTCCTACGGCGACGCCTGGCTCGTCGTCGTCACACACCGCGCTCCCGACGCCGCGCTCAGCGCGACCGTCGAGGCTCTGCGCAAACTGGATACCGTACGCGGCGTCGCGAGCATCATGCGGGTCGAAGGGGAGTAAAGGAACAGTGACCATGACGGACCGTCCCACCCAGGGAGCCACCGGGCAGCACCAGTGGCGCGGCATCATCGAGGAGTACCGCGACCGGCTGCCGCTCGGCGCGACCGTTCCCCCCGTCACGCTGCGCGAGGGCGGCACCCCGCTCGTGCCCGCGCAGGTGCTCTCCGAGCTGACCGGCTGCGAGGTGCACCTCAAGGTCGAGGGCGCCAACCCCACCGGCTCCTTCAAGGACCGCGGCATGACGGTGGCGATCACGAAGGCGAAACAGGAGGGTGCCCAGGCGGTCATCTGCGCCTCCACCGGCAACACCTCCGCCTCGGCCGCCGCCTACGCGGTGCGCGCCGGGATGGTCTGCGCCGTCCTGGTCCCGCAGGGCAAGATCGCGCTGGGCAAGATGGGCCAGGCGCTGGTGCACGGCGCGAAGATCCTCCAGGTGGACGGCAACTTCGACGACTGCCTCAAGCTCGCCCGGGGCCTCTCGGAGAAGTACCCGGTCGCGCTGGTGAACTCCGTCAACCCGTTCCGCCTGGAGGGCCAGAAGACGGCCGCCTTCGAGGTCGTCGACATGCTCGGGGACGCACCCGACCTGCACGTCCTTCCCGTCGGCAACGCCGGCAACATCTCCGCGTACTGGAAGGGCTACCGCGAGTACTCCCGCGCGACGCCCGCCGCCGTGCCGGAGGCCGGCGGGGAGCCGCTGCCCGGCCCCGCCACCCGCACCCCGCGGATGTGGGGCTTCCAGGCCGCCGGTGCCGCGCCGCTGGTGCGGGGTGAGGCGGTCAAGGACCCGAGCACCATCGCCACCGCGATCCGCATCGGCAACCCCGCCTCCTGGGCCCTCGCCGAGCAGGCGCGGGACGAGTCCGGCGGCCTCATCGACTCGGTGACCGACCGTCAGATCCTGCGCGCCTACCGGCTGTTGGCCGCGCGGGAGGGCGTCTTCGTGGAGCCCGCCTCGGCCGCCTCGGTCGCCGGTCTCCTTCAGGCCACCGAGCGGGGTGAGGTCGACCCCGGCCAGCGCGTGGTCTGCACCGTGACCGGCAACGGGCTCAAGGACCCGGACTGGGCGGTGGCCGGGGCGCCGCAGCCGGTGGTCGTCCCCATCGACGCGGACGCCGCGGCGGAGCGGCTCGGCCTCGGCTGACCGACCCCACACCCGGCGACGAAGAGGAGCGCGGGAGGGCATGACGACACGCATCGTGCGCCTCCCGTGCGCCCTATGTCGCCACCGAACCATCCTTCGATAGGGTGTTATTCACCCCGATCCCATGTCCGCTTCCCACCGGGGAGCGCGGGGTCGTGACCGGTCCGGCACGCGCCGCGGTCCACCGGGGGAATGCCGCACAACCAGAGCCAAGGAGAGTCATCGAAAGATGGCCGGTCCCGCGTTCCGCGCCGCCGCCGTCCGGGTGCGCACCCCAGCTACCAGCGCCAACCTCGGCCCCGGGTTCGACACCCTCGGTCTGGCCCTGGGGCTCTACGACGACGTGGTGGTCCGCGTCGCGGACTCCGGGCTGCACGTCGACATCGCGGGCGAGGGAGCCGACAACCTCCCCCGGGACGAGGACCACCTGCTCGTCCGCTCCCTCCGCAGCGCCTTCGACCTGCTCGGCGGGCAGCCACGCGGCCTGGAGGTCGTCTGCGCCAACCGCATCCCGCACGGCCGCGGCCTCGGCTCCTCCTCGTCCGCCATCTGCGCCGGACTGATGGCGGCCCGCGCGGTGACCACCGGCGGCGAGGCCCGGCTCGACGACACGGCGCTGCTGGAGCTGGCCACCGAGCTGGAGGGCCACCCGGACAACGTCGCCGCCTGCCTCCTCGGCGGCTTCACCCTGGCCTGGACGGAGGGCGGCGTCGGCCGCGCCATCCGGATGGCGCCCGCCGCCTCGATCCAGCCGGTGGTGTTCGTCCCCGCCCGTCCGCTGCTCACCAACACCGCCCGGGACCTGCTGCCGCGCACCGTGCCGCACGTCGACGCCGCCTTCAACGCGGGCCGCGCCGCGCTCCTGGTGGAGGCGCTGACCAGGCGGCCCGAGCTGCTGCTCGCGGCCACCGAGGACCGGCTGCACCAGGAGTACCGGGCGCCCGCGATGACCGAGAGCGCCGACCTCGTCGCCCGGCTCCGCGCGGACGGCGTACCCGCCGTGATCTCCGGCGCCGGTCCGACCGTCCTGGCGCTGCCCGCCGACGGCGGGGCGGCCGAGAAGGTGGCCCACCTCGCGGGGGAGCACTGGACGGCCAACCGGCTCGGTTTCGACACCTCGGGAGCCAGTGTGCTGCCGCTCAGCTCGCCGGAGTGACACCCGATTGCGGGCCTAGGAGAGGGGGAATGTTTGTTGGGTCCGGTAGTGTTAACCTCAAGTCTGCACTCGCAGTCAGGCGGGTCTCACGCACGATACAGTGACGGCCCGCAGAGTGCGGTGTTCGTGTGTTCCCCTGGTAGTACAGCCAGGAGGGGCCACCTCTTCTCCCAGGAGTCTCCCGCACCGTTAGAGCTATTGCCTGACAGTGCCGAGCACGCTCCGGAGTTTGGCGTAAAGGACCCCCATGTCGATGTTTACGCCGCACCGTGAACTGATCTCCCCGCTGTACATCCAGGCGGGACCACCGCCCCGGACAGGCCCGTGACCACGCGGAACCCTGGCCGGACAGCACAACCGGTCGCCGAGCCAGACAGGCCGACGTCCGCTCCAGGGAAGGACCCTTCGTGAGCGACACCACCGATCTGATGGGCGTGAACGCCGACTCCGCCGGCAGCCCCGCTGACGATGCCGCCGCGCCTGCCACAGATGCTTCAACCGCGCCCGCGTCCGGTGCCGCGCCCAAGCGTCGGCGCACCGGCACCGGGCTTGAGGGCATGGTCCTGGCCGAGCTGCAGCAGATCGCTTCGACCCTTGGCATCAAGGGCACCGCGCGGATGCGCAAGAGCCAGCTGATCGAAGTCATCAAGGAGAGGCAGGCCAGCGGGAGTTCGGCGGAGTCCGCCGGGACGTCGCCCGCCGGCGAGGCCAAGGGAGGCAAGGCCGCGGCCAAGCCCGGCAAGGCCACTCAGGGAGAGGCGGAGGCCAAGCCCAAGCGCCGCGCGACCTCCCGTGCCCGCACCGGGGAGCAGCAGACGGAGAGCCAGATCGACATCCCGGGGCAGCCCGAGGGCGAGCAGCCGTCGGGCGAGCGGGAGACCCGCCGCGGGCGGAACGACGAGCGGGCCGAGGCCGCCGCCGACACCGCCGAGGGCAAGACCGGCGGGCGGCAGCAGGACACCAAGGGGGACGGCGCCAAGGGCGGCGAGACCAAGGGTGGCGGCGACGGCGGCAAGCAGCAGCAGGACCGCTCGAAGCGGGACCGGCAGCGCGACCGTGACCGCGATCGGGACCGTAGCCGCGGCGGCAAGCACGAGGGCGGTGGCCAGCAGGGCGGCCAGGGCCAGGGTGGCCAGGGCGGCGGGAACCGCCGGGACGAGGACGAGTTCGACGGCGGGCGCCGTGGGCGTCGTGGCCGCTACCGGGACCGCCGGGGCCGTCGCGGCCGGGACGAGTTCGAGCCGCAGATCGCTGACGACGACGTGCTGATCCCGGTCGCCGGCATCCTCGACATCCTCGACAACTACGCCTTCGTGCGCACCTCCGGCTACCTGCCGGGCCCGAACGACGTGTACGTCTCCCTCGCGCAGGTCCGCAAGAACGGGCTGCGGAAGGGCGACCACGTCACGGGCGCGGTGCGGCAGCCGCGCGACGGGGAGCGGCGCGAGAAGTTCAACGCCCTCGTCCGCCTCGACTCCGTCAACGGCATGGCGCCCGAAGGGGGCAAGTCCCGGCCGGAGTTCACCAAGCTGACGCCGCTCTACCCGCAGGAGCGGCTGCGGCTGGAGACCGAGCCCAGCGCCCTGACGACGCGCATCATCGACCTGGTCACGCCGATCGGCAAGGGCCAGCGAGGGCTGATCGTGGCCCCGCCGAAGACCGGCAAGACCATGATCATGCAGGCGATCGCCAACGCCATCACGCACAACAACCCCGAGTGCCACCTGATGGTCGTCCTCGTCGATGAGCGGCCCGAAGAGGTCACCGACATGCAGCGCTCGGTCAAGGGCGAGGTCATCTCCTCGACCTTCGACCGGCCCGCCGAGGACCACACGACCGTCGCGGAACTCGCCATCGAGCGGGCCAAGCGGCTCGTCGAGCTGGGCCACGACGTGGTGGTGCTGCTCGACTCGATCACCCGCCTCGGCCGCGCCTACAACCTGGCGGCCCCGGCCTCCGGCCGCATCCTGTCCGGTGGTGTCGACTCGACCGCGCTGTACCCGCCGAAGAAGTTCTTCGGCGCCGCGCGGAACATCGAGGACGGCGGCTCCCTGACGATCGTCGCCACGGCCATGGTGGAGACCGGCTCCCGCATGGACGAGGTGATCTTCGAGGAGTTCAAGGGCACCGGCAACATGGAGCTGAAGCTGGAGCGGAAGCTCTCGGACAAGCGGATCTTCCCCGCGGTGGACGTGGACGCGTCCGGCACCCGTAAGGAGGAGATCCTCATGGGCAGCGACGAACTCCAGATCGTCTGGAAGCTGCGCCGGGTGCTGCACGCGCTGGACCAGCAGCAGGCCATCGAGCTGCTGCTGGACAAGATGAAGCAGACCAAGTCCAACGCGGAGTTCCTGCTCCAGATCCAGAAGACCACCCCGGCGCCGGGCAACGGCGCGGACTGACCCGGACGGGTCCGTCTCCCGGCCCGAGCCGCCCGCGGTGGCTCACCCGGGTGGACGGACGCCACGTCACCTGGTCAGTGCGGAACCGTGAGGGCCGCCCCACCACACCGGTGGGGCGGCCCTCGCCGTCCGCCGGGCCGCCTCCCCGCTGAGAGCTTGCCCACAGCACCGATCCGGCCCGTACGGGGGTGACATCCCGGCCCGGGACGCGTCGTCGCAGGTGGAAGCGGGGAAAGGAACCGGGAGAGCGCACCGTCCACCGGCCTGCGGCGGATGTGGTCGAAAGTCGCACTGTGCGACGCTGCCGCGAGGCCCGGCTGACTTTCGTCCAGCCCGGCCGACGCGCAGTCGACGGCGGGACAGAGGGAAGTGAGCATGGCGGGCGACAGCAAGGACGGTGAACAACCGGCGGAGCGGCGCACCCGGAGGGGGCGGGCCACCGGTCGTCGCCGCAAGCCCCGTACCGGGCGCCAGCGGGCGCTGCGGATCGGCGCGTGGGCCCTCGCCGGGGCCGTGGCGCTGGGGGGCACCACCCTCGGCTTCGTCTACTTCAAGCTCAACGGGAACATCTCCGGCGTCGACATCAACGCGGCCCTCGGTACCGACCGGCCGAAGGACTCCAGCAACGGCTCCATGGACATCCTCGTCCTGGGCTCCGACTCGCGTTCCGGCCCGAACGCGCGCTACGGCTCGGACGGCGGCGGCGCCCGCTCCGACACCGCGATGATCGTGCACATCAACGAGGACCACAGCCGCGCCAGCGTGGTCTCCATCCCCCGGGACACCATCGTGCGGCGCCCCAGCTGCGTGAAGGGTGGCGCCCAGGCCGACGTGCGGGGCGACGACACCGCCGAGGGACAGGTCGTCCCGGCCCAGCGCGCCATGTTCAACAGCGCCTACGAGGTGGGCGGCCCGGCCTGCGCGGTGAAGACCGTCGAGTCGATCTCCGGCGTGCGGATGGACCACTACGTCGAGGTGGACTTCTCCGGCTTCAAGAAGCTGATTAACACCCTCGGCGGGGTGGAGATCACCACCCGGAAGGCCATCCAGGACAAGGACAGCCAGCTCGACCTCAGCGCCGGTACCCACACGCTCAACGGCGAGCAGGCGCTCGGGCTGGTCCGCACCCGGCACGGCGTCGGCGACGGCAGCGACCTCGGCCGCATCCAGCTCCAGCAGGCGTTCATCAAGGCCCTGCTGGACCAGGTCAACAGTGTCGGCCTGTTCAGCAGTCCGAAGAAGCTGTACGACCTCGCGGACACCGCCACCTCGACCATCACCACCGACTCGGAGCTGGACTCCGTCGGGAAGCTGGCCGACCTCGCCAAGACGATGAAGGCGGTCAAGTCCGACGACATCCAGATGACCACGCTGCCGGTCCGCTACGACCCGGCCGACCCCAACCGCGTCATCCCCGTGGAGCGCAACACCGCGCTGGTCTGGAAGGCGCTCAAGGCGGACAAGCCGGTGCCCGCCGAGGCCAACAAGGACACCGCTGGTGACCAGACCGACATAGACGGCGTCGTACGGTGACCACCGCCCCCACCCGGCGCCGGACGCCAGCCGGGGGCGGGCCCCGGGTCGCGGGGGCCGGGAATACCCCGGCCCCCGCCCCGGTTTTGGGGGGTGCGGCCAGTAGTGGCAAACTGGACCGTCGGTCCCGGTTCACGCGAGGACACACCGTCCACGCGACCCGGCACCCTCCCGAACCTAGGAGACACCGTGAAGCGCGATATCCACCCGGAGTACGTCGAGACCCAGGTCAGCTGCACCTGTGGCAACTCCTTCACCACCCGCAGCACGATGACGGAAGGCGTTGTCCGCGCCGACATCTGCTCCGCGTGCCACCCCTTCTACACCGGTAAGCAGAAGATCCTCGACACCGGTGGCCGCGTGGCCCGCTTCGAGGCCCGCTTCGGCAAGAGCGCCAGCGCCGCGAAGAAGTAGCGACCGCACAGCGCCGGTCCTCGGCCGCCCCTCCCGGCGGCGAGGCCCGGCGCTGTCGCGTCCGGACGCCCGCGTCCCCTGGTCCCTCGTTCGGGGCCTCCCTCTTCTTCCGGCTTCCCCCGGCACTCCAGACAAGGACATCCGATGTTCGAGGCGGTCGAGGAACTCATCGGCGAACACGCCGACCTCGAAAGACAGCTCGCGGACCCGGCGATCCACGCCGACCAGGCGGCGGCCCGCCGACTCAACAAGCGGTACGCGGAACTCACCCCCGTCGTGAGCGCCTACCGCGAGTGGAAGCGGACCGGCGAGGACATCGAGACCGCCCGCGAGCTGGCCGCCGAGGATCCCGGCTTCTTCGACGAGGTCAAGGAGCTGGAGGTGCGCCGCGAGGAGCTGACCGAGCGGCTCCGGCTGCTGCTCGTCCCCCGCGACCCCAGCGACGACAAGGACGTCATCCTGGAGGTCAAGGCCGGGGAGGGCGGCGACGAGTCCGCGCTGTTCGCCGGCGACCTGCTGCGCATGTACCTGCGGTACGCGGAGCGCAACGGCTGGCGCACCGAGCTGATCTCCAGCACCGAGTCCGACCTCGGCGGCTACAAGGACGTCCAGGTCGCGGTGAAGTCCCGGGGGGACGCCGAACCCGGCCAGGGAGTCTGGGCCCGGCTCAAGTACGAGGGCGGCGTGCACCGGGTGCAGCGGGTCCCGGCCACCGAGTCACAGGGCCGGATCCACACCTCCGCCGCCGGGGTGCTGGTACTCCCCGAGGCCGAGGACATCGACGTCGAGATCGCGCCGAACGACCTGCGCGTCGACGTCTACCGCTCCTCCGGACCCGGTGGCCAGTCCGTCAACACCACCGACTCCGCCGTCCGGATCACGCACGAACCCTCGGGCATCGTCGTCTCCTGCCAGAACGAGAAGAGCCAACTCCAGAACAAGGAGCAGGCGATGCGGATCCTCCGGGCCCGGCTGCTAGCCGCCGCGCAGGAGGAGGCCGAACGGGAGGCCTCCGACGCCCGGCGCAGCCAGGTCCGCACCGTGGACCGCTCGGAGCGGGTACGGACCTACAACTTCCCGGAGAACCGGATCTCCGACCACCGCGTCGGCTTCAAGGCGTACAACCTGGACCAGGTCCTCGCCGGCGAGCTGGACCCGGTGATCCAGGCGTGCGTCGACGCCGACTCCGCCGCCCGACTGGCCGCGGCGCAGTGACCGGCCCCGGCGCACCCCGCCGCGCGAGCGCCGCCCGGGCCACCCGAGAGGCTGCCCCGCGCCTGCCCGGGAGCGCGCCGGTACGCCACCGCCCGGCCACCCCCGGCCGCCCGACCACCGCGACACCTGTGAGAGTGACCTCGTGAATCTGCTGCTGACGGAGGTGGCCCAGGCCACCCGGCGGTTGGCCGACGCCGGGGTGCCCTCACCGCGCTTCGACGCCGAGGAGCTGGCCTCCTTCGTGCACGGCGTCGGCCGGGGCGAGCTGCACCGGGTGGCCGACGCCGACTTCGACGCCCGTTACTGGGAGGCCGTCGCCCGCCGCGAGGCCCGCGAACCGCTCCAGCACATCACCGGCCGCGCCTTCTTCCGCTACCTCGAACTACGCGTCGGGCCCGGGGTGTTCATCCCCCGGCCGGAGACCGAGTCGGTCGCCGGATGGGCGATAGACGCGGTGCGTGCCATGGACGTCGCCGAGCCCGTCGTCGTCGACCTGTGTACCGGCTCCGCCGCCATCGCGCTCGCCCTCGCCCAGGAGGTGCCCCGCTCCCGCGTCCACGCCGTCGAGCTCGACGAGGGCGCGCTGCGCTGGGCCCGCGAGAACATCGCGGCCGTCCCCGAGGGCAGCCGCGTCAGCCTGCACCAGGGGGACGCGCTGACCGCCCTCACCGAACTCAACGGGCAGGTCGACCTGGTCGTCGCCAACCCCCCGTACATCCCGCTCACGGAATGGGAGTACGTGGCACCGGAGGCCCGCGACCACGACCCCGGGCTCGCGTTGTTCTCGGGTGAGGACGGACTCGACACCATCCGCGGACTGGAACGGGCGGCCCACCGGCTGCTCCGCCCCGGCGGCGTCGTGGTCGTCGAGCACGCCGACACCCAGGGGGGCCAGGTGCCGTGGGTCTTCGCCGAGGACCGCGGCTGGGCGGACGCGGCGGACCACCCCGACCTCAACAACCGGCCCCGATTCGCCACAGCCCGCAGGGAGGTGCCGTGATGGCACGCCGATACGACTGCACGGACGCCAGTGACCGCAAGACCGGTCTGCGCGAGGCCGCCTCGGCCGTCCGCCGGGGAGAGCTGGTCGTGCTGCCCACCGACACCGTCTACGGCGTCGGCGCCGACGCCTTCGACGGCGACGCCGTGGGCGATCTGCTGGAGGCCAAGGGCCGCGGCCGCGGTGTGCCGTCACCGGTGCTCGTCGGCTCCCCGAACACCCTGCACGGCCTGGTCACCGACTTCTCCGAGCTGGCCTGGGAACTCGTCGACGCCTTCTGGCCGGGCGCGTTGACGCTGGTCGCCCGCCACCAGCCGTCGCTCACCTGGGACCTGGGCGAGACCGGCGGCACCGTGGCCGTGCGGGTGCCGCTGCACCCCGTCGCCATCGAACTCCTCACCGAGTTCGGCCCGATGGCCGTCTCCTCCGCCAACCTGACCGGCCACCCCGCCCCGCAGGACTGCGACGCCGCGCAGAACATGCTCGGCGACTCCGTCGCCGTCTACCTCGACGGCGGCCCCACTCCGGCGGCGGTCGCCTCCTCCATCGTCGATGTCACCGGCACCACACCGGTGTTGCTGCGCGCCGGCGCGCTCAGCGCGGAAGAGCTGCGCGAGGTCGTCCCAGACCTTGAGGTGAGCAGTTGACGGCCGCGCCCGAGGGGCGTGGCATACCGGGACCGGAGATCGAAGCGTCAGCGAGCCAGGCGGTTTCCGCCTTCCACATCCTCCTCGTCTCCACCGGCAACGTCTGCCGCTCCCCGATCAGCGAGCGGCTGACCCGGCACGCGCTGTCCGCCCGGCTCGGCGACGGCGCGCTGGGCGGCCTCGTGGTGGAGAGCGCCGGTACCTGGGGACACGAGGGCGCGCCCATGGAGGAGCACGCCTCCCAGGTCCTGCTGGAACACGGCGCCGACCCGGAGGGGTTCCGTGGCCGTGAACTGCTCGACGAGCACGTCATCCGCGCCGGTCTGGTGCTCACCGCGACTCGGGACCACCGCGCCCAGGTCATCTCCATGGGCCACTCCGCGGGGCTGCGTACCTTCACCCTCAAGGAGTTCACCCGGCTGGTGCGGGCGATAGATCCGGCCACCTTGCCCGCTCCCCGGGATCCGGGCGGTGTGGCGGAGCGCGCGCGGGCGCTCGTCCGGGCCGCGGCGGCGCTGCGCGGCTGGCTGCTGGCGCCCAGCGCGGACGCCGACGAGATCCACGATCCGTACGGGGCCCCCATCCCGTACTTCCGCACCGTCGGCGAGGAGATCCAGCACGCGCTGGAGCCGGTTGTGACGGCTTTGACGGGAGTGCCCGCCGGGCGCTGACTGGCGCAGCGAAACCGTTCTGCCTGGAGCGGTGTCCTAAGGTGTGGGGCTGAAAGCCACGCGATATCTCTGGGGAGCCCGTGCGTGAATACCTGCTGACGCTGTGCGTCACGGCTGCCGTCACCTACCTCCTGACCGGGCCAGTGCGGAAGTTCGCCATCGCGGCGGGTGCCATGCCGGAGATCCGCGCGCGGGACGTGCACCGTGAGCCGACCCCCCGGCTCGGCGGCATCGCGATGTTCGGCGGCCTCTGCGCCGGGCTGCTGGTGGCGTCCCAACTCACCAACATCGGCGCCCTGTTCACCCACTCCGACGAGCCCAGAGCGCTCCTCTCCGGCGCCGGGCTGATCTGGCTGATCGGCGTGCTGGACGACAAGTGGGGCGTGGACGCGCTGGTCAAACTGGGCGGGCAGATGATCGCCGCCGGTGTCATGGTGCTCCAGGGCCTCACGATCCTCTGGCTGCCCATCCCCGGCGTCGGCAACGTGGCGCTCACCCCCTTCCAGGGCACCCTGCTCACCGTCGCGCTGGTGGTGATCACCATCAACGCGGTCAACTTCGTCGACGGTCTCGACGGCCTCGCCGCCGGAATGGTCTCCATCGCCGCCTGCGCGTTCTTCATGTACGCCTACCGCATGTGGTACGGCTACGGCATCGAGGCCGCCGCCCCGGCGACCCTCTTCGCCGCCGTGCTGATGGGGATGTGCGTCGGCTTCCTCGCGCACAACATGCATCCGGCCCGGATCTTCATGGGCGACTCCGGGTCGATGCTGATCGGCCTGGTGCTGGCCGCCGGAGCGGTGTCCATCACGGGTCAGGTGGACCCGGACCTGATGGTGGAGCACGCCGGTTCCGTCCGCTCCGCCGTGCACATGAACATCCCGCTGTACGTACCGCTGCTGCTGCCGCTGACCATCATCGCGGTGCCGGTGGCGGACCTGGTACTGGCGATCGTGCGGCGCACCTGGCACGGCCGCTCGCCGTTCGCCGCCGACCGGGGTCACCTGCACCACCGGCTGCTGGAGATCGGGCACTCGCACAGCCGCGCCGTCCTCATCATGTACTTCTGGGCCGCGCTGATCGCCTTCGGCGCCGTCGCCTTCTCCGTGAAGTCGACCAGTCTCGTGATCGTGCTGGCGATCGTGCTGCTGAGCGCCGCGGGGCTGGTCATCCTGCTGCTGCCGCGCTTCACACCGCGCGTCCCGGCCTGGGCGCAGGCCGTCGTTCCGCCGCGCTACCGGCGGCAGCCCACAGCGGCCGCCGCCCCTGGCGGGCAGGACGGCGCCGAGCCCGCGGGGCCGGGCCCCGGGGGCACGCCCGAGGAGCCCCGCCGGACGGAGGAGCCCGTCGCCCCGGGCGCGGGCGCCACGGGGCGGGGCGAGCGGGGGCCGGTCGCCCGAGGCGCCAACGGGGCGTCCGCCGTGGGGGATCGGCAGCGGCTGGTACCGAACCGGGAGACGGACGACGACCCGAGCTAGCGCCCGCGCTCCCGGCGGTGGAGTCCCCACATCCCGCGAAGATCGCTCACGTGCGGCACCGGGGCCCGGGGGGACACCTGTCGCCGTGTGGGGCCGTGCGGCCGCGCGCTGGCCCGCACCGCCCCGCCGTTCCAGCCCCTGCCCTGCCCCGTCCTGTCCCGTGCCGCCTCGGTCCGGTCCGCCCCGCGCCGGCTCACCTCGCCGCGCTTCGGCGCGCGCCACCGGGCCGTCGCGCACGCGTGCCGGAGAGCGTGCGGGAGCGCGCCGGTCCCGGCGCGGTGCGGCGGCGACGGACCACCCCGGCGGTACCCCGCCCAGGACGGGCTGGTGCCGCCGGCCCGTTCCAAGAACCCCGTGGCGTGGTGCCGGTACCGGGCCCGGCGGCTTGTGCGGGCCCGGCGGGAGGGGAAGTGTGGGGCGTGGCCCGGGAGTTCCGCGGCCGGGCACCGGCCGGCATGGCGGGGACGCACGCGATGACGGTATGGCGAGGGCGCGTGGGGACGGCGGGACGGCCGGGGCGCGGGGTGCGGCACGGGGCTGCCGTGGCCCTCGACCGGCAGTGGAACGGGTGGCCGGGGGAGAGGCCGGGGTGACGTGGGGCACGAAGTGATTTCCAAGGGGTGACAATGTGGTTTCACTCCGGCTACACCGAGTTCAGGTGAAAACGGGTATAAGCGGCTGACCCGGAACGGCTGTTCCGGTCGCGGGAATTACCAGAAAAAGGAAAGCACCGCGTAAATCACCGCCGTCAGGCGCTTGTTCGAGCGGAATGACGCTCACGTGTGACCCGGTGCACACTGCATGGTAAAGACCTCATCAAATAGTTTGTGATACCGTTCACGAACCCGGTGACCAGCCGAAGGACGCCACTATGACGGTTCTCCGGCGGTAGGTATGTCCTCAATGCCCGGGATACGCTCGTCGCTGACGACAGAAAGTCCCCGATTCCCCCGGAGCAACTCCATGCAGTCGAACGACGCCCGCATGCTGCTGCAGTGCGCCGTACCGACCGCCCTCGCCGGCGCCGTAGCCGCGGCGATCAGCGGTGTACTGGCCGGAGGCAAGGGCGCGGTGGGCGCGGCGAGCGGGGCGCTCGTGGTGATCCTCTTCATGGGGATGGGCCTCGCCGTACTCCAGTGGGTCTCGCGGTCGCATCCGCAGCTCTTCCAGGCGATGGGGCTACTGCTGTACGTCACCCAGCTGTTGCTGCTCTTCGTGGTGCTGGCCGTATTCCAGGACACCACCCTGTTCGACACCACCGCCTTCGGGCTCGCGCTGCTCGCGGCGGCCATCGTGTGGGTCATCTCGCAGGCGGTCGCCCACATGAAGGCGAAGATCATGTACGTCGACCCCGAACCCTCTGGCGGTGAAGCCGCTAAGTCCGCCGCCACCGGGACGCGTTCGTGAGTACAGCGACACGTAGGGCCGGGATAAGAGCCCGTTCGAGCGGCTGCTATGGTCCGGTGCCAACTGCGGCGCAGCAGGTGCGGGCGGCCGGTCCAGTGCGTTCCCCGGGACGGCACGGACAGCCCCGCTTTCCGGTCAGCCGCCGCCCCCACATCCGCAAGTCCAGTCCAGTGCCGCTCCGTGGCCGCGCGCCGCGCCGACACACCGAGGTAGCCGTATTCATGCGCCAAGCAGAAGGAGCTCGCGGTGAGTAGTGACCAGATGCTCGCCTTCGAGACCGATTGCCACATCTTCGACGGTTGCGGCTTCCCGGCCCCAGGGCTCCACTCGTTCCTCTTCAAACCGATGTTCACCATCGGTGGCTTCGAGTTCAACAAGACCATGCTGCTGGCGATCGTGGGTACCGCCGCCATCGTCTGGTTCTTCTCGGCCGCCTTCAGCAAGCCCAAGCTGGTGCCCGGCAAGCTCCAGATGATCGGTGAGGCCGGATACGACTTCGTGCGCACCGGCATCGTCTACCAGACCATCGGCAAGAAGGAGGGCGAGAAGTACGTCCCCCTGGCCGTCGCCCTGTTCTTCTTCGTCTGGGTGATGAACCTCTGGTCGGTGATCCCCCTCGCCCAGTTCCCGGTCACCTCGATCTTCGCCATTCCGCTCGGACTCGCGCTGATCGTCTACATCACCTGGGTCTCGCTCACCTTCAAACGGCACGGGTTCGTCGGCGCCTTCAAGAACTTCACCGGCTACGACAAGTCGCTCGGTCCGGTGCTCCCGCTGGTCATGGTCATCGAGTTCTTCTCGAACCTGCTGATCCGCCCCTTCACCCACGCCGTACGGCTCTTCGCCAACATGTTCGCGGGCCACATGCTGCTCGTGATGTTCACCATCGCGAGCTGGTACCTGTTGAACGGCATCGGTATCGCCTACGCGAGCGTGTCGTTCCTGATGACCATCGTGATGGTGGCGTTCGAGCTGTTCATCCAAGCTGTGCAGGCGTACGTCTTCGTCCTGCTGACCTGCACCTACATCCAGGGCGCGCTCGCCGAGGAACACTGAGCCGCTCTATTCCCCGCTCACAGCCGTCCGGTGGCCAACCCCCGCCGGTCCAGTAAACAGAAGGAAGAAACAGCATGTCCGCTGCGCAGACGTTCCTGGCCGAAGGTGTCACCGGCAACCTCGGCTCCATCGGCTACGGTCTCGCCGCCATCGGCCCCGGCATCGGCGTCGGCATCGTCTTCGGTAACGGCACCCAGGCCCTCGCCCGCCAGCCCGAGGCGGCCGGCCTGATCCGGCAGAACCAGATCCTCGGCTTCGCCTTCTGTGAGGCGCTGGCCCTCATCGGCATTGTTATGGGCTTCGTCTTCCGGAGCTGATCCGCCGAACGTATCGACCCATCATTCGACGGAAGGCACTGATGTGAACGCCCTGGTACAGCTGGCGGCCGAGGAGGAGCAGAATCCTCTCGTCCCGCCGATCCCAGAGCTCGTCATCGGCTCCCTCGCCTTCGCCATCGTTCTCTTCTTCCTCTGGAAGAAGCTCCTCCCGAACATCAACAAGGTTCTGGATGAGCGGCGCGATGCCATCGAAGGCGGCATCGAGCGGGCCGAGGCGGCCCAGCAGGAAGCCGCGGAGACCCTCCAGCAGTACAAGGAGCAGCTCGCCGACGCCCGCCACGAGGCGGCCCGGCTGCGCTCCGAGGCGCAGGAGCAGGGGGCCACGCTGATCAACGAGATGCGGGCCGAGGGCCAGCGGCAGCGTGAGGAGATCATCGCTGCCGGTCACGCCCAGATCGAGGCGGACCGCAAGCAGGCCACCCAGACGCTGCGGCAGGACGTCGGCAAGCTCGCCACCGAGCTGGCCGGAAAGCTGGTCGGTGAGTCCCTGGAGGACCACGCGCGGCAGAGCCGCACCATCGACCGCTTCCTCGACGAGCTGGAGGAGCAGGCCGAGAACGCGCCCTCCTCGAACTCCGCCGAGGCAGCCCGATGAGTGGGGCGAGCCGCGAGGCGCAGACCGCCGCGCGTGAGGCGCTGACCGCACTGACGGACAGCACCTCCGCCGACGCGGCGGCCCTCGCCGACGAGCTCGCCGCCGTGACCGCGCTCCTCGACCGCGAGGTCTCGCTGCGCCGGGTCCTCACCGACCCGGCGCGGACCGGCGAGGCCAAGGCCGGACTCGTCAGCCAGCTGCTCGGTGAGCAGCTCGGCGGGCAGGCCACCGACCTCGTGTCCGGCATGGTCCGGTCCCGCTGGTCGTCCCCGCGCCACCTGGTCGACGCGGTCGAGGAGCTGGCGGACATCGCCGACCTCGTCGCCGCGGAACGGTCCGGCACACTGGACGACGTGGAGGACGAACTGTTCCGGTTCGCCCGCACCGTCTCCTCCTCGGCGCCGCTGCGCTCCGCGCTGACCAGCGGCACGGCCACCGCCTCGGCCAAGGCGGAACTGGTGCGCACCCTGCTCAGCGGGCGGGCCCAGCCCACCAGCGAGCGGCTGGTGACGCGCCTGGTGACCCAGCCGCGGGGACGTAGCCTGGAAGGTGGGCTGGAGAACCTCTCCAAGCTGGCGGCGGAGCGGCGTAACCGGTCGGTGGCGGTCGTCACCTCCGCGGTGCCGCTCAGTGACCGGCAGCGGGAGCGCCTCGGCGCCGCCCTGGCGAAGCTGTACGGACGCCAGGTGCACCTCAACCTGGACGTGGACCCGGAGATCCTCGGAGGGATCACCGTCCGCGTCGGCGACGAGGTGATCAACGGTTCCATCGCGGACCGTCTCGACGAGGCGGAACGGCGCATGGCCGCCTGACCGGCGACACCCGCGCGGGGCGCCCCGGGCGCCCAGTCAACTCAACAAGCATGACAGCGGCCCGCGTTGGGCCGTAATCGGAATCTTCTGGGGGACGACCCCCAGGCCCCCCGAAGTGACCTACGGGCCCAACAAGGAGAGCAGGGAACCCAGATGGCGGAGCTCACGATCCGGCCGGATGAGATCCGGGACGCGCTGGAGAACTTTGTCCAGTCGTACACGCCGGACGCGGCCTCGCGCGAAGAGGTCGGGACGGTCAGCGTTGCCGGTGACGGCATCGCGAAGGTCGAGGGCCTGCCCTCGGCCATGGCGAACGAACTGCTGAAGTTCGAGGACGGCACCCTCGGCCTCGCCCTCAACCTTGAGGAGCGCGAGGTCGGAGCGGTCGTCCTCGGTGAGTTCAGCGGCATCGAGGAGGGCCAGCAGGTCCACCGCACCGGAGAGGTGCTGTCGGTCCCCGTCGGCGACGGCTACCTCGGCCGCGTCGTGGACCCGCTGGGCACCCCGATCGACGGCCTTGGCGAGATGGAGACCGAGGGCCGCCGCGCCCTGGAGCTCCAGGCCCCCACGGTGATGCAGCGCAAGTCCGTGCACGAGCCGATGGAGACGGGCTACAAGGCCGTCGACACCATGACCCCCGTCGGCCGCGGCCAGCGGCAGCTGGTCATCGGCGACCGGCAGACCGGCAAGACCGCGCTGTGCGTCGACACGATCATCAACCAGCGGGAGAACTGGCGCTCCGGCGACCCGGACAAGCAGGTCCGCTGCATCTACGTCGCCGTCGGCCAGAAGGGCTCCACCATCGCCTCCGTGCGGGCGGCGCTGGAGGAGAACGGCGCGCTGGAGTACACCACCATCGTCGCCGCCCCGGCCTCCGACCCCGCGGGCTTCAAGTACATCGCCCCCTACACCGGCAGCGCCATCGGCCAGCACTGGATGTACCAGGGCAAGCACGTCCTCGTCGTCTTCGACGACCTGTCCAAGCAGGCCGACGCCTACCGCGCCGTGTCCCTGCTGCTGCGCCGCCCGCCGGGCCGTGAGGCCTACCCGGGCGACGTGTTCTACCTGCACTCGCGGCTGCTGGAGCGGTGCGCCAAGCTCTCCGACGACATGGGCAAGGGGTCGATGACCGGCCTGCCCATCGTGGAGACCAAGGCGAACGACGTGTCGGCGTTCATCCCGACCAACGTCATCTCCATCACCGACGGCCAGTGCTTCCTGGAGTCCGACCTGTTCAACGCCGGGCAGCGGCCCGCGCTGAACGTCGGTATCTCCGTCTCCCGAGTCGGTGGCTCGGCGCAGCACCCGGCGATCAAGCAGATCACCGGTTCGCTCCGCGTCGACCTCGCCCAGTTCCGCGAGCTGGAGGCGTTCGCCGCCTTCGGCTCCGACCTGGACGACGCCTCGAAGGCGGGCCTGGCCCGTGGCCAGCGGATGGTCGAGCTGCTGAAGCAGGCCGAGTTCAGCCCCTTCTCCACCGCGGAGCAGGTCGTCTCGGTCTGGTCCGGCACCAACGGCAAGATGGACAACGTTCCCGTCGCGGACGTGCGGCGCTTCGAGCGGGAACTGCTCGACTACATGCACCGGGAGCACTCCGGGCTGCTGAACAGCATCGTCGAGGGCGGGAAGATGTCCAAGGACACCCTCCAGGTCCTCGGTGACGCGGTGGACTCGTTCAAGAAGCAGTTCGAGACCTCGGACGGCCAGCTGCTGGGCGAGGACTGACCGTGGGCGCCCAGGTCAGGGTCTACAAGCGGCGGATCAAGTCCGTCACGGCGACCAAGAAGATCACCAAGGCGATGGAGATGATCGCCGCCTCGCGCATCGTCAAGGCGCAGCGCAGGGTGGCGGCCTCCGAGCCGTACGCGACCGAACTCACCCGCGCGGTGACCTCCGTCGCGTACGGATCGAACGTCCAGCACTGGCTGACCACCGAGGTGGAGCGCCCCACGCGCGCCGCGGTCCTGCTGATCACCAGCGACCGCGGCCTCGCGGGCGGGTACAACGCCAACGCCATCAAGGCCGCCGAGCAGCTGTCGAACCGGCTGATCGGTGAGGGCAAGGAGGTCGTCAACTTCATCGTCGGCTCCAAGGGCGTCGCGTACTACCGCTTCCGCGAGCGGCAGGTCGAACAGTCCTGGACGGGCTTCACCGACAGCCCGACCTACGCCGACGCCAAGGCCGTCGCCGAACCGCTGCTCGAAGCGGTCCAGGCGGACACGGCGGCGAAGGGCGGCGTGGACGAACTGCACATCGTCTACACCGAGTTCGTCTCCATGATGACGCAGACGGCCAAGGACGAGCGGATGCTTCCGCTCAGCTTCGAGAAGAGCGCTGAGGAGTCCGCCGAGGTCCTCAAGCGCGGCACGCAGATCATGCCGCTCTTCGACTTCGAGCCCTCGGCCGAGGACGTTCTCGACGCCCTCCTGCCGCGGTACATCGAGAGCCGCATCTACAACGCGCTGCTCCAGGCGGCCGCCTCCAAGCACGCGGCGACGCGGCGTGCGATGAAGTCGGCGACGGACAACGCGGAAGACCTCATCAAGTCGTACACCCGGCTTGCCAACGCGGCCCGCCAGGCCGACATCACCCAGGAAATCAGCGAGATCGTCGGTGGCGCGAGCGCGCTGGCTGACGCTTCTTCGGGGAGTGACCGCTAACCATGACCACCACAGTTGAGACGGCCCCGGAGGCTGGCGTGGCCACCGGCCGCGTCGCGCGGGTCATCGGCCCGGTCGTCGACGTGGAGTTCCCCGTCGACGCGATGCCGGATATCTACAACGCGCTGACCGTCGAGATCGCCGACCCCGCCGAGGACGGCAAGAAGAAGGTCCTCACCCTTGAGGTCGCGCAGCACCTCGGCGAGGGCCTCGTGCGCGCGATCGGCATGGAGCCCACCGACGGCCTGGTCCGTCAGGCCCCGGTCACCGACACCGGCGACGGCATCACGGTGCCCGTCGGCGACGTGACCAAGGGCCGGGTGTTCAACACCCTGGGCCAGATCCTGAACGAGCCGGAGGCCGAGTCCGAGGTCACCGAGCGGTGGGCCATCCACCGCAAGGCCCCCGCCTTCGACCAGCTTGAGTCGAAGACCGAGATGTTCGAGACCGGCCTGAAGGTCGTCGACCTGCTGACCCCGTACGTCAAGGGCGGCAAGATCGGCCTCTTCGGTGGCGCCGGTGTCGGCAAGACCGTCCTCATCCAGGAAATGATCATGCGTGTGGCCAAGCTGCACGAGGGCGTTTCCGTGTTCGCCGGCGTCGGCGAGCGTACCCGTGAGGGCAACGACCTCATCGAGGAGATGGCCGAGTCCGGGGTGCTCCCGCAGACCGCGCTGGTCTTCGGGCAGATGGACGAGCCGCCGGGCACCCGCCTCCGGGTCGCGCTGGCCGGTCTGACCATGGCGGAGTACTTCCGCGACGTGCAGAAGCAGGACGTGCTGTTCTTCATCGACAACATCTTCCGCTTCACCCAGGCCGGTTCCGAGGTCTCCACCCTGCTGGGCCGGATGCCCTCGGCGGTCGGCTACCAGCCGAACCTGGCGGACGAGATGGGTGTGCTCCAGGAGCGCATCACCTCGACCCGCGGCCACTCGATCACCTCCATGCAGGCGATCTACGTCCCCGCGGACGACCTCACCGACCCCGCCCCGGCGACGACGTTCGCGCACCTGGACGCCACCACGGTGCTCTCGCGTCCCATCTCCGAGAAGGGCATCTACCCGGCGGTCGACCCGCTGGACTCGACCTCCCGGATCCTGGACCCCCGCTACATCTCGCAGGACCACTACGACTGCGCCTCGCGGGTCAAGGGGATCCTCCAGAAGTACAAGGACCTCCAGGACATCATCTCGATTCTGGGCATCGACGAGCTGAGCGAAGAGGACAAGCTCACCGTCAGCCGCGCCCGCCGGATCGAGCGCTTCCTGTCGCAGAACACCCACGCGGCGAAGCAGTTCACCGGCCTGGACGGCTCCGACGTTCCGCTGGACGAGTCCATCGCCGCGTTCAACGCGATCGCGGACGGCGACTTCGACCACTACCCGGAGCAGGCGTTCTTCATGTGCGGCGGCCTGGACGACCTCAAGGCCAAGGCCAAGGAGCTCGGCGTCTCCTGACGCCCCGCTCCGGCGGCGGGGTGGGGAAGGGCACCGCCCACCCCCTCCCGCCGCCACCCCCGATCCCCAACCCCAGCACGGTGTTCCGGGAGGCGCCCCTCCCGGGGCACCTGGGCACCCCAACGAAGGAGCCACTGTGGCTGAGCTGCACGTCGAGCTGGTCGCCGCGGACCGCAAGGTCTGGTCGGGCGAGGCCAGCCTGGTCGTCGCGCGCACCTCGTCCGGTGATATCGGCGTCATGCCCGGCCACCAGCCGCTGCTCGGTGTGCTGGAGTCCGGCCCCGTCACCATCCGCAGCACCGAGGAGGGCCGGGAGGGCACCGTTGTCGCCGCCGTACACGGCGGCTTCATCTCCTTCGCGGACAACCAGCTCTCCCTGCTCGCCGAGGTCGCGGAACTCGTCGACGAGATCGATGTCCAGCGCGCCGAGCGCGCGCTGGAACGCGCCAAGTCCGACGCGGACGCGGCGGCCGAGCGCCGCGCGGACGTGCGGCTGCGCGCGGTGACCGCCGCGCGCTGAGCGCCTCGGGTCACGGCCGGGTACAACACTCAGCCGCGGACGGACTGGAATTTCTCCAGACCCGTCCGCGGCTGTCAACATACTGAAGCGGGTCCGGACAGCCAGCCGGTCCCGCCAGTCCAGGTTCTGCGAGAGCGAGGAGGTCGGTACGGATGGTCCTCGCTCTGCTGCTGTGCGGCGCGGCCCTGCTGCTGGTGACGGCGGGTCTGTTCGCCTTCGCCGTACGCCGCCGGCTCATCCAGCGCTCCGGCGGCACCTTCGACTGCAACCTGCGCTGGGCGCTGCCCGAGACGGACGCCGCCGCGGCCAAGGGCAAGGGCTGGGCATACGGCATAGCGCGCTACAACGGTGACCAGATCGAGTGGTTCCGGGTCTTCTCCTACGCCCCGCGCCCCCGGCGGACGCTGGCGCGAGACGGCATCGAGGTGCTGCACCGGCGGCTCCCGGAGGGCGAGGAGGAACTGGCGCTCCTGTCCGACGCCGTGGTCCTCGCCTGCTCCCTGCACGGCACCCGCGTGGAACTCGCCATGAGCGAGGACGCGCTCACCGGCTTCCTCGCCTGGCTGGAGGCCGCCCCACCCGGACAGCGCGTCAACGTCGCCTGACCCTCCCGCGCCCTCGCCCCAGCGCCGCCCACCCTGCCCCGCACTCCGCCCCCGGACCCGCCTCCGCCCGGCCCGCGGGGCGCCGGCGGATCAGCCGAGCAGTGCCGCCACCGTCAGCAGCACCGGCACCGACACCACGGTCGACAGCAACACCGCCTCCCGCGCCAGACCCACCCCCACGTCGTAGTGCGTGGCGTAGGTGAAGACGTTCTGCGCCGACGGCAGCGCCGCCGTCACCACCACCGTGCACAGCACCGCCCCGGACAGCCCGAACACCCCCGCGCCCAGCGCCCACGCCACCAGCGGATGCGCCACCCCCTTCAACGCCACCGCCAGCAGCACCGGCCCCCGGTCGGCACCGGCCGACAGCACCGCCGACCCCCGCAGCGAGATCCCGAACGCCAGCAGCACCGCCGGTATCGCCATCGCGCCCAGCAGCCGGAACGGCTCCAGCACCGCCTCCGGCGGCGTCCACCCGGAGGCCGAGACCGCCGCGCCCGCCAGCGAACCCACCACGATCGGATTGCGGAACGGGCTGGTCAGACGACGCAGTGGCGCCGCCCCCACCCGGCTCGTCGTCGAGTCGAGCACCGCCAGGAACACCGGCGTGAACACCAGGAGCTGGAGCAGCAGCACCGGTGCCATGAGCGAGGCGTCGCCCAGCACGTACGCCGCGACGGGGATGCCGAGGTTGCCCGCGTTGACGTAACCCGCGCACAGCGTCCCGACCGTGGAGTATCCGGTGGACCAGCGCCGCACCGCCGCCACCCCGGCGAACACCCCCGCCACGGCGAGCGTGCTCGCCGCCGTGACCAGCAGATGCCCGGACAACAGGGCGGACAGATCGGTACCCGCCAGGGTCTCGAACAGCAGCGCCGGACTGGCCACATGGAACGCCAGCCGGGTCAGTACCTCCCGTCCGCCGCCCCCCAGCAGCCGGCGCCGCCCGAGGACGTACCCCGCGCCGATGACGCTCGCTATGGCCACGAACCCGCTGACCACCCCGCCCAAAGCCGCTCCCTCCGGCTGCACCGCCACCCTTCCGCACACCGGACCATTCTCCGAACGCCCGTCCGGCACGGGGCGGCGGGGGCGGTAACCACCGACGCCCGGAATGGGAACCACCGACGCCCGGGACGGTGAGACAGGGCGAGCGGCGGCGGCGTCACCGGCGGCACACGCGGGGCCCGTGCGGCACACGCGGCACGGGGCGTGCCTGCGCGAGGCGTACCGAAGGCGGGGCGGGGGCGGGGAGTGTGGTGGAGCCGGGAGTGGGGGAGGGGCGTCCCGTACGGGCAAGGGCGTCGCGGGGAGCGTCGCGCCGCTGGTGGCCCGATCGGCGTGAAGGAGCGTCCCGTACGGGCGCGGTGCGGCACCGTGGACCGGCCGAGCCCCGGCAGCACCCACGGGAACTCCTGCTCGGCACCGCCCGCGTGGAACCCCTGGCGGCCCCCTGACCGGAACACCCGCTCGCCTGGCGGTGGGTGGCGGGCTGGAGGTCGGAACCCCGGTCGCCTGGCCGTGGGTTGGGGCTACCAGCCGGAGGCGTCCACCTCGCGCGCCAGCACGGCGGCCTGGGTGCGGCTCCGCAGGTCCAGCTTGCCCAGTAGCCGGCTGACGTGGGTCTTCACCGTGCCCTCCGCCATGGACAGCCGCGCGGCCACCTCCGCGTTCGACAGCCCCTGACCGAGGCAGCGCAGCACCTGTCGTTCGCGGGGCGTCAACTCCGCCAGTCCCGGGGGGAGATGGGCCGCACCGGGGGACTGGGGGCCGCGCTCGGCGAACTCGGCGATCAGCCGCCTCGTCACCGACGGCGCCACCATGCCCTCGCCCCGGGCCACCGTCCGCACCGCCTCCACCACCTGCGGCGCCTCGCTGTCCTTCAGCAGGAAGCCAGCCGCACCGGCACGCAGCGCCCCGAAGACGTACTCGTCGAGGTCGAAGGTGGTCAGCACCAGCACGTCAGCCACCCGCTCGCCCGTGATCAGCCGCGTCGCGGAGATCCCGTCCAGCCGTGGCATCCGTACGTCCATCAGCACCACGTCGGGCCGCAACTCCCGGGCCAGCCGTACGGCTTCGGCACCGTCGCCCGCCTCCCCGACGACCTCGACCCCCGGCGCCCCCCGCAGGATCAGCACCAGACCCGCGCGCACCGCCCGCTGATCCTCCGCGATCAGCACCCGCACCCGCCCCCGCGCCTCCGGCCCGCACGGCCCCGGCACACCACCACCGGAATCGCTGGGACCACCGGGAACCCCGGGACTACCGAGACCACCGGGAGCACCGGACGGCCGATCCGGCTTCGGCTCCGGCTTCGCGGCGGGCTCCGGACCGGGAAGTGGCCCCGGGGCCGGATCCGGTTCGGGCCGGGCCGTGGCGCTCACGCGATCCTCCGTTCCGCCGCGGGCTCCCGCACCGGCAGCGCGGCCTCCACCCGCCACACCGGGGCGCCGTCGGCACCCGTGGACGGCCCCGTCCACAGCTGGCCACCGAGCAGTTCGACGCGCTCCCGCATCCCGATCAGACCGGCGCCCGCCCCCGGCGCCCGCGACGTCCACCCCGGAGCCGAGCCGTACGCCGCGTCCTCGCCCGCGTCGTTCGCCGCCGAGCCCCCACCGTCCGCCCACCCGGGCGGCAACGGGCTGGTGACCCGGACGGAGAGCGGTTCCCGGCCCGCCGGATCGTCCACCAGCCGTATGGTGACCGGCCCGGGGGCGGCGTGCTTCAGTGCGTTGGTCACCGCCTCCTGCACGATCCGGTAGGCCGCCAGATCCACCGGGGCCGGGAGCTGCGCCCCCGGAGTCCGCTCGTCGCACAGCCGGAAACGGAGCCCGGTGCCGTGCTCCTGGAGCCCGGTCCCGCGCTCCTGGGGTTCGGAGCCCCGCCCCCCGCCGGATGACGTGGCCTCCGCCCGGTCCGCGACGGCGTCGTCCAGCGCGGCGGCGGTGTCCCCGGCCCCCGTGCCGCCCACCGTCCACGCCCCGCAGGCACTGGCCGCGGCCGCCCGGTCCAGCAGCAGGTCCACCGCGTCCAGCGTCGGCGTCGCCGTCAGCTCCTCCTCGTCCCCCGGAGCGCGCAGCAGACCGATCAGCCGCCGCATCTCCGCCAGTCCCCGCACGCTGTTCTCCCTGATCACGCCGAGCGCCTCCCAGGTCATCGCCGCCGTCGCGTCGGCCGCGCCCCCCGGCGTCCCGTCCACCGTCCCGCGCCCCCCGTACGAGCCGTGGCTCTCCCGCTCGCCGGGCCCACCGTGCGCTCCGGGGGTCCCGTGCCCCGCGTACGGTCCGGGGGCGGACCGGGCACCCGGCGCCGCGGAGAGCACCGCCGTCGAGTGGATGGCGATCGCCGAGAGGTGGTTCGCGACCACGTCGTGCAGTTCGCGGGCCATCCGCGCCCGTTCGCTGTGCACCGCCTGCGTCCGGTCCATCTCCGCGAGCAGCGCGGTCTGTTCGGCCCGCAGCCGTTCCGCCGCCGCCGTGTTCCGGTAGTTCCGGACGACCGCCCCGGTCGACGCGGGCGCCAGCGTGACCCCCCAGCACACGGCGCTCAACATCACCGCCTCCGGCGTCCGCAGCCCCGCCAGCAGACCCACCGTGACCGCCACCGACAGCCCCATACTCGCCGGGATCACCGCGCGCGACACCCGCGCCGGCCCGTACAGCACGGCCGCGTAGACGATGTCCGTGAACAGCACCACCGTCGACAGCAGCGAACCGGCGAACGCGTCCCCCACCAGCGCGACGACCGCCAGGAACAGCGCCCACGGCTGCGCCACCCGCCGCCCCAGCGCCGCCAGGCACATCATCCCGAGCGGCAGCAGCACCAGCGCCCCGTACGACTCGCCCACCGGCGGTCTGCTGACCAGCCCCAGCCGCCACAGCAGCACCCCCGCCGCCAGCACGCCCACCGCGAGTACCACGTCGTGCCGGTGCGGAAGGGGCAGCACCGTCCCGCCGGGCAGCCGCGCGGCGGCGGCCCCCGACTGGCCGGACCGGTCCAGCCGGATCGGCAGGTCCCCCAGCGCCCACACCCCGCGAGCGATCAGCCCCGGCTCACCGGACCGTCCATCGCGGTGTGGGCCGGGGGGCGTGTGCCCCGACACCCGCTCACCGTTCCCCGACCGGCCGCCGGGGGCCGAACTTCTGGAACAGGCCCCAGCCCACTTCCAGTACGCCCATGACGATCAGCACCGTCCCCACCACGCGCGGTTCGATGACGGGCACCTCCGCGCCCGCCAGGAACTGCCGCAGCACGAGCCCGACGACGAGGAGCAGCACGCCCTCGGCGATGTTCCTGGTCGACTTCGGGAGCCCCATCACGCCCACCGGGCCGCTTCCGCCGTTCCGTGCCACTGCGTTCTCCTCGTCCTGCTCGTGGATGCTCGGCCGTGCTCCTCCAGCCCGGCTCGATCCGTTCCGAAAGTACCTCAGGCGACAGCGGTCACCGATCTCACCTCAACCGGTTACCGACCGGTCCCCTTCCGACGCCCACGCGGCCGCCCGCACCCCCGCGACTCCGGGGACACCGGCAGCAGCGAGAGGCGCCGACCCGGGCACCGGGCCCGGAAGCACCCGGAAGCACCGAGACGCAGGGACGTGGGCGCACAGCCGTGAGGGGCGCACGCGACACCCCGGACCGGCGGTGCGACGTCCTCCCGTGGGTTCGATCCCGCCCGTCGGTCCACGCGGACGCTGCGGGTCCGTGCGGCTGCCGCGGCCCACGCGGACGTTGCGGCCGGTGCGTGTACCCGTGCCGGTGCCCGCGCTGGCGGGCCCGTGCCCGTGCCGGTGCCCGCGCTGGTCGGGCCCGTGCCCGTGCCAGCCCCACCCGCCTGGTTCCCCTCCTGCTCCGCGTTTGTCCCGGTGCCGGTGCCGGTGCCGGTGCGGTGCCGGTTCCGGGCTCCGCGTCGGATTCCGGGCGCCCCGTCGCGGGGGCCGGTTCCGTGGCCGGTTCCGGGGCCGGATTCCCGGCGGACCGCCTGGCGCTGTCCGCCGTCCGTGGCCGTCCACTGTCCGTGGCCGTCTGCCGGGCCCAGGTTAGGACGGCCGTGCGGTGCGGCTCGTCCTGCTACCGCATGACCTGACGGGTCCCGGCTGCATCTTTCGATGCAGTCCCCCGCCCACGGATTCGTCACGGGCGACGACGCGTTCCCCGGCCCCGCCCCGTGACCATGGACGAACCATCGTCCGGGCGGAGTGAAGGGGGAGTCACGGGTGATCGTCACCTTGATCATCATCTGCGAGGTCGGCTTCTGGGTACTGCTCGTCCTTGGGCTCGCGCTGCGGTACCTCGCGCGGATGCCACGTGCCGGTGTCGCGGTGCTGCTGTGCGAACCGCTGCTGGAAGTCGTCCTGCTCGCCGTCACGGCGATCGACCTGAAGAACGGCGCCGAACCCGCCTTCCAGCACGGCCTCGCGGCCGTCTACCTCGGCGGCACCATCGCCTACGGGCACTACATGATCCGGTGGGCGGACGGGCACGCGGCGCACCGCCTCGCGGGCGGACCCCGGCCAGCCAAACCCCCGCGGTACGGCATGGCGCGCGCCCTGCACGAGTGGAAGATGAGCCTGCGCGCGTGCGCGGGCGCGGTCATCGCCGCCGGTCTCCTCCAGGCCGCGATCTGGTACGTCGGAGATCCGGCACAGACCGGACCGTTGCGGGACTGGCAGACGAAGACGGGCTTCGTCATCGTGATCAGCCTGCTGGTGGCCCTCGCCTACACCGTCTTCCCGAAACGGCCGAGCAGCCGCGACACCCCGGACCAGCCCACCGGCCCCGGCAGCCCACCGGCCCTCCGACGCGGCGGACTCGCCGCCCTCCGCGACCGGGCGGGCGCCGATCGAGCGGGCGCCGACGGAGTGGGCATCGATCGAGCGGGCGCCGACGGAGTGGGTGCCGATCGCGCGGGTGTGGCCAACGGAAGTGGCGGCGGGACCGCCGTCGACCCCGCGAAGCGCCTCTGAGCCCTCCGCCCCCCGACGGCCACCCACCACTCCCCTCGGCCCTCGGTCCTCGGCCGGGAGAGCGGTGCTCTCGCTCAAGGGCCCGCTGCGCACGAAGGAGAGCGCTGCTCTCGTACGGGAGCGGACGACGCGAACGAGAACAGGGCTCACTCAGGGACGGAAGGTGGCGCCGTCGGCGCGGTGGACTCCCGGCGGGGCAGCGGGGGCGGGGGATTCCCGGCGGGTCAGCGGTTCTCGCCGGGGACCCAGAGCACGTCGCCGCGCTCCTTGTTGGCGGTGCGGGCGAGGATGAACAGCAGGTCCGACAGCCGGTTGAGGTACGTCGCGGTGAGCGGGTTCATGGTGTCGCCGTGTTCTTCCAGCGCGGCCCAGGTCGACCGTTCGGCGCGGCGCACCACGGTGCAGGCCAGGTGCAGCAGTGCCGCACCGGTGGTGCCGCCGGGCAGGATGAAGCTTCGCAGCTTCTCCAGCTCGGCGTTGAAGCGGTCGCAGTCCTCCTCCAGCCGGTCGATGTAGGTCTGCGTCACGCGGAGCGGGGGGAACTCGGGGTTCTCGACGACGGGCGTGGACAGGTCGGCGCCCACGTCGAACAGGTCGTTCTGCACCCGGATCAGGACGGCGGTCAGGTCCTCTCCCACGTCGCCCTGGGCGAGGGCCACCCCGATCGCGGCGTTCGCCTCGCTCGCGTCGGCGTACGCCGCGATGCGGCGGTCGGTCTTCGGGGCACGGCTCATGTCGCCGAGGGCGGTGGTGCCCTGGTCTCCGGTACGGGTGTAGATCCGCGTCAGCTTCACCATGCGCCGAGGGTAGCCCGCGCCCGGCCGGGGCCGGGCGACCCCGGCCGGGACCGCACGGGCGGCGCGGGTGGCGGTCAGACCGGGCGGAGGACATGATCGACCGCCCCTCCCGGCTGGTCCGCGAACGGCCCCCCGGCGCCTCCGCCGCAGACGCCCTCCTCGGCGCTCTCCGCGCCGACATCGCCGAACGCGCCCCCGGCTCCGGACTCACCGACGGCCTCCAGGACTTCATGCGCTGCGTGCGCTCCTCGCCGCCACTCCTCGCCCGGCTGATGCTCATCCGCCACCAGATCGTCGACCGCCTCGCCCACACCCTCCGCGAGGAGACCGGCGCCGCCCCCGACGACCCCGAACCCGAACTCGTCGCCAGTCAGCTCGCCAACATGACCGACACCGTCACCCGCTGGGGCACCCTGACCGTCTCCGCGGGGGAGGACCCCGACCACGCCGCCGCCACGGCCCTCACCAGGCTGGACATCCTCGCCTCGTTCGCCACGGACAGACTCCTCAACTACGCCCGACGGCCCACCGGATGAACCACCGCCGTGGTCCGCCATGTGAGACGCGTTACGTCTCCCCGCGCTGTCCAGCGGGTGGCGTTACGCGTTAACCTCCGAACACGGCAGCGGCCTGCGCGACGACGGGCTTCGCCGCGCGGCGCGCCACCCTCCGGCCGTCGCCAGAACCAGGCACGCGTACGACAGCAGAGGTGGATGCCGTGGCGAAGAAGCTCGCCGTCATCGGAGCCGGGCTCATGGGCGCCGGTATCGCACAGGTCTCCGCGCAGGCGGGCTACGACGTCGTCCTGCGGGACGTGACGGACGAGGCGCTGACCCGCGGAACCGACGGCATCAAGGCGTCCTACGACAAGTTCGTCGCCAAGGGCAAGCTCGACGCGGCCGACGCCGAACAGGCCCTCGCCCGCATCACCCCGACCACCGCGTTCGACGCCGTGGCCGACGCCGACATCATCGTCGAGGCCGTCTTCGAACGCGTCGACGTCAAGCGGGAGATCTTCGCCGAACTCGACCGCCTGGCGAAGGACGACGCCATCCTCGCCACCAACACCTCGGCCATCCCGATCACCAAGATCGCCGCCGCCACCAGCCGCCCCGAACAGGTCGTCGGCACCCACTTCTTCTCCCCCGTGCCCATGATGGCGCTCTGCGAACTCGTCCGCGGCCAGCGCACCAGCGACGAAACCCTCGCCGCCGCCCGCGGGTACGCCGAGGCCGTCGGCAAGACCTGCGTCGTCGTCAACCGGGACGTGGCCGGATTCGTCACCACCCGGCTGATCTCGGCGCTCATCGTCGAAGCCGTCAAACTGCACGAGTCCGGCGTCGCCACCGCGGAGGACATCGACACCGCCTGCCGCCTCGGCTTCGGGCACGCCATGGGCCCGCTGGCCACCGCCGACCTCACCGGCGTCGACATCCTCATGCACGCCACCGAGAACATCCACACCGAGTCCCAGGACCCCAAGTTCGCCCCGCCCGAGTCCATGCGCCGCATGACCGACGCCGGGGACATCGGACGCAAGAGCGGCCAGGGCTTCTACCAGTACTGAGCCACGCACCACCGCCAGCACCGCCAGCACCACCCCGGGCGCGGCCCCGCGCCGCGCCCGGCGTCGGCGCACCGCCAACCGGCCCCCCGCACCGGCGGTCACACCCGCACCACCGCACCAGGCGCCACCCCATCCCGCACCACCGCACCACCCCGCGGCGCGCACCACCCGCACCACGCCGTAAAACCCGCACGCCGCCGCGCACCCCGCACCCCGGACAGCCGTCCCCCCGCGGGCCCCGCGGCGCGCACCACCCCGCACCACCACCGCACCACCCAGCGCACACGAGGCGACCGCCCCACCGAGCCGGAGCGAGCCCGCGCCACCCGCCGGGCACCACGGGGAACACGACCGATACGCTTCCTCACTCGCCTGAGTGAAATCCGTATTGGTTCAGGCACGGACGGCAACCAATCCACCACTCCAACAGTCAGTCGTGGTGGGGCACTTCCGTCGCGTCAGTCGCGAAGTCCACGTACGCAGCAACTCTTCCGGGGAGCAGCTATGCACATCAGGGGCGACCACGCCGAGTTGGCCGTCGGGGGTCGCCTCGACGTCCACAGCGCAGCGGACGCCCGGACCGCCCTGCACCACGCCGTCGACACCGGCAACGGGGACCTCGTCCTCGACCTCACCGACCTCGACTCCTGGGACGCGACCGGTCTCGGAGTCATCATGGGCGTCCACCGCCGCGCCGGCCGCCGCGGCCGCAGGCTCGTCCTACGGCAAGTCCCCCCGCAGATGCGGCGACTGCTCGTAGCCACCCGCCTCCACCGGATTCTGGCCATCGAAGGCGGAACCACTCCCACGGGTGTCCACATCCTCACAAAGCCGTGACAATCGCTCCCGAGAGCTGTTACCACCCCTCAGGAATACTGTGCCGGGAGCGGCGCACCCCGCACCCGGGGGCACCTCACAGCCGAAGCTGAGGGAGAGCGCGGCATCGCAACTGGGGGAAGACCACGATGGTTCAGCATGACAACGGCGAGCCCCGCGAGCACGGTGACCACCCCACCGGTCACCACGGCCACGGAGCACCACACCCGCCGTACCGGGCGGCACCCGACACCGGACAGCCGCCCACGGCCGACGACACCGACGGCGCCCGCACCGCCCGCATCGTCCAACTCGTCACCGGCGACTACCTGCTGACGGTCAACCCCGTCGACGGCAGCGAGATCGAACCCTGCCCACCCGGCGAACTCCCCGCCGGACCACGGAAGATACCGGCGAGCGAACGCCCCGCCCCCACCCCCGTCGCCGTCCCCGGCGCCACCTGGGGACTCCCCGTCCCCCTCCTCGAACGCGACGAGGAACGCGACCGCCTCGGCAGACTCCTCTCCCACGGCCGCTCCGTCCGCCTCACCGGCCCCGCCGGATCCGGACGCACCGCCCTCCTCGACGCCGTCGCCACCGACGCCGCCGGACTCGCCCCCGACGGCGTCATCCGGCTCAGCGGCCGCCACCGCACCCCCAACGACCTGCTCAACGAGGTGTACGCGGCCACCCACCACACCCCACCCCACCGGCCAGGACCCGCCCACCTCAGCGAGGCGCTCCCCACCGTCGGAGCCATCGTCATCCTCGACGACCTGGAGTTCGGCGGCGCCGCCCTCGACGAACTCCTCCGCCACACCCCCGAGTGCGCCTTCCTCCTCGCCGCCACCCCCGACATCGCCCCACCCTCACCCGGCTCCCGCCTGGAGGAGGTCCACCTCTCCGGCCTCAGCCGCACCGCCTGCGTCGACCTCCTCGAACACGCCGTACGGCGCCCCCTCACCGACACCGAGACCGACTGGGCCGCCGACCTCTGGTTCGAGACCGAAGGACTCCCCTTCCGCTTCCTCCAGGCCGCGACGCTCCTCCGGCAGTACGACAGCGCCCACACCGTCCTCCCCGCGGGCACCGGACCCAGCGCCCAGGGACTCTCCGCCCTCGCCGCAGCCGGACTCAGCGGCCCCGCCCGCGAGATCCTCGGCTTCGCGCTCGCCCTCGACGGCCACCTCCCGCACCACACCCACCTCCCCGCACTCACCGGCGACGCCACCGCCGAAGAGGCCCTCGTCGAACTCGCCCACACCGGCCTCCTCACCGCCACCGGCAACACCCTGCGCCTCGCCCCCCAGACCACCGACGAACTCACCGCCGCCGGACACGCCGACACCACCGGCGCCCGCGCCCACCTCGCAGCCCAGCACTACGCCTGGTGGGCCGGACACCCCTCCGTACCCCCGGAGAGCGTCGGCGCCGAAGCCGACACCGTCCTCGCCGCCGTACGCGGCGCCCAGCGAGCGGGCCAGCACCACGCCGCCGTCTTACTCGCCCGCACCGCCGCCCCCGTCCTCGCCGTCGCCCTGCGCTGGAGCGCCTGGGAACGCGTCCTCAACGCGGGCCAGGACGCCGCCCGCACCGCCGGCGAGGTCACCGAAGAGGTCTACTTCCACCACGAGTTGGGCGTCCTCGCCATCAGCACCGGCAACCCCGAACGCGCCCGCGCCGAACTGGAGGCCGCCATCGGCCTCCGCGGCGCCCACTCCGACCAGCGCGGCGGCGTCGCCGGACGCCGCGCCCTCGCCCTCGTCGCCGACCTCCTCACCGCCTCCGGCGCCGGGCCCAGCACCCCGCCCGGCGGCCCGACACCCTCCGGGCAGTCCCAGGCCAGCGGCGCCACCGCACCACCCGGACCCGCCGGCACCGAGGAGTCCTCCTCCCCACCCGGCGGCGTGCCCACCCCACCCGCCCGCGAGGCGGACACCCTCGTCTCCCAGGCCACCACGGCCTCCCCCCGGGACAGCGCCGACCCCGGCCCCGCCGCCGCGCCCGGCCGCGGCTCCGTCCGCCGCGGCGCCCGCCGGAACCTCGTCGCCGCCGGAGCCGGAGCGCTGCTCGCGGCCGCCCTCGGCACCCTCGTCACCCTCGGCTACGCCTCCTCCGACGACGACGGCCCCGCCGAGACCGTCCGGCCCGAACAGTCCGTCTCCGAGGAGGAGAACGACGACGGGCTCCCCGCCGAGGAGCCCTCCACCGACCGGCGAACGCCCAGCACTCGCCCCACCGAGTCCGGCTCGCCCGACGATCCGACGAGCAGCACACCCCCGTCCACGGGCCCCACCACCCCGGACGATCCGCCCACCACCCCGGACGACCCGACCACTACCCCGGACGATCCGACGACCACGCCCGACGACCCCACCACCACCCCGGACGACCCGACGACCACCCCGGACGATCCGACGACCACGCCCGACGACCCCACCACCACCCCGGACGACCCGACCACCTCCCCGGACGACCCGCCACCGCCCGAGGAGGACGATCCGGCCACCGACCGGACGACCGTCGGCACGCGCGGCCCCGCCGCCTCCGCCTGACCCCGGCTCCGGACACTCCGCCCGGTGCGGGCGGGAGCGCGTCCCCGGCCCCGGGGCGCCAGCCCCCGCGCCCGGGGCACACGCCCCGCGTCCGCACCAGGCCCGGGCCCGGCGTCGCCCACCCCGCCGGAGGTGTGCGGCCCGCGCCTCCCCACGCCCACCACCTCACCCGCGCCCGGCTGACGCACCGCACCCGCGAGGACCGCTCCAACCGGCCGCGCACGAGCGGCCATTCCCCCAGACCGCCCGCCAGACCGCCCCAACAGACCACGCGTCAGGGCCGGTTCCCCCACCCGCCCCAACACCGAACCCGCGCACCGCTGTCGGGAAACGCCGGGCACGTCCCCGAACCGGCCCAGAGGTCCGGACACAACCGACCCGGAGATCCGGACACGCGAAAGGGGCCGGGCCCACCGACCGGGCCCGGCCCCACACCGTCCAACTGGGCTCAGAAGAGCCGCAGTTTGTCGTCGTCGATACCGCGCAGCGCCTCGTAGTCCAGCGTCACGCAGTCGATCCCCCGGTCCGAGGCCAGCACCCGGGCCTGCGGCTTGATCTCCTGCGCCGCGAACACCCCCTTCACCGGCGACAACAGCGGATCCCGGTTGAGCAACTCCAGGTACCGCGTGAGCTGTTCGACGCCGTCGATCTCGCCGCGCCGCTTGATCTCCACCGCGACCGTCACCCCGTCCGCGTCCCGGCCCAGGATGTCCACCGGCCCGATCGCCGTCGGATACTCCCGCCGGATCAGGGACCAGCCCTCACCCAGCGTCTCCATCCGGTCGGCCAGCAACTCCTGGAGATGCGCCTCCACCCCGTCCTTGATCAGCCCCGGGTCGGTACCCAGCTCGTGCGAGGAGTCGTGCAGCACCTCCTCCATGGTGATGACCAGCTTCTCGCCCGCCTTGTTCACCACCGTCCACACCGAATCCTCCCCCTCCTTCAGTGTGCACGGCGGGGACATCCAGTTCAGGGGCTTGTAGGCCCGGTCGTCGGCGTGCACGGAGACCGAACCGTCGGCCTTCACCAGGATGAGCCGGGGAGCCGAGGGAAGATGAGCGGTGAGCCTGCCGGCGTAGTCGACAGAGCACCGGGCGATGACGAGACGCATGGCGCGCACGCTACTGGAACCCCCACCGGAGACGCGATTCGGGCCCCGCCCGATCTGTTCGACTGTGGGGCGAGTATCTCCATTCGCATGGTGCGGCCCTTCCCGGGCCCTTACCGTGAATTGCGGGGATGTCGCCGTACGAGGTCACGCGACTACGCCACGATGTCCCCTGCCGTGCCCGAAGCTCCCGGTGTGCGTACCGGGGCCGCGAGAGGAGATCCCATGTCGCTCGACGTCCCACCTGAGTTGCTCGAACAGGCCGAACGAGACGAGGTGGATGAAGCGGCTTTCGTGGACTGCGTACGGAACTCCCTCCCGTACGCCTGGGAGATGGTCAGCTCACTGGCCGCTCAACTCAAGGTCGACGGCGGTGACTTCGCCGACAACCAGACCCCGCCGCCGGACGAGGCGACCCGCGGCCAACTCCTGCGGGCCATGGCCAGCGACGCCATCCGCGGCGCCCTGGAACGCCACTTCGGGGTCCGGCTCGCCTTCCAGAACTGCCACCGCGTCGCCGTCTTCTCCGCCGACGCCTCGGCCGACGAGCGGCTGAAACGCTTCACCTCCGTCCGGGGCCAACTCCTCAACCAGTCGCCGCTGCTCCGCGACTGCTGAGCGACCCCACCACCCCCGCGGCCACCACCACCCTCAACGCAGCAGCGGCAGCACATCCTCAGCGAGCCGCCGCACATTGAGCCGCGTCGCGGCCAGTTCCCCCGTCCCCTCCACCAGCAACGCGAAGCGCCCGATGCCGGTCCGCTCCGCCGTGGCCAGGAGCCGATCGGCACACAGCCGCGCGGGCCCCACCGGATGGAGCCCGCACAGCAACTCCGTGTAGGCGAACGGATCGCGCATCGGGCGCTCCCGCCCATCCACCGTCACATGAGCCCCCAACCCGGTGCGGAACCAGCCCGGCATGGCCTTCTCCAGCGCCCGAACCGCCTCCGCCCGCGAATCCTCGACCTGAGCCACCCCGGCGGACACATGGCCACCCGCCACCTCCTCCACCACCTCCACGGGATGCCCGGCGGCCAGCGCCTCCCGCCGCCACAACCCCACCATCTCCGCCTTCTCCTCATCCCCGCAGTGCATCCCCACCAGCATCGGCAGCGCCCGCTCCGCCGCCGCCCGCACCGTCGCCGCCGAGGTGCACGCCACCACCACCGGCGGCGCCCCCGCCCCGCCCGCGGCGTCCGCCCGCGGAACCACCGGCACGTCCCGGAACCGGAAGCGTCTCCCGTCCGCGCCGACCCGGGACTCCCGCAACCAGCGCAGCAGCAGATCGACCGACTCCGCGAACCCCTCCTCGTACGCCGTCACACCACCACCGAACACCTCCAGATCCACCCACGGCCCACCCCGGCCCACCCCGAGGGTGAACCGGCCCCCCGAAGTCAGGTGCAGCAGCGCCGTCTGCTCACCCAGCGCCACCGGATGCGCGTTCGGCAGCACGCTCACCGCCGTGCCCACCCCGATACGGCGCGTGCGCCCCAGCACCAGCGCCGCCAGCGTCACCGCCGAGGGACACACCCCGTACGGCACGAAGTGGTGCTCGGCCAGCCACACGGCGTCCAGCCCCGCCCGCTCCGCCTCGTCGGCCGCCGCCACCATCCGCTCCAGCGGCTCCGCCTGGCCCTGGCCAGGAAACTGTCCGCCCAGCAGAAAAGCCCCAACTCGCATGCTCCACCGCCTTCTTGGCCCGGCCCGGACTGTCCAGACACGCTCGCTGGCAGTAACGCGTGACACGTGCCAAAGGCAACGGCCTCCCGCCGAATTCTCCGATGATCTGCACTCCCTCCCGGCACGCCCACCCCGCCCCCTGGGCCCGCCGCCTGCGCCCCGCACCTCCCCCCGCCCGCTCCGTCGGCCCGCCCACCCCCCTCCGTCAAAGCCGTATCAGCTCATATCACCTCCCCTGTGGACACTCACCCCCCAACCACCCCACCCCCTGCGTAGTCTTGGCCCCACACCACCAGCCCCCGCCACACGGCACCCGGCGCCCCGGCAACCGAAGGAGTAAGCGTGTCCCCCCGCCGAAACCGTCCACGCGGCGGAGCCGACCGGCCCCGCCCCGGACCCGAGACCAGCTCAGCGCTGGAGACCACCGCGACCTGGCGAGGCGAGGAGTGGGTCCTCCGCCAGGTCTCCGGCCACACCGCCACCAAGCGATACCGCTGCCCCGGCTGCGACCAGGAGATCCCGCCCGGCGTCCCGCACGTCGTCGCCTGGCCGGTGGGTGAGGCCGACGACCGGCGGCACTGGCACCGGGCCTGCTGGAACGCCCGGGACAACCGGAGCCCCAGAACGCAACGCCCCAGGGACGCCCCGCGCTACTGAGCGCGGCCCGAGAGCCCGAGGGCGTGCGGCCGTGGTCGCGTCAACGTCCTGCCCAGGCCAGTCACTTGGGGCGCGGACGGGCGCCAGCGTCGCGCGGCGGAGCCTCGTACCCGGCACGGCCGCCGCCCGGGACGGGCACGGGTGGGCCCGTCACCCGGCGCTGGGCCAGACACCGTGCGCGTACATCGCCATCCCGGCGCGCCCGAGCGGCAGCCACACCAGGACGGTTCCGCACGAGAGCGGTAACCGTGCCTGAGCGGTAACCCGTGCCTGAGCGGTGACCGTGCCCGGGGCTGCTGACCGTGCCCGGGCCGCGAAACAGGGGGAGGGGTGGGGGTGGGGGGGAGGGGGCCCACCCCCAAGGAACCCCCGAAGTGCCGGGGCGGCCGCAGCCCCGCCCCACGCGATCCGGCTCCTGGGCCCGGGATCGGCGGCGCTGGGCCTGGGAATCGGCGGCGCTGGGTCCGGGAATCGGCGGGGCTGGGTCCGGGAATCGGCGGGGGAGACGCTGACGGCCCGGTCCTGGCGGGTGCCAGGGCCGGGCCGTCAGCCGGTGGTGCCGTATCCGCGTTGCGGTACCCGCACGGGCCGGGTCTGTATGTGTGGTGTCCGCGGTACCGCACGTGGTGGCTGCCGTGCGTGTCGTGGTGCCCGCACGTGTGGCGGTTGCCGTACCTGCGACGTGGTGCCCGTACGCGTGGCGCGATGTGTGGGCGGCACGCGCGGGGCTGGACGGGGTTACACGTCGCGCTTGTTGATCAGGGCGAAGGCGGCGGTGAGGGCTGCCGCGGTGACCGCGGCGAGGATGCCGAGCAGCGGCCAGCCGGAGGGTTCGTCGCCGCCTTCGGCGATGAACGGGATGCGGAACAGCGTCGCGAGGCCGTTGAGCGGTGAGTACTCGATGAGCGCCCGCTGGATGTCGCGGAGCGCTTCGCCCTGCATGAAGATCGCCATGATCAGCGGCAGCAGCACCAGGCCGACCATGGTGGTGATGGCGCCCGCGGAGTGGCGGAGTATCGCGCCGACGGAGAGGGAGAGCAGCCCGAGGAGGGCGACGTAGAGTCCGGCGCCGATGGTGGCGTCGAGCCACTGGCTGCTGTCGGCGACGAGCTTGCCGTCCTCGATGTAGTTCTCCAGGTCGCTGCCGACCATGTCGCTGCTGCCGACGCGCATGTCGTCGAGGAGCGCGGCGTGGATGAGGGCGGTGAGCGTGCAGGCGAGGGTGGTCATCACGAACGCCAGCAGGAAGAAGATCAGCGACTTGGCGAGCAGGACCCGGCTGCGCTGGGGGCAGGCGGTGAGCGTCGTGCGGATCATGCCGGTGTTGTACTCGGAGGTGATGACGAGGACACCGAGGGTGATGATGCAGATCTGCCCGAGCATCAGCCCGAACATGCCGGAGGCGAACATGGGGAGTTCGGGCCGGTCCTGTCCGCTCATGACGACGGCGTTGAGGAAGCCGATGCCGACCACGAGCACGAACATCGTGGCGAGCGTCCACATGGTGGAACGCACGGACCGGATCTTCGTCCACTCCGAGGCGATGGCGTGGCCGAGGTGCGTGCGGGCCATCGGGATGGGCGAGGTGTAGGTGAGGCCCGCGGGGGGCTGCTCCGGGGGACGCTGCCCGGTGGGGGGTGCGGTCGGCGTTGTCATCGGGCGTCCTCGCCTTCGTACTGGGGAGCCGCGGCGGGCTGGGCTGGTGGGGGCGGCATGGCGGGCGCGCCGGCGGGCGGCGGGGCCTGCCAGCCCTGCTGGCCCGGGACGGGCATGGCGTGCGGCTGGGGGGCGGGGGGCGCGCCCCAGCCGGGCTGGACCGGTACGCCCTGCATGACTGGGGCGCCCTGCATCGCGGGGGCGGGCTGCTGGAGGCCGCTGCGGGCGTCGGCGGTGGAGCGGTAGTCGACGGAGGTGTGCGTCATCCGCATGTAGGCCTCTTCCAGGGAGGCGCTGTGCGGGGAGAGTTCCCACAGGCGTACGCCGGCGGCGTGCGCGAGGTCGCTGATCTGGGGGAGGCCGAGTCCGGTGACGCGGAGTGCTCCGTCCTCCTCGGGCTGGGCCTGGCCGCCGGACTCGTGGACGGCGGCGGTGAGTTTCTCGCGCTGCTGGGGTTCGTGGTCCGGGGTGCGGACGCGGGCGAAGCCCACGGAGTTCTGGGCGATGAACTCGGTGACGGAGGTGTCGGCCATCAGCTGGCCGCGGCCGATGACGATGAGATGGTCGGCGGTCTGCGCCATCTCGCTCATCAGGTGACTGGAGACGAACACCGTGCGGCCCTCGCTGGCGAGCCGCTTCATCAGGTTGCGGACCCAGAGGATGCCTTCGGGGTCGAGTCCGTTGACGGGCTCGTCGAAGAGGAGCACCTGGGGGTCGCCGAGGAGGGCGGCGGCGATGCCGAGTCGCTGGCCCATGCCGAGGGAGAAGCCCTTGAAGCGGCGGTTGGCGACCTCGCGGAGTCCGACGACGTCGAGGACCTCGTCGACGCGGCGGGCGGGTATGCCGGAGAGCTGGGCGAGGGACAGCAGGTGGGTGCGGGCGTTGCGGCCGCCGTGCACGGCCTTCGCGTCCAGCAGCGCGCCGACCTGGCGGGGTGCGTTGGGGAGCCTTCTGAAGGAGTGGCCGCCGATGGTGACCTGGCCGGCGGACGGGGTGTCCAGGCCGAGGATCATCCGCATGGTGGTGGACTTGCCTGAGCCGTTGGGCCCCAGGAAGCCGGTGACGGCACCGGGCCGCACCTGGAAGGACAGGTTGTAGACGGCTGTCTTGGCGCCGTAGCGCTTCGTCAGGCCGTACGCCTCGATCATCTCAGCCCCTGGACGCAGTTCGGGGCTTGCCTGTGCTCGCCCCCCGACATGGGCTAGGAGGCTACAGGGGGCGTGCTTGGTTCCACGCGGGGCGTCCGCTTAGGCCCGCGCGACCCGGGGCGGGGTGCGCGGTATGGCGAGGATGGTCCGCTTTTGCGGGGTGGAACGGGCGGTGTGGGGAGGGGTGTTCGGGTGGGGTCTGTGAGTGGTGTCACCGTTCCGGACGGGGGACCGAGGGCGAGCCGGGGTGGCTTTTGTGCTGGTGGGAGGGGTGCGGCGGGGCGGGACGGCGCGGATGGGGCGTTCCGGGTGCTGGCTGGCCGTGTCCCGTGCCGTGGGTGCGCCGGGGCGGCCGGATGGCGGGTGCGCGCCCGCCGGACCGCGACGAGCCGGGCGAGGGCCGTGGGGCGCCGCGGGTCGCGGGGGTGCCGTGGGGGGCGTGGGTCAGGCGTCGCGCCGTCTGAGGACGACGTATCCGGCGCAGAGCGCGGCGGCCACCCAGCCGACCATGATGAGCAGTCCCTGCCAGGGTCCGTAGGGGCGGTCGAGGGTTTCTGGGACGACGGACATGACGGTGGTGCCCGCCTGGTCCGGGAGGTAGTTGGCGAACTTCTCGGTGGAGCTGACGGACTGGAGGATGTTGGAGATCAGGAAGAAGAACGGCATGAGGATGCCGAAGGCCAGCAGGGGGCTGCGGAGGACGAAGGTGACGCCGACGGAGAACAGCGCGATCAGCGCCATGTAGAGGCCGCCGCCGAACACGGCGCGGGGCACGCCGGGTTCGCTCAGCGAGGTGCCGTGGTCCCCGAGCAGTGCCTGGCCGACGAAGAAGGTGAGGAAGCTGGTGGCCATGCCGACCACCAGGACGACAAGGCCGGCTACGACGACCTTGCAGGCCATGAACGTGCCGCGCTGGGGGACGGCGGCCAGCGAGCTGCGGATCATGCCGGTGCTGTACTCGGCGGAGACGACGAGCACCCCGAAGGCGATCATCGCGAGCTGGCCCAGGCCCGTTCCCGCGAAGCTCATGAAGGTGGGGTCGAAGGTGATCCGCTCGTCGCGGGGCATGGTGTCGAACTCGGCGCTGACGAGGCCGCAGATGAGGGCGGAGAGCCCGGTGGTCACCACGACCGCGGCGGCGAGCGTCCACACGGTGGACCGCACCGATCGGATCTTGGTCCACTCCGAGGTGAGGACGCGTGAGGTGTGCGGCATGGCTCTCAGCTCCGTCTCTTCCAGCCCTCGCCCCAGGCTGGTCCGCCCGGTCCGCCCGGCGCTTCCGGCCGGCCCGGTTCCTCCGGGGCCAACGGGCCCGGGGTGCCCGGGCGTTCGGCTCCGGTGGGGGACGAGTGGGCGTGGTACTCGACCGACTCCGCGGTGAGCCGCATGAACGCCTCCTCCAGGGAGGCCTGTTGGGGACAGAGTTCGTGCAGCACCAGCCCTTCGCGGGCGGCGAGTTCGCCGATGCGGGCCGCCGGGGTGTCCTCCACGCGCAGCGAGCCGTCGGCGAGGGCGGTCGCCGTCAGGTGTTCCGCCGTCAACAGGGCCCGCGCACGGTCCGGTTCGGGGGTGCGAAGCGTCACGTGGGTGCGGGAGTTGGCCGTGATGAACTCGTCCATCGAGGTGTCGGCGAGCAGCCTGCCCTGCCCGATCACGATCAGGTGGTCGGCGGTGAGGGCCATTTCGCTCATCAGGTGGCTGGAGACGAACACGGTGCGGCCCTCTTCGGCGAGTCGCTTCATCAGGTTGCGGACCCAGTGGATGCCCTCCGGATCCAGCCCGTTGACCGGCTCGTCGAACATGAGGATGCGGGGGTCGCCGAGGAGGGCGGCGGCGATGCCGAGCCGCTGCCCCATGCCGAGTGAGAAGCCCTTGGGGCGCTTTCTGGCCACGTCGCTCAGACCGACCATCTCCAGGACCTGGCCGATCCGCCGCCGGGGGACGCGGTTGGACTGCGCGAGACAGAGCAGGTGGTTGTAGGCGGTGCGTCCGCCGTGGACGGACTTGGCCTCCAGCAGCGCGCCGATGTAGTTCAGCGGCTCCTGGAGCTGGTCGTACCGTCTGCCGTCGATACGCACCGAGCCGCTGGTGGGACGGTCGAGACCGAGCATCATCCGCATGGTGGTGGACTTGCCCGCGCCGTTGGGCCCGAGGAAGCCGGTGACCATGCCGGGCCGCACGGCGAAGGTGAGACCGGCGACGGCCGTCCGCTCGCCGTAGCGCTTCGTCAGCTCGTGCAGCTCGATCATGTGGCGACGGTAAGGGCTGGCCGGGAGGCCCGCACGCCGGAGGCGGCAGGCGGGTGCGGCCCTGCGCGGGCCGGGCGCTGCCGGCCGACCACCGGGTTCCCGGGCCGGGCCGAACCCGTGCGGCCCGGCCCGAAAGACGCTCGGCGCCGCGGGGCGCGTGGGGGAGCGCACCCGTGCCGCGCCCGCCGTGTGCCCGCGTCGGACGAGTGCCGGGCCCGCCCCGTGCGCCCGTACCCGGACACGCTTGTGGGCCCGGCGGATTCCGCCGAGCCCACAACCGTGCGTAGTGCTTCACCGCCCCGCTTCCCGCGCACGGGTTCGCGGGACCAGGTGGGGCGCTCGCCCCCCGCTTCCCCGACCGGTCCCGTACCGCGCCGCGCGGACTCCGGCGGCGGGCCGGGCCAGCGGAGCGGACGGGCGCCGCGTCAGCGGGACTGCTGAGCGGGAACGCCCCGGGACTCCTCGCCGCCGGACTCCTCGCCCTGCCCCACACCGGCCGCCGCGGCGGCGCCGGTCAGCGTCGCCAGCATCTCCCGGACGTTCGTCAGCTGGGCGTTGATGCTGTCCCGGCGGTTGGTGAGAGCGGCCAGCTCGCGCTCCGACTCGCTGCGCACCCGGTCCGCCTTGGCGTTGGCGTCCGCGACGATGTCCTCGGCCTGCCGCTGCGCCGTCTCGACGGTCTGCCGCGCGCGGCGCTCCGCGTCGGTACGCAGCTTCTCCGCCTCCAGCCGCAGCTGCTCCGCGCGGTGCTCGATCTCCGCGAGACGCTTCTCGGCCTTGGCCTGACGGGACGCCAGGTCCCGCTCGGACTGCTCGCGGCGCTTGGCGAGGTTCGTCTCGAAGTCCGCGGCGGCCTGCGCGGCCTTGGCGCGGGTGTCCTCGAAGAGGGAGTCGGCCTCCTCCCGCTTGGACTGGGCGTCCTTCTCGGCCTCGGTGCGCATCGCGGTGGCCTCGCCCTGGGCCTTCTCGACGATGTGGGCGCCCTCGTCCTCCGCCTTGGCCTTCCGCTCGGCGGCGAACGCCTCGGCGTCGTTCCGCACCTGCTGCGCCGCGGCCTCGGCGAGTTCGCGGTGCTGCTCGGCGGACTTACGGGCCTCGTCCCGCAGGTCCTTGGCCTCCTCCTCGGCGAGGCGGAGGATCTTCTCGACGCGCGCGCCGAGCCCGGCGTATGACGGTTCGGAGTCGTTGACCTGGGCCTGGGCGTTCTGCGTTTCGAGGTGCAGTTCCTCGATGCGCTTTTCCAGAGAGGTGATGCGCGACAGCGCGCTGTCGCGGTCGGCGATGAGCTTCGTAATCCGGTCGTCCACCTGCCCGCGGTCGTAGCCACGTCGCACGAGCTCGAAGCCGAAGGGGGAGGAAGTGTCGCTCATGGGGTTCCTAGTCGAGTCAGCCGGGTTAACAGAAGGGGGGAGTGATAGGGGGAATCCTAGGGGGCCAAGCGGCGTGTCATCGAGCCAATGACAGTTCGATCTGAAGAATGTGCGCTCGTTCGGGTGGCTAGCCGCCGGAGTTCTTGCCACCTGACGACGCTTTACCAGCTCCAACGCCCGCTGTCACGCTGCCGTTTGCTCCGGAGTCGGCACCGCCCTTCTTGCCGTTGCCCGCGCTGGCGCCGCCGTCTTGGCCGGAAACGGCCGCCGGTGACTCGAATGACTCCAGCGCTTCCAACACATCCTGGACACGGGAGATTTCGGCGTTGATGTCCTCCTGGCGCCGTACCAGCAGGTCCAGTTCGCGCTGCCCCGCCTCGACGGTGCGCTCCGCGTCGGCTGTGGCCTCCGCACGGACGCGCTCCGCCTCCCGCAGGGCCTCGGCCTTGCGCTGCTCGGCCTCCTTCAGCAGACCCTCCGCCTTCTTGACGGCCGAGATCCGCACCGCGTCCGCCTCCGAACCGGCCTCCTCCTCCAGCTGCTTGGCCCGTTCCTTCGCCTCGGCCAGCTGCTCCTCGGCCGCCTTGACGAGCTTGTCGCACCGCTCGCCCGCGAGCTGCATCGCCTCCGAGGACTCCCGGCGGGCCCGCTCGTGCAACTCCTCGACCTCGCGCTCGACCCGGGCGCGCAGCTCCTCCGCCCGCTCGCGGATCGCCGCCGCGTCACTGCGGGCCTCCTCCAGCATGGTGTCGGAGTCGCCGCGCGCCTTCTCGACGCGTTCGCCGCTCTCCTGCCGGGCCTCGTTGACCAGCCGCTCGGACTCCACCCGGGCCGCGCCGACCATGGTGTCGGCCTGCTCCTCCGCGGCGGCCTGCACCCGCCGGGCCTCCTCCTGGGCCTCGGCGACGAGCTGATCGGCCTGCGTGGCGGCGTCCTGACGGCGCTTCGCCGCCTCCTCGCGTGAGCTGTCCGCCAGCCGCTCCGCCTCCGCCCGGACCTGCTCGGCCTCGGCGCCCGCCTCCGCGACGGTGCGCTCCGCGCGCTCCTTCGCGGCGGCCGTCTCCGCTGCGGCCTCCCGGCGCTGTTCGGCCACCTCCGTCTCGGCGGCGGTGCGCAGCTCGGCCAGCTCGGCCTCGGCGGCCTCCCGCAGCCCCGCGACGGAGTCGCGCACCTGCTGGGCCTCCTCCTCGCCGGCCGCGACCAGCTCGGCGGCCCGCCGCTCCGCCTCCGCGACCAGCCGTTCCGCCTCCGTCTGCGCCTCGTCGACCCGCTGTCGGGCGGCGGCCAGCAGCTCCTCGCTCTGCTCCCGTGCGGTGGTGCGCTCCCGGTGTGCCTCCTCGCGCGCCTCGGCCAGCAGCTCCTCGGCCTCCCGGCGGCGCCGCGCGGCCTCCTCCTGGGCGGCCGACAGCGCCTCGGCGGCCTCCGCGTTGGTGCGCTCGGCCGCCGCGTCCGCCTCGGCGCGCACCCGGTCCGCGGTCTCCTGCGCCTCGGTGCGCAGCCGCTCCGCCTCGGAGGCGGCCTCGCTGCGCAGCTGCACGGCGACGGACTCGCCCTCGGCGCGTGCCTGGGAGGCGTCCGCCGCGGCCTCGGTGCGCAGCCGCTCGGCCTCCTCCTCGGCCTGCTGCTGGAGGGTGCGGAGCCGTTCGGCGGTCTCGTTCCGCTGGCGCTCGGTGTCGGCCCTGGTCTCCTCGCGGAGCGTCTCGGCCTCGGCCCGGGCCTCCCGCAGTCGCGTCTCCGCCTGGCTGACCTGCTCCTGCGCCTCGGTACGCAGCCGCTCCAGCTCCGCCTCGGCCTCCTCGGCGCGATCGCGGGCGGTGCGCTCGGCCTCCTCGCGGATCCGGGCCGCGGCCTCGTCCGCCTCGGTACGGGTGACCCCGGCCTGTTCCTCCGCCGCGGTGCGCAGCTCCTCGGCCTCGGTACGGGCCCGCTCCAGCGCCTCGTCGGCCTGCCGCCGGAGGTTGGTGGCGCGCTCGATGGCCTCGGTACGGACGCGTTCGCTCTCGCCGCTCGCCTCGTTCCGGGTCTCCTCGGCGTCCGCCTTGGCCTTGGTGAGCAGCTCCTCGGCGCGGGTGGCGGCCTCCTCGATCTGCGCGACGGCGTCCCGGCGGGCCTCGCCGCGGATCCTCTCGCCCTCCTCGACGGCCTCGGCGCGCAGCGCCTCCGCCTCGCCACGCAACCGCCGTGCCTCCTCCTGGAGTTCGACGGTCTTGGCCCGGTACTCCTTGGTGTCGTCCTTCGCGGCGCCCCGGAGCTGCTCGGCGGTGTCGTGGGCCTCGGCGCGCAGCCGGTCGGCCTCCTCCTCGGCCTCGGCGCGAACCCGCTCGGCCTCCTCGGTGGCGGCGCGGGTGGTGGCCTTCGCCTCCTCGGCGGCCTTGGTGAGGACGTCCTCCGCGGTGCGGGCCGCCTCGGCGAGCTGGTTCGCCGACTCCTCGGCGGTGGTGGTGCGGGCCTCCTCCTTGGCCTCGGCGATCAGCTGCTCCGCCTCGGCCTTGGTGTCCTCCAGGAGTCGCTCGGCCTCCGCCTTGAGCGACTCGGACTCCTTGGTGGCCTCGCTGACCACCCGGGCGACCTCGGCCTTGGCGGTGCGGGTGCGCTGCTCGTTCTCCGACTCGCAGTCCGCGACGAGCCGGGCGATGTTCTCCTCGGCCTCGGCGAGCCGCTCGGCGGCCTGGGTGCGGGCCTCCCGGAGGGCGTCCTCGGCCTCCCGGGAGCGCTGCTCGGCACGGCGCACCAGGTCGGCGGCCTCGTGGCGGGCGGTGTCCGTCTCGCTGGCGGCGCTGGTCCGCAGCGCCTCGGCGTGTTCGGTGGCCTCCTGGGCCTGGGCCGTGGCGGAGTTCATCATCCGCTCGGCCTCGGCCCGCGCCCGGCGCAGTACGGCCTCGGCCTCGGCGCGGGCGTGCTCGGCCTCGGCGGTGAGCCGGTGCCGGGTCTCCTCGGCGACGCGCTGGGCCTCGGTGCGGGCGGCGGTGAGCGACTGGTCGGCCTCGGCGCGGGTCTCCTCCATGAGCCGCCGCGCCTGCTGTTCGGTGCGGGCGCGGAGCTGCTCGGCCCAGGCGACGTTCTCGTTGACGTGGTTCTCGACGGTGGAGCGGCGCTCCGCGAGTTCCTGGTCGAGCTGCTGGCGGCGGCGGACGGCCTCGGTGTGCAGCTCGGACTCCATACGGGCCTGCTGCTCGGCCCGCTCCTGGAGCAGCCGCTGGGTCTGGGCGCGGGCGTCGCGCAGCTCCCGTTCGGCGTCGGCGCGCATCTGGTCGGCCTGCATCTGCGCGTTCTGTAGCAGCTGTTCGGCCTGCTGGGAGAGGTTGTCGTAGCCCGCGGGGCGGGTGGCGAGCGCGCGGCGTGCCTCGTGCAGCTTGGCGCGCAGCACTTCGACCTGGTAGCCGAGGTCGTCGGCGTGGTCGACGGCCTTCTCGCGTTCCTTCTTCAGCCGTTCCAGCTCGGCCTCGAACTGCGAGAGGAGGTCGTCAGCCTCGTAGCGGTCGTAGCCCCGCACTGCGCGGTCCCATCCGTCCCCTGGTCGTCGTGGAGATGATCCGGAGCACCTTCTCAGAGAAGGTCTGTGGAGATGGCCCTCCCGGAAATGGTGTCAGATCATCGGCGGAACGTGGGCCGAGCCCCGGCACGGGCCTCCAGCCCGGAGCTCTCAGGAGGAACTGAGGGCCCGCCCCGGCCGAGTGGCCACTCTACCGGGCGGAGAAGCGGGCGTCAGGGGGCCGCATCCGTGGGCTGCCGGTGACCGATCGGCGTGCGCGGTGTGACGGGGGTGTGTGGCTGGGGCGATCGAGCGGTGCGGAGCGGCGCCGGGTGGTGGTACGGGAGGGGCGCGGGAGGCCGCCGCGCCCCCGGAATCCGGCCGCCGAACCGCTCCGGAACGGTTGCGGGGCCGAGGGAAGCGCCCCGGAGCCGCCGCCGAACCGGCCGCCGCGTCCGCCGGGTCGCCGCTCTCGGACGAGGGTGGAGGAAGGAGACGGGGCGAGGGTCGGGGGCGGGTGCGCGACCCGTCTGGACGGCGTGGGCCACCGGCGCGGACGCCGCACGGACTGCCACCGCGAGCCGGTACGGAAGGGGGCGAAACGGTGCTATCCACCGGAAACCGGTGAATAGCGATATGACCTACCGTGAACAGCGTCGAAGCGGAGCGAAGTGCTACGAACCTGACACATCGGGAGGTCTTCCCCGGTCGCTCGACCCACTGGACCCGCTCAACTGGCCGGGCTGGAGGGCCCGTCGGAGCGTCCGAGGACGGGGAGGGCGGGGGAGGTGGGAAGGCGGACGGGTAGCGGAGGGGGCGGGGGCCCCTCCTGGTGTCCGTGGTCCGGGGCCTCGGCGGCGCCGGGGCCCGTGGGCGGGTCCTCCGTGTTGGCCCGTGGGTCCCCTACCCGTCGTGTCCGTCCTGCCCGTGGGTCCGTCGGTCTCCGGGGGCTCGGTGGCCCCCGGGGCTCTCGGACCCTCCGGGATTGCGGGTTGTGGGGTCGGCGTGACGGCGTGACGGCGTTAGGGGGCTGCTGGGCTACTGGCCGCGGTGGTCAGTGCCCGGCGCTGTCCGGGGCGGCGGCGGTGACCAGCTCGGTGAGGACGCCGTGGCAGTCCTTCGGGTGGAGGAAGGTGATGCGGGAGTCCATGGAGCCGCGCCGTGGCTGTTCGTAGAGGACGCGGACGCCCTTGTCCCGGATGGCTTCCGAGTCGGTGTCGACGTCCGCGGTGCCGAAGGCGATGTGGTGCACGCCCTCGCCGTTCTTGGCCAGCCACTTGGCGACGGTGGAGTCCTCGCGGACCGGCTCCAGCAGCTGGAGGTAGGAGGAGCCGCCGTCGTCCGTGCCGTTGATCCGGAGCATGGCTTCCCGGACGCCCTGTTCCTCGTTGATCTCGGTGTGGAACACCTCGAAACCGTAGGTGGCGGAGTAGAACTCGACGGTCTTGTCGAGGTCGAAGCAGGCGATCCCGATGTGGTCGATGCGCGTCAGCATGGAGGTATCCCACCGTTCGGGCCGCGGTTACGCAACGTGCGCACGGTCACACCGGCCGGGCAGTGACCCTCGCCTCCGCCGCTCAGTACATTGGCGATAACCCTCGTTAACCTCCGGTGGGAAGGATCCTCCATGACGGGCACGTCCAGCAGCTCCAGCTCCGCGGCCCCCGCGGCCTCCTCGGTGATCGTCGCCGGCGCCCGTACGCCGATGGGCAGACTGCTCGGCTCGCTGGCCCCCTTCTCCGGCGCGGACCTGGGCGGATTCGCCATCAAGGCGGCCCTGGAGCGGGCGGGCGTCGGTGGTGACCAGGTCGAGTACGTGATCATGGGCCAGGTGCTCCAGGCCGGCGCGGGGCAGATCCCCGCGCGGCAGGCGGCGGTGAAGGCGGGGATTCCCCTGAGCGTGCCGGCGCTCACGGTGAACAAGGTCTGCCTGTCCGGTCTGGACGCCATCGCGCTCGCCGACCAGCTCGTGCGGGCCGGTGAGTTCGACATCGTGGTGGCCGGTGGTCAGGAGTCGATGACCAACGCGCCGCACCTGCTGCCCAAGTCCCGCGCCGGGTACAAGTACGGCGCCGTCGAGATGCTGGACTGCATGGCGCACGACGGTCTGACGGACGCCTTCGAGAACGTCGCGATGGGCGAGTCGACCGAGCGGCACAACACCCGGCTGGGCCTCGGGCGCGCGGAGCAGGACGAGATCGCGGCGCGTTCGCACCAGCGGGCGGCGGCGGCCCAGCGGGCCGGTCTCTTCGAGGCCGAGATCACTCCGGTGGAGATCCCGCGGCGCAAGGGCGACCCGGTGGTGTTCGCGGAGGACGAGGGGATCCGGGCCGACACCACCACGGAGACGCTGGCGAAGCTGCGCCCGGCCTTCGCGAAGGACGGCAGCATCACGGCGGGCTCCGCCTCGCAGATCTCGGACGGCGCCGCGGCGGTCGTGGTGATGAGCCGTGCGAAGGCCGAGGAGCTGGGTGTGGAGTGGATCGCGGAGATCGGCGCGCACGGCAACGTCGCCGGCCCGGACAACTCGCTCCAGTCGCAGCCCTCCAACGCGATCCAGCACGCGCTGAAGAAGCAGGGGCTGAGCGTCGGGGACCTCGACCTGATCGAGATCAACGAGGCGTTCGCGGCGGTCGCCGCGCAGTCAACGAAGGACCTGGGCGCCGACCCTGAAAAGGTGAACGTCAACGGCGGCGCGATCGCGCTGGGGCACCCGATCGGCATGTCCGGTGCCCGTATCGTGCTGCACCTCGCGCTGGAGCTGCGGCGGCGTGGCGGCGGTGTCGGTGCCGCGGCGCTCTGCGGCGGTGGCGGGCAGGGCGACGCGCTCATCGTCCGGGTCCCGTAGGACGGATCGCGGGCCCGTGGAACGGATCCCGCGCGCCGGGGGGTCGTGGCGTCGTGTGGGCGTCAGGCGGTGGCGCGTCAGGCGGTGGCGCCGGTGGCGTGGTGAGGTCCGGTGACCCGGGCCCGGGCCGAGTGTGAGCAGTGGATATCCGACGTGATCAGAGGAGCCGAGCGGAGATGCCCGTGGACATCGCAGCCCTCGTCGAGCAGGCGGCCGAGGGGCGGCCCCGGGCCGTCGCCCGGCTGATCTCCCTGGTGGAGGGGGCCTCACCGCAGCTGCGCGAGGTGATGGCGGCGCTGGCGCCCCGCTGCGGGAACGCCTACGTGGTGGGCCTGACCGGCTCGCCCGGGGTGGGCAAGTCCACCTCGACCTCGGCGCTGGTCAGCGCCTACCGGCGGGCGGGGCGCCGGGTCGGCGTGCTCGCCGTCGACCCGTCCTCGCCGTTCTCCGGCGGGGCGCTCCTCGGCGACCGGGTCCGGATGGGTGAGCACGCCTCCGACCCGGGCGTCTACATCCGCTCGATGGCGACCCGGGGGCACCTCGGCGGGCTGGCCTGGGCCGCGCCGCAGGCGATCCGGGTGCTGGACGCGGCGGGGTGTGACGTCGTCCTGGTGGAGACGGTCGGCGTGGGGCAGTCCGAGGTGGACATCGCCGGGCAGGCCGACACCAGCGTGGTGCTGCTGGCCCCCGGTATGGGCGACGGCATCCAGGCCGCCAAGGCGGGAATCCTGGAGATCGGTGACGTGTACGTCGTCAACAAGGCCGACCGGGACGGCGCGGACGCCACCGTGCGGGAGCTGAACCACATGCTCGGGCTGGGGGAGGCGCGCGCCCCCGGCGACTGGCGGCCGCCGATCGTGAAGACCGTCGCCGCGCGCGGGGAGGGGCTGGACGAGGTCGTGGAGGCGCTGGAGAAGCACCACGGCTGGATGGCGGAGCGCGGGGCGCTCGCCGAACGCCGTACCCGGCGGGCCGCCCGCGAGATCGAGACGATCGCGGTGACCGCGCTGCGCGAGCGCATCGGGGAACTCCACGGCGGACAGCGGCTCGACGCGCTCGCGGCGCGGGTGACCGCGGGCACGCTCGACCCCTACGCGGCCGCCGACGAACTGGTCGAGGGCGTCACCGAGGTCCACACCGGCCTCCCCGGGACGGCCGGCTGACGCGGCGCTGAGCGGACCCGTCCTCGCTGCCCGCCGTCGGCCGGGCCGGGCGGGACCGGGCTGCGCCCGTCGTCAACAGACGTACGCCCCACCGCCGTTGGGCGATGGGGCGCGGGGGCGGGCGGGTGCCGCCGGATGTGGGGCGCGGGCCGGGCACCGGGAGGCCCGGCCCGCGCCGCCGGAGGTGTGCGGGGACGCGCACCTCCGGGGGAAGGCCGCTCCGGGCACGCACGACCGTGCCCGGAGCGGTCCGCTCAGTCGTCCCGGTCGTCGTCCTGATCGTCCCGGTCGTCGTCGCGGTCGTCCGCGTCGTCGTCCCGGTCGTCCCGGTCATCGTCGTCCTGGTCGTCGTCGCGGTCGGTGTCCTGCTGGACCTGGCCGGAGCGGGCGTCGACGGTCAGTTCGCGCTCGGCGCCGTCCTTCCCGGCCGTCTCCACCTCCCAGGTCAGCGCGCCGTCGTCGGTGTCCAGGTCGACGGAGGTGACCACCGCGCCGCCGGAGGCCGCGCGCTCGGCCGCCTGGGAGGCGCTGATCGCGAGGCCGCGAACGGTGCTCGGGCGCACGTCGTCGTCGCCGTCGTCGTCCCGCTTCTCGGCGAGGACCTTGCCGCTCCTGGCGTCCAGCGTGATCTCGTACCAGGTGCCCTTCGTGCTCAGCACGTCGGCCTCCCAGACGAGGCCGTTCCGGCCGCCGTCCCCGTCGCCGCCGTCGTCGTCGAGGTCGAGTTCGGTGACGTGGCCGGGCACCTTCTCCAGCGCGGCGCTGGCGGCCTCCCCGGCGCTGATCACGCCCTTCCCGCGCGCGGCGGACGCGTCATCCCGGTCATCGCGGTCATCCCGGTCGTCCCCGTCGCGGTCGTCCCGGTCGTCGTCCCGGTCATCCCGGTCGTCCCGGTCATCGTCCCGGTCGTCGTCCTTGCCGTCCTCGGTGACGACCGGGGCGCTGCTCCCGGAGCCTCCGCCGTCCGACCCCACGGCGGCCACGGCCGTGGCCGTGCCGCCCGCGATCAGGGCTCCTGCTGCGACGGTCGCGATGACGATCTTCCGCTTCATGGTGTCCGCTCTCCGGGTGCTCGGGGGCTGTCGTTCGATGGTCACCACCCTGGACCGCGGATGCTGAAGGGAAGCTGAAGGAGCCTGAAGGGGGCTTCAGGAACCGTCTGACAGGCTGACCGTATGCGCGTGCTGATCGTGGAGGACGAGCGCCGACTCGCCCTGTCCCTGGCCAAGGGCCTGACCGCCGAGGGCTTCGCCGTCGACGTCGCCCATGACGGCGTCGACGGCCTGCACCGGGCGACCGAGGGCGCGTACGACCTGATCGTGCTCGACATCATGCTGCCCGGCATGAACGGCTACCGGGTGTGCGGCGCGTTGCGCGCCGCCGGGGACGAGACCCCGGTGCTGATGCTGACGGCCAAGGACGGGGAGTACGACGAGGCCGAGGGGCTGGACACCGGCGCCGACGACTATCTGACCAAGCCCTTCTCCTACGTGGTGCTGCTCGCCCGGGTGCGGGCCCTGCTGCGCCGCCGGACCAGGGGCGCCCGCACGGTGCTGCGGCTCGGCGCGCTCAGCGTGGACCCCGGACGGCGCCGCGCCGAGGTCGGCGGCGAGGCGGTGGAGCTGACCGCGAAGGAGTTCGCGGTGCTGGAGTACCTGGCGACCCGGCCGGGCGAGGTCGTCTCCAAGACGGAGATCCTGGAGCACGTCTGGGACTTCGCGTACGAGGGGGACGTCAACATCGTCGAGGTCTACGTGAGCGCGCTGCGCCGCAAGCTGGGCACCGGCTGGATCGCCACCGTCCGGGGCGCCGGATACCGGCTGGTGGACGCCGATGCGTAGGGCCTCGGTCCGCACCCGGGCGGCGGCCGGGGCCACCGCGGTGGTCGCGGTCGCGCTGGTGGTGGCGGGCGTCCTGGTCGTGCAGGCCCTGCGGGACGGGCTCTCCGGGAACGCGCGGCTGACCGCGGAGACGTCGGCCCGCGAGGTGGCCGCCGGGGTCACCGACCTGCCCGTGGCGGAGGTCGCCGAGGCCGACGGGCTGGACGGGGACGAGCCGGTGCAGATCGTGGACGGCACCGGCCGGGTGCGGGCCGCCAGCGACACCCTGCGCGGACGCCCCCCGCTCTCCGACGTCAACCGCGCCCCCGAACCGGACGACGACCGGGACGACGACCAGGACGACGACTCCCCGTACGACGACTCGCGGGACGACTCGTACGACGGCGGGTCCGGCGACCCCGACGACCGGGACGACCCCGACGACCGGGACGACCGGGACCGGGAGGACCGCGCCGCCGCGCGTCCGGCCGCCGCCGTGGACGCTCCCGCGGCGCCCCGCGCGCTCGGGTACCCGCAGCGGCGCGAGCCCGTCGAGGTCGACCGGGACAGCGAGGAGACCACCGTCAGCCTGCCCGTGGACGACGACGGAGAGGTGACCCACAAGCCCGGCGAGCGCGTGGGCGAACAGGACTTCAGCCTGGTCGCGGTGCAGAGCGTCACCCGGGACGGGGTGCCGGTCACCGTCTACGCCGGAGCCTCGCTCCGCGACCAGGAGGACGCGGTCGCCGCCACCAGCCGCGCCATGCTGCTGGGGCTGCCGGTGCTGCTGCTCGTCGTCGCGGGCGTCACCTGGCTGGTCACCCGGCGGGCGCTGCGGCCGGTGGAGGGGATCCGCGCCGAGATGGCGGCCATCACCGCGAGCACCGACCTGTCCCGCCGGGTGCCCGAACCCGGCTCCGGGGACGAGATCGGGCGGCTGGCCACCACCACCAACGAGACGCTGGCCGCGCTGGAGGGCTCCGTCGACCGGCAGCGCCGCTTCGTCGCAGACGCCTCGCACGAGCTGCGCAGCCCCATCGCCTCGCTCCGCACCCAGCTGGAGGTCGCGGCGGCCCACCCCGAACTGCTGGACGTGGACGGCGCGGTGGCGGACACCGTGCGCCTCCAGGCGCTCGCCGCCGACCTGCTGCTGCTGGCCCGGCTGGACGCCGGGGAGCGCCCGGCGCACGCCCGGGTGTCCCTCGCGGCGCTCACCGGGGAGGAGCTGGCGCAGCGCGTCGGGGACCGCCTCCCGGTCCGCGCCGGCGAGCTGGCCGAGGGCGAGGTCCTGGGCTCCCAGGGGCAGTTGACGCGGGTGCTGGGCAACCTGGTGGACAACGCGCAGCGGCACGCCGCCAGCCGCGTCGACGTGGCGGTGCGGCCGGACGGGGAGGGGTGGCTGGCGCTGGAGGTGGAGGACGACGGCGCCGGGGTGCCGGAGGCCGAACGGGAGCGGATCTTCGAGCGCTTCGTCCGGCTGGACGACGCGCGCAGCCGTGACGAGGGCGGCGCCGGACTCGGCCTGGCCATCGCCCGGGACGTGGTCGAGCGGCACGGCGGCACGCTGACGGCCGCGGCCGCCGCCAGCGGGGGCGCGCGGTTCGTGGCGCGGCTCCCGCTGGCCGGGCGCGAGACGGACACCGGCGGGGGAGCGCGGGCCTAGAGGCGGCGGCGCTGTCCGCGCAGGGTGTCCGCGATCGGCTCCAGGGCGCCGCGCAGCCGGGCCAGTTCGGCGGGGGCGATCCGGCCGACGAAGTGCCGCCGCACCGAGTCCACGTGGTGCGGTGCCACCGAGCGCATCGTCTCCCAGCCGTGTTCCGTCAGCACCGCGTAGAGCCCGCGCCGGTCCGACTCGCAGTTCTCCCGCCGCACCAGGTCCTTCCGCTCCATGCGGGTGATCTGGTGCGAGAGGCGGCTCTTGGACTGGAGGGTGGCGGACGCCAGGTCACTCATCCGCATCCGCCGCTCGGCGGCCTCGGACAGGTTCACCAGGATCTCGTAGTCGTTCATGGTCAGGCCGAACGGCTGGAGGTCCCGCTCCAGCTGGTACATCAGCAGGCGGCTGGTCTCCAGATAGGTCCGCCACGTCCGCTGCTCCTCGTCGTCGAGCCAGCGGCTGCCGTTCTCTGTGTCCATACCGTGTGACCTTACCGAGAGTCGTACATATGTGCTTACGTGGCGTGGTGGCCGCCGCGAGACGGAGGCGGGGGCGAGCGCTGTACGGGGATCGCCACGCCCGCGTTCCCCGGGGGCAGTTCAGCGGTCAGCGCCCGAACCGGCGTTGCAACGCGCCGAGTTGACCTGGCGCCTGGCGGCCGCCACGGTCGTCCGGCGGGGTGCCCGGGGCGCCGCCGGGAACCCCGGGCTGGCCCGGCACCCCACCGGTGTCCCGCTCGGCCAGCAGCGTCTCCGTGGACTGGATGAGCACCGTCCCCGAGCCGACGAAGTCGAACTGGTGCTCCTCGCCGGAGGCCCCGCCGATCCCGGTGAGGGAGCGCAGACCGCCGAGCACCCCGGTCAGGTACTGGTGGTCGTAGTGGTGGCACGGCGAGGGGCAGTCCGACCAGCCGACCAGCGCCTGCGGATCGACCCGGATCGGCGGTTCGACGAGGTGCACCTCCCCGTTGGACGCGGCGACGAAGGTGCCGTCACCGATCAGGGTGACGAAGCCCGGAATGATCGACTGCTTCAGCGACAGCGAGGGTTCGAAGGCCAGCAGGTTGCCCGAACGGATCGTGAGGTTGCCGTCGTCGAGGTCGTAGGAGTTGACGTCGAAGGCCCGGTCGGCCAGCAGCATCTTGCCGTGCCCCTCGGCGACCACCCAGTCCGAGGCGTGCAGCGGGGAGTGGAAGCTGGAGGCGATCAGGCGGTCCAGCGGGCCGTGGCCGATGGACTGGAAGTCGATCTGCCCGTAGTAGGCGACCATCTTGCCCTTCTGGAGGAACCACCGCCCGTTCAGTTCCACGCTGAAGGCGTAGGGGTTGACGTTGTCGTTGGACGGCAGCGTGCGGAAGTCCAGCGGTACCGGTGCGCTCACAGCTTCTCCTCGCTCGCCTGGACGAACACGGCGCCGCTGCCCGACAGCTCCAGCTGGAACGCCTCTCCCGAACCCCGCCCCACCATGTCCCGCCAGCCCAGCGCCGTGGACAGCCTGCTGCGCACCTCGCCGTGGTGCGCCACGTACGCCTGCGGGTCGACGTGCACCGGCCGGTCCGGCGTGATCGGCAGCCGCAGCGCCCCGCCGTGCGCCAGCACCGCGGCCGAACCGCTGCCCTTCAGCGTGGTGGTGAACAGGCCCTGGCCGGAGACCTGGCCGCGCAGCATCCCCCGCACCCCGCCGTCCTTGCCGAGGAAGAGGGTGCCCTGCTCCAGCGAGCCGTCGAAGGCGAGCAGCCGGTCCGCCTCCACACACAGGGTGTCCCCGGACAGCTCGATCACCTCGACGTGGTGGCCGCCGTGCCCGAACAGGACCGTGCCGCAGGGGGATCCGGGCGGGGCGGTGGCGCCCGGCGCGGGCTCGACCGTCATCAGCGGGGCCGCCTCGCCCGCGACCCGGCGCCCGATCATCGACATCACCCCGCTCTGCGCGCCGCGCGTGGTGGGCGTGAAGGTGACCGCCCCGCGGTAGGCGATCATCGCGCCGCGCTGGCTGAAGACCCGCTGCCCGGGCAGCACCGTGGCCTCCACCAGCTTCGAGCTGACCTCCCGGAACGGCACTACAGCTCCCCTCCGACGGTGTTCCGCTCACTCGGCTGCACGTAGACCAGCCCCTCGCCCTCGAAGCGGATCTGGAACGACTCCCCGGAACTCTCCCCCAGGAGCGCCCGGAAGTTCACCCCGGACTGGAGCTGCTGGCGCAGGTCGCCCTGGTGCGCCAGGTAGGCGCCGGGGTCCACCTGGAGGGGTGTGGAGCGGTCCACCCGCAGCAGCACCGCCGGGCCGTGCGACATCAGCGCCGCCTGTCCGGCGCCCTCCAGCACGGTGGTGAACAGGCCGTTGCCCTGCGCGGCGCCCCGCAGCCCGGTGAAGGTGGTGCCGGTCCGCAACCCCGACTCGGCGCAGAGCAGCGCGCTCGCCTCCACGTGCAGCTTCTCGCCGGACAGCCGCACGAGGTTGACGTCGCTCGCCCGGTCGGCGAAGTAGCAGACGCCGCGCCCCCGCACCTCCATCATCGTCAGCTGTTCGCCGGTGAGCCGCCGCGTCACCATCCCGCGGACCCCCTCACCGCCCCCGGTCAGCTTCTTGAACGCCATCTCACCCTCGTAGGCGACCATGGAGCCGTTCTTCGCCCTGACCGTCTCCTCACCGGCGCCCCCGAGGGAGACGGCGAGGACCTTGGTGCCCTGAACCCGGAACTCAGCCACGTCCGCGAACCTACCCTGGCCACCGTGATCCACGGCAGGGCTGCCACAATGAGAGAGCTTGTGCATCCCTTCACAAAATGATCTGAGGACCAGCCGTGGCCATACTGGATACCGCGAGCGGCCTGCCGCCCAAGTCGCTCTCCGCCCTGCGCCGCCTCCGGCTCACGTCGGTGCCCGAGGCAGTCTCCTTCCTGCTGCTGCTCGTCTGCTCCGTACTGAAGCGGACGACCGACTTCAACGCCGTGCCGGTGATGGGCGCCGTCCACGGCCTGCTCTTCGTGCTGTACGTGCTGTTCCTGGCGGACGCCTGGAACCGCGTCAAGTGGCCGCTGCCCCGCGTCGCGCTCTACTTCGTGCTGTCGGTGGTGCCGTTCGGCGGCTTCTACGCCGACCGGCTGCTGCGCCGCGAGGAGGAGGCCGGCGTGATCGCCGCCCGCGCCCGCCGGGAGGAGCGGGGCGGAGAGGCCACCGCCTCGTGATCGTCGCCTTCTCCGTCACCCCGCTCGGCGTCGGCGAGGACGTGGGGGAGTACGTCGCCGACGCCGTGCGCGTGGTGCGCGAGTCCGGGCTGCCGCATCGCACCGACGCCATGTTCACCTCGCTGGAGGGCGAGTGGGACGAGTGCATGGCGGTGGTGCGGCGGGCGGTGGCCGCCGTCGAACAGCGGGCGCCCCGCGTCTCGCTGGTGCTGAAGGCCGACATCCGCCCCGGTGTGACCGACGGCCTGACCGCCAAGGTCGAGACGGTCGAGCGTCATCTCGCGGACTGAGCCGCCCCGTCGGAACCGCGCCATCCCCCGGCCCGAGTGCTGAGACAGCCGGATCGGCCGGGGCGGTGGCCGGTAGGGTCGCGACCGTGCCGAAACCGCTGAGTCTGTCGTTCGATCCGATCACCCGCGCCGACGAGCACTGGCGGCAGCGCTGGGGAGCGGCGCCGTCCATGGCCGCGATCACGTCGATCATGCGGGCGCAGCAGATCCTGCTGGCCGAGGTGGACGCCGTCGTCAAGCCGTACGGGCTGACCTTCGCCCGGTACGAGGCCCTGGTGCTGCTGACCTTCTCGCAGGCCGGGGAGCTTCCCATGTCGAAGATAGGGGAGCGGCTGATGGTGCATCCGACCTCCGTCACCAACACCATCGACCGGCTGAAGAACGCCGGGCTGGTCGCCAAGCGCCCCAACCCGGACGACGGGCGCGGCACCCTCGCCTCGATCACCCCGCGCGGCCGCGAGATCTGTGAGGCCGCGACCCGCGAGCTGATGGCGATGGACTTCGGCATGGGCGCCTACGACGAGGACCAGTGCCGCGAGATCTTCGCGATGCTCCGCCCGCTGCGGGTGGCAGCGGGCGACTTCGCGGACTGACCGGCGCCGCCCGCGCGGCGGTAGCCCGGCGTCTTCCCGCTCCCGGCCCGTCGCCCGCCCCGTCCCGTATCGGGGCGGCGCGGAAGCCTCCGGAATGCCCGGTTACGCTCGGGTCCATGAAAAAGAGCGTGCTGACCCGCTACCGCGTGATGGCCTACGTCACCGCCGTGATGCTGCTGGTGCTGAGCACCTGCATGATCTTCAAGTACGGCTTCGACACCGGCGAGGACCTCACCTTCCTGGTGTCCCAGGCGCACGGAGTGCTCTACATCATCTACCTGGTCTTCGCGTTCGACCTCGGGCAGAAGGCCCGCTGGTCGTTCGGGAAGCTGCTGTGGGTGCTGCTCTCCGGCACCATCCCGACCGCCGCCTTCTTCGTGGAGCGGACCATCGTGCGGGAGACGCGCCCGCTGATCACCGACGGCGCCCCGCGACCCGCCAGCGCCACCAGCTGAGCCCGCGTCCCGTCCGCCCGTGCCGCGTCCGGCCCGGCGTGTCCGGTGCCCCGGGAGGTCCCGGCCGTTCCCGTCCGCGCGGCGGGCGGGGACGGGAACACCGGACCGGGGCTCGCCGGGGTCCCACTCCGGCCGAGGCTTGCCTTCGGGTGGCCGGGCGTCGACACTTACTAGGACGTCCTAGTAAGTGTCCCTCGCCGTCAGCGCCGGGGGCGGTGGAGAGGGTGGAACGCACACATGGATGCCGAGGCGATCAGCAGGGGACGCGACCGGTGGCAGGCGCGGTTCGACGCGGCGCGGGTCCGGGACGCGGATTTCAGCACGCTCAGCGGCGACCCGGTGGAGCCGGTGTACGGCCCGCGCGAGGGCGACAGCTACGCCGGGTTCGAGCGGATCGGATGGCCGGGCGAGTACCCCTTCACCCGGGGCCTCTACCCGACCGGCTACCGCGGACGGACCTGGACCATCCGGCAGTTCGCCGGGTTCGGCAACGCCGAGCAGACCAACGAGCGGTACAAGATGATCCTGGAGGCCGGGGGCGGCGGACTCTCGGTCGCCTTCGACATGCCGACGCTGATGGGGCGGGACTCCGACGACCCGCGCTCGCTCGGTGAGGTCGGCCACTGCGGCGTCGCGATCGACTCCGCCGCCGACATGGAGGTCCTCTTCCGGGACATCCCGCTCGGCTCCGTCACCACCTCGATGACCATCTCCGGCCCGGCCGTCCCGGTCTTCTGCATGTACCTGGTCGCCGCCGAGCGGCAGGGCGTCGACCCCGCGGTGCTGAACGGCACGCTCCAGACGGACATCTTCAAGGAGTACATCGCGCAGAAGGAGTGGCTCTTCCCCCCGGAGCCCCACCTGCGGCTGATAGGGGATCTGATGGCGCACTGCGCGCACGGGATCCCGGCCTACAAGCCGCTGTCCGTCTCCGGCTACCACATCCGCGAGGCGGGCTCCACCGCGGCGCAGGAGCTGGCCTACACGCTGGCCGACGGCTTCGGCTACGTCGAGCTGGGTCTCAGCCGGGGACTTGAGGTCGACACCTTCGCGCCGGGCCTCTCCTTCTTCTTCGACGCGCACGTCGACTTCTTCGAGGAGATCGCCAAGTTCCGTGCCGCGCGGCGGATCTGGGCCCGCTGGATGCGCGACGTGTACGGCGCGAAGAGCGAGAAGGCGCAGTGGCTGCGCTTCCACACCCAGACCGCCGGGGTCTCGCTCACCGCCCAGCAGCCGTACAACAACGTGGTCCGCACGGCGGTTGAGGCGCTGGCGGCGGTGCTCGGCGGCACCAACTCGCTGCACACCAACGCGCTGGACGAGACGCTGGCGCTGCCCAGCGAGCAGGCCGCGGAGATCGCGCTCCGCACCCAGCAGGTGCTGATGGAGGAGACCGGAGTCACCAACGTCGCCGACCCGCTGGGCGGTTCCTGGTACGTCGAGCAGTTGACCGACCGTATCGAGGCGGACGCGGAGAAGATCTTCGAGCAGATCGCGGAGCGCGGGCGGCGGGCGGTGCCGGATGGCAACCACCCCGTCGGCCCGATCACCTCCGGCATCCTGCGCGGGATCGAGGACGGCTGGTTCACCGGCGAGATCGCCGAGTCCGCCTTCCGCTACCAGCGGGCGCTGGAGAAGGACGAGAAGAAGGTCGTCGGCGTCAACTGCCACACCGGTTCGGTCACCGGCGACCTGGAGATCCTCCGCGTCAGCCACGAGGTGGAGCGCGAGCAGGTGCGTGTCCTGGGCGGGCGGAAGGCGGCGCGGGAGGAGGGCGCCGTCCAGCGGACGCTGGAGGCGCTGGCCGTCGCGGCGCGTGGCGAGGACAACATGATCGAGCCGATGCTGGAGGCGGTGCGCGCCGAGGCCACGCTCGGGGAGATCTGCGACACCCTGCGTGCCGAGTGGGGCGTCTACACCGAGCCGCCCGGCTTCTGAGCGGCACGGGGCCGGGGGCGGCGCCCGCCCGCTCCCGGGTTCCCGGTCCGTTCGTTCAGCCCTCGCTGACGGCGCCGAGGCCCCCGAGCAGCAGGGTGGTGAAGCGGCGGACCCACTCCGGGTCCACCACCTCCCCGCTCACCAGCGAGCGGTGCACCACGGCCCCGGCCACCACGTCGAAGACCAGGTCGTCTATGTGGGCGGAGGCCCCGGACTCCCCGGGGTCGGGCGGCAGTTCGCCGCGCCGCCGCGCCCGCTCCCGCCCGACCTGCACGAGCCGCTTCTGCCGGTCGACGATGGTCTCCCGGATGCGGTGGCGGAGCGCCTCGTCGCGGGTGGACTCGGCGATCACGGCCATCAAAGCCGTCTTCGCCTCGGGCCGCTCCAGCAGGGACGCGAAGGCGAGCACCAGCCCCTCGGCGTCGGCCCGCAGGCTGTCCCGGTCGGGCAGGGCGAGTTCGTCGAAGAGCACGGCGACGGCGTCGACGACGAGTTCGCTCTTGCTCGTCCAGCGTCGGTAGAGGGTGGTTCTGGCGACCCCCGCCCGCTGGGCCACGTCGCTCATCGTCAGCTTGCTCCAGCCCAGGTCGACGAGGGCGGAGCGGGTCGCGTCGAGAATCGCGTGATCCGCCTGTGCGCTGCGAGGACGACCGGCGCGGCGGGGTGCGGCAGCGGACATGCCGCCGACCATACCCCCCGGTCGGTCGGGCGGTACCTGTGTGACGGATCACCGCGTCCGGTGCCGGGGAGGCTTGCGGGGCCGGGGGAGGGCCGAGTTACGCTACGGGGTGTAGCGGAATCACCGGTGCACCGGGAGGTTCGGTCCCCCGGTGCACCGCCGCGACAACCACACGCCGGGTGGGGACCCGGCGCGGACGACCGCACCGCGCACGAGCACCGCGTGAAGGGGGGAGACTGGTCTCATGCAGCCACGCAACATGTCCATGAGCGGAGTAGTCGACCTCGCCGCGGTGAAGGCCGCGGGCGAGGCCAAGCAGAAGGCGGAGCAGGCGCGCGCCGGGGGCGGATCCGCCGCCCCGGCCGGCCTGGTGATCGATGTCGACGAGGCGGGTTTCGAGGCGGAGGTCCTCCAGCGCTCCGCCGAGGTGCCGGTCGTCATCGATTTCTGGGCGGAGTGGTGCGAGCCGTGCAAGCAGCTCTCGCCGGTTCTTGAGCGTCTGACGCGGGAGTACGCGGGCCGCGTGCTCCTGGCCAAGATCGACGTGGACCGGAACCAGATGCTGATGCAGCAGTTCGGCGTCCAGGGCATCCCCGCGGTCTTCGCCGTGGTGGCCGGTCAGCCGCTGCCGCTGTTCCAGGGCGTCGCCGCCGAACAGCAGATTCGTCAGACCTTCGACCAGCTGGTGCAGGTCGCCGAGGAGCGCTTCGGGATCACCGGTATCCAGGGCCTGCCGGAGGGGGAGGGCGAGGACGCCGAGGAGGCCGGGCCCGAGGAGCCGGAGCACCCTGTGCTGGCGGCGGCCCAGGAGGCGCTGGACTCCGGCGACTTGGACGCCGCAGTGCGCGCGTACCGCGAGGTCCTCCAGGGGGAGCCGGGCAACGAGGAGGCCAAGGTCGGTCTGGCGATGTCCGAACTGCTGGGCCGGGTGCGGGACCTGGACGCCCAGCGGGTGCGGACGGACGCGGCCGAGCGGCCGGACGACACGGAGGCCCAACTGCGCGCGGCCGACCTCGACATGGCGGGTGGCCACGTGGAGGACGCCTTCGGGCGGCTGGTGGAGACCGTGCGGCGGACCACCGGCGAGGAGCGGGAGTCGGTCCGGGTGCGGCTGCTGGAGCTGTTCGAGGTGATCGGCGGGGAGGATCCGCGGGTGGTGAGCGCGCGCGGGGCGCTGGCGCGGGTGCTGTTCTGAGCCGCCGCGGAACCCCCGGGGACACTGATTGATTTAGCGACAACAGCGGCTGCGCTTTTGCCAAAAATTGGCAATCGTGGCCGCTGTTACTCGCAGTAAGTGACGCCCGTCGCTTCGCCCTTCGGTGTCCGGATGGGGCGGTTATGCCGACGGGGAGTCCGGCGACCCTCTGTGGCGGCGCGCCACACGACCTTCAGACGCCGGTTATCTGGCTGTTACTCGTAAGTAACGAACCCCTTGTGCGAATCCTGCGGATGGACCACGATCGGCCAAGCTCGGTCCCTTGCCCGCAGCCCGGCAACCATTCGGCGCCCAGCGGCCTTGGGGTCCCCACCGAGCGGGGCAGGGGGGTACTCGCCGTGTGGCGGGGCCTGCCCGCGTGAACAGGGTCGCGCGAGAGCGTGGCCGGTGGTTGTCGCTCGGGGGTGTTCGCCGACAGCTCGGACGTGGCGTCAGTGCCTTCCGAAGACGGCGTTCCCCTTCCCGAGGACGTAGCACTTCTCCCATCCCAGGCAGGGAGCGGCCCCAAGTGCGGTTCTCCAGGCCGGAGATGTACGTCCGAGAAGGAGGAAAGTCATGGAGTCCCTGGCTCGTGGCGGGACCAGATGGAAGCGCTTCGCTGTCGTCATGGTGCCGAGCGTTGCCGCTACGGCCGCGATAGGCGTCGCCCTCTCACAGGGCGCACTGGCGGCGTCGTTCAGCGTCTCCGGCCAGCAGTTCAAAGTCACCGCCGACCAGTTGGACGGCACGGGCTTCGTCCAGTACGGCGCCGTGGACAGCACGAAGGACGGCGACAAGCCCGTCGCCGTCGTGGGCATGAACTCGGCGAAGATCGAGAATCTCTGCCAGTCCGTCGTCGTGCCGGTGCCGGTCTTCGGCGACGTCACGATGAAGCTGACGGCGGGCGCCAAGGGCGGCCCGAAGGTCGAGGCGAAGAAGCTCTACATCGACGCCGATGACCTGAGCGCCAACGCCAGCTTCAACAACATCGACATCGGTGTCTCGGTGGACAAGACCACCAAGGGCCCCGGTCCGTCGAAGGGCGACAAGTACCTCAAGGACTCCTTCTCGCAGCAGGCGGAGTCCGTGCGGTTCACCGACGTCGAGCAGCGCGCCTGGGCGACCACGGCGGGCACCTTCAAGTTGAGCGGTCTGCACATGGCCGTCAAGAAGGGCAAGCAGGAGTGCTACTGAGCTCCTGATCCCGACCGTACGGGCGCGGGGTGAACGCGCGGAGCGCGGGGCCCCTCGGCCTCCTCCTCCGCCCGTACGGTCAGCTCCACCCGCAAGATGTGTGCCAGTCCCGAGGAGCTGTACGACATGAGCGCCGACACGCGACCACGGCTGAAGGAAACGATCAGCCAGAAGCGCAGTTCGTTCCGGGAGTGGCGCGGACAGCGCCCGTTCTGGGGCGGGATGCTGACGCTGTTCGCGGGCATCCCCATCATGTACATCCCTTACCAGAACCTCACCCTGGGCTCGCTGACCATCCGGATGTCGACGACCGCGGGCGCGGGCTCGCTGATCATCGGGGTCCTGCTGGTCGTGCTCGGGCTGACCATGTGGTTCCAGCCCACCTCCCGGGTGTTCGCCGGTGTCGCGGCGATCCTGCTGGCCCTGGTCTCCCTCGTCGTCTCGAACGTGGGGGCCTTCCTGCTGGGCTTCCTGCCCGGGCTAATCGGTGGTGCGCTGGGCATCGCCTGGGCGCCCGGCCGGCCCGCGGCCCGCGGCCCCGGGGAGGCCGGTTCCCCCGACGGCGGGTCCGGCGCGCGGAGGTCCGCCAACGACGCCGAGGAGAAGGGCGGTTCGGCCGCCGGAGCCGCCGCCGACGACACCGCCGGCGAGGACGCGGCCCAGGACGACGCGGACGCGGCGAAGGGCGCCAACGATCCCGGGACCGGTTCCCGGGAGGACCCAGCACTCTTTGGAGCGGCTTCGCCCAGCGGAGCCCCGAACCACGGGAACGGGAGGCATCGTGCCGGGTGACGAGGCGCACGAGGAGCCGGGCGCGGAGCGCGAGCCCGCCGCCGACACCCCCCGCGCGAAGAGCGGACCGCGGCACGCGGCTCCGCGGAAGCCGCTGCTGACCCGGCTGCACGTGCCGGCTGGCAAGGCGATAGCCCTCGCCGCGATGCCCTCGGCGGTCCTCATGGGCATGGGCCTCACGCCCCAGCTGGCGAACGCCAAGCCGCTGCCCAAGAACCCCTTCAAGGAGGGGCCGTGCGTGTCCGCGCCGGACAAGGAGGCGGACGAGGACGAGCAGGACCAGAAGGACGCGAAGGAGAAGGCGAAGGAGAAGCGGGAGAAGGAGCGGGAGGCCCGGGAGAAGCGGGAGAAGGAGCGCGCCGCCAAGGAGAAGGCCGCCCGGGAGAAGGCCGAGAAGGAGCGCGAGGAGTCCGGTGAGGGCTCCGGCGGCGGGTCCGGCTCCGGCGGTTCGGACGGCGGCTCCGGGGACTCCGGCGGCTCCGGCGAGGAGGCGCCCGACGACGGCGACTCCGCGGACTCCGGCGGCTCGGGCGAGGACACCGAACCGAAGAACCCCCTCGACCCGCTGGGCCTCGGCGACAAGCTCCGCGACATCTTCACCCCGAAGGAGAAGAAGGAGGCGGAGGAGCGCGAACGGCGCGAGGCCGCCGAGCGGGAGCGCGAACAGGACAGCTCCGGCTCCTCTGACTCCTCGGGCTCCTCCGACGGTGACGCGGCGGGCGACAAGGCCCGCGAGACCGTCGACAAGGCGAAGGAACGCGCCGAGAAGGCCCGGGAGAAGCTCTCCGACGCGACGAAGGACGCCAAGGACGCGGCCAAGGACGCCGGGGAGAAGGACGGGAAGGGCGAGAAGGGCACCGATGACGCGGCGGCCGAGCCGGACGAGGACGGCAAGAAGCCGTTCCCGTGCGTCGAGGAGAAGAAGGACCCGGGCGAGGACGAGGACACCCCGGCCACCCTGCCCAACTCCCCCTGGTACCTGGAGGCCACCTCGCTCACCCTGCACAAGCTGGACTACAAGGGCGTCGTCAACGTCACGATGGCGAACGGGAAGACCAAGCAGGTCCTCAAGTACACGGCGGACAGCCTCGACATCGTCGACCTGCACCAGACCGTGCCAGCGCCGGGTGGGGTCGAGCACCACGCCCGGGCCGCCCAGGGCAGCACCTCCACCGTGCGTGGCGGCACCGTGATGTACACCGAGGAGCTGAAGGGCAACCTCTTCGGGCTGATCCCGGTCACCTTCAACCCGGAGAACCCGCCGCCGCTGAACATCGCCGAGGTGTTCTTCACCAAGGTGAAGGTCACGCAGGCGGGCCAGTTCGGTGGGAACCTCACCATCCCCGGGCTGAACCAGCAGGTCACCACCGGAAACTGAGCCACCGGCAGCTGAGTGACCGGCACCTGGCCACCGGTACCTGAGTCGTCGTCGGCGACCGGGTCGGCACCGCCCGGCGCGCCACGGGCCCGCCCCCGATCGGGGGCGGGCCCGTGCGCGTGGCGCTGGCGTCGCGTCAGCGGGGTGTGGCTCAGCCGCCCTGGGCGTTGCCCAGCGCGTGCACCCGCACCATGTTGGTGGTTCCGGGGACGCCGGGCGGCGAACCGGCCGTGATGATCATGGTGTCGCCCTGGTCGTAGCGCTGGAGCTTCAGCAACTCCGCGTCCACCAGGTCGACCATCTCGTCGGTGTGGTCGACGTGCGGCACCACGTAGGTCTCCACGCCCCAGCTGAGGGTCAGCTGGTTGCGGGTCGCGGGGTCCTCGCTGAACGCGAGGATGGGCTGGCTCGTGCGGTAGCGGGAGAGCCGCCGCGCGGTGTCCCCCGACTTGGTGAACGCCACCAGCGCCTTGGCGTCCAGGAAGTCCGCCATCTCGCAGGCCGCGCGCGCCACCGAACCGCCCTGCGTACGCGGCTTCTTGCCGGGCACCAGCGGCTGGAGGCCCCGGCCCAGCAGCTCCGTCTCGGCCGCCTCCACGATCCGGGACATCGTCGTGACCGTCTCGACCGGGTACTGGCCCACCGAGGACTCGGCGGACAGCATCACCGCGTCCGCGCCGTCCAGGATCGCGTTGGCGACGTCGCTCGCCTCGGCGCGCGTGGGGCGGGAGTTGGTGATCATCGACTCCATCATCTGGGTGGCGACGATGACCGGCTTCGCGTTCCGGCGGCACAGGTCGACCAGCCGCTTCTGCACCATCGGCACCCGCTCCAGCGGGTACTCGACGGCCAGGTCACCGCGGGCCACCATCACCCCGTCGAAGGCCATGACGACGTCCTGCATGTTGGCGACCGCCTGCGGCTTCTCCACCTTCGCGATCACCGGGACGCGCCGTCCGACCTCGTCCATCACCCGGTGCACGTCCCGTACGTCGGAGGCGTCGCGCACGAAGGAGAGGGCGACCATGTCGCAGCCGAGGCGGAGCGCGAACCGCAGGTCCTCGATGTCCTTCTCGGACAGCGCGGGGACGTTGACGGCGGCGCCGGGCAGGTTGATGCCCTTGTGGTCGGAGATCACCCCGCCCTCGATGACGATGGTGTGCACCCGAGGGCCCGCCACCTCGGTCACCTGGAGGGCGACGTTGCCGTCGTTGATGAGGATCGGGTCGCCCTTGGCGACGTCCCCGGGGAGCCCCTTGTAGGTGGTGCCGCAGAGGGAGCGGTCGCCCGCCACCTCCTCGGTGGTGATGGTGAACTCCTCGCCCCGGACCAGCTCGACGGGGCCGTCGGCGAAGGTCTCCAGCCGGATCTTGGGGCCCTGGAGGTCAGCGAGGACCCCGACCGCCCGGCCCGTGGCCTCGGCGGCCTGACGGAGGCGGTGGTACCGCTCCTCGTGGTCCGAGTGGGTCCCGTGGCTCATGTTGAACCGGGCCACGTTCATGCCGACGTCGATCAGCGTGGTGAGCTGTTCGAGCGTGTCGGTGGCCGGGCCCAGGGTGCAGACGATTTTGGAACGGCGCATGGTGCGATCCTATCGGTTTGTTTACGAATGAAACGAACCGGAGAGCCGAGGCCCCGCCCTACCGGGCGACGAGCGCGTGGGTCTGCTGGGCGATCTCCAGCTCCTCGTCGGTCGGGACGACGGCCACCGCGACCCGCGCGCCCGCGGGCGAGACCAGCCGCGGTTCGGCCGAGTCCCGGGTGTTCAGCTCGGGGTCGACGGCCAGCCCGAAGGCGTCGAGCCCCGCCACGGCGGCCTCCCGGACCGGGGGCGAGTTCTCCCCGACACCCGCCGTGAACACCACCGCGTCGACCCGGCCCAGCACGGCGTGGTACGCGCCGACGTACTTGCGCAGCCGGTGCGTGTACACGTTGAAGGCCAGCTGGGCCGCGGCGTCGCCCGCGTCGATCCGGCGGCGGATCTCCCGCATGTCGTTGTCGCCGCACAGCCCGGCCAGGCCGCTGTGCCGGTTCAGCAGCGTGTCCACCTCGTCCATCGACATTCCGGCGACCCGGCCGAGGTGGAAGACCACCGCCGGGTCGATGTCCCCGGACCGGGTACCCATCACGAGCCCTTCCAACGGGGTCAGCCCCATCGAGGTGTCCACACAGCGGCCACCCCGCACCGCCGAGGCCGAGGCGCCGTTGCCCAGGTGCAGCACGATCAGGTTCAGCCCGGCCGGGTCCCGGTCGAGCAGCCGCGCCGCGCGGCGCGCGACGTAGGCGTGCGAGGTGCCGTGGAAGCCGTAGCGGCGGATGCGGTGCTCGTCCGCGATCCGCGCGTCGATCGCGTACCGCGCGGCGTACTCCGGCATCGAGGCGTGGAACGCGGTGTCGAACACCGCCACCTGGGGCAGCGTCGGGCGCAGCGCCCGCGCCGTGCGGATGCCCGTCAGGTTCGCCGGGTTGTGCAGCGGCGCGACCGGCACCAGCCGCTCGATCTCCGCGATCACCTCCTCGTCGATCAGCGCCGGTTCGGTGAACCGCAGCCCGCCGTGGACCACGCGGTGGCCGATCGCGGCGAGCCGCGGCGAGTCCAGCCCGAGGCCGTCCGCGGCCAGCTCCTCCGCCACCGCCTTCAGCGCGGCCTCGTGGTCGGCCACCGGCGTCCGCTGGACGCGCTGGCCGCCGCCGGTGCTCAGCGGGGTGTGCGCCAGCCGCGAGGCGCCCTCGCCGATGCGCTCCACCAGACCGACCGCCAGCCGGGTCTCCGTCTCCATGTCGAGCAGCTGGTACTTCACCGAGGAGGACCCGGAGTTGAGGACGAGGACGCGGGTTCCGGTCACGGGATCGGGCTTTCTGCGCGAGGACGGTGGGACGGCGCCTCGGGGAGGCGGGCGGTGCGGGCGAGCGGTCAGCCGGGCGCGCCCGGCGACTCGCCCTGCGCCTGGACGGCGGTGATCGCCACGGTGTTCACGATGTCCTGCACCAGGGCGCCGCGCGACAGGTCGTTGACCGGTTTGCGCAGCCCCTGGAGCACCGGCCCGACGGCGACCGCGCCCGCCGAGCGCTGCACCGCCTTGTAGGTGTTGTTGCCGGTGTTGAGGTCGGGGAAGACCAGCACCGTGGCCCGGCCCGCCACCTGGGAGCCGGGCAGCTTGGTCGCCGCTACCGAGGGCTCGACGGCGGCGTCGTACTGTATCGGGCCCTCCACCAGCAGGTCGGGGCGTCGCTCCCGGACCAGTTCGGTGGCGCGCCGCACCTTGTCCACGTCGGCGCCCGAGCCGGAGGTGCCCGTCGAGTAGGAGAGCATCGCGACGCGCGGCTCCACCCCGAACCGGGCGGCGGTGGCGGCCGACTGCACGGCGATGTCGGCGAGTTCCTCCGCCCCGGGGTTCGGGTTGACGGCCGCGTCGCCGTAGACCAGCACCCGGTCGGCGAGGCACATGAAGAAGACCGAGGAGACGATCGAGGCGTCCGGGGTGGTCTTGATGATCTCGAAGGCGGGCCGGATGGTGGCCGCGGTGGAGTGCGCGGCGCCCGACACCATGCCGTCCGCCAGCCCCTCACGGACCATCAGCGTCCCGAAGTACGACACCTCGGCCACCACGTCGAAGGCCAGCTCGAAGGTGACGCCCCGGTGGGAGCGCAGCTCCGCGTACAGCTCGGCGAACCGCTCCCGCAGCGGGGAGGTGGCCGGGTCGACGATCCGCGCCACCGCCCCGGAGCCCTCGGGGATCTCGCCCTCCCCGAGCACCGGCAGGTCCACGCCCAGCTCGGCGGCGCGCTTGCGCACCACGTCGCCGTCGCCCAGCAGGGTGAGGTCGCAGACGCCGCGCCGCAGCAGTACCTCGGCGGCGCGCAGCACCCGCTCCTCGGTGCCCTCCGGCAGCACGATGTGCCGCCGGGCCGCGCGGGACCGCTGGACCAGCTGGTGCTCGAACATCATGGGCGTCACCCGGGCGCTGCCCACCACCGCGAGCCGCTCGCTGAGCCGGTCGGCGTCCACGTGGTTCTCGAACAGGCCGAGGGCGATCTCCGCCTTGCGGGGGGTGGCCGCGGTGAGTTTGCCCTCCAGGGCGGACAGTTCGGCGGCGGTGGGGAAGGAGCGGCCGGGGACCGTCAGCACCGGGCTGCCGGGTGCGAGGCGGGTGGCCAGTGCCAGCGTCTCGGCGCCCGGGTGCTCGCCCAGGGTGAGCAGCACCCCGGCGATGGGCGGGGAGCCCGCGGCGTGCGCGGCCAGCGAGCCCACCACCAGGTCGGCGCGGTCGCCCGGGGTGACGACCAGGCAGTTCTCGGTCAACGCCGGGAGGAAGGTGGGCAGATGGGCACCGCCGAAGACGAAGTCCCGGACGTCGCGGGCGAGTCCGGACGGGTCGCCGAGCAGCAGCTCGGCGCCGAGCGCGTCCTTGATCTGGGCGACGGTGGGGGCGGAGAGCGCCGGTTCCTCCGGCAGGACGTAGACCGGCACCGGGAGGCGCTCGCCGAGGTCGCGCGCGGCCGCCGCCGCCTCGCCGCCCCGCACCCGGTTGGCGATCATGGCGATGACCTCGCAGCCCAGCGCGTCGAAGGCGTGGTACGCGTTGCGCACCTCCGCGGCGACCGACTCCGCGAGCTGGCCGCCGCCGGGCACCACCGGGATGACCCGGGCGCCGAACTCGTTGGCCAGCCGGGCGTTGAGCGCCAGTTCGGCGGGGAGCTGGGTGTCGGCGTAGTCCGTGCCGAGCACCAGCATCGTCTCGTAGTCCCCGGCTACCTCGTGGTACCGCTCGACCAGCCGTTCGACCAGTGCGTCCTGGCCACGTTCCGCCTGGAGCGCGGTGGCCTCGTCGTAGCCGAGCCCGAAGACCGTCCCGGCGGGCTGGGTCAGCCGGTAGCGGCTGCGCAGCAGGTCGTAGAGCCGGTCGGGCCCGTCGTGCACCAGCGGGCGGAAGACCCCCACCCGGTCGACCTGCCGGGTCAGCAGCTCCATGACCCCCAGCTCGACGACCTGCCGCCCGTCGCCGCGGCCGATACCCGTCACGTACACGCTGCGCGTCACGCGCCCACTCCCTCGTACGGTCGGAAAGCGCCCCGCAGAGCACGCCTCTACGCGGGACAATACCCAGGGCACCGGTGAGCGCGCCCGCCAGGTCGCGGTGCGTGACGGCTCCGTCGTACGGAGTGTCGGGCGGGGGCGTTCCGGGTACCCCGGAGGACCGCCGGGCCGGGGCGCCCACCTGCTGGGACGGAGTGCCCGCCGCGCTGCCGACGTGGAACAATCGCACGTGTTCACCCTCGCCGAGCTCGCAGAGTCACCGAGCAGGACAGGAAGCGAATCGCATGCGTATCGGAGTCCTCACCGCTGGCGGAGACTGCCCCGGTCTGAACGCCGTGATCCGGTCCATCGTGCACCGCGCCGTGCACGACAGGGGGGATGAGGTCATCGGCTTCGACGACGGCTTCAGGGGCCTGCTGGACGGCCGGTACCGGCCCCTCGACATCAACTCCGTGAGCGGCATCCTGGCCCGCGGCGGCACCATCCTCGGCTCGTCCCGGCTGGAGCGCGGGCGGCTCCGCGAAGCCTGCGACAACGGCGAGGAGTTGGTGGCCCGGCTGGGGCTGGACGCGCTGATCCCGATCGGCGGCGAGGGCACCCTCACCGCCGCGCGGATGCTCGCCGAGGCGGGGCTGCCCGTCGTCGGGGTGCCGAAGACGATCGACAACGACATCTCGGCCACCGACCGCACCTTCGGGTTCGACACCGCCGTCAGCGTCGCCACCGAGGCGATCGACCGGCTCAAGACGACCGCCGAGTCGCACCAGCGCGTGATGGTGGTCGAGGTGATGGGGCGGCACGCGGGCTGGATCGCGCTGGAGGCCGGGATGGCCGGCGGGGCGCACGGCATCTGCATCCCCGAACGCCCCTTCGAGGTGGGCGACCTGGTCAAGATGGTCGAGGAACGCTTCGCCCGGGGAAAGAAGTTCGCGATCGTCTGTGTGGCGGAGGGCGCCCACCCGGCCGAGGGCTCGATGGACTACGAGAAGGGCGCCATCGACGCCTACGGGCACGAGCGGTTCACCGGTATCGGCAACCGCCTCGCGGTCGAGCTGGAGGAGCGGCTGGGCAAGGAGGCCCGTCCGGTCATCCTCGGCCACGTGCAGCGCGGCGGCACCCCCACCGCCTACGACCGGGTGCTCGCCACCCGGTTCGGCTGGCACGCCGTGGAGGCCGCGCACCGCGGCGACTTCGGGCGGATGACGGCGCTGCGCGGAACCGACGTGGTGATGGCCCCGCTGGCTGACGCCGTCTCGGAGCTGAAGCACGTGCCGCAGGAGCGGATGGACGAGGCCGAAGCGGTCTTCTGACCGCCCCGCCGGAACCCGCCCCAACACGCGACGCGCCAGCGCGCCCAACGTCACAACGTGCCCCGCACGCCGTGCTGTTCGGCGTGCGGGGGCCGCCCGGACCGCTCCCGGCCCCGGCGCCGGAACCCCGCCACCTCTTCCCGGGTCCGCTTCCGGGCTCGGGTCAACGGGCCTGCGCCCCGGCGGAGTTAACCGCCGGGGCGTGCTTCTGGGGCGCTCTTCCCGGGAGTTGGCGGAAGCGCGCGCCCAGGCCCGCGCCGGAGGCCCGCTCACCGGAGGGTCCGCCCGCCCGGCGGAGGTCAACCCGCCGGTGGTCCGCCCGTCGGCCGGGGTCCGGCGCGGCGCCGTCCCTTCCCGGCGGCGCTCCTCCCGTACGGCGGGGCCGCGTTCACCCCTTGATGGCACCGCCCAACGCGAAGCCGGAGCCGAGCTTTCGGGCGATCAGGAGGTAGAGCAGGATGACGGGGGTGGAGTAGAGGATGGAGAACGCGGCGAGCTGACCGAACACGATCGCGCCGTAGTTGCCGAAGAACGTGAAGATGCTGACGGACGCCGGGATCTGCTCGGGGCTGATCAGCAGCATGAAGGGAACGAAGAAGTTCCCCCACATCATGATGAAGCTGTACACGGTGACGACGCCGATCCCCGGCCCCATCAGCGGCAGGATCACCCGGAACAGCGCCTGGAACCAGCTCGCGCCGTCCGTCCAGGCGGCCTCCTCCAGCGCCCGCGGCACCCCGTCCATGAAGTTCTTCATCAGCCAGACGGCGAAGGGCAGTTGGGAGGTGGCGAGGAACAGCGCCGTGCCCGACATCGTGTCGATCAGGTTGACCCGCACGAACAGCCCGTAGACCGGCACCATCACGGCGGTGATCGGCAGGCAGGTGCTGAAGAGGATGGTCAGCAGGAACGGGCGGGAGAACCGCGAGCGGAAGCGGGAGAGCGGGTAGGCCGCCAGCGCCGCGCAGGCCACGGTGAGCAGCGTGGCGCCGCCGCACAGCAGCAGGCTGTTGAGCATCGGGGTGAAGGTGATCTCGTCGGTGAGCACCGCCGAGAAGTTGTCGAGCGTCGGCGAACCGGGCGGGCGGACCCGCAGGGTCGCCTCCGCGTCCAGCGAGGCGAACACCAGCCAGAGCAGGGGCACGGCGAAGGCCGTGGCGACGATCAACAGTCCGGTGCTGGCGGCGAGTTGCTGCTGCATGCTGCGTTTGCGCACACGACCTCCTGGCACACCGTGGTGAGTCGGCTCGCAGCACTGTACGCCCGGCGCGGGCGCGCCGGTATGGGCCGTTCCCGGCCGGTGGAGGGGGGACGGACGCGCCGGGCGGGGAGCGTGGGGCGTTCGCGCCGCATAGCCGGGGCGCGGAGTGGGCAGCCCATAACAACGTTGTCACGGGGCCGATCTCCGGTTCCCGCACGGGCATTGACCGTGCGGCCCGGCGAGCGCCACCGTAACGGTCACCAGCCGCGGCCCGAGGAGGTCCGACCGTGCGCCCCACCGCCTCGTTAGTCCTCACCTGCGTCACCGTCCTCGCCGTGGGCACGCTCAGCGCCTGCGGCGGCGGTTCCGGCAAGGACAAGGACACCCTGACGATCGTTTTCCACAAGGAGACGGACAGCAAGGTCACCGTCAAGGACGACTACTTCAAGCAGGTGGCCGAGGAGTTCGAGAAGCGGTACGAGGGAAAGAAGGTGGAGGTCCGCGGGATCCAGGCGCCGCAGCGGGACTACTACACCAAGGTCCAGCAGATGATGCGCTCCCCGAAGACCGCGCCCGACCTGGTCTACGAGGACACCTTCCTGATCAACTCCGATATCAAGAGCGGTTATCTGCGCCCGCTCGACGACCATCTGAAGAAGTGGAAGGACTGGAACCAGTTCGACGAGGGCGCCAGGAAGGCCGTCCAGGCGGAGGACGGCAAGACCTACGGCGTCCCGGACGGCACCGACACCCGGGGGCTCTGGTTCAACAAGAAGATCTTCCAGAAGGCCGGACTGCCGCTCGACTGGCAGCCCCGCACCTGGGAGGACGTGCTGGAGGCCGCGCGCACCATCAAGAAGAAGGTGCCCGGCGCCATCCCGCTGAACGTCTTCACCGGCAAGGGCGCGGGCGAGGCGGCGGCCATGCAGGGCATGGAGATGCTGCTCTACGGCACCGGCGCCGACCCGCTGTACGACCCGGAGGCCCGGAAGTGGGTGACCGGCGGCAAGGGGTTCGTGGACAGCCTGGAGTTCATCAAGAAGGTGTACGGGGAGAAGCTCGGCCCCGCCGAGGACGAGGCGCTGGACCCCAACATCACCACCACCGTCGCCACCCAGCTGATCCCCGAGGGCAAGCTCGCCATCGCGCTGGACGGCTCCTGGCTCGGCCAGTTCTGGGTCAAGACCGGCGGGAACCCGTGGCCGGAGTGGAAGGAGACCATGGGCCTGGCCGCGATGCCCACCCAGCGCGGGCAGGCGCCCGGTGAGGTCAGCATGTCCGGCGGCTGGGCCTGGTCGATCCCGCGGAAGGCCCACAACCCTGGCATGGCCTGGAAGATGATCGAGCTGTTCCAGTCGAGGAAGAACGCCGTGGACTGGTGTGTGCGCGGTGCGCAGATCGCCGTCCGCGAGGACGTCGCCGAGGACCCGCGGTACCTGGAGTCCATGCCCGGCACCAAGTTCTTCACCCAGCGGGTGAAGAACTCCCACTTCCGCCCGGCCTACCCCGTCTACCCGCAGGTGTCCAAGGCGATGACGGACGCCATGGAGTCGGTGACCACCGGCGAGGCGTCCCCCACCGAGGCCGCGAAGGGGTACGACGAGCAGGTGGAGTCCATCGCCGACGGCGCGGTCACCTCGAAGTGAGCGGCGCGACGCTCACGGAGCGGCGCCCGGCCGGGGAACCCTCCGGCCGGGCGGGGGAGTCGCGGCGTCCGCGGCGGAGGCGGGCGCCCCGCGCGCTGCGCTGGCTGCCGCTCGCGCCCACGACCGTGCTCCTGCTGCTGTTCCTCGCCGGGCCCATCGGCTACTGCGTCTACATCGCCTTCACCGACACCCAGCTGACCGGGCAGGCCTCGGCCTCCTTCGTCGGCTGGGAGAACTTCCGCAAGGCCTTCGCCGACGACAACTTCCGCAACGCGGTCCTGCTCACCCTGGTGTTCACCCTGCTCTCCTCGATCGTCGGGCAGAACACGCTGGGCCTGACGCTGGCGCTGCTGATGCGCCGCGCGACCCGTCCGGTGCGCACCCTGACCGGCGCGATCGTCATCGGGGCCTGGGTGCTGCCGGAGATCGTCGCCGGGTTCCTGCTCTACTCCTTCTTCGCGCGGGAGGGTTCACTCAACGCGCTGCTGGGCGGGCTCGGTCTGCCCGAGCAGAACTGGCTCTACACGCTGCCCATCCTGGCGGTGTCGATGGCCAACGTCTGGCGGGGCACGGCGTTCTCGATGCTGGTCTACTCGGCGGCCCTCGCCGAGATCCCCCGGGAGGTCGCCGAGTCGGCGGAGGTCGACGGGGCCGGTGGCTGGCGGCGCCTCTGGTACATCACGCTGCCGATGATCCGCCGCTCCATCGGCACCAACCTGATGCTCAACACCCTCCAGACGCTCTCCGTCTTCGGGCTGATCTGGGCGATGACGCAGGGCGGGCCCGGCCGGAAGAGCGAGACGCTGCCGCTGTTCATGTACGACGAGGCGTTCAACAAGTCGCTCATCGGCTACGGAACGGCCATCGCGCTGCTGCTCCTGCTGGTGGGCGCGCTGTTCTCGGTCGTGTACCTGCGGCTGCTGCGGGAGGACGACTGAGGGCGACTGGGTGGTACCGCCCGCGCGCGGTCCCGAGCCCATGACGTACTGTCAACTCACGTTTGTAGAGGGTTGATTGACATGCGGGCTCACTGCGGAGACGCCAGTTCCGGTTCAGCCGAGAGCGTGCGGGCCGTGACGGGAGCGCCGGGAGCGGGCAGGGTCGGGCTATGAGGCTGCTGATACTGGGTGGTACCGAGTTCGTCGGTCGTGCGGTCGCCGAGGAGGCGCGGCGGCGCGCCTGGCACGTCACGGTGTTCCACCGGGGCCACACCACCCCTCCCGAGGGGGTGACCGCGCTGCGTGGCGACCGCGTCGGCGAGGGCGGTCTCGCCGCCCTCGCCGAGGGCACCTGGGACGTCGTCCTCGACACCTGGAGCGGCGATCCGGAGGCGGTGCGCGCGGCGGCCCGGCTGCTCGCCGACCGCGCCGGGCACTACGTCTACGTCTCCAGCCGGTCCGTGTACACCTTCCCGGCGGCGCCCGGCGCCGACGAGAACTGGCCGCTGGTCGACGCCGCGCCGGAGGCGGTCCCCGGAGACGCGGCGGGGGAGTACGCGCGGGCCAAGCGTGCCGGGGAGGCCGCCGCCCGCGAGGTGTTCGGGGAGCGGGCGCTGCTCGCGCGCGCCGGGCTGATCCTCGGCCCGCACGAGAACGTGGGCCGGCTGCCGTGGTGGCTGCGGCGGATGGCGCGCGGCGGTCCGGTGCTCGCGCCGGGACCGCGCGAGCACCCCCTCCAGTACGTGGACGTGCGGGATCTCGCGATCTGGATGCTGGACTCGGCGGCCCGGGGACTCGGCGGCGCCTTCAACCTGGCCAGCCCCCGCGCCTTCACCACCACCGGAGAGCTGCTGGAGACCTGCGTCGAGGTCACCGGGGGGCACGCCGAGCCGCGCTGGGCCGAGCCCGGGCGGATCCTCGACGCCGGGATCGAGCCCTGGACGGAGCTGCCGATCTGGCTGCCCCCGGGCGAGGCGCACGGCGCGATGCTGGACGCCGACGTCTCGCGCGCCCTCGCCAGCGGGCTGCGCTGCCGTCCGGTGGGGGAGACGGTCCGTGACACCTGGGAGTGGCTGCGCGGGCTGGACGGCGCCCGGCTGGACGCGCATCCGCGCGCGGTGCGCGGCCTCGCGCCCGAGCGGGAGGCCGAACTCCTGCGCTCCCTCCCGTAGTTCGTCAACCTCCCCGCGAGGGGCGGCGGTTGACTCGCCGCCCGTTCGCCCACCGCCCGTGGGGAGCGGCCGGGCGGGTCAGCCGCGCCAGCGGTAGGCGAACTCGGGCCGCCCCACATGCCCGTACTGCGGCTGCCGCTCGGCGTGGGCGGTGCCCACCAGGTGCTCCAGGTAGCGGCGGGCGGTGATCCGGTTGACCCCGACCGTCCCGGCCGCCGCGCTCGCCGTGACCCCCGCGCCGCCGGCCTCGCGCAGCACCGCGGTGACCCGCTCCAGCGTGGGCGCGCTCAGCCCCTTCGGCAGCGTGTCCGGCTGCGGCGAGCGCAGCACCGACAGGGCGCGGTCCACCTCGGCCTGGCTCGCCTCGCCGCCCGCGCCCGCGGTGCTGGTGCGGAACTCGGCGTAGCGCAGCAGCCGGTCGCGGAGGGTGGGGAAGGTGAACGGCTTCAGCACGTGCTGCACGACGCCGAGCGCGACCCCCTCGCGGACGATGGTCAGCGCGCGCGCCGAGGTCACCGCGAAGACGTCAGTGGTGCGGCCCGCCGCGCGCAGCGAGCGGAGCAGCGTGAGCCCGTGCCCGTCCGGCAGGTAGAGGTCCAGCAGGATGAGGTCGACGTGGGTGCGCTCCAGCTCCCGTACCGCGTCGGCGCGGGAGCGCGCGACGGCCGCCACGGCGAAGCCTGGCACCCGCCCGACGTACTGGGCGTGCGCGTCGGCGGCGACCGGATCGTCCTCCACCACCAGGACGCGCAGCGGCTCCTCGCCGCCCGGGCTCGCGGCGCCGCCGCTCACCGGGCCGCCCCCGGCGCCGTCGGGGCCACCGCGCCGCCGGGACGCGGATCCGGCCGGGGGCCGGTGCGCAGCGGCAGCCGCACGGTGAACTGGGCCCCGCCGTCCGGTGCCTCGGCGACGGTGATGTCGCCGCCGTGGCGGCGTACCGCCTGCCGGACGAGGGCCAGTCCGAGGCCCCGGCCCGTGCCCCCGCCCGCGTGGTGGCCCCCGCCGGTGAGGCGGGTCCCGGGGGAGGGGGAGGCCCCGGCCGTCCGGGGTGGCCGTTCCGGCTTGGTGGACCAGCCGCGTTCGAAGACCGACTCGGTGGCCTCCGGGGGGATGCCGGGGCCGGTGTCCGCCACCCGGATCAGCAGCGTGCCGCCCGTCCCGTCCGGTGCGCCTTCCGCGCTGTCCGGGGACTCCGGGCCCGGCGGTGCCGTCTCGCGGTGGAGGGTGACCGTGACCCGCGGGGTCCGGGCGGGCCGCGCTGGCGTCTGCCCTGGGATTGGCGCCGCCGCCGAACTCGCGGGCGCCGTACGGGAGTCCGGGGGCGCGGGGTGGTGGGCCGGGGAGCCGGAGGCCGCGTCCACCGCGTTGTCGATCAGGTTGCCGAGCACGGTGACCAGGTCGCGGGAGGGCGGCCCGGCCGGGAGGGGGCCGTCGCCGAGCTGGCTGTCCTCGGAGAGCGCCAGCTCCACGCCGCGCTCGTGGGCCTGCGCCGCCTTGCCCAGCAGCAGCGCGGCGAGTACCGGTTCGGCGACGGCCGTGACCACCCGGTCGGTGAGGGCCTGGGCCAGCTCCAGTTCCTCCGTCGCGAAGTCCACCGCCTCGTCGGTACGGCCCAGTTCGATCAGCGAGACCACGGTGTGCAGCCGGTTCGCCGCCTCGTGCGCCTGGGAGCGCAGCGCCTCGGAGAAGCCGCGCAGCGAGTCCAGCTCCCCGGCGAGGGACTGGAGTTCGGTGTGGTCCCGCAGGGTGACCACGGTGCCGCGCTGTTCGCCGCCGGAGACCGGCGAGGTGTTGATCACCAGTACCCGGTCCGCCGTGAGGTGCACCTCGTCCACCCGGGGTCCGGAGGAGAGCAGCGCCGCCGTCACCGAGGGCGGCAGCTCCAGCTCCTCGACGGCCCGCCCCACCACCTCGGGCGCGGAGGGGTCCGCTGGCCGCCCGGGACCGGTCAGGCCGAGCAGTTCGCGGGCTCCGTCGTTGATCAGCGCGACGCGGCGTGCGCCGTCCAGCATCAGCAGTCCCTCCCGGACGGCGTGCAGGGTCGCCTGATGGTAGTCGTGCAGGCGGCTCAATTCGGCCGCGTTCATGTCATGTGTATGCCGTCGCAACCGGGCGTTGACCATATAGACGCCCAGGCCGCCGAGTCCGAGCGCGGCGACCGCCACCCCGGCCAACAGCAGGACCTGGGTGCGCAGTTCCTCGGTGATGGTGTCCACCGCGATGCCCGCGCTGACCAGCCCCACCACCCGGCCACCGTCCCGCACCGGGACGACCGCGCGCACCGACGGCCCCAGGGTGCCGGTGAAGGTCTCGGTGAAGGCCCGTCCCTCCAGGGCCGGGGAGGTCCGGCCCAGGAACCGGCCGCCGATCCGCTCCGGGTCCGGGTGGGTCCAGCGCCGCCCGCGCGGGTCCATGATCGTGATGAAGGTGACGCCGGTGTCCCGGCGCACCCGCTCCGCGTACGGCTGGAGCTTGGCCGTGGGCCGGGGCGAGCGGATCGCCGCCCGCACCGAGGGGGAGTCCGCGACCGAGGCGGCCGTCGCCCGGGCCAGGTGCGCCGCCGACTTCTCCGCCTGCATCCGGTCCGTCACGTACACGAAGACCGCGCACCCCGCGACGACCAGCGCGACGACGACCACCTGCATCGCGAACAGCTGCGCCGCCAGGCTGCGCGGCCGTCGCGCGGAGGGGGATCGGGTGCGGGGGGTGCGCATGCGGTCAGTCTGCCTCGCGGAGTTTCCGTGCACGTAATGCACGTAACAGTGACGTGAACCACCCTCCAGTGCATAGTCACCGGGACTCGATCGCATAGCGGCCCGTGATCGGCGCACGTCAGGACGAGTCACACCCCCCAATGACGCAGACCTCAGTGACGTAGGACGAGGAGCCGCCGTGTCCCAGCCGACACCGCAGACGCAGCCGCCACCGGCGAAGCGGGACCGCACCCATTACCTCTACATCATGGTGATCATCGCCGTGGTCCTCGGTGCGGGACTCGGCTTCGCCGCGCCCGGTGTGGCCAAGGAGCTGAAGCCGATCGGGGAGGGATTCATCGCCCTGATCAAGATGATGATCTCGCCCGTGATCTTCTGCACCATCGTGCTGGGCGTCGGCTCGGTGCGGAAGGCGGCCAAGGTCGGCAAGGTCGGCGGGCTCGCGCTCAGTTACTTCATGGTGATGTCCACGGTCGCGCTCGCCATCGGGCTGGTCATCGGCAACCTGCTGCACCCCGGCAGCGGCCTCGACCTTACCCAGGAGGCCCGCGAGGCGGGCGCCAGCCAGGCCAAGGACGGCGGCGAGAGCACCGTCGACTTCCTGCTCGGCATCATCCCCACCAGCATGGTCTCCGCCTTCACCTCGGGTGAGGTGCTCCAGACGCTGCTCGTCGCGCTGCTGGTGGGCTTCGCGCTCCAGGCCATGGGCCGCACCGGCGAGCCGATCCTGCGCGGGATCGGCCACCTCCAGCGCCTGGTGTTCCGGGTGCTCGCCATGGTGATGTGGGTCGCGCCGGTGGGCGCCTTCGGCGCGATCGCCGCGGTGGTCGGGGAGACCGGGGGCGACGCGCTCCAGGCCCTCGCCGTCATCATGATCGGCTTCTACATCACCTGCGTGCTGTTCATCGTGGTGGTGCTGGGGCTGCTGCTCTGGTTCGTCTCCGGCGTCAACATCTTCTCGCTGATGAAGTACCTGGGCCGGGAGTTCCTGCTGATCGTCTCCACCTCCTCCTCCGAGTCGGCGCTGCCCCGGCTCATCGGGAAGATGGAACACCTGGGCGTCAGCCGGCCGGTGGTGGGCATCACGGTGCCGACCGGCTACTCCTTCAACCTGGACGGCACCGCGATCTACCTGACGATGGCCTCGCTCTTCGTCGCCGAGGCCATGGGCGACCCGCTCTCGCTGGGCCAGCAGCTGTCCCTGCTGCTCTTCATGATCATCGCGGCCAAGGGGGCGGCGGGTGTCTCCGGCGCCGGACTGGCCACCCTGGCCGGTGGCCTCCAGTCACACCGGCCGGAACTGGTCGACGGGGTCGGGCTGATCGTCGGCATCGACCGCTTCATGAGCGAGGCCCGGGCGCTGACCAACTTCGCGGGCAACGCGGTCGCCACGGTGCTGGTGGGCACCTGGACCAAGGAGATCGACCGGGAGCGGATGAACGAGGTGCTCGCCGGGCGGCTCCCGTTCGACGAGCAGACGCTCACCGCCGACGACGACTACGGGAAGAGCGGCACCGCCGAGGACGGCGAGGACGCTGGCGTGCCCGCCGCGCGGGACGCCGGGGACGCCTCCGGCGACGCCCCGTCGCTCAGCAAGTCCCCGCGCTCCTGACCCACCGCGTCCCCACTGGACGCGCGTTCCCCGCCGGGCGGGGGCGGACTCCACCGCCCCCGCCCGGCTCGTTCCGTCCGGCTCGCCCCGTCCGGAACGGGACGGTGGACGGCGGCGGGAAATCCGGTGCCCGGGACGCCCGGTGGCCGTGCGTCAGGCGACGTGGCGGAGCCGGAACCAGAAGAAGCCGCGTCCGCCGAGGGTCAGCAGGTACGGCCGCTCGCCGATCTCCGGGAAGCGGACACCGCCGATCAGCTCCACCGGCACCCGGCCCGCGTACCGGCCCAGTTCCAGTTCGGTGGGCTGGGGGAAGCGGGAGAAGTTGTGGACGCACAGCACCACGTCGTCCCCGCCGTCCGGCAGCGCCGCCGCGCGCAGGAAGGCGAACACCGCCTGGTTGGTGGAGGGCAGTTCGGTGTAACTGCCCAGCCCGAAGGCCGGGTTCTGCTTCCGGATCTCGATCAGGCGGCGGGTCCAGTGCAGCAGGGAGGACGGTGAACTCATCGCCGCCTCGACGTTGGTGACCTGGTAGCCGTAGACCGGGTCCATGATGGCGGGCAGGAACAGCCGCCCCGGATCGCAGGAGGAGAAGCCCGCGTTGCGGTCCGGGGTCCACTGCATCGGGGTGCGCACGGCGTCGCGGTCCCCGAGCCAGATGTTGTCGCCCATCCCGATCTCGTCGCCGTAGTACAGGATCGGGGAGCCGGGCAGGGAGAACAGCAGCGCGGTGAACAGCTCGATCTGGTCGCGGTCGTTGTCGAGCAGGGAGGCGAGGCGACGCCGGATGCCGATGTTGGCGCGCATCCGCGGGTCCTTGGCGTACTCCGCGTACATGTAGTCCCGTTCCTCGTCGGTGACCATCTCCAGCGTCAGCTCGTCGTGGTTGCGCAGGAAGACGCCCCACTGGCAGCCGGACGGGATGTGCGGGGTCTTGGCGAGGACCTCCGCGACGGGGTGGCGGGACTCCCGGCGCACCGCCATGAAGATCCGCGGCATGACGGGGAAGTGGAAGGCCATGTGGCACTCGTCGCCGCCGTTCTCCGGCGAGCCGAAGTAGTCGACGACGTCCTCCGGCCACTGGTTGGCCTCGGCGAGCAGCACGGTGTCGGGATATCGCGCGTCGATCTCGGCACGCACCCGCTTCAGGAATTCGTGCGAGCGCGGCAGGTTCTCGCAGGTGGTGCCGGACTCGGCGTAGAGGTAGGGCACGGCGTCCAGCCGGAAGCCGTCGATACCGAGGTCCAGCCAGAACCGGAGCGCGGCGAGGATCTCCTCCCGCACGGCCGGGTTCTCGTAGTTGAGGTCCGGCTGGTGCGCGAAGAAGCGGTGCCAGTAGTACTGCCGCCGCACCGGGTCGTAGGTCCAGTTGGAGGACTCGGTGTCGACGAAGATGATCCGGGCCTCGGGGTAGCCGCCGTCGTCGTCGGCCCAGACGTAGTAGTCGCCGTAGGGGCCGTCCGGATCCCGGCGGGACTCCTGGAACCACGGGTGCTGGTCGCTGGTGTGGTTCATGACGAAGTCGATGATGACGCGCATGCCCCGCTGGTGCGCGGCGTCCACGAAGTCCACGAAGTCCGCGAGGTCGCCGAAGTCCGGCAGGACGGCGGTGTGGTCGGAGACGTCGTACCCGCCGTCCCGCAGCGGTGAGCTGAAGAACGGCGGCAGCCAGAGACAGTCGACGCCGAGCCACTGGAGGTAGTCGAGCCGGGAGGTGAGCCCCCGCAGGTCCCCGACGCCGTCTCCGTTGCTGTCCTGGAAGGAGCGCACCAGCACCTCGTAGAAGACGGCGCGCTTGAACCACTCCGGATCCCGCTCGCCCCGCGGGGTGTCCTCGAAGGTGTCGGGAACGGGGTCGTTGACGGTCATGGCGGCTGGCCCTCCGGTCTGCTCGGTGAGGTCGCAGGTGAGGACGTGTGCCGGTGCCGGGGGGTCACCACCCGGATCGAGGCGCACGAGGTCGACCCGGCCCCAGTGGTAGGTGGCGCCGGTGAGTTCGTCACGCACCGGCGGGGAGGTGGCCTCGGCCGGTGGTTCGCCCGCGGGCGCGGTCCGAGAAGTGCCGTCCTGCCCAACGAGTCCGTGGCCTCCTGGGTGTGGCGCGCCTCGGGATGACCACCACCGGCGCGGGGCCCTCGGGGGACGCGCGGAGCGGGGCGGGCGCCCGCGCGCTCGGCCGCCGCCCCGTCGCGCGGGCGCGTCCTGCCCCACGCGCCGGGCTGGCGGGCTCCGGCGCCGGGCCACGGAAGGGCCGGGGCGCCGGGCACACGGAAGGGCCGGTCCGGTGTTCCCACCGGACCGGCCCCCACTCCCCGCCGTCCTCGGCCGCCGCCGGGCGAACCGGCGGCCCGCCGGGGGCCGTTGGGCCCCGGCTGCCGGGCGGTGGCGGCGCGCCGCCCCGGCGGTCCGGGTCAGCGCGCCGCGTCGGTCACTTGACGGAGACCGCCGTCCAGGCCGCCTCGACCGCCTTCACCTCGGCGCTGTCCGCGCCGTACAGGTCGGTCGCCGAGGCCACCGTGGCCTCGCGCGCCGCCGCGTAGTCGGTGGTGGAGGTCATCTGCTCGGTGAGGGCCTTGAACCAGATCTGCTCGGCCTTGTCGATGCCGATGCCCTCCAGCGTGGAGCCGTCCGCGGTCGGCGAGTTGTACTTCACGCCGTTGATCTCCTTCTCGCCGCTGCCCTCGGACAGCAGGAAGAAGAAGTGGTTCGCGATGCCGGACGAGTAGTGCACGTCCACGTTGCCCGCGTTCTCGTCCCAGTAGTCCAGCGAGTCGCCGTCCTTGCTGGGCTCGTCCATGTACCGCAGCGGGGTGCCGTCGCCGTTGATGTCGATCTGCTCGCCGACGTGGTAGTCGGCGACGTCGACCTCGCTGTTGGCCTTGAACTCCACGGCCGCCGCGAAGATGTCGGAGGTGGCCTCGTTCAGGCCGCCCGACTCGCCCGCGTAGACCAGCCCCGCGGTGGTGGAGGTGACGCCGTGCGTCATCTCGTGCGCGGCGACGTCCAGCGAGGTGAGGGGCTTCTTGTTGCCCTCGCCGTCGCCGTAGGTCATGCAGAAGCAGCTGTCGTCCCAGAAGGCGTTGACGTAGTTGTCGCCGTAGTGGACCCGGGACAGGGCGCCCTTGCCGTCGCCCGCGATGCCCTCGCGGCCGTGCGTGTCCTTGAAGTAGTCCCAGGTCACGCCAGCGCCGTAGTGGGCGTCGACCCCGGCGGTCGCCGGGTCGCCCGGGGTGCCGTCGCCGAAGGCGTCGTCCTCGTCGGTGAAGGGCTCGCCCTCGCCGCTCTGGCCGCCGTCCAGGTTCTGCGTCCGGTTGCCGCCCCGGCCCTCGTCGTCGAGGGTGAAGGCGCCGTCCGAACCGGAGGTGCCGATCTCGACGGAGCCGCTGTACTGGCTCTCGCCCGTGCCCTCCTTGATGGCCTGGTACTCGAAGAGCTTCTCGCCGGTCGCCGCGTCGGTGATGACGTGCATCCGGTTCGGGGTGCCGTTCTCCTGCGTCCCGCCGACGACCTTCTCCCAGGCCAGCGTCGGTTTGCCGTCGGCCGCCCAGACCACCTTGCGGGGGGCCTCGCTGCCCTTGGCGGCGGGGGTGGCGGGCTTGTGCTCGGCGACCGCCTTGGTCGTGGCGACGGTGATCTTCGCCTTCGTCGCCTTGGTGACGCCGGTCCGCTCGCCCGAGGCCGACTTGTGCACCACCAGGTCGCCGCCGAGGACCGGCAGCCCGTCGTAGGTGCGCTCGTAACGAGTGTGGGTGGCCCCGTCCTCGTTCTTGATGACGTCCTTGACGTGCAGCTTCTCCTTGGCGCCGAGCTTGAGGGCGGTGGCCTCGGCAGAGGTGGCCCGCTCGGTGTCCGCCTTCTTGATCAGCTTGGTGTGCTCGGCTCCGGAGAGCTGTGCCGGAAGCGCGCCCTGGCGGGCACCGTCCGGCTCGGACGGGGCGGCCCCCGCGGTGCCGGCGGTGATGCCCGCCGCCACCAGCGCGGCGGTCGCGGCCAGCGCGGATATCCGCTGCTTCCTGCTGAGGGTTCTCACTCAGGAACTCCTTCTGCGTGGGGACCGGACGGCGGAACCGTCCGGGCAGAACCGAAGTACGGCTTGCGCGCGTGCTGTTCGGCGACAGCACAGCGTGCTGAGGCAGACTGCCACTACAGGCGAGTACATGTCACGGTCCCTGGCGCGGTTATCCACCCCGGCCCGTCGATTTCGTCTCATGACACGATGGGGGGAGCCGGATAGCGGACGCGTATCACGCCCGGGCGGACGGGCCCCGTGCCGAGGGCCCGTCACCCCGTCGGGCATGCTACGGACATGACCACGGAGGCCGCCGCGGAGTTCGCCTCGCACCGATCCCGGCTCTTCTCGCTCGCGTACCGGACGCTCGGTTCCGCGTCCGAGGCCGAGGACGCCGTGCAGGACACCTACCTGCGCTGGAGCGCGGCCGACCGCGCCCTCATCCACACCCCGGCCGCCTGGCTGACCCGGGTCCTGACGAACCTCTGCGTCAACCGGCTCACCTCGGCCCGCGCCCGGCGGGAGGTGTACGTCGGGACCTGGCTGCCCGAACCGGTCCTCACCCACCCCGCCGCCAGTGAACTGGGCCCGCTGGAGACCGCCGAGCAGCGGGAGTCGGTGTCGCTCGCGCTGCTCACCCTGATGGAGCGGCTCACCCCGGCGGAGCGCGCGGTGTTCGTCCTGCGGGAGGCGTTCGGGCACAGCCACCGCGAGGTCGCCGAGGCCGTCGGTATCGAGGAGGCGCACTCACGCCAGTTGCATCGCCGGGCCCGCGAACGCCTCGACGGGCGGCGGCACTTCGACGTCGACGGGGCGGGGCACCGGCGGATCGTCGAACGCTTCCTCGCCGCCACCCTCGACGGCGACCTGGCCGGGCTGGAGCGGCTGCTCGCCGACGACGTGGTCGCCTGGACGGACGGCGGTGGCCAGGTGACCGCCGCGCGGCGGCCGATCGCCGGACGCGCGCGGGTCCTGCGCTATCTGCTGGGCCTGGGCTCCCGGCCCGAAGTGGCGTACGTCCACTTCGAGTTCGTCGAGGCGAACGGCGCCCCGGCGGCGCTCGTCCGCGCGGACCGGACGCTGGTCGCCGTGGTCGTCCCGGAGATCCACGACGGTCTGGTCAGCGGGGTGCGCACGATCGTCAACCCCGCCAAACTCGCCTTCGCCGCCCGCCAGTCCGCCGCGTGAGCGCCCGGGCGGAGCCCGGCCGGGCGGTTCCGGAGCCCCGCGTCCGGTGAGCCCGCCCCCTCGAACTCATCGGGCGGGACGGGCGGTTCGGGAGACCCGGGCTGGATGGCCCAACTCGCGGTACCGGTGAGGTGCTTCGGTGGGCCGGGTGGTTCGGGAGTCCGAACGCACGGTGGCGGCGGGGTGGTTCGGGAGGCCGGGCGGCCAGGCGCGTTCCGGGAGCTGGTGACCGGGCCGAGGCGGTGACGGTGCCCCCGGCCGTCAACGAGCCCCGGACAGCGAGGCGTTACCGGGCATACTGCCAGTGGGCGCCGAGGACCGGTCCCGCGTGCGCGGAGCGAGGCACGGGGACGATACCGGCGCGGCACGGGACACGTACGGGGTGACCGGGGGATGGTGTCATGGACGTGATCGAGGTAGCCGACCTGCGCAAGACGTACGGCCGTCGCACCGTGGTGGACGGCGTGAGCTTCTCCGTCGAACAGGGCGAGATATTCGGCGTGCTGGGGCCCAACGGCGCCGGCAAGACGACGATGGTGGAGTGCGTCGGGGGACTGCGGCGGCGCGACGGCGGCAGCGTCCGTGTCGCGGGCAGGGACCCGGCCGAGGAGGAAGCCGCGCTGCGCACCACGCTCGGCATCCAGCTCCAGGAGTCCCAACTGCCGGACAAGATGCGGGTGGGCGAGGCGCTCCGGCTGTACGCCAGCTTCTACCCCCGGCCGCACGACCCCGACGAACTGCTGGAGCGGCTCGGACTGTCCGGGCAGCGCGGGACGTACTTCGCGAAGCTCTCCGGCGGTCAGCGACAAAGGCTGTCCGTCGCCCTCGCGCTGGTCGGCAGGCCGCGCGTCGCGATCCTCGACGAGCTGACCACCGGGCTGGACCCGGTCGCCCGCCGCGAGGTCTGGGAGCTGCTGGAGGACCTGCGCGGGACCGGGCTGACGCTGCTGCTGGTCTCGCACTTCATGGAGGAGGCCACGCGGCTGTGCGACCGGGTCGTGGTGCTCGACCGCGGCCGGATCATCGCGGCCGACACCCCTGACGGGCTCGCCAGCGGCGTCCGCGCCGAACAGCGGATGAGCTTCGCGCCGTCCGAGACGTTCGACCTCGCCACCCTCGACGCGCTGCCGGAGGTGCGCACCGTCGCCTCCTCGGGCGGCCGGGTCACGGTGACCGGCACCGACCAGGTCACCAGCGCGGTGATCATCGCGCTGCACGAGCGCGGTGTCTCGGTCGGCGGGCTCCGCGTCGACCAGCCGAGTCTGGACGACGCGTTCGTCGCCCTCACCGCCACGGAGGAGACGCCCGCGGACGAGACCGGGTGGCGGGGGGAGACAGGGCCGCCGGGGGAGCGGCGTCCGGCGGCCGAGGCGGCGCCCCGATGAGCGAGGTGACGACCGCCGAGTCCGCGGACGCCGTCCGCCCGCCCCGCGTCAACTGGCGGGCGAGCCGGGCGATGCTGGGCAGCGAGGCGCGGCTGATGGGCCGCAGCCCCGGTGTCCTGATCTGGACCGTGCTCCTGCCGGTCACCGCCTGCGTCGTCCTCGCCTCGATCCCCGGTGTCCGCGAGACCTCACCGGACCTCGGCGGCCTGAGCCTCTTCCAGATCTACCAGCCGATCCTGATCTTCTTCACGATGACCCTGCTGTCCGTCCAGGGACTGCCCAGCGTGGTGACCCGCTACCGCGAGATGGGCGTCCTCAAGCGGCTGCGCACGACCCCGGTCTCGGCGGCGCTGCTGCTGTTCGCGCACCTCACGCTCATCCTCGCGGTGGCGGTCGCCTGCCTGGCGGTGATGGTCGTGGTCCCGGCGCTGGTGGGCGCGGGCTGGCCGCGCGACCCCGGCGGCTTCCTCCTCGCCTACCTGCTCGGGGCGTGGGCGATGCTCGGACTCGGGCTGGTCGTCGCCGGGCTGTTCCGCAGCGCCCGGTTCGCCGCGGGGCTCGGCTCGTTCCTCTTCTTCGTGCTCCAGTTCCTCGCCGGGCTCTGGCTGCCCCGGCCCGCCATGCCCACGTGGCTGCTGCGCCTCTCCGACGTCACACCGAGCGGCGCGGCCGTCCAGAGCCTGACCGACGCCAGCCTCGGCCACTGGCCCGGCGCGCTCCACCTGATCGTGCTCGCGGCCTGGGGCGCGGTGGGGTCACACGTGGCCATCCGGTACTTCCAGTGGGACTGACCCGGCCGACCCGCCGAGCCGGGCCGACCCGCTGCCTCAGACGACCGAGCCGTCCCACCGCCCCGGCCGGCCAACCCGCCGCCACCGGTGGCCGGTTGGCCCGGCGGCCGGTCTGACCGGTTGGCCCGGCGGCTGGTCGGCCGGTCTGACCGGGCGGCCGGGTGACCCGCGTCACCCGGGGAGCTGTCACGGATCCGCCCGCCCGCCGGTTCAGGGGGCATGGCACATCACATCGTGGTTCTGGGAGCCGGGTACGCCGGACTGTCCGCCGCCAAGGGCGTGGCCCGGCGGCTGCGCCGCGCCCCTGCGCGCGTCACCCTGGTCAACGCGGCCGGGCACTTCGTCGAGCGGGTCCGGCTGCACCAACTCGCCGCGGGGCGGCCGCCGAAGGAACCGCCGCTGCGGGACCTCCTCGCCGGAACCGGCGTCGGGCTGCGCGTCGCGCGGGTGACCGCCGTCGACGCCGCCGCCCGCACCGTGCGGCTCGACTCCGCCCCGCACGTCATCCCGTACGACACCCTCGTCTACGCGCTGGGCAGCGAGGCCGACACCACCGTCCCCGGGGCCGCCACCCACGCCTCGACGGTGGCCACCCACCGGGACGCGGTCCGGCTGCGGGAGCGGACGGCCGCGGCGCGCGGTTCGCTGGTGGTGGCCGGGGCCGGTCTGACCGGCATCGAGACCGCCACCGAGCTGGCCGAGGCCCACCCCGGGCTCCACGTCCGCCTGGTCACGGCGGGCGCACTCGGCGCGGGGCTCGCGGAACGCGGCCGCCGCTACCTCCGCGACGCCCTGCGGCGGCACGGCGTCGCGCCGCGGGAGCACAGCCCCGTCGCGGAGGTCACCCCCGACGGCCTGCTCCTCGCCTGCGGCGACGAGATCCCGGCCGGCACCGTCGTCTGGACCGCCGGGTTCCGCGCCCCGGACCTCGCGCGGGCGGCCGGGTTCGCCGTCGACGTCCACGGGCGGCTCGCCGTCGACGCGACGCTGCGCTCCCTCTCCCACCCGGAGGTCTTCGCGGCGGGCGACGCGGCCGCCGCGACCGGACCCGACGGGGCCCCGTGCCGCATGTCCTGCCAGACGGGCCTGCCGATGGGCGCGTACGTCGCCCGCGCCGTCGCCGCCACGGTCACCGGACGCGTCCCCCCGCCGCTGCGGCTGCGTCACGTCTGGCGGAACATCAGCCTCGGCCGCGACGACGGGCTCACCCAGTTCACCCGCGCCGACGACCACCCGGTCGCCGCCCTCCTCACCGGCCGCCCCTCCGCCCACTTCAAGGAGGCCGTCACCCGGGGCACGGTTCTGGCCCTGCGCCGCTGACCCCCACCGCCCGCCGTGGGGGGTCAGGTCAGGCTGGCCCGCCACGCCCGGTGCAGCTCCGCGAACCGCCCGTCGCCCGCGATGAGTTCGTCCGGCCGCCCGGACTCGACGACCCGGCCGCAGTCCATCACCAGCACCCGGTCGGCGATCTCCACCGTCGACAGCCGGTGCGCGATCACCACCGCCGTACGCCCCCGGAGCACGGTGGCCATCGCCCGCTGCACCGCCCGCTCACCGGGGACGTCCAGCGAGGAGGTCGCCTCGTCCAGGATCAGCACCGCCGGGTCGGCCAGCAGAGCCCGCGCGAAGGACACCAACTGCCGCTGGCCCGCCGAGATCCGGCTGCCGCGCTTGCGCAGGTCGGTGTCGTACCCGTCGGGCAGCGCCATGATGAAGTCGTGCGCCCCGATCGCCTTGGCGGCCCGCTCGATGTCCGCGCGGTCGGCGTCCGGACGGCCGATCGCGATGTTGTCCGCCACGGAACCGGAGAACAGGAACGCCTCCTGCGTCACCATCGCCACCTCGCGGCGCAGCGCCCCGGACGCCAGCCGCCGCACCGGGACGCCGTCCAGCAGCACCTCTCCGGTGGACGGGTCGTAGAACCGGGCGAGCAGCTTCACCAGGGTCGACTTGCCCGCCCCGGTCTCCCCGACCACCGCCACCGTCTCCCCGGCTGCCAGCCGCAGGTCGAAGGGGGGCAGCACCTCGCCGCCCGTCCGGTAGCTGAAGCTGACCGCGTCGAAGACCACCTCCCGGCCCCGCTGCCCGGCCGCCAGCGGGGGCAACTCGGCGGCGGGCGGCGCCGGTTCGGGCACCGAGGGCCGCTGTGCCAGCAGCCCGGCGATCTTCTCCAGGGAGGCGGCGGCCGACTGGTAGGTGTTCAGGAACATGCCCAGCCGGTCGATCGGGTCGTACAGCCGCCGCAGGTAGAGCGCGGCGGCGGCGAGCGCCCCGAGCGCCAGCTCCCCGGTGACCACTCGATGCGCCCCCCACACCACCAGCACCGCGATCGTGGTGTTGGCCACCAGGCGGGACAGCACCACGTAGCGGGCCATCTCCAGCAGCGCGTCCCCGTTGGCCCGCAGATGACGGGCGTTCAGCTGGGCGAAGACCGACTCGTTGGCGCGCTCCCGGCGGAAGGTCTGCACCGGCCGGATGCCGTTCATCGTCTCCGCGAACGTGACGATCACCCGCGCCATCGCGGTGGAGCGCTTCCGGTACGCCCGGATCGAGCGCCGCTGGAAGCTGCGGATCAGCAGGTACAGCGGGACGAAGGAGAGCAGCGCGGCGCCGCCCAGCCCCAGGTCCAGCCAGAGCAGCAGGGTCAGGATGTACACCACCGACATCGCGACCGACAGCAGCTCCTGCAAGCCCTCGTCGAGCAGTTCGCGCAGCGCCTCCACGTCGGTGGTGGAGCGCGATATCAGCCGCCCCGAGGTGTAGCGGTCGTGGAAGTCCACGTCGAGCGTCTGCGCGTGCCGGTAGATCCGGCCGCGCAGTTCCATCAGCACCGGCTGGTTGACGCTGGCCGCCGTGCGGATGAAGGCGTACTGGAACAGCCCGGCGGCCACCGCGCAGCCCAGGAAGGCCAGGCCGACGGCGAGCAGCGGACCGTAGTCCCGGCCGTCCTCGGCGCGCAGGGCCGGGACGGCGCGGTCGATCGCCAGCGCCACCAGCAGCGGCCCGGCCTGGACGGCGGCCTGCTGGAACAGCAGCAGCGCCGCCGCCAGGCCCACCCGCCGCCGGTGCGGGCGCAGCAGCGAGCCGAGCAGCGTCCGGGTGGCGTTCGGCGGCGCGGGCAGCACGTCGTTGTCGAACGGGTCCAGGGCGGGTTCGGGCGCGCCGGGGGAGGGGGCGGCGGGGTCGGGCCGCTCGCCGGGTACCTCGTGGTCGGACGTGGCGGTGCTCATGCGGTCCCTCCCGTGGCCTCGCCGGACATCAGGTGCCGGTACTCGGCGCTGTCCGCCAGCAGTTCGTGGTGGGTGCCGAGCGCCGCTATCCGCCCGCCGGAGAGCAGCGCCACCCGGTCCGCCAGCAGCACCGTCGACGGGCGGTGCGCGACGACCAGCGCGGTGGTGCCGGACAGCAGTTCGCGCAGCGCCGCCTCCACGGCCGCCTCGGTCCGTACGTCGAGCGCGGACAGCGGGTCGTCCAGCACCAGGACGCCGGGGTCGCCGACCACCGCGCGGGCGAGCGCCAGCCGTTGGCGCTGCCCGCCGGAGAGGCTCAGCCCCTGCTCGCCCACCTGGGTGGCGGCCCCGTCCGGCAGGGCGCCGACGAAGTGCCCGGCCTGCGCGACCTCCAGCGCCCGCCGCGCCCGGTCCTCCGCTTCCGGCTCGTCCGCGGCGCCCGGTGGCCGCCGCAGCGGGGCGTTCGCGTCCGGGGTGTCGGGTCCCGCGTCGGGCAGCGGATCGGGCGGCCCTGGCCGGGGTGCCTCGCCGTCCGGTTCGGGTACCGGCCCGGACGGCTCGGCGCCCATCAGGACGTTCTCCCGCACCGAGGCGGAGAACAGGGTGGCCTCCTCGAAGGCGACCGCGAGCCGTTCGCGTAGCCGGGGGAGCGGGATGGTGGCGATGTCGGTGCCGTCGAGCAGGATCCGGCCGCCGGTGGCCTCGTGCAGCCGGGGGACGAGCGCGGTCAGCGTGGTCTTCCCGCTGCCGGTCGCCCCGACCAGCGCCAGCGTCTCGCCCGCGCGGACGCGCAGGGTGACGCCGTCCAGCACCGGCGGGGCGTCGGGCGGCGCGTCCGGATAGCGGAAGGTCACGTCCTCGAAGCAGAGCAGGTCCCGCGCCGGGAGCCCGCCGTCCACCGGGGCCTCACCCGGGGCCGCCCGCGCGGCCTCCCCGGCCACCCCGGGGGCGCCGTTCCCCGGCTCGCCGCCGCCCGCCCCGTCCGGACGCCGGCTGGCCGGGGCCGCCCCGTCCGGGCGCCGGGCTTCCGGAAGTTCCGGGCCCGCCACGGGAGTTCGCACCGACGGCGGTACCGGTTCGTCGAGCACCTCGAAGTACCGGTCGCTGGCCGTCGCGGCCTCGTGGCACATCGCCAGCATGAAGCCGATGGAGTCCACCGGCCAGCGCAGCGCCAGCGCCGTGGAGAGGAAGGCGATCAGCGTCCCGGCGGAGAGCGCGCCGTCGGCGACCTGCACCGAGCCGAGCACCAGCGCGGCACCGATGGCCAGCTCCGGCAGCACGGTGATCATCAGCCAGACCATCGCCAGCAGCCGGGCCTTGTACAGCTCCGTGCTCAGCAGCCGTTCGGAGAGCGCCCGGAACGCCCTGGCCTGGCTGCGGTGACGGCCGAACCCCTTGATGACGCGGATGCCGAGCACCGACTCCTCGACCACCGTGGTCAGGTCCCCGATCTGGTCCTGGGCCCGGCGCGACTCCACCGCGTACCGGGCCTCGAAGACGGAGCAGAAGACCAGCAGCGGCAGCACCGGGGCGAGCAGCACCAGCCCCAGCGTCCACTCCTGGACCAGCAGGATCACGCAACCCACCGCGATCGTCGTCCCGTTGACGACGAGGAAGGTCAGCGGGAAGGCGAGGAAGAGCCGGAGCAGCTGGAGGTCGGTGGTGGCCCGGGAGAGCAGCTGGCCGCTGGCCCAGCGGTCGTGGAAGGCCACCGGCAGCCGCTGGAGATGGTGGAACAGGCTCTCCCGCAGCCCCGCCTCCACCCGGGACAGTGGCCGGGCGACCAGCCAGCGCCGCAACCCGAAGAGCCCCGCCTCCACGAAGCCGACGGCCAGCAGCAGCGCTCCGCCCAGCCACACGCCCGCCGTGTCCCGGTCCGCTACCGGCCCGTCCACCAGCCACTTCAGCACCAGCGGGACGACCAGCCCGGTGCAGGAGGCGAGGATGGCGACGAAGGCGGCGGTGAACAGCCGCGCCCGCACCGGGCGGACCCACGGCCACAGCCGCAGGAGCGAACGGACCGAGGAGTGTGCGGGACCCTGCTGGAGGGCGGGGGCCGTGGCGGGCTCCGGAGGCGCGGTGGGGGTCATGAGCACCGAGGATAGGGAGCCCGGGGGACCCGGATCACACGGTTTTCCGCCCACCCCGGTGGCCCGCCCACCCCACACGCTCCGGTCACCCCGGCCCCCGTGACCCCGGCACCCCACGGCCCCCGCCTCCCGTCCCCGGGCTCCCCCGCTTCCCAGGCTTCCCCGCGTCCTCGGGGCCACCGGCCTCCCCGGGTTCCGGGATCCCCCGGGCGGTTGGGTGCGGGTGTGCCGAGGGAGTGGCCCGGCACGCGCCACGCCCCCAGCTCCCGTGGGGGCTGGGGGCGTGGCGGGGCGTCAGCCGGGCGCGGCCGGAATCAGTGGTGGTGGTGCTTGCACCAGTGCGGCGCCGGGCCGATGTTCTTGATGTAGCGGGCGGAGGCAAAGGCGTAGCCCCCCGCGGGCAGCTTGTACCAGCGCGGGTTGCCGTCGATGACCTGTCCCTTGACCTTGCAGATGATCGCCACGATCTGGCCGGGGCGCAGCTTGCCGATGATCTTGCCGTGCTGGTTCGGCTTGTTGCGGATCATCAGCGGCAGCTTGGAGATCACCTTGCCCTTGTAGTAGCGGTGGTCGCCGCCCTTCTGGGGGGTGCTCTGGGTGACCGAGGCGCGGGGCGCCGAGGTGTTCGCGGCGTCGTGGGTGACGGCCGTCGCGGGGGCGATCGCGGTCACCGTCGCGACGGCGCCACCGGCGAGAGAGAGCGAGAGCTTGCTGAGCGTGGACTGGAACACAGTTCTTCCTCTCAGGGAGGTCAGCCCCGTGCCGGGGCCCGTGACGGACGCAGGACGGTCACGGTGTGTACTCGACCGGTCACCGTCGTGCGGAAATCACGCTAAATGCGGTCATTTCTTCCTGCAACCTGCTCGCTCGTCCGTGCCGTGCCGCGTCGGCGCCATCGGGGGCGCCGCCTCCCCCGCCCGGCTCGGGTGGCCCCGGTGGCTTCGCCCCGTCCCGCCCCGGCCCCGGCCCTCCCGGGTGCGTCCGGCCGGGTCTCCCGGCGGATCGGCCGCTCGGTCCGGGTTTCAGTCCGCTGCCCGCCCGCCGTGCGGGCGAGGGGTGCGGCCGCCGCCCCCTGGCGGGGAACCGCCGGGAGGGTCCGTGTCGGGGCGGGCGGTGCCAGCCGCGCTGGACGGGCTAGACGCGGGGTTTCCGGCCCCAGATGTGCACCCGGTCCCCCACCTTGAGGACCCGCCAGAGCCGTCGGGCGTCGGTGTAGCGGAGGTTGACGCAGCCGTGCGAGCCGCCACGGCTGAAGATGTTCTTGTAGATGCCGTGGATCGCCTGTCCGCCGCTGAAGTACTGGCTGAACGGCATCGGGGAGTCATACGGCCTGGACCACTCGTCCCGCACCTTCCGGTGCACCCGGAACCGTCCGGTCCGGGTGGGGTGGCGCGGGGTGCCGGTGCGCATCGGGACCGGGCCGAGCACCACCCGGCGGCCCTCCCGCACCCACATGTACTGGCGCGTCAGGTCCAGGCAGGCGGTGCGGCCCGCGGCGGGCGGGCAGCGCTTCAGCCGGGCCGGATCGCGCTTGGCCAGCCGCAGCAGGACCAGCCGGTAGGTGACCGGCCCGGCGAAGCCGTTGGCGGGCCGGATGCCCGCGTTCTTCTGGAACCGCTGGATCCGCAGGCAGTCCCGGCGCGACTGCACACCGTCGACCGGGAGCTTGAGATAGCGCTCCACCACGCGCTGGTGGACGCCGGTGCTGCGGGAGCACCGCACCTTCCCCCCGGCGCGCTGTACCTGCTCCCCGGGGGGCACGTACTCGACCGCGAAGCCCGGATCCACGGCCTCCGGGCCGGGGTTGGGGGGCGGCGGCGCGACGCCCGGGCCCTCCGGCTCCGGGTCCCGCGGCTTGCCCTGGTCGGGGGTGTCCCGCTGGTACGGGGCCTCCGGCGGGCTGGGGTGGCCGGGCACCAGGTCCGCGTCCGGCACCGGACGCGCTCCCCGGACGGCCGGGACGGGGGAGGGAGCGGCACCGGGCCGGGTGGGCATCGGCCGGATGGTGGGGACGACGGGACGGCTGGACTCCGGCCGCGCGGCGGCGGGCGAACCGCCCTCCGCTTCCGGCGGTCGGGGGCGGCTGACGGGGGGATCGGAGGCGCCGGTGCGCGGCGGGGCCGTCTCGGCTCCGGTCAGACAGAGGGCGAGGGCCGTCGCGGCACACAGGGCCGCGACCGGGCGAGAGCGTCGTGGGTGCACCCCCTGGCCGTCCCCGGGGCCGTCGCCTCCCGAGCCGGAGGCGGGTGGAATACACCCTTCCGGCGTCCTCGGTCCTCCGGCGTGACCGGGGCCTCCACCGCCCGGTGGTCGGCGGCCCGGCAGGCGGGGCGGTGCCTGGGGCACGGTGGGAGGGGCGGTGCCTCCCCGGCTGGTGGGTGGTGTCCGGCGTGGGGTCCTCTCGGGCGGCGTCCCGGCGGTTCGTACGCGCCCTGACCGGGGCCCGGGTGGCCGAGGTGTCCGGTTCGCCGCCCTTTGTGCGGCACCCGCGCCCGGCGGATAACGCCCCCGGGACGTACCGCGCCCCGTCCCGCCCGTCCCCGCCGCACCCGGCCGGGGTGGGGTCCCTTCCCCCGGCGGGGCCGGGCCGCCTCCGGGCTCCTCTCACGGCCCGGCCCCTGCCGGTTGCGGGTGGTGGAGCGCTGGTTCCGGTGGGGGAGGGGGCGCCGGGCGGCGCGGGGGTGGGGTCCGTCACCGGCGCTCCGTCCCGTCGCCCCGGCCCGTGCGTACGTGCCCGGGTGGGCGCACGGTGCCCCCTCCGAGAAAGGCCCGGCGGAAGCACCGGAGTTCGTGGCCCGTGGGGTGAACGGGTACGCACGGGACGGGAACCGGGATGCCGCGCGGTGATCTCGCCATCCGGGGGCCGCTGGCGGGCGGCTGGCGACGTCGAAAGGGAACATCCGTCCCGACGAAGCCTCCTGGGCAACGGTTATCCGAAATAGCCCCGAATACCTCATGAATGACGAACCGGGTCGGTGCGCCGGGCCACTCGCGACGTAATGGTGACAATCCCGGGGGTCCCGTTATCACCTGTGTGTGATTTCCTGACGGAGCACACGCGTACCACGCGCGGGCGACGCGGGCCGGGGCGAGGGGAGAAGTCAGTAGTGGATCTGAGGGCTGTGGCCAGGGAGAAGCTCAACTGGCGGACCCTGCGGGAGGAACGCCGGGCGCAGGTCATAGGGGGCTCGGCGGTCGGGCTCGTCATCCTCCTCGTCGTCATGTTGCTGGCGCTCGCCACCTGTGGTGGGGGCGGTGGTTCGGCCGCGGAGAACAACGACGGGCGCGGGGCGGACGGTTCGGACGCGCCGCCACGCTCGCTCGCCGACATCGAGATATCCCCGCGCGACGGCGCCAAGAAGGTGGCCACCACCGGCGCCCTCGACGTCCGCGTGGCGAAGGGGAAGTTGGGCGAGGTCACCGTCCGCGACAAGGACGGCGGCAAGGTCCCGGGCAAGGTCGTCAAGGGTGGCACCGCCTGGCGCCCCGACTCCCATCTCGCCACCGGCACCACCTACACGGTGCGCGCGGCGGCGAAGGACGCGGAGGGCCGGAAGGCCACCGAGCGGTCCACCTTCACCACCCTCACCCCCGGTGAGACCTTCGTCGGGCGCTTCACCCCGGAGGACGGCTCCACGGTCGGCGCCGGAATGCCGGTGTCGTTCGACTTCAATCACGGGATCACGAACCGGGCGGCGGTGGAGAAGGCCATTTCCGTCACCGCCGAACCCTCGGTCGAGATCGAGGGGCACTGGTTCGGGAACAACCGGCTCGACTTCCGCCCGGAGGAATACTGGAAGTCGGGGACGAAGGTCACGATGGACCTGGACCTCAACGGCGTCGAGGGCGCCGACGGCGTCTACGGAAAGCAGCGGAAGACCGTCTCGTTCACGGTCGGCAGGCAGCAGGTCAGCGTGGTCGACGCGAAGAAGAAGACCATGACCGTCACCCGGGACGGCAAGCGGGTCAGGACCGTTCCGATCACCTCGGGCAGCGCCGAACACCCCACCTACAACGGCAAGATGGTCGTCAGCGAGAAGCACAAGGTGACCCGGATGAACGGCGACACCGTGGGCTTCGGCACGGACGAGTCCAAGGGCGGGTACGACATCAAGGACGTGCCGCACGCGATGCGGCTCAGCACCTCCGGCACCTTCATCCACGGCAACTACTGGCTGGCCCGGTCGCAGTTCGGGCAGGCGAACGGCAGCCACGGCTGCGTCGGCCTCTTCGACAAGCGGGGCGGCGGCGACAAGAAGACGCCGGGCGCCTGGTTCTACGCCAACTCGCGCGTCGGCGACGTGGTGGAGGTCAAGAACTCCCAGGACCGGACGATCCAGCCGGACAACGGGCTCAACGGCTGGAACATGAGCTGGGACAAGTGGAAGGCCGAGCAGAAGTAGCCGCGCGTGCCCGGAGTGTGAGCCACCGCACGGGCGCCGGTGGCGCGTGTGGCCGTTAGCCTGCGGTCATGACAGTCACTCTTCAGGTCACCGACCGGGTGGGCACCCTGCGCATCGACCGGCCGAAGATGAACGCCCTGGACGTCGCCCTCCAGGACCGGCTGCGGGAACTCGCCGCCGAGGCCACCGAACGGGACGACGTGCGCGCGGTGGTGCTCTGGGGCGGCGAGAAGGTCTTCGCCGCCGGAGCCGACATCAACGAGATGCGGGACATGGACCACGCTGCCATGGTGCGGCGCTCCCGGGCTCTCCAGGACAGCTTCACCGCCGTCGCGCGGATCCCGAAGCCCGTGGTCGCCGCCGTCAACGGCTACGCGCTGGGTGGCGGCTGCGAGTTGACGCTCTGCGCCGACTTCCGGATCGCGGGGACCGGCGCCCGCTTCGGGCAGCCCGAGATCCTGCTCGGGCTGATCCCGGGCGCGGGCGGCACCCAGCGGCTGGCCCGGCTGGTCGGCCCGTCCACCGCGAAGGACCTGATCTTCACCGGGCGTCAGGTGACCGCCGAGGAGGCGCTCAGCCTCGGCCTCGTCGACCGGGTGGTCCCCGACGAGGAGGTCTACGACCAGGCCCACGCCTGGGCCGCCAAGCTCGCCGCCGGGCCCGAACTCGCCCTGCGCGCGGCCAAGGAGGCCGTGGACTCCGGCCTGGAGACGGACATCGACACCGGTCTCACCATCGAACGCACCCTGTTCGCGGGGCTGTTCGCCACCGAGGACCGCGAGACCGGCATGCGCAGCTTCGTGGAGGACGGGCCCGGCAAGGCCACCTTCCGCTGAGCCTTCCGCTGAGCCGCCACACCGGGGGACCGTCCGGCCGCCCCGGGCGGTCCCACGGCGGCACCGCTCGCGGTCAACCACCGGGCCACCGCGCCGTGTCGCGTCCGTGACCCGCCCCGCCGGACGGACAGGGGCGCGCGAATCCCGCGTGCGCCTCCCCCGTGCGGCAATGCCCTTCGGCTTGTTTGAGCCATTGTTCGGGCCCGGCCCGGGGGCGTTTCAGCCCCTCCCGCACGCCCCCGGTCTCGTCCCGGCCACGGCCCGACCGGTGGGGACGGGCCCGCCCGTGACCGCCGCCCGGGCGCCGACCCGGGCGGCGGATGACGGATTCCCCACCCGTCGATACCGGAGTACCGGCCCCTGTCCGGTCGCCGCGGGCCATGATGGTGCCCATGGCGGGTCAGGGAGATGGGGCGAGCGTGGCCGAGCGGGTGTCGGAGGTCCCGGGCGAGCCGGGCGGGGACGGCCCCACCGGCGGCCTCCTGGAACGCCTGGGCGATCCCACCGTGGCGGAGGTCCGGTTCCCGAACCGGGCGAGGTCCGCCAGGGCGGCCCGCGACCTCACCGCGTGCGCTCTCCGGACCCGCTGGGCGATGCCGCGCGAACCGGCCGAGCAGGCGGTGCTGCTCGTCTCCGAGCTGGTGGGAAACGCCGTGCGGCACACCGGCGCGCACACCTTCGGTCTGCGGCTGCTGCGCCGGGGCGGCTGGGTCCGGGTGGAGGTCCGCGATCCGTCCCGTGGGCTGCCCTGTCTGCTGCCGGTGGGCGAGCTGGACACCAGTGGGCGGGGCCTGTTCCTCGTCGAGACCCTCTCCGACCGCTGGGGCGTGGACCTGCTGCCCCGGGGCAAGACCACCTGGTTCGAGATGCGGCTCACCGACCGCTGAACGGCGCCCGATCCGGCCCCCGCCCACCCCAACCACCCGGCACATCCCGTGAGTTCGCCACACTCGGACGGGCGCGCACACTCCGGACCCTGTCCTGTGGGCGCCACCGGAGGTGCGGGGCGGGCGTTCCCGCCCCGGGCCGCCTGTCACCCCCTAGGGTGAGGCCGTCAACGACCGCTCCAGGGAAGGGTGCTGGAACCATGCCGGACATCGACGCGGCGCGCGCCGTCTTCGACCGCTTCGACCTCGACGGGGACGGCCACGTCAGCGCGGAGGAACTGCGCGGTGTCGTCGCGGAGTTGGGCGAGGACCTGCTCAGCGCGGAGGACGCGCGGCGGCTCATCGACGCGAGCGACACCAACGCCGACGGCCTGCTGTCCTTCGAGGAGTTCTGGGCCGCCCGTCAGGCCGTGCGGGGTTCCTGACGCGCGTCGGCGCGGCCCGTCCACCGCCGTGCCGTGGCGGCGGACGGGCTCAGCGCCGGGCCGCGCGGTCGTGCAGTACGCAGTCACCGCAGAGACCGCCACGGCCCACGACCCGGTAGTAGAGGCAGCAGCTGCGGCGCCGGAAGGCGGTACCCAGCCCCTCCTCGGCGGTGAACTCCCCCGTCCCGGCGAGCGGTTCACTCGCCAGCAGCCGCTCCACCAGCGCCGTGGTCAGCCGGAAGGACTCCGGGTGGCGGCCGAGCAGCACCCGCGCCGCGCCCACCAGCCCGGAACCGGCGTTGCCCCGCAGCACCTGGGGCGAGAGCCCGCTCACCCGCCGGACGCTCTCGTGCAGCGGGCCGAGGTGGGCCCCCACGACGGCGGTGTGCGCCAGACCGCTCAGCTCGCTCACCCGCCCGGTGTCCGGCCCGTTGTCGCCGCCCGTGTGCCGTCCGGGCTCCGGGGGTTCGCCGGACCGGGCGGGGCGCGCGGCGGGCCCGGGGAGGAACCGCGGTGCCGGGAGCCAGAGTTCGAGCCCGCTGTCCCGGGGGCGCCGCCAGTACAGCCGGTCGGGGGCGAGGTCGGGCACCCACCCGGCCAGGACGGCGGAGCCCAGCGCGGCCGACCACAGGCGGGAGACGAGGCCGAGCTGCATCGTCGAGGCGGCGACCCGGAGGTCCGGGGTGCCCATCCGCTCGGCGAACTCCCGTACGCGCGGGGCGAGAAGCGCCGGGTCGTGCAGCTCGCCGAGCGGCCGGAAGTCACTGGCGCCCGCTCGCTCACCGCACCGCACGGTGAAGAACGGGCCGATCGCGGCCACTTGGCCGAGGGCGGCCGTGGCGTCGCTGGTCTGGGTCACGGCAGGCGCACCACCTGATCGGTCGGGGACGGAGGTTGGGCCCCGGCGGCGGAGCCGGAGGCCCCGCGCCGCCGGGGCCGTGGCCGCCGGTACCGGCCTGTGCTTGCCGGTACCGGCGGCGGACGGCGCCGAAGCGAGGACGTCGCGACCGCGCGTGCGCGGACGTCCCCTCGGCGCCCCTGCCCCGGAGTCGCCCCCGGGGCAGAGTCTGACGGTTCCGTGGCCCGGAGGGGCCGGACGCGCACGGAACGGCGGGACGGCGGGCTGACCGAGCGCGCTCCCCGAGGCCGGGGCCCGAAGGGGGAGAGCGGTGTCCGAGGCCCGAACATCCCGTGTACGGAGGGGAGTCGGCGTCCCGGCGGCCGTGGGGGCACGGCCCCGGGCCCGGGGTCCGCGAGCCTCCGGCGCCGGACCGGGCGAGGTCGCGGCGCGGTGGGCTGGCCGGGGAGCGCTCCCGCGTCCGTCGTCGGACGGGCGGCTCAGCCGGGCGCCCACCGGAAGCGGGGGACGCGGGCTCGCGGGGTGGCGTGGCGCGCGGCGCGCGCACGGACGTCACGGCACATGGTGCCACCGGCCTCTCTCGGGGAAATCCGCCCCGGTACGTCGAGGTGCGACGGCGTGAGTCTCCTGACTCGGGGTCCTGGCTTCCCCGGCCTTCCCGCCCCTCGCGGGGCCGTGGCCTGTGGGGGTCGCTCGCCCTTCACAGTGGCGGTACCGTGCCGGAGTCCCACCGGCTTCCTCGTCCGCCGTCGCGCTGCTGAACGGATCCTCGCAGGAGTTCCGTCCGCGCGCCAGCCCCGGCCGCTGTGACCTGTCCCGTCAACGGCGTTCCCGGCGACGGCACGGGTCGGCGTCCGACGCGGCGGGACGGCCCGGATCCGCTCGGGACGCGCCCGCGCCCGCTCCGTCCTCCCCAGCGGCCGTGGCCCGCTGGCCGCCACCCCGGGGAGTGTCCAACTCCCGGACGTGTGACGGGCGTTCAGCGGCGCGAGGGCAGCGGCAGCGGATCGCGGAACGGGTCCAGCAGGTCCGGGTCGTGCCGCTCCAGCTCGTCCTCGAAGGCGTCCCAGCCCCGTTTCCGGACGAACGCCGCCTCCGCCCGGGCGACCGGGACCAGCCAGGCCAGCGCGACCGGGAAGCCGCCCTCACTCTCCAGCGAGCCGAACTCCGCGTCGTAGTAGCACGGTGTGGTCAGGTAGAACGACTCCAGGGCGCTGCCCGGCAGGATCGCCCCGCGCGGCCCCAGCACCTGCCCGCGCAGCGGCGGGCGGCCGGAGCGCAGCATGTCCAGCGCTATCCGCTGGAGCACGGCGGGGTAGGGCCCGTCGGCGTACCGGGCGCGGACGGAGAGCAGCAGCTCCAGCCGGATCCGCCGGTCCGCGTCCGGAGCGTCGAAGGGGTACTCGGAGAGTCCGGTGGTGACGAAGCTCTCCACGTCGGGCAGTTCACCGTTGCCCAGCTGTCCCACCAGGAACGGCAGCGGCCGCCCGTCCGCGTCGGCCGTCCAGCCCCGCCGCGTTCGGCCGAGGCGGCGTTCCAGGTGTTCCAGCAGGTCCATCGTTCCTCCGGAGGTGGGGGGAGAGTGCGCGGTCATGATCGCAGCGCCCGCCGCGCCCCCCGTCGGGACCCCCAACTCGACGTGTCCACACGATAGTTGGGGACCAAATTCGCGAGTGCCCGAAGGTCCCCACCGGGCGGCCGGGCGGGGGACGGTGGGACAGGGTCCCCTCCGGGCGCTGGCGGAACGGTCCCGTCCGCCCCGGGTGGGCACCCGGGCCGCACCACTCGTCACTCCGGGTCTCTGATAGGACCCGGGCGTCTTGCGGGGCCCGTGACCCCGCCCCAAGCTGTGGCCCATGGATCTGGAGCTGCGGCACCTCAAGGTCATCTGGACCATCGCCGAAGCGGGCAGTCTCAGCAGGGCCGCCAGCGTGCTCGGCCTGGCCCAACCGGCGCTCAGCGCGCAGCTGAAACGCATGGAACGCGCGCTCGGCGGTGAGCTGTTCGTCCGGGGGCGGGCGGGTGTCCGCCCGACCGAACTGGGCGAGCTCGTCCTGGAGCGCGCGCGGTTGCTGGTGCCGGTGGTGACCGAACTCCAGGAGGAGGCACGGCGGTTCAGCAGGGAACGGGCCACCTCCCCGCGGGTGCCGCGGTTCCGGCTCGGCGGTACCCACGGACCGCTGGTCGGCGGACTGGTGGACCGGCTCGCCACCGCCTACCCGAGCGCCACCCTCTCCACCCTCACCTCCTGGTCGACGGAGGAGTTGGCCGAGCTGCTGACCGAGGGCCGTATCGACTACGCGCTCTCCGGGGTCTGCGGGGGGAGCACCCCGCCGCTGGCCCACCGGCTGGTCTGGCGGGAGGTGGCCGTCGATCCGGTCTTCGTCATGCTCCGCGAGGACCATCCGCTCGCCGGCCACGAGGAGGTCGGGCTCGCCGAACTCGCCGACGAGCGCTGGGCCAACGCCCCCGGGGACGGCTGCTTCGCGGAATGCTTCGCCGCCGCCTGCGCCCGCGTCGGCTTCACCCCCGACGCGGTGTACGAGACGGACCCCGCCTCCTGCGTCCACCTCGTGCAGGTCGGCCGGGCGGTGGGACTCTGCCGGGCCACCTTCCCGCCGACCCCCGGCCTGGTCATCCGGCCGATCAGCGGCACCCCGCTGGTCTGGCGGCACGTGCTCGGCTGGCATCCGGCGGGCTCCGCAGCCGAGTTCAGCCGCACGGCCCTGGAACACGCCCGCGCCGCGCACGAGCAGGCCGCGCTGGCCAGCCCCACCTACCTGCGGTGGCGGCGCTCCCACCCCGAGGAGCACGGCGACGGGCACGGCGCCCTCCGCCGCGCCTGACCGGACGGCTCCGCCCGGCGGGGCCATAACGCCGTGCAGGGGGGCAAGTTGAGGGGGTCCAGACCAGTGGTGCTCCCGACTACGGTTTCGCCCATTCCGACGAGTCAAGGAGAACTCCGTGGTCACCCCCCTGAAGAGTTCAGCTTTCCGCAGACGCACCCTGACCGCCTGCGCGGCCACCCTCGCCGCTGGCGGTCTCGTCCTCGCCGGGTTCACCGGTTCCGCCAACGCCGACCAGAACGGCGCGTCCGACCGGACGGGCACCGCGGCGTCCGACCTGTCCCCGGGCCTGCTGGACGCCATGCAGCAGGACCTCGGCCTGACCTCCGCCGAGGCCAAGACCCGGCTCGCCAACGAGTCCTCCGCGGCGAAGACCGCCGAGCGGCTGGAGAAGGCGCTCGGCGACCGCTTCGCCGGGGCCCGGGTCAGCGGCCAGACCGCCGACCGCCTCACCGTCTCCACCACCTCCGCCGCCGACGCGCGGCGGATCAGCGCGGCGGGCGCCACCGCCCAGGTCGTGGAGCACGGCCTCGCCGAGCTGAACGGCGTCAAGAAGCAGCTCGACCGGGCCGCCGAGAAGAACTCGCCGCGTGGTGTGCCCTCCTGGTACGTCGACACGCGGGAGAACCGCGTCGTCGTCGAGGCGTCCGGCACCCGGGCCGCGCAGGCGTTCCTGGACGAGGCCGGACTCACCACCAAGGACGTGACGGTCCGCGAGTCGGACCTCAAGCCCCGTACCTTCGCCAACATCCGTGGCGGCGACGCGTACTACATGGGCGGCGGCCGCTGCTCGGTCGGCTTCTCGGTCTCCGGGTCGGGCGGCACCGGCTTCGTCACCGCGGGCCACTGCGGCACCGTGGGCACCTCGACCACCGGCTACAACCAGCAGGCCCAGGGCACCTTCCGGGGCTCCACCTTCCCCGGCCGCGACTACGCCTGGGTCGAGACCAACAGCAGCTGGACGCCCACCCCCACCGTGAACGGCTACGGCAACGGTGACGTGCGCGTCAGCGGTTCGACGGAGGCCGTGGAGGGCGCCTCGATCTGCCGCTCCGGCTCCACCACCGGCTGGCACTGCGGCTCCGTGCAGCTGCGGAACACCAGCGTCACCTACCCGCAGGGCACGGTGAACGGCGTGACCCGCACCAACGTCTGCGCCGAGCCCGGCGACTCCGGCGGCTCCTTCATCTCCGGCAGCCAGGCTCAGGGCATGACCTCCGGCGGTTCCGGCAATTGCAGCTCCGGCGGGACCACCTTCTTCCAGCCCGTCAACCCCGCGCTCCAGGCCTACGGGCTCAGCCTCACCACCGGCTGACCACCCGGACCCGCCGGCGACGGCGACGCGACCGAGGGGCGGCCCTCCGGAGAACACCGGAGGGCCGCCCTGGCGCGCGTCGCCGGGCGCCGCCCGCTCAGTCCCCGGTGCCGGGCCGGGCCGGGGGCGAACCCGGCGCCCCGGCATCGCCCTTGGTGCCCGGAGCGGACTCCGGGGCGGCGCCGTTCACCCGCTCCGGGCCGCTCCCGCCGTCCGGCGAGCCCGTGAGCGGAGCCGGTTTCCGCAGCGGGACGGGGGTGACCGGGGCGCGGCGCCGCCGCAGGGGGGAGCGCAGCGGGGCGTCCGGGGTGAGGCGCAGGGTGGTGACCACGGAGGCGAGCATCGTGTAGTGGCCGACGAGCAGCAGGAACTCCAGGGCCGCCCGCTCGTCCAGGTGGGCGCGGAGCGCCGCCCAGTCGGCGTCGTCCAGGTCGCCGTCGCGCACCACCCCGTCCACGGCGGTGAGCAGCGCCCGTTCGCGGTCCGACCAGCCGTCGGCGCTCGGGCCCACCGCGATCCGCTCGACCTCCTCGCGGGTGACGCCGACCCGCAGGGCGAGCCGCTGGTGGTGCTCGAACTCGTAGGCGCAGGAGCGGAGGTGCGCCACGCGCAGGATGATCAGCTCGCTCTCCCGGCGCGGCAGCACCCCACCCGGCATCAGCCGCCCCGCGAAGTGCACCCAGCCCCGGAACAGCGGGCGGTGCTTGCCCAGGGTGCGGAAGAGGTTCAGCGGCCGGGTCCGGGCGACGAGCCCGGCGCCCCCGGCCATCAGCCAGGTGAGCAGCCCCAGTTCGCGACGGGTGCCGGGGGCGACACGCGGCGCGCTCACCGCTCGTCCGTCTCGGTACGCTCCGGCTGCTCCGGGCGGCCCCCCTCGGAGGCGGGCGGTTGCGCGGGTTCGGGCGCGGGCTCGCGCGGTGGCCGCGGCCGTTCCTCCGCCCGCGCCGGTGGCACCACCCGTGGAGCGGCCCGCGGCACGGCCTGTGGCTGTGGCGTGGTGAACGGCACCCGTTCCTCGCGCGCCACGGCCAGCGCGGCCTCCAGGTTCCGCTGCCCCATCCGGTCGACGACGCGCTGGGCCACCGGCCGCGCGGGCAGGACCGCGCCCACCCACCAGGGCGCGAACACGCGGCGGGAGCGTCGGGCGATGCCCCGTTCCAGCGCGTCGATCCCGGCGCTCAGTGGGGTCAGCCGGGAGAGCGAACCGCCCCCGGTGAGCATCTCGGCCGCCCGGGTGCCGAAGCCCCGGCTGGTCATCTCGGTGTCCAGCTCCGCGAAGTAGGCGACGCCCACCCGGGCCCCGCTGGGGCGCAGTTCGATACGGGCGGTGTTGCCCAGCGCCTCGACGGCGGCCTTCGAGGCGCTGTAGGCGCCGAGCAGCGGCAGGTGGACGGCGGCGGCGAGGGAGGAGACCACCAGCGCGTACCCGCGCGGATGGGATATGTGTGGCCCGGCGGCGCGCAGCGTGTGGTACACGCCGAGCACGTTGACGCGCAGCATCCGCTCCAGCGCCTCCGGGTCGCCGCCGACGAGTGGAAGCTGCTTCGCGATCCCGGCGTTGGCCACCACGGCGTCCAACCCGCCCAGCTCGTCGGCGAGTTCGTTCACCACCGCCGTCGTCGCCGCCGGGTCACCCACGTCCAGCGTGCGCCAGGGCGCGTCGCACTCGGCCGCCACGGCCGACAGCGCCTCCGGTTCCAGCCCGGCCAGGGCCAGCCGGACGCCCCTGGCATGGAGCCGCCGGGCGAGTGCCGCGCCGATTCCGCGGGCGGCGCCGGTGATGAGAATCCTGCGACCCGTGAAGCGTACGTTCTGAGAAGCGGTCATCCCGCAAAATTACCAAGGGTAATACTGGGAGGACAGGGGGCTTCTGGGGTTTTCCGGGCACCATTCCCGACCCTTCCGTCCGTGATGTATGGAGCCGTCACGGATGCGGCCGGGTATTCCGTCCGACATTCAACGACCCGTTCCCCGGGTGCGGGGAAACGCACCCGGGGAACGGTATTCACGGGCCGTCACCCGGAGGGGGACGCCCGGTGCCGGTGGCCGTCAGGAGGCGGGAACCGACATCCACGGGAACTCGGCCATCCGCTCGCGCAGCTCCTTGGGCAGCGCGTTGACCAGGCCGTCCCGGTACGCGCCCATCTCCCGGCGCGCGGTGGGCAGATCGCCGTTGAACTGCTTCCACGGCGTGGCCACCGGGATCGGCAGCGGCGGGCCGTGCGGCACCCGCGGCGGCTGGTCGATGAGCCGGTCCCCGCTGCCGTTCTCCGCGTTCGGCTCGATGTCGTAGCCGTGGTCGCCCATGAAGTAGCCCGCGACCCCGTTGGCGAAGCCGAGCAGGTTGGTGATCGGGTTCTCGGAGTGGCAGATCCCGTCGTTCTTCTTGCAGATCTCCTGTACGCGCAGGTCACCGAAGCCGCGCGGACCGTTCATGGAGAGCCCGGGGATGATGGTCGGCAGGTTGCCCTCGATGCCGCCCGGGCCACCGTTCACCCCGGGACGGCGCGGGTCGCCGTAGAGCACCCCGTTGATGAGGTCGTGCGGGATCGTGTTCTCCTGGGAGAGCCGGTGCAGTTCGTCCCCGGCGACGATCGCGCCCTGCGAGTACCCCGTGATGGTGATCCGGGATCCGGGGCAGGCCCCGTGGAATCCGCGCACCTCGCGGTCGAGCTTCTCGATGCCCTCGCGCACCGAGTCGTCCTTGGAGATGGTGTCCCCCGGGAAGGGGGCGATGGAGGCCGAGTACTTGATCTTGGTGAACTGGACCCCCGCGGGCAGACGGGCGTTGCTCGCGTCGTAGGCGGTGGCGTTGCCGTCCCGGTGGCCGCCGACCTCGAAGATCATTTTCTCCGGGCAGGCCCCGGCCCGCTCCGCGCCGCCGCCCTTCGCCGGGGCCGCGACCGCCCCGCCGCCCAGCACCATGCCGAGCGCCATCACGGTTGTCGGCACCGCTATCAGCGTTCTCCTGCGCACTGACTCACCTTCTTCCTTTGTGTTCGGAATCCGCGGCGATTTCCGCGGTTTTGCGGACGTCGCCCCGGGCTTCGCGAGGGGCGGTCCGAACGTGGTTGAGGGAACTTTAGTAATCGGGAGAGTAAGAGGTCAGGGTGGATTACGCCAAGGGTCTGAAAACCCTTTCTGTGCAAGACTTTTCACGGGTGTGCACCAGTGGCGGCCCCGAATTCCTGCGGAAAGTCCCGGCGTTGGCGGCCAAGCGCCGTCCCGCTGAAGGAAACCGGGCTCTGACCGGCCGATCCGCGGCCTCCGGAACGCAGTTGACGCGCTGTCAACAGTGCCCGGACGGGGCTTGTTCCGGCTGTCGGCGCGGCCCGGACCAGCGTTCCGACGCCCCGCCCGCCCCACGTTCGCGCTCCGTACCGCGCCGCGCCCGGCCCCGTGGCGGTCCCGCACGCGGCCGCCCCGCCGCCCCACCCGGTCGGGGCGGGACGGCGGGGCGGGGCGAGGGGCGGCGGGGTGGCGGGGTGGCGGGGTGGCGGGGCGAGAGGTACGAGGGGTCAGTTGCCGATCAGGTCCAGCAGGTCGTCGGCGTGCTCCTCCTCTTCCTCCAGGATGTTCTCCAGCACCCGCCGGGTGGTGGGGTCCCGGTCGGACAGCCAGCGGATGATCTCCTGGTAGGTGGAGATCACGATGCGTTCCGCCAGCAGGTTGTCCCGCAGCATCTGCTGGAGGTCGCCGTCGGCCGGGGTGGTGTAGTCGGTGTGCGCGCGCTGCTTGATCGTCGCGGGGTCGAAGTCCGGGTCCCCGCCCAGCTGCGAGATGCGCTCGGCGGCCTGGAGGGCGTGCTGCATCTCCTCCTTGGCGTGGTCGGTGAACTCGGCGGACACCTGGGCGCGGTCGATCCCGGTCGCCGCGATGGCGTGCCGGGTGTAGCGCATCCAGCAGACCACCTCGGTCGCCACCACGTCGTTGAGGACGCCGATCACCCGGTCCCGGTCACTGCCGTAGGTATCGGTGACCGGGCCCTCCTCCATCTTCCTGCGTGCCTCGTCACGGATCCTGGTGACGTCCAGGACAAAGTCGTCGGCCACGGTACGGCTCCCTCCGGTGATCCACGTGGGCGATCCCACGGGTGCGGAGGGAGCCGTTCCCCGTGTTCCCGCGCATGCAGCGGGCGGGCTTGGACGACCACCGATTTGCCGGACGGGCGCCCGGCCGGGCCCGGTCCGCTCGCCGGGTCCGGCCCGCTCCCGCCGCTCGCGGGGCCCCGTCCCGGATCCGGGCGGTGGCCCGCGTGCTACGGCTGCCCGGGCGTCCCGGGTCCACCGGCCGGTGCGCGGCCGGACGTGCCGCCGGGGAGCAGGAGCCGCCGGAGCCAGCCGTCCACCGTGCCGGGCCAGTCCACGTGCGGGACCCCGGCGTGGGTGACCGAGTGGCGGGCCAGCGCGTCACCGCCGGGGGAGAGGCGGCCGGCGCGCTTGTCCGCCTCCAGCACCACCTCCACGCCGTCCGGGTTCGCGAGGAAGGTCACCTCGATCTCCCGCGCCACCTCGGCGTACGCGGGGGAGGGGCTCAGTTCTACCTCCTGGTAGAAGGGCAGGCGCTGACCGGTGCCCTCGATCCGGCCGTACTCCACGTCCGCCGAGACGAAGCCGAAGCCCAGCTCGCCCAGCGCCGTCAGGACCGCCTCCTGCGCGGGAAGCGGACGCACCGTCAGGGGGTCGAGGTCCCCCCGGTCCCGGGCGCCGTCGATCGCGACCTCGGTCCGGACGCCGAGCACCACCCCCAGCCCCTGCCCGTACAGTTCGGTGACCGGCGTCTCCCAGGGCAGGGTCAGTCCGAACGCGACCGTGCGCGTCTCGCCCCTCGCCAGCTGGAAGCCCCCGGCCACCGTCGTCTGGTCGAAGACGAGGGTGTCGACGCCCTGGCCCTCGCCGTGCTCCACCTCCACCCGCGCCACCAGCTCCAGCCCGACGTGCTCGACCTCGACGCCGGAGCCCCCACCGGTCAGCCGGACCTCACCGGAGAGCGTGTCGCCGGGGAGCGCCGCCTCGGTGTCGAAGACCGTGTCGACCGCGGGACCGCCCGCGCCCAGCGACTCCAGGAACCGTGTGAACACCATCGTGGCGCACCCCTTCGTGTGTCCGTGCCGTGTGCCGTGCTGGCTGTGCTCGCCGTGCTTGCCCGGCTGTGCCGGGCGCCCGTACCGCCCGCCCGTACCGCCCGCCCGGGCCGTTCCCCGGGTCGGCGGTTCCGGAGGCGGCCCCGGGGCGCTGCCCGGGGTGGCCGCCGGGACGCGGCGCGCCGCGGTGGCGCGCGGCGCCCGCGCCCGCTCGCCGGTTACCGTCCGGCCGGGTCGAGTTCGGCGAGGGCCTGGGCCCAGCGGGCGTACTTCAGCCGCCCCAGGTCCGCGACGGTCTTGATGCCGAACGCCTCCCGCAGCAGCTCGCCCTGACGGTCCGAGACCCCCTTGAGCGCGGAGACCGGCGCGTCCAGGATCTCGGGCAGGTCCTTGTCCGCCCACGCCTTGTCCAGCACCTTGTCCAGGTCTATCGAGGCCATACGTCTCCTTCGGATCACCAGACGGGGCGAGGGCACGGCTCCTCCACGGGAACGCGCGCCCTCGCTTTCTCTACAAGCGCGTAGAAGCATATGGGGCGAGGCGGGTCCGGGTGCCGCATCCTGTGCCGAGGCCTCGTAATCGTCCGAAAGCCGTCGCTCGCGGGGCGGTTCGGGTCTCTGGCCCCGGCGTGCGCGGTTTGGTAGGGCGGGGTGGACGCCCGTCGGATGTGCCGGGTGCGGGGCGGGCGGTGCCCCTCGTCGGGCGGCGCGGTCCGGGCGTCCGGGGTGGCCGGGGTGCGCGAGGCGTGCGGCGCGCGGGGCGGCGTCGCTCCCCTCGGTTATGTCTTATTTGCTGCATGATGTGCCCAGTGCCACCCGTGGACCGCACCGTTCCGGCGAGCCGGAGACGGACGCGTACCCCACCGGTGCCGCTGAGCCGAGGTGCCCGTGCCGTTCCCTGTTCGGCACGGGCACCTCACCCCCGTACCCGCGCGCCCGGATGTTCTCCCGGAACGCCGGGCCTCTGTTCCCCGGCCGGTCCCGCCGGGACGGTCCCGGCTCGCGGGGACGGCCCCGGCCCGCGTCTGGTCCCGGCCCGCGGACGGTCCCGGTCTCCGTCGCGCGGTCCGCGCCGCCGCGCGGTCACTCCGTACGCGGGGCCGTGGCGCTCGGCGCTCCCGCCGGCGGGGGTAACGCACCCCGGCGGAAGGGGAGTTCAGGGAGTGGGGATGCCCGCCGGGCGGGCGGGGGCGCCGAACCGCACCGGGACGCCGGGGGAGAAGAGCACGCTCACCGGGTCCCCGAGCGGTTCGGCGAACCCCGCGGCGGCGAGCAGGTCCTCCCGGCACTCCAGCAGCTCGGCCCGGTGCAGCGGCCAGCGCGGGTGGGTGTTCGGCAGGTACGTCGACCGGCCGAAGAAGGCGTAGTGCATGCCCCAGCGGGCGGTGAGGAAGTGCTCCAGTTCGGTGGGCTCCGCTATCGGCTCGCCCCGGCGCACGGTGATCCGGCCGCCCGCCCCGCGCGGCCCGGGCCAGCGGCGCGCGCTCGTGTAGGTCACCGTGTCCCCCTCGACGGCGAGGCGCATCCGGGACCAGAGGTAGGGCAGCCGGAATGCGGCCCGCGCCATCAGCACCGGCACCAGCCGGGAGGCGTCCAGCGAGCGGAAGACGACACCGCGCCGTCCGTGCGCGTCGACCGAGTACAGGCGGACGTTGGTCTCCGGGAAGCTGCCCAGGTACGGGACGCCGGGCAGCCGGAACCAGCCGACCCGGTGCATGCGGAAGGCGACCAGACCCACGTACGTGCTGCCGTGCAGGGTGTCCGGAACGGCCCCGGCGGGCAGCAGCGGCGCCACGCGCTCGGGCGCCACCTCCCAGTGCAGGAAGGCCAGGTCCAGCCACTCCTGGGTGAGCAGCGGTCTGGCGACGGGCGTCGGGGGATCGGGGGTGATGGGCTGCGGCTGCTGACGGCGCGACACCCGGCCAGCATGGCAGGGCGGATCGCGAGCGAGGGCCCCACCCTGCCCCGGCGGTGCCGGGGTCCGGGGCGGCGGGGCATGATGACCGCCGTCGGCGGGGTTCCCGTGGCGCCCGTGCGGCCGCCGCGTCCGGCTGGCCGCCGGGCCCACCGGTCCGGCCGTACCGACGAGCACCCGGGGAGAACAGGTGGCGGACGAGCGCGCGGCGGAGCGCGGTGGCCTGGAACCGGCCAGCCCGGAGGTCCGGGACCGGATCCAGGGGAGTTTCGACCGCCAGGGGCTGATGGCGCACCTTGGCGCCCGGATCACCCACATCGGACCGGGGCGGGTGCACATCGCGCTGCCGTCCCGTCCCGAAGTGACCCAGCAGGACGGCTACTTCCACGCGGGGGCCACCAGCGCCATCGCGGACAGCGCGGGTGGGTACGCCGCCTTCACCCTCTTCCCCGAGGACTCCTCGGTGCTCACCGTGGAGTACAAGGTCAACCTGCTCGCCCCCGCCGTGGGCGAGTACCTGGAGGCGGTGGGGACGGTCCTGCGGTCCGGGCGCACCCTCACCGTCTGCCAGCTGGAGGTCGCCGCCGTACGGGAGGGAACCCGGAAGGCGGTCGCGGCGGGCCAGCAGACGCTGATCCGGGTGTGAACCGGGCGGGTGCCGGGGGCGTTCACGGGCGGGTGCCCGTGCCGGGCGTCCCGGCCCCGCCCGGCACCCGCCGGTCGCGGCCGCCGCCGCGCGGTGAGCGGGCGCGCGGCGGCGGCCGGGACAGGGGGGATCAGGCGGCGTAGCCCTTCGGCGGGATGAGGCTGGCGAGCTGGTCGAAGGAGAGCCAGTAGATCTGGTTGCCGCCGAAGGAGGCGGGGTCGGCGATCAGCACGGTGCGGTTTGCCTCGTCGTAGCCGATCACCGTGAAGTAGTGGTAGATCGTCTGGTCCGGCGGGTAGCCGGGCGGCTGGTTGCCGGGCGGCGCGACGATGTTCGCGACGATCGGGTACTTGTTGTCGATGTCCAGCACGATGTCCCGCCACAGCAGGTCCTTCTGGGCCTGGGTGGGCGGGTCGTTGGGCATCTCCTTGGTCTCGTACCAGCCGGTGCCGAGGTTGGCGTTGAGGACGTTGGTCACCTGGCTGATGTGGTCGGTGCCGCCCTCGTGGGTGCCGAGCTGCGCGGCCAGGTCGGCCTGGCTGGGTGGGCCCGTCCGGGCGGACAGCGCGATGCGGGTGGCCGCCGGTCCGCACCAGTAGCCGGTCTCCTGGACCTGGTAGTCGACCGGCAGCGTGTTGGCGGCCTTGGTGCGCGCGCCCTTGATGTCCAGCTTGGTGCCGGGCTCGTTCTGCCCGCTGACGACGGCCGTCCCGGCCTCCGAGCCGTGGCTCAGCACCGAGACGGCGGGCGGGGACGCCGGCGAGTCCGCGTGGGCCGCGACGGGGGTGAGGAGAGCACCCGCCGCGGCCACGGCGACCGCGGTGGGGAGAAGTCTCTTACGCATCCGGACTCCTGAGTGTGGGGGAGTGGGGGTGTGGGGACGTGCGGGGGACGTGCGGAACGTGGGGCCGCGCGCGAGGGGCGCGGGACCGGGTGGGGACGGTGGCGCGGGAGCGCGCCGCGGCCGGGCTTCCCGGCCGCGGCTGGGCGCGGCCAGGAGCGCGGGTCAGGGGATCGGCGGGACCGTCGGGCTCTCCCGGGCCAGCAGGTCCCGGGCGAACTGCTCCCACTGCGCGTAGCGGTCGGGGTAGGCCGAGCGCTGGACGGCCTGGCAGACGTCACCGGGCGCCATCGTCTCCCAGCCCTGGATCTGGATCAGCCCGGGGTTGCTGCCGAAGGGCGCCACCCCGTAGAAGGACTTCGACGAGGTGGGCACGTCGGTGATCTGCTCGGGTGTGCCCCAGCCCATGCTGGGACGCTGCTGGAAGATCCCGAGGGAGTCGTGGTCGACCGGCGTGAGGTAGTTGACGAACTTCGACTCCTGCATGGCCGTCATCAGCGCGATGACCTGGCCCTGTTCGGGTATCCCGGCGCCCTTGCCGACGCCGATCACGGTGCGCGCGTTGGCCAGTTCCTCGGGCCCCAGGTCGGCCGCGGTCCGGAAGGTCTGGCGCAGTTCGGAGTCGGGTGCCTGGCGCAGGGCCTCGGCGGTCCGGCGGTCGACCTCGCCGGTGCTCGGCAGCCCGTGCCGCTCCTGGAAGCGCTCCAGGCCCTGTCCGGGGGCCGCGGTGGAGACCGGGCTCGGGGCGGCCGCGTGGGCCGCCGTGGGCATGGCGAACAGCGTGCCGACGGCCGCGAGGGCGACGGCCACGGTGGCGGTGCGAGTGCGGGACGTGCGCAACGCTCCTCCTCGGGGGGATCGTCAGTGCGTCCACCGCCCGTGCGCGGAGCTGCCGTCGCCGGGCGCGGGGGTTCTCGCGGCCGGGTCCGGCGGCGAGCCGCCTCTCCCGTCGGGGTGCGCTCGCGGTGGGGCGGTCGGCCGGAGCCCGGCCGGGACGCTCTGGGGTGGGGGGTCCTGAGCCCGGCCAGCATCCACGCATGCCCATGACAGTCGCAACCGGCGAAAGCCCAGACTTACGGCCCGCCCCGGCCATGCCCCGACACGACGGTGACGCGGCCCCGTTGAGCCCGGCTCAGCGGGCGCCGGGAGCGTCCGGCCGGGCCGCCGCCCCGCGCTCGCAGCCGCGCACCAGCGCCCGGCCCTCCGCCGTCGCCACGTGCAGCGACCGCCCCGCGCCCCGGACGGTGGTGACCAGACCCGCCGCGCGCAGCACCTTCACGTGCTGGCTGATGGCCGGGTGGGTGACCGACAGCAGCCGCGCCAGCTCGACCGTGCTGGCGCCGGTACGGGTCGCGCGGAGGACCTCGGCGCGGGTGTGCCCGATGAGCGGCCCCAGCGCGCCACCGTCCGGGGAGTCGGGCGCGAGGGGCCGCGCCCAGTCCACCGCGTGCTCGATGGGATACACCAGGACGGGCGGGAGCGCGCCGTCGGCCAGCGTGATCGGCGTCGGCCAGCAGAAGAACGAGGGCTGGAGCGTGAGCCCCCGGCCGTCGAGGCGCAGCTGGTGCTCCACCGGATAGTCGACCTCCAGCACCGGCGGACGCCAGCGGAAGTGCGGTCCCAGGCTGCCGAGCAGCCCGTCGACCGCGCCGTCCAGTAGCGCGCGCGTGCGCACCATCCGGTCGGCGTCGATATGGGCGTGCACCCGCTGCCAGAACGGGGCGAGCGCCTCCCGGTGGTAGGTGCGCAGCGCCTGCCCCAGCCGCCGCAGCACCTCCCCGTCGCCCCCGGCCAGCGAGTCCGTCCAGCCCGGGAGCGGACGGGCCGCCGCCACCCGCGTCAGATCGGCGCGCAGCCGCGGCGGGGGCGTGCGGACGAGGGTGTCCACCGCCGCCTGGAGCGTGGGGCAGTCCCCCAGGGTGGGCGTGAGGAAGTCCGGCGAACTGCCGCGCGGGGGCAGCAGCGGCGACAGCAGCTGACAGCTGTCCGACAGCCGGGGCCGCGCCCAGCGCCGCCACTCCCCGAAGACCCGCGCCCCGTCCCGGCGGCGCAGGGTCTGCACGCTGTTGCTGATCTCCCACAGGTAGTCCGGCCCGGAGGCGACCCGCACCCGCGCCAGATCCTCGGCGGTGAAGTACACCCGCAGCATGGCCCACCTCCCCCTGAGCGAACCGGACGGCTGGAGACCGCGGTTCCGCGCGCCCGGGTCCTCGCCCGCGGACGGGCGCGCGCGGGCCCCGGGGAACCACGCGCCGGACGCCCGGAACGGTCGTCCCAGATCGTGCCCCGGGTGCCCGGCGCTGTCCACAGGTCGCGCGGGGCCGCGCCCGCCCCGTCCCCTCACCACCACCCTCATCCCCCCACCTGGCCCGCCGTCGCCCGCCCGGCGAGGGGGAGTCGGGGGCGGTGTGCCAGGGCCGTCCCCGCGTTCCGGCGGCGGGAGCGCGCGGCGGGGGCCGTCTTGAGCGCGCCCGGTTCCCTTGCCATAGTGCGGTTCTCATGTGGACGGGTTCGGGGGGCCTGGTTCCCCTCCTCTACGCGCTCGGTGCCGTGCTCGGCGCCGCCACCGGCGAGCCCATCGCCGCCTTCTTCGGCGGCTGCCTCGCCGGGGTGGTGCTCTGGCGCGTCGGCGACCGGGAGGGGGAGCACGAGGACTGGTGGGCGAACACCTTCTTCTTCGTCCCGACGCGGTACTGGGGCCTGGCGGGGTTCGTCCTGTGCGGGGCGATGGTGGTCACCCTCGCGCTCGACCCGTCCTACGGCGCCTGACCGTCCGCCCGCCGCCGGATCTCCGGCCCCGGGCGGACGGCAGGCCCGCACGGACCCATCGCCCGTCCGGCGAGGGGGAGTTGGGGTCATGGCCGCGGGGTGGCTCAGTCGGCGGGGCGGTCCAGCACCTCGCGCAGCACGTCCAGCGCGCGCTCGCGGTGCTCGTCGAGTTCGCCGACCAGCCGGTCGGCGTCCCCCTCCCGGGCCGCGCGCACGATGCGGTCGTGGGCGTGCACGGAGGCGGTGCGCTCCTCCGGCAGGTTGTAGTACATCGCCCGGTAGACCTCGGTCGAGTCCCACAGCAGCCGGATCAGCCGCAGCACCTGACGCTGGCCCGGCGCCTCCATCAGGGCGAGGTGGAACCGCCGGTTCGCCGCGAGTTCGGCCGCCACTTCCCCGGCCTCCGCCGCCCGGGCGCACTCCCGGGCGGCCTCGTCGACCTCGCGCAGCGTCTCCTCGCCGAGCAGCGGCAGGGCGTGCCGGATCGCGCGCTCCTCCAGGACCTGCCGGAGTTCGTAGATCTCCCGCAGGTCCGCGTAGGCGAGTTCGGTGACGAAGTACCCCCGCCGGGGCCGGTAGGTCACCTGGCCCTCCTGCTCCAGCGCCCGCAGCGCCTCCCGCACCGGCGCGACGCTGAGCCCGGCGTGCGCGGCGACGTCCTCCTGGTTGACGCGCTGTCCGGGGCGGAGCGCGCCCGAGACCAGCAGGCGGCGCAGGGCGTCGACGGCGTGCTGCTGGGCGGTGGCCGGTGCGCGGCGCTGGGGATCGTTCACCGCTGGGAGCATAGTCCGTCGCCCCCACGGCCCCGCCCCCGCCCGGGAGGGGACCGGCGGGGGCCACCGGGGCGCCCGCCGGTCCGTGGCACGCGGCCACCGCTCACCGGAACGCCTGGATCCCGGTCAGCGCGCCGCCCACCACCAGCGCGTGGACGTCCGCGGTGCCCTCGTAGGTGACCACCGACTCCAGGTTGTTCATGTGCCGGATGACGGGGTACTCCAGCGAGATGCCGTTGGCACCCAGCACCTGACGGGCGGAACGGGCCACCTCCAGCGCGGCGTTCACGTTGGCGAGCTTGCCCATGCTGATCTGCGCGGGACGCAGCCGGTCCGCGTCCTTTAGCCGCCCCAGGTGCAGCGCCAGCAGGGTGGCCCGGTTGACCTCCAGCGCCATGGTCGCCAGCTTCTGCTGCTGGAGCTGGGTCCCCCCGATCGGCTTGCCGAACGCCTCGCGCTCCATGCTGTAGCGGAGCGCGGCCTCGAAGCAGGCGCGGGCGGCGCCGGCCGCGCCCCAGACGATGCCGTAGCGGGCCTCGTTCAGGCAGGACAGCGGGCCCCGCAGCGAGGTCACGCCGGGCAGCACCGCGTCGTCGGGCAACCGCACGTCGTCCAGGACGAGTTCGGCGGTCACCGAGGCGCGCAGCGACAGCTTCTTGTGGATCTCCCGGGCGGAGAACCCGGGGGTGTCCCGGGGGACGACGAAGCCGCGGGGTCCGTCCTCGGTCATCGCCCACACCACGGCGACGTCCGCCAGCGTGCCGTTGGTGATCCACATCTTCCGGCCGTTCAGCACCCAGCCGGAGCCGTCCCGCCGCGCGCGGGTGCGCATCGCGCCCGGGTCGGACCCCGCGTCCGGCTCCGTCAGGCCGAAGCAGCCGACCGTGGTGCCCGCCGCCATCCCCGGCAGCCAGTGGTTCTTCTGCTCCTCCGATCCCCACCGCCAGATCGCGTACATCGCCAGCGAGCCCTGCACGGACACCAGGCTGCGCACCCCGCTGTCGCCCGCCTCCAGTTCGAGACAGGCCAGGCCGTACGCGGTGGCGCTGGTGCCCGCGCAGCCGTAGCCCTCCAGGTGCATGCCGAGGACGCCCAGACCGCCGAGCTGGCCGGGGAGTTCGGCCGGGATCCGGGCCTCCTCGAACCAGTCGCCGACGTACGGCACGACACGATCGTCGACGAAGGACCGCACGGTGTCCCGGATGTCGCGCTCCTCGTCCGACAGCTGGTGGTCGATGTCGAGGAAGTCCTCGGGCCGCGGACCCGAACCGCCGGAGTTGCTCTTCCCGCTCATGGAATGTCCTTCTCTTGACAGTGGGTAGAAACTTCGAAAATCTAAACTAGAAAATCACATGTTCTGTCGTCCGCTCAACAGTTGAGCGCCGTTTCCCTCACCGGAGAGCCGCCCCATGCCGCAAGCCCTGACAGACCTCCGGATCGTCGACTTCTCCCGGGTGCTCGCGGGCCCGTTCGCCACGATGGTCCTGGCCGACCTCGGAGCCACCGTGATCAAGGTGGAGCGGCCCGGCACCGGCGACGACACCCGCTCCTGGGGCCCGCCGTACGACGACGCCGGCCAGTCCACCTACTTCCAGGCCGCCAACCGCAACAAGGACAGCGTCGTCCTCGACCTGCGCACCGAGGAGGGGCAGGCCGAGGCGCGGCGCCTGGTGGCCGGGGCCGACGTCGTCGTGGAGAACTTCCGCCCCGGCGTCATGGACCGCCTCGGACTGGACTACGAGACGCTCCGGGCCGAGTCCCCCGGGCTGGTCTACTGCTCCATCACCGGCTTCGGCTCCGGGGCAGGCGCGGCGCTGCCCGGCTACGACCTGCTGGTCCAGGCCGTGGGCGGGCTGATGAGCATCACCGGCGACCCGGAGGGCGAACCGCAGAAGGTCGGTGTCGCACTGGTCGACGTGGTCTGCGGGCTGTTCGGCGGCGTCGGCGTGCTGGCGGCGCTGCGTCACCGCGAACGCACCGGCGAGGGGCAGCGCGTCGAGGTCGATCTGCTCTCCTCCCTGCTGGCCGCCCTCGTGAACCAGGGCTCGGCGTACTCCCTGGCGGGGCACGTCGGTTCGCGCATGGGCAACGCCCATCCGAGCATCGCCCCCTACGAGCTGCTGCCCACCGCCGACGGGGAGCTGGTGCTGGCCGTCGGGAACGACCGTCAGTTCCGCTCCCTCGCCCGGGTGCTGGGCCGCCCCGAGCTGGCCGACGATCCGCGCTTCAGCGGCAACGACCTGCGCGTCACCCACCGGGTGGAGCTTCGGGAGCTGCTGGTCGCCGCCCTCGCGGCCCGCCCGGCCGCCGCATGGACCGGCGAGCTGACCGGTGCCGGGGTCCCGGCCGGGCAGGTCAACGACATCGCCGGGGCCTTCGCGCTGGCCGAGTCGCTGGGGCTCGACCCGCTGGTCGACGTGGAGCGCGCGGACGGCGGCGTCGCGCGGCTGACGCGCAATCCGATCGGGCTCTCCGCCACCCCGCCCGTCTACCGTTCGGCGCCCCCGGCCCTCGGCGAGCGGTACACCGCGCACGAGCCCCCGGCCACGGCGTGAGACGGCGGTGGGGCGGCGGAGGCGTCCTCCGCCGCCCCACCGTGGGCCGGGTGGCTCAGTTCTCCGGGACGACGATGCCCAGCAGCGGCGGGTACTGCTGGCAGCCGAACACGTCGCCCTCGCCCGGGCTGCCGCTCGGGGCCGCCCGGGACAGGGTGAACTTGATGGCGAAGGCCGGATCGAAGTACACGAAGTCCACGATCCGCTCGTCGTCCACGCGGAAGAGGGCGGAGACGGTCTCCCTGGTGAGGGCGCCGCTCCGCTTGACCCGCTCGTACGTCTCCTCGGTCGGGAAGATCACGTCGAAGGTGATGCGGTCGGTACCGGCGTTCTTGCTGCGGATGGTCTTCGCCAGATCCGCCAGCGTGGTGGTGGACATGCTCGCTCCCGGTGGTGGTGGGCTGCTCGAACCTGCGGTGCTGTGGTGGTGGGCGGGGCGCTCAGCGCGCGGTGCCGTCGATCTCCACCGTGGTGAGGGGGAAGAGCTCCATCGGATCCGCCACCGGCAGGGTGTGGTTGATCGTCCAGAGGTAGGCGGCGCCGGCCGGGAGCACGTCGTCGACCACGAAGGACGCGGTCCCCGCGGTCCCCTTCACCTCGGGCAGCCGCGCGTAGAAGATCTGCCGGGTGCCCATCAGGGCGACGCTCTCGGCCAGTTCACTGGTCTCCGCGACGCTCTCCACCACCACGCACAGCTCGTGCGAGGTGATCTCGCGGACCGGCTCCAGGTCGCCCATCACGCCGTTCTTGCCGAAGACCCGGAAGTTCAGGCGGTAGTCGATGCCGGGGAACTGCGCCGCCACCTCGCCGCGGGCCAGGTCGAGCACCGTGTCGATGTGGGCGATCGTGTAGGGGTCGCGGATCCCCGCGATGCCGATGAACTTCTCGCCCAGCCAGGCCGATCCCTCGATCTTGACCTTCACGTCCCCCTCGATCGGGACGTACTTCTGGCCGGTGATCCGGGTGGTCCGCTCGTCGTACTGCTCGTAGTGGCACTCGGACATGTCCAGCATGCCGCCCGCGAAGTACTCGTAGTACGGGTTGCTCCGCTCGTACATGGCGTGGCCGGCCACGCTCGCCACGGTGCAGCGCTGGTTCGGCGCCATCGCGGTGACCTTGACGTCGTCCTGCGTGATCGTGCCGATCACGCTCTCCTTCGCGCCGTACGGCTCCGCGCAGAACGAGGCGCACTCCAGCACCTTGCCGAGGTAGTACGCGTGCTCCGGCGGGAAGCCCTCGTGGATGGCGGGGGCGGCGAAGACCGCGCAGTCGCTGGCCCGTCCGCCGATGACCACGTCCGCGCCCTGGCGCAGCGCCTCGATGAACGGGTGGACACCGGCCACCGCCACCGCGCGTGTGGTCATGTCCAGGGCCTCGCCGGTCAGTTCGCCCCGTCCGTCCAGGCCCTCGAAGACCACCCCGCCGTCCATCCGGGAGCGCAGCTCGGCGGTGTCGGTCTCGGAGTAGAAGTAGGCGAGCTTGAACGGCGGGAGCCCGTGCTCGGCGGCGAGGTCCCGGATGATCCGCACGTACATGTCGACGCGGCTGTTGGTGCCGCAGTCCCCGGAGGAGCCGATGAGCATGGGGACGCCCTGCTCGCGGGCGGCCAGCAGCATCAGCTCCAGGTCGTGCCGCTGCCATTCGTACATGCTCACCGAACGGTCGGAGCCCAGCGCGGCCGGGCCGATGTCGTCGCTTCCCGAGTCGCAGCAGTAGTAGTCGGGTCGCGTCGCGGCGGCGATGCGGAAGCTCTCCTCCTTGGTGGGAGCGAACCCGAGGTGCCCGTTGGGGCTGACGATGCGGAGTTCCGTCTTCATAAGACCTCGCTCAGTACTGGTTATGACCACTGGCGACAGGCTGACATCAGGCGCATGTACTGTCAACGTCTCGTCCGGCGTCTCGTCCGGGGAAGCCTCCGGCTCGCCGTCCCCCGCCCCAACCGGCCGGTGGGCCGGGGTGGTTGGCGAACCGCCAGGTGGGCGTGTGGAGCGGCGGCCCCGTGCCCGGCCGAGGTCGCGGGTGGACGCCGGGCCGGGCCTGCCGGGGTGAGGTGGGCGTGCCGGGGCCAGCGCGGTGGGCCGGAGCGCGGGCGCCCCGGGGGTCGCCGGGCACGGGTGGCGGGCTGCGGCTCCGCCGGGGGTGGATCAGCCGTGGCCCGCCCGGTCGTGGCCGGGTCAGCCGGGGCTGGGTCAGCCGTGGGTGGGGAGGTCCCGTTCGACCGCGAAGCGGTACCGGTCGCCCCGGTAGCTCGCCATCCGGTACTCGATGGGCCTGCCCGCCTGGGACATGACCGAGATGACCCGCAGCACCGGCCAGCCCTCGGAGACCGCGAGCAGGTCGGCGAGCGCGCGGTCGGCCACCATGGCCTCGAAGGTCTGCTCCAGCCGGTCGGGCGCCGCCCGCACGGAGTCGCGGTACAGGTCGAGCGTGGAGAAGGGGGAGCCCTTCCGCTGCGCCCGCTTCGCCGCCGACACCACCTGCTCCCCGACGTCCTGCGGGAAGTAGCTGTCGTAGAAGACGACCGGCTCGTCGTTGCCCCGGCCGACCAGCTGGAGGTTGGTCACCGGCTCCATGGCCTCCAGACGCAGGACGCTCGCGAGCGCCAGGTCGCCGACGGTCGCGCTGGCGGAGTGGATCGAGGTGGCGGCCACCAGCCCCCGCTGCGCGAGGGTCTGTTCGAAGCTGTTGACGTGGTTGAGCGTCTGCTCCACCGGCGGCTGGGCCACGAAGGTGCCCACCCCGTGGACGCGCTCCAGCAGTCCCTCCTGCTGGGCTATGTCGATGGCGTGGCGCACGGTGATGCGGCTGACGTCGAACCGGGTGCACAGCTCCCGCTCCGAGGGGAGCCGACTGCCCACCGGCCACTGACCGGACTCGATCCCCTGGCGGAGGTCCTCCACCAGCTGCGCGTACAGCGGGAGACCGCCTTCTCGGTTCAGCACCTCACACACTCCCCCGGTGATGATGACCTCTGGTCGTCTGCGGGCTCGGTCCCCATCTTGATCGGCGCCACTCCCCGAAGGCAAACCGTCGCCGTACGCAGGGATGGAAAGTGGACGAACGAAGTGCGATCGATCCCTTCTCCGGGGACCGGCCGCGTGCTAGCGTCCGCGACCATGACATGACCAGTAAGACCACTGGTTACTGAGTAACTCTCCGGCAGGGAGGTGCTTTTGTTCGGGTTGCCGGAAGCACTCGTGCTCCTGATAGTCCTCATCGCGTTCATCGGCGTCATGTTCCTGGTCCTCAAGCGGCCGATGTACGAGAACATGGCCCTCGGCCTGGTACTGCTCGTGGCTCTTTCCGGGCAGTGGGGGAGTCTTGGGGAATACCTTCTCTATCCCGCCCAGGCCAGCCTGTTCTACGTCATCTTCACGTTCATGGTCGTCGCCGTGATCTTCGACGCCACCGACGTGGTGGGGCGGATAGTGAAGATCGCGCTGGCCCTGATCGGCCGGTTCCGTGGCGGATCCGGCTACGTCGCCACGATGGCCAGCGCGTTCATGGCCGCGCTGTCCGGCAGCGGCCCGGGCAACGCGGCGGCGGTCGGCGCCTTCACCATCCCCATGATGAAGCGGTCCGGCTTCAAGCCCCACGTCGCGGCGTCCATCGAGATGTCCGCCAGCATGCTGGGCAACATCATTCCGCCCGCCGGGATCATCTTCCTCTCCTACGGCGTCATCGACCGCGTCGAACCCGGCCGGATCAGCCTCAGCGCGTGGACGCTCGCGTCCTTCGCGGTCGGCCTGTGGTTCCTGCTCCAGAAGCTGCTGGTGCTGTTCGTCATCTGCCGCGTGACCAAGGTGGAGCCGATCCCGGTCGAGGAACGCCCCACCTTCCGGGCCGCCTGGCGCGAGGGGCGCGCGGCGCTGCTCCTGCCGATCCTGATCTTCGTGCCGCTCATCCTCGACGTGGTCGCGGAGGACCTGCTCGTCGCGCGGCTCGGCGAGGACGGCGCCACGGCCTTCTCCGACGCGGTCCTCATGTTCACCCCGGGCATCGCCGTGGTCTACGCCTTGGTCATCGGCCGCGGAGCGCTGCCGGGCGGCAGGCTGCGCCTCACCCCGGTGCTGGGGACGCTGCGGGACTCACTGGGCAAGGTGGTCCCCGTCGCGGCGACCGTCTACTTCGCCTACGCCATCTCCGAGGCGTTCGCCGGACTCAACGCCGACCAGGAGATCGAGGACTGGTTCACCGGCCTCAACCTCAGCCGCACGGCACTGGTCATCATCGTCCCGCTGGCCTTCGCCGTCCTCGGCATGGTGCTGCCCGGCACCGCGCAGGTGGCCATCCTCGGCGCCCCCCTCATAGCGGCCTTCGCCGCCCTCGGCGGCGACCCGATCCTGCTCGGCGTGATGCTGCCCGCCCTCACCGGGGCGCTGGAGGGCATGACCCCACCCCTGGCCCTGGGCCTCTTCGTCACCATGGGCATCGCCGGATCGGAGTTCGGCAAGACCGCGAGATCCGCGCTGGTCTGGGTCGCCGCCCACCTGCTGATGTCGATGGTGCTGCTCGCCGGGCTGCTGCCCATCATCGGAATCTGACCGGAGGCACCCGTGAAGAAGACCCTCACCACCGTGTACGGGGCGCTCGCCCTGCTCGCCACCGGACTGGCCGCGTTCATCGCCGTGCTGTTCCTGCTGGCCCTGGCGCTCGGTGGCGCCGCGGGCGGCGCGATCAGCGAGTTCGCCGGGACCGTGGCGCGGTGGAGCATCTCCGTGGCCGCCGTCGCGGTGCTCGTCGGACTCGTCCACACCTACGTCACCGGCACGCACTCCCTCACCGCGGGCCCGTCCCGGAAGTCCGGGACCGAGGAGTCCTAGCGACCCGCGGCCACCGGTCAACGGCCGCCCGCCCGGAGGGGACCGCCCACCGGGCGGGCGGCCGTTCAGGCCCCGCCGAGGATCACCAGCCGCTGAGTGGCCCGGGTCATCGCGACGTAGCGGTCGACCGCGTCCCGCGTCCACCCCGCGCCGTCGCACGGCTCCGGACCCCCGAACCGCGCCGGGGCGACCAGCACCACCAGGTCGAACTCCAGCCCCTTCGACAGCTCCGGCGTCAGCGACCGCACCCGTGGCCGCGCCCGGAACGTGGGATCGCCGATGACGCAGGCGGTGCCCTCCGGATGCCCGGCGAGCCAGGAGTCCAGGACCGCGTCCCGCTCCCCGGCCGGCCGGCGCTCCACCGGGACGCCCCCGCTCCGCACCGAGACCGGCATGTTGGCGTCGGGCAGCACCTCCCGGATGACCAGCTCCGCCTCCGCCATGACCTCCCTCGGCGTCCGGTAGTTGAGGGTCAGCGAGGCCACGTCCACCCGGTCCAGCCCGACGCGGCGCAGCCGCTCCTCCCACGACTCCGCGAACCCCCGCCGGGCCTGGGCGCGGTCCCCGACGACGGTGAGGCTCCGCGACGGGCAGCGGGCCAGCAGCATCCGCCACTCCGCGTCGGTCAGCTCCTGTGCCTCGTCCACGACGACGTGCGCGAACGGACCGGCGAGCGGATCCCGGACGGTGCCGGGCAGCGCCGCCGCGTCGATCAGGCTGTCCTGGAGGTCCCGCCCGCTCAGCATCGTCACCGCCCCCTCCCCGTCGTCGTCCGCCTGGAGCACATCGTCGACGACGAGGGACACCCGCTCCCTTTCCGCCGCGACCGCGGCCTCGCGCCGCCGTTCCCGCGCCGCCGCCCCGGGGTCACCCAGCCGCTGCCGCGCCGCGTCCAGCAGCGGCAGGTCGGACACCGTCCAGGCGTGCGGATCCGCGCGCTGGAGCAGCCGGACCTCCTCCGGGCTGAGCCAGGGGGCGCACATCCGCAGGTACGCGGGGACCGACCACAGGTCGCCCACCAGGTCGGGCGTCTCCAGCAGCGGCCACGCCCGGTAGAGCGCAACGGTCAGTTCCCGGTCGCGGCGCAGGGCCCGCCGGAACGCCTCGGGCGGTACCTCGTCCCCGCACTTGGCCAGCAGGATCTCGGACAGCTCCGCCCAGATCAGCTCGTGCGCCTCGTTGTGCGGGGTGCCGGGGTCGGCCGCGTCGAACGCCTCCGCCCAGTCGCCGGGGCCCAGCCACAGGTCGGCCCAGTCGGTCGAGACCGTCATGCCCTCGGTGGGCGGCTCCTCGTAGAACCGGACCGCCCGCTCGATCGCGTCCACCATCCCCGTCGACGCCTTCAGGCGCGCCACCTCCGGATCGGTCTCGTCCCGCGCCCCCGCGCCCTCCGGGACGAGGTCGCGCAGGGTCCGGGTGAGCACGCCCTCCTCACCCAGGCTCGGCAGGACGTCCGCGACGTACGACAGGTAGGGCTGGTGCGGGCCGACGAACAGCACTCCGCCCCCGCGGTGGCCCAGCCGGGGGTCGGAGTAGAGCAGATGCGCGGTGCGGTGCAGAGCCACGACCGTCTTCCCCGTCCCCGGGCCACCGTCCACGACGAGGGCGCCACGGGAGCCCGCGCGGATGATCGCGTCCTGGTCGGACTGGATGGTGGCGAGCACGTCCCGCATCCGCTCCGACCGGCTGCCGCCCAGACTGGCGACGAACGCCGACTGGTCGTCGAGCGCGGCGTGCCCCTCCAGCCCGTCGGGGGTGAACACCTCGTCCCAGTAGTCGCTGATCCGGCCACCGGTCCAGCGGTACCGGCGGCGGCTCGCCAGCCCCATCGGGTTGGCGTGCGTCGCCGCGAAGAACGGCTCGGCCGCGGGGGAGCGCCAGTCGAGCAGCAGGCGCCGCCCCTCGCCGTCGGTGAGGCCCAGCCGTCCCACGTACCGCGGCGGGGAGCCGTCCGCCGGGACGACGCGCCCCAGGCACAGGTCCAGCCCGAAGCGGCGCAGGGCGCGCAGCCGGCCGCTGAGCCGGTGGACCTCCGTGTCCCGGTCCATCGCCGCGCGGCCCAGGCCTCCCGGCGCCCGGCGGGCCGCCTCCAGCTGCCCGGACACGTCAGCGATCGTCTCCTCCAGCGTCCGCTCGACGTCCGCGAAGTGCCGCTCGTCCTCCGCGATCAGCGCCGGGGCGGCCTTGGCCGACAGCCGCCCCGGAAGGTCGAACGCGCTGGTGGGCAGGGGGCTCACCGCCGCGGCTCCGATCCCGGGCCGCACTCCCGGACCCGCGCCACGCCCACCGCGCCGCTCCGTGGGGGCCGTGACCGGGCCGCTTCGCCCGCCCCCTCCGGTCCGCCGTCCACGCCCGGACCGGCAGCCGACAACCACGCACACATGCCGTGAATCCCCCGTTTCCCGCAGGTTCTGGTAACGGTCAGCGATTCTGCGGCACCCCCCGGGCCTTGCCGCAAGCCCCCCGGTGCGCTATACGTTGAGAGTGGCGAAGGGCGGACGGCCCCTCGCTCTTTTCTTTTTCCGCGTCTCCCGTCGCGCTTTCCCGGACCTCCCGAACGCCCCGGCCTTTCTTTCCGGTGATGCTCGGACCGCGCCTCTCCGCTCGTCCTCTCGTGCCAGTGCTCATCAATTCCCGGGGTGCTGACGGTCGTTACTCCGGTCGCTACCCGGGTCGTTATCCCAGCCGTTCCAAGCTCCGTTCCGGCGCACGTCCCGTCGTATCTCCCGTCATCCTTCACGGCGTACTTCACGAGTCACCGTCGGTGGCGGCGCCGCCTCTCCCGCCACGTTCCGGCCCGACTCCCCTCGCGTACTCCGGCGCGTTCTCGCGGAGGTCCTCCTCGCGGTACCCCGGTGGTTCCGTCGCTCCCGATGTCGGTACCGGTGCCGGTGTGCCACGCGGTACGGGTGTCCCGGCGATGGCGAACCGCCCGGCGCCGAGGGGCCGGTGGCGGGCGAGACGCCGAACCGCCCCCGGCTTCCGGGGCGTTGGAGCAGCGCGGGTCCGTCGCGGCGGTGGTCCCGCGGGTGCCGGTTGGTCCCGCCCGCCCCGGGGGGACGTGACGGGGAACGCGGAGGCGTCTGAACTGCCCTGCGCGCGGCGTGTGTTGCGCGGCGTCTCCGGAGCGCGAGGTGGGGGAACAATGGGCCGGGCGGGTGTGTGGCGGCCTCCCCCGAGGAGCCGACCGCGCGGGGACGAGAGACCTGGGAGGGAACGGATGAGGGTGGAACTGCCGCCGGGACCGGTGCACTTCGTCAACCGGGACGAGGAGCGGGAGACGGCCCTGCGCGCGGTGCGCGACTGGCGGGACGACGCGCGGCCCCCGGTGCTCCGGCTGGACGGCCCCGCCGGCATGGGCAAGACCGAGCTGGCCCGGCTGCTCGCCCGGGCACTGCGCGACCGCCACCCGGACGGCGTGCTCTCCGTCGACCTCGACGACTTCCGCTTCGACGAGGTGCTGGACCCCGGGGACGTGCTCGCACGGTTCCTGGAATCCCTCGGCGTGGAGCCGCAGTTGGTGGCCACGGGCTTCCCGGCGCGCTGCCGTCAGTACTGGGACCTGACCTCCCGCACCCGGCTCACCGTCCTCGTGGACAACGCGCGGTACGCCTCGGAGGTGGTCCCGCTGCTCCCGGCGTCCGGCGGCAACCTGGTGATCGTCGCCAGCCACGGCCCGCTGCACGATCTGGCGGACGGCGCCGCCGTCGGCCTGACGCTGCCACCGCTGGACGAGACGGCCGCCACCGAACTGCTCGGCCTCGTCGCGCGGGACCCCCGGCTGGCCGCCGACCCCGAGGCCACCCGCGCGCTGGTGGGCTCCTGCGCGGGACTGCCCGCCGCCCTGCACGTCGCCGGACGGCGGGTGCGCGCACACCGGTTGCGCCCGCTGTCCCGGCTGATCCCCAGCCTGCGGTGCGATCTGCGGGAGGCCGGGGCCGGACCCGACGTCGAAGGAGTGTGGGACGCCGTGTGTGACGAACTGCCGTACGCCGCCCGGCTGCTCTACCGGCTGCTACCGCACCACCCGGGGACGACGTTCACCCTGGAGTCGGCCACCGCGCTGCTCGGACGGGGCCCGTCGGAGGGCGAGGAGGCCCTGGAGGCCCTGGACGGCGCCGGGTTACTGGACCTGCGCGCGATGGAGACGGAGGACGGCCGGATGCGGCTGTGCGGGCCGATGCGCGCGCACGCCCTGCGCCGCTCCCGCCGCGAGGCCGCGGACGGGGAGGTGGCCGAGGCCCAGACGCGGCTGCTGCGCTGGCTCGTCCGGCAGGCGCAGCGAGCCGACCTGTTCGCCGCCGGGCGGCGATTGACCGTCGCCGACCCCGTGGCCCCCCTGGCCGGAGCGCCGGACGCCCCACTGGCGGACCCGGAGCAGACGGACGACCCGGCGACGCGGACCGTGCGCGCCGAGGCCGCCGCGCGCTGGCTCACCGGCGAACGGCTCACCCTGTTCGCCGCGTTGCGGCTGGCCCACGAACGCGGGCTGGACGCCGAGGCGGTGGCGCTCTCCGAACCGCTGTGGACGTACGCCCTGGACCATCCGCACCAGTCCGACGTGGTCGGCGCGCTGCGCCTCGCCGTCTCCTCCGCCGTCCGGCACGGGGCGAGGGCGACGTGGCTGGTGCGGACCCGGCTCCAACTCGCCCGCCCCCTGTGGGAGTCGGACCGGCTGTCCGAGGCTGGAAGCGAACTCGACGCCGCCGAGGCGGCGTTGGGACTCCTCGGCAACGACGACGATGACCGGAAGCTGCGCGCCTCCGCGATCGAGTTCCGGGGCGTGTACGACGCGGCGCGGGGTGACTGGCGCGCCGCCGCTGACGCCTTCGTCCGTGCCCGCGAGGCCCACCGGGAGATCCCCAACCGCTACGGGGTCATGTTGATGACCTACCGGCTGGGCGAGGCCCACCTGGAACTGGACGAACTCGACGCGGCACACGAACTGTTGGCCGAGGCGCACGCAGAGGCGGAAGCCCTGGGCCGGGCGCGGATGACCGGGCGTACCGGGTTCGCGCTCGCCGGTGTCCTGCGGCGACTCGGGCGTACCGCCGAGGCCCGGCCGCTGTACGAGCGGTCGCTGCGCGCCGCCCGTCAGCGGGGTTCGGACTTCGACCAGGCACGCGTCCACGACGCGCTGGCCGAACTGGCCGCGGACGAGGGGCGGGACGCCGAGGCCGCGGAGAACCGCGCCGCGTCCCACGACATCCGGCGGCGCAACGGCCTCGCCCCGGACGGGAGTTCCACGTAGACGCCGGGCGCGGACCCGGGCGGGACGAACACGGCCCCGCCCCTGCCCTGGCACCCGGCGGGCGCGCCCCGGCCGAACGCCGTCCGGGCCAACGCCCGTTGGGACACCGGCGTGGCCCCGGCGGCTCCGTCCCCGTTCCCGCACCCGCGAGGCGCCGGGGCCACCAGCCGTCCAGGCGAGGTCAGCCGCTGTGCGGCGAGGGGCACTCGCTCGGGTCCTCCGGCCCGGCGCCGACCGGGCGGAGCACGAGCCGGTATGCCCGTTCCCCGAGGTGACACTCCAGCCGGACCGGGGCCGTAGGCGTCGCCCCGTGGGCGACCAGCCAGGCGTGCGCCGCCGACGCGGCGGCGGCCGGATCGGCGCGCGCGGTGCGTCCCCCCTCCCGCCGGGGCTCGGCGCGCACCACGTACGGACGGGGATGGCCACGGACCCGCAGCAGACAGTGGCCCGAGGGCAGGATCGCCGCCGCGGTACGGCACCCCGGACAGGCGGCGAGCGCGTGCTCCGTCCAGCCCTCCGGAGTCCAGGCCAACTCGGCCCGCGACACAGAGGAGTTGACTGGCCGCAGGAACAGCAGCCCGGCTGAGCGGGTGAGCGGCTCACTCGCCGCGCCGTACTCCACGGCCAGATGGTGCCCGGGCGTGTCACCGAGGGCGCGCCGCGCGAGCCGGACACCGTCCGGGGCGACCTCGGCGTGCACGTCGAAGGCGACGGGCCCGCGCCCGGGGCGAGTTGGGGACGGCAGTGGCCGGACCGGGTTGGCGAGCGGGGGAGGTTCGAGCCCGAGGAGGGCGTACACCTCGGTCCGCAGCCGGTCCAGTGCGTCGCCCTGGCAGGCGAACGCGGCCTCGGCGGCCTCGCGTCCGGGCCCCGGCCGGTACGCGTCCAGGGCCTCCGCCACCGCGGCCACCGTCCCGGCCGCCCCGGCCGTCTCCGGCGGCTCCAGCCGTGGAATCCGGCGCAGGAGCGTGTGCATCGGGCTGCCGGGGATCAACTCGGTGCCGCCGTGCGGTGCGCTCACGATCGGCCGGTCCCCGGCGGCGCAGTAGTAGAGGGCCGTCGAACCGTGGTCGGTGACGAGCGCGTCGGCGGCCACCAGCAGGGACGCCCACTCCTCGTGCGGTGCCGCCAGGACCAGACCCGCCTCCAGCGCCGGGGCCAGCCGTTCGTTCAGCTCGTAACCGCCCAGCCGACTGTGCTCGTTGGGGTGCACGACCAGCGCCACCTGGTACTCGTCGTGCGGCAGGCGGGTCGCCAACTCGACAGGCAGACCGGGCCGTTGGCTCAGCAGGGACTCCGGTCCCCACGTCGACGCCAGGACGAGGAGGGTGCGGGGGCCGGTGCCCAGCGCCGCCCGGTAGCGGTCCCGCAACGGGCGGGAGGCCAGGACGCGTTCCAGGGTGGGGTCGCCCACCACCCTCGCCCGGCCACTGGCCCACCGGCCGAGCGTGGAGAGCCTCGCCAGCTGGTCGGGATGGGCGACCGCGTGCAGTCCGAGCGGCGCGTCGCCGTCCGCGCGGAGCAGGTGCGCGGGATCGAGCCCGGACGCCGAGTCCGCCGAACCCTCCCCGGGAATCGACTTGTTGTACCCGGCGCCGTGCGGCAGCAGCACGTGCGGACCCCGGAGCAGGGACAGTTCGCCCTTCGGACTCGCAGCGACCACCAGGTCGTGGGTGCGGGCGCACGCCTCGCTCCAGGGGATGACCCGGCCACCGACACGATCGATGGCGGAGAGGACACCCGGCCCGAAGTCGGAACCGGGTACCAGGGTGAACAGGCGGGTCAGACGGTCGTCACCGGAGAGGGCCGGGAGCACGTCGAGCAGGCGGTACAGCGCCACCGCCGACCGGGCGGCCAGCAGCACCGTCGCCCGTCGCCCGTCGCCCGTCGCCCGTCGCCCGTCGCCCGTCGCCCGTCGCCCGTCGCCCGTCGCCCGTCGCCCGTCGCCCGTCGCCCGTCGCCCGTCGCCCGTCGCCCGTCGCCCGTCGCCCGTCGCCCGTCGCCCGTCGCCCGTCGCCCGTCGCCCGTCGCCCGTCGCCCGTCACGATTGTCCATCCTAGGGGACGCGGGCCGTGAAGGATGCCTGTTTTCGCAGGTCGGAGCAGGTTCCGCCGCCGGTTCGCCGCCCGCTCCGCCGCGTCGGCGACGGGAAGCGCCCGCTCCAACCGGGCGCGACGCCCCCCCCCGTGTGTGATCCCCGACGCACGTGGGGCGAGCGCCGGACAGCCTCGCGCGGGACCGGGAGGATGGGGGAATGAGTGAGCTGGGTGTCGCCCTGATCGCCGCCGGGGCCGCGATCGCGGGCGGAGTCGTCACCGGCTGGTACTCGCGCAGCGGCGGCATCCGGCAGGCCGAGGCCGCGCGGCACGCGGGCGAACGGCAGGCCGACGCGCTGCTGGAGTCGGTCCGGATGACGTTCCGGCGTGAGGCGAGGCAGCGGGCCCTCGCGCTCCGGCGCGAGACCTACGCCGAGTTCCTCGGTGCCGCCGAGACGCGGATCCTCGCCGAACGCACCGGCCGCGGCCGGGCCGATGACGAGGCCGGGTTCCAACGTGCCCTGGGCGCCCTCGCGTTGGAAGGACCCGCCGAGGTCGTGGAGGCCGCCGAACGGCTGGCCGAGTCCCTGCGGCGGCACCAGCCACCCGACGAACTCCACCGCGCGAAGCGGAGGTTCGTCGAGGAGGCCCGCCGCGCCCTCGACGACCCGACTGCGGCCGAGAGCGCCCCGAACACCCCGAACGACCCGGACTCCACCCCCACCTGACCCCCGCGCTCGACCCTCGCACACCCGACCGCGCGCCAGGCGGTCCCGCCTTTCATGCCGTTGTTGGCTTCCCGCCGACGCCGCACGCCGTGCCGGGTCCCACGACGCCCGGAACACGCCACGAACCGGAGCACGGCACCAGGGAGCACCGATGCACGAACGAGTGTCCCCACGAGGCCGTGCTGGCCGGGGTGCCGGACCGGGACGCCCCGGAGGACACCCGTGCCCACCCACCACCCGCCGCCGACACGTCCACCCCGTTCCGGCGCCCGGCCGTCGCGCGACGGCCGGAAGCTCCCGCCCGAGGCGGTGTCCTCAGCACTCGATGACGTTCACCGCCAGCCCGCCGCGCGCTGTCTCCTTGTACTTGACCTTCATGTCGGCGCCGGTGTCGCGCATGGTCTTGATGGCCTTGTCGAGGGAGACGTGGTGGCGTCCGTCGCCGCGTAGGGACATGCGGGCGGCGGTGACCGCCTTGACGGCGGCCATGCCGTTCCGTTCGATGCAGGGGATCTGGACGAGGCCGCCGACGGGGTCGCAGGTGAGGCCGAGGTTGTGCTCGATGCCGATCTCGGCGGCGTTCTCGACCTGTTCGGGGGAGCCGCCGAGGATCTCCGCGAGGCCGCCCGCGGCCATGGAGCAGGCGGAGCCGACCTCGCCCTGGCAGCCGACCTCGGCGCCGGAGATGGAGGCGTTCTCCTTGAAGAGCATGCCGATGGCGCCGGCGGCGAGCAGGAAGCGGACGACGGCGTCCTCGTCGGTGCCGGGGACGAAGCGTTCCGCGTAGTGCAGTACGGCGGGGATGATCCCGGCGGCGCCGTTGGTGGGGGCGGTCACCACGCGTCCCCCGGCGGCGTTCTCCTCGTTGACGGCCATGGCGTAGAGCGTGACCCACTCCATGGCGCGGGCCTCGGGTTCGCCCTCGGCGCGCAGATGCCGGGCGGAGGGCGCGGCGCGGCGCCGGACCTTGAGGCCGCCGGGCAGGATGCCCTCGCGGGAGAGGCCGCGGGCGACGCAGTCCCGCATGACCTGCCAGATCTCCAGCAGTCCGGCGCGGATCTCGGACTCGGTGCGCCAGGCCCGCTCGTTCTCCAGCATCAGCGCGGAGACGGAGAGCCCGGTGTCCCGGGTGAGGCGCAGGAGTTCGTCGCCGGTGCGGAAGGGGTGGCGCAGCACCGTGTCGTCGAGGGTGATGCGGTTCTCGCCGACCGCGTCCTCGTCGACGACGAAGCCGCCGCCGACCGAGTAGTAGGTCTTGGTGAGCAGGGCGGCGCCGGAGGCGTCCGAGGCGGTGAGCGTCATGCCGTTCGCGTGGTAGGGGAGCGAGCGGCGGCGGTGCAGTGTGAGGTGGCGCCGTTCCGAGAAGTCGATCTCGTGCGCGTCGCCGATCTCGGCGCCGAGGAGGCGCAGCCGTCCGGTCTGCCGGATCGCGGCGACGCGTTCGTCGGCCGCCTCGACGTCCACGGTGCGGGGCGATTCGCCCTCCAGCCCGAGGAGGACGGCTTTGGGGGTGCCGTGGCCGTGGCCGGTGGCGCCCAGCGAGCCGTAGAGGTCGGCGCTGACGGTGACGGTGTGCGCGAGGACGCCCTCGTTCTTGAGGCGCCGCGCGAACAGTCCCGCGGCCCGCATCGGGCCGACCGTGTGCGAGCTGGACGGGCCGATGCCGATCGAGAAGAGATCGAAGACGGAGATGGCCATGGCGTTCGGACTCCCTCGTCCGTGGTGCGGGCGGTGGCGTGGTGCGGGGGAGCGGCCGGGGACGCCGCGGGGATGGGGCGGGCGCCCCGCGGATCGCGGGGCGCCCGGAGTGGTGACGCTCAGGCGCTGAGGCCGGGGTACAGGGGGTGCTTTTCGGCCAGTGCCGTGACGCGGGCGGCCAGGGTCTTGGCCGCGGCCTCGTCGTAGGAGGGGGAGAGGGTCTCCGCGATGATGTCGGCGACCTCCCGGAAGTCCTCCTCCTGGAAGCCCCGGGTGGCCAGCGCCGGGGTGCCCACCCGCAGCCCGGAGGTGACCATCGGCGGGCGCGGGTCGTTCGGGACCGCGTTCCGGTTGACCGTGATCCCGACCTCGTGCAGCCGGTCCTCGGCCTGCTGGCCGTCGAGCGCGCTGTTCCGCAGGTCGACCAGGACGAGGTGCACGTCGGTCCCGCCGGAGAGCACCGAGACGCCGGCCGCCACCGCGTCGGGCTGGAGCAGCCGCTCGGCGAGGATCTTGGCACCGGCCAGGGTGCGCCGCTGGCGGTCCGCGAACTCCTCGCTCGCCGCGATCTTGAAGGAGACCGCCTTCGCCGCGATCACGTGCTCCAGCGGGCCGCCCTGCTGACCGGGGAAGACCGCGGAGTTGATCTTCTTCGCGTACTCCTTCCTGGAGAGGATCACGCCGCCTCGCGGGCCGCCGAGGGTCTTGTGGGTCGTGGTGGTCACCACGTCCGCGTACGGGATGGGGGAGGGGTGCAGCCCGGCCGCGACCAGTCCGGCGAAGTGCGCCATGTCCACCATCAGCAGCGCGCCGACCTCGTCCGCGATCCGGCGGAAGGCCGCGAAGTCCAGCTGGCGCGGGTAGGCGGACCAGCCCGCGATGATCATCTGGGGCCGGTGCTCGCGGGCCAGCCGCTCGACCTCCGCCATGTCGACCTGGCTGGTCTCGCCGTCCACCTGGTAGGCGACGACGTTGTAGAGCTTGCCGGAGAAGTTGATCTTCATGCCGTGGGTCAGGTGGCCGCCGTGCGCCAGGTCCAGGCCCATGATGGTGTCGCCCGGCTTGAGCAGCGCGAACATCGCCGCCGCGTTGGCCTGGGCCCCGGAGTGCGGCTGGACGTTGGCGGCCTCGGCGCCGAAGAGCCGCTTGATCCGGTCCCGGGCGATGTCCTCGACGACGTCGACGTGTTCGCAGCCGCCGTAGTAGCGGCGGCCGGGGTACCCCTCGGCGTACTTGTTGGTGAGGACGGAGCCCTGGGCCTCCAACGCGGCGACCGGCGCGAAGTTCTCCGACGCGATCATCTCAAGGGTGGACTGCTGACGGTGGAGCTCGGCGTCGACGGCGGCGGCGACGTCCGGGTCCACCTCGTGGAGGGAGCTGTTGAGAAGCGACATGAAAACCTTCCATCCTGCGGGCGCGGAGGGTGACGTGGGCGGACTGGCTCCGGTGCTCAGCCGCCCGTGGCGAACGCGGCGTACTCGTCGGCGGTGAGCAGTCCTTCCGGCTCTCCCTCGATCCGTACCTTGAACAGCCAACCGCCCTCGAACGGCGCCGAGTTCACCAGCGCCGGGTCGTCGGCGACCTCCTGGTTGGTTTCCGTGACCTCGCCGGAGACCGGCGCGTAGAGGTCGCTCACCGACTTGGTCGACTCCAGCTCACCGCAGGGCTCGCCCGCGGTGACCTGGGCCCCGACCTCGGGGAGCTGGACGAACACGACGTCGCCGAGGGCCTCGGCGGCGTGTGCCGTGATACCGATCGTCGAGACGCCGTCCACGGCGTCCGACAGCCACTCGTGCTCCTTGCTGTAGCGGAGCTGCTGGGGGTTGCTCATGAGGTGATTCTCCCGGATGAGAGTGCCTACGGGGAAAACGGCGGGGGCGGGTGGGATGGGAGTCACGTCCTTGACAGGCGCCGTGACCTCGGGGGGTGGAGTTTCGGATATATCGGATCGCGGTCAGGGGACGGGGAGTTGGGGCTCACACGCCACGGGGGACGGGCGCCGCCCCGCCTCCCGGGACGCACGCGGCGGCCCGGCCCGGGAGGCGGTGGCGGGGCCGGTACGGGACACCGTCCGCGGGTGACCCGGCGCGCCCGGTCCCGGTTCGGGGGAACCGGAGCCCCGCCCGGCGCGCGGGGCGCGGCCCACCCCGGCGGACGGGGATCGGGCGCGGGCTCCGGCGTGGGCCACCGGGCGGCTGGCCGGTACGGGACGGTCGGTCCGGCCACCGTCCACAGGGACCGACCCGCCCGCCCCGGACGGCTCGCGAGGCGACCCGCGCCGACCGCACCGGACCAGACGCCGACCGCACCGACCGGACGCGGCGCCGGGTTCGGGGCCCGGCCCCGGCTACCGCTCCCGTTGGTAGAAGGGCAGCGCGACGATCTCGTACGGCTCTCGGGAGCCACGGATGTCGACCGCCACGCCGGGGGTGCCCGGCTCGGCGTACCCGGCGTCCACGTAGGCCAGCGCGATCGGCCTGCCCAGCGTGGGGGAGGGGGCGCCGGAGGTGACCTCGCCGATCACCGTGCCGTCCACCGTGGTCACCTGGTAACCGGCGCGGGGGACCCGGCGGCCCGTGGCCACCAGCCCCGTCAGCCGCCGCGGGGGAGCGGACTCGGCGCGCTGGGCCGCCGCCTCCAGGGACGCGCGGCCCACGAAACGGCCCCCGTTCGTGGTCTTGCCGAACTTCACCACCCGGCCCAGACCGGCGTCGAACGGCGTGGTCTCGCGGGACAGTTCGTGCCCGTAGAGCGGCATCCCGGCCTCCAGGCGCAGCGTGTCCCGGCAGCTGAGGCCGCACGGCACCAGCCCGGCCCCGGCGCCCGCCTCGCTGACCGCCTCCCAGACGGCCACGGCCGCGTCCGGCGTCACGAAGAGTTCGAAGCCGTCCTCCCCGGTGTAGCCGGTGCGGGCGATGAGCGCCTCGGTTCCGGCGACCTTGCCGGGCGTCGCCGCGTAGTACCGCAGGCCGGTGAGGTCGGCGTCGGTCAGGGTGGCCAGGATCCCGGCGGCCTCCGGGCCCTGGACGGCGAGCAGCGCGTAGGCGTCCCGGTCGTCGCGGACGGTGGCCTCGCCGCCGGTGGCCGCGAACGCCTCCCGCCGCTCGGTCAGCGCGTCCAGCACCACCCGCGCGTTGGCCGCGTTGGCGACGACGAGGTAGACGTCCTCCTCCGTGCGGTAGACGATCAGGTCGTCCAGGATGCCGCCGCGCTCGTCGCAGATCATGGTGTAGCGGGCCCGGCCGACGGCGAGTTTGGCGAAGCTGCCGACCAGCGCGTAGTCCAGCAGGGCGCCCGCGTCCCGGCCGCTCAGGGTGATCTCACCCATGTGGGAGAGGTCGAAGAGGCCCGCGCGGGCGCGGACCGCCAGGTGTTCCTCGCGCTCGCTGCCGTACCGCAGCGGCATGTCCCAGCCGGCGAAGTCGGTCATGGTGGCGCCGAGGGCGCGGTGTTTCGCGTCCAGCGCGGTCGTACGGGGGGACTGTGCGCTCATGTCAGGCTCCCGGGCAGGGTGATGGGGATGTCCTCCCCATCTGTCATCGGAACCTGAGAGGTTCGCCGGTAGCGCTGGACCGGCTTGCACCGTGGGTGGAGCCGCGGACGGCTCGCTTTTCAGATCTGCCTCACCCGCGCGGTATCGGGGCCTGAGAGATTCAAGGGAGGATCTTGCTCCTTCGGCGCCCCGACGCGCTCGCTGCGCTCCGGGGACTCTCCCGCGCGGGTTCTAACGGCCGGTATGCAGTTGGTGGCCCGCCCATCATGGCACGGGAGGGCGGTACATGGGCCCCCTGGTAGGCGAGCAATCCTCTTGAACCCCATTACCTTTTGTTGACACTCTCGGAGGGCCGCGGCGGAGCGGTCGGATCCGGGGAGGACGACTTAGGTGGCGAACCTGCGCAGCGCGTACGCGACGGTGGCGGAGGGCGTGACGGCGGCGGCCCGGCGCCGTGCGGGGGAGGGCACCCGTCCCCCCGTACCGCGTCCGCCCCCGCGGATGGGGCGGGTCCGGGACCTGCGCGGCACCGCCCCCGGCCCGGCCGGGACGGCGGCCCCGGAGGTCCGGCCGGACCCCGGCCACCGCACCCTCCGCCTCCCGGAAGGGGCCCGGCTGGTGATCTCCGGGCTGCCGGGCAGCGGCAAGTCCACGCTCATCCGGCGCACCGTGCCCGACACCCTTCCCGGCCCCACCCGCCCCACCGGCGGGGCCGCGGGAACCTCCGGCGCGGGCGCGGGTTCGCCCGGCGCGTCCGCCGAGGTGCGCCGGATCGACTCGCAGGACACCAGGGAGCGGTGGGAGCGCGCGCTGCCGGACGCCCTGCGCTGGCTGCCGTACGCCGTCTACCGGCCGCTGGTGCGGATCGCCCACTACCTGCGGCTGTACGCGGCGCTGGCCTCCGGCGCCGGTGTCGTCGTCCACGACTGTGGCACCCAGGGCTGGGTGCGGCGGTGGCTCGCCTGGGACAGCCGGCGGCGCGGGCGGACCCTCCATCTGCTGCTGCTCGACGTGCCGCCCGAGGTGGCGCTCCGGGGGCAGAGCGAACGCGGCCGTGGTGTCTCCGGGTACGCCTTCCTCCGCCACCGCCGCGCGGTGCGACGGCTGATCACCGAGGCGGAGTCGGGTGTGCTGCCGCGGGGCTGCGCCTCGGTGGTGCTGCTGGACCGCCAGTCCGCCGCCCGGCTGGACCGGATCGACCTCGGTCAGCGCTCCGGCGCGGCACGGCTGCCCGCCCCCCGCTGAGCCGTCGCCCCCGGCCGGCTCGCGTCGTCGCCGCGCCCCGCCGTTCCCGGTCCGAAGGGGTTCCGCCCCCGCCCGGGAGCGCGGGGTCCGGTGCGAGCGGGGTGGCCTACCATGTGCGGCCATGAGCTTCCCGCAGCATGACGACCCCGGGCCCGGCGGCGGCTGGCCCGGTAACGAGTTGGAGGAGACCCTGGCCGCGTCGCTGGAGACGCCGAACGCCGGGGCGCGGCTGCTGGAGGTGCTGGGCCGCAGCCGGGTGTGGCTGCCACTGCCGGAGGGCGGCGGTCCGGAGAGCCCCGACCTGGACGTGCCGACGATCGAGCTGGGGGGCGCCCCGTACGTCCCGGTGTTCAGTTCCGAGCAGCAGTTCCGCCAGGTCTCCGGGGCGCATATGAGCCACACCGTGGCTCCGGCGCGGGAGTTCGCGCGCGGGCTGCCGCCCGGGGTCGGGATCGCGGTGAACCCGGAGGGCACGGTCGGAGTGCCGCTGCCGCCGGAGGCGGTGGCCGAACTCTGCAAGAGCACCGCCGCCGAGCAGGCGCTGAGCGGCGGCCGGGGCTCCCGGGTGCGGCTCTTCGAGCCGGACTGGCAGGAGGACCCGGTCACCTTCCTCGCCGCCGCCGGGCGGGAGTTCGACGCGCTCGGTCCGGTGCGGAGCGCGCGCCGGGCGCTGGCCAGCGCGGAGGGCGACCCGCCCGCGCTGTTCGTCGGGGTCGAACTCGACCTGCTGGAGCCGGAGTCGCGGCAGGCCGTCCATGACGCGCTGAGCCGCGCGCTGGGGCAGGCGCCGGTGCCCTGGCCGGTGCAGCTGGTGTTGCTGGACGCGGCGCGGGACCCGGTGGTGGAGTGGATGCGGCAGTGCGTGCGCCCCTTCTACTCCCGCGTCTCCTGAGGCCGGGGCGGGCGACGCCGTCCCCGGTCGTGGGCGCGCGCCGTGGGCCCGGCGCCCGACCGGGCGGTGGGCAGGGTACGCCGGTGGTGGCCGGGGCTCGTAAGCTGGTGCCCGGCGGGTGGTCGCCGGCCGGCCCCGCGCGGTGGGACGGGCGCGGGCGGAGCGGCAGGTGCCGGGTGGCCCCCGGTGTGACGGATACCGGAGAACGCCGGGAACGCGGTGGAGGAGAGGCGGCCAGGTGAACGGGGGCAGCGGGGGAACGGTCGAGCGCCTGCTGGGGCAGGTGACGCCCGGAGAGTACGGCGCCTACGAGGAGTTGCTGTCCGCGTTGGCGGACAGCCAGCTGTGGATGCTCCTCTGGAACGGCGAGCCGGGCTCGCCGGACGCCCAGTACGGGAACATGGAGGTCGCCGGGTACGGCTACGCGCCCTGCGTCACCTCGTCCGAGGAGCTGGCCCGTTCCGGCTGGAACCGGGCGCACGAGGTGGTGAGCGGCCGGGACATCGCGGCGGCCCTCTTCCCCGAGCGCTGGGGTATCTGGCTCAACCCCCACGCGGGCAACGGCGGCCTGGGCGTTCCCTGGCTGGACCTGCGGCGGCTGGCCAACGGCCTGGACCGGGTGCCCGCCGGGCCGTTCCGGATCGGTGAACCCACCCTGGACATCCCGCAGTTCTACGCCCTGCTCACGCAGAACGCGCACCACACCTCGGCGGTGCGCTCCCTGCGCAGGGCCTGGGTGCATCCGGCGCTGGGCGCGCCGTTCCTCGCCATCGGGCTGGAGCTGTACGACAGCGGACCGGGGCCGGTGGAGTCGGCGCGGCTGATGATGCGGCAGTCGGTGGCCGCCGCGCCGGACGGACTGCCCGTCTCCAGCGTGGACATGGCGGACGACTACGACCCGGTCGTGATGTGGCTGCGCCGCAACACCCGCCCGTTCTTCGACCGGGAGGCGCATGTGGGCACCGGGTGGATCGTCGCGCCGAGTTCGGCGCCCGATCCGGGCCAGGGGTATCCGGGCGCGTTCTGACCGCGCCCGCCGTGTCCGTGAGGTGAGCGGCCCGGGCGGGCGGCCCGGGGCCGGGACGGACAACCGGCCGCCGTGGGGCGTGGGTTGACGCGGAGTCACCGGCCGGGCGCTGCCGGGTGGTGGGGCGGTCCGCTGACCGTGGCGGGCGCCCGGTTGACCTGTCCGGGGGTGCGCGGCCGACCGTTCGGGCACGCCGGACGGGACTCCGGGCCGCGCCGTTCCGTGGCGGTGTGGGGGCGTGGCCGTGGGGCGCCGCGCGGGCCGTGGGCCGTCCGCTGGCACACCGTGATCCGGCCGGTACGGGCTGTTTTGACATGTCCCCGCCCTAGTGCCGTCCTTCTTGTGACTGTCGTCATCACGAGGACTTCTCCAACTTGTCACACCATGTGGCGGAGGGACAGGCTCGCTCAGAGGAAGCGTGATCCTCCGCTGTGGACTGCGAACGCCGCAGCGCAATCTGGCGTGGACGAAGGGCAGCGCAGCCACAAGCGAACGTAGCTCACCCCACGGCATGCGACGCGAGGGACTCATTGACTGTCAACGACGTGCAAGAGAAGACTGCCTACCCGGCCGCCAACGATGTGCACGGCATTCTTGAGACGCATTTCGCCGAGGTGTTCTCGGGAGAGGCGCTCGCGGAAATCCAGCAGAATTTCCAGAACGAGCACGTGGTGCCGTTGCGTGGATTCTGCCCACCCGAGTTGCTGAAGGCGCTCCAGAACGAGGCGTCCGGCATCATGGACGAGCACGGTGTCGACCGCAGCTTCAACTTCGACATCACCGACGGCACCCCGCGTCAGATGACCACCGTGGGTCAGCCCATCATCAAGGACCACGGCCCGCTGATCGACGCCGTGTACTTCTCCGGAGCCCTCAAGACGCTCCTCACTGACGTGTTCGGCGAGGAGGTCTTCACCTGCCCCTACGCGGGCGAGCACTACGTGATCAGCCGGCTCGGCAAGTCCGGTGACACCCACGGCTGGCACTGGGACGACTACACCTACGGCTTCATCCTCGTCCTGGAGACCCCGGACTACCGGGACGGCGGCTTCGTGCAGGCCGTGCCGCACACCTCCTGGGACAAGGAGAACCCGGACGTGCACGGGGCGCTGCTGAGCAGCCAGGTGCGCTCGTACGCCTTCCAGCCCGGCGACGCGTACGTGATCAAGACGAACACCACCATGCACCGGGTGTACCCGATCCGTGGGGAGACCCAGCGGACCATCGTCAACACCACCTGGGCGAGCCGGTCGGACCTCGACCGCGACATGACCCACGAGACCAACGACGCGCTCTTCGGCGGCACCGGGGAAGCCCAGCCCGTCGCGGTCTGAGGTGCCGGGAGCCCGGCGCGATGAGAGAGCCGCACAACGCAACGGAGGAGGAAACGGTGCAGGCTGAGACCAGCCCGCGCGAGACCATGCGCGGTCTACCGCGCTTCGTACAGCCGTACCTGACGTGGGTGACCGGCGTCCCGCTGGAGGGCGGGAAGCAGCTGATCCCGTGGAGCCCGGCCAAGGCGGGGCTGCTCGGCCTGTTCCAGATGGCCGTCGGCATCACCCTGGGCGCGTTCATGCTCAACCCGTTCACCGCCTGGTCGGTGCCGGTGCTGGTCCTGAGCAGCATGCTCACGACCGGCGGTATGCGCCGTCTCGACGTGGTGGTGGTGCACCAGACGCTGCACCGCATGTTCGCCAAGTCCGCCGGGGCGAACCGGGTGGTGGGCGAGCTGATCACCACCTTCTTCTGGCGGATGCCGTACGACGAGAACCGGAAGGAGCACCTGCTCCACCACGCCTACCCCTGCTCGCTCAAGGACGGGGACACGCTCTACCTGCTGTCCACCGGAATGCGCCCGGGGATGACCCGGAGCGAGTTCCGCAGGTACCTGCTGACGGCGCTGTTCTCGCCCAAGCACCACGGGCGGTTCTTCTTCGGGCGGGTCAAGTCCAACTTCGTGGGCGTGCACCCGCGGTACCGGCTCGTCATGTCGCTGGTCTACCTGGCGGCGACGGTGACCTTCCTCTGGCTCACCGGCTGGTGGGTGGAGTGGCTGGTGCTCTGGGTGCTGCCCGTCTCGGTGCTCTTCCAGGCGTGCACCTACCTCTACACCATGACCGAGCACCGCTGGTGGCTGTTCGGCAACCAGGAGCGGCTGCCCCGCGACAAGCGGGACCTGCTGACCTTCGGCCGGTTCTGCGGCGAGGCCGCCCCGGACGGTTCGCACACCGGTTTCGCCAAGGTCGGCGCCTGGAGCCGGTGGACCTTCCGGATGCTGGTGGTGCACTCCTCGTACCGGATGTTCGTCCTGGTGGGCGACACCGTCCAGCACGACCTGCACCACGTCATGCCGGCCTGTGACTGGGCCAACTCGCCCTGGATACGCGCCGACGACGTGGGCAACCGGCCCGAGCGGTACACCGAGATCTGGGGTTCGCTCGCCGACCACCTGCGCGCCGCGGGACAGGTCGACGACTCCCGGGTGGGGCTGCCCAGCGACGTGGTGCCCACCGCGTGGGAGGAGTCCGAGTCGGTTCTCCTCGCCCAGGCACCCTCCGGCTCGTCCTCCTCAGGCAGGTGACCCTTTGAGCAGCGTACTCGTCGTCGATGGAACCGGTCGCGGGCACGCGATCTGCGACCTGTTCGTGCGTACCGACCCGGCCATGACGGTGTACTACGGTCCGGGCGGCGGCGCCATCGACGAGCCGCGCATCGTGACGGTGGACCGGATCACGTTCGACGACCCGAGCACCGCGCTGGACTTCCTCGCGGAGCAGCCGGTCGACTTCGTGTTCGTCTCCAACATCGACGCGTTGTCGGTGGGGTACGCCGACGTCCTCTCCGCGGCGGGCCACCGCGTCATCGGCCCGTCGCGGGAGGCCGCGAGCCTGGAGGCGAGCAAGGAGCGCGGTAAGCGGTTCTGCGCCGAGTACGGGCTGCCCACCGCCGCCTTCACGGCCTTCACCGACCCGGAGGCGGCCCGGAAGCACGTGCGCGAGGTGCCGCACGCCTGCGTGGTGAAGACCGACGGCCTCACCCCCGACGGGGACGGCGCCGTGGTCTGCGACACCGCCGCGCGGGCCGAGGACGCGGTGGACGCCTTCGCCGCCGAGCAGGGCGAGGACTTCCACGTCGTGGTGGAGGAGCGGCTCTACGGCCGGGAGATATCGGTGTTCGCGCTGCTCGACGGCGAGAACTACCTGATGTTCCCGACCGGCCTCGACTTCAAGCGGGTGCTGGAGGGGGACGGTGGCAAGAACTGCGACGGCATGGGCTCCGTCGCCCCCCACCCGGACATCACCCCCGCCCTGGAGGAGGAGATCCGCCGGGTCCTGCTGGACCCGTTCATGACGGGGATCCGTGCCGAGGGCCTGCGCTACACCGGCTTCGTCTACATCGGCGCGATGATCACCGCGGACGGGCTGCGCACCATCGAGATCAACGCGCGGTTCGGGGACTCCGAGGCCGAGGCCGTACTCCCCGGTGTGCGCAGCGACTTCGGGGAGCTGTGCCACGCGGTGCTCGACGGCGAGCTGGACCGCTTCCGGCTCGACACCGACGGGCGGGTGCGCTGCTCGGTCGCGCTCACCCAGGGCGGACTCGGGGACGCCGCCGACGGGGATGCCCCGGGCTGGCCGTTCGGCCGCTTCGAGACCGGTCAGCCGGTCCGGGGGCTGGACGCGGTCGACCAGGGCCGGGCCCGGCTGTTCCACGCCAACATCGCACCCGGCGCCGGGGGAGACCCCGTCACCACCGGAGGCCGGGTGCTGCACGCCGTCGGTTCGGGGGACACCCTGGCCGAGGCACGCGCGGCCGCCTACGGCCAGATCGGCCGGATCTCCTTTCCGGGAATGCGGTACCGCGCGGATATCGGGGAGCCGCCGAGCGCCCCGACCAGCTGGGCCGAACCAGGCACCCTGGCCACCGGAAAGGGGTTACCCATGGCGCTCGCCGCCGGTGACGGCACCGTGTTCGAGGAGAACGAGTCCGCGGTCCGTTCGTATTCGCGGTCCTTTCCCGCCGTGTTCACCACGGCGAAGAACGACCGCCTCTACACCGCCGATGACACCTGCTACGTCGATTTCCTCTCCGGCGCCGGCACCCTCAACTACGGCCACAATCCCGAGCCGGTGAAGGAGGCCGTTCTCGCCTATCTGCGGGACGACGGACTCGTGCACGGCCTCGACATGGCCACCGCCGCGAAGGCGGAGTTCCTGCGGGCGTTCCGGGAGTGCGTGCTGGACCCAAGGGACCTCGACTACCGGGTGCAGTTCACCAGCCCCTCCGGCACCAACGCGGTCGAGGCGGCGCTGAAGCTGGCCCGGCTGGTCACCGGGCGCACCAACGTGGTCTCGTTCAGCGGCGGTTTCCACGGGGTGAGCACCGCGGCCCTCTCGGCGACCGGCTCCGGCCACTTCCGGCAGGGCCTGGAGGACACCCTCCCGACGACCACGCACATCCCCTACCCCGACTCCCCGCTGGGCGAGTTCGACAGTCTCGGACTGCTGCGGCGGCTCCTGGACGACGAGAGTTCCGGGGTCGAGCGTCCGGCCGCCGTGCTCATCGAGACGGTGCAGGGCGAGGGCGGTATCTACGTCGCGCCCGACGGGTTCCTGCGCGAGCTGCGTGAACTCTGCGACCAGCACGGGATGTTGCTGATCGTCGACGACATCCAGGCGGGCTGCGGGCGCACCGGCGCCTTCTTCTCCTTCGAGCACGCGGGGATCGTCCCGGACCTGGTGACGCTCTCCAAGTCGATCGGCGGCTACGGGCTGCCGATGGCGCTGCTGCTGATCGCGCCGGAGCTGGACGTCTGGCGGCCCGGACAGCACAACGGCACCTTCCGCGGGCACCAGCTGGCCTTCGTCGCGGCCACCGCGGCGCTGCGCCACTACTGGTCGGACCCCGGCTTCGCCGCCCAGGTGGTGAAGAAGGGCGAGCTGGTGGGCGACTGCCTCCAGCGGCGGGTGGCCGGCCCGTTCGGCGCCCGGGTGCGCGGCAGGGGGCTGATGTACGGCATCGACCTGAGCCCGGTCGAGGGCGTGGACGCGGCCAAGGTGTCCCGGCTCTGCTTCGAGAAGGGTCTGGTGGCGGAGGCGTGCGGGCGGCGGGACGAGGTGCTGAAGCTGCTCCCGCCGCTGACCATCAGCCAGCTCAACCTCTCGCTGGGGCTGGACACCATCGTCGCGGCGATCACCGAACTCGCCGAAAACCAGGGGTAGTTGGGGAAGCACGACATGGCGGCCGCGCCACGCCCGGCGGTAGTGTCGGGCCCGTTCCCCGCGGGAGGACCGTGGGGGCGGGCCCGGCCGGGGCACCCCGGCGGAGGCCGTCACCGGGGCGACCCGGAAGCGCGGGCCCGCGCGCGCGGCGGAGGCGGCGGCGCGGGCAGGACGGGTAAGACGGGCAGGACGAGCATGGGGTCAACACCAGCATGAAAACCGCAGTCATCATCTCCACCCGGGGTATCGGCGTCTTCCGGCACGACCTGCTCGTCGAGCCGGACGCCGTCCGTCTGATCGGCGTCTTCGCCGACCGGGACATCGAGAACCTCACCGACGAACAGCGCGCGTGGTTCGAGCAGGTCCACGTGGTGCGGTGCGGGCAGGACGACCCGACGCCGATGCTCTACTCCCTCGTCGACCTCGCGGAGGCGCGGGAGGTCGTGGGCGAGGTGCTGCGGGAGACCGACGCCGCCGACCTGACCGTCCACTGCTACGACGAGCAGAACATGCTGGCCGCCGCCGAGATCCGGAGCCACTTCGGGCTCCGCGGCCCCGGGCTGGACGACATCCTGCCCTACCGGGACAAGATCCGGATGAAGGACCTCCTGGTGAAGGCCGGGGTCCGGGTGCCGAAGTTCGGGCGGTACGAGCCCGCGCGCTTCGCCGCCGACGCCGAGGGCTACTTCCGGGACCTCACCGGCGAGTTGGGGCTGCCGTTCATCCTCAAGCCGACCGACGCCGCGGCGGCCGAGGGCGTGTACAAGATCAGGGACCTGGCGGAGTTCACCGCGCTCCCCGCCGACTTCGGACGGGACTACGAGTACGAGGAGTTCGTCGAAGGCACCATCTACAGCGTCAACATCGTCACGCGGGACGGCGAGACCGTGTTCGGCGGCGTCACCGAGTACCTGGTGAACTCCTTCGAGGTGCCGAACGGCAAGGTCAACGCGGACATCAACCTGATCGACTCGGATCCCCGGGTCGCGCGCATGGTCGGCTTCGCCGAGCGGGCGCTGGACGCCCTCGGTCGGCTGGACGGCGGCTCGCACCTGGAGCTGTTCCTCACCGCCGAGGACGAGATGGTCTTCCTGGAGGTCGCCGCCCGCTTCAAGGGCATGGCGGGACTCGCCGCGATGCAGCGCAACTACGGCATCGCCTTCGTCAACCTGGCCTTCGAGATCGAGTGCGGCGCCAGGAGCCACCCCTACGACGGGGAGCAGGTCTACTGCTTCGACGGCGTGGTCCCCAAGACCCACGGCGTGGTCGCCGAGCTGGTCGACCCGGAGCTGGAGAGCGACGTCGAGATGACCTGGAAGGTCGAGGTCGGCGAGGAGATCGAGAAGAGCAACTCGCTGCTCGCCAACGGCGGTACCTTCCTCGTCTCCAACAAGGACTACGAGGCCGCCTACCGGGACTTCCACCGGCTCGCCACCTACCAGCCCATCCGGTACCAGACCGCGGGCTGACGCGCGCCGTCCCGCTCCCGAGACGCCCGCCCGCGCCCACCGGCCGCCGGGCGGGCCCCACGACCGTACGTAACGCACCCGTCGAGGACGCCTCCATGAAGAACGCCTTCGTCCTGCTCGAACTCCTCAACCACATGGTGCTGGTGGCCCAGGAGGCCAAGGCCCGTGGCTACCACGTCGTCGCGCTCAACCACGACCCGCTGCGCGACTCCGGCCCCTTCGCCGTGCCGGACGGTGTGGTGGACGAGGTGATCCCCGTCGAGTCCTGGGCGGACGAGGAGCAGCTCGGCAAGATCCTCGACGACGTGCTGGGCCGGTACCAGGTGGCCGGGACCTACACCGCCTTCGAGGCGGCCCTGCCCGCCGAGGCGGTCCTCCGCGAGCGCGCCGGGCTCCCCGGCAACGGCCCGGAGACCACCAGCACCGCGCTCGACAAGATCGAGGTCCGCCGGATCCTGCGCGAGAACGGCCTCTCCGGCCTCGGCTCGGCCTCCCTGACCGAGGCGCTGGAGTGGACCGAGTGGCCCTTCGCGGGCGGCGCCATCCTCAAGCCCGCCAACGGCACCGGCAGCGCGCTCTGCTTCCGCGTCTCCTCGCTGGAGGAGCTGCGCGAGGCCGTCGAGCGGACCCGGTCCGTCGAGGTCGTCAACCCGCTGATGCGCGAGTACGTGGAGCGGCACGGCGGCTTCGTGCTGGAGGAGGAGGCCACCGGCGAACTGCTCTCCGTGGAGTGCCTCGTGGACCGGGGTGAGGTCCACGTCCTCGGGCTGATGGGCCGGTACGTCCTGGCGTCCGACCCGGTGGTGGAGGCCGGCACCCGCTTCCCCTACGACCACCCCAGGACGCCGGAGATCATCGAGCGGGTCACGGCCTTCCACCGCTGCCTGGGTGTTCGCCACGGACCGACGCACATCGAGGTCATGGTGGTGGAGGACGGGCCGGTCGAGCTGATCGACTTCAACCTCCGCAGCGCCGGGGTCGCCACCGTGGTCTGCTTCTCCGAGGCGTTCGGCACCCGCCACGAGGAGGTCCTCACCGACCTCGCCTGCGGCGTCACACCGGACCTCGGCTTCCTCGGCGGCCCGATCCGCTACACCGCCGAGATGCTGGTCCTGCCCCCGCCGAACTCGACCCTGATGGAGTCGCTGGAGTTCCCCGAGGGCTCGTTCTGCCAGCGGCTGATGCGGCCCCTCGGAAAGCCGCTGTCCGGCCGCTCGGACCAGCTGGACGTGGTCTGCATGTTCAACGTCAGCGCGGACACCGCCGCCGAGGTGCACACCAAGGTGCTGGAGGCCCGCCGCGCCACCGTCTTCAACGGGGAGCCGCTGGGCGACAACCCCAACAACGACCTGGCCTTCTCCCCCTACCTCGCCCGGGACATGCCCCGGCTGCACTGAGGCCCCGCGCCCCGGCCGCCCCGGCCCCCCGGCTCAGCCGGACGGGACCGGGGCGGTCTCGTGACTCCACTCCCCATCCACCGTCGAGGCCCTTCGGGGAGTGGGCTCCGCCCCGCGCGGCCGTCCGGACGCGCGGGGCGGTACGGCCAGGCTGGCCGTGTCAGTCAACTCCCGTCACAGCTGGGCCAGTTCGTCCGCGAGGTCGTCCAGCCCGAGCGAGCCCTGGGACAGTGCGGCCATGTGCCACCGCTTCGCGTCGAAGGCGGAGCCGTGCGCCCGCTGGGCCGCCTCCCGGCCCCGCAGCCAGACCCGCTCGCCGATCTTGTAGCCGATGGCCTGGCCCGGCATCGACAGATAGCGGGTCAGCTCGCTCGCGATGAACTCGGGCGAGCGCCCGCTGTGCATCCCGAAGAACTCCTCGGCCCGCTCGGTCGTCCAGCGCTCCCCGGGGAGGTAGGGGGAGTCGGCCGGGATGGTGAGCCCCAGGTGCACCCCGATGTCGACGATCACCCGGATCGACCGCATCATCTGCGCGTCCAGGTAGCCCAGCCGCCGCTCGGCGTCGCCCAGATACCCCAGCTCGTCCATCAGCCGCTCCGCGTAGAGCGCCCAGCCCTCGGCGTTGGCCTCCACCATGCCGATCGTCGCCTGGTAGCGGGAGAGCTGGTCGGCCACGTACACCCACTGGCCGAGCTGGAGGTGATGGCCCGGCACCCCCTCGTGGTACCAGATCGAGACCAGGTCGTAGATCGGGAAGCTGGTCTTGCCCATGGTCGGCAGGTAGGTGCGGCCCGGGCGGGAGAAGTCCTCGGACGGCGGGTAGTAGAACGGCGCGACCGAACCACCGGCCGGGGCGATCCGCGACTCCACCCGCCGGATCGGCTCGGCGAGGTCGAAGTGGGTGCCGTCCAGCGAGGTCATCGCCTCGTCCATCAGCCCCTGGAGGTAGCGCTGGACCTCGTCCACGCCCTCGATCCGGGTGCCGTGCTCGGCCAGGTGCGCCAGCGCCTCCCAGGGACCGGCGCCGGGGAGGATCCTCCCGGCCTCCTCGCGCATCTGCCCCATCAGCCGGTGGTACTCGGACCAGCCGAACTCGTACGCCTCCTGGAGGTCGAGGTCGGCGCCGTTGAAGAAGCGGGAGGAGCGGGCGTAGCGCTCGCGGCCGACCGGGTCCGGCGCGTCGGCCACCGCCGGGGCGTACACCGACTCCATCCACGCGCGCAGTTCGGCCAGGGCGGCGGTCGCCTCCCGCACGGCGGGCTCCAGCCCCTCGCGCGTCCCGGCGGGGGCGTCCGCGACCAGGGTGGGGAACCAGCCGTCCACCGGATCGATCCAGTTCTCCAGCTGGCCGAGGACGGTACGCGTGGCCCGGGGACCGCCGGGCAGCCCGCGCTCCAGCCCGAGCGTCAGCGAACTCCGGTACCCCGCGACCGCGTCGGGCACCGCGCGCAGCCGCTCCCCGACGGCGAGCCAGTCCTCGGCGGTGTCCACCGGGTTCAGGCTGAACGCCTCCCGCATGAAGTGCAGCGGGGAGCGCAGGTTGCTCACCTGACGCAGGTGCTCGTCGCTGTCGTGCAGGGCGAGTTGGGCGTTGAGCCGCTCCCGCAGCAGCCGGGCGCACCGCCGCTCCACGCCCTCCTCGGCTTCCGGCTGCCGCTCGGCGTCGGCGAGCTTCTTCAGGGTGCCGCGGGCCAGGTCCGCTATTTCGTCCTGGCCTTCCGGGGAGTAGTCGGGGAGTTTCGCGTGGCTTTCCCGCTCTCCGAGGTAGGTGCCCACCGTCGGGTCGAGCCGAGTGAGCGCGTCAACATAGTCGTCGGCAATCTGACGCGGTAGCTGGGGGGTTGAGTTATCGGGCATGCTGGCAATCCTCGTACAGAGCGGTGTCCCGTGTCCGTCGATTTGCGGACACATTGTGGGGGAGTCCCGGACCAACTCCGCCGAGAGTCACGGAGAGGTCATGGGAAGGAAAAGCCCGGGGATAGGCGAGGAAAAGCGGGCGGGTTCTTCCCATGCCACACGGCGCCGTGGCGGCGCGTGCGGCGTCCGGGAATTCCGCCGTCAGTCCTCCAGCAGGTTGTGCTCGCGGATGAGGTAGCCGAGGTGCAGCCGGGTCTCGGCCCCGAGCTTGGTCATGATCTCCGAGACGTGGCGCTGGCAGGTCCGCACCGAGACGCCCAGCGCGCGCGCGACCGCGCGGTCGTCCTCGCCCTGCACCAGCAGGTGCATGATGGCCTGTTTGGTCTGGTCGGCCAGCCCCTCGACGAAGGTGCGGTTGAGCGGGATGCCGAACGACTGCCCCCGGGGCCAGAGGAGTTCGAACAGTTCCGCGGAGAAGGAGCTGATGGCGGGGTCACGGACGATCAGGGCGCCGCCCGGCAGGTCGTCCAGCGGGATGACGGTGACCTCCCGGTCGAAGACCAGGAAGCGGGTGAGCCCGCCGGTAACCGTCCGGATCTCGGCGCCCGCGGCGGAGAGCCGGGCCGCGTGCCGCGAGGTCGCCGGGTCGAAGCGGGCCGCGTGCTGGTAGAGGGTCCGCAGCCGCACCCCGCGCTCCAGCAGGTCCAGGTCGCGGTCGGCGGACTCGGAGAGCACGTCCTTCGGGCGGGGGCCGCCCGGCTGGGAGGTGAGCACCTCCTGCGTGCAGTTGACGGCGAGTTTGCTCAGCGCCTCCCGCACCTTGGGCAGCGAGGTCAGTCGCTCAAGGGGCTGGTCCAGGTAGCCGGAGGCGGTCTCGTGCAGGTGTGTCAGGGCGAGGATCTGGTCGCGCAGCAGCCCGAGTCGGCGCCACTCCTCCATCAGCCGGCTCTCGTGCGCCTGGAGGAGTTCGGCGGAGCGCCCGGAGGGCGCGATGGCGGTGAGCCGGTCCGTGCCGATCCGCCGCAGCAGCCCGAGGGCGAGCAGGGAGCGGATGGCCTCGTCGGCGGTGACCTCGTCGCTCTCGGTCACGGCTGGTGCTTCCGAGACCTCCATCACGTGACAGCGGAGCACGTGGCGGTAGAGGTTCATCGCCGCGGAGCTGAGCGCGGGGGGCAGGCTCGCCGCGTCTTCTAACGGCGCGGCTCTCTGTTTCATAGGCGTACTTCCCACAACTGGGGCCGGGGGAGGGGTCGCCGCCGCCCGGCGAGGGCCGGTGTTCTGTCCGAGTAGGACGTGATGTGCGGACGCCGCACCTCTGTGTGAGTGAGGTTTCGGCCTCACCGAGTATCCGCCCGTGACAGCAGTACCAAGTGGTGCGAAGTGGGGTAGCGTTACCTATTTGTTATGTCCACTACGTGGTAGTAAACCGGGTATGACGTGTTTTGTGAACCCGGTGCTCGGGGCGGTCAACGAGGCCGAAAAGGGCAGTCCCCGCGTTGTCGTTCTCGCGCATGTCGCTATCCGGAAGCCGTTCTGTGGTTGTCCTCGCGAGAGGGTTGCGCCAATCTGACTCGGGCAAATTCGAATGGGTGCGGAGCTGCCTCCTTCGGGAATCCGTGCCCGGGACGCACGGGGGATCTCAGAAGTGTGCGCGAGAGTTGACGGGTCGGCATCCACATTCTTCGGCGCGGCTGAGGCCGGTGTCACCACGGCGGGTTTCCCAGGTCCACTCCGCGCGCGCCGGTTATTCCGGAACCCCGACACCGGATGGGGAGTCGCCGCCGGGGTGGCGGGCGACACCGGCTGGGGTTAGACCGGGGTCCCGTCGAGACTCCGCCGTCCGCTTCCGGAAACTCCGCGCTTCCGGGCGCGTTGCCGCGTACCTCTCATGGCGCCTCCCAGCCCGCCTCCGCGCGTCCCGCCGTGCCTGCTCCCGCCGTGTCCCGCCGTCTCCTGTGACCGTCGCTGAGACCAAGGGGCCGCCGGGGCGCGGTCGGTGCCGCGGGGTCGCGGTGACCGTAACGGTCAACTCCCCTCTAGTCAGGCCGAGTTGGTGATGGACTGGGTGCGACGGAGGCGTGCGGGGCCGGTGGAGCGGGAAGGACGAGTGGGGAACCGGCGGGAGCCGGCCGCGCGGTCACACGGGTCCGGGACGCCGGACGGCGGGCGACCCGAGTGGTGTGTCCCGCGGATGCCGCCCGCCCCCGGCACGGCGCCGCCCACCGCGCGGAGCGGGTGTAACGGGCACCGTCCTCATCGCGCATGTCGCAATCCGGAAGCCGGTGCCGTGTTGCGGGGCCGCGCGGCCCGGCGCGAACCTCTTGCGAGGAGTGTTCGGAACCCGGCCTCCGCGATTCCGAACGGACCTTTGTGGACGGAACAGATGGGATCACTTTCGGTGGCCGCCACCGCCACCGCCCCCGCCTACACCGAGGTACCCCTCGACCGGGCGGGCGACCGGCGGACCGACCCCGAGTGGGTCGCGGAGATCCTGGCCTCCGGTGACACCGTCGTCATCCCCCTGTGGCGTGACCGCTGCCTGCTGGACGCCGCGCGCGTCCCCCTCCAGCTGACGGGCGCCCAGGCCCGGTTGGGCACGAGCGTGGAGCAGTGGGTGCTCCTCGGGCTCGATTCCGGCGGCCCCGGCGCGGGAACCGGTCAGCGCGGGGAGCCCGCCGTCGCCGCCGCCGACCTGTCGGGGCTCACCGAGGCCGCGGCGCTGGAGCTGACGGGCGCCACCGAAACCGCCCCGACCCGCGAACCGTTCACCCGGCTCAGCGCCAGGGATGCGGCGTTGCTGGCCTGCGCCCGGGGCTACCTGCACTGGCACCGGCAGCAGCGGTACTGCGGGGTGTGCGGGCGCCCGACCGAGAGCGTGAGCGGCGGGCACGAGCGCCGATGCGGCCCGGACGGCTGCGGGAAGCGGCACTTCCCCCGCGTCGAGCCCGCGGTCATCGTGCTCGTCGAGGCCCCCGGTCCACCCGGCCGGTGCCTGCTGGCGCGGCACCGGGGCGCGCCGCCGCACGCCTACTCCCTGCTGGCCGGGTTCGTGGAGACCGGTGAGGGGCTGGAGGGCGCCGCGGTCCGCGAGGTCGGTGAGGAGGCGGGCGTGCGCGTCGGCTCGGTGAGCTACGTGGGCTCGCAGGGGTGGCCGTTCCCCTCGGGGCTGATGGCCGGATTCCACGCCCGCGCCACGCACGACGAACTCCGCCCCGACAAGCGGGAGTTGATCGACGCACGCTGGTTCACCCGCGATGAGCTGCGGGCCCGTGTCCGCGCGGGGCACGGTCTGGGGCCCCCTGACTCCCTCGGGAGCCGGATGCTGCGCGACTGGCTGGAGCGCTGACGACGCCGATCCACCGGCCATTTCACACACAGGGAGCACATGCAGGAATGGACAGTATTCTGATCGTGGGCGGGCGCCCGGAAACGCTCCTCAAAGCCAGACGGTTGGGGCTGCGGACGCTCTCGCTCCAGCACATGGACCGGCTGCTGCCGGCCCACGCCGAGGCGGCCGACGCCCTGTTCCTCGTGGAGTACGGCGACTGGGAGCAGACGCGCCCGCTCATCGAGTCGGCGCACCGGGCGTACGGCTTCTCCCGGGTGGTCTCGCTCGCCGAGCAGTGCATGGTCACCGTCGGCCGGATCAACGACCTGCTGGGGCTGCCCGGCACCTCCGAGGAGGTGGCGCTGCTCTTCAAGGACAAGCTGGCGATGCGCCGCCGGATGGCCGAGCGGGGGGTCCCCACGGTGGCCGCCGAGACGGTGGAGGACGCCACCGGGATCCGCAAGTTCGGCGCGGAGCACGGCTATCCGGTGGTGCTCAAGCCGATCGGGAGCACCGGCAGCCGGGGCGTGGAGATCATCGAGAGCGAGGAGGCCGTCGAGGCCGCCTGGACCCGCACCTGGGAGCTGTCCCAGCGCACGGACCTGGTGTTCGGGAAGTTCTTCCCGGTCGGTGACCGCTTCCTGGTCGAGGAGTACGTCGGAGGCCCCGAGTACAGCGTGGAGAGCTGCTCCTTCGACGGGCGGCACAGCGTGGTCGGCATCGTCGAGAAGCACACCCGGGGCGTCGTGGAGATGGGGCACGCGGTACCGGCCCGGATCTCCGCCGAGAGCGACGCCGAGATCACCGACCACGTCTGCGACTTCCTCGACGCGATGGGCCTGAGGGACGGCGTCGCGCACACCGAGATCAAGGTCGGCCCGAACGGGCCCCGGGTGATCGAGTCGCACGACCGGATCTCCGGCGACCGGATCTTCGACCTGGTCCTCGGCGCCTACGACATCGACCTGGAGCTGTACGCGGTCGGCGCGCCCTTCGGCCTGCTCCCCGAACTGCCGCGCCGCCCCCGGGCGGTGGGCGCCGCCGCCACCCGCTTCCTGACCGCCGAGCCGGGCAAGGTCGTGGGCTTCCACGGCACCGACGAGGTGCTGGCGCACCCCTCCCTCATCGATCTCGACATCTCGGTGAAGGTGGGCGACACGGCCCCGGTGGTGCGCGACAACCTCGACCGCAGCGGCCAGGTCCTGGTGCGCGGTGCGGACACCGACGAGGCGGCGGAGACCTGCGACGCGCTCGCCGCGAAGATCATTGTGGAGACGGTCGACGCGTGACCCGTCCGACAGCCGAAGAGAGGCACGCATGTCCGTCTATCTGAAGCGGAACTTCCTGCTGACCTACCTGGCGCAGTTCATCTCGTGGTTCGGCTCGAAACTGCTGATGATCTCCTACGTGGCGTTCATCTTCAAGGAGACCTCCAACGCCACGTCCTCCGCCCTGGTGTTCGCGATCGACTGGGGCACGAACCTGGTCGTCGGTCTCTTCGTCACCCAGTGGATCGACAACAAGAACGCCAAGTACCTCATCGTCTGGCTCAACGTGGCGGCGGCCTGCGTCACCCTGGTCTTCCTGGGCTTCACCGACCCGAGTTGGTACGCCGCGGCGATCGTCATCATCTTCTTCCGCGGCCTGCTGAACAGCGCGGTCAACGCGGCCCGGATCAAGGCGCTGGTGCAGCTGTTCTCCAAGGAGGAGACCGACCTCTACTCGCCGGTCTTCAGCTCCAGCCAGCCGGTGGCCGTCGGCCTGTCCGGCGCGGTGGGCATCGTCATCCTCAACTACACCTCCTTCGCCGGCGTCATCGTCATCAACTCCCTCACCTTCCTGGTGGCGGCGGTGCTGATGATGTTCACCCGGCCGAACGAGGAGCGCCTGCGCGAGTCCATAGCCCAGGGGAACCCGGGGGAGAGCAAACTCGCCGGGATCAAGCGGGCGTTCAGCATCATCGCCAACAAGGAGCAGATCGCCTCCGCGGTCTTCTACATCATCCTGGCGGTGACCACCTTCCAGGCCACCTACGAGCTGCTGATCAGCGTCATCCCCGAAGTCTGGTTCGGCTGGGGCCCGTCCGGCACGGCGATGTTCTTCCTGATCGAGTCGATCGCCGCGGTCGTCGGCCTGTTCGGGTACCAGTACTTCAACCGCCGGGGCCACTTCACCGACGTGAACCACCGCAAGGTGGCGCTCACCATCATCCTGGGCGCCTCCGTGATGTACGCCGCGCTGCCGGCGACCCAGAACAGCCTGGTGGTCTGCGCGGCCTTCTTCACCGTCGTGGTGATGCTCGGAACGGCCCTGTGGACACACCAGTTCAAGATGATGATCGCCAAGAGCCCCGAGGAGAAGATCGCCTCGGTGGTCGGCGCCCAGACCGCCATGGGCTACAGCCTGATGGGCGTCTTCGCGCTGATCTTCTCGCTCGGCCTGAACGGCCTCGGCCCCTCCCCGACCGTCTGGATCAACGTCGCCTGCGGCGGGCTGCTGGTCCTCGGCTGGGAGTACGTCGCCCGCCGTATCAAGGAGAAGGAGCGGCGCCTGGCCGCCACGACCGACGGCGCCCCGCTGGAGCGCACCACGGTCAGCTGACCCCCTCAGGGCGCCGCCGGTCGCTCCGGCGGCGCCCGCCCGGGCCGCGCGCCGCGCGGCCCACGACCACCACCGACCGGCCCACCGGGCCACGAGGGTCCACGGAGAAGCACATGAGCCACGACGAGCTGAACGACGAGAGCAAGCGTGTCCTGGGCGTCGCCCCCGCCGCCCCGGAGGACGCGCTGCGCTACTTCTACCTGACCAAGCTGCGCTGCGAGACCGACCCCTACGACGTCCACCACGACCTGGAGGCGGGTGCCGAGGGCTTCGTCGTGCTGGACGTTCGCCGGGAGCCCGCCTACCGCGAGGCCCACGTCGCCGGGGCCCGGAACTTCTCGCACCACGACATGACCCCGGAGGCCATCGCCGCGCTCGACCCCGAGCAGGTCTACGTGACCTACGGCTGGGGCCCCGGCTGCAACGGCGGTTCGCGCGGCGCGGCGAAGCTGGCCGCGGCAGGGCTGAGGGTCAAGGAGATGGTCGGCGGCCTGGAGTACTGGCAGCGCCAGGGCTTCCCGATCGAGAAGAGCGACTGAGGAGCGAACGCTCCCGGCCCGGCGGGCCGCCCCACCCCACCGGTGGCGCGGCCCGCTCCGGCGCGCCGTCCCGCGCCCCGGGACGGGGTCGCCGCCCGCGCCCCGGTACGCGCCCTGAGCGGCGCGCACCGGGGCGCGGACGTGTCCGGGGCGGGGGCTGGCTCGCGTGGTGCCCTGGCGGCCGCCGAGCGGCCCGTGACGGCCCGGGGGAGCCCCGGTGGACCGCCGGGCGGCAGGCCAACACAGCGCAGAATGACGGTAGTTGGTTGGTCCGCCGCACCTGAGCCAAGTCGCCCGGCGTTCCGCGGAGTTCGCCCTCGGTTCCCGGGGGAGAGCCGCCGCCCCCGCTCGCCGGACGGGCGGCGCGGCGCCCGCGCGGACCTCCCCCCGTCACTCCGGTGGATCGGCCAACTACCGTGCGCGAAAGGGCGGATGGTGCGGCCCCGGAGGCACCCGGAATTCCGATACTCGCGGCGCCGCCTCCGTATAACGGTACGTGCCGCCTTCCATCACAGTTGCGCATCCTTTCGTCTCGAAGGCTGGCGACTGATCGTGACCGGGATGAAGACTCACCCGCCATAGGCCACCCGGTCCTGTGTACGACACTCCAACGAAACCGCCACCCGCGGTAAATACAGGCAAGGCAACGCCGGTTGAGAGGGATCTGCGCCAGATGACGGCACCACCGCATAAGACCCTTACGGAGCAGGCGGCTACCCCTCCGGCGGGCGAGGGTGAGGGCGAAGTCAAGGCGATCGAGGGTCGCTCGCTCGGACGGATCGCCTGGGACCGGCTGAAGCGGGACAAGTTCGCGATGGCGGGCGCCGTGATCGTGGTGAGCCTCATCGTGCTCGCCCTCCTCTCCCGGCCGCTACAGATGATGCTGGGCCTGGACCCGAACCGGCTGAACCAGGACCTCGTGGACCCCTCGCTGAGCACCCCGCTCGGCTCCTTCGGCGGCATCAGCTGGGACCATCCGTTGGGCGTGGAGCCGAAGTTCGGGCGGGACATCGCCACCCGGATCCTGGAGGGCTCCTGGGTGTCGATGCTGGTCGCCTTCAGCGCCACCTTGTTCGCGGTGATCCTCGGCACCGTCCTCGGGATCATCGCGGGCTTCTACGGAGGCTGGGCCGACACCGTCATCAGCCGGGCCATGGACGTCTTCCTCGCCTTCCCGCTGTTGCTGTTCGCCATCTCGATCTCCGCCGCGCTCCAGGGCGGTGCCTTCGGGCTGGAGGGGCTACCCCTCCACGTCGGCGTGCTGATCTTCGTGATCGGCTTCTTCAGCTGGCCGTACATCGGGCGGGTGGTCCGCGGGCAGACGCTCTCGCTCAGAGAGCGGGAGTTCGTCGAAGCCGCCCGAAGTCTGGGCGCCCGGGGCCCGTTCATCCTCTTCCGGGAACTGCTGCCGAACCTGATAGCGCCGATCCTGGTGTACTCGACGCTGCTCATCCCGACCAACATCCTCTTCGAGGCGTACCTCAGCTTCCTCGGAGTGGGCATCCAGGAGCCGCAGGCGTCGTGGGGCGGGATGCTGAACCACGCCGTGGACTACTACAAGGTCGACCCGATGTTCATGATCATGCCGGGTATGGCGATCTTCATCACGGTGTTGTCCTTCAACCTGCTGGGCGACGGCTTGCGAGACGCACTCGACCCGAAGAGCCGCCGCTGACCGAAGCGCGGCCCGAGCTGCGCCTGTATACCCGACACTCTGAACCAGGGGGCACACTCCACCATGAAGAGCAGGTCGAAATCGGCCGCACTGCTGGCGGCTTCGGTCGCCGTGGTGCTCACGGCCACCGCGTGCGGTGGTGGTGACAAGACCGAGGAAGGCGACGCGAAGGCCAACGCCGCCGTCAAGCAGATGGTCAACGCCTCGGAAAAGAAGGGCGGGACGCTCGTCTACGAGTCGAAGGACTCCCCGGACTCCTTCGACCCCGGCAACACGTACTACGGCTTCATCTTCAACTTCAGCCGCCTGTACGCCCGTCCGCTCACCACCTTCCAGCCGGGCGCCGGCGACCAGGGCAACAAGGTCGTCCCGGACCTCGCGAAGAGCCTGGGCAAGCCCTCGGACAACGCGAAGACCTGGACGTACAAGCTGCGCAAGGGCGTGAAGTACGACGACGGCACCGAGGTCACCTCGAAGGACGTCAAGCACGCCATCGAGCGGAGCAACTTCGCCCCCGAGGTCAACCACAACGGCCCCGTGTACCTCAAGCAGTACCTGAAGGACAACGACAAGCCGTACAAGGGTCCGTACAAGGAGAAGGACAACGAGGACGGTCTCAAGTCCATCGAGACCCCGGACAAGCACACGATCATCTTCCACCTCAAGCAGTCCTTCGCCGAGTTCGACTACCTGCTGGCCAACCCGCAGTCGGCGCCGGTTCCCAAGTCCAAGGACAAGGGCGCGAAGTACGTCGAGAACATGGTCTCCTCGGGCTCGTACAGCATCCAGGACTACAAGCACGACCAGCAGGTCACGCTGGTGCGCAACAAGCACTGGAGCGCCAAGAACGACCCGATGCGCAAGCAGCTGCCCGAGAAGATCGTGGTCAAGCTGAAGGTCAACCAGGAGACCATCGACAACAACCTGAAGGCCGGCAAGACCCACGTCGACCTCATGGGTACCGGTGTCGCGGCCCAGACCCAGTCCGAGCTGCTCTCCGACAAGGACCCGAACACCGACAACGCCCAGGGCGGCCGGCTGTTCTACTCCGCCCTGAACACCAAGGTCGCGCCGTTCGACAAGCTCGCCTGCCGTCGCGCCGTGCAGTACGCGATCGACAAGGAGTCGGCGCGCACCTCCTTCGGCGGCCCGGTCAAGGGCGACATCGCCAGCACGGTGCTCCCCTCGGACCTGCCCGGTCACAAGAAGTACGACCTGTTCAAGACCAAGGACAACAAGGGCAACATCGCCAAGGCCAAGGCCGAGCTGAAGAAGTGCGGTAAGCCGAACGGCTTCAGCACCACGCTGACCGCCCGCAACGACCGGCAGGACGAGGTCGACGCGGCGACGTCGGTCCAGTCCTCGCTCAAGCGGGTCGGTATCAACGCGAAGCTCCAGAAGTACCCGACCAACAAGTACTTCGAGAACTACGCCGGTGTCCCGAAGTTCACCGAGGACAAGAAGATCGGCATCATGATGATGGAGTGGGGTGCCGACTGGCCGACCGGCTTCGGCTACCTCCAGCAGGTGATGCACGGTGACGCCATCAAGGAGTCCGGCAACACCAACCTGTCCCAGCTGGACGACCCGAAGATCAACGATCTGCTGGACAAGACCATCGCCAACACCGATGAGGCGTCCCGGGAACGGGCCTACGTCACGGTCGACAAGATGGTGATGGAGCAGGCGGTGATCGTGCCGCTCGCCTACCGCAAGGCGCTGCACTACCGGTCACCGAAGCTCACCAACGTGGTAGCCAACCCCGCCTGGAGCGGTCAGTACGACTACCTCAACCTCGGTCTCAAGTGACCGTGACCCCGGGCCAGCGGCGAACCGCTGGCCCGGGGCCCTCCCGTTTCTGACCTCCGTCAGCTGACGTCCCGCCCCCCGACTGCCCACGCCGTGGAAGGCAGGTGAAGGCAGCGCTGGTCATCGACCGCCCGGACCTCCCCACAGGGAGGCGCTGGCGGCCGGGGGCCACAGAAGCCGCTCATCAGTGTTTGTGTACCTCGTCAGGCGGACGATCGCCGCGGTGTTGCTGCTGCTCGTGGTGAGCGCGATCACGTTTGCGATCTTCTTCCTGCTGCCGCGGCTGACCGGCACCACCACCGACTCGCTCGCCGCGCAGTACGTCGGCCGTAACCCCTCACCCGAGGCCATCGCCGCGGTCAAGAAGAACCTCGGCTTCGACCAGCCCCTCTACCAGCAGTACTGGGACTTCATCAGCGGTCTGGTCGCCGGTCGCGAGTACCAGATCGGCCCGGACCCGACCCAGTGCAACTTCCCCTGCTTCGGCTACTCCTTCAAGGACAACTTCGAGGTGTGGCCGCAGATGGTCGACCGGCTTCCGGTCACCGCCTCGCTGGCGCTCGGCGCCGCGACCATCTGGCTGGTCGCCGGTGTGGGCACCGGCATCATCTCGGCCCTCCGCCCCGGTTCGATCTTCGACCGGATCGCGATGGGCGTCGCGCTGGCCGGCGTCTCGCTGCCGATGTTCTTCACCGGTGTCCTCTCGCTCGCGGTGTTCGTCTTCCACTGGCCGGTGTTCACCAACGTCTACGTCCCGCTGACGGAGGATCCGGTCGCCTGGGCACAGGCGATGGTGCTGCCCTGGTGCACGCTCGCCTTCCTCTACGCGGCGCTCTACGCGCGGCTCACCCGGTCCGGGATGCTGGAGACGCTGGGTGAGGACTACATCCGCACCGCCCGCGCGAAGGGTCTGCGGGAGCGCGTGGTCATCAGCAAGCACGGGCTGCGCTCGGCGCTGATCCCGGTGGTCACCGTCTTCGGGATGGACTTCGGGCTGCTGCTCGGCGGCGCGGTCGTCACCGAGACGGTCTTCTCCTACCCGGGGCTGGGCCAGTTCGCCTATGCCGCGATCCAGCAGAACGACCTGCCGATCATCCTCGGCGTCACGCTGTTCACGGCGGCCTTCGTCATCGTCTGCAACCTGATTGTGGACCTCGTCTACGCCGTCATCGACCCCCGAGTGAGGCTGGCATGACCGCATCCCGTCCGGGGGCCGCCCCGGAGCCCGAGCCGGACACGGCCGCGAAGGAGCCGGAGGCGGGCGCCAGCCCGGAGCCGGAGGCCACCGCGGCGACGCGCACCGGGGAGTCCCCGGACACCGCGGACACCCCCGAGCGGCCGGACACCGCTGAGGCCGCCGCCGACGGCGCCGCTGACGACGGCGCCGGGGAGACCGGGACCGCCGGGATCCCCGAGGTCTCCCAGGGCCCGAAAGCCACCGAGGGCCCGGCGGTCTCGAAGGGCCCGGCGCCTTCCGAGGTCTCCGGGAAGCCCGCGGCCGACGGCGAGAGCCCGCGCGCCTTCCTCGACGTGCGCGATCTGCGGGTGCACTTCCCCACCGACGACGGACTGGTCAAGTCGGTCGACGGGCTCACCTTCTCGCTGGAGAAGGGCAGCACCCTCGGCATCGTCGGGGAGTCGGGCTCGGGTAAGTCCGTCACCTCGCTCGGCGTGATGGGGCTGCACACCGCGGGACAGCGGGACAAGTCCAAGGTCCGGATCTCCGGCGAGATCTGGCTGGACGGGCAGGAGCTGCTGGGGGCCGCGCCGGACACCGTACGGCGGCTGCGCGGCCGGGAGATGGCGATGATCTTCCAGGACCCGCTCTCCGCGCTGCACCCGTACTACACGATCGGGCACCAGATCGTGGAGGCCTACCGGGTCCACCACGACGTCTCCAAGAAGGACGCGCGGCGGCGCGCGGTCGAGATGCTCGACCGGGTGGGGATCCCGCAGCCGGACAAGCGGGTCAACAGCTACCCGCACGAGTTCTCCGGCGGTATGCGGCAGCGCGCCATGATCGCGATGTCGCTGGTGAACAACCCCGAGCTGCTGATCGCGGACGAGCCGACCACCGCGCTCGACGTGACCGTCCAGGCCCAGATCCTGGACCTGATCCGCGACCTCCAGCAGGAGTTCGGCTCGGCCGTCATCATCATCACCCACGACCTCGGGGTCGTCGCCGAGCTGGCCGACGACATCCTGGTGATGTACGGCGGCCGGTGCGTGGAGTACGGCTCCGCCGAACAGGTCTTCCACGAGCCCCACCACCCCTACACCTGGGGCCTGCTGGGATCCATGCCGCGTATCGACCGGGAGCGCACCGAGCGGCTGGTCCCGGTGAAGGGCTCGCCGCCCAGCCTGATCAACATCCCGTCCGGCTGCGCGTTCAACCCCCGCTGCCCGTACGCGGACCTGCCCGGTGAGGAGCGGACCCGCACCGAGCGGCCGGAGCTGCGCGTGGTGGCGGAGGGTCACCTGACGGCCTGCCACCTCTCCGCCGCGCAGCGCGACCGGATCTGGAACGAAGAGATTGCCCCGAAGCTGTGAACGAGGACGAGCGCATGACGATCCCAGAGCAGACCTCGGGGGAGCCCCGGGAGGCGGCGGAGCCGCGCGAGCCGGCCGACGGTGAGCCGCTCCTGCGGGTGCGCGGGCTGAAGAAGCACTTCCCCGTCCGCCAGGGGCTGTTGAAGCGGCAGGTCGGCGCCGTCCAGGCGGTGGACGGGCTGGACTTCGACGTCCGGCAGGGCGAGACCCTGGGGGTGGTGGGCGAGTCCGGCTGCGGCAAGTCCACCATGGGACGGCTCATCACCCGGCTGCTGGAGCCCACCGCGGGCGAGGTCGTCTTCCAGGGGACGGACGTCACGCATCTCAGCGCCTCCGAGATGCGGCCGATCCGCCGCGACGTCCAGATGATCTTCCAGGACCCGTACTCCTCGCTGAACCCCCGGCACACGGTCGGCGCGATCGTCGGCGCCCCCTTCGCGCTCCAGAAGGTGCGCCCGGAGGGTGGCGTCAAGGAGGAGGTGCAGCGGCTCCTCCAGGTCGTCGGGCTCAACCCCGAGCACTACAACCGCTATCCGCACGAGTTCTCCGGCGGCCAGCGGCAGCGCATCGGCATCGCCCGGGCGCTGGCCCTCAATCCCAAGCTCGTGGTGGCCGACGAGCCGGTCTCCGCGCTGGACGTGTCGATCCAGGCGCAGGTGGTCAACCTGCTGGACGACCTCCAGCAGGAACTCGGCCTGACCTACGTGATCATCGCGCACGACCTCTCCGTCATCCGGCACGTCTCGGACCGGATCGCGGTGATGTACCTCGGCAAGCTGGTGGAGCTGACCGACCGCTCCACGCTGTACGAGACGCCGATGCACCCCTACACCAGGGCGCTGCTCTCGGCGGTGCCGGTGCCGGACCCGCGCCGGAGGAAGGAGGGCGGGGGCCGGGAGCGCATCCTGCTCCAGGGCGACGTGCCCTCGCCGATGCACCCGCCGACCGGCTGCCGCTTCCACACCCGGTGCTGGAAGGCGACGACGATCTGCAAGACGACGGAGCCGCCGCTGCTCTCGCTGGCCACCGGACACGAGGTGGCCTGCCACCACCCGGAGAACGCCGAGGACCAGCACCCCGAGGACACCGAGCCGCTGGCCACGGTCTGATCCGGGTGGCCGCCCGTCCCCGGCGCCGTTGGGCGCGGGGGACGGGGGCGTCCCGGAGCCGCTGGCGGGGGACGGATACCCGCGGGTAACAAAATCCGTGTACCGTGCCCGCATGTCTGATGTCACCACCGGAGTCCCCACCGGCGACTCCGCGCCCGAGCGGAGCCCCGTGCCAGCGCCGGCGTCCGCACCGCCCGCCGTGGAGTACGAGTTCGACCGGGACACCGCCGTACGGCGGACCGGTCCCGGCGACTACCGGGCCGAACTCTCCGGTGGCTGGGGCATCGGCCACGCGCTGAACGGCGGCTACCTGCTCGCCGTCCTCGGGCGGGCCCTCGGGGAGGAGCTGCCGCACCCGGACCCCTTCACGGTGAGTGCGCACTACCTGAGCGCGACCAGCGCCGGTCCCGCCACCGTCCGCGTCGACACCCTGCGCGCCGGCCGGACCCTGTCCACCGCCACCGCCGGGCTGTACCAGACCGGCCCGGACGGCGAGGAGACCGAGCGCATCCGGGTCCTCGCCACCTACGGAGACCTCGCCGCCCTCCCGGACGACGTGCGCACCAGCGCCAAACCCCCGGCCATGCCGCCGCCCGAGGGCTGCTTCAGCGCGGCCGACGCCCCGAAGGGCACGGACGGCGGCTCCGAGATGGTCCACCGGCTCGACCTGCGGATGGACCCGTCGACCTGCGGCTGGGCGGTGGGCACCCCCAGCGGGCGCGGCGAGATGCGGGCCTGGCTCGGACTGGCCGACGGTCGGGCCGCCGACCCGCTGTCCCTGCTGATGACGGTGGACGCGCTGCCGCCCACCGCCTTCGAACTCGGCCTCACCGGCTGGGTCCCCACCGTCGAGCTGACCGTGCACGTCCGCGGCCGCCCAGCGCCCGGCGCGCTCCGAGTCGCGATCTCCACCCGCAACCTCGCCGGGGGCTTCCTGGAGGAGGACGCCGAGATCTGGGACTCCGAGGACCGGCTCGTCGCCCAGTCTCGCCAGCTGGCCCGCGCCCGGATCGGCTGAGCGGCCCCGGCGCCGCACGGTGCCGCCCGCCGCCGTCCGCTCCCGGGGTGGGCCGCCCGCCGCTGTCCGCTCCCGGAGCCGCTCGTGGCCGGGGCGTTCCCGCGGGTCCGGACCGCGTGGGGTGAACGCCCCGGTAACCGTCGACAACGGGCCGTTTGGCCGATTCCAGGTAGCTTGGAAGAGGAGAAGAGGCGTCGTTCGAGAGAAGGCGGTCACACAGTGTCGAACGCAGTACGGAGCACCCTTCCCGGGGAGTCCCTGAAGATCGTCGGTGCGTCCCTCCAGGGCGCGCTCGTCGACCTGGTCGACCTCTCCCTCATCGCCAAGCAGATCCACTGGAACGTGGTGGGCCCGCGCTTCCGCTCCGTCCACCTCCAGCTCGACGAGGTGGTGGACACCGCGCGGAACTACTCGGACACCGTCGCCGAGCGCGCCGCCACCCTCGGCGTCCCCCCGGACGGGCGCTCGGCGACCGTCGCGGCGCACAGCTCCGCGGGGATCGTCAAGGAGGGCTGGCAGCAGGACACCGACGCGGTCCAGGCGATGGTAGACGCGCTCGCGGCGGTGATCACCAAGGCCCGGGAGCGGATGGTGGCCGTCGGGGAGGCCGACCCGGTCACCGAGGACATCTTCATCCAGCTCACCGGTGAGCTGGAGAAGCACCAGTGGATGTTCCAGGCCGAGCACCGCGGCGACTGAACCGGCCCCGGCGGGCGCGGGGGCGGCGGTTCGGCAGCCCCCGCCGCCGCGCCACCGTGGAGCCGCCGACGACCAGCGCGGACGCCGGGCAGCGGGACGGACGGGGGCGCGGGGGAGGGCGGGGCTGCTCGTAGAATCGGCGGCACCATGGCCCATACAGTCGACACCGCCCGTGCCCCCGGGGCACCCGCCACCGTGTACCTCGACCACGCCGCGACGACCCCGATGTTCCCCGAGGCCGTGCGGACCATGACGGAACAGCTCGCGACCCTGGGCAACCCCTCCTCCCTGCACGGCGCGGGCAGACGCGCCCGCCGCGCCGTCGAGGAGTCCCGCGAGGCGCTGGCGGACGCCCTCGGCGCCCGGCCCAGCGAGGTGGTCTTCACCTCCGGCGGCACCGAGGCGGACAACCTGGCCGTCAAGGGCCTCTACTGGGAGCGGAAGGCGGCCGACCCGGCACGGGTCCGCGTCCTCGCCAGCCCCGTCGAGCACCACGCCGTGCTGGACGCCGTCGAGTGGCTGGGCGAGCACGAGGGCGCCCGGATCGACTGGCTGCCGGTCGACGGCCACGGCCGGGTGCACCCCGACGGCCTGCGCGAAGCCATCGAGCGGAACCCGGACGACGTGGCGCTCGCCACCGTGATGTGGGCCAACAACGAGGTCGGCACCGTCCAGCCGGTAGCCGAACTGGCGGCCGTGGCCCGGGAGTTCGACGTACCCCTGCACGCGGACGCGGTGCAGGCCTGCGGGCAGCTGCCGCTCGACTTCGGGTCCTCCGGGCTGGCCGCGCTGACCGTCTCCGGCCACAAGACCGGCGGGCCCTACGGCATCGGCGCGCTGCTCCTGGGGCGGGAGTACACCCCCGTGCCGGTGCTGCACGGCGGCGGTCAGGAGCGCCACGTGCGCTCGGGCACCCTGGACACCCCCGCGATCGCCGCCTTCGCGGTCGCGGTCCGGCGGGCCGTCGCGGAGCGCGTGGAGTTCGCCGAGCGGGGCGGGGCGCTGCGCGACCGGCTGGTGGAGGGAGTGCGCGCCGCCGTCCCCGGGGCCGTGCTCAACGGTGACCCCGACCCGGCGGGACGGCTGCCCGCCAACGCGCACTTCGCCTTCCCCGGCTGCGAGGGGGACGCGCTGCTGCTCCTCCTGGACGCCCAGGGCATCGAGTGCTCCACCGGCTCCGCCTGCACGGCCGGCGTGGCCCAGCCCAGCCACGTCCTGCTGGCCGCCGGGATGGCGCCCGAACTGGCGCGCGGCACCCTCCGGTTCTCCCTCGGGCACACCTCCACCGAGGCCGACGTGGCGGCCCTGACCGGGGCGATCGGCCCGGCGGTGGAGCGGGCCGGGAACGCCGGGCTGAGCTGACCGCCGGCCGGTTCCGTTCGTCCCGCGCACGACCGGCGGGCCGGGCGGGCCTCAGCGGGCGGCGGCGCGGACCAGCCGCATGTAGCGCTTCCAGTCCCAGTGCGGCCCGGGATCGGTGTGGTCGGCGCCGGGCACCTCGATATGGCCCACGATGTGCTTCCGGTCGATGGGTATGTCGTACCGGGTGCAGATCCGCGCGGTAAGCCGGGCCGAGGCCCGGTACATGTCCGGGGTGAAGTCCTGCGGCCGGGAGACGAAGCCCTCGTGCTCGATGCCGACGCTGCGGTCGTTCCACGCCCGGTTGCCCGCGTGGTAGGCCACGTCCAGCTCGCGTATCAGCTGGGCGATGTGCCCGTCCTTCCGCACCACGTAGTGGGTGGCTGCCCCGTGCCGCGGGTCCTGGAAGACCTTGAGCGCGACCGGGTAGGTGCCCTCCACGACGTGGATCACCACCCGGTCGATGCGGTAGTCGTCCGGCCGGTTGGCACGCCGCCAGTTGGCCTCGGCGGCCGCGACCCACTCGGCGCCCCGGAAGTCCACCACGCCCGTCCGGCGGGGCTTGTGGTTCCCGGGGACGCGCCACCACTGCCGGGTGAGCGCGTCCCAGGCGGCGTAGGCTCCCGCACCGGCCGCGCCCAGCGTGACACCGCCTCCGATCAACAGCTTGCGCCTGCTGATTCCCTCTGGCCGGTCGTCGTCTGCCATGCGCTCGCTTCCCCGTGCGCGGCGCCGTCCGCGGGGCTCCGGCGGTGGTGCTCCGGTACCGGGGAGGCGCTCCTGATCCGATGAGGAGATTGTCCCTCGGTCTGCCGCGCGGCCGAAAGCGGAGACCCTCCGCCGGGGGCCGCTCGCGTCCCCCGGTACCGTCCGTCCGGGTCCGCGCGCGGCGTCCGCCGCTCCCGGCGGCCGCTCGGCCGGGCCGCGCCGGGGGCCGTACCCTGGACGGGCTATGACCGCACACGCCAGCACCCCAGCCGAGCCCGCGCGTCCACGTCTGCGCGTGCTCGCCGCCATGTCCGGCGGGGTCGACTCCGCCGTCGCCGCCGCCCGCGCCGTCGAGGCCGGGCACGACGTCACCGGTGTCCACCTCGCGCTGTCCGAGAACCCCAAGTCCTTCCGTACGGGGGCGCGCGGCTGCTGCACGATCGAGGACTCCCGGGACGCCCGCCGGGCCGCCGACGTGATCGGCATCCCGTTCTACGTCTGGGACCTCGCCGAGCGCTTCCGCGAGGACGTGGTCGAGGACTTCGTCGCCGAGTACGAGGCGGGCCGGACGCCCAACCCGTGCCTCCGCTGCAACGAGAAGATCAAGTTCGCCGCGCTGCTGGACCGGGCGCTGGCGCTCGGCTTCGACGCGGTGTGCACCGGCCACTACGCCACCGTCGTCACCGGAGACGGCGGCGAGCGCGAGCTGCACCGCGCCGGGGACGCCGCGAAGGACCAGAGCTACGTCCTCGGGGTGCTGGACGAGCGGCAGCTGGCGCACGCGATGTTCCCGCTCGGGGACACCGGGGCGACCAAGGCGGAGATCCGCGCGGAGGCCGAGCGGCGTGGGCTCGCCGTCGCCAGCAAGCCGGACAGCCACGACATCTGCTTCATCGCGGACGGTGACACCCAGGGCTTCCTCGCCCGGCGGCTCGGCACCGCCGAGGGCGCCATCGTCGACGAGTCGGGGGAGCGGGTCGGCAGCCACGAGGGCGCGTACGGCTTCACCGTCGGCCAGCGCAAGGGCCTCCGGCTGGGCCACCCCGCGCCGGACGGCAAGCCGCGGTACGTGCTCGACATCTCGCCGGTGGACAACACCGTCACCGTCGGCCCCGCCTCCTCGCTGGACGTCACGGCCCTGACCGCCCTCCGCCCCCGCTGGTGCGGCGCCCCGCCCACCGGCCCCGGCCGGTACACCGCCCAGCTCCGGGCGCACGGCGGCGAGTGCGAGGTGACGGCCGAACTCCGGGACGGCGAGCTGCTCGTGGCGTTCGAGGAGCCGGTGCGGGGCGTCGCGCCCGGGCAGGCCGTCGTGCTGTACGACGGCACCCGCGTGGTCGGCTCCGCCACCATCGCGCGCACCACCCGCGCCGCCCCCACCGCCAGCTGACACCGGCCCGCCGCCCGGTGCGTCCCGCCGTTCGGTGGCGGTGGGGTGCGCCGCCCGGCGTCCGGTGAGGCACCGGGCCCGCTCAGCCCTCGACCCACTCCAGGGCCTCGGCGGGCAGCCCTTCACCAGCGTGACCCACACAGTGCGGTTCCCGGAGTGGCTGTCAGTGATCGCGCACTGGGTGAGAATGGGACCTGTGAGTCTCCGGAGACGTCTTGAGGAGCGGTATGCGGCCCCCTGTTATCGAGTCGATCGAAGTCGGAAACTATCGCGCACTGCGTGATGTGAAGATCAAAAACCTCAGACCGTTCATGGTGTTGGTCGGGCCGAACGGAAGCGGGAAATCGACACTATTCGATGTGTTTGCATTTCTGGAAACGTGCTTCACATCCGGCGTGCGCAGCGCCTGGGATGCACGCGGCGGAATGGATCAGCTTCGTTCACGCGGCATGGAGGGACCGATCTCCATCCAACTCTCCTACCGCGAGAGCCCTACAGCGAAGAAGCTGACGTACCGGCTGGAGTTCGATGAGGAGGGCGGACGTCCCGTGGTGGCCAAGGAGCTTCTGCGCTGGACGCGGAGGCCCGGTCCTGGGAGGCCGACCCACGTTCTGGACTTCAGCCGGGGGTCGGGGTACGTGGTTGACGAGGACGGGCGGAAGAGCTCGGAGGAGCTGGACAGTTACGATCGACTGGCAGTAAACGCCCTCGGCCAGTTTAGATCGCATCCACGGGTCGCCGCGCTGCGCCGTTTCATCTCAGGCTGGTATCTCTCATATCTCTCGGTAGCAGATGAGAGGAAATCTCCCGTCGCCGGACCTCAGGAAAGACTGTCGAGGACTGGGGACAACATCAGCAACGTCCTGCAGTATCTAAAGGAGAATCATCCCCAGAGGCTTGAGCGGGTTATGCAGGCGCTCAGTGAAACGGTTCCCGCCCTTGAGCGTGCGGATTATGAGACTTCGCCTGACGGGCGGCTGGTTTTGTTCGTCAAGGATGCCCCTTTCCAGAAGCCGGTGCTGGCTAGAAACTCTTCGGATGGCACTCTCAAATTGCTGTCCTATCTTGCGTTGCTCTATGATCCGGACCCGGCGCCGTTTATTGGCGTCGAGGAGCCAGAGAACCACCTGTACCCGACAGTCCTTCCTGGTCTCGCTGAGCAGTGTCGGCACTCCAGTGCATTCTCTCAGATTGTAGTGACCACGCATTCACGGGATTTTCTAAACTCCTGTACGCCCGACGAGGTAATCGCGCTGCATAGGGGTGCGGACGGGTACACGCGCGTGGTGCGACCTCATGAGCTGCCCCGGGTGAACGACATGCTGCACCAGGGTGCTCTGCTGGGAACTCTCTGGGAGGAGGGGTTTTTCGAGGACGTGCCGGACCCCAGAACGCCGGTGATCGCGGTGGGGGATGAGCAGTGAAGCGCCGCGATAAGGACCGTGCGGCGCGGGGGATCCGTGCCGTTGAGTTGGAAATCCTGGTGGAAGAAGAGTCTGCTGGGATAGCAGTCAAAGATCTGGTCCACCGGGTTGTAGCGGATGCCCAGGTGACGGTGCGTATTCGGCAGTTTCGGGGAAAGCCTGATCTCCTCAAGAAGTTACCCGCACGTCTTCGCGGGTATGCGGCTGCTCGCGATCGGGGTGATGACGTGCGGATTCTGGTTCTTCTCGACAAGGACGACGACGATTGCCGAAATCTAAAAGCGAATTTGGATTCGATTGCCATGCAGGCCGGGCTCACGGTTAAAGGGAAACAGGGGGGTGAATTCTGTGTCTTAAATCGAATCGCGGTACGTGAGCTCGAAAGCTGGTACTTTGGGGATTGGAGAGCCGTTCGTAAGGCGTTCCCGAAAATTCCCGTCGAACCGCCTAAGCGCTTTCGTGGAAATCCTGACTGTGTAGATGGAAAACCATCCGAAGCCTTTAATCGGGTGCTCCGTGGCGCCGGTGTGCGCATGACGGCGAAAACCATGTGGGGTCAACGTATTGGACCGCATCTTGACCCGGACCGCAACAATTCGATGAGCTTCCGGGCGTTTATCGATGGACTGCGTGAAATTGTGCGGGATGATACGCGCTGAAGGTCCTGCTTCGGAGGACGATCTGGCCCCTCAACCACATCTGCTCCGATGAGGCTGAGGGGCTTGCGTCAGCAGGCGTGTGAGGCACCGGGCCCGCTCAGCCCTCGACCCACTCCAGGGCCTCGGCGGGGGTGGTGGCGAAGCCGGCGAGGTCGGCGAGCGGCCGGGGCAGGAAGCCCTCCGCCTCCATCCGCTCCATCTGGAGCCGCAGACCGTCGTAGAACCCGGCCGAGTTGAGGAAGACGACCGGTTTGGCGTGCATACCGTGCTTCTTCAGCTCCAGGATGTCCGTCGCCTCGTCCAGCGTTCCGGTGCCGCCCGCCAGCACCGCGATCGCGTCGGCGCGCTGGAGCAACAGGGCCTTCCGTTCGGCGAGGTCCCGGGTGACGATCATCTCGTCCGCGTCCGTCCTGGCCTTGTCGCGGAGGAACTCGACCGACACACCGACCAGTCCGCCCCCGGCGTGCCGCACGCCGTCCGCGATCACGCGCATCAGTCCGACGTTGGACCCGCCCCATATCAGCGAGTGTCCGCGTCCGCCGATAAGCTCCGCGAACTCACGGGCAGGCTCGGTGTACACGGCGCCGAGTTCGGCGGCCGAGCAGAAGACACAGATGTTCCGGGCCGGTCGGCCCGCGGAGGGGGAGCTGTTCTTGGCAACCATGCGAGGCAGCGTAGAGGGGAACCGGCGTCCCGGGCACATGGTGGTGTGCGGGGACAACGCGCTCGCCCAGCGGGTGGCCAAGGAGCTGGCCACCGTCTACAAGCAGCAGGTGGTCGTGGTACTGCCCTCGCTCAGAGGGGGTGACCAGGGACCACGGATCGCCGAACTCGTCGGCCGGGAGGACCTTCCCGTGTCGGCGGTCGAGGCGCAGGTACCGGACGACCACGCCTTACAGCGGGCCGGTATCGAGCACGCCGGGGCGCTCGCGCTGACCTCCGGCGACGACCAGCTCAACATCCACATCGCGCTGCGCGCCCGGCGGATCAACCCGCGCGTGCGGCTGGTCATCCGGATGTTCAACCGCACGCTCGGCGGATACCTGGAGAGCCTGCTGGACCGCGCGACCGAACTGCACAGCCCGGGGCTGGACCGCGACGCGGTCGACGCCAGCACGACCGTCCTCTCGGACGCGGACACCGCGGCGCCGCTGCTGGTCGCCTCCGCCGTGGTCGGCAGCGACAAGATCGTGCACGCGGACGGGCTGCTGCTGCGCGCGAAGGAGCGGACGCTCGGCACCGCGACGCGACGCGACCCGCTGGCCACGCTCGCCCTGCTGCCCGACACCGAGGACTCCGACGAGGGCGACGGCGACGAGCCCGAGGGGGGCGAGGACGGTCAGGACCAGCGCGACCTGGACGGCCCGGTGCTGCTGCCCAGCGAGGAGGCGCTGGTCGGACTGCCCCGGCGGCGGGGCGCCGTGGTGCTGGAGGCGATCACCCGCCCCAGGGAGGCGGGCCCGCGCCCGGCGCGCTTCCCCCGGCTCGTCACCTTCAAGGAGTTCTTCTCCCGGCGGCTGCGCTACGCCCTGCTGGGACTGACGCTGATGGTGCTGACCCTCGCGATCGTCAACTGGACGATCAGCGACGGCTCCCTGCTGCACGCGGGCTATCTGACGCTGCTGGACGTCTTCGCGATCAACGAGCCCAACATCGAGGAGCCGCCCGACGAGCAGCTGCTCCAGCTCCTCGCCGCGCTCGCCGGGATGATGATGCTGCCGCTGCTGCTCGCCGTGGTCCTGGAGAGCTACGGCGCCTTCCGCCGGGCCACCTCGCTGCCGGTGCCGCCGCGCGGTCTGTCCGGGCACGTGGTGCTGCTCGGACTGGGCAAGGTGGGCTCCCGCGTGCTGGACCGGCTGCTGGAGCTGGAGATCCCGGTCGTCTGCGTCGACCGTGACCCGGAGGCGCGCGGGGTGGAGATCGCCCGGGCCCACCGGGTGCCGACGCTGATCGCGGACGTCACCAAGGAGGGGGTGCTGGAGGCGGCGAAGATCAAGCGGAGCCGCACCCTGCTCGCGCTGACCAGCAGCGACGGCACCAACTTGGAGGCGTCCCTCTCGGCCCGCGAGATACGGCCCGAACTGCGCCTGGTGATGCGGCTGTTCGACGAGAACTTCGCGACCACCGTGTACCGCACCCTGCGCGACACCTATCCGGCGGCGCAGACCCGCAGCCGCAGCGTCTCCGCCCTCGCGGCGCCCGCCTTCGCCGGGGCGATGATGGGGCGGCAGGTGCTCGGCGCGATCCCGGTCGGGCGGCGGGTGCTGGTGTTCGCCGCGGTGGACGTACGGGACAACCCGCTGCTGGAGGGCCGCACCGTCGCCGAGGCGTCCCGCGCTGGCGCCTGGCGGGTGCTGGCCCTGGACGTCGCGGCGGAGGGGCAGGGGCCGCCGGACCTGCTCTCCGATCTGAGCAACCCGGTCGGGGAGCCCGGCGCCTTCCAGTGGGAGCTGCACCCGGGCTACCTGCTCCAGCGCGGCGACCGCGTCATCGTCGCCGCGACCCGGCGCGGCCTCGGCCGGCTGCTCGAAGCCGGGCCGCAGACCCTCCCGTCACCGATCCCGGGGACGGGGGAGACCCGCGTCCCGGACGCGGTGCGGCGGACGGTCCGCAGGGTGCCGGACCCGCCGAACGGAGACACCCGGGGCGGCTGAACCCGCTGACGGACCGGGGCCGCCGGAGGTGGTGCGGGGCGGCCGGGTGCGTGACCCGGCCGCCCCACTCCGCCCGCGCGATGGGCTCCCAGCCCCACCGGGCGGCCGTCCCTGGGACCGGGCGAGCGAACGCCGGGCCGGGTCGGCCGCCGCACCGGCCGCGGGTGAGCACGGCCGGAGGCGCGGGTGGTCGCGGTCCCGGAGGAGCGCGACGACGGGACGGAGCGGACGCCGCGTCGCGCGGCCCGTCCCACCGGCGGGACGCGCCGGGGGAACGGGCCGGAACCACGCCGGAGACGCCCGGCCCCGGGAGGCGGCGGAGCCGGGCGCCACGAACACCGTGCGGAGTGCCGTCCCCGTGGGGCACGGGCTCGTGAGCGCGGGACGCGCGAGCGGGCGGCGGTCTCCGCGGTGACCGGGGCGGCGGGGCCGCCCGGCCGTCCGCCCCGCGTCGGGCGGGCGCTGGCTCAGCGCCCGCCGGGCAGGGCGAAGTGGAAGATGCCCCAGGCCAGATGACCGGCCCGACCCCCGTCCACCCAGTGCCGCAGCCCCTTCTTCATCTGGGCGAGGTAGTCCGAGCTGACCCGGTCCCCGAGCCCCTCGTTCTCCTGACGCTCGGTCTCCGCCAGCACCCGCCCGTAGTGGGTGGGCAGCTGCGCGGTGTGCTCGGAGAAGCCGTCACCGCTGTCGGCCGGTACGAAGCCGAGCCGCGCCAGCTCCTCCTTGTAGAAGGCGGGCGAGCCCATGTCGTCCAGGTGTATCCGGTCGAGGATCGGCTGGAGGACACCGTCCGGGCAGCCGTCGGCCGCCATCGGGTCGGTGAAGATCAGCTGGCCGCCGGGCTTCAGCACCCGCGCGATCTCCTCCAGCACCTTCACCCGGTTACCGCTGTGCAGGAAGGAGTCCTGCGACCAGATCACGTCCACGTGGTTGTCCGGGAACGGGATCGCCTCGAAGGATCCGTCCCGCACCTCGACGCGGCTGGTCAGACCGCGTTCCGCGGTCAGCTCACGGTTCCGCTGGTTCTCCACCTCGCTGAGGTTCAGCGCCAGCACCCGGCAGCCGTGGTTCTCCGCCAGGTAGCGGGCCGAGCCGCCGAAGCCCGAGCCGAGGTCGAGGACGAGCGACTCCCTCGTCAGGCCCAGCCGCGCCGCCATCCGCGCGACGGTGCGGCGGCTGGCGTCCGCGATCGGCTCGTCCGGGCCCTCGTAGAGGCCCACGTGGATGTCCTCGCCGCCCCAGACGGACTGGTAGAAGGTGTCGGCGTCGGAGGAGTTGTAGTAGTCCCGGGCCGTGCCGACGGCTCCGCCATACCCCTCCGGCCGGTACTCCTTCTCCGCGAGATGGATGAAGAAGTCCGGCTGCTCGTCGCGGTAGGTGTGCTGAAAATCACCGTAGGTCTCGATGTTCTGGAATCCGACCTCGGTCATGAGACGCCGCGTGTAGTCCTTTCGCAGCGGATACATGTTGAGGTGGTAGACGGAATTGTCAGCGAACTTGTACCGCATTCGGCACAGGCCCTCGTCGACGTGTTCCGGCTCCACTGCGACATCCTCGCCGCAGTAGTAGAACGTGTGCTTGCTCGAATACCCCTTGTCCAGCATCACATCGTAGTTGCGCTGGTCCAGGATGAGGATTCCGTCATGCTTCAGCATGGCGTAGAACTCGGCGAGCGCCTTGCGCCTGTCCCCCTCTTCGAAGAGGTGCGTGAAGGAGTTCCCGAGACAGACGATGGCGTCGTACTCGCCGTGCACGTCCCGGTTGAGCCAGCGCCAGTCGGCCTGCACGACCCGGAGGATGTGCTCCCCGTGGGCCTTCCCGTTCTCGAAGGCCATGGAGAGCATGTCAGCGCTCCCATCTGCGCTGACGGTCTCGAAACCGGCTTCGAGCAGTCGCACCGAGTGGAACCCGGTACCCGTCGCGACATCAAGAACGCTCTTCACGCCCCGCTTGCGAAGCAAGTCAATGAAGAAATTTCCCTCGCTTTCTGTCCGCTTCTCCCAGTCAATGAGAGAGTCCCACTTCTCCACGAAGCTGGGAACGTATTCCTCGGTGTAGTGCCCGGTCTCCCGGACCTCGACGGGGTTGTCTCCGAACTCCTGAGCCGGTCGCGCGGTAATGACGAAACCTCCGGTAGAAGGGACGGCAAATCCGATGCGATGTCCCGGGACACCTCAGCCGGGGTCGGCCGGCGGTCTTGCCGCACTCGGCCTGGGTCTCCCCCCGGGGGAAAGCACAGCCTGTCTCGGGATCCGCACGCGGTCTCAGCGCATAGCTATCCACCGGGCGAAGATCTATGCCACCAAATCGCGTGTACAGCCGTTAGATTGATGTTCAAACCACCTCCGACCTGTGGGTTTGTACCCGCAGATTTTTCGGGGCCCGCTTACCACGAAACCAGGACAGTTGGGTATGGGGCCTGCCAGTGCGACATGGCGGTATTTAGTGCATCTTGCTGGGAGACGGCGACCTACGACATCAGTGAGTCCCCCATGGCGAAGAGCACCTCGATCACCAGGTTCACCAGCCGCGACGTCGGCATAGACCTCGGCACCGCCAACACTCTGGTGTACGCGCGCGGGCGCGGGGTCATCCTCAACGAACCCTCTGTGGTAGCGGTCGAAGGGCGTACTGGCAAGGTGCTCGCGGTGGGCACCGAGGCAAAACAAGCCGTCGGCCGCACCCCGGGCAGCATCACGGCCACCCGTCCCCTGAAGGGCGGAGTGATCACCGACTTCGACGCGGCGGAGGGCATGCTGCGCCGCTTCATCCGCTCGGCCCTGGGGAAGCGCGGCCGCCCCCGCGTGGTGATCTGCGTGCCCAGCGGGGTGACCGGAGTGGAGCGCCGGGCCGTGCTCCAGACCGCCGCCCGCGCCGGAGTGCGCTCCGTGCACCTGATCGAGGAGCCGATGGCCGCCGCGCTCGGCGCCGGGCTGCCGGTGCACGAGGCCCGCGGCTCGATGGTGGTCGACATCGGCGGCGGCAGCACCGAGATCGCGGTGATCTCGATGGGCGGCGTGGTGACCGCGCACTCCGTGCGCACGGCCGGGGACGCGCTGGACAACGCCATCAACGCCTACCTACAGAAGCACTTCACCATGGCCGTCGGGGAGCGGACCGCCGAGGAGATCAAGGTGGGACTCGGTATCGGCGGCCCCGTGCGGGTCTCCGGCCGGGACCGCACCACCGGCATGCCGCAGACCGTCGAGCTGAGCCAGGGCCAGATCCTGGAGGCGGTGTCCGAGCCGGTACAGGCCATCGTGGACGCCGTGAGCACCGCCTTCGACGAGTGCCCGCCCGAGCTGTACGGCGACATCATGGAGCGCGGCATGGTCCTGACCGGCGGCGGAGCCCTGCTGCACGGGCTGGACGAACGGCTCAGCGGGGAGACCGGGATGCCGGTCCTGGTGGCCGACGCCCCGCTGGACTGCGTCGCGCTCGGCACGGGCCGCTGCCTGGAGGAGCACGCCACCCTGGAGTCGCTGGTCAGCACCGCTCCCCAGTACCCCTACGCGGCGGCCTGACCGGCCGCCGCCCCCCGGGTGGGCCAGCGGGCGCCCACGGGTTCCGCCCGGCCCCGGCCCGGACCACGTCCCGGAGCGCCGTCCCGTCCGTGACTGGCCGGAAATCGCCGCGCCCCCGCCCGCCCGTACGCCCCCGCGGCCGCCGGATCAGCGGACCACCCGCGAGGCCGCGCGCCGCTCCCGCGTCCCCACCGCTCCCCGGTACCCCCCCCGTATCCCGCCGCTCCCACGCCGTCTCCACCGCGCCCCTCGCGCGGGACCGCGCGAGGGGCTGGGGAACGGACGCGGCCCCGGGAGATCATGGGGCCATGGCAACTCATCTGATCACCGGCGCCGGATCGGGCATCGGCGCCGCCCTCGCCGAACGCCTCCAGGACCGCGGGGACGAGCTGTGGCTGCTCGCCCGGGACGCGGGCCGCGCCACGCAGCTGGCCGAACGCTTCCCCGGAGCCCGCACCGTGGTCGGGGACCTCGCCCGGCCCGAACGGCTGTCCTGGGCGCTGAGCCACCAGGAGCTGCCGGAGCGGCTGGACTCGCTGTGCCAGGTGGCCGGGGTGGTGGAGCTGGGCCGGGTCGAGGAACTCACACCGGCCGTCTGGAGCGCCACCCTCGCCGCCAACGTGGCCGCCCCGGCGGAGCTGACCCGGCTGCTCCTGCCCCAGCTGCGGCTGGCCCGGGGCCACGCCGTCTTCGTCAACTCGGGGGCCGGGCTCCGGGCCAACCCGCAGTGGAGCGCCTACGCGGCGAGCAAGCACGCGCTGAAGGCGCTCGCGGACGCGCTGCGCGCCGAGGAGGCGGGCAACGGGGTGCGGGTCACCTCGGTCTACCCGGGGCGTACCGCGACCGCGATGCAGGAGAAGGTCCACCGGCAGGAGGGCCGCGCGTACGAGGCGAACCGCTGGATGGCCGCGGGGACGGTGGCGGGCACCGTGCTGACCGTGCTCGACCTGCCCCGGGACGCGGAGGTCACCGACCTCCAGATCCGCCCCCCGGGCTGACCCCGGCCCACCCGCCCGCGCCCGGTGCGCCCCGGGTCGCCGCGCCGCTCCGGTTCGCCCGGCCGCGCTCCCTCCCGGCCAGCCGCCGCCGTGCCGCACGTACGCTTCCGGCGTGAGTGAGACGCGACGCAAGCACCCCTGGGGCCCGGGCGCGGCCTCCGGGATCGGCTCCATGCCCGGTACCGACGCGCGGGAGGCGGCCAGGACCGTCACCGGCGCCCTGGAGGGCCCGCCCCACCTTCCGCACCTGCCCGAGCTTCCCGCGCGGGGGCCCGGCGCCGACATGACGGGGCGGACGGCGGGTCTCCTCGTCGACATGTACACCCAGCTGGAGCCGAGCGGCTGGCGGTTCTGCGACCGCCCCGGCCGCGACACCCGCCGCGCCCGCTCCTGGCTCGGCGAGGACCTGGACGCCCTGGAGGAGTTCGCCCAGGGCTACTCCGGCGCCCTCAAGGTGTCCGTCGTCGGCCCCTGGACGCTCGCGGCCACGGTGCAGCGGCGCAACGGCGAGGCGGTGCTCGGCGACCCGGGCGCCCGCCGGGACCTGGCCGCCTCGCTCACCGAGGGCGTGGTGGAGCACCTGGCGGAGGTGCGCCGCCGGGTCCCCGGCGCGCACCCGGTCCTCCAGCTCGACGAGCCCTCGCTCGGCGCGGTGCTCCGCGGTGACGTGCGGACCGCCAGCGGCTACCGCGCGCACCCCGCCGTGGACCGCGCGCTGGTGGAGGGCGCGCTGCGGGCGCTCATCGAGCGGGCGGACGTGCCCACCGTCGTTCACTCGTGCGGCGCAGTGCTGCCCGTCCGGTTGCTCCGGCGGGCCGGGGCGGCGGGGATCTCCTTCGACGCCGCGTTGCTGGCCGACCCCGCGCGGCCCTCGCCGCTCTCCCAGCCCCCGGCCACGGTGCGTGAGCAGGCCGCCGGGCCCGCGTCCGGCGAACCGGACCGGCGGGACGAACGGGACGCGCTCGACGAGGCGTTGGGCGAGGCGGTGGAGGGCGGCACGGCGCTGTTCGCCGGGGTCGTGCCGCCACTGGAGCCGGAGTCCGGGGCACTGTCGGACCCGACCGGTAGCGTCGGGGTCATCAGGTCGCTGTGGCGCAGGCTGGGGCTGGCGCCGGGGCTCCTCGCGGAGACCGTCGTGGTCACCCCGTCGTGTGGGATGGCCGGTGCCTCTCCCGCGTACGCGCGGGAGGCCCTCGCCCACTGCGTCCGGTCCGCGAGATCCCTCGCCGACGACCCTGAGTAACCGATACGGGAGGACAGACGGTGGCGGGTGAGCAGCAGGAGGAGATCCCCTCCGAGGCGCGGGAGCGGCACGCGCGGCTGGCGGAGGAGGTCGAGGAGCACCGCTTCCGGTACTACGTCAGGGACGCGCCGGTCGTCAGCGACGCCGAGTTCGACCGGCTGCTGCGGGAGCTGGAGCGGCTGGAGGAGGAACACCCGGCGCTGCGCACTCCGGACTCCCCGACCCAGAAGGTCGCGGGCCAGTACGAGACGGAGTTCACCGAGGTCGCCCACCGGGAGCGGATGCTCTCGCTGGACAACGCGTTCGACGACGCCGAGCTGGGGGAGTGGGCCGAGCGCGTCGGGCGCGAACTGGCCGGGCTGGAGCACCACTTCCTGTGCGAGCTGAAGGTCGACGGCCTCGCCGTCAACCTGACCTATGAGGACGGGCGGCTGACCCGTGCCGCCACCCGGGGAGACGGCCGCACCGGCGAGGACATCACCCCCAACGTGCGCACCATCGCGGACATCCCCGAGCGGCTGAGCGGCGAGGGCGTTCCGGCGCTGCTGGAGGTGCGCGGCGAGGTCTTCTTCCCGATGGAGCGGTTCGAGGAGCTGAACGCGCGGCTGGTGGCGGCCGGGGACAAACCGTTCGCCAACCCGCGGAACGCGGCGGCCGGTTCGCTCCGGCAGAAGGACCCGCGGGTCACCGCGACCCGCCCGCTGCACATGGTGGTGCACGGCGTCGGCGCCGCCGAGGGGCTGGCCGCCGACCGCCTCTCCCAGGTCTACGAACTGCTCGGCTCCTGGGGCCTGCCCACCTCGCCGCACCCCCGCGTCGTCGACGGGCTGACCGGGGTGCGGGAGTTCATCGAGTACTACGGACGTCACCGGCACTCCGTGGAACACGAGATCGACGGCGTCGTGGTCAAGCTGGACGAGATCCCGCTCCAGGGCCGCCTCGGCTCCACCTCGCGCGCCCCGCGCTGGGCCATCGCCTGGAAGTACGCCCCGGAGGAGGTCAACAGCCGCCTGGTGGACATCCGGGTCGGCGTCGGGCGCACCGGCCGCGTCACCCCGTACGCGGTGGTCGAGCCGGTCACCGTCGCCGGGTCCGAGGTGGAGTTCGCCACCCTGCACAACCAGGAGGTGGTCCGGGCCAAGGGCGTGCTCGTCGGGGACACCGTGGTGCTGCGCAAGGCGGGGGACGTCATCCCCGAGATCCTCGGCCCGGTGGTGGACCTGCGGGACGGCACCGAGCGGGAGTTCGTGATGCCGGACACCTGCCCGGAGTGCGGCACCGGGCTGCGGCCGATGAAGGAGGGCGACATCGATCTCCGCTGTCCCAACGCCCGCTCCTGCCCCGCCCAGCTGCGCGAGCGGATCTTCTACCTCGTGGGCCGCAAGTGCCTGGACGTCGAGCACTTCGGGTACGTCGCGGCGAACGCGCTCACCCAGCCGCTGGAGCCCGCCGAGCCCCCGCTGAAGGACGAGGGCGACCTGTTCGACCTGCGCGTCGAGGACCTGCTGCCGATCCGCTCGCACGTCGTCGACCCGGACAGCGGGCTGCCCAAGCGGGATCCGAAGACCGGTGAGGAGAAGGTCGTCACCTTCTTCGCCAACCAGAAGGGCGAGCCGAAGAAGAACACCCTGGCGATGCTGGAGAACATCCAGGCGGCCCGGGAGCGGCCGCTGGCCCGGATCATCACCGGCCTGTCCATCCGGCACGTCGGGCCGGTCGCCGCCGAGGCGCTGGCCCGCGAGTTCCGCGGTCTGGACCGGATCGCCGAGGCGGACGAGGCGGAGCTGGCCGCGACCGAGGGGGTCGGCCCGACCATCGCCGCCTCGGTGAAGGCGTGGTTCGCCGACGACTGGCACCGGGCGATCGTCGAGCGGTGGCGCGCGGCGGGCGTGCGGATGGCGGAGGAGGACGAGGGCGAGGAGGGTCCGCGGCCGCTGGAGGGGATCACCGTCGTGGTGACGGGCACGCTCGCCGACTTCACCAGGGACGCGGCGAAGGAGGCGCTCCAGCGGCGCGGTGCGAAGGTGACGGGTTCGGTCTCGAAGAAGACCGGCTTCGTGGTCGCCGGAGAGAGCCCTGGCTCGAAATACGACAAGGCCGTGCAGCTGAAGGTGCCGATTCTGGATGATGGGGGGTTCGGTGTTCTTCTGGAGCAGGGGGCGGACGCGGCGCGTGAGGCGGCGCTGCCGGTAGCGGAGGAGAGCGCCGGGGATTCGGCCGCCGAGGGGTGAGGCCGCGGCCCGCGTGCCACGGGGCGGGGGGAACCGCAGGAATCTCCGCCCGCCCCAGCGTCCCCGCCGGAAACGGCCGCCGGGCCGCGCGGGGTGCGCGCCGTCCACACGGCGTCTGCGCTGTTCCTTTGCAGTGTGCGGAAGTTGGGTAGTCCTCGCGTCGAACGCTTTGAGGCAACCCCGACAGATCGCTGCCCCATCCACCTGTCCCCGCCCTACTGTTGAGGGGTGGGCCTGCCGTGGGGAGGGCGGGCGCGGACGGCTTGAGAGGGACAGGGATGCAGGAAACCTCCGGGGGAGTGAGCCCCCCGCATGTCCGCCTGCCCTCCGAAGCGCGTGAGGGCAACGCGGGTTCCCGCGGTGGGGGCGAGGAGGCCCCCTGGCTGCACCGGCTCGCCGCTCGAAGAGTACCGGGAATGCCGGTGCTGGTGGTCGCCGTGGCGGCGGTGGCGCTCGCGATCGGCGTGCGCCGGGCGCTGGAGGGCGGCCACGCGCTGTTCCCCGGCTCCACCACGGGCTGGTCGCTGGCGGTGCTGGTGTGCTGCGTCGTCGGGCATCTGGTGGCGATGGGCCGCGACCGCTGGTGGAGCGGGCCCGGCTCCGGCGCGGCGCTGACGCTGGCCATCCTGCTGCTCTACGGCTGGGTGCCCGCGGTGCTGGCGAGCCTCGCCGTCATCGCCCTGGTGAGCGCCGCCCGGCGCAGCGGCTTCCGGCACGCCCTGGTGCACGGCGCGGTCGACGTGCTGGGGATCGGCGGCGCGGCGCTGCTCCTCTCCCTCTTCGGCATCCACCCCTCGGTCGAGCGGCCGTGGGAGCCGGAGGAGTGGAGCCTCACGGCGCTCCCGGGGGTGGCGGTCGCGGCCTGTGCCTATCTGCTCGTCACCCGGGGGCTGTTGTGGTTCTCCTTCTCCCCGCGGCGGACGATCCCCCGGGCGCTGCGCACCGCGCTGGTGCGGCAGGGGCTGCTGGGCGTCGCGTTACTCGGGATCGCCCCGCTGATCTGCGTGGTCGCGACGCACACGCCGGTGCTGCTGCCGCTGTTCAGCGTCCCGCTGATCGCGCTGGACGCGACGCTGCGGATGGCCCGGGCCCGCGCCGAGGAGCAGCTGCGCGATCCGCTCACCGGGCTGCCCAACCGGCAGTGGCTGCTGGAACGTACCTTCTCCGCGCTGGACGAGGCGGAACGCACCGGCGCCAGATCGGCGTTGGTCCTGATCGACCTCGACCGGTTCCGTTCCGTCAATGACACGCTCGGCCATCTCGCCGGGGACCGGCTGCTGTTGCAGATAGCCGAACGGCTGCGCGCCGCGCTGCCCCGGGGCTCCGAGGTCGCGCGGCTCGGCGGCGACGAGTTCGCGGTGCTGATCCCGGTGACCGACTCACCGACCAGCGCCCAGCGCACCGCCCGTTCCCTGGTCTCGGCGCTGAGTTCGCCGCTGGACCTGGACGGGCTGACGCTGGTGCTGGAGGCGAGCGCCGGCGTCTCCGTCTTCCCCGACCACGCGCGCTCGGCGGAGGGGCTGCTCCGCCGCGCCGACGTGGCGATGTACGAGGCCAAGCGGGACCGCACCGCCGTCGAGGTGTACGAGGCCACCCGGGACGGCAACACCCCCGACCGGCTGGGGCTCCTCGCGGACCTGCGGCGCGCGCTGGACGCGGGCGAGGTCGAGCTGCACTACCAGCCGAAGGTCGGCTTCGACGGCGGTGTCTCCGGGCTGGAGGCCCTGGTGCGCTGGGTGCACCCGGAGCGCGGCAAGGTGCCGCCGGACGAGTTCATCGCCATCGCGGAGACCTCCGGCCTGATGCCCCGGCTCACCGAGTACGTGCTGGAGACGGCGCTGGCCCAGGTCGCCACCTGGCGGGCGCACGGGCTGAAGGTGCCGGTCGCCGTGAACGTCTCGCCCCGGGACGTCTACTCGCCGGGCTTCGCGGGCGCGGTGGCCGCCCGGCTGGCCCGGCACGGCGTCCCCGCGGGCGCCCTCCAGCTGGAGATCACCGAGCACGTGCTGCTGGAGGACCCGCAGCAGGCCGCGGACACGCTGGCCGGGCTCACCGGGCACGGGGTGAAGATGTCGCTGGACGACTTCGGCACCGGCTACTCCTCGCTGGTCCACCTGCGACGGCTGCCGGTCAGCGAGCTGAAGATCGACCGTTCCTTCGTCGCCCGGCTCGCGGTCGACACCGAGGACGCGGAGATCGTCCGCTGCACCCTGGACCTGGCGCACTCGCTGGGCCTGCTGGTGGTGGCGGAGGGTGTGGAGGACGACGAGACCTGGGAGCGGCTGCGCGACCTGGGCTGCGACGCGGTGCAGGGCTGGCTGGTAGCCGCCGCGATGCCGCCCGAGGAGACCACCGCCTGGCTCCGGGCCCGCGACGTCTCCTCGGCCGGCTCCGGCCCGGAGAATCCCCCGGGCCGCTCGCCCGCGCCGGGCGCGGGCCGCACCGGACGGCAGCCCGTCCAGTAGCCACCGCTTCCGTGGTGGCCGCCGGGGGACCGGCGGCCACCACCATCCCAACCCGGCACGCCCGTACGGAGGTTGGCCCCATCCGGACGAGCACGCCCGCCGTGGCGGCGCCGCCGGACGGGCGCGGGGGCCGGGAGCGGAGGGCGGTGGCGCCCTGAGCGGGGCGGCGGTGGCCGCGCCGGGCGCGCGCCGGACCATCCCGGCGGGGGCCCGCCGGGCGGGCCGTGCGGCGGTGGGACCCCACGGCTTCACGGGCATCGCCGCGCGCCCCATAGGATTGGGCCGAACAAGCCACCACTCACCCAGAGGATCGCTGCATGCCTGGCATCTCGCGCGAGGAGGTCGCCCACCTCGCCCGGCTGGCGCGTCTGGAGCTGAAGGACGAAGAGCTGGATCACTTCGCCGGTCAGCTCGACGACATCATCGGAGCGGTCGCGACCGTCTCCGACGTCGCCGACGAGGACGTACCGCCGACGTCCCACCCGCTGCCGCTCACCAACGTGATGCGTCCCGACCAGGTGCGTCCGGGGCTCACGCCCGAGCAGGCGCTCTCCGGGGCGCCCTCCGCCGAGCAGCAGCGCTTCATGGTGCCGCAGATCCTGGGAGAGGAGTGAACGGCATGACAGGGGAGACCTCCACCGAGCTGACCAGGCTCAGCGCGGCGGCGCTCGCCGAGCGGATCGCCGCGGGCGAGGTGCGCGCCGTCGAGGTCGCCGAGGCGCACCTGGCGCGCGTCGCGGCGGTCGACGAGAAGGTGCACGCCTTCCTGCACGTCGACACCGAGGGGGCGCTCGCCCAGGCGCGCGCGGTCGACGACCGCCGCGCGCGCGGCGAGGCCCTGGGGCCGCTGGCCGGGGTGCCGCTGGCGCTGAAGGACATCTTCACCACCGAGGGCGTGCCCACCACCGTCGGCTCGCGGATCCTGGAGGGCTGGGTCCCGCCGTACGACGCGACGGTCACCCGCCGCCTCAAGGAGGCCGGGGTCGTCATCCTCGGCAAGACCAACATGGACGAGTTCGCGATGGGCTCGTCCACCGAGAACAGCGCCTTCGGCCCCACCGGCAACCCCTGGGACCTGACCCGGATCCCGGGCGGCTCCGGCGGCGGTTCCTCCGCCGCCATCGCCGCGTACGAGGCCCCGCTGGCCATCGGCACCGACACCGGCGGCTCCATCCGGCAGCCCGCCGCCGTCACCGGGACCGTCGGCGTCAAGCCGACCTACGGCGGGGTCTCCCGCTACGGCATGGTCGCCTTCTCCTCCTCGCTGGACCAGGGCGGACCGTGTGCCCGCAGCGTGCTGGACGCGGCCCTGCTGCACTCGGTCATCGCCGGGCACGACCCGCTCGACTCCACCTCCATCGACCAGCCGGTGCCCGACGTCGTCGGGGCGGCGCGGAACGGCTCGGTGCGCGGGCTGCGCGTCGGCGTGGTGAAGGAGTTCGGCGGCGAGGGCTACCAGGAGGGGGTGATGCGGCGCTTCGGTGAGGCCGTGGAGCTGCTGCGCGAGCTGGGGGCGGAGCCCGTCGAGCTGTCCTGCCCCTCGTTCACCAAGGCCCTGGCGGCCTACTACCTGATCGCCCCGTCCGAGTGCTCCTCCAACCTGGCCCGCTTCGACGCGATGCGGTACGGCCTGCGCGTGGGGGACGACGGCCGTCACTCGGCCGAGGAGGTCACCGCCCTCACCCGGGCCGCGGGTTTCGGGGACGAGGTCAAGCGCCGGGTCATGCTCGGCACCTACGCGCTCAGCTCCGGCTACTACGACGCGTACTACGGCTCGGCCCAGAAGGTCCGCACCCTGATCGCCCGCGACTTCGCGCGCGCCTTCGAGCAGGTGGACGTGGTGGTCTCGCCGACCACCCCGACCACCGCCTTCCCGATCGGCGAGCGGGCCGACGACCCGATGGCGATGTACCTGGCCGACCTGTGCACCATCCCGACCAACCTGGCGGGGAACGCCGCCATGTCCCTCCCGTGCGGGCTGGCTGACGAGGACGGCCTGCCGGTGGGGCTCCAGATCATCGCCCCCGCCATGGCCGACGACCGGCTCTATCGTGTCGGTGCGGCGGTCGAGTCCGCCTTCGAGGCACGTTGGGGGCACCCGCTGCTTGAGGAGGCACCGTCGCTGTGAGTGGAAAGCTGAAGAAGTCCAAGCCCGGCACGTACCTGTCCATCGGCACCACCCTCTTCGGCGCGGTCAGCGTCGCCAAGCAGGCCCGGCAGGCGAGGCAGGAGGGCGACCGGCTCCAGCTGGTCGACGCGGTCGTCTCGGCCGCGGCGATCGTCACCGGGGTCGCGCTGCTCATCCGGGAGCTGCGACGAGCCGGTGACGGCTCCCCCGCCCTCGACGTCCGCGCGGACGACTGACGGAAGAGAAGGGTTCGTTTTCCGTGACCGTCACTGAGCTGGTGCCCTACGAGGACGCGCTGGCGTCCTACGACCCCGTCATGGGCCTTGAGGTCCATGTGGAACTGGGCACCAAGACCAAGATGTTCTGCGGCTGCGCCACCGAGTTGGGCGCGGACGCCAACTCCCAGACCTGCCCGACCTGTCTGGGCCTGCCCGGCGCGCTGCCGGTGGTCAACGCCGACGGCGTCGAGTCGGCCATCCGGATCGGCCTGGCGCTGCACTGCGAGATCGCCGAGTGGTGCCGCTTCGCCCGGAAGAACTACTTCTATCCGGACATGCCGAAGAACTTCCAGACCTCCCAGTACGACGAGCCGATCGCCTTCGACGGCTATCTGGACGTGCAGTTGGAGGACGGCGAGGTCTTCCGCGTCGAGATCGAGCGGGCGCACATGGAGGAGGACACCGGCAAGTCGACGCACGTCGGTGGTGCCACCGGCCGTATCCACGGCGCCTCGCACTCGCTGCTGGACTACAACCGCGCGGGCATCCCGCTGATCGAGATCGTCACCAAGCCGATCGTGGGCGCCGGGAGCCGTGCCCCCGAGGTGGCCAAGGCGTACGTCGCCGAGCTGCGCGAGCTGATCAAGGCGCTGGGGGTGTCCGAGGCCCGCATGGAGATGGGCCAGATGCGCTGCGACGTCAACCTCTCCCTGACACCCACCGGCAGCTCCACCTTCGGCACCCGCAGCGAGACGAAGAACGTCAACTCGCTGCGGAGCGTGGAGCGCGCCGCGCGGTTCGAGATCCAGCGGCACGCCGCGGTGCTCGACGCGGGCGGCACGATCGTCCAGGAGACCCGGCACTTCCACGAGGACGACGGCAGCACCACCTCCGGCCGGGTGAAGGAGGAGGCGGAGGACTACCGCTACTTCCCGGAGCCCGACCTGGTGCCGGTGGCCCCCTCCCGGCAGTGGGTGGAGGAACTGCGCGCGACCCTGCCCGAGCTGCCCCGGGTGCGCAGGAACCGGCTGCGCGAGGAGTGGGGCATCTCGCGGCACGAGATGCAGTCGGTGCTGAACGCCGGGGCGGTCGGCCTGATCGTCGCCACGGCCGAGGCCGGTGCCCCCGCCGACCAGGCCCGCAAGTGGTGGATGGGCGAGCTGGCGCGCCGGGCCAACGAGGAGGGCGTGGAGCTGGCGGCCTTGCCGATCAGCGCCGAGCAGGTCGCCCGGGTCTGCGCGCTCGTCGCCGAGGGGTCGCTCAACGACAAGCTGGCCCGGCAGGTGATCGAGGGCGTGCTGGCGGGTGAGGGCACGCCGGACGAGGTCGTCGAGCGGCGTGGGCTGAAGGTCGTCTCGGACGACAGCGCGCTCGGCGCCGCCGTCGACGAGGCCATCGCGGCCAACGAGGACGTGGCGGAGAAGGTCCGTGGCGGCAAGGTCCAGGCGGCGGGCGCGCTGGTCGGCGCCGTCATGAAGGCCACCCGCGGCCAGGCGGACGCGGGCCGGGCCCGCGAGCTGATCCTGGAGCGGCTGGGCGTCTCCGGCTGACCTCTCGCGAACGGCGCGCGTCCCGGACCCGGGGCGCGCGCCGTTCGCGTGCCGGGCGACGGCCGCCGCCCGGCAGGCGGCTGACAGGCGTGGGCCGGAGGGCGTCGCCGGGAACTTCCGGTTTCCGTGGGCCGTAGGACAGGAGTGTGGTGTGCTGTGGCGACCGTGCGTGACGCCAGGAGGGTCCAATTGCCGAGCCGTTCACTGTCCAGCGGGGCCGGAGCCCCCGGTTCCCCGTCTCCCTCCGGGGCGCCCGGCCGTCGCGCGCGGCGGGCGGCGGTGGCCGGCTGCGCCGCCGGGGCGCTGCTCCTCGCGGGCTGCTCCTCGGACGGGGACGGCGGCCTGGGCGTCGAGAGCCCCTCCGCCTCGTCGAAGGAGGACGGCCCGGGCGGTTCGGCGAAGCCCTCGGAGGGCGCCAGCCCGAGCGAGCGCCCGGCGCCCCCGGCCAAGGGCTCGGTGAAGGTCACCACGACGCTCACGACCAAGCTCTCCTCCCCCTGGGGCCTCGCCCCGCTCCCCGGCGGCGATCTGCTCGTCTCCCAGCGGGACTCCGGCGAGATCATCCGGGTGGACGGGAAGAGCGGGAAGAAGACGAAGCTCGGTACCGTCCCCGGGGTCGCGCCCGAGGGCGAGGGCGGTCTGCTGGGCATCGCCGTGCAGCCCGGCCAAACCTCCCTGATCTACGCCTACTTCACCACCGAGTCCGACAACCGCGTCGTCCGCATGGCCTACGACAGGGAGCAGAGGCCGGGCAACCAGCTCGCCGCCCCCGACACGATCTTCAAGGGCATCCCCCGGGGCACCGTGCACAACGGGGGCCGTATCGCCTTCGGCCCGGACAAGATGCTCTACGTCGGCACCGGTGAGGCGGGGGAGGAGGACCTCTCCCAGGACAAGGACTCCCTCGGCGGCAAGATCCTGCGGATGACGCCGGAGGGTGAGCCCCCCGGGCAGGGCAATCCGGAGCGGGACTCGACCGTCTACTCCTGGGGCCACCGCAACGTGCAGGGCTTCGACTGGGATCGCGAGAAGCGGCTCTGGGCCTCCGAGTTCGGCCAGGACACCTGGGACGAACTGAACCTCGTCGAACCCGGCAAGAACTACGGCTGGCCCGAGGCGGAGGGCAAGGCGGACGAGCCGGGCTTCGTCGATCCGGTCGAGGAGTGGAAGCCGGAGCAGGCCTCGCCCAGCGGTCTCGCGGTGGCCAGGGGCTCGGTGTGGATGGCCGGGCTGCGGGGCGAGCGGCTGTGGCGGATCCCGCTGCGGGGGGAGAAGCCCTCCGCCAAGCCGCGGGCCTTCCTCAAGGGGAAGTACGGGCGGCTGCGCACCGTGGTCTCCGCCGGAGGCGACAGCCTCTGGCTGGTGACGAGCGAGACGGACTCGCGGGGCACCCCCGGTGAGAAGGACGACCGTATCCTCAAACTCAGGGTGCGCTAGCGGTACCGGGGCGCGCGGCCACGACGGAGGCGAGAGACCATGATGACCCTGAACGTCCTGGAGGAGCTGTTCGTCCCGGGCAGTCACCACACGCACGAGGAGCGGAAGCGGCTCGAACACAGTCGGGAGGACGCGGGCAGCAACGACCCGGGGTGCGGTCCGATAGACCTGGCCTCCGGCCGGGTCGTGATCACGCTGCCCGCCGAACCCGCGGTCCTGCCGCCGCGTCCCCGGCTGGAGGAGGACGCCGAGGCGCCGTCCCGCACGGATCCGGAGGCCGACGCCTGACCGGCGCCCCGGCCGTCGGCCTCCTTCCGGCCCGGCCTCCCGGGTGACGGGCCGCGCGCTGTCGCCCGTGCGAGGAGCGCCGCTGACCGGCGGGTGACGCCGGTCAGCGGCCCCTGCTCAGACCGGCAGGCCGAGTGCCTCCCAGATGACGAACGGGTCCATGTCCTCGCAGGGACCCACGGGCTCGGCGCCGTGGTTGCCCTTGGCGGCCCGGTAGTGCACGTGGGTGTGGTTGATGCCGTCCGCCTCGGTGCCGACCTCGGCGAGGACGTCACCCTCCTTGAAGGTGCTGCCGACGGCCTTCTCCGAGCCGTCCAGCAGATGACCCAAGGTCATAGACATGTCAATGGACGGGAAGTAGACCTGTATCCACCGGTGGTAGCCGCCGTCGTCGTAACCGGTGCCGACCACCTCGCCCTCACCCCAGGCGTGGATCGTCGTCCCGGTCGGGGCGCCGATGTCGAGGCCCTTGTGCCGCTCGTCCCCGTCGCAGCCGAAGGCGTAGCCCGGGAAGTGCTCGTTGTAGGCGGCGGTGGTCTCGCCGTTCGGGACGCCCCACCAACTGTTGTCGGGCAGCCCGTCCTGCGCGGAGACGCTGGCGGCGTGCCGGGCGGTGTCGGCCGGGGCTGCGGCGACGGCGCCCGAGGCGCTCGTGGCGAGCAGCGCGACCGCGGCGACCGCCACGGCGCCCGCTCGTACTCCGGTGGACCTGAAGCGCGTGGTCCTCATGCGCGTCCTCCTGTGTGGGGGGTACGTACGTGTTCCGCGGGTCATCGGATCGCACGGACGCGACAGGTGTCCACCCGTCCCCGAGCCACCATTGGTTCCGCCAATGTCCTCCGTGGGGAAGGGAGTTGGCCGGGGAGCGGGCACGGGCGGAGCGGGGCGCCGGTCAGGGGGCCTGCGGAGGCGCCGGTGGGGTGGGGGCGGAGGGCATCTCGGGCTGGCTCGCGAGGACGTCGAAGTACATGCCCGCGGCGATCAGCAGGCCGAGCACCCCGAGCAGCAGCCCGCCCAGGCCCACGGCCCGCACCCACGTCGAGCCGTCCGCTCTCCGGCCAGCGGAGAGGAAGGCGACCGCGCCCAGCGCCAGCGCGAGCAGCCCGAAAGCCCCGTTGAGGAGGGCGCTCGCGTGCCAGGGCGCGCCGAAGACCGCCTCGATCTGGTCACCGCCGCGGTCCGACTCCAGCTGGGCGATCAGCAGCTTCCGCTCGCGGAGCATCTCACTGAGCGCGGTGCCGGTGAGCGAGCAGACCCCCAGACCCGCGCCGACCACGGCCGCGGCCGCGGCGCCCAGCCCACCGCCGGAGGACGGGGCGGGCGGCGGTTCCTCGCCGCCGAACTCGTCCTCCTCCTCGTCCGACGGGAGGTCGGCGTCCGCCTCCCCGTCGTCCCCGGCACCTTCGTCCGGTCCCTCCGGCTCGTCCGGCCCGAACCCCTCGGCGTCCGCTCGCCGCTCGGTCTCCGGCTTCCCCGGGACGGGCCCGTCCTTCGTCCTGGTGCGCCCGGCCTCGGCGGCGTGCGCCGCCGCGTCCGGCGGAGTGGGTGCCTCACCGTCTCCCGGCGGGGGTGCCCCCGCGTCCTCCGTCGCGGACGCCGCCGCCTGGTCCGGCAGGGGGACGTCGGCGTCCTGAGGGGTGGAGCGGTCCTTCTCGGTGGTCTTCTCGGTGACGCGGTCGCTAGCCATGGGGCGTCACCGTAGAGGCCCTTTCTGAGAGTCCGATGAGAGCGAGGGGGTGGGGCGCGGAATCGGGGCGCCGAACCCCTCGGGTGGCGTCATCGGCGTACCCGCCCGCGCCGACGGCGGCGCGGTGGGGGCCTCCGCGCCCTCGGGTTCCACGCTCAGGCGGGGGAGCCACCGGTCGAGCCAGCGCGGCAGCCACCAGTTGGCGCCGCCGAGCAGGTGCATCAGCGCCGGGACGAGGAGGGTGCGCAGGACGAAGGCGTCCAGCGCCACCGCCGCCGCGAGGCCGACCCCGAACATGGCGATGATCCGGTCGCCGCTCAGCACGAAGGCGCCGAACACCGCGATCATGATGACGGCCGCGGAGTTGATCACCCGGCCGGTCTCCGCGAGGCCGACGCGCACCGCCCGACGGTTGTCCCCGGTCAGCTTCCACTCCTCGTACATCCGGCTGACCAGGAAGACCTGGTAGTCCATCGACAGCCCGAAGAGGACCGACACCATGATCACGGGCAGGAAGGGCTCGATGGGCCCCGCACTGCCCAGCCCCAGTGGCTCGCTGCCCCAGCCCCACTGGAAGACCGCGATGACCACGCCGAACGAGGCGGCCACCGCCAGGATGTTCATCACCGCCGCCTTCAGCGGGATCCCCACACTGCGGAAGGCCAGCAGCAGAAGCAGACAGCCCAGTCCGACGACGGTGCCGACGAACAGCGGCAGCTTGCCGACCACCACCTCGGCGAAGTCGTCGTAGCCCGCCGTGACCCCGCCGACCCGGACCTTGGGTCCGCCCGCCCCCGTCGCCTCCGGGAGGGTGCGCTCGCGCAGCTCGTCCACCAGGTCGCTGGTCTCCCGGGACTGCGGCGCGCTCTCCGGGACCACGGTGATCACCCCGGTCGTCCCCGCGGTGTCGAACTCCGGAGTGGAGACCCGCTCCACGCCGGGCGTCTGGCGCAGCGTCCCGGGCAGCCGCTCGACGGCCGCGCGGTCACCCGGCCCGTCCACCTCCGCGACCAGGCTCAGCGGACCGTTGGCGCCCGGCCCGAAGCCGTCCGCGAGCAGGTCGTACGCCTGCCGGGTGGTGCTGGAGGCCGGGTGGGTGCCCTGGTCGGAGGTGCCGAGGTGGAGGCCGAACACCGGAAGCGCCAGCACCGCCATCAGCGCCGCCGCCACCAGCCCCAGCACCCGGGGCCGCCGCTCGACCAGGCGCGACCAGCGGGCGGCGAGCGGCCCCGGAGCCTGCGGCCGTGGCCCGTCGGCCGCCAGCCGGTTCCGCTCCCGGACACTCAGCGCGCGCATCCCGGTCACCCCGAGCAGCGCGGGCAGCAGGGTCACGGAGGCGGCCACGGTGAGCAGGACCGTCAGGGAGGCCGCGAGGGCCACCCCGGTCAGGAACCCGAGCTGGAGCACGAGCATGCCCAGCAGCGCCACGCAGACCGTGGCACCGGCGAACACCACCGCCCGCCCGGACACCGTCACCGCCCGGGCCGCGGCCTCGGCCACCGGCAGCCCGGCGCGCAGCCCGGCGCGATGCCGGGTCACGATGAACAGCGCGTAGTCGATCCCCACGCCCAGCCCGATGAGCACCCCCAGCACCGGCGCGAAGTCGGCGACTGTCATCACCCGGCTCAGCAGCCCGACGCCCGCCGCCGCGGTGCCCACCCCGACCACGGCGGTGACCAGGGGCAGCGCGGTGGCCGCAAGCGAGCCGAAGGCGAGGAACAGCACCACCGCCGCCGCGCCCAGGCCGATCAGTTCGGGCAGTTGCGCGGTGGGGGTGCCGGTCTGTCCCACGGCCTCCCCGCCGACCTCCACCCGCAGGCCGTCACCGGCCGCCGCGCGCGCCGTGTCGACCACCCGGTCCACCTCGGCGGAGTCGAGCGCGTCCAGCGGGGCGCCGAAGGCCACGGTGGCCTGGCCGGTGTGGCCGTCCGCGCTGAGCAGCCGGGCCTCGCCCGCGCCGTAGGGGTTCTCGACGCCCTCGACGCCCGGTAGTTCGGCTACCGCGTCCAGCGCCCCGGACACCCGCTCCCGCGCCTCGGCGGACCGGACCCCACCGTCCCCCTCGGCGTGGAAGACGACCGTGGCGGTGCTGCCACCGCGCTCTGGGAAGGCGTCCGTCAGCTGCCGCGCGGCCTGCCCCGACTCGGTGCCCGGCACGTCGTAGTCGGCGGAGTAGGCCGAACCGGCCAGGGCCGAGGCGGTCGCCGTCCCGGCCAGCACCGCGAGCCAGAGCAGGACGACCAGCACACGGCGCCGGAGGCACCAGTGGGCGAGAGCGGTCATACGCGGTCGCCTGCTTCCCGGTCGGTCGGGCGGGGCTCGGGCTGCGCGAGCCGAGCGGCACGAGGGCGTGCGGGGGATGGGGTCCGGGAGTCGCGCGGTGCGAAGGGGCTCCCGGGGCGGTGGGGACGCGCACACAGAAAGGGGGCGTACGGGGCAGAGTGTCACGATGTGAAGATCCAGTGGCCCCTCTGTGGGGAGGCCCACACCGGCCTCACGGCCGGTCGCGCTCCGTCACCGGTCGCGCGCCACCGTCGCCCGCGGGCCCGACCGGCCGGTAGGACGCGCCGTGCCTGCCGGGTCCCACCGCGCGGGCCCGCGCCCGCGCGTCCCCATCTCGCGCCCGGGGTACGCGGGCGAGCCCGGCGCACGCTGTGGACGCCGGACGACTGGCGCGCGTCAGTCCCAGGAACCGACCGCGGACGGCAGCGCGTTGATCTCCGCCACGTCCCCCGGGGTCAGCGCCACCCGGGGAGCGCCCGCGTTCTCCGCCACCCAGTACGTCTTCTTCGCGCCGGGCACCGGAACCACGTGACGGCCCTGGGCCAGCAGCCAGGCCAGCGCGACCTGCGCCGGGGTGGCGTTGCCGTGCCGCCGCGCGACCCGGCGCAGCCCCGCGACGATCGGCTGGTTGGCCGCCATCATCTCGGCGGTGAAGCGCGGGTGCCGGGCGCGCACGTCGTCCGGCTCGAAGCCGCCACCGGTGGTGAGCGCGCCGGTCAGGTAGCCGTTGCCCAGCGGCATCGCGGCGAGGAAGCCGACTCCGCGCGCCTCGCACCAGGGCAGCAGCGTCTCCAGGGCCTCAGGTGACCAGACCGAGAGTTCCGCCTGCACGCTGCTGACCGGGAACACCTGCTGGACGCGCTCCAGCTGGCGGACCGTCGACTCGTACAGCCGGGTTCCGGCGCGCCGGTCCGCTCGGGCTCCGACGGCGCAGAGCCCGAGCGCGCGCACCTTCCCGGCGGACACCAGCTCCGCCATCGCGCCCCAGGTCTCCTCCACCGGGACCTCGGGGTCGGCCCGATGCAGCTGGTAGAGGTCGATCGAATCCGTCTGGAGGCGCCGGAGCGAGGCGTCGCAGGCCCGCTTCACGTAGCCGGGGCGGCCGTTGGCGACGATGTGCTGATCACCCACCAGGAGACCGCACTTGGTGGACAGGAAGGCGTCCGCCCGCCGTTCCCGCAGCACCCGGCCCAGCAGCAGCTCGTTGGTGAACGGGCCGTACATGTCGGCCGTGTCCAGCAGCGTCATCCCGTGGTCCAGCGCCAGGTGCGCGGCCCGCAGGGACTCCTCGCCGCGCTGTTCGGACGAGGAGTAGGCCCAGCTCATGGGCATGCAGCCGAGTCCGACGGCGCCCACCTCCAGCGCCGCCGCGCCGATCGTCCTGCGCTCCACCTCGCCGAGCTCCCTCCTGAAGGCCCCCACAAACTAACCGGTGCCCCACCCGCCCCTCCTACGGGCTCCGTCACAGAGGCATAGGCTCTGACCATGGCCTCACCTCCGCACCCCGGTACCCGCCCCGCACCACCCCGTCCCGGGGCCGGGGACGTCTGGCTCCCGATACCGCCCGAGAGCGTCGAGGGCCTGCCGGACGGACTTGCGTGCCACTTCTGGGACGGACAGCGGGACTTCCCCGCCGATCCCGCGCGGTGTGCCTTCTACGTCACGCCCTATATGCGGGGGGCGGAGGTCGCCGTACGGCCGCTGCGGCAGATGACGCAGCTCAGGGTGGTACAGACGCTCACGGCCGGCGTCGATCACGTGCTTCCGGCGCTGCCCGATCTGCCGAGCGGGACGGTCCTGTGCAACGCCCGCGGGGTACACGACGCCAGCACCGCCGAGCTGGCCCTGGCGCTGACCCTCGCCTCCCTCCGTCACCTGCCGGAATTCGTGCGCGCCCAGGAGGAGGAGAGCTGGCGGCCCGGGGTCCACCGGGCGCTCGCCGACTCCACCGTGCTGATCGTCGGCTACGGGTCCATAGGGGCCGCCATCGAGGAGCGGCTGCTGCCCTTCGAGGTCGGATCCGTCCTCCGCGTCGCGCGAACTCCCAGGTCAGCGCCGCGAGGACCGGTGCGGTCCACGGCGGAGCTGCCCGAACTGCTGCCGCTGGCCGACGTGGTGATCCTCTCCGTCCCGCTCACCGAGGAGACCACGCGGCTGGTGGACGCCGCCTTCCTCGGCCGGATGCGGGACGGATCGTCGCTGGTCAACGTCGCGCGCGGGGCCGTCGTGGACACCGGGGCGCTGCTGCGCGAGCTGGAGTCCGGCCGGCTGCGCGCGGCGCTGGACGTCACGGACCCCGAGCCGCTGCCGCCCGGGCACCCGCTCTGGCGGGCGCCGGGTGCCCTGGTCACACCGCATGTGGGCGGCCCCACGACCGCCTTCCCGCCGCGCGCCCGGCGACTGCTGCGGAGCCAGCTGAACCGCTGGGTGACGGGTGAGCCGCTGGAGCACACCGTGGCGGTCGCCGACTGAGCAGACGGCCTCCCGTACCCGTCATCGCGACGCTACGGATGGGTAGAACTCCGCGCTGTACCTGAAGCTCGCTATCCGTCACCGTCTGTATTGGCGCTATGTCCCTGAGTGACGGACTCGTGTATTGTCCGACGGGGGCGAAAACGGACACGAGGGGGGCGACGGGCGAATGCACGACCCATGGACGAACCACCGGATGCGGTACGCGGGGAGCACCCAGGAAGCGCGGCCCGGGGTCCGACGGGCCATTGGCACACTGGAGACGGCACCCTGCCGCGGCACCGCCCGGACGGCCCACCAGCCGTCCCTGACCGCCACCGGCCCGGCCGTCCCCCGCACCGCCCAGGCGGCGGACGCGGTGGGCACGGCGGGCACCGCGAACACCCCGTGGCGCCCCGCCACCGTAGGTGACGACCGGGCGCGCGGCACCCGGCTGAACGGCGCGCTGCCACAGCTCTGCCTCGCCGCCGTCTGCGCCGCCTACGCGGTGGGCGCGGCCCTCGGCTGGGGCTCGCCCCGCATCGCCCTGGTGATGGGGGACTTCGGACTGGCGGGCGCGGCCCTGATCGCCGCGGTCTCCTGCCTCTGGTACGCGCGCACCCGCCGCGACCACGGGACGCACCGTCCCCAGCGCGGCCACGCCGAGGGCCCCTCCCGCCGGAGCGACACCCGCCCGGCCTGGCTGCTCTTCGGCGTCTCCTCGCTGATGGTCTGCCTCGGCAACGCGATCTGGGGCTGGCACGAGGTGGTGCGGGGCGAGCCCGTCCCGCAGCCCTCCCTCGCCGACTTCTGCTTCCTGCTCTTCGCGCCGCCCGCCATCGTCGGACTGCTCGTGCTGGCCAAGCGCCCGGTCACCCGCGCCGGCTGGGTCTGTCTCGGGCTGGACGCCTGGCTGATCGGCGGCTCCCTGCTCACCCTCTCCTGGTCGCTGGCGCTGGCCCACACCGCGCCCTGGGAGGACGGCTCGGTGGCCAGGGCCGCCCTCAACCTCGCCTACCCGCTGCTCGACATCGTGCTGGTCAGCATGGTGCTGGCGCTGCACTTCCGGCGGAACTCCGCGCACCGCAGCGCGGTCAACACCGCCGTCGGCGCCCTCGCGCTCACCGTCCTGTGTGACGCGATGTTCACCTCGCCACTGTTGCGCGAGCACTACGCCTCCGGGCAGCTGCTGGACGCCGGCTGGTTCGCCGGTTCGCTGCTGCTGGCCTACGCGCCCTGGGTCGGTGTCCGGGAGAGCGCCGCGGACGCCGTCCGGCGCCCCGTCGGCACCACCCGGGCCAACGCCCGGCGCGGGGCGGCGGCACCCGGGCGGGGAGCCCTCACCGGAGCCCCCGGCCGGGCGGACGAGCCGGGCCGGCCGCTCGCCGGTTCGCTGGCGGCGCTCACCCCGTACCTCGCCGCCGCGGTCTGCACCCTGGGCATCCTGTACAACTCGCTGGACGGCCAGAAGATCGACCGCGTGGTGCTGTTCACCGGCTGCGCCGTGGTCCTCGCGCTCGTGGTGCGGCAGGGCATCATGCTGCTGGACAACATCACCCTCACCCACGAACTCGCCCGCCAGGAGAGCCACTTCCGCTCCCTGGTGCAGGGTTCCAGCGACGTCATCATGATCGCCGCCGCGGACGGCACGCTGCGCTACGTCTCCCCGGCCGCCGCCGGGGTCTACGGCCGCGACGCCGACCGGCTGGTGGGCACCGAACTCCGCGCGCTGATCCACGCCGAGGACCTGAGTGGGGTCCTGCACGAGCTGCGCCGCTTCCTCGCCGCCCCGTCCGAGCAGGAGCCGTCCACCCGCATCGAGTGCCGCTTCCGGCACGGCGACGGGCACTGGCTCAACATCGAGTCGACCGTCAACCGGTACCAGGGCGGCCTGATCTTCAACAGCCGCGATGTCACCGAACGTGTCCGGCTCCAGGCCCAGTTGCAGCACAGCGCCTCCCACGACGCCCTCACCGACCTGCCCAACCGCGCCCTGTTCACCGAGCGGGTGCGCGGCGCCCTCGCCGGACGGCGCGGCGGCGACGGCGAGACGGCCGTCCTCTTCATCGACCTCGACGGCTTCAAGGCGGTCAACGACACCCACGGCCACCAGGCGGGCGACGAACTGCTGGTGCACGCGGCCCGGCGGCTGCGCGAGTCGGTCCGCGCCGGGGACACCGCCGCCCGGCTGGGCGGAGACGAGTTCGCGGTGCTGATCGTCGGCGGCGGGGACACCGCCTGGCGGGACGCGGCCGAGCGCGAACTGCGGATCCACGAGATCGCCGACCGGCTGCGCCTCACCCTCTCCGAGCCGTACCTCGTCGAGGGCACCGAGATGCGGGTCGCCGCCTCCATCGGCATCGCCTTCGCCGAACCGGGCATCTCGCCCGCCTCCCTGATGCGCAACGCCGACCTCGCGATGTACCGCGCCAAGCAGGCGGGCAAGGGCCGGGTGGAGCTGTACGCGCCGCAGATGCAGGCCGAGGTGGTCCAGCGCGCCGAGCTGACCGTCCGGCTGCGCAGCGCCCTGCACGACGGCGAGTTCACCGTGCTGCACCAGCCCATCGTCGAACTGTCCAGCGGCAAGGTCACCGCCGTCGCCGCCCAGGCCCGCTGGCGTTCCCCCCAGGGGCTGCTGCTCACCCCGGAGGAGTTCCTGCGCTCCGAGCACTCCCCGGCCCGTGGCGAGGTGGGCACGCGCGGCGGCGCCGACCGTGGCGGGGAGGTGGACCGCTGGCTGCTGGAGGAGGCGGTGGAGCAGGCGGTGGCCCGGCACGCCGCCGGACTGGCCGCCCCGGTCAGCGTCCGGATCCCGGCCAGCCTGCTGGCTGACGACCCCGGCCCGGCCGCCGCCACCGGGATCGAGGCCCTGATCAGCCGCTCCGGGCTGCCCTCCGGAGCCCTGATACTGGGCCTGTACGGCATCGACGAGCGCGTCCCGCTCGACACCCTGGAGCGCCGGCTGGCGACCCTGCGGCGGATGGGCGTGTGCATCGCGCTGGACGGCGCCGGCGGCGGCGGAGACGTCCTGCCCGCGCTGCGCCGCCTCCCGGTGGACATACTCCGCCTAGACCGAGGGCTGGTCGCGGGGCTCACCACCTCCGCCCGGCAGCGCAAGATCACAGCGGGGCTGCTCCGGATGGCCGCCGACCTCGGGGTGGCCACCGTCGCCGACGGCGTGGACATGCCGGAGCAGGCGGCGGCGCTGCGGGAGATGGGCTGCTCGCATGCGCAGGGCGTGGTCTTCTCCGGTCCGCTGGAGGAACGACGGCTCCGGGGGGCCTTGCTCCGGGGCGTCCGCGCGCTGCCCGAGACCGCGCCCCCGTCCGCCCCGCGGCCCAACAGCGCGCCAGCGCGTGCCGCCGCGCGCTCCATGGTGGTGGCGGGCTCCCTGCCGCTGAGTGGCGCGGTGCCGATGGCGCGGTCCAAGAGCGGTCCCGCCCGGCCCGGCGGGAGCGGTGCCCGGTCGGGCCCGGGCGGTGGGCGGCCGGGCGCGGGACCGGCCCGGCAGGGGGGCCCGGGGGTGCCCGAGGCGGTCCGGCACACCCCGGTGTGCTCGAATGCTGAGACGTCCGTCCCACCCACTTGACACTCCGTGCACGGCGGGGGGATGGTCGGTGCCATGCGCACCCGAATTCTCGTACTTGGACGGCGCGTCGGCTGACCGGGGCATCTCTCGCCCCGACCCCTCAGCGGCGCGCTTCCCCTCGCTTGCCTTGTGGCACGAGGGGTTTTTTGTTGCATCAGCGCCGGCCAGCACGCGCCCAGAGCACTCCGAACGAACGTCACCCCCTCCTCACTCTCCGAACTCTCCGAGAAGAGACAAGCGATGACCGAGCAGGCCACCGGGGCCCCCAAACCGCAGCCGCGGCCCCGCAGCGGCGGATCCCAGCAGCAGCCCGCAGCAGCCAGCGCAGGCGAGCGTATGACGGGCGCCCAGTCCCTCATCCGCTCCCTTGAGGAAGTCGGCGTCGACACGGTATTCGGCATTCCCGGAGGCGCGATCCTCCCGGCGTACGACCCGATGATGGACTCCGGCCGGGTCCGCCACGTGCTGGTGCGGCACGAGCAGGGCGCGGGCCACGCGGCCACCGGTTACGCGCAGGCCACCGGCAAGGTCGGAGTGTGCATGGCCACCTCGGGGCCCGGTGCCACCAACCTCGTCACGCCGATCGCGGACGCGCACATGGACTCCGTCCCGATGGTGGCGATCACCGGGCAGGTCGCGTCCGCCGCGATCGGTACCGACGCCTTCCAGGAAGCTGACATCTGCGGCATCACCATGCCCGTCACCAAGCACAACTTCCTGGTCACCGATGGGGCGGAGATCCCGCGCACCATCGCCGAGGCGTTCCACGTCGCCTCCACCGGCCGTCCCGGCCCGGTGCTGGTGGACATCGCGAAGGACGCGCTCCAGGGGACCACCGTCTTCAGCTGGCCCCCGGCCGCCGACCTGCCGGGCTACCGTCCGGTGACCAAGCCGCACGGCAAGCAGATCCGGGAGGCCGCGCGGCTGGTCCGGGACGCCCGCCGCCCGGTGCTCTACGTCGGCGGCGGGGTGCTGAAGTCCGGGGCCACCGCCGAGCTGAAGGTGCTCGCCGAGCTGACCGGCGCCCCGGTGACCACCACCCTGATGGGGATCGGCGCGTTCCCGGACAGCCACCCCCAGCACCTGGGGATGCCCGGGATGCACGGCACCGTCGCGGCGGTGACCGCGCTCCAGAAGGCCGACCTGATCGTGGCGCTCGGTGCCCGCTTCGACGACCGGGTGACGGGCCGACTGGACTCCTTCGCGCCCCACGCGAAGGTGGTGCACGCCGACATCGACCCGGCCGAGATCGGCAAGAACCGCGCCGCCGACGTGCCCATCGTGGGCGACGCGCGGGAGGTCCTGGCGGACCTGATCGTGGCCGTCCAGAGCGAGCTGGAGGGGAACGCCGAGGCGGGCTCCGGCTACCCGGAGTGGTGGGCGCTGCTGAACCGCTGGCGCGAGGCGTACCCGCTGGGCTACGACCTGCCACGGGACGGTTCGCTGGCCCCGCAGCAGGTGATCGAGCGGCTCGGTCAGCTCGCCCCCGAGGGCACCGTGTTCGCCGCCGGGGTCGGCCAGCACCAGATGTGGGCCGCGCACTTCATCCGCTACGAGAAGCCCGCGACCTGGCTGAACTCCGGTGGGCTCGGCACCATGGGTTACGCCGTCCCGGCCGCCCTCGGCGCCAAGACGGGCAGCCCGGAGAGCACCGTCTGGGCGGTCGACGGCGACGGCTGCTTCCAGATGACCAACCAGGAGCTGGCCACCGCCGCGCTGAACAACATCCCGATCAAGGTCGCGATCATCAACAACGGGGCGCTGGGCATGGTGCGCCAGTGGCAGACCCTGTTCTACAACCAGCGCTACTCCAACACCGTGCTGCACGAGGGCGCGGGCGCCGGGCACGGCAGGGGCACCCGCTGTCCCGACTTCGTGAAGCTGGCCGAGGCCATGGGGTGCGTCGGGCTGCGCTGCGAGGACCCGGAGGAGCTGGACGCCGTCATCGAGAAGGCCAACGCGATCAACGACCGGCCGGTCGTGGTGGACTTCATCGTGCACGAGGACGCCATGGTCTGGCCCATGGTCGCGGCGGGCACCTCCAACGACGAGGTCATGGCGGCGCGCGGCGTGCGCCCCGACTTCGGCGACAGCGACGACTGAGTACGAGAACGGAGTCCCTCCCGATGTCCAAGCACACGCTCTCCGTTCTGGTGGAGAACACCCCCGGCATCCTGGCGCGGATCGCCTCGCTCTTCTCCCGTCGCGGGTTCAACATCGACTCGCTCGCCGTCGGTGTCACCGAGCACCCCGACATCTCGCGCATCACCATCGTGGTGAACGTCGAGGACCTGCCGCTGGAGCAGGTCACCAAGCAGCTCAACAAGCTGGTCAACGTCCTCAAGATCGTGGAGTTGGAGCCCGCCGCCGCGGTCCAGCGCGAGCTGGTCCTGGTGAAGGTGCGCTCCGACAACCAGACGCGTTCGCAGATCGTCGAGATCGTCTCGCTCTTCCGGGCGAAGACCGTCGACGTCTCCCCCGAGGCCGTCACCATCGAGGCGACAGGCAGCAGCGACAAGCTCGAAGCCATGCTCAAGATGCTGGAACCGTACGGCATCAAGGAACTCGTGCAGTCCGGCACGATCGCCATCGGACGCGGAGCACGCTCCATCACCGACCGGAGCCTGCGGTCCCTCGACCGGACCGCGTGAGCCCTCCGTAGCACCGCGCCGTCCCGAACCCGGCGGACCGCATAGGTTGGGGCGGCGGAGTTCCGTACATCCGCACCACATACGTAAAGCAAGGAGATATCCGACGTGGCCGAGCTGTTCTACGACGACGACGCCGACCTGTCCATCATCCAGGGCCGCAAGGTGGCGGTTCTCGGCTACGGCAGCCAGGGCCACGCCCACGCGCTGTCGCTCCGCGACTCCGGAGTCGACGTCCGGGTGGGGCTGCACGAGGGCTCGTCCTCCCGCGCCAGGGCCGAGGAGCAGGGCCTGCGGGTGACGACCCCCGCCGAGGCCGCCACCGAGGCGGACGTGATCATGGTGTTGGTGCCGGACCCGATCCAGGCCGCGGTGTACGAGGAGTCCATCGCCCCGCACCTGCGCCCGGGCGACGCGCTCTTCTTCGGGCACGGCCTCAACGTCCGGTACGGCTTCATCAAGCCGCCGGAGGGCGTGGACGTGTGCATGGTCGCCCCGAAGGGCCCCGGCCACCTGGTCCGCCGCCAGTACGAGGAGGGGCGCGGGGTGCCCTGCATCGCCGCCGTCGAGCAGGACGCCAGCGGTGGCGCCTTCGCCCTGGCCCTCTCCTACGCCAAGGCGATCGGGGGCACCCGGGCGGGCGTGATCAAGACGACCTTCACCGAGGAGACCGAGACCGACCTCTTCGGTGAGCAGGCCGTCCTCTGTGGTGGCACCGCCGCGCTGGTGAAGGCGGGCTTCGAGACCCTGGTCGAGGCCGGGTACCAGCCGGAGATCGCGTACTTCGAGTGCCTGCACGAGCTGAAGCTCATCGTGGACCTGATGTACGAGGGCGGGCTGGAGAAGATGCGCTGGTCGATCTCCGAGACCGCCGAGTGGGGCGACTACGTCAGCGGCCCCCGGGTGGTGAACGAGGCGACCAAGACCGAGATGCGGAAGATCCTCGGCGAGATCCAGGACGGCTCCTTCGCGCAGAACTGGATGAAGGAGTACGCCTCCGGGCTGCCGCGGTACAACGAGTACAAGAAGGCCGACCAGGAGCACCTGCTGGAGACGACCGGCCGCGACCTTCGCAAGCTGATGAGCTGGGTCGACGAGCGCTGAGTCGCCCGGAGTCGGGGCGCGGGGCCGGGCGGTCGGCGCCCGCCCCGGCCCCCCTGGGACGCCACCCCGGACACCGGCCCGGAGCGGTCACGTGCCCGCTCCCGCCGGGGGAGCGAAGCGTTCCGTTTCGCGCGGCGGGGAGGGCCCGTGCCGCCCGCATACCCGCCCGGGGATTGCCCCGGCTCCCCCCTGGGGAGCTTTGTACAAGCGGCCGATCGCGACCCGCTTCGTAGATACACTGCACAGAAAGCGCGCCCAGGCTCACAACGTCGTGCGTCTGCCCTGCGCCCGCGGGGATGACCCCCTCCACCGTCTACGGCCGTCGGGACACGGCTGCCGCACCTCGCCGCCCGCGGGGTGGATCCGCCAGGACTGGAGACCACGTGAGCAAGCCCGTAGTACTGATCGCTGAAGAGCTCTCGCCCGCCACCGTCGACGCCCTCGGACCGGACTTCGAGATCCGGCACTGTGACGGCGCCGACCGGGCCGAGCTTCTCTCCGCCATCGCCGAGGTGGACGCCATCCTCGTCCGCTCGGCCACCAAGGTCGACGCCGAGGCCATCGCCGCCGCGTCCCGGCTGAAGGTGGTGGCGCGGGCCGGCGTCGGGCTCGACAACGTCGACGTCCCCGCGGCGACCAAGGCGGGCGTGATGGTGGTGAACGCGCCCACCTCCAACATCGTCACCGCCGCCGAACTCGCCTGCGGGCTGCTGGTCGCGACGGCCCGGAACATCCCGCAGGCCAACGCCGCGCTGAAGAACGGCGAGTGGAAGCGGAGCAAGTACACCGGTGTCGAGCTGAACGAGAAGGTGCTCGGCGTCGTCGGGCTCGGCCGGATCGGGGTGCTGGTCGCCCAGCGGATGTCCGGCTTCGGCATGCAGGTCGTCGCGTACGACCCCTTCGTGCAGCCCGCCCGCGCGGCGCAGATGGGCGTCAAGCTGCTCTCGCTGGACGAGTTGCTGGAGGTGTCGGACTTCATCACCGTGCACCTCCCCAAGACCCCCGAGACCGTGGGCCTGATCGGGGACGAGGCGCTGCACAAGGTGAAGCCCGGCGTCCGCGTCGTCAACGCCGCGCGCGGCGGCATCGTCGACGAGGAGGCGCTGGCCTCCGCGCTGAAGGAGGGCCGGGTCGCCGGGGCCGGGCTGGACGTCTACGCCAGCGAGCCCTGCACGGACTCCCCGCTCTTCGAGTTCGACCAGGTCGTCGCCACCCCGCACCTCGGCGCCTCCACCGGCGAGGCGCAGGAGAAGGCGGGCCTCGCGGTCGCCCGCTCCGTGCGGCTGGCGCTCGCGGGCGAACTCGTCCCGGACGCGGTCAACGTACAGGGCGGGGTCATCGCCGAGGAGGTACGCCCGGCGCTGCCGCTGGCGGAGAAGCTCGGCCGGGTTTTCACCGCGCTGGCCGGGGAGGTCGCGCTCCGGCTGGACGTCGAGGTGTACGGCGACCTCACCCAGCACGACGTCAAGGTCCTCGAACTCTCCGCGCTGAAGGGCGTCTTCGAGGACGTCGTCGACGAGACCGTCTCCTACGTCAACGCGCCGCTCTTCGCCCAGGAGCGCGGGGTGGAGGTGCGGCTCACCACCTCCAGCGAGTTCTCCGAGCACCGCAACGTGGTGACGGTGCGCGGCACCCTGGCCAACGGTGAGAAGGTCTCCGCCTCGGGCACCCTGGCCGGGCCCAAGCACCTCCAGAAGATCGTCGCGATCAACGACCACGACGTCGACCTCGCCCTCGCCGACCACATGGCCTTCCTCCGCTACAGCGACCGCCCCGGCGTCGTCGGCACGGTCGGCCGGATCCTCGGTGAGGCCGGGATCAACATCGCGGGCATGCAGGTCTCCCGCGCGGAGGAGGGCGGCGCCGCGCTGGTCGCGCTCACCGTCGACGACAGCATCGAGCCCGCCGTGCTCCAGGAGATCGCCGGGGAGATCGGCGCCACCAAGGCCCGCGGCGTCGACCTGACCGACTGACCCCCGGCCGCCCCGCGGCCCGCGGAACCCCGCCCCGGCCACCAGCGCCGGGGCGGGGCTGTTCCGTGCCGTTCGGCGAGGACCGCCGCCCCCGTTCACAGCCGGGCGGACTTGAGCGCCATGTGCAGGAGCAGCCGGTGCTCCCCATCGTCCAGGTCGAGGCCGGTGAGCCGCTCCACACGGGAGAGCCGGTAGTACAGCGTCTGCCGGTGGACGCCCAGCACGGCGGCGGTACGGCCCGCCTGGCCCGCGCAGTCCAGGAACGCCTCGGCCGTGCGGGCCATCTCCCGGTGCGCGGGGCTGAGGAGCGCGCGGATCGCCGGGTCGGGAGCGGCGCCGGGCAGGGCGGTGAGCAGCCGGTAGGGCCCGATGGACGTCCAGTCCGCGACCGGTCCCAGCCGGGGTTCGGCCAGGGCGGCCCGCGCCGCGGCGCTCGCCTCCCGCCAGGCCGCGGGCACCTCCCGGAGCCCGGTGCGCGGGGCGCTCACCCCGGCCGCCCGCTCCGGAGGGCCTTCCCCCGGATCCGGCCGGTGCTCCGCGCGGCCGGATCCCGCCACCTCCACGGCGGCGGGACGCTCCTCCCCGGCCTCCACCAGCCGTTCCGCGACGGCCTCGGCGGGGCCGGTACTCCCGGCGGAGCGGAGCCGGACGAGCCCGGCCAGAGCCCCGCGCGGCACGGCCCCCTCCCGCGCCGCACCCCCGTCTCTCCGGCCCGCGCCCCCGCTCTCCGGGGCGGTGCCGCCCGGGGGCGTGCCCGGCTCCCCGCCCTCCAGGCCACACTGCGCGAGCAGCCGCGGGATACCGGAGGGGGCCGGGGGCGGCGCGGTGCCCGGCCCGGTCCGCCCGGTGGCCCAGGGCAGCACGGCGACCACCGCCAGTGGGCCCTCCGCCGCCCCGCCGAGCGCGCCGCCCAACTCGCGCAGCGCCTCCTCGAATCCGGCGCGCCCCGGGTGGCCGGGGCGGTCCGGCGGCCCGGGGCGGTCCGGGGCCCCGGGGTGCGGGCCGCCGCCGGGTGCGCCCTGGAGAACCACCCGCAGCAGCTCACTCACGCGTGCCCCGGCGTGCGCCTCGGAGGCCAGCAGCGCCCCGATGCGCTCCGCGGTCGCCATCGCGGCCGTCACCCGGGGGCCGGTCAGCTCCAGCGTGCCGTCGTCCAGCAGCCAGACGTAGCCGTAGACGACGCCCCGGTGGCGGGCGGGGAGGCAGATCCGGCCGTGGACCACGCCCGCGGCCGGGTCCGGCGGGATGCGCACCGGCCCGGTGGCCCGGGTGATACCGAACCGCTCGAACCAGGCGCGGACCGCGGAGGTGGAGCGGCGCTGGAGGATCGAGCGGGTGCGGACGGGGTCCAGGGCGAGGTCGGACGGTTCGCTCCGGCCGTCCCCGCCGCCGTGCGCGCCGAAGGCGATCAGCGCGAAGTCCCGCCCCTCCAGCGTCGCGGGGCTGGCGAGCAGCGCGCACACCTCGTCGATCAGGCTCTGGTAGTCCTCGCGCACATCGCCTCCGTCCGCGCCGGTTCTCGTCCGCTCCCGTGGCCCACGGCGGGCTGGCCGCCGACCGGGCCGGGTGGCGCGGCGGGCGGGCTTCCACCGCTCCGGCACACCATTCTCATACAACTGTCTGAGATACGAGCCACGGATGCGTGACAGCTGTCGATGGTTCCGGGACGGCGCGGTCCCTAGGTTCTGCGGTGGCTCCCGGGGTCGACTGAACCGGGTCAGGAACGTCGTGGAGGTGCCCGTGCTCGGTCCCGTCTTTCTCGCCGCCGCGCGGAGCGACACCGTCCGGCGCCTGGTCTCGTCCGCGCCCCCCACCCGCTCCGTCGTCGACCGCTTCGTCGCGGGCGAGCACCTGGACTCCTGCCTGGAGGTGGTGCGCGCGCTGACGGCCCAGGGCATGGAGGTCACCCTGGACCACCTCGGCGAGGACATCGCCAGCCCCGCCGAGGCGACGCGCAGCCGGGACGCCTACCTCGCGCTGGCCCGGGCGCTGGGCGAGCTGGGCCTGGGGGAGCGGGCGGAGATGTCCGTCAAGCTCTCGGCCTTCGGACAGGCCCTGCCCGACGGGGACGACCTCGCCTACCGGCTCGTCCTCCCGGTGGTGGAGGCCGCCGACGCGGCCGGAACCACGGTCACCCTCGACATGGAGGACCACACCACAGTCGACTCGACCCTGGCCATCCACCGCAGGCTCCGCGAACGGTTCCCCGGCACCGGCGCCGTGGTGCAGTCCTACCTCTACCGGACCGAGGACGACTGCCGGGAACTGGCCGCCTCCGGGGCGCGCGTGCGGCTGGTCAAGGGCGCCTACGACGAGCCGTCCACGGTGGCCCACCAGGACAAGCACCAGGTCGACCTGGCCTACGTGCGCTGTCTGCGGGTGCTCATGGAGGGTAAGGGCTACCCCATGGTCGGCTCACATGATCCGCGGCTGGTGGACATCGCCCGGGAACTCGCCCGCGCCTCCGGCCGTGGTCCCGGGGAGTACGAGTACCAGATGCTGTACGGGATCCGCACCGCCGAACAGCGGCGGCTGGTGGCCGAGGGCCACCGGATGCGGGTCTACGTCCCCTACGGCACCGACTGGTACGGCTACTTCATGCGGCGCCTCGCCGAGCGCCCGGCCAACGTGGGCTTCTTCCTGCGCTCGCTGGTCACCCGGGGCTGACCCGCACCGGCGGGGCCCGCCCCGCCTCCGACCCCGACCCCTGATCGCCCTCCCCACCCGACCGAAGGAGAGACGGCAGCCATGGACGCTGTAACCCAGGTACCCGCCCCCTACAACGAGCCGGTCCGCACGTACGCGCCGGGCAGCCCCGAGCGCGCCCGGCTGGAGCGGAAGCTTAAGGAACTGGCCGAGAACCCGCGTGAGCTGCCGATGACTATCGGCGGCGAGCGGCGGATGGGCGGCGGCGAGCGGCACGACGTGGTGCAGCCGCACAACCACCGGGCGGTGATCGGCACCTACGCGACCGCCACCCGGCAGGACGCCCAGGAGGCGATCGACGCCGCGCTGGCCGCCGCCCCCGCCTGGCGCGCGATGTCCTTCGACGACCGCGCCGCGATCATCCTCAAGGCGGCGGAGCTGCTCTCCGGCCCGTGGCGCGAGACCATCGCGGCCTCCACCATGCTCGGGCAGTCGAAGACCGTGCAGCAGGCCGAGATCGACGCGCCCTGCGAGCTGATCGACTTCTGGCGGTTCAACGTCCACTTCGCCCGGGAGTTGCTGGAGGAGCAGCCGCCCATCCAGCCCAAGGGCGTCTGGAACCGGATGGACCACCGTCCGCTGGAGGGCTTCGTCTACGCGATCACGCCGTTCAACTTCACCGCGATCGCGGGCAACCTGCCCACCGCCCCGGCCCTGATGGGCAACGTGGTGGTCTGGAAGCCCTCGCCCACCCAGACCCACTCGGCGGTGCTGCTGATGGAGCTGCTGGAGGAGGCCGGGCTGCCCAAGGGCGTCATCAACCTGGTCACCGGGGACGGCAAGGAGGTCTCCGAGGTCGCGCTGCCGCACCCGGACCTGGCCGGGGTGCACTTCACCGGCTCCACCGCCACCTTCCAGCACCTGTGGCGTACGGTCGGCGAGAACATCGCGGGCTACCGGTCCTACCCGCGGCTGGTCGGCGAGACCGGCGGCAAGGACTTCATCGTCGCGCACCCGACCGCCGACCCGGCGGTGCTGAAGACCGCGATCACCCGTGGCGCCTTCGAGTACCAGGGGCAGAAGTGCTCGGCGGCCTCGCGCGCCTACGTCCCGCGCTCGCTGTGGGACGGCGGCCTGCGGGAGCGGCTCGCGGCCGAGGTCGACGGGCTGAGCATGGGCGACCCGACCGACCTGTCGCACTTCATGTCCGCGGTGATCGACGAGCGCTCCTTCGCGAAGAACAAGGAGGCGATCGACCGGGCGCACGCCGACCCGGCCTGCGAGATCATCGCGGGCGGCAGCTACGACGACAGCGTGGGCTACTTCATCCGCCCGACCGTGCTGACCTGCTCCGACCCGGAGAGCGACTTCTTCAAGACGGAGTTCTTCGGCCCGGTGATCGCCGTCCACGTCTACGAGGACGCGGACTTCGACGCCGTGGTCGACCAGATGGAGTCCGCCTCGGGCTACGCGCTGACCGGCTGTGTGATCGCCCGGGACCGGGCGGTGGCCTCCGAGGTCGCCGGCCGACTGCGGTTCGCCGCCGGGAACTTCTACATCAACGACAAGCCGACCGGCTCCATCGTCGGCCAGCAGCCCTTCGGTGGCGCCCGCGCCTCGGGCACCAACGACAAGGCCGGCTCGAAGTTCAACCTGCTGCGCTGGTCCTCGCCGCGCGCCATCAAGGACACCCAGCTGGCGCCGACCGACTACCGGTACCCGCACATGGACTGACCGGGTTCCGCCCCGTCGCCGTCCCGCCGCGCCGCGCTCCCGTCCCGGGGGCGCGGCGCGGCGGTGTCCGGGCGGGGGCGCGATCCCGCGAGCGCCGACCGCGAACGGGCGCGGGCGGCGCGGGGTGGAAGTCCCGGGGGAGTGGTTGAACCCGCAGGTCGCAGGGGTGTGACGAAGAAGCCGTCTCAGATACTAGGAAGACCAAGTAACGGGGGAGACAGCGCGCGACGGGCCTCTTACCGTGGACGTAGCCGAACGTCTCGCTCCATCAGCGAATGGCGGTGCGGCCCGGTGCCCAGCCGCGGGTGATCCCCGCCGCACCGGTGGCCCCGCCCCTCCCGGCAACGCGTACCCCCCCACCACACCCAGTTCAGCCCTCCTCGTGCGCGACCCGGTGTCGCGCCCTCCTGTGCTGAAGGAGCCGCATCATGGCCGAGACCTCCCGCCGACGTGTCCGCCGCGCCCCCCGCGCCGGTCAGGACGCCGCCCGCAAAAACGCCGCCGCCGCGCTCCAGCGCGCCCTCGACCGCCGGGACAACGGCGGCGCGACCGGGCACTGAGCCCCGCGCCGCCGCTCACCGGCGGCCTCAGGACGGGCGGCGCACGGTGAAGTGGTCCACCCGCCGCCCCGTCTGGGCCAGCGCCGTGACCTCCAGCTTCGGCGGTTCCGGGCGCTTGCCCGGCACCGAGCGGACGGCGAGGAAGGAGAAGCCGGTGTAGCGGACCCGCGACCACCCGACGCGGTCCGGTACGGGCAGCCCGCTCTTGGTCCAGTAGTGGCTGAGCACGCTGTCCCGCTCGTTCACCTCGCCCTCGTAGCTGTCCGGTACGGCGAAGCCGTAGAGGTCCTTGCCCGCCCCGCCCGCGGTGACGTACACGATGCCGTCGCGGGTGGGGTCGGTGGTCTCGCCGAAGGACAGCTTCCGGGTGCCCTTCCCGCCCTTGACCGGGTCGGTGCGCTCGTAGACGTGGTTGTGGCCGTTGACGACCAGGTCGACCCCGTGCTTCTCGAACAGCCCCACCCACTCGTCGCGCACCCCGCCGTCCGAGGCGTGCAGCCCGGTCGCGTAGGCGCAGTGGTGGAAGAAGGCGACGATGAAGTCCACCCCGTCCCTCGCCCGCAGCTCCCGCAGGGTGCGGTCCAGCCAGCGGGTCTGCGCCCCGTCCGTGTGGCCCTTGTTGGCGCGGATCTGGTACGAGACGTCGTTGGCGTCCAGCGCGACCACCCCGACGTTGCCGTACACGAAGGAGTACACCCCGGGCGCCTTCCGGCTGTCCGGGCCGTTCTCCGGCAGGGACCAGCGCGCGGACTGACCGCCGTAGCCGTTCGGTGAGTACCAGGCCTCCATGTCGTGGTTGCCGGTGGTCACCATCCAGGGGACCCGGGCGGCGACCGACTCCGTCTGGGCGAGGAACTGGTCCCAGACCCGGGCGTCGTAGGTGTCGGAGGAGTTGCCCTTTCCGGTGCTGTCGGCGTAGCAGATGTCCCCGGCGTGCAGGTGGAAGGCTGGGTTCTGCCCGAGGATCAGCTGGTCGTTGGCGAGCGCGTCGTAGCTGACGCCCTGGTCACCGAAGGCGGTGAAGACGAAGGGGTCGCCGGAGCCCTTCGGGGCGGTGGTGAACGAGCCCAGCGTGGAGACCCGTTCGGCGGTCGCGGGATCGAAGCCCTCGTGGCCGACGCCGTAGTAGTAGGTGGTGTCCGGCCGCAGCCCGTCCAGCGCCACGTGCAGGTAGTACTGCTCGACCTCGGGCAGGTCCTTGGCGAGGGAGGGGGTGCGCAACTCCCGGACCTCCGCCTCGATCCGCTCGCCGAGGTCCCAGGGGGCCCGCCCCAGCCGCAGGTAGGGGCCGCGCACCGGCAGCGGCACCTGCCAGGAGACGCGCATCTCGGTCCGTGGGTCGGCACCGAGGGCGAGGTGCCGTCCGAACGGCGCGACGAGCGAACCGTCGACCCGGGGCCGGGTGCGCACGAGTTCGGGGCCGGCCCGCCGGGGCTCGGCCCCCGCGCTCCCGGCGCCCAGCAGCAGGCCGCCGGTGGCCAGCGCGCCGGCCGCTCCGCCGGTGCGCAGCACGCCACGGCGGGAGAGCCGGGCGCGCAGGTACTCGTGCTGTTCGGGCATGCTCATCCGCTCGGCGAGGTGCGCGGGGATGCCGACGTTGGGTAGGTCACCGGGTGTCATGTGCTGGGAATCTGGCAGGAGTTGGCGACGAAGGGAAGTCACTCCGGTATACGGAAGGTGAGCCGCCGGTCCCGCTCCGCCCCGGCGATCCGCTCACGATGCGCCCAGTGTCCGTATCCTGGACTATGGGTGTCATCACCTGGGACGCGGAGTAGGGTCCCCGCCATGGCGCGCAGCATCAATCTCGCAGTGATTCCCGGGGACGGCATCGGCCAGGAGGTCGTGGCCCAGGGGCTCAAGGTCCTGAACTCCGTCCTCCCCACGGACGTCCGGCTGGAGACGACCGAGTTCGACCTCGGCGCCCGGCGCTGGCACGCGACCGGCGAAACCCTTCCCGACGCCGACCTGGAGCTGCTCGCGCGACACGACGCGATCCTGCTCGGCGCGATCGGCGACCCGAAGGTGCCCTCCGGCGTGCTGGAGCGCGGACTGTTGCTGAGGCTGCGCTTCGCCTTCGACCACTACGTCAACCTGCGCCCCTCGAAGCTCTTCCCGAACACCGACTCCCCGCTCTCCGGCCGCCCGGAGATCGACTTCGTGGTGGTCCGCGAGGGTACCGAGGGCCCGTACGTCGGCAACGGCGGCAGCGTCCGCACCGGCACCGCGCACGAGGTGGCCAACGAGGTCAGCGTGAACACCGCGTACGGCGTGGAACGCGTGGTGCGGGACGCCTACGAGCGGGCCGCCGCCCGGCCGCGGAAGAAGCTCACCCTGGTGCACAAGAACAACGTGCTGGTGCACGCCGGGCACCTGTGGAAGAACACCTTCGACCGGGTCGGGCGGGAGTACCCGGGCGTCACCACCGACTACCTGCACGTCGACGCGGCGACGATCTTCTTCGTCACCGACCCCGGCCGGTTCGACGTGCTGGTCACCGACAACCTCTTCGGTGACATCCTCACCGATCTCGCCGCCGCGATCACCGGCGGTATCGGGCTGGCCGCCTCGGGGAACATCAACCCCTCCGGCGACTACCCCTCGATGTTCGAGCCGGTACACGGCTCCGCGCCGGACATCGCCGGAACCGGCGCCGCCGACCCCACCGCCACCGTGCTCTCGGTCGCGCTGCTCCTGCGCCACCTCGGCTTCGAGGCGGAGGCCGAGCGGGTGGAGCGGGCCGTCTCGGCCGACCTCGCCGAGTCCCCCCGCGCCACGGGTGGCGCCCCCGTCACCCGCACCACCGAGGCGATCGGCGACGCGCTCGCCGCCCGAGTAGCGAGCTGACCCGGCCCCAGCGGCCGGGCTCCAGACGCCCGGCCGCTGGGCTACCCGTCGGTTGGGTGTCACCATCTAATCCAGGACCGACCCACCCGTGTCCCCACTCCGGGAACCCGCGCGCGATAATCGGACGCGGGGCCGCCGCAGGAGGGAAAGCTCGGACGTCCTAGTACCACGCGGTAGCACGTGCGTGCCGCGTGAGCGGCACGGCTAGGAAGCGCGGTCCGCCACGACACTCAGCGAAGGACGCGCTCATGACCACCCGGATCGACTTCGACCTCAAGCCCTCGGCACAGCCGCTCTCCCCGGCGGAGCGCGAGGCGGTGCTGGCGAACCCCGGCTTCGGCCGCTACTTCACGGACCACATGGTCACCATCAGGTGGACCGAGGGCCGCGGCTGGCACGAGGCGCTGCTCCAGCCGTACGCGCCGCTCCAGATGGACCCGGCGAACATGACCCTGCACTACGGCCAGTCGATCTTCGAGGGGCTCAAGGCGTTCCGCCAGCCCGACGACTCGGTGGCCCTCTTCCGTCCCGAGGCCAACGCCGCCCGGTTCCAGCGCAGCGCCCGCCGTCTGGCCATGCCCGAGCTGCCCGTCGAGACCTTCATCGAGGCGTGCGAACTGCTCGTCCGGCAGGACCAGAGCTGGGTTCCGGCGGCCGGTGGCGAGGAGTCGCTGTACCTGCGGCCGTTCATGTTCGCCACCGAGGTGGGGCTCGGGGTCCGCCCGGCCAACGAGTACACCTTCATGGTCCTCGCCTCGCCCGCCGGTCCGTACTTCCCCGGCGGGGTCGAGCCCGTCTCCGTCTGGCTCTCCGAGGACTACGTGCGCGCGGCGCCGGGCGGCACCGGCGAGGCCAAGTGCGCGGGAAACTACGCCGCCTCGCTGGTCGCCCAGGCTGAGGCGGCGCAGCAGGGGTGCGACCAGGTGGTGTGGCTGGACGCCACGGAGCACCGCTGGATCGAGGAGATGGGCGGCATGAACCTGTACTTCGTGTACGGCTCGGGCGCCGACGCGAAGATCGTCACACCGGAGCTGACCGGCACCCTGCTGCCCGGCATCACCCGGGACTCGCTGCTCTCCCTCGCCACCGACCTGGGCTACCGCACCGGAGAGGCGCGCATCTCCACCGGGGACTGGCGGCGGGGGAACGCCGAGGGGGAGATCACCGAGGTCTTCGCCTGCGGCACCGCGGCGGCCATCACCCCCGTCGGTGAGGCGAAGTCCCGTGGCGGCTCCTGGACCGTGGGCGACGGGAGCCCCGGCGAGATCACCATGCGGCTCCGCGAGGCGCTGCTGGCCGTCCAGACCGGACGGGCCGAGGACCGGCACGGCTGGGTCCACCCCATCCGCTGACCCCCTCCGCGCAAGAGCCCCCACCCTCAGGCGCCGCCCGGCCCCGGTCCTCGCCCGCCCGTCGTCCCGTCGACGGCTCCCACGCGCCCACGGTGGGGACGCCGGGGGCGGTGCTGGGGTGACCGGAGCACAACCGGCGCGACGCCCCGGCGGTCCGTGGAGGTGCGCGGACTCCCCGACGGCCCCCGGGGTTGTACGCAAAAGCGCTGATTGTCCGGGCGTTGACGGCCTGCTTGGATTCCCCGGGGAATCCAAGCAGGGGACGGCGGCGCCCGGCGCCAGCCACGCGCCGGTTCGGCGCGCACCCGCGAGACGGCACCCCGCGTACCGCCCACCCTTCCGGGGCGGGCGCGGGGCTGCCCCGCGACCTCCGTACGGCACCGCGGCACCGGCCACCGGTGCGGGCACCCGCGTGGGGAGCGGGTGCCCGCACCGGCTGGGGCCGCCGGGCACGGCGCCGTACGGCTCGCGCGGGCCGCGCCGCGTCGCCGTCCCGCTCACCAAGGGGGAGAGAACATGCGCCTCGTCACGCGCACGGCCCTAGGGGCCACACTCGTCGGCGGCCTGACCGCCGCGATCCTGCCGGTGCTGGCCTCGGCGGACGAGGGAGCCGAGCCCTCGGCCCCGCGTACCCAGCGGGTCAGCACCGCGGCGGACGGGACCGAGGCCGACGGCCCCTCCCGGGACGCGGTCGTCAGCAGGGACGGCACGCTCGCCGTCTTCACCTCGGAAGCCACCAACCTGGTGCCGGGCGACACCAACGGGGCCGCTGACATCTTCGTCAAGCACCTGAAGGGGACCGGGGACGGCGACTCGGCCACCGGCGGCGCCGTCGAGCGGATCAGTGTCGAGGGGCGCACCGCCTCCTCGCCGGTCCTCAGCGCCGACGGCCGCTACGTCGCCTTCGAGACCGAGGACGGCGAGGACGACCGCCGGGTCCACGTGCACGACCGGAAGACGGGGAAGACCGAGCGGATCAGCACCGAGGGCGTCGGCCACGACGTGCAGAGCTGGTCCCCGGCCATCAGCGCCGACGGCGGCAGCGTCGCCTTCGTCGGCACCCCGCCGCCGGACGACAAGGAGGCGTGGGTGTACGTCACCGACCGCGCGGCGGGCACCACCAAGGCCCTCAAGCACGCGCGCCCGGACTGGCAGCCCCGGTCCATCTCGCAGCTCACCCTGAGCGATGACGGCGGCACGCTGGCCTACCAGTACAACCACTTCAACGGGCCGCGCGCCGACTGCTGCGACGTCTTCACGCGGAAGCTGACCGACGAGAAGCCGACCCAGCTGGACGCCGAGAGCACCAGCGACCAGCAGAAGGGCCGCGACTCCACCCGGCCCGCCATCACCGCGGACGGCGGGTCGGTGGTCTTCCAGTCCGGGGACGACGGCCTGGTGCCGGACGACGGCGACAAGGCCGTCAACGTCTTCGTCGGGGCCATGGGCGCCGAGCTGAAGCGGGTGCCGGGGCGGCACTCCGAGGACTCGACGTTCTCCGGATCCCCCGTGCCGAGCCCGGACGGGAAGCGCCTGCTGTACACCGGGCACGGCACCTCGCCGACCTACCTGATGGACGTGGACTCCGACGAGGCGGCCCGGCCCGTCACCCCGGACGCCGAGGGCAACTACGTCGAGACCCGCGCCGGGGCGCTCTCCGACGGCGCCGCCGCGGTCGCCTACACCTCGCCCGACGCGATCGCGGAGGACGACGGCAACGAGGCGTGGGACGTCTACGTGGCGCACACCGGCTGACGCGCCGCCGGCCGCCTCGTAGCCGGGGCGGCCGGTGACCGGTCCACCGGTCCGCCTCGTGTCCGGCGGGCCGGGTGCCCCCGCCGTGTGCGCCGGGGGCGGGCGGCGGGGAGGCCCCGCGCGGCGCTACGGTCCCCCCGTGCCGTGCTGGCCTCCCCGCTGTGTCCCAGGACACGGCGCGCGCCTGGACCCATCCCGTCCGGGCGCGGTTCGGTCGGGCCCGGCTCGTGTCCGGCGTCGTTTCGTGGCCCGCGGCTCCGCCACCGGGTTCTTCCGCATGGTGAGACGCCCCCTGGACGGGGGCGCGAACTGTGCCAGACTGCCGACGTGTCCTCGTTCGTCATGATTATTGGCAGCAGGCGCGCCGGTCCGCAGTGACCGCCCCGCACCACCCCGTGCGGCGCGGCCACCGTGTCTCAGACCCGCGCGCAGACCTCTCGCACCCGCGAGGGGTTTTTTCGTTTTTCGGCCCACTCGGCCGGACGAACGAGGCGCGAGGGAGGATGGGGCAAGTGGAGCCACGCATTCCGGACCCACCGTCACCCGTACAGGAGCCACACCAGCCATGAGCACGGAACCCACCGACGCCGGTACGGCGGCCCAGTCCTCCGCCACCTCCGCCGTCCCCGCCGCCCCCGGTCCCGACGTCCCAGGTGTCGGGCACGTCGCTCACGTGACCGACGTGACTGACGTAACCGGCGTCACGGCGGACACCGTCCCCAGCGACGCGTTCCACGTCTTCGACACCACCCTGCGGGACGGCGCCCAGCGCGAGGGGATCAACCTCAGCGTCGCGGACAAGCTCGCCATCGCGCGGCACCTGGACGACTACGGCGTCGGGTTCATCGAGGGGGGCTGGCCCGGCGCCAACCCCCGGGACACCGAGTTCTTCGCCCGCGTCACCCGGGAGGGCGGGTTCCGCAACGCCCAGATGGTGGCCTTCGGCGCCACCCGGCGCGCCGGGACCGCCGCCGCCGACGACCCGCAGCTGCGGGCGCTCGCCGACTCCGGCGCCCCCGTGGTGACCCTGGTCGCCAAGGCGCACGACCGGCACGTCGAGCTGGCGCTGCGCACCACCCTGGAGGAGAACCTCGCGATGGTGCGGGACTCGGTGGGCTACCTCCGGGAGCGGGGCCTGCGCGTCTTCGTCGACTGCGAGCACTTCTTCGACGGCTACCTGGCCAACCCCCACTACGCGAAGAGCGTGGTGCGCGCGGCCCACGAGGCGGGCGCCGAGGTGGCGGTGCTCTGCGACACCAACGGCGGCATGATCCCCGCCCGGATCCAGGCCGTCGTCCGCACCGTCCTCGCGGACACCGGCGCCCGCCTCGGCATCCACGCCCAGGACGACACGGGCTGCGCGGTCGCCAACACCCTGGCCGCGGTGGACGCCGGGGCCACCCACGTCCAGTGCACCGCCAACGGGTACGGCGAGCGGGTGGGCAACGCCAACCTCTTCCCCGTCGTGGCGGCGCTGGAGCTGAAGTACGGCATGCGGGTCCTCCCGCCGGGCGGACTGGCCGAGACGACCCGGGTCTCGCACGCCATCGCCGAGGTGGTCAACCTGACCCCCTCCACCCACCAGCCGTACGTCGGCACCTCCGCCTTCGCCCACAAGGCCGGGCTGCACGCCTCCGCGATCAAGGTGGACCCCGACCTCTACCAGCACATCGACCCGGAGCGGGTCGGCAACACCATGCGGATGCTGGTCTCCGACATGGCGGGCCGCGCCTCCGTCGAGCTGAAGGGCCGGGAGCTGGGGTACGACCTCGCCGCCCAGCCCGGACTCGCCGGACGGGTCGTCGAGCGGGTCAAGCAGCAGGAGCTGCGCGGCTACACCTACGAGGCCGCCGACGCCTCCTTCGAACTGCTGCTCCGGGACGAGGCGCACGAGGGTGCGGCCCCCCGGTTCTTCCGCGTCGAGTCCTGGCGGGCCATCGTCGAGCAGCGCCCCGACGGAGCGCCCCTCAACGAGGCCACCGTGAAGCTCTGGGCGAAGGGCGAGCGGATCGTGGTCACGGGCGAGGGCAACGGCCCGGTCGACGCCCTCGACCGGGCCCTGCGGATCGGGCTGGAGCGGCTGTACCCCGAACTGGCCCGGCTCGCCCTGGTCGACTACAAGGTGCGGATCCTGGAGGAGGGGCAGGGCACCTCCTCCACGACCCGCGTGCTGATCTCGACCAGCGACGGCAGCACGGAGTGGTCGACGGTCGGGGTGGGCGACAACGTCATCGCGGCGTCCTGGCAGGCGCTGGACGACGCCTACACTTACGGGCTGCTGCGCGCGGGCGTCGCCGCGCCCCAGTGAGCCGTGGGCTCCGCCCCTCCGGGTCCCGTGCGCCGCGGGACCCGGAGGCGCGGCGTCTCTGGGCGGTCCGGGGCGGTCCGCGGGCGCTGCCCGGGGCGGTCCCCTGGCGGGTGACGCCGTCGCTCCGGGCCGCTGACCAGCGGCTAACGGTTCGGGGAGGCTGCGGGGGAGCTGTCGGGTCCCCACAGCGTCCGGCGCTCGTTATGCGGAGTATGACCGGATGGAGGGCCTCCGCTAAGCACGGTTCTGTCCAGCGCAGCCATGAATCCGGCACCGAGACTGTACGAATCTGACGACGGCTTCCGGCATCGCTTTTTCGTAGGGTCTATACATGACCGATCTTTCTCAGCCGTCGCCGTCAGCGGATCAGGACGAAGCGGTGGCGCCGGACGCACGGGGGCGCGTCGCCGAGCTGCACGCGATGCGGGCCGAGGTGCTGCGGGGGCCGAGCGACCGGGCGACGGCCGCGCAGCACGGCAAGGGGAAGCTGACCGCGCGGGAGCGCATCGCCCTCCTGCTCGACGAGGGCTCCTTCCAGGAGATGGAGCCCCTGCGGCGGCACCGCGCGACGGGGTTCGGTCTGGAGCACAACCGGCCCTACACCGACGGTGTGATCACCGGCTGGGGGACGGTCCACGGGCGCCAGGTCTTCGTCTACGCCCACGACTTCCGCGTCTTCGGCGGAGCGCTGGGCGAGGCGCACGCCAGCAAGATCCACAAGATCATGGACAAGGCGATCGCGGCGGGCGCTCCGCTGGTCTCGCTCAACGACGGCGCGGGGGCCCGGATCCAGGAGGGCGTCGCCGCGCTCGCCGGGTACGGCGGGATCTTCCAGCGCAACACCCGTGCCTCCGGGGTGATTCCGCAGATCTCGGTGATGCTGGGGCCGTGCGCCGGGGGCGCGGCCTACTCGCCCGCGCTGACCGACTTCGTGTTCATGGTGCGGGACACCTCGCAGATGTTCATCACCGGCCCGGACGTGGTCGAGGCGGTGACCGGCGCGCGGGTCTCGCAGAACGGCCTCGGTGGCGCGGACGTCCACGCGGAGACCTCCGGGGTCTGTCACTTCGCCTACGACGACGAGGAGTCGTGCCTGGAGGAGGTGCGCTACCTGCTCTCGCTGCTGCCCCGGAACAACCGCGAGAACCCGCCGGCCGAACCGGGCGACGACCCGGCCGACCGCCCCTGCGACGCGCTGCTCGACCTGGTGCCCGCCGACGGCAACCGGCCCTACGACATGCGTCGGGTGGTCGAGGAACTGGTCGACGACGGGGAGTTCCTGGAGGTCCACGAGCGCTGGGCGACCAACATCATCTGTGCCCTGGGGCGGATGGACGGCCAGGTGACCGGGGTCATCGCCAACCAGCCCCAGTCGCTGGCCGGAGTGCTGGACATCGAGGCGTCCGAGAAGGCCGCCCGCTTCGTGCAGATGTGTGACGCCTTCAACATCCCGTTGCTGACCCTGCTCGACGTGCCGGGCTTCCTGCCGGGCGTCGACCAGGAACACGGCGGCATCATCCGGCACGGCGCGAAGCTCCTCTACGCGTACTGCAACGCCACCGTCCCCCGGGTCTCGGTGGTGCTGCGCAAGGCGTACGGCGGCGCGTACATCGTGATGGACTCACAGTCCATCGGCGCGGACATCACCTACGCCTGGCCCACCAACGAGATCGCGGTGATGGGCGCCGAGGGCGCCGCGAACGTCATCTTCCGCAAGCAGATCGCCGCCGCCGACGACCCGGAGGCCATGCGCCGCCGGATGGTCAAGGAGTACAAGGCGGAGCTGATGCACCCGTACTACGCCGCCGAACGCGGCCTGGTGGACGACGTGATCGACCCGTCCGAGACCCGCCGGGTGCTCATCGACACCTTCGCGATGCTCCGCAGCAAGCACGCGGATCTGCCCTCCCGCAAGCACGGCAACCCACCCCAGTAATCGGAGTCATCGTGCCGCAGAGCCCGTCCCTTACCGAGAGCCGTCCCGAGACCGAGGGGACGATCCCGGCCCAGCCGATCCGCGTCGAGAAGGGCCACGCGAGCGAGGAGGAACTCGCCGCCGTGACCGCCCTGCTCCTCGCCCGTACCCACGCGCCCGCGCGGGCGGCGGACAACCGCCCGGCCAGCAAGCCGCGTTGGCGCCGTCTGGACAGCCACCACGGACACCACGGCTACCAGTCCCCGCGGAGCTGGCACAGCTGAGCGGCGGAGCCGCCCGCCGGGACCCCTGAACTCACCGCGCCAACTCACCGCGCCGTGGCCCAGGTTGGGCCGCCACGGAGCCCGGTTCCCGGCACGGGCCGAGTCGGCGTCCGGGCGGGCCGGTGCGGACGGCGGGACCTCCTGCCGCCCCTCCGCCGGACCTCGTCGCCGGACGGGGGCGCAACGCACGAAGCGCGGGAGGGAGACTCGCTCCCGTCCCGCGCTGTGTGTTCTCGGGTACCGCAGTGCGCTCTCGCGTGCCTGAGCCGCGGTCAGTTGCCCGGCGCGTCCTCCAGGACGGTACGGCGCGGGTTGGCCGTGCTCGCGGGCAGGCCCTCCGCGCCGGACGCGGCGGACTCGTGCGGCCTGACGGTCAGTTCGTCCGCGTCGGAGAGGTGTGCCAGGGTGGTGCGGCGCGGGTTGGCGGTGCTCCGGATGGAGATGGTGGACTTCACGATCGCCCGTTCCTCACTCGGCTGCTGGTGTGTCGACTCTCGCTTGTCGATTCTCTGGAAAGTGTAAACGGTGAGAGTAGACGCGCCTTTCCCGCTCGCAGCGTGATGTAGACAACGCGGAGCGTGTGAGTTTGCTCACGAGCTGCGGTCAAAAGCGACAATTGCCATCGCGTATCTCCCCCCGGAAATACGGGCGTTGTGGGCGTACCGCGCATTCCTCCGGCGTGCCGCCGCCGCGTGCCCCCGGGGTCCGGCGGTGGGGGTCAGGGTGAGCTGTAGGGGAAAGTCCGGAATTCCGGTCGGAGTTGTGCACGAGAGGTAGTCGTGCCGATCCGGGGAGTAGCGCCCTCCGGCGGGTTATCCACAGCCCTTGTTGGAGATCCCGCGCTGTGCTGGAATTCCACGGACCGCGCAGGACGCCTCCTCAGAGTTTCGACCCGGAGGCACCCCCGGCCGGCGCGCTGGGGGCGCAGATGCAGCGCACCGTGCGGCGGAGATGAGGGGACGAGCCGGTCACTGACGACCGACAGCGGGGGGCCTGGGAACCCCCACGACTCGATACCGTCCCTCCGTCGCAGGCGGGGGGACGCCTGGTCCAGAGGTTGCGACGCTAGTGCAGGGACGTTTCAAGAGGAACGGCAGCGCCGAGGGGTCCGGGGAGCCGGGAGGTTCGACCGACCGTGGCTCCTCCGCCGAGCGCGCCCAGGAGGGCGGCACCGCCGCCGGGCGCGAGGGCGGTAACACCGCCGAGGGCGCCGCCGCGGCGACGGCCGACGCCGCCAACGAGGCCGCGGTGAGCAGCGGTTCCCGGCTCGCCCTCCGCAACTGGCGCATCAGCACCCGCCTGGTCTCGCTGTTGGCCCTGCCCGTCATCGCCGCCACCACGCTCGGCGGGATGCGGATCCACAGCTCCCTGAACAACGTCTCGCAGCTCGACAACATGAAGCTGCTCACCGAGATGACCGAGCAGGCGACGGAGCTGGCCCAGGCACTCCAGGAGGAACGGGACCGCTCCGCGGGGCCGTTGGTGGCCACCAAGAACGCCAAGGACGACACCGTGGTCGGGCCGCGCGAGCGCACCGACCAGGCGTTCCAGGCGTTCAAGGAACGCACCGCCAGCATCGACGACACCGACAAGGCGATGGCCGGTGTCCAGACCACCGTGCTGGACATCACCCGCCAGCTGGGCACCATCAAGGACATCCGGGAACGCGCCTACACCAACGCCGCGTACACCTCGCAGACCGTCAACAGCTACAACCAGCTGATCTCCTCGCTGCTCTCGCTCTCCCAGGACATGGCGCAGGCGACCAGCAACTCCGAGATGATCCAGAGCACCCGCGCGCTGGCGGCCTTCTCCAGCGCCAAGGAGTTCGCCTCGATCCAGCGGGCCGTCATCTCGGCCGGCCTCGCCCGCCCCGGCGGTCCCGAACTCTCCGAGACCGACCGGCTGTACGCGCGTACCGCCATGGCCCGCGAGAACGCCGCCCTCGGCAGCTTCGAGCAGATCTACGGCGAGGAGCGCGCCGCCGGTCTGATGGCCCCGCTGGACGGCGGCGTGGTCAACATCGTCACCGCCGACCAGTACCGCGAGCGGGTGCTCGACCATCCGGACGGCATCAAGCAGAAGCAGCGCTCCTACATGGACTGGATCGACCTCGACAAGTCCAAGCTGGAGGCCATGGGCAAGATCGAGGCCAGTCTGCTCTCGCAGATGGAGGAGCAGGCCCGCGAACTGCGCTCCGAGGCACAGCGGGAGGCGGTGGTCAACGGCGTCATCATCTTCCTCGTCCTCGGGATCTCGCTGGTGGGCGCCTTCGTGGTGGCCCGCTCGATGGTCAGCTCGCTGCGCCGCCTCCAGGACACCGCGCAGGAGGTGGCCCGGCAGCGGTTGCCCGAGCTGGGCAAGCAGATGTCCGAGGCCGAGCCGCAGGACGTCGACACCTCCGTCGAGTCCGTCGGCGTGCACAGCCGGGACGAGATCGGCAAGGTCGCCGCCGCCTTCGACGACGTGCACCGCGAGGCGGTCCGGCTCGCCGGTGAACAGGCCCTGCTGCGGGGCAACGTGAACGCGATGTTCACCAACCTCTCGCGCCGGAGCCAGGGGCTCATCCAGCGTCAGCTCTCCCTCATCTCCGAGCTGGAGTCCCGGGAGGCCGACCCGGACCAGCTCTCCTCGCTTTTCAAGCTGGACCACCTCGCCACGCGTATGCGCCGGAACGGCGAGAACCTGCTGGTGCTCGCCGGTGAGGAGCCCGGCCGCCGCTGGACCCGCCCGGTGCCGCTGGTGGACGTGTTGCGCGCCGCCGCCTCCGAGGTGGAGCAGTACGAGCGCATCGAACTCAACTCCGTCCCCTCTACGGAGGTCGCCGGCCGGGTCGTCAACGACCTCGTCCACCTGCTCGCCGAGCTGCTGGAGAACGCCACCTCGTTCTCCTCCCCGCAGACCAAGGTGAAGGTCACTGGGCACGCCCTGCCGGACGGCCGGGTGCTGATCGAGATCCACGACACCGGCATCGGCCTCTCTCCCGAGGACCTCTCCTCGATCAACGAGCGGCTCGCCAACCCGCCGACGGTCGATGTCTCGGTCTCCCGGCGCATGGGCCTCTTCGTGGTCGGGCGCCTCTCGCTGCGGCACGGCATCCGCATCCAACTGCGGCCCTCCGACTCCGGCGGCACCACCGCGTTGGTCATGCTGCCCGTCGACGTGGCCCAGGGCGGAGCCCAGGGCCCGCGCGGCAAGGGCGGCCCCGCCGGGGGAGCGGCCGGGAAGTCCGGTGGGCTCGCCGCCGCCCTCCAGCGCGGGCCGCAGGGCGGTCCGGGCGGCGGCAAGGGCGGCCTCAGCGGGCTGCACACCCGCGGTCAGGTCTCCGGCGGAGCGCCGCGCGCGGCGCTCACCGGAGGCGGGGAGCCGCAGGGCCAGCAGTCCGGCGCCACCAGCTTCTTCGGCGCCCCGCCGTCACCGCCCGCGCCCGGCGCGGCCCCCGGCGGCGCGTCCACGGGCGAGCGGCCGGGCGGCGCGGAGGCACGCCCCGCCGACGTCCCTCCCGCGCTGCCCACCCGCGGTGGACCGGCCGGTGAGCTCCCCGGAGCGCCCGCGCACGGCGGCTCGGTGGCGAACGGCGCCGCCCCCGCGCGCCCCGGCCCCGGCGACACCGCCGAGTTCGCCCGTCCACAGGTGGGCGGCCCCGGCGACACCGGGCAGTTCGCCCGGCCGGAGACGGCCCCCGGCGACCTGCCCCGTGAGCCCCGGCCCAACGGCGTCGCGTCCGGCCCCGGCCACCCCGCCGCGCCGTCCGCCCCCGTCGCGGCCGACCACGACACCCCGCGCGGGCATGAGGAACCGGTGTCCGCCGGTCAGGGGCACCACGCCGAACCGGCGCGCTCCGGCGAGGAGTTCACGGACCCCGCGTTCGGTATCCCCGCCGGTCACGCCCCGGAGAACGCCTCGACGCCGATCTTCGAGTCGATGGAGTCGAGCTGGTTCCGCGACTCCTCGGGACACCCCTCCGGCGCCGTTCCCCAGCAGGCCCCGCCCGCCGGGCGGCTGGCCGAGCCGGGCCCGGCGCCGGGCCCGCCCCAGGCCCCGCGGGGGGCTTCCCCCGGCGGGCGGCCGGAGCAGGTGCCGCCGATGCCGCAGCGCCCGATGCCGCGGCGTCCGGTGCCCGGAGGTGGCGACGTGGGCGGCGGTGGCGCGCCGGAGTCCGGCTCCGGCGGCCGCTGGGGCGCCTCACCGAACGACGAGAGCTGGCGTCAGGCCGAAGCGGTGCGGGAGCCCGCCGCGGGCGGGATCACGACCTCCGGCCTGCCGCGCCGGGTACCCCGGGCCAACCTCGTCGCCGGTACCGCGCAGCAGGAGCCAGCGGGCCCGTCCGGTCCGCAGGTGTCCCGTGCGCCCGATGACGTCCGCGGTCGGCTCACCAACCTCCGTCGCGGAATCCAGCAGGGTCGGCAGGCCGGTACGGAAACACGCGGCACCGGCCCCACTTACCAGCAGGAGCGTTAGTTGAGTCCGATGAGTCAGGCGGCGCAGAACCTCAACTGGTTGATCACCAATTTCGTGGAGAACACTCCGGGTGTCTCGCACACGGTGGTGGTCTCCGCCGACGGACTGCTGCTGGCGATGTCCGAGGGTTTCCCGCGTGATCGTGCTGATCAGTTGGCGGCGGTGGCCTCGGGGTTGACTTCGCTGACGGCGGGGGCGTCGCGGATCTTCGAGGGGGGTGGGGTGAACCAGACGGTGGTGGAGATGGAGCGGGGGTTCCTGTTCATCATGTCGATCTCGGATGGTTCGTCGTTGGCGGTGCTCGCGCACCCGGAGGCCGATATCGGTCTGGTGGGGTACGAGATGGCGCTGCTCGTCGACCGCGCCGGTACCGTCCTCACCCCGGACGTACGCGCCGAACTACAGAGCAGCATCCTGAACTAGCCCGACCGGCCCGGCCCCACCCGAGCCCCCACTGTCCGCCCGTCCCCACTGACGCCTCTTCCGGAGGACCCATGACCCCGCCGCCCGCCTCGACCGGCCCGTACGGCGTGCCGCACTCATCACCGTACGGCGGTGAAGGTGACCAGCCGCTGGTGCGGCCGTACGCCATGACGGGCGGCCGGACCCGGCCGCGCTACCAGCTCGCCATCGAGGCGCTGGTGAGCACCAGCGCCGACCCCGTGCACCTCCAGGGGCTCCTCCCGGAACACCAGCGGATCTGTCACCTGTGCCGCGAGGTGAAGTCGGTGGCCGAGGTGTCGGCGCTGCTGGCCATTCCGCTGGGGGTGGCCCGGATTCTGGTGGCCGACCTGGCGGAGGCCGGGATGGTGGCGATACATCAGCCCGGCGGGGGCGCGGAGCCCGGCGGCACTCCGGACGTGACCTTGCTGGAAAGGGTGCTCAGTGGACTTCGGAAGCTCTAGCACGCAGCCGGGGCCGATGGCGGGGACCGCCCCCGGCGACCAGGCGACGTCCGCGCCGCGTTCGACCACCTCCGCGAAGATCGTGGTGGCGGGCGGCTTCGGCGTGGGCAAGACGACCTTCGTCGGCGCGGTCTCGGAGATCAATCCGCTGCGTACCGAGGCCGTGATGACCTCCGCCTCGGCCGGAATCGACGATCTGACGCACACCGGGGACAAGACCACCACCACGGTGGCCATGGACTTCGGCCGGATCACCCTCGACGACGACCTGATCCTGTATCTGTTCGGCACTCCCGGGCAGGACCGGTTCTGGTTCATGTGGGACGACCTGGTGCGCGGGGCGATCGGCGCGGTCGTGCTGGTGGACACCCGGCGGCTGGCGGACTGTTTCCCCGCGGTGGACTACTTCGAGAACAGCGGACTGCCCTTCGTGATCGCGCTGAACGGCTTCGACGGCCACCAGCCCTATTCGCCCGACGAGGTCCGTGAGGCGCTGCAACTCGGCCCGGAGACGCCGATCATCACGACGGACGCGCGGCACCGCGCGGACGCCAAGAGCGGACTGATCACGCTCGTCGAGCACGCGCTGCTGGCGCGCCTCAAGTAGCCTGGGAACACGCTGCGTTGGCGCCGGAGCCGGTCTCCCGAGGGGCCCTGCCGGACGGTGCGGCCCCGGGATACGGACGGGTCCGGCGCCGGCGTCGTGATTCCCGCTGGTTTTTCGTTGTGTTCTTCGCCATCCTGACTGGCGCGTTCATAACGTTTCAGGTGTGAAAACCGCGCTCCCGCTATACGGGTGGCGAGCAAGGCGCTTCACTCTGTGCACACTCCTTAACCTGTTTGGTGCGGCAAAGGCTCAATGTCCCTTTTTGCGGGCTGGGTTCGCCGGGCAGGGAGGGTGTGAAGAGTTCGCTGAGGTGTTTGGACGGTACGACGGTGACGTGCTGGAATTCCATGAACTCAGCAGTAGCGACGGCACCTGACCCGGGCGGGCCGCGTGCCGAGAGTGAGGACGCGAGTGAGGCTAGGCAGGAAAGGCGCGACGGAATCCGCGTCGCAGGCCCCGGGTGAGACGAGGGGGAACTTCACCCCGCCGTCGCACGCGGAGCCGCCCGCGGGCGACGCCGGTGCGGAGCCAGAGGCGCGGAGCGGCAGCAGACTCGCCGTCCGCAACTGGAGAGTGCCCACCCGGCTGAACGCCATCCTGCTCGTGCCCGTCGTCATCGCGCTCGTCTTCGGCAGTATCCAGGTCAACAGCCAGATCCAGACCTGGCGCGAGGCGGAGGACGCCCGCAAGGTCGCCGAACTGGTCGCCGCCGCCGCGGACTACGGCCACGCGCTGATCGACGAGCGGGACCGCACCGCCGTCCCGCTGCTGACCGGTGAGAAGGACGACCCGGTGATCGCCAAGGTCCGGAACACCACCGACAAGGCGGCCGAGGTCTTCCACGACGCCGTCGACCGGATGCCCGACCAGGACGGGCTCAAGCGCCGGCTGGCCGTCTTCATGGAGCAGGAGCCGAAGCTGGGGAAGCTTCGGGAGCACGCCTACACCGCGAGGATGGGCGGAATCGAGACCCACGAGGGTTACGTCACCATCCAGCACCCGCTGATGGAGTTCGCGAACGAACTCGGCCTGGGCACCGGCAACGTCACCTCTTTCGGGCGCACCGTCTACGCGATCTCGCTGGCGAAGGCCGCCGAGTCCCTCCAGCGCTCGATCGGCCTGCACCTGCTCGTCGACCCGGGCCCCGGGGCCAAGGACAAGAAGGCGCAGCTCACCGCCTTCGCCTCCTACGCCTACCTGGAGCGGCTCGCGCTCATCGAGTACACCTCCGGCGGCCGTCCGGAGGACCTGACGCTGCTGAAGCGCGAGACGGCGGCCGGCGAGAGGAACGCCCGGCAGCTGCACGCCAACGCCAGGGAGGAGGCGGAGGCCGAGGGCGAGAAGTTCGTGACGCCGCCCTCGCTGAAGAAGATGGGGGAGGCCATCGCCAGCGGTGCCTCGCCCAGCACCCTGCGCGGCCAGGGCATCACCCAGGACAGCTGGATGGACGCCGCCACGGCCAAGTTCGACGCCTACCGCGAGGTGGAGGAGCGGCACAGCCGGGACGCGTTCGAGGAGACGAAGCAGATCGCCTCGGACGCCAAGCGGGACGCGATCGTCAACGGCGCGGTCGGTATCGCCGCGCTGCTGGCCGCCTTCGTGCTGGCGGGCAAGATGGCCCGGTCGATGAGCCGTTCCATGCGCGGGTTGCGCGGCGCCGCGCTGGAGGTCGCGGAGCAGCGGCTGCCCGCCCTCGTCGACCAGCTCTCGCGCACCGAGCCGGGCCGGGTGGACACCCGGGTGAAGCCGATCCCGATCGGCACCCGGGACGAGATCGGCGAGGTGGCCCGGGCCTTCGACCAGGTACACCGGGAGGCCGTCCGGCTCGCCGCCGAGCAGGCGCTGCTGCGGGGCAACGTCAACGCCATCTTCACCAACCTCTCGCGCCGGAACCAGGGGCTCATCGAACGGCAGCTCGACCTGATCACCCAGCTGGAGAACAGCGAGTCCGACCCGGACCAGCTGCACAGCCTCTTCCGGATGGACCACCTCGCCACGCGTATGCGCCGGAACGGCGAGAACCTGCTGGTGCTCGCGGGCGAGGAGCCGGGCCGCCGCTGGACCCAGCCGGTGCCGCTGGTGGACGTGTTGCGCGCCGCCACCTCGGAGGTCGAGCAGTACGAGCGGATCGACATCAGCGGGGTCCCGGAGAGCGAGATCCACGGCCGGGTCGTCAACGACCTCGTCCACCTGCTCGCCGAACTGCTGGAGAACGCCGCCTCGTTCTCCTCGCCGCAGACCAAGGTGCGGGTGACCGCGACCCGCCTCCCGGACGGGCGGGTCATGATCGAGATCCACGACAAGGGCATCGGCCTGACGTCCGAGGACTTCGCCGACATCAACCACAAGCTGGCCCACCCGCCGACCGTCGACGTGTCGGTCTCGCAGCGCATGGGCCTGTTCGTGGTCGGCAGACTGGCCGCCCGGCACGGCATCCGGGTGCAGCTGCGACCCTCCGGGGAACAGGGCGGCACCACCTCGCTGGTGATGCTGCCCGAGAACATCACCCAGGGAGGCGGCGGTTCGGGGTTCACCGAGGAGGTGGACGGCGACATCACCGTCTCCCGGGTGATGGAGTCCCCGACCGCGCCCGGCGCCCCCGAGCAGCACCCCGGCGCCCCAGCCCTGGAGGGCCCAGAGGCCCGGGCCGGGGAGCGGCGCGCGCCCGGACGGCTGGACCCGATCGGGCGCTCCCTGATGCGCGAGGAGCGCCTTGCCGCGCTGGAGGGCCAACACGGCCCGGACGAGCCGTACTTCGGCTCCCCACAGGGCGCCGCCGATCCGGGGCCGGAGGCGCCCGTGCCGGGCCCCGCGCTGCCCGCCGGAGGCGGCTACGACCCCGTGGACCCCACCGGGACCGGCCAGTTCCCCGTACCGGGCCACCAGGAGGGCTACGCGCCCGCCGGGCCCGCCCCCCACGACCCGGCGGGCGCCGACCCGTTCGGTCAGGCCTTCCCCGACGCCCCGGCCCAACCGGTGGGCTACGGCGGCGTGTTCGGGCCCGGTGACGGCGCCCCGGAGCCCGGTCCCGGATGGTGGGCCGACCGCGACGAGCCCGCCGGGCAGGCGCAGGCGCCCCTGGGGGAGGAGCGGAGCGTGTGGGACGCCCCCGCGCCCCGGGTGGAAGCGGAACCCGCCGTCGGCGGTCCCCAACCGCCCTCTGACGGCGTAGGCTTCGACCGGCCAGGACCGCATCCGAGCAGCTATCACTCCACGACCGGTGTGGGCCTGCCCCGCCGCGAGCCGGGGCAGTCGCACCTCGGCGGCGGCCCGGAGGGTCCGGCGGATTCGGGACCGGAATCCGCGGAGTCCCCGGAGGCGGCCGGAGGCTTCCGCGCCGCGAACGACGACCGCTGGGAGCGGGCGGGCCGGCTGCGCGCGCCCCAGGCGGGCGGCGTCACCACGTCCGGCCTTCCCCGCCGGGTACCCCGGGCCAATCTGGTCGAGGGCGTGGCGGAGGAGAGCGCCCAGGGTGGCCCATCAGTTTCCCGCGCGCCCGAGGACGTGCGCGGCAGGCTGAGTAACCTTCACCGTGGCGTCCGCAGGGGGCGCGGTGCGGGTGGCTCGGTCCGGAATGACCGCCAGGGCTTCGGCCCCGGTAGCACCTACGATCAGGAGCGTTAGTGTGAGCCCGATGAGTCAGGCGGCGCAGAACCTCAACTGGTTGATCACCAATTTCGTGGAGAACACTCCGGGTGTCTCGCACACGGTGGTGGTCTCCGCCGACGGACTGCTGCTGGCGATGTCCGAGGGTTTCCCGCGTGATCGTGCTGATCAGTTGGCGGCGGTGGCCTCGGGGTTGACTTCGCTGACGGCGGGGGCGTCGCGGATCTTCGAGGGGGGTGGGGTGAACCAGACGGTGGTGGAGATGGAGCGGGGGTTCCTGTTCATCATGTCGATCTCGGATGGTTCGTCGTTGGCGGTGCTCGCGCACCCGGAGGCCGATATCGGTCTGGTGGGGTACGAGATGGCGCTGCTCGTCGACCGCGCCGGTACCGTCCTCACCCCGGACCTCCGCGCTGAGCTCCAGGGCAGCCTGCTCAACTAGGTCAACCAGCAGACAGGCAGTGCACATCCCGTCTCCGCGCCATAAAGTGCGGGGCGTGGTGCCCGCCATGGGCGCGGTTCAGTGAGTCGGAGGAGGAAACGTGGCAACGCCCCCAGGAGGTCCGTCGTCGTACGGCACCGGTGACGACCACCAGCAGCCAGCGGATCCGACCCTCGCCTCGGGCGGGGACGCTCCGTTCCTCAAGCGATTCAACTTTCCCTCCGCGCCCAGCGAACGCGTTCGCGAACAGCCGATGCCGCGGCAGCGGCAGGTCCCGCCGCGCGTCCCGCAGGCGCGGCAGCCCCAGCCCCCGGGCCCGCCGCGGCCAGGCCCGGACGGGACCGGGTTCCCCGGCGCGCCGGGAGGAGTGCCCGCTCCGGCGCCGCACGACCAGGCGCCGGCCGAGCCGGTCCAGCCAGCGGTGCCGTCCGCACCGGACGGCACCGGGCCGGAGGGCGGCCCGGACGACCCGGGCGGCCGCAACGACCACCAGCCGCTGGTGCGTCCGTACGCCATGACGGGTGGCCGGACCCGTCCCCGATACCAGCTCGCCATCGAGGCGCTGGTGCACACCACGGCCGATTCCGCGCGGCTCCAGGGCCAGTTGCCCGAACACCAGCGGATCTGCCGACTGTGCTACGAGATCAAGTCGATCGCCGAGATCTCCGCACTCCTGTCCATCCCGCTCGGCGTCGCCCGGATCCTCGTCGCCGACCTGGCCGAGGCCGGACTCGTCGCCATCCACCAGCCCGGCGGCGAGCAGACCTCCGCCGACGGCCAGCCAGACGTGACGTTGCTCGAAAGGGTGCTCAGTGGACTTCGCAAGCTCTAGTGGCGGTGCTGCTGCCCGTTCCACCACCTCCGCGAAGATCGTGGTGGCGGGCGGCTTCGGCGTGGGCAAGACGACCTTCGTCGGCGCGGTCTCGGAGATCAATCCGCTGCGTACCGAGGCCGTGATGACCTCCGCCTCGGCCGGAATCGACGATCTGACGCACACCGCCGACAAGACCACCACCACGGTGGCCATGGACTTCGGCCGGATCACCCTGGACCAGGACCTGATCCTCTACCTGTTCGGCACTCCCGGGCAGGACCGGTTCTGGTTCATGTGGGACGACCTGGTGCGCGGGGCGATCGGCGCGGTCGTGCTGGTGGACACCCGGCGGCTGGCGGACTGTTTCCCCGCGGTGGACTACTTCGAGAACAGCGGACTGCCCTTCGTGATCGCGCTGAACGGCTTCGACGGCCACCAGCCGTACTCGCCGGAGGAGGTTCGCGAAGCCCTCCAGATCGGTCCGGACGCCCCGATCATCACGACGGACGCGCGGCACCGCGCGGACGCCAAGAGCGCGCTGATCACCCTGGTCGAGCACGCGCTCATGGCCCGGCTGCGCTGATCCCGGGCGGGGCCGGCGAGCGGGTGGCATACGCTGGGGGCTCAGCCCGCACCCCGGTCACCGTAAGGACAGCGCACCCGTGCGTATCGCAAGGTTTTCCCTCGACGGGAACGTCGCCTTCGGCGTCGTCGAAGGCGACGCGAACACCGAGGGCGGCCCCGTCCTCGACATCATCAAGGGCCATCCCTTCGCCGACTTCGAACGCTCCGGCCGGCGGCTGCCGCTGAGCGCGGTCCGGCTGCTGCCGCCGGTCCTGCCCAGCAAGGTGGTGGCCGTCGGCCGCAACTACGCGGAACACGCGAAGGAGTTGGGGCACGAGGTTCCGGCCGACCCGATCGTCTTCTTCAAGCCCTCCACCTCGGTGGCGGGCCCGGGGGACCCGGTCGGCTATCCGGCCATCACCGCCGACCTGCACCACGAGGCGGAGCTGGCGGTGGTGATCGGGCGGCTCTGCAAGGAGGTTCCGCGGGAGCGGGTGCGGGAGGTCGTCCTCGGCTACACCTGCGCCAACGACCTCACCGCGCGGGACGTTCAGCGCCGTGAGGGACAGTGGGCCCGGGCCAAGGGCTTCGACGCCTCCTGCCCGCTCGGCCCCTGGACCGAGACCGAGCTGGACCCCTCCGACCTCGGCGTGATGTGCACGGTCAACGGGGAACAGCGGCAGCTGGGCCGGACCAGCGAGATGGTCCGCTCCGTCGAGGACCTCGTGGTCCACATCTCCGCCGCGATGACGCTGCTCCCCGGCGACGTCATCCTGACGGGCACCCCCGCGGGCGTCGGCCCGCTCCAGATCGGCGATGAGGTCGCCGTCACCATCGAAGGCATCGGCACTCTCACCAACAAGGTGATCAAGCGTGACTAACGCGACCGCGGCATCGGACGTCCGCGTACGTTTCTGTCCCTCCCCGACCGGCAACCCCCACGTGGGCCTGGTCCGCACCGCCCTCTTCAACTGGGCCTACGCCCGCCACACCGGCGGCACCATGGTCTTCCGGATCGAGGACACCGACGCGGCCCGGGACTCCGAGGAGTCCTACCAGCAGCTGCTGGACGCGATGCGCTGGCTCGGCCTCGACTGGGACGAGGGCCCGGAGGTCGGCGGACCGCATGCTCCCTACCGGCAGTCGGAGCGCACCGAGATCTACGCGGACGTCGCCCGGCGCCTGCTGGAGAGCGGGCACGCCTACCGCTGCTACTGCACGGCCGAGGAACTGGACAAGCGGCGGGAGGCCGCGCGGCGCGAGAACCGCCCCTCCGGGTACGACGGCGCCTGCCGCGACCTCACCCCCGAGCAGGTCGCCGCGTACGAGGCCGAGGGTCGCACCTCGATCGTGCGGTTCCGGATGCCCGACGAGCCGATCACCTTCACCGACCTGGTGCGCGGAGAGCTGACCTTCGCCCCGGAACACGTCTCCGACTACGGCATCGTGCGCGCCAACGGCGCCGCGCTGTACACCCTGGTCAACCCGGTCGACGACGCGCTGATGGAGATCACGCACGTGCTGCGCGGCGAGGACCTGCTCTCCTCCACCCCGCGCCAGATCGCCCTCTACCGCGCGCTGGCGGAGCTGGGGGTGGGCGCCGGCCACACCCCCGTCTTCGCGCACCTCCCGTACGTCATGGGGGAGGGCAACAAGAAGCTCTCCAAGCGCGATCCGGAGTCCTCGCTCAACCTGTACCGGGAGCGCGGTTTCCTGCCGGAGGGGTTGCTCAACTACCTGTCGCTGCTGGGCTGGTCGATCTCCGAGGACCGGGACATCTTCTCGGTCGACGAGCTGGTCGCCGCCTTCGACGTGCGGGACGTCAACGCCAACCCGGCCCGCTTCGACCTCAAGAAGTGCGAGGCGATCAACGCCACCCACCTGCGGGAGCTGCCGGTCGCCGACTTCGCCGCCGCCTGCGCCCCGTGGCTCCAGGCCCCCTACGCGCCCTGGTCCCCGGAGAACTTCGACCAGGCCGGGTTCGACGCCCTGGCCCCGCTGGCCCAGACACGGCTCACGGTGCTCTCCGACATCACCGCCAACGTGGACTTCCTCTTCCTCGACGAGCCGGTGGAAGACCAGAAGTCCTGGCAGAAGGCGATGAAGCCGGGCGCCGACGCGCTGCTGCGCACCGCGGGCGAGAAGCTGGCCCTCTCCGGCTGGACCGCGGACGAGCTGAAGGCCGCCGTGCTGGCCGCCGGCGAGGAGCACGGGCTCAAGCTGGGGAAGGCGCAGGCCCCGGTCCGGGTCGCGGTGACCGGCCGTACGGTCGGGCTGCCGCTCTTCGAGTCGCTGGAGGTGCTGGGCCGCGAGCGCACGCTGGCCCGGATCGACGCCGCCCTGGCGAAACTCTCGGGCTGACGCCCCCCGCCGTCCGTGGTGGGCCGGGAGAGGCCGGAGATCCGGTGAATCCCAGCGCACCACGGCGGCCTCGGGGCCCCAGAACCCGTTTTGGAGCACCGTCCACGATCAGGTAATGTTCTTCCTGTCGCCGCGAGGGGCGGGCCACAAGGCCCACACCACCGGCGGCCATCCAGACAAGATCCCCACCGGGGATTGTGTTTTGGTGGGCTATGGTGTAATTGGCAGCACGACTGATTCTGGTTCAGTTAGTCTAGGTTCGAGTCCTGGTAGCCCAGCACGATCTGCGTTTTTCCATGTCGCATGATCGATGCCCCCGTTGTGTAGCGGCCTAGCACGCCGCCCTCTCAAGGCGGTAGCGCCGGTTCGAATCCGGTCGGGGGTACGGATCCACCAGGGATCTGCTAGGGCCCCCGTTGTGTAGCGGCCTAGCACGCCGCCCTCTCAAGGCGGTAGCGCCGGTTCGAATCCGGTCGGGGGTACGCGATCACAAGACCCTCCCCTCGGGGAGGGTCTTTTTCGTTCCCCTGCATTCTGGTTTTCCCGCACTCCGGTATTTCCGCATTCCCCCGTTTACCGGGAATTTCCGTGGATCACCTGGCTCACGCGGTTTTCCGTGTTCTCTCCACCCTCACGACTCCCCGCGTTCCCGTACTCCCCGCGCGCCCGGTACTCCCCGTGTCCTCCCGGTTCTCCGGGGGCGCTTCCCGGGGCTGTGGGGCCTCCCGGCCGCCGGGCGGCGACCCGTCGAGGCCCCCGCCCGGCGGCTCCGCCCGGTTCTCGGCCCGGGCTGTCCGCGCGCTTCGGTGATCAGTGCCGCCCCGGAGTCCGTGGCGCCGCCGCCGTCGAACGTCGGTCGGCGACGGTGCGTCAACTCCCTTCCCCGAACCGGTGGTTGGACTCCTCGGTCTGCGCGAGCCGCCGCAGGCTCAGCAGCACCGGCTCGTACAGCACGGTGCAGGCGACGGCGGCCTCCACCTGTTCGCTGAGGGTGTCGTAGGCGGCGATCGTCTCGGTGTCGGTCTCCGCGATCTGGGCGGCGGCCCGGGCGTAGGGGAGTAGCCGCTCGATGTCGCAGGGGTAGCCGAGCCGGGAGAGCGCCGCCACCGCGTTGATCAGCGAGGTGTAGGCCGGGACGTGGTGACGCAGCCGTCGGGAGAAGTCCCAGCCGAGCTGGGTCAGCAGCGCGTCGACCGACTCCCGGGCCGTCCGCTCGTGCGGTCCCGGCTCCCCGGGCTCCCCCTCGTCCTCCCCCTCCGCCCCGTCCCCGTGGGTCGCGCTCCCGGGGCCCTCAGCGCGCGCTGATGTCCCCGGGGGTCCGGCGCTGGGCGGCAGGAGCGAGTGGGCCGCCCCGAACCGCTGGTGCGGGCTGCGCGAGTCGTCGTCCACGACGGTCAGCACCTCGCGGGCGGTGGCCACCGACATCCCGCCGACCTGTATCAGCGCGCGCACCAGCCGCAGACGGCGCAGATGGTCCTCCTCGTACCGGGACTGCCGCGCGTTGACCCGCTCTCCAGGCGGCAACAGCCCCTCGCGCAGATAGAACTTGATCGTCGCGGTGGGGACCCCGCTCCGCTCGCTGAGTTCCGCCAGTCGCATATCGGCCTTCCTGGGGTTGTGCCGAGCACTTGGAGAGTGGCACTATCCATGTATTGGATAGTGCGGCTATCCAGTCCTGCTTTCCAGTTCTGGTGTTCAGTCCTGCCGTGCCGTCCTGCTGTCGGTGCTGTGCCCAGCGTCGCTGTCACCGCTGACGCGTCGGTGCTGACCTGCCGCTGTCCAGCGGTCGTTCGGTTCTGCCGAAGAGTCGTCCATTGTGTCGAAGGGGAGGGGTGTGTGGTGCGTCACGAGGTGCTGCCGGGTCGGATGACGGACGCGTCGGAGGGCGAGATCGTCGTCTTCCTGATCGGGATGCGGATCAACCGGCTGCGCGCGCCGCGCGCCTGGCTTCCGGTATTCCGGGCGATGCCGAGGATGCTGCGGGAACTGTCCCGGGACCCCTCGGCGGGGATGCTCGGTTACCGCCTGCTGTTCGGAGGGCCGAGGATCTTCTGCGTCGTGCAGTACTGGGAGTCCCAGGAGCGGCTCCACGCCTACGCCTCCAGTCCGGAGCGCGAACACCGGCCCGCCTGGGCGGCGTTCCATCGCCGGGCGCGGCGGGCGAACGGGGCCGTGGGCATCTGGCACGAGTCCTACCGCGTGCCCCCGGGGCACTACGAAAGCGTCTACGTCGACATGCCAGCGTTCGGGCTCGGCGCGGCCCGGGGGACCGCACCGGTTGGTCAGGGTGGTGCCCGCGCCGCGGACCGGCTGCGGAGCCGAGCCGGTTGAGCCGCCGGTGGATCCGTGCCCCGGGGCGGGGGTCTGGGGCACGGATCGTCTCAGCCCCGGCGCAGGGCGTCGCTGAGTCGGGCGGCCGCGTCCACGATCGCCTGGGCGTGCATCCGGCCGGGGTGGCGGGTCAGCCGCTCGATGGGGCCGGAGACCGAGACGGCCGCCACCACCCGGTTCGACGGACCGCGTACCGGTGCCGAGACGGAGGCCACGCCCGGTTCGCGCTCCCCGATCGACTGGGCCCAGCCGCGCCGCCGCACCCCGGAGAGCGCCGTGGCGGTGAACCGGGCACCCTGGAGGCCCCGGTGCAGCCGTTCCGGCTCCTCCCAGGCCATGAGGATCTGCGCCGCCGAGCCCGCCTTCATCGGCAGGGTGGAGCCGACGGGGACGGTGTCTCGCAGGCCGGACAGCCGCTCGGCCGCCGCCACGCAGATCCGCATATCGCCCTGCCGCCGGTAGAGCTGGGCGCTCTCGCCGGTCACGTCGCGCAGGTGGGTCAGGATCGGCCCGGCGGAGGCGAGGAGCCGGTCCTCCCCGGCGGCGGCGGCCAGTTCACCGAGCCGGGGGCCCAGGATGAACCGGCCCTGCATGTCGCGGGCCACCATGCGGTGGTGCTCCAGGGCCACCGCGAGCCGGTGGGCCGTTGGGCGGGCGAGGCCGGTCGCCCCGACCAGCCCGGCAAGGGTGGCCGGACCGGACTCCAGAGCGCTCAGCACGAGCGCGGCCTTGTCGAGAACGCCGACGCCACTAGAGTTGTCCATGCGTCGATACTCCCGTCTCAGAGTGTGAAACGCAAGTTCAGATTTCCCCCGCACCCGCCAGGCTGTACTCACGGCAGCCACACGGCGTCGCACGGCACCGGAGGGAAAGCGATGGGACGCACACTCGCGGAGAAGGTCTGGGACGACCACGTCGTCAGGCGCGTGGAAGGCGAGCCGGACCTGCTCTTCATCGACCTGCACCTGCTGCACGAGGTCACCAGCCCACAGGCATTCGACGGCCTGCGCAAGGCGGGGCGCGCGGTGCGCCGCACCGACCTCACCATCGCCACCGAGGACCACAACACCCCGACCCTCGCCATCGACAAGCCGATCGCCGACCCCGTCTCGCGTACCCAGCTGGAGACGCTCCGTAAGAACTGCGCGGACTTCGGTGTGCGGCTGCACCCGCTGGGCGACGTCGAGCAGGGCGTCGTCCACGTGGTGGGACCGCAGCTGGGCCTGACCCAGCCGGGCACCACCGTGGTCTGTGGCGACAGCCACACCTCCACCCACGGCGCGTTCGGCGCCCTCGCCTTCGGTATCGGCACCAGCCAGGTCGAGCACGTCCTGGCCACCCAGACGCTGCCGATGGCCCCGTTCCGCACGATGGCGGTCACGGTCAACGGCGAGCTGCCGGCGGACGTCACGGCGAAGGACCTGATCCTGGCCGTCATCGCGCGGATCGGCACCGGCGGCGGCCAGGGGTACGTCATCGAGTACCGGGGCGAGGCCATCGAGAAGCTGTCGATGGAGGCCCGGATGACCGTCTGCAACATGTCCATCGAGGCGGGCGCCCGCGCCGGCATGATCGCGCCGGACGACACCACCTTCGCGTACCTGGCGGGCCGCCCGCACGCCCCGCGGGACGCCGAGTGGGACGAGGCGGTCGCCTACTGGCGCACCCTGCGCACCGACGCGGACGCCCGGTTCGACCACGAGGTGGTCATCGACGCCGCGGGGCTCGCCCCGTTCGTCACCTGGGGCACCAACCCCGGGCAGGGCGCGCCGCTTTCGCAGAGCGTCCCCGCCCCCGGCTCCTTCTCCGACCCCAGCGCCCAACTCGCCGCCGAACAGGCCCTGGAGTACATGGGGTTGAGCGCCGGGCAGCCGCTGCGCGAGGTCGCCGTCGACACCGTCTTCGTCGGGTCCTGCACCAACGGCCGTATCGAGGACCTGCGTTCGGCGGCCGAGGTGCTGCGCGGCCGGTCGCTGGCGAGCGGCGTGCGGATGCTCGTCGTGCCGGGCTCGGTGCGGGTGGCGCTCCAGGCCGTCGAGGAGGGCCTGGACAAGGTGTTCACCGAGGCCGGGGCCGAGTGGCGGCACGCCGGTTGCTCGATGTGTCTCGGGATGAACCCGGACCAACTCGCGCCGGGGGAGCGGTCGGCCTCGACCTCCAACCGCAACTTCGAGGGCAGGCAGGGCAAGGGTGGCCGGACCCATCTGGTCTCACCCCAAGTGGCCGCCGCCACCGCGGTGCTGGGCCATCTCGCCTCGCCCGCCGACCTGTCCGACGTACCCGAGCCCGCCGGAGTCTGAGCCATGGAAGCCTTCACCACGCACACCGGCCGGGTCGTCCCGCTGCGCCGCAGCAACGTCGACACGGACCAGATCATCCCCGCGCACTGGCTCAAGAAGGTCACCCGGGACGGCTTCGAGGACGGTCTCTTCGAAGCATGGCGCAGGGATCCGGAGTTCGTGCTCAACAAGCCCGCACACCACGGTGGGACGGTGCTCGTCGCGGGACCGGACTTCGGTACCGGCTCCTCCCGCGAGCACGCCGTGTGGGCGCTCCAGAACTACGGCTTCAAGGCCGTGCTCTCCTCCCGCTTCGCGGACATCTTCCGGGGCAACTCCCTCAAGAACGGCCTGCTCACCGTGGTGTTGCCGCAGCCGGTGATCGAGCGGCTCTGGGAGCTGAGCGAGACCGACCCGGCCACCGAGGTCACCGTCGACCTGGTGACCCGCACCGTGACGGCGCCCGGTGTGGCGGAGGAGTTCACGCTGGACGAGAACGCCCGCTGGCGACTGCTGGAGGGGCTGGACGACATCAGCCTCACCCTCCAGAACGAGTCCCACATCGCCGAGTTCGAGGCCGCCCGCCCCTCCTTCCTGCCCCGTACCCTGCGGGTGTGAGCCAGGGGCGGAAGGCCCTCGCGCGCGCGACGCGCCCCGCCTGCCGGCCGGGGCGCGTTCGCCGTGTTGAGGCCCGGTGTCGGCACAACTCGCCCTAGCTGCCACAATCGGTACATGGAACGCGACGGTCAACTGGAGCTCTACGGCCGCCTCGCCGCCCGGCTCAAGGACGCGCACCGCACGGTGCGCACGCTGCGGGTCCCGCACGGGGTCCGGGTGGTGCTCACCAAGAAGCTACTGGTGATCACGGCAGCCGCCAACCACGATCTGGCGCACGCCGAGCGGCGCCTTGAGCGCCTGATGGCCGAGCTTGACGCGGGCCGAATCCCCATGGCGCGCGGGGATGTGCGCGCTGACGGAACTCCGTGACGGACGACTTCGTTGCGGCACAAGGGTGATTCGCCCGTTTCGTATTTGATTTGCGGTATATATCTGCCTAGCGTGCGAAAAAGCTTGAACCCATTCGCCCTGCAATGCCTCCGAAGGGGAAGACGTGAACAAGGCGCAGCTCGTCGAAGCAATCCAGGATCAGCTCGGTGGACGTCAGCAGGCGTCGGACGCGGTCGACGTCGTACTCGACGCCATCGTCCGCGCGGTCGTCTCCGGTGAGCGGGTGTCCGTCACCGGCTTCGGGTCGTTCGAGAAGGTCGACCGCCCGGCCCGGTACGCGCGTAACCCGCAGACCGGTGAGCGGGTCCGGGTCAAGAAGACCTCGGTGCCGCGCTTCCGCGCCGGTGCCGGATTCAAGGACCTGGTCAGCGGAGCGAAGAAGCTCCCGAAGAACGACGTGGCCGTCAAGAAGGCACCGAAGGGCAGCCTGTCCGGTGGAACTTCCACCAAGAAGGCCGCCACCAAGAAGGCCGCGGCCAAGAAGACCACCGCGAAGAAGACGGCCACGCGTACCACCGCCAAGAAGGCCACCGCGAAGAAGACGGCGACCAAGGCCACCGCGAAGAAGGCACCGGCCAAGAAGTCAGCCGCCAAGAGCACGGCCGCCAAGACCACCGCGAAGAAGGCACCGGCCCGGAAGAGCACCGCGAAGAAGGCTCCCGCCCGGAAGACGGCGGCCCGCAAGACCACGTCCAAGAGGGCGACCGCGCGCAGGCGCTGACGCGCCTCCCGAGAACCACACGTTCCGCACCACTCAGCGCCGGGCCGGGCCCCAGGAGGGCTCGGCCCGGCGCTGTGCGCGCGGTTCGCCCGTCAGCGGGGCGGGGCGGCGGTCACCGCCCGGCGGGTTCGGGGGTCAGAAGGTCTGGAGCGTGACCAGGGTGACGCGGGCCTCCGCGCCCGAGCCCGTCACCTCGATCCGCACTCGCTGGCCAGGGCGGAGAAGCCGCAGGCCGCCCGCGTCGAACGCCGCCGCGTCGAACGGCAGCGGGGTGCCGTCGTCGAGCAGCACGCTGCCGGAGCGGGTCTCCGCGTCGTAGGTGTACGAGGTGGCCTGCATGCGGCGCAGCCTACCGGGCGGCGCCGGGGGCGGCACCGGGCGCCGGAAGGCCGACGTACCGCGCGGTGAAGGGGCCCACCCCCAGGGCCCGCGCGGCCCGCAGGTCGCCTCCGGTGTCCACGTCCTGGCGCACGCTCGGCACGTCGGGCAACCGCAGTTCCACCGCGCCGGAGGCCAGATGCCGCGCTCTGGAGGGCCCGCCGAAGCCCGGGTTCAGCTCGCTGCCCGGCATCGCGCTGAGCAACGTGGTGCCGAGTCCCGCCGCGTCCGCGAGGAAGGACCTCGGGTGCCGGGACGCCGCGCCCAGCACCCGGGCCAGTTCGCGGGGGCGTAGCGCGGGCAGGTCCGCGTTGAGCGCGGCCACCGGCACCAGCGGACGGTGGGCGCGGGCCGCGCTGGCGCCGTGCGCGAGCGCGGGGTTCAGCCCGGCGCCCGGGGTGTCGGGTATGACCCGGGCGCCCGTCTCGGTCAGCGCCCTCGTGGCGAGGGGGTCGTCCGTGACAACCACCACATCCCGTACCGCCTCGCAGGCCAGCGCCGCGCCCACGGTGTCCCGCGCGAAGGCGAGTGCGAACCCGGGGAGCGCGGCGGCGCCCGCGGTGTCCGCGAGCCTGCTCTTGGCCCGGGCCAGTGGCTTCAGCGGCACCACCAGGGTCCAGGCCACCGGCGTCGGAGGTGGCTGCACGCCCCCCATTCTGGACCGCCGCCGCAGCGTCCGGGCATCCGCGGGGTTACGGTGTGCACGTCAGAGGGGACGCACGGTGTGGTCGACAGAGCGGTGCTCTGCGGCGACACTTGTGCGGTTGTCGAGAGCGCCAGAGGAGATGGTGTCCGGGTGTCCCGCCAGAAAGTCGGCTTCTGGTACCGCCTTGCCGCGGTGCTGGCGAAACCGCCGCTCTTGGTGCTGTTTAAACGGGACTGGCAAGGAATGGAACACATTCCGGCCGAGGGTGGCTTTATCACCGTCGTCAATCACAATTCGTATCTCGACCCGCTCGCGTACGCGCACTTCGCCTACAACTCACGGCGTCTGCCGCGCTTCCTCGCGAAGGAGTCCCTTTTCCGGGGCAACGGACTGCCGGCCCGCTTCATGCGTGGTTCGCGCCAGATCCCGGTGTACCGCGAGTCGAGCGACGCGGTCGGCGCGTTCCGGGCCGCGGTGGACGCCGTGGAGAGCGGCGAGTGCGTCACCTTCTACCCGGAGGGCACGCTGACCCGCGATCCCGCCCTCTGGCCGATGCAGGGCAAGACGGGCGCGGCGCGGGTGGCGCTGGTCACCAGGGCGCCCGTGGTGCCCATCGCCCAGTGGGGCGCGCACCGGGTGCTGCCGCCGTACGCGAAGCGGCCGCGGCTGTTCCCCCGGAAGACCTTCGCGGTGCGCGCCGGGCGGCCCGTCGACCTCTCCCGCTACTACGGGATGGAACCGACCGCCGAGGTGCTGCGCGAGGTCACCGAGTTGATCATGGACGCGATCACCGCGGAACTGGCCGAACTGCGCGGTGAACCGGCGCCCGCGGAGCGCTACACGCACCGCGGGAACGCCCGGAACACCCCCGGCGGGAACTCCGCCGGGCGGCCGGAGCGTACGCCCCGTACGTCCCGCAAGCCCCGGCCCGGACAGCGACGGACCCAGACCGCGCGCGCACGTTCGCGAGGCGCGGAGGAGGAGAGCGCGTGACCCCTCCCGCACCACCCGCACAACCCCCGCGTCCGGACGGTCCGGAGACTCCCGGTCCCGCCGCGGCCGACGGGCCCGACCCGTCCGGGACCGGCCAGCCGCCAGTCCGCGCGGCGGTCTTCGGCAGCGGCTCCTGGGGCACCGCCTTCGCCATGATCCTGGCCGACGCCGGCTGCGCGGTGACACTGTGGAGTCGCCGCCCCGAGGTGGCCGAGGCCGTCAACCTGCGACACCGGAACCCCGACTACCTGCCGGACGCCGAACTCCCCGCCGCCGTACGGGCGACCACCGACCCGGCGCGGGCGGCGGCCGGGGCGGACGTCACCGTGCTCGCCGTCCCGTCCCAGACCCTGCGCGGCAACCTGGAGCGCTGGACAGCGCTGCTCGCCCCCGGCACCGTCCTGGTCTCGCTGATGAAGGGCGTCGAACTCGGCACCGCCGCGCGGATGAGCGAGGTCATCGCGGAGGTCACCGGCGCCGGGCCGGAGCGCGTCGCCGTCCTCACCGGGCCCAACCTCGCCCGGGAGATCGCCGCGCGGCAGCCCGCGGCGGCCGTCGTCGCCTGCGCCGACGCGGCGGTGGCCCAGCGCCTCCAGGCCGCCTGCCACACCCCGTACTTCCGGCCGTACACCAACACCGACGTGGTGGGCTGCGAACTCGGCGGAGCGGTCAAGAACGTGATCGCGCTGGCGGTCGGCATCGCCGACGGCATGGGACTGGGCGACAACGCCAAGGCGTCGCTCATCACCCGGGGCCTGGCCGAGACCACCCGGCTCGGGCTGGCGATGGGAGCGCGGGAGCACACCTTCGCCGGGCTCGCGGGGATGGGGGACCTCGTCGCCACCTGCTCCTCACCGCTGTCCCGGAACCACACCTTCGGCAGCAACCTGGGCCGGGGGATGACGCTTGAGGAGACCGTGGCCGTCACCAGGCAGACGGCCGAGGGCGTCAAGTCCTGCGAGTCGGTGCTCGATCTGGGGCGCCGCCACGAGGTGGAGATGCCGATCACCGAGACCGTGGTGGACATCGTGCACGACGGGAAGCCGCCGCACGTCGCGCTGAAGGAGCTGATGGCGCGGAGCGCCAAGGCCGAGCGGGTGTGACCGGCCCGACCCGGTGCCGCGCCGCTGACGCGCCACTGGCCAGCGGGTACAGTCGACGCGTTATGAGCAGCAACTCCCCTTCCCGCAAGCCCCGCGTCGCCGTCGTCTTCGGTGGACGCAGCTCCGAGCACGCGATCTCCGTCCTCACGGCGGGCGCGGTGCTGTCCGCCATCGACCGGTCGCGGTACGAGGTGCTGCCCATCGGCATCACCCGGGACGGACGCTGGGCGCTGACCGCCGACGACCCCGAGCGGATGGCGATCGAGGGCCGGAAGCTCCCCAGCGTGGACGAACTGGCCGACTCCCAGGCGGGCGGCGTGCTGCTCCCCGTCGACCCCGGCAGCCGTGAGGTCACGTACCTGGAGCCGGGTGCCGTGCCGAAGGCGCTGGGCGAGGTCGACGTCGTCTTCCCGGTGCTGCACGGCCCGTACGGCGAGGACGGCACCCTCCAGGGACTACTGGAGTTGTCCGGGGTGCCCTACGTCGGCGCGGGCGTGCTCGCCTCGGCGGTCGGGATGGACAAGGAGTACATGAAGCGGATCTTCGACTCCTTCGGTCTGCCGATCGGTCCCTACGTCACCATCCGTCCCCGGGACTGGGAGGGGGACCCGACCGCCGCCCGGAAGCGGGTGGTGGACCTCGCGGGTGACCACGGCTGGCCGGTCTTCGTGAAGCCCGCGCGCGCCGGTTCGTCGATGGGCATCACCAAGGTCACCGGACTCGCCGGGCTGGACGCGGCGATCGAGGAGGCCCAGCGCCACGACCCCAAGGTCATCGTGGAGGCGGCGGTGCGCGGCCGGGAGATCGAGTGCGGGGTGCTGGAGTTCGAGGACGGCCCGCGCGCCAGCCTCCCCGCCGAGATCCCGCCCGTCAGCGCGCACGACTTCTACGACTTCGACGCCAAGTACATCGACTCGGCCACCGGCGTCGTCCCGGCCCCGCTGACCGAGGAGGAGACGGAGCGGGTGCGGAGCCTCGCCGTGCGGGCCTTCGACGCCGCCTCCTGCGAGGGCCTGGTGCGGGCTGACTTCTTCCTCCGCGAGGACGGCGAGTTCGTCATCAACGAGATCAACACCATGCCCGGCTTCACGCCCATCTCGATGTACCCGCGGATGTGGCGGGAGACCGGCGTCGACTACCCGGAGTTGGTCGACCGCCTGGTCCAGGCCGCGCTGCGGCGCGGCACCGGCCTGCGCTGAACGCACGTCAGCGCCGGGTCAGTCCCGGGCGCCGTCCCCGCCCCGGCGGTCGGCCCCGCCCCCGTCTCCGTCGCCCGGCCCCCGCTGAGCGCACGCGCCGGAGCGGGGACAGGGCCCGCGCTGAGGTCGTCCGCCCCTCGCCGGAGCCTGGTCCGCCCCGCCGCCCGGCCGTGGCCTGGCGGCGACCACGACCGGCGGGGCACACCGGTGATGAGGCCGCGTCAGTTCCCCGGGGACCGCCAGCCACCCCCGGCTCACCCACTTCAACTTCCGGCGGCCGCGCGGCCGGAAGCGCCCTCGGGGATGCCCCCGGGCGCGGGCGGGTCGGTCAGCGGGAGGTCGCCCGGTGCTCGACGGGCGGTCAGGGGTCGCGGCGGGGGAGCGTCTTCCGCACCGCGTCGGCCAGTTCGGTCAGCGGGCCGACCTCCGGCGCGTAGTCGTCCGGAACCGTCAGCTCGACGTGGGCGGTGCGGTCCGTGGTGGTGAACCGATAGCCCCCGTCCTCCTCTTCCACCAGCCAGGAGACGCCGTTCACCTCCGCCGCGTCCGAGGTGGGGTTGTAATGTTCACTCCCGGGCGTCAGCTTCTCCGGCCGCCGCACGCCGCAGCGCAGCTCGATGGGCGGATCCCCCCACAGCGCGGTGTACTTTGTCGCGGGTTCCGGGGTGACCCTCCGCTGCCCGTCCAGCCGCTCCGGCAACTCCGCCCGGAGCGCCCGGCACGCCGTGGCCGCCGCACCCGACGGGCTGGGATCCTGGGGACCGACCCGGCCGGACGAGGAGGAACAGCCGACGGCGAGGGCGGCGCAGGCACCCACGGCCGCGAGGGCGCGACGGACGGTGCGATGCGGGGACCGGTGGTGCTGAACGCTCACCGGACGAGCATACGGGGGAGCTAGAGATGGACGATCGGACAGGTCAGGGTGCGGGTGATGCCGTCCACTTGCTGGACTTTGGCGACCACCATGCGGCCGAGTTCGTCGACCGTGTCCGCCTGGGCGCGCCCGATCACGTCATAAGGCCCCGTCACATCCTCGGCCTGTATCACTCCGGGGATCTTGGCGATGACGTCGGCGACCGCGGACGCCTTGCCGACCTCGGTCTGGATCAGGATGTACGCCTGTACCACGGGTCCTCCAGGACGGCTTCGAGGATCATTCCGGGAAAAGGGACGCTACGGTACCGCGCCCCCGAGCCGCGAGGGAGCCCCCGCGGCCCCGCCGGACGGTGGAGTACCGAGATGACGAACCAGTAGCGCGAGGAGCGAGGCGATGAAGGGGCGAGTGGGATGCGGGATCTGAACGGGGGCGGCGCGCCAGCGGGCGGCTACGCCGTCGGGCGAACCCCCGGAACGGTCGGCGAACTGGGGGAATTCGGGCTGATCCGGGAGCTGACCTCCCGCGTCACCCCCGCGCCCGCCGTGCGGATCGGACCCGGTGACGACGCGGCGGTCGTCGCGGCGCCGGACCGGCGGGTCGTGGCGACCACCGACATCCTGCTGGAGGGCAGGCATTTCCGGCGTGACTGGTCAACAGCGTATGACGTCGGCCGTAAGGCCGCAGCCCAGAATCTGGCGGACATCGCGGCGATGGGCGCCTACCCGACGGCGCTTCTGCTCGGCCTGGTCGTCCCCGCCGAACTCCCCGCGAACTGGCCCACCGAGCTGATGGACGGCATCCGGGACGAGGCGCACGTCGCGGCGGCCGCCGTGGCCGGGGGCGACGTGGCGCGCGGCGACGCGGTGACCGTCTCCATCACCGCCCTGGGCGACCTGCGTGGCGCCGACCCCGTCACCCGATCCGGTGCCCGGCCCGGCGACACCGTCGCGGTGACCGGCTGGCTCGGCTGGTCGGCCGCCGGGCACGCGGTGCTCTCCCGCGGCTTCCGCTCGCCGCGCGCCTTCGTCGAGGCGCACCGCAGGCCCGAGCCGCCGTACCACGCCGGGCCCGCCGCCGCCCAGCGCGGCGCCACCGCCATGACGGACGTCAGTGACGGGCTCATCGCCGACCTCGGGCACATCGCCGAGGCGAGCAAGGTCCGCATCGACGTGCGCGCCGCCGACCTCGACGTCCCGGCGCAGATGTCCGACATCGGGCAGGCGGTGGGCGTCGATCCGCTCCAGTGGGTGCTCACCGGCGGCGAGGACCACGCGATCGTCGCGACCTTCCCCCGGGAGACCCAGCTCCCGGCCCGCTGGCGCGTCATCGGGGAGGTCCTGGCGCCCACCGCGCTGCCGCAGGTCACCGTCGACGGGGCGCCGTGGGACAAGGCGGGGGGCTGGGACCACTTCGGCTCCGACCCGGTCGACTGACCCCCGTCCCACCTCGGCCCGCGGCGCCCCGCCGCGTCCGTCCCGCCGGGGCGGCGCCGTCGGCGGGACGGCGTCCGGCGAGGCCGAGAGGTGCCGAGCGGCGGGGGAGGCGGCCGGACGGTCCGGGTGGCCGGAGGGACGTGGGGACGGGCGGCGTACCGTCGTCGTATGACATCGCAGCCCACCGCTCCGCCCCGGGTCCTGACCGTGGCCGGATCCGACTCCGGCGGCGGCGCCGGGATCCAGGCCGACCTCAAGACGATGCTGGCGCTCGGCACCCACGGCATGAGCGTGATAGTCGCGGTGACCGCGCAGAACTCGCTGGGCGTGCGGGGCTACTGGGAGCTGCCGGCGGAGGCGGTGCGGGCCCAGTTCCACAGCGTCACCGAGGACATCGGGGTGGACGCCGTGAAGACCGGCATGCTGGCCTCAGCCGAACTCACCGAGACCGTCGCCGGACTGCTCTCCGGGCTGGCGGTACCGGTGGTCGTGGATCCGGTCGGGGTGTCCAAGCACGGTGACGCGCTGCTCGCCACCGAGGCGCTGGACGCGGTCCGCACGAAGCTGCTGCCCACCGCCACCGTCGTCACCCCGAACCTGGACGAGGTGGCGCAGCTCACCGGGGTGTGCGTGGAGACGGAGGAGGGCATGCGGGACGCGGCGGTGGCGATGCTCTCCCACGGGCCCCGCTGGGCGCTGATCAAGGGTGGCCACCTGCCCGGCCCGTACGCCGTCGACCTGCTGACGGACGGGGCGACCGAGCACTGGCTCCGCTCACCCCGGTACGACAACCGGCACACCCATGGCACCGGCTGCACCCTCGCCAGCGCGCTGGCCGCGCGGCTCGCCGCAGGTGACACGGTGGAGCGCGCGGCACGCGCCGCGAAGGAGTACGTCACCGGAGCCATCGCCGCCGGCTTCCCGCTCGGCGCCGGGATCGGGCCCGTCGACCACGGCTGGTGCGTCCCGGGACACTGACCGGACAACCGGCGCCCCCGTCAGTCCCGGCGCCCCCGTCAGCCCCCGGCGAGGGGCGCGGGGCAGGGCGCGTCTTCGCGGGCGGGGCCCGCGGGCACGTCGAACACGTGCGGGCGCACCAGAAAGCCGGCCCGCCATGAGCGGACCGGCTTCACAGCAACCAGCGAGGTGGCCGCGCCGCGGAATCACCCCGCGTCAACGGGGAGCACCCGTGCTCAGCGCGAGACCTTGCCAGCCTTGATGCACGAGGTGCAGGCGTTGAGGCGCTTCGGCGTCCCGCCGACCACGGCACGCACGCGCTGGATGTTGGGGTTCCAGCGGCGCCGGGTGCGGCGGTGCGAGTGGGAGATGCTGTTGCCGAAGCCCGGCCCCTTGCCGCAGACGTCGCAGTTGGCAGCCACGGGTCACTCCAAAGACTTCTGATGCGCGAACGGAGAATCCTGACGAGCTGAGGGTCACGCAGTGACCGTCTCTGTCAGGTGGATGGTGCCCAACCCATGTCAGGCAACCGGAGCAGCATACAACGGGCGTCTTCGAACAGCGAAACCGCACCCGTCCCCGACCCCGCACCGCCCGGCCCCGGGCGCCCGCGCGGCCCGTACCGGAGGCGGTCACCGGATCAGGGTCCCACGCCCGGTGCCCTAACCTTCCAGGCAGCAGCCGCGATCCGGACCCCGTCCGCGCCCGGCCCGTGAGTCCGACCCGTGAGGGAGCCCCCCATGCCGCGACCGCTCGACCCGGCGGCGATACGGCGCTGGTGCGCCCTCGCGCTGGAGGCCCTCCGGGCCGACCGGGCCGAGCTGGACGCGATCAACGTCTTCCCGGTGCCGGACGGCGACACCGGGACCAACCTGTGGCACACCCTGGACGCGGCCGTCCGCGCGGTGGACGAGAGCCGGAGGGAGACCCCGCACGACAGCCCGGACGGGAAGCCGGACGGGCAGGCGTCCCGCCCGGCGGGCGCGGGGGAGGCCGTGACGCTGCTGCGGACCCTCGCGCGCGGGGCGCTGCTCGGGGCCTGCGGCAACTCCGGCACGATCCTGGCCCAGTACCTCGGCGGCTTCGCGGAGGGGCTGGCCCGTACCGCGTCCGGTGGGGAGAGCGGCGGGGAGGACGAGCCCGCCGCGAACCCCCGGAACACCGGGGCGGCTTCCGGGGCGGAGGGGCGCGATCCGGCGGGCGAGGCGCTGTGCCGCGCGCTGCGGAGCGCCGCCGAGGCGGCGTACGAGGCGGTCGCGCGTCCCGCCGAGGGCACCGTGCTGACCGTCGCCGCCGCGGCGGCCGAGGCCGCCGGGCGGACGGGCGGCGGTCCTCCGGAGGTCGCGCTGGCGGCGCGCCGTGGCGCCGAACGCGCGCTGCTGGAGACGCCCGCGCGGCTGCCCGTGCTGGCCGAGGCCGGAGTGGTGGACGCGGGCGGACGGGGGCTGACCGCGGTGCTCGGCGCGCTCGCCGAGGCACTCGGCGCCCCACCGCCCGAGGAGCCCCCCGCCGCTCCGGCGCGCTGTCCGGGCGCGCGTCCCGGAGGGCCGCTCCCCGGGCAGGGCGGGCCGCCCGCCGGGCACTTCGAGGTGATGTACCTGCTCGACGCCGAGGAGTCCGCGCTGCCCGCGCTCCGCGCCCGGCTGGACGCGCTGGGCGACTCGCTCGCCGTCGCGGGCGGCGGCGGCACGTGGAGCGTGCACCTGCACACCGGGGACGCGGGCGCCGCCGTGGAGGCGGGGATCGCCGCGGGCCGCCCCCACCGGATCCGGGTGAGCGGACTGCCCGGCCCCCCGCCGGAGGCGCCGGACGCCGCCACCGCCCCCAGCACCGTTCCCGGCGCTGAGCGCCGCCCGTCGCCGGGCGCGCCGCCATCCGCCGCACCCGCGCGGCTGGCTGCGGCACCGGCGCCCCGCGCGGTGGTGTCCGTCGTCGCGGGGGAGGGGCTGGCGGCACTCTGCGCGGAGGCGGGCGCGCGGCCCGTACCGGCCGAGGCCGCCCGCGCGGACTCCGGGGCCGAGGCGCTGTACGAGGCGGTGCGCGGCACCGGCGCCCGCGAGGTCGTGCTGCTGCCCAACGACACCGCGCTGCGGGAGGCCGCCGCCCGGGCCGCCGCCCGCGCCCGGTCGGGCGGGGTGCGGATCTCCGTCATTCCCACCCGGGCCGCCGTGCAGGGGGTCGCCGCGCTCGCCGTCCACGAGCCGGGGCTCAGCTTCGACGAGGACGTGGTGGCGATGACCGCCGCGGCGGGGGCCACCCGGTACGGCGAGGTGACCGTCGCCGAGCACCGCTCCTGGACGATGGCCGGGGTCTGTGCCGCCGGGGACGTGCTCGGGCTGGTGGACGGCGACGTGGCGCTGATCGGCGAGTCCGTGGAGCGGGCCGCGCTGGGGGTGCTCACGCGGATGCTCGCCGCGGGCGGCGAACTCGTCACCCTCGTCACCGGCGCCGGGGCGCCCTGCGGGATGACCGAGCGGCTGGAGGACCACGTGCGCCACCGGCACCTCGGGGTGAGCACCGTGGTGTGCGCGGGCGGCCAGCCTCACTCGCCGCTGCTGATCGGCGTCGAGTGACCGGCACCGGGTGACCCGGGCCGCCGCGACCGGGCCGGGACCGAAGGGGACCGGCCTTCCCCCGGCCGGAACCGGCCGAGCCGGGGCGGGCCGTGCACGGGTGGGGAACCGCCGGGGACCGGTCAGGGAACCGGCGGGAGCGGCGGGGCACCGTCGGGAACACGCCCGCTGTCAGCGGGATGGTGTGCAATAGGCCCGTGCCCGCGCTCGACGAACCCCTCAGCAAGGTCCTCGGCGGCAACACCGCGAAGGTGATGGCCGAGCACCTCGATCTCCGCACCGTGGGAGACCTGCTCCACCACTACCCGCGCCGGTACGCCGAGCGCGGTGAGCTGACCGGTCTCGCCGACCTCCCGCTCGACGAGCACGTCACCGTGGTCGCGCGGGTCGCCGACGCCCGGATGCACCGGTTCAACCGGGGGCGCGGCCAGCGGCTGGAGGTCACCCTGACCGACGGCAGCGGACGCCTCCAGCTCGTCTTCTTCGGCCGGGGCGCGCACGTCCCGCAGCAGAAGCTGCTCCCCGGGCGCCGCGGCATGTTCGCGGGCAAGGTCGGCGTCTTCAACGGCCGTCTCCAGCTGGCCCATCCGCAGTACGAACTGCTGGACGGCGAGGACGACCCGGCCGACGACTCCACCCGCGTCGACGCCTTCGCGAACCGGCTGCTGCCGATCTACCCGGCCTGCGCCCAACTCCCCTCGTGGAAGCTGGAGAAGGCGGTCGACACCCTGCTGCGCACCATGGAGAGCGGTGGCTGGCGGGAGCTGACCGACCCGCTGCCCGAGACCGTGCGCCAGGGGCGGCGCCTCCTCCCCCTGGCCGAGGCGCTGACCAAGGCGCACCACCCGCGCGACCGGCGGGAGGTGGCCGAGGCGCGGTCCCGGCTGAAGTGGGACGAGGCGTTCGTCCTCCAGACCGCGCTGGCCCGCCGCCGGCAGGCCGAGACCCAACTGCCCGCCACACCCCGCCCGGAGCGCGGCGGCGGACTGCTGGAGGCGTTCGACGCCGCGCTGCCGTTCACCCTCACCGGCGGGCAGCGCCGGGTCAGCGGGGAGATCCTCGCTGACCTCGCCACCAGCCACCCGATGCACCGCCTCCTCCAGGGCGAGGTCGGCTCGGGCAAGGCCCAGCCGCTCGACGCCGGGGTGCTCACCCCGAGCGGGTACCGCCCCATCGGCGACCTCCGGGTGGGCGACCCGGTGATCACCCCCTCCGGCGAGATCGCCCCGGTGGACGGGGTGTTCCCCCAGGGCGAGCGGGACATCTGGCGCCTGGAGCTGTCCGACGGCAGTAGCGTGGAGTGCGACGACGAGCACCTGTGGATCGTCGGCACCAGCCGCCAGTGGCGCAGCGGCGCGCCCCCCAGCGTCCTCACCACCCGGCGGATCCGCGAGGAACTGCTCGCCCCGGACGGCTCACCGGTCTGGTACCTGCCCGAGGCCACCCCCGTCGACCTCGACGGCGCGGAGCCCCGCCCGCTCGACGCCCACCTCCTCGGCACCCTGCTCGTGGGCGGCACCCCCGCCGGGCCCCCGGACCCCGCCGCGTCCGGGCCACGGGAGGCGCTGGCCGCGCTGGGGGTGGACCCGTCCCCACGCCGCGCCGCCGTCCCCGGCGCCTACCGGAACGCCCCGCTCAAGGAGCGGCTCGCGCTGACGCGGGGGCTGCTGGACACGGCGGGCGAGGCCGCCCCGGACGGCCACGGCGTGCGCTTCCGCTGCCCGTCGCCCGCGCTGGCCGGGGACCTGGCCTGGCTGGTCCGCTCGCTCGGCGGCTGGGCCCGGGTCGAGCACGGCCCGGAGTCGAGCGAGGTCACCGCCGAACTCCCCGCCGAGTACCGCCCGTTCCGCTCCGAGCGGCGGACGGCCGGGCTGGCGCCGAGGAGCGGCGGGGCGGTGTTCCGGCGGGCCGTACGCCGGGTGGTGTGGGTGGGGCGCCGGCCGGCCCGCTGCATCAGCGTCCGACACCCGGAACACGCCTACGTGACGGACCACTTCACCGTGACCCACAACACCATGGTGGCGCTGCGCGCGATGCTCACCGTGGCCGACGCGGGCGGGCAGAGCGCCCTGCTCGCGCCGACCGAGGTCCTCGCCCAGCAGCACCACCGCTCGATCACCGAGATGCTGGGCGAACTGGCGGTGCCCCGCCGGGTGTCCGGCCAGCCGGGCACCAAGGTCGTGCTGCTGACCGGCTCGATGGGCGCCCCGGCCCGGCGGCAGGCGCTGCTGGACCTGACGACGGGCGAGGCGGGCCTGGTCATCGGGACCCACGCGCTGATCGAGGACCGCGTCACCTTCCACGACCTCGGCCTCGTCGTGGTCGACGAGCAGCACCGCTTCGGCGTGGAACAGCGGGACGCCCTGCGCGCCAAGGGCGAACAGCCGCCGCACCTGCTGGTGATGACGGCCACCCCCATCCCGCGCACGGTCGCCATGACGGTCTTCGGCGACCTGGAGACCTCCGTGCTGGACGAGCTACCGAGCGGCAGGTCGCCCATCGCCACCCACGTCGTCCCGGTCGCGGACAAGCCGCACTTCCTGACCCGCGCCTGGGAGCGGGTGCGCGAGGAGGTGGCCGCCGGCCACCAGGCGTACGTCGTCTGCCCCCGCATCGGGGACGAGGAGGAGCCCGCCCGCCCGGGCCACCCCACGCTCGACGAGGCCGCCGAACCCCCCGGCGGCGCACCCGCGAGGCTCGCCCAGCCCGCGCCGGGCGGCGCCAGCGACGGGGAGAGCGAGAGCGACGAGGAGGGCGGGGGCGCCGACGGAGCGGAGAAGCGCCCGCCGCTGGCGGTGCTGGAGGTCGCCGAGCGGCTGGCCGAGGGCCCGCTGAGCGGCCTGCGGGTGGCCGCCTTGCATGGCCGGATGCCGCCTGACCGGAAGGACGAGCTGATGCGCCGGTTCACCGCCGGCGAGCTGGACGTCCTGGTCGCCACCACCGTCATCGAGGTCGGAGTGAACGTCCCCAACGCCACCGCGATGGTGATCATGGACGCGGACCGCTTCGGCGTCTCCCAACTGCACCAGCTGCGCGGACGCGTCGGCCGGGGCTCGGCCCCCGGACTCTGCCTGCTGGTCACCGAGATGCCCGAGGCGAGCCCCGCCCGCGCTCGCCTGGCCGCGGTCGCCAGCACGCTGGACGGCTTCGAGCTGTCCCGCGTCGACCTGGAGCAGCGCCGCGAGGGGGACGTGCTGGGACAGGCCCAGTCCGGGGTGCGCAGCTCGCTGCGGATGCTCACCGTCATCGAGGACGAGGAGGTCATCGCCGAGGCCCGCCAGGAGGCGAGCGCGCTGGTCGCCGCCGACCCGGAGCTGGACGGCCACCCCGCGCTGCGCACCGCCCTGACCGCCCTGCTGGACGCCGAGCGCGAGGAGTACCTGGACAAGGGCTGAGCGCGACGGCCGGGACAATGGGGCGGTTCGCACCCGCCCGACGCGAAGGACGCCAGGACATGACCCGTGTGATCGCCGGTGCCGCCGGGGGCCGCCGCCTCGCGGTGCCGCCGGGCAGCGGCACCCGCCCCACCTCGGACCGCGCCAGGGAGGGCCTCTTCTCCAGCTGGGAGGCCCAACTCGCGGGCGGCGTACGGGGAAAGCGGGTGCTGGACCTGTTCGGCGGATCGGGCGCCGTCGGTCTGGAGGCGCTATCCCGTGGCGCCGCCCACGTCCTGCTCGTCGAGGCGGACGCGCGCGCCGTCCGCACCATCCGGGAGAACGTCCGTGCCGTGCGGCTGCCGGGCGCCGAGGTCCGGCACGGCAGGGCGGCCCGGGTGGTGACGGAGGAGGACCCCGTCGCCCCCTACGACGTCGTCTTCCTCGACCCGCCCTACGCCCTCGCCGACGATGATCTCCGCGAGATCCTGCTCACACTCCTCGCTCGGCACTGGATCGAGGAGACCGCGCTGGTCACTGTGGAGCGCGGCACCCGCGGTGGTGAATTCCACTGGCCGGAGGGGTTCGTGGCCGTCAGGTCCCGCCGCTACGGGGAAGGCACGCTTTGGTACGGTCGCGCCGCCCCACCCGAGGCGACGACCGCCTCATGACGACTTCGGAGAGCGAGGAGACGCCCGTGCGCCGCGTAGTCTGCCCCGGGTCCTACGACCCGATCACCAACGGCCACCTGGACATCATCCAGCGCGCGTCCAAGCTGTACGACGTGGTGCACGTCTCCGTGATGATCAACAAGTCGAAGCAGGGGCTCTTCCCGGTGGAGCAGCGGATAGACCTCATCCGCCAGACCACCGCCAGCTTCGGGAACGTCGAGGTGGAGGCGTACCACGGCCTGCTCGTCGACTTCTGCAAGGAGCGGGACATCCCCGCCATCGTCAAGGGACTGCGCGCCGTCAGCGACTTCGACTACGAACTCCAGATGGCCCAGATGAACAACGGCCTCTCCGGCGTCGAGACGCTGTTCGTCCCGACCAACCCCACCTACAGCTTCCTCTCCTCCAGCCTGGTCAAGGAGGTCGCCACCTGGGGAGGGGACGTGTCGCACCTGGTTCCCCCGGTCGTGCTCAGCGCGCTCCGGGACCGGCTCCAGCACCCCTGAACACCCGCCGCGCGGCGGGGACTCACCCCTCGCCCCACCACCCGGCGGCACCCTCACCCGCACCGGCTTCCGGATCCGCTGTCGGGCGCGCGGCCCGGGGCCGTACAGTCACCTCCGTGGACGTACAGCAGAAACTCGACGAGATCGTCGCGGCGGTCGGCAGCGCCCGCTCGATGCCCATGTCGGCCTCGTGCGTGGTGAACCGCGCGGAGCTGCTCGCCCAGCTCGATGAGGTGCGCGAGGCGCTGCCCGGATCCCTCGCCCAGGCCCAGCAGGTGCTGGGCGGACGCGAGCAGGTGGTCGCCGAGGCGCAGCGCGAGGCCGACCGCATCATCGAGTCCGCGCGCGCCGAGCGCGGCGCGCTGGTGTCCGGCACCGAGGTCGCCCGGGTCGCCCGGGAGGAGGCGGACCGCATCCTGGCCGAGGCCCACCAGGAGGCGTCACAGATCCGCTCCGAGGCCGACGACTACGTCGACAGCAAACTCGCCAACTTCGAGGTCGTGCTGAGCAAGACCATCGGCTCGGTCGACCGCGGCCGGGAGAAGCTGCTGGGCAGCGGCCCCGGAGCGGAGGAGTGGAACGACCAGTACGCGGCCGAGGCCCCCGAGCGCACCGCCGACCCCCAGGAGCTGCGCCAGCGCGCCGACGCCTACGTCGACGCCCGGCTCGGATCGGTCTCCGCGGTGCTCACCAAGACCCTGGAGGCGGTGGGCCGCGGCCGCCAGAAACTCCTCGGCCACCAGCCCTCCGACGAACTGGCCGACCACATGGCCCAGCAGGACGGCGCCGCGCCGGGCCTCCCACACACCAGCGACGCGGACTACTACGCGGGACTGGCCACCGCGGGTGCCGTCCTCTCCGACGGGCAGCCCGCCGCCGAGCCCGCCCCGCGGCAGGCCATGGCGGGCGTCGCCCCCGCGGCCGACCCGTACCAGGCGGCCCCCGCCGCCGAGCCCGCCTACCAGGCCCAGCCCGACCCGTACGGATACGGCGGGCAGAACGCGTACTACCCGCAGGGCGAGGCGTACGACCCGTACTACGCGCAGAGCGCCCAGCCGCTCGTCGCGGCGCAGCCCCCGCCGCCGCCCACGGCTCAGCCCGAACAGCCCGCCCAGCCCGGCTACGACCCCGGCGGCTACGGGACGTACGACCCCGCGCCCTACGCGCCCACCGGATACGAGCCGCAGTACGGCTCCGCGCCGTACCCCCCGCAGCAGCCCCCACAGCCACCGTCCGCGCAGCTGGACGAGACCAGCTTCTTCGACACCAGCATGATCGACATCAGCCAGGTGCGGGAGTACGAGGACCGCGAGCGGAACCGCTGACCACCGCGCCACGCCGCGCCGGGCCGCGGGCGACCGCCCCGGCGGGCGCGGAGCGGAGCGTCCCGGACGGTGGGCGGAACCGGTGGATTGGGCCATTGGCCAGGGAGTCCAGTACCCTGTCTCATCGGTCGCTTGTGCGTCCACGTGGGCGGCTCGTCCGAGAGGCATCCAACGGGACCGGCCCGCCGGTCACCCAGCCGTACCGTTCGGGCACCCCGTGTGGCCGTTCCACCCGGGCACCCCGTGTGCTCGCGTGCGACGGCGGTACGGCGACCGGCACCTCAGCACCATGGAACCACCGCGTAGAAAGCAGGAAACCCTGAACGCCCCCCTCGACCACCGCGCTCCGCTCGTGTTCGACACGCGCGAACTGGAGCGGCGCCCTGGTTCGATGAAGCGGCTGAGCCGCACGGTGGAAGCCCCCGCCGACCTCGGTGTGGAGTTCATCGGGGTAGCCGAGGGCGCCTCGGTGGAACTGGATCTCCGTATGGAGTCGGTGATGGAGGGCGTCCTCGTTACGGGGACCGCCCGTGCGCCGCTCACCGGTGAGTGCGTAAGGTGTCTGGAGCCGCTTGAGCAGCAGTGCGAGGCGGACTTCCAGGAGATGTTCTCCTACCCCGAGTCGGGTGAGCGGCTCCGCAAGACGGCGGAGCCCGGCGAGCCGGACGAGGAGGAGGACACGCTCTTCCTTGAGGACGATCTCTTCGACCTCGAACCCGTGCTGCGGGACGCGGTGGTGCTCTCACTGCCCCTTCAGCCGGTGTGCCGGGAGGACTGCCCCGGCCTGTGCTCCGTCTGTGGGGCGCGGCTGGCGGACGACCCGGAACACGAGCACGACAACGCCGTCGACATCCGGTGGGCGGCGCTACAGGGACTCGCCAGTTCCATGAGGGACGGCGAGCAGGACAACGATCCCCGCCCCGGCGGGGACGGATCACAGGAGAAGTAGCCGTGGCCGTTCCGAAGCGGAAGATGTCGCGCAGCAACACGCGCCACCGCCGGTCGCAGTGGAAGGCTGCGGTCCCGCAGCTGATCACGTGCGAGCGCTGCCGGGAACCCCGTCAGCAGCACATCGCGTGCCCCAGCTGCGGCACCTACAACAAGCGTCAGGTCCTAGAGGTCTGATCGGCGGGTGACGGGCTATATGACAGACGCCGGCACGCCCGGAGAGCCCCAGCCCGACGGCGGGGGCACATCGGCGGACCTGGTGGATGCGGCCTCGTCCCTCACGCTCCTGGAAGGGCGGCTCGGGTACACACTTGAGCCCGCCCTTCTGGTGCGTGCGCTGACACACCGCTCGTACGCGTACGAGAACGGTGGGCTCCCCACCAACGAGCGCCTCGAATTCCTCGGCGACTCCGTCCTCGGGCTCGTCGTCACCGACACCCTCTACCGCGCGCACCCCGATCTCCCGGAGGGACAGCTCGCCAAGCTGCGCGCCGCCGTGGTCAACTCCCGCGCGCTCGCCGGAGTGGCACGCGGCCTCGAACTCGGTACCTTCATCCGCCTCGGACGCGGAGAGGAAGGCACCGGCGGCCGCGACAAGGCGTCCATCCTCGCGGACACCCTGGAAGCCGTCATCGGCGCGGTCTACCTGGACCAGGGGCTGAAGGCCGCGGGTGAACTCGTGCACCGGTTGTTCGACCCGCTGATCGAGCGGTCCTCCAACCTCGGCGCCGGACTCGACTGGAAGACCAGCCTCCAGGAACTCACCGCGGCCGAGGGCCTCGGCGTCCCGGAGTACGTGGTCACCGAGACCGGACCCGACCACGAGAAGGTCTTCACGGCTGCTGCCCGCGTCGGTGGTGTCGCGTACGGCACCGGCACGGGACGCAGCAAGAAGGAAGCGGAGCAGCAGGCGGCGGAGACCGCCTGGCGGGCCATCTCCGCCCAGCGGAACGAGAACGCCGAGACGGCGGACGGCGGTGACCGCGCCGGGGCACAGCAGCCCCGGACGGACGACGCCCCCACCCCCGGCTGACGCGCCCCCTCGCCCCCGTCGGTCGACCGCCGCGGGGGCGTCCGCGTGTCCACGCCCAGGCGGCGGATCCGACCGCCCACCCCGGGGCGCTGCCGCCGCCCGCCTCCCCGTCCGCGCACGCCACGCCGCCCCGCGGAGCCCGTCCGGCGATTCCCCCCCCGCCCACCCGGCCCGCGCCCGGGGGCGCCGGGCACCTCGCGCCTCAGCAACCCCACCCGGCCCGTATGCCCCACGGGTCACCCACCGCCCCGGGCGTCACATCCGCCCCGTGCGTCCACCACACAGAGCGCGCACCGGTTCCGTACCAGCCCCGATAGGGAAGAGGACCGGCCCCGTTGAGACCTCGACCACCCCGTCATCGCCGGTGAGGGGCCATACTCAGCCAAGAGCGCCGGGCCGCCGGGGCCGGCGCCCCCCTGTCGGCGACCCCCACCGGAGGAGACCCCCGTGCCCGAGCTGCCCGAAGTCGAAGTGGTACGTCGCGGCCTGGAACGCTGGGCCAGCGGCCGAACCGTCGCGAGCGTCGAAGTGCTCCACCCCCGCGCCACGCGCCGTCACACCGCCGGTCCCCACGACTTCGTCGCACGGCTCCGGGGAAGCCGGATCGGACCGGCCCGCCGCCGCGGAAAGTACCTCTGGCTGCCACTCGGTCCCCCGCCCGGGGCCGCGCCCCCGGGCGAGGCCGGGGACGACGGACCACCGGGCGACTCCGTCCTCGCCCACCTCGGCATGAGCGGGCAGCTCCTCATCCAGCCCACCGACGCGCCCGACGAGAAGCACCTGCGCGTCCGCATCACCTTCACCGACCCGGACAACGGCGAACTGCGCTTCGTCGACCAGCGCACCTTCGGCGGACTCTCCCTGCACCAGGGAACCGAGGAGGGCCTCCCGGACGTCATCGCGCACATCGCCCGCGACCCGCTGGACCCGGACTTCGACGAGGCCGCCTTCCACACCGCGCTGCGCCGCCGCCGCACCACCATCAAGCGGGCGCTGCTCGACCAGTCCGTCATCAGCGGCGTCGGCAACATCTACGCGGACGAGGCGCTGTGGCGCGCCCGGCTGCACTACGACCGGCCCACGGCGACCCTCACCCGCACCCTGACCAGGGAACTGCTCGCCCACACCCGGGACGTGATGAACGCGGCCCTCGCCGTCGGCGGCACGAGCTTCGACAGCCTCTACGTCAACGTCAACGGCGAGTCCGGTTACTTCGGCCGCTCCCTCGACGCCTACGGCCGGGAGGACGAGCCCTGCCGCCGCTGCGGCACCCCGCTGCGCCGCAGCTCGTGGATGAACCGCTCCAGCTATTTCTGCCCGCGCTGCCAGCGCACCCCACGGCCGGTGACGCGGACTCGCGCCCGGCAGGGCGTCCCGCCCGGCGTTCCCGCCGCCGCGCGCGGCGGTGCCCCCGCCCGGCCCGCCGGAGCGCGACCCAGGGGCACGGCCGTCCGCCAGCCCGTACCGCCGCGCCCGCCCCAGCCGGGCAGGCGCTCCGGCCCGTCCCGGCCGAACTGAGCCGCCCCGGTCTTTTCCGGCTGGGCCTCCCCGCTTCGGGCGATACCAGCGTCCCCGGGAACCGAGGACCCGCCTCCTCCGCGCGTTCGGTGACCCCCGGCTCAGCCGGGGCGCCGGGTGGGCGTGCGCGGCCGGACGGAGTCCGCCCGCCCCGGGAGCCGGAGGAGCCAGAAGGGGGGAAGGCCGCGAGCCCGATGGGAGGGCACCCCGGAGGACACGCGCGTCCGGGGGCATGCTCCGGTGGGTGCGACGGCTCAGCGGCGGACCCGGGCCGCGTGGCCCGGGCCCCGCTCGCGGGGCCGCGGGCTAGAAGCCGAAGTCCTGCGTCCACCAGGGGCCGCCCTCGGCGAAGTGCGTGCCGACCCCGAGGGTGCGGTAGTCGCAGTTGAGGATGTTGGCCCGGTGGCCCGGGCTGTTCATCCAGGAGTCCATCACGGACCGGGCGTTGGCCTGGCCGCGGGCTATGTTCTCGCCACCGAGGCCGGTTATCCCGCTCTCCTCGGCGCGGTCCCAGGGGCTCTTGCCGTCCGGGGTGGTGTGGGAGAAGAAGCCCCGGCGCGCCATGTCCTGGCTGAAGTCCCCGGCGAGCTCCGCGAGTTCGGGGTCGGCCGTCACCCGGGGGCAACCCGCCTTGGCCCGCTCGTCGTTGACCAGCCGGAGGACCTCGGCCTCGGCGGCGCTCTCGCCACTCCGCTCGGGCGCGGTGGACTCCTCGGGCTTCGGGCTCGGCTGACGCCCGGTGTCCTTCCCGGGGCCCGAGCCCGTGCCGGATCCGGCCTCCTCCGAGGGGCGGGAGGTCTCCGGCTTCTCTCCGTCGTTCCGGGACGGCTCCGGCTTCGCCGAGGGCCGCCCCTCAGTGCGGGAGGGTTCCGCCGAGGGGGTGCCAGGGCGCTCGCTGGCCCGCTCACCCCGCTCGCCGTCATCCGGCAGCTCCCGGTCGGCGGTGGGGGAGGGATCGGGCAGACCGCCGCCCGTCTCGGGGTCGCCCATGCCGTCCGCCTGCACACGGCCGCTGCCCGGCGCGCTGCCGAACTGCCCGCCCACGCCCGGGACCAGGCCGGAGGCGACGGCGACGGCCCCCATGGCCATCGCCGCGGAGGCGCTCAGCAGACCGGTGCGTACGGGGACCGTCTCCCGCCGCCGCTGACCGGCGCGGTGCCGGCCACCGACCTCGGGGCGAGCGGTGTGCGGGGCGCCCGCGGGGGCCGCGGGGGCCGGAGCTGGGGTGGCGCGTCGATGGCGTCCCATCTCTGCTGACCTCACTTGGCTCGATGTGGCTAGGCGGTCACCAGTTCCACACGTATGTGTGAGACGAGTTCACGCGGACTGTACGGCATGACGCGAGGGGTGGTTGTGGTTGCCGAAGAAATGTCCGGATACCGTTCCCGCCATGTCAGCCACATGTGACCCCAAGCGGGACGAAGGCGTCCGGATGACGGCCTGGGTGCGCGGTCAGGTGCAGGGAGTTGGTTTCCGCTGGTTCACCCGCGCCAGCGCGCTCCGGATCGGCGGACTCTCCGGCTTCGTCAGCAACCTGTCCGACGGGCGGGTGCAGGTGGTGGCCGAGGGCGCCGGGGACCGGTGCGCGGAGCTGCTGGAGTGGCTCCGCGCCGGCGACACACCGGGAAGCGTGGAGGGCGTCACCGAGATCTGGGACGAGCCACGGGGAGGCTATGACGGGTTCGCGATCCGGTGATCCACAACTGTTGCCAATCCCGCTCCGCCGTGGAAGGCTGCGGCCACAAGGCAGCCTCGGGCAAACCAGAGAACGATCTTGCGTACCCCCGGCGGGCAGTCAGCTCCGGCGTCCATCGCCGTCGAGACAGGGCAGGCCCGGGGCGCGGGGTGTGATCGTGTTGACCGTCAATCCTTTTGGTGAGACTCTTGAAGCCCCGCGCACCTGAGCTGTTTGATCCTGAGAACGAGCTAAAAGTCCAGAGCAGACACTGCGGGTGCGAATCCCTCACGACCCACCACCGCTTCGGTCGGTCACTCAGTGTGGAGGACCATCCATCATGGCAAAGGCGCTTCTCGGTTACGTCGGCGGCTCCGACCCCCGAGTCCTCGCCGAGATGCGACGGCTTCAGCAGCGTGTCCAGGACCTCGAATCCGAGCTGGTCCGGATTCAGGCCGAGAACGACGCTCTGGCCGCCGCCGCACGGCATCACGACTCGGTGCTCGACGGCATCGACGTACCCTCGGCGGAGCCCGCGCTGACCTGACCCGCACCCGGGCCGGTCAGAGCACCGTCAGCCGTACAGAAACGTGTAAGGGACGCTTCGGCGTCCCTTCGTCGTTTCGGCACGGTCGCGCACCACCCCGATACGCCACGCCCGTGCGCCCCCAGTCGCTTCGTTACCGACTGATGTGCCCTGCTCACTTCCCGGTGAAACCCGCCGGACCCCGCGAAAACCCAATGCCCGGGCGATGACCGCGCCGTCGGCGCGACACCGCCCGGCCGACCTCAGTAGAGTCCACACGCGTGCACCTCAAGAGCCTTTCGATGCGGGGCTTCAAGTCCTTCGCCTCCGCCACCACACTGCGCTTCGAGCCCGGCATCACCTGTGTCGTGGGCCCCAACGGCTCGGGCAAGTCCAACGTGGTCGACGGCCTGTCCTGGGTGATGGGCGAGCAGGGCGCCAAGTCCCTGCGCGGCGGCAAGATGGAGGACGTCATCTTCGCCGGGACGACCGGCCGCCCCCCGCTGGGCCGCGCCGAGGTCTCCCTGACGATCGACAACTCGGACGGCGCCCTCCCCATCGACTACTCCGAGGTCACCATCACGCGGATCATGTTCCGCAACGGCGGCAGCGAGTACCAGCTCAACGGCGACACCTGCCGCCTCCTCGACATCCAGGAACTCCTCTCCGACTCCGGCATCGGCCGCGAGATGCACGTGATCGTCGGGCAGGGCCAGCTCGACGGCGTCCTGCACGCCGATCCGACCGGCCGCCGCGCCTTCATCGAGGAGGCCGCCGGAGTCCTCAAGCACCGCAAGCGCAAGGAGAAGGCATTGCGCAAGCTGGACGCGATGCAGGCCAACCTCTCCCGCGTCCAGGACCTCACCGACGAGCTGCGCCGCCAGCTCAAACCCCTCGGACGGCAGGCCGCCGCCGCGCGCAAGGCGCAGGTGATCCAGGCCGAACTGCGGGACGCGCGGCTGCGCCTCCTCGCGGACGACCTGGTGACCCTCCGCCGGGCCCTCAGCCACGAGGTCGCCGACGAGGCCGCGCTGAAGGAACGCAAGAGCGCGGCGGAGGCGGAGCTGAAGAGCGCCCTGCGCCGCGAGGCCGAACTCGAACAGCGGGTGCGCACACTGGCCCCCCGATTGGACCGCGCCCAGCGCACCTGGCAGGAGCTGTCGCAGCTCGCCGAGCGGGTGCGCGGCACCGTCGGCCTCGCCGATCAGCGGCACCAGCACGCCGTGTCCGCGCCCCCGGAGGAACGGCGCGGACGGGAGCCAGAGGAGCTGGAGAGCGAGGCGGCCCGGGTGCGGGAACAGGAGGCGGAGCTGGAGGCCGCCCTGGAGGCCGCGTCCGGCGCGCTCGACGACACCGTCGCGCACCGCACCGAGCTGGAACGGCGGCTGGCGGAGGAGGAGCGGCGCCTGCGCGACGCCGCCCGCGCCCTCGCCGACCGCCGCGAGGGACTGGAGCGGCTGCGCGGCCAGTCCGGCGCCGCGCGCGGCCGGGTCGCCTCCGCCCAGGCGGAGATCGACCGGCTCAGCTCGGCACGGGACGGGGCGCGGGAGCGCGCGGAGGCCGCCCAGCGCGAGTACGAGGAACTGCGCGCCGAGGCCGAGGGCCTGGAGGCGGGCGACGAGGAACTGTCCCACCGCCACGAGGCGGCCCGCCACGCCGCCGAGGAGGCCGAGCAACGGCTCACCGCCGCCCGCGAGGCGGTCGCCACCGTCGAACGGGAGACCGCCGCCACCTCGGCCCGGCGGGACGCGCTCGCGCTGGGCCTGCGCCGGAAGGACGGCACCGGCGCCCTGCTGAGCGCGGGGGACGCGCTGAGCGGGCTGCTCGGCCCGGCCGCCGAACTCCTCACGGTCACCCCGGGCTTCGAGGTGCCCCTCGCCGCCGCGCTGGGCGCCGCCGCCGACGCCGTCGCGGTGGACGGACCGGCCACGGCGGCGGAGGCGCTGCGGCTGCTCCGGGAGCGGGACGCGGGCCGCGCGGCGGTCCTGCTCGCCGGGCAGGGCCCGCCGCCCGGGGCACCGCAACCCGCCCCCCTCCGTCAGGACGCCGCGGACGAGGGGCCGCGCTGGGCCGAGACGCTGGTCAGCGCCCCCGAGGGCCTGCGGCCCGCGCTGGCCGCCCTGCTGCGCGGCGTGGTCGTCGTCGACACGCTGGAGGAGGCCGAACGGCTAGTCCTCCAGCGGCCGGAGCTCACCGCCGTCACCAGCGAGGGCGACCTGCTCGGTGTCCACCTCGCGCAGGGAGGCGCGGCGGGGGCACCCAGCCTGCTGGAGGTCCAGGCCGCGGTGGACGAGGCGGTCGCGGAACTCGCGGAGCTGGAGGTCCGGCGCAAGGAGCTGGGCGGGGCCCTGGAGGCGGCCACCGCGCACCGCGCCGACTGCGCCGCGCTCGTGGACGAGCTGGGCGCGCGCCGGAGCGCGGCCGAGAAGGAGAAGTCCCGCACGGCGGGCCAGCTCGGCCGGCTCGGCGGGCAGGCGCGCGGCGCCACCGGCGAGGCGGAGCGGGCCGAAGCCGCCGTGGCCAAGGCAGAGGAGGCGCTCGACCAGGCCCGTCGAGAGGCGGAGGAACTCGCGGAACGCCTGCTGGTCGCGGAGGAGGCGCACGAGGAGGACGCCGAGGACCCGGACACCTCCGAACGGGACCGGCTGGCGGCCGACGGAGCCAACGCGCGGCAGACCGAGATGGAGGCGCGCCTCCAGGTGCGCACCCACGAGGAGCGGGTCAAGTCCCTGGCCGGGCGGGCGGATTCGCTGGACCGGGCGGCGCGGGCCGAGCGCGAGGCGCGCGAGCGGGCCGAGCGGCGCCGGGCCCGGATGCGCCGGGAGGCCGAGGTCGCCGGGGCGGTGGCCGCGGGTGCCCGGCAGCTCCTCGCACACGTCGAGGTCTCCCTGGTGCGCGCCGCCGAGGAGCGCGAGGCGGCGGGGCGTGCCAAGGCCGAGCGGGAACAGGCGCTGACCGAGGAGCGCAAGCAGGGCCGGGAACTCAAGGAGGAGCTTGACAAGCTCACCGACTCGGTCCACAAGGGCGAGGTGCTGGGCGCCGAGAAGCGGTTGCGGATCGAGCAGTTGGAGGCCCGGGCGCTGGAGGAGCTGGGGGTGGAGCCCGCCGGGCTCGTCCGCGACTACGGGCCGGACCAGCCGGTGCCGCCGCCGTCGCCGGCGGAGGGCGAGGAGGCCGCCGGGGAGACGCCCGGCGACGGGCGGGCGGAGGAGCCCGCCGAACCGGTGCCGTTCGTCCGGGCGGAGCAGGAGAAGCGGCTCCGGGCGGCCGAGCGCGCCTACCAGAAGCTCGGGAAGATCAACCCGCTGGCGCTGGAGGAGTTCGCGGCGCTGGAGGAGCGGCACCAGTTCCTCAGCGAGCAGCTGGAGGACCTCAAGAAGACCCGCGCCGACCTGCTCCAGGTGGTGAAGGAGGTCGACGAGCGGGTCGAGCAGGTCTTCACCGAGGCGTACCACGACACCGCCCGGCAGTTCGAGGGCGTCTTCTCCCGGCTCTTCCCCGGCGGGGAGGGCCGTCTGGTGCTCACCGACCCGGAGAACATGCTGACCACCGGGGTGGACGTGGAGGCCAGGCCACCGGGGAAGAAGGTCAAGCGGCTGTCGCTGCTGTCCGGCGGCGAGCGCTCACTCACCGCCGTCGCGCTGCTGGTCTCCATCTTCAAGGCGCGCCCCAGCCCGTTCTACGTCATGGACGAGGTGGAGGCGGCGCTGGACGACACCAACCTCCAGCGGCTGATCCGGATCATGAAGGAGCTCAAGGACAGCTCCCAGCTCATCGTGATCACCCACCAGAAGCGGACCATGGAGGTCGCGGACGCCCTCTACGGCGTCTCCATGCAGGGCGACGGCGTCTCCAAGGTCATCAGCCAGCGGCTGGGCTGAGCCCGCGCGTCCCACGGTGACCCGCGCCCACCGCGGTCGCCCGCCGGTCACCGCCCTGGCCACCCGGCCCGCGTCAGGCGATCACGCCGGGCGTCCCCGGCTGGTCGCGGGGGTGTGCGGGGCGGGTGGGGAGGGGGAGGCGGCAGATCGCATCACGTTCAGGTACTGAAACTCCCGAGCGTCATCTCATGGCGCACGCCTGCCAGTTCGGCGTATTGACTTTGACACCTGAACTCATAGGCTCCTGGGTGTCGCGTTCACCTTCAGATGGTGGCGTACATCAATCGATGGACCACACGGCAGGGTTTCGCCCGCCGGGCCGCGCGGAGATCGTCCACCGGCGATTCCGGATCCGCCGGATCCGCGCGCCCCGGAAGGAAGCCCCCGGCACGTCCGTCCGCCAGACGGCCCCGCTCCCCACGCGGACCGGCTCCCGCCAACGGCGGGGCCGCGCGCGGGGGAACCGGGGGAGGAGATGGGCTCACACCCCGCCGCCCACTCCGTACCGAGACGCTGCCCCGGTCAGGTGCCGGGGCAGCGCCGGGGCGCGCTCCCCGTCGCGCCCGAGTCCAGCCGCCCGCCGGGATGGCCGTGACCTGCCGCCCGGCGCGGAGAGCCGGGGCAGCCCCCTCCCGCCCGGTGGGTGGCGGATACTGGACGGGCTATGGAAATCGTCATCCTTGTCGTAGTCATCGCCCTGATCGCGATCGCCGCGATCAGCGGCCTCGTCGTCAGCGGGCGGAAGAAGAAGGCCCGCGAACAGCCGAAGCCCGAAGCCACCGGCACCACCGCGCCTCCCGCCGAACCCCATGTCGGGGAAGAGGCGGAGGGAGCCCCCGAGAAACCCGGGGCCACCGTCGAGGAGGCCGAGCTACCCGAGCCGGAGGCACCGGCCGCCGAGGCCCCCGAGACCCCGGCCGAGCCCGAGATCGAGACCCCGGAGCCGACCGCCGGGCGGCTCGTGCGCCTTCGCGAGCGGCTCTCCCGCTCGCAGAACTCGCTGGGCAAGGGCCTGCTGACGCTCCTGTCCCGGGACCGCCTCGACGAGGACACCTGGGAGGAGGTCGAGGACACCCTCCTCACCGCGGACGTCGGGGTCGCCCCCACCCAGGAGCTGGTGGAACGCCTCCGGGAGAGGGTGAAGGTGCTCGGCACCCGCTCCCCCGAGGAACTGCGGGCCCTGCTCCGCGAGGAGCTGCTGGAACTGGTCGGCCCGGAGCTGGACCGCGCCGTGCGCACCGAGACCCAGGGCGCCGTCGACCGCCCCGGAGTGGTGCTCGTCGTCGGGGTCAACGGCACCGGCAAGACCACCACGACCGGGAAGCTCGGCCGGGTCCTGGTGGCCGACGGCCGGTCGGTGGTGCTGGGCGCCGCCGACACCTTCCGCGCCGCCGCCGCCGACCAGCTGGAGACCTGGGGCCGCCGGGTCGGGGCCCGGACCGTCCGCGGACCCGAGGGCGGGGACCCCGCGTCCGTCGCCTTCGACGCCGTCAAGGAGGGCACCGAGGCGGGAGCCGACGTGGTGCTCATCGACACCGCGGGACGGCTGCACACCAAGACCGGGCTGATGGACGAGCTCGGGAAGGTCAAGCGGGTCGTGGAGAAGCAGGGCCCGGTGGACGAGGTGCTGCTGGTGCTCGACGCCACCACCGGGCAGAACGGCCTGGTCCAGGCCCGGGTCTTCGCCGAGGTCGTCGACATCACCGGCATCGTCCTGACCAAGCTGGACGGCACCGCCAAGGGCGGCATCGTCGTCGCGGTGCAGCGGGAACTCGGCGTGCCGGTCAAGCTGGTCGGGCTGGGCGAGGGGCCGGACGACCTGGCGCCCTTCGAGCCCGCCGCCTTCGTCGACGCGCTGATCGACGGAGACTGACGGAGCGATCCGCGACGCGCCCCCGCGCCCCTCGTTGCCGCACCGGCCCGGCCCGCTCGCGTGGAGCGGACGGTACCGGGCGGCGGGGCGCGGGGCGGACCGGCCCGGGGGCGACCGGCCGTGGAGGCGACGCGCTAGCCGTGGCCGCCGCGGGGGTGCCGCCGCCCGGGGGCGCAGCGGTGACAGACGTAGGCGAGGGTGCCCAGCACCTGCCGCGCGTGTGGCGTCCGGCCCGCCGTCTCCAGAGCGGGCGCCCGCAGCCAGCGCACCGGGCCGAGGCCGCCGAGGTCCGACGGGGGAGCGGTGACGTACTCACCCGCGCCCCGGACCGTGAGGTCCAGCTCCGCGTCGTCCCACCCCATGCGGTAGAGCAGACCGGGCAGTTCGGCCGCGGCACCGGGGCGGACGAGGAACCACGCCCGCCCGTGCGGGGTGACGGCCACCGGGCCGAGCGGCAGCCCCATCCGCTCCAGCCGGTCCAGCGCGCGGCGCCCGGCCCGTTCGGCGACCTCCAGGACGTCGAAGGCGCGGCCGAGGGGGAGGAGCATCGCGGCGCCCGGCGCCCGCCGCCAGACGCGCACCGCCTCGTCCCAGGTGGCGCCGGGAGGTACCTCCAGCTCCGGGTCCAGTGGGTGCGCCCCCGGGGCGGCGCACTCCGCGACCCCGCAGGAGCAGTCGGTGCGCCCGCCCGCGCCGCGCACCGCCCGGGTCCCCGGAACGACGGCCCAGCCCCACAGCCCCGCGTACTCGGCGACCGCCGTGTGGACGGAGGCCAGATTCCGGCGGCGCGCGCCGGGGCGCAGGTCACGAACCTCCCGCGGACCGCCGAGGCCGCCGATCGTGAAGCCCATGCTCCCTCCAACGGAACGTCCGTTCCCGCAGTGACGAGGGCGGGCGGTCCGTGAGCCCGGCACCGTGCGCGCACGGCCCCCCACCCGGGGTACCAGTCAAGCGCGACGCGACGGGGGGTCGCTCACGAGGAGGGGTGGCGAATGGTGGCGTTTACGATTTCGCCCTCCCGTCGCCGTGACCGTAGGATTACTTTCGGTGCACATACGGGAGCGGGACTCGGCTGTATGTGGGTATGCCGGAGGCACGGCGGAACTCGCCCCCGCCCGGGGCGTGGCGGTGCCGGACGGCTTGGCTTGCGAAGAGGCCGGATGGGGGCGTCGTCAGTGACCGAGGGTGGGCAGGCCCAGTCCGGTAAGTGCCCGAACGAGCGACTCAGTTCCTGGTTCGTGCGGAGCGGCTGGTCCAAGGGGGAACTCGCCCGGCAGGTCAACCGAAGAGCCCGCCAGCTCGGCGCCCACCACATCTCCACCGACACCTCGCGGGTCCGCCGCTGGCTGGTGGGGGAGCAGCCCAGGGAGCCGATCCCGCGCATCCTCTCCGAGCTGTTCTCCGAACGCTTCGGCTGCGTCGTGGCCGCCGAGGACCTCGGCCTGCGGCCTCCCCGGCAGTCGCCCGCCGCCTCCGGCGTCGACCTGCCCTGGGCCGCGCCGCAGACCATCGCCATGATCAGCGAGTTCACCCGCGGCGATCTGATGCTCGGCAGACGCGGATTCCTCGGCACCTCGCTGGCGATGTCGGCCGGACCGCAGCTCGTCGAGCCGATGCAGCGGTGGCTGGTGCCGAGCCCCCCCGGCCAGGTCGCGCCACCGGTCCCCGGTGGGGTGCCCGCCTCCGTGCCGACGCCGGGCGGGGGCGCGGGCGGCGCCCGGCGCGGCGTGCGCCTCTCGCCGCCCGAGCTGGAACTGCTGGAGCAGACCACCGTGATGTTCCGCGAGTGGGACGCGCAGTGCGGCGGCGGGCTGCGCCGTAAGGCGGTCGTCGGCCAGCTGCACGAGGTCACGGAGCTGCTCCAGGAATCCCACCCGGCCGAGATGACCCGCCGCCTGTTCACCGTCACCGCCGAACTGGCCGAACTGGCCGGCTGGATGAGCTACGACGTCGGGCTCCAGCCCACCGCGCAGAAGTACTTCGTCCTCGCGCTGCACGCGGCGAAGGAGGCGGGGGACCGGCCCCTCGGCTCGTACGTGCTGAGCGACATGGCCCGCCAGATGATCCACCTCGGCCGCGCGGAGGACGCGCTGGAGCTGATCCACCTCGCCCAGTACGGCGGCCGGGAGGGCGCCACCCCCCGCGTCCAGTCGATGCTGTACGCGATGGAGGCCCGCGCTTGCGCGAACCTGGGCCAGCCGGGGAAGTGCAAGCGGGCCGTGCGGATGGCGGAGGAGACCTTCGAGGAGGCCACGCCGACGGACGGCGACCCGGACTGGATCCGGTTCTTCTCGGAGGCCGAACTCTGCGCCGAGATCGCCCACTCGTACCGCGACCTGGGGTACGCCTCCGGGCGCAGCCCCACCTACGCCTCGCTGGCCCGGCCCGCGATGGAGCGGGCCGTGGAGCTGTTCCGACGGGAGTCGCGGGAGACGGAGCACGGCGGTCACCGCAGGTCGTACGCGCTGAACCTGATCGGGATGGCCAGCGTGCACCTGTTGCAGGCCGAGCCCGAGCACTGCGTCTCCTGCGCGGCGGAGGCCACCGAGCTGGCGCGGCGGCTGCGGTCGGAGCGGGTTAACAACCGGCTGCGGAAGACGGCCGCCTCGGCCGTGCGGGACTACGGCGACCTGGCCGAGGTGGTCCAGCTCAGCGAACGGGTCTCGGCGGTGCTGCCCTCGGGTGAACCCGTGCTCGCCTGCTGACCCTTCCGCCCGCCCACCCCGCCTCGTTTCCCCTTCTCCCGTTCCATCTCCCCCTGTCCCCCTTCCCTCCTTCTCTCCTCCTCTGCCCGGTCGCTCCCGGCTTTCGCCGCCCACCGCTCGCTGGCCCCGCCGGGCCGTCACGCGGCCGTAACGCCCCGGGTGTCCTCGTCACCGCGGGGAAATGTCGTGCGAGGCCCGGGGAAACGCGGGTTCGGCAGCCTGTCGGGCGACCCCGCTCCCGAACCCGCCCCCGGCGGCCGCACCCCGAGGAGACCCCCGTTGAACAGCGCGGACACCGCATTCGTACTGATCTGCGCGTTCCTGGTCATGCTGATGACCCCCGGCCTCGCCTTCTTCTACGGCGGCATGGTCCGGGTCAAGAGCGCGCTCAACATGCTGATGATGTGCTTCATCTCGCTCGGCGTCGCGAGCGTCCTCTGGGTGCTGTACGGCTACTCGCTGGCGTTCGGCCCGGACATCGGCGGCGTCATCGGCAACCTGGACCTCGTCGGCCTCCGGGGCGTCACCGGGGAGACGCTGACCGAGGAGGGCGGTATCCCCGTCCTCGCCTTCGCCGTGTTCCAGATGATGTTCGCCGTCATCACCCCGGCCCTGATGAGCGGGGCGCTCGCCGACCGGGTCCGGTTCGGCGCCTGGGCGGTGTTCATCGCGCTGTGGCTCACCGTCGTCTACTTCCCCGTCGCGCACTGGGTGTGGGCCGAGGGCGGCTGGCTCTACGAGATGGAGGTCATCGACTTCGCGGGAGGCACCGCGGTGCACATCAACGCGGGGGCGGGCGCGCTGGCCGCGGTGCTGGTGGTCGGCAAGCGGATCGGCCTCACCCGGGACCCGATGCGGCCCCACAGCCTGCCGCTGGTCATGCTGGGTGCCGCGCTGCTCTGGTTCGGCTGGTTCGGCTTCAACGCTGGTTCGGAACTGGCCGCCAACGGCGGCTCCGCGACGATGGCGCTCAACACCCAGCTCGCCACCGGCGCCGCCGTCCTCGGCTGGCTGGCCCGCGAACGGGTCCGGCACGGCGCGTTCACCACCGTCGGCGCGGCCTCCGGCGCCGTCGCCGGGCTGGTGGCGATCACCCCGTCCGGCGCCCACGTCAACGCGCTGGGCGCGCTCGCCATCGGTGTCGTCTCCGGAGCCGTCTGCTCCTGGGCCGCCGGTCTCAAGTTCCGGCTGGGATACGACGACTCCCTCGACGTGGTCGGGGTCCACCTGGTGGGTGGGCTCATCGGCACGCTCATGGTCGGCTTCCTGGCCACCGGAGGCGTGGCCGGTGTGGAGCAGTTCGGGAAGCAGGCGCTCGGCGCCCTCGCCGTGCTGGCCTTCTCCTTCGTGGCCTCCTGGCTGCTGGCCCGGCTCGTCCAGGCCACGATGGGCTTCCGCGCCACCGAGAGCGAGGAGGTCAGCGGCGTCGACCGGGCCTACCACGCGGAGTCCGCCTACGACCTCGGCACCTTCGCCGGCGCCCCCGGCGGAACCCCGGCCGCGTCACCGCCGCCGTCGGCCGCCGCCCCCGTCCCGTCGCCGGTGCCGGCGGAGCGCGCGCGGTAGCGGGGCGCGCCCTCGGCCGGGGCCCCGGGAGCCGGGGGAAGCGGGCGGGACCGTTCCGCGCCCCGGCCAGATACCCTGGGGACGGTTGACCGCTTCCCCCGACTCTGAGGACCGACGAGCGCCGTGTTCGATACTCTTTCCGACCGCTTGGCGAGTACGTTCAAGAATCTCCGGAGCCGAGGCCGCCTGACCGAGGCGGACATCGACAGCACGGCACGGGACATCCGGGTCGCCCTGCTGGAGGCGGACGTCGCGCTCCCCGTCGTCCGGGCCTTCATCAAGCAGGTCAAGGAGCGGGCACTGGGAGCCGAGGTCTCGCAGGCCCTCAACCCCGCCCAGCAGGTCATCAAGATCGTCAACGAGGAACTGATCAACATCCTCGGTGGCGAGACCCGGCGCCTCCGCTTCGCCAAGCATCCGCCGACCGTCATCATGCTCGCCGGTCTCCAGGGCGCGGGTAAGACCACCCTCGCGGGCAAGCTCGGCCGCTGGCTACAGCAGCAGGGGCACACCCCGCTGCTCGTCGCCTGCGACCTACAGCGGCCCAACGCGGTCAACCAGCTCTCGGTGGTCGCCGAGCGCGCCGGCGTCGCCGTCTACGCGCCCGAGCCCGGCAACGGGGTCGGCGACCCCGTGCGGGTCGCGAAGGACTCCATCACCTACGCCCGGGACAAGCAGCACGACGTGGTCCTCGTCGACACCGCGGGCCGCCTCGGCATCGACGAGGACCTGATGCGGCAGGCCGCCGACATCCGGGACGCGGTCAGCCCGGACGAGATCCTCTTCGTCGTCGACGCGATGATCGGCCAGGACGCCGTCGCCACCGCCGAGGCCTTCCGCGACGGCGTCGGCTTCGACGGCGTGGTCCTCTCCAAGCTCGACGGCGACGCCCGGGGCGGTGCGGCGCTGTCCGTCGCCCAGGTCACCGGCAAGCAGGTCATGTTCGCCTCCAACGGCGAGAAGCTGGACGACTTCGACGCCTTCCACCCGGACCGCATGGCGTCCCGCATCCTCGGCATGGGCGACATGCTCACGCTGATCGAGAAGGCCGAACAGACCTTCAGCCAGCAAGAGGCCGAGAAGATGGCGGCCAAGCTCCAGAAGGGCCCCAAGGAGTTCACGCTCGACGACTTCCTGGCCCAGATGGAACAGGTCCGCAAGATGGGCTCCATCTCCAAACTGCTCGGCATGATGCCCGGCATGGGCCAGATGAAGGACCAGATCGACAACCTGGACGAGCGAGACGTGGACCGCACGGCCGCGATCATCAAGTCCATGACGCCCGCCGAGCGGGCCGAGCCCACCCTCATCAACGGCTCCCGCCGCGCCCGCATCGCCCGCGGCTCCGGCGTGGACGTCAGCGCCGTGAAGAACCTCGTCGAGCGGTTCTTCGAGGCCCGCAAGATGATGTCCAAGATGGCCCAGGGCGGCGGCGTCCCCGGAATGCCGGGAATGCCGGGCATGCCCGGCGCGGGCGGCGGCAAGAAGAAGGCCAAGCAGCAGAAGAAGGCCAAGGGCAAGCGGCAGTCGGGCAACCCCATGAAGCGCAAGCAGGAAGCCGAGGCGGCGGCCCAGCGCAAGACCGGGAACCAGAGCGGCGCGTTCGGCCTGCCCGGCGCGGGTCAGGACGCGGGCGACTTCGAACTGCCCAAGGAGTTCCGGGACATGCTGCCCCCGAAGTGAGCCGGAGACGCCCCGGGGCGGATGATGACGGCATGAACGTCTACATCCGCCCTCCCCGGCCCGAGGACGAGCGCACCTACAGCGAGGCCGTGGTGCGCTCCGCCGAGCACCTGCGGCCGTGGAACCCGGTGGAGCCCGACGGTCTCCCCGACCTCCTCCGGCGCCAGGGCCCCGCGCTCCGCTCCTTCATGATCTTCGACGCGGAGGACCACGGCCTGGTCGGCCGGGTCAACGTCGCCAACATCGTGCGGGCCAGGTTCCGCAACGGCTCCCTCGGCTACGACAGCTACGTGCCCTACGCGGGCACCGGCCGGATGACCGAGGGCATGCGGCTGATCATCGACCGCTGCTTCCAGCCCGGCCCGGACGGCCTCGGACTGCACCGGCTGGAGATCAACGTACAGCCGGACAACAGCCGCTCCGTCGCCCTGGCGAAGCGACTCGGCTTCCGCCACGAGGGCTTCTCCCCCCGGATGCTGTTCATCAACGACGCCTGGCGCGACCACGAACGCTTCGCCCTCACGTCGGAGGAGTGGCCGCCCATCCCACCCGTCGCGGCCACCACCCCCGCCACCCCCTGACCGACCACCGGGCCGCCCGGCCCCGCGACCGGCCCGACCCCTCCGGCCCGGGCACCCGGACCCGCTCAACCCCCGGCCTCCCGCACCCCGTTCAGCGCGCCCGGCCCAGCGCGTCGTACCACCCCGTCACCCGGGGACGCCCCACCGAGAGCCCCGCCACCACCGCCACCGTGCTGCGCGTCACGAACATCTGCGTACGGAACGCCAGCAGCGCCGTGTCCCCGACCCGCACCGCCCCCCGCGCGCCCGGCGCCCCCAGCAGCCGGTAGTAGTCGATGTTCCCCGGCGGGCAGGGCAGCACCGGCAGCCGCACCCCGGACCGTGGCAGCAACGCCTCCATCGGCCCCGACCGCGGGTAGAAACCGCCACCGAACACCGCCGGACGCCCATCGGCCAGCGTGTGCGCCACCTCCGTGACGTACACGTAGGCCGGACGCTCCGGCTGCCCCAGATCGGCCGCGTGCAACGGCGTCGTCCCCGTCAGCGCGTGCCCCGGCTCCCCGTGCGTCGCGCCCAGCCCGGCCAGCAACCCCAGCGACGCCACCGAGGTGGCCCCCGGCGCGCTCAGCCACAACCCCGTGTGCCCCCGCGACTCCAGCAGAGCCCGCGCCCGCAGCAGCCGCCCCACGTTCGCCGTGGCCCGCGGCCCACCCCCCGGCCCCACCACACACCGCACACACGGAAACGCCGTGACGCCCGCGATCCGCACCCCCGGCAACTCCTCCACCCGCTCCGCGACCTCCGCCAGCGACTCCGGCGCGACCCCACCCTCCTGCCCCGGAAACCCCACCCCCGCCGCGCTCTCCAACCGCAGCAACACGTCCTGCCGAAACCCCAGCCGCCGCGCCGCGGCCGACACCGCCCGCGCGTTCTCCACGTCGAAGACGGTCACCACCTCCGGACGCCACGGCAGCACCTCGTCCAGCGCCCGCCGCGGCAACTGCGCCAGATGCCCCACATTCCCCGCCTGAGCACCCACCGCGCGCAGCGCCCGCGCCTCCGCCACATCGATCGCCGCGAACCGCGGCAGATGCCGCGCGATCACCCCGACCAGCTCCGGACAACGGCCCACCTGCTTCACCACACACCACAGCCGCAGCCCCCACCGCCGCGCCCCGGCCGCCAGCAGCTCCGCGTTCCCCGCCACCGCGTCCCGGTCCACCACATAGGTGTCCGGCGGAACCACCCCCCGCGCGTGCAGCGCCGCCGCCATCTCCACCAGCCCCGGATTACGGGCCAGCACCGCGTCCAGAAACACCTCAGCCCCCCGTCCCGTACTCCGGACCCGCCAGCACGTCCTCCAGCGCCCGGCGCAGAATCCCCAGCACCAGATCGGGACCCGCCCGCATCGGATTGACCCGCACCACCCAGTCCGCCAGCTCCGGCGCGTCCTCCAGCGAGGAACCGGACAACCGGTACACCAGCGGCGCCACCTCGTACCGGGAGTTGGACCCCACCGGATACGGCGCCGCGCCGTACCGCGCCGCCGCCTCCGGCAGCGCCCGCGCCACCGGCCGCTCCAACAGCACCAGCACACAGCGGTCCTGCGCGTTGGCGATCCGCACATCCGCCACCCCCGGCAGCTCGCCCGCCGCCAGCCGCCGCGCCACCTCCGCCCCCGTACGCGACTGCACGGCCCACAGCACCGGAACGTGCGCCAGCGCCCGCAGCGCGTCCAGCGCCTGCGGCCCCTGCACCTGCCCACCCCCCGAGTAGTTGTCCGCCCGCACCCGCCCGACCAGCTCCCGCGACCCCACCACCGCGCCCACCCCCTCCGGCCCGTGCAGCTTGAACAGCGAGAAACAGGATGCCTCGGCGCCCAGCTCCACACCGCAGGACGGCACCCGCAGCACCGCGTAGTTGTCGTCCACCAGCACCGCGACCCCCGCCGCCCGGCACGCCGCCAGCACCGCCCCCAGCTCGTAGGAGTCCCCCAGCCGCTGCCGCGTGTGCTGCGCGTACGCGAACCGGAACCGGCCCGAGGCGAGCGCCGCGCCCAGCGCCGCCCCGTCGTTGAAGTCGACCTCGGTCACCGCGACGCCCAGCCCCCGCAGCGTCACCGCCGTACTGCGGTAGACCGGCGCACGGTGCGTCAGCAGCGGATCGCCCGCACCGAGCACCGCGCCCAGCGCCGCCCGGATCGCCCCCGTACCAGCCCCCTGCACCAGGGCGGCCGCCTCCGCGCCGAAGAAGTCCGCCAGCACCTCCTCCACCCGCGCCGTACTCCAGGGGCGGCCCAGCCCCGGCACCACCCCCACGTCGGCGGAGAACAGCTGCCACCCCTCGAACCGCCGCGCCACACACTCCAGCAGCCGGAACTGCCGCTCCACCGCGCCCTCCAGCCCCACCACCGGCAGTGGGAACGTCTCCGGCAGCCGCACCCCCTCCACCCCCGTCACCCTCCCCACCTCCTCCCAGGTCCCGGGCTCTCCCGCCCCGCACTCCGCACATCCCGGCGCGTCCCGCGCCCCGCCCGTCCGCCAGGCCGCACGCCCGCCGCGCTCAGTCCCCGTCCACCGCGCCACCCGACAGGAAACGCAGCGGATTACGCCGCACCAGCAGATCGACCAGATCGTCGTCCACCCCCGCCCGCCGCGCCGCCGGAAGGAAGGAGCGAAAGAGCCAGCCGTAACCCCCACCCCCCGAGGCGCGCAGATAGCCGTGCCGGGACACGTCGCAACTCAGCAGCACCCGCCCCGCGTGCCCCGCCTCCAGCAGACCCAGCAGCAACCGCAGCCGCACCGCGTCACTCTGGTACCGCTCCTTGCCGACGGTGTCGAAGGCCACGTACGCGCCGGACGCCGCCAACTCCCGGTGCGTCGCCGGATCGTCCAGCAGATCCTGGTGCCCCACACACACCCGGTGCGGCGCCAGCCCCGCCCCCGTCAGCACCTCCAGCTGAGCCAGCCCACCCCGCCCCAACTGCGCGTGCGTCACCACCGACAGCCCCGTCACCCGCGCCGCCCGCGCCGCCGCCCGCAACACCCGGGACTCCGCCCCACTCGGCCGCTCCCCGTGGCTGCCGATCTCCCCCAGCACCCCCGGCCGGACCCCGCTGCCGTCCAGCCCTCCGGCCGCCTCCCGCACCAGCGTCTCCACCAGCGCCTCCTCATCCCACGCCGCGACCTCCCACGGGTGGAACGCCTCGTAGTACCAGCCGGTCGCCGCGACCACCGCGACCCCCGAGACTCGGGAGATCCACTCCAGCGCCCGCACCGACCGGCCCATCCCACGACAGGTCAGCTCCACCACCAGATCCAGCCCGAACTCCTCGGCCAGCCCGGACAGTTCGGCCGCCACCAGCGGCGCGTGCGGCTCCGGGCGCAGCACCGCCGCCGGATCCCCACCCCGGCTCAGGTCCAGCGCGAGATGCTCGTGCGGGAGCACCGGACCCACCACGGCGGACACCGGCAGCTCCCCGGTGACGGTGCGCAGGGACTCCACCACACCTCCGAACGCCATCCCGGACTCAGCCCGCGACCGGGGTGAACAGATCCAGCGCGTACAGCAGGTTCAGCAGCACCCCACCCACCAGCACCGCGGCCGGAGCCGCCGCCATCCGCACCACGACCCGCCCCATCGCCTCGTTCAGCAGATACAACCCACCCACCAGCAGAATCCCCAGCCCACCGCCCATCGTGTGGGCCGCCATCAGCGAACCGAACAGGATCGCCAGCCCCAGACTCTCCGAGATCGCGCCCCGCAGGTACTCCGAGGACTCCCGCACCGAGGGCAGCCTCCCCAACAGCCGCCCCACGTACGACAGGGCCAGCACCTCGACGGCGAACACCAGCGCCCCCGCCAGCAGCGCCAGCCACGGACTCGGCAGCAGGTAGCCGATCGGATACACCAGCGTGAACCCCGCGATCGCGTACGCCCCCGAAGCCAGCGCCGTCGTCGCGATCAGCGGCACGAAGCCGAACACCCGGTAGAAGTCCACCTGCGCCGCCCCGGTGTGGTCACCATCCGCGATCAGGAAGCTCGTCGCCTCCCCGCCACCGAAGACGTGCGCCTGCGCCAGCACACACACCCCCGCGCCCAGCAGCATGAACAGCGGCAGATGCCGCCGCAGCCGGGCCGCGCTCGCCCCGAACAGCGAGGCCGCCGGATCCTCCCCGACGCCCCCCGACCCCAGCCCACCCCCCACCGAACCCCCGCCCGAACCCGCTGCCGCGCCCCCCGCCACCCCACCCGACGGCGCCCTCCCCACCACGTCCCGCTCCCCGCCCTCCCCACCGGCACCCGATATCCCGGCCGCCCCCGCCGCCCCCGCGCCGCCGCCCCCACCGTCCGCCGACGTGGCCGCGAGCCGCTCCGCCCGGCGCCGCCCCAGATCCCGGGCGACCGCGAAACCGATCAGCAACAGCACCCCGACGGCCATCGCCAGCGCCCCCGCGAACATGTCCGGCCAGAGCTTCATCGTCAGCACCACCAGCGCCAACTCGACGACCCCCGCCACCCCGCCGCGCGACCGGCCGAACTGCCGGGCGATCGCCAGCACCGGGAACAGCGTGAAGAGGAACAGGATCGGCGTCGACATCTCCCGCATCGCCGTCAGGAAGTCCACCGGCAGATCGCCCGCCAGATCGTTCGCCCCCTTCAGGCCGAACACCACCACCGCGCCCCACGCCCCGCCCAGCAGCGGCGCCAGCCACCTCCGCGGCGCCAGCAAACCCAGCACATCCGTCGGCAGGAACAGCAACCAGGGGTTGAGCACCCCCGTCGACAGCGCCATCGGCGCCCCCAGCCCGAACACGAACCCGGCGGACAGCCCGAACGCCACCGCCGTCGTGGCGTTCCGGGTGGAGCGCCCCTGGACGAAGTCCAGCAGGAAGGGACGTACCCCGTCGTTGAAGACCGCCAGCGCCAGATGGGAGATCAGGGCGGTGAGCGCGCACAGCGCGATCACGAGGACCTGCTGGGCCAGCGAGAAGCCCAGTTCGTCACCGCCCCCGCTCGCGAGAGTGACCAGAGAGGTACGCACGGGCAGCTCCTCAGTGGGGGACCGGACGCCGCCGGATCAGGTCAGGGGCGGTGCGCCGCGATAGCGCGGGCGAGCACCGGGACGGTGCCGGGGATCTGGTCCAGGCCGAAGCCGAACACCCGCGTGCCGCCCCGCAGAAGCGCGGCCACCTCGTCCTCGCGCGGCACACTCCGGCCGAAGGTGTGACACACCGCGCCGCCCAGCAGACCGAGCAGCAGCCCCAGCGAGGCGCCCGCCCCCGTGTGGCAGGTGCCCAGGTAGTAGTCGGCCCGCCCACCGCGGAGCAGGACCGCCGCGTCCATGTCGTTCGAGACCTCCACATCGAACCCGTCGAGGTCGAGCGCCCGCAGCGCCCCCGCGACCTCGTCCTTCGCGAGGCCACCCGTCAGAATCCTGGTCATCCGCCGTCAGCTCCCTGTCGTCGCTCCGCCGGTCCGCCGCACCGCTGCTCTGTCACTCCACCGGTCCGTCGCTTCGGGCGCTCCGTCGCTTCGCCGGTTCGCCCGCTCGCCGGTTCGCCGCGACGCGTGCCGCGTCCGGACCCTCGCCACACGGGGCGCCGCGGGGGCGCCGCTGGAAACACCAGACGCCCACCCCCCCCGTCCGCCCGGGGTTCCGCCACCGCCGCTCGGCGGACGGCGGAGCACCTGGGCACACGGGACGGCGAGGCCGCGCGGGACGGCGGCGACGCGGGGCACCCGCGACCGGTCCCGCCCGCCGGCCGCGCCGCCGTCCCGGACACCGCCTCGCGGGGGGCCGCCGCCGAACGCGGGCCCCGGAACCGTCCGAGGAAGCGCGGCACGCCGGTTCACCGCGCGGGCCGGGCCTCGGGCCCCTCGGCCACGGGCGGTGATCGCCGCCGCAGGACGGCCAGATGCAGCGCCAGGAATCCCACCTCCGGGTCCGGCAGCGCGGCGCCGAGCACCGCCTCCGCCCGCTCCGCCAGCGCCCCCGCCCGGGCCAGCGCCTCCGGCTCGTCCGCCAACTCGGCGGTCACCCGCCCCTCCAGCGGCGACGCCGCGAGCGCCCCACCCTCCAGGAGTCTGGTGAGGGCCAGCAGCAGATGGCTGGTCAGCATGCCCGCCGTCTCCTCGGAGACCCGGAGCCCCTCGGCGGACAGCGCGTCCAGCTCCCCCGAGACGAACTCGGCCACCTCCGCGCTGACCTGCCCGGTCTCCTGGAACAACCGGATCCGCTGTGCCAGCCGCTCCTCCACCCGCGTCCCCTCCCGGCCGTCGGACGTCGGTGACGATAACCGGGGTTCCGCCGGCTGAGGACCCCCCGCGTCACCGAAACCCGCCGCACCCGGGCGGCGACCGGAGCACCCCGTGCGCCCGGCGCGCGGCACGCCTTCACCGCGCGCCCCACACCCCTCAGCCCGCGCCAGCACCCCCCCGTGCCAGCACCATGCCAGCACCGGTGGGGGAGCGGTATGACGAGCGGTGGGGCGCCGTTTCCCGGGAACCCGCGGGACGGAGCGGTGGCGCGCCCGGACCCCGGCCCAGGCCCCGGGTGCGCCACCGGTTCTCCGGAAGGCCCGCCGCGCGTCCCCACCGGTGCCCCGTCCGCCGGACCGGGCCCCCCGCCGCGCCGTGACCCCGCCCCACCCCGGTCGCCGCGCCCCGGGCCGGGCGGTACGAGCAGGGGCGTCGTCCACCGCCGGGCACCGCCACGGACCGGCCGGGGCGCTAGGGCGCGAAGCCGGATGGGCCGTCCGCCGACCCCGGCGGAACACCCCGGCGGGAACGCCGGTGGGGCGGACGCGGTTCCGTGCCCTCGTGAGACGGGTGGACTAGACCACGAAACTGCGTACCATCGACGCCACGGCGGATCCGCGGGATCGCGCCCCACCGCCCGCCATGCCCAACAGTCAACGACGCGGCGGGCGTTCACCGGAAACGGCGGGCCGGACCAGGCCACCGAAGCGGCCCACCAGCCGCCGGGCGGGACGTTCGGCGGATACACCCCAGTTGCCACGGCTGGGCGGAGTTGGCGCAGCCACGCGCGGCTTGCGCCGAATCCCACGCCCCGACCGCGTCGTCGTCATCGGCGCGAACTGACCGGTACGTGCAAATTATTGGGGATGCCCCGGAATCGGAACACCAAGCCGCCCTGGCTCGTTGGGCACGACGTGAGCACGACACCACCAGTTCTCGCCGCCGAACTGGCAGCCGCGTGGGCCGACATTCAACGGCACCACTCCGAGCTGCCAGACCTGGCCGCGCCCGAATCACTCATCGGGGAGTCCTCGTCCGCCTGTGGCGTCGGACTCTCCTTCGAACGGCTACTGCACGAGGCCGTCCACGGACTCGCCGCCGCCCGCGGTATCCGCGACACCTCGCGCGCGGGCCGCTACCACAACCGCCGGTTCCTCGCCATCGCCGAAGAGCTGGGCCTCGACCACCCGGACGAGGCGCATCCCAGCAGCGGCTTCTCCCTCGTCCTCCTCACCCCCGACACCAGACGCCGCTACCGCGCGACCATCGACCGCCTCCAGCGCGCCCTCAAGGCGTACAGCGCGGCGACCGAGACCGACGGCGGCAAGAGTTTCCGCGGCCCCGCCGCCCGGCACGGCTCCTCCGGAGGAGGCGTCCGCGTCAAGGCGGTCTGTGACTGCGGGCGGAACGTCCGCGTCGTCCCGTCCGTCCTCGCCCAGGCGCCCATCATGTGCGGAGCCTGCGGCAAGCCCTTCCGTATCCCCGTCGACAAGCCGGAACCGGTCGGTGCCGTCGGCTGACCCGTCCACCGGCGTCACCAGACGCTGTCACCCAGTGACGTCATCCGCCGGCGCCCCAGCCCGGGACGCCGGCCGCGGCGGGCGGTGCCGCGTGGCACCGCCCACAGCCCCCGGGAACGGGTACGGCCCACCTCCCGGATGTGGCATCATGGTCGGCTGTACTCGACAGCCGCACAGGACCCCTCTCTCCTCCGGCTGACGCGTCCATCGGACACGTCGAGCACCACAACCCCACGTGGCGATTCGCCGTGCCCAACCACGTCAAGACCAGGAGACACCACACCCGTGGCCGTCAAGATCAAGCTGAAGCGACTGGGCAAGATCCGCTCGCCGCACTACCGCATCGTCATCGCTGACTCCCGCACCCGCCGGGACGGCCGGGCGATCGAGGAGATCGGCCTGTACCAGCCGATGCAGAACCCCTCGCTCATCCAGGTCGACTCGGAGCGTGTCCAGTACTGGCTGGGTGTCGGCGCGCAGCCGACCGAGCCCGTGCAGGCCATCCTCAAGGTCACCGGAGACTGGCAGAAGTTCAAGGGGCTGCCCGCCCCGGCGCCGATGAAGGTCCCCGCGCCGAAGGCCGACAAGCGCGCACTCTTCGAGGCCGCCGCCAAGGCGTCCGCGAACGAGCCGACGGGTGAGGCGATCACCCCGAAGGCCAAGAAGGCCGAGAAGAAGGCGGACGAAGCCGGTAAGGCCGAGTCCACCGACGAGTCGACCGAGGTCTGAGGATGCTCGAGGAGGCCCTCGAGCACCTGGTGAAGGGCATCGTCGACCACCCGGACGAGGTGCAGATCACCAACCGGAATCTGCGCCGTGGCCGGGTCCTCGAGGTCCGGGTCCACCCCGACGACCTCGGCAAGGTGATCGGCCGCAACGGCCGCACCGCGCGCGCCCTCCGCACCGTCGTGGGCGCACTCGGCGGCCGGGGTATCCGCGTCGACCTCGTCGACGTGGACCAGGTCCGCTGACCACGCGGCACGCAACACCGGCACGGGCCGGGGAACGGCAGCTCGCCGTCCCCGGCCCGTTGTCACACCCGCCCCACCCCCAGCGGCCGCCGGGACCGCACCACCACCGCCGGGCCGACACGCGCCCGAACGAGCACGGAGAAGAACAGTGCAGCTGGTAGTCGCACGCATCGGCCGCGCCCACGGCATCAAGGGCGAGGTCACGGTCGAGGTCCGCACAGACGAACCCGAACTGCGGCTCGCCCCCGGCGCCGTCCTCGCCACCGACCCCCCCGCCACCGGCCCCCTCACCATCGAGACCGGCCGCGTCCACAGCGGGCGGCTCCTGCTCCGCTTCGCCGGGGTGGCCGACCGGAGCGCCGCCGAGGCGCTCCGCAACACCCTCCTCGTCGCCGAGGTCGACCCCGACGTACAGCCCGAGGACCCCGAGGAGTTCTACGACCACCAGCTCATCGACCTCGACGTCGTCACCCGGGACGGCGGTGCCGTCGGCCGCGTCGCGGAGATCTCCCACCTTCCCGGTCAGGACCTGATCGTCGTCGCCCGCCCCGAGGGCGGGGAGGCCCTCATCCCCTTCGTCACGGAGATCGTCCCCGAGATCGACCTGGACCGGCAGCGCCTGGTCATCGACCCCCCGCCCGGCCTGCTCGGCGAGGAGTGACCCCATGCGGCTGGACGTCGTCACGATCTTCCCCGAGTACCTGGAGCCACTGAACGTCTCCCTGGTCGGCAAGGCCCGCGCCCGCGGCCTGCTGGACGTGCGGGTACACGACCTGCGCCACTGGACCCACGACCGGCACCACACCGTGGACGACACCCCCTACGGCGGCGGCCCCGGCATGGTCATGAAACCCGAGCCCTGGGGCGAGGCCCTGGACACCGTCCTCGCCTCCGGCGCCCCCGGCCACACCCCCCGGATCCTCGTCCCCACCCCCAGCGGCAGCCCCTTCACCCAGGAACTGGCCGAGGAACTGGCCGCCGCTCCCTGGCTGGTCTTCACCCCCGCCCGCTACGAGGGCATCGACCGGCGCGTCATCGACGAGTACGCACACCGCCCCGACGTGGCGGCCGTCCACGAGATCTCCATCGGGGACTACGTACTCGCCGGGGGAGAGGCCCCGGTCCTCGTCATGGTCGAGGCCATCGCCCGGCTCCTCCCCGGAGTCCTCGGGAACGCCGCCTCACACCGCGACGACTCCTTCGCCCCAGGCGCCATGGCCAACCTGCTCGAAGGCCCCGTCTACACCAAACCGCCCGAGTGGCGCGGACAGGGCATCCCCGAGGTCCTGCTCAGCGGCCACCACGGCAACATCGCCCGCTGGCGCAGGGACCAGGCGCTCACCCGGACCGCGGCGCTCCGCCCCGAGCTGATCGAGACCACACCGCCCGACGCGCTGGACAAGCACGACCGGGCGACCCTGGAACACCTGGGCTGGCGGGCGGGGGCGGACGGCCGATTTTGGCCGCCTGAGCAGGACGTGGAAGAATAGGCGCCCGCTCCACGTCCAGCGCGCGACCCTGCCACAGGGGGACGAACGCCGCACGACGTGCGGGCCCCAGTCAACTCACGAGGATTCCGCCGATGACCTGTGGCATGGGCGAGGAAAGCAGACGAACATGTCCCACCTTCTGGACGGCGTCGACGCCGCCTCCCTGCGTAGCGACATCCCCAAGTTCCGCCCGGGCGACACGGTCAACGTGCACGTCCGCGTGATCGAGGGCAACCGCTCGCGTGTGCAGCAGTTCAAGGGCGTCTGCATCCGCCGCCAGGGCGCCGGCGTCCGCGAGACCTTCACGGTCCGCAAGGTCAGCTTCAGCGTCGGCGTCGAGCGCACCTTCCCGGTGCACACCCCGATCGTCGAGAAGATCGAGGTCGTGACCCGCGGTGACGTCCGCCGCGCCAAGCTCTATTACCTGCGCGAGCTGCGTGGCAAGGCCGCCAAGATCAAGGAGAAGCGGGAGAACTGATCTCCCGCCCCTCCGCGCGGCTCCGCCGCCGCTAAGCTGTCGGTTCGATGGGCACCGACAACGAGCACGACACATCGGAGCGCGACCGCTCTTCCGGCCCCGACAAGGCACGGAAGCGCCGGCCGCGCTCCGTTCGTTTCGGACTCGGTGCACTGATCGTGACCATGGCCCTCTTGCTGGTCAGCGCGGTCGTGGTGCAGCCTTTCCGGATCCCGAGTTCGTCCATGGCGCCCACCCTGGAAACCGGCGACCGGATCATGGTGAACAAGCTCGCCTACCGATTCGGCAACCATCCGGGGCGCGGAGACGTTGTGGTGTTCGACGGCACCGGCTCGTTCGCCGACGAGGAGGCCCCGGCTGGGAACCGGGTGATCGCCTTGTTGCGGAAGGCCGGCACGCTGGTCGGCCTGACACAGCCGTCCGGCAGCGACTACGTCAAGCGCGTCGTCGGCGTTGGGGGAGACCGGGTCAGCTGCTGCGACAAGCGGGGGAGGATCGAGGTGAACGGCGAGCCTGTCGCCGAGGCGTATCTCCATCCGGGAGACGCGCCCTCGGCCGTTCCGTTCGACACCCGGGTGCCACCCGGACGCCTCTGGGTGATGGGCGATCACCGCTCGGAGTCCAGCGACTCCAGGGACCACCTGGGATCACCGGGCGGCGGCACCGTCCCTGTCGAGCGCGTGATCGGCCGTGCCGAGTGGATCAGCTGGCCCTTCGACCGCTGGGGCACCGTCCCCGGAGCCGGGGCGGGCGGCGATGGCTGACCGTGGCGGCGCGCGGCACGACGAACACCACTGGCCCCCCACCCCCCGGCAGCGCCCCTACGACTACGGCGTCCCCAGCGAGTACGACGGCGAGCCGGACGCCCCACCGCCGGGAGCCCCCTCCGGGAACACCGCGCCCCGCTGGCCCGGGAACCCCTCGCCCCACTCCCCGGGCGGCGGTCCGGAGTACCCCGGCGCCACCGCGTATCCCGTCGGCGCCCCACGGCCCTACAGCCCCCAGGCCCAGGACAGCCCGGGCGGCTACGACGGACGGGGCGGGGCCAACGGCCACGGCGGGGCCAACGGATACGGCGGCAATGGCGGACACCCGGGCTACCGGCCCACCGGGCCGTCCCCCGTGGGCGGGTCCGGTGGTCCGCTGCCCCAGCCCACTTCCGGCTACCAGTACACCGAGCCCTTCGACTACGCCGAACCGCCGCCCGGCCCTCCGCCCGGTCCGGTCCGTCCCGCTGCCGGACGCCCGCTGACAGTTCCGCCGGAGAGGCCCGGCGGCCCCCCGCCCGGTACCGCCCCCCGCCCGCCCGGCGAACCCGCCGTCCCACCCTCCGGCCCGGGGCACCGGGGTGGGGAGGACGGTGCGACGTCCGGAGCGGAGGACAGCTCCGACGAGACGCCGCGTGCCCTCGGCGGGCGGGCCGAGCGGCGCCGGGAGGCCAAACGTATCCAGCGGCGCAGGCGGCTCTCGGCCACCAAGGAGATACCCATCCTCATCGGGGTCGCCCTGCTCATCGCGCTGGTCCTCAAGACCTTCCTGGTACAGGCGTTCGTGATCCCGTCCGGATCGATGGAACAGACCATCAAGATCGGCGACCGGGTGCTGGTCGACAAGCTCACGCCCTGGTTCGGCTCCAAACCCGAACGCGGCGACGTCGTGGTCTTCAAGGACCCCGGGGGCTGGCTCGAACACGAACAGGCCGACCCGCCGGACGACCCGATAGGCATCAAGCAGGGCAAGGAACTGCTCACCTTCATCGGGCTCCTCCCCTCCGACCAGGAGCAGGACCTGATCAAACGCGTGGTGGGGGTCGGCGGGGACACCGTCAGGTGCTGCAACAAGCAGGGACGCGTCACGGTCAACGGGACCCCGCTCGACGAGCCGTACCTCCACCCGGGGAACAAGCCCTCCGAGATGAAGTTCAAGGTCACCGTGCCGGTCGGCAGGGTGTTCGTGATGGGTGACCACCGCTCGAACTCCGCTGACTCCCGCTACCACCGGAGAGAGCCCGACAAGGGAACTATTCCCGAAGACCTGGTCGTTGGACGGGCGGTCGTCATCGCCTGGCCATTCGACCACTGGCGACGGCTGGAGGAGCCGGGGACCTACGCGTCCGTGCCGGACGCACGTGCCGTCGACACCTCCGCGCTGGGCCACGGGGACAATCGAGTTGGGCAACTCCCGATCCCTGCGGAACTCCCGCTCGTTATGGGAGTGGTGGGTCTGTACCGACTGTCGTGGAGACGGCAGCGCAGTGTGAGGAGTGAGTGTGGGGGACGTAGCGGTCGGCGCTCGAACTGGTTCGGAAGACCCAGAAGGTGAGCGCCCTGACGCGGCGCACGGGACGGCCAGTCCACCACCGCCGGTCCCGGAGGAAGGAAGTGACGGCAGGGTGAGTCCACCCGCTGACGGAGCAGGGCGGCGGCCCGCGCGGAAGAACAAACAGCGCTCCTTCTGGAAGGAACTCCCGATCCTCCTGGGCGTCGCACTGGTCCTCGCCTTGCTGATCAAGACGTTCCTTCTCCAGGCGTTCTCCATCCCGTCGGACTCCATGCAGAACACCCTGCAACGCGGGGACCGCGTGCTGGTCGACAAGTTCACCCCGTGGTTCGGAGCCGAACCCAAGCGGGGCGAAGTCGTCGTCTTCGAGGACCCGGGCGGCTGGCTCCCCGAGATGCAGGTCGAGGAGAACCCGGTACAGAAGGTGCTGAGCTTCGTCGGCCTGATGCCCTCGGCCAACGAGAAGGACCTCATCAAGCGGGTCATCGCGGTCGGCGGCGACACTGTCGAGTGCACCAAGGGCGGACCCGTCAAGGTCAACGGCAAGGCGCTGGACGAGACCTCGTACCTCTTCCCCGGCAACAGCCCGTGTGACGACAACGCCTTCAAGCCGGTCAAGGTGCCGGACGGCAAGCTGTGGGTCATGGGCGACCACCGGCAGAACAGCCTGGACTCCCGCTACCACCAGGACCAGCCCTCCGACGGCTTCGTCCCGGTGGACAACGTCGTCGGCCGGGCCGTCGTCGTCGCCTGGCCGATCAACCGCTGGTCCACCCTGCCCGTGCCGGGCACCTACGACCAGCAGGGCCTGGCGGCCGGAGCCGCCGCGGTCGCCCCCGCCGGGCTCGGCCTCATGGCGGCCGTCCCGCTCGTCCTCTGGCGTCGCCGCCAGAAGTGAACAGCGAAGCGAGCACGGGCTGACGCTCGCCCGTACTCCCGGGTAAGGTGCGCTCTGGCCTCGGAGGGGATCTCCGAGGCCGGACCACCGACCCGGGAGCGTTCAGATGGCGGACGGCTCACGTGGCGAGGCCGGCGGCAGCCGACTCGGCCACCGGATCTCCAGCATCGCCGTCGCCCTCGGCTGTGTCCTCTTCCTCGGCGGCTTCGTGTGGGCAGCCGTCCTCTACCAGCCCTACACCGTCCCCACCGACTCCATGGACCCGACCGTCAAGGCGGGCGACCGGGTACTCGCTGAACGCGTCGACGGTGACGAGGTGCGCCGTGGTGACGTGGTGGTCTTCCAGGACTCCGTCTGGGGATCCAGCCCCATGATCAAGCGGGTCATCGGCGTCGGAGGGGACAAGGTCGCCTGCTGCGACGCCCGAGGCCACCTGACGGTGAACGGGAGACCCGTCGAGGAGCCCTACGTCCAGCGCCAGGACCCCCAGGCCCAGCGCGAATTCAGCACCACCGTCGTCCCCGGGAAGAAACTCTTCCTCCTCGGTGACAACCGACAGGACTCCCTCGACTCCCGGACGCGTCTGGAGGACGGCGACCACGGCGCGGTGTCCCGCTCCGCCGTGACCGGACGCGTCGACGCCGTCGCCTGGCCGCTCGGAAGCCTCGGAATGCTGCCGGAACCGGGCTCCGAGGGGTTCGCGGCGCTGCCCGGCGGAACCTCCGAGCCCGGTCCTCTGCCCTGGGCGGTGGCCGCCATCGTCGCGGGAGCCGCCCTCGTGCTGGGCGGAGCCGCCTATGGGCCACTCGCGCGACGGGCCGCGCTTTCAGCCCGCACTCGACAAGGGTGACGCACAATAGGGGGACGCACGGCTGATAAGGGGACGACGGCTGAAGGGGACACGTCATGAGCGCCGAGGATCTCGAAAAGTACGAGACCGAAATGGAGCTAAAGCTCTACCGGGAGTACCGGGACGTCGTCGGCCTGTTCACCTACGTGATCGAGACTGACCGGCGCTTCTATCTCACGAACGACTACGAGATGCAGGTCCACTCCGTCCAGGGCGAGGTCTTCTTCGAGGTCTCCATGGCGGACGCCTGGGTCTGGGACATGTACAGACCCGCCCGCTTCGTCAAACAGGTCCGCGTCCTCACCTTCAAGGACGTCAACATCGAGGAACTCAACAAGAGCGACCTGGCCCTCCCCGAGGACTCCGACTTCAAGAGCTGACCTCCACCCACGGCGAACCGCCGATCCCGGCATCCCACCTCCGGCAGCCCATCGCGCGAGCCACCACACGGGTCTGGCCCCACCGAGCCCGCGCACCCCCGGCGTGCGACAACACCCGCGCCGCGCCTCAACCAACGAACTGGCACGCCGCCCCTCTCGCTCGTTCCCCAGCACACCGCGATGGCAACCCGCCGCTGCGGCTCAATCGTCATACCCCCGACACCACCAACGGCTCAACCACCTCTCAGGGCACGGCCATCGAGCCGACTCACTGACAACGGTGGCCGGCGTGCGCCAGACCCGAAAACAGCGCCGGACAGCCGAGCGCCCGTACGAGCCCACCGAGCCCGCACCGGCGGCGCCGCCACTCCGGCACGAGCGACGCCCGCCCCGCGACGCGATGGCCGCGACCGCCCCGCGCTCCGGGCCGCACCGCCACCGACCGCGGTGGCCCCGTCCAGGACCACCCCGGGACTCCTTCCCGAACACGGAACCTCCCGAGGGATCGCCATCCGCGCGGAGGGCCACCGCGCGAACCCTTCCCGTCATCCGGACTCGGCCGCCCCACATCGCAACCACACCTCCCCCCGGGCCCACACCCGCACTGAACCGCCCCCGGTCGGACCAACAAGCCCGCCCACCGGTCAGACCCTCCGGTCGGTCGTGCAGACCGAGTTGGCTGTGCTGACTGTGCCGGTTGAGGTTCCCACGTCACAGCCAGCACAGTTACCCGAGCGCCCTCCGCCCACGCACACCCAGCACCCTGTCTCACCCGCAAGGGTGGCGGCTCCCTCCACAACTCAGGAGTTATCCCCCAACCCCTTCCAAGATCCCCCAACTGCCTCCGGAGACCGCACAGTCGATGACCGGAGGTGAGGCATGAACACCCAGAGAGCACTCGGTCGGTACGGAGAACAGCTCGCCGAACGCTGGCTCCGCCAGACCGGAATGACCATCCTCGACCGCAACTGGCACTGCGTCGAAGGCGAGATCGACATCGTCGCCCGGGACGCCGACGCCGTGGTCGTCTGCGAGGTCAAAACCAGGCGGCCAGGACCGTACGGATCCCCCTCAGCCGGCGTCAGTCCCCTCAAGGCCGCCCGACTTCACACCCTCGCCAACCGCTGGCTCACCGAACGCTGGCTCACCCGGCACCACACGCCCCCCACCGGCGGTATCCGCATCGACCTCGTCGGCATCACGCTGCCCCGTCGCGGCGCACCCAGGGTCGAACACGTCCGGGGAGTGGCCTGATGGGTTTCGCACGCACCTGCGCCGTCGCCCCCACCGGCGTCGAAGGCGTCCTCGTCGAGGTCCAGGCGGACCTCGAACCCGGCGTGGCCGCCTTCACCCTCGTCGGACTCCCCGACAAGAGCCTCAGCGAGGCCCGGGACAGAGTCCGGGCCGCGGTCGTCAACTCCGGAGCCGAATGGCCACAGAAGAAACTCACCGTCGGCCTCAGCCCGGCATCCGTCCCCAAATCAGGCAGCGGCTTCGACCTCGCCGTCGCCTGCGCGGTCCTGGCCGCCGCCGAACGCATCGACCCCCGGGAGATCGCCGGACTCATGATGATCGGTGAACTCGGCCTGGACGGCAGGGTCCTCCCCGTCCGCGGAGTCCTCCCCGCCGTCCTCGCCGCCGCCGAGGCCGGATACCAACACGTCGTCGTCCCCGAACAAACGGCACCCGAAGCCGAACTCGTCCCCGGCGTCACCGTTCGTGGCGTCCGCACCCTCCGCCAGCTCATCGCCCTCCTGGCCGACGAGCCTCTTCCCGAAGAGCAGTCACCCGGCGGCGATCCCGAATCCCCGTGGAACAGTCCCTACCTCGCCGAACTCGCCCTTCCCGTCAACCCCGCCGACACCTCGGCCGAACACCAGCACCACCCTCCGGACCTGGCCGACGTCGCGGGCCAGGTCACCGCTCGCAGAGCACTCGAAGTAGCCGCCGCCGGACACCACCACCTCTTCCTCAAAGGCCCACCCGGCGCGGGGAAAACCATGCTCGCCGAACGGCTCCCCGGCCTGCTGCCCGCCCTCGGCACCAAGGAAGCCCTGGAAGTCACCGCCGTCCACTCCGTGGCCGGAGCCCTCCCGCCCGGCAGGCCACTCGCCAACCGTCCCCCGTACTGCGCGCCCCACCACTCCGCCACCATGGCGGCCCTCGTCGGAGGCGGAACCGGCCTCCCCCGCCCCGGAGCTGTTTCTCTCGCCCACCGCGGAGTTCTCTTCCTCGACGAAGCCGCCGAATGCAGTTCCCGCGTCCTTGACGCCCTCCGTCAGCCCCTGGAGTGCGGCCACGTCGTGGTCGCCAGATCATCCGGAATGACGAGGATGCCCGCACGCTTCCTCCTCGTCCTCGCCGCCAACCCCTGCCCCTGCGGACGACACGGAGCACCCGCTGGCGGCTGTGAGTGCCGACCCTCCTCCATCCGCCGCTACCGCGCCCGGCTCTCCGGCCCCCTCCTCGACCGCGTCGACCTGCGAGTCACCGTCGAACCCGTCACCCGTGCCGAACTCGCCGCACATCGGGGTCACACCGAAACCAGTGCCGAGGTCGCCGCCCGCGTCCTCGCCGCACGCGAACGAGCCGCCGGACGCTACGCCGAAGCCCCCTGGGCTACCAACAGCGAAGTCCCAGGGCACGAACTGCGCACCCGCTACCCACCCGAGCCCGGCGCGCTCAACACCGCTGAAGAGGACATGGAACGCGGTTTCCTCACCGCACGCGGTCTCGACCGCGTACTCCGCGTCGCCTGGACGATCGCCGACCTCGCCGGGCACGATCGCCCCACCAGCCGGGACGTCGACACCGCGCTGGAACTCCGCACCGGCATCACCCGGGGAACCGCCACCGGAGCCCGCGCGTGACAGAACCCGAACACCTCGCCCGCGCCGCCCTCACCAGGATCACCGAGCCCGGCGACGCACTCGTCGGTCGCTGGCTCACCGAGCGCGGCGCCGAAGCCGTCCTGCACGCCCTCACCCACCGTCACACCCCGCTGCCCGGCGCCACCACACGGCGCTGGGCGGGACTCCGACTCCGTGCCGAAACCGCCCGCCCCGAAGCCGACCTGGCCTCGATCGAGGCGCTGAACGGCCGCTTCGTCTGCCCCGGTGACACCGAATGGCCACGCCAACTCGACGACCTCGGAAACACGCGACCCATCGGCCTCTGGATCCGCGGTACCCCCTCACTCCGCCTCTGGGCACTGCGTTCCGTCGCCCTTGTCGGGGCCCGCGCCTGCACTGACTACGGAGCCCGTACCGCCTCCCTCCTCGGTGCCGAACTGGCCGAACGTGGCTGGACGGTGGTCTCCGGCGTCGCCTCCGGCATCGACGGGGCCGCCCACCGAGGCGCCCTCGCCGCGGGAGGCCCCACCGTGGGAGTACTTGCCAGTGGGGTCGACGTGGCCTACCCGAAAGGGCATGCCCAACTCGTCCAGCGCCTGGCCCACGAGGGGCTGCTCCTCGCGGAGTTGGCCCCAGGCGACCACCCCACCCGCAGCCGCTTCGTCCTGCGTAACCGCGTCATCGCCGCGTTGACCCGCGGGACGATCGTCGTCGAGGCGGCACTCCGCAGCGGATCGCTGGCCACCGCCCGGCACGCCCGCGAGTTGGACCGGCACACCATGGGGGTCCCCGGACCGGTGTCCTCCAGCCTCTCCGCGGGCGTCCACGGGCTGCTGCGCGGCGAGGCGACGCTCGTCACCGACGCCGACGAGGTCATCGAACTGGTCGGCGAGATAGGGGAACTGGCGCCGGAACGGCGCGGCCCCACGCTGCCCCGGGACGCGTTGCCGCCGGAAGCCGCGCGAGTCCTGGAAGCGCTCCCCGTGGCCGAGCCGATCGCGCTGTCCACGCTCGCGCACGCCGCGGCCGTCCCACCAAACGTCGCGCTGGCGCGGCTTCACGAACTCCGTGCACTCGGCTTCGTCAAGCCGGAAGGCGCCTTCTGGAAGCTCACCGGACCCACCACCGGACACCCCATCGGGTGATGAGGCGGTTCTTGACCTGGGTCTATGGAGTGGAAGGGTGATTCATGTGCGTTTCTCCAGCCCCATACCAGCCACGCCGTGCCGCGCGAACCGTGCGCCGGTCCTCGTACAAGTGGGGTCAGCGGAACGTATCTTCGCCGTCCAGTACGAGTTACCTGTGCACAACGCGACTGAGTAGTCACGCTACGCTCACGTCGTCTCTTCATGAGACGCGTCCAAGCATTCCGGAAACCGGCCATCAACCAGCAGAACGGCTCAAGGCGACGCATGCCCCAGCACCTCCCCGGGCCTGACCGCGCGTCCACCACCGTGACGTCAGCGGCAGTGGACACCACCGCACCCAGCTCACTCGAAGAGCTCTGGCGGTCCTACAAGGTCACCGGCGATGACCGGCTGCGGGAACAGCTGATCCTCCACTACTCACCGCTCGTCAAGTACGTGGCCGGACGCGTCAGCGTGGGGCTGCCCTCCAACGTCGAACAGGCCGACTTCGTCTCCTCCGGGGTGTTCGGCCTCATCGACGCCATCGAGAAGTTCGATCCCGGCCGGTCCATCAAGTTCGAGACCTACGCCATCACCCGGATCCGCGGCGCGATGATCGACGAACTCCGCGCCCTCGACTGGATCCCGCGCTCCGTACGGCAGAAGGCCCGCGCCGTCGAACGGGCCTACTCCACCCTGGAAGCCACTCTCCGGCGCAGCCCCTCAGAGGTCGAGGTCGCCACGGAGATGGGGATCCCCGTCGAGGAACTGCACGCCGTCTTCAGCCAGCTGTCCCTGGCCAACGTGGTCGCACTGGAAGAACTGCTTCACGCCGGCGGTGAGAGCGGTGACCGTCTCAGCCTGATGGACACCCTGGAAGACACCGCCGCCGACAACCCCGTCGAGATCGCCGAGGACCGGGAGCTGAAGCGACTCCTCGCACGCGCCATCAACACCCTCCCCAGCAGGGAAAAGACCGTGGTGACCCTCTACTACTACGAGCAGCTCACACTGGCCGAGATCGGACAGGTACTGGGAGTCACCGAAAGCAGAGTCAGTCAGATCCACACCAAATCGGTCCTGCAACTGCGCGCGAAGCTCGCCGACCTGGGGCGCGGCGACAGCTGAACCGGGTCACCGGCCAGCCCCAGAATCAACCACCACGGGTGGGACGGAACCGCTCCCATACGTAAAGTAGACGCGTGCCCAGAATTCGAGCGGCCTCAGTGGCCGAGCACCGGACCATGCAACGTGCCGCCCTGCTGGACGCCGCCCGCGCCCTCCTCTCCGAAGGGGGAACCGAGGCCCTCACCTTCCCGGCACTGGCACGCCGCACCGGCCTCGCTCGCTCCTCCGTGTACGAGTACTTCCGCTCCCGTGCCGCGGTCGTCGAGGAACTCTGCGCTATCGACTTCCCCGTCTGGGCCGCGGAAGTCGAAACAGCCATGTGCCAGGCCAGCACCCCCGACGCCAAGATCGAGGCGTACGTACGCCGCCAACTCGACCTCGTCGCGAACCGTCAACACCGAGCCGTCGTCGCGATCTCGGCCGGGGAACTCGACGCCGGTGCCCGTGAGAAGATCCGCGCCGCGCATGGCGGCCTGATCGCCATGGTGGTCGACGCCCTCGCCGACCTCGGGCACCACCAGCCCCGCCTCTCCGCGGTGCTGCTCCAGGGCGTTGTGGACGCGGCCGTCCGCCGTATCGAACTCGGCGCCGCCGAACACCCAGAGCAGATCACGCGGGCTGCGGTGATGATGGCGCTGCATGGCGCCGAAGGCTCCCGCGACATCCGCTGACCCACCGCCGGGACGCCCCGTGCCCGAGTCTCATGCCGCGCGACCCCGCCTGCGGTCGGTTGCGTCGGCAGGCCGAGCATCCTCGCGGTCGCCCGCCCAATTCCTGGTGACGACGACATCCAGCCGTACCCCATCGAGACGCCCGCCGCACCGTCGACGCCGAAGGTGCCAGGGAAAGGCCTCCGGGTCGGCGTCACGAAGGGGAGGACCCGTTGCTCACGGGGGACAGGGTTCCCAAAGGGCGGGTCGCCGCGATCCCGGGTCCGGATGCTTCAGGGGCGAGGGTGTGAAGGATCTGAAGCGTCGGGCTGCGCTTGCGTCTGCCTCCCTCTGGGGCCCCGCCCCCTCCCCCCCCCGCCCCCCCCTCATGTGATGCGCGGCCTGTTTACGAGTTGTGCGGCGCGCGCACGCGTCCGTAGCCGTAGCCGTAGCCGTAGCCGTAGCCGTAGCCGTAGCCGTAGCCGTAGCCGTAGCCGTAGCCGTAGCCGTAGCCGTAGCCGTAGCCGTAGCCGTAGCCGTAGCCGTAGCCGTAGCCGTAGCCGTGGTGTCGAGTGTGGTTTGTGGTGGTGGTCAGGTGTGCTCGGGGGTGTGGGTGTGGGTGTGGGTGTGGGTGTCGGGGTGGGCGGGGGGTTGGGGTGTTCGGGACGGGGTCAGGGGGAGGAGGCGGGTGGGGGTGTGGAGCATGCCGGGTGGTAGGAGGGAGAGGGGGTTGAGGTAGCGCTCTGTTCTGCGCAGGCCCCAGTGCAGGCAGGTGGTGGGGCAGTGCGCGGTGCTTTGTGGGGCGAGGGTGCCGATGGTGGTGCCGGTGCGTACGCGGTCGCCGGTGCGGACGGTGGGGCGGAGGGGTTCGTGGGTGGTGCGGAGGGGCGGGTGGCCGCTGTTGCGGAGTTCCACGGTGACGACGCCGCGGCCTGCCACGCGGCCGGCGAAGGTGACGCGGCCGGGGGCGGCGGCGCGTACGGGCTGGCCGGGGGTGGCGGCGAGGTCCACGCCGCGGTGGCCGGCGGCCCAGGGGGTGGGCGGGGGTGCCCAGCCGCGGAGGAGGTTCGGGCGTGGGGTGGTCGGTCCGCGTACGGGCCAGGCGCGGGTGGGGGGTCGTCGGGTGTCGGGGGTGCTGTCGGAGGTGGTGCGGGGTGACTGGCCGGAGGTGGGGGTGGCGGGGACGGGGGTGGAGATGGGGATGAGGAGAAGCGCGGCGGTCGCGAGGGTGGTGAGGGCGGGGAGGACGGGGAGGTGCGGGGTCATGGGGGGATTCTTGTGGGGGTGGGGTGTGGTGTGGGGGTGTGGAGGTGAAACGGTGGATTACTGGGGAGTTGTGGAAAGGGGCGTCGCTGGAAGGGATGAGAGGCGTCGCGGGGTGGTGGGGTTCAGGGGGCGTTCCCGGGGGATGACGTGGGGGAGCGGGGGGCTGTACCGGTCCCGTACACTGCATGAGCGGCCCGGGAGACCGGGCTGACTTCGCACGCCCCGCCGCCGACTCAGGTGGCCGCGTACCTCGGTCCTCGGAAGGGTCCCGTGAGGGAGTTCCCAGGCTCTACGCGTCAGGGGCGTCAGGCAAGCGGTGGCCATCCGGCCGCCGCTGACGACAACCGAGTACCCCAAGGAGAACGGCCATGGCCGTCGTCACGATGCGGGAGCTGCTGGAGAGCGGCGTCCACTTCGGGCACCAGACCCGGCGCTGGAACCCGAAGATGAAGCGCTTCATCTTCACCGAGCGCAACGGCATCTACATCATCGACCTGCTCCAGTCGCTGTCGTACATCGACCGCGCCTACGAGTTCGTCAAGGAGACCGTCGCCCACGGCGGAACGATCATGTTCGTGGGTACGAAGAAGCAGGCCCAGGAGGCCATCGCCGAGCAGGCGACCCGGGTGGGTATGCCCTTCGTGAACCAGCGGTGGCTGGGCGGCATGCTGACCAACTTCTCCACCGTCCACAAGCGGCTCCAGCGGCTGAAGGAGCTGGAGCAGATCGACTTCGACGACGTGGCGGCATCCGGCCTCACCAAGAAGGAGCTGCTGGTCCTCTCCCGCGAGAAGGCCAAGCTGGAGAAGACCCTCGGTGGTATCCGCGACATGCAGAAGGTGCCCAGCGCCGTCTGGATCGTGGACACCAAGAAGGAGCACATCGCGGTTGGCGAGGCGCGGAAGCTGAACATCCCCGTGGTCGCCATCCTCGACACCAACTGTGACCCGGACGAGGTCGACTACAAGATCCCGGGTAACGACGACGCGATCCGGTCCGTCACCCTGCTCACCCGGGTGATCGCGGACGCCGCGGCCGAGGGGCTGATCGCTCGCTCGTCCGGTTCCTCCGAGGGCAAGGGCGAGAAGCCCGCGAGCGAGCCGCTGGCCGAGTGGGAGCGCGAGCTTCTTGAGGGCGAGAAGGCGGGCGAGGCGAAGGAGTCGCAGCCCGCCGAGGCCGCCGCGGCGAGCGCGCCCGAGGGCGAGCAGCCCGCCGCCGAGGCGCCGCAGCCTGTCGCCGAGGCGCCGCAGGTCGAGCAGAGCTGACGCGCTGAGTAGCAGGCCACAGCACGTGTGGTGACGGCAGCTACGGCGGGGGCCCGGTGCCCCCGCCGTAGCTCCGTGGGCTCGACGTGCGTCCGGTCCCCCGGCCCGCGGATCGCCTTCCCGGCGAGTGCGTGGCGGCCGAACCATGGGGGCCGATCCAACCTCACCGACTTTCCGAGAAGAGATTCACCGACCATGGCGAACTACACCGCCGCCGACGTCAAGAAGCTCCGGGAGCTGACCGGCGCCGGCATGATGGACTGCAAGAAGGCGCTGGACGAGGCCGAGGGCAACGTCGACAAGGCCGTGGAGGTCCTCCGTGTGAAGGGCCAGAAGGGCGTCGCCAAGCGCGAGAGCCGCACGGCCGAGAACGGTGCCGTCGTCGTGCTGATCGCTGACGACAGCACCTCCGGCGTGCTCGTCGAGCTGAAGTGCGAGACGGACTTCGTGGCCAAGGGCGAGAAGTTCGTGGCCGTGGCGAACGCGATCGCCGCGCACGTGGCGGCCACGTCCCCGGCGGACATCGAGGCGCTCCGGGCTTCGGAGATCGAGCCGGGCAAGACCGTGCAGGCGTACGTCGACGAGGCGAACGCCACGCTGGGCGAGAAGATCGTGCTGGACCGCTTCGCGCAGTTCTCCGGCGCCTACGTGGCGTCGTACCTGCACCGCACCAGCCCGGACCTGCCGCCGCAGGTGGGCGTGCTGGTGGAGCTGGACCAGGCGAACGCCGAGGTGGCGAAGGACGTGGCGCAGCACATCGCGGCGTTTGCGCCCGGCTACCTGTCCCGCGAGGACGTCCCGGCCGAGACGGTGGAGAACGAGCGCCGGATCGCCGAGGAGACGGCGCGCGAGGAGGGCAAGCCGGAGCAGGCCCTGCCGAAGATCGTCGAGGGCCGGGTCACGGGCTTCTTCAAGGAGAACGCCCTGCTGGACCAGCCGTTCGCGAAGGACAACAAGAAGTCCGTCGAGAAGGTGCTACAGGAGGCCGGTGTCGAGGTGCGGCGCTTCGCCCGCTTCCGCGTCGGGGCCTGACAGGCCGGTCGGCGGACGGTCGCCGGACGCCGGTCCGGGCGCTTCGCCCGGGCCGGTGCGGGCCCGATAGGGTCGGGTAGGGCAGTTGTGACGAGGAGGCCATTGCCGCACAGGGACCGAGAGGATCCGGGCAGTGGCCTTCTTCGTATGTGCACGAGGAGATCTCCATGAGCAATGACACCGATAATTCCGGCCGGAGCGGCGGGCGGCGCCGCTTTCTGCTGAAACTCTCCGGTGAGGCGTTCGCCGGCGGAGGGGGGCTCGGTGTCGACCCCGACGTGGTGCACAAGGTGGCGCGGGAGATCGCCTCGGTGGTGCGGGACGGCGCGGAGATCGCCGTGGTCATCGGTGGGGGCAACTTCTTCCGTGGCGCGGAACTCCAGCAGCGCGGGATGGACCGGGCCCGGTCGGACTACATGGGCATGCTGGGCACGGTGATGAACTGCCTGGCCCTCCAGGACTTCCTGGAGAAGGAGGGCATCGACTCGCGGGTGCAGACCGCGATCACCATGGGACAGGTGGCCGAACCGTACATTCCGCTGCGCGCGGTGCGGCACCTGGAGAAGGGACGGGTCGTCATCTTCGGCGCCGGGATGGGCATGCCGTACTTCTCCACCGACACCACCGCGGCCCAGCGCGCGTTGGAGATCGACGCCGAGGCCATGCTGATGGGGAAGAACGGTGTGGACGGCGTCTACGACTCGGACCCGGCGCGGAACCCGGCCGCGGTGAAGTTCGACGCGCTGGAGTACGGCGAGGTCATCACGCGGGACCTCAAGGTCGCGGACATGACGGCGATCACGCTCTGCCGGGACAACAAGTTGCCCATCCTGGTCTTCGAGTTGCTGGCCGAGGGCAATATCGCGCGGGCGGTCAAGGGTGAGAAGATCGGCACGCTGGTGAGCAACCAGGGCACCCGGAACTGAGCGGTCCGTCCCCGGTGGCCGGGTGGGCCCGCCGACGGCTCCACGGTGTACGAACGGCCCGATACGGGGATGGACAAGAGTCCGGCGGTCGGACACCGTGCAGGAATCAGGGCACTGCGGGGGTCGGGTTTCCCCGAAGAAGCAGGCAAGCTCATTCATCGAACCAGGAGCACGTGGTGATCGAAGAGACCCTCCTCGAAGCCGAGGAGAAGATGGAGAAGGCGGTCGTTGTCGCCAAGGAGGACTTCGCCGCGATTCGCACCGGCCGTGCGCACCCGGCGATGTTCAACAAGATCGTCGCCGAGTACTACGGGACGATGACGCCGATCAACCAGCTGGCGTCCTTCTCGGTACCGGAACCGAGGATGGCGGTGGTGACGCCGTTCGACAAGAGCGCGCTGCGCAACGTCGAACAGGCCATCCGGGACTCGGACCTGGGTGTCAACCCGTCAAACGACGGGCACATCATCCGGGTTGTCCTGCCGGAACTCACCGAGGAGCGGCGCCGGGAGTTCATCAAGGTCGCCAAGACCAAGAGCGAGGACGCGAAGATCTCGATTCGCAGCATCCGGCGTAAGGCCAAGGAGTCGATGGACAAGGCCGTCAAGGACGGCGACGTCGGCGAGGACGAGGGCCGCCGGGGCGAGAAGGAGCTCGACGACACCACGGCGAAGTACGTGGCTCAGGTGGACGAGCTGCTGAAGCACAAGGAAGCCGAGCTGCTGGAGGTCTGAGGTTGGTGGGTCGACGGTCCACAGGTCCACTGTCCGAGGTCTAAGGCTGCAATCAGTGAACGACTCATCGTGGGGAGCGCCGCGGTCCACCGCCGGGCATCGGAGCCTCCCCGACCAGGGTGCGCTCGCTCCGGCGGGTCCCGCACGCGAGGGCGGCGACGCGTCGCAGACTCGGCCTATGCCCACCGTGTCGGAACCAGGTGACGGCGGTCCGGACGGCCACAGCGGCCCCGGCCCGCGGGGATCGGCCGGCGGCGCGCCGCGTGCCGGAGCGACGGGGGCGGCAGGCAGGAAACGGGCGGGGCGCGACCTGCGCGCCGCCGTGGCGGTGGGCCTCGGGCTGGGTGCGGTCATCCTCGCCTCGCTCTTCCTGTACAAGCACGTGTTCGTCGGGGTGATCGTCGCGGCGGTCGTGGTCGGGCTGTGGGAGCTGACCAGCAGGCTGTCGGAGCGGAAGGGCATCCGCGCGCCGCTGCCGCCGCTGGCGGTGGGTGGCGCCGCGATGGTCGTCGCCGGGTATCTGCGGGGCGCGGAGGGTGCCTGGGCCGCGATGGCGCTGACGGCGCTGGCGGTGTTCGTCTGGCGGATGACGGAGCCGCCGCAGGAGTACCTGCGGGATGTGACGGCGGGCGTGTTCGCCGCGTTCTACGTGCCGTTCCTGGCGACGTTCGTGGCGCTGATGCTGGCCGCCGACGACGGTCCGCAGCGGGTGGTGACGTTCCTGGTGCTGACGGTGGTGAGCGACACCGGCGCCTACGCGGTGGGCTGGCGCTTCGGCCGTACCAAGCTGGCGCCGCGGATCAGCCCGGGGAAGACGCGGGAGGGACTGCTCGGGGCGGTGGCCTTCTCGATGGCCGCCGGTGTGCTGTGTCTCCTGCTCCTGGTGGACGGCGGCACCTGGTGGCAGGGGCTGCTGCTGGGGCTGGCGGTCGCGGTCAGCGCCACCCTGGGGGATCTGGGGGAGTCGATGATGAAGCGGGACCTCGGCATCAAGGACATGGGCACGCTGCTGCCGGGGCACGGCGGGATCATGGACCGGCTGGACTCCCTGCTGCCGACGGCGCCCGTGGTGTGGCTGCTGCTGGTGGTCTTCGTCGGGCACGGCTGAGCGCTCCGGGTACGCTGGACGGGGTCCGTCGGACGATCGTGCCGCGGACCCGTCCCCTTCCGGTGGTGAGTGTGGCCCGCGTGGCCCCCGTTTCCGCCGCGGGCCCCGCGGTCGCGGGGCCGTCCCGACCCCGCAGGACCCAGGAGTCTCGCCATGGCAGCGCCCGCACCCGGAGAGCTGACGTTCGCCGCGCCCCGGGGCGCGAAGAAGCCGCCGCGGCACCTGGCGGACCTGACGCCGGAGGAGCGGCGTGGGGCGGTCGAGGAGCTGGGAGAGAAGCCTTTCCGCGCGCGGCAGCTGTCGCGGCACTACTTCGCGCGGCTGGCGCACGATCCGGCGGAGTGGACGGACATTCCGGCGGCGGCGCGGGAGCGGCTGGCGGAGGAGCTGCTGCCGGGGCTGATGTCCACGGTGCGGCAGGTCAGCTGCGACGACGAGCAGACCCGGAAGACGCTGTGGCGGTTGCGGGACGGGACGCTCGTCGAGTCGGTGCTGATGCGGTATCCGGGCCGGGTGACGATGTGCGTCAGTTCGCAGGCGGGGTGCGGGATGAACTGCCCGTTCTGCGCGACGGGGCAGGCGGGGCTGGACCGGAACCTGTCGACGGCGGAGATCGTGCACCAGATCGTGGAGGGGATGCGGTCGCTGCGGGACGGTGAGGTGCCCGGCGGCCCGGCGCGGCTGTCGAACATCGTCTTCATGGGCATGGGGGAGCCGCTGGCGAACTACCGGCGGGTGGTCGGGGCGATCCGGCGGCTGACCGATCCGGAGCCGGACGGTCTGGGGCTGTCGCAGCGCGGTATCACGGTGTCGACGGTGGGTCTGGTGCCGGCGATGCTGCGGTTCGCCGACGAGGGTTTCGCCTGCCGTCTGGCGGTGTCGCTGCACGCGCCGGACGACGAGCTGCGGGACACCCTGGTGCCGGTGAACACCCGCTGGAAGGTGCGGGAGGTGCTGGACGCGGCGTGGGAGTACGCGGCGGCGTCCGGTCGGCGGGTGTCGATCGAGTACGCGCTGATCCGGGACATCAACGACCAGCCGTTCCGTGCCGATCTGCTGGGCCGGCTGCTGCGTGGCAAGCGGGCGCACGTGAACCTGATCCCGCTGAACCCGACGCCCGGTTCGAAGTGGACGGCGTCCCGTCCGGAGGACGAGGCGGAGTTCGTGCGGGTGCTGGAGTCGCACGGGGTGCCGGTCACGGTGCGGGACACCCGGGGCCAGGAGATCGACGGAGCCTGCGGGCAGCTGGCGGGTGCGGAGCGCTGACCGGCTGATACGGTTCGCCTGACAGATCGAAGCCGACAGGGGAGCGCGTCGCGCGCTGAGAGTGCGGCCCGTGTGCGTACCGTCCGATGGGGCGGACACCCGGGTGGCAGACCCTCGAACCTCGCCCGGGTCATGCCGGGTAGGAAGTCGAAGACGCCATGAAGAGCTGGGCGCGGCACCGTACTGCCGCTGTGACCGGGACCGTCGTGCTGGGGCTTCTCCTCGCCGCCTGTGGTGGGCAGGAGGAGGACGGCAAGACCGTCACCCTGGTGACGCACAACTCCTTCGCGGCCTCCAAGGAGGTGCTGAAGGACTTCGAGGCCGAGTCCGGGTACCGGGTGAAGGTGCTGCGGGGCGGGGACGCCGGGGCCGCGGTGAACCAGGCGGTGCTGAACAAGGGCAACCCGCAGGGCGACGTGTTCTTCGGAGTGGACAACACGCTGCTGTCCCGGGCGCTGGACGAGGGCGTGTTCGCCCCGTACCGGGCGAAGGGGCTGGACCGGGTACCGCGGAGACTCCAGCCGGACCGGGAGAGGAACCGGGTGACGCCGGTGGACACCGGCGACGTCTGCGTCAACTACGACCGCCGGTACTTCGAGCGGAAGCGGGTCGATCCGCCCCGCACCCTCGACGATCTGGCGCGGCCCGCGTACCGGAACCTGCTGGTCACCCCGAACCCGGCGACGTCCTCGCCGGGGCTGGGCTTCCTGCTGGCGACCGTCGCGGAGTACGGCGGGAAGGGCTGGCAGGGGTACTGGAAGAAGCTGCGGGGCAACGGCGTCGAGGTGGTCGACGGCTGGGAGCAGGCGTACAACGACCGGTTCTCGGGCTCCCGGGGCGGCAAGGGCAAGGGGGACCGGCCGCTGGTCGTCTCGTACGCCTCCAGCCCGGTCGCCGAGGTGGGCGAGGACGATCCCGGGCGGGACCGGGCGCCGACCGGGGTGGCCGAGGGCACCTGTTTCCGGCAGATCGAGTTCGCGGGGCTGCTGGAGGGCGCGGGCAACGAGCGCGGCGGGAAGCGGCTGCTGGACTTCCTGCTGAGCAAGCGGTTCCAGGAGGACCTGCCGCTCCAGATGTTCGTCAGTCCGGTGCGTGAGGACGCGAAGCGGCCCGAGGTGTTCGAGAAGTACGGGCCGTCTCCCCGGGACGCGGCGACGCTGCCCCCGGAGCGGATCGCGGAGCACCGGGAGCGGTGGATCAAGACGTGGACCTCGCTCGTGGTGAAGTGAACGGCGTCCGGCGCTCCGGCCGGGCCAGGGGGACGCTGGCGCGGGTCGGGCTGATGGTGGTGCCCTGCGCGTTCTTCGCGGTGTTCTTCGCCTATCCGGTGGCGGCGATCGTCGGGCGGGGGCTGCGGGACGGCGGCCGGTGGCGGTTCGACCGGGCGGGGGAGGTACTCGGTGACCCCGAGGTGCTGGGGGTCCTGTGGTTCACCTGCTGGCAGGCGGCGGCCTCGACGGCGCTGACGCTGGCTCTGGCGCTGCCCGCCGCGTACGTGTTCGCCCGGTTCGCGTTTCCGGGGAAGCGGCTGCTGCGGGCGGTGGTGACCGTCCCGTTCGTGCTGCCCACGGTGGTGGTCGGCTCGGCGTTCCTGGCGCTGGCGGGACGCGGTGGGCTGCTGGACGAGTGGTTCGGGCTGCGGCTGGACAACGGGGTGTGGGCGATCCTGCTGGCGCACGTGTTCCTGAACTTCGCGGTCGTGGTGCGGACCGTCGGCGGGTTCTGGTCGCAGCTGGACCCACGGCAGGAGGACGCGGCGCGGGTGCTGGGCGCGGGCCGGTTCGCGGCGTGGCGGCGGGTGGTGCTTCCGGCGCTGGCGCCCTCGGTGGGCGCGGCGGCGCTCATCGTGTTCCTGTTCACCTTCACCTCGTTCGGGGTGATCCAGGTGCTGGGCGGTCCGCGGCAGACGACGCTGGAGGTGGAGATCTACCGGCAGACGGCTGACCTGTTGCAGCTGCCGGTGGCGGCGGTGCTGACGCTGCTCCAGTTCGCGGCGGTGGCGGCGCTGCTGGCGGCGCACGCCTGGTCGGTGCGGCGGCGGGAGTCGGCGCTGAGCCTGGTGCCGGCGGGCAGCGCGGACCGGCGGCCGCGGGGACGGGGTGAGTGGACGCTGCTGTGCGCGGTGCTGGGCGGCAGCGGGCTGCTGGTCCTGCTGCCGCTGCTGGTGCTGGTGGAACGGTCGCTGAACACCCCCGACGGGTACGGGCTGGGCTTCTACCGGGCGCTGGGCTCGCAGTCGGACAGTGGCACGTTCCTGGTGGCGCCCGCCGAGGCGATCGGGAACTCGCTGGCCTACGCGGGGGTGGCGACGCTGATCGCGCTGCTGGTGGGTGGGCTGGCCGCGGCGGCGCTGACGCGCCGCGCCGGGCGGCTGGTGCGCGGGTTCGACGCGCTGCTGATGCTGCCACTGGGCACCTCGGCGGTGACGGTGGGGTTCGGGTTCCTGGTGGCGCTGGACGAGCCGCCGCTGGATCTGCGGGCCGCGTGGATCCTGGTGCCGCTGGCGCAGGCGCTGGTGGGGGTGCCGTTCGTGGTGCGGACGATGCTGCCGGTGCTGCGGGCGGTCGACGTGCGGCTTCGGGAGGCGGCGGCGGTGCTGGGGGCGTCGCCGCTGCGGTCCTGGTGGGAGGTGGAGGTGCCGCTGGTGCGGCGGGCGCTGCTGGTCGCGGCGGGGTTCGCGTTCGCCGTGTCGCTGGGTGAGTTCGGGGCGACGGTGTTCATCGCCCGCCCGGACCATCCGACGCTGCCGGTCGCCGTCGCGCGGTTCCTGGGGCGCGCCGGGGAGGTCCACTACGGGCAGGCGATGGCGCTGAGCACCATCCTGATGCTGGTGTGCGCGGGGACGCTGCTCGCGCTGGAACGTGTCCGCACCGACCGTACGGGGGAGTTCTGATGCTGCGTGCCGAGGAGGTGACCGTACGGTTCGGTGACCGTGCGGCGCTCGACGGGGTGACGCTGGAGGTCGGTGAGCACGAGACGGTGTGCGTGCTGGGGCCTAGCGGCAGCGGCAAGTCGACGCTGCTGCGGGTGGTGGCGGGGCTGCACCGGCCGGACGCGGGGCGGGTGTTCCTGTCCGGCCGGGACCAGGAGGGGGTGCCTCCGCACCGGCGGCAGGTGGGCCTGATGTTCCAGGACCACCAGCTGTTCCCGCAGCGGGACGTGGCGGGGAACGTGGCGTTCGGGCCGCGGATGCGCCGGGCGGGGCGGCGGGAGGCCGCGGAGCGGGTGGCGGAGCTGCTGGAGCTGGTGGGTCTGCCGGGCGCGGGCGGGCGGGCCGTGGCGACGCTGTCCGGTGGGGAGCAGCAGCGGGTGGCGCTGGCGCGGGCGCTGGCCCCGGGGCCGCGCCTGCTGATGCTGGACGAGCCGCTGGGGCAGCTCGACCGGGCGCTGCGGGAGCGGCTGGTGGTCGAGTTGCGGGGCCTGTTCCGGCGGCTGGGCACCTCGGTGCTGGCGGTGACGCACGATCAGGCGGAGGCGTTCGCGCTGGCCGACCGGGTGGTGGTGATGGACGAGGGGCGCGTCGCGCAGAGCGGTGCGCCGCTGGAGGTGTGGCGGCGTCCGGTGTCGGAGTTCGTCGCCCGGTTCCTGGGCTTCGGGAACATCGTCCCGGCGGTGGTGGAGGGGGAGTCGGCGGACACGGAGTGGGGGAAGGTCCCGGTGCCGCGGGGGAGTTCGCCGGGCCGGTACCGGCTGCTGGTGCGGCCGACGGGCGTGCGGCTGACCGGTCCGGAGGCGGGGCTGCGCTGTGTCGTCGAGGCCCGTACCTTCCGGGGCGGGGTGGGCTCGTCGATGACGTTGCTGCTGCGGCCGGAGAGTGGGCCGCCGCTGGAGGCGACGTGCGCGGTGCGGGACGCTCCGGCGGAGGGCGAGGTGGTCGGGGTGGTGTTCGACGCGGAGGAGACCGTGTGCCTGCCGGGGCCGGACGCCTGAGCCGGTCGGGCGCTGTCCGGCGCGGGTCAGCCGCCGGGGGTGAGGTGGCTCAGCGGCAGGGCGGCGGCGGTGCCGAGTGCCCAGCTGAGCGCGGCCAGTCCGAGGAGCAGGGCGGTGGCGCGCAGCGCGAGCGCCCCGCGCAGCAGCCGCCGGGGCGCGCCGAGTCGGCGCAGTACCGCGCGGGTTGTGGCGCGGGGCGTTGTGGCGCGGGTGAGGGCGGTGAGGGTGCCGAGGAGCGCGCAGCCCAGGACGACCGCGCAGCCGAGGGCGGCGAGGGGGCTGAGCGCTCCGGGGCCGTCGGACCAGGGCGGGGCCTCGTGCAGCCGCGCGGTGGTGAGGGTGCCCGCGCCGACGGCGCAGAGCACGCCGAGCGGCTGCCCGAGTGCGGGAGCCTCGGCCTGGAGGCCGCGTCCGGCGAGGAGCCGGAGCACCCCGGGTCGGCCGGTGGACAGCAGCCGCCCGCAGCGGTGGACGAGGCCGGGACCGGCGAGGGCCAGGCCGGTGGCGCCGAGCAGCCAGCCGCCGACGACGCCGGGCGCCGCGTGGAGCGGCGCGTCGCCGGTGGCGTGCGCGGCGCCGCCCGCGAGGGCGGTCAGGGCGATGCCCGCGGCGACGAGGGCGACCCCCCAGGGCAGGGCGCTGGCTCCCGGTCCGCCGCCCGCGGGGGGTGTGCCGTCCGGGGCGTGGTCGCGGAGGGTGAGGGCGGCGGCGAGGGCGGCGGCGACGGGGGTCGCGGCGAGCAGGGTCAGGGTGGCGGCCAGCGGCAGGGGGCGGTCGGCGGCGAGCAGGTCGCGCGCCGCGCCGTCGAAGGGGAGCCCGGTGAGGTCGCCGCGGAGGTGCAGGAAGACGAGGAGGGCGAGGACGCTGCCCAGCAGGCAGGCGATGGCGGTGGTGGTGGCGGCGACGACGGGGAGGCGGGCCGGTCCGAGGCCCGCCGCGTCCAGCCCGTCCCGGGTGGCCGGTTCGGGGTGGCCGCTGGCGAGGGCCGCGGCGAGGTGCACGACGGAGGCGGCGGGCGGCAGGCACCACAGCAGCCGGAGGAGGGACTCGCCGGTTCGCCCCGGGTGAGCGAGGGCGTGGCAGAGCGCGGTCAGCAGCAGGAACCCGGCGGCGGCTGTCGCGGCCGCGAGGAGGAGGCGGCTGAGGAGGACGGGGGCGCGGGAGCCGCGGGCTAGCCGGAGAGCGAGCACTCGGTTCTGCCTTCCTCCGGGTGTGGGGCGGGTTCGCCGCTCCGCCCGTCGACGAGGGTGACGCTCCGGTCGGCGAGCGTGGTGCCCGCCGGGTCGCGGGGGCCGGTCAGTCCGGGCCCCGGGTCGTGGGTGGCGAGGAGCACGGTGATGCCGTGGGAGCGGGCGGCGGCGGTGAGGGTGCGCAGGACGTGGGCCCGGTCGGCCTGGTGCAGGGGCGCGGTGGGTTCGTCGGCGAACAGCACGGTGGGGGTGTGGACCAGGGCGCGGGCGATGGCGACGCGCTGCCGCAGGTGCCGTGGCAGTTTCTCGGGCCGCAGGTCGGCGCAGTCCCCGGCGTCGAGGCGGTCGAGCCACTCGCGGGCGCTGCCGCGGGCGGCGCGGGGGCGGGCGCCGGCCAGCAGCAGCGGGAGGGCGGTGTTCTCCCAGACGGTGAGTTCGGGGACGAGGTGGGGGGTGCCGCCGATCCACCCGAAGCGTTCCCGGCGGAGGCGTTCGCGGGCCGGGCGGCCGAGGGTGTGGACGGGGACGCTGTTGAACCAGACCTCGCCGTGCTGCGGTAGCCGCCGCCCGGAGAGGAGGTCGAGGAGGGTCGTCTTCCCGCTGCCCCGGGTTCCGGTGAGGGTGACGATCTCCCCTTCGCGGAGGGCGAGGGTGACGCCTCGCAGGGCGGGGGAGCCGTCATAGCTGTGGTGCAGTCCGCGTGCCCAGAGCACGTCGTTGTCCGGTGGGGCTGCCATGGCACACACCTCGGATCGGCCGGGAACGGGTCAATTCCCCCCAGGACGGGGGGAACCTAACACGTGACGCGACCGGTCACCGGCACCCGCGGGTACGTCCCGTGTTGGGGTGGGGGCCGCGCGCCGGGCTTCCGCCGGGGCGGCGCGGGGCCGGTGGTGAGTGGCCCGTGGCGCCGGGGGGCGGCGGGGCCGGTCGCTCACTCGGGCGGGTCAACGAGCGGCCGGGGGGAGCGGAAACGGCGCCGCCCCGGGCGGACTCGATCGGGTGAGGCGGCTCGGGGACCGCGGAGCCCGGCGGGCGCCGTGGCGGGATCGGCTGGTGCCCCGGGTCCGGTGCCGCGGGGTATGTCGCGAGCGCAGGTGGCCTGGTTAAGGTGTCGTCTCACCCATCGGACAACGGAGCGGGAGGGCGCCACGTGACCACCGAGCTGCGTCGGCTGCGCAACTACATCGACGGCGAGTTCCGGGACGCCGCCGACGGCCGGACCACCGGGGTGATCAACCCGGTGACGGAGGAGGTGTACGCGGTCGCGCCGCTCTCCGGCACGGCGGACGTCGACGCGGCCATGGCCGCGGCGGAGGCCGCCTTCCCCGCCTGGCGGGACGCCACTCCGGGCACCCGGCAGACCGCCCTCCTCAGGATCGCGGACGCGCTGGAGGCGCGGGCGGACGAGTTCCTCGCCGTCGAGTGCGAGAACTGCGGCAAGCCGCTGGAGCTGACCCGGCAGGAGGAGCTGCCGATGATGCTCGACCAGATCCGCTTCTTCGCGGGAGCGGCCCGGGTGCTGGAGGGCCGGTCGGCCGGGGAGTACATGGCGGGGCTGACCTCCTTCACGCGCCGCGAGCCGGTGGGGGTGTGCGCGCAGGTCGCGCCGTGGAACTACCCGGCGATGATGGCGGTGTGGAAGTTCGCCCCGGCGCTCGCCGCGGGGAACACGGTGGTGCTGAAGCCGTCCGACACCACCCCCGCGTCGGCTGTGTTCCTCGCCGAGGTGATGGGGGAGATCCTGCCGGCGGGCGTGTTCAACGTGGTCTGCGGGGACCGGGACACCGGGCGGCTGATGGTCGAGCACCAGGTGCCCGCGATGGCGTCCATCACCGGTTCGGTGCGCGCCGGTATCGAGGTCGCGGGCAGCGCCTCGCGGGACCTCAAGCGGGTGCACCTGGAGCTGGGCGGCAAGGCCCCCTGCGTGGTGTTCGACGACGCGGACGTCGCCGCGGCCGTCGAGGGCATCCGGGACGGCGGCTTCTTCAACGCGGGTCAGGACTGCACGGCGGCCACCCGGGTGCTCGTCCAGGACGGCGTGTACGAGCGGTTCGTGACGGCGCTGGCGAAGGCCGCCGCTGAGGTGCGCACGGGCGACGTCACCGACCCGGACTGCTTCTACGGCCCGCTGAACAACGCCGACCACCTGGCGAAGGTCGCCGGGTTCGTCGACCGGCTCCCGGCGCACGCCAAGGTCGAGGCGGGCGGTGAACGCGTGGGCGGCAAGGGGTACTTCTACGCGCCCACCGTCATCTCCGGACTGCGGCAGGACGACGAGGTCATCCAGAACGAGGTGTTCGGCCCGGTCATCACCGTGCAGCGGTTCGGCACCGAGGACGAGGCCGTGCGCTTCGCCAACGGCGTCGAGTACGCGCTGGCCTCCTCCGTGTGGACGACCGACCACCAGCGGGCGATGCGGCTGTCGAAGGCGCTCGACTTCGGCTGTGTGTGGATCAACACGCATATCCCGCTGGTCGCGGAAATGCCGCACGGCGGCTTCAAGAAGTCCGGGTACGGCAAGGACCTGTCGATGTACGGGCTGGAGGACTACACGCGCGTCAAGCACGTCATGACCGCGCTCTGACACCGCTCCGACGCCACTCCGGTCCCCTCCGGACCCCGGGCCCCCGCACCGCGTGTGCGGGGGCCCGCGTCGTCTCCGTATCTCCCGGCGGAGCGGTGACCGGGCTCGGCGGGCGGTGGGCGCCGACCCGCCCGGAGACTCAACCGGCCCCAGGGGTAGGGGAGTTGACCGTGCGGTGGTGTTGCCTTTCTGGGGCGCCGCCGTTACAGGAATTGCTTGACGGCCCTGGTGGCATCGGTGGTTGGCTGAACCCTCACACGTCATCCGGTCGGGAACGGAGCCCGGAAATGATTATCTTCGGTACCTCGGGCAAGACGATTCAGCTGGCGATGCTGAATCTGCTCTGTGGGTTCTGCGGCAACCCCGCCGCCCACGGACTGCGCAAACGCGTCACCAAGTTCACGCTGTTCTTCATCCCGCTCTTTCCGATCATGCCCGCGAAGCACTCCACCCAGTGCACTTTCTGCGGCGCGGAAAGCGAGATATCCAAGGAGAACGCCGAGCAGCTGCTCGCGTCGGCCGGTGGACAGCCGCAGGGCGGCTTCCCCGGAGCGGCGACTGGCAACCCGTTCGGCGGTCAGCAGCCGCAGGGCGGCATCCCCCGCCAGGACGGCGGCGTCCCCCCGCAGGGCAACCCCTACCGGCAGTGAGGCGGCCGGCCGGGCCGCGCCGCGCCGCCGGTCAGCCGGGCAGCGTCCGGCGCAGCGCCGCGACCCGGTTGGAGGTGAGCGCGTCCACCCCCATGGCGGCCAGCCGCCGCATGGTGCGCGGCCGGTCGACGGTCCACGCGGACACCAGGTAGCCGGCGGCGTGCGCGCGCCGCACCCGCTCCCGATCCAGCACCCCGAAGCGGTAGTTCAGCCATCGGGGGCGTACCGAGTCGAGCAGCGAACCACGCATCGGCGCGGTGCGCTGCCAGGTCAGGGCGATCTCGGCGGCCGGATCCCCGGCCCGTACCGCCCGCATCGCGGCGGGCCCACCGCAGTAGTAGACGCGCCCGGCGGCGCCCTGTCCGGCGACCACCGCGAGGGTGGCGGCCACCGCCTCCACGGCGGGCAGGTCGATCAGGACGCGCACCGGGCGCAGCAGCTCCAGCGCCTCCGCCAGGGTGGGCACCCCGCCGCCGGTCCGTGCGCGCAGCTCGCGCGCGGAGAGCGCCGCCACCGCCTCCGGGCACTCCCACAGCCGCTCCAGGGTGCGGTCGTGCAGCACCACCGGAACGCCGTCGCGGGTGAGCCGGACGTCCAGCTCGACGGCGTCGGCGCCGGCGGCCAGCGCCGCGCGGAACGCGGCGAGGGTGTTCTCCCGCGCGACGTGGGGCGCGCCGCGGTGCGCGACCGCCGCTACGCGGCGTGCCACGTCGCCAGGTAGTCGTCGATCTCGGCGGTCAGCCGGGCCTTGCCGGGGGCGTCGAGGAACGAGGCGGTCACCGCGCGCTTCGCCAGTTCGGCCAGCCCGGCGGCGTCGAGGCCGAGGAGGCGGGCGGCGACGGCGTACTCGGTGTTGAGGTCGGTGCCGAACATCGGCGGGTCGTCGCTGTTGATCGTGGTCGTCACCCCGGCCTTCACCAACTCGGGCAGCGGATGGCTGGCCAGGTCGGGGACGGCGCCCGTGGCGACGTTCGAGGTGGGGCAGACCTCCAGCGGAACACCGTGTTCGGCCAGGTACTCCAGCAGCCGGGGGTCCTGGACGGCGCTGACGCCGTGGCCGACGCGTTCGGCGCGCAGCGAGGTCAGGGCGGCCCAGACGGTCTCCGGGCCGGTGGTCTCGCCCGCGTGCGGGACGCTGTGCAGCCCGGCGGCGATGGCCCGGTCGAAGTACGGTTTGAACCGCTCGCGTGGGACGCCGATCTCCGGCCCGCCGAGCCCGAAGGAGATCAGCCCGTCCGGGCCCAGCTCGGTGGCGATCCGCGTGGTCTCCTCGGCGGCGGGCAGCCCGGACTCGCCCGGGATGTCGAAGCACCAGCGCAGCACGGTGCCGAAGTCCCGCTCGGCGGAGCGGCGTGCGTCCTCGATCGCCTCCAGGAACGCCACGTCCGGTATGCCACGGCTGGTCGAGCTGGCCGGGGTGACCGTCAGCTCCGCGTAGCGGACCCGCTGCCGGGCCAGGTCACGGGCGATCTCGTAGGTGAGCAGCCAGACGTCCTCGGCGTCCCGGACCAGTTCGACGACGGTCAGGTAGACCCGGACGAAATGCGCGAAGTCGGTGAAGGTGAAGTACTCCGACAGCCGCTCCGGATCGGTCGGCACCCGCGAGTCCGGGTGGCGCGCCGCCAGCTCCGCCACCACGCGTGGCGAGGCCGAACCCACGTGGTGAACGTGCAGCTCGGCCTTGGGGAGTCCGGCGATGAACGAGGCCAGGGTGGACAAGGGTGCCTCCGGCGAGTCGGGTCGGCACATCGTAGACACCCCGGCCCGCCGGGCGGCACACGGTTTCCCCCACATCTCCCCGGCACCCTCCCGGCATCCGCGCCGTACCGCTCCCGGGCCGGACGGGCGGTGCGCCCGGGAGCCGCCCAGACCACTCCCGACGGGGGACGTCGACGGGTGGGGTCCCTAGCATGGGGAGGATCGAACAGCCGGGAGGGGCGATGGCACAGCGACGGGCGGCGGGGGAGCCGCCAGCGTGGCCGCGCGGGCGAGCGCGGGCCCGGCGGGCGGGACCGCCACCGTGGAGCCGCCGAACCCGCTGAGGCCCGGGCCGTGCCCGTCCGGCCACCCGCCCCCGGGCCCGTGCCCGGTATCGCCAGGCGCCACCGGGGGGCGGCGCGCGGCTGGCCAACGGCCCCGTCAGCGCGGGCCGTTCGCCGGCCGCCGCCCCCGGCCGCTCCCGCCCACCCCGCCGGCCAGGCGGACACCGGCGCTCCCCGGGGAGACCACGGGAGGCCACCGGCCCCGTCCCGTCCGCCGCCGCACCGCCCGTCCCGTCCACCCCACCCGGTGGGCCACCACCCCTCCCGTCCTCCCTCCCCGTCCGCCCAGCTCAGGAGGCACCCGTAGTGGATCCGTACGACGGCATGCCGGAACCGGTGCGCCGCGCCTGGGAGCGGAGCCTGCGCGGCGGCCGGGCCGCGCTCTCCCGCCGCGCGCTGCTCGGCGCGCTCGGCGCCGGTGGGGCGGCGCTGGCCGGATGCGGCATCCCGCCCGCGGCCGGGAACGGCGGAGCGGACCGGGCGCCCGACCACTCCCGCCGCGAGCGTGAACTGACCTTCGCCAACTGGCCGCTCTACATCGACGTGGACGAGAAGAACGGCGAGCGGCGCCCCACCCTCGACCGTTTCCAGCGGAAACACGGCATCACCGTGCGGTACGTCGAGGACATCAACGACAACAACGAGTTCTACGGCAAACTCCGCCCCCAGCTGGCGGCGGGCCGCGGCACCGGACGCGACCTGGTGTGCCTCTCGGACTGGATGGCCGGGCGGCTGATCCGGCAGGGCTGGGCGCAGCGCCTCGACCCCGCGCGGATGCCGAACGCGGTGACCAACCTGGAGGACCGCTTCCGCACCGCCCCGCACGACCCGGGCCGCCAGTACAGCTACCCCTGGGCCGGTACCGCCTGCGTGCTGGCGTACAACAGTGCGGCCACCGACGGGAAACGGGTCACCAGCGTGCGTCAGCTGCTGGAGGACCGGAGGCTGCGGGGCAAGGTGTCGCTGCTCACCGAGATGCGGGACACCGTGGGCATGACGCTGCTCGACACGGGCGTCGATCCGGGGGAGGTCACCGCGCGCCAGTACCGCTCCGCGATCACCCGGCTGCGACGGGCCGTCGACAGCGGACAGCTGCGCCGCTTCACCGGCAACGACTACCTCGACGAGCTGAACTCCGGGGACATCGCGGCCTGTCTCGCCTGGGCGGGCGACATCGTCCAGCTCCGGCAGGACAACCCGCGGATCCGCTACCACATTCCGGACAGCGGCTACCTCGCCGCCACCGACGACCTGCTGGTCCCCGCGCACGCCCGGCACCGGGCCAACGCGGAGGCGCTGATCGACCACTACTACCAGCCCCGCGAAGCCGCCGAACTCGCCGCCTGGGTCAACTACATCTGCCCGGTGACCGGAGCCCGGGCACGGATGGAGAGAATCGACCCCGAGCTCGCCGCCGATCCGCTGATCTTCCCGACCGGCAGGATGCTCACCCGGGGCCGGACCTTCCGCGCGCTGGACGACGAGGAGGAGACCGCGTTCGAGGAGGAGTTCGCCCGGCTGATCGGCGCCTGACACCGGCCGCCGGGCGCGGGCGGCGTCGGAGCCAGCCCACGGACCGGCGTCGCGGGACGGGGCCACGGACCGGCGCCATGGACGGTGGCGCGGGCCGAACGGACAGGGGAGCAGGGGGAGTAGCGGAACATGACCATCTCGCTGGCCGGGGTCAGCAAGGCGTTCGGCGGGCACCCCGCCCTGCGCCCCCTCGACCTCACCGTGCCCGACGGCTGCTACTTCGCCCTCCTCGGCGCCTCGGGCAGCGGCAAGACCACCCTCCTGCGCCTGATCGCGGGGCTGGAGGAGCCCACCACCGGCACCGTCACCCTGGACGGCGCCGACATCACCGCCGAGCCACCGCACCGGCGGCCCGTCAACACCGTCTTCCAGCACTACGCGCTCTTCCCGCACCTGGACGTCTGGGAGAACGTCGCCTTCGGCCTGCGCCGCCGGAAGGCGACCGGGGTGCGCGAACGGGTGCGGGAGATGCTCGACCTGGTGGAGCTGGGCCCCTACGCCCGGCGCAGACCACGGGAGCTGTCCGGCGGCCAGCAGCAGCGCGTCGCGCTCGCGCGGGCGCTCGTCAACCGCCCCCGGGTGCTGCTCCTCGACGAACCGCTCGCCGCCCTCGACCCCACCCTCCGCCGCCAGTTGCGCCGCGAACTCAAGCGCGCGCACGCCGAGACCGGCGTCACCTTCGTCCACGTCACCCACGACCAGGAGGAGGCGCTCGCGCTCGCCGACCGGCTGGCGGTGCTCCACGAGGGACGGCTGGAGCAGACCGGACCACCCGAGGTGCTGTACGAGGAGCCACGCACCGCCCACGTCGCCCGGCTTCTCGGCGCCGCCAACCTGCTGGAGGCCGAGGCCGAGACCGAGCGGCACGACGGAGCGGAAGCGCGGCTCCGCCTGCCCGGCGCGCACGGCACGCTGCGGATGCCCGCCCACCGCTGCCGCGTACCCGGCGTCGGCCCCGGACGGACCGTACTGCTCGGCATCCGCCCCGAGAAGCTCAGCCTCCACCACCCGGACGGCGAACCCGCCGACCCGGCGGGGGAGGTGGAGCGGCCGCCCGCCGAACCCGAGGCGCCGTACCGGGAGATACCCGGGGACGAGAACGAACGGGAGCCCCGGACAGACGAGTTGCCCGAGCCGTACGCCGCGCCGGTCGCCGTGCCGGGCGTCGGCCTTGGCGCCGGACGGCGCGCCGAACCGGGCGTTCTGGTAGGCGGGTTGGCGGGGCCGGGCACCGAACCCGAGGCGGTGGACGGGGAGTTGCCCCCGGTGAACGGTACGGAAGACGGGGGCGCGGGCCCGCTCGGGCTGAACCGGATACGCGGCACGCTCGTCGACACCAGCTACCTCGGCGTGGCGCTCCAGCACACCGTGCGGACCCCGGCGGGCGCCCTGCTGACCGTCCATCAGCCCCACACCCGGCGCGATCCGCGGCTGACCCCCGGCGTCCCCGTCGAGGTGCGCTGGGACCCGGCCCACACCTTCGCGCTGCCCGCCTCCCGTGGCGCGGGGGCCGACTCCCCGGAGGCGGAGTGAGCCGCTCCGCGACCGGCCGCCGCGCGGATCCCCGCTCCCGGCGGACCCGGCCCCGGCCCCGGTCTCCCCGCACCCCGTACCTGTTGCTGCTGCCCGCCGGACTGTGGCTGCTCGTCTTCTTCGCCGCCCCGGTCGTGTCCCAGGCGTCGACCTCGGTGCAGAGCGGCTCCGTCGCCGAGGGCTACCGCGTCACCGGGGACCTCTCGCACTACGCGGAGGCGCTCACCGTCTACGGCGGGCACTTCCTGCGCTCCTTCGCCTACGCGGGCGCGGCCACGCTCGGCGCCCTGCTCATCGGCTACCCGCTGGCCCACACCCTCGCCTTCCGCGCCGGACGGTGGCGGGTCCCGCTGCTGGCCCTGGTGGTCGCCCCGTTCCTCACCAGCTTCCTGCTGCGCACCCTGGCCTGGAAGACGATCCTGTCCGACGGCGGGCCGCTGGTGGAGACGCTGAGCGCGCTGCGGGTGCTGGAGGTCACCGCCGCGCTCGGCCTGACCGGTGAGGACCGGATCCTCGCCTCCCCCCTCGCCGTCATCTGCGGTCTCGTCTACAACTTCCTGCCGTTCATGGTGCTCCCGCTGTACGCCGCGCTCGAGCGCGTCGACCCCGCGCTGCGGGAGGCGGCCCGCGACGCCTACGCCACCCCGGCCGCCGCCTTCCGCACCGTGACCCTGCCGCTCTCCCTCCCCGGGGTGGCCGCCGGATCGCTCCTCACCTTCATCCCGGCCTCCGGCGACTACATCAACGCCCAGCTCCTCGGCTCCCCCGGAGAGCAGATGATCGGCAACGCCATCCAGAAGCGCTTCCTGAACGTGCTCGACTACCCCACGGCCGCCGCCATGTCCTTCCTGCTGATGGCGGCGGTACTGCTGCTCCTCTGCCTCCGGCCGCGCGGCGCCGTCCGGCCGCGCGGGGCCGCGCCCCGGGGGACCCACTGATGCGCGCCCCGCTCCGCTGGCTGCGCCGCAACGCCGTGGTGCTCGCGGGCGGCCTCGCCCTCGGCTACCTCCTGCTGCCCAGCCTGGTGGTGCTGGCCTACGCGTTCAACGACCCCGCGGGCCGCTTCAACCACGAGTGGCGCGGCCTCTCCCTCGACGCCTGGCGCGAGCCCTGCGCCGCCGACGGGCTGTGCGCCGCCCTCGGCAGCAGCCTCCGGGTGGCCGTGCCCGCGGCGCTGCTCGCCACCGCCTTCGGCACCCTGGCCGCCCTCGCCCTCAGCCGCTACCGCTTCCGGGGCCGGGGCCTCGCGCACGCGCTCCTGCTGCTGCCGATGGCGCTGCCCGAGGTCGTGATGGGCGCCTCGCTCGCCGCGCTGTTCCTCAACGCGCGGACCGGCTTCGGCTACGGCACCGTGCTCGCCGCGCACATCATGTTCTGCCTCAGCTTCGTCGTCGTCGCCGTCAAGGCCCGGCTGGCCGGGCTCGACCCGCACCTGGAGGAGGCGGCGCGGGACCTGTACGCGGGGCCGTTCCAGACCTTCCGGCGGGTGACGCTGCCGCTGGCCGCCCCCGGCATCGCCGCCGGGGCCGCGCTGAGCTTCACGCTCTCCTTCGACGACGTGATCGTCACCCAGTTCACCTCCGGCCCGGCCACCGTGACCTTCCCGACGTACGTGTGGGGCGCCGCGCAGCGCGGAGTCCCCGTCCAGGCCAACGTGATCGGCACCGTGGTGCCGCTCGCCGCCGTGGCCCTGGTGGCCGCCGCCCGGCTCGCCGTCACCGTCCGACGCAGGAGGAACAGATGACCGCCCCGGACCCCGCAGCCGTCGCACGGGCGCTAGCCGAGGCCCGGCCCGCCCCGTTCTGGCTCGACGACCCCGCGCGCCGCCCCCGCCCCCGGCCGCCGCTCACCGGCGACGAGGAGTGCGAACTGCTCGTCGTCGGCGGCGGCTACACCGGACTCTGGACGGCGCTGGCCGCCAAGGAGCGCGACCCGGCCCGCGACGTGCTGCTGCTGGAGGGCAGGGAACTGGGCTGGGCCGCCTCCGGCCGGAACGGCGGCTTCTGCTCCTCCTCCCTCACCCACGGGTTCGCCAACGGGCTCGCCCGCTGGCCCGGGGAGATCGACACGCTGGAGGAGCTGGGCGCCCGGAACCTCGACGCCATCGAGGAAGCCGTCGAACGGTACGGCATCGACTGCGACTTCGAGCGCACCGGCGAGATGTTCTGCGCCACCGAGCCCTACCAGGCGGCCGCGCTCCGCGCCGACGCCGAGGAGGCCCGGCGGCTCGGCGTCGACGAGGGGCTGACCTTCCTCGACCGGGACGCGGTGCGCGCCGAGGTCGACTCCCCACTGTTCCTCGCCGGGCTCTGGGACCGCTGGGGCGTCGCGCTGCTCAACCCCGCCCGGCTGGTGTGGGGCCTGGCCCGCGCCTGCGTCCAGGCCGGGGTGCGGATCCACGAGCACAGCCCCGTCCGGTCGCTCACCCCGGCCGGGCCGGGGCGTGCCGGGCTCACCGCCCGGACGCCGCACGGCACGGTCCGGGCGGCGCGCGCCGCCCTGGGCACCAACGCCTTCCCGCCCCTGACGCGCGGCGCCCGCCGCCGCACCGTGCCCGCCTGGGACTACGTGCTGGTCACCGAACCGCTGACGGAGGAGCAACTGGCCTCGGTGGGCTGGCGGAACCGGCAGGGTCTGGGCGACTGCGGCAACCGCTTCCACTACTTCCGCCGCACCGCCGACCAGCGGATCCTCTGGGGCGGATACGACACCGTGTACCACTACGGCGGCCGCCTCACCCCCGCCCACGACCAGCGCGACGCCACCTTCCGGCGACTCGCCCGGCACTTCCAGCGCTGCTTCCCGCAGCTCGCCGGGGTGCGCTTCACCCACCGCTGGGGTGGCGCCGTCGACACCTCCTCCCGCTTCACGGTCTTCTTCGGCACCGAGTTCGACGGGCGGCTCGCACACGCCTCCGGATACACCGGACTCGGCGTGGGCGCCTCCCGGTTCGGCGCCGAGGTGCTGCTCGACCTGCTGGACGGACGGGACACCGCCCGCACCCGCCTGGAGCTGGTCCGCTCACCACCGCGCCGCTTCCCGCCCGAGCCCCTGCGCTGGGCGGGGATCCGGCTCACCCAGTGGTCCCTGGCCCGCGCCGACGCCCACGCGGGCCGCCGGAACCCCTGGCTGCGCGCACTCGACCGGGCCGGGATGGGCTTCACCAGCTGACGCCCGCCCGTGGCCCGGGCCCGCCCCTGGCCCGGCCACCCTCCCCGGCCCGTCCCTGACCCCGGCCTCCCGCCGGTCCCGGCCCGGCCCGGGCTCCCCCGGGGCGGCTGGTGCCAGGGGCGCGGTGGGTGCGCCCGGTACGCGCGGGCGCGCTCCCGGCGCATCGACCGCCCGAACCGGTGTAAGGAACCCGGCCCGGAGCGCTCTCTCCCCTCGAAGGCCCACGCTCCGCCCCGCTCCGCCCCGTGTACGGCGCGGCGGACGGCGGACGGCGGGCCCATGTGGCGGGGAGACGCAACGACCGGAAGGGGAGAGCGACTTCATGAGCGGCACAGCGGGGGTTGAACGCGCCGTCGAATGGCTCGTGTCGGCGGCTGGTGATCCGGCCGCCTGCCGGTGGGAGTGGGAACGCGACCCCCTGGGGGTGGTACTGCTGCCCGCGGGGCGGCTCTGGGACGTGCTGATCGCCGGGGCGCCGCTCGGCCGCCCCGCGCTGGAGGTCCTCATCGGGGGCTCCGGGCGGCCGGGCCCCGTCCTGGGGGACTTCGCCGACGCGCGGCTGGGGTTCTTCGTCCCGCCGGGCACCGCCGAGCGCTGGATCGGCAGCGGCATCCGCTGCGCGGGTCAGGGCAGCTGGATCGCCGTCCCCTACCCCGGGCGGCCCACCGGCGGAGCCCGCTGGCTCGTGCCACCGGACGGCAGCGGCACCCTCAACGACCCGGTGGCCCTGGAACTGGCCCTGCACGAGGCGGCCGCCCGCTCCGCCGGAGGGGAGGACCACTGAACGCCGCGGCCGCCGCCAGCAGCGGCAGCGCCAGACACCAGGCGCCGAACACGTCCAGCGGCCAGTGGTATCCGCGCCACACCAGACCCGCCCCGCTCAGCACCACCGCCACGACGGCCACCACCGGCGGCAGCGGGCCACCCCACCACCGGGAGGCGGCCCCCGGGGCGCGCCGCGCCAGCAGGGCCGCGCCGCCCCAGGCCACCGCGAGGGTCGCGGCGTGCCCTGACGGGTAGTAGCCGCCGCCGCCCAGCGGACCAGGGCGGTCCGTCCACGCCTTGAGGAGGGAGACCACCGGGGGCACGGCGGCCATCGCGAGGAGGCAGCAGCACACCGCCCGCCACCGGTGGCCCCGTACCCCCACCCAGAGCGCCGCCGCGCCCAGCACCGGCAGCGCGACCTCCATGTTGCCGAGATCGGCGAGGAGTTCGGCGACCGGCTCAGGCGGCGCCGAGCGGCGCATCGCGCCGCCCAGCCGCTCATCGGCGGTGCGCGCCGCACCGCCCGCGCCGACCTGCCAGGTGGTCAGCGCGAACAGCGGCACGGCGAGCACCGCCGGGCCGGGCCAGCGGACCCGGCCGGCCGGAAGGCTCATCGGACGGCACCCCGCCGTCGACGGCCGGGCCCGGCGACCCGCGCGAGGACACCCGCCGATGAGGACAGCCGCTCCGGTCCAGGGGGGAGTGTTCCGGAGCGGCTGCCGCGACCGGGGTTCCGCCGATCCCGGGGGGTGTGGGACAAGCGGTCATCCGATCGGTTGAGGAGCGTGCGCCAGGGCACGGCCGGGACGGTCACCCGTGGTCGACGGCCCCGGAGAGTGGTGAAGGAGTCCCTCGCAACACCCGGCAACTGGAGGAAACCGTACGGCAGCGGGGAACCGCCGAACAGGCAGGTCACCCACCGGACATGGCCCTCGCACACATTCTTCACCGCGGCTCGACGGCGGCTCGCCCGGGGTCACCACGGGTCCTTCCCCGGCCCACCCAACCCACCCGTCGCACGCCGGCCCCGGCTCCGGCCCCGTTCCGGACATCCGGGTCCCGCCCGGCCGTCACGGTCGGGGCCCGGACACTCCCGGGCTGGCCGGGGAGACGGGCGGCCGGGCCCGGAGCGCGCCGCCCCGGGCCCCGCCGGTCACAGCCCGGCGAGCGCGCTCTCCAGCACGTCCAGGCCCTCGTTCAGCAGCTCCTCGCTGATCACCAGCGGCGGCAGGAACCGCATCACGTTGCCGTAGGTGCCGGTGGTGAGGACCAGCAGGCCCTGCTGGTGGCAGGCGTGCGCGAGGGCGGCCGTGGCCTCCGGGTCCGGCTGGGGCACCGGGCCGCCCGGGCGGGCGGAGCCGGACCCGGTCGCCGAGGTGCCCGGCTTGACCAGCTCGATGGCGAGCATCGCGCCCCGGCCACGGACATCCCCGATCACGTCGAAGCGCTCGGCCAGCTTCTCCAGCCGCGGCTTCATGACCTCCTCGATCCGGCGGGCACGCGCCGCGAGGTCCTGCTCCCGCATGGTCTCGATGGCGCCCAGCGCGGCGGCGCACGCGACCGGGTTGCCGCCGTAGGTACCGCCCAGGCCACCGGAGTGCGCCGCGTCCATGATCTCCGCGCGCCCGGTCACCGCCGCCAGCGGCAGCCCGCCCGCGATGCCCTTCGCCGTCGTGATGAGGTCGGGCACCAGGCCCTCGTCCTCGCAGGCGAACCACTGGCCGGTACGGCAGAAGCCGGACTGGATCTCGTCAGCGACGAAGACGATGCCGTGCTCCTTCGCGAACTCCGCCAGCCGGGGCAGGAACCCCTTGGCGGGCTCGATGAACCCGCCCTCACCCAGCACCGGTTCGATGAGGATCGCCGCCACGTTGTCCGGGCCGACCTGCTTGGTGATCTGGTCGATCGCCTGCGCCGCCGCCTCCTCGGCACAGTTCTCCCGGCCGGTCAGCCACCGGAACGGGTAGGCGACCGGCACCCGGTACACCTCCGGCGCGAACGGCCCGAAGCGGTGCTTGTACGGCATGTTCTTCGAGGTGAGCGCCATCGTCAGGTTCGTCCGGCCGTGGTAGCCGTGGTCGAAGACCACCACCGCCTGGCGGCCGGTGTACGCCCGCGCGATCTTCACCGCGTTCTCCACCGCCTCGGCGCCGGAGTTGAACAGCGCGCTCTTCTTCGCGTGGTCACCGGGGGTGACCGCGGCCAGTTCCTCGCAGACCGCGACGTACGGCTCGTACGGGGTGACCATCACGCAGGTGTGGGTGTAGTCCCGCAGCTGCTCGGTGGTGCGCCGGACGACGGCCTCGGCGCTGTTGCCCACCGAGGTCACCGCGATCCCGGACCCGAAGTCCACGAACCGGTTGCCGTCGACGTCCTCCAGGATCCCGCCCGCGGCCCGGCGGGCGAAGACCGGCATCACGGTGCCGATCCCGTCCGCGACGACGGCCCGCTTGCGCGCCATCAGCTCCTGGGAGGCGGGTCCGGGAACGGCCGTCACCAGGCGCCGCTCCTGCGGGAGGGCGGAACCCGAGGACACATCAGTCATCTCACGCGTAGAGGTCATAGCGCACTCCGGGGGAGGAACGGGGTCTGTGGCACTTGGCAGGCTAGGGCCCGGGCAAGACCCGCTGTATGCACCGTCACGGATGAGTGCGCGTGTCGTCTTGGCCACGGCGGCCAGATGCGTCCCGTCCGCGCCGATGCACCCGGCGGTGGCCGGAAACCCGGTCCGCGGAGCAAGTCGCCTGCCCAGCAGCTAGATTGACGGAGTCACCCGCATGACGCGACGTCACCGCGTCCTGCGGTATCCGGAACACGCGTACGGGCCTGGGGGTGGGGCGGCCGATGGACAAGTGGTCGGCGGAGCGGGAGCGGTGGGAGCACCGGCCCGATGAGTCGCTGCCCCCGCCACCGCCGGGCACCCCCGGACAGCGGCAGGCGCCCCCGCCCCCCTCGGGACCGGTGCCCCCGGCCCCAGGGCCGGCCGGTGCCGCCGCTTCCGGCCCGGGGCCCGACGCCGGGGCGGCCCCCGCCCCACCGCAGCCACAGGGCGCGCCGCGCACCGCGCCCCCGCTCGCCGAGTGGCTGCGCGCCCCGCGCCCCGAGGCCGAGCCCGGCATCTGGCGGCAGGGATACGAGCCGCGCGCCCCCGAGGACCCGGACCGCATCCCGAACCGGCAGCTGGTCAGCGGCGCCCTGATCGCCTTCCTGATCGCCTGGCTGGTCTGGTCGCTGCTCTGGAACAACTTCCTGGGCCGCTACTGGATGTGGCCGCTGCTCGCCATGACGCCGGACTCCTGGCGCGAGGCGGGAGGCCCCAAGGAGCTGTGGGCCATCGTCTCCTACACCTACTACGCGCTGGTCGCGGCGCTGATCATCGGGATCTTCGGCCGGATCGGCCGGTGGGACGAGCTGGGCCGCCGGATCTGGGGCGCGCTGCGCCGCGTGGGCGCCCGCGCCTCCACCGGCCGGCGGGCCGCCCCGCCGCCGCCCCCGCCACGCGAGGACCCGGCGAACTGGCCGGAGCTGCGGGCGCGGGGGTACGAGGAGCCCGCCGACCGGCTCGCGGGCGAGGTCGCCTCCGGAGCGATGAGCGACGTGGACCAGGCCCGCATCACGCGGGCCTGGCGGACCGCGCGCGCCCGGCCGGAGCGACTGCCCACCTTCGTGGACACGGTCCGCGCCCGGGGCTCGGCCGCCTTCGCGCACCCCTCGGGGGCGCGGAACCTGGAGGCGCGCGCGGCCCGGCACGATCTGACGCTCCGGCAGGTGCGGATCGGGACGGCGGCCGACGTGCCGCGCAACCCGCACCCGTACCGGGGCGCCGGGATCGCGCTCGACCCCTCGCTGCTGGGCACCTCGGCGCTGGTGGTGGGGCCGCCCGGCGCGGGGAAGTCCACCCGGCTGGTGCGGCCGGTCGTCGAGTCGCTCTGCCTCCAGGCGCTGACCGGCGAGGCCGCCGTCGTGGTGGTGTCCTCGGGCGGCGCCTCCCCGCTCGCCCCGGACGACTTCTTCGACGTCGTCATCCGGCTCGGCGTCCGCGGGCCGGGGCACGACCTCGACCTCTACGGCGGCACCACCGACCCGGACGAGGCGGCCGGCATGCTCGCCGAGGCCCTGGTCGGGGACCTGGCCGGGCCGAGTACCGACAGCCGCCGCGCCGCGACCCGCCTCGCCCAGCTCATCGGCCCGTTCCGGGCGGTGCACGGCCGCTTCCCGTCCGTCCCCGAGCTGCGCGAGCTGCTCAGCGGGCCGCCCACCCGGCTGCGCGAGGCCCTGGTGGCGTCGGGGCAGACCGCGCAGCTCCGTGACCTGGACGCGTACGAGCGGCAGCCGGACAGCGGAGAGAGCACGCGGCTGCTCGCCGACCGCGTCGCCCTGCTCGACCGGCCCGCCTTCGCCGAGTTCTTCGTGCCGGAGGGTGCCCCGGCCTCCGGCGGCGCGGCGCCGTTCTCACTGCGGGCGCTGGACCACCCCGTCCGGGTCCGCGTCGACCTTCCGGAGCGCGCCCACCTGGAGGCGTCCCGCATCCTGGCGCGGCTGGTACTGGCGCAGTTCACCGAGTGCGCCACCGCCCGCTCCGACCAGTCGCGCTTCGCCTGCCTGGTGCTGGACTGCGCGGAGAGCGCGGCGCACACCGTCACCCCGCACGGGCTGCGCGCCCTTCAGCGGCTGCGTTCGGGCAACGCCGGAGTGCTGCTCGCGCTGCGCGGCCTGGAGGAGGTTCCCGAGCGGCTGCGCGGGCCGCTGCTCGGCGCGGTCGGCTGCCGGGCGGTCTGTTCCGGGGTGACGCCGTGGGACGCGGAGCGGTTCGCCGAGGTCTGGGGCACCGAGTGGGTGCAGCAGCGCGACGTGACCAACCGTCAGCTGGTCTCCGACGAGCCCCTGACCCGGGTGATGCACGCCGTACGGCGGCTGGCGACCGGCAAGCACGTCACCGCCGAGTCGGTGACGGTCCGCACCGTGCGGCGGGAGCGCTGGTCCGCCTCGGAGCTGGCGAACGAGCTGGGCGCGGGACACCTGGTGCTCTCGGTCACCACGGTGCGGGGCGACCGGACTCCCCCGATCCTGGCGAAGCTGGGAGATTGACCTCGGGACGACTGGAAAGGGGCGGACGCCTGTACGGTGAGACCGTTATGGCACCGACTCTCGCGACGCTCGTACAGCACTCCGCGCTCCGGCTCGCCGTCCTCGCCGGGCACGGTCGGCTGGACACGCCCGTGCGCTGGGCGCACGCCAGCGAACTGGCCGATCCGACCCCGTACTTGGACGGTGGCGAGCTGCTGCTCGTCACCGCGCTCAAGCTGGACGCCGAGGACGCCGACGCGATGCTGGCCTACGTGCGGCGGCTGGCCGAGCAGGGCGTGGTGGGGCTCGGGTTCGCCTCCGGCGTGAACTACGAGAAGGTGCCCGAGGCGGTCGTGGAGGCCTGCGAGACGGTCGGGCTGCCCCTGCTGGACGTACCCCGGCGGACCCCGTTCATCGCGATCAGCAAGGCGGTCTCGGCCGCGATCGCGGCCGAGCAGTACCGCGCGGTCACGGCGGGCTTCGACGCCCAGCGGGAGATGACCCGCGCCGCCCTCTCCCAGGAGGGCCCCGCCGCGCTGCTGGCCCGGCTCGCCTCCCAGGTGGACGGCTGGGCCGCGCTGTACGACGCCGCGGGCGCGGTGGTGGCGACCGCGCCGACCTGGGCGGTGCGCCGCGCCGCCCGCTTCATCGGGGACGCGGAGCGGCTGCGCGACCGTCCGGCGCCGACGAGCGCGGTGGTCAGCGAGTCGGAGGGTGGCGACGACCGCGTCGAGTTGCAGACCATCGGGGGCGGGCGGCGCGCCAAGGCGGTCCTCGCGGTCGGTACCGGGGCCCCGCTTGGCACCGCCGAGCGGTACGCGGTGCACTCCGCCGTCGCCCTGCTGACGCTCACCACGGAACGCTCCCGCGCGCTCCAGGAGGCGGAGGAGCGGCTCGGCGCGGCCGTGCTCAAGATGCTGCTCGCCGGGGAGCCGGACCACGCGCGTGCGGTCGCGGGCCAGCTCTACGGCGACCTGCTGGACGCCCCGGTGCGGCTGATCATCGCCGAGCCCGCCTCGTTGATCAGGAACGGGCCGGCCGCGTCGCCGCGCGGTGGGGTCACGCTGGGTGAGCGGCGGGGAGGGGAGATCCCGGGCGGGCGCGTGCGGGCCGAGATGCGGGCGGAGATCCGGGCGGAGGCCCGGCCCGACGGACGCGCGGAACCCGCCGGGGTCGTGGTGGGTGGGGGCGCCGGGACCGACTCGGCGGAGCGGGTGGAGGGCGCCCGGGCCGGGCCCTGGGCCGCCCCGCTGGAGACCCTGACGGACGCGATGGAGACGGCGGCGGCCCGGAACGGCGAGGCGGTCCTGGTGGTGCCGGATGGCCCGGGGCTGATCGTCCTCGCGGCGGACGGTGGCGCGGCGGTCGCGGCCTGCACCGAGTTCGCCGGGACACAGGAGGCGGCGCGGTCCGCCGCCGAGCCGCGGCAGGGGTGGCAGAGCGAGGACAGCCTGGCCATCGGGGTCTCGGCGCCCGCCGGGCTCCCGGCCATCGCGATGGCGTTCAAACAGGCCGACCAGGCGCTGTCGGTGGCCCGGCGCCGCGGGATTCCGCTCGTGGAGCACGAGGAGGTGGCGGCCGGTTCGGTGCTGCCGCTGCTCGCGGACGACGCGGTCCGGGCCTTCGCGGACGGGCTGCTGCGCTCGCTGCGCGAGCACGACGCGCACGGCCGGGGCGATCTGGTCGCCTCGCTGCGGGCCTGGCTGTCCCGGCACGGCCAGTGGGACGCCGCGGCCGCCGAACTGGGCGTGCACCGGCACACCCTGCGGTACCGGATGCGCCGGGTCGAGGAGATCCTGGGCCGCTCGCTGGACGACCCGGACGTGCGGATGGAGCTGTGGCTGGCCCTGAAGGCCACCAGCTGAGGACCGCGGGGCGCCCGGAGCGCGGTGTGGTCCGCGCCCCGGGGCCGTGCCTCAGCTCGCCTCGCAGTACTCGCCCTCCTTGCCGATGGAGCGGTACATGCAGTCGGCGTTCTCCAGCAGGATCAGCATGGCCTCCTTGTTCCGCGCGGTCTCCTCGGGGATCACCTCGTCGGGCGGGTAGAAGCCGTCCGGGTCGTTCGGCCCCGGGTACATCTCGAAGGTGTACGAGAAGATCTTCTGGTCCCCCCACATCCAGTCGTTGATTGAGCCGTCCGTGACGTAGAGGTCGCTGGACTGCTGGGGGGTGTAGCCGTTGCTCTCCGCCATGTCGGTGCCGACCGCCGCGAAGGCGTCCCGGTCGTCCTGGGTCAGTCCCTCGGCGGTGTCGTCGTGGGTGTACCCGTAGGGCCAGAGCACCAGCTCGCTGTAGGTGTGGAAGTCGATATGCGCGGCGATCTGCTGCTCACCGCCGACCACCCGGCTCTTGGTGAAGTCGGCGATCACGCCCACCTCGGGGGAGGAGGCGGCGGCCGGACCACGGTAGGTCTCGTCCGAGGGGCTCTCCCCGGAACCGCCGCAACAGCCCCACTGGTAGGCCCAGTTGCGGTTGATGTCGGTGCCGATGGCGGAGGAGCCCTCGTTCGGCTGCCGGTTCTTCCGCCACATCTGGTACTCGCCCGACTCGATGTCGTACTCGCCGCCGTCGGGGTTGGCGTCCGGGACGATCCAGAGTTCCCGGCCGTCCACCAGGTCCGTGATCCGCTCCTCGGAGCCGTACTTCGCGCCGAACTCGCCGATCGTGTACAGCGCCATCTCGACGGTCAGGTGCTCGCGCGCGTGCTGGTGGTGGGTGAAGAGGACCTCGGGCTCGGCCTCGTCCTCCGCCACGTTGTCGCTGATCTTGACGGCCACGATCTCGCGGCCCTCCTCCGACTCCCCGATGACCTCCTGGGACATGATCTCCGGGTACTTCTCGACGTAGCCGTCGATCGCGGCCCGGGCCTCGTCGTAGGTGTGGTAGTCGGAGTCGTCCGGCGGGAAGTCCCGTGGGCCGGGCTGCTGGGCCGCCCCGCGCTTCGGCGGGCTGGACAGCGGGGTGAGTTCGTGGCCGAGCTTCTCGGCCCGCGCCCGCTGGGTGGCGTCGCCGGAGACGACGACCGCGTCCTCGCGGACGGCGTCGATGGTCAGCCCGGTCCCGGCGATCCGCTCGCGCTCGGCCCTGCTGTCGACGCCGCTGATCTCGTAGCCGCGTATCCGGTCGTCCCGCTCCGACGCGGACTGTCCCGCGCGCTGTTCGGCCGGTGGTGAGGCGGTGGCGTGGGCGGTGAGGGGCACCGCCAGCGCGAGGGCGAGGACGGCCGCGGCGGCGGCTCCCCGCCGTGCGCGGCGGCGTGGTCGTTGGGGCATCGCGTCTCCCGGAGTCTCCGTGTGACGGGTGGGGGTTGCCGATCCGCCCCATCGTTGCGCCGTGACATGGCCGGGTCAACGGCGCCGTCCCCGGTGGGGGTGCCGAACCGGACAGCCGCCGGGGCGCCGTCTGACAAACGGCCAAACCGGAGTGGCTGCCGGGGTGACTGTGCCGCGCCGGACAAGAAACGGCTGGCGTGCGAGGTCCTACCGTGTACGCAGGAAACGGGCGCCCCGCCGTGCCCACCCCCACGTCGGAAGGGCGATCAGCAGTGACCACACCGACTTCCCCGCACGCGTTCTGGCTCGCGGGCCGCCCGGCCACCGGTGAGTCCACGCTCGACGTCACCTCGCCCTGGGACGGCCGCCTGGTCGGCCAGGTCAGCGTGCCCACCCCGGAACAGACCGAGGAGGCCGTGGCCGCCGCCTCCGCCGTCGCCGCCGAGTTCGCGGCCACCCCCGCGCACGCCCGGGCCGCCGCGCTGGACCACGTCGTCCGCCGGCTCGGCGAGCGCGCCGAGGAGATCGCCACCCTGATCTCGGCGGAGAACGGCAAGCCCATGAAGTGGGCGCGCGGCGAGGTCGGCCGCTGCGTCTCCGTCTTCCGCTGGGCGGCCGACGAGGCCCGCCGCTTCAACGGCGGAAGCGCCCAGCGGCTCGACTCGGACCCGGGCGGCGCGGGCCGTCTCGCCTTCACCCGCCGCTTCCCCTACGGACCGGTCCTCGGCATCGCCCCGTTCAACTTCCCGCTGAACCTCTGCGCCCACAAGGTCGCGCCGGCCATCGCCGTCGGCACACCCATCCTCCTCAAGCCCGCCCCGGCGACCCCGCTCTCCGCCCTGCTCATCGGGGAACTGCTCGCCGAGACGGAACTGCCCGCCGGATCCTGGTCGGTGCTGCCCGTGCCGAACGACCGGATGCCCACGCTCGTGCGGGACGAGCGGCTGCCCATCATCTCCTTCACCGGCTCCGCCCCCGTCGGCTGGTCCATCCTCGACTCGGTGCCCCGCAAGCGCGTCACCCTCGAACTCGGCGGCAACGGCGCCGCCGTGGTGCTGGCCGACTACTCCTCCGACGCCGACCTGGACTGGGCCGCGCAGCGCATCGCCACCTTCTCCAACTACCAGGGCGGTCAGTCCTGCATCTCCGTGCAGCGCGTCATCGCCGACGCCTCGGTCTACGACCGGCTGGTGCCCCGGGTGGTCGCCGCCGTCGAGGCGCTCCGCACCGGCGACCCCTCCGACAGCGCGACGGACGTCGGCCCGCTGGTCGACGAGGCCGCCGCCCGGCGCGTGGAGTCCTGGGTCGAGGAGGCCGTCGGCGCCGGAGCCCGGCTGCTCACCGGCGGCAAGCGGGACGGCGCCAGCTTCGCCCCGACCGTCCTGGAGAACGTCCCGGAGGACACCCAGATTGGCTGTGAGGAGGTGTTCGGCCCCGTCATGTCCTTCACCCGGGTAGAGGGCGAGGACGCCGCCTTCGCCGCCGTCAACTCCTCCAAGTACGGCCTCCAGGCGGGCCTGTTCACCCACGACACCCGCACCGCGTTCCGGGCGCACCGCGCCCTGGAGGTCGGCGGCCTCGTCGTGGGTGACGTCCCCTCCTACCGCGCCGACCAGATGCCCTACGGCGGAGTCAAGGAGTCCGGCGTCGGCCGCGAGGGCGTCCGGTTCGCCATGGAGGACTACACCTACGAGCGGGTCATGGTGCTCACCGGCCTGGAGCTGTGACCCGCGGTCCCCACCCCGCTCCCCGCATCGCCCCGCCACGGTTTCCGCCGTCTCCGCCGCTCCCCGTCCCGGCCCGCCCGGGGCGGGGAGCGGCGCCGTGCGCGCGGCCGGGCGTCGATGCCGCACGGGGGTTCCGCCGTATGAGCGGGCAGCCCCCGTTCGCCTGGGTACGCTGGCAGAGCAGGCGAGACTCCGTCGTATGGGAGCGGTGATGAGCGCCGCAGCCGAACGCGAGCGGAACGAGCAGCAGTACCTCTGGCCCGTTCCCCCCGAGGGCGGGTGGACGGCGGACGACCTCGACAGACTTCCCGGTCTTCCACCGCACACCGAGCTGATCGACGGGAGCCTCGTCTTCGTGAGCCCGCGGAACGTTTTCGCATGCTTGCCCTCCGGCTGCTGGAATCGGCCCTGACGACGCGGATTCCGGAGCGTCTCGCCGTCTTCCGGGAGCTGACCGTCCACCTGGGCAGGCGGGACCGCCCCGAGCCGGATCTCCTGCTCGCGTCGGCTGACGCGGACACCGGCCCCCGGGAGACCAGACTCCTCCCCGAGGACGTGGTGCTGGCGGTCGAGGTGGTCTCGGCGGACTCCATGGAGCGGGACCGGGAGCTGAAGCCGCGGAAGTACGCGGCGGCCGGGATCCGGCACTTCTGGCGCGTGGAGGAGGACGGGGGCCTCCCCGTGGTCTACGTCCACGAACTCGATCCCGCCACCGCCGAGTACGCCCTGATGGGCATTCACCGGCGGCAGCTGAGGGTGGACGAGCCCTGCGTCCTCGACATCGACCTGACGGCGATGGGCCGCCGTAAGTCCCGCCCGGACCGGGAGAGTTCGGCGGACTGAAGCCGCTGGACGGCGCGGCCCGGGGCAACGGCCCCGGGCCGCGCCGACGTGCGCGGGCGGGAGCGCGCCTGGAGGGGGCCGTCCCCCGCGGGGCACGGACGGCTCCTCGCACGCTCTCCGGTCGCTGGGAGCCCGGGGCCGGGCGTGGCCGGTGGGCTGGCCGGGTTGGGTGGCGTCGGGCGCGGGGCCCGTCCGCCGGGCCGTGGGCCGGTGGGGGCGGCGCGTCCCCCACCCCAGAGGTCCCCCGGTCCGCGTGCCGCCCGGCGTGTGGGGCGGCGCGCGCCGGGATTCCGTCCGCGCGCGCTCCTCCCGGACCCGGCCGTGCCCCCTCGCCTCGTGGCGCTCCGGGGCGCACCGGCCCGCGTGAGCGCGTGGAGGGCCTCCTTCCCGCCGCGTTCCACGACCGCGCGGGGTGTGTGACGGCACATGGGATGGGGCTTCTCCAGTCGGCTTCCAGCCGTTTTCCGGGGCGGTACCGGGAGGCGCCGTCACCGGTGGGGAGGTTCTTCAACTCCCGTGCGCAGCCGGGGCGATCCGTCCGAATCGGCCGGATCCGGCGCTCAACACCACATCGGCCAGCGGCATGTGCCGGTTGGGACTTCAGGGCTGATCGGAATTGGTTATGCTGCCTCCGGTTCAGCGTGCCGATGCGAGTTCCGCAGGTCAGCTCTGTCCAAAGCTGACGGTGACTCATGTCTGCGGGGGAAAGGGGCTGTCGAGCCCCTCGCTGGCACCGAGTACCGCAAGTCACAGCTCACACTCATGGTTTGAGGATGCCGATGGTTCGTGCTGGATCGTCCCCCGGAGGCCAGCGACCGGCCCCTGTTCCTGGTTGGATACTCCCGCCGCTCGCGATGGCCGCCTGCACGGTCGTCGCTGTCGTGCTCGTCTCCTCGGAGGCCCGTCTGGCGGTGCTGATCTGCGGTGCCGTCGGGACGATAGCGGTGGCCCTGGTGGCCGCGGAGGCCATCCGCCGCGGGCGGGCGCTCACCGAGCTGCGTCGGCGTACCGAGGAACAGGAAAGCCTGCTGAAGCAGCAGTTGGTGCAGCAGGAGGCCGAAACGGTACGCCTGGCACGGGAGTTGCTTCCGGCAGCCGTCGCGCGGCTCCAGCAGGGCGAGTTCGCCGAGGACGTGCTCGTCGGCATCAACGCCAGCGAGCAACTGGCCCCGGACTTCCAGGCGGCGCACGACGCGGTCGTGCGGTCCGTCGTGGAAGCGGTACAGGCGGAGGAGGACCTGCGCGAGTCGGCGCACCGCGCCTTCGTGAACATCGCCCGCCGCGTCCAGGCGATCGTCCACCAACAGGCCACGGACCTGCGGGAGATGGAGGACCGGCACGGTCAGAGCCCCGAGGTCTTCGGTGATCTGCTCCGGCTCGACCACGGCACCGCCCTGATCGGCCGTCTCGCCGACAGCATCGCGGTGCTCGGCGGGGCCCGTCCCGGCCGTCAGTGGACCAAGTCGGTGCCGCTGTTCAGCGTGATGCGTGGCGCGATGTCGCGGATCATCGACTACCAGCGGGTCGAGCTGCACTCGGTCTCCGAGGTGGCGGTGGTCGGCCCGGCGGTGGAGCCGCTGATCCACGCGCTCGCCGAGCTGCTGGACAACGCCACCCGGTACTCCCCGCCGCAGGCCCAGGTCCACCTGACGGCCGTCGAGGTGCAGGCGGGTATCGCCGTCGAGATCGAGGACGGCGGGGTGGGGCTGAGCGAGGAGGCCCGGGCCCGCGCCGAGCGCATGCTGCGTGAGGCACAGGCCGGTATCGACCTCAACGACCTCGGTGAGACACCGCGGTTGGGTCTGGCCGTGGTCGGCAGGCTGTCGCAGTCCAACCGCTTCCAGGTCTCCCTGCGGCCCTCGGCGTACGGTGGCGTCCGCGCGGTGCTGATCGTGCCGCAGGATCTCATCACCACCGGTACCGCCACCGGCCGGGCACACGGCATCGGTGCCGCGTCCGGCCCCCGTCCGGCGGCGACCCCCTCGGGGAGCGCCACCGCCTCCAGGACCAGTGCCCCGTCCGCGCGGCAACAGGCCGTGGCCACCGAGCCGCAGGGCGCTCCCACGAACCACTGGGACGAGGATGAGATTCCCGTCGTACACGAACGCACCGCCCAAGGGCTCCCGCAGCGGCGCCGACGTGCACCGTCCTCGGCAGGTGCCGCGGCGAGCGCGCCCGCGCAGGCTGCCCCCGCCCCCCCGGCCCGGACGAGCGCGCCGGAGCCGGATCCCGTTCAACCCGGCGTGTGGTTGGCCGACTTCCAGAGCGGCCTCGCGGGTGGCGCTCCGGCCGACTCTTCCCGGAACATCAGCGACGATCCGTCAGATAAGGGTGAGCAGTCGTGATTCAGCATCGGGCCGACATGGACTGGATGCTCAAGGATCTCGCGGAGAGTGTTCCGCAGACCCGCCACGTCGTGGTGCTGTCGGCAGACGGCTTGCGCATGGCCCAGTACGACACCGACACGGAGGCCGCCGACCGGCTGGCCGCCGCCTGCGCCGGACTCCAGAGTCTGGCGTCCGCCGTGGCCGCGGAGTTCCCGCACAGCGACGGCCGGATGAGGATGGTCGTCATCGAGGTCAGCGGGGGGTTCTTCTACCTCATGGCCGCGGGCGCCGGAGCTTATCTGGCGGTGCTCGCCGATGAGGGAGTCGACGCCGGCCTGATGGGCCAGCGGATGCGTGACCTGGTAGCGCGCATCGGCGCCCACCTCAACAGCCCGCCACGGCACGACGGGCAGGTTACATGAGTGGTCCTGACCAAGGGTGGGATGAGGGCAATCCGGAGCGGCTCTATGTGATCACGGGCGGGCGAAGTGGCCCCTCTCAGCAGGGAGCGGTCGACCTGGTGACGCTCATCGTCGCCAGGTCGGGTCCGCGCCCCGGAGGCCAGCCCGAGCACTCGGCCATTCTGCGGCTGTGCAGCTCCCCGCTCTCCGTGGCTGAGATCTCCGCGTATCTGGACTTGCCGGTCAGTGTGGTCACCGTGCTGCTCACCGATCTGCTGACCGAGAAACGGGTGGAAGCGCGTGCGCCCATACCGGCCGCCAAACTTCCCGACGTCGCACTCATAGAGGCGGTAATGCATGGACTTCAACAACTCTGAGGCGGTCCCGGGGCCACGTAGCCAGGACGTACTCCCCGCGTCGGCCTCCTCAGCGGTCAAGATCGTCATTGTCGGTGGGTTCGGCGTCGGCAAGACCACCCTGGTCGGTTCCGTGAGTGAGATCAGGCCACTCACCACCGAGGAGACGATGACGCAGGCCGGTGCGGGCGTCGACGACATCAGCGGGATCGAGGGCAAGTCGGCGACCACCGTCGCCATGGACTTCGGCCGCATCAGCCTCAACGACGAACTCGTGCTGTACCTGTTCGGCACGCCGGGCCAGCAACGGTTCTGGTTCCTGTGGAACGGCCTGTTCAACGGGGCGCTCGGCGCGGTGGTGCTGGTCGACACCAGGCGGCTGGAGGTGAGTTTCGACGTGATCGGGCGGCTGGAGGAGCGGCAGGTGCCCTTCGTCGTCGGTATCAACTCCTTCCCGACCGCCCCCAGTTACGAGGTCGAGGACCTGCGGGCGGCGCTGGACCTGCCCGAGACGGTGCCGATCGTCGACTGTGACGCGCGCAAGCGGGAGTCGAGCCGCGACGTGCTGCTGACCCTGATGCGCTACCTGCACTCCATGGCGGCCACCACCGAGGCGTCCTGACCCCCGGCGTCCACGCGCGCCCCCCACGTCACCCGCCAGAGTGGCCGTCCGGGACGCCCACCGGGGAAGGAACGGGGAGCGAGCGGGAGTACCGGGGGTGGGACCAGGGTCGGAGCGGGCCGTCGTGCCTCCGGCCCGGTGGTGGAACCGTGTGGTGGGGGAGAAGTGCCCGAACCTGAGTGGTGGCCGCGGGTCGTCCGGGTGGGTACCGCCGTGATCGCCGTGGTCGCGCTGCTCGTCCTGCTGATCGCGGTGGTCGCGCTGGTCGTGGGCGGTGGCGCCGTGGAGCGGGCGCCGTGGAGCACCAGCTCCCTGGCCCGGACCGCCGGCCGGTGACGCGCGCCCGGCCGGGGCCTGCCGGCGCCCGCGCCGGACGCGTGGCCCCGTAGCGGCCGGACGCCTTCGAAGGCGTGCCCGTGAGGTGCGCGCCGAACCGGTGCGGCCCGACCGACGCGTGGGCGTGGCCGGGGCGCGCACCCCGGGGCACGGGGGAACGCGCCGTCGGATCCGCTCTCCGCAGCGGCCACAATGGAGTGCATGACTGACTCCCTCGCAGATCCCCGTCTGCGCCATCCCGCCATGGCGGACGCTCCGAACGGCCCGCGCGACGTCGTCATCCTCGGGTCCACCGGATCGATCGGTACCCAGGCGGTCGACGTGGTGCTGGACAACCCCGAGCGCTTCCGCGTCACCGGACTCTCCGCGGGGGGCGGCAACCTGGAGCTGCTGGCCGGGCAGGCGCACCGCCTCCAGGTCCGCACCGTGGCGGTGGCCCGGGACGACAGAGCGGTGGAGCTGCGGGAGGCGCTGCGGGCCGAGTACGGGGTGGGGGAGCCCATTCCGGAGGTGCTGGCCGGTCCGGACGCCGCCACCGAACTGGCGGCCAGCGAGTGCCACACGGTGCTCAACGGCATCACCGGGTCGATCGGGCTGGCGCCGACCCTGGCCGCGCTGCGCGCCGGGCGGATACTGGCGCTGGCCAACAAGGAGTCCCTGATCGTCGGGGGCCCGCTGGTGCGGGAACTGGCCGGTCCCGGGCAGATCGTGCCGGTCGACTCCGAGCACTCGGCGCTGTTCCAGGCGCTGATGGGCGGCGAGCGGGCGGAGGTGCGCAAGCTGCTGGTGACCGCCTCGGGTGGGCCGTTCCGCGGCCGGAGCCGGGCCGAGCTGGCCGAGGTGACCCCGCGGGACGCGCTGGCCCACCCGACCTGGACCATGGGCCCCGTCATCACCGTGAACTCCGCGACCCTGGTCAACAAGGGGCTGGAGGTCATCGAGGCGCACCTGCTCTACGACCTGCCGTTCGAGCGGATCGAGGTGGTGGTGCACCCGCAGTCGGCCGTGCACTCCATGGTGGAGTTCACCGACGGCTCGACGCTGGCCCAGTGCGGCCCGCCGGACATGCGGCTGCCGATCGCGCTGGGACTGGGCTGGCCCCGCCGGGTGCCGGACGCCGGGCCGGTGTTCGACTGGTCGAAGGCGATGTCCTGGGACTTCCTCCCGCTCGATCCCGAGGCGTTCCCCGCCGTGCCCCTGGCCTGCCACGTCGGGGCGCTGGGTGGCACCGCGCCGGCCGTCTTCAACGCGGCCAACGAGGAGTGCGTCGAGGCGTTTCTCGCGGGGAGGCTGCCGTTCACCGGGATTATGGATACCGTCGCGGCGGTAGTCGAGCAGCACGGCGACGCAGCGGCCGGAACCGACCTGACCCTCGCCTCGGTCCTCGACGCTGAGAGCTGGGCGCGACGGCGCGCCCGCGAGATGGCGGTAGCGGAGGCACAGGTATGACCACCTTCATGACGATCCTGGGGATAGTCGTCTTCGTGGTGGGGCTGCTCTTCTCCATCGCCTGGCACGAGCTGGGCCACTTCACCACCGCCCGGATGTTCGGCGTCCGGGTCCCGCAGTTCATGGTCGGCTTCGGGCCGACGGTCTGGTCGAAGACGCGGGGGGAGACCGAGTACGGGCTGAAGGCGATCCCGCTCGGCGGCTACATCCGCATGATCGGGATGTTCCCCCCGGGGGACGACGGCGCGATCCGGAAGCGGTCCTCCTCGCCGTTCCGCGGCATGATCGAGGACGCCAGGGCGGCGGCGTACGAGGAGCTCCAGCCGGGGGACGAGAAACGGCTGCTGTACACGCGGGCACCGTGGAAGCGGTTCATCGTGATGTTCGCCGGGCCCTTCATGAACCTCGTCCTGGCCGTCGTGATCTTCGTGACGGTGCTGATGACCTTCGGTATCAACACCCAGACCACCACCGTCTCGACCGTCTCCCAGTGCGTGATCCCGGCCTCGGCGCAGAGCGACAGCTGCCCCAAGGACGCGGTCGACTCCCCGGCGAAGGCCGCTGGGCTCAAGCCGGGCGACCGGATCGTGGCCTTCGACGGGCAGCGGGTCGAGGAGTGGGGACAGCTCCAGCAGCACATCAGGGACACCACCGGCGCCGCCACGATCACCGTCGAGCGGGACGGCGCGCGGCGGACGCTGCGGGCGGACCTGATCGAGAACAAGGTGGCCAAGTCCGACGGCCGCGGCGGCTACGTCGACGGCGAGTACGTCACGGCGGGGTTCCTTGGCTTCACCCCGGCCAGCGGCGTCGTACAGCAGAGCTTCCCGCAGGCCACCGAGCGCATGGGCGACATGATGGTCTCCGGGGTGGAGCACCTGATCGCGCTGCCCTCGAAGGTCCCCGACCTGTGGAACGCCGCCTTCGACGGCGCCGAACGGGAACAGGACTCCCCGATGGGCGTGGTGGGCGCCGCCCGGGTCGGGGGCGAGGTGGTCTCGCTGGACATCCCCGCCAGCCAGCGTGTGGCGACGATGCTCTTCCTGGTCGCCGGGTTCAACCTGTCGCTGTTCCTGTTCAACATGCTGCCCCTGCTCCCGCTGGACGGCGGGCACATGGCGGGCGCCGTCTGGGAGTCGATCCGCCGGGGCTTCGCGAAGCTGTTCCGGCGGCCGGATCCGGGCCCCTTCGACGTCGCGAAGTTGATGCCGGTGGCCTATGTCGTCGCCGGGGTGTTCATCTGTTTCACCCTGCTGGTGCTGGTGGCCGACGTGGTCAACCCGGTCCGGCTCGTGGGGTAGCCGCCCGGCGAACCGCACGAGGGGTCGCGCCTGGGGACGTTTGTTCCCAGGCGCGACGTGTGCTCCGGTTGCCGGGGATTTCTCCGTTCGATGTGCCGAGCGGCCCCGGGGTGCCGTAATCTCGGCTGCCGGAGCCCGTCGATCTCGGGACCAAGAAATCAGACCATGGGGTTGCTCGCCAGATGACTGCGATTTCGCTGGGAATGCCGGACGTACCCATCAAACTCGCCGAACGTCGCACCAGCCGGAAGATCCAGGTGGGCCCGGTGGCCGTGGGGGGAGACGCCCCCGTGTCGGTGCAGTCGATGACCACCACGCGCACCTCGGACATCGGCGCCACGCTCCAGCAGATCGCCGAGCTGACCGCCTCGGGCTGCCAGATCGTCCGCGTCGCCTGCCCGACCCAGGACGACGCCGACGCGCTGTCCACCATCGCCAGGAAGTCACAGATCCCGGTGATCGCGGACATCCACTTCCAGCCGAAGTACGTCTTCGCGGCGATCGACGCGGGCTGCGCGGCCGTCCGCGTCAACCCGGGCAACATCAAGCAGTTCGACGACAAGGTCAAGGAGATCGCCCGCGCCGCGCAGTCCGCGGGCACCCCGATCCGGATCGGCGTCAACGCGGGCTCGCTGGACCGGCGGCTGCTGGAGAAGTACGGCAAGGCCACCCCGGAGGCGCTGGTCGAGTCGGCGCTGTGGGAGTGCTCGCTCTTCGAGGAGCACGGCTTCCGGGACATCAAGATCTCCGTGAAGCACAACGACCCGGTCGTCATGGTCAACGCCTACCGCCAGCTGGCCGCCCGGTGCGACTACCCGCTGCACCTGGGCGTCACCGAGGCGGGCCCGGCCTTCCAGGGCACCATCAAGTCCTCCGTCGCCTTCGGCGCGCTGCTGAGCGAGGGCATCGGCGACACCATCCGCGTCTCCCTCTCGGCCCCGCCGGTCGAGGAGGTCAAGGTCGGCATCTCGATCCTGGAGTCGCTCGCCCTGCGCCAGCGCCGTCTGGAGATCGTCTCCTGCCCCTCCTGCGGCCGCGCCCAGGTGGACGTCTACAAGCTGGCGGACGAGGTCACCGCCGGGCTGGACGGGATGGAGGTGCCGCTCCGGGTCGCGGTCATGGGCTGCGTGGTCAACGGCCCCGGCGAGGCCCGCGAGGCGGACCTCGGGGTGGCCTCGGGGAACGGCAAGGGCCAGATCTTCGTCAAGGGCGAGGTCATCAAGACCGTTCCGGAGTCGAAGATCGTGGAGACCCTGATCGACGAGGCGATGAAGATCGCCGAGCAGATGGAGAAGGACGGCGTCGCCTCCGGCGAACCGCAGATCTCCGTCGCCGGCTGACGACGGCGCGGCCGCCGCCCGGCCGCCCCGCCCGCACACGGTGCCCCCGTCGCCCGGACCTCCGGGCCGGGGGCACCTTTGTTCCCGGCCGGGGGCGGCCGGGCCGAGCGGGGGCGGCGCACGGCGCACGGAGGTACAGTGCGAGGGATACCCTCCGCCCCTGGCCGTACGGTGAGGCAGCCGCACGTTGTTGACCAGCACCTCCACCCGCGTCGTCGAGCCCGCCGAGCTCGACGAGGTCCTCGCGGTACTCCGCCGCGAACCGTTGAACAACGCCTTCGTCGCGGCCCGGGTACAGGTCGCCGGGCTCGACCCGTGGCGACTCGGCGGCGAGATGTGGGGCTGGTACCAGGACGGCAGGCTGGAGTCCCTGTGCTACGCGGGCGCCAACCTCGTCCCGCTGTGCGCCGGCCCCGAGGCGGTACTGGCCTTCGCGGAACGCGCCCGGAGGCAGGGGCGGCGCTGCTCGTCCATCGTCGGACCGGCCACCCCCACCGCCGCGCTCTGGGAGCAGCTGGAGCCCTCCTGGGGCCCGGCGCGCGAGGTCCGCGCCCACCAGCCGCTGATGGTCGCCGACCGGATGCCGTCCTCCGTGACGCCCGACCCCCTGGTGCGCCGGGTCGGCAAGGGCGAGATGGAGCAGATCCTGCCCGCCTGCGTCGCGATGTTCACCGAGGAGGTCGGGGTCTCGCCGCTCGCCGGGGACGGCGGGCTGCTCTACCAGGCCCGGGTGGCCGAGCTGGTGGGCGCGGGCCGCGCGTTCGCCCGCTTCGAGGACGGCGCGGTGGTCTTCAAGGCGGAGATCGGCGCCGCCACCCCGTACGTCTGCCAGATCCAGGGGGTCTGGGTGGCCCCGGAGCGCCGCGGCGAGGGCCTGTCCGAGACGGGGATGGCGGCGGTGCTGCGCTTCGCGCTGACCGAGGTGTCCCCCCTCGTCAGCCTGTACGTCAACGACTACAACGCCCCCGCGCGGGCGGCCTACCGGCGGGTCGGCTTCCAGGAGGCCGGGGCGTTCATGAGCGTGTTGTTCTGAGTCGGGGACCGGTACGCGGATGGCGTGATTCCGCCGCCGGGCCGGACGGGCCGCGGCCCGTGGCGGAACCGCGTGGCACAGGCGTTAGCGGAGGGGCCCCCGAGCAAGTAGCCTCCCCGCCATGCTGGATTCTTCCGGGGGGTGGGCCCCGGACTCCGGGGGTACCGTCGTCGGTCCGCTCGACCTCGCCTCGCGCGTGGACGAGGCGCTGAGCGTGCAGGCGGACGCCTTCGGGCTGAGCCCCGAGGAGGTCGGGGTCCGGCGGAACATCGTGCGCCGCCACGCGTCCGCCCCCGGGGTGCGCGCGCTGGGCGCGACCACCGCGCGGGGGCGGCTGGCCGGGTTCGTCTACGGCATGCCCAACGACCGCGGCCACTGGTGGTCCTCGATGGTCCTGCCCAACCTGACCCGGGAGGGGAACGCGGGCTGGCTGGACGACGCCTTCGTGATCACGGAACTCCACGTGCACCCGGACTTCCAGCAGCGCGGTATCGGCCGCCATCTGATCACGGCGCTCACCGACGGGGCTCCACACCCGCGCTCACTGCTCTCCGCAGTTGACGAGGAGACCCCGGCCCGCGCGCTCTACCGCGCGCTCGGCTACCGCGACCTGGCCCGGCGCGTGCACTTCCCGAGCGCGCCCCGGCCGTACGCGGTGATGGGGGCCTGGCTGCCGCTGCGGCGCTGAACACCTGTGCGGCTCCGGTCCGCGCGGGTCCGCCGGTCGGATAGGCTCGCTCCGCGCGGAATTCCCGCACCGTCCGCCCCTGAACGGCCCCTCCAGGAGAACCCCATGGCTGCCCGAGTCCAGCGCCTGTCCCGGTCGATGCTGAAGACCCTGCGGGACGACCCGGCCGACGCGGAGACGACGAGCCACAAACTGCTGGTGCGCGCGGGCTACGTGCGCCGCACCGCCGCGGGGATCTGGAGCTGGCTGCCGCTGGGCAAGCAGGTGCTGGAGAACGTCACCCGGGTCGTCCGGGAGGAGATGGACGCCATCGGCGGCCAGGAGGTGCTGCTCCCCGCGCTGCTCCCCAAGGAGCCCTACGAGCAGTCGGGCCGGTACGAGGAGTACGGCGAACTGCTGTTCCGGCTGCGGGACCGCAAGGGCGGCGAGTACTGCCTCGGCCCGACCCACGAGGAGATCTTCACCCAGGTCGTCAAGGACCAGTGCGCGTCCTACAAGGACCTGCCGGTGATCCTCTACCAGATCCAGACCAAGTACCGGGACGAGGCGCGTCCCCGCTCCGGCATCCTGCGGGGCCGCGAGTTCGTCATGAAGGACGCCTACTCCTTCGACGTCTCGGACGCCGGGCTGGCCGACGCGTACGCCCTGCACCGGGCCGCCTACCAGCGGATCTTCGAACGGCTCGGGCTGGACTACCGCATCGTCTCCGCCGTCTCCGGCGCGATGGGCGGCTCCGCCTCGGAGGAGTTCCTCGCCCCGGCCGCCGCCGGCGAGGACACCTACGTGCAGTGCCCCTCCTGCGGCTACGCCGCCAACACCGAGGCGTACACGATCACGGTGCCCCCGGTCTCCGGCGACCACCCCCCGGTGGAGGACCTGGACACCCCGGACACCCCCACCATCGAGACACTGGCCGCGCAGCTGGGCGTGCCCGCCTCGGCGACCCTGAAGAACCTGCTGGTCACGGTGGACGGCGAGATCGTCGCCGTCGGGGTGCCGGGGGACCGCGAGGTCGACATGGGCAAGCTCAGCGAGCAACTTGCCCCCGCCCAGGTCGAGTTGGTCACCGCCGAGGACTTCGTCGACCGTCCCGACCTGGTCCGCGGGTACGTCGGCCCGCAGGGCGGCATGGCCCGGACCGCCTTCCGCTACCTCGCCGACCCCCGCGTCGCCCCCGGTACCGCCTGGATCACCGGCGCCAACAAGCCCGACACCCACGCGCGGAACGTGGTCTGCGGCCGGGACTTCGAGGTCGACACCTACCTGGATGTGGCCGTGGTGCGGCCCGGCGACCCCTGCCCCCGGTGCGGGACGGGGATCGAGCTGGACCGGGCGATCGAAATCGGCCATATCTTCCAGCTGGGCCGCAAGTACGCCGACGCCTTCGAGCTGGACGTGCTGGGCCAGGACGGCAAGCCCGCCCGGGTCACCATGGGCTCCTACGGTGTGGGCGTCTCCCGGGCCGTCGCGGTACTGGCCGAGCAGACCGCCGACGAGCAGGGGCTGTGCTGGCCGCGCGAGATCGCTCCGGCCGACGTGCACGTCGTCGCCGCGGGCAAGGCGGCGCAGACCGACCTCGCGCTGGAGGTGGCCGAGCAACTCGGCGCCGCCGGGGTCCGGGTCATCGTCGACGATCGCGCGGGCGTCTCGCCCGGGGTCAAGTTCACCGACGCCGAGCTGATCGGCGTCCCGACGATCCTGGTCGTGGGGCGCGGAGCGAAGGACGGCCTGGTCGAGCTGAAGGACCGGCGCACCGGGGAACGCGAGGAACTCGCCGTCGCCGACGCGCTGAGCAGGCTCACCGCCCGCACCGCCTGAACCGCGTGGGCGAGCCGCGGCCAGTGACCGCCGCCCGGCCCGGAACCGTCCGGGCTGGCCGCGGCGGCCGCTCCGGGCCACCGCGCTCACAGCCAGGTGGCGAACTCCAGCAGGGTGCCGCCGTCCGCCGGCTGGCCACTGGCGAGATGCCGCACCCCGGACTCCACCGCGCGGTACACCGACCAGTCGCGCAGCCGGTCCCGGTCCAGGTCGAGGGAGTCGGCCAGCCGCCGCACCCGGCGGCGGGCCGCGGCCGGGGCGCCGGACGACCCCACCAGGTCGTGCAGCCGGTCCCGGACCAGCCGCGCGAGATCGTAGGCGGGTTCACCGACGACCGGATCGGGTCCCACCACCAGCCAGGGCGCGCGCTCCGCGTCCGAGGAGAGCACCGTGCCCTGCCGGAAGTCGCCGTGCAGCAGCACCCCCTCCGGCGCGCTGTCCAGCAGCCCGTCCCGCAGCTCCAGCGCCTGCCGCACCAGTGCGTCCGCCTCCTCGGGGACGTGCGCGCGCAGCACCGCCACCTCGGCGCCAGTGCGTTCAGCCACCGTCGGGAACATCCGGTCCGCGGTGTCCTCGACGTCCGCGGTGTTCCCGGCGTTTGCTGCGTTCGTCCCGTCCACCGGGGTGGCGGGGGCCGCCGGGTCCGGCCGTACCCAGAGCCGCATCACCGCGGAGACCGCCTCCAGCACCGCCTTCGCCTCCGGCAGCGACCGCAGCGAGACCTCGCAGTGCAGCCGCTCCAGCAGCAGCGCCCCGTCCGCCGGCTCGGCGCGCAGCAGCCGCACCGCGCCGAGGCCGTTCCAGCGGGTCAGGGCCCCGGCCTCGCGCCGCGCGCGCCGCTCGGGAGGCGCCCCGGCCGGTCCGAGCAGCTTCAGTGCCGCCGGGGTTCCGTCGGCCTGCCGCACCAGCACCACCAGACTGCTCCGCCCGCCGGGCGAGACGATCCGCTCCGGGGTGAGGTCCCACCGCTCCAGCCGCCGGGTGAGCAGCCCCGGCAGCGCGGCGAGCCAGTCCGCCGACGTGGCGGTGATCCGTGGGTCGGGGTGGCGCTCCAGGGCGTCGACGAGCCGCCGGGGCGGCTCGGGTGGCAGCGCGAAAGCCATACGTGAGCTGTGCCTTTCCGGGCGGGGACGGTTCTGGCGGAACGCTCGGCAGGCACGCGCGCCCCTCGGCGGCGCCCGGCGTCACAGCCTGCCGTGACCACCGCTTGCCGCGCCCGCCCCGGGGTCCGGCGTCCCGGGCGACCCCCCGGAGGGTGGTTCCGAGGGGGTGGACGCGCGTTCGGCGAGCCCAGGGAAGGCTACGCCGCCCCCTCTCCAGCGCGCCGACCGGATGGCCGCTTCCCGCAGCGCCGCCGCCGCGTCCCGCCGCCGCCCACCGGTGGTGGCCCGGACGAGGTCGGCGTAGGCGCCCGCCAGCCGGTCCTCCAGCTCAGCGGCGAGCCGCACCGCCGCCTCGCCGTCCGGCACCGGGAACGGCAGGGCGTAGGCCGCCGCCGCGGGCCGGGGGGTGCCGCCCAGCTCCCGGACCCGGCGCTGGAGCGTGTCCCGGCGGGCCCGGTGACTGTCGTACGCCTCCCGCACCTCGTCCCGGCGACCCCGCTCGATCTTGCCCCCGACCACGCCGTAGCCGTACAGCACGGCGTGTTCGGCGGCGAGCGCCGCCCGCACCGCCGGGAGTTCCCTCATGCCGCGTCCTTTCCGAGCAGGTAGACGTGGGTGGCTCCGGCGGCCGCCAGCGAGGCGAGCAGCCGGGCCAGTTCGGGCGGGGCGGTGGCGAGCGCGGCGGTGCGGCGGTCGGCGGCCCGCCGCTCGGCGCTGGCCAGCGCCCTCAGCGCGTCCGCCCGGTCGCCGGGCACCTCGCGGGACCGGGCGGCGGGTCCGGCGCCGGGCTCCCCGTCCCCGCCCCGGCTGGTGGGGGAGGGGCTGGATGACTCGTGGCCCGGGGTGCCACCGCGCAGCACCCTGGCGTGCTGGGCCACCGTGCGGCGCAGCGGCCGGAGCCGGTCGGCGAGCCCCTCGTGCGCCGCGATCGTCGACTCGTAGCTGGCCAGCAACCGTTCGCTCCGCCGGGCTTCGGCCGTCCGCAACTCCCGTGCCGCGGCGGCCCGTTCGGAGTCCTCGGTGTCCCCGCCCGAGCAGCCGCTGACGACCGCGGCACCGGCGGCGGCGCCGAGCGCGCCGGTGAGCAGGGACCGCCTGGGGGGCCGCGCGGTCGCCGGGGACGGCGTGAGGGACATGAGGGACTCCCTGAGCGTGAGCGTGGCCGAAGAGGGTCGGCGGACGGCGGGCCCGTACGGCACTCCGCCGGGGCGCCGTCGCGTGGCGCCGCCCGCGAGCGTAACCGCGCCCGGCGGCGAGTGGATCACGGGCCGCCCGGCCCGGCCCCATGCGTACCCGGACGTCCCACACCTCCCCCCGTCTGGTCGGCGTAACCGGTGACAGGCGCTAGGCTGGGCGCGACACGCGACTGTCACATGGCCTCTACCCACAACAGCACACGCGGCCGAGGAGTCACCCGGATGAGCACCACCCAGAGCGAGCGGCTGCGCGAACTGCTGGAGCCGTACGTGGACAGGAGGGGCCTCGATCTGGAGGAGATCGAGGTGACGCCGGCCGGGAAGCGGCGCGTCCTGCGGGTGACCGTCGACTCCGACGAGGGCGTCGAGCTGGACACCTGCGCCGAGTTGAGCCGCGAGCTGTCCGAGGCCCTGGACGAGGCCGACGCCATGGGCACCTCCCCGTACGTCCTGGAGGTCAGCTCCCCGGGCGCCGAGCGCCCGCTCACCGAGCCGAGGCACTACCGCCGCGCGCGGGGGCGGCTGGTCCGGGCCCGGCTGACGGAGGGCGCCGGAGGCGGCGAGCTGACCGCGCGGATCGTCGGTGTGGACGACGAGGGCGTGGACCTGGAGGTGCCCGGCGTGAAGGGGCGCAAGCCCACCGCCCGTCGGCTCGCCTTCGGCGAGATCGCCGCGGCGCGCGTGGAGATCGAGTTCAACCGCAAGGCCGCTGAGAACAAGGCGCAGCACGGGTCCGCGGCCACCGCTCAGGAGAGTCAGGAGGAGGCGTAGCCGTGGACATCGACATGAGTGCCCTGCGCGGGCTGGTGAGGGAGAAGGAGATCTCGCTCGACCTGCTGGTCGAGGCGATCGAGTCGGCCCTCCTCATCGCGTACCACCGCAGTGAGGCGTCCGGCGGTTCCGCGGAGGCGGGACGGCGCAGGGAAGCCCGCGTGGAGCTGAATCAGCAGACCGGCCACGTGACGGTCTGGGCCAAGGAGAGCCCGGACGAGATCGCGGAGGGCGCGGAGCCCCGGGAGTACGACGACACCCCGTCCGGTTTCGGCCGGATCGCGGCGACCACCGCGAAGCAGGTGATCCTCCAGCGGCTGCGGGACGCCGAGGAGGAGGTCACCCTCGGCGAGTACGCCGGGCGCGAGGGCGACGTCGTCAACGGCGTCGTTCAGCAGGGCAAGGACCCCAAGAGCGTGCTGGTGGACATCGGCAAGCTGGAGGCCGTGCTCCCCCCGCAGGAACAGGTGCCGGGGGAGAACTACGCGCACGGCACCCGGCTGCGCACGTACGTCGTGCGGGTCGCGAAGGGGGTGCGGGGGCCGTCGGTGACGCTCTCGCGTACCCACCCGAACCTTGTGCGGAAGCTCTTCGAGCTGGAGGTTCCGGAGATCTCGGACGGCTCGGTGGAGATCGCCGCGATCGCCCGCGAGGCCGGGCACCGCACCAAGATCGCGGTTCGGTCGACCCGGTCCGGGCTGAACGCGAAGGGCGCCTGCATCGGCCCGATGGGCGGCCGGGTGCGGAACGTCATGGCCGAGCTGCACGGCGAGAAGATCGACATCGTGGACTGGTCGGACGATCCGGCGGAGCTGGTGGCCAACGCCCTCTCCCCGGCCCGGGTGAGCGAGGTGGAGGTGCTGGACCTCGCCAGCCGCTCGGCCCGGGTCACTGTCCCCGATTACCAGCTGTCGCTGGCGATCGGCAAGGAGGGGCAGAACGCCCGCCTCGCCGCCCGCCTCACGGGCTGGCGCATCGACATTCGGCCGGATACCACCGACGGTGGAGCCGCGGGGGGCGGCTCGACGGCGCCCGGGGGCGCTCCGGGACGGGGTTCGGGGCAGGGCTGAATCAGTGCGCCGCCCGTGACCCCCAAGGGATCCGGGTGGTGTGGGGAGGTAGACTTAGCGAGTGTCTGGCCGGACGCGTGAGCGAGCATGCCCGGAACGCACCTGTGTGGGGTGCCGAGGGCGTTCAGGCAAGCGTGACCTGCTGCGTGTGGTGCTGGTCGAGGGGCGCTGCGTCCCGGATCAGCGCGGTACGCTGCCCGGTCGGGGCGCTTATGTACACCCTGTGACGACCTGCCTTGAGCTGGCCCTTCGTCGCCGGGGGTTCAACCGGGCCTTCCGGGTCCCGGGGCCGTTCGACACCGTGGAGCTGCACGCACTGGTCACACAGTCCAGCACGGCGGCACAGAACGGCACGGCAGCACCGTAAGAACAGCCCGCGCGAATCCGCGCGGGTCAGGTACCTCGCGAGTTGGAAGTAGGTCGAGATTGCGATGAGCACTCGATGAGTACGCGATGAGTACGCCCATGCATAAGTAGCGAAGGTCCGGCGGACGATCCCCGGGCCGTAAGGAGCGAAGTGGCTAAGGTCCGGGTATACGAGCTCGCCAAGGAGCTTGGAGTCGAAAGCAAGGTCGTCATGGCCAAGCTCCAGGAACTCGGTGAATTCGTCCGTTCAGCGTCCTCGACGATCGAGGCCCCGGTGGTGCGCAAGCTCACCGACGCCCTCGACGCGGGCGGTTCCAACGGAGCCAAGAAGTCGGCGGCGAAGCCCGCCGCCCCGAAGAAGTCGGCCGCGAAGCCCGCGGCGCCCAAGCCGGGCGCCGGGTCGGCGGCCCCCAAGCCGGGCGCGCCCAAGCCCGGCGTTCCCAAGCCGGGCCCCGCGGCTCCGGCGACTCCGGGCCCCAAGGGCGACGCCGGTGGCGAGTCCGCCCCCGCCGCCCCGAAGCCGGGCCCCAAGCCCCCGGCGGAGAAGCCCGCCCCGGCTGGGCCCTCGCCCTCGAAGCCCGAGTTCACCGCCCCGGCCGGGGACGCCGCTCCGGCGGCGCCGAAGCCGGGCGCGCCCCGGCCCGGACAGGGTCAGGGTCAGGGCCAGGGGCCCCGTCCGGGTGCCCCCAAGCCGGGTCAGGCGCCGAAGCCGGGTGGGCAGGGCGGTGGCCCGAAGCCGGGTCAGGCGCCGAAGCCGGGCCAGCAGGGCCCGAAGCCGGGCGGCCGGTCCTCCGGTCCGCGCCCCGGCAACAACCCGTTCACCTCCAGCGGCTCCACCGGTATGGCGCGCCCGCAGGCGCCCAAGCCGGGTGCGCCGAAGCCGGGCCAGGCGCCGAAGCCGGGTCAGCAGGGCGGCCCCAAGCCCGGTCAGGGTGGCCAGGGCGGTCAGGGTGGCCCGCGTCCGCAGGCGCCGGGTGGCGGCCGTCCGACGCCGGGCAACATGCCGCGTCCGCAGGGCGGCGGCCAGGGTGGCGGACCTGGTGGTCCGCGTCCGGGCGGCAACCGCCCGAACCCGGGCATGATGCCGCAGCGTCCGGCGGCCGGTCCGCGTCCCGGTCCGGGCCGTAGCGGTCCGGGCGGTGGCGGCGGTGGCCGTCCGGGCGGCGGTGGCCGTCCGGGTGGTGGCGGCGGCTTCGGCGGTCGTCCGGGCGGCGGTGGCCGTCCCGGTGGCGGCGGTCCGGGCGGTGGCGGCGGCGGTCGTCCCGGTGGCGGTGGCCGTCCCGGTTTCGCCGGGCGTCCCGGCGGCCCCGGTGGCCGCGGTGGCACGCAGGGCGCGTTCGGCCGTCCCGGCGGTCCGGCGCGGCGGGGCCGTAAGTCGAAGCGGCAGCGGCGCCAGGAGTACGAGCAGATGCAGGCGCCGTCGGTCGGCGGTGTCATGCTGCCGCGCGGCAAGGGAGAGACGGTCCGTCTCTCCCGGGGCGCCTCGCTGACCGACTTCGCGGAGAAGATCAACGCCAACCCGGCCTCGCTGGTGCAGGTGATGTTCAACCTGGGCGAGATGGTCACCGCGACCCAGTCGGTGTCCGACGAGACGCTGCACCTCCTCGGCGAGGAGATGAACTACACCGTCCAGATCGTCAGCCCGGAGGAGGAGGACCGCGAGCTGCTTGAGTCCTTCGACATCGAGTTCGGCGAGGACGAGGGCGGCGAGCAGGAGCTCATGCCGAGGCCGCCGGTGGTCACCGTCATGGGCCACGTCGACCACGGCAAGACGCGTCTGCTGGACGCCATCCGCAAGACCAACGTCATCGGTGGCGAGGCGGGTGGCATCACCCAGCACATCGGCGCGTACCAGGCGCAGACCACGGTGAACGACGAAGAGCGCAAGATCACCTTCATCGACACCCCGGGTCACGAGGCGTTCACCGCGATGCGTGCGCGGGGTGCCAAGTCGACCGACATCGCGATCCTCGTGGTGGCGGCCAACGACGGCGTCATGCCGCAGACGATCGAGGCGCTGAACCACGCCAAGGCGGCCGAGGTGCCGATCGTGGTCGCGGTCAACAAGATCGACGTTGAGGGCGCCGACCCGACCAAGGTGCGCGGTCAGCTCACCGAGTACGGGCTGGTGGCCGAGGAGTACGGCGGCGAGACGATGTTCGTCGACATCTCGGCGCGCGAGGGCGTCAACATCGAGCAGCTGCTGGAGGCCGTGGTCCTGACCGCGGACGCCGCCCTGGACCTGCGGGCCAACCCGCACCAGGACGCCCAGGGCATCGCGATCGAGGCGCACCTCGACCGGGGCCGTGGCGCCGTGGCGACCGTGCTGGTGCAGCGCGGCACGCTGAACGTCGGCGACACCATGGTCGTGGGCGACGCCTACGGCCGGGTCCGGGCGCTGCTCGACGACCGGGGCGAGAACGTCAAGGAAGCGGGTCCCTCGACCCCCGTCCTGGTCCAGGGGCTCACCAACGTCCCCGGTGCCGGTGACAACTTCCTGGTGGTCGAGGAGGACCGCACGGCCCGCCAGATCGCCGAGAAGCGTGCCGCCCGTGAGCGGAACGCGGCGTTCGCCAAGCGCACCCGCCGGGTCTCGCTTGAGGACCTGGACAAGGTGCTCAAGGAGGGTGAGGTCCAGCAGCTCAACCTCATCATCAAGGGTGACGCCTCCGGCTCGGTGGAAGCCCTGGAGTCCTCGCTCCTCCAGCTGGATGTCGGCGAGGAGGTCGACCTGCGCGTCCTGCACCGGGGCGTGGGCGCGGTCACCGAGACGGACATCGACCTGGCGACGGGTTCGGACGCGATCGTCATCGGCTTCAACGTCCGCGCCGAGGGGCGCGCGACGCAGATGGCCGAGCGCGAGGGCGTCGATGTCCGGTACTACACGGTGATCTACCAGGTCATCGAGGAGATCGAGGCCGCCCTGAAGGGCATGCTCAAGCCGGTCTACGAGGAGGTCGAGCTCGGCACCGCCGAGATCCGCGAGATCTTCAAGTCGTCCAAGCTGGGCAGCATCGCGGGTGTCCTCATCCGGTCCGGCGAGGTGCGGCGGAACACCAAGGCCCGCCTGCTGCGGGACGGGAAGGTCGTCGCGGAGAACCTCACCATCGAGGGTCTGCGCCGGTTCAAGGACGACGTGACCGAGATCCGGGAGGGCTTCGAGGGCGGTATCAACCTCGGCAGCTACAACGACATCAAGGTCGACGACGTGATCGCGACCTACGAGATGCGCGAGAAGCCGCGCGGCTGACGCCGCCGGTACCACGGAAGGGGCCGGTCGACGGAACCCCGGCGCGCCCGAGCGGCGCGGTGGGAAACTCCGTCGATCGGCCCCGGCCGTCGCGTGTACGGTGCGCTCGCGTGACCGGTGTTCCGGCCGCGCGGACCGTCCGTATCCAAGGCCCCACGGGTGGCTGTACCCGCACCACATGTACGTAGGGACACTCTCCTTCGACCTGCTTCTCGGCGACGTACGGTCGCTCAAGGAGAAGCGCTCCGTCGTCCGGCCGATCGTCGCCGAACTGCGCCGCACCTTCGCGGCCAGCGCGGCGGAGACCGGTAGCCAGGACCTCTACCGGCGGGCCACCGTCGGGTTCGCGGTGGTCTCGGGGGACGCGGGGCACCTCACGGAGATACTGGACCGCTGCGAACGCCTGACGGCCGCGCGGCCCGAGGTGGAGCTGCTGTCGGTACGCCGGCGCATCCACCGTGACGATGACGAATGAGCAAGGAGACCTCACCAGTGGCCGACAATGCGCGGGCGAAGCGGCTGGCGGACCTCATCCGCGAGGTGGTCGCGGAGAAGCTGCACCGGGGGATCAAGGATCCGCGGCTCGGCACGCACGTGACCGTCACGGACACCAGGGTGACCGGGGACCTCAGGGAGGCCACGGTCTTCTACACGGTCTACGGGGACGACGAGGACCGCGCCGCGGCGGCGGCCGGGCTGGAGAGCGCCAAGGGCGTCCTCCGCTCGGCGGTCGGGGCGGCGGCGGGGATCAAGCACACCCCGAGCCTCACCTTCGTGCCCGACGCGCTCCCCGAGAACGCCAAGACCATCGACGATCTCCTGGCCCGTGCCCGCGCCTCGGACGAGGAGGTCCGCAAGACCTCCTCCGGCGCGGCGTACGCGGGTGAGGCCGACCCGTACCGCAAGCCGGGCGAGGGCGCCGAGAACTCCACGGACAGCGCGGAGCACACGGAGCACACGGAGAAGGGGGCCCCCGGGGGCCCGGAGGGCGCCGGGCGCGGCGAGGGCGGGGACGTCTGAGGCCGTGGCACGGAAGAAGGACACCGATCCCGGCGGGCTCGTCATCGTCGACAAGCCCGCCGGGTTCACCTCACACGACGTGGTCGCCAAGGCGCGCGGGCTCGCGCGCACCCGCCGGGTGGGCCACGCCGGAACACTCGACCCGATGGCGACGGGCGTGCTGGTGCTGGGCGTTGGCAAGGCGACCCGGCTGCTCGGCTACCTCGCGCTGACCGAGAAGGAGTACGTCGCGACCGTCCGGCTCGGGGAGTCGACGGTCACCGACGACGCCGAGGGGGAGCGGACCGCCGCCCCCGGCGCCGCCGGGCTGTCCCGGGCCGCGGTCGAGGCGGCGGTGGCGGGGCTCACCGGGGAGATTCTCCAGGTCCCCTCCGCGGTCAGCGCCGTCAAGGTGGACGGCAAGCGGGCCTACAAACGGGTGCGGGAGGGCGAGGACGTCCAGCTCGCGCCCCGTCCGGTCACCGTCTCCTCGTTCGCCGTGCACGACCTGCGGGAGGCGCGGGCCGAGGACGGCACGCCCGTCACCGACGTGCTGGTCTCCGTGGTCTGCTCCTCGGGCACCTATGTGCGGGCGCTCGCCCGCGACCTGGGCGCGGCGCTGGGCGGCGCGGGGCATCTGACGGCGCTGCGCCGCACCCGCGTCGGCCCGTACGGGCTGGGCGAGGCGCGCACGCTGGAGGAGTTGCAGCGTGAGGTGGACGAGGCCCGGCAGGCCGCGGCCGAGGAGGGCGCGGAGGCGTCCCGTCCGCTGACGCTGCTGCCGCTGGACGAGGCGGCGGCCTCGGCGTTCCCGCGCTGGACGGTCGACGCCGAGGGGGCGCGGCTGCTGGGGAACGGGGCGCGGCTCAGGATGCCGGGCTCGGTGAGCGGCCAGGCCGGGGGCGCCCCGGTCGCGGTGTTCGGCCCGGAGCGGGGGCTGATCGCGCTCGTCGAGGAGCACGAGGGGCGCTCGAAGAGCCTCGCCGTCTTCGTCTGACGGCGGGGCGGGAGCCGGGCCGGGCGCGCTGGGGCCCGGGCGGCTCCACGCGGGTCCCCGCAGGGCACATCTGTACGGCATGGCACCCTTGGTTCCGCGAAAGAGTTCGGCGGGACAGTATTCGGCTCGGTACCGGTAGCGACGAGGAGCGGGACGTGCAGCGCTGGCGTGGTTTGGAGGACATCCCCGAGGGGTGGGGGCGCAGCGTCGTCACCATCGGCTCGTACGACGGGGTGCACCGCGGTCACCAGCTCATCCTCGGACGGGCGGTGCGGCGGGCCGGAGAGCTGGGGGTGCCCGCCGTCGCGGTCACCTTCGACCCGCACCCCAGCGAGGTCGTCCGTCCGGGCAGCCACCCCCCGCTGCTGACGCCGCACCGGCGCCGCGCCGAGCTGATGGCCGCGCTGGGGGTGGACGCGGTGCTGGTGCTGCCGTTCACCCGGGAGTTCTCGCAGCTGTCGCCGGCCGACTTCGTGGTGAAGGTGCTGGTGGACAAGTTGCACGCGCGGCTGGTCGTGGAGGGACCCAACTTCCGCTTCGGGCACCGGGCCGCGGGGGACATCGCCGCGCTCACCGAGCTGGGCGGGACCTACGACTACGCGGTCGAGGTCGTCGACCTGTACGAGGGCGGGGAGGGTTCCGGAGGAGAGGGTTCCGGAGCGGGAGCCGGTCAGCCGTTCTCCTCCACCCTCACCCGGCGCCTGATCGCCGAGGGGGACGTCCGGGGCGCCGCCGAGGTGCTGGGCCGCCCGCACCAGGTGGAGGGCGTCGTGGTGCCCGGGGCGCGGCGCGGGCGCGCGCTCGGTTTCCCCACCGCGAACCTGGAGACCCCGCCGCACACCGCCGTGCCAGCCGACGGCGTCTACGCGGGGTGGCTGACGGCCGCCGGCGAGGCGATGCCCGCCGCCATCTCGGTGGGCACCAACCCGCAGTTCGACGGGGAGGAGCGCACCGTCGAGGCGTACGCGATCGACCGCGAGGGCCTCGACCTGTACGGCGCGCACGTCACCGTGGACTTCCTGGCCTACCTGCGCGGTCAGGAACGGTTCGCCACCCTGGAGGACCTGACCGCGCGGATGGCGGCCGACGTGGACGAGGCCCGTACCGCCGTCGCCGCGGCGACCCCGCCCACCGGCACCTGATCGCCCGGGGCCCCACCGCGACCGGTCCGAACGGCCCCGGCGGCGCGCACGTCCGCACCGGCTTCGGCAACTGACTTGTGTCCGGGGCCATTTGGCGCTTTCTTGGAGTCCCGCGGCAAGGTACCGCGGGGACGGGGGAGGCGCGGTGGAACGGGAGTGGCCCGGACAGTCCGAACGGGACAAGGCCATCGAGGAGTACCTCAGGGAGCGGCTCGGGCGCAGCCCCCGGCGGCCCTGCGCGGAGCTCCCCGCCACGCTGCTGCTCGGCCCGCGTGGCAGCGGCAAGACCACCCTCCTGCGCCACCTCGCCGAGTGGGCCGACCGCGTGCCCGTCTCCCGGCTGGACCTCGCCGCGCTCGGCCAGCAGGGCGGCAAGCCGCTCGACGCGCTCGCCCAGATCGTCTTCGACCTCAACACCCCGAAGAAAGCCGTCCCCCAACTCACCTTCCCCTCCTTCGGGTTGCTGGTGACGGCGGCCGTCACCCGGGTCAGCGCCCGGGACCGGGACACCGCCGTCACCGAGATGCGCGCCGCCCTCGCGGGGCCGGACAGCGGGCGGAGCACCACGCTGAACCGGCTCGCGGAGTCCGTCGCCACCGCGGCCGGGGCTCCCGAGCTGGTCACCGCGGCGCTGCCGCTGCTCCCCGAATGGCAGCTGGGCTGGGCCCGGTTCCGCACCAGACGGCGGCTGGCCCGCATCCGCCGCGGCGCCCCGCACCTGGCGCCGGACGCCTTCCTGCTGCGCCTCAACCAGCTGTACGGGGAGGCCGAGGGCGCCGAACGGGCCCGCGCCGAGGCCGTGTTGGTCGACGCCTTCCTGGACGACCTGCGCCGGGCCTACACCTCCCGCTCCGGGAACCGGAGACGCACCACCCGTTGTCTGCTGCTGCTCGACAACGCCGACAGCCCGCTCGGCAACGCCCTGCTGGAGATTCTGCTCGCCGGCCGGGAGAAGGCGGATGAGCCCGACCCGCTGCTGATCCTCGCCACCGCGGGCAGCTACCCCCGGCTGCTGCGCGGCAGCGGCTTCCGCGCCGCCGTCCGGTCCGGGCGCCAGCTGGGCGGCTGGTCCGCGCAGCAGGACGCGTTCACCCCGGAGGAGCTGGGCCGTGGGCTGCACGCGGGAGAGCTGTGCGACCTGAACGGCTCCGAGGTGGAGCGTCAGGTGGGGGAGCTGGTGCGGGCCGTGGGCCTCGGGGTGCCCAAGCCGCACCGCGTGGAGAACGTGGTCCGCTGGCTCGGCCGCACCGTCCACGAGGTGACGCGCGGCCATCCGGCCGCCACCGCCGCCGTCCTGGACGCGCTCGCCGACCACGAGGACAGCACCCCCTGGGAGGACCGGCTGCGCCGGGTGTTCTCCCCCTCGTACGGGCTCGTCGACCAGTTACTGGAGCGGCTGCTGCCGCACGACCTGAGCGGGCGGCTGCGCGAGCGGCTGCCGCTCGCCGCCGCCCCCGCCGACCTGGCGCAGGCCCGCACCGCGAGCGGCCTCTGGGGTGGCGCGCCCGAGGCGGTGCTGCGTGAGTTCGACGAGTTCCGCGCCGACCCGCTGCGCACCCTGCGCACCGCGGTCACCCCGCGGGACGGCGCGGGCCGCACCGACCCCCCGCATCCGGTGCTGCGGCTGCTGTTGCTGCGCCGCCTCGCCGCGCTGCCCGCGCCCCCCGGCGGAGGGACGGGCCCACCGGACGACGAGTCCGGGCCTCCCGGAGACGACGACGGTCACCCGACGGAAGGGCCCTGGGGCACGGGGGCGTGGGGCGCCGCGCACGCCGCGCTCCGCCGCGCGGCCGAACGCGCGGGCGCCGAGGGGACGGTGGCCTACCACCGGCTCGCGGTGGGCGACCTCCCCGCCGCCGCGCGGCACCTCAACGCCCTCTACGGCCGGACGACCGCCGAGGAGTGGTGCGCCGAGCTGTGCCGTCTGCGCCGGGCGCCCGTCCGCCCGCCGGAGGGCGGCGCGGAGGAGCCCTGGCAGCGTTACGAGGCGCTGGTCGATCACCTCAACGTCGGTGCGGTGGATGGGCAGTTGCGCACCATCACCCGGCTCCTGGCGGCCAGCTGGCTGAGCACCGAGCCGCTGGAGGACCCGGTGGCCGACCAGGTGGGCGACCCGTTCCGGGACCCGCTCGGCGATCCGGGGGCCGAGCTGCACGGCGAGATCGCGGCGCGGTTCCGCACGCTGGCCGCGCACGCGCACAGCGTCGGCTGGACGCCGGTGCTGCTGGACATGGCCGCACGGTACGACGGGAGGCCCTGGGGTGACTAGCCGGTACGTGGTGCAGCGACCACCGGTCAACTGGTGGCTGTGGGGCGCCGTCGCCGCCGCCGTCCTGGCCGCCGCCGTCCTCGGCGGGGTGCGGCTGTACGAGCGGGCGCAGCGGTGCGGCGACGGGGTGGTGGAGCGGGGCCCAGGCGACGAGTGCGTCGGGGTGACGGACGGCTCCTACGTGTTCGACCCGGGGCTGGCCAAGGTCAGCCGGCTGATCCACGCCGAGAACGAGCGGGTGGAGAAGTCCGGCGACCCCTGGGTGAGCGTCGCCTACAGCGAGCCGATGACGACGCGTGAGGGCGGTGACCCCTCCGAGCGGTCGGCCAACGACCGGGGCGGGGCGGTCGTACGGCAGGCCGTCGAGGGCGCCTACCTCGCCCAGCTGGAACTCAACCACCAGGGCGGGCGCGGTTCCACACCCAAGGTCAAGCTGCTGCTGGCCAACAGCGGCCAGGGCGCCGAGCAGTGGGAACCGCTGGTGGACCAGCTGGTGGACATGGCCGGAGAGCGGAAGAACCCGCTGGTCGCGGTGGCCGGGTTCGGGCAGAGCGTGACCACCACGCACCGGGCCGTCAACGCCCTGCGGACGGCGGGCGTGCCCACGGTCGGTTCGACGGTGGCGGCGGACGGCCTGGCCAGGAAGCGTCCGAAGGGCTTCTTCCGGGTCTCGGTGCCCAACCGCGACCAGGCCCTCGCCGCGGCCGGGTACCTCGCGAAGCGGCAGGCGGCGAAGGGGAGCGGCGAGGGCGCCTACCGGGTGGACGTGGTGCGGGACGTACGGGAGGACGACACCTACAGCACTTCGCTGGACCGGGACTTCACCGGCGCCGTACGGAAGAAGGGGCTCCGGCTGGAGTCCGACGGCTACGCCTTCGAGTCCGGGCGCTCCGCCTCCGGCACCGCCCTCGCCTCGATCGCGGAGAAGGTCTGCCGTCCCGAACGACGCCTGGACGCCGTGTACTTCGCCGGACGTGGGCGGGAACTGCGCATGTTCACCGAGGCGTTGACCGCTCCCGGCCGGAACTGCCCGATCACGGTGGTCTCCGGATCGAGCGCGCTCGGAGTGTTCTTCGACGCCCCGGACACCGACTCCGAAGGTGTCGACTCCGGCTCCGGGGGCTCGGAGGTCACCGGCCAGGGAGACGACACGGGCGGGGCACCCGACTTCCACCGGCGCTGGGACCGGAGCGACGTGGAGGTGCTGTACACCGCCTACGCCCACCCGGAGGGCGCCGAGCGGATCTACCCCCGCCGGGCGGCGAACCCCTACCCGGAGTTCGCGCGCGCCTACCGGGGACAGTTCGGCGGCGACCGGGGACTGGCGAGCGGGCAGGCCATGATGGGTCACGACACCGTCATCACCGTCGGGGAGGCCGCCCGCGACGCGGCGGGGGAGAGCGGCCGCGAACAGGTCGACGCCGGGGGCGTGTTGAACATGCTGCTACAGATCGGCAGCGGCGACAGCGTGCCCGGCCTCAGCGGCCCGATCGCCTTCGACGAGCGCGGTGACCCGAAGGACAAGCCGATGGCGCTGGTGGAGCTGCGCCCGAAGAGCGGCGAGCGCTACACCTTCCGGGAGACGATCCGGCCGTAGCGCGGCCCGTCGAACGGAAGCCGCACGCCGTCCACCCCGCCCGGCGGGGTGGACGCCGTCCCCGGACGGTGATCGCCCGGGCCCCAACGGTCCGCCGCCTCCGGCGCGTTGGGGGCGCGGGTCACCGCCCCGGCGGCTGGCCCGGCTGACCTGGCTGGCCCGGAGGGGGCCAGCCGCCCGGCGCGGGGCCGGGCTGCCCCGGCGGGCCGTACGGCGACCGCTGCTGACCGCCGGGCATCCCCGGCAGACCGTGCCCCGGCTGACCCGGGCCGGGCAGCGGTGGGGCCAGCTGCGGGGGCGGGTTGCCGTCCGAGGTCCAGAGCCCCTGCTCCCGCTGCGCCCGCGCGAAGTCCTCGGCGACCAGCGCCGAGAGGTTGAAGTACGCCTCCCGGGTCTTCGGGCGCATCATGTCGAGATCCAGCTCGGCACCGGCCGAGAGGTGCTCGTCGAAGGGGATGGTGACCACGGACCGGCACCGGGTCTCGAAGTGGGCGACGATGTCCTCCACCTTGATCATCTTCCCGGTCTCGCGCACCCCCGAGATCACCGTCAGGCTCCGCCGCACCAGCTCCGCGTAGCCGTGGGCGGACAGCCAGTCCAGCGTGGTGCTGGCGCTGCTCGCCCCGTCCACGGACGGGGTGGAGATGATGATCAACTGGTCGGCGAGGTCGAGCACTCCACGCATCGCCGAGTAGAGCAGCCCCGTCCCGGAGTCGGTGAGGATGATCGGGTACTGCTTGCCGAGCACGTCGATCACCCGGCGGTAGTCCTCGTCGTTGAACGTCGTCGAGACCGCCGGGTCGACGTCGTTCGCGAGGATCTCCAGCCCCGAGGGGGCCTGCGAGGTGAACCGGCGGATGTCCATGTAGCTGTTGAGGTACGGGATCGCCGTCACCAGATCCCGGATCGTCGCGCCGGTCTCGCGCCGCACCCGGCGGCCGAGGGTCCCCGCGTCCGGGTTGGCGTCGATCGCGATCACCTTGTCCTGACGCTCGGTGGCCAGCGTCGACCCCAGCGCCGTGGTGGTCGTGGTCTTCCCGACCCCGCCCTTCAGGCTGATCACGGCGATGCGGTAGCAGGACAGCACCGGAGTGCGAATCAGCTCCAGCTTCCGCTGCCGCTCCGCCTCCTCCTTCTTGCCCCCGAGCCGGAAGCGCGAGCCCCGGCCACCCTGCTGGGAACGCGGCTTCTTCTTGCTGTTGACCAGCCGGTCCGAGGACAGCTCCACCGCCGCCGTGTACCCGAGCGGGGAGGCGCCCTGTCCCTGCTGCTGCGGCGGCTCGGCCCCCGACCGCTGACCGTCCGGCGACTGCCCCGGCCGACCGGCGGCCAGCTCCGGCAACTGCCCCGGCTGGCCCGGCTGTTGTGGCTGCTGACCCGGCTGCTGCTGCGCGGGCAGCGGCTGCGGGGACGGCGGTGTCGGGTACTGGGAGGCGGGTGGCTCGGCCTGGGGACGCGGCGCGGGCAGCGGGGCACTCGTCGCCGGCCCCGGCTGCCGCGGATAGCCGTAGCCGCTCTCCGCGCCGGGAGGGCCGGGCGGCGACGGGGGGACCGGAACCCCCCGCGCCGGGGAGGCGGAACCCCCCTGTCCGGGAGCGTCCGGAGTACTCGAAGCATCCGGGGTGGCCGGAGCCGCCGGGTACGGGCTTGGCATATCGGGCGCGGTCGCGTTCGGCGGCACCGGAACACCCGGAGCGCCGGACGCCCCGGACGGCAACGCGGACGGAGACCCCTCCGGTCCGGCGGACCCCCCGGTGTCCCCCTGGCCCTGACGTGGCTGCCGTCCCCAGGGGTCCGGAGTCGCGGACGGGCCCGGCGCGTGCCACGGGCCGGGCGTGGCGGGCCCCTGCGGGTAGCCGTCCCCACCGGCGGCCGGAGCGCCCGGTGCCACGGGGCCACCCCCGGCTCGCGGATCGCCGGGCCCCGGCGTCGGCGGGTGGCCGTCCGCTCCAGCCCCCGCCGCAGCCCGGTCGGCGGAGGGTGTGGCGGGTGCGGGAGCGCCGCCCTGACCGGCCACCGGCCACGGCGGAGCGGGGGAGGCGGCGGGCTGGAAGTCCGGTGGCAGCGGGGGCAGTCCGGGCAGACGGCCCGGCCCGACACTGCCCGGCGCGACCGGCCAGGGCGGTGCCTGACGGGGATCGTCTCCGGCCGAGCCGACCGGCGGCGCGGCGTCCTCCGGCTCCTCCACCGGCCCGGCCGAGCCCTCGGCCTCCCCGGCGGAGGGCTCCGGCGCTCCGGCGGCGGACGGCTCGTGCCCCGGTGGCACGGCGTCCTCCGGCTCCTCACCGGCGCTCGCCCACGGTGCCGCCGAGGAGTCCCCGTCGGCCGAACCCCCCGTCGGGACGCTGTCCTTGCCCGCGCTGCCGTCATCGCCAGGGCCGTCCGGCGCCTCGGCAGCCGGGACGCCGGACTCCGCGTCCCCGGGCGCACCGGCGTCCCCACCGTCACGGCGGGTGCCCGCGCCCTCCCGGTCCGCGCCCTCCCGGCCCGTGGCCTCGCTTGTCCGGCCCGGGGCCTCGTGGGTCCGCTCCGAGGCGCCGTCTTCACGGTCGGTGACCGAGCCGGCGTCCGGCAACGGGTCCGACGCGGCGTCCGGCTCCCGCTCCGCCTCGTCCCGCGCGGCGCGCTCGGCGAGTTGGCGGCGCAGCGCGGAGCCGGAGATACGGACCGTCTCGCCGTCCTCCAGGTCGGCGGCGCCCGGAGCCGCGCCATCCCAGGCTCCGGCCTCCGGCTCCCGGTCCACGCCGTCAGGGGCGCGCCCGTCGGTGGGCCCCACCCCGTTCGTGGCCGGTGACGGGCCCCGCGCGGAGTCCGCCGCCGTCAAGTCGGCGCCGCTGCCCTCCGGTTCGGCGCCGATCGCCCGCTCGTGCGTGGTGTCCGGTTCCGCCTCCTTCCGCGCCTCCACGGACGGCGGAGCGGCGGTCGTGGACGGCTCACCGCCGGCGGCGCCCTCCAGCGGCGACGCGGCGGCCGGTCCGGCCTCGGGGGTGACAGCGCTCAACGGCCAGGGATCCGCGGGCGGTTGGGCATCCGGTCGCGCTACGGGGGAGCCACCGGACGGTCCGGGCGTGGCCGCGTCGGCGGGAGCGCCGACCACCGGCGGGGTCAGTGGCATCGGCGGCGGGGAGGCGGGCGCGGGAAGCGTGAAGTCCCCGGTGCTGTCCGCCTCGTGGGAGACCCCACGGACAGCGGGCGTCTCCGGCGCGGACGGGGTGGCGGGAGACGAGGGGGCCTCGGCTCCCCCCTCCGCCAGGGAGGCCAGGGGGCTCCCCGCCCCCTGCGTGTACCAGGCGGGCGGCGTGTAGTCGATGGTGAACTCGCCCGTCGTCTCCGTCTCCTGCTCGGGCTCAGCGTCCACGTCGAGCGGATCGGATGCGGGCGTGCTCCCGCCGAGGCGGATGTCGTCCCGATCGCTGCTCACAAGTCCTCCTGCTGCTCTGGTCGTGCACCCCGGTCCAACCGCCGCGCGTCCGCCAAGCCTAGCCATCGTGTGGATACCTCGGCAGAGCGGTCCCGTCACCGCGAAAGGGGCGGAAGTTGACGGATCCGTGCCGTCCCGACCCCATCAGCGGAAGGTCTCGTTCGCGTCTCGGCGGACCCGGCGGCGCACCGCTTCCCCGTCCGGTGTGGCCCCGGCCGCGCGGGCACCGGTACCGCGCCGTCCCCCACCCTCGCATGGTTCCGTGCCCGCCCGCCGAACGCCACCCTCCGGGCCCTCCCGGTCGTCGCCGAAGCCAACGGCGTCCCCCGTACGGGAAGTTGACGCCGACAGCCGGGCCCGCCGCCGTACCCCCGGACGCGCGGCACGCTCCGGGACTCCGTCGCGCGGTGGACGCGAACGACGGGGGGCGGACCGCCCGCTGGCTCGACGGCGCCAACGCGACCCAACGCGCCCGCTGTCGTTGACGGGGACTCAACGAACCGGACGTGGCCGGTGGTTGCCAGAGCGCCGTTCCGGCTGACGGGGTGACGGTCTCCGGGCGCTGACTCCGGAGGACTCACTCGGACGCCCAACACCGCGTGCTCCCACGGCGGTTGAGTGCCCCGAGGACACCTCCGGGGTTCCGCCGGGGTTCCGCCGGGCTTCAGTCCAGACGGCGGGGCACGCCCAGCAGCCCGGACTCGGCGTCGGTCGGGTCCGTCGCCGCGTAGCGACGGTCCCGCCGGGTGCACCAGAGCGTCACCCCGTCCGCGAGCGTCGACAGACTGTCGACCTCCGCCTGCGGCAACCGCATGATCCGGCCCACGCGTTCGGCCTCCTCCGGAGACACCCGCTGCACCCCCACCAGCGCGGCCCCGCGCAGCAACCGGGGCGCGACGGGGCTCAGATACGGCAGCAGCGTCAGCACCGACTGCCAGGCCATCGAGGCCACCCGGCCGCGCGGCGGCCGCATCCCACAGTCCCGCACCACCAGCACCGGGCTGCCCACCGTCGGGCCCATCGGCGGCACCCGTCCCACCTCGTGCAGCGTCATGCACTCCATGTCCGCACCGGCCGCGCGCACCAGGTTCGTCCACGCCGTGGCCCGGCCGGTCTCCACCGCGACCCGCGCCCCGGTACCGGCCGTGCGCAGGGCCAGGACCTGCGCGGTCCACAGCCCGCCGATCAACACCACGTCGTACGGCACCGGATGGTGGAAGCCGACCATCTGCGGACGCCCCTCGGCGTCCGCCCCGACCACCACCCCGTCGTCCCCGATCGGCAGGGACAGCGCGCCCAGTTCGTCGACCGGCAGCGTGTGCCCGCCCCCACGGGGGCCGTGCACCCCGCGCGTCGGCCACGGATCGGCGGACCTCAACGGGCACCCCCCAACGGCAACGTGGCCAGCAGGCCCGGCAGTTGCTCATGGTCCAGCCGGACGAGCCCGAGCTTCGCCGAGCGAGCCGAACCCTCCAGCACCTCGCGGGCCCCGACGAGTTCGGTCTCCGAACGTCCCGTCAGCCGCACATGGCCGGTCAGCGACGCGTCCCCGCCACGGGCCGCCCGGCCCAGCGTCAGACTGAACGTGGTCGACAGCGTGGGCACCGACGACAGCACCGACACCAGCCTGGGCAGCGGCGTCGCCGCCCGCCCCAACTCCGGCCACCGGCCCACCGCGTAGCTGGTGTGCCAGCGGTCGTCGCACCGCCACGTCCGCGCCGCCTCAGCCGTACGCCGTCCCTCCGGGGCGTCCGGACGGCTCGCCCGCGCCATGGCCATCGGGCTGACGCATATTGACGTGGCCACCGCCGAGGTCAGCTCCTCCTCGTCGAGCACCGTCGCCCGGAAGCCAGCGCCCGCCAGACGGCTCGCCACATGGTCCGCGACCCGCAGCAGACACCGCTGCGCGCCCGCCAGCCCCCCGCCACGCGCCGCGACCGCCGTCCGGCACAGCTCCGGATCCAGCTTCAGCGCCACCCAGGTGAGCCGCAGCGCGGGCGCCCCGGTCCGCTGTTGCAGGGGCGCGTAGCTGTGCCGCGCCACCGACCGCTCCGGCAGGTGCGGCGCGGGCGCGGGCTGCACGTGCTGCACGACCTGCACGGACTCCAGCGCGATCCCGTCCACCTCCAGCGCGTCCCGCAGCAGCCCGAGAGGCAGCGCGCGACTGCCGAACGCCGGGCGCAGCGCGCCGTGTTGGGCCTCCACCCGGACCAGGGCGGTCAGGAAGGTGCCGTCCCCGAGCATGCCCACCGCCCGGCGCTCCCGGTCCAGGAAGGCGTGGGTCCGCAGACTCGGCACGCACTCCACCACCGGCGCGAACCCCGGATCCGTCCGCTCCCGCGCCTCGCCGCCCGGCCGCGCCCCGGACACCGCGGCGGGAACCGGCGCCAGCGCGGCGGCCCGCCGCCGGGCACGCAGCGCCAGCAGCACCGCGACCCACTCCCGGGCCGAACGCCGACGGCGGCGCACCAGCGCCAGCAGCACCAGCGCGGCGGCCAGCACCACCGACGGCAGCAGCACCAGCCCACCGGCCGCTGCGCCCAGCAACAGGACCGCCAACCCCAGCTCGACCAGCACCAGTTGGTACAGCCGAACCGGACCGAGCCCCCCGGAGCGGGAGGCCGGGCGGGGCAGTGTGGAGGCCGGGGCCACCGCGCCCGGACGTCGCTCCGCCGAGGCGGCGGACGGCTCACCGCCCCGCGTATCCGTCGCTGTGGCCACCGCGCGAACCCCCTGGTATATCCCTCAATAGCACTGTTTCACGGGATGTGACTGATACATCACCCTACCCGCGCTGCGCACACCGTCGGGCAACCGGCATAGTAGGGGGCCCGCGCGGCCAACACCGAAGCGCTGATGGGCACTTGAACGCCGGTGCGGAGCGCGGCGCCGGCCGTCGCGGACGCGGCGGGTCGGGTCCGCCAGGAGGCGCGCGCGGACACACACCACAGGGGACACAGGGGAGCGGCATGGCATCACGGCGGGACGAGCTGAACGCCTACACCTTCGCCAAGAAACGGCTGGTCTCCGCGTTCCTCCAGCCCTCGTCCACCGGTACGGAAGAGGGCGCCCCGCGCCCGCTGCGGGCGGTACTCCCCGGGATCGTCATCGGCGCGCTCGTCCTGGTCGGCTTCGGCGCCTGGGGCATGTTCAAGCCGAAGGCGCCCAAGGACTGGAACAAGCCCGGCGAGAAGGTCATCGTCGGAAGCGAGTCCACCACCCGCTACGTGGTGCTCAAGACCAAGGGGACGACCCAGCTCCACCCCGTCCTGAACCTCGCCTCCGCCCGGCTGCTCCTCGACCCCCAGAAGGGCGACGTCGTCAAAGTCGACGAGAAGGTGCTGGACGGCGGCGAGGTCCGGCGGGGCGCCTCGATCGGCATCCCCTACGCCCCCGACCGGCTGCCCACCGCCGACGAGGCGTCCACCAGCGTGCGGTGGGCGGTCTGCGTCCGGCCCAGCCCCGGCGGCGGCACCGCGCAGCGGGCCGCCTTCGTCTTCGCCGAACGGGAACGGGAGCGCGTCGACGGCCGGAACCGGCTGCGCGGCGGCGAACTCCTCTACGTCGCGGGACAGGACGGAACCCGCTACGTCGTCGACAAGAAGGGCACCAAGTACCGCATCAGGAACGACAGATACCTGCTCCGGGCGATCGTCGGCGACCAGCGCCCCCAGCGCGTCACCGACGGGTGGCTGGACACCCTCCGCGAGGGCGACCCGATCCGGGTCCCCCGACTGCCCGCCGACATCGGCTCGCCCGCCGAGGTCCCCGGCACCCTGCGCGGCAAGCTGAACACCGTCGGCACGGTGCTCAAGACCACCGAGGCGAACGTCGTCAAGCACTACCTCGTCCTCAAGGGACGCGTCGTGCCCGTCTCCGCGTTCGTCGCCACCCTCCTCCTCGGCCAGCCCGAACTCGCCCATCAGGGCGGCAAGGCCAAGGAGTTCGGACTCGGCGGCTTCGAGGCCAGGGGCCCCGCGTTCGCCGGGCACCACGACTGGCCGAAGGCCAAGAGTGAGCGCGTCAACACCCCCGGCGCGACCGGCGGCGCCCGCGACACCCTCTGCGGGGTGCTGCGTGGCGTGGACCGCGAGACCGGCCGCCCCACCCTCAGCACCTGGGCCGGAAAGAGCTACCCGGCCCCGCTCCCCACCGGCTCCACCAGCGCCTACGTGACCCCGGGCGCGGGCCAGCTGTTCCGCCAGGTCACCGGCCGCAACACCCGCGTCGGCCCGGTCTTCCTGGTCACCGACACCGGCCTGCGCTACGCCCTCCAGTCGAACAGCGACAGCGCCCGCGACGAGTCCGACATCGGCTCCGACGGCAAGAGCGCCTCCCGTGAGAAGCAGACCGAGGAGAGCCAGGGCGCCCAGCGGCGGCTCGGCTACGAGAACGTCAAACCCACCCCGGTACCCGCCGCCTGGTCCCGCTTCCTGCCCACCGGCCCGCGGCTCTCCCCGGCCGACGCGCGCCAGCCGCAGGGCTCCTGACGATGCCACGCCGAGCCTTCCCCCACCTCTCCCACCTCCCCGGAGACCTCGGGCACCTCGGGCACATCGGGCGCCGGAACCCCGCCCCGCACCCCGGAGACGCCCCACCAGACGGGACGACAGTGACCAGCACCCACCCCACCCCCCACCGTTCCCCGGCACCCCGTGGCGCCGACGGGAAGCGCCCCCCACACCCCCCGGCGCACCACCCCGCACACGCCCCGCGGAACGCTCCCCGCCGCGCCGCGCTGACCGTGATCGCCGCCCTCCTCGCGCCGGGCGCCGTCCTCCTCAACGCCCCTCCGGCCGCCGCCGATCCGGGCGCCCAGTGCACCGCCGAGTCCAAGGACTACACCGGCCGCCCCTGGGCCCTCCAGCGCGTACTCCTCGACGAACTCTGGAAGAACACCCGCGGCGAGGGCGTCCGCGTCGCCGTCATCGACACCGGAGTCGACACGCAGCACCCGCAACTCCGGGACGCCGTCGACACCCGGCGCGGCAAACGCGTCCTCGCCCAGCCGAGGAAGAAGAAGGGCGAGCCGCCACCCCGCGAACTCAAGGACGACGGCACCACCGACCTGGTCGGTCACGGCACCAAGGTCGCCGGGATCATCGCCGCCCGGCCCGCCAGTGGCACCGGGTTCGTCGGTCTCGCCCCCGGCGCCACCATCATCCCCATCCAGCAGAACGACGCTGAGGGCAGCGGCACCGACCGCACCCTCGCCGCCTCGATCAACTACGCGGTGGACGCGGGCGCGCACGTCATCAACATCTCGCAGGACACCCAGCGTCCCGTGCGGGGTCACAGCGTCCTCAAGGCCGCCGTCGACCGGGCGCTGCGCAAGAACCGCGTCGTCGTAGCCTCGGCCGGGAACGACGGCCTCGGCGGCACCGTCAAGAAGACCTACCCCGCCTCCTACCCCGGTGTCCTGGCTGTGGCCTCCTCTGACCGGAACAACGAACGCGCCCCCTTCTCCCAGTCCGGCGACTTCGTCGACGTGGCCGCGCCCGGTGTGGACATGGTCTCCACCGTCCCCGGCGGAGGCCACTGCCAGGACAACGGCACCAGCTTCTCCGCGCCCTACGTCGCGGGCGTCGCCGCGCTGCTCCGCGCGGAACACCCCCGCTGGACCGCGCGGCAGATCGCCGCCCAGATCGCCCAGACCGCCGAACGGTCGGTCCCCGGCCGCGACCGGCTCGTCGGCTGGGGTGTGACCGATCCGGTGCGGGCCGTGACCGAGGACGATGGGCCCGTCAACCGTCCGGTGGCCCGTGAGGGTGTCACCAGGGGTGAACGTCCCGAGGCCATGGAGTTGCAGTTGGACGAGACCGAACAGGAGCGGAACGAACGGCTCGGCACCTACGTGGTCCTCGGCGGGCTGGTCCTCGCGGGCGCCCTCGGCGGGGCGGCGCTCGTCGCCCGGGACCACCGCCGCCGCAACCCCCGCTCCTGACGCTCCGTCGCCGGACAGCCCACCCTGCGCCAGCCCGTTCCGCCCGTCAACAGCCCCCGTACCAGGGGTCGTTCGACTGTGCCGACCGGCCGGTTCGTGACACGGGTCATCACAGCACTCTCACTCTTCGCAGTTGGTCACCGCCGAACCGGTGACTACAGTGTGGGCTGTCTCTGCGCGTAGCGGACTCCTCCGACAGACACGCCAGAATGACGCACACACACCACACGGCTGAGCCTTCACACCCGTGGAGGCGTGACGGGGCAGGGGGAAGCCCGTGGGGAAGCCGGAGAACCCGGAATCCGAGAACCCCCGCACGTCCGGACCCACCCCGGGCGACAGCGGGAGCGCCAAACTCAGGCGGGAAGCGGCCTCACTCGCACGCTTCAAGACCCGCGTGGACACCATCATCAGGGAGCTTGAGACCTCCTCCGCCGGCAGCTCCCGGCTGGGCAGCGAAACCCTCCCACTCGCCTCCTTCGGCGGTGACACCTTCTCCGAGGCGGCCGACCTCGCCCGCGTCTACGCACACGTACACCAGCGGCTGACCGACCTCTCCAAGACCTTCGGCGACCAGGTGGAAGCCATGGGCATCGCCGTCCAGGGCATCGACCGCGGCTTCGACAACCTGGAGGACGACCTCAAACGCCGCTTCTGGAAGATCTACGGCCGCCAGGAGAACCCCGAGCAGCGGCAGAAGACGGAAGGCGGCGAGGAAGCTGTTCTGTAGCTGGGAGAGTCAGGCATGAGTGACGACGGAACCGCGAAGAACCTGAACGAACAGCAGGCCGACGCGTTCGTCCGGCAGTCCACCCGGGACGCCACCCGCGTCCTGCGAGGTACCTCCGGCAGCTCACAGCCCATCGGCGGTACCAACTTCGAGGGACACGAACTCGACGACCTCATCGACATGGTGGAGCGAGCCAAACCCGCCGACCTCGCACGGACCGGCGACGCCCTCCGCGTCGCCGCCGAAGCGCTGGCCACCTTCGCACACGACGTGCGCGCCTACGCGGGTGAAGTCGACTGGGACGGCGAGTCCGGCACACAGTTCAAGAAGTGGGTACGCCGCCTCTCCTCGGAGACGACGACCCTGTCCAGCTACGCGGAGACCGCCGGACGCCAGTTACAGAACGCGAGCCAGGGCCTGGCACAGGTACAGAGTTCCATGCCCAAACGCGACGGGGACGGCGGCCTCGAAGAGGCCCTCCGCGGAATCCCGAAGACGAAGCGCGTCCCGACCAACCCCGCCTACGTCGTAGCCAAGAAGCGTGAGGGCGACCGGCAAGAGGCCATCAACCTCATGAACAAGCTCAGCTCCTACTACCAGGTCTCCCACGACTCCATGGCCCTGGCCGAAGAACCCAAGTTCGGCAGAATGCCCGACGTTGGGGTTCCGCGCCCTCCTCGAAGAGAGCGAAACCTTGAGAGAGTCGGCACAGGATCGGTGATTGATTCATCCATGTCACGCCAGGATGATGTATCGCCCCTGGGGAGCAATGCTGATCAGCAACAGCATGAGGGAACCACGGAGTCCACGGGTTTGGGTGAATTCGAGACCGAGGAAAATGGTGAACCACGAGCAGAAGGCAGCACAAATGGCAGGCCACCGGTAGCCACGGAACTCGACAACGCGAGCCTTCCACTCGCACCTGGCACTGAACGATCTCTGCCGAACACGGTCACACCGGCGCCTAGTTCTTCACCCCCCGGACAGGTAACACCCGTGCCACCCATCGCCTCCGCCCCGGGGCCCATGCCGCGTGGCCCGGTCCAGGTCCCGGGCGTCAACTCTCCCAGCGCGCCGGGGCAGCCTCCCACATCCAAGCCGGGATCCCCGACACCCAGCCCACCTCGGGGTATTTCGGGTCCGCCGGTGGGAGCCGGCCAGAGCACACCACGGCCCACAGTAAATGGGTCTGGAGCACCTCGCTACGGAAATACACAGGGACTTACAGGACGGCCCGCGCCCCCGGTGTCGCAGGGAGCCGTCGGTCGTCCAGTGGCTCCTCAAGCTCAGACATCGGGAAGTTTAGGGCAGCTCAACAGAGGGGGGAGTGAAGTCCGGGCCAGGCGTCCAAGTTCCGTGGGAGGAACTGGGGCGTCGGAGGGCATTGTTGGAGGAGTGCCACGCGACTCGCCCAACCAGCGGGGATCTGCGCAGATCCCTCGGGGGGTGGTCGTAGGGGATGAGGTGCGGAACAACGGGGGTCGGAGAGGACAGGATGAACCCCCTATCACATCCACATCTAGAACCATGAACAGCGCCGTAGGGCAAGGGAGTGCGACGGCTGGTGCAGCGCTACCGCCCGGTGTGAGGAGTGATGAGACGTCAGATCGCCGTCAGTTCACTCCAGGCGGCAGTGGGCTTGTCAGTAATCCAAATTCTTCTTCCTCTGGTGGGCGGACGGAGAGAAGGGATCCTGGGAGCGCTGTGGATTCCTCTTCCAGTGCTGGACGAATGCGACCACGCGGAAAGATTAGTACTTCCCCTGCGGTAATCGAATGACCAGGACTTCAATGAAAATGTCGAACAGTGAAAATGAATCAACTTCGGTGTGTCAGGGGCTCTGCAAGCTAGCCTTTCCCCTCCTAGGTGCAGTGGGGTCCTGGGTACTGGTTCTAGGGTTAGTGGCACCTGCGTCGGTAGCGCAGGAGGTGCAAAAGAAGCAATGGTATATGGACTCAATGAAGGCCAAGGATATGTGGAAGGTAAGTCAGGGGGAGGGGGTGACGGTCGCTGTTATCGACACGGGTGTTGATTCCTCCACTTCCTCGCTTCGTGGGCAGGTACTGAAGGGGAAGGACGTCTCCGGAGCCAAGGGTGATGCTCACACGGATTCTACCGGTCATGGAACAACTATGGCCGAACTGATTGCGGGAACCGGCGAAGGCGGGCTTCGAGGGCTAGCGCCTAAGGCCAAGATTCTTCCGATTCGTACAGGGCTTGAGGGGGTGAAGAATGATGAATTCTTTAGTACAGACCCTAAAGCTGTGCGCGCCGCGGCGCAGAGTGAAGCTCGGATTATCAACATGTCATTTGGCAGCGAAGTTCGAGGTGAAGACCTTCGACAGGCCACCGAGTATGCGGCCCGAAAGGGGAAACTGCTATTTGCGGCGTCCGGTAATGATGGAATGCGAAACGAGAAGGCGAATTATCCGGCCGGTTTTCATAAAGTGGTGGGGGTTGGTTCGGTTGATGTTTCAGGTAAAGTTTCAGAATACTCCGGGAGTGGTCAGCATGTAGATCTCTCCGCCCCTGGGTCTAATATTCCGGGTTGGTGTGACGAGAAAATGGAAAGCTACTGTGATGGCGATGGCGGCACCAGCGCCGCCACCGCGATCGCTTCGGCTTCGGCCGCGTTGATTTGGTCGAAGCACCCCGACTGGACTGCCAATCAAGTACTTCGAGTGCTCATCGATACGGCTGGCGCCAAGGACGGAAAGAAAGAGATCGCCAGCAAATACATCGGTTTTGGTGCTGTTCGCCCCCGTCTCAACCTGCTGGAGGGGAAGGGGGATCCGGGGCCACGTGACCGCTTTCCGATCGCCAAGGACGGGACGTTCGACGGGAACCCGGCGCCCGACTCGCCGAAGGACGGGTCCGCTCAGGATGAGCGGTCCGGATCGGAGGCCGATGAGGGGCGACGCGACGGAGCGGAGGCCGCCGCGTCTGGGAGTGGGGGGGATGGCGGGGTGCCGTGGCTGTTGGTGGGTGTGGGGGCCGGGATCGTCGCGGTGCTGGCCGCGGGCGCTGCCGTGCTCGGACGGCGGCGTGCTGGCCGGGTGTAGCCGCTGGGCGCCCCTCGGGGTGCGTGCAGTACGAGGTGTCGTCGGGTGGGAGCCGCGGACGACATTCCCGGAGACGGAAGATCAACAACCGTTACGAGGAGGGACGTTATGGCCGAGGGTGCCGTGGCGGGTGTCAAGCAGAGTAACGCCGAACTCGATCGCCTCATCCGGGCGATCGAGGCGATGCAGGGGACGCTGAAGACGCGTATCGGGAGTCTCAACGGCGCCGTCGACATGATGCAGACCGCGTGGAGTTCGGAGGCCGGGAAGCGGGCCAACGACTTCCAGCGGGAGATCATCGTGCGTGCCCAGCGACTCGAGAAGAACCTCCGCTACATGCAGGAGCTGATGGAGAAGGCGAAGGACGGCTTCACCCAGCAGGAGCTGAACGAGATCGCCGAGTACGAGAAGGCGCAGCGCAACAGCCCCATCAGCGCGTTTGTCGACAGCACTCCGAACGTGAAGGGACAGTGACCCCGTGTCTTCCATTGACATCACTTACGGGACGGTTGAGGCGGCGGCCCGGGACATCAGGTCGGCCGCCAGCACCCTTCGCGGCCAGCTGGAGGAGCTGCACGGAGAGGTCACGAAGGTGGTCAACTCCTGGGAGGGTGAGGCGAAGGTCGCCTACCAGCGGCGGCAGATGAACTGGAACGAGGACGTCCGGGCGCTGCACACCACGTTGAACAGCCTGGCCAGCCTGGTGGAGTCGTCGGTGTCGAACTACCGGGGAACCGACCGGAGGGGTGCCCAGCAGTTCGAGATCTAACGTCGTCGCGCTGGACCGTTGGGGTCGGGGTGGACACCGCGTGGTACAGGTGTCCACCCCGGCGCACGTTTCCGAGGACGGCGTCGCGTCGGTGATCGCACTTCCCGGTGTGGGCGGCGGGCCGCATGCCGAACCTCACGGCTTCCGGCCGACGGTCGGTGGTCATCTGGCCGCGCGCGGGCCGAAGTTCGGGGCTGCGGGCAATAGTGGGCCAAGGGTGAGGTTCCTCAGTAGTCTTCTCTTCAGGCCGGTCTGACAGCCGTACCGGACTCCACGGGCCAGCTGACCACCAGGCCCGGAGCAGGAAGACTCAGCGACGACGAGGAACCCAACAACCGACAAGCGGTGACGTCCTGATCGAGCAGCGTCGGGGAGCGTGGCGCGCTGGCGCCCACGCCGTTCCCCCGCGGCACGTGGGGCGTCCGCTTCCTACGGGGGAATGCCATGACCCAGCCACCACCACCGTCCGTCCCTCCGGAGCCGCCGAGCGGCGGGGGCTTCGGCCCTCCGCCCGGTGGTCCCCCGCCTGGCCCTCCGCCGGGCGGCCCACCACCCAACCCTCCGGGCCCGCAGGTCAGCGCTCCGGTGCCCCCGGCTGGCCCGCCCGCCCAGCCGCCGCAGGGGCCGGCTCACACGCCGCCCCCGCCCGGGCAGCCGCCCGCCGGTCCTCCTCCGATGCCGCCCGGGGTGGGCGCTGGCCCGGGGTCCGGCGGGTTCGGACCGCCGACTGGGCCGCCCGGACCGCCCGGCGGCGGTGGCCCGTTCGGCATGCCTCCGGGTGGGCCTGGTCCCCGGCCAGGGGGCCGGAACCGGCTGATCGCCATCGTGGCGGCGGCGGTCGCGGCATGCGTGATCGCGGGCGGCACCGTCTGGGCGATCTCCGGAGACGACGGGGACGGGGGTGACGACAAGCCTCAGGCCGAACGCAGTGACGCCGGAGGAGAGGACCGGAAGAGCCCGACGGAGGAGCAGCCGGAGGACGATGCCGCGACACCCTCCGAAGATGATGGAAACGGGCGCGAAATGGACGCGTCAGCAGGCGAGTTGTGGAAGAAGGTCGCCAAGGACGCCCCACGCCGCGGCCAGGACACTCCGGGCACCTGGACGGTCGGTGACCAGTTGGTCAAGGCGTCCATGGACACCGTGATCGGCTACGACGCCGCCACCGGTGACGAGAAGTGGACGGTCAAGCTGAAGGGCGACGTCTGCGCGGCCTCACGCCACACCACGTCGGACGACAAGGTGGTCGTCGGATACACGGGGAAGTCCGACGACGAGTGCCCCAACGTGACCGTGATCGATCTGGCCAAGGGTAAGCAGGGCTGGAAAAAGGCGCTGCCGAAGAGTGGTGGTTTCGCCGAGAACTACATCGGCACGGGACTCACCATCAGTGGCCAGACGATCGGAGCGACCTGGGGGAGCGGCAACACACTGCTGCGGGTCAAGGACGGCAAGGAGATCAAGCAGCCCGAGACCAAGGCGGGGTGCGGAGTTGACGGGTACGGCGGAGGCAAGTCGCTACTCAAGGCCGACCACTGCCTGAACGGCGACGTCGCGACCAGCACCGTCAAGGAACTCAACCCCAAGACGGGAAAGACCCGTTGGACGCACAAGCTGCCCCAGGGATACCAGGTCAACCAGGTCTACTCGACGTCTCCGATCGTCCTGGGCATCGTCGACAACGACAAGAAGACCGGCAGCATCGTGGCTCTCGACGGCAAGGGTAAGAAGCGTTCCACGCTCGACCCGGGCAAGGCGAAGATCCAACCCAAGTGCGGCATCGGCGGGATCACCAGCAACAGCCTCGAACTCTGCTCTGGTTACGCGGTGTCCCAGGACCGCATGTACCTGCCGACGAAGATGGAGCGCGGCGGGGAACCGGGCGAGGGGCTGTCCAACGAGATCCACGCCTTCGACCTCGACTCCGGCAAGTCCACCGGCAAGCCCATCACCATGAAGGGCCGCCTCGTCACACCCATCGGCACCCGGGGATCGTCGCTGCTGATGTTCGGTCAGCCGGGCTATGACTCGGGGGGAGAGGTGGTGAGCGTCTCCAGCGGCGGCAAGCAGAAGTCCCTGCTGAAGACCCCGGATTCGGCCAGCTCGACCCAACGCGTCCTGACCGAGGGCGATCTGCTCTACCACCAGAAGCGACTGTTCATGGCCTCGACCCGGGTCCAGGGCGGCAACGGCGCGTACGACACGTTGATCCTGGCGTTCGGTCCCGAGTAACTCACCACCGGACCGCACCGGATGGCGCTCGGTGTTGTGACGTGCGAGGGGTGAGGGGTGAGCCCGAGAAGCTGGGTTCACCCCTCACGGCACATCGCGGTAAGGCGGCTCACGGAACGCCGCCGGAGCCGCGTCGGGCCGCCTACCGTTACGCGGGCTCCGAACCCTTTCCGCCGTCGCCCTCCGTGGGCTCCAGGTCGAACTCCCCGTCCCGCACGCCCAGGACGAACGCCTCCCACTCGGCGGCGGTGTACCGCAGAACCGTCTCCGGCTCCTTCGAGTTCCGCATCGCCACGGCACCGCCCGGCAGCCGGGCGATCTCCACCCGCTCCTCGTCCGGATCGCCCGGAGCGCCCTCCCAGACGACGTCCGAGATGTCCATGGCGTACAGCTCTTCACACTCCTGCTGAGTCCCCACCAACGACTCCCTTCGCTCCGGCGGCGGGGCCTCCCCGGCCGCCCACTCCACACTCCGGCCAGCACCTTCGTGGTTGTTCGCCCCCGTCACCCACCGGCTGTCCGGGCCCACCCCAGCCTACGTGCCAGCCCCCGCCCACGGCCTCTCGTCAGTCAACCTCCCCCACCGGCCGAGCCGTTGCCGTTTCCCCCGCTGGCTGGTCGGCTTCGCCGTGCCCCTCACCCTTTGCCCGCGGGCCAGGTTTCCGTGGTGTGTGGCGTCTTCGCGGGTAGCTTGGCCTCCGCCGAACACCCGATTTCCTTGGCGACCTCCCTGGAAACGGCGTTGAGGATCGTCATCATGTCATGAGGGTTAATCGCGGATTCTCGCGGATAAACCCCAAGATGTCCCGATATCACGGGCGTGGAGAGTTTACTCGTCTCCACGGGGCATTCGAACACCAGGTGACCGGCGCCTCTGGTGGTTTTTGCGCGCTTCCCCAAAGGGAACATCGTCCATGCTTGGGTCCTGTGTGGGTCGTTTTTCTCGGTGGAAAAGGTATCGCTGTCTCTCGTGAATGAAATGCTTACCGAAACATGCTTCGAGTCGGACGGTGAACTTTCCACGATGCACGAATCAGTAAATCCTCCATCGGCGTCCCTGGACGTCATGTCCTTCGCGGCGCTCTCCGGGTTCCTGGGGGATGGTTCACGGAACTCCTTCGCTCCAGTCACTCTTTCCAGTGCTGCTCTTGCAGGAGAGTCGAGCGCTCCGGCGCATACCGCTGCCGATGTCCTTGTGGCTAACTTCTGTTCCTCCTGGCTTTGCCCTGAGCATGAGATCAGGCTCGCACCCAGTGGGAGCGCGAGTGCAATTCTCGCTACGACAGGGCAGTATCCATTTTTCCTTGGGTGTGCCATGGAGGGGAGGTGTCCTCTGTTATTGTGGGCGTACTCCATTTCCCTTACCTCCCGTGATTCCCTGGTATTTATCGACCAGTGAGTCGAATAGGTTGGTCGAGTCTGCCCACTTTTCTGCTTCGCTGGAGCTTGCGTAACGTTTGGCGATATCCTGGATGTTCTCATTTCCCTTGAGGGTGATTCTGTCTTCGTCCTTTTGTGTCTTTTCCTTGGGGTCCTGTTCGTTTTCCGACGTCTTGTCATCGATTTTTTGCCCCAGGAATTCCTTGAGCATATCCCCGCCCGCCTCCGTGGCTATGGGGGCAACGACGCCGGCGGCGGCGGGTCCGGCGAAGAAGGCCGTGCCCGCCGTGATGGTGGTTCCGGCAGCGTACTTGGCCCAGGAGGCGAGTTTCTCGTTCCCCTTGTTGGCTTCCTCGGCGGCCTCCTCGTTGTCCAGCCCCTTCTGTTCCATCAGTGCGTTGTCGAGAATTCCGCGGCTCTTCGCGCTCATCAGGAGTGCGTCCACGCCTTGGTCGAAGCGTGTTTTGGTGTCTGGTTTGTGTTCATCCAGTAGGCTCAAGGTGTAGATTTGCTGGGCGTGGCTGACGACTCCGTGGGATACCTCGTTCTTGCCCACCACGCTGAGGAGGTCTTCTGCTTTCTCACCGGTGAACTGTGCGCGTCCCTGGTACTGGGCTGGGAAATCCTTGTCGGCTCCTGGCTCCACGGTCAGGGCGTAGTTCAGGTCGTCGATGTAGGCGCCGGTCATGGTGCCGAGACCGCTGGCCAGTTCGGGTTGCTCCTTGAGGAGCTTGGGGCCGTCGTCGCCACCGTAGAGGTGGGCGACCTGTTCCATGACGCCGGCGGTTTCGGCGTTCCGCCGGTCGCCGCCGTCCTTGAAGAGGTCGGACCGCGCGGCGTCGGCCAGGCTGTCGGGGGAGTAGCCGGTGGTGGCGGCGACGAGGGCGTCGCCCAGGGAGGAGCGGCCAGCCGCCTGCTGGGTGCCGGGGGTGTCGGTGAGCCAGTCCCGCTCCCGGATCAGGTAGTCCAGGTTGTTGTTGATCTTGGGTGGCTTGGGCGGGCCGTCGTCGTTCGGTGGGCGGTCGGGTTGCTGGAAGAACTCGGTCGCGGCCGGAGGGTTGTGGTCCAGCGCCTCCAGGAAACCGGTCATGGGGTCCCGGCCCCGGTCCGGTTCGGTGCCGGAGGATGATGGACCGGTGTTCCAGAAGTTGAGGCGCGCGTCGCCGGCCGACCTTTTCCAGTTTCCCAGGAGATTGGATTCGCCGTAGACCTTGTCGGAGGCGATGAGCTTCTTGCCGTAGTCCTGGAGGAAGTCGCTGTCGTAGCGGCCGAAACGCATCAGGTTGCTCATCACCTGGAAACCCCGGGGGGAGGTTCTGGTTGGGCCGAACTGCTTCTGTTCGGGGCCCAGTTCGATCATGTCGCGTTTCCAGCGGGCCATGGCGGGGCTGTCGGAGTGGGAGGCGGTTGCCAGGGTGAGGCTGAGGTTCTTCTGGAACTTCCTGGCGAGTTCGGTGCGTTTGGGCTCGTAGCCGGCGTCGCGGGGGCTGGCGACCTTCGCCCAGAAGGCGAGCGTTCCCTCCGGCCCGGTCTTGGTGGCGAAACGCTCGGCGAAGAGCGGAGCGTCGTGGTAGCGGGCCGCCAGGGTGTTGGCGCGGTTGATCTGGGTGGCGGTCATATCGCTGGGGTCGCGTTCGGCGAGGTCGGAGAGTTCGTCGGCGGCGCGCTTCTGCCGGGTCATGGCGTCGCGGAGATCGTCGGGGCCGCGCCCCGTGAATCCGGGCGCCTTCCCGTTGAAGTCCTCCCTGAGGTACCACTCCAGGGTTTCGTCGGTGCGGGTGGCGGTACGCAGAACGCGTTTGATGTCGCGGTTGTACGAGTCCGCGACCACCTGGGCGGCCTCGCGGTCCTCGGCGCTGGGTTCGCGGGCGTCAGCGGGTGGGCGGTAACTGACTTTCCCTGTCTCGCTGATGGTGTACGTGGCGGAGCTTTCGACGTCCTCCTTGATGGCCTTGAGGCTCTTCTGGCAGCGCTGGAACACGTCGTAGGCGCCGCGCAGGTTGCCGAAGACGTCCTCGGCCTGTTCGGCGGCGGTGGTGATCTGTCGTTCGATGGCGGACATGGTGCGGAGTGCGGATACGGCGCTCTCGCCCTCCCAGTCGGAAGTGCGGAGGTCCTCGGTGACGTTGTCGTGGAAGGTGCCCTGGATCTGCCGGAGGTTGCCCGGGAGCGCGCGCCACCCGATGACCGCCTCGTAGAGCGGGGAGAGGTCGGCGTCGAGCAACTCGCGGAAAGTGACCATGTGTTCCTCGTGTACCGGTGATGGGGCGAGCGGAGCGTCAGGAGTTCCGTTCGTACTTCGACTTGTCCCGGTCCTCGTTGGCCTGGAACTCGTTGGCGGCGGCGCTCAGCGCCTTGGGGAGCGCCTCGTCCATGCGGGTCCGCAGGTGTTTCATCTGTTTCCGCCAGCGGTCCTGGAAGGTGCCGAGGGCCGCCGCGCTGGAGAAGCCCTTGAGGCCGGAGCGGGCGTCGCCGGTCTTCTCCATCGTGGTGTCGTCGGCTTTGGCGAAGTCCCCACCGATGTTCTCGGCACGCCGCGCGCGTTCCCGGAGCACCTTGGGCGTGACGCTGAGCTTCGGGCCGGTGCGGGCGAACCCGCCCGCACCGTCGTCGAGTTGGTTGAGCCGGGTGTTGTTGGTCCGATCGGCCCTGGCGTTGGCGACGTGCCGGGCCCACTCCTCGTCGAAGGACATCGTTCCCCTTGGTGTGGCACCGCCGGAGACGGTGCGTCGCGGGTGCGGGACGCGGGTGGGGCGCGCGGCACTGGCCGTGCCCCCACCTCGCTCAGTCGGGTGTCACGCGCCGGGCCACCAGCCGGTCTGGACCAGGGGTACCCCGCGTTTCCGTGAGACGAACGCCCCCCGACCGGGAGGCATCGGGCGCGGCCGGACGTTGCCGAGCAGCTCCCCTTCCATGGGGTCGCCCGAAAGGATGAGGCCCTGGGCACCGAGCTCCCGGACGGTCCGCATGAAGGGCTCGTACGTGGACCGGGAGGCCCCGTTGGCGTTCCGGGCGACGATGAGGTGCACTCCGATGTCGCGGGCGTAGGGCAGTTGGTCGATGAGGACGTCGAGGGGGTTGCCGCTGGAGGCGGAGACGAGCTCGTAGTCGTCGACCAGCAGGAACATGCGCGGTCCCGACCACCAGCTGCGCTCCCGCAGCTGCTGCGGGGTGATGTCGGTCGGTGGGGTGCGGGCCACCATCAGGTCCCGTACCGCGCCCATGTGGTCCTCCATGCCGCTGGAGGTCGGGGCGTACACCAGGAGGTGGTCCTTGGGCAGGCCGTCCAGCAGCCCGCGGCGGTAGTCGATCGCGACGATCCGCGCCTCCTGCGGGGTGTAGCGGTCGGCGATCTGGCGGGCGAGGAGGCGCAGCACGGCGGACTTCCCGGACTCGCTCTCCCCGAAGACGAGGAAGAACGGGTCGGTCTCGAAGTCCACGTGGACGGGGGCGAGGTTCCGTTCGTCGAGGCCGAAGGCGACGCCCCGCTCGGGGAACTCGCCGCCGCGGGGCAGCTCTTCGGCGGGAATGTGCCGGGGGAGCAGCCGGACGGGCGGTGCGGGCTGGTGCGGCCACGCGTCGCTCACGGACCGCACCAGCGCCTCTGTCGCCTCGGACAGGTTGTCGTCGGAGGGGGTGCCGTCGGCGCGCGGAACGGCTGCCATGAAGTGCAGCTTTCCGGGGCTCTGGCCACGGCCGGGCATCCCCGCTGGCACGTTGGCGGCGACCTTGCGGTCCAGTTCGGAGTCGAGGGTGTCGCCGAGCCGCAGCTCCAGGCGGTTCATCAACTGGTCCTTGAGGTTGGCCCGCACCTCCATGCTCCGGGAGGCGCTGACGACGACGTGGACGCCGTACCCCAGTCCGCGCGCCGCCAAGTCGGTGACGACCTCGTGGAGTTCGTCGTAGTCCTGGCGGAAGCTGCCCCAGCCGTCGATCACCAGGAAGACGTCGCCGAACTGCTGACCGCTGAACTGCCCCTGGGCGCGGCGGCGTCGGTAGGTGTCCATCGAGTCGACGCCCTCGGTGCGGAAGAACTCCTCCCGCCGCGCGAGCACTCCGGCGACCTCGGCGACGGTGCGCCGTACGCGCTCCGGGTCGAGCCGCGAGGCGACCCCGCCGACGTGCGGCAGCCCGGCGACCGAGACCATGCCGCCACCGCCGAAGTCCAGCCCGTAGAACTGCACTTCGCGGGGGGTGTGGGTGAGCGCGAAGGCGGTGATGAGGGTGCGCAGCAGGGTGGACTTGCCGGAGCGCGGCCCGCCGAGGACGAGCATGTGCCCGGCCGCTCCGGAGAAGTCGCTGTGGAGCACGTCCCGGCGCTGCTCGAAGGGCTTGTCGACGACGCCGAGGGGGATGGTGAGCCGGGCCGGCCGGTCGGCCTCGGGCTGGGTGAACCCGAGTCCCTCGAACTCGCCGAGTCCGGGCAGCAGTTCGTCGAGGGTGGGCGGGCTGTCGAGCGGTGGCAGCCACACCTGGTGCGCGGGGGCGCCCTGGCCCTCCAGACGGCGGACGACGACGTCGAGGACGGTGTCGGCCAGCGCGTCGTCCTCGGGCGGGGCGCCGGGTGCGGGCACCCCCCGGTCGTCGGCGGGTTCCGGGCGGGGGAGCGGCACCGGTGCCGCGGTGAAGAGCACCGGCTGGCGCCGCGCGGGCGCCGGGCCGGCCGGGGCGTGGCCGCTCTCGGCGGGGGAGCGGTAGACGCCGGAGACGTAGGCGGCCTTGAAGCGGGTCAGCTCCTCGGTGCCGAACTTCAGCAGCCCCGAGCCGGGGACGGAGGGCAGATGGAAGGCGTCCGGCACGTCGAGCGCGGCACGGGACTCCGCGGCGGAGAAGGTGCGCAGCCCGATGCGGTAGGAGAGGTAGGTCTCCAGCCCGCGCAGGCGCCCCTCCTCCAACCGCTGGGAGGCGAGCAGGAGATGGACTCCGAGCGACCGGCCGATCCGGCCGATCTGAATGAACATGTCGATGAAGTCCGGCTTGGCGCTGAGGAGTTCGCTGAACTCGTCGATGACCAGCACGAGTGAGGGGACGGGGGCGAGCGGGGCCCCCGCGGCACGGGCCTTCTCGTAGTCGTGGATGTTGGCGTAGTTGCCCGCGTCCCGCAGCATCTCCTGGCGGCGGTTGAGTTCACCACGTATCGAGTCGCCCATCCGGTCGACCAGGGTGAGGTCGTCCGCCAGGTTGGTGATGACCGCGGCTACGTGCGGCATGTCCGCCATACCGGCGAAGGTGGCGCCACCCTTGAAGTCCGCCAGGACGAAGTTGAGCGTCTCCGAGGAGTGGGTGACGGCGAGGCCGAGCACCAACGTCCGCAGCAGCTCCGACTTTCCGGAGCCGGTCGCGCCGACGCACAGCCCGTGTGGGCCCATTCCGTCCTGCGCCGCCTCCTTGAGGTCCAGCATGACCGGGGACCCGCCCTCACCGACCCCGATCGGTACCCGCAGCCGCTGGGCCTGCGCCCGGGGCCGCCAGGTGCGGTTGACGTCGACGGTGGCGGCGTCCCCCAGCCCGAGCAGGTCGGTGAACTCCAGGTTGGCCAGCAGGGGTTCGTCGGCCGCGCCGCCACCCGAGCCCATGCGCAGCGGTGCGAGCTGCCGGGCGAGAGCCTCGGCCTCCTCGGGGGACAGCGCGTCCGGCGTCCCCTCGTAGACCATGCCGTGCCCGGAGGCCAGCGACAGCTCACCGGGGCGCACCACGACGGACAGCCCACCCCGGTCCCGGTCGATCTCGCCGGGCACGATCTCCGCGACGGTGACGCCCTGGAGCCCCTCGGCCCCCGCCAGCAGCGAGGTCGGCGGGACGCTGGCCCCGTCGAGCAGCAGCAGGACGTGCGGCTGTTCCACCACCGGGGGCCCGCCCGCGCTGAACCGGGGGCGGCCCTCCAGCCGGGAGGCGAGCGCCGCCTCCAGCTCACCGACGTCGTCGGAGATGAGACGGCGGCTTCCGGCGCCGTCCAGGGCACCCGGATCCTGCGCGTGCGGCAGCCACTTGACCCACTCCCAGCGTTCCACGGCACCCGGCCCGGCGCCCACCGCGATCACCAGGTCGTCGGGAGAGTGCAGGGCGGCCAGCGAACAGACCAGCGCGCGGGCGGAGTCGTGTACCGAATCGGGACGGCCGCTCAGCGTCAGGTGGTAGAACGCGCGCAGTGAGACGGCGAGCGGCAGCCCGCTCAGGGTGCCGTGCACGTTGACGAACTGGTGCATCGCGCCCGCCGTGAGCGGCTCCAGCTCGTCCACCGGCGCCGTCTCCGGGGTGACGAGCGCGGTGGCCAGTCGCTGGGTACCCAGACCGACGCGCACCTGCCCGAAGTCACCGTCGACCGGGCGCCGTTCCCACACCCGGCTGCCCTCGGCGACGAGTGCCCACAGCTGACCCGGCGCGGGGTGCAGGTAGAACTGCGCGTCCCGCTGCCCCTTCGCGGTTCGGCGCACCCTTCTGCGGGTCTGCGCCAGGTACTTGAGGTAGTCGCGACGGAGCTGCGCCAACTGCCCCTGCGTGCCCCGCCGGTGACGGACCAGCATGGCGATCACCATGCCCACGGTGGACAGCAGCATCAGCACGCCCATCACCCGCATGAACGGGTGGGCGTTCGGCATGAAGAAGAAGAACGGCGCGGAGCCCGCCATGCCCAGCGTCGGGAGGAGCTGCATCAGCACGCCCTCCTGCTGCTCGCGCGGCAGCTCCGGCGGGGGCTCCAGCGGCAGATCCTCGCCGTCCACCGGAGGTGGCAACGTACGGGGAGGGCGCTTGACGACGATGTGACTCACGTGCGCACCGGTTTCCTCGGTCCTCGGATGTCTGTGGCCCGCGCCGCCCCGGACCACCGGGCGCCCGCGAACGCCCGGGCGCCGTCCGCGCGCCGCGCTCCCGGCGCCGGCCGCCCCGTACCACCGCGCGGTCCGCCGTGGACACGGCGCCGGACAGGGGCGGTGGAGCACCGCGGCCCCGTCTCCCGGGCCGCTCGGCCGACCCGGTGCCCACGCGCGGGAAGTCGGGGCGGCACCGCCGACCGCTGGTGATGCTACTTGCCCCGGTGGTTGCAGTTGCACGGTCCGCGAGGCGGCGCCAGGTAGGGTGACGCGCGCTCCGCAAGCGGTACTCCACCACGCCCCTCGCACGGCCAACCGCCCTACGGCACCGGCCGGTTCACGATCGGCGCGTCAGCCTCCGGCCATGCGTGCCTCGTTGGGGTGGGAGGGGAGAAGACCCGGCGGTACCCGGCCACTTCGCGAAACGGACGACGTCCGGGCCGGAGCGACGACACCGTGAACAGGGGAGGCAGGGCTTGAGCAGGACGGCCCCACCGGCCGCCGCCGGACGGCGGGAGACGCGCCCGGGGACGACAGCGACGCCCGGCGGGGCGCCGCACGGCACCGGCTTCTGCCGGGTCACCATCGTGGCGCCGGACAGCCGCATCGACGTGGCGCTGCCCGAGGACATCCCGGTCGCCGACATCCACCCGGAGATCCTGCGGCTCTCCGGACAGACCCCCGCCGCGGGGGAACCCGTCGGCTACCACCTCGTGCGCCGGGACGGCACCGTGCTGGACGGCTCCCGCTCGTTCGCCGCGCAACGGGTGCTCGACGGCGAGGTGCTGAGCCTGCGCCCCTTCGCCGAGTCGCTACCCCCGGCCGTCTTCGACGACGTGTCCGACGCGGTCGCCTCCGCCGTCTCCCGCGACCGCACCCTCTGGGACGACCGCCTCACCCGCACCTCCGGCCTCACCGGCGGCGCCGTGCTGCTCGTCCTCGCGGCCTTCGCGCTGTGGAGCGCGCGTCCGGTCGCCACCGGGGCGCACGGACTGCCCGCCGTCCTCGCCGGGGTGATGGGCCTGGCGCTCCTGACACTCGCCGCGGTGCGCGCCCGGGTGTACGCGGACCGCGCCGCGTCCCTGGCCCTCGGGCTCGGCGCGCTGCCCCACGTCCTGCTCGCCGGGGCCGGACTGCTGCCCCCGGCGGCCGGACACGGGCCGGGGCGGCTCCAGTTGCTGCTCGGCTGTGTGGCGGTGCTGCTGGCCTCGGTGGTCCTCACCATCGCCGCCCCGAGCGGCGACGGTCCGTTCACCGCGGCGCTCTGCGCCTCCACCGTGGGGACCGCCGCCGTCTTCCTCGGCATCGTGTTCGACCTCAGCCCGGAGCGCACCGCGGCGCTCTGCGCCCCGTTCGCGGTGGGGGTGCTCGCCTTCCTCCCCGGGCTGTCGGCGCGGTTCGCCCGGCTGCCCGTCGGCTACGAGGCCCCCGGCGTCACGCCCCTGAGCTACGACACCGACCCGGACGCCACCCCCGAGACCCACGGCCCGGTCGACGCCGAGCGGATCGCGGCCCGCGCCCGGCGCGGCCACGAGACCCTGGTCGGCCTGGTGGGCGGCTGCGCCGCGGTGGTGCTGGCCGCCTCCGCCGTCCTGGCCTTCTCCCACTCCGGCTGGGCGCTGCTGCTGGCCCTCGCCACCGGACTGGCCCTGCTGCTGCGCGCCCGGCTGTTCCGGTACACCGCGCAGGCCGGCGCGCTGCTGGCGGCCGGGTTCGGTACGCTCACGCTGCTCGGCGCCGGGGTCGCGGCCAGCCCCTCCGCGCTCGGCGGAGCCGACGCCGCGGACCTGCGGACGGTCTGGCTGACCGCCGCGATCGCCGGGGCCGCCGCCGTCCTCACCGCGATCGCCCTGATCGTCCCGAGCAAGGGCCTCACCCCGTTCTGGGGACGCTTCCTGGAGATCTTCGAGACCTTCGTGCTGCTGACGCTGCTCCCGCTCTGCCTCGCGGTGCTGGACGTGTACTCCGCCGCACGCAGCCTGACCAGCGGCTGAGGCCGGGAGCGCGGGGCCCGGTGGTGCCGTGGCCCGCGCTCCCGACCCCGGTCGGGAGCGCCGCCGGGCGCTGCTACTCTGGGTGGGCCTCCCGAGTCATCGAAGATTCCCCTGTGACGCAAACCAGGGGCGCTCGGCGGCAGGATTCTCAAGGAGTACGAGTGTCGTCTCTCGACGCCGCGACCAAGAAGTCGATCATCTCGGAGTTCGCCACCAAGGAGGGTGACACCGGCTCCCCCGAGGTTCAGGTGGCGCTGCTCTCCCGCCGGATCACCGATCTGACGGAGCACCTGAAGACCCACAAGCACGACCACCACTCGCGCCGTGGCCTGCTGCTCCTGGTCGGCCAGCGCCGCCGGCTGTTGCAGTACCTCGCCAAGAAGGACATTCAGCGCTTCCGCGCGCTGGTCGAGCGCCTCGGCATCCGCCGTGGTGCGGCGGGCGCCCGCTGACGCGAAGCAGAGGGAGCGGTTCCCATCCGGGGACCGCTCCCTTCGCCGTATACGCGGGAGCCTCGCGGACCGGAGCACCGGTCCCGCGGAGCCTCCCGGGGATCCGGCGCCGCTCACGGGCCGGGGAAGCTTTGTACCCTGGTCCTGCGAGGACCACGGTCCCGTGAGGACAACCAGCACGAGCCACTGAAAGGGCGGAGGCCCGACCGACCGACGCCGGTCCTCGGTAGTGGCCCCCGGACGCGTCCGCGCTCCGGGAGCTTCGATCGAAGACCGGCCCGCACGGGGAGTGCCTCCGCCAGAGGGTCCGCCGCCACACGGGCGGTGGACAGACGAGGAGATATCCCGAGTGGAAAGCGAAATCCACTACGCCGAGGCCGTTATCGACAACGGCTCCTTCGGTACCCGCACCATCCGTTTCGAGACGGGCCGCCTGGCCAAGCAGGCCGCCGGTTCCGCCGTGGCGTACCTGGACGACGACACCATGGTGCTGTCGGCCACCACCGCCTCCAAGCAGCCCAAGGACCAGCTGGACTTCTTCCCGCTCACGGTCGACGTCGAGGAGCGGATGTACTCGGCGGGCAAGATCCCCGGCTCGTTCTTCCGCCGGGAGGGCCGCCCCTCCGAGGACGCGATCCTCACCTGCCGGCTGATCGACCGCCCGCTGCGGCCCTCCTTCAAGAAGGGCCTGCGCAACGAGATCCAGATCGTCGAGACGATCATGGCGCTCAACCCGGATCACCTGTACGACGTGGTGGCGATCAACGCCGCGTCCTGCTCCACCCAGCTCGCCGGGCTGCCGTTCTCCGGCCCGATCGGCGGCACCCGGGTCGCGCTGATCCGTGGCCAGTGGGTGGCCTTCCCGACGCACACCGAGCTGGAGGACGCCGTCTTCGACATGGTCGTCGCCGGTCGCGTGCTGCCGGACGGGGACGTCGCGGTGATGATGGTCGAGGCCGAGGCCACCGAGAAGACGCTCTCGCTCGTGGCCGGTGGCGCCGAGGCCCCCACCGAGGAGATCGTCGCCGCCGGTCTGGAGGCCGCGAAGCCCTTCATCAAGGTGCTGTGCAAGGCCCAGGCCGACATCGCGGCCAAGGCCGCCAAGCCCACCGGTGAGTTCCCCGTCTTCCTGGACTTCCAGGACGACGTGCTGGACGCGCTCAGCAGCGCCGTCCGGGACGAGCTGGCCCAGGCGCTCACCATCGGCGGCAAGCAGGAGCGCGAGAGCGAGCTGGACCGTGTCAAGGCGCTGGCCGCCGAGAAGCTGCTGCCGCAGTTCGAGGGCCGCGAGAAGGAGATCTCCGCCGCCTACCGCGCGCTGACGAAGCAGCTGGTGCGCGAGCGCGTCATCACGGAGAAGAAGCGGATCGACGGCCGTGGCGTCACCGACATCCGCACCCTCGCCGCCGAGGTCGAGGCGATCCCCCGGGTGCACGGCTCGGCGCTGTTCGAACGCGGCGAGACCCAGATCCTCGGGGTGACGACGCTGAACATGCTCCGCATGGAGCAGCAGCTGGACACCCTCTCCCCGGTGACCCGCAAGCGGTACATGCACAACTACAACTTCCCGCCCTACTCCACCGGTGAGACGGGCCGCGTCGGTTCGCCGAAGCGCCGGGAGATCGGGCACGGCGCGCTCGCCGAGCGGGCGCTGGTGCCGGTGCTCCCGACCCGCGAGGAGTTCCCGTACGCCATCCGCCAGGTGTCCGAGGCGCTGGGCTCCAACGGCTCCACCTCGATGGGCTCGGTCTGCGCCTCGACGATGTCGCTGCTGAACGCCGGTGTGCCGCTGAAGGCCCCGGTCGCCGGTATCGCCATGGGCCTCATCTCCCAGGAGATCAAGGGCGAGACGCACTACGTCACGCTCACCGACATCCTGGGCGCCGAGGACGCCTTCGGTGACATGGACTTCAAGGTCGCCGGGACCAAGGAGTTCGTGACCGCCCTCCAGCTCGACACCAAGCTCGACGGCATCCCCGCCTCCGTGCTGGCCGCCGCGCTGAAGCAGGCCCGCGACGCCCGCCTGCACATCCTGGACGTGATGATGGAGGCCATCGACGTTCCGGACGAGATGTCCCCGCACGCCCCGCGGATCATCACCGTCAACATCCCGGTGGACAAGATCGGTGAGGTCATCGGCCCCAAGGGCAAGATGATCAACCAGATCCAGGAGGACACCGGCGCCGAGATCACGATCGAGGACGACGGCACCATCTACATCGGTGCCGCCGACGGCCCGGCCGCCGAGGCCGCCCGCTCCACGATCAACGGCATCGCCAACCCGACCATGCCGGAGGTCGGCGAGCGCTACCTCGGCACCGTCGTCAAGACGACCACCTTCGGTGCCTTCGTCTCACTCCTGCCCGGCAAGGACGGACTGCTGCACATCTCGCAGATCCGCAAGCTGGCCGGTGGCAAGCGCGTCGAGAACGTCGAGGACGTGCTCGGCGTCGGCCAGAAGGTCCAGGTGGAGATCGCCGAGATCGACCAGCGCGGCAAGCTCTCGCTGATCCCCGTCCTGGACGAGGAGGCGGACTCCGCCGACGAGGCGAGCGACGGCGGCGCCGACAAGTGACGCGACCGTCCCGCACGACGGCCCGCCCCCCGATCGGGGGGCGGGCCGTCGCCCGTGTCCCAGCGCGGACCGCGACCCTGCTCTCCGGTGTGGACGGGGCGGGCGCCGTGCGCCGGACGGTGCTCCCCGGCGGTCTCCGCGTGGTCACCGAGACGCTGCCGACGGTCCGCTCGGCGACCTTCGGCATCTGGGCGCGCGTCGGCTCGCGTGACGAGACGCCGGCCCTGAACGGCGCCACCCACTACCTGGAACACCTCCTGTTCAAGGGCACCCGGCGGCGGAGCGCGCTGGACATCTCCGCCGCGCTGGACGCCGTCGGCGGTGAGATGAACGCCTTCACCGCCAAGGAGTTCACCTGCTACTACGCCCGGGTGCTGGACAGCGACCTGCCGCTGGCCATCGACGTCGTCTGTGACATGCTCACCGGCTCCGTCATCGACCCCGCCGAGGTCGATGCCGAGCGCGGCGTCATCCTCGAAGAGATCGCGATGACCGAGGACGACCCCGCGGACGGCGTGCACGACCTGTTCGCGCACACCATGTTCGGCGACTCCCCGCTCGGCCGCCCCGTGCTGGGCACGGTGGACACCGTCAACGCGCTCGACCGGGACCGGGTCGCCCGCTTCTACCGCCGGCACTACGACCCGACGCACCTGGTCGTCGCCGCCGCGGGCAACCTGGACCACGATCGCGTCGTCGAGCAGGTCTGGCAGGCGTTCGACGGGGCGGGCGCGTTGGCGCGCACCGGCGGCGCGGAGCCCGCCGCCCCGCGCGGTGGCGCCCGCGCGATACGCACCGCGGGCCGCGTCGACCACGTGCGCCGCCGCACCGAGCAGGCGCACGTCATCCTCGGAACGCCCGGCGTCTCCCGGACGGACGAACGGCGCTGGGCGCTCAGCGTGCTGAGCACGGCGCTCGGCGGCGGCATGAGCTCCCGCCTCTTCCAGGAGATCCGCGAGAAGCGCGGCCTCGCCTACAGCACCTACTCCTTCACCTCCAGCTACGCCGACTGCGGCCTGTTCGGCGTCTACGCCGGCTGCCGCCCCGCACAGGTCCCCGACGTCCTGCGGATCTGTCGCGAGGAACTCGCCAGGGTGGCCGAACACGGCCTGCCCGACGAGGAGCTGGAACGTGCCATCGGCCAGCTCGCCGGCTCCACGGTCCTCGGCCTGGAGGACACCGGGGCGCTGATGCACCGCATCGGTAAGAGCGAGCTGTGCTGGGGCGAGCAGCTGTCGGTCGACGGACTGCTCGCGAGGATCTCCGCCGTCACCCCCGAGCAGGTTCGCGAGGTGGCCCGCGAAGTCCTCGGCGCCCGCCCCTCACTCTCCGTCATGGGACGGCTGACCGATCGGCAGGCCGACCGGCTGGCGGACGCGGTGGCCTGAACGCCCCCGCGGGCCGCCCTGCGGCCCCACGGAACTATCGAGAGCAGCACGACGAAGGGCTGAGCAGCATGAGCAAGCAGCGGGTAGCCGTCCTCGGCGCACGGGGCCGGATGGGCTCCGAGGCCGTCCGGGCCGTGGAGTCGGCGGAGGACCTGGAGCTGGTGGCGGCCCTCGACCACGACGACGACCTCGCCCAGCTCACCTCCGCGGGCGCCGAGGTGGCCGTCGACCTGACGCACCCCGACGCGGTCATGGGGAACCTGGAGTTCTGCGTCTCCCACGGCGTCCACGGCGTCGTGGGCACCACCGGGTGGACCGACGACAGGCTGGAGTCGCTGCGCGGCTGGCTCGCCGCCGCCCCGGGGACCGGCGTGCTGATCGCCCCCAACTTCGGTATCGGCGCCGTGCTGACCATGCGGTTCGCCCAGCAGGCCGCGCGGTTCTTCGAGTCGGCGGAGGTGGTCGAGCTGCACCACCCCGACAAGGCCGACGCCCCCAGCGGCACCGCGGTCCGTACCGCGCAGCTCGTGGCCGAGGCGCGCCGGACGGCGGGCGGTGGTGCCCAGCCGGACGCCACCAGCACCGCCCTCGACGGAGCCCGGGGGGCCGACGTCGACGGCGTACCGGTGCACGCCGTACGGCTGCGGGGGCTCGTCGCCCGCCAGGAGGTCCTCTTCGGCGGCCCGGGCGAGACGCTCACCATCCGGCACGAGTCGCTGGACCGCGCCTCGTTCATGCCCGGGGTGCTCCTCGGAGTGCGCCGAGTGCCGTCCGTGCCGGGCCTCACCTTCGGGCTTGAGCACTTCCTGGACCTGGACTGAGGGACCGCACGTGCGCGCGAAGATCACCTACTGCACCCTCGCCGCCGTCCTGGTCGTCTACTTCGTCCTGGTCGGCAGCCGTGGGGTGCTCCTCATCCAGCAGGGCACCCTGGTGACCGTCGCCTTCGGAATCGCCGTCCTCGTGCTGCCGCTGATCGGCGTCTGGTTCCTCTGGCACACCACGCGCTTCGCCCGGGACGCCGGACGGCTGGCACGGGAGCTGGAAGCCGAGGGCGGCCTGCCACCGGACGAACTCCGCCGGACCCCCTCCGGCCGGATCGACCGCGCCTCGGCCGACGAGGTCTTCGACCGCCGGCGGATCGAGGCCGAGCGCGACCCCGACGACTGGCGCGTCTGGTTCCGGCTCGCGGTCGCCTACCACGACGCGCGCGACACCCCCCGGGCCCGGACGACGATGCAGTACGCCATCGCGCTCCACGACGGCCGCGCCGGGGGGAAGCGCGCCGCGCCACGGGTACCAGAGGACGAACCGGCCAGCGACGGGGCGGAACCCGGGCCGACCCTCAACCCACGCGGCTGACCCCTCCGGCGACCGCACCCGCACCGGGCACCCGCCGCCGGAAGCGCCCCAGCGACCCGGAGCCGGGAGGGGCCAGCGACCGGCGGGGAAGGGGCCCGGTTCGGGACGGCGGCGGAGGGGCGCGAAGCGGAACGCGCCACCCTCGGACACTCCGCCGTACCCACCGCGGAAACCCCCGCCAGGCCCCCGCGGATGAGCTGGTCCGCCACCCGCGGCCGCTCCCGTGGACGCTGCCCTCGTGATGCGCGCTCGGGAGTCAGGAGGCCTGTGCGGCGGAACGGCCGAACTCGGCGGCCCAGGTCTCCACGACGTCCGCGGCCCGGTTGAAGCCGCCGGGCCGGGACAGGAAGTCGGCGTTGTGGTCCGTGAGCAGCGGACGGAGCGGGGTGGGCACGGAGCCGTCGCCCGTCGCGAACACCAGCAGCGCCTCGCCCTGCACGGTGCGGGGCAGTCCCAGCCACCGCACCGGCTGCTGCGCGGTCCGGATCGTGGCCACGCGCCGCCAGGGCAGCGTGGTCGTCCGGAAGAGCCCCACCTGCCGGACGCCGTGCGCGCTCACCCAGACGCCCACTCGCAGAAGGCGCAGGGCGAAGGCGATGACCAGCGCCGCGCTCAGCGCACACGCCGCCGCGCCGGGCAGCGAGTCGGCCAGCGCGATGATGAGCGTGGAGATCAGCAGGTAGGAGGCGAGCAGCAGGAGCAGTGCCGCTCCGCCCACCCGCCAGGGGCCGGGGCGGTAGGGGCGCCGCCAGCGGTCGTGGTCGTGCGGGGCGGTGTCGGTGACGGCCGGCGGTTCCGTGGCACGGTCGGCCGTCAGGAAGGGCAGGGGCACGAGTGGTCCTCGCTCACGACGGGGGCTGTGAGCGGGAAGGTTAGCGAGCGGTGCCTCCCCGGGCCAGCCGGGGAGGCACCACGCGGCGTCAGCGGCCCTCGGCCGCGGCCGGGCCGCCCCCCGGCTTGCTGTCCGCGTCGAGCGCGGGCACGCCGAGCAGCAGGGCCCCGACCAGTCCGGAGACGATGGTGAGACCGACGAGCAGGGAACCGGCGCGCTGACCGGTGCTGCGCGGAGGACTGGGCGGAGGGGCGACGTTGCTGCGGTACCGCTCGGCATCGGCTATGAAGGCGAACGGCACTGGCTCTCCGCGGCGGAACATGACGGGCGCTCCTGTAGTGATCGATGGGGCGTGGTGCGGGGTTCATCAGGTGCAACGGCCGAATGTGCGGGAAAGTGCCCGTCCTTGCGGCCCACTGTGAAAAATATCAAGTGCTGCTCTGATCTATGCGGCCAGGCCACTCATGTCACCTTTGGAGGTCTTTGTCTCTCCAAAGAGGTCATATCCGTCGGATCAGGTGACGGGGAGGGTGTCGGCCCCGGCCCGTAGGCTGGCGCCGCCGGTCGACGACGTACCTGGAAGGACACGCTGGTGAACGACACCCCTGAGCGGACGGCCCCGAGGTTCCGCGGCGATGTGACGGTCGAGCTGGTCAAGCACGCGGCGGCCGACACCGACGTGCTGTGGGCGGCCCGGGTCTCCACCGCGGGTGAACAGTCCCTCGCGGAGCTGACGAAGGACCCGAACCGCTCCAAGGGACTGATCAACTACCTGATGCGGGACCGGCATGGCAGTCCGTTCGAGCACAACTCGATGACCTTCCTCGTCAGCGCGCCGCTCTTCGTCTTCCGGGAGTTCCACCGGCACCGGGTCGGCTGGTGTCTGGCCGGGGACACCGAGATCACGCTGGAGAGCGAGACCGGCACCCCCTACCGCAGGTCCATCCGGGAACTGTACGAACACTGGTGGTCCCCGGAGGCCGGGGCGGCGCCGTGGAGCGGCGGGGTGTACTGGCACCACCGCGCGGCCCGCTGGGCGGCCGAGGTCCGGGAGGACCTCCCGGAGGACGGCGCCGACCGCGCGGAGAGCGTGCACCACCTGGGCCTGTACGAGAGCCGGGAGGCCGCCGAGACGGCGGTGGCGGAGCACCGCGAGAGCCGCCCGGGCGGACGCCGGCCGGGCCTCGGGCCGGTGCGCGGCAGCCAGGTGCGCTGTTTCGACGAGCGCACGCACACCGCCCGGCGCGCCCGCGTCGTCGACGTCATCGAGTCCGGGGTGAAGCGACTGCTCCGGATCCGTACGGTGGGCGGCCGGGAGCTGCGCTGCTCGGTCGATCACGCGATCCTCACCCCCGAGGGCTGGCGCAAGGCGGGCGAGCTGACCCCGGGAGACGCGGTCATGACCGCCGACGCGACCGCTACGCCACCGGTCCCCCCGGCGGTGCAGCGCGGCGTCGGGGTCTGGACGGCGGCCCAGCGGGAACGGCTCCTCGCCGAGCCGCGCGCCTGCCACCGGTGCGAGCGGGTGTTCCCGCCCTCCGTGCTGGCACTGGACCACCTGGTGCCCGTCACCGAGGACCTCACCCGCGCGCTCGACGCGGAGAACCTCGCGCCCTTCTGTTCCGAGTGCCACCCGGAACACGCGGCCGAGGGACCCGGCGCCGGGGCGGGCCGGGCGCTGCCCGATCCCGTCCTCTCGATCACCGAGGACGGCGAGGAGCGGACCTACGACCTCTCCGTCGCCGGTCCCTGGCACAACTTCCTGGCCAACGGGGTCGTCGTGCACAACTCGTACAACGAGGAGTCCGGCCGGTACCGCGAACTCCAGCCGGTCTTCTACGTCCCGGACGCCTCGCGCAAGCTCGTACAGCAGGGGCGGCCCGGCAAGTACGAGTTCGTGGAGGGCACCCCCGCCCAGCATGAGCTGACGGCGCGGGCCATGGAGGACTCCTACCGCCAGGCGTACGAGACGTACCAGGAGATGCTGGCGGAGGGGGTGGCGCGGGAGGTGGCCCGGGCCGTGCTGCCCGTCGGCCTGTACTCCTCGATGTACGCCACGTGCAACGCACGCTCGCTCATGCACTTCCTAGGTCTGCGCACCCAGCACGAACTGGCGAAGGTCCCGTCCTTCCCGCAGCGGGAGATCGAGATGGTGGGGGAGCGCATGGAGGAGCTGTGGGCCGGGCTGATGCCCCTGACCTACGAGGCGTTCAACGCCAACGGCCGGGTCGCCCCGTAAAGGTGTCCACATTGCGGGAATTCGCGAAGTTCATCTAGGCTGAATAAACGGGCTCGGTACTGTCTGAACCCCCGAGCGGACAGTGCCGGGTCCTTCTTCCGCCGCTCTCACCTCCCCCGAAGGAGGCTTCAGTGGTGAGCTGCGAGTAGCGTGGACCCTATGGCTCCGACCTCCACACCGCAGACGCCCTTCGGGCGGGTCCTGACCGCGATGGTCACACCGTTCACTGCTGAGGGCGCCCTCGACCTCGACGGCGCGCAGCGGCTCGCCGCCCATCTGGTGGACGCCGGTAACGACGGCCTGATCGTCAACGGCACCACCGGAGAGTCCCCCACCACCAGTGACGCGGAGAAAGCCGAGCTGGTCCGGGCGGTCGCGGAGGCCGTCGGAGACCGCGCCCACGTCGTCGCCGGAGCCGGTACCAACGACACCGCGCACAGCCTCGACCTCGCCCGCGCCGCCGAGCGCGCGGGCGCGCACGGTCTCCTCGCGGTGACGCCGTACTACAGCAAGCCGCCGCAGGAGGGGCTCTACCGCCACTTCACCGCGATCGCGGACGCCACCGAGCTACCCGTGATGCTCTACGACATCCCCGGCCGCAGTGGCGTGCCCATCAACACCGAGACCATCGTGCGTCTCGCCGAGCACCCCCGCATCGTCGCGAACAAGGACGCGAAGGGTGACCTCGGCCGGGCCAGCTGGGCCATCGCGACCAGCGGACTGGCCTGGTACAGCGGTGACGATATGCTGAACCTGCCGCTGCTGTCGGTCGGGGCTATCGGATACGTCTCGGTCGTCGGCCACCTCGTGACCCCTGAGCTGCGGGCCATGATCGACGCCCATCTCAGCGGGGACGTCGCCAAGGCCACCGAGATTCACCAGAAGCTGCTGCCGGTCTTCACCGGCATGTTCCGCACCCAGGGCGTGATCACCACCAAGGCGGCACTGACCCTGCGCGGTCTTCCCGCCGGACCACTCCGGCTTCCCTTGACCGAGCTGACCCCGGAAGAAACCGAACAGCTGAAGCACGATCTCGCACACGGCGGGGTACAGCTCTGAATCACTGACGTCATAACCGCATATGGGTTTCGGTTCGCGACTGCCCGGATCGGGACCGCATGGCCGTACCAATCACGTACGCATCACGAATAACGCGCGCGCCACGTGCCCAGGGGGTGCGTGGCGCGCGTGAGTAAGGAGAGACTTTGAGCCATCCCCATCCCGAGCTCGGCCCGCCACCGAAGCTCGCCGAAGGCGGCATGCGCGTCACGCCGCTGGGCGGGCTCGGTGAGATCGGCCGCAACATGACCGTCTTCGAATACGGAGGCCGGTTGCTGATCGTCGACTGCGGTGTGCTGTTCCCCGAGGAGGAACAGCCGGGAATCGATCTGATCCTTCCCGACTTCAGCTCGATCCGGGACCGCCTCGACGACATCGACGGAATCGTCCTCACCCACGGGCACGAGGACCACATCGGCGGCGTCCCCTATCTGCTCCGGGAGAAGGCGGACATCCCGCTGATCGGCTCCAAGCTGACCCTCGCCCTCATCGAGGCGAAGCTCCAGGAGCACCGGATCCGGCCGTACACACTGGAGGTCGCCGAGGGCGACCAGGAGCGCGTCGGCCCCTTCGACTGCGAGTTCGTCTCGGTCAACCACTCCATCCCGGACGCCCTGGCGGTCACCATTCGCACCCCCGCGGGCACGGTGGTGCACACCGGCGACTTCAAGATGGACCAGCTGCCGCTCGACGGCCGCCTCACCGACCTGCGGGCCTTCGCCCGGCTCGGTGAAGAGGGGATCGACCTGCTGCTGAGCGACTCCACCAACGCCGAGGTGCCGGGCTTCGTCCCGCCGGAACGGGAGATCTCCCAGGTACTCCGGCAGGTCTTCGCCTCCGCCCAGAAGCGCATCATC
>NZ_SKBR01000002.1:892500-1971771 GCF_013450295.1 Streptomyces sp. AJS327
TGTCCCGGGGTAAGGGTGTAGCCCGGTGTGCAGGGAAATCCGTGCACCGTTATAGGGGTGAGACCTGATGCCGAGCCGATTGTGGTGAAGTGGATGATCCTGTGCTGTCGAGAAAAGCCTCTAGCGAGGTGTGTGGCGGCCCGTACCCGAAACCGACTCAGGTGGTCTGGTAGAGAATACCGAGGCGTTCGGGTGAACTATGGTTAAGGAACTCGGCAAAATGCCCCCGTAACTTCGGGAGAAGGGGGGCCATGTTTGGTGATCACCTTTTCGGTGTGAGCTGGGTGTGGCCGCAGAGACCAGCGAGAAGCGACTGTTTATTAAAAACACAGGTCCGTGCGAAGCCGTAAGGCGATGTATACGGACTGACGCCTGCCCGGTGCTGGAACGTTAAGGGGACCGGTGAGCTGCTCTTTTGGGGGTGGCGGGGCTGGGAACTTAAGCGCCAGTAAACGGCGGTGGTAACTATAACCATCCTAAGGTAGCGAAATTCCTTGTCGGGTAAGTTCCGACCTGCACGAATGGCGTAACGACTTCTCGGCTGTCTCAACCATAGGCCCGGTGAAATTGCACTACGAGTAAAGATGCTCGTTTCGCGCAGCAGGACGGAAAGACCCCGGGACCTTTACTATAGCTTGATATTGGTGTTCGGTTCGGCTTGTGTAGGATAGGTGGGAGACTGTGATATTGACGCGCCAGCGTTGGTGGAGTCGTTGTTGAAATACCACTCTGGTCGTGCTGGATGCCTGAACCTGGGTCCGTGATCCGGATCAGGGACAGTGTCTGGTGGGTAGTTTAACTGGGGCGGTTGCCTCCTAAAGGGTAACGGAGGCGCCCAAAGGTTCCCTCAGCCTGGTTGGTCATCAGGTGGTGAGTGTAAGTGCACAAGGGAGCTTGACTGTGAGACTGACGGGTCGAGCAGGGACGAAAGTCGGGACTAGTGATCCGGCGGTGGCTTGTGGAAGCGCCGTCGCTCAACGGATAAAAGGTACCCCGGGGATAACAGGCTGATCTTCCCCAAGAGTCCGTATCGACGGGATGGTTTGGCACCTCGATGTCGGCTCGTCGCATCCTGGGGCTGGAGTCGGTCCCAAGGGTTGGGCTGTTCGCCCATTAAAGCGGTACGCGAGCTGGGTTTAGAACGTCGTGAGACAGTTCGGTCCCTATCCGCTGCGCGCGGAGGAGTCTTGAGAAGGGCTGTCCCTAGTACGAGAGGACCGGGACGGACGAACCTCTGGTGTGCCAGTTGTTCTGCCAAGGGCATGGCTGGTTGGCTACGTTCGGGAGGGATAACCGCTGAAAGCATCTAAGCGGGAAGCCTGCTTCGAGATGAGGACTCCCACCCCCTTTGTGGGGTTAAGGCTCCCTGGAGATGACGGGGTTGATAGGCCGGATATGGAAGCCTAGTAATGGGTGGAGTTGACCGGTACTAATAGGCCGAGGGCTTGTCCGTAGGTGCTCGCGTTCACTGTGTGGTTTCTGAGACAACGACTATTCTTCTTTGTTTATTTTTGAAGAGTGTGTTGCGTGTTTTCCATGCCGATGTGGCTCATGCCCTTGTTTGTGGGGGTGGGTTGTTGGTGTGGGTGTGTTTCGGTGGTTATAGCGGTGGGGGAACGCCCGGTTACATTCCGAACCCGGAAGCTAAGCCTGCCAGCGCCGATGGTACTGCGAGGGGGACCTCGTGGGAGAGTAGGTCACCGCCGAACTCTTGTTGAGGGCAGTGGTTTTCATGGGTTGTTACCCGTGAGAACCACTGCCCTTTTTCGTTGTGTCATCGGGCGTTCATGCCGAGTGAGAAGCATACGCGGCATGCTGATGAGAGAGCTTGCAGTGGCCGGAGTGGGAACCGGGGACGAGGTCATCGTGCCAGCGTTCGGTGGGGCGACCGCGGTGAGCGCGGTTCGTACCGTGGGGGCCCGGCCGGTCTTCGCGGACATCGAGAGGGGCAGCTTCTGCCTGGATCCGGAGTCCGTCGAGCGAGTGGTCTCGTCGAGAACCACGGCCGTGGTGGTTGAGCATCTCTTCGGGCATCCGGCGGACCTCGGGCGGTTGACTGACGTGGCCCGGAAGCACGGGGTGTTGCTGGTGGAGGGTGAACCCCTGCCGTGCGGGGCGTCGGTGGAGGTGAGGCGTCGCCGACGACAGGCGGAGTACCTTGATCGTCGGCTGACCGGTGTGGTGACGCCCCGCGTATCTCCGGGAGTCGAGCACCGCTATACCGAGTACGTGGTGCGGGTGCCGGGGAACGGGCGTGCCGATCGGGACGCGTTCGCGCACGCCTTGCGCGCCCGTGGCGTGGCGAGCCGCGTACCGGTGCGGAACCCGGAGCACTGGCTGGCCCGGCGCGGCGACGAGTTGTCTCTCCCGGAGAGTGAGCGCGCCTCGAACGAGTGCCTTGCCCTTCCTGTCGGGACGGCGCTGACGCGGCGTGAGATGAGTCGTCTGGTCGCCGCCTGTAACGCGTTGGGTGGGCTGCTCTGGGAGGTCGCTTGCTGATCGCCGCAGAAGCGAACTGGTCCCTTTCGGTGCTGAGTTGGGGAGTCGGCGAACGAAGCGTGGGAAGTTGGCTCCTGGCGTTCTGAGGCACGGCGTACGTCAGGTAAGATCTCTATCGCTGGCGCGCCCCAATAGCTCAGTCGGCAGAGCGTCTCCATGGTAAGGAGAAGGTCAACGGTTCGATTCCGTTTTGGGGCTCACGAGAGGGAGGGGTCCGCTTCGGCGGGCCCCTCCCTCTGTGCGTGCGACGGTTCGTGGAGTGGGCGGATGGCCCCTCCGCGGTGGCTACTTGGGCACCCGCATCGCGAGGATCGCCATGTCGTCCGAGGGGGCGTCGCTCGCGAAGCGTTCGACGGCGCGCATCACCCGGGCCGCGACGGCCCCCGCGGTCAGTCCCGTGCAGGTGGTGAGGACCTCGACGAGGCCGTCGTCGCCGAGCATTCTGGTGCCCTCGCGGCGTTCGGTGACACCGTCGGTGACGCAGAGCAGCACGTCGCCCGGCTCCAGGACGACGGTCTGCTCGTAGAGTTCCAGGTCCTCCAACACGCCCAGCAGCGGCTGGGGTTCGGCGGCCGGTTCCACGCTGCGGTCCTGTCGGAGGCGCAGCGGGAGGGGGTGCCCGGCGCACACGACCTTGAGTTCCGCGCTGCCGTCGGGTTGGGGGCGCAGTTCGCCGTACAGCAGGGTGAGGAAACGGCTGCGCGCGCCCTCGTCGAGGATCGCGGTGTTCAGTCGTTCCAGCACCGCGGGTCCGCCGAGGCCCTCGCGGGCGAGCAGACGGAGGGCGTGCCGGGCGAGCCCGGTGACGGCGGCCGCTTCCGGTCCGGTGCCGCACACGTCCCCGATGGCGAAGCCGTAGGTGCCGTCCCGGATCTCGAAGAGGTCGTAGAAGTCGCCCCCGACCTCGTTGCCCTCGCCGGCGGCGCGGTAGATGACCTCGACCTCGACACCGCCGGTCACCTCGGGCAGCTCCGGGGGCAGCAGGCTGCGCTGGAGGGACTGGCTGATGGCCGTGCGTTCGGAGTAGAGGCGCGCGTTGTCCAGGGCGAGCGCGGCCCGGCGGGACAGGTCCTCGGCTAGTTCGAGGATCTCCTGCCGGAAGCGTTCCTCCGCGGGTTTGCCGAGGGTGAGCATCCCGATCACGCGGTTTCGTGCCACGAGCGGCAGCACGACGGTCTCGCCGCCGACGGCTGCGGCCGTCGCCAGCGAGGTGCCGGGCGCGAGGCCGTGTCCGTCGGCGCCCATGACGACGTTGCGGAGTGAGGTGCGCAGGGCGGCGGAGTGCGCCGCGTCCGTCGGCGCCGTCCAGACCCGGGCGCCGGGTGTGGGGACCGGGTCCGGCGGGTCGACCTTGGCGAGCAGCGCCTTGAGGCTGTCGATGCGGTCCTCGTCCTCGTGCAGGACGTAGGAGAGACGGGGGTCGGATCCCTGGTCGGCCACGGTGTAGACGGCGCACCAGGTGGCGAGGGTGGGCACGGTCATCTGGGCCATCAGGGCCAGGGTCTGGTCCCGGTCGAGCGTTCCGGCGAGCAGGTCGGAGGCTTCGACGAGGAAGGAGAGGGAACCGCGCCGTAGCCGCTCCAGCTCGGTGAGCCGCGCGCGTTCCACGGCGAGAGCGATCCGGTCGGCGGCGAACTGGAGCCGGAGGGCTTCCTCGTTGCTGTAGCGGCCCGGTGACTCGGTGGCCACCCCGAGGGAGCCGGTGAGTCGTCCCTCGACCTTGAGGGGGACGGTGACGACGGCGCGCATGCCCGTTCCGGCGAGCAGCGGGACCGCGCCGGGCACGATCGTGAGGTCCTCGTGCACGGAGGGCATCCGGGCGGATCCGTACCGTCCGCTTCCGGCTTCCACCGGGACGCGGGCGAAGCGCTGACGGGCTGAGGGAAGCCCGGTGGAGGCCCTGACCTCCAGCTCCGTCTCGTCGTCCGTGGCGAGGAGCAGGTAGGCGGCGTCGCCGTCGAGCATGTCGCGGGCGCGTTCCACGGTGCGCTGGAGCAGGCCGTCCAGGTCGTCGGGCGGGGGCGATCCGATGAAGACCTCGAACGGGTCGACGGCGGACTCGCCCTCCTGCTGGCTGGCGGCGTCCGGCGCGGGCGCGCGCAGCGGGGACTGGAGCACGGCGCGCTCGTGGTCCCGCACCAGAAGGCAGACGGTGGAGGGCTCGCCGTCGCTGTCCCGCACCCGCAGGTGCGAGGCGTAGACGGGAACGGTACGGCCGTCGGAGCCGCGGACGCCGTAGGACCCCTCCCAGCGCGAGAGCTGGAGGGCCTCGGCGATCCCGGTGCCGGTGCCGGGGGTGTGCGGCCAGGCGGCGAGGTCGGTGAGGGGCTTGCCGACGACCTGTTCCGCCGGGTAGCCGAAGAGCGACTGCGCGTCCTCGTTCCAGCTGCTGATGGCGCCACCCCGGTCGACCTGCACCACCGCGACGTGCACCCGGGTCTCGGCGACGGGCAGCGCGGAGTCGGGCAGCGCCGGTCCGGCCGTGCGGGTGCCGACGGGGCGCTCAGGGAGCGCGAGACGGAACCAGACGCGCTTGTCGGCCGCGGTGTAGTCGGCGCCCCACCGGGTCGCGAGCGCGGCGCACAGCAGCAGCCCGCGCCCCCCTTCGCGGTCCGGGCTGGCGAACTGCTGTCCCGGGTCCTGGAGCGGTAGCTCACGTTCGGGGTAGCGGTCGACCACCTCGATCCGGACGCTGTCCTCCTCCCGGAGGCAGAGCACCTCCACCGCGGTACCCGCGTGCACGACGGCGTTGGTCACGAGTTCGCTGGTGAGGACCACGGCGTCGTCCACGACATCGCCGAGACCCCAGCCCTGGAGGGTGTCGCGCACGAAGCCGCGGGCGGTGGCGACCGAACGTCCCACCGGCTCGAAGGTGGCCGCAGCCCGGGCCGTTATCACTGGCCTCCCCAAGGGTTTCTGGTCGCTGATCGTCTCCGGGGAAGTGCGCTGCGCGGTCACTCCCGCGCTCCGCCGCCCCCCGGCCGCCGCTGGGGGAGCCTCTCCCCCGCCGCTCGCGGGGGCGCCCCCACGCTCGGTGCTCTGCTCGTGCGTCACCGCAGCGCCCCTCCATTGCCCGTTGTGCTCACGCCGCTGTCCGTATGTCCCCTACCCGCCGGTCTGTGGGTCACCCCCCGGCGCCGGGGGCGGATGGACAGCCGGGTGCCAGGTTACTTACGTTCCCCGTGTGCATGGTTGCCGGATGCGGGTGTTTCCCGGGCGCGGGGCCGGACGGAGCGCCGTGTGCCATGCTGCCGAACTGTTATCGCCGGGTTCGGGCAGGGTGAAACACTGGGAAGGCTCGAAGTGACGGCCCGGGCCACGACAGATCGACCCGCGGGAGGGACACGGTGGAGTCTGACGCAGCGGCGCGTAGCCCCCATACGCGTGCGAAGGGCGGACGCAGCCGGAAGAACGGGACGATCGAGGTCGATGCCGCGAGTGTCAGCAAGCTGCTGAACGCGTTGGTGGCCATGCGTGACGGTAACTTTCGCCGACGGCTGACGGTCACGGGCGACGGACCGATGGCCGAGATCGCGGCGGTGTTCAACGAGGTCGCCGACCAGAATCTCCACCTGACGGGTGAGCTGGCCCGGGTGCGCAGGGTGGTGGGCCGGGACGGGAAGCTGACGGAGCGCCTGGAGACCGGCACCCTGGAGGGCTCCTGGGCGGCCGCGATCGACGCGTCCAACGCGCTGGTCGACGATCTCGTGCGCCCGGTGTCCGAGGTCGGCCGGGTGCTGTCCGCGGTGGCGGACGGGGACCTGGAACAGCGGATGGATCTGCGCTCCCGGGGCTCCGAGGGCGGTGGGCATCCGCTGCGAGGGGAGTTCCTCAAGGTCGGCCGGACCGTCAACGGGCTGGTCGACCAGCTGTCCGCCTTCACCGATGAGGTGACGCGGGTGGCGAGTGAGGTCGGGACCGAGGGCAAGCTCGGCGGACAGGCGCGGGTGCGCGGGATGTCCGGTTCCTGGAAGGACCTGACGGACTCGGTCAACACCATGGCGTCCCGACTGACGGCTCAGGTGCGCGATATCGCGCTGGTGACCACGGCGGTGGCCAAGGGGGACCTGTCGCGCAAGGTCACAGTGCATGTCGCGGGCGAGATGCTGGAGTTGAAGAACACCGTGAACACCATGGTGGATCAGCTCTCCTCGTTCCAGTCGGAGGTCAACCGAGTCGCGCGCGAGGTCGGTACCGAGGGGGAACTCGGTGGGCAGGCGCAGGTGGAGGGCGTCGCCGGGGTCTGGAAGGACCTGACGGACTCCGTCAACCTGATGGCCGGGAACCTCACCTCGCAGGTGCGGGAGATCGCCCAGGTCACCGCGGCCGTCGCCAGCGGTGACCTGTCGCAGAAGATCACCGTGAACGCCCGTGGCGAGGTGGCGCAGCTCGCCGAGACGATCAACGCCATGACCGAGACGCTGCGTACCTTCGCGGACGAGGTGACCCGCGCCGCCAGCGAGGTCGGCACCGAGGGTGTGCTGGGCGGGCAGGCGCAGGTGCCCGGTGCGGCGGGGATCTGGAAGGACCTGACGGACTCGGTCAACTCCGCGTTCCGCAACCTCACGGCGCAGGTGCGGGATATCGCGCAGGTGACGACGGCGGTGGCCAACGGTGATCTGTCGCAGAAGGTGACGGTGGACGTCTCCGGCGAGATGCTGGAGCTGAAGAACACCGTCAACACGATGGTGGACCAGCTGTCCTCCTTCGGCGCCGAAGTGACCCGGGTGGCCCGGGAGATCGGGGTCGAGGGCGAACTCGGCGGGCAGGCGCAGGTACCGGGTGCGGCCGGTACGTGGAAGGACCTGACCGATTCGGTCAATACCGCGTTCCGCAACCTGACCGGGCAGGTGCGCAACATCGCGCAGGTGACGACGGCGGTGGCCAACGGTGATCTGTCGCAGAAGGTGACGGTGGACGTCTCCGGCGAGATGCTCCAGCTGAAGAACACCGTCAACACGATGGTGGACCAGCTGTCCTCGTTCGCGGAACAGGTCACCAGGATGGCGCGGGACGTGGGGACCGAGGGCCGGCTGGGTGGCCAGGCGCGGGTCGACGGGGTCTCGGGTACGTGGAAGGACCTGACCGACAGCGTCAACTTCATGGCCGGGAACCTGACCGGGCAGGTGCGCAACATCGCGCAGGTGACGACGGCGGTGGCGCGGGGCGACCTCTCGCAGAAGATCGAGGTCGACGCGCGGGGCGAGATCCTGGAGTTGAAGAACACCGTCAACACCATGGTCGACCAACTCTCGGCCTTCGCGGACCAGGTGACCCGGGTGGCCCGGGAGGTCGGTACCGAGGGTCGGCTGGGTGGCCAGGCGCAGGTGCCGGGCGTTGCCGGAGTCTGGCGGGATCTGACCGACTCGGTGAACGGCATGGCGGGGAACTTGACCGCTCAGGTGCGGAACATTTCCCAGGTGGCTACGGCGGTGGCGCGCGGTGACCTGTCGCAGAAGATCGACGTGGACGCGCGCGGGGAGATCCTGGAGCTGAAGACGACCATCAACACGATGGTCGATCAGCTCTCGTCCTTCGCGGAGCAGGTCACCCGGGTCGCGCGGGAGGTGGGCACCGAGGGCATCCTCGGCGGGCAGGCCGAGGTGAAGGGCGTGTCAGGTACCTGGAAGGACCTCACCCAGTCCGTCAACTTCATGGCCAACAACCTCACTTCGCAGGTGCGGAACATCGCGGAGGTGACGACGGCGGTCGCCCAGGGCGACCTCTCCAAGAAGATCACCGTGGACGCCAAGGGTGAGGTGCTCGCCCTGGTGACGACCGTGAACACGATGGTGGATCAGCTGTCCTCGTTCGCGGAGCAGGTGACGCGGGTGGCCCGGGAAGTGGGCACCGAGGGACAGCTGGGTGGTCAGGCCCGGGTGCGGGACGTCTCCGGGATCTGGAAGGACCTGACCGACAACGTCAACCTGATGGCCAACAACCTGACCGGTCAGGTGCGGAACATCTCGCAGGTGGCCACCGCGGTCGCCAACGGCGACCTCACCAAGAAGGTCACGGTGGAGGCGAGTGGCGAGGTCGCGCAGCTCGCGGACACCGTCAACACCATGGTGACGACGCTGTCCTCGTTCGCGGAGCAGGTCACCCGGGTGGCACGGGAGGTCGGCACCGACGGGGTGCTGGGTGGGCAGGCGCGCGTCGCGGGGGTCGCGGGTACCTGGAAGGACCTGACCGAGTCCGTCAACTCGATGGCCTCCAACCTGACGGGCCAGGTGCGCCAGATCGCGACGGTGACGACCGCGATCGCCCAGGGCGACCTCACGAAGAAGATCGACATCGAGGCGAACGGGGAGATCCTGGAGCTGAAGACGACCATCAACACGATGGTCGATCAGCTCTCGTCCTTCGCGGAGCAGGTCACCCGGGTGGCCCGGGAGGTGGGCACCGAGGGGCAGTTGGGTGGTCAGGCCCGGGTGCGGGACGTCGCGGGTACCTGGAAGGACCTGACCGAGTCCGTCAACGAGATGGCCGGGAACCTGACCCGTCAGGTGCGCGCCATCGCCGGGGTGGCCACCGCGGTGACCCGTGGCGACCACAAAGTCCGGATCGACGTGGAGGCCGCCGGGGAGATCCTCCAGCTCCAGGGCTACATCAACACGATGATCAGCAATCTCCGCGAGACCACGCTGGCCAACCAGGAACAGGACTGGTTGAAGGGAAATCTCGCCCGGATCTCGGGGCTGATGCAGGGACGGCGCGACCTTGAGGACGTCGCTCGGCTGATCATGAGTGAGCTGACGCCGGTGGTCTCGGCGCAGCACGGCGCCTTCTTCCTCGCGGTGCCGGGCGAGGAGGACGACGCCTCCGTCGGCGTGGGGGCGGAGGAGAGTGAGAAGGGCCAGTACGAGCTGCGCATGCTGGGCAGTTACGGCTACTCCAAGGGCACCATGCCGACCACGTTCCGGCCGGGGGAGTCGCTGGTGGGCACGGCCGCCTCGGAGAAGCGCACGGTGCTGGTGGAGAACGCTCCGCCCGGCTATCTGAAGATCTCCTCCGGGCTGGGGGAGGCGCCGCCCGCCCACGTGATCGTGCTGCCGCTGGTGTTCGAGGACACCCTGCTGGGCGTGATCGAGCTGGCCTCTTTCCAGCCGTTCGGACAGATCCAGAAGGACTTCCTCAACCAGATCGCGGAGATGATCGCGACCAGCGTCAACACGATCAGCGTCAACACCAAGACCGAGGTGCTGCTGCGGCAGTCGCAGCGGTTGACCGAGCAACTCCGTGAGCGTTCCGCGGAGTTGGAGAACCGGCAGAAGGCCCTCCAGGAATCCAACGCCCAGTTGGAGGAGAAGGCGGAGCAACTCGCGCAGACCAACAGCGATATCGAGATCAAGAACCGGGAGATCGAGGAGGCGCGGCAGGTCCTTGAGGAGCGCGCGGAGCAGCTCTCGGTCTCCATGCGCTACAAGTCGGAGTTCCTCGCGAACATGTCGCACGAGTTGCGCACCCCGCTCAACTCGCTGCTGATCCTCGCGAAACTGCTGGCGGACAACGCGGAGGGCAACCTCTCGCCGAAACAGGTGGAGTTCGCGGAGACGATCCACGGCGCGGGTTCCGACCTGCTCCAGCTCATCAACGACATCCTCGACCTGTCGAAGGTCGAGGCCGGAAAGATGGACGTCAGCCCCACCCGGATCGCCCTGGTGCAGCTGGTGGACTACGTGGAAGCGACGTTCCGGCCGCTCACCGCGGAGAAGGGGCTGGACTTCTCGGTCCGGGTCTCACCCGAACTTCCGGCCACCCTGCACACCGACGAGCAGCGGCTGTTGCAGGTGCTGCGCAACCTGCTCTCCAACGCCGTGAAGTTCACCGATACGGGTGCCGTGGAGCTGGTGATCCGCTCTGCGCGCGCCGATGTGCCGGACGCCATCCGAGAGCAGATGCTGGTGCACGGCTCGCTGGGAAGCCCGGACGCCGAGCTGATCGCCTTCTCGGTGACGGACACCGGGATCGGGATCGCCCACAGCAAGATGCGGGTCATCTTCGAGGCGTTCAAACAGGCGGACGGCACCACCAGCCGGAAGTACGGGGGGACCGGGCTGGGGCTGTCCATCAGCCGGGAGATCGCCCGGCTGCTCGGCGGTGAGATCTACGCCGCCAGCGAGCCGGGGCGCGGCTCCACCTTCACGCTGTACCTGCCGCTGCACCCCACCGAACTGCCGCCGCACGGCTACTCACAGCTGGGCTCGGCGACCCTGGCCGCGGTGGCCTCGGAGACGGGCGCCTCGGCCGCCGAGCCGGTGAGCCCGTCCGTCCTGCCGAGGGCGCTGGAGGGAGCCGCTCCGCCGCCGGAGCGTCTCGCCGGTGCGGAGGGGGACCCGGAGGAACTGGTGTCGCCGGACGAGGCGCTGGAGCGGGACCCGGCGTCCGCCGAGGCGGAGCGTGCCGCCGCTTCCCTGGTGCGCCGGCGCCAGCAGCGCTCGGGCGCCAATCCGGACCAGCGCGCGCTCCCGCCGGAGGCGGAGCCCCGTCATCCGCTGGGGCAGTCGCTGACGCCGGCTCAGCCCCTCGCGGTGAACGGACGGTACGGAGACGGCGAGGAGGGCCCGGCCGATCGGGACGAGGCGTGGCTGCACAGCGGCCAGGATCTGGTGGACCCGGGTCCGTCGGCCGACTTCGGTGGCCAGAAGGTGCTCATCGTCGACGACGACATCCGTAACGTGTTCGCGCTCACCAGCGTGCTCGAACAGCACGGGCTCCAGGTGCTCTACGCCGAGAACGGGCGGGAGGGCATCGAGGTGCTGGAGCAGCACGACGACGTGGCGGTGGTGCTGATGGACATCATGATGCCGGAGATGGACGGTTACGCGACGACCGCGGCGATCCGGAGGATGCCGCAGTTCGCTGGCCTGCCGATCGTCGCGCTGACCGCGAAGGCGATGAAGGGAGACCGGGAGAAGAGCATCGAGTCCGGTGCTTCTGACTATGTGACGAAGCCGGTCGACACTGACCATCTCCTGGCTGTCATGCGTCAGTGGATGTTTGCCAGGTAGATATGACACCGTGCCGCCGCGGACCAGACGCTGACTGAGTGTGGTCGAACACGTGTGGAATCGCGGTAAACGGGGAACCTTTTGGTCCCCTGAGGCGTTTCTGCTACGTGGACCGTGACATCACGGTGACAGGGTGTGGCGGGCCGTGGTGTGCGGCTACCATGACCGGCACAAGGACGGGCGGCGGCGTGAAGGTGCCGCCCCCAGGGGCGGCGTCCGAGGGGCTGCCGGGGCGAGGAGGACGGGCCATGGTGCAGAAGGCCAAGATCCTCCTGGTCGATGACCGGCCGGAGAATCTGCTGGCGCTGGAGGCCATTCTCTCCGCGCTCGATCAGACGCTGGTGCGGGCATCGTCAGGGGAGGAAGCGCTCAAGGCGCTGCTGACGGACGATTTCGCGGTCATTCTGCTGGATGTCCAGATGCCGGGCATGGATGGGTTCGAGACCGCGGCCCACATCAAGCGCAGGGAGCGCACCCGCGACATTCCCATCATTTTCCTCACGGCCATCAACCACGGCCCGCATCACACCTTCCGGGGATACGCGGCTGGTGCGGTGGACTACATCTCGAAGCCGTTCGACCCGTGGGTACTGCGCGCCAAGGTGTCGGTCTTCGTCGAGCTGTACATGAAGAACGTCCAACTGCGGGAGCAGGCAGCGCTGCTCCGCCTCCGGCTGGAGGGAAACGGCGCGGTCCGGCATCCCACGCCGCCGGACGGTGAGGACGGCGGCGCTCCCGGACTGCTCGCCGAACTCTCCGCGCGCCTCGCGGCGGTCGAGGAACAGGCCGAGGCGCTGAGCAAGCAGCTCGGCGAGTCCGCGGATCCGGCGACCGCGGCAACCGCCAGCCATCTGGAGCGCAAACTCTCCGGACTCCGTAGGGCACTTGACGCCCTGGAGCCGGGAACCGGCGGCGACGCCTCGGCTCAGGTGCCCTCCCAGAACTGACACCGCCTCCGACGGGCCCCGAGCGGTCCGTCGGCCTGCGCCCCTCATGGGGCCGGGGCCCGGTGAGGGGCCCGCGCCCGCCAACATCCCTTGTCTGCCCCGGAGCTGACCGGGGAGCGCCAGGCCCAGCTGAGCCGCGCACGCCGCGTGTGGGGGCGAGGCCGCCGACCATCCGGCACCCGGTCGTGGCCGGGCTGGCTGACCGTCCGGGCGTCCGTGCCTCTTCCGCCCGGCGACGGTAACCTCACCCCTATGGCCTCACGTACGCCGGGAAACGCAGCCAAGAAAGCGCCCGCGAAGAAAACCGCAGGTAAGAAGGCCCCGGCGAAGTCCCCGGCGAAGAAGGCCCCCGCCAAGAAGGGGGCGGCGAAGAAGCCGGCTCCCTCGGGCAACGTCCTCGTGCGCGGGGTGCGCGCCTGCTGGCTCGGGGTGGCGCACGCCATCGGTGCGGTATTCCGCGGCATAGGGCGTAGCGGCAAGGCGCTGGATCCGGCGCACCGCAAGGACGGGCTGGCGCTGCTGCTGCTGGGGGTGGCGCTGGTCGTCGCCGCCGGCACCTGGTCGAACCTTCAGGGGCCGGTCGGTGAGCTGGTGACCATGCTGGTGACCGGCGCGTTCGGGCGGCTGGACCTGCTGGTGCCGGTGCTGCTGGCGACGGTCGCGGTGCGGCTGATCCTGCACCCGGAGAAGCCGGAGGCCAACGGCCGCATCGTGATCGGGCTGTCGGCGCTGGTGCTCGGGGTGCTCGGGCTGGTGCACATCGGGTGCGGGGCGCCCGGCCGGGGCGCGGGGGCCGCGCCGATACGCGACGCGGGGGGCCTGATCGGCTGGGGCATGTCCCGGCCGCTGATCGTCACCGTGGGCGAGGTGCTGGCAGTTCCGCTGCTCGGCCTGCTGACCGTTTTCGGGCTGCTGGTGGTTACCGCGACTCCGGTGATGGCGATTCCGCGACGGCTGCGGAGCCTGGGTGAGCGCCTCGGCGTGGTGGAGAGCCGGGTGGAGGAGGACGCCACCGAGTCCGATGACTCGGGGCGGGGGCGCCGGAGGACGGCGCACAGTATGCGCAAGGACTACCTGGACCCGGCGCACGCCGAGAAGGAGGCCCTGGACAGCCGGCGTGCCCCGGCCCCGCCGAAGCGCCGCGCGGCGAAGGCGCGTACCGCGGGGGCGGACGCCGGTACCCCGGAGCGGACGCTCGACGCCGTCGACGTGGCGGCGGAGGCCGCCGCGGCGCTGGACGGCGCGGTGCTGCACGGGGTGCAGCCGTCTCCGGTGGTGGCCGACCTGTCGAGCGAGGTGTCGGCCTCCCGGCGGAACGCCGTCCCGGAGGCGCGGGGCGGGGCGGGAAGGCAGGAGGAGGCGTCCGTCCCGGACCTGACGAAGCAGCAGTCCGTCGAGCCGCCCGAACCGCGGTCGCTCCCGGCGCGGGCCGAGCAGCTCCAGCTGGCGGGGGACATCACCTACGCGCTGCCCTCTCTGGACCTGCTGGAGCGCGGTGGTCCCGGCCGGACCCGCAGCGCGGCCAACGACCAGGTGGTCGACGCGCTGAGCAAGGTGTTCGGCGAGTTCAAGGTGGACGCGGCGGTCACGGGCTTCACCCGCGGTCCGACCGTGACCCGCTACGAGGTGGAACTCGGGCCCGGGGTGAAGGTCGAGAAGATCACCGCGCTGGCGAAGAACATCGCGTACGCCGTGGCCAGTCCGGATGTACGGATCATCAATCCGATCCCGGGGAAGTCGGCGGTGGGGATCGAGATCCCCAACAGCGACCGCGAGATGGTCAATCTCGGCGACGTGCTGCGCTCCGCGGCGTCGACCGGGGAGGACCACCCCCTGCTGGTCGGGCTCGGCAAGGACGTCGAGGGCGGTTACGTCTCGGCGAACCTGGCGCGGATGCCGCACGTCCTGGTGGCCGGCGCGACCGGTTCGGGCAAGTCCTCCTGCATCAACTGCCTGATCACCTCGGTGATGGTGCGGGCGACTCCGGAGGACGTGCGGATGGTCCTCGTCGACCCGAAACGGGTGGAGCTGAACGCCTACGAGGGCATCCCGCACCTGGTGACCCCGATCATCACCAACCCGAAGAAGGCGGCCGAGGCGTTGCAGTGGGTCGTCCGCGAGATGGACCTGCGCTACGACGACCTCGCGGCGTTCGGTTTCCGCCATATCGACGACTTCAACGAGGCGGTGCGGGACGGCCGCGCCAGCGCTCCGCAGGGCAGCGAGCGGGAGCTGGCGCCGTACCCGTACCTGCTGGTGATCGTCGACGAGCTGGCGGACCTGATGATGGTGGCGCCGCGCGACGTGGAGGACGCGATCGTGCGGATCACCCAGCTGGCGCGGGCCGCCGGCATCCACCTGGTGCTGGCCACCCAGCGGCCGTCGGTGGACGTGGTGACCGGGCTGATCAAGGCGAACGTCCCGTCCCGGCTGGGCTTCTCCACGTCCTCGCTGGCGGACAGCCGGGTCATCCTGGACCAGCCGGGCGCGGAGAAGCTGATCGGCAAGGGGGACGGTCTCTTCCTGCCGATGGGCGCCAACAAGCCGGTGCGGATGCAGGGCGCCTACATCACCGAGGCGGAGGTGGCCGCCGTCGTCGAGCACTGCAAGGCGCAGATGGCCCCGGCCTTCCGGGACGACGTGGTCGCCGGGCAGGGTCCCAAGAAGGAGATCGACGAGGAGATCGGCGACGACCTGGACCTCCTCTGCCAGGCCGCTGAACTGGTGGTCTCGACCCAGTTCGGGTCGACGTCCATGCTCCAGCGGAAGCTGCGGGTGGGCTTCGCGAAGGCTGGTCGGCTGATGGACCTGATGGAGTCCCGGGGTGTGGTGGGTCCGAGTGAGGGCTCCAAGGCGCGTGATGTTCTGGTGAAGCCAGATGAACTGGAGGGAGTGCTGGCCGTGATCCGTGGGGAGGCTCACCCATAAGGGGGGAGGGACGTAACCGTTCCTCCTGTCGCGAGGTCACGTTGAGGCGAGCGGCGGCCGGATGTGTCACTGTCCTGCCGTGCGCAATTCCGATGGCGGACAAAGTCGCTCCGCCCGCTTGCCCCACCCTTTTGCATCGCCCCTAGACTGAACGCCCAGCAGGTGGCTACACGCTCGAAAGGCGCCCCCGTGTCCATCGGCAACTCATCCGAAGAGGACCGGCCTTCGGTCGGTCAGGCCATCCAGCAGGCCCGTATCGACGCACGGCTGACCGTGGACGAGGTCAGCACGTCCACCAGGGTGCGCGTGCCCATCGTGCAGGCCATCGAACAGGACGACTTCTCCCGCTGCGGTGGGGACGTCTACGCCCGTGGTCACATCCGGGCGCTCGCGCGCGCCGTGGGGCTGGAGGCCGCACCGCTCGTCGCGCGGTACGACGAGGAGTACGGCGGCCGCCCGTCCCCGGCCCCCGCCGCGACCCTGTTCGACGCCGAGCGGATCCGGCCGGAGCCCCGCCGCCCGAACTGGACGGCCGCGATGGTCGCGGCGATCGTCGCCGTGGTCGGCTTCGTCGGCTTCACGCTGTTCAACGGCGGTGGGGAGTCCACCGAGTCCGGCGCTCCGCAGGCCGACGAGTCACCGTCGTCCTCCCCGGAGGAGAAGCCGTCCAAGGAGCCCAGCCCGACCCGCAGCACCGACCCCAAGCCCTCGGAGAGCGCGGTCGCGGGAGCACCGGCCGACCGGGTCACCGTGCGGCTGACGGCGGAGAAGGGCAACAGCTGGATCTCCGCCCGGGACCACAACGGCCGGATGATCCACGAGGGCGTGCTGAAGAAGGGCGCCTCCAAGACCCTCACCGACGACAAGCGGCTGTCTCTGGTCCTCGGCAACGCCGGAGGCGTGAAGCTGTACGTCAACGGCAAGGAGATCAAGGACCTCGGGAAGGCCGGGCAGGTGCAGCGCGTCAGTTACACCCGGGGTGACCCCGAGGCGGGCTGAGCCACCTCACCGGGTGGGAGGCCGCGTGCCGCCGTGTCCGGCGTCGGTGGCGGCGGGGCCGTCCCGTGGTTCCTCGCCGCGGGGGAGCAGCGGCACGAACCCGGCGGATTCCACCGGTAACCGCCCGCACACGCCGTCGAGCCGCGTGTGAGCGTGCGGATACCGGCAGGTCAGGCACCTCGCGGACCGTGCGGTGGGGATGACGAAGTAGGCTGATCCCATGCCCGAACGCCGTACTGTCGCCCTCGTCACGCTTGGCTGCGCCCGTAACGAGGTGGACTCCGAGGAGCTCGCGGGCCGCCTTGCGGCGGACGGCTGGGACCTCGTCGAGGAAGCCGCCGAGGCGGATGTCGCCGTCGTCAACACCTGCGGTTTCGTTGAAGCCGCCAAGAAGGACTCGGTCGACGCGCTGCTGGAGGCGAACGATCTCAAGGACCACGGCCGTACGCAGGCGGTGGTGGCGGTCGGCTGCATGGCCGAGCGGTACGGCAAGGAGCTGGCCGAGGCCCTGCCGGAGGCCGACGGCGTCCTCGGCTTCGACGACTACGCCGACATCTCCGACCGGCTGGGGACCATTCTCGGCGGCGGGGTGCACGCGCCCCACACGCCCCGGGACCGCCGCAAGCTGCTGCCGCTGAGCCCCGTGGAGCGGCAGGGCGCCGACGTGGCGCTGCCCGGCCACGGAGACGCGGCCCCCGCACTCCCGGAGGAACCCGAGGAACTGCCGGACGGGGTCGCGCCCGCCTCCGGTCCGCGCGCCCCGCTGCGGCGCAGGCTCGGCAGCAGCCCGGTGGCCTCCGTCAAGCTGGCCTCGGGGTGCGACCGCCGGTGCTCCTTCTGCGCCATCCCGACCTTCCGTGGCTCCTTCGTCTCGCGCCGTCCCTCGGACGTGCTGGCCGAGACCCGCTGGCTGGCGGGACAGGGCGTCTCGGAGGTCATGCTGGTCTCGGAGAACAACACCTCGTACGGCAAGGACCTCGGCGACATCCGCCTGCTGGAGACGCTGCTGCCGGAGCTGGCCGCCGTGGACGGGATCGAGCGGGTGCGGGTCAGCTACCTCCAGCCCGCCGAGATGCGGCCGGGACTGATCGACGTGCTGACCGGGACGCCCGGTGTGATGCCCTACTTCGACCTCTCCTTCCAGCACTCGGCGCCCGGGGTGCTGCGCGCGATGCGGCGCTTCGGGGACACCGACCGCTTCCTGGAGCTGCTGGCGACGATCCGGGGCAAGGCACCACTGGCCGGGGTCCGCTCCAACTTCATCGTCGGCTTCCCCGGCGAGACCGAGGCGGACGTGGCGGAGCTGGAACGGTTCCTCGGGGAGGCCGGTCTGGACGCGATCGGCGTCTTCGGCTACTCCGACGAGGATGGCACCGAGGCGTTCGGGTACTCGGAGAAGGTCGCCCAGGAGGCGGTCGACGCGAGGCTGGCCAGGCTGGCCCGGCTCGCGGAGGAGCTGACGGCGCAGCGTGCCGAGGAACGCGTGGGCGAGACCGTGACGGTGCTGGTCGAGTCCGTGGACGACATCGAGGGGCCGGTGGGCCGCGCCGCGCACCAGGCACCGGAGACCGACGGCGTGGTGCGTCTGGAGACCGGGGGCAGCGCTCCGGAGCTCCTCGACGGGCTCGTGGTCGGACGTATGGTCGAGGCGAAGGTGGTGGCCAGCGAGGGCGTGGACCTGATCGCCGAGCCGCTGGCCGGGGTCGGGGCCACGGGCCGGAGCACCGACAAGGGCAGGGAGGCAACCGGATGACGGGAGTGCCGGCCTCCGCCGCCGGACGCGGTCCGGTGGCGGCGCCGACGTCCGCTCCGGCCGTGCGGCCGGTGAGCCTGTGGAACATCGCCAACATCCTGACCATGGTGCGGCTGTTGCTGGTACCGGCCTTCGTGGTGCTGATGCTCTGGGGCGGGGGCCATGACCCGGCCTGGCGCTCCCTGGCCTGGGCGGCCTTCACGGTCGCCATGATCACCGACCTGTTCGACGGTGAGCTGGCTCGGCGGTACGACCTGGTCACCGACTTCGGCAAGATCGCCGACCCGATCGCGGACAAGGCGATCATGGGCACGGCGCTGGTCTGCCTCTCCGCCCTCTCCGATCTCCCCTGGTGGGTCACCGGCGTGATCCTCTTCCGGGAACTGGGGATCACGCTGCTGCGTTTCTGGGTTATCCGGCACGGTGTCATCCCGGCCAGCCGGGGCGGCAAGCTCAAGACCCTGGCGCAGGGCGTCGCGGTGGGCATGTACGTCCTCGCGCTCACCGGACCGCTCGCGACGCTGCGCTGGTGGGTGATGGCGGTCGCCGTGGTGCTGACGGTGGTGACCGGGCTGGACTACGTCCGGCAGGCGGTCCTCCTGCGGCGGGCTGGGCTGGCCGAGGCGCGGGAGGTGGCCGCCCAGCAGACGGTGGCGGCGGTCACCGGTCCGGGGACGGAAGGCGCACGACAACGGTGAGGTGGCGATGAGGGGGTCCGGGAGCCGGTCGGAGCGGGCGGGGCGCGTCCGCGGGGATCGCCCGGTCGCGGGCCAGGCGCTGGACCTGCTGTCGGCGCGGGGCGAGACGCTGGCTGTCGCGGAGTCGCTCACCGGCGGACTGGTGGCGGCCGAGCTGACCGGCGTCCCGGGGGCCTCCCGGGCGTTCCGTGGCTCGGTGACCGCCTACGCCACCGACCTCAAGCGGGACGTGCTGGGTGTGCCGGGGGCACTGCTGGCGGAGCGGGGCGCGGTGGACGCGGAGGTCGCCCGGCTGCTCGCGCGGGGCGTGCGCGGGGTGCTGGGCGCTGACTGGGGTCTGGCCACCACCGGGGTGGCGGGGCCCGAGCCGCAGGACGGCCAGCCCGTCGGTACCGTCTACGTGGCGGTCGCCGGACCGCGGGAGACGGTCACCGCCGTGCGACTGCGGCTGGAGGGAGATCGGGCGGCCGTGCGTGGCGCTAGTGTACGGGCGGTGCTGGAGCTGCTCCGTGACGAACTGATCGGGCATGGTCCGCCGCAGGAGGGGGAACAGACCGGGGGGAATGGATGTTTGCAGCCCTGAGTGAACACGACATCGCTCCCCGCACGGGCACAGCCCGAAGCGGTACGGTGGAGCCTGAACGGTCCGGCGGGAAGGGGCCGGCCGGGAACAGGCTGTGGAAGACGCCGCGCGTTGAGAGGGAGGAGCACCGATGATTCTGCTCCGTCGCCTGCTGGGTGACGTGCTGCGTCGGCAGCGCCAACGCCAGGGCCGCACCCTGCGCGAAGTCTCTTCGTCCGCCCGGGTTTCGCTCGGTTATCTCTCCGAGGTGGAGCGCGGCCAGAAGGAAGCGTCGTCCGAGCTGCTGTCCTCGATCTGTGACGCGCTGGATGTGCGCATGTCCGAGTTGATGCGGGAGGTCAGCGACGAGCTGGCGCTCGCGGAGCTGGCCGAGTCCGCGGCGAGCGACTCGGTGCCGGGCCCGATGCGGCCGGTGCTCAATCCGCTCTCGGTGTCGGTCACCGGGGTGCCGGAGGAGCGCGTCACCATCAAGGCTCCGGCGGAGGCCGTGGACGTCGTCGCCGCCTGAGGCGCTGGGCGACCGGTCGCCGGACGGGCGGTGCGGACGTACTGAGAGACCACCCGAAGTGAGCAGAGGGGTCCACCGAGTCGGTGGACCCCTTTTTTCGGTTTTCTCGGTCCTACCGTTTTTCCGGTATCCCCGGGGGCGTCCGGCTTCTCTGGCTTCTCTGGGTCATCCGGTTTCTGGGCTTCCTGGCGTCCACGGGGTCTCACGCCCGCTGGCTTGCCCGCTCGTGCCGCGCGCGGGCGTGGCTCGGACGGGGTCACGCCGTCGCACGCCTCCCCGCGCCCGCCCGGTGGGCCGCTCTGCTCGCGGGCCCGGCGAGCCCGGGCGACCATGGGCGAGTGCGGGTCCCGGACGAGCGGGAGGAGGGCGGTCATGCCGGACGCCGGTGCGGAACGCCCCTCGCGTCCGCTGGGCATACGTGTGCTGGCGGTGCTCGGGACCGTCGCCGGGGGGTGGGTGATATGGCGGTCGGGGGCCGGGCAGGCGGGGCCGCTGGAGGCGGCGATCGTCACCGGGGGCTGGAGCCTGAGCCTGCTGCCGCTCCACGCCACCCCCGGGGTGCGGCGGGGCGGCCCGGAGGGGGAGGCGGGGCGGGAGGAGGGCGCGGTGGAGGAGCCGGTGCTCCGGAAGTGGCCGGAGCCACCCGGGGGTTCGTGAGGTGGGGTGCGTCGTGGATACGGCGTCGGAGAGGTGGGTTCCGGGAGGCTGGGCGGTCAGCCGCCGGCCGGGGTGTGGGGAGGGGGTGGGTGCGCGGGGCCGGGCTGGCAGTGCGGGCAATACCAGATGGTGCGTCGGCGGTCCACGGGGCCGTAGCCGCCGGTCGTGATCGGTGTTCCGCAACGGCGGCAGGGGCGGCGCTCGCGGCCGTACACGTAGAGCGCGCGGTCCCGGTGCGGGTCCCTGGTGGTGCGGCGGGCCAGCCGGTCCTTGTTCGCCTCCAGCAGCCGGTGGGCGGTGGAGAGTAGCCGGGTGGGCAGGGGCGCCGGCAGGGAGCCGACCGGTGCCCAGGGCGAGCTGCGGGCGAGGAAGCACAGTTCCGAGGCGTACACGTTGCCGATCCCGGCCAGGTTCCGCTGGTCGAGCAGGGCCTCGGCCAGCGGGCGCTCGGGGTCGACGAGCAGCCGCCGCTCGGCCTCGGCCGGATCCCAGTCGGGGCCGAGGAGGTCAGGGCCCAGATGTCCCACGGCGCCGTGCTCGGCGCGGGTCCGGATCAGCTCCAGGAGTGGGAGCCGGTAGCCGATCGCGGTGTGCTCGGCGGTGCCGAGCACGGCCCGGATCTGGTCGGCGCGGTCGGACCCGTCGCCTCCGGCACGCTTCGCGGGGGCGGGGCCACCCAGCCGCCAGGCTCCCTCCATGCCCAGGTGTGAGTGCACGGTCAGGCCACCCTCCACCCGCATGAGCAGGTGCTTTCCGCGGGGAATCACCTCCAGCACGGTGCGCCCGCTGAGGTCGACCGTCGCGAGCCGGGGCACCCGGAAGTCCGTGTGCGTGAGTGTCCGTCCCGCCAGAGCCTCGTGCAGGCGGTGCGCGGTGCGCCAGACGGTGTCGCCTTCGGGCATGGCAGCAGGATCCCAGCCAGGCGACCGCGCGGGAGCGGCTTGCCCGGGTCTTTGCCCGGCGTCCCGGCCGGGAGCCCGGCGCGCCCCGGTGCCGGGTCACCACACCTCGAACGCCCAGGCCAGGAAGAAGACGGCGAAACTGGCGATCAGGATCGTCAGGAACACCAGGGAGGAGATCTCCCAGCCCCGGTTCGGGATCGGTGGGTCCGGTGGCCCCGCGTCCGGGGTGCTGCCCTCGGCGGGCGGGGTGTCGCCCTGCGGCACCTGGCCACCCTCCTGAAGCCCGGGGGTCTCCAGCGGGTCGGGGTCCGGGCTCTTCCACGTCGTGCTGGGCCTCTTCTGCGTCATCGTGCCCGGGTAGACGCGTACCGCCGTCTCACACCTCGGCGGCGCCGGGCTCGTCCGGGTGCCGGGCGCGGCGGGGACGGCGGCCCGGCCGGCCGAGGCATGGATCGGCCGCTGTGGGCGACCCGTCCGGAGGACGAGCACATCAGACGAACTACTCCCTGCGAGGTGGTGTCACCGTGCGGTACGAGGAGATGCTGACGCTGGTCGAGCGGGAGGCCGACCTGCCCGACCGGGCGTCGGCCGCCGCCGCCGTGCTGGCGACCCTGCGGACCCTGGCCGAGCGGATGCCGGACGCGACGGCCGAGCACGTCGCCGACCAGCTCCCCGCCGAGGCGGCCACGGCGATGCGCGAGGTCACCGGCGCCGACCAGAACACCCGGCAGCGGGAACGGGGCGAGAAGTTCGGCCTGACCACTTTCGCCGGACGCGTGGCCTGGCGCGACGGTACGGACGAGGAGACCGCGATCCGGCGTGCCGCCGCCGTCTTCGAGGTGCTGGACCGTGCCGTCGCACCGGAGCTGATGGCCAAGCTGGACGACGTGCTGCCGGAGGACGTGGAGGAGCTGCTGCCCGCCGCCCGGCGCGACGCCCCCGGCTGACCGGCCCCCGGCGTACCTGCTCCGGGCCGCGGCTCAGCGGCCGCGGAGCCGCAGCCCGCGCGGGGTGGCGTGGAACCCCGCCGCCTCCAGCGCGGAACCGGTGGGGGAGGTGAGCGCCGCTGTGCCGTTCACCCGCTCCACGGTGACCGTGCCCAGCGCGCCCTCGCCCGCCGCGCTCGCCAGCGCCGCCGCCGCGGCGTCCAGCCGCGCCCCGGCCGCCTCGCCCTCCGCCCAGGCCAGCAGGGTCTTGCCGCCCCGCTCCAGGTAGAGCGTCAACTCGCCGTCCACCAGGACGACCAGGGCCCCCGCCTTCCGTCCCGGTTTGTGGGTGGCCCCCTCGGGCGGGCCGGGCCAGGGGAGGGCGGCGCCGTAGGCGTTCGCCGGATCGGTGGCCGCCAACGCCACGGCGTGGGGTGGGGCGTCCGGCTCCCGTTCCCGGGCCGTGCTGACCGCCCGCAGCCGGTCCACCGCGCCGTCCATCGCGAACTGGGCCGCGCCCAGCCCCTCGACGACGTACCCGCGCCGCGCCTGGCCGTTCTCCTCGAAGACGGCCAGGACCCGGTACGCGGCGGAGAAACCGCCCTCCACACCCTCCGCGGCGACCGCCCCCCGGGTCACCACGCCGTGCCGGTCCAGCAGGGTGCGCGCCAGCGCGTGCGCCCGGTGTGTGGGATCGCTCTCCGGCTTAGGCACCAGCGACCAGCGCCCCGCCGTGGTGGGCGAGCCGGGAGCGGCCGACGGACGGGGCCGCGCGGCCCCGCGCCCCGCCGCCGCGGTGAACGAGCCGTACCGGCCGCGCGGGGCGGGGCGTCGGGCCCGGTGCGCGGTGGAACCGGCCGTGCGGCCGGAGCCGAGCAGCGCGCGCAGCGGGGCGAGAGTGTCGTTGGTCAGCCGCCCCGCCCAGACGAGGTCCCACAGGGCCTCGGTGAGCGCCGCGTCCGTCGCCTCCGGGAGGGTGGCCCTCGCCCGCTCCGCCAACTGCCGGAAGAAGAGCCCGTATCCGGGGGCGAGGGCCTCCAGCAGCACCCGGTGCGTCCCGGTGGTTTCGAAGGGCGGCGGGGGCGGCAGGAGAAGCGGCGCCGCCTCCGCGAGGTACAGCGACAGCCAGCCGTCCTTCCCCGGCAGCGGACCGGCCCCCGCCCAGACCACCTCGCCGGAGGCGGTCAGCTCGTCGAGCAGGGGCGGGGCGTAGTCCGCGACCCGGGAGGGCAGTACCAGCCTCTCCAGCGCCGAGGCGGGGACCGGCGCGCCCTGTAGCTGCTCGATGACGCGCAGCAGGCCGTCGACGCCGCGCAGCCCGCGCGTGCCGACCTGCTGCCACCGCGGCAGGAAGGCGCCGAGCGCCGGGGGCGGCACCGGCTCCAGCTCCTGCCGGAGCACCGCGAGGGAACGGCGCCGCAGCCGGCGCAGCACCGTCGGGTCGCACCACTCCTGGCCCAGCCCGGAGGGGTGGAACTCGCCCTGCACCAGGCGGCCCTGGGCGGCGAGCCGGTGCAGGGCGCCGTCCGCCACCGCGGTCCCGAGGCCGAAGCGGGTCGCGGCCTCCGAGGAGACGAACGGGCCGTGGGTGCGGGCGAAGCGGGAGAGGAGGTCGCCGAGCGGGTCGGGCACGGGTTCGGTGAACGCCTCCGGGACGCCGACCGGCAACGCCGCGCCCAGCGCGTCCCGCAGGCGTCCGGAGTCCTCGATGGCGGCGAGGTGTTCGCGACCGGCGATCCGGACGCGGATGGCGCGCCGCGCCGCCTCCAGCTCCCGCGCCCAGCCTGGCTCGGCGCCGCGCTCGGCCAGCTCGTCGCCGGTGAGCGGGCCGAGGACGCGCAGCAGGTCGGCGGCGCCCTCGGCGTCCTTGATCCGGCGGTCCTCGGTGCGCCACTGGAGTTCCCGCTCCAGTTCCTGGAGCACGCCGGGGTCGAGCAGCTCCCGCAGCTCGGCCTGGCCGAGCAGCTCGGACAGCAGCCGGGAGTCCAGCGAGAGGGCGGCCGCGCGCCGCTCGGCGAGGGGGGAGTCGCCCTCGTAGAGGTACTGGGCGACGTACCCGAACAGCAGCGAGCGCGCGAAGGGCGACGGCTCCCGGGTGGTGACCTCCACGATCCGCACCCGGCGGGCCTCGATATCCCCCATCAGGGTGGCCAGGCCCGGGACGTCGAAGACGTCCTGGAGGCACTCGCGGACCGCCTCCAGCACGATCGGGAAGGAGCCGAACTCGCTGGCCACCTGGAGGAGTTGGGAGGAGCGCTGGCGCTGCTGCCAGAGCGGGGTGCGCTTGCCCGGGTCGCGCCGGGGCAGCAGCAGGGCGCGCGCGGCGCACTCCCGGAAACGCGCGGCGAACAGCGCCGACCCGCCGACCTGTTCGGTGACCGTGTGCTCGACCTCGCCCTGGTCGAACAGCACGTCCGAGGCGCTGACCGGTGGTTGGTCCGGATCGCCCGCGCCGCTCACGGGGGTGTCGTCCCCGAGCGGATCGAGGTCCATCAGGTCCATGTCGGGCAGGCGCAGCACGATGCCGTCGTCGGCGTGCAGCACCTGGGTGTCCAGGCCGTGCCGCTCGGTGAGCCGGGCGCCCAGCGCCAGCGCCCACGGGGCGTGCACCTGGGCGCCGAACGGGGAGTGCACCACCACCCGCCAGTCGCCCAGTTCGTCCCGGAAGCGCTCCACGACGATGGTGCGGTCGTCCGGGACGTGTCCGCAGGCCGCGCGCTGCTCCTCCAGATAGGCGAGCAGGTTGCGCACCGCCAGGTCGTCCAGCCCCGAGGCGGCGAGGCGTTCGCGCGCCGCGTCCGGAGCCAGCGCGGCGACCTCGCGGACGAACCCGCCCAGCGCGCGGCCGAGTTCCAGCGGACGGCCCAGCTGGTCGCCCTTCCAGAAGGGGAGCCGCCCGGGGACGCCGGGCGCGGGGGAGACCAGCACCCGGTCGCGGGTGATGTCCTCGATCCGCCACGAGGTGGTGCCCAGGGTGAAGACGTCGCCCACCCGGGACTCGTAGACCATCTCCTCGTCCAGCTCGCCGACGCGGCGGCCGCCCGTCCCCGGCTCGCCCCCCGCGAGGAACACCCCGAACAGCCCTCGGTCGGGGATGGTGCCGCCGGAGGTGACCGCCAGCCGCTGCGCCCCGGGGCGGCCGCTCACGGTGTGCGCGACGCGGTCCCACACCAGGCGCGGGCGCAGCTCCGCGAAGGCGTCCGAGGGGTAGCGGCCGGCGAGCATGTCCAGTACGCCGGTGTAGGCGGACTCGGGCAGCGAGGCGAACGGGGCGGCGCGACGCACCACGGTGAGGAGCCGGTCGACGTCCCAGTCGTCGACCGCGGTCATCGCCACGATCTGCTGGGCCAGGACGTCGAGCGGGTTGGCCGGAACCCGCAGGGACTCGATCGCCCCCTCCCGCATCCGTTCGGTGACCACCGCGGCCTGGAGGAGATCGCCCCGGTACTTCGGGAAGACCACCCCGGCCGAGACCGCCCCCACCTGGTGCCCCGCGCGGCCCACCCGCTGGAGTCCGGAGGCGACCGACGGTGGGGACTCCACCTGCACCACGAGGTCCACCGCCCCCATGTCGATGCCCAGCTCCAGGCTGGAGGTGGCCACCACGGCGGGCAGGCGCCCGGACTTCAGCTCCTCCTCCACCAGCGCGCGCTGCTCCTTGGAGACCGAACCGTGGTGGGCGCGCGCCAGCACCGGCGGAGCGCCCCGGGCCGCTCCGGCCTCCGCCATCAGCTGCGCGGGCGAGTGGTGTTCGGGCAGCGGCTCGCCCGTCTCGCGTTCGTGGGCGATTTCGTTCAGCCGGTTGCAGAGCCGCTCGGCCAGCCGCCGGGAGTTGGCGAAGACGATGGTGGAGCGGTGGGCCTGGATCAGGTCGGCGATCCGCTCCTCGACCGACGGCCAGATCGACGGCTTCGCGCCGCTTCCCGGGGTCTCCGTGCCACCGGCCTCCCGCGCGGGCGATCCGCCCAGTTCCCCCATGTCCTCGACGGGGACGACGACGGAGAGGTCGAAGACCTTGCCGGACGGCGGCTGCACGACCGTCGCGTTGCGCCGGGGGGAGAGGAAGCGGGCGACCTCGTCCACCGGGCGGACGGTCGCGGACAGGCCGACGCGCCGGGCCGGGCGCTCCAGGCGCTCGTCCAGCCGCTCCAGGGAGAGCGCGAGATGGGCGCCGCGCTTGGTGCCCGCGACCGCGTGCACCTCGTCCACGATCACGGTCTCGACGCCGCCGAGCGCCTCCCGCGCGGAGGAGGTGAGCATCAGGAACAGCGACTCCGGGGTGGTGATCAGGATGTCCGGCGGGCGCCGGGCGAGGGCGCGGCGCTCGGTGGCCGGGGTGTCCCCCGACCGGATGCCCACCCGGATGTCCGGCTCGGGCAGCCCGAGCCGCACCGACTCCTGGCGGATGCCCGTCAGCGGGCTGCGAAGGTTCCGCTGGACGTCGACGGCGAGCGCCTTGAGCGGCGAGACGTACAGCACCCGGCACCGCCGGAGCGGGTCGGCCGGGGGCGGGGTGGAGGCGAGCGCGTCGAGTGAGGCGAGGAAGGCGGCGAGGGTCTTCCCGGAGCCGGTGGGGGCCACGACCAGCGCGTCCGAGCCCCCGGCGAGCGCCTCCCAGGCACCGGTCTGCGCGGCGGTGGGCGCGGTGAAGGCGCCCGTGAACCACGCTCGGGTGGCGGGGGAGAAGGCGGCGAGCGCCGAGGTCTGGCCCATGCTCCCATCGTGCCCCGGGCCACTGACACCGTCAGACCGGGTGGCCCGGCGCCCGCGCCCCGCCGGACCAGGCGTTCCAGCGGGTGGACGGCGCGGGCGGCCGGGGCGCCGGTGGCGCAGACTGCCTGTGCGGACCGAGCGGAACGGGGGACCCATGAGTGACGGTACGGGCGAGCGCGCGCGCCTATGGCAGCACCCCGCGCTCCCGGACGTGGACCTGCTCCGCGCGCGCTACGTCCGCAAGACCTTCCTGCGGCACACCCACCGCGGCTACGTCGTCGCGGCGATCGCCGAGGGGGTGGAGGTCTTCGCGCACGGCGGCGGGACCCACCGGGCGGGCCCCGGGGAGCTGGCCCTGATCAACCCCGACACCCCGCACACTGGGCGGGCCGGAGTGCCGGACGGCTGGCGGTACAGCGCGCTGTACCCGGAGCCGGGGCTGGTCGCCGAGGTCGCCGCCGAGACGCTGGGGCTGCGCGGAACCCCCGGCTTCCGCGCCCCGGTCCTCGCGGACCCGGGCGCCGTGCGGCTCGTCCAGCGGGTCCACCGGGCGGCCGAGCGTGGCGAGGCGCTGGCCGCCGACACCCTGATGCGGGTCACGCTGGCCCGCCTCCTCCGGCGCAACGGCGGCCCGGCCCCCGAGCGCGAGGCGCCCACCGCGGGCGCCCGGCAGGCAGCGCGCGCCCGGGCCGTGCTGGAGGAGCGGATGGTGGACCCGCCCACCCTGGAAGGGCTCGCCGCCGAACTCGGCAGCCGCCCGTTCGCGCTGCTGCGCGCCTTCCGCGAGCGGTACGGGATGCCCCCACACAGCTGGCTGACCAACGCGCGGGTCCACCGGGCGCGGGCCCTGCTGGACGCCGGGCACTCCCCGGCCACGGCGGCCCTGGCCGTCGGCTTCACCGACCAGCCCCATCTGACCCGGCACTTCAGCAGGGTGTTCGGGGTTCCCCCGGGGGCGTACCAGCGGGGGCGCGCAAGAACGTACAAGACCGGTGGCGAGAGCCCGCCGTAGCGTGCGCCGTATGGACGAGCCGACAGACATGTCCGGCGCGCGCCGGACCTCGGGGGCCACCGGCGCTCCCGGCACCCCCCGCGCCGCGGTGCCCCCGGAACCCCCGCGGGGGGACGGCACGCGCCCCGGCTCCGGATCCGGCGCCGACCCGGACCGAGGGGACCGGGCGGTCGTCCGGGACGCGCTCGGCGTCGGCGTGGCCGTCGGCCTCTCCGGGTTCGCCTTCGGGGTGACCGCGGCCGACGCCGGGATCACCCCGCTCCAGGCGTGTGTGCTCAGCCTGTTCGTGTTCACCGGAGCCTCACAGTTCGCGCTGGTGAGCGCGGTGGCCACCGGAGTGAACCCGGTCACGGCGGCGGCCGGGGCCTTCTTCCTCGGCCTGCGGAACGCCTTCTACGGGCTGCGGCTGGCCACCCTCCTGCGGCTCCCCGGCTGGCTCCGCCCGCTGGCGGCGCACTGGGTGATCGACGAGACCTCGGTCGTCGCGCTCGCCCAGCGGGACCGCCGCACCGCGCGTCTCGGATTCGTGGTCACCGGCTGTGCCGTCTTCGTGCTGTGGAACGCGACCACCCTGCTCGGTGTGGTCGGGGCCGGGGCGCTGGGCGACACCAGCGCGTGGGGGCTGGACGCCGCCGGTCCCGCCGTCTTCCTCGCCCTGCTCGCGCCGATGCTGCGCACCCCGACGGAGCGGGCCACGGCGGCGCTCGCCGTCCTGCTGGGCCTGGGCCTCCTCCCGCTGCTGCCCTCCGGGGTGCCGGTGCTGGCCGCGGCGCTGGCCGCCCCCGCGGTGCTGCTGGTCCGCACGGCGTGCGGCCGGGGCCGCCGCGGCGACGGGAGCGACGGGGAGACCGCCGGGCCGACGAGCCCGAAGGGCCATCTGGAGCGGGCGCGAGTGGAGCGGGACGAGCGGGGGGAGAGCACCCGATGAGTGGGACGTGGATCGCGATACTGCTGACGGTCGCCGGGTGCTACCTGGTGAAGTTGCTCGGCCTCTCCGTTCCGGCGGGGATACTCGAACGTCCGCTGGTGCGCCGTCTCGCGGCGCTGCTGCCGGTGGCGCTGCTCGCGGCGCTCACCGCGCAGCAGACCTTCCAGTCCGGCGGTTCGGGGACGGAGCTGGTGCTGGACGCGCGGGCGGCGGGACTCGCCGCCGCCGCGCTCGCCCTGGTGCTGCGCGCCCCGTTCCTGGTGGTGATCGCCGTGGCGGTGGCGGGTACGGCCGCCGTCCGGGCGCTGGGCTGGTGAGGGCGCGGGCCGGGACCTCGCGCCGGTCCGCGGGACGCGGGTACGGACGCGTCGCGTGGGCGGGGATACTGGCCCCATGCGGTTGACCGACTTCTGGGCGCGGATGGCGGAGCACTTCGGTGACTCCTACGCGGACTCCTTCGCCCGTGATCACGTGATGTCCGAACTGGGCGGCAGGACGGTGTACGAGGCGCTGGAGGCGGGTTGGTCGGCGAAGGAGGTCTGGCGCGTGGTGTGCCGCGCGATGGAGGTTCCGGCTGATCGCAGGTGAGTCGTTCCTGTCCGGTATATGCCTATAGGTGACACTTATTGGCGTGGGCGTGGCGGAAGGTGACGAGCCGGAGGGGCTGGAGGAACGGAACGACGACGCGGGCCGGTCCGCCCGGAAGCCGGGAGGCGCGGGGGAGTCCGGGGTCTCCGGGAACATCGGGGGAGTCGAGAGGGCTGGGGGAGCCGCTGGGGCCGAGGGAGCCGGGCAGCGGCCCGGTCCCTCCGGCGCCCCGGCCGGTGGGCCCACCGCATCCTCCGGCGGCGCCGGGACGGCTGGCGCCGCTGAGCCCCCGGTGACCGGGGTTCTCGCGGGGAGCGGGGCCGTCGGGTCCGGCGCGGGGAAGCCGCCCGGCGGCTCCCGGACCTCGCCGGGCGAGCGGATGCCCGGCTGGCTGCCCCGCGCGCTGGTGCTCGCGCTGCTCCTGCTGGCCGCCTTCCAGCTGGCCAGCTGGGCCTTCCTGGAGGTCATCGGGCTGCTGCTGAACATCCTGATCGCCTTCTTCCTCGCGCTCGCCATCGAGCCCCTGGTGGACCGGCTGGCGTCGCGCGGGGTGCGGCGCGGACTCGCGACCGGGCTGGTCTTCGTGCTGCTGCTGGTGCTGACGGCGGGGTTCTTCACCGCGCTCGGCTCGGTGTTCGCCGAGCAGATCACGCGGATCATCGACAAGCTGCCCGCCTCCGTCGCGGACGTGATCTCGTGGATCAACGCCACCTTCGGGACGGACCTGAGCGTCGACGAACTCCAGAACGACGTGCTCCACTCGGACTGGCTGCGGCGGTACGTGCAGTCCAGCGCCAGCAGCGTGTGGGGGATCTCCGCGACGGTGCTGGGCGGCGTCTTCCAGTTGCTGACCGTCCTGCTGTTCGCCTTCTACTTCGCCGCCGACGGCCCCCGGATGCGCCGCGCGCTCTGCTCGGTCCTTCCTCCGGCCCGGCAGTGCGAGGTGCTGCGTGCCTGGGAGATCGCGGTACTCAAGACCGGGGGCTACATCTACTCCCGGGCCCTGATGGCCCTGGTGTCGGGCGGCGCGCACTACGTCTTCCTGGAGCTGATGGGGGTGCCCTACGCCTACGCGCTCGCGGCGTGGGTCGGTGTCGTCTCGCAGTTCGTGCCGACGGTCGGCACCTACCTCGCGGGGGCGCTCCCGATGCTGATCGCCTTCACCCAGGACCCCTGGGCGGCGGTCTGGGTGCTGGTCTTCGTCGTGCTGTACCAGCAGTTCGAGAACTACGTGCTCCAGCCGCGGATCACCGCGCGGACCGTGGACATCCACCCCGCTGTGGCCTTCGGCTCGGTGATCGTCGGCACCTCGCTGATGGGTGTGGTGGGGGCGCTCGTCGCGGTGCCCGCCACCGCCACGCTCCAGGGGTTCCTCGGGGCCTACGTGAAGCGGTACGACGTGACCGACCCCCGGCTGAACCGACGCTGAGCGCGTACCGGCGCGCGGCGACCGGCGACCGACGTGGGTGACGGGCCGGCTGACGGGTCGGGCTGACGGGCCGGGAGTCCGAAGCCGGTGGTGGGGCGTGGGGCGAACCGGGAGGGGGCGGATGTGGGCCGGTCGTGGGCCAGTTGCGGGCCAGTCGCGGGTCAGGCGGACCGGTCGTGGGTGGGGGGATCGAGGCGGAGGGGACGGGGCGGATTGCCGCTCCACCCCGTGTGAGCAGCGGTTTTCCAGGTTTTCCACAGGGAGCGGTGGTGGCTTGACTCAATAATCGAACATGGATTCTTATAGGGGGCCGGCGAGTTATCCGTCCGGCCTCTCCGCTCAGGCGGTTCGGGCCGATTGTCAGTGGCAGGCGCTAGCGTCGGTGGACGTGAAGCGATCGACTCAAGCAAACAACCGGGTGGCACCCATGGCAGGTACTGATCGCGAGAAGGCGCTCGACGCCGCGCTCGCGCAGATTGAACGGCAATTCGGCAAGGGCGCCGTGATGCGCATGGGGGAGCGGCCGAACGAGCCGATCGAGATCATCCCCACCGGCTCCACCGCTCTCGACGTGGCGCTCGGGGTCGGAGGGCTGCCACGCGGCCGGGTGGTGGAGGTGTACGGCCCCGAGTCCTCCGGAAAGACCACCCTGACCCTGCACGCGGTCGCCAACGCCCAGCGGGCGGGCGGCACGGTCGCCTTCGTCGACGCCGAGCACGCGCTCGACCCCGAGTACGCCAAGCGGCTGGGGGTCGACACCGACGCGCTGATCCTCTCCCAGCCGGACAACGGCGAACAGGCCCTTGAGATCACCGACATGCTGATCCGCTCCGGTGCGCTGGACCTGATCATCGTCGACTCCGTCGCCGCGCTGGTGCCCCGTGCGGAGATCGAGGGCGAGATGGGCGACTCCCATGTCGGCCTCCAGGCACGGCTGATGAGCCAGGCGCTGCGGAAGATCGCGGGGGCGCTCAACCAGTCCAAGACCACCGCGATCTTCATCAACCAGCTTCGCGAGAAGGTCGGCGTGATGTTCGGTTCGCCCGAGACCACCACCGGTGGCCGGGCCCTGAAGTTCTACGCCTCGGTGCGGCTCGACATCCGCCGGATCGAGACCCTGAAGGACGGCACGGACGCGGTGGGCAACCGGACCCGGGTCAAGGTCGTCAAGAACAAGGTCGCGCCCCCCTTCAAGCAGGCCGAGTTCGACATCCTGTACGGCATGGGCATCAGCCGCGAGGGCGGTTTGATCGACATGGGCGTGGAGCACGGCTTCATCCGCAAGTCCGGAGCCTGGTACACCTACGAGGGCGACCAGCTGGGGCAGGGCAAGGAGAACGCCCGCAACTTCCTCCGGGACAACCCGGATCTCGCCAACGAGATCGAGAAGAAGATCAAGGAGAAGCTCGGGATCGGCGTGGTGGCCGAGGAGCCCGCGAGCGGCACCGGCGCCGATGACACCCCGTCAGCCGCGGCCCCGTCCGTGCCCGCCCCCGTGGAGGCCAAGGCCGCCCCGGCGGCCAAGACCACCAAGGCGAGCAAGGCGACCAAGACCGCCGCGGCCAAGAGCTGATCCGTGACCCGGCGTACCGACTGGCCCGAGGAACCGTGGCCTCCCGGACGGTCGGAGCTTCCGGAGTATGAGGAGGCCCACGCGGGGCTGGAGCCCGCGGAGGAGTGGGTGCCCGGTCAGTCAGGGGAGTGGCGACCCGGCGACCGGTACCCCGACCCCCTGGACAGCGATGGCCCCGTCCCGTCGAGGGCCGGGACGGGGCCATCGCGCTTGTCTAGCGGGGCGCGGAAGGGACGTCGGGAGCGCGGCTCCCGTGCGGCCCGGCGCGATGGCGCGGGACGCGAGGAACAGGTGGAGCCGGATCCGGCCACCCGCGACCCGGTGGAGCGGGCGCGGTCGATCTGCCTCCGTCTGTTGAGCACCACACCGCGTACGCGCCAGGAACTGGCGGTCGCCCTGCGCCGCCGTGACGTGCCGGACGAGGCGATCGAGGAGGTGCTCGCCCGCTTCGAGGACGTCGGGCTGGTCGATGACGCCGCCTTCGCCGAGGCGTGGGTGGAGTCCCGGCACCACGGCAGGGGGCTGGCGGGCCGGGCGCTCGCCAGGGAACTGCGCGCCAAGGGGATGGACAGCGCGGTCGTCGACGAGGCCGTGGGCCAACTGGCCTCCGAACAGGAGGAGGAGACGGCGCGGGCGCTGGTGGAGCGGAAACTCCGGGCGACCCGCGGGCTGGACCGGACGAAGCGGATGCGCCGACTCGCCGGGATGCTCGCGCGCAAGGGGTACGCGGAAGGGCTGGCGCTGCGCGTGGTCCGGCAGGCGCTGGAGGAGGAGGGCGAGGACGCTGAGGCACTGGAGGCCGAACTCCCCGACCTCTAGGGGAAGATGACGCCTCGCCCGCCGCACGGCAGTGCCAGGGCCGGGTGTACGGCAAGGTCCCGCCGGACGCCGCGGTCCGGTGCCGCCCGCCCGCGCGCGACCTCGTGCCCACGCCGCCCAGCGGGCTGTTCCCGGAAGCCCACGGCTGGCGCGGCCGCTCCCGGCGCACACCTCTCCGCACACCTCTGCGGCGTCCTCGACCAGCCCGCACCCCCGCGTCCGCCACCGCGTCGCGTGGCCGCCGGTCCGGAGCCGGAATACCGGAGCGCGGGGCACCGCGCGCCGGCGCGGCGTCGGCCGGCGTCCGGGCGAACCGCGTACGGCCACCACGACTCCCCGGTCTACGAGGCGAGTTGCCCGCGGTCGCCGGCGCCGCCGCTCACCGCCTCCGCGCAGGCCCGCAACTGCCCGGTCCGGGCGGCGGGTAGCGCCGCCACCAGGTGCCCGTCCGGCCTGATGGCGAGCACGGTGTGCGCCGCCGCGCCGGGGTAGCTCTCCGCGACCAGCAGCTCGGCCCGGAGCGGCAACCCCCGTACGGTAGCGGCGAGTTCCGGCATCATGCCCGCCGAACGCCAGTGGCGGCTGTCCCACACCCCGGTGCCCGGGGCGACGAGGACGACCAGCAGTTCACCGCCGTCCCCGGCGCCGCCCAGCCAGCCGCGGAGCCGTCCGCGTTCCCCGCTGAGCGAGGTCACCGGCACGTCGGCCACGGTGGAGCCCGGCGTGGTGGCGACGGGCACCGGCACCACCGTCTCCCGCGCGGGGGCGAGCGGCGACCTGGCGTAGCGGGGCGGGCCGCCCAGCGGCCCGCGCCCGAGGTGGCAGTCGGCGAGCAGTTCGAGGTGGGCGCGGGCGCCGCCGCCGGGCAGCAGGGTGCGCAGCCCACCGCCGCGCCGCACCAGCGGGAGCACCTGGTCGACGGCGCGCAGCCGGGCCCCGACGGCTCCGCGCCGCTCCGTCTCGTAGCTGTCCAGCAGGGTTTCGGTGGCCGTTCCCCGGTGGCCGCCGTGCCAGGCGAGGGCGAGTTTCCAGGCGAGGTTGGCGGCGTCGCGCAGTCCCTCGTCGACCGAGGAGACGCCGAGGGCGCCCTCCAGATGCGCCGCGTCCCCGGCGAGGAAGGCGCGTTCGACGCGCCAGTGTCGGGCGAGGCGCTGGTGGCTGATGTGCACCCCGGTGTCGAGCAGTTCGTAGGGGTGGCCCTCGGCGGGTTCGCCCTCCTCGGCGCACCAGACGGCGAGGGTGTCGTGGATGCGGTCCAGCAGTTCCTCGGGGGTGACGAGTTCGCCGCGTGGGGGGAGGAGCCAGTCGAGCCGCCAGACGCCGCCGGGCAGGGGCCGCGCGGTGACCTCGCCCGGTTCGCCGCCCGGGTCCCGGTGGAGCAGGGCCTCGCCTTCCCAGGGGAGGCGGGTGCGGAGCGCGGCGACGGCGTGCCGTTCCACGGCGGTCCGCCCCGCGAACCGCACGCCGAGCAGTTTCCGGACGGTGGAGCGGGCTCCGTCGCAGCCCACCAGGAAGCTGCCGCGCCACCAGGCGCCGTTCGGCTCGCGGGTGTGGGCGGTGATCCCGTCGGCGTCCTGCTCCAGATGGTCGACGTGGCCGCCGCTGACGATCGTGGCGTGGGTCTCGCGCCCCAGCGCGTCGCGCAACGCCCGCTCCAGGGCGTGCTGTTCGAGGTGCACGGGGGAGTCGCCGGGCTCCAGCGGGAGGTGTCGCACCAGCTGTCGCCGCCGCTGGATCCGCCAGCCGGGCCAGCGGGCGCCGTCAACCGTGGGCAGCCAGGCGGCGGTGTCCGGCCGCAGGACGCAGCTGCGGGTGGCGCGGCGTGGGGGCGCGCCGTCGGTCGCGTCGAGCACGATCGAGGGCACGGCGTGCCGGGCGAGGGCGAGGGCGAGGGCGAGTCCGGTGGGTCCGGCGCCGACGACCAGGACGGCCGAGTCGCTCACGCTGCCGACCCCGGGAGTTCCTCTCGGTCGCCCGGCCGGGTGGGCTCGGTGTGCGCGCGGTGGACCGGGCGGGGGTACCGGCCCTGGGACGGGCCGGGCACAGCGGAGCGGCCGGACCTCGTGTGGGTGCGGTGTGGGGGAGGCAACTGGGCCCGGTGCGCGATCACATGAAGAATGCAACCCACTGCCCGTTCCCCCGTCAAGCGGCGGGGGAACGGGCAGTGCCGGGTGGGGCGGAAGGTGCCCGCTGGTCGCGGTTTCCGCCCGTCCGGTCCGTCAGTTGACCTTCCGGGTGTCCGGAGCCGCTCCGTCCGGTCCGTCGGCGACCTCGGCCATGTCGCCACCGCCCATCGCGATCCCGGTCTTGGCACGCCGTCCGCGCCGCTCGATCCACTGCGCGAGCCCCGAGAGCGCCAGGCACATCGCGATGTAGATCGCGCCGACCACCATGATCACGGGAACGTAGGGGTTCTCGTCGTTGACGATGGTGTTGGAGGCCAGCAGCTGTCCGGCCCGCAGCAGCTCCTCGTAGGTGATGACGAAGCCGAGCGAGGTGTCCTTTAGCGTGACCACCAGCTGGCTGATGATCGTCGGCAGCATGGAGCGGACGGCCTGCGGGAGCAGCACGGTCAGCATGACCTGGGTCTTCCGCATGCCCAGCGCGTACGCGGCCTCCGCCTGGCCCTTCGGCACCGCGTTGATGCCGGCCCGGAGCACCTCGGCCTGGAAGGCGCCGTTGTAGAGCGTGAGGCCGATGACCACGGCCCACATCGGGTCGCTGGTGAAGAAGCCCACCCACAGCACGTAGATGGTGATCAGGAGCGGGACCGCGCGGAACAGCTCGATGATGCCGGTCGCCACCCAGCTGACCGGCTTGTGGTCGGAGAGCCGGGCCATGGCCAGCACCACGGCGAGCGCGAGCGAGAGGACGGCGGCGATCGCGAACGCCTGGAGGGTGCGGACCATGCCGTCGATGATCGAGTTGCGGACACCCGAGTAGTTGAAGATGTCCCACATCTCGGCGGAGAAGTGCCCCGCGTTCGCGAGCCGGAGGCCCACGAAGGCGATCAGTCCGAGGATGGCGACCGAGCCGGCGACCGCGTAGACGCGGTTGCGGGCGCGGGCCCTGGGCCCCGGTGAGTCGTAGAGAACGGAGGAGCTCATCGGGCGACCCCCAGACGGCGCTCCAGCAGCCGGAAGAGGCCGCTGATGAGGAAGACGAGGATGAGGTACGCGATGGCGACCCAGACGAAGATCACCATCACCTCGAAGCCCTTGTCGCTGAGCACCTTCTGGACGTTGAAGAGTTCCATGTTGTCGAAGGCGCCGGCGATGGCGGAGTTCTTGGTGAGCGCGATCATGATGCTGCTGAGCGGCGGCAGAACGGTCCGGGTGGCCTGCGGGAGCACGATGCTGGTGAGTGTCTGCACGAAGGTCATCCCGATGCTGCGGGCCGCCTCCGCCTGTCCGAGCGGCACGGTGTTGATGCCGGAGCGGACCGCCTCACACACGAAGGCCGAGGTGTAGAAGCCGAGGGCCAGCACCGCGAGCACGTAGGAGCTCATCCCGGGGAAGACGATCTCCGGCAGGACGAAGAACATCATCATGAAGAGCAGCGTGAGCGGGGTGTTGCGCAGCAACGTCACCCAGGCCGTGCCGAATATCCGCAGTGGCGGTACGGGGGACACCCGGAAACCGGCTATCAGGACCCCCACCACGAGCGCGATGACGGCGCTGGCGGCGGTCAGTGAAACAGTTCCGACGAGTCCTTCTCGGAACAGTTCCAGATTGTCGAGCAGAACATTCATGGAGTCTCCGCGGAGCGGTCAGGGAAAGGCGTGTCCCGTACGCACGCGCGCGGGGCGGGCGTACGGGACACTGAGCGTGCCGATGCGCGTTCGGGTCAGTTGTCCAGCGCCGGCGGCTCGACGAACTTGGAGCCGGAGAGGCCCAGCGTCGCGTCGTACGCCTTCTCGTAGTCACCGTTTTCCTGGTGCTTCTTGACCGCGTCGGTGACGGCCTTCTGGAGCTTGTCCTGCCCCTTCTTGAGGCCGATGCCGTAGGGCTCCTCGCTGAACAGCTCGCCGACGACCTTCAGCTTGGTCGGGCGCTGCGCCGCGTATCCCTTGAGGATGGCGTCGTCCGTGGTCATGGCGTCGACCTGACCGTCGATCAGCTGCTTGACGCAGTCGGTGTACTTGCCGAACTCGACCGGCTCGGCGCCGTACTTGCCCTTGTTTTCCTTGATGTTCTGGAGCGGGGTCGAGCCGGTGATCGAGCAGACCTTCTTGCCCTTGATGCTGTCCGGGCCCTTGATGTCCTTCTCGTCCTTGCGTACCAGCAGGTCCTGGCCCGCCATGTAGTACGGGCCGACGAAGTCGACCTGCTTCTTGCGCTCGTCGTTGATGGTGTAGGTGCCCACCATCAGGTCGACCTGGCCCTTGGAGATAGCGGTCTCACGGATCGAGGAGTCGATCGTCTTGAACTGGACCTGCTTCTCGGGGTCGAATCCGAGGTCGGCGGCGACCATCTTGGCTATCTCGATGTCGAAGCCCTCGTACTTCTTGGAGGACTGGTTCTGGAAACCGAGGTAGGGCTGGTCGGCCTTGGCGCCGATGATCAGCTTGCCGCGCTTCTTCGCCTTCTCGAACACCGCGGAGTCGATGTCCACGTCCTTGGCCACCTCGTAGGTGGGCAGCGCCTTCTCGTCGGTCTTCTTCTCCTGGTCCCCGGCCTCGCCGTCCTTGCCGCCACAGGCGGCGGTGGCGGTCAGGGCCAGCGCGAGGGCGGCCATGGCGGTGGTCTTGCGGAGCTTCATGGTGAACTTCCCTTGCTCGTCTGCTCGTCGGGGGCGCCGGCTGTCGGCGTCAGTGGTGGAGGATCTTGGCGAGGAAGTCCTTCGCCCGGTCACTGCGGGGGTTGTTGAAGAACTGCTCCGGCGTCGCCTCCTCGACGATCCGGCCGTCGGCCATGAAGACCACCCGGTTGGCCGCGGAGCGTGCGAAGCCCATCTCGTGCGTGACGACCACCATCGTCATGCCGTCCTGCGCCAGCTGTTTCATGACCTCAAGGACCTCGTTGATCATCTCGGGGTCGAGCGCGGAGGTCGGCTCGTCGAAGAGCATCACCTTCGGGTCCATCGCCAGCGCGCGGGCGATCGCGACCCGCTGCTGCTGACCACCCGACAGCTGGGCCGGGTACTTGTCGGCCTGGCTGCCCACCCCGACCCGGTCCAGCAGGGCACGCGCCTTCTGCTCCGCCGCGGCCTTCGGGGTGTGGCGGACCTTCGTCTGGCCGAGCGTGACGTTCTCCAGCACCGTCTTGTGCGCGAAGAGGTTGAACGACTGGAAGACCATGCCGACGTCCGAGCGGAGCCTGGCCAGCTCCTTGCCCTCCTGCGGGAGCGGCTTGCCGTCGATGCTGATGTGCCCGCTGTCCACCGTCTCCAGCCGGTTGATGGTGCGGCACAGGGTGGACTTTCCGGACCCCGAGGGCCCGATGACGACGACGACCTCGCCGCGCTCGATGGTCAGGTCGATGTCCTGGAGCACGTGCAGGGCACCGAAGTGCTTGTTCACATGGTTCAGTACGACCAGATCGTCCGCCGCGGGAGCGGCGTCCTGGGGCACCGATTCTTTGCTCATCGGCGTGTAGCTCCGTCCTCGTCGGGTTGCGAGGACCCTAGACAGCCGCCCGGGTGACCGTCATTACATCTGAGGGGAAATTGAGCATAACGATCCGGCCGCAAACCGGCACTCCGGCCAAAGCGGTCGAGGTGGCCTTGACTCGGGTGTGTGGATCGGAGTTGATGCAGTGCTGGGCGCTCTCCGGCGCCGCGTCTGACCGTCCCGACGGCGCTTCGCGGGGTGCGGCCGGGGGAGAATCTGCGGGTGGCGCCCACGGGAATATCCCCGTGGTAATCCCAGAGGAATCGCGTGCCCCAGGAATATCCAGTGACCCCGGACTCGGGAATCCGGCGTACCGGGAAACCCGGGCGCGCGGAACCGGAGATCCGGACAGCGGCCGAACCGGCCGGAGCCGCGCGCCGGACGGCGGGCGGCCGATCCGTGAGAGGAGGGCCGGGAGGCCATGAGGCTGCTGCTTGTGGAGGACGACGACCGCGTCGCCACGGCCCTCGCCGCCGTACTCGCGCGGCACGGCTTCGAGGTGACGCAGGCCCGCAGCGGCGAGGAGGCCCTGGAGCGGCTGCTGCCCACCGGGTCCGGGGGCGACGCCGCGGACTCCGCGCCGTTCGGGGTGGTCCTGCTGGACCTGGGCCTCCCGGACCGGGACGGCTTCGAGGTCTGTGACCGGATCCGCCGCACCACCGGCACCCCGGTGATCATGGTGACCGCCCGAGCCGACGTCCGTTCCCGCATCCACGGGCTCAACCTCGGCGCCGACGACTACGTCGTCAAGCCGTACGACATCGGTGAACTGCTCGCGCGGATCCACGCCGTCAGCCGCCGCTCCGCCGAGGAGCCACCCCCCGGGCGGAACACCGAGGGCGGCGAGCCCACCCTCCGGCTGGGCGAGGTCACCATCGACCTCGCCACCCGCCGCGTCACGGTGGGCGAGGACGTGGTGGCGCTCACCCGCAAGGAGTTCGACCTGCTCGCGCTCCTGGCCCAGCGCCCCGGGGTGGTCTTCCGGCGGGAGCAGATCATCAGCGAGGTCTGGCGGAGCAGTTGGGAGGGAACCGGCCGCACCCTGGAGGTGCACGTCGCCTCGCTCCGCGCCAAGCTCGGCCGCCCCGACCTGGTCGAGACGGTGCGCGGGGTCGGCTACCGGCTCGTCGAGCAGCACGCCTAGAGCGCCGGACGCGCCGTGCGGACCCGCCTCCTCTCCCTCCTCACCCTGCTCCTCTCCGGGGTGCTGCTCGCCCTCGGCTTTCCGCTCGCCGCGGGGCAGGCGACCGCGGAACAGCAGCGGGTCGTCGTCGACCGGATCGACGACACCGCGCGGTTCGCCGCTCTCGCCCAGTACGTCACCTCGCGGGACGACACCGAGCGGCGCGCCGCCCTTCAGCTGGAACTGGACCGCTACCACGACCTGTACGGCGTCCGCGTCGGCGTCTACTACCGGGACCGCACCGCCATGGCCACGGCGCCCGACGGCTGGGAGGGCGCCGAGGACGCCGACGCCGGGGCGCGCGGGCGCGCGTTCTCCGAGGCGCTGGCCGGACGCCGCAGCCACGACCCACCGCAGGTGTGGCCGTGGGACTCGGCGCGGATCGCCGTGGCCTCACCCGTCATCCGCGACGGCGACGTCGTCGCCGTGGTGCTGACCGACTCGCCCACCGGCGCGCTGCGCTCGCGCATCCTGCGCGGCTGGCTGCCCATCGTCGCCGGGGAGGCCGCGGCGATGCTGCTGGCCGTGGCGGCCGCCCTGCGACTGACCGGCTGGGTGCTGCGCCCGGTACGGACCCTGGACCGGGCCACCCACGAGATCGCCACCGGCAAGCTGACCTCCCGGGTGGCCGCCTCCGAGGGGCCGCCCGAACTGCGGCGGCTGGCCACCTCATTCAACGAGATGGCGGACAACGTGGAGAACGTGCTGGAACAGCAGCGCGCCTTCGTCGCCGACGCCTCACACCAGCTGCGGAACCCACTCAACGCGCTGCTGCTGCGCATGGAACTGCTCAGTCTGGAACTCCCGGAGGCGCGGGACGAGATCGCCTCCGTGCGGGCCGAGGGGAAGCGGCTGGCCGAGGTGCTCGACGGGCTGCTCGGCCTGGCGCTGGCCGAGCACTCGCCCCCCGACGCGCGCCTGACCGACGTGGCCGAGGTGGCGGCCGAACGCGCCGGAGCGTGGCGGCCGGTCGCCGAGCGGAAGGGCGTCGCCCTGCGGGCCGCCGGACTCACGGCCGCCACCGGGTGGGCCGACCCGGTGGCGCTCTCCAGCGCGCTGGACGCCGTCGTCGACAACGCCGTGAAGTTCACGCCCGAGGGCGGGGAGGTCACGGTGACCGTCGCCCGGGACGCCGAGTGGGTCACGCTGGTGGTCGACGACGGCGGCCCCGGCCTGACCGACGAGGAACTGGAGCGGATCGGCGACCGCTTCTGGCGCAGCGGCCGTCACCAGAACGTCTCCGGTACCGGCCTCGGGCTCTCCATCGCCCGCGCGCTGCTGGAGGCCGGCGGCGCGCGGCTCGCCTTCGCCCGGGACGAGCCGCGCGGACTGCGCGTCACCGTCAGTCTGCCGAGGAACGCTCCAGACGCAGGGTGAGGATCTGGAACGGGCGCAGGGTGAGCGTCACCCCCGGCCCGTCGGGCGCCGGGGAGACCGACCGGACGGACGCCGCCAGCGGCCCCGGCGGCTCCTCCTCCCCGATCGGCCGCTCCAGCAGGTCGACCGGGCGCACCGAGGCCACCGGAAAGCCGGGGGTCAGGCGGGCGGTCGCCCGGCTCCCGCCCGCCTCGTACAGCCGCACCACCACGTCCCCGCTCCGGTCCTCCGCCAGCTTGACCGCCTCCACCACGACCAGGTCGTTGTCCACCCCGACCAGCGGACGCACCAGGGCGCCGCCGCCCGGGACGGTCCGCTCGGGCAGGTTGATCCAGTGCCCCTCGCGCACCGCGTCGTCGATCCCGGCACCCGGCGCCAGCGCGTAGCGCATCCGGTGGGTGCCCTGGTCGGTCTCGGGGTCCGGGTAGCGGGGCGCGCGCAGCAGCGAGAGTCGCACGGTGGTGGTCTGGCCGCCGTCCGGACGGACGTCGCGGGTCACGTCGTGCCCGTAGGTGGAGTCGTTCAGTAGCGCCGCGCCCCAGTCCGGCTCGCCCACGTGGATCCAGCGGTGCGCGCAGATCTCGAACTTCGCCGCCTCCCACGTGGTGTTGGTGTGCGTCGCCCGGAAGACGTGCCCGAACTGGGTCTCCGCCGCGGACCGGTCGGCCCGCACGTCCAGCGGGAAGGCCACCTTGAGGAGGGTCTCCGTCTCCTGCCAGTCCACCTCGGTCTCGATGTCCAGCACCCGGGAGCCCGCGCGCAGCGTCAGCCACTGGGCGACCCCGGAGTGTCCGAAGTCCCGGGCCACCCGTACCGTGGCCCGCTCCCCGGTCGACTCGGTCAGCGCCGGTCCACCGGTGCCGGACAGCTCGGTCAGGTCCGTGACGTTGTGCCGGTAGAAGGCGTCCACGTCCCAGGCGTCCCAGTGGTTGGGGAAGTCCGGGTGGATCTGGAGCAGGTTGGCCGCCCGCCCCGGCGCCACCGCCTCCCGCCCCGCCCCGGTGTCATATGCCGAGACGACCAGGCCACGGCTGTCGATCTCGATCCGGAGCAGCCCGTTGGAGAGCGTCCAGCCGCCCTCCGGCCGCTCCCGCGCGGTGACCGCGTCCGCGGTGTGGCCGCCGGGCGTGGCCGCGCCGCCCGCCGGGACGCCGCCGCGCGCGTGGGGCGCCCCGTTGAACACCATCGGGTGTTCTCCCGGTCCGGCGAGCGCGGTCTGCGCCGCCGCGACGATCTCCTCCAGTTCGGTCCGGACCCGCCGGTAGGTCTCCCGCGCCTCACGGTGCACCCAGGCGATCGAGGAGCCGGGCAGGATGTCGTGGAACTGGTGCAGCAGCACCGTCTTCCACAACGCCTCCAGCCGGTCGTGGGGGTAGGCGTACGGCTCGGGCTCCTCCGCCGTGCGCACCGCCGCCGTCGCGGACCACAGCTCCGCCTCGCGGAGCAGCGACTCCGCGTGCCGGTTGCCCTGCTTCGTCTTGGCCTGCGAGGTGTAGGTGCCGCGGTGCAGCTCCAGGTACAGCTCCCCCAGCCAGACCGGGGCGTCGGGGTACTCCTCGCGGGCCTTGGCGAAGAAGGCCGCGGGCGGCTCCACCGTCACCCGTGGGGATCCCTCCAGGTCACGGAGGCGGGCGGCCCGGGCCAGCATCTCCCGGGTGGGACCGCCACCGCCGTCGCCCCAGCCGAAGGGGGCGAGGGACCGCGTACCACCCCCCTTCTCCCGGTAGTTGCGCGCCGCGTGCCCCAACTCGTCGCCCCCCAGGTCGGAGTTGTAGGTGTCGACCGGCGGGAAGTGGGTGAAGACCCGGGTGCCGTCGATCCCCTCCCACCAGAACGTGTGGTGCGGGAAGGCGTTGGTCTGACTCCAGGAGATCTTCTGCGTGAGGAACCAGTCGGCACCGGCCAGCCGGACGATCTGCGGCATCGCGGCGGTGTAGCCGAACGAGTCGGGCAGCCACACCTCCCGGGTCTCGACCCCGAACTCCTCCAGGAAGAACCGTTTGCCGTAGAGGAACTGCCGCGCCATCGCCTCCCCGCCCACCATGTTGGTGTCCGACTCCACCCACATGCCGCCGACCGGTACGAACCGGCCCTCCGCCACCCGGCGGCGCACTCCCTCGTACACCTCGGGCCGGTGGTCCTTGAGCCAGGCGAACTGCTGCGCCTGCGACATGGCGAAGACGAAGCCCGGGTCGTCGTCCATCAGGTTCAGCACGTTCGACGCGGTACGGGCGACCTTCCGTACCGTCTCGCGCAGCGGCCAGAGCCAGGCGGAGTCGATATGCGCGTGACCGACCGCGCTGATCTGGTGCGCTGAGGGGCGCGCGGGCACCGCGAGCACTCCGGCCAGCGCCTTCCGGCCCCGCCCGGCGGTACCGGGCACGTCCGCGAGGTCGAGGGCGTCCAGACAGTTCTCGATCGCGCGCAGCAGCTCCCAGCGACGGGCGTCCTCCAGCGGCAGCGCCCGCATCAGCGAGTCCGCCACTTCCAGGTCCTGCACCAGCTCCCACACCCCGGCCTCGAACACCGCGAGGTCCATCCGGTCGAGCCGGTAGAGCGGCCGGTCGCTCGCCGTGCGGACGTCCCCCTCGTAGGTGGGAGTCTGGGGAGTGTTGACGATCGGGTTGGAGGCCGCCTCCACGAACAGCGTGACCTCCTCCCCGCCCCGGGCCGCGTCGGTCACCCGCAGCCAGCTGTTGCGCGGGTTGAGCCCCTTCACCACGCTCCCGTCCGCGGCGTACACGAGCCCCTCGCACTGGAAGCCCGGCATGTTCCGGTCGAAGCCGAGGTCGAGCACGGCCTCCACGGGCCGCCCCGCCCACTCCTCCGGCACCCGGCCGCTGACCCGGAACCAGGTCGTGCCCCAGGCGGGTCCCCACATCTCGCCGACCTCGGCGGGCCGGTACGGCGCGGCCAACCCCTCCTCGACGGGGACCGGTTCGCCCGGCGCCTCCCAGCGCTCGACGGTCAGCCCACGGGGCGAGGAGTGGACGGCGGGCCGCACCCGCTCCTTCAGCACGCGGCGCAGACGGTCCTCGACGATGGTCCGGTCGTCATGCATGGGCGACTCCGATCGGGTCGGTGCTCTCAGCTGGCTGGACGCTGGCACCTGTTGGCTTTCCCAGCCGGACGCCCCCGGAATACCGCAACTCCCGGAAACCGGTGGGAGGCTGGGTCACTCCCTGGAACCGTGGGCCCGCCGGGGCCCTCGGGAACACGGCGGCCAGAGGCCCCGGTGCGCCCTGCGGGCACGGCCCCCGGGTAGCTCGCCCGGCGACCGGCGGACGCCCCGGCGTACGTGACGCGGCCAGGAGCCAGCGCGCGGCCAGCCCGCCCCGCCGATCCGGAACACCGCACGCGGGGAGCGCCCGCCCGCCGGCCCCTCGCGGGACATCCGCCGCTGAACACCCGCCGGGACCACCGCCGTTGACCGGAAACCGTGGACCGGAAACCGTGGAAGGGCGGGACGGTGGGGCGGCCGGGGCGGCGGACCGACGAAGTGACGTGGCGGCCGGATGAGGGGAGCGGCGGGGAGCGATGCTCCGGGCCGCCGGGAGGCTCAGGGCTTGGCGGAGCGGTAGTACTGCTCGGCGCCCCGGTGCAGCGGCAGCGGATCGGTGTAGATCGCCGTGCGCAGGTCCACCTTCTGGGCCGCGTGCACCTCGCGGCCGATCGCGTCCCGGTTCCTGATCACCGAGCGGGTGATGCCCTCGGTCGTGGCCCTGTCGGTGCTCTCCCGCGTCACCAGCAGGTTCGCGACGGCCACCGTCTTGATCGCCTCACCGTTCTGCACTCCCGGGTAGGCGTCCGGTGGCATCACGGCCGAGCGGTAGTACCGCGTCTCCGGCTGCTGCCGGTGCAGCCGGGGGACCAGGTCGCCGAGCTGCACCAGCCGGATGTCCGTCCGTTCGGCGAGCCGCTGCACCGCGGTAGTGGGCAGGCCGCCGGACCAGAAGAAGGCGTCCAGCTTCCGCTCGGCCAGCAGCTTCGGCATCCGGTCGATCCCGGCGCGCACCATCGTCAGGTCGTGCTCCGGGTCCAGCCCGGCCGCCTCCAGCAGCCGCCCCGCCACCAGGTTGACCCCCGACCGCTCCTCCCCGGCCGCCACCCGCAGCCCCTTCAGGTCCCCGGCCCGGCGCACCCGGGAGTCCGCGGGGACGATCAGCTGGATGTAGTCGTCGTACAGCCGGGCACAGGCGCGCAGGTCACGACCGCCGCGACCGCCCCTGTCGACGTAGTCCGCCACGGCGTCGGCGGCGGCGATGGTGAAGTCGGTCTGCCCCGACGCCACCCGCTGCACGTTGTGCACCGAGCCCTGGCTGTTCTGCAACTCCAGCTCGACCTTGGGCAGTTCGTCGTCCAGTCGCTGCTTCAGCAGGCCGCCGTACCGCTCGTAGACCCCGGTTCGCACCCCGGTCGCGAAGCTGACCTCACCCCGCGGCTCGGGCGGCGCCACCGGCCACAGCCACCACGCCAGCAGCCCGGCCGCCAGCAGCGCCGCCACCAGCGACCTGGTGGTGCGGCGCCGTCTCCGGGGGCGGCCGGAGGCGTCGGCGGACGGGTCGAGGGGGCTGGCCATGGTGGCGATCCTGCCAGCGACGGAGTGCGGAAGGGAGGGGCGGGGCCGGTACGGCAGCGCGTACCCTGTCGACTGAGATGACTGCCAAGACTTATGAGCTGCGTACTTTCGGGTGCCAGATGAACGTCCACGACTCCGAGCGGATGGCCGGTCTGCTGGAGGACGCGGGGTACGTGCGGGCCGCCGAAGACGCCGACGGGGCGGACGTCGTGGTGTTCAACACCTGCGCCGTCCGGGAGAACGCCGACAACCGGCTGTACGGGAACCTCGGCCAGCTCGCGCCGAAGAAGGCCGCGCGGCCGGGCATGCAGATCGCGGTGGGCGGCTGCCTCGCGCAGAAGGACCGTGACGCCATCGTGCGCCGCGCCCCCTGGGTCGACGTGGTGTTCGGCACGCACAACGTCGGCAAGCTGCCGGTGCTGCTGGAGCGCGCCCGCGTCCAGGAGGAGGCGCAGGTCGAGATCGCGGAGTCGCTGGAGGCCTTCCCCTCCACTCTGCCGACCCGGCGGGAGAGCGCCTACGCCGCCTGGGTCTCGGTCTCCGTCGGCTGCAACAACACCTGCACGTTCTGCATCGTTCCGCAGCTGCGCGGCAAGGAGAAGGACCGCAGACCGGGCGACATCCTCGCGGAGGTCGAGGCGCTGGTCGCCGAGGGCGTCACCGAGATCACCCTGCTCGGCCAGAACGTCAACGCCTACGGCTCCGACATCGGGGACCGCGAGGCGTTCGGCAAACTGCTGCGCGCCTGCGGCCGGATCGAGGGCCTGGAGCGTGTCCGGTTCACCTCCCCACATCCCCGGGACTTCACCGACGACGTCATCGAGGCGATGGCCGAGACGCCGAACGTGATGCCGCAGCTGCACATGCCGCTCCAGTCCGGTTCCTCCCGGTTGCTGCGGGAGATGCGCCGCTCCTACCGGCAGGAGCGGTACCTCGGCATCATCGAGAAGGTCCGCGCGGCCATCCCGGACGCCGCCCTCTCCACCGACATCATCGTCGGCTTCCCCGGGGAGACCGAGGCGGACTTCCAGGAGACGCTGCACGTCGTGCGGGAGGCGCGGTTCGCGCAGGCGTTCACCTTCCAGTACAGCAAGCGCCCCGGGACCCCCGCCGCCGAGATGGACGGGCAGATCCCCAAGCAGGTCGTGCAGGAGCGGTACGAACGACTGGTCGCCCTCCAGGAGGAGATCTCCTGGTCGGAGAACAAGAAGCAGGTGGGCCGCACGGTCGAGCTGCTGGTCGCCGAGGGCGAGGGCCGTAAGGATCTGGCCACCCGGCGCCTCTCCGGGCGCGCCCCGGACAACCGGCTGGTCCACTTCACCCCGCCCGAACAGCCCGTACGCCCCGGCGACATGGCCACCGTCGAGATCAGCTACGCCGCCCCGCACCACCTGCTCGCCGAGGGCCCCGTGCTGGACGTGCGCACCACCCGCTCCGGGGACGCCTGGGAACGGCGGAACGCCGCCCCCGCCAGCCCGCCGGACGGCGGCGTGCTGCTCGGCCTGCCCACGGTCGGCGCGCCGCCACCCCAGCCGGTCACGGACGGCGGGTGCGGCAGCTGCTGAGCCCCCGGTCGGCGCCACGGTCACCCTGGCGGGTGGTGGGAAGCGGCCACCGGGGGCCCTAAGCTGCGCGGCATGCTAGTCGCCGCTGCCGTGTGCCCCTGTCCGCCGCTGCTGGTTCCGGAGATCGCGGGCGAGGCCGCCCCCGAGATGGACGGCGCCCGCGCCGCCTGTTACGACGCGGTCGGTGTCCTGGCCGCCGCCCGGCCGGACCGGCTCGTCCTCGTCGGCCCCGCGGGCCCCGCCCAGCGCGGCCCCCACCCGGAGGGGGCGCGCGGCTCGTTCCGGGGCTTCGGCGTCGACCGTGAGGTGATACTCGGCAAGGGCGATCCGGCCCTCCGGGAGCTTCCGCCGTCCCTCGCGGTCGGCGCGTGGCTGCTGGAGCGTACGGACTGGAACGGCTGCCCGGTCGCCGGTCACGGCGTCGGGGAGCCGCTGACCACCGAGAAGTGCGTCGCCGAGGGGGAGGAGCTGGCCTCGGCGGCGGACCGTACCGCCCTGCTGGTCCTGGGGGACGGCACCAACTGCCGCACCCTCAAAGCCCCCGGCTACTTCGACGAACGCGCCGCGACCTACGACGAGCGGGCCGCCCGCGCGCTCGGGACGGCGGACGTCCCCGCCCTGCTGACGCTCGACGCCGAGCTGGGCTACGAACTGGGCGCCTCCGGACGCTCCAGCTGGCAGGTGCTGGCGGGCGCCGGCCGGGACGCGGGGCTGGAGGGGCGGCTGCTGTTCGAGGGCGCGCCCTACGGCGTCGGCTATCTGGTGGCGAGCTGGTCCTAGCGGGCGGGCGCGGGCACACCGCTCCGAGCGGAGCCGCGAGGTCGGAAGGCGGTGGATTCACGTCCCGCTCGTCCCTCGGCGTGACGATGGCCCCGGCGGTGTGGTGGCCGGGAGCGTCCCCGGGGGGCTCGACGCTGACTGGCCCGATTCGATCCCTCGGGCGGGGCGCGGTGCCGGTTCTCTTCCCGCGGCTCCCGCGCGGGCGGGAACACCGCTCCGCACCGGACGTGTGGCGGTGGCGCCGCACCGAGCGGGGCCCGATGCGGCGCGGGCCGCCGGTCAGGAGCCGCTCTGGCCGCGGCCGCCCTGACCGTCCCCGCCGTCCTTCTTCTTGTCCTCGGCGAGTTTCTCCGCCGCGTCCTTGGCCTTCCGCGTACCCGACTGGATCTGGCCGCTGTACTTGCCCTTGGTCTTGGAGTCAGCCATCTTCGCGGCCTTGTCCAAGCCCTGCTGGACCTTGTCGCCGTGCTGGCCGATCATGCCCTTGACCTTGTCCATGAAGCCCATACCGCTCACCTCTCTCACGTGGATTCCCGGCGGCCTCCGCGCGGTCTCACCCCGCCACCCGCCGTCGGCCCTTCCGCCGTCGGCCGCCGCTGGGGAATCCCGGCGCCGTCAGCGGCCCCCGACGGTAGCGGGTGCGGGCCGGTACGGCCCCGTCAGAGCCCGACGAGGCGTGGAAACCAGCCGTGGCGCCGTCCCGATCTCCAGTGTCGCGCGCCCGGGCTCTCCCGTCATCAGCTGCGGTCGGCACCGCTGACGGCCGGGAGCCCGCGTCCCAGCCGTCACCACCGCCTCCCCCCATCTCGTTCTCATCTCGTTCGAACGGTGGAGCCGCGTTTGCGAGACTGGCGGGGTGAGAGCCGCACTCCCTGTCTTCGGTACTGTTCCGCCCGTCGTCGCCGTGGTGGGTCCCACGGCCGCGGGCAAGTCCGACCTCGGTGTCGCCCTGGCCGAGTTGCTGGGCGGCGAGGTCATCAACGCCGACTCCATGCAGCTGTACCGGGGCATGGACATCGGTACCGCGAAGCTGACTCCGGAGGAGCGGCGCGGCGTGCCGCACCGGCTGCTGGACGTCTGGGACGTCACGGTGGCCGCCAGCGTCGCCGAGTACCAGCGGCTGGCCCGCGCCGAGATCGACCGGCTGCGGGCGCTGGGCCGGGTCCCGGTGCTGGTGGGCGGCTCCGGTCTGTACGTCAGGGGCGCCATCGACGACATGGAGTTCCCCGGGACGGACCCCGGGGTGCGCGCCCGGCTGGAGGAGGAGCTCGCGGCACTCGGCCCCGGCGCCCTGCACCAGCGGCTGGCCGCCGCCGATCCGGCCGCGGCCGAGGCGATCCTGCCGAGCAACGGGCGCCGCATCGTGCGGGCGCTGGAGGTCATCGAGATCACCGGGCGCCCGTTCACCGCCAACCTCCCCGGACCGGAGTCGGTGTACGAGACCGTGCAGATAGGAGTCGACGTGGGCCGCCCCGAGCTGGACGAGCGGATCGCCGTCCGGGTCGACCGGATGTGGGAGGCCGGGCTGGTGGACGAGGTCCGCGCGCTGGAGGCAGCCGGGCTCCGCGAGGGGCGCACCGCCTCCAGGGCGCTCGGCTACCAGCAGGTGCTGGCGGCACTCGCGGGGGAGTGCACCCTGGAGCAGGCGCGCGCCGAGACCATACGCGCCACCAAACGCTTCGCGCGCCGCCAGGACTCCTGGTTCCGGAGGGACCCGAGGGTCCGCTGGCTCAGCGGCGCGGCGGGGGACCGGGGGGAACTCACGGGTCAGGCGCTCACGTTGCTGGGTGATGCGGTCACAGCCTGATCACGTGATGGCGCCTCCGCGAGAAGCGCCCCCTGACCAGCGTGTTATCCATCGGTCAGGGGGTGCGGTGGGGCTCTGGGGCCGTCTCTGGGCCGTCAGGCCCCGCTGAACACCTCGTCTATGGCCTTTCGCGTTCGCTCCCGACTGTTGGGCATCAGGTGCGCGTACACGCGGAGCGTCATCGCCGGATCACTGTGACCCAGATACTCGCTCACGGCCTTGATGTTCTCTCCCGCGTCCAGGAGAACGGAGGCGTAGAAGTGCCTCAGGGCGTGCATGCCGTGTTCGCGGGCGGCGCCCGGGGATTCCCCGGCCCGTGGCTGGGGGAGGACGCCAGCGGCCACCAGGGCGGGTTTCCACGTCCGGGGGTTGAAGTCCACACGCCGAATCACGGCCCCGCGACCCCCCGTGAGGATCAGCCTGTGCGTCACCAACGGGCCGTCGAGCGTCTTCCAGGGCAGCGTGACCTTCACCGGTGGGAACGCGGCCATGTGTGCCTTGATCGCGTTCCCCACGGCCTCGGCCAATGGCACGTCCCGTTCCTTGTCTCCCTTGGGCGGCGCGAAGACGGGGCGCCCCTTGATGAGCTTGACCTGGCGAACGACGTGTACGGTCCCCGAGGCGAAGTCCACGGCCTCGTCAGCGAGCCCGAAGATTTCCCCCTGACGCATGCCGCACCCACCGCCGACATCCGTCACGAGCCGATACCGTGTCGGCAGGGCCGCCCGAACCGCGAAGACACGGTCAGGCAACCACGGAACGACTCGCTTGGATTCCCGGGCTGGAGGTCGCACCGACTTCGCGCCGCACGGGTTCCGCGTGAGATACCCGTCGTCCACCGCAGCCGACAGAACGCCGCGCACGGTGGCGAAGATGTGTACCGCGTACGACCCCGGAATCCCTTCGTCGTCCAACTCGCGGAGCCATTTCCGGATGTGCTCCGGCTTGAACGAACCCAACGGGCGGGCACCGATGTACGGGAAGGCATGCAGTCGCAGGTAGCGCTCCATACCGTCCTGGGTCGACACGTCCGTGGTCTGGGTGGAAACCCATTTTTCGCCGTACTGCCGGAAGGTGGTTCGAGCCAGCTTCGGGTCGATGTACTGGCCGCTGGCCATGTCCGTCTCGGTCTTGGACAACCACGCCTCGGCGCGGCGTTTCTGACCGTCGGGGAAGCTCTTCGACTTCTCGGTTCCGTCGGGACCGATGTACCGGGCGCGATACCGATTGCCGGTTCCGTGGCGGTCGGTTTTCACGCGGCGGGGCTTGCCGCCGGGGACTTCCTCGGTCTTGTACCAGCGATCTTGGACATGGCCTGCCACGTACGTGCTCCTTGAGGTTTGACTGCCGTAGGGCCGCCCTGGCCGGTGCTCGGGCAGGGTTGCTCCCGCTGGCGGGTTGGCCAGGTGGGGAGTTGTGCGCTGGAGGGGGTGCTGGACCCAGCGGTAACGAACGCTGGGTCCAGCACGCCGGGGGCTCAGGCGGCCAAGGTTTCGCCGGTGAGTCCTTGGACGTACGCGCGGACCTGTGCGGGGTCGTAGCGCAGGTGCTTGCCGATGCGGAATCCGGGCGGGCCGGTGTGCTTCTTGCGCCAGGCGTAGACGGTCTCCAGCGGGACGCCGAACAGGTCCGCGATGTCGTCGGGGGTCAGGTATCGGTCGGGCAGTCCTGCTCGTAGCGCGGTGGTCGGGCCGGTGGAGTCGGATGCAATGAGGGGCACAGAATCGCTCCGTGGGTTGGTGGGGCAGCGCGCGGAGGCTGCGGCTGCGTGTCCGAGGTTGGGATTTCTGCGTCATCGCGTCATCTGCGTCATGTGGGTTGCTGAGCTGGGGTTTTGGGTGACGGGGGGTGTTGGGGTTCGTCATCGGGTGTGTCACTGGTGGGTGGTTGGGGGTGACGCGGGTGACGTGGCGTGACGCAGGGTGGGTCGTTCTGCGTCACCGCTGTTGTGGCAGGTGGCGACGGGTTTTCGGGTACCGGTGTCGCGGGTGACGCACGTTCCCCTCTCTTAGGAAAAGAAGGGGGCAGTGTTCTTGTCTGCGCGGTCAAAGAGGTTGGAGCGGTGCCGCTTCGCGACGCGACTTGACCAGGGCGGCGGAGCCGCCGAACAGCAAGAAGAGCACCCCCGGGCCTCGGCGGGCGGGTGCTCTTCTTGTCTTTGGCTGTCCTTCACGCGGTGGTCAGAACATCGGCGTGCGCGTGGTCTCTTCGGCCGCGCGGGCGCGGGTCATCTCCACGTACCGGGCGGTCTTGGTACGTCCCCAGTCGATGGCGACGCCGCGCGCCGCCAGGGTGGGCTGGAGGCGCTTGAGCCGGTCGGAGAGGACTTTGCCGGTGGTGGGCCAGCCTTTGGGCAGGGGCCGGAGGTCTTCGCCGAGGTAGGCGCGGGTGAGGCTGTGCTGCCACTCGGTGGAGGTCTTGCGCTGTGGCTCCCCCGGCTCCAGTCCGGCCGCGTACTGCAAGACGGTCTGCGCGAGGGGGTCGCCTTCGATCACGTCGTCGGTCAGGTCGTCCAGGCACGCCCGGTAGGCGGCTAGGGACCGTAGGCCGGTGGCGGCGTCGAGCTGGGCGCACAGGTGGGCGAAGTCCGCCATCCGCAGATCGGTGGGGGTCTCGGCCTCGGCGGCGCGGACCTTGACCGTCAGATCCAGCAGCGATCCGAGGATCGCGGGGAGGAGCGGCTCGTACTCCGCCCAGAGCTGGGCTTCGGTGCGGCGGACCGTGGGCCGCTCCAGCCGCAGAGGCAGGAGGCGCTCAGCGAGGTCGGGGCGGATGACGCCGACATCGATACCGGTCATCAGCAGGGGCCGTCGGTAGCGGGCGATGGACACGTCCCCGTCGGTGTACAGGGCCCGTTTGACGGTTTCGGCGCCGGTGACGATGCAGCACATCGCGTCGGACATGTCCGGGGTCAAGTAGGAGAGGTTGTCCAGGGCGGTGATCCACCCGGCGGCCACGGCCGCGATCAAGTGTTCCTCGTCTTTCGGGGCGCGGCGCAGGTCGCCGCTCATGCCCTCGATGATCCGGGTGAGCATCCGGCCCGCGGTCGACTTGCCCGCCCCCTGCGGCCCGGTGAGGAAGGGGGCCGGGACCGGCGAGCACGGGTTGAGGCAGCCGATCAGCCAGGCGATGACCAGGGACTCGATCTCGGCGCTGGCGAAGTTGCACAGGCCGAGGAGCTGGTCTATGCCTTTGCCCTCGGTGCCGGTCAGTGGGAGCGGCAGTTCGCCGGTGAGCTGGGTGCGGCGCCAGCGCACTTCCTTCGGGTCGGGCACCGTGATCTCCCATCCGCCGGGGTGGATGCGCACGGACTGTCCGTCGTTGCGGCCCAGGTCGAGCCAGGTCGCCCCGTCGGTGCCGGGGGCGACGCGGATGTGGACTCGCTGAACGTCCTGCTTCATCGCGAGTGCTTCGATCATGTCCAGTGCCTCCTTGAGAGCCGTGCCGCCGAAGGAGCCGTGTCCCGCCTCGAACAGGCCGACCATGAGTTCCTGCCGGTGACTGCCTGAGGTGCCCTGCGAGCGGATCGGCCGCGCGATAGGGCGGTCCTTTTGCTGGGCGTAGACGGTGCCGTCGGCGGTACGGAAGTACCGGAAGTGCTGCTGCGCGTAGTCGGTGATGACCTGCCGCGCCGGGGTCTTCTCGTCCTCGGACACGGCTCACATCCCCAGCGCGCCACGCGCGTTGGCCCACGCGTCGGTGCAGTGCCGGGGGCTCTCGCCCTTGGCCCGCGCGGCGGTGAACAGGCGGGTGATGTGGGTGTCGGTGAGGCAGCCGCACCGGCCGTGCCTGGAGAGCACCGCGAGGAACGTCGCGTAGACGGTGGCGTGCACCTGCTCGCTGGCCTCGGTGATCCGCTGCTCCGCCATGGCGATCCCGCGTTCCAGGAAGACGAGCGTGCGATGTGGGCACTCCCCGCCCCCGCCCCTGAATCCGGCGTCGGTCCGGGCGGGCAGGGTGACGGCTTGCGGTTTCCGGGCTGGGGTCCTCACGGCCAGCGCGCGGACGGTCTCCGGCAGGGCGGTCAGGGTGCCGGTGCCGGGGCCGAGCCACCGGGCATAGGACATGGTCGACTTGATGTCGACTCCGGTCCGGACCGCGTTCGCGGACGGCATCGCGCCCCGGTAGATCCAGTGCTGGCCGCGCGTGGTGGAGACGGTACGGGTGGTGGGGAGTGTGGCGCGGGCCCAGTCCACCGCGTCCGGGGTATCGAGATCCACGACCGTCAGCCCGGCGCCGCCGGGGTGATAGGCGACCGCGACCGCCTGACGCCACGCCTCGCGCCACGCTGCGGAGGTGATCAGGGTGGTGTTGGTGGTGGCGGCGGCCCAGCCGTGGCAGGGGTCCGGACACCGGCAGGTGCCCGGGTCCCGCATGTTCGGGCGTCCGCCGCACGCGTTCGCGGCGCACGCACGGCAGTTGGGCACGGGGCGTTTCCCGCGACTGAGGGGAAGCACGGGAACCCCGGTGGCGGCCAGGCGGCGCGCGGTGGTGGCCAGGGGGACGGAGTCAGGCATCCTGGAAGCTCCAGTTCAGTTCACTGGGGAGTTCTGCTGGGAAGGGGCGGCCCCGCCTCGCGCCAACGAATCGCGGGGCCGCCCCTGGGTGTTCAGGTAGTGGTGGGGGTCAGTGGCGGGTGCACCAGCTCGGGCGGGGGGTCTCGGTCGCGGTCATCCGAAGTGCCCCCGTCCGCCGCAGGTTTCCGCACGCGCGCCAGGTCTCGCGGCGCACGCCGTCTTCCACTTCGACCTCGGTGTGGCCGCCGGAGCCGCCGCAAGCGCTACAGGTGGTCATCCCTCGCTCCCCTCGGTCGGCTGGGGGTGGGGCAGGCTGATATCGGTGTCGCGGCCCAGCCCGTCTTCGATCAACTCGTGCGGATCGGGGGTCACTTCGTCCCCCCGTTCCCGGACTGGTCCTGGTCGTCGTTCTCCGAGCGGGTCCACCACCCGGAGTTCGGGTCGTAGTCGCTGGCGTAGGGCGAGTCGCTGGTGCCTTGTTCGTCGCGGATGGGCATCTGGGGCCATGGCATGCTGGGGTCTCCGTCTTTCGGGATGGAGCCGGGGCGACCGCGACTTGGTGGAAGGGGTCGTCCCGGCGTTGATGGGGCCGGGAGCCGGTGTCCGGCTCCCGGCCCGCCCCGGGCGCGGTGGCGCCCCCGGGGTGGACCGGCAGCCGTCAGCCGAGCCAGCGGGCGATCAGCAGGGCGGTGCCGCCCAGCGCCATGCCCAGGAGCATGCGGCGGGCGGGGAGGGACAGTCCGGTCTCGGGCCACAGCTCCTCCCCGTCGTCGGGGATCAGTCCGTCGTGGGCTGCCGCGCGGTGCCGCTGGGCCAGTTCCTCGGCGGCGGCGCGGGTCGTGCGGGGGGAGGTCAGTTCGCACCGCTGGCAGCGGTAGCGCCAGGTCATCTCGAAAGCCCTTTCTCGGGTAGGTAGATAGGTAGGTAGGGCCCAGGTAGGGCGCGGGTAGGGCGCGGAGTGACCTGCGGTTTCTACCTGGCTACCCCCACCCGCGGGTGGGGGTCGTCCTCGGGGGGAGGGGAGGCCGCGGCCGGGCCCGTGGCGCCGCCCGGCGGAGGGGGTGGGGTGGGGGGTTTGGTGAGCGCGGTGGGTGGGGTCGGGGCGGGCCCGGTGGGGCCCTCCCCGACCGGGGTGGGGAGGTCGCGTACCCGCACCCCCACTCGCACCCGCTGCCGACCGGCCGCGTCCCGGATTTTGAACTCCCCCTCGGGGATGCCCCAGTCGGCCAACGCGGCGCGCAGATCGTCGCGGTCCCAGCCGGTCAGCTCGCCGGAAGTGAGGAGGTCGGCGTGGTGGGCGCCTTGCTGGTCATCGGCCACCCGCCGGATCAGCTCGATCACCTGATCCCGGGTCACCTCCGGCCCCGCCTCCACCCCGGCCTCCGAGGCCTCCGGGGTGTCGGCGTGGGGGGTGGGGGAGGGGAGGGGGTTCCCGGTCTCGGTCGGGGTCTGGTCGCTTCCCTCGTCCCCGTCGTCGTCGGCGGTGGTCGCCGGTTTGGTCTGGGGGGCCAGGATCAGCGCGCCGACCACCCAGCCGCCGGTCACCAGCGGCATCACCACCGCCGAGTACGTCTGCGCGAGGTGCGCACCGACCAGGGCGCCCAGGGCGACGCCTCCGGCGCGCTGGGCGGCCAGCCGCCAATCCTCAGCGGTGATCCACTGCCACCCCAGCCGAACCAGGCGACCGCTCCCCCTGCACAGTGCCGCCGCGAGTTGCCTGTTGGGCAGCGCGTCTCGAATCCGGAACCCGCCCTCGCTCTCGCTCTCGGGTTCGGGTTTGGTGGGCTGGGCCTCCGTCGTCTCGGTGATCGGTGAGGGCGGCATCAGGTGAGTACCGTGTTCAGGCCGTGGGCGACGGTGGTGGACAGCACCGCCCAGATGCCGCCCGCCGCCGCGAAGATGGAGGCTGCGGCGATCCCGGCCAGCGCGGCCGTGCGCGGCTTCAGCTTCACCCCGTAGATCACGATCACCAGCACGAGCGCGACGGCGCCCATGCCGACGTTTCCCACCCCGGCGCCCTTGACGGCTTGGGCCAGGCCGAGGCTGACGCTCTCAGCCGTGGACCACACGGACGCTGCCGCCCCGTAGAGCACCCCCGCGATGAAACCGGCGATGGCCGCCTGGTCCGCGTCGAGCTTGAGTTTGTGCTTGCCTTTGATTCCGGTGATCAGGAAGACGGTGATGGCCAGGGCGGCGCCCCCGGCGCCGAGCGTGCCGAGCACCTGCCCGCCCTGAATCCCCGCCGCTGTCTCAGCCGCAGTCATGATCATCTCTAATGGTGTCCCTTCAGGAGAGTCCGGTGCCGGGCGCGTACAGGAGCAGAGCGAGAACACAAGTCGCGTAGGGGATGTGGCACACCCACGCCAGGGGCGGCCACCAGCCCCGGGTGCGGCGGTCGACCGCCATCGCGGTCACCGCGCACAGCCCGGTACCGACGATCAGCGCGGCCCCCACAGAGGCGTCGGCGCCGCAATCGGCCAGCAGCCCGTGCACGGCCGGGCCGAGGCCGCACCACCAGCCGACCCCGGCCGCCGGGCCGGAGTAGAGAAGCCACCGGGCCCGGACCAGCACCACCGGACCCGTCTTGCCCGTCTTGCCCTTCTTGCCCTTCGTCTTCTTGGCCCCGGGCCCCGCCTTCTTCTCGCCCCGGCTGCCGTCCTCGCTCTCGGCTCCGCCCTCGTCCTCTCCGTCGTCTCCGGCGGCCTGGTCCTTGTCCCCGGCGGCCTTCTTCTCGTGGTCTTCGTCGGTCTCCTCTCCTTCGTCCTCCTCGTCCTCCTCGTCTTCGTCCTGGTCGGTGTCGTCGTCTTGGTCCCGGCCCGTCCACCACCACTTCCGTATCCGCTCCGCTGGAGACTCCTCAGCGGGCGCGGGTGCGGGTTGGGTGTCCGTCGTGGCGGTGTCCCCGGCCGCCGGGTCGTAGAGCCGGTCCCACCACCCGGTGCCCTCGGTCACGGGCGTGGGCATCACGCCCACCCCCCACGCGCAGCCGGAGCCGGACGGACGCCCAGCAGCGCGTGCAGTCGGGCGCGCGCCCGTAGTTCGTCATCGCCCGGGGCGGCGGTGTGCACCTCGTGCGGCCACCAACCCGGCCCGGGCCCGGGCCCGGGCCGGGCCCTGTCGTAGCCCGGAGGCAGGGGCAGCACCAGCACCGTCTGTTCATGCGGCTCGTGGGTGATCTCGGTCACGGTTCCTCCTGCTGACACGCCGGAGGGCGGCGACCAACCGGCCGCCGCCCTCCGGGGGCTTGATCGCTTCTGCCCCTCAAGCCGCTACTGGCTCGGTCGGGGTGAGGGTGGCCGAGCGCTCGGCGCTCGGCTGGTGCTCGGTGGGGCGCTCGGCGCGCTCGGCAACCTGCTCGGCGCGCTCGGTGAGTTGTGCGGCACGTGCCGCGCGGAAGTCCCTGATCCAGTTGCGGGCGTTGCTGGGGGCGACGCCGTAGCGGGCGGCGAGGTCGGCGGAGGTCAGCTCGTCCTGTCCGGCGGAGGTGTCCAGGCGGTGGTAGTAGTCCTCCCACCCGGCCTGCTTGGCCTCCGACTGGAACAGGGGTCCGGCCCCGGCCAGGGCGGCGGGGTCGTGGTCGCCGGCGTGCTGGGCCAACTCGCCCAGCAGCCGGTCTCGCACCACCTGAGCCTCAACGGTCTGGCTGGTGACCTGCGCCAACGCGTGCTGCGCGTCTCGGGCCTCGCGCTGTGCCTGGCGGGCGGCGCCTTCCAGCTCGGTGATCGCCCCGCGCAGCCGCTCGGCCTCCCCCTCCAAGTCCCGCACGGTCTGGCGGGCCTGGCGGGCGGCTGTGCTCTCAGCGGCCTGCGCATGCTGCTGAGCATCAGCCGAGCGCTGCCGAGCACGCTCGGCTTCCTGCCGAGCGCTTGCCGAGCGCTGCCGAGCGGCCTCGGCTTCCTCCTCCGCGGCGGCGGCGTCCTGCCGAGCACGCTCCTGCCGCTCCCGGATCTCATCGAGCGCGGCCTGGGCGACCGCCAGCTCGTCAGCCGAGCGCTGCCGAGCGCGTTCGGCTTCCTGCCGAGCGTCCTCCGAGCGCTGCCGAGCGGCCTCAGCCCGGTCAGCTCGGGAGGCGGCCGCATCAGCGGCGGCCGCGTCGGTGACCGACAACTCCTCGACCATCTCCATCACCGCCCGGGTGCTGCGGTAGTCGAGCCGGGCGACCTCATCAGCACGTACCAGCACGGCCAGACGCCGGGCCAGGGCCAGGGACTGACCGCGATCAGTCGCGACATCAGCGCGATCCAACGCGGACTGCGCGCGGCGGCGCAGCGCGCGCACCCGCCGTGGGCGGACCCCGGCCGCCAGCGCCAGCCGCAGCCGGTAGAGCCGCACAGCGGCCCGCTGCACCAACGCCGCCCGCGCCAACCCCGAGGACGAGGCATGCGCGTTCAGGCCGAGGGCGGCGAAGATGCCCGACCACGCCCGCTGCCACAACAGCAACACAAGCCGCATCGGCCCCGGCCGCCGCCCCGCCTCGTCCTCCTCCTGGCCGGGCCGGTTGGTGCCGAGCTTGGAACGCAGCTGAAGCTCGATCAGCCACGTCGCCAACGCCGGAATCGCCGCGAGGACGGGCCTGCTCCACCAGTTCGGGGCGTGGATCGCGTTCATCAACATCGAGAAGGCGACCAGCGTCCAGGCGGTGCGGTGCATCAACCGCAGCTCCGCCGTCCACCCGACCTTCGGGTCGGCGGCGCGGTAGAGCATGACCAGCAGCACCATCTCCGCCGCGTCGAACACCCCAATGAACGCGGTCGCCAACAGCGGGTTCAGTCCGGCGGTGTCGGTGGCGAAGCCCCACAGACCGTGGACGGAGACGGCGACGCCACCCAGGGCCACGACGGCCTGGGCGCCGATCCCTCGCGTCCAGCCGCCCACCGCCGCCCGGCACCGCACCACCACCCACGCCACGGTGGCCAGCACCACGGCCACCGCCATGGCGCCGAGCACCGTCAGCAGCCACCCCGGCGCCCCCTCCACCACAGCCGACGCCCCGGCAGACAGCCCCGTCACTGGGCACCGCCCAGCGCCATCGGGCAGATCCGCCAAGCCACCTCGGCCGCCGGTGACAGCGGCTCGCCCGGGGTGTGTGGAGTCCAGCCGCTGTGCGGGGGCCCCTCGGCCTCGGCCGCCGCCTCCGCCGACTCCACCGTGGCGTGCAGACTGTGCAGGCGACCCCGCTGATACAGAACGAAGACATGCGGCACCTTCCGTGCCTGGCGGCGGGCCTGCCGCAGCAGAGCCCGCAGCGCAACCTGATCCTCGTGAGTCAACAGTGGCTGGGCCCGCGCCTCATCACGCTCGGCCTCCACCACCGCCAGCCGCGCGGCGAGATCCTCCCGATCAGCCTCGGCCTGCCGGATCTCGGCAACCAGCTCCTCGACCTCAGCCTCGCGAAGGGCATGGTGCTCGCGTACCTCAACCGTTCGCTCCCGCTCCGTGGCGGCAGCGGCCTCGATCGCCCGCAAGCGGCGGGTAGTCACCATCCGGATCACGAGCCATCCTCCTTTGAGAGCGTGTGACGTGCGATTTCCTGATCCCGGCCAGGGGCGGGCAGGAAGCGGCAGTGGTAGAGGTGGACCCGCACCCCGGACACGGTGGTCTCGGCGGTGGTGTGTTCGGCCCGCTCGCCCCACGGTTGGGCCACTTCTCTCGTGCGGATGGGCACCCGGCGCAGCAGACCGCCGCGTAGCCGTCCGGCCCAGGCCCGCACTGTGGCCGGGTTGGGCAGGTGCAGGTGGACTTCAGCGGCCTCTCCCGGCCGCCGCAGGTGCACCCCAGCCACGGGAAGGTCCTCGTGGTCAGCCAGCAAGGCCCGGGCCACATCAGCGGCCCAGGCCATGTCCGCCTCGGCGGCGGCGATCTGACCCATGAGGTCACGAGGCAGACACTCGCTCACGCCGCCTCACCCCCAAGCACCGACTCGGCACTCCGGCGGGTCGCGGCGGTGCGGGCCTCCAGCACGCGGCGGTGCGCGCGCCGCAGACGCCGATCGGCCCACGCCGTGCGCGGCGTATCGAGCAGGCTGATCTGGGTGTCCAGCAGCTCAACCTCCGCCGCGATCACAGGCATCTCCGCCTCGATCGCGTCCAGGTCGGCTGCGGTGGGCTCCGGGGCGCTCGCAGCGGCGTCCAGCGCGGCGAGCACATGCAAAGACAAGATCTTCACCAGGTTCTCCAGGTGGGAATGCCGGTGGGGCGCGACGAACGAGTCGCGCCCCACCGGCGGATGAGTTGGGCCAGGCCCCGGCGCGGTGGTCGCGCCGGGCCCTCGGGTAGGCGGGGAAGGGTCAGCCCCGGTAGGCCAGGTGGGAGAGCGCGGCATGTGCCGGTCGCACCGCGCGGTCCAGGCGCTCGGCGGTGTAGGCCGCGTCGATCAGCGCGCTGATGATGGTGGCCATGTCCTCCGGCAGGGCGTCACGGTCCGACCGCAGACGGCCCGCCTCCTGCTGGCGCTGCAGCACCAGCCCGAGGGCCGAGAGCGCCTGGGGCAGGCGGGAGGCCAGCGTGGCCAGGTCCCCGACCACGGCATACGCCTCATCAGGACGCACAACCGACGGGGATACAGCCAAAGCGTGGTTCAGTGCGCGGATGGCCTCCGCCGCCGCAGCCGCGCACTGCGGCGCCGTCAAGTCCGGGGCCGGGTGTGAAGAGGTAGTCATGCGGAACTCCCAGACGGGGGTAGAACGCGGGGGCGGCGCGCTGGCGCCGCCCCCGCGAGGGAAAGAGGAAGTGACGGGTCACGTGGTGTGACCAGCCACGTGAGTGCGGCGACCGGCCCCGCTACAGCGACCCTCCCGGGGTCCGCTGCGGCAGCGGCGGCAGCTCCTGCCGGTCCTCCGGCGCCCGCTCGTGCTCCGGCTCCGGCTCGCCAGCGGCCATCACCGACCACCACCTTGCTGGAGCGCTTCCGCCAGACGCCGAGCCGACTCCTCGGCCGCGACCCGGTCCGCCTCCGCCCGCTGGCGAGCCGCCTCCATCTCCGCGAGCTGCCGCTGACGGACCGCCTCCAGATCCTCAGTCATCGGGCCGCCTTCATGCCGCTGATGCGGGTAGCGAGCTGCCGAACGGTGACCGGAACATGAGGACTGCTGACCGGGCCGAGCGCGACCGCCAGCGCGCGTCGAGCGGGCGGCAGGTCGGTGCCGTGCTGGCGGCGGGCGATCCGGGCGAAGAAGTCGATCGGGCTCAGGACCCGATCACCCTGCCCCGCCGTGATCGCGGCGGCCAACTGCTGCTGAGCGGTGGCTAACACCTTGCTCGCGGACTGATCCTCCGCGTGGCGTGGGATAGTGACGTGCACAGGAGACTCCATTCCTGTCCAGCGACCCCCAGGGAGGCCCCCCTGGGGGTCGCGCTTGCGTGAAGTCGGTGCCCCGGCTCCCCTCGCCCCGCCCGTACGAGACAGGCGGAGGAGGCAACCGGCCCGCAGATGACGCGGGTTCTCCGGATGCGGATTGGGCGACCAGTGGTGCTCGGTGACCCGACGCGGCGGGGCGCGGCCCAAAGCGCTGGTCACACGCTTCAGGCGCCCTCGATATGTCGATTACGCATGAACTCGCCTTCAGGTTCAGACCAGACACATGGGATGCACTGCAAAGGGGGCTCATGTCCCCCACTCTCCGGCCGTTGCTCGCGGTCACCGGGCCACCTCGCCAGTACGGGTACGAACCCTGTTCTGCCTGGCCTTTAGCGGGATTGCAGCGTCCCCGCCCTGCGTCACAGTCCTAGGACTGCTTGCGACTGACACGACCATGCACTGCCAGTCCTAGGACTGTCAACAGTCCTGGGACTGTGTTTCACTGGACGGGTCGAGAGGAGTGCTGCATGAAGCCGAAGTGGCGAGAGCTGGCGGAAAAGTTCGAGGAGGAGATCAGGACCGGTGAGCGCGCACCGGGCTCACCGATGCCCGAGATCAGGGACCTAGTAGAGAAGGGAGAGCGCTCGAAGGAGACCGTCCACAAGGCGTACAAGGCGCTAGAAGCACAGGGCCTCGTGACCTCATCGCGCGGTCGCGGCACGGTCGTGCGAGAGCACGTGCCCCTCAAGCGGCTCGGTATCGCGCGATACGACAAGGCGAAGTGGCGCGACGGCGACGAAGTCGCGTTCATCGCGGACCGGGTGGCATCGGGCCGGTCGTACCTCCGTGGCGAGCAGACGCAGACCGTCAGCGAGGTGGAGGCTCCCCCGTTGGTGGCCAGGGCCCACGGGATCCCGGAAGGCGCCCGAGTTTACGCTCGGGCCCGCCTCGTGAAGGAGGGCGACCAGCCAACCCACAGCCTGACCAGCTACTACAGGCCGGAGCACGTGGAGGGCACCCGCCTCGTTGACCCGGGCCCGGGCCCCGCCGGCAAGGGTGGCGGTTTCCGCGTTCTCTACGACGCGGGGTACGAAATCGACCACATGACGGAGGAGCTGCGCGCCCGGGTGCCCAGCGCGGAAGAGATCCAGCTTTTGCAGCTCCACCCGGGGGAGTGGGTAGTGGAGCTGCACCGGACCACGTGCACTGCGGACGGCACAGTGGTGGAGTTCGCGATCGGCGTTCACGCGGCCACACGGTTCTCGTGGTCGTATGACTTCAAGGTTCCCGACTCCGCCCAGGAGTGAAGGAGAAGCAGTGATCTCGGCACAGGCGTGGGAAGACGCTCAGATCATCTGGGACTTTCACCAGATGCACCACGAACCGCGGGCGTGCTCGGTCGCGGTCGGCCTGGGCAGCCACGACCTGGGCGTGGCAGACGCGACGGTCGACCTGTACGAGCGGGGCCTGGTCCCGCTCGTCCTCTTCACGGGCTCGACGAGCCCCACGACACGCGAGCGGATGCCACGCGGGGAGGCCGTCCACTACCGCGACCGGGCCCTTGAGCTGGGCGTCCCGGACTCCGCCGTCCTCGTCGAGCCGAACGCGCGCAACACGGGCGAGAACATCCGCTTCAGTCGGACCGTACTCGAAGAGCAGGGCGTCGACGTGACGTCGGTGCTGCTGGTCAGCAAGCCCTACGAGGAGCGACGCGCGTACGCCACGGCCCGCAAGCTGTGGCCCAACGTCGAGATCGTGAGCGCGTCCACACCGATGACGCTCGCGGATTATGTCGACTCGATCGGAGACGCACGACTGGTGATTGACATGTTGGTCGGCGCGCTTCAGCGGTTGCTGATCTACCCCGAGCAGGGGTTCATGGTCGCGGTGCCGGTTCCTGACGACGTGATGGCGGCGTACGACCGACTACGCGGCGCGGGCTTCACCAGCCGCCTCGTGGCACATTCTCCGTAGGATCACCACATCGGGGGCACTCGCACTCGGGCCAAATACTGGAGTGCATCGGCCCCCGATCAGGAGGCACGGTGAAGACGGTGACGGGGCCGCGCTTCAGGGTTCGCGAGTCCACCGTGTAGATCTTGAATGTGAGTCCCGGATGGCGGGGTGCTTCACCTGCGCGGCCGGTCGAGCTGGGATTGTTCACGGGGCAGCTCCTCGGGCTGGGGTCCACCCTCGAAGTCGGTGATACGGCTGTCGGGGCTTCTTCTCGCCAAAGACCGTATTGCACCGTGCTACCCCATGCCAGGCATGCTGCGGATCGCACGCAGATGGAGCCAGTGGCAGCGTGGCTGCGTGATCGAATTCGAGCCCGACCGGCCGCGCTGGCAACAGGTTGCCGACGTGATCCGCCAGCGGATCGAGAACGGCACGTACCCACCGCGTACCCGCGTTCCTTCCGTGGTCGCCATGCTCAATGAGTTCGGCATCGCCACTTCGACCGGTCAGAAGGTTCACCGCGCGCTGCGCGAAGAAGGGCTCATCTACACCGAGCCCGGCATGGGCAGCTTCGTTGCAAAGCGCTGAGCGCGGTGTGCGTCGCGCGCTGCTGCGTGCCTACGTGCGCCCCTGAGCGCTGCCGAGGTGAACCGGGAGTGGGGGAGGTCGCGGCTGGGCCGTCTCTGGGCCGTCGGAGGGGGACCACCGATCACCAACGACTGCCCACAACCACCACTTCGACGGCGCGCGACACTCGTGTACCGGCGAACGAGGCTGGCGGCTCAGACGGGGGGTCACAGCCTGATCACGTGATGGCATCGGGAAGCGCCGGGCGGACTGAGGGGCCTCCCGGCCGTGCCATCATCGACCATCGCTGGAGCCGTGAAGCCAGAGTTGGGAGGGCGGGTGGCGATGGAGGCCGGCCCTCGTGACAACGGAGAGCCGCCGGCGGAGGACGTCAGGGAGCCGGTGGAGGCGCGGTCGCTGGACGGCGCCTCATCCAGGATCCCCGAACCGACCGAGGCGGAACGGTTTACCCCCGATGCGGCTCCCGCCGCCGCGGCGGAGCCCGGTGCTCCGGCCGGCGCGGAGAGTGCCGACCACGGTCTCGCCCGTCCTCCTCGGGACTCCGCTCCGGAGCCCGCCCCACCGTCGGGCACCCTCGGCCTGGCCGTCCCCGACGTGGACGACGACCCCGCGGAGCTGAACCTCGACGGCGACCCGGACGAACCGGCCGAGGAACCCCAGGAACTGCGCCCGCAGCGGAAGCTGCGGCTGTGGCAGCTCGCCCCGATCGTGGCGCTGGGCGCGCTCGGCTCGCTGATGTTCGCCTTCCCCCTGGCCTTCGAGCCCAGCGGAGGCTCCGGCGCGGTCGTCGCCATGCTGGGGCTGCTGTTCTGCGGCTGCGCCTCGGGCTGGGGGGTGCTCGCCGCCCGGCGGGTCGGCCACACCTGGCCCGGGCTGCCCTCCCGGGGCTCGGGGCAGCGCCCGGACTGGCGCCTGGTCACGCTGTACGCGGTCCTGGTCGGCACCGTCGTCCTGCTGGCGATCTGGCGGGTGGCCCGGCTGCACTAGCGGGCGCGCCCCGGTGCCAGAGGGCGGTCCCGCGGGGCGTGCGGCACTCGGCGCGCGCCGCCTGACCTCCGGCGTTTCCCGTACGATCGTCGGTGTGAAGAGTGCGCAGGCCGTGCCGTTCCTCAAGGGACACGGCACGGAGAACGACTTCGTGATCATCCCCGACCCGCAGGGCGCGATCGACCTCTCCCCGGCGGCCGTGGCCCGGCTGTGCGACCGCCGGGCGGGCCTCGGCGGGGACGGGCTGCTGCGCGTGGTACGCAGCGCGGCGCACCCCGAGGCGCGCGCGATGGCCGACGAGGCCGAGTGGTTCATGGACTACCGCAACGCCGACGGCTCGGTGGCCGAGATGTGCGGCAACGGCGTGCGGGTGTTCGCCCGCTACCTGGAGCGCGCGGGGCTGGCCGAGCCCGGCGATCTCGCCGTCGCCACCCGGGCCGGTGTGCGCCGCGTCCACCTGGACAAGGAGGGCGGGGGCGTCACCGTCGAGATGGGCCGCGCGGAGCTGCCCGAGCCCGGCGAGGTCCGGGTCCGGGCGGCGGGCGGCGACTGGCCCGCGCGCCGGGTCGGCATGGGCAATCCGCACGCCGTCGCCTTCGTGGACGACCTCGCCCAAGCGGGCCCCCTGCTGGACGCACCGGCGGTCGAGCCCGCCTCGGCCTACCCGGACGGCGTCAACGTGGAGTTCGTGGTCCGGCGCGGGCCCGGTCATGTGGCGCTGCGGGTACACGAGCGTGGCTCGGGCGAGACCCGGTCCTGCGGTACCGGCGCCTGTGCCGTGATGGTCGCGGCCGCCCGGCGGGACGGCCTGGACCCGGCGGTGCTCCGGCGCCCCGTCACCTACACCGTCGACGTGCCGGGCGGGCGGTTGGTGATCACCGAGGGGGTGGACGGCGCCGTGGAGATGACCGGTCCGGCGGTGATCGTCGCGGAGGGGACGCTCGACTCGGCCTGGATAGGCACTTTTTGACGAACCGTCCGCTAAACGTCGCACGATGGAGTGATCCGTTTCACGGTCTCCGAGACCGGCGGAGAAGAGGGCGCCGGGGTCTGTAGCATCGGGCTCCCGGGGCCGGGGGAGTTCCACGAGCGGGAGGTGCCCATGAGCGCGGTGCGCAGTCTGCGGAAGCTCGGCAGGGCCGCGATGCTCGGGGCGGCGCCTCGCGGGGGGCGCGCGCTGCCGGACGCCATCGAACACGTCGCCAAGGTGCATCGCGCCCACCATCCGCGGGCCGATCTGGACATCCTGCGCCGGGCCTATCTGTTCGCGGAGTCCTCCCACCGGGGCCAGTGGCGCAAGAGCGGCGACCCCTACATCACGCATCCACTGGCCGTCACCCTGCTCCTCGCCCAACTCGGCGCCGAGACGACCACGCTCACCGCCTCGCTGCTGCACGACACCGTGGAGGACACCGACGCCACCCTGGAGCGGGTCCGCGAGGACTTCGGCGCCGAGGTGGCGCACCTGGTCGACGGGGTGACCAAGCTGGAGAAGGTCGACTACGGCGCCGCGGCCGAGCCGGAGACCTTCCGCAAGATGCTCGTCGCCACCGGCAGCGACGTGCGGGTCATGTCGATCAAGCTCGCGGACCGGCTGCACAACATGCGCACCCTGGGCGTGATGCGGCCCGAGAAGCAGGCACGCATCGCCAAGATCACCAGAGACGTGCTGATCCCGCTGGCCGAGCGGCTCGGCGTGCAGGCGCTCAAGTCCGAGCTGGAGGACCTGGTCTTCGGAGTGCTCCACCCCGAGGAGTACGAGCGGACCCGGCAGCTGGTCCGCGAGCACCACGCCGGTGCCGACCCGCTGACCGAGGTGGCCGACGCCGTCCGGGAGGTACTCCGTGAGGCGGGCATCGCCGCGCGCGTGCTGATCCGCCCGCGCCACACCGTCTCCGTACACCGCCTGCACCTCAAACGCGGTGAGCTGGGCCCCTGCGACTTCGGGCGGCTGCTGATCCTGGTGGAGGAGGACGCCGACTGCTACGCCGTCCTCGGCGAGCTGCACACCTGCTTCACCCCGCTGATCTCCGAGTTCAAGGACTTCATCGCGGCGCCGAAGTTCAACCTGTACCAGTCGCTGCACACCGCCTTCGCCGATCCGGCGGGCCGGGTGGCCGAGGTACTGGTACGCACCCACCAGATGCACCGGGTGGCCGAGGCGGGAGTGGTGGCGCTCGGCGATCCGCACGAGGGCGTGGCCGATCCGGAGGGCGACGAGGGGGAGCGCGCCGACCCCACCCGCCCGGGCTGGCTCTCCCGCCTCCTGGAGTGGCAGAGCCACGCGCCGGACACCGACACCTTCTGGACCGAGCTGCGCGACGAACTGGCCCAGGACCGCGAGATCACCGTGTACTGGGCGGCGCCCGGTGGAGGCGGGCCCGCCGGTGGCGCCCTGCCGCTCCCCGCCGGGGCCAGCTGTGTGGACGCGGCCTACGCCGGTCTGGGCGAGACGGGCCACCGCTGCATCGGAGTGCGGGTCAACGGCCGTCTCACCTCACTCAGCACCGTCCTGCGGGACGGCGACGCGGTGCAGCTCTTCCTGGAGCCCGCGACCAGCGCCGAGCCGTCCGGCCCGTCCCCGGAGTGGCTGGAGCACGCCCGCACCCCCGCCGCGCGGATCGCCATCCGGCAGTGGCTCGCCACGCACGGCGAGCGGCCGCCCGCCGACGTCGGCGGGGAGGACTTCGCCCCAACCGGCCCGAAGCCGCCCGAGTCCCGGCACCCGGCCGGCCGGGGCACGGACTACGGGGAGGCGGCTGAGGACACCACCGACGACACCGCCGTGCCCCTCGTCCCCGACCGCCCCGGCGCGCCCGTCCGGCTCGCCCGGTGCTGCGCTCCCGTACCGCACGACAGCGTCACCGGTTTCGCGGTGCGGGGCGGCGCCGTCACCGTGCACCGCGACGGCTGCCAGACGGTGGCGCGGATGACCGGATCCGGCCGCTCCGCCGTGCCGGTGCGCTGGCGGAAGGGCGCCGCGGGCTGCCGGGTCACCCTGCGGGCCGAGGCGTTCGGCCGCCCGCACCTGCTGGCCGATCTGACGGAGACCATCGCGGCCAAGGGCGCCGCCGTGGTGGCCGCCGACGTGGAGCCGCCCCGCGAGCAGCGCGTCCGGCACACCTACACCCTGCACCTCCCGGACGCCGCCGGGCTGCCCGAGTTGATGCGGGCCATGCGCGGGGTGCCGGGGGTCTACGACGTGACCCGCGCGGCGCGCCGTCACCCGGCGCACTGACCCCGGCCGACTGCCGCGCGGCCCGGCCCCGTCCGGGTGCCCCACCTCCGCCGGGCACGGGGCGTCCCGCCGCCCGCGGGTATCGATGGCCGCATGGCCAGAACCCCGGCAGGATCACCGCGCGCCAGGCTGGTGCGCGCCGGCGCGGCCACGGCGGCGCTGCTCACCCTCGTCGCCGCGGGCGCCCCCGCGCCCGAACCGGTCGGCGTCGGCGACCGGCTGTTCCCCGTGCTGGGAAACCCCGGATACGACGTGCTCCAGTACGATCTCGCCTTCCGCTACGGCGGCGACAACACCCGGCCCCTCGCCGCCACGACGCGGATCACCGCGCGCGCCACCGCCGGTCCTCTCTCCCGCCTCCACCTCGACTTCAACGGTGGCCGGGTCGACTCCGTGCACGTCAACGGGGAACCGGCCCGGTACCGGTCGGCGGGCGAGGACCTGGTGGTCACCCCGGCGCGCCCGCTGGAGCGGAATCGTCCCCTACGGGTTGAGGTGCGCCACACCAGCCCCACCGACGTGCCGCACGGCGGCTGGATCCGCACCCGCGACGGGCTGGCCCTGGCGCCACAACCGGACGGGGCGCACCGGGTGTTCCCCTCCAACGACCACCCCTCGGACAAGGCGCGCTTCACCCTGACCGTCACGGCCCCGGCCGGGCTCACGGTGGTCGCCGGGGGCCGGGCGGTGGGCACGGCGCGGCGGGGAGGGAGCACCGTGTGGCGGTACCGGATCACGCACCCGATGGCCACGGAACTCCTCCAGCTCTCCATCGGGCGGTCGGCGGTCCTCCACGCCCGCGGCCAGCGCGGGCTGCCCCTGCGGCACGTGGTGCCCCGCCCCTGGCGCGCGCGGCTGAAGCCCTGGCTGGACCGGACCCCGGAACAACTGGAGTGGCTGGAGCGGAGGTTGGGCCGGTACCCCTTCGAGAACTACGGGGTGCTCGCGGTCGAGGCCACCACCGGGTACGCGATGGAGACCCAGACCCTCTCCCTCTTCGCGCGCCGCTTCCTGACCTCGGCCGAGTACCGGGACTGGTACAAGGAGTCCGTCATGGTGCACGAGCTGGCGCACCAGTGGTTCGGGAACTGCGTCACCCCGCGCCGCTGGGACGACCTCTGGCTCAGCGAGGGCCACGCGACCTGGTACGAGTGGCTGTACGCGGAGCGCGCGGGCGGCACCGCGCTGCGCGACAGGGTCCGGGAGGCGCACCGGGCGTCCGACGGCTGGCGGGACCGGTACGGTCCCCCGGCGGCACAGCGGGCCGCGCCGGAGGGCGAGCGCCCCGAGGTCTTCCGTCCGGTGGTGTACGAGGGGGCGGCGCTGGCGCTCTACGCCCTGCGGGAGCGGATGGGGGCGGCGGCCTTCGAGCGGCTGGAGCGCCGCTGGGTCACGGAGCACCGGCACGGCAACGCCTCCACGGCCGACTTCGTCGCCCTGGCGAGCGAGGTCGCGGGTCGCGACCTGAGCGGCTTCCTGCGTGGCTGGCTGTACGGTGAGCGGACCCCGCCCCTCCCGCGCGCCGCCCGCTGAGCGGCTCCCCGGCGCGTGGCCGGAGCCCGTGAGCGGCCCGCGCGCCCGGGAGGCGGCGACGAGGACGGCGACCGGGTTTATCCGGGTGACCAGGCCGCCGGGGCGTGCCAGTATCGACAGTGCGGGCCGGTACGCTCCGGGCCGCCGCATCCCGCCGCTGGCGGGAGCGGGACGGGAATCTTCCCGGCACCCCGCGCGTTCTGCGGAACACAGCATTCTTCCCGATCCCTCCCGACCTAAGGACGCACTTGACTCCTTCCTCTTCCCTTCCAGATGACGGCCGCCGCAGCGACGAGTCGAACCGCCGGGCCGACGCCCTGATGGAGGAGGACGTTGCCTGGAGTTACGAGATCGACGGCGAGCGTGACGGCGAGCAGTACGACCGCTCCGAGCGCGCCGCTCTCCGCCGGGTCACCGGGCTCTCCACCGAACTGGAGGACGTCACCGAGGTCGAGTACCGGCAGCTGCGCCTGGAGCGTGTGGTGCTGGTCGGTGTCTGGACCTCCGGTACCGCGGCGGACGCGGAGAACTCCCTGGCGGAGCTGGGGGCGCTGGCCGAGACCTCGGGCGCCCAGGTACTCGACGGCGTGATCCAGCGGCGCGACAAGCCGGACCCCGCGACCTACATCGGCTCGGGCAAGGCGGACGAGCTGCGGGACCTCGTGCTCTCCTCCGGCGCCGACACCGTCGTCTGTGACGGTGAGCTGAGCCCCGGTCAGCTGATTCACCTGGAGGACGTCGTCAAGGTGAAGGTGGTGGACCGCACCGCGCTGATCCTCGACATCTTCGCCCAGCACGCCAAGTCCCGTGAGGGCAAGGCCCAGGTCGCGCTCGCGCAGATGCAGTACATGCTGCCGAGACTGCGCGGCTGGGGTCAGTCGCTGTCCCGGCAGATGGGCGGTGGCGGTTCCGGTTCGACCGGTGGCGGCATGGCGACCCGTGGTCCCGGTGAGACCAAGATCGAGACGGACCGGCGGCGTATCCGCGAGAAGATGGCAAAGATGCGCCGGGAGATCGCCAACATGAAGGGCAGCCGCGACACCCAGCGGCAGGTCCGCAGGCGGCAGCGGGTCCCCTCGGTGGCGATCACCGGCTACACCAACGCGGGCAAGTCCTCGCTGCTCAACCGGCTCACCGGGGCGGGCGTGCTGGTGGACAACCAGCTCTTCGCCACCCTCGACCCGACGGTGCGCCGGGCGGAGACGCCCAGCGGGCGCGCGTACACCCTGGCCGACACGGTGGGGTTCGTCCGGCATCTGCCGCACCACCTGGTGGAGGCATTCCGCTCCACGATGGAGGAGGTCGGTGACTCCGACCTGATCCTGCACGTCGTGGACGGTTCGCATCCGGCGCCAGAGGAGCAGCTCGCCGCGGTGCGCGAGGTCGTCGCCGACGTGGGCGCCACCGACGTTCCGGAGATCGTGGTCGTCAACAAGGCGGACGCGGCCGACCCGGAGACGCTGCACCGGCTGCTCGCCGCGGAGCGTTCGGCGCTGGTGGTGTCGGCGCGCACCGGTCAGGGCATCGAGGAACTGCTCGCCGAGATCGACGCCCGGCTGCCCCGGCCCGAGGTGGAGATCGCCGCCATGGTGCCGTACGACCAGGGCAAGCTGGTGGCCCGGGTGCACGGCGAGGGTGAGGTGATCTCCGAGGAGCACACCGCGGAGGGCACCCTGCTCAGGGCCCGGGTACACGAGGAACTGGCCGCGCAGCTGCGGCAGTTCGCCGCACTGTCGGAGTTCGCGCCGACCCGCTGAACCGCCCGCGCCGGTTCCGTACCGATGGCGCGGACCACATGCGAGGAGGGGCCGTCCCCCAGGGGCGGCCCCTCCTCGTGTCCTCACCCGCCGGTTCCGGGGCCCCGGCGGGATCGCGGGCCGCGCGCCGCTCGGCGCCCGGCCCGCGAGGGGGTCAGCTCTTGCCCGCGTACTTCTTGCTGATCGCGGAGAAGACGCCGTGGGCCTCCGGGCCGAGTCGCGGTCCGGCGAGCCAGGTGGCCGGCTGCGGGCCGATCGAGTTGACCGAGACCAGCTCCGGCTTGCCGCCCTTGCCCTGCATGAACCAGCCACCGCCGGAGGAACCGCCGGTCATGGTGCAGCCGATGCGGAACATCGCGGGCTGTGACGGGTCGATCGTCAGGCTGCCGGGCTTGTCCAGGCAGCTGTACATCCGCGCCCCGTTGTACGGGGGAGCGGCCGGGTAGCCGTAGGACCGCAGACTGGAGAACCGCTGGACGGACGGGGCCTTGAAGTTGGCCTTGACCGCGTTGCCGACCGTCGCCTCCAGGGACTTGCCGCCCTGGACGGGCTTGACCTTGAGCACGGCGAAGTCCTGCTGCGCGCCGCCACCACCGGACTGGGCGCCCTCGCTGATCCAGTAGTTGGTGGTCTGCGCCCACTCGGCCCAGTACTCGCCGTACGGCATCACGTCCGAGCGCTGCGCGGACTGCACCTGCCGCGGGGACAGCCCCTTGTTGTTGTACGCGGGGACGAAGGTGATGTTGCGCAGCCAGCCGCCGCTCTTACCGGAGTGCACGCAGTGCCCCGCGGTGGCCACCAGGTTGGAGTTGCCCGGGTTCCTGGGGTCCTTGATCACGGTGCCGGAGCAGACCATGGGGCCCTTGGGGGTGTCCATGAACACCTTCCCGGCCGGTGCCGCGCTCTTGGTGTACGGGGTCGGCACCGCCTTGGCCCGGACGGCCTCCGGCTCCGGGTCGTTGCCGGTGTCCGCCGAGGTGTTCCCGACGTCCTTCGGTACCTGCTTCTCGTTGTCCTCGGCCTTCTTCATCCGGTCGAGGTTCCAGTGGTCCTTGATGTACGGGTTGACGAAGTCCTTGGCCTTCCGGAGCCACTGCTCCTTGTCCCAGTCCTTCCACGCCCCGTCCCGCCACTTGTCCAGGTCCTCCAGGGAACTGGGCAGGTTGTCGGGGAGCTTGTCCGGCAGCCCGATGCCGTCCTTGCCCTTCTCGCCGTCCTGCTGCCCGCCGTCGGCCTCCGCCGAGGACTTGGCGTCGGAGTCCCCGCTGTCGTCGGACTCGCAGGCGGTGGCGGTGACCGCCAGCGCCGCGGCGATCGCGGCTGCGGCGATCACGGGTCGTCCGCGCCCGCGCCGGCGTATGGATCGCATGGGTCGTTGTCTCCCTGGGTGGTCGTGCGATGCGTTGGTGGGTTGCTGAGATGCGGCTCAGCCGCGGCTCACTTGCTGAGGGACTCGAAGACCTGCTTGGCGTCCTTGCCGAGCCGCGGTCCCGCCAGCCAGGTGGCCGTGGCCGGGCCGATGGAGTTGACGGAGAGCAGTCGCTTGCCGTCCGCGCTGAGGATGCCACCGCCCGAGGCGCCCGCGGTCATCGTGCAGCCGATGCGGTACATCGAAGGCTGGGTGGTGTCGATGGTCAGACGGCCGGGCTTGGAGGTGCAGCTGTACTGCTTCGAGCCCTCGAAGGGCGGGGCGGCCGGGTAACCGTGCGAGGTGAGCTGGCTGAGGGACTTCACCCGCGGGGTGTTGAAGGCGACGGGGATGGAGCCGCCGACCGTCTCCTCCAGCGACTTGCTGGTGCCCTTGTTCTCGGGCTGCATGTCCATCACGGCGAAGTCCTGCTGCGCGCCCTTGCCGCCGCGCTCGGCACCGTTGTTGATCCAGTGGCTGGTGGTACGGGCGTGCTTCGCCCACCAGACACCGTGCGGGGCGACCGCCTTCTGGTCGGACTGGTCCAGCTCCGAACCGTCCTTGCCCTGGGGGTTGTAGTCCGGCGCGAAGATGACGTTGCGGAACCAGCCCTTGCCCTGGCCGCCGTGCACGCAGTGCCCGGCGGTCGCGACCAGGTTCGACTTGCCGGGGTTCTTCGGGTCGGCGATCACGGTGCCGGAGCAGACCATGGAGCCCTTGGGGGTGTCCATGAAGACCTTGCCGACCGGCCGGTCGTCCCCGTCGTACGGGGTCGGGGTCGGCTTGGCCCGCACGGGCCGGGGCTCGGGGTCGGTGACGCCCTCGTCCTCGCCGCTGCCGCCCTCACCGCCGCTCGGGTCGTCATCGATCTCCGACTCGTCGACCTCGCGCCGGTCCTTCTGACGGTCGTTCTTGTCGGCGTCCTTCATCCGGTCCGAGTCCCACAGGTCCTCGATGATCGGGTTGAAGAAGTCCTTGGCCTCGCGGAGCCAACGATCCTTGTCCCAGTTCTTCCAGTCCCCGTCACGCCACTTCTTCAGGTCGTCCAGGGAGGAGGGGAGCTTGTCCGGCAAGTCATCCGGCAGACCCAGCTCGTCCTTGAGGTCGCGCTCCGGCTTGCTCTCCGCGGACTGCGAGTCGGTGGGCTTGGCGTCCGCGTTGTCGTCCTCCGGACCACAGGCCGTGGCGGTCACCGCGAGTGCCGCCGCGACAGCCGTGGCCGCGAACGCCGACCGTCGGCGGGCGGACCTGGGTGTCGATGACATGGATGAACTCCCCCTGAAGTGAATCGTCGTGCTGTGTATTTGTCATGCACCGCGCCGGAGCGGGGCGGCTCCCACTATGCCCGGTGAGGTGGGGGACGGGAGCAGCCGGGTCCCCGGTTCCTTCCGGAACAGAGCCGAGACATGCTCGCGACAACCGCCGTGCGTGTGTGGGGCGAGCTGGCGCCGGGTCGGTCCAGGTGGGAAAGGTGTACGGGGGCTCGGGACGGCGGTCGCCCGAGCCTCCCCGTGCAACAAACAGCCCCCGGCGCGGGGAGTTGAGACGGTGGTGCGTGCCCACCGCGCCCGCCCGCAATCCCAACTGATCTGTCTCTCTTCGTACTTGCCCGTGATCTCCCGCGTGCCCCGTCGTTAGTGCGTACGGGGGACAGCGCGCGTGTCCGCGCGCGCCACCGAGCAGCGGCAGAGGAGTCCTGAGTGAACGCGCGCTCCACGGCGGACGGTCCACCGGTGAGCCCCGGCCGGGCGACGGCGCCCAGCCCCTCCGGAGGGCGGCCCGGCACGTCGGCGGCCCCGGCCGGATCCGGCGAACCGTCCGACTCGCGCCGTGCCGGGGTACCGGAGACCGGTCCCCCCGACTCCGCGCCCCGCGCCGGAGCGCGCGTGCCCGAGCGGCGCGTGCCGCCGCGGTCCGCCCCCCTCCCACCGCAGGTCCCCGCGCCCCGCGTGGCCCCCGAGTCCCCCGCGGCCCCGCTCGCCCGGGCGGGGGAGCCACGCACGGGCCGCCCCGAACTCCCAGGTCCCGGGGGGACGTCCGACCGGGCGGGCCACCCCGACCCGTACACCGCCGCCGACGCCGCCACCCTGGAGAACCTGCTGCGCTGCTGGGTTCGCGAGACCGGCGCCCTCCGGGAGCGCGGCGGCCCGGGCGAAGGCGGAACCGCCCCACGGGAGGGCACCCTCCGCGTCCCGCTGACGGCCAGCGGCCTGACCCTCCGGGTCCCGGTGCCGCACTGGTCAGTCACCGGCGCGCACCGCTTCGGCCCGCCGGTACTGGAGGGGGCGCCGCCCGAGGCCGCCCCGCTCAACGCCGTCACCCTGGCCGCGCTGCTCAGCCGGGAGGCCGCGTACCTCGGGGACGCGCCGCGCTCCGCCGAGGACACCGGGCTGATCGCCCGGGTCGCCGGCTCGGTCCAGCACACCGCGCGCTTCCTCGCGCACCGGCGCGCCACCCCCGAACCCCCCTCCGCGACGGGCGCGTTCCTCGACTCGGAGCAGGCGTTGCTCTTCGGCCATCCACTGCACCCCACACCCAAGTGCCGCGAGGGACTCACGGAGTCCGAACTCGACGTCTACTCCCCGGAGACGCGCGGCGCCTTCGCCCTCCACTGGCTGGCCGTCTCACCGGAGCTGGCCGCCGGGGACTCCGCCTGGACCGAGAACGGCTCGACCATCCCCGCCGCGCTGCTGGCCGCCCGGGCGGCGGGCCCGTCGGTGCGCGCGCAGCTGCCCGACGGGGCGGTGCCGCTGCCTCTCCACCCCTGGCAGGCCCGTGAGCTGCGCCGGGACCCGGTGTGCGCGGCGCTGCTGGCCGAGGGGGTGCTGCGCGACCTCGGCCCCGCTGGCGAACCCTGGTACCCCACCTCCTCGGTCCGCACCGTCTGCCGTCCCGACGGCCCGATGATGCTGAAGCTGTCCCTGGGGCTGCGGATCACCAACTCGCGGCGGAACAACCTCCGCAAGGAGCTGCTGCGCGGCGTCGAGGCCCACCGGCTGCTCTGCTCCGGGCTCGCCGACGAGTGGCGGGCCGCCTTCCCCGGCTTCGACGTCGTCCGTGACCCCGCGTGGCTCGGTGTCGACCTGCCCGGCGGCGGCACGCTGGCCGGTGTGGACACCGTGCTGCGGCACCACCCCTTCGCCGCCGGTGACGACATCCGGTGCGTCGCCGGGCTCCTGGCCCCGCTGCCCGACCCGGAACGCCCCGAGGGACCCCCGCGGTCCCGGCTCGCCAGGCTCCTTGAGGGGCTCGCGGCCCGGCGGGGGGAGTGCGCGGGCGCGCTGGCCGCCGAGTGGTTCCGGCGCTATCTGGAGCGCGTGGTGCGGCCGGTGCTCTGGCTGGACGGCGCCGCGGGCGTCGCCCTGGAGGCACACCAGCAGAACACGCTGGTGGCCCTGGACGCCGAGGGCTGGCCCGTCGGTGGTCGCTACCGCGACAACCAGGGCTACTACTTCCGCACCTCACACCGCGCCGCGCTGGAACGTCGCCTGCCGGGCCACCCGCTGGGGGTGGCCAGCGACTCCTTCGTCGACGATCCGGTGGTCGACGAACGCTTCGCGTACTACCTGGGCATCAACAACGTCTTCGGTCTGATCGGCGCGCTCGGGGCGCAGGGGCTCGCCGAGGAGCGGCGGCTGCTGGCCGAACTCCGGTGCTTCCTGCGGGAGGTGAGTCGTTCCGGCGCGCCCGAGGGCGCCTCCTCCCTGCCCCCGCTGCTGCTCGACTCCCCGACGCTGCGCTGCAAGGCCAACCTGCTGACCCGGCTGCGCGGAATGGACGAGCTGGTCGGCCCGGTCGACACCCAGTCCGTGTACACCACCATCCGCAACCCCCTCGCCGACTGACGGCGCGGGCGGGGCCGAGAGGAGACACACCGTGCGGCAGCCACCGCGGCAACCGCCCCGACCGGCCTCCGGTGGGGGTGACGGCACCGTCGGCCCGGAGCTGGCCGCGGGGCTGCCCACGGAACCGTCCGGGGAACGGGCGCGGTTGCCCGGGGGACACGCGCCTACCGCGCACCGGCCGCCCCATCCCGGCGCGCGCCGTCCCGAGGGAGCCGTGACCGGTCCGCCCGCGCGCCCCGCCGCCCCGTTCACCGGTACCGACCTGCTGGACTCGCCCGGCGGCTGGCCCGCGCGCGGCACCCCGGTCGGGGAGTTCCAGCTCGTCCCGGTCCACCCAGCCCGGGACCTCTCCCTGATCACCACGTGGATGAACGATCCGGCAGTCGCCGCCTTCTGGGAGCTGTCCGGCCCCCCGGAGCGCACCGCCGCCCACCTCACCGCGCAACTCGACGGCGACGGACGCAGCGTGCCCTGCCTCGGCGTGCTGGACGGCACCCCCATGAGCTACTGGGAGATCTACCGCGCCGATCTCGACCCGCTCGCCCGGCACTGCCGCGTACAGCCCCACGACACCGGCCTGCACCTGCTGATCGGCGCCGCCGCCGACCGCGGCCGCGGCCGGGGTTCGGCGCTGCTGCGCGCCGTCGCCGACCTGGTCCTGGACCACCGGCCGCACTGCGCCCGGGTGCTGGCCGAACCCGATCTGCTGAACACCCCGTCCGTCGCGGCCTTCCTGGGGGCTGGCTTCCGGCTGAGCGCCGAAGTCGAACTCCCCGGCAAGCGGGCGGCCCTGATGGTGCGCGAGCGGATGCCGCGCGCCGCCGACTGAGCCGCGACCAACCCGTCCCCGACCGAAGGAGCCAGCGTGCCGCTGCCGCCCACCGACTCTCTCCGCCCCCACGCCCCCCAACCGCCCCCCGGGCTCGACGCGGAGAGCTGGGCGGAGGCCGCCCGCCGCCTGCTCGCCACCATGATCGGCGAATACAGCTACGAGGAGATCCTGCGCCCGGAACCGGAACCGGGCACCCCCGACGGCTACCGGCTCCGCGTCGACGCCGACCTCACCCTGCGCTTCCGCGCCCAGCGCGGCGCCTACGGACACTGGACCGTCGACGCCGGGTCCGTCACCCCGTGGATCGGTCCACTGGACCTGCTCGCGCGAGCCCACGGGTCGGTACTCGGCATCAGCGGTGAGATCACCGGACACCTCATCCGCGAACTCACCGCCACCCTCAGCGCGGACAGCCGGCTGCTGGCCGAGGCGGTCAGCGCTCCCGAGCTGGCCGACCTCGGCTACGCGGAACTCGAAGGCCACATGACCGGCCACCCCTGGATCGTCGCCAACAAGGGCCGGCTCGGCTTCTCCGCCTCCGACGCGACCTGGTGGGCGCCGGAGTCCCGCACCCCGCGCGGACTGCCCTGGCTCGCGGTGCGCCGGGGGCTCGCTGAGTACCGGGGCGCCGGTGAACTCGCCGCCCCGGAGCGGCTGTACGTGGGCGAACTCAGCCCGGAGACCCGCGCGCTCCACGCGGACACCCTGCGGAGCAGGGGACTCGATCCGGCGGACTACCTCGCCTTCCCCGTCCACCCCTGGCAGTGGGACGAGACGGTAGCGCCGCTCTTCCCCGGCGAACTCGCCCGCGACGAGATCGTGCCCCTGCCGGGCGACGGGGACCTGCGGCTGCCGCAGCAGTCGATCCGCACCTTCCTCAACGTCAGCAGTCCCGAGCGGCACACCGTCAAGCTGCCGCTCTCCATTCTGAACACCCTGGTGTGGCGCGGTCTTCCGACGGGGCGCACGCTGGCCGCACCGGCCGTCACCCAGTGGATGTGCGGCCTGCGGGACGCCGACCCCTTCCTGAGCGACGAGTGCCGGGTCATCCTGCTCGGCGAGGTCGCCTCGGTGACCGTCCACCATCCGCTCTACGACCGGCTGCCCGGCGTTCCGTACCAGTACCGGGAGCTGCTCGGCTGCATCTGGCGCGAACCGCTGGCGCCGCGCCTCGCCCCGGACGAACGAGCCCGGACCCTCGCCTCCCTCATCCACACCGACCCGCGCGGCCGGTCGCTCACCGCGGAGCTGGTGACCCGCTCGGGTCTGGAGCCCCGGGTCTGGCTCCGCCGGCTGTTCGGGGCGCTGCTGCCCCCGCTGCTGCACTTCCTCTACCGGTACGGCACGGTTTTCTCCCCGCACGGGGAGAACGCCATCGTGGTCTTCGACGACCGGGACGTGCCGGTGCGGCTGGCGGTCAAGGACTTCGTGGACGACGTCAACGTCAGCGCGCTGCCGCTGCCCGAGCTGTCGACCCTGCCCGAGGCGGCCCGGGCGGTGCTGCTCACCGAGCCCCCGGAACGGCTGATCCAGTTCCTGCACTCCGGTCTGTTCGTCGGGGTCTTCCGTTTTCTGGCACCGCTGTGCCGGGAGCAGCTGGGGGTTCCCGAGCACGTCTTCTGGTCGCTGGTCCGCGCCGAGATCGACCGTCACCACCGCCGCTTCCCGGAGCTGAAGGAGCGGTTCGAGACCTTCGACCTGCTGACTGAGCGGATCGAGCGGCTCTGCCTGAACCGGAACCGGCTCTTCGCCGACGGCTACGCCGACCGGACGGAACGTCCGCACGCGGTGGTGCACGGAACGGTGGCCAACCCCCTGTACAGCGCCTGAGCCGGGGGCGCGCCGGGGCGCGGAGGCGGCCGCCGGGGAAGAGGGGAGCGGGCATGGCGGGAACGGTACGAAAGCGGGCCGAGCTGTCAGTGGCCGGGAGTAGGCTGTCGGCCCTATGAGCACGCCTGCCCTCTCCGAACTCCTCCACGCCGCCGTCGACGCTGTCGGCGGCGCCGAGCGCCCCGGCCAGGTGGCGATGGCGGAGGCCGTCGCCGAGGCCGTGACCGACGGCAGCCATCTCCTCGTGCAGGCGGGCACCGGTACCGGGAAGTCGCTCGGCTACCTCGTCCCGGCGCTCGCGCACGGCGACCGCGTGGTGGTGGCCACCGCCACCCTCGCGCTCCAGCGCCAGCTGGTCGAGCGGGACCTGCCGCGTACGGTGCGGGCGCTGCGGCCACGACTCGGCCGCAGCCCGGAGTTCGCGATGCTCAAGGGCCGCTCGAACTACCTCTGCCTGCACCGGCTGCACGAGGGCGTTCCCCAGGACGACGAGGAGGGTCTGTTCGACCCCTTCGAGGGTGCCGCGCCCACCTCCCGGCTGGGCAAGGACCTGCTGCGCCTGCGCGACTGGTCGGACGAGACGGAGACCGGCGACCGGGACGACCTCACCCCCGGCGTGTCCGACCGGGCCTGGGGGCAGGTCTCCGTCTCCTCACGGGAGTGCCTGAGCGCCTCCAAGTGCGCGTACGGTGCCGAGTGCTTCGCCGAGGCGGCCAGGGAGCGCGCGAAGCTCGCCGACGTGATCGTCACCAACCACGCGCTGCTCGCGATCGACGCGATCGAGGGCGCCCCCGTGCTGCCGGAACACGACGTACTGATCGTGGACGAGGCACACGAGCTGGTATCCCGTGTGACGGGCGTGGCGACCGGTGAACTCACCCCCGGCGGTGTCCACCGGGCGGTCCGCCGCAGCGCGAAGCTGGTCGACCAGCGGGTGGCCGACCAGTTGCAGAGTGCCGCCGAGGGCTTCGAGCGGCTGATGGAACTCGCTCTGCCGGGGCGGCTGGAGGAGCTTCCCGAGGAGCTGCGGTATGCCCTGATGGCGCTCCGGGACGCCGCCCGCGGCTGTCTGAGCGCCCTGAGCGGCACCCGGGACTCCTCGGTGCAGGACGAGGACGCCGTGCGGAAGCAGGCCAAGGCGTCCCTGGAGTCGGTACACGGCGTGGCCGAACGCGTCCTTGAGGGCTCGGAGTTCGACGTCCTCTGGTACGAGCGGCACGACCGGTACGGCGCCTCGCTCCGGGTCGCTCCGCTGTCGGTCAGCGGCCTGCTCAGGGAGAAGCTGTTCGACGACCGCTCGGTGGTGCTGACCTCGGCCACGCTCAAGCTCGGTGGTGACTTCAACGGCGTGGGGGCCTCACTCGGCCTCGGCCCCGAGGAATCGGGGCCGCTGAGCGGTGAGGGAGACCAGCCGCCCTGGAAGGGCGTGGACGTGGGCTCGCCCTTCGACTACCGCAAACAGGGCATCCTCTACGTCGCCAAACACCTCGCCACTCCGGGTCGTGAGCCCTCCCGAAGCGACATGCTGGACGAACTCGCGGAGCTGGTGGAAGCCGCCGGGGGCCGGACTCTCGGCCTGTTCTCCTCGATGCGGGCCGCGCAGACGGCGGCCGAGGAACTGCGCGGCCGGCTGGACCTGCCCATCCTGCTCCAGGGTGAGGAGACGCTGGGCGAGCTGATCCGGCGCTTCGCGGACGACGCGCGGACCTGTCTCTTCGGCACCCTGTCCCTCTGGCAGGGGGTCGACGTGCCGGGTGTGAACTGCCAGTTGGTGGCGATGGACCGGATCCCCTTCCCCCGGCCGGACGACCCGCTGCTCAGCGCCCGCCAGAAGGCCGTCGAGGAGGCCGGGGGGAACGGGTTCATGGCCGTCGCGGCGACCCACGCCGCCCTCCTGATGGCACAGGGCGCCGGGCGTCTCGTCCGGGCGACGGGGGACCGGGGCGTCGTCGCGGTGCTCGATCCGCGGCTGGAGCGGGCGAGGTACGGCGGCTTCCTGCGCGCCTCGATGCCCGACTTCTGGTACACCACGGACCGCAACCAGGTCCGGCGCTCGCTGGCGGCCATCGACGCCGCGGCTCAGGACGACTAGCCTCCCACCGCCTCGGGTGGGCCATGGAACCACCGGAGCCAATGGCGCGGGGCGGTACCGGGAATCGTTCCGGCCGGATGCCTTCCAACGCCTGCCGTGTGCACGGACGCCGCGCTCCCCGACGGGCTCTGCCCGGGCTCCTGCCGGGGAGGGCGGCACGTAACGGCCTGACGCGGCCCGCCTCCTGCCGCCCCCCCCCCGAGGGCCCGACGGACAGGTGACGCCGTGCGGTGCGGCCACGCCCGTCGCACGGCGTGCGGCAGGGCGCGGCGCCGGTCCCCGGCGCAGAGGGGACCGGCGGCTGGTGGGGGAGAGTCAGACTCTCCGCAGAACCGCGACGACCTTACCGAGGATCGTCGCGTCATCGCCCGAGATCGGCTGGTAGGAGCTGTTGTGCGGGACCAGCCAGACGTGGCCGTCCTCGCGCTTGAAGCGCTTGACAGTGGCCTCGCCCTCCAGCATCGCCGCGACGATATCGCCGTTCTCGGCCACCGGCTGCCGTCGAACGGTGACCCAGTCCCCGTCGCAGATGGCCGCGTCGATCATGGAGTCCCCGATCACCTTGAGCACGAACAGCTCGCCGTCCCCGACGAGTTGGCGGGGGAGGGGGAAGACGTCCTCGACTGACTCTTCCGCGAGGATCGGGCCGCCGGCGGCGATCCGGCCCACGAGCGGGACGTAGGAGGCGGAGGGCTGCCCGGAGGTGTCGGCGGGGGCCGGGGCGCTCGGGGTGTCGGATCCGCGCACCTCGTACGCGCGAGGCCGGTGTGGATCGCGGCGGAGGAAGCCCTTGCGCTCCAGCGCCATCAGCTGATGGGCGACCGAGGAGGTGCTGGACAGACCGACGGCCTGGCCGATCTCCCGCATGGACGGCGGGTAGCCGCGGCGCTGCACGGAGTCGCGGATCACCTCGATGACCCGGCGTTGCCGGTCGGTGAGGCCCGAGCTGTCCGCCCGGATGCCGGGAGGTCGGCCCGGCAGTGAGCGTTTCGGTTGTGGACTCTCCTCGCCGCCCGGGCTCTGGCTTTGGCTCTCCCGGTGCAGGGTGTCACTGATCGGCTGCATCTGGTCAAGCGCCTGGCCCGCGCGGTTCTGGGAGGTGATGGTGGCGCTCTCTGCGGTGGTGGTCACGTCGGCCCCTCTCGAACGGTTCTCCCTAGCTGGACAACGGTAGTTGGTTTCGAAAGGTTGCGCCAAACACACGTTCGAGTGAATATTCGCAGTTCACCTGACGTGATCAAGTCCGCTGATGTAGGGGGAAGCGTGGGTTCGCGCGGGGCCGCCCAGGGGGCGTGCGGTGGATCCGCGTCTCCTCGAGTGGCCAGTCTGTCAGGTTCGCCCGGGGTGTGGCGCACCGGCCCCCGGGTGCGGCCGCCGTGGCGCGGGGTGCGTAGCCTCGTCCCGCCCGCGGCGCGACACGCGTGGTGGCCCCCCTGGTTCTCGGCACCAGATCTAGTGGTTTGATGGGCGTCGGCCACCACAAGTTGTGGTCCCCGGTGCTGAGTCGGGGACTCTGGCCTATGCTGTTGGTGTTGTCCCGGGGGCCTGAGTGGGCCCTGTGGGGCCTGGTTCGTCATGCTCGGTGAGGCTCAGGGAAGGGTGGGAAACGATGCACTGTCCCTTCTGCCGACACTCCGACAGTCGTGTCGTCGACAGCCGCACGACCGACGACGGCGCCGCCATCCGGCGCCGTCGGCAGTGTCCTGACTGCTCCCGCCGGTTCACCACCGTGGAGAACGCCTCACTCACCGTGATCAAGCGGAGTGGGGTCACCGAGCCGTTCAGCCGGGACAAGGTCATCGCGGGGGTGCGCAAGGCGTGCCAGGGCAGGCCCGTGACGGAGGACGCGCTGGCCCAGCTCGGGCAGCAGGTCGAGGAGGCCGTGCGGGCGACCGGGAGCGCCGAGTTGTCCACGCACGACGTGGGCCTGGCGATACTCGGTCCGCTCCAGGAACTGGACCTGGTGGCGTACCTGCGGTTCGCGTCCGTATACCGAGCGTTCGAGTCGCTTGAGGACTTCGAGGCCGCCATCGCCGAACTCCGGGAGGCGCGTCCGTCGGAGGCGGGCGAGCGGGCCCGGTGTGGAGAGTGCGGGGCGGGTGGGGACGCGGAGATCCCCCTCCCGGTCACCGCCGACTAAGTGGCCGTTTGAGGCGTGGCCGGGCCCTACGGGCGCCGGTCTTCGGAGAGACATGGTCCCCCGGGATGATTCGGGGTACTTCAGGGCGTTATGCCTGTGTACAGGGAGGCGGAATGACAGAGACGACGAGTGGCCCGGCACGTGGGTCCCGCGCCAAGGGTGGCAAGGCGGGCGGCGGGCTGCGTATCGAGCGCATCCACACCACTCCCGGGGTGCACCCGTTCGACGAGGTGACCTGGGAGCGGCGGGACGTCGTCATGACCAACTGGCGGGACGGTTCGGTCAACTTCGAGCAACACGGTGTGGAGTTCCCCGAGTTCTGGTCGGTCAACGCCACCAACATCGTTACGAGCAAGTACTTCCGTGGCGCGGTGGGCACGCCACAGCGGGAGACCAGCCTCCGTCAGCTGATCAACCGCGTGGTGGGGACCTACCGGGAGGCCGGCGAGAAACACGGGTACTTCGCTACCGCGCAGGACGCCGAGGTCTTCGAGCACGAGCTGGCGTACGCGGTGCTGCACCAGGTCTTCAGCTTCAACTCGCCGGTCTGGTTCAACGTCGGGACCACGCAGCCGCAGCAGGTCAGCGCCTGTTTCATCCTCTCCGTGGACGACTCGATGGAGTCGATCCTCGACTGGTACAAGGAAGAGGGGATGATCTTCAAGGGCGGTTCGGGCGCCGGGCTCAACCTCTCGCGGATCCGCTCCTCCAAGGAGCTGCTCTCCTCCGGCGGCAACGCCTCTGGGCCGGTCTCGTTCATGCGTGGGGCGGACGCCTCCGCCGGGACGATCAAGTCGGGGGGCGCCACCCGGCGGGCGGCCAAGATGGTCGTGCTCGACGTGGACCACCCGGACGTCGAAGCGTTCATCTCCACCAAGGTGAAGGAGGAGGAGAAGATCCGCGCGCTGCGCGACGCGGGTTTCGACATGGACCTGGGCGGGGACGACATCACCTCCGTCCAGTACCAGAACGCCAACAACTCGGTGCGGGTGAGCGACGAGTTCATGCGGGCCGTGGAGCAGGGTGACCAGTTCCCGCTGCGCGCCCGGATGACCGGTGAGACGGTCGAGACGGTGGACGCGAAGTCGCTGTTCCGCAAGATGGCCGAGGCGGCGCACGTCTGCGCCGACCCCGGGATCCAGTACGACGACACCATCAACCAGTGGCACACCTCGCCGGAGTCGGGCCGCATCACCGCCTCCAACCCGTGCAGCGAGTACATGCACTTGGACAACTCGTCCTGCAACCTGGCCTCGCTGAACCTGATGAAGTTCCTCCGTGACGACGACGAGGGCAACCAGTCCTTCGACGTGGAACGTTTCGCCAAGGTCACCGAGTTGGTGATCACGGCGATGGACATCTCCATCTGCTTCGCCGACTTCCCCACCCAGAAGATCGGGGAGACCACGCGCGCCTTCCGTCAGCTGGGCATCGGCTACGCCAACCTCGGCGCCCTGCTGATGGCGACCGGCCACGCCTACGACTCGGACGGCGGCCGGGCGCTGGCGGGCGCCATCACCTCGCTGATGACCGGCACCTCCTACCGGCGCTCGGCCGAACTCGCCGCGGTGACCGGCCCGTACGAGGGCTACCCGCGCAACGCGAACGCGCACCGGCGGGTGATGCGGCAGCACGCGGAGGCGAACGACAGCGCCCCGCGCGCCGACGACCTGGACACCCCGGTGTGGGCCGCGGCGACCGAGGCGTGGCAGGACGTGCTGCGGCTGGGCAAGAAGCACGGCTACCGCAACGCGCAGGCGTCGGTGCTCGCGCCGACCGGCACTATCGGCCTGATGATGGACTGCGACACCACGGGCGTCGAACCCGACCTGGCGCTGGTCAAGTTCAAGAAGCTGGTCGGTGGCGGCTCGATGCAGATCGTCAACAACACCGTGCCCAAGGCGCTCAAGCGGCTCGGCTACCAGCCGGAGCAGGTCGAGGCGATCGTCGAGTACATCGCCGAGCAGGGGAACGTGGTGGACGCCCCCGGTCTGCGGCCGGAACACTACGAGGTGTTCGACTGCGCGATGGGGGAGCGGGCCATCTCCCCGATGGGGCACGTGCGGATGATGGCGGCGGCCCAGCCGTTCCTGTCGGGCGCGATCTCCAAGACCGTGAACATGCCGGCCAGCAGCACCGTGGAGGACGTGGAGGAGATCTACCTCCAGGGCTGGAAGCTCGGCACCAAGGCGCTCGCCGTCTACGTGGAGAACTCCAAGGTCGGCCAGCCGCTGTCCGCGAAGCGGAAGGAGGAGCAGGCCGAGCCGGAGAAGGTGATCGAGTACCGCCCGGTGCGGCGGCGGCTGCCCAAGGGCCGCCCCGGCATCACCACCTCGTTCACGGTGGGCGGCGCCGAGGGGTACATGACGGCCAACTCCTACCCGGACGACGGGCTGGGCGAGGTCTTCCTCAAGATGTCCAAGCAGGGCTCCACCCTGGCCGGCATGATGGACGCCTTCTCCATCGCCGTCTCGGTCGGCCTCCAGTACGGCGTGCCGCTGGAGACCTACGTCTCGAAGTTCACCAACATGCGCTTCGAGCCCGCGGGGATGACGGACGATCCGGACGTGCGGATGGCGCAGTCGATCGTGGACTACATCTTCCGGCGGCTGGCGCTGGACTTCCTGCCCTTCGAGACGCGCTCCGCGCTGGGTATCCACTCGGCGGCCGAGCGGCAGCGGCACCTGGAGACGGGTTCCTACGAGCCGTCGGAGGAGCTGGACGTGCAGGGACTGGCCCAGTCGGCTCCGACCGCGGGGACGGGGGAGCGCCGGGACACCGGTGAGCGGGAGCGTTCGGCCGATGTGCCGCAGGCGCCCGCCCCGGCTCCGGCGGAGGCGCACAACTCGACGGAGCTGATGGAGATGCAGCTCGGTCTGAACGCCGACGCACCGCTCTGCTTCTCCTGTGGCACGAAGATGCGCCGGGCGGGGAGCTGCTACCTCTGCGAGGGCTGCGGCTCGACGAGCGGCTGTAGCTGAGGCGCGCCGGGTCGGGGTCGCCCGGTCCGGCCGGGGCGGTGGAGCCGGAACACGGTTCCACCGCCCCGTCGTTGTGCCGGGGTCCGGTCGTTCCGCGCGTATACGGCCCGCGTTCGGCGTCCGGCGGCGCGACGGGGTTCCCAGGGAGTCGCCAGGCGGATCCGGGATGTCCGGTTCCGTTCCGTGCTCCTGGACGGGGAGCGGGCGGTCGCGACACCTTCCGTGCCTGGTCACAGAGGTGACAGGGGGACGGACGGCCGTATGCGCCGCGATCGCCTGGACGGGGGGTTCCGGGGGTGTTCGGGGTGGCGCCGGGCGGCTGGGGCGAAGCGGTGGCAGCGCGTGTCAACAGCGTTATACGTTCCCGGCACACACGCACCACGCCCCATGTTCCGCACCACGGCGGTCCGCCGCCGCGTCAGGAGGCAGTCGCCCATGCCCGTTCCCGGTACCACCCCGCCCGCAGGCCCACTGGGCAGGTCGGCCCGCTATCTGCGCACCGTCGCGGAGCTGGCTCGCCATCCGTACGAGGGGACGGAGAACCTCTACCGGACCTACGGGCCGGTCTGGCGGTTAGGCTCCGGCAAGCTGGCGTACGTCTACCTGCTCGGGCCGGAGGCCAACCGGTTCGTCTTCGCGAACTCGCAGCTCTTCCGCTGGCGTGAGGCGTTCGAGCAGCTGATACCGGTGGACGGTGAGACGGCGCTGATCGTGAGTGACGGCGAGGAGCACCACCGCCGGCGCAGGCTGGTCGCCCCGGCCTTCCACCACCGCGAGGTGGACGGCTACGTGGAGATCATGCGGACCTTCGCCGACGAGGCGATCGACGCCTGGCGGCCGGGCCAGACCCTGGACGCCTACGAGGAACTCCGGTCGGTCATCCGCCGTATCACCGTCCGTGTGCTGTTCGGTGAGCGGCTCGCCGCGGACCAGCGCACGCTCGGCAGGCAGCTCCAGCTCGTCCTCGATCTGATCAACCAGTCCCCGCTGGTCCAGCAGGTGCAGCGGTGGGGGCTCCCGTCGTATCGCCGGGCCACCGCGGCGCGGGCCGAGGTGGCTCGCCGGGTCCTCACCGAGGTCGAGCACCGGCGCGCGCATCCGGACGAGGACCAGCACGACGTGCTCACCCTGCTGACGGCCGCCCGGGACGAGGACGGCGCGCGGCTGAGCGATGTGGAGATCATCGACCAGGTGGTCAGCCTGATCGCCGCGGGGTACGACTCGACCAGCGCCGCCATCGCCTGGGCCGTGCACGCCATGGCCCGAGACCCGAAGGTGTGGGAGCGGGCCCGCGCCGAGACGGAGGAGGTGCTGGGCTCCCGTCCGGTGACGGCGGCGGACCTCCCGAAGCTCCCCTATCTGGACCACGTGGTCAACGAGACGCTGCGGCTGTATCCGGCGGCGCCGTTCAACGCCCGGAAGGCGGCGGAGAGTTTCACCTTCGAGGGGCACCGGATCCCGCGGGGTGCGCTGATCGTGCTCAGCGCCTACGTCACCCACCGGCTTCCGGAGGTCTGGCGGGACCCGGAGAGTTTCCTCCCGGAGCGCTGGGATCCCGCCGAGCCGGGGTACCGCAAGGCGGGGCCGCACGAGTTCCTGCCGTTCGGTGGTGGTCCGCACCGCTGTATCGGCGCGACCTTCGCCTCCGTCGAGATGAAGGTGCTGCTCGCCCAGTTGGTGCGTCGCGTCTCCCTGCAACTCCCGAGGGTTCCGGCGAAGCCGGTGGGGTTCACGGTGATGCGTCCGGAGCGGCTTCCGGTGCGCGTCCGCTCCCGCGACTGAGCTGGGGTCTCGCAACGGCCTCCGGTGGTCTCGGGGCCGCCCCAGCCGCCGGGAGCGGCGGGGTCGCGGGCGGGCGGCCCTCAGGGGACCAGGATCACCTTGCCGACGTTCTGCCGCCGCTGGACGCGGTGGTGCGCGCGGGCGACCTCGGCGAAGGGGACGACCGAGTCGATGCGTGGGGTGATCGCGCCCTTCGCGTACAGCTCCAGCAGCCGGTCCATCTGCGGCGCGAGCAGATCCTGCCGGTCCCACATCCGGCCCATGTGCACCCCGGAGACCGAGCGGTTGTTGTTCATCAGGGACAGCGGTGAGAAGAACGGGGCGCTCACCCCCTGGCTCAGCAGTCGCAGGGGGTTGCGGCGCCGCTCCGTCGCCAGGTTGCTGAACCCGTAGGCCACGAGGCGCCCGGCGGGACGGAGCAGTTGGTAGCCGGTGCGCCAGTCGCGTCCGCCGAGGGCGTCGAACACCACGTCGACGCCCTCCCCGCGGGTCAGCCGCCGGACCTCGCGCGCGTAGTTCCTGGAGCGGTAGTCGATGGGGTGCGCGCAGCCCTCCTCGCGGATCGCGTCGTGCTTGGCGGCCGACGCGGTGCCGAAGACCACGGTGTCGTCCACCGTGCGGCAGAGCTGGAGCAGCGCGGTGCCCACCCCACCGGCGGCCTGGTGTACAAGGACCCGGTCGCCGGGGCGCAGGGCGGCCACCTGGAAGAGCATGTGGTGCGCCGTCAGGTAGTTGACGGGCAGTGCCGCGGCCTCCTCGAAACCCATCTCGTCCGGCATCGGGAGGGCCTGCGCGACCGGTACGCACACCGCCTCGGCCTGCGCCCCGAAGGAGCAGGCGGCCAGTACCCGGGTTCCGACGGCGGGTTCCTCGACGCCCTTCCCGAGGGCGTCCACCACTCCGGCCGCCTCGTAGCCGAGCACGCTGGGCAGCTTGGGGGCGTCCTGGTACAGCCCGAGACGGGTCATCAGCTCGGCGAAGGAGAGCCCTGCTGCGCGAACCCGGATACGTACCTCACCGGGCCCGGGCTCGGGTTCCGGGGTCTCCCGAACCTCCAGAGCCTCCTCCGGTCGGCCTGCCTTGGTGATCCACACGGCTTTCACGGGTCCTCCTCCCGGCGCGGCCGGTGCCCCCCGGCACCGGGACCAACCCGCCTCGCCGAGCCGACACACGTCAACACCGCGCTTTTCAGGCGCAGTTAGCCGCTCTGGTCCTCGGGAGTCGGGCGTCCGGGGAGTGTATCCGGGAGTGTCCAGAGCCGTTCGAGATACCGGTCGAGGACGTTGATCGCCCCGGTCGCGTCAAGGTGGCCGACGAGGACGTGGGCGGTGAGGCCGTCGGCGAGCGCCAGTAGCGCGTGAGCCTCCCGCTCGGCTGCTTCGGCGAGCTCCCCGGCGCCGGTGGGCGAGGGCAGCGCGGCGTGCAGCAGCCGCGTTAGGGCGGTGTGCAGAGCCGCGTAGTTCCGCCGGAGCACGGTGGCGAGGCTGGGTGCGACGGCGGCCTGTGCGAGGAACGCCAGCCAGACGCGGGCCTCCGCGCCCTGGTCCGGGTGGACCAGGGCCACTTCGGTCAGGGTGTGCCCGAGTCTGCTGCGGGCGGACTGTGCGGGGGAGGAGCCGATCCGCTCGCGGACGCGTCCCTCGACGCGTTCGCTGAGCCGGCCCAGCGCGAAGACCAGCATCTCCTCCTTGGTGCGGAAGCAGCGCTGGACCGCGCCCATGGAAACCCCGGCGCTGGCCGCCACGTCCCGCAGGGTCACGGCCTCCAGGCCGCGCTCCGCGGCGAGCCGGAAGACCGCCTCGGTGACCAGGTGGCGCCGGTTCTCGTGATCGATCTGACGGGGCACGTGTCTCTCCCGGCTCTGCGGTGCTCTCCACATCTTCGATGCGCTCGCATCGGAAACAGGGTACGGTGCCGAGCGTTCTGATGCGCATGCATCGGTACCTGTCGTCTGAGCGGGCCGCCGGGCGGCTCGTGGGAGGAGGTCGCGTGGAAGGCGAACTGTGGACCTGGGAGGCGACGGCGCTCGCCGCGGCCGTCCGGACCGGAGAGCTGAGCGCCCGCGAAGTGGTGGACAGCCATCTGGAACGGATCGCCGCGGTCAACCCCCAGGTCAACGCCCTCGCCCAACTCCAGGGCGACCGGGCCCGGGAGTCGGCGGCCGCCCTCGATCGCGCGCGGTCGGCTGGTCACGATCCCGGGCCGCTGGCCGGGGTGCCGTTCTCCGTCAAGGCGAGCCTCGACATCGAGGGAGTGCCCACCACACACGGAGCGCGGCACTTCGCCCGGGACCCGGCGCGGCGGGACGCACCTCCCGTCGCACGCCTCCGGTCGGCCGGGGCGATCCCGCTCGCGCACGGCAACATGCCGACCCTCACGCTCGCCGGGGTGCACTCCCGCAGCCAGCTCTTCGGGGACACGGCCAACCCGTGGAACGCCCAGGTGACGCCCGGCGGCAGCAGCGGCGGCGACGGCGCGGCGGTCGCCTCCGGCATGGTCCCGTTCGGGCTGGGGCAGGACGCGGGCGGATCGGTCCGGCTGCCCGCCGCGTTCTGCGGCGTGGCGGGACTCAAACCCAGCTCAGGGCGGTACCCGGCCGACCACCGGATCGGTCCGGAGGATCCGCCGCTGGGCTCCCAGGAGTTGGTGGTCGACGGGCCTCTCGCCCGCTCCACCGGAGACCTGCGCGCCATCCACCGGGTGCTGAGCGGCACCGATCCGCGCGACCCCCGGGCGCTACCCGTGCCGGTGAACCTCCCGGAGGTCGACGGTCCGATCCGGGTGGCGGTGGTCACCGATCCCGGCTGGGGCGTGCACCCCGACGTGCGGGCAGCGGTGGAGGCAGCGGCCGGCGCACTCTCGGACGCTGGATACCCGCTCGTCGAGGTGCCCGGGCCACCGATGCTGGAGGAGACGCTGGAGGCGTACGGACAGCTGGTGATGACGGAGTTCAGCGGTTCCTGGCCGCGGATCAGGACCTGTCTGGACGAGGAGGAACACCGGTACATCGAGTTCGGTATGGCGCGCACGGCCCCCGTCGGACTGGCCGAATACCTCAGGCTGACGGGCACGCGGCTGAGCGTCCGGCGGGCGTGGGCGGAGTTCCAGCGGGAGTATCCGCTGATGCTCGGGCCGGTCAGCACCGAGCCCGCGTTCCCGCCGGGCCTGGAGGCGCGGGACGCGGAGGGGCACCGCCGGGTGACCCAGGCGATCTCGCTCTGCTCGGTGACCTCGTTCGCCGGCCTGCCCTCCGCCGCCGTCAGCGGCGGGGTGTTCGGCGGGCTGCCGCAGGGCGTGCAGCTGATCGGCAGGGTGTTCCGGGAGGACCTGTGCCTGGACGCGGCGGCCGCGGTGGAGGCGCGGATCGGGCGGCTGGCCCCGGTGGGGCGCGGAGCGTAGTCCCGGGGGACGCGGGCTGTCACTTCCAGGTCCCCGCTCACCTGTCTGGCCGTACGATGGCGCGGTGCTGGTCAAGTGGATGCGTTGCACCGTCGTCGACCGACGCGGTTTCGAGCGGGGACAGCGGAAGTGGGCGGGGCTCCTGGGCGAACCCGGTTTCCGGGGTCAGGGCGGCGGGTGGAGCCGGGCCCGAGACGGTGTGGTGCACCTCTTCGGATTCTGGGAGAGCCGCGCTTTCTACGACTCGTTCGTGGCCCGCTCGCACGACCGGTTGCAGGCCGCCCAGGAGGGCACCTACCGGGACATGCGGGTGCGTCTCTTCGAGTACCGCTTCGATGTGAAGACCGGTTTCCGGCCCGACTTCACCGACGCCGACCTGCTGCGGGTCGCGCACTGCCGGGTGCGCAGCGACCGCGTCGAGCACTACACCCTGATGCAGGAGAAGGTCTGGAACCCCGCGATGGCCGGTTCGCCGGGCATGCTGCGTGGCGTCTTCGCACAGTCCCAGGCCGAGGACGAGTTCCTGGTGCTCTCGATGTGGAACTCGGCCGCCGAGCACGGGAAGTACCGCGCGGAGCGCGTCGAACGGCTGGCGCTCCGCGCGCAGACCGGAGCGGACGTGACCGCTGTTGCGGGAGACGTGATCGACCTTGAACCGTCGTGGACGGTATCGGCCTAAGGTGGGGTCATGGCACGTCCCCGCCGTATCGTCCTCCTCCGGCACGGAGAGTCGGAGGGCAACTCCGACGACACCATCTACGAACGGGTCCCGGACCACGCCCTCGCCTTGACCGAGCGCGGGACGCGGCAGGCCGCCGAGGCGGGGAAGTACCTGCGGGATCTCTTCGGGCAGGAACGCGTGTCCGCCTACGTCTCCCCCTACCGGCGCACCCGCGAGACCCTCACCGCCCTCGCGCTCGACCCCACGCTCCTCCGGGTCCGGGAGGAGCCGCGGCTGCGCGAACAGGACTGGGGCAACTGGCAGGACCGGGAGGACGTACGGAAGCAGAAGGCCTACCGGAACGCCTACGGGCACTTCTTCTACCGCTTCGCTCAGGGCGAGTCCGGCGCGGACGTCTACGACCGGGTCGGCGCCTTCCTGGAGAGCCTCTGGCGCAGCTTCGAGTCCCCGGACCACCCACCGAACGTGCTCCTCGTGACGCACGGCCTCACCATGCGGCTGTTCTGCATGCGCTGGCTGCACTGGACGGTTCCGCAGTTCGAAGCGCTGTCCAATCCGGAGAACGGCGCGACCCGCTCCCTGGTCCTCGGCCCGGACGGGCGTTACCGGCTCGACCGGCCCTTCGAACAGTGGTGCGTTCCGCACGCCTACGGCGAGCTGGAATAGCGGACTCGCGCGCAGCCACCATGCCGCGCCGGTACCGCACCGAAGTCCACGCCCCGAATCGCACATCCCGAGGTCCACGCTCCGAAGGTCGCGGCGTCCACGCGTCCCGCGAGTGACGTCCCGCGCCTCGTCCAGCGGGCGACGTGCCAGATTCCCACGGCCTCCGGAAAGATCGCGTGCGGCGCCCCGTCCTCCCCAGTCTCATGGTCGCCGCGCGGCGCCAGCACCCTGCCCGGTCGCCCGGTGGTGGCCTCCCCCAAGCGCGCGCCCCCACCGGGGAGTTCCTGCCTGACGTCGCGTTTCTCCACGGGGCCACTCCTCGCTCTCCGGGCCGGGGACGGGCCAGGAGGGCGGCAGCGCGCGCTCGCCGCCGCCCCACGTACGCACCGGGTCCGGTTCAGCGGGTGAGGCGAGGGGGCGGGTGCGTGGCCCGCGCCACCCGGCGTTACTCTGATCTCCGTCATGCCCTATGAGTCGCCCACGCACAGCGTTGAACGTTCGCTCCGTGCCACTACCGGAGCCAAGATCGTCGCGGGAGTCGACGAGGTCGGCCGCGGCGCCTGGGCCGGACCCGTGACCGTCTGCGCGGCCGTGACGGGTCTGCGTCGGCCCCCGGAGGGCCTCACCGACTCCAAGCTGATCACCGTCAAGCGGCGGAACGAACTGGCCGAGGCCCTGTACGGCTGGGTGTCGGCCTTCGCGCTGGGGCAGTCCTCGCCAGAGGAGATCGACGAACTGGGAATGACCGCCGCGCTCCGGCTGGCGGCCGTCCGCGCGCTGGAAGGGCTCCCCGAGCGACCCGACGCCGTCATCCTGGACGGCAAGCACGACTACCTCGGCGCCCCCTGGCGCGTGCGCACCGTGATCAAGGGCGATCAGTCCTGCGTCTCGGTCGCCGCCGCCTCGGTCATCGCCAAGGTGCGACGGGACGCGCTGATGGCCCAACTCGGCGGCGAGCACGCGGCGTTCGCCTTCCAGGACAACGCCGGGTACCCCTCGCCCGTCCACCGTGCGGCGCTTGAGGAACGTGGTCCCACCCCTCATCACCGGCTCTCCTGGGCGTACCTCGACGACCTGCCCCGCTGGCGGCACCTCAAGCGCACCAGGAGCGAACCGGTTGATCAACCCGGTCTGTTCTGAGTGGGGTACGGCCTCCGCCGCACCACGGGTTTCTCCCGGTGGCGGGCGCCATCCCCGCTGACATGTCCCACGATGCCGTTTGATAGACATCACTCCATGCCTCTCATCCCCGAGGAGCCTCAGATTCACGAGAGTGTCCCGGGTCCCCGCAACGCGACGGGACCGGCCCCAACTCGGCAGTCGACCCGTCCCGTCCCGCCGGTCCCCGGTCCCAGGTCCGCACCCGAACAGGTGGAGAACGGGCGCGGGAGGTCCGGCGGCGGACGCGCTTCCCACACCCCGACCCCCGCCTCCGGTGCGCGCACCGCCCAGATCCAGCTCGTCCCCGCCACGGAGTCGACCGCTGTCGCGGCGGCGGACGAGGCCGTTGACGCGCTGCTCGACGAGGGCCGCGCGCCCGGCGACATCCTGGTCCTCACCACGGGTGAACACCACCCCTGGGCGCAACACGAGCTGACCTTCGGTGAGGACGCCTACTGGCGCCAACTCGCCGAGGAGAGCGATGTGTTCTGTGCCCACGCCTCCGCGGCGCAGCGGGCCAGTTCCCGGGCCGTGGTGGTCTTGGCCGTGAACGGCGGGACCGACGAGGAGGTCACCGCCGCGCTTCCCGGCGCGCTGGGCCGCGCGCGGGAACAGCTCACCGTCTGCGGCGATCCGACGCGCCTGACTCAACTCCTCTGACCTGTCGCGCGTGCGGCGGCGGTCACCTGCACGGCTGGTGCGTGGCCGGGTCTCCTCCCGGGCTGTGCCTGACCTCATTGAGGTCCCACCTCCGTGACCGTCCTGATCGGTGGGTCGTGACGGGCGACCGCGCGCCTGGTTCACTGGTGCCACCGCGTCCCTTCGTGGGCCACCCGGTCACCTGGCGGTCCGGGCACGGCCCGGCGCCGCGCTGGCGACGGCGCGAGCCGGGCCACCGCGTGACGGGTGGGGGGTAGGACTTCCGTGACCCCTCCCGCTCGATGGTGGGGCTCGCCCCGGGGCGCGGTGCCGCGAGGCGAGGGTGGTCACACTCGGTGAACTGGCCGAGCACCCTCGCCGTCCGGTTGCATGGGGGCATGGGTGATCTGGAACTCCGTGCCGAAGCCGACGCCATCCTCGCCGAACTCGTCGGTGCCCCGGAGGGCAGGGCGCGGCTGCGAGAGGACCAGTGGCAGGCGGTCGCGGCACTGGTGGAGGAGCGTCGCCGTGCACTCGTGGTACAGCGCACGGGCTGGGGCAAGTCGGCGGTGTACTTCGTCGCCACCGCGCTGCTCCGGCGACGGGGCTCGGGCCCCACGGTGATCGTCTCTCCGCTGCTCGCGCTGATGCGTAACCAGGTGGACGCAGCGGCGCGGGCGGGTATCCGGGCGCACACCATCAACTCGGCCAACCCCGAGGAGTGGGACACCATCCAGGCGGAGGTAGAGCGCGGCGCGACCGACGTTCTGCTGGTCAGCCCGGAGCGCCTCAACTCGGTGGACTTCCGTGAACAGCTGCTGCCGAGACTCGCCGCCACGACCGGTCTGCTGGTCGTGGACGAGGCGCACTGCGTCTCCGACTGGGGCCATGACTTCCGCCCCGACTACCGACGACTGCGAGCCATGCTCGGAGAGCTGCCGAGCGGTGTTCCGGTGCTGGCGACCACCGCGACCGCCAACGCGCGCGTCACCGCGGACGTGGCGGAACAACTGGGTACCGGCGCGGGCGAGGCACTGGTGCTGCGCGGCCCGCTGGACCGGGAGAGCCTGCGGCTCGGCGTGGTGCGTCTTCCGGACGCGGCTCACCGCCTGGCCTGGCTCTCCGAGCACCTGGACGAGTTGCCGGGCTCCGGGATCATCTACGCGCTGACCGTCGCCGCCGCCGAGGAGGCGACCGCCTACCTCCGGCAGCGCGGCTTCGCCGTGGCCTGCTACACGGGGCGCACGGAGAACGTCGACCGTCTCCAGGCCGAGGACGACCTGCTGGCGAACCGGGTCAAGGCGCTGGTCGCGACCTCGGCGCTGGGCATGGGGTTCGACAAGCCGGACCTGGGTTTCGTGGTGCACCTCGGCTCGCCCTCCTCGCCGATCGCCTACTACCAGCAGGTCGGACGCGCGGGTCGGGGGGTAGAGCACGCTGACGTGCTGCTGCTGCCGGGTAAGGAGGACGAGGCCATCTGGCGCTACTTCGCGGACACCGCCTTCCCGCCCGAGGCGCAGGTTCGCCAGACTCTCTCGGCTCTCGACGGCGCCGGACGGCCGATGTCCGTTCCGGCGCTGGAGGCCGCCGTGGACCTGCGGCGCGCTCGGCTCGAAATGATGCTGAAAGTGCTCGACGTGGACGGCGCCGTGCGACGGGTGAAGGGCGGATGGGAGAGCACCGGGCGTCCCTGGACGTACGACACGGAGCGGTACGCCTGGGTGGCGCGGCAGCGGGCCGCCGAACAGCAGGCCATGCGCGACTACGTGAACACGGCCGAGTGCCGGATGGAGTTCCTGCGCCGCCAGTTGGACGACGACGGAGCGAAGCCATGCGGACGGTGTGACACCTGCGCGGGCGCCTGGGTGGAGTCCGGCGTCTCGGAACAGACCCTCACGGCGGCGGAGAAGGAGCTGGACCGGCCCGGGGTACCGGTCGAACCGCGCCGCATGTGGCCGACGGGGATGCCTGCCGTGGGCATCGACCTGAAGGGGCGTATCCCGGCCGAGGAACAGTGCTCCACCGGACGCGCGCTGGGACGGCTCTCGGACATCGGCTGGGGCAACCGACTCCGTCCGTTGCTGGCCGAGAACGCCACCGACGGGCCCGTGCCGGACGATGTGCTGCGTGCCGCGGTGGCGGTCCTCGCCGACTGGGCGCGGTCCCCCGGCGGTTGGGCGGCGGACGTACCGGACACCTCGGCCCGCCCCGTGGGCGTCGTGGCGCTGCCGTCCCGCACGCGCCCACGACTGGTCGAGTCCCTGGCCCGCGGAATCGCGGAGGTCGGCCGGATGCCGCTGCTCGGTACGTTGACCGACACCAGGCCGCACGGCGCGCACGCGGCTCACCGGAGCAACTCCGCGCAGCGGCTGAGGGCGCTGTCCGGCTCCTTCGCCGTGTCCGGGGAACTGACGGCAGCACTGGCGAGCGCGCCGGGCCCCGTCCTGCTCGTGGACGACTCCACCGACTCCGGCTGGACCCTGGCGGTCGCCGCGCGGTTGCTCCGGCGGGCTGGCAGCGGACCGGTGCTTCCGCTGGTGCTCGCCACATCGGGCTGACTCCCCGGGAAGTCCCGCACTGACCCTCCTGGCCGACCCGAGTGGGCGGTCCCCGAGCCGCCGGAGGCCGCCGCCGAGCCATCGCGTCACCCCGGCCAGACGGCGGGGAACGGAGCCGCTCGTCGCGGCCGCCCGCCGCACGACGCGGCTCGTGGGCGGGCGACCAGCGCTTCTCGGGGAGCACGCGCACCCCTGAGCCCGGTGGCCTGGGAGCCCGAAGCCACTCCTACACGGGGGCCGGTTGTCGCGACCACCTTCACTTCTGCTGCGCGGCCCAGACGGCGTCTGAGCGGAAGTGCGGGCCCCGGGGGCAGGGTGACTTCCGGCGAACCAGCGCCTGCTGGTGACGCCACGCCGCCGATGAGGGCAGAAACGGCACGAGGAGGGACGCGGAGCGGGTCGCTGACCGCGCGGTGGGATCCGCCGTCGCTCCCACGGTGCTTCCCGGCGCCGTTGTTCAGACGGGCGGCGCTGGCGACCGTCGCCACGCTGGCCCCGATGACGACCTGACTCGCCACCGTCGTCGGGCGTTACCCGGGCAGGGGTGATCCGGCGCGGACAGGAGAGACACCGCGGCCCACGGTATCCACCGCCCTCGGCTCCCGCCGGGGAGTGCCGCATGACGGAGGTACCGGGCCCCGGCCCGGCGTTGACCGGGGATGTGAGAAGCCGTCCCGCGCAGAGCGGCGGATGTGACCCGGGGCCGTTCTCGTCGTCGCGGTGCTGTTCGTCGCCCGACTCCTCCGCGACGGTGGTTTCTGGCTCGCCACGAACCTCCGGCTCCTCGCGTTGGGTGCCCTCGTCATGCGTTTCGCGCTCCTCCGTTCCTGGCACGTCCCGGCGGATGAGACAGGGGCCGTGCGTGTCCCGCACGTGAACTCTGCTTCGGCGGGCGCTTCCAGACGAGGCGGCCGAACGCGCGGTGGTGCCGCTGCCGCGCGAGTGGGAACACCGCACCCGGCGCTTCGGGGACGGCGATGGCCGTTCCGCCTCAACAGCGGTCGGATCGGGTTTGCTCCCGGTGCCGGGAAGGGGCTCGCGGATGTCGCGTGCCCGGCGGGTGTCAGGGAGATCGGGCTCATCTGTCGACCACCGCGTTCCCGTGACGTGGGAGCGGCCGCGTTTCGGTGCGGTAGCGGGTGGGCGAACGGTCCGCACGGAGCGGTAGGACAGAGCGGATGTGGCTGCGTTCCGCAGCCCGAAGTGGCGCATGTCCCTATGCAATCGGATACACCGGGTATCAGCGAATCCGTCATCCACAACCCCCCGAAGTCGTATGACGAACGTTCGGTCCTGTGGATGACTCACGACGTGAGTCGGGCGTTTTGCTCCACTCTCCTCGCATGACACAGCACAGCGACAACCAGCCCAACAACCAGCCCACCGCTGAGTACGGCGCGGGAAACCAGCCGGGAGCGGAGCAGCCGGCAGCGTGTGGCGACGGCGAGCGGACGGCGGCTTCGGTATCCGTGGGGCGGGAGATTCTGGTGCGGGGGCCGGGCGACCTCGCGGAAGCTCTCCCGTACCTCCTCGGATTCCAGCCCGACGACTCCCTGGTCGTCATCGCGCTGCACGGCGAACGAGGCCGATTCGGAGGCCGCGTACGGCTCGGAATTCCGAAGGACCCGGCCGAGTGGTCGGCGGTCGCGGCCGAGGTGGCGCTCTGCCTGGAGGTCAACGCGACAGCCCCCGGCGAGAAGCCGGACGGGGCGGTGCTCTTCCTGTGCCAGGACCCGAGGCCGGGCGAGGACGGAGCGGACGTGATGCAACGGTTGCGTCCGCTGGCGCAGCTGCTGCGCACTGCTTGCGGAGAGCGGGACACTCCGGTCTACGAGGCTCTGTGCCTCTCGGCTGGCCGGTTCTGGTCCTACTGCTGTCCGGATCCGGAGCGCTGTCCCACCGAGGGCGGTCGACTCTCCCCGCCCGGCACGTCCGCCATGGCCCTGGCCTTCGACGACCCCGCGACACCTCGGTCGCTTCGCGTGATGGAGCGCCGACTGAGTCCCCTCACCTCCTCCCTGGCCGAGGAACAACGACGTGCCCTGGACACCGCGGTGGCCGAACTGGTTCCCCAGATGCTCGGTGCCGAGGGGCCCAGGGAACTCCGGGAGAAGACCAGGGAACTCGTCGCGGGAGTGGTGACGCGATTCCGGCGGGAGTGCGACGCGCCAGCGACCCAGGCGGCGGCGGACGCCCGGGACGACGCCCTGCTGAGCCACGAGGAGGCCGCGACTCTGATCATCGGCCTCCAGGACCGCAAGGCCCGTGACCAGGCGGCGGAATGGGGTGACGACCGGGACGCGGAACCCGCGTTGCGGGTCTGGCGAGCCCTCGCCCGCCGCTGCGTCGACCCCTACGCCGCGCAGGCGGCGGCGCCCCTGACCCTCGCCGGGTGGGTGGCGTGGGCCAGCGGGGACGAGGCCGCCGCGCGGGTGGCCCTGGGGCGGGCTCTCCGTGTCGACCCCGAGTACCTGTTCGCGCGCCTACTCCATCAGGCGTGCAACGAGGGGCTCGATCCGGAGCGTGTGCGCCACTGCCTGCGCGAGGAGCGCCGTACCCGTGAGACGGCCGACCCCGAAACGCACTGAGCCGATGTACGCGGCCGACCGTGACCGCCGGCAGCTCACCCCCGTTCAGTTAGGCGGCGAATACCGCGTGTCCGCGCCCCGTCCCGGCGGATCGTCCCCTGACGCGAGACGTTCCGGCGGACCTCGGAGAACAGAAACCGGAGGAAGGCGTATGTCAACGGCCGCCCCGAGGATCCCCCCACCGTTCGGAGCCCCCGAGCGTGGGCGTCCGAGCCCTCGACGGACCGCTGCCTCGACCCCGCCGAAGGGTACGGGGCCGGTCCACCACCGCTCCGCGCACGCGGCACTGATCGGCGTCGCCGCACCCGCCGTCGCGGTGTCCGGTCCCGACGGTCAGCTGCGGGGAACAGGGATGGAAGGGTTCTACCGGGCGGGACGCAGAACGCTCAGTCAGTGCTGGGTGATGCTGGCTGGCGAGCAGCCGATCGCCCTCGACGGGCGGATGGTCAACTCGTCGGAAGCACGGTTCCTGGCGACGGCGCCTACCCCGCCCGGGGCGGGCCCCGATCCGGTCATCACCGTGGAGCGTCTGCGCTCAGCCGTCGGCACCGAGCGGGTCACCGTTCGCAGCGCGGCCGATCGGCGTCTGCGTGTTCCGCTGGAGGTCCGGCTCGCCTGCGATCTCGCCGAGTTGGGCGCCGTCGCGGTAGGCAGAGAGGTCCCGTCGCTGTCCGCCTCGGTCTCGGGGCCCGGGCTGAGCTGGAGCGCGGAGGGCCTCAAGGTCACCGCGGCGGCCGAACCCGGCCCCGACGCGATCTGGGCGAGATCCGGACTGCTCTGCTGGGACTGGGAGCTGGAGCCGGGAGAGAGCCGCACCGTGCTGCTCACGATCGCTCTTCAGCCCGCTCCGGATACCTCCGAGATGACGACGGCATCATCTCCGGAAGGAAGGCGAGGGCTGACCGGTCCGAGGTCTGCCCCACCGCCCGCACACTGGGCGCTGGCCGAGGTGGACGCTGACGACGCGACCGCCCGGCCCCTGTTCCGTACCAGTCTGAACGACCTGGGCGGGCTGCTGCTCCGTGATCCGGAGCGACCGGCCGACGTCCACCTCGCCGCGGGCGCGCCCTGGCGGTGCGTGTTCTCACCCGCGGAGTCCCTGCGTGCCGCACGAATGCTGCTCCCGCTGGGAACCGCCCTGGCAGCGGGCACCCTGCGGACCCTCGCCCGCGGGCAACGTACCGAGCCCGGCCCGGAGTCGGGACGCCTGCCCGGGCCACTGCGACACGGCGGGCCCGGAATGCCGCCCTGTTGCACGGGCATCGAGGCGACGCTCCTCTTCCCCACGGTGCTGGCGGAGGCCCGCTTCTGGGGACTGCCCGAGTCGGAGGTCGAAGCCCTGCTGCCGGTGACGGTTCGCTGTCTCGAATGGATGACGCGGGTCGCGGAAGAGGGGTACGTCCCGGATCCGGAGCCCGGAGGACCGTACCGGTGCGTGGTCCAGGCCCAGGCGTACCGTGCGGCGCTGTTGGGCGCCGAACTGCTCGACGCGCACGGGTGGGGTGACGGCGCGGGTCTGCGGGAGTTCGCTGCTGCGCTCCGCAAGCGTTTCCTGGAGGACTTCTGGCCCGAGGAACTCCAGGAGGAGCAGCCCTTCGCGCAGCGGTACCGGGACGGGCGCACGGTCAGCCGGCTCGGTGGTTCGATCGCGGAACTCCTCGACACCGGACTGGTCTCCGGCGGGCGGATGGCGTCCGGGCTGCTCGACCCAGTTCGTACGCGACGCCTGACGGAGCTGCTCAGCGGACCGTCCCTCGACTCAGGCCGCGGACTGCGGAGCCTCGGCACGGACGATCCCGCGTTCAACCCGTTCGGGCACCATGCCGGGGCCGTGCACACTGGTGAGAGCGTGCTCGCCGCCGTCGGTCTGGCCAGTGCGGGCTGTGAGAAGGAGGCCGCGGCTCTGGTGCGCGGGACGCTCGACGCGGCGGTGGCCTTCGGACGACGGCTCCCGGAGATGTACGCCGTGGACGCGCGGGGTGGCGAGCGGACCGTTGTGCCGCACCCCGTCGCGTGCCGTCCCAGCGCCGTGGCCGCGGCGGGGATCGTGCACCTGGTCACTGCCGTCGCCGGGCTGCGTCCGGACGTCCCCGGTGGCTCGGTCACGCTGCGGCCGATGGCCTCCGCTCCGCTGGGGGCGGTGCGGCTCAGCGGGTTGAGTGTCGGTCAGCGTCCGTTCAGCGTCCGTGTGAGCGCGGAGGGCATGGGACTGGTCGAGGAGGCGGCGGATTCACTACGCCTTGGCGGGTGCCAGAGATGAGGTCCGCCCCTCGTCGAGGGCGCGGTGAAGGTCCGGGGAACGCCCTTTTTCACGTCAGGCGGACAACTATGATCACGCCATGCCCTATGAGCCGTCGGCCCACCCTCCTTTCGCAGTCACTGTTGACCTGGTGGTGCTCGCCGTTCGGCGGCACGCGCTGTGCGCGCTGGCTCTGCGGCGTGGGGACGCGCCCTTCGCCGGACGTTGGGCCCTACCCGGTGGCTTCGTCCGTGGCGATGAGGACCTGGCGGCAGCGGCGGCACGCGAGCTCACCGAGAAGACTGGTATGCGAGTTCAGGGACGACCTGGTGAGGAGCACGCCGGAGCGCATCTGGAGCAACTCGCGACCTATGGCGACCCGCATCGTGATCCTCGGGCGCGTGTGGTCAGCGTTGCTCATCTGGTGCTCGCTTCGCAGTCCGGCGCCCAGGACGTCGCTTCGCGGACCGCGGCCCAGCTCGCCGCCAGCGCTCAGGAGGCGAGCTGGGTCGAGGTCGGCACCCTGCTCGGCGGCGGTGAGTCAGCGGAGAGCGGTGGCGAGACGGAGCCCGCACTCGCCTTCGACCACGGCACGATCCTGCTCGACGGGGTGGAACGAGCCCAGTCGAAGATCGAGTACTCCTCGCTCGCCACGGCGTTCTGCCCACCCGAGTTCACCGTTGGTGAGCTGCGCCGGGTCTACGAGGCGGTGTGGCGCGTGACCCTGGACCCGCGGAACTTCCATCGCAAGGTGACGGGCACTCCCGGGTTCCTGCTGCCGACTGGAGGGACGACCACCCGTCAGGGGGGACGGCCCGCTCAACTGTTCAAGGCCGGCGGTGCCACGTTGCTGAACCCGCCCATGCTGCGGCCGGAGGTGTGACCGGAGGCGGGTCGGACCGCGGTTCGCACGCCGCACTCAAGCCTCGATAGGCCGCGTTACGCGGAAAATTGCGCATATCGGGCTATCTTTCACGGGACCTCATGTTCCCCTGGGAGAAGCGATGATCCAGGCCATCGGCATCACCAGCGTGCGCCGGCGGCAACGGCCCCTGGCCGTCGACGACCTCACCTTCGAAGCCCACCCCGGCAGGATCACGGTGCTGCACGGGCCCAGCGGCGCGGGCAAGACGAGCGCGCTGCGACTGATGCTCCAACTCCGCTCGGGGCGGGGGACAGCGCTCTTCCGCGGGCGGCCGATGAGCCGGATCCGCCATCCGCATCGTGAGGTGGGTGTGCTGCTCGGCGATGTCGCGGGGCATCCCGGCCGCACGGTGCGGGGCCACATGCGCATGCTGGGGCCGGTGGTCGGTGTGCCGCCGGTGCGCGCCGAGGAGGTGCTCGACGTGGTGGGGCTGAACGGTCTCGCGGACCACAGGCTCGGTGGCTTCTCGCTCGGCATGGGCCGGAGACTGGGGGTGGCCGTCGCTCTGCTCGGCGATCCCCATACCCTCGTGCTGGACGAGCCCGCGGACGGGCTTTCGGGTCGTGAGACGAGTTGGCTGCACGGCCTGCTCAGGAGCTTCGCCGGGCAGGGCGGAACCGTGCTGATGACGTGTCCCGATCCGGAGGAGGCGGCCAGATTCGGCGACCACGTGCTGTCCCTGACTCAGGGGCGGCTGGTAGCGGACGAGTCGGTGAGCGATTTCGCCCGGGCCCGGCTGCGTCGAGTCGTCGTGGCGCACAGCCCGGAGGCGAGACGGCTCGCTTCCGTGCTGCCCCAGGGCGGCGAAGTCCCGGTCGTGGGCGATGAGTTCCGGCGCGTGCGCGTGTCGGAGGACGGTTTCCGCGTCTCGGTCTTCGACAGCGACTGCGCGACCGTGGGGCGCATGGCGCACCACCATGGCATCCCGCTGCACCGGCTCTCGGAGGAGCCGGGATTCGCGCCGTCCGCTCTCCGGGAATCCACGGCGACGGTCGCGTCCGCCCGTCAACTCGGGGTCCGTCCGCCTCGCTCGGCGCCGGTCACCTCGGCCGCTCAGCCGGTGATCCTCCCGGCCGGGAGGGCCGGTAGTGGCGGGTCCCCGATCGGTGCGCACGCGGTCGCTCCACTCACGGCGACCGACCCGAGCGTGCCGACGCCGTCGGCTCGCTCCGCGGCAGCCCCGCTCTCCGGCCCGTCGCGGTTCCCGGAGCCCACCCCGTTCGCGGAGGGGGAGCCCGGCGAGGCGGTGACGGATCCCGCGGGGACCGGTGCGGAGCACACTGGTGAGGACGGCGGTGAGCCGACCCAGTCACTTCCCGCCCCCCTTCCGGCCGTGCCCCGGCCGGGGCCGGTGGCCCCGCTCCGCTACGAACTCCGCAGGCTGCTCGGGCTTCGGGCGACGTGGCTGGTGCTGGCTGGCGCCGTACTCGCCTCTTTCACCGTGGCGCTCGTGACGGCCGCCGCGGGGACGCCGGGGTCTGGGGGAGCGGGGGTGCCGCTCTCCCCGGCGGTGCGTCTGCTGACCGGATGGCCCGCCACCGGTGTCGTCCTGCTGCCTCCCGCGGTGCTGGCGGCCGGGTGGCTGGGGGCGCTGGCGTTCGGTCAGGAGTTCCGCTACCCCGCTCTCGCACCACTCGCTGGCTGGTCCCGGCTGCTGCTGGCCAAGTCGCTCGTCTCAGCGGTCGTCGCGAGTCTGCTGGCCGCGGGCACGGCACTGGTGAACGGCTCCGCGCTGGTGGTGTTGTTCGGGCCCGGGGCCCTCGCCCCGCGCTCCGGCGGTCCCGGCTGGCTCGTGGAGTGGGCCGCGGTGGTGCTGCTCGGCATCGGGTGCTCGTGGTGCGCGCTGCTGGCCGCCGCGGTGTTCCGCGCCTCCTGGGCCGGGGCGCTGGCCGTGCTGTCCGTCCCGTTGCTCGCCGCCACGGCGGAGGGGCCGTTGGGCGCCCTCGCCTCGGCGCTCTGCGAGGTCCTCGACGGAGCGGGGCTGGTGATCTCGTCTCTCGGGGCGGCCGGTCCCGCGGCGTGGCTGGAGAAGGCGGCGGAAGGTGTCTCCCAGCCGTTCGCTGGGGCGCTCCTGCTGGTCCTCGTGACGCTCTGGTGCGGATTCCTCTGCGCGCTGCCCAGGCGGGGACGGCCGTAGCGGGTTCGCCGAACGCTTCGGGGGTTCGCGATGGAACTGGTGTGTGTGCGGGCCACCGTGCCGGATCCGCGTCCTCGGGCCCGAATCACGGCCCTGACAAGCCCATTTCCCGGCAATAGGCCGTCAATTGCGGGGACATCAGCGATCACCCTTTCGTGTTTTTTTCACCAAATTCCTCAAGGGGGCTCCAGGGGCCGCCGACAAAGGATGCGTGACTACCCTTGCGCACTCCATGATGACCGCGGGCCGCCCCGCCGATTCCGGCCTCGTTGGCCCGGGCGAGCTCGACCGCTACACGTACGCCGAGTCAACCGGGACTCCGCGTGTGACGACCAACGCGCCCGCCTGGGAGAGTTCTGAGGCTGATGTGAATCGAGTAGGTCGCCGAGCCGCCGGAAACCGTGGGCGTGGGCTGCACGGTCAACTCGTCCAGCAACTCGGCCAGATGATCGTCTCTGGCGATCTGGGAGCGGACCGGCCTCTGGTTCCCGAGGAGATCGGGCAGCGCTTCGAGGTCTCCCGCACCGTCGTCCGTGAGTCGCTGCGGGTCCTGGAGGCCAAGGGGCTCGTGAGCGCGCGGCCCAACGTCGGGACCCGGGTTCGTCCCGTGAGCGACTGGAACCTCCTCGACCCGGACATCATCGAGTGGCGTGCCTTCGGGCCGCAGCGCGAGGGTCAGCGCAGGGAACTCTCCGAACTCCGGGGAACCATCGAGCCGCTGGCGGCTCGGCTCGCCGCCGAGCAGGGCCGGGACGAGGTACAGCAGCGCCTGGCTGAGATGGTGGAGATCATGAGGCACGCGCTGGGGCAGGGGGACAACCTCACCTTCTCGCGCGCCGACGCCGAGTTCCACGGCCTGCTGTTGCAGTCCGCCGGGAACCGGATGCTGGAGCACCTGTCCGGCATCGTCGCCTCCGCCCTCCAGGTCTCGGGGGGACCGGCAAGCGGCTGTGAACTCCTCACCGAGTCCGCCGTCGAACACCACCGGCGGGTCGTCGAGGCGCTGTCCGAGGGGGACGGAACGGAGGCGGAGTCAGCGATGCGTCAGCTGCTGGCCGTGCATCCGGAGACCCCCGCGCAGTCCCCGGCGTCCTCGGCCGGATCGGCCGCCGCCGGACAGCAGGTGCCCAGCGGCGCGGCCCCCGGAGCCGATCACGTGGTCCCCGCACCCCGGGAACACTGACCGCGTTCCGCCAGTAGCCGCGGCGGCGAGTTCGCCCCGTACACCGCCTCCGCCGTCCGCACCACCCGCCGGGTGGTGCGGACGGCGGAGGCGTGTTTCGTGACTGATTCATGCCGGTGTAAGACGGTTCATCGCCATACCTGGTGTGACTCGGGCCACGTGAATTGGGCGTAACGCTTCGTGTCCCAGCGCGATGACTCAAGAGGTGACAGCGGAGGAAGGAATACCAAAGCCGCGTGTGGCGCTCGCGCTATGTGCGGTGTGGGTCTCTCCACCGCTCAGCCCGCCCCGTCGGTTCACTCGCGCCGACGGTCCGCCGTTTCCATCGTTCCGAGAGGTTGTTCGTGTCGGCCAGCACATCCCGTACGCTCCCCGCGGAGATCGCCGAGTCCGAGTCCGTGATGGCCCTCATTGAGCAGGGAAAGGCTGAGGGGCAGATCGCAGGCGACGATGTGCGTCGGGCCTTCGAGGCTGATCAGATTCCGCCGACCCAGTGGAAGTCCGTGCTCCGCAGCCTCAACCAGATTCTGGATGAGGAGGGTGTGACGCTGATGGTGAGCGCCGCGGAGGCGCCGAAGCGCACTCGCAAGAGCGTGGCGGCCAAGACCCCGGCCAAGCGCACAGCCACCAAGACGGTCGCCGCCAAGTCCAGCGCGAAGAAGCGCACCGAGAGCGCCCCCGCCGCCGCGCCCGTCGGCGCGACCGCCGCCAGCGCGACCGAGGCCGCCCCGGTGGCGGCTGCCGAGGCGCCGGTCAAGCCCGCCGCGAAGAAGGCGGCGGCCCCCAAGAAGGCCACCGCGGCCAAGAAGACCGCGAAGAAGGCCGCCACCTCCGCCAAGAAGACCGCCGAGACCAAGAAGTCCGTGGTCGACGAGTTGCTGGACGGCGAAGAGGAGCTCATCGAGGAGCTCCCGCCGAGCCCAGGTGGTAAGCCCGGTGCGGAGGACGGTCCCGCGACCGAGGGCAAGAACGAGAACGAGGGGTTCGTCCTCTCCGATGATGACGAGGACGACGCTCCGGCCCAGCAGGTGGCCGCCGCCGGTGCCACCGCCGACCCGGTCAAGGACTACCTGAAGCAGATCGGCAAGGTTCCGCTGCTCAACGCCGAGCAGGAGGTGGAGCTCGCCAAGCGGATCGAGGCGGGGCTGTTCGCCGAGGACAAGCTCGCTCCGGTGGACAAGCTCGCCCCCAAGCTCCAGCGCGAGCTGGAGATCATCGCGGAGGACGGGCGACGCGCGAAGAACCACCTGCTGGAGGCCAACCTCCGCCTCGTGGTCTCGCTGGCCAAGCGGTACACGGGGCGGGGCATGCTCTTCCTGGACCTGATCCAGGAGGGGAACCTCGGCCTCATCCGGGCCGTCGAGAAGTTCGACTACACCAAGGGCTACAAGTTCTCGACCTACGCGACGTGGTGGATCCGCCAGGCGATCACCCGTGCCATGGCCGACCAGGCCCGCACCATCCGCATTCCGGTGCACATGGTCGAGGTGATCAACAAGCTCGCGCGGGTGCAGCGGCAGATGCTCCAGGACCTGGGCCGCGAGCCCACTCCGGAGGAGCTGGCCAAGGAACTCGACATGACCCCGGAGAAGGTCGTCGAGGTCCAGAAGTACGGTCGCGAGCCGATCTCCCTGCACACCCCGCTCGGCGAGGACGGCGACAGCGAGTTCGGTGACCTCATCGAGGACTCCGAGGCGGTCGTCCCGGCTGACGCGGTGAGCTTCACGCTGTTGCAGGAGCAGTTGCACTCCGTTCTCGACACGCTCAGTGAGCGCGAGGCCGGTGTGGTCTCCATGCGCTTCGGCCTCACCGACGGCCAGCCCAAGACGCTGGACGAGATCGGGAAGGTCTACGGCGTCACGCGGGAACGCATCCGGCAGATCGAGTCGAAGACGATGTCGAAGCTGCGCCACCCGTCCCGTTCCCAGGTGCTCCGCGACTACCTGGACTGACGGCGCCTTCCAGCACGGCGAGAGGGCCGGCGGCACCCCGGATCGGGGCCGCCGGCCCTCTCGCCGTTCCGGTGACGGGCGGGGTGCCGCGGGGGATGCGGTGGGCGGTGAACCGGTCACGCACCGTGCTTACAGTTCCGGATGCGCGAGTGGACAGCCGGACTCACGCTGGGTGTTCCCATGGTTCCGTGCCGTCAGGAGGTCGTCGCGTATGCGATGCCGTCGGTTGCGCAGTGCTTTCCCAGCCCTCGTTCCGCTGCTGCTCGGGGCTCTCCTGGTGGCGCTCCTCGCCCCGGCCGCCGAGGGTCGTGGACGAGCGGGGGCCGATACCGGCCCCCGCTTTCCGGATGTGGTCGCCAAGGACGGGCTGGTGGTCGGTGGGGCGCCGGTCGGCACCCGCGAGCATCCGTGGGCGGTGGCGCTCAGCAGCCGCGACCGGTTCGGGGCTGGCCGTTCCGGCCAGTTCTGCGGGGGAGTGGTCGTCGGGGTGCGGACGGTGATCACCGCGGCGCACTGCCTCAGCGAGAAGGTCCTGGGGGTCGATCGGCGGAAGGTCGCGGACCTGCGCGTGATCCAGGGCCGCGACGATCTCGGTGGGCGCACCGGGAGGGAGATAGCCGTCGAGGGGACCTGGGTCAACCCGGACTACGACAGCTGGACGAACGCCGGTGACGTGGCCGTACTCCGGCTGCGGGAGGGCCTGTCGCCCCGGGACGTGGTGCCCATGGCGCGCGCCGGTGACCGGCGGTACCGCCCCGGCACCGAAGCCATGGTGTTCGGCTGGGGGGACACCGACGGCAACGGACGGTACGCCACGGAACTGCGGGCCGCCCGGGTGCGGGTGCTGCCGGACGCGGACTGCTCGCGGGCGTATCCGGGTGGTGCGGACGGGACCTACAGGAAGGCGTCCATGGTCTGCGCCGGGCTGGAGGACGGCGGCCGGGACGCCTGCCAGGGGGACAGCGGCGGGCCGCTGGTCGCGGAAGGGCGTCTGATCGGCCTGGTGTCCTGGGGTGCCGGATGCGGCCAGCGCGGGTATCCCGGGGTCTACACCCGGGTCTCGGCCATCGCCTCGCTCGTCCGCGCGCACGGCTCCCGCTGAGCGGGGCGCGATCGGCCGGAAGCGGTACGGGACGGCGCCGGAAACAGGACAGGGGCGGTGCGCTGGTGGCGCACCGCCCCTGTCATCGAGTGGACGCAGGCGGTTGTCTAGGGGGCTGTCGCCGCTACGGCCTGGTCATCGCTCGTCTTCCGCGGCGGTGGGCGAAGCGGTCAGCTTCTCCGTCTCGTCCTGTATCTCCGCGGCGATCTTCTTGAGCTCGGGCTCGAACTTGCGGCCGTGATGGGCGCAGAACAGCAGCTCTCCGCCACTGAGCAGGACGACCCGCAGGTATGCCTGAGCGTTGCAGCGGTCACAGCGGTCAGCGGCCGTCAGTGGAGTCGCGGGGGTCAGAACAGTAGTCACGTCGCCTCTTCTCTAGCTCGACGAGCTGTCGTACCAGGGTCAACATCCAACCGGGCCGAAAACGTTCCCGCCCTGGCCAATTTTTTCTCGGAGCGAGCTCCTGGGCGGCCGGGATGTTGCCGGTGGCGGCGAATGAGCCGTATTGCAGGGATTGCTTGGTGCGCGATCTGTGGTTGTTGTGCGGTTGGCTGCCCTCGGAACCAGCGTGCTTCCCAGCGGTTCGTTCATGAGGACGTGCCCGGAGCCTAAACGGTTCATGCCTGGATGGGAACGTGATGTTCGTGTCACCCGGCCGAATTATCGAACGTGCTATCGAGTGTGGGCTAGCATGGCGCTTCCCCTGGGTGGCGTGCCACGCGCTGTCCTGGGGCTCGGTACCCTCTGACCCGGCGAACCAGCCATCCGCAGCAGAATTCAGCGAGGAGCGAACCGCGTGACCGCCGAGACGTCCGTTCCGTCCACCGCCGTGCTCACCGGGGCCGACCGGGATGGTGGTGGCAACTACACCGCGCGGCATCTGCTCGTCCTTGAGGGACTGGAGGCGGTGCGGAAGCGTCCCGGCATGTACATCGGGTCGACGGACAGTCGCGGTCTGATGCACTGCCTGTGGGAGATCATCGACAACTCCGTCGACGAGGCCCTCGGCGGCTACTGCGACCGCATCGAGGTGATCCTGCACGACGACGGCTCGGTCGACGTCCGGGACAACGGCCGGGGGATCCCGGTGGACGTGGAGCCCAAGACGGGGCTGTCCGGCATCGAGGTCGTGATGACCAAGCTGCACGCCGGCGGGAAGTTCGGTGGCGGCTCCTACGCCGCCTCGGGCGGTCTGCACGGGGTGGGCGCCTCCGTGGTGAACGCGCTCTCCGCGCGGCTGGACGTCGAGGTGGACCGCGGTGGCCGTACCCACGCGATCAGCTTCCGGCGGGGCGTCCCGGGGATCTTCACCGAGTCCGGACCGGACGCGCCGTTCGACCCGTCGGCGGGGCTCCTCAAGGGGAAGAAGGTGCCCAAGACCCGGACCGGAACCCGGGTGCGGTACTGGGCCGACCGCCAGATCTTCCTCAAGGACGCCCGGCTCTCCCTGGAGACCCTGCGGGCCCGGGCGCGGCAGACGGCGTTCCTGGTACCGGGGCTGACCCTGCTGGTGCGGGACGAGCGCGGTATAGAGGGCGCGGAGCCGACCGAGGAGATCTTCCGGTACGACGGCGGCATCAGCGAGTTCTGCGAGTACCTCGCGCCGGACAACGCCGTGTGCGACGTGGTGCGGTTGCGGGGGAGCGGCACCTTCAAGGAGACCGTCCCGGTGCTGGACGAGCTGGGGCACATGATCCCCACCGAGGTGCAGCGGGACCTGGGCGTGGACATCGCGCTGCGCTGGGGGACGGGGTACGACAGCACCCTGCGGTCGTTCGTCAACATCATCGCGACGCCCAAGGGCGGCACCCACGTGTCCGGGTTCGAGCGCTCGGTGACCAGGACGGTCAACGAGGCGCTCCGTTCGGCCAAGTTGCTGCGCGTCGCCGATGACGACGTGGTGAAGGACGACGCGATGGAGGGGCTCACCGCGGTCGTCACCGTCCGGCTGGCCGAGCCGCAGTTCGAGGGGCAGACCAAGGAGGTGCTGGGTACCTCGGCCGCCTCCCGGATCGTCGCGCAGGTGGTCTCCAGGGAGCTGAAGTCGTTCCTGACCTCCACCAAGCGGGACGCGAAGGCGCAGGCCAGGTCGGTGCTGGAGAAGGTGGCCGCGGCTGCGCGCACGCGTATCGCGGCCCGGCAGCACAAGGAGGCGCAGCGGCGCAAGACCGCCCTGGAGTCCTCCGCGCTCCCCGCGAAGTTGGCGGACTGCCGGAGCGACGACGTGGAGCGCGGTGAACTGTTCATCGTTGAGGGGGACTCGGCGCTGGGTACCGCGAAGCTCGCCCGGAACTCCGAGTTCCAGGCGCTGCTGCCGATCCGGGGCAAGATCCTCAACGTCCAGAAGTCGTCCGTCTCGGACATGCTCAAGAACGCCGAGTGCGGAGCGATCATCCAGGTCATAGGGGCCGGATCGGGGCGGACCTTCGACATCGACCAGGCGCGTTACGGCAAGGTCATCTTCCTCGCCGACGCCGACGTGGACGGCGCGCACATCCGCTGCCTGCTGCTCACTCTCTTCCAGCGCTACATGCGGCCGATGGTGGAGGAGGGCCGGGTCTTCTCCGCCGTGCCGCCGCTGCACCGGATCGAGCTGGTCAAGCCCAAGAAGGGGCAGGAGAAGTACCTCTACACCTACTCCGACAACGAGCTGCGGCAGACGCTGCTGGAGCTGGAGCGGAAGAACGTCCGCTACAAGGAGTCGATCCAGCGGTACAAGGGTCTGGGTGAGATGGACGCCGACCAGCTGGCGGAGACCACCATGGACCCCCGTCGGCGTACGCTCCGCCGGATCAACATCAGCGACCTTGAGGCCGCGGAGCAGGCGTTCGACCTTTTGATGGGCAGTGAGGTCGCGCCGCGCCGGGAGTTCATCAGCTCCTCGGCGGCCACGCTCGACCGCTCCCGTATCGACATCTGACCTCCGGAGTCCGGGCCGCCGGGCGCCCGCCGTCCGGTGGGCCCGGCGGTGCCCTGCTCAGGGACGCTCCGCGCCAGCCGTACCGCGCGCGGGGGACGGTCCGGGGCCGTGGCCCGGCTCCGGGCGCAGCGCCTCGGGGATCGTGACCGTGAACTCCGCGCCGCCACCGGTGGGTTCACACACCGTCGCGGTGCCGCCGTGCCGTTCGGCGAGCCGCCGTACCAGAGCCAGCCCGAGACCGCGCCAGCCGTGCGCCGGTGGCTCCTTGGTCGACCAGCCCTCGGTGAAGATCAGCTCGTACTGCTCGGGTGGGATGCCCCGGCCGCTGTCCCGCACCCGGATCAGCAGCCCGGGGGCGGGGGCGGCCCGCGTGGTGCGTCCGTCCTCCCGTACGGCCAGCTCCACCTCCACGGTGGCGTTCTCCGTACCGGCCGCCGCGTCCAGCGCGTTGTCCACGAGGTTGCCGACGACGGTGGCCAGCTCCCGCGGGTCGACCAGCCGGTCGGGGACCCGGGTGCCGGGGGTCAGCCGGAAGGCCACGCCGCGCTCGGCGGCCACGGTGGCCTTGCCGACGAGCAGCGCCGCGAGCAGTGGCTCCCGTACCCGCTCGGATATCTCCCGGGTGGTGTCCCGGCGGCGACCCGCCGTCTCGCTCAGGTAGTCGACCGCCTCGTCGTAGAGCCCGAGTTGGAGCAGGCCGAGCAGGAGGTGGACGCGGTTGGCGTGCTCGTGCTCCTGGGCGCGGAGCGCGTCGATCAGCCCGTGTGAGCCGTCCAGCTCGCGGCCGAGCAGTTCCAGTTCGGTACGGTCCCGGAAGGTCGCGACGGCGCCGCCGTCGTCGGTCGGCATCCGGTTGGCGAGCAGCACCCGCCCTCCGCTGACGGTCAGCAGGTCGCGTCCGGTGGCCCGGCCGGTGAGCACGTCCGTGGTGCGGCCCGGGCCCAGCGCCTCGTCCGCGGTCAGGCCCTGGGCCTCGGGGCCCAGTTCCAGCAGCCGCTGCGCCTCGTCGTTGACCAGCCGGATTCGGCCCCGCGCGTCGAGCGCGACGATGCCCTCGTGGATGCCGTGCAGCATGGCGCTGCGCTCGGCGAGCAGGGCGGAGAGGTCGGAGAAGGCCAGCCCGTGGGTCTTCCGGCGGAGCTTCCTGGAGACCAGCAGCGCCGCGAGGGCGCCCGCCCCCAACGCGCCTCCCGCGTACGCCAGTAGTTCGGGCAGCGAGGCGAGCAGCCGCTCGCGCACGTCGTCGTAGGCCATGCCGACCGAGACGGCGCCGACCACCTGTCCGGCGGCGTCGCGGACCGGAACCTTGCCGCGAGCTGACCGGCCCAGCGTGCCCGCGTCGATGTGCCGTACCTCGCGTCCGGCCAGCGCCTCGGCGGGGTCGGTGGAGACGCGCTCGCCGACCCGGTGGGGTTCGGTGTGGGACCAGCGGATCCCGCGACGGTCCAGCACCACCACGTAGCTCGCGCCCGTGGACCGGCGCACGCGTTCCGCGATCGTCTGCACCGGTCCGTCGGCGCTGGGCCCTTCCCGGGCGCGTAGCAGCGTGGGGAGTTCCGGGTCGGCGGCGGTGGCCTGCGCGACGGACAGCGCGCGGTCCATGGCCTGTTCGTCGAGCCGTTCGCTGTAGGGCCCGAGGAACAGCCCGGTGGTCATGGCGGTCACGCCGAGTACCAGAGCGAGTTGGGTGGAGCGGACGTGGGCGAAGACCCGGCGTGCGCCGCCCCGTCCGGCGAGACGGCGCGCGGTCCGGACGGGTGGTGGGGCTGTGGCCACGATGGCTCCTCGGTGCGGTGTGGGCCCCACAGGGGCGCGCGCCGGGCGCGCGCCCCTGTGGGGCCCAGGGAGGCGCCGCGCGGGATCAGCCGAGCGGCGCCGCCTCGGACGGTGCGGAAGGCCCGGTCGGCTCGATACCCGCCACCCGCATCCGCACACTCGCGGTCGGGGCGGCTCCGCAGCTCGCCGGGGCTGGTTCGCCCGGTTCGGCGTGGACACGCACCCGCCAGCCCCGGCCGTCCCGGTGCGCGACCGTCACCGTCCAGTGGGATTCGGCGCCCTGAACCTCCGTCACGGCGAGGGCGTCCGCGGCGTGTTCGCCGCAGGCCGCGCGCACCGCCAGGTCGGCGGCCTGGCCCGGGCGGTCCCAGGCCGAGCGGCCCCGGCAGCCGTGCAGCGCGATCCGGCCGTCGCGGGCCGCGAGCACCGTGGACTTGACGGTGGGCGCGTCGGCCCGCCCGTACGCGTAGCCGTAGGGCAGGACGAGCAGCGTCGGCGCGAAGCGGTGGCCCCCGATATGGGTGATCTCCCAGACGTCCGCGGCGCCGGAGGCCGCCAGTTCGGCGGCGAGCGGCCGCCCTTGGAGGGCGCAGCACTGGTCACGTTTGCCGTTCGTGCAGACCAGCACCAGCGGGTCGCCGCGGTACGGCGTCCAGCGGGGCGGGAGGCCGCCGGGATCCCCGGCGCCGAGCGCGGCGAAGTCGAGCGCGTCCAGGGCCTGCTGGATGGTTTCGGCACCGGAGGAGGGGGCGGACGTCCCGGGCTCCAGCACGGTGGTGCGTACCCAGGAGGCGCCCGGCAGGGTGTGGGCGAGGAAGGCGCCGCGTCGCTCGGCGCGGTGCCGGTCCGCGTGCGGTCCGGGGCGGCGGATCAACGCGACCCGGACGCCGTGGGGCTCGGCTCGCGCCTCCAGCCGGGCACCCAGCTCGGGGTCGAGGTGACTCCGTGTCAGTGCCTTGCCGCCCCAGGGCCCCGGCTGTTCGACGAGCAGCCAGGTGCGGGCGGTCGCCGCGGTCGCGGTGAGCGGTTCGGCCAGGGTGTGCGAGACGGCCGTGCAGGTATCCACGTAGGTGAGCCTAGCCTCTGTTGACCTCGGCGCCCGGCGTGTTCGGACCCCGGCGCGGGCGCGCCCCGGGAGCCCGCCCGGTTCCGTGCTCCCCTTCGAAGGGCGTGTCTCCCGCGCGCCCCACCCGGACCCCGGGGCACCCCGCGCGCGGGCGGCGCCCGGGCGTGCGCGGGTAGCATCGCAGCCGCTGGCGGCGGCGAGGAGCACGTCGAAGCGAGGCGAACCGGGTAAGACCAGGGCAAGCCGGGTGAGCCCGGGTGAGCCCGGATAAGCCAGGGAACCAAGGAACACGTGGGAGCCAGGGGAGCGCAGTGGCCGAGAGCAGAGTGCCGGTGGTGGTCGTGGCGGGGTTCCTGGGCTCGGGGAAGACCACCCTGCTCAACCATCTGCTCCGCCGGAGCAGGGGGACCAGGATCGGCGCCGTCGTCAACGACTTCGGCAGTATCGAGATCGACGCGATGACGGTCGCCGGGCAGGTCGACTCGATGGTCTCGCTGGGTAACGGCTGCCTCTGCTGCGCGGTCGACACCAGCGATCTGGACGAGGTGCTGGAGAGTCTGGCCCGCCCGGAGCTGGGCATGGACCTGATCGTGGTCGAGGCGAGCGGTCTAGCGGAGCCGGAGACGATGATCAGGATGATCCTGGCCAGCGGGAACCGCCGCGTCGTCTACGGCGGGCTGGTCGAGGTGGTGGACGCGGCGGAGTTCACGGCGGTCCGCGAGCGCCATCCCGAGCTGGCCCGGCATCTGGGCGTCGCGGACCTCGTCGTGCTGAACAAGGCCGACCGGGTGAGCGAGGAGACGCGGCGGGAGCTGGAGGACACGGTGGCCGAACTGGCGCCCGGCGTCCCGGTGATCCCGGCCTCGCACGGCCGGATCGACCCGGCGCTGCTGTTCGACGCGCCGCACCGCGAGCGGCCCGCAGTCGAGCAGCTCTCCTTCGACAGCCTGCTCTGGGACGAGCGGGAGCGGGAGGAGACCTGCGCGGAGCGCTCCGGCGAGGCGTGCGGGCACGGCCCCGGCTCGCCCTGCGCGCGGCATCTGCACGCCGCGTACCAGAGCGTCGCGTTCACGGCGGCGGACCCGCTCGCGCCGCGGCGTCTGCTGGCCCTCCTGGACGCCCGGCCGGCGGGTCTGTACCGGGTCAAGGGGTTCGTCGACTTCGGGGACCTGGATCCGGACCACCGCTACGCGCTGCACGCGGTCGGTGGTTTCCTGCGCTTCACCCCCGAGCCCTGGCCGCGCGACGAGCCCCGCGGCACCCAGCTGGTGCTGATCGGCACCGGGCTCGACGGCCCGGCGCTGAGCGGCGCGTTGGCGGAATGCGTGGCCGCGCCGACGGACGGGGGCCCGGCGGCGGTGGACGGCAGCGAGCTGTGGGGCGTCCTGCGGTACGTGGAGCGGGAGGAGGAGGACGCGGCATGGGGGGCCGGGGCAGCCGGATACGCCGGAGATGTGGCGGACGCCGATCGCTACGAACCGCTCGTGACGGCGGGGGACCCCGAGGGCGACTAGCCGGGATCCACGAGATGCCGGATCCCGGACCCGGGGGGAACCGTCAGCGGTGATCCGGGTCGCGGGCTCGCGGAGCGGGCGGTCCGGCGGAGGCGCGAGCGGCGCCTCCGCCGGTGGGCGTCAGGCGGGGCCCGCCATCGCGGCGACCCGCTTGGCCAGCGGGGTGCCCGAGCCGTCCCGGCGCGGGTCGGGCTCGGGGAGTTCCACCGGGGCGCCCGTGGCGGTGGCCGCTCGCGCGGGGGTGGCACCGGCCCAGGCGAACGTGAGGTGGTCCTCGCCCTTGAGGAAGCGCTGGCAGCGCACCCCGCCGGTGGCCCGGCCCTTGCGCGGGAACTGGTCGAAGGGGGTGAGCTTGGCGGTGACCGGGGTGTCGTCGAGCGTGCCGTCGGCGCCGGTCACCGTGAGGACCACGGCGTCCGCGGCCGGGTCGACGGCGGAGAAGAACACCACCCGCGCGCCCTCGCCGAGCTTGACCCCGGCCATGCCGCCCGCGGCCCGCCCCTGGGGCCGTACCTGTCCGGCCTGGAACCGCAGGAGCTGGGCCTCGCTGGTGACGAACACCAGGTCCTCCTCGCCGGTGCGCAGCTCCGCGCCGCCCACCACGCGGTCGCCGTCCTTCAGCGTGATGACCTCCAGATCGTCCTTGTTGGACGGGAAGTCGGGGACCACGCGCTTGACCACGCCCTGTTCGGTGCCGAGGGCCAGGCCGGGGGAGGACTCGTCCAGAGTGGTCAGGCAGATCAGCGTCTCCCCGGTTTCCAGGGAGATCAGCTCCGAGGACTGGGTGCCGCCGGAGAGGTTCGGCGGACCCGAGGACTCCGGAAGCTGCGGGAGGTCGACGACGGGAATCCGGAGCAGCCGGCCGGCGGAGGTGACCGCCCCCACCTCGCCCCGGGTGGTGGCCGGGACGGCGGAGACCACCACATCGTGCTTGACCCGCTTGACCGACTCGTCGGACACCGGTTCGCCGTTGGCCGTGCGGGCCAGCAGTCCGGTGGAGGAGAGCAGCACCCGGCAGGGGTCGTCGGAGACCTCCAGCGGCACCGAGGCGATCGGCGCCTCGGCGGCGTCCAGCAGCTCGGTGCGGCGGGGGGTGCCGTACTTCTTGGCCACGTCCGCCAGTTCGGAGGAGACGAGCCTGCGCAGCGCCGCGTCGGACTCCAGGATGGCGGTCAGTTCCTCGATCTCGGCGCGGAGTTGGTCGCGCTCCTGCTCCAGCTCCAGCCGGTCGAACCGGGTGAGCCTGCGCAGCGGGGTGTCCAGGATGTACTGGGTCTGGATCTCGCTCAGCGAGAAGTGCTCCATCAGCGCGGACTTGGCCTCCGCCGCGTTCTCGCTGCCCCGGATGATCGCGATGACCTCGTCGATGTCGACGAGGGCGGTGAGCAGGCCCTCCACCAGGTGGAGCCGGTCCCGCCGCTTGGTCCTGCGGAACTCGCTGCGCCGCCGCACCACGGTGAAGCGGTGGTCGACGTAGACCTCCAGCAGCTCCTTCAGCCCGAGCGTCAGCGGCTGGCCGTCCACCAGGGCGACGTTGTTGATGCCGAAGGACTCCTCCATCGGGCTGAGCTTGTAGAGCTGTTCCAGCACGGCCTCCGGGTTGAAGCCGTTCTTGACCTCGATCACCAGGCGTAGTCCGTGCGCCCGGTCGGTGAGGTCCTTGACGTCCGCGATGCCCTGGAGCTTCTTCGCGTTGACCAGGTCTTTGATCTTGGAGATGACCTTCTCCGGGCCCACGGCGAAGGGGAGTTCGGTGACCACCAGCCCCTTGCGGCGCGCGCTGACCTGCTCCACCGTGGCCGTCGCCCGCATCTTGAAGGTGCCGCGGCCCTTGGCGTAGGCGTCCTTGATGCCCTCCAGCCCGACGATCCGGCCGCCCGTGGGCAGGTCGGGACCGGGGACGAAGCGCATCAGCGTCTCCAGGTCGGCGGCCGGATGCTTGATCAGGTGCCGTGCGGCGGCGATGACTTCGCCGAGGTTGTGCGGCGGCATGTTGGTCGCCATGCCGACCGCGATCCCGGAGGAGCCGTTGACCAGGAGGTTCGGGTAGGCGGCCGGGAGGGTCACCGGCTCCCGCTCGCTGCCGTCGTAGTTCGGGGCGAAGTCGACCGTGTCCTCGTCGATCGAGGTGACCATCAGCCCGGCGGCCGGTGCCGAACGGCACTCGGTGTACCGCATGGCGGCGGGCGGGTCGTCGTTCCCCAGCGACCCGAAGTTGCCGTGTCCGTCCACCAACGGAAGGCGCATCGAGAAGGACTGGGCCATTCGCACCAGCGCGTCGTAGATCGCGCCGTCCCCGTGCGGGTGCAGCTTGCCCATGACCTCGCCCACGACCCGGGCGCACTTGACGTAGTTGCGCTCCGGGCGCAGGCCCATCTCGTGCATCTGGAAGAGGATGCGCCGGTGGACGGGCTTCATCCCGTCGCGTGCGTCGGGCAGCGCGCGCGAGTAGATGACGGAGTAGGCGTACTCCAGGAAGGAGCCCTGCATCTCGTCTACGACGTCGATGTCGAGGATGCGCTCCTCGAAGTCGTCCTCCGGCGGGGGAGTCTTCGTGCTGCGGCGGGCCATCGGGGCTGCGGCTCCTTCGGGGCGTGTGCCGTGCGGCCACGGCGGGCTGTTGGCGGTTGTCGCGCACCATTGTGGCCTGGCGGGCCGACAGCCACCGACAACGGGGCACTCGGGGTCGCCGGGGTCACCTCCCGCCGGTGGGCCGGTTCCCGACGGTCGGTGACGTCCCGAGCCGCCTCCGTGGGTACGGGAGTTGACGGGACTGACGGACGGGGGCACCCGGTGGGTCCGGCGGGCTTCCCCTCCCAACCGTCCGCCTCCCCGGGCGCGTTCCGGACGGCCCGGACGGTCCGGGCGGGCGAGCCGTCCGGGGGCGGCGCCCGGCGGCGCCACCGGTAGCGCTCCGTGGCGGACCTCCCGACCCGGGAACGCCCGGCCCTGACCCTTCGGAAGGAGACCGTTACGGTACGGGAACTTCGCACGACGTTGGCACGGTTGCATACAGTGACAGCAGTACTGGATGCGCAGGCTCCGCAGCGGCGGGGAACACCCGGCCGCACCCTCCCACCCCGCGATCGAAGGGACTCCATGCCCATGGGTCACACGGCTCCGCCCCCCGCCACAGGAGGGCTGACAGCTACCGAGCACCGACTGGCGAACGGTCTGCGGGTGGTGCTCTCGGAAGACCACCTGACACCGGTCGCGGCGGTCTGCCTCTGGTACGACGTGGGCTCACGGCACGAGGCCGAGGGCCGCACGGGCCTGGCGCACCTCTTCGAGCACCTGATGTTCCAGGGATCGGCCCAGGTCCACGGCAACGGGCACTTCGAGATGGTGCAGGGGGCCGGTGGTTCGCTCAACGGGACGACCAGCTTCGAGCGCACCAACTATTTCGAGACAATGCCGACGCACGAGCTGGAGTTGGCGCTCTGGCTGGAGGCCGACCGCATGGGCTCGCTGCTCTCCGCGCTGGACCAGGAGAGCCTGGACAACCAGCGGGACGTGGTGAAGAACGAGCGCCGCCAGCGGTACGACAACGTGCCCTACGGCACCGCCTTCGAGCGGCTCGTCTCCATGGTGTTCCCGAAGGGGCACCCCTACCACCACACCCCCATCGGCTCGATGGCCGACCTCGACGCGGCCTCCCTGGAGGACGCCCGGGAGTTCTTCCGCACCTACTACGCCCCGGGCAACGCGGTCCTGGCGATCGTCGGGGACATCGACCCGGAGCAGACCCTGGCGTGGGTCGAGAAGTACTTCGGCTCGATCCCGGCACACGAGGCGAAACTCCCGCCGCGTGACGGCTCGCTGCCGCCGGTGCTGGGGGCCGAGCAGCGGCGGACGCTGCACGAGGAGGTCCCCTCGCGGGCGCTGATGTCCGCCTACCGGCTGCCACCGGACGGCACCCGCGAGGCGGACGCCGCGGACGTCGCGCTGACCGTCCTCGGCGGCGGCGAGTCCTCGCGGCTGTACCGGAGGCTGGTCCGGCGCGACCGGAAGGCGGTCGCCGTGGGCTTCGGGATGCTGCGGCTGGCGGGTGCCCCGTCGCTCGGCTGGATGGACGTGAAGACCTCGGGAGACGCGGAGATCGCGGAGATCGACGCCGCGGTCGACGAGGAACTCGCCCGCTTCGCCGAGGAGGGGCCCACCCCCGAGGAGATGGAGCGGGCCCAGGCCCAGCTGGAGCGCGAGTGGCTGGACCGGCTCGCGACCGTCGGCGGCCGCGCCGACGAACTCTGCCGGTTCGCGGTGCTGTTCGGGGATCCGCAGCTCGCGCTGAGCGCGGTCCACCGGGTGCTGGACGTCACCGCGGAGGAGGCGCGGGCGGTGGCGGCCGAGCGGCTGCGCCCGGAGAACCGCGCGGCGCTGGTGTACGAGCCGTCCGGCCCGGCCGGCGAAGAGACCGACGAGTCCGTCGAGCACGAGGAGGCTGGCCAGTGAGCGCCGCCACGACCCCGGAGACCACCATGCCCACCACGCCGACCTCCGCGTCCGGTTCCCCGTCGTCGATGGACTTCCACCCCCGTCCGCGCGGTGGGGAGCCGCGGCCCTGGGCCTTCCCGGAGCCGCGGCGGGAGACGCTGCCCAACGGGCTGACGCTGCTGCGCTGTCACCGTCCCGGGCAGCAGGTCGTCGCGGTCGAGATCAATCTGGACGCCCCGCTGGACGCCGAGCCGGAGGGGCTGGACGGCGTCGCGACGCTGATGGCGCGGGCGCTGAGCGAGGGCACCGACAAGCACGACGCCGAGGAGTTCGCCGCCGAGCTGGAGCGCTGCGGCGCGACGCTCGACGCGCACGCCGACCACCCCGGGGTCCGCGTCGCGCTGGAGGTGCCGTCCTCCCGGCTGCCGAAGGCCCTGGGGCTCCTCGCCGACGCGCTCCGCGCCCCGGCCTTCGCGCCGAGCGAGGTCGAACGGCTCGTCCAGAACCGGCTGGACGAGATCCCGCACGAGCTGGCGAACCCGGCCCGGCGGGCGGCCCGGCAGTTCTACCGGGAGCTGTTCGAGGAGGGCACCCGGATCTCCCGCCCCCGCCAGGGCACCGAGGAGACGGTCGGCCGGATCGACGCCGCCGCCGTGCGCGCGTTCTACGAGACCCACGTCCGCCCCGCGACCACCACCGTCGTGGTGGTGGGGGACTTCTCGGAGATCGACCTGGACACCGCGCTGGCCGAGACGCTCGGCGCCTGGACGGGCTCCCAGGCTCCCGCGCGCGAGGTCAGGCCGGTCTCCTCGGACGACGCCGGCCGGGTCGTCATCGTGGACCGCCCGGGGGCGGTGCAGACCCAGCTGCTGATCGGCCGGGTCGGGCCCGACCGGCACGACCGGGTCTGGCCCGCCCAGTTGCTGGGGATCTACACCCTGGGCGGCACCCCGACCGCCCGGCTGGACCGGGTGCTGCGCGAGGAGAAGGGCTACACCTACGGTGTGCGGGCCTTCGCCCAGGTCCTCCGCCCGCCGGGGACCGACGGGAGCCCCGGCACCGCGCTGCTGGCGATCAGCGGCTCGATCGCCACCGACGTCACGGGTCCGGCGCTGGAGGACCTGTGGGGCGTGCTGCGCCGGGTCGCGGACGAGGGCCTCACCGACGACGAGCGGGACTTCGCGGTGCGGAACCTGGTCGGGGTGGCCCCGCTGAAGTACGAGATGGCGGTGTCGGTCGCGGGCACCCTGGCCGACCAGGTGGAGCAGGGGCTGCCGGACGACTTCCAGGCCCGGCTGTACGCGGCGCTCGCCGAGACCGGCACGGTCGAGGTGACCGCGGCGACGGTCAGCGCCTTCCCGCCGGACCGGCTGGTGACGGTGCTCGTCGGCGACGCCGAGCAGATCGCCGATCCCGTACGGGAGTTGGGCATCGGTGAGGTCACGGTGGTGCGGGGCGGCTGACCCCGGCGCCCACCGCGCCAGCCGAACGCGGGTGGCCCCCGGTGTCGCAGAGACGCCGGGGGCCACCCGCGTGTCCGTTTCGGTCGCTGTTGTGGGGGATCGCAGTGTGGGGTGCGCGACAGCGGGCCGGATTTCTTTGGTGGTTCGGCAATGCCCCATTTAGCTTCGTTGCCGCTGTTCGTCAGATCTGACCGCACCAGGCGGTCACCGCGCAGCGATCGCCGAGTTCCCCGGCGCGAGCCGGGGGAGCCGGGGACCCATCGCACGTCCCTGGGGTGAGTCGGGCGGCCTTCGGGCGGCCCGTAGGAGACCTTCCTGCTCCGAACCCGTCAGCTAACCCGGTAGGCGAGAAGGAAGGAAAGGAGTGCGCCACAGCATGGCGTTCACCCGTCCCACCGGGAAGCACCGCAAGCCGAGCCGCGCCCGCCGGGCCGGAGCGCGGGTGGCGGGCACCGCCTCGCTCGCCGCGGTCGGCGGCGTCGGAGTCCTCGCCGCCCCGGCCTCCGCCGTCGAGGCGTCCGCGCCGCTGCCGAGCACCGGCCTCAGCCAGGCCGTCGAGGTCGGTGATCCGCTCGCGGAGACCCTGCACGACCAGGCTGACACGCAGCAGCTCGTCGCCGTGAAGGCCGAGGCGCAGTCCGAGGCCGAACGGCAGGCGGTCGTGGCGAAGAAGAAGGCGGAGGCGAAGAAGAAGGCCGAGAGCGAGCGGCGCGCGGCGGCCGAGCGGGCCGAGCGGAAGAAGGAGCGGGAGCGCGCGGAGCGGCAGCGTGCCGAGCGGCGGAGCGTCTCGCGAAGCGCCGACCGGGGCACCGCGAACTCCTCCGGCTACGTGGCGCCGGTGGCCGGTGCCACGCTGTCCACCGGGTACCAGCAGAGCGGCGGCATGTGGTCCTCCGGTTCGCACACCGGTGTGGACTTCCGCGCCGGCATGAACACCCCGGTGCGGTCGGTCGCCGGGGGCGAGGTGGTCGAGGCCGGGGACGGCGGCTCCTACGGCGTGAACGTGGTCGTGCGCCACGCGGACGGCAGGTACTCCCAGTACGCGCACCTCTCCTCGACCTCGGTCTCGGTCGGGCAGTCCGTCTCGGCGGGTGAGCGGATCGGGCTCTCCGGCTCCACCGGCAACTCCTCCGGCCCGCACCTGCACTTCGAGATCCGCACCGGTCCCGACTACGGCTCGGACATCGACCCCGTCGCCTACCTGCGCGGCAAGGGCGTCGGTATCTGAGGACCGCCACCTCCGGGGACCGCCACGGCGCACCGGGCACCCGCGCCCCGAGGGGCCGGGTGCCCGCGTCCGTCCCGCTCCGCGCCCAGGCCGGTGCTGGCGGGGCGACCCGCGCGACCGCCCGGCGGTCACCGGCCGGGCCGCCGGGGCCGTGGCCTGGTCAGACCGTGCCGGGCAGCTCCTCCAGCCCCTCGGCGACCAGCTTCGCCAGCCGGTCGAGGGCCGGTCCCGCGTCCTCCGCCTCGGAGGCGAGGACGATCTCGTCGCCGCCCTCGGCGCCCAGCCCGAGGACGCCCAGCATCGAGCCGGCGTTGACCGGGGTGCCGTCCGCGCCCTTCCGCACCGTCACGGGAACGCCGGCCGCGGCTGCCGCCCGGCAGAAGATCGAGGCGGGGCGGGCGTGCAGGCCCTCGGCCCAGCCGACGGTGACGCTGCGCTCAACCATGGTGAAGTCCTTCGCGATTCGGTGCCGTATCCAGCACGGTGTGGATCTGTGTGGTCCCGCGCGGAGCCGCGCGGGACCATGGGTGCCCGGGCGCGCCCGTACCGATCCGTGAGGTGCGGGCCGGCCGACGAGTACGCGCCGTCCGGGCGGGTCCGGTCAGTGGCGGATGGTCCGGGTTGGTCCGGTTCAGCCCGGATCCTTCCACAGTCGCCCTGTCCGGTCCGGACCAGTTTCGCACGGAGGTTCGGCGTTCCTCCCCGGCCCCGCCCGCCGACCAGCGCGAAGAGGGGTTCCCCGCCGCGCCGCGCGGCCTAGGGTGGGCCCCATGCCGACTGCGGAAGAACGCGCGTACCCCGCCCACTGGGAAGCCGACGTGCTGTTGCGGGACGGCGGCGCCGCGCGGATCCGGCCCATCACCCCCGACGACGCCGACCGACTCGTCGACTTCTACGAGCAGGTCTCGGACGAGTCGAAGTACTACCGCTTCTTCGCGCCCTACCCCCGGCTGTCCGACCGCGATGTGCGGCGTTTCACCCACCACGACTACGACGACCGCGTCGGGCTGGCCGCCACCGTGGGCGGTGAGTTCATCGCCACCGTCCGATACGACCGGGTGGACGACGCGGGCCGCGCCGCCAGCGCCCCCGCCGACCAGGCCGAGGTCGCCTTCCTGGTCCGCGACGACCACCAGGGCCGGGGCGTGGCCTCCGCGCTGCTGGAACACATCGGGGCCGTCGCCCGGGAGCGCGGTATCCGCCGCTTCACCGCCGAGGTGCTCCCCGCGAACAACCGGATGATCAAGGTGTTCACGGACGCGGGCTACTCGCAGCGGCGCAGCTTCGAGGACGGCTCCGTCCACCTGACCTTCAGCCTGGAGCCGACCGAACGGTCGCTGGCCGTCATGCGCGCCCGGGAGCAGCGGGCCGAGGCCCACTCCGTCCAGCGGCTGCTGGCCCCCGGGTCGGTGGCCGTCGTCGGAGTGCGGCGCACCCCGGACGGCGCCGGGCGGGCGGTGCTGGACGGGCTGCGCGAAGCGGGGTTCACCGGCCGGGTGCACGCGGTCAACCAGGCGCTGCCCCCGGAGGCCGGGCGGCTCGGCGGCTTCCCCGCCGTCCGGTCGGTGAACGAGCTGCCCGAGGCTCCCGATCTGGTCGTCGTCGCCGTGCCCGCGCCAGCGGTGGTGGAGGTGGTGACCGACTGCGGGGAACTCGGTGTCCGCGGACTGGTGGTGCTCTCCGCCGAGTTCGGCCGCGAGGACCAGCGGGAACTGGTGCGGCTGGCCCGCTCGTACGGTATGCGGCTGGTCGGCCCGAACGCGCTCGGCCTGATCAACACCCATCCCGAGATCCGGCTGAACGCCACCCCCGCGCCCCGCCTCCCGCGCGCGGGCCGCGTCGGGCTGTTCACCCAGTCCGGGGCGATCGGGATCGCGCTGCTCGACGGTCTGCACCGGCGCGGCGCCGGGCTCTCCTCGTTCGTCTCGGCCGGGAACCGGGCGGACGTCTCCGGCAACGACGTCCTCCAGTACTGGGACGAGGACCCGGAGACCGACGTGGCCCTGATGTACCTGGAGTCGATCGGCAACCCGCGCAAGTTCAGTCGGCTGGCCAAGCGCACCGCGGCCCGGAAGCCGGTCGTGGTCGTCAAGGGCGCGCGGCACAGCGGCAGCGCGCCGCCCCCCGGGCACGCGGCCCCGGTCTTCCGCACCTCCGCCGCCACCGTCTCCTCGCTGCTGCGGAACGCGGGCGTCACGATGGTCGACACGGTCACCGAACTGGTCGACACCGGCCTGCTGTTGGCCACCCAGCCGCTGCCGGACGGCCCGCGGGTCGCCATCGTCGGCAACGCCGAGTCGCTCGGCCTCCTCACCTACGACGCCGCCCTCACCGAGGAGCTGCGCCCCCTCCCCGTCACCGACCTGACCACCTCCGCGACCCCGGGCGACTTCGGCCGCGCGGTGCGCGCCGCCCTCACCGATCCGGCCAGCGACGCCGTGGTGGTGACCGCGATCCCCTGGGTGGGCGCCGGATCCGGCGACACCACCGCGGAGCACCGTCAGGAGGAGGCGGCCGCCCGGCGGCTGGCCGCCGAACTGGCGGAGGCGGTGCGCTCGGCGGCCGAGGAGACCGGCCGGGGCAAGCCCCTCGCGGTCGCGCACCTGGCCATCGAGGGGCTGGACACCGCGCTCGCCGAGCACGGCATCCCGGGCTACCCCGCCCCGGAACGGGCCGCCCGGGCGCTCTCCGAGGCCAGCCGGTACGCGGCCTGGCGGCGGGCGGCCAGCGACCCGGGCCGGGTCCCGGAGTACGAGGTGGACGAGCCGGGTGCGCGGGCCCTGCTGGAGCGGGCGACCCGCGCGGAGAAAGCGGAACCGGAACCGCCGGGCGCCGCGGGGACCGGCCGGACGGGAACCCCCGCCACGCCCGGCGGGGAGCGGCCCTCCTCCGGCCTGCCGCTCAGCCTCGCCGACACGGCCAGCCTGCTCGGCCGCTACGGCATCGAGGTGCACCCGGTCCGCGAGGCGCCGGACGCCGACGCGGCGGCCGCGGCGGCCCGGGACCTCGGCTACCCGGTGGCGCTCAAGACCACGGCGCCCCATCTGCGCCACCGCGCCGATCTCGGTGGCGTCCGCCTCGACCTGGCGGGGGAGTCCGAACTGCGGCACGCCTACGCGGAGTTGACCGCCGCTTTCGGCTCCCCGGCCGAGCTGCGCCCGGTGGTGCAGGCCATGGCGCCGCGCGGGGTGGACACCGTGGTGCGGGCGGCCGTCGACCCCTCGGTCGGCGCGATGCTCTCCTTCGGGCTCGCCGGAACACCCTCCGCCCTCCTCGGGGACACGGCACACCGCCTCGTGCCCGTCACCGACCGGGAGGCGGGGGCGCTGGTGCGGGCGATCCGCTCCGCCCCGCTGCTCTTCGGCTGGCGTGGCGCGAGCCCCTCCGACACGGCGGCCCTGGAGGAGCTGCTGCTCAGGGTCTCGATGCTGCTCGACGACCACCCCGAGATCGTCGCGGTCGACCTGGAACCCGTGGTGGTCGCCCCGCGCGGGGTGGCCGTACTGGACGCCGCGGTGCGCGTGGCGGAGCCACCCCCGCGGACCGACCTGGGCCCGCGTACCTTGCCCGTGTACTGAGCGAGGCGCGGTGGCGGGACGAGGGCCCGGTGGCGCCCCGTAGGATGGCTCACATGGCGAAGACCGGTACGACGACGCAGGGGCTGCGCGCGGCGATCGAGCGCAGCGGCTACTATCCAGCCCTCGTAGCCGAGGCCGTGGACGCGGCCGTGGGCGGGGAGCCCGTCACCTCGTACCTGGTACATCAGGAGACCACCTTCGACTCCAACGAGGTGCGCCGTCACGTCACCGTGCTCGTGCTGACCGGCACCCGCTTCCTGGTCAGCCACACCGACGAGCAGGCGGCCGACGGCACCTCCCCCTCGCCGTACGCCACCACCTCCACCGAGTCCGTCAAGCTGGAGCGGATCTCCTCCGTCGTGCTCTCCCGGGTGGTGGCCAACCCCGAGTCGTACACCCCGGGCACCCTGCCACGAGAGGTCGTGCTGACCATCGGCTGGGGCGCGGTCTCCCGGCTGGACATGGAACCCGCCACCTGTGGCGACCCCAACTGCGAGGCGGACCACGGCTACACCGGTTCGGCCACCGCTGACGACCTCTCGCTCCGGGTCAGCGAGGCGGGGGACGGCCCGGACACCGTCCGGCAGACGCTCGCCTTCGCCCAGGCCCTCTCCGAGGCCACGGCGGCACCGCGTTGACCGCGGAGGACCTGGCCGGGCACACCCCACTCGACCCGCGCACCGCGCCCGTCCCGCGCTACGGGGCGGCGTCCCTCGCCGACCTGCTGCCCTCGATCGCCGGTGGACTCGGCGTTCCCGGGCTGAGCGGCGCGCTGCCGCTGGAGCCCGCCGACCGCGTCTGCGTCTTCCTGGTGGACGGCATGGGCTGGGAGGCGCTGGCGGCGCACCCCGCCGAGGCGCCGTTCCTCACCTCGCTGCTGCCCACCTCGGGCTGCGGCACCGGCGAGCCCATCACCTCCGGCTTCCCCTCCACCACCGCGGCCTCCCTCGCCTCGGTGGGCACCGGGCTGGAACCCGGCCGCCACGGACTCGCCGGGTACACCGCGCTCGACCCGGACACCGGCAAGCTGATGAACCAGCTGCGCTGGCAGCCCTGGACCGACCCGTACGCCTGGCAGCCGTACCCCACCGTCTTCCAGCTGGCGGACCGCGCGGGGGTGGCGACCAGCCAGGTCTCGGCCCCGCACTTCGCGCACACCCCGCTCACCCAGATCGCGCTGTCCGGCGGCACCTTCCTCGGCAGGCTCTCCGGCGAGGAGCGGATGGACCTCGCGGCCGAGCGGCTGGCCGCCGGTGACCGCTCCCTCGTCTACACCTACTACGCCGAACTGGACGGCAACGGCCACCGGTTCGGCATGGACTCCGAAGCCTGGCGCGCCCAGCTGCGCTACGTCGACGGGCTCGCCCAGCGGCTCGCCGAGCAGCTGCCGCCCCGCTCCGCCCTGTACGTCACGGCCGACCACGGGATGGTCGACATCCCCGAGGACCCCGAGGCCCGCTTCGACGCCGACAGCGACTGGGAGCTGACCGCCGGGGTCCGACTGCTGGGCGGGGAGGGCCGGATGCGGCATCTGTACGCCGTGCCGGGCGCCGCCTCCGACGTCCACGCGGTCTGGCGCGAGGTACTGGGCGGGCACGCCTGGGTGGCGACCAGGGAAGAGGCCGTCGGCCTCGGCTGGTTCGGGAACCTGGTCGACGACCGCGTGCGCCCCCGCATCGGGGACGTCGTCGTGGCGGTGCGCACCCCCACGGCGGTGGTCGCGACCGAGCGGGAGCCCAACGAGTCCGCGCTGATCGGGATGCACGGTTCGGCCACCCCCGCCGAGCAACTGGTGCCCCTGCTCGAAGTCCGTGCCTGACCCCCGCGCGCCCCTCGCCCGCCCGGTGGCGCGCGAGGGGCCGTGCTCCCCGCCTCGCCCGGCCCGGAGCCGCGCGGGCCGCACGCCGGACGGTACCGTGCGCCCGACGCCGAACCCCACCATCCCGAAAGGATGAACCGCCCATGCCTGAGCTGGTGTTCTTCTCCGGCACGATGGACTGCGGAAAGAGCACCCTGGCGCTCCAGATCGAGCACAACCGCTCGGCGCGCGGCCTCCAGGGCATGATCTTCACCCGGAACGACCGCGCGGGGGAGGGGCGGCTCTCCTCACGCCTCGGTCTGGTGACGGAGGCGGTGGAGTCGGACGAGGGCCTGGACTTCCACGCGCACCTCGTCCACCACCTCACGGCGGGCGGCCGGGTCGACTACCTGGTGGTGGACGAGGCCCAGTTCCTCGCGCCCCGCCAGGTCGACCAACTCGCCCGCGTCGTCGACGACCTGGGCATGGACGTCTTCGCCTTCGGTATCACCACCGACTTCCGCACCAAGCTCTTCCCCGGCTCGCAGCGGCTCATGGAACTGGCCGACCGGATCGAGGTGCTCCAGGTGGAGACCCTCTGCTGGTGTGGCGCCCGAGCCACGCACAACGCCCGCACGGTGGACGGCACCATGGTCGTCGAGGGCGCGCAGGTGGTCGTGGGGGACGTCGGCAGCCAGTCCAGCGAGGTGGAGTACGAGGTGCTCTGCCGCCGCCACCACCGGCGACGGTTGACGGCGGCGGCCGCCGGCGCCGCCCCACTCTCCCCCGACGTGCTGCCAGTTGAGACGCCGGGCGGTCCCCGGAACTCCACCGAGAACGGTTCCCGGCCGTCCCACCCGGTGTCGTTCCGCGGCAACTGATCCGCCCGCGGGGCACGTTGACGGCGACAGCCGGAGCGCCCCGCCCGCCGTGGGCGCGGTTCAGTCCCGCTGCACGAGCCGGAACCGCGCGCCCTCCGGGTCGGCCACCGTCGCCGCGCGGCCCACCGGCGAGTCGGCGGGACCGTCCAGCGCGGCGCCGCCGCCCTCCCGGGCCCGGCGCACCGCCGCCGCCAGGTCCGAGACGCCGAAGTACACGGTCCAGTGCGGCCCGTGGGCGGGCGGCGGTGCGTCGGGCCCCCGTACCGCGGCTACCGGGCTTCCGGCCAACCGCAGTGTCAGGCAGTCCGGTTCGCCCGCCGCCGTGTCGTCCACGTCGTGGCCGAAGACGGCCGCGTAGAACTTCCCGGCGGCCGGGGCCTCGTGGACACGCAGCTCGTGCCAGACCGGTGCCCCCTCCCCCCGGTGGGCGGGACAGGGCGGGCCGGATCCGGCGGGCCCCTGCCAGAGCCCGAAGACCGCGCCCTGCGGGTCGGCGGCGATCGCCATCCGGCCCCGCTCCTCCGCGGCCAGCGGACCGACGGCCACCGTGCCGCCCGACTCGCGGACCAGCGCGGCCGTTTCGTCCGCGTCCCCGGTCGCCAGGTAGGGGGTCCACCCCACCGCGCCCGGGCGGCCCGGCGCCCGCCGCCACAGCCCCGCGACCTCCCGCCCGCCGCTCACCGCCCGGACGTACGGGGGTGGTTGCCCCGCACCGGAGCGGAACTCCCAGCCGAACAGGTGGCGGTAGAACTCCTGGCTCCCGGCCAGGTTCCGGACCACCAGGCTCGCCCAGCAGGGGGTTCCGGGGACGTGCGGTTGCCGAGTCACTGCCTCGGTCATGTGTGTCGCTCCTCAAGACCATCATCGCTGCGGTCGTGCGGTGGTGTTGCCGTGCCTCGCCTCTGCGAACTGTGCCAGTGCAGATATTCGCACTGCCCAACCGGCCGTGTGCCCCGGCCGCGCCGCCTTCTCGCCTTCGCACGCGAGAATGGCTGAAGCGGCGTGGGTACGCGACGGGCGCCGGACTGGGGCAGGATGACGTCCATGACAGCCCTCATCTCCGTGACCGAACTCGTGCGCGACATGGCCTCGGCGGATCCGCCGTCACTCCTCGACGTGCGCTGGGAGTTGGGCGGGCCCCCGGGCCGCCCCGCGTACGAACGGGGCCATCTGCCCGGCGCGGTCTACGTCGATCTCGACACCGAACTGTCCGGGCCCACCGGGCCGGGAACGGGACGGCATCCGCTGCCCGACCTTGAGGTCTTCGGCGCCGCCATGCGCCGCGCCGGAGTCTCCGCCGACCGTCCGGTGGTCGTCCACGACGGCGGGCGGGGCTGGGCGGCGGCCCGCGCCTGGTGGCTGCTGCGCTGGACCGGCCACCGGGACGTACGGGTGCTGGACGGGGGGCTCGCCGCCTGGACGGGGCCGCTCAGCGCCGGAAGCGAGTCGGTACCCGAGGGCGACTTCCGGCCAGTCGCCGACGCCGGGCCCCTCCGGCTGCTCGACGCCGAGGGTGCTGCCGCGCTCGCCCGGGACGGGCTGCTGCTCGACGCCCGCGCCGCGGAGCGCTACCGGGGGGAGGTGGAGCCCGTCGACCCGGTGGGCGGGCACATCCCCGGCGCCGTCTCCGCCCCGACCACCGGGAACCTCACCGCCTCCGGAACCCTCCGCCCCACCGGCGAACTCACCGAGCGGTTCGCCGCGTTGGGCGTGCGCCCAGGAGTGGCGGTGGGCGTCTACTGCGGCTCGGGCGTCTCGGCCGCCCAGGAGGTGCTGGCGCTGGCTGAGACGGGCGTGGACGCCGCGCTCTACGCCGGTTCCTGGAGCGAGTGGACGGCCGACCCGGAGCGTCCGGTGGCCACCGGACCCGAACCGGGCTGACGACCGCCGGGCCGCGGGACGATCCGGGGCCGGTACCCGCGAGGCGGGCACCGGCCCCGGACTCACTCCTTCTTCCGCCGGGTGCCGAAGACGATCTCGTCCCAGCTCGGCACCGCGGCGCGGCGACCGGGCCGGACGCCGTCCGCCTCGGCCTGCCGGTCGGTGGTGCCCTTCAGCCGGTCGCGGTGCGAGTTGACCGAACGCGGCATCAGCACGTCCGCGTAGGCCGATCCGGCGCTGGCCGCGGGCGCCGGTGGCTCTTCCGTCTCCGGCTCCTCCTCGGCCGCGGCGGGCGGCGGCTCCGGCTTCGCCTCCGGCTCGCCCCCCGGGCGCACCGGGGAGGGCGGGGAGGGCTCCGGCACCACCATGTCGCCCCGGAAGCTCGGCACCGCCTCCAGCAGGCTGGTCAGCGAGTCGCTCTCGCCGGGGCGGCCGTCGGCGGCCGGCTGCTCCTCGCCGTCGTACGGGCTCGCGGGGGCGAGGGCGGCGGGCTCCGGTTCGCTCCGCTCTGTGCGGTCGGGGCGCTCGCGCGGCAGCCGGGCGATACGCGGGACGAAGGGGAAGCTGGGCTCCGGGGTGTCGTCGGACTCCCCGACCAACGACCGGGCTTCCTCGTCCACCGCCTGCACGAGACGGCGCGGGGGGTCGTAGGTCCAGGTCGCCGAGTGCGGGTGACCGGCCACGCGGTAGGCGAGCAGCACCTCCCAGGTGCCGTCGTCCCGCCGCCAGGAGTCCCAGTGCGTGGAGTCCTTGTCGGCGCCGCGCAGCAACAGCCGATCCGCGACGGCCTCGCCGAGCTGCGGGCCGGTGTTCTCCCCGGGGCGGCGCACGGGTGTCTTCCGGGCCCGCTCCGCCATGAAGGCGCGCTCGGCCAGCACCGGGCCCTCGAACCGGCGCACCCGGTCGACGGGGATACCGGCGAGCTGGGCCACCTCCTCGGCGGAGGCACCGGCTCGTATCCGGGCCTGGATGTCCCGGGGCCGCAGATGGCTCTCGACCTCGATCTCGATCTGGCCGAGCCGCGCGCGGTCGTTGCGCACGGCGGCGCGCAGCCGCTCGTCAATCGGAAGTGTGTATTCCGTGCTGTCGGCAGCCTTGAGCACCAGTCGTGTGCCGTCGTTGCTGACGGCCACGACACGCAGTTCGGGCATGGGGACCTCCCGGATGGTGCCTGCCGACGTCACGTGCGTCGCTGCTCCCTTTGGACGAGTGTGGCCTGCCCGGGCGCAGCCTGCCACAACCTTGTCGACTCGCATGACGCGCGGGGGCGGTTCCCGTGGCGGTGGTGACGCCACGGCTGCCTCCGTGTAACGCCCGGTGATCTGCGGGATCTCCTTGATCGCCGGGTGTCACCCGCGTCGTTCCAGGGTTGGGGCCAGGGCTGGTCACACTACTCCATTAGGGCCATCCGGGTGGACCGCCGCGCCGCCGAAGTTGCCCCCAGGTAAGGGAGTTGACGTCAAGATCGCGTATCCGCCCAGCGTACGGGGGTGGGATGAGTCACAGATCACGGAGAAGTGGAACTATCCCTTTCGCCGGAATGTCCATCTATCAGGCACAGTGGTCGGCAGTGTGCGATTGAGGGCTGTTCATGGGCGAGAAAGACATATCCAGTACCGAAGAAGAGCAGGACGGGAGCGAGAAGAAGAACAAGCGGATCGAACTGAGCGTCGCCCAGGTACTGGGGAGCGCGGTGGCCGCGGTGATCGCCGCGGTCCTGGCCGGTGGTCTCGGCGTCTACGGCACCTTCATCGGCGCCGGGGTGATGAGCCTGGTGGTCACCAGCGGTGGTCCCGTCTTCCAGCACTTCTTCCACCGCACCGGAACCCAGATCAAGGAGGCCACGGTCCAGGCCAAGACCCGCACGCCGGGACCGGCCGGGACCCCGCCGAACCCCGGCGGCCTCACACGGCGGCCCGCCGGGGCGCCGCCGGGACCGTCCGGCGACGCGACCCGCCGGCCGCCCACCGCCGACGACCCCGCCGCCACCCGGCTGCTGACGCCGGTCTCCGGGGAGCCCGGGACCGGCGGTGACCCGTGGAGCGGCTCCGGCGCCCCGGACGGCGAGTTCACCGCGGCGACCACACACGGCACCCGCTGGCGCGGCTGGCGGCGCACCCTGCTCCCCGCGCTGCTCGTCTTCGTCCTCGCCATCGGCGGGATCACGCTCTACGAGGCGCTCTCCGGCAACAGCGTCTCCGGCGGCCGGGGCACCTCGATCGGCAGCGTCTTCGGCGGCTCGGGGGACTCGGCACCGGACACCACCCCGACGCCCACCCCCGGCGAGTCCGGTGACCAGGACGGCTCCGATCCACGCGAGGGCGACGAGACCGACGGGACACCGGAGACCGGGGACGACACCGACGGCAGCCCCGCTCCGGTGCCGACCCCCACCGGACCGGAGGCCCCCTCCGGAGGCGGCGACGCCCCGTCGCCGGGCCGGGGCGGTCCCAGCACACAGCCGGAAGAGGGTGCGGTCCCCAGCGGTCCGGCCACCCCGGAGGGGGACGGCTCCGTTCCGGAGGACGCCGAGGGCTTCACCGGTTCGCCGGACGGCGGCCTGCAACAGCGCGACGCGCTCCCCGGAACCGGCTGAGCGGCTCCACCGCGAACCCGTCCCCGGTCCCGTCCGTCCCCGAGGGGGGAGGGGCGGGACCGGCCGCCCGTAGGGCGGCGGGCGCCGTCAGGAGCCGAGGACGCGACGGAGGTAGTCGTTGCCGAAGACCCGGTCCGGGTCCAGCCGGTCGCGTACGGCCAGGAACTCGGCGAATCGGGGGTAGACCCCGGCGAGGTACCCCGCGTCCCGGGTGTGCAGCTTCCCCCAGTGGGGCCGCCCCTCGTACGCCGTCATGATCCGCTCCACCAGGGTGAAGTACCGCCGGTGGGGTGTGCCCCGGTACAGATGGGCCGCGAGGTACACGGTGTCGCGGCCGCTCGCGGTGGACAGCGGGAGGTCGTCGCCGGGCGCCGTTCGCACCTCGACGGGGAAGCCGACGGGAAGCCCGGAGCGGTCCACCGCCGTCCGCAGCTCCCGCAGGGCCTCCAGGGCGGCGGTGCGGGGCAGCGCATACTCCATCTCCAGGAACCGCACCCGGCGGGGGCTGGTGAACACCTTGTACGGGATGTCGGTATAGGTCCGGGAGGAGAGCGCCCTGCTGGACAGCCGGGCCGTGGCCGGGACCGTGGCGGGGGCCGCCCGGCCGAGCGCGCAGATGGCCCGGAAGGCGCCGTTGGACAGCAGCTCGTCGTCCATCCAGCCGCGTATCCGGGGCAGTGGGCGGGCGGGGCCGGGGCTGCGGTTGTTCCGCTTGGTGGTGCACGAGGCAGTGTGCGGAAACCAGTAGAACTCGAAGTGCTCGTTCTCAGCCGCTAGTTGGTCGAACTCGGCCAGGACCCAGTCGAGCGGCATCGGCTCCTCGCGCGCGGTGAGCAGGAACTCCGGCTCCACGGCGAAGGTCACCTCGCTCAGCACACCGAGCGCTCCGAGGCCCAGCCGGGCCGCCGCGAAGACCTCCGGGTGCTCCTCCGCGGAACAGCGGAGCACCGACCCGTCGGCCAGGACCAGTTCGAGGGCGACGACCTGGGCCGCCAGCCCGGCCAGCTCCCGCCCGGTGCCGTGGGTCCCGGTGCTGACGGCACCCGAGACGGTCTGCTCCATGATGTCGCCCATGTTGGCCAGCGACAGGCCCTCCCGGGCCAGCGTCTGGTTCAGCTGCTTGAGCGGCGTCCCCGCGGCGACCGACACGGTGCCCGCCGCGCGATCGATGGTGCGCACCCCGCACAGCCGCTCCGGGCGGACCAGCACCCCGTCCGTGGCGGCGACGGTGGTGAAGGAGTGGCCGGTCCCGACCGCCTTCACCCGCAGCCCCTCCTCGGCGGCCCGGCGCACCACCTCGGACAGCGCCGCCGTGCAGGACGGCGCGACGGTTCGGGTGGGGGAGACCCGCACGTTCCCCGCCCAGTTCCGCCACGTGTTCCCCTGGCCCGCCGGTGCGCTCGTGGTCACCCTGCCGCCTCCCCTGGTAGCCGCGTCCTCCCGGACGCCTCGCGGTCGCCGTCCCGCGACGGCCGGTGCGCCCCCGATCCGCCGTTTCCCGGCCACCTCCGGCGGCGGCCCGGCCCGGTACCGCCCAGGCGGTGCGCCGCGCGGGTTCCCGGCCCGCGGCGCACGGCTGGCGGGTACCGTAGCCCGGGCTCGGTTCAGACCCGGTCCGTCAGTGCGGACGGGATCCGAGGCGTTCCGCCCCGCCGTGCGACGACGCGTGGCCACCGGAACCCCTGGCGAAACCGGATGATACTCGCGCACCCCTACCGGGCGTACGGCGGGCCCGCGCGGTGCGCGCCCCGCCCGTGCCTCCGCCGCGCTCCGGATTCGCGGGAGCCCTCCGGCGCGCGCCACGGCCGAGTGGGAGGATCGGGGACATGCCCGACCCGCTCGTCACGCCAGACCCCGTGGAACCGGGGCGCACCGGCCAGCAGGCCACCGCCCCCTACGACGCCCTGCTGCTCCTGTCCTTCGGCGGCCCGGAGGGCCCGGACGACGTGGTGCCGTTCCTGGAGAACGTCACCCGTGGCCGGGGCATCCCCCGGGAACGTCTGGAGGAGGTCGGCCAGCACTACTTCCGCTTCGGCGGTGTCAGCCCCCTCAACGCGCAGAACCGCGAACTGCTGGCGGCGCTGCGCGCCGACTTCGCCGCGCACGGCCTCGACCTGCCGGTGTACTGGGGGAACCGGAACTGGGCGCCGTACCTGCGCGACACCCTCCGTGCGCTGACCCGGGACGGCCACCGCCGCGTCCTGACGCTCGCCACCAGCGCCTACGCCTCCTACTCCGGCTGCCGTCAGTACCGCGAGAACCTCGCCGAGGCACAGGCCGAGCTGGCGGCCGAGGGGCTGCGCCCGCCGCGGGTCGACAAGCTGCGGCATTACTTCAACCACCCGGGCTTCGTCGAGCCCATGGCCGACGGGGTGCTCGCCGCGCTCGCCGAGCTGCCCGGGGAGGTCAGGGGCGGCGCGCACCTGGCCTTCACCACCCACTCCATCCCGGCCGCCGCCGCCGACACCTCGGGGCCACCGTGCGCACACGGCCCCGGTGGCGCCTACGTCGCCGAACACCTCGACGTGGCCCGGCTGATCGCCGCCGCCGTGGCGGAGCGCACCGGGACCGAACGCTCCTGGCGGCTGGTGTACCAGTCACGCAGCGGCCCCCCGGAGATGCCCTGGCTGGAACCGGACGTCTCGGACCATCTGACGGCGCTGAGCCGGGAGGGCGCCCCCGCGGCCGTGCTGGTCCCGATCGGTTTCGTCTCCGACCACATGGAGGTGCTCTACGACCTCGACACGGAGGCCCGGGACACCGCCGCGGAACTGGGCCTGCCGATCGCTCGCTCGGCGACCGTGGGGCACGACCCGCGGTTCGTCGCCGGACTCCGCGACCTCGTGCTGGAACGGGCGGCCACCGAGCGGGGCGCGGCGCCCGAGCGCCGGGCCCTCGGCGGGCTCGGCCCCAGCCACGACCTGTGTCCCGTCGGCTGCTGTCCCGCCCGCACCCCCCGTCCCGCGGCCGCGGGGGCGGACGCCCCGGAGTTCGGTGCCGGTTAGTGCCGGAGCGCCCGGCGCACGCCCCGCACACGACCGAAGGCCGGCGCCCACCGGCGCCCACCGAGAAGGCTGCCCAGCGCCGGCGAGCGCCGACAAGTATCAACAAACGCAGGCGAACGCTGAAGAGAACTGACGAAACGGGTGCCGCCGGATCGCGCGGCACCGAAGCGAAGCACCACGCGAGGAGCGACAGACCCGTGACCGACCAGCCGGACCTCAAGGACCAACTCCTCGACCTCGCCAGGGAGGCCGCCCGGCGGGCCGGGACCTTCCTGTGTGACGGCCGCCCCGACGACCTCGGGGTGGCGGCCACCAAGTCCAGCCCGATCGACGTCGTCACCGAGATGGACATCGCCTCGGAGAAGCTGATCACCGACTTCCTGCGCGAGCACCGCCCGGACGACGGTTTCCTGGGCGAGGAGGGGGCCTCCACCGAGGGCAGCTCCGGGGTGCGGTGGATCATCGACCCCATCGACGGCACCGTGAACTACCTCTACGGGCTCCCCAGTTGGGCGGTGTCCATCGCCGCCGCCCACCACGGCGAGGTTGTCGCCGGGGTGGTCGAGGTACCGACGCGCGGTGAGACCTTCCACGCCACCCTCGGTGGGGGCGCCTTCCGCGGCGACACCCCGCTCCGGGTGCGCCCCGCCCCGCCGCTGGAGCAGGCGCTGATAGCGACGGGCTTCAGCTACGTCACCGAGCAGCGCGCGGCCCAGGCGGAGGTGGTGCGCCAGCTGTTGCCCCGCGTCCGTGACGTGCGGCGCTCCGGTTCGGTCGCCGTCGACCTCTGCGACCTCGCGGCGGGACGGCTGGACGGGCTCTACGAACGGGGGCTGCATCTGTGGGACTTCGCCGCGGGCGACCTGATCGTCCGGGAGGCGGGCGGACGGAGTGGGGGGCGGCCGGGGCAGGCGCCGGGGGAGGAGCTGACGGTGGCCGGTTCGCCCGGCGTCTTCGCCGAACTCCAGCCGCTGGTGGACGGGCTCGGGGCCTGGCACGACTGAGCCCGTCGGCCGGACGGGACGGCCTGGTGCGTCCCGCCGGACAGACACCGAGCCCCCGGGGAGTTCCCGGGGGCTCATCGGGTGCGGGCGTCGCGGTGGGGTCGGGGTCAGGCCGAGGCCGGTACCTCGACGCCGTGTTCGGCCGCGAGGCGGTGCAGGTCCTCCAGCTCCGCCTGCTCGACCTCCGCCAGGAAGTCGTCGCCCGACTCGCGGGCCCGGTGCAGGTCGGACTCGGTGCTCTGTATGCGCTGTAGCAGTCCAGCGGTGAACGCGTCCATGGTGTGCCCCCTCGTCAAGGGTCGGTGGCACGGGGGTGTGCCGGGGGTTGACTGAGCGGCTCCGACCCTCACCCCTGCCCTGGCTGGTCGGCAGCCCGTGGCTTGCCGCGCACAGGGTGTGATCGGAAGTGTGTCACTCGTCCTCCCCAGCCGAACCCTCAGGGAAACCTCAGGGCCCCGCGAAAATCGGGCTCCCCCGGGCGTCATCTCCCGCTTACCGCCGGTTTACCGGCGCTCGGGGGAGGATGGGGACGATGAGCCGGGGGAGCGTCCCGATCTGCCGGGGCCTCCTGGGGCGCGCCCCGCCCGGACCGGTCCACGGGCCGTTCCGCACGGGGCGGCCGCCGTGCCCGTAACCCCTATCGAGGAAGGACAGCGCTGTGCGCGTACTCGTCGTCGAGGACGAGCAACTGCTCGCCGACGCGGTGGCGACGGGCCTCCGCAGGGAGGCCATGGCCGTCGACGTGGTGTACGACGGCGCGGCGGCCCAGGAGCGCGTCAGCGTGAACGACTACGACGTGGTCGTCCTCGACCGTGACCTCCCCCTGGTGCACGGCGACGACGTCTGCCGGGAGATCGTTGGCCTGGGCCTGCCCACGCGGGTGCTGATGCTGACCGCCTCGGGGGACGTGAACGACCGCGTCGAGGGGCTGGAGATCGGCGCCGACGACTACCTGCCGAAGCCGTTCGCCTTCGCCGAGCTGACCGCGCGGGTGCGGGCACTGGGCCGCCGCTCGACCTCGGCGCTGCCGCCGGTGCTGGAGCGCTCCGGCATCCGGCTCGACCCGGGGCGGCGCGAGGTCTTCCGGGACGGCCGGCAGATCCAGCTCGCTCCCAAGGAGTTCGCGGTGCTGGAGGTGCTGCTGCGCAGCGAGGGCACCGTTGTCTCGGCCGAGCAGCTGCTGGAGAAGGCGTGGGACGAGAACACCGACCCCTTCACCAACGTCGTGCGGGTGACCGTCATGACGCTCCGGCGCAAGCTGGGTGAGCCCGCCGTCATCGTCACCGTGCCCGGTGCCGGATACCGGATCTGAGCGATGGCCGCCTCTCCCACCGGCCCGGGCGCCCAGGCGCCGCCCAAACCCACCTGGGACCCGCGTGAGCCCGCGCGCCCCTACCCCTGGCTGCGGCCCACCATCCGGATACGGCTCACCCTGCTCTACGGCGGGATGTTCCTGATCGCCGGGATGGTCCTGCTCACGATCATCTACCTGCTGGCCGCCCAGGCCCTGCGGGACGTCAGCTCCCTGCCGTTCCGGATCGTGGACGTTCGGGGCGAGCTGACCTCGCAGAGCTGCCCCGGCCTGAGCGGGACGATGGAGACCCAGGAGTTCACCGAGCGGCTGAGCGACTGTGTGGACGCGCAGCGGGCCAGCGCGCTGGACACCCTGTTGCGGCGCTCGCTGCTGGCGTTGCTGGGCCTGGCGGTGGCGGCCTTCGCCTTCGGCTACGTGATGGCCGGGCGGGTGCTGTCCCCGCTCGGCCGGATCACCCGCACCGCGCGCCAGGTCGCTGGCTCGGACCTGCACAAACGGATCGAGCTGGAGGGTCCGGACGACGAGCTCCGGGAGCTGTCGGACACCTTCGACGACATGCTCGACCGGCTGGAGCGGGCCTTCACCGCCCAGCAGCGGTTCGTCGGCAACGCCTCACACGAGCTGCGCACCCCGCTCGCGATCAACCGGACCCTGCTGGAGGTGCAGCTCTCCGACCCCGGGGCGTCCCCCGAGGTGCAGCAGCTCGCCAAGACGCTGCTCGCGACGAACGAGCGGAGCGAGGAGCTGGTGGAGGGGCTGCTGCTGCTCGCCCGCAGCGACAACGAGATCGTCGACCGCAAGCCCGTGGACCTGGCGGAGGTCGCCGCGCGCGCCGTCGAGCAAGGGCGGACCGAGGCGAACGGCAAGGGCGTGGAGCTGCGGGGGGAGCGGAGCCCCGCCGTGGTGCAGGGCAACGGGGTGCTGCTGGAGCGGGTGGCGCTGAACCTGGTGCAGAACGCCGTCCGTTACAACGTCCCGGAGGACGGCTGGGTCGAGGTCGGTACGGAGTCCCGCCCCGGGCAGGCGGTACTCACCGTAGCGAACACCGGACCGGTCGTTCCCGCGTACGAGGTGGATAACCTCTTCGAGCCGTTCCGGCGGCTGCGCACCGAGCGGACCGGCAGTGACAAGGGCGTGGGCCTCGGACTGTCGATCGTGCGCTCGGTGGCCCGCGCGCACGGGGGCAGCGTCCGCGCCGAGCCCCGGGAGGAGGGCGGCCTCGTGGTCCGGGTGGTGCTGCCGGTGTGAGGTGGCGGCCGGGTTACCCGGGGTGACCGGGTCCGGTTCCACGGAGCGGTGAGACCCTCGCGCGCCTGTTCGCTTATCGCGGAACGATTTCCCTGGGGTGGTTGGCGGGGATGCGGTACGGTTCGTGGCCACCAAGCCGACTTCCTTCGGATCCATCGGTTTACCTCGGGTTTATCCGGGGTTACCCGGTTCCATCCGGTTTTCCGTGTTCTCCGCGTTCCCGGCGTTCTCTGTGTTTCTGCTGTTCTTCGCGGTTGACCGGTTATCTGGGGAAGGAGGACGGATCAGCCGGATCGCCGGGCTTCGCACGGACCGCCTGCCGGGTGCTGTGATGGATCACACATCCGGTTTCGTGGGTCTGCGCACTCGGTGGCCCGGACCTGAGGAAATCCGGGAAAATCCAGGTTTCCGCTGGTGGAGATCGTGGGCAGTACCCCGGATGGCGTGCCGAAGCGCTACTCGGGACCGTCTAAGGTCCTCCTCGGCAGCCGCCGCGATCACCTCTTCAGGGGTGCGGTTGGGTGTCGATTGAGTAACAGACCTTGATGTGAGGCAAAATCTCCGCCTCGGGTCGGGCACAAGCCCGGCCTCTCATGCGTTACGTGCGCTGGAGACACCGCAGATACCCAGAGGGGGAGAGCGACATGGCAACGGATTACGACACCCCACGCAAGACCGACGACGACGCCAACGAAGACAGCATCGAAGAGCTGAAGGCCCGCCGGAACGACAAGTCCGCGTCCAATGTCGACGTGGACGAGTTCGAGCAGGCCGAGGGCATGGAGCTGCCGGGCGCGGACCTCTCCAACGAGGAACTGTCGGTCCGGGTGCTGCCCCGGCAGCAGGACGAGTTCACGTGCATGAGCTGCTTCCTGGTGCACCACCGCTCGCAGCTGGCCGACGAGAAGAACGGCCAGCCGATCTGCCGCGACTGCGCGGCCTGAGCGGCGTCGCCGGGTGGCGGCCGAGGACGCACGTGACGCTGAGCGAGGCCCTAGGAAACGGGCGGCCTCGCTCAGGCGCTTTGCCCGGGAGCCTCGTGTTCCCCACGAGGCTCCGGAGCGGCGCCGGGCCGTGCGGGACTTCCTCGGCGTGGTCGCCGAGCGGGTCATCGACGTGGGCCCCCGGATCCCGGTGCGGGACGCGGAGACGCTGCGGCGGCAGTTCCCCGGGCTCGGCACCGAGCAGATCGCGGACCGGCTGACGGCGGGAGCGATGAGGGGATCCGCCGTGGTGGGCGCTGGGGTGGGCGCCGCCGCGATGCTTCCCGTACCGCCCGCGATGCCGGCCGAGCTGGCGACGGAGATCGTCGGCGTCGCCTCGGTCGAGCTGAAGCTCATCGCCGAGCTGCACGAGATCTACGGCTGCCCGGCTCCGGGAGACGCCCGGCAGCGGGCCATGGCCTACCTCGGAGCCTGGAGTTCGGAGCGCGGGATCGACGTGGTCCGCCCGTCGACGCTCAGCTCGGCCCTCGGTGGTCCCGCCAAGCGGGAGCTCCGGCAGCAGATCATGAAGCGCACCGTGCGCAACCTCCCCAACCTCACGCCGTTCCTGGTCGGTGCGGCGGTGGGGGCGACCATGAACCGGCGCGACACCAGAAAGGTCGCGCACCGGGTCCGCTCGGACCTGCGTACCCGGCGGCTCGACAGCCCCGGCCCCCTGGACCTCGACGAACCCCGCGTCCCCCGGCAGAGCCCGCGCGCCGCGCGGTCGCTGAGACACCCCTTCCGCGGCTGACCGTCAGCCCCCCGCCCGCCGGATCCCGCGGCGTCGTCCGCGGCACCCCGCATCCTCCCGTGGCTGCCCCGCGCCCCTTCGCACCGTCGCCGCGCCCCGCCCGCCCCGGCCGTACGGACCGGGCGCTGGCCCAGGGTTCAGCGCTCGCCGTCGGCGGCCTCCGCACGCGCCGCCCGGAGCGCGGCCAGGAGGCCCTCCGGATCGCGCGTGGAGACGTAGAGGTACGGCGTCGGGTCGTCGGGGTCGGTGATCCGCACCCGGAGCGCCGTCGGCACGTAGGCGCGCAGCACCATGTGCGCTCGCGGGTCGGCCTTGTGGGTCCGCCAGGCGCGGGCCTGCTCCGCGTCCAGCGCCTCCGCCTCACCGAGCGCGCTGAGCGGGATCCGGGCGCCGCCCGCCACCAGGGATCCCGCGATCACCCGCACCCGCACCGAGCCGTACGCGCTCACACCGGCCGCGGCGAGCGCCCCGCCCACCACCATCCCGCCGAGCATCGCGAGCGGCCCGATGGGCAGCAGCATCAGCCCCGCGCTGAGGCCCAGTCCGGCGGCGATCAGCCACCAGCTGCGGGGCGCGGTCAGATGTTCGTCGTACTGAACCCGGGTCACCATGGCTCCAAGCCTGGCACGCCGCGTTCCGTGCTCGACGCCCCCGGTAGGCTCTGCTCACGTGAGTGCTGCCGAACCATCGAAGACCCGCCACACCTCGCTGGCGCCCCCGGAGGGTGCGACCGCGCCGGTGCGCCATCCTGACGCTCCCCAGCCCGGGGAGCTGATCGGAGCGCACTACGAGCTGTGCTTCGGCTGCGGCCACGGCCAGCAGCACGGGCTGCACCTGGAGGCCCGCGCGGGAGACGGCGTGAACGTCACCGCCGAGTTCACCGTCAAGCCCGCGCACCAGGGGGCGCCCGGGCTGGCGCACGGCGGTGTGCTGGCCACCGCGCTGGACGAGACACTCGGCTCGCTGAACTGGCTGATGCAGACCATCGCGGTCACCCGGCGGCTGGAGACCGACTTCGTGCGGCCCGTCCCGGTGGACACGGTGCTGCACCTGGAGGCGGAGGTGACCGCCGTCGCCGGGCGGAAGATCTTCTCCACCGCCACCGGGCGCATCGGCGGCCCCGAGGGCCCGGTCGCGGTGACCGCGGCGGCCGTCTTCGTCGAGGTCAAGGTGGAGCACTTCGTGAAGCACGGCAGGGAAGAGGAGATCAAGGCGGCCATGGACGACCCCGACCAGCTGCGGCGGGCGCGCGCCTTCGAGGTGAACCCGTGAGCGGGCGGCCCCCCGTCGACGTGCTGCTGCGCCGTCTCGACCCGCAGGTGCCGGTCCCCGAGTACGCACATCCGGGTGACGCCGGGTGCGATCTGGTCACCACCGAGGCGGCCGAACTGGCCCCCGGGGAGCGCGTGGTGCTGCCGACGGGGATCAGCCTGGCGCTGCCGGACGGCTACGCCGCCTTCGCGCACCCGCGTTCCGGGCTCGCGGCCCGGTGCGGCGTCTCCCTGGTGAATGCCCCCGGGACGATTGACGCCGGGTACCGTGGGGAGATCAAGGTGGTGCTGGTCAACCTCGATCCCCGCGAGAGCGTACGGTTCGCGCGGTTCGACCGCATCGCCCAACTCGTTGTGCAGCAGGTGGAGAAGGTGCGCTTCCACGAGGTGACCGAGCTGCCCGGCTCGGCACGGGCGGCGGGCGGTTTCGGATCCACGGGCGGCCATGCCGCACCACCCGAAGATTACGTTGCGGTCGGCGCCGACCAGCGTTCCGACCTGAGAGGACAGTGACGTGTTCGGACGTCGTCGCAAGAAGAGCGAAGAGCCTGAGCCGGGCGCCTCGGACGAGTTCGAGACGGAAGCGGACGACGGCGCCGAGGGGGACGCCGGAGCGGACGAGGTCGAGGCCGAGGGTGAGGCGAAGCGCGTCAAGCTGCCCCCCGCCCCGCGCCCGGACGGCCCCTGGGACGTCTCCGAGGTCTCCGAACCCGAGACCGGCCGCGTCAATCTCGGTGGCCTGTACGTGCCCGGCGTCGAGGGAATGGAACTGCGGGTCGAGGTGGCGGGGGACTCCATCGTCGCCGCGACCATCGTGCTCCAGGACAGCGCCGTGCAGCTCCAGGGCTTCGCGGCGCCCAAGCGCGAGGGCATCTGGGACGAGGTCCGCGAGGAGATCGCGTCCGGCATCACCCAGCAGGGCGGAGTGATCGACGAGGCCGAGGGCCCCCTCGGCTGGGAGCTGCGGGCCCAGGTGCCGGTGCAGTTGCCGGACGGCACCAACGGCGTGCAGGTCGTGCGGTTCGTCGGGGTCGACGGCCCGCGCTGGTTCCTGCGCGGCGTGATCTCCGGGCAGGGCGCGGTCCAGCCGGAGAAGGCGGGACTGCTGGAGACGATCTTCCGGGACACCGTGGTGGTGCGTGGGGACGCCCCGATGGCCCCGCGCGACCCGATCGTCCTCAAGCTTCCGGACGACGCGCAGATGGTTCCGGACGGGGTGCAGCAGGACACCGTCGAGGAGGGCTCGCGCTTCGCCGGCGGGCTGGACAAGCTCCAGCGCGGACCGGAGATCACCGAGGTCCGCTGAGCCGGTGGCCGGGCCGCCCCGGTGGCCCGCCCACAGCCGTCATCCGGCACCGGTGCCCCCGCCCCGGCGGGGGCATCCGGCGTTCCGTGTGGCCGCCCCTCCCGCCCCCGTGGCCTGCGATTCCGGGCGCGGGGGAGTCGCGGGGAAGATCCATACGCGTCCCTGACGCCCACCGGTGGCCGTCCGGCCCGCACCGCTCTCCGCAGCGGTGACAATGAGGGCATGGCGTCAGCACAGCAGGCGCGGCCCGGCAGGCTGCGGATCTATCTCGGTGCCGCTCCCGGGGTCGGCAAGACCTTCGCGGCGCTGTCGGAGGCGCATCGCCGACTGGAGCGTGGCACGGACGTCGTGGTCGGCTGCGTCGAGCACTACGACCGGCCCCGCACCCTCGCGCTGCTGGACGGTCTGGAGCAGATCCCCGCCCGGCGGTTCACCTATCGCGGCGCCCAGCTGGCCGAGCTGGACACCGAGGCGGTGCTGCGCCGCGCCCCCGCCGTCGTGGTGGTGGACGAGCTGGCGCACGCCAACCCGCCCGGCTCGCGCCACGAGCGGCGCTGGCAGGACATCGAGGAGATCCTCGCGGCCGGGATCGACGTCCTCTCGACCGTCAACATCCAGCATCTGGAGTCGCTGGGCGACGTGGTGGAGAACATCACCGGGGTCCGGCCGGGGGAGACCGTGCCGGACGAGGTGGTGCGCCGCGCGGACCAGATCGAACTCGTCGACATGGCGCCCCAGGCGCTGCGCCGCCGCATGGCGCACGGCAACGTCTACTCCTCGGACCGTGTCGACGCCGCGCTCTCGAACTACTTCCGGCTCGGCAACCTCACCGCGCTGCGGGAACTCGCGCTGCTGTGGACCGCCGACCGGGTCGACGAGTCGCTCCAGCGCTACCGGGCCGAGCACCGCATCCGCTCCACCTGGCAGGCCAGGGAGCGCATCGTGGTGGGGCTCACCGGCGGGCCCGAGGGGCGGACGCTGATACGCCGTGCCTCCCGGATGGCGGCCAAGGGCTCGGGCAGCGAGATCCTCGCCGTCCACATCGCCCGCGCCGACGGGATGACACCGGCCTCCCCGAAGGAACTCGCCGTCCAACGGACCCTGGTCGAGGACCTGGGCGGCACCTACCACCACGTCATCGGGGACGACATCCCCGCGGCCCTGCTGGACTTCGCGCGCGGGGTGAACGCCACCCAGATCGTCCTCGGCTCCTCCCGGCGCAAGTCCTGGCAGTACGTGTTCGGGCCGGGCGTCGGGGCCACCGTGGCCCGCGAGTCGGGGCCCGACCTGGACGTGCACATCGTCACCCACGACGAGATCGCCAAGGGCCGTGGCCTGCCGATGGCCAGCGGGGCCCGGCTCGGCCGCGCGCGGGTCCTGAACGGCTGGTGCACCGCGCTGGCCGGACCCGCCCTGCTGGCCCTGCTGCTGCACGGGCTGGGCGTGCGTGTCGGCTTCACCAACGACGTGCTGCTCTTCCTGGTGCTCACCGTGGCGGCCGGGCTGGTGGGCGGGATGCTGCCCGCCCTGGCGTCGGCCACGGTCTGCTCGGTGCTGCTCAACCTCTACTTCACGGAGCCGTTCAGCACCCCCTTCACCAACGATCCGCGCAACCTCGTGTCCATCGCGGCGTTCTTCGGCGTCGCGGTCGCCGTCGCCTCCGTCGTGGACGTGGCGGCCCGCCGCACGCACCAGGCGGCCCGGCTGCGCGCCGAGTCCGAGATCCTCTCCGCGCTGGCGGGCAGCGTGCTGCGCGGAGAGGACTCGCTGGAGGCGCTGCTGGAGCGGGTGCGGGAGACCTTCGGCATGGAGTCCGTGGCGCTGCTGGAGCGGGAGAGCGAGACCGGACGCTGGACCTGCGCGGGCAGCGTCGGCCCGGCGGACGCGAAGCAGCTCCTCCGCCCGGAGGACGGCGAGGTCGACATGCCCGTGGGCGACAACCGGATGCTGGCGCTCTCCGGCCGGGTGCTGCCCGCCGAGGACCGCCGGGTGCTGGCCGCCTTCGCGGCGCAGGCGGTCGGGGTGCTGGACCGGCAGCGGCTGCTCGGCGAGGCCGAGCACGCCCGGGAGCTGGCCGAGGGCAACCGGATCCGCACGGCGCTGCTCGCCGCCGTCTCGCACGATCTGCGGACCCCGCTCGCCGCGATCAAGGCGTCGGTCAGCTCCCTCCGTTCGGACGACGTGACCTGGTCCGCGGAGGACGAGGCGGAGCTGCTGCGCTCGATCGAGGAGGGCGCCGACCGGCTGGACGCGCTGGTGGGCAACCTGCTGGACATGTCCCGGCTCCAGACCGGGACCGTCACCCCGCTGATCCGGGACATCACCCTGGAGGAGGTGGTGCCGAAGGCCCTGCGCGGGGTGCCCGAGGGCAGCGTGCGGCTGGCGCTGGCCGAGGCGCTGCCGCTGGTCGCCGTGGACCCGGGGCTGCTGGAGCGGGCGGTGGCCAACCTCGTGGAGAACGCGGTCAAGTACAGCCCGCCGGGGAAGGGGGTGCTGGTGCAGGCCAGTGCCCTCGGTGACCAGGTGGAGCTCCGGGTGGTCGACCGCGGCCCCGGGGTGCCGGACAGCGGGAAGGACCGGATCTTCGAGCCGTTCCAGCGGCTGGGGGACGTGCCCCGCGGCACGGGCGTGGGCCTGGGTCTCGCCGTAGCGCGGGGCTTCGCCGAGGCGATGGGCGGCACGCTGGACGCCGAGGACACCCCCGGCGGGGGGATGACGATGGTCCTCACCCTCCGCGCGGCGCACGGCCGGCTCCCCACCCGCGCACGGGTGCCCGCGCGGGCGGCGGTGCCGGTCCCGCGGCAGTTCGGGGAACGCCGGGACCGGCGAACCCGTCAGGACTGGCAGGACCGGCAGAACCGCCAGGACGGAGAGAGGAACCCGCATGCACCGGGTGCTCGTGGTCGATGACGAACCGCAGATAGTCCGCGCCCTCGTGATCAACCTCAGGGCGCGCCAGTACGAGGTGGACGCCGCCACGGACGGTGCCGCCGCGCTCCAGCACGTGGTCGAGCGCCCGCCGGACGTCGTCGTGCTCGACCTGGGGCTGCCGGACATGGACGGCGTGGACGTGATCCGCGGGATCCGGCGCTGGACCCGCATCCCGATCCTGGTGCTGTCCGCCCGGCAGACCTCGGACGAGAAGGTGGAGGCCCTGGACGCGGGCGCCGACGACTACGTCACCAAGCCGTTCGGCATGGACGAGCTGCTGGCCAGGTTGCGGGCGGCGGTCCGCAGAGCGGAACCGGCGCTCTCCCCGGCCGAGGAGACCGGGGTGATCGACGCCGGGGACTTCAGCGTCGACCTGGGGGCGAAGAAGGTCCACCGAGACGGCCAGGACGTGCGGCTGACGCCCACCGAGTGGCACCTGCTGGAGGTCCTGGTGCGCAACCCCGGCCGTCTGGTCAGCCAGAAGCAGCTGCTGCGCGAGGTGTGGGGCCCGTCGTACGGGACGGAGACCAACTACCTGCGCGTCTACATGGCACAGTTGCGCCGCAAGCTGGAGCCGGACCCCTCGCACCCCCGGCACTTCGTGACCGAACCCGGTATGGGGTACCGCTTCGAGCGCTGAGCGGGGGCGGTGGCCGCCGCTCGGCGGGTGGCCGTCACGGGCACCGGTACGCTGGCCGGTATGAGTGGTGTCACGCGAGCGCGCCGCCCTGAGCGGGGCGGGCGTTTCCGGCGCTTTCTGGAACGGATCTCCTCCTCGGAGGAGGAGCTGCGCTCCGCCGACCTCCGGCGGGACGCGCGCTCCGCCGGGTGCACACCGATCTCCGCCTGCGCCGACCGCCAGATCGTGCGCGTCGCCGGTACGCTGCGCACCGTGACCCTGCGGCCACGGGCCGGGGTGCCCACCCTGGAGGCGGAACTCTTCGACGGGACCGCCTCGCTGGACATCGTCTGGCTGGGGCGCCGCGCCATCGCGGGCGTCGAGCCCGGCCGCAAGATGATCGTCTGGGGGCGGACCACCCTGCAACACGGCCGCCCCGTCATCTTCAATCCGACGTACGAGCTACGACCCTTCGAAGAGGAGTAGCGGGTGACCTCCCTCGACAAACCGGCGGCCGAGCAGCGGGACGACGGCACCGACGCCGCCCACGCCCCGGGCGACGCCCCCGGCACCGGCGGCGACCAGACCGCCGACGCCACCGCCGTCACGGAAGCCGCGCTCTTCGAGGCGTTCGGCGGGGTGCGCGGTCTCGTGGAGACCACGGTGCCCGGCCTGGTGTTCATCACGATCTTCACCGTGCAGCACGAGATCCACGCGGCCGCGCTGAGCGCGCTGGTGCTGTCCGGCCTGCTGGCCGTCGTCCGGCTGATTCGCCGGGACACCGTGAAGCACGCCTTCAGCGGGGTCTTCGGCGTCGGCTTCGGCGTGCTGTTCGCGATGATGACCGGTGACGCCAAGGACTTCTACCTCCCGGGGATGCTGTACACCCTGGGGCTCTCCGCGGCGTACCTGATCACCTCGGCGGCCGGGGTGCCGCTGCTCGGGCTGGTGCTGGGACCGATCTTCAAGGAGAACCTCTCCTGGCGTACCCGGAACCCGGGCCGCAAGAAGGCCTACACCAAGGCCAGTTACGCCTGGGGCTGCATCCTCCTGGCGAAGTGCGCGATCCTCTTCCCGCTGTACTTCTGGGGTGACACCACGCAGTTCGGCTGGGTCTCGGTCGCGCTGAAGATCCCGCCGTTCCTGCTGGCGGTCTACCTCACCTGGATCTTCCTCGCGAAGGCGCCGCCGCCGATCAACGTCATCGCGGAGTGGGAGGAGCGCGAGCGGGCCGAGGAGGCGGCGAAGGCGGCCGCACGGGAAGGCTGAGGGGAGGGGCGCCGAGCCCCGGCCCGGCGCCCCGCCGTTCCGTCCCGCCCCGGGCGCCCCTCCCGCCTCCGGCGACGCCCGGCCCGGCCGATCGCCGCGCCGGGCTCAGTCCTCCTCGCGCCGCGCGCCGTCGGCGCGGACCGAGAGCAGCCGCTCCAGCTGCTCCTCGCGGGACGGTGCCGCCACGATCAGCAGTTCGTCCCCCACCTCCAGGGTCTCCTCCGGGTCGGGGGTCAGGACCCTCGTGCCCCGGATGACGGTCACCAGCGAGGTGTCCTCCGGCCAGGCCACGTCCCCCACCCGCGATCCGGCCAGCGCCGCCTCGGGCGGAAGCGTCAACTCGACGAGGTTGGCGTCCCCCTGCGAGAAGCGCAGCAGCCGCACCAGGTCACCGACGCTCACCGCCTCCTCGACCAGCGCCGACATCAGCCGGGGCGTGGAGACGGCCACGTCGACCCCCCAGGCCGCGGTGAACAGCCACTCGTTCTTGGGGTGGTTGACCCGCGCGACGACCCTCGGCACGCCGTACTCCGTCTTCGCGAGCAGCGAGACGACGAGGTTCGCCTTGTCGTCCCCGGTGGCGGCGATCACCACCTGGCAGCGCTCCAGCGCCGCCTCGTCGAGCGAGGTGATCTCGCAGGCGTCGGCCAGCAGCCACTCCGCCTGCGGCACCCGCTCGACCGAGATGGCGGTGGGCGCCTTGTCGATCAGCAACACCTCGTGGCCGTTCTCCAGGAGTTCACCGGCGATCGACCGGCCGACGGCGCCCGCGCCCGCGATGGCGACTCTCATCGGGACCGCGCCTCCTCGGGACCGGTCGCGAAGACCTCCTCGACGTGCCGCACCTCGTCACTGTGCATGATCACGTGTACCAGGTCCCCGTCCTGGAGCACCGTCCGGGAGCCGGGCAGGATCGCCTCGCCCAGCCGGGTGAGGAAGGCGACCCGCACCCCCGCCTGCTCCTGGAGGGTGGTGATCCGCTGCCCGATCCAGCGCTCCGCCGGGTGCACCTCGGCCAGTTGCACCCCGCCGCTCGGGTCGTGCCAGAGCGTCTCGGCGCCGGAGGGCAGCAGCCGCCGCAGCATCTGGTCGGCGGCCCAGCGGACCGTGCCGACGGTGGGGATGCCCAGCCGCTGGTAGACCTCGGCCCGGCGCGGGTCGTAGATCCGCGCGGCCACGTGCTCGACGTCGAACATCTCGCGCGCCACCCGGGCCGCGATGATGTTCGAGTTGTCCCCGCTGCTGACGGCGGCGAACGCCCCCGCCTCCTCGATCCCGGCCTCGCGCAGCGTGTCCTGGTCGAAGCCGATGCCCGTCACCCTGCGGCCGCCGAAGGACGGGCCGAGCCGCCGGAAGGCGGAGGGGTCCTGGTCGATGACGGTGATGGAGTGACCCTGCTGCTCCAGCGTCTGCGCGAGCTCGGCCCCCACCCGGCCGCAGCCCATGATCACGATGTGCACGTCGGTCCTCTCTCCCACGTCTCCCACGCGGCGCCGTCCCCAGGATCGCACGGCTGACCGCCTACGATCCTTCCGTGTCCCGGATGACCGACATCCCGAAGCGACTGCTCATCGGACGGGCGCTCAGCAGCGATCGGCTCGGTCGGACACTGCTGCCCAAACGCGTCGCGCTTCCCGTCTTCGCCTCCGACCCGCTCTCCTCGGTCGCCTACGCGCCGGGCGAGATCCTGCTGGTGCTGTCCGTCGCCGGGATGTCGGCGTACCACCTCAGCCCGTGGGTCGCGGTGGCCGTCGCCGTCCTGCTGCTCACGGTCGTGGCCTCCTACCGGCAGAACGTGCGCGCCTATCCGAGCGGCGGCGGCGCCTACCGGATCGCCTCCGCCAACCTGGGCCGCCGGTCCGCGCTGACGGTGGCCAGCGCCCTGCTGGTGGACTACGTGCTGACGGTGGCCGTCTCCATCTCGTCCGGGGTGGAGAACCTGGGGTCGGCCCTGCCGTTCGTGGCGGAGCACAAGACGCTCTGCGCGCTCGCCGTCATCGTCCTGCTGACGCTGATGAACCTGCGGGGTGTGCGGGAGTCCGGGGTGCTGTTCGCCATCCCCACCTACTGCTTCCTCGTCGGGGTGCTCGGCATGATCCTGTGGGGGGTGGCGCGGCTGCTGGCGGGGGACCAGATGCGGGCGCCCACCGCGGACTTCGAGATCCGGGCCGAGCACGCGGGCGGGCTGACCGGTCTCGCGATGGTCTTCCTGTTGCTGCGGGCCTTCTCCTCCGGCTGTGCCGCGCTCACCGGCGTCGAGGCGATCAGCAACGGGGTGCCGGCCTTCCAGAAGCCGAAGGCGCGGAACGCGGCCACCACTCTCGCGATCATGGGGGCGCTGGCGGTCACCATGTTCCTCGGCGTCGTCTCGCTGGCGCTCGTCTCGGGGGTGAGGCTGGCGGCGGACCCGTCGCGGGACCTGCTGTCCGGCGGTGAGCCGGTCGGTTCCGGATACGTGCAGCAGCCGGTGATCTCCCAGGTGTCCGCCGCCGTGTTCGGCGACGGCACCCCGCTGTTCCTGTTCCTCGCCGCGGCCACCGCGCTGGTGCTCTTCCTCGCCGCGAACACCGCCTACAACGGCTTCCCCCTGCTCGGCGCGATCCTCGCGCAGGACCGCTACCTGCCGCGCCAGCTCCACACCCGTGGCGACCGGCTGGCCTACTCCAACGGCATCGTGCTGCTCGCCACGGCGGCGGGGCTGCTGGTCGCGGTGTACGGGGCGGACACCAACCACCTCATCCAGATGTACATCGTCGGGGTGTTCGTCTCCTTCACCTTCAGCCAGGTGGGGATGGTCCGGCACTGGAACGCCCTGCTGCCCCAGGAGAAGGACCCGGCCGAGCGGCGCCGGACGCACCGGGCCCGGGCCATCAACGCGGTCGGCGCCTGCCTCACCGGTCTGGTGCTGGTCGTGGTGCTGAGCAGCAAGTTCACGCACGGCGCCTGGGTCTCGCTGCTCGGGATGGTGGTCTTCTACGCGCTGATGACCGCCATCCGCCGCCACCACGACGAGGTGGCCGCCGAACTCGCCCCCACCGAGCAGGACGAGAAGGCGGTGCGCCCGTCGCGGGTGCACTCCATCGTGCTGGTCTCCCGGTTGCACAAGCCGACGCTGCGGGCGCTGGCCTACGCCAAGCTGATGCGCGCCGACAGCCTGGAGGCGGTCACGGTCAAGGTCGACCCGGACGACACCGCGCAACTGCGCGAGGAGTGGGACCGCAACGCCATCGAGGTCCCGCTCACCATCCTCGACTCGCCCTACCGGGAGATCACCCGGCCGGTCATCGAGTACGTGAAGCGGCTGCGCGCCGCCGAGCCGGGCCAGGTCATCAGCGTGTTCGTCCCGGAGTATGTGGTGGGCCGCTGGTACGAGCGGCTGCTGCACAACCAGAGCGCGCTCTGGCTCAAGGGGCGGCTGCTGTTCACCGCCGGGGTGATGGTCACCTCGGTGCCGTACCAGCTGGCCTCGTCCCGGGTGGCGCGGGAGCGCGCGCGGCGGCGGGCCGCCTGGGAGGCGCCCGGATCCGTCCGGCGTGGGCCCACCCGGCCGCCCGCGGGCGGTGCCCCGGGTGGGTCGGTGGGCGGAACGCGGCGGGACGCGGGCAAGTAGACTCGGCGGCTGCCGGCCGGCCACCGGCCCGCACGGCCGCCACTCCGCGCGGCTGGCCTCTTCCGCACCCCGTGCCCCTGGAGCGATCCCGCGATGCCCGAAGCAGCCGAACCCGGCGCCGCCCCCACCCTCGTCGGCGAGGAGTACGAGGTCGAGGTGGGGCCCGTCGCGCACGGCGGGCACTGCGTCGCCCGCACCGAGGAGGGCCGGGTGCTTTTCGTCCGCCACAGCCTGCCCGGCGAGCGGGTCGTCGCCCGGGTCACCGAGGGGCACGCCGAGTCCCGCTTCCTGCGGGCCGACGCGGTGCGCGTGCTGGAGCCCGCCAAGGACCGGATCGAGGCGCCCTGCCCGTTCTCCGGTCCCGGCCGCTGCGGCGGCTGCGACTGGCAGCACGTCAAACCCGGTGCCCAGCGCCGCCTCAAGGCCGAGGTGCTCACCGAGCAGCTGTCCCGGCTGGCCGGGATGACCCCCCAGGACGCGGGGTGGGACGGCACCGTGGAGCCGGTGCCGGGGGACAAGGTCGCGGCCGGTGAGGTGCCCGCCTGGCGCAGCCGGGTCCGCTACGCGGTGGACGAGGAGGGCCGGGCCGGGTTCCGCAGGCACCGCTCCCACGAGGTGGAGCCGGTCGACCACTGCCTGATCGCCGCTCCCGGCGTCAGCGAACTCGGCGTCGAGCGGCGGGAGTGGCCGCAGATCGCCGCCATCGACGCGACGGCCGCCAGCGGCTCGCACGACCGGCAGGTCGTGCTGACCCCGCGGCCCGGGGGGCGGCTCCCGCTGGTGGAGCTGGACCGCCCGGTGTCCGTGCTGCGCGCCGAGGAGAGCCGGGGACGCGACCCCGAGGGCGGGGCGCGGCGGCTGCACCGCGTGCACGGCCGGGACTTCGTCCGGGAGCGGGCGGACGGGCGGACCTGGCGGGTGGGCGCGGGCGGCTTCTGGCAGGTCCACGAGCGGGGCGCCGACCTGCTGGTGGACGCGGTGATGCGGGGCCTGACCCCGCGCCGCGGGGAGACCGCGCTCGATCTGTACTGCGGCGCGGGGCTGTTCGCGGGGGCGCTCGCCGACCGGGTGTGCCCGCCGCGGGACGAGGCCGGGCAGGACGGGCCGGGACGGAAGCGTAAGGGTGGCGCGGACCGGGAGGGCGCGGTACTCGGCATCGAGGCGTCGAAGCGGGCGGTGGAGGACGCGCGGCACAACCTCGCCGGGTTCGACCGGGTCCGCGTCGAGCAGGGCAGGGTTGAGACGGTGCTGCCGCGTACCGGGATCACCGAGGCCGACATCGTGGTGCTGGACCCGCCCCGGGCGGGCGCCGGGGAACGGCTGGTCCGCCACGTCGCGGGTCTGGGCCCGCGCCGGGTCGCCTACGTCGCCTGCGACCCGGCCGCGCTCGCCCGTGACCTCGGGTACTTCCGGGACGCCGGGTACTCCCCCCGCTTCCTGCGCGCCTTCGACCTCTTCCCGGTCACGCACCACATGGAGTGCGTCGCGATCCTGGAGCCGGCCGGCAAGCGCTCCTGACGCGCCTCTGGCGGGAGCTGTTCAAGCCCGCGCGACCGGCTGGCGCTGTCGGCCCAGCCGGTCGATCTCCAGCTCGACCACGTCTCCCGCGGTGAGGTACGGGGTGTCCGGCGAGCCCATCGCGACGCCGTAGGGGGTGCCGGTGCTGACCACGTCCCCGGGGTCGAGCACCATGAACTGGCTCAGGTACCAGACGACGTACCGGACGTCGAAGATCATGTCCGCGGTGTTGCCGGACTGGCGCCGCTCGCCGTTGACCCACAGCCGCAGGCCGAGGTTCTGCGGGTCACCCACCTCGTCCGGGGACACCAGCCACGGGCCGAGCGGGTTGAAGGTCTCGCACGACTTGCCCTTGACCCACTGGCCGCCGCGCTCCAGCTGGAAGGCCCGCTCCGAGACGTCGTTCGCGATGGTGTAGCCCGCGATGTGCGCCGGGGCCTCGCCGGGGTCGCGAAGGTAACGGGCGGTCCGCCCGATGACGACGGCGAGTTCGACCTCGTAGTCGGTCTTCTCGCTGCCCGGCGGGATGAGCACGGTGTCGTCCGGGCCGACGACGGTGTTGCTCGCCTTCATGAAGACGACCGGCTCGGTGGGTATGTCGGCGCCGCTCTCGATGGCGTGCGCGCGGTAGTTCAGGCCGATGCACACCACCTTGCCCGGCCGCGTGACCGGCGCCCCCCGGCGCGGTCCGCCGAGGTCGGACGGGGGAAGCTCACCGGCCGCGAGGGCCCGCCGGACCCGCTCCGCCCAGTCCCCGGCCAGGAAGTCCCCGGTGATGTCGGGGGTCAGGCCGCGCAGGTCGTGGGCGCGACCCTCGTCGTCCAGCACCACCGGGCGTTCCGCCCCCACCTCGCCGATCCGTGCCACCCGCATGCGTCCTCCTCCGACGTGTCCTTCGCGTCGCGGTTGCTTGACGGCCCACCGCGCTGTCCAGGAATATACCAGAAAACCGAACAGCGTTCTGCTGTACCGAATGGAGATCTTCGTGCTCACCGTGAACCAGACCCGTCCCGCCACGGGGGCCGGGCGCATCAGCGGCGTCGAGACGCTCAGTCTCGGCACCTCCTGGCGGGACTTCAGCTACGTACGCGTGACGACCGACGAGGGGCTGGTCGGGATCGGGGAGATCACCCACCCCTTCCGGGGCGCCGAGACCTGTGCGCTGGCGCGCCACATGGGGGAGCGGCACCTCGTCGGCGCCGACCCCTTCGACACGGAGGAGATCTGGCTCCGGATGTACCAGGGGGACTTCCTGCGCGGGGGAGACGTGGGCGGCATCGTGCTGAGCGGGGTCGACCAGGCGCTGCACGACATCCAGGGCAAGTTCCTCGGTGTGCCGGTATACCGGCTGATCGGCGGCGCCTGCCGGGACGCCGTCCCGGTCTACGCGAACGGCTGGTACACCGGCGAGCGCACGCCGGAGCGGTTCGCGCAGCTGGCGCGGGACACCGTCGCCCGGGGGTACTCCGCGCTCAAGCTCGACCCGTTCGGGGCCGGTCTCGGGGAGCTCGGCAGGGTGGAGCGCCGCCGCTCGATCGACCTCGTCGCCGCGGTGCGCGAGGCGATCGGTCCGGAGGTGGAGCTGTTCGTGGAGGGGCACGCGCGTTTCGTCGTCCACGAGGCCGTCCGGATCGCCACCGCCCTGGAGCCCTATGACATCGGCTGGTTCGAGGAGCCGCTGCCCTGGACGCACGTCGACCGCTACCCGGACGTCGGTGCCCGCACGACGATCCCGATCTCCGGCGGCGAGCACTTCCACAACCGGTACGAGTACGCCGCGCTGTTCGAGCACGACGCGGTCGACATCGTCCAGCCCGACCTCAGCATGGTCGGCGGCTACACCGAGATGCGGAAGATCGCCGCGATCGCGGAGACCCGCTCCATGGTGGTGGCGCCGCACAACTCCAACTCGCCGTTCTGCACGACCGCGACCGCCCACGCGGCGGCGGCCCTCCCGAACTTCCGGATCCTGGAGACCTTCGACGGGCTTCTGGAGCCGTACGTGTTCGACGCGCTCCGTGGCTGCCTGCCCATCGAGGACGGCTTCCTGCCCCTGCCGGCCGCCCCCGGTATCGGGGTCGAGCTTGACGACGACGTCTTCGCCGAGTACCCGCCGCGCGGCGGCTTCTGGAACATGTTCGCCCCGGGCTGGGAGCGGCGGAACCGCTGACCGCGACGGGGCGCGCGGCGGGAGTCCCCTCTGGGGTCAGGCGCCGGCCAGGCCCAGTGGGGACAGCGCGTCCCGTTCGATCAGCGCCTCGACCTCGCGCTCGTCGATGCCGTGCAGCCCGGCGGGGCTCTGGATCCCCGCGACCTCGCGGAGCCCGGCGACCGTGGCGTCGACCGAGGTGAACGGGTAGTCGCTGCCGAACAGCAGCTTGTCCCAGACGCCGTACTCCTGCACCAGCATCAGCGCCCGCCAGAGCTGGAACGGCCGGTAGTGCAGCGCGCTCACGTCGGCGTAGACGTGGGGGTGCTTGCGGATCACCGCCACGCACTCGCCCTCGTAGGGGTGGCCGAGGTGCGCCAGGACGAGCCGCTGCTCGGGGAAGCGCCGGGCGACCCGGTCGGCCAGGAGTGGGCGGGCGTACTCCAGCGGCGCCTGTGAGACGAAGGTCGTGCCGGTGTGCATGAGCACCGGCAGGCCGTGGTCGCTGGTGTACGTCCAGAGCGGGTCGAGGCGTTCGTCGCCGGGGTCGAACCCGGCGTACATCGGCATCAGTTTCACCCCCCGGAGGCCGAGTTCGCGGTGCCCGTGGCGCAGCTCCTCCTGCCAGCCGGGCCGCGTCGGGTCGAGGGAGAGGAAGCCGATGAGCCGGTCCGGGTGTTCGGCGACGTACGCCGCGACCGAGGCGTCGTCGACCCAGAGGTCCGAGAGCCGGGCCTTGCCGCCGAAGACGATGGCCCGGGAGTCGGGCGGGGCCGTCGCCGCGTACTCCTCCCAGCGCACGGCGAGATCGACGGCGCCGGAGCGGGCGCGGCCCGCCTGGGCGAGGAAGTCGGGGCCCAGGTGGTCCGGGCAGCCGAAGAGGTGGCTGTGTACGTCGACGATCATGATTCCGTTCCGTGATAGAGAACAGCGTTCTCTATCACGGTAGCAACGGTGCCGTGGATCAGCCCCAGCCGAGTCGGGTCGATACGCGGTCGGCGGACTCCCGTACCCGCTCCCCGAGTTCGTGGAGCCGCTCCGGGGAGACGTCCAGCTTCAGTCCGGTCACGCTGATCGCCCCGGCGCACGCTCCCCGGTGGTCGCGCACGGCCGCGCCGACGCAGTAGACGCCGTCGGCGTCCTCCTCGTCGTCGATCGCGTATCCGCGCCGCCGCACCTCGGCCAGTTCGGCGAGGAGTGCGTCCGGGTCGGTGAGGGTCCTGCGGGTGCGGGCGGGCATGCCGGCCGCCTCCAGTAGTTCGCGGATGGCGTCGTCGTCGCGTTCGGCGGTGACCGCCTTGCCCAGGCCGCTGCTGTGGGGCAGTTCCCGCTGTCCCATGTGCAGGTCGAAGCGGACGGAGCCCGGTGCGTCCACCCGTCCGACGATCACGGCCCGGCCCTGTTCGGGCTTGGCCACGCGGGAGGACAGTCCGGTCTCCTCGGTGAGGTGGCGCAGCTCGGGCAGGGCGATGTCGCGGATGGAGGCCCGGCCGACGGCGATCTCGCCGTACCGCGCGAGTGCGAGGCCGAGGGAGTACCGCCGCTGTGGGCCCTCTCCCTCGGAGGAGACGAGTCCGTGTGCTTCCAGGGTCTGGAGAGTGGAGAAGACCGAGCTCTTGGATCCTCCGGCGGCCCGGGTGACCTCGGTCACGGTCAGGGCGTCGCCCGCGGAGGCCAGGTGCTCCAGGATCTCGGCCGCGCGGCTGACGCTCCGTACGCGGTAACGCTCGTCGAGGCTGTTCGTCATCACCGAACAAAGTTTGCGTGACCCGCTCGTGCCGGTCAATCCGCCGCCGCTTGACCTCGCGTGGACCCCTCCCTATGGTTCGGTTATACAGAATATTGTTCGGTACTACAGAACGGTGCTGAGGTGTCTTCGGCGTATTCGGTGTCTTCGGTGGGCCCGGCGGGCCCGGTGACTTCGGTGGGTTCGGTGTCTTCGGCGGGCTCCACCGCCGAACCCGGCCTCCGAGGCGTCCTTCCGGTCCTGGCGACCCCGTTCACGGAACGGATGACGATCGACGAGAGCGCTCTGCGGGACGAGATCGACTGGGTCTTCGACGCGGGCGCCGACGGCGTCGTCGTCGCGATGGTCTCGGAGATCCTGCGTCTCGCGACCGACGAACAGGAGGAACTGGGCAGGATCGTCTGCGCGCACGCGCGCGGGCGGGGCCCGGTCGTGCTGAGCGTGGGCGCGGAGAGCACACACCTCGCGCTCCGGCTCGCCCGCCGCGCCGAGGCCGACGGGGCGAGCGCCGTCATGGCGATACCGCCCCTGACCGTGGCGTGCGGCGCCGAGGAGACCGGGCGGTACTTCCGGGCGCTCGCGGAGGAGGTCTCCGTGCCGCTCATCGTCCAGGACGCCAGCGGATACGTCGGCGATCCCCTGTCACTGAAGCTCCAGGCGGAACTGCTGCGGGAGTTCGGGGCGGAGCACGTCCAGTTCAAGCCGGAGGCGGTGCCGGTCGGACCGCGGCTGAGCACGCTACGGGACCTGACCGGCGGCACGGCGCGGGTCTTCGAGGGAAGCGGGGGAGCGGCGCTCGTCGACAGCCACGCGCGGGGTGTCGTGGGCACGATGCCCGGGCCCGACCTGGTCTGGGCGGTGCGGGCGCTGTGGGACGCGCTGGCCGTCGGCGACCACGAGCGGAGCCGGGCGCTCGACGAGGCGCTGAGCCCCCTGATGGCCCTGGTGACCTCGCTCGGCTCGTATGTGGCGTTCGAGAAGTACTTCCTCGTGCGTCAGGGGGTGCTGCCCGCCGCGCGAGTGCGCGAACCGCTCGGCTTCTCCCTCGACGAGGAGACCCGGCAGCGCCTGGACCTGCTGTTCGACCGACTGGAAGAGGTGGTGCGGCCATGAGGGCCGTGGTGTTGAAGGAGTTCGGCAGGATGGCGCTGGAGGAGGTCGCGACACCGGAGCCGGGCGACGGGGAGGCCCGGCTCCGGGTGCGGATGACCGGCGTCTGCGGTTCCGATCTGCACGGCTTCACCGGGGCCAACGGGCGGCGCGTGCCGGGGCAGGTCATGGGGCACGAGCTGGTGGGCGTGGTCGAGGCGCTCGGCGCGGGCGCCGACCTCCCGCTCGGCGCGCTCGTCACCCTCAACCCCGTGGTCGGCTGCGGGGGTTGCGCGCCCTGCCGGGCGGGCACCGAACCGTACTGCCCGGACAAGCGGGTCATCGGGGTGGACCCGACGCGCACCGCGGGCTTCGCGGAGTACGTCGTGGCGCCCGCCGCGAACGTCGTGGCGTTGCCCGCCGGGATGCCGGTGGCGCACGGGGCGCTCGTCGAACCCCTCGCGGTCGGCTATCACGCCGCGCGGCGCGGCGGCGTCACCGCCGAGGACCGGGTGCTCGTGCTGGGCGGCGGCCCCATCGGGCAGGCGGTGGCGCTGGCCGCCCGGCGGCTGTCGGCGGCGCGCGTCGTGGTCAGCGAACCGCACGCGGGGCGCAGGGACCTGTGCCGCGCGCTCGGAGTCGAGGTGCTCGACCCCGTGGCCGGGCCGGTCGGGCCGCGGGTGGCGGCGAGGCTCGACGGCCCGGCGAGCGTCGCGATCGACGCGGTCGGCACCTCCGGAACGGTGGCGGACGCCTTCGCGTCCACCGCGCTCGGCGCCCGGATCGTGCTGGTGGGCATGGCGGCGCCGCGCCTGGAGCTGGACGCCTTCGGGGTGAGCACCGGCGAGCGGTCCCTGACCGGGGCGTTCTCCTACACCTCGGCGGAGTTCGTGGAGACGGCGCGGTGGGCCGGTACCGAGCCGGACGCCGTCGCGGCCCTGGTGGAGCGGGAGATCCCGGCGGACCGGGCGCCCGCGCAATTCGCCGAGCTGGCCGAGGGGCTCGCCGTGGCCGGGAAGGTCCTGGTCCGCTTCTCCTGACGGCCGAGTTCTCCGGACGGCCGAGCGGCCCGGTGCCGCGCACCGGGCCGGTGCGCGGCACCGGTCAGCCCCGGTAGGGCAGCGCCGGAAGTCCCGTGACGCCGGGCCGCACCGCGAAGACCGCCCCGGCGGCGGGCTCCGCGCCCGGGGGCAGGCCGGTGCGCGAGGTCGTGACGTAGAGGGTGTCCAGGTCCGGTCCGCCGAAGACGCACGCGCTCACCTGCGAGGCGGTGAGGGTGACGACCCTGTCCAGGGTGCCGTCGGGCGCGTACCGGTGCACGGCCGAACCGCCCCACAGCGCGACCCAGACCCCGCCCTCGGCGTCGACGCACAGGCCGTCGGGTAGCCCGGCGCCGGTGGCGAACCGCACGAACGGGCGCCGGCGGCCCAGGCCGTTGACCGTGTCGTAGTCGAACACGTCGGTCCGTCCGGTCGCCGTGTCGTTGTAGTACGCGAGGTGGCCGTCGGGACTGAAGCCGAGCCCGTTGGAGACCGTGACCCCCTGGAGCACGGCCCGTGGCTCCTCCTCGGCGCCCGGCGCGAGTCGGTAGAGCGCGGCGGCCCCCGGCGTGGCGTCGTAGGCCATCGAACCGCAGTAGAAGCGCCCGTCGGGATCGCAGCCACCGTCGTTGAACCGCACCGCGGGGTCCGTCCAGACCTCGCCCAGCTCCCGGACGTCCGTCAGGTCGTCCCGTGCCGCCAGCGCGAAGGAGCGCTCCAGGGCGAGCACCGCCCCGCCGCCCGCGCGGGGGCGCAGCGCCGCCACGACCGCGCCGACGCGCGTCCGCGTGACGGATCCGTCGTCCCGCAGGGTCAGCACGTCCCCCGCGAGCATGTCGACGTACCGCAGTCCGCCCCAGGGGCCCCACCACACCGGGCCCTCGGCGTGGTCCGCCTCGGCGGCGGTGACCTGTTCCGCTCTCACGTGGATTCCTCTCCCAGCGCGTCGACGTACGGTGCCATGAACGGGAGCCGTGGCAGCTGGCTGGCGAGCACGCCCCCGTCGACGACGATGTGCTGCCCGGTGATGTACGAACCGGCGTCCGACGCCAGCAGCAGCAGGGCGCCCACCAGGTCGTCGGGTGAGCCGAAGCGCTGCCGCAGCGGGATGTGCTCGCGGTAGTACCGCTCGAACGCCGCGCGCTCCAGATCGAAGTCGGCGGCGATACCGGTCTCGATGACGCCCGGCGCGATCGCGTTGACGGTGATGCCGTGCTCGCCCAGCTCCAGCGCCAGCGACTGGGTCAGCTGCTCCAGGCCCGCCTTGGAGGTGTTGTAGGCGACGAGTCCGGGTTCGCCCACGATGCCGTTCTTCGAGGACAGCATGACGATCCGGCCGGCCACCCCGTGGTGGACCATGTGCTCGGCCGTCCGCTGGCTCAGCAGGAACGGGGCGGTGAGGTTGGTCGCCAGCGTCGCGTTCCAGTCGTCGAGACCCACCTCGTTGAACCGGCGGAGCGCGGCGACGCCCGCGCAGTTGACGAGGACGTCGATTCCGCCGGTGCGCTCCCACACCGCGTCGACGAGTCCGGGCAGCTCGTCGAGGTGTCCGAGGTCCTGCTCGGCCTCCCAGACGCGGGACCCGGTCTCCCGCAGCTCCCCGGCCAGCGTGGCCAGGCCCGCGGATCCGGGGCGGTCGCTCAGGACGAGGTCGGCCCCCGCCTCGGCCAGACCCCGCGCCAGCACGCCGCCGATGCCCCCGGCGGCGCCGGTGACCAGGCACGTCCGGCCCGACATGGTGAAGCGCCGCATGGTCACCACTCCCTGGAGTCGGGGACCTCGACGGCCGCGCCACCGGCCGCGACCGACTCGGCGGCGAGGATTCCGGGCAGCGTGTAGTCCAGCCCGCGGTGGACGTCGATCGGGGCGGCCCGCTCACCGCGCACGGCCTCCAGGAACTCCGGCAGCATCCAGTACTCGCTGGTGCCGTGGTCGCTGACGGTCGCCTCCGGAGGGGCGGCCAGCCGTTCCGGGATGTACCGCTCGGCGAACGCCCCGAGGTCGTGCCACCGCGCGCCCTCCTCGCAGCCGGAGCGCTCGTGGGCGTCGTCGAGCCAGACCTTGCTGGTGTCGCCGTTGCCGCGCCACGACTCGTAGCTGCCCGCCGAGCCCTGGAGCGCGTAGTACGCCATCTGGTGCGGGCGTGGCGAGGTGTGGTCCACGCGTACCCGGAACACCCGGCCCGCGTCGGTGCACAGGTGGAGCAGGTGCATCGAGGGCGCCGTCACCCGGGGGTCGAACCGTCCGCCCGGGACGGTGGTGGCGCTCACCGAGGTCACCCGGTCGTCGGTGACGTACAGCAGGGGCCCGACGCTGTGCGTGCAGTAGACGCCGATCCGCCCGTCGGCGCGCCAGGTCAGCGCGCCGTCGTCCGCGTACCAGAGGTCGCGGCAGTCGTGCAGGTACTCGGCCTCGGCGTAGTAGACCTCGCCGAACCGTCCGTCGGCGTACAGGCGGCGGGTCAGCTCGACCTCGTCCAGGTAGCGGTAGTTCTCGCCCAGCATGTACACGGCGTCGCTGGCCCGCGCCGCGTCGACGAGCGCGCGGGCCTCCTCCAGGCTGGTGCAGGCGATGACCTCACTGAGCACGTGCTTGCCCGCCGCGAGCGCCCGGACGGCGTGCTGAGCGTGGTACGGGACGGGGGAGGCGACGACGACCGCGTCGACGTCCTCCGCGAGCAGGGCGTCCATGCTGGGCGCGTACCGCGCGCCCGCCCTCGCCGCCACCTCCCGGCCGCGGGCCGCGTCGGTGTCGTGGAGGGCGGTCACGCGCGCGCCGCCCACCACCTCGCACAGGCGCAGGAAACTGAGGCCGCGGGTCAGTCCGATGACCCCGAAGCGTACGTCCGCTGGCATGTCCTGGGCTCCTGTCCTTAGGCGAAGATGACGACGACGGTGAGGGTGCTGAGGAACAGCAGACCCGCGTACAGGCGGTAGTTGACGTACCAGGGCTTCGCGGCGAGCTCACGGGACTCGTCCCGCCACAGCTGGGGGCGCCACACCAGGGTGCGCACCTCGTCGGGCGGCGGCTCGGTGGCGAGGCTGACGGCGACGATCACCAGGCTCGCGCCGGCGAAGAGGATCGCCGCCGCGTACAGCGCCTGGATCTCGATCAGGCCGTACACCTCGTTGGCCAGCAGACCGGCGGCGCCGACGGTCAGGCCGCTGAGCAGCGTCCAGAACGCGCCCTGGCGGGTGGTGCGCCTCCACAGCAGGCCGAAGAGGAACACCGCGACGATGGGTGGCACGAGGTACGACAGCACGGACTGGAGGTAGACGAAGAGCGTGCCGAAGCGGTGCATCTGAGTGGCCCAGAGCGTCGCGGTCGCGATGACCACGGCCGAGGTGAGCCGTCCGATGCCCACCAGCGCGCGCTGCGAGGTGCGCGGTCGGTACTTCGCCACGAAGTCCATGGTGAACAGGGTGGAGGCGGAGTTCAGGACCCCGGCGACGGTGGACATGATCCCCGCGAGGACGGCGGCGAGGACGACGCCGCGCAGCCCGGTCGGCAGCAGGTCCAGGGTCAGGGTCGGGAACGCCTCGTCCGGGTTGGTGAGGTCCGGGTACAGCACGAGTGCCATGCAGCCGGGCAGGATCATCAGCGCGATTCCGGTGAGCTTGAGGAAACCTCCGAACAGCGCGCCGTTCCGCCCGTGGTCGAGGTTCTTCGCCCCGAGGGTGCGCTGGACTATGACCTGGTTGGTGCACCAGAAGTAGATCCCGATAATGACCAGTCCGGTGAAGACGCCCGGCCAGGGCACCTGCGCGTCGTCGGCCGGCTGGAAGATGCTGAGTTCGCCGCCCGGCGCCGCCCGCTCCACGGCCCCCCAGGACGGGATGGCCGCCAGCGCCGCGAAGAAGACGATCGCGCCACCGGCGATGAAGACGATCGCCTGGATCACGTCGTTGACCGCGACCGACTTGAGCCCGCCGAAGACCGTGTACACGGCGGTCAACGCGGCCATCAGCACGATCGGCAGCCAGAGCGGCATGTGCGGGAAGAACGCCTGGAACACCAGCGCCCCCGCGTACAGCGCGATCGCGCAGTCGATGAAGACGTTGGTGACGATCGTGAACCCGGACAGCACCACTCGGGACCGCTCGTCGTAGCGGCGTTCGAGGAACTCCGGCAGCGTCGTGACGCCGGTGCGCATGTAGAACGGCAGGAACAGCACCACGAACACGATCAGGATGAGCGCGGGTACCCACTCGTGGCTGTAGAAGGCGAGCCCGGAGGAGTACCCGGCGCCCGCCAGGCCGATGAACGAGGCGCCGGAGAGGTTCGTCGCGTACAGCGAGAACCCCACGACCGGCCAGGTGAGGGTCCGGCCGGCGAGGAAGTAGTCGTCCGCGCTCTTCTTGCGGCGTCCCACGTACACGCCGATGAGCAGGGTCGCGACGATGTACAGGCCGACGATGCCCACGTCGAAGTAGCTGATCTCACTGTTGCCCACTTCGCTCCTCCTGAGCCTGCAAGTGCGTTCTGCTCTGGCAACTCCTGTTCGGTACTAGCGAATGATGGGTGGAGGGGTTCATCACTGTCAAGGACAACCGCGCACCTCCGCACGTCCGCCCCGCCGCCCGTCGTCGCGTCGTCGCGGGGTGTGATGGCGCAGCTCAGTGGCCTGTCGTGACGGAGGACCCGGAGGGCGCCGCCCGGGTGCCACTCGGGCGGCGCCCTGGGAGGGGAGGCTCGGGGTGGAGGTGCGGACGCGCGCGACCCGGGGCCCGGGTCAGTGGCGGGCGGCCGTGTGCGACGCGGCGAGTCGAGCCGCGGGCGGGCGGGGCGCCCATCCCGGGCAGAGGCGGGGTGCTTCGCGCGAACGAGGAGGCGGCCGCTGGCGCTCCCGGCGCGGGGCCTGCGGCGGCCTCGCCCCGGGCGGGGCGCTCCGGTGGCGCGGTGACGCCGGGTGCGGGGGTTCGGGCGGCGCGAGGGCCCGGGTGCCCCGGCGGGCTCAGGTCAGGGTGGCGACGAGCAGCGCCTTGATGGTGTGCATGCGGTTCTCGGCCTCGTCGAAGACCACCGAGTGTGCGGGGGACTCGAAGACCTCGTCGGTGACCTCCAGCGAGGTCAGCCCGTGCCGCTCGTGGATCTCCCGGCCCACGGCGGTGCCGAGGTCGTGGAAGGCGGGCAGGCAGTGCAGGAACCGCACGTCCGGGTTGCCGGTGGCCTGGAGGACGTCCATGGTCACCGCGTACGGGCGGAGCAGCGCGATCCGCTCGTCCCAGACCTCCCGGGGCTCGCCCATGGAGACCCAGACGTCGGTGGCCACGAAGTCCGCGCCGCGCACGCCCTCCTCGACGTCCTCGGTCAGGGTGACGCGGGCGCCGGTGCGGTAGGCGAGCGAACGGGCGGCGCGCACCACCGAGTCGGCGGGCCAGAGCGCGCGGGGCGCGGCGATCCGCACGTCCATCCCGAGCAGCGCGCCGGTGACCAGGTAGGAGTTGCCCATGTTGCTGCGGGCGTCGCCGAGGTAGGCGTAGCGCAGTTCGCTCAGTTCCCGGTCCGGCGCGTGCTCGGTCATGGTGAGCATGTCGGCCAGCATCTGCGTGGGGTGCCACTCGTCGGTCAGCCCGTTGTAGACCGGAACCCCGGCGTGCGCGGCCAGTTCCTCGACGACGTCCTGGCCGTTGCCGCGGTACTCGATGGCGTCGTAGAGCCGCCCCAGCACCCGGGCGGTGTCCTTTATCGTCTCCTTGTGCCCGATCTGTGAACCGGTCGGATCGAGGTAGGTCGTTGAGGCGCCCTGGTCGGCGGCGGCGACCTCGAAGGCGCAGCGGGTGCGGGTCGAGGTCTTCTCGAAGACCAGCGCGATGTTCCGTCCCCGCAGCAGGCGTTCCTCGCTGCCCGCCCGCTTGGCCGCCTTGAGCTCGGCGGCCAGCGCGATGAGCCGCCGGAACTCCCCGGGACTGAAGTCCAGCTCCTTCAGGAAGTGGCGTCCCGTGAGGTCTGCCGCCATGGGGCCTCCTAGCTCGCGGCGTGCCGGGGAAGACTGGAAGTGTATACGATTATTCGTATCTCTATGCGGGTCGGGCGGCCGGCGGCCGCCCGGTCACCCCGCCTCCCCGGCTCACCGCACGGCGTCCCGCTCCAGTGGGCAGCTCATGCAGCGTGGGCCGCCCCGGCCCCGGCCCAGTTCACTACCCGGGATCTCCAGTACCTCAACGCCCTGTTTGCGCAGATGTGTGTTGGTCGTGGCGTTCCGCTCGTAGGCGAGCACCACGCCGGGCTCGACGGCCAGCACGTTGCAGCCGTCGTCCCACTGCTCGCGCTCCGCCGCGCGCACGTCCTGGATCGGCGTCAGCACCCGGATCCCGTCCAGCCCCAGCGCCGCCGCGATGGCCCGGTGCATGTGCTCCGGGGGGTGGTCGGTGACCTTCAGTTCCTGCGGACCGGAGCCCGGCTCGATGGTGTACGAGCGGAGCATCCCCAGCCCCGCGTACTGGGTGAAGGTGTCCCCGTCGACCATGGTCATCACCGTGTCCAGGTGCATGAACGCCCGCCGTTTCGGCATGTCCAGCGCCACGATGGTCTTCGCCGAACCCGCCTCGAACAGCCCACGCGCCAGCAGCTCCACCGCCTGCGGGGTGGTCCGCTCGCTCATCCCGATCAGCACCGCGCCGGACCCGATGACCAGCACGTCCCCGCCCTCGATGGTGGACGGGTAGTCGCACTGCCCTCCGGACCAGGTGTGGAAGTCGCCCGCCTCCGGAGACCGGAAGAGCGGATGGTGCCGGTAGATCGCCTCGAAGTGCACCGTCTCGCGCTGCCGCGCGGGCCACCGCATCGCGTTGATCGAGACCCCGTCGTAGATCCACGCCGAGGCGTCCCGGGCGAAGAGGTGGTTGGGGAGGGGGGTGAGCAGGAAGTCGTCCAGTTCCATGGCGTGGAAGCGCACGGAGACGGGCTCCGGGTGGCGCTCCAGGAACTCCCGCTTGGTCGCCCCACCGATCAGCGCGGTCGCCAGCTCGGGCGAGGGGAGCTGGTCGAAGGCGGCGCGCAGGTGGCCGGTGGCCAGCGGGCCGTACTCCTTCTCGTCGAAGACCCGGTCCAGTACGAGCGCGCGGGCGGCCGGCACGTCCATCGCCTGCGTCAGCAGATCGCCGAACAGGTGCACCTCGACGCCGAGTTCACGCAGCGCGTCGGCGAACGCGTCGTGCTCCTGGCGGGCCCGCCGGACCCACAGCACGTCGTCGAAGAGCAGGTCGTCCTTGTTGCTCGGTGTGAGCCGCTTCAGCTCCAGGTCGGGACGGTGCAGCAGGACGCGGCGCAGCCGCCCGGTCTCGGAGTCGACATGGAATCCCATGGGGTCATCCTCGCTGAGGACCCCCGGGTACGCGCCGGGTTCACCGTGATCGTTCTCATCCCGGTACCGGGCATCGGGCGTCGGGTACCGGATACCGGGCACCCCCCCGCACTACGGCGATGTACCGGTGGTTTCCCGGCCTCCGGCGCACGCGCGGCGCGTCCACGGCCCCCACCCGGCCGCCCCCACCTGGTGGGAGCCGGGCGGGTCAGCGAACCGGCCCGAACCGTTCGCGCAGGGCGGCGATCCGCCGGGGACCCACCCGGCAGCAGCCACCGACCAGCCGCGCTCCGGCGGCCGTCCAGCCGGGCACGTCGGCCACGTCGAAGGTCTCCGGCCCGTGCCAGGCGCCCCGCGCCGTGTCCCAGCCCTCCCCGCTGTTGGGGTAGGCGACCACGGGCTTCCCGGTGGCCTCCGCCGCCATCCGGCACGCCTCCGGCACCTCGCTGGGGTCGCAGCAGTTCACCCCGACGGCGATGACCCGCGGATCGTCCGCCGCCACCGCGAACGCCGTGGTCAGCGGCGCCCCCGCGCGGGTGCGTCCCCCCGCCACGGTGTAGCTGAGCCACACCGGGAGACCGCATCCCTCCGCCGCGCGGAGCAGCGCCTCCGCCTCGTCGGTGTCCGGCACCGTCTCCAGAGCCAGCACGTCCGGCCCCGCCTCGGCCACCGCCTCGACGCGCGGCCGGTGGAAGGCGGTCAACTCGGCGACGCTCAGCCCGTACCGGCCCAGGTACTCGCCGCCGTCCGCGCGGACCGCGCCGTACGGGCCGACCGAACCCGCCACCCACACCGGGCGGCGCGTCCCCTCCGCCGCCCGCCGGGCCAGCGCCACGCTCCGCCGCACCATCCCCCTCGCCTCGGCGGGGCTCAGCCCGAGCGTGCCGAAGCCCGCCTCGGACGCCTGGTAGCTCGCGCTGATCAGCACGTCGGCGCCCGCGTCCAGGTAGGCGGCGTGCGCGGCCTCCACCTGGTCCGGATCGGTGGCCAGCAGCCGCGCGGACCAGAGCGCGCCGTCGAGCGAGTTCCCCTGCGCGGCCAGCTGGTTGGAGAGCCCGCCGTCAAGCAGCAGCGGTCGGCCGGGGGGCGCGGAGCGCAGCGCGTCCCGCAGGGGTGTCCGGGGAGCGGCCACGGCCGCTCAGCCGAGCTGCGGGCGGACCTGGTCGGCGACCAGCTCCAGGTGGCCGAGGTCGGTCAGGTCCAGCAGCTGGAGGTAGATGCGCGAGCTGCCGATCTCCGCGAACCGGCCGATCCGGTCGACCACCTCGTCGGGGGTGCCCGCCAGACCGTTCTCCCGCAGTTCGGCGGGGTCCCGGCCGATCGCCTCGGCGCGCCGGGCCACCTCCGCCTCGTTCCGTCCGACGCACAGCACCAGTGCGTTGGAGTAGACGAGTTCGTCCGCCCGGCGGCCGTGCTCCTCGGCCGCGGCCCGCACCCGGGAGAACTGCCGCGCGGTGTCCGCGACCGAGGCGAACGGCACGTTGAACTCGTCGGCGTGGCGGGCCGCCAGCCGCGGTGTGCGGTGCGGACCCAGCCCGCCGACGAGGACCGGGATCCTGCGCTGTGCGGGCTTGGGCAGCGCGGGGGAGTCGTCGAGCTGGTAGTGGACGCCCCGGTAGCTGAACTTCTCGCCGGGTGGGGTCGCCCACAGCCCGGTGACGATCTCCAGCTGCTCCTCCAGCCGCGCGAACCGCTCCCGGGGGAACGGGATGCCGTAGGCGGTGTGCTCGGCCTCATACCACCCGGCGCCCAGGCCGAAGTCGACCCGGCCCCCCGACATCGCGTCCACCTGCGCCACCTGGATGGCCAGCGGCCCCGGGAGCCGGAAGGTGCCCGCCGTCATCAGGGTGCCCAGCCGGATGCGGCTGGTCTCCCGGGCGAGCCCGGCCAGGGTGATCCAGGCGTCGGTCGGCCCTGGCAGCCCGTCGGAGTCGCCCATGGCCAGGTAGTGGTCTGAGCGGTAGAAGGCGTCGTAGCCCAGCTCCTCGGTGGCCTGGGCGACCGAGAGCAGCGCGTCGTAGTCGGCGCCCTGCTGGGGTTCGGTGAATACGCGGAGGTCCATACCTCCATCTTGCACATTGGCTGACGGCGGTCAGCGGCGGGTTTCGGTCCCGTCGCCCGGCCGCCCGGATCCGGGCCTCCGAGCGGATCCGGCTCCCCGGCCAGCCCTTTCTCCGCGCCTTCCGGAGGCCGCTCCGCGCTCCGTCCGGCGTGGGGCGCCCGCCCGGCCTCCGGGGAAGGAAGGGGCCGGTCGTGACCGGCCCGGAGGCCGGGCGGGCGGCGGGCGGCGGTACCGGGCCGGTGCGGCAGCGCCCGTCCGGTACCGGATGGTCCCGGGGGTGCCGGTCAGGCCACCCCGCCGCGTTCTCGCGACTCAAGCCGGCGCAGGATGCCGGTCACCCGGTCCCCGGACTCGTCCGCCGCGTCGATCGCCTCGATGCACTGCCAGTAGAGCGCCTCGTCGGAGGCGGAGGCGGCCACCGCCACCAGCGCGACGCCCGACTCGACCAGCAGCTCGCCCAGTTCCAGCAGCGTGCACCGCGGGTCGACGACGAGGGTGAGCCGGGCGGCCCGCACCGCGTCCCCGCCCGGGGCGCGCGGGTGGGCGGGCGCGGAGGCGAGGGAGCCCGCCTCACTGAGGCCCAGGGCTTCCGAACGCACCATGGGCGGACCGCTGATGGCGAGATGGCTGCCGATCGCCTCGGCGAGCGCCTGTGTCTGCCACGCCTCCGCGACGATCTCCGACGCGGTGCCGCACCGCGCGAGAGCGTGCCGGGTGGCCTCGATGAGCCGTAGGGCGTCCATCTGCCATCCCCCTCAACTGGTCGCTACCCAGCGTGACCATCAAGGGCCTCTTCCGCCAGGGGGTTTGGGAAATCTCGGGATAATCGACCCTGCCTCAGCAGGTTTCTCACTCCATAGAGTGACCGTTTCCGGTTGCCGGGAAACGCGTTTCGTTCCTCTCGATCTTCGCGGCCAGTGCGGAGAGCGGGTCGATGCCCAGGACCTCGCAGAACTGGAGGAGGTAGGCGAGCACGTCGGCCACCTCGTCCTCGACCAGTGGGGCCGTCTCCGGATCCGCCATGACCTGGGAGGACTCTTCCGGCGTGAGCCACTGGAAGATCTCCACGAGTTCCCCGGCCTCGACGCTCAGCGCGGCGGAGAGATTCTTCGGCGTGTGGAACGGGCCCCAGTCCCGGGCCGCCGCGAACGCGGCGAGCCGACGCTGGAGGGCCCGCACGGTGAGATCGTCAAGGTCGCTCATCCGCCCAGGTCTACCAGGGCGGGCGCGGAGCCCACCGGTCGCCCCGGCGCGGGAACCGGCGGGCCGGACGGCCCGCTCCGCCCGGGGTGGTGGGAGCACCAGTGACGCGGCGCGCGGGCGCGGGGGTGCCGGGTCGCCGCCGCCCGGTGGGGCGGGTGCTCCGGTACGGGGACGCGGGGTGTGCGGTGCCGTAGCCATGGCCAGGAAACGTACGTGCGGTGGTGTGCGCCGAACCGTTTCCGCCGGGTACCGCTCCCTCGATCGAGGGACCCAGAAGGGGACGGAACCCCCGGCCCTCCTCCGTCAGCCGCCGGAGCGGCCTACCGCCTCGCCCGCCGCCCCGCCCGCCGCCGGTCCCGGGCACTCGGCGGAGGCCGCGCGGCCCGGACTCCGGTGGGCGCGGCGCGAGTTGGGAGGCGCTCGGTCAGCGGCGGCGGCCGCCGGGGCCCCCGGCGTCTCCGTCGTTCCGGGGGCCTCCGGCGTCATCCGGGTGACCGGGGGACCCGGCGTGCCCGGCGGCCCCACGGCGCCCGTCCGCCCCGCCGCCCCCGTTCTCGTCCCACCAGCGGTCGTCGGGCTCCCGGCGGTTCGCGACGATCGCGGCCCACGGGGGGATGACCATGGCCACCACGCACATCCCGACGGCCACCGGAACCGACCACAGCCGGACGAAGGCGCCCGCGCTGACGAACAGCACCAGGCACACGGTCATCAGCGCGAAGTAGCGCCTCCGCCGTCGTCTGTACACGGCTCCACGCTACGGCGGGCACGGCCGCCAGGCGCGGCGGCGGCCGCCCCCAGCCCCGCCACCGGGTCCCGGCCGGTCGGCACCCGGCACCGCTCGTCGCCGCCCGTTCCGTCTGTCCCCACCCGTGCCCGCTCCGGCGTACGGCCAGGATGGGACCCGTACCAGAGGGCGGGCGTGGCCCCGGACGGAGGGGTGACGCGGACGGGGCGCGGCAGGCGTGAACCCGTCCGGAACGCGCGGACAGACAAGGGGGTGTGACGACGCAACAGTCAGAACTCAGAAGCCGGCTCCGATCCGGTGACGCCGACGCCTTCGGGACGCTCTTCGACACCTACGCGCGCTCGGTCTACAACCACGCCTTCCGGCTGACCGGGGACTGGACGGTGGCCGAGGACATCGTCTCCCTCACCTTCCTGGAGGCGTGGCGGAAACGTGGCGGGATCACCGCGGACGGCGGTTCGGTGCGCCCCTGGCTGCTCGGCCTGGCCACCAACGTGGCTCGGAACACCCGCCGGGCGGCGCGCCGCCATCAGGCCGCTCTCGCGCGGCTGCCCGTCCCCCGGGACCAGGGCGACTTCTCCGACGAGGTCGCGGCGCGCGTCGATGACAAGGCCCAACTCGCCCTGGTCCGCACCGCGTTGGACTCCCTGGGGCGCCGGGAGCGGGAGGTGCTGGCGCTCTGCGCGTGGTCCGGACTCGACTACGCCGCCGCCGCGCGGGCCCTCGGTATCCCCGTCGGCACCGTGCGGTCGCGACTGTCCCGGGCTCGTCGGCAACTCGCCGCCGCGCTGGGCCACACCCGGCCCGACCCACGGGTGACACCGGAGACAAGGGGGCGGGCCATGGTGGCCAGGCCCGTTCAGGAGGGAAACCGATGACCACGCCCGCTGATCCGATCACCCCGAGCGACCCGTACGAACGGGACCTCCCGCCCGGCCGCCACCACCTGCGCCGAGAGCACCTGCTGGACGAGGTGCGGCGCGCTCCGGCCCGGGCCGGGGGGAGGTCCTGGTGGCCCGGCGGCCGCCGGCCGACCCGGCGGTGGACCCGGCCGCTGCTGACCGCCGCGGTGGCCGCCACCGCCGCCGTCGTCACCCTCACCGTCGTGCTGCCCCAGGACGGCGCGAGCGCGCCTCCCGGGGCCTCCGAGGAGGCGGTAGCCCTGCTGGAGGACGCCGCGCTGGCGGCCGAGGGGAAGCGCGAGCCGGACGGCGTCCGTGACGAGCAGTTCGTCTACGTCCGGAGCAGGGTGGGCTACCTCCAGGGGCGGCCGGACGGGCCGCCCAGGCTGGAGCCCGTCCACCAGCGCGAGGCCTGGCTCTCGGTGGACGGGAGCAGATGGGGACTGCTCCGGGAGCGGAACGACACCGGCACCATGAGGCTGGAGCCGGACACCCCCGGTGTCGAGGGCAACACCAACTACCGGCATCTCCAGACGCTTCCCACCGATCCGGCCCGGATGCTGCGGTGGCTGCACCGGGTGGCCGAGGGCGGCGAGAGCGACGAGCAGAACGCCTTCGTGCTCGTCGGGGACCTGGCCAGGGAGTCGCTGCTGCCACCGGACACCGCCGCCGCCCTGTTCCGGGCGGCGGCGCGGATCTCCGGCGTCACCGTGGTCTCCGACGCGGTGGACGCGGCGGGGCGGCGCGGCGTGGCCGTCGCCCGGGAGAACGACGGGGAGCGGGTGGAACTGATCTTCCACCCGAAGACCAAGACCTTCCTCGGCGAACGGTCCGTGGCCACCGAGGACCTCTCCCACGGCCCGCGTGAGGGCGCGGTGACGGGCCGCAGCGCTGTCCTCGAACGGGCCGTGGTCGACCGGCCCGGGCAGCGGCCGGACGCGGCGAAGAAGGAGTAGCCGCCCCGCGGGCTCAGGGGCGCTGAGCGAACGCGTGGGACACGTTCTCCGTCACCCGGGGGTCGGGAGGCAGCACCCGGCCGAGCGTCTGGGCCGACTCCTGGGCCGTGCGGCTCTCGTACCGCCAGCCCAGCGAGGTCAACTGCTCCCGCAGGCCGCGCCGTTCGCCGTCCGGGAGGAGGGTGGGCAGATCGATGCCGAGGGCGGTACCGCTCTCCCGGATCTCCTCGTCCCCCGCGAGCGGGGCCACGGCGGCACACTCGGCCGCGATCCGGCTGCCGGGCGCGGAGAGCCGGTCGATCTGCCGGAACAGCTCCTCCTCCGCCTCGGACGGGAGGTAGGGCAGCAGCCCCTCGGCCAGCCATCCGGTGGGCCGCGTGGTGTCGAAGCCCGCGTCGATCAGGGCCGTGGCCCAGTCCTCGCGCAGGTCCATCGGTACGGGCGTGTGGTCACAGGCGGCCTCGGCGCCCCTCTCCCGCAGCACGCCCAGCTTGAAGTCGAGGACGCGGGGCTGGTCCAGCTCGAAGCACCGGGTACCGGCCGGCCACGTGAGACGGAAGGGACGGGTGTCCAGACCGGAGGCGAGGATGACGAACTGGCGTACCCCCTCCCGCGCGGCGTCGGTGAGGAAGTCGTCGAAGACCCGCGAACGGACCCCCAGGTACCTGCTTATCGCCGTCCACAGCTCGTCCGAGATGGTGCCCTCCGCCCCGTCCGGTGTGATCGGGACGGGGAGGTCGGGGGAGGCCGCCGTGAGGAAGTCGGCGGCGTACGGATCGGTCATGAGCGCGTCCGGCCGGGCGCTCTCGTTCGCTCTGCCAGCCGCCACCGCGAGGGCCGTCACCCCCGCCCCGGAGACGATGTCCCACGTGTCCGACCGCTGCTCCGAACTCACGAACCTACCTCCAGGAGGGGGGAGATCACTCACGGAATGTGCCCGTGGGCGCACCAGGTGTGCCCGGACCGCACGCTACGAGACGAGGGCCGGGCGCGACCAGCGGCGATCGGCGGACGAGATCCTTTTCCGCCATCCTCCGCCCCCGCGTCGGGGCCGCCCGGAGCGGAGCGCGCCGTCGGCACGCGTTCGACTCCCGGCGGATCAGGAGCCGTTCGGTCGCGGCCCGCGCCGGGGGCGTGGAGCCCGGCCGGGGCGGTGGGTGGGCCGGTGGTGGCCCCCCGGGGGAGCGGCCGCCGGGCGCGGTCACCCACACCACCGGACGTCGGCTGGCGCCCCGCCGCCGGAGAACAACACCGCGCGACGCGGCGCTCGTTGGCGGACGCCGGGACGCCGGGACGCCGGGACGCCGGGACGCCGGGACGCCGGGACGCCGGGACGCCGGACGCCGCCCCCGGCCTCGCTGGTCCCGGCGCCCGTCACCGACCCCCGGGGACGAGGCGGGCGGAGGCGGTCTCCGCCGCGCGGCGGAGCGGGTTCACCGTCTGGCAGGACGTGCGGGCGCCACCGCCCCGGAGAGCCTGGGGACATGTCCAACTCACCGCTCACCAGGGCCGTTCGGCCCGCATCCACCTCGCGCGTCCAGGGATGGCGGAACCTGTTGTTCGCCCTGGTTCCCCTGGCCTGCCTCCCGTACCTCGTCTTGAAGATCTCCTGGCTCTGCGGTGGCACCGCGGGCATCCCGGAGGGAAGCGTCCTGCGGGACGGCGGCGGCACCCTGTGGGCGGTGAACCTGCTGACCGCCGTCATGGACGCCACGGTCATCCTGCTCGCGCTGGCCCTCACCCACCCCCGGGGGCGGCGGCTGCCCAGCACGCTGGTGGCGGTGCCGCTCTGGTGCGCGAGCGGACTGCTGGGCCTGATCCTGGTGGCCTTTCCCATCCAGGCGCTCCACGGGGCGCTGACCGGGGCGGGGGGCAGCACTGGGGACGCGGACGGTGGGGCCGAGGAACTGCTGGACGGCTGGGTGTGGAACACCGTCTACACCGGCTTCAGCGTGCAGGGCCTCGTCCTCGCGGCGCTCTCCGTGCTCTACGTGCGCGAGCGCTGGGGCGCGCTGTTGCGGATCCGTCCGGGCACGCTGCCGGGGGCGCCGCGCCCCACGGCCCGCTCCCGCGCGGTGCTGGGGGTCGCGGCGCTGGGGGCGCTGCCCGTCGCGGCGTTCCACGCGCTGTGGGCGGCCGGTTCGGAGTGGGGGCTCGACGCGGAGGTCGCGGCGGAGCGCACGGCCGACACCCGGATCGTCGAGGCGACGCACCTCCTCTTCGTGCTCCTCGCGGTCGCGGGGACGGCCTGGCTCGTACGGGGCGGGGGCCGCGTCCCCCTGTGGCGGCCGCTCCTCGTCGCCTGGGTCGGCTCGGGGGCGCTGGCCTGCTGGGGTGCCTGGATGCTGATGGGGGCGCTGTCCGGCGGCGGACGCACCCTGGGCGATCGGATCACCGGCCCGATGCAGGGCACCTACGTCCTCCAGACGCTGGTCGGGCTGCTGCTGGCGGCGCTGGTCGCCCGGGCGCTGACCGGCTGCGCGCGGGCCCTGGAACGGCGGTGAACCGGGGCCCGCGGCACGGCAGTTGACCGGCGGGGCGGTCCGTTGGCGGCGCGGTTCGCCGGTGTGGTGAGCTGGGCGCCCGCCCGGCGGGGCCGGGCCGGAGGCGGTCGGACGGCCGCGGTGTGGGGATCGGGAAGCGCCGGGGAAGCGGGGGAGACGAGTGCGGGGACGCGTGGGATCGCGGACACGGGCGCGGTGGCTCGGGCTGCGCTGGGTGCACCTGTTGCAGGGCGGCGCGCTGATGACGCCGTACTTCCTGCTCGTGATGGTGGTGGTCGGCGTGGTGCGCCCGGGTGTGCGGCCCTTCTCCTCCGAGCCGGGGTGGCAGTTCCTCGGGCTGGGGCTCGGGCTGCCGCTGGTCGCCGTGACCGCGCTGCTCCTCCCCTTCGTCCGCGTCCTGGAGGCGACGACGGCGCGCACCCTGGCCTGTGTGCCGGGCGGCGCGCTGGACACGGAACCGGCACGCTCGTGGGCGGCGCGCTGGCGCACCGCCGGATGGTTCACCCTGCACGCTGGTCTCGGCGCCGTGGTCAGCGGTTCCACCCTGGCCGTTCCGCCGATGACCGGGGTGCTGCTGCTGCTTCCGTTCTCGGAGGCGCTGCGCTCCCGGCTCGGCGGCGGACCCTGGGGCGCCGACGGCATGGTGTGGACGGCGCCGGTGGCCGGGCTGGCGCTGCTGCTGGCGCTGGCGGCCGGAGCGTACGCGGCGGGGGCCGTCCTCGCGCGCTGCGCGCCCCCGCTGCTGGGGCCCACCCCCGCGGACCGGCTGGCCGCGGCCGAACGCCGGGCGGCCGAACTGGCGCGCCGCAACCGGCTCGCGCGCGAGCTGCACGACTCCGTCGGCCACGCGCTCAGCGCGGTCAGCCTTCAGGCGGGCGCCGCCCGGCGGCTCCTCGACTCCGACCCGGACTTCGTACGCGAGGCGCTGACCGCCATCGAGAGCACCAGCAGGAGCGCCGTGGGCGAACTCGACGCGGTCCTGGGGGTGTTGCGCGGTGACGCGGCGGACCGGGAAGGCGAGCTGGCGCGTCCGCCCACGCTCGCCGCCGGCCTCGACGGACTGCTGGCGCGTGGCCGTGCCACCGGCGCCGCCATCGCGTTCCTGCCCGGCCCCGGAGTGGAACCGCTGGACGCGCTGCCGGACGAGACCTCGCGCACCGCCTTCCGCATCGTCCAGGAGGGCCTCAGCAACGCCCTGCGGCATGCCACGGGCGCCCCGGTACGGATCCGGCTGACACGTCAACAGACCAGAAAGGGTGAGGAGTTGGAGATCGCGGTGACCAATCCGCTGACCGGGGAGGCCACGGGCGCGCGGCCGGGCACCGGCGGGCGTGGGCTGCCCGGCATCGCCGAACGCGCCGAGCTGCTGGGCGGTTCGGCGCGCGCCGGGGTGGGGGAGGACGGCTGGCGGCTCTCGGCCCGGCTGCCGCTCACCACGGCGTCGCGCGCGGACCGGGCGGACGCCCGATGACCGCGCCCGGCCCCGAAACCCCCGGCCCCGAAACCCCCGGACCCACCGACCCCCAACCCGCCGGACCCACCGCGCCCGGCCCGGACGGGCCGCTGCGCCTCGTCCTGGCGGACGACGAGCACTTGGTGCGCGGCGCGCTGCGCGCGATCCTCGGCGCGGAACCGGACATCGAGGTCGTGGGGGAGGCGACGAGCGGCAGCGAGGCCGTGTCGCTCGTGCGCGAACTGCGCCCCGACGTCGTCCTGATGGACGTCCGGATGCCGGAGACCGACGGTATCCGCGCCACCGAACTGATCCTCGGCGCACCGGACGTCGTCGCCGGTGACCGCGCCGCGCCGCGCGTCCTCGTCGTGACGACCTTCGAGAACGACTCCTACGTCTACGAGGCGCTGCGCGCGGGAGCGCACGGCTTCCTCCTCAAACGCGCCACGGCCGAGGAACTCGTCGCGGGTGTCCGCCTGATCGCGCGCGGCGACTCGCTGCTCTTCCCCGCCGCCCTCCGCTCCCTGGCCGCCCACCACGCGCGCGCGGACCGCGCGGGCGCCCTGCGCCGACGGCTCACCGGGCGCGAGGCCGAGGTGCTGCGGCTGATGGCGGAGGGGCTGACCAACACCGAGATCGCCGGCCGGATGGCGATCGGTCAGGCCACGGCGAAGACCCATGTGGCCGCCGTGCTCGCGAAGTTGGAGGCCCGCGACCGCACGCAGGCGGTGATCGCCGCGTACGAGCACGGCTTCGTCACCCCGGGCGGTGCGTCAACGGGGTGAGGCGTCCCGGTCCGCGCCCGGCGGCGCGGCGGTGAGCCGCGCCGCCGGGCGCCGCGCGGTCAGGATCGGCGGATCTGGAGGACGGCGACGCGCGCGTCGTGCCCGTCGACGTGCATCGGGACGGTCTTCGTCCACCTGAGCCGGATCCGGGTGCCGTTGGTGCCGGGGGCCCAGCCGATCTGGTCGATGCCCTTCTTGAAGGCGCGCCGTTCGTGGTCGGGCAGGAGGAGCGGCATCCGGCGGCGGTTCACGTCGCCGACCCAGATCACCGGGTAGCCCTTCGCGCGCCAGTGGCGGAGCACCTCGTCGCGGTGGACCCGGAAGTGCTCGCGCCACATGCGGTCCCGCCACTTCTCGTACGGGTCCTGCTCGCCGTTCCAGGCCCCGGACACGTAGTGGGTGTTGGCGAAGACGAACCGCAGCCGGGGGTCGTCCGCGTGCTCCAGCAGGGCCTGGGTGATGACGCGGTGCGGTGACACGCCCTTCTTCCCACCGTGGGCGACGGTGACCCGACGTTCGCGGACGGTGTACGCCCGGGGTATCGACATCGGCACCTGACGGCCCCGGCCGCCGTCTCCGAAGAGGTTCCGGTAGCGGGGGCCGAAGTACTGGTCGATCCAGTGCCGTTCCTTGCCGTCGTCGTCTCCGCCACCGATCTCCTGCCAGCCCACCAGCGGCCTGGTGAGCTGGCCGTCGATCGTCACCGCGCGGCGGACGTCGCGGATCGCCCGTTCGCGCTGCCCCAGGTTCCGGCGTCCGATGTTGGCGGTGACGACGACCAGGCGATGCCACCCGGGGGCGGCCTCGGCGCCGCTGGCGGAGGACAGGTGCGCGGCGGCACCGAGCGCGGCGCCGCCGCCGAGTGTGAGGGCGAGTCTCCTGCTGATCGCTTCCATGGCGTCCCTTCTGCACGGGCACTGCTGCTGACCGGGGGCGGTTGGTGCGTGGCGCGTCGTACGGCGGTGCGTGATGGGGCGGTGCGTTGGTGGGGCTGGCCGGGAGGCGAGCCGGAGACGGGGGTCGTCAGACGCCGTGGGCCGGCCGGTCCGCGCGCGGGGGCGGGGGGTGGCCGCCGCCGGGGTGGAGGTCCGGCCGTGCGGCGCCGCGCTGGCGGGTGGGGCGGCGTTCCGTGCGGGCTGCGGCATCGCGGAGCGCGCGGGTCGCCTTCCCGGGCGCGGACGGGGTACGGGCCGGGCCGCCGGACGCGCGCGGGGGCCGTACCGGGGCGGCGCGGGCGGTGCCGCTCCGTGTGCGGGCATTTTGGTGCCGGAGCCCAACCGGTCGCTCGCCCATGGGACTTCCTCCTCGGCTCAGCCCACGGAGCCGGCACCACCGGGGCGCCGCGGCGCACCAGGCTACGCGCGTTGACACAGGCATGGCAACGATCGTGCGCCCGCCTCCGTCGCCTCCCCGGCCGCCCGCCCGCGGACCGCGTGTGGTCGCCAAGTCGCCGCTATCCGGGGTGAGTTGATCCCAGCGTGCGCCGCCGCCCGAGTCGGGGCGGAGGGGCGCGGCGGCTGGAGCGAGGGGCCGCGGACCGGAGTCCGCGGCGCGTCCGCCTCAGATGTCGCGGAAGGTCTCGATCTGCGCGCCGACCTCGTTCAGTCGCTCGGCCAGTTCCTCGTAGCCCCGGTTGATGACGTAGACGTTCCGCAGCACCGAGGTGCCCTCGGCCGCCATCATCGCCAGCAGCACCACCACCGCGGGCCGCAGTGCCGGGGGGCACATCATCTCGGCCGCCCGCCAGCGCGTGGGCCCCTCCACCAGCACCCGGTGGGGATCGAGCAACTGGAGCCGTCCGCCGAGCCGGTTGAGGTCGGTGAGGTAGATCGCGCGGTTGTCGTAGACCCAGTCGTGGATCAGGGTCTTGCCGTGCGCGAAGGCCGAAATCGCCGCGAAGAACGGGACGTTGTCGATGTTCAGGCCGGGGAACGGCATCGGGTGGATCTTGTCGATCGGCGCCTCCAGCTTGGAGGGGCGCACCGTCACGTCGGTGAGCCGGGTGCGGCCGTTGTCGGCCGGGTACTCCGCGCTGCGGTCGAAGTCCAGGCCCATCCCCTCCAGGACCGCGAGTTCGATCTCCAGGAACTCCGCGGGCACCCGTCGGACGGTGAGTTCGGACTCCGTCACCACGGCCGCCGTCATCAGGCTCATCGCCTCGACCGGGTCCTCGGAGGGGGAGTAGTCGACGTCCACGTCGATCTCGCGCACCCCACGCACCGTCAGCGTCGTGGTGCCGATGCCGCTGACCCGGACGCCCAGGCGCTCCAGGTAGAAACAGAGGTCCTGGACCATGTAGTTGGACGAGGCGTTCCGGATGACCGTCGTGCCCTCGTACCGGGCGGCGGCCATCAGCGCGTTCTCCGTGACGGTGTCGCCCCGTTCGGTCAGCACGATGGGCCGGCTGGGCGCCGCTCCCCGCTCGACCTCCGCGTGGTAGACGCCCTCGGTCGCCGTGATGTCCAGCCCGAACGGGCGCAGCGCGCTCATGTGCGGTTCGACGGTGCGGGTGCCGAGGTCGCAGCCGCCCGCGTACGGGATGCGGAAGTGGTCGACGCGGTGCAGCAGCGGGCCGAGGAACATGATGATGCTGCGGGTGCGCCGGGCCGCCTCCTCGTCGATGCTCGCCAGGTCGAGTTCGGCGGGCGGCACGATCTCCAGGTCGGCGCCGTCGTTGATCCAGCGGGTGCGCACCCCGACGGAGGTCAGCACCTCCAGGATGCGGAACACCTCCTCGATGCGCGCCACCCGGCGCAGCACCGTGCGGCCGGAGTTGAGCAGCGCGGCGCAGAGCAGCGCGACACAGGCGTTCTTGCTGGTCTTCACGTCGATGCTGCCGGAGAGCCGACGCCCGCCGACCACCCGCAGGTGCATCGGCCCGGAGTACCCGAGGGACACGATCTCGCTGTCCAGCGCCTCGGAGATACGCGCGATCATCTCAAGACTGATGTTCTGGTTTCCCCGCTCGATGCGGTTCACCGCGCTCTGGCTGGTGCCCAGGGCTCCAGCCAACCGCGTTTGTGTCCAGCCTCGATGCTGTCGGGCGTCCCTGATCAACTGGCCGATACGGGCAAGGTAGGCGTCGGTCATGAGAAAACGCTATCTCAGATGTGAGATACGTGTTAACTCGGGGGGTGGTCGTGACGCCCGGGTCCGGGCCCCGCCCCCGCACGCGGCCCGCAAGTCAGCGCGCCCGGCGGTGACTTCGCGGCCACGGCGGACACCGGGCACGACGGCGCGAGCGCGGCGGCGCGCTCCGCGCGCCCCGGCCGGCCCGTGGCGAACGGGAGTTGACCGCCCCGGTGGTGAGCCGGTGTGCGGTACGGCGCGAGTGCGGCGGTGTGCCGGTCCGCCCCGCCGAGCGGGCGGCCCGGGCGCTCTCCCGGCACGCGGATGTTCCGGCGCGACCGGTCGGGGGTGCCGTCTCCCCATCATCGGCCGCCCGGCGGGAACCGGCGAGGCGGGGCCCGGGGCGGCCGAGGGGGCGGTGGGAAGCGGGGAGTCCCGCGCGCCGGGGAGGTCGGAAGCGGCGGTCGGAAGGGCTGGTTCCGGCTGGCGCGGCCGGTCCCCGGCGGACCTGGCCGTCAGAGGGCCCGGGGCACCGGCGGACCCGGGGATCGGCGGACCCGGTCTCCGGAGGGTCCGCCCCGCCTTGCGCCGTACGGGTGAGCCTGGGTTCCGGGGTGGGGTTGCCGCCTCCGGGTGTCCCCCGGCGCCAGCCGTGCCGCGCGGCCACGGCCACAGCAGGCGCCGGGGCGGAACGGAGCGGGCGGGACGGGCCAGGCCGGGGCGGGGTGATCCGGGTCGGGGCGGGGGTTGGTGTCCGGGTGGTGCCGTTCGGGCGCTCCGTGCGGGGCCCGGGCTGGTCGTGTTCCGGTGTCTCGTGGGTACCCGGGGGGTCTTGGGGTGACCGGACGCCTCCCGTCGCCTCGGCCGGATGGCCGGGGAAGACGAGGCGGCTCGTCAGGGGTGCGCGGTTGTGTACTAGAGTTATCTCGACATCGAGATATCTTGAGGGCGCGGTGCGGCCGAGCCGTCGGCGCCGCACTCTGGGAAGACCGGGAAGTCCGAGAAGGAGCAAGGCCACCCCAACTAAGCCTGACCTCAGCGGCAGCCCCGTGCGGCGAGTCGGCAGGATGGCTGGTGGTACGCGCGATCGCACGCATTGAAGGAGACTGTCGTGTCGGCGAACAGCTTCGACGCCCGCAGCACGCTTGACGTGGGCAACGAGTCGTACGAGATCTTCAGGCTGGACAAGGTGGAGGGCTCGGCCCGGCTGCCCTACAGCCTGAAGGTGCTGCTGGAGAACCTGCTGCGGACCGAGGACGGCGCGAACATCACCGCCGACCACATCCGGGCCGTGGGCGACTGGGACCCGGCGGCGCAGCCCAGCCAGGAGATCCAGTTCACGCCCGCCCGGGTGATCATGCAGGACTTCACCGGGGTGCCGTGCGTGGTGGACCTCGCCACCATGCGCGAGGCGGTGAAGGAGCTGGGCGGCGACCCGTCGCGCATCAACCCGCTGGCCCCCGCCGAGTTGGTCATCGACCACTCGGTGATCGCCGACAAGTTCGGTACGGCGAACGCCTTCAGCCAGAACGTGGACCTGGAGTACGGGCGCAACAAGGAGCGTTACCAGTTCCTGCGCTGGGGCCAGACCGCCTTCGACGAGTTCAAGGTGGTACCCCCGGGCACCGGCATCGTGCACCAGGTGAACATCGAGCACCTGGCGCGCACGGTGATGGTGCGGGGCGGACAGGCCTACCCGGACACGCTGGTCGGCACGGACTCGCACACCACCATGGTGAACGGGCTCGGCGTGCTCGGCTGGGGCGTCGGCGGGATCGAGGCGGAGGCGGCCATGCTCGGCCAGCCGGTCTCGATGCTGATCCCCCGGGTGGTGGGCTTCAAGCTCACCGGTGAGCTGCCCACCGGCACCACCGCGACCGACCTGGTGCTGACCATCACCGAGATGCTCCGCAACCACGGTGTGGTCGGCAAGTTCGTGGAGTTCTACGGCGCGGGCGTCGCCTCGGTGCCGCTCGCGAACCGCGCCACCATCGGCAACATGTCCCCCGAGTTCGGCTCCACCGCGGCGATCTTCCCGATCGACGGCGAGACCATCAACTACCTGCGCCTCACCGGGCGCGACGCCCAGCAGCTGGCGCTGGTCGAGGCGTACGCCAAGGCGCAGGGCATGTGGCACGACGCGGCGCGTGAGCCGGAGTACAGCGAGTACCTGGAGCTGGACCTCGCCACGGTCGTCCCGTCGATCGCCGGGCCCAAGCGCCCGCAGGACCGGATCGCGCTGTCCGAGGCGAAGCCGCGGTTCGGCGAGGACGTGCGGGCCTTCGTCTCCGAGGCGGACCTGGACGAGGCGGGCAAGGAGTCCTTCCCGGCCTCCGACTCCCCGGCGGTCTCCGACGGTGTGCCCACCAAACCGACGCTGGTCACCGACGAGGCGGGCGCGACCTACGAGATCGACCACGGCGCGGTGGCCGTGGCGGCGATCACCTCCTGCACGAACACCTCCAACCCGTACGTCATGGTGGGTGCCGCGCTCGTCGCCAAGAAGGCGGTGGAGAAGGGCCTGACCCGCAAGCCGTGGGTCAAGACCACGCTGGCCCCCGGTTCGCAGGTCGTCATGGACTACTACGACCGCGCCGGGCTCACCCCGTACCTCGACAAGCTCGGCTTCAACCTGGTCGGTTACGGCTGCACGACCTGCATCGGCAACTCGGGCCCGCTGCCGGAGGAGGTCTCCAGGGCGGTGAACGACGCCGACCTGGCGGTCACCTCGGTGCTCTCCGGCAACCGGAACTTCGAGGGCCGGATCAACCCCGACGTGAAGATGAACTACCTGGCCTCGCCCCCGCTGGTGGTCGCGTACGCCATCGCGGGGTCGATGAAGGTCGACATCACCCGCGAGGCGCTGGGCATCGACCAGAACGGCGACCCGGTCTACCTGAAGGACATCTGGCCCTCCGAGCGGGAGGTCGAGGAGGTCGTCGCCGGGGCCATCGGCCAGGAGATGTTCACCTCCAGCTACTCCGACGTGTTCGCGGGCGACGACCAGTGGCGTGCCCTGGCGGTACCCACCGGCGACACCTTCGAGTGGGACCCGAACTCCACCTACGTGCGCAAGCCCCCGTACTTCGAGGGCATGGGCGCCGAGCCGGAGCCGGTGGAGGACATCTCCGGCGCGCGGGTGCTGGCCAAGCTGGGCGACTCGGTCACCACGGACCACATCTCCCCGGCCGGTGCCATCAAGGCGGACACCCCCGCGGGCCAGTACCTCACCGAACACGGCGTGCAGCGGCGGGACTTCAACAGCTACGGCTCCCGGCGCGGCAACCACGAGGTGATGATCCGGGGCACCTTCGCCAACATCCGGCTGCGGAACCAGATCGCGCCGGGCACCGAGGGCGGCTACACCCGGGACTTCACCCGCGCCGAGAACGCCGGGGAGGCCCCCGTCTCGTTCATCTACGACGCCTCGCGCAACTACATCGAGCAGGGCATCCCGCTGGTCGTGCTGGCCGGCAAGGAGTACGGCTCCGGCTCGTCCCGCGACTGGGCTGCCAAGGGCACGGCGCTGCTCGGTGTCCGCGCGGTCATCGCGGAGTCCTACGAGCGCATCCACCGCTCCAACCTGATCGGCATGGGCGTGCTGCCGCTCCAGTACCCGGAGGGCGGCTCGGCCCAGACGCTGGGGCTCACCGGCGAGGAGACCTTCTCCATCTCCGGTGTGACCGCGCTGAACGACGGCGGGGTCCCGGGCACGGTCAAGGTGACGACGGACACCGGCGTCGAGTTCGACGCCGTCGTGCGTATCGACACCCCCGGCGAGGCGGACTACTACCGCAACGGCGGCATCATGCAGTACGTGCTGCGCAGCCTGCTGCGTAAGTGACCCGGTGGGAGGCGGCGCCTCCCACCCGGCCTTATGGCCCCGGAACCGGCTCTCGCCCCAGGCGAGCGGCGGTCCGGGGCCGTTTCGCGCGCCCGCGGCGGGCGCCCGCCGAGCCGGGCCTCCGGCCGTTCCCCGGGCCGCTGTCCCGCCGGAGCCCGGTCGCTCCGGAGGGCGTCCCCGGCGTCGTTTTCCGGCCAACTTACCTGTGGGTATGCGTCGTTGGTGTCCCGGGCCGTCACCGTCGCGCGGGCCCGCGCCGGGTCCGGATTCGGGATGATCCGGGCGGCTGTTCCCGGGGTGGCCCGGGCGGGTGCGGGGGTGGCGGCCATCGCCGCCGGTGCGATGAGGAGGGGGAGTCTCCGGTTCGGGGGGCGCTCGCCGGGACACCGGCCTCCGGTGAGCCCTCGCGAGCCCTCGTGAGCCCGGGCGGCACGAGCTGAGCGGTGGCGGGGCTGGGTAGGGGACGGGGAGTGGTCCACCGCGGGCTGATGGGGCCGGAATGGGTGTGAGCTGGGGGAACGGGGTCGGCGTCGGGGGTGTCGAGCGCACCGCCGGGCCGTGGCCTCAGCCCGGTGCGGGAGCTGTTCGGGCCGGGGGTGTCACCATGGCCGGGGGTCGGGCGACGGCCCTTTCCGCCGTACGGGGAAGGGCAGTTGGGGGGATGCGCTCTCCGCCCGATGTCCGTGAGGTCTCAACTCGGGAAAGACTGGCGTTCTGGGGTGTACCCGATCTTGCCTGTGTGGTGATGAGTGGACTATACCTGTCCGCACCTCACGCGGACCCGCACACGGAACCGCGGCGGGAGCACGATCAGTACGACCCCAGCTTCAACTGACCTGCGGTGTGGGGCCCTTCGCGAGACGCGCGAGTTGACGGGACACCGGTACACCGCCTGAGTCCTGGAGAGAGCGAGGACTTGAGCATGGGATCCACCCACGTCAACCGCCGTGACCTGGTCAAGCGGACGGCAGCGGTCGGACTTGTCGCCGCACCGGGAATGGGGCTGCTCAGCTCCTGTGCCACCGGTGGCGACGACGGCGGCGACAAGGTCGAGAAGGGCAAGAAGTCCAAGGACAACCCGCTGGGCGCCAACAAGGACGCCGACCTCGAAGTCGTGATCTTCAACGGCGGCTACGGCGACCAGTACGCCAAGGACAACCACAAGCTGTACGAGAAGACCTTCGGCAAGGTCAAGCACTCGAAGACCCAGAAGATCCGCACCAAGCTCCAGCCCCGCATGGTCAAGGGGAACCCGCCGGACGTGATCAACAACTCCGGCGCCGAGGAGATGGACATCGCCAGCCTGATCAAGGACGGTCAGGCCGCCGACCTCACCCCGCTGCTGGACGCGCCCTCCTACGACGATCCGTCGAAGAAGATACGTGACATCCTGCTGCCCGGTGTCATCGAGCGCGGTCAGATCGGCAGCGAGAAGATGTACCAGCTCAGCTACTCGTACACGATCTACGGCGTCTGGTACTCGAAGACGGCGCTGGAGAAGCTGGAGATCGAGTACCCCAAGAACTGGGACGAGATGCTCGCGGCCTGCGCCAAGGCCAAGAAGCAGGACATCGCCGGGTGGACCTACGCGGGCAAGCACCCGTACTACTTCTCCTTCGTGCTCTACCCCTTCTTCGCCAAGATCGGTGGCGAGGAGGTGCTGCGGAAGATCGACAACCTGGAGCCGAACGCCTGGAAGCAGGACGCGGTCAAGCAGGGCTTCGAGGCGTTCCACGAGCTGTACGCCAAGGGGTACGTCCTCAAGGGCACCCCGGGTATCGACCACATCCAGTCGCAGACGCAGTGGACGAAGGGGCGGGCGCTCTTCCTGCCGAACGGCTCCTGGGTGGAGAACGAGTCGCGGAAGACCACGCCCAAGGACTTCGACATGGCCGTCTCGCCCATCCCCAGCCTGGACAAGGCGGACAAGATGCCCTTCGAGACGATGTACTGCGAGGGCAGCGAGCCGTTCATGGTGCCGACCAAGGCGAAGAACGTCGAGGGCGGTATGGAGTGGCTGCGGCTGATGCTCAGCAAGCAGTCGACCGAGAACTTCATCCAGCTCGTCTCCGCGCCGAGCGCCGTCAAGGGTGCGGGCGCCGGGCTGAAGGACCTGGACCCGGGCGTGACCTCCGCGCTGGACGCGCTGGACAAGGCCGGGGACAACATCGTCATGCCGCGTATCCGGGACTGGTACCTGGAGCTGCACAAGGACAAGATCGGTGGCGCCATCGCCGAGATGATGTCCGGCGACATCGAGCCCGCCGAGGCCGTCAAGCGCTGCCAGACGGCCGCCGACGAGGTGGCCAAGGACAAGAGCATCAAGAAGTACAAGCGCTGATCCGCGTGCGCGAGGTGACCGGGCAGCGCACGCGTCTCAGTGGGCCATGGCGAGTACGGAGCGGGGCGGCATGACAGAGCACGTCGACACGGTGGAGAAGCGGCCCGCCCAGCCGGGAGCGGGCGGGCGGGGCACGGTGGCCTCGCAGCGGGCGCCGTTGCTGTTGCTGCTGCTGTCCGCCCTGCTCCCGCCGCAGTTGACCCCGGCGGTGGTGCGCGGGGACCGGCGGTACCGCACCCTGGACAAGTACCGGTTCATCTGCTGGTTCCTGCTGATCCCGGTGGTGCTGTACGCGGTCTTCGTTATCTCCCCGTTCTTCCAGGCGTTCTACTACTCGCTGACGGACTGGACGGGGTACGGCAGCTCCTTCAACTTCGTCGGGCTGGACCAGTACGAACGGCTGTGGAACGACTCGACGTTCTGGGCCTCGATCCGGCACAGCCTGCTGCTGCTGATCGTCGCCCCGGTCGTCACCCTGGTCCTGGGTCTTTTCTTCGCCTTCATGCTCCAGGCGGGCGGGCGGCACCGGAAGAACGAGGCCGTCTCCGGGATCCAGGGCGCCAAGTTCTTCAAGGTCGTCTACTTCTTCCCGCAGGTCCTCTCGGTGGCCATCATCGGTGTGGTCTGGGGCGCGATGTTCGACCCCATCACCGGGCCGATCAACGAGACGTTGCGCACGGTCGGGCTGGAGTCGCTCACCACCAGCTGGCTCGCCGACCGGGGTACCGCCCTGCTCTGTGTGCTGTTCGTGCTCTGCTGGATGTTCGTCGGGTTCTACGTGGTGCTGTTCTCCGCCGCGATGGGCTCCATCCCGAAGGACATCTACGAGGCGGCGCTGCTGGACGGGGCGAGCCGCCCGGTCACCTTCTTCCGGGTCACCCTGCCGCTCATCTGGGACACGGTGCAGACGGGGTGGATCTACATGGGCATCCAGGCCCTGGACGCCTTCGCCATCGTGCACATCATGACGATCAACAAGGGCGGTCCCGGGGACGCGACCCTGGTCACCCCGGTCTACCTGTACAAGAAGGCGTTCGAGAACGGGCAGGCCGGCTACGGCACCGCGATGGGCGTGGTACTGCTCCTCGTCACCATGGTGTTCGCCGCGATCATGATGCTGTTCAGCCGCCGTGACCGGATCGAGTACTGAGATGAGCGGGGAGAGCCACGGTATGAGCACAGCCCAGCCAGCCGAGCAGGAGGCCGGTTCGCTGCGGAAGGTCCCGGCGCCCGCGGGCTCCGGCGAGTCCGGCGAGCGGGGGACGCGCGGCAAGCGGCAGCGGGGCGGACCTGGTTCGCAGGGCTCCGTCCTGAACGTCTTCTCCTTCGGGTTCCTGCTGCTGTGGGTCGTGATGGCCGCCGGACCGCTGGTCTGGGTCGTGATCAACTCGATGCGGAAGTCGGCGGAGATCCAGGGGGAGCCGTTCGGCTGGCCCTCGTTCAATCTGGAGAACTTCACCAACGCCTGGTCCGACGCGAACATCGGGACCTACGCGCTCAACTCGTTGACCGTGCTGGCCGGTTCGCTCCCCGGGACGATGTTGCTCGGGGCGATGGCCGCCTACGTGATCGCCCGGTACTCCTTCCCCGGCAACCGGGTGCTCTACCTGCTGTTCGCGGGCGGGATGATGTTCCCCATCATCCTGGCGGTCGTCCCGCTGTTCTTCGTGATGGACAACTTCGCCCTGCTGGACACCAAGCAGGGGCTGATCATCGCGTACATCGCCTACTCACTGCCGTTCACCACCTTCTTCCTCACCGCCTTCTTCCGGACGCTGCCCAGCAGCGTCGCCGAGGCGGCCACCATCGACGGCGCCTCGCACCTGCGCACCTTCTTCCAGATCATGCTGCCGATGGCGAAGCCCGGCCTGATCAGCATCGGGATCTTCAACTTCCTCGGTCAGTGGAACCAGTACTTCCTGCCCCTGGCGCTCAACTCGGAGGACGACTCCAAGGCGCTGCTCACCCAGGGACTCGCGGAACTCTCGGTCGCCCAGGGCTACGAGGGGGACTGGGGCGCCCTCTTCGCGGGGCTGTCCATCGCGATGGTGCCGATCCTCGTCGTCTACATGGTCTTCCAGCGCCAGGTGCAGGAGGGGCTGACGGCCGGTGCCGTGAAGTAGCCGCCGTTCCGGGCGAGGCGTACGTCTCGCCCGACCGGGGCACACGACGGCCGGGCGCCACGGGGCGCCCGGCCGTCGTGTGCCGTCCGCTCCGTGGACCCCGGTGCCGGGCCGGGCCGCCCCCTCGGTTCGCGGTCAAGGACTTGACGGGAGGGAACCGCTCGGTCTCTGCTGGGGTTCACATGTTGGAAACGGGCCGTGCTCCGCCGCGGCGGGCGCCGTGGGTCATGCCCACGGTCGCGGGCCGGGGGAACCGGCGGTCGAGGACCGGCCGGGCCGTCGAGGTAGGGAGCTGACAAGTGGTGGAGACTCCAGGGTCGCAGTCCTCGCTGCACCGGGCCAATCTCGAACGAGTCGTCCGGGCCGTGCGGATGGCCGGTTCGCTGACCCAGGCCGAGATCGCCCGGGGGACCGGGCTCTCCGCCGCGACCGTCTCCAACATCGTGCGGGAGCTGAAGGAGGGCGGCACCGTCCAGGTCACGCCCACCTCCTCGGGCGGGCGCCGGGCCCGGGCGGTGGCGCTCAGCGGGGACGCGGGGATCGTCGTCGGCGTGGACTTCGGCCACTCGCACCTGCGGGTGGCGGTCGGCAACCTCGCCCACCAGGTGCTCGCCGAGGAGGCCGAGCCGTTCGACGTGGACGCCTCGGCCGCTGAGGGCTTCGACCGCGCGGAGGCGCTGGTGCACCGGCTCGTCGCGGAGGCCGGTATCCACCACGAGAAGATCATCGGCGTCGGCCTCGGGGTGCCCGGGCCGATCGACGTCGAGACCGGCGTGCTCGGCTCGACCGCCATCCTCCCCGGCTGGACGGGCACCAACCCGCGGAACGAACTGGCCGCCCGCCTCGGGGTCCCGGTCCACGTGGACAACGACGCCAATCTGGGCGCCCTCGGCGAGCAGGTCTGGGGCGACGCGCGGGGTGTCAACGACCTGGCCTACATCAAGGTGGCCAGCGGCGTCGGCGCCGGTCTCGTGATCAACGGACGGGTCTACCGCGGTCCGGGTGGCACCGCGGGGGAGATCGGGCACATCACGCTGGACGAGTCGGGTCCGGTCTGCCGCTGCGGCAACCGGGGCTGCCTGGAGACCTTCACCGCCGCCCGCTACGTGCTGCCGCTGCTGCACTCCAGCCACGGCGCCGGGCTGACCATGCCGGAGGTGGTGCGGCTCGCCGGGGCGGGCGACCCGGGCTGCCGCCGCGTGGTGGCGGACGTCGGGCGGCACATCGGCAGCGGGGTGGCCAGCCTCTGCAACCTGCTCAACCCCGCGATGGTGGTGCTCGGCGGCGACCTCGCGGACGCCGGGGACCTGGTGCTGGAACCGGTCCGTGACTCCGTCGCGCGGTACGCGATCCCCAGCGCCGCCCGGCAGTTGCGCATCACGGCGGGCAGCCTGGGCGGGCGGGCCGAGGTGCTGGGAGCGCTCGGCCTGGTGCTGAGCGAGATGGGCGAGGCCAGCCTGCTGGACGCGACCGGGGGGGTGCCCGCCGCCGTCGGCGGCTGAGCCCGGTCCGCGGCGCCCGGCGCCCGCCGGAGCGCGCCGCGCGGGGCGGACGCGCCGCGCGGGCCCCCGGGTGCCCCTGGGTGCCGCCTTCGAACCGTTCACCCCAACCACCCGCCTGGCGGGGCGAGTTCACCCTCCGCGCGCTCGTCCTCCCGCACCGAGCCCGGCACGGGACGCCGTCCCGGTGCCGTGGGTTGCCGGACCGGCCGTCCAACGCCCGGGCCTCGTGGGGGAGATGGGCCGGACTCCGGCCGCCGGGCGGTCAGATCTCCCCGGCCGTACCGTCGTTGAGCCTTTAGTTCCGTAACGCATGGCATCGTTGCCGTCTCGTTAATGATTTACTTCTTGACGGCCCCTCGCCCCGCGAGTTGACTTCCAGCCACCCCGGCCGCAACGGCGCGGCCCCGTCAGGGAGGTTGGGACCCCATGCACACGAGGACGCGTCGCGCTGTCATCGGGACGGCGGCGATATCTCTGGCACTCACCCTCGGCGCCTGCGGAAAGGCGGGCGGCGGTGACGACGACGGCGACGACAAGACGATCGGGCTGTTGCTCCCGGAGAACAAGACCACGCGCTACGAGAGCTTCGACAAGCCGCTCATCGAGAAGAAGATCAAGGCGCTCTGCTCCGACTGCACGGTGAAGTACAACAACGCGTCGGAGAGTTCGGACACCCAGAAGAAGCAGTTCGACGGCATGGTCGCGCAGGGCGTCAAGGTGATCATCCTCGACGCGGTGGACGCCGAGTCCGTCCGCTCCTGGGTGGACCGCGCGGCCAAGAAGGACGTCCAGGTGGTCGCGTACGACCGGCTGGCCGAGGGCGACATCTCCGCCTACGTCTCCTACGACAACTACAAGATCGGCCAGCTCCAGGGCAAGGCCATGCTGGAGGCGCTGGGTGACAGGGCGAAGGAGAGCGAGCTGGTGATGCTCAACGGCTCGCCCACCGACCCCAACGCGCCGCTCTACAAGCGGGGCGCGCACAGCGTGCTCGACAAGAAGATCAAGGGCGTGGTCTACGAGCAGGACGTGCCCAACTGGGAGCCGGAGCAGGCCAACAAGAAGATGAAGGCCGCCATCACCAAGCTCGGTGACGACGGCTTCGACGGCGCCTACATCGCCAACGACGGAATGGCCGGCGGCGCCCTCACCGCGATGCGGAAGGCCGGGGTCACCGATGTGCCGGTGGGTGGCCAGGACGCCGAACTCGCCGGCCTCCAGCGGATCGTGCAGGGCCAGCAGGCGTACACCATCTACAAGGCGATCAAGCCGGAGGCCGAGACCACGGCCGAGATCGCGGTGCGGCTGCTCCAGGACAAGAAGATCGACGACCTCGTCCCGCGCACGGTCGACAGCCAGAGCAAGAAGAAGGTCCCGGCCCAGCTGTACAGCGCCAAGATCGTGACCAAGGACAACATCAAGGACACGGTCATCAAGGACAAGGTCTACACCGTCGAGCAGATCTGCACGAAGCAGTACGCGAAGGCCTGCGCCGACGCGGGTATCAAGTAGCGGCCGGGGCGGGACGGTTCGGCCGTCCGGCCGCGCCCGCCCCACCCGTCGCGCCCTACGTCATCTCGCTCACCCTCCCCGTCCGCCCTCCGTCCCGCGGGCCGCCCACCGCGTCCGCCGGGAGCCCGCCAGCCGGTGGACGGGGCACACCGGGCCGGTGCCGGGCGGCCGTTCCGGTAACCACGCACCACCGTCGCGAGCGCGCGGCCCCGCGCGCACCAGGAGTTGATGCACCGTGTCCGCTACGCCGCAGCTCGCGCTGCGCGGGGTCTCCAAACGGTTCGGCGCCGTCCAGGCGCTGACCAAGGTCGACCTGGAGATCCGGACCGGCGAAGTCGTCGCCCTCGTGGGGGACAACGGCGCCGGGAAGTCCACCCTCGTCAAGACCGTCGCCGGGGTGCACCCCATCGACAGCGGAACGGTGGAGTGGGAGGGTAGGCCCGTCTCCATCCACCGGCCGCACGACGCGCAGAGCCTCGGAATCGCCACCGTCTACCAGGACTTGGCGCTCTGCGACAACCTCGACGTGGTCGCCAACCTCTTCCTCGGCAGCGAGCTGCGCTCCGCCACCGTCCTGGACGAGATCGCCATGGAGAAGCGCGCCAGGGAGCTGCTGGAGACGCTGTCCATCCGCATCCCCAGCGTCCGTATCCCGGTGGCCTCGCTCTCCGGCGGGCAGCGGCAGGTGGTGGCCATCGCCAGGGCGCTGATCGGCGACCCCCGGGTGGTGATCCTCGACGAGCCCACCGCCGCGCTCGGCGTCGAGCAGACCGCGCAGGTGCTCGACCTGGTCGAGCGGCTCCGGCAGCGCGGGCTGGGCGTCATCCTGATCAGCCACAACATGGCCGACGTGCGCGCGGTCGCGGACCGGGTGGCCGTCCTGCGGCTCGGCCGGAACAACGGTGTCTTCCGGCTGGCGGACACCTCCCACGAGGAGATCGTCGCCGCGATCACGGGAGCGGCGGACAACGCCGTCACCCGGCGCGAGGCCCGCACCACGGAGGGGTCGAAGTGAGTGACACCGCCAGGACCGAGCCGGGGGCCCAGCCCGACGCGGCTGCCCCCGCCGACCCCGCCGACCAGGCGGCCGCGAGCGGCGCCACCCCGGTGGCCGACCCACGGCTGCTCGTCCGCGAGCAGGGGGTACGCGGCTACCTGACCGACTTCCGGCGCCGGGTGCGCAGCGGCGAACTGGGTTCGCTGCCGGTGGTCGTCAGCCTGATCCTGATCGCGATCGTCTTCCAGTCGCTGAACGGCAAGTTCCTCTCGGCCGGCAGCCTCAGCGACATCAGCGTGTACATCGCGGGCACCGGCATCATGGCGACCGGCATCGTCTTCGTCCTGCTGCTGGGCGAGATCGACCTGTCGGTCGGCTCCGTCGCCGGGGTCGGCGCGGCGGTGTGGGCGGTGCTGAGCGTCACCCACGACGTCGGGGACTGGACGGGCGTCGTCCTCGCCCTCGGCGCGGGGCTGGTGATCGGCGGGCTGCACGGCTTCTTCTTCGCCAAGGTGGGCGTGCCCGCCTTCGTGGTGACCCTCGCCGGGTTCCTCGGGTGGAGCGGCCTCCAGATCTGGCTGATGGGCTCGGAGGGGAGCATCAACACCCCCGCGGGCAGCGTCGTCGAGGACCTGACCGGCTTCTACTTCGAGGACATCGCCGCCGCCTACGGCCTGGCCGCGGTGGCGACCGCCGCGTACGCGGGCTCGCTGCTGTGGGACGCCCGGCGGCGCCGCGCCGCCCGGCTGCCCTTCCGTCCCATGACCGAGATCGGGCTGCGGACGGGCGTGCTGGCGGTGGTCGTGTTCGCCGCCGCGTACATCCTCAACCAGTCGCGCGGGCTGCCGCTGGCCCTGGTGCTGTTCCTCACGGTGCTGGTCATCGCCGACTTCACGGTGCGCAGGACGACCTTCGGGCGCCAGGTCTTCGCCGTCGGTGGGAACGCCGAGGCGGCGCGGCGCGCGGGCATCCCCGTCGACCGGATCCGGATCACCGTCTTCGCGATCTCCGGCATGTTGGCGGCCTTCGGCGGACTGTTCATCGCCAGCCTCGCGGGGGGCGCCAGCAAGAACCTCGGCGGGGACAACACCCTGATGAACGTGATCGCCGCCGCCGTGATCGGCGGGACCAGCCTCTTCGGGGGCCGGGGCAAGATCTGGTCGGCGCTGCTGGGCATCCTGGTGATCCAGTCCATAGAGCAGGGCCTGAACCTGCTCGGCAAGCCCAGCGAGATCCAGTTCATGATCACCGGTGCGGTGCTGCTCGCCGCCGTGGTGATCGACTCGGTCTCGCGCCGAACCCAGCGAACCGCCGGACGCACCTGACGCGCGGCCCCGGCCGCCCGAGCGCGCCGCCCGCTCCCTCCGCCGCTCCGATCCGCCCGGCCCGCGTCGCCGCCCCGTCCGTGTGCGGGTGGCGGGCGGCCGGGCGCGGGCCATCGGGGTGGGCCGGTGGGCGCCCGCGCGGGGACGCGGCCGGGCCGCTCCGGCCCCCGGCCGGGCGCCATTGGCGTGAGCCGGATCGCACCGGGCAGGCTTCGTCCCCGTCGGGGGAACATTAGACTCGTCGGGTCGGGCACGGAGGCCCACCCGGGTCAGGTTCCCGGGCTGCGCCCGTGGCGCGACCCCGCGGGGTCGCGGGCGTTCCAGACGGCCGGCCGGGCACCCGGCGGGTGCCGCGCCGGAGGCGCGCGGGCCGGGCACCACCGACAGCACGGGCAGACAGACGGATCGGCATGGTTCGACACCAAGGAGGCACAGTGCAGCAGGTGCCGCGCGAGGCGCGACGGCCCGGTGCGGGGGCGGGCAACGGTGGGGAACTGCTGAAGCGCATCTCAGGCCCGCGTGATCTGGACGGACTCTCCCCGGAACAGCTGGAGCGGCTGGCCGCCGAGATCCGCGCGTTCCTGGTCTCGGAGGTCGCCAAGACCGGTGGGCATCTCGGCCCCAACCTCGGCGTGGTGGAGTTGACGATCGCGCTGCACCGGGTCTTCGAGTCCCCCCGGGACCGGGTGCTGTTCGACACCGGACACCAGTCGTACGTGCACAAACTGCTCACCGGACGGCAGGACTTCAGCAGGCTGCGGGCCAAGGGGGGCCTCTCCGGCTACCCCTCCCGGGCCGAGTCCGAGCACGACGTCATCGAGAACTCCCACGCGTCGACGGTGCTGGGCTGGGCCGACGGCCTCGCCAAGGCGAACGAGGTGCGCGGAACCAGTGACCACGTGGTCGCCGTCATCGGGGACGGCGCGCTGACCGGCGGTATGGCCTGGGAGGCGCTGAACAACATCGCCGCCGCCAAGGACCGTCCGCTGGTCATCGTCGTCAACGACAACGAGCGCTCCTACGAGCCGACCATCGGCGGGCTGGCCAACCACCTCGCCACCCTGCGCACCACCGACGGCTACGAGCGCTTCCTCGCCCGGGGCAAGGAGATGCTCAACCGCACCCCCGTCGTGGGCCGCCCGCTGTACGGCACCCTGCACGGCGCGAAGAAGGGCCTGAAGGACTTCATCGCGCCGCAGGGCATGTTCGAGGACCTGGGCCTGAAGTACGTCGGCCCGATCGACGGGCACGACATGGCCGCCGTCGAGTCGGCCCTGCTGCGCGCCAAGCGGTTCGGTGGCCCGGTGCTGGTGCACTGCCTCACCGAGAAGGGCCGTGGCTACCAGCCGGCGCGGCAGGACGAGGCGGACCAGTTCCACTCGGTGGGCGTGATCCACCCGGACACCGGACTGCCGGTCAAGTCCTCGGGCGCCGACTGGACGTCGGTCTTCAGTGAGGAGATGGTCACGCTCGGCCGGGAGCGGCCGGACATCGTCGCCATCACCGCGGCCATGATGCGCCCCACCGGGCTGAACGCCTTCGCGCGGCGCTTCCCCGACCGGGTCTACGACGTGGGCATCGCCGAACAGCACGGCGCCGTCTCGGCGGCCGGGCTCGCCACCGGCGGGCTCCACCCCGTCTTCGCGGTCTACGCCACCTTCCTCAACCGCGCCTTCGACCAACTGCTGATGGATGTGGCGCTGCACCGGTGCGGCGTCACCTTCGTGCTGGACCGCGCGGGCGTCACCGGTTCGGACGGCGCCTCGCACAACGGCATGTGGGACATGTCGGTGCTCCAGTGCGTGCCGGGGTTGCGGCTCGCCGCCCCGCGCGACGCCGACCAGCTGCGGGCGCAGCTGCGGGAGGCCGTCGAGGTGGACGACGCGCCGACGGTCGTCCGCTTCTCCAAGGGCGCCGTCGGGCCGCCGGTGCCCGCGGTCGGCCGGGTCGGCGGTATGGACGTGCTGCGCGAGGCGGGCGTGCCCCACCCCGACGTGCTGCTGGTCTCGGTCGGGGCGCTGGCCCCGATGTGCCTGGAGGTCGCCGATCTGCTGGACAAGCAGGGCATCTCCACCACCATCGTCGACCCGCGCTGGGTCAAGCCGGTGGACGAGGAACTGGCGCCGCTCGCCGAGGGGCACCGGGTGGTCGTCACCGTCGAGGACAACAGCCGTGCCGGCGGCGTGGGTTCGGCCGTCGCGCAGGCGCTGCGGGACGCGGGCGTGGACATGCCGCTGCGGGACTTCGGTATCCCGCCGCGCTTCCTCGACCACGGCTCCCGCGCGGAGGTCCTGGCCGAGGTGGGCCTCACGGCGCCGGACATCTCCCGCCAGGTCACCGGCCTCGTCGCCCGGCTGGACGGCCGGTACGAGACGGAGCGCGCGGAGCGGCTGGACCCGGACCGCACCGTCCGGGACTGAACCGCGGATCGCTCCCCGGCCGCCGGTGGCCTCGCCGCTGGCGGCCGGGGAGCGTTCGTGTCCGGGCCCGCCCGGTCGCGGATCGGCGCCCCGCAGACGGCCCCGGGAGACGCTGAGCGGCGCCCAACGGCGGTGAACTCCCCGCGCCCCGGGGGTGTTCGGGGCATGGGGCGGCGGTGGCCGGGAGCCGACCCCGGCCCGGTGCGACAGCCGCTAAACCGGTGGACCGTACTGACACCCCGGCCGATAAATTGGTGGCTATGCCATCGTCCGCCGAGCCGCCGTATTCTCCGTCACCCACCCGTGGACCGGCCGTCGGAGCACCGACGGAGGACGCCGAACCGGAGGCGTCCGGGCACCCGGCCAGACCCGGCACCCGGGTACCGTCCCCCCGGCGGCCGGGGGGACCGCCCGCGCTCGCCCCGGAGCCCGGCACCGAGCGGAGACGGTTCTGGCTGAGTCTGCTGCCGACCCTGGCGGCGCTGACCGTCATCACCCGGCTTCCCTCCTTCGCCCGCACGCTGTGGAACCCGGACGAGGGCTTCGTCGCCACCCAGGCCCGGCAACTGGCCGACGGGGGCGTGCTCTACGACACCGTCGTCGACCGCAAACCGCCGCTGCTGCCCTGGCTCTACCAGGGCGCGTTCGCGCTGTTCGGCGCCGACTCGCTCTGGCCGCTGCGGGTGGTGGCGATCGTCGCCGTCCTGCTCGGGGCGGTGCTGATCGCCTCGATGGGCAGGCACCGCTGGGGAGCGGTGGGTGGCTGGTCCGCCGGGGTCCTGTTCGTGCTCGTCTCCGTGGGGCTCAACCCGGAGGACACCCAGGCGGCGAGCTTCGGCCTGTTCATGATGGTGTGGACGGTGCTGGCCATGTGGTGTGCCGAGCGTGGTCACTGGGCCGCCGCGGGCCTCGCCCTGGCCGGGGCGGTACTGACCAAGCAGACCGGCGGAGCCGTGCTGCTGCCGATGTTGTTCGTGCTCTGGCGCTCCCGCGCCGGATGGGTCGCGGCGGCCAGGCTGCTGGCCGGTTCGGCGCTGCCGGTGCTGGCCGTCGCCGTGGCCTACGGCCCGGCGACCTTCCTGTACTGGATGGCCACCGGCTCCGGCTCGTACGCCTCGGTGAAGGGCGCTGGGACGCTGGCGCTGGTCCGGGCGGTGGGCAGCGGCGCGCTGCTCGTGCTGGCGCTGCTGCCGGTGCTGTGCGCGCTGGGCTACGTCCTGGCCCGGCGCCGTCGGGAACTGGGGCCGATGGCGGACCTGCTGGTGTGGCTGGGCGCCTCGGCGATGGCGGTCACCGTGGGCTTCCAGTTCTTCGGGCACTACTTCCTCCAGCTGGTGCCCGCGCTGGCGCTGATCGGCGCCGGGGCCCTCGCCGCGCTGAGCGCCCGGCGGGTGATGGCCGTCCTCGCGGCCACCGCGGTGATCGCCTCCGGCTACATGGGCTGGGGCTTCCTCGCGGACCGTACGGAACTCGACCACGCGCACCGGGTCGCGCTCGCGGTCCGCGACCGGACCGCGCCGGACGAACCGGTGCTGCTGTGGGGCATGCACCCCGAGGGGTACTGGCTCGCCCAGCGCCCCCCGGCCTCCCGCTACCTCACCGCGGGCTTCCTGACCAACTTCAGCGGCGGACGCGGCGGGGTGCGTGTGGGGGAGCAGTACGCGATGGAGGGCGCCTGGCCGTACTTCCGGCGGGAACTGGCCGAGAACCCGCCCGCCGTGGTAGTCGACGACGCGCGGGGCGCCGCGTACGGGATCGAGCGGACGCCGACGCTCCGCGCCGTTCTGGAGCGGGACTACGAGCGGACCGACACGATCGGCGGCGCGGTCTTCTACGTCCGCACCGCCATCCCCTGACCGGACCCCCGAGGCGCCCGGCGACCCCGGGGCACGACGGAGGGGCCGGTCAACTGACCGGCCCCTCCGCTGGGTTCGGGCCGGGCGGTGTCCGCCGGCCCGGTGCCCGGTGTCACGCCGGGACGCTGGCGACCCCGTTCTCCAGGAACTTCTCGCCGGTCACGCGCTCGCTGACGCCCTCGCGGTCCAGGTACGGCGTGATGCCGCCCAGGTGGAAGGGCCACCCGGCGCCGGTGATCAGGCACAGGTCCACATCCTGCGCCTCGGCGACCACGCCCTCGTCCAGCATCAGCCGGATCTCCTGCGCGATCGCGTCCAGCGCGCGGTCGCGCACCTGCTCCTCGGTCAGCACGGTCGAGCCGGTCTCGAAGAGCGCGGCCACCTCCGGGTCCAGCTCCGGGGCGCCGGAGTCGTAGGTGTAGAGGTTCCGCTTCCCGGCTTCCACGACCCGGCCCAGGTTCTCCGAGACGCCGAAGCGGTTCGGGAAGGCGGCGTGCAGGGTTCCGGCGACGTGGTGCGCCACCGCCGGGCCGACCAGCTCCAGCAGCACGATCGGCGACATCGGCAGCCCGAGCGGGGCGAGCGCGCGGTCCGCCACCTCGACCGGGGTGCCCTCGTCGATGGAGCGCAGCACCTCACCGAGGAAGCGCGTCAGCACCCGGTTGACGACGAACGCCGGGGCGTCCTTGACCAGGACCGCGGTCTTCTTCAGCGTCTTGGCCACGCTGAACGCGGTGGCCAGCGAGGCGTCGTCGGTCTGCTCGCCGCGCACGATCTCCAGCAGCGGGAGGATCGCCACGGGGTTGAAGAAGTGGAAGCCGACGACCCGCTCCGGGTGCTGGAGCCGCGAGGCCATCTCCGTGACGGAGAGCGAGGAGGTGTTGGTGGCGAGGATCGCCTCCGCCGGGACCACGGCCTCGACCTCGGCGAACACCTTCTGCTTCAGGCCCATCTCCTCGAAGACGGCCTCGATGACGAAGTCCGCGTCCGAGAACCCGGCGGCCTTGTCGAGCGTGCCGGTCACCAGCGCCTTCAGCCGGTTCGCCTTGTCCTGGTTGACCCGGCCCTTGAGCAGGAGCTTGTCGATCTCCTCGTGGCAGTAGGCCACACCCTTGTCGACCCGCTCCTGGTCGATGTCGGTCAGCACGACCGGCACCTCCAGGCGTCGCGCGAACAGCAGCGCCAGCTGCGAGGCCATCAGCCCCGCGCCGACCACACCCACCTTGTTGACGGGGCGGGCGAGCGACTTGTCCGGGGCACCGACCGGGCGCTTGGCCCGCCGCTGCACCAGGTTGAAGGAGTAGAGCCCGGCCCGCAGCTCACCCGTCATGATCAGGTCGGCGAGCGCGGTGTCCTCGGCCTCGAAGCCCTGACGCAGATCGCCGTTCCTGGCGGCGTCGATGATGTCCAGCGCGCGGTAGGCGGCGGGGGCCGCCCCGTGCACCTTGCTGTCCGCGATCTCGCGGCCGCGCCGCACGGCCTCGTCCCAGGCGTCGCCCCGGTCTAGCTCCGGACGGACCACGTCGGTCTTCCCGTTCAGCACGGAGGCGGTCCAGCGCAGCGACTCCTCCAGGAAGTCGGCGCCCTCGAACAGCACGTCGGCGATGCCCAGTTCGTAGACCTGGGCGCCCTTGAGCTGCTTGTTCTGGTTGAGCGAGTTCTCGATGATGACGGAGACCGCGCGCTCCGGCCCGACCAGGTTCGGCAGCAGCGTGCAACCGCCCCAGCCCGGGATCAGGCCGAGGAAGACCTCCGGCAGCGAGAACGCGGGCACCGCCTTGGAGACGGTGCGGTAGGAGCAGTGCAGCCCCACCTCGACACCGCCGCCCATGGCGGCCCCGTTGTAGTACGCGAAGGTCGGCACGGCCAGCTTCCCCAGCCGGGAGAAGACGGCGTGTCCACCCTCCCCGATCAGCTTCGCGTGCTCCCGCTCACGCAGCACCTCGACGCCCTTGAGGTCGGCGCCGACGGCGAAGATGAACGGCTTGCCGGTGATCCCGACGCCCGTCACCTCGCCGTCCGCGGCCTCCTTCTCGACCTGGTCCAGGGCCGCGTCCAGCCGCGCCAGCGACCGCGGCCCGAAGGTGGTCGGCTTGGTGTGGTCGAACCCGTTGTCCAGCGTGATCAGCGCGAACCGGCCCGCCCCGTCCGGCAGGTCGAGGTGGCGTACGTGCGCCTCGGTCACGACCTCGTCGGGAAACTGCTCGGCCGCCGTGTTCAGCAGCTCGGCGGTGGTGGTCACTTGCCTGCCCCCTCGTGGTGCGGGTTCTCCCAGATGACGGTTCCGCCCATGCCGAAGCCGACGCACATGGTGGTCAGCCCGTAACGGACGTGCGGCTGCTCCTCGAACTGCCGCGCCAGCTGCGTCATCAGACGCACGCCGGAGGAGGCCAGCGGGTGGCCGTAGGCGATGGCGCCGCCGTACTGGTTGACCCGGGGGTCGTCATCGGCGATGCCGTAGTGGTCGAGCAGCGCCAGGACCTGGACGGCGAACGCCTCGTTGATCTCGAACAGGCCGATGTCCTCAATGGACAGCCCCGCCTGCCGCAGCGCCTTCTCGGTGGCCGGCACCGGCCCGATCCCCATGACCTCCGGGGCGACCCCGGCGAAGGCGTAGGAGACCAGCCGCATCCGCACCGGCAGGCCCAGCTCCCGGGCCACGTCCTCGGCGGCGATCAGCGAGGCGGTCGCCCCGTCGTTCAGCCCGGCCGCGTTGCCCGGGGTGACCCGGCCGTGCGCGCGGAAGGGCGTCTTGAGGGAGGCCAGGTTCTCCAGGGTGGTGCCCGGCCGCATGGGCTCGTCCGCGGTGGCGAGGCCCCAGCCGGTCTCGCCACCCTCGGGGCTGGTGCGCCGGATGGAGACGGGCACCAGGTCCTGCTGGATGCGGCCGTCGGCGTAAGCCTTGGCCGCCTTCTCCTGGCTGCGCACCGCGTACTCGTCGGCGCGGGCCTTCGTCAGGTGCGGGAACCGGTCGTGCAGGTTCTCCGCCGTCATGCCCATGAACAGGGCGGACTGGTCGACCAGCTTCTCGGAGACGAACCGGGGGTTGGGGTCGACGGCTTCGCCCATCGGATGCCGCCCCATGTGCTCGACGCCGCCGGCCACCACGACGTCGTACGCCCCGAAGGAGACGGACCCGGCGGTGGTGGTGACGGCCGTCATCGCACCCGCGCACATGCGGTCGATGGAGTACCCGGGCACGGTCTCCGGGAGCCCGGCGAGGATACCGGCGGTGCGGCCCAGGGTCAGGCCCTGGTCACCGATCTGGGTCGTCGCGGCGACGGCCACCTCGTCCACCCGCTCCGGGGGCAGACTCGGGTTGCGGCGCAGCAGCTCGCGGATGCACTTGACGACCAGGTCGTCGGCGCGGGTCTCGTGGTAGATGCCCTTGGGGCCCGCCTTGCCGAACGGGGTGCGGACGCCGTCGACGAAGACGACATCCCTAGCGGTACGAGGCACGTGGCTCTCCTCCAGGTGCGGCCGGGAGTCCGGGGGTGTCTCCCCCGGGGGGAGAAAGCTACCGCTGCCGGACGGTGCGCTTCCCGACCCTATGCTACTTGTGGGTAACCGCTGGGCAAGGCCGGGTCACGGTGAGGGGCACACGTCACATCGCGCCCGCGGGCGGTCGCCCGGAACCGGAATCCCCGCCGCCGGACGTGGCGGTCCCCGAACCCGCTGACCTGGGGGGCGCGGGCAGCCGCGCGGCGGCCGGCCGGCTCAGGACGGCTCGGTGTGCAGGGCCTCGCTGAGGAGCTGACCGGTCTGCTCGATCTGCCACTCCCGGGCCCCGAGGCCACGCAGTACCTGCGCGATCGCGGCGCGGGTGCCCTCGGCCGGGGGCTCCCAGCACAGCCGTCGCACGGTGTCCGGGGTCAGCAGGTTCTCCTGCGGCAGGTTCAGCTCCTCGGCCCGCTCGCTCACCGCGGCCCGGGCGGCGGCCAGCCGCGCGGCGGCGGCCGGGTCCTTCTCGGCCCAGGAGCGGGGCGGCGGCGGGCCGGTCGGCTGCTGCCCCTGCTGCGGAAGCTCCGTCTCCGGCAGCCCACGGGCCCGGTCGACCGCGGCCTGCCACTGCTGGAGCTGCTTACGGCCCATCCGGTGGCCGTAGCCCGGCAGCGCGGAGAGCGCGCGCACGTCCGTGGGCAGCGCGAGCGCCGCCTCCACGATCGCCGCGTCGGTGAGCACCTTGCCGGGGGAGACGTCCCGCCGCTGCGCGACCTTGTCCCGCGTCTCCCACAGCTCCCGCACGACGGCCATCTGCCGGCGCCTGCGGACCTTGTGCATCCCGGAGGTGCGCCGCCAGGGATCCTTGCGCGGCGGAGCCGGCGGAGCCGAGGCGATCGCGGCGAACTCCTGGAGGGCCCAGTCGAGTTTGCCCTGCCGCTCCAACTCGGCCTCCAGCGCGTCCCGCAGGTCCACCAGGAGCTCGACGTCCAGGGCGGCGTAGCGCAGCCAGGGCTCGGGCAGGGGGCGCGTCGACCAGTCGACCGCGGAGTGCCCCTTCTCCAGGACGTACCCGAGGACGTTCTCGACCATCGCGCCGAGGCCCACCCGTCGGAATCCGGCCAGTCTCCCGGCCAGTTCGGTGTCGAAAAGGCGTCTGGGGCGCATGCCTATGTCCCGCAAACACGGCAGGTCCTGGGTCGCTGCGTGCAGGACCCACTCGGTGCCGGACAGCGCGGTGCCGAGTCCGGAGAGGTCGGGGCAGGCCACCGGGTCGATCAGCGCGCTGCCCGCGCCGTTCCGGCGCAGCTGGATCAGGTAGGCCCGCTGTCCGTAGCGGTAGCCCGAGGCGCGCTCGGCGTCGACGGCGACCGGTCCGCCCGCGTCCGCGAAGGCGGCGGTGACCTCGGACAGCGCTTCGGCGGTCGCGGTTACCGGGGGAATCCCCTCGCGCGGCTCCAGCAGGGGGACCGGCGCCGGACCGGAGTCCTGCGGGGGAGACTGAGCTGCGTTCGCGGGGGCGGTCTCTTGGGCGTCGGTCACCAGTAAAGGGTAGCTGTGTGTTCACAGCGGGAACGCCCGCCGACGGAACGTTCCGTCGGCGGGCGTCGGCTGAATTCGGAGGTCAGTGGATGATCCCCGTGCGTAGGGCCACCGCGACCATTCCGGCGCGGTCCCCGGTGCCGAGTTTCCGGGCGATTCGGGCGAGATGGCTCTTGACCGTCAGGGCGGACAGTCCCATCGAGACGCCGATCGCCTTGTTCGACTGGCCTTCCGCGACGAGCCGCAGCACCTCGACCTCGCGGCCGGAGAGTTCGCGGTAGCCGCCGGGGTGACCTGGACCGCCGGGAGCCGAGCCGGGGCGCCGGTGCATCCGCGCGGCGGCGGCGCCGATGGGCGCGGCGCCGTGCCGCGTCGGGAGGCCGCCGCCCAGGGTGTTCCGGGTGCCGGTGACGACGTAGCCCTTGACGCCACCGGCGAGGGCGTTCCGTACCGCGCCGATATCGTCCGCCGCGGAGAGCGCCAGTCCGTTGGGCCAGCCCGCGGCGCGGGTCTCGGACAGCAGACTGAGCCCCGAACCGTCGGGGAGGTGTACGTCAGCCACGCAGATGTCACGTGGGTTACCAACTCGGGGGCGGGCCTCCGCGATGGACGACGCCTCGATCACGTCCCGGACACCGAGAGCCCAGAGATGCCGGGTCACGGTGGAACGGACGCGGGGGTCGGCCACGACGACCATGGCCGTCGGCTTGTTAGGGCGGTAGGCGACCAGGCTTGTGGGGTGCTCAAGAAGAACAGACACCGGGCCTCCTGAGGGAGAGTGCGGGGGGACGGACCCCGGCTGGTGTCAGGGGGGATGAGCCGGGGTATTCCGTGTGGAAGGGTCACAGACCTCTTCGGCAGGCGACTCCGCTCCCTTTAGGGAGTGATCACGAACCGGTGAGGGATTTCTCGGAAATCAGACACAGTGCCGTTTGTGGCGGTGCTCGCTCCCCCCGCTGTCCGTCGCACCATGTCGCCCACCCCGTCCCCCGCCTCCCCCTGCCAGCCTGTCCCGGTCTCGCCTGGGCCCGGCGGCGGCCCGACGTCGCCGCCTCGTCCCGGCCGGACGGTGACCGGATCCGTACGCCCGCCGGTGAGCCGTGCCCCGCGCCCCGGCCGAGTCCCCGCCGCTCAGACCGGCTTGGGGCCCCGTCGCTGGGGCAGCGGGACGACCGGGGAGCCGTCGCCGCCCGGCGGCAACCCGGCGCACTGGCACAGCAGATCGCACCAGGCGACCAGGTGGGCCGCGAGGTCGGGCACGGTGTCCGGCGCGGCTCCCTCCTCGGCCCGTGGCGTCCAGCTGGCCCGGATCTCCAGTTCCGACTGGGCCGCCCGGTCGGCCAGTCCGCCGAAGGACGCCGAGGTCGAACGGGTCACCGTGCCGCTCGGCTCGTCGTACGCGGCCGAACGCGCCTCCAGCGCGCCGGTCAGCCAGGACCAGGTGACCTCCGGCAGCAGGGGGTCACCGGCCATCTCCGCCTCCAGGTCGGCGCGGCCCAGGGTGACCACCCGGAACCGCCCGCGCCAGGCGTCGTCCCCCGCGGGGTTGTGCAGCAGCACGAACCGGCCGTCGGCCAGTTCCTCGGGCTCCGCCCCGTCGCCGCCCTCCCCGGCGGCCTCCGCCACCGAGGCCTCCAGGGCGAATGCGTACGGGGCGAGCCGTCTGGGCGCCGGCAGTCCGGAGAGCCGGATCTCGGGGCGGGGGCGGGCCGCCCGGAGCGCGGCGACGGCCTGCCGGAAGGCGCTCGGCTCCCCGGGTCCCTCGTCCTGTCGCGTGCCGCCGGGGCCCTCGGACCCGGCGGAGCCCCCCGTCATCGGTGTTCGAGCCGCAGCCATGGGCGGAAGGGTAGGCGGCCCGGGCGTCCGGCGTTGGTAGGGACACCCCGCGGGGCGTGCGAGACTCGGGGCGTGAGTGCCAACCACGGGCCGAGCGGCCAGCCGACAGAGACCTCCGGCGCCGGGCGCGGCGCCCGCTCCTCCCTGGACGCCGCGGTCGCCGCCCCGCGTTCCGGCGTCCAGGACTCCGCGTTCCTGCGCGCCTGCCGCCGGGAACCGGTCCCGCACACCCCGGTGTGGTTCATGCGGCAGGCTGGCCGCTCCCTTCCGGAGTACCGGAAGGTGCGGGAGGGCACCGCGATGCTGGAGTCCTGCATGCGGCCCGACCTGGTCACCGAGATCACCCTCCAGCCGGTGCGGCGGCACGGCGTGGACGCCGCGATCTACTTCAGCGACATCGTGGTGCCGCTGAAGGCCATCGGCGTCGATCTGGACATCAAGCCGGGCGTCGGCCCGGTCGTCGAGCGGCCCATCCGCACCTGGGCCGACCTGGAGCGGCTGCGCCCGCTGGAGCCCGCGGACGTCTGGTACGTCACCGAGGCGATGGGCCAGCTCACCGGTGAGCTGGGCGCCACCCCGCTGATCGGCTTCGCCGGTGCCCCGTTCACCCTCGCCAGCTACCTGGTGGAGGGCGGCCCCTCGCGGAACCACGAGCACACCAAGGCCCTGATGTACGGCGCCCCCGAGCTGTGGGCGGCGCTTCTCGACCGGCTCGCGGACATCACCTCGGCGTTCCTCCGGGTACAGATCGAGGCCGGGGCCGCCGCGGTCCAGCTGTTCGACTCGTGGGTGGGGGCGCTGGCGCCCGCCGACTACGAGCGGTCGGTGCTGCCCGCCTCCGCGAAGGTCTTCGAGTCGGTCGCGGAATACGGCGTCCCCCGCATCCACTTCGGGGTCGGCACCGGGGAGCTGCTGCCGCTGCTCGGCCGGGCAGGGGCCGATGTGGTCGGCGCCGACTGGCGGGTGCCGCTGGACGAGGCCGCCCGGCGGGTGGGGCCCGGCAAGGCGATCCAGGGCAACCTGGACCCGGCGGTGCTCTTCGCGCCGCGCTCCGCGGTGGAGCGGCAGGCGGACCGGGTCCTGGAGTCGGCCGCCGCCCTGGAGGGCCACGTCTTCAACCTCGGCCACGGGGTGCTGCCGGACACCGACCCGGAGGCGCTCACCCGCCTCGTCTCCCACGTCCACGAGCGCACCGCCCGCTGACCCACCGGCTGGGGACCCGCGCTACCGGGGATCGGGCGCGGGCGCCGAAGGGGCGTCTGGAAGACTGCGGTTATGCACGTTCTGGTCATCGGCGGGGGCATCTCGGGCCTCGCCGCCGCGCACCGGCTGCTGGAGGGCGGCGCGCGCGTCACGCTGCTGGAGGCCTCCCCGCGCTTCGGCGGGAAGTTGCGCACCGGCACCGTCGCGGGTGTCACCGTCGACCTGGGGGCCGAGTCGCTGCTGGCCCGCCGTCCGGAGGCGGTGGAGCTGGCGCGCGCTGCCGGGCTGGCTGACGCCCTGCGCGTCCCCCGGGTCACCGGCGGGGCGCTGTGGACCCGCGGCGCGGTGCGCCCGATGCCGCGCGGGCACGTCATGGGGGTGCCCGGGGAGCCGGAGGCGGTGGCCTCGGTCGTCTCCCCGGCCGGACTGTCCCGTATCGCGGAGGACGAACGGCTGCCGCGTACCGAGGTCGGAGCGGACGTGGCGGTCGGCGCGTACGTCGCGGAGCGGCTGGGGCACGAGGTCGTGGACCGGCTCGTGGAGCCGCTGCTCGGCGGGGTCTACGCGGGCGACGCCTACCGCATCTCGCTGCGCGCCGCCGTGCCCCGGCTGTACGAGGCGGCCCGCGCGGAGCGCTCCCTGCTGGCGGCGGTGCGCGCGCTGCGCGAGGAGCCCACGCCCGGCCCGGAGGGCGGGCCGGTGTTCATGGGGATCGAGGGCGGTGTGGGGCGGCTGCCGACGGCGGTGGCGGAGAGCTGCCGCGCGGCGGGCGCCGAACTGCGCACCGGCGTCACGGTGCGGGCGCTGCACCGCACCCCCGGCGGCTGGAGCGCCGACACGGGGGAGGGCGCGATCGCGGGGGACGCGGTCGTTCTGGCGCTGCCCGCCCCGCGGGCCGCGCGGCTGCTGAGTCCGTGGGCCCCGGCCGCCGCCACCGAGCTGGACGCTGTCGAGTACGCCTCGATGGCGCTGGTCACGATGGCTTTCGCACGGGCGGAGCTGCCGAGCACCCCCGAGGGCAGCGGCTTCCTCGTCCCGCCGGTCGACGGCCGGTCGATCAAGGCGGCCACGTTCTCCAGCGTCAAGTGGGAGTGGGTGGAGAAGTCCGCGCCGGACCTCTTCGTGCTCCGCGCCTCGCTCGGCCGGTACGGGGACGAGGCGGTGCTGGAGCGGGAGGACGCCGAACTGGCCGACCTCGCCCTGGCCGACCTCGCGGAGGCGACCGGGCTGTCGGCCCGGCCGGTCGACACGGACGTCACCCGCTGGTACGGCGGGCTGCCGCAGTACCCGGTGGGGCACCTGGACCGGGTGGCGGGGATCCGCTCGGCGGTGGCCGCGCTGCCGGGGCTGGTGCTGTGCGGCGCGGTGTACGACGGGGTCGGGGTGCCCGCCTGCGTCGGCGGTGGGCGGCGGGCGGCGGAGGACATCCTGGCCGGGACACGGCCGGGCAGTGAGTGAGAGAGAGTCATGACGAACGCACAGGAGAACGAGCGGGGCGCGGGCAAGCGGGCCAAGGACCTGAACGAGGTCATCCGGTACACCCTCTGGTCCGTCTTCCGGTTGCGGGAGGCGCTGCCGGAGGACCGCGCGGCGCTGGCCGGGGAGGTGGAGCGGCTCTTCGCGGAGCTGGCCGAGGAGGACGTGGTGGTGCGCGGCAGCTACGACGTCTCCGGGCTGCGCGCCGACGCCGACCTCATGGTCTGGTGGCACGCGGAGACCTCGGACGCGCTCCAGTCGGCCTACAACCGGCTGCGCCGCACCCGGCTGGGCCGCCTGCTGGAGCCGGTCTGGTCGAACATGGCGCTGCACCGCCCGGCGGAGTTCAACAAGTCGCACATCCCGGCGTTCCTGGCCGACGAGACGCCGCGCGACTACGTCAGCGTCTACCCGTTCGTCCGGTCGTACGAGTGGTATCTGCTGCCGGACGAGGAGCGGCGGAAGATGCTCGCCGACCACGGCCGGATGGCGCGCGGCTTCCCGGACGTGCGCGCCAACACCGTGCCGTCCTTCACGTTGGGCGACTACGAGTGGATCCTCGCCTTCGAGGCGGACGAACTGCACCGCATCGTCGACCTGATGCGTCACCTGCGCGGCTCCGAGGCGCGGCTGCACGTCCGGGAGGAGGTGCCGTTCTTCACCGGGCGGCGCAGGCCGGTCGGTGAGCTGCTGGCGGGCCTGGTCTGACCCGGTAGCCCCGCCCGCCGGGGCGGATTCAGCGTTCGCGGCGGGTGAGCCGGGCGCCGCCCAGCGCGGCGCGCAGCGCCGGGTCGGGGAGCGCTATCGGGCCGTGCAGCGCGAAGTCGGTCAGCGCGCGTTCCGTCTCCGGCCCCGGCCCGGTCCCGGCGTCCGCGCCCTCCCGGCGGACCCGGTCGTAGCGGCTCTCCCGGGTGACCTCGATCAGGAGCCGTTCGCCCTCGGGGGAGGCCCAGCGCGTGTAGGGGTGGATCTCGAAGCGGGCCACCACGAGAGTGCCGAGGATCAGCAGCAGGGGCAGCGCGAACCAGAGCCCCGGGGCCGCCGAGTCCTCGGGGGCGCCCCACAGCAGTTCCGCCGCGCCGCCGGTCAGCAGTACGAACAGCGCGGCCATCCGCAGGTGGGCCAGGGCTGAGCGGACCTCGGCGCGCACCGCCTCCGGCACGGTCAGCCCGGCGCCCGCGAGGCGTTCGGCCAGGTCGCCCACCGCGCTGACGACGCCGGGCGCCGAGCGGACCGGCGGCAGGGTGGACTGCCCGCCGGGGCCGCCGATGGCGGCGATCACCGAGCGCTCGACGTGGTCGCCCGCGTCCGCGTGGACCACGGTGACCCACCCGGTGTGCGCGAGCAGCAGCCGACGCTGCCGTTGCAGGGTGAGGAGGGCGAGGTCGGTGACGCGGCGCGGTCCGCCGCGCAGGTACGCCGTCTCGTACAGCGTCAGTCTCGGTTCGGGGTCCGTGGGGCCGAGGAGCGTGTTCTCGGCGGCCTCGGCGGCGGCCAGCGACACCTGGCACAGCCGGGCGCAGGCCAGGATCGCGACCACCGAGGACAACAGGAGCAGCGGCACCCACATGGACTGTTTGTATCCAGGCCCCGGCCGCGGCGCCATCCGGTTTCCACCATCCGGACGGAAAAGCGGACTCCGGCCGGGGGTTCGTACGGGCGGCCGGGCCCCTGGGCGGTCGTTTTTCTGGAGGGTGCCGTCGGGCCGCTCCGGGAGAGGCGGGCCCGGTGCCGGGCGTCCGTCCCCGGCGTTCGGGGCCCGGGAGCCGAGGGAGCCGAGGGTGGCCGTGGGTCAGGCGAGGTGGAGACGGCGCAGCAGCCGGGGGAGGCGTCCCCGGGGGAGGGGAGCGGGTCCGGACCGCTCGCGCCACCACCGCCGCAGCCGGGCGCGGTCGCGGCGGTCCTCCGGGAGCCGCCGGTCCAGCAGCCACACGGCGAAGTCCAGGGCGTCCTGCCGGTAGGTGCCGGTCATCGGGCGCCCCGCCGCGTACTCGGGGAAGCGGGCGCGGTAGGCCGACGGGCCGAGCAGCTCCGGGATTTCGGGGGCCACCTTGGCGACCACGTCGCGCCGCTTGCCGAGCAGCGCGCGCCGCTGGACGGCCAGCCGCTCCGCGTCGAAGCCGGGCGGGGTGGGGGCGTCGGCGGTGACGGCGGAGAGCAGCGCGAACTGCGCGGCGGCCAGCCGCAGTCGGGCGGCCGCCAGCTCTCCGTCCTCCGTCGGGGCGAGAGGTGACCCCGGGGGCGGCACGGGTTCCGCGATCCGCTCGGGGGCCGCCCGGCGGGGTTCAGGCGCGGACGTCACGGGTGTTCACCTCCGGTGTGCCGAACACGCCCCGGATGGCGTCGAGTTCGGCGGCCAGCTCCGCGCCGGGGAAGTCGTCGTCCCGCTCCAGCAGTACGCCGTCGGGGCGGACGCGGGAGCACAGCTCGGCGAGGACGTCCAGCACGGCGGGCGGCACCGGGTGGGCGTGCGAGTCGTGCCAGACGCCGTCCCGCTCGACGCCGCCCGCCACGTGCACGTACGCCAGGGCGTCCAGCGGGAGTTCGTCCAGGACGCGGGCCGGGTCCTCGCCCCGGTTGACGTGGTTGGTGTGCAGGTTGGCGACGTCCAGCAGCAGCCGGACGCCGGTGCGTTCGACTAGTTCCGTGAGGAACTGGCCCTCGGTCAGCTCCTCTTCGGGCCAGTTCACGAGCGCGGCGATGTTCTCCAGGGCGAGGGGGACCGGCAACTCCCGTTGCGCGAGACGGACGTTGGCGCACAGCACGTCCAGCGCGTCACGGGTGCGGGGGAGCGGCAGCAGGTGCCCGGCCTCCAGCCGCCGCGCGCCCGTGAGCGGGCCTCCGGCACGGACGAACGCGATGTGCTCGGTGGCCAGCGGGGCGGACAGCGCCTCCGCGCGGGCGGCCAAGGCCGTCAGCCGCTCCGGGTCCGGGGGTTCCGCGCCCCCCAGGTTGAGCCCCACTCCATGCGGTACGACGGTGGTGCCGCGCTCCCGCAACCGCCGCAGGGCGTCCGGGAGGTGGCGTGGGGCGATGTTCTCCGCGACCACCTCGACCCAGTCGACGCCGGGTAGCGCCGCGATCTCCCCGGCGATCTCCGGCCGCCATCCGATCCCGGTCCCGAGCCGCGTCATCCCGTCTCCTCCCGTCCCGCCGTCTCCCGGCTCTGGGAGGGACGCGGCGTCCCCGGCGTCGGTTCCGGGGTGGGCGGTGGCCGGTGGCTCAGCGCTCCTCCGGCCAGGAGACGTCCTCCAGTTCGGTCCGTCCGTCCTTGGTCAGCCGCAGGATGGGGATCACCTTGTCCCTCGGGGTGCCGTTCTCGTCGAAGGAGAGCGGGCCGCTGGCGCCGGGCGCCTCGTCCCCCTTCATGGAGTAGAACATCTCGCCGACGCTCTCGCCGGTGAACCGGCCCTCCTTGCTGGTGAGCATGGTGAGCGCCTGAGCGACGGTGATCACCGCGTCGTGCGCTACCAGGGCCTGGCCGTCGTCGGTGCTCCCGGCGACCTTCTCGACCGCCGTGATCGCCGGGCTGGGCTTCTCGTCCTCGCGGTCCTTCCACACGTCGGGGTGGGCCAGCCCGGCGTAGATCACCTCGATGCCGGTCTTCTCCGCCTCCCGGATGTCCCGCTCGGTGAGGTTCGTGGTGTCGTCACCGGTGATCACGGTGAAGTTCTGCTTCTGGCACTCCGTGCGGTTGCGCAGGGCCTTGAGGAACGCGGTGAGATGCATGCCGCGTCCGGAGAAGAAGATGACGTTCCGGTCCTTGGCGCAGAGTTGGCGGGGCATCATGTGCATCTTGGAGCGCCACGCCGATTCCGCCTCCGAGTTGAAGGTCAGCTCCGGAGTCGTGTCGACCTTGCCGCCGTTCGCGGTGAACTCGTCCTCGAAGGCGGGGCCCAGGTTCTGCGCGTAGTGGTTGTTCTTCGACCTGTCCCGCACGATGACCGCGCTGCCCCGGCTCCGCTCGTCGTCCTTCTTGAGGTACCGTGCCGCGGCCTTGGCCTCTTCCTCGTTCGGAGCGGAGACCCGGACGAAGTACTCGATGTGCTTGAAGTTGGAGGCCGTCATCGTGCTGGCGACGGTGGCGAGGCCGTTCTCCGAGAGGCGACGCACCATGGCGCGGTTCTTTCCCGTGCTCGGGCCCAGGCCGGTCACCGCGACCAGCCGGTCGGGGGTGTCGCGGAGCTTCAGCAGCTCGTCCGCCGTGTGCTTCCAGTGGGCCGACTCGCTGCCGACGTTGCCGACCAGCAGCCGCATCTTCGGGTGGGCGCTGCGGTCACCGGTGTTGTGCCGCAGCTGGGCGGCGTGCGCGCCCTGCAACTCGTGCAGCACCGACTCCTGGGGGTTGGAGTCGGACGACTGGAGGGTGAGTGTGGTGACGTACGCGACGCTGACGTACTTCTTGGTCTCCCGTTCGACGCGGCGGTTCTCCTTCTCGATCTTCCGCATGACCTCCTTGAGGTCCTTCCTCTCCTGCTCGCTCGGCGAGGAGTCGCCGGAGCGGGTGTAGAACACGTAGGAGCCGTCGGTGACCCCGACGCACTCCCTCCGCTCCTCGCCGTTCCCCCGTTCGTGCGCGCTCCCGCCGCGCTTCCCGCCCACGGGCTTGCGCGCGATGCCCTTCGCGCAGAAGTTCTCCCTCTCCGCCGCCCGTTGGTCCTCCTCGGCCTGGCGGTCCTCCCGCCAGTCGAGGAGCAGCGGCACCGCGACGGCGACCACCGCCAGCGCGAGCACCACGGCCGCGATCCGCTTGACGCGGTCCAGTCGCCACTCGATCCGGACCATCCGTCTCACCCCTCCACGGTGCGCGTCTGCGGATGCAGCCAACTGCGGTAGCGCTCCGCCTCGTTGAACAGGTACAGGTTGTCGCCCCTGGGATGCTCGGAGAGCCGCGCGAAGCGCTCCCCGACGGTCTCGGTGAGCCGCATCCCCGGATCGGCCAGCGGGTCGCTCCACACCCAGCGGGCGACCAGCAGCGCGCGGATGTCGGCCTCCACCGGGTTGGCGGTGCGGGGCGCCGCCGGGGTCAGCGAACTCACCAGCGCGCGGTGGTCCCGGCTGGCCGGGTGCCGGTGCGGCGCCGCGGTGATCGCGTTGAACTCCCTGATCCAGCGCCGCGCGTCCACCGACTGGTAGCGCCGCACCAGGTACTCCGTGACCTGGCCGAGCTGGTGCCCGGCGAGCCGGTGGTACATCTCCTGCACCGGCCGCCCGTCGGAGCGGAAGTAGTCGGCCAGCAGCTCGTGCGCGGTGTCCCAGTCCTCCGGGCGTTTGGCCAGCTCCCAGAGCAACAGCCGCCGCAGCCAGGGGTGCAGGGTGGGCGGGGGTTGCTCACCCGGCCCCCGTTCGAGGAGGAGGAAGGCCGAGCGGGCCGCGCTGAACAGCGAGGTTCCGGCGGGGGAGCGGATGCCCTCGCTGAGCACCTGGGTGGCGATCGACAGGTCGAGCGCCGCCGCGCACTCCGTCAGGGTGCCGCGCTGGTCGGTGGTGAACCTCTCCAGGAGCGGGCCGAGCGCGGCCTCGGCCAGCGTGGGCAGCTCCGCGTCCGGATCGCCCTCCCGGGCCTCGGTCTCCTCGTCGACCAGCGGGTGGTCGAGCAGGTTGCGCAGCCAGGCGTCCCGCTCGGTGCCGTGCGGCGGCATGTCGGCGCGCTCCATCAGCGTCGTCACCTGCCGGACGGCGCGGGGCAGCCCGCCCGTCAGCCGGTGCACGAACGGGGCGAGGGACGGGTCGAGTTGGGGCGTGACGGACAGCCGGACGCGGACCTCGTTGAGGGTGAGGTCGCGCAGCCGGAGCGGGTACCACCAGGCGTCGGCGCTGCCGCCGGAGGGGCGGCGGGCACGCCAGTCGTCCAGCGAGGCGCCGTCCGTCTCGCGGGGGACCCAGCGCCACTGTTCCCCGGAGGACGGACCCCAGCGCGTCAGCCAGCGGTTGACGCTCGCCACGCAGGTCAGCGGATCGCAGGTCAGACTCTCCTCCGTCGCGTCCTGCCGGGAGCGCACCAGCAGGTCCAGGAACCGTCTGCCGTGCGGGGTGTGCACGTTGTCCAGCAGCAGGAGGAAGGAGCGGGGCGCGAAGGAGCGGTTGACGGCCCGCCGCAGGTCCTCCAGGAACGCCGCGAACAGCACCCGCTCCAGCCGGAGCGCGTCGTCCTCGGAGCCGCTGTGCCGCCACTGGTTGAGGTCGATCAGCGCGTCCCACGGGCCGGAGCTGCGGCTCAGCTGGTGGCCCGCGTACCAGGTGGCGCCCTCGGTGAAGCCCCGGTTGGTGAACAGCCCGGAGACCACCCGCATCCCCTCCCGAGCCGCGCCCTGCACCAGCTCCTGCACGCCCGAGGGGGCGCCGATGGGCAGCCCGAGCGCCTGCTCGCCGACGAGCATGAAGCCGGAGAGGTAGTCGCCGTACCGCTCCACCGAACGGTCCTCGAACTCACCGAGCTGGGCGCGGAGATGACGCCGCTGCCGGGAGCGGTGGTCCGCCGGGCCGAGCCGGATCTCGTTGTCCGAGGTGAGCAGGCCCAGGGTGAGCAGCGGAAAGCGGGACACCCGGAACTGCGGGAGTTTTCGCTCCAGTTGACGGGCGATGAGGGCGAGCGCGTGCCGGGGCAGCAGCGGCTGCTCGGAGCCGAAGTTGACGTAGGCGAAGGGGACCTCACTCCGCCCGAAGCGCACCATCAGCTGGTTGTGCGCCCCGCTGGCGCCGCTGCCGTGCGGCCCGAGCAGCATCACCACCGGCCGTTCGGTGCCCGGAGGCTGGCTCAGACACTCGCCCACGAGATGCAGCACACCCTCGGTGCCGCGTCCGTGCGCCGCCGCTAACGCGCCCTCGGCCATGGGCCACACACCCCCCGCGAGTCGTTGCCCCTGGGACGGGAATCACCCCGTGCGGTGAGGATGCCACGCTTCGTGCTCCGCCACCACGGTTTCCGAGCCGGGTGCGATCTCCGTCAGCCCCGAGTCCCGCACCACCGGCGCGCCCGACTCCCGCAGCCGCGCCCAGTGTTCGCCACCGTGGGCCGCGCGGACGGCGAGCGGGAAGCCCTCGGCGGCCCACCGCGTGCGCCGCCCGGCGTCCAGGGCCCACCACAGCAGCTGTGCCCCGTGCGCGGCCTGGGCCATCGCCTTGCCCGCCGACATCGTCAGCTCCGGGCTGGTCCACAGCACCGGCACCCCGGACGGGGGCGGGCCCGGCGGCTCGGGGTCGTCGAGGTCGGTGCCGGAGACCTGGAGCCGGGACAACTCGTACGGCCAGTCGTCCAGCGGCACCGGGGGGAAGACGCGCACTTCGGCCGTCCGGCCGGTGACGGTGAGGCCCGGCAGCGGAGCCACCCGGCGCCATTCGGCGCCGCGCGCCCTGCGCACCACCTTGCGGATGCCGCGCTCCTCCCACAGCTCCACCACCTCCCGCCACTCCCCGCCGGACTGGGCGGCGCGGGGGTCGGCGAGCAGGGTCACCGTGGCGCGGGCGGCCGTCTCCAGCGCGTCGACGCGGGTGGGCGGGTTCGCGCGCTCGACCCGGACGACGAGAGGCAGGACGTAACGGCGGAGGGGCGTGTCACCGGGGGTTTCCGCTGGGCTCACCCGGCCCAGTCTGCCAGGCACTAGGGTCGTGTCCATGACCGTGCCCATGACGCTGCACGGGGTCGGCCGCCGCTACGGGCCGCGCGGACCCTGGGTGCTGAAGGGGATCGACCTGGAGCTGCCCCGTCCCGCGCTGCTGCGCGTGGAGGGTGGCAACGGCTCGGGCAAGTCCACGCTGCTGCGGCTGCTGGCGGGAATCGACGCGCCCAGCACGGGCCGGATCACCGGCCGTCCCCCGAGCGCCTTCGTGCCCGAACGCTTCCCCGCCGCCCTGCCGTTCACCGCCCTCGGCTACCTCGTCCACCTCGCGCGACTGCACGGCCTGCGGGGGCGGACCGCCCGCCGCGCCGCCCGCGAATGGCTCGAACGGTTCGGCGCGGGCGAGTTCGCGAGCACCCCGCTGGCCGAACTCTCCAAGGGGACGAGCCAGAAGGTGGCGGTCGCGCAGGCGCTGCTGGGCGGCCCCGGACTGCTCGTCCTCGACGAGGCGTGGACCGGACTCGACCAGCCAGCCCGGGAGTTGCTGGACCGCGCGGTGGCCGAGCGGGTCGCCGACGGCGGAACCGTCGTCTTCGTCGACCACGACCCCCGGCGGCTCGCGGGAGTCCAGGACACCGCCTACCGGGTGGGGGACGGCACCGTGTGGGCCGTCCCCGGCTCCGGAGCGCGAGCGCCGGAGGCCCCGGGCGGAGCGCGCGCCGAGGACGGCCCGAGCGTCAGGGTGGAGGCGGAGGGACCGCCGGGCGCCCGCCCGCCGCTCGGCCCGCCCGGCGCGCGGGTGCGCGAGCAGCGCGCCGACGGCACCGTCACCCTGACGGTGCCCGCTCCCGCCTCCGACGCGCTGCTGCGGGCGCTGCTCACCGCCAGCCCGCCCTGGCACGTCCGCTCCGCCACACCGGCCGAGGCTCCACCACCCCCCTCCGCTTCCGGCTCCGCACCCGCCCCACCGGCCAGCCGGGACCAACACCCCGGACCCACCAGGGGAATAGGCCCCCCGGAGACCGCCGAACCCCCCGACGCCCCCGGCGCCCCACGTCCCCCCGAACCCCCGAGTCCCCCTGGACCCCCCGGCGTTACGAGGTCCGCCGAGCGGGAGGCGGATCCCCCGGAACCGGAGGCACCCGGGAGCGTGCGGCACGAGGGACCCGCTGGACCCGCCGAACGCCGGGGACACGAGCGAGGGGACCGCGATGAGCAGGGGTGACGCCGAGGTGACGGCGCCCGGGGCCGGGCGATCCGTGGCGGTCCGGGCGGTCCTCCCGCCGCTGCTGCGCTACCAGACCTCGCTGCTGCTCCGCTCGCAGCGCTGGCTGCCACCCCTCCTGCTCTACCTGGCGGTCCTCGCCGCCGGAGTGCGGTACGGCGAACCGCTGCTGGACTCGCTCGCCTACGCGGCGGCCGGGCTGCTGCCCGTCACCGCCTGGCTCGTACGGATCTGCGTCACCCACGAGCCCGAGGCGTCCCGGGACTGCGTCGCGGCGGTGGCCGGACCCGCGACGGTGCAACTGGCGGCGGTGCTCACCGCGCTGCTCTCGGCGCTGGCGCTCGCCGTGCCGGGCACGGCGGCGGTGCTGCTGCTCAGCGATCCGCACAGCACCGACGGACGGGTCGCGGTGCCGCTGCTCCCGGCCGCCGGGGCCGGACTGCTCGCCGCCCTGGTCTGCGCGCTGTGCGGCACGCTGGCCGGGGCGCTCTGCAACCGGCCGCTGCTCCGGGGCACCGGCTGGTCGGTCAGCGGCGGTCTGCTCGCCAGCGTGCTGCTGCTGGCGCTCGGTGCCTCGCCCGCCAACGCGTCGATACGCGCGCTGGTCACCGGTTCCGACACCGGGACGGTCGACGTCGCCTGGCTTTCCCCGCCGCTCGCCGCGGGCGCGGCGGCCGGCGCGGTGACGCTGGTCTGCGTACTGGCCCGCCGCGCTCGCTGACCCGCCGCGCCGCGCGTGCGCCCGACGCGCGCGGCGCCGAGACGTCCCCTTGACGCACGGGCACCGGCCGCCGGAGCGGACTCCGGTGGCCGGTGCGGCGCGGTGCCGGGCGGACCGGCGGGGCGTCCCCGGGAACCGCGCGGGGCGGCGCCGGGGCGCTGGCGGTCAGTGCTTCCAGGGCCCGGTGATCGCGAACGTGGTGCCCGGGTTGTAGCAGTTGACGTACATCGTCTGGTGGTCCGGGGAGAAGGTGACCCCCGCGAACTCGCCCCACTCGGGCTCGTCCTCGTCACCGATGTTCTGCGCGTTGCGGGCCATCGGGTAGACCTTGCCGTGCCGGGTGAGGCCGTAGACGTGCTGGGCGCCCTCGCCGTCCTCACACACCATCAGCCCGCCGCTGGGGGCCAGGCAGATGTTGTCCGGCTCCTCGCCCGGCAGCTCCAGGTCGGTGTCCGGGCCGAAGCAGATGACGAGCGTCAGCTTGTTCCGCTCCGGCTCGTAGCGCCAGATCTGGCCGTAGTGGTCGGCCTGGGAGCCCTCGGCGCTCTTGGCGTAGCTGGCGACGAAGTAGACGCTGTCGTTGCCCCAGTAGCACCCCTCCAGCTTCTGCGCGTGGGTGATGCCGCCCTTGCCGAAGTCCTGGAAGCGGATGGGGGTTTCGGCGGCCAGCGGGTCGGGGACCTCGATCCACTCGATGTCCTCGAAGCACTGCCCCGGCTCGGAGACGACCGACAGGTCCGCCACGCCCGGTACCCGCATGGCCTCCAGGGTGCCGCCCGCGTGCAGCGAACCGTAGCCGCCCCGGGGCTTGTTGGGCAGGAAGCGGTAGAAGAGCCCGAAGGGCTTCTCGAAGGCGTCCTCGGTCTCGTAGACCACGCCCGTCCGCGGGTCGAAGGCGACCGCCTCGTGCTGGAACCGCCCCATGTCCTTGAGCGGTTCGGTGGAGGTGGGCCGCTTCTTGTCGAAGCCGACCTCGAAGACGAAGCCGTGGTCGCGGGAGTGGCCTTCCTCGCCCGCCTTGAACTCGGTCTCCTCACAGGTCAGCCAGGTGCCCCAGAGGCTGGGCCCGCCGGCGCAGTTGGTGGAGGTACCGGCGATGCCGACCTGCTCGCGCAGCACGTTGTTCTCGGAGTCCAGCTCCAGCAGCGTGCAGCCGCCCTTGGCCTCCGGGTCGTAGGTCAGGCCCTTGGTGGTGGGGACCCCGAGTTCGGCGTCCATCCGGTTCTCGTGGTTGCGGACCAGCCACACCCGTCCACCCCGGCCCGGCCGGTCGATGTGTGACGGGCGCCCGTGTCCCTCGAAGGCCGCCATGCCGTCGAAGTTGCTGGGAACCTTGCCCTCACCGGAGGGGAGTTCGTCCCCCTCGCGGGAGAGCACCCGGTAGCTGAAGCCCTCCGGCAGGTCGAGGAGCCCATCCGGGTCGGGCACGAGCGGGCCGTAACCCGAGCGCCCTCCGGTGGCCTGGGCGGCGGCGGTACCGGCGAACAGCTCGGAGAACGCACCGGTGAAGGCGACACCCGTTCCCAGAGCCCCGGTTCTGGCGAGGATTTGACGTCGGGTCGTGGACATCGGCAACTCCCTGTTGGCGGACAGGTCAGCGGCGCTCCCACGCGCGCGTGGATCACCGCTGGGGACCTGGTGTGTGTACCACGGACGGGTGGGGTCCGCACACGGGTGCGACCGAATCCCGGAGGAGGTATGGGTGAGGTCCGGGGGTAATGCCGTGAAAGAGATCTACGCGCGTTCGGGAGGACCCTCGGCCGACTGAGTGCGCGTCACCGGGGGCAGGGCGCCGGGCACGGGGGCCGAGAGCTGATGCCGGGAGCGAGGGGCCGGGAGCCGAGGGGGCGTCTCCGGTCACCGGCGACGGACGGCGTCCTCGGCCGGGCGGGCGCGGCCCGGGGGCCCCCGGCCCGGGAGCGCCCGGAGCGGGGGCGGCGAGGGCGGGAGGAGCGCGCGGGGGAAGCGGTGCGACGCGGGAACGGGGCTCAGCGACCGGCGGTCAGCTCGCCCGTCCGCCGCTCGGTGCCGAGGCTCCCGGCGTCCGGACGCGCACCGTCCGGGCTTCCGGCGTCCAGGCTGCCGCCGTCGCGGGCGAGGGCGGTCAGCCGGGATATCGCCCGGAAGTACTTCTTCCGGTAGCCGCCGTTCAGCATCTCCTCGCTGAACAGCCGGTCGAAGGAGTCGCCGGAGGCGAGTACCGGCACCTCGCGGTCGTAGAGCCGGTCGGCCAGCACCACCAGACGCAGCGCGGTCGCCTGGTCCGGCACCGGGCAGACCCCGGTGAGGCAGACCGCGGCGACGCCCTCGACCATGGCGCCGTACCGGCTCGGGTGGACCGCGGCGAGGTGGTCCAGCAGTGCGGGGAAGTGGTCCAGGGAGGTGCCGGGGGTGTGCCGGGCGGCCCTGGTCACCTCCTTGTCGGTCCGGGGCGCCGGTGCCGCGGGGAGGCCGCGGTGACGGTAGTCCTGGCCGTCCACGCGCAGGGCTCGGAAGTGCGCGGAGAGCCCCTGTATCTCGCGGAGGAAGTCGGCGGCGGCGAACCGGCCCTCGCCCAGCTTGCCCGGCAGTGTGTTGGAGGTGGCCGCGAGCGCCACGCCCTCCTCCACGAGGCGGCTCAGCAGTGAGGAGACGAGCACCGTGTCGCCGGGGTCGTCCAGCTCGAACTCGTCGATACAGAGCAGCTGATGGCCGCTGAGCGTCCGCACGGTCTGCTGGAAGCCGAGCGCGCCCACCAGGTTCGTCAGCTCGACGAAGGTGCCGAACGCCTTCCGCTCCGGCGGCGCGGGCGCCGCGTGCCAGAGCGAGGCGAGCAGGTGCGTCTTGCCGACGCCGTACCCGCCGTCCAGGTACACCCCGCTGGTGCCGCTGCCCGCCGGGCGCCCGGGTGTCGGCCTGGAAGCGCCGCCCCGCAGACGGCGCAGCCAGCCCGTCAGCCCGCCTCCGGCCCGCTCCGGTCCGCCGCGCGCGCCGAGCCCGTCCGCGAAGGCGCTGAGCACCCGTACGGCCTCGGCCTGGCTGGGCTGGGCCGGATCAGGGAGGTAGCTGCCGAAGCGGGCGTCCGCGAAGCGCGGCGGTGGTACCAGCTCGGCGACCAGTCGCTCGGCCGGGACCTGGGGCGTGCGCGCCGTGAGCGCGAGGGGCTCTCGGGCGGGGCCGCCAGCGGGCGTGGATATCCGGGTGGGCGAGGTGGACACTCGGCCATCGTAGTGCGGGTGGGGGGTTCACCGCCCGGGGCGGGAGAGGTGGGACGTGCCACACTGCCGCCTATGCGACGCCTGTTCCCTTCCAGCTCAGCAGGGCCGGAGCGGTCTCCCGAGTGGAGTCTCGACGCGCTGGCCGACGCCTACGCCTACCCGGAGACGGGTGCCACCGGAGAGGTGCCGCGCTCCTGGCTGCGGGCGAACATGGTCGCCTCGCTGGACGGGGCGGTGCACCACGACGGACGCTCCCAGCCGCTGTCCTCCCGCGCCGACATGCGGATCTTCGGGGTGCTGCGGGCGCTGGCCGACGTGGTCGTCGTCGGGGCGCAGACGGTCCGCCAGGAGGGGTACGGGCCCGCGAAGCGCCGGGACGCCTTCGTGGAGCGGCGGTCAGCGGCCGGTCAGCGGCCGGTTCCGGCGATCGCCGTGGTCAGCGCGAGCCTGGAACTCGACTTCGAGCAGCCGCTGTTCACCAGCCCGCGGGTGCCGACCCTGGTGGTGACCGGGGCGGCGGCGCCCGGTGACCGGGTGGCCCGGGCGCGGGAGGCCGGTGCCGAGGTGGTGTTCGCGGGGAGCGCCGCCGTCGCGGATCCCGCGAACGTGCCGGGGGCGCTCGCGGAGCGCGGGCTGCGGCGGCAGCTGACCGAGGGCGGGCCCCGGCTGCTGGGGGCGCTGGCGGCGGCCGGGGTGCTGGACGAGATCTGCCTTTCGGTGGCGCCCCGGATCACCTCGGGGGACGCCTCGCGGATCACGAGCGGGCCGGTGCTCCCGGAGCCCGCGGACTTCGCCCTGGACGCGGTGCTGGAGGACGGGGGTTTTCTCTTCACCCGTTACCGGCGCGTCTGACAATCGGCGGAATATTACGTTCCGCTTTCCGGTCATTGGGCAGACTGATGAGCGCAAGTTCCCGTGAGAACGCGGGGCAGGATGGTTTCTGTCGGGGTCCCGGCCCCGCGAGGAGAGGGGCGCCCGTCGTGGTCACGACCGTGTTGATGATTGAGAAGCCGTTGGTCTCCGACGACGTGGAACTCGTCACCACCCTGCACGGTGACGAGCCGGTCTCCTTCGTCGTGCTGCTCCAGCCGCGCGGCGAGCAGGACCGGCTGCTCCGGGCGCTCGATGACGTGGCGCTCGGCGAGCTGGACGACGCCGTCCGGGAGAACCGGGAACCCGAGGGGGACGCGGCGGTCGCCCCGGCCGACCACGCGCTGTCCCAGTCGCTGAGACAGCTGAGAGACGCGGGCGCTGAGGCGGTCGGCCAGATCATCCAGGAGCACCCGCTGGACCTGCTCACCTCGGTCGTCCAGCAGACCTCGGCGGACGAGGTCATCGTGCTCACCGCCCCGCACCTCGTGGAGGAGTTCTTCCACCGTGACTGGGCGTCGCGGGCCCGGCACAAAGTGGGCGTCCCGGTGCTCAAGCTGTTCGCCCACACGGCATAGTCTTGCGCTGATCCGCGCCCCGCGCGCCGAAGCCGAACCACCTGGAGACGCGCCCATGGCTGCCGCCACCCCGCCTGTTCCCCCCGTCCTGGAACGCCCGCACCTCATCGGCATCGGCGGAGCGGGGATGTCCGGCATCGCCCGGATCCTCGCCCAGCGGGGCGCGGCGGTGGCGGGCAGCGACTCCCGGGACTCGGGGACGAACGAGGCGCTGCGCGAGCTGGGCGCGACCGTCCACATCGGGCACGCGGGCGGGAACCTCGACCCGGGGACCACCGCCATCGTCGTCTCCAGCGCCATCCGCGACGACAACCCGGAGCTGGTCGAGGCGCGGGCGCGCGGGATCCGGGTCATGCACCGGGCGACGGCGCTGGCCGCGCTGATGGACGCCGTCCGGCCGCTGGCCGTCGCGGGCACCCACGGCAAGACCACCACCACCTCGATGCTGGCCGTGAGCCTCCGCGCGATGGGCCTCGACCCCTCCTTCGCCATCGGCGGCGACCTCGACGGTCCCGGAACCAACGCGCACCAGGGCACCGGGGAGATCTTCCTCGCCGAGGCCGACGAGAGCGACCGCAGTTTCCACTCGTACGCGCCCGAGGTGGCGATCGTGCTCAACGTGGAACTGGACCACCACGCCAACTACGCCGGTCTGGAGGAGGTCTACGAGTCCTTCGCCACCTTCGTGGGCCGGATTCCGCCCGGTGGCACCCTGGTGATCTCCGCCGACCAGGCCGGTGCCCGGGAGCTGACCGAGCGGATCGGCGGCCGCCCCGCGCTGCGGCTCGTCACCTACGGTGAGTCACCGGACGCCGACGTACGGATCACCGACATCACCCCGCGCGGGCTGACCAGCGAGGTGCGGGTGATCATCGACGGGCGCGAGCTGGCCTTCACCGTCTCGGTGCCGGGCCGCCACTACGCCTCCAACGCGGTCGCGGCGCTGGCCGCCGGAGTGGCGATGGGCCTCCCGGCGGAGGAGCTGGCCACCGCGCTCGGCAGCTACACCGGGGTGGGGCGGCGGCTCCAGTTCCGTGGCGAGGCCGCCGGGGTGCGGGTCATCGACTCCTACGCGCACCACCCGACCGAGATGGCGGCCGACCTGGAGGCGGTGCGTGCCGGGGCCGGAACCGGCCGGGTCCTCGTCGTGTTCCAGCCCCATCTGTACAGCCGCACCCGGGAGTTGGGCCGCGAGATGGGCGACGCGCTGCTGGGCGCCGACGCCTCGGTGGTACTGGAGATCTACCCGGCCCGTGAGGACCCGCTGCCGGGCGTGACCAGCGCGCTGATCACCGAGGCGGCCCGGGCGGCCGGAGCCGAGGTGCGGGACGCGGGCTCCCGGGACGAGGCCGTGGACCTCGCCGCGGGAATGGCGCGGCCCGGCGATCTCGTTCTCACCATGGGCGCGGGGGACGTCACCGAGCTGGGCCCCCGGATCCTGGACCGCCTCGGGGCCTGAGCCGCCCGGCGGACCACCCGGTCCCGTTTCCCTCCCCTTCCCTCCCCCGAGCAGGCCACCGAAGACCGAGGAGCGAGCATGGCATACGAGGCCGACAAGCCGGACGAGCAGTGGCGCGCGGAGCTGACGCCCAGCGAGTACCGGGTGCTGCGGCAGGCGGGCACCGAGGCGCCGTTCACCGGTGAGTACACCGACACCGAGACCACCGGCGTCTACCGCTGCCGGGGCTGCGGCGCCGAACTCTTCCGCTCGGACACCAAGTTCGCCTCGCACTGCGGCTGGCCGAGCTTCTACGACCCGGCCGACTCCGCCGCCGTCGAACTGATCGCCGACCACTCGCTGGGCATGACGCGCACCGAGGTCCGCTGCGCGGCCTGCGGTTCACACCTCGGCCACGTCTTCGAGGGAGAGGGCTACCCGACCCCCACCGACCAGCGGTACTGCATCAACAGCATCTCGCTGCGGCTGGAGCCCAAGGAGTCCGACGACGCGGCCGGGCCCGGCGAGGGCACGGGCGGCGCGGCGGCGTAGCCCACCCGCCACCGGAAGGCGGCGGCCCGGGGCGCGCGGCCGCCGGGCCGCCCAACTCGGCCGCCCCGCCGGGCGGGTGGGGCTGTCCGTCAGGAACTCCAGTGTGCGGAGGCGCTGTTCGTGCTCGCGCGTGACGGGGGTGAGGATCAGGCACGCGTCCCACCCCTCGCGACGCGCTCGACGGACTCCGGTGTCGACGACTGGGCGGGCTCGGCGGCACACGCGATCAGGCAGAGCACTCGGGTCGTCATGTGCCGTGTTCCTGACGGTGGTTGTGAGGCCTTCTGGTCGCGTACACGGCGTTCTCTCGGGGTGTCATCCGTTGGGGAAGCGTGTCAACGACCGTGCCCCGCATCCTGCCCAAGACGCGCTGTGCGGCGAGAGGGGCGAGTTCGTGCCTTCAGGTACTACACCTGACAGGTGATCAGGGCATGGTCGCAGAACTCTTCACCGGACCTGGCCACCCTCGTCTTCCCGACGTCGCCGCGGCGGTGAACGCGTTCCCCGGACCCGGCGGAGGCACCGAGCACGAAGCGCCAGTGAGGCGGGGAACGGTGGCGCGGGTGGTGCTGGGGGCCTCCACTGTCTGCCGCGTCCCCTCACCTGGACGACGTGGGCCCGCCACCGCTGGCTCCGTCCCGGAGGACTGCTGTACGTGATGACCGCCCTCAGCGACGGCACCGCTCCGGTGGGACTGACCGGCACGGCCCTGGACGCGGTATGCGACGGCTGGCAGGTCCTCCACCAGTGGCAGCTGGCGCGGACCCACGGCCGCCCCACCCACTGCCTCCTGCTCCGCAACCCGCCCCGCCGCCACGTCAGTTGACCACCACCCCACGCGGTGCCGAGCGGCCTTCCGCTCGCCGTCTCCCTGAGCCCAACGGGCCTGGTGTCGCGGAGCCATTCGTGTGGGAGTGGCGGGGAGCGGGCTGTTCGCTCCGCGAACCGGCTCCACGGCCTCCTATGGTGCCCGTGCCTGTCCCGGCGTGAGTGGTGCTGGGGTGCCGTCGGGCTCGCTCACCCAGGTCGGTTTCGCTCAGCAAGGAACGTGACATGCGCCAGATGCCCTCGTCCGAGATGGTCGACATGATCGCGTTCCTCGCCGTCCTGCTGGTCTTCTTCAGCATCGACGTGCGATCGCGGGAGTCGCCCGGCTCCGGGCCGTGGCACGCGCGTCTCTTCGAGTGGGCCTCCCGGCTCGGCGGAATCGCCACCGCGGTGGCCCTGACCCTGGGATGGGTGGACCTGTTCCTCCCGGATGAGGGCAGCCCGATCCACGTGGCGTTCGTGGCCGTTCCCGGAACGGTCGCGGTGCTGTGCGCCATCGTGCTGGGGCTGGAGATGCTGTGGCAGCGAAGGACGGCGCCCTGACGTCCGGGTGCCGGGGTGGGAGTGGAACACTGACGGGGTGTCCCGTCCGGCGGTGAGCGTCCGGAACTCGCGTACGGCGCGGAGGCGTCCGGTGCCCGTGCTGGTGGGTGTGGGGACCTTGACGGGGCGGTTTGTCTCCATCTGGCTACCGGATCCGGTCCCGTCTGGACAGGGGATGACCACGTCCGGAAAATGCTCGGCATGACATCGATCGAGTTCAGCGCGTACCCGTCGCGTCTGTCGGACAGCGACCGGGAACGCGCGCTCGACGTGCTGCGGGAGGGCGCGGCTCAGGGACGGCTCTCCCACGAGACCTTCATGCGCCGGACCGAGGCGATCCTCAAGGCCCAGTGGCAGGAGGAACTCCACGCCGTCCTGCACGACCTCCCCACCCGGCGGGACCGTGGACGCTGGTTCACCCGCGCCATCGCCCGGGTGTCGGCGACGCCACTGATGCTCCGCAAGGCGTGGCGCACCCAGCGGCTGCCGGAACTGCTGCTGCCCCCGCCCGCCCCACATCCGCTGTCCATCGGCCGGGCGCCCGGATCCATGCTGCGGCTCAACGACTTCACGGTCTCGCGGGCGCACGCCCAGCTCCGGTGCACCGTGGAGGGCTGGTTCCTGCGCGACCTGGGCTCCAGCAACGGAACCTGGGTGAACGACAGCAGGGTGACGGGCTCCGTGCAGGTCTACCCCGGCGACCAGGTGCGCTTCGGTCAGATGGCGTTCCGGCTGTCCGTGCCGCAGCCGCCGGAGCTGGGAACCGCGCCGCGCCAGTGAGTTCGGCCCGTCGGCCGTCCGCCCCCGTCGCCGGGCCGCCTCCGGCCGCCCCCGTCGGGCCGCCCGCGTCGCCCGGCCTCTCGCGTGCCGACGCCGGGATTCCCGGATAGCCCCCGTGCGCCCCGCCCCGACCCGGCCGCCGCCAAGTCCGGACCGCGCCCCATATCCGTTCGACGGAGGGGTGTGGTGGAAACCGCGTTCGGGCACCGGTCACGAGGTTCCGGTACCGGACTGGCAGTGGGGACGCCGGGCGGTGTACGGTCGCGCCTCGCGCCGCCGTTGGGCGCTGGTCGCCTCGTACGACCGTACGGGAGACGGTGGTTGAGGGGGTTCCGGATGCACCGGAACCGGAGCCGCAGTAGTCTTCCTTGATCGAACGACGGGTCCGGAAGGCGGTGCACATTTGGGCTCGGGAGGGCTGGAGCTTCCCCCAGGCGAGGGCGTGTCCGAGGAGGACCAGGGCGCCGCCGACGCACCCCCGGGGGCCGTCTCCCTGGCACGCCCGATGGAGATCGGCGCCGATCTCACCTGGGACGCCGAGATCTGGGCCGAGGTCCGCACCCGCGCCGAGCGCGCCGGTCGCGCCTACCTCTGGATCAACCTGGTCGAGCAGCGCACGCGATCGGTCGTCTCCGCCGTGCTGCGCCCGATCTACGAGCCGGTGCACGGCGAGGATTGGGTCATGGCGGCGGCGGGCCCCACCGGCCAGGAGTGGGTGCAGCGGGCGGTGGCCGTCCGGGAGGTGAGCCGCCGTAAGGGCTACCTGCTCGACCCGGCCGACGACACCTTGCTCGCCTTCCTCACCCTGCCGCAGCTGCGTGAGCTGATGGTGCAGCACTGGCCCTGCTTCGAACCGTACTTCGACGACCGCAGGGAACTCGAACTCGCCCTGGACGAGCTGGAGGTGGCGCGCAGCGCCGTCGCCCGCAACCGGGCGCTCTCGCCCACCGTGCTGGCCCAGGCGGAGCGGATGTGCGCCCGGTTGCTGCGCTTCCTCGGCGCGATGGACGAGGACACCCCCTCCGCCGGGCGGCTTCCGGTGGACGCGGTGGAGAGCCTGGTGGGGGACCGCTTCGCCGACGTGGTGGGGGTGCACTCGGACCGGGTGCGGCTGCAACGGCACCTGCCCGCCGAGGACGTGTTCGGCGGAGCCCGCAGGCTGGACGCCATGGGCATCGGACTCAACCTGCTCGTGCAGAACTTCGGCGGGCGGCGGCTGGTGCGGCTGGCGGAGTCCGGCTGCCGGGTCCGGCTGCTCTTCCTCAACCCGGCGAGCAGCGCGGTGCGTCGACGCGAACGGGAACTCGGCCTGAAGAAGGGCGAGTTGAGCCGTTCGGTGGAGACCAACATCCTGCACATGCGGCGGGTGCGCGATCGGCTGCGCGATCCGGCCGCCTTCGAGGTGCACGTCTTCGACGAGACCCCGCGATGCGCCGCGTACCTGGTGGACGGGGACGGCAGCGACGGTCTGGCCGTCATCCAGACCTACCTGCGTCGGGTGCGGGGTCTGGAGTCCCCGGTCTTCGTGCTGCGCGGCGGCTCCCGCGACCTCGTCCAGCGGCCCGCCGACGGTGTCACCGGCGGCCCCCGCCGGGACGAGGGCGAAGGGGGTCTCTTCGCCACCTACCGGGAGGAGTTCGAGTCCGTGTGGACGGACTCCCGCCCCGTCTCCTGACGTTGGCCCACGGACACCTCCGTGTCCCGTCCTCCGGCCCGTTCCCCGCGTGTCCCCTCGCCGTCCCCGTGGCTCCCTCGTGCCGTCCGTGCCCCCGCCGCTCGTCGGCGTGCAACTGATCGTGTAGGTACGGGAGTTGGGCGGCCTGTGGGTGAGCGGGGAGGGGCGGCGCAGGGTCCGGGTACGGCTCCGGCCTCCGTAAACTGCTGCCATGGCGGACGACAACGGGGCGAGACGCGTCATCGGTGACCGGTTCGAGCTGCTGGAGCGGCTCGGGGGCGGCGGGATGGGGCTGGTCTGGCGCGCTCGGGACACCGAACTCCACCGGGAGGTCGCCCTCAAGGAGGTGCGCCCGCCCGATCCGAGGTTCAGCGACAGCCCCACCCAGGAGGCCGGGGTACTCCGCGAACGGGTGCTGCGCGAGGCGCGGGCGCTCGCGAGGCTGCGCCATCCGCAGGTGGTCACGATCTTCCATATCGTCACCGCCCCGGAGACCGACTTCCCGTGGCTAGTCATGGAGTTGGTGCCCGGCGGCTCCCTGGTGGACCGGCTGGACCGGGGCCTGCTCGGGCCCGTCGAGGCCGCCCGGCTGGGGCGCGGGGTGCTGGCCGGGCTGCGGGCGGCGCACGCCGCGGGCATCCTGCACCGGGACGTGAAGCCGGGCAACGTGCTGCTGCGGGAGGACGGCAGCCCCGTCCTGACGGACTTCGGGATCGCGGCTCTGGGCGAGTTGAGCGCGCTGACCAGTACCGGGGCGCTCGTCGGCTCGCCGGAGTACATCGCCCCGGAGCGCGTCCGGGGGCAGGAGGGCAACCCGGCCTCGGACCTCTGGTCGCTGGGGCTGGTGCTCTACGTGGCGGTGGAGGGGAGGCATCCGCTGCGCCGCGACACGGTGCTGGCGACCCTCGGCGCCGTGCTGGACGCTCCCGTGCCGGAGGCCACCCGCGCGGGTCCGCTCACCTCCGTGCTGACCGCGCTGCTCGACCGGGACACCGACGCCCGGCCGGACGCCGCGCGCCTGGACGAACTGCTCGCCGCGGTCGAGGCCGGAGGGGAGGCGGGGCCGAGGGCCGAGGAGGAGCCGAACGGCCCCGGAAGTGTGGTGAGTTCGGGGGCCGAGGTGGCCGCCCTGCCGACCCAGCCGGGTGTCGCGCCGCAGCCCCCGCCCGGTGACCCGGAGGAGACACACGCCCCGCGCCCCGCTCCGGCTCCGGCGGCGCCCGGATACGCGGCCGCCACCACGCGCTCCGGAGCCCGTCCCGCGACGCCGTCCGCCGCCGAGCCGGGCACGCCACCGGAGGGCGCGGAGCCGTCCGGGACGACCGGGGACGACACCGAGGCGCCCGCCGCCGGGCCCGAGAAGCGCGACGGGGCGGAGCCGGACCCGGACGCCGACCGGAAGTCCGCCCCCGCGCTCGAGCCGGAGCCCACGGCCACCCCCGAACCCGAGCCCGCCGAACCGCGGTCCGCCCCCGAACCGGAACCCGAGGCCACGCCCGCCCCCGCGTCGAAGGCCCTCGTCCGGCGGTCCGTCGCCGAACCGGAGCCCGCGGCACAGGAGTCCGGTGCCGCGGAGTCCGGGTCCACGGAGGGGGATCCGGCGACCTCGGCCACGGCCGGGGTCGGCCGGGGCGCGAAGCGGCCCGGGGGTGACGGGCCGGAACCCGTCACCATCACCTCCTCCCGGTCCCGGGGCGGCCGGCGGTTCGTCATGGGTCTGGTGAAGACGGCGGTGGCCCTGGCCCTGATCGTCACCGGGCTGAACTACACGCCTGACCTGCTGCGGAAGCTGGAGGGCGTGGGCGCCGCCGCCGACGCCGTGGCGGACGCGGGCTCCGGCGACGGAGACGACGCGGAGAAGGACGACAACCACCTCTTCACGCCGAAGGGCGTGCGCGAGGGGCTGGCGAAGCTGAAGCCACTGATCGGGGGGACCAAGGTGACCTCGATGTCGTCGCACGGCAGTCACATGTCGGCCAGCGCCCCGCGCAAGGACGACCCGTCGCTGATGCACTCGTACTCCTACCGGGACGGCAAGGCGGAGAACAGGGGGCCCGCGGGTCTCGCCCAGGGGCCGCCCCGCGTCGACTTCGCCAGGTTCGACTGGGACATGCTGCCCGGGGTGTGGCGGAAGGCGCAGACCGGGCTGGGCATCAAGCAGGCCAAACGCAGCCACATGAGCCTGGAGTTCTCCCCGGACCACGGGGTGGTGCTGGCGCTCTACGTCAGTGACGACTACGGCACCGCGTCGATGCGGGTGAACACCGAGGGGAAGACGGTGGCACGCAACCCCCGGGAGGCCCCGACGAACTAGCCCACCGCGCGGCCCCGTTCGGAACGCTCCTGTTCCGGCGGTGTTCCGGCCGTTCCGGCCGTGCCCATGCCGCCCGGCCCGGCTCCCGTAGCGTGTGGCCACCAACCGCCGTGTGCCGTACGGGGGTTGAGCACGCTCCGTGGCGCGCCGGGGCGTTGGGCGGGCGGGCGGCGGCGTGTGGGTGCGCACGGTCACCGGACTCGTGGGTGTTCGGGGGCGGTCGGGGGCCGCCGTTCGGTGCCGGGTGGGGGAGTTGGCGGGGCGGACGGGGTCGTCCGGTGCCGTCGCGGGTTCCTCGCCGCCCGGCGTCAGCCGGATGTCATCCCTGCTCAGGTGCGTGGGGCGGGGGTTGGCGGGTTCGGCCGCCGGGTCCGGACGGGGGGTGTGGGGCCAGGCGGGGCGGTGTCGGTGAACGGCCGCCTGAGGCACGGGATTCCGTTCGGATGGGATAGCCCAGTGTGAACAGTACATGACGCGGGCAGACCCAACTTAGTGCGGTTTCGCGGGATTTGGATCTCCGAGAGCGCGTTGTATATCTCACACCCGCCCGGAGAGCTTGAGCTGGGCGCGTCAATCCGACAGGGTTTCGACCACTCCCGGCACGGATCTTGATGCGCTGCCAGGCGTGCGCGAAAACGACATAAACCCCCCACATCACACGAGGAGGACCCTCGTCATGGCTACTCCCATGCCTCGAAAGCGGCGGATTTCGATCGCCGTCGGTGCCGCCATCGCCGTCGCCGGCGGTGCGACCCTGCTGACCCTGCCCGCCGGGGCCTCGCCCGCCGAGGGCACCGTCTACGGGACGAACGCGAAGGGCGCGATCGACGGCAGCTACGTCGTGATGCTCAAGGACGAGAAGGGCGTCAAGGCCACCTCCTCCGGCAAGGAGCTGACCGAGGAGTACGGCGGCAAGGTCAAGCACACCTACTCGTCGGCCGTGAACGGCTTCTCCGCCAAGGGCCTCAGCGAGCAGGAGGCCAAGGAACTCGCGGCGGACGACAAGGTCGAGAAGGTGGTGCAGAACAAGCGCTTCACCATCAACGCCACGCAGGACAACCCGCCGTCCTGGGGCCTGGACCGCATCGACCAGGAGGAGACGGCGGGCGACGACGCCTACACCTACCCCGACACCGCCGGGGAGGGCGTCACCGCGTACATCATCGACACCGGTGTGCGCATCACCCACCAGGACTTCGAGGACCGCGCCGAGCACGGCTACGACGCGGTGGACGACGACAACGAGGCGGACGACGGCCAGGGCCACGGCACCCACGTGGCGGGCACCGTCGCGGGCAAGGACCACGGCGTCGCCAAGAAGGCCAAGATCGTCGCCGTCCGCGTGCTGGACGACCAGGGCTCCGGCACCACCGAGCAGGTCGTCAAGGGCATCGACTGGGTGACTGAGAACGCCTCCGGTCCGTCCGTCGCCAACATGAGCCTCGGCGGCCCGCAGGACGAGGCGCTGGACGCCGCCGTCAAGAAGTCCATCGAGGCCGGGGTCAGCTACTCGGTCGCGGCGGGCAACGAGGGCCAGGACGCGGACGCCAGCTCGCCCGCGCGGGTGCCCGAGGCGATGACCGTCGCCGCCAGCGACGACGCGGACGCGCAGGCGTCCTTCTCGAACCACGGCGAGATCGTGGACCTCTACGCCCCCGGCGTGAAGATCACCTCCGCGACCAACACCGGCGACGACGCCACCGAGACGCTGGACGGCACCTCGATGGCGGCTCCGCACGTCGCGGGCGCGGCGGCGGTCTACCTGTCCGCGAACCAGGACGCCACCCCGGAGCAGGTCTCCACGGCTCTGACCGACGGGGCGACCCAGGACGCCATCACCAACCCGACCGGCAGCACCCCGAACAAGCTCCTCAAGGTCGGCGAGTGACACACGGCGCGTGACGCCGGGGTCGGCACGGCGTCCGCCGCATGACCCCGGAACGGCCAGCACGGCGCTCCGCCCCCGTCCCCTCCCCCTGGGACGTGGCGGAGCGCCGTGCCCGTTCCGGCGCCCGTACCTTCAACCGACCGTTGAGCAGGGAGAGTTGGGGGCGGACGGCCGTCAACCCCCGTGCGGCGGGCGGACGGTGGCGTCCGCGTGGCGGCGTGCCCCGGGCGGGGCGCGGCGGGCGTCCGGCGGGCCGGGAGCGGGGCCGGGGTCAGGCGGCGGCGAGGGCCAACGGCCGGGCGGCCTGGGCCTGTTCGGCCCGTCGCACCAGCAGCCGGGCCAACTCCGGCGCGTCACCCAGCACCGGGGCGAGCAGGTCGGCCCCGGCCTCCCGCGCCCCGGCGGCGATCCGGTCCGGCAGGAAACCGGGGGCGATGACGTAGGGGGCGACCACCACGTGGTCGGCCCCGGCGGCTCGGAGCGCCCGTACCGCGTCCTCGGTACGGGGAGCCGCCGCGGAGGCGAACGCGGGCCGCACGGCGCACCACTGGGCGGTGCGCCACCACTCCCGCGCGGTTTCCGCGGTCACCGCGATCGCCTCCGGGTCCGAGGAGCCCGCCGCCGCCAGCACCACACCGGTCGCGTGCCGTGGGCGAGCCGGTGGCCCGCACTCCCGCAGCCGCCGCTCCAGCGCCCGTACGAGCAGCGGGTCCGGGCCGAGCACCGCGGCCTGGCGCACCGCCATGCCGGGCAGCCGGGCGAGGGCACCGGCGAGGGCCGCCGGGATGTCGGTCTTGGCGTGGAAGGCCCGGCTGAGCAGCAGCGGTACCGCCACGACCTCGCGCACCCCGTCCGCGTACAGCTCCTCCAGGGCGCGCGGCACCGAGGGGGCGTCGAACTCCAGGTAGCAGGCGGCGACCCGGAGTTCGGGGCGCAGGGCACGCACCCGCGCGGTGAGCGCCGCGACGGTCACCGCGTGCCGGGGGTCGCGGCTGCCGTGCGCGACGAGCAGCAGCGCCGGGCGCGGGGGGTGCCCGGGCGTCCCCGGTGTTCCCGGGGCGGTCGCGAAGGGGAGCATGGCTGGGGTCCGTTCAGGCTCGGGTGGTGGCCAGGCCGCGGTGGAGCAGGACGCGCCGCTCCAGCGGGGCGAACAGCGCCGACTCGATGAGGACGCCGATGGCGAGGATCAGCAGCACGGCGGCGAGCACCAGGCTCAGGTCCTCCCGCTGCCGCCCCTCGTCGAGAATCCGCCCGACGCCGGGCAGCGGGGTGGCGGTGATCAGCTCGGCGGTCATCAGCGCCCGCCAGCCGAACGTCCAGCCCTGCCGCAGCGCCGCGATCAGACCGGGCAGCGCCGCGGGGACCAGGACGTGCAGCGCGCCCGCCGCCCCGGTGGCGCCCATCGAGCGGCCCGCGCGCAGCAGCAGCGGCGGCACCTGGTCGACGGCCGAGAGCACCCCCACCGCGATCGAGGGCACCGCGCCCAGCAACACCACCGCGTAGACCGCGCCCTCCGACTCGCCGAGCGCGATCACCGCGACCGGCACCAGCGCGGCGGCGGGCAGCGACTGCACGGCGGACAGCACCGGTCCGAGGGTGGAGCGCACCAGCCGGACGCGGGCCAGCAGCATGCCGAGCGGCACCCCGATCGCGGCGGAGACGCCGAAGCCGATCAGGCAGCGCAGCACGCTCTGGCCCAGGGCGGGCAGCAGGGTGCCGTCCGACCACGCCCCGGCCAGGTCACCCCAGACCTCGGCGGGGGAGGGCAGCCGGGCCGACCAGTTGAGGACGACGGCGAGTTGCCAGAGTCCGAGCACCAGCGCCAGCGCGGCCAGCGGCGGCCCCACCGCGCCCGCTGCGCGGCGCCAGCGGGCACCGCCGCCGCCCTCCCGGGTCTCCAGCGCGTCCAGGCCGGAGGCCATCCGGTCCTCAGGGGCCTCCGCTTCCGCCGGACCGGACCCACCGGCGGGGGCGTGGGGAGCGTCGCGGTCGTCGGGCTCGTCCGGGCCGCCGGGCTCGGACGGGCCCGGAGCGGCGCGGGTGGCGGCGTCAGCGCCGGGCATGGCGGATGATCTCCTCGTGCAGGTGCCCGGTGATCTCCCGGGCCACCGAGGTGACGTCGGTGTCCTCGATCCGGCGCGGGTGCGGGATGTCGATGTCCCACTCACGGGCGACCCGCCCGGGGCGCGAGGCGAGCAGCACCACGCGCTGCCCGAGCCGGACCGCCTCGCGGACGTTGTGGGTGACGAACACGACGGTGGGCCGCCGCTCCGTCCACACCCGGGTCAGCTCCTCGTGCAGCAGGTCCCGGGTGATGGCGTCCAGCGCCGCGAACGGCTCGTCCATCAGCAGCACCTCGCTGCCCTGCGCCAGCGCGCGGGCCAGCGCGACGCGCTGCCGCATCCCGCCGGACATCTCGTGCACCCGCTTGCGGTAGGCGTCCGGCAGCCGCACCAGACGCAGCAACTCCTCGGCCCGCTCGCGCCGTTCGGCCTTTGGCACCCCGGCCAGCCGCAGCGTCAGCTCGACGTTGCGGCCCGCGGTCAGCCAGGGGAAGAGCGCGTGGTCCTGGAACATCAGCGCCGGGCGCCCGGACGGCACCCGCACGGTGCCCTCGCTCGGCCGCTCCAGCCCGGCGACCAGGTTGAGCAGGGTCGACTTGCCGCATCCCGAGGCCCCGAGCAGGCAGACGAACTCGCCGGGCGCCGCGCGCAGATCGACGCCGTCCAGCACCCGCTGGGCGCCGCGGCGCCCCCCGAAGGACTTGGAGACGCCCTCCAGCCGGATGGCGTCCTCCGCCGTGCCCGGCGCGGACGCCACCGGGGGCCCGGCCGTGGCCGGTGCGGTGGCCCGCGCGCGGGGCGGCGCGTCGAGTTTCACGGGCACGGTCAGTCCTCTCCTCGGTGGTGCGGCGGCCGGTCCCAACGGCCCGGCCGCCGGGCGGAATCGGGGCGTCCGGCGGTCGCCGGAGCCCCGGGGGGCGCGTCAGAAGTCCCAGCCCTCGTCCTCCTCCGCGACCGGGTCGCCACCCGGTCCCGCGCGGAACGCCTCGCCCGCCATCCCGGCGGTCAGCGTGGTGCCGTCGGCCGGGTCGATCAGCAGGAAGGAGCCGGTGCGCCGGGAGACCGCGTACGGGTCCACGGGCAGCGGCTCGGCGGTGCGCAACACCACCCGCCCGATGTCGTTGGCCTCCAGCCGCTCCGGCTCCGGGTGCTGGGAGAGGTCGTCCAGCGTGAGGCGCGACGGGATCTCCCGCACCAGCGCCTTCACCGTGCGGGTGGTGTGCTTGAGCAGCACCCGGTCGCCTGGGGCCAGCGGGCGGTCGTGCAGGTGGCAGACGGTCGCGGTGAGGTCCTGGCTGGGGGTCACGCCGGCGTCCGCCGGGACGATCACGTCCCCTCGGGAGACGTCCAGGTCGTCGGTGAGGCGCAGGGTGACCGACTGCGGGGCCCAGGCCAGGTCCACGGGCTCACCGAGCGCGTCGATGCCCTCCACGGTGCTGGTCCGGCCGGACGGCAGCACGGTCACCCGCTGCCCGACCCGGAGTACGCCGGAGGCCAACTGGCCGGCGTAGCCACGGTAGTCGGGGTGTTCGGCGGTCTGCGGGCGGATGACGTACTGCACCGGGAACCGCGCGACCTCCTCGTCCGGGTCGTGCGTGACGGCCACGGTCTCCAGGTGCTCCAGCACCGTCGGCCCGCCGTACCAGTCCATGTGCGCGGAGGGGGTGACCACGTTGTCGCCCTCCAGCGCCGAGATCGGGATGGTGGTCACCTCGGGCACGCCCAGCGAGGTCGCGTAGGCGGTGAACTCCTCGGCGATCCGGGCGAAGACCGGCTCCGCGTATCCGGCCAGGTCCATCTTGTTGACCGCGAGCACCACGTGCGGCACCCGCAGCAGCGCGGCGACCGCCGCGTGCCGCCGCGTCTGCTCGACCACCCCGTGCCGCGCGTCGACCAGCAGGATCGCCAGCTCGGCGGTGGAGGCGCCGGTGACCATGTTGCGGGTGTACTGCACGTGCCCGGGGGTGTCCGCCAGGATGAACCGCCGCCGTGGGGTGGCGAAGTAGCGGTAGGCCACGTCGATGGTGATGCCCTGCTCCCGCTCGGCCCGCAGCCCGTCGGTGAGCAGCGCCAGGTCGGGAGCCTCCTGGCCCCGGCTCTGCGAGGCCCGTTCGACGGCCTCCAGCTGGTCGCTCAGGATCGACTTGGAGTCGTGCAGCAACCGCCCCACCAGGGTGGACTTCCCGTCGTCGACGGAGCCCGCGGTGGCGAAGCGCAGCAGCGAGGCCGGCGCGAGACCCGCCTCGTCGACAGGGTGCTCGGGGTGCGTGGGGTGCGTGGGAGAGGTCATGACTAGAAGTACCCTTCGCGCTTGCGGTCTTCCATGGCCGCCTCGGACAGCTTGTCGTCGGCCCGGGTCGCGCCCCGCTCCGTCAGCCGGGACGCCGCGATCTCCGCGATGACCTTCTCGATGGTGTCCGCCTCCGAGTCGACGGCGCCGGTGCAGGACATGTCCCCGACCGTGCGGTAGCGCACCCGGCGCCGCTCCACCGTCTCGCCCTCGCCCGGGCCGCCCCACCCGCCGGGGGCCAGCCACATCCCGGAGCGGGCGAAGACCTCCCGCTCGTGCGCGTAGTAGATCGAGGGGAGTTCGATCCGCTCGCGCGCGATGTACTGCCACACGTCCAGCTCGGTCCAGTTGGAGAGCGGGAAGACCCGCACGTGCTCGCCCGGCGCGTGCCGCCCGTTGTACAGCTGCCACAGCTCGGGGCGCTGCCGCCGCGGGTCCCAGCCGCCGAACTCGTCGCGCAGGGAGAACACCCGCTCCTTGGCGCGGGCCTTCTCCTCGTCCCGCCGTCCGCCGCCGAAGACCGCGTCGAACCGGTCCTGGTTGATGGCGTCCAGCAGTGGCACCGTCTGGAGGGGGTTGCGGGTGCCGTCCGGGCGCTCCCGCAGCCGCCCGGAGTCGAGGTACTCCTGCACCGCGGCGACCCGCAGCCGCAGCCCGTGCCGGGCGACGGTGCGGTCCCGGTAGTCCAGCACCTCGGGGAAGTTGTGGCCGGTGTCGACGTGCAGCAGCGCGAAGGGCGGCGGCGCCGGGGCGAACGCCTTCAGCGCCAGGTGCAGCATGACGATGGAGTCCTTGCCGCCGGAGAAGAGGATGACCGGGCGCTCGAACTCGCCCGCCACCTCGCGGAAGACGTGCACCGCCTCCGACTCCAGCGCGTCCAGGTGGGACAGCCCGTGGGGACGGTTCCCGGTCCCCCCGGCCGCCGCGTTCGCCGTGGACGTGATTGCCGTGGTCACGCTCTGCCCCTCTCGTTCGGGTGAGTCCTTGCCGGGTGCGTCTCGCTCACAGGAGCCCCCGCTCCGATAGCAGCGCGCGCAGCGCCTCCGCCGACTCCGGCACGCTCTGCTGGTGTGCCGCGATCCGCAGGTCCGGGGAGGCCGGGGGCTCGTAGGGGTCGTCCACCCCGGTGAGCCCGGAGATCTCCCCGGCGGCCTGCCGCGCGTAGAGGCCCTTCACGTCCCGCTGGGAGCAGACCTCGACGGGGGTGGCGACGTGCACCTCCAGGTAGCCGGTGCCCTCCGCCCGGTGCCGCTCGCGGACCGCCTCCCGGCTGTCCGCGTACGGCGCGATGACCGGCACGAGGACGGTCACCCCGTGTGAGGCCAGCAGTTCGGCGACGAAGCCGATCCGCTGGACGTTGGTGTCCCGGTCACCGCGGGTGAAGCCGAGCCCGGCGGAGAGGAAGGTGCGGATCTCGTCCCCGTCCAGCACCTCGACCCGCCGTCCCTCGGCGGCCAGCCGCTCGGCCAGCGCCCGCGCGATCGTCGTCTTGCCCGCGCTGGGCAGGCCGGTCAGCCAGACCGTGGCCCCCACCGGGGTGCCGCGCTCACTCATCTCCCGCTCAACTCCCGTTCGCCGACCGTGGTCCGCTTCGTAGCGCGCCGTCCCCCGGGTTCTTCCCGGTGCCGCGCTCACAGATGGATTCCGCACTCGGTCTTCCCGCTGCCCGCCCAGCGGCCCGCCCGCGCGTCCTCGCCCTCCCGCACCCGCCGGGTGCAGGGGGCGCAGCCCACCGAGGCGTAGCCGTCGGTCAGCAGCGGGTTGGTGAGCACGCCGTGCTCGGCCACGTACGCGTCCACGTCGTCCTGGGTCCAGCGGGCGATGGGTGCGATCTTCACCTTGCGCCGCCGCTCGTCCCAGGCGACGACGGGAGTGTGGGCGCGGGTCGGCGACTCGTCCCGGCGCAGCCCGGTCGCCCAGGCGTCGTAGGGCCGCAGCCCCGTCTCCAGGGGCGCCACCTTCCGCAGGGCGCAGCAGCGGTCGGGGTCGCGGTCGTGCAGCTTCGGGCCGTACTCCGCGTCCTGCTGGGCGACGGTCCGCTCCGGGGTGAGCGTGACCACGCGGACGTCCAGCACGGCGTCGACCGCGTCCCGCGTGCCGAGGGTCTCGGGGAAGTGGTAGCCGGTGTCGAGGAAGACCACGTCCACCCCGGGCCGGGCCCGGGACGCCAGGTGGGCGACGACCGCGTCCTCCATCGAGGAGGTGACGGCGAAGCGGTCACCGAAGGTGGCGGCGGCCCAGCGCAGCACCTCCAGGGCGGGGGCCTCCTCCAGCTCCCGGCCCGCCCGTTCGGCCAGTTCCCGCAGCTCCGACGCCGAGTGCCGTTCGGTGACGGTCATATCGCCCGGCTCCCCTCGTGGTGGCCGCTCCAGACGGAGTGCCGGTGGTGGACGGGGTGGTCGTGCCCGGGGTGGTGCGGCAGCCCGGAGGCGAGCAGCCCGAGGAAGGAGAGCGCGAAGGCGCGGTTGCAGGCGGCGCACTCCCAGGAGGCGCCCGCCGCGCGGCCGGTGGCCGCCTCGGAGGGCCGCAGGTCCTCGTCTCCGCAGTAGGGGCAGTAGAAGGGGGCGGCGCGCTCACTCATGCCAGGTCCCCCTCGTCCGCGCGGGCCACCCACTGGGCGAACCGCTCGCCGTCCCGCCGCTGTGCCAGGAAGGCGCGCAGTACCCGCTCGACGTAGTCGGCCAGCCCGTCCGCGGTGACCTTGAGCCCCCGCACCTTCCGGCCGAAGCCGGGCTCCAGCCCGAGGGAGCCGCCCAGGTGCACCTGGTAGCCCTCGACCTGCCGCCCCTGCGCGTCGGTCACCAGCTGTCCCTTGAGGCCGATGTCGGCGGTCTGGATCCGGGCGCAGGAGTTGGGGCAGCCGTTGAGGTTGATGGTGAGCGGTTCGTCGAACTCCGGGAGGCGCTGCTCCAGTTCGTCGATCAGCCAGGAGCCGCGCCCCTTGGTCTCGACGATGGCGAGCTTGCAGAACTCGATGCCGGTGCAGGCCATGGTGCCGCGCCGGAACACGGACGGCTCGGCTGTCAGCCCGAGCGCGTCCAGCCCCTCGGTGAGGGAGGTCACCTGGTCCTCGGGGACGTCCAGGATCAGCATCTTCTGCTCGGCGGTGGTCCGCACCCGCCCGGAGCCGTGTGACTCCGCGAGATCCGCGATCTTGGTGAGCTTGGCGCCGTCGACGCGGCCGACGCGGGGCGCGAAGCCCACGTAGTAGCGGCCGTCGCGCTGCCGGTGCGCGCCGACGTGGTCGCGCCAGCGGTGGGTGGGCGCCTCCGGCGCCGGGCCGTCGGCCATGCGGCGCAGCAGGTACTCGTCCTCCAGCACCCGCCGGAACTTCTCCGGACCCCAGTCCGCGAGGAGGAACTTGAGGCGGGCGCGGGTGCGCAGCCGCCGGTAGCCGTAGTCCCGGAACACCGAGACGACGCCCTCGTGGACGTCCGCGACCTCCTCCAGCGGCACCCAGGCGCCGAGCCGGACACCGATCTTCGGGTTGGTGGAGAGGCCCCCGCCGACCCACACGTCGAACCCGGGCCCGTACTCCGGGTGTTCGACGCCGACGAAGGCCACGTCGTTGATCTCGTGGGCCACGTCGAGCAGGGGCGATCCGGAGATCGCGCTCTTGAACTTGCGCGGCAGGTTCGAGTAGGCGGGGTTGCCGACGACGCGGCGGTGGATCTCCTCGACGGCCGGGGTGCCGTCGATGATCTCGTCGGCGGCGATCCCGGCGACCGGGGAGCCCAGGATCACGCGCGGGGTGTCACCGCACGCCTCGGTGGTGGAGAGCCCGACGCCCTCCAGACGGCGCCAGATCTCCGGCACGTCCTCCACCCGGATCCAGTGGTACTGCACGTTCTGCCGGTCGGTGATGTCGGCGGTGCCGCGCGCGAACTCCTGGGAGATGTCGCCCAGGACGCGCAGCTGGCCGGTGGTCAGCCGTCCGCCGTCGATCCGTACCCGGAGCATGAAGAACTCGTCGTCCAGCTCCTCCGGTTCGAGGACGGCGGTCTTGCCCCCGCTGATGCCGGGCTTGCGCTGGGTGTAGAGACCCCACCAGCGCATCCGGCCCCGCAGGTCCGCGCCGTCGATGGAGTCGAATCCCTGGTGCGCGTAGATCGTCTCAATACGTGTCCGTACATTGAGACCGTCGTCGTCCTTCTTGTTCTGCTCGTTTCCGTTCAGCGGGGTGAGGTGGCCAGCGGCCCACTGGCCCTCACCCCGGTGGCGTCCGGCTTTGCGGCGGCTCGGGGAAGTGGGGCGTGCTGGCGGGGAGTCGGCCATGGCGACAGGTCCTTCGGGCAGGCTCGGGCAGGCTCAGGTGGACTGCGGGGACGCTACGAACAGCTTCTGGCCAGCGCGGATGCGCGCTCGCCGCACGTGACTCAGCGGTGCGGTGCCGGGAGGGCGGGCTCACCCGCCGCGTTGCGGGCGGCTCCGGATGACGGCGGTGCTGGAGGTGCTGGGACTGTCAGCCCGCGCGACAGATGGCGCTGGACATGCGGCCGTAGTCGACGTGGCGTCGACTCACCAGGGCGATTCCAGCGCGGGACATGGAGGAAGCGTGGCATGGCCATCTGAGGCCAGTCCACCGTCTTCCGTAATATGGACGAAAGAGTCTCGTCATGTGAGCCAACGGTTCCGCTCGCGCCGGTTCCCCGGCGCGGCGCCCGCGATCCGCTGGACCCGCGCGCTCACCCAAGCGCCGTGCGCCGACAGCCCGTTGACCCCGGCGCGGGCCCGTTCGTCGCCACTCCGCCGGTGCTGGGTCGTCCACCCCGCGCCACCCGCCGTCCCGTCGTCGGCTCTGCCACCGCCCTGTTCGGTGGCCGGGGTGCCCGGGTGCCCGGGTGCCCGGGTGCCCGGTGGCCGGTGCGGCCTGGAGGGCGCGCCCCGGAGGTGACGGGGGAGTGGCGCCGGGGGAGGTGGGGCGGTGGAGACTCCGAGCGTGGCGGCGCGCGCCGGTGGGTGCGCCGACGTTCACCCGTTCCCTTCTGGTTCGCCCGGAAAGGCGGGAGTTTGGAGCACGTTCACCGTTTCTCCCATTTATCCCACTTCTCGCGATCCTCCTTTTTGTCCGCCCTGCCGTGCTATGGGCGAGTGAGCGTCATCCGGTGTGGGGCCGCTGTGCGATCCGGTCGGGGACGTTCCGGGGCGGAGAAGGGCACTCGGGCAGCTGGTGGGGGCGGTCCGAGCCGGGTCGGAGCGGAGTGGAGTGGGACGGAGATGGAGCGGACGGTCAACGGCCGTCGTACGGGGCGGAGTTGCAGCGCCCGGGTCCGCATCGTCCATGATGTGAGACGCGGATCCCGTGCGGGATCCCGTGGAGCCGGCGCCGACCGCCTCCGTTCACCCGGCGGGCCAGGGCGCGGACGGCGGGACCGTCGGCTCCGAACTCTCCTCGGTGCGGAACAGCCGGAAGCCGCGCGCCTGGTAGGCGCCGAGCGCCGCCGGACTGTCCCGGCTACAGGTGTGCACCCACACCCGGCGGGTGGCGGGCCGCTCGGGCCACCGCTCGGCCAGGTCCCAGGCGCGCGCCGTTCCCCAGGTCAGCAGGTGCCCGCCGACGCCACGCCCCTGGAAGGCGGGCAGCAACCCGAAGTGGCTGATCTCCACCGTGCCCTCCTCCTGCGGGTCGAGTTCGATGTACCCGGCCGGGGTGCCCCACTCGTAGGCGACCCAGGTCTCCATGGCCGGGCGGTCCAGGAACTCCAGCCACTGGCGGTACGTCCAGGGCAGCCGGTCGCCCCACTGGTAGTCGCCGCCGACCGCGTCGTACAGGAAGCGGCTGAACTCCGGGCTGGGCACCTCGGCCCGTACCACCCGCACCCCCCGGGGTGCCTCGGGGCCGGGCGGGACGAGGTCCTCCGGCGCGAGCTGTTCCAGGGACCAGGTGGTGACGGCGGTGCTGCTGCTGTTCATGGCGCAAGCTCAGCACAGCCGTCACCGCGCGGCACACCCGGCCCGTGCCCCGCGCGGAACTCCCCGCCCGCGCGGAGGCACCGGGATCGCGCGGGCACGGGGCGGCGCGAGGCTCAGCTCCGGCGGACCCGCAGGCCGCGCAGCCGGTTCAGCGCGGCGGCCGTCTCGAAACGGCGCGGCAGCGCGAAGTCCTCGTCGCGGACGGCGAGCAGCGCGTCCACGCCCCGGCCCCCGGCCAGCTCGGCGTCCAGCAGGTCGAGCGCCTCGGCCAGGGTGCGGCGGCCGTCGAGATGGCCGTGGCGCACCAGCAGTTCGAGCGCCAGCCCGACCCCCGTCACCTGGCGCGGGTCGGCCAGCTGCTCCACGGCGCGCAGATCCACCTCGTGGTCGCCGAAGGACAGCCCGTCCTCCCCGCGCGCCCGGATGCGCGCGCGTCCCTTGACCGTGGCGTCCAGGGTCGCGGGGTCGGGGGAGCGGTGGACGACCCCCGGGAACGCCTCCGCCTCCGCGCGCCGCCCGGTGGGTACCGAGGCCACCTCGCGGGCCCGCCCGGTGACGTCCGACGGCTGGTAGGCGTCCATCATCAGCACCCGGTCGGCGACCTCCAGGTAGTCACCCGAACCGCCCATCACCAGCACCGTGGAGACCCCGTGGTCGCGGTGGAGCGAGCGCACCGTGTCCACCAGCGGGGTCAGCGGCTCGCGGTCCTTGGCGACCAGCGCCTGCATCCGGGCGTCCCGGATCATCAGGTTCGTCGCGGCGGTGTCCTCGTCGATGAGCAGCACCCGCGCGCCCGCCTCCACCGCCTCGCAGAGCGAGGCCGCCTGTGAGGTGGAGCCCGAGGCGTTCTCGGTGGAGAAGTCGGTGGTGTCCGAGCCGTCCGGCAGGTGGTCGACGAAGGCGTGCACGTCCACCCGCTCCACCCGCCGCCCGTCCTCGGCGCGCAGCTTGACCGTCTCCGCGCGGGCGGCGACCAACTCCCGCCCGTCGCCCGGCAGGTGATCCCAGATGCCGGTCTCCAGCGCGCGCAGCAGCGTCGACTTGCCGTGGAAGCCGCCGCCGACCACCAGGCTCACGCCCTCCGGGACGCCCATACCGGTCACCCGGCCCGCGTGCGGCAGCTCGACCGTCACCCGCAGTTCCTCGGGGGAGGCGAACGGCACCACGCCCGCGCCCTCCGCCGGGCGGTCGTCCACCCCCGAGCGGCGCGGCAGCACCGCCCCGTCCGCGACGAACGCCACCAGCCCGCGCTCCGGCAGCGCGGCCCGCAGCGCGGTGGAGTCCTCGACGGTCTCCACGAACCGGCGCACCCGCTCCGGGTCGAGCGCCGCGTACCGGAGGGCGCGCTCCGCGATATCGGGCAGCACCCCGCACAGCAGCCGCCGCGCGCCGCGCCCGTCGATACGGCGGCCGTTGCCGGGCAGCGCGACACCGAGCCGCAGGACCACCCCGCCGTCCTCCGCGCTGATCTGGCAGGCGCTGCGCTCCAGTACCTCCTGCCCGCCGCCGTCCACCTGGAGGGCGCGCTCGTGCCGCGCCTCACGCGCCGCGAGCCGCAGCAGATGCGCGGCCAGCGCCCGGCGGCGCACCGGCGTCTCCCACAGCTCCCGGGGGAAACCCGCGTGCTCCGGCGGCACCCGGACGGCGACCCGCGCGGGCGGGGCGAACGGGTCCGCCTGCCCGCGCACCAGCTCGACGACCAGGCTCCGGCCGGGCCCACCCGGCATCTCCCAGGGACCGGTCAGCGACTTGTACCGCCCGTACGGGGCGCCGTCCAGCTGGTCCAGTTCCCGGTCGAGGCCCGAACGCGGGCCACGGGGCGGGGTCGGCGCGTGGTCGCGGTCGCGGTGCGTGCCGCGCGGTCCGCTCCGGTGCCCGCCGCGCTCCTCCCGCCGTCCGCCGCGGTCCTCCCGCCGCGGCCCGCCGTGGTACCCGCCTGGCCGGTCTCCGCCGGTCGGGCGTCCGCCTCCGGAACGTCGCACAGTGCGCTTCCCCACTTTCCCTCTCGGCCGCGGGCGGCGCCCGCGGCGCGCCGTTCTCCGTCGCCGTTCCGCCGGTCGTGGAGCGGTTCCGGTGTCCGGAGGCCGACGATACAGAACCCCGCAGGAGCCCACCGGCCCCCGCCCCACGCGGGTGCCGGAGGCCGGGGAGTCCGGGGTAGGCGCGCGCTACCGGCGCAGCCGTGGGGCGCCGCCGCCCGGGGCGCTCCCGCGCATGGCGACGAGGGCGACGGTGTTGGCGAGCAGGGCCGTGCCGCTCAGCCCCAGCACGGCCGCGGTGTACATGGGCGGTTCGTCGGCGCGGGGCCGCACGGTGCCGCTCGGGTCGTGGAGCACCCGGACACGGCTTCCCTCACCGAGGCCGACGCAGCCCCGGGGTTCGGTGAGCCGGGGCCTGATGGGCTGGCCCTCGGCGGTGACCAGCTTGCAGGTCTGCTTGAGGGTGACGCTCTTGCCGGTGGACGTCGTGTACCTCTCGTGCGGCTGGAACTTGACCACGGTCGCCTCGGTCCACTTCCCCCGGGTCTTCAGGGCCCAGGAGTCCGCCGAGGTGTGGATCACGGCGGCCGAGGCGATGGAGGCGAGGACGCCGACGCCCAGCGGCACCCCCAGGAACCGGGAGCCCTCACCGCGGTCGTCTACCCGGATGACCGCCCAGATCAGGAAGCTGACCGCCGCCAGCATCCCGGCCACCGCGAACGCCAGGCCGACGTTGACGAAGGCCCCGACCTGCGGCCCGAGCCAGGCCGGACCGACGGTGACGAGCAGCAGACCGGTGGAGATGAGGAGCGCGAGCCCCCAACGCCGGGCCGGGGAGTTGGCCGCGCGCCGTGCGTCACCCTGTTCGGCTACCCCCATGACGCCCCCATCTTCCGTCTGTTTCCAGCCATTTGATCATGTGCGCCCTCGCCGTCGAGAGGGCGGGTCCCGCTCCACCCGGTGCCTGTGCGGCGGCCCACGACGTGCGGTGGCCCGGGACCTACGCCCTTCCGAGGGGAGGGTCCGTCCCTTCCGAGGGGAGGCAGCCGGGCGGCGGGCGTCGTACGGTGCCGTTGACCGGGCGCGCGAACCGGAAGGAGGGCCGGTGTCCCAGAGTGGCGGTGACCGAACCGGCGGCGCACCCCGGCGTGGCCCAGCACCCCGGCGGGGCCGGACGGGCCGTGGCGTCCGGCGCGGTGGGCGCGACCACGTCATACGAGCCTCGCTGCTGACGCTGTCCGTCCTGCTCGCGCTGGGCGGCACCGCCTGCGGCGGGGACGACGGCCGGAAGCCGGACGGCGAACAGGACCCGACGGCGGCCGGTGCCCGCCCCGACCCGGTGGTCTTCGTCCACGGCCTCGGTGGCAGTTCGGCCGACTGGCGGACGTTCCGTGGCTGGTTCCAGCGGAACGGCTACCCCACGGACCGGCTCCTCGCGCTCGACCTGCCCGCCGGGCAGCCGAACGACGTCAACGCGTGGCAGCTGCGGGACGCCGTCCGTCGGCTGCTCGCGGAGACGGGGGCCCACCAGGTCGACCTGGTGGCCTTCTCCATGGGGAACCTCTCGGCCCGGCACTACCTCACGATGCTGGGTGGCACCGGTCGGGTGGACGACTTCGCCGGGCTCGCGGGCCCCAACCGCGGGATGGACACCCCGCTCACCGAGGGCTGCGCGGCGCCGGAGCGGACCGAGACCGACGCCTGCCAGATGCGGCGCGGCTCCCGCTTCCTCCGGGCGCTGAACGCCGGTGACCCGACACCGGGCCACACCACCTACGTCACCTGGCGCTCGCTCTCCGACGAGGTGGTGCCGGCGGCCTCGACCCCACTGGAGGGGGCCGACAACCGGCTGGCGCCCGAGGGGCTGGGCCACGTCGAGCTGCTGACCGACGAGCGCGTCTACCGCGAGGTCCGTGACGCCCTCCGCTGATCCGGGCACCCGGGTCCGCGCCGCCCGCCCCGTGGTCACCCGGGCGTACGCGCCGCGCCGGGCGGGCCACACGCCGCGAACACCGGCTCGCGACGAGCCGGGCCATCAGGAGCGGAAGGTGGGGCCGGGTGGCCCGAGGAGGCCGGAGAAGGACCGGGGGAGTCCGGAGGGGGCCGGGGAAAGACCGGGAGAGTCCGGGCCGGACGGGGAGGTGAGGGTCATAGACCAGTCCAGTCCTGCTGAATTGGACTCTGTGGTCGTACGGTTGGCGTTCTACGCTGCGGTCATGCGTATTCATGTCGTTGACGCGTTCAGTGCCCGTCCCTTCGCGGGGAACCCGGCGGGGGTCTGTCTCCTGGACCCCGGCCCCTGGCCGGGGGACCGGTGGATGCAGCAGGTCGCCGCGGAGATGAAACACGCGGAGACCGCGTTCGCGCTGCCTTTGGAGGAGGGGGCGGACGGTGACTGGGGGCTGCGCTGGTTCACGCCGAGCGTGGAGGTGGCCCTCTGCGGGCATGCCACCGTGGCCACCGGCCATGTGCTGCGGACCGACCGCGGGGTGACCGGAACGGTCCGGTTCCGCACGGTCCACAGCGGCGTCCTCACCACCCACACGGAGCCCGGCGGGACCGCGCGGGAGAGCCGGGTCGCGCTGGACTTCCCCGCCGCCGTCGTCACCCCGGCCCCGGTCCCGGACGGGCTGGCCGAGGCACTGCGCGTCGCGCCGGAGGCGGTCCACTCCACCGGCGACCTCGGTGACCTGCTGGTCGTCCTGCCCGACGAGGCCACTGTGCGGAACCTGCGCCCGGACGTCGAGGCGCTGGACGCCCTGACCCGGGACGCGGGGGCGCGCGGCGTCATCGTGACCGCGGGGGCGGACCGCCCGGAGGCGGAGTACGCCGTGGTGTCCCGCTTCTTCGCACCGGCGCAGGGCGTCGCGGAGGACCCGGTGACCGGCAGCGCGCACACCGCGCTGGCCCCCTACTGGGCCGTCCGCCTGGGCCGGGACCGGTTCACCGGGCTCCAGGTCTCGGAGCGGTCCGGCGAGGTCGGGATGGAGCTGCGGGGCGAGCGGGTCGCGCTGACCGGGCGGGCCGTCACGGTGCTGGAGGGCGACCTGCTCGTCTGAGGTCGCCGCTCGCCCGAGGTCGCGCGGGGTGGGCGGGGACGTGCCCCGCCCGCCCCGCCCACCCCAACTCGCCCTGATCCGCGCTCACCTGACCCACGCCAGGCGGCACGGGCTCACCCGGCGGGCGTCGTCCGCTCGACGATCGCCCGAAGGTTGAGGCCGGTCGGCAGCGTGCCGAAGGCCGACCCCCAGTCGCCGCCCAGCCGGGAGGCGCAGAACGCGTCCGCGACCTCCTCCGGCGCGTGCTGGACCAGCAGCGACCCCTGGAGCACGGTCGCGAGCCGCTCCACCACGCGCCGCGCGCGGACCTCGACGGTCTCCAGGTCGGCGAGCTCGTTCAGCAGGTCCTTGACGGCGCCGTCCAGCCGGTGGTCGGCGCCGCGCGCCGCGCCGATCTCGGTCAGCACCGCGGTCAGCGCCTCCGGTTCGCGGCGCATCGCGCGCAGCACGTCCAGCGCCTGGACGTTCCCCGAACCCTCCCAGATCGAGTAGAGCGGCGACTCGCGCAGCAGCCGCGGCATGCCGGACTCCTCCACGTACCCGTTGCCGCCCAGGCACTCCAGCGCCTCGGTGATCATCGGGGTACACCGCTTCGTCACCCAGTACTTCGCGGCCGGAACGGCCAGCCGCAGCAGCGCCCTGGAGTGCTCGTCCCCCGCCTGCGCGCGGTCGTGCGCGGCGGCGATCCGCAGCGTGAGCGCCGTCGCCGCCTCGGACTCCACGGCCAGGTCCGCCAGGACGTTCCGCATCAGCGGCTTCTCCGCCAGCGTGCCGCCGAACGCCGAGCGGTGCGCCGTGTGGTGCGCGGCCTGCGCCAGGGCCTGCCGCATCATCGCGGCCGAGCCGGTCACGCAGTCCATGCGGGTGGCCGCGACCATCTCGATGATGGTCGCCACCCCGCGGCCCTCCGCGCCGACCCGGCGGGCCCAGGTGGTGCCGTCGAACTCGACCTCGCTGGAGGCGTTCGAGCGGTTGCCGAGCTTGTCCTTCAGCCGCTGGATCCGGAAGGTGTTCCGGCTGCCGTCCGGCAGCACCCGGGGCAGCAGGAAGCAGGTCAGTCCGCCGCCCCCGGAGGAGCCCGGCTCCACCTGCGCCAGCACCAGGAAGGCGTCCGACATGGGGGCTGAGCAGAACCACTTGTGACCCGTCAGGGTGTACTCGCCGTCAGCGGTCAGCGGTTGGGCGAGGGTGGTGTTCGCCCGGACGTCGCTGCCGCCCTGTTTCTCCGTCATCCCCATCCCGGCGAGCGCCCCGGGCTTCAGCGCGGCCGGCCGGTCCAGGCCCGGCGCGTACTCCCGGGAGGTGAGCAGCGGCTCCCACTCGGCGGCCAGCGTGGGTTCGTGGCGCAGCGCGGGCACCGCCGCGTGCGTCATCGAGATCGGGCAGCTGTGCCCCTGCTCGACCTGGCTCCAGACGTAGAAGGCGGCGCTGCGGCGCAGCTGGCCGTCCGGGCGGGTCCACGGATCGGCCATCCCGGCCGCCACCGCGTGCCGCATCAGCCGGTGGTAGTCGCCGTGGAACTCGACCTCGTCGATCCGGTTCCCGTACCGGTCGTGGGTCCGCAGAACGGGCGGATGGGTGTTGGCCCGCACACCCCACTCCTGGGTCTCCGCGCGGCCGGCGGCGCGCCCCAGCTCGCTCAGCTCCGCGCGCACCTCCTCGGCGCGCTCCGGCGCGACGTAGCGGGCGACACCCTCCGCGAGCGCGGCGTCCGAAGCGAAGACATCGTAGTCGACCAGGGGCGGAGCCTGGTTGGTCACCGTATGTGTTGTGGCAGGCATACGGATACGTTAAGGAGGTGCAGTCAGGCAACGAAACCCCCGAGCCACCACCGGGAAAGCAGCGCGCGGCCCGCGCCACGTACCGTGACGTACCCAAGGGCCGGATGGCGTGGCTGCTGCTCAAGGACACCGTCAACTCCTGTGTGGAGCACCGGGTCGTGGGCCTCGCCGCGGAGGCGGCGTTCTTCACCCTGATCTCCATCCCGCCGCTCCTCCTCGGCCTCGTCGGGCTGCTCGGCTACCTCGACGCCTGGATCGGCACCGACACCATCGACTCGATCCGGTTCAACCTCCTCGACGCGTCGTCGACCGTCCTGTCCGAGAAGGGCGTCGACCAGCTGGCCCGGCCGCTCGTCGACGACGTCATCGAGGGTGGGCGGCCGGACGTCATCTCCCTCGGCTTCGCGCTGGCGCTCTGGTCCGGTTCGCGCGCGGTGAACGTGTTCATCGACACCATCACCGTGATGTACGGGCTGGACGGTCACCGGGGGATCGTCAAGACCCGGCTGCTGGCCTTCCTGCTCTACCTGGTGGCGCTGGTGGCCGGGGCGATCGCGCTGCCGCTGATGGTCGCCGGGCCGGACGCGGTGACCCGGCTGCTGCCCCAGACCCAGGCGCTGGTGACGATCTTTTACTGGCCGGTCGTGGTGCTGCTGTCCGTCGCCTTCCTCACGACGCTGTACCACGTGTCCGTGCCGGTCCGCTCGCCCTGGCGGGAGGACATCCCGGGGGCGCTGATCGCCCTGCTGATGTGGCTGTTCGGCAGTTTCCTGCTGCGGCTCTACCTGACCAACACCATCGAGGGGCCGACGATCTACGGCTCGCTGGCCGCGCCCGTCGCGGTGCTGTTGTGGATCGGGGTCTCGGCCTTCGCGGTGCTCGTCGGCGCCGCGGTGAACGCGGCCGTGGACCGCGTCTGGCCGTCGGTCGCGACGGCCGCCGCCCGTCGCGCCACCGAGCGGGTGCGCGAGGAGGCCGCGGCGGAGGTGGTCGCGGCGGCGGCCGCCCGCCGCGCCATGCGGGACGCGGAGGGCGAGGGCGCGGAGGAGGACCCGCCAGCCGAGTTCCCGGAACGCTGGCCCCGCTTCCTGCCCCCCGCGGACCTGCGGGGGCGGCTGCGCTCCCGGGACCGCGACTGACGCGCCCGGTGGGACGGCGGGCAGCCGTCCGACAGCGTCTGTCAGGGTGCCGCACCGTCCGCCACCGGGCGGCGCCCGGCCCGCCCCGGAGTTCGCCCCAGCCCCGCCGCCGCCCCGGGCCGTCGGGGGAAATCCGCTTTGGCCCGGCCGCGTGGCGCCGTAGGCTGCGGTACGCAGGCGGAAGGCCGGCCATCGCCACGAGGCGCGGATGGCCCCGAACACAGGGGGTGGGAACCGTGACGACCGTCCCTGCCGTGGACCCCGTTCTCCGGAGGTCCACCGCTCCGTCCTCCCCGGCCGTCGGCTGACGTACCGCCGCACCGGGACCGTTCGTGAAGGGCACATCCCGCCATGCCGGAACCCATCGAGTCCGCCCGTCCCACCCGCCCCACCACAACTGACCCCCTGCCCGGGGGGTCCGCCGCCGCCGACTCCGGGGACACCTGCGCCGAGTCCGCCGAGTCCGAGCTCACCAGCCTCGGCGAGTACGGCTGGAACGAGGACGTGGCGGACGCCTTCTCCCCCTACGAGGACGAGGGACTGCTCCCCGCCCGCGTGCTCCGCGTCGACCGGGGCGCCCGCTGCCTCGCCATCACCCCGCTCGGCCCGATCCGCGCGGCCACCCACCCGGTGGCCGGCGCCGACCAGACCCGCGCGGTGTGCACGGGCGACTGGGCCGCGCTGGAACTCGCCGCGGACGGCGAGGCGGTGGTGCGCGCGCTGCTCCCGCGCCGTACCGCCTTCCTGCGCTCGACCGCGTCCACCCGCTCCGAGGGGCAGGTGCTCGCGGCCAACGTCGACCACGCGCTGATCGCCGTCTCCCTCGCGGCCGAGCTGGACCTCGGGCGGGTGGAGCGCTTCGTCTCGCTGGCGTGGACGAGCGGCGCGCAGCCGCTGGTCGTGCTGACCAAGGCCGACCTGCTGGCCGCCCCGGAGACGGAGGCCCACCTCGCCGCCGACGTACGGGCGGTCGTACCGGGCGTCGCGGTGCTGACCGTCAGCGCGGAGACCGGCCGGGGGCTGCCCGAGCTGCGGGCCGCGATCGCCGGGGGCACCACGGTGCTGCTCGGGCAGTCCGGAGTCGGCAAGTCGACACTGAGCAACGCCCTGCTGGGCGCCGGCCCCGGCCGCGCCGCCCGGGGTCCGCAGACAGTCCAGGCGATCCGCGACGGCGACGGCAAGGGGCGGCACACCACCAGCACCCGGGACCTGCTGCCGCTGCCCGCGGCCACCGGCGGCGGCGTGCTGATCGACACCCCGGGGCTGCGCGGGGTCGGCCTGTGGGACGCCGAGGACGGCGTGGAGCAGTCGTTCTCCGAGATCGCCGCCCTCGCTGAGGAGTGCCGCTTCCAGGACTGCCAGCACGGTGACGAACCGGGCTGCGCGGTGCTCGCCGCCGTCGAGGACGGCACCCTGCCCGAACGACGGCTGGAGAGCTACGGAAAGCTGCTGCGCGAGAACCAGCGGCTCGCGGCGCTCGCCGACGCCCGGCTCCGGCAGGAGCAGAAACAGGCGATGAAGCGGCGCAAGGCGTTCGGCCGCCACATGATGGAACGGAAGCGGGGCCCGGGCTACCGCGCCTAGCGGCCAGGCCACGTCCAGGGGCCCGTCCGCCGACAGCCCCCGCCCGCACCGTCGTGGCCCCCGCCCGCCGCTGGTCGCGGACGGCCCGCTCCCGCCCGCCGAGCACGGTGTCCGATATCCGCCAGTCGCCGTCCCTCCCGCGCCGCACACTGGAGGGCATGACGACAGCGGACAGCAGGTACGAGGCGGTGCGTGGCCGGGACGCGCGGTTCGACGGGGTGTTCTTCCTCGGCGTGCGCACCACGGGCATCTACTGCCGTCCGAGCTGTCCCGCGGTCACCCCGAAGCGGGAGAACGTCCGCTTCTTCCCCACCGCCGCCGCGGCGCAGGGCGCGGGCTTCCGCGCCTGCCGCCGCTGCCGCCCGGACGCGACGCCCGGCTCGCCGGAGTGGAACGTCCGCGCGGACGTGGTGGCCCGCGCCGTGCGCCTCATCGCGGACGGCGCCGTCGACCGGGAGGGAGTCGCCGGGCTCGCGGCGCGGCTCGGGTACAGCGCCCGCCAGCTGCGGCGGCAGCTGACCGCCGAACTGGGGGCCGGGCCGGTGGCACTGGCCCGCGCCCAGCGGGCGCACACCGCGCGGCTGCTGCTCCAGACCACCGAACTCCCCAGCACCCAGGTGGCGTTCGCGGCGGGCTTCGCCAGCGTCCGGCAGTACAACGACACCGTGCGGCAGGTCTACGGCCGCACGCCGAGCGCCCTCCGGGCGGCCTCGGCGCACGGCGGCCACCGGCCCGCCGGGAACCGTGGACGGGACGCCGTGCCCGGCGGGCCGATCCCGCTGCGGCTCGCCTACCGCGGCCCCTACGCGCACGGGCAGGTCTTCGGCTTCCTGGAGCGGCGGGCCGTACCCGGCGTCGAGGAGGTGCTCGGATCCCCCGGCGGCCGCACCTACCGCCGGACGCTGGCGCTGCCCCACGGCCCGGCCACCGCCGAGGTCGAGGAGGCGGGCGGCGACCCGCGGAGCGCGGCCGAGCCCGGCCGGGGCGGCTGGCTCGACTGCCGCCTCCACCTGACCGACCCCCGCGACCTCGCCAGTGGGGTGCGGCGGCTGCGCGCCCTGTTCGACCTCGACGCGGACCCGTACGCCGTCGCCGAGCGGCTGTCCGGCGGCGCCCTCGCCCCGGTCCTCGACGCCGTGCCCGGACTGCGGTCACCGGGCGCCGCCGACCCCGCCGAACTCGCGGTCCGCGCGGTGCTCGGCCAGCAGGTGTCGGTCGGCGCCGCCCGCACCCTGGCCGGGCGGCTCGTCGCCGCGTACGGAAAGCCCCTCGCCGCGCCGGCCGGCGGGCTCACCAACCTCTTCCCCGCGTCCGAGACGCTCGCCGAGGCCCCGCTGGAGGAGCTGGGCATGCCGGACTCGCGCCGCCGGGCGCTGCGCGCGGTCGCCGCCGCGCTGGCCGCCGGAACGGTCCAGCTCGGTCCCGGAGCCGACCGGGAGGAGGCGTCGCGGGGGCTGCGGGCCCTGCCCGGCGTCGGGCCGTGGACGGCGGGTTACGTCCGGATGCGGGCCCTGGGCGACCCCGACGTCTTCCTCCCGGCCGACGCCGGGGTGCGGCACGGGCTGACCGCCCTCGGCCTCGCCGCCCCGGCCAGCGAGCGCTGGCGCCCCTGGCGTTCCTACGCCGTGCACTGCCTCTGGCACGCCGCCCAGCCGCCAACATCCCCCGAGACGAGCTGAGTTGACGCAGACCGCCCGCAGACCGCCCTCGTGCCGTCCGCACACCGCCCTCGCACCGCGCTCGCGCGCACCGTCCGACCAGTTGGGAACCCGCACCATGCGCACCGTCTACACCACCCACCCCAGTCCGCTGGGCGAGCTGCTGCTGACCGGGGACGGTCACGCCCTGGCGTCCGTCACCGTCCCCGGCCAGCGGGGTCGCGGCGTGGTCCAGCCGCTGCCCGAATGGACCCACGACCAGCGGGCGTTCGCCGCCGCCCGGGAGCAGCTGGACGCCTACTTCGCCGGGGACCTCACCGCCTTCCAGCTCGAACTGCACGCCCCCGCCCCTGAGTTCACCCGCCGCGTCTGGGAGGCGCTGGACGCTCTCGACTACGGCGAGACGGTCAGCTACCGCGACCTCGCCACGCGGGCCGGTGCCACCCCCGGGGCGGTGCGGGCGGTGGGCGGCGCCGTCGGGGCCAACCCGCTGCTGATCGTCCGCCCGTGTCACCGTGTGATCGGTGCCTCCGGCGCCCTCACCGGGTACGCCGGTGGCCTGGACCGCAAGCGGCGGCTGCTGGAGCTGGAGGGCGTGCCCTGCTGAACACGCCCCGGTCGCGGGCCCGTTGGGCCTCCGGGGCCGCCGCGCCCGGAGGGGCCGACGGGGCGGCGCGGGCCGGAACATGGCGGGATCCGGCGTACGGACTTCCGCCGCCGCGCGCTCACGACACAATGAGGGCATGGACGAGCAGGGGGAGCGGCGCCCACCGGCCGAGCGAGACGAGGACTGGTGGAACCAGCTGTACGACGGGGACACCACCGACACCGGCCGTTCCCGCACCGGTGACACCATCGACGACCGCTTCGCCTCGGTGACACGCACCGTCGGCGGCGTGCCCGCGCCCGCCGGGCCGGATCCGACGGATCCGCCGGGCGCCCCCGACCCGCGCACCGGCGCTGCCCCGGCCGCGTCCGGCTCACCCGGGGACGCGGCGATGGGCCCGGAACCGGGCGGCCCCTCCTCCGGAGCGCCGTCCCCCGGAAGCCCCTCCTCCGGGGCGCCGGATGTCCGTCCCGTGGCCGAACCCCCCGGTGCCGAGGGGACGATGACCTTTCCACGGGTGACCGGCGAGGCCGCCGGGAGCGGGCCGCCGGACCCCGGGCCCGGCGCCCCGCCGCCGGGCGTACCGGACTCCGGCGGGCCGACGCTCGGCGTGGGCCTCGCCGGGGCGGCCCCGGCCGGGGACCCGCCGACCCCGGTGTTCGGCCTGCGGGAGGAGACCCCGGCGGCCCCCGAGCGGCCGGGAGGCGCGGGCCTGCCCACCACTCCCGGGCCACCCAGCGCACCGGGCCCGCCGAACGCGCCCGGCCTGCCCAAGTCCCCGAACCTGCCCGGCGGGCCGAGCGTGCCCCGTGGCCCCGAGGTGCCGGACACACCGGGGCTGCCCGGCACTCCGGCCCCGCCCGAGGTGAGCTGGACGGGCACGGACTGGACCGCGCCCAGCGTGACGCCGCCCTCCGTCGACCCGCGCACCGGCACCACCTCCCTCCCGCGGATCGGCCCCGGCGGCGCCGCCCCCGGCGAGACCGCCCGTCCAGACGCGGCCGGGGGAGCCGGTGCCGCCGCGACGACCCCCGCCGCGCTGCCGCCCGCTGACCCGGCCGCGCTGGCCGAACTCGTCCCCGACACCGTGCTGGACGGCGGCACCCTGGGCGGCCTCACCGTCCGCGTCGCCTCCCTGCGCGGCGACGCCGCGCGCGAAGCCGGGGAGCCCCGCCGCGACGCGGTGCTCACCGCCCGCTTCGGCACCGGCGGCAGCGGCCTGCTGCTCGTCGCGCTCGCCTCCGGCGCCCCCACCCCCGCCGCCCACCGCGCGGCCCGGGACGTCTGCTACTCGATCGGGGAGTCCGTCGGGCGCAGCCACGCGCGGCTGGCGGAGGACATCCGGGCGGGCCGCCGCGGGTCCCTCAAGGCGGGCCTGACCCGGCTCACCGACCGCTGCTACGGGAAGCTGCGCGCCCAGGCCGAGGCGCTCGGGCTGCCCGCCGCGGAGTACACCGCCGGGCTGCGCTGTCTGCTGCTGCCCGCCGACCCCCGCTGCCAGATCCGGGTGTTCTTCGGACGGGGCGCCGGAGGGCTGTTCCGGCTGCGGGACGGCGCCTGGCAGGACATCGAGCCGTCCGCCAGCCAGGACGCCGACGGCCTCGAACCGGACCCCCGCCCCACGATGAACCTCGGCGTCACCTCGGCGCCCGGCGGCGGAGCCGCACGGCCCGGGGAGGTGGCCGACCCGGGCGGCACCGGCGCGCACCCGGCACCGACGCCCACCGTGGCGGGGAACGGGCCACCGGCCGCCCTCGGAGCGGAGGCCGACACCCCGGGCGAGGCGCCGTTCCTCTTCCGCGCCCCGGTCGCCCGGCCGGGCGACACCCTGTTGCTGAGTGGCGCCGGGCTCGCCGAACCCCTGCGCGCCGCACCGTGGTTCGCGGACCGGCTGGCCGGGAGCTGGGCGGGCGGCGGCGTTCCGGGGCTGGCCGGGTTCCTCGCCGAGGTCGGGGAGACCGTCGAGGGACACACGGCGGACCGTTCGGCGGTGGCCGTCTGGGAGGGCTGAACGGGCCCGTTCGGGGAGGTGAGCCGTACGGGTGGTCGTCCCGGACGGCGAGCCGGACACCCGGCGGCCGGGGGGAATACGGGGGGAACACCGCGCGGTCCGGCCCTCCCGGCCCGTCACGCCTCCGGCGTTCCGCGCTGTCCCCGCCCTGGAAGGAAGCCATGACCGCGACGTCCCCCCAGCCACGGCAGTCCGCTCCGGTACCCCGTCCCCGTCCCCGCCGCCGTCCCGCGACCGCCGTGGCCTGCGTCCTCCTCGCCACCGGCGCCCTCTGCGCGCCGGGCGCCGCGCTCGCCGCCGACCGGGCCGTCCCCGCCCGCGCCGCCGGGGCGTTGGAGGCCACGTCCACCCAGTCCGGGCAGGTCCCCGTGCTGTGGGGGACGGCCCGGGTGAGCATGGTCAACCCGGACGGCTCACACACCGCCCTGCCCGGGACGCTGGTGCTCCGCTCCGGCAGCGAGGTGCGGATCGCGGACGGCCGGCTGCTGGGCGGCACCCTCCGCTACGAGCGGGGGCTGATCCTGCGCGGGGAGGCGGGCAAGCGCGTACCGGTGCGGAACATCGAGATCGACCTCTCGACCGGCGCCGTACGGGCCCGCGTCGCGGGCCGCGCCACCGACGTGGCCCGCTTCATGCCGGGCAAGCCGCGGCTCCTCGCCGACGGCGAACTGCGGCTGGACGGACGCGCGATGCTCACCCAGCGCGGCGCCGTCGCCCTCAACTCCGCCCTGGGCGGCGGCGATCTGCGCGCCGGACACGTGGCGCTGCACCTCGCGCACCGAGCAGCCCTCGACCTTCCGGCCGAGCGCCGCACCGAGTTGGGGCTCGCCCGGAACGCCGACGCGGACCTCGCCTTCCGCGCCCCCTACGCCCGGGGCTGACCCCCAACCGGCGCCGAAGCGTCCCACGGCCACCTGGCACGTCCCCAACCCGCCCCACGCGCCCCCGCGTTGAGGCCCCCGGGGACGCCACCGGGTGGCCGTTCCCCGTGCGCCCGCGCCGAGAGGGCCCGTTCGGCCGTGGCGCCCAACCGCGCCGTGGACGTCCGGGCACGGCGCGCGCGTCGTGCCCGGGGCTCAGCCGAACTGCCTCTCGATCTCGGCGAGTTTCTCCTCCAGCGAGTCCAGCCGCGGGTGCGGCGGAGCGGAGGAGGCCCCGCTGGACTCGGCCGCCGCCCTCCGCTTCGCCCGGCGCTCGGCGGCCGTCTCCCGCCGCTCCTCCGGAGCGCGCTCGGCGCGGTCGCCCAGCCGGTCCTGCTCCGTGCGGGCGCCGGGCACCGTCCCGTGGACGCGGTGCCACCGGCCCGAACCCTCGTCCTCGGTGGCGGGCTCCAGCGCCGCCCGCGCCGACGGCGCCGGGGGCAGTGCCTCCGCCGGACCCGTACCGCCCGACGGCCCCGCCCCCTGCTGGGCGGCCGTGCCCGGCGACAGCCCCGTCCGCCGGTTCGCCCCGCCCCAACTCCACAGCCGGTGCTGCCGGTTGAGGGCACGGACCTGGGCCCGCTCCAGCCGCGCGTGCTCCTTGCGCTGGGCCCGCTCCTGCTCCCGCTGACGCCGCTCCTCCCGCACCTCGTCGACGGCCTCGTCCAGCGTGCGCACGTTCTCCAGCAGCATCAGCGACCAGGCTCCGTACGTCTCGCGGGGCGCCCGCAGCCAGCGCACCACCCGGATCTGCGGCAGCGGGCGCGGCACCAGCCCCTGCTCCCGCAGGGCCGCACGGCGGGTCTGCTTCAGCGCCCGGTCGAAGAGGATCGCCGCCGACAGCGACATCCCGGCGAAGAACTCCGGCGCCCCGGCGTGCCCCGCACCGCGCGGCGCGTGCACCCAGTTGAACCAGGCCGCGGCGGCCGCGAACGTCCACACCAGCAGCCGGGAGCCGAGCGAGGCGTCCCCGTGGCTGGCCTCGCGCACCGCGATCACCGCCGAGAACATCGCGGCACCGTCCAGTCCGAACGGCACAAGGTACTCCCAGCCGCCGGACAGGTTGAGGTTCTGCCTCCCGAAGCCGACCAGGCCGTGGAAGGAGAGCGCGGCGGCCACCCCGGCGCAGCAAAAGAGCAGCAGATAGGCGGCCGTGGCGTAGACGGTCTCCTTGCGCCGGTGGCGCTCCTCCATCCGCTCCTGGGGCTCTCCGGCCGCGCCGCCCGTGTCGCGCTTCCGCCCCCGCCCCATCACGACCACCGCCGCCAGCGCACCGGCGAGCAGCACCGCGCCCGCCGCCACCCAGTTCAGCGGCGTTTCCATCAATCCCATGGGAGTTTCCCTGCCGCCCGGCCGGTCCCGGCCGAACGCCAGGACCATGACGCCGCGCTCGCGCTCGCTTGCTTCGCTGTCGCCGAGCATCCTGACGGAAACGCCGTCAGGCACAGGGGATTTCGGTCCAAGAGCCCGCCAAAGGGGCGTTCGTGGGCGGGGATTGGGGCGTTCTGCCCCGAACAGGACGGCGAGCGGCGGCTCCCTGAGCGACACCGTGCCGCCCGGCCGGGTCCGGTTCCGGGCACGGTGGGTCCGGCGCGGCCCCCGGGGCTCAGCCGTCGAGCCGCCGCACCCGCTCGGTGTCACAGGTGCGGGGGCAGGTCACGCAGGTCTCGTCGGGGCGGAGCGTGTAGTAGAGGCAGCAGCTGGCCCGGTCCCGGGTGCGCAGCCGCTCGCCCGAGGCCCCCGTCAGCTCACGGAACGCGGCGCCCCGCGCGTACGGCGCGGTCTTTCCCGGCAGCAGCCGCTCCGCCTCGGCCACGGCGCGCGGCTCCTCGCCGAGCAGCCCGCCGACGTACCAGAGGCCCTCGGTGATCTCGTCCGTCACCGCGCCCCACATGGCGCTGGTCCCGCGCCGCATCCGTGGCCGGAACGCCTCCAGCAGCGGCGTCAGATGCTCGGCCACCGCCTCCCGTACGGCGGTCCGCAGCTCCTCCTCGTCCCGGACGGGGCGGGCGTCCGCCCGCCCGGCGGCCGGATCGTCCGGGAGGCAGGCGAACTCGTCGACGCGGAGCGAGAGGTGCCAGGACTCCCGGTGGAAGGCGACGTTCCCGGCGGGCAGCCGCGGCACCCTGCGGGAGAGGAACCAGGGCAGGGTGATCGCCAGGCAGAGCGGCCAGGCGTAGCGGTGCAGTCCGAAGCCCGCCACCACGTCGCCCCGCCCCGGCTGTCCGTAGACACGGACGGTCTCCGCCGCCTCGTGGGCGAGGTAGTCCTCGAACGCGGCCTCCCCGGCGGCCAGTTCGGTGGCCCGCACCCAGCCCTCGCCGGTCGCGGGCGCGCCGTCCACGGTGATCCGCAGGGCGGGGAGCACCTCGCTCAGCCGCCCGTAGGCGGCGGTCAGGGGAGAGATACCGGAGGGGACACCGGCATGGACGAGCACGGTCATAGCGGCACCGAATCGACGACGTTGACAGGTAAGGCTTACCTTACCCGACAAGATCGAGGTTTGATCTCGGGCCCGCTCCGCCTATCGTGCTCTGCGACACCTGGAGGGACAGATGGAGCAGACCCGCGCGGAGGGGCCCATAGGGGCAGCCCGGGACAGCACCCGCCCGCACCGTGTCCCCGCACAGCCCCGCGCGCGGGAGCGCGCCGTGCCACCGGGAGCGGCCGGAGTCCCGGAACGCCCACCGGAGCGGTCCGCGACCCCGCCCGAGCCACACGCCATGACCGGCCTCCACGGCCCCCCGGGCGCCGGGGCCACCCACCCGCCGCCCGGCGCGCTGAGCGCCGACCAGCCCACCGTCCCCGGCGGCCCGCACGCGCGCGGTGAGCACGTCCACAGCGAACCCCGCCCGCCCGGCGTCCCGTTGCCGCGCCGCCACTCGGTACGCGCACAGGTGCTCGGCGCGCTACGCGAGGCCCTGCTCACCGGCGACCTGGCCCCCGGCCAGGTCTACTCGGCGCCCGCGCTCGCCGCCCGCTTCGGCGTCTCGGCCACCCCCGTACGCGAGGCGATGCAGCAACTCGCCGGCGAGGGGGCCGTGGAGACGGTGCCCAACAGGGGCTTCCGGGTGGCCGAGCACAGCCCGCGCGACGTCGCCGAACTCGGCGAGGTCCAGGCGATGCTGGAGATCCCGGCGGTCCTCGCGCTGGCCCGCACCCTCCCCAGGGAGAGCTGGGACGCGCTGCGCCCGCTGGCCGAACTCACGCTCACGGCGGCGGCGCGCGGCGACCACACCGCGTTCGCCGACGCCGACCGGGCCTTCCACCGGGGGCTGCTGGAACTCACCGGCAACCGGCAACTCGTCGCCGTGGCCGAGGAGGTGCGACTGCGCGGTCAACGCGCCGTCGTCCGGAGGCCGTTGGGGTCGCCGCGCGCCCCCCTCGGGCACCGCGCGTCCTTCCCGAGCGAACTGCTCGCCAGCGCCGCCGAGCACGTGGAGCTGCTCGACGCGCTGGCCGAACGCGACCTCGTCACCGCCGAACGCGTCGCCCGCGCCCACCTCACCCCCGGCTGACCGGGGGAGGGGCGCCGCGCATCCGCCCCGCGCGGACCCCACGCCCACCCACCGGCCGCGCCGTGCCGCGCGACCGGTACCGGACCGACGGTGTTCAGGCGGCGTTCAACTGCTCCGACAGCCAGGCGGGGACGTTGCCCAGCAACCGCAGCAACCGGGCCGCCTCCTCCCGCAGCTGGGCCGCCTCCTCCTCCGGGCGGACCTCGGCCAGCGCCGCGAGCGCGGGCGCGATACCGACCAGGAAGCCCAGTTCCTCCCGCAGCCGCAGGGACTCCTCGAACCCGTGCCGCGCCTCGGCGAGTTCCCCGTCGCGCAGCGCCAACCCGGCCAGCTGGCGCCAGGTGAACGAGCAGAGCAGAGTGTCGCCCTGCGAGGAGGCCGCCGCGTGCGCCCGGCGGTAGGCGGCCCGGGCGGCCTGCGGACTCTCGCTCAGATGCTCGGCGAGCAGCCCGCGCCGGAAGTCCAGCAGCGCTCGCCCCCGCGCCGCCGGGGCGAGCAGCGCGGCCGACCGGCCGAGCGCCGCCCGCGCCTCGTCGGCACGGTCCCGGACGCCCAACACCGTGGCCGCGTACGCCAGATGACCGCGCTCACAGGCGGCGGCGGCCCGTTCGTCGTCCGTGCGGGCGACCGCCTCGGCCGCGCGCAGCGCGTCCTCCGCCTCGGCCCAGCCCGTCCCGGTGAACATGCAGCCCTCACCGAGCAGCGCCGCCCGGCGCACCGCCGCGTCGGCGTTGTCGGGAGCGGCGGGCTCCAGCAGGGCCGCCGCGTCCACCCAGCAGCCCCGAGAGCGAAGACGCCAGATTGCGTGTCCGACAGGATCGCCGTCCTTCCCGGAACCGGACCCTACCGAACCTGACATGGCGGTCTCCGCCACAGTGCCCTCCCCTAGCGCGCCATTGAGCTGGTGTGCCGGAATCTCAGCACGGCGAGCGGTACTCAGCCAAGAGGAAACTGTGAATCACTTCACAAGGTTTTACCCGGCAGCCGATTCTGACAAGTCCTGCTGGAACGCCCACCCAACTCGGTCCACACCCCCTCCGGTTCGGTTCCATATACCCGCCGCCCCCACCTGACCCGGGGTGCGTACGCACGGAACCGTTCCCTCCCCGGGGGAGTCACGTCCCGTCCCGGAGGGGAGGCCCGCTCCCCGGGAAAGGAACCACGTCCCCGCCGAACGGCCCCATGCCGAGGGCGAGATGACTGTCGGGGCGGCCGTCAGGCCGGGGCCGGGGAGCCGTCCGGCGGCCGGGGAGTCGCGTTCACCCGCTGACCGGCCGCCGCACGAGCGCGTCCAGCCGTTCCCCCGTCCGCCTGCCCGGTGACGCGGGGTGACGGCGCGCGGTGGGCGGGGTCAGCGCAGGGTCGCGGTCGGCTTCTCGCCGCGCAGGACCTGCGCGATACGGTCCGCCTGCATCGCGGCCACCTCGTCGCCGTCCGGGCCCGGGCCGTTCAGGTACGAGTTCACGCGCGCCACGACGGTGCCCACCCGCAGGATGGTGACGGCGTCCGCCCGGTCCCCGGAGGCGCGCAGCGTCCTGCTCTCGCTGCCGACCCGCTGCGCCTTGCCGGGGGTGCGCTCGCCGGTGCTCTCCTCGGTCGCGAACACCCCGCGATAGGCCGCCCTGGCTGCGGACTTGTCCGCGAAGGTGAGGATCCGGAAGTTGACGTTGCCGTCGTACGCGTACGAGGTCTCACCCATCACCAGGGCCTTCGAGCAGCCCTTGCCGGCCCAGCTCCCGCAGTAGCGCTCCGCGTAGTGGCCGCTGAGCGCCTTCGGACCGTCGACAGCGTCCTCCCAGCCGCCCGGGACCTCCCCGTCCCCCGGCAGCATCGCGCGCACGTCGGCCTTGGTACGGACGGCCTTGGCCGGGTCGTAGGGGCCGCTCTTCGTCGCGTCCGGCTTCTCCGCGTCCCCGTCGTCCCCGAGACCGCAGCCCGTGAGCCCCAGTCCGAGGGCGCCGAGCACCCCGAGAACGCCGAGCACACCGAGGGACGTCGGGCGGGCCGTCGAGCCCCCAGCGCGCTTCGTCAACGGACAGCTCCCTCTCGTGCCGTCGGCCCGCCGCCCTTCCGGAGACGGTGCCGTCGCGTCACCGGGCCGAAGATCGGCCGGACACGCGACCGGCCAGTGCACCACGCCTCCCGAACACCGGTCAACGCCATCCCCCGTCCGGGCGACACCGTCGGCCGAGCGCGCGGGCGCGCCCCGCCGTACACGTCCCGGACACGGATGGGTCCGCCGCGCGCCTCCACGCCCCACCGTGGGGTCCTCGCCCCAGGCCGCCGCCGACGGTCAACTGAGGGGCGAGCCAGGGTGTTTCAGCCGGTGGCGGCGGCTATCCTCGCGCGCGGCACCGAACCACCACGGGACGAGTGGCCGCGTGCCGCAGACGCGGAACCCCCGACGCCCCACGGCCGCGCGCCCTACCCCCCAGCGGACCGCCGTACGCGGACGGAACGGTGGGGCCCGAACGGGAGCGTTGACCTGGCGCGCACCCATGTCGCGTACCACGACGGGGAGTTCACGCGCACGGGGACGTGGCCCGACGTGTGCGTACACCGCGTCCGGCGGTGCGGCACCACCCGGCGAGCAGAACCGGAGAGACGGACGCAGTGTCCTTCGACGAACAGTGGGCCCAGCACGTCGCGGCGGCCAAAGCGGACCGCGCCGCCCGTACCCAGCTCAACCAACTCGCCGCGGACGGCGGCGGTTCCGCGGGCGCCGGCGACAAACTCCGGATCGACCCGAAACTCCTGCGCGAACGGGCGGGCAAGGCCGTGCCGTTGGCCAAGAGCTTCCGCGCGGCCGACGACAAGGCTGTGCGCCGCATGGGCCGGATCGGCGGCGGACTGGCGGGATTCACCTGCGCCAGCGCCTTCCAGGACTTCGAGGAGCGCTGGACCGCCCAGACGCGCCATGTGCACCGGCAGCTCGGAGAGGTCGTGCCCCGCGCCCTCCGCAAGGCCGCCGGTGACTTCAAGAAGAACGAGGACGACGAGTCGGGCAAGTACCCGAAGAAGAAATGATCACGGCCACGGGAATGACCGTGGGCTCACAGTCGAACGCCCGCCCCACCCCAGCCGGTGCCGCCCCGGCCCGACGGATCGGAGAACGTGAACATGGTCACCTATGACGCGCTCCGCAAGGCCGACCTCACACGGTTACACGACGCGCTGCCCGCCTGGCGCGCCCTCCCCGGACAGTTCAAGGAGATCGGACGGTCCTACACCCGGCAGGTCGGCAAGGGCCTGAGCGGCGGCGACTGGGATGGCAAGGCAGCGGACGCCGCCCGCCAGAAACTCACCTACGTCGACAGACAGATCGACGCCGCCGCCGGCGAGGCGGCCGACGTGCACCGGGTCCTGGACGGCGCCCACGAGACCCTCAAGAAGTGCCAGCGCACTCTCCAGCGCTACAAGGAAGAGATCGACTCCGACAAGAACCTCACCATCGACGCCCAGGGCAAGGTGAGTTACGACCCCAAGGAAGAGAGCGACCTCGACGCCGCCGACGCGGCGGCCCGGCGCCGGAACTACGCGGAGATCGTCCGGGAGTACAACAGCGCCATCCAGAAGGTGCTGCACCGCGCCACCGAAACGGACGAAACGCTCGGCTGGTACCTGCGGCAGGACCCCAACGGCCGCAGGCAAGGCTTCGACTCGACGGGCCCCAACTCCTTCTCGGCGGCCAGGGAAGCCCGCGAGGAGGCGTCCCGCGCGGCGGCCGCGTTCGTCAAACTCGCCTCCACCGACCACCGCGAACTCAGCCCCGAGGAACTGAAGCGCGCCAACACCTACCTCCGCCGCCACGAAGGCGACCCCTACTTCGCCGGGAAGATGGCGACCGACCTCGGCCCCCGCGGCGCCCTCCAGTTCTGGCAACGCAACGCGGACATCGGGTGGGGCGACGAAGAGCGTCGCAAAGAAGTGGCCAAGCTTCAGAAGTTCTATGGCCTCACTCTGGCTACCGCCTCCCAGGTTGACACAGGGGAAATGAAGGAGTGGAAACGCGACGTCATCAAGCTCGGCAGTGAGCGTTTCCCTGACGCGAACCTGGGCTCTCAGGGCGGTTCAGGCTCCTCGAGGCCAGGGCCGTACGGGTTCCAGATCATGAGTTCCCTCATGCGGAACGGGGAGTACGACAAGGACTTCCTCTATCAGTACGGGAAGGGCTACACGCACGACGGTGAAAAGGTTCAAGGGCTTCTAGAGTTCGACAAGAAGGCAGCAAAGGATGGAAGTCTCGTCGAGTTCTACAACCCGGACGGCTACCACTCCACACTCAACTACGGAGCAGGCAGTGACCGTGGAATGGATCCGATGGCCGGTTACATGGAGGGCTTGGGGAGAAATCCTGAAGCCGCCCAAAAACTCTTCTACGAGAAGGGGTTCGGAGTAGAGTCCGAAAAGGTGAACCCCAACCTCCAATACCTACTGGACCGTGAATGGCCAGATGGTGGCCCCCATGCCCCAGGTGAACGCGGGCGCGGGTACGACGAGTTCGGGCACGCACTGGAGGCGGCGACCTTGGGTCACCCCTACGACCGCCCGGACATGGGTCTCGACCGCTCGATTGAAAGCACCAACGTCATGCGGCAGATCGTCCAGACCGTGGCCGCCGACCCCGATTTTTTCGATGAGAGCGAGAAAGCTGGGCGGCAGGATCTTGGGGACAGCATCGCGCGCATGGGGGCCGGGTACACGGACTATCTGACCTGGTCGATCGCCAATGAGAGCAATAGTGAGGTGGACGTCGAGGTCTACAATCGCGCTTTCGGGGACCCCGAACAGAATGACTGGAAGATGAACCATCAGAATGCGACCGAATTCATGCGTGTGGTGGGTGGTGAGGAGAAAGGTTACGACATACTCTCAGCGGCTCAGTCGGAGTTCATCTCCAGTAGGGTTCGAATGAATCCGGAGGCCGATGCTGTGTTGCACGAAGCGTTCGCAGGAAACGCTCAGGCACATGGGATCCTGGATGGGGCGCGGGTGCTCTCGATCAAGGAGGAGGCCGAAGGAAACAACGAAGATAAGGAGAGAGAATTTTCCAAGGTGGCGGAATGGAAGAAATATGGCTGGAGTCAGGGGGCGGGCTTGGTGTCGGCCGTGACTGAAGTTGCCCTGGGTGGGGGCGCGCGGGCAGCCTTCGCTGTTCCTCTGGTGGAGGCTGTGACCGGTGCCGTGGAGACGCAGCAGGGAATCAAGATCGACGAAAAACTTCAGGAGCAGACGGACGAGCACAACAAGAAGGAAGATCTGGAAGCAAAGAGGGAGCGCTCTGACGTACTTCAGGCCGGGAAGGAGCGCGTGAAAGAACCATTCAACGCGTATATTTCAGGCAACGGTCATCTGACTGAAGGAGTAGCAATGTGGTACTCGAATGCCGGGAGTGAAATTGAGAACGCCTACAGTAGGGGATTCAATGAGGTGAAGGATGATGAGTAGGTTCAGCGGTTTGTCCTGGCGTCGTCGTCCGCTGGTTGTTGGATTCTGTGGGGTCTTGTTCGGTGTGGTTTCCGCCTGTTCTTCGGGAAGTCCTGACGGTGGGGGTGAGTCGTCGTCCCCTGGGCCGGATATGGTGCGGATCGAGAGGAGGGACTGTAATCGTGTGTTTGATATCGATTCCCTTCCTGAGATCAGGAAGAAGATGAAAAGGGTTCAGCATCCTAGTGGTGTCGAAAGGGACGGGTCTCTGTTCCTGATAAAGAATGACACCTACTTAGGTCAGATGAAGAATCACAAGCGCGATCTCATCAGTTGCTGGATCACTGATGAGAAGGAGAGGGCTCTGTTCGCGTTGCGGCACAACTGGGGGCCGGAGCGGTCCTCTGATGTCGCTTGGAAGGGCGGGGAGAAGGTGGTGTATCGGCGTGTGCAGGCTGCGTCGGGGTTTGATCGGGTGGAGTTGGTCGTCGATTGTCGGCGGCCGGATCTTGAGCGGAAGGTGAAGGGGGACAGGTTTGCGTTGCGGTTGAGTTTGACGGAGCGGGTGGGGCTGTCCGAGCGGGCGCGTGCGGAGATCGTGAATAAGTCCATGAGAACGACGACGCGTCTTTTGAAGTGCACGAACAAGGTGCAGTTCACGGATCCGGGAAAGGTGAGGTTCTCCCCGGAGAAGGGTTCCTGAGGCGGGGCGTCCCTGGGTAGTCGTGGGGACTTGCCTGCCGCGGTTCTACGGTTCTCGGTCGGGTTTCGTGCCATGTGGGGCAGGTGCCGGATGGTGGGGCTGGTCGATGTGGCAACAGGGCCCGGGAGTAGGGGCGTTCGGATGTGGGGGTGCGGGTGGGCCGTCTGTCGTCGGGCCTGGGGGTGGCGTGGTGGTGGCTCCGGTTCGGTGGTGTGGAGTTGTGCGGCTGAGACGGCGGCGGCCGCCCCGGGTGTGGGGGCGGCCGACGGGTGGGCGTGGGTGGGTCAGGAGGGGACGCGGGGGCTGCCGTCCGGGTCGGGGTCGTCGGTGGCGGTGGCGGTGGCGGTCTGGGCGGGGGCCGGGGTGGGTTCCTCGGCGGGGGCGGTGCCGGTGGGCTGGGGCACGGCGCCGGGGCTCGTGCCGTCGGCCGGGGCGTCGGCTGGGGTGTCGTCGCCGGGGGTGGAGGGGGCGGGGCGGCGCTGGAGGACGGTGAGGGCGACGCCGCCGACGAGCAGCGCGGCGGCGGGCCACTGGAGCAGGCTCATGTTCTCGCCGAGCAGGAGCGCGGCGGAGCTCATCCCGAAGACGGGGACGAGCAGGGAGAACGGGGCGACGGTGGAGGCGTGGTAGGTGCGCAGCAGGAAGCCCCAGGCGGCGAAACCGAACAGCGTGGTCACCCAGGCCACGTAGACGACGGCGCCGATACCGCTCCAGTCGAGGGAGGCGATCGCCTCGCGGCCCTCGCTGGGTCCCTCGAAGATGAGGGAGAGGGCGAAGAGCGGGAGCACCGGGATGGTGCTGACCCAGATCATGAAGCGCAGGCTGTCCGAGGGGGAGGCCTTGCGGGTCATGATGTTGGAGACGCCCCAGGCCGCGCCGGAGGCGATGACCAGGGTGAAGCCGAGGACCGGCCCGGAGGTGCCCTCGTCCACCGCGGCCAGCACGATGCCGGACAGCGCGATGGTCATGCCGACGATCCGTATCCGGCCGGGTCGTTCACCGAGTACGAACGCGGCGAAGACGGCGGTGAAGACGGCCTGGATCTGGACGACGAGCGAGGACAGGCCGGCGGGCATGCCCTGGTCCATGCCGATGAACAGCACCCCGAACTTGGCGACGCCCAGGACCAGTCCCACGCCGATGATCCAGCGCCAGGCGACCGGGGGTTTGCCGATGAAGAACACGGCGGGCACGGCGGCGGCGAGGAAGCGCAGGGCGCAGAAGAGCAGCGGTGGGAAGTGGTCGAGTCCCGCTTCGATGACGACGAAGTTGGCTCCCCACAGGGCCGCGACGAGCACGGCGAGGGCGATATGGATCGGGCGCATGGGGTAGAGGATCGTCAGAACTCCGGTGCCGCACCAGCACGGGTTGCTACATGGTTGGATGTAGCGGCGTTCAGGAGTCGGTTCTCGGAGCCGGGGAAGTGACGAAGGGGGCGTCGTGCTCGATGTGTTCCGGCTGCGCGCGCTGCACGCGGTGTCCGTGCACGGTTCGGTGGGGGCCGCGGCCGACGCGCTGGGATACACCCCGTCGGCGGTGTCGCAGCAGATCGCCAAGTTGGAGCGGGAGACCCGGACCACGTTGCTGGAGCGCCGGGGCCGGGGTATCGCGCTGACCGACGCCGCCGAGGAACTCGCCGCCACCGCCGAGCAGTTGATGGGCATCCTGGAGCGGGCCGAGACGGGGCTGGAGCGGCGGCGGGGACGTCCGGCGGGCAGGCTGGCCATCGGGGCCTTCGCCTCGGCCGCCCGGGGGCTGTTGCCCGGTGTGCTGGCCCAACTGGCGCGTGAGCACACGGCGTTGGACGTGCGGTTGTCGGAGGTGGACCCGCACCACTCGATCGACCTGGTCACCCGGGGCGTCATCGATCTGGCGATCGTGCACGACTGGAACATCAGTCCGCTGCCGGGGCTGGACGGTGTGGAGCGGGCGGCGATCGGTGAGGACGTCTCCGCCGTGGTCGTTCCCGCCGGACACCGGCTCGCGGACCGGGAGGCGGTGCGGGGCGAGGACCTGGTGGGGGAGCGGTGGATCTGCCAGCCGCCCGGTTCCGTCTGCCACGACTGGCTGGTGCGGATGCTGCGCGGCTCGGGCCGGGAGCCGGATCTCGCGTACGAGGTGGCGGAGTACCACACGCAGGTCGCCCTGGTCGCGGCGGGAGTCGGGGTGGCGCTGGTGCCCCGGCTGGGCAGTGGGCCGCTGCCGGTGGGGGTGGCGCTGCTGCCGCTGGAGCCGACTCCGGTGCGGCGGCTGTACGCGCTGTGGCGGGAGGGCGCCAGCCGCAGGCCCGCGATCGAGGAGACGGTGCGGGTGCTGCGTGACCGGTGGCGGCTGCTCTTTCCGGACGGGACCACCGGGTCCGCCGGTGGGGCCGCGTGGGCGTCGGGTGTGCCCGGCCCCGCGGTGGAGGGCGCCCCGTCGGCCGACGCCCGGCCGGACGCCGCCGGTGTCGCGAGCGTGCCGGGGCGGGGCGTGGGTGAGGTGACCGACGCCGCCTGAGGCGCGGGGAGTTGGGCCGTCGGTCCGGTCGTGCCGTCCATCGCGCGGGTCGCGGTTCCGTCCGCCGGGCGGTCGTCGCCGGGTGGTCACCGCATGCGGAGGGCGAGGAAGAAGTCGAGCTTGTCCTCCAGGCGGGAGAGGTCGCGTCCGGTCAGCTGCTCGATGCGGCCGATCCGGTAGCGCAGGGTGTTGACGTGCAGGTGGAGTTGGGCGGCACAGCGGGTCCAGGAGCCGTCGGCGGTGAGGAACGCGTCGAGGGTGTCGACGAGTTCCGCGCGGTGACGCTGGTCGTAGGCGTGCAGCGGGTCCAGGAGCCGGGCGGTGAAGGCGCGCCGGACGTCGTCGGGGACGAACGGCAACAGCAGGACGTGCGAGGCCAGTTCGCCGTGTCCCGCGACGCGGACCGGCCCGCTGTGGGCCGCCGCGACGCGGCGGGCGTGCCGGGCCTCCTCCAGCGCGCCGCGCAGCCCCTCCGCGGAGTCGACGACGGCGCTGATCCCGAGGGTGAGGCCGCCGTCGTCGCCGAGCCCGTGCCCCAGGGCGGGCCGCAGGGCGTCGCGGAGTGCGCCCGCGTCGAGGCCGGTGGCGGTCGACCCGGCGGGCGCGGGCCCGTCCGGGGGCGGCTCGTCGGGGGTGCCAGGGCCGGGCTCGTCCGGGGTGCCGGAGCTACCGGGGGCGAGGGGGTCGAGGGGGACGAGCGCCACCGCCTCCTCGCCGGTGTGCGTCACCGCGTTGCGGTCGGACGCGGGGCCCGCGGCCGCCGGATCGGTGAGGACCTCCTCCAGCAGGTCCCGCGCTGACAGGCCGTCCTCGGCGCCGCCCCGCCGCCAGGCGACGCCCGCCACCACGACCTGCCAGCGCGGCGCCGCGTCGTGGCCGGGCAGCAGGACGGGGCTCGCCACCCGGAGCCGGGTGGCGATCTCCGTGGGGGGCGCGCCGCTCTGGATCAGCTCCAGCACCTCCCGCGCCAGCTCCCGTCGTACGGTGCGCGCCGCGTCGCCGCGCTCGCGTTCCTCCGCGATGAGCCGGGTGACGCGGGTCAGGAGTTCGCGCCGCTCGGCGGGCCACTCCCCGGCGTCCGCGGCCACCACCAGCAGCCAGTCGGCGAGGCGGGGCGCGATGTGCCGTCGGGTGTCGGCGTGGACCGGGAAGAGGGAGTAGGGGGCGCCGTCCACGGTGGCGCGGTGGGGCCCGGCGCGTCCGCCGTGGTGGGCGGCCAGGTGCGCTGCGGCCAGTTCGGCCCGGGTCGCCCGGGGCAGGGGGGTGTCCGCTCCGGCGATCTGGCGTCCGGTGGGGGAGAGGACCCAGGCGCGGAGGTCCAGGTCGGAGCCGAGCAGGTCCAGGACGGCCTCCGGTCCGCCGCCGGTGGGCCCGGAGGCCACCAGCCGCCGGTGCCGGTCGACGACGGCCGCGAGGTCGCCCGCCCGTTCGGTGGAGACCTGCCGCAGGATGTGCTCGGTGATGCTGGCGAAGGCGACGTCCTCGGAGACGGAGAAGAGTGGCAGCCGGTGCCGGGCGCACGCCTGGACGAGGTCGTCCGGAACCGCGCCCTGTTCGGCCTCCCCGGCGGCCAGCCCGGCGACGCCCGCGGCGACCAGGCGGCGGACGAACGGTTCGGAGTCGGCGGCCTCGCGGTGCCAGGCGATTCCGGTGAGCACCAGTTCGCCGCCGGAGAGGTAGCGGCTGGGGTCGCGCAGGTCGGTGGTCATCACGCCGCGTACGGGGCGGTCCAGCTCCTCGTCCCCGCTGAGCAGGCGGAGCCCGAGCGACCGGGTCTCCAGCAGGGTGCGCAGCCGCATCGGATGGCCTTCCGTTCTGCCGTCGCCGGTGGGTGGCGGACTGGTGGTGGTTTCCGCGAGGGCCTTCCCCGTGGGCTCGGAGCCGGACCGGGGGTGCGGAGGGGCACGGGCCCCGGACGCGGGGATTCCGCCGGGTTTCCGCGTCCCCCGGTTTCGTTCGAATCTACAAGACACCGGGGGTGGCCGGTTACCGGCTTCATGGTTTCGGTGACTGCACCCGATGGGGCGTACCTCGGTGTACTGGACGTGCGGCGGGTGAACAGCACCCGCACCGCTCCGTACCCGGTTCCGGGCGGGCGGCCGACCCGCCCGGACCACCCCGCCGTTCCGGCCCGGCCCGCCGGGCCCCGGTGCCGCCGGAGGCGCCCGCCCGCCACCGTCAGGAGAGCGCCGAGGCCCACGAGCCCCCGCCGACCGGAACCGGCGTCTCCCGGTCCGGACTCGCTCCGGACCACCGCATGCCCGTCCCTCGTCCGTCTCCTCCGTCCGTTCCGTGTTCCACCACCGTGCCGCACCCCGGCGTCCCACGAGGCCGGAGAAGGGAAGTCCATGGAGTTCCTACGTCCCGCCACCTGGGAGGAGGCTCTGGCCGTCAAGGCCGAGCACCCGACCGCCCTGCCCCTCGCGGGCGGCACCGACGTCATGGTCGAGCTGAACTTCGACCAGCGCCGCCCGGACCGGCTGCTCGACCTGGGCCGGATCGACGAGTTGCGCACCTGGCAGACGGACGCGGAGACGGTACGGCTCGGAGCCGCCGTGCCGTACACCCGGATCATGGAGCGGCTGCGCGCCGACCTTCCGGGGCTCGCGCTCGCCGCGCACACCGTCGGCTCGCCGCAGATCCGCAACCGCGGCACCGTGGGCGGCAACCTCGGGGCGGCCTCCCCCGCAGGGGACTCCCACCCCGCGCTGCTCGCCGCCGGGGCCGACGTGGAGGCCGAGTCGGTGCGCGGCACCCGGCTCATCCCGGTGGAGGACTTCTTCACCGGCGTCAAACGGAACGCGCTCGCCCCGGACGAGCTGATCCGCGCCGTCCGCATCCGGAAGGCGGACGGGCCGCAGCAGTTCTCCAAGGTGGGCACGCGCAACGCGATGGTGATCGCGGTGTGCGCGTTCGCGGTCGCCCTGCATCCGCGCACGCGCACCGTGCGCACCGGTATCGGCTCCGCCGCGCCGACCCCGCTGCGCGCCACCGAGGCCGAGGAGTACCTCGACGCGGCGCTGCGGGACGGCGGGTTCTGGGACAGCGGGCGGCCGATCCCGCCGCCGGTCGCCGCCCACTTCGCCGAGCTGTGCTCCGCCGCCTGCCGTCCGGTGGACGACGTACGCGGCAGCGCGGCCTACCGGCGCCGGGCGGTGGGCGTGCTGGCGCGCCGCACCCTCGGCTGGACCTGGGAGCAGTACCGCACCATGGCGACCGAAGGAGACGCACAGTGCGCGTGACACTCACCGTCAACGGGCGGCGGCAGGAGGCGGACGACGTGTGGGAGGGCGAGTCCCTGCTCTACGTGCTCCGCGAGCGGCTGGGACTGCCCGGCTCGAAGAACGCCTGCGAACAGGGCGAGTGCGGCTCGTGCACGGTCCGGCTGGACGGCGAGGTGGTCTGCGCCTGCCTGGTCGCGGCCGGGCAGGTGGAGGGCCGCGAGGTGGTGACCGTCGAGGGACTGGCGGACCACGCCGGGCGCCGCGCCCACGGCGGTCCGGAGCAGGACCGCCCCGACGGCACGGACGCTTCGGACGTGGGGGAGACCGGCGGCACCCCGCTGGACGCCGCGCGCCGCTGGACCGCCCTCCCCACCCCGGAGGCCACCGAGGAACAGGCCCGACTCTCCCCCGTCCAGCGGGCGTTCATCGAGGCGGGTGCCGTGCAGTGCGGGTTCTGCACGCCGGGGCTGCTGGTCGCGGCGGACGACCTCATCGCGCGGGAGCCGAACCCCTCGGACGCGGACATCCGGGAGGCGCTCTCCGGCAACCTGTGCCGCTGCACCGGCTACGAGAAGATCCTCGACGCGGTCCGGCTGGCCGCCGCCTGGGGCGGCGAGACGGCCGGCGCCACCGGGGGCGGCGAGGGGGAGGTGGTCTGAGATGAGGGACACCCACAGCGCGCCGCGCGGCGGCCCGGACGCGGCACGCACCGAACCGGGCGCCGCGCCCGACGGCCGGGAGGCGACCCGCGCCCCCGGCCCCGGAGGCCGGATCGGCGACTCCACCCCGCGGCCCGACGGCATCCTCAAGGTCACCGGCGAGTTCGCCTACGCCTCCGACATGTGGGACGAGGACATGCTCTGGGGGCACACCCTGCGCAGCCCGTACCCGCACGCCGAGATCCGCTCCATCGACACCTCGGCCGCGCTGGCCCAGGCCGGGGTGTACGCGGTGCTCACCCACAACGACCTCCCGGCCGCCGTCACCCACTACGGCCTGGAGATCCAGGACACCCCGGTGCTCGCGCACGGCCGGGTGCGGCACCACGGGGAACCGGTCGCGATCATCGCCGCCGACCACCCGGAGACCGCCCGCCGCGCCGCCGCGAAGATCCACGTCGAGTACGCGGAACTGCCCGTGGTGCACGACGAGGAGTCGGCCCTGGCCCCCGGCGCCCCGCTGCTCCACCCGCACCGCGACGACCCGCACCTGCGGCACGTCCCGCACGGCAACGTCCTGCACCGGCAGCCGGTGGTGCGCGGCGACGTGGCGGCGGCCCGGGCGCGGGCCGACGTGGTCGTCACCGGCGAGTACCACGTCGGCATGCAGGACCAGGCGTTCCTCGGGCCCGAGTCCGGGCTCGCGGTGCCCGCGGAGGACGGCGGCGTCGACCTGTACGTCGCCACCCAGTGGCTCCACTCCGACCTGCGGCAGATCGCGCCGGTGCTCGGCCTGCCGGAGGAGAAGGTGCGGATGACGCTCTCCGGGGTGGGCGGCGCCTTCGGCGGCCGGGAGGACCTGTCGATGCAGATCCACGCCAGTCTGCTGGCGCTGCGCACCGGCCGCCCGGTGAAGGTCGTCTACAACCGGGAGGAGTCCTTCTTCGGCCACGTGCACCGTCACCCGGCGGTGCTGCGCTACGAGCACGGCGCCACCCTGGACGGCCGGATCACCCATCTGACCTGCCGGATCGTGCTGGACGGCGGGGCCTACGCCTCCGCCTCCCCGGCCGTCGTCGGCAACGCCGCCTCGCTGGGCGCCGGACCGTACGAGATCGAGCACGTCGACATCGAGGCGCTCGCGCTCTACACCAACAACCCGCCGTGCGGCGCGATGCGGGGCTTCGGCGCGGTGCAGGCGTGCTTCGCCTACGAGGCGCAGCTGGACAAGCTGGCCGCCCGGCTCGGGATGGACCCGGTGGAGCTGCGGCGGCGGAACGCGATGGAGCGGGGCTCGCTGATGCCGACCGGGCAGCGGGTGGACTCGCCCGCGCCCGTCGCGGAGCTGCTGCGCCGCGTCCAGGCGCTGCCGATGCCGCCGGACCGGCAGTGGGAGACCGGCGGCGCGGGCGCCTCGTCCGGCGGGGGCGCGGTCGACGTGCGGGCGCTGCCCGGGGGGCTGTCCAACACCACGCACGGCGAGGGCGTCGTACGGGGGGTGGGCTACGCGGTCGGTATCAAGAACGTCGGCTTCTCGGAGGGCTTCGACGACTACTCGACGGCCCGGGTGCGGCTGGAGGTCGTGGCGGGGGAGCCGGTCGCCTCGGTGCACACCGCGATGGCCGAGGTCGGTCAGGGCGGGGTGACGGTGCACGGCCAGATCGCCCGCACCGAGCTGGGCGTGGACCGGGTGACGATCCTGCCCGCCGACACCCGCGTCGGCTCGGCCGGTTCGACCTCCGCGTCCCGCCAGACCTACGTCACCGGCGGCGCCGTGAAGCACGCCTGCGAGCTGGTGCGCGAGCGGGTGCTCCAGCTCGGGCGGGCCCGGTTCGCCGCCCACCATCCCGGCTGGGACACCGCGGGGCTGCTGCTGGAGGGCGGAAAGGTGGTCACCGAGGCCGGGGAGGTGCTGGCCGACCTGGCGGAGGTGCTCGGCGACGAGGTCGTCGAGACCGAACGGGAGTGGCGGCACCGGCCCACCGAGGCGCTGGACCCGCACACCGGCCAGGGGTTCGGCCACGTCCAGTACTCCTTCGCGGCGCACCGGGCGGTCGTGGAGGTCGACACCGAACTCGGCCTGGTGAAGGTGGTGGAGCTGGCCTGCGCGCAGGACGTGGGCCGGGCCATCAACCCGCAGGCGGTGGTGGGCCAGGTGCAGGGCGGCTCGGTGCAGGGACTCGGCCTCGCGGTGATGGAGGAGATCCAGGTGGACGCGGGGGCCAGGGTGCGCAACCCCTCGTTCACCGACTACCTGATCCCCACCATCCTGGACACCCCCGCTCTTCCGGTGGACATCCTCGAACTGGCCGACGAGCACGCCCCGTACGGGCTGCGCGGGGTCGGCGAGGCGCCGACCCTCTCCTCCACCCCGGCCGTGCTCGCCGCGATCCGGCAGGCCACCGGCGCCGAACTGCCCCGCACCCCGGTCCGTCCGGAGCACATCACCGGATAGCCGCACCCACCGGCCGGGCCCGGCGCCCGGCAACCCTCCGGCCGGGGACCTTCGCCGTCCCCGGCCGGGCGGCCAGCCGGGTGGTGGGTGGCCGGACGGTGGGCCGGACGGGCCGGTTGGGCCGGCGCGGTCCCTCGGCCCGTCCGGTGGTCGGGCGTTCCGAGCCCGTGCGCGCCGTGCGCGGGCACCCCTCGTGACCCCGGGAGTTGACACGTATGTCCTCCGCACACGACAAGTCCCCGTCGGACCGGGTGCCCGGCGGCTCGCCGGAGCCCGCCAGCGGTGTCCGGAGCCGCCGCCCCAGCACGTCCTGGGCCGACCGCCACTTCCGGATCACCGAGCGGGGTTCCACACTCGGCCGGGAGGTGCGCGGCGGCGTCACGACCTTCATGGCGATGGTCTACATCGTGCTGCTGAACCCGGTGATCCTCTCGGTGCCGGACGTGGCGGGCCACCGGCTCGACAACGGGGAGCTGGTCACGGCGACCGCCTTCGCCGCCGCGACCACCACCCTCGTCATGGGGCTGGTGGCCAACGTGCCGCTGGCGCTGGCCGCCGGGCTGAGCGTGTCGGCCGTCCTGGCCTTCCAGGTGGCCCCGGTGATGAGCTGGGGCAACGCCATGGCGATGTGCGTGGTCTACGGGCTGGTCATCGTGGTGCTGGTGGTCACCGGGCTGCGCGAGGCGATCATGCGGGCCATCCCGGCCGCGCTCAAGCACGCGATCACCATGGGCATCGGCCTGTTCGTCTGCCTGATCGGGCTGGTGCAGTCCGGGTTCGTCAGCTCGATGCCGAGCGATCCGGGGGACGTCGGATCGAAGCCGATCCAGCTCGGCACCCGGGAGATGCTGACCGGCTGGCCGGTGCTGTGCTTCTCCGTCACCGTCCTGCTGATCTTCGCCCTCCAGGTGCGCGCCGTCCCGGGCGCGATCCTGCTGGGTATCGTCGGCGGTACCCTGCTGGCCGCCGTGGTCCACCAGGCCGCCGGGCTGACCGGGAGGGACTGGGGTGGGCTGAACGTCCCCGAGTTCACCGGATCCGTGGTGAGCGCCCCCGACTTCGGGCTGTTCGGCGAGGTCTCCTTCGACGGGATCGCGGACGTGGGCGCCGTCACCGTCGGCGTCATCGTCTTCACCCTGGTGCTGGCGGGCTTCTTCGACGCGATGGGCACCATCATCGGCATCGGTCAGCAGGCGGGCCTCGCCGACCGGGACGGGAAGCTGCCCGGACTGAGCAGGGCGCTGGTGGTCGACGGCGCCGGCGGGGTCGTCGGCGGGGTGGCCGGGGCCTCCGGGCAGACGGTGTTCGTGGAGTCGACGGCGGGCGTCGGGGACGGCGCGCGCACCGGTCTGGCCAGCCTCGTCACCGGACTCGGGTTCACGCTCTGCCTGTTCTTCACCCCGCTCGCCCGGCTCATCCCCACCCAGGTCGCGGCGGCGGCGCTGGTGGTGATCGGGGCGATGATGCTGAGCAACGCCCGGCACGTCGACTGGGCGGACTCCGCCGTCTCCATCCCCGTCTTCCTGACGGTGGTGCTGATGCCGTTCACCTACTCGATCACCGCCGGGATCGCGGCGGGCGTGATCTCGCACGTGGTGATCCAGCTGGTCAGAGGAAGATTTCGGGACCCTGGGTGGCTGATGTACACGTTGGCCCTGATATTCCTTGCGTACTTCGCCCTCAGCCCCCTCCAGAGCTGGCTGGGCGCCGCGTAACCCCCGGCGGCGGGTCCCCGCCCGGCACCGGACCGCACGAAGGAGCACCCATGCTGGACATCGCGCAGGAGCTGGACCGGTGGTGCGCGCGGGGCCGCGCGTTCGCCGTGGCCACCGTGGTCGGCGTCGGCGGCAGCGCCCCCCGGCAGCCGGGGGCCGCGCTGGCCGTCGACGCCGGGGGCGAGGCGGTCGGCAGCGTGTCCGGCGGCTGCGTGGAGGGCGCCGTCTACGAGTTGTGCCAGGAGAGCCTGCGCAGCGGGGTCAGCCGGGTCGAGACCTTCGGTTACAGCGATGAGGACGCCTTCGCCGTCGGGCTGACCTGCGGCGGGACCATCGACATCCTGGTGACGCCGGTGCCCGCGGACTCCCCGGCGCGCGCGGTGCTGGGCCGGGTGCTCGCGGCCTCGGCGGCCGGTTCGGGGATCGCGCTGGTCCGGCCCGTGGACGGGCCGGGTGTCGAGCGCGACCCGGAGTCCGGACCGGCGCCCGGCCCCCGGCCCGGGACCGGAGACCCGCCCGGCGCGGGGCCCGGCCGGGAGCCGTCCGCCCCGGTGCCCGCCGTGGCGGCCACCGGGGCGCTGGCCGTGCTGCCGGACGGCGGCTGGCTCGGCTCGCTGTACGGCGACCCCGCACTGGACGCCGAGGCCGCCGCCGAGGCCGCGGCCCTGCTCGACCTGGGTCGCACCGGAACCGTCCGGGTCGGGTGGGCGGGCGGCGCCGAGCCGGTCGCGGCGACCGGGGAGCCCGCGCCCGCGGAGTGCGGGGAGCTGGTGACGCTCTTCGTGGAGTGCAGCGTGCCGCCGCCCCGGATGCTGGTGTTCGGCGCGATCGACTTCGCCGCGGCGCTGACCCGTGCCGGATCCTTCCTCGGCTACCGCGTGACCGTCTGCGACGCGCGTCCCGTCTTCGCCACCGAACGCCGGTTCCCGGCGGCGGACGAGGTGGTCGTCGAGTGGCCGCACCGCTACCTCGACGGACAGGAGGTGGACGGCCGCACGGTCATCTGCGTCCTCACCCACGACGCCAAGTTCGACATCCCGCTGCTGGAGCGGGCCCTGCGGCTGCCCGTCGGCTACGTCGGGGCCATGGGCTCCCGGCGCACCCACGAGGACCGGCTGGACCGGCTGCGCGCCGTTGGCTTGACCGAGGCCGAACTCGCCCGGCTCCACTCGCCGATCGGCCTCGACCTCGGGGCCCGCACCCCGGAGGAGACGGCGGTCTCGATCGTCGCGGAGATCGTCGCGGACCGGCGCGGCGGCTCCGGCGTCTCCCTCACCGGGGCGCACACCCCCATCCACCACGAGCCGGACGGACGCGGACCGGACGCCGAGGCCACGGTTCCCCCGGTGCCCGGCCACCGCGACGGTCCCGCTCCCGCCCCCGCCGCCTGACCCGCGATCCCACCTTCCCGGCCGGGTCCCGCACCCGTCACCGGCCGGATCCCGGCCCGCGCCGTCCGGCGTGGCCGCCGATCGGTCGCCCCGCCCGGCTCGCGCGCCCTCCCCGGCGGTGCCACCCTCGACCCGAGGCCCGCACGCCCGTCCCGTACCGGCCGCCCGTTCCGCGTACCAGCGGGGCGTGATCCCGGCGGCGGGGGACCCGCGCGGCTCCCGGCCGGGCCCACCGGACACGGTCCGCACGTCGCACGGGCCGCTCGGCCGACGCGCCCGGCGAGGTGCCCCGGCCCGGGCCGGGGCGGTCCGGCCTGAGGAGAGGAGGCGTCGCCGTGAGCGGTGAGGACGACGCGCTGCGGAAGTACCGCCGCAAGCGGCGCTTCAACCGGACCTCGGAGCCCAGCGGAGCGGGGAGACCCACGGCCCGGGAGCGGCCGGGCACCGCGACCCCGGAGCAGGACGGGACTCCGGAGCCGGACGAGACCGGGCCCCCGGTCCCCGGCGCGCACGGCCGACCGGCTCCGGCGGCGGAACCGGCGGTACCGGCCTCGGAGACCGGGGGCGCGCCCTGCTTCGTGGTGCAGATCCACGCGGCGACCACCACGCACTTCGACGTCCGGCTGGAGGTCGGCGGGGTGCTCAAGTCCTGGTCGGTACCGAAGGGCCCCTCGGCCGACCCGGGCGTTCGACGGCTCGCGATGCCGACCGAGGACCACCCGCTGGAGTACCGGGACTTCGAGGGCGTCATCCCGCGCGGTGAGTACGGCGGCGGCTCGGTGATCGTCTGGGACCGGGGCAGCTACGAACCCCTGTCCCGGGACTTCCCCGCGGCCCTGGAGCGCGGGCACGTCTCGTTCCGGCTGCGCGGCTCGAAGCTGCGCGGCGGCTACGCGCTCATCCGCTTCCGGGGTGGCGACGAGGAGCGCGAGGCGTGGCTGATGGTCAAGGAGAACGACGGCCACCCCACCCCGCACGCCACCCCCGACCCGAAGCGCGCCCGCTCGGTGCTCAGCAACCGCACCCTGCGGCAGGTCGCCGCCGAGGAGGGCGGCGACTCCGGCCCCCGTCCCACCCGCTGACCCGCCGACGCCCCGAGGGGCCACCGGTCACGCGGAGACGGACCCGAGGACCGGTCACGCCGGGTGGCCCGAGGACCGGTCAGGCCGGGCGGGCCCGAGGGTCGGTCCGGGCGGGCCCGGGCGGCGCCCTCAGAAGAGCTTCACGTCCACCAGGAGCGCCCGGTGATCGGTGTTCGGCAGGTCGACGAACTGCGCGTCCACCGGCACCATCGGATCGCTCAGCAGCACGTGGTCGATCTGCACCCCCAGCGGCGGCGCCGTGAGCGTGGGCCAGGTCGGGGTGCGGGAGTGCCCGGTCTGCCGTGCCGCGTCCCGCATCCCGGTGTCCAGGAGGGCGCGGAAGGCCGCGTGGTCCTGGGAGGCGTTGAAGTCGCCAGCGATCAGCGTGGGCGTCCGGCCGCGCTCCGCCGCGTAGTCCCGCAGCCGCCCCAGTTCGGCCCGCCAGGTGGAGAGCGAGTCCGTCTCCGGCGGCATCGGATGCGCCACCTGGACCCGCACCGCCGTCCCCCGTACGTCCGCGACCGCGCCCGGCATCGACAGCAGCCCGGGCACCTCGCTCCGGTCGCTCAGCGGGAACACGCTGAGCAGCGCCGAGCCCTCGGCCCGGCTCCCGGTGGCGATCACCCGGTGCGGGTACTCGGCGCGCATCTCCGCGCTCCGCAGCGCCTTCGCGCACCGGTGGTCGCACTCCTGTACCGCGACCAGTTGCGGCCGCTCCCTGCGGAGCGCCCTCAGCAGGCCCTCGGTGGCCCCGCCGTACTCCAGGTTCGCGGTCAGCACCCGGAACCGGGCCTTCCCCGGGCGTTCCTCGGCGCCCGGGGGCGCGTCCGGACCGTAGGGCTGGACGAACCAGCCGGTGCCCGCCAGCACCACCACCGCCACGACGATCAGCAGCACCCGGCGGGCGAAGATCGCGCACACCAGCGCCAGCCACCCCGGAACCAGCAGCCACGGCAGAAAGGCCAGCAGCTGCGGGAAGGGGGACGGCCCGTCCGCGTCCAGGGCCCGCAGCACCAGCGGACCGACGGGCACGAGCAGCAGCAGTACGGCGGAGGCCGTGAGCCACGGGCGCCGCACCCGGCGCCGTCGGGGCCCGGCGCCCGCTCCGTCGCCGTGGCCGGGCCCCACGCCGCGCGGTGCGGGCGTGGTCCCGGGCTGTCCAGGTCTCTCGCGCTCGGCGCGCTCCCCCGTGTGCACCCCACGATGATGCCGCATCCCGGGGACGAGGCCGCCCCCGGCCGCCGGGTGCCGCCCGTCCCGGCGACGGGCGGCACCGGGACGGCGCCGGGTCAGCCGGTGGGCTCGCCGAACCAGGCGCGGAGGGCGGTGTGGAGGTCGTGCTGGTCGTCGCCGGCCCAGGCGATGTGTCCGTCGGGGCGCAGGAGGGCGGCGGGGGTTTCGAGCGTGTCGCTGGTGTCGGTGAGGTGGTCGACGCGGTCGGTCCAGCCAGCGGCGCTGAGGCGGCCCGTCTGGTCGAGGAGGAGGCCGCGGGCGTGGTGGGTGTGGTCGTAGAGGCGGCCGTGGGTGAGGGTGTGGTCGGGCATCCGGCGTCCGACCAGGGGGTGGTGGCCGCCGAGGTCGTAGCGGACGCCGATGGCGGTGATCTTCTCGATCAGGTGGCGGTTGACCTCCTCGAAGCCCATCAGCTCCGTCAGCAGCCGCCGCACCGCCAGCGGCCCCGGCTCGGTGGACACCAACTCGGCCTGCGCGCGGGTGTTGTTCAGCACGTCGGCGGCGACCGGGTGCCGCTCCGCGTGGTAGCTGTCCAGCAGGCCCTCCGGCGCCCAGCCGTGGACGGTGGCGGCCAGCTTCCAGCCGAGGTTGACGGCGTCCTGCACCCCGAGGTTGAGCCCCTGCCCACCCATCGGGGGGTGGATGTGCGCGGCGTCCCCGGCCAGCAGTACCCGCCCGACCCGGTAGCGCTCCGCCTGCCGGGTGGCGTCCCCGAAACGGGAGAGCCAGCGCGGCGAGTGCACCCCGAAGTCGGTCCCCGCGAACACCCTCAGACGGCGCCGGAAGTCCTCCAGGGTCGGCGGTACCGCCCGGTCCTCGGCCACCCCCTCGGCGGGGACGACGACGCGGTACGCCCCGTCGTCCCCGAGCCGCCCGACGCCGAACCGCTTCTCCGTCTCGCGGACCCTCCCGACGATCGCGGCGATCGTCTCCGGCTCCTCCGTCGCCTCCATCTCGCCCAGCAGCGTCTCGGCCGCCGCCGGTTCTCCGGGGAAGCCGACCCCGAGCAGCCCGCGCACCGTACTGCGCCCGCCGTCGCAGCCGACCAGGTAGCGCGCCCGCGCCCGCGCGCCGTCGTCCAGCTCGACGGTCACCCCCCGCTCGTCCTGCCCCAGGCCCACCAGCGCGCGCCCCCGCCGGACCTCGGCGCCCAGCTCGGCCGCCCGCTCGGCCAGCAACCGGTCCGTGACGGGCTGCCGAATACCGAGGACGTAGGGATGGGTGGTGTCCAGCCGTTCCGGCGCGGGCACGGTGATCCCCGCGAACGCCGCGAAGCCGCCGCTGATCGGATACCGCTGGCCGTGCGCGAGGAACCGGTCCAGCAGCCCGCGCTGGTCCATCAGCTCGATACTGCGTACATGCAGCCCGAGCGCCCGGACGGCGCGGGGCGGCTCCGCCTCCCGTTCCAGGACGAGAACCCGCACCCCGTGCAGCCGCAGCTCGCAGGCGAGCATCAGGCCCGTCGGCCCGGCCCCGGCAATGATCACGTCAGTCATGAATCCCCCACTCGACGAAGTGCGTTCACGCCAGCCGCGCCCGTGCCCCCGGAACCCCTCGCCCCCAGAACCCCTCGCCCCGGGAACCACCGCCCCGGAGCCACCGCGTGTCACGAGGGGACGCGGTCCGCTCGGGCCCTGGCGTCGTCGTGCCGTGGGACGGCGGGACCGCGGGTGCTGGCCACCCGGGTCGCGCGCCCCGGTCACCGGGCCCCGCCGGAAGTAGGTCGGGAGCGCGCCGGGACCACGTCACGGGCGGGCCGCGCGGCCCGCGTGCCCTCGGGCGCTGGCTACGGCGGAGGATTCTGCGCCAGCCCCCGGGCCTTGCCGCAAGGCCCCCACTCGGCTATACGGTGAGAGTGGCGGGAGCCGGGGTTCCCTCGGATCCCCGCGACTCCCCCCCCCCGACCCCTCGGAGTTCCCTCGAACGAGTGTGGGCGGAGGTCGTGGGTGGCGTCCCCCGGCGGGGTCTGATGCCCGTACACGCCGCGCTCACCAGGGAGTTGACCGGCCCGGCGCCTCCCGGGGCGGCGTCAACCCCCCTCGCCACCCGGGACAAGTCAGCGACGGGTATGGCGAAAACCACGGGGTGGCGTACACGATGTGCCGCGTACCCGCACCGAGGAGGCCCCCCGATGACGACGCCCGGACCCGGCACCCCCACCGAACAGTTCCGTGCCGCGCGTGACCTGCTGCTCGAACACGCCACGGACTACGACACGGCGTGTGAGCGGTTCAGCTGGCCCCGGCCCGAGCACTTCAACTGGGCGCTGGACTGGTTCGACGCCATAGCGGAGGGCAACGCGCGTCCGGCGCTGCACATCGTCGAGGAGGACGGCGGGGAGACCCGCCGCACCTTCGACGAGATGCGGCTGCGCTCCAACCAGGTCGCCAACTGGCTGCGGGCGAACGGCGTCCAGGCGGGGGACCGGGTCATCGTGATGCTGGGCAACCAGGTGGAGCTGTGGGAGACGCTGCTCGCGGTGATGAAGCTGCGGGCCGTGGTCATCCCCGCGACCCCGCTGCTCGGCTCCGTCGACCTGGTGGACCGGGTGGAGCGCGGGCAGGCGCGGCACGTGGTGGCCCGTGCCGAGGACGCCGCCAAGTTCGCCTCGGTGCCCGGCACTTACACCCGGATCGGGGTCAGCGGGAAGCCGGGGGAGCGAATCGCCGAGGACGGCTGGCTGGCCTACGAGGACGCGTACGCGGCGGACGGCGAGTTCACGCCGGACGGCCCCACCCGCTCCGAGGACCCGCTGCTGCTCTACTTCACCTCCGGGACCACCGCCCAGCCGAAGCTGGTGGAGCACACCCATCTCTCCTATCCGGTGGGCCACCTGGCGACGATGTACTGGGTCGGGCTGCGCCCGGGAGACGTGCACCTGAACATCTCCTCGCCCGGCTGGGCGAAGCACGCCTGGTCCAACGTGTTCGCGCCCTGGAACGCGGAGGCCACGGTCTTCCTGTTCAACTACACCCGGTTCGACGCCACCCGGCTGATGGCCGAGATGGACCGGGCGTCCGTCACCACCTTCTGCGCGCCGCCCACGGTGTGGCGGATGCTGATCCAGGCCGACCTGCGGCAGCTGCGCTCCGTACCGCGCGAGGTCGTCGCGGCGGGTGAGCCGCTCAACCCCGAGGTGATCGAGCACGTCCGGCAGGCGTGGGGCGTCACCCCTCGGGACGGCTTCGGGCAGACGGAGACCACCGTGCAGGTCGCCAACACGCCGGGGCAGCCGCTGAAGACGGGCTCCATGGGGCGGCCGACCCCCGGGTACGCGGTGGTCCTGGTGGACCCCGTCACCGGGGAGGCCGGGGTGGAGGAGGGCGAGATCTGCCTCGACCTCAGCGCCCGCCCGGCCGGGCTGATGACCGGCTACCACGGCGACCCGGAGCGCACCGCCGAGGCGATGGCGGGCGGCTACTACCGCACCGGCGACATCGGCGCGCGGGACGCCGACGGCTACATCACCTACGTCGGCCGCTCCGACGACGTGTTCAAGGCGTCCGACTACAAGATCTCGCCGTTCGAGCTGGAGAGCGCGCTCCTGGAGCACGAGGCGGTGGCCGAGGCGGCGGTGGTCCCCTCACCTGACCCGGTGCGGCTCGCCGTCCCGAAGGCGTACGTGGTGACCACCGACGGCTGGGAGCCGGGGCCGGAGACCGCCAAGGCGCTGTTCGCGCACTCCCGTGCCGCGCTCGCGCCCTACAAGCGCCTCCGGGTGATCGAGTTCGGGGAGCTGCCGAAGACCATCTCCGGGAAGATCCGCCGGGTCGAACTGCGCGGCCACGCGGCGGGCGAGACGGACGGCCCCGGCACCGAGTACCGCGAGGAGGACCTGGGCTAGCGGAACCGCGAGGAGGGCCCGGGCTGTCCGCGTCGGCCGTACCCCCGGGCCGCTCAGCACGCCGGTGAGAGCGGTGACGACAAGGCAGTTGAGACTCAGGAAGAAGGTGTTGGCATGTTCCGCCGGGCGCTCACCCGGTCGGCCATCTCCACACACAGCCGGTACTGCTCGAACAGGGCGGTCTGGTACCTCTCCTCCGGCTCGGTGTACGAGGCCGGTCCGACCGAGTCGTTCCACAGCGCTTCGCGGACAGTGCTCATGACTCGATCATCCCGTGCGGTCGCCGGGTGCCGCCAGGCTGTCCCGGGGCGCTGGGCGGTGCCCGACGGGACCGGTCAGCCAACCGACCGGGATTGGGCGGGAGGTGGCCACCTCAGGCGAGCAGGCCGCAAGTGCCCCCGCCTGGTGGGGAGTTGGCGCGCATCGCGGGGCGCCGACCGGTCGGCTGACGGGAGCCGACCCGGTCCGTCCGGCGTACCCGATGTGGCGTGCGGAGCGGGCGTGCGGCTTGGCGCGGTCAGGGAGCGGCGCGCAGCAGCCGGTTGGCGGGGGTGTTGACCGGCTGTGGGGTGCCGGTCAGGTCGAGGACGAACAGCGGCAGCCCCAGGCCCTCCGCGCGGTGCCGCGACTCCGCCGTGTACCCGGCGAGCGAGAAACAGACGGCGGTCCGGGACTCGTTGAGCCCGTTCAGCCACAGCGTCTCGACGTCCCGCGCCTCCACCGGCGAGGTCGTCGGGTCGACGTGCCCGACGACCCGGGGGCCGCGCAGGTCGAGACCGGAGGACGGGCGCCGGTCGGTGACTCGCACCTCGCGGAAGCCCAGCCAGCGCAGGTAGTGGGCCGCCGCGTGCCGCGCGTCGTGCGCCGTCCGGATCGTCACCGGCTGGAAGGCCGGACGTGGGCCCACGGTGGGTGGCCGCCGGTACGGTCCGCTCTCCCGGTGGCTCGCCGGAACCTCCCGTCCCGGGGTGCCGGGGCTTCCCACGTCGCCGGAAGTCCCCGTGCCCTCGGGAGTTCCCGGGCGGCCTTCGCGGGACGGGGAGGGGGTCCCCGCGGCGACCGAACTGGCGCCGCTGTCCGCGCTGTTGGGACCGTCGACACCGCCGGGGCCGGCGACGCCGTCCCGGCCGCTCGCGTCGGGCGGCGCCGCGTCCGGATCCTCCGGGGACGGCGGGGAGACCTGGCCCGCGCGCGCTCCGTCCGTCCCCGACTCCGCCCGCACCGGGTCCACCGGCAGCCGCAGTACGGCGCCGCAGCCACAGCCGAGTTCGGGCTGTGGCCACTCGTCCAGCACTCCGCAGGCGCCGCAGCGCACCCGTACCCAGGACCCCGCCCAGGTACGGTGCTCCACCCGCGTCGGGGGTTCCCCGCGCAGCAGGGGCAGCGGTACCGGGGTGCCGCAGCCGCAGCGGTAACTCGGGGCGGTGTACCGGTGCTCGCGGCGGCACACGGGGCAACGCACGGGCACGTGCTGCGGCATGGCAACGGCTCCAGGCTGTGAGGCGTCGGCGGGGCACGGGCCGGACGGCGCGGACGGGCCACCGGCCGGGCTGTCCACATGGTCTCCGATGGCGGGTGTCCGGCGAGGAGAAACCGAGGGAAGAGTGGTGTCGCGGGGGCGAACGGTGCCCGCGTGCCCGCCGGGCGCCGCCGCGGGAAACGGGCGGCCTCCCCGCCCGACAGCGCCGGGCCGACCCCGAGCGGTGGTCCCCGTACAGCCGACCACCCCTCATCACGGGTCGGCTGTACGGGGAAGCGCGCCGGACCGGCCTCCCAACCGGGGCGGCACGCGGCCTGGTGGCGGCACCGGCCAGCACGGTGGTGTCGCGGGCGGGTGCCCGCGCCGCGTGACGGCGCCGCGCCCCCGCCGCCGAACCGGCCGGGCGCGTCCACACCAGGCCAGGTCAGCGGCGTGCTGGGACGCGCGGGCCGACGACGGCCGAGCGTTCTGGAGAACGTACATCGTCTCGGGTCGCCACGCGGTGTGTTCGGCGGACTGGGGGCGAACCCTGGGGACCCCGGGGTCGGGGCGGCGGCGGGGCGGGCCGGACGCGGCGCCGTGTCCCCTCCCGTGCCGCCCGGTCGCGCCCGGTGCCCGTGCGCGCTCCCACGGCATGGGTCGAACGCCCGGTCTCTCGGCCGGAGTTGGGAAACCGGCGCCTCGCTGGTTCCGGGTGCGCGCGGCGGGGAGACGGCGGACGGGGCCGGACACGCGCCGGTTGGCCGGGACGGCCCGGAACGATGGTTGGTGGGGTGGCCGGTGGGCGTGGGGCGGCCGCCGGTGCGCCGTCGCCGGGGTGAGGTTAGGTTGGCGGGGTGCGATTGCGAGTCGAGTTCACCACCGAACCGTTCGACCTGGACGATCCGCCCGAACACGCGCTGGTGGCCCGGCGCGTGGTGCGGGAGGTCGGGCTGGAGCAGGTCGACGTCGGCCCGTTCGGGAACAGCGCGGAGGGCGAGGCGGAGTCCGTGCTGGGCGCGGTGGACGCCCTGCTGCGGCAGACCCTCCGGGTGGGGGCCACGCGTGTCTCGGTGCAGGTCAGCACCGTCGCGGAGGGCGGGGGCCGATGACCGGGGCGCCGGGGCACCCCTTCGTTGAGGCGGTCCGCCCGCTGGTCGACGCCATGGGTGGTGAACTGCTCGCCCCCGAGTGGGCGGTGGAGGAGGACGTGGTCCTGAGCTGGGAGGGCGAACCGGTCGTGGCCGTCCGTCTGCCCCGCCTCTCCGACTCGCTGGACCGGATCCTCGCCGACCTGGAGCGGCGGCACGGCACGCCGCTCGCCGAACTCGACCGCAGGACCAAGCAGTCGGTGGTCCGCTCGCTGGAACAGCGCGGTGCCTTCGAGGTGCGGCACGGGGTGGAGACCGTCGCGGCGGCGCTCGGCGTCAGCCGGTTCACCGTCTACAACTACCTGAACGCGCGGGACGAGCAGCGCGCGCGGAAGCACCGGGACGAGCCCCCGGCCGACCCCGTCTGACGCCCTCCGGAGCCTCGCGCCGGGGAGGGTGGCGCCGTCGGGGCCACCCGGTCACACGGCACCCGGCACCCGGCACCCGGCACCCGGCACCCGGCACCCGGCACCAGCGTTCCGAGCCCGCGCTGCCCCGGAGTGAAGGCCCGTTCCTCCCACGGGATCTCGTCCTCCGCGGCGCCAACCTGCTGGACGGGCACGCCGCGTGTGCCCGGACGGTCCGGACCTGACCGTCCGGGTCCCGGCTCGTCCGCCGCCCGGCCTGCCGCGTCACGCGGCCCTCTCGACGCCAACGGCCCCGCACGCGGCGTCTGTTGGGCGGAGGTCGTCCGGGCCGTCCGGCGCGGGAGGCTCGCTCGCGCCAACCCTCCCACCGGTCGCGGGGTGCTCCGCCACCGAATCTCCACCGGGCGAAGTTCAACAAACTGTTGACTGGTCTTTCCGCTCGGGTTTAGCTGTTTCCCGTTCGCATGGCAGTACGGCATGGCAGTACGGAACCCACGCCCCGGAGGCGCCCGTGACGTCGCCCAGCCCGCCAGGTCTCGTCTGGCTGAACGCCGCCGCGGCCGAGGACGCCCGCGCCGCGCTGCGGGAGGTGTGCGCCGCCCGTTCCTGGACGGAACGGCTGCTCGGCCACCGCCCCTACGCCACGCCCGAGGAACTCCTCCTGGCGAGCGACACCGCGCTCGCCGAACTCCCCGCCGCCGGGCTGCGGGAGGCGATGGCGGGGCATCCGCCCATCGGCCGCCCGAAGTCGGGCGACGCCACCTCGACGCGCGAACAGCGCGGCATGGCGGACGCGTCGGAGCGGCTCCGCGCCGAGATGCTGGAGCTGAACCTCGCCTACCAGGAGAAGTTCGGGCACGTCTTCCTGATCTGCGCGACCGGTCTGTCCGGCGAGCGGATGCGGGAGGCCGCCCGTGAGCGACTGGCCAACTCCCCCGAGCGGGAACGGGAGATCGTGCGCCAGGAGCTGGTGAAGATCAACCGAATCCGGCTGACCCGCCTCGTGGAGCACCCGCCTCCGGGGACGGCCCGGGGAGAGGAACCCTCCGTATGAGCGGCGCGTCCGACGGGGCCCAGGGGGCACCCGTCACGGTCTCCACCCACATCCTCGACACCCGCGCCGGGCGCCCCGCGTCGGGCGTCACCGTCCAGCTGTCCCTCCGCACCGGCGGTGAGCCGGACGGCACGTGGAGCGCCCACGGCGTCTCGCGCACCAACGCGGACGGGCGCTGCGCGGACTTCCCGGCCCTGCCGGAGGGGGCCGTCGCGGCGCGGCTGCGCTTCGAGACCGGGCCCTACCTGCGCGCCACGGCGGCCGGGACCCCGGGCGACGCCTTCTTCCCCGAGGTGACCGTGGCGTTCGCGGTCACCCCCGGCGAGCACTACCACGTGCCGCTGCTGCTCAGCCCGTTCGGCTACTCCGTCTATCGAGGGAGCTGACCCCATGCCCACCACGCTCGGCCAGAACCAGTACGGCAAGGCGGAGATCCGGGTCGTCAAGGTCGTCAGGGACGGCGCGACACACCACCTCCGGGACCTCGACGTCTCGGTCGCCCTGCGCGGCGAGATGGACGCGGTGCACTACTCGGGCTCCAACGCCACGGTGCTGCCCACCGACAGCATGAAGAACACCGTCTTCGCGAAGGCCCGGGAGCACGGCGTGGTGTCGGCGGAGGCGTTCGGCACGCTGCTGGCGCGGCACTTCGTGGACGGTCAGGAGTCCATCACCGGGGCGCGCGTCCGGATCGCCGAACACGGCTGGGAGCGGCTGACCGTCCCGGGCGGCGGAGCCGTGGGGGAGGGGAAGGGCCGGGCGGTGGCGCCGCACTCCTTCGTCCGCAGCGGCACCGAGGCCCGGCTCGCGCAGGTCGACGTCGACGGCGAGCGGACCGAGGTGCTGAGCGGGCTGCGCGACCTCACGGTCCTCAACTCGACGGACTCGGAGTTCTGGGGCTACCTCAGGGACCCGTACACCACGCTGGAGGAGGACCACGACCGCATCCTGGCCACCTCGGTCTCCGCCTGGTGGCGGCACTCCGCCACCCCGGACGGCGGCGAGCCCGACTGGGACGAGCGCTACGCGCGGGCCCGGCACAGCATGCTGGACGCCTTCGCCGGCACCTACTCGCTCTCCCTCCAGCAGACGCTCTACCAGATGGGAGCGCGGGTGATCGAGGAGAGCCCCACGGTGGCGGAGATCCGCTACTCCATGCCGAACAAGCACCACTTCCGCGTCGACCTGAGCCCCTTCGGCCTGGCGAACGAGGCGAAGGACGGAGCGGTGTACTACGCGGCCGACCGTCCGTACGGGCTCATCGAGGCCACCGTCCTGCGTGACGGGGCCGACGCCCGGATACCGGTGGACATGACCAACCTGTGACCGACGGGTCCGGGGCGCTCCGGGGACACGCCCCCGGGGCCCGGCCCCGTCGCGGGAGCCACCGGGCCGAGCCAACCGCGAGTCAGTGACGAGGACACACATGCCGGAAACACCAGGACCACCTGCGGCGGCCACCCCGGCCGGCGCCGCCGACCAGGACGGGCGGCGGCGCGCCCGCACCGTCATCGAGAACTGCGCCGTGGCGACCGTCGACGCGCGGGACACCGAGTATCCGGTGGGACACCTCGTGATCGCGGGCAGCGAGATCGAGTCGGTCGGCCCGGGCCCGGCACCGGACGGGCTCGTGAACGTGGTCCGGCGGGTGGACGGCACGGGACACCTCGCCACCCCGGGACTGGTCAACACCCACCACCACTTCTACCAGTGGCTCACCCGGGGCCTGGCCACCGACAGCCACCTCTTCGACTGGCTGGTCGCGCTCTACCCCACCTGGTCCCGGATCGACGAGCCGATGGTCGACGCGGCGGCCCGCGCCTCCCTCGCGATGCTCGCCCGGAGCGGCGTCACCAGCGCGATGGACCACCACTACGTCTTCCCGCGCGGCTCCGGGGACCTGTCCGGCGCGATCATCCGGGCCGCGGTCCGCACGGGCGTCCGCTTCACCCTGGCCCGGGGTTCCATGGACCTGGGCGAGTCGGCGGGCGGGCTGCCGCCGGACTTCGCGGTCGAGTCGCTGGACGAGGCGCTGCGCGCCACGGAGGAGACCATCGACGGTCACCACGACCCGTCGCGCCAGGCGATGACGCGGGTGGCCGTCGCCCCCTGCTCGCCGTTCTCCGTCTCGACCGAACTCCTCCGGCAGGGTGCCGAGCTGGCCCGCCGCAAGGGGGTGCGGCTGCACACCCACGGCAGCGAGACGGTGGAGGAGGAGGCGTTCTGCCACGAGCGGTTCGGCATGGGCCCGACCGCCTACCTGGAGTCCACCGGCTGGCTCGGTGAGGACGTGTGGATGGCGCACTGCGTCCATCTCAACGACTCGGACATCGCGGCCTTCGCGCGCACCGGCACCGGCGTCGCGCACTGCCCCTCCTCCAACGCGCGGCTCGCCGCCGGGATCGCCCGCGTCCCGGATCTGCTCGCGGCCGGGGCGCCGGTCGGTCTCGGCGTGGACGGCACCGCGTCCAACGAATCCGGGGAACTGCACACCGAGTTGCGGAACGCGCTGCTGGTCAACCGGCTCGGGCCACACCGGGAGCGGGCGCTGACGGTACGTCAGGCGCTGCGGCTCGGCACGTTCGGCGGCGCCCAGGTGCTGGGCCGCCAGGACGAGACCGGGTCGCTGGAGCCCGGCAAGCTCGCCGACCTGGTGCTGTGGAGGCTCGACGGCCTCGGCCACTCGACCATCGCGGACCCGGTCGCCGCGCTGGTCCTCGGCCCGCCCGCCCCCATCACGCTCTCCGTGGTGAACGGCGCGACGGTGATGGAGAACGGGCGGCTGACCACGGTCGACGAGGAGGTGGTGGCGCGGGACGCGCGCGCGGAGGCGCGACGCCTCGCGGATCTCGCCTCCGGCTGACCCCTGCCGCACCGCCCGTCCACCCGACCCGCCCCCGACCCTCCGTAACCCCCTACCTCCGGGCCTCCGGACCCTTCCTGGCCCCGCACCCCCGCGCTCGCGTCAGCCTCGCGCCCTCGGCCCCGCACGGCCCGGACACCACCCGCCGGTGGCGCGAGGACTCGGCCCCGCCGGAACCGTCCGTCCCTGTCTCCTCCGATCCGGACCGACAGCCCGACCCCCGCCCCGCCTCTCCCGCACTTCGCCGCCCACCCCGACCTCCCGAGCCCCAACTCCCCACCCCCGGGCGGATGTTCGTCTACGAGACGTCCCCGCTCCCGCCAGGTCCGTGTCGGGCCCGTCGCCGTGACCCCGTCGGCGGACCCACCGCACGCTCCGGCGCCCCGGGGCCCTGGCGCGTCACCCCGAGCCGGGCACCGTCCCGTCGGCCGGAGACGAGGCCGTAACGGCGCGACCCCGTACGGCGGATCGGCGTCCGGACCGCTCTCGCGACGGTGCCGCGTACGTACGGCACGGCGTTCGTGTCCGGCGCCGTGGCCACGTACGACGGCGTGTCCCCGGACGACGGCACCGTGGCGGTGGCGGGGCGCGCGAGCCCCGAAGCCGGAACGTCCGGGAGCCGGGAGGCCGGTGGACTCGCCGGTTGACTCCGCCCTCCGCGTCACGCACCGGCGTTCCGCGCCGGCGCGCGCGTCACCCCCTCCGCTCCGCGTCCCAGGTTCCGCGTCCCCGCACTCCGCGCACCACCTCCCCGAAACAGCGTGCTGTCAGGCACACGACACCGACAGGAGGGCCGCCGTGGCCACATCGCCCCGGTTCACCCCAGACGACCCCACCCCCGACGAGGGCGGCGCAGCGCGGGACAGTGGCTCCGGCGCCTCCACGCACGGCGCCTCCACGGACCGCGCCTCCACGGCCGGAAGCGGCTCCGTGGCCGGGACCTCCGCGGACGACGGTTCGCGAGGCGACGCCGCCCCCGAGGCGGCGGTGCCGGGGAAGCACCCGGTCGACCGGGCGCTTCCGCCGTTCCGCATGGTCACCACCGGACTCCAGCACGTCGCCGCCATGTACGCGGGGGTGGTGGCCCCGCCCCTGGTCATCGGGGCCGCCGTGGGACTCTCCACGCGCGACCTGACCTTCCTCACCGGCGCCAGCCTGTTCATGGCCGGGCTGGCCACCCTCCTCCAGACCCTCGGGGTGTGGAGGATCGGTGCCCGGCTGCCCTTCGTCAACGGGGTCACCTTCGCCTCCGTCGCGCCGATGCTCGCCATCAACGGCTCGGAGGGGCCGGAGGACGCGCTGCCGGTCATCTTCGGCGCCACCATGGTGGCCGCCGCCCTGGGCTTCGTCGCCGCGCCCTACTTCAGCAAGCTGGTGCGTTTCTTCCCCCCGGTCGTCACCGGCTCGGTGATCACCCTGATCGGCCTGTCGCTGCTGCCCGTCGCCTTCAACTGGGCGCAGGGCGGGAACGACCAGGACCCGGACTACGGAGCGGGCCGGAACATCGCGATGGCCGGGGCCACCCTCGTCCTGGTGCTGCTGCTGCGCCGCTTCACGCGGGGGTTCGTCAAGCAGATCGCGGTGCTGCTGGGGCTCGCCGCCGGGACGCTTCTGGCGATACCCGTCGGCATCACCGACTTCGGGGCGCTCGGCGAGGCCGGACTGGTCGGCTTCCCCACGCCGTTCCACTTCGGCGCACCGCGGTTCGCGCTGGCGGCGATCATCTCGATGTGCGTGGTGATGCTTGTCTCCATGACCGAGTCCACCGCGGACATGCTGGCCCTGGGCGAGATCGTGGACAAGCGGGCCGACGAGCCGACCATCGCGGCCGGGTTGCGCGCCGACACCCTCGGCTCCTTCGTCAGCCCGTTCTTCAACGGCTTCATGTGCAGCGCGTTCGCGCAGAACATCGGGCTGGTCGCGATGACCGGGATCCGCAGCCGGTTCGTGGTCGCCACGGGCGGCGGTCTGCTCGTGCTGATGGGCCTCTGCCCGGTGGCCGCCGCGCTCATCGCGACGGTGCCCCAGCCCGTGCTGGGCGGCGCGGGTGTGGTGCTCTTCGGCTCGGTCGCGGCCAGCGGCATCCAGACGCTCGTCAGGGCGGGGCTGGACCGGGACAACAACGTGCTGATCGTGGCCGTGTCGCTGGCCGTGGGCATCATCCCGATCACCGCGCCGGAGTTCTACCACGCCTTCCCGGAGAGCGCGCGGATCCTCCTGGACTCCGGGATCTCCACCGGCTGTGTCGCGGCGATCCTGCTCAACCTGGTTTTCAACCACACCGCACGCGGCGTGGGGAAGAGCGGAACGGGCGGCGGGTCAGCGGACGTCACCGCGCCGATGGAGCCGGGCGAGGGCATCCCGGCCCGGCGAGCCGAGGGGCCCACGGCCACCGGCTGAGCCCTCCCGCGCCCGGTCGGCCCGCGCCGGTGTGCGTCAGCCGCCGGGCGCGCGGACGTCGGCTTCGGGTTGCATATCCGGATTGTTCGTATTCCCTGGCTATGCTGCTGGAGCGCTGACGGGCCGTCATCACGGTGCCCTCCGTGGCCGGTTCCGCCCCCTGGGTGACGCCCCGGTTTCCACCGGTCTCCTCCGTGGGTCTCCGCCACTCGCGCGCCTCGGGCGAGCGGGCGCCCGCCAGCCGACGCCCTGCCCAGCAGCGAACGGGAGACCGCGATGGACCTGGCAGCCCCGTTCCGCCGCCCGCCCGGGCCGGGGACGCCCGGTCGCCGCCGCACCGCCGCGCGGCGGCCGGGCCGCCGGGGAGCGATCACGTGACGCCCCGGCGCGCGGCCCGTCCCGGCGGAGCGGAGGAGACGGCGCCGGAGGACCCGCCGGGAGCCGAACCGCCGACGGGTCCCGATGACCCGACTGGACCCGAGGAGCCGGGCGGCCAGGGGAAGTTCACCTTCCCCAGCGCGCTGACCGTGCTGGTGTGCGTCACCCTCGCCGTCTGGGCGCTGGCCTTCGTCATCCCGCCCGGCCGCTACCGGCGGGACGGCGGGGCGCCGGTCCGTGGCACCTACCAGCGGGAGCCGGACACCGCCAGCCTCCTCGACCGGCTCTCCGACCTGTTCCTCGCACCGGTCAACGGGCTCTACGGCATCCAGGACCCGGACACCGGCCAGGTCGGGCCGGAGTTCTCCGGCGCGCTCTACGGCAGCGCCGGAGTGTTCCTCTTCGTCCTGGCCATCGGCGCCTTCATCTCGGTGGTGTTCGCCACCGGCGCGATGGACCGGGGCATCGGTCGCCTCGCGCACCGGCTCCGCGACCGGGGGTCGCTGCTGATCGCCGGGGTGATGACGCTGTTCTCGCTGCTGGGGACGGTGGAGGGCTTCGCCGAGGAGACCCTCGGCTTCTACGGGCTCGTCGTACCGCTGATGCTCGCGCTCGGCTACGACCGACTGGTGGCGACCGGCACGATCCTGCTGGGCGCCGGAACCGGCGTCCTCTGCTCGACGGTCAACCCCTTCTCGACCGGGGTGGCCTCGGCCGCCGCCGACGTCTCCCTCGGGGACGGGATCCCGCTCCGCGCCGCGATGTGGCTGGTCCTCACCGGGGTCAGCGTGGCCTACGTCGTCCGGTACGCGCGGCGGGTCCGCGCGGACCCGGGCCGCTCCAGGACCGGTTTCCTCCCGGGTGACCGGGAGCTGGCCGAGGCGGGCACCGGCTCCATGCCGCCGCTGACCACCCGGCACACCGTCGTGCTGGCCACCGTCGTGCTGGCCTTCGCCGTCCTGGTGTTCTCGGTGGTGCCCTGGGCGAACGTGTTCACCGGGGAGGCGGGCGCCGAGCCCTACCCCTGGGAACTCGGCTGGTCCTTCCCGCAGTTGGCGGCCTTCTTCCTGGCGGCCACGGTGGTCGTCGGGATCGTCTCCCGGATGGGCGAACCACGGCTGAGCGCGGCGGTCGTCCGGGGCGCCGCCGACTTCGTGGCCCCCGCGCTGGTCATCGTGCTGGCCCGGGGGGTCACGGTGATCATGAACAACGCGCGGGTCACGGACACCGTGCTGCACTCCGTGGAGGAGACCGTCTCCGGCACCCCGGGCGCGCTCTTCGGCGTCCTGGTGTTCCTGGTCAACCTGCCGCTGGCCTTCCTGATCCCGTCCAGTTCGGGGCACGCCACGCTGGCGATGCCGGTACTGGCGCCGCTGGCCGACTTCGCCGGGGTGTCCCGCGCGCTGGTCGTCACGGCCTGGGGCGCGGCCTCGGGGTGGATGAACCTCTGGGTGCCGACCACCGCCGTCGTCCTGGGCGGCCTCTCCCTGGCGAAGGTCGGCTACCACGTCTACCTGCGGTTCGTCTGGCCGCTGTTGACCGTGCTCGCCGTGCTGGTCTGCGGGTTCGTCGCGCTGGGTGCCGTCCTCGACTGAGCCGGGGGTCGTGCCGACGGGGGTGGCCGTGGTGGTGGGTCGGGCGGTGGGGGCTCCACGGTTTCGTCACGTGGTGGGGGTGGGTGGGTGGTTGTCTGCGGGGGGTGGGGGGGGTCGTGGGGTGGGGGGTGTCGGGTGGAACCGGGTGTGGGGTGTGGGGGTCTGAGGGGGGAGCGTCGTGTGCTTCCGGGGCCTGGATGGGTTGTGTGGGGGTGGGCGGCGTGTGGTGGGGGCGGTTCGTCCGTCGTCAGTCCGCGCAGTCGTGTTCGTGGAGTGTGGAGTTGACCGCAGAGAACAGCGCAGGGAGCAGTGCGGAGTCCGAGCGGATCGGGGAGTCCGGTTGGCGGGGTGTGTCGGGGCGTCGGGTGGCGCGGGTGGCCGTGCCCCTGGCGGTGGCGGTGGCCGTGATCGTGCCGCTGGCCTGGGTGGTGGCGAAGGACGGTGGGGAGGAGGAGCGGCGGGCGAAGAAGGGGAAGTTGGCCACCGAGGTGGGGACCGCGCCCGAGGCCGACTTCGACGGGGACGGCAGATCGGACCTGGCGATGGTCGCGAGTTCCGGTGACTACCTGACGGTCGTCTACGGCTCCGACTCCGGCGACGCCAAGGAGAAGAAGGGCGCCGAGGAGGGGAAGGGAGCCCAGGGCTCCCAGAAGGGGCCGGGCGACGGTTCGGGGTCCGGCGACGCGCGGCGGCAGCTGATCCGGGACCGGGACGTCCTCAGCGCCGCCGCGCGGGAGGGCGTCCGGCTCGGGGACGAGGCACACACCCGCGATCTGGACGGCGACGGCTACACGGACCTGGCCGTCAACATGACGGTCACCGCGAAACCCGGGACGGCGGACGGTCTCCGGAGCGGTGTGTTCGTGGTGTGGGGCTCGAAGAAGGGACTGCGGACCGACGGGGACGCGACCGCGGTCCGCGGGACGCCCAGGGGGTACTCTCCCGGCTCCGGCTCCCAGCGGCGGCACGCCTTGGCCGTGGGGGACTTCGACGGGGACGGGCACGCCGATCTGGTGACCCGGGTCGGCGGTCGGGACGGGCTGCTGCGGGGACCGTTCACCCGGGACGGCGAACCCGCCGCCCGGGGCGACGTACCCGGCCCGAGCAAACGCGGTGGCCCCCACCTGGAGGAGACCCTCGTCGGTGACATGAACGGGGACGGCGCCGACGACCTGCTGACCGTGCACTCCTGGGAGAACCCCGACCTCTCGGGAGGCAAGGCCACCAGCTATCTGGCGGGTGGCGAGAGGGGGTTCCGGGAACCCCGGCGCGGCCTCGTCCCCGGGGTTTCCCACGGCGTGCTGGGCGACGTGGACAACGACGGCTACGCGGACCTGGTGATGCGGCGGCATCCGAAGAACGCCGCCCCGGACGAAGCCGCCTTCGGCCCGGTGGAGGTCTTCTACGGGTCGAAGGAGGGTCCCGAGCCGGAGGAGTCCCGGCACACCGAGATCGACCGGGACACCGAGGGCGTGCCCGGCGAGGAGCGGAAGTACGGCACCTTCGGGGTTTCGCTGGACGCGGGCGACGTCGACGGGGACGGCCACGCCGACGTGGCGGTGGGCAACTCCGGGGGTGAGATGGACGGTGACAGGGGCTCGGTCACGCTGCTGCGCGGCGGGCCGGACGGCCTCACCGGCAAGGGCGCCCAGCGCGTGGGCCGGTCCACCGGCCCGGAGCCCGAATCCGACGACTCCCAGGGCGGGTTCGGCTCCGCCGTGCGACTGGTGGACGTGGCGAAGGACGACCACGCCGACCTGGCCTCGGGGCCGGACCGCGGGGACTCGGGCACCTTCGCGCGGCTGCTGCGCGGATCGCCGGACGGGATCAGCGGTTCGGACGACACCACCTACCCGGTGTCCGACTTCGGCGCCCCCGCCGACCGGACGGACCACGCCGCCGGGTTCCCCCGCTAACTCCGCCCCCACCGCCGCCGTCCTCGACTGAGCCGGGGGTCGTGCCGACGGGGGTGGCCGTGGTGGTGGGTCGGGCGGTGGGGGCTCCACGGTTTCGTCACGTGGTGGGGGTGGGTGGGTGGTTGTCTGCGGGGGGTGTGGGGGGTCGTGGGGTGGGGGGTGTCGGGTGGAACCGGGTGTGGGGTGTGGGGGTCTGAGGGGGGAGCGTCGTGTGCTTCCGGGGCCTGGATGGGTTGTGTGGGGGTGGGCGGCGTGTGGTGGGGGCGGTTCGTCCGTCGTCAGTCCGCGCAGTCGTGTTCGTGGAGTGTGGAGTTGACCGCAGAGAACAGTGCAGGGAACGGTGCGGAGTCCGAGCGGATCGGGGAGTCCGGTTGGCGGGGTGTGTCGGGGCGTCGGGTGGCGCGGGTGGCCGTGCCCGTGGCGGCGGCGGTGGCGGTCGCCGTGATCGTGCCGCTGGCCTGGGTGGTGGCGAAGGACGGTGGGGAGGAGGAGCGGCGGGCGAAGAAGGGGAAGTTGGCCACCGAGGTGGGGACCGCGCCCGAGGCCGACTTCGACGGGGACGGCAGATCGGACCTCGTCATCGCCTCGGAGTTCGGCGACTACCTGGCCGTCGTCTACGGCGGGGACGGCCCGGGTGGGAAGGACGGGACGGGTGACGGTTCGGGGCCGGGGGAGGGGCGGCGGCAGCTGGTCCAGCAGAAGGTCACCGGCCTCCCGGCGCGCAACGGGGACGGCGTCGGGTTCGGCCGCGAGACGCACACCCGCGATCTGGACGGCGACGGCCACACGGACCTGATCGTGGAGCTGAGCGTCTCCCCGAAGCCCGAGAACGCGCGCGGTCTGCGCAGCGGCGTGTACGTGGTGTGGGGCTCGAAGGACGGACTGCGGACCGGAGAGGGGGACGCGACCCCGGTCCGCGGGACGCCGAAGGGGTACGCCCCCGACCAGCCCGGGCAACACGCCCTGGCCGTGGGGGACTTCGACGGCGACGGGCACGCCGATCTGGTGACCCGGGTCGGCGGCCGGGACGGGCTGCTGCGGGGACCGTTCACCCGGGACGGCGAACCCGCCGCCCGGGGCGAGGTGCCCGCCCCGAAGGTCCCCGAGGGCGCCGACCTCGACAAGACCGCGGTGGGCGACATGAACGGCGACGGCTCCGACGACCTGCTCACGGTGCACGCCTGGGAGACCCCCGACCTCGCGGGCGGCAAGACCACCAGCTATCTGGCGGGTGGCGAGAAGGGGTTCCGGGAGCCCCGGCGGGACCCGGTGCCCGGCATCGACAACGGGGTGCTGGGGGACGTCGACAACGACGGCTACGCGGACCTGGTGATGCGGCGGCATCCGGACGGCTCGGCCCCGGACAGCGCCGCCTCCGGTCCGGTGGAGGTCTTCTACGGGTCGAAGGAGGGTCCCGAGCCGGAGGAGTCCCGGCACACCGAGATCGACCGGGACACCGAGGGCGTGCCCGGCGAGGACGAGGAGCACAGCGACTTCGGCCGCGCGCTGGACGCGGGCGACGTCGACGGGGACGGCCACGCCGACGTGGCGGTGGCCGACTCCGGGGGTGAGATGGACGGTGACAGGGGCTCGGTCACGCTGCTGCGCGGCGGGCCGGACGGCCTCACCGGCAAGGGCGCCCAGCGGGTGAACCGGTCCACCGGCGCGGAGCCGGGACCGCCGCGGCTCCGGGGCGGGTTCGGCTCCGCCGTGCGACTGGTGGACGTGGCGAGGGACGGCCACGCCGACCTGGTGGCCGGGGCGCCGAACGACGAGGCCCCGCGCGCCGCGGCGCGGCTGCTGCCGGGGTCGGAGGACGGGGTGAGCGGCGAGGCGGCCGCCACCTACCAGCTGTCCGACTTCGGAAACCCGCCGGACCGCGAGGATTTCGCCACCGGCTTCCCCCGCTAGGATTCCCGGCCTCCGCAACAGAGCCGGTCGGGCCCACCAGGCCCCGTCGGGCGCGCGGCGCGGCGGCGTCCGCGCGCCCGACGGTCCGTCCCACTCTCCGGTGACGGGCCGAACCGTGCGGCTCAGTCGAGGAGTTCGTAGGCCGGGAGGGTCAGGAACTCGGTGTACTCCTCGTCCAGCGCGACCCGCAGCAGCAGCTCGTGGGCCTGTCCCCAGCGCCCGGCCGCGAAGGTCTCCTCGCCCAACTCGGCGCGCAGCGCGGCCAGATCCTCCTCCGCGATGCCGCGGACCAACTCCGGGGTGACGCGCTCACCGGTGTCGAGCACCACTCCGGCCCGCACCCACTGCCAGATCTGCGACCGCGAGATCTCCGCCGTCGCCGCGTCCTCCATGAGCCCGAAGATGGCGACCGCGCCCAGTCCGCGCAGCCACGCCTCGATGTACCGGGTACCGACCCGGACGGCGTCCACCAGGCCGCGGCGGGTCGGGCGGGCCTCCAGCGAGCCGAGGTCGAGCAGGTCCGCCGCGGTCACCCGCACGTCCGCGCGCGTCCGGTCCTTCTGGTGCGGGCGATCCCCCAGCACCGCGTCGAACGACTCCCGGGCGACGGGCACCAGGTCGGGGTGGGCGACCCAGGAGCCGTCGAACCCGTCCCGCGCCTCCCGGTCCTTGTCCTCGCGCACCTTCCGCAGGGCGCGCGCGTTGGCCTCCGGGTTCCGGCGGTCCGGGATGAAGGCGGCCATGCCACCGATCGCGTGGGCACCGCGCCGATGGCAGGTGCGGACGAGGAGTTCGGTGTAGGCCCGCATGAACGGCGCGGTCATCGTCACCGCGTTCCGGTCGGGCAGGACGAAGGCGGGGCCGCTGTCCCGGAAGTTCTTGATGAGTGAGAAGAGGTAGTCCCAGCGGCCCGCGTTCAACCCCGAGGCGTGCTCGCGGAGTTCGTAGAGGATCTCCTCCATCTCGTAGGCGGCGGTGATGGTTTCGATCAGCACGGTGGCGCGCACGCTGCCCCGGGGGACACCGAGGTACTCCTGCGCGAAGACGAACACCTCGTTCCAGAGCCGCGCCTCCCGGTGGGACTCGGTCTTGGGGAGGTAGAAGTACGGTCCCGCGCCGCGTTCCAGCAGCCGCCGCGCGTTGTGGAAGAAGTACAGCCCGAAGTCGACGAGCGCGCCGGGCACCGGGACCCCGTCCAGCAGCAGGTGCCGTTCGTCCAGGTGCCAGCCGCGCGGGCGCACCACCACCGTCGCCAACTCCGCGTCGGGGCGCAGGGCGTAGGACTTGCCGGAGGCCGGGTCGGTGAAGTCGATCTCGCGGCGGAAGGCGTCGATCAGGCTGAGCTGGCCGCCGACGACGTTCGCCCAGGTCGGTGCGGAGGCGTCCTCGAAGTCCGCGAGCCACACCCGGGCGCCGGAGTTGAGCGCGTTGACCGTCATCCGGCGGTCGGTGGGGCCGGTGATCTCCACCCGGCGGTCGCTGAGCGCGGACGGGGCCTCCGCCACCCGCCACTCGGCCTCCCGGACGTGGGCCGTCTCGGGGAGGAAACCGAGCGTGGAGGTGCGCGCGAGTTCGGCGCGCCGCTCGGCCCGCCGGGCCAGCAACTCGTCCCGGCGCGGCGTGAATCGGCGGTGCAGGGCGCCGAGGAAGGCACACGCCTCCTCGGTCAGCACCTCGTCCTGGCGCGGCACGTGACGGTCGGCCGGGACGGCGGTGACGACACGCGGTGCGGGATCCGGTGCGGACGTACCCGGTACGGACATGGGGGTCACTCCTTCAGCGCTGGCACCGGCGACACCGGGGCGCCAGCCGCTCGTCGGCTGGGGTGCTGGGGGCGCCCGGCACCACCCGGGGTCCGTCCCGGCGGGCGGTGCCGGGCGGACGCGGGTGAGCCGGACCGTCCACCGTCCTGCGAGGCGCTTCTGTTGGGTGGAGAGTAGTTTTCTCATAGTGGAACTTCAATGGTTCGACGGACCCCGTGGGGCCTCGGCCGCCGGGGTTGCCGCAGAACCCGAAGCGATGTCCACCGTCACCCAACTCCGCTCGTACGCCCGGTAGTTCAGGGGTCAGTGGGTGGTCCCGTTCCGGCTCCGGGGAGCGACGGGTCCCGGCCCTCAGCGGTCGAGCCGCCACAGGTCCTCGGGGGTGTCGACATCACCCGCGTCCGCCACGTCCCCACACTCCACGAGCGTGATCCGGGCGGCCCGCCCGGCCAGGTAGGCGCGGGCCCCCCGGTCGCCGGTGGCGCTCTCCACCACCGGTGCCCAGTGCGCGGCGCCCAGCAGCACCGGGTGGCCGCGCCGCCCGTCGTAGGTCGCGGCGGCCAGCGTCCCGGGGTGACGGAAGGCCGCCCGGACCCGGGCGATGGCCTCGGCGCCCACCCCCGGCTGGTCGACCAGCGTGACCAACGCAGCCTCCACGCCCGTCCGTTCCAGTGACCGTAGTCCGGCGCCCAGGGAACCGCCCATGCCGGAGGCCCAGTCGGGGTTCACCACCGGCAACCAGCCGTCCTCCGAGGCACGTTCGGTGACCTCGGTGGCGCGCGCGCCCAGCACCGCGTGCACCGGGCGGCAGCCGCCCTCGCGGAGGGCCCGCACAGCGTGGTCCAGCAGGGTCCGCCCGTTCCGCTCCAGCAGCGCCTTCGGACGGCCGCCCAGCCGGCGGCCCGCCCCGGCGGCGAGCAGCAGTCCGGCCACTGTTGATCGACTGTGATCGTTCTGTGCCATGGGTCTTACATACCGCACAACACCCCACCGGCCGCGTTCCGATAGTGTTCGGCCCGGTAAACCAAGGCGCGTGTGGTGGGGGAGTCGGGGTAATGGGCAACGCCGGGAACACGGGAGTCTTCCAGCCGCTCGAAGGGGACGACCCCCGGTCTGTGGCGGGCTACCGGCTGACTTCCAAGCTCGGTGCGGGCGGCATGGGAAAGGTGTACCTCTCGTACACCCCCGGTGGCCGTCCGGTGGCGATCAAGGTGATCCGTCCGGACTTCAGTGAGGACGCCGAGTTCCGCCGTCGTTTCCGGCAGGAGGTCCAGGCGGCGCAGCGGGTGCAGGGTCTCTACACCGCTCCCGTGATCGACAGTGACACCGAGGGGCCGAACCCCTGGCTGGCCACCGCGTACGTGCCGGGCCCGCCGCTGACGGCGGCCGTCGCGGAGCACGGCAAGCTGCCGGTGCCGACGGTGCTGTTGCTGGTCGCCGGGATAGCGGAGGCCCTCCAGGTCATCCACGGCGCGGGTATCGTGCACCGCGACCTCAAGCCCTCGAACGTGCTGCTGGCGGCCGACGGGCCCCGCGTCATCGACTTCGGTATCGCCCGGGCCGCCGACGCCACCTCGCTCACCGGCAGCGGGGTCACCATCGGCACCCCGGCCTTCATGTCCCCGGAGCAGGCGTCCGGTTCCTCGGTCACCTTCGCCACCGACGTCTTCGCGCTCGGCCAGGTGGCGGCCTTCGCCGCGATGGGATCGCCCGCCTTCGGGGAGGGCACCTCGCACGGCGTGCTGTACCGCATCGTCCACGAGAAGCCCCGGCTGGACCACCTGCCGGAAGGGCTGCGGGAGCTGGTCACCCGCTGCCTGACCAAGGACGTCGAGTCGCGGCCCAGCGTCTCCGAGGTGATCGGCCTCTGCCGGGAGGCCTCCGCCGAGACGCAGCTGCGCCGCCCCGAGGACTGGCTGCCCAGCGCGGTCGCCGCCGACATCACCGGCCGCACCGCGGCCCCGGCCCCCGCGCAGGCCCCGCCGCCCCCGACCGGTCCGCCCGCGCCGAGCACCCCGGCCCCGGCCACCCCGCCGCCGCCCGCGGCGGCGCCGGTAGCCGCCACCCCACCCCCGGCCGCCCCGGCCCCGCCGCCCTCGGCCCCGCCCGCGAACCAGCCGCCCGCGCAGCCGCCAGCCGCTCCGCAGCCCCCGGCCGCCCAGCCTCCGGTCGCGCAGCCCCCGGCCGCCCAACTCCCGGCCCAGCAGCCTCCGGCCGCCCCGGAGCCGCGGGCCGCGCGGCCCGCCGCTCCGGCGAACCCGGACCCGTCCGCGGCCACCCCGGCCGCGCAGCCGCCCGCCGCGCTGTCCGGCTCCGCCACCCCGACGGGCTCCGGTGCGCCCGCGTCCGCGCCCTCCTCCGGAGGGGCGGACGCTCAGTCGGCGCGGTCCGCCCAGCCCGCCGCGCACGCCGCCGAATCCGGCCCGGGGGCACGGCTCTCCGAGGCGGCGGGCGGCGCGGGTGCCGCGTGGGCCCCGACGGAGCCCTCCGAACCGAAGGTCGCGCCGCCCGGCTTCGGGCCGCCCGCCGCCGGGAGCGGGCCCGCTCCCGGCGGCCCGGGGTACGGCGGCGGCCCGGGGCGGGGTGCCGGACCGTCGAACACCGGCACCATGCCGCTGGTCAGCGCCGAGGACCCGTACACCGTCCGGCAGGAGCCCGACCCCGGCCGGTCCCGGCGGGCCAGGAAGGCGAAGGTGATCGCGATCAGCCTCGCGGTGCTGCTCGCCTTCGCTGGCGGCGGCGTCACCGCCGTGATGCTCAGCAAGAACGGGGGCGACTCCGGGAACGAGGCGGACGACGACAAGAGCAAGGGCAAGAACGGCGCCTCCCAGGACCCCGCGCCGGAGGACACCGGAACGCCCGAGCAGCCCAGCGACTCGTCCAGCGAGGAACCGCCCGGCGACGAGTCCCCCGGTGGTGAGCCGATCCCCAACCCGAAGCCGAAGACGTACACGGACATCAACCTGCCCTCCGGGTACCACCTCTTCTTCGCCGACGAACCCGTGCGGGCGACCGACGCGGACACCGACGAGGACGTGGAGTACAGCACCAACCTCTCGCCGTCCAGCCTGAAGACGGAGGACGGGAACAAGCTGGTGCTGCTCAACAACGCGCAGAAGGGCTCCCTGGAGACCTGCCGCAACGAGACCCGCTTCACCTCCTCCATCGCGTTCAGCCGGATGTCCAAGGGAGCGGAGATCTGCGTCCGCACCGCCTCCGGCCACATCGGGCTGGTCACCTTCAACGGGATGGCCCCCAAGTCCGATCCGAGCGACTACATCAAGCTCGACCTGACCGTGTGGCGTAACGCGCTCGACGCGGAGTCCACCCCGACCTCCTGACGTCCGGCGGGAGTCGGGTCGGTGGTCCGGTGCGCCGGGCCAGCCCGGCGGCCGTGACGTCCGGACGCCCGGGGGGAGTTGGGTCCGGCCGCTCCGGGCGCCGGTGTCCGGCTGCCCCCGTGCCCGCCCGGACGGTGTGCTGCCGGGGGCCGTCGGCCTCGCGGCGGCCGGTTCCCGAGCGCTGCTCCCCCGGCGGCCGGTCTCCGTCTCCGGATCGTGCTGTCGGACGTGTCGCCCCAACCGCCCGTCATACGGCGGCTGTTGGCGGGGTGACGCGCTCGGCGGGCTGGCCGGTCCGGCGGTTCACCGGACCGTGCGTCCGGTCCCCTCTCCCGCCCCGTCCCGCTCCCACCCCTCCGCTCTCTTCTCTCCCCCGCCTCCTTCCACGACGCCCGTGAGCGCGGTCCGTCGCGGTCCGTGGGGCTGTTGGGCCGTGGGGTCGCGCCGCCGGTGAGTCCGCGACGTCCGGGTCCGCGACGTCCGGGTCCGCGTGTCCGCGGCGTCCGTGTGCGGCGCGCGTTCCGGGGGCGCGCGCCCTCGTGTACGCGAGACCGCCCCGCGCGCGGGCCCGGCACGAGGCCGTTCCGGGCCCGTCTCCAGGGGGTCGAAGGGGCGTGCGGGGACCCCGCGGCCACACCGCAACCGGCGCATAGTCGCCCGATTGACGGGAGTTCACCGCGATATGCCCGTCGCGCCCCAGTGATCCACATGGGCTGGCGGCCAGAAAGCGTCGCCGAATCTCGCCCTCCGTGTGGCGCATGGCGCGGAGAGTGGCGTTTACTGGCCAGATCTCTCGGGCGCCTGACCACCGTTCGGGAGGGGGCGTCGTCGAGGGCGCAGTGCCGTGCTGTGCCCCTGATGGGGGAGGCGAGTTGCGAAGCAGAACTGTCCAACAGCCGGCCGTCGAACGGTCGGAGGGTGACCGCCGCGCGGTGGAACTGCGGGAAGCGGTGGCCCAACTCCAGCGCGAGTTAGAGGAATACCCCGCTGACCTGCGCGATCGTGGGGTGGCCGAAGAGGCCCTGGGAAAACTCGACGCGGCGGCGCGGGAGCGGGAACCCTCGGTTCCGAAGCTCCAGCGTTCGCTTCTGTTGATCGCCGCGACGGTGGGCTCGGTGAGCGCGCTGACCGCCGGGTTGCACGCCCTGCGCGCGGCGGTCGACCGGTTCAGCGCGCCGGGCGGCTGAAACCGGCGGGGTGCCGGTAGCGCGCACTGTCAGCCAGCGGCCAAGCGGCTGGCGTGGTCTCGCCGTTCCGGAGTGCCCCGGGGGTGACCCGGGGCACTCCGGGCCGGGCGGGGAGTCAGGCGGTGCTGGTGCGGGCGAACGCGGCGGACAGGTCGGCCGCGACCTCGTGCAGCAGCGGGACGAACTTGTCGGTGGCGGCGTCGGTGACCCGTCCCGCCGGGCCGGAGATGGAGACGGCCGCCTCGGTCGGGGCCTCTGGAACGGAGACCGCGAGGCAACGCACCCCGATCTCCTGCTCGTTGTCGTCCGTGGCATAGCCGCTCTCCCGGACCTGTTCCAGCGCGGCGAGGAAGCGCTCCGGGGTGGTGATCGTCTTCTCGGTGGCGGCGGGCATGCCGGTGCGGGCCAGAAGCGCCCGCACCTCCTCGGGAGGGGTGTGGGCGAGCAGCGCCTTCCCGACACCGGTGGAGTGCGGCAGCACGCGGCGGCCGACCTCGGTGAACATCCGCATCGAGTGGCGGGACGGCGCCTGCGCGACGTACACCACCTCGTCCCCGTCGAGCAGCGCCAGGTTGGCCGTCTCGCCGGTCTCCTCGACCAGCCGGGCCAGGTAGGGCCGCGCCCAGGTGCCGAGCAGCCGGGACGCGCTCTCGCCCAGCCGGATCAGCCGGGGACCCAGCGCGTACCGCCGGTTCGGCTGCTGACGGACGTATCCGCAGGCCACCAGCGTGCGCATCAGCCGGTGGATGGTGGGGAGCGGCAGTCCGCTGCTGGCCGCCAGTTCGCTGAGCCCGACCTCGCCACCCGCGTCGGCCATCCGCTCCAGCAGGTCGAAGGCGCGCTCCAGGGACTGGACGCCGCCGGTGGGCGCGGAGGAGGGGGAGTTGGGGTCTGCGGACGACGCCACGTCGCGGTCCTTTCCTGCGGGTGTGCGCGCATGGTACCGGCACCGTTCGGCGGGGCGCCGCCCAGCGGGCGGCCCGGGGGCGGGGGAGCGGGGACGGTGCGCGACGCGGGGCACGGGGGTCGTGCGGGAGGAGTAACCGGGCGTGTGACGACGGCGGTTGGGGCGGGCGCGTGGGGTTGACGGGGCAGGGACGCACGGAGAGTATGCGTCAACAGAAAGTTGAATTCCGCTTCGTGGAACGTCTTTCGGTGGGACAGCCACCGGAGGGGTCAGGAGGAGGAATCCGTGTCCGCAACCGTGTCCGGGCTCTCGGCCGCGACCGACCGCCCCCTCGTGCTGCGCTCCACCCGGGTCGTCACGCCCGAGGGGGTACGGGCCGCCTCGGTCGTCGTCCGGGACGGCGTGATCGCGGCGGTGCTGCCCCACGGGGCCGAACCGCCTGACGGCGCCCGGCTGGAGGACCTCGGTGACGACGCGCTGCTGCCCGGCCTCGTCGACACCCACGTCCATGTCAACGACCCCGGGCGCGCGGAGTGGGAGGGCTTCTGGTCCGCCACCCGCGCCGCGGCGGCGGGCGGCGTCACCACCCTGCTCGACATGCCGCTCAACTCCGTGCCGCCGACCACGGACGTGGCCGCGCTGGAGGTCAAACGGGCCGTCGCGGGCCCCGCCGCCCACGTCGACGTGGGTTTCTGGGGCGGGGCCGTCCCCGGCAACCTCGGAGAGCTGCGCCCGCTGCACGAGGCAGGGGTGTTCGGCTTCAAGTGCTTCCTCTCACCCTCCGGCGTCGAGGAGTTCCCCGAGCTGGCGCCGGACCAGCTCCGCGCCGCCATGGCCGAGATCGCGGAGTTCGACGGTCTGCTGATCGTGCACGCGGAGGACCCCACGCGGCTCGCCGCCCCGCCCGAACGCGGCGGCTACGCGGGCTTCCTGGCCTCCCGGCCGGACGGCGCCGAGACCCGGGCCATCGCCCAGCTGATCGCGCTGGCGGGGGAGTTGGGCACCCGGGTGCACGTACTGCACCTGTCCAGCGCGCGGGCGCTGCCGATGCTCGCCGACGCCCGGCGGGCCGGAGTCCCGGTCAGTGTCGAGACCTGCCCGCACTTCCTCACCCTGACCGCCGAGGAAGTCCCGGACGGCGCCACGGAGTTCAAGTGCTGCCCCCCGATCAGGGAGGCGGGCAACCAGGACGCGCTGTGGAGCGGACTGGCCGACGGCACCGTCGACTGTGTGGTCTCCGACCACTCGCCGTGCACCGCCGACCTCAAGTCCCCCGACTTCGCCACGGCGTGGGGCGGAATCTCCTCGCTCCAGCTGGGACTTCCGGTGGTGTGGACGGCCGCGTGGGCGCGCGGGCACACCCTGGCGGACGTGGCGCGCTGGATGTCCGCCGCCCCGGCACGCCTGGCCGGGCTGGAGGCCAAGGGTGGTGTCGCGGTGGGCCGGGACGCCGACTTCGTGGTGCTCGCGCCCGAGGAGGAGTTCACCGTCGACCCCGCGCTGCTGCACCACCGCAACCCGGTGACCGCCTACGCCGGGCGGACACTGCGCGGGGTGGTGCGCTCCAGCTGGTCCCGGGGGCGGCGGATCACCGAGGACGGAGACGTCCTCCACCGGGCCGGACGACTGATGGAGAGGACGCGCCCATGACCGGCGACAGCCAGGAACCACCCCGCTACACCGGCGCCGCCCAGCCCTACGGCGGCGGCGACCCCTACGCCGACTACCGCACCCCCGGCCCGTCCGGCTTCCCCTTCGCCGCCCTGCCCGACCTCGCCGACCGGCGGCTGGGCGCGGGCGTCCTGGCGGCCGGGGACGAGTTCTTCGCGCAGCGCGAGAACCTCCTCGTCCCGGCGCGCGCCGAGTTCGACCCGGGGCGCTTCGGGCACAAGGGCAAGGTCATGGACGGCTGGGAGACCCGGCGCCGCCGGGGCGCCTCGGCCGACACCCCGCACCCCACGGCCGACGAGAGCGACTGGGCGCTCGTCCGGCTCGGCGCGCCCGGCGTGGTACGCGGCGTGATCGTCGACACCGCGCACTTCCGGGGCAACCACCCCCGGGAGGTGTCGGTCGAGGGGGCCTCCGTCCCCGGCGCGCCCTCGGCGGAGGAGCTGCTGGACGAGGGGGTGCGCTGGACCCCGCTGGTGCCCCGGACCCCGGTGGGCGGGCACGCCGCCAACGGCTTCCGCGTCGCCCACCCGGGCCGGGTGACCCACCTGCGGCTGCGCCAGTACCCGGACGGCGGCGTCGCGCGCCTCCGGGTGCACGGCGAGGTCGTCCCCGACCCCTCCTGGCTCGCCCTGCTGGGCAGCTTCGACCTCGCGGCGTTGGAGAACGGTGGCGCCGTGCTCGACGCCTCGGACCGCTTCTACTCGCCGCCCGGCAACACCATCTCCCCGGGCCGCCCGGGCAAGATGGACGACGGCTGGGAGACGCGACGGCGCCGGGACGACGGCAACGACTGGATCCACTACGCCCTGGCCGGGCACTCGGTGCCCCGCGCCGTGGAGATCGACACCGGCTACCTCAAGGGCAACGCGGCGGGCTGGGTGGCGCTGTCGGGCCGCGACGGCACCGGCGAGTGGACCGAACTGCTGCCGCGTACCCGGCTCCAGCCGGACACAGTCCACCGACTCCCGCTCGGCGGGGCCCGGTTGCCCGCCGTCCCGCCGGAGGCGGGGGCGGAGAGCGAACCGGGCGTCACCGAGGTGCGGATGGACATCTATCCGGACGGCGGGGTGGCGCGGCTGCGGCTGTACGGCTCCCTCACCGCCCGGGGCGCGGCCGATCTGGAGCGGCGATACCGGGCGGCCAGCGGCTGATCGCCCGCCGTGTCCGCCCGCGCCGGGGCGTGAACTGGGCGGCCGCCCACCGGACATGGCCCGCGCGGGGCGGGCCGGTCGCGGAGCGGGCCGGTCGGGTGCGTCAACGGGGCCCGGGCGCGGGCGAGTCGGGGCCGTGGGACGGGTAGCGAGTACCGGCGAGGTCGTCCCGGGGCGCGCGCCGTGCGGTCAACGGTGGTACGGCGCGGGGCCGTTGTGCGCCGCGGGACGGTCGTGCGCGCCCGGGGCGCGTGGCGGCCGTCCGCGGGCTCCGACACGAGGGTGAACAGCGCGCTAAAACACGGTAGTTGGCGTTGACATGTCATCTACGCGCGTCAGTATGGGAGACATGAGATTCCCCCCACGAATCGCGCGCGTCGGCGCCCTCGGAGCCCTGACGGCCGTCCTGTTGGCCGGTGGGCCCGCGCTCGCCACGGCCAGCGCCGACCCCGCGCCGCAGCAGGCGGCGGTCTCGCTCTCCGCGCCCGCCGCAGTCGGTGACATCTGCTACAACGACCTGCCGCCAGAGGCACACGAGACCCTGGACCTCATCGAGCAGGGTGGCCCCTACCCGTACCCGCAGGACGGCACCGTCTTCGAGAACCGGGAGGGACTGCTCCCGGACCAGCAGACCGGCTACTACCACGAGTACACGGTGGAGACCCCCGGTTCGGACGACCGTGGCGCCCGCCGCATCGTCACCGGTGAGCAGGACCAGGAGGACTACTACACCGCCGACCACTACGAGTCGTTCGACCTCGTCGACTACACCTGCTGAGCACCGCCTCGCACCACCCCAACCGGTGGGCGCCCCCGGCCAGATGACGGCCGGAGGCGCCCACCGTCAGTTTGTGCGGACCCCGGGGGTGGCTTTGTCAGCCTGAGCGGGTAACGTTCCCCACAGAGAGTGATACTCCGGAGGCGCACATAAGGGAGATACCCGTGATAAACGGCCCAGAGGTGGTTACGTGCGGTGAGGCGATGCTGTTGATGCTCGCTGAACCCGGGGTGCCGCTCGACCGGGCCACCACCTTCCGCCGCTCCGTGGCCGGCGCGGAGTCCAACGTCGCCTCCGGACTGGCCCGGCTCGGCCACTGGGTGCGCTGGATCGGCAGGGTCGGTGACGACCCGCCAGGAGAGGCCGTCCTCCGCGAACTCCGGGCCGACGGGGTGGACGTCTCCTGTGCCGAGATGGATCCCACCGCGCCCACCGGGCTGTTGCTGCGCGACAGCCACCCGCGGCGCGCCATCGACGTCCAGTACTACCGCACCGGTTCGGCGGCCTCGTACCTCGCCGCCGAGCAGATCGAGACCGTGGCGCTGACCGGAGCGCGCGTCGTGCACGTCTCCGGGATCACGCCGATGCTCTCCGCCTCCGCCGCCGAGGCCACCTGGGCCCTGGTGGAGCGCGCCCGCCAGGCCGGGGCCGCCGTCTGTTTCGACCCCAGTATCCGGCGCGCGCTGGCGTCCGAACACGACTGGATGCGCACCGTCGGGCCGCTGCTGCGCGAGGCCGACCTGGTCCTGGCGGGCGAGGAGGAGCTCGAACTGCTCCTCGGCGGCGGCGCGGAGGAGGCCGCCAAGGCGCTGCTCAGCCTGGGGCGGGCGAGCACCGTCGTGGTCCGGCGGCGGGACCACGCCGCGGTGGCCCTCACCGCCGAGGGCCAGTGGATCCAGCCGCCGTTCAGCGTGCCGGTCACCGACCCGGTGGGCGCGGGCGACGCCTTCGTGGCGGGCTGGCTCTCCGCCTGGCTGCGCGGCACCGACCCGGGGAGCGCGCTGGCCGAGGCGGCCTGTGTGGCCGCGCTCGTCGCGCAGTCCCCCGCGGACACCGACGGCCTGCCCACCGCCGCCGGACGGGACCGGGCGCTGGCCGCCCTCGCGGGAAGTGACGTGGGGGAGATCGTCCACCGGTGAGCCGGGGCCGCGCTCGGAGCGGGGCGGCCCGGCCGGGCGGAGCCGGGCGCGAACGGGGGAACGGGGACCGCAGGCGGACGTGTGCGGGGCCGTGCGCGAGCCCCCGGGCGCGACCGAAACGGCGACGGAGAGAGGCGGCGAACTTCCGTGTATCGCTGGGAGATCACCCGGGCCGCGCTGGAACAGCGCGTCCTCGCCATCGTCCGCGGTGACAGCTACGAGCGGGCGACCTCGGTGAGCGACACCCTGCTGGGAGCGGGTATCACCAGCCTGGAGATCTCGCTGACCACCCCGTACGCCCTGGACGCCGTGTCGATGCTGCGCCGGGAGACGGGGGACGACTGTGTCATCGGCGCGGGCACCGTGCTCGACGCGAGCGCCGCCCGGATGGCGGTGGACGCCGGGGCCCGCTTCCTGGTGTCGCCCGCTCTCGACCCCGAGGTGATCAGGACGGGGCACCGCTGTGGCGTGCCCGTCTTCCCCGGCGTGGCCACCCCGACCGAACTGGTCCGCGCGATGGAACTGGGCGCGGACGCCGTGACGTTGTTCCCCGCCGCCACCTTCGGCCCGGAGTGGCTGCGGCGGGTGCGGGCCGCCCTGCCGCAGGCGGCGGTGCTGCCCACCGGTGGAGTGTCGGCGGCGGAGGCCCCCGACTGGATCGCCGCGGGCGCGGTGGCCTGCGGGATGGGGGCGGCGCTCGCCGAGGGCGACCGCGAGACGGTGACCAAACGCGTCAGCGAACTGCTCCAGCGGCTCCAGGAGGCGGTACCCACCCCGCCGGCCCGGCGGCGCTGACCCACCCCCGACCTCCCCGACCTGGGCCCACGAGGTGCCGGAGCTGGGGATTTTCGGTGTGCTGGAAGCACGGACTCCGGGCAGGGCGCGCCCCGGAAGCACCGACTCCTTAGGCTACGGGCATGAGGATCAGCGAGTGCCGGGCCGAGGACGTCGCCGTGCTCGACCGGCACCTGCCCTTCGCGGCGCCGGACTCCTCGCACGCGGCGCGCTACGCCAGACACCGCGCGGGCGACGGCACCTTCCTCGTCGCCTGGGTCGACGGGCGGCCCGCCGGGAGCTGCGAGGTGCGGTGGACGGGATGTGAGTCGCCCGAGGTCCGGGCGGCCCACCCGGGCTGCCCGGAGATCAGCGGACTCGGCGTCTGGCCCGGGGCGCTGCGCTCCCGGGGCATCGGCAGCGCGCTCATCGGCACCGCCGAGGAACTGGCGGTCCAGCGCGGCCACCGCCTGCTGGGCCTGGGCGTGGAGAAGAACAACCCGCGCGCTGAGGCGCTGTACAAGCGCCTCGGCTACCGCCTCTCGACGCCCTACCTCGACTGCTGGTCCTACGAGGACGGCGACGGGGTCACCCACCGGGTGGCCGACGCCCGGCTCTTCTTCGTCAAGCCCCTCGACGGCTAGCGGCGTGGCGCGCCCCGGTCCTCCGCCGGGTCCGGGGCGGCGGAGCGCGGTGGGTGCCGGGCACCGCGGGCGGCTCAGGCGAGTTCGCTGACGCGCACCGGCCTGCCCGCGAGCCGGGACAGCTCGCTCGCCTCGGCGATCCGCAGCGCGGCCAGCGCCTCCCGTCCGTCGCACGGGTTGGTGATCTCGCCCCGCGCCGCCCGCAGGAACGCCGCCAGCTCCGCCGCGTAGGCCGGGGCGAAGCGCTCCAGGAAGCCGGGCCAGGGCTCCGGTGGCGCGGGCGGGCCGTCCGGCTCGACGGAGGTGAGCGGGGTGCGCGCGGTCAACCCCACGGCGATCTGGTCGCGTTCGCCCGCCAGCTCCATCCGGACGTCGTACCCCGCGGCGTTGACCCGGGTGGCGGTCGCCGTGCACAGCACGCCGTCCTCCAGCGTGAGCAGCACGGCCGCCGTGTCCACGTCCCCGGCCTCCCGGAAGGCGGGCGGCCCGGCGTCGGAGCCGACGGCGCAGACCGACACCACCTCCCGGCCCGTGACCCAGCGGATCGCGTCGAAGTCGTGCACCAGGCAGTCGCGGTAGAGGCCGCCGGAGAGCGGCAGGTACGCGGCGGGGGGCGGCGCCGGGTCGGAGGTGACGGCGCGCACGGTGTGCAGCCTGCCGAGGCGGCCCTCCCGCACCGCCTCGCGGGCGGCCGCGTACCCCGCGTCGAACCGGCGCATGAAACCGACGTGCAACAGGGTGCCCGCCGCCTCCACCGCGTCCAGCGCCTTCCGGGTGGCGGGCAGGTCCAGGGCGATGGGCTTCTCACAGAAGGTGGGCAGCCCCCGCTCCGCCGCCGCGGTGATCAGCTCCGCGTGCGAGTCGGTGGCCGAGGCGACGACCACCGCGTCCGGCGCGGCGGCGAGGAGTTCGGCGGGGGAGGCGAGCGGGGTGGCGGCCAGCTCGGTGGCGGCCGCCGCGGCCCGCGCCGCGTCGGCGTCCGCCAGGAGGAGTTCCGTTACGTCCGGCAGCGCCCCGAGGGTGCGGGCGTGCAGGGCACCGATCCGGCCGATGCCGATGATTCCGACGCGCATGGCACCACGCTCTCCCCGATCTTCCGCCAGGTCAATGCCGGTTCGGGTGGCGGGGCGGTGGGCTGGCGCGCGCGGGGGCGGGAGAGCGGAGGACCGTGCACGCGGGGTCACCTTTCGGCCCGGTACCGCTAGCCTGGTGGCCGGTTCCGGAGGCCCCGCCGACGCGGTGGCCCGGGGACCACCGGCTGTCCCCCGTGCCGCCGGTCCCCCGCCAGCGGGGTGCGGTGGCGGGCGATCCGGGCGGTACCCGTTGGTCACCGCCGTGCGGTGGTGACGGATACTGTCCGGGATCCGGAGCAGCCGCTCCCGGCCACCCCCCGAGCGAGAGGGCACTAGCAGCGTGTTCAGGCCGAAGAGGTCCCGTGGGGCCCGCAGCGCGGCACGGATGGTCACCGCCGCGATGGCAGCGGTGATCGCCGCGAGCCTGGCGGGCTGTAGCAGCACCGGCGGCAAGCGTGCCGAGGAGGAGCGGAACCGGGCGGCGTCCGGCAAGGCGAACGTCGACACCCCGCGCTGGAAGGTGGCGATGGTCACCCACTCCGGGGACGGCGACAGCTACTGGGACATCGTGCAGCGCGGGGCCAAGCAGGCCGCGGCCAAGGACAACATCGAGTTCCTGTACTCGCACGACAAGGAGGCCGGCCGGCAGGCCCAGCTCGTGCAGACCGCGATAGACCAGAAGGTCGACGGGCTGATCGTGACGCTCGCCAAGCCCGAGGCGATGAAGGGCGTGGTGCGCAAGGCCGTGAAGGCCGGTATCCCCGTCATCACCATCAACTCCGGGCAGGACGTGTCGAAGTCCTACGGGGCGCTCAGCCACATCGGCCAGGACGAGGTCCTCGCGGGCGAGGCGGTCGGCGAGGAGCTGAACAAGCGGGGTCGTAAGAAGGCGGTCTGCCTGCTGCACGAGCAGGGCAACGTCGGCCACGAGGAGCGCTGCCGGGGCGTCAAGAAGACCTTCGACGGCACGGTGGACAACCTCTACGCGGACGGCACCAACATGCCCGGCGTCGAGTCCACGCTGGAGGCCAAGCTCCAGTCGGACAAGAAGGTGGACACGGTGCTCACGCTGGGGGCGCCGTTCGCGCCCACCGCCGTGCAGGCCGCCGAGGGGGCGGGCAGCGACGCCGAGGTCAGCACCTTCGACCTCAGCGACAAGGTCGCCCAGAGCCTCGCGGACGGCAGCGTCGGGTTCGCCGTCGACCAGCAGCCCTACCTCCAGGGGTACCAGGCCGTCGACCTGATGTGGCTGCACCGCTACAACGGCAACATGCTCGGTGGCGGTCAGCCGGTGCTCACCGGACCGGAGATCGTGACGAAGGACGACGCCGAGGCGCTCCAGAAGTACACCAAGCGGGGTACCAGGTGACCGGCGGCGAACGCGGCGGCGGCCCGGCGGCGGCCACCGAGGAGGACGGCGCCCCCGAACGGGGGGCCCCGGAGGCGGACGCGGACCGGGCGGCGCTGGAGCGCCGTTCGCTGCCGCGCCGGCTGCTGAGCCGCCCCGAGCTGGGCGCCGTCATCGGGGCCGTCGCGCTCTTCGTCTTCTTCGCGCTGGTGGCCGACAGCTTCCTGCGCGCGGGCAGCGTCTCGACGGTGCTGTACGCCTCGTCCACCATCGGGATCATGGCGGTGCCGGTGGCGCTGCTGATGATCGGCGGCGAGTTCGACCTGTCGACCGGCGTGATGGTGACCACCTCGGCGCTGGTCTCCTCGATGTTCAGCTACCAGATGACGGCCAACGTCTGGGTGGGCGCCGGGGTGTCGTTGCTGGTCACGCTGGCGATCGGCTTCTTCAACGGGGTCATGCTCGTCCGTACCGGTCTCCCCAGCTTCATCATCACGCTGGGCACCTTCCTGATGCTGACCGGACTGAACCTCGGCCTCACCAAGATGATCAGCGGCACGGTCTCCACCAAGACCATCGCGGACATGGAGGGCTTCCCCTCCGCCCGCGCGGTGTTCGCCTCCGAGCTGACCCTCGGCAACGTCGGCCTCCAGATCACCGTCCTGTGGTGGCTGGGCCTGGTGGCGCTGGCCACCTGGATCCTGCTGCGCACCCGGGTGGGCAACTGGATCTTCGCGGTGGGCGGCGGCGCCGAGTCGGCGCGGGCGGTCGGCGTCCCGGTGGCGCGGACCAAGGTCGGCCTCTACATGGGAGTCGCGCTGGCCGCCTGGATCTCCGGGCAGCACCTGCTGTTCAACTACGACGTCGTCCAGTCCGGCGAGGGCGTCGGGAACGAGCTGATCTACATCGCGGCGGCCGTCATCGGCGGCTGCCTGCTGACCGGCGGCTACGGCTCGGCGGTCGGCGCCGCGGTCGGGGCGTTCATCTTCGGCATGGCCAACAAGGGCATCGTCTTCGCCCAGTGGAACCCGGACTGGTTCAAGTTCTTCCTGGGCGCGATGCTGCTGCTGGCCACGCTGCTGAACGCCTGGATCCGCAAACGGGCGGAGGCCAGCCGATGAGCGGGGGAGACGACGCGACGATGAGCACCGAGTCCCAGCGGGCCGCCGACAGCCCGGAACCGCTGGTCGAGCTGGCGGGCGTCGGCAAGTACTACGGCAACGTCCGGGCGCTGGACGAGGTGTCGCTGCGGGTGCTGCCCGGCCGGATCAGCTGTGTGCTGGGCGACAACGGCGCGGGCAAGTCCACCCTGATCAAGATCATCGCCGGGCTGCACCGGCACGACGCCGGAACCCTCCGCGTCGACGGGGAGGAGACCGGGTTCAGCAGCCCGCGGCAGGCGCTGGACCAGGGCATCGCCACCGTCTACCAGGACCTGGCCGTCGTCCCGCTGATGCCGGTGTGGCGGAACTTCTTCCTGGGCTCGGAGGCAGAGGTCACCAAGGGCCGCGGCCCCCTGCGGAGGCTGGACGCGGCCCGGATGCGCGAGACCACGCACCGCGCGCTGCTCGGCATGGGCATCGACCTGCGGGACGTCGACCAGCCGATCGGCACGCTCTCCGGCGGCGAGCGGCAGTGTGTGGCGATCGCCCGGGCCATCCACTTCGGCGCCCGGGTCCTGGTGCTGGACGAGCCGACCGCGGCGCTCGGTGTCAAGCAGTCCGGTGTGGTGCTGAAGTACGTGGCCGCCGCCCGGGACGCCGGGCTGGGCGTGGTGCTGATCACGCACAACCCGCACCACGCCTACCTGGTGGGTGACCACTTCGTGCTGCTCAAGCGCGGCGCGATGGCGGGCAGCCACGCCAGGGCGGACATCACCCTGGAGGAGCTGACCCGGGAGATGGCGGGCGGCAGCGAGCTGGAACAGCTGAGCCACGAGCTGACCGGCTCCGGCGACTGAGCCACGGGCGTGCCCGGCCCCGCCCTCCCGGGGCCCGCGCCCGTGCGGTGGGAGGGCGCCGGGAGCCCCGTGGCGGGCCGGAACGGGTGTGAACCCGGAGGCGCGCCCTCCCCCCGCGGTGAGGCACAATCGACGCGATGACCACCTACCGAGACCGGGCCGAGCGCGCAGAACGGGGGGACCGGCGAGAACGCGCCGAACGGGTCTCCATGCGCCGCACCGCCCCGAGCCCGAGTGTGCTGCGTACGGTGAGCACCCGCGAGCGCCGCTCGCACCTCTCCGCTCCCCGTGTCCCCACCGTCGGCATCGACATCGGCGGTACGAAGGTGATGGCCGGCGTCGTCGACGCGGACGGCGGCATCCTGGAGCAGGTGCGCACCGAGACCCCGGAGAAGTCGAAGAGCCCCCGGGTCGTCGAGGACACCATCACCGAGCTGGTACTCGACCTCTCCGACCGGCACGATGTGCACGCCGTCGGTATCGGCGCCGCCGGCTGGGTGGACGCCGACCGCTCCCGGGTGTTGTTCGCGCCCCATCTCGCCTGGCGGGACGAGCCGTTGAAGGACGCGCTCACCGCCCGCCTCGCCGTCCCCGTCATGGTCGACAACGACGCCAACACCGCCGCCTGGGGCGAGTGGCGCTTCGGCGCGGGCCGTGGCGAGGACCACCTGCTGATGATCACCCTCGGGACCGGTATCGGCGGCGCGATCCTGGAGGAGGGCCGCGTCAAACGCGGCAAGTACGGCGTCGCCGGCGAGTTCGGCCATATGCAGGTGGTGCCCGGCGGACACCGCTGCCCCTGCGGCAACCGCGGCTGCTGGGAGCAGTACAGCTCCGGGAACGCGCTGGTCCGCGAGGCCCGGGAGCTGGCCGTCGCCGAGTCCCCGGTGGCCTACGGAATCACCGATCGGGTCGACGGCCGCGTCGCGGACATCACCGGCCCGCTCATCACCGAGCTGGCCCGGGGCGGCGACGCGATGTGCACCGAGCTGCTCCAGGACATCGGGCAGTGGCTCGGTGTCGGCCTCGCCAACCTCGCCGCCGCGCTCGACCCGTCCTGCTTCGTGATCGGCGGTGGCGTCAGCGCCGCCGACGAGCTGCTGATCGACCCCGCCCGGGACGCCTTCCGCCGCCATCTGACCGGCCGGGGCTACCGCCCGGAGGCCCGCATCGCCAAGGCCCAACTCGGCCCCGAGGCGGGCATGGTGGGCGCCGCGGACCTCGCGCGGCTGGTGGCGCGCCGCTTCCGGCGGGCCAACCGCCGCAGGCTGGAGCGGTACGAGCGGTACGAACGGGCCGCCGACAACCTGCGCCGGGCGGTGGGTCAGTGACGGCGGTTCCGCCCCCGTCCGGGAGTTCCCCCGCCTCCGGTGGCGGACCGGGGGAGCGCCCTCCGCACCGCCCCCGCCACCGCTGGCTGACGCTGCTCATCGTCGTGCTGCTCATCGCGGTGCCCGCCGGGTACATCGTCAAGTCCGGCTTCGACAGCCGGGAGAGCGGCAAGGACAAGGAGCGCGGCGCCTCGGCCACCGGCCTGATCTACGACATGCCCTCCAAGGTGCTGCGCCGGATCTACACCGTCCCGGTCCCCCCGAACGCCTCCCGCGTCGCCTACTACGAGACCAACTCGTGGCAGACCAGCTCGCTGTACGTGCAGTTCCGCACCAGCGACAAGCGGCTCGCGGAGTTCCTCACGGAGGTCGGCACGGACGTCTCCGCCCTGAAGAAGGGCGAGGTCACCATCACCACGCGGCAGGCCGACGAGGTTGGCTGGAAGCTGCGGGAACAGGGCCACACCTACGCGGGCACGGTGGAGCGCCGGCCGAAGAGCGAGCCCGATCTGGCCATCACCGTGGACACCACGTACGAGGGCAGACCCCGCGTGCACGTCGTGTCGACCACGGAGTTCTGACCGCCGGACGACCCCGGCGCCGCACCCCTCACCGCCGCGCCCGCGCCCGTGTCCCGCCGTGCCCGACCCGGACCCCGCCCGGTTCGGCCCGTTCTCTCGGTGTTCCGCCGCGCCGGGCCCGCGTGGGGGCCGGGGTGGTGGTGCGGGGTACCCCGGGGGAGGCCCGGGCCTGCCGCCACGGATGGGGGCCGAAGGCTGGGGCGAAGGCGCTCGGGGCACCCGCTGGGCGTGATCAAGCCAAGGCTCGGTACCGTGCGGGGGTGAGCGATACGGCAACCTCCCAGCCCTACAAGACGTTGCAGCACCGCGCCGAAGGCCCCGAGGACGCCCCCGTGCTCGTCCTGGGGCCAGCGCTCGGCTCCACATGGCACATGTGGGACCGTCAGATACCCGAACTCACCCGCCACTGGCGGGTGTTGAGGTTCGACCTGCCCGGCCACGGCGGCTCCCCGGCACACCCGGCGGACTCGGTGGACACCCTGGCCGAGCGGCTGCTGGCCACGCTCGACACCCTCGGCGTCGGCCGGTTCGGCTACGCGGGTTGCTCGCTCGGCGCCGCCGTCGGGGTGCGCCTGGCCCTCGCCGCGCCGGAGCGGGTCTCCTCGCTCGCGCTGGTCTCCTCCTCGCCCCGGTACGGCACCCCGGACTCCTGGCGGCAGCGCGGCGTCATCGTACGGACCAACGGGCTGGACACCATCGCGCGGCAGACGCCCGAGCGCTGGTTCACCTCGGACTTCACGCAGGCGCAGCCCGCGATCGTGGAGTGGGGGGTACAGATGGTGCGCACCACCGACCCGGGCTGCTACATCGCCCTCTGTGAGGCCCTCGCCTCCTTCGACGTCACCGGCTCGCTGGGCCGGATCGGGGTCCCCACCCTGGTCGTGACCGGCTCGGAGGACGAGGCCACCCCGCCGTCCGACGCCCGCGCCATGGTGGCCGGGGTGCCGGACGCGCGGCTGGCGATCGTGCCGGGCGCGGCGCACCTGACCCCGGTGGAGCAGCCGGGTGCCGTCACCGACCTGCTGATCCGGCACTTCACCACCACCTGGCGGGAGTCCTCCGCCGGGCCGCCGCCCCCCGCTCCCGTCATCGCCCCCGTCCCGCCCCAGGCTGCCGCCGTGGCGGAGCTGGAGTCGGGCAGGGGCGCCGGGGCCGGGCAGGACGCGTACGCCGCCGGGCTGAAGACGCGGCGCGAGGTGCTGGGCGACGCGCACGTCGACCGGGCCCTCGCCGGGGCCGACGACTTCACCGGCGAGTTCCAGGACTTCGTCACCCGCTACGCCTGGGGCGGGGTCTGGACCCGCCCGGGTATCGACCGCCGCACCCGCTCGGTGGCCACCCTCACCGCGCTCACCGCCCGGGGCCACCTCGACGAGCTGGCCTTCCACACCCGCGCCGCGCTCCGCAACGGGCTGACCCCGGCCGAGATACGGGAGGTACTGCTGCACACGGCGGTGTACTGCGGGGTGCCCGCGGCCAACGCGGCGTTCGCCGTCACGCAGCGGGTGATCCAGGAGGAGACGACCCCCGAGGAGTAGCAGAATGGCGCCCATGGAACCGAGCACCCCGGCCGCCCCCGGGCGGGAGCCGAGCAGCCCGATCCGGCTGACGAAGCAGGGCCACGCCTCCGTCCGGCTGGAGAAGGACGGGCGCGCGCTGGTCATCGACCCCGGCGGGTTCAGCGAGCAGGAGGCGGCGCTCGGCGCCGACGCGCTGCTCGTCACCCACGAGCACGCGGACCACTTCGACGAACTGCGGCTGCGCGCCGCGATGGAGGCCAACCCGGCCGCCGAGATCTGGACGCCGCGCAGCGTCGCGGAGCAGCTGTCCGGCGCCTTCCCCGGCCGGGTGCACACGGTGGGGGACGGCGACCTCTTCCGGGCCGCCGGGTTCGACGTGGAGGTCCACGGCGAACTGCACGCCGTCATCCACCCCGACATCCCCCGCGTCACCAACGTCGGGTTCCGGGTCGACGGCTCGGTCTTCCACCCGGGTGACGCGCTGACCGTCCCGGCCGCCCCGGTCGAGACGCTGCTGCTGCCCCTGCACGCGCCGTGGAGCAAACTCTCGGAGGTGCTGGACTACGTCCGCGAGGTGCGCCCGCTCCGCGCCTACGACGTGCACGACGGGCTCCTCGCGGAGCAGGGGCTCGCCGTCTACGAGCGGCTGCTGGGGCCGGGCGGGCCCGGCACGGCCGGTGCCGGGCACGAGCGTCTGGCCCCCGGCGAGAGTGTCACCCTCACGCGGTAGGTTCGCCCCATGCGTATCGCCACCTGGAACGTCAACTCCGTCACCGCCCGGCTGCCGCGGCTCCTCGCCTGGCTGGAATCGGCCCAGCCGGACGTGGTCTGCCTACAGGAACTCAAGGTCTCGGCGGCGGCGTTCCCCACCGAGCCGCTTCGCGAGCTGGGGTACGAGGCGGTGGTCAACGCCGACGGGCGGTGGAACGGCGTGGCGGTCATCTCCCGGGTGGGCCTGGCCGACCCGGCCTCCGAACTCCCGGGCGCCCCGGCGTACGACGGCTCGCGCGAGGCCCGCGCCGCCGCCGCCACCTGCGGCGGCGTGCGGGTCTGGTCGGTGTACGTCCCCAACGGCCGGGAGGTCGGGCACCCGCACTACGCCTACAAGCTGGAGTGGCTCGCCGCGCTGCGCGAGCAGGCCGTCCGGGAGGCACCCGGCGCGCTGCCCTTCGCGGTGCTCGGCGACTTCAACATCGCCCCCACCGACACGGATGTCTGGGACATCTCGCTCTTCGCGGACTCCACCCACGTCACGGAGCCCGAGCGGGCCGCGCTCGCCGCGCTCCGCGAGGCCGGGCTCGACGACGTCCACCCCCGTCCGCTCAAGTACGACGTCCCGTTCACCTACTGGGACTACCGGCAACTCTGCTTCCCGAAGAACAGGGGCATGCGCATCGACCTGGCCTATGGGAACGAGCCCTTCCGCTCCGCCGTGTCCGACGCGTACGTCGACCGGGAGGAGCGGAAGGGCAAGGGCGCCTCGGACCACGCGCCGCTCGTCCTCGACCTCAGGCTCTGAGCCCCCGCGCGGGCCGCGCTTCGCGAACCCGCGGGCGCTAGCCGGTCAGCTTCCGCAGCTCCACCGACTCCCCGAGGGCGCGCAGCCCCGCGTCGCCCGGATGCAGGTGGTCACCGCTGTCGTAGGCGGGCAGTATCCGCTCCGGCCGCTCCGGGTCGCGCACCACCGCGTCGAAGTCGAGGGTGGCGTCGAAGACCCCGCCGTGCGAGCGGACGAACGCGTTCACCGTCTGGCGGCCCCGCTCCACGGCGGCGGTGCAGTCCTTGTAGCCGCCGCAGGGCACGATCGTCGCGCCGACCACCCGGATCCCGCGCGCCCGCGCCCGCTCGGCGATCGCCCGCATCCCCGAGATGACCTCCTCCGCCGTGGTGCCGGAGCGCAGGTCGTTGACGCCCTCGAAGAGCACCACGGTGCGCACCCCGGTCTGGGCCAGCACGTCCCGCTCCAGCCGGTGCTGGGCGCTGACGCCGCCGGTGTCGGTGCTGACGCCGTCGCCGGGGTAGCGGTCGGTGACCACGCGGTTGGCGGAGATGCCGTGGTTGAGCACCCCGTACCGCGGCACCCCGGGCCCGCCCTCGCCGGACAGCAGACGGCGCGCCAGCACGTTGGGCCAGCGCCGGTTGGCGTTCTCGGTGGACTTCACGCCGTCGGTGATCGAGTCGCCGAGCGTGACGACGGAGCCGGGGCCGCCCGCCACATCCACCCCGGTGAGGAAGGGCCACATGCTGAGCGTGCGGGTGTAGGCGGCGGCTCCGGGGTCGGCGCTGCGGTCGCCGCTGCCGCCCTCGCTGAGGTACGAACGCTGTATCGCCTCGCTGTGTACCGGCGCCGCCTGGACGGGGTCCGGCAGGTGGAAGCTGACCAGCAGGTTGCTGTCCGGCGGCACGGTGAAGTTCACCGGGTCGCTGACGGCGCGCGTCCCGGCGGCGATCCGCGTGCCGCTCCGGCCGCCGTCGAAGGTCAGCCGGACGGGTTCGCCGCGCGCCTCGGCACCCTCCCGCTGCACGGCGACGGTGGCGCCGCCGATCCGCAGGGCGGTGCTGGCGAAGGTGTTCTCCAGCCGGATCCGTGTCCGGTCGCCGCCCGTCGAGCTGTGCACCACCAGCCGCAGCGTCTGGTCCCGCCACATGCCGACGCCGGTGTACCCGGCGGGGCTGGCCGACCAGCTGCCGGTCCAGGCGCGCTGGGCCGCGCGCACCGCGAGGTCGAAGACGTGCAGGTCGGCGGAGGCACCCGGATCGCTGGGCAGGGTGACCGAACGCACCTCCCTGGCACGGTCGATCGGCACGGTGACGGCGTACAGCCGGGCGCGCTGCGTCAGCTGCCCGTCCCGCGCGGTGTTGATGTGCGGCAGGGCGACCGCCTTGTCGGCGAGCGAGCCGCCGCGCCAGTCGCCGGCGCCCAGTGTGTAGCGGCCGCTCGACCCGTCGCGGTAGTGCACGGTGCCGCTTCCGCGCACCTCGGGTCCGGCGCCCTCGGGGGAGGTCGCGGCGACGAGCAGGGAGAGGGAGTCGCCGGACCCGCGCACCGCGACCCGCTGGCCGTCGGCGCGGACGTTGTCCGGCTGCCCGGGGCGCCGGTCGGGCCAGCGCAGCGGGGCGGCGTCCAGGTCCAGCCGCTGCCCCGGCCGCCATCCGGCTGCGTGGAGATCCTGTGCGGAGAGGGAGTTGCCCGCTCCGTCGAAGTCGGCCCGGCCGGGCTTCCCGTCGTCGCTGACGGCCCGGTTGTCGAAGAGCCGCTCCAGGGGGAGCGGCTCGGGGGTGGCCGGGGCGGGGGCGGCGTCCCGCGCGGCGGCCGTGGCCGGGGCTCCCGCCAGGGCCACCACCACCGCGAGGGGGATGCTCCACATACGTCTGTGCACTGTGGCTGCCTCTCGTGTCTGCGCCAACTTGCCGGACAGTGCCCCGCATTCGATCGGGGCCCGGTGAAAGTAGGGAGGCGCTGACGCGTCGTCAAGGTATCGAGCGGGGCAACCGCGGGCTCAGCGCGCCTATGGTGCCCCGGCGTCCGCGGATGCCAGTCTGAACGGTATGGACATCCCTTTCCTGGACACCTGGCGCAAGCGTCGCGAAAGCGTCGTGGGGGACGGGGAGCCGGGGGCGGAACCGGGCGGTCCGGCCGGGGCCGAGCAGCTGCTCTCCGAGTGCGAACTGCTCCGCGAGCGGGCGGGGGTGGCCGGGGTCCGGCTGGACGACACCCCGGAGTCGCTCGCGGCGCTGGACCAACTGCTGCCGGACTGGCGGGACGACCCCGAGGTGGCGCCCTGGCTGGGTACCGACGCCGGGCTCTACCTCGGCACGGTCCTGGTGCGCACGGTCCCCGGGGCCTCCTGGCGGCTGCGGGAGAAGCCGCTGGTGCGGCTGGCCTCCGGGCGTGAGCTGGACGTGCTGGAGGCGGGCGCCACCTGGGCCGCGACCGGCACTCCCGAGCTGTCCCAGCTCTACGGAGAGGCCAGCGAGGGCTGAACTCCGCCGCGGCCCGCGGCGCTCCGGCGGTCCCCGGGCGCCCGGGAGCGGCCGCGGTGGTGGGTGGGGCGGCGCGCGCGGGTGGGACACCCCCCGCCTCGGGAGGGGCGGCGCCCGACGCCGGTCCCCCGGTCCGCCCGGACCTCCCCTCCCCGTGCCGTCCGTTGCCCCAACAGCTGGGTGCGCCGGGGGAGTTGGCCTGGCAGGACGGTTCGGGTTCCCGGAGCGTTCCGGACCCTTCCGCGCGCGGTGACCGTGGGCGTGGGGCGCCGGGGGCGCGCGGGGCCATGGACGGTCCGCGCGGTGCCCGCGGCTGCGTGTCGTCCGACGGTCCGAAGGATTATCCCGATAGTTTCCCGTTTCTATGGAATCGCTGATCGAGCTGCGCGGCGTCAACAAGCACTACGGGAAGCTGCATGTGCTCCGGGACGTGCATCTGACCGTCGGACGCGGCGAGGTGGTCGTGGTCATCGGCCCCTCGGGCTCGGGCAAGTCGACGCTGTGCCGGACCATCAACCGCCTGGAGGCGATCGAGTCCGGGCGGATCACCCTCGCCGGACAGCCCCTCCCGGAGGAGGGGCGGGAGCTGGCCAGACTCCGCGCCGAGGTGGGCATGGTCTTCCAGGGCTTCAACCTCTTCGCCCACAAGACGGTGCTCGCCAACGTGATGCTCGCGCCGCTGAAGGTACGGAGGAAGAAGAAGCCGGAGGCCGAACGACGGGCCCGGGAACTCCTCGGCCGGGTGGGTCTCTCCGACCAGGCGGACAAGTACCCGGCGCAGCTGTCGGGTGGTCAGCAGCAGCGGGTCGCGATCGCCCGCGCGCTGGCGATGGACCCGCAGGCGCTGCTGTTCGACGAGCCGACCTCCGCGCTCGACCCCGAGATGATCAGCGAGGTGCTGGAGGTCATGCAGCAGCTGGCGCGGGACGGCATGACGATGGTGGTCGTCACGCACGAGATGGGCTTCGCGCGCTCCGCGGCCAACCGGGTGGTCTTCATGGCCGACGGCCAGATCGTGGAGGACCGCACCCCGGAGGAGTTCTTCACGGCGCCGGAGAGCGAGCGCGCCCGGGACTTCCTGTCCAAGATCCTCAAGCACTGAGAGGGCGAGCCGTGCGATCGCGCCGTACCCGAACCCCCGCCGTCCGCCCCGCTCCCTCCGCCCCCCGGACGATCCGCACTTCCCGGACGCTCCGCGCGTCCCGGACGACCCCGATCCCCCGGTCCCGCCGCACCGGATGGCGCCGTCTCCTGTGCGGCGTCCTCCTCGTCGCCGCCGCGGCCGGTTGCGGGGCCCAGGGCAGTCCCCCCGCCCGGGGACCGAGTCCGAAGGAGCCGCCCCGGTACGCGGTGGACACCGGGTTCACCCTGCCCTCCTCGCCCACCTGGAAGCGGGCGAGGGAGCGGGGGCGGCTGGTGGTCGGCACCAAGGAGGACCAGCCGGGCATGGCGGAGATGAACCCGGCGACCCGCGTCTACTCCGGGTTCGACGTGGAGATCGCCAGGATGCTCGCCGCCTCCCTCGGGTTCGACCCCGAGCGGCAGGTCACCTATCGGGCGATCGCCTCCGCGAACCGGGAGACCGCCCTCCAGAACGGGCAGATCGACCTGTACGTCGGCACGTACACCATCAACGACGGGCGCCGGAAGCTCGTTGGCTTCGCCGGTCCCTACTACCTGGCGGGCCAGAAACTCCTGGTCCGCGCCGACGAGAAGCGCATCACCGGTCCGGAGACGATGGCGGGCCGCAAGGTCTGCTCGGCGGTCGGCTCCACCCCGTTGCAGAACATCCAGGCCAAGTACCCCGCGGTGCGGGCCGTCGCCTACGACAGCTACGCGATCTGCGTCGACAACCTGCTCAACGGCCAGGTAGACGCCGTCACCACGGACGACACCATCCTGCTCGGCTACGCCTCGAAGGTGCCGGACGAACTCAAGGTCGTGGGGCGGCCGTTCTCCGAGGAGCCGTACGGCGTCGGGGTGCCCCGGCCGGACCGCGCCCTGTCCCGGGCGCTCACCGACGCGCTCGCCGAGCGGCAGCGGAACGGTGACTGGAAGCGGGCCTACGACGCCACGCTCGGGCTGTCCGGAACCCCCGCGCCCAAACCCCCGCCCCTGGACCGCTCGCTCGCGCGCTGAGCGCGGACCCGCGAGCCCCCGGCGGGCGGCGGGTGGCGGAGACAGCGGACAGACTCAGACGAAGGAGAACCGGCGGGCACATGGACGTACTCACCGACAATTTCGCGCTCTACGGCGAGGGGTTCTGGGGCACCCTGAAGCTCACCTTCTTCGCGGGAGTCCTCGCCCTCGTGGTTGGCGTGATCATGGCGGGCTTCCGGGTGGCGCCGGTCCGCGCCCTGCGGGCGGTGGGCACCGCCTGGGTGACGGTGCTCCGCAACACCCCGCTCACCCTGCTCTTCTTCGCGCTGCTGCTGGGGCTGCCCCGCTTCGGAGTGGCTCTGCCCTTCGAGCTGTTCGCGGTGCTCGCGCTCGGTTGCTACACCTCGGCCTTCATCTGCGAGGCGGTGCGCTCGGGCATCAACACGGTGCCCACCGGGCAGGGCGAGGCCGCCCGCAGTCTCGGCATGAACTTCGGCCAGACGCTCGGCTCCGTCGTCCTGCCCCAGGCGTTCCGCACCGTCATCCCGCCGATCGGCTCCACCCTCATCGCGCTGGCCAAGAACTCGGCGATCGCCGGGTCGTTCAGCGTCGTCGAGTTGCTGAGCACCTACAAGACGCTCAGTGAGAACGGCTACAGCGTGGTGTGGAGCTTCGTCTGGATCGCGCTCGGCTACCTGGTGCTGACCCTGGCGATCAGCGCCCTGTTCAACCTTCTGGAGAAGCGGTGGGGAGTCGCCCGGTGAGTGCGCCCAGCACGCGGCAGCAGCAGTCCGCGCTCTACGACATCCCCGGGCCGCGCGCCCGGGTCCGGCACCGGATCTACGGCGTGGTCACGACGCTGGCCGTCGCCGCGCTGCTCGCCTGGATCGTCAACCTGCTGATCGAGACCGGCCAGTTCGCGGCCGTCCGCTGGCGGCCCTTCACCTACGAGGGCATCCAGGAGCTGCTGCTCAGCGGGCTCGGGAACACCCTCAAGGCGTTCGTGCTGTCGGCCGTGCTGGCACTGGCGCTGGGTGCGGTGCTCGCGGCGGGGCGGCTCTCCGACCACGCCCCGGTGCGCTGGATCGCCACGCTGCTGGTGGAGTTCTTCCGGGCGATGCCCGTACTGGTCATGATCTTCTTCGTGTTCGTCGCCCTCCAGGTGCAGCCGCTGCCCGCGCTGGTCACCGGGTTGACGCTCTACAACGGCTCGGTGCTCGCCGAGGTGTTCCGCGCCGGGATCAACTCCGTGGAGCGCGGCCAGCGGGAGGCCGCCTACGCGCTCGGCCTGCGCAAGACGCAGGTGATGGCGCACGTCCTGGTGCCGCAGGGGGTGCGGGCGATGATGCCGACGATCATCAGCCAGCTCGTCGTCGCGCTGAAGGACACCTCGCTGGGCTACCTCATCACCTTCGAGGAGTTCCTGCACGCGGGCAAACTGATCGCCATCAACCTGGACTACGCGATGCCGTTCATCCCGGTCGTGCTGGTGATCTCGGCGATCTACATCGGGCTGTGCATGCTGCTCTCCTGGTTCGCCACCTGGGTGGCCCGCCGGGAGCGCCGGAACGTCAAGAACGAGGCCGTCGAGGTCGCCCCGGCCAAGGCCGGATCGGGGATGCCGGGCGACCCCCGGGAGCGCTGAGCCCCGGGACCGGTCCTCCCACCCCGGGCCCCGGGCCCCGGACCGACGCGGCTCGCCGCGTGCCGGGGGAGGGGCGGCCGGGCTCAGCGGGACGGTGGGCTCGCCGTCCGCCGGGCCCGCTCAGGACGTCAGCCGGTGGCTGCCGCGCCGGGAGCCGCCGCCGGGGGAGGGGGTGGTCGCCGCCCGGGTCACGTCGGAGATCAGCTCGACGACGTCCGCCCCGTACGCCTGGGAGTTGACGACCTTCAGCAGCAGGCAGAAGTTGCCGTTCTGCCCGTACTTCCGCGCCAGCCGGGCGTTGTGCCGGACCAGGTAGCGGGCCGCCGCCTGGTTGGTGATCGAGTGCTGGCCGCAGAAGAGGAACACCGGGCGTATGTCGCCGTTCTGCCCGGCCGTCAGCCGCGCCAGCAGTACGTGCTCGGAGGTGCCGTTCTCCATGCGGTACCGCTCTCCGCCGATCGCGAAGGAGCCCCGGTCCGGGCCCGGTTCCACGTCCGTGTTGATCTGCACGCCGGGCAGCAGCGACTGGAGGTGCGCCGCCATGCGCAGGTTCGACACCGGCCCGCCCACGCAGAACTCGGTGCGCTCTCCGAAGCCCTGCCCGGCCGCCTCGTGCGTCACCACGTCCGCGTGCGCCCCGCAGTCCTTAATCAGCGCGGACAGCTCCAGCAGCGCGAACACGTCGTGCCGGGCGACCGAACGCTCGGTACCGGCCTCGCGGTTGACGACCAGAAGGCACTCGGAGTTGTCCGGCAGCCCGAAGAACCGCTGCCTGCGGCGGAGTTTGCGGCGCCACAGGTACGTCCGGGCGAACCAGCCCACCGCCGCCGCGACGCCGGTGGCCACGACCCCGAGCACGATCTCCATCAGGTTGTCAATCATGGCGCCGCACCCTACCGGCCCACCGCCCCGCTGTCCGCGCGGGTGCTGACGCGCGGGGACAGCGGGGTTAGGCTGCGCTGGCGTTCGACGACGGGAGGTCACATGCACGGCTCCACCCGGTTCGCCCGTGTCACTCGTATCCGTGGCAGCGTGCGGCGCGGCGCCTACCGGCTCCGCCGGGGGCTCGCGGAGGGCACCACGCTCACGGGACGCGACGCGGCACCGCCCGGCCGCCCGCCCCGCGCCGCCCCGGCGCGGCCGCCCCGGCGCCCGGCGCGCTACGGCGTCCTGGGCACCGCGGTACTCGTCAGCATGGCGCTGACCGGAGCCGCCGCGACCCCGGCGGACCGGCCCGGGGCGCCGGACGGCACCCCGGAGAAGACCCCGCTGGCCGTCGGGCACGGCGGCGCCGTCTCCAGCGTCGACCCGGACGCCTCCGCCGCGGGGATCGCCGCGCTGAAGCGCGGGGGCAACGCCGTGGACGCCGCCGTCGCGACGGCGGCCGCGCTCGGCGTCACCGAGCCGTACTCCGCCGGGATCGGGGGCGGCGGCTACTTCGTCTACTACGACGCGAAGAGCGGCGAGGTCCGCACCGTCGACGGCCGCGAGACCGCGCCGCTCAGCGCCGACGCCGACCTGCTGCGCGAGGACGGCAGCCCGATCCCCTTCGACGAGGCCGTGACCAGTGGGCTCAGCGTCGGTGTGCCGGGCACGCCCGCCACCTGGGAGCGCGTGCTGAAGCGGTGGGGCAAGGGCTCGCTGGCCGACGCCCTCAAGCCGGGCGAGCGGCTCGCCCGCGAGGGCTTCACGGTGGACGACACCTTCCGGCGGCAGACCGCCGACAACGCCGACCGCTTCCGCGACTTCCCGGCCAGCGCCGAACTCTGGCTGCCCGGCGGCGAGTTGCCCAAGGTCGGCAGCACGCTCCGCAACCCCGACCTGGCCCGCACCTACCGGGAGCTGAGCGACCGCGGCAGTAAGGCGCTCTACACCGGCGAGCTGGGCGAGGACGTGGTGCGCACCGTCCGCAAGCCCCCGGTCGACCCGGCGGCCGAACGGACCGTCCGGCCCGGCGACATGACGCGGAAGGACCTGCGCGAGTACCGCACCCTCGACCAGGACCCCACCCACAGCACCTACCGCGGGCTGGACGTCTACGGCATGGCGCCCTCCTCCTCGGGCGGCACCAGCGTCGCGGAGGCGCTGAACATCCTGGAGCGCGACGACCTGGGCGACCTGGACGAGCGCGCCTTCCTCCACCGCTACCTGGAGAGCAGCCGGATCGCTTTCGCCGACCGCGGCCGCTGGGTCGGGGACCCGGCCCACGAGGACGTGCCCACCGAGGGCCTGCTCTCGAAGGAGTTCGCGGACTCCCGCGCCTGCCTGATCGACGACGGCAAGGCGCTGACCAGCCCGCTCCCGCCGGGGGACCCGCGCTCCCCGGAGGCGTGCGACAGCGGCGGCAAGGGCACGCCCACCCCGTACGAGGGGCTCAGCACCACCCACCTGACCACCTCGGACAAGTGGGGCAACGTCGTCTCGTACACGCTGACGATCGAGCAGACCGGCGGCAGCGGCATCACCGTGCCCGGACGCGGCTTCCTCCTCAACAACGAGCTGACGGACTTCTCCTTCGAGCCCGTCGACGCGGAGGTGCCCGACCCCAACCTCCCCGGTCCCGGCAAGCGTCCGCGCTCCTCGATGTCGCCGACGATCGTGCTCCAGGACGGGAAGCCGCTGGTGGCGCTCGGCTCCCCGGGTGGGGCGACGATCATCACCACGGTGCTCCAGTCCCTGCTGAACCACCTGGACCGGGGCATGCCGCTGCTCGACGCGGTCGCGGCGCCGCGCGCCAGCCAGCGCAACGCGGAGGAGACCGAGGTGGAGGCCGGGCTCGACCCGGCCGTCCGGAAGGAACTGGAGGCGATGGGGCACCAGTTCACCACCGTCGGGGAGCTGGGCGCGGCCACCGCCGTGCGCAGGATGCCGGACGGCCGGTGGATGGCCGTCGCCGAGAAGGAGCGGCGCGGAGGCGGTTCCGCGATGGTCGTCCGCCCGGACAAGAAGGACTGACCGGGCCGCTCCCCGGCTCCGCCGCTCGCTGACTCCGGCCCCGGCCGGACCAGTTCACGCCGACCCCGGCCGCACGCGCCGCCCGGGCCCCCGGGCCCGGTGGCGCGTGCGCCGCCGGGGCGCGTGGCGTGCCCGCCGCGTGACGCCAGCGGTCACAAGATCGACCCACTGAGCTTACGTCGGGGTTCTTGCCACGGCACTCCGCCGGTTCTACGGTCGCATCCTCACGTGGATCTACGCGTGTCGAACTGCTGGACCCCGCGCGAAGGAGCTGCTCATGGCTGACGTCGTACGTGCCGCACTGGTGCAGGCCACGTGGACCGGCGACACCGAGTCGATGGTCGAGAAGCATGAGCGGCACGCCCGGGAGGCGGCCGCCCAGGGCGCCCAGGTGATCGGGTTCCAGGAGGTGTTCAACGCCCCGTACTTCTGCCAGGTCCAGGACGCCGAGCACTACCGCTGGGCCGAGCCGGTGCCCGACGGGCCGACCGTCCGGCGGATGGCCGAGGTCGCCCGGGAGACCGGGATGGTCGTGGTGGTGCCGGTCTTCGAACTGGCCGACTCCGGCTTCTACTACAACACCGCGGCCGTCATCGACGCCGACGGCACCGTCCTCGGCACCTACCGCAAGCACCACATCCCGCAGGTGAAGGGGTTCTGGGAGAAGTTCTACTTCCGTCCCGGCAACCTCGGCTGGCCGGTGTTCGACACCGCCGTCGGCAAGGTCGGCGTGTACATCTGCTACGACCGGCACTTCCCAGAGGGCTGGCGGCAACTCGGTCTCGCTGGCGCTCAGTTGGTCTACAACCCCTCCGCCACCTCGCGCGGCCTCTCCGCCTACCTCTGGCAGCTGGAGCAGCCCGCCGCCGCCGTGGCCAACGAGTACTTCGTCGCGGCCATCAACCGGGTGGGCACCGAGGAGTACGGCGACAACGACTTCTACGGCTCCAGCTACTTCGTCGATCCACGCGGGCAGTTCGTCGGGGAGGTCGCCAGCGACACGAAGGAGGAACTCGTCGTGCGCGACCTCGACTTCGGCCTCATCGACGAGGTGCGCCAGCAGTGGGCCTTCTACCGCGACCGGCGGCCGGACGCGTACGGCGGACTGGTGGAGCCGTGACCGGCGCCGCCGAACTCCACACGCGGCACCGGGCCGTGCTTCCCGACTGGCTCGCGCTGTACTACCGCGACCCCATCGAGATCACGCACGGCGAGGGACGTCACGTGTGGGACGCCGAGGGCAACCGGTACCTCGACTTCTTCGGCGGCGTGCTCACCACCATGACCGCCCACGCGCTGCCGGAGGTCGTCAAGGCCGTCAGCGAGCAGGCGGAACGCATCCTGCACACCTCGACGCTCTACCTCAACCGGCCGATGGTGGAGCTGGCCGAACGCGTCGCCGCGCTCTCCGGCATCCCCGACGCCCGGGTCTTCTTCACCACCTCGGGCACCGAGGCGAACGAGACGGCGCTGCTCCTCGCCACCGCCTACCGGGGCTCCAACCAGGTGCTGGCGATGCGGAACAGCTACCACGGCCGCTCGTTCTCCACGATCGGCGTCACCGGCAACCGCTCCTGGTCCCCGACCAGCCTCTCCCCGCTGCACACGCTGTACGTGCACGGCGGGGACCGGGGGCGCGGCCCCTACGCGGGGCTCGACGACGCGGGGTTCGTCGCGGGCTGCGTGGAGGACCTCGCCGACATGCTGGGCCAGGCGCGGGACGGCGTCGCCGCGCTGATCGCCGAACCCGTGCAGGGCGTGGGCGGGTTCACCGCCCCGCCCGACGGGCTGTACGGCGCCTTCCGGGAGGTGCTGCAACAGCACGGGGTGCTGTGGATCAGCGACGAGGTGCAGACCGGCTGGGGCCGTACCGGGGACCACTTCTGGGGCTGGCAGGCGCACGGCCAGGCCGGGCCGCCGGACGTCCTGACCTTCGCCAAGGGCCTCGGGAACGGCACCTCCGTCGGCGGGGTCGTCGCCCGCGCCGAGGTCATGAACTGCCTGGAGGCCAACTCCATCTCGACCTTCGGCGGCAGCCCGGTCACCATGGCCGCCGCCAGCGCCAACCTCACCTACCTGCTGGAGCACGACCTCCAGGGGAACGCGCGGCGCGTCGGCGGACTGCTGCTGGAGCGGTTGCGGGCGGCCGCGGCGGGGCTCGGCGTGGTACGGGAGGTGCGTGGCCGGGGCCTGATGATCGGGATGGACCTGGTGCTGCCGGGCACCGGCACCCCCGCACCCGAGGCGGCCTCGCTGGTGCTGGAGGCGGCCCGGGCGGGCGGGGTGCTGCTCGGCAAGGGCGGCGGCCACGCGTCCGGCGGCGTGCTGCGGATCTGCCCGCCGATGAGCCTCACCGTGGCGGAGGCCGAGGCGGGAGCGGCGGTGGTGGAGGAGGCGCTGCGCGGGGCGGAGCGTGAACTGACAGGGATGCACGGATGAGAGGAACGGCATGACGCGCACACTGATCCACGGCGGTCTCGTCATCACCGCGGCCGACGAGGTCCACGCCGACGTGCTCATCGACGGCGACCGGATCGCCGCGGTCGCCACGCCCGGCAACGGCCTGGCCGAGAGCTGGGCCGCGGAGCGCACCATCGACGCCACCGGCCGGTACGTCATCCCGGGCGGCGTGGACGGGCACACCCACATGGACTTCCCGTTCGGCGGGACCTTCTCCTCCGACGACTTCGAGACCGGCACCCGCGCCGCCGCCTGGGGCGGTACCACCACCATCGTCGACTTCGCGGTGCAGAAGAAGGGCAGCGCGCTGCGCGAGGGCCTCGACCAGTGGCACGCCAAGGCGGAGGGCCGCTGCTCGATCGACTACGCCTTCCACATGATCCTCTCCGACGTGCACGACGGCACCCTCAAGGAGATGGACCTCCTGGTGGACGAGGGCGTCACCTCGTTCAAGCTGTTCATGGCCTACCCCGGGGTCTTCTACAGCGACGACGGCCAGATCCTCCGCGCCATGCAGCGCTCGGCGGGCAACGGCGGTCTGGTGATGATGCACGCCGAGAACGGCATCGCCATCGACGTCCTCGTCGAACAGGCCCTGGCCGAGGGGCGGACCGACCCCCGCTACCACGGGGAGGTACGCCGGGAGCTGCTGGAGGCCGAGGCCACCCACCGCGCCATCCAGCTGGCCCGGGTGGCGGGCTCGCCGCTGTACGTGGTGCACGTCTCCGCCGAGCAGGCGGTGGCCGAACTCGCCGCCGCCCGGGACCGGGACCTGCCGGTGTTCGGCGAGACCTGCCCGCAGTACCTCTACCTCTCCGTCGACGACCTCGCCGAACCCGACTTCCACGGCGCCAAGTACGTGTGCAGCACGCCGCTGCGGCCCCGCGAGCACCAGGCGGCGCTGTGGAGCGGGCTGCGCACCAACGACCTCCAGGTGGTCTCCACCGACCACTGCCCGTTCTGCTTCACCGGCCAGAAGGAGCTGGGCCGGGGCGACTTCTCGAAGATCCCGAACGGGATGCCGGGCGTGGAGCACCGGATGGACCTGCTCCACCAGGCGGTGGTGGACGGTCACCTGACCCGCCGCCGCTGGATCGACATCGCCTGCGCCACCCCGGCCCGGATGTTCGGCCTCTACCCCCGGAAGGGCACCATCGCGCCCGGCGCCGACGCGGACGTCGTCATCTACGATCCGGCCGCCGAGCAGACGCTCTCCGCCGAGACGCACCACATGAACGTCGACTACTCCGCCTACGAGGGCCGCCGGATCACCGGCCGGGTGGAGACCGTGCTCTCCCGGGGCGAGCCCGTCATCGAAGGCCACGGCTACACCGGCCGGGCGGGGCGGGGCCGGTACGTCCCGCGCGGCATCTGCCAGTTCCTCAACTGACCCCGACGGAGCGAGCACACCATGGACTTCGGACTCGTCCTCCAGACCGACCCGCCGGGCGCCACCACCGTCGCCCTGATGCGCCGCGCCGAGCGTTCCGGGTTCCGCTACGGCTGGACCTTCGACTCGGCGGTGCTGTGGCAGGAGCCCTACGTCATCCACAGCCGCATCCTGGACCACACCGAGAACCTGATCGTCGGGCCGATGGTGACCAATCCGGGCACCCGGTCCTGGGAGGTCACCGCCTCCACCTTCGCCACCCTCAACGAGATGTACGGCAACCGCACCGTCTGCGGTATCGGCCGCGGCGACTCCGCGATGCGCGTCGCCGGGCGGAAGCCCAACACGCTCGCCGTGCTGAGCGACGCCATGCGCACCATCCGGGACCTGGCCGAGGGGCGGGAGGCCACCGTCGACGGCACCGCGCTGCGGCTGCCCTGGGTCTCCGGCGACAGCGAACTGCCCGTCTGGATGGCCGCCTACGGGCCGAAGGCGCTGGCCATGGCGGGCCGGGAGGCGGACGGCTTCATCCTCCAGCTGGCCGACCCCTACCTCACCGAGTGGATGGTCAAGGCCGTGCGGCAGGCGGCGGCCGACGCGGGCCGGGACCCGGACGAGGTCACGATCTGCGTCGCCGCCCCGGCGTACGTGGGCGACGACCTCGCCCACGCCCGGGAGCAGTGCCGCTGGTTCGGCGGCATGGTCGGCAACCACGTCGCCGACCTGGTATCCCGGTACGGCGAGGGGAGCGATCTGGTCCCCACCGCGCTCACCTCGTACATCAAGCGCCGCGAGGGATACGACTACGCGCACCACGGACGGGCGGGCAACCCCGACACCGCCTTCGTGCCGGACGAGATCGTCGACCGCTTCTGCCTGCTCGGGCCGGTCGCTGACCACATCGAGCGGCTCCGGGAACTCCGGGAGCTGGGCGTCGATCAGTTCGCCGTCTACGCCATGCACGACGCCAGGGAGCAGACCATCGACGCCTACGGGACCGGCGTCATCCCCGCCCTGAGCTGAGCCCCCGCCCCCTTCTCCCACCTTTTCTCCTCTCCGTCCCCCCGTTCCCCGGGCCGGGCCCACGGCCCGGGGAACCCCACCGCCAGCCCACGGTCCCGGGAGCGACACCCGGGGTTGACCGGGCCCGACCGTCTCCGGCGGGCCGCACCGCATCGGATCGGACGGGTCGCCGCCGGACGCCGCGGGCCGTCCGGCCCCGTACGCCCCGCTCCCCGGCAACTCCCCGCGCCTGCCTACCGGTTCCGGCCCCCGCGCCCACCCCGCACCGGCCCCTCGTCGTCGGCGGGCGCTCACCGCACGCCCCTCCTCGCGCTCGCGCTCCGCCGCTCCTCCCTCCCCGCTCGACGTTCCCACCGTCCCGTCGGCCGGCGGTCCGGGCACCCGGGCGCCGCTCGCATCCGCACATGCCTCCGGCAACCCGGCCCGCGCCCACGGCCGGTGCCGCTCCGGCGAACGAGCCCGCCCCGGCCCCGAGTCCGCCCCGCGCGGCCGGACCGGTCCGTGAATCCCGCGAACCCGCGAACCCCGTGCGGATCACGGCCCCCGAACTGCCCGAACTCCCAGCCCCCGACCCCGAATCCCAGAATCCCCGAACCCGAGACGACGAGGTGTACCCGTGCGCGAAACGGCTCCCCCCGAACAGCCCCGCACCTCCAGCTCCGAGATCACCTACCCGGACGGCCGGGTGGAACTCGCCGACGGGGCGATACCGGCCGACAGCCCATACCACAACGACGACCTGGCGCCCGTCCCACTGGCCGAACGGCGCTGGACCACCTACAACTTCGCGGCGCTCTGGATCGGGATGGCCGTCAACATCCCCTCCTGGACGCTCGCTTCAGGTCTGGTCTCGCTCGGCATGGACTGGAAGCAGGCCGTGCTGACCATCGCGCTGGCCAACGTGATCGTGCTGTTCCCGATGTTGCTCACCGGCCACGCGGGGCCCCGCTACGGCATTCCCTTCCCCGTCCTGGCCCGCGCCTCCTTCGGGGTGCTGGGCGCCAACCTCCCGGCGCTGGTGCGTGGCGTCGTCGCCTGCGCCTGGTTCGGGATCCAGACCTGGATCGGCGGCCAGGCGATCTACTTCCTCGCGGGCAAGTCCCTGGCCGACAGCGCCTGGTGGACCGGCGCCGGTGAACTGTTCGGCTACCCCTGGCCGCAGTGGCTCTGCTTCGCGCTCTTCTTCCTCTTCGAGATCGTGATCATTCTGCGCGGTATGGACGCCGTCAAGAAGCTGGAGAACTGGGCGGCGCCGCTGATGCTGCTCGGCGGTCTCGCGCTGCTCGCCTGGATCGCCAACAAGGCGGGCGGACTGGGGCCGTTGCTCGACCAGCCCTCCAAGCTCGGCTGGGGCGCGGACTTCTGGCCGGTCTTCTTCCCCGCGCTGATGGGGATGATCGGCTTCTGGGCGACGCTCTCGCTGAACATCCCCGACTTCACCCGCTTCGGGGCGGGACAGCGCGCCCAGGTGTGGGGCCAGACCCTCGGACTCCCCACCACCATGGCCTTCTTCGCGCTGCTGTCGGTGCTGGTGACCTCCGGGTCGCAGGCCGTCTACGGGGAACCCATCTGGGACCCCAGCCAGCTCGCCGCGCGGATGGACAGCACCGTCGGCGTCGTCTTCGCGCTGCTGGTGATCCTGATGGCCACGCTCTCCACCAACATCGCCGCCAACCTCGTCAGTCCGGCCTACGACTTCTCCAACGCCGCCCCGCGGCTGCTGAGTTTCCGCTCCGGCGCGATCGTGGCCTGCGTGCTCGGCGTGGTCATCTTCCCCTGGAAGCTGATCGAGAACCCCAGCTTCTACATCTACACCTGGCTCGGCACCGTCGGCGGCATGCTCGGTACGGTCGCCGGCATCCTCATCGCGGACTACTGGCTGATCCGCCGTACCCGGCTCGACCTCGCCGCGCTCTACCGACGTGACGGCGTCTACTGGTACACCGGCGGCTGGAACTGGCGGGCCCTGGCGGCCTTCACCGTCGGCGCGGTCCTCGCGGTCGGCGGCTCCTACTCCGACCCCGGCAACGGGCCCTTCCCCGAGGACGGGCTGATCCCCTTCCTCCAGCCCCTCGCGGACTACGGCTGGGCCGTCGGCCTCACCGCATCGCTCCTCGTCTACACCGCCCTGATGGCCACCGCGCGCCACCGGCGGGCGCCGAACTCCCCCTGACCGACGGTCCGTCGAGCCTCGGGCGCCCGGTGTCACCGGGCGCCCCCGGGCGGCTCAGGGGACCCGCGCGGTCCAGGAGGTGGCGCCGAACCTCTCCTCCGCCAGCGTCCGCGCCCGGGCCATCTCCGCGCCGCTGACCGGGCCGTCGGTCAGCCCGTACCGGCCGCGGAAGGAGGCGACCATGCGGTCGATCACCTCGCCGCGAGACAGCCCGGTCTGCCTCCGCAGCGGGTCCACCCGCTTCTTCGCGCTGGTCGTGCCCTTGTCGGAGAGCTTCTCCCGGCCGATCCGCAGGACGTCGAGCATCCGGTCGGCGTCGATGTCGTAGGCCATCGTGACGTGGTGGAGCACCGCCCCGGGGCCGCCGTCCGGGCCGACCATCCGCTTCTGCGCGGCCCCGGCGATCTTGCCGTCCTTGGAGGCGATGTCGTTCAGCGGCTGGTACCAGGCCGCGATGCCCATGTCAGCGAGCGCGCCCAGCACCCAGTCGTCCAGGTAGGCGTAGCTGTCGACGAAGGTCAGCCCCTGGACGAGCGAGGCGGGCACGCTGAGCGAGTAGGTGATGGTGTTGCCCGGCTCGCAGAACATCGCGCCGCCGCCGGACACCCGGCGCACCACGCTCACTCCGTGACGGGCGGCACCCTCGGGGTCGACCTCGTTCCGCAGCGACTGGAAGCTGCCGATCACCACGGCCGGCGCCCCCCACTCCCACACCCGCAGGGTCGGGGGGCGGCGGCCCGCGGCCACTTCCTCCGTCAGCACCTGGTCGAGCGCCATGTGCAGGGCGGGCGGCTGCGGGCCCTCCCGGACCAGTCGCCAGTCGTAGTCCGTCCAGTCCCCGGCCTCCGCCACGGCCCGCCGGACGGCGATCGCGACGGCCCCGGCCGAGAAGCCGAACATCACCGTGCCCTCGGGCAGCGCCTGCTCGATCCGGGCGGACAGCTCGGCCGCCTCAGCGGTGACCGGCGCGCCCTCCAGCGCCCGGTCCATCGCGGCGAGCGCCTCGTCGGGTTCGAGGAAGAAGTCGCCCGCGACCCGGACGTTCCGCAGGACCCCGCCGACGTCGTCGCAGTCCACCACCACGAGCTTGCCGCCCGGCACCTTGTACTCGCCGTGCATTCCGACTCCCGTTCCGCGTACCGCTGTTGACCGGCGGCGCACGGTGGGGCCCGCCACCGCCCAGGCTACGCCCGCCCCGCCCGTCGGGTTTCCCGTACCCCTCCGCCCGTATACCCACCCGTACGCCGCCCGCGCCTCCCGGGCTGCCCGCGCCCGCTCCCCGGCTCCGGGTGGGCGCGGTCAGCGGCGGCGCAGCACCCCGCGGATGAGGGCCGCCTGCCCGGCGTGCTGGAGGTCGTCCGCGGCGACGCTCACCAGCCGGACGCCGAGGGTGACCTCGGGAGTCCAGGAGGTGTCGACGCCCCGCCCCAGGTCGGCGTCGGACAGCCCGCCCAGGTAGGAGACGGTGCGGTCGTGCACGGCGTCGTGATAGCCGATCAGCGTCTGGGGGCTGAGGCCGCGCACCTCGGCCACCTCGGCGCTGCTGTGTCCGTAGCCGGTGGCGGCGGTGGGGAGGGGGAGCGCGAAGCGCTCGTCCCAGCCCTCCTCCGTCCAGACCTGTTCGGTTCCTGCCGCGTCGGCGATGTGGTCGTCCTGCACCCGGGTGAGGTGCCAGACCAGCCAGGCGATGGAGTTGGCCTCCGGATCGAGCCGGGCGGTGAGTTCGTCCGGGCTGAGGCCGGTGACCGTGTCCCGGACGGTCTCCCGGATCCGGCCGAAGGCGTCGACGAGCAGGGCGGTGCTGGCGGTCATGGTGACTCCGTGTCTGGTGCGGGGACGGACGCGGGGGATGACGGGAGATCGCGGGGGACGACGGAAGACGAGGCGGGGCGGACGGGGTGGAGGCGGACGGGCGTTCCGTCCCAGCGGTCTCCGCTCACGGCGGTGCGGAAACGGCGCCGGCCGCGGAAGCGCCCCGGCGGACGAGGAATCCCGCCCCACCGACCCGTACGCGCCGTCCCCGTGCCCGCCCGCCGCCGACCGTCCCGCCGGGTGCTTTCGCCGTACATCCGGGCGTCGTTCAAGGTGTACCCAATGGTTCAATATGTTGTACTCTCCGAGGGGTGCGCCCCACCGGCCCGGCTGCCGCCGATCCGGGGGCGCGGGACGGGGATACGGCGGGCGGCGGTGTGCGCGAGCGCGCGGGGGCCGCGCCCGGTGACGTACGGCAGGAGAGCACCCCCGTCGGCGGAGAACCGCCGGACGGTGGAGAGAGCGGGCACGGCAGTGGCATCCGAGATCGAGAACTGGCTGGCGGGGGCGTCCATCGACCCCGAGGTCACCGCGTTGCGCCCGGACTACCGGGCACTGGTCGTCGTCGCCGAGGGCCTGCGTCCCGGCCCGTCCGACGCCGACAGCGAACGGCTGCTCGCGGCGGCGGAGGCGGGCGCCGTGGACCCGGAGACCCACCCCCACGTCCTCGCCTGGCGCGAGGCGTTCCGCGCCTTCGGGGCGAAGCCGAAGCGCACCCGGCCCAGCGTGGACGCGCTGCTGCGCCGGGCGCCGGACGGCCTGCCCCGCGTGGACCGGCTCACCGACCTCTACAACGCCATCTCCGTCGCCCACGTACTGCCGCTCGGCGGCGAGGACCTGGCGCACTACACCGGCCCCGCGCGGCTCACCCGCGCCGACGGCAGCGAACCGTTCACGACCTCGGTGGGCGGCGACCAGGCCACCGAACAGCCGCGCCCCGGCGAGGTCGTGTGGCGGGACGACGCGGGGGTCACCTGCCGCCGGTGGAACTGGCGGCAGTGCGTGCGCACCCGGCTCAGCCAGGACACCACCCGGGCCGTGTTCATCCTGGACGCCCTCGGCCCGCTGGACGACGCCGCGCTCGACGCGGCGGGGGAGGCGCTGACCGAGGCCCTGCTCACCGCCAGCCCCGGCGCGAGCGCCGCGCGGCGGCTGCTGCGCTGAGCGGCCGCGGCGCGGCACGCTCCAGCCACCCCGGGCCGGGAGCTGAGGCGGCCGAACCCGGCCGCCTCAGCTCCCGGCCGCGGCGAACCCGTCGAGCAGACGCGGTAGGGCCACGCCCACCGGTTCCCGGATGATGTCGGTCGCCAGCGCGTCGTACGGCGTCGGCTCGGCGTTCACGATGACCAGCCTGGCGCCGTGCGCGGCCGCCAACTCGGTGAGCGAGGCCGCCGGTTGGACGTGCAGGCTGGTGCCGGCGGCGATGAACACCTCGGACGCCTTCGCCACCTCGACCGCGGCGCTCAGCATCCCCGGATCCAGCCCCTCGCCGAACATCACCGTCGCGGACTTGAGGATGCCGCCGCACTCCCGGCAGGGCGGGTCCTCCTCACCGGCGGCCACCCGCTCCAGGGCCTCCGCCATCGAGGAGCGCACCGCACACCGGGTGCACACCACCGAGCGGGAGTTCCCGTGGAGTTCGAGCACCTTCCGCTCGGGGAGTCCGGCGAGCTGGTGCAGGCCGTCGACGTTCTGTGTGATGACACGAACCGGGACCCCCGACCGCTCCAGCCGGACCACCGCCTCGTGGGCGACGTTGGGACGGGCGGTCCACGTGGGGCTGGAACGCCGCATCCGCCAGGACTGGCGGCGGACTTCGGGATCGTTCATGTAGTACTCGTACGTGACGAGCTTCTCGGCGTCCGGGTTCTGTCGCCACAGCCCGTTCGGCCCGCGGTAGTCGGGGATTCCGGAGTCCGTGGAGATCCCCGCACCGCTGAGGAGGGCAACGAGGGGGCCGCGCTCCGTGGTCGTCTGCTGGGTCGGCATGTCAGCAGGGTAGCCATTCCTCCGATCGGGAAGCCCACCCGCGAGGAGAGCCGTGTTCACCACCCGCCCCACACTCCAGGGAACCTTCGGCATGGTGTCGTCCACCCACTGGCTCGCCTCGCAGTCCGCGATGGCCGTGCTGGAGGACGGCGGCAACGCCTACGACGCCGCCGTGGCCGCCGGGTTCGTGCTGCACGTCGTCGAACCCCACCTCAACGGACCGGCGGGGGAGGTGCCCATCCTGCTGGCCCCGGCCGGTGGGCGGGTGCGCGTGCTGTGCGGACAGGGGGTGGCCCCGCGCGGCGCCACCCCGGAGCACTACCGCGCGCTGGGGCTCGAACGCGTCCCCGGCACCGGGCCGTTGGCCGCGGCGGTGCCCGGCGCCGTCGACGCCTGGCTGGTGCTGCTCCGGGACCACGGCAGCAGGCCCCTGGACGAACTGCTGCGGTACGCCATCGGCTACGCCGAGCACGGCCACCCGGCCGTCGAGCGGATCGGCGCCACCGTCAGCTCGGTCCGCGAGCTGCTGGAGCGCGAGTGGACCGCGTCCGCCCGGCTGTACCTCCCCGGCGGGCGCCCACCGGCGCCCGGCGCCCTGCTGCGCAACCCCGCGCTGGCCGCGACCTGGCGGCGGCTGCTCGCCGAGGCGGCGGCCGCCGGGCCCGGCCGGGAGCGGCGGATCGAGGCGGCCCGGCGCGTGTGGCGGGAGGGCTTCGTCGCGGAGGCGCTGCTCGCGGCGGCCCACACCCCCACTCTGGACAGCTCGGGGGAGCGGCACGTGTCCACGCTCACCGGAGACGACCTCACCGGCTGGGAGGCCCGGTACGAGGAGCCCGTGACCTACCGGTGGAACGGCTGGACCGTCGCCAAACCCGGCCACTGGACCCAGGGCCCCGCCTTCCTCCAGCAACTCGCCCTGCTGCCGGACGGGTTCGCGGCGGAGGGCGCGGCGGTCCTGGAGAGCGCGGAGGGCCTGCACCGGCTCGTCGAGGGCGCCAAACTGGCGCTGGCCGACCGGGAGGCGTGGTACGGCGACGCGGACGGCGCGCCCCGGGCGCCGCTGGCCGACCTGCTCGCCGACGGATACAGCGCCGCCCGCCGCGCCCTCGTCGGACCCACCGCCTCGTACGCGCTGCGGCCCGGTAGCCCCGGCGGCCGTGTCCCCCGGCTGGCCGCCGGGGTCACGGCGGGGCTCGCCGATCCCCCCGCTCCCGGCACCGGCGAGCCCACCCTCGGCCGACTCGGCGAACGCCCCGGCGACACCTGCCACCTCGACGTGGTGGACCGCTGGGGGAACATGGTCAGCGCCACCCCCAGCGGCGGCTGGCTGCACTCCAACCCGGTCATCCCCGAGCTGGGCTTCCCGCTCGGCACCCGCCTCCAGATGACCTGGCTGGAACCCGGCCTGCCCGCCACCCTCACCCCCGGCCGCCGCCCCCGCACCACCCTCAGCCCCTCCCTGGCGTTGCGCGGCGACGAAGCGGTGCTCGCCTTCGGCACCCCGGGCGGCGACAGCCAGGACCAGTGGCAGCTGCGCTTCTTCCTCGACGTCGCGCTGCGCGCCCCCGTCCGTGGCGGCCCGGACCTCCAGGGCGCGATCGACGCGCCCGCCTGGCACACCGACAGCTTCCCCAGCTCCTTCCACCCGCGCGCGACGGACCCGGGCGCGGTGACGGCCGAGGCCCGTTTCGGCGAGGACGTCCTGCGCGGCCTGCGGCAGCGCGGCCACCGGGTGACGGTGGCGCCGCCGTGGTCCGAGGGGCGGCTGTGCGCGGTCGCGCGGGACCCGGAGACCGGAGTGCTCAGCGCGGGCGCCAACCCGCGCGGCGCGCAGGGCTACGCGGCCGGCCGCTGACCTCCCGCCGCCGGAACCCGCGCGCCCGGCCGCCGTGCTTCCATGGAGGCATGATCGATGACGCGCTGGCCACGGCGGCCGAACAGGCGGTACGGGAGGCGGTGGCGCGCGAGGTGCTGCCGCGCTGGCGTCACCTCGCCGAGCACGACGTGACCCGCAAGAGCGGGCCGCACGACCTCGTCACCGTCGCCGACCAGCGCGCGGAGGAGTACCTCAGCAGGGAGCTGCCCGCGCTGCTGCCCGGTTCCGTCGTGGTCGGTGAGGAGACCGTGCACACCCGCCCCGCCACCTACGAGGCGCTGCGCGGCGAGGCCCCCGTCTGGATCATCGACCCGATCGACGGCACCCGCCAGTTCGTCCGTGGCGAGGACGGCTTCTGCACCCTGCTCGCCCTCGCCCACCACGGACAGGTGCTCGCCTCCTGGACCTACGCGCCCGCCCGCGAACAACTCGCCGTGGCCCGGCTGCGGGGCGGCGCCCACCTCAACGGCGAGCCCCTGACGGCCGGTTCACCGGCCCCCGGCGCGGCCCTCGAAGTGGCCACCTCCCACCCGGACTTCACCACCGTGGAACAGCGGAGGGCGCTGCGGGCACTGTCCGTCGAGGGCGTCACCGACCGCCCCACCGGCTCCGCCGGGCTGGAGTACCTGGCGGTCGCGCGCGGCCAGCTCGACGCCGTCGTCTACAGCTGGGAGGCCGCCTGGGACCACGCGGCGGGACTGCTGCTGGTCTCCGAGGCGGGCGGCGTCAACGCGACCGTCGCCGGGCAGCCGTTCCGGCTCGCCGGGGACAACGACCTGCCGTTCACCGCGGCGCGGGACGAGCCCACCGCCCGGCGTATGGTGGAGCTGCTGCGCGAGGGCGGCTGAGCGCCCCGCGGAAGCGAGGGGAGAGCCTGGAGTGCCAACCATCCGTGATGCGGTGATCGTCGGTGCGGGCCCCAACGGGCTGACGGCGGCGGTGGAACTCGCCCGGCGCGGCCTGTCCGTCGAGGTCTTCGAGGCGCGGGACGGCATCGGTGGTGGCGCCCGCACCGAGGAGCTGACTCTCCCCGGCTTCCGGCACGACCCGTGCTCGGCGGTCCACCCCACTGGCGCCGGATCACCGGCCTTCGGCACCATGCCGCTCGGCGACCACGGCCTGGAGTGGCTGCACGCCGAACTCCCCATGGCCCACCCGTTTCCGGACGGCACCGCCGTGTTGCTCGCCCACTCCGTGCGCGAGACCGCCCGGTCGCTCGGCCCCCGGGACGGCCGCGCCTACGAGCGTCTCGTCGCCCCCTTCCTCGGCCGATGGGACGCGCTGGCCGCGGACTTCATGGGCGTCGGCTCGCTGCTGAACGGCCGCTGGCCGAGCGATCCCGTGCTCCTCGCCCGGTTCGGCCTCGCCGCCGGACTGCTCCCGGTCTCCTGGATGAACCTCCGCTTCCGCGAACCCCGCGCGAAGGCGCTGATGGCCGGGCTCGCCGCGCACGTCACGGCCCCGCTCAACAGCCCCGCCACCGCCTCGCCCGCCCTGGTGTTCGCGCTCGCCGCGCACGCGCGGGGCTGGCCGGTGCCCCGGGGCGGCTCGCAGGCCATCTCCGACGCCCTCGCCGGCTACCTCGCCACCCTCGGCGGCGTGATCCACACCGGCGTCGAGGTCCGGCGGCTCGACGAACTCCCCCCGGCCCGCGCCTACGTCTTCGACACCTCACCCGCCTCCCTCGCGCGGATCGCCGGACTCGGCCGCGCCTACGACGGATTCCGGTACGGCGCCAGCCTGTTCAAGATCGACTACGCGCTGGACGGCCCGGTCCCGTGGACCGCCGAGCCCGCCCGCCGCGCCGGGACCGTGCACATCGGCCCGACCAGCGGCGACATCGACCTCGCGACGCGCTCCGCCGTCGGCGGCGAGCCCCCCGAGTGGCCCTTCCTGATCACCGCCCAGCCCAGCCTCGTCGACCCCACCCGGGCCCCCGGCGGCAAGCACGTCTTCTGGGCCTACGGCCACGTGCCCGCCCGCTGGGACGGCGACGCCACCGAGGCCATCGAGCGCCAACTGGAGCGCTTCGCCCCCGGGTTCCGCGATCTGGTGCTCGCCCGCGCCACCGCCGGCCCACCCGAACTCGCCGCCCGCAACGCCAACTACGTCGGCGGCGACATCGGCTGCGGCGCGGCCACCCACCTCCAGCTGGTCATCCGGCCGAAGCTGCGCCGCGTCCCGTACGAGACGGCCCACCCCTCCGTCTTCCTCTGCTCCGCCGCCACCCCGCCCGGCCCCGGAGTCCACGGCATGCCGGGCCACCACGCCGCCCGCGCCGTCTGGCGGCGGCTGCGCCACGCCGCCTGACCACCGTCCGGCCGCTGACCCACGCCCGCCGGTTCCGTTCTCACGCCCGCCGGTTCCGCCGCAACGCGCCGCTCCCCGCGGCCCGTTCGTGGCGGAGTACGCCTACGGCCGCTCCTCGCCGTCCGCGCGCCGGGACTCCGCCGCACGGCGCAGCCGTGGGTGGCGCCGCTCGCGCCGCCGTTCCACCAACTCGTCGCCGACCATCAGCCGGACGGCGTCCCGCATCCCGTGCAGCCGCTGGTGCCGGGTGGGGCCCGCGCCCGGGTCGGTGCGCAACTCCCGCAGCAGCGCCCAGCACAGCCCGAGCATGACCAGCACGAAGGGCAGCGCCACCAGGATCGTGCCGGACTTCAGCGACTCCAGCCCCCCGGCGAGGAGGAGCACCGCCGCCACCGCCGACATCAGCACGCCCCAGGTGACCACCAGCCAGGTGCGGGGATGCAGGGCGCCCCGGCTGGTGAGCGAACCCATCACCAGCGAGGCGGAGTCGGCGCTGGTGATGAAGTACATCATCACCAGGAGCATCGCGATGACGGAGGTCACGGCGGCCAGCGGCAGGGCGTCCAGCATCGAGAAGAGCGACTGCTCCACGTCGTCCGCCTGTCGCGAGAGGTCCCGTTCCCCGGTGGCGTCCAGCCGGATCGCGGTCCCGCCCAGCACGCAGAACCACACCATGGACGCCCCGCTCGGCACCAGCAGCACCCCCCACAGGAACTCCCGGACGGTCCTGCCGTGCGAGATCCGTGCCAGGAAGGTCCCCACGAACGGGGCCCAGGACAGCCACCAGGCCCAGTAGAAGATCGTCCAGGCGCCCAGCCAGTCCTCGCTGCCGAAGGCGCCGGTGCGCGAGGAGAGCGTCAGCAGGTTCTGGAGGTACGGACCGACCGAGGCCGGAATGGTGTTGAGCACGTACACGGTCGGGCCGACCAGGAACACGAACAGCATCAGACAGGCCGCCAGCACCAGGTTGACGCTGCTGAGCCACTTCACCCCGCGGTGCAGACCGGAGAAGGCGGAGGCCACGAACGCGGCTCCGAGCACGACGATCACCAGCAGCTGGAGCGTGGTCGAGTCGTCGATCCCGGTCGTCAGGTCCAGCCCCCGGGACACCTGGAGCGCCCCCAGCCCGAGGCTCGTCGCGGTGCCGAACACCGTGGCGAAGACGGCCAGCAGGTCGATCAGCTGTCCCGCGCGGCCGTTCGCCGCCCGCTCCCCGATCAGCGGGACGAAGACGGCGCTGATCCGGTTGCCGCGCCCCTTGCGGAAGGTGACGTAGGCGAGTGCCAGCCCCGCCATGGCGTAGATCGCCCAGGGGTGCAGCGTCCAGTGGAACAGCGAGTACTCCAGCGCCAGTTGGGCGGACGGCCCGGACTGGGACCGCACCCCGCCGAACGGCGGCGGGTCGACATAGTGCTGGAGCGGTTCGCCGACACCGTAGAACATCAGGCCGATGCCCATCCCGGCGCTGAACATCATCGCGATCCAGGTGAGTCCGCCGAACTCCGGTTCCGCGTCCGGTTCCCCGAGCCGGATCGCCCCGAACCGACTGAGCGCGAGCAGCACACAGAGCACCAGGAACACGTTGGCGCCGACCATGAACAGCCAACTGAAGTTCTCCAGCACCCAGTTCAGCGCCGCGGAGGAGAACGTGTCGAAGGAGCCCCGGCCGAGCACCGCCCACGCCACGACCGCGAGGATCCCCGTCGCGCCGAGGGTGACGACGGTGACGTCCGGTCCCGGTTCCGCCGGCGGCTCCTCCTGGTCCGTGGCGGTCTCCGGTCCGGGGGACCCGCCCGATGGAGGCTCGGCGTCGGTGCTCATGGCGCCCACTATGCGGCGCTAGCGGGCGAATTCGGGCGCGGGCACGCCGGACGCCGACGCGACCGGCCACGGCGGCCCATGGTCGCCGGGCACCTGTGGCGGATAGTGTCGCCCCGGCGCGAAGCCTGTTTGAACGCGAGAGAGAGCCAGAGGCACTAGCCATGACCACGACGGCGCGGGTGCTGATCGCCGCGGACAAGTTCAAGGGATCGCTGACGGCCGTCGAGGTCGCCGAGCGCGTCCGTACGGGAATCCAGCGGGCACGGGGCGGCGTCGAGGTGGACGCCCTGCCCGTCGCCGACGGCGGGGACGGCACCGTGGCCGCCGCGGTGGCGGACGGCTTCGAACGGCACGAGGTGGAGGTCACCGGTCCGCTCGGCGCGCCGGTCACGGCCGCCTTCGCGCTGCGCGGGGAGACCGCCGTCGTCGAGATGGCCGAGGCGTCCGGACTCCAACTGCTGCCGCCCGGGGCCTTCGCCCCGCTCACGGCCACCACCTACGGCACCGGCGAACTCCTGCTCGCCGCCGTCGACGCGGGTGCCACCACCATCGTCTTCGGCGTGGGCGGCTCGGCCACCACGGACGGCGGCGCGGGCATGCTGGAGGCACTCGGCGCCCGCTTCCTCGACGAGGACGGCGACCCGGTGCCGCACGGCGGCGGCCCGCTCCGCGAGCTGGCCAGCGCCGACCTCTCCAGCCTGGACGCCCGGCTGGCCGAGGTGCGGATCGTGCTCGCCAGCGACGTGGACAACCCGCTCACCGGCCCGAAGGGCGCCCCCGCCGTCTACGGCCCGCAGAAGGGCGCCAGCGACGAGGACATCGCGGTGCTCGACACCGGCCTCAGCCACTACGTCGGCGTGCTGACCGAGGCGCTCGGCCCCCGGGCGGCGGAGGCGGCGGAGGCGGCGGGCGCGGGCGCGGCAGGTGGCATCGGCTACGGCGCGCTGGTCGGCCTGAACGCCACGTTCCGGCCCGGCATCGAGGTACTGCTGGAGGTGCTCGGCTTCCCGGAGGCGCTGGAGCGCGCCGACCTGGTCGTCACCGGGGAGGGCTCGCTGGACGCCCAGACCCTGCACGGCAAGGCGCCCGCAGGGGTCGCGGCCGCCGCCCGCGCCGCGGGCAAGCCGGTGGTGGCGGTGTGCGGGCGGGTGGAGATCGACGACCGGGAGCTGCGCGGCGCGGGCATCGAACGCGCCTACGCCCTCACGGAGATCGAACCCGACCCGGAGCGCTGTATGGCCAACGCGGGCGCGCTGCTGGAGGAGACGGCCGAGCGTCTGGCGGCCGACCGCCTCTGACCCGGACCCACCGGGGCACGACCCGGGATCCCCGCCGTGCCCCGGGAACCCCGCTCCCGTGACGACGGGAACGCGCGGAGCGGGCGGACGCGAGGAGGGGCCCGCGACGAGGGGCCGGGGACAAACACGACGAGGGGCCGGAGGAAGATCCTCCGGCCCCTCGTCCTGGGCTCGTGCGCGGCGCCCGGCGCTCGCGCGTGGGCTAGCCGTGCGTCGCCGTCCGCGCCTCGCGCCGGTTGTCACGGAAGGTGTGCACCCGGCGCGCGGTGGCGAAGAGCGGGATGACCGCGCCCAGCACCAGCTGGAGCGCGCAGCCGGTCTGGAGCATCAGCTCCCCGGCGGGGGACTCGAAGGCCCAGGCGGTCAGCAGTCCCATGCTGAGCACGATCCAGCTGAGCATCGCCAGTGCCAGACGGCCGCGCGGCTTCGGGTACTCGACCCGGCTGACCATCAGCCACGCCACCCCGATGATCGCGAGCAGCGTCGGCACGAAGGGGAGTTCCAGCAACACGATCGAGACCACGGTCAGCGCGCCGAACGGCCCGGGCATGCCCTGGAAGACGCCGTCCCGCATCGGCACGCAGGAGAATCTCGCGAGGCGCAGCACCACCGCCAGCAGCACCACCACGGCGGCGACCACCGAGACCCGCTGGTGCGCGTCGTTGGCGACCATGCCCCAGACGACCACGAAGTAGGCGGGCGCCAGTCCGAAGCTGATCAGGTCGGAGAGGTTGTCGAGTTCCGCGCCCATCGCCGAGCTGCGGAGTTTCCGGGCGACCAGCCCGTCGAACAGGTCGAAGACCGAGGCCAGCAGCATCAGCAGGACGGCGGTGGCGGCGCTGTGCCGCGCCATGCCGCCGTACTCCTCACCCGTGAGGTGGGGGATGAGGATGCCGGTGGTGGTGAAGTAGACCGCAAGGAAACCGCAGGTGGCGTTGCCGAGCGTCAGCGTGTCCGCTATGGAGAGCCGCGTGGAGAGCGGCATCTCGTCGTCGTCCTCCTGGTCCTCCGGGACCCAGGACGAGTCCGTCCGGGCTTCGGGATCAATCACGGTCAATGCGAGTCACCCCCGCTGTTGTGGCCTGACCGACCTCAACGGCTGGTTCTGTCCCCTCCGGGAGGTAGAGGTCCACCCGGGACCCGAACCGGATCAGCCCGATGCGCTCGCCCTGCTCGACCTTGGTGCCCTGCGGCACGTACGGGACGATGCGCCGCGCCACCGCGCCGGCGATCTGGACCATCTCGACGTCGCCCAGCTCGGTGTCGAAGTGCCAGACGACCCGTTCGTTGTTCTCGCTCTCCTTGTTGAAGGCCGGGACGAAGCCACCCGGGACGTGCTCGACCGAGGTGACGGTGCCCGCCATCGGCGCCCGGTTGACGTGCACGTTGAGCGGGCTCATGAAGATCGCGACGCGGGTCCGGCCGTCCTTCCAGGGCATGATGCTCTGCACCACGCCGTCGGCGGGCGAGATGACCCTGCCCTGGGTGATCTCGCGCTCCGGGTCCCGGAAGAACCACAGCATCCCCGCGGCGAGCGCCGTGGCGGGAACGGCGACCGCCGCCGCCTTCCCGGACCGGCGGGCCCGCAGGAGGCTGACGGCGGCGGTCGCCACGGTCGGCAGAAGCCACGGTGACGCTCCGCGCGCCAGGCGGATCCGGCCGCCGGTGGTGAAGGGTTGGCCGTCCGGTGCGGAGGATGAGCTGTGGGGCATGAAAGACCTTCGTAGCGGAGGGAGCCGCACCGTTGAGGGGGACGGCGGCTTTCCGGGATGCTACCGGTTTTCGGTGGCAACTGGGCAAGCCAGAGCGCCAGTCAGTACACCGGCCCCCCACCGGGCGTGATCTCGCGATCGAGAAAACGCCCGGAACGGGGCATTCGGCTAGGCGCGGTACTCCTCCAGCAGGCGGCGGCCCACGATCATTTTCTGGATTTCGGCGGTTCCCTCGCCGATGAGGAGCATCGGCGCCTCCCGGTAGAGCCGCTCGATTTCGTACTCCTTGCTGAAACCGTACCCGCCGTGGATGCGAAAGGCGTCTTCCACGACCTCCTTGCAGTACTCGGAGGCGAGGTATTTGGCCATTCCGGCCTCCAGGTCGTTCCGCTCTCCGGAGTCCTTCTTCCGCGCCGCTCCGACCATCAGCGCGTGCGCCGCCTCCACCTTGGTGGCCATCTCCGCGAGCTTGAACTGGATGGCCTGGTGCCTGGCGATCGGCTTGCCGAAGGTCTCCCGCTGCTGCGCGTAGGCGATGCCCAGCTCGAAGGCGCGCTGCGCGACGCCACAGCCACGCGCCGCGACGTTGACCCGGCCCACCTCGACGCCGTCCATCATCTGGTAGAAGCCGCGGCCGGTCTCCCCGCCGAGGACCCGGTCCGCGGGGATCCGCAGGCCATCCATGATCAACTCGGTGGTGTCGACGCCCTTGTAGCCCATCTTGTCGATCTTGCCGGGGATGGTCAGGCCGGGCCGGACCTCGCCGAAGCCCGGCTCCTTCTCCACCAGGAAGGTGGTCATAGACCGGTGCGGCGGGGTGTCCTCGGGCAGGCCCTCGTCGGTCCGGCAGAGCACCGCGACCAGAGTGGAGGAACCGCCGTTCGTCAGCCACATCTTCTGGCCGTCGAGCACGTACTCCGCGCCGTCCCGGACGCCACGGGAGGTGATGGCCGACACGTCGGAGCCCAGCGCCGGTTCGGACATCGAGAACGCGCCCCGGACCTCGCCGGTCGCCATCCTCGGGAGGAAGTGGCTCCGCTGCTCATCGGTGCCGTGTCGCTGGAGCATGTACGCGACGATGAAGTGCGTGTTGATGATGCCCGAGACGCTCATCCAGCCCCGGGCTATCTCCTCCACGCACAGCGCGTAGGTGAGCAGTGACTCACCGAGGCCGCCGTACTCCTCGGGGATCATCAGCCCGAAGACGCCGAGGTCCTTCAGGCCCTCGACGATCTCGGTCGGGTACTCGTCCCGGTGTTCCAGCTCGGTGGCCACCGGGATGATTTCCTTGTCGACAAATCCCCGGACGGTGGCGACGATCTCCCGCTGGACGTCCGTCAGTCCCTCGGTCTGCGCGAGGCGTCCCATGTCACTCTCCCCCCTGGCGCCGCTCGCGCGGCTCGGGCCGGCCCGGCTGCTCGCCGCCACGCTCGGTGACGTAGGTCTCGGTGGGGACCATCACCTTGCGCCGGAAGACGCAGACCTCGGTGCCGTCCTGTTTGTAGCCCCTGGTCTCCACGTGCACGATGCCCCGGTCGCTCTTGGAGCGGGAGGGGATCTTGTCCAGCACCGTGGTCTCGCCGTAGATCGTGTCCCCGTGGAAGGTCGGCGCCACGTGCCGCAGGGACTCGATCTCCAGGTTGGCGATCGCCTTCCCAGAGACGTCCGGCACGGACATGCCCAGGAGCAGCGAGTACACGTAGTTGCCCACCACCACGTTCCTCCCGAAGTCCGTGGTGTGCTCCGCGTAGTGCGAGTCCAGGTGGAGCGGGTGGTGGTTCATGGTGAGCAGGCAGAACAGGTGGTCGTCGTACTCGGTGACGGTCTTGCCGGGCCAGTGCCGGTAGGTGTCACCGACGGTGAACTCCTCGTAGGTGCGGCCGAACTGCATGGTTCTCAGGCCTCCGGGGGCTCGAAGGTGGTGGTGCGGCGCATCCCGGCCGCGCGACCCTTGCCGGAGATGACGAGCGCCATCTTCCGGCTCGCCTCGTCGATCATCTCGTCGCCGAGCATCGCCGAGCCCTTCTTCCCGCCGGCCTCGGAGGTGCAGTAGTCGTAGGCGTCCAGGATCATCTCGGCGTGGTCGTAGTCCTCCTGGGACGGCGAGAAGATCTCGTTTGACGCCTCCACCTGCCCCGGGTGCAGCACCCACTTGCCGTCGAAGCCGAGCGCCGCGGCGCGGGCCGCGACCTCGCGGTAGCCGTCCACGTTCCGGATCTGGAGGTACGGCCCGTCGATCGCCTGGAGGTCGTGGGTCCTGGCGGCCATCAGGATCCGCATCAGGATGTAGTGGTAGGCGTCCGCCGGGTAGCCGGGCGGCTGTTCGCCCACCACCAGCGACTTCATGTTGATCGACGCCATGAAGTCAGCGGGGCCGAAAATGATCGCCTCCACGCGGGGCGAGGCCGCCGCGATCTCGTCGACGTTCACCAGGCCCTTGGCGTTCTCGATCTGCGCCTCGATGCCGATCCGGCCCACCTCCAGGCCGACCGTCCGCTCGATCTGCGTGAGCAGCAGGTCGAGCGCCTGAATCTGCTGCGCGTCCTGCACCTTCGGCAGCATCAGGCAGTCCAGGTTGGCTCCCGCGCCCTCCACGACGGTGATCACGTCGCGGTAGGTCCAGTGCGTGGTCCAGTCGTTGACGCGCACCACCCGCGTCTTCCCGGACCAGTCCCCCTCGTTGAGGAACTTCACGATGGTGTGCCGGGCGCCCTCCTTGGCCAGGGGAGCGCAGGCGTCTTCCAGGTCGAGGAAGACCTGGTCCGCCGGGAGGCCCTGGGCCTTCTCCAGGAACCGCGGATTGCTGCCGGGAACGGCGAGGCAGGAGCGGCGGGGGCGGACCGGCCGCTGCCGGTTGGCGCTGGTCATGCGGGGACCTCCAGGGGGTCTAGCTGGTTCGCGGTACGGATCTCGTCGACGACGCGGTCGATGATCTCCGTGATGCCGAAGTCCTTGGGGGTGAACACGGCGGCCACCCCAGCGGCACGCAGTGCCTCCGCGTCCGCGGACGGGATGATGCCACCGACCACGACGGGGATCGGCGACCCCGCCGCGCCACCGGCTGCCGGAGCATCCGCCTGGCGGATCAACTCCAGTACCTCCGGCACGAGTTCGGCGTGCGCGCCGGAGAGGATCGACAGGCCGACGCAGTGCACGTCCTCCGCGACGGCGGCCGCGGCGATCTGCCGCGGGGTCAGCCGGATGCCCTGGTAGACCACCTCGAACCCGGCGTCCCGGGCGCGCACCGCGATCTGCTCGGCACCGTTGCTGTGCCCGTCCAGCCCGGGCTTGCCGACCAGCAACCGCAGCCTGCCCACCCCCAGTTCGCGGGCGGTGGCGTCGACGCGGCGGCGTACCGCGCCGAGCGCCGAGCCCTCCTCGGCGGGCACGGCGACCGGTGCCCCGCCCACTCCGGTCGGCGCCCGGAACTCACCGAAGACCTCGCGCAGCGCCTCGGTCCACTCGCCCGTCGTCACCCCGGCGCGGGCACACTCCAGACTCGCCTCCATCAGGTTCGCGTCCGAACGCGCGCTCTCCTTCAGCGCCTTGAGCGCCTGCTCGGCCGAGTCGCCGGAGACGGACTCCGTACGGGTGGCGCGCCAGCGCCGCAGCGCCTCGACGACGGCCGTCTCGTTGGCCGGGTCGACGGTGTGGATCGCGGTGTCGAGGTCGGCCGTGAGCGGGCTGGGCTCGGTCGACTCGTAGCAGTTGACGCCGACGATCCGCTCCTCGCCCGACTCGATCCGGGCGCGCCGTTCGGCGTGCGAGGCCACCAGCCGCGACTTGAGGTAGCCGGACTCGACGGCGGCCATCGCGCCGCCCATCTCCGAGATCCGCTCGATCTCCGCCTCCGCCTCGGTGACCAGGGCCGCGACCCGGGCCTCGACCACGTGGGAGCCCGCGAAGATGTCCCCGTGCTCCAGCAGGTCGCTCTCGTGCGCGAGGACCTGCTGGATCCGGAGCGACCACTGCTGGTCCCAGGGGCGGGGCAGCCCCAGCGCCTCGTTCCAGGCGGGCAGCTGGACCGCGCGGGCCCGGGCGTCCTTGGAGAGCGTCACGGCCAGCATCTCCAGCACGATCCGCTGGACGTTGTTCTCCGGCTGCGCCTCGGTCAGTCCCAGCGAGTTGACCTGCACGCCGTAGCGGAAGCGCCGCCGCTTGGGGTCCTGGACGCCGTAGCGCTCGCGGGTGAGGCGGTCCCAGATGTGCGTGAAGGCGCGCATCTTGCACATCTCCTCGACGAACCGCACGCCCGCGTTGACGAAGAACGAGATCCGGCCGACCACGTCCGCCATCCGTTCGGGCGGCACCTGCCCCGAGTCGCGCACCGCGTCCAGCACCGCGATCGCGGTGGACATCGCGTAGGCGATCTCCTGGACGGGGGTGGCCCCCGCCTCCTGGAGGTGGTAGCTACAGATGTTGATCGGGTTCCACTTGGGGATCCGGTTGACCGTGTACGTGATCATGTCGGTGGTCAGCCGGAGCGAGGGGCCGGGCGGGAAGACGTGCGTCCCGCGGGAGAGGTACTCCTTGACGATGTCGTTCTGCGTGGTGCCCTGGAGTTCCGCGATGTCGGCGCCCTGTTCCTCGGCGACGACCTGGTAGAGCGCCAGCAGCCACATCGCGGTGGCGTTGATCGTCATCGAGGTGTTGGTGCGTTCCAGCGGGATGTCCTGGAACAGCCGCCGCATGTCGCCCACATGGGAGACCGGCACCCCGACCCGGCCGACCTCACCGCGCGCGAGGACGTGGTCCGGGTCGTACCCGGTCTGGGTGGGGAGGTCGAAGGCGACCGAGAGTCCGGTCTGGCCCTTGGCGAGATTGCGCCGGTACAGCGCGTTGGACGCCTCAGCCGTGGAGTGCCCCGCGTACGTCCGCATCAGCCACGGGCGGTCTTTCTGCGTCATCGCGCGGTGTCGCCCTTCTCCCGTGCCGGAGCGCCCTCGGCGTCCCGGAAGAGGTTGATGGCGTCGAGGTGCTGGGCACGCTTGGCGGTGTCGCGCACGCCCAGACCCTCCTCGGGCGCCAGGGCCAGCACCCCGACCTTGCCCTGGTGGAGGTTCCGGTGCACGTCGTAGGCGGCCTGACCGGTGTGCTCCAGCGGGTAGCTGCGGGAGAGCGTGGGGTGGATCCTCCCCTTGGCGATCAGCCGGTTGGCCTCCCACGCCTCGCGGTAGTTGGCGAAGTGCGAGCCCACGATGCGCTTCAGGGACATCCACAGGTACCGGTTGTCGTACTGGTGCTGGTACCCGGAGGTCGAGGCGCAGGTGACGATGGTGCCGCCCTTACGGGTGACGTAGACGCTCGCCCCGAAGGTCTCCCGGCCCGGGTGCTCGAAGACGATGTCCACGTCCTCGCCGTCGGTCAGCTCCCGGATGCGCTTGCCGAACCGCTTCCACTCGCGCGGGTCCTGCTCGTGCTCGTCCTTCCAGAAGCGGAAGTCCTCCGCCCTGCGGTCGATGATCGCCTCGGCGCCCATCCGGCGGCAGATGCGGGCCTTGTCCTCACTGGAGACCACGCACACCGGGTTCGCCCCGCCCGCCAGCGCGAACTGCGTGGCGTAGGAGCCGAGTCCGCCGCTGGCTCCCCAGATCAGCACGTTGTCGCCCTGCTTCATCCCCGCCCCGTTGGAGGAGACCAGCTGCCGGTAGGCCGTCGAGTTGACCAGCCCCGGCGCCGCCGCCTCCTCCCAGGTCAGGTGCGCTGGCTTGGGCATCAGCTGGTTCGACTTGACGAGCGCCAGCTCCGCCAGGCCGCCGAAGTTGGTCTCGAACCCCCAGATCCGCTGCTCCGGGTCGAGCATCGTGTCGTTGTGCCCGTCGGCGCTCTCCAGCTCCACCGACAGGCAGTGCGCCACCACCTCGTCGCCCGGGCGCCAGGCGTTCACCCCGGCACCGGTCCGCAGTACGACGCCCGCCAGGTCCGAGCCGATCACGTGGTACGGCAGGTCGTGCCGCTTCGCCAGCGGGGAGGTGCGCCCGTAGCGCTCCAGGAACCCGAAGGTGGGCAGCGGCTCGAAGATCGATGTCCAGACGGAGTTGTAGTTCACGGAGGAGGCCATCACGGCCACCAGGGCCTCGCCCGGCCCCAGTTCGGGAACCGGCACCTCCTCCAGGTGGAGCGACTTGCGGGGGTCCTTGTCCCGGCTCTCCAGTCCTTCGAACATCCCGGCCTCGTCCTTGTGGACGGTGACCGCCCGGTAGGACTCGGGGACGGGCAGGTGTGCGAAGTCGTCGGCTGTGGTGTCGGACGCGAGTATCGCGTCGAGGATCGTGTTCACGGTGTGCCTCCGGCGAAGCGTTTGTTCGGGAGAACGCTTGAGGGGACGTCGGGTGTGAGGCAGTGCCGTCGGTTCGGCGGTGTGGCCCTGCTGTGGCAGCGCTGGTGAGCGCGGGAGATTGCCTGTGACGCGGGGCCGGGCGCACGGCGTGTGCCGTCGGGACTGTGCCCGGCCGACGCCAACGTATGACACCCAGTGCCAGCGCACAAGACACTCGGTGCCAGAAATTTCTCTCTGATGTGAAGGGGGTGGCTCAGTTGAGCGATGATCGATCGATCTCGCCGTCACGGGCCCCGGCACGTCGATCTGTCGCGCTGTCGATGGGGCGCCTGATCGCTCTGTCGACGCGGCACCCCAGGGGGCCAGCCGTGCCGGACGCGGCCGCGCGGCGCGAAGCGGCGCCGAGCGGTGCCGACCGCCGGGGCGAGGGCCTCCCGGACGGGTCGGGGCGCCGAACGGGCTGGACAGGCACCGGAGTTGGCGGGGCCCCGACGGTCAGCGCGGACGACCGGCCGTGGGGCCGGGGCCGTGGAGAGGAGGGGAGGGGCGCGCCGGGGGAGCCGCATGCCGCAGGACGTGTGACCGTCGGCGGGCGGGCGCCGGTGCTCCGCTGGGCGGGCGCGTGGAGCGGGGGAACGTCGGAGGGCGGCGGGGCGGACGGGGCGGCGCCCGGTGGGCCGGGCGCCGCCCGCTCAGTCCCCCTGGAGCGCGGACTCGATGGTGCGCATGATCTCGCTCAGCGGGGCGTCCACCCGAGCCACCGTCACCAGGACCTCGCCGCGCCGCTCCGTCTCCGCGGCCCCCTCGCGCTCCGCGTCCCCGGCGGCCGGACGGTTCGCGCCGAACCCGGTGCCGAAGGTCTTGCGGACGATCGCGAAGGCGTGGTCGAGCTGGGCCTCGACGTCCCCGACCGCGCCGCCGCGCAGCCAGCGCCGTAGCACGTGGTTGTGCGCGGAGACCACGGCCGAGGCGGCGACCTCCGCCAGCAGGGGGTCGTCGTCGCCGTCGCGGTGCGCCGACTCGTCGAAGTGGCCCAGCAGGTAGCGGGTGAACAGTCGCTCGTAGCGGGCGACGGAGGCGATCTCCCGCTCGCGCAGCGCGGGTACGTCCCGGGTCAGCTTGTACCGCTCGACGCTGCCGCGGGGGGAGGCCGCGTACATCCGGATGACCTCCTTGATCCCCCGGCAGACGGTGTCGAGCGGGTTCTCGTGCGCGGGAGCCGCCTCCAGGACCGCCTGGGCGCGCACCAGGGTCTCGTCGTGGTCCGGGAAGATCGCCTCTTCCTTGGAGCGGAAGTGCCGGAAGAAGGTGCGCCGGGCGACTCCGGCGGTCGCCGCGATCTCGTCCACCGTCGTGGCCTCGTAGCCCTTCGTCGCGAACAGCTCCATGGCCGCCGCGGCCAGTTCACGGCGCATCTTGAGGCGCTGAGTGGCCGCCGCGCTGGTGCGCGGGGCGGCCGAACGGGAGGGCTTCACGGACTGAGGCATGTGGTGAACGTTACACGCCGTGATGGACTCCGGGGGTGGGGCGCCGGAGGGCTCCAGCAACCCACCCCAGCCGGCCGGGGCGCCGGGAGCCCGCGGGGTTCCGGTCACCGCCGCGCGTACTCGCGGAAGCCCCGGCCGGTCTTCCGCCCGAGACATCCGGCGGCGACCAGGTGTTCCAGCAGCGGGGCCGGGGCCAGCCCGGGGTCGCGGAACTCGCGGTGCAGCACCTGCTCGATGGCGAGGGACACGTCGAGCCCGACCACGTCGAGCAGTTCGAAGGGGCCCATGGGGTAGCCGCCGCCGAGCTTCATCGCGGCGTCGATGTCGTCCGGCGTCGCGTAGTGCTCCTCCACCATCTTCACCGCGTTGTTCAGGTACGGGAACAGCAGCGCGTTCACGATGAAACCGGCCCGGTCCCCGCAGTCCACGGGGTGCTTGCGCACGGCGGCGCAGACCTCGCGCACCGTGGCGAGGGCGTCGTCGGCGGTGAGCACCGTGCGCACCACCTCGACGAGCCGCATCGCGGGCGCCGGGTTGAAGAAGTGCATCCCGACCACGTCCCGTGGACGGGAGGTGGCCCGGGCGCAGGCCACCACGGGCAGCGAGGAGGTGGTGGTGGCCAGCACCGCGCCCTCCCGGCACACCGCGTCGAGCGCGCCGAACAGCTCCCGCTTGACCGCCAGATCCTCGGCCACCGCCTCGACCACCAGATCCACCTCGGCCAGCGCGTCCAGCGAGCCCGCGGGGGTGATCCGGGCCAGCGCCCGCTCCCGGTCCTCCTCGTCCATCCGGCCCCGCGCCACCGACCGGCCCAGGGAGGCCGCGACCCGCTCCTTCGCCGTGTCCGCCTTCTCGGCGCTCCGCGCGGCCAGCACCACCGGGTACCCGGACGTCGCGAAGACCTCGGTGATGCCCGCGGCCATGGTGCCGGAGCCGACGACACCGACGGTGGTCACGGGGCGGCCCGGGGCGGTCGCGGCTGACGGGTCCGGGGTCTCGGCGTCGGGGACGAGCTGCCCGCTGCCGGGCGCCGCGTAGGTGTAGAAGCCGCGCGCCGCCTTCCGGCCGGTGAGACCGGCGTCGCTGAGCTGCCGCAGGATGGGGGCCGGGGCGTGCAGCCGGTCGTGCGAGGCGGCGTACATGGCGTCCAGCACGGTGCGTGCCGTGTCGATCCCGATGAGGTCCAGCAGGGCGAGCGGGCCCATGGGCAGGCCGCAGCCGAGCCGCATCGCGGAGTCGATGTCCTCCCGGGTGGCGTAGCGGGACTCGTACATCGCCGCCGCCTGGTTGAGGTAGCCGAACAGCAGCCCGTCGGCGACGAATCCGGGCCGGTCGCCCACCGCGATCGGGTCCTTGCCCAGCTCGCGGGCGAGCTGGGTGACGGCCGCCACCGCGTCGGGAGCGGTCAGTACCGAGGAGACCACCTCGACGAGCCGCATCGCGGGCGCCGGGTTGAAGAAGTGCAGCCCCAGGACGCGTTCGGGACGGTCGGAGTCGGCCGCGAGCCGGGTCACCGAGAGGGCGTTGGTGCCCGTCGCGAGGATCGTGTCCGGCTTCACGACGCCGTCGAGCGCCGCGAAGACCTGGCACTTGGTGTCGTAGTCCTCCGGGACCACCTCGATGACGAGGTCCGCCTCGGCGGCGGCGTCCAGTTCGGGGAAGGTCCGGAAGCGGGCGAGGGCGTCCGCGCGCTCGGCCTCGGTGAGGTGACCGCGCTCCACGGCACGGGCGGTCGAGCACTCCAGCGCCGCGACGGCGCGGGCCGCCGCTGCGTCACTCGTGTCGATGCCGATGACCTCGCGCCCCGCACGGGCGAGAACGTCGGCTATGCCGGTGCCCATGGTGCCGAGGCCGACGACGGCGATGGTGTTCAGGGGTGGACGGTCCATCACGGGACTCCAGAGGGTGACGACTGATGAGGGTGTGCTGGTCCGCACCGCTGTGCGCGACGGGGCGTGAAGCCCGTACGGGTGCGCACGGCAACGGAGTTGGCTTACCGGACTCTCCGGAGACCGGCCCTGTCCCGGGGCCGCTCCGTATCCGAGCCGCGCGATCCGGGCGACGCCCGGACCCCCGCCGAACCGACCGCACTCACGGCGGCCGCGTCACCAGGCCGCCGAGCGGGGGTGCCGCTCTGTCCGGCAGGCTAACTCGTGGGTAACCAGGAAGCCAAGGGTAGAAGCACTTCCAGAACTGTGGTTCGGACCACGTGGGGGAGGCCGGAGTGGGCGATGCATTCCGATCGTTGATCGATCGCGTACGGACCGAGGCTGACCCGGTTGAGTACTCGCGACTGGTCAAGCTCGCTCGACAGCGCACCCCGGAGGCCCGGGACCGATTGGCCACCGTGCTGGTCGAGCCCCAACAGCCGCTGTGGGCACGGGAGGTCGCCGCGTTCGCCCTGGGCAGCGCGGGGGACCGCAGAGCCTTCGAGACGCTCGTCTTCCTCCTGAACTACCGGGACCCGGTCTGCTGTGCCACGGCGGCCCAGGCCCTGGAACTCCTGCGCGATCCGCGGACCGCCCGGGCGGCCGCCGCGCTCGCCACCAACGAACTGCGCACCGCCTACGCCCTCTACCCGGTGCGGCTGCTGACCGCGCTGCGTGCCCCCGAGTCGGTGCCCACCCTGATCAAGGTGCTGCAACGGCTGCTCATCGGTCCGGTGCACTACTGGCCGATCGCGGAGGCCTGCGTGCAGGGGCTGGGCGCGCTGGGGGACCGGCGGGCGATTCCCGTGCTGGACGCCGCCGCCGAACACCACCGGCTCTGCCCCTCGGCGCTGGCCGCCCGGGCCCGAATTCCCTACTGACGGCGGGCCGTTGACGCGGACCCGGCGGCCCGCCCCTCCCGTGAGCGCCGGAGACCCCGCGGTCGACCCAGCCGCCAGCCCGAGCCGTCGCCTCAGCGGACGAGCGAGCCCAGCAGCGAGTAGCAGCGTCCGTAGGTGGGCCGTACCCCGGGCGTCTCGGTGAATATCCCGTGTCCCGAGTCGTGCGCTCCGGCCTCGGCGGCCTCGGCGTGCGCCCGCTGACTCGTCCACAGCGAGTAGAGCAGCACCCGGGTCCCGTCCGTGCTCAGGTGGAAGTGGGCTCCCAGCGCCCCGGGGGTGCGCGCGTCCGAGGGCTGGGCGGCGATCAGGGCGTCAACGAAGTACCGCTGCCGTTCCGGGCCGTCGGTGTCGAAGGTCGCCGTGATCAGACAGCCCGGCTCCTCGGAACCGTCCGAGCCGTCCAGGCTGCGGTAGACCCGGTAGTACACGGGTTCGGCCGCCCACACACCCTCGGTCTCCGGCCGCCGCACACCGCAGCGACGGCGGCTCTCGTCGTTCACCCACTGCCCGTAGGCCAGCAGGGCCTCGCCGTCGGTGCTCGCGAACACGCTCCAGGAGACGAACCCCTCCGGCAGCGGCTCCCGTTCCCACTGCCCGAGCAGCGCCTCACCCACCTCGGCCTGGCGTGCGGCCGCCCCGGTGAAGTGCGGGTTGATCTCGATGGTGCCGACCCCGGGCCGTGTGACGGTGGGGAAGGCCAGCGAGCGGGTCGGGGTGGCGGCGGGCATGCTGGAATCCTCCGTGCGGTCGGGCGGGGGTGAGGACCATGGTGGGAGGCCGGTTTCGGCCCGGCAAGTGCTTATCTGGGCGTCCTCCCCTCCCGTCGCGCGTCAGCACCACGGGGGTCGCGGGGCCCTCGCCCCGCTGACCGGTGTGGAGATCCGGCGGCCGGTGTCCGGGGAGCCGCGCGGCTCCGAGGGGCTGCCCACACCTTCGGGTGAAATCCCGACAGGGGGTGTCGGGTTGGCCCGTCACAGTGGGGCGATGACCTACACCTGGGCGGCCGTACGGGCCGCCGAACCGACCTTCGCCGACCTCGTGGAGCGTCGCTTCCGGCGCTTCACCCACCACGTGCTCGGCACCCTCACCGCCGACGGTTCGCCCCGCCTGACCGGTCTGGAGGCCGACTTCCGGGAGGACGAGCTGTGGCTCGGCATGATGCCCAACTCCCGCAAGGCGCTGGACCTGCGGCGCGATCCGCGCTTCGCGCTCTTCGCCAACCCGGGCGGCGACGTGGAGCCGGAGAGCCTCGACGACGTGCGCGTCGCCGGCCGCGCGGCCGAGGTGACGGACCCCGCGGAGGTCGCGCGCTACGCGGCGGGGCTGCGGGAGGGCGCCGCGCCGGAGGTCTTCCACCTGTTCCGGGCCGAGGTGACGGAGGTGACCCGGGTCACCATCGAGGTCCCCGACATCGTCGTGGAGAGCTGGCGGCCAGAGGGGGGACTGCGCAGACGCCGCCGTGGCAACGACGCCTCGCCACCGCGCGAGGACCGCTGAGCAGCCCGGCCCCGTGGCCCCGGCCGCCGCCCGCCTCCGGCCCGTGCGTGGGCGCGGAACGGTGGCGGGCCGGGGGCTACAACAGCGTCAGCTGGACACCGTCCCCCTCCTCGGGGGCCGCGTCCCACGCCGCCTCGACCGGGCGTCGGCCGGGGGCGGTCTCCCGCTCCCGGCGCTCCCTCTCGATGCGCCGGGCGGCGCCCCGGTCGGCCGGGCCCATGCCGTACTCGGCCGCCAGCTCGTGTACCTGCCGGGTGACACGGCGCTGGTACCAGGTGGGCGCGTAGGCGCTGTCCGCGTACAGCGCCCGGTAGTGCTGGACCAGCCCGGGGTGGTGCTCGGCCAGCCACGCCAGGTACCACTCGCGCGCGCCGGGGCGCAGATGGAGCGCCAGCGGGGTGACCGAGCTGGCGCCCGCCGCGGCGATCGCCCGTACCGTCGTGCGGAGTTGGGCCGGCGAGTCGCTGAGGAACGGGATCACCGGCGCCATCAGCACCCCGCAGGGGATACCGTGCGCGACGAGCGTGCGCACCACGTCCAGCCGCCGCTCCGGGGCGGGCGTGCCCGGCTCGACCGTGCGCCACAGCTCCTCGTCGGTGAACCCCACGGAGACCGAGACCCCCACGTCGCAGACGGCCGCGGCGGAGCGCAGCAGGTCGAGGTCGCGGAGGATGAGCGTGCCCTTGGTGAGGATGGAGAAGGGGTTCGCGTAGTCGCGGAGCGCCGTGAGGATGCCCGGCATCAACCGGTAGCGTCCCTCGGCCCGTTGGTAGCAGTCGACGTTGGTGCCCATCGCGATGTGCTGGCCGCCCCAGCGCCGGGAGCCCAGCTCCTTGCGGACCAGTTCGGGGGCGTTGACCTTCACGACGACCTGTGAGTCGAAACCCGCGCCGGTGTCCAAGTCGAGGTAGCGGTGGGTGTTGCGCGCGAAGCAGTACACACAGGCGTGGGTGCAGCCGCGGTAGGGGTTGACCGTCCACTCGAACGGCATCCGGGAGGCGCCGGGGACCCGGTTGATCAGCGAGCGGGCGCGCACCTCGTGGAAGGTGACGCCCCGGAACTCAGGGGTGTCGAAGGTGCGGGTCACCGCGTCGGTGCCGAACAGGCCGGGGGTGCCGGCCGGTCCGTCTCCGCTCATCTCGTCCCAGCGCATGGCGCCGCCTCCTACCGGGTCGCTGCCTCGTACATGGAATAGAACATCTGTTCCTTTACCTGCTGTCAACCCGGATCCCCCCGGGGGTGGACATGGCGACGGACCCACCCGGACCTCGCCCCGCGCCCGACAGCGCCCCCGCGCGGATCGCCCGCCCGTCCTCACGGCGCGCGACCCGCGTGTGGCGGCGTCCGAACACCCCGGCGCGGGGGCGTACATGGCTGAGCCGTCAGTCCGGGGTGTCCGGCGGCGGTGCGGGATCCCCGGACGGATCCCCGGATTCCGGCCACGCCGCCCCCGACGCCTGCCACTCGGCGAGCAGCCGGTCGTAGACCGGGGTCGGTTCCGCCCGACGCGGATCCGGAACGGTGGTTGCCGGGCGGGGCCGCCCGGCCGCGGAGTCTCGACTGGTGTTCATGTCAGAACCAACCGCCGGAGGCCGCCGTGGGTCGCGGGTGAGTGTCCCGCGACGGGGAGCGTGGGAAGACGCGTTCCCGCGTGGCCCGCCACCCGGCCGCGCGGACCCCGGTCTCCGCCGTGGCCTGCGAACCCACCGCCGGGAACCCCGATTTGGGCCGTCGCCCCCGGGGTGATTGGCTGGCACGCCACGAGCGGAGCCACAGACGGGCGTCCCGTCAGACAGGCACCAGTACAGGAGGAGCCATGGCGCAGGTCGAGTCGGTCACCCAACGCGAGATCGCGGCGAAACCGGACGACGTGTTCGACACCATCGCCGACTACGGCGAGACTCGCGGCACACTGCTTCCGGGGCAGTACAGCGAGTACGAGGTGCGGGAGGGCGGCGACGGCGAGGGCACCGTCGTGCACTGGAAGCTCCAGGCGACCAGCAGGCGCGTGCGGGACTGCCTGATCGACGTCACCGAACCCGCCGACGGCGAACTGGTGGAGAAGGACCGCAACTCCTCGATGGTCACGACCTGGACGGTCACGCCGGGCAGCCGCGCCGGTACCTCCCGCGTCACCGTGACCACGGTGTGGAACGGCGCCGGTGGCATCGGCGGCTTCTTCGAGAAGACCTTCGCGCCCAAGGGGCTCGCCCGGATCCACGACGAGGTGCTCACGGCGCTCGCCGCCCACATGGAGAAGTAACCCGGCGGCCACGACCCCCCGGAACCGTGCGCCCCCGGCGGTCCGAGCGGTTCACCGGCGGGAGTGGCGGCGTCGCCCCACCCGGGACCTCGGCCCCGGGGGCCGCGAGGCCCGGGACGCGGCCGGAAGCGCGATTCCCGGTCCGTGGGCCGCCGTCGCGGCCGCCGGAGCGCCGCCCGTCGTGCGCCCCGCCCCGTCGGTCCCCGCCGACGGGGCGCTCCTCACCCCCTCCGTCCGCCGCCCCACCCCGGAGCACGGGACCCGACTCCGTGCGCCCCGCGTGGACGACGGGTGCGGCGACCGTGCGCCCGCGCGCCGTACCTCCGCCGCGCTCCGTCACCGCTCCCGTGCCCACTCACCGTTTCGGGTGATGTCCCCGGTGGTCCCAGCGAGCCCGCCGAAGGCCGGGCTCCCGCCAACACCGCTGGTGAGCCCGGAACAGCTGCTCCGCATCGGGGAGTTGGACGGCGTGGCCACCGGGTACGTACCCGGCGAACGAGACTTGCTCTCCCATGTCGCCAGTGCGAGAAATGCCCCTCGAACAGTCAGTACGACGAGGGAGCGCGATGGGTCACCCCGCCCTCAACCAGAACCAGCGCGGCTCCGCGACCGTCGACCCCACCATCGATCTCCCCGCGCGACCGCACCCCACCGAACCCCCGGGCCCGGCCGCCCCCCACCCCCGGCACGCCCCAGCCGCCTGGGACGCCCCTCCGCTCGGCCCGCCCGCGGCCGCCCCACCCGCACCGCAGGCCTACCCGCCGAGGACCAGCGTGCCGAAGGCCCGCCCGCCGACGGCCGGTTCACCCGCGGCCACCCCGCCCCCAGGCAGCGGCCCATCGCCGTGCCACCCACCGCGCGACGCCCCCGGCCCGGGCCGGGGGCGGGTGGTGGCCGCCGCGCTGATGCTCACCACGCTGCTCGCCACCCTCGATCAGACCGTCGTCGCGACCGCCCTGCCGGAGATCGCCGGAGAGCTGGGCGGCGTCCACTCCCCGCCCTGGGTCGTCACCGCCTACCTGCTCGCGGCGGCGGTGGTGATGCCGGTCCACGGGAAACTCGGTGACCTGCTCGGCCGCAAGGGCGTCTTCCTCTGCGCCGTAGCTGTGTTCTCCCTCGGCTCCGGACTCGCGGGCTGGTCGCGCACCATGGAGGAGCTGATCGTCTTCCGGGCCGTGCAGGGCGCGGGCGCCGGGGGCCTGGTGGTCGGCGCTCAGGCGATCATCGCCGATCTCGCCCCACCCCGTTCCCGCGCCCGCTATCTCGGCCTGTTCGGCGCGGCGTTCGGCGTCGCGGCCGTCGCGGGACCGCTCCTCGGCGGCTGGTTCACCGACACCCTCTCCTGGCGCTGGTGCTTCATCGTCAACGTCCCCGCCGGGCTGCTCACCCTTCTGGTGATCGGAGGCGTGCCGCACCTCCCGCGCCCCCGCGTCCGCCGACGGCTGGACGTGCCCGGCGCGCTGCTCCTCGCCGCCCTCTCCACCTGCCTGGTACTCCTCGCCACCTGGGGCGGTGGCGAGTACGCCTGGCACGATCCCGTCATCCTCGGCCTCGCCGGTGGTGCGCTGCTCGCCCTGCCGCTCTTCCTCCTCGCCGAGCGCCGCGCCGCCGAACCCCTCCTGCCACCACGTCTGTTCCGCGACCGCACGGTCGCCCTCACCAGCGTGCTCGCGGTCCTCGTCGGGGCCGCCCTGTTCGGCGCGACCAGCTACCTGCCCGGCCTCCTCCGGATGGTCGAGGGCGTCAGCGCCACCCGGTCCGGCCTGCTGATGCTTCCCATGGCGGCCGGGCTGGCCCTCGCCTCGGTGGCGTCCGGGCTGCTCATCTCCCGCACCGGCCGCTACCGGTCCCTCCTGGTGCTCGGCTGCGCCTGCGCCACGGCGGGGATGTGGCTGCTGTCCCGGCTGGAGCCCGACGCTCCCCGGCACGGCTACGCGCTGTGGACCGCGCTTCTCGGGATCGGCGTCGGCCTTGTGCTGCCCGCCCTGATCGTCGCCGCGCAGAACGCGGTTCCGACGAGCGACCTCGGCGTCACCACCGGCGCGCACACCTACTTCCGGCAGATCGGCGGCAGCGCGGGCGCGGCCCTGCTCTGCGGCCTGCTGAGCCACCGGCTCGCCGCCGGATCCGACCGGGAACCGCCGCCGGACGCCAGCGGGCTCCCCGGGAGCGAGTTCCTGACGCCGCAGCTGGTGACCCAACTCCCCACCGTCGTACCGGACTCCCACGCCCCCCTCTACGCCGAGGCCATGCCCGGCGTCTTCCGCTACCTCGCGCCCGTACTGCTGCTCGCGCTCCTGATCGCCCTCGCCCTCAAGGAGAGTCCCCTGTTGTCCCAGAACGCCTCCGTGCCCTCGCCGCGTCCCTCTGACAACGGCGCCCAGCCCCCGCCCGCCCCCTCGGACCCGGACGCCCCCACGGCGCCGGTCGCCGCCGAGGCCCCGGCCGCGCGGAACCGCTCCGGTGCCCCCGTCTGCGGCAGTGTCCGGCACCCCGACGGCTCCGGTGTGGCGCGAGCCGCGCTGACCCTCGTCGACGGCTCGGGACGGCAGGTCGGCCGGGGCGGTACGGGCGAAGACGGCCGGTACGCGCTGGGCACCCCAGGCGAGGGCAGCTACGTCCTCATCGCCGCCGCCGACGGGCACCAGCCGCGGGCCGTCACCGTCACCGTGCGCGGGCGGCCCGTCGACCTCGACGTGGTGCTCGGCGGCGCCGGGAGCCTGTCCGGCTCGGTGTGCACGGCGGACGGGCACCCCGTGCGGGAGGCCGCCGTCACCCTGACGGACGCCTGCGGTGAGGTCGTCGCCTCGGCGCGCACCGCGCGGGACGGCGGCTACCTCATGGCCGGGCTCGTCGCCGGTGAGTACACCCTCGCGGCCAGCGCCTCCGCCTACCGTCCGGCCGCGCTGCCGGTGTCGGTGCGCGCGGCGCACGAGACCCGGCAGGACCTCGAACTCGCCGGTGGCTCGGTGCTGCGCGGCGCCGTCCGGGCCGACGGCGGCCAGACCGTCACCGACGCCCGGGTGACCCTGGTGGACGCGGCGGGCAACGTCGTCGACACGGCGACGACCGGCCCGGACGGCGCCTTCCGCTTCGTCGATCTCTCCGCGGGCGAGTACACCGTGATCGCCTCGGGCTATCCCCCGGTCGCCACCGCGCTGCGCGTCGACGGGGGAGGCCGCACCGAACAGGACCTCCACCTCGGCCACGACTCCTGACGGGTACGCGCTGACAGCGCACCGCCCCGGACGCCGTACCGGAAGCCGTCCCCGGTCTCCGGAGCCGGGGCGGCCGCACCGGAACGGGCGCGGAGACCGTCCCGACAGCGCGCTACCCGCACCCCTCACCGGCCTCTTCTGTCCCGTCCATCCCGCTTCGACCGCTCCCGCGCCGCACTCGGCGCCGGAACCGGCCACATCGGTCCGACCGCTGCGAAACCCGGCGGAAACCTCGGACACCGCCCGCTGAATGGCTGGTCAATGGGCGGAAAGGATGATGTCTCGGCCACCCCGTCCCCGAGTTATCCACAGGGGTGTCGCCCCGTCAGGCGACCGCGTAACGTGCCGCTCATGAAGATCCTGATCAGTGCCGACATGGAAGGCGCCACGGGGGTGACCTGGCCCGCCGACGTGCTGCCCGGCACCCCCCAATGGGAGCGCTGCCGCCCGCTGTTCACCTCGGACGTGAACGCCGCCATCGCCGGATTCCACGCCGGGGGCGCCGAGGAGGTGCTGGTCAACGAGGCCCACTGGACCATGCGCAACCTGCTGCTCGAACAGCTCGATGACCGCGCCCAGATGCTGACCGGCCGCCACAAGGACCTCAGCATGCTCGAAGGCATCCAGCACGGAGACGTCGACGGCGTCGCCTTCGTCGGCTACCACACCGGCGCGGGTGCCGAGGGGGTCCTCGCCCACACCTACCTCGCCAACTCCATCACCGGAGTCTGGGCCGACGGCGTCCGCGCCAGCGAGGGATTCCTCAACTCCCTCGTCGCCGAGGAGTTCGGCGTCCCCGTCATCCTCATCACGGGCGACGACCGCACCGCCGAGGACGCCCGGGGGTACGCCCCCCACGCCGAGACCGTCGCCGTCAAGGACTACGTCTCCCGGTACGCCGCCGTCTGCCGCACTCCCGCCCGCAGCGCGGCCGACATCGAGGCCGCGGCGGCCCGCGCCGTCGCCCTGGCCGGGCGCACCACCCCACCACCGAGTCCCCGCCCCCACACCGTCGAGCTTGAGTTCGACGCCGAGCACCTCGGGGGCGCCGCCACCGTCGTCCCCGGAGTCGAGCGCGTGGCCGAGCGCCGCGTCTCCTACACAACCCCCTCGATGTACGAAGCGATCCGCTGCTTCAAGGCCGTCACCACGGTCGTCTCGGCGGCGGTGGAGGAAGCGTATGGCTGAGCGAGCACCGCACATCGACCAGATCGCGCTGGACGAGGTCGTCACGGCCACCTCCGACCTCATCCGGATGGACACCACCAACCGTGGCCACGGCGAGGGTTCGGAGCGCCAGGCCGCCGAGTACGTCGCGGACCGCCTGGCGGACGTCGGTATCGAACCCGTCATGCTGGAGAAGGCGCCCGAGCGGACGAACGTCGTCGCCCGCGTCCCCGGCAGCGACCCCTCGGCGGACGCCCTGCTCCTCCACGGCCACCTCGACGTGGTCCCCGCCGAACCCGCCGACTGGAGCGTCCACCCCTTCTCCGGGGAGATCCGGGACGACGTGATCTGGGGTCGCGGTGCGATCGACATGAAGAACATGGACGCGATGATCCTCACCGTCGTCCGTGCCTGGGCCCGTGCCGGGATCCGCCCGCGCCGGGACGTCGTGCTCGCCTTCACCGCCGACGAGGAGGACAGCGCCGAGTTCGGCTCCGAGTACCTCGCCGACGCCCACCCCGACCTCTTCGAGGGCTGTACCGAGGGCTTCAGCGAGTCCGGCGCCTTCACCTTCCACCCCGGCAACGGCCTGCGCATCTACCCCGTGGCCGCCGGGGAGCGCGGCACCGCCTGGCTCAACCTCACCGCCCAGGGCACCGCGGGGCACGGTTCGAAGGTCAACCGCGCCAACGCCGTCAGCAGGGTCGCCGACGCCGTCAGCAGAATCGGCGCCCACCAGTGGCCGGTGCGTCTCACCCCGACCGTGCACGCCGCCCTCACCGAACTCGCCCTCCTGCACGGGCTCACACCCCCCGGCCCCCAGCCGACCGACGCGGAGGTCGACTCCCTCCTCGCCCAACTCGGCCCGGCCGCGGCGCTCGTCGAGCCCACCGTGCGCAACAGCGCCAACCCGACCATGCTCCAGGCCGGGTACAAGGTCAACGTCATCCCCGGCAGCGCGACCGCCGCCGTCGACGGCCGGATGCTCCCGGGCGGCGAGGAGGAGTTCCACAGCACCCTCGACGCCCTCACCGGCCCGGACGTCCACTGGGACTTCCAGCACCGCGAGGTGCCGCTCCAAGCCCCCGTCGACGGGCCCACGTTCGCCGCGATGCGCGAGGCGCTGCTGCACTTCGACCCGGACGCGCACGTCGTGCCGTACTGCATGTCCGGCGGGACCGACGCGAAGCAGTTCTCCCGGCTCGGCATCACGGGATACGGCTTCTCCCCCCTCCGCCTCCCCGAGGGCTTCGACTACCAGGCCCTCTTCCACGGCGTGGACGAGCGTGTCCCGACGGACGCGCTGCACTTCGGCGTCCGCGTACTCGACCGCACCCTGCTCGCGCTCTAGCGCCCGGAACCCACAGGAGACTGACCCCCCATGGCGACTCTCCAGGCCCCCTACGGCTCCTGGCCGTCCCCGATCGACGCCCGCCTGGTCGCCGCGCACGACGGACGCCCCGAGTACCTCAACGCCGTCGGAACCGAGATCTGGTGGACGGAACCCCGCCCCGAGGAAGGCGGGCGCCGCGCCCTGATGCGCCTGTCCGACACCGGTGGCGAGGCCGTCTCCGTCCTGCCGCCACCCTGGAACGTCCGCAACCGCGTCATCGAGTACGGCGGACAGCCGTGGGCGGGCGCCCCCCGGGCAGAGGGCGGGCCGCTCGTCGTCTTCACCCACTTCGGCGACCAGCGCCTCTACGCCGTCGAGCCGGACGCCCCCGCGGCCGAGCCGCGGCCGCTCACCCCCATCTCCCGGGTGGTTCCGGGTGGGCTGCGCTGGTGCGACCCCGTGGTCCTCCCCGACCGGGGCGAAGTCTGGTGTGTGCTGGAGGAGTTCACCGGGCCGTCGCAGATCGAGGTGCGGCGCGTGCTGGTGGCCGTCCCGCTCGACGGCTCCGCCGCCGAGGACCGTGACCGCGTCCGGGAACTCACCGACCAGTCCACCGGCAGTCGCTTCGTCACCGGCCCACGCGTCTCACCCGACGGGCGGCGGGTGGCCTGGATCGCCTGGGACCACCCCGCGATGCCGTGGGACAGCAGCTTCGCCCGCGTCGCCGACGTGTCGGCGGAGGGCGTTCTCACCTCCGCGCGCACCCTCGCCGGTGGCCCCAAGGAGTCCGTAGCCCAGCTGGAGTGGGCGGCTGACGGCACCCTGCTCTACACCTCGGACGCTGACGGCTGGTGGAACCTCCACCGGGCGGACCTCTCCGCCGGGACCCGGGCCACCCCCCTCTGCCCCCGCGAGGAGGAGTTCGGCGCCGGGATCTGGAAGATCGGCCAGCGCTGGTTCGCCCCGCTTCCCAACGGACTCATCGCCACCATCCACGGCCGGGGCTCGATGCGGCTCGGCATCCTCGACCCCGAGACGGGCGAGCTGGTGGACGGCACCGGCCCCTGGACCGAGTGGGCCGGAACGCTGGCCGTCAGCGGCAGCCGGGTCGTCTCCGTCGCCGCCAGCCCGCACAGCGGCTACGAGGTGGTCGAACTCGACACCTGTACCGGCCACAGCCGGGTCATCGCGGGCCACCACCACGATCCCGTCGACCCGGCCCACTACCCCGAACCGCGCGTCCGTTCCTTCACCGGCCCGGACGGCAGCGAGGTACACGCCCACGTCTACCCGCCGCGCCACCCCGAGTACTCCGCCCCGCCCGGCGAGCTGCCGCCGTACGTCGTTTGGGCGCACGGCGGCCCCAACAGCCGCTCCCCGCTCGTACTCGATCTGGAGATCGCCTACTTCACCTCACGTGGGATCGGTGTCGTCGAGGTCAACTACGGCGGCTCCACCGGGTACGGCCGCCACTACCGCGACCGTCTCCGGGAGCAGTGGGGTGTGGTGGACGTCGAGGACTGCGCCACCGTCGCGCGCGCTCTGGCCGAGGAGGGCACCGCCGACCGCGCTCGCCTCGCCATCCGGGGCGGCAGCGCCGGTGGCTGGACCACCGCCTCCTCGCTCACCAACCCCGGGACGGCGGGGCTCTACGCCTGCGGCACCATCCAGTTCCCGGTGCTCGACCTGGAGGCGTGGGGGAACGGCGAGACACACGACTTCGAGTCCCGCTACCTGGAAACCCTGATCGGCCCGCACGCGGAGGTGCCCGAGCGGTACCGCGAACGCTCACCACTGCTGCGGGCCCACCAGGTTGACGCCCCGTTCCTGATCCTCCAGGGCCTGGACGACGTGATCTGCCTCCCCATCCAGTGCGAACGGTTCCTGGAACGCGCCAAGGGAACCGGGGTGCCCAACGCCTGCCTCACCTTCGCCGGTGAGGGGCATGGCTTCCGTCGAGCCGACACCATCGTCACCGCCGTGGAGGCCGAACTCTCCCTGTACGTCCAGTCCTTCGGCATAACGCGGGACGACATCCCCCGGCTGGGGCTGGAGAGCTGACCCGGCGCCCCAGGCGGGGCGAACCAGGGGGGCGCCACCGGACCCGGGGACGCGACCCCCGGGGACGCGAACCCCGGGCATGAAAACCCGGAACGCGAACCCGGGGGATGCGAACCGGAACGCGAACCCGGGGGCGTGGACCGGGGGCGAGCCACGGCGCACGAACCCGGGGCGCGGTGGTCACAGGGCGGCCACGTCGGCCAGGATCCGGGCCTGCCGCATCATCCGGACGCTGTTGTCGAGGGAGGCGTCCTCCTCGACGCTCCAGAGGACGTACTCCACGTGACGGGCGACCGTCCACGCGCGGAGCCGGTGCACGTCCAGGTCGAGCGCGTCGGCCAGGAGGGCGGTACGGTGCCGCAGCACCCGGTGGGGGTCGGGGTGGGCGAAGGGGTCGTCCACCTGCTCCAGCAGCGGCCAGGGGTCGAACGCCGGGTCTCCTGTCACGGGTTTGGCGTCGATGGCCAGCCAGGGTTCGCGTTCGGCCGCGAGGATGTTGCCCGGATTGAAGTCGCCGTGCAGCAGCACCTCGCGGTCGGCCGTCGCGGGCAGTTCCCGCAGCAGGCGGGCGGCCGTGGTGAACAACCCCTGATCCAGCTCCGGGGGCCACTCGCGGGCGGCGCGCTGTTCCGCGAGGTCGGCCCACTCGCCGGTGACCCGCCGCAGCGGGTCGAACGGGCTGGCGGCCGGGACGTCCCTCCAGAGCCGGTGTAGCACCTGGGCCGCCGCCAGGAGCCGGTGTTCGGCGGGGAGTTGGTTGGCCGTCCCGAGTTCGGTGCCGGGCTGGCAGCGCTCCAGCAGCAGCGCGTACCGCTCCGCGTCGTGGTCGTACACTCTGGCGGCGCCGTTTCCGGCCCAGAGGTCCAGCGCTCGCCCCTCGTGCGTCGCCTCGGGGTGCGGCCAGGTCACCTTGAGGACTGCGGGGCTGCCGTCGGGTCGCTCCACGGGGGCCGCCCAGGAGCAACTGCCGCCGTGGTAGGGCGGTTTGAGCCGGAGCCTCCAGCGGCGCCGCAGTTCGTCGACGAGGTCCGGAAGCTGGTGGAGCCATTCCCGTCCGCTGGCCGTCCGGCGCATTTCGGTCAGCACGGGCAGGGTGGCGGGGAAGAGCAGGGGCTCTGGCATGGGTGGGGCTCCGGGCGGTGGCCGTGGGTGAGGGGCGGGGCGAGCCGGGGGCGAGGCGTGGGGCGACGAGGGGGTGGGCGGAGACGGGGAGGGGTGCGAGGGGCCGGGGGGGGCTGACGTGGGTGAGGTTACGTGGCGCGGCCCCGGCGTTCCCCCCGATATGTGGTGAGCCCGTGGGTTCGGGGCCGGTGGGCGCGTGAGCCATGGACGCTGGGGCCGGTGAGCCGGTGAGCCGGTGAGCCGGTGAGCAGGTGAGCCCGTGGACTCGGAGGCCGTGGGCCGGTGGGGGCCCGTGGATCCCGGGCATGTGGCCCCGTGGGTTCGTGGCCGTGGTTCGCCGGGGGCGGGTGGGCCGGTGTGGCGGTCACGGACCGGGGCGGGACGTGCGGTGCGGTTGGTCCAGGGGAGGGTGCGGGTGCGTGGAGCCCGATCCCCGGGCGGGCCACCCGCGGATCACCCGGCGGATCACCCGGCGGGCGGTGCCGGTGATGCGCGGACGCCGGTGGCTGGTCATGGTGGGGACATGAACCCGAGACGTTCCGGATCCCGTATCGGTGTGGCGGAGCGCGGTGACGGGGGTCTGCTGACGCCCCGCCGGATCACGGTGGCCGTGGTCACCGTGCTCGCGCTGATCTTCGTCTTCGAGAACACCGGAAGGACCCGGATTCGGCTGCTCATCCCCGAGGTCACCCTGCCGCTGTGGGTGGCGCTCCTCGGGATGGGCTTTATCGGCTGGCTGTGCGGGGCGCTCTCGCTGCGCCGCAAACGCTGAGCCCGGCGGAGCACGCCCCACCGTCCGGAGGTACGGCTGGGGCGTCCGGCGGGCGTACGAGGGCGGCCGCGTGCCCGCGTACGTCCGGCACCGGTCGCCGCTCCCGCACCGACGGCCGACCGCACGCGCGGTAGCGGCGCCGCGGGGTCCGTCGGACCTCCGCGCGCCGGGACCGAGGGGACCGAGGGGACCGTGGAGGTCGCACGGGTCAGCGGGCGCCGGGCGGCGGGCCCCGGACGGCCGTCCGCTCGCCGTCCTCCCCGGCGCGCCGCGCCCCAGCGCCCACCGCTCCCGGGCACCCCGCCGCCCACCGCCTCGGAGCCGTCCCGCTGATCCGGCTCGCCCCCCTCAACCCGCCCCGCCCGATCCGTCTCACCCCATCCCGGGGCGGGGGTGCCGCCGGGCGGGGCGGTGTCAGTGGGGCGCGTGAGAATGCGGGTATGCGTAACAACACCGTGTTGCTGGACGCGCCGTCCAACCTTGGTCTCCGTCAACCGACTTCGGGCAGCGTCCCGGGGTGCTGCAAACTCGCCGGGGCGCTGCGGGACCAGGGGCTGCTGCGCCGCCTGGGGGCGGTGGACGGCGGGGTGGTGGTGCCGCCGCGCTACGACCGCTCCGGCTGGCGGCCGGGGGACGGGGTGGCGAACGCGGCGGCGATCGCCGCGTACACCCGGCGGCTGGCGGACCGGCTCGAACGGCACGTCCGGGCGGGCGACTTCGTGGTGGTGCTGGGCGGGGACTGCTCGATCATGCTCGGCACCGCCCTCGCGCTGCGCCGGGTCGGACGGTACGGGCTGGCGTATCTGGACGGGCATGACGACTTCCGCCACCCGGGAAACGCGCCGCTGGCCCGGATCGGGGCGGCGGGCGGTGAGGACGTCGCGCTGGTGACCGGCCGTGGCCAGGAGGATCTGACGGATCTGGAGGGACTGCGGCCCTATCTCCGGGACGAGGACGTGCGGTTGCTCGGGCTGCGCGATCCGTGGAACGAACCGGAGAGCTGCGCCGAGGAGCTGACCGGTCTCGGCATCGCGAACACCGCGGTGGCCGAGATCAGGCGGCGCGGAGCGGACGTGGTGGCGCGGGAGGCGCTGGGGCGGCTGGAGGACGGCGAACGGGACGGATTCTGGGTGCACATGGACGCCGACGTGCTGGATCCCACGGTGATGCCCGCGGTGGACAGCGACGAGCCGGGCGGGCTCACGCTGGAGGAGACCCGGGCGCTGCTCCGTCCGCTGCTGGGCTCACCGCGTTGCGCCGGGTTCCAACTGACCATCTACGACCCGGACCTGGACCCCGAGGGTAGGTGCGCCGCGCTGCTGGCCGGGCTGCTCGGCGAGGTGCTGGGGGATGGCTGGGGGAGTTGACGGCGAAGCCGCCCGCCCACTCACCGTGAGCACTGGTCAAGCGGGCGGTGCACCGTGTTCCATGGTCATCGGGGGGTCCCGGGAAGGCGGCGGCACCCATACGAGAGAGTGAGGTTGCCGTGGCCACGACCGTACGCCGCAGCACTGTGACCCTGCCCGTGGCGGCGCTCGGCGCGGAGAATCCGCTGCCTCCGCTACTGCCGCTGGCTCGCACCCACACCGTGGACGCCGGGCAGCGGGCGCAGCTGCCGCCGGACATGGCCCGGCAGACGGGCTACGCGCCACCCCCCACCGTGCTGCCCACGCGGGTGCTCGACGGCTACGGCCGTCACCGGGTCCCGACGGAACTGGACGCCCTGGTGCTGGAGAGCGACCGGTTGCGGGTGACGGTCCTGCCGGGGCTCGGCGGCCGGGTGTGGTCCCTCTTCCACAAGCCGAGCGAGCGGGAGCTGCTGTACTCGAACCCGGTGGTGCAGCCCGCCAACTTCGCGCTGAACGGGGCGTGGTTCTCGGGCGGTATCGAGTGGAACATCGGCACCACGGGCCACTCCACCCTGTCCTGCGCGCCGGTGCACGCCGGGATTGTCCCGGCGCCCGACGGTGGCCGGATGCTGCGGTTGTGGGAGTGGGAGCGGCTGCGGAACACGCCGTTCCAGGTGGACCTCTGGCTGCCGGAGGGGAGTGACTTCCTGCACGTGGGGGTGCGGGTGCGCAATCCGCACGACCGCACGGTCCCGGTGTACTGGTGGTCCAACACCGCGGTGCCGGAGACGGAGGACACCCGGGTGCTGGCCCCGGCGGACGAGACCTGGCACTTCGGGTACGACCGCACGCTGCGCCGGATGCCGTTGCCGGAGTGGGAGGGCGTGGACCGGAGTTACCCCTCGCGTGGCACCTTCCCGGCCGACTTCTTCCACGAGCTGCCGGTCGAGGAGCGCCGGTGGATCGCCGCGCTGGACGGCGCGGGGCGGGGGCTGGCGCAGACGTCCACCGACGTGCTGCGGGGCCGGAAGCTGTTCGTCTGGGGGTCCGGGCCGGGTGGCCGCCGCTGGCAGCGGTGGCTGACGGAGCCGGGCACCCCGGGGTACGCGGAGATCCAGGCGGGGCTGGCGCGCACGCAGCTGGAGCACCTGCCGCTGGCGGCGGGGGAGGAGCTGACCTGGGTGGAGGCGTACGGCCCGCTGGCCGCGGATCCGGAGCTGGTACACGGCGCGGACTGGCGGGCGGCGCGCGCGCACGCGGCGGAGCGGCTGGAGGAGGCCCTGGGCCGGGCCGAGTTGGAGGCGGCGTACGCGGCGTGGCGGGGTGTGGCCGAGGTCGATCCGGAGGGTCCGCCGCTCGCCGTCGGTTCGGGGTGGGGCGCGCTGGAGGTGGAGCGGGGCGGCTACCGGCTGCCGGGGACGCCCTTCCGCGCGGAGACGATGGGCGGTGAACAGGAGCCGTGGCGGCGGCTGTTGCACACCGGCGTGCTTCCGGTGCCGGACCGGGAGCTGCCGCCGGGGCCGACGCTGGTGGCGCCGGAGTGGCGGGAGGTGCTGGAGGCGGCGGACGCCGACGCCTACGCCCGGTACGTCCTCGACTACCACCTGGGGGTGGCGCAGTGGCACGCCGGGGATCGCTCGCAGGCGGTGCGGAGTTGGGAGCGTTCGCTGGGACACACGCCGAACTGGCCCGCGCAGCGCTGCCTGGCGGTGGCGGCGGCGCGGGAGGGGGACGCGGAGCGGGCGGCGGAGCGCTGGCTGAGCGCGTACCGGCGGCTGGGCGAGGAGTGGCGGGCGGGGGAGCGGTGGACGGCGGCGCTGGCCGCGCTGGCGCGGGAGACGGTGGAGGGGCTGCTGGCGGTGGGGCGCGCGGCGGAGGCGCGGGCGGTGCTGGAGGGGGAGGACGGACTGGCGCGGCTGCCACGGGAGGTGGCCGGGCGGGGCCGGTTCCGGCTGTTGCGGGCGCGGGTGCTGGCCGCGCTGGGGGAGCGGGAGGCCGCTCTGGAGATATTCGGGGAGGGTTTCGAGGTGGACGATCTCCGGGAGGGCGAGGAGGCGCTGGGCGAGACGTGGGCGGCGCTGTCCTCGGAGCCGCTGCCGGAGAGGTACGACTTCCGGATGCGGCCCGCCTGATCGGGACGCGGCCCGCCCTCGGCGGGACCGCTCGTGGCCGGACCGGCGTGGGGGCGGGAGGTGCCCGAGGCGGGCGCGGGCGCCGAAACGGGCAGGCCCGGGCGCATCAACGGGCAGGCTTCGCGCGGGTGTTGGCCGGAAGGGCGGGTTCCGGGCGAGAGGCGGGGCCTCGGCGGCCGAGGGTCGTCCGGGGAAGCGGGCAAAAACGGGCGTGATCGTCGATGCCACGGTCCTGTTGGGGGGTGGGGTGGCGCTGTAGAACTCTCCACACGGGCCCGAACGGGCAGTTGGCTGACCGGACGGAGGGGAGGTGCGGTGGGCCGTGGGCGCTGAGGAACGTCAGCGGGAGATCGTGGGGGCTGCCCGCCGTAGGGGTTCTGTCGATGTGGCGGACCTCGCCGTGGAGTTGGGCGTCGCGAAGGAAACGGTTCGGCGCGATCTGCGGGTGCTGGAGTCGCACGGCCTGTTACGGCGCACCCACGGGGGCGCGTATCCGGTGGAGAGCGCCGGGTTCGAGACCTCGCTGGCCTTCCGCACCACCATGCACGTCCCGGAGAAGCGCCGGATCGCCGCCGCCGCGGCCGAGTTGCTCGGTGAGGCGGAGACGGTCTTCGTGGACGAGGGCTTCACCCCGCAGCTGGTGGCGGAGGCGCTGCCCAGGGACCGCCCACTGACCGTGGTCACCGCCTCGTTGACGACCGCCGGGGTACTGGCCGAGGCGGAGAACACCACGGTGCTGCTGCTGGGCGGCCGGGTGCGGGGCCGCACCCTGGCCACCGTCGATCACTGGACGACGCGGATGCTCGCCGGGTTCGTGATCGACCTGGCGTACGTCGGGGCGAACGGCATCTCCCGGGAGCACGGGCTCACCACCCCCGATCCGGCGGTCAGTGAGGTGAAGGCGCAGGCGATCCGGGCGTCCCGGCGGCGGGTCTTCACCGGACTGCACACCAAGTTCGGCGCGGTGAGCTTCTGCCGCTTCGCGGAGGTCGGTGACTTCGAGGCGGTGGTGACCACGACCGGGCTGCCCGCCTCCGAGGCCCAGCGCTACTCGCTGCGCGGCCCGCAGGTGATCCGCGTCTGACCGCCCGGCGCGCGTCGCCCGGCCCGCCGTCCCGCGACCACCCCACCCACCCCGTGTCCACCCCTTCACCCCCGCGCCACCCCCTCCTCTCGCGGAACGCTCCCGGGACCCCCGGGCCGCCCCCAACTCCCCGCGAGATCCCGGGGGTTCACCGGAGCTTCCCGGGACGCTCCGGGATGCCCCGGGCCTCCCGGGTCCGCGCGGTTCCGCTTCGTTTCCGGTTCCCGTTCCCCGCTGTCTGACTTCCCGCTCACACCGGGCCTCCCGGGGCGGCCGGGCCCGCCCGGCCGCTCCGTTCCGCCTCGCGGGCCGTGCCGCCCGGTGTGTGCCGGGTGCCCGCCGTGTCCCCAACGAGCAGGAGGCATCCATGCGCGGCCAGTTCCGCCACCGAACGCGGGCGGCCGTCGGCGCCGCCCTGGCCACCGTGCTGCTGGCGTCCTGCGCCGGGTTCGGGGCCCTCGGGTCCGGCGGCGACACCATCAACGTCCTCATGGTGAACAACCCGCAGATGACGGAGTTGCGAAAGCTGACACAGAAGCACTTCACCGCGAGGACCGGCATCAAGGTCAACTTCACGCTGCTCCCGGAGAACGAGGTCCGCGACAAGATCAGTCAGGACTTCGCCAATCAGGCGGGCCAGTACGACGTGGCCACCATCAGCAACTACGAGGCCCCGATCTACGCCAAGAACGGCTGGCTCCGCGAGCTGGACTCGTACGCGAAGCGGGACCGGGGCTTCGACCAGGCGGACGTCCTCCCCTCCATCCGGCAGTCCCTGAGCGGCAGCGACGGGAAGCTCTACGCCCAGCCCTTCTACGGCGAGTCCTCCTTCCTGATGTACCGGAAGGACGTCTTCGCCAAGCACGGGCTGAACATGCCCAAGAAGCCCACCTGGCGGCAGGTCGCCCGGCTCGCGGCGCGGGCCGACGGCGCCGAGCGCGGCATGCGCGGCATCTGCCTGCGCGGGCTGCCGGGCTGGGGCGAGGTGATCGCCCCGCTCACCACCGTGGTCAACACCTACGGCGGTACCTGGTTCGACAAGGACTGGAACGCCCGGCTGGACAGTCCCGAGTTCACCCGGGCCGTGAAGTTCTACGTCGGACTGGTGCGGAAGCACGGGCAGTCCGGGGCCGCCCAGTCCGGCTACGCGGAGTGCCTGAACAACATGACGCAGGGCAAGACCGCGATGTGGTACGACGCGACGGCGGGTGCGGGCTCGCTGGAGGCGTCCTCCTCCCCGGTCCGCGGCAAGGTCGGCTACGTGCCCGCGCCGGTCGAGCGCACCGAGTCCTCCGGCTGGCTCTACACCTGGGCCTGGGGGATCCAGCAGGCCAGCCCGAACCCGGACCGGGCCTGGGAGTTCATCTCCTGGGCCTCCGGCAAGGGGTACGAACGGCTGGTGGGGAAGGTCAGCGGCTGGGCCAACGCCCCCGCCGGGAAACGCGCCTCCACCTACCGGCACCCCGGCTACCGGCGGGCCGCGGGCGCCTTCCACGAGGTGACCCGGGAGGCCATCACCCGGGCCGACCCCCGCGACCCCGGCGTGCAGAAACGGCCCACCATCGGCGTGCAGTTCGTCGACATCCCGGAGTTCGCTGAGGTCGGTACCAAGGTGTCGCACGAGATCAGCGCGGCCATCGCGGGCCGCAAGTCAGTCGAGTCGGCGCTGCGCGCCTCGCAGGAGCTGGCCGAGGAGATATCCGAGGAGTACCGGGGCCGATGACCACCACCAGGACATCCCGAGAGGGGGGCGGGACCACGCTCGCCGCCCGCCCCCGGCCGCGCGCGGAGCGGGGCGCTCCCCCCGGGCGGCTGCGGGCCTGGGTGACCCGGGCGCCGCTGCTGCCCGCGCTGGTCTTCCTGATCGTCGTCACGCAGCTGCCGTTCGTCGCCACCCTGGTCATCTCGTTCTTCGACTGGAACGCGCTCTACCCGGACGCCCGCGAGTTCGGCGGTCTCGCCAACTACCGCGAGGTGCTGGGCGACGCGGACCTGCGGGAGGCGGTGCTGACCACGGCCGTGCTCACCGCCGCCGTGGTGCTGACCAGCCTGGTGCTGGGGCTCGCGCTGGCGCTGCTGCTGGACCGCCGGTTCGCCGGACGCGGGGTGGTGCGCACGATGCTGATCGCGCCGTTCCTGCTGGTTCCGGTCGCCGCGGCGCTGCTGTGGAAACACGTGCTGTACAACCCGGAGTACGGGCTGATCAACGGAGTGCTGAGCTGGCTGCCGGGGGAGGGACCGCAGCCCGACTGGATCGGTGAGATGCCGCTGCTCGCGGTGGAGGCGGCGCTGATCTGGCAGTGGACGCCGTTCATGATGCTGATCCTGCTGGCCGGGCTCCAGAGCAGACCGACGGACGTGGTGGAGGCGGCGCGGATCGACGGGGCGGGCCCCTGGCAGGTCTTCCGCTACCTGACCTTCCCGCACCTGCGCCGCTACCTGGAGCTGGGGGCGCTGCTCGGCTCGATCTACATCGTGCAGAACTTCGACGCGGTGTTCACCATCACCTCCGGCGGCCTCGGCACCGCGAACCTCCCCTACGCCGTCTACCAGACCTTCTACCAGGGGCAGGAGTACGGGGTGGCGTCGGCCGCCGGGGTGCTGGTCGTCATCGGCTCACTGGTCATCGCCACCCTCGCGCTGCGGGTGGTCTCGTCCCTGTTCCGTGAGGAGGCTGGCCGATGAGCGCCACCGCGTCCGGGTCCCCCGCGGCCCCCGGGCCCCCCGAGTCCCCCGCGTCCGCGCCGGGGTCCGGCCGCCGACCCGCCGACCGGGGGCGCCCGCCCCGTCGACGGCGCACCGCCGACGCCGCGTTGGGACTGCTGGCCTGGGCGGCCGGTCTGTTGTTCGCGCTGCCGATCGGCTGGATGGCGCTGACGTCCTTCCACTCGGAGCCGGACGCGGCGACCAACCCGCCCTCGGTCACGGCCCCGCTGACGCTCGACGGCTACCGCGAGTTCTTCGGCGGGGACGGCGGGGCGGGGCCGTGGCCCGCGCTGGCCAACTCCGCCGCCGCCTCGGTGGTCTCCACGGTGGCGGTGCTGCTGCTGGCGCTGCCCGCCGCGTACGCGCTGGCCATCCGGCCGGTCCGCAAGTGGCGGGACGTGCTGTTCTTCTTCCTCTCCACCAAGATGCTGCCGGTGGTGGCCGGACTGCTACCGGTGTACCTGTTCGCGAAGCACACCGGTGGCCTGGACAACATCTGGCTGCTGATCGTCCTGTACACCTCGATGAACCTGCCGATCGCGGTGTGGATGCTGCACTCCTTCCTCGCCGAGGTGCCACGCGCGCTGATCGAGGCGGCGCAGCTGGACGGCGCGCGGCTGCCCACCATCCTGCGCCGCGTCATCGCCCCGGTGATCGCGCCGGGCATCGCCGCGACCGCGCTGATCTGCTTCATCTTCAGCTGGAACGAGATGCTGTTCGCGCGGGTCCTGACCGGTGTCGTCGCCCAGACCGCACCGGTCTTCCTGACCGGCTTCATCACCAGCCAGGGCCTGTTCCTGGCGAAGGTGTGCGCCGCGTCGCTCGTCATCTCCCTGCCGGTGCTGGCCGCGGGGTTCGCCGCCCAGGACAAACTGGTCCAGGGCCTGTCGCTAGGAGCCGTGAAATGAAGGCAGCCCTCGTCGAGTCACCCGGCGTCGTCTCGCTGACCACCGTCCCCGATCCGGCGCCCGGCCCCCACGAGGTGGTGGTGGAGGTCGCCGCCTGCGGGCTGTGCGGCACCGATCTGCACATCCTCCAGGGCGAGTTCGCGCCCTCGCTGCCGCTCGTGCCGGGCCACGAGTTCGCCGGGCGGATCGTCGCCCGGGGGCGCGAGGTCACCGGGTTCGCCGACGGCGACCCGGTCGCCGTCGACCCCTCCCTGTACTGCTACGCCTGCCGCTACTGCCGGACCGGCCACAACAACCTCTGCGACCGCTGGGCCGCGATCGGGGTGACCACCGCCGGAGGCGCCGCGCAGTTCGCGGTGGCGCCCGCGGCGAACTGCGTCCGGCTGCCCGAGCACGTGCGCACCCAGGACGCGGCGCTCATCGAGCCGCTCTCCTGCGCGGTACGCGGCTACGACGTACTGCGCAGCCAACTCGGCTCCCAGGTACTGATCTACGGCTCCGGCACCATGGGCCTGATGATGCTGGAGCTGGCCAAACGGACCGGCGCCGCGAGCGTCGACGTCCTGGACCTCAACGCGGAACGGCTGGCGACCGCCCGCACGCTGGGCGCCTCCCGCTCCGCCGCCACCGCCGAGGAGCTGGACCAGCCGCGCGGCTGGGACCTGGTGGTCGACGCCACCGGCAACGCCGCCGCCATCCAGGACGGGCTCTCCCGGGTCGCGAAGGCCGGAACCTTCCTCCAGTTCGGCGTCGCCGACTACGCGACGCGGGCGACGATCGAGCCGTACCGGATCTACAACCAGGAGATCACCATCACCGGCTCGATGGCGGTGCTGCACAGCTACGAGCGGGCTGCCGAACTGTTCGCCGGCGGCGTCCTCGACCCGGAGGTCCTCATCTCGGACCGGCTGCCGCTGGACGACTACCCGGAGGCGCTGGAGCGGTTCGCCGCCGGGCGGGGCCGCAAGATCGTCGTGGTCCCCTGAGGCGCTGGCCCCTGAGGCGGGATGCCCCCGGGGTGGGTGCGGGGAGTGCCGGGCGCTCCCCGCACCGCTCAGCCCGCCGCGCCGCGCTGGTCGACGTACTCGAAGACGCTGCCGTCCGGATGACGAGCGATCACGTTCCGCCCGGCGGCGGTCGGTTTCGGGCCCGCGACGATCTGCGCGCCGACGGCCTGGAGGTCGGCCACCGCCTCGTCCACGTCCCGCACCGCGAGCGTCGCCGTGATCTTCCGCAGCACCTCCAGATGGCCCTCGGGCCCGCTCATCAGAAAGAAGGGGCCGACCGCCGCGACCTCCACCGGGCCGTTCTCGAACCGCATCGCCGCGGCGCCCGTCAGCTTCTCGTACACCGGTACGGCGGCGTCCAGGTCGTCGACGCAGACGCGCAGTGAGGTCCCCAGAATATCCATGGGGGCGAGCCTAGTTGGCGGGCCGACGCCCCGTCAGACGAGGCACCGGATCACGCCGCGCCACACCGGGCCACGGCCCTCCGCGACCCGGTCTCCGCCCTCCGCGACCCGGGGCTTTCCGCCCTCCGTGTTCTGCGTGGTCTCCCGTCGCTAGGCGCGCGGTTCGCGGCCCAGCGCCGCCATGACCTCCTGGACGTTCTGGTAGGTGTGCCCGGAGGGGAGTTCGTGGACCACGCCGACCATCTGGTCCGGCGCGTACCGGTCCCGCAGGGTGCGTTCCAGCCCCTCCCGGTCGCTCGGGAACGCGTGACGTCCGCCGAGTTGCCGGGCGAGATCCGACCGCAGCGCCTCGTCCTCCGACTCCTGGAGGGTCGGCGCTCCCGCCGGGGGCACCGGGCGTTCGGTCAGCTCCGGATCGTCGTCGGCGCCGGGCTCGACGTCGTCCCACTCCTCGGCGCGGGTCGGGTGACCGGAGCGCAGATGGCCCTCCAGCTCCCGCTTCGCCTCGTCGTCGCGCTGCTGGCTCAACCTGTTGCTGCCACGTTGCATGTCGCTCCTCCACGTGCTCTTGCCGGGCGCGGACGGGACCCGCCGGGCATGCGACGGACCGCCGCCCGCCCCCCACCGGAGGGACCGGGGCCCCGGCCTCCTCCGTACGGCGCGCTACGAGTACCCGCCGTCCGGCGGCTGACACCGGCGGGCGCCGGCGGCCGTCCCCGGCCCGGGAGAGCGGGCGGCGGCCTCCCGGCACGCCCCACCGCGCCGACGTTTGGGGCGGGTGTGTACGGGCATCCGAGCCCCCGCGCTTCGGATGCGAAGGCACGTCCGCGGGAGCGGCGTCCCGTGTCGGCCGCGCGGGTTCACCGGGCGGCCGGGATCGCCGAGACCGTGCCGCGCGCCCGCGGTCGATCCCCGAAACCGTCCACCACGTATGGGGAGTGACGCAGCACATGACCACGCACGCCATCACCGGACGAGTCCGTGCCCCGCGTGCCCGTCACCCGCACGACGACGCCCCCGACACCGACGCCGACCTCCGCCGGATCGCCGCGCTACCCGACGGGCCGCGCCGGGAGCGGCTGCGGGAGGAGGTGGTACGCGCCTGGATACCGATGGCGGAGCGGCTCGCCCGGCAGTTCCGCGACCGCGGCGAGTCACTGGAGGACCTTCAGCAGGTGGCGGCGCTCGGCCTGGTCAAGGCGGTGGAGCGGTACGACCCGGAGCGGGGCAGCGCCTTCGAGAGCTTCGCCGTGCCCACCATCGCCGGGGAGATCAAGCGGCACTTCCGCGACCACATGTGGGACCTGCACGTGCCGCGCCGGGTGCAGGAGCTGCGCAACCGCGTGCGGACGGGCTGGCGGGAGCTGAGCCTGACGCTCGACGGGGAACGGCCCGGCGTCGACCGGCTCGCGGAGCACACCGGGCTCACCCGGGACGAGGTCCGGACCGGGATGGAGGCGCTGGAGAGCTACAACGCGCTGTCCCTGGAGGCCGAACTCCCCGGCGCCGACGACGGATACGCGCTGCGGGACACCCTCGGCGACTCCGAGCCGGGCTTCGACCGGATCGTCCACCGGGAGGCGGTCAAGCCCCGGCTGCGACGACTGCCGGAGCGCGAACAGCGGATCCTCTACCTCCGGTTCTTCTGCGATATGACCCAGACCCGGATCGCGGAGCGGCTGGGCATCTCCCAGATGCACGTCTCGCGGCTGATCAGCCGCAGCTGCGACCGGCTGTACCGGGAGGTGGAGGGCGAGACCGGCGCCCGGGGACCCGGCCCGTACGGCGGTGCGGAGCGCCCCGGGGACGGCGGCGACGCGGCCGGTTCCGTTCCCCCACCCGCCGCCGCGTGACGGGATCGCTCGGACGAACGCGGTAGCCGAAACGTGTCTTCCCCGGGCGGCTCCGCCGCGTCTGCCAGAGTGGCTCCGGATACCAGTTTGTCCGATCTACATCATCCGGGGCCCGGGTCTCCGGGCACGGCAGACGGCGGAGACAGGGAAGCGGATGCGGGCCACCGAGCACGACGGGCGTACCCGTCCGGTCGCTTTGGCCGCCTGCGGGTACTGGGAGCGGCGCGGTATGCCGACCGCCCCCGGCCAGGTGGCCGTCGCCCCCGGGGCGCCGCTCCTGCTGCTCGCGGTGCTCGCCGCGGACGCCGCCGCCCGGGAGGCCGCCGGCCGGCCCCTGCCGGGCAACGGCGGCGGCGTACTGCTGCCCCGTCCCTGCCCCGCCTGGTACGCGCCGCCCGCACGGCTGCTCGGCCGCCCGGTGCTGCCGGTGCCGGTCCCCGCCGAGTGCGGCGGGGTGCCCGACCCGGTGGCGCTGGCGGAGGCGGTGCGCCGGGCGGCCGAACGCGGCGTCGAGCCCGGGGCGCTCCTGCTGTCCGTCGCGGACGACATCACGGGGACGGCGGCCCCGCCCGAGCTGCTGCACGAGGTGTGCGAGGCGGCGACCGACGCGGGGCTTCTCGTCGTGAGCGACGAGACCTGGCGCGACACCTCGCACGGCGCGCACGACACGCTGATCGTCTCGCCCGGGGAGATGCTGCACGGCGGGCCGCACGAGTCCGCCGCCGTGGTCCTGGCCGACCTCGGGGAGGAGCCGGAACCGGGCGGTCCCACGGTCGGGATCGTCCGCTGCCCCCCGGCGGCGGACCCCGGCCCGTCGCTGGGCGCCCGGGTGCGCGCGGTACTGGACACGCTGCGCGGCACCGTGCCCGTCGCCTGCGCCGACGCGGCGGCCGAGGTGCTCGCCGAGGCCGGTCCGGCCCGGGAGCGCCGCGCCGCCGCGGGACGGACCCGGGGCGAGCTGGCCACGGCGCTGTACGAGCGGGCCACGGCGGCCGGGGCGCTGTGCCGCCCGCCGCGTCTGGGGTCCGCGGTCTACGCCGACCTGGAACCGCTGCGACCCCGGCTGGCCGGACGCGGGGTGGTGGACGCGGCGGGGCTGGAGGCCGAACTGGTGCGGCACCTCGGCCCGTACGCCGAGGGGGGCCACCGGTTCGGTGACGATCCGCACGCCCTACGGGTGCGCCTGCACACCGGGCTTCTGGCCGCGCCGGGCGGGCGGCGGGGCGGCCGCTCGCCGGGGGAGCCCCGCTCGCTCGGCGAGCCGGGGGTGGAGGAGGCGCTGAACTCGCTGGAGTCGGTACTGGCCGCCCTCACGGATGGGAGCCCCCCGCGATGACCGAACGTGCCGACGAGCACCCCGAGGACGTCTCCGACGACCCGTGGCCCTCCGGGGCGGCCACCTCGCCGCCGTCCGGGCCACCGGTCCCCGCCGTCCCGCCGGGCCGCCCCGGGATCGCCCCCGGACGGGAGAGGCGCCCACGCCAGGGACCGGCGGCCGCGCCGGACCGGAGCACGGCCGTGCCCCCGCTGACCGCCCCGCACCCGCTCGGGGCGCGACGGCTGTGGCCCCGCTCCTTCGCCGACCGGCTGACGGCGCCGCTGCCCGGGGTACGCGACATGGCGCGGATCGCCCGTGAGGGTGGGTCCCGCCCCGGCGCCGCCAGCGGCCGTCTGCCGGAACTCCCCTTCGAGCCGGGCCCGTTGCCCGATCCCGGCCCGGAGTGCGTCGCCGCGACCTGGGCCGGGCACGCCAGCTGGGTGCTGCGGGTCGGCGGGCTCACCGTGCTCACCGACCCGGTGTGGTCGCACCGGATCCTCGGCACCCCCGCCCGCCTCACCCCCGTCGGGGTGGCCTGGAGCCAATTGCCGCCGGTGGACGCCGTGGTGATCTCGCACAACCACTACGACCACCTGGACGCCCCCACGCTGCGGCGGCTGCCGCACGCCACCCCGCTCTTCGTCCCGGCCGGGGTGGGCGCCTGGTGCCGGCGGCGCGGCTTCACCCGGGTCACCGAACTCGACTGGTGGGAAGGGGCCGAGCTGCCCGCTCCCGGGGGCGCCCGGGTGCGCTTCGACTTCGTCCCCTCGCACCATTGGTCCCGCCGCACCCTCACCGACACCTGCCGCTCACTGTGGGGCGGCTGGGTGCTGACCGACAGCCGGGGCGAGCGGGTGTACTTCGCGGGCGACACCGGCTACGGCCACTGGTTCACCGAGATCGGTGAGCGCTATCCGGGAATCGGCCTGGCCCTGCTGCCCATCGGCGCCTACGCGCCCCGCTGGATGCTGCGCCCGGTGCACACCGACCCGGAGGAGGCGGTGCGCGCCTGCCGGGACTTGGGCGCCCGCGCGATGGCGCCGATGCACTGGTCCACCTTCCGGCTCTCCGCCGAGGACCCGCTGGAGCCGCTCGTCCGGGTCCGCGCCGCCTGGGCCGCGACCGGCCGCCCCCGCTCGGAGCTGTGGGACCTGCCGGTGGGGGGCTCCCGCGTCCTCGGCTGACCCGCCGGACACGACCGCCCCGCCGCTCAGGAGAGGCGCTCGCGGCCGTGCCGCATCCGCCGCCACAGCGCCGGAGCCCCGCCGAGCACCAGGGCGAGCGCCACCGCCGCCGCCACGCCCTCCCACGGCTCGGCGAACAGCGACCCGCCCACCACGCCGACGACCTGGTAGGTCACCGCCCAGGCCAGCGCGGCCGGCAGGTTCCCCCGGACGAACTCCCGCATCGGCATCCGCGCCAGCAGGCAGGCCAGCATCACCGGGATACGCCCGGCGGGCACCAGCCGGGACACCACCAGCACCGTGATCCCGTGCTCGCGCAGCCGCCGCTGCGCCTGCGCCAGCCGCTCGGGCGCCGCGCGCTCCCGCAGCCTCTCCAGCCAGCGCGAGCCGTTCCTCGACCCCACCCCGCGGCGGCCCAGCCAGAACAGCGCGGTGTCCCCGGCGAACGCGGCGGTGCTCGCCACCAGGCAGACCACCAGCAGTGAGAGCGGCGGGACGCTCTGGTGCAGCGCGACCACGGCGGCGCTGCTCACCAGGGCTCCGGTCGGCACCACCGGCACCAGCGAGCCCAGCACCACCAGCAGGAAGAGCGAGGGGTAGCCCAGCGCGTGCTGGGTGGACTCGTCCGGCACGACGACCGTCTCGCCCACACCGAGCAGGTACCGCCCGACGTCGCCCAGCCGGGTGATCGGTTCCATCACCGCTCGGCCCCCAGCGCGGCCGTCTCCCCGTGACCCAGCGGGCGGACCCGCACCCGCGGGGCGAGCCGCGCCGCGTGGCGCGCGAACTCCTCGCCCGGGGCGTGGAACTCGTGCGGCCGGACCGCGTCCAGCCCTATCGGCCAGTACGTGCCGTAGTGCACTGGAACGGCACAGCCCGGCGCCAGCCGGGTCAGCGCCTCGGCGGCCCGCCGGGCGTCCAGATGCCCCGCGCCGAGGAAGGGGCCCCAGCCGCCGACCGGCAGCAGCGCCACGTCCACCGGGCCGACCTCGCCCGCCATGCCGTCGAACAGCCCGGTGTCCCCCGCGAAGTAGGTGCGGGCCGCGCCCTCCACCACGTACCCCAGGGCGGGCGCCCGCTGCGGACCGTACGGCAGACGGCGGCCGTCGTGCGCGGCCGGGACCGCCCGGACGCGCAGCGGCCCGACCCGCACCTCGTCCCCCGGCCCGACCTCGACCACGTCCAGCTGGTCAGCGACCCGGCGCAGGCCCGGCACCCAGCGCACCGCGCCGCGCGGCAGCACGGTCCGGGTGCCGGTGGCAAGCCGCGCCAGCGAGCGCACGTGCAGGTGGTCGGCGTGCAGATGGGAGACGAGGACGGCGTCCGGGCTCAGGGCCCCGGCCGGGGGCAGCGCGCCCCGGCGTCTGCGCAGGTGCGCCAGCCGCCGGACCAGCAGCGGATCGGTGAGCAGCGTGGTTCCGGAGTCCCGCAGCGCCGTCGTGGCGTGGCCCCACCACGTGACCTCTACCGGCAAGACCGCTCCTCTCGGCTCTCGGTGGCGCGCGGTGCCCGCGCCCGCCACGGCCGTACGCGACGGGGAACGCCGCCGCCGGCTCCGCCCCGGGCGCCGCGCCCCCCGAGCGTACTCGCCGCCCCCGTCCGGGGAGGGCGGGCGGGACCGGGTCGCCGCCCACCCGGCCCGGACGCGGCGGCACGGCCGACAGGGGAGACCGCGCACCGGCGTCCGGGGTTGAGCGCCCGTGCGCGAGGCCGCGCCGGAGCCCGCCGGAGACCAGCCGGAGACGCGGGCCGCGCCACCCGCGGGCCGGACGGGTGGCCTCCGGACGGGGCGCGGCACTGTGCAAAAGTAGGCGAGGTATCCCAGGGCGTGCGGGGGCGTGGAGAGCCGGACCCCTGGTACGCGGCGGGCGAAACCCCGGCGAACGTGGGTGAAATCCGGTGGACCCGGGGATGGTCCACCGGGCCGGAGAACCAGAGAGGGGTGAGGGGGAGCGTTGCGACGGGGCGTACCACCGTGGCGGAGCCTCGGCTCCGGAGCCCTCCGGGTCTGCGCCGTGTGGCTGGTGACCACGCTCACCATGCTGGGCCTGGCCGGGGTGCTGCCCGAGTTCCGGCTCCAGTCGGCCGACGGGGACAGCGCCACCGTCGTCGGCATCACCGCGGCCGTCGGCGCGGGCGCCTTCGGACTGCTGAGCGCCCTGGTCTGGCCCGTGCTGGTGCGGGCGCTGCTGCTCGTGCCCGCGCTGGTCCTCGGGCTGCTGGTGTTCTTCCTCAACGGCTCGCTGCTCTGGCTGGCCCTCTACCTCGTCCCTTACGGGCGGGGAAGCGTCGACCCGACCACCGCCGTCGTCGTGGCCGCCGCGATGTCCGCCGCCTCCTCGGCGACCAGCACCTTCCTCGCCGTCCGGGACGACGACGCCTACCGTCGCCGGCTGACCCGGCTCGCTGACCGGGACCGCCGGCGCGCCGGAGCCGCCGGGGCGCCTGCCACCCCCGGCACCCTCTTCCTCCAGCTCGACGGAGTGGGCCACGCGGTCCTGCGCGAGGCGATCGCCGGGAGCGAGGACGATCCGCCGGTGATGCCGACCGTCGCCCACCTGGCCGCCACCACCCACCGGCTCACCCCGTGGCGCACCGACTGGCCCAGCCAGACCGGCGCCAGCCAACTCGGCATCCTGCACGGCAGCAACGCCGACGTGCCCGCCTTCCGCTGGTACGAGAAGGAGACCCGGCGGGTGATGGTCAGCAACCACCCCAGCAGCGCCGCCGAACTCCAGCGCCGCGCCGTCGCCACCACCGGCGACCGGGGGCTGCTGGCGCTGGACGGCGCGAGCCGCGGCAACCTCTTCAGCGGCGGCGCGGGGCAGTCGGCGCTGGTCCTGTCCGTCGCTGGACGGCGCGGCCGGGACAACCGCTCCCGCGACGGATACTTCGCCTACTTCTCCGATCCGGCCAACGCCACCCGCACCGCGGCCTCCTTCGTCGCGGAGGTCCTCCGCGAGATCGGCCAGTCCCTTCGCGCCCGGGTCCGCCGGGACGGGCCGCGGGTCTCCCGCGGCGGGCTGTACCCGCTCATCCGGGCCTTCGCCACCGTCGTCCAGCGGGACGTGGTCGTCGCCGCCGTCCTCGGTGACCTGTTCAGCGGGCGCACCGCCGTCTACGCCGACCTGGTCGCCTACGACGAGGTGGCCCACCACTCCGGGCCCCGGGGCCGGGACAGCCGCCAGGTGCTGCGCCGCCTCGACCGCGCCGTGGCGCTGATCACCAAGGCGGCGCGGCGCGCCCCCCGCCCGTACCACGTGGTGCTCCTCTCCGACCACGGCCAGAGCGCCGGGGAGACCTTCGCCAGCGCCTACGGGCTCTCCCTGGAGGACCTGGTGCGCGCGGGCTGCGGACTGCCCGTCTCCCGGCGGGCCCGCCGCTCCGCCAGCGGCTCGGAGGCGCGCGGCTCCGCGCGCAGCGCGCTGCGACGTCCCGAGGAGAGCGAACCGTGGGCCGAGGACGCCGGGCGGGGCGCGCCGCCGGAGGCGGGAGAACCGGCGCACGGGGCCGAGCCGGTGGTGCTCAACTCCGGCAATCTGGGCCTGGTCTCGTTCCCCGACATGCCGGGCCGCGCCTCCCGGGAGCGGATCGAGCGGCGGCACCCGGCGCTGCTCCGGGTCCTCGCCGACCACCGGGGCGTGGGGTTCGTCCTGGTACGCGGCGCGCGCCACGGGCCGGTCGTGCTCGGCCCCGGCGGCGGGGAGCACCGGCTGGAGACAGGCGAGGTGATCGGCCCCGACCCGCTGGCCCCCTTCGGCCCGGGCGCGGCCGAGGCGGTGCGCCGCACCGCCTCCTTCCCGCACGTCGCCGACATCATGGTCAACTCGGCGGTCGACCCCGCGACGGGCGCGGTGCACGCCTTCGAGGAACAGATCGGGTCACACGGCGGGCTCGGGGGAGAGCAGGGAGAGGCGTTCCTGCTGTCCCCGCGCCAGCTGTCCCCGCCGGAGGCCGACGGCCGTGGCCCGCTGGTCGGCGCCGAGCGGGTGCACGCGGTGCTGCGCCGTTGGCTCGCCGAGTCCGGTGGTGAACCGGCCGGGTGGTCCGCCGAGTTCGGCAGCGCCCCGGGCGGGGACCTGCCGCCCGTGCCCAGCCGCTGACCCCGGCCGCGTCCGCGCGGCCGGGGCTCCCCGGCACGGAGGGGTGGGAGGGACCGTCAGGCGCGGGCGCGCTCGGCCTCCCGGATCGGCGCGCCGACCTCCCGCAGGTGACCCAGCGCCTCGCTCCAGGAGCGCACCAGCCCGGTCTCGTGGTAGGGGATGCCCAGTTCCGCGCAGTACCGCCGCACGATGGGGCGGGCCTGGCGCAGGTGCGGGCTCGGCATGCTCGGGAACAGGTGGTGCTCGATCTGGTAGTTGAGCCCGCCGAGCGCCAGGTCGGTGAACCAGCCGCCGCGCACGTTGCGGGAGGTGAGCACCTGGCGGCGGAGGAAGTCCGGCCGGTCCTCACCGGTGAGCGTCGGCATGCCCTTGTGGTTCGGCGCGAAGATCGACCCCAGGTAGACCCCGAAGACGGCCTGGTGCAGGAAGAGGAAGGCGAGGGCCAGCCCGGGCGACAGCACCGTGAACAGCAGCACGGTGTAGCCCACCAGGTGCGCCGCCAGCAGGGTGCCCTCCAGCCACCGCTGCTTCATGTGCGGGGCGCGCAGCGCGCGGACGCTGGAGACGTGCAGGTTGAAGCCCTCCAGCGTGAGCAGCGGGAAGAACAGCCCGGCCTGCCGCCGCCCGATGAAGCGGGGCAGGCCCCGGGCCGCGCGCGCCTGCCGGGTCGACCAGATGAGGATGTCCGGCGCCACGTCCGGGTCCAGCTCCTCGTGGTTCGGGTTGGCGTGGTGCCGGGTGTGCTTGTTCATCCACCAGCCGTAGGACATCCCGATCCCCAGGTTCCCGGCGATCAGCCCGGAGAGCTGGCTGGCCCGGCGCTTCCGGAAGACCTGACGGTGCGCCAGGTCGTGGGCGACCAGCGCGACCTGCCCGAAGACCAGCCCCATGGCCACGGCGACCGCCAGCTGCCACCAGCTGTCACCGACGGTGAGGAACGCCGTCCAGCCCGCGACGAGTGCGAGGCCCACCAGGGTGAGCCGGAGGGCGTAGTAGCCGGGCCTGCGCCGCAGCAGCCCGGCCTCGGAGACCCGCTGGGCGAGCCGTGCGAAGTCGCTGCCCTGGCGGGCGAGGTGGGGTGGGGCCTCGATCACTGTCGTCATGCCCGTGAGCCTCGCAGCGGCCCCTTGGGTGCCGACAGCCGCTCAGCCGGTGTATGACCCGGGGGGTGTCCCACCCTCGGGGGTGTACCCAGGTACACCCCCGGGCCTCGGGCCTTCCCCCGGCCCGACCCCGGCCGCCGCCCCGCGCGACCCCGGTTGCCCCCGGTGTCGTGACCGGCGCGGGTCCGGCGCCGTGCGGCCGCGCTCCGCCGTTCTACGGCCCGGAACCCGCGCCGCGCAACGGGATATGACGGCGGCGGGGCGGAACCACACGGTCCGCGGGGGCCGAGACGGGGAGCGGGCGGGAGCGGGCGGGGCCGTGGCGGGCCCCGCGGGGTCAGTAGTCCTGCGAGGCGTCCCGGGGCGGGCCGCCGTCCGGCAGCTGCGAGCGCAGCCGCCGCAGGTGGACCTGACGGCTGAACCGGATCACCGGCCGGACCATCAGTTCGAGGCTGCCGGCCACGAAGAACCAGGTCCCGGCCCGCGTCCCGTGCGGCGCGAGGAAGAGCAGGCTGCCGACGAGGAACCAGACGGCGATGAGGAGATCGTTGACGACGCTGACGACCTCGTACCGCTGACGGAGTACCAGCTCCTCGCGCCCGACGCGGAGGGTGAGGGCCTCGTCGTGGTGCCGGGACGCCGCGGTGGACGCGTTCTCCTGGTCCATGGCCGCACCGTAGAGGACGCGGCGACCGCCGCCCGGCACCGCGCCGCCGCCGTGGCGCGCCGCCCCGGGCGGGCGCGCCATCCGACGGGGCGCCCGCGGACCCGGCGGTAGCCGGGCGGCCGTGCGAGGCTGACAACCGGCCGGATGACCCCCTGTGGACCGCCGGTTGGCGGCGGCCCCCGGCCCGAGGAGAGGAGACCGGCATGCCCCCCGAGCCACTGAGCCCCGCCCGTGTCCAGGAGGCGCTCGCCGAACTGCCCGGCTGGAGTGTGGAGGAGGAGCGGGTGGCCCGCCACTACCGGCTCCCCGGGCACTTCCCGGCCGCCGCGCTGGTGACGCACGTCGCCGCGATCCAGGAGGAGCTGGGGCACCACGCCACGCTCACGCTGGGGTACAACACCGTGGACGTGGCGGTGAACACGCACAGCGTGGGCGGGCGGATCACCGAGCTGGACATCGCCCTGGCCCGCCGGATCGAGGCCATCGCCGCCGGGCACGGCGCGGGCTGACCCGGGTGGGCGCGCGCCGGGGGAGACCCGCCGCGCGCCCACCGCCCCGGGAGCCGCCGCCGGGGCGGTCAGCCCAGCCAGTTCATCTCGTCCGGGTTGGGGCCCAGCCGGGTGTCGGTGTTCAGCCCCGCGATCGCCGCCAGGTCGGAGTCGTCCAGCTCGACGTCGAGGACGTCGATGTTCTCCGCGATCCGGGCCGGGGTGACCGACTTGGGGATCACCACGTTGCCGATCTGGAGGTGCCAGCGCAGCACCACCTGCGCCGGGGTCTTGCCGTGCTTCCGCGCGATCTCGCCCAGCACCGGCTCGCGGAGCAGGTCCCCGCCCTGGCCGAGCGGCGACCACGCCTCGGTGACGATCCCGTGGTCGGCGTGGAAGGCGCGCGGGATCGACTGCTGGAGGTGCGGGTGCAGCTCGATCTGGTTGAGCGCCGGGACGGTGCCGCCCAGGTCCAGCACCCGCTTGAGGTGCGCGGGCTGGAAGTTGGAGACGCCGATGGCGCGGGCCCGGCCCTCGGAGTGGATCCGCTCGAAGGCGCGCCAGCTGTCGACGTACCGGTCCTGGCTGGGCACCGGCCAGTGGATGAGGTACAGGTCGACGTGGTCGAGCCCCAGCCGGTCCAGCGAGGCGTCGAAGGCGCGCAGCGTCTCGTCGTACCCCTGGGAGCTGTTCCACAGCTTGGTTGTGACGAACAGTTCCTCGCGCGGGACGCCCGAGGCGGCGATCGCCCGTCCCGTGCCCTCCTCGTTCTCGTATATGGCGGCGGTGTCGATGCTGCGGTATCCCGCTTCCAGCGCGGTGGCCACCGCGCGGGCCGCCTCGTCGTCCGGGACCTGCCACACCCCGAAGCCGAGCTGCGGCATGGAGATCCCGTTGTTGAGCTGGATGGTGGGAACGGTGCTCACGCGTTCGGTCCTCACGTTCGTTCGTCTGGACGCGTTGTCCTGGTCGTCCACCATCCTTGACGATCTGTGCCGGGCTCGCATTCCCGGCCCCCGCGCCGCCCCACGTCAGCCCTGGTACAGGGCGTCGATCTCGGTCGCGTAGGCCCGCTCGATCGCGCGCCGCTTCAGCTTCAGCGACGGGGTCAGCAGCCCCTGTTCCTCGGTGAACCGGGCGGCCAGTATCCGGAAGGTGCGGATCGACTCCGCCTGGGACACCTGGGTGTTCGCCGCGACCACGGCCCGCCGGATCTCCGCCTCCAGATCCGGGTCGCGCACCAGGTCCGAGGCGCCCAGCTCGGGCTTCTCACGCATCATCAGCCAGTGGCTGACCGCGTCCGGGTCGAGCGTCACCAGTGCCGCCACGTACGGCCGGTCGTCGCCCAGCGCGACGCACTGCGCCACCAGCGGGTGCGCCCGGACGCGCTCCTCCAGCGCGAGCGGGGAGACGCTCTTGCCCCCGGCGGTGACCAGGATCTCCTTCTTCCGCCCGGTGATGCTGAGGTAGCCGTCCCCGTCGAGGGAGCCCAGGTCGCCGGTGGCCAGCCAGCCGTCCCGCAGCACGCTCCGGGTCGCCTCGGGGTCGCCGTGGTAGCCGCCGAAGACCTGGTCGCCGCGGAGCCAGATCTCGCCGTCCTCCGCGATCCGGACCGACGTGCCCGGAACGGGCCGTCCCACGGTGCCGAACCGTGGCCGCTCCGGGGGGTTGGCCACGGCGGCGGCGGTCGTCTCGGTCAGCCCGTACCCCTCGAAGATCCGCATCCCCGCGCCGTCGAAGAACAGCCCCAGCCGCCGCTCCAGCGCGGAGCCACCGGACATCGCGTACCGGCAGCGGCCGCCCATCGCGGCGCGGAACCTGGCGTAGACGAGCCGGTCGAAGAACCGGTGCCGCAGCCGCAGCGCCGCGCTCGGCCCGGGGCCGGTGCCGAACGACCGCTCCTCCCTGGCCTCCGCGTAGCGGACGGCGACCTCCACCGCCTTGTCGAAGGGGCCCAGCGTGCCCTCGGCCTCCGCCTTCCGCCGCGCGGCCCGGAAGATCTTCTCGAAGAGGTGCGGGACGGCCAGCACGAACGTGGGACGGAATGAGGCGAGGTCGGGCAGGAGCGTCTCGGCCGCCATCTCCGGCTGGTGGGCCAGCGTCACCTTGCCGCGCACCGCCGCCACCTCCACCATCCGTCCGAAGACGTGCGCCAGCGGCAGGAAGAGCAGCAGGGACGCCTGGTCGCCCGCCCGCTTCCGGAACACCGGCTCGAACTGGGCCACGATGTTGTCGACCTCGGCCATGAAGTTGGCGTGGGTGATCACACAGCCCTTGGGCCGCCCGGTGGTGCCGGAGGTGTAGATGATGGTCGCCACCGTCTCCGGGGTGATCGCCAGCTGGTGCCGGTGCACCACCTCGTCCTCGATGTGCGCCCCGGCGGCGGAGAGCCGGGCCTCGGCGTCCGCGTCGAGCTGCCAGAGCCGCCGCAGCTTCGGCAGCTGGCCGACGACCGAGCCCACCGTCATGGCGTGGCCCTCGTGCTCGACGATCGCCGCCGTCACCTCGGCGTCCCGCAGGATCCAGCCCACCTGCTCGGCCGAGGAGGTCGGGTAGACGGGGACGGACTGGACACCGATCGTCCACAGCGCGAAGTCCAGGAGCGTCCACTCGTACCGCGTCCTTGACATGATCGCGACGCGGTCGCCGAACCGGATCCCCTCGGCCAGCAGGCCCTTGGCGACCGCCGTGACCTGCCGCGCGAACTCCGCCGCCGTCACCTCGCGCCAGACGCTCTCGCCGTCCCGGTGCTCCTTACGGGCCAGTACCGGATGGTCGGGAACCCGGGCTGCGTGCTCGAAGACGGTGTCCGCCAGGCCCCCGGTGGCGGGCGCGGTCACCATGGCCGGGACGGTCAACTCGCGCAATGGGTGTGCTCCTTGGCGTCGTGCCCCCACCGCGTGGGGCGGCGCGAGTGACCGTATCCGATGACGCCGTGTGGGGGGAGGGGTATCACCGCAGCTCATAGGGCCCCGGCCGGGGTCGTCAGGGGAACGGTGCGGGGCCGTCGCAGTTCCGGCGGGGTTTCCTCACCGAACCCCCTTCACGGAACCCCGCACTCCGTGTCGCGGACCCCCCGGGGCACCCCCGGGGGCGTGCCCGGGGCGGGCCGGGGGCGCGTCGTCAGGCCCCGGCGGCGTCCCGCAGCGCCAGCCGGTGCGCGCCCGCGTAGACGTTCATCGAGTCGCCCCGCAGGAACCCCACCAGCGTCAGCCCCGACTCCAGCGCCAGGTCCACCGCGAGCGACGAGGGCGCCGACACCGCCGCCAGCACCGGGATACCGGCCATCACCGCCTTCTGGGCCAGCTCGAAGGAGGCCCGTCCGGACACCATCAGCACGGTGTCCCGCAGCGGTAGCCGCCCCTCCTGGAGCGCCCGGCCGACCACCTTGTCCACCGCGTTGTGCCGCCCCACGTCCTCCCGGACGTCGAGCGGCTCGCCCTCGGGCGTGAACAGCCCGGCCGCGTGCAGCCCCCCGGTGCGGTCGAACACCCGCTGCGCCGTGCGCAGCGCCTCGGGCAGCCCGGAGAGCACCTCGGGGGAGAGCCGGACGCCCGGCGCGCCCGGCCGCTCCGCCGCCTCCCGCTCCTCGACGGCCCCCGGCATGGGCCAGCGGGCCGTGGTGCGCACCGCGTCCAGGCTGGCCTTGCCGCACAGCCCGCAGGACGAGGTGGTGTAGACGCTGCGCTCCAGCGAGATGTCGGGCAGCGGGACGCCGGGCGCCAGCCGGACGTTCACGATGTTGTAGGTGTTGCGGCCGTCCTCGTCGGCGCCGTCGCAGTAGGTGATGCCGCTCAGCTCCGCGGGGGAGCCCAGCACCCCCTCGCTGACCAGGAACCCGGCGGCGAGCGCGAAGTCGTCGCCCGGGGTGCGCATGGTGACCGCCAGCGGCTTCCCGTCTAGCCGGATCTCCAGCGGCTCCTCGGCGACCAGGGTGTCCGGCCGCTCGCTCACGACGCCGTTCCGCAGCCGGATGACGCGCCGGCGCTCGGTGACCCGTCCCATCGCCCTCACTCCCCACTCCGTGTGCCGGGGCCCGGGGCGGCCCGCGCCCGTCCCGGCCTGCCACCATTCTCCCGCACCGCGGTGAGCGTCCCAGGCCAGGGGCGGTACCGGCCCGCGCCCCGGCGCCGTCCCCTCCACGGCGCCGGGGCGTACCGGCGAGGGCACAAGACCCCGCCGGGACCCGTGGACGGCCCGGGGGAGGGGCCGCGCGGGCGGTCGGCGCCGCGCCGTCAGTCGGTGAACAACCGCGCGGCGGTGCTGAAGAGTTCGTACAGCCCGTAGGTCAGCGGCAGCCCGACCCAGAGCCAGGCGAACACCGCCAGCGGGGTCCGGTCGGGAGCGCGGTCGCGGCGGGTCACCTGGGGCCCTCCTCGGAGTGGGCGGAGCCGGGGGAGGCCGCGCGGTCCGGGGCGCCCGGTGGCGGAGCCGGTGCCGTCGGCGCGGGCCCGGCGGGATCCCGGGGTGGGGCGGGTTCGTGGTGGCGCGGGTGCACCGGCCGTACCAGCTCGTTGGCGACGAAGCCGACCAGCAGCAGCCCGATCATGATCATCAGGGAGAGGCTGTAGAGCCCGGAGCCGCTGTGCCCGGCGTCCTCCTGCGCGTCCGCCACCCGGTTGACGATCAGCGGGCCGAGCACCCCGGCCGTCGACCAGGCGGTGAGCAGCCGCCCGTGGATCGCGCCCACCTGGTAGGTGCCGAACAGGTCCCGCAGGTACGCCGGGGCGGTGGCGAAGCCGCCGCCGTAGAACGAGAGGATGGCCAGCGCGCAGCAGACGAACAGTGGTTTGGAGCTGTCGCCCAGCCGCTCGATACCCAGGTACATCAGCGCGCCGACGCCCAGGTAGATCCGGTACATGTTCTTCCGCCCGATCACGTCGGACGTGGAGGACCAGACGATCCGCCCGGCCATGTTGGCGAGCGAGAGCAGCGCGACGAAACCGGCGGCGGCCGAGGCCGTCACGGGCGCGTCGGAACCGGAGAAGAAGTCGGTGATCATCGGCGCGGCCTTCTCCAGGATGCCGATGCCCGCCGTCACGTTCATGCAGAGCACCACCCACAGACACCAGAACTGCGGGGTGCGCACCGCGCCGCGCGCCGAGACCCGCCCCGAGGTGACCAGCGAGCGGGTCTCCCGGGGCGGCTCCCAGCCCTCCGGCCGCCAGCCCTCCGGCGGGACCCGGACCAGCAGCACGCCGAGGGACATGAAGACCGCGTAGACCAGCCCGTGCACCAGGAAGGCGGTGGCGATGCCCCCGCTGTCGGAGCCGAAGCCGTCCAGCATCCGCGCCGACCAGGGCGAGGCGATCAGCGCCCCGCCGCCGAACCCCATGATCGCGATGCCGGTCGCCATCCCCGGCCGGTCGGGGAACCACTTGATGAGGGTGGACACCGGGGAGATGTAGCCGATGCCGAGGCCGATACCGCCGACGAAGCCGTAGCCGAACACCACCAGCCAGAACTGGTGGGTGGCGGCGCCCAGCGCGGCCAGCAGGAAACCCGAGGAGAAGCAGAGCAGCGAGACCGCCATCGCCCAGCGCGGCCCGTTCCGCTCCACCAGGGTTCCGCCGAACGCCGCCGACAGGCCCAGCATCACGATGCCGAGCTGGAACGGGAGCGCGCTGGCCGTACCGGAGAGGCCGAGCGACGACTCCAGCGCCGGTTTGAACACGCTCCACGCGTACGCCTGGCCGATCGAGAGGTGCACCGAGAGCGCGGCTGGGGGCACCAGCCAGCGACTCCAGCCCGCCGGCGCGACACTGCGGGAGCGGGCGAGTATCCCTGGCGTCATGGCGAGGAACCCTAGGAATCCCGGCCCGAGTTGACCATAACCCTGACCGGAATCACGTGGTCCAGTGCCGGATTCGGCGCCGCCCCGGCAAACCTCCGCGCCCATTCGGATACCGAACCGAGATCTCGTCCGGCGCGCCGTCTTCCACCTTTCCGCGCCCGCCTCCGACGGGCCTGGCCACACCCTTTCGACGGTCCGTCGGGGCGGGGAGGCGGGCCCCCGGGAGGCCGTGCGGCCCCCGGGGGACCCGGCCGCGCACTCCCCCCGTGTACAGGGGAAAACCAGCCCGCGTCAGGGTGGTTGGCCCGCGTCAGGGTGGTTGGGGCACAACCCCGGGAACCGGGGCGGTGCTCCCGGGCGGCTCCGGGCCGCCCCGTGCGCACCGGGCGGAATCGGGCAGGCGCCCGCGGTGCGCGGTCCGCCGGGTGGTCCTGCCCCGCCCCGGTCTGCCCCGCCGTACCTACGGCGGGTGTGACGGGCGGGCGCCCGGCATACTCGGACGGGTTCGGGGACGGCGCGGAGGAGAGGGGCGAGCGATGGCGCGGCCGACGGAACGCGGGCTCGCGGTGTTCGATCTGGACGGCACCCTCGCGGACGTCCGCCACCGGCTGCGGTACGTCGAGTCGGCGCCCCGGGACTGGCGGGCCTTCTTCCGCGCGGCCCCGCGTGACCCGCCGCTCCCCGAAGGCGTCGAACTGGCCCTGCGCTGGGCCGAGGAGTGCGATCTCGGCTATGTGACCGGCCGCCCGGAGCGCTGCCGTCGCGACACCGAGCGCTGGCTGGAGCGGCAGGGGCTCCCGGCCGGACGCCTGCGCATGCGCGGTGACGCCGACCGTCGACCGGCCCGGACGGTCAAGCCCGAGCTGCTGCGCGGGCTGGCCGGGCGCGAGCGGGTCGCGGTGGTCGTCGACGACGACCCCCGGGTGTGCGACGCGTACCGAGCGGCCGGATACCGCGTGCTGCACGCCGACTGGAGTGCGCGCTCCGCCACCCTGGAGCGCGCCCAGGAGGAACGCGGCCGCACCTGACCGCCCACCCGCGCGGTCCCGTCGTCCCGGATGACGCGGAACGGGACGCCGGGAGGTTTCCCCCGGAGGTCACGGCCGACGGGCTGGCTGATCGTCCCGGGGGGCGGGGCGAGGTCACGCGGGGGCGCCGAGCGGCGGGTGGTCGAGTACGCGGGGCTCGTACTCGACCAGCTGGATGCGGCCGTCGAAGGTGCGGTGGTCGACCATCTCCAGGGCGACGTCCGGATAGCCGTCGTAGATGCGTTCCGCGCCCGTGGCCCCGGTGATCACCGGGAACATCACGACCCGGAAGCGGTCGACGAGCCCGGCCCGCAGCAGGGAGCGGCACAGGCTCAGGCTGCCGACCGTGGTGAGGAGCCCCGAGCCACCCGACTTCATGGCGCGGACCGCCTCGACGGCGTCGTCCCGGACGAGCGTGGTGTTGGCCCACGTCAACGGCGCCTGGAGGGAGGAGGAGAAGACCACCTTGGACGCGCGGGTGAGTTCGTCGACGGAGGCCTCCTCCTCGGGCCGGAACTCGTCCTGGCCGTCGGGGACCTCCCCGGCGGCGAAGCCCGACATCTGGCGGTAGGTGTTCGCCCCCATCAGGTGGGTGGCCTCGGGCTGTTCGCCGAGCCACGCGAGGTACTCCGGGCCCTCAAGGCCCCAGAACCCGGGCCATCCCTCTCCCGACGCGTGGCCGTCGAGGGAGGTGATGAAGTCGACGAGAAGCTCCGGCATGGCGGTGTCCTTCCGTGTGGGTGTCAGGAGATGTGACCGGCCGGGAGCCACGAACTCATCGGTCACGCCGTGGGATAAGCGAGACCCTCCCCGGGGGCCCCGGGAGAACCCCTGACGCCACGGCGGCCGTTCGTCTCGTCCGAGGAGGGCGGGCGGCGGCTGCCCACGGCGCGCCCGGTTCAGTCGGAGGGGGACCAGGTCTCCGGGCCGCCGCCGCGCCATTCGATGAGGGGGCCGCCGAGGTCGACCTCGGTGGGGTCGAGGCCGGCGCGGCGCAGGAACTCCAGCACGTCGGTCACGTTGTAGGCCAGGCCGAGGATGAGGCCGTCCGCCCGCACCCGGCGGGCGCCCTGTTCGTCAGGTGGGTACACGGTGACCGGTGCCATGGGCCCACCGTGCGCCCGCGCCGGGCGCCGCGCATCCCGGGCGCCGCCACCCGGGCGTACGGCCGCGCGTCCCGGGGCCCCGTGGGGGCCGGGCGGCCGCTTCAGCGCTTGACGCAGAGGTAGGAGCCGAAGACCCGGTGCTCGTAGCGCACGTCGAGGATGTCGAAACCGGCCTGGTCCAGCATGGGTTCGAGCAGCCAGCGGAAGGTGCTGTACTCGGTGCGGACGTGGGTGGCCAGGTCCTCGACGGTGTAGCCGGTGGCGGGGTCGGGGTGGGCCTGCCGCAGCCAGTCGTCCAGCAGCGGCTCCGCCTCGGTGGGCTGGACGTCGTAGATCAGGTCGCGGAGGCGGAGCAGGCCGCCGGGCCGCAGCGTCGCGGCGAGCCGGGTCAGGGCGAGCGCCTTCCAGAAGTCGGGCAGCTGGTGGAGGGCGTGCCGGCTGAAGACGGCGTCGGCCGGTGGCCCCTCGTGCGTGTAGGAGAGGAATCCGGCGGCCACGCACTCCAGCCGGTCCAGCCCCTCCTCCTCGGCGCGGGCGCGGAGCGCGGCCCGCATCGCGGGGGAGATCTCGACGGCCACCACCCGGCCGAAGCGCCGGGCCGCCCGCAGCGCGAACTGGCCGGTTCCGGCGCCGACGTCGAGCACCGTCGCGGTGTGGTCCAGGCCGTGGGCGGCGAGCAGGTCGAGGTCCTCCGACGGGTCGGGGTAGCCCTGTTTCCGGTCGAATCCGGTGACGAAGTCCGGGGTGAGGTGTTCGGGGCCCGCGTGGGCGAGTTCGTCGAGCATCCAGTCGTTCCGCATCCGCGCATTCTGGCAGCGTCACCCCCCCGTGAGCAGGTGGGTTTTCCGTGCCGGGGGCGGGTGCGGCGGCGGGCTCCGCCGGGCGGGGCGGGGGAGGGGGAGGAGGCCACGGAGTGGGGGAAGATTCACTTTGTCCTCTCACGGGAAAAAGTCTGATCGATTCCCGCACGACTTCTTCCCAGCTCTTCCGGCCGCTGCTACGTTCCCCGTGACGTTCCGGTCCGGATGCCGACGTGCGGCGGGAGGGGTAGCGGTGAGGCGCATGACTGCTCGTCCCGGCAACGCGCACCAGGCGCGGCTGCTCCGCCTGTTGCGGGACGGCGGGCCCAACTCCCGTGCGGCGCTGGGTGATCGGGTGCGTCTCTCGCGTTCCAAGCTGGCGGTCGAGGTGGACCGGCTCCTGGAGACCGGGCTGGTGGTCGCCGACGGGCTGGCCGCCTCCCGGGGCGGCCGTCGATCGCACAACGTGCGGCTGGCGCCCCAACTCCGCTTCCTGGGTGTGGACATCGGCGCGACCTCCATCGATGTGGCCGTCACCGGGCCGGAGTTGGAGATTCTCGGTCACCTCACCCAGCCGATGGACGTACGGGAGGGGCCGGTCGCCGTCTTCGACCAGGTGCTCGCCATGGTGGCGAAGCTCCGCGACTCCGGGGTGGCCGAGGGGTTCGACGGCGCCGGTGTCGGCGTGCCGGGGCCGGTCCGGTTCCCCGAGGGTGTGCCGGTGGCCCCGCCGATCATGCCGGGGTGGGACGGCTTCCCCGTCCGTGAGGTGCTGGGCCAGGAACTCGGCTGCCCGGTGATGGTGGACAACGACGTGAACCTCATGGCCATGGGGGAGATGCAGGCTGGAGTCGCGCGCTCGGTACGGGACTTCTTCTGCGTCAAGATCGGGACCGGTATCGGCTGCGGTGTGGTCGTCGGCGGTGAGGTCCACCGGGGCACCACGGGCAGCGCCGGCGACATCGGGCACATCCGGGTGGTGACCGACGGCAGGCAGTGCGCCTGCGGCAACCGGGGCTGCCTGGAGGCGTACTTCGGGGGCGCGGCGCTCGCCCGGGACGCCGAGTCGGCGGCGAGGGACGGCCGTTCGGCCGAACTGGCCACCCGGCTGGAGAGCGCCGGCCGCCTCAGCGCCCCCGACGTGGCCGCCGCCGCCTCGGCGGGAGACGCGGCGGCGCTGGACCTCATCCGGGAGGGCGGCGCCCGGGTGGGGCAGGTCATCGCGGGGCTGGTCAGCTTCTTCAACCCGGCGCTGGTGGTGATCGGCGGCGGGGTCACCGGCCTCGGGCACAATCTCCTGGCCAGCGTCCGCACCCAGGTCTACCGCCAGTCGCTGCCGCTGGCGACCGGCAATCTGCCCATCGTTCTCGGTGAGTTGGGGCAGGTGGCGGGGGTGACCGGCGCCGCCCGGCTCATCACCGACCACCTGTACTCGCCCGCCTGACGAACCGCCCGAACCGCCCGGGCGGCCCGCCGGCCGCCCGGGCACCCGGTGCCGCCCCGTGTGGCGGTGCCGCGGCGCACGGCCCGGCACGATCCGCGTCACCGCACGGCCCGCACCATCGCTCGGCCGCACCATCCGCACCGCTGATCGGCCCCGGCACCATCCGCGCACCACCGCGCCGCCCGTTCTCGTGGCGGCGCGCCCTCCGGCACGGCCGCACCTCCCGCACCTCCCGCACCTCGTACCTGCCGCACCGTGAGTTCCGCACCGCCCGCACGGCTCGTACCGCCCGCACGGCCGGGAACGGCCCGCGACGGCCCGGCACGATCCGCGTCGCCGCGTCGCCGCGTCGCCGCACCCCCGCACCACGGCCTACGCCGCACCGCGTACCGGCCAACCGCTCTGCCCGTCCTGCCCGTCCGTACGGAGGACCGCGATGGCACCGCTGCTCAGCATGTCCGGCATCACCAAGTCGTTCCCCGGAGTCCGCGCGCTCGACGGCGTGGACCTGGGGGTGGAGGCGGGCGAGGTGCACTGCCTCCTGGGGCAGAACGGCGCGGGCAAGTCCACCCTGATCAAGGTGCTGTCCGGCGCGCACCAGCCGGACGCTGGACGGATCGTCTGGCAGGGGCGCGAGGTCCGGCTGAGCACCCCCCTGCGTGCCATGCGGCTCGGCGTCGCCACCATCTACCAGGAACTGGACCTGGTGGAGCACGTCTCGGTGGCGGAGAACGTCTTCCTCGGGCACGAGGTCGCCACCCGGGGCATCGTCCGGCCGCGCGCGACGCGGGAGCGGGCGGCGGCGCTGCTGGACCGGCTGGGGCACCCGGAGATCGACCCGGCGACGCCGGTCCGCGAACTCCCGGCCGCCGCCGCGCAGATCGTCTCCATGGCGCGGGCGCTCTCGCACGACACCCGGCTCATAGTGATGGACGAGCCCTCGGCCGCGCTCGACCCCGACGAGACCGCCAACCTCTTCCGGGTGGTGGCCCGGCTGACCTCCGAGGGCGTCGCCGTCGTCTACATCTCCCACCGGCTGGAGGAGATCCGCCGGATCGGCGACCGGGTCTCGGTGCTCAAGGACGGCCGGGTCGCCGCCCGGGACCTCCCCGCCGCGACCACCCCCACCGCCGACCTGGTCACCCTGATGACCGGGCAGGCCGCGCGGCAGCCCTTCCCGCCCCGCGCGCCGCTCCCTCCCCAAGCCCCCGCGTCCGGGTCCGATCCCGCGCCCCTGGACCCGGACGCGGGCTCAGCCGAACCGGTGCTGCGCGCCGAAGGACTCGCCCGCGAGGGGGAGTTCGCCCCGCTCGACCTGGAGCTGCGCCCCGGGGAGATCGTGGGGCTGGCCGGGCTCGTCGGCTCCGGCCGCTCGGAGATCCTGGAGACGCTGTACGGGGCGCGCCGCCCGACCGCGGGCCGGGTGCTCGTGGACGGGGCGCCGCTGCGCCCCGGGAGCATCCGCGCGGCCGTCCGCGCGGGCATCGGACTCGCCCCGGAGGAGCGGAAGTCGCAGGCGCTGTTCCTGCTGGAGTCGGTGGTGCGGAACGTCACGGTCTCCGCGCTGCCCCGCTTCTCCCGTGGCGGCTGGCTGGACTCGCGCGGCGAGCGGGCCGCGGCCGCCGAGCACACCCGGGAACTGGCCCTGAGCCCGGACGATCCGGAGCGCCCGGTGCGCACGCTGTCCGGCGGCAACCAGCAGAAGGCGGTGCTGGCGCGCTGGCTGCTGCGCGGCTGCCGGGTGCTGCTGCTGGACGAGCCGACGCGCGGCGTCGACGTGGGCGCCCGGGCCGAGTTGTACGCCGTGATCCGCCGTCTCGCGGACTCCGGCGTCTGTGTCCTGCTCGTCTCCAGCGACCTGCCCGAGGTGCTCGGCCTCGCGGACCGGGTGCTGGTGCTGCGCGAGGGACGTGTCGTACACACCGCGCCCGCCCGGCGGCTCGACGAGCGCCGGGTGCTGGACCTGGTCATGGAAGGGAGCGCCTCGTGCTGAGTCCGCCCAGCGCCGACGCGGCGAAGGAGCCCGCGCCGCCGCCGTCCCCGCGCCGCCTCCGGGCCGCGCCCCGGCTCGACCCGCTGCACCTGTCGTTGCTCGGGGTCCTCGCGGTGCTCGCCGCCGTCGGCGCGCTCACCACGCCGGACGAGTTCCTGAGCACGGACAACATGCAGCTGATCCTGACCCAGGCCTCGGTGATCGGGGTGGTGACCGTCGGGGTCACCTTCGTGATCATCGGGGGCGGGATCGACCTCTCGGTGGGCGCGATCGTCGCGCTGGCCTCGGTGTGGGCCACCACCGTGGCCACCCAGGACCTGGGCCTCGGCGGGATGCTGATGTGCGCGGTGCTGGTGGGGCTGGGCTGCGGGCTGGTCAACGGGCTGCTGATCGCGTACGGCCCGATGGTGCCGTTCATCGCCACCCTCGCCATGCTCGCCTCGGCGCGCGGACTCGCTCTCCAGATCAGCGACGGCAAGACCCAGGTGGTCACCGTGGACGCGGTCCTCGACCTGGGTGTCCCCGACTCCTACGTGCTCGGGGTGCCGCCGCTGGTCATCGTGTTCGCGGTGGTGGCTGCCCTCGGCTGGCTGCTGCTGAACCGGACGACCTTCGGCCGCCGCACGGTCGCGGTGGGCGGCAACCCGGAGGCGTCACGGCTGGCCGGGATCGCGGTGCGGCGCCAGCGGCTGATGCTCTACCTGCTGTCCGGGCTCTGCTGCGGAATCGCCGCCTTCATGCTCGTGGTGCTGACCGGCTCCGGCCAGAACACCAACGGAAACCTCTACGAACTCGACGCCATCGCCGCCGCGATCATCGGCGGCACGCTGCTCAGCGGCGGCCGGGGCACTCTCACCGGTTCGGTGCTCGGCGTCCTCGTCTTCACCACCATCACCAACCTGTTCGCCCTCAACAACCTCCAGAGCGACGTCCAGCAGATCGCCAAGGGGGCGATCATCGTCGCCGCCGTCCTGGTCCAGAAGGGTCGTACGACGTCATGACCGAGAATCCACAGCGCTCCGCGACCTCCCGCAGAAACCTGCTCCTCGGCTCGGCGGCCGGTGCCGCGCTGCTCGCCGCCGGATGCACGAGCAACGAGAACAACGACGACGGCGCCGACGGCGGCTCCGAGCAGGCCGGGATCGCCGACGACCGGCCCGGCAAGAAGGTGACCATCGGCTTCGCCGGGCCGCAGGCCGACCACGGCTGGCTGAACGCCATCAACGAGCAGGCGCGGAAGCGGGCCGGGAAGTACGAGGACGTCACCCTGGAGAGCACCGAGGGCTCCAACGACAACGCCCAGCAGATCGGCCAGATCGAGACGCTGATCAACAAGAAGGTCGACGTGCTGGTGATCCTCCCGGCCGACGGGAAGGCGCTCACCCAGGTCGGGCTGAAGGCGATGCGGGCGGGCATCCCGGTCGTCAACCTCGACCGGGTCTTCGCCTCGCAGCAGGCCTACCGCTGCTGGATCGGCGGCGACAACTACGGCATGGGCCTCAACGCGGGCCACTACATCGGGGAGAAGCTCAGAGGGAAGAAGGGCGCGCGGGTGGTGGAGCTGTCCGGGCCGGACAACCTGGAGCTGACCAAACAGCGCACCGAGGGCTTCGACGACGCGCTGAAGAACTACCCCAACATCCGGAAGACCGCCCGCCAGGCCGCCGAGTTCACCGTCGAGTCGGGACAGCGCAAGATGGCCCAACTGCTGCGTGCCGAGACGGAGTTCGACGCGCTCTGGAACCACGACGACGACCAGGGCGTGGGCGCCGAGCGCGCCATCAGGCAGGCGGGCCGCGACGAGTTCCTGATGGTCGGCGGCGCCGGTTCGAAGCGCGCCATGCGGGCCATCAAGAAGGACGACGGCGTGCTGAAGGCCACCGTGCTCTACCCGCCGACCATGGCCGCCTCCGCGATCGACCTGGCCCGCGCCCTCGGCCAGGGCAAGGGGGTGGGCGGACTCGCGGAGTTCGAGATCCCCGCCTCGCTGACCCTCTACTCCGCCGTCGTCACCAAGGAGAACGTCGACGAGTACCTGCCCGTCGGCTTCACGTGACGGTCCCGGCCCCGCGATCCACCCGCAGCACCCCGCGCCGACTGGCCCGGTCGGCGTCCGCGCGTCCCCGAGAGGGAGGAGCCTCATGCCGTACGACAGCACAGTGCCCACCGCCGCCCCCACCATCGGTGTCGGGATGGTCGGCTACGCCTTCATGGGGGCGGCGCACTCGCAGGGCTGGCGGACCGTCAGCCGGGTCTTCGACCTGCCGCTGCGCCCCGTCATGGCGGCCGTCTGCGGCCGGGACGGCGACGGGGTGCGGGCGGCGGCCGAACGGCTGGGCTGGGGCGCGGCCGAGACCGACTGGCGGCGGCTGATCGCCCGGGACGACGTGCAGCTGGTGGACATCTGCACCCCGGGCGAGAGCCACGCCGAGATCGCCGTCGCCGCGCTGGAGGCGGGCAAGCACGTGCTGTGCGAGAAGCCGCTCGCCAACACCGTCGCCGAGGCGGAGGCGATGGCGGCGGCGGCCCGATCGGCCCGCCTGCGGGGCCGGTTGGCGATGGTGGGTTTCAACTACCGCCGCACACCGGCACTGGCGCTGGCCCGGCGGCTGGTGGCCAAGGGCAGGCTGGGCGCCATCCGGCACGTGCGGGTGAGCTACCTCCAGGACTGGCTGGTCGACCCGGACTTCCCGCTGACCTGGCGGCTGCGCCGGGAGCGCGCTGGCTCGGGGGCGCTCGGCGACCTCGGGGCGCACGCCGTGGACATCGCGCAGCACCTGGTGGGGGCACCGCTCACCGGCGTCTCGGCGCAGACCGAGACCTTCGTGCACGAGCGGCCCCTGCCGGTGCCGGGCGAGTCGACCGGCGAGGTCACCGTCGACGACGCGGCGCTGTTCACCGGCCGGTTCGCTTCCGGCGCCCTCGCCTCCTTCGAGGTGAGCCGCGTCGCCGCCGGACGCAAGAACGCGCTGCGGGTGGAGCTGAACGGCACCGGCGGGTCGGTCGGTTTCGACCTGGAGCGGCTCAACGAGCTGTACTTCCACGACCACTCCGACCCGGCCGACGAGTCGGGCTTCCGCCGGATCCTCGTCACCGAACAGAGCCATCCGTACCTGGAGGCGTGGTGGCCGCCCGGCCACGCCCTCGGCTACGAGCACACCTTCACCCACCAGGCCCGGGACCTGCTGCGCGCCATCGCCACCGGCGCCGACCCCGAACCGTCCTTCGCCGACGGCCTCCAGGTGCAGCGGGTGCTCGCGGCGGTCGAGGAGAGCGCGGGGCGCAACGCCGTGCTGACCTCCGTCCCCGGGCCGGGCTGACCGGAACCCGGCGGCCCGCCGTGCTTGGGGCCGCCCCGACGCACCGTGCCACCGAACCACCTCACACCCCACGGAGTACCGTATGCCCCGACAGTTCACCCTGTTCACCGGACAGTGGGCGGACCTGCCCCTGGAGGAGGTCTGCCGCCTGGCCCGCGACTTCGGCTACGACGGACTCGAACTCGCCTGCTGGGGCGACCACTTCGAGGTGCCCCGGGCGCTGAACGAACCCGGCTACGTCGCCGGGCGGCTCGCGCTGCTGGAGCGGTACGGGCTGCGGTGCTGGGCCGTCTCCAACCACCTGGTCGGCCAGGCCGTCTGCGACCACCCCGTCGACGAGCGGCACCAGGCCATCCTGCCCGCGCGGATCTGGGGCGACGGCGACCCCGAGGGGGTGCGGCGGCGCGCCGCCACCGAGCTGTGCGACACCGCGCGGGCCGCCGCCGCGCTCGGGGTGCGCACCGTCGTCGGCTTCACCGGCTCCTCGATCTGGCATCTGGTGGCGATGTTCCCGCCGGTGCCGCCCGGCATGGTGGAGCGGGGCTACGAGGACTTCGCGGAGCGCTGGAACCCGATCCTGGACGTGTTCGACGCGGAGGGGGTGCGCTTCGCGCACGAGGTGCACCCCGGGGAGATCGCCTACGACTACTGGACGACCCGGCGGGCGCTCGACGCGCTCGGTGAACGCCCCGCCTTCGGGCTGAACTTCGACCCGAGCCACTTCGTCTGGCAGGACCTGGATCCGGCCACCTTCCTCTACGACTACCGGGACCGGATCTACCACGTCGACTGCAAGGAGGCCCGCAAGCGGCTGGACGGGCGCAACGGGCGCCTCGGCTCCCACCTTCCCTGGGGCGACCCGCGGCGCGGCTGGGACTTCGTCTCCGCCGGGCACGGCGACGTCGCCTGGGAGGACGTGTTCCGGATGCTCCACTCCATCGGCTACGACGGACCCGTCTCCGTCGAGTGGGAGGACCCCGGGATGGACCGGCTCCGCGGCGCCCCGGAGGCGCTCCGCCGCCTGCGGGCGTACGACTACGACCCGCCCACCTCCTCCTTCGACGCCGCCTTCAGCAGCTAGCCCGCCCGGCCACCGGGCCCGGGCTCCGCCCGGGCCCGTCCCGGCGGCCCACCCGCCACCGCACGCCGCACCACCCACGCGCCCCGTCCCACGTGTCATGCCCAGCACGCCACGCACCACCGGCACCACGGTCACGCGCCGTGCCCTCCACACACGGCGTCGCGAACGGCGAACTCAGCACTGACCGTTACCCCTTCTCAGGAGGACACGCGTGTACAGCAGACCGCGCGGCGCACGACGGCGGAGACTCCGCACCGGCCTGGCGCTCCTGGCGAGCGTCCTGATGGTCGGCGGTGGCCTGGCGGCGGCCCCGGCCCAGGCGGCGCCACCGCCCGGCGGGGCCCCGGCCGCGAAGGCGGCGGACGAGGGATTCCAGCAGGTCACCCTCGCGAAGGGGGTGGAGGAGACGGGCGAGCCGATGACCCTGGCGGTCCTGCCCGACGGCTCGGTGCTGCACACCGCCCGCGAGGGCACCCTGCGGCTGACCGACCGGGGCGGCACCACCAAGGTCGCCGGGGAGATCCCCGTCTACGACCACGACGAGGAGGGACTACAGGGCGTGGGGGTCGACCCCGGCTTCACCGAGAACCGCTTCGTCTACCTCTACTACGCGCCGCCACTGGACACCCCGGCGGGTGACGCGCCGGAGACCGGGAAGGCCGAGGACTTCGCCCCGTTCGACGGCGTCAACCGGCTCTCCCGCTTCGTCCTGCGCGAGGACGGCACCCTGGACACCGACAGTGAGCGGACCATCCTGGACGTCCCGGCCAACCGGGGCATCTGCTGCCACGTCGGCGGGGACATCGCCTTCGACAAGGACGGCAACCTGCTGCTGTCCACCGGCGACGACTCCAACCCCTTCCAGTCCGACGGCTACACCCCGATCGACGAACGCGCCGACCGCAACCCCGCGTTCGACGCCCAGCGCTCCTCGGCCAACACCAACGACCTGCGCGGGAAGATCCTGCGGATCACGGTCCAGGAGGACGGCACGTACGAGGTGCCGGAGGGCAACCTGTTCGCGCCGGGCACCGAGCGGACCCGGCCGGAGATCTACGCGATGGGCTTCCGCAATCCGTTCCGGATGAGCGTCGACAAGCCGACCGGCACCATCCTCGTCGGTGACTACGGGCCGGACGCGGGCACCGCCGACCCGGCCCGCGGCCCCGCCGGGCAGGTCGAGTTCAACCGGATCACCGAACCCGGCAACTACGGCTGGCCGTACTGCCACGGCGACAACGACCCCTACGTGGACCACGACTTCGCGGACGGCTCCTCCGGCGAGAGCTTCGACTGCGCCGCCCCGCGGAACGAGTCGCCGCACAACACCGGGCTGACCGAACTGCCCGCCGCCAAACCCGGCTGGATCTCCTACGACGGCGCCTCCGTACCGGAGTTCGGGGACGGCTCCGAGTCCCCGATGGGCGGCCCCGTCTACCGGTTCGACCCGGACCTCGACTCCGCGGTGAAGTTCCCCGAGGAGTACGACGGGGACTTCTTCGCCGGTGAGTTCGGGCGCCAGTGGATCAAACGGATCGAGCAGGGCGCCGACGGCGCCCCCGGCGCCATCCACGACGTGCCCTGGGAGGGCACCCAGGTGATGGACATGGAGTTCGGCCCGGACGGCGCGCTGTACGTCCTGGACTACGGCACCGGCTACTTCGCCGGGGACGAGAACTCCGCCGTCTACCGCATAGAGGCCACCACCGGCGGGCACTCCCCGATCGCCCAGGCCACCGCCGACGTGACCAGCGGGACCGCGCCCCTCCAGGTCGCGTTCTCCTCCGAGGGCACCAGCGACGCCGACGGCGACGACCTCAGCCTCAGCTGGGACTTCGGGGACGGCGGCGGCTCCACCGAGGCCAACCCCACCCACACCTACACCGAGAACGGCAGCTACACGGCGACGCTCACCGCCGAGGACCCCTCCGGGGCCACCGGCACCGCCAGCGTGCACGTGACGGTGGGGAACACCGCGCCCACCGTCGAGCTGAAACTGCCCCGGGACGGGCAGCCGTTCGCTTTCGGTGACGAGATCCCCTTCGAGGTCACGGTGACCGACCCGGAGGACGGCGAGATCGACTGCGAGCGGGTGGAGGTCTCCTACGTCCTGGGTCACGACAGCCACGGCCATCCGATCACCAGCGCCACCGGCTGCTCCGGCACCCTCAAGACCTCCAGCGACGGTGAACACGACCCCAACGCCAACATCTTCGGGGTCATCGACGCCCGCTACACCGACGGTGGCGGAGGCGGGCAGCCGCCGCTCACCGGCGGCGCGCAGAGCGTCCTCCAGCCCGAGCACCGGCAGGCCGAGCACCACAGCGAGGCGGCCGACGGCGTCACCGTCGGCGAAGCCGAGGGCGCCGAGGGCGGCAAGGCCGTCACCGGGGCCGAGAACGGCCAGTGGATCGCCTTCGACCCCTACGTGCCAGGCGACGCCGCCGAGTTGACCGCCCGGGTCCGCTCCGCGGGGGAGGGCGCGCTGGAGGTCCGCGCCGGAGCCCCGGACGGCACGCTGCTCGGCACCGCGAAGGTCGGTGCCGGTGACGGCTGGAGCGAGGTGAGCACCGCGCTCAGCGGCGCCCCGGAGGGATCCGTCCCGCTGTACCTGGTCTTCACCGGCGGTGCGGGAGCGCTGTACGACGTGGACAGCTTCACCGTGACGCGGAACTGACCGCCCACCCGCCCGTCCCGCGACCGGCCTTCGCGGGGCGGGCGGACGGCCCGGACGGCACACGCGAGAACACGCGAGAACAGGGCACGAGCGAGCACGGCGGGACACCGAGCGGGAGGGGGTGGCGGAACCGGCGGCGGTGGACGGGCCGGACGCGCGCACCCGGCGCGGCCGGGCCGTCCGCGCCGGGCACGGACGACACGGATAACACGGATAACACTGACAAGGGGCATCACCCATGCGTCGTACGGCACGGAACGCGGTGCTGGCGGTGGCGCTGCTCCTCGGCGCCTCGGCCCTCCCCGCGCAGGCGGCACAGCAGCGGGAGGCGGCCGGGAGCCGGGACGGAGAGCGGCCACCCCCGGCGGCGGCACAGCGCGAACGGGATCCCGGCGCGGGCCTGGAGGACCGGAACCTCCTGGTCTTCTCCAAGACCGCCGGATACCGGCACGACTCCATCCCCGACGGGATCGCGGCCCTGGAGGAGCTGGGCGCGGAGCACGGGTTCACCGTCGACAGCACCGAGGACGCGGGCGCGTTCACCCCGGAGAACCTCGCCGGGTACGACGCCGTGGTCTTCCTCTCCACCACCGGCGACGTGCTGGACGACACCCAGCAGGCCGCGTTCGAGGGGTACGTCTCCGACGGCGGCGGGTTCGTCGGCGTGCACGCGGCGGCCGACACCGAGTACGACTGGCCCTGGTACGGCGAGCTGGTGGGCGCGTACTTCGCCGCGCACCCCGCCGTCCAGCCCGCCACCGCCACGGTGGAGGACCACGCCCACCCGGCCACCGCGCACCTCGGCCCGCTCTGGCGGCGCACCGACGAGTGGTATGACTACCGCTCCAGCGTGCGCGACCGGGCGCGCGTCCTCGCCTCCCTCGACGAGGACTCCTACACCGGCGGCACCATGGGCGAGGACCATCCGATCGCCTGGTGCCAGGAGTACGCGGGTGGCCGGTCGTTCTACACCGGCGGTGGCCACACCGGCGAGTCCTTCGCCGAGGAGGACTTCCGCACCCACCTGCTGGGTGGCGTCCGTTACGCGAGCGGGGCCGCGTCCGCGGACTGCCGCGCCGAGCGGGACTACACCCCGCTCTTCGACGGCGGCGGCACGGATGGCTGGAAGCAGGCGGGCCCCGGCTCCTTCGAGCTGGGCGAGGACGGCAGCCTCACTACCGTGGGAGGCATGGGGCTGCTCTGGTACGAGAAGCGGGAGTTCGGTTCGTACTCGCTCAAGCTCGACTGGCGGATGTCCGGAGACGACAACTCCGGGGTCTTCCTGGGCTTCCCCGCCTCCGACGACCCCCAGTCCGCCGTGGACAACGGCTACGAGGTCCAGATCGACGCCACCGACGCGCCGGACCGGACCACCGGCTCGGTCTACGGGTTCCAGGCCCCCGACGCGGCGGCGCGAGACGCCGCGCTCAACCCGCCGGGGGAGTGGAACACCTTCGAACTCCGCGTCGAGGGCGAGCGGTTGCGGGTCTGGCTGAACGGCCAGCAGGTCAACGACTTCACCAACACCGACCCGGCGCGCAGCCTCACCGACGGCCACATCGGCCTCCAGAACCACGGCGACGGCGACGAGGTCGCCTTCCGCGACGTCCGGGTGCGGGAACTGCCCGACGGGGGTGGTCGCTAGCCACGATCCACCGGCGACCGGTCCGGGCCCGCGCGTCGGAGCCGAACCGTCCGGCGCGTCGGCACCCGGCCCGTGTGGGGCTGGCCGGGCGCACCGCGTGACCGGCCACCGCACGACCCCGCGTCCCGCCCCGCGCCCGGCGGCGGGCGCGGGGCTCCGGCGGCTCCACGCCCGGGAGCCAGCACGGGGGAGCACGGCGACGGGGGAGCCGGGCGCCGCGGCGGGCGGCCGGATCCGCCGCCACCGCGGGGGAACCAGACGAGCCAGCACAGCCCAGGACGACCCAGGACGACCAGGGAGGCCCCGTGACCCAGGACCGCACATCCCCGCGCGCCCCCTCCGGACCGCGCGTCGGTGTCTGGCTGATCGGAGCGCGCGGCTCCGTCGCCACCACCGCCGTCGCCGGTCACGCCGCCGTCACCGCCGGACTGCACCCACCCACCGGAATGGTCACCGAGACCGGGGTGTTCGCCGGATGCGGGCTGCCGCCCCTGGAGAACCTGGTCTTCGGCGGGCACGACCTCGCGTCCCGCCCGCTCCCGGAGCGCGCCGAGGACCTGGTCCTGGCCGGCGTGCTGCCCCCCGGTCTCCCGGCCGCCACGCGGGCCCAACTCGCCGCCGCCGACGCGGAGATCCGCCCCGGCGTGGGCGGCCCGCCGCCCGCCGGAGCCGCCCCGGACGGGCCGGGCCCGCTGCCCGGCCCCCCGGCCGGAGCCGAGGCGTGGGGCCGGGCCCGCACCGAGGAGCAGATCGCGGCGGTCACCGCCGACCTGACGGCCTTCGCCCGCGACCACCAACTGGACCGCACCGTCGTCGTCAACGTCGCCTCGACCGAGCCCGCGCCCGGCCCCGGCGACCCGCCGCCCAGCTCCCGGTACGCCGCGGCGGCGCTCCGCGCCGGATGCGCCTACGTCAACTTCACGCCCTCGTCCGGGCTTCGGCACCCGGCGCTCGCCGAGGCCGCCAGTGCCTCCGGGCCGCCGCACGCCGGACGGGACGGCAAGACCGGCCAGACCCTGCTGCGGTCGGTGCTGGCGCCGATGTTCGCGCAGCGCGCCCTGACCGTCCGCGCCTGGTCCGGAACGAACGTGCTGGGCGGGGGAGACGGCGCCGCCCTCGCCGACCCGGGCGCGGCGGCGGCGAAGAACGCCGGCAAGTCCCGGGTGCTCACCGACGTCCTCGGCCACCTCCCCGAGGGCGCCTCGCACATCGACGACGTGCCCGCGCTGGGCGACTGGAAGACCGCCTGGGACCACATCGCCGTCGACGGCTTCCTCGGCACCCGCGCCGTGCTCCAGACCACCTGGCAGGGCTGCGACTCGGCGCTCGCCGCCCCGCTCGTCCTCGATCTGGCGCGGATCCTGGCCCGCGCCCACCACCTCGGCTGGGGCGGCCCACTGGACGGTCTCGGGTTCTTCTTCAAGGACCCCGACTCCGGCCCCAGCGCCCTGCCCGACCAGTGGCGGGACCTGCTGGATCTGGCCGGCCGGCTGCGGGCGGCGGCGTGAGCCCCGGCACCGGCCGCGCCTGGGCCGAACTCCTGCGCCTGCCCGCCGTGTTGAGCGTCCCCGGTGACGCGCTGGCGGGCGCGGCGGCGGTCGGCGGCCGCCCCCACCGGGGCACCGCGCTCGCCGTGGGCTCCGCGCTCTGTCTCTACGAGGCGGGCATGGCGCTCAACGACTGGGCGGACCGCGCCGTCGACGCGGTCGAGCGCCCCGAACGCCCCCTGCCCTCCGGCCGGATCGCGCCCGGCGCGGCGCTGGCCGCCTCCGCCGCGCTGACCGGCGCCGGGCTCGGCCTCGCCGCGCTCGCCGGACGGCCCGCGCTGGGCGTCGCCGGGGCACTGGCCGCCACCGTCTGGGCCTACGACCTGCGGCTGAAGCACACCGTCGGCGGACCGGCCGCGATGGGCGCCGCCCGCGCCCTCGACCTGCTGCTCGGCGCGGTCGCCACCGCCCACCCGAGGGCGACCGCCCGCCCCGCGTCCGCCGCGCTGCCCTCGGCGGCGCTGCTCGGCTCCCACACCGTCGCCGTCACCGCCGTCTCCCGGCGCGAGGCGGAGGGCGGCCGCCCCGGGATCCCGGTGGCGGCGGCGCTCGCCGCGGGCCTCATCACGAGCCGCGCGGCGCCCTGGCGGCCCGCCCGCCCCGCCTCCACCGCCCACCTCACGGCCCGCGCCGCGGCCGGCGGCTACCTCGCCACCTTCGCCGGGCCGCTGGCCCGCGCCGCGCTCCACCCCACCCCGCCGTCGCTCCAGCGGGCGGTCGGCGGTGGCATCCGCGCCACCATCCCCCTCCAGTCCGCGCTCACCGCCCGGGCGGGCTCCCCGGTGACCGCCGGAACGCTGCTCGCCCTGCTGCCCCTCGCCCGCCGCCTCTCCCGGAAGGTCAGCCCCACATGAGCACCGCACCCCACCCACTGAGCCCGCTGCCCACACCCGACCGGGACACCCCGCTCCGCCCGGCGCCGCTGCGCTACGCGTACGGCACCAACGGCCTCGCGGACCTGCGGCTGCCGGACGCGCTCCGGCTGCTCGCCGACCTCGGTTACGACGGCGTCGGGCTGACCCTCGACCACATGCACCTCGACCCCCTCGCCCCCGACCTGCCCGCACGCACCGCCGAGACCGCCCGGCTGCTGGCGGCGCACGACCTCACCGTGACCGTGGAGACCGGCGCCCGCTACGTGCTCGACCCACGCCGCAAACACCATCCCACCCTGCTGGATCCCGACCCCGACGCGCGCGCCCGCCGCCTCGGGCTGTTACGCGTCGCCGTCCGGGTGGCGGCCGAACTCGGCGCCCACGCCCTGCACTTCGCCAGCGGCCCACGCCACCCCGACACCCCCGGGGACGAGGCGTGGGCGCTGCTCGCGGACGCCGTGGCCGCGTTGCTGCCGCAGGCCGAGACCGCTGGCGTCCCCCTCGCCGTCGAACCCGAACCCGGCCACCTCCTCGGCGACCTCGCCGGGTTCCACCGGCTGCGCCGGGCCCTCGACGGCCCCCAGGCCCTCGGCCTCACCCTGGACCTCGGCCACTGCCACTGCCTGGAACCCGAGTCGCCCGCCGCCTGCGTCCGCGCCGCCGCACCCTGGCTGCGGCACGTGCAGATCGAGGACATGCGGCGCGGTGTGCACGAGCATCTGCCGTTCGGCGAGGGCGAGATGGACTTCCCCCCGGTACTCCGGGAGCTGCGCCGCATCCGCTACCGGGGCCTGGTCACCGTCGAACTGCCGCGCCACTCCCACGCCGGGCCCGAACTCGCCCGGGACTCCCGGAACTTCCTCCGTGAGGCCGAGCGCAGGGCCCGGCGGAGCGCCCGCCCCACCCCGCGCGACCCCTCGGGACCGCCCGGCGGGGGCGGCGGTTCGACCAGCCCCGTCACCCCGGTAGCGCCGTCCACCGCGAGCCCCGGCACGGCCCCTGGCACCGGGAGCGTGACCGAACCCGGCTGCGCCGGGGAGGGGGAGGGGCCGGGAAGAGCCGCGCCCGCCGAGAACGGCGGGAGGCGCGCCCCATGATGAGCCAACTCGCCTCCCTCCGCACCGCGTTGGAGATGCGCCTGGACGCGGCCGCCCGTGCCTGGCTGCACCGCGCCCTGGACGACGCGGCCGACGCCGCCAGCGCGACCCGCCGCCCCGCTGACCCGCCCGGCGGCCAACCACCCCGCTGGGAGCGGCACTTCGCGGAAGCCGGACGGCGCTGCCGCACCACCCACCGCACCGGCCCGGCCGACACCGCCGAGCGGACCGACCCCAGGGAGGCCGCCCGGGTGCTGCTGCTGCACGCCGCCGCCGCCGACGCCCCCACCCTCACCCGCCTCTACGAGCACGGCACCGCCGACGAACGCCGCGCCGTCCTGCGGGCCCTGCCCCACCTCGTCACCGGCCCGGACGCGCTGCCGCTGGTGGAGGACGCCCTCCGCACCCACGACACCCGGCTGCTCGCCGCCGCCGTCGGCCCCTACGCCGCCGCCCACCTGGACCCGCACGCCTGGCGGCACGCCGTCCTCAAGTGCCTGTTCACCGGTGTCCCGCTGAGCGCCGTAGCCCACCTCGGACGGCGGGCCCACGGCGACACCGAACTCGCCAGGATGCTCACCGCCTACGCCGACGAGCGCCGCGCCGCCGACCGCCCCGTCCCCGCCGACCTGCACCGGGCGCTGGAGTCCGCCCGGGGCAACGGCCCGCGCCCCCAGGAGCCCTGATGCGCATCTTCGACCCGCACATCCACATGACCTCCCGCACCACCGACGACTACACCGCGATGTACGAGGCCGGGGTCCGCGCGCTCGTCGAACCCGCCTTCTGGCTCGGCCAGCCCCGCACCTCGCCCGCCAGTTTCACCGACTACTTCGACGCGCTGCTCGGCTGGGAGCCCTACCGCGCCGCCCAGCACGGCGTCGCCCACCACTGCGCGCTCGCCCTCAACCCGAAGGAGGCCAACGACCCACGCTGCGTCCCGGTCCTGGACACGCTCCCGCGCTACCTGATCAAGGACCGCGTCGTCGCCGTCGGCGAGGTCGGCTACGACTCCATGACTCCCGCCGAGGACCACGCCCTCGCCGCGCAGCTCGAACTCGCCGCCGACCACGAGCTGCCCGCCCTCGTCCACACCCCGCACCGCGACAAGGCCGCCGGACTCGCCCGCACTCTCGACGTCCTCCGCGAGTCCCGGCTGCCCGCCGAACGCGTCCTGCTCGACCACCTCAACGAGACCACCGTGCGCGCCGCCGCCGACAGCGGCTGCTGGCTCGGCTTCTCCATCTACCCGGACACCAAGATGGACCCGCGCCGCATGGTCCGCCTGCTCCGCTCGCACGGCACCGCCCGGGTGCTGGTCAACTCGGCCGCCGACTGGGGTCGCAGCGACCCCCTCAAGACCCGGGAGGTCGCCGACGCCATGCTGGACGGCGGCTTCACCCACGACGAGGTCGACCTCGTCGTGTGGCACAACCCGGTCGCCTTCTACGGCCAGAGCGGACGCCTCGAACTGGAGGTCCCCGCACCCGCCGCCGACGCGCTGCACGAGGGCAACTCCGTGCTGCGCGGCGGAGAGTGAGGAGACGGCGATGCGTTTCCGGCATCCCGACGGCTCCACCGTGCACCTCGCCTACTGCACCAACGTGCACCCCGCCGAGGACCTCCCGGGCGTGCGGCGGCAGTTGACCGAGTACGCCGAACCCGTCCGGCGACGGCTCGGCGTGGACCGCCTCGGCCTCGGACTCTGGCTCGCCCACGACGCGGTGGCCGAACTCACCGCCCGCCCCGAAGAACTGGCACGACTGCGTGCCGCGCTCGACCGGCACGGGCTGGAGGTCGTCACCCTCAACGGCTTCCCCTACCGGGGCTTCGGCGCCGAACGCGTCAAGTACCGCGTCTACCGGCCCGACTGGACCGACCCCGCCCGGCTCGACCACACCGCGCGGCTCGCCACGCTGCTCACCGGACTCCTCCCGGAGGACGCCACGGAGGGCAGCGTCTCCACCCTGCCGCTCGGCTGGCACACCGGCTTCGGCGAGACCGCCCTGCGTGCCGCGCTCCACCAGCTCACCGAACTCGCCCGCCGGCTCGACGCGTTGGAGGAACGCACCGGACGCCGGATCCGCGTCGGCCTGGAACCCGAGCCCGGATGCGTGGTGGAGACCACCGCCGGGGCCGTCGCCGCGCTCACCCACCGGGCCGCTCCCCCGGCCCACCGGATCGGCGTCTGCGTCGACACCTGCCACCTCGCGACCGGCTTCGAGGACCCGGCCACCGCCCTCACCACCCTCACCGGCGCGGGCATCCCCGTCGTCAAGGCGCAGCTCTCCGCCGCCCTGCACGCCGAACACCCCGCACACCCCGAAGTCCGTGCCGCTCTCCGGGAGTTCGACGAACCGCGCTTCCTCCACCAGACCCGTGCCCGCTCCGACCCCCTCCGCCACCGCGCCGACGACCTCGGCCTCGCCCTGCTCCCCGGCGCCCTCCCCACCGCAACCCCGTGGCGGGCGCACTTCCACGTGCCGCTGCACGCCCCACCGGCCCCGCCCCTCACCGCCACCACCGACGAACTCGCCGCCGCCGTACGGCACCTGGTCGGTGGCGCCACGCCGCGCACCCACCACCTCGAAGTGGAGACCTACACCTGGCACGCCCTCCCACCCGGCCTGCGCCCCAGCACCCCCGCCGAACTGGCGGACGGGATCGCCGCCGAACTCGGCGTCGCCCGGGACCTGTTGACCGGACTCGGACTCAAGGAGCTGTCATGAGCGAGGGCACCCGGCCCCATCCCCTGCTCGTCCTGGACGTCGTCGGTCTCACCCCGCGACTGCTGCCACACATGCCCCGGCTGCGCGCCCTCGCCGACGCCGGGTCCCGGGCCCCGCTGTCCACCGTGCTGCCCGCCGTGACCTGCGCCGCCCAGTCCACCTTCCTCACCGGCCAACCCCCCTCCGGGCACGGTGTCGTGGGCAACGGCTGGTACTTCAGGGAACTCGGTGACGTCCTGCTCTGGCGCCAGCACAACGCGCTCGTCGCCGGGGAGAAGCTGTGGGACGCGGCCCGCGCCCGGCACCCCGGCTACACCGTCGCCAACGTCTGCTGGTGGTACGCCATGGGCGCCGACACCGACTGGACCGTCACCCCCCGCCCCGTCTACCACGCCGACGGCCGCAAGGAACCCGACTGCTACACCCGCCCACCCCGACTCCACGACGAACTCACCGACCGCCTCGGCACGTTCCCGCTCTTCCACTTCTGGGGCCCAGGCGCCGACCTCGTCTCCTCCCGCTGGATCATCGCCGCCACCCGCCACCTGCTGACCACCCGGCGCCCCGACCTCGCCCTCTGCTACGTACCGCACCTCGACTACGACCTCCAGCGGTACGGCCCCGACCACCCGCGCGCCCGGCGGGCCGCCGCCGAACTCGACACCGCCCTCGCGCCGCTCCTCAACCAGGCGGCCCGCGAGGGCCGCACCGTCGTCGCGCTCTCCGAGTACGGCATCACCCCCGTCCGCCGCCACGCCCACCCCAACCGCGCGCTGCGCCGCGCCGGACTGCTGGAGGTCCACACCCAGGACGGCATGGAGTACCTCGACCCCTGGACCTCCCGAGCCTTCGCCGTGGCCGACCACCAGATCGCCCACGTCTACGTGCGCGACCCCGCCGACCTCCCCACCGTGCGTCGGACGCTCGCTGAACTCCCAGGCGTCGACCGGCTGCTGGACGAGGACGGCAAACGCGCCCACGGCCTCGACCACCCCCGCTCCGGCGAACTCGTGGCCCTCGCCGCGCCCGACGCCTGGTTCACCTACTACTACTGGCTCGACGACGCCCGCGCCCCCGACTTCGCCCGTCTGGTCGAGATCCACCGCAAGCCCGGCTACGACCCCGCCGAGCTGTTCATGGACCCCCATGACCGCCTCGTCAGGCTGCGTGCCGCCACCGCGCTCGCCCGCAAGAAGACCGGCCTGCGCTACACGATGGCGGTGGTGCCGCTCGACGCCTCCCCGGTGCGTGGCAGCCACGGACTGCTCCCCACCGACCCGGACGACGGACCCCTGCTGCTCTGCTCCCGCCCCGACGCGCTCGACGCCCACCCCACCGGCCCGTTCCCCGCCACCTCCGTGAAGCGGCTCCTCCTCGACCTCGCGCTGCCCCCCACCCCTGACCCCACCCCCTGACCCCGACCCCCCGACTGTCCCGGCCCACCCGCCCGTCCCAGCCCGGGGCGCCGGGCCCCACCACCTCCGCGCTGGGCGGCCAGCCCCACCGGGCAGGAGGACGCGCGCCACCCGAGCCGCCCGCGCCGCTCCCGCCTCATCACGTACATCGCCCGGTTCGACCACACGGACCTCCACCACGACCCGGTGCTGGACGCCCGCGCGTACCCCTTCCCCCACCCCGAGTGCGGACTCGCCGCCACCCACGGCTACCCCTGACTCTCCCCACCCCGCGACCCGGCTGGCGACCGCCACCGAAACCCCCGCCGCCCCCGTGACCAGCGCGATCCGTACGCAGCGTGAGGGTGCTCTCACCATCGGTACCGCTCCGCCAACCGAGGTGAGAAGCACCCCGCGACCTTGCTATGGTTTCCGTGTCGCCGAGCCCGCGAGGCCCGGCACACACCCTGTCCGGGTGGCGGAATGGCAGACGCGCTAGCTTGAGGTGCTAGTGCCCTTTATCGGGCGTGGGGGTTCAAGTCCCCCCTCGGACACCACCACATCCCCACGGCTCCCACAGCCGTGGGGATGCGTCGTTTCCGCCCCACCCGCGAGCCCCCCCCCGAACGCTCGGCCCGAGCACGACCTCCCACGCAGCCCGGCACCGCTTGGCGACGAGCGTTTGTTGAAGGGGGTGCGGCGGGTGCCCGGGCTGCTGTCCCGGCTGGTGGACCGGTCACTGGTGGTCCGCCCGGGGACCGGCTTCGGCTGCTGGAGTCGGTGCCCCCTACTGCGCGGAACGGCTCGCCGACGCGGGTGGGGAGGACACCGTCCGCGCGCGGTTCGTGCGCTGCTGCGCCGAACTGGCGGAGCGGGAGAGCGCGTCGCCGCGCGTCCCGGTCCAACGGCGTTGCCTGGAACGGCTGGACGCGGAGACGGTCAACCTGCGTCGCGCCCTCGCCCTCGACCTCGCCGCCGAGAAGGGTGCCGAACACGCGGTGCGCCTGGTGTACGCAGACTCGGGCTGTGGACCGAGGCGGTCGAGGCGCTGACCTGGCTCGGCCGGATCGCCATGGTCGGTGGCCACGCCCGGCGGGCGAGGGAACTGGACGAGCGCCCGCTGGCCGTCGCCGCCGAACGGGCCTACGGCCAGGGGGAGATCCGCGCCGAGATCGGTCCGGGACTCGCAGCCCGGCTGGACGGCGATACGGAAGCCAGCAGGCGTCACCTGAACCGCGCGTGGGCAGAGAGCCGTTCGTCGGGCCACGCGGCCGGTGCCGGGTGGGAACCGGCGCTTCCGGCGGGACGTCGCCGTCCGACCGGTGCGTTCGCCCGGGCGGCCGGGGCGCGCGACCGCCCCTCCCGGTGACCGGCCCCGCGCTGGGGCGGGGCCGGTCGTCCGATGGGGCGGCTGGCTCGGGTGGTCGCTCAGACCACCGCTCCGGTGCCGCGCGACTCCTTCTTCTCCGTCGGCCGGCGGCTCGGTTCGGGCCGCCAGTGCTCCAGTGCCACCGCCAGCGGGATCGCGGAGAACACCGTCGAGGCCATGCCGACCGTCACGCCCGCGAGCAGCGCGACGGAGAAGTCCGTCAGCGAGTCACCGCCCAGGACCGCCAGCGCCACGAGGATGAACATCGCGCCCATACCGGTGTTGATGGTCCGCGGCAGGGTGCGCAGCACCGCCGAGTCCGCCAGGTCCGGCAGCGGCGTCTCGCGGTCGAGACGCCGCATCCCGCGCAGCCGGTCGAAGACGACGACGGTGTCGTTCACCGAGTACCCGATGACCGTCAGCAGCGCCGCCAGGAACACGCTGTCCACCGGTTTGCCGAGCCAGGCGAACAGGCCCACCACCAGCAGCACGTCCTGCGCCATCGCCACCACGGCGGCCGTGGCGAGGGTCCAGCGGAACCGCACGCTCAGATAGATGAGCTGGGCGGCAACGGCGACACCCAGCGCGATCAGCGCCTTGGTGCGCAGTTCGCTGCCGAGACTGGGCCCGACCTGTTCGTCACGCTCCACCGTGACCTCGCCGCCCAGCGGCTCCAGGCCCGAACGGATCTGTTCCTGCTGGTCGTTGGAGAGCTTCTCGGTGCGGACCGTGATCTCGCCGTCCCCGGACTCCTGTACGACGGCCCGGGGGAACCCCGCGTCCGCGACGGCCTCCCGCGCCTTGTCCACGTTCACCGGCTTGCTCGTGCCGTACTCCACGACCCGGCCGCCGGTGAACTCGACGCCGAACTCCATCCCGCGCAGGCCGATTCCGGCCAGCGCCACCAGCACGAGTCCCGTCATCACACCCAGCCAGAGGCGCGGCCGGTGGGCGATCCGCGGCCGCCGGGCGGTCACCCAGTTCCGCACCCGCGCGGCGCCCGTCAGGCCGAGCAACTTCGGCCGCCGCGCCACGCTCTTGCGGCGCACGGCGAAGTCGGCCAGCACCCGCGTGATCACCAGCGACGAGATCATCGAGACCAGCACACCGATGGACAGGGTCACCCCGAAGCCCTTGACCGGGCCCGTGGCCAGGAAGAACAGCAGACCGGCGGCGAGCAGCGTGGTCACGTTGGAGTCGATGATCGCGCTGTACGCCTGCTGGAAGCCGGTGCGCAGCGAACCGCGTGGGTCGCGCACCCGGCCGCGCAGGCTCGGCCGCTCGTGCTCCTCCCGCGCCCGCTCGAAGACCAGGACGTTCGCGTCCACCGCCATGCCGATCGCCAGCACGAACCCCGCCAGCCCTGGCAGGGTCAGCGTGGCCCCGATCGCGACGATCGCCGCGTACGACATCAGCCCGTACAGGCCCAGGGCGATCGTCGCCAGCCCCCCGAGCAGCCGGTACACGGCGATGATGAACAGGCCCGTGCAGATCAGGCCGATGATCGCGGCCTGCGCGCTCGCCTCGATGGCGTCCGCGCCCAGCGTCGGGCCGACGGTCCGCTGCTCGACCGTCTCCACCGGCAGCGGCAGGGCACCGCCCTTGATCAGCGCCGCGAGGTCGTTGACCTCGGTGTCGCTGAAGTTTCCGGTGATCTGGGTGGAGCCGCCCGTGATGCCGGAGCCACAGGCCACGTCCTCCTGCATGCTCGGCGCCGAGATGATCCGGTCGTCCAGCACGATCGCCACCCGCCGCGACGGGTCGCCCGGAGGCGCGCACGCGGCCTTCCCGGTGAGCTTCGCCCAGGTGTCGCTCGCGCCACCCCGGAAGTCCATGCTGACGTTCCAGCCGCCCCCGCGCTCGTCCAGCCGGGGTTCGGCGTCCTTGACACCGTCGCCGGTGAGCACGGACTTGCCCAGCCGCAGCTTGGTGCCCTTCGCGTCCGGGTCGGGCAGTACCCGCTCGCCCTTCCCGTCCGCCTTCGCGCCGTCCTTGCCCGAGCCCTTGCCCGGGTCCTTCTCCCCGGGCTTCGCCAGCCCCTCGACCGGGTGGAAGGTCAACTGCGCGGTCCGGCCGATCACCTTGGCCGCCTTGCGGGGGTCCTGCACCCCGGGCAGCTCGACCACGATCCGGTTCTCGCCCGAGCGGGCCAGCGTGGGCTCGGCCACGCCCAGCGCGTCCACCCGCTGGCGCAGCACCTCCAGCGCCCGGTCGGTGCCGGCGCCGTCGGCCTTCACCTCGGGGCCGTCCCGCGTCTCCAGCACGATCTGCGTGCCGCCCTTCAGGTCCAGCCCCAGCCGGGCGGGGGTCGTCAGGGCGAAGAAGAGCGACAGTCCGACGACGCCGATCGCCACCAGCGCCCGCCACAGTGGGGCGCGGGAGGAGCGCGGACCGGACGAGCCCCCGCGTCCCGAGCCGGAACTCCCCGGCCCCCGGGGACGACCCGGGCCGCCCGAACGCCGGGCGGGGCGGGAGCGGCGCGAGCGCGCCTTCGGCTCCGGGCCGTCCGGCCCGGCGGTGTCCTCGTCCCCCTCGGGGGACGAGGACGTGGTGGACGCCCGCGCCGTGGCGGGCTCTTTCGGAGCCGGGGCACGGGAAGCGCGCGGGGCGCGCGACCGGCCCGGAGTCTGGCGTGGTTCGCGGGGCTCGCTCGGTTTACGGGGCGACAAGACAACTCCACGGCGGAACGGTGCGTACGGCCCCGGCACCACCGGGACGTACGCGTGGGGAATGGGGGGTGTCCGCCGGGGCGGGACGCCGGGCTCCGCCCCGGGACCGTCGGCCACCGGGCCCACGGGGGACCAACGGCCGCCGGGCGGGACGGGGACAGACCCATGCGGGGTTACCGGAGCGCGCCCAGCCGCGCGCGGCCGGGCCGCCCCGGTGGGAGTGGGGAGTCCACTCCGGCGGACACGGAGATCGTCAACTGCTCCGGGCAGCGGGTGGACCGCGCGGAGCCTGTGGGGAGTGATCGGCGCGCGGCGGCGCGCGCTCCTGCCGTGGCCCGACGGCCGCACGCCCCTCCAGCAGGGCGGGAGCGCCGGGACCGGCGGCGGGTGGCCCGGCCGGGCCGAGGGGCTGGGTGGGCCAGCGCACCTCGTGCGCCGAGGCCGCCACCGCGTGCCGCGCGGCGTGCGCGTACTGCGGTTCCTGGCCGGAGTGCGCGGAGCGGGCCTGCCCGCTGTGGGCCGGGCCCTCGGCCGTCGCGTCCGCCACCGGCATGGGGGCGGCGCCGGACGCGCCGGGGGCCGCGCTCGCGACCAGGAGCAGCGCGCCCCAGACGAGGATGAGGGCGCCACGGAGCGCGTGTCGCGCTGGCTGCCGCATCGCCCGCCCCTTCCTCACCCCGTGGTGCCGCACCACGGATATCGCTCGCGTCCATCCCGCTCCGGGCCGGTCCGGCCCAGCTCGGTCCGGCTGGTCTGGCGGGTCCGTGGGTCTGGCTCGGCTGGTCCGCCGGTCGCGTGCGTTCAGCCGATCCGGCCATGAACCGTTCACCCTAGAGGACCGGCGGCCCGCGCACGAGCCGCGCCCGCCGCCGCGCCCGCCCCACGGCCGGTACGCCCTCCGCCGGGGCCGCGCGCCCCGCGTCACCGGAGCGCGGCGCGGACCCTCCCCGGTCACCGGGGGTGGCCCCGGGAGGCTCGGGTGAGGTGCGCGGCGAGGGTGCGCAGAGCGGTGATCGCGTCCGGGTAGTCGCCGGGCGGCGCGGTCTCCAGCAGTTCCGCGATGACGATCAGTTGCGCGACGCGTCCCGCCTCGGTCCGCAGCACCGGGAAGGTGGCGCGCACCCGGCGGGCGAACCCCGGGACCGTCAGCGAGGAGGCCAGCAGCGTGGCCGCGTCGTAGCCCCGGGGGGCCCGTCCGAAGCCCTCCCAGTCGAGCAGCAGCGGGCCGCGGCTGGTGAGGTTGCCCGGGTGCAGGTCCCCGTGGGCGGTGCTCCACTCGGTCACCCGGGGGGCCGGGACCCCCAGCAGCTCGGGTACGGCGCGGTCCACCCACTCCTGCCGCAGCACCTCGCGGTCGGTCGGCGTGCCCGCCACGGTCTCCAGCGCCATCCGCAGCGCGCCCCACCAGGAGGCCGGAAGCGGCGGCTCGTGCCGGAGGACCGGTCCGCCGGACAGCGGAGGCTCCGTGACGTACTGGCTCAACTCGGCGCGGAACGTCCCTCGTTCGTGGGTGTGCTCCCAGACCTGGAGCAGCGCGGGCTTGGGGACGCGGCCGTCGAAGATCCGCGCCGCCGTGTTGCCGTCGTGTAGGCGCCGGACCCCGTGGTGCTCGGGGGTGGAGGTCACGCGCAGCCAGGCCGGTCGGCGACCGGGGGCGCGCACCCGCCCGCTCAGGGTGCGCCCGTACCACCCCCAGACATGCCCGCCGTCCGGGCGCACCCGCAGCGCGACGGCGCTGCGGTCGAACACCTGGCGCATGAGCCGGGTCCGGTGGGGGTCGGCCGGTGGCGAGAACATACGGCCCTCCTCCCTCGGCCCGCGCGCACGCGCGCGGGCCGGATACGTGAGACGCGGGGCGACGGGGCGGGGCCGCCGGGCGGCGGTGGGCGGTTCAGCGGGGGAAAGCCCACTCGCGCCGGAGGACGTCCAGAAATGCTTCCCGTTCCCACTCGGTGGCGATACGCACCAGGGCGGAAGGCGGTTCCCACTCGTCGCCGTGGGGGGAGGCCAGGGTGAGGTGTTCACTCTCCACCCCCGTCACCATCCCCGTCACGTGATGTCCGAGGTCATGGGTGAAATCGCCCTTGCGGAATCCGTTCATGGTGGTTCTCCGGGGTTCTCCGGCGCCAATCTCCGCTGACGGGTTTTCGCCGCGGACTGTCCATGGCCCGTTCCGTGCGCGGCCACAGGGCCGAGAAGTCCGGTCTCGGCGTCCCGGGTGGTCTCGGCGGCTCTGAGACTATTGGGGGGTGATGCCGGGAATCCGGGACCGACACGAAGGCATCGTCCCGCCATCGCCGGGAACCCGCCGTCGCCCGTCTCCACGGTCGTCCGGGCGCACTTCCCCGCGACCAGAGTGCCTCGGTGGGGGAGAAAACCGACCGCGTTCCCCGGAAAATTTCGAATCTGGGTGACCGTGCGTTCACTTAGCCGTGTGGGACGGCTGTTCCCCGGGTGCGGGAAGGATGACCGAAAAGTGCACCGGTGGCTGTCGCGCTGAACACCGGTGGGATAGTGCCTTCCCGTGCCACCCGATCCATGTCGCCCGCCGTGCGGGGTAGTTCGCCGGCCACCGTGAAGTACGGCCGGAACACGCCCCGTGGCGCGGAGGGGTGGCGTGTGGCTAACACCGGGGCCGGGTGGGAACGGTGGAGGTTCTCGCCGGGGATCCGGATGGGAAAGGGCTTTTCGTGAACCCGTCGCGGGGAACGGGCCGCGCCTCCCGCGCTGTCCTGGGTGTCGTGGGAAGGGTCGGGAAGGGGGCGGGCCGGACCCCAAAACCCCTGGCGCACACTGCGGTTACCCTCGCGTCGTACCTGGTCAGGGTCGGTGCTTGAGAGGGGAAACCGTTGCCGCGAAGCCGGTTGGCCGGAGTGCCGCCGTGGACGGGTGTGGGGTGAAGGCGGGTGACCGGCCGCCGCTTCACAAACTCCGGCCGTGTTCCCGTGCTGCCGTGGTGTGGTGTCGAACACCCACCATGGTGGACGGCCTATTTGTCGGCTGGAATTGACGTGCGAGCCATTGTTACCCGATGATGCTGGGCATACCAGGACGTCGTGTGGAGGGCAGTCATGGCGCAGAAAGTCGTCACCATTGTCACTGACGATCTCACGGGGGAGGAGAGCGAGGACGCCAAGACCGTCCCCTTCTCCGTGGACGGCATTGAGTACGAGATTGACTTGTCGCCCGAGTCCAAGGACTCGCTTTTGGAGGCCCTGGGTCCATTCATTCAGGCGGGTCGGCGCGTCCGGAAGAGCCGTGGCGCGGTCGGGTCCCCGAGGAAGTCCGCCGGACGTCCCCAAACCAACCCGGACACCGCCAAGATCCGGGAATGGGCCAAAGAACAGGGCTACGAGGTGAACGAGCGCGGCCGTATCCCGGCCGGTATTCAGGACGCCTACGCCAAGGCCCACTGATGTCCGTCGCCCGCCGGGCCACCCGCGCGCGGCTCCGTACATTCGGGTAAGTGGGTCGCGGGACGGTCGCAGCCCCGGGCGGTGGGACGGTGTCCCGCACCTCCGTCCCATGCGCCGATACCCAAGGTGGAGCGCGCGCACGCATGACGATCCGCACGGGATCGGACCGGGCCCCGGAGAGTGAGCCCGTTCGACGGGGTTTTCCGGTGCTCTGAGGTCCGTCGTTCGCCGGGCCGCCCGGGACAATTCCGGGCGGTAATGGCGTCATTCCCGGAAGAGCCCCGTCCCTCGGGGCGTCCCGGTCCCCGGGCCACGCGAGCTGTCGGCCGGTGGGCCACCGTGTTCGCGCGTGGTCTCGGCCTCGCCGCGCGCCCCGGTGAGGACCTGCCAACCACCGCCGCGAGCACGGGTGTTCGCGGCGGTACCGGTGGTCGGTCCGCCACCGAGCACGGTCGAACTCCCGCCCTGACGGGCGGTCTCCGAGTTCCTGATCTCCCGTCTCCTGCTCCCGTCACCCGGCCAAGTCGCCCCCGGCGGCGGTCGGATGAGCCCCTGGGGCGAGCCGGACGTAACGGCGGGAACCGGCCGGTCACCTCTTCCGGGGGCCGTCCACCCGCCCCCGTGTCCGTCGAACTCCCCTCCATGGCACGGAAGTTCACGCTGACGTGGGCGCCCCGGACGGGGCGGTGCCCGCGGCTCGGCGCGCCCCCGTCCCGGGGTGGCGGCACCCGGTCCGAGTCCGGCTCCGGGGACGGCGTTCTCGGGTGCCCGGTGCGCCCGGACGCCCGGTGAGAACCGGCTCCCGCGCGGATTCCACGGGATGAGATCCGGGGTACGTCCGCTGGCGCGGGCGCCGTCCGCGTCGTCATCCCGCCATCCCCGCTCTCTCACGCCGTTCCGGCGTCCTGGTGTGCGGCGCCGTGCCCGGGGCGGGAGGGGGTGCCGGGGCGGGTGGGGAAGCGGTTGTCGCTTCCGTGGCGAGCGGAACCCCCGGTGAAAACCGACCGGTTGCCCCGCTCTTCGGGACGGCCGGGTCATCCCGCTCCCGGCGGGCCACCCGCCTCGCCTCGGTCCGTCCCGCCCGCCGGGGTGCCCCGAGCGGGCCGGAGGCGCCCCGGGGTGGGGGAAGGAGGCCGTGAACGACGGACACCGGAGCCGAGCCGGAACGGCGGACCCCGGTGTGCCGTCCGATCCGGACGGCGCGCATGCCAACTCGCCCCGGACGAGGGGGATATGGCGGGGACGGCTGCCGGTGCGGGGAGCGTGCCGGGAGGGATACCCGGAGGGGCTGGACCCCCGCGACCGGGTGAACGGCCCGGGGGTGTGGCCTCGCGCACGGCGCTCGGCACGGGGCACCGTACCGCTCGGCGGGCGTTCCGTCAGCGTCCCGCGCGTCAGCGGGGCGAGCTGGCGGCGGTGGGGCCGTGCCGCGCGGCGGTCAGGCGGGGAGCCGACGGACCATCAGCAGGTTGTCGGTCCGGGGGGTGGGCCGGCCCTCGGGGTCGTCCTGTGTGCGCTCGAACTCCTCCGAGCGCAGCACCTCCCACTCGCCGGGGGGCAGTTCGAGGGCGCCGAGCACCTCGTTCGGGGTGGGGAAGTGCGCGTCCGCGTGGTGGTGCTGGTGGTCCGCCCAGGCGGGGCCGCCGGTGTGCCCGACGACCAGCAGGACGCCGCCCGGGGCGGTCGCCGCGGCGGCCCCGCGCAGGATCCGCTCCCGTGGCATATCGCCGTGGTCGTGCAGATAGTGCGCGCTGACCAGGTCGAAGGTGCCCTCGGGGAAGGTGCTGCCCAGGTCGTGCCGCTGCCAGTCGACCCGCTCGGCCACACCCGCGTCGCTCGCGTGCGCGGCGGCGCGCCGCAGGGCCACGCCGGAGACGTCGGCGCCGGTGACCCGCCAGCCGCGCTCGGCCAGCCAGATGGCGTCGGCGCCCTCCCCGCAGCCGAGGTCGAGGGCGGTACCCGGGGTGTACCCCTCCACCGCGCGGACCAAGGCCACGTTGGGGCGGCCGCTCCACATGCGCTCGCTCTCCGCGTAGCGGCTGTCCCAGTGGTCCTCGTGGCTGACCGCGTCGTCGCTCATCGGTGGTTTCCTCTCCTCGTCGGCCGGGACCTCCCGGCGCCGGTGGCCGGACCCGCCGTTCGGTGCGGCGGTGGCTCGGTGGCCAGCCCGTCCCATCCTGCTCGGGGCCCCCGCTGACCAGTGGGGAGACGCGCGGGGTGGCCGGCCGGCACGGCGGTCCGGGTCGGTCGTCGCTCCGGCCGTCCGCCGGGGCGTGGGTACGCTGACGATGGTGCGTCCGGGCCCGGACGCCGGCCAAGATCTGTTGCCGGAGTGGCAAACGATGGACGGGGACGAACTCGCGCGGGCGCTGGCCGTGGTCGGCCCGCGCCTGCGGGCGCTACGGCGCGAGCGGGGCTCCACCCTCGCGCGGCTCGCCGAGCGCACCGGGATCTCGGTCAGCACCCTCTCCCGGCTGGAGTCCGGACGGCGCAGGCCCACCCTGGAGCTGCTGCTCCCGCTGGCGCGGGCGTACGGCGTGCGGCTGGACGAGCTGGTCGGCGCACCGGAGACCGGGGACCCGCGCGTCCACCAGCGGCCGGTCACCCGGAACGGCGCGACGCTCGTGCCGCTCACCCGGTACGTCGGCGGGCCGCACGCCTGCAAGCAGATCCTGCCGCCGGGGTACGGCGGCCCCGGGCACCCGGAACAGCGCGTGCACGAGGGGTACGAGTGGCTGTACGTGCTGTCCGGGCGGCTGCGGCTGACCCTGGGCGCGCACGATCTGGTGCTGACGGCGGGGGAGGTGGCGGAGTTCGACACCCGCACCCCGCACGGCTTCGCCACCGTGGGGGAGCAACCGGTGGAGTTCCTCACCCTGTTCGGCCCGCAGGGCGAACGCCCGCAGCTGCGCGCCCGCCCCGCCCGCGAGAGCTGAACCGGCGCCTTCCGGGGCCGCCGGGTCCGGACCGCCGCCCGGATCGCCTCGCGTGTGTCAACGCCGTTCGCCGCGAACCGGCCGTGGCCGGGGTGGAGTTCGGTGCCCCGAGCGGATACCCGGGGTGGGTTCCCGTGCGTGGCCGGGGAGGAGCGGGCCCGGGTCGTGACGTGCTGTCCCTCTCCAGCACGGTGGCCGGGCAGGTCCGTCAGCATCCGTGCCAGGACGGTGGGTTGGGCAGCGTTCTGGCAGGGATGCCGCCGCGCACGGCGCCGTTCACCAGGGGCGGAGCCGCCGTGGGACGCTTCCGGCGCCGGAGCCGGGACGCGCGGGACGGCCGGAAGCGGGCCCGGGACGCCCGGACCGGCCCAGGCGGTATAGCCACCGCCGGGTCCGGGTAACCACCCCACGCCCGGAGATACCGTACGAGGACAGCACCACCCTGACTCAGCCGCCGGTCCGCCACGGACCGGCGGCTGGCGCGCGAAAGGAACGAACACCGTGAACCCACTCACCGGCCCCGCGAAGGACTGGTTGCGTCGGCTGAACGCCGGGCGGACCGTCCGGGAACCCGCCGCGCGGTTACTGTGCTTCCCGCACGGCGGCGGATCGGCCAACTACTTCGCCCCGCTGGCCCGGGAGTTGCCCGCCTCGCTGGACGTCCTGGGCGTGCAGTACCCCGGCCGTCAGGACCGGCGTACGGAGCCCGTGCTGGACGACGTCCGGGAACTGGCGCGCCGGGTCACGGACGTCCTGGCCGAACAGCCGCCCCAGCCCACGGTGTTCCTCGGGCACAGCCTGGGCGCCTACGTCGCCTTCGAGGTCATGCACGACCTCCAGCGGCGCTCACTGCCGCTCCCGGCCTGCCTGCTGGTGTCCAGCCAGGGGGCGCCCCGGGCCTGGCGGTGGCGGGAGAGGGCGTACGAGCTGAGCGACGAGGTCATCGTCGGCCACGTCCGGCGGATGACGCGGGCCGAGCTGCCGGAGCTGGACGACCCGGAGGTGCTGAGCGTGCTGCTGCCCGTGCTGCGGGGGGACTTCAAGGCGGCCGACACCTACCAGGCCACCGTGGAACAGCGCCTCTCCTGCCCGATCAGCTGCTACCTCGGCGAGGAGGACGACTACGTGCGGCGGCAGGACACGGAGCTGTGGCGCGAGGAGACCACCGGCGAGACCCGGCTGAAGCTCTTCCCCGGCGGTCACTTCTACCTCGACGCGCGCATACCCGAGGTGGCGGCGGCGATGACCGCGGACATCGACGAGTTCCTGGAGGCGGCCACCCCCACCGGACACGGTGCCTGACCGCGCCGGTGGACCCGGAGGGGGACCACCGGCGTCCGGGCGTGGGCCCGCGCCCCAACGGGCGGCGGACCGGCGGGTGTTCGCGGCCGTGGGCCGGGCCCGGACAGTCGGGCGCGGAGGCTGGGGTGAGGACCGGGGAGCGGCCCCGAACCGGCCCTCCGGCCGGGAGCGCACCATTGATCCCAGCGCACCGCGGTACACGCCGTGGTGGCCGGTGCCCGACGGTGGAAGCACCGGTGCCCCGCCCGGGCCATCCGCGCGAGCGGTCCCCGTTCGCCCCTGACCCAACGGGAGTCTGACACTGTGTCACCACTGTCCTCAGCGCCCCCTGCCTCCTCGTCGGCGCCGTCGGCCCCGCCCAACGTCCTGCTGCGCGGCGGGCCGGACCACGTGACCTCCACGAAGCGGGTGCGGTACGTCCCCGACCCGGAGGCCACCCTCAAGCTGGAGGTCGGCAACACCTACGAGCACTTCGAACCGACGGCGGAGACCGCCGAGCACGAGGGCCGCCCGCTCCGTGTCCTGCGCTGGACGCGGCGGACCTACGTGGCCGAGTAGCCCCGGCGGACCGGTGCCCGGGTCAGGTGGTCCGCTCCGGTGCGCCGTCCCACGGGCCGGTGGGCCGCGCCGCCCCGCGCAGCGCGGCCACCACCGGCTCGGGGTCGTCGACCCAGAACCGCAGGGTGCCGGCTCGCTCCACGGCGCCCAACGGACGGCGGAACTCCACCGGTTCGGCGAGTTCGACGGTGACGTTGGTCTGCCCGGCGACCGCCAGCTCCGCGGTGCCGTCCGCGTCCACCCGCACCAGCCCGCCGCCGCGCGGGAACCGGCGGTCCAGCCGGACGGCGGTGACGCCCCCCGCCGGCGTCCGGATGTCGACCAGCGCCCCGTACCGCACCCGCAGGGAGCCGTCCGCGCCGACCAGGTGCGGCCTGGTCACGCAGGAGGCGTGCAGCCCGAGCGCGAAGAGGACGCCCCAGACGTCCAGCACCAGCACGACTAGGTGCACCGCGGGCCACGGGATGAGGTAGGCCAGGGCCACCGTCTCCACCACGGAGACGAGGATCAGCGCGTACATCAGCGCGGACTGCGCCGCGGCGTAGCCGCCGACGGTGTCCCCCGGACCCGCGCCGTGCGGGGGACGGCGGGTCAGCCACCTCAACTGCGCGCCCAGCAGCGCGAACTCGTGCCGGGCGAGCCGCCGGACGACCGCCGGTACCGCCGCGTCCAGCGCCCGCGCGGCGGCGGCGCGCGGGACGGTGCCCGACCGCCGCGCGGCGCGGTAGGCCCGCACCACGTCCCACAGGTGCGCCGTGAGCCCGGCCAGTACCGCGAGCCCGCCCGCGGCCAGCAGGGGCGGGGCCACCGCCACTCCGTTCGCCACGCACAGTAGCAACGTCCACTCGACGAGCAGCAGGGCGCCGAGCAGCCACACCTTCCACCGGCTCATCGCGCGCGCTCCCAGAGCAGTCGCATGGTCCGCCGCAGCACCTCGGCCTGCGCCGGGGTGTGGTGGGCCAGCAGGGCCTCGGCGAAGGCGCCGCCCGGCACCCCCTCGTCCATCTCCACCGCCGACCGGGCCAGTTCGGGCGCCAGCTCGTCCGGCATCAGCGCGGCGATCGCGGCGGCGACCTCGGGGATCCGGGGGTCGTCGACCGGGGCCCCGGCCAGTTCGTCGAGGCGCGCGTAGATGTCGTAGGCGGCCCGCATCGCCTCGCTGTCGGCCCGCAGCGAGGCGAGTAGTTCGGTGAGCCAGGCGTACGACGCCGACTCGGGAGCCGCGTCCAGCAGGGCCAGCACCTCCCGGTCGCGCGCGGCCATGTGCGGTTCCGCTCCCGGGAGTCGCGCGGAGTACTCGGACATCTCCGTGAAGAGCGCGGTCAGTTCGGGCGAGACGGGGCCCTCGGGTGGCAGGCCACCGGAGGCGTCGGCGTTCCGCAGCAGTTCCGCGAGCCGCTCCCGGCGCTCGCGGACGCTCCGCTCCTGCCGGGCCAGGTCCTCGTCCAGCTCGGCCAGCACCTCGTGGGTGTCGCGCCCCTGGTCGTCGGCGAGCACGTCGCGGATCTCGTCCAGGCCCAGGCCGAGTTCGGTCAGCCGTCGGATCCGGACGAGTTCGATGGCGCCGCGCAGCCCGTACACGCGGTAGCCGTTGGACCGGCGTTCGGGTTCGGGCAGCAGCCCGATCCGGTGGTAGTGGCGCACGGTGCGGGTGGTGACCCCGGCGAGCGCGGCGAGTTCTCCGATACGCATGTGATCAGTAGAAACGTTGACGTCGCGACAGGGTCAAGGGAGCCCGGAGCGCCGCCGTCCGTCCGCGCCGGGGCGGGGGGCCCGGCGGGGACGCCGTGGCGGGTTCGCCGGGTGGGCGGGACGGAGGGGCTGGTGGGGGAGGCGGATACCCTGCACCACGAACCGGGGGAGTCCGGGGCGGCTTCGGCCGGTGCCGGGTGGGGCGGACCCTCCGGCGCGCGGTCCGCCGTCCCGGGCCGTGGCGGGAACCCGCCGCGGGGAGAGGGGGATGACCAGCGAGGAGGCGGTGGGCCGTGGCGGACAGTGGGGCGCCGGAGTGGGCGGCGCGGGTGGACGGACTGCTGCGGGAGGTGCGGCGCCAGACGTCCCGCGACACCGGACCGGACGTCCAGGACGTGCTGAACTGGCTGCACCGGCAGACCGGCGCGCAGCTCGCGGTGGTGGTCCACGACGCGGGCACGGTGGAGTCGGCCACCCCGGACTTCCCCCACGGGGTGCTGGACCGCCTCACTCCGCTGCTGGCGCGGATGTCCGACGGGCAGCTGGCCGCCGCCGCGACCCCGGCCGGGCCGCTGCACGTGCGCTGCGAGGCGCTCGGGGCACACGACGCGCGTCCGGTGCTGGTGGTGGTCGGACGGACCGAGCCCACCCCGGACGAGGTGGCGCTGACCTCGCACGCCGGGACCCTCCTCGCGCTGCTGCGCCAGGCCGGGAACGGTGACCGGGCCTGGCTCGGCTACCAGGACAAGGCGCACCAGGTGCGGTTCGCCGTGCTGCACGCGCTGATGGCCGGCGATCCGATGCTGGCCCGCCGGATGACGACCGGTGCCGTGCCACGGCTGCTGGAGGCGGACCGGCTCCGGCTCCACCTGCTGTACTGCCCGCCCGCGCGGGGCAGCGGCATAGCGTGGGCCCACCAGGACACCGCCGGGTACCACGGCCCGGACCTGCTGATGCGGTGCCCCGTCTTCAAGGACCACCTGATCTGCCTCATCGCCGAGGACGCGGACGGTACCGCCCCGGCCGGCGGGCACGGCCGGGCGCTGCGCCGTCTCGTGCGGGACAACCCCCGCTACGCGCTGGGGATCAGCGGCGCGCACCCGCTCGGCGGGACGACGGCCGCCTACGTGCAGGCCACCCACGCGCTGGCCGCGGCCCGCGCCGCGCCCGGCCGTGTCGCCCACTACCACGCCAGGACCCCGCTGGAGGGCGTACTGCCCCGGCAGGGAGCCGTCGAGTGGGCCAGCGAGCTGCTCCGCCCGCTGGCCACGGCGCCGCGGGCCAGCGCGGACATCACGGGCCTGTCCCTGCGCATGTCCCGGTCGGGGGTGGCCCGGCTGCTCGACCTGAGCCGCAACACCGTCACCGCGCACCTCAGACGGGCCGAGCGGGCGCTCGGGCAGGACCTCACGGACGTCCACTCCCGGGCCACCGTCCATCTGGCGCTGGCGATCAGCGAGGCCGGGCCCGCTTCACTCCCCGACCACCACCGGGCCCCGCCGAGCCTGGACGGGCTGCTGCGCAGCGAACCCGCGGCGGCCTGGGCCCAGACGGTCCTGCGGCCGCTGTGTGACCGACATCTCCGCACCCTGCGGGTCTGGATAGACACCAACACCGACGCCCAGCGCGCCGCCGTCCGGCTGGGGGTGAGCCGGAACACCGTCCGTGCCCATCTGCGCGCCGTCGAGGCGCTGTTGGGGCTCGACCTGCTGACCACCGGGGCCGGTGTCCACGATGTGGTGTACGCCCTGCGGATCGCTGGCGCCCGCGCTCCCTGGGCACCGTGCACACCTGGCGCCGCCGATTGAGCACCGTGCACCGTGGCCGGAGCCCCCCGTCTCTTCTAACGTCATGACGAGGGTCGGCGTACCAGGGGAACGGGGGTTCCCTGTGTGCGCGAGCACGCGGTGCCGGATCGCCGGAGCCGCCGTGCCGCGCGGCACTCCACCGCCGGGGAATCCTCCGCACCGGGATCACGGGGCCTGCTGGGCCGGGATCGCCGGGGACGGACGCCCCTCCGGCGCGGACGGGGTGCCGCGTGCCCCCTCCAGCCAACCGCTGTGCGTTCACCGCTCGTTCGCCGGTCAGCCGGGCGTGGCCGGGGCGCCGCGGCCGCTCTCGTGGAGGCGTCCGGGGAGAGGTCTCTCCCCCCGGCGGGGCACCGCGCGGGCGCGTCGTCCACCGCCGGGGGACACCCGGGCCGAGGCCGGGCGTGCGGGTCAGTCGTCGCTGGCGAACCGCCCGTCGTTGGTCTTGCGCAGCCAGCCGCGCTCGGCGAGCCGCCGCAGCTTGCCGCGCGCCGGTTCGACCACGCGGGGCTCGACGCCCAGGTCGAGGACGACGCACACGTCCTTGGCCATCATCGGCTCCTCCTCGGACCGCACCGTCTCCCAGATACGCCGGTAGTCGTCCGGCAGTTCGGTGCCGTCCATCTCCGCCTCCCGGTGCGGCACCACGAGGGTCTGCCCCCGCTCCGCACCGGCCGACGAGCCCGCGCGGGTCTGCGCCGGGACCGGGTCCTCCAGTCTCCGCAACACCTTCTCGGCGACCGCCAGTTCCTCGCGCTCCGCGCGCGCCTCCTCCAGCTGCCTGGCCAGTTCCTCGACGCGCGCGTCCAGTTCGGCCCTCCGGGCCGCGATGCTCTCCAGCATCCTCATCCCTCTTCTCGTGCGGATACCTCGAAATGGATCATAGGGAGCGGGTGGTGCGGACGGTGTGACATCGCCGGAAACCACCCGGAGTCGGCTGGACTTCCGGTACCCGCCGCGCACCTCCCGCGTCCCCACGGGACGTGGGACGAGCCGCCCGTCCCGACCCACCGCCGGTAACGTTCCCACATCCGGCCCCGGCGGGCTGGCCGGTGCCGCTCGCGGAGGGTGGCGATCCGAACACCCCGCCGTACGCGGGGTGTCGGGTCCGCCGCCCCGCCGGGTCCCGCCGGCCCTCCCGGACACGAGGCGAACCAGCCCGCGCGGCACGCCGGTTGGCGCCGCGCGGGCCCGGGGCCGGTCAGGCGGGGCCCTCCTCGCGCACGTCGAAGCGGACCCCGGCGCGCACCAGCCGCGCGGTCAGTGCCTCACCCATCGCGGCGGCCGTGGTGACCTGGCCGGAGGTCTCCGGCAGCCCCCCGTCCAGCGCGAGGCAGAGGGCGGACTCCGCGAGGAACTTGGCGGTCTCGTCGTACCCCGGATCGCCGCCCGACACCTCGGTGACCACTCGGCGTCCACCGCCCGTGCCGACGAAGCGCGCCGAGAACCAGCTCCGGGCCCGGCGCGCCGCGTCCGGACCCTCGCCCGGGGCCAGGCGCGACATCAACAGCCGCCGGGTGGAGGGGTGCTGGGCGAGCAGGGCCAGCGTGCCCAACCCCGCGACGCCGCCGACCACGGTCGGCAGGTGCCTGACCGCCGCGTAGTGCCGGTAGCGGAAGTCGGGGCCGTAACGTTCCAGCGCGGCCGCCGAACGCCCCACCACACGCGGGTCGATGGTCGGCAGCGGCACCGCCCAGTCGCCCTGGTCCGCCCCGCGGCGGATCCGGTCCACCGGGGTGCGCACCGTCCGGCCCGGGGGCCGGGGGTCGGCCCGCCGCCGCTCCCGCGCGGTGCGCGCCATCCGCCGCCCGCGCGCGAAGGCCAGCAGCGCGCTGGAGAAGGTGCCGCCCGACAGCCCGGCGTTGGACCGTACGAAGCCGTCGACCCGCAGCGGCACGCCCTCGGGCAGCCGCTCGACGGTGAGGCGGACCCCCAGGTCGTACGGGATCGAGTCGAAGCCGCAGGAGTGCACCAGCCGCGCCCCGGTGCGGCGGGCCCGTTCGTGGCAGCGGAGGTAGGTCAGGTCCACGAACTCCGGCTCTCCGCTGATGTCCAGGTAGTCCGTGCCGGTGTCGGCGCACGCCGCGACCAGCGCGTGGCCGTAGCGGATGTACGGGCCCACCGTGGTGGCCACCACCCGTGCGCTGGCCGCGAGTTGACGCAGCGCGGCGCCGTCGGTGACGTCCGCCTCCAGCAGCGGGAGGTCGGCGAGGGCCGGGTGGGTGGCGGCCAACTCGGAGCGGAGCGCCGCCAGTTTCCGCGCGTCCCGGCCCGCGAGGGCCCAGCGCAGCCCCGGGGGCGCCTGCCGGGCCAGGTAGTGGGCGGTGAGACGGCCGGTGAACCCCGTGGCGCCGAACAGGACCACGTCGTACGGGCGGGTGTTCTCCCGCGCCGCCGTGCCGCCCGGGGGGTGTCCGCCAGGGGCGCCGTCCGCCCGCTCGTTCCGCTCCGGCACCGCAACTCCTCGCTCTCGTCCGCCGCGTCGGGGTGGCCCGGGCGGGGCCCGGGCCACCCCGGCTATTTCAGCAGACGCGACATCCGCCGGTCAGCGAGGATGCGGCCATCGGTCTGACAGGCCGGGCAGTACTCCAGCGACGAGTCGCGGAACACCACCGACCGGACGGTGTCCCCGCACACCGGGCACTCCTCGCCCGCGCGGCCGTGCACCCGCATGCGCGCCCGCTTGTGCCCCCTGAGCCGTCCCGCCGCGACCCCGCCCGCCGCGGCCACCGCCTCCCGCAGCACCGCGCCGATCGCCACGTACAGCCGGCCGGTCTCCTCCTCGGTCAGCTCGGCGGCCAGCCGGTACGGCGAGAGGCGGGCGGCGTGCAGGATCTCGTCCGAGTAGGCGTTGCCCACCCCGGCCAGCACGCTCTGGTCGCGCAACAGCCCCTTGACGCGGTGCCGCTGGCCGCGCAGCAGCCCGGCCAGCACCTCGGGAGTGAAGCCGGGGTCCAGCGGGTCCGGGCCGAGCCGGGCGATCCCCGGCACCTCGTCCGGCCGCCACACGCAGTACACCGCGAGGTCCTTGCGGGGCCCGGCCTCGGTGAGGTCGAAGCCGGTGCGCGGGGGCTCGGCCAGCTCCAGTCGCAGGGCCAGCGGTCCCCGGCCCGGACGGGGCGGGGTGTCCGGGAGGCGGTCGTGCCAGCGCACCCAGCCCGCCCGGGCCAGGTGGAGGACCAGACGCGGGCCGTCGCAGGCCAGGTCCAGGAACTTGCCGTGCCGGGCGACGGACGTGACGGTCCGTCCGTCCAGCGCGTCCAGCGGTGGGTCGTAGGTCTTGAGCACGTTCACCGCGAGCGGCAGCACCCGCGCCACCGGGTGTCCCACCAGCCGGTCCGCCAGGAAGCTCCGCAGGGCCTCGACCTCGGGCAGCTCGGGCATCTGGTCCTCCCGTCCGCGAGCCGGTCAGCCCAGCGACGCCGACAGTGTGATCGGGACGCCGGTGAGCGCCTGGCTGACCGGACAGTTCACCTTCGCGTCCTCCGCCGCCGAGACGAACGCCGCCTCGTCCAGCCCCGGAACCTCGCCGCGCACCGTCAGCCGCACGCCGGTGATGCCGGTGCCGGGCTGGAAGGTCACGTCGGCCTGGGTGGTCAGCCGGGAGGGCGGGTTCCCCGCGCCGCTCAGCCCGTTGGACAGCGCCATCGAGAAGCAGCTGGAGTGGGCCGCGGCGATCAGCTCCTCGGGGCTGGTCTTGCCGTCCGGTTCCTCGGCGCGCGCGGGCCAGGAGACCGGGTGCTCGCCGAGACCGGACGAGTCGAAGCTCAGCGTCCCCCTCCCCTCGGTCAGCGAGCCGGTCCAGATGGTGTGCGCCGTACGTGTCGTAGCCATGGTCAAACCTCCGTAGTGGTAGGTGCCGTGGCCCGCGACCGCCGTGGTCCGCGCCGCCCGGCGCGGGGTCGCCGGCGGCGCCGGGCCGTACCCGATCCTGCGCCCGCCACCCGCCGGGGCGGGGGCCCGACGCGCCGGGGCTGTCAGACCCCCTCGCTACGCTCGCCCACATGACAGTGGAGCTGATCGGAAGGGAGCACCCCACCGCGCTGCTGCGTGGCGAGACCGCCCGGGCCGCGGCGAGCCACGGCGGGCTGGTGCTGGTCACGGGGGAGGCGGGGATCGGCAAGACGGCGCTCGTCACCCGGATCGCCGAGGAGGCACGGCGGAACGGCTCGCTGGTCGTCGGCGGCGCCTGCTGGGCCTCCGGCAGCGCCCCCGGCTACTGGCCCTGGACCCAGACCGTGCGCGCGCTGCGCCGCGCCGCCACCCCCGAGGAGTGGCGGGCCGTCGAGGAGGCCGCCAGCGCCGCTGACCTGGCGGTGCTGCTGGGCGGGGAGCCCGGCACCCCCGCACCGGCGGGTTCCGCGACTCCCGCCGGTGCGTCCGGGACGCCCGCCGGGGGCGGCGAAAGCGCACCGGCGGGCTTCCGGCTCTACGACGCGGTGACCACCGCGCTGGTCGCCGCCTCGCAGCACCGCCCGGTGCTGGTGCTGCTGGAGGACCTGCACTGGGCCGATCCGGAGTCCCTGCGACTGCTGGAGTTCGCCGCCCAGCACACCTGGTTCGAGCGCCTCCTGCTTGTCGGCACCTACCGGGACGTCGAGGGGGAGGCACCCGGCCACCCGCTGCGCCCGCTGCTGCTTCCGCTCGTCGCGAAGGCCACCACCCTCACCCTGACGGGGCTGGACGACGCGGGCGCCAGCGCCCTCATCACGCGCACCACCGGCACCCCACCGGAACCGGCGCTCGTCGCGGAGGTCCTGCGGCGCACCGGCGGCAACCCCTTCTTCATCGAGCAGACGGCCCGGCTGTGGCACAGCGGCGGATCGGTCAGCGCGGTCGCCCCCGGGGTGAGCGAGGCGGTGCGGCGGCGGCTCTCCCTGCTGCCCGAGCCGGTCGCGGAGCTGCTGGCCACCGCCGCCGTGCTGGGCCGCCGTTTCCACCGGGCGCTGCTCGCCGCCGTCGCGGGACAGCCGGTGGCCCACGCCGACCGGCTGCTCGACCAGGCCCTCGCGGCCCGCCTGGTGGTGGCCGAGGAGGAGGGCCGCTTCTCCTTCGCGCACGACCTGGTGCGCGAGGCGCTGCACGACACCCTCGGCTCGGCGGAGGCCCGTGCCCTGCACGCGGCGGCCGTCCGCGCCGTCGTCGGGAACCCGGCGCTCGCCGGGCGGGTGCTGCCCGCCGAACTCGCGCGCCACGCCCACCTCGCCGGGCCCGCGCTCGACCCCGGGCAGGCCGCCGAACTCCAACTGGCCGCCGCCGAGGACGCCGAGGTCCGGTACGCCGTGGAGGAGGCGATCGGGCACCGGCGGCGCGCCCTGGAGCGGATACCGGTCACGGACGTCCGCGCCCGGTTCCGGTACACCGTGGGGCTGGGCACGGCGCTCCAGTGCAACCGGGAGTGGGAGGAGAGCTGGCGGGTGCTGGGCGAGGCCGTCGAGCTGGCCCGGGGGCTGGACGACGCGGAGCCGCTGGCCCGCGCCGCCCTCACGCTCTACGGCGGCGGATACACCGGCTCCCAGGGGAAGTTGGTCGCCGACCTCATCGGTGAGGCGCACGAGGCCCTGGCGCCCGGGGAGCCCACCGGCCACGGCGGTCCGGAGCCGCCGGGCGGGCGCGCCCCGCACGTCCTGGCCGAGGAGCTGAGCGAACACCTCACCGCCGTCGCCCGTGGCGGGCTGGACGACGAGATGCTCAGCTTCGGCCTCTCCACCCGGCACGACCTCATCTGGGGCCCGGGCACCGCCGCCGAACGGCAGGCGCTCACCGAGGAGATCCTCACCGTCGCCCGCCGCTCCGGCGACCAGAGCATGGCGATGTACGCCTCCGCGCTGCGCTGGGTGGCGCTGCTGGAGCAGGACGACCCGCGCTATCTGCACCAGCTGGACGAACAGGTCGCGCTCGCCCGGCGGTTGAACGTCCCCCGGCTGACGGTGATGGCCGACGCCGACCGCACGCTGGTCGACGCCCACCGGGGCGAGGTCGGCCGGGTCGCCCGGCTGCTGGAGGGCATCCCCGAACTGACCGGGGAGCGGCGGCGGCTCTGGGACAGCGTGGCCGGGCTGCACATCCGGTGGTCGCTGGCGCTGCTGCGCGGGGAGGAGGGACGGGCCGAGGAACTACTCGGACCGCTCACCGCCGCGGGGCATCCGGCGACGGGCCTGCTGGGCGCGCTCTGCGCCGCGCACCGGGGGGACGCCGCCGTGGCGGTCGGGTACCTCCGTGGGGAGTACGCCCGGCACGAGCGGCCCGAGCGCCAACTACCGCGCGCGGTGGTGCCGTTGTGGCTGCGTTTCCAGGCCGAGGCCGCGGTGCTCTCCGGCGAGGAGGACCTGCTGGCCCGGGCCCGGGACGACCTCGCGCCGTACGCGCGCGAGTGGTGTGTCTCCTTCTACGGCTGTGACATCGGCGGTCCCGTCGTCCTCTGGCTGGCCCAGCTGGACGCGGCGCTGGACCGCGTCGACGCCGCGGTCGAGGGGTTCGGCGCGGCGCTCGCCGCGGCCGACCGGCTGTGCCTGCACGCCTGGTCGGCGGAGGCCCGCGTCGGTCTCGCGCACGTGCTGCGTGAGCGGGGTCTCCCCGGTGACCGGGAGCGAAGCGAGGCGCTGTACGCCGAAGTGGAGCGTGTGGCGGGGGAGATGGGCATGGTGCGGCTTGCCGGGCGGGCGCGGGCGGCGCTCCGCGCCGGGGCCCCGTGGCCGGTCGCCGCTTCCGGCCCCGCCCAACCCGGGCTGTCGGCAGCGGAGTTCGAGCCGCCTGGGACGCTACCCGGACCGCGCGTGGCTGACCCCGGGCCGCACGCGGCCCAACCCGAGCCGTCCGCCGCCGAGTTCCGCCGGGAGGGCGCGGTCTGGGCGCTGCGTTTCGCGGGACGGCTGGCACATCTGCCGGACGCCAAGGGGCTGCGGGACCTGCGGACCCTGCTCGCCCATCCCGGCAGTGAGATCCCGGCGGCGACCCTGCTGGCGGCCGGTGGGGGACCCGGGGAGGCGGAGGCCGTGGAGGCGCACCGGTTGGGGGGCGACGCCCTGCTCGACGAGCGGGCGAAGGCCGCCTACCGGGAACGCCTCCAGCGGCTCGACGAGGAGATCGACCGGGCGGTGGAGCGCGGCGCCGACACTCGCGCGGCCGAGCTGGACGAGGAACGCGCCGCGCTGCTCGCCCAGTTGCGGGAGGCCGCCGGGCTGGCCGGACGGACCCGCAGGCTGGGCGACCAGGCCGAGCGGGCCCGGAAGACGGTCACCGCCCGGATCCGGGACACCCTGCGCAAGCTGGCCGGGAGTCACCCGGAACTCGCCGCGCACCTGCGGGAGTCCGTCACCACCGGCACCTCCTGCCGGTACCAGCCGGAGCGGCGGGTCTCCTGGCGGCTGTGACGGCTCCGCCTCTCCGGCTCACTTCCGGTTGTACAGCCGCATGGTGAGGCTGCCGAAGACCGCGATCAGCACCGCGCCCGAGCCGAGCGTCCAGGTGATCTCCCCGCCGTTGACCGTGCCGTCCATCGCGTCCCGCACCGCCGCCACCAGGTGGGCGATGGGGTTGACGTCGACGAACACCTGGAGCCAGCCGGGCATCGTCTCCGGCTCCACCAGGATGTTGCTGAGGAAGGTCATCGGGAAGAGCACCATCATGCTGACGCCCATCACCGACTTCTCGGACCGCATCAGCAGCCCCACCATCGTCCATATCCAGGAGAAGGCGAAGGAGAAGACGATCAGCAGGGCGATCCCGCCGGTCACGCCGAGCACTCCGCCGGCGGGGCGGAAGCCGAGTACCAGGCCGAGGACGAGGATCACCACGGACGCCGTCAGGTAGCGGACGGCGTCGGCGAGCAGGTAGCCGACCATCGGCGCCGGACGCCAGATCGACAGGGTCCGGAAACGGTCGAAGACGCCCTTCTCGATATCGGTGTTGACCGACATGCCGGTGTACATGGTGGTCATCACCACGCTCATCACCATGATCCCGGGCAGCAGGTACTGGAGGTAGTCACCGGTCGATCCGGCGAGCGCCCCGCCGAACAGGTAGGTGAACATCAGCGTCATCATGACCGGGAACGCCGTGACGTCGAACAGCTGCTCCGGCACGTGCTTGATCTTCAGCATGGCCCGCCAGCCGAAACTGATCGAGGCGGTCAACGCGCTGGGGCGGGGCGGCCGTTCGGTCGTCAGCAGCAGGGCGGCCAGCTGCTCGTCCCGGACCGGGGCCAGCTCCTCGTCGGCCCGCTCCGGCGTGGTCGCGGTGGTGCTCATGGTCGTCAGCCCTTCGTGGTGGTGGTGATGGCCGGTTCGGGGGAGGCCGCGGCGGCGGGCCGGGCGGTGAGCGCGAGGAACACCTCGTCCAGGCTCGGCTGGCCCAGCGAGAAGTCGTCCACGACGATGCCGTGGTCCGCGAGGAGGGAGAGGGCCCGGGCGGCGCTCCGCGCGGCACCGTCCGCGCTCGCCGCGTCGCCCACCCGAGCGGTGAGGGCCAGCGGGTCCGAGTCCAACCGCACCTCCGTGGCCAGCTGTTCGGTGAGCAGCCGCCGGGCCTCCGGGCGCTGGGCGGTGTCCCGCAGCCGGACGTGCACGGAGCCCGCGCCGACCGAGGACTTCAGCTCGCCCGGGGTGCCCTCCGCGATCACCTTCCCGGCGTCGATCACGGCGATCCGGTCGGCCAGCTGGTCGGCCTCGTCCAGGTACTGGGTGGTGAGCAGCACGGTGGTGCCGTGCGCGCGCACCGCGCGCACGATGTCCCACACCTGGTTGCGGCTGCGCGGGTCGAGCCCGGTGGTGGGCTCGTCCAGGAACAGCAGGTCGGGGGTGTTGAGGATGCTCGCGGCGATGTCGATCCGCCGCCGCATCCCGCCCGAGTAGTTCTTTACCTGGCGCCCCGACGCCTCCTCCAGGCCGAAGGCCGCGAGCAGGTCGGCCGCCCGCTCGCGGGCCCGGGCCCACGAGTGCCCGAGCAGCCTGCCGAGCAGGACGAGGTTCTCGGTGCCGGTCAGGTCCTCGTCCAGCGAGGCGTACTGGCCGGTCAGACTGACCCGGGCGCGTACCGCGTCGGCCTCCCGGTGGACGTCGTGCCCGAACACCAGGGCCTGGCCGCCGTCCGGGCGCAGCAGGGTGGCGAGCATCCGCACCGCCGTGGTCTTGCCCGCGCCGTTCGGCCCCAGCACCCCGTAGACCGAACCGGCCGGCACGGTCAGGTCGACGCCGTCGACGGCGCGCTTCTCACCGAAGACCTTGACCAGGCCGGTGGTCTCGATGGCGAGTTCGCCCGGTGGTTCTGTGCGTGTCATCTCTTCTCTTCCCAGGTTCGGAGCCGTACCGGCGGGCACGGCTCGGTGGTTCGGCGGGCCGCCGGTGGCGCGGCCCGGTGGTGGCGCGGTGCGGTTCCGGCGCACCGGGGTCACGACGGGTAGTGGCGGAGCGCCCGAGCGTCCCGCAGGGCCAGGCCCCACCAGGTGAGCTGGTCGAGCAGGGCCCCGGCCCGCCGTTCGCCCAGCGGGCCGGGCAGTGGGCTCTCCAGCAGGTCGTGGCCGACCTCGTCGCGCAGTGTCACGGTGTGCAACTCCGAGAAGACGACGCGGAGTTGGTCGACAGCGCGACCGCCGGTGCCGCCACTGCCGTACGAGACGAAGCCGACCGGCTTGGCCCGCCACTCGTCGTACGCGCAGTCGATCGCCTGCTTCAGCGCGGCCGGGAAGCCGCGGTTGTACTCCGGGGTGACCACCACGAAGCCCTCCGCCGCCGCGACGCGTGCGGAGAACGCGCTCATCGGCCCGGTCGCCGTCCGGGGAAGCCGCGCGGGCAGGCCGGCGTCGCGGAGGTCCACCACCTCGGGCGCCAACTCGCGCCGTTCACCGGCGCGTTCCGTGAACCATCCGGCGACCGCGCCCCCGGCCCGCCCCTCGCGGGTACTGCCGACGAGGACCGCGACCCGCAGGGGCCCGTCCGACCACTCGCGCATACCGGCTCCCTCCACCGTCGCTACGCGCCGGCTCCGGACCGGCGCGCTCACCCGGCAGGCGCGAGACGTGATCCGGCGGTCGCTGGATTCCGTCTCGCACCCGTCTGGCGCGCCGTCTCGCGGACCGCCCGCACCGCGCGGGGAAGCACCGGAGACGCGACGGCCCGGGTGTCAACGGACATGCCGACGGCGGCGAGTTGGCCAACCGCACCGGGGGGCACAGGGGTTGGCCAACCGCCGTGCGGAGCACGGGAAGTGCGCGGCGGCCGCCCCGTGCGGGAGGGGACGGCGGGCGTGACGGGGCGGCTGAGGACCGAACGAAGGGGCTCAGGCGCGGAGTTGGGAGAGGTGGTGCACCGCGGCCTGGGCGAGGGCGATCCGGCGGTCGAGACGGTCGGCGTTCCACCGGTAGCTGTTGCGGGCGTAGCGGTAGACGAGACCGGGCCGGGCGAACGGACGGCCCCGCGGGCGCCACACCTTGCGCTGCGGACAGCCCCAGACGTTCAGGCCGATACCGCCACCGCCGAAGGTAACCAGCATGATCACCAGGGAGACGAGGAAGAAGAGCACCCACAGCGGCAGGAGCAGCAGAAAGGCGAGCCACCCGGGCCAGGTGCCCTTGTACCCGGTGACCGGCGGGGAGCCGTCCGGGAACTCGATCATCCAGGTGGCGCGGCCGCTGCGCGGCGAGCGCCCCCGGTGGAACCGGCACAGCGGCTCGTCCCGCTCGTCGACCACGGTGAAGTGCCGGGGCTCGCCCTTCGGCAGCCGTTCCGGATGGACCCGGCAGAGCACCGGCCGTTCGCTCCCGCCCGGGGCGTCGCGGCTGGCCGGGTCGTGCAGGGCCAGCACCGGGTGGCCCTCGTGGGTGCGGGCGTGCGCGCGGGTGCGCTCCTCCACCTCGGCGACGGTGGTGGGGCCGGACGCCCGGCGCGTCCCGGCCGAGCCACCGGGCGGGGCGCCCGTGACGGGCGAACCGTTCAGCGTGGGGGAGGAGCCGGGGTCGAGGAAGCTGCCCGGTCTCTCCAGCCGTATGTGGGCCGTGGCCATCTCCGAGCGGTGCTCCCCCTCGGGCAGCACCATGAAGCAGTCGCCCTCCGGCCACAGTCCGGAGTGCGCCCCGGAGGCGCCGTCGAACTCGATGGTGAAGTCCATCCGTGTCTACTCCCGTCCCGCTGGCGGTTGTTCGAACATCGGCCGTGGCCCGCGCAGATTGTGCCAACTCGGGGCGGTGTGGGCGAGGGGGCCGGGCGTTCGCCCCCGCACTCCGGGGTACGGGGTCCCGGCGCCGGGTATCGGACCCTCAGAGGGTGCTGACGGGGGCAGAGAAAGGTGGCACACACAGCATGATCAAGGGCATCGACGTCTCCTCGTACCAGCCGACGGACTACAGCACGAAGGGGATGGACTTCGTCTTCATCAAGATCACGGAGGGCACCTCGTACACCAACCCCAAGTGGGTGGAGCAGCGCAAGACCGCCAGGGACGCCGGACTGGTCACCGGCTTCTACCACTTCGGCCGCTCGGGCAGCGTCACGAAGCAGGCGGACTACTTCCTCTCCAAGATCAACCTGAAGGCGGGTGACATGCTCGTCCTGGACTGGGAGGACACCGCCGTCACCAACGCGGAGAAGGACCGGTGGATCAAGTACGTGCAGGAGAAGCGCCCCCAGCACCGGGTGCTGCTCTACTGCAACACCAACTTCTGGCTGAACCACGACACCACCTCCTTCGCCGGAGACGGGCTGTGGATAGCGCACTACAACGGCAAGCCGGGCAATCCCGGCATCAAACACCCGTGGCGATTCCACCAGTACACGGACAGCCCGATCGACACCAACCTGGCGCGGTTCGACAGCCGCGCCGCGCTGCGCGAGTGGGCGGGCGGCTGACCGCCCCGGACGGACGGGCGGAGGCGCGGGGTGCGCGGACGACGCCGGCCACGGGCGGATAACCTCCCGGACATGCCCGACGCCAACACCGCCTCCCCGGCCCCCGGTACGGCCACGACGGACCCTCCGCCCTCCCGCACGCCCGGTTCCCCCGAGCCCCCGGCGGCCGCCCGGCCCACCGCCTCCGCAGCGCACACCCCGCCGCGCGCGAGGCCGCGAGGAGAGCGGGAGGGAGCCGGGGGACCGGAGGGAGCCGGGGAGCCGGACGGGCCGGGCGAGCCCCAGGAGCCGGGCCCCCTGGGCGAGTTCCGGCGGCGGCTCACACCGCGTCAGGCGCGCCGGGTACGGGCGGTGCTCTCCGCGGCGGTCATGGTCGTCGTGGCGGTGGCGATGGTGGCGCGGCTGCGGGCCACCCCGTCCGTGCTGACCGTCGGGTTCTACGGGGGCGCGCTGGTGCTCTCCGGGACCGCCGTCTCGCTCAGCAGACGGGGCCGTACCCGGGTGGCGACGGCGGTGCTGTTCCTGGGCTTCACCCTGGTCGCCGCCGCCGAACTGGTCACCCCCGCCGCGTAGCTGGTGTTGGCTGGTCCCCCCCCGTCCCCCGGTTCCGCGGTCCGGGCGGGACCGGGCCACGGCGGGTCCGGCGCCCGAGGCGCCACCGTGACCAGCGGTGATCCCCAGGGCCCGCCGTACACTGCGGACATGACCCACGACGTGCCGCAGACCAGGGCCTCGGACAGTGAGCGCGAGGAGATCGCCGAGCTCCTGCGGACGGCCGTCGAGGACGGCCGGCTGGACGCCGGGGAGTTCCGGGACCGTCTGGACACCGCCTACGCCGCGCGGACCCGGGGCGAACTGGACGCCCTGGTGGGTGACCTGTCCCCGGCCAGCGCCAGCGCGCCGTCCGCGCCGGTGGCGGACGCCGACCCCCCACACCCCACGTCCGGGCGGTCGTCGGGCTTCGGCCTCGGTCTGTTCGGCGGCTTCAGCCGACGCGGCGGCTGGACGGTCCCCCAGGTCTTCACCGGCGTCGCGCTGATGGGCGGCGGCCTCATCGACCTCCGGGACGCCCGGCACACCCGGGGCGAGGTCCGCGTCCGCTGCGTCGCCCTCTGCGGCGGGATCGAGGTACTGGTGCCCCCGCGGGCCGAGTTGCGGGTGCGCGGTGTCGGTGTCATGGGGGGCTTCGGCACCAGCCAGGAGGGAACGCCCGAGCCCGGCGCCCCGTGCGTCGTGGTGACCGGCCTCGCGCTCTGGGGCGGGGTCAGCGTGCGGCGCAAGGCGCGCCGGGACGACGCCGCCCGGCTCGACGGCGCCGACAATGAACGCCCCGCGGCCTGACCCCGGTTCCGGCGATCCGGGGCCACGCCCGCGAGGCGGCGCCGGTCAGCCCGCCCGCTCCCAGCGGGCGGGGTCCGCGCCGTAACTCCCCGGCGGCCTCGGCCAGTCGGTGGGACCGCCCGTGAAACCCACCGGGGGCCGCGCGTACCGCAGACGGCCCGACGGACTGTCCCGCTCCGCGAGCCGCTCCTCCGGGCCGTCCGCCGGAACGGCCGGGCCCGGGGCCGGAGTCGAGGGACGGGGAAGCTCCGCCGTCAGCCAGTGCGCGGTGCGGGCCAGCGTGGCCCGCACCAGACGGGAACCGCTGCTCCCCGTCCGCTGCTCGGTGAGCGAACGCAGCACCCCGGCGGCCAGCAGATAGCCCGTCGCGTGGTCCAGCGCCTGGGCGGGCAGCGCGCCCGGCTCGCCGCTCTCCGGGTCGGCCTGGAGCTCGGCGATACCGGTGGCCGCCTGGACGAGACTGTCGAAACCGCGTCGCCGGTGCCAGGGCCCGCCGCACCCCCAGGCGCCCAACTGGCCCACGACCAGGCCCGGTCTGCGGTCGGCGAGCGACTCCGGCGCCAGACCGAAGCGGTCCAGCGCCCCGGGTCGGTAGCCGGTGAGTACCACGTGCGCGGAGGACAGCAGCTCCTCGAAGACCGCCTGGTCCCGGCGGCGGGTCAGGTCGAGCAGCGCCGAACGCTTCCCGGCGCCCAACGCGAGGTGCAGCTGCGGGAGTTCGGGGAGGTGTGGGGGATCGACGCGCAGCACCTCGGCGCCGAACAGCGCCAGCACCTGCCCGGTGAGCGGACCGGCGATGACCCGGGTGAGGTCCAGCACCCGCAGCCCGGCCAGTCCGCCCGGCCCTCCGGACCCGGTCAGCTCCGGAGGCGCCGCGCCGTCCAGGCGGCCGAGCGTGAGCAGGCCACGGTCGCGGACGGCGGCGGCCTGCTCGTGCGCGGCCCACGCGCGCTCCGAGCGGACGGCGACGGCCAGCCCCCCGGCGGCGCTCACGGTCTCCTCCACCTCCAGGGCCTTGCGCCCGGCCAGCGCTCCCGCCAGCCCCTCCGGCCCCGCCCCGGCGGGCAGTCCGAGCGCCCGGAACAGCCGCTCGCGGTGGTGCGGATACTGGGCGTGGGTACGCACCCAGCCGTCGGCGGCGGGCCAGAACCGGGACAGCGGATGCCAGTTCCGCGGGGCCTCGCCGTCGATCCGCAGCAGCCGCTCGCCGGCGAACGCCGCGGCCACGGCGGCGTCGTCCACGGTCACCTCGGGCAGGCCGGTCGTTCCGGCCCGCGCGCAGGAGAACTCGGCCGCGGCGAGGGAGCAGGCGGCGACGCTGGCGGCGGCCACCTCGTCGACCGGGAGGCGGGCGGGCAGCAGCCCCGGGCGGCGCCGCCGGGAGACCCGCCCGAGCAGTGCCGGGTCCCCGCCGAGGGCGTCCCACGCACCGGCGACCGCGGGGGGCGAAGTGTGTTCCATCGGGCAATTGTGACACCGAGGCTCCCGCGCTCCGCACCGGCGCGCGTCCCGCGGCAGGCCGCTTCCGGCCCGGCCGGGCCGGCGGACGCGGGGAGTTCGGCGGACCGCGCCCGCCACCGGGGCCACAGCCCGGGAGTTGACGCCGTCCCCGCCGCCCGGGCGGGCGCCGCCACCCTGGCTGGGCCCAACCGCGCCTAGCCCGCCAGGAGTTCGGCCCCCCGGAACCGCGTCACCCGGAGCGCCCGGGCGTCCGGTGGGCCCGGGGCCGCCGAGGTCCGCGGGACGGCGGCGGGTAGCGTGGCACGGCGACGAACGGAGCACGGATACCCATGAGACGGCGGCCCGGACACTGGGAGCGGCCAGCGGTCGTCACCGGCGAGGCGGAGGCCCTGGCGGAACAGGAGCGGCTGCGCTCCCAGGTGGACCCACGGGACGCGGCGCCGCCGCCCGGAACCTCCGGCACCCTGATCGCGGGGCTCGACGTGGCCTACGACGACGCCCGGGACACCGTCGCCGCGGCCGTGGTGCTGCTCGCAGCCGACACCCTGGAGACGGTCGAGGAGCGCACCGCTACCGGGCGGGTCACGTTCCCCTACGTCCCGGGACTGCTCGCCTTCCGGGAGATCCCCGCCCTGCTCGACGCGTTGGAGGCGCTGAACCACCCTCCCGACCTGCTGGTCTGCGACGGCTACGGGCTCGCCCACCCCCGCCGGTTCGGCCTCGCCAGCCACCTCGGCGTCCTCACCGGACTGCCCGCGCTGGGCGTCGCGAAGAACCCGTTCGTCTTCACCCACGGGCCGGTCGGGCCCCTGCGCGGGGACAGCGCGCCACTGCTGGACGGCGCCGAGGAGGTCGGGCGGGCGCTGCGCACCCGGGAGGGGGTCCGCCCGGTGTACGTCTCCGTCGGCCACCGGACGAGCCTGGCGACGGCCTGCGCCCACACCCTGCGCCTCACGCCGCGCTTCCGGCTCCCGGAGACCACCCGGCGGGCCGACGCGCTGTGCCGCGCCGCTCTCCGGCGGGCCTGACCGCCGGTCCCGTCCCGCGCGCCCGTGCGCGAACGGGCCATCCCCGGGCCGTCCTCCGCTCCCCGGGCCGTGGCTCAGGTCAGGAGCGGGGCGCCGGCCGGGCGGGGTGCCCGGCGGGGGAGGCCAGCAACTCCAGCAGCCGCGCGGCCTCCTGGGCCACCGCCTCCCTGGCCGGGCCGACGGAGCGGCGCGAGTCGACAAGGTCCGGGTCAGCCGCCAGGACGCGGCGCAACTCCCCGGTGAAGACGGAGGCCAGGTGCGTCGAGATATTGATCTTCGTCATCCCGGCCGCGATCGCCCGGCGCAGCTCCTCGTCCGGCACCCCCGAGGAACCGTGCAGCACCAGCGGCACCGGCAGCCGGTCACGCAGCGCCCCGATCAGCTCCTTGTCCAACACCGAGGTCCGCTCGCGCATCGCGTGTGAGGAGCCGACCGCGACCGCCAGCGCGTCCACCCCGGTGGCCGCGACGAAGGCGGCGGCCTCCTCCGGGTCGGTGCGCGCGCCCGGCGCGTGTACCCCGTCCTTCCCGCCGACCTCGCCCAACTCGGCCTCCACGAAGGCGCCCCGCTCCCGGCACCAGGCGGTGAGTTCGGCGGTGACCTCGACGTTCTCCGCGTACGGCAGCGCGGAGGCGTCCACCATCACCGAACGCGCCCCCGCCGCCACCCCCGCGCGCACCAGCTCCGGGTCGGTGACGTGGTCCAGGTGCACCGCGACGTCCGCGCTCGCCCCCTCGGCCAGCGCCAGCGAGGCCCGGGTGAGAGGCAGCGGACCGCCGTGGTAGCGCACGCAGTTCTCGCTGATCTGGAGGATCACCGGCAGACCGGTGCGCTCGGCGGCCCACACCAGCGCCTCCGCCGTCTCCAGGTGGAGGACGTTGAACGCGGCGGCTCCGGTCCGCGCGGCGTACGCGGGGCCGACGATCCCCTCGGTGGACACCAGCGGCATGCCGTCAACTCCCCGCCGCTCGGACTGGTCAGGACTGGTCGAGCAGGACGGAACGGGTCAGGCCCCGCGGGTTGTCCGGGTCGAGCCCCCGGGCCCGCGCCCGCTCCAGCGCGACGCGCTGCGCCAGCACCAGCTCGGCCAGCGGATCCCGGGCGTGCTGGACGAACTCCGCGCCGCTGCCCGCGACCTGGTCCGCCAGACCCTCCGGCGGCTCCCCCAGCATCCAGGCGACCCGGCCGGGCGCGGCGATGGACACCGGGCCGTGCCGGTACTCCATCGCCGGGTAGGACTCCGTCCAACTCTGGGCGGCCTCCCGCATCTTGAGCGCGGCCTCGTGCGCCAGGCCGACCGTCCAGCCCCGGCCGAGGAAGGTGAACTGCTCGGCGTCCAGCCAGCTCCGCTCGACCGGCGCGGTGAGCGCGGCCTCCGCGTCCGCGACGGCGGCGGAGAGGTCCTCGCCCAGGTGCGCGCGGAACAGCGCCAGCGCGGTGGTGGCGAAACGCGTCTGCACCACGGACCGTTCGTCGGCGAAGGGCAGGCCGACCGTGGCGTCGGAGAGCGCGAGCGCGGGGGTGTCCTGGGCGCCGAGCACGGTGACCGTGGGCACCCGCCCGGCGGCCGACTCCAGCACCCGCAGGACCTCCGTGGTGGTGCCGGAGCGGGTGATCGCGACGAGCGCGTCGTACCCCCGGGCGGGGTCCAGCGCGGGATCCGCCTCGGAAGCGGCGTAGGCGTCCGTGACGCCGTGTCCGGCCCGCTCCCGCAGTACCGCGTACGACTGGGCCATGAACCAGGAGGTGCCGCAGCCGACCACCGCGACCCGGGCGCCGGGCGCCGGCAGCGGGTTCGGGGCGGCGGCGAGACGGGCGGCCTCCCGCCAGGTCGCGGGCTGGCTGTGCAGCTCCCGCTCCATGAAGACGGACTCGCTGACCACGGACTCGTTCACGGGGACACCCTTCCGCCGGACGGCAGGTCGTGCGGACCCGGCGGCGGAGCGACCGCCCCGCGCCCCGGCAACTCTACGCAGGCCACGCTCCGTTGGTCCATCCGCCCACCTGTGGCGGCGCGGTTCCGCGCCAGCGTCCGGACCCCGTCGGCGAGCCGGGCCGGAAGGCCGCCGGAGTCCGGCCACGGGCGCCGGGCGCCCGTGGCCGCTCCGTCCGCGCGGGAGTTCACCGCCCGTTCGGCACGCGGTGGCCGGCCGGGCGGTGGTGTCCCCGCGGACGCGCGGTGCTCACCTGGTGATGTGCAGGACCGGATAGATCTTCCGGTTCGACATCCACCGGGTGTGCCCCTTCTTCACGTCCCCCCTGCCGCAGGCCTTCAGGGTCAGGTAGGTCTCGCCCGGCTTGCTGTCCGGCGCGCTGCGGGCCCGGCCGATCGCGCAGCCGTGGTTGTGCCGGGTGTCGCGCACCCGCATGTCCATGCGGACCAGCGTGTGCCGTCCGTGCTTCTTGTAGCAGTGCTTGTACGCGAGGCTGCCGCCCCGTTTGTCGATCTTGCGCTCCTTGGTGCAGTGGATCTTGCCGTGCCCGTGGCCCGGGTCGTGTCCGCCGTCTCCGGGGACACCGCCGGGCGCCGCGGCGCCCGCCGGGGTACCGAAGGCCAGGGCGGCGCCCAGCAGGGCCGAGGTGGCGGCCAGCGTCACGCGGGTCTTCCTCGCCTGTAACACGCGCTCGTTTCCTCTCAGTCAGGTATCTCGGGTCTCTCAGGTCTCTCGGGTATCTCGGGACCGGACGGCGCCGGTTGCCCCGTCCGGGATGAGGAGGTGCCCGCGACACACCGACGCGGCGCGCCGGACCCGGGGGCACCGGGTGTGCGCGATGGCTCCCCGCTCCCCGCCGGTGCCCTTCCACGCGCCCCCAACGGCCCCCCGCGACGGCCGGGTTGGCTGCGGCGGACGGTCAGCGGTGGGGGACGAGAGGGCGGACGCCGCCGGGGCGATGGCTGTTCCCGGACGGTGCTGACGGTGCTGACCAGGCGGTTCGGGAGTCGCGGTGGCGTTGGGGTGGCCGGGGCGCGGTGCGGCGCGCCGCCGCGGGCCAGCGGCGCCCCCGGCGGGGGAACACCGCTCGCGGGCCGCCGCGTTGACCGGTGCGCGGGTGAACCCCCGCCTCGCCGTTGGCGGTGCGGGCGCGCGGTGGGCGGTACGCCGGAGCGTTGGGCCGGGCGCCGTCCGCCGGGGCGCTTCCGGGGGCGTGCCCGGACCCGGAACCCACGTCCGGGCTCGCTTCGTGCCCACTCCCGGGGCCCGTTCCGTCGCGGCCCGCTGCCCGCCGCGTCCGCGCCGGCTCATCCGTGTCCGTCCGGACCCGACCGAGGTGGACTGGGACGGCGGAGGGCGACCGGGGGCGACCGGGGGTGACTGGTGATGGCTGGGAGTGACTGGGCCGACTGGGGCGGCTGGAGCGAGAGGGGGCGGTCGCCGGGGCCGGGAGGGTGTGGCGCAGGACACCGTTCCGGAGCGTGCGGCCGTTGTCCACAGGGCTTGTGGAATGGGGAGGCCCTTCATAGCATCCCCGGTGTTACATCAGTTGTGTCACACGGCTGGGGGCCCGATGGCGGAGCAGGCGAAGGGGAGCGGACCGCTTGAGGGGGTGCGGGTGGTCGAGCTGGCCGGTATCGGTCCTGGCCCGTTCGCCGCGATGCACCTCGCGGATCTCGGTGCCGACGTGGTGCGGGTGGACCGCCCCGGGGGCAACGTGCTGGCCGTCGCCCCCGAGTCGGACGTCACCAACCGCAACAAGCGCTCCGTCGTCCTCGACCTGAAGGACGAGCGGGGGCTGGCCGCCGCACTCGACCTCGCCGGGCGCGCCGACGTCCTGATCGAGGGCTACCGGCCGGGGGTCGCCGAGCGGCTGGGGATCGGCCCCGAGGTCTGCCTGGCCCGCAACTCCCGCCTGGTGTACGGGCGGATGACCGGCTGGGGCCAGGAGGGTCCCCTCGCGCACACCGCCGGACACGACATCGGGTACGTCGCCGTGACCGGGGCGCTCGGCATGGTCGGCCAGCCCGGGGAGCCGCCCGCCGTCCCGGCCAACCTGCTCGGGGACTACGCGGGCGGCGCGCTCTACCTCGTCATCGGGGTGCTCGCGGCTCTCCAGCACGCCCGCTCGGAGGGCGGCGCCGGACAGGTGGTGGACGCCGCCATCGTCGACGGCACCAGCCACCTCAGTGCGATGATCCACGGCCTGTTGGCCGCCGGGGCCTGGCAGGACCGCCGGGCCGCCAATCTGCTGGACGGCGGCGCCCCCTTCTACGCCAGCTACCGCACCTCCGACGGCGGCTACATGGCCGTCGGGGCGCTGGAACCCCGGTTCTACGAGGAGTTCGTCCGGCTGCTCGGGCTGAGCGCGCCGCCCGACCGCTCCGACCCGGCGGCCTGGGAGGAGCTGCGCTCCGCGATAGCCGAGCGGTTCGCCAGCCGCACCCGCGCCGAGTGGACGGCGGTCTTCGAGGGGTCCGACGCCTGCGTCGCGCCGGTACTCTCCCTGCGGGAGGCCCCCGGGCACCCGCATCTGGCCGCGCGGGGCAGCTTCGTCGAGCACGAGGGGCTGGTCCAGCCCGCCCCGGCTCCCCGCTTCTCGGCGACCCCGGGCGCGGTGCGGCGCCCGCCCGCCAGACCGGGGGACGGCGCCGCCGAGGTCGCCGCCGACTGGGGGCTGCCCTCCCTCGCGGGGGACGACGCGGGCGGCCAGACCCCCTGAGCCCGTCCCGTCCCCCGCGCCCGTGGGCGTGCCGCGCGCCCGGCGCGGCGGGGTCCGCACCAACAGCCAGCCCGAAGGAGAGCCGACCATGCAGCGCCAGATCTTCACCGAGGACCACGAGGCGTTCCGCCAGACCGTGCGGACCTTCCTCGCCAAGGAGGTCGAGCCGTACCACGAGCAGTGGGAGCGGGACGGCGTCGTCCCCCGCGAGGTGTGGCGGGCGGCGGGCCGGCAGGGGCTGCTGGGGCTCGCAGTGCCCGAGGAGTACGGCGGCGGGGGCGAGTCCGACTACCGCTACGCGGCCGTGCTGTCCGAGGAGTTCGCGCGGGCCGGGGCCTCCGGTCTCGCGCTGCCGCTGCACAACGACATCATCGGCCCCTACCTGACGTCGCTCGGTACCGAGGAGCAGAAGAGCCGCTGGCTGCCCGGCTTCTGCTCGGGTGAGCTGATCACCGCGATCGCGATGACCGAGCCGGGCGCGGGCTCCGACCTCCAGGGCATCAGCACCAGGGCGGAGGACCGGGGCGACCACTGGCTGCTCAACGGCTCCAAGACCTTCATCTCCAACGGCGTCCTCGCCGACCTGGTGGTCGTGGTCGCCCGGACCACCCCGGAGGGCGGCGCGAAGGGGCTCTCGCTGCTGGTCGTGGAGCGCGGGATGGAGGGCTTCGAGCGTGGCCGCAACCTCGATAAGGTGGGCCAGAAGGCGCAGGACACCGCCGAACTGTTCTTCAACGACGTGCGGGTCCCCAAGGAGAACCTGCTCGGTGAGCTGAACGGCGCGTTCGTCCACCTGATGACGCACCTCGCGCAGGAGCGGCTGAGCATCGCGGTCTCCGCCATCGCCACCGCCGAGTACCTGGTGGAGATCACCACCGAGTACGTCAGGCAGCGGGAGGCGTTCGGCCGCCCGCTCGCCAAGCTCCAGCACGTCCGCTTCGAGATCGCGGAGCTGGCCACCGAGTGCGCCGTCACCCGGGCGTTCCTGGACCGCTGTATCGAGGAGCACGACCGGGGCGAACTGGACCCCCCGCACGCCTCGATGGCCAAGTGGTGGGCCACCGAGCTCCAGAAGCGCGTCGCCGACCGCTGCCTCCAACTACACGGCGGCTACGGCTACATGAGCGAGTACCGGGTCGCCAGGGCCTACACCGACGGCCGCATCCTGACCATCTACGGCGGCACCACCGAGATCATGAAGGAGATCATCGGCCGCTCCCTCCTCTCCTGACGCCGCCCCGGCCCACCCCGCGTACCGGGTGGGGCCCGGCGCGGTCCCGGCGCCGCCGTGTCCCGGCCGTCACCGACTCCCGCAGCCTCCCTTCCGCACTCCCGCTCTGAAAGGCAGTACACGTGAGCACCGAAGCCTTCGTCTACGAAGCCATCCGCACCCCGCGCGGGCGCGGCAAGGCCAACGGGTCCCTGCACGGCACCAAGCCCATCGACCTGGTGGTCGGCCTGGTACACGAGCTGCGGCGCCGTCTCCCCGGGCTCGACCCGGCCGCCATCGACGACCTCGTCCTGGGCGTGGTGAGCCCGGTGGGCGACCAGGGGTCCGATATCGCGAAGATCGCCGCGATCGCGTCGGGGCTGCCCGACACCGTCGCCGGGGTACAGGAGAACCGCTTCTGTGCCTCCGGGCTGGAGGCCGTCAACCTCGCGGCGGCGAAGGTCCGTTCCGGCTGGGAGGACCTGGTGGTGGCGGGCGGTGTCGAGGCCATGTCGCGGGTCCCGATGGGTACCGACGGCGGCGCCTGGCACATGGACCCGATGACCAGCTTCGAGACCGGCTTCGTGCCGCAGGGCATCGGCGCCGACCTGATCGCCACGCTCGGCGGCTTCTCCCGCCGGGACGTCGACGAGTACGCGGCCCGCTCCCAGGAGCTGGCCGCCGGGGCGTGGAAGGAGGGCCGGTTCGACCGCTCCGTCGTGCCGGTCACCGACCGCTCCGGGCTCACCGTCCTCGACCGGGACGAGCACCTGCGGCCCGGCACCACCGCCGACTCGCTCGCCGCCCTCAAGCCGTCCTTCGCCACCATCGGGGACCTGGGCGGCTTCGACGCGGTCGCGCTCCAGCGCTACCACTGGGTGGAGGCCATCGACCACGTCCACCACGCGGGCAACTCCTCCGGCATCGTGGACGGCGCCGCCCTCGTGGCGGTCGGCAACGGGGCGGTGGGCGAGCGGTACGGCCTCACCCCGCGCGCCCGGATCGTCTCCGCCGCGGTCTCCGGCGCCGACCCGACCATCATGCTCACCGGCCCGGCACCCGCCACCCGCAAGGCCCTCGCCAAGGCGGGACTGGAGATCGGGGACATCGACCTGGTCGAGATCAACGAGGCGTTCGCCGCCGTGGTGCTGCGCTTCGTCGAGGACATGGAACTGCCGCTGGAGAAGGTCAACGTGAACGGTGGCGCCATCGCGCTGGGGCACCCGCTGGGCGCCACCGGGGCCATGATCCTCGGCACCCTCGTGGACGAACTGGAGCGGCGCGACCAGCGGTACGGGCTGGCGACGCTGTGCGTCGGCGGAGGGATGGGGATCGCCACCGTCGTCGAGCGGCTGTAACGCCCGCCCCGCCGACGCGGACCCGCCACCCCGGCGGGCCGCGTCCGCCGCGCCGGGGCCGGAGCGAGCAGCCCGGCAGCCCGGCCCCCTCCTTCCGGGGCTGTGCCCCGTACCGCAGACTGATGGAGAGAACGAGACATGGCTGAGTCCACCGAGTCCACCACGATCCGCTGGGACCGGGACGCCGACGGCATCGTCACCCTGACCCTGGACGACCCCGGCCAGTCGGCCAACACCATGAACGCGGCGTTCAAGACCTCGCTCACCGCGATCGCCGACCGTCTGGAAGCCGAGCGGGACAGCGTGCGGGGGGTCATCGTCACCTCCGCCAAGAAGACCTTCTTCGCCGGGGGAGACCTGCGCGAACTGATCCAGATCCAGCCCGAGGACGCCCAGCGGGCCTTCGAGCTGGGCATGGGCATCAAGCGGGACCTGCGCCGCGTCGAGACGCTGGGCGTGCCGGTCGTCGCCGCGATCAACGGCGCGGCGCTCGGCGGCGGTCTGGAGATCGCCCTCGCCTGCCACCACCGGGTCGCGGTCGACGCGCCGGGCGCGAAGATCGGTGTTCCCGAGGCCACCCTCGGACTGCTCCCCGCCGCGGGGGGCGTCACGCGGACGGTGCGCATGCTGGGCGTCGCCGACGCGCTGCTGAAGGTGCTGCTGGAGGGCAAGCAGTACTTCCCCGCCAAGGCCCGGGAGATCGGCCTGGTGGACGAGGTGGTGGACACCGAGGAGGCGATGCTCGCCGCCGCGCGGGCCTTCATCGAGGCGAACCCCCAGTCCCAGCAGCCCTGGGACGTCAAGGGGTACAAGATCCCCGGCGGTACCCCGACGCACCCGAAGTTCGCCGCCAACCTGCCCGCGTTCCCCGCCAACCTGCGGAAGCAGACCGCGGGCGCCCCTTACCCGGCTCAGCGCAACATCCTCGCCGCGGCCGTGGAGGGCTCGCAGGTCGACTTCGAGACCGCGCAGGTCATCGAGGGGCGGTACTTCGTGGAGCTGGTCACCGGCCAGATCTCCAAGAACATGATCCAGGCGTTCTTCTTCGACCTCCAGGCCGTCAACGCGGGCCGCAGCCGCCCGCGGGGCCCCGAGCACCGCGAGGTGCGCCGGGTGGCGGTGCTCGGCGCCGGGATGATGGGCGCCGGGATCGCCTACTCCTGCGCGAAGGTCGGTATCGAGGTCGTGCTGAAGGACGTCACCCCGGAGGCGGCCGAGAAGGGGAAGGCGTACTCCGAGGGGCTGCTCGCGAAGGCTCTCTCCCGCGGCCGCACCACCGAGGCCAAGCGGGACGCCCTGCTGGCACGCATCACGCCCACCGCGGACCCGGGCGACCTCGCGGGCTGCGACGCGGTCATCGAGGCCGTCTTCGAGGACCCCGCGCTCAAGCACAAGGTGTTCCAGGAGATCCAGGACGTGGTGGCGCCGGACGCGCTGCTCTGCTCCAACACCTCGACCCTGCCCATCACCACGCTCGCCGAGGGCGTCACCCGGGACACGGACTTCGTCGGACTGCACTTCTTCTCCCCGGTCGACAAGATGCCGCTGGTGGAGATCATCCGTGGTGAGCGGACCGGGGACGAGGCGCTGGCCCGCGCCTTCGACCTGGTGCGGCAGATCAGGAAGACCCCGATCGTGGTCAACGACTCGCGGGGCTTCTTCACCTCGCGCGTCATCGGGCACTTCATGAACGAGGGGGTGGCGCTGCTGGGCGAGGGCGTCCCCGCGGCCTCGATCGAGCAGGCCGCCGCCCAGGCGGGCTACCCGGCCAAGGTGCTCTCGCTGATGGACGAGCTGACTCTCACCCTGCCGCGGAAGATCCGGCAGGAGACCAGGCAGGCCCTGCTCGCCGAGGGCGTCGACTACCCCGACCACCCGGCGGACGCGATCATCGACCGCATGATCGACGAGTTCGGGCGCACCGGCCGCAGTGGTGGCGCCGGGTTCTACGACTACGACGAGACCGGCCAGCGCGCCGGGCTCTGGCCGGGGCTGCGCGAGCACTTCGGGAGCGCGGGCGGTGAGCTGCCGTCGCTGCGCGACATGCGCGAGCGGATGCTCTTCAGCGAGGCCCTGGACACCGTCCGGCTCTTCGAGGAGGGCGTGCTGACCTCGGTGGCGGACGCCAACATCGGCTCCATCATGGGCATCGGCTTCCCCGCCTGGACCGGTGGCGTGATCCAGTACATCAACGGCTACGAGGGCGGGCCGGCCGGTTTCGTGGACCGTGCCCGGGAACTCCAGGAGCGCTACGGCGACCGCTTCGCGGTGCCCACGCTCCTCGCCGAGAAGGCCGCCCGGGGCGAGACCTTCAGCGACTGACGGGGTCCGGCTCGGCCGGGTCAGCGGAGGGCCGTGGGGCGCGCTCCTTGGGGAACGCGTCCCGCAGCTCCTCCTTCATCGACCGCTGGAACGCGGTGACCAGCGCCTGCATCACCATCGGCTGCATATGGGCGGAGAGCGACCGCATCTCCGCCACCCGCTCCGGGTCCGCCTCCCGCTCCCGGTAGGGCATCCACACCTCGTCCCGGAAGAGCCTGCTCAGCTCCCGGGCGGTGGAACGGCTGTGCTCCAGCACCACCTCGCGCGCGGCGAGGATGACCTCCTGGGAGAGGGGCACGTCCAGCAGCCGCACGCCGAGGTGCAGCAGCCCGGGGTCGACCCGGAAGACCGAGGGATCCTCGGTGCTCTCCAGCACGGTCATCGCCGCGAGCCGCCGCAGGTCCTCGTCGGTCAGCTCGCGGCCGACGCGCCGCTCCAGCTGCTCGCGGGTCGCCTCGTCCACCGTGTCCGGCATCCAGGAGGCGACGACGGCCCGGTGGATGGCGAGGTCATGGGCGCTGATGTCGTCCGGCAGGTGCTGGAGGTAGCGCTCGATGGCCGCCAGGGTCATGCCCTGGTGCTGGAGTTCTTCTATCAGCGCGAGCCGGGAGAGGTGCTCCGGGCCGTAGTGGCCGACCCGGCGCGGGCCGATGGCCGGGGGCGGCAGCAGCCCGCGCGTGCTGTAGAAGCGGATGGTGCGCACGGTGACCCCGGCGCGGGCGGCGAGCTGGTCGACGGTGAGCTGGTCGGCCTGGGGCGCGGCGGAGCCCTCCGGCGCGTCCGGGGAGTGCCGCTCCTGCCGCCGCCGGTGGCCGCGCGGTCCGTCCTGCTGGTCCATCTGCGGTGCCTCTCTCGCGGACGTGCGCCGGTCGTCTGCAACAGTATTGCTGTCTCACCATTCTTGTACCGCACCTCTTGTACCGCACCTCTTGTACTGCACTACCCGGGCGGGACGGAACCCACGGCCCGCTTCTCGGGAAGCCGCCGGCCGGGCCCGGGCCGGGCTCGTCCCGATCCGCGCGCCGCGTCCGGCCCTGGCCAGCGCACCGCGTCCGGCCGAGCTGACCCTCCCCGCTCCGGCCAGCGCCCACCCCCGCCCGGCCGGGAGCGCCCGCCCCGGCGGGCCGTCCACCGCCGGGCGGCGGGGGACGCGGAGAGCCCGGGCGCCGGGCGGCCCGCCGGGTCCATCATGGGAAGCGTGAACGCACACCCCGATCGCCCTGATCGCCCCGGGCCGCCCGCCGCCGGGCGGGGCGGAGCGCGTGGACGCTCCGGGGCGTCCGCCCTGTCCGGACGTCGCGCGCCCGGCACGCCCCCGGCTCCACCTGCGACGGGGAGCCCGGAGAGCCCGCCCCCTTCGGACACCCCGGACACCGTCGCTGGCGCCGCCGGGCCGGAGGCCCCCGGAACCGGGGCCGGGCCCGGCACCACGGCGGCCGGGCCCGCCGGACCCTCCACGCCGTCCGGGTCTGCCGGGCGCGGTGCCGCGCGGCGCCGCGCCGATCCGGAGCCGCCACCGCCCGGGGGGATGCTCTGGGAGGTGGCGGGGGAGGTCCGGTCGCTGCTGATGCTGCCCGCCGCGCTGACCATGCAGGTCGCGCACCCGGCCGTCGGCGCCGGGGTGGACACGTACTCGGTCTTTCGCACCGACCCGTGGGGGCGCGGTGAACGCTCGCTCGCCAGCCTGCAACTCTGGGTCTACGGGGGGCAGGAGGGGATCGAGGAGGGGCGGCGGCTGCGGCGGCTGCACCGCTCGATCCAGGGCACGGACACCCGGGGACGCCCGTACCACGCGCTGCGTCCGGACGCCTACGCCTGGGTGCACGCGACCGGCTTCCCGGTGTACCAGCACGGCCGCCGCTACCTCGGCGGCCGCCCCTACACCGACGCGGAGGAACGCGCGCTGTACGCGGAATGGCTGCGCGTGGGCCGGGTGCTGGGCATCAACGACCGCGATCTGCCGCCCACGCTGGAGGAGTTCTGGCCGTACTACGAGCGCGTGCTGTCGGAGGAACTCGAAGCGACGCGCGTGGTGCGGGAGTTGACCGCCGTCGACACCCGGGTGCCCCCGCCGGACCGGGGCCCGCGCGCGCTGCGCCTGCTGCTGCGGGTGCTGTGGCCGGTGCTCATCCCGGGGCTGGCCCGGTTCCGCGCCTTCGTCACCGTGGGCCTGATGCCGCCGGGTGCCCGGAAGGCGATCGGACTGCCCTGGAGCGCGCGCCAGGAGCGGCGCCTGCGCCGTCTCGGGCGGGTGGTGGCGGCGCTGGTGCCGCTCCTCCCGGAGCGGCTGCGCTTCCTGCCGCGCGCCCGGGCCGCGCGGGCCGCCCACCGCGCCGGACGGATCTGAGGCGGGGCCCGCGCGGCGGCGGTCGATAACGGCCGTCGCCAGGACTATCCGGAATCTCCGCCGCCGGGGGCGAGGCGGTGCGCACGCGGGGATACTCGGTTCATGCATGACGAGTACGCGACCTTCGGCCTGACCCGGGCGACGCGGACGGGCGGTGTCCTGCCCGGTGGAGTCCTGCGCTCACACCGGGAGTTCCTGGACTTCGTGGTGGACGGACGGCCCCTGCTCCTGAGACTCGACGACGTGGACGCCATCTCCCCGCTCGCCGCCGACCTCGGCCCGACCGTCTTCACCGCGCACGTGCGGCGGCTGCTGCTGGACGCGGCGCCGCCGCTCGCCGGAGGGCGCTACGTGGTGTACGGCTGCCCGGAGTGCGAGGGGCTGGACTGCGGCGCGGTCACCGCCGTGATCGAGCGGGAGGACGAACACACCATCGTCTGGCGGGACTTCGCCTGGCAGACGGACGAGACGGCCGACCTGGAACGGAACGGCTACCCGGGTGTCGGCCCCTTCCGCTTCCGCGTCGAGGAGTACCGCGCCCAGCTGGAGCGGCTGCTCACCGAGGGCGAGGCGGAGGCGGCCCCCCGGCGGGTGCTGCTGGTGGGCCGCCGGGCGTCGGTGCTGAACCGCACGGCCAACGCCCTGCGGCAGATCGGGGTCAGCGCGGAGATCTCCCACGAGGCCCCGGTCGGCGCCTCCCCGGACGAACTGCGAAGCTACGGCGCGGTGTTGGTCGGACGCGGCCTCGCGGAGGACGAACGGACCGCCATCCGTGGCGCGTTCGAGGCCGCGGGGGCCCGCGCCGCGTACGTGGAGGGGCTGGCCCCGGTCATCCCGGTACTGGTGGCCCAGACAGAACAGGCCCTGGACCACGGGGAGTCGGGGCAGCGGCAGCTCGCCGGTCTGGAGGTGACCCGGGAGGCGGTGACGGTCACCACGGACGTCGCCTGCCGGGTGCAGCTGACCGTCTACCGTCTGGACCGCCTCTACCGCACCCGGGCCCGCGAACTGTGCGACGCCCAACTGGAGCCCGGACGGCACCGGTTGGACCTGGACGGCGGGCGCGGCGGCGCGTACGTGGTCGCGCGGGCGCCCAGCAGGGTGCTGGTCGCCGCGGTACCGGACTGACCGCCCGGCCGCCCGCCCGCCGGGGGCTCACAGCTCGTCGGGGTCGACGGCGCGCAGCTCGCCGTCCAGCCGCAGCCAGCGCGTGATCCCGATGTCCCGCAGGAACGGCAGGTCGTGGCTGACCACCAGCAGCGCCCCCTGGTAGGAGGCGAGCGCGCTGGCCAGCCTCCGTACCCCGGACAGGTCGAGGTTGTTGGTCGGCTCGTCCAGCAGCAGGAGCTGCGGGGCCGGTTCGGCGAGCAGCAGCGCCGCGAGCGTCGCGCGCAGCCGCTCCCCGCCGGACAGCGTGCCCGCGGGCTGGCTGGCCCGCCGCCCCCGGAACAGGAAGCGGGCCAGCTGCGCCCGGATCCGCTCGTCACCCGCCTCGGGTGCCAGCCGCGCCACGTTCTCCAGCAGCGACCGCTCGTCGTCCAGCACGTCCAGCCGCTGGGGGAGCGCCCGCAGTGGCACGTGCACAGCCAGCTCACCGGACACGACGGGCAGTTCGCCGGTCAGTGTCCGCAACAGGGTGGTCTTTCCCGAGCCGTTGGCACCGGTGAGCGCGATCCGTTCCGGTCCGTGCGCCGTCAGGTTCAGCGGACCGCCGTGCCGGGTCTCCACCTCCCGCAGGGTCAGCACCCCCCGGCCGCGCGGCACCACGGTGCCCGGCAGCGCGACGGTGATCTCGTCGTCGTCCCTGACCTGTTCGGCGGCCTCGTCCAGCCGTTCTCTCGCCTCCTCCAACCGACGCTCGTGCGTGGCCTGTTGCTTCCCGGCGGTGACCTGTGCGTCGCGCTTGCGCTGGTTCAGCACGAGTCTGGAGGCCCGCCGTTCCGCGTGTGCCCGCTCCCCGTACCGGCGTGCACGGGCCTGCCTGGTCCGCGACTCCTCCAACTCCCGGCGCTGACGCCGGACATCCGCCTCAGCGGTGCGCACCGCCGCCTCGGCGTTGTCCTGTTCGGCCGCGACGGCCTCCTCCCAGGCGTCGTATCCGCCGCCGTACCAGCGGACCGCGCCGTCCCGGAGTTCGGCGATCTGGTCGACGCCGCCCAGCAGTTCACGGTCGTGGCTGACGACGACCAGCGTCCCCCGCCAGGTCCGTACCGCCTCGTAGAGCCGGTGCCGAGCCGACCGGTCGAGGTTGTTGGTCGGCTCGTCCAGCAGCAGGACGTCGGGGCGCCGCAACAGCAGGGCGGCGAGCCGCAGCAGCACCGCCTCGCCGCCGGACAGCCGGTCCACGCCGTGGTCCAGCCCGACGTGTCCCAGGCCGAGTTGGCCGAGGACGGCGGCGGCCCGCTCCTCGATGTCCCAGTCGTCCCCGAGCGCCTGGAAGTTGGCCTCGGTCGCGGCCCCGGCCTCGATGGCGTGCAGCGCGCGGCGGCGTTCCGCGACTCCCAGCACCTCGTCGACGCGTGGCGCGCCGGGCGGGGAGGCGTCCTGCGGCAGATAGCCCAGCTCGCCCGCCACCCGGACGCTGCCGGACGTGGGGGTCAGCTCCCCGGCGGCCAGCCGCAACAGGGTGGACTTTCCGGTGCCGTTGGCGCCGATCAGCCCGGTGCGCCCGGGCCCGGTGGTGAGGTCCAGCTCGCGCAGGACCGGAGTGCCGTCCGGCAGGTCGTAGCTGAGGCGGGTGCAGACGAGGGCGGTGGTGGGGGTGTTCATGGGTCTCCCGGGAGGCTTCACGGTGGCGCGTCGGGACGCGTCCACGCGGTGGGTGATGAGCGGCGGCGGAAGACACCCGGCCGTGCGGCGGACGGCCCGCCCCGGAGTGGGGCCCGGCCCACCCCGCACGGTGACCGCGACACCCACGGCGGTCCCGGCCCCGCACGGATCCGGAGAAACCGGACCGGAGGGAGCCGCGCGGACGGCGGGGAGGGGAAGCGGGGAGCGAAGGGAGGCTCGGCTCACGTCCGAGGGCGCACGCGTGGCCGCGACGGCACACGGTGTCTCAGCACCTCAGATGAGCAACGGCCTCTCCTGTCGACGGCAACACGGCCAGTCGCGGAAGCTACGCGCCCGCCCGCGTCCCGCGCAAGTCTTTTTCCCCGCCCCCGAATGTGCTGTCCTGCTGCCTATGGTCCATACCACAGCCTCCCAGTCGGACGGGTTCGCCGCGCCACCCCCGCCGCGTACCGTCCCGCTGCGTCCGATGCCGGTCCCCGCCGACGAGGCGGAGGCCCGCGCCCGAGCCTTCTACGAGGTCATGGAACGCCGCCGCACCGTACGGGACTTCGACGACCGGCCGCTGCCCGACGGGGTCCTGGAGAACGCCGTCCGCACCGCCGCCACCGCGCCCAGCGGCGCGCACGTCCAGCCGTGGCGGTTCGTCGTCCTGACCGACCCCGAACGGAAACGGCGGCTGCGCGCGGCCGCCGAACGCGAGGAGCGCGCGTTCTACGGACGGCGCGCGAGCGACGAGTGGCTGGCCGCGCTCGCACCGCTCGGCACCGACGAGCACAAGCCGTTTCTGGAGACCGCGCCCGCCGTGATCGTCGTTTTCGAGGTCCACCGGGGGCCCCACTCACCCCGGCCCTACTACACCAAGGAGTCGGTGGGGATCGCCGTCGGGTTCCTGCTGGCCGCGCTGCACCAGGCGGGCCTCGCCACCCTCACCCACACCCCGAGCCCCATGCGGTTCCTCAACGAGGTCTGTGAACGCCCGGCCGAGGAGCGCGGCGCCTATGTCATCCCGGTCGGCTACCCGGCGCCCGGCGCGCACGTCCCCGACCTGCGGCGGAAGCCGCTGGACGAGGTCATGATCCGGCTCTGACCACAGGCCGCCGCGCGCCGGGGCCCGGGGCCGGAACGGCGCGAAACCGCCCCGGGCGACCCGGGCCCCGTTGCGCGGCGCCGGTCTCCCGGCGACGCTGCCCCGCGAGGGGGTGTTGAATCCGTTGACGCCAGTGACACCGGCCGACCCGTCCGCCGCGCCGCCCCACCCGCGCGCTCCGCGCCGGAGGGACTGAGGTGCCGGACAGGCCGCCCACCGAGGAGCGGTGGCTGGTCATCGCCGCCCTCGGTCTGACGACGCTGACCGTCCTCGCCGCCCTGCTCGTCGCCTGGCGGCTGCTGACCTAGCGGGTCACGCCAGACCAGCGCGCCGCAGCGCCTCCGCCATCTCGCTGTTCGCCGGGGGAGCGGCGCGGCCGGAGCCGCCCCGGCCCTGCGCGCCGCCGCGCTTGCCGCCGCCCTTCGCGTCCTTGCCGCTCCCCTTCGCGTCCCGGCCGCCCCGGCCCTCGCCCTGCCGCTGCCGTGGGGCGCCGCCCGGACGGCGCTGACCGCCGCGCCCGGAGCGCTCGCGCCCACCGGATTCGGGCTGGGCCTCGTCGTCCAGCCGGAGGGTGAGCGAGACGCGCTTCCGCGCCTCGTCCACGTCGAGCACCTTCACCCGCACGATATCGCCGGGCTTGACCACCTCACGCGGGTCCTTGACGAAGGTCCGGGACATCGCGGAGACGTGTACCAGCCCGTCCTGGTGGACGCCCACGTCGATGAAGGCGCCGAAGGCGGCGACGTTGGTGACCACCCCCTCCAGAACCATGCCCACCGCGAGGTCGGACAGCTTCTCCACGCCCTCCTTGAACGCGGCGGTGCGGAACGCCGGGCGCGGGTCACGGCCCGGCTTCTCCAGCTCCCGCAGGATGTCCGTGACGGTCGGCAGGCCGAAGGCGCCGTCCACGAAGTCCTCCGGGCGCAGCGCGCGCAGCGCCGGGGCGTTCCCGATCAGCGCGGGCACCTCGGTGGCGGCGGCCCGCACGATCGTCCGCACCAGCGGGTACGACTCGGGGTGCACCGCCGAGGCGTCCAGCGGATCGTCACCACCGCGGATGCGGAGGAAGCCCGCGCACTGCTCGAACGCCTTCGGGCCCAGCCGGGCCACCCCGCGCAGCTCCCCCCGGTTGGTGAACGGGCCGTTGCCGTCCCGGTGCGCCACGATGTTCTCCGCCAGCATCGGGCCGATACCGGACACCCGGGAGAGCAGCGGGGCGGAGGCGGTGTTCACGTCCACCCCGACGCCGTTCACGCAGTCCTCCACCACCGCGTCCAGCGAGCGGGAGAGCTTCGTCTCCGCCAGGTCGTGCTGGTACTGGCCGACGCCGATCGACTTCGGGTCGATCTTGACCAGCTCGGCCAGCGGGTCCTGGAGCCGCCGCGCGATGGAGACGGCTCCGCGCAGCGAGACGTCCAGCTCCGGCAGCTCCTGCGAGGCGAAGGCCGAAGCGGAGTAGACCGAGGCCCCGGCCTCCGAGACCATCACCTTGGTCAGCTTCAACTCCGGGACGGCGGCGATGAGTTCACCGGCCAGCTTGTCCGTCTCCCGGGAGGCGGTGCCGTTGCCCGTCGCGATCAGCTCGACCGAGTGCTCCCGCGCCAGCCGCGCCAGCGTCGCCAGCGCCTGGTCCCACTGGTGCTGCGGCGCGTGCGGATAGACCGTGTCGGTGGCCGCGACCCGGCCGGTGCCGTCGACCACGGCGACCTTCACCCCGGTCCGCAGCCCCGGGTCCAGACCCAGCGTCGCGCGGGTCCCGGCGGGCGCCGCCAGCAGCAGGTCCCGCAGGTTCGCGGCGAAGACCTCCACCGCCTCGTCCTCCGCCGCGGTGCGCAGCCGCAGCCGCACGTCGATCCCGAGGTGCACCAGGATGCGCGTGCGCCACGCCCAGCGCACCGTCTCGGCCAGCCAGGCGTCAGCGGGACGGCCCCGGTCGGCGACGCCGAAGCGCCGCGCCACGGCCCGCTCGTAGGCGCTGGGGCCGGACTCCCCGGCGGCCTCCAGCTCCGGCTCCAGGGTGAGGTCGAGGACCTCCTCCTTCTCACCCCGCAGCATCGCCAGCACCCGGTGCGAGGGCAGCTCTGTGAAGCCCTGCGAGAAGTCGAAGTAGTCCGCGAACTTGGCGCCCCGCTGCTCCTGCCCCTCGCGGACCTTCGCCACCAGGCCGCCCCGCGACCACATCCGCTCGCGCAGCTCCCCGATCAGGTCGGCGTCCTCGCTGAACCGCTCGGCCAGGATCGCCCGGGCCCCCTCCAGCGCGGCGGCGGCGTCCGCGACACCGCGTTCCGCGTCGACGAAGGCACCGGCCGCGGCGGTCGGTTCGACCTCCGGGTCGCCGAGCAGCCCCTCGGCCAGCGGCTCCAGCCCGGCCTCCCGCGCGATCTGCGCCTTGGTGCGCCGTTTGGGCTTGTACGGGAGGTAGATGTCCTCCAGCCGCGCCTTCGAGTCGGCGGCGTTGATGCGGGCCTCCAGCGCGTCGTCCAGCTTGCCCTGCGACCGCACGGACTCCAGGATCGTCGCGCGCCGCTCCTCCAACTCCCGCAGGTACCGCAGGCGTTCCTCGACGGTACGCAACTGGGCGTCGTCGAGCAGCTCGGTCGCCTCCTTGCGGTAGCGCGCGATGAACGGCACGGTCGACCCGCCGTCCAGCAGCTCTACAGCGGCCCGGATCTGCCGCTCGTGCACGCCGAGCTCCTCGGCGATCCTGCCTTCGATGGTCGTCGTCACGATGGTTGGTTCCGCCTTCTCGGTGCTGTGTGATCCCGCTGTGCCTGCATTGTCGCAGGCCGTCCCGGACGGTGGGGGGCCAGTGGGCGGGCGGTGACGCCGGAGGACGCGGGCACCGGCCGGCTCCCCGCCACCCGCCTCGGCGGACACCCGCGCCGGACGGACCGCCGCTCAGCCCTTGCCGAACAGGTCGGGCGGGAAGGCGCCCGAGGAGATCACGGTCCGCGCGTACCCGCCCGCCAACTCGGTGAGCCGGGCGGTGCCCTCCGCCCCCAGGTGCTGGTACGGGCGGGCGTCGAGCCGGTCGGTCTCCGCCTCCAGCTCCTTGCGCAGCGCCCCGCCGCGCTCGGTCAGCTCCCCGTCCTCGCCGAGCAGGCCGCGCTCGACGAGCCGCCGCCGCGCGGCCGTCCAGTCCTGCTGGTTGTGTCCGCGGGTGGCCAGCACCCACGTCGGGGCCATGCCGTGTCCGCTGGAGGTGTGCGTCACCAGGGCCTCCAGCGGGTCCAGTTCGGCGTGCTGGAGGAGCGCTATGTGCCCGTCGCCGCGGTGCTCGCGCAGCATTGTCGCGGCGTGCCAGAGCGCCAGGTGCGGGGCCTCCGGCACCGGGAGGTCGGCCTGGGCCGCGTAGAGCGGGCGGCCCGCGCGGTCGCAGCCCTCCGCGGCCCGCAGGGCCAGCCGCGCCGCCTCCGCCATCTCCGGCGCGGCGACGGCCTCCTCGCCCAGCAGTCGGCGCAGCGTGGCGTCCACGGCCCGGAGGCGCGCGGCGAGCACCGTGTTCGGGGAGGCGAACTCCCAGATCTCCGGCACGAACCGGCTCACCAGCGCGTGGTTGAAGTTGTAGAACGCCGCCGTCACCGCGCCCGCGCCGACCGCGCCGAGCGGCGCCGCCCGCAGGGCGAGGTAGCCGGCCGTCGGGTCCTCCACGCCGTAGGGCGCGAGCTCCTTGCCGCGGTCCGGTGAGAAGTACAGGCAGGAGTGCAGCGCGTTCAGCGCCGTGTGGCAGCGCCGCCCGGCGCGCTCGGGGAGAGACGTCATGCGCCTACGCTAGCGAGCGGCCGACGCCGCGTCCCGGAGTGGGGCGAACGGCGGCCGCCCGCCCGCTGTTCGCGGCGGGACCGGGCCGGAGCCGGGCGCTGGGTCAGGCGGGCCAGGTGAAGCGGGGGGCACGGCGCTCCAGGAAGGCCGTCACCCCCTCGGTGGCCTCGCCGCTCTCCGTGGCCGTACGCCGCCAGTCGGCGACCCGCTCCGGGTCGGCGCGGCCGTCCACGCACTCCTTGGCCGCCGCCTGGGTCAGACCGGAGCGCCGGGCGAGCGTCCCGGTGAACTCCGCCACCCGGTCCGCGAGGTGGCCTGCCGGGTGGGTCTCGTCGACCAGCCCGGTGCGCAGGGCCCGCGCGGCGTCGATCAGTTCGCCGGAGAACAGCAGGTACTTCGCGCTCGCCGGACCCACCAGCCGGGTCAGCCGCCGGGCCGACGGCTCGGGGTAGACGATCCCCAGCTTCGCCGGGGTGATCCCGAAGGTGGCGTCCTCGGCGGCGAAGCGGAGATCGCAGCCGGCGGCCAGCTGGCAGCCGCCCCCCACGCAGTGCCCGCGCACCACCGCGAGGGTGGGGCGGGGGAAGGCGGCCAGGGCCTCCTCCGCCCCGACGGACAGGTTCTGCGACTCGGTGACCGTCTCCCGGAGCGAACCGATGTCCGCTCCGGCGCAGAAGGTCTCCCCGGCGCCGGTGAGTACCAGCGCGCGCACCGTGGTGTCCCGCGCGAGCCTCTGGAGAAGCTCGGGGAGCTGGCGCCACATCCGGGGCGTCATGGCGTTCCGCTTCGCCGGGTTACGGATCGTGACGGTCGCGATCCCGGCGTCCACCGTGGTGCCCAGGGACGGTTCCTCCAGCTGCTCCATGGCCAGGATCGTAGTCCGCTCGCGGTCAGGGAGGGACATATCCCCGGTGCAAGATCAGTCACAGGACTGACCGGGGCGTAAGTAATCTGTCAATTGCCTTCGATAAGTGCCGACTTGCAGTCAGCGCTCCGGAATGTCCTCTCCGTGAACCAACACTCGGTGCAAGCACATCTGCAAGAACACCGAGGAGAGCGGGGTGCGGAGATGACGAGCCGTGGTGGGGACCTCCCCGGAGTGGTGGGCGGTGCCGCCCCGCCTGTGGGCGGACCGGCACCGGCCATGACGCCGCTGCGGGAGCGCCCCCGGGAGGGTGCGGCTCCCCCTCCGCGCACCGGCGGGGCCTGGCGGTTCACCGCCCCCGCCACCGAGGCGTCCGTGCCCCGGCTCCGGCGCGAGGTGCGGGACCTGATGCGGCGTCAGCCGGTCGCGCTGACCGAGGATCTCGTGCACTCGGTGCTGCTGATCCTCTCCGAGCTGGTCACCAACGCGGTTCGGCACGCGGCGCTGCTCTCGCCCGAGGTGGGGGTCGAGTTCTCGCTGGGCGCCGGGTGGGTGCGGGTCGCCGTCGAGGACGCCCACCCGTACCGGCCCAAGGCGCTGGCCCCCGAGCCCGGCGGTGAACACCTTGGCGGGCGGGGCCTGTTACTCGTCAAGAGCCTCGCGGCCGAGGTCGGCGGGGCCTGTGACGTGGACCAGACGGGCTCGGGCGGGAAGGTCGTCTGGGCGGCGCTGCCCCTCTCCCCGGGGTGAGGCCGCCCGTGCGCCGGAGGTCCGGGTCGCGCGGGTGGGGGCGGAGCGCGGAACGCCCCGAGGAACCGGCGGTCCCCCGGGGCGATGGCGGGTGCGAGCACCGGACGGGCGCTACCAGCCCACCCCGCCGGTGATCTCCCGGATCACCGGACGGGCCGCGTCCAGCACCGTCATGAACCAGGCCGAGAAGGGGTCCTCGGCGTGCCGTTTCGCCAGCTCCTCGGGGGTCACGAACACCGCGTCGGCCACCTCGTCGGGGTCCGGGCGCACCGCCTCCTGCACCAGCCCGACGAACAGGTGGTTGTACTCCTGCTCGACCAGCCCCGAGGCGGGGTCGGGGTGGTTGTACCGCACCGTGCCCGCCTCGCAGAGCAGCGCGGGCGCGACTCCCAGCTCCTCGCTGACCCGCCGCGCGGCGGCCAGGAACGGTGGCTCGTCCGGATAGGGGTGCCCGCAGCAGGTGTTCGACCAGACGCCGGGGGAGTGGTACTTCTCCAGCGCGCGACGCTGGAGCAGCAGTCTGCCCGTGTCGTCGAAGAGGAAGACGGAGAAGGCGCGGTGCAGCCGACCGGGCGGCTCGTGGGCGGAGAACTTCTCGGCGGTTCCGATCGTCGTCCCGTCCTCGTCGACCAGTTCCAGCATGATCGGGGCCGCTGAGCTGTTCGCCATGTTCGTCCTTCAATTGGATCTGCCTCGGCCCGCACCAGTGTGCCCCATCGTCAGGACCGCTCGGCCGCACTCACGTCCCGCGGCCCGAACTCCCCCCGGGCGCTGGGGAGCTGGGGTTGTTCCGGGCCTGCCGCTCCGGTCGGCCGGGGCGCCGTCCGAGGTGGTCGCGCGGGGTGTGTCCACCGCCCCCGCCGGAGGCCCCGGCGCCGGGTGGACGGCGGCGGCCGGGGCACGCGCGAGCGGCGGGCGCCGCCCCGCGCGCCCCGCGAGCGGGGTTCCGGTTCGGGGGCTCCCCGGTCTCCCGGCACGCCGCGCGCCCGGGTCCACCGCGGTGTGCGGGGCCCCGGGCGCGGGTGGTGTGCGGGCGGTGCGCCGTCCGGCGTCACCGCGCCGGTGCCCGCGGCGCCTCAGTGGCAGAGCTTCGCCTCGTGCTCCGCGTGTCCCTGGGGTTCCAGCTGGAAGGTGCAGTGCTCCACGTCGAAGTGGTCGCCGAGGCAGGTGCGCAGTTCGTGCAGCACCCGCTCCTGACCGACCGCGTCCAGTTCCGCGCGGTTGACGACCACGTGTACCGAGAGCACCGGGAGGCCGGAGGTGATGGTCCAGACGTGCAGGTCGTGTACGTCCTCGACGCCGGGAACGCCGAGGATGTGCTCCCGCACCTCGGCCGGGTCGACCCCCTTGGGCGCCGACTCCAGCAGGACGTCCAGTGCCTCCCGTGCCAGCTTCACCGTACGCGGGATGATCATGAAGCCGATGACCAGCGAGGCGATCGGGTCCGCCGCCTGCCAGCCGGTCATCATGATCACCAGGGCGGAGACCAGGACGGCCACCGAGCCCAGCGCGTCCGCGGCCACCTCCAGGAAGGCCCCGCGCACGTTCAGGCTCTCCTTCTGGCCCCGCATCAGCAGGCTGAGGGAGACGAGGTTGGCGGCGAGCCCGAGCGCGCCGAACAGCAGGGTGAGTCCGCTCTCGGTCTCCGTCGGGGTGATGAACCGCTCCACGGCCTCGAAGGCGATGTAGCCGCCGACGCCCAGCAGCAGCAGACAGTTGGCGAGCGCGGCGAGGATCTCCATCCGCGCGAGCCCGAAGGTGCGCTGGCTGGTGGCCGGGCGGTTGGCGAAGTGGATGGCAAGCAGCGCCATCGTCAGCCCGATGCCGTCGGTCGCCATGTGCCCGGCGTCGGCCAGCAGCGCCAGCGATCCGCTGAGCGCGCTGCCGACGACCTGGATCACGAGGACGCCGAGCGTGATGCCCAGCGCCACCCGCAGCCGTCCCCGGTGGACGGCGCCAGCCGTGCCGTGGCTGTGCCCCGAGGCTCCGTGATCGTGCCCTGCCCCCATGTGCTGCCTCCCGCTCAGAAACCGTTCTCGCGCCGGACGGACCGCTCCAGTGAACTACGGGGTGGGGGTATATGGCAACGCGACGCTGAACACCGTTGTCATTACCCCTGACCTGGGATTTTACCGTGCAGGTCAGAGCGGCGGAGGGGTCCGGTGGCGGGTCCGCGGGCGGGGTGTCGCGCCTTCGCGGAAGGATCAGTTCCGGGGTGCGCGAGGGAGCGCGAGTCCCGTTCCGGTGGCCGGGCGCCCCGCCCCGATCCACCGGGCGAAATCGGAGGAGATGGTGGGAAACGGCCGGAGTGGCTCGAAGTGGCGACTCTCCTGGCAGTGCGAGAGAACTGGCAGTGGGAGAGAAACGGGGCGGCGGGGGAGAGTGTGAGGGCGCCGGGTCGCGTGGCGGGAGACCAGCGGCGGGAGGCCGCCGGGCGCGCGACGCGGGAGGCGACCGGCGCTCGTGCGGCGGGCGGGACAAACGGCGTGGTCATCACGCGGGCGGGCGAGGGGCCCGGGCGGGACGGCCCGGGCCGCGGCTCAGCGGTGGCGGCCCAGTGCCCGCCAGCCCTCCCAGGCGGAGGAGACCATGTCCGGCAGCGTGTGGCGGGGCGTCCACTCCAGTCGCGTCGACGCCCGCTGGACGGAGGCCACCACCCTGGCCGGGTCGCCGGGACGACGCGCCACGACCTCGGCGGCGGGCTCCCGGATCCCGGTGACCTCGGCGACCAGGTCGGCCATCTCGCGGACCGAGGCCCCCTCCCCGGTGCCGATGTTGACCGTCAGGTCACCGCCCGAGCCGTCCGGCGCGAGCGCGCCCGCCGCCGCGACGTGGGCGTCGGCCAGGTCCTGGACGTGGATGTAGTCCCGCACGCCGGTGCCGTCCGGCGTCGGGTAGTCGTCGCCGAAGATCCGCGGGGCCTCGCCCCGGCTCAGCGCCTCGAAGAACATCGGGATGATGTTGGCCGCGCCGGTGTCCGCCAGCTGGGGCCGGGCCGCGCCCGCCACGTTGAAGTACCGCAGGCAGGAGGTGGACACCCCGTGCGCCCGGCCGGTGGCGCGAACCAGCCACTCGCCCGCGAGCTTGGTCTCGCCGTAGGGGTTGATCGGCAGGCACGGGGTCTCCTCGGTGACGAGGTCCACGTCCGGCATGCCGTAGACGGCGGCGGAGGAGGAGAGGACGAAGCGCCGCACCCCGGCCGCCACGACGGCCTCCAGCAGGACCGTCAGCCCGTGCACGTTCTCCCGGTAGTAGCGCAGCGGCTGCTCGACCGACTCCCCGACCTGCTTCCGCGCCGCGAGGTGGATCACCCCGTCGACCCCGTGCTCCCGGATCGTGCGCGCGACCAGGTCGCCGTCCAACGTCGAGCCCCGCACCAGCGGCACCTCCGCGGGCAGCCGCGCGGCCACCCCGGTGGAGAGGTCGTCCAGCACGACCAGTGGTTCACCGGCCCGCCTCATGGCCTCCACCACGTGTGCGCCGATATAGCCCGCCCCGCCTGTGATCAACCACGTCATGGCGGCAGCCTACCGGGGGCGCGCACCGTTCCCCGGGCCGTACGGCCCCGGCGGAGGAACCCGCTCCGCGCCCGCCGGGGACCCCCGGTACGGGCCGGGCCCGCGTGGCCGTCGTCGGCCCGGGTCCCGCGGCCGGTCGGAGACGGCGCCGACGGTGAGCAGGGCGAGGGTGGCCGGACGCCGGAACGGAGACGGTCGGGCGGAGCGAGAGCCGCGACGGCGGAGACAGCGGCACGGGCCGAGGGAGGTGAGAGAGGTGGAGGCCGTGGAGGGGGATGGAACCAGCCAACGACCAACGACCGGAAACCGCCGTCCGCACGGCCCCGCTGGCCGGTTCCGTGGCCCGCGGGCGCCCGAGTTCCGGCTGTCCCCACCGCCCGTGGCCGGTCGCGGTGTCCCCGGTCGGAGCGCGGTTTGTGCCAGGGGCGGTGTTCGACCATGCTGTGCGCCGACGGAGCGGCGTCGGGCCCGTGAACTCCTGGTGAAACGCCGCACCGGGGATCGGATAGCCTCTGCCGACGTGCCGCGCCCCCCGCCGGGGCGGTGGCGCGCCGTGCCCGGCCGCCTGGCCGCCCGTGGCCCGGAGCCGCGGGGCTCGGGCCCCGCACGGAGATTCCAGCAGCCAAGGAGTGAGTTCGTCTGTCGACCGCCATCCTCACCGGTCCACCGGTCGCCGGGGCGCCGCTGGAGGGCGACCTGCGGTCGCTCGGCTTCGCCGTGCGCGTGGCCGAGGACAGCGCCGGGGTCGCGGCGGAGCTGGCCGCGCTGCCCCCGGACGAGCGCGTGGCCCTCGTCGACCCGCGCTTCGTGGGACACCTCCAGTCCCTCCGACTCGCCCTGACCGACCCCCGGTTCGCCGCGGGGGCGGTGCCCGGCGCGCTCGCCGTCCGCGCTGACGCGCGGGGCGGTCTGTCCCGCGCCGTCGCGCGGGAGACGTCGCCCGCGGCGAGCGCAGCACCGGTCCACCCCGCCGACCCGGCGGCCCGCTCCGACCGCGGTGACGACGGCCCCGCCGGGCGTCCCGGCGGCGCGGGCGACTGCCTGCCGGACCGCTGGGCCGCCGACCTGGAGGCCGGGGGCGTCCCGGTGCACCGGCCCGAACTCGGCGTGCTGGTCGGCCGGGTGCCCTCCGGAGGCGCCGAACGCGAGGCCGCGGTCGCGGCGGTCGCGGCCGTCGACGACGAGGCCGTCCGGCTCCGGTCCGCGGTCAAACAGCGGGACGGCTTCTTCACCACCTTCTGCGTCAGCCCCTACTCCCGCTACCTCGCGCGCTGGTGCGCCCGGCGCGGCCTCACCCCGAACCAGGTCACCACGGCCTCGCTGATCACCGCGCTGATCGCGGCGGCTTGCGCGGCCAGCGGGGAGCGGGCCGGGTTCGTCGCCGCCGGCGTGCTGCTGCTCGCCTCCTTCGTGCTGGACGCGACGGACGGGCAGCTCGCCCGCTACGACCTCCAGTACTCCACCCTCGGCGCCTGGCTGGACGCCACCTTCGACCGGGCCAAGGAGTACGCCTACTACGCGGGCCTGGCGCTCGGCGCCGCCCGGGGCGGGGACGACGTCTGGGCGCTCGCGCTGGGCGCGATGGTGCTCCAGACCGTCCGGCACGTCGTCGACTTCTCCTTCACCGAGGCGAACCACGACGCCAGCGCCAACACCAGCCCCACGGCGGCCCTTTCGGGCCGGCTGGACAGCGTCGGCTGGACGATCTGGGTCCGCCGCATGATCGTGCTGCCGATCGGCGAACGCTGGGCGCTGATCGCCGTGCTGACCGCGGTGACCACCCCGCGCGTCACCCTCGTCGTCCTGCTGGCCGGTTGTGCGCTGGCGGCCTGCTACACCACCGCGGGCCGGGTCCTGCGCTCACTGACCCGGCGTGCGGCGCGCACCGACCGCGCCGCCCAGGCCCTCGGCGACCTCGCGGACTCCGGTCCGCTCGCCGAGGTGGCGGCCCGGGCGCTGCGCGGGGTGCGGCTGCCCCAGTTCGGGCCGCCCGCCGTCGCGTTCGTGGCCTCGGCGGGGCTGACGGCGCTCGCGCTGTGGGGCCCGCTGGGCAGCCCCTGGCTCTGCGTCGCGGCGCTCGGCTACGCGCTGCTGTCCGGACTGGCCGTCGCCCGCCCGCTGAAGGGCCCGCTCGACTGGCTGGCCCCACCCTTCTTCCGGGCCGCCGAGTACTGCGCGATCCTGGCGCTCGCGGCCCGCTCCGAGGTGGACGGGGCGCTGCCGGCGGCCTTCGGGCTGGTGGCCGCCGTCGCCTACCATCACTACGACACGGTCTACCGCATTCGCGGCGGTACCGGTTCGCCTCCGCGCCGCCTGGTGCGGGCGATCGGGGGGCACGAAGGACGGACCCTGCTCGTGACGGTCGCCGCCGCCAGCTGGCTGGGCGGCGACAGTCCGCGATCGGGATTCACCCTCGCGCTGGCCGCGCTGGCCGTGGTCATCGCGGCCGTGGTGCTCGCAGAGAGCATCCGATTCTGGGTGTCATCGCACGCACCCGCCGTACACGACGAAACTGGAGAACCCGCATGATCGGCCTCGTTCTCGCGGCCGGCGCCGGCCGGCGTCTGCGCCCCTACACCGACACGCTCCCCAAGGCCCTGGTGCCCGTGGGGCCGGAGGGGGACGGCGAAGCCAAGACTGTCCTCGACCTGACCCTCGCCAACTTCGCGGAGGTCGGCCTGAGCGAGGTCGCCATCGTGGTCGGGTACCGCAAGGAGGCCGTCTACGAGCGCAAGGCGGCGCTGGAGGAGAAGTACGGCCTGGCGATCACCCTGATCGACAACGACAAGGCCGAGGAGTGGAACAACGCCTACTCCCTGTGGTGCGCGCGGGACGCCATCAAGCACGGCGTGATCCTCGCCAACGGTGACACCGTCCACCCGCCCTCCGTCGAGCGGACGCTGCTGGCGGCGCGCGGTGACGACCGGCGGATCATCCTGGCGCTGGACACCGTCAAGGACCTGGCCGACGAGGAGATGAAGGTCGTCGTCGACCCGGAGAAGGGCGTCCGCCGCATCACCAAGCTGATGGACCCGGCCGAGGCCACCGGCGAGTACATCGGGGTCACCCTCATCGAGGGCGAGGCCGCCGACGACCTCGCCGACGCGCTGCGCGCCACCTTCGAGCGCGACCCCGACCTCTACTACGAGGACGGCTACCAGGAGTTGGTGAACCGCGGCCTCAGGATCGACACCGCGTCCATCGGGGACGTCCGCTGGGTCGAGATCGACAACCACGACGATCTCGCCAAGGGCCGGGAGATCGCATGCCAGTACTGACCCGCCTCATCCCGTCCCCCGTCGTCGTCGACATCCGCGCCGGCGCCCTGGACGGCCTGGCGGGCCTGCTGGCCGACCAGCGGATCTCCGCGAAGGGCAAGCTCGCCCTCGCGATCAGCGGCGGCTCGGGCGCCGGGCTGCGCGAGCGGTTCGCGCCGGAGCTGCCCAACGCCGACTGGTACGAGGTCGGCGGCGGCACCATCGACGACGCCATCAAGCTCGCCGACGCTATGAAGTCCGGCCGCTACGACGCGGTGGTCGGGCTCGGCGGCGGCAAGATCATCGACTGCGCGAAGTTCGCCGCCGCCCGCATCGGCCTGCCACTGGTCGCCGTCGCGACGAACCTGTCGCACGACGGCCTCTGCTCGCCCGTCGCCACCCTGGACAACGACGCCGGGCGCGGCTCCTACGGCGTGCCCAACCCGATCGCGGTCGTGATCGACCTGGATGTCATCCGCGAGGCACCGCCCCGCTTCGTCCGTTCCGGTATCGGGGACGCGGTCTCCAACATCTCCGCCGTCCGGGACTGGGAGCTGGGACACGAGGTACGCGGCGAGGACATCGACGGCCTGGCCGCCGCGATGGCCCGGCAGGCCGGCGAGGCCGTGCTCCGGCACCCCGGCTGCACCGGCGACGACGGGTTCCTCCAGGTGCTCGCCGAAGGCCTGGTGCTCACCGGCATCTCGATGTCGGTGGCGGGCGACAGCCGTCCGGCCTCCGGCGCCTGCCACGAGATCAACCACGCCTTCGACCTGCTGCACCCCCGGCGCGCCGCGAGCCACGGTGAACAGTGCGGTCTGGGCGCCGCGTTCGCCACCCACCTGCGGGGCGACGCGGAGACCGCCGGGCTGATGGCGCAGGTGCTGCGGCGCCACGGGCTGCCGGTGCTCCCCTCCGAGATCGGCTTCAGCGAGGACGAGTTCGTGGAGGTCGTCGCCTACGCGCCGCAGACCCGTCCCGGGCGGTACACCATCCTGGAGCACCTCGACCTGTCCACCGACCAGATCAGGGACGCGTACGCCGACTATGCACAAGCCATCGGTAGCTGAACTCCGCCCGGTCGTCCACCCGGAGGGTGTGAAGGACCGCCGCAGCGGTGAGCACTGGGCCGGGCGGCTCTACATGCGGGAACTGTCGCTGCGCGTCGACCCGTACCTGGTGAACACCAGGATCACGCCCAACCAGCTCACCTACGCGATGGTGGTGGCGGGCGTGCTGGCCGGGGCGGCGCTGCTGGTGCCGGGCCTGACCGGGGCGCTGCTGGGCGCGTTGCTCATCCAGCTCTACCTGCTGCTGGACTGTGTGGACGGCGAGGTGGCCCGCTGGCGCGGCCAGACCTCGATCACCGGGGTCTACCTCGACCGGGTGGGCCACTACCTGTCCGAGGCGGCGCTGCTGGTGGGCTTCGGGATCCGGGCCGCCGACGTCTTCCACACGGAGGGCGCCAGCACCCAGTGGATGTGGGCGTTCCTGGGGACGGTCGCCGCGCTCGGCGCGATCCTGATCAAGGCCGAGACGGACCTGGTCGACGTGGCCAGGGCGCGTAGCGGGCGGCCCACAGTCCAGGACGAGGCGGCCGTACCGCGCTCCTCCGGGCTGGCGCTGGCCCGCCGGGCGGCGGCGGCGCTCAAGTTCCACCGGCTGGTCGGTGGGGTGGAGGCGTCGCTGCTGATCCTGGTGGTCGCGGTGCTGGACCTGATCGGCGGCGACCTCTTCTTCACCCGGCTCGGCGTGGCGGTGCTGGCGGCCATCGCGGTGCTCCAGACCCTGCTGCACCTGGTGTCCATCCTGGCTTCCAGCAGGCTCAAGTGACCACCGGCGGCGGGGAGTTCCGGCCGCTCCGGCTGGGCGCCGTGGTGATCACCATGGGCGATCGCCCGCGGGAACTCCGGGCGCTGCTGGACTCGGTGGCCCGGCAGCACGGCGATCCGGTCGAGGTGGCCGTGGTCGGGAACGGCGCTCCGCTGCCCGCGCTGCCCGAGGGCGTGCGGGCGGTGGAGCTGCCGGAGAACCTCGGCATCCCGGGCGGCCGGAACGTCGGCATCGAGGCGTTCGGCCCCGCCGGCTCCGAGGTGGACGTCCTGCTCTTCCTGGACGACGACGGGCTGCTGCCGGAGCCGGGGACGGCGGAGCTGGTCCGGGAGGCGTTCGCCGCCGACCCGGGGCTCGGCATCGTCAGCTTCCGGATCGCCGATCCGGAGACCGGCGAGACACAGCGCCGCCACGTTCCCCGGCTGCGCGCCTCCGACCCGCACCGCTCCTCGCGGGTGACGACCTTCCTGGGCGGCGCCAGCGCGGCCCGTACCGCGGTCTTCGCCCAGGTGGGCGGGTTGCCCGAGGAGTTCTTCTACGCGCACGAGGAGACGGACCTCGCCTGGCGGGCGCTGGACGCCGGGTGGTCGATCGACTACCGCGCGGATATGGTGCTGCACCACCCCACCACCGAGCCCAGCCGGCACGCGGTGTACCACCGGCTGGTGGCCCGGAACCGGGTCTGGCTGGCCCGGCGTAACCTCCCGCTCCCGCTGGTACCGCTCTACGTCGGTGTCTGGCTGCTGCTCACCCTGGCGCGGCGGCCGTCCCGGGCCGCGCTCCGTGCCTGGTGGGGCGGTTTCCGCGAGGGCTGGAGGGTGCCGTGCGGTCCCCGCAGGCCGATGCGGTGGCGTACGGTATGGCGGTTGACCCGACTGGGTCGCCCTCCCGTGATCTGAGAAGCTCGGGTCTGAGAGCATCGGCCTCCAGGCCCACTGCGCAGTGTGAGGACGAAAGTTTCCAACGTGAGCGAGACAACCCACGATCGCGTGGCCGGTGTGACGCCCCCACCGTCGCCGGACGACCGGCTGTCCCCGGCCGAACTCGCGGCCAAGTACGGTCTCTCGGTGAGTGGAGCCCGCCCCTCACTGCCGCAGTACGTGCGGCAGCTGTGGGAGCGGCGGTTCTTCATCCTGGCGTTCTCCCGGGCCAAGCTGACGGCGCAGTACAGCAAGGCGAAGCTGGGCCAGCTCTGGCAGGTGGCCACCCCGCTGCTGAACGCGCTGGTGTTCTTCTTCATCTTCGGTCTGCTGCTCGGTGGCCGGGGTGGCATGAAGAATGACGAGTACATCCCCTTCCTGGTCACCGGGGTCTTCCTGTTCACCTTCACCCAGCAGTCGGTGATGTCCGGGGTGCGGGCGATCTCCGGGAACCTGGGGCTGGTGCGGGCGCTGCACTTCCCGCGCGCCTCGCTGCCGATCTCGTTCGCCCTCCAGCAGCTCCAGCAGCTGCTCTACTCGATGATCGTGCTGCTGGTGGTGCTGCTCGGCTTCGGGCACTTCCCGACCTGGGCGTGGCTGCTGATCGTGCCGACGCTCGCCCTCCAGCTGGTGTTCAACGCGGGTATCTGCCTGACCATGGCCCGGCTGGGCAGCAAGACCCCGGACCTCGCGCAGCTGATGCCCTTCATCATGCGGACCTGGATGTACGCGTCCGGCGTGATGTTCCCGCTGGACTACATGCTGCGGAAGCGGGCGGGCGCCCCTGAGTGGGTGGTGAACCTGGCCGAGGCGAACCCGATCTCGGTCTACATGCAGATCATGCGGTACGCGCTGGTCGACGGGCCACACCACACCGCGCTTCCGGGGCACGTCTGGGGGCTGGCCGTGGGCTGGGCGGTGCTGTTCGGTATCGGGGGGTTCATTTTCTTCTGGAAGGCGGAGGAGCGGTATGGCCGTGGCTGAGGACACCGAGCGGAACGACCAGGCCGCCGCCCCGCTCCCGCCCGCGGCCCCCTCGCCCGAGGCGGAGGCGGGCTGGGTCCCGACCGTCATCGCGGAGAACCTGCACATCGTCTACCGGGTGTACGGCGGATCGAAGGGCAAGGGCAGCGCGACGGCGGCGCTCAACCGCATCGTCCGGCGCCGTCCGGGCGCCGGGGTGCGCGAGGTGCACGCGGTGCGCGGGGTCAGCTTCACCGCGTACCGGGGGCAGGCGATCGGCCTCATCGGCACCAACGGTTCCGGCAAGTCGACGCTGCTGAAGGCGATCGCGGGGCTGCTGCCCGCCGAGAGCGGGCACGTCTACTCGGACGGTCAGCCCTCGCTGCTCGGCGTCAACGCGGCGATGATGAACGACCTCACCGGTGAGCGGAACGTGGTGCTGGGCGGGCTCGCGATGGGGATGACGCGCGAGCAGATCCGGGAGCGCTACCAGGGGATCGTCGACTTCTCCGGCATCAACGAGAAGGGTGACTTCATCACCCTGCCGATGCGGACGTACTCCTCGGGGATGTCCGCGCGGCTGCGTTTCTCGATCGCGGCGGCGAAGGACCACGACGTGCTGATGATCGACGAGGCGCTGGCGACCGGGGACAAGAAGTTCCAGAAGCGCTCGGAGGCGCGCATCCGGGAGCTGCGTGAGGAGGCCGGGACGGTCTTCCTGGTGAGCCACAACAACAAGAGCATACGAGACACCTGCGACCGGGTGCTCTGGCTGGAGAAGGGCGAACTCGTCCAGGACGGGCCCACCAACGAGGTGCTCAAGGAGTACGAGAAGTTCACCTCGAAGTGACCGGCCACCCGCCCCACGCGCGCTGAGGCCCCCCGCCAGGGGCGGGCGGCCTCAGCGTTCCCTGGAACGGCGCGGGCCGGGGTGGCCGGGCGGGTTCAGACCCCGGCCGGGGTGCGCTCCCGTCCGCCGCCTCCGTGGGCGCCCTCCGGGTCGCCCGCGCCGACGTCCCGTCCGCTCTCGTCCAGCCCGACCGCGGCGTGCAGGGCGCGCAGCGGTCGTGGCGCGTACCAGGCCGCGCGGCCCAGCAGCCGCATCGCGGCGGGAACCAGCACGCCCCGCACCGCCACCGCGTCGATGAGGATGGCGAGGCCGCTGCCGACGCCGAACATCTGGAGGAAGCTGACCTGGCTGGTGCCGAAGGCGAAGAAGCTGACGGCCAGCAGCCCGGCGGCCATCGTCACGATGCGTCCGGTGCGGGAGAGTCCGCCGGTGACGGCGGTGGCGCTGTCGGCGCCCGCGTCGTGCAGCTCCTTGATCCGGCTGGTGACGAACACCTCGTAGTCCATGGACAGTCCGAAGACGATGCAGAACATCAGGACCGTCATCGAGGTGTCCATCGGCGTCGGCGTGAAGCCGAGCAGCGAGGACAGATGGCCCTCCTGGAAGATCCACACCATCGCGCCGACCGAGGCCGTGAGGCTGACGGTGTTCAGCACCAGCGCGCGCAGCGGCTGGACGACGCTTCCGGTGAAGAGGAAGAGCAGCGCGAAGGTGGTGACCACCACCAGCGCGACAGCCGCGGGGAGCCGGTCACCGATCGACCGCTTGGAGTCGACGAGTTCGGCCGCCCGGCCGCCGACCAGGGTCTCCGCCCCGCCGGGCCCGTCCAGCCCGCGCACCTCGCGGACCAGGTCCTGCGCGGCGGGGGAGGAGGGGTCGGCCTTCGGGAGGACCGTGAGGCGGTGGGCGTCGCCGCGCGGGGCGTGGTCGGCCGGGGCGGGCCCGTCGACGGCGCGGCCGTCCCGGTAGCCGCCGGCCGCGGACTGGACCAGGCCGGCGCCGTCGAGGCGGGACAGCGCCGCCGCGTACCGCGCGACCTCCCGTTCCCCGGCCGGGCCGGTGGCGACGATCTGGAGCGCGTCGGCCGCGTTGCCGGGGAAGTCCCGCCGGGTCTCGGTGGCCACCTGGCGACTCTCGGCCTTCTCCGGCAGTACCCGCTCGTCGGGGATGCCGAAGGAGGCGCCGAGCAGCGGGCTCGCCGCGAGCAGCAGGACGGCGAGCACCGGGAGCGCGGTGAGCGCGGGGCGGCGCATCACGGTGGCGGCGAGCCGTCCCCAGAAGGGCGCGTCGGCGCGGCGTACCGCCCGGGCCCAGGGCAGCCGCCCGCTGTTGACGCGGTGCCCGAGCACCACCAGCAGCGCCGGGATGACGAGCAGCGCGGCGAGCGCGGCGACGGCCACCACCCCGATTCCGGCGTACGCGAAGGAGCGCAGGAAGAACTGTGGGAACAGGAGGAGAGCGGCGAGCGCGGCCATCACGGTGGCGGCTGAGAAGGCGATGGTGCGCCCGGCGGTGGTGACCGTGGTGCGCAGCGCCTCCGGTATCTCGTCGCCCTCCGTGAGCCGTTCGCGGAACCGGCTGACCAGCAGCAGCCCGTAGTCGATGCCCAGGCCGAGCCCGAGAGCGGTGGTCAGGTTGATCGCGAAGACCGACACGTCGGTGACGCTGCCGAGCAGGTACAGCTCGGCGAAGGTGCCGGCGATCGCGATGAGCCCGATGGCGAGCGGCAGCAGCGCGGCGACCACGCTGCCGAACGCGATCACCAGGAGGACCAGCGTGACGGGCACCGCGATGGACTCGGCGACCAGCAGGTCGGTGGAGACCTGGGTGCCGATGTCGTTGCCGAGCGCGGCGCTCCCTCCCGCCCGCACGGTGAGCGGGCCGCGTTCGCCCGTCCAGGCGTCCACCACCTTTCTGGCGTGCTCCTCGACGGCGTCGGGGTCGCCCTCGACGTGGGCGAGGACCAGCGCCTTGTTCCCGTCCCGGGAGGTGAGCCCGGGGGCCGAGGTGTCCCAGTGGGAGACGACGCGGGACAGCCGCGGCTCCTCGCGGAGTCCGGCGGTCAGCTCGCGGCCCGCGGTGCGGGCGGCGGGCGAGTCGAGCGCGGTCCCCGGTTCGGTGGTGACGAGCAGGACGAGGTTCTGCTCGCCCCCGAACCGTTCCTCGATGACCTCCCTGGCCTGGCTGGACGGTGCGGACGGGTCCTCGAACCCGCCGTTCTTGAGCGTGCCGAAGGCCCCGGCGCCGACGGCGCCCATGGCCGCCACCGCGAGCACGGTGAGCAACAGGAGCGCGCGGGCCCGGCGCAGGGCGAGGTCGGCGATGCGTGCTAACACGGAGATCTCCCCAAGTACTGTGCCGCCGCCTGATGTTGACGGCGTAAACATAGACGGTGGCACTCGATGTTTATGCTGTCAACATCGGGCAGGATGAGGGGATGGACGGTGCGGGCGGCTACGCGAGGGCACACCCCGGCAAGGGCGGGTACCACCACGGCGACCTGCGGAACGCCTTGCTGGAGGCCGCCACCCAGCTCGCCCGGGACGGCGGCCCGGAGGCCGTGGTGCTGCGGGCGGTGGCGCGCCGGGTGGGGGTCTCACCCACCGCCGCCTACCGGCACTTCTCCAGTCAGGCCGACCTGCTGGACGCGCTGAAGGATCGCAGTCAGCGGCGGCTCGCCGAGGCCATGGAGCGCGCCGCCGAGGGGGCGCCCGAGGCGCTGCCGCCCGGGGAGCGGATGCGGGCCATCGGGCGCGGCTACCTCCGTTTCGCGCTCGCCGAACCGGGCCTCTATCGGGTCTGCTTCTGCCGCACCCGGCCCGACCGGGGAGCGGGGGAGGAGTGTCCCGACGTGGAGCGGGGGCAGTGGATGCACCGCTCCTTCCAGATCCTGGTCGAGGCGCTGGACGCCATCGAGGCGTCCGGGTGTATGCGCCCCGGGGTGCGGGAGGGTGCGGAGACCGCGGCCTGGGCCGCCGTGCACGGACTGGCGATGCTGCTGCTGGACGGCCAGCTCACCGGCCTGGGGGAGCGGGAGCGGGACGCGCTCGTGGACCGCTGTGTGGACGCCGTGGTCGCCGGGCTCGTCGTGCCCTGAGCCGTCCGATGTCGCCCGGCTCTCCGCGCTTCTGGGTGGCCGGGGCCGGGGTCCGGGCGCGCGGGACCGCTCCCTGGTGCGGGGTCACCCGGCGGCGTGTCCGGAATAGGGTGTTTTGGGGTATAGGTGTAGAAACGTAGATGTGACGGATACGGTCCCGGGCGGCAGACGGTGAGCGCGGTGGACGCGCACTCCCGCGCGGTGCTCGCCAAGGCGCACCGGGAGAACTTCCCCGTCGCCCCCCGCTTCCTGCCCCGCCAGTGGCGCGCCGACCTGATGGCCGTCTACGGCTACGCCCGGCTCGTCGACGACATCGGCGACGGCGACCTCGCCCCCGGCGGCCGGGACGCCACCCTCCTCGGGCTCGACCCCCGTCAGGCCGCCGACCCGCTCGTCCTCCTCGACGCCTTCGAGGCCGACCTGCGCCGGGTGTTCGCGCCCTCGGCCGACGCCGGACCCGGCCCGCCCCGGCATCCGCTGCTCGCCGCGCTGGTGCCGACCGTCCGCCGGAACGCGCTGGACCCCGCCCCCTTCGTGGCGCTGATCGACGCCAACCGGCAAGACCAGAAGGTCCGGCGCTACGAGACCTTCCACGACCTCACGGGCTACTGCGAGCTGTCGGCCAACCCCGTCGGACGGCTCGTGCTGGCCATCACCGGGACCGGCGGCGAGGAGCGGATCCGCCGCTCGGACGCGGTCTGCACCGGCCTCCAGATCGTCGAGCACCTCCAGGACGTGGCGGAGGACCTGCGCCGGGACCGGGTGTACCTGCCCGCCGAGGACCTGCGGCGCTTCCGGGTGTCCGAACGGGACCTCGGACAGCCCACCGCGAACGCCTCCGTCCGCGCCCTGATCGCCTACGAGGCGGAGCGGGCCCTGCGCCTGCTCGACGAGGGGGCCCGGCTGGCCCACGACGTCACCGGCCGCCTCCGGCTGCTGCTCGCCGGGTTCACCGGGGGCGGCCGGGCCGCCGTCCGGGCCATCCGGGACGCCCGGTTCGACGTGCTGCCCGGCGCTCCGCGCCCCACGCGCCGCGGGGTGCTGCGCGAGACGGCGGCGATCCTGCGCGGAGAGGGGTGAACCGTGCTCGCGACCCGGTCCGTCTCGCCGTCCTCGCCGCCCGTGGTGGCCGCCTACCGGTACTGCGAGGTGGTGACCGGGCAGCAGGCGCGGAACTTCGCCTACGGCATCCGGCTGCTGCCCCCCGCCAAGCGCCGCGCGGTCTCCGCCCTCTACGCCTTCTCGCGGCGCGTCGACGACGTCGGGGACGGCCCCCTCCCCACCGAGGTCAAACAGCGAAGGCTGGACGAGAACCGCGTCCTCCTCGCCCGCCTGCGGGAGGGGGCGATCGCCGAGGACGACACCGACCCGGTCGCCGTCGCGCTCCACGACGCCACCACCCGCTTCCCCATCCCCCTCGACGGCCTGGACGAACTCGTCGACGGCGTCTCGATGGACGTGGCCGGGCGCCGCTACGGCACCTGGGAGGAGCTGCGGGACTACTGTCGCTGCGTCGCGGGGGCCGTCGGCCGGCTGACTCTCGGGGTCTTCGGGACGCCGCCGGGCGCACTGGGTGCCGAGCACGCCCCCCACTACGCCGACACCCTGGGGCTGGCCCTCCAACTCACCAATATCCTCCGGGACATCAGGGAAGACGCTGAGCACGATCGCACCTACCTACCAGCGGAGGACCTTGAGAAGTTTGGCTTCCCCGGCGGCATCCCCTGCTTCCCGCCCCCGTCTGGCCGGTTCCCCACCGGCCCCGGGGCGGACGCCGACTTCGCCGGGCTGGTCCGCTTCGAGGCGCGGCGCGCCCGGTCCCTGTTCACCGAGGGCCTGCGGCTCCTGCCGATGCTGGACCGGCGCTCGGGCGCCTGCGTCGCCGCCATGGCGGGGATCTACCAGCGCCTGCTGGGGCGCGTCGAGGCCGACCCGGAGGCCGTGCTGCGCGGCCGGGTGTCGCTCTCCGCGCCGGAGAAGATCTACGTCGCCGCCCGCGGGCTCGCCCGTACTGACGCGCGCAGGGTGGCCAGGGCGGACGTCCCATGACGGCGCGGAGCCCCGCGTGACGGCCCGTGCCATCCCCGGCCCCAGCACCGCGGGCGGGGGCGTGGTGGTCGTCGGCGGTGGCCTCGCGGGCGCGGCCGCCGCCCTCCGGCTGGCGGACGCCGGGGTCCGGGTGACCCTCGTCGAGGCGAGGCCCCGCCTGGGCGGACTGGTCTTCTCCTTCGAACGCCGTTCCCCAGCCGGGGAGTTGACGGTCGACAACGGACAGCACGTGTACCTGCGCTGCTGCTCGGCCTACCGCTGGCTGCTCCAGCGGATCGGCGCCTCCGGCCTCGCCCCGATCCAGCCCCGGCTGGACGTCCCGGTGCTCGACGCGGCCCGGGGCCGGATGAGCCACCTGCGGCGCACCGCCCTGCCGGTCCCGCTGCACCTGGCCCCCGGGCTCGCCCGCTACCGGCACCTGACGTTCGCGGAACGGATCGCGGCCGGGCGCGCCGCGCTCGCGCTGCGCCGCCTCGACCCGGCCGATCCCACGCTGGACGAGGTGGACTTCGGCAGCTGGCTGCGGAGAGCGGGACAGTCCCCCCGCGCGGTGGAGGCGCTGTGGGACCTGGTCGGGGTCGCGACGCTCAACGCCCCCGCCCCCCGCGCCTCGCTGGCCCTGGCCGCGATGGTCTTCCGGACCGGCCTGCTGTCCACGCCCGACGCCGCCGACATCGGGTGGGCCCGGGTCCCGCTCGGCGAGATCCACCACACCCGCACCCGCGCGGCGCTCGACCGCGCGGGCGTGCGGACGCTGCTGCCCGCCAGGGTCCGCGAGATCGTCCCCGGCGAACGGGGCGGCTGGGTGGTCGCGGTGGAGCGCGGACGGACACTGACGGAGCACGTCGCCGCCGGGGCGGTCGTGCTCGCGGTACCCCCGCGTCCCGCGCACGACCTGCTGCCGCCCGGCGCGCTCTCCGCCCCCGAACGGCTGCTGCGTCTCGACACCGAACCCATCCTCAATCTTCACGTGATCTACGACCGGCCCGTGCTCCGCGGGCCGTTCCTGGCCGCGCTCGGCAGCCCCGTCCAGTGGGTCTTCGACCGCACGGAACCCTCCGGAACACGGGGCCCCGGGCAGTATCTGGCGGTCTCCCAGTCCGTCGCGGCGGGGGAGATCGACGAGCCGGTGGCGACGCTCCGACGGCGTTACCTCCCCGAACTGGAACGGCTGTTCCCGGCCGCGCGCGGCGCGCGGGTCCGCGACTTCTTCGTCACCCGGGAACGGACGGCCACCTTCGCCCCGATTCCGGGGGTCGCGAGGCTTCGGCCGGGGGCGCGCACGGGGGTCCCCGGTGTCTACCTCGCGGGCGCGTGGACCGATACTGGCTGGCCAGCAACGATGGAGAGCGCCGTGCGCAGCGGAGCGACCGCCGCGCGGGAGGCACTGATCGCGCTGGGCCGTCCGTATGACAAGGATCCGATGCCAGGCACGGAAGGAAGGACGGTGGCATGAGCGCCACGCATCTCACCAGCTCAGCCAGTTCAGGAATGTCCGACGGCACCGTCAGCGACAATCGCAGAGGAGACCCCGTGACCCCGGCGAACCAGCGCACCCTGGTGGACAACGCGAGCGTCAAGGCGCTGCTGGCACGGGGGCGAAAGCTCGCCACACCGCCGCTGCGCGCCGCCGTCGCCCGCCTCGCCCCTCCGATGGACACGGTGGCCAGCTACCACTTCGGCTGGATCGACGCGGACGGGCGGCCGTCCGAGGGGGACGGCGGCAAGGCGGTGCGCCCGGCGCTCGCGCTGCTGTCCGCCGAGGTGGCGGGTGCCGAGCCGGAGGCCGGTATCCCGGGCGCCGTCGCCGTCGAACTCGTCCACAACTTCTCGCTGCTGCACGACGACCTGATGGACGGTGACGAACAGCGCCGCCACCGGGACACCGTCTGGAAGGTGCACGGACCGGCGCAGGCCGTCCTGGTCGGCGACGCGCTCTTCGCGCTCGCGAACGAGATACTGCTGGAACAGGGCACCGCCGAGGCGAGCCGCGCCGCGCGCCGCCTCACCCGGGCCACCCGGCGGCTGATCGACGGTCAGGCCCAGGACATCTCCTTCGAGCACCGCGAGCAGGTCACCGTCCAGGAGTGCCTGGAGATGGAGGGCAACAAGACCGGGGCGCTGCTCGCCTGCGCCGTCTCCATCGGCGCGGTGCTCGGCGGGGCCGACGAGGAGACCGCCGACTTCCTGGAGTCCTACGGCCACCACGTGGGCCTCGCCTTCCAGGCCGTCGACGACATCCTCGGCATCTGGGGCGACCCCGACGCCACCGGCAAACAGACCTGGAGCGACCTGCGGCAGCGCAAGAAGTCCCTCCCGGTCGTCGCGGCGCTCGCCCAGGACGGACCGGCGGCCGAACGGCTGGGCACCCTGCTGCGGGCCGACGCGGGCAAGAGCCAGGCCGAGTTCGAGGACTTCGACGAGGACCAGTTCGCCGCCCGCGCCGCGCTGATCGAGGAGGCCGGGGGGCGGGAGTGGACCTCCCAGGAGGCGCAGCGGCAGTACACCTCGGCGCTCGCCGCCCTGGACAAGATCGAGATGCCGGACCGGGTGCGGGAGGAACTGACCGCCCTCGCCGACTTCGTCGTCGTACGCCAACGATGAGCAGACCGGACGGCGTCTGACGCCGGACGCCGCGGAAGGGAAAGCGATGACCGCCACCACCGACAGCGCCCCGGAAACCGACAGCCCGGCCACACTCGCCGAACGCGCCGCGTCCCGCGCCGTCCAGCACCTGCTGGAGCGGCAGGACGACGCGGGCTGGTGGAAGGGCGACCTCGAAACCAACGTCACCATGGACGCCGAGGACCTGCTGTTCCGGGAGTTCCTCGGCATCCGCGACGAGCGCGGCACCGTGGCGGCGGCCCGCTTCATCCGCGCCCGGCAGCGGGCCGACGGCACCTGGCCGGTCTTCCACGGCGGACCCGGCGACCTCTCGGTCACCGTGGAGGCGTACGCGGCCCTGCGGCTCGCCGGGGACGCGCCCGACGCGCCGCACATGGCGCGCGCCGCGGCGTGGGTCCGCGAGCACGGCGGCGTCGCGCGCACCCGGGTCTTCACCCGCATCTGGCTGGCGCTGTTCGGCTGGTGGCCCTGGGACCAACTGCCCGAGATCCCGCCCGAGATGATCTTCCTGCCCCGCTGGTTCCCGCTGAACATCTACGACTTCGGCTGCTGGGCCCGGCAGACCATCGTGCCGCTCACCGTCGTCGCCGCCTACCGGCCGGTCGCGCCCGCCCCGTTCGGCCTGGACGAACTCCACCGGGACCCGAACCGCCCGGTGCCGCCCGGCCACCGGGCGCCCCTCGCCAGCTGGGACGGCGCCTTCCAGCGGATCGACGGCGCGCTGCGCGGCTACCGGCGGGTGGCGATCCGCCCGCTCCGCCGGGCCGCGCTGAAGGCGGCGGCCCGCTGGATCATCGAACGCCAGGAGAACGACGGCGCCTGGGGCGGCATCCAGCCGCCCGCCGTCTACTCGCTGATCGCCCTCCGGCTGCTCGGCTACGACCTGGACCACCCGGTGATGCGGGCCGGTCTCGCCTCCCTGGACCGCTACGCCGTCTGGTACCCGGACGGCTCACGGATGGTCGAGGCGTGCCAGTCCCCGGTCTGGGACACCTGCCTGAGCGTCATCGCCCTCGCCGACGCGGGGGTCGAACGCGACCACCCCGCGTTGCTGCGGGCCGCCGACTGGCTGCTGGGCGAGCAGGTCACCCGGACCGGCGACTGGTCCGTCCGGAAGCCCCAACTGCCCCCCGGCGGCTGGGCGTTCGAGTTCCACAACGACACCTACCCGGACGTCGACGACACCGCCGAGGTCTGCCTCGCGCTGCGCCGCGTGGACCACCCCGACCAGCGACGCGTGGACGAGGCGGTGACCCGCGCGGTGCGCTGGACCGTCGGCATGCGCTCCCGGGACGGCGCCTGGGGCGCCTTCGACGCCGACAACACCAGCCCCTTCCCCAACCGCCTCCCCTTCTGCGACTTCGGCGAGGTCATCGACCCGCCCTCGGCCGACGTCACCGCGCACGCCCTGGAGATGCTCGCCGCCGAGCGCCGCGCCGGCGAGCCCGCCGCCCGCCGCGCCGTCAGCTGGCTGCTCGCCGCGCAGGAGACGGACGGCAGCTGGTTCGGACGCTGGGGCGTCAACTACCTCTACGGCACCGGCGCCGTGCTCCCCGCCCTGGTCGCCGCCGGGATCCCCACCGGGCATCCGGCCGTCCGGCGAGCCGTGCGCTGGCTGGAGTCCGTCCAGAACGAGGACGGCGGCTGGGGCGAGGACCCGCGTTCCTACACCGACGGTCACTGGGCCGGGCACGGCGGCTCCACCGCCTCCCAGACCGGCTGGGCACTCATGGCGCTCCTCGCCGCCGGGGAGCGCGCCTCGGCCGCGACCGAACGCGGCGTCACCTGGCTCGCCGAGGCCCAACACGAGGATGGCGGCTGGGACGAACCACAGTTCACCGGCACCGGCTTCCCACGGGACTTCTCCATCAACTACCACCTGTACCGGGCGGTGTTCCCGCTCACCGCCCTCGGCCGGTACCTGCACGGCGACAGACCGGCCCCCCGGACCCCCTGATGGCCGCGCCATCGCAGCTCCCGGTCTCCCCGCCCGCGCACCCCGCCCCCCGGCTCCTGCTCGCCTGCGCGCTCGCCGTCGAGCGGGCCGCGCTGCGCGCGGGCGCGCGCCGGGCGGTACCCGGCGAAGCCGCCCCGGCGGTGCTCCGTACCGGGATGGGCGGACGGGCCGCCCGCCGGGCGGTCGCCCAGACACTCGGTCGCGAGCCGTTCCCCGGCGCCGCCGCCGTACTGGCCACCGGGTTCTGCGCGGGCCTGGCGCCGGGCATGCGCCCCGGCGACCTGGTGGTCGCCTCGGAGACCCGGGAGGACGGCGCCGCGATCCGCTGCTCCGCGCCGGAGGCGCTGGCCGCCGCCCTCGCGCCGTACGGCACCGTGCACACCGGTCCGCTCGCCGGCACCCAGCGGCTGGTGCGCGGCGCCGCCCGCGCCACGCTCCGCGCCGGGGGCGCGATCGCCGCCGACATGGAGTCCGCGGCCACCCTCGACGCCGCCCGCGCGGTCCGTCCCCGTGCCCCGGACGGCGCCCCGCGCCCGGTCGCCGCCGTCCGGGTGGTGGTGGACGCCCCCGGACATGAACTGGTGCGAATCGGGACACTGCGAGGTGGGATATCGGCGTACCGCACACTCCGCGACGCTCTGCCCGCATTCATCGAATGGCACCGATCCCTGCTGCTCCCCCGGAGGTGAGCACGGCATGGCCATGCCGCTTCGTCAGACTCTCCGCATCGGTACCTACCTCCTCCACCAGCGCCTCCGCCGCCGGGAACGCTTCCCGCTGATCGTGGAGCTGGAGCCGCTGTACGCCTGCAACCTGTCCTGCGAGGGCTGCGGCAAGATCCAGCACCCGGCGGGGGTGCTCAAACAGCGGATGCCGGTGGCCCAGGCGGTCGGCGCGGTCGTGGAGTGCGGCGCGCCCATGGTCTCCATCGCCGGAGGCGAGCCGCTGATGCACCCGCACATCGGCGAGATCGTGCGGCAGCTGGTCGCCCGCCGGAAGTACGTCTTCCTCTGCACCAACGCGATGCTGCTGCGCAAGAAGATGGACGAGTTCACGCCCTCCCGCTACTTCGCCTTCGCGGTGCACGTCGACGGACTGCGCGAGCGGCACGACGAGTCGGTCGCCAAGGAGGGCGTGTTCGACGAGGCGGTGGCCGCCATGCGGGAGGCCAAACGGCGCGGCTTCCGGGTCACCACCAACTCGACCTTCTTCAACAACGACACCCCGCAGACCGTCGTCGAGGTGCTCGACTTCCTCAACGACGACGTGGGGGTGGACCAGATGATGATCTCCCCCGCCTACGCCTACGAGAAGGCGCCCGACCAGGAACACTTCCTCGGCGTCGAGCAGACCAGGGAACTGTTCGGCACCGCCTTCTCCGGCGGCAACCGGCGCCGCTGGCGGCTCAACCACAGCCCGCTCTTCCTCGACTTCCTGGAGGGCAAGGCCGACTTCGCCTGCACCGCCTGGGCCATCCCCAACTACTCGCTCTTCGGCTGGCAGCGCCCCTGCTACCTGATGAGCGACGGCTACGTGCCCAGCTACCGCGAACTGATCGAGGAGACCGACTGGTCGGCGTACGGCCGCGACCGCGACCCGCGCTGCGCCAACTGCATGGCGCACTGCGGGTACGAACCGACCGCCGTGCTCGCCACCGTCGGATCGCTCCGGGAGTCGCTGCGCGCCGCCCGGGAAACCGTCAGCGGTCCCCGGTGAGCGTCCCCGCCCGCACCGGAGCCCCGCCCCGCGCCCCGTACCGGGGGGCGCGGGGGCGATGACCGGCTTCGACCTCACCGCCCTCCTCGCGGAACGCGGCGCCGAGCGGTACGAGCTGCACCGGCGGCACCTCAACCACCAACTGCCGCGCATGCTCCACACGATCGGCTTCGACCAGGTCTACGAGCGTGCCGAGGGCGCCTACTTCTACGACGCCGAGGGCCGCGACTACCTCGACATGCTCTCCGGCTTCGGCGTGATGGCCCTCGGCCGCCACCACCCGGTGGTGCGCCGGGCGCTCCACGACGTACTGGACGCGGAGCTGCCGGACCTCACCCGCTTCGACTGCTCCCCGCTGCCCGGCCTCCTCGCGGAGCGACTGCTCGCCCACGCCCCGGGGCTGGACCGCGTGTTCTTCGGGAACAGCGGCACCGAGGCGGTGGAGACCGCGCTCAAGTTCGCCCGCCACGCCACCGGCAGACCCCGCGTCCTCTACTGCCCGCACGCCTTCCACGGACTGACCACCGGTGCCCTCTCGGTCAACGGGGAACGCGGATTCCGGGCGGGCTTCGAGCCGCTGCTCCCGGACACCCCGGTGCCGCTGGGCGATCTGGCGGCGCTGGAGAGGGAGTTGCGGCACGGCGACGTGGCCGCGCTGATCGTCGAACCCGTGCAGGGCAAGGGGGTGCGCCCGGCGCCCCCCGGCTACCTCCGGGCGGCGCGCGAGCGCCTGCGCCGGCACGGGGCGCTGCTGATCGTCGACGAGGTGCAGACCGGGTTGGGCCGTACCGGGGACTTCTTCGCCCACCAGCACGAGGAGGGCGTCGACCCGGACCTGGTCTGCGTCGCCAAGGCGCTCTCCGGCGGCTACGTCCCGGTCGGCGCGACACTCGGCAAGGAGTGGATCTTCAAACGCGTCTACTCGTCCCGGGACCGGGTCCTGGTGCACTCCGCCAGCTTCGGCGCCAACGCGCAGGCCATGGCGGCCGGACTGGCCACCCTGGCCGTACTGGACGACGAACGGCTCGTCGAACGGGCCCGCGACACCGGGGAGTTGCTCCGCTCCCGGCTCGCCGCGCTAGTCGGCCGGTACGAGCTGCTGCACGAGGTGCGCGGCCGGGGGCTGATGATCGGGATCGAGTTCGGCCGCCCCGACTCGCTGCGGCTGCGCGGCCGGTGGTCCGCTCTCCAGGCCGCCCGCAAGGGGCTGTTCGCGCAGACCGTGGTGGTGCCGCTGTTGCGACGGCACCGCGTCCTGACCCAGGTCTCCGGCGACCACCTCGAAGTGATCAAGCTCCTGCCGCCGCTGATCATCACCGAGCGCGAGGTGGACCGCTTCGTGGACGCGTTCACCCAGCTGATGGACGACGCCCACGAGGGCGGCCTGCTCTGGGAGTTCGGCCGTACCCTGGTCAGACAGGCGACCCTCGGCTGACCCGCCGGTTCCCGAACCGGGGGCAGCCGACGGGAGTTCGCCGGTCAGTCCGTCAGCATCCGCTCCCGCAGCCGCCGTTGGTCCTCCGGGCCGAACCGCAGACCGTCGCTGAGATAGCGCTCCACTCCGCCCCAGACCTCGTCGATGGTGGCGTACGCGGCGTCGAGGTAGGTGGCCCGGGCGTCGAACAGCGGCGCCAGCAGCTCCATCACCTCGGCCGACATCCCCGCGCTCGACGCCTCGCTGCGGCGCACCCGATACCGCCGGTGCGGGGAGTTGGACGCGAGGTAGTCCGTCTCGATCGCCTCGCGCTCGACGCCCAGCGCCAGCAGCGTCACCACGACGGACAGCCCCGCCCGGTCCTTGCCCGCCGCGCAGTGCATCAGCGCGGGGACGCTGTCCTCGGCGAGCGCGCGCAGCACGCGGCCGTGCTCCGCGGTGCGGCCCCGGATGATGCTCCGGTAGGAGGCGATCATCCGGTCGGCCGCCTGGCCGTCCGCCAACACGGCCCGGAGCTGGTCGAGTTCGCCGTCCCGCACCATGACCCAGAACTCCGCGCCCTCGGCCGGGTCCGTCAGCGGGAGGTTGACGTTCCGGACCCCGGGGAGCGTGACGTCCGGCCCCTCCAGCGCCTGGTCGGCGGAGTTGCGGAAGTCGAAGACGGTGTGCAGCCCGAGACCGCCGAGGAAGGCCGCGTCCTCCTCCGTCGCGTGCGCAAGATGGCCGCTCCGGTACAGCACGCCGGGGCGCACCCGGCGGCCGTCGACGGTGGGCAGCCCGCCGAGGTCGCGGAAGTTGCGGACTCCGGTCAGCTGCGGTTCGACGGGCTGCGCGGACTGCTGGCTCACGCTGTCGCTCCTCGGGTCTGCGGGACGGGGACGCGGCCGACGATACGGCACGGGTGCGGGGGCCACACGAGGCCGAGGGGCACCGGGGCACAGACCACCGCCACCCTCTTCCGAGGGACGGCACGTCCGAAAATCCGTCAGTGCGTGCCCTTTTGTGTCACTCGTTAGAAGGTGGCGCGGGGTAGCGAATCCGGCATCGACGCACGGAAAGGGCGGAGGTGCGAGCTAGCGTGGCAACGGTGCTCACGCATCCGCCGGTGCGTGCGCACCGTCCGTCACGTCCGACGCGGGCCCCGGCCCGTCATCGCACAACCGCCGTCCCCCACCGACCTGTTCGCTCCCCACTCTTCCCCATGACCGCTACTTCATTCCGACCGGCCGCACCCCGGTCCGCGCACCACCGCCCCGCCCCCGCCCCACCGGCGCGCGTCCCTGGGCGCCGGTCACCGGCTCCGTCGGCCCCGCGCGGCCCGGCCGCCGGTGCGGACCCGCCGCGCGCGTACGGAGCGGCCCGCTCCTGACCTGAGCCGGGCCCGCTCCGCGACCCCGCGGGGTCTCCGGGAGCGACCGGCCCCGTTACCCCGCACGTCCCCGCACTCCAGCTCATCCGACGCACCCGTCCTTTCCCCGAGGAACCCGATGCCCGACACGACGAGTCACCCGGCGCGAGAGAACAGCGAGAGGAGGCTGACCGCGTCCGGCGGAGCGGGCCCGGCTCCGGACCTCCGGGAACCCTCCTCGACCTCCGGCCCGCCCCCGACGGCGGGCGCGAGACCCCGCGGCTCCGGCGACCACCCCCGCACGCCCCCGCCCTCCGGGCCCCGGGAAGCCCCCGGCCCCGGGCGCCGCCGGGCCGACGCGGCCCCGACCGAACCGCCGGGCGCCCCCGGCGACCGGGAGACACCGCTCGCCGGGCGGGTACCCCGGGAGAACGGTGCGGGCGACGCCCGGTCCCGCCACCGGCTGGTGCGGCTGGCCGTGCTCCCCGCGGCCGCCGTCCTCCTCGTCGGCGCCGCCGCCGTCACCGTCCTGGTGTACCTGGGCGGGGTCGCGCTCACCGGGCCGCGCGCGCTGCCCGTCGGGGTGGCGCTCGCCACCGCGCTGCTACTGGCCAGCCTGATCATGATCGGTGCGGGGCGGACCGCTGCCGCTCAGGCCGCGTGGACCGCCGAGCGCTGCACGGCGCTGCGCCGCGGCACCATGCGGGGGCAGGCGGAGCTGCGGGCGCTGCGGCGCGGACTCGAACAGGGCGAGGCGCCCCGGGTCACCCCGCCGCCCGCCGCCCCCGGCCCGGCCGCCGACTCCCTGGACCTGCTCGGGCACGAACTCGCCCTCGCCCAGCGCACGGCGGAGATCGCGCTGGTGGAGGCGGTCCGGCTGGCGCGCGCCGGAGCGGAGGAGTGCGAGGAGAAGGTCGAGGTCTTCGGGAACCTCGCGCGGCGTCTCCAGTCCCTGGTGCACGGCGAGATCGAGCTGCTGGACGAGCTGGAGTGCGACAGCGAGGATCCGGCCCTGGTCAAGAGCCTGTTCGCGATCGACCACCTGGCCACCAGGACCCGGCGGCACGCGGAGAACATCGCGGTGCTCGGCGGTTCGCCCTCGCGTCGCCAGTGGACCCGGCCGATCGCCATGGTGGAGGTGCTGCGCGCCGCCGTGTCGGAGGTCGAGCAGTACCCCCGGGTGAAGCTCACCCTGCCGGTCGAGGGCACCCTGCGCGGTCACGCGGTCGCCGACGTCGTCCATCTGCTGGCCGAGCTGATCGAGAACGCCACGGTCTACTCCGGTCCCCGCACCGAGGTGCTGCTCCGGGCCCAGTACGTGACCGCCGGGCTCGCCATCGAGGTGGAGGACCGGGGCCTGGGCATGACCAGGGCCGAACAGGACCGGATGAACGCGGTGCTGAACGGCTCGGCCCGGCGCGAGGTGGCGCGGCTGCTGCACGACGGCCGGATCGGGATGTTCCTGGTGGCGTCGCTGGCCCGGCGGCACGACCTGGTGGTCCAGCTGCGCGGCAACATCTACGGCGGGGTGCAGGCCGTCCTGGTGGTGCCGCCCAGCCTGCTGGGCGCGGAGCCCGAGTCCCGGGAGCCGGGCGCCGCCGAGGGCGGCTCGCGGTACCAGCCCGCGCTGCTCGCCGGTCCGCACGCCCACCCCGAGGGGCAACCGGCGGACGAGAGCGAGCCGTTCACCACCGGCGGCGCGGCCGCGCGCTCCGCCCCGGCCGCCGGCGCCCGGCACGCCGTCCGTCCCCTGGGCTCCCGTGCCTCGGGCCGCCCCCCGGCCATGGACAGCAGCACGCTGCCCGGGCTGCGGGCGCCCGCGCCGGTCGACGCCGTCCGCTCCGGAGCCGTCCAGCACGCGCTCGCGGCGGACGGCGGGGACCGGCCCCGGCTGCCGAAGCGGCGGCGGCAGGAACACCTGGTGACGGAGTTGCGGGAACCAGCCCGGCAGGCGGCCCAGGAGGACCCGGAGGAGACGCACGACCCCGGGCTGATGGCCGCCTTCCGCACCGGCATCAGCCGCGCGGAGCGGGAGGTGGGCCCCGAGCGGTCCGCCGAGACGGAGCGGGGCCGCCCCGCCGAACGTCTCCCGTACTCCGTCGCCGAGGAGCACGAGCACGGCACCCATCCCGTTCGCTAGGGCACCCGCCCCGGACCCTCGGGGCTCGTCAGGCGAGCCCGCGGGGCGGGGGCGCTGCCCGGCACGCACACAAGGAGCACAGAGCGACCATGGTGAGCGAATCGCCAGCCCGTCACGGCAGCGACCTGTCGTGGCTGCTGACCGGGCTCGTCGAACGGGTCCCGCACGCGCGCAGCGCCGTGCTGCTGTCCTCGGACGGCCTGGTGAAGGCGGCGCACGGCCTCGAACCGGACACCGCGGACCACGCGGCGGCGCTCGCGGCCGGGCTGTACTCCCTCGCGCGCAGCGCGGGCGTCCGGCTGGGCGAGGGGGGCGAGGTGCGGCAGGTGGTCGTGGAACTGGACACCTCGCTGCTCTTCGTCTCGACGGCCGGGCGCGGCACCTGCCTGATGGTGCTGGCCGGTACGGGAGCGGACGCGGCGGTGCTGGGCTACGAGATGGCGACGCTCGTCAAGAGCGTCCGGCCCCTCCTGGAGACGCCGCCTCGCCAGCCCGTGGGGGGCTGAGTCCGGGTATGCCCGAACTCCCGGCCCGGGCATCCGGCCCACCCGTGCGCCGCGCGCTGCTGGACGGCGCGGCGGGCCGTCTCGCGCGTCCCTACACCGCCAGCGGGGGGCGCACCGAGGCCGCGGCCGGACTCGACCTGATGACGCTGGTGAGCGCTGTGGGCTCGGCCCCACCGCACGATCTGGGCCCGGACCACGTCCAGTTGCTGGACCTGTGCCGGGGCCCGGTATCCGTCGCCGAACTCGCCGCCCGCGCGCGGCAGCCCGTGGTGGTGGCGAAGGTGCTGCTGTCCGATCTGGCGGATCGCGGCGCCGTGGTGACACGTGCCCCGGTGGCCGCTCCGCTGGGCCCGGATCCGACTGATCGACAACTGCTGGAGGCGGTGCTGGATGGACTGCGCAGACGGCTCTGAGGGGGCCGCGGCGACACCTGGTGCGGAGCCGTCCCCCGTCTTCCCCACCGCCGTGAAGATCCTGGTGGCGGGCGGGTTCGGGGCGGGCAAGACCACGTTCGTCGGGGCGGTGAGCGAGATCGCGCCGCTGAACACCGAGGAGCTGCTGACCCAGGCGAGCGAGGCGAGCGACAGCCTGGAGGGGGTGGAGCGGAAGGTGACCACCACCGTGGCGATGGACTTCGGGCGGATCACGCTCAGCGCGGAGCACGTGCTCTACCTCTTCGGCACGCCGGGCCAGGAGCGGTTCTGGTTCATGTGGGACGAGTTGAGCGAGGGCGCGCTGGGCGCGGTGGTGCTCGCCGACACCCGGCGGCTGGAGCACTGTTTCCCGGCCATCGACTACTTCGAGCGGCGGGGGATCGGGTTCGTCCTCGCCGTCAACCAGTTCGACGGCTCGTATCGCTACGCGCCGCAGGAGGTGCGGGCGGCCGTGGACCTGCCTCCCGATGTCCCGGTACTGCCCTGTGACGCACGGCAGTTCAGCTCCGGTACCGGAATCCTCGTCTCCCTTGTCCGGCATCTGATCGAATCCAGGAGCGCGCATGAGTCCGATGTATGACCCCACGAGTCACCTGCTGATCACCCCGCGGGATCCGGAGGCGGCGCAACGGTCGGCGAGACTCCGCCAGCTGGCCGTCGGTGCCGAACCGGACCCGGAGTTCGACGAGTTCGCGCGGCGCGTGGCCCAGGTCGCGGAGGCGCCGCGGGCCACCGTGACCCTCGTCGACGAGCATCGGCAGGTCTTCGCGGGCCTGCACGCCCCCGCCCCGGAGCTGGCGGAGGGCCTGCCGGGGACGGACGGCTGCCCCCCGCTGGCCTCCCCGGAGCGGGTCCTCCCGCGGGACCACGGCTTCTGCCCCTACGTGGTGGTGCGCCGCACGGCGCTGGTGCTGGAGGACGTCCGGGACTTCCCGCGCTTCGCCGGAAACCCGATGGTGGACGCCTTCGGGGTGCGCTCCTACCTCGGCGCTCCGATGCTGGACCCCGGGGGGCTGGCGCTGGGCACCGTCGCGGCGGTCGACCGGGTGCCCCGCCGGTGGGGTCTGAGCGGACTGCGGACCATCAAGGAGCTGGCGGCCGAACTGGCGGAGCGCATCCTGAACAGGGAGGCCCCCACCGGCTGACGGGGCGGCGGCCCTCCCGGTACGCTCGCCGCGCTGGACCGGCGCGGACGACGGAGAGGCGGCAACAGGTGGGCGCACGGCGGGACATGACGCGGGCGGCGGACGGCACCCGGGTGGCGACCTGTACCTGGCTTCCGGAGGATACGCCCCGGGCGCTGGTGCAGTTGGCGCACGGCGCCGCCGAACACGCCTGGCGCTACGACCGGTTCGCGCGGTTCCTGGCGTCCCACGGCTACGCGGTGGTGGCCTCCGACAACCGGGGCCACGGCCGGACCGCGGAGTCCACCGGTGGCTACGGAGTGGTGGGCGAGAGCGGCTGGCGGTCCACCGTCGCCGACCTGAGGACGGTGGCCGACCGGGTCCGGGGCGAGCTTCCGCCGGGCACACCGCACGTGCTGCTCGGCCACAGTATGGGCTCCCAACTGGCCCGCGACTACGCGCAGGAGCACGGCGCGGAACTCGCCGGGCTGGTGCTCTCCGGCACCTTCCGCTCGCTGCCGGGCAACGAGCCCGAGACCGCGATCCGGCGGCTGGAGGAGGAGATCGAGCGGGGTGGCCGGTCGGCGCCGTCCACCTTCGTCGGGGATCTGTTCAGCTCCTTCAACGATCCCTACCCGTGGCGCACCGGCTTCGAGTGGCTTTCCCGCGACGTGTCCGAGGTGGACGGGTACGTGGCGGACGAGGCGTGCGGGTTCTCCTTCAGCGCGGGCCTCTCGTTGGACTGGGTGCTCGGCACGCGCAAGATCAACGATCCGGAGCAGCTGGGCCGGATCCCGCGCGACCTTCCCGTCCATCTCGCGGTCGGGGACCAGGACCCGTGCAACCAGCGGATGACGCTGGTCTACGAACTGCTGGAGGACTTCCGTTACGTGGGCCTGCGAGAGCTGAGCTGGCGTGCGTACCCCGGGGCCCGGCACGAGATCCTGAACGAGACCAACCGGGACGAGGTGCAGGCTGACCTGCTCGCCTGGTTGAACGCACGCGGGTAGCGGGCACGTGGGGCGGCCGCCGGTGCCCCGGCACCCGGACGGTTCCGGGGCACCGGACGGTTTCGGCGGCCCGGGCGGCCCGGAGGGGGATGGCGTTCGCGGCGGCCCGGGCGGGCGGCGCCGCGCCCGGGTCAGTGGTTGGCCGTCGTCCAGCCGCCCGCGAAGTCGGCCGCCGGGGCCGGACGCGCGTAGTACCAGCCCTGTGCCGTGTCACAGCCCAGGTCGCGCAGCTTCTCCGCCTGGTGCTCGGTCTCCACACCCTCGACGGTGACGGTCAGGCCGAGCGCGTGCGCCAGGGAGACGATGCCCTCGACGAAGGTCACGTCGACCGGGTCGGCCGGGTGCCGCTGGAGGCCCTGGGTGAAGGAGCGGTCCAGCTTGAGCGTGGTGGCGGGCAGCCGCCGCAGGTTGGCGAGGTTGGAGTACCCGGTGCCGAAGTCGTCCAGCGCGATGTCCACGCCCAGCTCGGCGAGTTGACGCAGCGGCTTCAGCTGGTCCTCGTCGGCTCCTATCAGCGCGCTCTCGGTCACCTCCAGGCAGAGCGAGGACGGGTCGACGCCCGCCGCCTCCAGCACCCGCACGGTGTCCGGCACCAGGTCGGGGTGGTGGAGCTGCCGTGGCGAGAGGTTGACGTTGACGCGCAGCGGCCGCTCGCCCTCCGCCCCCTCCCGGGCGTCCCGTTCGCGCCACTCGCACGCCTGGCGCACCGCCTGTTCCAGCACCCAGCGGCCCAACGGGACGATGAGGCCCGTGTGTTCGGCCAGCGGGATGAACCGGTCGGGGCTGAGTCTGCCGTGTACCGGGTGGTGCCAGCGGACGAGCGCCTCGGCGCCGTCCACCCGGCCGTCCGACATGCGGATCAGGGGCTGGTACTCCAGGAAGAACTCGTCCCGCTCCAGCGCCGCCGGGAGGTGGTTGGTGAGGCTGTGCCGGTCTATGGCCCGCGCGTCGGAGTCCGGGTCGGCGATCTCGTACCGGTTGCCTCCGGCGTCCTTCGCCCGGTACATGGTGATGTCGGCGCTGCGCATCACCTCGGCCGGGCCCAGCTCACCGCTCGGGCCCTCGACGATGCCGATGCTGGCCCGCACCGACAGCTCCCGGCCGTCGAGTTCGATGGGGGTGGCCAGAGCCGCGAGGGCCTGCCGGGCGAGTTCGGTGACCTCCTCGCGGCCCGCGGGGTCGGACATCAGCGCGACGAACTCGTCCCCGCCGATCCGGGCGACCAGGTGCCCGGGGGAGGGGACGCAGGACTGGAGCCGCTCCGCGACGGAGATCAGCAGCTGGTCCCCGACGGCGTGCCCCAGGCTGTCGTTGACCGCCTTGAAGCCGTCGATGTCGAGGTAGCAGAGGCCGAAGCGGCGCACGCCGCTGCCCGCCACCAGGATCCGCTCCAGCCGTTCGGCGAAGAGCGCGCGGTTGGGCAGCCCGGTCAGCTCGTCGTGAGTGGCCTCGTAGCGCAGCCGCAGGTGCAGCAGGCGCCGCTCGGTGACGTCCTCCATGAGGGCCAGCTGGTACCGGGGTTCGCCGTCCCCGTCGCGAAGGAGGGAGACGGTGAGGTTCGTCCACAGCACGGTGCCGTCCGGGCGGTGGTAGGGCTTCTCCACCCGGAAGTGGTCGCGTTCGCCGCGGACCAGCGCCCGGTGCATGCGCCAGACCTCGGGGGCGTCGTCCGGGTGCACCCAGTCGTTCATGTTGCCGCGGCGGATCTCCTCCTCGGAGCGGCCGAACATGCGGGCCATGGCCTCGTTGGCGTCACGGATACGGCCGTCCATGTCGGCGATGCTGATGCCCATGGTGGCGTCCTTGAAGACCGCGCGGAACCGGGTCTCGCTGGCGTGCAGCGCCTCACCGACCGCCGTCTGCGCGGCGAGCGCCGCCCGCGAGAGCGACTCCTGTTCGCCGAGGGTGCGTTCGCGCAGGGCCTGCGCGAAGCCGGTGGCGATGGCGTGCTGGAGGCGGGCGCAGCGGGAGGTGGACTCGTCGGTGGGCAGCGGTTCGCGGTCGCCCTGCGCGGCGGAGTACAGCACCAGGTACGAGTCGACGACGCCGAGGATCTGCGGCAGCGCGTCCGGGTTGGTGCAGTGGCCGTCGATGAGCGCGCCGCCCACCTCGCGTCCGGGCGCGGGGCTGAACGGCTGGGCGTGCAGGGCGTCGGCGAGCCGGTGCGCGAGGGGGAGCAGGTACTCCGCGAACTCGGCGCGGGTCATGGCGGTCTGGGTGGCGGGGTGCACCGCGCGGCTCCAGATCGTGGCGAAGCGGCGCAGTCCGTCGTGCTGGGGGAGGTCCGTGTCGAGCCCGGCGGGCTCGTGGGGCGCGGGGGTCACCCGGGGTCTCCCGCCTTGCGTCCCACACCCGCGCAGACGCTGAGCGCCGCCGGGTCGGCGCCCTGCGGTGGGTCGTCGTCGGGGCGCCAGTGGGGCGGGGTGGTCAGGCCGGGCTCCACCAGCTCGAAGCCGTCCAGGAAGCCGCCGATCTCGGCCCGGGAGCGGAGGGTCAGCGGGGCGTTGGTGGTGCCGTAGACCTCAAGCAGCGGCGCGCAGTCGTGCCGGGCGCCCGGCTGGGTGGAGGCGTGACTGATGATCAGCAGGCTGCCGGGGGCGAGCGCCTCACCGAGCGTGCTGACGGCCTTCGCGGGTTCGTCCCGGTCCGCCACGAAGTGCAGTACGGCCGTGAGCAGAAGGGCGGTGGGACGGCCGAAGTCCAGGAGCTGCTCGGCCTGTTCGCTGTCGAGGATGTCGCGCGGGGTGCGCAGGTCCGCCGAGACGATACCGGCGTGCGGCTCGTCCGCCAGCACCGCGCGGCTGTGCGCCACCGCGACCTGGTCGTTGTCGACGCAGAGCACCCGGCAGTCGGGGTCGAGGCCGAGGGCGGTCTCCGGAACCGAGCCGAAGGTGGGCAGGCCGGAGCCGACGTCGAGGAACTGGGTGACGCCCTGCCGCACCGCGTACCGCACCGCGCGGCGCACGAACGCCCGGTTCGCCTGGACGAGTCTGGGCAGTCCCGGCCAGGCGCGCACGGCACGCCGGGCGGCCTCCCGGTCCACCTCGAAGTTGTGTGACCCGCCCAGGTAGTGGTCGTACATCCGGGAGACGCTCGGCACGTTCAGGTCCATTCCCTGCGGGGCCCAGGCGGGACGTTCCATCGAGGTGTCTCCAGCTTGCTCATGTCATCGGGGATCCCGTGCGGGTGAAGAGGCTACTGACCCCGGAGCCGCGGGTGGAAGGAATCGGCGACTCCGCGACCGGATCCGGCGGCCCATCGGGGGAGCATCCGGGCATAGTGCGCCGGCATGCGCCCCCGGTGAGTGCCACGCGGCCCCGGGCGCGCTGCCGCGCCCCCGCGAAGGCCGCTTCACCTTGCACGAACTGGCCTACCGTACCGGGTCGTTGGTCGACGTATCGCCCCGAACACGCCTACCCGGCTCCCGGGCGCTGGCGCTCCGCGCGGGCCCGTCGCGGACGGCGCGCGGCGCCCGGAACGGCGTGGGTGGTGAGGGGGCGGAGGACGGCGGCGCGAGAGAGTGGACGGTCAGTTCGAACGACGGCACATCGTGTGGAGATCGTGATGCGAGAAGCGGTACCCGACCCGCGGGGTCGGTCGGAGGAGGGCCCGTGGGGCCGGTCCGGGCGGAGCCCGCGAGGGTCCGGGGAGGAGGGAGCCGTCGCGCGCGACGGCGGAGCGGACGCGGACGGGGAGGAGGGCTTCCTGGACCGGCTCGCGGACCGGCTGGCGGGTCTGCCCACCGTCCGGGCGGTCGCGCTCGGCGGCTCCCGGGCGCGGGGCGAACACCGCGTGGACAGCGACTGGGACGTGGGCGTCTACTACCGGGGCGAGTTCGACCCGGAGGACCTGCGGGCGCTGGGGCTGCCCGGTGAGGTCTGCGAGGTGGGGGCGTGGGGCGGCGGGGTGTTCAACGGCGGCGCCTGGCTCACCGTCGAGGGGCGTCGGGTGGACGTCCACTACCGCGACCTGGACGTGGTGGAGCGGGAGGTGTCCGAGGCCGGGCACGGCAGGTTCCACTGGGAGCCGCTGATGTTCCACCTGGCGGGCATCCCCAGCTACCTGGTGGTGGCCGAACTCGCCCGCGCCCGCGTGCTGCGCGGGGAGCTGCCGCGACCGGAGTACCCGGCGGCGCTGCGGGCCAGCGCCCCCTCGTTCTGGCGCGGTACCGCCGAGCTGACGCTCAGCTACGCGCGCGCGAACCACGTTCCGCGCGCCGGGATGACCGAGGTCGCGGGCGCGCTGGCCACGGCGGCAGCGCAGATCGGGCACGCGGTGCTCGCGGCGCGGGGGGAGTGGGTCACCAACGAGAAGCGACTGCTGGGCGCGGCCGGTCTGCGCGCGGTGGACGGGATCGTCGCGGGGCTCCGCGCGGACCCCGCGACGCTGGAGGGGGCGCTGGCCGAGGCGGAGGCCCTGTTCGCCGCCGTCCTCGCGGAGGTTCCCGGGGAGCAGCCGCCGGCGGACACCCCGGGCTGACGCGCGGGCGCGGGGCGCGCCCGGGGCGGGAGGGGATGCGGGGGTGGGAGGGAGGGGACGGGGAGGGGCGGCCCGTCCCGGCTCGGCGCGGAATGGCGGGTGGGCTCCTCCATGCGCCCCGGGGGCTCCGCCGGGGTGGTGGCCCGGGTGGGATGCGGGGTGCCGCCGGGGGTCTCCGTGGGGGTTTTCGCAGGTGGGAGAGGTGTGAGCGGTGCGTGCGCTTCCGCGCGCCCGCTGTGCCCCCGTAACCCGCTGACCTGCACATGACCCGTCATGCTGTTTAATTGCACAGTCCTCGCAATAACAGATGATCTTCAGTAGGGGTGACGCATGACGGCCCGGACCGTACGGACAACCATCGCGGTGACGCTGGTGGGCGCGGTGCTGGCGGGGGCGGCGGCGTGCTCCGCGCCCGCTGAGGAGAACGGCGGCGATCCGGACGCGGTGACCGTGGGCGTCGCGCAGGAGCCGGACACGCTCAGCCCGCTGCTCGGCTACGGCAGGGAGGGCAACTCCAAGATATTCGACGGCCTGCTCGCGCACGACGCCGAGATGCGGCTGCGGCCCGCGCTCGCCACCAAGCTTCCCGAGGTCAGCGACGGTGGCCGGACCTACACCTACACCCTCCGCGAGGGCGTCGAGTTCAGCGACGGCAAGCCCTTCACCGCCCGCGACGTCGTCTTCACCTACCGGACGATCCTCGACAAGAAGACCAACAACGCCTCCAAGGGCGAGCTGGAGGCGCTGAAGAGCGTCCAGGCCCGGGGGGACCACACGGTCGTCTTCCGGCTGAAGTACCCCTACGCGCCCTTCGCCGAGCGCACCGTGCTGCCCATCGCCTCCCGCGCCGTCGCCGGGAAGCAGGACGTCAACTCCGGTGACTACAACACCAAACCGGTCGGCACCGGCCCCTACACGCTCGCCGAGTGGCGGCGCGGCGAGAAGCTGACCTTCCGCGCCAACCCCCGCTACTGGGGCGGCGAACCGAAGGTGAGGCGGTTCACCGTCGCCGTCATCGAGGACGACGACGTCCGCGCCACCCGGCTGCGCTCCGGCGACCTGGACGGCGCGATCCTGCCGCCGAACCTCGCCGCCACCTTCGAGAAGGACGACGACAAGCGCACCCACCGCGCCACCACCGCCGACTACCGCGCCGTCAGCCTGCCCACCGACGGCAGGGTCACCGGCGACACCGCGATCCGCCGCGCGCTGGACCTCGCCGTCGACCGGAAGGCCATGGTCAAGGGCATCCTCAGCGGGGCGGGGAAGGTCGCGCACGGCCCACTGCCCACCGACAGCCCCTGGTTCACCCGTGGCACCGAGCGCCCGCACGACCTGGCGAAGGCCCGGCGGATCCTCGACGCGGCGGGGTGGAAGAAGGGTGAGGACGGCATCCGGCGCAAGGACGGGCGGCGCGCCGCCTTCACCCTCTGGTACTTCTCCGGCGACAAGCTCCGGCAGGACCACGCCCTGGCCTACGCCTCCGACGCCAAGAAGGCCGGGATCAAGGTCACCGTCGAGGCGGGCAGCCGGGAGAAGGTACAGCCCCGCCTGGAGAAGGAGGCCATGCTGATGGGCAACGGCTTCCCCGCCGACCCGGACTTCGACCTCTACCCCACGCTGCACTCCTCCCAGGCGCACCAGGGCTGGAACAACATGGCTGGGTACCGCAACGACGAGGTCGACGAGCAGCTGGAACGGGCCCGCCGCAGCGGGGACAAGGCGGAGCGGGGGAAGGCGTACGACGCGGCCCAGCGGGCGCTCGCCAGGGACCCCGGCTACACCTTCCTCACTCACATCGACCACCTCTACGTCCTGCGGGATGACTGGAAGGACCTGACCACCCAGGTCGAGCCGCACGACCACGGAATCGGCGCCGGGCCCTGGTGGAACGTCCAGGACTGGCAGCCGTCGACGTGACCGGCGGCACCACGGCGCCCGTGGCGCGCGGCACCCGGCGGGCGCTGTGGGGCCCGATCGCCCGGCTCGCCGGACGGCGGCTGCTCGCCGCCGTCCCGGTGCTGGCCGCGGTCACCTTCGGGGTGTTCGCGGTGGCCGCCGCCTCACCCTTCGACCCCGTACAGCAGTACGCGGGCGGCGCCGCGCTCAACGCCTCCCCGCAGGCGCTGGAGGAGCTGCGCCAGAACCTCGGCGTGGACGGCCCGTTCTGGGAGCGCTGGTGGAACTGGGTGACCGGGGCCCTCACCGGCGACCTCGGCGACTCGACCGCCCTGCGGCAGCCGGTGACCGGGGTGATCGGGGAGCGGCTCGGCTGGTCGGTGCTGCTGTGCGCGGTCGGCTTCGCGCTGGCCGTGCTGGGCGGAACGGTGCTGGGCGCGCTCGCGGCCCGACTGCGCGGCGGCCTCCTCGACCGCGCGGTCACCTCCGCCGCCTACACGCTCCAGGCCGCCCCGCCGTTCTGGCTGGGCCTGCTGGCGATCTGGCTGTTCGCCCTCCAGCTCGGGGTGCTCCCGGCCGGCGGGCTCACCGGGACCGGCAGCGAGACCGTCGGCGCGGGGTCCGTGCTGACCCATCTGACGCTGCCCGCCCTGGTGCTGGCCGCCTCCCAGCTGCCCTGGTTCCTGCTGTACGTGCGGCAGAACGTCGGGGACGCGCTGGACGAGGACGCGGTGCGCGGCGCCCGCGCCCGCGGCCTGCGGGAGCGCACCGTGCTGTGGGGACACGCGCTCCGCTCCGGACTGCTGCCGGTGCTGACCCTCGTCGGCTCCCGGGTGCCCGAACTGATCACCGGGGCGCTGCTGGTCGAGACCGTGTTCAGCTGGCCCGGGATCGCCTCCGCCACCGTACGGGCCGCCACCGCCACCGACTTCCCGCTGCTGGCCGCGCTGACCACGCTCGCCGCGGTGGCGGTACTGGCCGGGAACCTGCTGTCCGACCTGCTCTACGGACTGGCCGACCCCCGGGTCTCACTGGAGGAGATGTGAGCGCCACCGACCGCCCCGCGCCCGCCGGGGACACCCGCGCGGATGGCGCCTCGGCGCCCGCGACGGGCGGGTGGCGCGCTCAGCGGCGCCGCGCGGCCGACAGCGGCGCCCGCCGCGCGCTGCGCGCCGGAACCTCCTACGGGCTGGTCGGCGCCCTGGTGCTCGCCGTGCTCCTGGTGCCGCCGCTCTTCTCGCTGGACGAGCAGGCCGTCGACCTGGCCGCGCGGCTCCGGCCGCCGTCCTGGGAGCACCCTTTCGGCACCGACGACAAGGGCCGCGACATCCTGCTCCGCTGCGTCTACGGACTGCGGGTCTCGCTGCTGGTCGGTGTGGTGGCCGCGCTGGTGGCCACCGTCATCGGCACCGCCGTCGGGGCGGCGGCCGGAGCCGTGGGGGGCCGGACCGACCGGATCGTGATGCGCCTGGTCGACGTCTTCTCCTCGGTTCCCCACCTGCTGCTCGGCATCTTCATCGTGGCGATGTTCCGCCCCGGCGTCTGGCCGGTGGTGATCTCCGTCGGCCTCACCCACTGGCTGTCCACCGCGCGGATCGTCCGGGCCGAGGTGCTGTCGCTGCGCTCCCGGCCCTTCGTCGACGCCGCGGTGTCCGGCGGCGCCTCACGCTGGCGGGTCGGGGTGCGGCACCTGCTGCCCGGGGTGCTGCCCCAGGCCGGACTGGCGGCGGTGCTGATGGTCCCGCACGCCGTCTGGCACGAGTCCGCCCTCTCCTTCCTCGGCCTGGGACTGCCCACCCACCGGGCCAGCCTCGGCACGATGATCGAGGACGCGCGCGGCACCCTGCTCGCCGGTGACTGGTGGCCCACCCTCTTCCCCGGTCTCCTCATCATCGTCCCCACCCTCGCCATCGCCGGTCTCGCCGGGGTCTGGCGGGAGCGGATCACCCCACGCCGACGGTCGGAGCTGATGCTGTGAGCACGTCCACCACCAGGAGCGCCCCCACCGCGCCGGACGACACCCCCGCCGCCCCGGGAACCCCCCGCGCCCCCGGGGACGCCGTGCCGCTGCTGTCCGTCCGGGACCTGTCGGTGCGCTTCCGGCGGCGCGACGGCGCGCACATCGCCGCCGTCAGCGAGGTCTCCCTCACGCTGCGGCCCGGGGAGTGCCTGGCGCTGGTGGGGGAGAGCGGCTGCGGGAAGTCCGTCCTCGCCTCCGCGCTGCTCGGCCTGCTGCCCGCGAACGCCGAGACCCGTGGCTCGGCCCTGCTCGACGGCGGCCTCGACCTGCTGACCGCCGGGGAGCGGACACTCTCCCGCACGGTACGGGGCCGCCGCGTGGGGCTCGTCCCGCAGTCCCCGGCCGCCCACCTCACCCCGGTGCGCACGGTGCGCTCCCAACTGGCCGAGACCGTACGGGAACTGGTCGGGCCACCGCGCGCCGATCTGGCCACCGCGACCGTGGCGGCGGCCGAGCGCGCCGCCTTCCCCGCCGACCACCTGGACCGCTACCCGCACGAGCTGTCCGGCGGGCTGGCGCAGCGCGCCGCCACCGCGCTCGCGCTGGTCGGTGAGGCGCCCCTGCTCATCGCGGACGAGCCGACCACCGGCCTCGACCGCGAGCTGGCCGAACGCACGGTGGACGAGCTGCGCGGCCACACCGACGCGGGCCGGGGTCTGCTGATCATCACCCACGACCTGGCCGCCGCCGAGCGGGTCGCCGACCGGATCGCGGTGATGTACGCCGGCCGGGTCGTCGAACTCGCCGACGCCGGGCCCTTCTTCGGGACCCCGGGGCCCCGCCACCCGTACGCCGCCGGACTGCTCGACGCCCTGCCCGAGCGGGCCTTCACCGCCATCCCCGGGATGCCGCCGGAACTCGGGGACCTCCCCACCGGCTGCGCCTTCGCCGTCCGCTGCCGGTACGCCACCGACCGCTGCGCCGAACCGCCCGCCCCGCGCGACGGCCTCGCCTGCCACCACCCGCTGACCGGAGGGGAGACCCGGGAATGAGTGAGCGTCCGCCCGCGCTGGAACTGCGCGGCGTCACGGCCGGATACGGGCGGGGCGCGCCGGTGCTCCGCGAGGTCTCGCTCCGCCTCGACCCGGGGGAGGCGGTGGGACTCCTCGGCCCCAGCGGCTGCGGCAAGTCCACCCTGGCCCGGGTCGCGGCGCTGCTGCACCGTCCGTGGGCGGGCAGCGTGCTGCTGGGCGGGGAGACGGCGCGCGGCTGGCGGCACCGCGCCCCCCGGTCCCAGCGCACCCGCGTCGGAGTGGTCTTCCAACAGCCTCGGCTGGCCGCCGACCCCCGGCTCACCCTCGCCGACCTGATCGCCGAACCGCTGCGCGCCACCGGCCGGTCCCGGCGCGTCCCCGAGGCGGTGCCGGAGCTGGCCGAGGCGGTGGGGCTGGGCGGCGACCTGCCGGGCCGACGGCCGCACGAGGTCAGCGACGGCCAGCTCCAGCGCGCCTGCGTGGCCCGCGCGCTGGTCCTCGGCCCCGAGGTGCTGATCTGCGACGAGATGACCGCGATGCTGGACGCCTCCACGACGGCGGCGCTGGTGGCGGTGGTCGAGCGCTACCGGGCCCGCAGTGGCGCCGCGCTGCTCGCCGTCGGCCACGACCGCGCGCTGCTGGAGCGCTGGTGCGACCGGACGGTGGAGCATGCCGCGCCCCAGCGGGGGTACCCGGCGGTGTCGGTGCCGTAGGCGCGCGGACGGTGGGCGCGCCCGCGCGGCACCCCGGTCGCGGCACCACGCACCGCCGCGCCGGAACCCCGCCGAGCCGAGTTCCGCCGGAGGTGGTGGCCGCCATGACCGAACCGCACCACGGCGCGCACCGGGCGTCCGGAGCGCGCCGGGGGCCCCTGCGCTGGCTCCCGGAGCGCACCGGCACGGAGCCGGTCACCGCGCTGAGCGCGCTGCGGCTGAGGCTGTTGCTCTCGGTCGTCTTCGTCCCGCTCTTCCTCGCCGGGACGGTGCTGTTCTGGTACGCGATGACGCAGGCCGGACCGCGGGACGTGCCCAGCCACGACTCTTGGCGCACCCTGATGTGGATCGGCGCGGGGATCACCGTCCTCGCGGTGGCCGATCTGGTGATCGTGGTACGGCGCCGCGCGACGGAGCGGCGCCGCGCCGCCGCCCGCGAACGGGCGGAACACCCCGACGCGGGCCGGGGAGGAGCGCCGGGCCCGGGGACCGGCTCAGGACCGGGGCCGGGCTCGAGCCCGGGAAGCACCGGACCGTAGCGTCCGGCGACCCGGGCTCAGATGCTGACGCCGCGCCCCCGCAGGTACGCGAGCGGGTTGATGTCGGTGCCGTACCCGGGGCCGGTGCGCACCTCGAAGTGCAGGTGCGGCCCAGTCGAGTTGCCGGTGGAGCCGGAGCGGCCGATGCGCTGCCCCGCGTCCACCGACTGACCGGAGCGCACCGAGATCGCGGACAGGTGCGCGTACTGGCTGTACTTGCCGTCGCTGTGCCGCAGCACCACCTGGTAGCCGTAGGAGCCAGCCCAGCCCGCCGAGACGACCTTCGCCCGCGCGACGGCCTTGACGGTGGTCCCGGTGCCCACCGCGAAGTCGACGCCCGTGTGGTAGCCGGACGACCAGCTGGCGCCGCTGGCCCGGTAGGCGGTCGAGGGGCGCGCGTCGACCGGCGCGGCGGCCGAGGGCCCGCGCTGCGCCGCCTGGCGCTGCCGCTCCTTCTGCGCCGCCTGCTTCCGGGCGGCCTCGCGTCTGGCCTCCGCCTTCCGGGCGGCCTCCGCCTTCGCGGCCCGGGCCTCCCTGGCCTGCTTGGCCCGCTTCGCCTCCCGCGCCTCCTCGGCGGCCCGCGCCGCGCGCTCCTCGCGGGCCTCCCGTTTCGCGGCCGCGGTCCGCTCCTCGGCCTGGGCGGCCTTCTCCTTCGTGGCCTGCCGGGTGTCCGGGCCACTCCGCTCGGCCCGCTCGTCGGAGCCCTGGCCGCCGGAGGTCCGTCCGGAGGGCGGCGCCGCCCGCTCGGGGCTCCCGGCGAGCCGTAAGCGCTGGCCGGGCAGGATCAGGTCGGGGTCCTCGCCGACGGTGGCGCGGTTGCGCTCGTAGAGCCCCTTCCAGCCACCCGCGGCGTTCTTCTCGTCGGCTATGGACGACAGCGAGTCACCGCTGACCACCTCGTAGGTGGTGGGCTTCTTCTCCCGTTCGGCGCGGGCGCGTTGGGCCCGTTCGCTGGCCTTCCCGCCCTCGCCGCCGCTCTCGGCCCGGTCCGCGGCACCGTCCTTCTCCGGTGTGGAACGGCCCTCGGCCGCCGGGGTCTCGCCGCCGGAGCGTTCGGCGGACGCGGGGGCGGCCGCCCGGAGCTGTCCTGGCTCGGCGGAGTCCCGGGTCAGGCCGGCGGAGGAGCCACAGGTGGGCCAGGCGCCGGGCCCCTGGCCCTTGAGCACCTTCTCCGCCACCGCGATCTGCTCGGACTTGCTGGCCAGGTCGGCGCGCGGGGCGTACGCCGTTCCGCCGTACTCCTCCCAGGTGCTCTGGGTGAACTGGAGACCGCCGAAGTACCCGTTGCCGGTGTTGATGTTCCAGGTGTTGCTGCTCTCGCAGTCGGCCACCTTGTCCCAGGTGTCCTGCGGGGCCGCCTGCGCCAGCTGCGCGCCCACGAGCGGGATGGCGAGCCCCGCGCCTCCGGCGGTGAGCCTCAGGGAGACGCGGGTGACGGAACTCGGCCGGTGGCGACGGTGCCGCCCACGAGCGGACATGCCGGTCCTCCCTGTCTATTCGGCTAATTCGGCGCCCAGCGCCGGGAGTTGCCCGGTGACGGGAGTCTTCGGGCGCGCCCACCTTAGAGCGGTACGAACACGGTCACAAGAGTTCACAGACCGATCCCGTGCTCCCGCGCACGGCGGTGCGCCGCCCGGTCGGCCACCTCCGCGTCCCCGTACACCTCGCAGATGAGCCGTCCGGTCCGGGAGAGGTTGTGCTCCAGCTCGAAGAGGCTCAGCTCCTCGCCGTCGGCGAGGAGGAAGGCGTGCTGGTAGAGCGCGCACCACACGTGGAGTTCCCGTGCCGGACCGTGTGGCCTGGGCACATGCAGGATGTCGTGGCCCCGCGCCCCGGTCAGCCGGGCCAGCACCTCCTCGCCGGGCCGGTCGGGGTTCTCGGCCCGCCGCAGTAACCTGCGGGCGTGGTCGGGGGAGTTCCGCCCGTCGTAGTGGCGTTCCTCCATGGCGCCGGCCTCGGTCGCCAGGTACTCGGGGGGAAGTGTTCCGTGGGCGCCGGGTTCACTCGCGGGCGCGCGCGACCGACGGGGTGCTCCGGGGGACGCCCCCGGCGCGCCCAGCGTGCCCCCCGGCGGGCCACCGGCCATCCGCCGGTGCACCCGCTCCTCGGCGCGCAGCAGTTGGGGTTCGCTCGGGTAGATCTCGCACAGCTGCCGCGGCTCCCGGCGGGCCACCTCCGGGGCGTCGTAGCGCAGCTCCCAGAGCGCGAGCGCGGAGCCGTCGGCGAGCAGGAAGGTGTGCCGGTAGCTGCTGCACCGCAGTTCGGGCGGCGGGTTCGACTGGTGACGGCGGCCCCGGAGCTCGGTGTGGCAGAGCACGGTGCGGCTCAGCCGGGCGAGGGTGTGGTCCGGGACGTCGAAGGGGTTCTGGCACCGGGTGAGCAGTTCCGCCAACTGCTGGGCCGGTGTTGGACGTGCGCCTGTGCCCATCGCGGATCCCTCCCGGACGTGCTCTGGCCGACAGCGCCCCCCGCGACCCTCTACCGTAGCCTCCCGGCCGCGTTCTGGGCCGAGTTGGCCGAATTCCGCCCCCGTGGCTGGCGCTGCCTGGCGGATATCCGGCCGCCCGTACGGGAGTTGACCGCTAGGAGCCTCCCAGCCCCATTCGCGTCGCGTCACCCCGCACACCGGACCCCCGCACGGGGCTACCGCCGAACTACGGGGAAACGGGCGCGAGTTCGGGGCGCCCGGGACGGGAAGGCTGTCCCGGGGGCGGGTGGACCGCCGTGGCCGGTCTGTGGGGGGCCGCGCCCGCGGGCCGGGGCGGGGCGCGACCTTGTGGGGGGCCGTGTCCCGGCCCCGCGCCCCCCGTCCCCCGGGGGCCCTCCCGGCCACCGGGCGTCGCCCGCGGTCAGGGGAGGCGGGCCACTCCCGCGTAGCCCGGGATCTCCGCGTCCCCCAGGGAGCCGCCGCAATCCGGGCGCCACCGCTGGGGCACCACCAGCCCCGGCTCCAGCGGCTCCAACCCGGTGAAGAAGCTCCGGAACTCGTCCAGGGAGCGGGGCCGCAGGTCGGTACCGGCCTCCCGGTAGGTGCGGAGCACACTCTCCGTGCGCTCCGCCGTCAGCTCGTCGACGAAGTCCGCGGTGGCGTGCGTCATCACCAGGAAGCTGCCGGGGGCCAGCGCGTCCAGCAGCGTCCGCAGCACGTGGTGCGGACCCATCGCGTCGGTGATGAAGTGGAACAGCGCGTTGACGGACAGCGCGACCGGACGCTCCAGGTCCAGCGTCTCGCGTAGTCCCGCCGAGTCCAGGATGGTCTCCGGCGCGGTGACGTCCGCGTGCACGTAGGCGGTGCGGCCCTCCGGGGTGCTGCGCAGCAGGGCCCGGGCGTGGTGCAGGACGATCGGGTCGTTGTCCGTGTAGACGACCCGGCAGCGGGCGTCCACCGACTGCGCCACCTGGTGCAGATTGGGTTCCGTCGGGATGCCGGTGCCGATGTCCAGGAACTGGCGCACCCCGTGCCCGGCGGCGAGGGTCCGGGTGGCCCGCGCCATGAAGTCCCGGTTGACCCGGGCCGCCACCCGGGTGCCCGGCATGGCGGCCAGCACCTCCTCGGCGGCCCGCGCGTCCACCGCGTAGTGGCTCGTGCCGCCCAGGTAGTAGTCGTACATCCGCGCCGGATGCGGCCTGCTGGTGTCGATCCGGGGTGACTCCGCCGCTGTCTCCATCGACCTCTCCGATCATGTCGGCTGTGCCGGACTGCGCTTCGTACGGTCGGTCCCCCGTGGTCCGGTGGCGGCGGCGGGAACGCCGGCCGGGGGCCGTCCCGCCGCCGCGGCCGGTCGTCAGTCTGAGGCGAGCAGGAAGTCCGCCTCGCCCTTCTTGGCGCCCCTGATGAAGGTCTCGATCTCGTGGGAGGTGTAGATCAGGGCCGGGCCTTCCGGGTCGGTCGACTGGCGCAGCGCCACCCGTCCGTCACCGAGCCGCATCGCCTCCACGCAACTGCCGCCACCGCTCCAGGGCTTGTGCCAGCCGTCGGTACCCAGCTCCTTCGCCGGCATGCCGTTGTATATCGGGCCCATCGTTCAGAACTCCTTGCGGATCGCACCGGGGCGGGGCCCCGGTGTGTCGTGCGGGCACGGCCTGCGCGCTCGTGCGCCTGGGCGCTTCCCGAGGGGGGCCGTGTCGGGACCGCCCGGGAACACGGCGCCGCGACGGCCCTCCGTGCGGACGGTGTTCCGGCGGTTCGGGACGGAACCGGAAGAGCGGGCGAGGAGAGGGCGGGGCCCGCACACCCCGGAGAACTGGCCGGGGACGGACCGGGCACCGCCGTGCGGCCGTATGGGACCGGCCACCGACACCCTCCGCGCGCGAGGGGTAACGCGAGTGGTAAAGCCGGGAGCCGGTGCGGAATCCCGCGGTGCGGGAGTTCGTACCGCCCCGCGTCTTTGTCGCGCGACGGCGCGGAAGGACGAGGGAGCGCCCGCGTGACGGGCACGACAGCACGACGGTACGTGCCGGAATGGACACCGAGGGTTCTCGCGGCTTCCGGGGAAGGCGGAGGTGACGGCCGGTGCGCGGCCCCTTCTCCGTGGCCCGGGGCAATCTGGCCCACGGTCGGGGCCGACCGCGATTCAGCCAACGTATGCCTCCTCGAAAGGACTTGCCGCGAACTGAAGTGTGCCATGCACGCACTGTCGCAACCACAGTGGATCTGCTTTTCTGTGAATTGCAGAACCGGTCTTGCCAGTCCTACCGGAGCCAGAGCTATAGTGAACGCTGTGATCCAGCTCATGAGGCTGCGGCGGTTCCGTCGCACAGGCGGCCTGGTGGTGGAGCCCTCCGGCCCGCCGCCGGCGCACCGGGCGTGCCGCGCGGACGCGGCCCGGGCGTGGCGCATACCGGCGGCCGCCTCTTCTTCCCTGACCAGGTAGATGGAAGGCGAACCTCCTGTGGCCCCCACGCATGCCCCGCGAGACGCCGCGCGCCTCTCGCCTCCCCAGCCGTCGCCGCCCGCCGCGCGACGCTCTCCCGAGCAGTCGGTATCCGCTCGTCAGGGCGGTTTCGCCCTCCCCGCGCTCCCCTCCTCGGTCTCCCGGGCCCGCGACCACGTCTGCCGTCAGCTGCGCACCTGGGGTTTCCCGGACGACGTGGGCCACACCGCGCAGCTGGTGATCTCCGAGTTCTTCACCAATGCCGTCCAGCACACCGAGAGCACGTCCATCACGTGCAGTCTCCGGCTGGGCGAGCGGCAGTTGCGGATCGAGGTGTCCGACGAGGGGGAGTCGGCCGCCGGTCCGTGCCCGCGGGTCGCCGCGCCCGACGCGGTGGACGGGCGGGGGCTACAGCTCGTCGGGGCCCTGGCGGACGCGTGGGGAGTCGCCAGTGCCGAGCACCGTGCCGGGCGCATGGTGTGGGCCGAGCTGAGCCTCCGTCCGGCCTGAACCACCGCCTGCCGCCAGGACGTTGACCGCCGGGCGGGGTCCCGTTGCCCGTGTTCGTGCCGCGCGCGGTCCGTCCCGTGGACCGCCCCGCGTTCGCCTCGCCCCGCCGCCGGGTGCCCTGGTGGCGGGACGACCGGCTCCGAACTCCTCGTCCGGCGTGGGGTTCCCGTGCCAGGGTGGGCCGAACTCCGGGAAGAGCGGCGGGCGTTGTCGACGCGCGGGAGCTGACGGAGGGTACGGAACGCGATGACGCGTGCGCGCCGTGCCGTTCCGGTGCCGCCTGGTGCGTCACACCACGGCCGTCCCGGCCCACGGTCAGCGCGTCCGGTCCCCGCGCCGCCGGGGTTCAGCGCTCCAGCAGCGTGGTGAGCAACTCGACCGTGCGCGAAGGGGGTTCGGCGGAGGCGCAGAGCCGGTCCATCACCATCATGTAGTGCTCGACCTCTTCCCGCTTCTCCAGGTAGAGGGAGCTGGTGAGCTGTTCGAGATAGACGATGTCCGGAAGGTCGGGCTCGGTGAAGCGGAGTATGGTCACCGGACCGCCCGCCGCCGCGATCCCACCCGCCTCGAACGGGGCGACCTGGAGCGTGATGTTCGGTTCGTGGGCCGCCGCGAGCAGGTGCTCCAGTTGCGTCCGCATCACCTCGGCGCCGCCGAGCGGCCGTTGGAGCGCGGCCTCGTCCACCACCGCCCAGAGGGTGGGCGGCCGGGGGCCGCTCAGCAGCAGCTGCCGCTCCATCCGCAGGGTGACGCGCCGTTCCAGCTCGTGGTCGTCGATATGCGGGTTGCCCAGCCGGATGACCTCCCGCGCGTAGTCGCGGCACTGGAGCAGGCCCGGCACGAACTGCACCTCGTAGGTGCGGATGACGGACGTGGCGGCCTCCAGGCCGATCAGCCGGTCGAACCAGGACGAGGTCACGTCGCTGTACTGCTGCCACCAGCCGGGCGATCCCGCCTCGCGGGCCAGCGACAGGTACGCCTCGCGCTCCTCCGGATCGACCACGCGGTAGAGCGTGAGGAGGTCCGAGACGTCCCGCTCCTTGCAGGCGACCCTGCCCAACTCCAGTCGGCTGATCTTCGCGTGGGAGCCCCGGATGGCGTCGCCCGCGGCCTCGCGGGAGATGCCGCGCTGTTCACGCAGCCTGCGCAGCTGCGTGCCCAGTATGATCCGCAGCACCGTCGGTCCGCCGCGGGGATGCCCCGTCATCCTCCCGAGGGGCGTCACACCCTCCGGCTGTGCTCCCATACTGTCTTCCTCTTTCGCCGCTGCACTGAGTGAGGAGTCGAACGCTCAGTGTTCCACTCCCGGAACGGACCGTACAGCAAAGGCGGTTGTACATACCCCTGCCATGTGCCATGCGCCCGTGCGGATGGCATGTCACTGGCAGGGGTACGCACGTGCGTCACTCAGACCGGTGCGCCGCTCCGGTCGTCACCACGGGGTGGACGCCGGGGCCGCTCACGCCCCGGAGTCGAGCAGGTCGTCGAAGTCGCCGTCCTTCGCTCCCTGGATGAACGCGGCCATCTCGGCCGCCGTGTAGACGAGGGCGGGACCCGACGGGTGGCGCGAGTTGCGGACCGCCACGCCGCGGTCCGGCAGCCCGGCCAGCTCGACGCAGTTCCCGTTCGGGTTGCTGCGCCGGCTCTTCCGCCAGGTGACGTCCCCGAGCTGGGTGGCGTCCACGCCGTTCTCCATCTGCATGTGAGTCTCCTCTGTCGGTGCGGCCCCCGTTGGCTGCTCCTGACGGTCAACTACTGTGACACAGCGCGGTGTTCTTGCAGCTGTAAGTGCAGATGTACTTGCAGCGCCGCCTGGCGGTACGGGAGAATGCCCCGGAGTTCCCGGGGAGCCCGATTTTCCGGTGAACTCCCGGAGCTGGACTGCCCGTTCCCGCCCACTGGAGCAGTAGTGACCTCACACGGTGCCGAAGGGCCCAGCGCCTCGGACATGACGGACGCCGAGGAGGAGGTGGCCGGGCCGGACTGGGAACACCCCCTCACCCGGCTCATGCTCCTGCTGGAGATCGCCGGAGCCCCGTCGCTGCTCAACGCCGCCGCGACCCAGGCGCAGCCACCCCCCGCGCCCGGCCCCGGGGCCTGACGCGTACCAGTCCGCCCCGGGCACCCCCTCAGCCCGGTGGACCCAGGGGCCCGCTCGCTCCCCTCGGAGCGGGCCCCACCCACCAGGGCGGCCCCTCCGCGAGACCCCGCTCCGGGTTACCTCCGCCCCAACTCCCCTCCCTCTCCCGGGCGTTCACGCGCGCCCGGAGCATGTCCGGGTCATGTCCGGTCCGCGCCGGGTGCGCGTCCGGAGCCCCGTGTCCGTTCGGCCTGGCCTCGGGGACGGGGGTGCGCTCTGCCCTGAGCGAATCTGCCACCAGCCGAGTTCGCCCTGTTCGGCGGTGGTTCGGGTCGAGGGTGGGAGGACGCGGCCGGCGCGGCCGTGTCCGAGAGAGGGAGGATCGATGACTCGACTCAGCACCGCTCCGGGGCTCGCCCCGGCCCCCCGCGCGAGTGAGGAGGAGACCCCGCCGTCGCGCTACGACGACCAGCTGATGGAACAGTTGCGGACGCAGCGCATCATCTTCCTCGGCACGCAGGTGGACGAGGTGTCGGCGAACCGGGTCTGTGCCCAGTTGCTGCTGCTGTCGGCGGAGAACCAGCGGGCCGACATCAGCCTCTACATCAACAGTCCGGGTGGCTCGGTGACGGCGGGGCTGGCGATCTACGACACCATGCGGCTAATACCGAACGAAGTGTCCACCCTGGTCATGGGGTTCGCGGGCAGCATGGGGCAGTTCCTGCTGACGGTGGGGGAGCCGGGCAAGCGGTACGCGCTGCCGAACGCCCGCATCATGATGCACCAGCCCACGGCCGGTATCGGGGGGTCGGCGGCCGACATCGCGATCCAGGCCGAGAACCTGGAGTTCACCAAGGTGACCATGCGGCGGCTCACCGCGCGGCACACCGGCCAGACCGAGGAGACCATCGCCCGCGACAGCGACCGCGACCGGTGGTTCACGGCCGAACAGGCCCGCGAGTACGGGATGGTCGACCGGGTGGTCGAGACCCTGGAGGACGTACGTCCCGAGGGCACGCGGCGACGGATGGGACTCTGAGATGGGCCAGTACACCATTCCGTCCGTGGTCGAGCGCACCAGGACCGGCGAGCGGGCCGTCGACGTCTACAGTCGGCTGCTGTCCGAGCGCATCATCTTCGTCGGCACCGAGATCGACGACGGGGTGGCGAACGTGGTGATCGCCCAGCTGCTCCACCTGGAGTCCTCGGCGCCCGACTCCGAGATCTCCCTGTACCTCAACTCCCCCGGGGGATCCGTCACGTCGCTCATGGCGATCTACGACACCCTGAGCTTCGTCTCCGCGCCGGTCTCCACCTTCTGCGTCGGCCAGGCCGCCTCGACCGCCGCCGTCCTGCTGGCCGGGGGCGACCCCGGGCGGCGGTACGTGCTGGAGCACGCCCGGGTGCTGCTGGGGCAGCCCGCCAGCTCCGGGGCGCGCGGCACCGTCTCCGACCTGAGCCTCCAGGCCCAGGAGATGCTGCGGATGCGCGGTGAGGTCGAGGAGGTGCTCGCCCGGCACACGGGGCACGACGCGGCGACCCTCCGGGCGGACATGGACCGCGACAAGGTCTTCACCGCCCCGCGAGCGGTGGAGTACGGCCTCGCCGACGAGGTGCTCACCCGCCGGGCACCGGTCCGGGGCTGAGTCAGCACCGTCCGGTCCGTATCCCGGCGGAGCCTCAGGCGGCTATCCGTACCTGGCAGCGTGGCCCGGTGCCTCCCGGGGGAAGGCGCCGGGTCCGCCGAGACACGGCCCGGGCCGGGCGCGACGGGGCGACGGCGGAGTCCGGTTCGGGCCGGGCGGAGGTCTCGGCCCCGCCGGTGCGGGCACGGGGCGCGGGGGCCGGGCGGAGCGCCGCTCCGGCCACCCGGGGTCCGTCCGCCCGTGTGGCGCGGGCGAGTTCGCCGTGTCCCCGGGCCAGCAGGTCGGCCAGTCCGAGTCCGAGCGCCCGCGCGGCGGCGGCCAGTACCTCGGAGGAGGCCTCCTTCCGGCCGCGCTCCAGCTCCGAGAGGTAGGGCATGGAGATCCGGGCGGCCTCGGCGACCTCCTTCAACGTGCGTTCCTGCGCCAGCCGTTCACGGCGCAGGACCTCGCCGACGAGATGGCGCCAGAGCGGTTCGCGGGCTGGCCGCGTGGCCTCCGGCCGCCCCGCCCCGTGGGCGGCGGCCCGGCCCGTTCCGGGGGTGTCCGGCTCGTGGGCGGTGTCCGGCCCGGACCCGGAGTCCCGCCGTGGCGCGGCGTCGCCCTCCGGGGCGACGCTCGGCGACGGGCCGCCGTCCGGCGCGCGGCGCAGCGGAACGACGGGGGCGGGATCGGACGGGTGACTGCTCACATCGGTCAGCGTAGGGAGCCCGGGGCACACGGGGGTAGGGAACAGCGTTCCGCCCTCGGCGAATTCACCCCGCGTCCGGGGCCAGCGGTGCGGCCGGGGAGCCCCGCGAGCCCCACGCGGCAGGCCCTCACCGGGGCCGTGGCAGCGGGCTCCCGTCGCCTGGACCCGCCGTACCGGGCCGGAGGCTGGGGGAGGGGCGGGCGCCGGTCGTGGCCACGGCGTGGGCCCCGGCCCGGCAGCCCGCGGTGGCCGCCGTCCGGGCGTCGGCACCGGCCAGCCGGGCGGCGAGGAAGGCACCGGTGAACGCGTCCCCGGCGCCGGTGGAGTCCACCGCGCGCGCCGCCGTGGCGGGGACCGTGAAGGAGGTGAACTCCTCGCCGCGCGCGCCGCGTTCACACACGACGGCGCCCGCGGGGCCGAGCGTGACGACGGTGGTGCGCGAGTGCCGTTCGGTCAGCCACCGGGCCGCCCGGCGCGGATCGCGCTCCCCGGTGAGCAGCCGTGCCTCGTCGAGGTTGGGCAGCAGGACGTCCACCTCGCCGCAGTCGTCCAGGAACCGCCCGGCTCCCGTCCCGGTGAGGAACCCGGCCGAGGCGGGGTCCACGCTCACACCGAGCCCGCGGGCCCGGGCCCGCTCCAGCGCGAACCGGGCGAGGGAGCGGGCCGGTTCGGCGAACAGCAGGTAGCCGGAGACGTGCAGGTGGCCGGTGCCGTCGAGGAGTTCCTCCGCCCAGTCGCCGGGGGCGAGCCGCAGGGCCGCTCCGCCGTCGGTGACCATGGTGCGCTCCGCCGTCTCGTCCACCAGGGCCACGACGACGGCGGTCGGCAGGGCCGCGTCGACGCGGAGGACGGCGCGGACGCCCGCCTCGCGCAGCGCGGCCCGGTGCCACGCGGCGAAGTCCGCCCCGGCGCTCGCCAGCAGGGTGCTCGGCGCTCCCGAACGCGCCGCCGCGCAGGCCACGTTGGCGCCGGAGCCGCCGGGGAACAGCCGTGTGGTCGCGGCGGTGTCGGTGCCGGGCGCGAGCGGTCCACGGTGCCGGGCCACCACGTCGGTGACGACCTCGCCGACGACCAGCAGCCCGCCGCCGGTCACCCGTCCGCCACCGCGATCCGGGCGCCGAGCCGGACGTTGCCGCGTACCGCCGCGAGGTTCGCCTCCAGCGCGGCGCCTCCGGTGTGCCGCACCAGGTGGTCCAGGAGGAACGGGGTGATCGCCCCGCCGGTGACGCCCGCCCGGTCGCACTCGGCCAGCGCCTCCTCCAGCACCCGGTCGTGCAGCGCCGGGTCCAGCTGCTCCTCCTCCGGGACGGGGTTGGCCACCACAACCGCCGCGGGCTGGCCGTCGAGCAGCCGCCGCGCCCGGACCACCGCGACGACCTGTTCCGGGGAGTCGACCCGCCAGTCCACGGTCTCGCCGGAGCGGCTGAGGTAGAAGCCGGGGAAGGCGTCCGTGCCGTAGCCGAGCAGCGTGACGCCCAGGGTCTCCAGCCGCTGGAGGGTGGCGGGTACGTCCAGGATGGACTTGACGCCCGCGCACACCACGGTCAGCGCGGTGCGGGCGAGAAGGGGGAGGTCGGCCGACTCGTCCTGGACGCGGGTCCAGCCCCGGTGCACCCCGCCGAGGCCGCCGGTCGCGAAGGTACGCAGCCCGGCGCGGGCCGCGAGGAAGGCGGTGCCGGAGACCGTCGTCGCGCCGCTCGCGCCGGTGGCCAGGGCGGGGGCCAGGTCGCGCCGCCCCAGTTTGCGCATCGCGCCGTCCTCGGCCACGCGTTCCAGTTCCTTCGCGGTGAGGCCGACCCGTGCCGTTCCGTCGAGGACCGCGATGGTGGCGGGCACGGCTCCCTCCGCCCGCACCAGCTCCTCCAACTCCCGGGCCACCGCCAGGTTCCGGGGGCGGGGCAGACCGTGCGCGATGATCGTCGACTCCAGCGCGACCACCGGGCGGTTCTCCGCCAGGGCCGTCTCGACTTCCTCCGCCGTCACCACCGTCATGCTCCATGCATGGCGCTCCGGCGGTCTCGTCAAACGTCTGATCGAGGATCAGCGGGCCGCCGGGCCGGGGGTTCCGGAACTGCCCCGTTTGGTGGAGGCGCCGCGCGGAACCCGGCCCGTGCGGCGGACGCCCACCGGGTGACGGGGGCGCGGGCCGTCCGTGGCGGTGGCCGGAGCCGTGGGTGCCCTTCCCAGCGGCGGGGGAGCGCGGAATGGTGGGGGAGCCGGACGGTCCGGGGCGCGCGCGCCGACGGGACGGCGCCGGGGGAGGGCGTGGCCGGCCGGCGCGCCGGACTTCCGGGAGGCGTGTGGTGTGGAGGTTTCACCCCGGGCCACGCGGTGCCGGTGACGGGCTTCCGGCATATGCAGGGCACACTGACCTGGGAACCGGAGGAGCGACAGAGGAGATGACCGGGATGAACCAGCCGCCCGCGCAGTCCGGGAGAAGCCATGTGGTCGTCGGCGTCGACGGCTCGGACCACTCGATGCGGGCGGTGGATCGGGCCGCTGACGAGGCCGACCGCTGGGGCTGCGATCTGGAGGTGCTGTGCGCGGGTGGCTCGCCGAGGATCGCGCCGGGTCCGGTGACGGCCGCGGACATCGAGTACGTGCTGACCTCCGCCCAGGAGGTGGCGGACGCGGCTGCCCAGCGCGCCAGGGATCGGGTGCCCGGGCTGCGGGCGGTCCCCCGGGCCCTGGCCGAACCGGCCGCCGCCGCCCTCGTCCGGGCCAGCGGCAACGCGCGGCTGACGGTCCTCGGCACCCGGGGGCACGGCGGCTTCGCCGGACTGCTGCTCGGCTCGGTCAGCCTCCGGCTGGCCGCCCACTGCCAGGGCCCGCTGATGATCGTGCGGGGTGACGAACCGGACCCCGAGGCCGAGTTGCTGCCCCCGCTGGTGGCGCTCAAGGCGGAGTCGGACGCCGCCGCGGTCCGCTTCGGCTTCGAGGAGGCCCAGCGGCGCCGCTCCGAGCTGCGGGTGCTCTACGCCTGGTCGCATCCGCTGGTCCCGGCCATCGCCCTGCGGCTGCCGCCCCGGACGACGGCTCAGGACCACGAGGCGGCGGCCGCCCTGGTCCGAGAGGCGGTGGAGCCCCTGCGCGGCGACTACCCGGACGTGCCCGTCACCGAGCGGGAGTTGCTCAGTGACTCACCCGCTCCCGCGCTGATCGAGGCGAGCCGGGGAGCGGGCGTGATAGTGCTCGGCGTGCACCGTGGCCACCGTCGGCTGGCCCTCCAACTCGGCCCGGTCGCCCACGCGATACTGCATCACGCGCACTGCCCGGTCGTGGTGGTGCCGAGCGCCTGAACCGCGTCGCCGGACGCGTCGAGGGGGCCGTGGCCAGGCGCCACGGCCCCCTTCGCGTGCGCGGGCCCGGACGTACGGATGACCGCGCGCCCGTCCGGTGGGGAACGGCGCCACCCCCGGTGCCCGGACCGCGCCACCCGGGGTACCGGGCGCCTCCGGCCCCGGGCCACCGGAGCCCGTGTGGCGCCCGTCCGCGGGCGCCCGGGCGGCCCGGCGACCGGACCACCGGGCGACGCGCGGTCCCGTTCGCGGTGGTGACCGGCGTGTGGACGGTGTGCGACCATCTTGCGGCCCGCGCGCCCCGTCGGCCCAGGGAGCACCGTTGGAATCGAACTCGTCCAGATTCACCGCCCCTTCGCCTTCCGAGCCTACCGTCCCCCGCGGCCCCCGCACCCCCGCGCTCTCCCGGACCACCGCCGCGCCCGCCGAGACCGAAGAGACCGGAGAGACCGCGGAGATCGCGGGCCCCAGCGCACCCGCCCCGGACGGGCCCACCCCGGCCCCCGTACCGCACCCGCTCTCCCGCCGCCTGCTGCTGGCGGGCGCCGCCGGAACGGCGCTCACCGCGACCGGGCTGAGCGCGGTCGCCGCCACCCCGGCCGCCGCCGCGCCCGCACCCGCCGCCTCCGGCGAGGGCGCGGCACTCACCTTCCGGGCGGCGACGAACGGCGCCGCCACCCTGCTGCCCTCCGGGGACCGGCTCATCGCCGAGGTGCAGAACACCCTCTGGTCCATCCCCCGGGCGGGGGGCCGGGCCGAACCGCTCACCGAACCCGATCTGGAACCCACCCGGCCGGTGCTCTCCCCGGACGGCCGCCAGCTGGCGGTCTGCGCCTTCCGTGGCGGCGGCTTCCACATCTGGACGCTGCGCCCGGACGGCTCCGGCCTCACCCAGCGCACCAAGGGCCCGTGGGACGACCGGGCGCCCGCCTGGTCGCCGGACGGCAAGCGGATCGCCTTCACCTCCGAACGCGGCGGCGACCCGGTGAAGGGCAGCCCGTACCGGATCTGGGTGCTGGACCCCGTCTCCGGCGACCTCACCCGGCTCACCGGCCTCCCCGGCCAGGACGGTCCCGAACAGGACGGCGACTGGGAGGACTTCGACCCGGTCTGGTCCCCCGACGGGCAGCGGGTGCTGTTCGTCCGGGGCACCGTCACCCCCGGCGGCCCGGACGGTGAGCCGCCGGTGCTGATCTCCCGCACCGTGGCCTCGGTACCGGCCGACGGGGCGGGCGCGGTGCGCGCCGAGTACACCGAGCGGACCGAGGCGAACCTGATGACCCCGGCCGTCTCGCCCGAGGGGCGGCTGGCCGTGCTGCGCGTCACCGGCGGCGAGGTGCCGCGCTGCGCGCTGCTCGTCGAGGGTGCCGAGGTCCCGATCGACGGCGACCTCCAGCCGGTGCCGCCCCGCTGGACCGGCGACGACCAGCTCCTGCTCACCGTCGACGGGCAGTTCAACCTGGTCGAGGCGGGCAGCGGCACCGCCGAACGCGTCCCGTTCACCGCGACGCTGCCCCTCGACCGGCCCGGCGTCTCCGGCCGCGCGGCGAAGGACCGCGCGGCCCGGCTCGTGGACGCCGCCGGGGGCGGCGAGCGGCCGGTGCGCGGGGTGCACCTGCCCGCGCTCTCCCCGGACGGCAGGCGGATCGCGTTCGCCGCGCTGAACGGGATCTGGGTCGGCGAGGTGGCGGGCGGGCGCCCACCGCGCCGCGTGGTGCGCGCCGAGGCCACCCACTACCCGCAGGCGCCGTCCTGGAGCGCCGACGGCCGCAGCCTGCTCTACGCGGACGACCGCTCGGGCCTGCTGGCCGTGCGCAGTCGCCGGATGTCCGACGGGGAGGAGACGGTGCTGGCCGAGGGCGGCCGGATCTTCCCCGCGCTCTCCCCGGACGGCGAGCGCCTCGCCTGCCTCGACATGGACGGCAGCCTGCTCGTCCGCGACCTGCCCGACGGCCGGGAGCGCACCCTGGCCACCGCGCTGGCCGCCGGCGGACTGCCCGGGCGGCCGAGCTGGTCGCCGGACGGCCGCTACCTCGCCTTCTGCGACCGCAACCGGCTCAACCAGCGCTTCCGCGAGGGTTACAACCTCATCCGGGTGGTCGACACGACGACCGGCGACGACCGGCTGCACGCCGTCGCCCCCCATGTCTCGCTCTCCGACCGCTACGACGGCGGGCCCGTCTGGTCCCCGGACGGCCGCTGGATGGCGCTGATCGTCGAGTCCGCGCTCTGGCTGCTGCCGGTCCGCGCCGACGGCGCGCCGGAGGGGAAGGCGCGCCGCCTCACCGACGAGGCCGCCGACCACCCCTCGTGGGCCGGTGACTCCGGCTCGCTGCTCTACCTCTCCTCCGGGAAGCTCCGGCTGATCTCCGTCGACGGGGGGTCGCCGCGTACCGTCCGGATGCCGCTGGACTACCGGACCGCCCGCCCGAAGGACACCGTGGTGCACGCCGGGCGGCTCTGGGACGGCACCGGCGAGAAGGTCCGCGAGGACGTCGACGTGGTGCTGCGCGACGGGCGGATCGCCGAGGTGGTGCCGCACCGCGCGCGGCGGCGGGCCGCCGAGCGGGTCGACGCCTCCGAGTACACCGTGCTGCCGGGGCTGTTCGACAGCCACACCCACCCCTGGCAGAGCAGCTACGGCGGACGGCAGGCGGCGACCCAGCTCGCCTACGGCATCACCACCGCCGTCTCGCTGGGCGGCTTCGCCTACGAGCAGGCCCGGCTGCGGGAGGCGGTCGCGGCCGGGGAGATGGCCGGGCCCCGGCTGCTGACCACCGGCGAACTGCTGGACGGTGCCCGCGTCGCCTACAGCATGGGACGCGCCCACGGGACGCGGGACGGGCTGCGCCGCACCCTGGAGCGCGGCGCCGCGCTGGACTGGGACTTCGTCAAGACCTACGTCCGCGCGGCGGGCTGGATCATGAGTGAGGCCGCGAGCTTCGCGCACGATCGGCTCGGGGTGACCGCCGGAAGCCATCTGTGCAGCCCCGGCGTGCAGTTGGGCCAGGACCTCACCACCCACCTCCAGGCCACCCAGCGGTTGGAGTACGGGCACGCGACCAGCGCCTCCGGCCGGGCCTACCAGGACGTCACCGAGATCTACACCCGTCCCGGCGACTTCCACCTGGTCGCCACCCCCTTCACGGCCGAGTCGCTGGTGGGCGACGACCCCGCGCTCGCCCGCGATCCCCGGGTGACGCGGCTGATGCCGCCGTGGGACGGCGAGGCCGTCGCCGAGGCCGCCAAACAGCCCCCGACCCCAGGCCAACGGGCGGCGCTGGAGCGGGAGATGGACGTCTACCGCGGGGTGCTCGCGGACGGTGGGCTGATCGCGCTCGGGACGGACGCGCCGCTCGTGCCGGTGGGCCTCCACCTCCACCTCGCGCTGCGCGCGCTGCACGCCGCGGGAGTTTCCACCGCGCGGGCGCTGCGCACGGTCACGGTGCTGCCCGCGCGGGCGTTCGGCTTCGAACGGGACCTGGGCACCGTGGAGCAGGGCAAGCTGGCCGACCTCACCCTGGTGGACGGCGACCCCTTCCGCGACATCAACGCGCTCATCCGGACGGTCGCGGTGGTGCGCGGCGGCAGTCTCTACCGGCAGCGCGAGCTGATCGAGGCGTTCCCCGACGAGCCGGACGGCGGTGTCCCGGCCCCGCGTGGCGCGGCGGGCGAGGCGCGTCAACGGGCGGAGCACTGGCGCCGGGTCGCCCACCAGTTGCGCCGGGACACCTGCTGCGGCGGCTGACGCGCCGTGCCGGGCGGGTGGAGGAGCCAGCTCCCCCGCCCACCCGGTGGCCTCCGGGCGCGCGCCCCGGGCCCGGGGCGCGGACGGCCGCGGAAAACACGTGGTCTCCGGGGGCGCGCGGACACTAGCCTGGCGCGCCATGAGCACCCTGGAGAGGATCCACGACGTCCCGGTCCTGCTGTGCCCCGCCGAGGGGGAGACCGTCGCCGGTGAGCGGGAGGCCCTGGACCTCATCGGCGACGCCTCGTACCAGGGCGCCGAGTGGGTCGTGCTGCCCGCCGAACGGCTCGGGGCGGACTTCTTCCGGCTGAGGACCCGCGTCGCGGGCGACATCGTCCAGAAGTTCGCCAACTACGGCATGCGGCTGGCGGTCCTGGGCGACATCTCCGCGCACACCGAAGCCAGCGCCGCGCTGCGGGACTTCGTCCGCGAGAGTGACCGGGGGCGGCAGCTCTGGTTCCCCGTCGACCTGGACGACCTCCGCGCCCGCCTGGCGAGCTGACCGCGCCCCCGGCCCCCCGGACGGCGGCACGGGCCGGGGCTCCGCGCCCGCGCCCAGCGGGCGCGCGGGGGCCGCCGCCCGGACAATCGCGGTATGGACCTACCGGTGATGCCCCCCGTCCGGCCCATGCTCGCCAGGACGGCGGAGACCATCCCCCCTGGCATGCAGTACGAGGCGAAGTGGGACGGCTTCCGCGCCCTCGTCTTCCGGGACGGTGCCGAGGTGTGGCTCCAGAGCCGCACGGGCAAGCCGCTCGCCCGCTACTTCCCCGAACTCCTCCCCGCGCTCCGGTCCGAGCTGCCGCGCCGCTGCGTGGTGGACGGCGAGATCGTGGTGGCCCTGGAGGGGCGGCTGGACTTCGAGGCGCTGGCCGCCCGCGTCCACCCGGCCGCCTCCCGGGTGGAGCTGCTGGCGGAGACCACCCCCGCGGCCTTCGTCGCCTTCGACGTGCTGGCCCTGGAGGACACCTCGGCGATGGACGTCCCGCTGCGCGAACGCCGCCGGGTGCTCACCGAGGCGCTGCGCGACACCCGCGACCCGGTCTTCGTGGCCCCGGCCACCGACGATTTGGAGCTGGCCCGGGAGTGGTTCGCGCGCTTCGAGGGCGCCGGGCTGGACGGTGTGCTGGCCAAACCGCACGAACTGCCCTACCGGCCGGGGGAGCGGTTGATGATCAAGGTCAAGCACAGCAGGACGGCGGACTGCGTGGTGGCCGGATACCGCGAACACCGCGCGGGATCGGGCGTCGGCTCGCTGCTGCTCGGCCTCCACGACCGGGAGGGCCGACTCCAGTACGTCGGGGTCTGCTCCGGCTTCACCGCCGCGCGCGGGCGCGAACTGCTCGACGAGCTGGCGCCGCTGCGCACCGGCACGGAGGACCACCCGTGGGCCGCCTGGGAGGAGGAGGGCGCGCACGCCGAGTCCCGGCTGCCGGGCGCGCCGAACCGGTGGAGCGGGACGAAGGACCAGTCGTGGACGCCGCTGCGGCCGGAGCGGGTCTGCGAGGTGGCCTACGACCACATGCAGGGGGACCGCTTCCGGCACACCACGCGGCTGCTCCGCTGGCGTCCGGACCGGGAGCCGCGCGACTGCGGCTACGCCCAGGTGGCGGAGCCGGTCGGGTACGAACTCTCCGAGGTGCTGACCGCGCCCCCGGCCGGCTGAGCCCGGGCGCCGGGACAGGGCGCGGGCGCGGGACGGGTGGCGGGACGGGGGCGAGCGCCGGGGTGTGCGTACGAGCGGCGCGGTGCGCGGAATCCTGGAGATCCCAACTGCCCTCTCGGTCACGCCTCTTGACCGTGAACCGACACGCGGTAAAGTCTAGACCAATTCAAGTGGCGAGCGCGAACGAGGCGCCGCCCGCCGACGGCTGTCCCACAGCACCCCAGGACGGCCGTCACGCACCGGCGGCGGCCCTCCCGCGTTGGCCTTCTCCCCGCTCAAACGAGGCCCCGGCGACGGATGTCCGGCGCACCGCGCGCCGTACCCCGACCGGCCGGAGCAGGGGCCTCCCCCGTGAAGGAGTTCGCATGCGCAAGATGATGCATAGGAAGCGGAAACTGGCTGTCATGCTCGGCGCCGCGGTGGCGCCGATCGTCGCCGTCTCCCTTCCCGCCGGCTCGGCGAGCGCGCACGGCTATGTGAACGACCCCGGCAGCCGCCAGGCGCAGTGCGCCGCCGGCACCGTCGAGTGCGGTGACATCAAGTACGAACCGCAGAGCGTCGAGGGGCCCAAGGGCCTGACCAGCTGTAGCGGCGGAAACAGCCGCTTCGCCGAGCTGGACGACGACAGCAAGGGCTGGAAGGTCCACGACGTGGGCAGCTCCACGACCTTCAACTGGACGCTGACCGCCCGGCACTCCACCAGCACCTGGCAGTACTTCGTCGGCGGCCAGAAGGTCGCCGAGTTCGACGACGGCGGGGCCCAGCCGCCCGCCAACGTCTCCCACCAGGTCGACTTCGGTGGCCTGAAGGGTCAGCAGAAGGTCCTGGCGGTGTGGAACGTCGCGGACACCGCGAACGCCTTCTACGCCTGCGTGGACGTCAACATCCGCTGACCCGGGACGTGTTCGGCGGCGCGCTCGCGGCGCCGGACACACCCGACCGGGGCACCCGGAACGTCCGGTCCGCCGGACGGCGCTCCCGGCGCGACGCCGGGAGCGCGTGGGTGGCGGCCTCCGCGTCCCCGGACGGCCGGTCCCTTCCCGGTCACCGGTGACCCGGGCGTCGCGGCCGCACGGTGAAGCCGTGTGCCTCCCGGCGCGGCGGCGGGTCAGTCCCCCGCCGCCGCGCCACCTCCCGGTCGCCCGGCCGGGCCCCCTCGCCCGGTGCCCCGCGCCGGGGATCCACTCCGCTCCCGCCGCCGGTCCCACGCCCCGGCATCAGGCGGTGGGAGCGGTACCCCCGCCGCACGCGACACTCCCAGCACGAGAGGGGGTTTCCGGCCGATCCGCCCCGGTTCCCTCCGGGGCAACGGCCGTGTTCCCCACCGGAGTTCCGGGGAGACCGGCCGCCCCGCGACGCCCGGTCCGCCTCGTCCGGGCGGCCGGAGCAACCCGGAATCCACTCCTCCACCGGCCGGAAGGCCGGATTCCACCGGGGCCGCCCGAGCGCCCGCCGCGCCCCGCCGGTCCGCGGAAGCGGCGGGGATCCCCGTTCCGGGCCGCCCGCCGCTCTGGGCCCCGGCTGGCCGGAAAGTGCTCCCACACCACCCCCTGTAGGCGTCCTCGCCTGTCAAAGGGCCCCTCGCGCAATGTCCGAGAAGGGGAGTGGGCAGACTGTAACCGTGGTGAGATCTTCGCGGTTACGGCATGGGGAGCACGATCATGCGCAACTCTGACCTCACGGGGGTGTGTCCGGACAGCCGGGTTCCGGAGGGGCGGCCGACGGGTCCCGCGGTTCCCCGCATGGTGCTCGGCGCGCGGCTGCGGCGACTCCGGGAGGCCCAGCACATCTCCCGTGAGGAGGCGGGCGGGGCCATCCGCGCCTCCGCGGCCGGAATCAGCAGGCTGGAGCTCGGCCGCGTCGGCGCCTCGCAGCGGGACGTCGCCGACCTGCTGACGATCTACGGGGTGGCGGACGCCGCCGAGCGGGTGCTGCTGCTCGAACTGGCCGCGCAGGCCGGAGCGGCCGGCTGGTGGCGGCGATACGCGGACATCGTGCCCGGCTGGCTGGAGCCCTACCTGAGCCTGGAGCAGTCCGCCAGCGTCATCCGCGGCTACGAGGTGCAGTTCGTCCCCGGGCTGCTCCAGACCCGGGAGTACGCCCGGGCCGTGATCGGCCTCGGACGGCCCGACGTGCCCCCCGAACAGCTCCAGCGCCGTGTCGAGCTGCGCGTGCGGCGGCAGCGCGTCCTCTATGACGCCCAGGGTCCGCGGTTCTGGGCGGTGGTGGACGAGGCGGCGCTGCGCCGCCCGGTCGGCGGGCCGGAGACCATGCGGGCCCAGCTGCGGCACCTGATCGCGGCCTGCTCGCTGCCGCGGGTGTCCCTCCAGGTCATCCCGTTCGACGCGGGGGCGCACGCCGCCGCCGGCGGGCCGATCACGCTGGTCCGGCTGCCCGGGGACGACCTGCCGGACGTCGTCTACCTGGAACAGCTCATCGGCGGCCACTACCCGGACGACGCCGACGACATCGAGTACTACCGGCAGGTCATCGACTATCTGGTGACCGCGGCCCGGCCCCCCGAGGAGACCCCCGGCATCCTGCGGCGGCTGCTGGCGGAGACGGGCGGCGCCCCGGCGGCGGCGGAGGCCGAGCTGTCGGTGGCCCGGAGCGCGGGCGGCGGCTGACCACCCCGCCCGTCCCCGTACGAACCGTCCCCCGGGCGAACTCCCCCAACTCGCTCCGGCACCCGGTTCGGCCCGGGGCGCGGGTGGTGGGTTCAGCCGCGCCGCGCGGGTCGCCGTCCCTGGGAGGGGCCGGGCCCCTCGCGGTGGCCGGCCGCGCCCCGGTGCGCCTCGCGCCACCAGGCGGTGTCCGGCAGGCGAGGCGCGCCGGGCTCGAACGGCTCGCCGGGCCGGGGGACGGCGAGCCGTAGCCCCGCCTCCGCCGCCGCCGGGAGCATCCGCTCCGCGGGCTCCGCCCAGGGGTGCGGTGCCAGGTTGAAGGTGCCCCAGTGGATGGGCAGCAGCGCCCCCTCGGCCCCGCTCAGGTCGAGGTGGCTCCGCACCCCCTCCTCGGGGGTCATGTGGATGTCGGGCCAGAACTCGCTGTAGGCGCCGACCTGGATCATCGTCGCGTCGAACGGGCCGTGGGCCTCGCCGATACCGGCGAAGCCCGGGAAGTACCCGGTGTCGCCGCTGTGGAAGACGCGGTGCCGGGGTCCGGCCACCACCCAGGAGGCCCAGAGCACCCGCTGCGCGTCGCGCGGGCCGCGTCCGCAGAAGTGCCGGGCCGGGGTGGCGGTCAGGCGCAGCCCCGCGAGTTCGGTGGACTCGTGCCAGTCGAGTTCGGTGACGCGCTCCGGCGGTACTCCCCAGCGCTCCAGATGGCCGCCGACCCCCAGGGGGACGACGAACGGCACCGGGCCGCGGGCCAGTTCACGCACGGTGGGCAGGTCGAGGTGGTCGTAGTGGTCGTGGGAGACGACCACCGCGTCCAGCGGGGCGAGTTCGGCCAGCGGCAGCGGGGCCGGGTGGAACCGGCGCGGGCCGAGGAAGGAGAACGGCGAGCACCGTTCGCCCCACACGGGGTCGAACAGCACCCGGCGGCCGTCGAGTTCGGCGAGCACCGTGGAGTGCCCCAGCCAGGTCAGCCGCAACCCGGTGGCCGGGGGGTGGGAGAGGTCGGGGCGGGCGAGCGGGATCGCCCCGCGGGGACCGCGCCCGGCCCGACCCAGCAGCGCCTTGATCATCCGCAGCGGGGAGCCGGTCGGGCGCGGGGCGGCCGGGTCCGGCACCGGATTGCGGAAGTGGCCCGCCTCCCGGTCGTACTGCGGTGACGCGTGGATGCGTGCCAGCCGCTCGCCGGACGGGGCGGCGCCGAAGGCCAGCGGTCGTGGGACGCGCGGACGACTCATGAATCCCTCCCGGTCTCCTGGTGCCGAACGCTTCCGGACCCGCCGGTATTCCGAAACGGCCGCACGGGGGGTCGGCTATTCCGGAACGGCCGCACGGGGGGGTCGGCCTCGCCGGGCCGGGGTGGGGTGCCGGGGGTGTCGGGGTGGGCACGGGGTGGGGCGGTGGTGGTGGGGGTCAGGGGTGTCGGGGTGGGACCTTCGGGATGGGGAGGGTGGGGAGGTGGAGGGCGCCGTAGGCGTGTGGGGGGACGGCGGGGTGGTGGGGTGGTGTGGGGGTGAGGCGTTGGTAGGGGGTGCCGGGGGTGGGGCGGGGGTCGGGGTCGCCGTTGTTGGGCCAGTGGGACATGGCGCGTTCGGCTTGGGCGGTGATGGTGAGGGAGGGGTTGACGCCGAGGTTGGCGGAGACGGCGGAGCCGTCGACGACGGAGATGCCGGGGTGGCCGTGGAGGCGGTGGTAGGGGTCGATGACGCCGTGTTCGGCGTCCTCGCTGATCGGGCAGCCGCCCAGGAAGTGCGCGGTCAGCGGCCGGTTGGTGAGTTCCCCGAGGTTGGTGCCGGGGAAGCCGTTGATGCGCTCGGCGAGCAGCCGGACGGCCTCCGCGCCCTCGGGGATGTGGACGGGGTTGGGCGCGCCGTGTCCCTGCCGGGCGGTGAGCCGTCCCTTGCCGGGGCCCTTGTCCTTCCGGTAGGTGGTGAGCGAGTTGTCGAGGCTCTGCATCACCAGGCCGATGATGGTGCGCTCCGACCACCGGTGGGTGGTGGCGGTGCGCAGGACCAGCAGCGGGTGCCGGAGGTACTGCCCGGCCGCCACCAGCCAGGTGGGCAGCCGCCCGCCCACCCGGTACTGCGGTACGCAGATCAGCGCCATCAGGTTGGAGCCCTTGCCGTACCGCACGTTCTCGATGTGGGTGTTGTCGTTGGGGTGGATGGAGGAGGAGATCGCCACCCCCTTGGTGAAGTCCACCTCGCTGTCCTTCCCCCAGCGCGCGCGGTAGCGGCGGGGGAAGGTCAACGCCCCCACGAGCGCTTCGGAGTTCGTCCGGGTCAGCACGCCCAGCCGGTCGGAGAGCCGGGGCAGGACGCCGCTGTCCCGCATGGCGTGCAGCAGGTTCTGCGTTCCGTGGGTCCCGGCGGCGAGGACGACCTGCCGGGCGCGGAGCGTCCGGGCGCCGCGGGGCAGCCGCCCGGCGCCGGGTGCCCGTCCGAGCCGCCGGCGGGCGCGGCGCCCGCGCCGGGCGTCGGTGGGCACGGTGGTGACGAGGTGCCCGGCGCCGTCCTCGGCCTCGCGCACCTCGATGACGGTGGTCATCGGGTGCACCTCGGCGCCGCCCGCCTCGGCGAGGTACAGGTAGTTCTCCGTCAGGGTGTTCTTCGCGCCGAACCGGCAGCCGGTCATGCAGCTGCCGCACTCGACGCAGGCGGTGCGGTCGGGCCCGGCGCCCCCGAAGTACGGGTCGGGCACGCGGGCGCCGGGTTCCGCGCGGGGCCCGGCCGCCGCCTGGGGCGGCGCTCCCGCCGTGCCGCCCGGGTCGGCGGCGGTGGCGTCCGCGCCGGTCTCGCTGGTGGCGGGGACGGCGTCGCGGCCGTCGCCGAAGAACACGCCGACCGGGGTGAGCCGGAAGGTGTCCGCGACGCCCATCCGCTCGGCGGTGGCCCGCAGATGGGTGTCGGCCTCGGTGGTGGTGGGGTTGGTGCGGACGCCGAGCATCCGCTGGGCCTGCTCGTAGTAGGGCGCCAACTCCTCCTGCCAGTCGGTGATGTGGCCCCACTGCCGGTCCTGGAAGAAGGCGGGCGGCGGGACGTAGAGGGTGTTGGCGTAGCTGAGCGAGCCGCCGCCCACTCCGGCCCCGGCCAGGATCATGACGTTGTCCAGTACGTGGACGCGCTGGATGCCGTAGAGGCCGAGCGCCGGTGCCCACAGGTAGTCCCGCACGCGCATCGAGTTCTTCGGCAGGGTGTCCCGGGTGAACCGGCGGCCCGCCTCCAGCACGCCCACCCGGTAGCCCTTCTCCGTCAGCCGCAGGGCGGTGACGGAGCCGCCGAAGCCGGAGCCGACGACGAGCACGTCGTAGTCGTAGCGCGGTTCCCCGCTGGTGCCGTCGGTGCCGTCCGTGCCGTCGGTGGCGCCGGGTGGCGTCACCGGTCCGGAGGTGTGCTCCGCCATCTCGCTGATCCCCTTCGTCCGGTGCCGGTCAGTCGCCGTAGAGCGCCGCGATCTCGTGCGCGTGGGTCTCCAGCACGGCCGCGCGCTTGACCTTGAGCGAGGGGGTGAGCAGCCCGTTCTCCTCGGTGAACTCGCCGTCGACGATCCGGAAGGCGCGGATGGCCTCAGCGGAGGAGACGATCTCGTTGGCGTAGTCCACGGCGCGCTGTACGTCCGCCACCAGTTCGGGGTCGTCCCGCAGTTCGGACAGCGGGGTGTCCAGCGGTCGTTTGCGGACCGTGAGCCAGTGGCGCAGGGACTCCGGGTCCAGGGTGACGAGCGCCGCGACGTAGCGGCGGCCCTCGCCCACCACCAGGCACTGCATCACCGGGGGACGGCTGCGCAGCCGGTCCTCCAGCGGGGCGGGTGAGACGTTCTTCCCGCCGCTGGTGATCAGGATGTCCTTCTTCCGGCCGACGATGCGCAGGTAGCCGTCCTCGTCGAGTTCGCCGAGGTCGCCGGTGGCGAACCAGCCGTCGTCCAGCACCTCCGCGGTGGCCTCCGGGTTGTTCCAGTAGGAGCCGAACACGATCCCGCCCTTGATCAGCACCTCGCCGTCCTCCGCGACGCGCACCGAGGTGCCGGGGACGGGCCGCCCGACGGTGCCGGGCCGGGGGCTGAGCGGCGGGGTGATGGTCGCGGCCGCGGTCGTCTCGGTGAGCCCGTAGCCCTCGTAGATGACGATGCCGGCGGCGGCGAAGAACAGGTTCAGCGAGCGGTCCAGCGGGGAGCCGCCGCTGATGGCGTACCGGAGGTCGCCGCCCAGCTCCCTGCGGACGCGCCGGAACACCAGCAGGTCGTAGAGGGCCCAGGCCAGGTAGAGGCCGACGCCGGGGCCCGGGCCCCGGCCGAGGAACCGGTCCAGGTACGCCTCGCCGAACCGCACCCCGATGCGGTGCGCGCGGTCGAAGGAGGAACCGCGTCCCATCTTCTCGGCGGTCTCCCGACCGGTGTCGTGGATCTTCTCGAAGAGGTACGGGACGCCCACCACGAACGTCGGCTTGAAGGCCCGGAGTTCGGGCCGCAGCTCGTCCGGCTTGATACTCGGGCAGTGCCCGAGGGGGATGCGGGCGCTGAGGCAGGCGATCTGGATGGTGCGGCCCAGGATGTGCGCCAGGGGCAGGAAGAGCAGGGTCGACGCGGCCTGCCCGGTGACCTCCTTGAAGATCGGGTGCAGCAGTTCGACGGTGTTGACCGCCTCGGCGCGCAGGTTCGCGTGGGTCAGCACGCAGCCCTTCGGCCGGCCGGTGGTGCCGGAGGTGTAGCAGATCGTCGCGATGGTCTCCGGGGTGAGCGCCGCGCGGCGCTTGGTCACCTCGTCCTCCGGGACGTCCGCGCCGAGCGCGGTCAGTTCGGCTACCGCGCCCTCGTCGACCTGCCAGAGTCGGGGCGCCTCGGGGAGGGCGGCGCTCGCCGCCCGGGCGGTCGCCGCGTTCTCCGGGGTCTCCACGACGAGGTCGGTGGCGCCGGAGTCGGTGAGGATCCACTCGATCTGGCCAGCGGAGGAGGTCGCGTAGACGGGTACCGTCTGCCCGCCCGCCGCCCAGATGGCGAAGTCCAGCACGCACCACTCGTAGCGGGTGCGGCACATCAGGGCGACCCGTCCGCCCGGTTCGAGCCCCGCGGCCACCAGCCCGCGGGCGACGGCGCTCACCTCCTCCGCGAACCGCCGCGCGGTGACGGGGTGGTAGCCGTCCGGTTCGCGGCGCCGGATGACGACGGCGGAGGGGTCCTCGGCCGCGTTGGTGAAGGGGATGTCGGCTGTCGTCCCCGTGGGGGAGTCGCTCGCCAGGCTGGCGCACCGCGCCTCGCGGATCTTCCCGTCCTCGCGTATCACCTCCACCGGGGCGCGCTCGGCGAGGTCACCGCGCTGCCGTGCGGTCCTGAGGTCCTTCCATACGCCCATGGCTGGCTCCTGTTCGCGACTCGCGGGTGCGGACGGTGCGGATGGTGCGGTCGTGCCGGACGGTGCGGCCCCTCGGCGTGCGGGCAGGGGTGGACGCGGTACGGCGTGGGGGAGCGGCGCCGTACTTACTGCCCAGTCAACTTACGGACGCGTAGCGAAAATTCAATGGGCCGGAGCCATCGAAATGCGCGGCGCGGTGTGGCTTCGGTGAGTCCCCGGGGGGCGTCTGGTGGAGGCTCCCGGAGCGGACGGGTCCCTGAACTCCAGCCGGACGCACGGGACTTGTCGGCGGTCGGGAGGTACCGTAGCTTACTTCCAAGTAAGTTTACTTGGAAGTAAGGAGCGTGCGATGGCCGACGACGTCAGCGGTCTGGCGGACCGGGACTTCGCGAGCGTCACCCCCGACGAGTTCGCGCGGATCGTCAAGGGGCTCTCGACGAAGGAGCTGAACGAGCTGGCACAGGACGCCGCCCTGCGCGACCGGGTGCTGCGCGAGGTGTTCGGGCGCATGGGCCAGCAGTTCCGCCCGGACGCCGGGGCTCGCTGAGCGCCGTCATCCGCTGGAAGGTCACCGGGGTCTCCGAGGCGGTGTACGAGACCGTCATCGAGGACGGCGCCTGCGAGGTCCGCGAGGGGCGTGGCGAGGCGGAGCCGCGCGTCACCCTGGTGCTGGGCGACGCGGACTTCCTCAAGCTGGTCTCCGGCAACTCCAGCCCGGTCACGATGTTCATGACCCGCAAGCTGCGGGTCGTCGGGGACGTGGGCCTGGCCTCCGGACTGCCCCGGCTGTTCGACATCCCGAAGGCCTGAGGAGCGCCGTATGAGTGGGTTCTCCCTCGCGCTCTCCGAGGACCACCGCGACCTGCGCGAGTGGGTCCGCGGTTTCGCCAGCGACGTGGTCCGCCCCGCCGCGGCCGAGTGGGACGAACGGGAGGAGACTCCCTGGCCGATCATCCAGGAGGCGGCCCGGATCGGCCTCTACGGGTTCGAGTCACTGGCCGAGATGTTCGGTGACCCCAGCGGCCTCTCCCTCCAGATCGCCAACGAGGAGCTGTTCTGGGGCGACGCCGGGATCGGCATGTCGCTCTTCGGCACCTCGCTCGCCGTCGCCGGGATCTTCTCGGCCGGGACCCCGGACCAGCTCGCGGAGTGGGTCCCGCAGTGCTTCGGTGACGCGTCCGAGCCGAAGCTCGCCGCCTTCTGCGTCTCCGAACCGGAGGCGGGCTCCGACGTCTCCGCCCTGCGCACCCGGGCCCGCTACGACGAGGCGCGCGACGAGTGGGTGCTCAACGGCCAGAAGGCGTGGATCACCAACGGCGGCATCGCCTCCGTCCACGTCGTCGTCGCCTCCGTCGACCCCGCGCTGGGCGCTCGCGGGCAGGCCGCCTTCCTCGTCCCGCCGGGCACCCGGGGGCTCGAAGGCAACCGGAAGATCCGGAAGTTGGGTCTGCGCGCCTCGCACACCGCCGACGTCTTCCTGGACGAGGTGCGGGTTCCCGGGCACTGCCTGCTCGGCGGCCGGGAGCGGCTGGAGCGGCGCCTGGCCCGCGCCCGGGAGGGCGGCCAGGCCAAGGGGCAGGCCGCGATGGCCACCTTCGAGGTGAGCCGTCCCACGGTGGGCGCCCAGGCGCTCGGCATCGCCCGGGCCGCCTACGAGTACGCGCTGGAGTACGCGGGCGAGCGGGAGGCCTTCGGGCGGCCCATCGTCGAGAACCAGTCCGTCGCCTTCGCCCTGGCCGACCTGCGGACCGAGATCGAGGCGGTCCGGCTGCTCATCTGGCAGGCCGCCTGGATGGCCCGGAACGAGCGCCCCCACACCGCCGGGGAGGGGTCCATGGCGAAGCTCCGTGCGGGTGAACTCGCCGTCCGTGCGGCGGAGAAGGCGGTGCAGATCCTCGGCGGCGCGGGCTACAGCCGGGAGCACCCGGTGGAGCGCATGTACCGGGACGCGAAGATCTACACCATCTTCGAGGGCACCAGCGAGATCCAGCGGCTGGTGATCGCGCGGGCCGTCACCGGCCGCCACATCCGCTGAGCCGGGCGCGGCCGCCCGTCCTCAGGGCGTGCGGCCGATCCCGCAGTAGGCGTCGACGGCGGCGGGCGCCTCCGGGGCACCGTCGGTGCCGAACTCCGGTCGCCAGTCGGTGCATCGGACCACCCCGGGCGGCAGCAGCCGCAGCCCGTCGAAGGCGGCGGCGATCTCCGCCGGGGTGCGCAGGTGGTACGGGACGGCGCGGCTGGCGTTGTACCGCCGCTGGGCCTCGCGCATGTCCGGACTCGTGCTGGTGCCGTCGTAGTACACCAGGAAACTCCCGGACGGCAGCGGGCGCAGCAGCCGCCGCACCAGTCCCAGCGCCTCCCGGTTGCCGGGGACGTGACCGAGCACGCCGAGCAGGAGGAGCGCGACCGGGCGGTCGAGGTCCAGGCTCCGCCCGGCGCCCGTCAGGATCGCCTCGGGCTCCCGCACGTCCCCCTCGACATGGTGGACCGCGCCCCTCGGGGCGCCGGTCAACAGCGCCCGGGCGTGGGCGAGGACGAGCGGGTCGTTGTCGACGTACACGGTGCGGCTGCCGGGCGCGGTGCGCTGGGCGATCTCGTGGGTGTTGTCCACGGTCGGCAGTCCGGAGCCGATGTCGACGAACTGCCGCACCCCCTCCGCGCCCGCGAGGTGCCGCACCGCGCGGTGGAGGAAGTAGCGGGAGGTGCGGGCCACGTCGACGATGCCGGGCGCGGCGGCGGCCATCGCGTCACCCACGACCCGGTCCGCCGCGTAGTGGTCCCGGCCGCCCAGCAGGTAGTTCCACACCCGCGCGGAGTGCGGCACCTCGTGCCCGGACTGTGGCGGTCCACGCCAGCGCCCGGTGGACCGGGTCTCGCCCATGGGATCTCCTGCCGTGCGCTGGACCGGATGACGCGGCCTCCAACGTAGTGCCCGCCCGCGCCGCGCCGCGCGCGCCCGTCCACGCGGCCGCGCGCCCCGCCGGTTCCGGACACCACCCCGCCGGTCCAGGACACACACCACTCGCGAGACGGCCCCACCGCACGGGCACCTGCGAACCCGGCGGCCGGGCCCACCGCACGGTCCCACTCCGGTCCTGGGGCCAACTCCCCGGCGTGGGCGGGCCGTCGGACCGCCCACCGGCGCCGGGAAGGGGGCCGGGGCGCCGGGCGGCTCAGGCCGGGTCGTCGTTCCCGGCGCTCAGGTGGGCGAACTCCTCGCGCAGCGACCGCTTGAGGATCTTGCCGCTCGGGTTCTTCGGCAGCGCCTCCAGCACCGTCACGTACTTCGGGACCTTGAACCCGGCCAGCCGCTCCGCGCAGTGCGCCCGGACCTCCTCCGCCCGGACCTCCGCCCCCGCACGCGGCACCACGACCGCCGTGACCGCCTCGATCCAGTACGGGTGCGGGATACCGATCACCGCCGCCTCCGCCACCGCCGGATGCAGGTACAGCGCCTCCTCGACCTCGCGGCTGGCGACGTTCTCCCCACCGGTCTTGATCATGTCCTTCTTGCGGTCCACCACGTACAGGTAGCCGTCCTCGTCCAGCACGCCGAGGTCGCCGCTGTGGAACCAGCCGCCGCTGAAGACCTCGGCGGTGCGCTCCGGATCGCGCCAGTAGCCGAGCATGGCGTGCGGCGACCGGTGGGTGATCTCCCCGACCACGCCCGGCGGCACCGGGACACCCTCCTCGTCCACCAGCCGCGTCTCGACGTTCAGCGCGGGCCGTCCCGCCGAACCGGCGCGGGAGCTCTGCTCCTCGGGACCGAGCACCGTCGCCAGCGGCGACATCTCGGTCTGCCCGTAGAAGTTGGTCAGCCGCACGTTCGGCAGCCGCTCCGCCAGCTCGCGCAGCACCTCCACCGGCATCACGCTCGCCCCGTAGTAGCCCTTGCGGAGCGAGGACAGGTCGTACCGCTCGAAGGCCGGGCTGCGCAGCAGCGCCACCCACACCGTCGGCGGGCAGAACAGCTTGGTGACCCGCTCCCGCTCGACGGTGCGCAGCAGCGTCTCCGGGTCGGGGCCGCCGAGCACCACGCTGGTCGCGCCCAGCGCGATGTCGGGCGTCAGGAAGCAGTGCAGCTGGGCGCAGTGGTACAGGGGCAGCGCGTGCGCCTCGACGTCGTCCCCCGTCATCCCGCCGTCCACCATCACGCTGGCGTACTGGGCGATGAGGCCACGGCTGGAGAGCATCACGCCCTTCGGCCGGGACTCGGTCCCCGAGGTGTACATCAGCTGCACGGGGTCGTCCTCCGCCGGGCCGTCCCCCGGCTCCGTGCCGTCCGGGTGCTCCTCCCAGACCTCCACCGGCTCCCAACCCGACGGCCGCGGGATCGCGCCGTCCAGGGTGATCCAGCCGCGCAGCCGCACCGCGTCCGGCTCCAGCCCGGCGAGCGCCGCCTCCGCGCCCTCGGCCAGCGCGTCCTCGATGACCAGTCCGCTCGCCCCGGAGTGCCGCAGGATGTAGCCGATCTCCTCGCCGCCCAGCATGAAGTTGATCGGCACGGAGATGGCGCCGAGCCGGGCCAGCGCGAAGTAGAGCACCACGAAGGAACGGCAGTTACGGGAGAGCAGGGCGACCCGGTCGCCGCGCTCCACCCCGCGCTCCCGCAGGGCGTGCGCGGTGCGGTTCACCGCGTCGTCGAGCTGGGCGAAGGTGTCCCGCCGCTCACCCCACACCAGGGCGGTACGGCCCGGCGAACGGGCCGCGCTGCGCCGCAGCAGATCGCCCAGTGTCTGGCCGCGGGCGGGCGCCGAGAGGGCGGGTGGCACGGTCTCGGCCGGGTCCGTCGGGCCGGTGGGGGAGTCGGCTTGGCGCGCTGCGGTGTCTGTCACGGCGATCGTCCTTGTCTGTCTCGTCCGCCCCCGCTCGCCCTCGTCCCCTGCTCCGCGCCGCCCGGGGCGCTCGCTGGGGTGCTGATCACGGCGGGTGCCGGGCAGCGTAGACGGTATGCGGCGGCGGGTACACCGCCTGGGCAGGGCGGATTCCGGCGCACCGCGCCGGCCCGCCCGCACCGCGCCGCCCCCGCCCGTCGGCGCGCGCACCGCTGCCGTGCCACCGCTGTCGTGGAGGCGGACCACCCCGGTCATGGCGGGGAACCGGGCGGTGGCGCGCGGGAGTGGGCCCCTCGCAGGGCCCGCTCCCGTAGTGGTCCCGCGTCGCCGTGAGCGGGGCGCACCACGCGGCCGTACGGCCGCGACCGCCCCGCCACCCCGGCTACTCGGCCACCTCCACCGGATCGGTGAGCCGGACGGTGAAGCCCTCCGCCGCCATCTCGTGCGCGGTCTCCGTCAGCACCCCGTCGTCCGGCGCGGGCAGCCGCTCCGCCCAGATCCGCTCCAGCGTCCGGACCACCGGTGCGGGCAGCGCAGCGCCGGGACGCGCCGGGACGGCCTCGTGCCACTCCGCCTCCCGGCAGGGGCGGCCGTCCTCGTGTGGCTCCAACTCGTGCGGGGTGTAGGGGAACTGGTGCAGCTCGTACCCCTCGCTGTCGGCCCGTACGAAGTTGAGGCTGGGCGGCGGACCCTGGGGGAGCCCCTCGTGCGGACCGAGGGGCTCCCCCAGGGTCCGCCCGAGGTCGTCCGACTCCCAGGCCAGGATCACCTCGTCCGCGCTCGCCGCCGCCGCCAGCCGGGCCAGCTCGACGACCCCCTCGGCCGCGTCCGGTCCTGGCTCCACCGGGCGCACCCACACCAGGGCCGCCAACTGGCCCCGCAGCAGCGGCATCAGCACCGGGCGGAGGACCCCGCCCTCGTGCATCGCCGCCTCGTGCGCCTCCAGCATCGTGTTCACCAGGGCGTTCCACGTATTGGCGCTCATGCCGTTGACCCCCGTGTCGCTCGTCGTTGTCGCTCCGACCCTGCCATGCGGCGGCGCCTCCCGCAGCCGCTCCCGCGATCACGCTCCCGCGGGGGAGTCCCCGTCCGGCCGCGCGGGCGGCACCCCGCCCCCGAACCGTACGGCGCGTCCCGCCGGGCGCGTTCGGCCGGGTCGGGGGACGGCCCCGGCCCCCTCCCCGGCGCGCCCGAACGGCGCGGTCCGGGGCCACCGGAGCGGCCGGGATGTCTTGACAGGTGGCGTCGGCACGGGGTTACTTGAGCCCGACTCAGCGGGAACGCACGGTCGTTCGACGGCCCCGCCGGGTGCCCGTGGGCGAAGGGTGGGTGAAGGGGAGTCATGGACGACGATCTGCTGGACCGTCCCGCGCCGCGGCGGCCCCCGCGCACCCTCGGCGAGGCGCCGCCCCGGGACCTGCTCGACGAGGCCGAGCGGCTCTGCGTCGACGAACTCCGCGCCCTCCAACTCACCCGCCTTCGCGCCACCCTGCGGCACTCCTACGACAACGTGGCCGTCTACCGCCGCAAGTTCGAGGAGGTCGGGGTGCGGCCGGAGGACTGCCGCTCGCTGACCGGCCTCACCCGGTTCCCCTTCACCACCAAGGACGACCTGCGCGACGGCTACCCGTTCGGCATGTGCGCCGTACCGCTCTCCGAGGTGCGCCGGGTGCACGCCTCCAGCGGGACCAGCGGGCGGCCCACCGTCGTCGGCTACACCGCGGAGGACCTCTCCCACTGGGCGGACGTGGTGGCCCGCAGCATCCGCGCGGCGGGCGGGCGGCCCGGCCAGAAGGTGCACGTCGCCTACGGGTACGGGCTGTTCACCGGCGGGCTGGGAGCGCACCAGGGCGCGGAACGCGCCGGGTGCATGGTGATCCCCGCCTCCGGGGGGATGACGGAGCGGCAGGTGCGGCTGCTCCGGGACTTCCGGCCGGAGGTCATCATGGTGACCCCCTCCTACATGCTCACCCTGCTCGACGAGTTCGAGCGGCAGGGCGCCGACCCGCGCTCCGCCGGTCTGCGCACCGGGATCTTCGGGGCCGAGCCGTGGACCGAGGGGATGCGCGCCGAACTGGAGGACCGCCTCGGGCTGCACGCCGTCGACATCTACGGGCTCTCCGAGGTCATCGGACCCGGCGTCGCCCAGGAGTGCGTGGAGACCAAGGACGGACCGCACGTCTGGGAGGACCACTTCTACCCGGAGGTCGTCGACCCGGCCACCGGCCGCCCCCTCCCCGAGGGCGAGGAGGGGGAGCTGGTCCTCACCTCGCTCACCAAGCGGGCCCAGCCCGTCGTGCGCTACCGCACGGGCGATCTGACGCGGCTGCTGCCGGGCACGGCCCGTCCGGCCTTCCGCCGTATCCAGAAGATCACGGGCCGGGTGGATGACATGGTGGTGCTGCGCGGGGTGAACGTCTTCCCCACCCAGATCGAGGAGATCGTGCTGCGCACGCCCGGTCTCGCCCCGCACTTCCGGCTCCGGCTGACCCGTGGGGGACGGCTCGACCGGATGACCGTCCGGGTCGAGGCCCGCGAGCCCGCCGGGTCGGGAGCCGGGGGCACCGCCGCCCGGGAGGCGGCCAGCGCGCTGGTGCGGGGGGTCAAGGAGGCGGTCGGCGTCACCGTTGACGTGGAGGTGCTGGAGCCCGGCGCGCTGGAGCGCTCCGAGGGCAAGGGACGTCGCGTCGAGGACGCCCGCGACCGCTGACCCGGCCTCTCCCATGCCCCGCGTCCCTCCCCCCTCAGGGGGAGATTCCGGGGACGGGTCGCGTTGGCCGACGGGGATAGGTAGATTCTCCGGTGGCGCATCTGGTGCGCCGTAATGTGCCGTGAGCGATCTGTAGAGGTGTGCGAGCGGCCTGCTGAGGTAGCGGTAGCGGAAGAAGAGGCACAACTATGTTGATGACGGGGAAGATTCTGCGGTTTGACGAGGTCCGTGGCTACGGGTTCATCATCCCGGACGAGGGCGGCGAGGACGTCTTCATGCACGCCAACGACCTGCTGGGGGAGAAGTACCTCTACCGCGCGGGCCGTGAGGTGGAGTTCTTCGTGGAGGATGGGGACAAGGGCCCCAAGGCGTCCGAGATACGCCTGGTGCACCGTTCCACCTCGCGCCCGGTCGTCCGGGACGAGGAGGGCGAGTCCCGCCCGGTCCAGCGCGACGAGCAGTCCGGTGACGACGCCCTGTGCGACGTCCTCTCCCTTCCCGAGCTGCGTTCCGAGCTGACCGAGGCCCTGCTCGGCGCCGACGGCTCGCTCACCGCCGAGCAGATCCGGCGGGTGCGTCAGCGGGTGCTGGAGCTGGCCCAGGCGCACGGCTGGACCGAGTCCTGAGCCGAGCGGAGACACCGCGGAATCCCGACCGGTGCCCCGGCCCCCTCCGCGGGGGCCGGGGCACCGGCGTGTGACCGTCCGGTCACGGATTGTCGTGGGTGAGGGTGTCCCGTGGCGGGGCCCGGCCGTGACCCGCGCGAGCCGCCCCGCGAGGCGGCCGGGCCGGAGCGCTCCGCGTCGTCAGGCGGTGGGCTTGCGGAGCAGCAGCAGGTGGTAGTCCATGTGGTCGCGGCAGTAGGAGCGGAACGGCGCGATCAGCGGATCGACGAACGCGACGGCCGCCTCGCCGTACCGGGCGACCATCGCCTCCCGGCGGTCCTGGTAGACGCTGTGCATGAACTCGCCGCTCAGCGCGATGTTCGAGGTCATGTCCCAGGTCTCGACGGTGCGGAACCCGGCCTGCTCCACGTCCGCGAGGAGGGCGGACAGGGCGGTGGGTTCCCGGCTGCTCCACAGCCGCTGGTAGGCGGCCAGTTCCTCGGGGTCGGGGCTGCCGCGCTGGGCGAACTCGGTGATCAGCAGGCGTGATCCGGGGCGCAGCACCCGGTGCAGTTCGCGCAGCGCGGCGGGGCGGTCGGAGAGGTGCGGGAAGCAGTCGATGGACCAGGCCGCGTCGAACGAGGCGTCCGGGTACCGCAGGTCCATCGCGTTGCCGTAGGCGAAGCGCAACCGCTCGGTCAGCCCGGCGGCGCGGGCCCGCTGGGCGCACTCGGCGAGCTGCACCTCGCTGACGTTGATGCCGGTGACGCGTCCGCCGCTGCGCTCGGCGAGCCGAACGGCGGGCCCGCCGGTGCCGCAGCCCACGTCCAGCAGCCGTGCGCCGGGGGCGAGTTCGATGGTGTCGATGAGGTACTCGGTGAGCAGGTCCTGCCCGTGGTCGGCGAGGCCGACCAGGTCGGTCACCGGGGTGTGCCGGCCGGGGGGTATCAGCATCCCCACGTGGACCGCCGAGGAGCCGAGCGTCATCGCCAGCATCTCCCCGAACTGGTCGTACATCGCGCCGACCTCCTCGGGGGGCGGCGCGGATGCGGGGGTGGGGGCGTTCTCTGCCGTGGTCATGGTGTCCCTCCCAGTCGCGGTGCGTCGGTCGGGTGGGCGGAAACGGTGCCCTGGGGACGGTAGCGCCGCGACCGGGAGGGGGACAGGGGGCGTTCAACCGGTACCGAGCAGTCCGGTCACCCAGGCGTGGAACTCGGCGATGTGGTGTTCGCTGGGCACCAGCAGTCCGCCGTCCCGGTATCCGCGGGACGCCATGCCGGGCTGGGTGCGTTCACAGGCGTCGAAGTCCTGTGCGTTGACCCGGTGGAACAGCTCGACGGAGCGGCTGAGATCGGCGCCCGAATCCACCACCTCGGGCGCGTACAGCCAGTCGCACTCGACGAGGGTGCGGTCGGCGGCGAGGGGGAACATCCGGTGCAGGATCACGTGGTCGGGCACCAGGTTGACGAACACCTGCGGCCGGACGGTGATCGCGTAGTACCGGCGGTCGTGCGTCTCGCCCACGCCGGGGAGCCGGGCGAACCCGGCGCTCTTGTCGACCGTGAAGCCCTCGGCGTCCGGGGCGAAGCCCGGACCGTGTCCCACGTACCACTGCGCGGCGTACCCGTCCGCGAACTCCGGGAGCACCTCGGTGAGTTCGGGGTGGATGGTGGCGCAGTGGTAGCACTCCATGAAGTTCTCGACGATGAGCTTCCAGTTGGCGGCCACGTCGTAGCTGATCCGGCGGCCGAGGGCCAGCCCGTCCACCGCGTACCGCTCGATGACCTCCCGCCCGCCGAGCCGTTCGGCGACCTCGGCCTCCACGGTCTCCTCGAAGGAGGGCGGTTCGTCGGCCAGGCAGACCCAGGCGTAGCCCAGCCACTCGCGGAGCGCGACCGGGCGCAGGCCGTAGCGGGAGCGGTCGAAGCCGGGCATGGCGCCCAGGTTGGGGGCGGTCGTCAACTGGCCGTCCAGCGCGTACGTCCAGGCGTGGTACGGGCAGCGCAGGCCGCGCCGGACCTCGCCGGACTCCTCGACGCAGAGCCTGGCGCCGCGGTGGCGGCAGACGTTCAGGAAGGCGCGCAGCCGCCGGTCCCGGCCGCGGACCAGCAGTACGCTCTCGCCGCCGATCGGTACCGTCCGGAACGCGCCGGGGCGGTCCAGATCGGCGCAGCGCACCGCGCAGTTCCAGACGGACTCGAAGATCTCGCGCCGCTCGCGGAGGAAGTACTCGGGGTCGGTGTAGCTGGAGCCGGGGAGGGTGGGCAGCAGCCCCTCGGCGGAGGGCTCCTCGCCGGTCTCCGCTCCGGTGGCCCCCGGGGTGGTCGTGGTCATGATGACGTCCCGTCAGCAGGCGGCGGCACGGAGCCGCCGGGGGTCGAACAGCTCGATGGGGTGCTCGGTGCGGCCGTGCAGCGCGAGGTCAGCGGCGATCTCGCCGACCACGGGCACGAACTTGAAGCCGTGCCCGGAGAACCCGCAGGCCACGGTGGTGGTTTCGGGGTGCTCCGGGTGCCGGGCGAGAACGAAGTGCTCGTCGGGCGCGTTGGTGTACATGCAGGCGACGGCCCGGAGGAAGCCGCCGGGCAGCTCGGGCAGGTGGCGGCCCGCGCGCCGCGCCATGGCGGCCACCTCGTCGTCGTGGACGGCACGGTCGAGGGTGTCCGGGGAGCAGACGGTGCCCTTGCGGAAGAAGGCGACCTTCGCGCCGCCGTCCGGGCCGTCCAGCGCGGGGAACCCGTAGATCTGCGCTCCCGCGTCGTCCTCCCAGATGTAGACGGGGTGGTGGTCCGGCGTGAAGCGCGCGGTGCCTCCGGTGGGCTGGAACCAGTACATGACCTGCCGTTCCACGGTCAGCGGCACCCCGAGGTCGCCCAGCAGCCCGGGCGCCCAGGCCCCGGGACAGAGCACCAGCTGGCCCGCGGTGTACACGTCCTCGCCGGTGTGCACCCGCACGCCCCGGCCGCCGGGCAGCTCCTCCCAGCGGACCACCGGCTCCTCGAAGTGGAGTTCGGCGCCCGCCCGCGCGGCGATCCCCAGGTGCGCGGCGACCGTCGACTCGGGACGGAGGAACCCGGCGCGCTCCTCGTACAGCGCGACCTCGTCGTCGCGCGGGGTGAGGGTGGGGAAGCGGCGCCGGATCTCCGGGGCGTCCAGCAGTTCGTGCGGCAGGTCCCACTGGCGCGCGGAGCGGAGCGAGCCCGCGACCGTCCGAGAGTCGGGCGGGCCGACCATGACCCCGCCGCAGAGCGTCGCGATCCGCCGGCCGGAGTCGCGCTCCACCTTCTCGTACAGCTCGTAGCTGCGGAGCAGCAGCGGGACGTACGCCGGGTCCTCGAAGTAGGACTGCCGGGTGATGCGGGAACCGCCGTGGCTGGAGCCGCGGTTGTGCGCCGGGCCGAACCGCTCCAGGCCCAGCACCCGGGCGCCGCGCGTGGCGAGATGGCAGACGGTGGACGAGCCCATGCCGCCCAGCCCGAGGACGATCACGTCGTAGGTGGTGGGAGTCATCGTGCGGCCTCCTGTCGTGGTCAGCGGCGGATACGGCGCATCTCGGGGTCGAACAGCGGCTCCTGGGCCACGGTCGCGGGGTGACGCGCGCCGAAGTAGCCGATCTCCACCGGGCTGCCGGGCTCGGCGGCCTCCCGGGGCAGCCAGGCGTAGGCCACGCAGCGCCCGAGGGTGTGGCCGTAGGCGGCGCTGGTGACGTATCCGGCGGCGGTGCCCCCGGCGTAGACCGGCTCGGAGCCCAGGACGACCGTCGCCGGGTCGTCGAGGGTCAGGCAGGCGAGCGTGCGCTCCGGGGGACGCCCGGCCCGGGCCTCCAGCGCGGCGCGGCCGGTGAACTCGCCCTTGTCCAGCCGGACGGCGAAGCCCAGCCCCGCCTCGTAGGGGTCGTGTTCGGTGGTCATGTCGTGCCCCCAGGAGCGGTAACCCTTCTCCAGCCGGAGGCTGTTGAAGGCGCCGCGCCCGGCGGCCACCACCCCCAGGTCGCGGCCCGCCTCCCACAGTGTGTCCCAGAGCCGCAGCCCGAGGTCGGCGGTGGTGTACAGCTCCCAGCCGAGTTCGCCGACGTAGCTCACGCGGAGCGCGGTGACCGGGACGTGGCCGATCCAGGCGGACTTGGCGCGGAAGAAGCCGAACCCCTCGTGGGAGAAGTCGTCGTCGGTGAGCGGCTGGACGAGGTCCCGGGCGAGCGGCCCCCAGACGCCGATCCCGCAGGTGCCGGAGGTGATGTCGCGGACGCTGACCTCCGGCGGCGCGTGCCGGGACAGCCAGTCCAGGTCGGCGGGGGAGTTGGCGCCGACCTGGAAGTGCCGGGGGCCGAGGCGGGCCACGGTCAGATCGCTGCGCACCCCGCCCTCCTCGTCCAGCAGCAGGGTGTAGGTCACCGCGCCGGTGCGTTTGCGCAGCTGGTTGGTGGTCATCCGCTGGAGGAAGTCGAGTGCCCCCGGGCCGGTGACCTCCAGCCGCCGCAGCTGGGTCATGTCGTACAGCGCGACCCGTTCCCGGGTGGCGCGGGCCTCCGCGGCGACGGCGGGTGACCAGTACCGCGCGGACCAGGAGTCGCGCTCCGGGAGCTCCAGGCCCTCGGTGAGCGGCAGGTTCGCGTCGTACCAGTGCGCCCGCTCCCAGCCGCCCGCGGTGAGGAACCGCGCGCCGAGTTCGCGCTGCCGGGCGTAGAACGGGCTGGTGCGCAACGGCCTTGGCCGCTCCGGCGGTTGGAGCGGGTGGACGATGTCGTAGACCTCGGCGAAGCTCTGCCGCCCCCGGTCGCGGACGTACGCGGGGGAGAGCTGCGCGTCCTCGAACCGGCGCGCGTCGCACTCGTGGAGGTCGGTGCGGGGGCGGCCGTCGGTCATCCACTCGGCGACGGCGCGCGCGGCGCCCGCGGAGTGCGTCACCCACACGGCCTCGGCCAGCCACAGCCCGGGCGCCGAGGGCACCTCACCCAGTAGCGGCATCCCGTCGGGGGTGAAGGAGAAGACGCCGTTGAAGCCGTCCGCCACCTCGGTGGCGCCCAGCGCGGGCAGCAGGTCCCGGGCGTCCCGCCAGCTCGGGGCGAAGTCGTCGGGGGTGAAGTCCAGGGAGGAGGGCATCACCCGGGACGCGTCGTAGCGCGGTACGGAGTCCGGGTCGACGGGCATCGGCCGGTGCGCGTAGCTGCCGATCCCGATCCGGCCCGCGCCCGGTGTCAGGTGCTCCCGGAAGTACAGGTCGCGGTCCTGGTGACGGAGGATGGGGCGGGTGGCTTCGGCGCGGTCGGCGCCGTCCCCGGCCAGCTCCGGCATCGCCGTCGTGGTGGCGTACTGGTGGGCCAGCGGCAGCAGGGGCACCCGCACCCCGGCCATCCGCCCGATGACGGGGCCCCAGAACCCGGCCGCGGAGACGACGTGGTCGGCGGGGAACTCCCCCTGGTCCGTGACGACGCCGGTGATCCGCCCGCCGGTGGTCTCCAGCCCGGTGACGGTGTGCCGGTCCAGGAAGCGGGCGCCGCGCTCCGTCGCGCGGGCGATCTGGGCGCGGCAGGCGGGGACGGCGCGGGCGAGGCCGTCGCCCGGGGTGTACAGCCCCCCGTAGACCAGGTCCACGTTCACCATCGGCCAGAGCTTGGCGCAGCGCTGCGGGGTGAGCAGTTCGGCGGTCACCCCCCAGGAGGCGGCCAGCCCGGCCTTGCGGTGCAGGTCGGCCCAGCGCGCCTCGGTGGTCGCCAGCTCCAGACCGCCCACCGGGTGGAAGCAGGGCGAGCCGTCCACGGTGAGCGCGCTGAACTTCCGCACGGTGTACCGGGCGAGTTCGGTCATGGTCCGGGACGGCGCGGTACGGAAGACCAGGCCCGGGGCGTGCGAGGTGGAGCCGCCGGGAGCGGGCAGCGGCCCCTGTTCGAGTACGGTCACGTCCTTCCAGCCGCGAGCCGTCAACTCGTCGGCCAGCGAGCAGCCGACGATCCCGGCGCCGATGATCACCACCCGGTCGTCACGTACGGGCTGGTCCGTCATGGATCGCATGTCCCCTCCTTCGCGGGTTCCTTCGCGGGTGTGCTGTTCGCGGTGGCCCTGCGGGCCGCGCGGTCTCCTGTCGGGTGGTCGCGGTGGACCGGGGTTCCGCCGGGCGCCGCCCGGTGGGCGCGCGCCCACCGGCCCGGAGGCGCGGGGCGGAACGCGCGGGAGCGGCCCCCGCCCGGCGGTGGGCCGCGTACGGCCGCCGTCAGCGTGGGGGTGGGATGGGGGTCGCGGGAACGAGCCGTCTCCGGGGGCCGGTGTCAGGGCCGCGGGTCCGGCGGGGGCCTCCCGCGGGTGCCGGGTCACCGGCTGAGGTTCACCGGTGCGCGGCCACCGCGGGGCGCCGTGGGTGGTGCGAGGGGAAACAGCGGCGGGGGAAGAGCGGGGGCGCGGGGAAGTGCGGGGCCCGGGCGCCCGGGGTGCGGGGCGGGCGCCCGCCCGCCGGGACCGGGGTCGTTCCGGGTGGTGGGGAGCCGTCGGGGAGAGCGGGGAGGTGCGGGGGCCGAGCCGGGGGGTGCGGGGCCCGGGCGCACGGCGGAGGACCGGCGCCGAGCGGTGCCGGGGGCGTGGACCGGTGTCCGGGGAGGGGGACGGGGGTTGGCGGGGAAGTGGCGCCGGTGCCGGGAGCCGGGCGGGCCGCTCCCGCGCTCCCGGCGGCGGGTGGCCGCCCGGGCGGTTTCGGGGGCTCGCGCGTCCCGGGGGGACGCGGCGGAGGCCGGTTCAGAGCAGGACGACGGAGCGGAGCACGGCGCCGCCACGCATCCGCTCGAAGGCGGACTCCACGTCCTCCAGGGCGATCCGCTCGGTGACGAAGCCCTTGAGGTCGAGCCGTCCGCTGAGGTAGTGGTCGATCAGGATGGGGAAGTCCCGGCTGGGCAACGCGTCTCCGTACCAGGAGGACTTGAGGGCGCCGCCCCGGGAGAAGAGGTCGGAGAGCGGCAGTTCGACGCTCACCTCCTGCCCCTCCGGCACGCCGACCTGCACGAGGGTGCCCGCCAGGTCGCGCATGTAGAAGCCCTGCCGGTAGGTCTCCGGGCTGCCCACCGCGTCGATGACGACGTCCGCCCCGAGCCCGCCGGTCAGCTCCCGCACGGCCGTCACCGGGTCCGTACGGCGGGAGTTGACGGTGTGGCTGGCGCCGAAGCGGGTCGCGCCGTCCAGCTTGGACTCGTCGATGTCGATGGCGATCACCCGGCGGGCCCCGGCCAGCGCCGCGCCCGCCACCGCCGCGCAGCCGACCCCGCCACAGCCGATCACCGCGACGGCGTCCCCGCTGCCCACCCCGCCGGTGTTGACGGCGGCGCCGTACCCCGCCATCACCCCGCAGCCGACGAGCCCGGCCGCCTCGGGGCGCGCCGCCGGATCGACCCGGACCGCCTGACCCGCCGCGACCAGCGTCTTCTCCGCGAAGGCGCCGATACCCAGGGCGGGGGTCAGCGGGGTGCCGTCCCGCAGGGTCATCGGCTGGGTGGCGTTGCGGGAGTCGAAGCAGTACCAGGGACGGCCCCGGCGGCAGGAGCGGCAGGAGGCGCAGGGCGCCCGCCAGGCGAGCACCACCGAGTCCCCGGGGTGCAGGTCGGAGACGCCGGGCCCCACCGACTCGACGGTTCCGGCGGCCTCGTGGCCGAGCAGGAACGGATAGCCGTCGCCCACGGAGCCCTCGCGATAGTGCAGGTCCGTATGGCACACACCGCATGCCTGGACCGAGACGAGCGCCTCGCCCGGGCCCGGATCAGGCACGATGACGGGCACGACCTCAACCGGCGCGCCCTGCTTGCTCGCGACGACACCACGAACCTCGTGCGGCATGACCGCTCCCTTGGGTTGTTGCGTAATGCACGGCCAGTTGCGCTATGAGAGACATCGTGGAAGGGGTGGCAGGAGCCGTCAACCCCCCGGCGTGAAGCGGTCGTTACGGAGTACCGCGCCCGGCGCGCGAAAAGCGGCGCGAGGCCGCTGAGCGCGCCTCACGCCGCTTCCCGGAGGGGGTCAGTAGCGGTAGCCCATCCGCCGCGACAGTTCCTGCGCGGCGGCCATGGTGCGTTTGATGATCTCCGGTAGGGCGTCGTCGTCCAGCCGGTACGACGGTCCGGTGACGCTGATCGCGCCGATCACGTCGCCGTCGTGCGCGCGGACCGGTGTGGCCACCGCGTGCAGCCCGAGTTCGAGTTCGCCCAGCGCGATGGCGTAGCCGTTCTCCTGCACCGCGGCCAGCTGGGCGCGGAGTTCACCGGCCACCGTGATGGTGTGCTCGGTGAGCCGTGGCAGCTTGCGCGCCAGGACGCTCTCCCGGACCGACTTCGGCTCGTACGCCAGCAGGGCCTTCCCGCTGGAGGTGGCGTGCAGCGGAGTCCGTCTGCCCAGCCAGTTCTGCGCGGTGACCGACGAGGAGCCGCGCGCCTGCATGATGTTGACCGCGGCGTCGTCGTCCAGCACCGCGATGTTCGCGGTCTCACCGACCTCGCCCGCGAGATGGCGGCAGATCGGGGCGCTCTCCTGCGATATGTCGAGCCGCGCGGCGGCGGCGCCGGCCAGGCGCAACACCCCCGCGCCCAGGTAGTACTTGCCGCGCTCCTGCTCCTGGGCCACGAGCCCGCGCCCCTCCAGTACGCCGAGCAGCCGGAAGGCCGTCGACTTGTGGACGTTCAGCTCGTCGGCGATCTCCGTCACTCCGGCCTCGCCGTGCTGCGCCAGGATCTCCAGCACACTCACGGCCCGGTCGACCGACTGTACGGAACCCGTCGATCCCTTCGTCTGCTTCTCCTCGTGCCTGTCCTCCGGCCTGTCCGTCATCAGGTTAAGTTCACCGTTCCGTCGGCTGGTTGCGGCCCGCGTCGCGGAAGTCCCTTGACGCGCGCGGCTGCTATCTGGATTCTGTTGCGCATCGTGCTTCGCAGTGCGTCATGCGAAACGAACGCGATGATACCGAAGCGTACGAGGGGGACTTGGTGATTCCCGTCTGCCGTCTCGAAGACCTGCCTCCGGGCGAGTCCATCCGCATCGCTACCGAACCTCCCATCGCTGTCTTCAACGCGGACGGCGAGCTGTTCGCCATCGACGACACCTGCACCCACCAGGATGCCTCGCTCTCCGAGGGCTGGCTGGAGGGTTGTTGGGTCGAATGCCCACTTCACGAGGGATCATTCGACCTCCGTACGGGCATGCCCACCTGCCTCCCGGCACGCAGGGCCGTCCGCACCCACACCGTGACCGTCGAGGAGGGCCTGATCCGGGTCCACCTCAGCGCCGAGCAGAACGGAACGGCCGCATGAAGACCATCACCGTCGTGGGGGCCTCGCTCGCCGGGCTCCACACGGCACTCGAACTGCGCTCCCAGGGGTACGACGGCCGGCTGGTGCTGGTCGGCGAGGAGCGCCACCGGCCCTACGACCGGCCCCCGCTGTCCAAGGGCTTCCTCACCGGCGACCTCGGACGGGACCAACTCGCCCTGATCGCCGGGGAGGAGGAGGCCGCGCTGGAGGCCGAGTGGCTGCTCGGCGTCCGCGCCACGCGGCTCGATCCACGCACCCGCACCCTCACCCTGGACGACGGGCGGCGCCTCACCACCGACGGACTGGTCATCGCGGTGGGAGCCACCCCCCGGCGGCTGCCCGGCCCCCCGCTCAGCGGCGTGCACACGCTGCGCACGCTGGACGACGCGGAGGCGCTGCGCGCCCGGCTCGCCCACGGCCCCCGCCGGGTCGTGGTCGTCGGGGGCGGGTTCATCGGGGCCGAGGCCGCCTCCTCCTGCGCCGCCGCCGGACACCGGGTGACGGTGGTGGAGGCCGCCCCGCTGCCGCTGGTCCCGCAACTGGGCGAGGAGATGGCCCGGGAGTGCGCCGCGCTCCACGCCGACCACGGAGTTCCGCTGCTCTGCGGCACCGGGGTGCGGGGCTGGCGATCCTCCGGCGACCGGGTCACCGGCGTCGAACTCGGCGACGGCCGCGTCCTGGACGCGGACGTGGTGATCGTCGGAGTCGGCGTGCTGCCCCGCACGGACTGGCTGACCGGTTCCGGACTCCCGCTCGGCGACGGTGTGTTGACGGACGCGGGCGGGATGACCGAGCTGCCGGGCGTCGCCGCCGTCGGGGACGTGGCGCGCGTGGCGGGCGTCCGCTCCGAGCACTGGAGCAGCGCGGTGGCGCAGTCCGCCGTGGCCGCCCGGAACCTGCTCGCCGGGGCCACCGTCGACGTGTGCCGGGGGGTGCCGTCCTTCTGGTCCGACCAGTACGGCGTCCGGGTGCAGTTCGCGGGGCGCCGGGAGCCGGGGGACACCGTGCGGATCGTGGAGGGCTCGCCCGACGACCGCAGCTTCCTCGCGCTCTACGAGCGCGCCGGGCGCACCACCGCCGCGCTGGCGCTCAACCGGCCCCGGCCGTTCACCCGGATTCGCCGGGAGCTGTCGCGGGCCACCGCGCCCGCCCCGTTGTGACAGGCGGGCCCCGGGATCCCCCGTCTCCGGCCCGGTGCCGGAGCCACCGTGGACCCGTGGGCCTGCTCCGCTCCGCCCCCGCGCGGGCCGTCGGCCGTGCCGTAGCGACCAAGTGACCTGTGGGGAGGGCGAGTTCAGTCTCGGGGGAGGCGCGGGGAGTAGTGCCGCGGCGCCTCCCGCTCCGCCCCGCGCGGCAGGTTCCGCTCGGGTGTCTCCACCGCCGGCGCGGTCGCCTCGCGCGCGCCGCGCTCGCGCTCCCAGCCCGCGCGGGCGCGCGGGTGGTAGCGGCGCTTCGGCGGCACCAGCCGCCAACTCCAGTGCACCAGCCGCCCGAACCGGCGCAGCCAGCGCTCGTCCCGCCGCGTCCAGCGGTAGCCGAGCCGTTCCCGCGCGGCCGGGGGGAACAGCCCGACGGTGTACCAGACGGTGAAGCGCGCCAGCGGCGCGCGCACCGCGCGCCACAGCGGGCCGGGAACCCGGCGCAGGGCGGGCGGCTTCGCCAGCTCCCCGATGTCCAGCACCCGCCGGGCGGCGACCGTGTCCTCCAGGACCTCGGCCGCCATCCGGTCCCAGTACTCCTGGAACGCGGGCCAACTCCCGGGGACGGGGCGCATGCTCATGCCGTACAGCCGCCACCACTGGACGTGCTCGTCGAACAGCTGGCGCTTCCGCGCCTCGCTCAGCCCCGGGCCGAAACGGTCGGCGACCAGCAGCGTGAGGACGAAGAACGTGGCGTGGGCCCAGTAGAAGGTGTCCGGGTCCAGCGCGTGGTACGGGCGGCCCCGGGCGTCGACCCCCCGGACGGTGTCGTGGTAGCCGCGGACCTCACGGGCGGTGCGGACGGCCCGCGGCCCGTCGTAGACGACGCCGCCGATCGGGTAGAGCGAGCGCAGCAACCGCTCCCAGCGCTCCTCGAAGAAGGTGGAGTGCTCCAGCACCCCGGCGCCCAGCCCCGGGTGCATGTTCTGGAGGGCACCGGCCCAGGGGGCGAGCAGCACGCCCCGCCAGTCCCCGAAGTAGCGCCAGGTGAGCGAGGTGGGGCCGAGCGGCCGCGGCTCGCCGCCGGGGCGTGGCCGTTCCGGACCGGTCATCGGGACACCTCCTCAGGTCACCGGGGCGCGGCGTCAACGTAGGCCGGTCCGCCGACGCCCGTCAACGGACCCTGGTCGCCCCCGCCAACCACCCCCGCGCGCACCGGAGTTCGGCCCATCGTAGGGCGACTGGACAGCTCCCTGGCTACGGGGCGACCGCGCCGAGCAGGGCCCGGGCGCACAGGTCCCGCACCTCCTCCAGCGGGAGGCCGGGCTCGTCCAGCCACTCCACGCAGACCGAGAACAGGAAGGCGAGCCAGCCCCGCACCGCGAGCCGCAGGGTCGGCGGGTCCCGGGTGACGTGGGCGGCCTCCGGGTCGGCGGCGAGCGCCTCCACGATCTGCCGCTCCTGGGCGGCGAGCGCCTCCCGGTACACCCGCCGCACCGCCGGGTCGCCCGCCGCCTCGGCGCTGTGGAAGGCCCGGAAGCCGTGCGCGTGCTCCCGGACGTAGGCGAGGAAGGTGCCCAGCCCCCGCTGGACCTGCTCGCGTACCGGCACACCGGGGACCGCCGCGGTCAGCCGCAGCATCCGCCCGCTCTCGCGCTCGACGACGGCCGCGAAGAAGTCCCGTTTGGTGGGGAAGTAGTGGTACAGCAGGCCGCGCGAGACCCCCGCGATCTCCGCCACCCGCTCGATCCAGACCTCCTCGTAGGGGCTCCGCGCGAACAACTCGGCCCCGGCGGAGAGCAGTTGCTCACGACGCTCCGCGGTGCTGAGCCTGCGGCGGGTCTGTCCCCCGGGGGTGGTGCCCCCACCCTGCTTCCCGGCCATGGCGGGCAGCTTACTTGACGTGAATTCAACAAGCGGCACACACTGGCGACCGCTATTGAACCGATGTCCAACAGCTTCACTGCTTCGACGGAGAGGCGGGCCACGCGACATGACAGGCACCACGCGGGCTGCCGTACCCCCGGGCGGCGCCGACCGCGCCCCGCTGCCCAAGGGGTTCCGCAGCGCCGAGCAGGGCTGGCCCGAACTGCGCCGCATCCCGCGTCCGCCCTACCGGCTGCCGCTCCTCGGCGACGTGTGGGGCGCCGGAGTCCGCACCCCGATCCAGGGGTCCATGGGCATGGCCCGGCGGCTCGGGCCGATCTTCCGGCGCGGGGGCTTCGGCAAGGAGATCGTCTTCGTCTGGGGCGCCGACCTCGTCGCGGAGCTGGCCGACGAGAGCCGGTTCGCCAAGCACGTCGGGCTGGGAGTGGCCAACCTCCGCCCGGTCGCCGGGGACGGGCTGTTCACCGCCTACAACCACGAGCCCAACTGGCAGTTGGCGCACGACGTGCTGGCCCCCGGCTTCAGCCGCGCCGCGATGGCCGGATACCACCCGCTGATGCTGGACGTCGCCCGGCGGCTGACCGACCACTGGGACGCGCGGGAGCGCGCGGGGGCCCCGGTCGACGTCCCCGCCGACATGACCAAGCTGACGCTGGAGACCATCGCCCGCACCGGCTTCGGACACGACTTCGACTCCTTCGCCCGCCCCCGCCCGCACCCCTTCGTCACCGCGATGGTCGGCACCCTCGCCCACGCGCAGCGCCGCAACGTCGTGCCGCCGCTGGTCAACTCCACGCTGCTGCGCGGCCGGGAGGGACGGAACGCCGCCGACATCGCCTACCTCAACCGCACCGTCGACCAGGTCATCGAGGGCCGCCTCGCCGGAGACGGCAGCGGCGGCCAGGGCGACCTGCTCGACCTGATGCTGGAGACCGCCCACCCCGAGACCGGGGAGCGGCTCACCCCGGAGAACATCCGCCGCCAGGTCATCACCTTCCTGATCGCCGGACACGAGACCACCTCGGGGGCGCTCTCCTTCGCCCTCCACTACCTCTCCCGCCACCCCGCCGTGCTGGCGCGCGCCCGCGAGGAGGTCGACCGGGTCTGGGCGGGCGCCGCGGAACCCACGTACGAGCAGGTGGCCAAGGCCCGTTACCTGCGCCGCGTGCTCGACGAGTCCCTCCGGCTCTGGCCCACCGCGCCCGCCTTCGCGCGGGAGGCGGTGCACGACACCACCCTCGCCGGACACCCCATGCGGCGCGGCGCCTGGGCCCTCGTCCTCGCGCTGATGCTGCACCGCGACCCGGCCGCCTGGGGACCCGAACCGGAGACCTTCGACCCGGACCGCTTCGCCCCACAGGCGGTGCGCGCCCGGCCCCCGCACGTCTTCAAACCGTTCGGCACCGGCGCCCGCGCCTGCATCGGCAGGCAGTTCGCGCTCCACGAGGCCACCCTGGTGCTGGGCCTGCTGCTGCGCCGCTACGAGCTGATACCCGACCCCGGGTACCGGCTACGGGTCTCGGAGCGGCTGACCCTGATGCCGCAGGGCCTCACCCTCCGGTTGGCCCGCCGCCCCTCCCCGCCGAGCTGACCGGAGAGCCGACGCCCGGACGGTTCCGGGTACGCGGAACCGCGCTGGCCCGCTGGCGGCTGGCCGTATCCGGATCGGTCCGCCGCCGGTCCGGCGCGTAGCCGATCGTGGCCGGGCACCGTGTGCCGGGGCGCGCGCCGCACCGTCCCGACGGCGGGCCGCGGTGGGCCCCGGCGGGCGGGTAGGCCCGGTCAGCGGCGGGAGCGGCCGGTCCGGACCCCGCGCAGGGCGTGGACGGCCGCCCCCAGGGCGAGCACGGCGGCGCCGGAGACGACCGCGTTCAGCGGCAGCGCCAGCGCGAGGACGCCACAGCCGACCACGCCCACGACCGGGATCGCGCGGTTCGGCCGCCCCTCGTCGCGGGTCAGAGTCCAGGCCGAGACGTTGGCCACGGCGTAGTAGACCAGGACACCGAAGGACGAGAAGCCGATCGCGCCGCGGAGGTCGCCGGTCGCGGCGAGCACCGCCACCACCGCGCCGACCAGCAGTTCGGCGCGGTGGGGAACGTCGAAACGGGGGTGCACGGCGGCCAGCGCGCGCGGCAGGTGACGGTCCCGGGCCATGGCCAGTGCCGTCCGGGACACCCCGAGGAGCAGCGCCAGCAGCGAGCCGAGCGAGGCGGCGACGGCGCCCCCGCGCACGACCGGGACCAGCCAGTCGGCGCCCGTGGCGCGGGCGGCGTCCGCCAGCGGCGCGGTGGCGTCCGCCAGCCGCTCGGGGCCCAGCACCGTCGAGGCGGCGGTGGCGACGAGGACGTAGACGAGCAGCGTGCCGCCGAGCGCGATCGGGATGGCCCGGGGGATGGTGCGCTCCGGGTCGCGGACCTCCTCCCCGAGGGTGGCGACGCGGGCGTACCCGGCGAAGGCGAAGAACAGCAGGCCCGCCGCCTGAAGCACGCCGCCGACGGTCGGGCCGGAGCCACCACCCAGCCGCGTGGCGTCGGCCTCCCCCGAGGTCAGGGCGGTGACCACCACGGTGCCGAGCACGGCCAGCACGGCCGCCACGAGGACGCGCGTGACCAGCGCGGACTTCCGCACCCCCACGTAGCTGACCGCCGTCAGCGCCAGCACCGCGGCCACCGCGACCGCGTGCGCGTGCTCCGGCCAGGCGTAGGCGCCGACGGTCAGCGCCATCGCCGCGCAGGAGGCGGTCTTGCCCACCACGAAGGCCCAGCCCGCGAGGTAACCCCAGAAGTCGCCCAGCCGTTCGCGGCCGTAGACGTAGGTCCCACCGGACCGGGGGTAGCGGGCGGCCAGCCGGGCGGAGGAGGTCGCGTTGCAGTAGGCGACCAACGCGGCCAGGGCGAGCGCCAGCGGCAGTCCGGAGCCCGCGGCGGTGGCCGCCGGCCCGAGCGCGGCGAAGATCCCGGCCCCGATCATGGAGCCCAGGCCGATCACCACGGCGTCGGGCACTCCGAGGCGCCGCCGCATCGCGTCCTCCGCCGGGGGCCGTCTCCCGCGCATCGCGCTCCCTCCGAGTTGGTTGTCAGCAGCCGTCAGTGGCCGTCAGCCGTCAGCAGCCGTCAGCGGTCGTCAGCGGTCGTGAGTACCGGGCGCACGGTAGCGGAGCGAGGAGCCCCGCGGGCGGAGGGGAACCGGCGCCGTGCGGGAGGGGAGCCGGTTGCCGGGTGGGGCGCTCGCCGGAAGGAGTCCACGCACGCCCCCTCGCGTTCGGTCGGGGAGCGACGCAGGATGGGGCGATGCGCCACTTCGATCTCGCCGTGATCGGCTCCGGTTCCGGTAACTCCATGATCGACCAGCGGTTCGCCGACTGGGACATCGCCTTCGTGGAGAAGGGCGTCGGCCCGATCGGCTCGTTCGGCGGCACCTGCCTGAACGTCGGCTGCATCCCGACGAAGATGCTCACCCACACCGCGGAGGTGGCCGAGGCGCCGGAGCGGGGCGCCCGGCTCGGCGTCGACCTGGAGTCGCGGGGCGTGCGCTGGCGGGAGATCCGGGACCGGATCTTCGACCGGATCGACCCGCTCGGCGCCCGGAGCGAGCGCAGCCGGGCCCGCTCCCGGCACATCACCGTGTACCGGGGGACGGGCCGCTTCACCGGGGTCCGTGAGATCACCGTCGACCTGGAGGCGCCGCACGAGTCGGGCGAGCGCGGCGCGGACACCGGCGGCGGTTCCACGACCTTCACCGCGGACCGGGTGGTGGTCGCCGCCGGGAGCCGTCCCGCCGTCCCCGACCTGCCCGGGCTGCCGGGCAGCGGCTACCTCACCAGCGACACCGTGATGCGGCTGGACACCCTCCCGCCACGCGTGATCATCCTGGGCGCCGGATCGGTCGGCCTGGAGTTCGCGCACGTCCTCTCCGGACTGGGCGTCCGCGTCACCCTGGTCAACCGCTCGGACTGCCTGCTGCGCCGGGAGGACCGGGACGTCTGCGAGCGGTTCACCGCGCTCGCCGCCGAGCGCTGGGACGTACGGCTCAACCGCGAGGCGGTCTCCGTCGAGCGGGACGGCGAGCTGACCCGGCTGCGGGTGAGCGGGCCGGACGGCGAGGAGACGCTGGAGGCCGAGGCGCTGCTGCTCGCGGTCGGCCGGGTGCCCAACAGCGACCTGGTCGACGCGGAGGCCGGTGGCCTGGACCTCACCGGAGACGGCCGGATCAGCGTGGACGCCACCCAGGCCACCTCGGTGGCGGGGGTGTGGGCGCTGGGCGACGTCAGCTCCACCTACTGGCTGAAGCACGTCGCCAACCACGAGGCCCGGGTCGTCGCGCACAACCTGCTGCACCCGGAGGCGCCCGTCGAGTCCGACCACCGCTTCGTCCCGCACGCCGTGTTCACCACACCGCAGGTCGCCTCGGTCGGGCTGACCGAACAGCAGGCGCTACGCGAGGGCCTGGCCTGCGCCGTCGCCGTCCAGCGGTACGCGGACATCGCCTACGGCTGGGCCATGGAGGACACCTCCGGATTCGCCAAGCTGCTCGCGGACCCGGCCACCGGGCGGCTGCTGGGCGCGCACATCATGGGCCCGGAGGCGTCCTCGCTCCTCCAGCCGCTCATCCAGGCCATGCACTTCGGTCAGGACGTCCGTGACCTCGCCCGGGGGCAGTACTGGATCCACCCGGCGCTCCCCGAACTGGTGGAGAACGCGCTCCTCAAGCTGGACCTGCCCGCCCGCCCCGGCTGACTCCGCCCCGGCCGCCGCTGACCCGCGCGAGGGTGCCGCGCCGGCTGGAAAGAGCGGGGACCGCACGGCGGACCACCGTATTCCGTTTCTCTCCTCCGGGGCCGTCATCCGCCGCCTGGCGTGCAAGGATGCCGGTATGGCGACGTTGAGCGAACTCCTCCCCGTGGATGCCGTCCGGCTGGACGTCCCGGTCGCGAACTGGCGGGACGCCATCCGGGCCTCCGGCGACCTGCTGACGGAGACGGGCACCACCACCGCCCGCTACACCGACGAGATGGTGGAGAACGTCGAGCGGAACGGCCCCTACATCGTGGTCGCGCCCGGTCTCGCGTTCGCCCACGCCCGTCCCTCACCCGCCGTGCTGCACACCGGGATGTCCTGGGTCCGGCTGGCCGAGCCGGTGGCCTTCGGCCACGAGGCGAACGACCCGGTCACCCTGGTCGTAGCGCTCGCCGCGCAGGACTCGGCCGCCCACCAGTCGGCCATGGTGGCGCTCGCGCGGCTGCTGAACGACCCGGCCACCGACCGGGCGCTGCGCGAGGCGGCCACCCCGGAGGCCGTGCACCGCATCCTCTCCGGGGAGGCTACCGCCGCCGCGAGCCCCACCGAGCAGGCGGCGCGGGACGCCCCGGCCGACGCGGGAGCGAGCGGCGCGGGCGCCACCCACACGATCCTCACCGTCTGCGGCAACGGCCTGGGCACCAGCCTGTTCCTGAAGAACACCCTGGAGCAGGTGCTCGACCGGTGGGGCTGGTCCCGCCACGTCACGGTGGAGGCCACGGACACCATCTCGGCCCGGGGCAAGGCCCGTGAGGCCGTGGCGATCCTCACCTCGGAGGAGATCGCCAAGGCGCTGGGCGACGTCGGGATCCCGGTGCGGGTCGTCGGCGACTTCACCAGCGCCACCGAGGTGGACGGCGTCCTGCGCGACACCTACGACGTCTGAGGCGCCACGACGCCCGAGCCGCCGAACCCGGTCGCGCCACCCGCGCGCACCGGGCACGGGCCGACCCGGCCCGCCACATCTGAGCACGGAAAGGGGAGGCCATGAACTGGCTGGTGGCCATCGCGGAGTTCCTGGTCAACGAGATCCTCAGCGAACCCGCCTACCTGATCGGCTTCATCACGGCCGCCGGACTGATCGCGCTGCGCAAGTCCGTCGGCCAGATCGTCGGTGGCGCCATCAAGGCCACCCTGGGCTTCCTGCTGATCGGGGCCGGAGCCTCGCTCGTGGTCAGTTCGCTCGGGCCGCTCGGCGAGATGATCCAGGGAACCGCGGGGGCGCACGGGGTGATCCCCACCAACGAGGCGATCGTCGGTATCGCCCAGGAGCAGTTCGGCGCCCGGGTCGCCTGGCTGATGATCCTCGGGTTCGCGCTCGCCCTGCTGCTCGCCCGCTTCACCCCACTCCGGTACGTCTTCCTGACCGGGCACCACATGCTCTTCATGGCGACGCTGCTCACCATGGTGCTCGCCATCGCGGGGCTCACCTCGGTACCGGTGGTGCTGGTCGGCGGGGTGCTGATGGCGATCATGCTGGTGTCCATGCCCGCCTTCGCCCACCCCTGGACGAAGCGGATCACCGGCAACAACAGCGTGGCCATCGGCCACTTCGGCACCGCGGGCTACGTCCTGGCCGGGGCCACCGGGCAGCTGGTGGGCAAGCGCAGCCGCAGCACCGAGGACATGAAGCTCCCCGAGGGCCTGCGGTTCCTGCGGGACTCGATGGTCGCGACCGCGCTGTCCATGGTGCTGATCTACCTGGTGATGGCGGTGCTCTACCTCGGCAAGGCCGGGAAGGAGACCGCGTTCAGGGCGTTCGCCATCGGGGACGCCGAGGCGGCCACGGACGTCGGCAACTACCTCATGCAGTCGCTGATGCAGGGTCTCCAGTTCGGCATCGCGGTGGCGGTGATCCTCTTCGGCGTCCGGACCATCCTCGGTGAGCTGGTCCCCGCCTTCCAGGGCATCGCGGAGCGGGTGGTGCCCGGCGCCGTCCCCTCGCTGGACGCCCCCATCGTCTTCCCGTACGCGCAGAACGCGGTGCTCGTCGGCTTCCTCTCCAGCTTCGTCGGCGGTCTCGTCAGCCTCGGGCTGCTCGCCCTCATCTTCGAGCCCGCCTTCGGGCTCGCTCTGGTCCTGCCCGGTCTCGTACCGCACTTCTTCACCGGTGGCGCCGCCGGGGTCTTCGGCAACGCGACCGGCGGCCGGAGGGGCGCGGTGCTCGGCGCCTTCCTCAACGGCGTACTGATCACGATGCTCCCGGCGCTGCTGCTGAAGGTGCTCGGCACCTTCGGCGGGGAGAACACCACCTTCGGCGACGCGGACTTCGGCTGGTTCGGCACGCTGGTCGGCAACGCGGCGAAGCTGGGCGGAGCCGGTGGCGTGGTGCTGATGCTGCTGATCGGTGCCGCGATCCTGGCCGGCGCGATCGTGGTGCAGAAGCGCGTGGTGGAGACCGGCTGGGACCCGGGAGCCCGCCGGGACGCCGTCCTGCCCCGCGAGCCCGCGGACGTGCCGTCCGGCGGCGTGGACACGGCCTCCGGCGCCACGGAGACGACGGGCCCGGCGCGTCCCTCGACGGCCTCCCGGGTGCCGCCGCCCCCCGGCGCCCCCACCCCGCCGCCGCCCCCCGCCCGCTGAACGACCGGCCCGGACACGGGGGAGGCACCGCGCCGAGCGCGGTGCCTCCCCCGTGGTCTCCGGGGATCCTCCCGGGGCCCGTGGCCGGTGTTCAGCGGGACCGGAGTTCGTACGAGCCGATCGCGGCGACCTTCTCGGCCGAGGCGGAACCCTCGTCGAAGCGCTGGTCCAGCCACTCGTCCACCAGGGTCCGGGCGAGTTCGAGACCGATCACGCGCTGACCGAGGCAGAGCGCCTGGGCGTTGTTGCTGAGTATCGACCGGCGCACGGAGTAGCTGTCGTGCGCGGTGACGGCGCGGACGCCCGGCACCTTGTTCGCGCTGATCGCCATGCCGAGCCCGGTGCCGCAGATCAGCACCGCCCGGTCGGCCTCGCCGTTCGCGACCCGGCGGGCGGCCTCGACGGCCACGTGCGGGTAGGCGGTGTGCTCGTCGGAGCCCACGCCCACGTCGGTGACGCCGGCGACCCGGGCGTCCGCCCGGAGGTCCGCGGCCAGCGCGTTCTTGTACTCCAGCCCGGCGTCGTCACAGCCGACGACGATCCGCAGGGGGCGCGCGGCGGTCTCGCCGGCCGCGCTGGCTCCGGCTGTCTCGGGGGGCATGGTGGTTCCTTTCAGACGGTGTCGCTGGTGCGGCCGGTGAACGCCGTGGCGACGGCGTCGAGCGTCATGGCGAGGGACACCGCGCCGGGGTCGGGCGTGCCGACGCTGCGCTCCGCCAGCGGCCGGGCGCGGCCCAGCCGTGGGGTGAGCGCGGCGGTGTCCCGCGCCGCCCGCTCCGCCTCGGCGGCGGCCGCGGTGAACGCGGCGAGCGGCCCGGCGGGGGAGGCGAGCCGCTCACCGAAGGTGCTGACGAACGGCTGGAGCGCGTCGACAAGGGTCTTGTCCCCGGGCTCGGCCCTGCCGAGGGAGACCACGGCGGCGAGCGCGGCCTCGGCGGCACCGGACAACTCGCCCGCCTCCGGCGCCCGTTCGGCCGGAAGCACCGAGCCCAGGGCCCGCAGGCCCGCGCCCCACAGCGCCCCCGAGGTGCCGCCCGCGTCGGCGGCCCAGGCGTCTCCCGCCTCGGCGAGCAGCCCGGCCGGGGCGTCGCCCCGGGCGTGCGCGCGCTCGGCGGCGGCCAGCGCGGCGTCCACCCCCTTGACCATGCCGCGCCCGTGGTCGCCGTCCCCGGCGACCGCGTCCAGCCGCCCCAGCGCGTCCGCCTGCTCGTGCAGCACGGTGCGCGCGGCGCGCAGCGCGCGCACCGCCAGCGCGGCGGTGTCGGCTCCGGCTCCCGTGGCCCGGGCGGCCGCCGCGCGCGCCGCCGGGACGGTGGTGGCCGGGGCCGGGGCCGGTGCGGCAGCGGCGGCCGACGCGGCCGCGGCCGGGCCGTTCCCGGTGGCGGGCGGGGTGCCGCGCCGGAAGGCGGGGGTGTCGGCGGGGGCCAGCCAGAGCCGCTCCAGCTCCTCGTCCAGCCAGGTCAGGGTGAGCGAACAGCCCGCCATGTCGAGGCTGGTGACGAGTTCGCCCACCTCGGGGCGGACCGGCGTCAGCCCGGCCTCGTCCAGCAGCCGGGCGACCGTGCCCCACAGCACGTACAGCTCCTCGTACTTGGTGGAGCCCAGCCCGTTCAGCAGGACGGCGACCCGGTCGCCGGTGGCCTCCGCCGGGCGGTCGGCCAGCAGCCCCTCGACGAGGGTGTGCGCCACCTCCTCGGCGGTGCCCAACGCGCTCTCGCTGACGCCCGGTTCGCCGTGTATGCCGAGGCCGAGCCCGAGCTTTCCGGGCTCGACGGTGAACAGCGGTTCGCGCTGTCCGGGCAGCGTGCAGCCCGCGAAGGCGACCCCGAGGGTGCGGGTGCGGGCGTTGGTGTGCTCGGCGACCCGCGCCACCTCGTCCAGCGAGCGGCCCTCCTCGGCGGCGGCCGAGGCGGTCTTGTACACCGTGAAGCCGCCCGCGATGCCCCGCCGCCGCGCGACGTCGTCGGCGGGGGCGCTGGCTACGTCGTCGGTGACGGCGAAGCAGCGGGCCGGGACACCCTCGTCGTTGAGGCGCCGGGCGGCGAGCCCGAAGTTCATCACGTCCCCGGCGTAGTTGCCGAAGAGGAACAGCACGCCGCCGCCGGTCTCCGCCGCGCTGGCGACGGAGTGCGCCTGCGCGGCGGAGGGTGAGGTGAAGACGTTGCCGATCACCGAGCCGTCGGCGAACCCCGGGCCCACCACACCGCAGAAGGCGGGGTAGTGGCCGGAGCCGCCGCAGGTGAGGACGGCGACCTTGCCGGAGCGCGGACGCTCGGCCCGGACCACCCCGCCGTGCACGGGACGGACGTGCTCCGGGTGGGCCGCCGCGAATCCGGCGACCATGTCGTCGGCGAACCGGGCCGGGTCGTTGAACAGCCTGGTCATGTCGTGCTCCTGTCGTTTTCCCTGGCGGTCCCGGCGCTACCGGGGGACGGCGGGTGTGCTCGGGGCCGGGCCATCGCGGCCGCTCACCAGGCGGCGCGGGCCGTGGCGAGGGTGCGCAGGTACGCGGCGTAGCCCCGCTCGTAGAACTCGGCGGCCGCCGGATCGGCGGTGACGGTGCGCCGGTGGGCGCTCCAGCGCTCCTCGTCCACCGGCGTCCCCAACGCGTCCCAGGCGACCCGGGCCGCGCCCCGGATGCCCACCGCGTCGTCGGTGACCAGCAGATCGGCGCCGAGCACGCTGGCGAAGATCCGCGCCCACTCGCCGGAGCGCGCCCCGCCACCACAGGCGGTGACGGTGCCGGACACCCCCAGCGTCTCCATGCAGTGCCGGGCCGAGTACGCGACCGACTCGCATAGCGCCCGGACCAGGTCGGCCCGGGTGGTCAGCGGGGACAGACCGTCCAGCCGGCCGCGCGCCCGCGCGTCGACGAACGGCGCGCGCTCCCCGCTCGCGGAGAGGAACGGCAGCGCGGAGGCGCCGCCCGCCCCGTGCGGGGACTGGGCGAGCAGCGCGTCCAGCTCGACGATCCGCACATCCAGGATCCGCAGCAGCCAGTCCAGCCCGGCGGTGCCGATCATGGCGGGCATGACCTTCAGATAGCGCCGCTCGTAGGGGGTGGCGAGCAGCATCCCGGCGGGCTCGTCCCCCGCCGCGGGCACCGGCTCGTCACTCAGCACCTGACAGGCCAGGGTGGTGCCGATGATCAGGTTGCCCTCGCCCGGGGCGCTCAGCCCGGAGCCGAAACCGCAGGCCGGGATGTCGAACGGGCCGGCGCTGACCGGCAGTCCGGCCGGGAGCCCCAGCTCGGCCGCGGCCTCCGGCAGCAGCCGCAGGACGGTACCGGGCGCGGTGGGCTCGGCGAGCAGCCGCCGGTGCCGCGCCAGTCCGCAGAGGTCCAGCGCCTCCTCGTCGTAGGTGCGGGCGGCCACGTCGAGGAAGGGCTGCGAGGCGTCCGAGGCGTCCACCGTGATCTCGCCGGTGAGGCGCTGCACGATGGCGTCCACGCAGTACCCCGCGACCGCGGCCCGCTCCAGCCGCTCCGGCTCGTGCGCGGCGAGGTGCGCGAGGAGCGGGCCGGCGGAACCGGGGAACATCCCGGCTCCGGTGCGCTGGTGCACCCGCCCGGCCACCCCGTCGGTGCTCCAGCCCTCCAGCACGTCCGCGGCACGCCCGTCCATCCAGGACAGCGCCCGCCCGACGCCCCGGCCGTCCGCGTCGCGGAGCCAGAGCCCGTCGCCCTGGCCGGTGAGGGCCAGGGCCTCCACCGGCTCGCCGTCGCCGAGCAGTTCGGCGTCGGCGACGGCGGCCCGCACGACCGTGACGACGGTGCCGAGCACCTCGTCCAGGTCCTGTTCCACGCGATTGCCAGGCAGGGTGTAGACGGTGCTGCGCGCCTCGTGCGCGGGAGTGGTGCGCCCATCCCGGGCGATCAGCTGGGCCTTGGTGACCGACGTCCCGACGTCCACCCCGACGATCATGACGCGGGACCCTCCACGGCCGGGTTGGCGACGAACCGAAGCCGCTCGCCCCGCAGGAACCGGGCGGCCTCGCCCGCGCTGATCGCGGCGGCGCGGTGCGCGGTCTGCCGGGTCGCCCCGGCCAGGTGCGGGGTGGTGATCACGTTCGGGGCGCCGTGCAGCGGCCAGTCGGCGGGCGGCGGCTCGACGTCGTACACGTCGAGCGCCAGCGCGCCCAGGTCACCGGAGTCCAGCAGCGCGGGCAGCGGGGCGTAGTCGAGCAGCCCGCCGCGGGCCGAGTTGACGAGCACCGCGCCCCTGGGCAGCAACCGCAGGTTGTCCGCGTTGAGCAGGTGGCGGGTCTCGGGCGTCAGCCGGGCGTGGAGGCTGACGACCGAACTGCGGCGGAGCAGTTCGTCCAGCGCGACCAGCTCCACCCCGTCCGCCGCCGCCCGGGCCGGGTCGGTGTACGGGTCGGAGACCAGCACCGTCGCGCCGAAGGCGCGCAGCACCCGGGCGACGATCGAGCCGATCGCGCCGTAACCGACGAGCCCGGCGACCGCGCCTTCCAGCTCCAGCCCGGCGTTCTCGTAGGTGTAGTAGTCGCCGCGCCAGGTGCCGTTCCGCAGCTCCGCGTCGGAGGACGGGATACGGCGCAGCGCCGCGAGCATCAGCCCGACCGCGAACTCCGCGGCGGCGGCGGCGTTCCGGCCCGGCGCGTAGGAGACGGTGACCCCCTCCTCGGTGGCCGCCGCCAGGTCGACGTTGACCGGCCCGCCCCGGCAGACGCTGATCAGCCGCAGCCTGGGGGCCTCCCGGATGACTCTCGCGCTGAACGGCGCCATCTGCGTCAGGGCGATCTCCGCGTCGCCCAGCGCCTCCAGCAGCTCCTCCTCGGTGCCGCTGGCCTCGTCCACGCCGCCGACCGGCCCGAAGGGCTCGATCGGCCAGGGCGCGCGCAGGGTACGGAAGGTGAGCGCGGACGGCTCGGGCGCCGCCTCACGCAGCGCGTCGACGAAGAGTTCGGGGGCGACGAACGCGTCGCCCGCTGCCAGGACCGTGGTCATGCCCGGTCACCTTTCTTCAGCTCAGTCACCAGGAAACGGGTGACCGACGCGTGGTCGGTCGCGATGTGGGTGGCACCGGCCAGGGCGTCCTCGGCCGGCGGGTACTGCGGGTTGGGGATCGCGATGACGGTCATCCCCGCCGCGGCGGCGGAGCGCAGGCCGTTGCTGGAGTCCTCGACGGCCAGGCACGCGGTCGCCGGGACGCCCAGCCGCTCGGCGGCGGCCAGGTAGACGTCCGGGCTCGGCTTGCCCCGGGAGACCTCGGCGCTGGAGACGGTCGCCTTGAAGTGGTGGTCGACGGAGTGCCGTATCAGCACCGCGTCGATGACGCGCCGTGGGGCGGAGGAGGCAAGGGCCACCGGCCCGCGGGCCGCCGCCTCGGCGACCATCTCGCGCGCCCCGTCCAGCAGGTCTATCCGCCCGCCCTCCAGCGCCGCGATCATGCCGTCGACCACCTCGCGCTCGGTGGCCTCGGCGCTCTCGCCGCCGCCCGCGAACTCGGTGAGGAAGGTGGCCCACTCGGGAGCGCTCATGCCCTGGCAGCTCCCGGTCTGCTCCGGCCCCCACCGGGCGCCGCGCGCCGCGGCGAACGTGGTCCACAGCTCCTCCCAGAGGTGCTCGCTCTCCACGAGCACGCCGTCCATGTCAAACACCACTGCATCGGCCACGGCCGGTACTCCTTAACGTCGCGGTAGCGTCAAATTAACATCCACTCTGTTATCTGTCACTGGTGCGGTGGTATTTCCTTGCCGTTCATCGTTACCCCACCGGGGGTGTACAGGGCAGGATGGGGCGCATGACGGCTCAGGGACCGCGCGCCACGCGCCAGCAGCGACAGCAGATGATCGTCGATCACGTCCTGGAGCGGGGTGACGCCAGTGTCGCGGAGTTGACCGAGCTGACGGGGGTCAGCGTGATGACCGTCCACCGGGACATCTCCGAGCTGGCCGACCGGGGGATCCTGCGCAAGTACCACGGCGGTGTCTCCGCGCAGCCCTCCACCGTCTTCGAGTCCAGCTCGGACTTCCGGCTGCACGCCCATCCCCGCTCCAAGACGGCGCTGGCGGAGGAGGCGGTCTCCTTCCTGGCGCCCGGCATGTCGGTGATGCTCGACGACTCCACCACCGCGCTCGCGCTGGCCAGGCTGCTGCCCGGGGTCGGGCCGCTGACCGTGGTCACCAACTACCGGCTGATCACCGAGGAGTTGCGCGGGGTCGAGGACATCCGGCTGATCTCCATCGGCGGGGAGTACTCCCGCACCCACGACTCCTGGATCGGGCTGCCCGCGCTGGAGATGATCGCGGGCTTCTCGGTCGACGTGACGGTGCTCTCCACCTCGGCGATGACCGCCGCCATGACCTACCACCAGGAGCAGGAGATCGTCGCCGTGAAGCGGGCGATGCGGGAGGCGGGCGCGGTGAGCGTGCTGCTGATGGACCAGAGCAAGGTGGGGCGCAGCGCCCTGCACCGGATGGAGCCGGTGGAGTCCTTCGACCACGTCGTGCTGACCGGTCCGGTGGACGACGAGCTGCTGACCGCGATGAGCAAGCGCACCGACGTGCGGATGGCCACCGGCTCTTAACAGGATGGACAGTTACCTTTAACACAGCTATTGATATTTCTCGCGGCTAGCCTGAGTATCTGCGTGTCACAACGTGTTTCACCTCAGAGCGGAGGCCGCGATGGCGGGACGTGCTGCGGAGTCGCAGGCAGGTCCGGGAATGGGAGCCGGAGGGCTGCTGGACCGCGTCGGGATACCGAAACCCCTTCTCTTCGGATACATCGGTGTCCTGCTGTTCATGATCGGCGACGGTGTCGAGAGCGGGTTCATCGCTCCGTACATGGCCGACAACGGCGCCGGGACGGACGTGCGTGCCGGTTACGTGATCACCGTCTACGGCGTCGCCGTGATGCTCGCGTCCTGGTTCTCCGGAGCCCTGGCGGAGGTCTGGGGGCCCCGCCGGGTGATGTGGATCGGCCTGGCCATCTGGGCCGTCTTCGACGTGCTGTACCTGCTGGTGGCCCTCGGCGCCGAGAACTACCCGATGATGCTGGTGCTGTACGGGATCCGGGGCTTCGGGTATCCCCTGTTCGCCTTCGGGTTCCTGGTCTGGATCACCAACACGGCCCCCACCGCCCGGCTCGGGACCGCCGTCGGCTGGTTCTACTTCGCCTTCACCGGCGGTCTGCCCACGCTGGGCTCGCTGTGGTCCAGCATGACCATCCCGGTCATCGGTGAGCTGGGCACGCTCTGGTCGGCGCTCGCGCTGATCTTCGCGGGTGGCGCCTTCGCGCTGCTCGGCGCCCGGAACCGTCCCGGTGGCGACCGGCTGGCCCCCGCCGGGGTGACCACCAGGGAGAGCCTGCACAACAGCGTCTCCATCGTCTGGACCCACCCCCGGGTCCTGGTGGGCTGCCTGGTGCGGATCATCAACACCGCGCCGCAGTTCGGCATGCTGGTCTACCTGCCCCGGATCTTCTCCGACGACGTGGGCTTCGGTACCGACAAGTGGCTACAGCTGCTGGCGATCATCTACGGCACCAACATCTTCTTCAACCTGATCTTCGGAGCGCTCTCCGACAGGATCGGCTGGCGGACGACGATCGCCACCTTCGGCGCCCTCGGCTGTGCCGTGAGCGTGACCGTGCTCTACTTCGTCCCCACCGCGCTCGGGCCCGACTACTACTGGGTCGCGGTGCTGGCCGGGATGCTCTACGGAGCCACCCTGGCCGGTTTCGTCCCGATCTCGGCGCTCATCCCCTCGATGGCCCCGGAGAACAAGGGCGGCTCCATGGCGCTGCTCAACCTGGGTGCCGGGGGCGCCACCTTCGTGGGCCCGGCCATCGCCAGTCTCTTCCTCCCGCTGGTCGGCGCCGGTGGCGTGACCATCATCTTCCTCGGCCTGTACCTGGTCGCGATGGTGCTGACGCTCTTCCTCAAGCTGCCCGGCGAGAACGGCGGCACCCGTGGCGGGACCCGTCCCGCCACGGGTGCCGCCGCCGCGGCGGAGCCCGAGCCCAGCGCGGCGCGCTGAGCGAGGGGCGCGGAGGGTTTCGCGCGGTGGGCCGGGTCGGGTGCGGACGTATCGGCCCGGCCCACCGCGCTGTCAGCCCCGTTCCACCGGGTTCGCGGTGCGGCCGTCCCGGTAGACCAGCAGATAGCGCCAGAAGAGCAGCCGCCGGATCCGGCAGCCCGGCAGCGACGCGGCGGCGGCCGCCCGGACCTCGGCCAGCGAGGTCTCCGGTGGGTGTACCGGTGCCCGTGCCGCCGGGGCGGGGCCCGCGCGTCGGACCGCCTCGCGCGCCGCCACCGTGAGCCGCGCGACGGCGTTCACCGGCGCCGCCGCGAGGCTCCACGCCAGGTCAGTGGGGGTGCGCTCGGCGTAGCAGCCGAGCACCACCAGCACCCCGCCGGGCGCGAGCGTCCGGCGCAGCGCGCCGAGAGTACCGAGGGGCATGTGGTGCAGGCTGGCCAGACAGGAGACGAAGTCGTACCGGTCCGGGGGGAGCGCAGTCTCCGTCAGGTCCGCCCGCCGGAAGTGGGGCGCGGGGACCCCGGCGGCGGGAGTTCCCCCCGCGCGGGCCGCCGCGATGGCTTCCGCCGAGGCGTCGACCGCGTCGACCCGCACCCCGGTCCGGGCCAGCCGCCAGGCGAAGCGGCCGGTGCCACAGCCGCAGTCGAGGGCCCGGGCGCAGCCGGGCGGGACCTGCCGCAGCAGCAGCTGGTGGTAGTGGTCGTTGTGGTCGAACGGCATGGGGTGATCCTGGCACCGGCCCGGCGCGCCCGGAGCCGGAGGGCGGGGCGCCGGGCCGGTGGCCGCCGTTCCGGGGTCCGGTGGCGGACGGTCAGGCGTCGTCGGAGACGGCCATCTCGCCCAGCAGTGACCAGTCGCCCTGCGGCACCGAGACGTTGACCACCCGGGGGGTCTCGGCGAGGTGCGGAGGCAGCGTGCGCCGCGCCTCCAGGAAGTGCTCGGACTGGACGTGCGCGGCCCCGGCGGCCTTGTCCCGGAACGCCTCGACCAGTACGTACTCGGTCGGGTCGGCGAGACTCCTGGACCACTCGAACCAGAGGCAGCCGGGCTCACCCTGGGTGGCGCGGGTGAAGTCCTCGGCGATGCGCGGCCAGTCCTCCGCGTACTCGGGGCGGACGCGGAACTTGGCGGTGATGAAGATCATCGGGGGCCTCCCGTTCGTGCTGGTAGGGGCCGTTCCCCGGGCCCGCCGGGAACGTGCCCCGGCGGCCGGGGCGGGCGCCGCGATTTTAGGCCACCGTGGGTGGTCCGCTCCGTCGCGCACCACCGCCACCGGGGGACTCCCGCCGCTGGCCCGCGCCGCCCCCGCCGGGGGAGCCGCCGAGGGGGACGTCAGTGGTGGAAGCCGCTGCGCGGGCCGGGGCGGTCGGCGCGGTGCGTCAGCTCCCGCACCGCGGTCTCCACGTCCCGTCCCAGCAGGGCGAGTTTGTCGTATCCGATGCCGTGGCGGACCAGCACCCGCTGGATGACGGTGTCCTGGCGGTCCGGGGGCAGCGGATAGGCCGGAACCTGCCAGCCCCGCTGGTGCAGCCGCTCGGAGAGTTCGTACAGGGTGAACCCGGCCGACTCCGGGTGGTCCAGGGTCCAGACGACGGCGGGTAGCGCGCCCTGGCCGTCGTAGAGGATCCGGAGCGGTCCGATCCGGGACGCCTGCTCGGCCAGTCCGCGCGCGGCCTCGGCGCCGGCGTGGAGCACCCGGCGGTAGCCCTCGTGGCCGTAGCGCAGCAGGTTGTAGTACTGAGCGGCCACCTGGCCGCCGGGGCGGGAGAAGTTCAGCGCGAACGTGGGGAGTTCACCGCCCAGGTAGTCGACCCGGAACACCAGGTCCTCCGGGAGGAGATCGGCGGTGCGCCAGATGACCCAGCCGACGCCCAGTGGCGCCATTCCGTACTTGTGCCCGGAGGCGTTGATGGAGGCCACCCGTTCCACGGAGAAGTCCCAGACGATTTCCGGGTGGAGAAAGGGGGCGACGAATCCGCCGCTCGCGGCGTCCACGTGGATCGGGACGTCGATTCCGGTGTCCTGCTGGATGATGTCGAGTTGCGCGGCGATGTCCCGTACCGGTTCGTACTCACAGGTGTAGGTGACACCGAGAATGGCGACGACACCGATGGTGTTCTCGTCCACATAGGCGGGGAGTTGGTGGGGGCGGAGTCCGCTGGCGCCCGGTTCCAGGGGAATCTCCCGCAGTTCCACGTCGAAGTAGCGGGCGAACTTCTGCCAGCACACCTGGACCGGCCCGCACACCAGGTTGGGCCGGTCCGACGGCAGTCCCCGCTCCCGCCGCCGCTGCCGCCAGCGCCACTTGAGCGCCAGTCCGCCCAGCATGGCGGCCTCGCTGGAACCCGTGGTGGAGCACCCCATCGTGCTCTGGTCGGCGGGGGAGTGCCAGAGCCTGGCGAGCATGTGCACGCAGCGCGCCTCGATCTCGGCCGTCAGCGGGTACTCGTCCTTGTCGACCATGTTCTTGGCCAGACAGGCGTCCATCAGGTCGTGGGTCTCGCGCTCCGCCCAGGTGGTGCAGAACGTGGCGAGATTCTGCGAGGAGTTCCCGTCGAGGGCCAGTTCGTCGAGGACCAGGTTGTACACCGCGCTCGGCGGTGACTGGTCGTCCGGAACGCGGTACTTGGGCAGCCGTTGCTCGCTGATGGGAATGGCGTAGAAATCGTCGAATTCCTCGTCCTCGCTCGCCGGGACGTAGTGGACGGCCATGGCGGTTCCTTTCCGCAGCGGCTGAGTACTGCGGTCACTGTAGGAGCCGGAATCCGGTGTCCCGGGGGCCACCGCCGTCTCAAAGGGGTGATTCCCGGAAAGCCAGGCCAGTGTTCGGCGGCGGAATTCCGCCGCCGGTGCGGTGGGTCAGCGGCGCGGGGGTCGCTGGGCCGGGGCGGCGGCGAGTTCGGCGTCCATGGACTCACGGAGTTCGTCCAGGACGACCTCGAACTGCCGGAGCGTGTCGGGGGAGTAGCGGGCCAGGATGACGTCCTGGCGGGCGTTGAGCGGTGCGAAGAAGGCGTCGGCCAGCTCGGCGGCCTGGCCACCGGAGCGCAGGGTCACGACCCGGCGGTCCGCGTGCTCGCGGGTGCGGGTCAGGTATCCGGCCTGTTCCAGCCGGTTGAGCAGGGCGGTCATCGCCCCGGAGGAGAGCGAGACGCGCCTGCCGAGCTGGGCGGGGGAGAGGGGGCTGCCGTGCCGCTCGGCGGCGGCGATCTCCAGCAGCGCGAAGGCGTCGGTGGAGTGCACGCCCAGGGTGGCGGCGAACCGGCGTCCCAGCTCGGTGAAGCTCGCGCCGTACGCCCGGAGACCCTCCGCCAGTCGCTCGCGTCGTGCCGCCACGTCCTCGGGCATCGGTGCCTCCATCGCGTCTCCGTCCCCGGCCCAGCGTGCCGGTGATCGCACCGGGCGCGCCGCGCCAACCTATCCCGGAGGCGCGTCACTCACCATCGAACTACCTCGTGGTGCGTCCGGAGCGTTCGAGGGGCCGGGGGTCCGAAGAGCCCATGGAGGCCGGGGAGTTCACGGGGTCCGCGGCGGTGGCGGGGGAGCGGTGCCCGGCCGGGGAACCGGCCCGAGCGGGGTTCCCCGAAGGGGGAGCCGGGCCCCGGCCGGTGAGCACCAGAGGCCGGGACCCGGCGGTCGGAGGGCGCGGGCGCCCGGACGCCGCCTCAGGCGGCGGCGGGGAACCGTCCGCTGAGCAGGCTGCCCGCGTTCGGCACGGTGGTGGGCAGGCCCAGTCCGCCGAGGATGCGGTGGGTGGTGGCCGTCGCCGCGGAGAGCACCGGCAGCCCACAGGCGTCCTCCACGTGCTGGATCGCCGAGAGCGAGGGCATCTGCACGCAGGCGGACAGGACGAGGGCGTCCGCCTCGGAGAGGTCCAGCCGCCGCCAGTGGGAGCGCAGGTTGGCCGGGTCGAGGCGGGCCACCTCCAGGTTGTCCGCCACCTCCAGGCTCAGCGAGTCGACGACCCGGACGCCCGCGTCCTCGATGTAGGTGACGACGGTCTCCGTCAGCGGCTTCATGTACGGCGTGATGACGGCGACCCGCTTCGCCCCCAGCGCCTCGATCCCGCTGAGCAGCGCGCCCGCGCTGGAGACCACCGGCGCCTCGGAGCCGCCCGAGCGCAGCCCCGCGGTGATCTCGTCCTCGGCGGTGCAGTGGTAGCCGGGGCCCTGCGCCATGATCGCGACCAGGCAGGCGGAGGCCACGATGTCGGGGCGCGCGTCGGCGAGTTCGAGGGCGGCCCGCTCGGTCTGCGCGTTCATCGCGCGCAGCTGCTCCGGGGTCACGTGCTGCATCCGCATCCGACTGCTGTGGAAGACGAAGCGGTCGCCCGGCTCCACCGCCTCGCGGTCGCGCAGCATCTGGGGCAGTTCGGTCTCCATCGTCAGGTTCGAGCTGGGGACGATCAGGCCGATGTGGTGGTCCGTCACGGGGTCCTCCGCGGGTTCCGGGTCCTCGGCCCGGGCGGCGGCGCCGCCCGGATGATCCGAGTACGTACTATCTGGTGGTTCGTGAGCCGGGCGGCGGAACCCGGCTCTGGTGTACGCCGCCCGGTCCTCCCGGTCCGGCGCCTTCGGAGCGCCCCACGGCGCTCCGGCTCCCGGCGTGCCCCGCGACGGTGCGGTCAGCCGGTCAGGAGCCCTCGGCCAGCCCCTCCCAGTGGTTGGCGAGGGTGGTCAACTCCCGGAGCAACTGGGCGCGCTGCTCCGGATCCAGCTCCGCCAGCAGCCGCTCATCCAGGTCGCGCGCCCTCCCGTTCGCCTCCCGGAGGGCCGCCTCCCCCTCCTCCGAGAGGTACAGCAGCTTGCGGCGCCCGTCGGCCGCGGCGGTCCGGCGTATCAGCAGGCCGCGCCGCTCCAGCCGCCGCGCCACGTCCGCCATGGTGGAGGTGTCCAGCGCGACCGCCGAGGCCATCGAACTCTGGTCCCGGCCGGGCGCCGCGCCGACCGCCGTCAGCACCGCGAACTGCGGGCCGGTCAGCACCGGATCGACGGTCCGCACCCACGCCGCCAGGTACGCCTGGTAGAGACGGCGCACCTGGTAGCCCGGCGCGTTGGTGAGGATCGCGGGCGGTGTGTGCGAGTCCGGGCGGGGTGGGGTCTTGTCAGCCATGTCTCCCACTCAACCACGGTCGTTGAGCGCCACCCGGGGTGGCCGACCCGGGGGCGCGACGGCGGGCTGCCCCGCTCATGCGAGCAGCCTCGACAGCGCCGCGCGGGCCGCCGCCAGCCCCGCCTCGGGAGCGTCCCAGAACACCATGTGACCCGCGTCGGGGACCTCGGTGAGCCGGGCCGCGGGCAGCGTCCGCGCCGCCTCGGCCGCGCCCTCGGCGGTGACGACCGGACTGTCCGCCCCGTGCAGCAGCTCGGTGGGGCAGGGCACCGAGGGCCACCAGTCGAAGAAGTCCTCGGACTCGAAGCCACGGTGCGTCTCCACGAGGGACTCCTCGGCACAGCTGGCCAGCCAGCGGGCCCGCAGCTCCTGTTCCCGGCGCGGCCAGCGCGGCCAGGACCGCGCCACCTCGTCGGCGTCCGTGCCCCGCAGCGCCTCGCTGAGCTGCCCGAGGAAGGCGGGCAGCGTGGTCGGGTACGGGCCGCGGCCCGGGCCGCTCATCGGCGGGTCGACCAGCACCGCGCCGCGCGGCGTGACCTTCTGGCGCACCGCGGTGGTGGCGGCGATCCGGGCGCCCATCGAGTGGCCCAGCAGCAGCGGCCGGTCCAGCCCGAGGCCGGTGATCAGCGCCTCGGTGTCCTCCGCGTACGCCTCCAGGGAGTAGGAGCCGTCCGCGGGCTCGTCGGACAGCCCCCGGCCCCGTACGTCGAGGACCACCGGCCGTACCAGGTCGGTGAGTTCACGGGCGACGAAGTCCATCGTCACCGCGGGGCTGGTGATGCCCGGCAGGACCACCAGCGGCACGCCCTCGCCGCCGTAGTCCAGGGCGTGCAGGCGCAGCGAGCCGGAGCGCACCCAGCGGCTGGTGGCCGGAACGTCGGCGAGGTCGGCCAGGGCGGGCTGGCTGAGGTGTCGGGCGGTCAAGGGAAGCCTCCTGGGCGTGGGTTCGTGCGGGAGGGAGGGCCGATCACGGGATCGGGAAGCGGGCGCGGGGTCTGCCGGGTGATGTCCGGGGACGGCGATGGCCGCCGGGGCCGCCGGTCAGCCGCCCGTCGGCGCGGTCGCCCGCGCTGACCCGGCGGGTTCCGCCCCGGCGAGCCCCCGGAAGTAGCCGAGCGCGTCGGACAGCGACACGACGTCGCCGTACTTCGCCTGGATGTCGAACAGGGCGGCGTCGTGCGGGCCCTGGGCGCGGTCGCCGCAGCACTCGCGGGGCACCAGGACAGGGAACCCGGACTGCACCGCGTCCACCGCCGTCGCCCGGACACAGCCGCTGGTGGTGGCGCCGCAGACGACGGCCGTGTCGCAGCCGAGTCCGACCAGGGTGGAGGCCAGCGAGGTACCGAAGAACGCCGAGGCGCCCTTCTTCACCACCAGCAGGTCCTCCGGCCGCCTCGGCAGCCGCGGGTCCAGCTCGACAGCCTCGCTGCCCTCGACCAGCGCCCGCATGCCCCGCGCCTTGTCCAGCCAGGTCACCGAGGAGCCCTCGGCCTCGGCGGGGGAGTAGGAGATGACCGTGTAGATGACCGGCGCCCCGGCGGCGCGCGCGGCCCCGGCCAGTTCGGCGCTGCCGCCGACCACGTCGGTGAGATCGGCCCCGGAGGGGAACGCCTCCTCGGTGAAGCCCCGGGAGAGGTCGACGACGATCAGCGCGGGACGGCCGCCCCGGCGGACGGGCGCGCCGAACCCGGCCCGCTCGTAGGTCTGGTCGGTCTCCTGGCCGTAGCGTCCGGCGCTCATCGGGCACCCCCACAGCGGTGCTTCTCGCGGGTGAGGACCCGGCCCAGCAGCCAGCCCTCGAACAGGCCGAACGCGAAGGCGCCCACCACCGGGCCGTACTTCGACAGCGCCGGGCCGACGATCATCGAGAGGCCGTTCAGCTCGGAGGCGCCCTCCGCGGCGAGCGGAGCCGCTGGACGCCGCTCCGCCGGGGCGGTCGCGGTGGCGGCGCCCGCCGGGGCGGTGGCCGCGGCCGCGCCGCCCGCCGGGGCCGCGGAGTTCGCGGGTGCTCCGGCGGCGGCCCGGTCCTGGTCGAGCAGGCTGCCCAGGTTCCGCGCGAACTGCTGGAGGATCTTCTCGGAGACGGTCGCCACCGCGCCCTTGCCGAACTGCGCGATCTTGCCCCGGATGACCAGGTCGGTGGTGAGCCGCAACTCGGCGCCGCCCGGCGCCTCAGCCACCTCCAGGGACGCCTCGGCCTCGGCGTCACCGCTGCCGTGCGCGTCGGCGCCGCGCGCCTGCACGCGCAGCCGCCGCGCGGCGCTGTCCACCTCGATGAACCGCACGGTGCCCGCGTAGGCCGCGGTGATCGGGCCGACCTTGACCTTCACCCGGCCCTGCCAGGTGTCGCCGTCCCGCCCGTCGAGCGCCGCGCCCGGCATGCAGGAGACGACCCGCTCGACATCGTTGATCAGGGCGAACACCTCGTCGGGCGCCGCCTTCACCGGAACCACATTGGTGAGCTGCATGGAACCTCCTCGCCTGCCGCCGCGCGGCAGGATTCGCACATTCGGTCAACCGGCGGAGCCGGGCCCCGGCATCCGGCCCGGGGTCAGCCGGCCGGCTCGGTGGCCGGGCCCTCCAGCCGGGCGCGCAGCGCCTCCCGGCGTTTCGTGGCACAGTCGTCGATCGCCTCGACGATCGTCTGGTAGCCCGTGCAGCGGCACATGTTGGACGCCACGACCTCCCGGATCTCCTCCTTCTCCGCCTCCGGGCGCTCCGCCAGGAACCCCTCGGCGAGCATCAGGAACCCCGGGGTGCAGAAACCGCACTGGAGGCCGTGGTGGTCGAGGAACGCCTGCTGGAGATCGCTGAGTTCACGGCCGTCGTCGCCGCCCGCCAGCGACTCGACGGTGCGGATCTCCGCGCCCTCGGCCTGCGCCGCGAACATCAGGCAGGACCGCACCGGGGCGCCGTCCACGAGCACCGTGCAGGCGCCGCAGATGCCGTGCTCGCAGCCGACGTGGGTGCCGGTCAGCTGGAGCCCGTGCCGCAGCGCGTCGGCGAGGGTCTGCCGGGACTCGGCGAGCAGTTCCCGCTGCTCGCCGTTGACGTTCAGGCTGATCAGCTGCTGCCCGGGGGACTGGTGCGTGGTCTCGGTCATGGCGTGTGCTCCAGTGCGCTGACCACCGTTGCCGGTGTGATCGGGGTGTTGTCCAGTTCGACGCCCGTGCCGCGCAGCGCGTCGTTGACCGAGTTGAGCACGGCCGCCGGGGCGCCGATGGTGCCGCCCTCGCCCGCCCCCTTGGCCCCGGTCTCGGTGAACGCGCAGGGCGTCTCCAGGTGGTGGATGCCCACGTCCGGGATCTCCTGCGCGGTGGGCACCTTGTAGTCCATGAAGCTGGTCGCCGAGGGCTCACCCTGCTCGTCGTAGGTGATCTCCTCGAACAGGGCACCGGCGATGCCCTGCGCGATGCCTCCCCGGCACTGGCCCTCCACCACCTTGGGGTTGATCGCCACCCCGCAGTCCTCCACACAGAGGTAGCGCAGGATCTCCACCTGCCCGGTCCCCTCGTGCAGTTCGGTGACGACCGCGTGCGTCGCGTTGGAGAAGGTGCCGTCGTTGAGGACGTCGAAGCTGGCGGTGGCCGTCAGCCCCGGGTCCACGTCCTTGGGCAGCAGGTGCGCCCTCAGGTAGGCGATGTCGGCGATCTCCCGGTACGACAGCGTCTCGCCAGTGTCCCGGCGCCGCACCGCGTCCCGCGTCAGCTCCACCTCGCCGGGGTCGAGGTCCCAGCGGCTGGCGGCGATCAGCCGCAGCTTCCCGCCCAGCTTCCCCGCCGCGATCCGCACCGCGCTGCCGCCGATCGCGATCGACCGGCTGGCGAAGGTCCCCCAGCCGTAGGTGATCCGGTCGGTGTCGCCCTGGTGCACGCGGACCCGCGCCACGTCGAGCCCCAGCTCGTCGGCGGCGATCTGCGCCATCGTCGTCTCGTGGCTCTGCCCGTGGCTCATCGTGCCGGTGGTGACCACCAGCGCGCCGCTGGTGTCCATCCGCACCTCGGCGATGTCGAAACCGGGCACGACCTCCATCTTCCGCTGCGCGAACGCGGCCGAACCGTAGCCGGTGCGCTCGCTGAAGCAGGAGTACCCGATCCCGATGTGCCGCCCCTCCGCCGCGGCCCGCTCGCGCAGCTCGTACCAGCCCTCCTCGCGGACGTGCGCCTCGCAGAGGTCCAGTGACTCCCGGTACGAGCCCGGGTCGTAGGTCACGTTGTTGACGCCGGTGTAGGGGAACTCGGTGATCACGTTGCGCCGCCGGATCTCTACCGGGTCCATGCCCAGCTCCCGCGCCGCCCGCTCGAACAGCCGCTCCACCACCATCACGAACTGCGGCCTGCTCACACCCCGGTAGGGCGCGGTGGGCGCCTTGTTCGTGGTGACGGCGCGCGCCCGCACCCGGTAGGCCGGGACCTTGTAGACGCTCGGCATCTCGGCCGAGGCCATCAGCGGCTCGATGCCCGCGCTGAACGGGTAGCAGGAGTACGCGCCCATGTCGCAGACCACGTCCGCGTCGAGCCCGAGGATCCGGCCCTCCGCGTCGAAGGCGGCCCGCACGTCGTAGCGCTGCTCCCGGGCGAGGAAGGAGGCGGTCAGCGCGTCCTTGCGGTCCTCGCTCCACTTCACCGGGCGGCCCAGCCGCAGCGCCGCCGCGGCCACCGCGATCTCCTCCCGGCCCACCACGCACTTCTGGCCGAAGCCGCCGCCCATGTCCGGTACGAGCACCCGCACAGCGCGCTCGTCCAGGCCCAGGCAGCGGGCCGCGACGGTGCGCACCTGGTGCGGCACCTGGCTGGAGGTGTGCAGCGCCAGCTGCTCCTCCCGGTCGTCCCAGGCGGCGAGCGCGCCGCGGGTCTCCAGCGGCAGCGCGTTCTGCCGGCCGGTCTTGGTGCGCACCCGGACGACCCGGTGCGCCGAGGCGAAGACCTCGTCGATGCCCTCCGTCGCGAACATCGAGACGTCCACGAGGGTGTTGGCCGTGGCCTCGTCGTGCACCAGCGGGGCGCCCTCGGCCAGGGCCTGCTCGTCCGAGACCACCGCGGTGCGGGTCTCGTAGCTCACCCTGGCGGCCTCCAGACCGTCCTCGGCGGCGTACGGGTCGGTCGCCACCACCACGGCCAGCGGCTCCCCCGCGTACCGGACCCGGTCCCGGGCCAGCACCGGCATCGCGGTGGGGACGAACTCCGCTACGGGCCGGTCCAGACGGGCGGTGATGTCGGCCAGCCCGAGGTCGGCCGCGTCGAAGGCGGCGACCACGCCCGGCACCCGCCGCACCTCGGACAGGTCGACCGAGGTGACGGTCGCCGAGGCCACCGTCGCCCGGACGAACTGGGCGTGCAGCATCCCGGGCAGGTGGATGTCGTCGGTGAACCGGCCGCGCCCGGTCAGCAGCCGCGGGTCCTCCCGGCGGCCGATCGAGGAGCCGATCCAGGCGTCCTCGTCCTTCCGGTGGCCGTGTGCCGCCGTCTCGCTGGCTCCACTGGTCATCGGGACATCGCCTCCTCGCAGGCACGAGCCACCAGGGTCCGGGTCAGGGTGCGCCGGTAGCGGGCTTCCGGGTCGTCGCCCGAACCGGCGTCCAGCGCGCCGACGGCGCGCTCCGCCGCCGCGGCGCACGCCGCGTACAGCTCGGGCCCGGCGGTTCCGCCGCCGGCGAGCACCTCCTCCGCCTCCGGGACCCGGACGGGCAGGGCGTCGACACCGCCCAGCGCCACCCGGCCGGAGCGGACGGCCGGGGCGCCGTCCGGGCCCGGCTCGGTCTCCAGCCACACGGCGGCGGCGACCGTGGCGAAGTCGCCGCGCCGCTCGGCGAACTCGGTGAGGGCGGCCCGGGGCGCCGGATGCGGGAAGACCACCTCGGTGATCACCTCGTCCGGCTCCAGGGCCGTGGTGTAGTAGCCGTGGAAGAACTCACCGGCGGGGACGCGGCGTTCACCGTCCGGCCCGTGCGCCACGATCACCGCGTCCAGCAGCAGCGCCAGCAGGCACCACTCCGCCGTCGCGTCCGCGTGGGCCATGCTGCCGCCGACGGTGCCGCGGGTACGGATCGGCAGGTGCCCGACCCAGCGCATCGCCTCACCCAGCACCGCGAAGTCGGACCCGAGTTCCGCGCCCGCGCGCTCCACGGCGTGGTGGGTGGTGAGCGCCCCGATCCGCAGCGCGCCGTCCGGGTCCCGGCGCACGCCGCTCAGCTCGCGGAGCCCGCCGATGTCGACGAGGTGGCGCGGACGCGCCAGCCGGAAGTTCATCATCGCGACCAGGCTCTGGCCCCCGGCGATGAGCTTCGCGTCGTCCCCCAGCTCGGCGAGCAGCCGGGTGGCCCCCGCCACGTCCCGCGCGCGGTGGTAGGTGAATGCGGCCGGTTTCATGCTCCTCCTTCCCTTCTTTCGGTCCCGTCGTGTTCCGCCGGTGTTCCGGTTCCCGACGGCCGGACGGGGCCGTCGGGGTGTCCCGTGGCCCGCCCGGGCCCGCCGTCTCGCCGGGTGCCCGGCGCGGGTGTTCCGCGCCGGGCACCGGGAGGTCACTGGGGGACCGGCTCCCCTTCGGCGGCGCCGGTCGCCGTCCTGGCGGCGGTCGCCTCGTCGAGCGCGTCCTCGTCCTCGTCGAGTTCGCGGCCCTTGGTCTCCGGCGCCGCGATGGCCATCCAGATGACCGCGCCCAGGGCGAGGACGCCCAGCACCGCGAAGGTGGCCGTCAGCCCGAGGACGGGCCACATCACCGAACCGAACAGCAGCGGCGCGAAGCCCGTCGCGACCCGGCTGAGCGAGGAGGCCCAGCCGAACCCGCTGGCGCGCAGCATCGTCGGGTACAGCTCCGAGACGTAGGCGTACATCGCGGGGATGGTCAGCTGGATCAGGAAGCCGAAGACCGCGATCCAGATCATCGCCGCCGTCTGCATCTCCAGCATCGCGGCGAAGGCCACCAGCGCCGCCGTCGCGACCGGCGCCGACACCCCGATCAGCCACTTCCGGCCGACCACGTCGACCAGCCAGGTCGACGCCACCACACCGGTGATGCCGACGGCGCTCATCAGCGTGGTGCCGGTGAACGAGGCGGTGTCGCCGTAGCCCTCCTCCTTGAGGATCGAGGGCATCCAGGTCAGGGCCGCGTAGTAGACCAGCATGACGGTCACCATCAGCACCCACGCCACCGAGGTGATGCGGGCGTTGAACGCCCAGAGCCTGCGCAGCTGCTCGACGCCCGCGGCCAGACCACGGGTCTCGTCGCCCTTGCGCCTGGGTGGTTCGGGTATGACGTAGGGCTCCGGTGTGGCACCGGTCTTCCGCACCAGCTCGTCGATGACCTCGCGGGCCTCGGCCTCGCGGCCCTTCTTCGCGAGGAAGACCGGCGACTCCGGGATGCCGCGCCGCACCCAGAACAGCAGCAGCGCGGGGAGCACCATCATGCCGAGCATCCAGCGCCAGTTGCCGTCCAGCGGGATCAGCAGGGTGGAGGTGAGACCGCAGATGGTGACGCCGATCGGCCACCACAGGTCGAGTCCGGTGAGGATCCTCCCTCGGTACTTCCGCGGCGAGAACTCGCTCACCAGCGCGTAGTCCACCGGGATACAGCCACCGAGACCGATGCCCGCGAGGAACCGGAACAGCAGGAAGACCGAGTAGCTGGGCGAGAACATGCCCAGTACGGAGAAGAGCGCGAACACCAGGAGCGTGACGCTGAAGGTCTTCTTCCGGCCGATGCGGTCCGCGATGGAGCCGCAGAGGACTCCACCCACCGCCATGCCGATCAGGTTGGCCGTTGCCACCAGACCGCGTTCACCAGTGCTGAGGTCGAACTCGTCGCCCACCAGCGGCATCAGGAAGCCGTTCAGCGCGATGTCCCACGCGTCGAACAGATAGCCGAGGCCACCGATGATGAAGATCTTGCCCTGGACTCCCCATTTCCAGGGGAGTTCCTGGACTATCTGGTCACCTGTCTTCACCGTTGCTCCAGGGGTTCGGATGGGCGTCCGCGGTGGACGCCGTTGCGCAGTTGGGCCGGGGGTGCGCCACAGGGGGCGGCGCACCCCGCCGGCTCACCGGGAGAACTGGTAGGAGAACGCCCCGAGGTCGGGGTCGTTGAGGGGGGTTCCGCTCCACAGCCAGTCGTAGGAGACGTCCGACTCCCCGTCGAAGCGCCGCAGTTTGGCGTCTCGTTCCTGCTGGAGGGGTCCGTCCGGGTAGTGGTAGAAGGTCTTGTTGCGCAGGGACGCCTCCTGCACCATGCCGGCGTGCTTGGCCCGCCGGTCGACGTAGCGGCGCAGCGCGCCGCCCACTCCGTCCACCGTCACCGCGCCGAGTTCCTCGGCGAGGACGGCGGCGTCCTCCATGGCCTGGGACGCGCCCTGCGCCTGGTAGGGGAGCATCGCGTGGCAGGCGTCGCCCAGCAGGGCCACGCTGCCGTCCACCCACACCGGGTCGCGCCTGCGGTGGTACAGCGCGAAGCAGGTGACGTCGCCCTTCGCCTTGGAGAGCATGGCGGGCACCCGGTCGTCCCAGCCGGGGTAGGCCGCGGCCAGATCCTCCGGCGTCGAGGCGGCCGTCCACTTCTCGGCGACCTCGTCGGTGCACGGCACGCAGGCCACGATGTTGAGCCACTCACCGCCTCGGATCATGTAGTGCACCAGGTGCCGGTCCGGGCCGTACCAGATGGTGCTCTGGAACCGGTCGACCAGCCAGCGGGTGGCCGGGTCGGCGGCGATCAGGTCGCCCGGGATCAGCGCACGGTAGGCCATCTCGCCGGAGAACTCCAGGGTGTCCTCCAGCCCCATCAGCTCGCGGACCCGTGAGCGGATGCCGTCCGCGCCGACCAGCACGTCGGAGGCGTACCGCTGGCCATCAGCGGTGATCGCCACCGGCCGCGCCGGGTCGGACTGGTCCAGCTCGGCCACCCGGCTGCTGGTCCGCAGTCGCACGACCGGGCCCGCACCGGCCGGGTCGACGCACGCGTCCATCAGCACGCGGTGCAGGTCGGCCCGGTGGTAGTGCCAGTACGGGGCGTTGTACCGGTCCTTGCAGAACTGCCCGAGCGGGGTCAGCCCCACCACGCTGCCGTCCTCCCACCGCCGTCGGACCTGGTCCAGCGGCTCGGTGTGGATGGCCTCCAGCTGGTCGCGCAGTCCCAGCCCGAGCAGGATGCGGCTGGCGTTCGGCGCGGTCTGGATGCCCGCGCCGACCTCACCCAGCTGGTCCGCCTGTTCGAGCACCGTGACCCGCAGGCCACGCTGGCGCAGCGCGAGCGCCGCGGTGAGACCACCGAGACCACCGCCGACGATGGTGACCTCGTAAGACTGACTGGAAGCCATTGCTCAGCTCCTCCGGAAGCGTGCAGAGAGGGGAACGGGGGGCCGCTGGGGGCCGATCAGCGGTCGGTGAGAGCCCCGTCGACCACCACGTCGGTGCCGTCGACGGAGATGGAGCAGCCGCGCATCGCGATGTCCAGGTGGGCGTACGACTCGCGGGCGAGGATCGGGTGCGGGCCGGTGGACCACAGGAAGTTCCCGGCGAAGGCGCGGGCGTCCATGCCCATCAGGTCGCCCTTGCCGTAGAGGGCGGTGGCGAACCAGTCGGCGCTCTTCATCAGGCCCCAGCCCATGTGGGAGAGGCTGCGCGCCCACTGGTCGTTCGAGTCCTCGAAGAAGGTCTCCAGCAGCTTCGCCTCGGAGCCGCCGCTGACCTTCTCGATCCGCCCGCCCGCGATCTCCAGGGTGACCGGCTCGCGCACGTACTCCTTGAAGGGCAGCAGGATGTCACCCTCGGCGAGCACCAGCTGACCGTCGGAGATCTCCGGCCAGCAGAGCACCATGGTGCTCGGCCAGTGGTCCCAGCGGCCCGGGTCGTCCGCGAAACCGACCTGGAACTCCGGCTTGGAGCCGGTGAGCTGCACCGTCAGGTCGGTGCCCGCGCTGGAGACGACCCGCATGACGGACGACTTCTTCAGTAGCTCCGAGTCGCGCAGGACCAGCTGCTTGTCCTCCGGCTTCGGCAGGTTGCGGATCAGCACGTCGGGGGCGTCGCAGACGAAGATGATGCGGGTGCCGGTCTTGAGGATCTCCTGCTGTACGGGGGCGTGGATGAAGCCCTCCTGGGTGAGGTCCACGACCAGGTCGGCGGACTTCAGCAGGGTCTGCGCGGTGCTGTCGTCCAGCACCGACTTCAGGCCGGGACCGGCTCCCGTGTGGGTGCTGTCCATCGGTGCGGGGGTGCCGCCCGGGACGGTGGCCGAGATGACGTGCGCGCCGAGCGCCTTGGCGGCGCCGAACGCGGCGGCCACGTAGTCGCCCCGGCTCCCCGGCTCGGAGAGGATGACGACGTGCTCGTCCTCCCGCACCTTGCACAGCTCCAGTTCGCGCGTGAAGGCATCGAGGAGATCGACGGACGAGAGGTCAAACATGGAGTCCCTCCGGATACTTCTCTTGGTTCGGGCACGGTCGACCACGCGCTCCGAAGGCGGCGGTGCGCCCTGGGTGGCGTGAAAGTGTGGTCGGGTGGACCGCCTGGCGGGGTCGCCAGAGTGCGCGGGCATGCCGAGATCGGTCCGCACGCGGTCTCTGATCAGCGGAAATCGTTCGGCGGTGTGCTGCCGAACGGAGATAATCCGAACACGCATTAATTGGGCTTGGCAAGAGTGTGGCGTGAAGTTAACGAAGATCTTTCACGCAGCGGGCCGTGCGGTGACCGTGGGTTCCGCTTCCGTCGCCGAAGGGCGTCGCGCCCGCCTCCCCGGCCGCCCCGGCCGCCCAGGCGGGCCCGCCGCCGAGGCGGGCCCCTGACCCCGTCCCGCCCGGGCGGGACGGTCGAACGTGCCGATTCGCGGGAGGGCGCCCACCATGGAGGCCAGGCGCGGCGCGCCCCGCTCCGGCGCCGTATCCGGCGACCCTCCGAGGGGGCCGGTGCGCGCCGCCGCGGGTGTTACCGGGCGCCCGTCGTGGGCACCCGGCACCCGCCGCCGGGCGAGCCGGTGGTGTGCCGGACGGGTCGTCCGGCACGACCCCACGTGAAGGAGCTGCCATGACTGCCGTCCGTTCGATCATGACCGGAGGAGCGGAGTGCGTCGGGGTGGACGAGTCCGTGCTCGACGCCTCGGAGAAGATGACCAGGCTCTCGGTGGGTGCCCTGCCGATATGCGGCAACGACAACCGGCTCAAGGGCATGATCACCGACCGGGACGTCGTCGTGAAGGTGCTCGCCCAGGGCCGGGACCCGGCCAGTACCCGGGCCAGCGAGATCCAGCAGGGCCACGCGCTGACCGTCCAGGCGGACGACGACCCGCACGAGGCGATGCGCACCATGACCCAGCACAAGGTGCGGCGGCTGCCGGTCATCGACGGCCACACCCTGGTGGGCATGGTGGCGCAGGCCGACGTGGCCAGGGCGATGCCGCACCCCGAGGTCGGGGACCTCGTCGCGGCGCTGTCCACCGACTGAGCCGCCAGCGGGCCACCACCGCGCGGCGGTGGCCCGCACACCCCCGTCGGCGGACCCGCGACGGCCATCGCGCGATGGCGGCGGGTCCGCGGGACGGCCCGTCCGCGGAGGAGGCGCCGGATGACCCACGAGGAGATCGAGCCGCGACCAGCCCCGGTGCCGGCGGCCCCCGCGCGGCCCCCGCGCGTGGCCTCCGCCGTGTCCCCGGACGCCCCGTCAACTCCTCGTGGCCCCAGTGGACTTGACGCCCCCGGCGCGGCTTCCGCCCCCAGTGCGGCTCCCGCCCCCAACGCGCCTCCCGCGCCGCACGGCGGCCCCGCGTGGGACGCCGCCCGCCCCCGCCCGGCGGGGGCCGCCCGGAGTGACGCGGCCGGGCGCGGGGGAACCCTGGGGGTCGAGGAGGAGTTCCTGCTCGTCGACGCCGACAGTGGGGAACCGGTCCCGCGCGCGGAGGACGTCCTCGCCGGAGTGAAACGGGACGGGATACCGGCCGCGGCCGCGGTGCCCGGCGCCGAGGACGGCCAGAACCCGCGCCTCAAACGGGAGTTCCTGGCCTGCCAGGTCGAGTCGGTCAGCGAGGTCTGCTCCGGCCTGGACGAACTGGCCTCCCAACTACTCGCGTCCCGGCGGCAGTTGTCGATGGCGGCGGAGGCGGCCGGACTGCGGCTGCTCTCGACGGGGCTGCCCGTGGGCGGCGACTCGCCGTGGCGGATCTCGCGGGGCGGCAAGTACGAGCGGTTCGCCGCCGAGTACCAGGCGGTGGCCTGGGACTTCGCGGCCTCCGGCTGCCACGTCCACGTGTCGGTGCCCGACCGGGACACCGCCGTCGCGGTCGTCAACCACCTGCGGCCGTGGCTGCCCACGCTGCTCGCCCTCTCCGTCAACTCGCCCTTCGACCGGGGCGCCGACACCGGGTACGGGAGCTGGCGGCTGGTGGAGCACTCCCGGCTGCCCAGTTCCGGACTGCCCCCGCACTTCGCCTCCGCCGCCGACCACGACGCCGCCGTGGACCGCCTCGTGGAGTGCGGCGCCGTGGTCGACCCCACCATGTGCTTCTGGATGGCCCGCCCCTCACCCCGCTTCCCGACCGTGGAGCTGCGGGTGGCCGACGCCGCGGCGACCGTGGAGGACGCGCTGCTCCAGGCGGGGCTGGCGCGCGGACTGGTCCGCACGGCGCTCGCCGACCTCGCGGCGGGCCGGGAGGCCGCTCCCACCGAGTACGAGATCGGGGCCTGCGCGGTGTGGAACGCCGCCCGCTACGGGCTGCGCGGCCCCGGCGTCCGGCTGGCGGACGCCCGCCGGGTCCCCGCCGTGACGCTCGTCGGAGAGCTGCTGGAGCACACCGTCGAGGCGCTGGAGGAGACGGGCGACCTGACCCGGGTCCGGCGGCTGCTCGACGGCGTCCGCGCCCACGGCACCGGCGCCGACCGGCAGCGCGCGGCGGCACGCTGGCGGCCGGACGGCACCGCCGACCTGAGCCCGCTGCCCGCCTTCCTGGCGCGGCAGACCCTCCAGGCCCCCGGCGCCGGTCCCCGCGCCACCGGCCCCTCCGGGGCCGCGCCCGGAGCGGAGCCGTCATGACGCGGGCCACCGCCTCCCCGGACGGGCACCCCGAGGCGCCGCCGCCGCTGCCCGGCGCGCGCGGGCCGCTCTCCCGGGCGGTCGTCGACGTCCTCGGGGGCCGGGCGCCCGAGGTGACCCTGGCGGAGGCCCGGCACCGCGCCGACCTCGCGGAGCCCCTCGGGGAGGACCTCCAACTGGCCCTGTACCTCTGCTACGAGCTGCACTACCGGGGCTTCGCCGGGGTGGACGACGACTGGGAGTGGAACGCGGAACTGCTGCGGCTGCGCGGGGACGCCGAACGCGCCTTCCTGCGCGCGCTGCGCGCCGGGACCCGCGAGGACGACGACGTTCAGGCCGAGTTCACCGCCCTGCTCACCGAAGAGCCGGGCGGCGGCGGGCTCTCGCGCTGGCTGCGCGAGCGGGGGGAGTGGTGGCACATGCGGGAGTACCTGGCGCACCGCTCGCTCTACCACCTGAAGGAGGCCGACCCGCACGCCTGGGCCATCCCCCGCCTCGCGGGCCGCCCCAAGGCGGGCTTCGTGGCCGTCGAGTACGACGAGTTCGGCGCCGGGCACCCCGAGCGGGTGCACGCGCGCCTCTACGCCGACCTGCTCGACGGCGCCGGGCTGGAGCGTGGCTACCTGCGTTACCTGGAACACGCTCCGTCGGCCACGCTCGCCGTCGTCAACCTGATGTCCCTGTTCGGGCTCCACCGGCGGCTGCTGGGCGCCCTCGTCGGGCAGTTCGCCGCCGTCGAGATCACCAGCCCGCCCGCCTCGCGCCGGATGGCGCTCGCCCTGCGGCGGCTCGGCGCCCCGGAGGCGTGCGTGCGCTTCTACACCGAGCACGTGACGGCGGACGCGGTGCACGAGCAGGTGACGCGACACGAGGTGGTCGGCGGACTGCTGGCCCAGCGACCGGAGTTGGCCCGGGACGTGGTCTTCGGGATCCGGGCGGGCGAACTGCTGGAGGGCAGGTTCGCGGCCGAGCTGCGGGACGCCTGGGAACACGGACGCTCCTCGCTCCGTCACCCGCTCCCGGGCACGCCCGCTTCCGCCACCCCCCGCCCCTGACCACAGAGGACCCGACCCACCCGGAGCCCGGAGTCCCGAGCCCCCCCGGAGTCCCGAGCCCCCCCGGAGTCCCGAGCCCCCCGGAGTCCCGAGCCCCCCGGAGTCCCGAGCCCCCCGGAGTCCCGAGCCCCCCCCGGACTCCCGAGCCCCCCGGAGTCCCGAGTCCCGGCGGCCCCCGGAGCGTCCCGGCCACCGGCCCCGGCGGAGTCCCGGCGACGGGCCGGAGCGGGCGCGTGCGGATGCACCGCGCGCCCAACCCCCCTCCGTCCCGGGGCTGTTGACCGTCCCGCCGGGCACACGCCGGTACGGTGCGTCCCGCCGTGCACACGCCGACGGAGCGCACCGTACCCGGACGGAGGGTCAGGGGATGTCCCGCTCCTCGGCGGCGGGGGCCTCGGGTGGGGGGCCGGAGCACGGGGGAGCGGAGCCGGGCCCGGGCGCGCGGTGGCCGCCTGACGGGAGGTTCCGGTGGCTCGTGTCGCACCAGGGCGGGTCGGCGCTCATCCCGCAGCGGCACACCGCCACCATGAAGCGCCCGGAGCGCCGGATGCCGCCGTCCGGCAGGGTGACCTCTACCGGACCCTCCACCAGGATCGGCCCACCCGGCTCCATCAGCACGCGCCGGACGGCCCTCGCGGGCTCCGTCGCGTCAGCGTCGTCCATCGCACGCTCCTTCCCGTGGCTCCCCGGTCGGGGGCAGCTGGGCGCGGACGACCACCAGTTCCTCCTCGCGCTGCCCACGCCTGATCAGCCCGCGCCGCTCCAGCCAGGCCGCCTGCGCGTGCAGCACCGGACCGAACCGCTGGACGCGGCGGGCCGCCACCGTGGCCCGCAGCCCTCCCGCGCGCAGCAGCCGCAGGGTGCGGCGCGAGTCGCAGATCTCCGAGTGCACCAGGAGCAGCACCCCGCCAGGGGCGAGCAGCCGTGTCGCCGTGGCGCACAGCGCGTCGAGGTGGTCCCGCCCGTCCGGGCCCGCCCGCCAGGTGTGCTCGCCGACGCGGTCACGGTGCCGGGCCGGTACCGAGGTGACCGGGAGCGTGCCCGGGGGCGGGCAGGGCACGTAGGGCGGGTTGGCCGTGACCAGGTCGAAGCGGTGGGCCGGGCGGCCCAGGAGGTTCCGTACGTCGTGCTGCCGGGCGACCACCGGCAGCCGGAGCGCCCGCGCGTTCCGGCGGGTGGTGAGCACGGCGTCGGCGGAGGAGTCCACCGCGTGGACGCGGCGGGCGCCGAGCCGCGCCGTGGCCAGCGCCACCACGCCGGTGCCGGTGAACAGGTCCAGCGCCCTCGCCCCCGGCGGAACGCCCAGCTCCCGCAGGGTGTCCAGCAGGAGCTGGGAGTCGCCCTGCGGCGCGTAGACCCCGGGGAGCCTCAGCAGTCGCACCGTCCCCGGGTAGCCCCCGGGCCCCGGGCGAAACCCGCCCCGCCCGTCCGGACCCCGGCCGCCCCCGGGGGTCGGCCCGGTACCGCAGGGTCAGCGGAGGGGGTTGCCGCCGGTGGCGTTCAGCACGCAGCCGGTGACGTAACCGGCCTCGTCGGAGGCGAGGAAGACGTAGGCGGGGGCGAGTTCCGCGGGCTGGGCGGGGCGGCCGAGCGGGCTGCCGGAGCCGAAGCCGGTGACGTCGGGCAGGGTGGAGGGGATCAGCGGGGTCCACACCGGCCCCGGCGCCACCGCGTTGACGCGCACGCCCCGGTTCGCCAGCTCGGCGGCGAGGCCCTGTGTGAAGGTGACGATGGCGCCCTTCGTCATCGCGTAGTCCAGCAGCTGTGGTGACGGGCTGTACGCCTGCACGGAGGTCGTGTTGATCACGCAGCCGCCCTCCGGCAGCAGTGGAAGCGCCTTCTTGCACAGCCAGAACATGGCGTACAGATTGGTCCGCACCACCCGGTCGAACTGCTCGGTGGTGATGGCCCGGATACCGTCCGGCTGGGCCATCTGGAAGGCGGCGTTGTTCACCAGCACGTCGACTCCGCCCAGCTCCTCCGCCGCGAGGTCCACCAGCCGCTGGCACTCGGTCTCCTCCCGCAGGTCACAGGGGGCGTTCACGCCGTGCCGCCCCGCCTCCCGGACCAGACGCGCGGACTCGCGGCCCTCCTCCTGCTCCTCGGGCAGGTTGGTGAGCAGCACGTCGGCGCCCTCCCGGGCGAAGGCCAGCGCCACCGCGCGGCCGATCCCGGAGTCGCCGCCGGTGATCAGGGCCCGCTTCCCGGCCAGCCGCCCGCCGCCACGGTAGGAGTCCTCACCGTGGTCCGGGCGGGGCGTCATCTCCCCGGTGCTGCCGGGCGGCCGCTGGTGCTGCGGAGGGAAGGGCGGCCTGGGGCGCCGGCCGGTGGGGTCCGGGGGCTGGTTCCGTGCGGTCATGGTGTCCTCCCATGCGAGGGGATGGTGGGGCCGGTCGGTGGTGCGGCCCCCGGGCGCCGGGCACGGGCCCGTACGGGGCCGTCGGCCGGTGGGGGCCTCACCGGACGGCGGGCCCGCCGTCCCCGGCCGGGAAGCGCTCCCACACCCGGTGGGTGCCGAGCAACTCGGCGAGGCCCCTGACCAGCGTCGCCGGATCGCTCTCCACCAGCACCCCCGGCGCGTCCACCGTGGCGCCGCCCGCCGTCACGACGGCCTCCCCGCCGCCCTCACAGCCGATCGGCTTGGCGTGCCGGAACGCCTCCGCGACGAGCCGCACCACCCGGGGGTCGGTGTGGCCGCCGCCGGATTCCAGCGGCGCGGCCCGGGCGTCCCGCGTCCCGTGGGCGTCCTCCGCGGGTTCGGGCACCCCGGCCACCACCAGCGCGTCGAACGTGACGGAGCGGGCGGTGGCGAAGGTGCGGCCGACCGGCAGATCGCCGAGGTGCCCGGCGGTCGGCCCGACGAGCGTCGCGACCATGCCGTGCCCGGCCACCGACTCCCGCAGCGCCCGCACGGTCGCCAGGTCCGTGTGGACGTCCGCGATGACGCCGACCACCCGGCCGGTCACCGGCCAGACCCGGCCCAGCTGCGAGAGGGCGGGGCTGGGCGCGACCTCCCCGGCGGGGGCGGACGGCGCGGGCGCCGGCAGGCCCAGCCCCTCCGCGACCCGCGCGCAGAGGTCCGCGTCGATGTTGGCCAGCACGCGCAGCGCCCGCTGGCGGACGGCCTCCTCACGGCAGCTGCTCAGCTCGAACGTGTAGGCGGCGATGGTGTGTTCGCGCTCCACCGGGGTCAGGCTCAGCCAGAGGCGGCGCGGCTGGCTGAAGTGGTCGGCGAAGGAGGCGGGCGCCCGGCGGACCCTCGTGGCGGCGGGCGTGGGCACCGGCACCTCGACGTACCCGCCCTCCCGGGTGCCCGCGGTGAACGGGCAGCCGCCGTCCAGGGAGTTGGGGCGGTAGGGGGCGACACCCCGGTGCACGGCGCTCTGGTGCGCGCCGTCCCGCAGGGTGTCGTTGACGTTCGCGTGCGGCCGGTTCACCGGCAGCTGCGCGAAGTTGGGCCCACCCAGCCTGCTGATCTGGGTGTCCAGATAGGAGAAGAGCCGCCCGGCGAGCAGCGGGTCGTCGGTGAGGTCGATCCCTGGAACGAGGTGCCCGGGGTGGAAGGCGACCTGCTCGGTCTCGGCGAAGTAGTTGAGCGGGTTGGCGGTGAGCGTCATCCGGCCGACCGGCTGGACCGGGGCCAGCTCCTCCGGTACGAGCTTCGTCGGGTCGAGCAGGTCGATCCCCTCGAAGGTCTGCTCGGGGGTGTCCGGGAAGGTCTGGAGGCCCAGCTCCCACTCCGGGAACGCGCCGCTCTCGATCGCGTCCGCCAGGTCCCTCCGGTGGAAGTCCGGATCCACGCCGCCGAGCAGCTGCGCCTCCTCCCACAGCAGCGAGTGCGCGCCGAGCGTCGGCTTCCAGTGGAACTTCGCCAGCGTCGTCGTCCCGTCGGCGCTGACCAGCCGGAAGGTGTGGACCCCGAACCCCTCCATCATCCGGAACGAGCGGGGGACGCCCCGGTCGGACATGGTCCACAGCGTGTGGTGGGTCGCCTCGGTGTGCAGGGTGACGAAGTCCCAGAAGGTGTCGTGCGCGCTCTGCGCCTGCGGGATCTCCCGGTCCGGGTGCGGTTTTGCCGCGTGGACGACGTCCGGGAACTTGACGGCGTCCTGTACGAAGAACACCGGGACGTTGTTGCCGACCAGGTCGAACGTGCCCTGCGCGGTGTGGAACTTCGTCGCGAAGCCGCGGGTGTCGCGCACCGTGTCCGCCGAGCCGCGCGACCCCAGCACGGTGGAGAAGCGCACGAGGACCGGGGTCTCCACGTCGGCGGCGAGGAACGCGGCCCGGGTGACCGTGGCGGCCGTGCCGTACCCGCGGAACACGCCGTGCGCCGCCGCGCCACGCGCGTGCACCACGCGCTCCGGGATCCGCTCGTGGTCGAAGTGGGTGAGCTTCTCCCGCAGGTGGTGGTCCTGGAGCAGTACCGGGCCCCGTTCCCCGGCGCGGAGCGAGTGGTCGGTGTCCGACAGCCGCAGCCCCTGCGCGGTCGTCAGATACCGGCCGCTCTGGGCGCGGGTGGCCGGATCGGCGCCGGTCGCCCGCCCGGTGGGGGAGTAGCCGCCCGGGCCCGACTGGCCGGGCTTCGGAGGCAGCGGATCGCGGGGCCGGGTGGGCTCCTCCACCGGCGGGGCCTCCGGGCCCGGGTGGCCCGGAGGCCGGGAACCCGATACTCCGCCGTGCGGCGCCTCCTGCTCGCTCGACTCCACGGCTCCTCCGTTCGCGCGCCGGTGGACTGCTCGTCCGTCCCGCCGGGGTAACCGGTACCCGGTCGTCGAAACCGCTGCCCGACCGGTCCGCCCCCGGCGGTGCCCTCCCGTCCCCGGAGTTGTTCCTGGCTGGCTGGCCGCGCGCACGGCGGCGTGCCCGGCCCACCCGCCTGCCCAGCACCCCGGCCACCGCTCGGGTGAGCCACCGGCCCCGGCCCGCCGCCGCACGCGCCCCGCCCACCCTTGAGGCCCCCGTTCCGCCGGTGGTCCGGCGCCCGCCCGTTGCGCCGGTGCCGCCGTCAGCCGCCGGGACGGTTGGCTGCCGGACGCTCACGGAACTGGTCGGCGGCGCGCTCGTTCCGCGCGCTGAGCGCCGCCAGCCAGCGGGGCCGCGGGTCGGACGCGCTCGCGGTGGCGCCGGTGATCCGGCCGCCGCCCGTGCCCCGGCCGCGCGGGAGCGCCCTGGCCAGCAGCGAGTTGGCCCGGGTCAGCAGGCCCGGCGCGAGGCCGTGGGCCGTGGCGGCCAGCCGCGCCGCCGGGGTGAGCACCAGCCGCGGGCGCCGCCTGGCCACGCCGGTGACGACGCGCTCGGCGGCGCGCTCCGCGTCCATCGACAGCAGCGGCGCGCCCGCCAGCGTGGCGAACCAGGCGTACTCCCGCTCCGCCCGCCCGCTGAACTCGGCACGCAGGTGCGAACCGGTGCGCGTCAGCCCCGGATGGACGGCGGTCACGCTGACGCCGTGCGCGGCCTGCTCGGCGCGCAGGCCCTCGGCCAGCGTCCCCACCGCCGACTTGGCGCAGGAGTACGCCAGCAGGTGCGGCACCCCGAACAGGCCGCCCACCGATCCGACCAGCGCGAGGCGCCCGCCGCTCGGACTCGTACGGAGCAGCGGAAGCGTCTCCAGCGCGGTGTGCAGGGTGCCGTGGAACATCGTGTCCATGGCGTCCCGGAAGCCCTCGGCCCCGGTCTCCTCCGCGGGCCCGACCTGGATGATCCCGGCGTTCGCCAGCACCAGGTCCAGCCCGGCCTGGTCGTCCGCGGTACGGGCGACCACCTCCCGCACCCGCTCCCGGTCGCGCACGTCGCAGACCCGGCCGGTGACGGGGCGGCCCGTCCGGGCGCGGAGCGCCGCCGCGGCCGCCTCCACCTCACCGGCGTCGCGGGCCACGAGGGTGACGGCGCAGCCGCGCAGCGCGCACTCGCGCGCCAGCAGCCAGCCCAGCCCTCGCGAGCCGCCGGTGACCAGGGCCGACAGTCCGTACAACGACTCCATGGCGGGCTCCGCTCCTCGGTGCTGCTCGGCGTCCCCCGGCGCGGCGCCCGGGCGGGCCCCGCCCCTCGCCGGTTCCCCCGGCCCCCCGTCTCACACCCGCCCCCGCCGAGCATGGCCTGACCGGCAGCGTTCGTCCCGCCCGGAGTGCGGCGGACGGCGGACACCCGGCGGCGGCGCCACCCGCTCGGCCACCTCGCTCGGCCACCCCGGCCCGGCGCCACCTCGCGCGCTACAGCACGCCCTTGCGCCACTCGCGCAGCAGGAGGTAGCCGAGGTAGGCGCCGCCCAGGGCCATGGTGTAGATGCCGACGGGCAGCTCCTCGAAGTACGGCAGCTGCTGCGCGGCGAGGTCCGCGGCGACCAGCAGCAGCGCGCCCGTCAGGGTGGCCAGCGCCAGGTGCGGGCCGGTGCCCCGGGTGAGCCGCTTGGCGATCTGCGGTGCCGTCAGCGAGATGAACGCGATGGGCCCCGCCACGCTGACCGCCCCGGCCGAGAGGACCAGGGACAGCGTGACCGCCACGCTCTTGGTGCTGTTCGGCCGGGCGCCCAGCCCGGTGGCGAGATCGTCGCCCATCTCCCCGATGTCCAGCCGCCGGGCGATGAGCACCGTCAGCGGTACGGTGACCAGCAGCACCGTCCAGATCGTCCCGGCGTGGTCCCAGGAGCGGGTGGCCAGACTGCCGTTGATGTACGAGGTCAGCGCGGTCGCCTTGTCCCGCTCCACCGCGTACACCACGTACTGGGTGACGGCCGTGGACAGCGACGCCACCCCGATACCGGCCACCACCAGCCGTCCCCGGTTCCGGAAGCCGCTGCCCGTCGACACGTACACCAGGGTCATGGCGAGCGCCGCGCCCAGCACCGCGCCGGTCGGCACCGGCACCGTGTCGGGCAGCAGCAGCGCCACGATCGCCGCGCCCGCGCCCGCCCCCGCCGCGAGCCCGATGACGTCCGGGCTGCCCAGCGGATTGCGGGTGACGGACTGGAACAGCGCCCCGGACAGCCCCAGCGCCGCCCCGGCGCCCAGCGCGACCACCAGCCGCGGGCCGCGCAGCCGCTCCAGGACGAACTCCTCCTTGCCGTCGGCGTTCCCGGCTATCGCGTCCGGCAGGGTGGCCAGCGGAATGCCCAGCCGCCCCAGCGTGAGCGTGGCGGTGGCGGCTACCGCGATCAGCACCAGCATCAGCAGCGCGATCACCACCGACCGGGGTCGGACCGGCAGCGCCACCACCCGGCCCACCGTCAGGTACCGGCGCCCCCCGGGGAGGAGGGGCGCCGCCCCGCCCTCCGGCCGCTCCCGGTCCTCCGGGGCCTTCGGCCGCGCGGTCGCTGTCCGTCCGGTCACGCGGCACCCCGCATCCTGCGCACCGCGTACAGCAGCGCCGGGGCGCCGATGAACGCGGTGACGACGCCGACCATCAACTCCTGCGGTTTGAGCAGGATCCGTCCCACCACGTCGGCCAGCAGCAGCAGCGCGGGCCCGGCGATGGCCGAGAACGCGAGCTGGAGCCGGAAGTCGATCCCGACCAGCGCCCGCACCACGTGCGGAACCGCCAGCCCGATGAAGGCGATCGGCCCGACGGCGGCGGTGGACGCGGCGCTGAGCGTGGTGGCCGCCAGCAACCCCACGGCCCGGACCAGCGCGGGCCTCGCGCCGAGCGCGGTGGCGGACTCGTTGCCCAGCGCCAGCGCGTTGAGCCCGGGCGCCAGCGGCGCCGCGAGGCAGAGCCCGACGACCGCGAACGGCAGCACCGACAGCAGCACGTCGGTGTCCCGCCCGCCCAGCGCGCCGACCACCCAGTAACGGTAGCTGTCGAACACGTCCGGCTTGCTGAGCGTCACCGCCTGCACGAAGGCGGTCAGTACGGCGGTGAGCACCGCCCCGGCGAGCACCAGCCGGACCAGGCTGGTGCTGCCCCCCGCCGAGCCGATGACGTGCACCACCAGCCCCGCGCCCAGCGCTCCCGGCAGCGCCCACCACATCGAGGCGGTGCTGCCGGTGGCGCCGAGGAAGGCGGTGGCGGCGACGACCGAGGCCGCCGCCCCGGCGTTGATACCGAGCAGCCCGGGGTCGGCCAGCGGGTTGCGGGTCACGCCCTGCATCAGGGTGCCCGCGACGGCGAGGCAGACCCCGGCGAGGACGCCGATCGCCGTCCGCGGATAGCGGCTCTCCACGATGGTGGTGGTGTCGGCGTCGGCGCTGCCGGTGAGCACGTCCACCACGTCACCGAACGAGGTGTCGCTGCTGCCGAACATGACGCTGGCGCACAGCGCGAGGCCGAGCACGACGAGTCCGCCGAGCAGGGTGAGCGCCCGCCGGGTGGCGCGTGACCCGGCGGGCGCGTCCTTCCCCTGGGTGGGTGTGGTGATGGTCATCCGGTGGATGCAGCCCCTCAGTCGTCGAGTGCGGCGACGGCCTTGTCAATCAGGGGAAGATAGCGGTCCACCATCCAGGGGACGGTCAGGGGGTTGATCATCGAGGAGGCGGTGACGAAGGAGTTGGTCTCGCTGGCGACCACCGCGCCCTGCTCGATCGCCGGGATCTTCGAGTACAGCGGCTGCTTCTCGATCTCCTTGCGGCTCTTCTTGTCGCTGTAGAACGTGAAGATCAGGTCGCTCTTGGAGAGCTTCTTCGCGTTCTCCAGGCCGATCAGCGCCGAGTCGGTGCCCTCGGTCTCCTTGAACGTCTTCACCACCGGGTCGACCTTCAGACCCAGCGAGGAGACCATCTCGACCCGCTGCTCCTCGGGCAGGAAGACGCCCAGCGTGCCCGGCCCGTCGGTGTAGATGTACGAGAAGGAGTGCTTCTTGTAGCCCGGCCGCTTCGCCGCCGCGGCGGACAGCTGCTTCTTGATGCGGGATATCAGGTCGTCGGCCTTCTCGGGCTTGCCCAGCGCCTTGGCGATCAGCTCGATCTGCTCGTCCCAGTTGGTGGACCACGCCTTGTCGGGGTAGGCGACGGTGGGTGCGATGTCCGACAGCAGCTTGAACTGCTCCTTGGTGATGCCGGACCACGGCGCGAGGATCACGTCCGGCTCCAGCTCGATGATCGCCTCGATGTCGAGCTCCTCACCGCCCTTGAACTGCTTGGGCAGTTTGTCGCCCCGGCTCTTCACCGCCTGGTGCACCCATGGCAGGTAGCCCGTCTTGTCGCTTCCCCACTCGTAGCGCTCGACACCGACGGGCGTGTGGCCGAGGGCGATGGCGGTCTCCGTGGAGCCCTGCCCCAACGTGACCACGCGCTCGGGCTGTTCCTCGATCTTGGCCTCGCCGAGGGCGCTCTTGAGGGTCACCGGGAACGCTCCGCCGCCCTTGCCGGAGGAGCTGGAGGAGTCCTGGTCGTCAGACGAGCAGGCGCCCAGGAACAGAGCGGCGGCGGCGACCGAGGCGACGGCCGCCTGCCGACGGAAGCGGGTGGACCAGGAGGGCATGGCGTTCCTCAAGTGTGTCGTGGGGACGGTGGGGCCGTTCCCGTCGGTGAGGCCCGGCCAACCGGCCCGGGCGGTGTCACGCGGCGGAGCCCGGGGTATCCGTTCACGGGGACGGACGCCCCCGGCGGGACGCGCAGTCACTTTAGGCAAGCCTAAGCTAAGTAAGAATTCCCTTTCAACTGGCCCCACCAGAGCGGAAACTCCCCACCGTCCCCGGCTCACCCCCGACGGCTCCCCGCCCCGCCGCGCTCCACTCGACGGGGGTGACCCCAACTCCCCGCCCCGGCCCGGCCGTTCATTCCCGAGCCCGCGTTCCCCCCACCCGCCGCGGTCGGTTGGAACCCATGGCCGCACCAGAGCCGCCCTGCCCCGCCGCCGGTGCGAAGCCCGCGAAGCGGGTGTGTACCGTCCCGCGCCGCCGCCCCTCCGGCCATCGCCCCTCCGTCCGTCCCCGTCGCCCCGTTCCCCTCGGCCGGTCCGGTGCTCCGCCGACCCGCGCGCGTCCCGGCCGGCCCGTCCCGTCACCCCCGCCGACCGCACCCACCGGCCACCGATGACCGGGAAGGCGGGACGGAGGGGTGGGGGAGTGGGGGCGACAGGGGATGGGGGCGTGAGGGGTACGGGGTGGGGCCGTCGGGTGGGTGGCCGGTGGGTCTCGGTCGTGGCGCCGGGAGTGTGCGGAAACATGGCGGGAACCTTCAGGAAACTCTTGACGCCGCCGATCGCGAACCTTTAGATGGTGGTCGTACTTCCGCTACGACCGTTGTCGTAGCTCTGGGCAGGCACAGACAAAGACCACCTGTCGGTGGCTCCGCTGTGTCTGCTTTTTTCACGTTGTGTCACCGAACAGGTCCTCCGCAAAGGTGGATTCATGGCACAACGTCCGAGCGTCAAAGGCGTCGCCGACATCGTCTCGCTCATCGACGGTCTCCGGACCGTCACCGGTCGCGCACGCGTGACCTGGTACCTCGTCTTCGGCGGGCTCTTCCTCGACGCCTACGCCAACGCGGCACTGAGCGCGGGCCTCGGCCCGATGACCGACCAGATGGAGCTTTCCAGCACCCAGATATCGGTCCTCACCGCCACCGCGCCCGCGCTGGCGATCCTGTTCAACCCCATCGGTGGCTGGCTCGCCACCCGTATCGGGCGCGTCCCCCCGCTGCTTATCGCCAAGGTGCTGGCGGTGGCCGGGGCGATGCTCGCCGCCTTCGCGGGGGACTTCACCACCGTCTGGTTCGGCCGGGTCCTGGTCGGCATGGCCTACGGCATCGACTTCGCCGTCGCGATGGCCCTGCTCGCCGAGTACACGCCCAAGGCCAGCAGCGGCCGCCTCAACCTGTGGCAGGCCGTCTGGTACACGGCGACCACCAGCAACCTGGTGCTCGCGCTCGGCTTCTTCCACCTCGACGTGGGACAGGACATCTGGCGCTGGTCGCTGGGGTCCGCCGGCGTGATAGCGGCCGCCCTGCTGATCCTCCAGGCGATCTGGCTCGTCGAGAGCCCCGCCTGGCTCGCGAGCAAGGGACGGCTCACCGAGGCGGTGCGCAACCTGCGGCGCATCTACGGCATTGACGCGGTCGCGGAGGAGCCCGAGGACGGCACCGGACCGGCCACCCAGGCGCCCACCATCGGTTTCCGGCACGCCGGACTGCTCTTCCGGGGCGCCTACCTGCCGCGCACCATCCTCTCCTCGGTGATCTCCCTCGCCCAGGGCATGCAGTACTTCGCCGTCGGCTGGTACCTCCCGGTGATCAGCCTGACGATCTTCGGGGACAGCTTCGAGAAGGCCACCATGGGCTCGATCGTCTTCAACGCGGTCGGCATCGGCGGCGGGCTCGCCTCCGCGTACCTGGGTTACCGGCTCGGCCTGCGGATGAGTTCCGCCTGGGGCTTCGGCGGCGTGTTCGTCGCCCTCGTCCTGATGGGCCTGACCTTCGGCTCCGCCCCGATCGTCATCGCCTTCTGCCTGCCCGTGCTGTTCATCCTCTGCCACTCGGCGGGCCCCGGAGCCAACGGCAAGTCCATCGCCGCGCTCTCCTACAGCAGCGACATCCGCGCCCTCGGCACCGGCGTCACCGGCATGGTCGGCAGCTTCGGCAGCGTCGTCGGGCTCTACGTCTTCCCGCAGATCAAGGACGCGCTCGGCCTGGGCAACACCTTCCTCGTGCTGTCCGTCGTGCCGCTCCTCGGCCTGATCACCTGTCTGGTCATCAGCTGGGAGCCCACCCGTGCCGACGCCTCCCCCGACAAGGACGACACCCTCCCCGCCGACGGCGCCCCCGCGGTGACCACCACCGGCGCGCACGACCGCTGACCCGCCGCACCACCACGGCACACCTCAGTACGGCACACCGCCACACGCAGTCGCAGTGGCCGGCGCGGCTCCCCGCCGCGCCGGCCGGACACCACCGCCGGACCGGTACGACGGCCGCCCGGCGCACCCCGGAAGGAAGGGGCTGGGATGACCACGCGGACAACGACGACCACGCGGAACACGACCCCGCGGGCCGCCGACGGCGCCCGCCGCGGCGTACTCGCCGTCGACGAGGGCACCACCGGCACCCGCGCCGGAGTCGTGCTCGACTCCGGCGCCGTCGACGAGGTGTTCTACCAGCCGATCAGGGTCAGCCACCCCGATCCGCTCTCCGTCGAGCAGGACCCGATGGAGATCTGGACCGCCACCCTCGACGTGTGCCGCCGCGCCCTGAACCACGCCCGCGAGGAGGGGGTGGAGGTCACCGCCGTCGCGCTCACCACACAGCGCGCCACCGCCATCCTCTGGGACCGCGTCACCGGCCTGCCCCTGCTGCCCGCGGTCGTCTGGCAGGACCGCCGCTACGCCCGCGAGATGCTCGCCTACGAGGCCGAGTGGGACCAGGTACTGCTCGCCCGGACCGGCCGTCCCGTCGGCTCCCGCGCCCCCTACCTCTGGGCCGCCCGCCAGATCGAACGGCGCCCCGAGGTGGCCGCCGCCCACCGCGAGGGCCGCCTCCTCTTCGGAACCGTCGACACCTGGCTGATCTGGCAGCTCACCGGCGGCGCCACGCACGCCACCACCGCCACCAACGCCTGCTCCACCGGCGGCTACCTGCTGCGCGAACACGCCTGGGACCTGGAGTGGATCGGCCACCAGGGCTTCCCCACCCAGCTCCTGCCCGACCTCCGCGCGGACGACGCCGACTTCGGCGTCACCGACGCCGACACCCTCGGCGTCGCGGTGCCGCTCGCCGCCTCCATGGGCGACCAGCACGCCGCGCTGCTGGCCCTCGGGGGCCTGCGCGCCGGCGATGGCATGTGCGTCTACGGCACCGGCGCCTTCGTGGACGTCACCACCGGCGCCGAACCCGCGCTGCCGCGACCCGACATCTCCGGCGTCCTCGCCCAGCCCGGCTGGCGGCAGGGCGACACCACCCGCTACAGCCTGGAGGGCTACAGCCCCACCATCGGCTCCGCCCTCCGCTGGCTCTGCGACGAGCTGGGCATGTTCGGCTCACCCCGCGAGATCGGCGAACTCGCCGCCCAGGGCCGCCGCGGCACCCGCCGGAACCGCCCCACCTTCGTGCCCGCGCTCGCCGGGATCCGCGTCCCGCTCTGGCGTCCGGAGGCCACCGGCGCGCTGACCGGCCTCAGCCTCGCCACCACCAAGGCCGACATCGCCCGCGCCGTCCTGGAGGGCATCGCCCACTCCGTCGCCGACCTCGTCGACGGCGTCGCCGCCACCATGGGCGCCCCCTTCCGCCAACTCACCGTCGGCGGCGGTGTCTCCGGCAGCGACCAGCTGCTGCGCATCCAGGCCGACCTGCTCGGCATGCCCCTGGAACGCGCCGCCGACTCCGCCACCGCCAGCCTGCGCGGCAGCGCCTACCTGGCGGGCGTCAGCACCGGCCTCTGGTCCTCCCTGGAGGAGGTCGTCCACGCCCAGCCCGCCGGCCAGACCTACCAGCCCGAACTGGACGAGGACGACCGCGCCGAGGGCCGCGCCGCCTGGCACGCGCTCTTCGGCGACCACCTCGGGGAGCCGCTGCCGCGGGTCGACCCACCCCGGGCCGACCCCGCCCACGACGGCCCCCAGACCACCGCACCCCCCGCGGCCGGAACGCCGCACCGCGACAGCAGGAGTTGATTGTGTTTTCCTTGCCCGCCCGCACCCCGGGGCGCGCCTCGGCCGCGACCCGCAGCAGCGCCCTGCTGCTGGACAGAGAGCGCACCAAGCGGCGGCTCGCGGACGACCAGTTCGACGTGCTCGTCATCGGCGGCGGCATCACCGGGGTCTACACCGCGCTGGACGCCGTCTCCCGGGGCCTGCGCACCGCCCTCGTCGAGAAGGACGACTTCGCCTCCGGCACCTCCTCGAAGTCCTCGAAGATGGTGCACGGCGGCCTCCGCTACATCGAGCAGGGCAACGTCAACCTGGTCCGCCACTCGCTGCTGGAACGCCACCGCTTCCGGAAGAACGCCCCGCACCTCGTCCACCGGCTGCCCTTCCTCTTCCCCATCCTGGAGAAGGAGGGCGTGTTCGACCCCCGCCTCGCCAAGGGCTTCGAGGGCCTGCTGTGGACCTACGACCTGGTCGGCGGCTGGCGCATCGGCAAACTCCACCAGCGCCTCACCGTCCCCCAGGTCCTCGCCCACGCGCCGACGCTCCGCTCCGAACACCTCAGCGGCGGGCTGATGTACTTCGACAGCCGCGCCGACGACGCCCGCCTCACCCTCACCGTCGCCCGCACCGCCGCCGCGCTCGGCGCCACCATCCTCAACGGCGCCCGCGTCGACGCGCTCCTCACCACCGGCGGGAAGGCACGCGGCGCCCGCGCCGTCATCGACGGTGACGAGGTGGAGATCCGCGCCCACGCCGTCGTGAACGCCACCGGCGTGTGGAGCGACCGGGTCGACGCGATGGCCGACGAACGCCACGCCGACCGGGTACGGCCCGCCAAGGGCGTGCACATCGTGGTGCCCTGGCACAAGGTCCGTATCGACTGCACGGTCACCGTGCCCATACCCGGCCGCGCCCGCCGCGCCACCTGCACCCGCTGGGGCGACACCGTCGTCCTGGGCACCACCGACAACGACTACCAGGGCTCCCCGGACGACGTGCACTGCACCCGCCCCGAGATGGAGTTCCTGCTGGAGGGCGCGCGCACCGCCTTCGACGCCGACCTCACCCCCGACGACGTGCTCGGCAGCATCGGGGGACTGCGTCCCCTGGTCGCCGGGAAGGAGGGCGCGACGCTCGACATGAGCCGCGACCACCACATCACCGTCGGCCCCACCGGCATGGTCAGCGTCACCGGCGGCAAGCTCACCACCAGCCGTCACATGGGCGAACTCGTCATCGACAAGGTGCTCGGGGTACTCGGCCGCAAGGCCCGGAGCCGCACCGTCCGCCTCCCGTTGCTGGGCGGCGCCGGGTACGACGCGGAGGCCGTCGCCGCCTCCGGCGGCCTCGCCGCGCACCTCGGCGAGCGCTACGGCACCGAGGCCCGGTTCGTCCACGACCTGATCGCCGAGGACCCCGACCTCGCCCGGCCCGTCGTCGCCGGACTGCCCTACACCCGCGCCGAGGTCGTCTACGCCGCCCGCGCCGAACTCGCCCGGTCCGTGGACGACGTGCTCTCCCGGCGGCTGCGCGCCCGGCTGTTCGCCCGGGACGCCTCCGCCGAGGCCGCACCCGAGGTCGGCGCCCTGCTCGGGCGGGAACTCGGACTCACCGGGGCAGAGGTGGAGCGACAGGTCTCCGACTACCTGGCCGACGTACGGCACGAGAAGGCCGTCCTGTTCGAGGAACCCGAAGGAGCAGCAGCATGATCAGCCGTCAGACCATCACCAACCCCTTCAACCGGGGCGACTACGTGTCCGGCGCGCCCTCCCCGTCCAAGTGGGCGCGGAACACCCCGGTCGGCGCGGGGGAGGCCGCCCTCCAGAACCAGCCGGTCCACGTCCCGGCGGAGGTCGTCGAGCGGCTGCGGTCCGCCGCCGCCGCGGTGCACACCGCCCGCGAGGAGGTCGCCACCCGCACCCGCGACTGGTGGGCGGGCTCCATGATCGGGGACACCGACGGCCGCCCGGCCACCCCCGACGCCGTGATCGTCGAGGCCGCCGACGCCGAGCAGGTCGCCGAGGTGCTGCGGATCTGCCACGAGGCCCGCATACCCGTCACCCCCTCCGCCGGGCGCAGCAACGTCACCGGCGCCGCGCTGCCCGTCTTCGGCGGTGTCGTGCTCGACCTGTGCCGGCTGAACTCCATCCGCTCCTTCGACGCCGAGTCCCACATCGTCGACGTCGAGGCCGGCATGTTCGGCGACCTCTTCGAGCAGCAGCTCCAGGAGGAGTACGGCGTCACCACCGGCCACTGGCCGTCCGCCTTCGCCATCTCCACCGTCGGTGGCTGGGTGGCCTGCCGCGGCGCGGGCCAGCTCTCCACCCGCTACGGCAAGATCGAGGACATGGTCGTCGGCCTCGACGTGGTGCACGCCGACGGTAGCCGCGCCACCTACGGCGACTACGCGCGCGCCGCCACCGGCCCCGACCTGCGGCAGCTGTTCATCGGCTCGGAGGGCACCCTCGGCGTCATCGTCGCCGTCCGCCTCCGCGTCCACCCGCTGCCGGAGTACGCCAGCGCCCTGGCCTTCGGCTTCGAGACCTTCGAACAGGGCCTGGACGCCTGCCGCCGGATCCTCCAGCGCGGCGCCACCCCCGCCGTCCTCCGGCTGTACGACAAGCTGGAGAGCGGGGTGCACTTCGACCACCCGGAGACCAACCTGCTGCTCATCGCCGACGAGGGCGACCCGGAGCTGGTCGACTCCGTCCTGCGGGTCAGCCGCGCGGTCTGCGAGGAGTACGGTCCCGAACTCGACAGCACCGTCGTCTTCGAGCGGTGGCTGGACGAGCGGATGCTGGTCGGCAAGTCCTCGGACGGCTTCACCCCCGGCCCCGGCTTCGTCGCCGACACCCTGGAGATGGCCGCCTCCTGGACGGACCTGCCCGTCATCTACGACGAGGTGGTGGCCGCCATCCAGGCGGTACCCGGCACCCTCGCCGCCTCCGCGCACCAGTCCCACGCCTACACCGACGGCGCCTGCGTCTACTTCTCGCTCCGCGGCGACGTGGAACCCGAGCGGCGCCGCGAGTGGTACCGGTCCGTCTGGGACGCCGCCAACGGCGTACTGATCCGGCACGGCGCGGCCCTCAGCCACCACCACGGCTGCGGACTGCTGCGCGGCCCCTACCTGGCCGACTCCCTCGGCGCCGCCTTCCCGGTCTTCGCCGCGGTGAAGCAGGCGCTGGACCCCGAGGGCCTGCTCAACCCTGGCAAGCTGGGACTTCCCAGCCGTTTCGGGACGCCGCCGCTCAGCTGACCGGCGGCGCCGCCGGAACGTGTCCGTAACGACCCAGGGCAGGCCATGACTCCCCAGCACCGGCACAGCGCCGTCACCCTCGACCGCAGACTGTCCGCGGCCTTCGCGAAGGTCCCGGTCGTCGCCTCGGTCGTGGGGGTCTCGCCACTCCGGCAGTTCCTCACCGCCCCCGCGACCGTGTGCATCCTCGCCTCGGTCGCGGTCGGCAAGCTGCCGCAGGTGGTCCCGGCGCTGGGCCGGGCCGGGAAGACCGTCTTCGTCAACGTCGACAGCAGCCCCGGCCTCGCCCAGGACCGGGGCGCGCTGGAGTTCCTGAAGAACATGGGTGCCGCCGGGGTGGTCAGCACCCGGCTCTCCCTGATCGAACGGGGGCGCCCGCTCGGCCTGCTCACCATGCAGAAGGTCTTCGTCACCGACCGGTCCAACCTCAGCCGGAACCTCGACTCCGTCGCGCGCGGACTTCCGGACCTGGTGGAGATCATGCCCGCGCCGATCGTCCCGCACATGACCAGCGAGTCGCTGCGCGCGCTGAGCCCGCACGTGGCCGCCGGGTTCGTCCGTACCCCGGAGGACGTCAGCGCGGCGCTCGGCCACGGCGCCGTCGCCGCCGCCAGCTCCGACCCGCGGCTGTGGGAACTCCGCCGCGACGACCTGCCGCCACTCCACTGACCGTCCGGGGCGGCGGCCCGCACTCGGCCGCCGCCCCGGACCTCCCACCGATCCCCGCCCCTACTCGCTTTCCGTGAGGAACAGACCATGAGCCACGTCGTCGTCGCCCGCTACCGCACCCTGCCCGACCGGCAGGACGAGGTGCTCGCCCTGCTCGACACCGTCGCCACCGCCAGTAGGCAGGAACCCGGCAACCTCGGCTACCGGGTCCACCAGGCCACCGACGACCCCCGGACGATCCTGCTGTACGAGGAGTACCGGACCGCGGCCGACTTCGAGACGCACCGGGCCACCGAGCACTTCCAGCACATCGTCCTCTTCCAGGTCGTCCCCCTGCTGGAGGACCGCGAGGTCCTCAGCTACACCCCCCGCGCCCCGCAACCCCCCACAGCCCAGTAACCCACTCCACCAAACCCAACCCCCCGCCCCCGGCGACCACTTCACCCTCGCCGGGGGCCCGGCCCCGCGGCCGTCGCGCCCCGTTCACGCGCCACGGACGGACACGAGCCACGCCTCAACAGCCGCTCCCCACAGCGCACATGCGACCGTCACCCGCGAACTCAGCCCAGCGAGCTGACGCGTGACGCGGGACGGGAGAACGGCGCCGCCGGGAGAGTCCCCACGACGACGAACCCCGGGCCGCGCGGGACAGGTCCCGTACGGCCCGGGGTTCTCGACAGCCGGGACAGGCAAGCGAGTTCAGCTCTTGCGTTGGTTGATGTCCTCGGTCAGCTGGGGCACGACCTCGAAGAGGTCCCCGACCACGCCGTAGTCCACCAGATCGAAGATCGGCGCCTCAGCGTCCTTATTGATCGCCACGATCGTCTTCGAGGTCTGCATCCCCGCACGATGCTGAATCGCCCCGGAAATACCCGCCGCCACATACAACTGCGGCGACACCGACTTCCCCGTCTGACCCACCTGATGCGAATGCGGATACCACCCCGCGTCCACCGCCGCCCGCGACGCCCCCACCGCACCACCCAACGCATCCGCCAACCCCTCAATCACCGGGAAGTTCTCCGCCCCATTCACCCCACGACCACCCGAGACCACCACCGCCGCCTCCGTCAACTCCGGACGCCCACTCGACTCCCGCGCCGCACGCGAAACCACCCGCGTCCCCCGCGCCAACTCACCCAACACCACCGACAACTCCTCCACCACCCCCGCACCCGCGACCGCCTCCGGCGCCACCGCGTTCGGCTTTACCGCGATCACCGCAACCCCACCCACCACCCGCGACCGCGTCGCATACGACGCCGCGAACACCGACTGCACCACCACCGGACCCTCCTCACCCGCCACCACATCCACCGCGTCCGTCAACACACCCGACCCCAACCGCACCGCCAACCGACCCGCGACCTCCTTCCCCTCCGCCGACGACGACACCAACACCGCCACCGGATCCACCACCCCCACCGCCGCCTCCAACACATCCACCAACGGCACCACCGAAAACTCCCCGAACTCCGGCCCATCCACCCCCAACACCCGCACCGCCCCATACTCACCCAACACCCCAGCCGCACCCTCCACACCCGACCCCACAAACACCGCCACCGGATCACCCAACCTCCGCGCCAACGTCAACAACTCCAACGTCGGCTTCCGCACCTGACCATCCACATGATCAACAAACACCAGAACATCAGCCATGACTCTCTCCCAACGAGAACGAAGACAGAAACGAGGAACAGAACGAAGAACAGAAACCAGAACCAGGCCAGAACCAGGCCAGAACCAGAGCCGGACCAGACCGGAACCGGAGCCGGGACGGGGACGAAGACAGGGAAACAGGAAAGGAACGACCCCAACCCACAACCCACGGCCCGCAACCCACGACCCACAACTCATGGAGCGTGACCCGGAGTCTGACCCCGCGACGCCTCACCCAGACACGGCCACCCGCGACCAGCCAACCGCAGCCCACAGCCGATAGCCGATAGTTGGTAGCTGGTAGTTTCAGGAGTCGCGCCGTGGCTCGTGGTCAGCCAGGCGTCATCCACCAAGCGTCATCCACCGGGCGTCATCCGCCAGATGGCACCCCATCACCAGCGCCCCATCACCAGGGACTCGTGATCCGTGTGGCTCTTGACGTGGCACCGGGGCAAGGTCAGATGAACTTCTGACCAGCGAGGAACTCCGCGAGCTGACGAGCCCCCTCACCCTCATCCTTGACCACCGTGCCCGCCACCCGCGCCGGACGCTCGGTCACCGACTCCACCCGCGTACGCGAACCCGCCACACCCACCTGCTCCGCCTCCAGATCCAGATCATCCAGATCCCACGAGACCACCGGCTTCTTCTTCGCCGCCATGATCCCCTTGAACGACGGATACCGCGCCTCACCCGACTGATCCGTCACCGACACCACCGCCGGCAACGCCGCCTCCAACTCCTCACTCGCCACATCCCCATCCCGACGCCCCCGCACCACACCATCCCCAACCGACACCTCAGACAACAACGTCACCTGCGCCACCCCCAACCGCTCCGCCAACATCGCCGGAACCACCCCCATCGTCCCGTCCGTCGACGCCATCCCACACATCACCACATCAAACCCCGCCTTCTCCACCGCCCGCGCCAACACCAACGACGACGCCACCGCATCCGAACCCCGCACCTCCTCATCCTCCACATGCACCGCCCGATCCGCCCCCATCGACAACGCCTTCCGCAACGCGTCCCCCGCATCCTCCGGACCCACCGTCAACACCGTCACCTCAGCACCCTCCACCCCCTCAGCCACCCGCAACGCCTGCTCCACCGCGTACTCATCCAACTCCGACAACAGACCATCCACCCCCTCACGATCCGTCACGAAGTCATCATCAAAACCCCGCTCCCCCGCGGCGTCCGGCACGTACTTCACACACACGACAATCCTCAAGCTCACGCCGACTCCCTCGTGCTCGTTCTGGGTCGATAGGCCCGCTGTCGCGCGGTGGGTACCGGGACGACGCGGTTGGTACCGCGACGATATGACACTCAGTACCCTCCGTAAAGGAACTCAGTGCCAAATCGCTCGTCCGGTGCTACGTTCCCGGCATGGCAGAGGCGCGAGAACAACCCAGGGCGACACCCGGATCTCCGTCCGCCGACCCGCAGGGCCGGACCTCCATGCGGGAGGTGATCGCCGACGCGGCGTTCGAACTCTTCCTGGAGCGCGGATTCGAGCGCACCACGGTGGACGACATCGTGGCGCGCGCGGGGGTGGGACGGCGGTCGTTCTTCCGCTACTTCCCGTCCAAGGAGGACGCGGTCTTCCCGGACCACGAACGGTGCCTGGCCGAGATGACGGTCTTCCTGGAGGGACAGGCGGAGGGCGACCCGCTCGTCGCGGTCTGCCAGGCGGCCCGGAACGTCCTGCGGATGTACGCCGCCAAGCCCGAGTTCTCGGTCCAGCGCTACCGACTGACCCGCGACGTGCCTGGGCTGCGCACCTACGAACTGTCCGTGGTGCGGCGATACGAGCGCACCCTCGCCGGTTACCTGCGCGGGCGGTACGCGGGCACCCCCGACGGCGCGCTGCGCGCCGAGGTCGTGGCCGCCTCCGTCGTGGCGGCGCACAACAACGGCCTGCGCTCGTGGCTGCGTTCGGGCGGAGAAGGGGACGCCGAGGCCGCCGTGGACAGGGCGCTCGCGCTGGTGATCGAGACCTGGTCGGGCACGGACCGGCCGCCGGTCGCCGGGCTCCGGGCGGGTGAGGGGGCGGGGGCCGTGACGGACGCGACAGGGGAGGGGAGCCGGGCGGGGAGCGGAAGCGGGGTGGCGGACGAGGAGGTCGTCGTGGTCGTCGCCCCGCGGAAGGCGCCGCTCTGGCAGGTGGTGCGGCAGGTTCGGTCGGCGCTGGACGCGGACTGACCCCGGCGCTCCGGAGCACCGGCCCCGGCGCTCCGTACCGTCGCCCGCGCGGTCGCCCGCGATCCCCCGCTGTCCGGTGTCAGCGTCCCGGACGCGGGCGCGTACCTCGCCACCGGGGGCGAGCGGGCCGCGCGGGGTGGCGCGTGGTGGGGGAGCGGTCAGCGGAGGGTGCGGAGGGCGGTGAGGACGTCGGCGAGCGGCGACGGATCCGCGCCCTCCGGCCCGTGCACGCAGATCCGGTCGACGAGCCCGGCGTACCGCCGCCGGATCTCCCGGGCAGCCTCCTCGGGCGTTCCGTCCACGGCGAAGACGCGGAAGACCTCGTCGTCGACGAGCCCGGCCATGTCCGTCCAGCGGCCCCGCAGTGACAGCCGGTGCAGCTCCTCCTGGAGATCGCCCAGACCGAGGGCATCAACCACCGTGCGGTAGGCGGGGGTTGAGGCATAGAACGCGAGACGCGCACGGACCCCGGCGCGCTGGGCCGCGCGTTCCTCCGCGGTGCGCCCGGTCGCCACCAGCACGCTGCCCACCACCTCGAAGGGCCGCCGCGTCCACGGCTCACCCGCCGCCTCGGCCGTGGCCCGGGCGGCCCGGACACGGGGCAGCACCTCCCCTGCCAGATGCCCGGGCGAGGTGAAGGGGTGGCCGATGAAGCCGTCGGCGACGGCCCCGGCGGCCGACGTCATCCGCGGCCCGACCCCGGCCAGCAGGATCGGTGGCGGCCCGGCGGCCAGCGGGCCGGGGGAGAAGGCCGGGGTCATCAGCGTGTGGCTGTAGAAGTCGCCCCGGAACGCGAGCCGTTCACCGGTCTGCCAGCTGTGCCAGATCGCCCGTACCGCGCGCACGTACTCCCGCATCCGCGCGGCGGGACGGTCCCACGGCATCCCGTAGCGGCGCACCACATGGGGCTTGATCTGCGAGCCCAGACCGATGACCGCCCGGCCGCCGGACATCTCGTGCAGCCCCCACGCCTCGTAGGCGAGACTCATCGGTGTCCGCGCGAAGGCGATCGCCACGCCGGTGGCCAGCTCCACCGAACGGGTCCGTTCGGCCGCGCGCACCAGCGTCAGGAACGGACTGTGCGCGGTCTCGGCGGCCATCAGCCGGTCCAGGCCCCGGCGTTCGGCCACCTCGGCCGCCACGCCCACCTCCGAGGGGCCACCGGGGACGGCGAGGTCCAGCCGGAGGGGTGGGTGCGGGCCGTCGGGGTGCTCGGTCACGAGGTGTGCTCCCTGGTCGCTGCGGCGCTGCCGGACGGGCGTGCCGACCGTCCCCGCCCCACGGTCGGCACCGGCGGCGGACGGTCGCGCCGTCGTGGCGACGGCCGTCCCGGCGGAGGACGGGGCAGCAGCGTACGCCGCCGCCGACGGCGCACGGGCCCCAACGGGGCGGCGTCCGGCCCCGCGTCGTGAAGCCGCCATCGAACCGCGCACGAACACCCCGCGACGGCCTCGCGGTTGACGCTCCGGCGCCAGACTTCCGGCCGGTCACCTCGCCGCCCGCCCGCGGCCGCGCCCGTACGGTGGGCCGCTCGAACGCTCGACTCCCGGCGTTCCGAGGCCAGTTCGGGTCCGTTCGGATTGTCAAGCTCCGGGAGGCGCCCGGCCGGGGTGTACTAGCCTGGGGACGGTCCGCGGCGACGGCGGACCGCGGCGAGGGGCGGAGAGGGATGCGGGCAGCAGCGTCTGAGCGGGAGAGCGTGCGGAGACCGTCCGACCGCAAGGCGCGGATCGTCACCGCCGCCACGACGCTCTTCTGCGAACGCGGCTACCACAACGTGTCGGTCGCCGACGTGGCCGGTGCCGTCGGCATCACCGCGCCCGCGCTCTACCGGCACTTCCGGGGCAAGCCCGACCTGCTGCTGCACGTCGTCACCGTGCCCATCGAGGCCATCGCCGCCTCGCTGGACGCCGCACCGGACCTCGACTCGTACCTGTGGGCCTCGGCGGCCGAAGGGGTGGAACGGCGCGGCTCCGCGACGCTCTGGCAGCGCGAGGCGCGGCACCTGCCCGCCGAACGGCGCGCCCAGCTGCGCCGGGCACTCAGCGACATCGCCAGCCGCACCAGCACCCTCATCCGCGCCGTACGGCCCGAACTCAGCGAGCAGAACGGCGAGTTACTCGCCTGGGCGGTGCTGTCGGTGTACGGCAGCATCTCCGGGCACCGCGTCTCCCTGCCGCGCCGCCGCTTCGAGGACCTGCTGCACGGCCTTGCCCTGTCCGCCGCGTACAGCCCGCTCGGCGACCCGTTCCGGGGGGCCGAGGGGCGTGGGCCGAGAGGCGGCGGATACCTCGAACTCTCCATGTCCCGCCGCGAGGAGATCCTCAGCGAGGCCATCCGGCTCTTCGACGAACGCGGCTTCCAGTCGGTCAGCACCGACGACATCGGTGAGGCCGCCGGAGCCTCCGGCCCCAGCATCTACAAGCACTTCCCCAGCAAGACCGACCTGCTGGTCGCCGCCGTCGTACGCGGCGGGGAGCAGCGCCGCGCCGGCACCGCGCTGGCCCTCGCGCGCGCCACCACCCCGCGCGAACGGCTCGACCAACTGCTCCGTTCCTACATCGAGTTCGCGCTGCACCACAGCCACCTCATCGGTCTGCTCATCAGCGAACTGGAGCAACTGCCGGAGAAGGAACGCCGCGCCGCCGTCCAGACCCAGCGCGACTACCTCGCTCTCTGGGTGCGGGTGCTCGACCAGGTGCGGCCGGGGCTGGAACGGCCGGAGGCCCGGATCGTGATCGGCGCCGTCCTCACCATCGTCGACAACGCGGCCCGTACCGGACGCCTGGGCGAACGCGCCGACCTGCCCGAGCGGTTGACGGACATCGGCATGGCCCTGCTGCTCCCGGAGGGCGCGGCGGCCGAACCGCGCCCGGCCGCCGCGGCCGACCCGCTCGGCTGACGCCCCCTCCGCCCACGGGCGCCGCACCTCGGCCTCCGGGCGTGCCGTGTCCGCGTGATGGTCCCATCTCCCGTACGGCGGGCAGTCGTTGAACGGCGCCGGGCCCAACGCGGGCCCGCCCCGTCCCCGTTCCGGCCCCCGCTCGGACGGAAGCACGGTCGCGGGGGACTCGGCCGCGGGCGGCCGTCAGCACAGCGGCTTGCTCAGCACCACACAGGGCCTGCCGTGCGCCACGTCGGGACGGCGGTCGATCTCCCGCCAGCCCAGCGCGGTCCAGAACGCCAGCGCCGAGGGCCGGTTCTCCAGCACGGCCAGCTCGACGGCCCGACCTCCCGCGTCCGCGAAGCGCCGCTCGGCCGCGGCGGCCAGCCGCCGCCCCACACCGGCGCGGTGCAGGCGGCCGTGCACCATCAGCAGCGCGATCCACGGGTGACCGCTGACCGGATGCCGGTCCAGCAGCGTGAGCTGGCCCAGCAGGACCCCCTCCGCGTCGCGGGCCAGCAGGACCGCGCAGCCCGGCGCCGCCACCTCCGCCCGCAGATCCGCCTCGATCCGGGCGGGGTCGAGTTCCTCCGGGTCGTACTCGCCCGCGTCCCGCCAGTAGTCCGGGTTGCTCGCGTACATCTCGACCACCTCGGCCAGTTCACCGGGGGAGAAGCACGGCGGAGACAGCGACAGCGTGACCATCCTCCGCAGCCTAGGCCACGCCCCGTGGCCCACCGAACGAACTCCCCTGAGCGGCTCCGGCACACGGGTACGCGGGTACACGTGCGGGGCCCCGGCCGTGGACGGCCGGGGCCCCGCTCACACGCCGCTTCCGTCCCGGCGTGGGGTGCTCACGCTCAGCTGAGCGACGCCAGCGCCTCGTTCAGGGTGGCCGAGGGACGCATCACGGCGGCGGTCTTCGCCTGGTCGGGCTGGTAGTAGCCGCCGATGTCCGCCGGGGAACCCTGCACGGCCGTCAGCTCGTCGACGATCGCGGTCTCCCGCTCGGCGAGGGTCTTCGCGAACTCCGAGAACGCGGCGGCCAGTTCGGGGTCGTCCTGCTGACCGGCCAGCTCCTGCGCCCAGCGCAGCGCCAGGTAGAAGTGGCTGCCCCGGTTGTCGATCCCGCCCAGCTTGCGGCTCGGCGACTTGCCCTCGTCGAGGAAGGTGCCGGTGGCGCGGTCCAGGGTGTCGGCCAGCACCTGGGCGCGCGCGTTGCCGGTGGTCTGCGCCAGGTGCTCGAAGCTGACCGCCAGCGCCAGGAACTCGCCCAGGCTGTCCCAGCGCAGGTAGTTCTCCTTGACCAGCTGCTGGACGTGCTTCGGGGCGGAGCCGCCCGCACCGGTCTCGAACAGCCCGCCACCGTTGATCAGCGGAACCACCGAGAGCATCTTCGCGCTCGTGCCGAGCTCCAGGATCGGGAACAGGTCCGTCAGGTAGTCCCGCAGCACGTTGCCGGTGACCGAGATGGTGTTCTCACCGCGCCGGATCCGCTCCAGCGAGAACTTCGCGGCCTCCACCGGCGTCATGATCTCGATGCGCAGCCCCTCGGTGTCGTGCTCCGCGAGGTAGGTGCGGACCTTCGCGATCAGCTGGGCGTCGTGCGCCCGGTCGGCGTCGAGCCAGAAGACCGCGGGGTCGCCGGTGGCGCGCGCCCGGGTGACGGCCAGCTTGACCCAGTCGCGGATCGGCACGTCCTTCGTCTGGCACATGCGCCAGATGTCCCCGGTGCTCACCGCGTGCTCCAGCAGCGCCTCGCCCCGCCCGTCCAGGACCCGCACCGTGCCGGTGGTGGGGATCTCGAAGGTCTTGTCGTGGCTGCCGTACTCCTCGGCCTTCTGCGCCATCAGCCCCACGTTGGGCACCGAGCCCATCGTGGCCGGGTCGAACGCGCCGTTGGCCCGGCAGTCCTCGATGACGGCCTGGTAGATCCCGGCGTAGCTGCTGTCCGGGATGACCGCGAGGGCGTCGGCCTCCTGGTCGTCGGCGTTCCACATGTGCCCGGAGGTGCGGATCATCGCGGGCATCGAGGCGTCGACGATCACGTCGCTCGGCACGTGCAGGTTGGTGATGCCCCGGTGCGAGTCGACCATGGCCAGCGCGGGTCCCTCGGCCAGCTCGGCGTCGAGGGACGCCTTGATCTCCGCGCCCTCCGGCAGCGACTCCAGCCCGGTGAGGATGCCGCCCAGCCCGTCGTTCGGGGTGAGCCCCGCGGCGGCCAGCGTCGCGCCGTGCGCCGCGAAGGTCTTCGGGAAGAAGGCGCGTACCGCGTGGCCGAAGATGATCGGGTCGGAGACCTTCATCATGGTCGCCTTCAGGTGCACCGAGAACAGCACGTCCTCGGCCTTGGCCCGGGCGACCTGCGCCGCCAGGAACTCGCGCAGCGCCGCGACCCGCATCACGGACGCGTCCACCACCTCGCCCTCCAGCACCGGCACCGACTCGCGCAGCACCGTGGTGCTGCCGTCGTCTCCGGACAGCTCGATCCGCAGCGAACCCGTCTCGGAGATCACGGCGGACTTCTCCGTGGAGCGGAAGTCGTCGTCGTCCATGTGCGCGACGTTGGTCTTCGACTCGGCCGACCAGGCACCCATCCGGTGCGGGTGCGCCTTGGCGTAGTTCTTCACCGAGGCGGGCGCGCGGCGGTCGGAGTTGCCCTCCCGCAGCACCGGGTTGACGGCGCTGCCCTTGACCTTGCTGTAGCGGGCGTGGATCTCCCGCTCCTCGTCCGTCTTCGGCTCGTCCGGGTAGTCCGGCAGCGCGTAACCCTGCTGCTGGAGCTCGGCGATGGCCGCCTTCAGCTGCGGGATGGACGCCGAGATGTTCGGCAGCTTGATGATGTTCGCGCCGGGGGTCTTCGCCAGCTCGCCCAGCTCGGCGAGCGCGTCGTCGATGCGCTGGCTCTCCTGGAGGTACTCCGGGAAGGTGGCGATGATCCGCCCCGCCAGCGAGATGTCGCGGCTCTCCACGCGGACCCCGGCCTTCGCCGCGTACGCCTCGACCACCGGCAGGAACGAATACGTCGCCAGGGCCGGGGCCTCGTCGGTCTGTGTGTAGATGATGGTCGAGTCAGTCACCGGGTGCTCCGCTCCACGTATGCAACATTGCTCGACATCAAGATATCTCGTGACCGCGCCTCACCCGAAAGGGGCTCCGCCGGGCCGGGGGCCGGCCCCCGGGGGTCGCGCGCCCCACCAGCGCGCGACCAGCACCGTTCCGCGCCCCCGGCACACCCGGGATCGCCGCCCCCGGCACCGCCGGAACCGGCCACCGGCCGGAGAGCGCCTCAGCCCCCGGCCGCCGCGCCGCCCGCGAACCCGGCCGGAAGCCGGTAGAACGCGGCGGCGTTGTCCCACAGCACCGCGTCCAGGTGCTCCTCACCCACCGCCTCCGCCACGACCTCGAAGTCCTCGTCCACGAACGGCCGTCGGGCCCGGGTGGACGGCAGGTCCGTCCCGGCCATCAGCGCCGCCGGATCGACGCGTACGACGGCGGCCATGGCCTCGGCCGGATCCAGCTCGACCCGGCCGAACCCCGTCGCCTTCACCCGGACACCGTGCTCGACCAGCGCCAGCAGCGCGGGCAGTCCGTCCCGGTGCAGCCCGAGATGGTCGACGCAGACCGCGGGCAGGGCCCGCACCACCCCCGCCACCTCCGGCAGCTCCCGCGCGTCGACGTACAGCTCGGTGTGCCATCCGGCCACCTCGTGCACCCGGCGCGCCAGCCGGTCCAGATCGTCCAGCCCGGCCGGGCCACCCCGCCGCACGTTGCAGCGGACCGCCCGCACCCCGGCGGCGTCCAGCGCGCGGATCTCCTCGTCCGTCACCGACGCCGGAAGCTGTGTGACGCCGACGAACCCCGGCCCCAGCTCAGCCAGGGCCGCCCGCAGATAGCCCTGGTCACAGCCCTGGAAGGAGCCCGAGACCACCGCTCCGCCCCGCACCCCCAGCCCGGCGACGCGCGCCCGGTACCGCGCGACGGGGAACGGCGGCGGCAGATACCCGTCGTTCTCGACCAGCGGGAACCGTGGATCGACGATGTGCAGATGCGCGTCGAAGACCGGCCGCCCCCGGGTCACCGCGCCCGGGCCGTCCCCGCCGTCGTCGGCCGGGACGGTCCCCGGCGCCTCCGGTCCCCTTGCCGTCTCCGGCCGGGAGCCGCCGTCCGCCGCCGTCCCGCCGGGTCCGCCGTGTGCCGTCATCCAGCGAGTATGCCCGCCCTTCCGGCCCGGCGCGGCTGTCCGGCCCCGCGCGGCAACGGGGCGGAGACGCCCGGGAGTTCGGGACTCTTCTGGGTTCCGGAAGAGTTGCCCCCGGCGAGTTGTCGCGTTGTCGATCTGGTTCGCTGTGATCAGGAGGAGAAGACTGCCGCCAGCAGAGGCACACGTTTCTCAAGGTGATGGGGGTGGGTGGGGTGAGCGCTGTACTGGAGGCCGAACGCCTCACCAAGCGCTACGGCGAGCGGCGCGGGGTGGAGGAAGTCTCGCTGACGGTCGGGCCCGGGGAGGTCTTCGGCTTTCTGGGCGCGAACGGTGCTGGGAAGACCACCGTGATCCGCATGATGCTCGATCTCATCCGGCCCACGTCGGGACGCCTGCGGGTGCTCGGCGAGGAACCGGCGCGCGCGCCGGGGATCCGCCGGCGGATCGGATACCTGCCGGGGGAGCTGGTGCTGGAGGGCCGTCAGCGCGGTGCCTCCTTCCTCCACTTCCTCGCCGGGGTGCGGGGCGGGGTGCCGCGGGAGCGGATCGAGGGGCTGGCCGAGCGGCTGAACGTGGACCTGTCCGTCCGCCTCCGGGATCTCTCGAAGGGCAACAAGCAGAAGGTCGGCCTCATCCAGGCGTTCATGCACGAGCCGAGCCTGCTCATCCTGGACGAGCCCACCTCGGGCCTCGACCCCCTGGTACAGCAGGAGTTCCTGGCCATGGTCCGGGAGGCGAGGGACGCCGGACAGACCGTGTTCATGTCGTCCCACGTGCTCGCGGAGGTGCAGCACGTGGCCGGCCGGGTCGGCGTGCTGCGACAGGGGCGCCTGGTCACCGTGCGGGAGGTGTCCGCGCTGACCGAGCGGACCCTGCGCAAGGTCGAGGTGCGCTTCGAGGACGAGGTGCCGCTCACCGCCTTCGAGGAGGTGCCCGGGGTCCGCGAGGCGAGCATCGCGGACAACGTGCTCCACTGCGCGGTGGAGGGTTCGATGGACCCGCTGGTCAAGGCGCTCGCCGCGTTCCCGGTACGGGACCTGGTCAGCGAGCGGCCCGACCTGGAGGACTCCTTCCTGGACTACTACGAACAGCACACCGAGACGGAGCGAGGAGGGTCCAGTGCCGTATCACGTGACGCGTAAGGCGTGGACGGACGGCAGGCGGGCCCTGATCGGCTGGACGCTCGGCACCGCCTTCTTCGTCTTCGTCTACGCCTCCTCGTTCTCCGGCTTCAAGGACGACCGGAAGCAGGCGGCCGACGTCGCCGACCGGGTCCCGAGCGGCGTCGGCGACTTCATGGGCGGGATCGGTGATCTCTCCACCGGAGCCGGGTACCTACAGACCGTCGTGTTCCAGTTCTTCGCCCCGCTGCTGATCATCGGCTGCGCCCTGGTCTGGGCGACCTCGGCGATCGCCGGGCCGGAGGAGTCCGGCCACGCGGACGTCCTGCTCAGCCTGCCGATCAGCAGGCGCAGGTACCTGCTGGAGTGGGTGGCCGCGCTCGTGGGCGCGCTGTCCCTGGTGGCGCTGGCCGTCTGGCTGACGGTGCTGGCGAACGACGCGGCGCTCGACATGGGGGTCGGCGTCGCCGGAACCACCGCCGTGTCGCTGGGACTGCTGGGCGTCGGGCTGTTCTTCGGGGCGTTCGCGCTGGCCGTCAGCGCCTTCACCGGCCGCCGCGCGACCACGCTGGCGGTCACGGGCACCGTGGCGCTGGCCACGTACCTGCTGTACACGCTGGGGCGGGAGTACGCGGCCATCGAACCGCTCCGCTGGCTCTCGCCGTTCCACTACTACCTGGGCGGCTCACCGCTCCAGGACGGGCTCCACCCGGGACACCTGCTGGCGCTGGCGCTGATGAGCGGGGCCGCCGTCGGTATCGCCGTCCTGGCCTTCGAGCGACGGGACATCCGGACGTGACAACCTGCCCGCAGCACGTGGGTTGGATCGTCCGAGTGGGAGAGAGCCGTGGGCAGAGCAGCTGGGGCGGTGGACCGTACGCCGTACGCGGTTGTCCGGGCCGCGAGCAAGAGCGCGGGTGTTCCCGCCGAGTTCCTGGGGGGCTACCTCGACGCGCTGCGTGAGGTGGCCGCCACCGGGCGCCTGCTGTGCCGGGACGAGGTGGAGGCGCTGCGGGAACGCGGAGCCCACGCCGCGGGTTCCGGGATTCCGCTGAGCGCACTTCTTGACCTGTACCTGGCGGTGTCCGAACTCGCCGCCCGGCGCGTTCCCGAGGTCCGGGCGCTCACTCCGGGTGCCCTGCTGGCCGTGACCCGGCGGGCGGCCGCCGCGCTGTCCGACGGGTACGGCCGGGGCCAGAAGCTCGCCGCCGAACAGGACGACGCGACGCGTCAGGAGCTGGTCGACGACCTGCTGGCCGGCCGCTGCGCGCCCGACGGGCTGGTCAAGCGCGCCGAGCGGTTCGGGATCGCCCTGACCGGTGAGCACGTGGTGGTCGTGGTGGCGTGGGAACGCCCGCTGGCGGGGGGCGACGCGGTGGCCCGGCAGGTGCGGGACTCCCTGTCCGCGCGCTTCGGCTTCTGGAACGTGCTCGTCACGGTGCGCGACGGACAGCTGGTGGCGCTCGCCTCCGGTGGGCTGGGGGGCGGACCAGCGGAGCTGTTGCGAAGTCTGGTGAAGGCGCTGGGGGAGGGGGAGCGATGGCGTGTGGGGGTGGGGCGGCCCCACCCCGGCGTGCACGGCGTCATGGCCTCCTACACCGAGGCGAGGAACGCCATCGACCTCGCGGAGCGCCTCGGTCTTCAGCCGCGGGTGCTCAAGGCCGCCGACCTGCTGGTGTTCCCGGTGTTGCTGCGCGACCGGGAGGCGATCACCGACCTGGTCACGACCGTCCTCCATCCGCTGAAACGGGCCCGGGGCGGCGCGGTCCCCTTTCTCGACACACTGCGGGCGTTCTTCGCCTGCTGCGGCAACACCAGCGCGACCGCGAGGGAGTTGGAGGTCACCCCGCGGGCGGTGGTGTACCGCCTCGACCGCATCAGGAGCCTGACGGGGTACTCGGCGACCGATCCGACCCAGCGGTTCACCCTGGAGGCCGCGGTGCTGGGCGCCCGGCTCCTCGGCTGGCCGGAGGGGTGGACGGACGGGGCGTGAGCCCCACGCGCGGATGCCGTCGCCTCGTGTGCGGCCCGCCAGGAAAGTGATTGAAGAGTGTGCGAAAACAAAGGAGTTGTCACCGTCGTGTGACACAACCGCGCCTTGCTGCGGTCAAGTTGCGCTGATAGTTTTTATGCATCGCGACGGTGGTGGGCTATAGCTGATCGCAGCGGGGGCAAGGGTGCGAATGACCCATCAGTAACAAGTCTCAGAACATTCCGCGACGAGTGTGCGTCGCGAAGGCGTGCGTGGTGTTCCCGTACGTCCACTCCGGGTCGATTGGCTGACTGGCCGCTGCGTCTCGGTTGCCATGGAAGCGCGGTTGTGTCTCGCACTGCCTGAAAGGTTGAAACGATGAGTAATTCGGCTGACGGCGCCACATACGCCACGCTCTCCCCGGCGGAGCGGAAGTTCGTCGACACCATGGCCGCGCACTACCGGGAGACGCACGGAGCGGGCTGGGAGACCGCCCGCGTGGTGTCCTGGATGATGATCAGCGATCCCGTGGAGCAGAGCCTGACCTCGATGGCGCGGGCGATCGACGCCACTCCCGACCAGATCGAGCACATCGTCGAGCATCTGGAACAGGCCGGGCTGTACGAGCGGATCGAGGGGAGCGACGGCGAGACGCGCTACCGCCTCACCGACGACGGCTACCCGAAGACCGTGGCGGCCACCCTGGCCAGCTGGCCGCGGTTCCACGAGATCTTCCAGTTCGGGCTCGGCGTGCTGGAGGGCGAGAGCGAGGAGCGCCGCCAGCGCGTCGCGGAGCTGGAGGAACTCTTCGGGCACGTCGTCAGCGATCTCGCGGACATGACGAGGCGCTGGGAGGAGAGGGAGGGGACCACGGTCTCCTGAGCCCCGCCCCCGAGTTTCCAGAGTCTGTTTTCCCGAGGAGTTACGCATGAGCACGGACAGTGTGGCGACCACGATGGCGGCCGACGAGAGGGACTTCGTCGAGCGGATCGCCGAGTACTACTTCCAGAACGACGGACTCCCCGTCGACCAGGGGCGGGTGGTCGGATGGATGCTGATCTGCGACCCGCCCGAGCAGCCGGTGAGCGACATCGTGCGCACCCTGGGTGTGCCCCGGGAGGCGGTGGACCGCATCGTCGACCAGCTCACCCCGGAGGGCAACCCCGTCAAGGTCTTCGAACGGCGGGGCTCGTTCGACGAGGAGTACACCCTCCGGCTGCTGGAGAACTCCTGGGCGCCGAAGGTGCGCAGGGTCTTCGCCGAGTTCCCGGACCTGGGACGCATCATCAACGAGGGGATCGTCTCCCTCCGCGCGGAGGGCGTCCCGGAGGAGCGGCTCCAGCGGATCGTCAACATGGGGCGTTTCCTCGACTTCCTCTCCGAGGAGATGCCGAAGATCCTGGAGCGCTACGAGGAGCGCAGGGCGAACCGTTCGGACAGCTGACGCCCCCGGCCCGGTCGGAGCGGGGAAGGGCGGGGAAGGTGTCCTCCAGCGGTATCGACGACGAGGGGGAGGAGCGGAGCGCGCTCTTCCGTGACGCCTTCGCCCAGTGGCCCAGCGGGGTCGCGGTGATCTCGGCGATGACCGCCGACGGGCCCGTCGGGATGACGGGGACGGCGGTCTCCTCGCTCTCGCTCGACCCCTTGCTGGTCATGGCCTGTCTCGCGCGGAGTAGCTCCACGCTGGCCCATGTGCGGGCCGAGGGGGCCTTCGGGGTCAGTCTGCTGCGGCGCCAGGACCGTGCCGTGGCCGTCGCGTGTTCCGGGGGAGTGGCCAAGGAACGGCGTTTCGTGGGGGTCCCCCATGACGTGCGAAACGGTGTTCCGGTACTGCGCCACGCCCTGGCCTGGATTACCTGTGAGGTACGTGAGACGTATCCCGGAGGGGACCACCTCATTGTGGTGGGGGGCGTCACCGGGGTAGGGGGTTCTTCGGGCGATCCCCTGGTCTGGCATGAGCGGGAATTCCGCTCCCTCTGAGTTTCCGGGATTTCACCCGGACCAGTCGTGACGCCCTGGAAGCCCGTTTTCCCGGTCTTCCCTGGCGGTGCGTCAGGGGAATTACCAGCCCGCCACAGAGTAATTGCATTCGCTAACAACGGTGCGAGGAAACACAGTCATGTCCGGATGGTCGGCCGACGGCCCTCCCGTGGAGCCCGGGGACGGCCCCTCCCGGGTGCGTCCCGAGGCGCTCGGCAGCTCCCGGTTCCGGGAGGCCCACGGGGTGCGGTACGCCTACGTCACGGGCGCGATGTACAAGGGCATCGCCTCCCCCGAGCTGGTCGTCCGGGTGGGCAGGGCCGGACTGCTCGGCTACTTCGGCGCGGGCGGGCTGCGCCCGGACCGGGTGGCCGAGGCGGTGCGGCGGATCGGCCGCGAGCTGGGGGAGGGTGGGGCCTTCGGGGCGAACCTGCTGTGCAGCCCGGAGAACCCGGCGCTGGAGAACGAGGTCGTCAGCGTCTATCTCGCCCACGGCGTCCGGCGGGTGGAGGCCGCGGCCTACGTGCGGATCACCCGCCCCCTGGTGCGCTACCGGGTGACCGGGCTGCGCCGGGACGCGGACGGCACCGTGCGGGCGCGGAACTCGGTGATGGCCAAGGTGTCCCGCCCGGAGATCGCCGCCGCCTTCCTCGCTCCGCCACCCGCCTCCCTGGTCGCTGAACTCCGCGCGGCGGGCGAGATCACCGAGGAGGAGGCCGCCCTCGCCCCCGGGATCACGATGGCCGACGACATCTGCGCGGAGGCCGACTCCGGGGGACACACCGACCAGCGCGCCGCCTTCGCCCTGGTGCCCGACCTGGTGGCGCTGCGCGACCGAACCGCCCGGGAGCGCGGCGGCCTTGACGTACGGGTCGGCGCCGCGGGCGGGATCGGGACCCCCGAGGCGGCGGCCGCCGCCTTCGTGCTGCGCGCGGACTTCGTGCTGACCGGCAGCGTCAACCAGTGCACCGTCGAGGCGGGAACCAGCGACGAGGCGAAGGACCTGCTGGCCGACGCCGGTGTCGCGGACACCACCATGGTCCCGGCCGGGGACATGTTCGAAGTCGGGGCGCGGGTGCAGGTGCTCAGGAAGGGCCTCTTCTTCCCTGCCCGCGCCAACAAGCTGTACGAGGTCTACCGGCGCCACGACAGCCTGGACGACATCGACGAGCGGACCGCCCGCCAGATCCAGGACCGCTACCTCGGGCGCGACTTCGACGCGGTGTGGCGGGAGACCCGGGAGCACTACGCCCGCACGCTGCCCTCGGAGGTGGAACGCGCCGAGGCCAGCCCCAAACACCGGATGGCGCTGGTCTTCAAGTGGTACTTCGTCCACGCCAACCGGCTGGCGCAGCGCGGGACCACCGAGCGCCGCGTCGACTTCCAGATCCAGTGCGGGCCCGCCATGGGCGCCTTCAATCAGTTCGTCCGGGGCACCCCGTACGAGCCGTGGCGCGCCCGGCACCCCGACGACATCGCGGAGCTGCTGATGACCGGTGCCGCCACCCTCCTCGACCAGCGGCTCCGGGCGCTCACCGGCGCCCTGGCGCCCACCACCGGACCCCGTACGGGGCGGGACCTTCTCGCGGAACCGGGAGCGGCACTGTGACCACGACCTACGTCTTCCCCGGCCAGGGGTCGCACCGCGTGGGGATGGGGGAGGCCGCCTTCGGGCGGTACCCGCACCTGGTGCGGCAGGCCGACTCCGTTCTCGGATACTCCGTGGCGGACCTCTGTCTCTCCGGCCCCGCGGAGCGGCTCGGCGACACCCGGTACACCCAGCCCGCCCTGTACGTCGCCGGGTCCCTGGCCTACCTGGAGCGGGTGCGCGAGACCGGGATCGTGCCCTCCCTGCTCGCGGGCCACAGCCTCGGCGAGTACGTCGCGCTCTTCGCCGCGGGCGCCTTCGACTTCCTGACGGGCCTCGAACTGGTGGCGGAGCGCGCGCGGTTGATGGCCGAGGCGGGGGACGGCGGCATGTGCGCCGTCATCGGGCTGGACGCCGGGCGGGTGACCGAGCTGCTGGCGGACGTCGCCCCGGAGGGGGTGACGGTCGCCAACCTCAACGCGCCACGCCAGGTGGTCCTCTCGGGGCCCCGTGGCCTCCACGACACCCTGCGGGGGCCGCTCGTCGACGGTGGCGCGCGCAGCGTGGTGTCCCTGCCGGTCAGCGGAGCCTTCCACTCGCCGCACATGCGTCCGGCGGCGGAGCGCTTCGGGGCGTTCCTCCGGTCGTACCGCTTCAACGACCTGAAGATCCCCGTGCTGTCGAACGTCACCGCCCGCCCGCACGAGGACGCGTCCCTCGGGGAACTGCTCACCCGTCAGCTGGTCGAGCCGGTGCGCTGGACGGAGTGCGTGGGCTACGCCCTGGACCAGCCCGGCGGGGACGTCGTCGAGGTCGGCCCGGGCCGGGTGCTGACGGGACTGCTCAGACAGCTCCGCGAGAGCAGGGCGGAGGCGGCGGCGTGAGTGAGCACCCCGCGGAACCGGCGGGCACCGAACGGGTGCGGGTCGGCACCGGTCAGGTCGCGGCCTTCGCCCAGGCGAGCGGGGACCACAACCCGCTGCACACGGACGGCGGTTACGCCCGGAGCACGCCGTTCGGCGAACCGCTCGCGCACGGGGCGCTGGGAGCCCTCGCCGCCCTCGCCGGAATCCCCGACCGCGAGGGGGAGCGGCTCGTCCGCGTCGAGGCCCGCTTCCCCGGCCCGCTCGTGCCCGGACGGTCCTACCGGCGCACCCTCGCCGAGCGGGACGCGCGGGAGGGCGAGGACACGGGAGCGGGGGAGAGCGGCGAACGCCTCGTCCTTGTCACCCTCCTCGACGGAGAGCGGCCCGTACTGACCGTGGAGGCGGTCCTCGCCACCGGCCCCGCCCCCGCGGACGCCCCCACGACGGGCGGTGGCGTCCACCCGCGCGCCACACCCGCCGACCCCGGTCTCGGCGAACTGCGCCCGGGAGGCGGCGGAGCCCACGAATACGCCCCGGACTGGGCGGAGTCGGGGCGGCTCCTGAGGGAACTCGGCGTCCGGCACCGCGGCGTGACGGCGCGGCACGCCGCGGCGCTCGCCTGGGCCAGCTACCTGGCGGGGATGGAGTACCCGGGACGTTCCTCGCTGCTCCTCCGGTTCGCGGCCACCTTCCCCCGGGGCGGGGCGGACGCGGCGCTGTCCGGGGACGTTCCGCTGGCGGCCCGGGCGGAGGTGACGACGCTCAACCCCGGCTTCCGCACCGTGACCGTCCACGGGGAACTGTCCGCCCCCGGCGGTGGAGCCACCGTCGCCGAGGTCGAACTCCACGTCCACTCCCGGCGCGGCGCCGAACCCACGGCGCCCGATCGTCTCGCCGCGCTGCTGGCCCCGTCCGGGCGGCTCACCGGACGGGTGGCGCTGGTGGTCGGCGGCAGCAGGGGACTGGGCGCGGCCCTGGTCCAGGCGCTGGCCCAGCAGGGCGCCACCGTCTACCTGGCCTACCAGCGCAGTGACGAGGAGGCCGAAGCGGTCCGGGACGGCCTGGGGACGCTGGCCGGGCGGGTCGTCCCGGTACGCGGCGACGCCGGTGATCCCGACTGGTGCCGGGAGCTGCGGGAGCGGATCGTCACCGCCCACGGGCGCTGTGACCTCCTGGTGCTGAACGCCTGCCCGCCCCTGCACGACATGGACCTCGCGGCCGACGACGGGCTGCGCCTCCTGGAGTTCGTTCACCAGTCGCTGGCCCTGGTCCAGGTTCCGCTGGCGGCGTTCGCCCGCGAACTGGCCGGGTCCGGCGGCCGCGTGCTCGCCCTCTCGTCGAGCGCCCTCGACGACCCCCCGCCGGACTGGCCCCACTACGTCACCGCGAAGGCCGCCACCGAGGGCCTGCTGCGTGCTCTGGTAGCCCAACTCCCCACGGTGGGCGGTGTGCTGGCACGCCCGCCGCGACTCCGCACCACGCTGACCCACTCGATGCGCGCGGACGACGAGGCGCTGCCCGTGGAGGACGCCGCGGTGACCCTCGTCGAGACCCTGCTCGCGGGCACCACACCCGGCCGCGTCGAGACACTCAGCGACTTCCCCCACCGGCGGCCTCCCCGGCCGGAGGGGCGTGGCGCGGAGCCGGAGGTGGCGGACCGGGGCAGCCTGGTGGTGGCCGCCACCTTCACCGCCGAACCCATCGCCCCGGCACTGGAGTTCTGGCTCACCCACCTCGGCCTCGACCTGGACGTGGAGTTCGCCCCCTACGGCCAGGTCTTCCAGGAACTACTCGTTCCCGGCAGCGCGTTCGCCACCAACCCGCGCGGCTGCGACGTGGTGCTGCTGCGGCTGGAGGACTGGCCGGAGGACGAAAGCCAGCGCACGGTACGGGAGTTCACCGACGCCGTACGCGGCTTCGCGCCCCGGGCGGCCGTGCCGCTGCTCGTGGTGCTCGCTCCCGCCTCGCCCGGGAACTCCGGCACGTCCGGCCGCGCGTCGGAACTGGCCGCCGCCGAGCGGACGTTGCGCGCCGACCTGGCGGACGTCCCCGGCGCGCACGTGGTCGACTGGCGGCACTTCGGCGACCAGTACCGCGTTCCCGGACACCACGACCCCGAGCGGGAACGCCTGGGACACATCCCCTACACCCCCCTCGCGTTCACCGCGCTCGGCACGGTCACCGCGCGGGCGGTGCGGGCCCTGGCCCAGCCACCCGCCAAGGTGCTGGTCCTGGACTGCGATAACACCCTGTGGAGCGGGGTCTGCGGCGAGGACGGCACGCGCGGGGTCACCGTCGAGGAGGGACGGCTACGACTCCAGCGGTGGGCGCTGGGCCTGCGTGACCGGGGCGTGCTGCTCTGCCTGTGCAGCAAGAACGAGGAGGCGGACGTCCTCGCGGTGCTGCGCCGCGCCGACCTGCCGATCGGCGCGGAACACCTCGCCGCGCACCGCGTCAACTGGCTGCCCAAGTCCGAGAACCTCGCCTCCCTCGCCGCCGAACTCGGCCTGGGTCTCGACGCGTTCGTCTTCCTCGACGACAACCCCCTGGAGACGGCGGAGGTCTCCGCCGCGCACCCCCAGGTGCTGGCGCTCACCCTGCCGGCCGACGCCTCCGGCGCCGCCGCCGCGGTCGAACACCTGTGGGCGTTCGACCAGTTGGAGGTCACCGACGAGGACCGCCAGCGCGCCGAGACCTACCGGGCGAGCCAGCGGCGGGAGAGCGTACGCCAGTCGGCGATGAGCTACGCGGACTTCATCGACGGACTCGGCCTCCGTGTCGACATCGCGCCCGCCGCGCCCGGACAGCACGCCCGGATATCCCAACTCAGCTACCGCACCAACCAGTTCAACACCACCACCCTCCGCCGCTCGGAGGCCGAGGTGCGCGCCCTGGGCGAGGACCCACCCGGGTGCTGGGTCGCCGAGGTCAGCGACCGCTTCGGCGCCTACGGCCTGGTCGGCGTCGCCACCGCGAAACCGTCCGGCCGGAGCCTGGTCGTGGACTCCCTGATGATGAGCTGCCGGGTACTCGGACGCGGAGTCGAGCACGCCCTGCTGGCACACGTCGCCGGGGAGGCCGTACGCGCCGGGCTCGACACGGTGGAACTGCCGTTCCGGCCGACGGAGCGGAACGCCCCCGCCCGGCGGTTCCTGGAGGAGGTCGCCGCCGGAAACGCCGCCGAGGCCGTCGAGGACGCCACCGGAACCGTCTTCCGGCTTCCGGCGGCGCACGCCGCGGCGGTGACCTTCTCGCCCGCCGCCCACCACGAGCCGCCGGAAACCCCGGGCACACCCACCCACTCCGCCGCTCCGGCGGGGGCCCGGTCCAGCGCGCTGTGGACGATCCCCGAGGAGCTGAGCGACCTCGCGGAGGTGCTCCGCCGCGCCGAACGCGAGACCGCCGGGGACGCCGCCCCGGACCGCTCTCCGGGGCGGGGCGACGGGCGGAACGACGGCGACGACCGCCCGGCCGGCGGTCAGGAGGAGGTCGCGCGGGCGCTGCGGGAGGTCTTCCACCAGGTGCTCCGGGTGCCCGCCGGACGGCTCGGGCCGGAGGTGACCCTGGAGGAGCTGGACCTCACCTCGTTCACGATCGTCGACCTGACGGCGCGCCTGGAGAGCCGCTTCGGCAGGCTGCCCCAGACCCTGCTGTTCGAGCACCGGACCCTGGGCGAGGTCGCGGAGGCCATCGCCGGACACCGCACGCGCCGCGCCCCGGACGCCCCCGACGCCCCGGAGGTGGCCCAGGACGTCCGGCCCGACCGGTCCACCCGGCCGGAGGTCCCGGAGCGGCCGGTGGCGCCCGCGAGCACCAGACCCGCTACCCCCACCGCCGGTCCGGCCGGTGACGAGGCGCCGCCCGCGCCCGGCGAACCCGTCGCGATCGTGGGCATGGCGGGCCGCTACCCCGACGCCCCCACCCTGGAGGACCTGGCCGGGAACCTGGCGCGCGGCCACGACAGCGTGCGCGAGGTGGACGCCGGCCGATGGCGGGGAGCCGCGCCGCCGGACGACGGCACGCGGCGCTGGGCCTGTCTGCTGGACGAACCGGACCGCTTCGACTCGCTGTTCTTCCAGATCTCCCCGCGCGAGGCGGAGTTGATGGACCCGCAGCAGCGCCTCTTTTTGGAGGTCGCCTACGAGACGCTCCAGGACGCCGGTCTCACCCGGGCCAGCCTCGGCCCCGACGTGGGCGTGTACGTGGGAGCGATGGCACAGGACTACGCGGTGCTGGGCGCCGGGACCGCGCTCCGCGGCGACCGCTCCCTCCCCTACGCGGCCAACTACCAGATCGCCAACCGCGTCTCGTACTTCCTCGACCTGTCGGGGCCCAGCCTCGTCGTGGACACCGCGTGCTCCAGTTCGGGGGTCGCCCTCCACCTCGCCTGCGAGGACCTGCGGAACGGCCGGGTGTCGGCGGCGCTCGTCGGCGGCGTCAACCTCATCCTCCACCCCTCCCGGCACCTCCAGTACGCCCAGATGGGCATGTTGTCGCCCACCGGCCGCTGCGCGGCGTTCGGCGCCGCGGCCGACGGGATGGTGATGGGCGAGGGCGCCGGGGCGGTGCTCCTCAAGCCGCTCTCCAGGGCCCTGCGGGACGGCGACCACGTCCACGCGGTGATCCGGGGGACCGCGACCAACTCCGGTGGCCGGACGAGCGGTTTCACGGTGCCCAACCCCGACGCCCAGGCCGCGCTGGTCCGGGACGCGCTGCGGTCGGCCGGTGTCGAGCCGGACTCCGTCACCCTGATCGAGGCCCACGGCACCGGGACCCCGCTGGGTGACCCGATCGAGTTCCGTGGCCTCGGCAGGGTCTTCGGCTCGCGCGCCCCCGGCCGCGCGCCGCTGGCCCTGGGCAGTGTCAAGGGGAACATCGGGCACCTCGAACCGGCCGCCGCGATCGCCGGGCTCACCAGGGTCGTGCTCCAGATGCGGCGGCGCACCCTCCTGCCGTCCCTGGGGGCCGGGCAGCTCAACCCGGCGCTCGACGTGGAGGGAACGCCGTTCTTCGTCCCCGGCGACCCGGCCCCCTGGGAGGCCGACGGGCCACGGCGCGCGGGCGTCAGCTCCTTCGGGGCGGGCGGGGTCAACGCGCACGTGGTGGTCGAGGAGTTCACGCACGACCGGGACGGTGAGCCCGGACCCGCTCCGGAGCCGGGCGGCGGCCGCGAACTGGTGGTGCTGTCCGCCCGCACCGGGGATCGGCTGGCACGGGTCGCCCGGCGCCTGCGGACGTGGCTCTCCGACGGCGCGGACCGCCCGGCGCTGCGCGATGTCGCGCACACCCTGCGGGTGGGCCGGGAGGCCCTGGAGACCCGGGTCGCCTTCCCGGTGACCGGCCTGGACGAACTGCTGGACGCCCTCGACGCGCTGGCCGAGCACGGTCCGGACGCGCCACACGGGGCCCGTTCCGGCCGCGCGCACGGCGCCTCGGCGCTGAACGGGGTCTTCGACGGCGGCGCGGCGGCCACCGCCTTCCTCGCGGAACTGGCGTCCCGGGGCGAGTGGGAGAAGCTCGCGGAACTGTGGGCACGCGGCGCCCAGATCGACTGGAGCCGCGTTCTGCCTCCCGTGGCCGGTGCCCACCGGGTACCGCTGCCCCCCTACCCGTTCGAGCCGGTGCGCCACTGGCTGCCGACGGCGGAGGCGCCGTCCACGGGGACCACCGCGGCGCCCCCGCCAGCTCCCGCGAGCGCCGTCGCGGAGGCGGACGCCCCGCTGCCCGGCGAACGGTCCTGGGACGCGGGCCGGGCCGAGCTGGGCTGGGACGGCTCCGAGCCCTATCTGCGGGACCACGTCATCGGCGGGCGGCCCCTGCTGCCCGGCGTGCTGTACCTGGAGCTGGCCCTGCGGGCGGCCCGCCGCCACGGCGTGCCCGGCGCCACCCGGATCAGCGGCATGGTCTGGTCCCGGCCGATCGCCGTGGCCGGGGACCCCTTCCTGGCGGAACTGACGGCCCGCCCGGCGGACGAGGGGGCCGAGATCCTCTTCCGGGAGCGCGACGGAGCCCGGCTGGCCCGCTGCGTTGTGCGGGCCGACCCCGTCCCCTCCGCCGAGCCGCCACCCCTCCCGGACCCGGAGGACGGCGACTGGGACGGCCACCTGACAGCCGACGCCGTCTACCGCTCGCTGCGGGACCGCGCCATGGACTACGGTCCCGGGCTGCGCTCGGTGAACGCCCTCTGGCGGCGTACCCGGGAGGCGCTGGCCGACGTGGAGGTGCCCGCGGCCCCCGGCTGGGAGACGGAGCGGTTCGTCCTCCACCCGGCGCTGCTCGACGGCGCGCTCCAGGCGACGGTGGTCGGAAGTGGGCTGCCGGGCGCCTATCTGCCGTACGCGGTCAGCGAGTTGACGGTGCACCGGGCCCCGGTGGGCCGGTGCCGGGCGCACGTCACCTTCACCCGCTGCGACGCCGAGATGATCCGCTGCGACGTCCGCGTCGCCGACGTGGGCGGGCGGACCGCCCTCACACTCCGGGACCTGGTGCTGCTGCCGCCGTCCCCCGCCGGCGGCGACGCGTCCCGCGCCACGGAGGCGCCCGCCCCCCAGCTGTGGGCCCCCGCCTGGCGCGAGCGGCGGCTGACCGGGCCCGCCGCCGCCCCCGCGCCGGACACGCTGGTGCTCACCGGCGACCCCCGCCGGGGCGCGGAGTGGCGGGAGGCCGCCGGGTCCGGCCGCGTCCGGGTCGCGCGGCTGACCGTCGCCGAGCGCCTCGACGCCGCACGGCTCGTCGCGGAACCCCCCGCCGGTGACGGCGAGTCGACGGGTGCGAGGGCGCCCCTGCTCGTCGTGGACTACGGCCCCTGGGAGAACGCCGGGGACACCGCTGCCCGGCTGGGCACCGCGCACGAACTCGGGCGGGCCGCCGTCCACCAGGGCCGCCCGGTGACGTACCTGTGCCTGACGCCGCCCGCCGCCGACGAGCCGCTCGCCGTGGCCGTCGGGGCGTTCGGGCTGTCCGTCGGCCGGGAGAGCGGCGACTTCCGCTGCACGCGGGTCGAGGTCCCGCACGACACGCCTCCCACCCCCGGGCACCTGGTGGCGGAGAGCGGTTCGGGAGCGGCGGAGGTCCGTGGCGTCGGCGCCGGGCGCGAGGTGCGCGGCTTCACCCCGGATCCGCGACCGGTCACCGAGCGGAGCCCGTTCCGGGCCGGGGGGACGTACATCGTCTCCGGCGGCGCCGGGGGAGTGGGGCGCGCCCTGACCCGCCACCTCACCACCAGCCACGGGGCCACCGTGGTCGCGCTGGGACGGTCGGCGCCACCGCCGGAGGAGGAGGCGCCCGGCGCCGGACGCGCCGTCCACCTCCGGGTGGACGTCACCGACCCCGAGGCGACGCGGCGGGCCGTGGCGGAGGTCCGGCACCGCTTCGGCCGGGTGCACGGCGTGTTCCACGCCGCCGGTGTGCTGGCGGACGCCCTGGTCTCCGAGAAGCGGCTCAGCGACTGCGAGCGGGTGCTGGCGCCGAAGGTCGGCGGAGCCGCGTCGCTGGACGCGGCGACCGCCGACGACGACCTCGACCTGTTCGTGCTGATGTCCTCGACGTCCGGCACCCTGGGGAACGCCGGGCAGAGCGACTACGCCATGGCCAACCGCTTCCTGGACGCGTTCGCCGAACAGCGTGCCGCGCGTGTCGCGGCCGGTACCCGCGCGGGCCGCAGCCTGTCGATGGTCTGGCCACTGTGGCGGGACGGCGGAATGCGCCCCGACGACCAGGTCGTCCGGCTGACCGCCACCACCACGGGCTTCACCCCGCTGTCCACTCCCGCGGCGCTCAGCGCGCTGGAGACGGCGCTGCGTACCCGGGAGACCGTGGTCCTGGTGGGCGAGGGGGACCGGGACCGCGTCGCGCGCACGCTGGAGGCGCTGACCGGTAGTGGGGGCGCCGACCCCGCCCCCGGTGGCCCGGCGGGGGCCGCCCCGGAGCGGTCGGCGGACCGGCCCCCGGCCGCCGGTGACCTCGCTCCGGCGCTGAACGCCGCGCTCTGCCGGATCGCGGCCGGGCTGCTCAAGGTCTCGCTCTCGGACGTCGAGCCCGACGTCGAGTTCGGCGACGTCGGTTTCGACTCCGTGCTCTTCACCGAGTTCGCCAACCTGATCAACGATGAGTTTGGGCTCGACCTGGCACCCGTGGTGTTCTTCGACAACCCGACGGTCGCCGAACTCGCCGGTGTCCTGCTCCGCGACCACGGCCCGGCGCTCGCCACGGCCCTCGCCCCCGCCGCCGAACCCGCCCCGGACCTGCCCGCGTCCCCGCCCGCGTCGCACGGGGAAACCCCCGCGCCGCCCGAGCCGGGGGCCGGACCCGTACCGGAGCGGCCGGAGCCGTCCGCTGAACCGTTCCCGGCGGACGCCGCGGCCAGCCCGTCGTCCGAGCCGATCGCCATCGTCGGAGCGGCCTGCCGCTTTCCCGGCGCCGAGAACCTCGACGCCTACTGGGACAACCTGGTGACCGGGCGCGACCTGGTGAGCGACGCCCCGGAGGACCGGTGGGACCGGGGGGAGACGGCCCGCCGCGGTGGCTTCGTCGACGGCGTCCACGCCTTCGACGCCGCCTTCTTCCGCGTCACGCCCCGCGAGGCGCTGACGATGGACCCGCAGCAGCGCCTGTTCCTGGAGGCCGGATGGACGGCCCTCGAACACGCCGGTTACGACCCGCGACGCATGGCGGGCCAGCGCGCCGGTGTCTTCGCCGGAGCCAGCCTCCACGACCACCTCGACGTGCTCGGCGGCTCGGGCAGCGAGGTGACCGGGCTCACCGCCACCGGCAACGTGCACAGCGTCTTGCCGAACCGCCTGTCGCACCTGCTCGACCTCCGTGGCCCCAGCGAGGCGGTCGACACGGCCTGCTCCAGTTCGCTGGCCGCCGTGCACCGCGCGGTGCTCGCGCTGCGCGGCGGCGAGTGCGGCACGGCCCTGGCCGGAGGCACCAACGTCCTGCTCTCCCCGACCTGGTACGAGTCCTTCGAGCGGGCGGGCATGCTCTCGCGGGCGGGCCGGTGCGCCACCTTCGACCGGGACGCGGACGGCTACGTCCGGGGGGAGGGCGTGGGGGTCGTCGTCCTCAAGCGCCTCTCGGACGCCCTCCGGGACGGCGACACCGTCCACGCCCTCATCCGGGGAACCGCCGTCGGGCACGGCGGGCGCGGCCACTCCCTCACCGCTCCCAACGCCGCCGCCCAGGCCGACGTGATCGCCGCCGCCTACGAGACGGCCCGCGTCTCACCGTGGTCGGTCTCCTTCGTGGAGACCCACGGAACCGGCACCGAACTCGGCGACCCCATCGAGGTCGAGGGGCTGGCTTCCGCCTTCGGCCGCTTCGCCCCGGACGGTGTGCCCGAGCCGCGCTGCGGACTCGGCGCGGTGAAGACGGCGATCGGTCACCTGGAGTCCGCCTCGGGCGTGGCGGGCCTGCTGAAGGTGGTTCTCGCCCTGCGGCACCGCACGCTGCCCCCCAACCTCCACTTCTCCGGCCTCAACCCGTACGTGCGGCTGGACGGCACCCCCTTCTACGTGGTCGACGAGGCGCGGGACTGGACCCCGCCGCTGGACGGGGAGGGCCGCCCGCTCCCACGACGGGCCGGGCTGTCCGCCTTCGGTTTCGGCGGCAGCAACGCGCACGTGGTGATCGAGGAGCCCCCGCGGGCCGAACGGGCCCCCGCCCCCTCCGGCCCCCAGCTCCTGGTGCTGTCCGCCGCCGACGAGGCCGCGCTGGACCGCTACGCGCGACGGCTGCGCGACGCGCTCGGCGACCTCGACCCCGGCGTCCCGCTCGCCGACGTGGCCCACACCCTGCGGGTCGGCCGCCCCGAACTGCCCCAGCGGCTCGCCCTCGTGGCCGGCGCCCCGGCCGAGGCCGCCACGGCGCTCACCGCGTTCCTGGCCGGTGAGGAGAGCCCGCCGCTGCGGACCGGACGGCTGGCGGGGCGCCGGGCCAGCCAGGAGCTGACGGTCGAGGACGGGGCGGACCGCGCCCGGCTGCTCGACCTCGCGGGCCGCTGGGTCACCGACGGCACGCTCGTCACGGCCGGAACGGCCGGAGGCCAGCGGCGCGTTCCGCTCCCCACCTATCCCTTCGAGCGTCATATCCACCGGGTGCCCTCCCCGTTCGTCACCGGAGCGCCGGTATCCCCGCCCGCCGGCGTCGCGGGGGAGGAGCGGGCCCCCGGCCCGCGAACCCGCCTGCTGCGGCGGGTCTGGCGCCCCAGCGCGGCCGGGCCCGCCCCGCGCGAGGCGGACCCCGGCGAGGTGTGGCTGGCGCTGGCGGGCGCCGGGCAGATCCCGTCCGTGACCTCGGCGCTCGGCGCCGTACCCGGGGTGACCTGGGTCGTGGTCCGCGAACCGTCGAAGCTCCCGAGGCTGGCGCGTCACGAGTACGAGGTGGACTTCGCCGACGGCGACGCGGTGGCGCGACTCACCGCGGACCTCCTCCGGACCCACCCCCGGATCGACGGACTGGTCAACTTCTCGGCCCTGGACGCCGCTTCGGACGATCCCGCCGCCGGACGGACCGGACCGCTCGCCCCCCGGGACACCGCCGCGCTCACCCTGGTCCGCGCGCTGGCCACCCGGAGGCCGGGCCCCCGGCCGGTGACCCTGCTCTGGCTGGTCCCCCGCCCCGACGGCCCGTCCGGCAGCCCGGCCGCCAGCCGGACGGCCGCGCTGGTACGCGCCCTGGGCGCCGAGTACGGGCATGTCACGGCGCGTTCCGTGGAGATCGACCCGCCAGCGGACGGCACGGCGACCGCCCTGCTGGAGACGGCCGGACGGGAGATCGCGCTGCTGCGCTCACCGGCGCCCGGCGAGCCCGCCGTCCGCTACCGGGATGGCCAGCGTGCCGTCCCGGTCCTCACCGACGCCGTGTCCGGCGACCTCCCCACCGCGCCGGGTCGGTTCGGCCCCTTCGCCGTCCACCCCGACCGCACCTACCTGATCACCGGCGGCACCGGAGGGCTCGGACTGGCCGTCGCGGAACGGCTCGTGGCCCGTGGCGCCCGCGGTATCGCCCTGACCGGCCGCCGTCCCCTGCCGCCCCGTGAGTCGTGGGACGACGTCCTGCGGGAGGGGCACGAGCGCGCCCCGGTGGTGGCGGCCATACGGCGGATGGAGCGGGCCGGGGCCCACGTCCGGTACCACCTCGGCGCGCCGGGCGACACCGGGGAGCTGGCGGCGTTCCTCGACGAGGCGCGGGCGCGCGGTGGCCCGATCGCCGGGCTCGTGCACTGCGCGGGCGTGGTGCCCCGGGCCCCGGAACCCTTCGTCCGGCAGGAGCTGGCGGACGTCGGCCGCGTCTGGGAGCCCAAGGGCGGTGGTCTGCTGACCCTGGACCGGCTGCTCGCCGGGGACGGCCCGGACTTCGTGGTGCTCTACTCGTCCGTCTCGGCGACGGTGCCGTCGCTGGGCGCCGGGGTGGCCGCCTACGCGGGAGCCAACGCGTTCCTGGACGCGTTCGCCGAGGACGCGGCGCGCCACCGGCCGGGCACCGCGTACCGGTCCGTGGCGTGGGGCAGCTGGCGCGGGGCCGGTGTGGGAGAGGTGAGCGCGGCCGCCTACCGGGACGCCGGGCTGGCAGGGCTCGACCCGGAACCCGGACTCGACCTGCTGGAACGGGCGTTGTGCGGCCCCGACCCGGTCACGCTCGGGCTCGCCGTCTCGGAGGACTTCGACGCCGCGCGGCTGCTGGCGCCCGCCGCGCCGGGGACGCCGCCCGCACCGGCGCAGCCCGGGGCGGAGGTCCCGCCGGGCCCGGCGGCGGAGGCGGCCACGGGGGAGACCCGGGACGTCCTGGCCGGACTGCTGGCCGAGGAACTGCTCGTCTCCCGTGAGGCGTTGGAGAGCGGCGCGACCTTCGCCGAACTGGGCGTGGACTCGATCCTGATCGCCGGGCTCGTCCGGCACCTCGAACGCCTCACCGGGCGGACCGTCTCCCCGTCGGTGATCCTGGAGCACGACACCCTGGACGCGCTGGCCGCCCACCTCGGCCCCACCGCTCCCGCGCCACGACCGGCGGCGCCTCCGGCGCCCAGCCCGACCACCCCTGGCGTCTCCGGCGCCCCACCCGCCGCCGACGGCGCCGTGGCGATCGTCGGGATGGCGGGCCGCTACCCCGGAGCGCCGACCCTGGCGGACTTCTGGCGGCTGCTCAGCGAGGGCCGCTCGGCGGTGCGCGAGGTGCCCGTGGACCGCTGGGACCATGAGCGGCTGTACCGCCCGGGGCACCACCCGGGGTACAGCGTCAGCAAGTGGGGCGGATTCCTGGAGGACGTCGAGCTGTTCGACCCCGGGTACTTCGACGTCGCCGAAGCCGAGGCCGCCCACCTCGACCCGCTGATCCGGCTGTTCCTGGAGACCGCGGACGCCACGTTCCGGGACGCCGGGATCGAGCGCGAGGAGCTGGCCGGTACCCGCACAGGGGTGTTCGTCGGCGCCGTGTCCGGCGACTACGGGCGGCGCGTCACCGTCCCCGGGCCCGCCACCGCGACGGGACTGAACCAGAACTTCATCGCGGCGCGGCTCGCGCAGGTCTACGATCTGCGCGGCCCCCACCTCGTGGTGGACACCGCCTGCTCCTCCGCCCTGACCGCGCTGCACCTGGGAATGCGGTCGCTCCAGGCGGGGGAGAGCGAGATGTGCCTGGTCGGCGGCGTCGAACTGCTGCTGGACGAGACGCCGTACCTCAAGCTCAGCGCCTCCCGCGCGCTGTCCCCCGACGGCCGCTGCCGCGCCTTCGACGCCGGGGCGAACGGGATCGTGCTGGGCGAGGGCGCCGGGGCCGTGCTCATCAAGCCGCTGGCCGCCGCGCTGCGGGACGGCGACCGCGTGCACGCCGTGGTCGAGGCCACCGCCGTCAACAACGACGGCCGCACGATGGGCCTGACCACCCCCAGCCCGGAGGCCCAGCGGGAGCTGGTCGCCGGGGCGCTGGCCACGGCCGGGGTCAGCGCCGACACCGTGTCCTACGTCGAGGCGCACGGGACCGGCACGATGATCGGCGACCCCATCGAGCTGAAGGCGCTCACCACCGTCTTCCGGGAGTTCTCCGAGGACCGTGGCTACTGCGCGGTGGGCAGCGTCAAGTCCAACATCGGTCATCTGCTGGCCGCCGCCGGTGTCGCCGGACTCCACAAGGTAGCCCTCGCCCTGGCCAACCGGCGCATTCCGCCGACCCTCTTCTGCGACACCCCCAACCCCCGCTTCGACTTCGGATCCTCGCCGTTCTTCCCCTGCGTCTCGCCGCGCGACTGGGAGCCCCGGCACGGCACGCGCCGCGCCGGAGTCAGCGCGTTCGGCTTCGGCGGCACCAACGCCCACGCCGTGCTGCGGGAGTTGACCGCCGAGGAACGCGCCGTCTGGCGGCCCCGCCGGGCCGCCCTGCCGCCCGCCACGATGCGGCGGCGGCGGTTCTGGCTCGAACGCCCCACCGTGGCCCACCGCGCTCCGTGGCCCGGTCCCGGCGCCCCCGCGCACGACGCCGCTCCGGCCGGCCGGCCGGGCGACGGCTCCGGCACGGCGCGCCGCGCGCTGCTGGCGCTGGAGGAGTTCGTCCCCGAGGAGGGAGCACCGTGACCACCTTCGAGACCCACCCGGACGGCGCCGAACCGGACGTGCTGGCGGGCCTGGCGGGCCGCGGGTTCCAGACCACGCTCCCGGGCGACGCGGAACCGCTGACCGGTCACCTCGTCCACGACGTACCGGTGTTGCCCGGCGTCTTCCTGCTGGACCTGGCGCTGCGGGCCGTCCGCCACCTCGGGGCGCCCCCCGAGGTGGTCGAACTGCGCCGCTGCCTCTTCCGCTCGCCCATCACGGGGGAGGCGGGACGGGACCACCTGCTGCGCGTCCGGTTCTCCACCGCCACCGACGGGACCCTGACGCTCCGTCTGGCCAGCGCCACCAGGGCGCGGGACGGCGGGACCCCGGCGGCCGACGAGTGGACCGAGCGGTTCCAGTGCGAGGTCCACCCACGCCGGGGCACGGCGCCCGCCACCGCTCCCCCCGCGTACATCCCGTCCTTCCCGTCCCACGAGGGGCCGGGGACCGGACACGACGCGGACGCGCTGTACGCCTTCGCGCGGGAACTCGGCATCCACCACGGGACGTTCATGAAGGCCGGGGGACGTGTCGGACTCGGCGTCGCGGAGGCCCCCGGGCCCGCGTGGGCGCACGCCCGGCTGGACGCGGCGGCGACCGCCGCGCTGGACGACTTCCTGGCCCACCCCGTCCTCCTCGACTTCGCCACGCTGCTGCCGTTCTGGTCCCTGGGCGAGGAGGAACGCCGGTCCGCCGCACGGCCGTTCATCCCGCTGTTCGTCGAGACGGTCCGGGTGGACCGGCCGCTGCCGGAAGCCTGCCGGGTCGTCGTTCCCCACCCCCCGGCCGGGGGCATCGCCGACGACACCCTCGGCGCGGACATCCTGCTCGCCGAGCCGGAGGCCACCACGGCCGCCGTCGCGCTGCTCGGCTTCCGGGCCAAGCGCGTGCGCGCGGCCGCGCACGTGCGGCGCGCCACCCCGAGCCGGTCGGGCGAGGACCCGGCCGCCCCCGCACCCGCCGCCCCCCCGACGTCGCCGCGTCCCTCCGGGGACGCCGAAGTGCCGGGAGAGGCCGGAGAGTCCGGGGCGCCAGGGGAGCCCGGGGAGGGGGGCGCGGAGCGGATGCTCGCGGTCGTCGGCGAGCTGGTCGCCGAGCGTCGGGGCGACCCGGCCGCGCGGGTCGACCCCGACCGCGGCTTCTACGATCTGGGCCTGGAGTCCCTCGACCTGCTCACCATCGGGGAGCGCCTCGGGGAGCGCCTCGGTACCGCCCTGTACCCGACGCTGCTCTTCGAGTACCCGACACCGCTCCGCCTCGCCGCCCACCTGGCGGAGACCTTCGGGCCCCCGGGGGACCCCGCCCCCGCCGCCATCTCCGCGACCGCCCCCGCCGCCGCCGACCTTCCGTCCGCCGCCATCCCCGACCCGGTCGCGGTCTCCGGACCCGGCCTCCCCGTGACCGTCCCGGCCGCCCCGGCGACGGATGAGGAGTGGCCGTCCGGCGCGATCGCGGTGATCGGCGCGGCGGGGCGCTTCCCCGGCGCACGCGACCTGGAGGAGTTCTGGGAGGGGCTGCGGGAGGGACGCGACCACGTCGGCGAGGTGCCGCCCGAGCGGTGGCGCTGGCAGGACGTCTTCGACGCCCGGCCCGGCACCCCCGGCCGGACCTACAGCCGGTGGGGCGGATTCATCGACGGCGCCGACGAGTTCGACCCGCTCTTCTTCCACATCTCCCCCCGGGACGCGGAGATGATGGACCCGCAGGAACGCCTGTTCCTCCAGACCGCGTGGGCGACCCTGGAGGACGCCGGGTACGCGCCGGACCGGATCCGGGAGGCCACGGGCGGCGCCGTCGGCGTCTTCGCCGGTGCCATGTGGAGCGACTACCAGCTGTTCGGCCTGGAACAGCGGCTACAGGGCAACGACCAGCTGGCGGGCTCGTGGTTCTCCGCCATCCCCAACCGCGTCTCCTACGCCCTGGACCTCTCGGGCCCCAGCCTCGCCGTCGACACCGCCTGCTCCTCCTCCCTCAACGCGGTCCATCTGGCCTGTGAGAGCATCCGCCGGGGCGAGTGCCGGATGGCGCTCGCGGGCGGTGTGAACCTCTCGCTGCACCCGTCGAAGTACCTCAAGCTCGCCGCGCTGCGGATGCTCTCCGCCGACGGCGCGTGCCGCGCGTTCGGCGAGGGCGGCGAGGGGTACGTGCCCGGCGAGGGCGTCGGCGCCGTGCTGCTCCGGCCGCTAAGCGACGCCGTCGCCGCCGGGGACCGGGTCCTGGCCGTGATCCGCGGCTCGGCCGTCAACCACAACGGGCGCACCGGCGGGTACTCCGTACCCAGCCCGGACGCGCAGGCCCGGCTGGTACTGGAGGCCCACGAGCGGGCCGGGGTCCCCTCCGGCAGCGTCAGCTACGTCGAGGCCCACGGCACCGGGACCGCCCTGGGGGACCCGATCGAGGTCGCGGGCCTCACCACCGCGTTCCGCAAGTCCACCCGGGAGACGGGGTTCTGCGGGCTGGGCTCGGTGAAGTCCGGCATCGGCCACCTGGAGGCCGCGGCCGGTATCGCCTCCCTCATCAAGACCCTGCTCTGTCTCCGGCACGGGGAACTCGTCCCGACCCTGCACGCCAGCCCGCCCAACCCCAGGATCGACTTCGCCGACAGCCCCTTCCGCCTGGTGGAGCGCGCCGAGCCGTGGCGCCGCCCCACCGACCAGGCCACCGGGCGGGAACTGCCCCGCCGCGCGGGCGTCAGCGCCTTCGGCGCCGGAGGGGCCAACGTGCACCTGCTGCTGGAGGAGTACCCGGCGGCCGCCGCCCCGGCGGCCGACCCGTCCGGCCCCGGCACCGAGGTCGTGGTGCCGCTGTCCGCCCGGAACGAGGACCGCCTCCGTGAACTCGCCTCCCGGATGGGGCGGTTCCTCCGCCACCGCCCGGAGGCCCTGACCGACGTGGCGCGTACGCTCCAGATCGGCCGGGAGGCGATGGAGAGCCGGCTCGCCCTCGTGGTGCGGGACGTGACGGAGCTCGCCGAGGCGCTGGACGCCTACGCCGCGGGCCGCCAGCCCGCCGTCGTCCACTTCGCGGGGCGGGCGCGCCGCCCGGGGGCGGCCGCCCCGCGCCCGGGGAACCGCCCCGGCTCGGCCGCGGCGGTGGCGGAGGCCTGGGTCGCCGGGGACGGTGGGTACTGGGCCCTGGGCGGAGCGACCTCGGGCGCCATCGTGTCCCTGCCGACGTACCCCTTCGCCCGGCGGCGCTGCTGGATCGACGAGCGTGGGTCCGGTCAGGCACCGCCGCCGTCGCGACCGGGCCGCTCCGCCCCGCGCGTGACGGGGACCGGCGAGTCCGCGGAGGGGTGGCCCACCGCCACCGTCCTCCTGGACGGTGACGAGTCCTGGCTCGACGACCACCGGCTGTTCGGACGGCCACTGGTACCGGCGACCGTCCAGCTGGCCATGGTGCGGGAGGCCGCCCGCGCCCTCGGGCTCGTGCCGCCGGACGAGGAACTGAGCCTGACCCGCTTCCGCTGGCTGGCGCCGCTCCGCGCGGACGGCCCGACGGAGGTCACCGTGACCCTCCGGCCCACGGCCGACGGAGCCGAGGCGTCGCTGACCACCGGTGAGGGCGCCACCCCGCACGCCACCGGGTGGCTGTCAGCCCACCGGGAGCGAGGCGGTCCCGCGTCCGGCCGTGCCGGGAAGCCCCCGCTCGACCTGAACCGGCTCCGGTCGTCCTGTTCCGAGAGCCGCACCACGGAGTGGGTCTACCGCCAACTCGGCGCCCGGGGCTGGCACTACGGCCCCTCCCTCCGCCTGGTCCGGAGCCTCCACCTCGGCCCCGACCGGGCGCTCGCCGAACTGGACACGGCCCGCGAGGGCCCCGAGGACGCCGCCGTGCTCCTCGACGGCGCCTTCCAGGCGGTGGCCGGGCTGCTCGGCGACGCGTCCCGGCTGACCGGCCCGCGCTCCGGTGGCCTGCCCTTCCTCGCGGAGGACGTCACCCTGCCCGTGACCCTCACCGGGCCCTGCGTGGCCGAGGTGACGCGGCTTCCCGGCGGCGGGAACACCTTCCGGGTGCGGGTGACCGGCGAGGACGGCACCGTCCTCGCCTCCGTCGGACAGCTGGGGCTGCGGCCGCTCCCGGGGGACGCCCTGCCCTACCGCGCCGTGTGGTCGCCCGCGCCGCTGACCGGAAACGCCCCCCACCGCGCCGGGACACTGCTGGCCCTGGTGGACGACGATCGGCTGGCGGAGGCGCTGCGCGCGCGCTGCGACCGGCTGGTGACCATCCGCCCGGGGCGGGAGTTCGCGGCTCTCGGCGCGGACTCCTACGTCATCGCGCCGCACGAGGAGAGCGACCACAGGGCCGTGCTCGCGCGACTCGCCTCCCACGGTGTGCGGCTGGACGGCGTGCTGCATCTGTGGCGGCCGGAGCACGACGGCCCGTGGCCCCCCGAGGCGCCGCTGGAGTCCGCCGTCCTGCTGTGCAAGGTCCTCGCCGCGGCGCCCGGGAGGGCACCGCTGCCGATGGTGTTCGGCTACCCGGCGCGGACGGAGGACCCCGCGTCCGCCGCGTTCGCCGGGCTGGCGCGAACCGTCCGGCTGGAGCAGCCGAAGCTGCTGGCCACCTGTGTGCGCCTGGAGGAGGACGGGCCGGGGGCCGGGGAGTCGTGGGCCCGGTGCCTGCTGGAGGAGATGGAGGGGGCGGCGGACCCCGAGGTCCGGTACGACGTCCGGGGCACGCGCCACGTCCCCGCCTATCAGCCACTCGGCGGCGGTCAGCTCACCCGGGACCGGCCGCTCGCCCGCCCGGGCTGTTCCTACCTGGTCACCGGCGGCGCCGGTGGGCTCGGGCTGCTCGTCGCGGAGCACCTCGCCCGCCAGGCCCGCGTACGGGTCGTGCTCCTCGGCCGTTCGCGGCTGAGCGGGGCGGCCCTGGAGCGGGTCGGCGCGCTGCGCTCCGACGGTCTCGACGTCCACTACCTGGCCGGTGACGTGACCTCGGAGGCCGCGGTGCGCGAGGCCGTGGAGCACGCCCAGCGGGGCGGGCCGCTGAAGGGCGTCCTCCACGCGGCCGGGGTGCTCAGGGACGGGCTCCTGGCCACCCGGGACCTGGACGCCTTCCGCGAGGTGTGGCGGCCCAAGGTCTCCGGCGCCCGGGTGCTGGACGAGGTGACGGCCGAACTGCCGCTGGACTACCTGGTGTTGTTCGGTTCCGTCGCCGCTCCGCTGGGCAGCGTCGGGCAGTCCGCCTACGCGGCGGCCAACCGGGCGCTGGCCGCGTTCGCCGCCCGGCGTACGGAACTCCGCCGGGAGGGGACCCGGCACGGTGTGACCGTCTCCGTCGACTGGCCGCTCTGGCGCGACGGGGGGATGCGGGTGCCCGCCGACCGGGAGGCGGCCGTTCTGGAGTCCTCGGGGCTGGCCCTCCTGGAGACGGGGGAGGGCCTGGACGCCCTGGCGGACGCGGTCGGCGGTGACGCGGGCCCCCACCTCGTGGTGCTCCGTGGTGACCGCGCGCGGCTGGAACGCCGCCTCGGCCGGGTGACCGAATCCGTGTCTGAGCCAGGGCCCGAGCCCGAACCCACGCCCGAGTCCGTACCCGTTTCCGAGCCCGAGTCCGTACCCGTTTCCGAGTCCGTCTCCGGAGCACCCGTGCCACTGCCACCGGTCGTCTCGCCCGTGGACACCTCCGCCTCCGCCGGGAGCGCGGAGGTGGAGCGGACGGTCCTCGGGATCCTGGCGGACCTCCTGCGCCTGTCTCCCGAGGAGCTGGCGCCGGAGGACGAACTCTCCGACTACGGGATCGACTCGGTCGTCGCCATGCAGGCGCTCGACCGCGTCGAGGCCCACTTCGGGCGGGCGCTGCCGCCCGCCCTGCTGACCGACGGGGGATCGGTCCGCGAGCTGGCCGCGGAGATCGCCCGCCACGCTCCCGCGCAGCGAGACCCCGACCCGGCACCGGCACCGTCGCCCGACCCAGCACCGTCGCCCGACCCGGCACCGTCGCCCGACCCGGCGGCCGAACCGGACGCACCGTCCGGGGTGAGCGCCGCCCGGCCGGTCCCCGGAGGCCCCGCCCCCGCCCCCGCCTCCGCGTCCGCCCCGGCCGGCGGGGCGCACCGCGTCGCCGTGATCGGGGTGGCCTGCCGCTTCCCCGGGGCGTCCACGCCGGAGGCGTTCTGGCGGCTGCTCGCCGACGGCCGTGCCGTGGTCGGCCGGGTTCCCGAGGGGCGGTGGGAGGAGGACTGGGCGCGGGGCGCCCCGTCCGAGGCCGTGGCCGCCGCCCGGCTGGGCGGATACCTCGCGGCGGACCAACTCGGGTTCGACGCCGCGCACTTCGGCGTGCCTGAGGAGGAGGCCGCCTGGCTGGACCCGCAGCAGGCGCTGGCTCTGGAGACCACCCGCCACCTGCTGGACGGGGCCGGTTACCGGCCCAAGGAGGTCGCCGGCCGGTCCGTCGGCGTCTTCCTCGGCGCGACCGCCAACGACCATGCGCGTGCCCGGTTCCGCTCCGGCGCCGAGCCCACCTCACGACTGCTGATCAGCACCCTGCCCAGCATGATCGCGGCCGGGGTCAGCCACGCCTACGACCTGCGCGGCCCGTCCCAGACGATCGACACGGCCTGCTCCTCGGCGCTCGTAGCCGTCCACCAGGCCGCCCGCGCCCTGCGCGACGGCGACTGCGAACTCGCCGTCGTCGGTGGCGTCCACCTCCTGCTGGACCCCTTCACCCACCTCGGGCTGGCCCGGGCGGGCGTCCTCTCACCGGACGGGCACACCCGCGTCTTCGACCGCGACGCCAGCGGCTTCGCCCTGGGGGAGGGGATCGGGCTGCTGCTGCTCAAGGACGCCGACCGCGCGTTCGCCGACGGGGACCGGGTACTCGCCACCGTCCTCGGCTCGGCCGTCAACAACGACGGCCGGACCGTGGGGGTGACCACGCCCAGCCGCGACGCCCAGGTGGACCTGATCACCACCGCTCTCGACGCGGCCCGGGTCCCCGGCCACTCCGTGGGCCATCTGGAGGCCAACGGATCGGCCAGCGCCTTCGGCGATCCGCTGGAGATCGACGCCGCGTCCCTGGCGTACGGGCGGGACACCGGACAGCGGGGGTTCTGCGGCGTCGGGTCCGTCAAGTCCAACCTCGGGGCGCTGCTGCACGCGGGAGGCGCCGCCTCGCTGATCAAGTCGGTACTGGCGCTGCGGGAGCGGTACCTGCCGCCCACCCTCCACCTGGTCCACCCGCACCCGAGGCTCCAGTTCGCCGGGAGCCCCTTCCGGCCGCTGGAGCGCGGAGCGCCCTGGACGGCGGGGAGCGGGCCGCGCCGGGCAGGCGTCTCCTCCTTCGGCTTCGGCGGCACCAACGCCCACGTCGTGCTGGAGGAGGCCGACCCGCGGCACCGGCCCTCCCGCGAACCGTCGCCCCCCACGGTGTTCGACCACCGGCCGTCACCGGCCGCCGGACCGGACCCCGTCGACGCGCTGCTGGACCGCCTCGACGCGGGATCCCTCTCCGTGCGCGAGGCCGCACGGCACCTGACCGAACAGCGAGAGCCGGGACGGGACCCGGGCCGCCCCGCACGACAGGAGGAGCGCCGATGACGCCGCCACCCGACGGTGCCACGCACGTCCGCGCCCTGCTGGAGCGCTACCAGCGGGGCGAGCTGGACCGCGCGACCGTCCGAGCCGAACTGCGGGCGTACCGGGGAGAGTTCGGGGCGGACACCGCCGGAGCCGACGCCAGCGAGGCCGCGGGGGACGCTCCGGAGCGGGCGGCCGCGCTGCTCGCCCGCGTCCGCGAGGCGCTGGCCGGGCTCCGCCCCGACCTGCCGCCGCTGACGCCGGACACCGACACCACCCCGTACACCGCGCTGGGACTCACCTCGGCCGACCTCGTCGGCCTCAACAACCGCCTGGAGGAGGACCTCCGGGCTCCCCTCAGCCCCACGGTCTTCTTCGACCACCCCTCACCACGGGCGACGGCCGAGCACCTCGCGGCGGCCTTCCCCGGCGCCGTCCCCCCGGACGCGCCCACCCCCACCCCGCCGTCGGCCCGTCCCTCGCGGGACCTCCCCGGGGACGGTGACCGCCCGGCGGGACGGGAGATCGCCGTCATCGGGATGGCGGGACGCTTCCCCGGCGCCGACAGCACGGACGAGCTGTGGCACGCCCTGCTCTCCGGCCGCGACCTGCTGCGCGAGGTACCGGGAGAGCGCTGGGACCACCGGGCACTCCTCGACCCCACGGGCGGCGGCCCCGCGCGGACCCGCTGTGCCCGGGGCGGGTTCCTCGACCGCCCGGACCGCTTCGACGCCGCGTTCTTCGGGATCTCCCCCCGCGAGGCCGAGGTGATGGACCCCCAGGTCAGGCTGGTGCTGGAGGCCATGTACGAGGCGAGTGAGAACGCCGCGGTGACGCCCCGGCTGCGCGGCTCCCACACCGGGACCTTCGTCGGCCTCTGCTTCCGCGACTACGACGAGATCATGACCGCGTCCGGCCGGGCGGTGGGGCCCCACGACGCCACCGGGAACGCCGCGTCGATGGTGGCGAACCGGCCAGCCCACGCGCTGGACCTGACGGGCCCCAGCGTCACCGTGGACACCGCCTGCTCCTCCTCCCTGGTCGCCGTCCACCAGGCCGTCTCCGCCCTGCGCCGGGGCGAGTGCGCGATGGCGTTCGCGGCCGGGGCCAACCTCGTCCTGTCCCCCCGGCACTACCTGCGGCTCGACTCCCTCGGCGCGCTGTCGGCCAGCGGCGGATGCCACTCCTTCGCGGCGGACGCCGACGGTTACGTTCCCGCGGAGGCCGTCGCCGCCGTGCTGCTGAAGCCGCTGGACGCGGCGCTCCGCGACGGCGACCCGGTCCTCGCCGTCATCCGGGGCTCGGCCGTCGGGCACACCGGCCGCACCGCCTCCGTCACGGCGCCCGCACCCCGGGCGCAGACCCGGCTGCTCCGCGCGGCCTGGGCCGACGCGGACGCCGACCCGTCGACGATGACCCTGCTGGAGGCGCACGGCACCGGCACGGTGCTGGGCGACCCCGTGGAGACCGAGGCGGTCCGCGCGCTGCTCGACGGCGCGGCGGCCAGCGGCCCGGGGTGCCACCTGGGGTCGGCCAAGGCCCACCTCGGCCACGGCGAGGCCGCCGCCGGAATCACCGGGCTCGTCAAGGCGGTGCTGGCCCTGCGCCACCGGACCGTCCCGGCGATGCCCGCGTTCGGTGACACCAACCCCTACTGCCGCCTCGACGAGGGGCCGTTGCGGATCAACCGCGCGTCCCTGCCGTGGGAGGCGCCCGCGACCGCCCCGCGCCGCGCCGGAGTCAGCTCCTTCGGGTTCGGCGGCACCGGCGCCCACGTGGTGCTGGAGGAGGCCCCGGCCCCGGCGGCCGCGCCCACCACCGCCGCCCCGTACGTGGTGCCCGTCTCGGCGCGTGGCGACGAGGCGCTGCGCCGCGCCGTCCGCGCCCTGCGCGCCGCCCTGGACGGCGAACCGGCCCCGGCCCTCCCGGAGGTGGCCTCCGCCCTCGCGTTCGGCCGCGAGGCGATGCCGACCCGGATCGCCGTACTCGCCGGGGACCTGGGCGAACTCCGCGCGGCGCTGGACGCCTTCCTGTCGGGCCGGGACCATCCCGCACTGTGGCAGCCGGTGCCCGCGGACCTCCCCGGGGCGCCCCCCGGCGGACGCCCCCCGGAGGTGGCCGCCGCCCGCTGGGCCAGCGGGGCCGACGTGGACTGGTCCGCCGTGTTCCCCGGCGGGCCGACCCGCCGGGCGGCGCTCCCCGGCGCCCGGCTCGCTCCCGAACGGCACTGGTTCGACGGCTCGCTGGACGCCGCGCCGACGGGAGCGTCGGAGGAGGAGCCGCCGCGCCAGGCCGCGCCCGGCGGCGGCCCGGACCGGCACGGGGGAGCCGAACGGCCGCCGGACGAGACGGTGTTCCTCACCTCCACCCTCGTCCCCGGGGAGCCGCGGCGGGACGGCCCCGCACCGGTACTGGCCGTCGTCGGCGGCTCGCCGGTGCTGCGCGACGCCCTCCGGTCCCACGCCGCGCGGTGTGGCCTTCCGGCCCCCGCACTGGCCGGGCACCCCGGCGGGCTGTGGGCGGAGGTGCGCGGGCCCGGCCCGCGCCCCTCCGTCGTCGTCCTGCTGGAGGAGGAGCCGCCGCCCACCGGCCCGGAACGTCCGGCGGACCCGCGCTCGGCGCTCGACGCCGCGCTGGAGCGGGCCGCCGCGCTGGTCACCGGATGGTCCCGGGACGCGGACCGGGAGCCACTCGTCGTGATCAGCGCCCGGCGGGGCGCCCCGGAACCGGCGCACCAGGCGTTGACCGGGTTCGGACGGTCAGCGGTGAGCTGGGACCACGAGCTGGGCTGGTGCACGCTGTCGGACGACGGAACCGGCGGCGACACGGACGCGTTCGCCGCCCGCGTCTGGGCGGAGGCCCGCGGCACGCGGCCCGGCGACGTCGCCGAGGTCGACTACCACGGCGGTCAGCGGCGGACGCGGGAGCGGCGGCCGCTGACCGTGGCGGACGCCGAGGGGCGGGCCGCCTTCCGCGACGGCGGCCGGTACCTGGTCACCGGCGGGCTCGGCGGCATCGGGCGCGCCCTCGGCCGCGAACTGGCGCGAAGCCACGGGGCCCGCCTGCTGCTGACCGGCCGTTCCGCCCTGGACGAGGCGGGCCGCGCGCACCTCGCCGAGCTGGAACACCTGGGCGGAGAGGCGGTCTACGTCCAGAGCGACAGCACCTCCCCTCGGCGGACGGCGGCGGCCGTCGCCTTCGCCCGCTCCCGCTTCGGGGGACTGGACGGGGTGCTGCACCTCGCCGGGGTGCTGCGGGAGCGGGTGATCCCCGAGCGCGTCCCGGAGGTGACGGCGGCCGTGCTCGACCCCAAGGTCGCCGGATCGCTCGTGCTGGACGAGGCGACGCGGGAGGAGGACCTCGACCTGTTCCTGCTGATGTCGTCGATGGCGGCCGTCGAGGGCGGCCCCGCGCTCGCCGACTACGCCACCGCCAACGGCTTCCTCGACGCCTTCGCCGAGCGGCGGGCCCGGCGGGTCGCCGACGGGGAACGGCGCGGGCTGACCCTGGCGGTCAACTTCCCCTACTGGGCCGACGGCGGGCTGGTCATGCCGCCGGACACCGCGACGCGCATCGAACGCGCCACCGGCGTCCGGCCGTTCACCACCGCGTCCGGACTCGCCGCGCTCACCACCGCCGTCAGGCTGGCGCGCGGCACCGGGGCCGCGCGCGTGATCACCGCGGACGGCGACGCGCACCGCGTGCGCACCCGCCTCACCGGCGCCGCACCGCGGCCGGCGCCGCACGACCCGGGGCCCGCCCACCGCGCCCCGCACGACCGGGACACCCCGGGTGGCCGGGACACCGGGCAGAGCGGCCGCCCCGGCGGCCGGGAGGCGGTGCGGGACGAACTGCTGACGCTCATCGCGGGGATCCTCCAGCTGCGGCAGCCGCCCCGGCCAGCGGACGACCTGCGGGAACTCGGCTTCGAGTCGGTGACCGTCCAGGAACTCGCGCACGCCGTACGGGAACGGTTCGGGGTGCGGCTGCGCGCCTCGGAGTTCTACGAGTACCGCACGGCCGACGCGCTCGCCGACCGTCTGCTGGCGGCGCCGCCGGAGGCCGCCGCCCCGCCACCGGCGGAGCCCGGCACGGCGCCCCGGCCACGGGACACCCCTCCGGCCGCCCCGACGGCGCACGAGGAGCCGCTGGCCATCGTCGGCCTGTCCGGCGTCTTCCCCGGCTCCCCGGACCTCTCCGCGTTCTGGCGGAACCTGGTGGAGGGCCGCGACCTGGTCACCACCTACCCCGGCGACCGGCTGCCGTGGCCCGGGGACACCCCACCGCCCCAGGGCGGATTCCTCGACCGGATCGACCTGTTCGACCCGGACTTCTTCGGGCTCTCGCCCCGCGAGGCCGAACTGACCGACCCCCAGCAGCGACTGCTGCTGATGACCGCGCACCGGGCCTTGGACGACGCCGCCCTCCCGCCCGCCGCGCTGGCCGGGACGGCGACCGGCGTCTTCGTCGGCGTCTCGAACGTCGACTACGCCGACGTGCTCCGCGTCACCGGCCGGGAGACGGCCGGGCACGCCATCACCGGCCTCGCGCACGGCATGGTCGCCAACCGGCTCTCCTACCTGCTCGACCTGCACGGGCCCAGCGAGTCCGTCGACACCGCCTGCTCCAGCTCCCTCGTCGCGCTGCACCGCGCGGCGCGGGCGCTGCGCGCCGGAGAGTGCTCCACCGCCCTGGTGGGCGGGGTCAACGTGCTGGCGAGCCCCGGCCCGTTCCAGGCGTGCGCGAACGCCGGAATGCTCTCCCCCACGGGACGGTGCCGCACCTTCGACCGCCGCGCCGACGGCTACGTGCGGGGCGAGGGCGCCGGGGTCGTGGTGCTCCGCCGGCTCGACGAGGCCCTCGCCGACGGAGACCCCGTCCGGGCCGTGCTGCGCGGCACCGGGGTGAGCCACGCGGGCCACGCGCACGGCCTGACCGTTCCCGACCCGGTCCGGCAGGCCGAGCTGCTGACCGCCGTGTACGCCCGCTCCGGGATCGACCCGGCCACCATCGGCTATGTCGAGACCCACGGCACCGGCACCGCGCTGGGCGACCCCATCGAGATCAACGGCCTGCGCCGGGCCTTCGCCACCGTCCCCGACGGGGCGCGGTGCGGACTGGGCACCGTGAAGACCAACATCGGCCATCTGGAGTCGGCCTCGGGGATCGCCGGGCTGATCAAGACCGTCCTCGCGCTGCGCGACCGCACGCTGCCCGCCTCGCTGCACTGCGCCGAACCCAACCCGGAGATCGACCTGACCGGCACCCCCTTCCACCTGGTGCGGCAGACCGGGCCCTGGCTGCCGCCCCGCAGGGGCGGTGAAGCGGGCCCGCTGCGCGCGGGCGTCAGCTCGTTCGGCTTCGGCGGCGTCAACGCCCACGTGGTGCTGGAGGAGTGGCCGACCGACGGCGCCCCCGCCGGGCCGCTCGCCGACGGCCCGGTGCCCGTCCTCCTCTCGGCGCCCAGCGACGGCCAACTGTCCGCGTACGCCCGGGACCTGGCCACCCACCTGGCCGCCTCACCGGCGCCGCGCCTCGCCGACACCGCCCACACCCTGGCCGCCCGCGCCCCCGGCCCGCACCGGTTCGCCGTGCTCGGGCACGCGACCGGGGAGGTGGCGGCGGCGCTGCGGGCGTTCGCCGACGATCGCCGCGCCGCGCCGCTCGGCGACGGCCCCCTGGCCGGGGCCGCGCGCGCCTGGCTGGAGCGCGGCGGCCCGATCCCCCCGGAGCTGCGCCCGGCCGGGCGGCGCGTGCCGCTGCCCGGCGTCCCCTTCCGGCTGCGCCGCTGCTGGCCCGGCACCCCAGTGAACCCGCCAGCCCCCGGCGGCGCGGCCCCTCCCGGCGCGGAAGCGGCGGAAGCCCCGGAAGCGCCCCGGCCGGCCACGGCCCCGGCCCCGGCCGACGCCGACGCCCTGCGCCTCCAGCTGCGGCGGCTCTTCGCGGACTACCTGGGCCTGCCCGTCGAGGAGGTGGACCCCTCGGCGACGTACGACAGGTACCGGCTCGACTCCGTGGGCGCGGTGGAACTGGGCGGCCTGCTCATCGCGCGGTTCGGCCCGCTGCCCCGGACCCTGCTGTACGAGTGCGGAACCATCGACGCGCTCACCACCCGGCTCCTGACCGACCACCCCGGCCCCGTGATCCCGCCGCCGGACGCCGGGCCCGCCCCCGGGCCGCCCTCCGAGCCTGCCCCGGACACCGCCCGGCGCGCGGCGTCCCCGGCTCCGGAACCGCCGCGCGGAGCCGACGGGGCGGAGCCGGTCGCCATCGTCGGGTTCGCCGGGACGTTCCCCGGCTCGCCGGACGCGGACGCCCTCTGGCGGCACCTGGAGAACGGCGACGACCTGATCACCGAGATACCGGCCGAGCGGTTCGACTGGCGCGCGATACACGGCGACCCCCTGACGCGGCCCGGCCGCACCAACAGCCGGTGGGGCGGCTTCGTGCCCGACGTCGCCGCCTTCGACGCCGCCCTCTTCGGGATCACCCCTGCCGAGGCCGAGCTGACGGACCCCCAGCAGCGCCTGTTCCTCCAGGCCAGCTGCGCCGCCGTGGAGCACGCGGGACACGCCCTGTCCTCGCTGCGCGGCAGCCGCACCGGCGTCTTCGCCGGTGTCTCCGCCTTCGACTACCACGAGGTGCTGGTGCGGGCGGGCCGTCAGGAGGAGGCCCACGCCCCCAGCGGTGTCTCGCACGCCGTGCTGACCAACCGCGTCTCCTACCTGCTGGACCTGCGGGGACCCAGCGAGCCGGTGGACACCGCCTGTTCCAGCTCGCTGACGGCGCTGCACCGGGCGGTGCGGTGCCTCCAGGCGGGCGACTGCGCCGCCGCGATCGCCGGCGGCGTGAACCTGCTGCTGACCTCGGAGCTGTTCGTCGCGTTCGGGCAGGGCGGGTTCCTCTCGCCCGACGGGCGGTGCCGCAGCTTCGGCGCGGGGGCGAACGGCTACGTGCGCGGCGAGGGCGCGGCGGCGGTCTACCTCAAGCCGCTCTCCGCGGCGCTCGCCGACGGCGACACGGTGCACGCGGTCATCCGTGGCAGCGGCGTCAACCACGGCGGGCGCGTGCGGTCCCTCACCGTGCCCAACCCCAACGCCCAGACGGATCTCGTGACGGAGGTGCACCGGAGGGCTGGCGTCGCCCCCGGATCGGTGACCTACGTCGAGACGCACGGCACCGGCACGTCACTGGGCGACCCCATCGAGGTGGAGGCCCTGAAACGGGCCTTCGCCCCGCCCGGCGGGGGAGACGCCTCCGGGCGGAGCCCCGGGCCCTGGTGCGGGATCGGGTCGGTCAAGTCCAACATCGGCCACCTGGAGTCGGCGGCCGGAATGGCCGGACTCGTCAAGGTGCTGCTGGCCCTGCGGCACGGGACGCTGCCCCCCACGCTGCACGCCCGGGAGCGCAACCCGCTGCTGGAGCTGGACGGTTCACCGTTCTTCGTGGTGGACCGGGCCGTGCCGTGGACCAGGCGGGTCGACGAGACGGGCCGGGAGACACCCCGCAGGGCGGGGCTCAGCTCGTTCGGCTTCGGCGGCTCCAACGGGCACGTCCTGCTGGAGGAGCACAGGGCCGCGCCACTCGCCCCCGTCAACGGCCGCCCGCCGCAGCTGCTGGTGCTCTCCGCACGCACCCGTGAGCGGCTGGCCGCCTACGTGGTGGCGCTGGAGTCCCGGCTGACGGAGGCCGAGGAGGGGCTCCGGCTGGTGGACGTCGCCTTCACCCTCCAGACCGGGCGTGACGCGCGCGAGGTGCGGCTCGCCCTGGTGGCGGGGGACATCGCGGAGGCGGTGGGCCTGCTACGCGCCTACCGGGCGGCCCCGGACACGGAGCACGCGGGCCTGTGGCACGGCACCCCCGACGCCACAGCCCACGCCACCGCCGACCCCACCGCCGGGCCGCCCCCCGTGGACGACCTCCCCGCGTGGGCCCGGTGGTGGGTGCGCGGCGGAAGCCCGCCCTGGCGGCTTCTGCACGACGGGCCCCGGCGCCGTGTGCCGCTCCCGTCCTACCCGTTCGCCCCGACCCGGTACTGGGCCGAACCCCCCGCCACCGGCGCGCCCGAACCGGAGACGGCGCCGCCGCCCGATGACGACGAGCGGGCGATCGAGGTACTGGCGGGGCTGCGCGACGGGCGCGTGTCAGTGGAGGAAGCGGAGCGCCTGCTGTCGACGACGGCGCCCACGCACGAGGGAGGACCGCGATGAACGAGGCGAGGCGCGCCCTGCTGGAACGGGTGCGGCGCGGGGAGGTGCCCATCGAGCGGGCCCTGGAGGAGCTGCGCGGCCCGGCGGCCCCCACCGGGAACACCCCGCCCGGCGGACAGTGGTTCAGGCCCGGCTGGGAGCGGACGGAACCGCCACCCCTCCCGTCCGCTGACCGCGCGGACGTGCTGCTGGCGCTCGGCGACCCGTCCACCGCCGACTCCGTCGGCACGCTCCCCGGCGGCACCCTGGTGACGCACCAGCCCGGCGCCCGGCCGCACGAGGAGACACCCGGGGTCCGCACCGCGGACCTCCGCGACGGGGAGAGCTGGCGTGCCCTGCTCGGTGAACTGGCCGCGCGCGGCGGCGCGATTCGCAGGGCCGTGCTGGTCACCGGAGCCACCGGCGGGTCACCCGCCGACTGGCTGGAGACCGCCTTCCACGCCCTCACCGCTCTGGCGTCCGCCGACGGCCCCGTCGAGGTCGCGCTGGTCTCCCTGGCGGGCGAACCGCCGGGATTCGGCGCCGCGCTCGGCGGGTTCGCGCAGGTCCTCACCCACGAGGAGCGACGACTGCGGGCCGTCGCCGTCCGGGTGGAGGGCACACCCCCCGGCTTCCTCAGCGTCGCCGAACTCGCCCTCGCCGAACTCGCCGCGGACCGGCCGGGCAGCGGCGAGGTCCGCTACACCGGCGAGGGCCGGTGGACGCGCCAGCTGGCCCCGCTGCCCTCCGCCCCGCCAGGCGACCAGCCCGGCCTTCCCCACGGCGCCGTCTGCCTGGTGTCCGGCGGCGCGGGCGGACTCGGCCGCGCCATGGCGACCCACCTCGCCGGACGCCACGCGGCGCGCCTCGTCCTGCTGAGCCGGTCGCCCGCGACCGACCAGGTACGGCGCACACTGGAGGAGGCCGAGCGGCTGGGTGGCCGGGCGATCCACCTCCGCGCCGACGTCACCGACCCCGCCGGGGCCGAGCGCGCGGTGGCCGAGGCCCGGGACACCTTCGGGCCCGTCGACGCCGTTCTCCACCTCGCGGGCGTCAACGCCGACGCGTACCTCCGCCACAAGAGCACCGCGGCGGTGCGCGAGGTACTCGCCCCGAAGATCGCGGGCGCGATGCACCTCGACGAGGCCACCCGGGCGGAACCCCTCACACTGTTCGCCCTGTTCTCCTCCACCGCGTCGTTCCTCGGAGCCCCCGGGCAGAGCGACTACGCCGCCGCCGGGCGGGCGCTAGGCGGATTCGCCCACGCCCGGCACCGCGCCGTCGGCCGGGGCGAGCGGCGCGGCGCCACCGTCGCCGTCCACTGGCCCCTCTGGGCGGGCGGCGGCATGGACATGGACGACGAGGGCAAGGAGCGGCTGCGGGCGGTGACCGGCATGCTGCCGCTGCCGCTGGACGCCGGGACGGACGCCCTGGAACACGCCGTCCGTGCCGGTGAGCCCGAACTCCTCTACGGCTACGGGGACACCGGCCGGATCACCGCCTTCGCGGCGCGGCACCTCGCCACCACGGCGGCCACCCCGGACGAGCCCGCGGCCCCCGGAGCGGACGGCCACGCCGAACCCCCACCCGGGGACCGTCGCCTCGCCGCCGCCGAGGAGTGGCTGACCGAGGTGGTCACCCGCACCGCGAAACTCCCCGAGGGAACGGTCGGGCCACACGACGCCTTCGCCGCGCTGGGCGTCGACTCCCTGCTGATCCGCCAGCTCACGGCCGCGCTCCAGGAACGCCTCGGCCCCCTGCCCCCCACCCTCCTGTTCGACCACGGGAACGTACGGGAACTCGCCGGGCACCTGTTGCGGACCCACCCCGGCGCCCTCCCCGAGCCGGAAACCCACACCCCCGACACCCCCGACACCCAAGGGCTGCCGCCCGCCGCCCCGCCCACCGCCGAGCAGCCACCCCGGCCCGCGACGGCGACCCCCCGCCCCGGCCCCGCCGCCGCGCCCGCCGATGACGGCGACATCGCCGTCATCGGCATGGCGGGTCGCTACCCGGGAGCCGACGACCTCGCCACCTTCTGGGACAACCTGGCCGAGGGCCGCGACTGCGTGGGTGAGGTACCGCCCGGCCGCTGGGACACCGCCGCCACCTTCGACCCGCGCCCCGCGCGGCCAGGCCACACCTACGGCCGCTGGGGCGGCTTCCTCCGCGAGGTCGACCGGTTCGACCCCCTGTTCTTCGGGATCGCGCCGCGCGACGCGGAGCTGATGGACCCCCAGGAACGCCTGTTCCTGGAGACCGCCTGGACGGCGCTGGAGGACGCCGGCTACTCCCGGCGGCTGCTCCACCACGCCACCCGAACCGGCGGCGAGCACCCCGTCGGCGTCTTCGTCGGCGTCACCTCCGGCCAGTACCAGCTCATCGGCGCCGAGGAGTGGGGGAGAGGGAACCGCGTCAGCCCCAACTCCTCCTTCTGGTCGATCGCCAACCGCCTCTCCTACGTCCTGGACGCGCACGGCCCCAGCCTGGCCGTCGACACCGCCTGCTCCTCCTCGCTGGTGGCCATCCACCTCGCCTGCGAGAGCATCCGCCGCGGCGAGTCCCGGATGGCGTTCGCCGGGGGCGTCAACCTCAACCTGCACCCCGCCAAGTACGTCGCCCTCGCCCAGCTGCGGTTCCTGTCCTCCGACGGCCGCTGCCGCGCCTTCGGCGACGGCGGGGACGGCTACGTCCCCGGCGAGGGCGTCGGCGCCGTCCTGCTCAAGCCGCTGGCCGACGCGGTCGCCGACGGCGACCCCGTCCGCGCCGTCATCAAGGCGACCGCGGTCAACCACGGCGGCACGACCAACGGCTACACCGTGCCCGGCCCCCGCGCCCAGGGATCGGTGGTCGCCGAGGCGCTCCGCCGCGCCGACGTGCCCCCCGAGTCCATCGGCTACGTGGAGGCGCACGGAACGGGAACCGCCCTCGGCGACCCGATCGAGATCGAGGGCCTGGAGCGGGCCTTCGGCGCCGCCCCCGACGGCGAGCCCCGCGCCATCGGCTCGGTGAAGTCCGGTATCGGCCACCTGGAGTCGGCCGCGGGCATCGCCGGGCTCACCAAGTGCGTCCTCCAGCTCGAACACCGCGCCCTCGTCCCCACGCTGCACTGCGACCCGCCCAACCGGAACATCGACTTCACGGCCACCCGCTTCGTTCCGCAGCGAACCCTCGCGGACTGGGAACCCCCGGCGGCCGGGGCGCCGCGCCGCGCCGCCGTCAGCTCCTTCGGCGCGGGCGGCGCCAACGCGCACATCGTGCTGGAGGAGTACGCCCCCGCGTCCACCACGTCCCCCGCGTCCCCCGACACCGGACCGGCGGAGATCGTTCCGCTCTCCGCCCGTACGGACGGTGAACTCCGCGCGGTCGCCGAGCGGCTGGAGCGGCACCTGGCCCGCCTCGACGCCACCGGCGCCCCCACACCGACCCTCGCCGAGATCGCCCGCACCCTGCTGGCCGGGCGGGACGCCCAGCCCCGCCGCGCCGCGCTCGACGTGCCCACACTCGCCGCGCTCCGCGAGGCCCTCCGGGCCATGGCGCGCGGGGCCGACCACGTGCCCTGGGCCCTGGAGCCCGACACCACCCACCCCGACCCCGGCGACCGGGAACCCACCGGCGACCCACGGCACCAGGCCCGGCGCTGGCTCGCCGGAACCGACGTCCCCTGGGCGGACCCCGCCACCACCAGCGCCACACCCCGGCGGGTCTCCCTGCCGGGCTACCCCTTCCACGGCCGCCGCTACTGGATCCCCGTCACCGCCCCCGACGGCACCGCACCCTCCCGCACCCTCGTCCTCGGCGCCCGCCACCCCCTGCTGACCGGCCACCAGGTCAGCGGACGCCCCGTACTGCCCGGAGTGGCCCACCTCCTGGCGGTCCACGCCACGCTGGAGCGCCCCGGCGGCGCCACGCCCCGGCCGCTCACCGACATCACCTGGCGCGCCCCGCTCTCCCCCCTCCCCGGCCAGGACCTGACCCTCCGGGTCGACCTCGGCGAACAGACCGCCGGAGAGCGGGAGTTCACCGTCAGCACGGAAGACGCCGAGGGCCGCCGGATCTCCTCCCGGGGCCGGGTGTCCGACACCCCACCCACGCCCCCCACCCCCCTCGACCTCGCGGCGCTCCGCGCCCGCTGCGCCGACACCCTCACCGGACGCGAGATCTACCAGCACCTCGTCCCCGACGGCATCACCTACGGGCCCACCTACCACCGCCTTGAGCGGGCCTGGCGCGGCGACCGGGAGGTCCTCGCCGAACTGCGCGTCCCCACCGGCGACCAGACCGCCCCCGGCAGCTGGGGCGACGCCGACGACTGGCACCGGCACGCCACGACACTCGACGGCGCGCTCCACGCGCTGCTCCCCCTCGGCCAGGACGTACTGGCCACCGGCGAAACCCTCGTGCCAGCGAAGGCGGCCCGCGTCGAACTCCACAACCCCCCGGCCGGACGGTGCCTCGTCCACGCCACCCTCCTCCGCGCCGACCCGGACCGGGGACACGCGGTGTGCCGGGTCGTCCTCACCGACGAGGAGGGACACCCCCACGCCGTCTTCCACGAGCTGACGGCCGTACGAGCCGCGCCACCCACACCCGCCACGCCCACCCCCCGGACGGCCAGCTCCCCCGAGCGGCACGCCACCGGCCAGGACGACGACGGAACCGCCGAGCCCCTCGCGGTGTCCGCGCTCACCCCCCGGTGGCGGGTGCGGCCCCTGCCACCCACCGAGGCGCGCCCCCACGGCGCGGCGCTGATCCTCACCACCGGTCACGACACCGGCCTCGGGCGGCGCGTCGCCGACGCGCACCCCACGGCCCGGCTCGTCCGGCTGGACCGCGAACGACCCGGCACCACCGAACTCGCCCGGCTGCTGACCAGCACCCCGAACCTCAGCCACGTCTACTTCCTCGGCGGAGTGGAGGAACGCCGCTACCCCGGCGACGACGTCACCCACCTCGACGCCGCCCAGGAAACCGGCGTCCTCGCCCTCCACCGGCTGGCCCGCGCGCTCGCCGACACCGAACGACGCGACCTGCGGCTCGTGGTGGTCACCAACGACACCCAGCAGACCGACGACCTCCACACCGCCCCCAACCCCTTCGCCGCCGCGCTGATCGGCTACGCCAAGGTCGCGGCGGCCGAACTGCCCGGAGTGGAGGTCGTCACCGTCGACCTCCGCACCGAGGACCTGCGCCCCGCACCGGGCCCCGGCGATCCCCTCGTGGAACGCCTCACCAGCATCAGCACCGACCGGCCGGGCGAGGAACTGGCGCTCATGGGCGGCACGCTCCTCACCCGCGTCCTCGTCCCGGCCACGCTCGGCGACCCGGACGGCGAGCCCTCCCCGTTCCGGGACGGCGGCGTCTACCTCCTGCTGGGCGGCGCCGGCGGCCTCGGCCTGTCCGTCGCCGGGATGCTGGCCCGCCGCCACCGCGCCCGGCTCGTCCTCGTGGGGCGGCGCCCCGAGGAGGAGACACCCCGCGAGGAGCTGCGCGCCATCGAGGAGGCGGGCGGTCACGTGCGCTACGCCCGCGCCGACATCACCGACCCCACCGCGCTACGGGAGGTGGTGGCCGCGACACTGCGACGCGAGGGACCCCTCGACGGCGTCATCCACACCGCCTTCACCATGGCCGACAGCGCCATCGCACGGCTGGAGGAGGACTCCCTGCGGACGGTCCTGGCCGCCAAGGCCCGCGGCTCCGTCGCCCTCCACCAGGCGCTCGCCGACCAGCCCCTCGGACAGCTCGTCTTCTTCTCCTCCGCCGTCTCCTTCACCGGAGCGCCCGGACAGGCCAACTACGCGGCGGCCTCCACCTTCCAGGACGCCTACGCCCGGTTCCTCGCCACCCGCCTGGGCCGCGACGTCACCCTCATCAACTGGGGCTTCTGGGGAGAGACCGGCGCCGTCGCCACCGACGCCTACCGCCAGCGCATGCGACGGCTGGGCGTCGGGCAACTCACCACCGCCGACGGCCTGTCGACCCTCCAGCGGGCCGTCGCCTCCGGCCCGCCCCAGCTCGTCCCCATGCCGCTGACCGCCCGCGCCGCCCAGCACCTCGGCGTCGTCAGCGACCGGACGCTGCGCTGGGCCCCCGCCTCCACCCCGTCGCTGTGGAGCCCCGTCAGGGACGAGGTACGGGCCTGGCTCGACCAGCGCGAACCCGTGCCCGGCGCCGACACCCTCACCGAACTGGAGCGGCTGGCCCAGGCCCTGGTCCACGAGGCACTGACCCGCTGGGGCCGCACCGCCCCCGCCGCCCCCGCCGACGAGGAACACCGGAGCGACGGACCGGACGGACACCCGCACCCCGCCCCCGGACAACGGCGGCTGCTCGACGCGCTGACCGACATGCTCCACCGGGCCGGACACCACCGGCCCGGCCCCGACGGCGTCGCCACCCCCCTCGGCGCACCACCCACCGACAGCGCCACACTCGCCGCGGAACTGCGCCACCGCCACCCCGACAGCGCGCCCTTCATCCAGCTGATGACACGCTGCGCCCAGGTCCTCCCCGACGTGCTCAACGGCCAACTCCCCGGCAACGAGGCACTCTTCCCACGGGGAGACGGCTCCCTGGTGGCGGACGTCTACCGGGCGAACCGGCGCGCCGAGCACTTCAACACGGTGACCGCCCGGGCCGTGGCCGCCTACGCCCGCCAGCGCCGCGACAGCGGCGGCCCCGTCACCCGGATACTGGAGGTCGGCGCCGGAACCGGAGCCACGACCGCCGCCGTGCTGGACGCCCTGCGCGCCGAGGGGCTGGACGCCGCCACCGTCAGCTACGACTACACCGACCTCTCCACCAGCCTGGTGCGCACCGGCGTCCAGCGGTTCGCCGGGGAACACCCCTTCCTCCGGGGGCGGGCCCTCGACATCGACGGCGACCTCGCGGCCCAGGACTGCCCGCCCGGCACCTACGACATCGTCGTCGCCAGCAACGTCCTGCACGCGACACCCGACGCCGCGCACACCCTCGGCCAGGTCTCCGCCCTGCTGCGGCCCGGCGGGCTCCTCGCCCTCAACGAGGTGACCCGCGCACGGGACTTCGTGACCCTCTGCTTCGGCCTGACCGACGGCTGGTGGCTCTACCAGGACCCCTGGCTGCGGCACCCCCACTCGCCGCTGCTCCCCGTGGACACCTGGCGGGCCCTGGCCCTCCAGGCCGGACTGCGCGGCTTCACCCCGCTGGGCACCCCCGGGGGCCAGGAGACCGACCAGTGGGTGATGCTCGCCGAACGCGACGCCTGGACGGAAGAGACCGCCGCCGAGCCCCCGCGCCACGCCCCCGCCACCACCGGCGAACCCACGGCCACCGGCGAACTGGCGGCCACCGGCACCCCGGCACCGCCCACCACCGGACAGTCCCCTCCCACGGGCGGCCTGCTGGAGCGGACGGCCGCCCGTGTCGCCGCGCACTACGCGGCCGTACTCCACGTCGACGCCGAGGAACTGGACCCCGCCGTGCCCCTCGGGACCTACGGCTCCGACTCACTCGCCGACCTGGACGTCGCCGCCCGCCTGGAGAAGGACCTGGGCCAGGCGGTCAGCCGCCAGACGGTCGAGGGCGGCTCGGCCGCCGACATCGCCGCACGGCTGGTCGCCACGGCACGGCCCGCGCTGGAGGCCCTCCTCGGCACCCCCGACGGCGACACCCCGGACGGCCCGCCCGAACCAACCGAACCCGCCCACCACCCCGCGTCGCCCTCGGCGCCCGTCCACCCCGCGCCCCGCGCCCACCCCGCGCCCCCGCCCCGTCAGACCGCCGAACCAATCGCCGTGATCGGGCTGGCCGGACGCTACCCGGACGCGGACACACCGGACGAACTCTGGGACGTACTCGCCCGCGGGGCGCACGCCATCCGCGAGGTACCGGCCAGCCGCTGGTCCCTCGCCGAACACCACGACCCCCGGGGAGCGGACCCCACCCGCAGCAGCCACCGCTGGGGCGCCTTCCTGACCGGGATCGACCGCTTCGACCCGCTGCTCTTCGGTATCTCACCCCGGGAAGCGGGCCGCATCGACCCCCAGGAACGGCTGTTCCTGGAAACCGTCTGGTGCCTCCTGGAAGACGCCGGCCACACCCGGCGGCGCGCCACCGAGCGGGCACGCGCCCTCGCCGGGACCGGAGTGGGCGTCTTCACCGGCGCCATGTACGCCCCGTACGAACTGCTGGCCGCCGAACGGTGGGGGAGAGGCGAACGGGCGCTGGCCTCCTCCGGGCACTGGTCGATCGCCAACCGCACCTCACACGTGTTCGGTTTCGACGGCCCCAGCCTGGCCGTCGACTCCGCCTGCTCCTCCGCGCTGACCGCCGTCCACCTGGCGTGCGAGTCCCTCCGCCGGGGCGAGTGCGGCATGGCCGTGGCCGGGGGCGTCAACCTGATCCTCCACCCCGGCCACCACCTCGGCCTCAGCCAGGCCGGCATGCTCTCACCGACCGGCCGCTCCCGCGCCTTCGCCGCCGACGCCGACGGCTTCGTCACGGGCGAGGGCGTCGGCGCCGTACTCCTCAGGCCCCTGAGCGAGGCCCTGCGCGACGGGGACCGCGTCCACGGCGTCATCGTCGGCTCCGGCGTCAACTCCAGCGGGACCCGCCCCCACTACACCGCGCCGGACGGCACGGCCCAGACCGAACTCATCGCCCGCACCCTCCAGGGCGGCGGAATCGACCCGGCCACCATCCAGTACGTGGAAGCCCAGGCCGTCGGCTCCCCCCTCGGCGACCCCGTCGAACTGGCCGCGCTCACCGCCGCCTACCAGCGGGCCGCCAGCCAGCCCGCCCGCTGGGCCATCGGCTCCCTCAAACCGAACATCGGCCACCTGGAGTCCGCCTCCGGCATGGCCCAGCTGACGAAGGTCCTCCTCCAGCTCCGTGAACGGACGCTGGCCCCCACCCTGTGCGACCTCCCGCACCCGGACCTGGCACGGCCCGGCTCCCCGATCCACCTGGTACGCGAGCGGTGTCCCTGGCCGGAGCCCACCGGAGACGGCCCACGCCGCGCCGCGATCAGCTCCTTCGGCGCCGGAGGAGCCAACGCCCACCTGATCGTGGAACAGGCCCCCGAACCCCCCGCACCCCGCGAAACCGGAACACCGGACCGCCACACCACCGGCCGCGAACGGATCTTCGTGCTCTCGGCACGCCGCCCGGCCGAACTCCGCCGCTCCGCCGAGCGGCTGCGCGACCACCTCGCGAGCCTCGGCGGCACCCGGCCCAGCCCCGCCGACGTCGCCCACACCCTCCGCGTGGGACGCGAACCGCTACGGCACCGGCTCGCCGTCACCGCGCCCGACCTGCCCACCCTCACGGCCCGCCTCACCAAGTGGCTCGCCGTACCGGGCGGCCACCACCCCGGCGTCCACGACCACACCACACCCGCCCCCGGCCCCGACGCCCCGGCGGAGGCCACCGCCGCGGCCCGCTGGGCCGCGGGCGCGCCACCGAACTGGCACGACCCCGACGAGCCGGACGCCCGTCCCGTGTCACTGCCGCACTACCCGTTCGCCCGCGAACGGTACTGGCTGGAAGGAACAACCGTGCTGGAGACCACCGCGGACACCGCCCGGCAGGATCCGGCCCCGCCCCAGACGGCGGGCGGAACGGAACACCACCACGCGCTGACCGACACCGTCGCGGCCGTCCTCGGCGTCGACCCCGAGGAGATCGACCTCGACGACGCGCTCAGCGACTACGGATTCGACTCGGTCTCCGTCACGGAGCTGTCCGCGCGCCTCCGGGAACGCCACGGCCTGACACTCCGCCCCACCCTGCTCTACGAGGCACGCGACCTGCGGGGACTGGCCGCCGCCCTCACTCCGGCGACGCCGGACCCGGGCACGGCCGCCGACGCGCCGTCGCCGCCGCGGCCGGAGACCACCCCCGAACCCGCTCCCGCACACCCGGCCACCCCACCGCCCCCCACCCCGGACCCGGCGTCGCACCCCGCGAGTTCCCCCCTGCCCCCCGTGCCCCCCGGGGCACGGCAGATCGCCGTCATCGGGATGGCGGGCGCCTTCCCCGGCGCCCCGGACCTCGACGCCTTCTGGACCCAGGCGCTGACCGGACGGCGAGCCACCACCGACACCCCGCCCGCGCGCGCCGCCGGCTGGGACACCCCCGTCCACGGCGCGTTCCTCGACGCCATCGACGAGTTCGACGCCGCCTTCTTCCGGATATCGCCCCGCGAGGCCCGGCTGATGGACCCCCAGCACCGGCTGTTCCTCCGCACCGTGTGGCAGGCCGTGGAGGACGCCGGATACGACCCGGCCACCCTCGCCGGCGGCGACACCGGCGTCTTCGCCGGTGTCGCCAGCACCGAGTACGGCCAGCTCCTCCGGGCACACGGAGTCGAAGCCGACGGCCAGGCGGCCACCGGCAACGCCCACAGCGTGCTCGCCAACCGGGTCTCCTACCTCCTCGACCTGCGCGGCCCCAGCGAACCGGTGGACACCGCCTGCTCCAGCTCCCTGGTGGCCGTGCACCGCGCCGTGTCCTCCCTGAGGAACGGCGAGTGCGCCCTCGCCCTCGCCGGCGGCGTCAACCTCACCCTCACCCCCGCCGGCTTCCTCGCCTTCGGCGCCTCCGGAATGCTCTCCCCCGAGGGCCGTTGCGCCACCTTCACCGACTCCGCCGACGGCTACGTCCGGGGCGAGGGCGTCGGCGCCGTACTCCTCAAACCACTGGACCAGGCCCGCCGCGACGGCGACCACGTGTACGCCGTGATCCGCGGCTCGGCCGTCAACCACGGAGGCCGCGCCACCTCCCTCACCGCGCCCAGCGCCACCGCCCAGGCCGAGGTGATCGTCCGCGCCTGGCGCCAGGCCGGAGCGGGCGCCGACGCCATCGGCCTCGTGGAGGCCCACGGCACCGGCACCGAACTGGGAGACCCGGTCGAGGTCAACGGACTGCGCGCCGCGTTCACCGAACTCGGCGGCGCCACCAACCAGCGCTGCGGGCTCACCACGGGCAAGACCAACGTGGGGCACCTGGAGACCGCGGCGGGGATCGCCGGGTTCATCCGCGCCGTACTCGCCCTCCACCACGGGGTGCTGCCCCCACTCGCCGGGTTCGACCGGCCCAACCCGCTGATCGAACTCGCCGGTTCGCCGTTCTACCTGGTGGACCGCCCCCGCCCCTGGCGGGAACCCGCGGACGCGCCGCGCCACGCCGGGGTCAGCTCCTTCGGGTTCGGCGGCGTCAACGCGCACGTCGCCCTGGCCTCGGCCCCACCGGAGACCGCCACCCGCCCCGCGCGGACCGGACCGGAGGCGCTGGTCCTCAGCGCGGAAACCCCCGCGGACCTGCGGACCGCGGCCCGGCGCCTCGCCTCCCACCTGGAGCGTCTGCTGGTGCGCGGCTCGGGCGTGCCGCTCGCCGACATCGCCCACACCCTCCGCGCCGGCCGCCCCCGCGAGCGGACGGGCATGGTGGTGCTCGCGACCGGCCTGGCCGACGCCGTGGACGCGTTCCGCCGGTACCTGGCGGACGGGCGGGACCCACGGGTCCTCGACGGCGACAGCGACCTGGCACGCGAACTCGCCGACGCCACGACCCCGGACGCCCCCCGGCACGCCCGAGCCCGGGCCGTGCGGTGGCTGCTGGGACAGGAGGCGGACGGGGACACCGAAACCGGACGGACACCGCGCAGGGTGCCGCTGCCCGGCCGGGTCTTCCGCACCGACCGCTACTGGCTGCCCGACCCCCCGTCCCGCACCCCCGCCCCACCGGAGTCCGCCCCCGTTCCGGCCGCCCGCGCCCCTCAGCCGGCGACGCCCACCCCCGCCCCCTCGCCGCGGACCGACCCCACCTCCCCGGAACCGGCCGCCCCCGTCGCCCAGCCCCCGGCGGAGTCCTCCCCACCCCCGGTGGCCCCGGCCCCGCCCCAACTCGTCCCCGCCCCCCGGCACGACCCGCCGCACGCCGTCATCACCGCGATCATCGCCGAGAACCTCGGCCTGCCCGCCGACCGCGTCGACCCCGACGGGATCCTCACCGACATCGGCGTGGACTCCATCGCGGGACTGCGCGTCATGCAGCGCGTCCAGCAGCGGTACGGGGATCACATCCCGATGTTGACCATCGTCGAACACCCCACGGTCAACCGGCTCGTCGCGCACCTGACCAGCACCTACCTCAACGAGACCGCGCCCGCGGCCCGTTCCGCCGCGGACCCCGCGGGCGACCAGCCACCACCCGCTCCGGCCGCCCCGGAGACCGGCGGACCGCCCACCCCCGAGGCCGCCCTGGCCATCCCCCTGCGGACAGGTGCCGCGACGGGCGTCCCGACCTACTGCGTCCACGACGACACCGGCGAACTGACCTGGGCCGTCTCGGAGCTGAACCGGCCCGGCAGCCCCGTCACGCCCGGGAACGACGATCCGGTGTTCGGGCTGGAGGCGGCGACCTTCGGCCCGGGCGGCCCCCCGGCCACCACCGTCGAGGCCCAGGCGGCCGCCTGCGCCCGCGCCATCACCGACGGCACCCCCGCCACCCCCGTTCGGCTGGCCGGACACGGCCTCGGCGGCCTGCTCGCCGTCGAGACCGCCCGGCTGCTGGTGGACGCGGGCTGGCAGGTCACTGAACTGGTCCTGCTCGACGCCGGGTGCCCGGACGCCAGCGCGCCACGACGGCCCGCGGCGCTCGGCGAGGAGGCGGCACTCGCCTCGGTGGCCGCCGACTTCGCCGCCGCCTGGAATGTCCCCGGGCGGCCGGAACCCGCACCCGACACCGAGCCAGCACCGGACCAGCTCCTGGACGACACCGTCGACTTCCTCTCCCGATCCGGCCAGGCGCCGCTGCCACCCGCCGCGTTGCGCGACTGGTGCGCGGCGGCCGCCACCCACCGCACCGCCTTCCGTGCCGCCGCGCGGAACCACCGGTGGCGGCCCCTGGTCGGCGTCGCCCAGGCCCACGTCCACGGGGGACAGGGCGACTGGAGCCGGTGGATCGTGCCACCGCCCCGGATGACCGGCGTCACCCCCGCCGGCGACGCGACCGACGACTCCCCGCACCTCCACGACACCGACGAGCGGCCGCCGTTCACCGGCGTCGTCAGCATCAACCGCGACGGGACCCGGCCACCGAGCTTCTGGGGCCACACCCTCCTCGGCGACGTCAGCTACGGACTGAGCCTCTCCCACCACCTCGGCCTGGCCTACCCCGTCTTCGGACTGGAGCAGTTCTCCGTGGACGGCGGCATCCGGATCTTCGACACCATCGAGGAGATGGCCGCCTCCCACCTCCGGGCCCTGCGGAAGAAGCAGCCCGACGGCCCCTACCTGCTGGGCGGCTACTCGCTCGGCGGCGTGGTCGCCTACGAGATCGCCCGCCAACTCCTCGACCAGGGAGCCGACGTCGGGCACCTGACCCTGATCGACGCCATCATGCCCGGCACCGACGCGTGGCACGGCATCGACACCGAGGCCCTGGAAGGCGAGGACTTCGACCTCATGTCCCTCGTGCTCGTCGCCAACGCCCTCGGCCGCCGCTGGGAGGTCACCCGGCCCCTCACCCTGGAGGAGATCTCCGGCCTCGACGTGGAGGGACAGCTGGAGGCCGTCACCGGCCACCTGTCCCGGCACGCCACCGTGGACATCGCGCGACCGGACGTCGCCCGGCTGGTCCGCGCCAACCGCGACCTGATCATCCACAACAACGACGCCCTCGCCCGCTTCCAGCCGAAACCGCTGGCCCAGCCCGTGGACACCCTGCTCTTCCACTCCACCCTCGGCCACGTGGCCCCCGGCAACCCCAACGACCTGCCAGAAGTCAGACGGACCTGCGACGACCGCAGCAACGGCTTCGCCGCCTTCACCGGCGACCGGCTCACCCTCGTCGACATCACCGCCGACCACTTCTCGATCTGCGACGACCACCACATCAAGACGGTCGCGGCGACCGTGGAGACCGCCTGGCACGACACCCGGGTGACGCCGTGACACCCCAGGCCCAAGGACAACCCATGGACTTCAGCGCCTACTTCTTCTCCGCCGACGACCGCACCGACGCGGGCGAGCGCTACCGCTTCGTCATCGACGTGGCCCGCTACGTGGACCAGCACGGCTTCCGCGCCGTCTGGACCCCGGAACGGCACTTCCAGGAGTTCGGCGGCAGCTTCCCCAACCCCTCGGTGCTCAGCGCCGCGCTCGCCGCCGTCACCACCTCCGTCGACCTGCGGGCGGGCAGCGTGGTGGTCCCACACCACCACGCCGTCCGCATCGCCGAGGAGTGGGCCCTGGTCGACCAGATATCCGGCGGACGCGTCGGCCTGTGCCTGGCCACCGGATGGCACAGGGGAGACTTCGTCTTCTACCCGGAACGCTACGAGAACCGCAGAGAGCACACCTTCGAGCAGATCGACACCCTGCGGGCGCTGTGGCGGGGAGAGCCCGTCACCTTCCCCGGACCGGGCGGCCAGGACCTGGAGATCCGCACCTTCCCCCGCCCCCACTCCACCCACCTGCCCCTGTGGCTCGTCCACAGTTCCAACCCCCAGACCTGGCGGCAGGCCGGACGGGCGGGCACCAACGTGCTCACCCTGCTGGACAACTGGGACCGGCTCCGCGACAACATCGCCACCTACCGCGAGGCCCGCGACGAGGCCGGACACGACCCGGCGGCCGGCACCGTCACCGTCGCCGTGCACACCTACGTGGGCGACGACGACACGAGGGTCCGCGAACTGGTCGAGGAACCCGTCACCCGCTACCTGGGAACCTTCCTCACCCAACGCCGCGGCGACGCCTCCCTGTCCGGCGAGTCCAAGACCATGACCGAGGAGGAGCACCGCTCCCTCTCCCGGTACGCCTTCGAGGACATGTACGGCAACCGGTCCCTGCTGGGCACCGAGGAGAAGTGCGCCGCCACGGTCGAGAGACTGGCCGCGATCGGCACCGACGAGATCGCCTGCATGATCGACTTCGGGCTTCCCCTGCCCACCGTCCTCGACGGACTGCCCGCGCTGAACCGGCTCCGCGCCCGCTTCGCCCCCACCCCGGCCGTCACCGACTACTACCGTCACCCCGCGAGGCGAGCCCGGTGACCACACCCACCGACCACACCACCCTCACCCGCTGGGTCGCCGGCCTCGCCACCACACGGCCACCGGGCGCCACCCTGCCCCTGGTGTGCGTACCGCACGCGGGCGGCGGCACCGCCACCTACCAGACCTGGGCCTCCACGCTCCCCGAGGAGGTCACCCCCTGGCCCCTGCGGCTGCCCGGACGCGAGTCCCGCCGCGCGGAACCCCGCCCCCTCAGGATGGAGGACGTGGTGGACCCGGCGGCGGCCGCGCTCGCCCCCCACCTCACGGAACCCTTCGCGCTCTACGGCCACAGCCTCGGTGCCCTCATCGCCTACGAACTCGCGCACGCGCTGCGTGACCGCTTCGGCCTGGAGGCGGACCTGCTGGCCGTCTCCGCCCGCCGCGCCCCGCACCTCGCACCCTCCGGCCCACCCGTCCACCACCTGCCGGACGCGGAACTCGTCACGGCGGTCGAACGGACCTACCAGGGCATGCCAACGGCCATCCTGGAGGACCCCGAGATCCTGAGCGTCTACCTGCCCGTGCTCCGCGCCGACCTGACCGTCCTGGAAACCTACCGCCACCGCCAACGGCCGCGCCTCCGCTGCCCCGTCACCGTCTTCGGCGCCCGCGACGACACCACCGTCGCCGAGTCCGAACTCGCCGCCTGGTCCGACCTCAGCGCCGGGCCCACGACACTGCGGCAACGGGACGACGGCGGGCACTTCTTCCCCCAGTCCCACCGCACGTGGCTGACCGGGCACCTCAGCCAGGACCTCCTGCGCCTGTCCGTCCCCTGACGGCTCCACGACGAGCCTCACCCCCACGTCACACCGCCCGCCACACCAGCGAACGCACACGGCCACCCCTCGCCCCACCCCTCCCGCCACACCCGAGCGTGCCGCCGGGCCGCACCGGCGGCTCAGCCGACCACCCCGGCACGCGGTCACGACCGCCACGGCCGGGTGCCCCGGCGCGCCCGCGGACTCCCCGCCACCCCGTTCGCCGCGTACGCCCCGCGGCACCAGCGCCGCGCACCACCCCACCGAGATCCCCACCGGCGGCGGCCCCTGTCGGGAGCGGACAGTCACCCCGTCCGCCCCACCGGCACCTCTCCACGCCACCGGCCCGACCCTCATCCCTGGCGCGCCCGTTACCAACTCCCCTAGGCGAAAGCTCAGTTGTTACTCAAGTTCGTTCGCCCGTACCGCCATATGTGCTCATCTGGTGGTAACGCCCCACCGGCCGCTGACCAACGGGGCGCCAACGGAGGGAAGAACACTGATGCGCAAGAAGCTGGCCACTGGCCTGACTGCGACTCTCGGAGCCGTCCTACTCCTCGCCACCCCGGGGGTGGGGATGGCGAACCCGGCGTGACCGACCGCTTCCACCCCCGCCGAGTCCCCGGCCTCGGAGGGGACGTCGCGCGGAGCGCCCATGGAGCGTGGTGCGACGGAGCGACTCGCCGACACCGACGGCACGCGCGGAACCTGGTACACCAGGAACGCCAAGAGGACGCGCGGCGAGCCGAAGCCGGGCAACGGGCGGGTCTGTAGCTACGTCCGTGGAAAGCCCGGCCCCAACGTGAAGGTTCTCGGCAAGGCGTGCTTCAAGCCGTACGGCGACCAGTTCTGGATCAAGGACTTGCGGGCCGACGGCCTGCACCTGGAGATGCGCGCCATGTACGGCGGCAACCCGCAGACCATCTTCAACTGCAAGAACTACCACGGCAAAGCCGGGGGTTGGACGGTCTGCACCTTCGCCAACCAGATGAGGGAGAAGCGGGGAATCAACTTCGCCCTCCTCGCGTACCAGGGCAACTCGATGAAGTTCAAGGGCGGCACCGCACCCGCGAAGAGCTGAGCCCCTGACCACGCGGGGACCTGCTGGCGGCCCACCGGGCTGAGCGCGTGCCCCGGCCCCAGGAGGTCCCCGCACCGCGAGCCCCCGCGGGCTCTCGCGGGCCGTGCCGCACACGGACACCGCGACCCACGGGTTCTCCCGCGACCTCGGGCGCGTGTGGATTCACCGTCCCAACCGGCGAGTTTGCCAGGACGGCAAGAACGATCGCGTCGGAGGAGCGCCGGACCGCATGATCGACGGGAAGTCGCCTCCGCCCGCGATCCGAGGAGAGCCCCCATGCCGTCCGCCCCGACCGCCCCGCTCCGCCACCGCACCGTCGAGGCCCCGGCGGGCCGCCTGCACCTGGTCGAGCGGGGTACCGGCCCGCTGGTCCTGCTCGTGCACGGCTTTCCCGAGTCCTGGTACTCCTGGCGCCGCCAGCTCCCGGCGCTCGCCGCGGCCGGGTACCGGGCGGCGGCGATCGACGTACGCGGCTACGGCCGCTCGTCCCAGCCATCCTCGATCGACGCCTACCGCATGCTCGACCTGGTGGACGACACCGTTGCCGTCGTACGCGCCCTCGGCGAGGACAGCGCGGTGGTCATCGGCCACGACTGGGGTTCCGCCATCGCCTCCACCTCCGCCCTGCTCCACCCGGACACCGTCCGCGCCGTCGGGCTGCTGAGCGTCCCCTACGCGCCGCCCGGCGGTCCCCGCCCCACCGACACCTTCGCCCAGATCGGCGGCGCCGAGCAGGAGTTCTACGTCTCCTACCTCCAGGACCCCGGCCGCGCCGAGGCGGAGATCGAGCCCGACGTACGCGGCTGGCTCGCCGGCTTCTACGCCGCGTTGTCCGCCGACACCATGCCCGCCCGCGACGAGCCCGACCCGCACTTCGTCGACCCGGGCGGCCAGCTGCGCGACCGCTTCCCCACCGGCCCACTCCCCGCCTGGCTGACCGAGGACGACCTCGACGTCTACGCCGCGGAGTTCGAGCGCACCGGTCTGACGGGCGCCCTCAACCGCTACCGCGCCATGGACCGCGACTGGGAGGACCTCGCCCCCCACCGCGGCGCCCCGGTCACCCAGCCCGCCCTGTTCATCGGCGGCACACTCGACGCCTCCACCGCCTGGATGGCCGACGCGATCGACGCCTACCCCACCACCCTCCCCGCGCTGTCCGCCTCCCATCTCCTGGACGGCTGTGGCCACTGGGTCCAGCAGGAACGCCCCGACGAGGTCAACCGCCTGCTGACCGATTGGCTAGCCACCGTCCACGGCTGAACCACGGCACCTACCGGGGCGATCGCGCGGTTCGTCCGGTACGCCGCCACCCGGGGCCTGTCCGACGGCGAGCCGTTGACCAGCCCGGACAACAGCCCGTTCACACGGCGGCAGCTGGGCCCTCAAACGCCCTGCATGTGGTGCCCTGCCTGTGGGGGAAGTCGCGTCCACGACAGAGCCAGACCCCCGGGTACGGGGGCCTCCGGATTCCGGGATGGTGCGGACCCGCGCGACGCCCTCGGACCGGCCGGACCGTCGGGGTCGCTCGTCGCCGGACAGCACCCCCGGAACGGCGCGCGGCTGCCGCACGCGGCCACTCCACACCGGACCGCCCCGGGCCGGCAAGCGACACCGGACAGGCCACAGTGTCCACGCACCGCGCCACATGCGAACGCAGCCCTCGGACGGTCCGGTCGCGCCGAGATTCCTCGGGTCTGGGCTGGGTCTGGAGTTCGCCTTTGGGAGGCGCACCGGCGACGTAGCGACTACGTGGCGTGAGAGGCGCCCAGCGTGGAGGGCGAGCGCCATCCCTGCGAGACCCATTGGGGCGAACGGCCCTGAGCTGCACGAACACACAGGGCCCGTTATCAGGAAGGAGTTCCTGATAACGGGCCCTGTGACTCTCTGTCGGGACGGCGGGATTTGAACCCACGACCCCTTGACCCCCAGTCAAGTGCGCTACCAAACTGCGCCACGTCCCGGTGCTCGTCCGGCGGGAGGTTGCCCCCTCGCCGCTCGCGCACGAAGAACAATACATGATGAGCGGCGGTGCCCGCGCACCCCTTTGGGCTGCTGACCGTGCACCTCCCGGGGGCCGCCGACGGGCGCGGGCCGGGTTTGCCCCGCCGGGTGCTGGGAACCGCGAGAGGTCTCACCGACTAGGCGAAACGCCAACCCTGGGAGGCCCCGTGCCCCGCTCCCGCATCGTGATCGTCGGAGCCGGATTCGCCGGGTACCAGACGGCCCGCGCCCTGTCCCGGTCCCGTGGACTCGTGGAGCGGGCGGAGATCGTGCTGGTGAATCCGCACGACTACTTTCTGTACCTGCCCCTGCTTCCGGAGGTCGCCTCCGGGGCCTTGGAACCCCGTCGGGTCTCGGTCTCCCTCGCCGGAACGCTGCCCCGGGTGCGCCTCGTGCTTGGTGAGGTCAGCCGGGTGGACCTCGATGGGCAGCGGATCGCCTACACCGACCCCGAGGGCCGTGACGGTGAACTGGGGTACGACCGCCTCGTGCTGACCGTCGGCAGCGTGAACAAGCTGCTGCCCATCCCGGGCGTCGCCGAGCACGCCCACGGTTTCCGGGGCATGCCCGAGGCGCTCTACCTGCGCGACCACGTCACCCGGCAGATCGCCCTGGCGGAGAGCGAACCGGACCCGGAGCGGGCCGCCGCGCGCCGCACCTTCGTCGTCGTCGGGGCGGGCTACACCGGAACCGAAGTCGCGGCGCACGGCAAGCTGTTCACCGACGCTCTCGCTCGCCAGCATCGCAGGCCGGGTGATCGTCCGGGGTGGTCGCGAGGCCGTACGCCGCCCCGGTGGGTACTGCTGGACATCGCGCCCCGCGTCCTCCCGGAACTGGACCGCCGGCTGTCGCGGACCGCGGATCGGGTGCTCCGCCGACGGGGGGTGGAGGTACGTACCGGTGTCTCGGTCGAGGAGGCCACCGCCGAGGGCGCACGGCTGGACGACGGAGAGTTCGTGCCGACGCGCTCGCTCATCTGGTGCGTGGGGGTACGCCCGGATCCGCTCGTCGCCGGGCTGGGTCTGCCGACCGAACGCGGACGGCTGGTCGTCGACGAGTACCTCCGGGTGCCCGACCATCCGGAGGTACTGGCCTGCGGAGACGCCGCGGCCGTGCCCGATCTGACCCGTCCGGGCGAGTTCACGCCCATGACCGCGCAGCACGCGGCGCGGCAGGGGAAGACCGCGGGACGCAACATCGCCGCGGAGTACGACGACGGTGAGCCGCGGCCCTACAAGCACCATGACCTGGGATTCGCCGTGGATCTCGGGGGATTCCAGGGAGCGGCGAACCCGCTGCGGGTCCCGATGTCCGGGCCGCTCGCCCGGGCCGTCACGCGTGGTTACCACCTGGCGGCGCTACCCGGGAACCGGGTGCGGGTCGCCTCGGACTGGCTGCTGGACGCGGTGCTGCCGCGCCAGGCCGTCCAGCTCGGGTTGGTCCGCTCCTGGTCGGTGCCGCTGGACGCGGAGTCGCCGGAGGTCGCACGCGTACCCGGTGGCCGGTTCGGCGCGGACGGAGGAGCGAGTGGCGGCGGACGAGGGGGCGCAGGCGGGTAGCGCGGTCACGCCGGATGAGGCGGCGGGTACTCGCGGCGCCCCCGTCCCGCGCCGCGTCAGCCCGCGTACCGCCCCCGCGAGGCTCCCGTAGCGGTGATCGGGCCGTGGCCGCGTGGGATCGGACGAGGCCTGGGGACGCTGGTCCGCCCGAGGCCACGGCCCGGTGGCGGGTCTCCGCCCGGGGCGGAGCGCGCGTGTGGGAGGACCCCGCGGTGAGTGGCGGCGGACGTCGCACCGCATGGGAAGACGGGCGATACGGGGGGCTGGGGGCAGGTGCGATGTCGGCAGGACTGTGGGGTCCGGGCGAGCACGGTTCTCCGGACGAACTCGCTCGGGAGAGTGAGGCTTCTGTCCACAACTACGCAGTAATCCACAGTATTTACCCCCTCCCCACCAAAGCGCCTCCCTCCTCCCTAGTGTCTCCCTCCTACCTGGTCACCCCGGCGGACACGTCACCCGACAACCCCGTCGGCCCGGCAGAGGGAGAACCATGCACACCGGACTACCCGGTCTCGGAATCAGCACCCTGATCTACGGAACGGTCGGCGTCGCCGTCCTGCTCCGGCACACCCTGCGCCGTCGCGCCTCGCACCGGGGGAGGGGACCGTGCCCAGCGGCGTGACCGTCATCATCCCCGCCCACGACGAGGAGGCCGGACTCCCCGCCACCCTCGACTCCGTGCTCTCCCAAACCATCCTGCCGGAACGCGTCCTCGTGGTGGACGACGCCTCACGCGACCGCACCCACGCGGTCGCACTCTCCTACGCGGAATACGGAGTGGAGGTCATCCGGCCCCCGGCCAACCTCGGCAGCAAGGCCCGCGCACAGAACCACGCCCTGCCGTACTGCGCCACACCCCTCATCCTCGCCGTCGACGCCGACACCGTCCTCGCCCCCGACTACATCGAACGGATACTGCCCGCCTTCGCCGACCCCACGGTCACCGTCGCCGCCGGTGCCGTCCAAACCCGATACACCAGAACTCTCTGGGAACGCGGGCGCTCCACCGAGTACCTCTTCGGCTTCCACTGGCACCGGCCCATCCAGCAGGGCGCCAACAGCCCCATGGTGTGCTCCGGTTGCTGCTCCGTCTTCCGCCGGTCAGCACTCATGGCGGCGGGCGGCTTCCCCGAACGCACCATCGTCGAGGACATGGACTTCACCTGGACGGAACAGATCGCCGGGCGGCGCGCCCGCTACGTCTCCACCGCCGTCGCCTGGGCGGCCGATCCGGAGACCCTGCGATACCTCCGTAAGCAGGTCTGGCGGTGGATGGCGGGCTACTGCCAGAACGTCAGACTCCACACCGGGGCGTTGCTGCGCCACAAACCGATACTGGCTCTCTGGGTGCTGCTGGCCCTCGTCGAGATCCTGCTGGCCCCGCTGTGGTGGAGCGCACCGCTGATCCTGACGCTCGGCTACGGACAACCCGCGCTACCCACCTGGAGCTGGTGGATCGGGTCCGAACTGCTGCTCACCCTCCCACCCCTCGTCTACGCGGTGCGCAGGCGAGGACTGTCCCTCTGGCAGGTGCTGCTCAACCTTCCCTGTGTCTATCCCACCAAGATCGTGAACCTCTGCTACGCCTGGAAGGCCCTCGCCGTCGAGCTGGTGGGCGTGCCACTCCGGCTCACCCGGGGACTAACGGTCTACGAGAAGGGCCGCGGGCCCGCAGCCGCCGCGGCGGGAATCCGGCCCCGAACCGCGTCACCCTGGTGAAGCGCCCGTCCGAGACCGCCCCCGGCCGACTCCCGCGGTGGTCAACGGGGCGGCCGGCGTGGAACGTTGGCGGTTCCGCGATCCGCCAGACACCGCCGTGACCCCGGTGGCCTGACCGAGGGGGCGGAGCGGTCACCCAACGCCCCACTCGGCCAAGGCCGTTCACGGGCCCGCGATACAGGCCACCCGTCGCGGTGACAGTCACGGTTGCGGGCGACCGCCGGGGTGCGCGGTACGTGATGACGGCGGGGGCGAAGCTTGCCCGGCCGCCTATGGCCGATGTACCTGAGAGAGAGGGGGAGGGGCGGGGCGGGGTGGGGGAGGGCCTGGCGGCCTCGGGGTCAGATCTCCATGGACCGGCCTCGTCCGGCGCCTCCGGCGCCGCCGGTGGGTGGGCGGCCGAACGACGCGCCGCCGAAGAGGGCGGCGTTCTGGGCCTTGCGGAAGTCCTGGAAGCTCGGCATCTGCTGTTTGCTCTTGTCGAGTTCCTCGATCTCCGTCATCTCCAGGCTCGTTCGGAAGGGGTTCGTGGTGGTGTACTGCTCGTCGTCGGAGGGCCTGCCGGGCTCCGAGGTGACGCGGAACTTGGCGCCGGGTGGGAAGACGGTTTCGCCTTCGCTCCGTTCCAGGGTGCTGAGTACCGAGGACATCTCGCCGCCGTGGTGTCCCTCCGCCTGGATGATCATGGTGACGGCGTAGACGGCCTTGCCCGGGAGGTCCAGCTCCGCGCCGATGCGGCGGCTCGTCGATTCGAACTGGGCTGCCGTGTACTCCTCGCCCTGGGTGAAGTTGCTGACGAAGGCGTCGAACTGCGCGCGGGTCTCGAAGGACAGGTCGCGCTGCACCTTCTGCCGGGTTTTCGCGGTCTTCGCCAGGGCGCCGATCATCGTCCCGGTCTTCCCGGCGACGCCGTACTTCTCGGCGACGCCTCCGCTGCGCAGCGCCTTGTTCCAGTCCTTGTAGGCGCCGCCCTGGTAGTCGTCGAGGACGTCGACCTCGTCTTCGGTCAGTCCCCAGTCCTCGCGCAGGTGGGAGCGGAGCAGGCGGACGAGTTCGCGGTCGGTGTCGATGGTGTGCTGCGTGTCGGGGTTTTCGATCAGGGTGCGCAGTCCGTCCACCTCGGCGGGGGTGAGCGCCGCGGACTGGACGTTCTGCACCTCCTTGCGAGCCTGGTCGAGGGAGAGCTGCTGGCCCTGGTAGGTGACCGTCCGCTGGACGGGGGCGGTCTCCTCGTCGGCGGCGCGCTGGACGGGGGCGGCTTCCGGCGCGGCCGGGGTGGGGACGGGTGCGGGCTCGGCGGTGGGGACCGGGCCGCGCATCACGTCGGCCGCGTTGGCTTCCGCCTCGCGTTCGAACCGGTCGGAGGGGTCGCTGACGCTGAGCCCCCCGGAGGTCTCGGTCCCGGCGACCGGGCCTTGGCGCTGCTGGATGACGTGGGTGAGTTCGTGCGCCAGGGTGTGTTTGTCCGCTCCGCCCTCGCCGACCACGATGTGGCTGCCCGAGGTGTAGGCGCGGGCGTTGACCTCCGCCGCGGAGCGGCTGGCGAGCGAGTCGGTGTGCATGCGCACGTCGGAGAAGTCCGCGCCGAGGCGTGCTTCCATCTCCTGCCGGAGTGGCTCCTGGAGTGGCTGGCCCGAGGAGCGGAGGACCTCGTGTACTGAGGATCGCTGGACGGGGGCGGTCCGGTGGTCGCCGCAGTCGGCGTCGTGGGTGTGGTCGGTCTCCTCCAGCATCCGCGCCACCGCCGCGTTTCCGGCGGCGCGTTGCAGGGCGAGGATTCCCGCCTGGACGGGGTCGGCCGTCCCGGTCTGGACGTGGTCCGGCGGGGATGTCAGGGGGTGGGGGACGGTCGCGCGGCGCCGGTCGGCGTCCTGCGCCAGGTCGGACTCGTGGGGGCGCATGGGCGGCGCTCCTTTCGGAGGCGTGACGGGATGTACCGGGGCCACCCGACACGCTCGGTCAGGGGTGGCGGGGAGAGGAAGGGCCGCCGGGGCAGTCTCGTGGGACGTCTCCGGTGCCTGGAAGGTCACCGCCCGGCCCGACCGCTCATCTCGGCCCCGGCCTGTCGCGCTGTCACGGACCCTGCCCCGTCCGCCCGTGCGGGCCCTGCTCCCCGTTCCTGCGCCGGGGACCGTGACCCGTGCGCGTGGGGGCCGGTGGTGCTGGTCCGGCGTCCGCCCGTCCCGGCCCCCGACCTGTTCCGCTGACGCGTGCCTGACCTGTCCGCCCGTCATAGCCCCCTGCTCGTCCCGTCCCCGGCCCGACCGCCCCCCCGTCAGGGCCGGGGACGGGCGGCCGTGCGTGAATGGGCGTGCGTGGGCGTGAATGGGCGGGTCGGGCGGGGGGTGCTTGTCGGGTCAGCGTTCGAGGAGGAAGGGCCGGGTCAGCGTTCGAGGAGGAGGGCCTGGCCCTGTCCCACGCCGACGCAGAGCGCGGCGAGTCCGGTGCCGGAGCCCGCGGTGGCGAGTTGGTGGGCGACGGCGCCGGTGAGGCGGGCGCCGGAGGCGCCGAGGGGGTGGCCGATGGCGATGGCGCCGCCGCGCGGGTTGACCACGGACGGGTCGAGCGCGGGCCACTCGGCCAGGCAGCCGAGGGCCTGGGCGGCGAACGCCTCGTTGAGTTCGACGGTGTGGAGGTCGTCGAAGTCGCGGTGGCCTTTGGCCAGAACGCGGCGTACGGCCTCCACCGGGCCGAGTCCGAAGAGCTGGGGTTCGATGCCGGTGACGGCCGTGGCGCGGACGCGGGCCAGTGGTTCGAGGCCCCCGGCGCGGAGTCCGGCCTCGTTGGTGAGGAGGAGCGCGGCGGCTCCGTCGTTGAGGGAGGAGGAGTTCCCGGCGGTGACGGTCCCGGTGTCGTCGGTGCGGAAGGCGGGCTGGAGGCGGGCCAGGGCCTCCGGGGAGGTGGTGTCCCGGATGGTCTCGTCGCGGTCGAGGGGTACGTCGGGTAGCGGGACGACCTCCGCCGCGTACTGTCCGGCGCGCCAGGCGTCGGCGGCGCGGTGGTGGCTGGCGGCGGCGAACCGGTCCTGTTGTTCGCGGGTGATGTGGTGCTTCTCGGCGACGAGTTCGGCCCCTTCGCCGAGGGAGACCGTCCACTCGGGGCGCATCCGCTCGTTGACCATGCGCCAGCCGAGGGTGGTGGAGTAGGTCCGTGGCGGGGCGGTGGGGAAGGCGCGGTCGGGTTTGGGCTGCACCCAGGGCGCTCGGCTCATGGACTCCACTCCGCCGACGATGACGGTGTTCGCGTCGCCCATCGCGACGGCCCGGTAGCCCTGGACGACCGCCTCCAGCCCGGAGGCGCAGAGCCGGTTGACGGTGGTTCCGGGCACGGTCGTGGGTAGTCCGGCCAGCAGCACGGCCATCCGCGCGACGTTGCGGTTCTCCTCACCGGCGCCGTTCGCGTTGCCGAGGACCACGTCGTCGACGGTGGCGGGGTCCAGGTCCGGGGCGCGGTCCAGGAGCGCGCGGACCACGTGTGCCGCCATGTCGTCGGGCCGGATCGGCGCCAGCGCTCCCGCGTACTTGCCCACGGGGGTGCGGACGGCGTCGGCGATGTACACCTCGCGCAGCTGACCTTCGCTCATGGGGCTGATCGTGGCAGGAGAGCGCGGTGGTGACCAGGGTGCGTGGGGGACGGCGGGCGGCCCGGCCCACGCGCCGCCTCGTCGGTGGAGCCCGCCGCCGGGGCGGACTCCGGGAGTCCGCCCGTCAGGGGGTGTGGCGGCCGGGGTGTGGCGGCAGGAGTTCCCGTACCAGTGTGCGGTGCCACCAGTCGCCGGTCTCCCGCCGTTCGCGGGGCGTGGTGAACCGGTAGCGGTAGAGCAGCGCCCGAACGCGGGTCGGGGGCGCGGTGGTGAAGGGGTTGACGCGCAGCAGCCGGACGGTGTCCGGGTCGTTCTCCAGCAGTCGGTCGACGAGCGGCAGCAGCCAGCCGCGGGCGGCGGCGGGGGACAGCGCGGCGAACCACATCATCCAGTCGAGCCGCAGGTGGTAGGGGGCGAACTGGCGGGGGAGCCGGCCGGTCGCGCCGGGCTTGCCGCGGAACTCGTAGGCGTGCCAGGTGGTGGTGGGGTCGACCGTCGTCGCGTCGGTGCCCTCCAGCACGATCTCGTGCCGCACCCTGGTCACGCTGCCGAACGCCCCGTAGGTGTTGACCAGGTGGACGGGGTTGAAGGAGGCGTTCATCCGCTGGTCGCGGCTGAGCATGTTCCGCACCGGCCAGTAGCTGAGGATGACGGTCAGTGCGGTCACCGCGACCGTCAGCCCCACGAACCAGCCGGGCGCGGTGTCGGTGGAGGCCGGGGGCGCGCCCAGCAGGGTGCTGTCGACGGCGGAGAGCGCGAGCACCATCGTCAGCCAGTTCAGCCAGGAGAAGTTGCCGGACAGCACCAGCCACAGCTGGGTCGTGATGATCAGGAGGGCGGCCACCGTCGCGACGGGCTGGGGCAGGAACAGCGCGAAGGGGACGACGAGTTGGGCCACGTGGTTGGCGGCGGCCTCGGCCCGGTGCAGCCGCCGGGGCAGGTGGTGGAAGAACCAGCTGAGGGGGCCCGGCATCGGCTGGGTCTCGTGGTGGTAGGTGAGGCAGGTCAGCTCGCGCCAGCAGCGGTCGCCCCGCCACTTGATGAGCCCCGCGCCGAACTCCACCCGGAACACCAGCCAGCGCAGCAGCCAGAGCACCAGGACCGGCGGTCCGGTCTCCGCGTTCCCCAGGAGGATCCCGAGGAATCCGGCTTCCAGGAGCAGCGTCTCCCAGCCGAAGCCGTACCAGGTCTGCCCGACGTTGACGATCGACAGGTACAGCAGCCACAGCACCGCCCAGGCCGCCGTCGCCGCCCAGAGCGGTACGGCGTCTCCGGCGCCCGCCGCGAGCAGCGCGGACAGCAGCGCGCCGGTCCAGGCGCAGCCCGCGAAGAAGCGGTCGGAGTAGTGCCAGTGGAACAGGCTCGGCGCCTCCCGGAAGCGGACCCGCCGGACGAACGCCGGTACCGGCAGGATGCCGCGCTCCCCGATCAGCGCCCGGAACTGTGTGGCCGTCGAGACGAAGGCGACCAGGTAGATGACGGCCAGTCCGCGCTGGATGACCAGCCTGCTCAGCCCGAGGCCGGGGTCGGTGAACCACTCCATGGCCGCATGGGTACCACCCGTGCGCGGGGCGGGCCCGGGGACCGGCCGTCGCTGCGCCTTTTGGCCTCCCCGGGCGCCGGTCCCGCCGCCTGTCCTACGGTGGGCGCATGACCGTCCGTGTACTGCTGGTTGACGACGATCCGCTGGTCCGCGCCGGGCTGCGGCTGATGCTGGGTGGGCTGCCCGATATCGCGGTCGTGGGGGAGGCGGGGGACGGTGAGCGGGTGCCCGGGCTGGTGGCCGAGCTCCATCCCGACGTGGTGCTGATGGACCTGCGCATGCCGCTGCGGGACGGGCTGTCCACCACCGAGGCGCTGCGCGCCCGTCCGGACGCGCCGCAGGTCATCGTGCTCACCACCTTCGACGCCGACGAGCACGTGCTGCGTGCCCTGCGGGCGGGGGCGGCGGGCTATCTGCTCAAGGACACCCCGCCGGAGGGGATTCTCGCCGCGGTGCGGAGCGTCGCCGCGGGGGAGCCGGTGCTCTCACCGGCCGTCACCCGGCGGCTCATCGACCGGGTCGCGGCGCCGGAGCGGGACGGGGCCCGTGGCCGGGCCCGGACGGCGCTGGACGGGCTGGCCGCCCGGGAGCGGGAGGTCGCGCTGGCCGTGGGCGGGGGGCTGTCCAACGCGGAGATCGCCCGGGAGCTGTGGATGAGTGTCGCCACAGTGAAGGCGCACGTCTCGCGTGTGCTGGGCAAGCTCGGCCTGAACAACCGGGTGCAGATCGCGTTGCTCGCGCACGACGCGGGGCTGCTCGACGAGGAAGGGCCCGGGTTCGACGGGGCGGGGCCCGGGTTCGAGGGGACCGAGCCGGGGTTCCACGGGGTGGAGCCGGGGGCGCCGGGTCGCTGACCGGGCGTCAGCGGGTGGTGTCCGGGCTCGTGCGCCCGGAGTCCGCTTCCCGGGCTCGCTCTCCGGGGCGGGTGCGCGGAGGGGCTTGTGGGAACACGTCGCGGCGGCCGGGGGTTGTCCGGGGTATGACGGCACCCGCTCGATCCGCCCCGCTTCTCTCCGTCCTCGACCGCTCCCTGGTGCGGGAGGGCGAGCCGCCGGGCCGGGCGCTGTCGGAGACGGTCAGTTTCGCGCGGTCGGTGGAGGAGTGGGGTTTCCACCGGTTCTGGGTGGCGGAGCACCATGGTGTGCCGGGCGTGGCGGGGGCGGCGCCCACCGTGCTGGCCGCCGCGGTCGCCTCGGCCACCAGCCGGATTCGGGTCGGCACCGGGGGCGTGATGCTGCCGAACCACGCGCCACTGGTCGTCGCGGAGCAGTTCGGGGTGCTGGAGTCGCTCTTTCCGGGCCGGATCGACATGGGGCTGGGCCGCTCGGTCGGTTTCGTGCCCGCCGTGCGGGCGGCGCTGGGCGCGGACCGGGCGGCGGCGGACCGCTTCGGTGACCAACTGGCCGAGTTGTTCCGCTACTTCACGGGTGAGGCGGAGGTCAGCGCGGTGCCGGCGGAGGGGCTGCGGGTACCGGCCTTCGTCCTCGCCGTCGGTGCCGGGGCCGAGGTGGCGGCGGCGTACGGACTGCCGCTGGTGCTCGGGGCGCACCGGGAGGAGGCGCGGACCCGTGCCGCTCTCGACCGCTATCGGGCCGCGTTCCGCCCGGCGCCCTGGGCCCCGGCCGCGCGGCCGTACGTGGTGCTGGCCGTCAACGCGGCGGTCGGCGCCACCGCGGAGGAGGCGGCGCGGACGCAGCTCCCGGAGGCGTGGTCCACCGTCCGCTCGCGCGTCCGGGGCGTGTTCGCGCCGCTCGTCCCGGCCGGGGCGGTGCCGCTGGACTCGTTGACCGACCGGGAGGCCCGGTACCTCGCCGAGGCCCGGGCCGGGCAGCTGCACGGCACCGCGGACGAGGTGGTCTCCGCGCTGTACGGGCTGGCCGGGCGGCTCGGCGCGGACGAGGTCCTGCTGACTCTCGCCACGTACGAACCGGCCGAGCGCCGCGCGTCCTACCGGCGGCTCGCGGAGGCGGCCGGACTGGTCCCGGCGCCGTCCGCGACCGCCGGGCCCGCGACCGGCTGACCGCGCCGCGCGGTGGCCGTCGGTCGCCGGGCGGGGGTCATCCGGGCAGGGAGCGCTTCAGCACCTTCCCCATGTCGTTGCGGGGCAGTTCGCTGAGGTAGCGCACCTCCCGGGGCCGCTTGTGCGGTGCGAGTTGGAGCGCCACCCAGTCCGCGAGTTCCGCGGGTTCCGGCCGGGGCTCGCCGTCGGCCGGGACGATCCAGGCGACGACCCGCTCGCCCAGTTCCGGATCGGGCTCCCCGGTGACCGCGGCCTCGGTGACGCCGGGGTGTTCCAGCAGGGCGTTCTCGATCTCGCCCGCCCCGATCTTGTAGCCGCCGCTCTTGATCAGGTCGGTGGTCTTGCGGCCGACGAGTCGGACGAAGCCGTCCTGGTCGATGGTGGCCATGTCGCCGGTGCGGAACCAGCCGCCGTCGAAGGCCTCGGCGGTGGCGTCCGGGCGGCCCAGGTACTCGGTGAACAGCTGCGGCCCGCGCACCTGTACCTCGCCGACGGTCTCGCCGTCGTGCTCGGTGATCCGCTCGCCGGCCTCGTCCACCAGGCGCAGGTCCACCTCGGGCAGCGGTACCCCCACGGTGCCCGGTCGGCTCTGGCCGTCCGCCCGGACGCTGGTGTTCATGAGGGTCTCCGTCATGCCGTACCGCTCGATGACGTGCTGGCCGGTGGCCTGCCGCAGCTGTTCGTGCAGGTACAGGGGGAGCGCCGCCGATCCGGAGACCAGCAGCCGCGCCCCGGCCAGCGCCTCGGTCAACTCCGGGTTCCCGGGGCAGGCTTCGGCGAGGCGGTGGTACATCGTCGGCACCCCGAACAGCATGGTGCCGCCGGACGACAGCTCGGCCGCCACCCCGTCGGGGGAGAAGCGGCCGAGGTGCCGCAGGGTGCCGCCGCGCCGCAGGGGGCCCAGGACGCCGAGGACCAGCCCGTGGACGTGGAACAGCGGCAGTCCGTGTACGAGGACGTCCCGGTCCGTCCACCGCCAGGCGTCCTCCAGCGCGTCGAGGGTGCTGGCGATGGCCCGGCGGGCGAGGACCACGCCCTTGGGGGGACCGGTGGTGCCGGAGGTGTACACGATGAGCGCGGCGGATCCGGCGTTGGGCTCGGGGGGCAGGCCCCAGCCGGCGGACTCGTCCTCGGCGGTGTCGGTGCGCACGTCCACCCGGGGCAGCGCGGCCAGTGGTTCGGGGAGTTCCGTGCCGGGCGCGGCCAGGACCTGGGACGGCGCGCTGTCCGTCAGGATGTGCTCCAGCTCCCGCTGTCCGCTCTTGGGGTTGAGCGGTACCACGGGCACCCCGGCGAGCAGTCCGGCGACCACGCCGACGGCTGTCTCCAGCGTCGGTGTGGCCCAGACGGCGACGCGCCCCGAGGGGTCGAGGCTGGTCGCCGTGGCCCCGGCCGCCTCCGCGAGTTCCTGGTAGCTGAGCTGGCGGTCGCCGAAGCGCAGCGCGGGGTGTGAGGACGCCTTGTGCAGCGCGGGGAACAACAGGGACACCGGGACTCCTTCGTGATCGCGTCGCTCTGGCGCCCAGCATCTCACCCGGACGGGGTGGTCCCCAGGGTCCGGGCCGGGACCGGTGCTCACCCCGGGGCCCGCGCGCCGGGCTCGGCCGGGCTGGTTCGGGCTGGGCCGGGCTCCGGCGTGGGGCGTGCGGTGGGCGGCGGGTTTGCGCCGACTGGGCCCGGATCGGGGCGGGTTGACTGGCCGGGGGTGTCAACGCCCGCCGTCGCCGGGCCGGTTCGGCGACGGACGGGGTGCCGCCGTCCGTCCGCCGCGCGTCGGCTACCGGGGGCGCCGGGAGCGGGCCCGCAGGATCCCGACGGCCAGCGCGGCGGGGGCGATCAGCAGCAGGGCCTGCGCGAGGAACGGCATCTTGGTGTCCTCCCTGGCCGCTTCGGTGGAGAGCCGGGGTGGCTCCGGTGGACGGGAGCGGCGGGAGGGCGAGGCTCCGGCCGCCTCGTCCGGTGTGGCGGTGAGGGAGGGCGTGGTGGTCTCCGGTGTGGGCGGGACGCGGCTGTTCGGGTCGCTGACGGAGGCGGAGGGCGGCACGGCGTCCCCGCCGCCGGGGCGCGTGGCCGGGGGCGCGGTGTTCGCCGGGTGGTGGGGGGAGGACGGGGCGGGGCGGGGGCAGGGGGACGCGGCGTGCGCGCTGAGGGTGGCCGCCGCGCTGGGCGCGCCGCGTGGGGCGAGGGTGGCCGTCATGCCGTGGCAGCCGCCACGTACCTCCGCGCCCATCCGCAGGCCCGGGTCGCCCAGGGTGACCTCGGCGCTCGCGGGGCCGGAGGGGAGGCGCTGGGTGGTGGGCGGGGGTTCGCCGAATCCGGGGGGGCCGCTCGGTCCGGTGACGGGTGGCGCGGCCGGGGAGGTCCAGCGTGGCGCGGCGCCGGGGGGCGGTGCGGCGGCCCGGGCGGCGGTTGGGGTGGTGGAGAGCAGCGCACACCCGGCGCAGAGCAGCGAGGCCAGTCGGAGGGTTGTGCGCGGCCGGTGTCGTGTCACCTCACCGATGGTGGCGTCCGGGGAGCGGCCGGGGCCCGGGACGGGAGGGGATTGACACGATGGGCTGAATCAGCGCACCCCGGTTCGGGGTGGGCTGGGTGTGGTGCGGCGCGCCGCCCGGGGTGCCGCCGGGTGGCGCGCCGCGCGTGGGAGTCCGCCGGTGGGGTGTGGGGGTACCGGGGGCTCTGGTCAGGCGTTGACGAGCTGCATGTAGCGGTCCCAGTCCCAGTGCGGGCCGGGGTCGGTGTGGTCGGCGCCGGGCACCTCGTGGTGCGCGATGACGTGCTCACGGGTCTTGGGGATGCCGTGGTTGTCGCAGATCGCCTTGGTCAGCAGCGCGGACTGCTCGTACATGGCGTCGGTGAACCAGGCCGGGTCGTCGATGAAGCCCTCGTGTTCGATGCCGACGCTGCGGGTGTTGTAGTCCCAGTTGCCCGCGTGCCAGCCCACGTCCTTCTCGTCGACCATGTGCGCGATGTGGCCGTCCTCGGAGCGGACGACGTAGTGCGCGGAGACCTGGGCGCTGGGGTTCTGGAACCAGGAGATGGTGCCGTCGTACTTGCCCTGCGTGACGTGGATGACCACGTAGTTGATCGGGTACTCCGAAGGCCGGTTGCTCACCGTGTAGTTGGAGGGGCTGGCCGGAATCCACTCCAGCTCCGGGTAGGCGGCGGCCTTCGAGGCGGACCGCGGACGGGCCAGCGCGGGCACCGCGGAGGCGGTCACCAGCCCGGCGCCGACGGCGAGGGCCGCGCCGCCGCGCAGCAGGTTGCGGCGGCTGGGGGTGGGGTGGGGGGAGGTGCGTCGTGGGTTGGTCATGGTGTCTCCCAGTGGGGGGTGGGATGGGGAGATGGTGCTGAGGCGCCCGATTCGAGGCACGTGCATGACAAGTTTACGCGCGTCGATACTGCCACCACCGGTGAGAAGCTGCCAAGTACCCACGTACGTACGGTTGTTCAGGACGCGATCGCGGCGGCACGCCGGACCGGCGCTCACGCACCACCCGCCCCCCGGACTCCCGCACCCGGCGCGGCCGCGGCACGGTGCGCCGGTGGAGTGCGACGGGACGCCGGGGCGGAGAAGGCGGAGAAGGAGGCTCAGCCCGGCGGCCCGGCGGCCGCGCGGCCCCGCCCGAGGGGGTCGTCGAGCACCGCCCGCACCACCGACTGGGCGGCGCCCCGCAGCGTCCCCTCCGAACCGAGTGCCGACACCGCCACCTCGGGCACCCGGCCCGGCAGCACGCTCCGCCGCCGCAACTCCCGCTCCCAGCTGGGCAGCAGCCACTCCCCGAAGCGGGCCAGCGTTCCGCCGAGTACCACCGCCGCCGGATCCAGCAGGTTCACCGCTCCCGCGGTCGCGACCCCCAGCACCCGGCCAGCGCCGCGCAGCGCCCGCAGCGCCGCCGGATCCGCCGCCCGCGCCCGCTCCTCCAGCGGCGCGAGGCGGGAGCCCGCCGGGCCCGGGTCGAGCCCGGCCGCGCGCAGCAGGGCGGCCTCTCCCGCGTACTGCTCCAGACAGCCCCGGCCTCCGCACCCACAGGACCGCCCCTCCGGATACACCGGCACGTGCCCCAGCTCCCCGGCGAACCCGCCGCTGCCGTGCACCAGTTCACCCCCGAGCACGAGGGCGCCACCGATCCCCGCCTCGGCCGAGACGTGCAGGAAGTCGCGCCGCTCCACCCCGGGCCCGGCGAGCCACACCTCGGCCAGCGCCGCGAAGTTGGCCTCGTTCGCCACGGTGAGCGGCTCCGCGACGGGCAGCGCCGCGCCGACGTCGGTGTCCCGCCAGCCGAGGTTCGGGGCGTGCCGCACCACCGCGCTGTCCCGCCCGACGAGCCCGGGCACCGCCACCGCGACCCCCGCCGGGGCCAGCCCCGCCTCCCGTGCCTCGGCCGACACCCCGGCGATCAGCTCGCGCAGCGCGGCCAGCACCGCGCCGGGCGCGTGGTCCGGCACAGGGTGCCCGGCCACCGTCCGCGCCCGCACCGTCCCGCGCAGGTCGGTCGCGCAGACCGCCAGCCGGTCCACCCCGATCTCCGCGCCGATCCCGCACGGGCCGGTGTCCGCCAGCGCCAGCACGCTGCCGGGCCGCCCGACCGCGCCGGACCGCCCGGGGCCCAGCTCCACCAGCAGCCCGGTGCCCAGCAGTTCGTCGACGAGTGTCGAGACGGCGGCCCGGGTCAGGCCGATGCGCGCGGCGATCGTGGCGCGGGACGGCGCGCTGTCGGCCGCCACCGCGTGCAGCACCCGGGAGAGGTTGCGCCGCCGCAACTCGCGCTGTGAGGACGGCGGGGGGCCCGGGGAGCCCGGAGGCACGGGGGAAACCGGGGGACCGGGGGACCCCGGGGGTACTGCCATCGCGTTCCTCCGCGGGGTGCGCCGGACGGGTTCGGCCGCCCCACGGCTCCGCCGGGCGCTGACCGTCGGGTCGTGGCGGTCAGCGCCGCCCCGAGAGCAGGGTATCCGCGTCCCCCAGGGCCGAGGCGAGCCGGGCCCAGGTGGCCTCGTCCCGCTCCAGCGCGGGGTAGGAGGGACCGCGCGCGGTGTCCCAGCGGCGCGCCGTGGTCACCGGATCCTCCCCCAGCAGCAGCCCCGCCGCCTGCGCGGCGGCCCCCAGCGCCACGTGCTGTTCGGCCTCCGGCACCCGCACCGCCCGGCCCGACAGCCGCCGCACCGTCTCCCGCCACGCGGTACCCCGCGCCCCGCCACCGATCAGCGTGATCGGCTCGGCGCCGTCCGGTTCGGGGCCCAGCACCCGCTCCAGCGCCCGGAGCAGCGCGAACACCGCGCCGTCGTAGGCGGCCTGAAGTAGCTGGCCGCCGGTCGTCTCGTGCCGCAGCCCGCTCAACAGCCCCGCCGCGTACGGCAGATGGGGGGTGCGCTCGCCGTCCAGGAAGGGCAGTACCGCCAGTTCGCCACCCGGCTCGACGGCCTCCCGGTCCAGGCCCAGCAGCGCGGCGATCCGGTCCACCGCGAGCGTGCAGTTCAGGGTGGTCGCCAGTGGGAGCCAGCCGGTGCGCGCGTCCGCGAAGCCGGTCACCGTGCCCGTCGGGTCGGCCGGGCGCTCCCCGGAGACCGCGTAGACCGTTCCGGAGGTGCCGAGGCTCAGCACCGGTTGCCCGGCCCGCAGCCCGAGGCCCAGCGCCGCCGCCATGTTGTCCCCGGTGCCGGTGGCGACGAGCGTCCCGGCGGGCAGCGGCAGCCCCTCGCGGACGGTGCCCGCCGCCTCGCCCGCCGCCAGCACCCGGGGCAGCAGCCGCCGGCGCAGCCCGGCCAGCTCCAGGATCTCCTCGTCGTACCGCTCGGTGGATCCCGCCCACCAGCCGGTGCCGGAGGCGTCCCCCCGGTCGGTCACCGGCTCGCCCGTCAGCCGCTCGGTGAGGAAGTCGTGCGGCAGCCGCACCGCGGCGGTCGCCTCCGCCGCCTCCGGCTCGTGTTCCCGCAGCCAGAGCCACTTGGTGACGGTGAACGACGGCGGCGGCACACTGCCGACCCGCTCGGCCCACACCCGCGCCCCGCCCAGCCGCTCCACCAGCTGGTCGCGCTGCGGCGCCGAGCGCAGGTCGTTCCAGAGCAGCGCGGGCCGCACCGGCCGTCCGTGAGCGTCCAGGGTGACCAGACCGTGCTGCTGACCGGCGACGGAGACGGCGGCCGCGGAGCGCGCCGCCTCCCCGCACTCCCGCAGCGCCGCGCCCAGCGCGTCCCACCACCGCTCGGGGTCGCTCTCCCGGCCCGTGCCGGTGCTCACCTCGTGCGGGGCCTGGCCGCGGGCCACCACGACCCCGGTGGCCGCGTCCACGACCAGCACCTTGGTTGACTGCGTGGAGCTGTCCACGCCGACGACGAGTGGTCCCTCAGGTGCGGACATCGCTACCGCTCTCTTCCCGCGCCCGCCCCGGCGTGCGCATAGTAGTTCGTCAAGGGCGATGACTAAATAGCGAACCGACCGCCCGGCCAACGTACGCATCGACGCGGCGGCGTGCCGCGGAGAGGGGCGCCCGCGTGGACCCTCGACCGACTCCGGAGGACCGGTTCAGCTTCGGCCTGTGGACCGTGGGATGGCAAGGCCGTGACCCGTTCGGCGACGCCACCCGGGCGCCGCTCGACCCCGCCGAGGCGGTGCGGAACCTCGCCGGCCTCGGCGCCTGGGGCGTCACCTTCCACGACGACGACCTCGTGCCGCCCGACGCGGCCCCCGCCGAACGCGAGCGCCGGATCACCGACTTCCGCCGGGCGCTGGACGCCACCGGCATGACGGTACCGATGGCGACCACGAACCTCTTCACCCACCCGGTCTTCAAGGACGGGGCGTTCACCGCGAACGACCGGGACGTCCGGCGGTTCGCGCTGCGCAAGACCCTGCGGAACATCGACCTGGCCGCCGAACTCGGCGCCCGCACCTACGTCGCCTGGGGTGGCCGGGAGGGGGCCGAGTCCGGCGCCGCGAAGAGCGTCCCCGACGCCCTCGACCGGCTCCGCGAGGCCTTCGACCTGCTCGGCGCGTACGTCGTCGAACAGGGTTACCCGCTGCGCTTCGCGCTGGAGCCGAAACCCAACGAGCCCCGCGGCGACCTGTTGCTGCCGACCGTCGGGCACGCCCTGGCCTTCATCGAACGGCTCGACCGGCCCGAGCTGTTCGGCGTCAACCCGGAGACCGGACACGAGCAGATGGCCGGACTGAACTTCCCGCACGGGGTCGCCCAGGCCCTCTGGGCGGGCAAGCTCTTCCACATCGACCTCAACGGACAGCACGGCGTCAAGTACGACCAGGACCTGCGCTTCGGGGCGGGGGACCTGCGTGCCGCGTTCTGGCTCGTCGACCTGCTGGAGACCGGCGGCTACCAGGGGCCCCGGCACTTCGACTTCAAACCGCCGCGCACCGAGGACGCCTCCGGCGTCTGGGAGTCCGCCGCCGGGTGCATGCGCAACTACCTGCTGCTGCGCGAGCGCGCCGCGGCCTTCCGTGCCGACCCCCGCGTCCACGCGGCGCTCCGCGACTCCCGGCTGGACGAACTGGCCCGTCCCACCCTCGACTTGGGGGAGACGCCCGCCGCGCTGCTCGCCGACCGCACCGCCTACGAGGACTTCGACGTGACGGCGGCGGCGGAGCGTGGCATGGCCTTCGAACGACTCGACCAGCTGGCGATGGATCACCTGCTGGGTGTCTGATCCGGTGCCAGCGACTCCGGCAGACCGAACACCGCGAACAGCGAGGTGTCGAAGAACGCCGAGGCGCGGGTCACCAACCCGCCCCGGATCTCCAGCACATGGAGGTTGAACGGGTGGAAGTGGCCGTCCTCGCCCCGCCAGTAGAGCCCGAAGGCGGGCTGGCCGTTGGCGGCGGTGGATATCATCCGGCCCTCACCGGGACCGATCGGGCACTGGGCGGCGATCAGCCGCCCGATGGCCTCTCCGCCCCTGTACCACTCCGGGAAGGGGGGCATCTCCCAGACCGCGTCCCGCGTGAACAGCCGCACGATCGCCGGGACATCGGCCTTCTCGAACGCCTCGGCGTACCGGTCGAGCAGCTCCCGCGCCGCCGGATCGGTGGGTTCCGCCAGCGCCTCCTCCGTCGGTGACACCGAGGCGAGCTGCGCCCGGGCCCGCTGGAGCGCGCTGTTCACCCCGGCCACGCTGGTGTCCAGCAGCTCCGCCACCTCCGCGGCCCGCCAGCGCAGCACGTCCCGCAATAGCAGCACCGCCCGCTGCCGCGGCGGCAGGTACTGGAGGGCCGCCACCAGGGCCAGCCGGGTGCGGGAGCGGGTGACCGCCACCGTCGCCGGATCGGAGGGGGCCTCTCCCAGCAGCGCGTCCGGCATCGGCTCCAGCCACGGCACCTCGGGTGCCTCCACCACCGTCCGTTCGGGGTCGCCCGGCGCCCCGATGCCCGAGGGCAGCGGCCGGCGGCCCCGCTGCTCGATGGCGGTGAGGCAGGCGTTCGTCGCGATCCGGTACAGCCAGGTACGGAGCGAGGAGCGGCCCTCGAAGCGCTCACTCGCCCGCCAGGCGCGCAGGTAGGTGTCCTGGACGAGGTCCTCCGCGTCGTGCACCGAACCGAGCATGCGGTAACAGTGCGCGAGCAGCTCACGGCGGTACGGATGGGCCCGCTCCAGCAGGTCGGAGTCCGGCCCCACCTGGGGGGCCGAGGTGCCGGTGGTCCGCTCCGCCGTCGCCTTCGCCATCGCCGTACCTTCCCTCGCCCGTGCTTTTCGGCGAGTCTGGCAGAAGGGTCCGACAACGCCCGGGAGGACTCAGCGGCGCTTGCGGCGGCGCTTCCGCGCCGAGCGGCGGCTCTTGCTGAAGAACCAGCCCGCCGGGGGCTCGTCCGCCCGCCAGGGCTGCGGCTCCGGCGGCTGGTCCCGCCAGCGCTCCTGGAGCATTCTGGTGCGCGCCGCGGGCTCCCGGGCCTCCGCGCCCCGGATGAACTCCTCGTCGAGGACGAGGTCGTCCCACGGCGAGGCGTCCCGCTCGCCGCCCGGCTCCGCCCCGCCCTCCGCGCGCTCCCCGCGGGGTGGGGGCTCCTCCGGCCCGCGCTCGCCGCTCTCCCGGCGTTTCCCGTGCTCCCCGCCCTGATTCTCCGGTTGGGTTCCCATGAGGCTGCCTCCTCGTGACGCCTGGCAAGATCTCCGGAACTCACACGGCCCTGACCGCACAACGCTCCGACGCGAACGGTTGTTCCGTCAGGGGTGTCCTGCCCGCGAGTTCCCCCGGGGAAGCCGCCCGAGCCGGAACCGGCCGCCGCGTCCGGGCGCCGGTCACCGACCGGCCCGGCATCCTCACCGTCCGCACTCCCCGCACCTTCCGCCGGGGCCCGCGCACCCCGCCCGGTGCCGACCCGGCCGGCAAGGCCCCGGCGCGCGCCCGTGGGGCGCGCGGGTGCCCGCGCGCCCCACGGCACCACGACGATGAGGGCGCGGGCCTCACTCTCCGTGCCGGCCCGCGTCGGTCCGCGTCCGGCCGGTACCGATCCGTGGGGCCGGTGGCCGGGTTCGATCCAGGTCGGTCAGTGGCTGGGTCCGGGCCGCGTGTCCGGAGGGACACGGGAGGGACACGGAGGGACACGGGGGTGTCGAGATCCGCGTCCGGCCGGAGGCGAGGGTGGCCGGACTGTGCTGGCCGGACGGCGCCGACCGCTCAGCGGGCGAGCGCGCAGTGCAGCTCGGCCCAGACCGAGTGCCCCACGCTGCGGTGCCCCCTGCCGTGCGGGCGCGGCACGCGCTCCGGACGCACCCCCCAGGCGTCGGCCAGCAGGCTGACCAGGAGCAGACCCCGGCCGCCCTCCCCGTAGTCGGCCGGATCGCTGGTGCCCGGGGTCTCCGCCGGGCAGACCGGGCAGCTCGGCTCCGGGGCGCCGTGCGGCGCCGTGCCGGTCGTCTCCCCGGACGGCCCGTGCGCGCCGTCCGACGCGGACGCTCCCTGGCTGGCGGGTCCGTGCGTGGTCCGGGTGGGCGCGGCGGAGCCCTGGTCGGTGACCTCCAGCCGCAGTCGCGGGCCGGCGAGCGACAGGGTGCAGCCCACGTGCTCGCTGTCGGTGTGCCGCACCGCGTTGGTGAAGAGTTCCGAGATCAGCAGTCTGGCGTCCTCGCGGGACTGCTCTGCGATGTTCCACGCCTGGAGCCGTTCGACCACGCGCCTTCGCGCCTTCACCACCGACCCTTCCAGGGCCGGAAGGTGGAATGCGTCCCGGAGCGGTCGGGCACGCTGAAGGGCGCCGGTCCGGTGGTCAATCCGGACGGCGTCTTGGAGGAAAGCCACGGCCCCACTATGAGGTGCGCCTGTTACGCGTGGCAAGAAGCATCCTGTAAATCACAGAATTACGATGGGCAGGCTGTCGCCTCGTCGTGGCACATGCCAAACTGCTTGTCCATGAAGGCAGTTGGAGGAGAGCGTTAGTGGCTGAGACGCGAACGGGCGCCGGTGCCCCCACCGTGCTGCGCGTGGTGCTCGGCAAACGGTTGCAGCACCTCCGCGAGAAGGCGGGCATCTCGTACCAGCAGGCGGGCCGCGCCCTCGACGTCACCCACGTCACCGTGCGAAGGATCGAGAAGGCGGAGGTGGGCCTGAAGATCCCGTACGTCGAGAAGCTGTTGCGCGTCTACGGGGTCACCGACCAGGAGGAGATCGACGGTTTCGTCTCCCTGGCCCGCGAGGCCAACCAGCCCGGCTGGTGGCACAGTTACCGCGACGTGCTGCCCGAGTGGTTCAGCGCCTTCGTGAGCCTGGAGAGTTCGTCCGACGTGATCCGCGCGTACGAACCGCACTACGTGCCGGGCCTGTTGCAGACCGAGCGCTATGCCCACGCGGTGCTGCGCGCCGGAAACCCCGACCTTCCCGAGGCCGACGTCCACCGGCTGGTCTCGCTGCGCATGGAGCGGCAGGAGCTGCTGACGAGGGAACAGCCGCCGATGCTCTGGGTCGTGATGGACGAGACCGTGCTGCGCCGCTCCATCGGTGGCCGGGACGTGATGCGTGAGCAGATCGACCGGCTGCTGGAGTCCACCGAGATGACCTCGATCCGTCTCCAGGTGATGCCGTTCAACGCCGGTCCGCACCCGGCGATGTACGGCCCCTTTCATCTCTTCCGGTTCCCCGCCGAGGAACTGCCGGACGTGGCCTGTTCGGAGAGCCTGATCGGAGCCGTGTACTTCGACCAGGTCGACGACGTCACGGCGTTCCTGGAGGCGCTGGACCGGATGTGCGCCCAGGCCCCGCCGGTTGCGCGGACCCGGGCGGCCCTGAGTGCACTGCGCGAGGAGATCTGAGCCATGGATCCTGTCTACAACGGTATGCCCGCCGCCCAACTCGGCGTCGAGGGCTGGCACAAGCCCTGGAGCGGAGGAAACGGCGGCAGCTGTGTGGAAGTTCTGAAACTCGCGGACGGGCGGGTGGCGTTGCGCCAGTCGACCGACCCCGACGGACCCGCGCTGATCTGCACGCACCACGAGATCGAGAGTCTCATCCAGAGCGCCAAGGCCGGTGAAGCCGACTTCCTGTTCGCCTGACCATCACCATCGACCGGAGGACATCGTGTCGGAAGCGGGCTTCGCCCCGGAGGACATCAACACCAACCAGGCACATCCGGCGCGGATGTACGACTTCTACCTGGGGGGCAAGGACAACTACGAGGTGGACCGGGGCGCGGCGAAGCGGGTGATGGAGCACCTGCCGTCGGTGCGCAAACTCGCCCGCAGCAACCGGGACTTCCTGCACCGGGCGGTGCGCGAGGTCGTCGGTTCCGGCGTGCGGCAGATCATCGACGTCGGCACCGGCATCCCCACCTCACCCAACACGCACGAGGTGGCGCGGGAGGCGGACCCCCACGCCCGGGTGGTGTACGCCGACAACGACCCGATCGTGGCGACGTACGCGGGTGCCAAGCTGACCAACCTCGGTAACGCCGGGTTCGTGCTGGCCGACGTGCGCGACCCCAAGGCGATCATCGAACACCCCACCACCCGGAGCCTGATCGACTTCGATCAGCCGGTGGCGGTGATGCTCGTCGCGGTCCTGCACTTCATCTCCGACGCGGAGGACCCGAAGGGCATCGTGGAGACCCTCACCGAGCGGCTGCCCACGGGCAGTTACCTGGTGCTCTCGCACGTCTCCGGCGACTTCGACGCCGGTGGGGACGGCGACATCCAGCGCGCCGCCCGGGTGTACGACGACGCCACGGCCCGGTTCAGCCTCCGCGGCCGGGACGAGGTACGGGCGCTCTTCGAGGGGTTCGACCTGCTGGAGCCCGGGCTGGTGCAGCCCCCGGAGTGGCGGCCGGGCCAGCCGCTCGCGGCGGACGAGGACCGGAGCCAGTACCCCGCCTACGTCGGGGTCGGTGTCAAGAAGGGCTGAACGGGCGCCGGGCGGCGGGATGTTGGGGCGGGTGACGGGGGCTGTGCAATTGCCGCCGGCGCGGTCGGGGCCGCGTGACAGAGTGAGGCCATGACCACGCCGCCCCCACCACCGCCCGACCCACACCAACCGGCCGTGGGCCCGGCCCCGCCGGAGGGCGGCCAGGTTCCCGCCCCGCCCGGCGTGTTCGGCCCGCCCGCCACCGGCGGCGGGTCCGACACCCCCTGGGGTGGCTCCACCGCACCCGGCTACGGCGCCCCCGTCCCCCCGGCTCCCGGCGCGCCTCCCGGGTACGGCCCGGGATACGGGCCCGCCTACCCGTCGCCGCCCGGGCCGGTACCCCCTCCTCCCGGGGGTGGCCGCGGTGGGGCGGTCCTCGCCGGAGTGGTGGCGGCGGCGCTGATCGCGGCCGTCGTGGTGGGTGGGGTCCTGCTGCTGGGCGAGGGGGACGACGGGGACGCGGTGGCGGGCGAACCGTCGGCCACCCCCACCCCGGAGGTGTCCGAGACGCCGAGCGAGCCCCCCGAACTCCCCGAGGAGGAGCCCCCGGCGGAGGAGCCGGAGGGCGAACCGGAGGAGGACACGCCGGAGCCCGACGACGGGGCCGGAGGCGGAACCGGACTCCCCTTCCCACCCTCCCTGCTCCAGGCCGGCGACTGCTACGACCGGTCGGAGAAGCAGGGCCGGGTGCACAAGCGGCCGTGTGACTCCCCGCACGAGGCGGAGGTGGTCAGCAGCCGGAGCATCTCCGGGTCGTTCGCGGGCGACAAGGCGGTGGAGCGCCGGGCCGAGACGATGTGCCGGGGCCCGCTGCGCCGCAAGGCGGCGAAACAGCCGCCGGGAACGGTGGGCGGCCAACTGGTCTCGTTCCCCTCAGCGGAGGGCGTGAGGTCCGGGATCGCCCGGGTCACGTGCAGTCTGACCGCGGATGACGGGAAGAAGCTCCGTAAGCCCCTGGCGTAGGGGCACGTCCCGCTCCGGGGCACTCCGGGCCGGTATGCCCCGGAGTGCCCACCGGCCACGCGGGGCGGTGCCCGCCGGGCGTGCCCGAGCCGAGGCGCCCGCCTCGCGTGCCCAAATGAGGCACCCCGGGGCAGAAGCCCAATTCCCGCTGTGCGCTTGGGATTTCCTTACCTGATTTCAACTCGCTACGCGTGTAGGGATCTTGGTCGGGCGGAACGAGTTCAGCGGCACCCCCCACGGGCCCGCGCCGCTACCTCGCGGTGCGCGACGGAGTCGCACCGGTACCCCAACACCCGGTGCGCTTTTCGTCGTTCACAGGAAAGTCGTAGCGGTCGATTTTTGGCATGCGCATGCTCTTGTGGGGATGTGTCCTGCTACGGCAGTCATATCCGATGCTCCCTACGAGCCATCCTTGCGAGGTTCCATGAAGCTGCACAGACGAATCCCAGCGGTGATCGCCACCGCGCTCTTCCTGGGGGCGTCCGTCCTCACCGGTACCGCCTCGGCGGCCACCACGGAGGCCGCCTCCGGCTACGTGGCCCTCGGAGACTCCTACTCGTCCGGCGTCGGTGCGGGGGACTACGGGGACAGCGGGGACTGCAAGCGCAGCGCCAACGCCTACCCGGAGCTGTGGAACAAGGCCAACTCGCCCGCCTCGTTCGACTTCACCGCCTGCTCCGGCGCCACCACCGAGAACGTGCTCTCCAGCCAGATGGGTCCGCTCAACGACTCCACCGGGCTGGTCAGCATCAGCATCGGCGGTAACGACGCGGGCTTCGCCGACGCCATGACCACCTGCGTCACGCAGGGCGAGGGCGCCTGCCTGGAGCGCATGGAGGAGGCCAAGGGCTACCTGACGGGCACCCTCCCCGGGAAGCTCGACGGCGTGTACAGCGCCATCAAGGACAAGGCGCCCAACGCCCAGGTCGTCGTCCTCGGCTACCCGCGCTTCTACGAGCTGGACGGCGGTTGCACCGTCGGCCTGAGCGAGAAGTCCCGGGCGGCCATCAACGCCACCGCCGACGTCCTGAGCGACGTCACCTCGGAGCGCGCCGGCGCGCACGGCTTCGACTACGGTGACACCCGCTCCACCTTCAGCGGCCACGAGATCTGCTCCAGCGACGAGTGGCTGCACAGCGTCACCTTCCCCATCGGTGACTCGTACCACCCCACCGCCGCTGGCCAGTCCGGCGGCTACCTGCCCGTGCTGGAGAGCCACGCCTGACGCGGCGAGGGCGACTGACGCGCTGAGCCGGACCGCCACGGCGATCCGGCCCTAGGCGTCCCGGGGCGGGGCGGGGATCACGAATCCTCGTCCCGCCTCAGCGCTATCGCGTGGGCCGCCGCCGGATCCCACTCCGGCCCGCCCGCGGGCCACCACACACCGCCCTCCCGGCGAAACGGCCACCACCGGCCGTCCCGCCCGTAGCGCAGCTGCGCCTCCCCGGCCGTCCACCGGTCGCCGTCCGCGCGCAGCCCGGGCCGCGCCGCCTCGTCGTCGGCCCAGGCCGCCGCCAGGGACGCGCGGGCCCGCGCTGCCTCCTCCGGGGCCAGCTCCCCGCCGTCCCCCCGGCCCTCCAGCACGGCGAGACCGGCGGCCCCGCCGAACCGCCAGGCGCGGGCCGCGAGTTCCAGCTCGGCCACGCCACGGCCACAGCCCCGGGCCAGCCGCGCCGTCAGCGCCGGATCCCGGTGCGTGGCGGCCATTCGCGCCGCGTCCTGCCAGACCGTCAGCTCCCCGGAAACGGGAGTGGCGTGGTGCCCCGGAGTCAGCGCCTCGGCGAGCAGCCGCCGCGCCCGCCCGGCGGCGTCCTCCGCCAGCAGCTCCAGCCCGCGCGCGTCGACCCCCGGGGCCGGGGCGACGACCTCGTCCAGCACCGGCGGCACCCCCGGCCCGGCGACCGGCTCCGGCGCCCCGGGCAGCGACGGCAACAGCGTGGCCAGCGCGTACGCCTCGGCGGCCGGAACGCCCGGCGGCTCCCCGGACTCCGCCACCGGCGCGGCCGTCTCGCTCCGGGCGTGCGCCGCGCTCCGCGCCTGGAGGTCACCGACCAGCGCCGACCGTCCCCGCCCGCGCATCAGCAGCAGGAGAAAGGGGTCCTGGTCGAGCAGGCGGGCCAACTGATAGCTGAGCGCCGCCGTGTGCGGGCAGTGGTACCACCCCTCACAGGCGCACTCCGGGTCCAGGTCCCCCACACCCGGCAGGAGTTCGACCCCCGCGTTCTCCGCGTCCTCCACCAGGTCCGGCGGCATCTCGTGGTCCAGCAGCGCCGCCAGGTGCCCGGCCTCACCCGCGACGGTGTCCAGCAGCCGGTCCCACTCGCCCGCGTCGAACTCCCGCACCAGTACGTCGGCGCGGCAGCGGCTGCCGTCACCGCCGGAGACGACCGCGGTGATCCGCCCGGGGCGCACGGTGACCGCCCCGACCGCGCCCTGCCGCGCGTACGCCCGGCCGCGGCGCAGCTGCGCGGCGTCCAGCACCGTCTCCTCCAGCGCCCGCAGCCACCGCCGGCCCCACCAGGTGTGGGTGAACGCGCGCCCGCGCGCCGGGGGCGGCGCGGAGAGCGTCCGCTCCTCGGGTTCACCGGTGCCGGTCATCGCTCCTCCTCGCGCAGACCCACCAGGTCCGCCAGCTCCGCGTCGGACAGTTCGGTCAGCCCCGCCTCCCCCGAGCCCAGCACGGCCTCGGCCAGCGCCCGTTTGCTCTCCAGCAGCCGCGCGACACGATCCTCGACGGTGCCCTCCGCGACGAGCCGGTGCACCTGCACCGCCCGGTCCTGCCCGATGCGGTAGGCCCGGTCGGTGGCCTGCGCCTCGACGGCCGGGTTCCACCACCGGTCGACGTGCACGACGTGCTCGGCGCGGGTCAGGTTGAGCCCGGTGCCCGCCGCCTTGAGGGACAGCAGGAAGACCGGAACCGCACCCTCCTGGAACCGGCGCACCAGCTCCTCCCGTCGGGCCACCGGGGTGCCGCCGTGCAGGAAGGCCGTCGGCACCCCGCGCTCCGCCAGGTGCCGCTCCAGCAGGCGGCCCATCGCCACATACTGGGTGAAGACGAGCACCGCCGAGCCCTCCGCGAGGATGCTGCCGAGCAGCTCGTCCAGCAGCTCGAACTTCCCCGAACGGCCCGCCGGTCCGGGCTCGGACTCCCCGAGGTACTGCGCGGGGTGGTTGCAGATCTGCTTGAGCGAGGTCAGCAGCCGCACCACGAGCCCCCGCCGGGCCATCCCCTCGCTGCCGGACACCTCGCCCAGCCCCTCCCGCACCACCGCCTCGTACAGCGCGACCTGCTCGGTGCTGAGCGCGACCGCCCGGTCCGTCTCGGTCTTGGGCGGCAGCTCGGGCGCGATGCCGGGGTCGGTCTTGTGCCGCCGCAGCAGGAAGGGGCGCACCAGCCTGCCCAGCCGTTCGGCGGCGAACGGATCGCCGCCCTCCACCGCGTCCGCGTACTGGCGGCGGAAGGTGCCCAGCCGCCCCAGCAGCCCGGGCGTCGCCCAGTCCAGGATCGCCCACAGCTCCGAGAGGTTGTTCTCGACGGGGGTGCCGGTCAGGGCCACCCGCGCCCGGGAGGGGACGGCGCGCAGCCGCCGCGCGGTGCTGGAGAAGGGGTTCTTGACGTGCTGGGCCTCGTCCGCGACCACCAGCCCCCAGTCCGCCTCCGCGAGGTGACCGGCGTCCAGCCGCATCGTGCCGTAGGTGGTCAGCACCGCCTTCCCGGGCTCCGGGGTGCCGAGCCGGCGGCCCGGCCCGTGGTAGCGGCGGACCGGGGTGCCCGGCGCGAACCGCTCGATCTCCCGCTGCCAGTTGCCGAGCAGTGAGGCCGGGCAGACCACCAGCGTCGCTCCCGCGGTCTCCGCCGACCGCTGCCGGTGCAGATGGAGCGCGATGAGGGTGACGGTCTTGCCGAGCCCCATGTCGTCGGCGAGAACGCAGCCGAGCCCCAGCGAGAGCGTCCGGTGCAGCCAGCCCAGCCCGCGCAGCTGGTAGTCGCGCAGCTCGGCGTGGAGTTCCGGCGGCGCGGGCACCGGATCGGCCACGGCGCCCTCCGGGGCGGACAGCAGCCCGGCCAGCTCCCGCAGCCGTCCCGCCGCCTCCACCCGGACCCGCTCCCCCCGGTGCTCGGTGCTCCCGGTCAGCGCGGCGCCCAGTGCCTCCAGCGGGGCGACCCGGGTGTCCCGGCGCTCGCGCGCGTCGCGCACCGCCGCCGGGTCGACCAGCATCCACCGGTCCCGCATCCGCACCAACGGCCGCCCGGCCTCGGCCAGTTGGTCGAGTTCCGCGCGGGTCAGCGCACTGTCCCCGACGGCGAACCGCCAGTGGAAGCCCAGCAGCGACTCCGCGTCCAGCGCTCCGGAGCCGGGCCGCCCCGCGTCGCCCGCGGTGTCCTCCTCCGCGCCGACCACGGCGTGCGCGGTCACCTCACCGAACAGCTCCCGCGGCCACCGCACCCGGACGCCCGCCGCGCGCAGCGCCCGGTCCACCGGACCGCTCAGCAGCTCGGCGACCTCCTCCTCCGCGAGGTCCACCGCGTCGGGCACCGCGGCCGACAGCAGCGGGGTCAGCGGCTCCCAGCTGGCGGCGGCCCGCCGCAGCGTCAACAGCGCCTCCGTACGGGCCTGATGGCCGAAGTGGGAGGCGGCCGAGGCGCCGGACCACACCTCCACCGCGTCCGCCATCCGCTCCGGCGCGTCGGCCGCGGCCAGTTCGAGCACCGCGCGGTAGCGCGCGCCGGAGCCGTCCTCCGGGGTGAGGCCATCGACCTCGATCCGCAGCGAGAGCCGCACCCCCGCGTCGTGTCCCGCGGCCACCGCCGCCGCCCACTCCCGCTGTTCGGGGACGTGGTGCGCCGACCACGTGGCGAACACCGGTCCACCGGCGGCGCGTCCGGCGGCCGGGGTACGCGGCAGCCCGTCGGCCACCGCGTCGAGGAAGGCGCGGAGCAGCTCCTCCGGATCAGCCAGCCGCGGTGCCCTTCGCCCCGCGCCCCCGTCCGCCTCCGCCGTCCCCGGGTCCGCGCCGTCGGGGCCCGTGCCGGCCAGCGGTACCGCGTGGGCCGAGGGCGGCATCGCGGCGGCGAGGTGACGGCACCGCTCGATGTCGGCCGGGTCCAGCGGCCCCACCCGCCAGGCGTCGTACGCGGCGGGGCTCAGCCCGGGAAGCAGCCGCCCCCGGGCGATCAGGTGCAGCGCGAACAGCGAGGCCGCGCCCCAGAACTCCGCCGAGCCGCCGCTTCCGGCGGCGTGGGCCCGGGTCAGCACCGGCAGCGCGGCGTGTACGGGCAGGGCCAGCGCGGTCACCCCGGTGGCCGCGACCTCCGGCCCGCCGCCCGGGAGCGGGGTGGCCGGGGCCTCCCGCCCGGCGGCGGGCAGCACCACAGTCAGCGGTATGACCTCCGCCGCCTCCGCCGCCGAGTCCACCGCCTCCACCGCCTCAGGCGGGGGCGGTGCCCCGTCGGGGTGCCAGAAGGCGATCCGGGAGGCCCGGGGCGGGTCGGCGGGCAGCAGGACGGCGGAACAGTGGAGAAAGTGGAGGAGGGAGCCGGGAGGCGTGGTCGGCGGTGGGATGGGGGGAGCGGGGGATGCCGGGGAGGTCGGATGGTCGGGGGCTGCTGGGGTTTCCGCTGGAGTCCGGTGCACGGCGCAGACGTGTTCCTCAGAACGTCGGAAAGGCTTAGGAAAGGCTTCGAATCGACCGCAACGGCCGCGAAGGTGACGGGTGGAAGCGGCCGAGGGTACCTCAGCGGACGTCGGGCCGGGGACGGGCGAGGAACATCCCCGGCCCGCCGCGCGTTCTCCCGGGTACGGCGGCCTCACACGCCGCGGGCAGCAGACGGAAGAGGACGAAGATGACCAACAGAGCGAAGCTCGCCGTCGGCGGCGTAGCCGTGGGACTGATCCTCTGGATCGTCACGCAGTCGCTGCTCGTCGCCTTGCTGATCATGATCGGGGTGCCCGCGCTCGCGTACCTGGCGCTCGACTCCCGGCAGCGGGGGCGCCTGCGCAGGGTCACCCGCCGGCAGCTCGACCGCTGATCCACCCCCGTTCGGTGGGCAGCCCCTCCGGCGCGGTACGGTCCCGCGCGGGCGGCGAGGGTGCCGGTGGAGGCCCCGGTACGCCGCGTTTCTGGCGTCTCTCGCGTCTCTCGTGCCCACGCCCCGGCGCGCTCCGTCCGGGCGGTGGGGCTCAGGCCGTGGGACGGAGCGCGATGCCGTCCAACGCCTCCAGCAGGGCGGGGAGTTCCTCGCCCCGGCCCACCGGCAGGATCTCGCCGGGCTCGTCGTCCAGCAGCACGAAGGCGATGTCGTCGGTGCGGGCCACCAGACTCCAGTCGGGGCCGTCCACCCGCAGGGTCCGCGCGCCGGGCGCCGCGAAGGCGGACCGTACCCGGCCGGGCGGCGGCGGCTGCCGCAGGTAGCCGCGCGCCTCGTCGAGCACCCGCCGCAGCCCGCCCTGGGGTGCGCCGCTGGGAGCCACGAACTCCACGTCCTCGTCGACCCGCGCCCGCCAGACCGCCCACTGGAGCGCTATCTCGTCCGCCCCGAGCCGCCGTTGCGCCGGTCCCCAGTGCTCGGTGTCCGGCGGGCTGAGCGCGGGGCCGGTCTCGTCGTCCGGCTCGGGGTCGTGTGGCGTGGGCAGCCCGGGCGCGGCGACCGCCAGTGCCAGCGGCCATCCGGGAAGCGCCGCGGCGACGGTCCGCTCGTCGGGGGAGAGGTCGTACTCCATCCCGCAGTCCCACGCGGCGATCGCGCAGGCGACGAGCGTGACGTCCTCGGTGGCCACGGTCCAGCGGGCGCCCGTGCCGTCCTGGCCGAGCACCAGCCCGTACCCCTCCTCGAACGGTTCCAGGCCGAGCGCGGCGCACGCCTCCGGGTAGTCGTTACCCAGCACACTCGGAAACTGGGCCGGGGTCAGCAGCACCGCGGTGAGCACGTACAGCGCGTCGTGCTCCTCGTGGTCGGCGCCGTCCTCCTCGTCCACCCGGGCGGTGTGCCGGGCGGGATCGGTGGGTTCCGCGTGTTCCGCGCGCTCGGTGTCCTCCGCTCGTTCGGCGGTTCTGGTGCTCCGGGCGGGTCCCGCGCGCCCCGCGCTGTGCTCGACGGCCACCGCGTCTCCCTCGTGGTTCGGCAGTCGGGGCACCATAACCGTCCACCGGGCGGGTCACCAGCGTTCTCGCGGTACCCCCACCGGGCTCTCGCACCGTGGACACCCGGGCCACGCGCCGTGGAGATCTCCGGTGTGGAGCGGTCCGGAGGCGCCCCGTTCCGGAGGGATCACGCCTCGCGGGTGGCGGCGGTGGGGGCGCGCTGGTGCATATGAGGGGAACAGGGGCGCACGACCGGGGAGCGACGGCCGGTGGTCTGGTGACTCGTGGGAGGGGCACCGATCGCGCGCCCCAGAAACCGGCCGGGGGACTGTTTTCCTGGCGTACCCTGTTCCCGCCGTGTCTCGCCGCGGGCCGCTCCGTCCACTCCGTTCCTCATATGTGGTTCGGGCGGGGTGGGTTGGGGTGGGGTCGGCGACCGTCACCCGGTGCGTGACCGGCATCGGGGGAGGCGGGCTCCCGCTTCCCGCTGGAGGGGTGGAACTCCCGGGAGGTTCGGGGGCGTTGGACAGGTCAGGAGTCAACGGGACATCGCCGCTGTCGCGCCTTGGCGCGCGTCACGGGAGCGTGGTGTGCGACCGTGCGCCCGCGGTGAGCACCGCGCTCCCCGGCCGTGTCAGGAGTGTGACCGGACGGTAGCTGCTTGAGTACGCCGGAAGGTTGCTCGCTGTGCCGTCGTGGGTAAGGGTGGCTGGGCAGCGGCCCAGAAGAAGGGGGAGGCGGGATGGCGCTCAACACGGGACTCGACTGGCTGCTCGACGATCTGACGCAGCGGATCTCGTTCATCCGGCACGCGCTGGTGCTGTCCAGCGACGGCCTGGTGACCGGATGCAGCAGCGAACTGGAGCGGAAGGACGCCGAGCACCTCGCGGCGGTCTCCTCCGGACTGCACAGTCTCGCCAAGGGCTCTGGGCGGCACTTCCGCGTGGGGCGCGTCCGGCAGACGATGATCGAGTTCGACGACGGGGTGCTCTTCGTGACGGCCGCCGGGGACGGCAGCTGCCTCTGTGTGTTCACCACGGCGGACGCCGACATCGGCCAGGTCGCCTACGAGATGACGCTGATGGTCAACCGCGTGGGGGAGCACTTGGGCGTTGCCGCGAGGAACGGCGCCTGAGGCCGGTCCCACCCTCCGTGACACGTTATCCACAGGGGGAGACGCCCGAATTCCCCCGGCGTTAAGGTCCTGACCCTCGGTCATCACGCCACCGCGGGGGAGGACACCATGACACCGCGAGCTGTGCCCCGCGGCATCGCCGCACACCGCGCCGCGCGCGAACTGCGGCTGCCGCCTGGAGAGTTCGAGCTGGCCGTCCAGCTGGGCGAGATCCGGCCCGTGCCGGACGGCGAGGGCCGTCCCCACCGGGTGCTCGCGGTCGACGTCGAACGGCTCCGCGCCGCCGACGGCTTCCCGGAGGCGCTGCGCGAACGGCTGCGGGTGGTGGGGGCCGTGGAGGCGGCCGCTCTGCTCGGCATCGCACCGGTCCGCTTCACCCGGCTCGCCCGGCTGGGCCTGCTGCCCCCGCTCACCTTCCGCGTCGCCGGTTCCGGCGCCCTCCGCTGGCTGTACCACCCCTCCGAACTGCGGGCCGTCGAACACGGCGACCCCCGTCTGCTGTGGGACCCGTCGCCCGGCGAGCCACCGGAGGCCGCCGCCGTGGTGGACCGCAGACCGCGCGCCTGGCGGGAGCGCCGGGTCCGGTGGCTGGCCTGCCAGGCGGCCGGGCCGTGGGCACGCGCCGCCGCCTGGGCCGCCCCCCTGACCGACGAACTCCTCGCCCGCACCGTCCCCCGGCCGGGAGAGCGTGCCAGGGTCCTTGCCCTGCGCCCGCGTCTCACCTCGTCACGGCCCCGATCGGCGGCCACCGCCGCCACCCTGCGTGCCCTGTGCCGCGCCACGGACGCGGAGGAGATCCGTGGTCTGCGGCAGGGTGTGGAGGCCGGGGTCCAGGAGGCCCGCCGTGCGGGCGGGCCCTGCCCGGCGCGGCGCCACCCGAGGGGAGTGGGCGCACCCGCCGCCCGCGCCGAGGCGGACGGCGCCCGGTGTGGCGGCGTCCGGCCGGGGCGGGTGGTGCGTACCGGTCGCCCCGTGCCCGCCCGGAGTGGCGGACCCGTGGCGCCGTGGGCGCCGCACCGCCTGGCGGAAGGGGCGGGTGGGGTTTCGGCCGGTGCGCGCGGAACGGCCGCGCCGGGCTCTCCCGGTTCGCCCCGCCGACAGCGGCGGCGCTCGCCCCGCGCGGACGACGAGCTGGCGGTGGGTCAGCCCGCGAGCCGGGACGGCGAGGGGTGACCCCGGGGAGGGAGGCTTCCCACCCGCGAGGTGGCGGCGGTGGAACCGCCGGGGGGAGCCCCGGTCGGCGAGCCCGGCCCGAACCCCCGTGGTCCACCCGGCCGTTCACCCACCGGCGGTGCGGAGCCGGGGCGGAGGCGGAGGGCGCCCGGCGGGGCGTGCCCGCGCGCCGGGCCCGGTCGCTCGCCCCGCGCCCGGCGGGGCTCCCGTCAGAGCGGGCCGACGCCGGTCACCCGGACGACCGCGCGGGCCTCCTCGTCCGAGGCGACCAGATCGACCTCGGCGGAGATTCCCCAGTCGTGGTCGCCGTTGGGGTCGGCGAAGGTCTGCCGGACCCGCCACAGCCGGTCCTCCGGCACCTCCTCGATCCGCAGCAGCCGGGGGCCGCGCGCGTCGGGGCCGGTGCCCAGCTCGTCGTACTCGTCCCAGTAGGCGTCGAGGGCGGCTCCCCAGGCGTCGGCGTCCCAGCCCGCCTCGCCGTCGAGTTCGCCCAGCTCCTCCACCTTGTCCAGGGCCGCCAGCTCCACCCGGCGGAACATCGCGTTGCGTACCAGCACCCGGAACGCGCGCGGGTTGCCGGTCACCGGCTTCACCTGGTCGGCGCGCTCCCGTGCCTCCTCGGGCGACTCGTCCTCCGGGTTGGCCAGCTGCTCCCACTCGTCGAGCAGGCTGGAGTCGACCTGCCGCACCATCTCGCCCAGCCACTCGACGATGTCCTGGAAGTCCTCCGACTTCAGGTCGTCCGGCACGGTGTGCTCCAGCGCCTTGTAGGCGCTGGCGAGGTAGCGCAGCACGATCCCCTCGGTCCGGGCCAGCTCGTAGAAGGAGACGAACTCGCTGAAGTTCATGGCGCGTTCGTACATGTCCCGGATGACGGACTTCGGGGAGAGCGGGTGGTCGCTGACCCAGGGGTGCGCCGTGCGGTACAGCCCGTAGGCGTGCGAGAGCAGTTCGTCGAGCGGCCGCGGGTAGCTGATGTCCATCAACCGCTCCATGCGCTCCTCGTACTCGACGCCGTCGGCCTTCATCTCGGCCACGGCCTCGCCCTTGGCCTTGTTGGTCTGCGCCGCCAGGATCTGCCGCGGATCGTCCAGCGTGGACTCCACGACCGACACCATGTCCAGGGCGTAGGAGGGCGACTCCGGGTCCAGCAGGTCGAAGGAGGCCAGCGCGAAGGTCGACAGCGGCTGGCTCAGCGCGAAGTCCTGTTGCAGGTCCACCGTGAGTCGGATGGTGCGCCCCTCCGCGTCCGGGGTGTCGAGCCGCTCGACCACCCCGCCGTCCAGCAGGGAGCGGTAGATCGCGATCGCCCGGCGGATGTGCCGCAGTTGGGACCGCCGGTCCTCGTGGTTGTCCTCCAGGAGTCGGCGCATCTGGGCGAAGGCGTCGCCGGGCCGGGCGATGACGGACAGCAGCATCGCGTGGGTGACCCGGAAGCGCGAGGTCAACGGCTCCGGGTCGGAGGCGATCAGCTTCTCGAAGGTCTGCTGGCTCCAGCTGACGAACCCTTCCGGCGCCTTCTTGCGGACCACCTTCCGCCGCTTCTTCGGGTCGTCGCCCGCCTTCGCGAGCGCCTTCTCGTTCTCGACGACGTGCTCGGGCGCCTGCGCCACCACGTATCCGGAGGTGTCGAACCCGGCCCGGCCCGCGCGCCCGGCGATCTGGTGGAACTCCCGGGCGCGCAGGGTCCGCACCCGGCTCCCGTCGTACTTGGTCAGCGCGGTGAACAGCACCGTCCGGATCGGTACGTTCACCCCGACGCCGAGGGTGTCGGTACCGCAGATGACCTTCAACAGCCCGGCCTGCGCGAGCCGTTCGACGAGCCGTCGGTACTTCGGCAGCATCCCGGCGTGGTGGACACCGATGCCGTGCCGCACGTACCGCGAGAGGTTCCGGCCGAACCGGGTGGTGAAGCGGAAACTGCCGATGATGGCGGCGATCTCGTCCTTCTCGGCGCGGGTGCACATGTTGATGCTCATCAGCGCCTGCGCCCGTTCCACCGCCTGCGCCTGCGTGAAGTGCACGATGTACACCGGCGCCTGATGGGTCTCCAGCAGTTCGGTCAGCGTTTCCGTCAGCGACGTGGTCCGGTAGTCGTAGGTCAGCGGAACCGGCCGGGTGGCGGACCGCACCACGGTCGTGTCCCGTCCGGTGCGCCGCCTCAGGTCCTCCTCGAACCGGCTGACGTCGCCGAGCGTCGCGGACATCAGGATGAACTGGGCCTGCGGCAGCTCCAGCAGCGGCACCTGCCAGGCCCAGCCCCGGTCCGGCTCCGCGTAGAAGTGGAACTCGTCCATCACGACCTGCCCGATGTCGGCGTCGGCGCCGTCCCGGAGGGCGATCGAGGCGAGTACCTCGGCAGTGCAGCAGATCACCGGGGCGTCCGCGTTGACGGAGGCGTCGCCCGTGAGCATGCCGACGTTCTCGGTGCCGAACAGCTTGCACAGGTCGAAGAACTTCTCGGAGACGAGCGCCTTGATGGGGGCGGTGTAGAACGTCACCCGGTCCTGCGCGAGCGCCGCGAAGTGGGCACCGGCCGCCACCAGACTCTTCCCGGACCCTGTCGGCGTCGAGAGGATCACGTTGGCCCCCGACACCACCTCGATCAGCGCCTCCTCCTGGGCCGGATAGAGGGAGATCCCCCGTTCCTCGGCCCAGGTCGAGAAGGACTCGAAGAGGCTGTCCGGGTCGGCGTCGCTCGGGATCTGATCGATAAGGGTGGCAGTCACGCCCCCCATACTGCCCCCTGCCCCGGGAGATCAGGGAACCGGCCGGTCTCGGGTGATCACCGGGCGCTACGCTGTGTGGCCGACTCGGCGTCAGCGGCGCGCCGTTCTCCGGCGGTGGCGTACGGGACCTGGGCCGTGCCCCGTCCCCGCGACGGCCCGTGGCTCGGGGCCGCCCGGGAACCGGGTGAGGGTGGTGGCCAGCGCGGCACCGCCGTCCCGGGGACTCGCGCACCACGCGCCCCCGCGTTCCGGGGGCGCCGAACGACGCCGCGCAGGGGGGCGGTTACCGAGCACCGTGCCGCGACACTGCAGTACCGCACGACTCAGCACGGCCCAGCAGCGCTTGGGCACGACGAAGCACCGCGGGCACGGCACCGCACGACAAGCAGGGGTGGGGATACAGATGATGGGACCGGCGCACTCGCTGTCGGGGGCAGCGGCCTGGCTGGGGGTGGGTGCCGCCGCGGCGGCACTCGACCACCCGATGCCCTGGCCCGTGGTGGTGGCGGGCACCCTGATCTGCGCGGGCGCCGCGCTCGCCCCGGACCTCGACCACAAGTCCGCCACCATCTCCCGGGCCTTCGGGCCGCTGTCCCGCGCGCTGTGCGCGGTGATCGACCGGCTCTCCGCCGCCGTCTACAACGCCACCCGGGGCCGGGGGGAGCGGCGCCGCAGCGGGGGTCACCGCACCCTGACGCACACCCTGCCCTGGGCGCTCATGATCGGCTGTGGCTTCTCGGCCGCCGCGGTGCTGGGTGGTCGCTGGGCGCTGCTGATCATCCTCTTCGTCCACATGGTGCTGGCGGTCGAGGGGCTGCTGTGGCGGCTGGCGCGGGTCTCCAGCGACGTCCTGGTCTGGCTGCTGGGCGCGGCCACGGCCTGGATCCTCGCCGGGGTGATGGACCAGCCGGGGAACGGCGCGAACTGGCTCTTCACCGGCGAGGGGCAGGAGTACCTGTGGATCGGGCTGCCGATCGTGGTCGGCGCGATGGTGCACAACATCGGGGACGCGCTGACGATCTCCGGCTGCCCGATCCTGTGGCCGATACCGATAGCGGGCAGGCGCTGGTACCCGGTCGGGACGCCCCGCTTCATGCGGTTCCGCGCGGGCGCGTGGGTGGAGAACAAGGTGCTGATGCCCGCCTTCATGGTGCTGGGCGGTGCGGGCAGTCTGGTGGCGCTGGGCATCGTCGGCTGACGCCCGGTCCGCGGCCTGGGGCCCCGCGTCGCGGCCGACCGCGCTCCGCGCCCCCGACTGTCCGGTCCGGACTCGCGGGGCGACCCGGTTCGCCACCGGAGACCCCTCCCACGGAGGATCGGCCCCGGCCCGGCGGGACCGGCGGGCGCGTTCGCGGAGCCCGTGGCGTGAGTGCCCCCGCCGCGGGTGGCGGACCGGCCCTCTGCCCGCTCACAACAACCCTGGACGTGCCCCATGTTCGAAGAGCTCTCAGCCATCAACGCGCGCCCCTCCGTCTACGCGGAGGTGACCACCCCGGAGCTGTGGACCGACCCGCACATTTCCGGGCGGATGCTCGCCGCCCACCTCGACCCGCACGTCGATCTGGCCTCCTACCGGGCGGAGTACCGTGAACAGGTTGTGGCCTGGCTCATCGATCGCTTCGACATCCGCGCGGGCCGGAGCGTCGCGGACTTCGGCTGCGGCCCCGGCCTCTACACCACGCGGCTCGCGCGAACCGGTGCGTCCGTGACCGGGCTGGACCTCTCCTCCCGCTCGCTCGACCACGCCACGTCCCTGGCCAGCGCGGAGGGCCTCTCCGTCCGCTACCTGCGTCAGGACTACCTCACCTACCGGGACGACGCTCGGTACGACCTGATCATCCTGGTGATGCGGGACTACTGCGCGCTGCCGCCGAACGGCCGGGAGGCGCTCCTGCGAACGGTCCGTGAGCATCTCGCCGCCGGTGGCTTCCTCGTTCTCGACGTCGACTCCGTGTCCGCGTTCGCTCACGTACGGGAGCAGGCGACCTACGCGCCGTCCCTCATGGACGGATTCTGGTCCGACCAGCCGTACTTCGGTTTCCACAACACCTACCGGTACGAGCGCGAGCAGGTATCGCTGGACAAGTTCGAGATCTTCGAGGCCGAGCGAAAGAGGACGTTCTTCAACTGGGTCCGCTACTTCACTCCCGAGGGGCTGGCCGGTGAGCTGAGGGGCGCCGGTCTCACGGACGTCGACGTTCTCGGCGACCTGACCGGATCCCCCTACGACAGCGAGGCCCCACGGTTCGCCGCCGTCGCCACGACGGCGAGCGGTGCCCGCTGACGGTCCGCGCCGGGAGGAGCGGAAGCCTGCCGAAGCACGGGCCGAGTACGCTTCCGGTGCTCCTGCCGACGGTGCGGTGCCGAGCCGGGCCTGAGTGAGGAAGTCCCCCACTGCCGCCGCCCGTCGGCGGCCCGGAACCGGTCCACCGTAGGGCGATCAGCGTGCCCCCGCCTCGCCCGCCCTCTCCGGCGCGCGGCCACCCGGGCCGCCCCGCCCGGTGGGTGGACGCCGCACCGGTGGGCTCCGGTGCCGCTGGCCGTCCTGCTGACCGGCGGCCGCGCGGGCAGGGCGCCGGGGGCGGGATCTGGCTGCACCTCGACCGCGGCAGCGGCACCTCGGGCTGCGTGAGCCTGTCCGCCGCCGGGATGCGGCACCTGCTGCGCGCCCTCGACCCGCGGCGGCGTCCGGTCGTGGTGATGGCCCCGGGTATGTCGGTGTCTTCAGCGTCTTGAGCGTCTTGAGCGCGTTCGGCGTCCTGGGCGTTCCCGGCGTCCTGGGCGCTCCCCACGCCGTCGGGGGCGGAGGGGCCGGGCCGCTGAGCGGCCCGGCGGGGCGCCGCGTCAGGCGTCCGGTTTCTCGGAGTCCACCCCGGGCCGTTCCTTCTCCCAGAGGCCGCGGGTGAAGTCGGGGATCTCCTGGGGCGCCCCGTTCGCCCTGATCGAGGCGTGGCTGAGGGGTACGGGCGAGCTCCACAGCGCCGCGTCGTAGACGTCGAAGTCCGGGACGAGGCCGAGCCGGAGGCACTGGACCAGGCGGAAGAGCATGATGTAGTCCATGCCGCTGTGCCCGCCGGGCGGTTCGGGGTGGTCCTTCCAGAGCCAGTGGTCGTACTTCTGGTAGGCGGCGAAGTCGCCCCACTGGTGGTCGTCCATCTCCGGCTCCAGGTAGATCCGGGGCGGGTAGTCCTCGAAGACGCCCCGGGTTCCGGCGAGGACGTTCAGCCGGTCGTAGGGGTGGGGGTTGGAGACGTTGTGTTCCAGCCTGATGACCCGGCCCTTCGCGGTCTGCACCAGACTTATCGACATGTCGCTGCTGACGTAGCTCTCCTTCCAGCTCTCGTGGCCGGGCGGCATGTGCTCCTCACGGTAGGCGGCGAGTCCGAGCGCGGGGGTGCCGAAGGTGCTGATCCGCAGCGCCCGGTCGCCCCGGTTGACGTCCAGGTAGTTGGCGGCCGGGCCGAAGGCGTGGTTGGGGTAGAGGTCGCCCCGGAGACGGGTGTGCCACCGTCTGCGCCAGGGCCCCTCGTAGTAGTCGGCGTCGAACATCAGCTCGCGCAGGTCGTGGATGTAGGCCCCGGCGGTGTGCAGCAGGTCGCCGAAGAGGCCCTCGTGCGCCATGCGCAGCACCCGCATCTCGTTCCGCCCGTAGGCGCAGTTCTCCAGCTGGAGGCAGTGGCGCCGGGTGCGTTCGGAGAGGTCGACCAGCTCCCACAGCTGGTCGAGTTCGAGCGCCAGCGGGCACTCCACGCCCACGTGCTTGCCCTCGGTCAGGGCCGCCCTGGCCATCGCGAAGTGCAGCCCCCAGGGGGTCGCCACGTAGACGAAGTCCAGGTCCCCCCGGCGGCAGAGCCGCTCGTAGTCGTCCTCGTCCTTGGTGTAGAGGGTGGGCGCGGGCGCTCCGGCCTCGGTGACCTTCCGCGCGGCCTCTTCGGCCTTCTCCCGCACGGGGTCGCAGAGCGCCACCACCCGGACGCCCGGGAGTGCAAGGAAGATGTCCAGCATGCTGGAGCCGCGCTGGCCGAGCCCCACCACGCCCAGTCGGACGGTCCGGCGCCGCTCGAACGGCACCCCGATCATGGTCTCCCCCTGGCGTGGCGGGGGAGCGGCGGCGGTGGCCGCGGCGCTGGCGGGGTTCGCCGCCGCCGTGGCGGACGGGGCGCCCAGGGCGCCGAGTCCGAGTCCGGCGCCCGCGGCGCCGGTGCCCCGGAGTACGGAACGTCTGCTGAATCCATGGTCGTTCATCGGCCCTCCACGGGTCGGTGCTCCTGGATGGTGGCTCCGGTTGTGGACCTTCGCCGGGGTCGCCGTCCCAGCGCAAGGGGTGGGATGGCCGGAAACGGCCCTGGGACGGGGGCAGTTGAGCTGGCAAGAGTTTGCAGAAACACTGTGGAAACTCTTGCGGAGTCCCTTGACGTGCTCACGGCGTCGACGGCAGGCTCCTCGCGTACCCCCCACGGCGGCCAAGGTGCGTGGCTGCCCCTCAGGGCAGGGCACCGCCGTGCCCGCGTCACAAAGGAGCCGTTACGTGCGTCCAGGAATGAGAGCGCGCCTGATCGGGGCGGGCACCGCCGGAGTGCTCGCCGTCAGTGGGCTGTTCGCCGCCGCGCCCTGGCAATCCGAGGCGGAGGCCGCGCCGCCCGGTGAGAAGGCCGTCACCGCCACCCTCTTCGAGCGCCCCTTCTCGGAGGTGGCGAAGGAGTGCGGCGACACCCTCGGCCCCGCCGGGTACGGCTACGTGGAGGTGTCGCCCGCCACCGAGCACATCGAGGGCGACCAGTGGTGGACCTCGTACCAGCCGGTCAGCTACCAGATCGCCGGGCGGCTGGGGGACCGGGCGGCCTTCGAGTCGATGGTGAGCGCCTGCGAGTCAGCCGGCGTCAAGGTGATCGCGGACGCGGTCATCAACCACATGTCCGCGGGCTCGGGCACCGGCACCGGCGGCACCGAGTACAGCAAGTACGAGTACCCCGGCACGTTCCAGGACGGGGACTTCCACGGCTGTCGCGAGGACATCTCCGACTACACCGACCGCGAGCAGGTGCAGAACTGCGAACTGGTCGGCCTGGCCGACCTGGACACCGGGAACGAGCAGGTCCAGGCCAAGATCGCGGCCTACCTCGACGACCTGCGCTCCCTGGGCGTCGCCGGGTTCCGTATCGACGCCGCCAAGCACATGGCGGCCTCCGACATCGAGGGCATCAAGTCCAAGATGTCCGAGGACCCCGGCTACTGGGTCAGCGAGGTCATCTACGGTGACGGCGAGGCCGTGCAGCCGGACGAGTACACCGGCCTCGGGGACGTGGACGAGTTCCGCTTCGGCACCCACGTGAAGAGCGCCTTCCAGGGCGGCGACCTCGGCGGGCTGCGGGACATCGGTGAGGGCAAGCTGGAGAGCGGCAAGGCCCGCGGCTTCGTGGACAACTGGGACACCGAGCGGAACGGCTCGACCCTGACCTACAAGGACGGCTCCGCCCACACCCTGGCGAACGTCTTCCTGCTCGCCCACCCCTACGGCTCGCCCAACGTCTACTCGGGCTACGAGTTCGAGGATAAGGACACCGGGCCGCCCAGCGGCGGCGAGGGCTGGACCAACGTCCACGCCAAGCCGGAGATCACCGGCATGGTGGGCTTCCACAACACCGTCGGCGACGCCGAACTCGGCGACTGGTGGTCCGAGGGCGCCGGGCTCGCCTTCAGCCGGGGTGACAGCGGCTTCGTCGCCCTCAACAACGGTGACGGTGAGCTGAGCCAGACCTTCACCTCGGGCCTGCCCGCCGGTACCTACTGCAACGTCGCGGCCTCCTCGGGCGGCGACTGCGAACAGACCGTCGAGGTCGGGGAGGGCGGCTCCGTCGAGGCCACCGTCCCGCCCGGTGGAGCGATCGCGCTGCACACCGGCGCCACCGCCTGACCGGATCCCACCTGACACCTGACCACGAGGGCCGCGTGACTGCCCGCACCCGGCCCGTGCGCACCACGGCCGCCCCGGCACCCACCACCGGGGCGGCCGTCGGCCGTCCGGCGCAAACCAACCACCGGCCCCGGCACGGCGGTTCACCCGCGCCCGCGCCCGGCGCCGCCCCGTCCACCGGGTCCACCGGGTCTGGCGGGCCTTCCGGGGCCGCGGCGCCTAGGCGGGGGCGCCGCCGGGACGGGTCGCCCACTCCAACTCCAGCAGGACGGACCGGTACCCGGCCCCGCCCGTCGCGTGGTCCATGCCGATCTCGCACATCCGGTTCGCCGAGAGGTACGCGGTGAACTCCCCCTCCCGCACCTCGCGGGCCTCCCGCCGGGTCGCCGAGGCCGTCAGCTCCTCGTGCAGCATCCCCCGGTCGCCCGCGAAGCCGCAGCAGCGGGTGTCCAGCGGGACGGTGACCTCCTCCGCGCAGGCCCCCGCCACCTCGCGCAGCGCGTCCACATCGCCCAGGTGCCGCATGGAGCAGGTCGGGTGGAGCACGGCGGATTCGGTGCGCCGGCGCACGGTCAGCCGGGGCAGCAGGGTGTCGGCGGCCCAGACCAGGGAGTCGACGATGGTGAGCCGCTCGTGCAGCTTCCGGTTGGCCGGGGTCAGTGAGGGGACGACCTCCTCCGCGAGCCCGAGGGTGCAGGACGAGGCGTCGACCACCAGCGGGAGTTCCCCGCCGTCCGTCCACTGCCAGGCCGCCTCCACGACGCGGTTGGCCATCACCGCGTTGCCCTCGGCGTACCCCTTCGAGTGCCAGATCGTGGCGCAGCAGGTGCCGCGCACCCCGTCCGGGATCCACACCGGCCGTCCGGCCCGGGCCGACAGCCGGACCAGCGCCTCGGGCAGCGAGGGCCCCTCGGTGCCGCGTGGCTCACCGAAGATGCGGTTCACGCAGGCCGGGTAGTACACGGCGGCGGCCCGGCTCCGCTCCGTCACCGGCAACGGCCCGGCCGCGGGTGGGAGTTCGGACAGCCACTCGGGCATCAGGTCCGGCCGCACCGCCCGCCGCGCCGCCGAGGTGACGGCCCGCAGCACCCGGTCGCCGCGCCGCGGCCCGAGCCGCCCGCGCAACTGCCCGGCCGCCGCGACGGCCAGCCGCGCCGACCGCTCCACCAGCGCGAAGTTCCGGGCCGCGCGGGCCGCGACCCGTTCCTCCCGGGGCGAGTGCCGGGTGTGCCGGAACTCCTTCATCAGCGCGCCGGTGTCGATGCCCACCGGGCAGTCCAGCTTGCAGGTGGAGTCCCCGGCACAGGTGTCGACCGCGTCGTAGCCGTACGCCTCCAGCAGCCGCTCCTCCACCACGGAACCCGGCTCCTGCCGGTTCATCTCCCGCCGCAGCACGATGCGCTGGCGCGGGGTGGTGGTCAGGTCGCCGCTGGGGCAGGTCGGTTCGCAGAAGCCGCACTCGATACACGGGTCGGCCTCCGCCTCCACCCGCGGGATGGTCTTCAGCCCGCGCAGGTGTGCCCGCGGGTCGCGGTCCAGCAGGACCCGCGGAGCCAGCACCCCGTCCGGGTCGACGGTCCGCTTCACGCGCCACATCAGCTCGGTGGCGCGCTCGCCCCACTCCAGCTCCAGGAACGGCGCGATGTTCCGGCCGGTGGCGTGCTCGGCCTTGAGGGAGCCGTCGAAGCGCTCTACCGTCATCCGGCAGAAGTCGTCCATGAAGGCGGCGTAGCGGGTCACGTCCTCCGGCCGCGCGGCGTCGAAGGCGAGCAGGAAGTGCAGGTTGCCGTGGGCGGCGTGGCCCGCGACGGCCGTGTCGAAGCCGTGCCGGTCCTGGAGTTCCAGCAGCGCCTCGCAGGCCTCGGCGAGCCGGGAGGGCGGCACCGCGAAGTCCTCCGTGATCAGCGTGGTGCCGGAGGGACGCGAGCCGCCGACCGCGGTGACGAACGCCTTCCGCGCCTTCCAGTAGAAGGCGATGGTGCCCGCGTCGCGGGTGAACTCGTTGGTGACCGACGCGACCGGCGCGACCAGCTCCAGGCCGTCCAGCACCTCCCGCGCCGCCCGCTCGTACTCCACCTGGGCCGCCTCGTCCGCCGCCCGGAACTCCACCAGCAGCGCCGCCGTCTCCTTGGGCAGCTCGGCCCAGTCGGCGGGAACGCCCGCCACGCTGACCGAGGCGCGCAGCGTGTTGCCGTCCATCACCTCGACGGAGAGCGCGCCCGCCTCGGTGAAGCGCGGCACCGCCGCCGCTGCCGCCGCGAGGCGCGGGAAGAAGAACAGCCCGGTGGAGGTGCGCCGGTGCAGCGGCAGCGTCTCGAAGACGATGTCGCTGAGGAACCCGAGGGTGCCCTGCGAGCCCACCATCAGCCCCCGCAGGATCCCCACGGGGGTGTGGCCGTCCAGGAAGGCGTCGAGCCGGTAGCCGTTGGTGTTCTTGATCTCGTACTTGGCGCGGATCCGGGTCACCAGCTCCGGGTCCGCCTCGATCTCGGCCTTCAGCGCCAGCAGGCCCGCGCACAGCTCCGGTTCGGCCCGGGCCAGCTCCTCGTCGGCCGTGGGTGAACCGGTGTCGACGACGGTGCCGCTGGGCAGCACGACGGTCAGCGAGCGCACCGTCCGGTAGGAGTTGCGGGTGGTGCCCGCCGTCATGCCGGAGGCGTTGTTGGCGACCACCCCGCCCACCGTGCAGGCGATGGCGCTGGCCGGGTCGGGGCCCAGCAGCCGCCCGTACCGGGCCAGCGCGGCGTTCGCGCGGACCACGGTGGTGCCGGGGCCGATCCGGGCGCGGCCGCCGTCCTCGTCCAGCACCTCGACCCCGGCCCAGTGACGGCGCACGTCGACCAGGATGTCCTCGCCCTGCGCCTGGCCGTTGAGCGAGGTGCCCGCCGCCCGGAAGACCACCTCCCGTCCGTTGGCCCGCGCGTACGCCAGGACCGCGGCGACGTCCGCGCGGTTCTCCGCGAGGACCACCACCCGGGGCAGGAAGCGGTAGGGGCTGGCGTCCGAGGCGTACCGCACGAGGTCGGAGAGGTGGGAGAGCACCTTGTCCGGGCCGAGCAGGCCCTCCAGGTCCTCCCGGAGGCGGGGTTCGGTGCCTCCGGCCGACTCGCGCGGCACCCGGTCGGGAGCCGGGGTCCGGCCGGCCTCGGCCGGTCGCAGGGCGGCGGGGTCGGGTTCGAGCAGCGGCATGACGCCTCCGTGGGTCGAGGGCCGGGCGGCCGTCGGGAGGTCATCGTAGTCGGGCGGGTCGGCGCCGCCCGGAGGGCCCTGAGCTGGACCGGACCCCGCCCGTGGCCCGGCGGCCCCGGGCGGCGCCCGGCCGGCGGGCCGTCAGGGGCGGGCGTCCGGTGCCTGGTCGAGCTGGATGAGCAGGCCGCGCAGGGTGTCGCGCTGGTCTCCGGACAGCGGGGCCAGCAGTTCCTCGGCCGCCGACCGCCGGGCCTGGTGGAGGGTGGCGAGCGTGCCCTCGCCGCCCCTGGTCAGCTCGATCCGGATCGCCCGCCGGTTCCCCGGGTCGGGTGCCCGGCGCACCAGGCCCCGCTCCTCCAGCGCGTCCACCAGGCTCGTCACCTGCCGGGGGACCACGCCGAGACTCCCGGCGAGGTCGGCCATCCGTGGTGGCTCCGGGCGTCGGGCGAGGACGCGCAGCAGCCGGGCCTGCGCGGGGGTGACGCCGACCGGGGCGAGACCGCGCCGGTGCGCGAGGTTCAACCGCCTCGTGAGCCGCAGGAGCTGGTCCGCCAGGTCGTCGGTGTTCTCGTCGGGGAGAGGGCCGGACATGCGCGCAGCGTACCAGGACGATGTTCACTGTGAGCACAGGCAACAGTTTATGGTTAACAGTGACCTATCCTCAGAGGCCGGCCCCACCACCCCGGGCCGCTCGCACCCCCGACCCCGCCTCCGAAGAGGGAGCCCGTTGCGTCACCACGCCCCCGAGTGGACCCCGTCGGCCCCGATCTCCGGCAGCCCGGCTTCCGGGGCCGACGCGGTCCCGATCCGCCGCGTCCTCCGGCTCTTCCGTCCCTACCGGGGGCGGCTGGCCGTGGTGGGCCTGCTCGTCGTCGCCTCCTCCCTGGTCTCGGTCGCCTCCCCGTTCCTGCTCCGCGAGATCCTCGACGTGGCGATCCCGGAGCGGCGCACCGGGCTGCTCGGGCTGCTGGCCCTCGGCATGATCGGGACGGCCGTGCTGACCAGCGCCTTCGGGGTGCTCCAGACGCTGATCTCCACCACCGTCGGGCAGCGGGTGATGCACGACCTGCGCACCGGCGTCTACGCCACCCTCCAGCGGATGCCGCTCGCCTTCTTCACCCGCACCCGCACCGGGGAGGTGCAGTCCCGCATCGCCAACGACATCGGCGGGATGCAGGCGACCGTCACCTCCACCGCCACCTCGCTGGTCTCCAACCTGACGAGCGTCGTCGCCACCGTCGTGGCGATGCTCGCGCTCGACTGGCGGCTCACCGTCGTCTCGCTCCTGCTGCTGCCCTGTTTCGTCTGGGTCAGCCGTCGGGTGGGGCGCGAGCGGCGGAAGATCGCCACCCGGCGCCAGCAGCAGATGGCCGCGCTCTCCGCTCTCGTCACCGAGTCGCTATCGGTGAGCGGGATGCTGCTCGGCCGCACCATGGGCCGATCCGACTCGCTGACCCGGGACTTCGGCGAGGAATCGGCGCGGCTGGCCGAGCTGGAGGTCCGCTCGCACATGGCGGGGCGCTGGCGGATGGCCTCCATCGGGATGGTGATGGCGGCGATCCCGGCGCTGCTCTACTGGACGGCCGGGCTGCTGGTCGAACTGGGCGGACCGGCCTTCTCCATCGGCACGCTGGTCGCCTTCGTCACCCTCCAGCAGGGGCTGCTGCGCCCGACCGTCTCGCTGCTCTCCACCGGTGTCGACATGCAGACCTCGCTGGCGCTCTTCCAGCGCGTCTTCGAGTACCTGGACCTGCGTCCCGACATCACCGAACCCGCCACGCCCCGGCAACTGCCCCGGATCCGGGGGGAGATCCGCTTCGAGGGGGTCGACTTCTCCTACCACGGCCCAGCCTCCGCCGGTACGGCCCCGGCCGCCCCCGGGTCGCCCGACCCCGGCTCCGCGGACCCCGGACCGGACCCGGCCGACCCCGTGCGGGCCGACCCGGGCGCCCGCGCCGACCGGCGCACGCTGCGCGGGATCGACCTGACGGTCCCGGCGGGCGCCAGTCTCGCCGTCGTCGGCCCGACCGGCTCCGGCAAGAGCACCCTCGGCTACCTGATCCCGAGGCTGTACGACGTGACGGGTGGCCGGGTCACCCTGGACGGCGTCGACGTGCGGGAGCTGGGCTTCGACACGCTGGCGCGCGCCGTCGGCGTGGTCTCCCAGGAGACCTACCTCTTCCACGCCTCGGTCGCCGAGAACCTCCGCTTCGCCAAGCCGGACGCCACCGACGCGGAGGTCCGCGCGGCCGCCGAGGCGGCGCGGATCCACGAGCGGATCGCCGCCCTGCCCGACGGCTACGACACCCTCGTCGGCGAGCGCGGGTACCGCTTCTCCGGTGGGGAGAAGCAGCGGCTGGCACTCGCGCGCACCATCCTGCGCGACCCCCCGGTGCTCATCCTGGACGAGGCGACCAGCGCCCTCGACACCCGCACCGAGCACGCCGTGCAGCGCGCGGTGGACGCGCTCGCGGTCGGCCGCACCACGGTCACCATCGCCCACCGGCTCTCCACCATCCGCTCCGCCGACCAGATCGTGGTGCTGGACGAGGGGCGGATCGCGGAACGCGGCACGCACGCCGAACTGCTCGCCGCCGACGGCCGGTACGCCGCCCTGGTCCGGCGCGACGCCAGCACCGGGACCGACCCGGAGGACGCGGAGGCGGCGAACGAGCGGCGTGCGGAGCACGCGGCCCCGCCCGCGCCCTGACCTCGCACGGCGGGGGCCGGAGGGGAGGACCCGAACCGGCCGAACTCCGGTGCGCCGCACGGCCGGTCACGGCGGGCGGCGGACCGCCCGCCGGGGCTCCGCCCCCGGAGCCGGGGAAACCGGGGGCGCGGTCGCGGTCTCCGCGCGGCGCGCCCCCGGCGCGGGGCCCGGGAGACGGGGATTCCGGCGGTGCGCGGCGACGCCCCGCGCGGCCCGGGCGCGGGTCCGGTGAGCCGCCGGGGTGCCCGCCGTCCGTCTCCGCGCGTCCGTCCCCGTTTGTGGATATTCGGGACTACCGGCCCGTTCGTGTTCCATAGGCGCGATACGTGCTTCTTTTCGCTTCGAGGCGCGGCGAAAAATAGACGGCCACACAAGGGTCGACTTTCCGGGGGTCGGTTACTAGGATGCCCAACCAGTTGTGGACACCGTGTGTCAAAAACGAGTCGTGGATGTATTCACCGCGTGTTCACGGGTCGGCGGGGTTTCGTTGACGGACGGTTCGTCAAGTTCGTTGAAACTTCTCTGACCTGGCCCTACAGACCGGGGTTGACGGGTTCGCGTGCGACCGGGGGAGTATGAATTCAGTGGAGCCTGGCAGAGTTCCGGACCGCGGAAGCGTGTCGGTATTTTCTGTTTGCAACCGTACCGGTGCGCCCGGATATCCAGTATTCGGTAGCTTTTCGCGGCGTCGAGCCAGATCCTGACGGGGGGCCGCTGCCGTATGCGTTTCCAGCTTTTGGGTCCCCTGAGTATCGCGGACGGCGACGACGCGGTCGTTCTCGGACCGTCCAAACCGTCCAGCCTGCTCGCGGCGCTGCTCATCCATCCCGGGGCGGTGGTCTCCACCGGGTACCTGCTGCGCGCCCTGTGGGACGACGACCCGCCCGCCACGGCTCGGGCGGCCCTTCAGAGCTGCGTTCTCAGGCTGCGCAGGATCTTCGGCAAGTACGGGATCACCGGCAACCCCATCGAGGCGGTTCCCGGTGGCTACCGGATGCGTGCGGACGCCGACACCCTTGACCTGGTGCGCTTCCGTGAACTCGTCCGGGAGGCGGACACCGTGGGGGAGCCGGAGGGCGAGCTGTACCGGCTCAAGGAGGCGCTGACCCTCTGGCAGGGCCCACTGCTCGCCAACGTCGCCTCGCCCGTGCTCCACCGCGACGAGGTGCCGCGCCTCACCGAGGAGCGGCTGCGCACCCTGGAACGGGTCTGCGACATCGAACTGCGGCTGGGACGCTGCCGCCAGGTGCTGGTGGACCTCTGGGACACCGCCCGCCGCCACCCGGGGCGGGAGCGGTTCTCCGAGCAGCTGATCGAGGCGCTGTACCGCACGGGACGCCAGGAGGAGGCGCTGACCGAGTACCGCGCCGTGAAGGGCCGCCTCACCGAGGAGCTGGGCATCGACCCCGGCCCCGCGCTGCGGCGCCTCGAACTCTCCATCCTGCGGGGCGACGACCTCGGCCCGACCGACCCCGGCCAGCAGCCCGCGCTGCCCGGCGCGACCCCCGCCGCCCTCCCGGCGTCCGCCGAGGTCCCGGCGCTCCCCGCGGAGGGGGCACCGGCGGCCGCCGAGCCGCCGCCGGTGCCGGCGCGCGTGCCGCCCGTACCGTTCTTCACCGGACGGGCGGACGAACGCGCCGCGATCGCCGCCCGGTTCGCCGCAGAGTCCGCCGAGGCCACCGTGGTGGTGCTCTCCGGGGCGCCGGGCGTCGGCAAGACGGCGCTCGCGCTCCAGTGCGCGCACGACCTCCAGCGGGACTTCCCCGGCGGGGTGTTCGTCCTCCCGATGACCCACCCCGACGGCGGCTCGCGGACCCCGGAGGAGGTGGTCGCGGAACTCCCGGCGCCCGTCGGCGCGGACGGCCGCACCCTGCTCGTCCTCGACGACGTGACCGGCGCCGACCAGGTGCGGGCGCTCCTGGCGAGCGTGCCGGTCGGCGCGGTCATCGTCACCAGCAGGCGCGGGCTGGGCGGGCTGATGGCCACCCACGGGGGCAGCGTCCACCGGCTCGCCCCGCTGTGCCCGGCCGCCTCGCGGCGGTTGCTGGTGGCCGTCCTCGGCGCGGAGCGGGTGGCGGCGGAGCCGGAGGCGAGCGAGCGCCTGGCCGAGGTCTGCGGCCACTTCCCGCTCAGCCTGCGGATCGCCGCCGCCCGGCTGCTGACCCGGCCGTCGCTGCGCGTCGAGGACTGTGTGGCCTGGCTGGCCGAGGACCTGCCGGCCCGGCTGACCCTCACCGACGATCCGGGGATGTCGGTACCGCACGTGTTCGGTGGGGCGCTGCGGCGGCTGGATCCGCGCTGGCAGGCGGCCTTCCACCAACTCGGCGAACTGGACGGGCTGTTGTTCACCGCCCGGGCGCTCGGCGACACGGCCGAGAGCGAGGAGGCGCTGGAACAGCTGGCCGACGCCGGACTGCTGGAGGACGGCCCGCCCGGCCCCTACCGCATCCACCGGCTACTGAAGCTCTTCGCGCGCCGCCGGGCGGGGGACCGGGACACCGGGGGCCGGGGCGCGGACCACGACAGTCCGGCGGAGACCGCGCGCCACTGAGGGGCGACCCTCGCGCACTCCCGCGACCGACCGGCCACCTCGACCAACCAGGGGTTTCCTTCTCATGGGTTCAGCGACCTACGCATCCGTTGCCTCGACGCGTCCGCGCATCCGCCGCGACGTGCTGTTCACCGAGACCCCCGACGGGGTGCTCTTCCACAACGCGGACGGCGGCTTCCGGCTGACCGCCGCCTCCGCCTACCGCTTCGCGACGCTGATCGTCCCGCACCTCGACGGCGAGCACTCGGTCGCCGAGATCTGCCAGGGCCTGGGCGAGTCCCAGCGCGCCATGGTCGGCGAACTCGTACGGAACCTGTACGACCGGGACTTCGCCCGCGCCGTCACCCCGCCCACCGAGCCGGACGGCGAGCCCCCGCTCCCCGACGCCGTGGCCCGGCGGTACGCCCCGCAGATCGCCTACGTCGACCACTACGCGGACGGCGCCGAACGCCGCTTCCGCCGCTTCACCGACGCCCGCGTCGCGGTGCTCGGCACCGACGCCGTCGCCCGCTGGTGCGCGCTCAGCCTGATCCGCAACGGCTGCGCGGCCGTAGGCCTCTCCGACGGGCTCGACGCCGCCAGCGCCGAGGCCGTCGAGGCCGAGGCGCGCGAGGCCACCGCCGACGGCTGTCCCGTGGACCTCAGCCGGATCGCCACCCCCCGGGGACGGCCGACCGGCTGGGCGGACCTCGACGGCTACGACACCGTCGTCGTCACCGGCGGCCCCGCCGCGCCCCAGCGGATCCACCCCCTGCTCAGCGCCGGTGTCCCCGAGGGCCGGACCCTCCTGCCCGCCTGGTCCTTCGGCCCGTACGCCGCCGTGGGGCCGCTGACGACCGCGGACTCCACCGGCTGCTGGTGCTGCGCGGTCTGGCGGATCGGCGCGCACGACGCCGCGGCGGCGGCCGACGTCTGGGCCAGCCTGGCCCTGCCCGGCGGCGCTCCGGTGGGCGCCCCGCCCGGCGGGCCGCTGGCCGCCATGCTCGGCAACCTCCTCGGCTACGAGGTCTTCCGGCGCACCACCGGGGCCCTGCCCGCCGAGACCGCCGGACGCCTCGTCATCCAGGACAGCCGGTCCCTCGACGTGACGGCGGAACCGCTGCTGCCGCACCCCCGCTGTCCGTTCTGCGCCGTCCCCGAGGGCGCCGCCGGGCCGGTGGACCTCGCCACGGCCGGGAGCGGCGGCCCCGCCCTGCCCACGGTCGAGACCGCGCGGGAGGCGGACGCCCTCGTCGAGGAGCTGAACCGCCGCTCCGTCCTGGTCCAGCCACACACGGGGGTGTTCACCCGCTTCGCGGACGAACCGCTCACCCAGCTCCCCCTCAAGGCCACCCTCGTCGAGTTCGGCACCGGGCACGGCGTGAGCCGCCGCGTCGCCGCCTTCGACACCCATCACGTCGCGGGCGCCCGGCTGCGGGCGCTGCACGCCGCTGCCGGGGTGTACGCCGAGCACGCGGCGCCCGCCTCGGGTGTGCTGAGCGGCGACCAGCTCCGGGCGGCGCGCGCGGGCGAGGCGGCGCCGCGCGCCGTGGAGCCAGCGACGCTGGCCCTCGACGGCGGCACCGGCACCCCCGCCGCGCGGATACCCGCCTGGACCCGCGCCACCTCGCTCCTCACCGGGGAGGAGGTCCTGGTACCGGCCGCCGCCGTGCGGACCTTCGGCCCGGACAACGCCGACCGGCTGTTCGAGCCGACCCGAGCGGGCACGGGCGCGGGCGCCAGCCCGGCCGACGCCGCCGCCGAGGGGCTGCTCTCCGCCCTCACCTACGACGCGCTGAGCCGCGCGCTGCACGGCGGCACGGCGGCGCTCGTCCCGCTGAAGGTGCTGGCCGAGGGGGAGGCGGCCGACCCCGAACTCACCTTCCTGCTGCGGTCGTCGGCCGTTCTCGACCTGGAGCTGGAACTGCTCGACCTCGGTGAGCACGCGCGCTCCGGCGTCCACGTGCTGCTCGCCCGGGGCGCGGGACGCTGGGCCGCCGGAGCCGGGACCAGCTGGCAGGCGGCGGCCGCCACCGCGCTGCGCGACCTCCTCGGGCAGGCGCAGCTGGCCGCCGAGCCGACCGCCGAACCCTTCGGCACCGGCGATCCGCTCCTCCACGACCTCGACGCGACGACCCTGCACGCGGCGGACGCCGAGCACGCCGGGAGCCCGGAGCACGCCGATGGTGCCGTCTCCACCACGGTGACGCCCTGGCCCGCGGTGCTCGACCGGCTCCGGGCGGCGGGCCGCGACGCGCTGGTGGCCGACACCGGCCCGGCGGACCTGGCCGCCGCCGGTATCCACACCGCCCGCGTCCTCCTCACCACGGAGGCCGCCCGTGACCGCGGCTAGCGCGCCCGGCGCCGGCCCGGACGAGGAGGCGCTCCACCGGGCGCTGCGACGACTCGGCGGCCCCCGCGTGCGCCTCGCCCCGCTCGGCGGGCATGACGCGTTCGCCACGTCCGGCCCGGGCCCCGACCCGGCCAGCGGCGTTCCGGCCGGGACCTCCGGCGGCGCCGACCCCGACCCGCCGGTGCCGGTGCGCTGGTACGGCGCGCACCTCCTCGTCGGCCCGCTGCCCACGACCGGGGACCCGGCGGGCTGCGCCGACTGCCTGGCCCGCCGCTGGCAGTCGGTGCGGTCGGTGGCCCTGCGGGACGCGCTGGAGCTGGGCGGGGAGACCCGCGCGGCGGGCGCGTGGCCCTACGCCACCCCGTTCGCCACCGACGCGGCGGCGGCGCTCCTCACCGCGCTCAGCGCCCAACCCCCCGCCCCCGGCGGGCCGTTCCCCGAGGTGTGGCTGCTCGACCTGCGGACCCTGGCGGTACGCCACTACCCGCTGGTGCCCGATCCGGAGTGCCCCCGGTGCGCCACCCCGCGCGCCGACACCGAGGAGGGGGCGCGCCTTGGGCTGCGGCCCGCGCCGAAGCACCGGCCCGGCACGTTCCGGGTGCGCCCCATCGAGAGCTACGACCTGGACGTCGCCGCGTTCGCGAACCCCGTCTGCGGGGCGCTGGGCCCCTCCGTGGTGCACGACGTCTCGTCCACCACCACCTCGGCGACCATCGGCTGCTTCTCGATGCGCTCCGGCGCGTACCTCCGCGAGACCTTCTGGGGCGGCCACGCCGGGTCCTTCGCGCACAGCGACCGCATCGGCGTCCTGGAGGGCATGGAGCGCTACGCCGGGATGCGGGCGCGCTCGCGGACCACCAGCGTCACCGGGACCCTGGAGCGGTTCGGCGCCGACGCCGTGGACCCCCGCGAGGTGGGCCTGTACTCCGAGGAGTTCTACCGCGCCAACCCGCGCGTCACCCCCTTCGCGCCGGACCGGGAGATCCCCTGGGTGTGGGGGTACTCCCTGCGCGACGAGCGGCCCCGGCTGGTCCCGGAGGTGCTGACGTACTACCACGCGCCCGGCCTGGAGAACCGGTTCGTGCAGGAGAGCTCCAACGGCTGTGCCTCCGGCGGCAGTCTGGAGGAGGCCGTCTACTGCGGCCTGATGGAGGTCGTCGAACGGGACGCCTTCCTGCTGACCTGGTACGGCCGTCAGCCGCTGCCCGAGATCGACCCGGCCACCAGCGGCCGGGCCAGCACCCGGCACATGGTGGACCGGCTCGCGATGTACGGCTACCGCGCCCGCTTCTTCGACACCCGGGTCTCCTTCCCGATACCGGTCGTCACCGCCGTCGCGGAGCGCTTCGACGGCGGCACCGGCCGCATGTGCTTCGGCGCGGGCGCCAGCCTCGACCCCGAGTCGGCGCTCGACTCCGCGCTCTGCGAGATCGCCACGGACGCGGTGAACCTGCCCGGGCGCACAGAGCGCGACGAGGCCCGACTGCGGGCCATGGCCGCCGACTTCGACCTGGTGACCGCCCTGCACGACCACCCGCTGGTGTACGGCGTGCCGGAGATGGGCGTCCACGCGGCGTTCCTCCTCGGTGAGGACGGGCCGTGCCCGGACGCCGCCCCGCCCCCACGGGCCGTGGCCGAACTGCGCTGGCCCGGGCCCTCCGGCGAGCCCGCCTCCCCGGACCTCCGCGAGGACCTGCGCCGCTGCGTGGACGTGGTGACGGCCGCCGGGTTCGACGTGGTCGTCGTCGACCAGACCCTGCCCGAGCAGCGGACCCTCGGACTGCACACCGTCAGCGTCCTGGTGCCCGGGCTCCTCCCGATCGACTTCGGCTGGTCCCGGCAGCGCGCCCGCACCATGCCCCGGCTGCGCACCGCGCTGCGCGCGGCGGGGCTGCGGACGCGCGACCTGACACCGGACGAGTTCAACCCGGCCCCGCACCCCTTCCCGTGAACCGACCCAGCCGACCCGGCCGACCGGGGGCCCCGGGCCCGTCCGGTACCGCCCCGCCCAGCAGAGAGGAGAGCCCCGTGGGTTACGCCCAGGACTACGCCGCCGCGATCATGCGGCGGGGGCGGGTCCCGATGGAGCCCGTCGACTTCGTTCCCGACTGGGGGGACCGGCCGAGGAAGACGAAGTTCTACCCGGGCACCGAGTCCCTCCCGCTGCCGGACCCGGACTACCCGGCCGGGGCGACGGTCGCGGCGGGCTGCCGGGGCGAGGTGGAACCGGGCGCGGAGACGCCGTTCACCCTGGACGCGCTCTCCGGGATGCTGCGCGACTCCCTCGGTCTCGTCGGGCGCCGTCTCGGCGTCCAGACCAACACCGACCTCGGCGCCCTCCCGCACTACCCGCAGGCCAACTGGTCGCGCGGCACGGCCTCCGGCGGGGGCCTCTACCCCGTCAGCGTCTACTGGGTCTCCGGGAGCGGCGGCCCGCGCCCGCCCGGCGTGCACTACTACTCGGCGCCGCACCACGCGATGCGGCGGCTGCTCACCGGCGACGTCACCGGCGAGGTGCGCGCGGCGCTCGGCGAGGACGCCCCGGACGCCGACAGCGGCCAGTACCTCGTGCTGGGGATCAAGTACTGGCAGAACGCCTTCAAGTACAACAGCTTCTCCTTCCACGCCGTGAGCATGGACCTGGGCGCGGTCCTCGCCACCTGGCGTCTCTGGGCCCGCGCCCGCGGCCTGAGCGTCCGGCCCGCGCTCTGGTTCGACGAGCCGCGGCTCTGCCGCCTGCTCGGACTGCGCGACGAGGAGGAGGGCCTCTTCGCCGTCGTCCCGCTCCGCTGGGACGGTGCCCGGCCCGCCGCGCCGCCCACGCCCACCGCCGCCGTCCGCCACCGGGACGTGGAGCGCTCCCGCGAGGTCCTGCGCTTCGAGACGCTGGAGCGGATCCACGCCGCGACCGTGGCGGGCGCCACCGACCGCCCGGCCCCCGGGGCGCTGGCGCCCGCCGCCGCACCCCCGGCCGCCGGGCGCGGCCCGGCCGTCGCGCTGCCGTCCGCCGAACCGCCGCCGGTGAGCGTGCGCCGCGCCCTGCGCGAGCGCCGCAGCAGCTTCGGCCGCTTCGACGCCTCCCACCCCGTCTCCGCCGCCGCGCTGTCGGCCACCCTCGGCGCCTGCGCCGCCGTCTCGCTCGGCAGCGACGCCGAACGCCCCGCGCCCGCCGAGGAGCCGGATCCGGCGGCCGGGTCCGGGCTGGTGACCCTGTACGCCTTCGTCAACCACGTCGAGGGCGTCGAGCCGGGCGCCTACGCCTTCGATCCGGCGGCGGGGGCGCTGCGCCGCGTGGTGCCCGGCGCCCCGGGGCCGTTCCTCCAGCGCAACTACTTCCTGTCCAACTACAACCTGGAGCAGGCGGGCGTGGTGCTCGTCCCGACGATCCGCACCGCGGCCGTGCTGGACGCCGTCGGGGACCGCGGCTACCGCCTGGTCAACGCCACCGTCGGGGCGGTCGCGCAGACCTTCTACACCGTGGCCGCGGCGCTCGGGCTCGGCGCGGGCGTGGCTCTCGGCTTCGACAACGTCTCCTACGTCGAGGAACTCGGCCTGGAACCGACCGGCGAACAACCGCTGTTGATCATGATGCTCGGTCAGGAGCGGCCCCGCCCCGCCGACTTCCGCTACGAGATCGCCTGAGGGAGGCCGACCCATGACACCCGACCCGAGTACGGGAACCGCGGCCGGGACCCATCCCGCGAGCCCCGCCGCCCCGGCCGGCTGGGAGCCCGGGCGCCGGTTCACGCTGCGCGTCGCCGGGCTCCCCGCCGCCTCCGTGGACGCGCTGCGCTGCGCCGGGGCCCGCGAGTGGGCGGACCAGGTGCTCGCCGCCGAGGAGGCGCTGCGGTCCCGGGCGGAGACCCTCAGCGACCTGCTGCACGAGGCGGTGGGCGCCACCGACGTGGCGCCGGACGGCGCGGGCGCCGCCCAGCGGCGGGCCCTGCTCGCCCTGCGCCGCCAAATCTTCAACAACCGGCTGCCTTCCGACCCCGCGGCCGCCGAACGGCTCGTCGCCGACCTGGCCCCAGGGGCGGCGGCGGAGGTCACCGGCTGGGTGCGCGACCGGCGGCGGCTGGCCGAACTCCTCGACGAGGGCGCGTCGTTGCTCGCCACCGACCAGGCCGCGACCCGCGCCGCCCTGCGTGCCCTGCTGACCGAGGAGCGGCTGCGCTGCGGACTGCTGCTGGCCTCCCCGACCCTGGAGGGGCAGCTCGACGGCTACCTCGCCACCGCCGGGGCCGCCGCCCGGGAGGGCCGCGCCCCCGACAAGCGGACCCGCAAGATCGAGCGGTCCGTGCTGTCGTACCTCTACCGCACGGCCTGCAAGACCAGCCCGTTCAGCACCTTCACCGCCGTCGCCGACGGGCACTTCCGGGAGGCCGCCGCGCCGGGTCCGGCCGACGCCACCGTGCGGGTGGACGGGCGCTGGTCGAGCCACGTCCGGCTGAACGTCGTCGTCCTGGGCCGGTTCGCCGAACTGATCCTCGCCGACCCCGCCCGCCGCCACGACCTGCCGGTGCGGCTGGCCTCCGGCTGGGAGCGCGACGACGACCGGATCCGCTACGTCCGGCAGTGGGTCACCACCGGCGACGACTCCGCCACCGTCACCTTCGACGCGGTGCGCGACCGGCTGTTCTTCCTGCGCCGCAGCGGCACCCTGGACCAGCTGCTCGGCCTGTTCGAGAAGGACGCCGAACCGCGCTACCGGGACCTGGTCGGCTGGCTGCGCGACGAACACGACGCCACCCCCGAGCAGTGCGAGGCGTACGTGGCGGCGCTGCTCCAGCTCGGCATGGTCCGGGTGCCCTGTCTGGACACCGACGTGCACAGCGGCGATCCGCTGCGCGCCTTCCAGACCGCCCTGCGGGACCTCGCGCGCCCCTGGGCGGAGCGGCTCGCCGACGCCCTCGACGGCCCCGCCCGGATCCTCGCCGACTTCCCCCGGGCCACCTCCGCCGAACGCGCCGCGCTGACCCGCGCCCTGCGGGCCGAACTCCGGGCGGCACAGGAACTGCTGGGCGCCGAGGACCCCACCCTCCCGCAGACCCTGCTGTACGAGGACGTCAGCGCGGGCCAGGGGCTGGGCTGCGAGCGGCGCGTCTGGACCGGGCTCTCCGGCGGTGACCTGCGCGACGTCGAGCGGGTCCTGCCCGCCTTCGACCTGACGCTGCCCCAGCGCGTCACCTTCCGGGGGTTCTTCGTCGCCCGGTACGGGAGCGGTGGCCGATGCGACGACCTCCTCGGCCTCGTCCACGACTTCCACGAGGACTTCTTCGACCAGTACCTCTCCTTCACCGGCGACCGGAAGCCGTTCGACGACCGGGGCGAGTACGTGCCGGAGGAGAACTGGCTGGGCCTGCCGGGCATCCGCGCCCTCGACTCCGCGCGCCGCACCTTCGTCTCGCGGATGCGCCGGGCCTGGGCGGAGCGCGGCGACGCGGAGGAGATCCACCTCGATCCGGGCGACCTGACCGCCGTGGCCGACGAACTCGCCCCGGTGGCCGGGGACTTCGCACCGCAGAGCCACCACGTGCAGCTGGCCGCCGGAGGCGGCCGGGACGGCGCTCCACTCGTCGTCCTCAACCGCTCCTACGGCGGACTGTCCTTCCCCTTCAGCCGCTTCACCCACGTCTACGACCAGCCAGCCCCGGAGGAGCAGCGGGAGCCGGTGGGACGCGCGGGAGAGTACTCCGCCGCGCTGCGCGCCACCGCCGAGCGGATCACCCCCGAGGGGGCCGTCCTCGCGGAGATCACCGGGGGAGCGGTCACCAGCAACCTCAACCTGCACAGCCCGCTCACCGAGTACGAGATCGTCTGCCCCGGCGAGTCCAGCACCGTCCCCGAGGACCGCCGCATCCACCTCGACGACCTGTACGTCGAACACGACGCGGAGGCGGACCGGCTGCGGCTCCGCTCGGCCCGCCTCGACCGCGAGGTGATCCCCGTCTACCTCGGCTACCTGGTGCCGCTCGCGCTGCCCGAGATCCCGCGCACCCTGCTGCTGATGTCGCCCACCTCGATGGCGCCGCTGGAGGTCTGGGGCGGCGTCCCCGAGGGCCCGGAGACCGACGGCGTGACCTCGCGGCCCCGCGTGCGGTACGGCGACCTCGTGCTCAGCCGCCGCAGCTGGACCACCACCGCCGGGGCGCTGCCGACGCGCGGGCCCGGAGTCCCCGACCACGACTGGTTCCTGGGCTGGCAGCGCTGGCGCCGCGCGCACCGGCTGCCCGCCCAGGTCTTCGCCACCGTCTCCAGCGGACCCCGGGGCGCCGTCGGGGCCAAACCCCAGTTCGTGGACTTCGACAGCTACCTCTCGCTCAGCGCGCTGGAGGCGCTGCTCACCGGCCCCGGCGACCGCGTCGTCCTCCGCGAGCAGCTGCCCGGCCGGGACGGGCTGCACGTCCGCTCCGAACGCGGCGAGCACGTCGCCGAGCTGGCCGTGGAGACGTTCACCTCACCCGCCCTCGCCGGGCCCCCGGCGCCCACGGCGCCCGACACCCCCCACCGACCGACGGAGGCCGCCCCGACATGCCAGAGCTGACCCCCTCCGCGCCACCCGCCAGCCCCGGCTCCCGGGGTGAGCCGGGGGAGTGGCAGGCCCTCCACGTCTTCTACGCCGCCAACCCCCAGCCACTGCTGGTCCAGTGCGTCCGGCCGCTGATCGCCGAACTCACCGCGGACGGACTGCTGGCCGGCCACTTCTTCATCAACTACTGGCTGGAGGGCCCACACGTCCGGCTGCGCCTCAAACCCGCCGACGCCGCCGCGGCCGACGAGGTGCGCTGCCGCGCCGAGGAGGCCGTCGGCCACTTCCTGCGCGTCCGCCCGGCGCTCTACCAGGTCGACTCCGGCTTCCTCAACGAGTTCTACAACACCCTCTTCGAGATCGAGTTCCCCGAGAACGACCGGGGCGCCTTCCTCGACGGCGAGGGGCGGATGAACCTCCGCCCCAACAACTCCTTCTCCCGCGAGCCCTACGAGCCGGAGTACGGCAAGTACGGCGGCCCCGCCGGAATCGCCCTCGCCGAGTGGCACTTCGCCCACTCCAGCGACCTCGTCATGGACGCCTTCCGCACCATGAACCTCCACCTGCGCACGGTGCTGCTCGGCACCTCGGCGCAGCTGATGATGGTGATGGCCGGATGCTTCCTGCCCGACCGCGAGGAACTGGGCGCCTACCTGAACCGCTACTACGAGTTCTGGCACAACGCGTTCCCCGGCACCGGCTTCATCGGCTCCAGGGAGTACGACCGGAACTACGCCGAACTCGCCCCCGGCCTCGGCAGGCGCTTCACCGCCATCCGGCACGCGGTGCGCGACGGCGAACTCGACCGGCTCCCCGCCTTCCTGCGCGGCTGGGCCCGGCACTGCCTCGAACTGCGCGACCACGCCGAGCGGCTGGCCGTCGACGGCGAGCTGGTCTTCCGCTCCTGGGACGGCAGCCGCGACGAGCGGGTCAGCGACCCCGCCGTCGCCCTGCCCCTGCTCCTCTCGCCGTACATGCACATGACGAATAACCGGCTGCACGTCACCATCCGCGACGAGGCGTACCTCTCGCACGTGCTCGGCCGGGTGCTGCGCGAGGACCCGGCGGCCCCCTCCGGCGACCCGGCCACCCCACCCACACCGGCGGCACCATGACCCCCGGCTCCGGCGAACTCCTCGCCCATCGCCCGGCGTTGCGCCCCGGCGTGCTGCTGAGCCCCGCCATGCTGCGGGGCCCGGCCACCGTGCACCTGGTGAAGGGCCCGGACGGCGGTGCCTTCGAGGTCGGCCCGAAGGAGCACTTCCTGATCTCCCGGCTCGACGGGCACCGCAGCCTGGGGGAGATCGGCGAGGAGTACGCCGGGACGTTCGGCAAACGCCTCGCCGCCCCCCACTGGCAGCGGCTGCTGGGACTCCTCGGCGCCCGGCGGCTGCTCGCCGGGGACCCACGCCCCGCCCCCGAGGAGCCACCCACCCCCCGCACCGGGCCACTCAGCGGAACCGCGCTGCGCGGCAGCGTCCGGCTGGTCGCCGACGCCGACGCCACCACCGCCCGGCTGCACCGGCTGCTGCGCCCCGCGCTGCGCCCGGCGCCGCTCATCCCGCTGACCGCCGGGCTGCTGCTGATGGAGGGGTGGCTCGCCACCCGGCTGCCCGAACTCGCCCGGGACACCTGGTGGGCCTTCCAGCAGCCCGTCGTGCTGCTGGCCGTCTGCACACTGCTCTGGCTCAGTACCGCGCTGCACGAGCTGGCGCACGGCGTGACCGCCCGGCACCACGGCGGGACCGTCACCGAGATCGGGCTGCGCTGGCGGCTGCCGGTCGCCGTCATGTACTGCACCGTCGGCAACTACCCCTACCTGCGCGGACGCTGGCGGCAGCTGGCGGTCGCGGGTGCCGGGGCCTACGCCAACCTCCTCTTCCTGCTGCCGTTCCTGGCCTGGTGGGCGGCGCTGCCCGACGGCGACCCGACCCGCCGCGCGCTCTCCGCGCTGCTGCTGCTCGGCAGCGCGCAGGCACTCGTCAACCTGGTGCCGTTGCCCCCGCTGGACGGCTACACGATGCTGGGCCACGCCCTCCGTGTCCTCCACCTCGGTCCGGAGAGCGGGCGCTACCTGCGTCTGCGGTTCACCGACCGCGCCGCGGCCGCCGCCTACCCCCGGCGGGCGCGCGCCGTCTACCTCGGCTACGCCCTCGGGTCGGTGCTGCTCGTCGTGGTCCTGCTGACCGCCCTGACCGTCGGGCTCGTCCTGGGCCTGCGCACCTGACGACCCGCCCCGTACCCACCCGGCCCCCGCCACCGTCCACCGACCCCGTGACCCGCCAGCCCACCCACCCCCGAGAGCGGAAGAGGCACCCCACCCCATGAGCGAGGCCAGCACCATGGCGTCCGCCCCGAACGAGGCGGCCACCGGCACGGCCGTGGCCGTCGAGGACGTACGCAAGCGATACGGCGACCGCCACGCGGTCAACGGAGTGTCGTTCCGGGTCCAACGCGGGGAGTTCTTCGGGCTCCTCGGGCCCAACGGCGCCGGGAAGACCACCCTCGTCGAGATCATGGAGGGGCTGCGCCAGGCGGACTCGGGGACCGTCTCGGTCCTCGGCCAGTCCCCGTGGCCCCGGAACGTGGCGCTGCTGCCACGGCTCGGCGTACAGACCCAGTCCTCCGCCTTCTTCGTCCGCCAGACCGCGCGCGAGCACCTGCGCACGGTCGCCGCCCTCTACGGCGCCACCCGGCGGGACGCCGACCGCGTCCTGGAGACCGTCGGGCTCACCGAGCAGCGCGACGTCCTCGTCGAGAACCTCTCCGGGGGCCAGCGCCAGCGCCTCGCCATCTCCTCCGCCCTCGTCCACGGCCCCGAACTGATCTTCCTGGACGAGCCGACCGCCGCGCTCGACCCGCAGGCCCGCCGCGACCTGTGGAAGCTGCTGCGCGACCTCAAGGGCCAGGGTCGCACCATCGTCTACACCACCCACCACCTCGACGAGGCCGAGGCGCTCTGCGACCGGGTCGCGATCCTCGTCGAGGGGGAGGTCGCCGCCCTCGACTCCCCGCACCAGCTGGTGAGCGCCGCCGGGGTACCGACCCGGCTGCTCGTCCCCGCCGACCGCCTCGGCCGGGAGGAGGCGGCGGCGCTCCCCGGCGTCGACCGGGTCACCGAGCAGGGCGGCTCCCTCGTCCTGGAGACGGCGGTCTCCGGGCAGGTGCTCCAGACCGTCGACGGGCTCATCGGCCTCGACGGGGTACGCACCCGCACCGCCACCCTGGAGGACGTCTACCTCCAACTCACCGACACCCCCCACCCCGGCGACACCACGGAGCACCACCCATGAGCGCGTACACGGCACTGACCGGCGCCGGATACCGGGCGCAGGTCCGGGACAAGGCGACCCTCTTCTTCACCTTCGCCTTCCCGCTGCTCTTCCTCGTCGTCTTCGGGCTTATCTTCCGCGGCCAGGACGTCGAGGAGACCGGGCGGCCCTACATCTCCTACATCGCCCCCGGCGTGCTGTCCTGGGGCGTGGCCAACGCCGCCGTCTTCGGCGTCGCCTTCACCCTCATGCAGTGGCGCCGCGACGACCTGCTGCGGCTGATCCGGATGACGCCCACCCGGCTGCCCTCCGTGCTCGGCTCCCGCTACGTCCTCGCCCTCGCCGTCGGTGTGGCCCAGTCGGTGATGTTCGTCGCGGTGGCGATGCTCCCGCTGTTCGGCCTGCGGCTGGACGCCCGGTGGCCGCTGGCGCTGCCCCTGCTGGTGCTCGGCATCACCGCGTTCCTCACCATCGGCGTCGTCATCGGCTCCCACGCGAACACGCCCGAGGCGGTAGCCGCCATCGCCAACTTCCTCATGGTGCCGATGGCGTTCCTCTCCGGCTCGTTCCTGCCGCTCGACATGATGCCGTCCTGGCTCCAGACCCTCTCCCGGGTCCTGCCGCTGCGCTACCTCAACGACGCCATGTCCGCCGCCCTCACCGGCCGCGGCGACTTCGGCGACATCGCCCTCGGCTGCGGCGGACTCCTCGTGTTCACCGCCGTGTTCGGTGCCATCGCGCTGCGGACGTTCCGCTGGAGCAACTCGACATGACGACCACCGCGACCGGCGCGCCGCCGGACGGCGCGCCCCTGGAAGCCGCGCGCGAGCAGCTCCAGCGGGACCTCGCCCGGCGGCTCGCCCCCGCCCCCGCCCCCACGGTGGTCCCGCTCGGCGCGGGCGACACCCTCCGCTCCGGCGACCGCGACCCGTACGCCGCGACCCGGCCCGCCGCCACCGTCCATCTCACCGCGCGGGCCGTGCTGTTCGGCCCCTGGGGCGGCGACGGCACCAGCCCGGCCTGCGGCCGCTGCCTGGGCATGCGCTGGCAGCGGCTGCGCAGCCGCACCGAGCGGGACGCCCTGGAGACCGGGTCCCGCACCACCGCCGCCGGACCCTGGCCGCTCCTCACCCCGCACGTCCTCGACGCGGTCCACGCCCTGTACACCGCCGTCCGCTCGGGCACCCCTCGCCCGCCCGCCCCCGGCGCGGCGGACCGGGCGCTGCCCCAGGTCTCCCAACTCGACCTCGCCACCCTGACGGTGCGCACCCACCCGCTGCTACCCGAACCGCTCTGCCCCCACGGCGCTCCGCCACCCGGCGCGGACCCCGGCCCGGGCGCGCCGCTCACCCTGGAGAGCCGGACGAAACCCGACCCCGGCGTGTACCGCACCCGGCCCGCCTCCGCCTACCCGATGCCGACCCAGGCGCTCGCCAACCCCGTCACCGGGGCGCTCGGCGCGGGCACCTGGCTCAACGTCACCTCGCCCACCACCGCCCCGGTCGCCGGCACCGTCTTCATGCGCGGCTACGCCGGTCTCACCGACGTCACCTGGAGCGGGCAGGCCAACAGCTTCAGCGCCAGCCGCCAACTGGCCTACCTGGAGGGGCTGGAGCGGTACGCCGGAACCCACCGGCGGACCGGCGCCGCCCCGGTGACCGCCCCCTACCACCAGGTCAGGGACGAGGCGCTGAACCCCGCCGACTGCGGCTTCTACGCCCCCGCGACCTACCGGGACGACCCGCTGGTCAGCCCCTTCGACCCGGACCGGCCGATCCCCTGGGTGTGGGGCTACTCGCTGCGGGACGAGCGGCCGATCCTGGTCCCCACCCGCCTCGTGCACTACAGCGCGGGCCTCGCCGCCGACAACTTCGTCTTCGAGTGCTCCAACGGCTGCGCGACCGGCGGCTCCCTGGAGGAGGCGGTCCTCGGCGGCCTCCTCGAACTCGTCGAGCGCGACGCCTTCCTGGTGGCCTGGTACGGGGCCACGCCGCTCACCGAGATCGACCTCGGCACGGTCGGGGACCGCACCGTCCGCACCATGATCGACCGGGCCGCGCTGCACGGATACGCCGTGCGCGCCTACGACAACCGGATCGACCTGGACGTCCCCGTGGTCACCGGCCTGGCCGTACGGCGCGACGGCGGCCCCGGCACCTTCTCCTTCGGCGCGGGCGCCAGCCTCGACCCGGCGGCGGCCCTGGAGGACGCCCTCTCCGAGGTGCTCACCTACATCCCGCACCTGCCCCGGCAGGTCGCCGAACGCCGGGCCGAACTGGAGGCCATGGCCGACGACTTCGGGAAGGTGCTGCATCTCAAGGACCACGCCCAGCTCTACGGCCTGCCCCGGATGGCCCGGTACGTGCGCTCCTACCTGGAACCCGCCGCCCACCGCCCCGCCGACGAGATCTACCGCTCCTGGGAGGAGGGCGCCCGCCCCCGCACCCGCGACCTGCGGGACGACGTGACCCACGTGCGCGACGCGCTCGTCCGCGCGGGGCACGACGTGGTGGTCGTCGACCAGACCACCCCCGAACAGCGGCGGATCGGGCTGCGCACCGTCGCCACGCTCGCCCCCGGACTGCTGCCCATCGACTTCGGCTGGTCCCGGCAGCGGGCACCGCTCATGCCCCGGCTGCGGACCGCGGCCCACCGGGCGGGGCTGCGCGCCAGCGCCCTGACGGAGGCGGAGATCCACCGCGTCCCCCACCCCTTCCCCTGAGCGCCCCCGCCGCCCGGCCACCGGGCCGGGCGGGCCGGGGCGTACCGAAACGGGCGGCACCGCGCGGAAGTCCGCGGATGCCGCCCGCCGGTGCGCGCCGGTGGATCAGGCGCTACACGAGGTGGTGCTCGTGGTCGAGGAGCAGGTCGAGGTCGAGCTGCAGCTCGTGGAACCGGCGAGCACGACCTCGCTGGCGTCCGAGTAGTCCGAGATCTCGAAGGTCTCCGACTCCAGCTCCATGATCTCGTCGGCCAGGGAGGCGAGGGTGCTCTTGTCAGCCATGGTGACTCCTAGGGGTCAGGTAGAGGTCAGGACGGTGGCCACCGAGGGGATGTCGGCGACCCGTACCGTGCACCGCCATTGGAGCCGACGCCACTGCCAGATCGGCAGGTCCCTCACTGACCGCTCCCGTCAGCGGTCTGTATGCGGGGGGCCGCGGGGATGCCGCACCCTGGAGCGGTGAGTGCCGCCACCGCGAGTTCCGGGGAGAACACGCCCGTCCTGGACGGCCTGCCGGACGTCCTCCGCCCGGCCGTCACCCTCTACCTGACGCTGCACAGCGACCCCGAACTCTCCGGCGCGGAGCGGCGGACCGCCGCCCGGCTGGGGGAGTGGCTGCGCACCGAGGGCTACCGGGTGACGGAGGGCGTCGGCGGCCACGGCGTCGTCGCGGAACTGCGCAACGGGGACGGGCCGCGCGTCCTGATCCGCGCCGAACTCGACGCGCTGCCCGTGACCGAGGCGACCGGACTGCCCTACGCCGCCGAGGGCCCCGTGATGCACGCCTGCGGACACGACCTGCACATGGCCGCCGTGGCGGGTGCCGCCGCGCTGCTGGCCCGGGCCAGGGACCACTGGCGGGGCACCGTCGTGATCGTCGGCCAGCCCGCGGAGGAGACCCTGACCGGCGCCGAGGCCATGCTGAGGGACGGGCTCTACGAGCGCTTCGGCCGACCCGAGGTGGTCCTCGCCCAGCACGCCGCGCCCCTCCCGGCGGGCATGGTCGCCCACGGACACGGGCCGATGCTCGCCGGAAGCCGGGGAGTCGAGGCCGTCATCCACGGCCGGGGCGGCCACGCGGCGACCCCGGGGCTGGCCGTCGACCCCCTGCTGACCGCCGCGGCCACGGTGCTGCGGCTCCAGCACGTGGCCGCCCGCGAGGCCGCCGCCTCCGAACCCGCGGTGCTGCACGTCGGCTCCCTGCACTCCGGCGCGGGCAGCAACCTCGTACCGGACCGGGCGACGCTCGGCGTCACCGCCCGCGCCCTGTCCACCGAGACGCTGGAGCGCCTGAGCGCGGCGGTGGAGCGGATCGTGCGCGCGGAGTGCGCCGCCTCCGACTGCCCCCGCGACCCGGACATCACCGTCGTCTCCCGCTCCCCGGTCACCCACCCCGACGCCACGGCCACCGCCGCCGTACGCGCCGTCCACCGCGACCTCTACGGCGCCGAACGCGTCACCGGCTGGCCCCCGTCGACCGCGACCGAGGACGTCGGCCTGTACGGGGACGCGGGCGCCGCCCTGCACGGTCAGCCCGGCATCCCGCTCGTCTACTGGATGCTGGGCACCGTCGGGCCGAAGACCTGGGCCGCCACCCCCGGGGACGCCGAGCGGAAGCTCGCCGCCCTGCCGCCGAACCACTCCCCGCGCTTCGCCCCGGACGTCCGCGCCGCGCTGCCCACCGGCATCACCGCCATGACCAGTGCCGCCCTCACCTGGCTCCGCCCCCAGCCGCCGACCGGCCCCACGCCCCCCACGGACGACCCCGACCCGCTCCCCGGCTGACGCGACGGACCGTCAGCGGGGGTGGGACGGACCACGCTCCCGCCCCTGACTCGCCCGTGGCCCGGGCCGCGGGGGAACGGCCCGGGCCACGGACGGCGCGCGGCGACCGGAGGGGCGGGTTCCCGCCGGATCAGCGGTAGAGCAGGTACGGGCGGCGCGCCCGCTCGAACTCCCGCACCTCGCCGCGCCACGCGGCGGTGAGCGCGTCCACGTCCTCACCCGCGTCGATCATTTTCCGGAGCCGCGTCGAGCCGGAGAGCTTGTCGATCCAGAACGGGCGCTCCTCGTCCCAGTCGTCCTCGCGCCAGGCGAAACCGTCGTACTTCGCGGCCTCCACCAGCATCGCGACGGCCGTGCGGATCGGCTCGCAGCGGCGCGGGTCGGTGACCATCAGCTGCACCCCCGCGCAGGTCTCCCCCTCGTACAGGTTGAACGTCGGCACGAAGTACCCCTCGCGGAAGAGGACCCCGGGCAGCTTCCGGGCGTTGAGCCGGTCGCTGTAGTGGTGGTCCAGGTAGGGGGCGCCGATGAACTGGAACGGCTGGGTGGTGCCGCGCCCCTCGGAGAGGTTGGTGCCCTCGAAGTAGCCGGTGCCCGCGTAGACGGTCGCCGTGTCCGGCGTCGGCATGTTGGGGGAGGGCGGCACCCAGGGCAGCCCGGTCTCCTGGGCGAGCGCGTCCGGCCGCCAGCCGCGCACCTCCACGACCTCCAGCTCGACGGTGCCGCCCTTGCCCTCCTCGGGGAGCAGTTCGCCGTTGAAGTAGCGGGCCAGCTCGCCGACGGACATGCCGTGCTGCTGGATGATCGGCCGCAGTCCGACGCCGGAGGAGAACTTCGGGGTCAGCAGCGGCCCGTCCGCTCTTCGCCCGATCGGGTTGGGGCGGTCCAGCACCACGAAGCGGGCGCCGATCGACCGGGCCGCCACCATGGAGTTGAACATCATCCAGATGTACGTGTAGAAGCGGACGCCGACGTCCTGGATGTCGAACACGATGGTGTCCGCACCGGCCTTGGTGAACAGGTCCGCGAGCTTCTTCGCGTCGGCGCCGTAGGCGTCGTACACCGTCAGCCCGGTGCGCGGGTCCTCGAACTCGGGCTCCGACTCGCCCGCCTGCGCGCTGCCCCGGAAGCCGTGTTCCGGACCGAAGACGCCGACGATGTTCAGCCCCTTCGTCTCGGCCATCGAGTCCACGATGTGCCGGGCGTCGAGCAGGATCCCGGTCGGGTTGCTGACCACCCCGACCTTCCGGCCCCGCAGCATCCGCCAGTCCTGCCCGGCGGCGACGTCGGCGCCCGGGACCAGGCGCCGCTTTCCGCCACCGGGACCGGCGGCGTGGGCCGGGGCGGCGCCCAGCAGCGGGGCCGCGAGGGCGGCGCCCGCCGACCCGGCGAGGAGGGAACGGCGCGAGGGAGTGCGTGGCATGACGGACTTCCTTCCAGGTGCGGGAGTTGGAGGCGAATGCTCGTACGAAAGATCCGCGCTGACAAGGGTGCACGCGAGGGACGGAAGGGACACCCGTGACACGGACCCGGCCGCGTACCGTCCGCACCGCCGTGTCGGGCCCCGCCGCCCCCGGTGAGCGTGGGCGTGGGCGTGGGCGCTCGGCGCCGGTGCGAGGATTGTCGTATGGCGACGTCAGGTACCCCGAACATCACGGCCGTCCGCGGCGACCTCACCGAGCAGGAGGTGGACGCGGTGGTGAACGCCGCCAACTCCTCGCTGCTGGGCGGCGGAGGAGTGGACGGCGCGATCCACCGGCGGGGCGGGGCGGAGATCCTCGACGCCTGCCGCCAGCTCCGGGACAGCCGGTACGGCGGCGGTCTGCCGACCGGTCAGGCGGTGGCCACCACCGCGGGGCGGCTCCCCGCCCGGTGGGTGATCCACACGGTTGGCCCCGTCTGGTCGGCCGAGGAGGACCGCTCGGAGCTGCTGATCTCCTGCCACCGTGAGTCGCTGCGGGTGGCCCGCGAGCTGGGCGCCGCCACGGTCGCGTTCCCGGCGGTCTCCACCGGGGTCTACCGCTGGCCGACGGAGGACGCGGCCCGTCTCGCGGTGGACACCGTCCGGCGGGAGGGCGGGGGCTTCGCGGAGATCCGCTTCGTGCTGTTCAGCCCGGAGGCGTACGCCGCCTTCGCCGCCCAGCTGCCCTGATCCGGACGCGGTCACCCGTCCGTCGTCTGTCAGCCGTCCGTCCGCCGTCAGTCCTGGAGGAGCCCGGGCTGCGGGTCCCTGCCGAGGACCTCCACGGAGACGTGGTCGGGCAGCGAGGACTGGTCGGCGACCGGCGTCCCCTCCAGGAACCGCACCTGCCGCAGGTAGGGGTTGCGCCGCAGCGGACGCAGGCTGAAGTGCGGCACGTCGACGAAGAGGGTGCGCAGCTTGTAGAGCCGAGGCAGCCAGTCCCAGCCGTCCTCGCAGTCCGCGCTGACGCGCAGGTGGGTGATGCGGGAGGTGCGGTAGGCCGCGCAGAACTCCTCCCCGTCGATCCGCCCGGCCAGGTGGACGTGGGACCGGCCGCCGACGCTCTGGAGCGCCCGCACCTCGTCCAGGTTGGTGACCGGGAAGTAGAGACCGCCGTCGTCCGGCAGGTGCGCGATGATCTCCTGGGCGTACTCGTGGGGCTCGAACGCGTGCCAGGCGTCGACGAGTTGCCGCTGAACGCGGGGGTCCCGGGTCGCGCGGTACCGGGCCAGCACGGGAATCGCGCTGCTCGTCCCGATCCGCGTCGCGGTGAGCACCGTCAGGTGGTGGTCGGTGCCCGAGCCGTCCTCCGGGCCGGGCAGCAGCTCCAGGACGAACAGCCCGACGTCCGCCAGCGCCCGGGCCTGTTCGGCGGAGGCCGGGGGGATCAGCATCGCCGCCCGCTCCTGGACCGCCGTGCGCACCAGGGGGTCCAGCTCCGTGGCGTGCTCCAGGCAGGCGGCCGCCAGCAGGTAGAGGCGGTGCCCGTAGCTCGTCGAGGTGGCGGCGTCGGCCAGCTCCAGGATCGTGTCGAGGAAGGTGACCCGCTCCCGGGGACGGGCGTGGGCGACCGCCATGCGGATGACGTCCTCCCACTGGTCGAGATGGGCGTGCTGGGCCAGCAGCCCGAAGTCGAGGTCCTCCACCGCGGCCTTCGCCCCCAGGTAGTCCTGGAACGAACGGTGGATGAAGTCCACGGCGCCGACGGCCGGTTCGCGCAACAGGCCGCTCCGGATGAGGAGATGACGGTAGATCTCCTCCGGCGTGCCCTGCTCACCGACGGACGGCATCGCCGGAAGGGACTGGCCCAGCAGATCGACGGCGTCCGAACGGGACACCTCGGAGCGCCCGTTGCGGATCATCCAGTACGCCAGCTTCTGGAGCAGCTGGATCTGGTGCGCCTCGCTGATCCGGATCGCGCCCGGTTGCTGGAGCCCGCGCTCGCGGTCGCGGCGGGAGAGCAGCATCGAGAGCGCCGCGTCGTACAGCGCCTTCCTGCCGTCCGGGAGGTAGCCGCGACGGTCCCGGTACAGCGCGCAGATCAGCGCGCACATCAGCGGGTTGGTCGCCAGACGGCCCAGGTCCTGCTTGGTGCGGACCGCCTGGAGCAGCGAGCGGGCCGAGAAGTCCCCGGCCCCGGCGGCGTGGTGCCAGCGGTGGATGAACGCGGCCACGTCGTCCCGGCTCATCGGCGCCAGGTCGAGTTCGACGAACCCCTCGGGCGTGAGCCAGTTCTCCCGGATCGCCGAGGGCCGGGTGGTCACCAGCCACCGGTTGTCCGGGAACGCCGAGACGAGGTTCCGCAGCCAGTCCCGGGCCTGCTGCCGCTCCCCCTCGGGTACCTCGTCGATACCGTCGACGAGCAGGATGCCCCGGCCCTCGGTGAGCACGCGGTCGATCCAACCGGTGGGCTGCGCACCCGAGATGGGGCAGTCGACGGCCCGCAGGAAGTCCTCCGGCGGCGGCAGCGGGCCACCGTCCCGGGTCAGCGTCCGCAGCGGCAGGATGAACGGCACCAGTCCGTACAGGTAGAGCAGGTTCTCCTGGTTGGACCTGGCGGTGGACACCGCGAGCCACTGCACCAGCGTGGACTTGCCCGACCCCGCCACCCCGCGGAGCAGGACCCGTTTGTTGTGCGACAGCGACTGCTCCGCGGGGATGTGCGTCGGCCCGTCCGTCGCCTCCAGACTCAGGTAGGCGACGTTGAGCGGCCAGCTGTCCGCCCCGACGGGCAGATCCAGCCCGAAGATCGTCAACTGGCTGTGCCTGCTGGTGACGTACTCCGCGTACCGCTTCTCGAACGGCACGTCCGCGGGGGAGGGCGTACGGGAGATCAACTCGTCGACGCGGGCGGAGAGTTCGGCCAGTCTCTGGCTTTGCTCCACCAGGGTCCGGCCCGTGAAGTGGGCGCGCTGTGTGAAGAAGTTCAGGATGTGCAGGCAGGCGGTGTCGAGGAGTTTCTGGTGGAGTTCCCGCGCTCCCTGGGAGAGACCGGAGGTGGCCGCGCTGCTCTCGATCCTGATGCGGCGGGACAGCCCCTGGGGCCCGAGCTGGACCGCCTGCACGTCGTCCATCTCCAGGTCGCCGAGGGTGCGCAGGGAGTGTGTGAGCGCGTTGGCGACCGCCTGTAACTCGTAGGAGGGCAGCCGCTCGCTCATCCCCGTGGACTCCGCCGCCCGCCGGACCAGTTCCTCGGAGATCCGGCGGAAGTCCCGGTCGGACAGGGTCCGTTTCTCTCCCCTGAAGGACACCAGCCGCGAGAGCCGGATCGGCGCGTCGACCAGCCCCGCTCCGGGCGACTCCTGCACGAGCAGCTTCCTGACCAGCGGCACGACGGCACTCGACGCCAGGCGCGCGCCGACGGTTGGAATGTCCATCTCTCCCCGCTACGTCCTGGGCGGTCCCCGGAACCGCATGCTACGGCAAGCCCCCGCGGATTCGGGCGACTTCAACCGGCCGCTGAACCACCGTCACACCGGCGCCACTTGGCCGGGGTACCGCCTCAACGGCGGGGCGCGCGCCGGGCGAAGTCGGTGGCGATCTCGTCGAACGTCGCCCAGCGGACGCCCTCGTGCTGGTTGATGTGGGCGATCAGCCGCTCGTGCATGAGGAGTACCTGCGGACGGCCGGACACGTCCGGGTGGATCGTCATGGTCAGGACCGCGTAGTCGTGCTCCCGGTAGACCCAGTCGAACTGGTCGCGCCACATCCGCTCGATGGTGTGGGGGTCGACGAAGCCGTGGCTGTTGGGACTTCCCTTGATGAAGAGCATCGGGGGCAGGTCGTCGAGGTACCAGTTCGCGGGGATCTCGATGAGGTCGGTCTCCTCGCCCCGTACGAGGGGCCGCATCCACTCCGCCGCGGGCTTCCCGTAGTCGATGCTCGTCCAGCTGTCGCCGGTCCGCACGTAGTACGGCAGCACGTCGTGGTGCATCAGCGAGTGGTCGTAGGTGAGCCCGCGCTCCAGCAGCAGTTCGGCGGTGACCGGGCTGAACTCCCACCAGGGCGCCACGTATCCGGTGGGCCGGCGGCCGGAGCGGCGGGTGATCAGCTCGACGCAGTGGTCGAGCACGTCGCTCTCCTGGCGGCGGCTCATCGCGATCGGGTTCTCGTGGCTGTAGCCGTGCACACCGATCTCGTGCCCCGCCGTCACACAGGCGTCGAACTGCTCGGGGAAGGTCTCCACCGAGTGTCCCGGCCAGAAGAAGGTCTGGGTCAGACCGTTCCGCCGGAAGAGGTCGAGGAGGCGCGGCACCCCGACCTCCCCCGCGAACAGGCCGCGTGAGATGTCCCCCGGCGAGTCCTGCCCGCCGTAGGAGCCGAGCCATCCGCCGACCGCGTCGATGTCCACCCCGTAGCTGACCAGGATCTCCTTGGGCATGGTGCCTCCCACGTTCGCTCGGCTCCGGCCGCGCGGGGCGCGTCACGGGGCCGCTGACGAGCTGAGCCAGTGGCGCAGCAGGTGTTCCGGTGAATCCGGGGCGGCGGCCAGCGCGGCCGCGAGCAGCATCCGCCCCTGCCAGGGGCTCAGGTCCTCGCCCCCGACGGCTCCCGCCTCGGCCAGATCGGCGCCGCCACCCCCGCCGTACAGCGGGAGCACCGGTCCCGCCGGGACCCGGGAGCAGACCAGCACCGGCAACCCGCAGCCGCGCACCGCCTTGACCAGCGGGGGGTTGGCGTTGCCCGCGCCGAAGGCGGCGAGGACCAGTCCGCGCGCCCCGGCCGCCACGGCCGCGTCCAGCAGAGTCGTGTCGGCGCCCGCGTAGAGCGGGATCACGTCCACCCGGGGCAGGGCGGACGTGGACGGGTCGAGCGTGATGCTCGGCGGCCGGCGCGGGGGCGCGAGCGGCAGGACCCGCTCCCCGGCGACCCGCAGCACCGGGCCCCGCCCCGGGGCCGCGAAGCCCCGGGTGCTGAGGGTGTCCGCCTTGGCCACCCCGCGTGCCGCGTAGGCCAGGCCGTCGAAGGCCAGCAGCACGCCACGGTCGCGGGCGGCCGGATGCCCGGCGATCAGCAGGGCCTGCGCGAGGTTGGCCGGGCCGTCGGCCGCCGGATGGTCGAAGGGGCGCTGCGCCCCGGTGAACACGACGGGACGGGGGTCGTCGTGGGCCAGCGCCGTGAGGAAGCTGGTCTCCTCCATGGTGTCGGTGCCGTGGGTGACCACCACCCCCGCCACGTCCCCGGAGGACAGCGCCCGCCGCACCTGGCGCACCAGGCCCACCAGCTCCGGCCACTCCCAGGCGAAGCCGGGCCGGGTCGCGACGTCGGTGACGGTCACCTCGCGGCCGGACGGTACCGGCGCCGTGGCGAGGATGTCGGCTCCGGTGGCGGTCGCCCGGAGGCTGCCGTCCACCCACCGGCAGGAGATCGTTCCGCCGGTCGCGAGCAGTTCCACGCGCGACATGACCCACCCACCTCCCGGGCCGCACGGCCTCGTACGCGCCTCCCTCGATGCGACCACGCGGCCCGCCCTCCCGCCACCCGGAGCCCGGCGGGGCTCCGGCGCGTCACCGTCGAGTGGCGGGAGCCGGGCCGCCGTATTCCACTGGACCCATGAGCGACGAAGCCATTGAGCTGTGGACGGCCCGGTTGCGCGCGCTGGCTCCCGAACTGGACGAGCCGACGGCGCACGGCTTTGTGCGGCAGGTGTACGACGCGGCCCGGAGCGATCTGGACGAGGAGGCGCTGGAGGCCGACTTCGAACGCGAGGAGTGACCCCTCACGTTCGGCCGGTCCCGGTCCTGGTCGGTCCCGGCGCTGGTCCCGGCGCCGACCGGCCGCGGCCCCACTCGGACCCGTGCCGCCCCGTCCGCGCGGGGCCAGCTCGGGCCAGCTCGGTGCCGCCTCCCGTCCGTGCGGGCCCCAACTCCCGTACGGGGCCGGGCGGATGAACCCGGTCCGGTCTCGGCTGTACCTGCCCGCCTGCCCGCCTGGCCATCTGGCCATCTGGCCGGGGCGGGGCGGGTCCGCGTGTCGTGGTGCCGGGGCGGTGCCGCCGCGGCGGACGGGTGAGGGCGCGCCGGACGCACCACGGCCGCCGCCCGGAGAGGGACGGCGGCCGTGGTGCGGGGGAGCGGCCACGTCAGTGCGCGCGCAGCTCCTTGCGGTACCGGTTGACCCCCGGCAGCCAGCAGGCCACCAGCGCGGCGAACCCCACCAGCACGGCGGCCATGCTGGCCAGGAAGAGGGAGTTCGGCGGGTCGTCGCGCAGCACCAGCGCGTGCGGGAACATGAACCAGATCAGCACCGTCAGGGTGATCAGCACCCGGGGCCATATCGCGCAGCGCCGGGCGGCGAGCGCCAGCAGCAGGACCACGGCGAAGAACATGGCGATGTGCGCCCGGGACGACATCGTGCTCTGCCAGTCGCTGATCACCTCGTCCCACATGGGGCCGCTCATGGCCTTGATGTCCGCCGCCGTGGTCCCGGCGGGGAGGCCCACGGTCTCCGGGTTGTTGTCCACCGCGTTCCGGATGTTCTCGTCCGCCAGGTCCTTGCCTCCGGCGTAGACCAGCAGCGCGCCCAGCGCTCCGGAGAGCGCGGCCAGCGCCGTGAGGACCAGCATGGCGACGACGGCACCCGGCTTCTTCGCGGGGGCGGCGCCGGGGTGGGGGACGGCTCCATCCTGCCTGGGGGCGGTTTGGGGGTAGCTCACGTGCGGTGCTCCTCGGGGGAATCGCTTGAAAATTCGCGGTTGCCATGACCCTTGCATGGGAAGCGTCTCTGGAACCAGCTACTCAGAGAAATAAATCTACGGTTCATGTGTACTGAACCACAGAAAGATTTGTGAAAGTGAATTGCAATCCTCGGGGTGGTACGGGCCGGTTGGCCCCGAATGGTGACCCGTCGTTGATGGCGACTCGGTTTCCCGTTGCTTCGCCCGTTTAGGATGCTGGGCCCGCACGCCACCGAACTCCCGTGTGGCGGCGGACAGATGGAGACAGACGACGAGAGGGCCTCATGCCCCTGCCTGGCACGACGCAGATCCCCACCGGGCTGCTGGACACGACCATGGATCAGTTGCGGACTCTCCTGGCCGTACACGAGGAGGGAACCGCGCTGGGGGCAGCGCGCCTCCTGGGGCGCGAACAGTCCAGCATCCAGAAGCAGTTGGACACCATGAACCGCAACCTGGGGGAGTTGTGCGGGGAACCGCTGGTACGCAAACGCGGCCGGGGTGAGCGCGTGCAGTTCACGGTGGCCGGAGAGGCCCTCGCCGACGTCGCGCGCGGCACCCTGGGCGAGTGGCTGGAGGGCCTGCGCAACGCCCGCGCCGGTCAGGGGCGCACCCTCGCGGTCGGGTCGACCCGCTACACCCTCGGCTACCTGCTCAACGCGGTCGAGCGGGTCAGCGACCAGTTCACCCGGGGCGGCGTCGAGCTGCGCATGGCCCACGTCCGCACCGGAAGTCTGCTGGCCAAGCTCCGCTCCGGCGAACTCGACCTGGTCTGCGGCAGCGTGGTGACCCGGGACGCCGCGGAGGACGACCCGCTGGACGGCATCGAGGTCATGGAGTGGCGGCGCAGCGGACTCGCCCTGGTGACCAACCTGGACGAAACCGAGCTTCCCGCCCGGCCGATGACCGTACGCGCCCTGGCCACCTCGCCGTTGGTCGTCTCCGCCGACGGGCTGATCTCCGACTTCCTCCGGGGCTGGTTCGGCGACGGCTACCGCGAACGGATGGAGATAGCCGCCGAGATCGACTCCGTGCCCTACGGCTTCGAACTGCTCCGCTCCGGCGTGCTGCGGGCCAGCATGCTGGTCACCGAGGGCATCGGGGAGGCCGTCTCGGAGGGCTGGATGACCGAGGCGCACGGCCTGCGCACCCTGCGTCTGGTCGAGGACGTCGGCCCGCGACAGCGGGTGCTGGTCGGCGCGTTCACCCGTCGTGGCGCACGGGCCGACCTGGGCTCCGCGCACCCGCTCAACCAGCTCTGGTCCGCCCTGATCCGGGAGGACGTCCGCTGGCGGGCCTCGGCGCTCGAACCCGCCGCGCTCGGCGCCGCCTCCGCGGTGGTACGGGCCTCCGCTGGCCCGCACCGTCCGGCGGGCGTGCCCGCCGCCGACACACTGGACGCGGGCGGCGACGCCCGCCCCGGTGGGACGAGCGAACGGTAGCCCCCGGACGGATCAGCCCGAACGCCCGTTAGCCACCCGTGAGTTGGTGAAAGAGGGGTTGCCGCACCGGAGTTGACGGCGGTTCAGCCCGTGTCGTCCCGCTCCACGAGCACCACCTCCAGCAGCCGCGGCCCGTGCACGCCCTCGACGCGGTCGAGTTCGATGTCGCTGGTGGCCGAGGGGCCGGAGATCCACGTCAGCGGACGGCGCGGGTCCAGCCGGGGCAGCGCCTCCGCGACCGAGGCGACCAGCTGCTCGGGCACCCGCACCACGCAGATGTGGTGGTCCGGCACCAGGGTGTCCCGACGACGCCCCTGGCCCGGCCCACCGTCCAGCACCAGCGTGCCGGTGTCCGCCACGGCCACCGCGCAACCGGTCACCACCGCGTCCACCGCGTCGAGTTGGCGGAGCGACAGCTCGTCCGGCTCCCTGACCCACCGCGCCGTTCCCGGCGGCAGCCACCCGGCGGGCACCCCCGGAGGCACGACGACCCGGCTGGCCTCCCGGGCACGCAGCAACTCACCGATCAGCCCCGGGAGTTCCGCCGGAGCCGAACGGTGCACCCGCGCACGGTAGTCGGCGAGGTTCGTCGCCAGCAGCCGCGCCAGGCCCGCCGGTTCGGTGGCGGGCGGCGTCCTCCCGTAGTCCCGGAGGACCGGGGTGTCCTCCGGCCGCTCGTCCGGGGGCACGTCCGCGAGGGCCCGGCGGATCCGGGAGAGCACGGTCGCCCGGCCGCTCATCCGGCACCTCCCCGCCCGCCGTCCCCGGGGCGCTCACCGCCGTCCCCGGCGGGCTCGGCGCCCCGCGTCCGCCGCCACCAGTCCCGGAAGGACTCCGGCGGCAGCTCGGGAAGCTCCCGGGAGTCCGTCCACGCCGCCCCTGGTCCGGGCAGCCGCCGCGGGCGCACCGCGCGCACCCGGGCCGCCAGCCGCTGACCCGCCCGCACCGCGTACGGGCGGTCCAGCACCCAGCCCGCGGCGCGCAGCGCCGCCCGCTCCGCCGCGTGCCCCCGGGCCGGGCGGACGCGCACCCGCTGCCCGGCACGGGTGAACTCGCCGCCCTCCGCGACGCGTTCGCGCAGGTGCACCAGGACGTCCGGGATGTCGATGGCGACCGGGCAGACCTCGTAGCAGGCGCCGCAGAGCGTGGAGGCGTAGGGGAGCGAGGCGTCCAGCGCGGAGTCCGTCCCCCGGGTCTGCGGGGTGAGGATCGCGCCGATCGGTCCCGGGTAGGCCGAACCGTAGGCGTGGCCGCCCGCCCGCTCGTAGACCGGGCAGACGTTGAGACAGGCCGAGCAGCGGATACAGCGCAGCGCCTGCCGCCCCACCCGGTCCGCCAGCGTGTCGGTGCGGCCGTTGTCCAGCAGCACCAGGTGGAAGGCGCGGGGACCGTCGTCCCCCGTGGTGCCCGTCCAGGTGGAGGTGTACGGGTTCATCCGCTCGGCCGTCGACGAACGGGGCAGCAGCTGGAGGAAGACCTCCAGGTCGCGCCAGCTCGGAACGGTCTTCTCGATGCCGACGACGGAGATCAGCGTCTCGGGAAGGGTCAGGCACATCCGGCCGTTGCCCTCCGACTCCACGACCACCAGGGTGCCGGTCTCCGCGACCATGAAGTTGGCCCCCGAGATACCCACCTTCGCGCGCAGGAACTTCTCCCGCAGGTGCAGCCGGGCCGCCTCCGCCAGTTCCGCCGGATCGTCCGAGAGCCCCTCCGGAGCCGGACGGCCCCACTCGCCCATGTGAGCACGGAAGATGTCCCGGATCTGGGACCGGTCCCGGTGGATGGCGGGCACCAGCAGATGGGACGGCAGGTCGTCGCCCAACTGCACGATCAGCTCGGCCAGATCCGTCTCGTAGGCGTGGATCCCGGCGCGCTCCAGCGCCGCGTTGAGCCCGATCTCCTGGGTGGCCATCGACTTGACCTTGACGACCTCCCGCTCGCCCGTCTCCCGCACCAGCCGGGTGACGATCCGGTTGGCCTCCGCGGCGTCCACCGCCCAGTGGACCTGGCCGCCCGCCGCGGTGACGGACGCTTCCAACTCCTCCAGATAGTGGTCGAGATGGCGCAGCGTACGGTCCTTGATGGCGGCACCCGCCGCCCGCAGCCGCCGCCAGTCCGGCAGTTCGGCGACGGCGGCGGCCCGTTTCGCGCGGATCGTGTGCGTGGCGTGCGTGAGGTTACGCCGCAACCGCGCGTCCCGGACGCTGGTTTGGGCCGCCCGGGGAAAGCTCGGCTGGTCCGGATCGGGGGTGTTCACCGTGGGGCCTCCCTCGCCGTCCGCACGTTCTCCTCGGTGCTCGCCAGGATCTCCGCGAGGTGCACCGGACGCGGCGCCGAACCCCGCCGGGACAGCACCCCACCGATGTGCAGCAGGCAGGAGCTGTCCACCGCGCACACCGCGTACGCCCCGCTCTCCTCGACGTTCCGCGCCTTGTCGGCGCCCATCGCCGCCGACACCGCGGGGTTCTTCAGCGCGAAGGTGCCGCCGAAGCCGCAGCACTCCTCCGCGCCCCGCAACTCACGCAGCTCCAATCCCCGCACCGCGCCGAGCAGTTGACGAGGGCGGTCACCCAGCCCCAGCGACCGCAGCCCGTGACAGGCCGGGTGGTAGGTCACCGGATGCGGGTAGTACGCGCCGACGTCCACCACCCCCAGCACATCGACCAGGAACTCCGTCAGCTCGTATGTACGGGACGCCAACTCCATCGCCATCTCGGCGAGTTCACCACCCCGGCCGTCGGCCTCCGCCTTCTCGCCCAGCCGCCGGTAGCCCTCCCGCACCATCGCGGCGCAGGAGCCCGACGGCACGACGACGTGGTCGTACCCCGCGAAGACCCGCGCGCACCGCCGCGCCAGTGGCTCCGCCACCCGCCGGTAGCCCGTGTTGTACTGCGGCTGGCCGCAGCAGGTCTGCCCCTCCGGGAAGTCCACCCCCACCCCGAGCCGCTCCAGCAGCGTCACCACGGCACGTCCGGTGCCGGGATACAGGGTGTCGTTGACGCAGGTGACGAACAGCGCTACCCGCACACCGCCCTCCTTCCGCACACCGCAGGGAGACGTCCGGGCACACGCCGGAGCACCGTCCCGGCAGGTACGTGCCCGCCCCGCCATACTGCCCCAGCACGGCCGATCGCGCAGCGCCCCGTCCGCACCTCCCGCCCCGCCCGTGTCTCCCGACCGTCCCGTCCGCCCGTGCCTCCCGCCTCGCTCCGGGCGCCACCACGGTACGAGACCGCCTCCCGCCTAGGAGGCCGCGGCCAGGGCGGCGCCGTCCGGAGTACGGAGCAGCGCGCGCACCTCACGGGCCGCCGCCCGGCCGGCGCGCGTCGCCCCGACCGTGCTCGCCGACGGCCCGTACCCCACCAGCCACACCCGCGGATCACGGACCGCCCGGGTCCCCTCCAGCCGGATCCCGCCGCCCGGCTCCCGCAGCCGCAGCGGCGCCAGATGGTCCACCACCGGGCGGAACCCCGTCGCCCACAGCACCGTGTCGACCCGGAGCCCGGTCCCGTCCGCCCAGTGCACCCCGCCTGGCGTGAACCGCTCGAACAGCGGCAGCCGCTCCAGCAGCCCGCTCTCCAGCCCCCTCCGTACCTCCTCGGACAGGGGAAGTCCCGTCACACTGACGACGCTGCGCGGCGGCAGCCCCCGGCGCACCCGGTCCTCCACGCTCGCGACCGCCGCCCGCCCCTGGTCCTCGTCGAACGGGCCCGAACGGAACGCGGGCGGCCTCCGCGTCACCCAGTACGTGCGGGCCGCGGTGCCCGCCAGCTCCAGCAGGTGCTGCACGGCGGAGGTGCCGCCGCCCACCACCAGTACCCGCCTGCCCCGGAACGGTTCGGTGTCCGGCCCCCGGTAGTCCGCGGTGTGCAGCTGCCGTCCGGCGAAGCTCTCCTGACCGGGGAAACGCGGCCAGAACGGCCGCTCCCAAGTACCCGTCGCGTTGACCACGGCGCGCGTCCGCCACACTCCCGCCGAACTCTCCACGAGCAGCCCGCCCGCCCGCGCCGGATCCTCCCGGACCGCCCGCACCCGCACCGGCCGCCGCACCCCGAGACCGTGCGCCGCCTCGTACGCCGCGAAGTAGCCGCCCACCACCTCCGAAGCGGGCCGGTCCGGATCGGCGCCGGTCAGCGCCATTCCGGGCAGGGCGTGCACCCCGTGCGCCCTGCCGTACGTCAGCGTCGGCCAGCGGTACTGCCACGCCCCACCCGGCGCGGGCGAGGCGTCCAGCACCACGGGCTCCCCCTCCGGCAGCGGCCCGCCCCGGCGCAGGTGATAGGCGGTCGACAGCCCCGCCTGCCCCGCCCCGATCACGACCACCGGCGCGCTCCCGGCCTCCACGCTCTCCATGACGACGACAACCACCCACCACCCCCGAACCTTCCCCACCCCCGATCCATCCCGCGCCCCGGCCCGTCCGGTCCGGTCCCGCCCGGGACCGGACCGGACGGGCCCACCGGGAGCAGACACCCCCGTGGCGTGGCTCGGCGGGGCCGACCCGGGCTCACCCGGGCCGACCCGGTCGGGCACCCCCCCACCGGTGCCCCGAGGCTCCCGCTCGACCCCGCCGGACGGGCAGGATGGCCCCATGAGCGACGCCCTGCGCACCACCGTCCTGAACATCACCACCGGCTCCGCCGAGACCGTCACCGACCTCACCCGGGACTGCGCGGACTTCCTGACCCGGGTCGCCGACGGCCGGGACGGGCTGCTGAACGTCTTCGTCCCCCACGCCACCGCCGGGGTAGCCGTCCTGGAGACCGGCGCGGGCAGCGACCACGACCTGCTCGCCGCCCTCCACGACCTGCTCCCCGCCGACGACCGCTGGCGCCACCGGCACGGCAGCCCCGGCCACGGCCGCGACCACGTCCTCCCCGCGATCGTCCCCCCACACGCCACCCTCCCCGTCCTCGGCGGCAGCCTCGAACTCGGCACCTGGCAGTCCGTCTGCCTCGTCGACACGAACGTCGACAACCCCGACCGGAAGGTCCGGCTGAGCTTCCTGGGGTGAACGAGATCGTCCTGGGACGGGGGAGTTGCCGCCCCGGGCCTCGGCCCCGGGTCAGTGGGCGGAGCCGGGGAGGTCGACGCCGCTGATCTCGTTCGGGGCCGAGGGCAGCGAGGCCGTGCGCGTCTTCTCGCCGGACTCCAGGTCGACCGTGTGCAGCTTCTTCTTCTCCGGCTCGGTGACGTACGCCGTGTGGTCCCGTACGAAGAGGGTGGGACGGGCCTGCTGCCAGTCCAGCGGTTCGCGCCACTCATCGGTGACCGTAAGGGACTTGGTGACCTCGCCGCTGTCCGGGTCGATGGTGTGGAGCTTGCCGTCGGTGCCGAGGACGAGGCCCTCGCCGTGCGGGCCGCGGGCGAGCGAGCGGAAGCTGTAGCTCGTGCCGAGGTCCACGAGCTTCAGCTTGCCGGTCTCGGTGTTGATGAGGGCGACGCGCTCGGGGCGTTCGAGCTCGGCGTCCTCGTCGGTCTTGTAGTCGCCGAGGACGACGGGGGAGTCGTCGGAGCCGGCCTGGTTGCCGATGCGGCCGTACTCGTCGGGGCTGTCGATCTTCTTGATCTTGCCGTCGCGGTAGAGGAGTACGCCGTCCTGGCAGCCGATCACCACGGCCTCGCCCTTCGCGGTCGCCTCGCCGTGGACACCGGGGCAGTCCTCGCTGCGGGTGACTTCCTCGCGGTCCTTGTTGAGCACGGTGATGCCCGTGCCGCCGTCCTTGTCGCCGAGGGTGGTGACGAGTTCGCCGTTCGCGAGCTCCACGGCCACGCCGTGGTGGGGGGACTTCGAGGTGTGGGAGGTGGTCTCGGGCTTGCCGTCGCCGAGGTCCTCGGGATCGAAGATCGTGATCTCGCCGGTGCCGTCGGTGAAGAGGACGGTCTTGCCCGCGTGCCGTACCACGTGTCCGGGTTCGGCGCCGGGGAACTCGACGTCGGTCAGCTCGGCCGCGCCCGCGTCCAAGAGCTGGAAGCCCTTTGAGGTGGAGACCACGACGTGCCGGTCGTCCCCGGCCGGGTTGACGCGGTTGAAGCCCTTGAGCGGGATGTCCTCGACGACCTTCAGTGACTTGCCGTCCAGTACGTGGAGGCCGCCGTCGTACGTGGCGACGAGCGGTTCGGTGGCCTTGGCGGGCTTCTTGTCCTCGGTGGAGCCGGCGCCCTTCCCGTCGTCGCCGCTCTCGCCGCAGGCGGTCAGGATCAGGGCGGCGGCGAACGTCGCGCTGAGCGTGGTGAGGGCGCGCGCCGTACGGCCCGTACCCGCGGGCGTGTGGGCAGGGGTGGGTGACATGGCTGGATTCCTTCGTTCGATGGGTGGGTGTGGGAAGCGCGTGGTCGCCGCCGCGGCTAGGCGGGGCGCAGCCCTTCGACGATGGCTTTCGCGTTCGCGCGGCTCATCTGGAGGTACGTCGCGGCGCCGTCACCCCTGTTCGTCAGGGACTCGGTGAAGAGCGGGACGACGTCGACGTCCAACCGCGCCTCGTCCTTGAGGACTTGGGCGAGCCGGTCGGGTCTGCTGGAGTCCACGAAGATGGTCGGTACGTCCGCCGTCTCGATCGCGTCGGCCAGCGACGCGAGGTCGGCGGCGCTCGGTGAGGCGAGCGTCGTACCGCTCGGGACGACCGCGCCGACGACGCGGAAGCCGTAGCGGTCGGCGAGGTAGCCGAAGACGTGGTGGTTGGTGACCAGGCTGCGCCGCTGGCGCGGGATCTTCGCGAACTGCCCGGTCATCCAGTCGTCGAGGGCCTGGATCCGCTTGCCGTACGCCGCCCCGGCGGCCTCGATCCGCTGCTCGTCGACGCCGTCGACGTGTTCGGCGATCTTGGCCGTCAGCAGCCGTACGGCCTTCGCCACGCGGGCGGGGTCGGTCCAGAAGTGCGGGTCGGGCTCGCCCTCGCTCTCGTCGGAGAGGTACGTCAGCGGGTCCACCCGCTCGCCGACGGCGACAGTGGGGACGCCCGCCTCCTTCGCCGCGTCGACGTGCCGCAGAACGTTCTCCTCCAGCCCGAGCCCGTTGTGCACGACGAGGTCGGCCTGCTCCAGCTCGGCCGCCTGATGGGCGGAGACGCCGAAGGAGTGCGGGTCGGCGTTCGGCTTCATCAGCACCGTGACCTCGGCCTGGTCGCCGACGACGTTGCGGGTGAGGTCGCCGAGGATGTTGGTGGTCACGACGACCGTCGGCGGCCGGTCCTCGGCGGTCCCGCAGCCGCCGAGCAGTGGCGGGAGGAGGGCGGCGAGGACGAGGGCGGTCACCAGTCGGCGTGTCCGCGCGGTACGCCGCGCGGAGCGGGCCTGGTCCGCGGCGGGTGTCCGGGCCGCGGTGCGTGCCGGGCTCGCGGTGCGGGCGCGTCGGCCGTGCGTCATCGTCCCGTCTCCACCATGTGCGTCGGGGCCGAGGGCAGCCTGAGGCTGCGGGCGAGCCTCAACTCGTCCTGGTAGTCCACCTCGTGGACCTTCCGGGCCGCGGCGTCGTTCACGTACGCGCGGCTGTTGTCGAGCTCGATCACCGGCCCGCCGCCGTCCTCCGCCGCGACCGGCTTGGCCAGCAGCCGCTGTCGGGCGGTCTCCGCACCGGAGCCCGGGTCGTACGCGCGGAGCACTCCGTCCGCCGTCAGCGCGAGAGTCGGCTCGTCCTGGCCCACGGAGTTCACCGCGAGTACCGTGCGGCCGGTGTCGGTCCGCTTCCAGCCGCGGCCGGCGACGTCCAGGGTCCACACACCCCGTTCACCCGCCCGCGCGGCGAGCGTGGCGCTGCCCGGGCGGTGCCGGAACTCGCGCGCCCGGTCCTTCTCCTCGACCTTCTCCGGGTACGGGATCTTCGAAGTGGTGAACTTCCCCTCGTCGTGCGAGACGAGCAGCGCCCCGTCCGCGCAGCCGAAGACGACGCCCTGCGGTGTGACGGCCTGCCCCCGCAGCTCGGGGCACTCGCCGTCGAGCAGCCGGCGCGGCTCGCCGTCCCTGCCGTGCAGCCGTACGCGGTCGGGCGCGCCCTTCGATTCCCGTTCGGGGACGAGGAGTTGCTTCTCGTACGGCACGACCGCGCCCTGCGACGCCGAGCCGTCCAGCCGATGCGTACGCCGGGCGTCGCCGTCCTCCAGCCGCGCGCGGTCGAGCAGGCTGACGTGGCCGTCGCGGCCGGTGAGCGCGGTGGTGACGGCGTCGCTGTACGCGCCGTGCGGGCGTCCGCCTGGCACGGTTCCGACGGACGCGGGCTCGGCGCGGTAGTAGTGCACGTGGTCGCCGTGGTCGACCATCCACACGCCGCTGTCGTACACGCGGCTCTCGTTCGCGGTGCCGACGTACGCGAAGCGGCCGTCGCCGGTGAGGTCGCGCGCTCCCGCGACGCGGCCGAGGCCGGTGACCTTCTCGGTGATCAGATCCACCAGCTGGACCCGGCCGGTGGCGGCGTCCAGGGTGACCAGCCGCGGCTGGTGCTCGGCGGCCTCCTCCGCGCCCTCGACGTAGCCGTGCGGGGTGGATTTCCCCGCCTCCCCGGAGTCGTTCCCCCGCTCGTCGTCCTCGGCCGAGCAGCCGGTGCCGGCGAGCAGGACGAGGGGCAGCAGTACGGAGGCGGCGGCCGTGCGGCGGGCACGCCAACCGCGGTGCGTGAGGCGGTTCATGCGGCTTCGACCTCGGTTCGGTGAGTGGTGGGTGGGGAGGTGCGCGAGGCGCGTTCCTCGGCGGTCGCGGTCCTGCGGTCGCGTACCGCGGCGGTCGCCGTGGAGAGGAGGAAGAGGGCCACCGCCACGGCAGCGATGGTCGCCCCCGCGGCGATGCGCAGATGCCAGGACAGGAGCAGCCCGAGCACGGTCGCGGAGCTGCCGACGAGCGCGGCGCCGAGCATGATCGAGGCGATCCTTCGGGCCCAGGGGAGCGCGGCGGCGGGCGGCGCGATGAGCAGCCCGAAGACGAGCAGGGCGCCGACGACCCGGAACGAGGCGACGATCGCCAGCGTCACCAGTCCGATCAGCGTGGCCTGGGCGAGTCCGGGGCGCAGCCCGAGCGTCCGCGCCTTGCGGGGGTCGAAGGCGAGCGCGACGAACGCCCGGTGCCCCAGCAGCGCCACGACGGCCGCCGCCGCCAGCGCCAACGAGAGCTGGACCAGCTCGTCTTGGCGTACGGCGAGGACGTCGCCGAAGAGGTAGCCCGTCAGATCGACGGCGAACGACTGTGAACGGGACACGATGATCACGCCGAGTGAGAGCATCCCCACGAACAGCAGCCCGATGCCGGTGTCCTGTGAGAGCCGGGGTGCGCGGCTGAGCGCGGTGACGCCGAGCGCCATCACGCCCGCGCTGACGGCGGCGCCGACCAGCGAGTTCGCCCCGAGCAGGGACGCGGTGGCGACACCCGGCAGCATCCCGTGCGACATGGCGTCGCCGAGGAACGCCATCCCGCGCAGCACCATCCACGTGCCGGCGAGCGCGCAGACGCAGGACACCAGCACACCCGCCCACAGGGCGCGTTGGACGAACGCGACCTCGAAGGGACTCAGCAACCACTCGATGGACATGGACACGGAGCCTATAATGAAAATCATTTTCAGATCAAACAGGGGTTCGTCATGTCAGTCAGCGAAAAGGCCTTCACGGCCGCCTCGTCCGCCTCAGCCGTCCGTGTAAGCGATCTCTGCGCCGGTTACGGACGGCATCAGGCGCTTCACCAACTCACCGCGCACATACCGCAGTTCGCCACTACGGCGATCGTCGGGCCGAACGGCTCCGGCAAGTCGACGCTGCTCGGCGTGCTCGCCGGTGTGATCCACCCCACCCGGGGCGAGGTCCTTCGCCGCGACGGGGAGCGCCCCGCGTTCGTGATGCAGCGCAGCGCCGTCAGCGACAACCTGCCGCTGACCGTGCGGGACGCCGTCGCCATGGGCCGGTGGACGCACCGACGGCTGTTCGGCCGGCTCACCCGCCGGGACCGCGAGATCGTCGCGGACAGCATGGAGCGCATGGGTGTTGGCGACCTCGCCGGACGCCAACTCGGCGGCCTTTCCGGCGGGCAGCGGCAGCGCGCCCTCGTCGCCCAGGGACTCGCCCAGCGCGCCCCGCTGCTGCTCCTGGACGAGCCGACCACCGGACTGGACGCCACCGCGCGCCGCCACATCGCGCGCGTACTCGACGGCGGCGGCACGGAGCGCGTGACCGTCGCGCACGCCACGCACGACCTCCCCGAAGCGCTGGGCGCCGATCACTGCCTCCTGCTCGCCGACGGTCAACTGGTCGCCGAGGGACCGCCGTCGGCCGTGCTGACGCGGGAGGTGGTGGAGGACGTCTGGCAGGTGCCGAGGCTGTCCGCGGGGCGCGGGGACGGGCGGTGCTGAGGTCTCCGCCGGCGGTGGAGGTCGTGAATCTCCGCGCGCGGACGTTCGCCGACTCCCGGAGGTTGCCGCGAGGAACGGGCCGTGGCGCGTTCGTCGTCGTGCGGGGCAACCCGGCGCGGGCCCGCCGTCGTTCCCGTTCGAGTGTGGGGGCGGGCGGTGTCTGTGGCTGTCAACGAGCTGGAGCCGCGGATGGCGGAGCCCCTTGCCCGGCTATCCGAGTCGCTCCGAGAGGCCCCCGAACCGCCTCCCCGGGCCACCCCCGAACCGTCCCCGGGACCTCGAACCGCTTCCGGGACGGTGGGGGCGAGAGCCGGGCGGTCGGGGTGGGCGGGACCCGGTACCTTCCCCTGGCACAACATCTGGTCCGCTTTCGCGCTGTGCCACCTACATGTACGGTGCTCGTGCTGGTGGTTCACCGGACGCCACCGACGCCGTCGCCACCTCCGTCCACGGCCTGCGCGCCGCACCGCCCAACTCGCACGACTGGGCCCGGTTCGACCGGGTCCGACTCGGCGGAGATGCGCGGCTACGTCCTCCGACGCTCCCTCCTGGCGTTCCTCCAGTCCCTGGTGGTGCTGGTCGCCGTGTTCGCCGCCCGGCACCTGTGCGATCTCGCCCGGCAGATCCGCGCCGGAGTGGCCGCGGGGCGGCACGGCCCCGTCGCCGCGCACCTGCGACTGCTGGGCACACGGGAGCGGACCGTGATCCCGCGCCATGTGCTCCCCGGCGCCCTGGGGCCCGCCGCGCAGCAGTTCGCACGGTGCGTGGAGGGACTCCTGGGCGGTGCCGTGCTGGTGGAGGCCGTGCTCGGCTTCCGGGGGCTGGGCGGCGGTTTCGTCGAGGCCGTGCAGAACCGGGACCTGCCCCAGGTACAGGCGTACGCCCTGCTGTTCGCCGGAACGGCCGTCGCGGTGAACCTCCTCGGTGACCTGGCCGCCCACCGGCTGGCGCCGCGCCGGGAGGTGACGGCGTGAGGGGACGCGAGGAGAACGGGGTCCCACGCGTCGGCCGCCGCCGTCCGTGGATCGCTCTGACGCTGCTCGCCGTGCCGGTCCTCGTGGTCGTACTGGGGCCGTCGCTGGCCGGAGATCCGCCGTCGACGCGGGAGGCGCTGCCCTCGCGGCCGCCGAGCACGGGAAACCCGCTCGGCACCGACGTCCTGGGCCGCGACGTGCTCTGGCTCGTCCTGTGTGGCGGCAGCTCGGTGCTGGCCAGCGCCCTGGGGGCGCTCCTCCTCGGCCTGGCGGTCGGGGTTCCGCTGGGGCTGCTGGCCTCCGGTCCGCGCCGCGGACTCGATGAGACGGTGGCGCGGACTGGACCTGCTGCTCGCCCTTCCCGGCCTCCTCGTGCTGATGACGCTCGCCGCCCTCGGCCACCGCGAGGGGTACTGGCTGGTGACCGTCGCCGGACTGCTCCAGGTCCCGGCCGTGGCCCGCCTGGTCCGGGGAGCCGCGCTGGAACCCGGCACCCGCACGGTCATCGAGGCCCTGCGGATGCAGGGGCGCGGCTGGGCGTACGTCCACCTGCGGCAGCTGCCCCGGAAACTGGCCGCCCCGCTGGCCACCGACGCGGCGGGTCGGTTCTCCACGGTGCTGTACCTGCTGGCCTCCGCCAACTTCCTCGGCCTCGGGCTGCCCGTCTCCTCACCGGACTGGGCGGTGCTCATCGAGCGCAACAGCGACGCGCTGTTCACCCAGCCCGCCGCCGTACTGGCGCCAGCCGGCCTGCTGACGGCGCTGTGCGTCGGCGGCAACCTGCTCGTGGACCACGTCCTCGCACGCCACCGGGGCCGCGCGTGACCGGATCGACCCGCGTGCCGCCGCTGCGTGTTCCGGAGATCTCCGCGCACGCCGAGGGCGCGGAACACCCGTTGCTGGACCGGGTCGGGCTGACCGTCGCGGCGCACACGGTCACCGCCGTCGTAGGCCCCGGCAGCGGCAAGACGACGCTCGGGCTGGCGGCGCTCGGGGCCGCCCGCCCCGGGGTCCAGCTGACCGGAAGCATCCTGCTCGCCGGCACCGACCTGCTCCTTCTGCCGCCGGAGCGGCGCCCGGCCGCCCGTGCCGGGCGAGCCGCGCACCTGCCGCAGCACCCGGAGACCGAGCTGGACCCGATCCGCCGCGTCGGCGGGGTGCTGACCGAGACGGCGGCGCTCGGCCATCCGGAACGGGCCGCGCGGAAACCCCCGGCACGCCGGGCGCTGAACCGCGCCGGACTGGACTGGGACGCCGTACGCCGCCGCTTCCCGCACCAGCTCTCCGGCGGTCAGCAACAGCGGCTGGCACTCGCCTCGGCCCTGGTGACCGGGGCCAGCCTGCTGGTGCTCGACGAGCCGACGAGCGGTCTGGACCCCGCGCTCGCCCACGCCCTGGGCCGTACGGTGCGGGCGCTCGCGGACGACGGCACCGGAGCGCTGCTGTTCAGCCACGACCTGCCCCTGGTGCGGGCGACGGCCGACCGTGTCGTCGTCCTGGAACACGGCCGTGCCGTGGACGAGGGCCCGGCGGCCGCGGTCCTCGGCGCCGATCCGCCCGGATCCGCCAGCGGATCCGGCCACGGGGACCCCCGCCTCCGCCACCGGGCGACCCGGGACCTGCTCGCCGCCGAGCACCGCACCAGCGTCACCGTCCGGGACCCCGCCCCGCGGCGATCGACGCCCGGCGGCACGGTGTCCGCCGTGGGCATCGCCGTCCGTCGCCGGTCCGGCGCGCCGCCCACCGGGCCGGTGTCCCTGGACTTCCCGCCGGGCAGCCGGACCGCGCTCATCGGCCCCTCGGGCTCGGGCAAGACGACCTTCGCCCGCGCGCTCGCCGGACTGTCCGCGCCCACCCGGGGCGAGGTCCGGCTCGACGGCCGTCCGCTCCCCGGCCGCGTCGACCGGCGCACCGCCCCCCCCAGCGCCGCGCCGTCCAGTACGTGCACCAGAGCAGTGCGGACACCTTCCAGAAGCACCGTCCCGTCCTCGCCCAACTCGCGGACACCGCTTGGCTGTTGCGCGGCCTGGGGGACGAGGAGGCGACTGCCGGGGCGGTGGAGGCCGCCGGTGCGCTGGGCCTCGACGAGACGCTGCTGCGCCGTGGACCGGGCCGCCTCTCGGGCGGACGGCTCCAGCGCTGCGCGCTGGTCCGGGCGCTGACGGCGCGTCCGGCGCTGCTGGTGTGCGACGAGGTGACCTCCGCGCTGGACACCGTCTCGCGGGAGCGGCTCCTGGACGCGCTGCCCGACCTGCTCGCCCCCGCCGGGACCGCCCTGCTCCTCGTCAGCCACGACCTGCCCGCCGTGCGCGCGCTGACCGAGCGGGCCGCGCTGTTCGAGGCGGGCCGCCGCGTGCGGTACGGACCCACCGGCGTGGTGCTGCCCGACGCCGGGCGCACCCGCTCGGGCGGCCGGTTCGCATCCGGCACCGTCACCCGCGGCGGGTGAACGGGCAGCGTCAGCGGTCCCGTGTCCCGCCCTCGGCCCGGACCACCAGCGAGGGCTGGATCGTCCCTGGCCAACACCGGTGCGGGGGAGGGTTCTGCGGGGGTCACGGCCTCCGGCCGCCGCGGGGTGGGACGGCGAGCAGGGGAAGGAGGGTGAGGGCGAGGGCGCCGCCGGTGAGGGCGAGGGCGGGGTAGCTGGTGGCGGCGACCATGAGGCCGGAGGCCATGCCGCCGGTGGCTCCGGCGATGGCGATGGCGACGTCGACCAGGCCCTGGGTCCTGGCGCGGGTGGCCAGGGGCACGGTGTCGGTGATGATCGCGGTGCCGGAGACGAGGCCGAAGTTCCAGCCCAGGCCCAGCAGGACGAGCGCGAGGGCGAGGAGGGCGACGGAGTCGCCGGGGGCCGCGGCGCCGACGAGACCGGCGGCCAGCAGGGTGACGCCGGAGGCGGCGGCGATCCGCGTGCGGCCGTAGCGGTCGACGAGCCAGCCGGTGAGCGGGGAGGGCAGGTACATGGCGCCGACGTGCAGGGCGATGACGAGGCCGGAGGCGCCGGTACCGTGGCCGTGGTCGTGCATGTGGACCGGCGTCATCGTCATGATCGCGACCATGACGAGCTGGGTGAGGACCATGACCAGCGCGCCGAGGGCCACCCCGCCGCGACCCCGGTCCGCCTCGGCGCCGCCGGTGGCGGACGGGGCGTCGGCGGCCCGGGCCTCGCGCTCGGCGAGGGCGCGGGCCAGGAGCAGCGGGTCGGGCTTGAGGCGGAGGGCGAGGACGAGCGCGGCCAGCGCGTAGGCGACGCCCGAGAGGATGAAGGGCCCGGCGAGGTGGGGGATCCCGAGGGTCTCGGCGAAGGTGCCGGTGGGCGCGGCGAGGTTGGGCCCGACGACGCCGCCGAGCGTGGTGGCGACCAGCACGGTGGACACGGCCCGGCCGCGGCGGCCGGGGGCGGCCAGATCGGCGCCCGCGTAGCGGGCCTGGAGGTTGGTGGCGGTCCCGGCACCGTAGACGAACAGCGAGACGAACAGCAGAACCGGACTGTCCAGCACGGCGGCGAGGATGACGCCCGCGGAGCCGAGGGCGCCGGCGAGGTATCCGGCCGCGAGGCCGGGGCGGCGCCCTCGGGCCTGGGAGACCCGGCCGACGACGACCGCGGCCAGCGCGGAGCCCGCGGTGAACAGGGCGCTGGGCAGCCCGGCGAGATGGGTGCCGCCGAGCATGTCCTGGGCGAGGAGGGCGCCGACGGTGATGCCCGCGGCGAGTCCGGCTCCGCTGAGGATCTGGGAGGCGACCAGGACGCGCAGGACCTCGCGCTGCGCCCGCGCGGGATCGGGTATCGGGGCCGTCGTGCTGGCGGGTTCGGTGCGGGTCATGTTCTCTTCCGGAGCGGGGCCACGGGCACGGGGGACGGCGGCCCGGACGGCGCGGGGTTCGGTGCGGGTGGGCGCGCGAGGGGCGCGTCAGGTGGCGTCGGTGGTGCGGGCGGAGTCGGCGGCCGGGCCGCCGGTCCTCTCCCGGGCCGCCCACACGGGGTTCCGGGACGGATCCGGCGCGGTCACGGCCGGGGCCGCGGCACCGTCCGGCATGGGCGCCTCCTCCGCGAGCGGATCGCTGCTCATAAGTTCTCGTTATGCTGACTCGACGGAGATCCACCCTAGGCCTGGGCGAATTCGCCAGGTAGGGGACGGCCGTGAATGGAGCGATACACAGTGGCTATGGCCGATCGGCTGAACCCCGAAGGGCTGCGGTACGCGCGGGCGGTCGCGGAGACGAAGTCGTTCAGCGCCGCCGCCCGCGCCTACGGCGTGACCCAGCCCGCGCTGTCGAACGGCATCGCCAAGCTGGAGGAGCGCCTGGGCGAGAAGCTGTTCGACCGCTCCCCGCGCGGCGTGACCCGGACGGCGTTCGGGGCCCGTGTCCTGCCCCTGATCGAGCGGGCCCTCGACGCCCTCGACGCCGTCACGGCGGAGGCCGGGCGGCTCACGGACGTGGGCGGGCGGAAGATCCGCATGGGCCTCTCCCCGCTGATCGGCTCCCATCTGGTCGCCCGCGCCTTCAGCATGGTGCAGGACCTTCCCACGCCGCGCGATCTCGTGCTGCGCGAGGCCAACATGCGGGAGCTGCGCGACGGCCTGAGCGCGGGCGAGCTGGACGTCATCCTGATCCCGGCCGTGACCGCGATGCCGCGCTTCGAGCACCGCGTCATCGACGTCGAGCCGATCGTCGTCGTCAGCCCCGACACCGTGGAGACGGCACCGCTCGAACTGGAGGAGGCCGGTAAGGAGCGCTTCATCCTCGTACCGGACGCCTGTGGCCTGACCACGTTCACCACCCAGCTCTTCCGGGCGCACGAGCTGCCCCTGCGTACATATCCCGGTGAGGCCGCCAGCTACCAGGTCCTGGAGGACTGGACGAAGCTGGGCCTGGGCTCGGCCATGGTCCCCCGCTCCAAGCTCACCTCGCCCGGCGTCCCCCACCGGCCGCTGCTGGACGAGGGCCGCGAGGTGCGGATCTCCTTCGAGGCGGCCTGGAGCGCCGACTCCCCGCTCGCCGCGGACCTGACGCACCTCGCCGACCGTCTCGCGTCGGTCCGCCGCTAGCCATGCGCGGCGCCTATCGCCCGATTCAGCGGCGGCCCCTACCGGCGCCCGCCCGCCGTGCCTAACGTGGCGGGCACGTCGCGGAGTCCGCGGCACCGCACCACCCGCCGAACGAGAGGCAGCACCATGGCGTACCGGGAAGTCCCCGCGCGGCCGACCCCCAGGAGCGCTCCGCCCCCGGCCGGGCACGGGACGCACCAGCGGCCCGCCCCCGCCTCCGGCGCCACGGCGCACCCGGCGAAGGGACTCCCGCTCCGTGGCGCGCTCGGCGAACCGTCCGCACGGCCGGAGGCGCACCCCGACGTGCGCCCCCACGCCACCCACTGAACCCGGCGGCGTCATGTACGAGACCCAGGACCTGCTCCGCGAGTACGACCGGGCCCGCGCCTACACCGACGAGCTGTGGAAGGACCTCACCCCGGACGAGGTGACCTGGCGCCCGCACGAGGACTCCAGCGCCATCGGCTGGCACCTCGGCCACCAGGCCCACGTCGCCCACTTCATGATCCGCAACCTCACCGCCGCCGAGCCCAGCCCCGACCCGGAACTGGACGCGCTCATGGACTCGGCCACCCCCGAGAGGTTCCGCGGCGCGCTGCCCACCGTCGAACGGCTCACCGCGTTCCGCGACACCGTCGCCGACCGCGTGCACGCCCGCGTCGGCGACGTCGCCGCCGGTGCGGTCGGCGCCCCGGCCCAGCTCACCGTGGTCGCCCACCACCTCCTGGTCGCGCTCATCAACCACGAGTACCAGCACGACCAGTGGATCAGCGAGGTCCGCGCCGACGACCTCGGCCACGCCCTCCCGCCCGACCCCGTCTCGGACCGGCTCAGCCGCGTCGACGGCTACCTGGTCTGCGACCCCTTCGCCTGACACCCCACCGCGTACGCGGTGTCAGGCGCCCCATCGTGACCCCTGCCCGGGCGGTCCGCCCGCGGTCCGCCCCCCCACCCGACTCCCGCTGTCCACCGGCCGGTTCGCCCGGCTGACCCCTCCTGCCCGGACGGCCCCCGGCTCCCCGCGAGTGGACCGGGCCGAACCGGGGCGACGGGCAGCGGGCGCGGGTCGGCCCACCGCGTGCGCCTCGCGCGGGTCCCCCGACCGTGCCGCCCCCGAGCCGACGGCCGCTCGCCCGCGCCCCTCGTCCCGCCCCCGGGGCACCTCGACGTCCCCGAGCCCACCGGAAGAAACCACCGGAAACAGGAGCATCACATGCCCAGCGTCACCACCCCCGACCTCACCGGCCAGAAGGTCGTCGTCATCGGCGGCAGCAGCGGCATAGGGCACGCCGTCGCCCGCCATGTCCTCGACGCCGGTGGCAGCGCCGTCATCACCGGCCGCGCCCGGGCCCGGGTCGACAGGGCGGCGGCCGCCCTGTCCGCGCACGGCGACGCCGTCGGCCTGACGGCCGACCTCACCGACCGCGCGGCCGTCGACGCTCTGCGCCTCCGTCTCACCGAGGACCACGCCGACGCCACCCTCCTCGTCAACGCCGCCGGGGTGTTCGCCCCCAAGCCCTTCCTGGAACACGATGCCCGCGACTACGACCGCTACCAGGACCTCAACCGGGCCTTCTTCTTCCTCACCCAGACCGTGGCCACCAACATGATCGCCCGCGCCGCGCGGGGCTCCGTCGTCACCATCGGCTCCATGTGGGCCCACCAGGCCGTCGCCGCGACGCCCTCCTCGGCCTACTCGATGGCCAAGGCGGCCCTGCACTCCCTCACCCGGAACCTCGCGCTGGAACTCGGCCCGTACGGCATCCGCGTCAACGCCGTCGCCCCCGCGGTCGTGCGCACACCCATCTACGAGGAGTTCATCCCCGCGTCCGACCTCGACTCCGTCCTCGACGGCTTCGACGCCTTCCACCCCCTCGGCCGGACCGGCACCGCCGATGACGTGGCGGCCACCGTCGCCTTCCTGCTGTCGAACCGGACCGACTGGGTCACCGGCGCCGTCTGGGACGTCGACGGCGGTGTGATGGCCGGCCGCAACTGACCGGCCGTCATCCTGGCCTGACGCGCCAGTGCCGGGTCCGTCACCCGACGGACCCGGCACTGGCGGGTGGTGGCGGGATCAGACGCGGTCGGCCGCGATCAGCAGGTACTGGAAGGAACCGTCCTTGTAGGAGTTGATGAACGCCTCCTCGATTCCGGTGACCAGCGAGGACGTTGCCCGCAGCTCCCAGTAGGGGAGGGTCGCGGGCGTCAGGTCGACGACGGCCTGGGGTACGAGCCGGTTGTCCGCCATCGCACGCAGGTACTCGCGGCGGGAGTGGATGTTGCACTCGAAGTGCGCGTTGATCTGGGAGACCCACTTGGAGGGCTGGCCGTAACGCGGGTTCCAGCAGCCCGTGATGGTCACGTAGCGCCCGCCGATTTCCAGTACGCGGGAGTGCTCGGCGAACAGGTCGTGCAGGTCGACGTACATCGTCGACTCGTTGTTCCACGAGCCACGGACCTGCCCCGTGCCGAAGGGCATGTCGAGCATGTTGCAGGCGCGGGCGTGCACGTGGTTCTCGATGCCGAGTTCGCGGGCTCGCCGGTTGGCGAAGTCGGCCTGCTTGGCCGACAGGGTGACGCCCTCGACACGGCAGCCGAACCGCTGGTGGGCCATCACCATCGAACCGCCCCGACCGCAGCCGGCGTCCACGAGCGTGGCGTCGCTCCGGACCTCGCCGAGGTGGTCCATGAGCACGTCGGCCTGCGCGGACTCCAGCCGGTGGAGCTCGGCGATCAGCCTCTTCTCGTACGCGCTGTCGTCGGGGTTCCCGAGGGCGGTGTGGTCGACCTCACCGATCCCGTAGTGGTGGTGGTAGAGCCCGTCGACGTCGCCGAGGCGCAGGTTCACGGGCCTGGCCTCCTGGTCCCAGTAGCGGGCGATGTCGCCCTGGTAGGGCGACGCGGGAGTGAGCAGGAACCCGGCGGTGCTCTCGATGGTCGTGTGCTCGATGCTGGTCACGCGTGTATCCATTTCTTACCAGAAGTCGGGCAGGCTGTAGCGGTAGGTGTTGGTCTGGTGCCAGTAGTGGTTGCCGTCGACCCAGGCGGCCACCCCCCGCAGGAAGCGCGGCACGGTCGGTACCGGGCAGGCGGTGGCCAGGCTGGCGGCCTCGGCCTCGAAGGCGCGCATGAGGTCGTTGTGGACCTCGACGGCCTTCAGGTAGGCGTCGCGCTCGGACAGGTCCTCGCGCTGTGCGATCACCACGGGCAGGTTCAGGTGCGTGCCGGGGCTCTTGAGCTCCTTGGTGTACGAGTACAGGTCGTTGACGATGGTGGTCGCGTTGCCGGCGAGCGCGATGACCCGTTGCATGGCCGGCTGGGCGTGCAGGTCGGCCGGGAGTTCGTAGCCGCCCACGGTGTCGGTGATGGTGGGGCAGGGGCGGAAGTTGTTGAACTGGCGCATCGCCAGGTACTCCCACACCTCGGGCATGTACTCCGTCTGGGCCCAGGCGGCCTCCGCCAGGTATCCCAGGTGCAGACGGGCCATGTCGTGCCGGTACCGGTCGGCCTGGGAGGCGGTGGACTGCCGGAGGAAGTAGTCCATGGCGGAGTGGTAGGCGCGGCGGGGAGCGTCCGACCGGAGCGACTCCACCCACGCCGGTTCGTACTCCTTCGTGGTGTGCAGCGGGTCGAGGGCGGTGTGTGCCAGCAGGAGACGGCCGCCGAGGCCGACGGGTGAGCCGCCGTGGTCCTCGCAGTAGCAGTCGTCGACCGCGTTCTCGGCGACCATCAGCCGGGTGGCGACCATCAGGTGGTCGATGGTGGGGGCGTCCGGATGGCAGGCGACCATGTACCGGCCGACGGAGAAGCCGTCGAACTGGTCCTCCCACTCCGGTGGGACCGCCTGAACCTCGTCCACGGCCCAGGACCTGACCCGCCGGCTGACCTCCTCGACCCGCGCCGGGTCCGGCTCCGGAACCGGGTGGTGGTAGAGGCCCGGTACCGGCTGACCGGCCGCCGGCTCGCGCTCCGGCGACACGTCCGGGGCCGCGTCCGTGTCCGCGCACTCCGCGTCCGGGGCCAGCCGCAGACCGGTCGTGCCCAGACCGGTCGGGCCGCCGAGCACCCGCTCCAGGGCGGAACGCGGGGCGTGCGCCGCGCCGTCACCGCCGCCTACGGGAGCGGGAGCCGGAGCGGGGAAGGGAGGGGAGGGCGGGCCCGGCAGGGAGAGCCGGGCGGACGGCGGAAGGGACATTCCGGAAGGGGGCATCCGCGGCTCCTCGTTGGGGTGGATGGACTGTCCCGGGTCCCCCGGGCGGGTTCGCCCGGCCCCGGGGACCGGGTCGTCGTGGGCCGTCATACCGTCAGCTAGCCGCGGGCGCGGGCGATCTGCACGTTCTCCAGTACGCCGAGCGCGTCAGGCACCAGGACGGCGGCCGAGTAGTAGGTGCTGACCAGGTACGAGATGATCGCCTGCTCACTGATGCCCATGAAGCGCACCGACAGGCCCGGCTCGCACTCGTCCGGCAGGCCGGTCCGGTGCAGGCCGATGACGCCCTGGTCGTCCTCGCCCGTCCGCATGGCCAGGATCGAGCTGGTGCCCTCCTCGCTGATGGGGATCTTGTTGCAGGGGAGGATCGGCACGCCACGCCAGGCCGGGACCTGCTGCCCCCCGAGGTCGACGTGGGCGGGATACAGCCCGCAGGCGTTGAACCCGCGCCCGATCGCCGCGATCGTCCGGGGGTGCGCGAGGAAGATCCTGGTACCGCGGCGGCGGGAGAGCAGTTCGTCGAGGTCGTCCGGGGTGGGCGGACCGGAGTGGGGCTGGATGCGCTGCTTGAAGTCGGCGTTGTGGAGCAGCCCGAACTCCCGGTTGTTCACCATCTCGTACTCCTGGCGCTCGCGCAGGGCCTCGACGGTGAGCCGGAGCTGTTCCTCGGTCTGGTTCATCGGGTCGTTGTAGAGATCGGCGACCCGGGTGTGCACCCGCAGAACGGTCTGCGCGACGGAGAGTTCGTACTCCCGCGGGTTGAGTTCGTAGTCGACGAAGGTGCCGGGCAGCTCCTTCTCGCCGGTGTGCCCCGAGGACATCGCGATGTCCGCCTCGCCTCGCCGGTTCTGCGGCTGACGGGGCAGCCTGCTGAACCTCTCGACGTGTTCCCGGAGGTTCGGCGCCTGGGACAGCACACTGGCGAAGTCGCCCCGGGACAGGGTCAGCAGGGTTCCCGAGGTCGCCGCGGTGGCCGTGCAGTCCCACACCGCGCCGTCGTCCAGCAGGGCGCTCTCCCCGAACCGGTCACCGTCGGCGAGGACCGCGACACGGACCTCGTCGTCGTACTTGCCGGGGCAGGTGCGGTGGATCCGGCCGTGGGCGATCAGGTGGATCTGCTCGGCGGGGGCACCGCGCTCCACCAGCACCTCACCGGCGCGGAAGTCGCGCTGCACGCACCGGTCGGCGATCGTGGTCAGCACGTCCACGTCGTCGAAGCCGCGGAGCAGGGCCAGTTCGCCGAGTTCGCGGGGGAGCACCCGGACGGTGGCGCCGTCCTGGAGGAACTCGATCCGCCCGTCGCCGACGGTGTAGCTCAGCCGGCGGTTCACCCGGTAGGTGCCGCCCTTCACCTCGACCCAGGGGAGCGCCCGCAGCAGCCACCGGGAGGTGATGCCCTGCATCTGCGGGACGGTCTTGGTCGTGGTGGCGAGGTTGCGGGCGGCGGCGGTACCCAGGCTGGAGGGCTGGGGTGGGTCCAGTTGTGCTTCCTGACTGGTTTCGGTGGTCATCGGAGACTCGCTTTCGTGGGGTGACGAGGGCGTACGCGAGGCGCGGACCAGGGCGCGAAAAAAGGGGAACTCACAGATATGGATGGACAATTCGCGCCGATCCGCGGAGGACCGTAGCAACCGGCGCCGCCGTCACGTCTCTGATGCCGGGCGTGTTCGTCGCGGCTACGCCGATCCAGCGCGCACGGCCCGCAACTGACCCATCACGATGACTTTTGGAATGTGGGATGTTCCGACGCCGCCCGCCCCGACAGCGCTGCTCCGCCCCGCTGTTCCGACCCCAGGCCTTCGCTGTCACACACGGCGCGGCGACGGGTGGTGGCGGCAGGCGTGGCGGGGGCGGCTAGCGTTGGCGCGTATGAGCGTCACCGACACGGAGATCACCGCGGAGCTGGTCCGGGACCTGCTGCGCGACCAGCATCCGGACCTGGCCGACCGCCCGTTGGAGCTGGGCGCGCGGGGCTGGGACAACCAGCTGTGGCGGCTCGGCGACGATCTCGCCGTCCGGCTGCCCTGGGCGACGGACTCCGCCGACCTGCTGGTGCGCACGGAGTTCGCCTGGCTGCCCTCCCTCGCTCCGCGGCTTCCGCTGCCGGTGCCGGTTCCGTGCCGTCTCGGGGAGCCGTCCGAGCGGTTCCCACGGCCCTGGATCGTCACCACCTGGGTGCCGGGCACGCCCGCCGACCGCGCCCCCGTCACCCGTGGCGCCGAGTCCGCCGACACACTGGCCGCCTTCCTCACGGCGCTGCACCAGCCCGCTCCCGAGGGGGCGCCCGTGGGCCGTGGCCGGGGCGGACCGTTGGCGGACGTCGCCGGGCCGTTCGCCGAACAGCTCGCCAAGGCGACCGAGTTGGGGCTGATCGACGAGCCGGACGCCGTCCGCGCCGTCTGGGAGGACGCGGTCACCGCACCCGAGTGGACGGGGCCCGCGCTGTGGCTCCACGCCGACCTGCACCCGGCCAACGTGCTCACCACCGGCGGCGCCCTCCACGGCGTGGTCGACTTCGGCGACCTCTGCGCGGGCGATCCCGCCAGCGACCTCTCCGCCGTCTGGAACCTGCTGCCGGACGGTGTCCTCGTCCGGTTCCACGACGCCTACCGGCCCGCCGTGGACGCCGCGACCCTGCGCCGCGCCCGCGGCTGGGCGCTGGCCCGCGCCCTCGTCGGCATCCTCGTCGGGGACGCCGGTGACCACGGGCGCCCCGGCGGCAAACCCACATGGGGCCCGCCCGGGCACGCCGCGCTGCGCCGCCTCCTCGCCACGCCCCGCTGAACGACCGGCTGCCGCCCCACGGTTCACCTCCTCCGGGGCGACTCCGGCCGGCGGCCGCCGGTCAGGTCCGGGTGCGGCCGAGGGCCGGTCAGGCGCCGCTGAGCATCGGCAGGGAGGCGAGGTGCTCCTCGGGGACGTCGAACGCCTCGGTGAGGGTGCTGAGGTGGGGCGCCAGCCGCGCGGTGACGCGCTGGACGGCTCCGGGCAGGCCGCGCACGTGGCCGGGCGTGAGCACCCCCTCGGCCAGGAGCGTTCCGCTGTCCCGACTGACGTGGGCCAGGAGGAACAGGCCGCACAGGTTCTCCAGGACCGGCCGGGTGGCCGGGGCCGCGCAGCGCGCGCTGGCCTCGGCGAAGGCGTCGGCGGCCTGGCCGAGGGCGTGGGCGTCGACGAGCGACAGGGCGGCGGCCGACGCGTGGTTCCAGCGGCCGAGGGCGTCCCGTTCGTGGCTGTTCCGCAGGTCGTGACGGGCGGCCAGGTGCCGGTGGCGCTCGGTGGCGCGCAGCGCCTCGCGGAGGAACGCGGGGTCCGTCAGCGACTCCTCGCCGGTGGCGGGCGTGGGCGGGGGCGCGGCCGGATGATCGAAGATCATCTCGGCTCCGGCCTTGCACCACACGGCGAGGTTGTCGCCCTCGGCGGTGATGGCCCCGTCGGCGTTGGCGGCGAACTCGGCGAGCCCGTTGACGGGTAACAGCCCCTGGGCGCCGCAGCGTTCCCGGCACTCGGTGACGATCTCCCGGGCCCGCCAGGTGATCCACCCCTTGGCGACGGCCACGAGGCGCTCCGCCCGGGCCCGGTCCTCGGGCGGGTGGGAGACCCACCGCTCCGTGACGCGGCGGTGCCAGAAGGTCATGGCGTAGGCGGTGGCCACCTGGTCGAGGAGGCGGGAGTGGTGGCTGCGGTGCGCGGCCAGCGGAACCCGCGTGCCCGAGCGCGGACCGGAGATGTGCCGGGTGTGCGCGTACCGGACGGCGGTGGCCAGCGCGGCCCGGCTGCCGCCGAGGGTGCTCGTGCTCATGCAGAGCTTCCCGACCGTCACGCGACGGATGGCGTGCAGGAACCGCTTGCGTGGGTTGCCCAGTTGACTGTTCAGCGTGCCGTCCGGCGTGAGGTGGCCGTGCGGCCCCTGGAGGAGCGCGGAGCGCGGCAGCCGGACGTGCTCGAAGCTGGTGACGCAGTGGTCCACCGGGCTGCCGATCCGCTCCGGCAGGGCGGTCACCGTCACCCCGGGGAGGGCGCCGGTGTGGTCGCTCAGCGGGGTGAGGAACAGGAAGACGCCCTGGTCCCGGCCGTCCAGTTCCAGCCGGGCGGCCACCACGGCGGACTTCGGGCCGCCCGCCGGGCTGGTGTTGGGCATGTACTTGCGCGCGCCGGGGTGCGGGGTGTGCAGGTCGAACTCGTCCCGTTCCCGGTCGTAGCGGGCCACGGTCTCCAGGGCCGCCGCGTCGTTCCCGTGCGCGTACTCGGTACACAGGAACGTCCCGACGCGTTCCAGCGAGAGGAACGCGCCCAGGTCCCGCGCGGGCGAGAGGGTGCCGTCGAGCAGGCTGCCGAGGAACAGGTTGAAGTGGATCCCGGCCACGGTCGCGGTGGCGCCGTCGACCGCCGAGGCCCACTCGTGCAGCGCGGCCAGCTCGCGCGGGTCCCGCGCCAGCCGCTCGGCCGACGGCAGGCCCTCGTTGAGGGCGCGCAGCCGCCGGTATGAGAGGTCCCACCGCTCCTCGTGCCCCATGCCGGAGCGGTACCGGAACAGCTCGGCCGAGACGGCGCGTCGCCAGTGACCGTGGACGTCCGGACCCCGCGTTCCGTCGAGGAAGAGCAGCCGGGTCAGTTCGGCGCGGTCCGGGCAGGTGTGAGAGGGCATGTGGGCGGGGGTGATGAGCACGGTGGGCCAACGTACGAGGACGTGGGGCGGGAACCTCCCTTCCCAGCCATCCCACGCGCCCGCCCGGAGCCCGGCACGGACCCCGCACCGGGCGGACACACCACGATCAGCACGCCCCCGGGGCGCGGGGTCAGGAGAGGTCAGGTGAGAGGGGCGGGGGAGGGGCCCGGACGCCGGGCACCCCGGTGCTGTTCGCCGATCGCCCGCCGGATGCGCTCGCTGGCGGTGACGAAGGCGTCCACGCTCCGCTCGTCGAGATCGCGGGCGGACGCCCGCTCCAGCGCGGCCCACATCTCCTCGATCGGCCCGCGCATCGCCCGGCCCTTCTCGGTCAGCCACACGCGTACCGCCCGGCGGTCGTGCTCGGCGGGCTCCCGGCGCAACAACCCGGCCTCCTGCATCCGCCGCAGCGCCTTGGAGACGGTGGAGTGGTCGAGCCCCACGGCCGACAGCAGCTCGGACTGGGTCTGGCCGTCCCGCTCCAGCAGCCGCATCAGCAGCAGTTCCTGACCGGGATGCAGGCCCAGCCCCCGGAGGAGTTCACCGGCGAAGGCGCGATGGGTGCGCGCCAGCGCGAAGATCTCGAAACTGAGCCGTCCCACGGGTACGGAACCGGCCGGGCGGCTGTCCTCGGGGCACTCCGCGCTCATATCCCACCTCTCCTCGCGGCCAGCGGGCCGTTCACCGGCGTCCGCGCGTCGTCCACGCCTCCGGCCACCCCTGCCGGGACGGGGCCGCCGGACCCGCGGCCGTGGGCCGGGGCGCGGCGCCCACCGCGGACGGTCGGCCAGGCACGCGGAGGATACCCCGCGCGGCGCCGCGGGTGAGCCGTTTCCGATCCCGGTCCCGCCCAACCGTCCCGCACGGTGTGAACACCGCCCGCGACCACGGCTGTTGCCCACCCGCGCGCCCCGCGCGTGGGCGGCGGGCGCGCACCGGGCGCGCCACCGGTACCCCGCGCGATCGCCGCGCGCCCGCTAGCGCCCCCGGTCCGCGGGCGGAGCGAGAAGTGGGGTACCGAACGGGCCCGGGTAGGGGGAATAGGGGTTCTGTCCGGCGGGTGGCAGCCCGTACTGTGGCGATCATCGAAGCTCAACGCGCCCGTCGTCGCAGGAGGTAGGGCACCGTCATGTCCGTCGCACCCGGTCAGCACGACACCTGGTTCCGCAGGTTCGGGCAGGCGTCGCCCGACGCCGTGAAGCTCGTCGCGCTGCCGCACGCTGGAGGATCAGCGCCTTATTTCATGCCGCTCGCCCGGGTGTTGACCCCCGAGCTGGACGTGGTCTGCGCGCAGTACCCCGGCCGCCAGGACCGCCACCGGGAACCGCTCGTCGACACCGTCGACGCCCTCGCGGACCAGCTGTACGAGGCGCTGATCACCGAACCGTCCCGTCGGTTGGTCCTCTTCGGGCACAGTATGGGCGCGGTCCTCGCCTACGAGATGGCCCGGCGCCTCGAACGGGACGGCGGCGGTGAGCTGTTGGGCGTCATCGCCTCCGGACGGCGCTCTCCGTCCCGGTATCGCGAGGAGACCGTGCACCAGCGGGACGACGACGGACTCATCGCCGAGATCCGCGAACTGAGCGGTACCGACCCGGGCGTGCTGGACGACGAGGAACTGCTGCGCATGGTGCTGCCCGCACTGCGCGCCGACTACCGCGCCATCGAGACCTACCAGCACCAGCCGGGCGACCCGCTGCGCTCGCCCATCACCACCCTGACCGGGGAGAGCGACGCCCGGGTGTCGCTAGAGGAGGCCCGCGCCTGGGAGGAGCTGACCAGCGGCGCCTTCCGGTTCCAGTCCTTCCCCGGCGGCCACTTCTACCTCAACGGCCAGCAGGCCGCCGTCACCCAGGCGATCCGGGACAGCGTCACGGCCTTCCAGGAGACCACGGCCCCGGCCCAGCCCTGAGGCCCCGCCCGGGCGGGGCCTGGTCACCAGCCGTGAGGCCGGAAGCCGCGCCACCCCACGACGCCCGGCCTCGTCCCTCCGGGCCCATTCCCCCTGTGGGCCCGGACGAGGAGGGCCGGGGACCAGCGCACCGACGCCGGTCCCCGGCCCAACCCTCCTCCGCCGTACGCGGTAACACCGCCTGGACACCCGGGAGTTCGGCTGTCAGCACCCACCGGACGGAACCCACGGGAGAGACGGCGCCCACCGGGGCGACGGCCTCAGCCGTCGGCGTGCGGGACGCCCGCCCGCACCGCGGCCAGCCGCTTCGCCAGCTCGGTCCGGTGCTTGACGTCCAACTTCCGGTAGACCCGGGTGAGATGCTGCTCGACGGTGCTCACCGTGATGAACAGCTTGCCGGAGATCTGCCGGTTGGTGTGCCCCTGCGCCGCGAGGGTCGCCACCCGCCGCTCCGCCTGACTGAGCCCACCGGGGTGCTGCCGCTGAGCCGACGGGGTGGCGGCGGCCCGTAGACTGACCTCGGCCGTCGTCCGGCCGGTGCGCTGCGCCGTCTGCGGAGCACCGGTGACCTGGGCCAGCCGCTCCTCCCGTGGCGGAAGGGGACGCGACTCGGCGGAGGTGGCCGCCCGGGCCGAACTCGTCCCGCCGCCCGCCAGCGCGCGGGCCAACTCGACCCGGTCACCGCAGCCTTCCAGCAGCTCTATCGCCTGTCGCAGCAGCGGAGCACCGTGTTCGGGCGGGCGGAGCCCGGCGAGCAGCCGCAGCGCGGTACCCCTGGTCCGGTCGTCGACCACCCGCTCCTCGCTCAGCTGCTCCTCCAGCAGCCGCGTCGCCTCACCGTGCTCCCCGTAGGTCAGCCGCACCCGGGCCAGGTCCAGCCGCCACGGGACGAGGGCGGCCGTGTCCATCCGCCAGGTGGTGGCCTCCTGACCACACCAGTGCAGATCGTCGAGGGCCGCGCGCCGCCGCCCCGCCGCCAGGTGGAAGCGGGCGCGGGCCGACAGGTAGTGCAGGCCGACCGGGGTGCGGAACGCCTCGGCGGGTACGGGCTTCGCCAGCCACCGCACCGCGTCCTCGAAGCGGTTGGTCTCCGTCGCCGTGCCGACCAGGGTGCTCAGCGGCGCGGCCACCGCGATGCCCCACGCCTGCGGGGTGATCACCGACAGGGCCGCCCTGGCCTGTTCGTCCGCCTCCCCGAGGAGTCCCAGCCGCAGCGCCGCCTCACCGCGGATGGCGTGCACGATCGCCTTCCAGGTGGGGGCGTGCCCCAGCGCGGGACGCTTCAGCAGCGCCCGTGTCCAGTCCGCCGCCAGGTCGGGCCGCCCCGAGTAGAGCAGCGCCAGCAGCGGCGCGGCCATCAGCCCCAGCGCGCCGTCGTCGGCCATGTAGCGCCGGATCATCAGCTCCGCGTTGGGAGCCGTGTCGGGGCGGGCCCGCTCGGGGATGAGCGCGTCGGCGAGCAGGGTCATGGTGTCCAGCTGGCGTCCGGTCTCCGAGGTCGCCACATCGCCGTCCGCGACCTTCCCGGCGGCCGCCCGCTCCCGCGGATAGCGGTCGGGGAAGGCGAGGGAGATCCGCAGCCGGGCGGCGGCGAGCTGGGCACGCACCTCCGGATCCCGTTCCTCCCGCCCGGCCACCGACCGCTCGATGGCGCAGGCCGTGTCCGTCCGGCCGTGCCACAGCAGCGCCGGAACCGCGTTCAGCGCCGCCGGGTCGTACGTGGCCGCGTCGGCGCCCGGTGTGGTCAGCGCCTCCAGGTCGGCGGCGAGGGACAGCGGGTTGATCTGCCAGCGGGCGCGCACCAGCATCGAGTCCGTCGCCGACCACCGGCCACGGTTCGCCTCCGGGCGGTGGATGAGCCGAAGACAGGTACCGGCGACGTCCGGGCGTCCCGCGGCCAGCGCCTGGGCCGCGGCGTCCCGCAACGCCACCTGGGCCCAGGCCGGTTCGGCCCAGTCCGCGGCGACGAGGTGCTGCGCCGTCACCCCCGGCTCGGCTCCGTGGTCGTGCAGCAACTCGGCCGCGCGCCGGTGCAGTTGGCACCGCACCTCGGAGGAGAGATCGGCCAGTATCGCCCGCGCCACGCGGGGGTGCCGCAGCTCCGTGCCCTTCACCAGCCCGGAACGACGGAGGAGTTGCATCGACTGGACGACGTACTCCGGGGCGACCCTCAGGAACCGCACCAGTACCTCGTGGGTGACCGGCCGCCCGAAGACCGCCAGTGCCTGCGCGGTGTCGCGCACCTCCGGCTCGTGCCGGTAGAGGCAGCGCAGTACCGCCTGGTCGAAGGTGCTGTGGACCCCGGTCGCATCCGCCGGGACACCGACCTCCCAGCCGCTCCTGGACGGCGCCTCGCCCGGCCCGGTGGGCGGCTCGGGGGCGTCGTCGTCGAGGAGGGAGCGCATCAGCAGCGGACTGCCGCCGGTCAGCGTGAGCGCCTCCCGCGCGATCCGCAGCCGGCTCAGGGGGGAGGGGTGCGTGTGGGCCAGCTCGGTGAGGGCCTCGTCGGACAGCGGGCCGAGGCGCAGCCGGGAGACATGGGGCTGACTCAGCAACTCGGCCTGGAAGTGCGGGTAGGAGCACCGCAGCATCGGGGACTCGGTGAGGACGGTCAGAACCTGCTTGTGCCGGGTCCGGCGTATCAGGTACAGCAGGCAGCGCAGGGACTCGGAGTCCGCGTGCTGGACGTCGTCGACCATGAGGACGAGCGGTGCGGGACCGGCCAGGCGCGCCAGGGAACCGAGCAGTTCCTGCACGGTGGTGGGGGTTCGCCGGGAGGGGGCGTCCCGGGGTGGAGGGGTGCTGGCCGACTCGTCATGAGGGGTGAGGGGGAGGTGGCGGACGGCCGTGGCGATCTCCTGGATCGCGATCCGGGTGAGCCCGGAGCTGTCGATGAGCTGGTCCATCACCCCGAACGGCAGCGTGCGTTCGGCCTGTGACCCCGTGGCACTCAGCACGTGGACGGGGTGGGCGGCCACCTGCGAGGCGAAGGTCTCCAGCAGCGCGGTCTTACCGCTGCCGACCGCCCCGCTGACCACGATGACCTTGCCCTCCTGCTGACCGGCGCAGTCGTCGAACGCCGCACGAAGATGTGCGAGTTGTGCTCCCCGCTGAGTCAGTACCACTCGTCGTTCCCCCTTGCGTAACACGGCGCGCCACGACGCGCCGGGCCATTCCCTGTTGCCGCCACTCGTCAGGTGGCACCGGTCCAACGCTCCGGATCAGATAGGTGTACGGCGTGGCACGAGCGGCCGACGGCGGAGTACCGGGGTCAGCCGGCGCGTCCTTCTTCTTCTCCTCGACCGGCGTTCTCCCGGACGGTCAACTCCACGGTGGTGGGCCATCCGGCGCGACGGGACCGGATGAACACGACACCGATACTTGACAGTTGAACCGTGTGTTCCGGGTGTCACAGTGGGTAGAACATCCGTCGCCGCCATCCGTCACACTGCCGACGCTCACCTCCGCGCCCACCGGTTGTCCGCCAATAGACCATTTTGGTCGGGCCATTGGCACGGGGGCGCACACCGGTAGCCGTTCGTTGGATCCCCTTCGTCAGACACAGCCTACAGCCCCGACTTTTCCATCGGCTTACCGAAGCGTTACCCATGGGCAACAACGCGGTGGTGGCATAAACGGAGTGGTGCATTCCCAACCCCGGAATACCCAACTTAGGGGTTGACATAATGCGGGGTACTCCTCTGCCGGCATGCCACCACCTCTCCACCGGTCGCCCAACCCCCCTGTCGCGGAGGGAGATGGCTGACCAAACACCCTGGCCAGGGCGGCACCTCCACGTCACTCCGGCCGATGGCCGAGGAGCGCGCGCCGCTTAACTCCCCTTCCGGGCCAGGCCACTCGCGGCCGGACGCGCCCCAACGCGCGCGTAGGGGGACGGGAGATGGGCGGAGGTTAGGGGTTGGTGGCCCGGAGGTCCCTCAATAGATTCGGGAGACCAGTCTGGAAGATCCACTCCAGACGTCGGGCATGCCATGAAAAACGGGAAGGAACCCCCCTGTGTCGACGAAGCCCACCCACGGCGTGGTGCTCGGTGGCGGCCTCGCTGGAATGCTGGCAGCCCGAGTGCTCCGCCGGCATCTCGACCGGGTCACCGTTATCGACCGCGACGAACTCCCTCCAGGACCCGAACTGCGCAAGGGAGTTCCGCAGGCCCGCCACGCGCACCTGATGTGGTCCGGTGGCGCCCGTCTCATCGAGTCCCTCCTCCCCGGCACCACCGAGCGCCTGCTCTCGGCTGGCGCCCACCGGGTCGGCGTCCAGGCCGACATGGTCAGCATGTCGGCCTACGGGTGGCAGCGGCGCTTCCCCGAGACCCAGTTCATGCTCGCGGCCAGCCGCCCTCTCCTGGACTGGGTCATCCGGGACCAGGTGCTCGCTGACGAGGGCGTCACCGTGCTCGCCGAGACCGAGGTCGCCGGGTTCCAGGGTTCCGACGCGCACGTCGACGCCGTCACCGTCCGGCCCCGGGGCGGGGACACCTCCACCACCCACGCCGCCGACGTGGTCGTCGACGCGACCGGCCGTGGGTCCCGGCTGCGGCACTGGATCAGCCCCCTCGGCGTCGCGGAGCCGGAGGAGGAGGTCGTCGACTCCGGCATCACCTACTCCACCCGGGTCTACCGCGCCCCCGAACGGGCCGCCGCCAAGTTCCCCGTGGTCAGCGTCTACTCCGACTACCGGGTCGACGTCCCAGGGCAGAGCGGTCTCATCCTGCCCGTCGAGAACGGCCAGTGGATCGTCACCCTCTCCGGGACGCGGGGCGGCGAACCCCCCACGGACGACGCCGGGTTCACCGCCTTCGCGGAGGGCCTGCGGCACCCGCTCGTCGCGCAGGTCCTGGCGACCGCCGAGCCCATAGGCCCGGTGCGCGGCTCGCGCAGCACCGCCAACCGCCGTACGCACTACGACCGGCTCGACCGTTGGCCGGACAACCTCGTCGTCATCGGGGACGCCTTCGCCGCGTTCAACCCCATCTACGGCCACGGGATGAGTTCAGCCGCCCGCGGCGCGGCGACCCTGGACCGCACCCTCCGCCGCCGTCTCGGCAAGCCGGACATGGCCGCCACCGCGATGAAGGGCATCGCGAAGGCCGTTGACGACCCGTGGATTCTGGCCGCCTCCCAGGACGTGTTCTACCCAGAGTGCCGGGTCGACGCGAAGGACCCCCGGCTGTCCGAGGACCTGCACCGGCGCCAGGACTTCGCGGAGGTCGTCGGCACCGCCGCGCTCGCCGACCCGGTCATCGGCGCCGCCTCCGCTGGGGTCGCCACCCTGGCCGCGCCCGCGGACAGCCTCCAGGCGCCCTCGGTGGTCAACGCCCTCCGGAAGGGGGCCGCGTACCCGCAGCTGACCGAGCCCCCCATCACGGATGAGGAGTGGGCCCTGCTGCGTTGACCGGCGGAGCGACCCGGGGACTGCCACCGCGGTGAACTACCGCACGCTGGTCAACGTCCCCGTATCGCGGACCCGTTGGGGCCCCTGGGGCCCACACCCGCCCACGCTGTGGTCCGGCCACCCGGTTCCGTCCGGAACGGTGGCCGGAGCATCTGCGTGCCGGGAGAACGCGGAGTCGGGACACCCTCAGCCGGTAGCGGCCGGTAGGGGAGACGGAGGAGTGTCCGGAAGTGCCAACCCTCCGGGAGGGGATGCGCTTCCCCACTCCCGAGGCCCCCATCACCCCCATGTACCTCCGGGGCAGGACGTGACCACGCGGGGGCGATGGGTGATGACCGGAGTGACCGCTCGGCCCTGTCGCCATCAGAACCCGCCGCGTCGCCATCAGAACCCGCCGCCGTCAGCCGCCGGACAGGTAGAAGCCGCGCCACCTGGCATCCGACGGTGACGCGGCTCCATCCCGGCCACTCCCCGCGTGGGTGGGATGGCCGGTGCGTGGGGTGCTCAGGAGAGCACGGTGAAATCCGTCTGGCCGGCGATCACGCGAGTCTCGTAGATCAGGCCAGCCGAGTTCACCCGCAGCAGACTGATCATGTTGAACGCGAAGCGGGTGCCGTCGGAGCTGCCCGGCACGTCCATCGTTCCGGAGAGGGGCAGCGCCACGCTCTCCCCGTCCAGTGACGCCGTCGGAGTGCCGGGGGTTTCCTGGATACGTCCCGCGATGGCCTGGGACAGATGTGTTCGCAGGGCGTCCCTGCCCAGCAACGCCGGTGTGCCCACCGGGTCCTGAAAGCGGACATCGGGGGTGAAGAGTGCCAGGACGCCTTCTAGGTCACCGGAATTCATCAACCGGCAGTATTCGAGCGCGATGGCTTTGCGCTTCTCCTCGTCGACCACGACGGTTACCTCTCAGAATCTCCGGACCGAAACCGCGTGCTCAGTCGACGAAACGTACGTCGGAACGGCCCCAGTACACCCGCATATCCTCGATCAGTTCCGACTCACCGACCTGGATCACCAGAGTGCAGGAGTACTCCATGCGCGCGTTCTCGGGGTCCTCCGGGGTGTCGAGCATTCCGTACCGCACCATCAGCGGACCGTTCGGGAGGAAATTCACCGTGGACGTCACCGGCACCGCCGCGTGCCGTCCGTCCGGCGCCGCGACCGGCTCGCCGTACGCGTCGTGCACTCCGCCGGTCACCGCCCCCGCGATATGGGAACGCAGGGCCCCGTGGCCGATGCGCTCCCCGCCGCCGACCGGGTCCTCAAAGCGCACAGCCGGAGAGTAGAGCTTCAGCAAGCCCTCGACATCCCCCGCGTTGATGCGCTCGCAGTGCGCCACGGCCAGGGCCTTGCACGTCGTTTCGTCGGGCACGCTTCCGTCTCTCTCGTCCGTCCGGCGGGTTGCATGCTGGTTCCTGGGATTCTCCCCGGCGGTACGGCGTGGCGGAACCCCTATGTCAGGGGTGCGAGTGACCCCTAATTTAGGGGTCGTTGGAACCCTTATTTTGACCATTTCGTGACTCGGGTCTCGACGTGGAAGACAGGGGTTGGTAGTCGCGCGTCACCTTCCTACTCTGGTTGATCTCCTTGGGGAAAGATGAGGCGACGCCTGTCCGATTTGGCGACGATGCGGGATCTGACGTGAATTTCCACTGTGCGATACCCCCGCGCCGGGCCCGACGGGCGGTGCCGTGTCACTCCTTACCCAAGGCCGAACGCTGTTACTCGGCTCCGCCCTCACGGGCTGAGTGTCAAGGGGAGACCTCGTGGCGAATGCAGGAAGCTCTGACAACGCGAACCTCGTGGGCGCGCAGGCGATGCGACCCGAAGACATAGCCGTCGTCGGACTCTCCTGCCGGCTCCCCGGCGCCAGCAACCCGGACGCGTTCTGGGAGCTGCTGCGTGAGGGCCGCGAGGCCGTCACCACGACACCCGCCGAACGGTGGGATGCCGAGGACTACTTCGACGAGGACACCACCTCCCGAGGAAAGATCAACACCCGTCGTGGCGGGTTTCTCGACCACGTCGACACCTTCGACCCCGGCTTCTTCGGTATCTCCCCCCGCGAAGCCACCGCCATGGACCCCCAGCAGCGACTGATGCTCGAACTGAGCTGGGAGAGCCTGGAGGACGCCGGAATCGTCCCCGGCTCCCTCACCGAGCACAGCACCGGCATCTTCGTCGGCGCCATCTGGGATGACTACGCCACCCTGCTGCACCGGCATGGCGCCGAGGCCATCGGCTCGCACAGCGTCACCGGCCTGCACCGCAGCATCATCGCCAACCGCATCTCCTACGCGCTGCGCCTCAACGGGCCCAGCATGACTGTCGACACCGGTCAGTCCTCCTCGCTCGTCGCCATCCACCTGGCGTGCGAGAGCCTGCGCACCGGGGAGAGCGAGATCGCCCTGGCGGGTGGTGTCAACCTCAACCTCATTCCTGAAAGCACCATCAGCGCCGCCAAGTTCGGAGCTCTCTCACCCGACGGGCGCTGCTACACCTTCGACTCCCGCGCCAACGGCTACGTGCGCGGTGAGGGCGCCGGACTCGTCGTCCTCAAGCCCCTCGCCCGTGCCCTCGCCGACGGCGACGACGTCTACTGCGTCATCGTCGGCAGCGCTACCAACAACGACGGTGGTGGCGAGGGACTCACCGTCCCCACCCCCGAGGGACAGCAGCGCGTCCTCACCCACGCCTACCGGCGCGCGGGCGTCGACCCGTCCCACGTCCAGTACGTCGAACTGCACGGCACCGGCACCCGGCGCGGTGACCCCGTCGAGGCGACCGCCCTCGGCAGCGTCCTCGGCGCGGGACGCGAACCCGGCGGTCAACTCGCCGTCGGCTCCGTCAAAACCAACATCGGCCACCTGGAAGGCGCCGCGGGCATCGCGGGGTTCCTCAAGACCGCCCTCGCCCTCCGTCACGGGCAGCTGCCGCCCAGCCTCAACTTCCAGCAGGCCCACCCCGACATCCCGCTCGACGAGCTGGGCCTCCGCGTCCAGACCGAGCTGACCGACTGGCCCGTGTCCGGGCAGCACCCCCTCGCTGGCGTCAGCTCGTTCGGTATGGGCGGCACCAACTGCCACGTCGTCCTCGGCGCGGCCCCCGCCACCGCACCGGCCGAGCCCACCGCCCCCACCACGGACTGCGGCCAGGGCTGGGCGCTCTCCGCCCGCACCGACACCGCCCTGCGGGCCCAGGCCCAGCGGCTGCGCGAGCACCTCGACGCGCACCCCGAGCAGTCCGTCCCGGACCTCGCCCACGCGCTCGCCACCACCCGAACTCCCTTCGCGCGGCGCGCGGTCGTCCTCGCCACCGACCGCGAGGGGTACGCCCAGGCACTCGACGCGCTGGCGGCGGGACAGCCCGCGCCGGAGATCGTGCGGGGCGCCGTCAGCGAGGGCCGCACCGCGTTCCTCTTCTCCGGCCAGGGCAGCCAGCGCGTCGGCATGGGACGCCAACTCCACGCCGCGCAGCCCGCGTTCGCCCGCGCCCTGGACGAGGTCTGCGCCCACCTCGACCCCGAGGTACGCACCCTGCTCTTCGCCGAGCCGACCCCGGAGACCACCGAACGGCTCGCCCAGACCGCCTTCACCCAGACCGCCCTCTTCGCCGTCGAGGTCGCCCTCTACCGACTCGTCGAGTCGTTCGGTGTCACGCCCGACTACCTCCTCGGCCACTCCATCGGTGAACTCGCCGCCGCCCACGTCTCCGGCGTGCTCTCCCTCGCCGACGCCTGCGCGCTCGTCACCGCCCGCGGCAGGCTGATGCAGGCGCTGCCCGAGGGCGGCGCCATGGCCGCCATCCAGGCCACCGAGCGGGAACTGACCGCCGAACTCGATGGCGGCGACGGCCGGTTGGGTATCGCGGCCGTCAACGGCCCCGGCTCCTGCGTCGTCTCCGGCGACGCGGACGCGGTCACCGCGTTCGCCGCCCGTTGGGCCGAACGCGGCCGGAAGACCCGCGCGCTGCCCGTCAGCCACGCCTTCCACTCCGGTCACATGGACGCCATGCTGGAGGAGTTCCGCCGCGTCGCCGGGGAACTCGACTTTCACGCGCCCACGGTGCCGATCATCTCCAACCTCACCGGCGCCCCCGCCGACTCCGAGGAGATCCAGACCCCCGACTACTGGGTGCGCCACGTCCGCCAGGCGGTCCGCTTCGCCGACGGCCTGAACTGGCTGCTGGACCAGGACGTCACCACCTTCCTCGAACTCGGCCCGGACGGCGCCCTGTCCGCCATGGGACGCGAGTGCCTCGCGGACCGCGCCGACGACGCCCGGCCCGGCGACGTCGCCTTCCACACCGCGCTGCGCCGGGACCGCCCCGAACCGCGGACCCTCCTCGCCGCCCTGGCCGGACTCCACGTCCGCGGCGCCGCCCCGGCCCATCCCGCCCTCACCGGCGGCGTCACCGGTCGCCGGATCCCCCTGCCCACCTACGCCTTCCAGCGCAAGCGGTACTGGATCAGTCTCGACTCCGCCCCGGTGGCCCCCGCGCTGCCCGCCGCCCCCGCCGAACGGCCCGGAGCACCGGCCGAGACGGTGGACGCCGACGACGCGGCGTCCACCCCGCACCGTGCCTGGCACGACCGGCTCGCCACCCTGCCTGCCGCCGAACAGACCCGCGCCATACGGGAACAGGTGCGGCTCGACATCGCGATGGTCCTCGGCCACTCGATGACCGAGTCCGAGGAGCTGGACTTCACCTGGTCCTTCAAGGACCTCGGCTTCGACTCGCTCACCTCCGTCGAGCTGCGTGACCGCCTCACCACCGCCACCGGCCTCAAGCTCCCCTCCAGCCTCCTGTTCGACTACCCCTCACCCGAGGTGCTCGCCGAGCACCTGCGTGCCGAACTGCTGGGCCTCACCCCCGAGAACGACGGCCCCCGGCTCACCGGCCTCGCCTCCCAGGAGCCCATCGCCATCGTCGGCATGGCCTGCCGCTACCCCGGCGGCATCGAGTCGCCGGAGGATCTGTGGCGGGTCGTCAGCGAAGAGCTGGACGTCGTCACCCCGTTCCCCACGGACCGTGGCTGGGACCTGGAGGGGCTGTACCACCCGGACCCGCAGCACCACGGCACCAGCTACGCCCGCGACGGTGGATTCCTGCACGACGCCGCCGACTTCGACGCCGGGTTCTTCGGCATCTCGCCGCGTGAGGCGCTGGCGATGGACCCGCAGCAGCGGCTGCTGCTGGAGACCACCTGGGAGGCGTTCGAGCGCGCGGGCATCGCCCCCGCCACCCTGCGTGGCTCCCAGACCGGCGTGTTCGCCGGTGCCATGGCCCAGGACTACGGCGACCGGCTGCACGAGGCGGGGGAGCCGGTGGAGGGCTTCTCGCTCACCGGTAACGCCACCAGCGTCGTCTCCGGCCGTCTCTCCTACACCTTCGGGTTCGAGGGCCCGGCGGTGACGGTGGACACCGCCTGTTCCTCCTCGCTGGTGGCCCTGCACATGGCCGTCCAGTCCCTGCGCAACGGCGAGTGCGACCTCGCCCTGGCTGGTGGCGCCACCGTCATGCCCACCCCCGGCATGTTCGTGGCGTTCAGCCGCCAGCGTGGCCTGTCGGCGGACGGCCGGTGCAAGCCGTTCGCGGCGGCCGCCGACGGCACCGGCTGGGCCGAGGGCGTGGGTGTCCTGGTGGTGGAGCGGTTGTCGGACGCGGTGCGGAACGGGCACAACGTCCTTGCTGTGGTGCGGGGTTCGGCGATCAACCAGGACGGTGCGTCCAACGGGCTGACCGCTCCCAACGGCCCCTCGCAGCAGCGCGTCATCCGTCAGGCACTCGCCAACGCCGGACTCGGAGCCGCCGACGTCGACGCCATGGAGGCGCACGGCACCGGTACCTCGTTGGGTGACCCGATCGAGGCGCAGGCGCTGCTGGCCACCTACGGCCAGGACCGCCCCGAGGACCAGCCGCTGTGGCTTGGCTCCATCAAGTCCAACTTCGGGCACACGCAGGCCGCCGCCGGTGTGGCGGGCGTCATCAAGATGGTGATGGCGATGCGTGAGGGTGTGCTGCCGCGCACGCTGCACGTGGACGAGCCCACCCCGCACGTCGACTGGTCCGCGGGTGAGGTGCGTCTGCTGACGGAGGCACGCGCCTGGGAGCGGGACGGTGACCGGCCACTGCGTGGCGCGGTCTCCTCCTTCGGTGTCTCGGGCACCAACGCCCACGTGATCGTGGAATCCGCCCCGTCGGCCGCCGAGTCGGAGTCGGGCTCCGGGACCGGTTCGGCTACGACGGTGGTCTCGGGCGCGGGCGCCCTGTCGGGTTCGCCGGTGCTGCCGTGGCTGGTGTCGGCGCGTTCGGCGGATGCGCTCTCGGCGCAGGCCGGTCGGCTGTCGGCGGCTGTGGGCGATGGCGATCCAGTGGATGTGGGGTGGAGTCTGCTGTCCTCGCGCTCGGTGCTGGAGCACCGTGCGGTGGTGTGGGGTGCGCAGTCGGCTGAGTTGAACTCCGGTCTGGCGGCGCTGAGTTCGGGTGCGGTGGCCGCGAATCTGGTGTCGGGCGCGGTGGGTTCGGGCTCGGCCGCGGGTTCGGGTGTGTTGTTCGTCTTCCCGGGCCAGGGCGCGCAGTGGGCGGGGATGGGCCGTGGGCTGCTGGAGTCCTCGCCGGTGTTCGCGGAGCGGATGGCGGAGTGTGAGGCGGCTCTGAAGCCGTTGCTCGGATGGTCGCTGCGTGAGGTGCTGTTGGGGGAGGACGAGAGCTGGCTGGAGCGGGAGGACGTGGTCCAGCCCGCCTCCTGGGCGGTGATGGTGTCTCTGGCCGCCGTGTGGGAGTCGCTGGGGGTCACTCCTTCGGCCGTGGTGGGTCATTCGCAGGGTGAGATCGCCGCGGCTGTCGCGGCGGGTGCGTTGAGTGTGGCGGACGGCGCGCGGGTGGTGGCGCTGCGGGCGCTGGTGATCCAGGAGCATGTGGCGGGCCACGGGGGTCTGATGTCGCTCGCCGCGAGCACGGAGCGGGTGCTGGACTGGATCGCGGAGTGCGGCGGGCGCTTGACGGTGGCGGCGTACAACGGCCCGTCGGCGACGGTGGTTTCGGGTGAGGTGGCGGATCTGGAGCGGATCGCCGCGCTCGCTGAGGGAGAAGGGGTGCGCGCGCGGCGCGTGCCGATCGAGTACGCCTCGCACTCGGCGGTGGTGGAGCGGGTGCGGGAGCGGATGCTGGAGGCGCTGTCCGGTATCGAGGCCCGCACCTCGCGGGTTCCGGTGATCTCGACGGTCACCGGCGAGGCGCTGGACTCCGCGACGATGGACCCGGACTACTGGTACACCAACCTCCGCCAGCCGGTGCGCTTCAGCGACGCGGTCAGCAGGGCACTGGAGTCAGGCTGCTCCCGGGTGGTTGAGGTGAGCGCGCATCCGGTACTGACGATGGGCGTGGAGGCCATCGCTGAGGACGCGGGCGTCGAGGCCGTCGTGGTGGGCACGCTCCGTCGCCGGGAGGAGGAGAACGCGCGGCTGATCGCCAACGCGGCGACCCTGTGGGTGCGCGGAGTGGAGGTGGACTGGTCGGGGGTGTTCACCGGGCGGGCGGTGCGCCGGGTGGAGCTGCCGACGTACGCGTTCCAGCGGGAGCGGTACTGGCTGGAGGCGCGGGCTGGTGGCGGGGATGTGGGCGGCGCCGGGCTGACGTCCGCCGAACACCCCCTGCTGGGCGCCGCGATGAGCCTCGCCGGAGACGACAGCGCCGTGCTGACGGGAAGGCTGTCGCTGCGTACGCACCCCTGGCTGGCGGATCACGAGGTGGCGGGGACGGTGCTGTTCCCGGGAACGGGCTTCGTGGAGCTGGCAGTTCGCGCCGGCGACGAGGTGGGCTGCCGCCAGCTGAGCGAACTGACGCTGGAGACCCCGCTGGTGCTGCCCGAACAGGGCGCCGTGCGGCTCCAGGTCGTGGTGGGCGCGCCCGACGACACCGGACAGCGGTCTCTCGGCATCTACTCCCGGCCCGACGGCGACGCGGCCGACGGCAGCTGGACGCGTCACGCGCAGGGCGTGCTGGACGTCCCCCAACTGGCCGCTCCCACGGCCGACATGACCGTCTGGCCGCCCACGGGCGCCGAACCCGTCGACGTTCGTGACTGGTACGAGCGGCTGCGTGACGCCGCCTACATGTACGGCCCGGTGTTCCGCGGCATGCGGGCGATGTGGCGACGTGGCGACGAACTCTTCGCCGAGGTCGGGCTGCCCGAGGACCAGCAGGCCGAGGCGGCCCACTTCGGGATTCACCCCGCCGTCCTGGACGCCGCGTTGCACGCGGCCCTGCCCGCGGACGGCGGCGACACACTGCTGCCGTTCACCTGGTCCGGCGTGTCCCTCGCGGCGGTGGGCGCCGCCACCGTCCGGGTGCGGCTGGCCCGCACCGGCGGCGACGTCCTGTCGGTCCTGGTGGCGGACGGCACGGGTGCGCCTGTCGTCTGGGCCGAGTCGCTGGCCCTGCTCCCCGTCACGTCCGGGCAGTTGGCCTCCTCCAGCGCCCAGCACGACGCGGTGTACCGGGTGGAGTGGACGCCTGCCTCCGCTGACCTCGCCGGGGCGTCCGCGCACTGGGCCCTGCTGGGAGACGCGGACCCCCACGGACTCGGGCTTCCGCGCTACGCGAGCATCGCCGAGCTGGCCGCGGCGCCGGAACCGCCCGCCGCCGTACTGCTGCCCGTCCGTGGCGCCGAACTGGCCGACGGGGCAGCCGAGTCCGCCCACGAGACCGTGATCAGCACCTGGCGGACCGTCCAGGAGTGGCTGGCCGAGGAGCGGCTCGCCGAGTCCCGTCTGGTGATCGCCACGGAGGGCGCCATCGCCGTCGGCGACGAGGACGTGACGGACCTCGCCGCCGCCGGTGTGTGGGGCCTCATCCGTTCCGCCGAGGTGGAGAACCCCGGCCGGTTCGCGCTCATCGACTCGGACCCGCGGTCCGACGCTCCGGCGGCCCAGCTGGCGGCCTCCCTCGGGGCGGGGGAGTGGCAGCTGGCCGTCCGTGGCGACGAGGTCCTGGCCCCGCGGTTGACTCGTGGCGCGGCGTCCCCCGGACGCCTGGAGTGGTCGCCCGAGGGCACGGTCCTCATCACGGGTGGCACGGGCGTGCTGGGCGCGCTGGTGGCGCGGCACCTGGTCGCGGAACAGGGCGTACGGCGCCTGGTGTTGACCAGCCGCAGTGGCCTGGAGGCCGCGGGCGCGGCGGAGTTGGTGGCCGAGCTGGCGGAGGCGGGCGCCACCGCCGAGGTCGTGGCCTGTGACGCGGCGGACCGCGAGGAACTGGCGCGGGTACTGGCGTCCGTACCAGCCGAGCACCCCCTCACCGGCGTTGTGCACACCGCGGGTGTGCTGGACGACGCGATCGTCACCGGGCTCAGCCCGGAGCGGTTCGCGCGGGTGCTGCGGCCCAAGGTGGACGCGGCGGTCAACCTGCACGAGCTGACGCGGGAGACGGAGACCCTGTCGTCCTTCGTGCTCTTCTCCTCCGTCGTCGGCGTCCTGGGCGGGCCCGGCCAGGCCAACTACGCGTCCGCCAACGTCTTCCTGGACGCCCTCGCACAGCACCGCCGTGCCCAGGGCCTGCCCGCCACCTCGCTGGCCTGGGGTCTGTGGGCCGAAGCCAGTGGCATCACCGGCCAAATGGACCAGATCGCGGTGACCCGGATGGCCCGCAACGGGATCGTGGGGCTGCCCTCCTCGCAGGGACTCGATCTGTTCGACTTCGGCAGCGGCGCGGCTGACGCGCTTCTGGTGACCGCGAAGCTCGACAGCGCCGCGTTCCGCGCTCAGCTGGCCAGCGGCACTCTGTCGCCCCTGCTGCGTGGCCTTGTGCAGGGCACCGGGCGGCGGGCGGTCACCGCCCCCTCGGGCGACGCGGTCGCCGACTCCCTCACCCGCCGCCTGATCGGCCTGCCCCGGGAGAGCCAGGAGGACGAGCTGCTGGACGTGGTCCGGACGACCGTGGCCCTGGTCCTCGGATACACCACGGACCGGGTGGTCGACACTGACCGGACGTTCAAGGAGCTGGGCTTCGACTCGCTGCTGGCCGTCGAGTTGCGGAACCGTCTGGGTGAGGCGGCGGGTTTGAGGCTGCCCGCGACGCTGGTGTTCGACTACCCGACGCCGGTCGCGGCTGCGGGACTGCTGCGGGACGAGCTGCTGGGCGCCGTGGGTGATGTGGGCGCTGAGGTGGCGCCCGTGTCGGTGGCTGTGGCGGATGACCCGGTGGCGATCGTGTCGGTGGCGTGCCGCTACCCCGGCGGAGTGGTCTCGGCTGAGGACCTGTGGAACCTGGTCGTTGAGGGCGGGGACGCGGTCGGTCCGTTCCCGGTGGACCGTGGATGGGACCTGGAGAACCTGTACGACCCGGACCCGGGCGCGCCCGGCAAGTCGTACGCGCGGGATGGTGGCTTCCTGTATGACGCGGCGGAGTTCGACGCCGGGCTGTTCGGGGTGTCGCCGCGTGAGGCGCTGGCGATGGACCCGCAGCAGCGAATCCTGCTGGAGACCTCCTGGGAGGTGTTCGAGCGGGCCGGTATCGCGGTGGACTCGGTGCGGGGGAGCCGTACGGGTGTGTTCGCGGGTGTGATGTACCACGACTACGCGAGCCGTCTGCACAGCGTTCCGGAGGAGGTCGAGGGCTACCTCGGCACCGGCAGCTGGGCCAGTGTGCTGACCGGCCGTCTCGCCTACACCTTCGGGTTGGAGGGCCCGGCGGTCTCCGTGGACACGGCCTGCTCCTCCTCACTCGTCGCCCTGCACATGGCCGCGCAGGCGCTGCGTAGCGGCGAGTGCGACATGGCGCTGGCCGGTGGTGTCACCGTCATGCCGACCCCCGCGACCTTCCTGGAGTTCAGCCGCCAGCGCGGGCTGGCGCCTGATGGCCGGTGCAAGTCGTTCGCGGCGGCGGCCGATGGCACGGGGTGGTCCGAGGGTGCCGGTGTGATGTTGCTGGAGCGGCTGTCGGACGCGCGGCGCAAGGGGCACAACGTCCTTGCTGTGGTGCGGGGTTCGGCGATCAACCAGGACGGTGCGTCCAACGGGCTGACCGCGCCCAACGGCCCCTCGCAGCAGCGGGTGATCCGGCAGGCGCTGGCGAGCGCGGGCCTGTCGGCCTCGGACGTGGACGTGGTGGAGGCGCACGGGACGGGGACCTCGCTGGGTGACCCGATCGAGGCGCAGGCGCTGCTGGCCACCTACGGCCAGGAGCGTGCGGAGAGCGGTCCGTTGTGGCTGGGGTCGATCAAGTCGAACATCGGGCACTCGCAGGCCGCCGCTGGCGTGGCGGGTGTCATCAAGATGATCATGGCGATGCGTGCGGGTGTGCTGCCGCGCACGCTGCACGTGGATGAGCCCTCCCCGCACGTCGACTGGGAGTCGGGCGCGGTGAAGCTGCTGACCGAGGCACAGCCCTGGGAGCCGGGCGAGCGCCCGCGCCGGGCCGCCGTCTCCTCGTTCGGTATCAGTGGCACGAACGCGCATGTGGTGCTGGAGCAGGTTCCGGAGCGTGAGCCGGAGTTGGAGCCGGACGGTGGTTCGGTGTCGGGTTCGGGTGTGGGGTCTGTGGTGCCGTGGGTGTTGTCGGGTGCGTCGTCGGCGGCGTTGGTGGGTCAGGCGGAGCGTTTGGTGGGTGTGGTGGCTGATGGTGGTGTGGGTGCGGTGGATGTGGGGTGGTCGTTGGTGTCGGGGCGTGCGGGGTTGGGTTCTCGTGGTGTGGTGTGGGGTTCGGATGTGGGTGGGTTGGTTGGTGGGTTGGGTGGGTTGGTTGCTGGTGGTGGTGTGAGTGGTGCTGTGGTGGAGGGTTCGGGTGTGGGGTGTGTGGTGGGTGGTGTGGTGGATGGTCGTACGGCGGTGATGTTCACGGGTCAGGGTGCGCAGCGTGCTCGTATGGGTGTGGAACTCGCTGATGAGTTCCCGGTGTTCGCGGCGGCTTTGGATGAGGTGTGTTCGGGGTTTGAGGGGTTGTTGCCGGGGTCGTTGGGTGAGGTGTTGTGGGCTGAGGAGGGTTCTGAGGTGGGGGGGTTGTTGGGGGAGACGGTGTTTACGCAGGCGGGGTTGTTCGCGGTGGAGGTGGCGTTGTGGCGGTTGGTGGAGTCGTGGGGTGTGCGGGCGGATTTTGTGATGGGTCATTCGATTGGTGAGGTGGCGGCGGCGTATGTGTCGGGTGTGTTCTCGTTGGAGGATGCGTGTCGGGTGGTGGCGGCGCGTGGTGGGTTGATGCAGGCGTTGCCGGAGGGTGGTGGGATGGTGTCGATCGCTGCTGGTGTTGGGTGGGTTGAGGAGTTGCTGTCTGGTGTGGGTGGGGGTGTGTCGGTGGCGGCGGTTAATGGTCCGGCTTCGGTGGTGGTTTCGGGTGAGTTGGGTGTGTTGGAGGAGGTTGTTGCTGGGTGTGAGGGTGTGGGGGTGAAGGCGCGGCGTTTGAGGGTTTCGCACGCGTTCCATTCGGTGTTGATGGAGCCGATGTTGGAGGAGTTTGGTCGGGTGTTGGAGGGGGTGGAGTTTGGTGTGCCGCGTATTCCGGTGGTCTCGAATGTGACGGGTGGGGTGGTGGGTGCTGAGGAGTTGTGTACTGCTTCGTATTGGGTGCGGCATGTGCGGGAGGCGGTGCGGTTCGCGGAGGGTGTGGAGTGGTTGGTGGGGGCGGGGGTGTCGCGGTTTGTGGAGTTGGGTCCGGATGCGGTGTTGTCGGGTATGGGGGCGGAGTGTGTTGAGGGTGACGGGACGCTGTTTGTTCCGGTGATGCGGCGTGGTCGGGGTGAGGTGGGTTGTGTGATGGAGGCGGTGTCGCGGTTGTGGGTGAGTGGGTTGTCGGTGGATTGGTCGGTGTTCTTCGAGGGGCGTGGGGCGCGTCGGGTGGAGCTGCCGACCTACGCCTTCCAGCGCGAGCACTTCTGGCTCAACCCGTCGGTTGGTGCGTCGGATGTGAGTGGCGCGGGGCTGGACGCCGCTGAACATCCGCTGCTGGGCGCCGCAGTGAGCCTGGCGTCCGAGGGCGGTGTGGTGATGACTGGCCGCTTGTCGTTGGGTTCGCATGGGTGGCTGGCGGATCACGCGGTGGCGGGGACGGTGTTGTTCCCGGGAACGGGCTTTGTGGAGCTGGCAGTTCGGGCGGGTGACGAGGTCGGCTGCGGACACGTCAGGGAGTTGACGTTCCACGCCCCGCTGGCGGTGCCGGACAGCGGCGCGGTGCGGGTGCAGGTGACCGTGAGCGAGGAGGACGAGAGCGGCGCGCGTTCCGTGGCCGTGCACTCCCAGCCCGAGAGCAATGGTGAGAGCCTGCCCTGGACGTGTCACGCGGAGGGTGTGTTGGTGGCGCAGGTGGGTGTGGTGTCTGAGGTGGGTGAGTTGGCGGGGGTGTGGCCGCCGGTTGGCGCGGAGGCGGTGGAGGTGTCCTCGTTCTATGAGGAGGCCCGGGTGCGGGGCTATGAGTATGGTCCGGCGTTCCAGGGGTTGCGGGCGGTGTGGCGGCGTGGTGATGAGGTGTTCGCTGAGGTGGTGTTGCCGGAGGAGCAGCAGGGTGAGGCGGGGCGGTTTGGGGTGCATCCGGCGTTGCTGGATGCGGCGTTGCATGCGGTGTTGGCGGTGGATGCGGGTGAGGGGTTGAGGTTGCCGTTTATGTGGGAGGGGGTGTCGTTGCACGCGGTGGGTGGGACGGCTGTGCGGGTGCGGATCGCTGGTGTGGGTGGTGACGCGGTCGCGGTGCGGGTGGCTGACGCGTCCGGTGGTTTGGTGGTGGAGGCGGAGTCGTTGATGTTGCGTGCGGCGGACGCGGCGCAGCTGTCCTCGGCCGTGGCTGCCACCGCTGCTGGTGGTGGTGAGGGTGACTCGTTGTACCGGCTGGAGTGGACCGAGGCACCGGCCACCGACGCCGCCACCACCCACGAGTGGACCGTGCTTGGCGCGCTCAACGCCGGTACGGAGGCGCGGTACTACGCGGACCTCGGCGAACTGCTCGGCGCGCTCGACGGAGAGGGTCCCGTCCCGGGGACCGTTCTGGTCGCCTCGCCCGAGGGCGCGAAGGAGGGGGACCTGTCGGCCGCCGCGGGGAGCGTGACGATCGGGGTCCTGGACCTGCTGCGCCGCTGGCTGGCTGAGGACCGGCTGGCCGACACCCGTCTCGTCGTCGTCACACAGGGAGCCGTCAGCACCGATGGCGGGGACGTGGCGGACCTGACGTCCTCCGCGGTGTGGGGCCTGGTGCGCTCCGCGCAGTCGGAGAACCCCGACCGCTTCCTGCTGGTCGACCTGGACCCGGCCCTGAACGGCCAGGACACCGACCGCGAGGACGCGTTGGCGTTGGCTCTGGCGGTGGGTGAGTCGCAGGTGGCGGTGCGTGAGGGTCGGGTGTGGCTGCCGCGGCTGGTGCGTGCGGTCTCCGGGGAGGCTCTGGCGCCGCCGCTGGGTGAGGAGGCGTGGCGTCTGGACACCGCGGGTTCGGGGACTTTGGAGGGCCTGTCCCTGGTCCCCGCCCCCGAGGCGGTGGCGCCGTTGGGTGCCGGTGAGGTCCGTATCGCGGTGCGCGCCGCTGGCGTCAACTTCCGCGACGTCCTGATGAGTCTGGGGATGTATCCGGACGAGGTCATCCTGGGCAGCGAGGCCGCGGGCATCGTCACCGAGGTGGGTGCGGGTGTAACCGGGCTCGCGGTGGGTGACCGGGTGTTCGGCCTGGTGCTGCGGAGCTTCGGCCCGTTCGCGGTGGCGGACGCGCGTGGGGTGGCGCGGATGCCGGAGGGGTGGTCCTTCGAGCAGGCGGCCGTGGTGCCGGTGGTCTTCCTGACGGCGTACTACGGCCTGGTCGATCTCGGCGGACTGCGTGCGGGACAGACGGTGCTGGTGCACGCGGGCGCCGGTGGTGTGGGGATGGCGGCGATTCAGCTGGCGCGTCATCTGGGTGCGCGGGTGCTGTCGACGGCGAGTGAGGGCAAGTGGGATGTGCTGCGGGGTCTGGGGCTTGCGGATGAGGAGATCGCGTCCTCGCGTGATCTGGACTTCCGGGAGGCCTTTGCCGGGGTGACCGGTGGTGCGGGTGTGGATGTGGTGCTGAACTCGCTGGCGCAGGAGTTCGTGGACGCGTCACTTGGGCTGCTCTCGCCGGGTGGGCGTTTCGTGGAGATGGGCAAGACGGATGTGCGGGATGCGGGGTGGGTTGCTGAGCGGTTCGATGGTGCGGTGTATCGGGCGTTCGACCTGCTGGACGCCGGACAGGACCGCATCGGCGAGATGCTGGATGTGTTGATGGGGTTGTTCGAGGCGGGGGCGTTGGAGCCGTTGCCGGTGTCGGTGTGGGATGTGCGGCGGGCGCGTGCGGCGTTCCGGTTTATGAGTCAGGCGCGTCATGTGGGCAAGGTGGCGTTGTCGGTGCCGCGTGGGCTGGACGCGCGTGGGACGGTGCTGGTGACTGGTGGTACGGGTGGGCTGGGTGTGCTGCTGGCCCGGCACCTGGTTGTCGAACGGGGTGTGCGGAGGCTGGTGTTGACCAGTCGTCGGGGGTTGGCGGCTGAGGGTGCTGGTGCTGTGGTGGAGGAGTTGGCGGGGTATGGCGCGCGGGTTGATGTGGTGGCCTGTGACGCCTCAGATCGGGAGCGGCTGGCGGAGGTGCTGGCGGCGATTCCCGCCGAGCACCCGTTGATCGGTGTGGTCCACGCCGCCGGCGTCTTGGACGACGGTGTGGTCGGCGCGATGACCGACGAGCAGTTCGCGCGGGTGTGGGAGCCGAAGGTTCGGGCTGCCCTGAATCTGCACGAGTTGACGCGGGACGCTGATCTGGCGTTGTTCGTGCTGTACTCCTCGGTCTCGGGGGTGCTGGGTGGTGCCGGTCAGGCCAACTACGCGGCGGCGAACACCTTCCTGGACGCGTTGGCGCAGCACCGCCGGGCCCAGGGCCTGGTGGCGACCTCGCTCGCCTGGGGCCTGTGGGAGCAGACCAGCGGCATGACCGGCGAACTCGCCACTGCGGACCTTCAACGACTGAGCCGGATGGGTCTCCAGCCGCTGCCGTCCGCCGAGGGGCTCGAACTCCTCGACCGTGCAACCTCGTTGGTGGACGGGACGCTGGTTCCTACTCCCCTCGATCTGGCCGCTCTGCGCGGCCGGGAGACCATCCCGACCGTGCTGCGCGGCCTCGTCCGGAGCACCGTGCGGCGTGCCACCCGTGCGCAGGCCGTCGCGGGAGCCGATGGGGCGAACTCTCTCGCCGAGCAGCTCGCCGGGCTCGGACGGACCGAACGCGAGCGCAGGCTCGTCGAGTTGGTGCGGGGGCATGTCGCGGCGGTGCTGGGGCACGCCTCGGAGGCGACGGTGGACGCCGACCGCTCCTTCAAGGAGCAGGGCTTCGACTCGCTGACCGCCGTCGAGCTGCGCAACCGGCTCGGCTCCGCCACCGGCCTGCGCCTGCCCGCCGCGCTGATCTTCGACTATCCGACTCCGACGCGGATCGCTGGCTACCTGCACACGGAACTCTTGCCGGAGGAGGATTCCACCGAGACGTTCGCGGCGCTGCCCGCCGGTGTTTCGACGGCCCGTACCGACGAACCCATCGCCATCGTGGGAATGGCCTGCCACTACCCGGGTGGGGTGTCCTCGCCGGAGGACATGTGGCAGCTGGTGAACCAGGGCACGGACGCCATTGGTGACTTCCCCACCGACCGTGGCTGGGATCTGGACGCGCTCTACCACCCGGACCCGGCCAACCAGGGCACCGCCTACACCCGTCAGGGCGGATTCCTGTACGACGCCGCCGAGTTCGACCCGCACCTGTTCGGCATCGCCCCGCGTGAGGCGCTGGCGATGGACCCGCAGCAGCGGATGCTGCTCCAGACGGCCTGGGAGGCCATCGAGCGGGCCGGTATCGCGTCCGCTTCGCTGAAGGGCAGCAACAGCGGTGTGTTCGTCGGCGCGGGCTACCCGAGCTACATGGTCGACCTGGAGCGCGTCCCGGAGACGGTGGAGGGCTTCTCGCTCACCGGTAACGCCGCGAGCGTGGTGTCGGGCCGCCTGTCCTACACCTTCGGGTTCGAGGGCCCGGCGGTGACGGTGGACACCGCCTGTTCCTCCTCGCTGGTGGCCCTGCACATGGCCGTCCAGTCCCTGCGGAACGGGGAGTGCGACCTGGCGCTGGCCGGTGGTGTCACGATCATGCCCGGCCCGGGCATGTTCCTGGAGTTCAGCCGCCAGCGCGGCCTGTCGGCCGATGGTCGCTGCAAGCCGTTCGCGGCGGCCGCCGACGGCACCGGCTGGTCCGAGGGCGTGGGTGTCCTGGTGGTGGAGGGGTTGTCGGACGCGGTGCGGAACGGGCACAACGTCCTTGCTGTGGTGCGGGGTTCGGCGATCAACCAGGACGGTGCGTCCAACGGTCTGACCGCTCCCAACGGCCCCTCGCAGCAGCGGGTGATCCGGCAGGCGCTGGCGAACGCCGGGCTGTCCGCCGGTGACATCGACGCTGTAGAGGCGCACGGCACCGGCACGATGCTGGGCGACCCGATCGAGGCGCAGGCACTGCTGGAGACCTATGGGCAGAACCGTCCCGAGGACCGTCCTCTGCTGTTGGGCTCCCTGAAGTCGAACATCGGGCACACGCAGGCCGCCGCCGGTGTGGCGGGCGTCATCAAGATGGTGATGGCGATGCGTGAGGGTGTGCTGCCGCGCACTCTGCACGTGGATGAGCCCACCCCGCACGTTGACTGGAGCATTGGCGAGGTCGAGCTGCTGACCGAGCCCCGGGAGTGGCGAGCCGACGATGAGCGGCCGTTGCGCGCGGGTGTCTCCGCCTTCGGTATCAGTGGCACCAACGCCCATGTGCTCCTGGAGTCGGCTCCGGCGGAGACTGAGCGTGGTGCGGTGGTGGTGTCCGGTCCGGAGGGTCTGTCGGGTTCGCGGGTGTTGCCGTGGCTGGTGTCGGCGCGTTCGGCGGATGCGTTGTCGGCGCAGGCTGGTCGGCTCTCGTCGGCTGTGGGCGATGGTGATCCGGTGGATGTGGGGTGGAGTCTGCTGTCCTCGCGCTCGGTGCTGGAACACCGCGCGGTGGTGTGGGGTGCGGAGTCGACGGAGCTGAACTCCGGCCTGGCGGCGCTGGGTTCGGGTGATGTGGCGGGCAACGTGGTGTCCGGCTCCGTCGATTCTGGTGCGGGTTCGGGTGTGGTGTTTGTGTTCCCGGGTCAGGGTTCGCAGTGGGTGGGGATGGGTCGTGGGTTGCTGGAGTCCTCGCCGGTGTTCGCGGAGCGGTTGGCTGAGTGTGAGGCGGCGTTGGCGGCGTATGTGGGGTGGTCGTTGCGTGAGGTGTTGTGTGGTGTGGATGAGGGGTGGATGGAGCGGGTGGATGTGGTCCAGCCGGTTCTGTGGGGTGTGATGGTCTCCCTGGCGTCTGTGTGGGAGTCGCTGGGTGTTACTCCGTCGGCTGTGGTGGGTCATTCGCAGGGTGAGATCGCGGCCGCTGTGGTGGCGGGTGCGCTGAGTGTGGAGGACGGCGCTCGTGTGGTGGCGTTGCGTTCGCGGTTGATCGGTGAGGTGCTGGCTGGTGGTGGCGGGATGGTGTCGGTCGCCGCGGGTCTGGAGTGGACCGAGGCTGCCGTCGAGAGCGTGGAGGGCGTCTCCGTCGCCGCCGTGAACGGTCCTTCGGCAACCGTCGTCGCGGGCACGGTGGCTGGTCTGGAGGCGTTGGTGGCCCGGGCGGAGGGTGAGGGTGTGCGGGCGCGTTGGGTGCCGGTGGACTACGCCTCGCACAGCATCCAGGTGGAGGCGATTGAGGAGCGGTTGCGGGAGGTGCTGGCCGGGGTCGCCCCGCGCGAGGCACGTGTTCCCGTGGTCTCGTCCGTCACCGCCGAGGTGATGGACGGAACCGGGATGGATGGTGAGTACTGGTACACGAACCTGCGTCAGCGTGTGCGCTTCAGTGAGGCGGTCAACGTGGCGCTGGGCATGGGCTGTTCACGCGCCATCGAGGTCAGCGCCCACCCGGTCCTGACGATGGGCGTCGAGGCCATCGCCGAGGAGGCCGGTATCGAGGCCACCGTGGTCGGCACGCTGCGCCGCCAGGAGGACGAGAACGCCCGACTGATCGCCAACGCGGCCGAGTTGTGGGTGCGCGGCGTCGAGATCGACTGGACCGCGGTGTACTCGGGACGCGCCGTCCGCCAGGTCGACCTGCCCACCTACGCCTTCCAGCGCGAGCGGTACTGGCTGAAGTCGGCTCCGGTCGGAGACGCGACGGGCCTCGGCCTGGAGGTCGCCGGGCACCCGCTGTTGGGTGCTGCGGTGAGCCTGGCGGCGGACGGTGGGCTGGTGCTGACCGGTCGGCTCTCCACGCGCACGCACTCCTGGCTGGCCGACCACGCGGTGGGCGGAACCGTCCTGTTCCCGGGAACGGGCTTCGTGGAGCTGGCAGTTCGCGCGGGCGACGGCGTCGGCTGCGGACACCTGGACGAACTGATGATTCAGGCGCCGCTGGTGCTGCCCGAGCGGGGAGCCGTGCAGCTCCAGGTCGTGGTGGGCGCGCCGGACGGCACCGAGCAGCGGTCGCTGACCGTTCACTCCCGACCGGACGACGACCCCGACGCCGTCTGGACGACGCACGCGGAGGGCGTACTGTCCCGCGCGGACGTCACCGAACCGGCGGCGGACCTCGCGGTGTGGCCTCCGGCCGAGGCCGCGCCCGTCGACGTCACCACCCTCTACGCCGAGGCTGCGGAGCGTGGCTACGACTACGGTCCGGCCTTCCGGGGGCTGCGGGCGATGTGGCGGCGTGGCGACGAGCTGTTCGCCGAGGTCGCCTTGGACGACGTGCTGCGCGAGGAGGCCGCCGGGTTCGGGATTCACCCGGCACTGCTGGACGCCTCCCTGCACGCGCTGTTGGGCGACGGGCAGCAGGGCGACGAGACGCGGCTGCCCTTTGCCTGGACGGATGTGACGCTGCTGGCCGAAGGCGCGTCCGCGGTGCGGGTGCGGCTCGCCCCCGCTGGCGACGACGCGGTGTCCGTGCTGCTGGCGGACACCGAGGGTTCGCCCGTCGCGTGGGTCGAGTCGCTCGTCCTGCGTGCCGTCTCCTCCGAGCAGCTGCGTTCCACCGGTTCGTCGCGGCGCGACCCCCTGTTCCAGCTGGAGTGGACCGCCGTTGGTGGCGCGGGTGCGGAAACCCCGGCCACCGGGGTGCTGTGGGGCGCGGAGGACCGGCTGGGACTCGGTCTGCCCGCCTACGCCGACCTGGACGAGATGGTCCGGTCCGAGGGCGGCGTCCCCGCGAACGTGCTCTGCGTCCCCGCCGCCGTGCGGGCCGCGGACCTGGCCGCGGCGGTCGAGGAGACCGCCGGTGACGTGCTGCGTACCGTGCAGCGGTGGCTGGCGGACGAGCGGACCGTCAACTCCCGTCTGGTGCTGGTGACGAGCGGAGCCGTCGCCGTGGGGGAGACGTCCGTCGCCGACCTCGCCGCCTCCGGTGTGTGGGGTCTGATCCGCTCCGCCGAGACGGAGAACCCCGGACGGTTCGCGCTCATCGACGCCGACCCGGCGGGCGGCGCCGACGCGGTGGCTCACGCCCTGTCCCTGGTGGGTACCGGGGAGTGGCAGGTCGCGCTGCGCGACGGTGAGGTGCTGGCTCCGCGTCTGCGGCGCGGTGCCCTCACCACCCCCGAGTCCCGGTGGGACGCGTCCGGAACCGTCCTCATCACGGGTGGCACGGGGATGCTGGGCTCGTTGGTGGCGTGGCATCTGGTGGCTGAACACGGCGTGCGGAACCTGGTGTTGACCAGTCGCAGTGGCCTTGAGGCCCCGGGCGCGGCGGAGTTGGTGGCCGTGCTGGCGGAGGCCGGTGCCACCGCCGAGGTGGTGGCCTGTGACGCGGCCAACCGGGACGAACTGGCAGGGGTGCTGGCCTCCATACCGGCCGAACGCCCGCTCACCGGTGTCGTTCACGCCGCCGGTGTGCTGGCGGACGGCACCGTCACCACTCAGACCCCCGAACAACTCGCCCATGTGCTGCGGCCGAAGGTGGACGCGGCGGTCAACCTGCACGAGCTGACGCGGGAGACGGAGACCCTGTCGTCCTTCGTGCTCTTCTCCTCCGCCGCCGGAGTCTTCGGCACGGCGGGCCAGGCCAACTACGCGGCGGCCAACGCCTTCCTCGACGCACTCGCCCAGCGGCGGCGGTCGGAGGGTCTGGCAGCCCAGTCCCTCGGCTGGGGGCTCTGGGCGGACGCCAGCGCCATGACGGGCCAGATGAGCGAGGCCGACCAGGCCCGCGTCGCCCGGCAGGCGGTGATCCCGCTGACCTCGACCGAGGGCCTGTCCGTCTTCGGTGCCGTCACCACGGCGTTCGACGCGGCGTACGCCGTACCGGTCCGGTTCGACTGGCCGGTCCTGCGTGAGCAGGCCGCCCAGGGCACGTTGCCACCGATGCTGCGGGACCTGGTGTCCACCAGCTCCCGGAGGAGCGCTCGCGCGACCAGCGCCGAGGCGACCGGATCGGCCTTCACGGCCAGGCTGTCCAGCCTGCCCGAGACTGAACGGACGCCGTTCGTCGTCGACTTCGTCCGGACCCACGTCGCCTCGGTCCTGGGGCACGCCGGAACCGCGCTCGTCAGCGCCGACCGGACGTTCAAGGAGCTGGGCTTCGACTCGCTGCTGGCCGTCGAGTTGCGGAACCGTCTGGGTGAGGCGGCGGGTTTGAGGCTGCCCGCGACGCTGGTGTTCGACTACCCGACGCCGGTCGCGGTGGCGGGGTTGTTGCTGGATGAGCTGCTGGGTGTGGTGGCTGGTGTGGGCGCTGAGGTGGCGCCGGTGTCGGTGGGTGTGGTGGATGACCCGGTGGCGATCGTGTCGGTGGCGTGCCGCTACCCCGGCGGAGTGGTCTCGGCTGAGGACCTGTGGAACCTGGTCGTTGAGGGCGGGGACGCGGTCGGTCCGTTCCCGGTGGACCGTGGATGGGACCTGGAGAACCTGTACGACCCGGACCCGGGCGCGCATGGCAAGTCGTACGCGCGTGAGGGCGGTTTCCTGTATGACGCGGCGGAGTTCGACGCCGGGCTGTTCGGGGTGTCGCCGCGTGAGGCGGTGGCGATGGACCCGCAGCAGCGAATCCTGCTGGAGACCTCCTGGGAGGTGTTCGAGCGGGCCGGTATCGCGGTGGACTCGGTGCGGGGGAGCCGTACGGGTGTGTTCGCGGGTGTGATGTACCACGACTACGCGAGCCGTCTGCACAGCGTTCCGGAGGAGGTCGAGGGCTACCTCGGCACCGGTACCTCCGGCAGTGTTGTCTCCGGCCGTCTCGCCTACACCTTCGGGTTGGAGGGCCCGGCGGTCTCCGTGGACACGGCCTGCTCCTCCTCACTCGTCGCCCTGCACCTCGCGGCGCAGGCACTGCGCAACGGCGAGTGCGACCTCGCCCTCGCCGGAGGCGTGACCGTTATGCCGACGCCGGGCACCTTCATCGACTTCAGCCGTCAGCGGGGCTTGGCGCCTGATGGGCGGTGTAAGCCGTTCGCGGCGGCGGCCGATGGCACGGGGTGGTCCGAGGGTGCCGGTGTGATGTTGCTGGAGCGGCTGTCGGACGCGCGGCGCAAGGGGCACAACGTCCTTGCTGTGGTGCGGGGTTCGGCGATCAACCAGGATGGTGCGTCCAACGGCTTGACCGCGCCCAACGGCCCCTCGCAGCAGCGGGTGATCCGGCAGGCGCTGGCGAGCGCGGGCCTGTCGGCCTCGGACGTGGATGCAGTGGAGGCGCACGGCACCGGTACGACGTTGGGTGACCCGATCGAGGCGCAGGCGCTGCTGGCCACTTACGGCCAGGAGCGTGCGGAGAGCGGTCCGTTGTGGCTGGGGTCGATCAAGTCGAACATCGGGCACTCGCAGGCCGCCGCTGGCGTGGCGGGTGTCATCAAGATGATCATGGCGATGCGTGCGGGTGTGCTGCCGCGCACGCTGCACGTGGACGAGCCCTCCCCGCACGTCGACTGGACGTCGGGAGACGTCGCCCTGCTCACCGAGGCGCGTGACTGGGAGGCGCGCGAGGGCTTCCGCCGTGCCGCCGTCTCGTCCTTCGGCGCGAGCGGGACGAACGCGCACGTGATTCTGGAGCAGGCCGCAGCGGATGTGCTGCCGGGTGAGGTGGTGGAGCCGGTCTCCGCCGCCGACTCCGAGGCCGATTCGGTGTCGGGTTCGGGTGTGGGGTCTGTGGTGCCGTGGGTGTTGTCGGGTGCGTCGTCGGCGGCGTTGGTGGGTCAGGCGGAGCGTTTGGTGGGTGTGGTGGCTGATGGTGGTGTGGGTGCGGTGGATGTGGGGTGGTCCCTGTCCTCGGGGCGTGCGGGGTTGGGTTCTCGTGGTGTGGTGTGGGGTTCGGATGTGGGTGGGTTGGTTGGTGGGTTGGGTGGGTTGGTTGCTGGTGGTGGTGTGAGTGGTGCTGTGGTGGAGGGTTCGGGTGTGGGGTGTGTGGTGGGTGGTGTGGTGGATGGTCGTACGGCGGTGATGTTTACGGGTCAGGGTGCGCAGCGTGCTCGTATGGGTGTGGAACTCGCTGATGAGTTCCCGGTGTTCGCGGCGGCTTTGGATGAGGTGTGTTCGGGGTTTGAGGGGTTGTTGCCGGGGTCGTTGGGTGAGGTGTTGTGGGCTGAGGAGGGTTCTGAGGTGGGGGGGTTGTTGGGGGAGACGGTGTTTACGCAGGCGGGGTTGTTCGCGGTGGAGGTGGCGTTGTGGCGGTTGGTGGAGTCGTGGGGTGTGCGGGCGGATTTTGTGATGGGTCATTCGATTGGTGAGGTGGCGGCGGCGTATGTGTCGGGTGTGTTCTCGTTGGAGGATGCGTGTCGGGTGGTGGCGGCGCGTGGTGGGTTGATGCAGGCGTTGCCGGAGGGTGGTGGGATGGTGTCGATCGCTGCTGGTGTTGGGTGGGTTGAGGAGTTGCTGTCTGGTGTGGGTGGGGGTGTGTCGGTGGCGGCGGTTAATGGTCCGGCTTCGGTGGTGGTTTCGGGTGAGTTGGGTGTGTTGGAGGAGGTTGTTGCTGGGTGTGAGGGTGTGGGGGTGAAGGCGCGGCGTTTGAGGGTTTCGCACGCGTTCCATTCGGTGTTGATGGAGCCGATGTTGGAGGAGTTTGGTCGGGTGTTGGAGGGGGTGGAGTTTGGTGTGCCGCGTATTCCGGTGGTCTCGAATGTGACGGGTGGGGTGGTGGGTGCTGAGGAGTTGTGTACTGCTTCGTATTGGGTGCGGCATGTGCGGGAGGCGGTGCGGTTCGCGGAGGGTGTGGAGTGGTTGGTGGGGGCGGGGGTGTCGCGGTTTGTGGAGTTGGGTCCGGATGCGGTGTTGTCGGGTATGGGGGCGGAGTGTGTTGAGGGTGACGGGACGCTGTTTGTTCCGGTGATGCGGCGTGGTCGGGGTGAGGTGGGTTGTGTGATGGAGGCGGTGTCGCGGTTGTGGGTGAGTGGGTTGTCGGTGGATTGGTCGGTGTTCTTCGAGGGGCGTGGGGCGCGTCGGGTGGAGCTGCCGACCTACGCCTTCCAGCGGGAGCATTTCTGGTTGGAGTCGGCTGCTGGTGTGTCGGATGTGAGTGGTGCGGGGTTGGACGCGGCCGAGCATCCGCTGTTGGGCGCGGCGGTGCGGTTGGCGTCGGACGGTGGGGTGGTGATGACGGGTCGGCTGTCGCTGCGCACGCATGGGTGGTTGGCGGATCACGCGGTGGCGGGGACGGTGTTGTTCCCGGGAACGGGCTTTGTGGAGTTGGCCGTTCGGGCGGGTGATGAGGTCGGCTGTGGGCAGGTGCGGGAGCTGACGCTCCAGTCGGCTCTGGCGGTGCCGGAGACCGGCGCGGTGCAACTCCAGGTGGTCGTGGGTGCGTTGGACGAGGCGGACTGCCGGTCCTTCCACGTGTACTCGCGTGTGGAGGGCGCGGAGCCGGACGCCGCGTGGACGTGTCACGCGGAGGGTGTGTTGGTGGCGCAGGTGGGTGTGGTGTCTGAGGTGGGTGAGTTGGCGGGGGTGTGGCCGCCGGTTGGCGCGGAGGCGGTGGAGGTGTCCTCGTTCTATGAGGACGCTCGGGTGAAGGGGTATGAGTACGGTCCGGCGTTCCAGGGGTTGCGGGCGGCGTGGCGGCGCGGCGACGAGGTCTTCGCTGAGGTGGCGCTGTCCGAGGAACAGCAGGGTGAGGCAGCCCGGTTTGGGGTGCATCCGGCGTTGCTGGATGCGGCGTTGCATGCGGTGTTGGCGGTGGATGCGGGTGAGGGGTTGAGGTTGCCGTTTATGTGGGAGGGAGTGTCGTTGCACGCGGTGGGTGGGACGGCTGTGCGGGTGCGGATCGCTGGTGTGGGTGGTGACGCGGTCGCGGTGCGGGTGGCTGACGCGTCGGGTGGTTTGGTGGTGGAGGCGGAGTCGTTGATGTTGCGTGCGGTGGACCCGGCGCAGTTGTCCTCGGCTGTGGCTGCCACCGCTGCTGGTGGTGGTGAGGGTGACTCGTTGTACCGGCTGGAGTGGACCGAGGCACCGGCCACCGACGCCGCCACCACCCACGAGTGGACGGTGCTCGGGTCGGATGAGGCGCTGGGTGCCACCGGCCCGCGGTACGCGGATCTCGCCGCGTTGCGCGCCGCCCTGGAGGACGGTGCCGAGGTGCCGTCACTCGTCCTGTGCGCGCCCGAGGGCGCGAAGGAGGGCGGCCTGGCGGACGCGGCGGAGAGCGTGACGGCCGGGGTCCTGGAGCTGGTGCAGGGCTGGCTGGCCGACGAACGGCTCGCCCAGTCCCGTCTGGTCGTCGTCACCCGGGGTGCCGTCGCCACCGATGGCGGGGACGTCTCCGACCTGGCCGGTTCCGCCCTGTGGGGGCTGGTCCGTACGGCTCAGTCGGAGGCCCCGGACCGCTTCGTGCTGCTCGACACCGGTTCCGCCGGTGCCACTGCCGAGGAACTGGCGTTGGCTCTGGCGACCGGGGAACCGCAGGTGGCGGTGCGTGGGGGCCGGGTGTGGCTGCCGCGGCTGGTGCGTGCGGTCTCCGGGGAGGCTCTGGCGCCGCCGCTGGGTGAGGACGCGTGGCGTCTGGACACCGCGGGTTCGGGGACCCTGGAGGGCCTGTCCCTGGTCCCCGCCCCCGACACGGTGGCGCCGTTGGGCGCCGGTGAGGTCCGTATCGCGGTGCGCGCCGCCGGCGTCAACTTCCGCGACGTCCTGATCGGTCTCGGCATGTACCCGGGTGAGGCGTACATCGGCAGCGAGGTCGCCGGTGTGGTCACCGAGGTGGGTGCGGGCGTGGCCTGGCTCGCGGTGGGTGACCGGGTGTTCGGCCTGGTACCGAGGAGCTTTGGTCCGTTCGCGGTGGCGGATGCTCGGACGGTGGCGCGGATGCCGGAGGGGTGGTCCTTCGAGCAGGCGGCTGTGGTGCCGGTGGTGTTCCTGACGGCGTACTACGGCCTGGTGGATCTGGGTGAGGTGCGTGCGGGGGAGACGGTGCTGGTGCACGCGGGCGCCGGTGGTGTGGGGATGGCCGCGATTCAGCTGGCGCGTCATCTGGGTGCGCGGGTGCTGTCGACGGCGAGTGAGGGCAAGTGGGATGTGCTGCGGGGTCTGGGGCTGGCGGATGAGGAGATCGCGTCCTCGCGTGATCTGGACTTCCGGGAGGCCTTTGCCGGGGTGACCGGTGGTGCGGGTGTGGATGTGGTGCTGAACTCGCTGGCGCAGGAGTTCGTGGACGCGTCACTTGGGCTGCTCTCGCCGGGTGGGCGTTTCCTGGAGATGGGCAAGACGGATGTGCGGGATGCGGGGTGGGTTGCTGAGCGGTTCGATGGTGCGGTGTATCGGGCGTTCGACATGTTGGACGCGGGGCCGGAGCGTATTGGTCAGATGTTGGGTGCGTTGATGGGGTTGTTCGAGGCGGGGGCGTTGGAGCCGTTGCCGGTGTCGGTGTGGGATGTGCGGCGGGCGCGTGCGGCGTTCCGGTTTATGAGTCAGGCGCGTCATGTGGGCAAGGTGGCGTTGTCGGTGCCGCGTGGGCTGGACGCGCGTGGGACGGTGCTGGTGACTGGTGGTACGGGTGGGCTGGGTGTGCTGCTGGCCCGGCACCTGGTTGTCGAACGGGGTGTGCGGAGGCTGGTGTTGACCAGTCGTCGGGGGTTGGCGGCTGAGGGTGCTGGTGCTGTGGTGGAGGAGTTGGCGGGGTATGGCGCGCGGGTTGATGTGGTGGCCTGTGACGCTTCGGATCGGGAGCGGCTGGCGGAGGTGCTGGCGGCGATTCCGGCCGAGCACCCGCTGATCGGTGTGGTCCACGCCGCCGGCGTCGTCGACGACGGTCTGATCGGTTCGCTCTCCCCGGAGCAGCTGCGCCGGGTGTGGGAGCCGAAGGTCCGAGCCGCGGTGAATCTGCACGAGTTGACGCGGGACGCTGATCTGGCGTTGTTCGTGCTGTACTCCTCGGTTTCGGGGGTGCTGGGTGGTGCCGGTCAGGCCAACTACGCGGCGGCGAACACCTTCCTGGACGCGCTGGCGCAGCACCGCCGGGCCCAGGGTCTGGTGGCGACCTCGCTCGCCTGGGGCCTGTGGGAGCAGAACAGCGGCATGACCGGAGAGTTGGCCGCGGCCGACCTCCGCCGTATGAGCCGGATGGGTCTGGCACCGCTGCCGTCCGCCGAGGGGCTCGAACTCCTCGACCGGGCCAGTGTGTTGGTGGACGGGGCGCTGGTCCCCGCCCGCCTCGACCTGGCCGCCCTGCGCGGTCAGGAGACCATCCCGGCCGTGCTGCGCGGCCTCGTCCGGCAGGCGCCCAGCCGCCGTACGGCCCAGGCGTCCGTCGCGGGGAGCGCCGGTTCCGCGCTGAGCGCCACGCTGGCGGCGCTCAGCAGCCGGGGCGAACGTGAGCGGCACCTGGTCGACCTCGTGCGGGGGCATGTCGCGGCGGTGCTGGGGCACGCCTCGGAGGCGACGGTGGACGCCGACCGCTCCTTCAAGGAGCAGGGCTTCGACTCGCTGACCGCCGTCGAGCTGCGCAACCGGCTCGGCTCCGCCACCGGCCTGCGCCTGCCCGCCGCCCTCGTCTTCGACTACCCGACCCCGGTCGCGCTCGCCGACTACCTGTACGGCGAGCTGTGGCAGGAGACGGACGCGACAGCCGACGCCGCGCTCCCCGCGCGCACCGCGCCCGCGGAGCCGGACGAGCCCATCGCCATCGTCGGCATGGCCTGCCGGTTCCCCGGTGGCGTGCGGTCGCCGGAGGACCTGTGGCACCTGGTGCGGGACGGCGTGGACACCATCGGCGCCTTCCCCACCGACCGTGGCTGGGACCTCGACGGCGTCTACCACCCGGACCCGGCCCACCAGGGAACGACCTACACCCGGCAGGGCGGGTTCCTGTACGACGCCGCCGACTTCGACCCGCACCTGTTCGGCATCTCGCCGCGTGAGGCGCTGGCGATGGACCCGCAGCAGCGGCTGCTGCTGGAGACCACCTGGGAGGCGTTCGAGGAGGCCGGAGTCGCTCCGACCGCCCTGCGCGGAAGCCGTACCGGTGTGTTCGCCGGTGTGGTGTCCACCGACTACGCGGCCCGGCTGGACGAGGTCCCGGGCGATGTCGAGGGATACCTGGGCATCGGCAACACCTCCAGCGTCGCCTCCGGGCGCCTGGCCTACACCTTCGGCCTGGAGGGCCCGGCCGTCACCGTGGACACCGCGTGCTCCTCTGCGCTGGTGGCCCTGCACCTGGCGGCCCAGTCGCTGCGGCAGGGGGAGTGTGACCTGGCGCTGGCCGGAGGCGTGGCGGTGATGCCCTCGCCGTACATGTTCGTCGAGTTCAGCAGGCAGCGTGGGCTGGCCGCCGACGGCCGCTGCAAGGCGTTCTCCGCCGAGGCGGACGGCACCGCGTGGTCCGAGGGCGTCGGCGTGCTGGTCGTGGAGCGTCTGTCGGACGCCGTGCGCCAGGGCCACAACGTCCTGGCCGTGGTGCGCGGCACCGCCATCAACCAGGACGGCGCGTCGAACGGCCTGACCGCGCCGAACGGCCCGTCGCAGCAGCGCGTCATCAAGCAGGCGCTCGCCGGGGCGGGGCTGGCCACCACCGAGGTCGACGCGCTGGAGGCGCACGGCACCGGTACCGCGCTCGGTGACCCCATCGAGGCGCAGGCGCTGCTGGCGACCTACGGCAAGGACCGCCCCGAGGACCGTCCGCTGTGGCTGGGCTCGGTGAAGTCGAACATCGGCCACACGCAGGCCGCCGCCGGTGTGGCGGGCGTCATCAAGATGGTCATGGCGATGCGCGAGGGGGTCCTCCCGCGCACCCTGCACGCCGACGAGCCCACCCCGCACGTCGACTGGACCGCGGGCGGCGTCGAACTGCTGCGTGAGGAGCGGCCCTGGGACACCGACGGGCCGCGCCGCGCGGCCGTCTCGTCCTTCGGGATCAGCGGCACCAACGCGCACGTCATCCTCGAACAGCCGTCGGTGACCCACCGCGAGAGCGAGCCGGTGAAGGCCCCGGCGGGCGTCGTCCCGTGGGTGCTCTCCGGTAAGACGGACGCCGCGCTGCGCGCCCAGGCGGAACGCCTCGCCGCGTTCACGGCCGACCACCCCGCTCTCCCGCTGCCGCACGTGGGCCTGTCCCTCGCGGCGACCCGGGCCACCCTCGAACACCGCGCCGTCGTCCTCGCCGACGACCCGTCCGGTGTGCGCGCGGGCCTGGCGGCGGTGGCCGAGGGCCGGTCCACGGCCGAGGCCGTCAGCGGACTCGCCGAGAGCGACGGTGCCGTGGCGTTCCTCTTCACCGGCCAGGGCAGTCAGCGCGTCGGCATGGGCCGCGAGCTGTACGCCGCCTACCCGGTGTTCGCCTCCGCCCTGGACGAGGTGTGCGACGCCCTCGACGAGCACCTGGACCGTGCCGTCCGCACGGTGATGTTCGCCGAACCCGGCAGCGCCGACGCCGAGTTGCTGGACCAGACCGCCTACACCCAGCCCGCGCTGTTCGCCGTCGAGGTGGCCCTGTTCCGCCTCGCCGAACACTGGGGTCTGCGCCCCGACTTCGTCGCCGGGCACTCCATCGGGGAGCTGTCCGCCGCCCACGTCTCGGGGGTGCTGTCCCTCACCGACGCCGCGGCGCTCGTCACCGCCCGCGGACGCCTGATGCAGGCCCTCCCGGCCGGTGGGGCGATGCTGTCGGTGAAGGCGCCCGAGGAGGAGGTCCGCGAGGACCTCGCCGGACGGGAGGAGGCTGTCAGCCTCGCGGCGATCAACGGCCCCACCTCCGTCGTCGTCGCGGGCGACAGCGACGCCGTCGCCGAACTCGCCGAGCTGTGGCGGGAACGCGGCCACAAGACCCGGTTCCTGCGGGTCAGCCACGCCTTCCACTCCCCGCACATGGACGGGATGCTGGAGGAGTTCGGGGACTTCGCGTCCGGCCTGACCTACGCCGAGCCGCGCGTCCCGGTCGTCTCCAACGCCACCGGCGCGGTGGCCACCACCGCCGACCTGTGCGACCCCGCCTACTGGGTGCGGCACGTGCGCGAGCCCGTCCGCTTCCTGGACAGCGTCCGCTGGCTGCACGCCCAGGGCGTGCGGACCTTCGTGGAGCTGGGCCCGGACGGTGTCCTGACCGCCATGGCCGACGACTGCCTGGCTCCGTCCGAGCCCGGTGCGGCGGACGGCGAGGCGCTGCTGGTGCCCGTCCTCCGCGGCGACCAGCCCGAGGTGGCCTCCCTCCTGCGGGGCCTCGCCACCCTGCACGTCGCCGGGGTCACCGTGGACTGGACGGCGCTGTACGACGGCACCGGCGCCGAACGCGTCGCCCTGCCGACCTACCCGTTCCAGCGAGAGCGGTTCTGGCTGGAGTCGCCCAACACCGCCGGACGCCCCGGCCGTTCGGAGACCGACGCCGTCGAGCAGCGGTTCTGGGACCTCGTCGAGAACGGCGACATCGCCGCCCTCGCCTCGACCCTGGACCTCACCGACCCGGCGGACGACACCTCCGGCGGTGCGCGGCTGGACGCCCTGCTGCCCGCCCTGGCCTCCTGGCGGCGACGCCAGCGGGACCGCTCGACGCTGGACGCCTGGCGCTACCGCACCGGCTGGAAGCCCGTCACCTCGCTCACCACCCGCTCGCTGACCGGCGGCTGGCTCGCCGTCCTGCCGGGCGACGCGGCGGAGCACGGCCTCACCGGAGTCCTCGACGCCCTGCGCGACCTGGGCGCCGAGGTCACCGAACTCCCCCTGACCGAGGGGGACCTGGCGCGGGGAGCCGAGCACGTCACCGGTCTGCTGCGGGACGCCGCCGGCGCCGGGACCGTCACCGGGGTGCTGTCGTTCCTCGCCGGAGCCCACAACCTCGCCGCCACGCTCACCCTGATGCGGGCGCACGCGACCGCCGGGCTGGACGCACCCCTGTGGTGCGCCACCCGCGGCGCCGTGGCCGTCACCCCCGAGGAGCGGATCACCGATCCCGCCCTCGCACAGGTGTGGGGCCTGGGCCGCGTCTTCGGGCTGGAGCACGCCCCGCTGTGGGGCGGTCTCGTCGACCTCCCCGCCGAGCTGGACGAGCGGGTGGCCGCGGGCTGCGCCGCCGTCCTGGCCAACACCGACGGTGAGAACGAGTGCGCGGTGCGCCCCTCGGGCACCTTCCTGCGCCGCCTCTCCCGCGCCACCTCCCCGGCCGACGCGGGCCGCGCGCCGTGGAAGCCCACCGGCACCGTCCTGGTGACCGGCGGGACCGGCGGCCTCGGCGCCCACGTGGCCCGCTGGCTGGCCCGCTCCGGAGCCGAGGACCTCGTCCTCACCAGCCGGCGCGGCGCCGACGCCCCCGGCGCGGACGAGCTGGCGGCCGAACTGACCGCCCTCGGCGCGCGGGTCTCCGTCGTGGCCTGCGACGTGGCCGACCGGGACGCCGTCGCGGAACTCCTCGACGACCTGCCCGGACGCCAGCCGCTCCGCGCCGTCGTGCACGCCGCGGGCATCGGCCACTTCACCTCCGTACTCGACACCACCGAGGCGGAACTCGCCGACGTGCTCTCCGCGAAGGCGGACGGCGCCGCGCACCTCGACGCGCTCCTCGGCGACCGGGAACTGGACGCCTTCGTCCTGTTCTCCTCCATCGCCGGGATCTGGGGCAGCGGCCACCAGGGCGGCTACGCCGCCGCCAACGCCTACCTGGACGCCCTCGCGCTCGACCGGCGGGCCCGTGGCCTCACCGCCACCGCCGTCGCCTGGGGCGCCTGGGCGGACGGCGGCATGGCCGACGGCGAGATGACCGAGCACCTGGCGCGCCGCGGTATCCGCACCATGCGGCCCGATCTGGCGATCTCCGCGCTCCAGCACGCGCTGGACCTGGACGACGCCCAGGTCACCGTCGCCGACGTGGACTGGGAGCGCTTCGTCCCGGCCTTCACGGCCGCGGCGCCCAGCCCACTCATCGGCGAACTGCCCGACGCGCTCCCGCACCTGACGGAGACCTCGCCCAGCGCGGCCCCCGTCGTCGCCGACACCGACCTGGCGCGCCGCCTGGCGGGCAGCGGCGTCGAGGAGCAGGAGCAGGTCCTCAACGAGATCGTCCTCACCGAGGTCGCGGCCGTGCTCGGGCACTCCGGGACGGCCGGGATCCAGGCGAGCCGCGCCTTCAAGGACCTGGGCTTCGACTCGCTGACCGCCGTCGAGCTGCGGAACCGCCTGAACGCGGCGACCGGCCTGCGGCTGTCCTCGACGCTCGTCTTCGACTACCCGACGCCCGAGGCGCTCACCAGCCACCTGCGCGAGGAACTCGTCGGCTCCGTACCCGCCGCCGGCCACACCGGCTCCGCGGCGGCGCACAGCGACGAGCCCATCGCGATCGTCGGGATGGCCTGCCGCTTCCCGGGCGGTGTCGAGTCGCCGGAGGACCTGTGGCGCCTCGTCGTCGAGGGCGGCGACGCCCTCGGTGGTTTCCCCGCCGACCGCGGCTGGGACGTGGAGGCGCTCTACGACCCGTCCTCGCGCCGCCCCGGCACCTCCTACGTCCGGGAGGGCGGATTCCTCTACGACGTGGCGGAGTTCGACGGCGAGTTCTTCGGCATCTCGCCGCGTGAGGCGCTGGCCATGGACCCGCAGCAGCGGCTGCTGCTGGAGACCTCCTGGCAGGCGCTGGAGCGTGCCGGGCTGCCGCCCACCTCGCTGCGCGGCACGCCCACCGGCACCTTCGTCGGATCGAACGGCCAGGACTACGGCACCCTGCTGCACCAGGCCCCCGAGGCCGTGGCCGGATACCACGCGACCGGCAGCGCCGCCGCGGTGGTCTCCGGACGGATCTCCTACGCCCTCGGGCTGGAGGGCCCGGCGGTGACGGTGGACACGGCGTGCTCCTCTTCGCTGGTCGCCCTGCACATGGCGGTCCAGTCACTGCGGAACGGCGAGTGTGAACTCGCCCTCGCCGCCGGTGTCACGATCATGTCCACCCCGGGCGCCTTCGTGGAGTTCAGCCAGCAGCGCGGCCTCGCCGCCGACGGCCGCTGCAAGGCGTTCGCCGAGGCCGCCGACGGCACCGGCTGGGGCGAGGGCGTCGGCGTGCTCGTCGTCGAGCGGCTGTCGGACGCACGGCGCAACGGCCACCAGGTGCTGGCCGTGGTGCGTGGCTCCGCGATCAACCAAGACGGCGCGTCGAACGGCCTGACCGCGCCCAACGGCCCGTCGCAGCAGCGTGTCATCACCCAGGCCCTGGCCAACTCCGGGCTGTCCACCGGCGACGTGGACGCCATCGAGGCGCACGGCACCGGTACGACGCTGGGTGACCCGATCGAGGCGCAGGCCCTCCTGGCCACCTACGGCAAGGGCCGCGACCCGCAACACCCGCTGTGGCTGGGCTCGGTGAAGTCGAACATCGGCCACACCCAGGCGGCGGCTGGTGTCGCGGGTGTTATGAAGATGGTGATGGCGATGCGCGCGGGCGTGCTGCCGCGCACCCTGCACGTGGATGAGCCGAGCAGCCACGTCGACTGGTCGGACGGCACGGTGGCCCTGCTCACCGAGCCCGTCGACTGGGAGGGCGGCTCCGGACGGCCGCGTCGCGCCGGTGTCTCGGCCTTCGGCATGTCGGGCACGAACGCGCACGTGATCGTGGAGTCCGCTCCCGAGGACGTCGAACGCGGACCGATCGTGGTGTCCGGCCCCGACGGCCTCTCCGGCTCGCCGGTGCTGCCGTGGCTGGTCTCGGCCCGCTCGGCCGACGCGCTGGCCGCGCAGGCAAGGCAGCTGTCGGCCGCCGTGGCCGACGGCGACCCGGCCGACGTGGGCTGGAGCCTGCTCTCCTCCCGCTCCGTGCTGGAACACCGCGCGGTGGCCTGGGGAGTCAAGGCCGACGAACTCAGCACCGGCCTGGACGCCCTCGCCTCGGCCGGCGTCGCGGCCAACGTGGTCTCGGGCGCGGTGAGTTCGGGTTCCGGTGCGGGTTCGGGTGTGGTGTTTGTGTTCCCGGGTCAGGGTTCGCAGTGGGTGGGGATGGGGCGTGGGTTGTTGGAGTCCTCGCCGGTGTTCGCTCAGCGGTTGGCTGAGTGTGAGGCGGCGTTGGCGGCGTATGTGGGGTGGTCGTTGCGTGAGGTGTTGTGTGGTGTGGATGAGGGGTGGATGGAGCGGGTGGATGTGGTTCAGCCGGTTCTGTGGGGTGTGATGGTCTCCCTGGCGTCTGTGTGGGAGTCGCTGGGTGTTACTCCGTCGGCTGTGGTGGGTCATTCGCAGGGTGAGATCGCGGCTGCTGTGGTGGCGGGTGCGTTGAGCGTGGAGGACGGCGCTCGTGTGGTGGCGTTGCGTTCGCGGTTGATCGGTGAGGTGCTGGCTGGTGGTGGCGGGATGGTGTCGGTCGCGGAGGGTTTGGAGTGGACCGAGGCTGCCGTCGAGAGCGTGGAGGGCGTCTCCGTCGCCGCCGTGAACGGTCCTTCGGCGACGGTGGTGGCGGGCACGGTGGCTGGTCTGGAGGCGTTGGTGGCCCGGGCGGAGGGTGAGGGTGTGCGGGCGCGTTGGGTGCCGGTGGACTACGCCTCGCACTCCGTCCAAGTAGAGGCGATCGAGCAGCAGTTGATCGAGGCGCTGTCCGAGGTTGCCCCGCGTGAGGCGCGCGTCCCGGTGGTGTCGGCGGTCACCGGTGAGGTGATCGATGGCACGGGGATGGATGGGGAGTACTGGTACACGAACCTGCGTCAGTGTGTGCGCTTCAGTGAGGCGGTCAACGTGGCGCTGGGCATGGGCTGTTCACGCGCCATCGAGGTCAGCGCCCACCCGGTGCTGACGATGGGCGTCGAGGCCATCGCGGAAGAGGCCGGTATCGAGGCAGCTGTCGTCGGCACGCTGCGCCGCCAGGAGGACGAGAACGCCCGACTGATCGCTAACGCGGCCGAGTTGTGGGTGTGCGGCGTCGAGATCGACTGGACCGCGGTGTACGCGGGCCGCGCCGTCCGCCAGGTCGACCTGCCCACCTACGCGTTCCAGCGGGAGCGGTACTGGCTGGAGGTGGCGGCGTCCGGTGGGGCTTCCGGCTCCGCTGGTGTTGAGGACCCGGTGGACGCGGAGTTCTGGGGTGCTGTGGAGAGCGGTGATGTGGAGGCGCTGGCTGGGGAGTTGGTGGGTGAGGAGCGTGAGGCGTGGCGGTCGGTGCTGCCGGGTCTGGCGGCGTGGCGTCGGCGGGGTCGGGAGTTGTCGACCGTCGAGAGCTGGCGCTACCGCGTGGTGTGGCGCGGACTGTCCGACCTGGGCGAGCCGAAGCTCTCGGGCCGTTGGCTGATGGTGGTGTCTGAGGGGTTCGAGGGCGGTTGGTTCGAGGCGCTGAGTGGTCTGGTGGCGGAGTGCGGTGGTGATGTGGTTCCGGTTGAGGTGCCGTTGGATGGTGTGGACCGGGAGTGTGTCGCGCGGCTGCTGACCGAGGCGGCTGGTGAGACGCCGGTGGCGGGTGTGCTCTCGCTGTTGGCCTTCGCGGATGACACCTGGGTGACGGGGCTGCCCGTAACCCAGGGGGTCTCCGGCACCTTGGCCCTGGTCCAGGCGATGGAGGACCTGGCCTGGCCGACCCGGCTGTGGTGTGTGACGCGCGGCGCGGTGTCCACCGGCCAGGGCGACGTGGTGAGCCATCCCGCACAGGCTGAGGTCTGGGGCATGGGCCGGGTCGCGGCGCTGGAGTTGCCGCAGCAGTGGGGTGGGATGGTGGATGTTCCGGTCGAGGTGGATGACCGGGTGCTGCGCCGGATCGCTGAGGTGCTGGGCCAGCGTGACGGCGTACTGGAGGACCAGGTGGCGGTGCGGTCCGGCGGGGTGTTCGCGCGGCGGATGGCTCCGGCGCCGTTGGGTGAGGAGCGTCCGGCGCGGGAGTGGAAGCCGCGAGGGACGACGATCATCACGGGTGGTACGGGTCTGCTGGGTGGCCGGTTGGCCGACTGGATGGCGCGGAACGGTGCCGAGCACCTGGTGCTGACCAGCCGTCGCGGGATGGACGCCCCCGGTGCCGAGCAACTGCGTTCCGAGCTGACGGAGCTGGGTGCTCGGGTGTCGATCGAGGCGTGTGATGTGACCGATCGGGACGAACTGGCCGCTCTGGTGGGCCGGTTGGACGAGGCGGGTGAGGACATCCGCTCGGTCATGCACACCGCGGTCCTGTACGAGCTGGGCTCCCTGAGTGAGACGAGCCTGGAGCAGTACGCGAACGTCATCGACGCCAAGATCGTCGGCGCTCAGCGGCTCGCGGAGCTTCTGGGGCACCGGGAGCTGGACGCCTTCGTCGTCTACTCGTCGGTCTCCGCGCTGTGGGGCAGTGGCGACCACGGTGCGTACTCGGCGGCCAACGCCCACCTGGACGCGTGGGCCCTGCAACAGCGTGCGGCCGGGGTTCCGGTCACGGCGGTGGCCTGGGGCATCTGGGACGCCGTCAACGAGCGCGACAGCCAGGACGCGGCGGAGCGGCCGATCATCAACCAGCGCGCCCAGCGTCAGGGGCTGCCGTTGATCGACCCGGATCTGGCGTTCCAGGCGTTCCAGCAGGTGCTGGACCATGACGAGGTGTGTGTCGCCGTCGCCGACGTGGAGTGGGAGCGCTTCGCGCAGCTCTTCACGTCCGCCCGGGAGACCCACTTCCTCAACGAGATACCGCAGGCACGCCAGTTCCTGGAGGGAGCGAACGAACCGGAGAGGACGGCGGACGCGGACAGTGGCGAGTCGGAGCTGCTCAGGCGGCTTCGCGAACTGCCGGACGCCGACCGGGACAACGAGCTGATGGACTTCGTACGGGCGCAGGCGGCGGCGGTTCTGGGCTACAGCGGCCCGGAGACGATCGAGCCGAATCGGGCCTTCCGCGAGATCGGCTTCGACTCCCTCACCGCTGTCGAGCTGCGGAACCGCATCGGACGGGCCGCGGGCCTCAAGCTGCCCGCGACGCTGGTGTTCGACCACCCGACCGCCACCGACGTGGTCGCGCTGCTCCGCTCCGAGATGGCGCTGGAGAGCGACACCACCCGTGGTATCGGAACGGCGCTGGAGGAGCTGGAACGGCTCCAGACGGCACTGGCGGCCACCACGCCCGACGGCGGCACCCGCATGAAGATCACCCAGCAACTCCAGGCGCTCCTGGACCAGTTCACGGGTGAGGGGGCCACGGGCTCCGACGCCGGCGACCAGCCGGAGGAGGACCTGGAGACGGCCTCCGCAGACGACATGTTCGACCTCATCGACCGGGAGTTCGGCACTTCCTGACCCAGACCACCCGGGCGATCCTCCGCCCCTCACCCGGCACGCCCTACGCTCCCGTGGAGAACGTCGACGATGGAACAGAACGAAGCAAAGCTCCTCGATTACCTCAAGCGCGTCACCGCCGACCTGCGCCAGGCCAAGCACCAGCTGGCGATGGCGGAGGAGAAGAACAGCGAGCCCATCGCCATCGTCAGCATGGCCTGCCGCTACCCCGGCGACGTCAGCTCGCCGGAGGACCTGTGGCGGCTGGTGGAGGAGGGCGGTGACGCCGTCTCGGGGCTGCCCGCGAACCGTGGCTGGGACCTGGACAACCTCTACGACCCCGACCCGGACGCGCACGGCAAGAGCTACGTCCGGGAGGGCGGATTCCTCCACGACGTCGCGGACTTCGACCCGGAGCTGTTCGGCATCTCCCCGCGTGAGGCGCTGGCGATGGACCCGCAGCAGCGGGTGCTGCTCGAACTGGTCTGGGAGGCGTTCGAGCGCGCCGGTTTGCCGCCGACCGGGATGCGTGGCACCTCCACCGGCGTCTTCGTCGGCTGCAACCCGCTCGACTACCGCTCCGGCATCCCGGAGATACCCGAGGGCTTCGAGGGGCACCTCCTCACGGGCAGCGCCAGCAGCGTCGTCTCCGGCCGGGTGGCCTACACCTTCGGCCTGGAGGGGCCCGCGCTCACCTTCGACACCGCCTGCTCCTCCTCCCTCACCGCCCTCCACCTCGCCTGCCAGTCCCTGACCCGTGGCGACAGCGCCCTGGCCATCGCCGCGGGACTCGCGGTCATGTCGACATCCGACGAGTTCACCAGCTGGAGCCGCCAGCGCGCGCTGGCCGCAGACGGCCGCTGCAAGGCGTTCGCCGAGTCCGCCGACGGGATGGGCCTGGCCGAGGGCGCGGGCGTCCTGCTGCTGGAGCGCCTGTCGGACGCGCGGCGCAACGGCCACCAGGTGCTGGCCGTGGTGCGTGGCTCCGCGATCAACCAGGACGGAGCGTCGAACGGCCTGACGGCCCCGAGCGGCCCGGCCCAGCAGCGCGTGGTCCGGCAGGCGCTCGCCAACGCCGGGCTGTCGGCGGCCGATGTGGACGCGGTGGAGGCGCACGGTACGGGGACCTCGTTGGGTGACCCGATCGAGGCGCAGGCGCTGCTGGCCACCTACGGCCAGGACCGTCCCGAGGGCCGTCCGTTGTGGCTCGGCTCGGTGAAGTCGAACATCGGCCACGCCCAGGCCGCCGCCGGTATGGCGGGCGTCATCAAGACCGTGATGGCGATGCGTGCGGGCGTACTGCCGCGCACCCTGCACGTGGAGGAGCCGAGCAGCCGCGTGGACTGGTCGGCTGGCGCGGTCTCGCTGCTGGCCGAGCCCATCGCCTGGGATCCGGTGGCCGACCAGCCGCGTCGCGCCGGTGTCTCGGCCTTCGGTATGTCGGGCACGAACGCGCACGTGATCGTCGAGGAGGTTCCAGCCGAGGTCCCGGGGCCCGAGGTGGTACCCGGCACCCAAGGTGGCCTCACCGGTTCGCCGGTGGTGCCCTGGCTGGTGTCGGCGCGCTCTGCCGAGGGGCTGAAGGCACAGGCGGGACGGCTCGCCGAGGTGGCCGGTGTGGGCGCGGAACCCGTGGACGTGGGCTGGAGTCTGCTGTCCTCGCGTTCGATGCTGGAACACCGCGCGGTGGCGTGGGGGGTCAAGGCCGATGAGTTGAACTCCGGCCTGGAGGCGCTGAGTTCGGACGGGGTCGCCGGAAACGTGGTGACGGGCGCCGTGGACGGCGGCCCGGCCGGTTCCGGTTCGGGTTCGGGTGTGGTGTTTGTGTTCCCGGGTCAGGGTTCGCAGTGGGTGGGGATGGGTCGTGGGTTGTTGGAGTCCTCGCCGGTGTTCGCCCAGCGGTTGGCTGAGTGTGAGGCGGCGTTGGCGGCGTATGTGGAGTGGTCGTTGCGTGAGGTGTTGTGTGGTGTGGATGAGGGGTGGATGGAGCGGGTGGATGTGGTCCAGCCGGTTCTGTGGGGTGTGATGGTCTCCCTTGCTGCGGTGTGGGAGTCGCTGGGTGTTACTCCGTCGGCTGTGGTGGGTCATTCGCAGGGTGAGATCGCGGCTGCTGTGGTGGCGGGTGCGTTGAGCGTGGAGGACGGCGCTCGTGTGGTGGCGTTGCGTTCGCGGTTGATTGGTGAGGTGCTGGCTGGTGGTGGCGGGATGGTGTCGGTCGCGGAGGGTTTGGAGTGGGCCGAGGCTGCCGTCGAGAGCGTGGAGGGCGTCTCCGTCGCCGCCGTGAACGGTCCTTCGGCAACCGTCGTCGCGGGCACGGTCTCTGGTCTGGAGGCGTTGGTGGCTCGGGCGGAGGGTGAGGGTGTGCGGGCGCGTTGGGTGCCGGTGGACTACGCCTCGCACAGCATCCAGGTGGAGGCGATTGAGGAGCGGTTGCGGGAGGTGCTGGCCGGGGTTGCCCCGCGTGAGGCGCGCGTCCCGGTGGTGTCGGCGGTCACCGGTGAGGTGATCGATGGCACGGGGATGGATGGGGAGTACTGGTACACGAACCTGCGTCAGCGTGTGCGCTTCAGTGAGGCGGTCAACGTGGCGCTGGGCATGGGCTGTTCACGCGCTATCGAGGTCAGCGCCCACCCGGTGCTGACGATGGGTGTGGAGGCCATCGCCGAGGAGGCCGGCATCGAGGCCACCGTGGTTGGGACGTTGCGGCGTGATGAGGAGGAGAACGCCCGACTGATCGCTAACGCGGCCGAGTTGTGGGTGCGCGGCGCCGAGGTGGACTGGTCGGCGGTCTTCGCCGGACGCGCGGTCAACCGAGTTGAGCTGCCGACGTACGCGTTCCAGCGGGAGCGGTACTGGCTGGAGGTGGCGGCGTCCGGTGGGGTTTCCGGCTCCGCTGGTGTTGAGGACCCGGTGGACGCGGAGTTCTGGGGTGCTGTGGAGAGCGGTGATGTGGAGGCGCTGGCTGGGGAGTTGGTGGGTGAGGAGCGTGAGGCGTGGCGGTCGGTGCTGCCGGGTCTGGCGGCGTGGCGTCGGCGGGGTCGGGAGTTGTCGACCGTCGAGAGCTGGCGCTACCGGGCGGTGTGGCGCGGTCTCTCGGAGCTGGGCGAACCGAAGCTCTCGGGCCGTTGGCTGATGGTGGTGTCTGAGGGGTTCGAGGGCGGTTGGTTCGAGGCGCTGAGTGGTCTGGTGGCGGAGTGCGGTGGTGATGTGGTTCCGGTTGAGGTGCCGTTGGATGGTGTGGACCGGGAGTGTGTCGCGCGGCTGCTGACCGAGGCGGCTGGTGAGACGCCGGTGGCGGGTGTGCTCTCGCTGTTGGCCTTCGCGGATGACACCTGGGTGACGGGGCTGCCCGTAACCCAGGGGGTGGCGGGGACGCTGGCCCTGGTCCAGGCGGTGGAGGACCTGGCCTGGCCGACCAGGCTGTGGTGTGTGACGCGTGGCGCGGTCGCGACGGGTCTGGGCGATGTGGTGACCAGCGCGGTGCAGGCTGAGGTGTGGGGTATGGGCCGGGTCGCGGCTTTGGAGTTGCCGCAGCAGTGGGGTGGGATGGTGGATGTTCCGGTCGAGGTGGATGACCGGGCGCTGCGCCGGGTCGCTGAGGTGCTGGGCCAGCGTGGTGGGTTGCTGGAGGATCAGGTGGCGGTGCGGTCCGGTGGGGTGTTCGCGCGGCGGATGGCTCCGGCGCCGTTGGGTGAGGAGCGTCCGGCGCGGGAGTGGAAGCCGCGAGGGACGACGATCATCACGGGTGGTACGGGTCTGCTGGGTGGCCGGTTGGCCGACTGGATGGCGCGGAACGGTGCCGAGCACCTGGTGCTGACCAGCCGTCGCGGGATGGACGCCCCCGGTGCCGAGCAACTGCGCGACGAACTCGCCGCGTTGGGTGCTCGGGTGTCGATCGAGGCGTGTGATGTGACCGATCGGGACGAACTGGCCGCTCTGGTGGGCCGGTTGGACGAGGCGGGTGAGGACATCCGCTCGGTCATGCACACCGCGGTCTTCTACGAGCTGGGTCTGCTGAGTGAGACGAGCCTGGAGCAGTACGCGAACGTCATCGACGCCAAGATCGTCGGCGCTCAGACGCTCGCGGAGTTCCTGGGGCACCGGGAGCTGGACGCCTTCGTCGTCTACTCGTCGGTGGCCGCGCTGTGGGGCAGTGGCGATCACGGTGCGTACTCGGCGGCCAACGCCCACCTGGACGCGTGGGCCCTGCAACAGCGTGCGGCCGGGGTTCCGGTCACCGCGGTGGCCTGGGGCATCTGGGACGCCGTCAACGAGCGCGACAGCCGGGACGCGGCGGAGCGCCCCATCATGAACCAGCGCGCCCAGCGTCAGGGGCTGCCGTTGATCGACCCGGATCTGGCGTTCCAGGCGTTCCAGCAGGTGCTGGACCACGACGAGGTGTGTGTCGCCGTCGCCGACGTGGACTGGGAGCGCTTCGTCCAGCTGTTCACGTCCGCCCGCGAGACGAACTTCCTCAACGAGATACCGAAGGCACGCCACTTCCTGGAGGCCAACACCGCCGAGCAGGTGGTGGACAGCAAGGGCGGCGAGCCCGAGCTGCACCGACGGTTGCGTGAACTGCCGGAGAGCGAACGGGACCACGAGCTGATGGACTTCGTGCGCGCACAGGCGGCGGCGGTCCTGGGCCACAGTGGCCCGGAGACGATCGAGCCGAATCGGGCCTTCCGCGAGATCGGCTTCGACTCCCTCACCGCCATCGAGCTGCGGAACCGCATCGGACGGGCCGCGGGCCTCAAGCTGCCCGCGACGCTGGTGTTCGACCAACCGACCGCCACCGACGTGGTCGCGCTGCTCCGCTCCGAGATGGCGCTGGAGAGCGACGGGCCCGGCGCCATCGGATCGGCGCTGGACGAACTCCAGCGGTTCGACGCCGCGTTGGCCGCCTCCACACCCGACGGTGACACGCGCATGAGGATCACCCAGCAGTTGGAGGCACTGCTCGTGCGGCTCGCCAGCGACGGATCGGGCGGCTCCACGACGGCGGACGACCAGCCGACGAGTGAGGAGGACTTCGCGGAGGCCTCCGCCGACGACATGTTCGCCCTCATCGACCGCAGGTTTGGCACCTCCTGACCCGCGCCCCCCAGACAGCACCGGGCGGTGCCCCGCCCTTCACACCCCAGCCTTGTGGAGAACGTCGACGATGGCCCAGAACGAAGCAAAGCTCCTTGAGTACCTCAAGCGCGTCACCGCGGACCTGACCCAGACCCAGAACCGTCTCGCGGTGGCGGAGGAGCGGGACCACGAGCCCATCGCCATCGTCAGCATGGCCTGCCGCTACCCCGGCGACGTCCGTTCGCCGGAGGACCTGTGGCGGCTGGTCGACGAGGGTGGCGACGGGGTGGGGGCCTTCCCGGACAACCGCGGGTGGGACCTGGAGAACCTCTACGACCCCGACCCGGACCAGCACGGCAAGACGTACGTCCGCGAGGGCGGCTTCCTCCACCAGGCGAACGAGTTCGACGCGGACCTGTTCGGCATCTCCCCGCGAGAGGCGCTGGCGATGGACCCGCAGCAGCGGATCCTGCTGGAGGTGGTCTGGGAGGCGTTCGAGCGGGCGGGGATGCCCCCAACCTCCTTGCGGGGCACGGCTACTGGCGTCTTCGTCGGCTGCAACCCGCTCGACTACCGCTCCGGTATCCACGACATCCCCCTGGGCTTCGAGGGGCACCTCCTCACCGGCAGCGCGAGCAGCGTCGTCTCCGGCCGCATCTCCTACACCTTCGGTCTGGAGGGGCCCGCGCTCACCTTCGACACCGCCTGCTCCTCCTCCCTTACCGGTCTGCACCTCGCCTCCCAGTCGCTGCGCCGCCAGGAGTGCAGCCTGGCCGTGGCGGCCGGTGTCGCGGTCATGTCGACCTCGGACGAGTTCACCGGCTGGAGCCGCCAGCGGGGTCTGGCCGCGGATGGCCGGTGCAAGGCGTTCTCCTCCTCGGCCAACGGCATGGGCCTTGCCGAGGGGGTAGGAGTGGTGCTGCTGGAGCGCCTGTCCGACGCCCGTCGCAACGGACACCAGGTGCTCGGGCTGATCCGTGGCTCGGCCCTCAACCAGGACGGTGCCTCCAACGGCCTGACGGCCCCGAGCGGCCCCGCCCAGCAGCGCGTCATCAAGCAGGCCCTCGTCAACTGCCGCCTCACCACGGCCGACATCGACGTGGTGGAGGCGCACGGTACGGGGACCTCGCTGGGTGACCCGATCGAGGCGCAGGCGCTGCTGGCCACCTACGGCCAGGGCCGCCCGGAGGGGCGTCCGCTCTGGCTGGGCTCGGTGAAGTCGAACATCGGGCACGCCCAGGCCGCCGCCGGTATGGCCGGTGTCATCAAGATGGTGATGGCGATGCGTGCGGGTGTGCTGCCGCGCACGCTGCACGTGGATGAGCCCTCCCCGCACGTCGACTGGGAGTCGGGCGCGGTGGAGGTGCTGACCGAGGCGCGGCCCTGGGAGCCGAGCGAGGGCCCGCGCCGCGCGGCGGTCTCCGCCTTCGGAATCAGCGGCACCAACGTCCACGTCGTGCTGGAGCAGCCCGCGGAGGACGACGCGAAGGCGGGCCAGGAGTCGGTGAGGATAGTCCCGGGCGAGTCCGCCGACGTGGAGTCGGCCGCCGTTTCGGGTTCGGGTGTGGGGTCTGTGGTGCCGTGGGTGTTGTCGGGTGCGTCGTCGGCGGCGTTGGTGGGTCAGGCGGAGCGTTTGGTGGGTGTGGTGGCTGAGGGTGACTTCGCTGCGGTGGATGTGGGGTGGTCCCTGTCCTCGGGGCGTGCGGGGTTGGGGTCGCGTGGTGTGGTGTGGGGTTCGGATGTGGGTGGGTTGGTTGGTGGGTTGGGTGGGTTGGTTGCTGGTGGTGGTGTGAGTGGTGCTGTGGTGGAGGGTTCGGGTGTGGGGTGTGTGGTGGGTGGTGTGGTGGATGGTCGTACGGCGGTGATGTTTACGGGTCAGGGTGCGCAGCGTGCTCGTATGGGTGTGGAACTCGCTGATGAGTTCCCGGTGTTCGCGGCGGCTTTGGATGAGGTGTGTTCGGGGTTTGAGGGGTTGTTGCCGGGGTCGTTGGGTGAGGTGTTGTGGGCTGAGGAGGGTTCTGAGGTGGGGGGGTTGTTGGGGGAGACGGTGTTTACGCAGGCGGGGTTGTTCGCGGTGGAGGTGGCGTTGTGGCGGTTGGTGGAGTCGTGGGGTGTGCGGGCGGATTTTGTGATGGGTCATTCGATTGGTGAGGTGGCGGCGGCGTATGTGTCGGGTGTGTTCTCGTTGGAGGATGCGTGTCGGGTGGTGGCGGCGCGTGGTGGGTTGATGCAGGCGTTGCCGGAGGGTGGTGGGATGGTGTCGATCGCTGCTGGTGTTGGGTGGGTTGAGGAGTTGCTGTCTGGTGTGGGTGGGGGTGTGTCGGTGGCGGCGGTTAATGGTCCGGCTTCGGTGGTGGTTTCGGGTGAGTTGGGTGTGTTGGAGGAGGTTGTTGCTGGGTGTGAGGGTGTGGGGGTGAAGGCGCGGCGTTTGAGGGTTTCGCACGCGTTCCATTCGGTGTTGATGGAGCCGATGTTGGAGGAGTTTGGTCGGGTGTTGGAGGGGGTGGAGTTTGGTGTGCCGCGTATTCCGGTGGTCTCGAATGTGACGGGTGGGGTGGTGGGTGCTGAGGAGTTGTGTACTGCTTCGTATTGGGTGCGGCATGTGCGGGAGGCGGTGCGGTTCGCGGAGGGTGTGGAGTGGTTGGTGGGGGCGGGGGTGTCGCGGTTTGTGGAGTTGGGTCCGGATGCGGTGTTGTCGGGTATGGGGGCGGAGTGTGTTGAGGGTGACGGGACGCTGTTTGTTCCGGTGATGCGGCGTGGTCGGGGTGAGGTGGGTTGTGTGATGGAGGCGGTGTCGCGGTTGTGGGTGAGTGGGTTGTCGGTGGATTGGTCGGTGTTCTTCGAGGGGCGTGGGGCGCGTCGGGTGGAGCTGCCGACCTACGCCTTCCAGCGCGAGCACTTCTGGTTGGAGTCGGCTGCTGGTGTGTCGGATGTGAGTGGTGCGGGGTTGGACGCGGCCGAGCATCCGTTGTTGGGCGCGGCGGTGCGGTTGGCGTCGGACGGTGGGGTGGTGATGACGGGTCGGCTGTCGCTGCGCACGCATGGGTGGTTGGCGGATCACGCGGTGGCGGGGACGGTGTTGTTCCCGGGAACGGGCTTTGTGGAGTTGGCCGTTCGGGCGGGTGATGAGGTCGGCTGTGGGCAGGTGCGGGAGCTGACGCTCCAGTCGGCTCTGGCGGTGCCGGACAGCGGCGCGGTGCGGGTGCAGGTGACCGTGGGCGCGGAGGACGAGGACGGCGGTCGTTCCGTGGCCGTGCACTCCCAGCCCGAGAGCGATGGTGAGAGCCTGCCCTGGACGTGTCACGCGGAGGGTGTGTTGGTGGCGCAGGTGGGTGTGGTGTCTGAGGTGGGTGAGTTGGCGGGGGTGTGGCCGCCGGCTGGTGCGGAGGCGGTTGAGGTGTCCTCGTTCTACGACGACGCCGAGGCCAAGGGCTACGGCTACGGCCCGGCGTTCCAGGGGCTGCGGGCGGCGTGGCGGCGCGGCGACGAGATCTTCGCTGAGGTGGCGCTGCCCGAGGAACAGCAGGAGGAGGCAGCCCGGTTCGGGATGCACCCGGCCCTGCTGGACGCCGCGATTCATCCGCTGGGTGTCCGTACGGGGGAGGACTCGGAAACGGTCCAGCTGCCCTTCGCCTGGAGTGGCGTCACCCTGCACGCGACCGGCGCCTCCACACTGCGCGTCGCGTTGACGCTCCGCGAGGGGAGTGCGGAGCGGCTGTCCGTCGCGGTGGCGGACGTCGCCGGGCAGCCGGTCCTCACGGCGGAGAACCTGACGCTGCGCCCGCTGAACACCGATCAGCTCCCGGCCGCGCCGGTGCAGGGCAACCGTCTCTTCCAGGTCTCCTGGACCCTGGCGGACGGCTCGGGAACGGCCGACGACGTCGATGACGAGACCTTCGCTGAGGCGTGGGCGCTGCTCGGCGCCGACCCGATGGGGCTGGCGGCCGGTCTCCAGTACGCCGGGATGGCCGTCTCGACCTACGACGACCTGGCCGCCTTCACGGCGGTGCTGGACGGGGGAGTACCGGCCCCGGAGGTCGTGCTGGTCTCCTGCGTCAGCCCGGGGCCCGCCTCCGGCGGGGCGCTGCCGGACGCCGAGGCCGCCCACGCCGCGACACGGGACGCGCTCGCCTTGGCGCAGGCGTGGCTGGCGGATGAGCGGCTGTCCACGTCCCGGCTGGTCTTCGTCACCCGCAACGCCGTGGCCGTCACCGAGGGGGAGGACGTCGCTGACCTCGCGCACGCTCCGGTGTGGGGCCTGGTGCGCACGGCGCAGACGGAGAACCCGGAACGGTTCCTGATCATCGACGTGGACTCGGACGACATGCTGGACGGCGAGACCCTCGTCGAGGGCGTCTCCATGGCGCTGGCGGAGGGTTCCCCGCAGGCGGCGATCCGTGCGGACGAGGTGTACACCCCGTCGATCGTGCGGACCCCGGAGCCCGGTGTTCCGGGCGAGTCGCCGTGGCGGAGCGACGGCACCGTTCTCGTCACCGGCGGCACGGGCACGCTCGGGAGGCTCGTCGCCCGGCGGCTCGCCGGACAGCACGGGGTGCGCAGGCTCCTCCTCACCAGCCGCCGGGGACCGGACGCTCCCGGGGCCGACGCGCTCGTGGCCGACCTGGCCCAACTCGGGGCCGAGGCCGAGGTGATGGCCTGCGATCTCACCAACCGCGACGAACTGGCCGTACTCCTGGGGAAGATACCGACGGAGCACCCCCTCACCGGGGTCGTCCACACCGCGGGTGTCGTCGACGACGCGGTGCTGTCGGCCCTCACTCCGCAGCAGCTCGCGACAGTCCTGCGGCCCAAGGTGGACGCCGCGCTGAACCTTCACGAACTGACCCGGGACGCCGACCTCTCCGCCTTCGTGCTGTTCTCGTCGACGGCCGGTGTCTTCGGGGGGCCCGGACAGGGCAACTACGCGGCGGGCAACGCCTTCCTGGACGCGCTCGCCCACCACCGGCGCAGCCAGGGGCTGGCGGCCACGTCCGTCGCCTGGGGTCTGTGGGCCGAAGCGAGCGGCATGACCTCCGAGTTGGGCGAGGCGGACAGGGAGCGCATCAGCCGGACCGGTATCGCCCCGATGTCCTCGGAGACGGCGCTGACGCTGCTGGACACGGCGACCGCCTCGGGCGAGCCGCACTTCGTCGCCGTCGAGGTCAACATGGCGACCCTCCGGAAGAACGCCCAGGCCGGGGCGCTGCCCGCCATCCTGCGTGGCATCGTGCCGACGCCCGAGCGGAGGGTGTCGGCACGGGCCGAGGAGGCCGGTACCTCACTGACGCAGCGGATCGCGGGGCTGGACTCGAACGAACGACTCGCGTTCTTCCAGGAGTTGGTACGCGAGAACGTGGCGGAGGTGCTGGCACGCGGCGGGGCCCACGCGGTCGAGTCCACCCGGGACTTCTCCGACCTGGGCTTCGACTCGCTGACCTCGGTCGAGCTGCGGAACCGGCTGAGTGGTGCGACCGGACTCCAGCTGCCCGCCACCCTGGTCTTCGACTACCCCAACCCCGACGCACTCGCGGGCTACCTGCACGGTCAGATCCAGCCCGAGGAGACAGCCGAACCCACCGGTGTGTTCGGCGAGTTGGAGAAGCTGGAGGCCGCGTTCGACGCCGCGCCGATCGACGGGGAGAACCGTTCCGGGCTGCTGAAGCGTCTCCAGTCGCTGGTCTGGCGGCTGGAGAACGACGACTCCGGGGGCGACAGCGCGCGAGCCGGGAATGAGGAGCCGAACTCCGGGCCGGTGTCGCTCGACACGGCGACCGACGACGAGATGTTCGCCCTCATCAACAAGGAACTCGGCCTCGGCTGACCCGCCGCACGACTCGCCCCACCTCGCACCACACCTTGCCTGGAGACAAGTAGATGTCTGACAACGAAGCGAAGCTCCGCGACTACCTCAAGTTGGTCACGGCCGACCTCCAAGAGACGCGCCAGCGTCTCCAGCGGAACGAGGCCAAGAGCCGGGAGCCCATCGCCGTTGTGGGTATGGCCTGTCGCTACCCCGGTGGGGCCAGCTCCGCCGAGGAGTTGTGGCGGCTCGTGGAGCGGGGTGGGGACGGCATCACGCCCTTCCCCGTCAACCGTGGGTGGGACGAGGACCTGTACGACCCGGACCCGGACGCGAAGGGCAAGAGCTACGTCGTCGAGGGCGGATTCCTGCACGACGCCCCGGAGTTCGACGCCGAGTTCTTCGGCATCTCGCCGCGTGAGGCGCTGGCGATGGACCCGCAGCAGCGGCTGCTGCTGGAGACCACCTGGGAGGCGTTCGAGCAGGCGGGCATCGCCCCGACCTCGCTGCGCGGGCAGAACACCGGCGTGTTCGTCGGGGCGGCCAGCTTCGGCTACCTCACCGACATGCTGAACGCGCCCGACAGCGTGAGCGGCTTCTCCCTGACGGGCAACGCCACCAGCGTCCTGACCGGTCGGGTCGCCTACACCCTCGGGCTGGAGGGCCCGGCGGTGACGGTGGACACCGCCTGTTCCTCCTCGCTGGTGGCGCTGCACCTGGCCGTGCAGTCGCTGCGGAACGGCGAGTGCGCCATGGCGCTGGCCGGTGGCGTGACGATCATGCCCAGCCCGGGCGTGTTCGCCGAGTTCAGCCAGCAGCGCGGCCTGGCAGCCGATGGCCGCTGCAAGGCGTTCGGCGCCGGGGCGGACGGCACCGGCTGGGCGGAGGGCATCGGCCTGCTGGTGGTGGAGCGGCTGTCGGACGCGCGGCGGAACGGGCACAAGATCCTTGCTGTGGTGCGGGGTTCGGCGGTCAACCAGGACGGTGCGTCCAACGGCCTGACGGCGCCGAACGGTCCGTCCCAACAGCGGGTCATCGAGCGCGCGTTGGAGAGCGCCCGGCTCACCCCGCGCGATGTGGACGTGGTGGAGGCGCACGGTACGGGGACCTCGTTGGGTGACCCGATCGAGGCGCAGGCGCTGCTGGCCACCTACGGCCAGGACCGTCCCGAGGGCCGTCCGCTGTGGCTGGGCTCCGTCAAGTCCAACATCGGCCACACCCAGGCGGCGGCGGGTGTGGCGGGCGTCATCAAGATGATCATGGCCATGCGCGAGGGCGTCCTCCCGCGCACCCTGCACGCCGACGAGCCCACCCCGCACGTCGACTGGACCGCGGGCGAACTCGAACTGCTCACCGAACAGCGGGAGTGGACGCCCCAGGGCGACGCGGGCCTCCGACGCGCCGCGGTCTCCTCCTTCGGCATGTCCGGCACCAACTCCCACGTGATCCTGGAGTCGGCTCCGGCGGATGCGGAGCCGGACGCCGTGGTGGTGTCCGGCGGCGAGGGTCTGTCGGGTTCGCCGGTGTTGCCGTGGCTGGTGTCCGCGCGTTCGGCGGATGCGCTGTCGGCGCAGGCCGCTCGGCTCTCGTCGGCTGTGGCCGACGTTGACCCTGTCGACGTGGGCTGGAGTCTGCTCTCCTCGCGTTCGGTGCTGGAGCACCGTGCGGTGGTGTGGGGTGCGGAGTCGACGGAGCTGAACTCCGGCCTGGCGGCGCTGGGTTCGGACGGGGTGGCGGGCAACGTGGTGTCCGGCTCCGTCGATTCTGGTGCGGGTTCGGGTGTGGTGTTTGTGTTCCCGGGTCAGGGTTCGCAGTGGGTGGGGATGGGTCGTGGGTTGTTGGAGTCCTCGCCGGTGTTCGCGGAGCGGTTGGCTGAGTGTGAGGCGGCGTTGGCGGCGTATGTGGGGTGGTCGTTGCGTGAGGTGTTGTGTGGTGTGGATGAGGGGTGGATGGAGCGGGTGGATGTGGTCCAGCCGGTTCTGTGGGGTGTGATGGTCTCCCTGGCGTCTGTGTGGGAGTCGCTGGGTGTTACTCCGTCGGCTGTGGTGGGTCATTCGCAGGGTGAGATCGCGGCTGCTGTGGTGGCGGGTGCGTTGAGCGTGGAGGACGGCGCTCGTGTGGTGGCGTTGCGTTCGCGGTTGATCGGTGAGGTGCTGGCTGGTGGTGGCGGGATGGTGTCGGTCGCGGAGGGTTTGGAGTGGGCCGAGGCTGCCGTCGAGAGCGTGGAGGGCGTCTCCGTCGCCGCCGTGAACGGTCCTTCGGCGACGGTGGTGGCGGGCACGGTCTCTGGTCTGGAGGCGTTGGTGGCCCGGGCGGAGGGTGAGGGTGTGCGGGCGCGTTGGGTGCCGGTGGACTACGCCTCGCACAGCATCCAGGTGGAGGCGATTGAGGAGCGGTTGCGGGAGGTGCTGGCCGGGGTTGCCCCGCGTGAGGCGCGCGTCCCGGTGGTGTCGGCGGTCACCGGTGAGGTGATCGATGGCACGGGGATGGATGGGGAGTACTGGTACACGAACCTGCGTCAGCGTGTGCGCTTCAGTGAGGCGGTCAACGTGGCGCTGGGCATGGGCTGTTCACGCGCTATCGAGGTGAGTGCGCATCCGGTGCTGACGATGGGTGTGGAGGCCATCGCCGAGGAGGCCGGTATCGAGGCCACCGTGGTCGGCACGCTGCGCCGCCAGGAGGACGAGAACGCCCGACTGATCGCGAACGCGGCCGAGTTGTGGGTACGCGGCGCCGAGATCGACTGGACCGCGGTGTACGCGGGCCGCGCGGCCAACCGGGTCGAGCTGCCCACCTACGCCTTCCAGCACCAGCGGTACTGGCTGGAGGAGTCGGCCGGTAGCGGGGACGTGAGCGGCGCCGGACTGACCGCCGCCGAACACCCGTTGCTGGGTGCGGCGGTGAGCCTTGCCTCGGGTGATGGTGTGATGCTGACGGGCCGGTTGTCGTTGCGTACGCATCCGTGGCTGGCGGATCACGCGGTCGCCGGTACCGTCCTGTTCCCGGGAACGGGCTTTGTGGAGTTGGCCGTTCGGGCCGGCGACGAAGTCGGTTGCGGTCAGCTGAGTGAGCTGACGCTCCAGGCCCCGCTGGTGCTGCCCGAACAGGGCGCCGTGCAGTTGCAGGTCGCCGTGGGGGCACCGGACGCCGCCACGGGCGACCGGGGGCTGACCATCCACTCCCGCCCTGAGGGGGACGGGAACCAGCCCTGGGTCTGCCATGCCGAGGGTCTGCTCTCCGTCGCGGTGCCGTCGGTTTCCGAGGTCGACCTGACGGTGTGGCCGCCGCAGGGCGCCCAGGCCGTGGACGTGTCGGAGTTCTACGGGAACGCTGGAGCGGCGGGGTACGGCTACGGCCCCGTGTTCCAGGGGCTGCGGGCGGCGTGGACGCGGCAGGACGAGGTCTTCGCGGAACTCGCGCTGGCCGAGGAACAGCAGGCGGAGGCGGGGCGGTTCGGGCTCCACCCGGCGCTGCTCGACGCCGCTCTCCAGGCCATCGGCCTCGGCTCGTTCGGAGAGCCGGAAGACGGCGCGATGCGGCTGCCGTTCGGCTGGTCGGACGTGACGCTGCTGGCTTCCGGCGCCAGGGCGGCCCGGGTTCGGCTCGCGCCCGCCGGGTCGGAGGCCGTCTCGATCGATCTGACGGACGTCAGCGGCCGTCCGGTGGCGCACGTCGGCTCGCTCATGCTGCGGCCCGTGCGCCCGGAACAGTTGACGCTCACCGAAGCGGCCACGCGGGACGACGAGGGGCTCTTCGCGCTCCGCTGGGACACCTCGTCGCGGGTGGCGGCCTCCGAGAGCCAGCCCGCGTGGGCGATCGTGGGCGACGACGTACTGGGAGTGGGCGGAGCCATCGGTGGCGTCGGGATCGCCCTCGGCTCGTTCCCCGAACTCACCGCGCTGCGCGCCTCCGTTGACGCGGGTGTTCCGGCCCCGCCCCTCGTCGTCACCACTCCGTCCCCGGGCCAACTCGCCCCCGGTGACGGTCTGTCGCGGGCGGCCGAGCGAACGGCGAGTGAACTGCTCGGCCTCGTCCAGGAGTGGCTGGCCGACGACGCGCTGGCCGACTCCCGACTCGTCGTCGTCACCCGGGGCGCGGTGGCGACGCGGACCGGCGAGGACGTGACGGACCTGACCGCCGCCGCCGTCTGGGGCCTGGTGCGCACCGCGCAACAGGAGGCCCCCGGGCGGTTCCTGCTCGTCGACCTCTGCCCGGTGGAGGACGCGGCGGACGACCTCGCGGACGCGGTGGCCACGGCGCTCGCGGCCGACGAGTCGCAGATCGCCGTGCGCGGCGGCGAGTTGCTGGTACCGCGGCTGAACCGGGCCGACACCGGTGGCGCGCTGGTGCCCCCGCGCGGCGTGGACGCCTGGCGGCTGGACACCACTGCCTCCGGCACCCTGGAGGGGGTGCGGCTGCTGCCCGCCCCGGAGGCCGCCGCCGAACTGGCGCCGGGGACGGTGCGTATCGCCGTCCGGGCGACCGGTGTGAACTTCCGAGATGTGCTCATCGGCCTCGGCATGGTCCCGGACCAGACGGTCATGGGCAGCGAGTGCGCGGGCGTGGTGCTGGAGGTCGGTCCGGGCGTCACTTCGCTGGCTCCCGGAGACCGGGTCGTCGGTGTGTTCCACGGCGGATTCGGCCCGTTGGCGGTCACCGACGCGCGCATGGTGGCGCGCATACCCGATGGCTGGTCGTTCGAGCGGGCCGCCTCGGTGCCGGTGGTGTTCCTCACCGCCTACTACGGGTTGCGGGACCTCGCCGGTGTCGGCGCCGGGCAGACGGTGCTGGTGCACGCGGGCGCCGGTGGTGTGGGGATGGCGGCGATCCAGCTGGCACGCCACTGGGGTGCTCGGGTGCTGGCGACGGCCAGCCCCGGCAAGTGGGATGTGCTGCGGGGCCTGGGCCTGTCGGATGAGGAGATCGCCTCGTCCCGCGACCTGGACTTCCGGGACGCCTTCCGCGAGGTGACCGGCGGTGCCGGTGTCGACGTGGTGCTCAACTCCCTCGCCCGGGAGTACGTCGACGCCTCCCTCGAACTCCTCCCGAGTGGCGGCCAGTTCCTGGAGATGGGCAAGACCGACAAGCGTGACGCGGAGCGCGTGGCCCGCGAGCACGAGGGCGTCCGGTACCTCGCGTACGACCTCGGCGAGGCCGGTCCCGACCGGATCGGGGAGATGCTGAACGAGGTCATCTCCCTCCTCGAAAGCGGGGAACTCACCCACCTCCCCGTCACGACCTGGGACGTGCGCCGGGGCCCCGAGGCGTTCCGCCACATGAGCCAGGCGAAGCACGTCGGCAAGGTCGTCCTCACCACCCCGCCCGCGCTGAACCCGCGCGGCACCGTCCTCATCACCGGTGGCACCGGCACGCTCGGATCGCTGCTGGCACGCCACCTGGTGACCGAGTACGGAGTGCGCCACCTGCTGCTCACCAGCCGTCAGGGCACGTCGGCGCCCGGGGCCGGGGAACTGGTCGCGGAGCTGGCGGAACACGGCGCGACGGCGGAGGTCGTGGCGTGTGACGCCGCCGACCGGGAGGCGCTGGCGGCCGTCCTCGACGCCATCCCCCAGGACCGTCCCCTGACCGGAGTGGTGCACGCGGCCGGGGTGCTGGCCGACGGTGTCCTCACCTCCCTCACATCCGACCAACTCAGCTACGTGTGGCGGCCGAAGGTGGACGCCGCGGTCAACCTGCACGAGCTGACCCGCGACGCCGACCTCGGTATGTTCGTGCTCTACTCCTCCGCCGCCGGTGTTCTCGGCGGACTGGGACAGGGCAACTACACCGCCGCCAACGTCTTCCTGGACGCGCTGGCCCACCACCGCCGGGCCCAGGGCCTTCCCGCCGCCTCCCTGGCGTGGGGACTGTGGGAGCAGGCCAGCGCCATGACCGGCCACCTGGTGGAGGAGGACATCGACCGGGTCGCCAAGAACGGCTTCATCCCCCTCACCAACGAGGCGGGCATGCGGTTCTTCGACTCCGCGGTCCTCCGGGACGAGGCGCTCTTCGTCGCCTTGGACGTCGACCTGCCCGCCCTGCGCGCCGCGCTGGGCGACACCGTGGCGCCGTTGCTGCGGAGCATCGTCCGGGGTGGCACGGCGCGCCGCGCGGTCGAGGCCGGAACCGAGCAGTCGAGCACCCTCGCCGACCGGCTCGCGAGCATGACCACGGACGAACGGGAGCGCTTCCTCCTCGACCTGGTGCGCACCCATGTGGCCGCCGTGCTGGGGCACGCCGACGCCGGGGCCATCCCCACGGAACGCCCCTTCAAGGAACTGGGTTTCGACTCCCTCACCGCGGTCGAACTGCGGAACCGGCTAAACGCGGCCACCGGGCTGCGCCTGCCCGCCGCGCTCATCTTCGACCACCCGTCCCCGGGCGCGGTCGCCGCGTACGTGGCGGGTGAACTGTCCGGCGTGGAGACGGAGTCCACCGTCCGGCGGCCCACCGGCACGACCACGGCTACCGGCGACGACGAGCCCATCGCCGTCGTGGGGATGGCCTGCCGCCTGCCAGGTGGAGTGGCCTCCCCGGAGGACCTGTGGCGGCTGGTGGCCGAGGGTCAGGACGGTGTCACGCCGTTCCCCACCGACCGCGGCTGGGACGAGGACCTGTACGACGCGGACCCGGACGCGCCGGGCAAGAGCTACGTCGTCGAGGGCGGATTCCTGCACGACGCCCCGGAGTTCGACGCGGACTTCTTCGGCATCTCGCCGCGCGAGGCGTTGGCGATGGACCCCCAGCACCGGCTCGTGCTGGAGACCTCCTGGGAGGCCGTCGAGCACGCCGGGATCGTCCCCGCGTCCCTGCGGCGCAGCCAGACCGGCGTCTTCGTCGGCGCGTTGACCTCGGGCTACATGTCCCGCCTGAACGCGGTCCCCGAGACGGTGACCGGCTTCGTCGGCACCGGCAACATGCTCAGTGTCATCTCCGGCCGGGTCGCCTACCAGCTCGGTCTGGAGGGCCCGGCGGTGACGGTGGACACCGCCTGTTCCTCCTCGCTGGTGGCCCTGCACATGGCCGTCCAGTCGCTGCGCAACGGGGAGTGTGACCTCGCCCTGACGGGTGGCGTCACCCTCATGTGCAGCACCGACAGTTTCGTGGAGATGAGCCAGCAGCGTGGCCTCGCCGGGGACGGCCGGTGTAAGGCGTTCTCGGGTGCCGCCGACGGTTTCGGTCCGGCGGAGGGCGTGGGTGTCCTGGTGGTGGAGCGGTTGTCGGACGCCGTGCGGAACGGGCACAACGTCCTTGCTGTGGTGCGGGGTTCGGCGATCAACCAGGATGGTGCGTCCAACGGTCTGACCGCGCCCAACGGCCCGTCGCAGCAGCGCGTCATCAAGCAGGCGCTCGCCAACGCCGGGCTCTCCGCGGGCGACGTGGACGCCATCGAGGCGCACGGCACCGGCACCACCCTGGGTGACCCCATCGAGGCGCAGGCGCTGCTGGCCACCTACGGCAAGGACCGTCCCGAGGACCGTCCGCTGTGGCTGGGCTCCATCAAGTCCAACATCGGGCACACGCAGGCGGCGGCGGGTGTGGCGGGCGTCATCAAGATGGTGATGGCCATGCGCGAGGGCGTTCTTCCGCGCACCCTGCACGTGGACGAGCCGTCCCCGCACATCGAGTGGGCCACGGGCCGGATCGAACTGCTGACGGAAGAGCGCGAGTGGGCCAGCCCGGAGGGCCAGCCGCGTCGGGCGGGTGTGTCCTCGTTCGGTATCAGTGGCACGAACGCGCACGTGATCGTGGAGTCGGCTCCGGCGGAGACTGAGCGTGGTGCGGTGGTGGTGTCCGGCGGCGAGGGTCTGTCGGGTTCGCGGGTGTTGCCGTGGTTGGTGTCCGCGCGTTCGGCGGATGCGTTGGCGGCGCAGGCCGCTCGGCTGTCGGCGGCTGTGGGCGCGGGCGATCCGGTGGATGTGGGCTGGAGTCTGCTCTCCTCGCGTTCGGTGCTGGAGCACCGTGCGGTGGTGTGGGGTGCGCAGTCGGCTGAACTGAGCGCTGGTCTGGGCGCGTTGGGCTCGGGCGGGGTGGCCGGGAACGTGGTTTCCGGCACGGTCGACGCCGGTGCGGGTTCGGGTGTGGTGTTTGTGTTCCCGGGTCAGGGTTCGCAGTGGGTGGGGATGGGTCGTGGGTTGTTGGAGTCCTCGCCGGTGTTCGCGGAGCGGTTGGCTGAGTGTGAGGCGGCGTTGGCGGCGTATGTGGGGTGGTCGTTGCGTGAGGTGTTGTGTGGTGTGGATGAGGGGTGGATGGAGCGGGTGGATGTGGTCCAGCCGGTTCTGTGGGGTGTGATGGTCTCCCTGGCGTCTGTGTGGGAGTCGCTGGGTGTTACTCCGTCGGCTGTGGTGGGTCATTCGCAGGGTGAGATCGCGGCTGCTGTGGTGGCGGGTGCGTTGAGCGTGGAGGACGGCGCTCGTGTGGTGGCGTTGCGTTCGCGGTTGATCGGTGAGGTGCTGGCTGGTGGTGGCGGGATGGTGTCGGTCGCGGAGGGTTTGGAGTGGGCCGAGGCTGCCGTCGAGAGCGTGGAGGGCGTCTCGGTGGCGGCCGTGAACGGTCCTTCGGCGACGGTGGTGGCGGGCACGGTGGCTGGTCTGGAGGCGTTGGTGGCTCGGGCGGAGGGTGAGGGTGTGCGGGCGCGTTGGGTGCCGGTGGACTACGCCTCGCACAGCATCCAGGTGGAGGCGATTGAGGAGCGGTTGCGGGAGGTGCTGGCCGGGGTTGCCCCGCGTGAGGCGCGCGTCCCGGTGGTGTCGGCGGTCACCGGTGAGGTGATCGATGGCACGGGGATGGATGGGGAGTACTGGTACACGAACCTGCGTCAGCGTGTGCGCTTCAGTGAGGCGGTCAACGTGGCGCTGGGCATGGGCTGTTCACGCGCTATCGAGGTGAGTGCCCACCCGGTGCTGACGATGGGTGTGGAGGCCATCGCCGAGGAGGCCGGTATCGAGGCCACCGTGGTTGGGACGTTGCGGCGTGATGAGGAGGAGAACGCCCGACTGATCGCGAACGCGGCCGAGTTGTGGGTGCACGGCGTCGAGATCGACTGGACCGCGGTGTACGCGGGCCGCGCGGCCAACCGGGTCGAGCTGCCCACCTACGCCTTCCAGCGCGAGCGGTACTGGCTGGAGGAGTCGGCCGGTAGCGGGGACGTGAGCGGCGCCGGACTGACCGCCGCCGAACACCCGCTGCTGGGTGCGGCGGTGAGCCTCGCCTCCGGTGATGGTGTGATGCTGACGGGCCGGCTGTCGTTGCGTACGCATCCGTGGCTGGCCGAGCACGCGGTGGGCGGGACGGTCCTGCTGCCGGGAACGGGCTTTGTGGAGTTGGCCGTTCGGGCGGGCGACGAGGTCGGCTGTGGCCACGTACGGGAGTTGACGTTGCAGGCGCCGCTGATCCTGCCGGAGCAGGGCGCCGTCCAGTTGCAGATCGTGGTGGGCGCCTCCGACCCCGCCGGACAGCGTGAACTGCTGGTGTACGCGCGGCCGGAGGGCGTGGAGCAGGACCGGCCCTGGACGCTGCACGCCGAGGGGCTGCTCGCTCCGGAACCGGCGGGCGAGACGGCCGGGACGGATCTCGCCGCCTGGCCGCCCCCGGCGGCCGAGGCGATCGACGTCTCCGGTTTCTACGCACAGGCGGAGGCCGCGGGGTATGGCTACGGGCCCACGTTCCAGGGGTTGCGGGCCGTGTGGCGGCGCGATGGTGAGGTGTTCGCCGAGGTCGCGCTGCCCGAGGGCGGGCAGAAGGAGGCGGCCGGGTTCGGTCTGCATCCCGCGCTGCTCGACGCCGCGCTGCACGCGATCGGTTTCGGTGACTTCGGCGGTCCGGCGGACGCCGTACGACTCCCGTTCGCCTGGACCGGGGTGTCCCTCTTCGCCGGGGGAGCGGACCGGCTCCGGGTGCACATCACGCGTGCCGGAGACGACGCGCTGACGGTGCGTGTCGCGGACGCCGGGGGAGCCCCCGTCGGGACGATCGGCTCGCTCGTCCTGCGCGCTGTCTCCGCCGAACAGCTGGCGGCCGCCAACGCACCTGGCAACGACGCGCTGTTCACCGTGGCGTGGATGCCGTTCGCCGTTCCCGAGGCGACGCGCGACAGCACCGGCTGGGCCGCGCTGGGCGATGACGACCAGGTCGTCGAGGCCCCGCGCTACGCGGAGTTGGCGAACCTGACCGAGGCGCTGGACGGCGGTGCCACCGCACCCGAGGTGGTGCTCCACACTCCGCCGGCGGTGACCCCGGCCGACGGTCTCGCGGACTCGGCGCTGCGCCGTACCACCGAACTGCTTGACCTGGTGCGGAGTTGGCTGGCGGACGAGCGGCTGGCGGACAGCCGTCTCGTCGTCGTCACCCGGGGTGCCGTTCCGGCGGGCAACGGGGCCGAGGCCGACCTGGCCGGGGCACCGCTGTGGGGTCTGATCCGCTCGGCGCAGTCGGAGAACCCCGACCGCTTCCTGCTGCTCGACCTGGACAGCGCGCCTACCGCCGACGGTGTCCCGGTCGCGGCCGCGATCCAGGCCGCGTTGGACTCCGGGGAGACCCAACTCGCCCTGCGCGGCGCCGAGGTGCTGACTCCCCGCCTGGTGCGCGCCGGTACGACGGGGGCGCTGGTGCCGCCCGCCGGGACGGACGTCTGGCGGCTGGACACCGAGGGCAGCGGCACGTTCGACGGGCTGACGCTTCTCCCGGTACCGCAGGCGAGCGAGCCCCTCGCGCCGGGCACGGTGCGTATCGGGGTGCGGGCGACGGGCGTGAACTTCCGCGACGTCCTCATCGGGCTGGGCATGGTCCCCGGCCAGACGATCATGGGTAGTGAGGGTGCCGGTGTGGTGCTCGAAGTCGGCCCGGACGTCGAGGACTTCGCGCCGGGCGACCGGGTTTTCGGCCTCATGGGTGGCTGCTTCGGCCCGCTGGCCGTCGCGGACCGCCGGGAGATCGCCCGGATACCGGAGGGCTGGTCCTTCGACCAGGCGGCGTCGGTGCCGGTGGTGTTCCTGACCGCGTACTACGGCCTGGTGGACCTGGCGGGAGTGCGCGCGGGGCAGACGGTACTGGTGCACGCGGGCGCCGGTGGTGTGGGCATGGCCGCGGTGCAGCTGGCGCGGCACTTCGGCGCGCGGGTGCTGGCGACGGCCAGCCCCGGCAAGTGGGATGTGCTGCGGGGCCTGGGCCTGTCGGATGAGGAGATCGCCTCGTCGCGGGACCTGGACTTCCGGGACGCCTTCAAGGAGGCGACCGGCGGCGCCGGGGTGGACGTGGTACTCAACTCCCTGGCCCGGGAGTACGTCGACGCCTCCCTCGAACTCCTGCCACACGGCGGTCAGTTCCTGGAGCTGGGCAAGACCGACATCCGTGACCCCGAGCAGATCGCCCAGCGGCTTCCCGAGGTTCGGTACCAGGCGTACGACCTCCGCGAAGCCGGTTCGGACCGCATCGGCGAGATGCTGCGCACCGTCGTGGACCTCTTCGCGCGGGGCGCGCTGGAGCCGTTGCCGGTGCGGGGTTGGGATGTGCGGCGGGCTCCGGAGGCGTTCCGGTTCATGAGTCAGGCGCGGCATGTGGGCAAGGTGGTGCTGCGGATGCCGCGTGTGCTGGACGCGGGCGGGACGGTGTTGGTGACCGGTGGTACGGGGACGTTGGGGTCGTTGCTGGCGCGGCATCTGGTGGCTGAACACGGGGTGCGGAGCCTGGTGTTGACCAGTCGCAGTGGTCTTGAGGCGCCGGGTGCCGGGGAGTTGGTGGCGGAGCTGGCGGAGGCGGGTGCCGTCGCCGAGGTGGTGGCCTGTGACGCGGCCGACCGGGACGAGCTGGCGGGGGTGCTGGCCTCCATACCGGCCGAGCGCCCGCTGACGGGCGTCGTCCACACCGCGGGCGTCCTCGCAGACGGCATGCTCGGTTCCCAGACCGTCGAGACGCTGGAGCACGTCTGGCGGCCGAAGGTGGACGCCGCCCTGAACCTGCACGAGCTGACCCGCGACCTGGACCTGGACCTGTTCGCGCTCTACTCCTCGGCCGCCGGCGTCTTCGGCGGCTCGGGGCAGGCCAACTACGCGGCGGCCAACGTCTTCCTGGACGCCCTCGCCCACCACCGCCGCGCCCAGGGACTGCCCGCCACCTCGCTGGCCTGGGGCCTGTGGGAGCAGGCCAGCGCCATGACGGGCCACCTCGACGAGCGGGACCTCGGACGGGCCAGCCAGGACGGCGTCTCACCGCTGTCCTCGGAGACCGGACTCGCGCTGTTCGACGCGGCCCACCGTGTCGACGACGCCCTCTCGGTCCCGATCCACCTGGACCTCGCCGCCCTGCGCGCCGGAGCCCAGACCCCGGGTGCCGTTCCGGCGCTGTTCCGCGCACTGGTGCGGGTCACCGGCCGTGGCCAGGTGGCCGAACGCGGCGCGACGGACGGCGGGGCGGGCTTCGCCGCCCGGCTCGCGAACCTCGACCCCGCCGAACGTGAGCACCAGGTACTGGAGTTGGTGCGCACCCACGTCGCGGCGGTCCTGGGCCGCTCCGCGGGCCAGACCGTCGAGCCGAACCGCCCGTTCAAGGACCTCGGGTTCGACAGCCTCACCGCTGTCGAGCTGCGGAACCGGCTCGGCTCCGCGACGGGACTGCGGCTCGCCGCCACGGTCGTCTTCGACCAGCCCACCCCGAGGGCCCTCAGTACCCACATCCTCGGCCAGGTCGTCCCGGACGACGCGGAGAGCGCCGCCGACCCGGAGGCGACCGGCCAGGACATCGCGGACGCGGAGCTGAGCCGGGCCCTGGCCAGCATCCCCACCCAACGCCTGCGTGACGCCGGGCTCGTCGAGACGCTGATGCGCCTCGCGCGCGCCGAAGCGGAAACCGAAACCACCACCGACGACGGACCCACGGACGCCATCGCGGACATGGAGGTCGACGACCTCGTGCGCATGGCCCTCGGGGATGTCGACTCCTGAGACGACTGACCCGAGATACGGAGAGCACCATGAGCAACCCCACCGGAAACGACAAGGTCGTCGCCGCGTTGCGTGCCTCGCTGACCGAGACGGAACGCCTGCGCCGCCAGAACCAGCAACTCCTGGACGCCGCCCGGGAACCCATCGCCATCGTCTCGATGGCCTGCCGCTACCCCGGAGGCGTCCGCGGTCCGGAGGACCTGTGGCGACTGGTGGACGAGGGCGTCGACGCCATGTCCACCTTCCCCACCGACCGTGGCTGGGACCTGGACGCGCTGTACGACCCCGACCCGGACCGGCCCGGCACCTCCTACGTACGGGAGGGCGGATTCGTCTACGACGCCGGTGACTTCGACGCGGAGCTGTTCGGCATCTCCCCGCGCGAGGCACTCGTCATGGACCCGCAGCAGCGGCTCCTGCTGGAGACCTCCTGGGAACTCCTGGAGCGGGCGGAGATCGACCCGGACACGCTGCGCGGCAAGCCGGTGGGAACCTTCGTCGGCAGCGGGCACTCCGGCTACGGCTCCAGCGGGGAGAAGCTTCCCGCCAGCGCCGAGGGCTACATGCTGACCGGCAACACCTCCAGCGTCGTCTCCGGACGCGTGGCCTACACCTTCGGTTTCGAGGGCCCGGCCGTCACCGTCGACACGGCCTGTTCGTCCTCGCTGGTGGCGCTGCACATGGCCGTCCAGTCACTCCGGCAGGGCGAGTGTGACCTCGCGGTCGCCGGTGGGTCGGCCATCCTGGTCACCCCCGTCGGGTTCGTGGAGTTCAGCCGCCAGCGCGGGCTGGCGGCGGACGGCCGCTGCAAGGCGTTCTCCTCCTCGGCGGACGGCACCGGCTGGGGCGAGGGCGTCGGCGTCGTGCTGCTGGAGCGGCTGTCGGACGCGCGGCGCAACGGGCACAACGTCCTTGCTGTGGTGCGGGGTTCGGCGATCAACCAGGACGGCACCTCCAACGGCCTCTCCGCCCCGAGCGGTCCCGCCCAGCAGCGCGTGATCCGGCAGGCGCTCGCCAACGCCGGGCTGTCCGCCGCCGACGTGGACGCCGTCGAGGCGCACGGCACCGGTACCTCGCTGGGTGACCCGATCGAGGCGCAGGCGCTGCTGGCCACCTACGGCCAGAAGCGGCCCGGGGACAGCCCGCTGCGCCTCGGCTCGATCAAGTCCAACTTCGGGCACACGCAGTACGCGGCGGGCGTCGCCGGTGTCATCAAGATGGTGATGGCGATGCGTGCGGGTGTGCTGCCGCGCACGCTGCACGTGGATGAGCCCTCCCCGCACGTCGACTGGGAGTCGGGTGCGGTGGAGGTGCTGACCGAGGCGCGGCCCTGGGAGCCGGGCGAGGGCCCGCGCCGCGCGGCGGTCTCCGCCTTCGGAATCAGCGGCACCAACGCCCATGTGGTGCTGGAGCAGGTCCCGGAGCGTGAGCCCGAGACGGAGCCGGACGGTGGTTCGGTGTCGGGTTCGGGTGTGGGGTCTGTGGTGCCGTGGGTGTTGTCGGGTGCGTCGTCGGCGGCGTTGGTGGGTCAGGCGGAGCGTTTGGTGGGTGTGGTGGCTGATGGTGGTGTGGGTGCGGTGGATGTGGGGTGGTCGTTGGTGTCGGGGCGTGCGGGGTTGGGTTCTCGTGGTGTGGTGTGGGGTTCGGATGTGGGTGGGTTGGTTGGTGGGTTGGGTGGGTTGGTTGCTGGTGGTGGTGTGAGTGGTGCTGTGGTGGAGGGTTCGGGTGTGGGGTGTGTGGTGGGTGGTGTGGTGGATGGTCGTACGGCGGTGATGTTTACGGGTCAGGGTGCGCAGCGTGCTCGTATGGGTGTGGAACTCGCTGATGAGTTCCCGGTGTTCGCGGCGGCTTTGGATGAGGTGTGTTCGGGGTTTGAGGGGTTGTTGCCGGGGTCGTTGGGTGAGGTGTTGTGGGCTGAGGAGGGTTCTGAGGTGGGGGGGTTGTTGGGGGAGACGGTGTTTACGCAGGCGGGGTTGTTCGCGGTGGAGGTGGCGTTGTGGCGGTTGGTGGAGTCGTGGGGTGTGCGGGCGGATTTTGTGATGGGTCATTCGATTGGTGAGGTGGCGGCGGCGTATGTGTCGGGTGTGTTCTCGTTGGAGGATGCGTGTCGGGTGGTGGCGGCGCGTGGTGGGTTGATGCAGGCGTTGCCGGAGGGTGGTGGGATGGTGTCGATCGCTGCTGGTGTTGGGTGGGTTGAGGAGTTGCTGTCTGGTGTGGGTGGGGGTGTGTCGGTGGCGGCGGTTAATGGTCCGGCTTCGGTGGTGGTTTCGGGTGAGTTGGGTGTGTTGGAGGAGGTTGTTGCTGGGTGTGAGGGTGTGGGGGTGAAGGCGCGGCGTTTGAGGGTTTCGCACGCGTTCCATTCGGTGTTGATGGAGCCGATGTTGGAGGAGTTTGGTCGGGTGTTGGAGGGGGTGGAGTTTGGTGTGCCGCGTATTCCGGTGGTCTCGAATGTGACGGGTGGGGTGGTGGGTGCTGAGGAGTTGTGTACTGCTTCGTATTGGGTGCGGCATGTGCGGGAGGCGGTGCGGTTCGCGGAGGGTGTGGAGTGGTTGGTGGGGGCGGGGGTGTCGCGGTTTGTGGAGTTGGGTCCGGATGCGGTGTTGTCGGGTATGGGGGCGGAGTGTGTTGAGGGTGACGGGACGCTGTTTGTTCCGGTGATGCGGCGTGGTCGGGGTGAGGTGGGTTGTGTGATGGAGGCGGTGTCGCGGTTGTGGGTGAGTGGGTTGTCGGTGGATTGGTCGGTGTTCTTCGAGGGGCGTGGGGCGCGTCGGGTGGAGCTGCCGACCTACGCCTTCCAGCACCAGAACTACTGGCTGGAGGGGGCGGACCCGAGTACGGACGCCACCGGAACCGAGGACGCCCAGTTCTGGGCGGCCGTCGAGAACGGCGACCTCTCCGCGCTGAGCGGCTCCCTGGAGGCGTCCGAGGACGCCGCGCTCCGGGAGGCCCTGCCCGCGCTGGCCTCCTGGCGCCGACGGCACCGTGAGCAGAGCGCCGTGGAAGCCCTGCACTACGGCGTCAGCTGGAAGCCGCTGGAGGCGTCCCGGGCGTCCCTCGCCGGGCGCTGGCTCCTCGTCACCCCTGAGGACCCGGCAACCCCGGACCTCGCGGACGGCGTCCGTGCCGCGCTCGAAGCGGCCGGTGCGGACGTGCTGACCCTGCCGGTGCCGCTCACGGAGACGAGCGGCAAGCTCCTCGCCGACCGGCTCCCGGAACTCCTCGCCCCCGAGACCGCCCCCGCCGGAGTGCTCTCCCTGCTGGGCTGCGACCCGACGGCCACCGAGACCGACGAGGACGGGCTCTCCGCCGCGACGACCGCCACCGTGGCCCTCCTCCAGGCGCTCACCGAAGCCGGGGCCGAGACGCCCGTGTGGTGCGCCACGCGGAGCGCCGTCGCGGCGGCCCCCCGCGATCCGGCACCGGACGCGGGCGGCTCCGCGCTGTGGGGCCTCGGCCGGGTAGCCGCTCTCGAACTGCCGGACCTGTGGGGCGGACTCGTCGACCTCCCGGAGTCCCTGGACGAGCGCACCGGCTGGCTGCTCACCACCACGCTGGCCGGTGTCGACGGCGAGGACCAGCTGGCGATCCGCCCGTCCGGACTGCTCGCCCGCCGCCTCAGCCGCACCACGTCCCCCGCACCGGCGACCGCCACCACCGGCGACGGCCAGTGGCCACCCCGCGGCACCGTGCTCGTCACCGGCGGCACCGGCGCCCTCGGCGCCAGCGTGGCCCGGTCCCTCGCGCAGGCGGGCGCAGACCACCTGCTGCTGCTGAGCCGCCGCGGCCCCGAGGCGCCCGGCGCCGACGCCCTAGCCGCCGAACTGCGCGCGGCGGGCGCCGAGGTGACGTTCGCCGCCTGCGACGCGGCCGACCGGGAGCGGCTCGCCGAGGTGCTGGCCGCGATACCCGAGGAGCAGCCGCTCGCCGCCGTCCTGCACACCGCGGGCGTGGTCGACGACGGCGTCGTCGCCTCGCTCACCACCGAGTCACTGCGGACCGTGCTGCGCCCCAAGGCCGCCGCCGCGACCAACCTGCACGAGCTGACCAGCGGCCTCGACCTCGCGGCCTTCGTACTCTTCTCCTCCGTCTCCGGCACGCTCGGCAGCATCGGCCAGGCCGCCTACGCCTCCGCCAACGCCTACCTCGACGCCCTCGCCGCCCAGCGGCGCGCCACGGGCCAGCACGCCGTCTCCGTCGCCTGGGGCCCCTGGGCCGGGGGCGGCATGGCGGGCGGTCAGACCAGCGGCGAACAGACCGTCGAGACCGGCGCGCGCCGGGTCGGCCTCAACCCCCTGTCGTCCGAACTGGCGCTCGCCGCGCTGCACCACACCCTGACCAGCCCCACCGCCCCCCACCTCGCCCTGGCGGACGTCGACTGGGAGCGGTTCGCCCCGGCGTTCACCGCGAGCCGCCCCAGCCCGCTCCTCGCCGACCTCCCCGAGGTCCGGCGAGCCACCGCCCAGCGTGGCGGGGACACCGGCGGCACCGTGGGCACGGCGGCGGAACTCGCCGCCCAGCTCGTCCCGTTGGACGCCCAGGAGCGCGAGCGCACCATGGTCGAGGTCGTCCGCGGACACGTCGCCTCGGCGCTGGGGCACGCCTCCGCGCAGACGGTGGCCCCGGACCGTCCCTTCAAGGACCAGGGCTTCGACTCCCTCACGGCCGTCGACCTCCGCAATCGGCTGAAGGCCAACACCGGGCTGAGCCTGCCCACCACCCTGGTCTTCGACTACCCGACGTGCGTGGCCCTCGCCCGGCACCTTCTCACCGAGCTGCTGCCCGCCGACTCCGCCGCCGCGGTGCGGATTCCCGGCGGCCCCGGCACACCGGCCGACGACGACCCGGTCGTCATCGTCAGCATGGGCTGCCGCCTCCCCGGTGACGTGTCCTCGCCCGAGGACCTGTGGCGGCTCCTGGCCGACGGCCGGGACGCCATCACCCCCTGCCCGGACGACCGCGGCTACGACATCGACGACTACTTCGACCCCGACCCGGAAGCGCCCGGCCGCACCTACGGCCGCGCGGGCGGGTTCATGACCGGCGCCGACACCTTCGACGCCGCCTTCTTCGGCATCTCGCCGCGTGAGGCGCTGGCGATGGACCCGCAGCAGCGGCTGCTGCTGGAGACCTCCTGGGAGGTCATCGAACGCGCCGGGCTCGACCCGCAGTCCCTGCGGGGCAGCCGCACCGGTGTCTTCGTCGGCCTCAGCTCCTTCGACTACGCGGGCTCCGCCGGACCCGAACACGAGGACCTGGAAGGGTTCATCGGCACCGGCAACTCGGCCAGCGTCGCCTCCGGGCGGGTGGCCTACGCGCTCGGCCTGGAGGGCCAGGCACTCACCATCGACACCGCCTGCTCCTCCTCCCTGGTCGCGCTGCACCTCGCCGCCCGCGCCCTGCGCAACGGCGAGTGCTCCATGGCTCTCGCCGGAGGCGTCACCGTCCTGCCGTCGCCCAGCATCTTCATGGAGTTCAGCAGGCAGCGCGGGCTCTCCGCCGACGGCCGGTGCCGCGCCTTCTCCTCCGACGCGAACGGCTTCGGCCCCGCCGAGGGCGTCGGTCTGCTGCTCCTGGAACGGCTCTCCGACGCCCAGCGCAACGGCCACCGCGTCCTGGCCGTCGTCAAGAGTTCCGCGATCAACCAGGACGGCGCGTCCAACGGGCTGACCGCCCCCAACGGCCCCTCGCAGCAGCGCGTGATCCGGCAGGCGCTCGCCGAGGCCGGACTCTCCACCGCGGACGTCGACGCCGTCGAGGCGCACGGCACCGGCACCTCGCTGGGTGACCCGATCGAGGCGCAGGCGCTGCTGGCCACCTACGGCCAGGACCGCCCCGAAGGCCGCCCCCTGTGGCTCGGCTCGGTCAAGTCCAACCTCGGCCACCCGCAGGCCGCCGCCGGGGTCACCGGCATCATCAAGATGGTGCTCGCGATGCGCGAGGGAACCCTGCCGCGCACCCTGCACGTGGACGAGCCCACCCCGCACGTCGACTGGACCAGCGGCGAGGTCGCGCTGCTCACCGAGGCCACCCCCTGGCCCGAGGTGGGACGCCCCCGTCGCGCCGGGGTGTCCTCCTTCGGGATCAGCGGCACCAACGCCCACGTCATCCTGGAGGCCCCCGAGCCCGCCGACGCGGAACCCCGCCCCACCGCCCCGGACACCACCGGCGCGGCCCCCGCCTGGCCGGTGGCGACACCGCCCTGGACACTGTCCGCCCGCGACCCCGAGGCGCTGCGCGCCCAGGCCGCGCGCCTCGCGTCCCACCTCGGCGACCACCCCGCCGACCCGGCCGACGTCGGCTGGGCGCTGCTCACCCAGCGCGCCCAGCTCGAACACCGCGCCGTCCTCACCGGCGACGACCTCACCGAACTCCGCGCCGCCGCACGGGCGATGGCCGACGGCACACCGGCCGCCGGAACCGTCACCGGCCGCGTCACCGGCGCGGGCGGCGTCACGTTCGTCTTCCCCGGCCAGGGCTCCCAGTGGCTGGAGATGGGACGCGAACTCCTCACCACCTGCCCGGTGTTCGCCGACCGCGTCGCCGAGTGCGAGGCGGCGCTCGCGCCCTTCGTGGAGTGGTCGCTCGGTGAACTCCTCGCCGGACCCGACCCGGCGTCCGAGTGGGCGGACTGGATGGAGCGCGTCGAGATCATCCAGCCGGTGCTCTGGGCCGTCATGGTCTCGCTGGCCGCCGTCTGGGAGGCCGCGGGCGTGACCCCGTCCGCCGTGGTCGGCCACTCGCAGGGCGAGATCGCCGCGGCCGTCGTCGCCGGAGTGCTCAGCCTCCAGGACGGCGCCCGGATCGTCACCGCCCGCTCCTCGCTCGCCGCGCCGCTCGTCGCCGAGGGACGGCTGGTGTCCGTCGCCGCTCCGGTCGACGAGCTGACGCCGCGCCTGGAACGCTGGGACGGCGCCCTGTCGGTCGCCGCGACCAACGGACCCGCCTCCACCGTCCTCGCCGGGCAGCACGCGGCGCTCGACGAGCTGACCGCCGAACTCGACGCCGAGGGCGTCTGGTTCCGCAGCGTGGCCCACACCTACGCCTCCCACTCCCCGCAGATGGAGGGGCTGCGCGAGGCACTGGTGGACGCGGTGCGGCCGGTGACACACGGCCCGTCCCGCGTGGCCTTCGTCTCCACCGTCACCGGTGAACTCCTGGACACCGAGACGCTGGACGCCAGCTACTGGTACCGCAACCTGCGCGAACCCGTCGCCTTCCGCGCCGCGCTGGAGACGGCCCTCGCCCTCGGGCACAGCACCGTCGTCGAGGTCAGCCCCCACCCCGTGCTCACCGGAGCCGCCCAGGAGGTCGCGGAGGCGGCCGGAGCCGACGCCACCGTCACCGGCACCCTGCGCAAGGGCCACGCCGGACCGGAACAACTGACCGCCTCAGCCGCCGAACTCTGGGTCGGTGGCGTGCCGGTCGACTGGCGCTCCCTGCACGGCGACCGCCTGCCCGCCCCCGTCGACCTGCCCACCTACCCGTTCCAGAGCAAGCGGTACTGGCTCACCGGATCCGGCGCCGCCGCCGGCGACCCCTCCGGACTCGGCCTCACCGACACCGGCCACCCGCTGCTCGGCGCCGTCGTCCGCTTCGCCGAGGAACCATGGGACACCGTGCTCCTCACCGGCCGCCTCTCCCCGCACACCCAGTCCTGGCTGAGTGGGCACCAGGTGCTCGGAACGACGCTCCTGCCCGGCTCCGCCCTCGTCGAACTCGCCGTGCGCGCCGGTGACGAGGCGGGCTGCGGGCGGCTGCGCGAACTCGTGCTCCAGAGCCCGCTGGTCCTCCCGGAGCGTGGCGGCGTGCGGCTCCAGGTCGTGCTCGGCGCGGCCGACGAGGACTGCGCCCGCACCGTCAGCATCCACTCGCGGACCGAGCACGGACCCGCCGACGAACCGTGGACCTGCCACGCCGAGGGATCCGTCGTCCCCGAGCCCACGGCCGACCCGGACGCCGCCACCGCCCCCGGCGCGTGGCCGCCCCTGGGCGCCGAACCCGTCGACCTCACCGGCTTCTACGACGGACTCGCCCAGGCCGGATACGGCTACGGCCCCGCCTTCCACGGCCTGCGCGCCGCCTGGCGGCGCGGCGACGAGGTCTTCGCCGAGGTCGCGCTGCCGGAAACCCTCCGCTCCGAGGCGCCCCAGTACGGTCTGCACCCCGTACTGCTGGACGCCGCCCTCCAGACGGGAGCCCTGACCTCCTCCGACGATCAGGGAACCGGAGTACGTCAGCCCTTCGTGTGGTCCGGTGTGTCACTGATCGCCTCCGGCGCCACCGAACTCCGCGTCCGCGTCACCCCCTCACCCTCCGGTGAGCTGAGCGTCTCCCTCGCCGACCCCGCGGACCGGGCCGTCGCCACCATCGACGCGCTCGTCCAGCGGGCCGTCGACCCCGAGCGGATCGCCGAGGCCGTCCGGGACGGCGCGGCCCGCGCCCAGGGGACGGACGGCCCCGCAGAGGGCGCCCGGCGCCGCGCCACCGCGGGCTCCGGAACCGAGGTGGACCCCGCCGCGGGCGAGGCGCTGCTGCGCCGGATGTCCGGCCTCAGCGCGGCCGAACGCGTCCAGACGCTCACGGACCTCGTCCGGGAGCAGGCGGCCGCGGTGCTCGGCCACACCTCGGTGGAGGAGGTCGAGTCGGACCGTCCGTTCAAGGACATCGGCTTCGACTCGATGATGTCCGTCCAGCTGCGCAACCGCCTCGCCGCCGAGACGGGCCTCTCCCTCCCCGCGACCCTGGCCTTCACCTACCCGAACCCCGCCCAACTCGCCGTGCACCTGGACGAGTTGCTCCAGGCGGCCGGGGATGGCGCGGGGGCCACCGACGAGACCGGCCGGGTCCTGGCCGAGATCGAGCGTCTCGACTCGGCCCTCGCGGCCGTCGAGCGCGACATGACCGACGACGCCGCCCGCAAGCGCGTCGTGAAGCAGCTACAGACCGTGCTGTGGCGCTGGACCGGGAACACCACCCCCGACGCCGGCGCCCCAGCCGACACGGGCGTCCTCAACGACGACGCCCTCGATGCCGTCTCGGACGACGAGATGTTCGACCTGATCGATCGCGAGCTTGGAGCCTAGGAGTCCCACGATGACCACGAACGAAGACAAGCTTCGCGAATACCTCAAGCGCGTCACCACCGACTACAGCCAGCTCCGCCAGCGGATGCGGGAGCTTGAGGCCAAGGATCAGGAACCGATCGCCGTCGTCGGGATGGCCTGCCGCCTACCGGGCGGGGTCGCCTCGCCGGAGGACCTGTGGCACCTGGTGGCGGAGGGCCAGGACGGCATCACGCCCTTCCCCACCGACCGTGGCTGGGACGAGGACCTGTACGACGCGGACCCCGACGCGCACGGCAAGACCTACGTCGTCGAGGGCGGATTCCTGCACGACGCCCCGGACTTCGACGCCGAGTTCTTCGGCATCTCGCCCCGTGAGGCGCTGGCCATGGACCCTCAGCAGCGGCTGCTGCTGGAGACGTCCTGGGAGGCCATCGAGCGCGCCGGGATCGTGCCCAGCAGCCTGCGCGGCAGCCGCACCGGCGTCTTCGCGGGCGCCGTCGCCGCCGACTACTCCTCCCGCCTCGACCGGGTGCCGGAGGAGATCGAGGGCTTCCTCGTCACCGGCAACATGACGAGCGTCGTCTCCGGCCGCGTCTCCTACGTCCTCGGCCTGGAGGGCCCGGCGGTCACCGTGGACACCGCCTGCTCCTCCTCACTCGTCGCCACCCACCTCGCCTTCCAGGCGCTCCGTCAGGGCGAGTGCGACCTCGCCCTGGCCGGTGGCGTGACGGTCCTCGCCACCCCGTCCGGCTTCGTCGGGTTCAGCCGCCAGCGCGGCCTGGCCGCGGACGGCCGGTGCAAGGCGTTCGCCGCCTCCGCCGACGGCACCAACTGGGCCGAGGGCGTCGGCGTCCTCGTCCTGGAGCGGCTGTCCGACGCCCGCCGCAACGGCCACAACGTGCTGGCCGTGCTGCGGGGTTCGGCCACCAACCAGGACGGAGCCAGCAACGGCCTCAGCGCACCGAGCGAACTCGCGCAGCGCCGCGTCATCGAACAGGCCCTGGAGAGCGCCCGGCTCACCCCCCGCGACGTCGACACCGTGGAGGCGCACGGTACGGGGACCTCGTTGGGTGACCCGATCGAGGCGCAGGCGCTGCTGGCCACCTACGGCCAGGACCGCCCCGAGGGCCGTCCGCTGTGGCTTGGCTCCATCAAGTCCAACATCGGCCACTCCGGCGCCACCGCCGGTGTGGCGGGCGTCATCAAGATGGTCATGGCGCTCCGCAAGGGTGTGCTGCCGCGCACGCTGCACGTGGACGAGCCCACCCCGCACGTCGACTGGTCCGCGGGTGAGGTGCGTCTGCTGACGGAGGCACGCGCCTGGGAGCGGGACGGTGACCGGCCACTGCGTGGCGCGGTCTCCTCCTTCGGTGTCTCGGGCACCAACGCCCACGTGATCGTGGAATCCGCCCCGCCGGCCGCCGAGTCGGAGTCGGGCTCCGGGACCGGTTCGGCTACGACGGTGGTCTCGGGCGCGGGCGCCCTGTCGGGTTCGCCGGTGCTGCCGTGGCTGGTGTCGGCGCGTTCGGCGGATGCGCTGTCGGCGCAGGCCGGTCGGCTCTCGTCGGCTGTGGGCGCGGGCGACCCGGTGGATGTGGGGTGGAGTCTGCTGTCCTCGCGTTCGGTGCTGGAGCACCGTGCGGTGGTGTGGGGTGCGGAGTCGACGGAGCTGAACTCTGGCCTGGCGGCGCTGGGTTCGGACGGGGTGGCGGGCAACGTGGTGTCCGGCACGGTCGATTCCGGCTCTGGTGCGGGTTCGGGTGTGGTGTTTGTGTTCCCGGGTCAGGGTTCGCAGTGGGTGGGGATGGGTCGTGGGTTGTTGGAGTCCTCGCCCGTTTTCGCGGAGCGGTTGGCTGAGTGTGAGGCGGCGTTGGCGGCGTATGTGGAGTGGTCGTTGCGTGAGGTGTTGTGTGGTGTGGATGAGGGGTGGATGGAGCGGGTGGATGTGGTCCAGCCGGTTCTGTGGGGTGTGATGGTCTCCCTGGCGTCTGTGTGGGAGTCGCTGGGTGTTACTCCGTCGGCTGTGGTGGGTCATTCGCAGGGTGAGATCGCGGCCGCTGTGGTGGCGGGTGCGTTGAGCGTGGAGGACGGCGCTCGTGTGGTGGCGTTGCGTTCGCGGTTGATCGGTGAGGTGCTGGCTGGTGGTGGCGGGATGGTGTCGGTCGCGGAGGGTTTGGAGTGGACCGAGGCTGCCGTCGAGAGCGTGGAGGGCGTCTCCGTCGCCGCCGTGAACGGTCCTTCGGCAACCGTCGTGGCGGGCACGGTCTCTGGTCTGGAGGCGTTGGTGGCTCGGGCGGAGGGTGAGGGTGTGCGGGCGCGTTGGGTGCCGGTGGACTACGCCTCGCACTCCGTCCAGGTGGAGGCGATTGAGGAGCGGTTGCGGGAGGTGCTGGCCGGGGTCGCCCCGCGTGAGGCACGCGTCCCGGTGGTGTCGGCGGTCACCGGTGAGGTGATCGATGGCACGGGGATGGATGGGGAGTACTGGTACACGAACCTGCGTCAGCGTGTGCGCTTCAGTGAGGCGGTCAACGTGGCGCTGGGCATGGGCTGTTCACGCGCCATCGAGGTCAGCGCCCACCCGGTGCTGACGATGGGTGTGGAGGCCATCGCCGAGGAGGCCGGCATCGAGGCCACCGTGGTTGGGACGTTGCGGCGTGATGAGGAGGAGAACGCCCGACTGATCGCCAACGCGGCCGAGTTGTGGGTGCGCGGCGTCGAGGTGGACTGGTCGGCGGTCTTCGCCGGACGCGCCGTGCGGTATGTCGACTTGCCGACGTACGCGTTCCAGCGGGAGCGGTACTGGCTGGAGTCGGCCGGTGGTGTCTCGGACGTCAGTGGGGCGGGTCTGGACTCGGCCGAGCACCCGTTGTTGGGTGCGGCGGTGAGCCTTGCCTCGGGTGATGGTGTGATGCTGACGGGCCGGTTGTCGTTGCGTACGCATCCGTGGCTGGCGGATCACGCGGTCGCCGGTACCGTCCTGTTCCCGGGAACGGGCTTTGTGGAGTTGGCTGTTCGGGCGGGTGACGAGGTTGGTTGTGGTCAGCTGAGTGAACTGACGCTTCAGGCGCCGTTGGTGTTGCCGGAGCAGGGTGCGGTGCAGATTCAGGTGGTGGCTGGTGCCGTGGATGACGGTGGTCATCGTTCGTTGCGTGTCTATTCGCGGCCGGAGGGTTCGGAGGCGGATGGGGCGTGGGTGTGTCATGCGGAGGGTGTGCTGAGCGCTGAGACGGTGGCTCCCTCGTCGGAGCTGACCGCCTGGCCTCCGGCGGGTGCTGAGAGCGTCGACGTCTCCTCGTTCTATGAGGGGGCTGCCGAGGCTGGTTATGGCTATGGTCCGGCGTTCCAGGGGCTGCGGGCGGTGTGGCGGCGCGAGGGTGAGGTGTTCGCCGAGGTCGCGCTGCCCGAGGAGCGCAGTGCTGAGGCCGCTGGCTTCGGTATCCACCCCGCGTTGCTCGACGCCGCGCTCCACGCCAACGGATTTGGCGAATTCGGTGGTGATGGTGGGGAGTTGCGGCTGCCGTTCGCGTGGACGGGGGTGTCCCTGTTCGCGGCTGGCGCCGACCGCGTCCGGGTGCGGATCTCCGCAGTGGGTGAGGACGGCCTGCGGGTCGAGGTGGCCGACGCGGCGGGACAGCCCGTCGCGGAAGTGCGCTCCCTGGTCCTGCGGCCCGTCTCGGCGGCCGCGCTGAGCGCCACCGCCCCCGCCGAGGCAGACGACCTGTTCCCCATGGCGTGGAGGACGCTGCCGTTCGATGACGAGGTGGCGGGCGCCGACGTCTGGGCGATGCTCGGTAACGAGGACCCCTTCGCCGTCGGCGCGGCGCTCCAGGGTGCCGGGCTCGGCGTGGACGCCTATCCCTCGGTGGAGGGGCTGTGCGCCGTGCTGGACTCGGGAGTTCCCGCGCCCGCCGTGGCGTTCACCTCCGTGTCGGCGGACGAGGGCGTCGGGCTGGCCGAGGCCGCTCGGGGCGCGACGGTGGAACTGCTGTCCGTCGTCCAGGAGTGGCTGGACCAGGACGGACTGGCCGACACGCGACTGGTGGTGGTGACGCGGGGCGCGATGGGCGTTGGGGATGACGACGTGGTCGACCCCGCCGCGGCGCCGCTGTGGGGTCTGATCCGCTCCGCCCAGTCCGAGAACCCGGGCCGTTTCCTGCTGTTGGATCTCGATCCGGTGGACGAGGCGAGTGTCGACTTCATCGCCGGTGCGGTTTCCGCCGCGCTGGAGGCGGGGGAGTGGCAGCTGGCCATCCGTGGCGAAGAGGTCCTGGTACCCCGGCTCGTGCGGGCCGCCGACGGCGGCACGCTGGTGCCACCGGCTGGTGTGGCCGCCTGGCGGCTGGACATGACCGAGTCGGGCACGCTGGACAACCTGACGCTCCTGCCGGCTCCCGAGGCGGAGGCACCCCTCGGCGCCGGTCAGGTGCGACTCGCGATACGCGCGGCGGGGATGAACTTCCGTGACGTGCTGATCAGTCTTGGGATGTACCCGGGCCAGCCGGTCCTGGGTAACGAGGGCGCCGGTGTCGTGCTGGAGGTCGGCGAGGACGTCACGCACCTTCAGCCGGGTGACCGGGTGATGGGCATCATTCCGCAGGCGTTCGGACCCCTGGTGGTGGCGGACGCGCGGACGCTGGCACCTATGCCGGAGGGGTGGTCGTTTGAGCAGGCGGCGTCGGTGCCGGTGGTGTTCCTGACGGCGTTCTATGGGCTGGTGGATTTGGGTGGGTTGCGTGCGGGGCAGACGGTGTTGGTGCATGCGGGTGCTGGTGGTGTGGGGATGGCGGCGATCCAGTTGGCGCGGCATTTCGGTGCGCGGGTGCTGGCGACGGCGAGCCCCGGCAAGTGGCAGGCGCTCCGGGACCTGGGCCTGTCGGATGGGGAGATCGCCTCGTCCCGCGACCTGGACTTCCGGGACGCTTTCAAGGAGGCGACTGGCGGGGCCGGGGTGGATGTGGTGCTTAACTCGCTGGCCCGGGAGTTCACGGATGCCTCGTTGGAGTTGATGGCGCCGGGTGGGCGGTTTGTGGAGATGGGCAAGACGGATTTGCGGGATCCGGAGGAGTTGGCGCGGCAGTATCCGGGTGTGGGTTATGAGACGTTTGAGTTGGGTGATGCGGGGGCGGGGCGGATTCATGAGATGTTGACGGAGGTGTTGTCTCTTTTTGAGGGTGGTGTGTTGGAGCCGTTGCCGGTGCGGGGTTGGGATGTGCGGCGGGCTCCGGAGGCGTTTCGGTTTATGAGTCAGGCGCGGCATGTGGGGAAGGTGGTGTTGCGGATGCCGCGTGTGTTGGATGGTCGTGGGACGGTGTTGGTGACGGGTGGTACGGGGACGTTGGGTTCGTTGTTGGCGCGGCATTTGGTGGCTGAGTATGGGGTGCGGAATTTGGTGTTGACGAGTCGGAGTGGTCCGGGGGCGGTGGGTGCTGGGGAGTTGGTGGCGGAGTTGGCGGAGGCGGGTGCTACCGCGGAGGTGGTGGCGTGTGATGTGGCTGATCGGGATGAGTTGGCGGGGGTGTTGGGGTCGATTCCGGTGGGGCGGCCGTTGCGGGGTGTGGTGCATGCGGCGGGTGTGTTGGATGACGGTTTGGTGGGGTCGTTGTCGGTGGAGCAGGTGGAGCGGGTGTGGCGTCCGAAGGTGGATGCGGCGGTGAATTTGGATGAGTTGACGCGGGGTGCGGATTTGGATTTGTTTGTGTTGTATTCGTCGGCGTCTGGTGTGTTTGGTGGTCCGGGGCAGGCGAATTATGCGGCGGCGAATGTGTTTTTGGATGCGTTGGCGCGGCGGCGTTGGGTTGAGGGGTTGGTGGGGTCGTCGATCGCGTGGGGGTTGTGGGAGCAGGCGAGTTCGATGACGGGGCATATGGGGGGTCGTGATCAGGCGCGGTTGTCGCAGGGTGGTTTGGTGGCGTTGTCGTCGGGTGCGGGGGTGGCGTTGTTTGATCGTGCGGTGGTGGTGGATGAGCCGGTGGTGTTGGCGAGTCCGTTGGATGTGGGGGCGTTGCGTGGGTTGGTGGCTGGTGGGGGGTTGCCGGGGGTGTTGCGGGGTTTGGTGAGTGCTCCGGTGTCGGTGGCGCGGCGGGTGGTGGATGTGTCGGCTGGTGGTGGTGATGTGTCGTCGTTGGCGGGGCGTTTGGTGGGGTTGGGTGAGCAGGAGCGGGAGCGGTTCGTGTTGGATGTGGTGCGGTCGCATGTGGCGGCTGTGTTGGGGCACGCGAACGCGCAGGCGATTGATGCTGAGCGGCCGTTCAAGGATCTGGGGTTCGACAGTTTGACCGCGGTCGAGTTGCGTAACCGGCTTAACAGCGCGACGGGTCTGCGGTTGCCGGCCACCCTGATCTTCGACCATCCCACCCCCAACACCCTCGCCCTCCACATCCGCTCCCAGGTCTCCGACGTCGACGTGGCACGGCCCGTGGACGTCCCGACCGCCGCAGTGACGGATGACGAGCCCATCGCGATCGTCGGGATGGCCTGCCGCTTCCCCGGTGGGATCCACTCGCCGGAGGACCTGTGGCGGCTGGTGGTGGAGGGCGGCGACGCCATCTCCGCCTTCCCCACGGACCGCGACTGGGACCTCGACGGTCTGTACGACGCCGACCCGGACGCCGTGGGCAAGACCTACGTCCGGGGCGGCGGATTCGTCGACGACGTCGCCGGGTTCGACGCCGGGTTCTTCGGCATCTCGCCGCGTGAGGCGCTGGCGATGGACCCGCAGCAGCGGCTGCTGCTGGAGACCTCGTGGGAGGCCGTCGAGCGGGCCGGGATCGTGCCGAGCAGCCTGCGTGGCAGCCGCACCGGCGTCTTCGCCGGTGCCGTCACGGCCGACTACTCCTCCCGCCTGGACCAGGTGCCGGAGGAGATCGAGGGCTTCCTCGTCACCGGCAGCATGACGAGCGTCACCTCGGGCCGTGTTTCCTACCAGCTCGGTCTGGAGGGCCCGGCGGTGACGGTGGACACCGCCTGTTCCTCCTCGCTGGTGGCCCTGCACATGGCCGTCCAGTCGCTGCGGCAGGGCGAGTGCGACCTCGCGTTGACCGGTGGTGTGACCGTGATGTGCACCCCGACCGGTTTCGTGGAGTTCGGCAGGCAGCGCGGCCTGTCCGAGGACGGCCGGTGTAAGGCGTTCTCGGGTGCCGCCGACGGTTTCGGTCCGTCCGAGGGCGTGGGTGTCCTGGTGGTGGAGCGGTTGTCGGACGCGGTGCGGAACGGGCACAACGTCCTTGCTGTGGTGCGGGGTTCGGCGATCAACCAGGACGGTGCGTCCAACGGTCTGACCGCGCCCAATGGCCCCTCGCAGCAGCGGGTGATCCGGCAGGCGCTGGCCAACTCCGGCCTGTCGCCGGCCGATGTGGACGTGGTGGAGGCGCACGGTACGGGGACCTCGTTGGGTGACCCGATCGAGGCGCAGGCGCTGCTGGCCACCTATGGCCAGGAGCGTCCGGAGGGCCGTCCGCTGTGGCTGGGTTCCGTCAAGTCCAACATCGGGCACACGCAGTCGGCGGCGGGTGTGGCGGGCGTCATCAAGATGGTGATGGCCATGCGCGAGGGCGTCCTGCCCCGCACCCTGCACGTGGACGAGCCCACCCCGCACGTCGACTGGACCGCCGGGGACGTGGAGTTGCTGACCGAGCAGCGTGAGTGGGCGCCGGGCACGGCGGCGCGTCGGGCGGGTGTGTCCTCGTTCGGTATCAGTGGCACGAACGCGCACGTGATCGTGGAGTCGGCTCCGGCGGAGACCGAGCGTGGTGCGGTGGTGGTGTCCGGCGGCGAGGGTCTGTCGGGTTCGCGGGTGTTGCCGTGGCTGGTGTCGGCGCGTTCGGCGGATGCGCTGTCGGCGCAGGCCGCTCGGCTCTCGTCGGCTGTGGCCGACGTTGACCCTGTCGACGTGGGGTGGAGTCTGCTCTCCTCGCGTTCGGTGCTGGAGCACCGTGCGGTGGTGTGGGGTGCGGAGTCGACGGAGCTGAACTCCGGCCTGGCGGCGTTGGGTTCGGGCGGGGTGGCGGGCAACGTGGTGTCCGGCTCTGTCGATTCCGGCTCTGGTGCGGGTTCGGGTGTGGTGTTTGTGTTCCCGGGTCAGGGTTCGCAGTGGGTGGGGATGGGTCGTGGGTTGTTGGAGTCCTCGCCGGTGTTCGCCCAGCGGTTGGCTGAGTGTGAGGGTGCGTTGGCGGCGTATGTGGGGTGGTCGTTGCGTGAGGTGTTGTGTGGTGTGGATGAGGGGTGGATGGAGCGGGTGGATGTGGTTCAGCCGGTTCTGTGGGGTGTGATGGTCTCCCTGGCGTCTGTGTGGGAGTCGCTGGGTGTTACTCCGTCGGCTGTGGTGGGTCATTCGCAGGGTGAGATCGCGGCTGCTGTGGTGGCGGGTGCGTTGAGCGTGGAGGATGGCGCGCGTGTGGTGGCGTTGCGTTCGCGGTTGATCGGTGAGGTGCTGGCTGGTGGTGGCGGGATGGTGTCGGTCGCGGAGGGTTTGGAGTGGGCCGAGGCTGCCGTCGAGAGCGTGGAGGGCGTCTCCGTCGCCGCCGTGAACGGTCCTTCGGCGACGGTGGTGGCGGGCACGGTGGCTGGTCTGGAGGCGTTGGTGGCTCGGGCGGAGGGTGAGGGTGTGCGGGCGCGTTGGGTGCCGGTGGACTACGCCTCGCACAGCATCCAGGTGGAGGCGATTGAGGAGCGGTTGCGGGAGGTGCTGGCCGGGGTCGCCCCGCGTGAGGCGCGCGTCCCGGTGGTGTCGGCGGTCACCGGTGAGGTGATCGATGGCACGGGGATGGATGGGGAGTACTGGTACACGAACCTGCGTCAGCGTGTGCGCTTCAGTGAGGCGGTCAACGTGGCGCTGGGCATGGGCTGTTCACGCGCCGTTGAGGTGAGTGCGCATCCGGTCCTGACGATGGGTGTGGAGGCCATCGCCGAGGAGGCCGGTATCGAGGCCACCGTCGTCGGCACGCTGCGGCGTGATGAGGACGAGAACGCCCGACTGATCGCCAACGCGGCCGAGTTGTGGGTACGCGGCGTCGAGATCGACTGGACCGCGGTGTACTCCGGACGCGCCGTGCGTCACGTCGAGCTGCCCACCTACGCCTTCCAGCATCAGCGGTACTGGCTGGAGGAGCGGGCTGGCGTGGTCTCGGACGTCAGTGGGGCGGGTCTGGACTCGGCCGAGCACCCGTTGTTGGGTGCGGCGGTGAGCCTTGCCTCGGGTGATGGTGTGATGCTGACGGGCCGGTTGTCGTTGCGTACGCATCCGTGGCTGGCGGATCACGCGGTCGCCGGTACCGTCCTGTTCCCGGGAACGGGCTTTGTGGAGTTGGCTGTTCGGGCGGGTGACGAGGTTGGTTGTGGTCAGCTGAGTGAACTGACGCTTCAGGCGCCGTTGGTGTTGCCGGAGCAGGGTGCGGTGCAGATTCAGGTGGTGGCTGGTGCCGTGGATGACGGTGGTCATCGTTCGTTGCGTGTCTATTCGCGGCCGGAGGGTTCGGAGGCGGATGGGGCGTGGGTGTGTCATGCGGAGGGTGTGCTGAGCGCTGAGACGGTGGCTCCCTCGTCGGAGCTGACCGCCTGGCCTCCGGCGGGTGCTGAGAGCGTCGACGTCTCCTCGTTCTATGAGGGGGCTGCCGAGGCTGGTTATGGCTATGGTCCGGCGTTCCAGGGGCTGCGGGCGGTGTGGCGGCGCGAGGGTGAGGTGTTCGCCGAGGTCGCGCTGCCCGAGGAGTACAGTGCTGAGGCCGCTGGCTTCGGTATCCACCCCGCGTTGCTCGACGCCGCGCTCCAGGCGAACGGCTTCGGTGAGTTCGGTGGTGATGGTGGGGAGTTGCGGCTGCCGTTCGCGTGGACGGGGGTGTCCCTGTTCGCGGCGGGCGCCGACCGCGTCCGGGTGCGGATCTCCGCCGCCAGCGACGAGGCGTTGCGGATCGAGGTGGCGGACAGCACCGGGCAGCCCGTGGCCGAGGTGGGCTCACTCGTCGTACGGCCCATGTCGGCTTCCGCGTTGAACACACCCACCGAGTCGGACGACCTGTTCCAGATGGCGTGGACCTCGTTGCCGGTGGTCGACGAGGTGGTGGTCCGTGACGTGTGGGCGATGCTCGGTAGCGAGGACCCCTTCGCCGTCGGTGCTGGACTTCAGGGGGCCGGGCTGGCGGTGGACGCCTACCCCACCGTGGAGGGACTGCGTGCGGTGTTGGAGGCGGGAGTTCCCGCGCCCGCCGTGGCGTTCACCTCCGTGTCGGCGGACGAGGGCGTCGGGCTGGCCGAGGCCGCTCGGGGCGCGACGGTGGAACTGCTGTCCGTCGTCCAGGAGTGGCTGGACCAGGACGGACTGGCCGACACGCGACTGGTGGTGGTGACGCGGGGCGCGATGGGCGTTGGGGATGACGACGTGGTCGACCCCGCCGCGGCGCCGCTGTGGGGCCTTATCCGCTCCGCGCAGGCGGAGAACCCGGGCCGTTTCCTGCTGTTGGATCTCGATCCGGTGGACGAGGCGAGTGTCGACTTCATCGCCGGTGCGGTTTCCGCCGCGCTGGAGGCGGGGGAGTGGCAGCTGGCCATCCGTGGCGAAGAGGTCCTGGTACCCCGGCTGGCGCGACCCGGTAGTGACGGTGCGCTGGTGCCTCCGCCCGGGGTGCGGGCCTGGCGGCTGGACTCGATGGGGACCGGTTCACTCGACGGGCTGGCGCTGGTCGCGACGCCGGAGGCCGAGGCACCGCTGGCGGCCGGTCAGGTGCGGGTAGCGGTCCGTGCGGCCGGAGTGAACTTCCGTGACGTGCTGATCAGCCTCGGGATGTACCCGGGCCAGCCGATCCTCGGCGGTGAGGGCGCCGGTGTCGTGGTCGAGGTGGGCGCCGGTGTCGCTCATCTCCGGCCGGGTGACCGGGTGATGGGCATCATGCCCCAGGCGTTCGGGCCGTTCGTCGTCGCCGATGTGCGGGCGATCGCCCGTATGCCGGAGGGGTGGTCGTTTGAGCAGGCGGCGTCGGTGCCGGTGGTGTTCCTGACGGCGTTCTATGGGCTGGTGGATTTGGGTGGGTTGCGTGCGGGGCAGACGGTGTTGGTGCATGCGGGTGCTGGTGGTGTGGGGATGGCGGCGATCCAGTTGGCGCGGCATTTCGGTGCGCGGGTGCTGGCGACGGCGAGCCCCGGCAAGTGGCAGGCGCTCCGGGACCTGGGCCTGTCGGATGGGGAGATCGCCTCGTCCCGCGACCTGGACTTCCGGGACGCTTTCAAGGAGGCGACTGGCGGGGCCGGGGTGGATGTGGTGCTTAACTCGCTGGCCCGGGAGTTCACGGATGCCTCGTTGGAGTTGATGGCGCCGGGTGGGCGGTTTGTGGAGATGGGCAAGACGGATTTGCGGGATCCGGAGGAGTTGGCGCGGCAGTATCCGGGTGTGGGTTATGAGACGTTTGAGTTGGGTGATGCGGGGGCGGGGCGGATTCATGAGATGTTGACGGAGGTGTTGTCTCTTTTTGAGGGTGGTGTGTTGGAGCCGTTGCCGGTGCGGGGTTGGGATGTGCGGCGGGCTCCGGAGGCGTTTCGGTTTATGAGTCAGGCGCGGCATGTGGGGAAGGTGGTGTTGCGGATGCCGCGTGTGTTGGATGGTCGTGGGACGGTGTTGGTGACGGGTGGTACGGGGACGTTGGGTTCGTTGTTGGCGCGGCATTTGGTGGCTGAGTATGGGGTGCGGAATTTGGTGTTGACGAGTCGGAGTGGTCCGGGGGCGGTGGGTGCTGGGGAGTTGGTGGCGGAGTTGGCGGAGGCGGGTGCTACCGCGGAGGTGGTGGCGTGTGATGTGGCTGATCGGGATGAGTTGGCGGGGGTGTTGGGGTCGATTCCGGTGGGGCGGCCGTTGCGGGGTGTGGTGCATGCGGCGGGTGTGTTGGATGACGGTTTGGTGGGGTCGTTGTCGGTGGAGCAGGTGGAGCGGGTGTGGCGTCCGAAGGTGGATGCGGCGGTGAATTTGGATGAGTTGACGCGGGGTGCGGATTTGGATTTGTTTGTGTTGTATTCGTCGGCGTCTGGTGTGTTTGGTGGTCCGGGGCAGGCGAATTATGCGGCGGCGAATGTGTTTTTGGATGCGTTGGCGCGGCGGCGTTGGGTTGAGGGGTTGGTGGGGTCGTCGATCGCGTGGGGGTTGTGGGAGCAGGCGAGTTCGATGACGGGGCATATGGGGGGTCGTGATCAGGCGCGGTTGTCGCAGGGTGGTTTGGTGGCGTTGTCGTCGGGTGCGGGGGTGGCGTTGTTTGATCGTGCGGTGGTGGTGGATGAGCCGGTGGTGTTGGCGAGTCCGTTGGATGTGGGGGCGTTGCGTGGGTTGGTGGCTGGTGGGGGGTTGCCGGGGGTGTTGCGGGGTTTGGTGAGTGCTCCGGTGTCGGTGGCGCGGCGGGTGGTGGATGTGTCGGCTGGTGGTGGTGATGTGTCGTCGTTGGCGGGGCGTTTGGTGGGGTTGGGTGAGCAGGAGCGGGAGCGGTTCGTGTTGGATGTGGTGCGGTCGCATGTGGCGGCTGTGTTGGGGCACGCGAACGCGCAGGCGATTGATGCTGAGCGGCCGTTCAAGGATCTGGGGTTCGACAGTTTGACCGCGGTCGAGTTGCGTAACCGGCTTAACAGCGCGACGGGTCTGCGGTTGCCGGCCACCCTGATCTTCGACCATCCCACCCCCAACACCCTCGCCCTCCACATCCGCTCCCAGGTCCTGGTCTCGGAGGGCGTGAGTGAGGCGCCCACGCTCGCGGCCGAGTTGGAGCGTCTGGAGGGAGTGGTCGGCTCGGCCAGTGCCGAGGAGGTGGTCAGCCACCGCGTGGCGGACCGACTCCGGGCACTGCTCGGAAAGTTGGAGGGTGCGGAGCCGGACTCCGACGACACGGGTGACGACGACCTGGATGGCGCCACCGACGACGAACTGTTCGATCTCCTCGACGGCGAGTTGGGGACTCAGTGAACCGAACCGCCGATCGAGACTGGATGGAAGACGAACGATGAACAACGAGCAGAAGCTCCGCGATTACCTCAAGCGGGCCACCGCCGACCTTCGGCAGGCGCGGCGTCGGGTGAAGCAGCTGGAAGAGCAGCCGCCCATCGCCATCGTCGGCATGGCCTGCCAGTTTCCTGGCGGAGTGTCCTCGCCCGAGGACCTGTGGCGGGTGGTGGCCGATGGCGTGGACGCCATCGGTCCCTTCCCGGACGACCGGGACTGGGACGTGGAGAGCCTCTACGACCCCGACCCGGAGGCCGAGGGCAAGACCTACGTCCGGGGTGGCGGGTTCCTGGACGCGGCCAGCGACTTCGACCCGGAGCCGTTCGAGATCGCCCCGCGTGAGGCGCTGGCGATGGACCCGCAGCAGCGGCTGCTGCTGGAGACCTCGTGGGAGGCCATCGAGCGGGCCGGGATCGCCCCCGGGGCGCTGCGGGGCAGCGCCACGGGGGTGTTCACCGGCGCGCCCTCGTCCGAGTACGTGTCGCGGCTGAACCGGGTCCCCGAGGGGTTCGAGGGGTACGTCAGCACGGGCAACGCGGCCAGCGTCGCATCCGGCCGGGTCGCCTACACCTTCGGTCTGGAGGGCCCGGCGGTGACGGTGGACACCGCCTGTTCCTCCTCGCTGGTGGCCCTGCACCTGGCGATCCAGGCGCTGCGGCAGGGCGAGTGCACCCTGGCGCTGGCCGGTGGCGTCACCGTCATGCCGACGGTGGCCACCTTCGTGGAGTTCGGCAGGCAGCGCGGCCTGTCCGAGGACGGCCGGTGTAAGGCGTTCGCCGGTGCCGCCGACGGTTTCGGTCCGGCGGAGGGCGTGGGCGTCCTGGTGGTGGAGCGGTTGTCGGACGCGGTGCGGAACGGGCACAACGTCCTTGCTGTGGTGCGGGGTTCGGCGATCAACCAGGATGGTGCGTCCAACGGTCTGACCGCGCCCAATGGCCCCTCGCAGCAGCGTGTCATCCGGCAGGCCCTCGCCAACGCCGGGCTGTCAGCCTCGGACGTGGACGTGGTGGAGGCGCACGGTACGGGGACCTCGTTGGGTGACCCGATCGAGGCGCAGGCGCTGCTGGCCACCTACGGCCAGGAGCGTCCGGAGGGCCGTCCGCTGTGGCTGGGTTCCGTCAAGTCCAACATCGGGCACACGCAGGCGGCGGCGGGTGTGGCGGGCGTCATCAAGATGGTGATGGCGATGCGCGAGGGCGTCCTCCCGCACACGCTGCACGTGGACGAGCCCACCCCGCACGTCGACTGGACCGCCGGGGACGTCGAGCTGCTGCTCGAACCCCGTCCCTGGACCCCGGCGGAGGGCCAGCCGCGGCGCTCCGGCGTCTCCTCTTTCGGTATCAGCGGGACCAACGCCCACGTGGTGCTGGAGTCGGCTCCCGCGGAGACCGAGCGTGGTGCGGTGGTGGTGTCCGGTCCGGAGGGTCTGTCGGGTTCGCCGGTGTTGCCGTGGCTGGTGTCCGCGCGTTCGGCGGATGCGCTGTCGGCGCAGGCCGCTCGGCTCTCGTCGGCTGTGGCCGACGTTGACCCTGTCGACGTGGGCTGGAGTCTGCTCTCCTCGCGTTCGGTGCTGGAGCACCGTGCGGTGGTGTGGGGTGCGGAGTCGGCTGAACTGAGCGCTGGTCTGGGTGCGTTGGGCTCGGGCGGGGTGGCCGGGAACGTGGTGTCCGGCACGGTCGACGCCGGTGCGGGTTCGGGTGTGGTGTTTGTGTTCCCGGGTCAGGGTTCGCAGTGGGTGGGGATGGGTCGTGGGTTGTTGGAGTCCTCGCCGGTGTTCGCGGAGCGGTTGGCTGAGTGTGAGGGTGCGTTGGCGGCGTATGTGGGGTGGTCGTTGCGTGAGGTGTTGTGTGGTGTGGATGAGGGGTGGATGGAGCGGGTGGATGTGGTCCAGCCGGTTCTGTGGGGTGTGATGGTCTCCCTTGCTGCGGTGTGGGAGTCGCTGGGTGTTACTCCGTCGGCTGTGGTGGGTCATTCGCAGGGTGAGATCGCGGCTGCTGTGGTGGCGGGTGCGTTGAGTGTGGAGGATGGCGCGCGTGTGGTGGCGTTGCGTTCGCGGTTGATCGGTGAGGTGCTGGCTGGTGGCGGCGGGATGGTGTCGGTCGCCGCGGGTCTGGAGTGGGCCGAGGCTGCCGTCGAGAGCGTGGAGGGCGTCTCCGTCGCCGCCGTCAACGGTCCTTCGGCAACCGTCGTCGCGGGCACGGTGGCTGGTCTGGAGGCGTTGGTGGCCCGGGCGGAGGGTGAGGGTGTGCGGGCGCGTTGGGTGCCGGTGGACTACGCCTCGCACAGCATCCAGGTGGAGGCGATTGAGGAGCGGTTGCGGGAGGTGCTGGCCGGGGTTGCCCCGCGTGAGGCGCGCGTCCCGGTGGTGTCGGCGGTCACCGGTGAGGTGATCGATGGCACGGGGATGGATGGGGAGTACTGGTACACGAACCTGCGTCAGCGTGTGCGCTTCAGTGAGGCGGTCAACGTGGCGCTGGGCATGGGCTGTTCACGCGCTATCGAGGTGAGTGCGCATCCGGTGCTGACGATGGGTGTGGAGGCCATCGCCGAGGAGGCCGGTATCGAGGCCACCGTGGTCGGCACGCTGCGCCGCCAGGAGGACGAGAACGCCCGACTGATCGCGAACGCGGCCGAGTTGTGGGTGCGCGGCGCCGAGATCGACTGGACCGCGGTGTACTCCGGACGCGCGGCCAACCGGGTCGAGCTGCCCACCTACGCCTTCCAGCGGCGCCGCTACTGGCTCTCGGGCGAGTCCGGGACCGCCGATGTGAGCGGCGCCGGACTGGCGGCGGCCGGGCATCCGTTGCTGGGCGCCGCGGTGAGCCTGGCGGTGGAGGGCGGGCTGGTGCTGACCGGCCGACTCTCCCCGCGTACGCACTCCTGGCTGGCCGACCACACGGTCAGCGGCACGGTCCTGCTGCCGGGGACCGCCTTCGTGGAGCTGGCTGTCCGGGCCGGTGACGAGGTCGGCTGCGGCCACCTGCGGGAACTGACCCTCCAGTCGCCACTGGTCTTCCCCGAGCAGAGCGCCGCGCAGGTGCAGGTGTTCGTCGAACTGCCGGATGACACCGGGGCTCGCGCGGTCTCGATCCACTCGCGGCCGGTCGAGGGCGATGACGGGCTGAGCGACGATGCGCCGTGGACCTGCCACGCCGAGGGCACTCTGGTCGCGGAGGCCCCGGCACCGCCCACCGTCGACCTGACTGCCTGGCCTCCGCCGGGCGCGGAGCCGGTGGACGTGTCGGGCTTCTACTCGGCCGCCGCCGAGGCCGGTTACGGCTACGGCCCCGCGTTCCAGGGCTTGCGCTCGGTGTGGCGGAGCGGCGACGAGGTCTACGCCGAGGTCGCGCTGCCCGGCGGCCAGCGGGAGTCGGCGGCGCGCTTCGGCCTGCACCCCGCGCTGCTGGACGCGGCCCTCCAGGCGAGGGGTTTCGCGGTACCCGGCGCGGACGGCGAGGAGGAGGCCCTCCGCCTCCCGTTCGCCTGGACCGGGGTGACGCTGCTCGCGGGCGGTGCCGACCGGCTGCGGGTCCGGCTGCGGGCGACCGACGCCGACGCGATCTCGCTGGCGCTGGCCGACAGCGCGGGCGCGCCCGTCGCCGTCGTCGACTCGCTGCTGGTGCGGCCGGTGACGGCGGCGCAGCTCGCGGCCGCCCGCACACCCACCACCGATGAGCTGTTCCACGTCGGCTGGACCGGAGTCAGCTGCGATCCGGACGGCGTGCGGCACGCGGTCTGGGCCGTGGTGGGCGACGATCCGTACGGCCTCAGCTCCGCCGTGCAGACCGCCGGTCTCTCCGCGGACGCGTACCCGGCGGTGTCGGGCGTCCGCGAGGTCATGGAGTGGGGCGTTCCCGCCCCGCAGGTCGCGCTGCTCGCGGTGCCGACGGCGACCGACGCGGGGGATCGCGGGCTCGCCCGCGCGTCCGAGGCGGCGGCAGCCCACCTGCTCGACGCGGTCCAGGAGTGGCTCGCGACGGACGGCTTGGCCGACTCCCGCCTGGTCGTGGTGACGCGCGGCGCGGTGTCGGTCCAGGGCGAGGATGTGGCCGACCTGGCCGCGGCGCCGCTGTGGGGCCTGATCCGCTCGGCGCAGTCGGAGAATCCCGGCCGCTTCCTGCTGGTCGACCTCGATCCGGAGGAGGAGCCGGGGGGAGCCGGTGCGGACCTGCTGCCCGCCGCCCTCACCCTGGCCCTCGACTCCGGTGAGGGGCAGGTCGCCGTCCGTGGTGCGGAGGTGTACCTGTCGCGGCTGGTGCGCCCGGGCGGTGACGGTGCGCTGGTGCCCCCGGCCGGTGTGCGGGCCTGGCGGCTGGACTCGATGGGGACCGGTTCGCTCGACGGGCTGGCGCTGGTCGCGACGCCGGAGGCCGAGGCGCCGCTGGCGGCCGGTCAGGTGCGGGTCGAGGTCCGTGCGGCGGGGATGAACTTCCGCGACGTGCTGATCGGTCTCGGGATGTACCCGGGTCAGCCGATGCTCGGTGGTGAGGGTGCCGGTGTCGTGGTCGAGGTGGGCGAGGGTGTCGCTCATCTCCGGCCGGGTGACCGGGTGATGGGCGTTCTCCCGCAGGCGTTCGGCCCGCTGGCGGTGGCGGACGCGCGAACCCTGGCGCGGATGCCCGAGGGCTGGTCGTTCGAGCGCGCGGCCTCGGTGCCGGTGGTGTTCCTGACGGCGTACTACGGCCTGGTGGATCTGGGTGGGCTGCGCGCCGGGGAGACCGTACTGGTGCACGCGGGCGCCGGTGGTGTGGGCATGGCCGCGATCCAGCTGGCACGCCATCGCGGCGCGCGGGTGCTGGCGACGGCCAGCCCCGGCAAGTGGCAGGCGCTCCGGGACCTGGGCCTGACGGATGAGGAGATCGCCTCGTCCCGCGACCTGGACTTCCGGGACGCCTTCAAGGAGGCGACCGGCGGCGCCGGGGTGGACGTGGTACTCAACTCCCTGGCCCGGGAGTTCACCGACGCCTCGCTGGAACTGATGGCGCCGGGCGGCCGGTTCGTCGAGATGGGCAAGACGGACCTGCGCGACCCGGAGGAGCTGGCGCGCCAGTACCCGGGCACCAGCTACGCGACGTTCGAGCTGGGCGAAGCCGGACCCGATCGCATGAACGAGATCCTCACCGAGGTCATGGAGCTGTTCACCAGCGGCGCGCTGGAGCCGTTGCCGGTGCGGGGTTGGGATGTGCGGCGGGCTCCGGAGGCGTTCCGGTTCATGAGTCAGGCGCGGCATGTGGGCAAGGTGGTGCTGCGGATGCCGCGTGTGCTGGACGCGGGCGGGACGGTGTTGGTGACCGGTGGTACGGGGACGTTGGGTTCGTTGCTGGCGCGGCATCTGGTGGCTGAACACGGGGTGCGGAGCCTGGTGTTGACCAGTCGCAGTGGTCGTGAGGCGCCGGGTGCCGGGGAGTTGGTGGCGGAGCTGGCGGAGGCGGGTGCCGTCGCCGAGGTGGTGGCCTGTGACGCGGCCGACCGGGACGAACTGGCGGGGGTGCTGGCCTCCATACCGGCCGAGCGCCCGCTGACCGGCGTCGTCCACACCGCGGGCGTCCTCGCCGACGGCATGCTCGGTTCCCAGACCGTCGAGACGCTGGAGCACGTCTGGCGGCCGAAGGTGGACGCCGCCCTGAACCTGCACGAGCTGACCCGCGACCTGGACCTGGACCTGTTCGCGCTCTACTCCTCGGCCGCCGGCGTCTTCGGCGGCCCCGGACAGGCCAACTACGCGGCGGCCAACGCGTTCCTGGACGCCCTCGCCCACCACCGCCGCGCCCAGGGACTGCCCGCCACCTCCATCGCCTGGGGCCTGTGGGCCCAGACGAGCGCCCTGACCGGCACCCTGGGACAGCAGGACCAGGCCCGGATGTCGGAAGGGGGAGTGCGGCCCCTGTCCACCGAGCGCGGACTCGCCGTCTTCGACGCGGCGACCGCCTCGGCATCGGCCACGGCCGTAGGTGCCGCGCTGGACCTCCGCACGCTGCGGCGGCACGGCGAGTCCCAGGTGCCGCCGTTCTTCAGCGAGTTGGTGACGGTTCCCCGCCGCCGCCGGGCCGCCGCCGCCACCGGTGGTGCCGAGTCCCAGGGCGACCTGATCGGGCGGCTGGCCGGACTCGACGCGGCCGGACGGGGCCAACTCCTGCGGGAGACCGTACGGGACCACGTGGCCGCGATCCTCGGCCACGGCGACCCCACCACACTCGACCTCGGACGCGAGTTCGTCTCCCTGGGCTTCGACTCGCTGACCGCGGTCGAACTGCGCAACCGGCTGGGGAGCGCGACGGGTCTGGAACTGCCCGCCACGCTCATCTTCGATCACCCCACGCCGAACGCGCTCGCGGAGCACCTCGGCCGGGAACTGGGCGACGCCGCCGGCCTCGTCCCCGCCGAGGCCCCCGCGTCCGCGCCGTCCCCGGCCACCGGGGCACCGCAGCAGGGCACGGCCCCCGAATCGCTCAGCGGGCTGTTCATCCGGGCGTGCAGGGAGCGCAGGTTCCAGGAGATGGGGGCCATGTTGCGGACGGCGGTCGGTTTCCGTCCGTCCGTCTCCGGCCCGGCCGACATGGAGGAGCTGCCCCGGCTCGCCCACCTGTCCCGCGGCTCCGAGTCGCCCAGGCTGGTGTGCTTCCCGACGTTCGCCTGGAAGCCCAGCGTGTACCACTACCTGCCGTTCGCCTCGGCGTTCCGGGACACCCGGACGGTGTCGGCCGCCTCCCTGCCGGGCTTCATGACCGGCGAGGCCCTTCCGGACAGCCTCGACGCGCTGGTGCGCATCCAGGCGGAGGTGGTGCGGCGGGAGGTCGGCGACGAACCCTTCGTGCTGCTGGGGTACTCCAGCGGTGGGCTCATCGCCAGCGCGGTGGCGAAGCACATGGAGGAGACCGGCCACCCCGCGGCCGGGCTCGTCATGATCGACACCCACTGGTGGGACGCGGCGGACAGCTTCGACCTCGACACCTGGTCCTCCTCGGTCCTCGTCGGCCTGCTGGACCGGATGGGGGAGGACGAACACGAGGGTGAGAACTGGGGCGACGCGTGGGTCACCGCCCGGGCCCGCTACCTGGGCATGGAGTTCGCCCAGCAGCGGGTGGAGGCGCCGACGCTGGTCGTCCGTGCCGCGGACTCCCTCGTCAGCGACGAGGAGACGGGGGAGCTGCGCACCGACTGGTCGTTCCCGCACTCCGTGATCGACGTGCCCGGCGACCACTTCACGCTGATGGAGGGGGCGCACGCGGCCGACACCGCCGCCGCCATCGGCGGCTGGCTGGACGAGCACTTCCACTGATCGGCCCCCTCACCCGGCGACCGACAACGACCGACAACAGACACGAGGAGCGAGGGTGTTCGAACTCGCGGAACGTACCGCCTTCATCACCGGAGGGGCCCAGGGCATCGGACTGGGGATCGCCAGGGCGTTCGCCAAGGAGGGGGCGCGGCTCGCCCTCGTCGACCTGCACGAGTCCGCGCTGGACACGGCGCGCGCGGAGCTGTCCGCGCTCACCCGGGTCGAGACGTTCGCGCTGGACGTCACCGACCGCGACGCCTACGCGCGGGTCGCGGACGAGGCCGAGGAACGCCTAGGACCGGTGACGGTCCTGTGTAACAACGCGGGCGTCGGGGGCAGTTACCCCATCGCCTCGATGACGTACGAGCTGTGGGACCTGCTGGTCGGCACGAACCTCGGCGGGGTCGTCAACGGAATACAGACGTTCCTGCCCCGCATGATCGCCCGTGGGGAGCCGGCACACGTCGTCAACACCGCCTCGGCGGCGGGTCTCGCGCCCGGCGGGTCCGCCGCCGGATACATGTACGAGGGAACGAAGGCGGGCGTGATCGGCCTCTCCGAGGCGCTCTCCAAGCAGCTCGGCCACGAGGGCCACCCCATCGGGATGACGGTGCTGTGCCCGGGGCCGGTGGCCACCAACCTGGTCGCCACCGGCCGCGCCGCGCACGGCCGCCGGTCCGGTGAGGTGGCGCTCACCAGCGAGCAGGCGAGCGAGCACGAGGGCCAGCTCACCGAGCAGGAGTCATACCTGAAGTACCTGGGGCTTCCGGTGGAGACGGTCGGCCAGATGCTCGTCGACGGCCTCCGGGCGGGCAGGACGCACGTCGTCACCGACCGCAGCATGGCCGAGTCCATCGGCATCCGGGCCAAGACCCTCTTCACCTCCCTCCCGGCGGAGACCGAGCACGACCGGCGGATCGCCAAGCAGACCGCCGCGCAGATGCGGGAACACCTCAAGTCGGGTGGTACGACGACGCGTTGACGCTCGGCCGCCCACCGGCCACACAGCGACCGGGGCGCCTTCCAGCGAGTGCTGGAAGGCGCCCCGGCCGTGTGAGGGCCAGCCGTTACGCGATGTCGCGCCGCTTGAACCCGGCGAGACCGCCCGCCGTGAGGGCCGCCGCGAGAACGGTCAGCACCAACAGCGGAACCACCTGGAAGTCCCCCGACGGGAGGTCGGGGATGTGGGTGAACGGCGAGACGTTCTTGACCATCTGGTCGAGCTTCAGCACGTCACCGAACTGCCCGATGACCAGGGCCACGATCAGCGCCACCCAGCTGAGCACCGCCAGCCGCGGCAGCAGCCCGAACAGCAGGGCCGACAGCCCGATGAGCGTCCACACAGCGGGCACCTGCGCCAGCGCGGCGCCGATCATCCGCGGCACCTCCCCGACGACGTCCCCGCTGTTGAGGCCGTGCGCCAGCCCCGCCATGAAGCCCGCGGTGACGAGCATCACGACCGAACCGAGCGCGGCGACGATCAGGTGGCTGCCCGCCCACCGCACCCGCTCGACGGGGGTGGTGAGCACCGGATCGGCGCGCTCCGCCGACTCCTCGGAGGAGAGCCGCAGCGTCGCCTGGACCGCGTAGGCACCGACGACGATCGCGATCAGCGAGGTGATCGTCGCCAGGAACACGTCCACGATGCCGCCGCTGCCACCGAGATCCCGCAGCAGGTCGTCGATGCTCGCGTTGTCCTCCGCGATACTGACCATGCCGTCGGCCACGCCACCGAAGGCGGCGCCCACCACGGCGAAGCCCGCGGCCCAGCCGATCAGGGAACCCTGCTGGAGACGCCAGGCCAGCGCGAGGGGGCTGCGCAGGCTCGGTGCGCCCTCGGGGGGTCCCAGCTTGGCGGGCAGGATGCCCGAGCCCATGTCACGCCGGTCGACGAGGGCCCCGATAGCGGCGGTCATCACCGCGATCAGCAGGACGAACAGCAGCGCCACCGCCCAGCGTTCGTCGGCGTAGGGACGCATCATCTCCGCCCAGCCGATGGGCGAGAGCCACGTCAGGAACTGGAGGCCGCCGTCCGAGCCGCTGGCGGCGTCACCCGTCGCGCGCAGCAGGTAGGCCAGGCCGAGCACGGCCGAGGCGATGCCGGTGGCCCCCCGGGCGTGGTCCGTCAGCTGCGCGGTGATGGCCGCGACGACGGCGAAGAAGATACCCACGCCCGCGCAGCCGAGGGCGTAGGCCCAGGAACCGCCCGCCGCCAGGCCGGTGCTCTGCATCCCGAGCGCGGTGAGCACGGCGATGGCCAGGTTCACCCCGGTGACCAGCAGCAGGGCGCTGGCCAGCCACGCCTTGCGGCCGAGCACGGCCGACCCGGCCAGTTCCGCACGCCCGCTCTCCTCTTCCAGGCGGGTGTGCCGGACCACGAGCATGATGCTCATCAGGCCGAGGATCGTGGACATGAACGCCACGAGTTGGTAGGCGTTGATGCCGCCCGTGGAGGTCAGGTCGAAGGCTCGGCCACCCAGCGCCAGCATGGCCGGGTTGGTGCCCACCGTCTCGGCGAGCTTGGCCTGTTCCTCCGGATCTCCGTACAGGTCGTTGTTGCTGGACACCGACGCGACGGTGAACAGCGAGAAGCCCAGAACCCAGGCCGTGGCCCGGACCCGGTCGATGCGCAGGGCGAGACGCAGCAGCGTGCCCGTGCCGGCGTAGTCCTTCACCGCGCGGCCCCCGCGTCCGCGTCCTGCGCGGTGGTGTAGTGACGCATGAACAGGTCCTCCAGCGTGGGGGGCTGGCTGACCAGACCGCGCAGGCCCAGCGTCGTGAGGTGCTGGACGGCGGTGTTGAGGTCGCTGGTGTCCACGTCGAAGTCGACCGTGTGGCCATCGACCCGCACCTCGTGCACGCCCGGCAGCCGCGTGAGGTCACCGGGGGGTTCGGCCAGCTCAGCGTGGATCGAGGTGCGCGTCAGGTGCCGCAGCTCCGCGAGGGTACCCGTCTCCACCGTCCGGCCGCCGCGGATGATGGTGACCCGGTCACAGAGCCGCTCCACCTCGGAGAGGATGTGGCTGGAGAGCAGGACCGTCCGGCCACGGCGCCGTTCCTCGTCCACACAGTCCTGGAAGACGGACTCCATCAGGGGGTCCAGGCCCGAGGTGGGCTCGTCCAGGATCAGCAGCTCGACGTCCGAGGCCAGCGCCGCCACCAGGGCGACCTTCTGCCGGTTGCCCTTCGAGTACGCCCGGCCCTTCTTCTTCGGGTCCAGCTCGAAGCGCTCGATCAGTTCGTCGCGCCGCTGCTTGCTGGCGCCTCCGCGCAGCTGGCCGAGCAGGTCAATGACCTCGCCGCCCGACAGGTTCGGCCAGAGCGTCACGTCGCCGGGGACGTACGCCAGGCGCCTGTGCAGCTCCACCGCGTCCCGCCACGGATCGCCGCCCAGTAGCGATATGCGACCGCTGTCGGCCCGCATCAGCCCCAGCAGGATGCGGATCGTGGTGGACTTGCCCGCACCGTTGGGCCCCAGGAATCCGTGCACCTCGCCGGCCTCGATCGTGAGGTCCAGCTCGTCCAGGGCGCGGGTCGCCCCAAACGTCTTGACTAGCGAGGTAATTGAGAGTGGTGTTGTCATCCCTCGACAGTACTCGAATATTTGGAGATTTGCGAGAACTGGAAGACACCTGCTGGGGAAGATAGTCTTGCTCCAGGAGGTGTGGCCGTTGTCAACAGGCAGAAACGAATCCGGGGGCGAAGCGTCCCTGCCCGACGAGGAGTGGACGGCCCTGGTCGAGGCGCGCGTCATCAAGCGGCTGGCCAGCAGGTTCAACGAGACGGGGCTGCCGCGGATGTCCGCGCGGGTCTTCGCCGCGCTCATCGTCTCACCGAACGGGGCGCTCACGGCCGCCGAGATCGGTGAATCCCTGTCCATCAGTTCGGGCACGGTCTCCACCGCGGTGCAGGGCCTGGTGCGGGTGGGGCTGATCACCCGGGAGCCGGTGCCCGGCTCCCGGCGTGACCTCTATCGGGTGCAGGACGATCCGTGGCCGGACGTCTTCTCGATCCGGGCGGACTGGCTGCGCGACTTCGCCACCGGGTCCGCCGAGGACATGGACATGCTGGACGAGGTGAACACCGGGGCCCGCAGACGGCTCACCTACATGCGGGAGTTCGGCCTGTTCGTGACCCCGAAACTGGAGCAGATCATCGCCGAGTGGCGTGAGCATCGCGCTTCCCTGACCTGAGACTCCACCGGCGCAGCCGCCCCCTCGCCGGGGCGGCAGCCGGGTCAGGCGCCGGAGTCGTCCCCCTGCTCGGCGCGCTTCTCCCGCAGCCGCGCCGCCTCCTTGCGCACCTCGGCCTGGGTGGCGCGCTCCCGCTCCAGCCACTCCGGCCGCTCCCGCTTCAGCTCCTCGATCTGCTCCGTGGTGAGCGGCTCCGTGATGCCGCCACGGATCAGCCCCGAGTGCGAGACCCCCAGCTTGGCCGCGACCACCGGCCGCGGATGCGGCCCGTGACGGCGCAGGTCACGCAGCCACTCCGGCGGATCGGCCTGTAGGGCGTTCAGCTCCGTGCGCGAGACCACGCCCTCGCGGAACTCGGCGGGGGTGGCCGCCAGGTACACACCCAGCTTCTTCGCCGCCGTGGCGGGTTTCATGGTCTGGGTGGACTGCTGCGATGTCATGTCACCAGGGTATCCACCGTCCGGACCCCCGCTGACCGGAGCGGTAACCTGTTCCCCGTGACAGGCCCCGCCGATTCCCCCTCCTTCCGGCTCGCCTACGTACCGGGAGTGACGCCCACCAAGTGGGTGCGGACCTGGAACGAACGGCTGCCGGACGTCCCCCTGACCCTCGTCCAGGTACCCGCCGCCGAGGCCGCCGGGCTGCTGCGGGACCGTGGCGCGGACGCCGGGTTGCTGCGGCTGCCGGTCGACCGGACCGTGCTGAGCGCGATCCCGCTCTACACCGAGGCGACGGTGGTCGTGGTGCCCAGGGACCACGTGCTGACGGTGGTGGAGGAGGTCGCCACCGAGGACCTCGCCGAGGAGATCGTGCTGCACCCGCTCGACGAGGTGCTCGACTGGGAACATCGTCCCGGGCGGCCCGCGCTGGAGCGCCCGGCCTCCACGGCTGACGCCGTGGCCCTGGTCGCGGCCGGTGTCGGGGTGCTCGTCGTCCCGCAGTCCCTGGCTCGGCTGCACCACCGCAAGGACCTCACCTACCGGCCGGTGACCGACGCCCCGCGGTCCGGTGTCGCCCTCTCGTGGCCCGAGGAGGCCACCACTGACCTGGTGGACGACTTCATCGGCATCGTGCGGGGGCGCACCGTGAACAGCACCCGGGGTCGCGCCGCCACCCGCGCCCAGGACGGCCCGTCCGGCCGGGGATCCGCCGAAGGCGCGCCCCCGGGGAGAGAGGCGAAGGAGTCCGGGGGGCAGGCCAGAGGGGGGCGCCCCGGCGCCGCCCGGCGCGGCTCCCGTGGAGGTGGGCCGCGCGGTGGCGGGCGGGGTGGCCGAGCGGGCGGGGGCCGCTCCGGGAAGCGTGGCGGCCCCCGCCGCCGCGGCTGACCACCCGGCCCGCCACCGCGCCCGGCTCCGGCCTCGACCGGTGCCGGCCGCCCGTGGGTTCGGCCGGTGGGGGACTGGTGGGTCAGCCGGACCGGCCGCTCAGCAGGAGAGGTTGGGGCCGGTGGGGACGCCGAGGATCTCCGTGTACTCCTTGTAAAGCCTGACGCGGTTCTCCACCTGGTGGGGGTTGCCGCCGTCGCACTCCAGGAGGCCGTTGATGGAGCGGATGGTCTGGCCGAAGCCCGCGCCGCTGACCATGGCGTCGTGCCCGGTGAGCGGGCCGGGCCCGTTCTGGGTGTTCCAGTACCAGAGCGCGGTCATCATCGCCACGGCCGGGTCCCGCTCGACCTTCCACGGGTCGTTCAGCAGGTCGATGCCGAGCCAGTCACCGGCGGTCTTGTAGTTGAAGTTCCAGCTCAGCTGGATCGGGCCGCGGCCGTAGTAGGCGTCCTGCCCGGCGGGGCAGCCGTAGGGCCGCTCCCGGTCGCAGTAGTGCGGGTAGTTGTCCTCGTTGACCTCCTTGATGTAGTAGAGACCGGCGGTCTCGTGGCTGATGTTGGCGAGGAAGGCCGCCGCCTCCTGCTTGCGCATCGTGTCGTTGCCGGTGCGGGCGAACTTCGGGAACGCCTTCATCGCGTCCGTCAGTCCCTCGTACGTGTAGAACGGGTTCCGCTTCGGGAACATCTCGTCGAACTGGGCCTCGCTCACCACGAAGTCGTCGTGGGCCGGGGCGGCGGTGTCGTCGCAGCTGAGGGTGCTCCAGTGCCGGGTGCTGACGACCGGGTTGTAGCCCGGGTTGTCCCGCTTGGCGAGGTGGAACGAGCCGTCGGTGTACCTGACGACGTCCCCCGCCCGGTAGCTGGAGCCGGAGGTCCAGTTGGGTGCGGGGGCGCACTCGTCGGCCCGCGGGTGGGCCGCGGCGGCGGGGGTCGGCAGGAGGCCGACGGTGGCCAGCGACCCCGCCGCGACCACGCCGACGAGGAGGGCCCTAAGGCGTTCTCTGAGCACGAACGGTCCCTTTCGGTCAGTCAACGGGCATGCCACGGAGCCCCGTTGGGCGTGAAGCCCCGGGGCACGCACGGTGGATGTCCGCACACTGAACCGTCTCCCTCGGCCACCGTCAAGGTATAGACCAATAATGATCACTGGTGGAGGGGCGGAGGAGCGGGGAGCGGGACGAAGCGCACGGCTCGACCCGGACCGGCGGGTGGGCCGGGTCCGGCGGGGGAGGGCGCGGGCCGGAACCCGGTCGGCCGCCGGAGCGGGGGCCGACCGGGACTACCGGCGTGGCCGGGCTAGCGCAGGGTGGCGGTGAGACTGCGGCCGTGGACCTGGTGGGTGTCGACGTCCAGCTGGGTGCCGCCGGGGACCCGGCGCACCCGCACCCCCTCGTCGGCGGAGACGGCCCGCAGCGACCGGCCGCGTAGCAGCACACTGACCGACCGCCGGTCCATGGTCGGATCCGCGACGGCGACGGTGGTCTCGCCCCCGGCACGCCGCACCAGCACCGAGGCCGGACCCTCGACGCGCAGCCCGGCGGTCTGGTGCGTGCCCCGGGTGAAGGTGTTGGCGGCGGTCAGCCCGAGCCCGGTGTGCCGGACGGCCTGGAGCCGGGTGCTGTTGGCGAGCACGGTCAGCGGCCCGCCCCGGTAGGAACGCAGCGCCGTCTCCCCGGCGTTGGGCACCAGCGCGTAGGCGTGCCGGGTGGGGCGAGCGTCGGCCGCCTGGCGGAGCGTCACCCCCAGGACGGTGCGGCTCACCTCGGTGTCCGGGTTGGCGGTGCGCACGGTCCGGCGGCTGCGGGTCACCTCGTCCAGCGCCACCGTGACCCGGGGGGCGTCGAGGAAGACGTAGCCCACGGCGGTGCCCTCGGTGACGTTGGCGTAGCGCAGCCAGCGCAGGTCGGCGCTGCCGGTGCCGTTCCACGCGCCGCCGTCCCGCAGCTGCCCGGTGAGGGAGAGCCGGTCGCCGGGAGCGGCGGGCCGCGCGTCGACGGAGGTGGTCACCGCCCTGCCCGCGGCGTCGCCGACGCCCGCCGCCAGCACCACGATCTCGTCGTCGAGCAGGAACCACGACTTGGTGGCGCTCGCGTTCCGGTAGACGGTGAAGTCCTCCGGCAGTTTCGCCCGGTCGCGGTACGCGACGTCGCTGGAGAGCACCATCCCGCTCGCGCCGAGGGCCCCGAGGACGGCGCCACCGGAGTGCCCGTTGGTGCCGCGCGGGAAGTAGACGTAGGTGTTCTGCGACTCGGAGGAGGCGGTGAAGTTCAGTGGGTGGCCGGGGTTGTCGTAGTACGGCTTGCCGTAGAGGTCGGGGACGCTGCGCCGCTCCTCGACCGGGGCGGTGACCCCGGCGAGGGCGTAGGGCGAGACGGTGGTGAAGTAGTCGACGCCGTACGCGTGGGTCTGGTCCTGGCCGGAGAGGTAGAGGTAGTAGGCGCCGTCCCCCTGGAACCAGGGCAGCAGGTTCTCGCCGTTCATGTACTCGTACTTGCTGATCCGCCCGGAGCTGCGGGCCAGCGCGAAGGCGTAACCCGGCCTGCGGTGCACGGTCCTGTCCATCGCGTTGAAGGCGACACTGCGGGCGGCGGGGTTCAGGTCGGCGGCCGGGACGCCGTCGTCGTCCAGGATGTCGGCGTGGCGCGCGATGCTCAGGGGGGAGACGAAGCGGGAGGGGTCCAGCGGGGCCCGCGAGGCCGTCGCGAGGTGCTTGACGTAGCTCTTCAGCGCGGTGGCGTCGGCCCCCTCGGCCAGCGCGGAGAGGTCGACCACGGCCTCGGCCACGATCCCCACGTCGGCGTAGCCGGTCTCGGGCCGGGACACCGCCCGACCCTTGACGATCTCCATCATCCAGCCCTCGAAGATCAGCGGGGCGAAGCCGTCGCGCACCCAGCCCAGGACGGTGGGCACCAGCTCCTCGCCGTGCGCGAAGCCCGTCCCCTCCAGGATCGTGAGGGTCTGCACCACCCGGGAGAGGAGGCCCTTCCCGTAGGAGCCGGTGTAGGCGACGGAGGCGTGCTGGATGAACGAGCCGTCCGCGTAGTAGCCGTCGGTGACGCCGTGCTGGAGGTGGTAGGGGTCGATGGTGGCGAAGACGGTCAGCTGGTCGGTGAGCGCCTTGCGGATCCGGGGGCCGTCGCCGAGGAGGGCGCCCTGGACGATCCGGTTGGTCGTGATGTCGGCCAGGTTGGCGCCGGTGTGGAAACGGGAGTCCAGGTCGACGTCCCCGTCCTCGCCGTTGCGCAGGTACGCGTCCATCGAGTCGACGTAGGTGGCGACGAGTTCGGGGCGCTGCTCGCCGATCGGCCCGGCCAGCAGCGCCAGCGTCCGGCTGACGTGCTGGGAGATGCCGATCTCCCAGTGGAACCAGTTCCCGTAGTAGCCCTTCGACTGGTCCCCGTAGTACCGCTCGTGCAGCCAGACAAGGCCGTCGATCACCCGGCGCTGGACGGCGGCGTCCTGGTGGAGGTCGGAGGGCCGCTCCGCCGGGGCGCGGGTGGCCAGGGCGATCTCGTACAGCTTCTGGAAGGCGGTGCCGAGCTTCGCCTCGTCGGTGCCCAGCTCCAGCCCCGCGAACAGCTCGTCGGGGCCCGCCGCGTCCATCTCGGCCAGGTTGTCCCGCGCGTCCTTCCCGATGGCGGCGAGCCGTTCGGCCGTCTCCGGACGCGCGTTGGACTCCGCCGTCCCCGCGAACACGGCGACCAGGTTGTCCAGCAGGCGCGGACCGTCCTCGGCGACCTCGGCGGCGCTCGCGGGCACCGCGGGGACGACGGTCAGCAGACCGGCCGCCGAGAGGGCGGTCAGCAGGCGTCTACGGGTGATCTCCATGGCGTCCTCCCCCTGCGGTGTGCCGCTCTGGCGGCCGGAGTCAAGCAGATCGGGGCGGGGCCGACAAGGGTGCGGACGGGTGGGGCCGCCGCGCGAGGGACCGGGGGGCGGTGCCGCGCCGCGCGGCCGCGGCTACCGCCCGGTCGGCGGGGCCAACCGGGCCGTGAGGGCCAGGAGTTCGTCCACCGGCCACTGGTCGTAGACGTGGTCGCCGTAGTGGGCGGCGAGCACCCGGCCGTCCGCGGCGATCAGGAAGTCGGCCGGCAGGCCCAGCCGCCCGCCCGGCTGCCGCGGGGCCGGCAGGCGCTCCCGCCCCCGCGCCACGGCCCACAGGCCGCGTGACACCGACCGGAGGACCGGGCCCCAGGCGCGCGGGCTGAGCAGCGCACGCGGGGCGGACTCCACCCCGAACTCGGTGTACAGGCGCTTCTCCGGATCGGCGACGACCGCGAACGGCAACTCCGCGGTGTGCTCCCGCAGTTCCGCGGCGGGTGAGTGGAACACCGCCACCTCGCGGATCCCCGCCGCCTCGATCTCCGCGTGCCGCCGGGCCACCGAGCGCAGGTGCAGGTTGCAGACCGGGCACCCGGCGAAGCGGCGGAACTGGAGGTGCGTGGGGCCGGACGGGTCGGGCACGGGGATCGGCGGGCCGGAGACCGGGGTCAGCGTGCGGGCGGGAACCACGGGGCCCGCCGTGCGGGAGCCGGGCGGCGCCACGGGGGTCCGGGAGGTGAGGGGGAGACGCATCGGGTGACCCTTCGTTGGTGTACACCATACGCGAACCAGCGTAGGTGTATGCCGTACGCTGTCAACCGCCATGCCGCGTCCCCGCTCCCTCACCGAGGCCCAACTGGCCGCCGCCGCCCTGGAGATCATCGACGGGCGGGGGCTCGCCGCCCTCTCGATGCGCGCCGTCGCCGCCGAGCTGGGCGTCAGCACCATGGCGCTCTACCGCTATGTCGACGACCGTCACGGACTGGAGGGCCTCGTCGTCGAGTTCGTGCTCGACGAGATGGCCAGCCGCCCCGAGGACGACCCGGCCGCCCCCTGGGCGCGGCGGATCGAGGCCATGGTCGAGCGGCTGCGGACGGCCGTGACCGCCCACCCCGCCGCCATCCCGCTCACGCTGGCCCATCGGCACCGGTCCCTCGCGGTGCGCCGCTGGTCCGAGACGGTGCTCGGGATCCTCACCGAGGCGGGGGTCGAGGGGGAGCGCCGGGTCATCGCGCTGCGCGGCCTGCTCGGCTACGTCATCGGTGCCATCCAGCTCGAACACCTCAGCTCGCTCTCCGGCGCGGGCACCGCCGCCCTCTCCGAACTCCCGGACGGGGACTTCCCCCACCTGCGCGAGACCGCGCGGTACGCCCGGGGAGTCGGCCCCGACCGGGAGTTCAGCGGCGGGCTCGCCGTGTTCCTCCGCGGACTCGCCGCCGACCCGGGGTCCGCCGACTAGTCCCGGCGCCCCACCGGTGGCGGTGCGCCCGGCCCCGCCCCAGCGGGGAGTGGGGCCGGGCGTCCGGGGTGGCGCGGGCCCGCCCGCGCTCCGGGCATCCGTCTCCTCTTCCCCGGGAGGCTTCGGCTCCCGGCCGGAAGTGGCAGAGTCCTGGCCGGAACCCGGTAGGTCGTCCGAACCAATTCGCCCTCGGTGGTCCGTGAACAGGGGGCTATCACGTATTGACCGGAAAATTGGACCGAACCAAAATCGCAGTTCCCTTCGGCCGAGCCAGGAGACTGCCGTGCGTATCGGACTACTGCCCCTCGATGAACGACCCGTCAACGCACGTCTGCCGGGGCAGATCGCGGCACTGGCGGGCGGCGCGCTCGAACTGCCCCCCGCCGGTGTGCTGAGCCGGAAGAAGCGCCCGGCGGACACCGAGGCGCTGGTGTCCTGGGCCGCCGCGCTGGCACACGGCGACCCGGTCCCCGCCGCCCTGGTCGTCTCGCTCGACATGCTGGGCCACGGCGGTCTGATCGCGGCCCGCACCACCGCCGACGCGCTCAGCGAGGTCGTCTCCCGCTGGGAGGTGCTGCGCGAACTGCGCGCGGTGGCGCCGGAGACGAGGGTGCACGCCGTCTCCCTGGTGACCCGCGCCCCCAACTCGTACAACGACGACGAGGAGCCCGCCTACTGGTCCGAGATCGGCGCCGACCTGCACGCCTTCGGTGGGGCGCTGCACCGCTCGTTCCTCGGCGAGCCCGCCGCCGACGGCGCCACCCCCGCCAGCTTCCGGGAGCGGCTGCCCGCCGAGCCGGTGGCCGACTTCACCGCCCGCCGCCTGCGGAACCACACCGGCAACCTCGCCGCGCTGGGGCTGGCCGCCGACGGGGTGCTGGACACCCTGCTGCTGACCGCCGACGACACCGCCGAACGCTCGGCCGGGAGCCTGGAGCAGATCTGGCTGCGGCACTGGACCGACGTGCTCGCGCCGCCGCCGGGGCGGGTGCTCAGCCACCCGGGCGCGGACGAGGTCGGATCGGTGCTGACCGCGCGGGCCGTCCTGGCCGAACTCGACGTGCCGCCGCCCTCCGTCGCCGTGGTGTGCGGGGTGCCCGGCGGACTGGAGCGCGTCGCCCCCTACGAGAACCAGCCGCTGGGCGTCGGCGCCGAGGGACACGTGCGGGCCTGCGGCGCGCGGCTCACCGACCCGGGCGACGCCGACCTCGTGCTGGTGGTGCACCCCTGGGACACCGCCGGCGGGGACTGGGCCCACCGCCACCCCACGGTGCGCGACTCCTCCCACCCGGAGGTGCTGGCCACCGTGGCGGAGGTGGCCACCCACCGCGCGCGGGGCGCCGCCGTCGCCGTGGCCGACTGCGGTTACCCCAACGGCTCCGACCCCGCGCTGGTCAGCGCGCTCGGAGAGCGGGGGCCCTGGGAGGACCTCGCCGGATACGCCGGATGGAACACCGCAGGGAACACCATGGGCAGCGTCATCGCGCAGGCCGTGGTGCACACCGCGGCCCGGCGCGCCGGGGTGCTCGACACGGCGGCGCACCGCGCGCTGCTGCTGCACCGGCTGGTCGAGGACCACGCCTACATGGCCGGGATCCGGGGCGCGGCGCTCGCCGAGTTCACCGACCGGACCCGGCACAGCACGCTCCCCGCGGAACTGGTGGAGCCCGTCCGCGCCTGGGTCGCCGAACGACTCGCCACGGCCCCGGGCGAGCTGCCCGGCTTCGCGGGGTGGACGGTGCCACCGGACTCGGTGACGTTGCCCTGGCAACGCACCTTCGAGGTCGACTTCGCGGTCACCGCCCCCGCGACCAGCGGATCGGGGGAGCGGTCATGAGGCTCGTCCGCCGCGTCCGCGAGACGCGTGGCATACGCGGGACACACGGGACACGCGAAACGCGCGAGCCACGGGGGGCAGACGAACCCCGCGAGACCCGCGGGCCGGGCGGCACCGGTCGCGTGCGCGGGGCGCTCGGGCGGCGCGCTGGCCGCCGGTCCCCGCGCACGCGCCGCGCCCGTCCGGCCGCCGCGCTCTGCGGCGCTCTCGCGCTGCTGACCGGCTGCTCCGTCGCCACCCCGGACGTGCCGCTGGACCAGCCGGGCCGCGACCCGGTGACCATCACCGTCTGGAGCGCCTACACCGGCCGCGAACTCGACGTGTTCAACGAGGTGCTGAAGACCTTCGAGGACGAGCACCCCTGGATCACCGTCAAGAGCGTCGGCTCGCAGAACAACGACCGCATGGTCGCGGCGCTGCGCGGCGGCCCGGCGCCCGACGTGCAGTGGGCCCCGCAGAGCGACCTGGCCGGGGTGTACTGCCCCAGCGGCGGCTGGCGCGATCTGCGCCACTACATCGAGCGCGACAAGGTCGACAAGAAGGTCTTCGTGCCCGCCGCCTGGCGCGCGACCACGGCCGGGGGAAAGCGGTGCGCGCTGCCGGTGCTCGGTGACGTGTACGGGCTCTACTACAACCGGACGCTGCTGAAGCGCGCCGGGCTGGACGGCCCGCCCAAGACGATGAGCCAGCTCACCTCGTACGCCAAGAAGCTCACCGAGCGGACCGGCAGCGGCCGCGTCAAGGTCGCCGGTTACGCGCCGCTCACCCTCTTCTACGCCAACCGCCCCTCCTACGAGGCGCAGTTGTGGGGCGCGGACTGGTTCGACGAGGACGGCCGCTCCGCCGTCGCCACGGACCGCACCTGGCGGCGGATGCTGGAGTGGCGCCGCGAGCTGATCGACTGGTACGGCTACGACCGCATCCGGGCCTTCACCGCCGGAGCCGGGGCGCAGTACACCGCCTCCAACGCCTTCCACACCGGACGCCTCGCGATGATGCTCGACGGCGAGTTCCGCACCGGCTTCATCAAGAACGAGGCGAAGGACCTGGACTACGGCACCGGGCCGTTCCCCGCCCCCGATGACCAGCCGGAGCGCTACGGCGCCGGTGCCTGGACGGTCCACCTGGCCGGAGTCACCAACCGCAGCGCGCACCCCGACGCGTCCTGGCGGCTGGTCAAATGGCTGGCCACCGACAAGGGGGCGCAGATCGCGTTGGCCAAGGGCCTGCACAACGTGCCGACCACCAGGGAGGCGCTGGACTCCCCGGAACTGCGGAAGATCCCCCACTTCGCGCCGTTCCTGCGGATGGCCGCGCACCCGCACAGCAAGATCCCGCCCAACACCCCCGCGGGGCTGAGCTACCAGGACACCATGGCGTCCTTCTTCCAGCGGGTGGAGTCCGGCGCCGCCTCGGACACCCGGTCCGGGCTGGACGAACAGGCCCGCCGCATCGACGAGTTCATCGACCAGATCACCATCGGAAAGGACCGGTGAGTCCGGTGGCCGTCTCCGCGCCCGAGCGGTCCGTCCAGCGGACCCCGTCCCGCCCTCCCACGCCCCGTGGGCCCCGCCGCCGGATCAACTGGCCCGTGGTCGGCTTCATGGCGCCCTGGGCGATCGGCTTCACCGTCTTCTTCGGGTACCCGCTGCTCGCCAACGTCTACCTCTCGCTGACCCGGTACGACCTGCTGTCCTCGGCGACCTTCGTCGGCCTCGACAACTGGGCCTTCCTCCTCCGGGACAGCGCGCTGCTCACCGGCGTCCAGAACAGCGCCTGGATGCTGCTGATCGGGGTGCCGATCAAACTGGCCTTCGCCTTCTCCGTCGCGGTGCTCGTCTCCCGCGCCAAACGGGCCGGGGGACTGTTCCGCACCGTCTTCTACCTGCCGCACCTGATGCCGCTGGTGGCCGCGGCGCTCGGCTTCGTGGTGCTGCTCAACCCGGCGGCCGGACCGGTGAACACGCTGCTCGGCCACGTCGGAGTGGACGGCCCGCTCTGGTTCAACGACCCGGCGTGGGCGAAGCCCTCGCTGCTGCTCCTGGACACCTGGATGGTCGGGAACCTGATGGTGATCTTCCTCGCCGCGGTGCTGGACGTCCCCCAGCAGCTGTACGAGGCCGCCGAGTTGGACGGCGCGGGCAGACTCCGCAAGCTGTGGCACGTCACACTGCCCTCGGTCCGCCCGGTGCTGGTCTTCGCCGCCGTGACCTCGGCGATCGACGCCCTCCAGTACTTCACCCAGGCGTACGTGGTGGCGACCTCCCTCGCGGGCGGCGCGACCAGCGGGGCCGAGTCGCTGGGCTACCCCGACGACTCCACGATGTTCTTCCCCGTCCTCCTCTACAAGCAGGGCTTCCGCTACTTCAACATGGGCTACGCCTCGGCGCTGGCGCTGCTGCTGTTCGTGGTGTCGTTCGCGATCGCCTTCCTCATGCTCCGGCGGTCGGCCCGCTGGATGTCGGACCTGACCGGAGAGCGCTGATGTCCCTCACCACCAGAGGCCGCCCCGCGGCCCCGTCCCGTTCCGGCGCGGCTCCCGGGCCGGGCCGCGCCGGGAGACTCCTCACCGTCGTCGCCGACCACGCGCTGCTCGTCGCGCTCGCGTTCATCGTGCTGATGCCGTTCGTGATGATCGCGCTGACCTCGCTGATGCCGAACGAGCAGACGCTCTCCCCCGCGCTGTGGCCCAGCTCCTTCGAGTGGGGGAACTTCTCCCAGGTGTTCGAGCAGATACCCCTGCTGCGCTACGCCGGGAACACCTTCCTCTACGCGGGTCTGGCGACCCTGGGCACCCTGCTCTCCAGCGTGCCCGCGGCCTACGCCATGGCCAAGATGCGCTGGCGGGGACGGCGGGTGTGGTTCCTGCTGACCGTCTCCGTGATGATGCTGCCCGCGCAGGTCACCCTCGTCCCGCTGTACTCGATGTGGGCCGGGGTCGGCCTCGTCGGCACCCTGGCCCCGCTGATCGTGCCGATGTGCTTCGGGCACGCCTTCTCCATCTTCCTGCTGCGCCAGTTCTTCCTGACGGTGCCGCAGGAGTACCTGGAGGCCGCCCGGATGGACGGCTGCGGCGACCTGCGGACCCTGATCCAGGTGGTGCTGCCGCTGACCCGCCCGGCGCTGGCCGCTGTCGCCGTCTTCCAGTTCACCTTCTGCTGGAACGACTTCATGGGTCCGCTCCTCTACGTCGGCAACGACGAGAGCAACTGGACGCTCTCCGTGGGCCTGGCCCAGTTCCGCTCCACCTACCAGGTGCAGTGGAACCTCACCATGGCGGCGGCACTGCTGGCCGCGCTGCCGGTCGTCGTCCTCTTCTTCTTCGCGCAGAAGACCTTCGTCCGGGGGATCGCGCTGACGGGGGTGAAGGGATAGTGGCCACCACCCCCTCCGCCGCCCCGGCCGGCGAGTCCGGACCGCGCCGCACCAAACACGAACGCCTCAGCCGCAGGCTGCGCGCCGAGGTCGACCGGATGGAGCCGCACACCGCGCTCCCCACCGAACGCGACCTCGCCGCCCGGCACCAGGTCAGCCGCTCCACCGTCCGGCAGGCGCTGGACGCGCTGGTGGAGGCCGGCGCCGTCTACCGGGTGCACGGCGCGGGCACCTTCGTCGCGTCCACCACCATCTCCAAGTCGCTGACCCTGACCTCCTTCACCGAGGACATGCAGGCCCGCGGGCTGGTCCCCGGCACCCGGCTGCTCGCCGCCGACGAGCGGGCCGCCGGCCGGCAGATCGCCGAGCAGCTCCGCCTCGACCCGGCCGACCCGGTGGTGCGACTGGTACGGCTGCGCTTCGCGGACGAGCGCCCCATGTGCCTGGAGACCGTGCACCTGCCCGCGGCCCTGGTGCCTGGGCTGCTCGACCGCGACCTGGCCCGCTCCCTCTACCGGGTGCTGCGTCGCGACTACGCGCTCCGCATGGTGCACGCCGAGCAGACGTGGCGCGCCGTGGCGCTCGACGAGGGCAGTTCGGTACTGCTGGGGGTGCCCACCGGATCCCCCGCCTTCCGGGTCAGCCGGGTCAGCACCGACGAGCGGGGCCGCCCCCAGGAGGCGACGCTGGGCCTGTACCGGGCCGACCGCTACGACATCGAACTCACCGTGCACCGGGGCTCGCCGTGAGCCCGCCCGGCGCCGCGGCCCCGCCCGGCGCCGCGGCCCCGCCCGGCGCCGCGGCCCCGCCCGGCGCCGCGGCCCCGCGTGCGCTCCCCGGTGGCTGGTGGGGCCTGGGCGTGGACGTGGGCGGCACCAAGGTCGCGGCCTCGGTGGTGGACGCCTCCGGCGTCCCCCTCGGCGCCGTCCGGCTGCCCACCCCCGCGGCGGCCGGACCGGAGGCGGTGCTGGACACCATGGCGGAGGCGGCCCGGGGCGCGCTGCGGCGGGCCGGACGGGCCGCCCCACCCGAAGCGGTGGGCGTGAGCACCGGCGGCGTCGTCGACCACGCCACGGGGACGGTCGTCGCCGCGACCGGACTCCTGCCCGGCTGGGCCGGGACCGCCGTCGCCCGCGAGCTGTCCACCCGGCTGGGCGGGGTCCCGGTCTCCGTGGAGAACGACGGAAACGCCCTCGCGCTGGGCGAGTTGTGGTTCGGCGCGGCCCGCACCCGCGAGGACGTGCTGTTCACCGCTGTGGGCACCGGAGTCGCCGGGGCGCTGCTGTACGGCGGAGAGCTGGTGCGCGGCACCCACCACACGGCGGGCGAGCTGGGCCACCTCCCGGCTCCCGGCGCCGGGGAGACCGTGTGCAGCTGCGGCCGGACGGGCCATCTGGAGGGCGCCACCGCCGGCCCCTCCCTCGCCGCCCGCTACGCCCGCCTCGCCGCCCTCCGCCCCGCCCCGGCCGGGGACGCGGCCGCTCCCGGCGAACCGCCCGCCCTGCGGTGGATCGCCGAACGCGCCGACGCCGGGGAGCCGTTGGCCCGTGAGGTGCTGGCCGACGGCGCCACCGTGCTGGGCCGCACACTGGGCGGTCTGTGCAACCTCTTCGACCCGCAGGCCGTGATCGTCTCCGGCGGGGTGTCCGCCTGCGGCCCCGCCTACTGGCGGCCGCTGCGGTCCGCGTTCACCGCCGAACTGCTGCCCAGCGTCCGGGAGGTGCCGCTGCTGGGCGCCGAACTGGGCCCGCTCGCGGCGGTCTGCGGAGCCGCCGTGCTCCCGGCGCACGCGGAGCTCACCGCCGCCCGCTCCGCGCGCCCCTCTACCGGCGCGGCCGGATGAGCCCGGCCCGGCGTCCCGGCCGCCCGCCACCGCCCCGCCCGGTGAGCACGCGCACCCTCGCACCCGTACAGAACAGGACCTCCCGATGTCACCCTGCTCACCCCAGCACCCCTCCGGCGCGCCGGAGTTCCCCCGCACCTCCCCGCCGGTCGCGGCGCTCTCCGGCGGGCTGGTGGTCTCCTGCCAGGCACCGCCGGGCGACCCCCTGCACGGCCCGCGGCACATGACCGCGATGGCGCTGGCGGCGCGGCTCGGCGGCGCCGCGGGTATCCGGGCCGAGGGGACGGCCGACGTGCGGGCCATCGCGGACACCGTCGAACTGCCGCTGATCGGACTGTGGAAGGACGGCGCGGACGGCGTCTACATCACCCCGACGGTGGCCCACGCGCTCGCTGTCGCGGAGGCGGGCGCGGACATCGTCGCCGTTGACGCCACCGGCCGCCCGCGCCCGGACGGCAGGCCCCTGGCGGCGACGGTGGAGGCCCTGCGGGAGCGGGACCTGCCGGTCATGGCGGACGTGTCGACGGCCGAAGAGGGGCGGGCGGCCGAGGAGCTGGGGGTCGCCCTGCTGTCCACCACCCTCTCCGGCTACACCCCCCACAGCCCCGCCGGACCCGAACCCGACCTGGCCCTGGTGGAGCGGCTGGCCGCGCGCGCCGGGGTGCCGGTGGTCGCCGAGGGACGGGTGACCACGCCCGAACAGGCCCGCCGCGCCTTCGACGCGGGCGCCTACGCGGTGGTCGTCGGCACCGCGATCACCGCACCGGCCCGGATCACCGAGCGGTTCGCCGAGGTGGCCCCGGCCCACCGGGCGGGCGCCGGACGCTGACCCCGGCGGACGGCGGCGGCTCCCACCGCCGTCCGCATGGCCGAAGTTCACCCCCGCTCCCCGGAGGGGTGTCGGGGTCGGGAGGCGTGGGGGGTTCGCCGTCGGCCTCCGCTTCCCTCGTGTCCCCGGTCGCGGCCACTCCTGAACACGCAGGTGGGGGAGGGGAGTTGACGAGCTTTCGGGGGTGGCCGGGGATGGGCGCGCGCGGGGGAGGGGAGCCGGGGCGCGGTTGGAGTGGGGCGGTTGGAATCGGGCGTAGGGGGAGTGAACGGGACCCATCGAGCGGCGACTTTCGGACTGTGAGTAAGGTAAGCCTTACCTTGCTGAGTCGTCGTGGAGGTCGCTGGTGTCCACCCCTGTCACGAGATCCGCCCGTCCCACGGGGGACGGCACAACTCCCGGAACGCCGGAGCTCCCTCGGGCCCGCGCGGCCACGGCGCCGCGCCCGGCCGGTCCCGGCGGACCCAGCCGCCGCCGGCTGCTGCGCGGACTGGCCGCCGGGTCGGCGGCCGCGCTCGGCGGAACCGCGCTCGCCGCCTGCTCCAGCCGGGAGGACCGCGACGCGGCCTCCACCGGCGGGAAGGGAGGCGGCTTCACCGTCACCGACCAGCGGGGCGAGAAGCTCCGCTTCGACCAGCCGGTCCAGCGGATCGTCACCACCGTCATGCCGGTACCCGCGATCCTCACCGCCGTGGACGGCGGCTACGGCCGGATCAAGGGCATCAACGAGTCGACGCGCACCGCCAACCGCGAGGGCCTGTTCGGCGTGATGCACCCGGCGTCGAAGAACACGACCACCGTCGCGGGCTCCGACTTCGCACCCAACGTCGAGACCGTGGTCAAGCTCGAACCCGACGTGGTCATCCAGTGGGCCGACCAGGGCGACGACGTCATCGCGCCGCTGGAGAAGGCCGGATGCGTGGTGCTCGGCCTGACCTACGGAACCCAGAAGCACCTGGAGACCTGGGTCTCCACCTTCGGGAAGCTGACCGGCGAGCGCGGGCGGGCCAAGGCCATCCTCGACTGGATGGAGGAGGAGGCCACCGCCGTCAAGGCCGCGGTGCGCAAGCTCCGCGCCCGCGAACCGAAGGTCCTCTACCTCAACGCCGCGACCGACGGTTACGAGACCTACGGCGACCACTACATGGACCACTCCGTCGCGCTCGCGGGCGGCACCTCCGCCGCGACGGGCCTGCCGCCGGGCAACACCGCCGTCGGCACCGAACAGCTGCACCGTTGGGACCCCGACGTCATCCTCCTCGGCGCCTTCGACGCCTCCACCCCCGCCGACATCTACCGCGCGCCCGCCCTCCGTTCCCTGCGCGCGGTACGCCAGCGCCGGGTCTACAAGATCCCGCTCGGCGGCTACCGCTGGGACCCGCCGAACTGCGAGTCGCCCCTGATGTGGCGCTGGCTCTCCCAGGTGCTCCACCCCGGCCTGCGGGCCGACGTCCGGGAGCGGCTGCCCGAGCGCCTCGGCTACCTCTACGACTACGAGATCTCCCCGAAACAGGCCGACGAGATCCTCCGGATCGACATGAACGGGAAGAGCGCGGGCTATGGCCGCTTCCGAGGTTGAGACCCCCGTGTCCGGCCGCGCCCCAACCCCCCACGCCCCGGCGGGAGACGAGCGGGGACCGGACGCCTCCGCCCCGCCCGGGCACGCGGCCGGGGACCCCGAGCGCACCGACGGCGCCCCGGTCCGCGGCCGCCGCCGCGCGGCGCTCCCGCTGCTCGCCCTCGGCACCCTGCTGGTGGCGCTCGGCGCCCTCGCGCTCGGACGGTACCTGGTGCCGCCGAACGAGATCCTGCGGATGATCGGCGGGCAGGTACTGCCGCTCGCCCGGACCTGGACGCCGACCGAGGAGGCGGTGGTCCTCGACGTCCGCCTTCCCCGGGTGCTGCTCGCGCTGCTGGTCGGCGGGGGGCTCGCGCTCAGCGGCGCGGCGCTCCAGGGCGTCTTCCGCAACCCGCTGGTCAGCCCGGACGTGATCGGGGTGTCCTCCGGCGCCTCACTCGGCGGCGTATTGGCCCTGCTCTTCGGCCTCGGCTCCCTGCAACTCGTCACCGGAGCCTTCGCGTTCGGCCTCCTCGCGCTGGCGATCGTGCTGCTGGTCGGGGGCCGCGCCGGGGGCTCACCGCTCCTGATGATCATTCTCGCCGGCACCGTGACCGGCGCGTTCTTCAGCGCGCTGGTCTCCTTCGCCACCTACGTCGCGGACCCCTACACCGAGCTGCCCTCCATCGTGTTCTGGCTGCTCGGCAGCCTCGCCACCGCCTCCTACGGGAAGGTCCTGGTCGCGGTGGGGCCGGTGCTCGCCGGGGCCCTGGTGGTGCTCTGCCTGCGCTGGCGGCTCAACGTCCTCTCCCTCGGGGACGAGGACGCCGCCTCGCTCGGTGTCCCGCCGCGCCCCACGCGGCTGCTGCTCCTGACCGCCGTCGCCCTGATCACCGCGGGTTCGGTCGCGGTGTCCGGCCTCGTCGGCTGGGTCGGGCTGGTCGTGCCGCACCTCGCGCGGCTCTGGGCCGGCACCGACCACCGGGTGCTGCTGCCCGCCTCCTTCCTGCTCGGCGGCGCCTACCTGACGGTGATCGACACCCTGTCGCGCTGTCTCACCTCCGGGGAGATGCCGCTGGGGATCCTCACCGCCGTCATCGGCGCCCCGTTCTTCGTCGTCCTGCTCGCCAGGTCCCGCGACCGGATGTGGATCAATGATTGAGCTGAACGGAATCGGCTACCGCTACACCCCCGGCCGCTGGGTCTTCCGCGACGTGCACGCCACCGCGCGGGAGGGCCGGGTGCTGGCTGTGCTCGGCCCCAACGGCCGGGGCAAGACCACCCTGTTGCGGTGCGCCGCCGGGCTGCTCAAGCCGAGCGCGGGCACGGTGCGCGCCACCCGGCCCGTCGCGTACGTACCGCAGTCGCACGGGGCCGCGCTCTCCTACTCGGTCGCCGACATGGTGCTGATGGGCCGCACCCGGCACCTGCGCGCCTACGCCACCCCCGGCGAACGGGACCGGCGCCGCGCCGCCGAGGCGCTGGACCGGGTGGGCATCGCCCATCTCGCGCCCCGTATCTACACCGAACTCAGCGGCGGAGAGCGGCAGTTGACGCTGATCGCCCGCGCGCTGGCGGCCCACTGCCGGATCCTGGTCCTGGACGAACCGGCCTCGGCGCTCGACCTGCGCAACCAGGCACGGGTCCACACCCTGCTCGGCGAACTGGCCGACGAGGGCATGGGGGTGGTCCTCACCACCCACCACCCGGACCACGCGCTGCACCTCGCCGACGACGCGCTGCTGGTGTTCGGCCCGGACGACGTGCGCTGCGGCCCCCGGGAGGAGCTGCTGACCGGCCCCGTCCTCAGCGAGCTGTACCAGGTGCCGCTCACCCTCGCCGAGGTGGCCACCGAGCGGGGCCCACGCACCGTCGTCGCCTCCGACCTCGGGCCGCCCCGCACCGGCGCCCACCCCGACACCCCGCACGGAAGGAGCGCCGCGTGACCACCGCGCCCCCGGACGGCTTCCCCGCGCCCACCACCCCGGTCTCCCCGCCCACCCCCACGGTGCGCTTCGTCACCATGGGCGAGGCCGCGCCAGGGCAGCTCGCCGCGGAGTGGGCCACCCGCGCCACCTCCCTCGACCTCTACCAGCTCAGCGCCGCGACGCTGCGCGGCTGCATGGGCGTCTCCCTCGTCGGCGGCTGCGACCAGGTCTTCCTCTCCCGCACCGACGCGCTCACCGACTTCGTCCGTGGCGGCGGCCGGGTGCTGGTCAACGGGCACGTGCGGCTGCCGTTCCTGCCCGGCCTCGGCCGCTGGCGGCGACTCGACTTCCGGGGGCCGTCGGACCTGCGGATCTCGCCCGTCACCCCGCACCCGGTCTGGGAGGGCGTCGACTACGACGAACTCCTGTACCGCACCGGCGGATCGGCCGCGGGCGCCACCGGTGACCGGCTCGCGGAGACCGGCGTCGCCGGGTTCTACGGGCGCGGCTACCACGGCGAACTGCCCCCGGACGCCACCGTCCTCAACGGGATCGGCCCCCACCGGCTGCCGATCGACATCCACTACCGGCTCGGGGACGGCGAGGTCCTCGCGCACGCCGGGAACGACCTGACCATCTTCGCCGACCCCGACCGCAGCACCCGGCGGCTGGGTGAGCGGCTGCTCGACTGGCTGGAGGGCCGATGAGCCGCGCCGAACCCACCCTGGGGCTGCTGCACGGCGGCAGCTTCCACCAACTCGCCACCCTGGACGACCCCGCCGTCCGCGTCCACCGCCCCCGGGCGCTGTATCTCCCCGAGACCGGCCCCGCCGATCTCGACGGGCTCGACGGGCTCGTCGTCAGCGACCGCCTGCACCCCCGGCTGCTGCGCGAGCGGGCGGACGACCTGCTCACGGTGGCGGCCCGGGGCGGGACCCTGGTCGTGCTGGGCGAGAACGAGATCACCCCCTGGCTCCCCGGCCTGGCCGAACACCGCCCGGCGGAGACCAACTTCTGGTGGTGGCGCACCGGCGAGGACCCCGGAATCCGCGTCCGCTCACCCCGGCACGAGGCGTGGGCACACCTGTCGGAGCGCGCGGTGGTCTGGCACTACCACGGTCTGCTGCGCCCACCCGAGGGCGCCAGCACCCTCGTCACCGCCGGGCCCCCGGGCGACGGGCCGTCGGCCATCCTCTACGAGGACCGGGTGAGCACCCCGGGCAGGCTCATCGTCTCCACGATGGACCCCGTCTACCACCACGGTTCCGCCTTCATGCCCGGAGCCACCCAGCTCCTCTACGGACTGCTGCGCTGGATCACCGCCTCCCGCTGACCGGGCTCCGTACGGCGGCGCGACGGGACGGCGACCCGCGCGGGGGCACGACGGGCGGCCCGTGCTCAGGTGCCGGTCGTCGACCCCGGCCGCACGATCATGAGGACCACCACGATCGTCCAGAGGACGTTGAAGACGCCCGTGAGCATGGCCAGCCGACTCGCCAGGGCGGCGGCCCCGGCGGGACCGGCCGGGGCCGTGCCCGCCTCGGGGTCGCCGAGCGCCCGCCGCTGTCCGGGCAGGATGCCCCAGACCAACAGCGCGGCGGCCCCGGTGGTCAGGATGAGCGAGGCGACCAGCCAGAGGTCCGTCAGCACCCCCAGCTGGGCGCCGGTCGCTATCCCGAAGACCGGGACGCTGACCCCGACGACGCCGTAGCCCCGGCAGATCCCGTGCAGCAGCGCGGCGATCCCGGCGGCCCGTCCCGGCGCGTCCGGCTCCCCGGCGGACGCTCCGCCCTCCGCCTCCGCCGTCAACGCCCCGCCGCCCGGGCCGGGATCGCCCTCGTGCCCCACGCGTCCGGCCACCGGGCGGGCCCGGGCGGCACTCTCGGCCGAACGGCGGGCGTAGCGCGGGAACATCGACGCCGCGACGGTGATCGGTCCCACCGTCAGGATCGCGGCGAGGACGTGCAGGGACAGCAGCACCTTGGTCACGCGGGCACTCCTCAGTGAGTGAATATATTGGCTGCCAATACATAGCACGCCTACAACGCTCATGTGTAGGCTGCCTACTTATGAAGAAGACCGACGCGGTGCGTGGGCACCTGGACGGGCTGCTCCTGGCGGCCCTCGAAGCGGGCCCGCTGCACGGCTACGCGATCATCACCGCCGTCCAGCGGCGCAGCGGCGGCGTGCTGGAGCTGCGCACCGGCACCGTCTACCCGGCGCTCAACCGGCTGGAGCGGCTGGGCCTGCTGAACAGCAGCTGGTGCTCCAGCGGCGAACGCCGCCGCCGCGCCTACGAGTTGACCGGCGCCGGACGGCGCGCCCTGGCCGGGGAGCGGAGCGCCTGGCGGGAGTTCACCACGGCCGTCGGGGCCGTGCTCGACCCCGGAACCCCGCGGGGCGGGACCGTATGAGCGCCGGTGACGGCCCGGCTCCGGTCCCTACCCGGGTCCGGGCCCGGGAGCGGGTCCCGGCGGCGGGCGGACGGGCGGAGACCGGCGGTAGCGAGGCGGTCGAGGAGCACCTCGCGGCGCTGGCGGCGGTGCTCCGGGGCCCGTCCCGGGCCAGGGCGCGGATGCTGGAGGAGCTGCGGCACGGCCTGACCGACACCGTAGCCGCCTACACCGACCAGGGGCTCCCGCCCCCGGCCGCCACGCGTCGCGCCCTCCACGACTTCGGCGGCGTCGAGGACCTGGCGCCTGACTGCCAGCGGGAGTTGACGATCGCCCAGGTGCGGCACACGGCCCGGGCGACGGCCCTCACCCTCCCACCGCTGGTGGCCTGCTGGCACCTGGCGCTCGCCCCGTCGCCCGGCGGCGGATGGCCGTTGTCACCGTGGGTGTTCCCGCTGGTGGTCCTGTCGCTGGTCGCGGTGGGGGCGGCGGCGCTGGCCGCCGGAGGACTGCTGGCCACCGGCGTCCTGGCCCGGCGCGTCCGCACTCCGCGACGGCTACCGCTGGCCGTCGCGTGGACCGGCAGCACCGCCAGCGTGGCGATGCCACTCGGCGGACTCGCGCTGCTGGTGAGCGCGCCCGGCGCCGCCAACTGGCCTCTCGTGCTGCTCGCGGCGGCGCTCACCGCGGCGGCGCACGCCGTGCTCGCGACCTCCGCCCGGCGGTGCCGGAGCTGCGTCCGGCCGCCGGAGTTCGGACGCGCCTGACGAACGCCCCGCCCGGCCCCCGAACCGCCGGAACGGCCTGGGACAGGGCGGAACGGCCCCCGGGCGGACGGCGGTTGACGGCCCCGCGCCCCGTCCGCCCCGCACGGCGTGACCGGAACCGGGCGTCCCGGGCCGGCCCGGGACACCGGCGCCCGTACCAGCGGCTCCTGCGGCCCGAACAGACGTGCCGCCGTGGAGAGTTGGGGAACCTCGCGGCGAACACGCCACCCCCGGCGCCCCCGTGGGGAGGTACCCTCACCTCTCCTCCGTCGGCTCCCGTTCCCCCTCCGGTGGGACGGCGCCCGGCGGGACGGGCCGGATCGTGTTCCCCCGAGGCGGTCGGGACTGGGGCCCCACCGGGCGGAACGGAGCGGCGCCGGAGGTGCGCCGGAGGCCGAAGGGGTGGCGGAGGGTGGCGAACCGCGCGGCCCGCGCACCCTCCCCGCCGGGCGGGTACTGATCACGTGGGCGCCCCGACGCCCCCTGCCGCGCTCCACCGCGACCCAGTACGCCCCTCGTCCCGATGAGCGAATCAACTCGGCCGGTCGGAGCGTGCGTTCCCCGTCACCGGCCGGTGTGCCGCCCCGCGCCCGTGGCACCCGGCGGCCCTCCCGTGGCCGGGAGCGGCACACCGGCCGGTTGAGGCGGTCCGGGGATCGGGCGACCATGGAAGCGCTTTCCACCCCGTGCGAGGAGGCGGCGCCGACGCTCGTCTCCGGCGGACCATGTCCGGGAAGCCCCGGGTGGATCGTCCGTGAGGTGACCCTGGAGGCTCGGGTGGACTTTCTCGCACGCGAACTGTGGCACGACCGGATCTACTCCGGCTCCTGGATACCCGTTCCACACGGCAGCTCGGTCGTCGAACCCGCCACCGGCGCGGTGCTCGGCCGCGTCGGGCGGGCGGAGGCGCCCGACGTCGACCGGGCGGTGACCTGGGCCGCCGAAGCCCAACGCGACTGGTCCGCGCGCGGACACGACCACCGTGCCGAGGTGCTGCGCCGCGCGGCGGCCCTGTTCGTCGAGCACGCCGAGGAGATCGCCTACTGGACGGCCAGGGAGTCCGGGGCCGCCCGACCGATGGCGGGCCGCGCCGCCCTGGTCGCCTCCGCGGAGTGCCATGAGGCCGCCGCCCTCGCGGCGCTGCCGTACGGCGAGGTGCTCCGCTCCGCGCAGCCCCGCCTCTCGCTCACCCGGCGCCGCCCGGTCGGCGTGGTCGGGGTCATCTCCCCGTTCAACGCGCCGCTGCTGCTCGCCGTCCGCGCGCTCGCGCCCGCCCTCGCGCTGGGCAACGCCGTGGTCCTCAAGCCCGATCCGCGCACCGCCGTCTGCGGGGGAGCGGTGCTCGCCCGGATCTTCGAGGCGGCGGGGCTGCCCGAGGGGCTGCTGCACGTCCTGCCCGGCGGCGCGGACGTCGGGCGGGCGCTGGTGCGGCACCCGCGCACCCCGGTCATCGCGTTCACCGGCTCCACCGACGCCGGGCGGGAACTGGCCCGAACGGCGGGGGAGTTGCTCAAGCGGGTCCATCTGGAGCTGGGCGGCAACTCGGCGCTCGTCGTGCTGGAGGACGCGGACGTGGGCCGGGCCGCGGCGGCCGGGGCACACGGCTCCTTCCACCACGCCGGGCAGATCTGCATGGCCACCGGACGGCACCTGGTGCACCGCTCCCTCGCCGAGGAGTACGTCGCGGCGCTCGCCGAGTGCGCGGAGGACGCCGTGGTCGGGGATCCGCGCCGCCCTGAGGTGACGGTCGGCCCGCTGATAGACGAGCGCCAGCGCGACCGGGTGCACCAGCTGGTCACCGCGAGCGTGACGGCGGGGGGCACCCTGGTGACCGGCGGCGGCTATCAGGAGCTGTTCTACCAGCCGACGGTCCTCACCGACCTGCCGGAGCACGCCCCGGCCTACGCGCGGGAGGTGTTCGGCCCCGTCGCCCCCGTGATCCCCTTCGACGACGAGGAGGAGGCCGTGCGGCTGGCCGCCGACTCCGCGTACGGCCTCTCGCTCGGCGTCCTCACCCGGGACGTGCTCCGCGGCCTCGCGTTCGCCGAACGGGTCCCCACCGGCCTGGTGCACATCAACGACCAGACGGTGAACGACGAACCGGCCGCTCCCTTCGGCGGGTTGGGGGACTCGGGCAACGGGGCGCGGCACGGCGGCCACCAGGCCAACCTCGACGCCTTCACCGAGACCCAGTGGGTCACCGTCCGCGCCGAACCGCCGCACCAGCCCCGGAGCGGCACCGGGCCCCTGGTGGTCAGCCAGGAGCGCCGTACCGTGCTCGACGCCGAACGACCGGCGGTGGCCAACGTGGAGTGGCCCGCGTGAGCCGGGGAACGCGCGGGGGCGTCCTCCGGCCGCGCTCCCGCAAGCCGGGCCGGTCGTCCCCAACCCCGCTGGGTCCGGGCCCCGGTGGGGACAGCCGGGCCGAACACCCCGGGGCGCGGGGGCCGTTGCCCCGGGATCGCTGAACCCGACGGCCCTGCCCGGGCGTTGACGCGGACACTGGAGCGGCCGGGCGGGTGGCGGCCCGCCCGGCCCCGAACTCCCCATCCGCCGGGGTCAGCTGAGCCCGACGCCCTGGGCGACCCGGTCGCCGGTCGCCCGGTCCACGTTCCGCCAGTACTCCACGGCGCGTTCCAGAACCGGCCGCGAGACCCCGTTCAGCAGGTGCCGGGTCACGTTGCCAACCAGCCGGTCCCGGGCCGCGTCGTCCAGCACCTCGCGGACCAGCGTCCCCGGCTGCCCGAAGTCGTCGTCCGCCGAGTGCAGGGTGTAGGCGGCCCGGATGATCTCGGCCGTCTCCACCGTCCACCCGGCCGGATGGTTGCAGCGCTCCTCGTCGGCGGCCGGACCGCCGTAGGAGTTGGGCGCGTACGGCCGGGCGACGTTCGGCGGGACGTAGCGCATCGCGCCGTCCTTGGCGTACGAACGCACCTCGCTGTCGGACCGGTTGGGCGGCAACTGGTTGTAGTTGGTGCCGACCCGGTACCGGTGGGTGTCGGCGTAGGAGAACAGCCGCGCCTGGAGCATCTTGTCCGGTGACGGCCCGGTCCCCGGCACCAGGTTGGACGGCTCGAAGGTGGCCTGCTCGATGTGGACGAAGAAGTCGTCCGGGTTGGTGTGCAGCGTCATCCGCCCCACCTCGGTGAGCGGATAGTCGCCGTGCGGCACGGTCTTGGTGACGTCGAAGATGTTGAACCGGAAGTCCGCCGCGTCCTCGTAGGGGATGAGCTGCACGTACAGCGTCCACGACGGGTGGTCGCCCCGGTCGATGGCCTCCAGCAGGTCCCGACGGTGGCAGTCGGCGTCCTCCCCGGCGAGCACGGCCGCCTCCGCGTCGGTGAGGAAGTCGACCCCCTGGTCCGAGATGAAGTGGTACTTCACCCACGTCTTCCGGCCCGCCGCGTTGACCCACAGGTAGGTGTGCGAGCTGTAGCCGTTCATCTGCCGGTAGGTGCGGGGGATACCCCGGTCGCCCATCAGGTACGTCACCTGGTGCGCCGACTCCGGCGACAGCGTCCAGTAGTCCCACTGCATGTCGTTGTCCCGCAACGCCCCCCGGATACCCCGCTTCTGGCTGCGGATGAAGTCCTGGAACTTGCTGGGGTCCCGCATGAAGAAGATCGGGGTGTTGTTGCCCACCATGTCGAACACGCCGTGGTCGGTGTAGAACTTCAGCGCGAACCCCCGGGGGTCCCGCCAGGTGTCCGGACTGCCGGTCTCCCCGGCCACGGTGGAGAACCGGGCCAGCATCCTGGTGCGCCGCCCCGGCTGGAACAGGTCGGCGCGGGTGAACTCACTGACGTCGTTGGTCACTTCGAAGGTGCCATACGCCCCGGAGCCCTTCGCGTGCACCACGCGCTCCGGAATGCGCTCCCGGTTGAACAGCGCCATCTTCTCGATGAGGTAGACGTCCTGGAGCAGCACCGGGCCGTCGGGGCCCGGGGACAGCGAGTACTGGTCGCTCTCGGCGGGGATACCGGACTCTGACGTGGTGAACTTCTCGCTCATGTGCACTCTCCGCGGGTGGTGCGGGACGGGGCGGGCCGGTGCGCGAGGGCGGGCCGGGACGGCGCGCGGTCCGGTCCCGACCGGCCGCGGTGCGCCGCGTGACGGCCCCGTCCTCAGGTACGCAGGAACTCCAGCAGGTCGGCGTTGAACCTCTCCTTCTCACCGGGGACGAGGGCGATGCCGTGGGAACCGCCCGGATAGATCTTGTAGACGGAGCGGGGGACGATCGTCGCGGCCCTCGCGCTCGCCGCGCCGATCGGGACCACCTGGTCGTCGTCGCCGTGGACGAGGAGGGTCGGGACGTCGAAGGCCCGGAGGTCCTCGGTGAAGTCCGTGTGCGCGAAGGCGTCGACACACCGCACCCCGCCCTCCAGGGTCTGCGCCATGGCCATCAGCCAGAAGGCGTCCCGGTTGCCCTGGGTGACCCGGTTCCCCTCCCGGTTGCCGCCGAAGAACCCCTCGGCGGTGTCCCTCCAGAACTGTGAACGCTCCGCGAGGAGCCCGCTCTTGATGTCCTCGAAGACCTCCGCCGGGGTGCCGTCCGGGTTGTCGGCGGACTGGACCATCACCGGGGGAATGGCCGAGAGCAGCACCGCCGACCGGAGCCGGCCGGTGCCGTGCCGCCCGACGTACCGGGCGAGTTCACCGCCACCCATCGAGTGCCCCACCAGGGTGACCTCCCGGAGGTCGAGCGCGGTGAGGAGGTCGTTCAGATCGTCGGCGAAGGTGTCGAAGTCGTACCCGTCCCACACCGGGGTGGAGCGGCCGTGCCCCCGGCGGTCGTGGGCGACGCCACGGTAGCCGTGCCCCGCCACGAGCCGCAGCTGCTCCTCCCAGGCTTCCCCGTTCAGCGGCCAGCCGTGGAGGAAGAGCACGGGACGGCCACCACCGTAGTCCCGGTAGAAGATCTCCACACCGTCGCGTGTCGTCACCGTGGGCATAGCGCTCCCTCTGCCGCCTCGCTGGATCGGGCCCACGCTCTCGTGCCCCGGCGTAGGCGACAGCTCAAAGGTAGACGTACTTCCCATATGGTGCGAAAGGTGTGCTTCCGTGCGAGTGACGGGCCGTCGCGGACCCTGCCCCGCCCGACGATCCGGGCCGCCGGGTCAGCCCACGGCCCAGGCGTAAGCGTGCCGCGGATCGAAAGCCGACTGGCCGCCCGCGACCAGCAGACCCGCGCTGGCGAACGCCGGATCCCCGGCCGCCACCGGCAGGTACGGGACCGCGACACAGCGCATTCCCGCCCGCCGGGCGGCCTCCGCACCCGGCGGCGCGTCCTCCACCACCACACACTCGGACGCCCCGACACCCAGCCTCCGCGCGGCCTCCAGGAACACCTCCGGCCGGGGCTTGCCCGCGACGACCTCCTCGGCCGAGACCCACACCGGGAAGAGCCGGTCCAGCCCGGTGTGCGAGAGCACCGCCCCGATCGCGGCGCGGGACGAACCGGAGGCCACCGCCAGCGGATGCCCCTCCCGGCGGAGCAACTCCGCGAACTCCCGCATCCGCGGGAACACCGCCATACGGGGAGCCAGCGCCAGGTACTCCCGGTCCTTCTCGGCGAGCAACCGCTCGACCGGCGCGGCGATGCCGTGCCGCTCGCGGAGCGCGCTCAGGGTCTCCCGGGTGCTGATGCCGATGAACCGGGTGTGGTCCGCCCATCTGAAACCGGGGACGCCGTGCGCGGCGAGCACCCGGCGTCCCGCCTCGTAGTAGTTCGGCTCGCTGTCGACGAGTGTGCCGTCGAGATCGAAGATCACCGCGGGGCGGGAGGTGGACCGCCGGACGGGGGAGTCGGATGCGCTGCTCATCCCCCCAGCATGGCAACGACCCGCGTCCCCGGCTCGCCCCCGGACGGCACCGGTCGCGGTTGCGGAGCGCGGGACCGCCGCCCGGTGCGCTGTTACCGTCGGCCCGGACCGGGGCGGTCAGCGACAGGAGGCGCGATGAGCGAGAACCGCGTCGGCGGCGAACAGTGGGCGTACATCGGATCGTTCACCGAACAGGGCGGCCACGGGATCACCACGGCCGCGCTCGACCCCGGCACCGGCGCCCTCACACCGGTCCACCACACGGGACCGGCCCTGCCCAACCCGTCCTGTCTGGCCCGCGCGGCCCACGCCGCGCTGCTGTACGCGGTCAGCGAGCTGCCGGAGGGCGGCGTGCGGGCGTTCTCCCTCGCCGACCCGGCGCACCCCGTCGCGCTCGGCCCGGTAGTACCCGTCGACGGCTCGGCGCCCACCCACCTGACGCTCGCGGGCGGACGGCTCTGGACCGCGAACTACGGCTCGGGCAGCGTCAGTTCACTGGCGCTCGCGGCCGGGGGAGAGCCCCTCACCCCGGCCGTCACCCACCAGCACCACGGCACCGGCCCCGACCCCGCCCGACAGACCGGCCCCCACGCGCACGCCGTCGTCCCCGACCCCTCCGGCCGCTGGCTGCTCGCCACCGACCTGGGCACCGACGAGATCCTGGTGTACGGACTGGACGGCGACCGCCCGCCGCGCGCTGTCCCGGCGCGACCCGGAACCGGCCCCCGCCACCTGGCTTTCCACCCCGACGGCACGCGCCTCCTACTGGTCAGCGAACTGGAGCCGACCGTCACCACCTGGCGCTGGGACGCCGCGGACGGCGGCCTGCGCGCGCTGGGCGAGTGCCGCACCCTGCCCGAGGACACCCCCGCCGAGGGCAACCACCCCTCGGGACTGGTCATCTCCCCCGACGGCCGCTTCGCCTGGGTGGCGAACCGGGGACACGACAGCGTCGCGGTACTCGCGCTCGACGGCGGACCCGACGGCACCGCCCGGCTGGTCACCACCGTGCCCTGCGGCGGGCACTGGCCGCGCTCCCTCACCGGGCACCCCACCGGCCGCCTGCTCTACTGCGCCAACGAACGCTCCGGCGACGTCACCTGGTTCGTGGTGGACCCGGCGGACGGGGTGCCCCGGCGAGCCGGTTCCGTCCCCGCACCGGCCGCCTCCTGGGTCGCCCTCGGCTGACGCCCGTCCCCAACTCCCCGCCGGACACCGGGACCAGCGGGGCCCAGCACACCGCGCGCCGGGCACCCGGGGCCCACGGGCCCGTCGGGCGGCCCGGCCGACACCACGGGAGACGTCCCCTCAGGGGGTGCTCCGCGCCCCCTGAGGGGACTGCGGGCCGATGCCCAGCTTCGCCGCGTAGGCGGAGGCGACCAGCTTGCCCACGGCCGGATAGGTGCCCAGCGGCTCGGCCGTCGCGCACCCGGCCTCCCGCGCCGCCGTCTCCAACAGCCCCTCGGGGATCTCCGGCCCGATCAGACAGGGCGCGATAGCCAGCTGTCGCGAACCGGCGCCCCGCAGCTGCTCCGCGACACGCGGCACGCCGCCCTCCTCGTCCAGCGCGGCGGCCAGCACCGGCACCGCCAGCCGGGCCGCGAGCAGCATGCCCGTGATCCCGGCGGCCTGCACGGCCTCCTCCCCGCCGAGGGTGGCGAGCACGATGCCGTCCGCCGCCGTCGCGACGGTGAACAGCCGGGCCCGGTCCGCCCGCGCGAGACTCGCCTCCGACAGCTTGACGTGCACCCCCTCCGCGAGCAGCGGGTGCGGCCCCAGCACGTCGGTCAGCTCCGCTCCCGAGCCGCTGTTCAGCACCGCCTGCCGTATCTGGCGCATCCGCGCGGCCTCGGGACCGGCCAGCAGCGGAACCACCACCGCCGGGAGTTCGTCCGCGACCGGCCCCGCCTCCTCGGAGGCGGCGGCGGCCTCCCGCGCCCGCGCGACCCGCTCCTCCGCGGCCTGCGTCAGGACGGTCCGCAGCGAGGGGAACTCCTCGTCGGTGCCATCGACATAGCCGATCCGGGCGTCCAGCCCGGGAAGTTCGGAACGGGCGATGCTGAGCGTCTCCTCGGCGAGGCCGCGGTGCGTGCCGGACGGCGTGCCCGGGACGGCCAGCACCAGCGCCGGGGCGTTCTCGGGAGCCACCACGGGCTCCGGCCGGCGGTGCCGTCCGGGCTGGCGTGGACGCGGCATTCGTACGGGCAGGCCGTTGTCGGGCCCTGTGGGGGAGCTCATGTGCCCGCATGCTAATGCCTTGCCCGGCCTCGCTGTTCGGGCGGGGGATACCGTCCTGGTATGTCCGCTTCGGCGTTCCGGTCAGAGAACAGATTCCGACGTCAGATGGGCAGCAACGGTCAGCAACGGGCGATCACGAGGGAGCACCAGCGTCCCGCGCGCAAGCCGGTCCGCCACCAGCAGCGCCCCGCGCAGCGGATCGCCCGGCGAGGGAACCTCGCGCGCCAGCGGCAGCCGGGCGGCCAGCTCCTCCCGCACCGGACCCAGCAGGCCCTCACCCAGCCGGAACAGCCCCCCGGTGAGCGCGACCCGGGCACCCTCCCCCGGGGGGCAGACCGCCGCCGCGCTCCGCGCGATCTCCCGGCCCGCCGCGCGCAGCACCCCCGCGGCCACCGCGTCCCGCGGAGCGCAGCGCGCCACCTCGGGCGCGAACGAGGCCAGCACCGCGGGCCGGTCCTGCCGCGGGTACAGCTGGCCCGGGAGTTCGCTGAGGGGTGCCCCGAACACCGCCTCGGCCCGCTCGCGCAGAGCCGCCGAGCCGCCCTCCCGGCCGTCGGCGGCACGCATCGCCGCCTCCAGCCCGGCGCGGCCGATCCACGCGCCGCCGCCGCAGTCACCGAGCAGATGACCCCAGCCGTCGGCCCGTCGCCAGGCCCGTAGATCGGTACCCATAGCGATCATTCCGGTACCGGCCGCGACCACCGCCCCGGGAGCCTCACCGAGCGCCCCGGCGTACGCCGTCACCCCGTCCGCCGCCAACGCGAGCCGCCGCACGTCGAGTTCCCGCGCGAACGCCCCGGGCAGCTCGGCCCGCAGCCCCTCACCCAGCGTCGCCATCCCCGCGGCCCCGACACAGACGGCGACGGGCGGCCCCGCCGAACCGGCCGCCGTCAGCAGCGCGCGCGCCGCCGGGAGCAACCGCCCCAGCATCGCCGCCGGTTCGATCCCCCGCGGCCCCGTGCGCACCGGTTCCCCGAGGTCCCGGGTCAGACCGTCGGAGGGCACGGCGGAGCCGTCAGCGCGGGCCAGCGCCACGCGCAGCCCCGACCCGCCGGAGTCGACCCCCAGCACCCAGCCCGGCTCGCCCTCCGGTTCCGGTCTTCGCACCCCCGCGCCCCCCGGCGCCCCACCGCTCACGGCAGCCGCCAGTCCACCGGTGACGCGCCCTGCTGCGCCAGCATCTCGTTGACTCGGCTGAACGGACGGGAGCCGAAGAAGCCCCGGTCGGCGGACATCGGAGAGGGGTGCGCGGACTCGACGGCGGGCGTGCCACCCAGCAGCGGGCGCAGGTTGCGCGCGTCCCGGCCCCAGAGCACCGCCACCAGGGGGCGCCCGCGCGCCGCGAGCGCCCGGATGGCCTGTTCGGTGACCTCCTCCCACCCCTTCCCCCGGTGCCCACCGGGTTTCCGCGGAGCGGTGGTCAGCGCTCTGTTGAGCAGCAGCACCCCCTGCTCGGTCCAGGGGGTCAGGTCCCCGTTGGAGGGCCGGTCGGCGCCGATGTCCTGGTGCATCTCGCGGAAGATGTTCTCCAGGCTCCCGGGCAGCGGCCGGACCTCCGGCGCCACCGAGAAGGACAGCCCGACCGCGTGGCCCGGCGTGGGATAGGGGTCCTGACCGACGACGAGGACCCGCACCTCGTCGAAGGGCTGCTGGAAGGCGCGGAGTACGTGCGCGCCCGCCGGCAGGTACGTTCTGCCCGCGGCGATCTCGGCCCGCAGGAAGTCGCCCATCGCGGCGACGCGTTCAGCGACCGGTTCCAGTGCCTTGGCCCAGCCCGGTTCGACGATCTCGTTCAAGGGTCGTGCAGCCACGGGCGCTCACTCTACTGGCTCAGCGGGACCGCCGGGCCCGCCCGCCCCGGCCCCATCGCCTCCGATCCACCGCCACCGGCCCACCGCCCACCCGAGTCCAGCCCGGACGCCGCACCGGTCCGGACGAGACGACGAGGGGACGAGTGGGTGATGAGACGGCGCGCACGGCCAACGGACCGCCTGGCACCCCGTGTTCGCGTCCCGCACCGGTACCGCCCGGGCCAGGGAGGCCGGTTGGGGACGGGCGGGGGATCGGCGGGAGACTGGCGGTGGACCGGCCGGCGCTCGTCGCCGGGACGCGCGGTGACCGGCGATCAACCGCCCCGCCCCGCACGGGAGTAACCCCGGGCCCGGAAGGCCACGGAGGCCCGGGAGTGGACCCCGGCGGAGCGCCCGTACTGCGGCACTCCACCCCGACCGTCCGAAATCCAGCCCCGCACCGGCCGGGGGTTCGTCGTGTGTGGCCGCCCCAGCGGCATGGGCGCCCCCTCGGTCGGTTAGCGGCCCGTCACGACAGCGGGAGCCCTCCCGCGACCACCGGTTCGGTGTCATCCACCGGTTCGGCGTCAGCCGTGCGGGCCGAGCCGCCCGGGACGATGCGCAGTTCGCGACCGGCCGTGGCCGCGAGCTGCCTGCCGGTGTCCGTGGGCCGCTCGCCGCCCGCCGCGGCTTCGCCCGTCTGTAGGCGCCACAGGTTGGCGTACTTGCCGCCGCGCCGCAGCAGATCGGTGTGGGTGCCCTGCTGGGCGACGACCCCGCCACGCTCCAGCACGTAGATGCGGTCAGCGTTCCGGACGGTGGACAGACGGTGCGCGATGACGATGAGGGTCTTGTCCCGCGCGAAGGTGTCGAGCCCACGCTGGATGGCTGCCTCCGTCTCGTTGTCGACCGCGGAGGTCGCCTCGTCGAGGATCACGATGGGCGGGTTGTCGAGGATCGTCCGAGCGAGCGCGACGCGCTGCCGCTGACCGCCCGAGAGCGCCGTGCCCCGTTCGCCGACCGGGGTGTCGTAGCCGGCGGGCAGCGCTTCGATGAACGAGTCCGCACCGGCCGCCTTCGCCGCGTCGATGACACGGGCCTGCGGAGCGTCGAAGCTGCCGTAGCGGATGTTGTCCGCGATGGTCCCGTCGAACAGGAAGGGCTCCTGGGAGACCAGCCCGATGGCCCCGCGCAGCTCCCGCAGGGACAACGTGCGCACGTCGACACCGTCGAGGAGGACCTGTCCGGAGTCCGGGTGCGCGAAGCGCATCAGGAGTCTGGCCACCGTCGTCTTCCCGGCCCCCGTGGCCCCGACCACGCCGGTGACCCGCCCCGAGGGGATCCGCAGGGACAGATCGCGCAGCACGGGCTCGCGCCCCGGATAGGAGAACGTCACGCCGGACAGCTCGAACGCCCCCCTGACCTCCCCGGAGAGTGACGCGCGTCCGCCCTGTGGCTCGGTGGGCAGCTCCCGCAGGTGTTCCAGCCGGCCGAACGCCGCGCGGGAGCGCTGGTAGCTGTCCGTCAGGACGCCGAGCCGGTTCAGCCGGGCGAGCGCGATCGTCGGCAACTCCACGAGGGGGCTGAAGCCCTCGACGGAGAGTTCTCCCAGCATCACGGACCTTCCGCCCAGCAGAAGGACGCCGGGCAGCGTGGCCATGGCACACATCCGCACCATGTGCGCCTGGAGCGCCGAACTGCGTCTCGTCTGGTGATTGGCGGAACCGTGCTCCTCGCTCAGCTCGGCCGCCCGCTGCTCCTCGTGGCTCTCGGTGCAGGCCGCCTTGACGGTCGCGTGTGCCTGGAGACCGTCGGCCATCCGGCTGTTGAGCCGCGAGCGGGTCTCCGCGGATCGCCGGTGGGCCGCGGTGACGCGCTTCTGGTAGTGGAACGAGAGCCAGGCGACCAGCGGGATCGGCGCGAAGGCGACCCAGGCGATCTGGGGGGCGAAGCAGAGCATCGCCGGCACCAGAACGGCGAAACACGTGCCCAGTTGCACGAGTTCGTGCATGGTGTGCCCGACGAAGGTGCCCAACTGACCGATGTCCTCGCTCAGCACGCGTGAGGTGTGGCCCGCCCGCTCGCCTTCCACGTCCGCGGTCGACAGCCGGAGGACGTGGGAGTAGGTGGTGGTACGCCAGTGGTGCTCGACGGCCTGGCCCAGCCGGTCCCAGTTGCTCTCCGCGAAGTACGACAGCCCCGCCGACACCAGCGTGCCCAGCGTCACCAGGCCGCCCAGGAGGTACATCTGACTGCTCAGGCCGACCACTCCCAGCCCGGCCAGCAGGTAACTCCCGCCCTGCACGAGGACGGTGATCGAGTAGGCGACGGTGGAGAAGACCGCGGCGTGGACCACCTGGTCGAGCACCGACAGGGTGGTCGCCAGGGCGCATCTCGCCCGGTGCTGACGGAAGAGCCGGGGGAGGAAGGGGGAGCGGCGGTCGGAGGAGCTCTCGCCTCCACCGGAACGTCGCAGCGCCCGTCTGATGACGACAGCGGTCGCGGCGCCGATGAGGCCCAGACTCACCCAGGGGCCGGTCAGCCACGCCAGGCCGAACTTCGCGCTGCCCAGCACGGCGGTGGCGGCCGCGCCGCCGCCGAGCGCCACCGTCACGGCGTCCGGGCCGCGGCGCTCGGCTGGGACCCCGTCGGCGGTGAGGCGAGGACCGGAAGCGGTCTCAGCGGAGCCGCCCGCCACCTGTGGCGCCGGGCCCGGCGAGGTGGCCGGAGCCGAGGCGGGGAAGGCGCGCGACAGCACCCCCTCGATGGTGCGACGCACCAGTTGGGCCGCTTCCCCCTCCGTGAGTTCGGGTCCGTGGAGGACCAGCAGCCCTCCGGTGATCACGCTGACCCGAGCCTCCCGGACCCCGGGAGCCGCCAGCAGCGCCCGTTCCAGTAGCCGGGCGAGGTTGACCCGCCCACGGGCCGCCTCCACCTGCCATCGCTGGCGACCCGGAACAACGGAGCGAGGACGGGCCGGGGCGGAGTTCTGGCGCACAGGCACGCCCGGGCTCACCCCAGAAGGCCCATACAAAAATGACATAAGAGACGTTTTCCACTTGCTGTAGTCAAGAGTGCCGCCGAGCTGCGAAGGGTTCCCTCGGAGGGGGTAACTGCCCCACGACCGTGGTCAGTTGCGTCACGACGGACGGTGGAACGGGCCGTACCGGCCCGCGGGCCGACCGCGCGGGGCCAGGCCTCGGTGGGTCAGACGGGGTCGCCCGCGAGGAGTGTCGGAGCGGTACGGCAGCGGAACATCACACTGGGCCCCCGGGGATCACGGCGGGACTCCGGGCGGGTCCTTCACGACGGCGAACGAGCGACTCGGCGGTTCTCATCCCCTCACCAAAGGACCCACCCCTCACATCCCGGCCCCGGTCACTGCCAGGCCGCGACGAGCGACCACTAGGACTTGACCGTGGCCGCGCGGGCCTTCGGGGGAGCCTTGCGCGTTCCCTGGCCCTCCGTCGCGGTGGCCTCGCTGACGAAAGCCTCGGCACTGGCTTCGGCCGCGATGTCCTGTAGCTCCTCGGTCATTTGGTGAGCCGCGCGCTTGGCGTCGACGGCGATCTTGACGGATGTCTTGAACATCCCGCGTGCGGCCGTCTGAACGGCTCGCTTGGCTACGGGAGCCGCGACGACTCCGATGATGAAGGGGGGCACGAAAGGCAGCATGCTGGTTCCATTCCGATCTTGCGGCAGGAGAATTGTCACGGTGAGGTGCCAACCGGACCGCTGCGGCGTGTGATTGATCGACAACTCACGCGACGGGCGTTCAAACCGGCGGCACAAACCGGTGATTGGCATACTAGGGTCCGGAATCAAGTGCCTGCGAGGCACGCCCTCGCTCTTCACTCCATCGAGTAATCGCCCGGAATCCGGGCGCGGTTCGCCCGGAACCCCTGAGCTTTCCGGGCCGCTTCCGCTCAGCCCCCTGCTGGGAGTTCGGTCGCCGCGCGGAGGAGAGGCGGGGCCCACTCGGTTCACGCGGTGGGGGTTCTCCGCTCCGGGGCGTGCGGACCGCTCGCTGATCCGCGAACTCGTGCGCGGTGCGTGGCGGTACGCGACGCGCCGCCCGGAAATGCGCTCCGGCTCGATGCCCGATGAGTCCCCCGCGCGGTGGGTCCAGTGGGGGATCGACGGTGCGCCGTCGCTCGTTCGAGTGTCAGTACCGTCAGGCGCGGCCCTCGCGTCGCCCGGCGTGGCAGGTTCGCCTGCCGAGCCCCGAACCGCCGCAAGTGGTGGTTGAACGGCGTGCTCGTCGCGGTGAGAGCGGCTGCCCCGGGTGGTCGGCTCAGCGTGACGGGGCGAGGGGCCGGGACAGGGTTGCGGAAGGGTGGTCGAGCAGATGACGTCAGTCGGTCGGGAACAGGAAGGGGAGTCCGTCATGTTGTACAGTGCCCAACTCCATCTCGTGAACGGACAGCACCAACTCTTGGTGACGGACGCGGAAAGCGGCCACACCGACGTCATTCCCGTCACGAAAAAGGCCGTCAGCCGCCTGCCGACGTATCTGGGCATGCTGAAAAAGGCGGCGAAGTAACGTCGGAATGAACTGAGTCACGCGGTCCGCTCCGAGAGAGGGCGGAATCGGCCTCCCGTGGCCGTGAACGACTCCAGCGGAATGTCCGGCCGGAATACGGGGAGTTGGGCCAACTCACGTTCCGCCGGTGACGAGCGCGGTGAGGTCGAACCCCGCGAGCCGTTCCGTACGGCAGCGGGAGACAACGGTCGCGTACGGCGACGGGCGGGGGGAGGTCCGGCGGTCCCGGTCCTGCTTCGAGCCCGAGTCGCCCGCGAGAGGGTGGCGTTGCCCCGCTGGCCCGTGGCGCCAGGATCGCGCGTGACCGCGCTGTGTCGTGATGCGACGGAGCCCTCCGGTGTTCCCGGCGTCCGTGTCGAACACCGCCCGGTCGCGAGGGGACGGCCAGCGGCGCCGGGGCGGACGGTGAACGCCCTGTCGGGTGCCCGGGGTTCGGGACGAGGGGCCGCCGGAGGCCACGGGGCACGGCGGTCTGGTCAGTGCGGGGCGCGGGGGCCGGGCGGGGCCTGGGCGATCAACTGCCGTGTGCCGCCCGGGGGCAGGGGGCCCGGCGGGGCGCCCAGCTCCCACTCCAGCCCGTAGCGGTCGAAGAGTTCGGCGCGCAGCCGCTCCAGCGGCATCGGCGCCCCGGGGAGCAGCACGGCCACCACCGCGCCCATGAGTAGCGCCCGCAGCAGCGGGTAGTCGGTGTCCGGATCGGGCGAGCCGAAGCGCGCCATCGTGGTGTGCAGCAGATGGGCCAGCCGCTGCTGTTCGTCGCACTGCACGAATCCCTCCTGCTGGAGGATGCCCGCCATGTGTGCCCGCATCAGCGTGGGTTGGTCCCGGGCCAGGCCCAGGATGGCGTCGATGGCGCGGGCGAGTGACTCCTGGCCCGCCTCGGGGCCCTGGGGCAGGGGAGGGCGCTCCAGCGCCTCGCCCAGCGTCCGGTGCATCGTCCGGTGCACGGCGGACTGGAACAGCTGCCGTTTGCCGGGGAAGTAGTAGGAGATCAGCCCGCGGGCCGCCCCCGCGCGGTCGGCGATGTCCCCGAGGGTGGTCGCCTCGTAACCGTGTTCCGCGACCAGTTCGACGGTCGCCTGGAGGAGACGAGTGCGTGAGCGTCGGCGCAACTCTTCATTGACCAAGGCGCTCCGAGGGGACATGCTATAACTCCTGCGTTGACTGGCCCGCAGCCAATATACGCCCATGGCCAGGTCAGGGCAGCATGACTTCGGACGCACGCCGCGCCGTTCACGGCTCGCGTCCGGCTCGGCCGCCGATATCGGAGCGACGCGGGGGATCGCTCCGATATCGGCACGTACGGTGGCCGGTGGCGGGTGAGGCCGAACACCCGCCACCACCACGGCCCCGCCCCCCCCCGGAGCGGGGCGTCCGCGTCAGACGGCGGCGTCCCGCGCCACCCCGCGCTCGTCCCGGCTGGCTCGCCGCTCCCGCAGGTTCCAGAGCGCCACGGCGCCCAGCCCGGAGGCCGCGCCCAGCAGCGTCCCCACCAGGGTGTCGGTCAGCCAGTGCACCCCGAGCGCGACGCGGGTGAAGGCGACTCCGGCGACGGAGAGTCCGGCGACCGCCACCGCGCACCCCCACGTCCGGCCCCTGGCACCCCCCAGCCGCACCAGCCAGAGCAGCAGGACCCCGGTGACGGCGGCGGTCATCGCGTGCCCCGAAGGCATCGCGGCGTACTGGGCGGTGTCCACGGGCTCCGCCCACCGCGGTCGCTCCCGGCCGACCGCGGCCTTCAGCAGCTGCTGAACGGCCGTAGTGGCGACGGCCGTTCCGGCGACCCACAGCGCCAGCCACGGCAGTCCGCGCCACAGCAGCAGGCCGACGGCGGCGGTGAGCAGCAGCCGCATCGTCCAGGGGTCCCACACCCAGTCCGTCAGGATCCGGTTGGCCCGGGTCCAGCCGGAGTGGGCCAGCGCGATCTCGTGCAGCGCGACGGCGACCCGTCTGTCGAGCTCCAGCAGCGGACGCCATCCGGCGCTCACCAGGGTGAGCGGGACAAGCGCGAGGAGCGTGAGCGTCACCGCGAACCGCGCGGGCCGCGCGGGCTGACCGTCCATGGGTCGATCCTCTCCCACCCCGGGGGGCCCGTACAGCGGCCGAACCCGAACGCGCCACGGACCGGGGGGAGATGACTGGAAAGACGGAGAACACCCGGGAGACCGGCGGGGCGGGGTGGCGGACTCGGCCGCCGTCGGCCACCGCCCCGGCGGACTCGCGAGCGGCCCGCCGCGAGCGCGCGTCCCGGAGGCGGGCGGCCGTCAGTCCAGCACGGTCAGCGCGGGGACGAAGGTGACCAGCAGCGGCAGCAGCGGCACCAGGGAGGCCAGCGCCGTCATCCGGACGCGGCGGCCGAACGACAGCCGGGGCGCGGCGGAGAGCAGCCGGTGCACCCGCTGTGAGACCTGCGCCAGCGGATGGGAGCCGGGGCCGAACGCCCCACGGTCCTCGTTCAGTTCCACCAGGGCCAGCGCGATCGTCAGCCGTCCGTAGCGCCGCGAGGCCACGTCGTCCGCGGCCATCTCCACCAGCTGTCGCACCTGGTCACGGAAGCCGGCGAACACCGGGACGCGGGGGAAACCGGTCGCCAGCGCCGAGGAGCAGTGCAGCAGCCAGTCGTGCCGGGCACGCGCGTGACCCTGCTCGTGCTCCAGTACGGCGTCCAGCTGACGCCCCTTGAGACGGTGCAGCGCGCCCGTGGTGATCACCAGCCGGGGTGGGGTGTCCGGCAGCCACCAGGCGTCCGGCCGGTCGTCCTCCAGCACCACCAGCGGCTTCTCCAACGACGGCCCCTCGCCGGGCAGTTGGGGAGCGCGACCGCGCAACTCCGCGCGGCGGCGGCGCCGTCGGGAGCGGGCCTCCACCACCTCACGCAGCAGCATCGCTCCCGTCCAGGCGCCACCACAGGCCAGCAGCACCGCGAGCGCGCCGGACCAGGGGCCGTGCGCGCTGAGCGCGTACGCCTCCACCACACCGGGCGGGGCGGGCGCGAAGACGTGGTTGCGCACCACCTGCCAGGCGGAGGCGGCGGAGAGCGCCATCGCCAGCGCGCAGCACAGCAGGACGGCGGCGACCACGCACTGCCACACCCACAGGGCGAGGACCGGTTCGCGCTCGGGCCAGGACGACCGGGTCAGCACGCGCGGTGCCACACCCGCGGCCACGGCGGCCAGTGCCAGCAGGGCGAGCGGGACCATCATGGTGGTCACACTAGGGTCAACGGGGTATCGCTGAACGGTCTCGCCCGCAGAAGTGACGTATCCCTCACCTCCCGCGCCCCGGCCCCGGGTCGCCTCGGACGGGTGGGCCGCGTCCCGGAAGGCTCGGCGGCCCGCCCCGGCGGCGCCTCACAGGGTGAGCAGCATCGCCACCATGGCCGTGGTCATCGCCAGGTGGGAGGCGGCCGCGAGTTCCGGCGCCTCCCCGCGCGCCGCCACGGGCGGCCCGCTACCGGGAAGCATCCGGTGCGCCTGTCCCGGCAGCGGAAGCACCAGGCAGAGCACCAACGCCCAGGTGACCACCGGGACTCCGGGCGGCCCCGTGCCCGGCGCCTGGTGCGCCGAGCCCATCGCCCAGGCCATGTAGACCATGGCGAGCGCCCCGCCAGCGAGCCGCAGATGGTGGGCCACCGGTCGTGTCTCCGCCACCCGGTCGCCCCCGTGGCGCGCCGACCCCCGGGGCCCGCCACGGGGACCGTCCCCCCGCCGGGCCGCGTGCAGTGCCAGGGCGCACTCCCCGAGCGCGGACGTGGTGAACAGCCCCACACACAGTGGTGGGGACAGCGGTCCCGGCGCGACGGGCAGCGCCATCGCCGCCATCCCGCCGCCCATCACCGCCTCGCTCAACGCGCCCCACCGCCGCGCCCCGGCCCCGGGAGCCACCCGCAGCAGGCAGACCGCGCCGCCCAGCGCCGAGACCGCCACCAGCAGCCAGCCGACCATCGGGGGACCGTGCACGCGCCGCCTCCCCTCCGGGCCGCCGTCAGCGGGGCAGAGCCGGCCCTGGCGGAGGCTGCCCGCCGACGCTTCGCGTACGGGAGCGCATCGTGGCGCCGGGGGAGCGCTGAGCGCGGGGGGTGTGCGCTCAGATGCCCGGCCGGTAGCGCATCGGATGGTCGGCAGGTACCTCGACCACGCAGATCCGCACCCCGTCCGGGTCCGTGATCCACATCTCGATCAGCCCCCACGGTTCGCGCACCGGGGGCCGGAGCACCTCCACGCCCGCGTCCACCAGCTCCCGGTGCGCCTCCTCGGCGTCCGGTACCTGGAGCCACAACTGGAGCCCCGGCCCGGGCGGTTCGGCGGACCGCCCCGACACCTCCAGGAAGCCACCGCCCAGGAAGTAGACGGTCCCCCGCTCGGGACCGGTGCCGAACTCCCGGTAGATCGCCAGCCCAAGCGCCTCTCCGTAGAACGCCCGCGAGCGCTCCGGATCCGTGGGCCGCACCATCGCTCTGCTGCTCAGTACCCGCACCATGGGGGCACCATATGTCCGGTCACGCCGTCGGGACGCGGGCGTAGGCTCGTGGCGTGCACAGTGACAGTGAGACGCGGCGGCTGGTGGCGGCCCCCGCGACCGAGGACGACACGGGCGAGCTGACGACGCTGATCGAGTCGGCCTATCGCGGGCGGAGCAGCGTGGGCTGGACGACGGAGGCCGATCTGCTGGAGGGGCGGCGCACCGACCCCGAGGACCTCGCGCTGATCGTCAAGGATCCGGAGAGCCTGCTGCTGACCTTTCGTCGGGACGGCGAGCTGCTCGCCTGCTGCCAGCTGGAGCGCCACCCGGGCCATGGCTACTTCGGCCTGTTCGCCGTGTGCCCCGGCGCACAGGGCGGCGGACTCGGCTCCTCGGTCCTCGCCGAGGCGGAGCGCCGGGCGCGGGACGACTGGGGCGTGGCCGAGCTGCGGATGAAGGTGATCCGGCAGCGCGCCGACATGATCGCCTGGTACGAGCGCCGTGGCTACACCCGCACCGGCGAGCTGAGCCCCTTCCCCTACGGCGACGAGCGCTTCGGTGTCCCGCTCCGCCCGGACCTCGTCTTCGAGACCCTGGTCAAGCCGCTGCGCTGATCGCCCGCCGGATCTCCGGGCGGTCGGTGACCACTCCGTCGAGCCCGAGCTCCCGGACCCGCGCCAGCTCCTCCGGGGTGTTGACCGTCCAGCTGATCACCTTGATCCCGGCCGCGTGCGCGCGGGCCACGGTGTCCTCGTCGAGGTGGCGCAGCTCCAGCGAGATCATCCCGGCGCCGATCTCCTGGGCGCGCTCGGGCGCGGTGGGGGAGGATCGCCCGGCGACCAGCACGATGGGGATGTCGGGCAGCAGCTCCCGGGTCTCCCGCAGGGCCTCGCGGTGGAAGGAGATCACCGTCACCCGGTCGTGCAGCCCGCGCGCCTCGATGACCTCCGCGAGGACCCGGGCGGCGGCCCGGTCCTTGATCTCCGCCTGGAGGGGCGCCCGCACCGCGTCCACGACCTCCTCGAACACCGGGATCCGCTCGCCCGATCCGGCGTCCAGCTCGCGCAGCTCGGCGAGGGTGAACTCGCCGATGGGGCCCTCGCCGTCGGTGGTACGGGCGACGTCCGCGTCGTGCATCACGACCAGCGCGCCGTCCTTGCTCAGGTGCAGGTCCAGCTCGATGACGTCGAGGCCCTCGCGGTCGGCCCGGACGAAGGAGCGCAGCGTGTTCTCGGGCTCGACGCCCATCACTCCGCGGTGTCCGACGGTGAGCAGTGGCACGGCGCGCTCCGCCTCCCTGGCTGGGTGTGGACGTGCGGTCCGCCCCGCACGCGCCGCCAGACTAGCGGGCTCCGCCAGGTCCGGGGCCCGAGCCGGTGTACTCCCGGCCGCACCGGAAACTATCCCGTCAGGCGGCATCTAAACCGCATAGTCTCCTGTCACTTCCCCTTGAGGCTCACAGCTCTCCTGGTTACTGTGCAAGTACGAGAAAGTATCCCGCAGAGGGGCGGCTATGACGGAAATTCTTTCGTACGACTCCGCGGAGAGTGGCGTTCCCTCCGGACGCCCCGTGGTGGAGCACCCTTCCTGGGCGGCGCTCAAGCAGGCCGTCGAGGCCGTGCGCCCGGCCCAGTCCGCCGACGGATCCATCGACTTCACCGCCGAGGGCGCTCCCACCCCGGACGCCGTCCGCGCCGAGATCGAACGCGTCCGCGCCGCGCTCGACGACCTCTCCCCCCTGCTGCCACACGACGCCGAGTACCACCGCGCGCTCTCCGCCGACTTGCTCCGCTGGGCCGACGACGGCTTCGGCGTGCCCGATTTCCTCGACTCGCTCCTCGCCTTCCAGCCCGCGCGGGCACGCGAGGACGGCCTCCAGCACCTCGTCGTCTTCCCGATGTACACACAGAACGGCAACCCCGACCGGAACCTGGAGGCCCTGGTCCTCCGGATGGTCTGGCCGGACTGGCTGGCGGAGCTGGAGCGCGACCGCTACGACAACCCGCTGTTCTGCGGCATCACCTTCGAGGACTTCACCCCCGGCTACGACACCCACTCCGCGGTGCTCTTCCCGGAGACCGTGGCGGTGCGCGAGGCGCCCGAGCGGTTCAGCTGGGGCGGCATCTTCTGCGACCGGGAGGCCGCCCGCTTCCGCCGCGTCGTCGAGGCCGCCTGCGAGGTCACCGGGCTGGAGGTGCCCCCCGAGGCCCGCGAGCTCCTCGCCGACCAGCAGCGCTGCCAGGAGACCTTCGTCCTCTGGGACATGGTCCACGACCGTACGCACAGCCACGGCGACCTGCCCTTCGACCCGTTCATGATCAAACAGCGCCAGCCCTTCTGGATGTACGGGCTGGAGGAGCTGCGCTGCGACCTCACCGCCTTCCACGAGGGTGCCCGGCTCGCCGCCGACGGCTACCCCCAGGGCCTCGACGTCCAGCACGCCGTTCTGCTGGAACGCCTCTTCCGCTTCCCCGTCACCGGAGAGCGGCGGCGCAACTACGACGGCCTCGGCGGCCAGCTGCTCTTCGCCTACCTGCACCAGCACGAGGCGCTGCGCTGGCGGGACAACCAGCTCAGCATCGACTGGGACCGGGCACGCGAGGTGACCGGACGGCTCCGTGAGGAGATCGAAGGGCTCTACCGGGCCGGAATCGACCGCCCCAAGATCGTCCACTGGCTGAAGGCGTACGAGCTGGTGTCCACCTACCTCGCCCCGCACCCCGGGTCCACCTGGGCCAAGGGCCCGGACGCCCTCGACCTCTCCCTCCCGCCGCGCAAGCTCGTCGACGAGGTGCTGCCGGACGAGTTTCCGCTGAGCATGTTCTACGAAGCACTCGCGAAGAAGCTGCGGACTGTGATCGCATCGACCGAGGGCATCACCGCGGCGCCGGCCGGCCAGGCCGCGGCCTGAACGCTCACGAACGGTCACGGTGCTGGTACGAGGAGGCTGCGCGCATGACGGAGACGACCGCCCGCGGATATCAGGGCAACGGAGGCGGAAAGCTGGAGGGACGCGTGATCGCCGTGGCGGGCGCCGCCGGCCCGGCCGGGCGGGCGGTCCTGCTGCGCCTGGCCGAGGAGGGCGCCGAGGTGATGGCGGCCGACGCGGACGCCGAGCGGCTGGCCGAGGCGGTGGACGCGGCGCGCTTCGCGCACGGCGGCGCCACGGTCACCGGTGACACCGTCGACCTGCTCGACCTGGACGCCACCCGGGCGTGGGCCGCGCGAACGGAGAAGGAGTTCGGCCGGATCGACGGACTGGTGCACCTGGTGGGTGGCTGGCGCGGCGCGGCCACCTTCGCCGAGACCGACCTCGCCGACTGGGACACCCTGCACGACCTGCTGATCCGCACCGTGCAGCACACCTCGCTGGCCTTCCAGGGCGCCCTGGAACGCGGCGGCAACGGACGCTTCCTGCTGGTCAGCGCCATCGGGGCGAGCAAGCCCAGCGCGGGGATGGCCCCGTACGCCGCCGCGAAGGCCGCCGCCGAGGCGTGGACCCTCGCCCTCGGGGACGCCTTCCGCAAGGCGGGGGGCGACGCGGGCCCGCCCGCCGCCGCTGCGATCCTGGTCGTCAAGGCGCTGGTGGACGACCAGATGCGGGCCGCCCGCCCGAACGCGAAGTTCGCGGGCTTCACCGACGTCCGGGAACTGGCGGGCACCATCGCCGGATCGTGGACCGAGCCCACCGAGGAAGTGAACGGAAAACGCCTGTGGCTGACTCCCCGTCCCTGAGCGCGCGCGCCGCCGCCCCCACCACCCCGTCCCCGCGGACCACCGACGCCCGTCGCCGCCACGACCCGGAGGTGCGCGGCTTCGCGAGCGACAACTACGCGGGCGCGCACCCCGAGGTGCTGGAGGCGATCGCCCTCGCCAACGGCGGACACCAGACCGCGTACGGAGGTGACGACTACACCGGCCACCTCCAGCAGGTCATCCGCAGCCACTTCGGCCGCCGGGCCGAGGCGTTCCCGGTGTTCAACGGCACCGGGGCCAACGTCGTCTCCCTACAGGCCCTCACCGACCGGCGGGGAGCGGTGATCTGCGCCGACTCCGCGCACATCCACGTCGACGAGTGCGGGGCGCCCGAGCGCGTCGGCGGCCTCAAACTGCTGACCGTGCCCGGCGAACACGGCAAGCTCACCCCGGAGCTGGTCGACCGGGAGGCACACGGCTGGGACGACGAGCACCGGGCGATGCCCCAGGTCGTGTCCCTGACCCAGAGCACCGAACTCGGCACCCTCTACACCCCCGACGAGATACGCACGCTCTGCGATCACGCCCACGAGCGGGGCATGTGGGTACACCTGGACGGCGCGCGGCTCGCCAACGCCGCCGCCGCGCTCGACACGCCGATGCGGGCCTTCACCAACGCCGCCGGAGTGGACGTCCTCTCGCTCGGCGGCACCAAGAACGGGCTGCTGTTCGGCGAGGCCGTGGTGGTGCTCAACCCGGACGCGGTGCGCGGAATGGCGCACCTGCGGAAGCTGTCCATGCAGCTCGCCTCGAAGATGCGCTTCGTCTCCGCCCAGTGGGAGGCGCTGCTCGCCGGAGACCTCTGGCTGCGGAACGCCCAGAACGCCAACGCCATGGCCCGGCGGCTGGCCGAGGGCGTCGCCACGGTCGACGGGGTGGAGATACTGCACCCCGTCGAGGCGAACGTCGTCTTCGCCCGGCTGCCGCACGAGGTGAGCGAGCGGCTCCAGAAGCGCTACCGCTTCTACTTCTGGGACGAGGCGGCCGGCGACGTCCGCTGGATGTGCTCCTTTGACACCACCGGGGCCGACGTGGACGGCTTCGTGACCGCGCTCCGCGAGGAGATGGGCCAGTAGTCACCGCACCCGGAGGCGCGGGCCGGACGTCGGGAGGGCCGGGGCACACGCCCCGGCCCTCCCGCACGTGGTGCGCCGCGTCCTCGGGGGAGCGGCCCTCGCCTGCCGTCGGCTACAGTGCGCGCGCCTCGGCCGGGGTCGGCGCCGTACCGCCGAGGTGCGCCGGCAACCACCAGGCGTCCTCCCGGCTCTTCGGGGCCGCCGGGTAGGCGCGCTGCGCGGACTCCAGCAGCTCCTGCATCCGCTCGCGCAGCCGCCCGGTGAGCCGGTCCGAGCCCTCCTCGGCCTCGGGGTGCATCGGCTCCCCGACCCGGATGTTGATCGGGACGTGGTTCCGGCCGAAGTCCCGCTTGTGCCCCTTGGTCCACAGCCGCTGGGTGCCCCAGAGAGCCATCGGGATCAGCGGAACCTTGGCCTCCTGCGCCAGCCGCGCGGCCCCCGACTTGAAGTCCTTCAGGGTGAACGAGCGGGAGATGGTCGCCTCCGGGAAGACCCCGATGATCTCGCCGGAACGAAGGGCCTTCAGCGCGTGCGCGTACGCGTGCTCGCCCTGCGAGCGGTCGACCGGGATGTGCTTCATCGCGCGCATCAGCGGCCCCGAGACCCGGTGCCGGAACACCGACTCCTTCGCCATGAACCGCACCAGCCGCTTCGCCGGACGGGCCGCGAGCCCGGTGAAGATGAAGTCCAGATAGCTGATGTGGTTGCTGACCAGCACGGCCCCCGATCGCCGGGGTATGTGCTCGGTGCCCTGGATGTCGAAGCGCAGATCGAGCGCCTTGAACCAGGTACGAGCCACACCGATGACCGGCGGGTAGACGAGATCTGCCATGTCGGGGGCCCCTTCGTTTCGGTTCCCTGCCCGGGGATCGCTCCCGTCAGGGTGCCCGCAACGTACGGGCTCGTAGCTTGGGTTTCGCTGATCGTTCCCCATAGACCCGCCCACCGCCAGCCCTGGGACGCTGTGGGCGCGAGATCCTTCTCACGTTCTCCGGGGTGGCGTGCGGGAACTCCCCGGTACGGGGACTGCCGGGCCCCTCCGGGACGGTGACCGGGGAGGCGCGACCGCCCACTGGACGGCGAGAGTGACGGCCACGGACGAGAGCACGGCCATGCGCGAAAGCACGGCTTCGGCGGTACGAGCGGAGAGCGGTGCTCATGGACGAGAGCGGTGTGCCCTGAAGAGAGCGACGCTCGCGAGCGTGAGCGATGCGTGCAAGGGGAGAGCGGTGCGCACACTGGAGAGCGGTGTAAGCGGGCGAGAGCAACCCGACACGGAAGACCGGCGGAGAGGCGGGCCCAGGTGGGGACGCGGGAGACGGCACCGGACGCGAGGCTGGTCGCGGCGATCGGCCCGGACGGGCTGGGGGAACGCGCGACCCTCGTGCAGTTCTCCACCGCCTTCTGTCAGCCCTGCCGCGCCACCCGGCGCACCCTGTCCGAGGTCGCCGCGATGGTCGGGGGAGTACGGCACCACGAACTCGACGCCGAGTCGCAGCTGGACCTCGTGCGGGCGCTGAACGTCGATCGCACCCCCACCGTCTTCGTGCTGGACGCCCGTGGCCGCGTCATCCGACGGGCGAGCGGAACGCCACGCCGCGCTGACGTCATCGCCGCGCTCGGCGCCGCGCTGACGTGATCCCGGTCCCACCTCTCGCCGGGTGGTCGCAGCCACCGCCGGGGGTTGGCAAGGTCACAGTACGTGCCCCTTGAGCAGGGGCCCGCCGCCGTTTGTACTGGCGAGTAATATCGTGGATGACAACAGTGGTCCACCTGGACCGAACGGCCAAACGAGCACGAGGGAGTCGGCGTGAGCTTGAGGATTGTCGTGTGTGTGAAGTACGTGCCGGACGCCGCGGGGGAGCGGGGTTTTGATGATGACTTCGTGACGGATCGTGAGGGGGTGGATGGTCTGTTGTCGGAGTTGGATGAGTACGCGGTGGAGCAGGCGTTGCGGGTGGCTGAGGGGGTGGAGGGTGCTGAGGTGACGGTGTTGACGGTGGGTCCGGAGGATGCGGGGGACGCGTTGCGGAAGGCGTTGTCGATGGGGGCGGATCGGGCGGTGCATGTGGAGGATGAGGAGGTGCGGGGTTCGGATGCGGTGGCGTCGTCGTTGGTGTTGGCGCGGGCGGTGGAGAAGGCGGGGTTTGATGTGGTGATGTGTGGGATGGCGTCGACGGACGGGACGATGGGGGTGGTTCCGGCGATGTTGGCGGAGCGGTTGGGGGTGGCGCAGGTGACGTTGTTGTCTGAGGTGTCGGTTGGGGATGGTGTGGTGCGGGGGCGTCGGGATGGGGATGTGGCGAGTGAGGAGTTGGAGGCGGCGTTGCCGGCGGTGGTGTCGGTGACGGATCAGTCGGGTGAGGCGCGGTATCCGTCGTTCAAGGGGATCATGGCGGCGAAGAAGAAGCCGGTGGTCTCGTGGGATCTGGATGATCTGGATCTGGAGGCGGAGCAGGTGGGTGTGGCGGGTTCGCGTACGCGGGTGGAGTCGGTGACCGAGCGTCCGGCGCGGGTGGCGGGCACGGTGGTCAAGGATGAGGGTGAGGGGGCTCGTCAGCTCGCGGAGTTCCTCGCTGGTCAGAAGTTCATCTGACCTTGCCCCGGTGCCACGTCAAGAGCCACACGGATCACGAGTCCCGGGTGATGAGGCGCTGGTGATGGGGTGCCATCTGGCGGATGACGCCGGGCGGATGACGCCCGGTGGTGACGCCTGGCAGGCCACGAGCCACGGCGGCGCGACTTCCGGGCCACGGGCTACGAGCCACGGGTCACGGTCCGCTGGTCGCTGATTGCTGGTCGTTGGTGGCCGTGCCTGGTGGGTGATGGGCCGTGGGTGTGGGTCACTCCCCCTTCTCGTTTCCCCGCCTCTGCCTCTGCCCCCTATTCATGTCCCGGCCCTGTTCCTGTCCTGGGCCTGGTTCTGGTTTCTGTTCTTCGTTCTGTTCCTCGTTTCTGTCTTCGTTCTCGTTGGGAGAGAGTCATGGCTGATGTTCTGGTGTTTGTTGATCATGTGGATGGTCAGGTGCGGAAGCCGACGTTGGAGTTGTTGACGTTGGCGCGGAGGTTGGGTGATCCGGTGGCGGTGTTTGTGGGGTCGGGTGTGGAGGGTGCGGCTGGGGTGTTGGGTGAGTATGGGGCGGTGCGGGTGTTGGGGGTGGATGGGCCGGAGTTCGGGGAGTTTTCGGTGGTGCCGTTGGTGGATGTGTTGGAGGCGGCGGTGGGGGTGGTGGATCCGGTGGCGGTGTTGGTGTCGTCGTCGGCGGAGGGGAAGGAGGTCGCGGGTCGGTTGGCGGTGCGGTTGGGGTCGGGTGTGTTGACGGACGCGGTGGATGTGGTGGCGGGTGAGGAGGGTCCGGTGGTGGTGCAGTCGGTGTTCGCGGCGTCGTATGCGACGCGGTCGCGGGTGGTGGGTGGGGTTGCGGTGATCGCGGTAAAGCCGAACGCGGTGGCGCCGGAGGCGGTCGCGGGTGCGGGGGTGGTGGAGGAGTTGTCGGTGGTGTTGGGTGAGTTGGCGCGGGGGACGCGGGTGGTTTCGCGTGCGGCGCGGGAGTCGAGTGGGCGTCCGGAGTTGACGGAGGCGGCGGTGGTGGTCTCGGGTGGTCGTGGGGTGAATGGGGCGGAGAACTTCCCGGTGATTGAGGGGTTGGCGGATGCGTTGGGTGGTGCGGTGGGGGCGTCGCGGGCGGCGGTGGACGCGGGGTGGTATCCGCATTCGCATCAGGTGGGTCAGACGGGGAAGTCGGTGTCGCCGCAGTTGTATGTGGCGGCGGGTATTTCCGGGGCGATTCAGCATCGTGCGGGGATGCAGACCTCGAAGACGATCGTGGCGATCAACAAGGACGCTGAGGCGCCGATCTTCGATCTGGTGGACTACGGCGTGGTCGGGGACCTCTTCGAGGTCGTGCCCCAGCTGACCGAGGACATCAACCAACGCAAGAGCTGAACCGGGCACTCGGCGCGGGGAGTTGCCGGGACGGGTGATACATCGCGCTCTCGGCCTCCCGCCCGGGGCCATCTGATCCGGGACCCCCACACGGCCTCCGTGTGGGGGTCCCGGTGTGCGCGCGGGGGCTGTTGACGTGCTGTGGGGTGGGGTCTAGCGTCCCCACGTGCCTGCTTCAACATTCTGTTGACCTCCCGGTGAGCGAAGGGACACGGATGGCCCGCGAGACGAGTGCGCCCACGACCTTCACCTCCTCCGTCCGGCGGGACGTCGCGGCGTCGCTCGCCGCCGTGGACGCCGAGTTGGAACGCCGCTACCCGGGCGATCCCGGGACCCGGCAGCCCGTGCACACCGTGTACGTCCCGGCGGACGCCGTCACGGAGGCCACCGTGGGGGAGTGGGGGGCGGCGGCCCTCGCGCTGCTGGAAGAACACGCCCCGGACGCCAGCGAGTTCGCCTCCGTCCTGGAGCTGCCCGAGGCGCTCGTGGAGCCGGTGTACGCCGGGGTGCGGGCCAAGTTGGCGCGGGAGCCGATCGAGGACCTCCGCGTCGACTTCGAGGACGGGTACGGGCCCCGCCCGGATGACGAGGAGGACGCCGCGGCCCTCCGGGTCGCCCGCCTCACCGTCGCCGCGCTCGGGGGCACCGCGGCCGGGCCGCGACCCGCCTTCATGGGTGTGCGCATGAAGTGCCTGGAGGCCGGGGTACGGGAGCGCGGCATCCGCACCCTGGACGTCTTCCTCACCGGGCTGCTGGAGGCGGGTGGCCTTCCGGAGGGCATGGTGCTGACCCTGCCGAAGGTCAGCTATCCCGAACAGGTCGCCGCGATGGCCCGGTTGTGCGCCGAGTTCGAGCGGGCGCGTGGCGTGGCGGAGGGGCGGATCGGGTTCGAGATCCAGATCGAGACCCCACAGGCCGTGCTCGGCGCGGACGGGCGCGCCACGGTGGCCCGGCTGATCGAGGCGGCCGGGGGGCGCGCGACCGGCCTGCACTACGGGACGTTCGACTACAGCGCCGCCTGCGGGGTGAGCGCCGCGTACCAGGCCATGGACCACCCTGCCGCCGACCACGCGAAGGCGGTGATGCAGGTCGCCGCGGCGGGCACCGGGGTGCGGCTGTCGGACGGCTCGACCAACGTCCTGCCCGTCGGTGACGCGCGGGCGGTGCGTGCCGCCTGGCGGCTGCACCACGGGCTGGTGCGGCGCTCGCTCGCGCGCGCCTACTACCAGGGCTGGGACATGCACCCAGGGCACCTTCCCACCCGGTACGCGGCGGTGCACGCGTTCTACCGCGCCGACCTGTCCCGCACCGCCGAACGGCTCGCGGCCTACGTCGAGCGCCTCGGCGGCTCCGGGGTGGGGGAGGCGCGTGCGGGGGGAGTGGCCGACGAGCCCGCGACCGCCCGTGCGCTCAGTGACCACCTGGTGCGGGGCATCGACTGCGGGGCGCTGGACGGCGCCGAGGTGACCCGGCTGTGCGGCCTCACCCGGGCGGACCTCGACCGGCTGGCGGGCCGTCGGCCGCTGCCCTCAGTGGCCGTCTCCCCGTAGGCTGTTGGGGGTCTCTACGTGATAAGGGGCGGCGCTGTGCACACTTCGGGGGAACAGCAGGCGGCGTCCGGCGGCGGCAGGCTGCTCGCCGGGCGGTACCGGGTGACGGAGCGGCTCGGCCGGGGTGGAATGGGCGTGGTGTGGCGCGCCGTTGACGAGGAACTCGGGCGCGAGGTCGCGGTGAAGGAGCTGCGTACCTTCACCGACGCGGGCGGTCCCGAACTCGCCGACCTGCGTGCCCGGATGAGGCGGGAGGCGCGGGCGGCCGCCCGGGTGCGGCACCCCGGGGTCATCGCGGTGTACGACGTGGCGCAGCACGAGGGCCGTCCCGTCATCGTGATGGAGCTGGTCGAAGGCCCGTCGCTGGACGACGAGTTGGCGGACGGCAACACGCTCGACCCGGTGCGGGCGGCGGCCGTGGGGGCCCGGGTGCTGGACGCGCTGGCGGCGGCGCACCGGGTGGGGGTGCTGCACCGGGACGTGAAGCCGGGCAACATCCTGCTGGAGCGCGGTGGCCGGGTGGTGCTGACCGACTTCGGGATCGCCGCGATGGACAACCCGGGGGACGACATCACCACGCGGCTCACCGGCAGCGGTGAACTCGTCGGCTCGCTCGACTACTTGGCGCCGGAGCGGGCGCGGGGCGGCGAGCCGGGCCCGCCGTCCGACGTGTGGGCGCTGGGCGCCACCCTGTACGCGGCCGTGGAGGGCGCCTCCCCGTTCCGCCGTACCTCGACCTGGTCGACGCTGACGGCGATCGTCACGGAACCGCTGCCCGAGCCCCGGCGCGCGGGGGTTCTCGGCCCCGCCCTCGTCGAGCTGCTGCGCAAGGACCCGGCGGAGCGCGCCGACGCGGAGCGCGCGGCGGCGCTGCTGAACGCGGTGGTGGTGGGGGCCGGGCCGGATACGGCCACCCTCCGGGCCGGACCCGGGCGGGCCGCTCCGGACCCCGGCCCCGTCGCGGCGCCGGGCCCCCCGGGCGCGGAGCCGGACACCTCGCCGGACGGTGAACCTCCCCGACAGCCCGCAGTGCTGGGGGAGTTCGGCCCCCCACCGGAACTGGACACCGACCGGCACACGGTGCGGACCGCGTCCGGTCCGGCGGGCGGGCACGGGCAACGGCGGCTTCTGACCGGGGTGTTGGCGCTGGCGCTGGTGTGCGGTGCCGCGGTGGCGAGCTGGGCGCTGTGGGGTGGTGGCGACGAGGAGCGCGCCGCCCCGCCGGAACCGAGCGCCTCGACCGGCCCGTCGGCCCCGCACTCGCCGTCTCCGGACGGGGAGGGAAGTGCGGGGAGTTCGGGGAGCGGCGGCTCCGGCGAGGATGAACCACCCCTGGGATGCCGTCCGTTGACCAGGACTAAGGTGAGCTGCGAGGTGTGGCGGGAGGCCCCCTCGTACGACGCGGAGCACCGGCGGGCCGGGAAGCTCAAGGCCGGTAAGAACTACTTCTACTGTCAGCGGAAGTTCCCGCACCGGGAGACCTTCGACCGCTGGACGAACGTGTGGTGGGCCAGGACCGACGACGACAGCGGCAACTCCGGCGTCTTCGTCAGCGCCGTCTACCTCAAGGGCGGCAAGAACGACCGGCCGGTGCCCGGTCTGCCCCGCTGCTGACCCGCACCGTCGCCGGGCCGGACGCGTTGCCGTCGCCGAGCCGCACCGGCTAGATTGCGTTCGGTCCGCCGACAACGGGCCGAGATGTCGAACAGCGCGTCACGCGCCGCGCTGGCCGGAGGGGAGGGGTCGGGGGATGGGCCGTCACATACCGGCGGTGAGCCGGGCGTTGGACGTTCTGGAACTCTTCCTCGACGCGGAGGACGCGCTCTCGGCACCCGAGATCACCCGCAGGCTGGAGCTGCCCCGCACCAGCGTCCACGAACTGGTCACGACGCTCGCCGCCCGCGGCTACCTGCTTCCCGTGCCGGGCCAGCCCGGGCGCTACCGGCTGGGCGTGCGGACCTTCCAGCTCGGCAGCCGCTACGCGGAACGGCTGGACCTGGCGACCGAGGGGCAGCAGGTCGCCCGGGGCGTCGCCGCCGCCTGCGGGGAGACGGTGCACGTGGCGATCCTGGAGGGCCCGGAGGTCCTCTACGTCGCGAAGGTCGACAGCACCCACGCGGTTCGGATGGTCTCGGCGACCGGACGGCGGCTGCCCGCGCACTGCACGGCGGTGGGCAAGATGCTGCTCGCCTCGCTGGACGAGGCGGAGCTGTCCGCCCGGCTCACCGCCGCGACGCCGCTCACCGCGCTGACGGAGCACTCCCACACCGCGCCGGAGGCGCTGCTGGCCGAGCTGGCCGGAGTCCGCCGCCGTGGCCGGGCGGTCGAGGAGCGCGAGTCCAATCCGGACGTCTGCTGCGTCGCCGCCCCGGTGCGCGAGGCGTCCGGGCGGGTGGCGGCCGCGCTCAGCGTCTCGGTGCCGATGGTGCGCTGGACCACGGAGCGCGGCGCCGAACTGGCGGAGCTAGCGGCGGAGGGCGCGCGCGAGCTGTCCGCCCGGCTGGGGTACCGGGAGTGAGCGTCCGGCGGCCCGAACTCGCGGTGCGCGGACCGGCGTTGCTCGGTGAGGGACCGGTCTGGGACGCCGCGCGGGGGCTGTTGCTCTGGGTCGACATCCTCGGTTCCCGCATCCACACCCTGGACCCCGCGACCGGGGCGCGCGTCTCCTGGACGGCCGCTCAGCACGTGGGTGCCGCGTTGCCCCGCACCCGCGGCGGGATCGTCGTCAACCTCCGTGACGGCGTGGGGTGTTACGGACCCGACGGCGCCTCCTTCCACTGGCTGCACCGCCGCCCGCTGCCGGGACGGCGCGGGAACGACGCGGCCGTCGCGCCGGACGGCTCGCTCTGGGCGGGCACCATGGCCTACGACGAGCGGCCCGGCGGCGGCACCCTGACCCGGTACCCCGGCGCGGACGCGGCGCCGGAGGTGGTGTTCCCCGAGGTCACGGTCAGCAACGGCCTCGGCTGGAGCCCGGACGGGCGGACGATGTACTACGTGGACACTCCCACCCGGCGGATCGACGCCCTCACGGTGCGGCCGGACGGCTCGGCCACCGGGCGCCGCCCCCTCATCACCCTGGAACCCGGGGTCGGTTACCCCGACGGTCTCACCGTGGACGCCGCGGGCTGCGTCTGGGTCGCGCTGTGGGACGGCGGCGCGGTGCGCCGTTACACCCCGTCCGGTGCGCTGGACCGGATCCTCCCGGTGCCGGTGGGACGGCCCACCTCCTGCGCCTTCGGCGGCCGGGCGCTGCGCGACCTGTACGTCACCACCGCCAGCCTGGGCGCGCGGAGCGCCGCCGAACCGCTCGCCGGGGCGCTGCTGGTGGTCCCGGACGTGGGCGAGGGCCTGCCCACCACCCCCTTCGCCGGCTGAGGCGCGAGCGGGAGGCGTAACCCGCCCGGGCCGGTGGGGAGTTGGACGCCCCCGACGGGGGGTTTCCGGGGGTGCCGGGGGGCTTGAAGTGCCGCCGGGGCCGGTCCTAGAGTCCCGAACGTTCGGTGGTGGGAACCGTGTTCGGCATACCGGACGCCCTCGGTCGTCTCGTGGACGGGAGAAGCCCGTGTCAGCCCAGTCCGTCTCAGCGGGGTCCGTGTCAGCGGAGCCCGTGTGGAGCGTCGATCCGCGTACCGGACGGCGGCGCGAGCAGGTCACGGTGGAGACAACGGCCGAGGGGGTGGACACCGCCGTCCACGCCGCGCACGCCACCCGGGACGCACTGCGTGACCGTGCCACCCGCGCCGGGCTGCTGCGCGCCGCCGCCGGGGAGCTGGAGGCCGACCGGGCCGAGCTGGTGGCCGTGGCCGACGCCGAGACCGCCCTCGGGGAGACCCGGCTGCACGGCGAACTCACCCGCGCGGCGGGGCAGTTCACCGCCTTCGCGGAGGAGGTCGAGGAGGGCGGCTACCTGGAAGCCACCATCGACCACGCCGACCCCGGACTGACCCCGCCCCGCCCCGACCTGCGCCGCTACCGGGTCCCGCTCGGCGTGGTGGCCGTATACGCCGCCTCCAACTTCCCCTTCGCCTTCTCCGTCCCCGGCGGTGACACCGCCTCGGCGCTGGCCGCCGGATGCCCCGTGGTGATCAAGGCCCACCCCGCGCACCCGGCCACCGCGCGGCGGTGCGCCGCCGCCCTCCGCCGCGCCGCCGCCCGCTCCGGGCTACCCGAGGACACGGTGGTCCTCATCCACGGCTTCGACGCCGGGGCCGAGCTGGTCCGGCATCCGCTGGTCGCCGCCGCTGGCTTCACCGGTTCGGTAGGCGGCGGCCGCGCGCTCCACGACGCGGCGGCGGCCCGCCCGGTGCCCATCCCCTTCCACGGCGAACTCGGTTCCCTCAACCCGGTGGTGGTCACCGAGGCGGCGGCCCGGGAGGGCGCCGAGGAGATCGGCGCCGGACTCGCCGGATCCGTCAGCCTCGGCGCCGGCCAGTTCTGCGTGAAGCCCGGACTGGTGCTGGTGCCGGAGGGCGAGCCGGGCCGTCGGCTGGAGACCGCGTTCGCGGCGGCCCTGCGCGAGGTGCCGCCCGCGCCGCTGCTGGACGAGCGGACGCGCGCGGCCTTCCTCGCCGGTATCGAGGCCAGGGCCCGGCTCGACGGGGTGACCGCGCCGCTGGCCGGCGGCGCGCGGGAAGCGGAACGCGCCGTCGCCGCCGGGTACCTCACCGTCCCCGCCGCCCGCCTCGCCGAGGCCGGGACGGACGCCGCGCCGGGCGGCCCTGGCCCGCTGTTCGAGGAGTGCTTCGGGCCGGTCACCGTGCTCGTCAGCTACCGGGACACGGCCGAGCTGACCGCAGTGCTGGAGCTGCTGCCCGGCAGCCTCACCGCCACCGTCCGGCTCGGCGCCCGGGAGGCCGCGGGCCACGACCCCGCCGGAGCCGAACTGCTGGCCCAACTGGCCCCGCTGGCCGGTCGGTTGCTGGCCGACGGCTGGCCCACCGGCGTGGCGGTGACCCGCGCCCAGCACCACGGCGGGCCCTACCCGGCCGCCACGTCCACCGCCACCTCCGTCGGCGCCGCCGCGATCGACCGCTGGCTGCGCCCCGTCGTCTACCAGAGCACCCCGGAGCCGCTGCTCCCGCCCGAACTGCGGGACGGCAACCCGCTGGGGCTGCCCCGCCGGGTGGACGGCCGCCGCGAACCCGCACCCTCCGCGAACTGAGGCCCGCCGGGTGAGGCCCGTCGAGCCCGCCGCCCCGGAGCGGGCGGCGGGCCTCACCCCGGTCACGAACCGGTGCGGCGCTTGTTCCAGACGTCGAAGCCGACCGCTGCCAGCAACACCAGCCCCTTGATGACCTGTTGCCAGTCGGTACCGACCCCCACCAGCGACATGCCGTTGTTCAGCACGCCCAGCACCAGCCCGCCGATGACGGCCCCGAACACGGTGCCCACGCCGCCGCTCATCGAGGCGCCACCGATGAAGCACGCCGCGATCGCCTCCAGTTCGAACATGGTGCCCGCCTGCGGGGTGGCCGCGTTCAGCCGCGCCGCGTACACGCAGCCCGCCAGCGCCGCCAGCACCCCCATGGTGACGAACACCAGGAAGGTGACCCGTCGGTCCTTGACCCCGGACAGCACCGCCGCCGCCCGGTTGCCGCCGAGCGCGTAGATGTGCCGCCCGGCCACCGCGTTCCGCATCGCGAAGCCGAGCCCCAGCAGCAGGGCGCACATGATGAGCAGCACCACCGGCACCCCGTGGAAGCTGGCCAGCGTCATGCTGAACGCGGCCACCGCCGCGACCATCGCCACCAGCTTCAGCACCCACAGCCGGAACGGCAACGGGTCGAGGGTGTAGGCCAGCTGGCGGCGGCGGTCCCGCCACTCCCGCAGGACCAGCAGCACCGCGACGCCCAGCCCCAGCAGCAGCGTCGGGTTGTGGTACTGCGTGTACGGCCCCATCTCCGGGACGAAGCCCTGCGCGATGTCCTGGAAGCCCTGCGGGAACGGCGCCTTGGAACGCCCGTCCAGCACGATCTGGGTAGCGCCGCGGAACAGCAGCATCCCCGCGAGCGTCACGATGAACGCGGGGATGCCCACATAGGCCACCCAGAAGCCCTGCCAGGCCCCGATGACCGCGCCCACCAGCAGCGACAGCCCGAACGCCACCGGCCAGGGCAGGTTGTGGTCGACCATCATCACCGCCGCCAGCGCGCCCACGAAGGCCACGACGGAGCCGACCGACAGGTCGATGTGCCCGGCGATGATCACCAGCATCATGCCCATCGCCAGGATGAGGATGTAGCTGTTCTGCTGGATCAGGTTGGAGACGTTGTTGGGCAGCAGCAGCGCCCCGTCCGTCCAGATCTGGAACAGGACGACGATGAAGGCCAGCGCGATGAGCATGCCGTACTGGCGCATGTTGGTGCGCAGCCCGTGCAGCAGCACCGCGGCCGGGCCGCTCCGCGCCCGCGGGCTCCCGTCCTCCCCCGGCTCACGGGGGCTGGTCGTGGTGGCGGTCATGGTGGCCTCAGCTCCGGTCGTGGGTCATGTGACGCATCAGCAGTTCCTGGTCGGCCCCGGCGCGGTCGAACTCCCCGGTGATCCGCCCGGCGGCCATGGTGTAGATCCGGTCGCAGAGCCCGAGCAGCTCCGACAGCTCCGAGGAGATCACCAGCACCGCCTTGCCACGGGCCGCGAGCGCGTCGATGACGGTGTAGATCTCGTACTTGGCACCGACGTCGATGCCGCGCGTGGGCTCGTCGAGGATCAGCACCTCCGGACCGGCGTGAATCCACTTGCTCAGCACGACCTTCTGCTGGTTGCCGCCGGACAGCCGGCCCACCCGCTCGCCGACCGTCGGTGTCCGGATGCTCATCGACGAGCGGTAGCGCTCCGCGATCCGCCGCTCCTCGTGCTCGTCCACCGCGCCGCGCCGCACCAAGTCACGCAGCGAGGGCAGCGAGACGTTGCGCTGGACGCTGTCGATCAGGTTCAGCCCGTAGGTCTTGCGGTCCTCCGTGGCGTAGGCGATGCCCGCCGCGATCGCCGCGGGGACCGTACGGGTGTCGGCGGGCTCGCCCCGCACCCGGGCCTCGCCCCGCTCGTAACGCCCGTAGGAGCGGCCGAACAGGCTCATCGCCAACTCGGTGCGCCCGGCGCCCATCAGCCCCGCGATACCGGTGATCTCACCCCGGCGGGCGCTCAGCGAGGCACCGTCCACGACCCGGCGGCCGGGGTCGACGGGATGCCGGACCGTCCAGTCGCTGACCTCCAGCACCCGCTCCCCGGCGTCCGCGCCCGCGTACCGGGTGCGTTCGGGGAAGCGCTGGTCGAGGCGGCGGCCGACCATGCCGCGGATGATCCGGTCCTCGGACAGCTCCGCGGGCGCGTCCGGAGCGGGGCGCACCGGAAGGGTCTCCACCGAGCGGCCGTCCCGAAGGATGGTGACGGTGTCGGCGACCTCCAGCACCTCGTTCAGCCGGTGCGAGATGACGACGCAGGTGATGCCCTGCTCCCTCAACTCCCGTAGCAGCGCGAGCAGCCGCACGCTGTCCTCGTCGTTGAGCGCGGCGGTCGGCTCGTCCAGGATCAGCAGCCGCACGTCCTTCGCCAGCGCCTTGGCGATCTCCACCAGCTGCTGGCGGCCCACCCCCAGATCCGCCACGCGGGCACCGGGGTGGTCGGGCAGCCCGACCCGGCGGGACACCTCGCCCGCCCGCCGCATCGTCTCGTGCCAGCTGATGAGGGAGCGCCGCGCCCGCTCGTTGCCGAGGAAGATGTTCTCCGCGACGGACAGCTGCGGTATCAGGGCGAGTTCCTGGTGGATGATGACGATTCCCTGGCGCTCGCTGGCCCGGATGGAGCGGAACGTGCGGGCCTCCCCACGGAACCGGATCTCCCCCCGGTAGGAGCCGTGCGGATGGACCCCGCTCACCACCTTCATCAGGGTGGACTTGCCCGCGCCGTTCTCCCCGCAGACCGCGTGGATCTCGCCCTCCGCCACCGTCAGGTCGACCCGGTCGAGCGCGGTCACCGGGCCGAAGCTCTTGGTGATTCCGCGCAACTCCAGTACGGGGCCCGTCATTTCAGCTGCCCCGCCCGGTAGTAGCCCGCCCTCACCAGCAGGTCGACGTTGTCCTTGTCGACGCTGACCGGGTCGAGCAGGTAGGCCGGGACCCGCTTCTTCCCGTTGTGGTAGTCCCGCACGTTGTTCACCTCGACCTTCCCCCCGGTCAGCACGGCGTCGCCCATCCGCACCGCGCGCTTGGCGAGTTCCCTGGTGTCCTTGAAGACGGTCTGGGTCTGCTGGCCGCGCAGGATGGACTTGACCGAGGCGAGTTCCGCGTCCTGGCCGGTGATCACCGGGTACGGGGTGTCCCCGCTGCCGTAACCGGCGCTCTTCAGCGCGGAGATGACGCCGATGGAGATCCCGTCGTACGGCGACAGCACCGCGTCCAGCCGCTCCGATCCGTAGTGCTTGGTGACGATGTCGTCCATCCGTTTCTGCGCGGTGCCGCCGTCCCAGCGCAGCGTGGTGGCCTGGTTGAGTTTCGTCTGCTTCGAACGGACGGTCAGCTGGCCGTTCTTGAGGAAGGGCCGGAGCACCGACATCGCTCCGTTCCAGAAGTAGCGCGTGTTGTTGTCGTCCGGGGAACCCGCGAACAGCTCGACGGTGCGCTTCTTTCCGCCGCCCTTCTCCAGCCCCAACTGGTCGACGATGTACCGCGCCTGGAGGCGGCCCACCCGCTCGTTGTCGAACGAGGCGTAGTAGTCGACGTGTTCGGTGCCCTGGATCAACCGGTCGTAGGAGATCACCGGGATGTCCTGTTCGGCGGCGCGGCGCAGCACGTTGGTCAGCGCCGAACCGTCGATGGCGGCGATCACCAGCAGCCGGTGCCCCTTCGCGATCATGTTCTCGACCTGGGCCACCTGGTTCTCCACCTTGTCGTCGCCGAACTGGAGATCCGTCTCGTAGCCGGCCTTCTCGAACTGCCGGGCCATGTTGCGGCCGTCGGCGATCCACCGCTCCGAGGACTTCGTGGGCATCGCCAGGCCGACGGTGCCGCCCTTGCCCTCGTCCTGCTGGTAGCGGCTGCCGCCCTTGGCCTCCTGGCCGCAGGCGGCGAGCGAACAGGTCAGCAGCGCGGCGGCGGCGAGCGCCGCCAGGGCCCGGGCCGGGCCCGGCGGACGGGGGCGGGTGCGGGTACGCATGGGTGTCAGCTCCTCTCGGGGAGGGGGAATCGGGTCAGGGCCCCCGGCAGCCGGGAGCCGAGCGGCGACATACCGCCGTCAGCGCCCTGCCGGGCCAGCAGGTCCAGCGCGAGACGGCCGCGCCGTACCCGCTCCCGCGCGGTGGCCAGCGCGGCCTCGCGCAGCTGGGCCCCGTACGGGTAGAGCCCGGGCGCGCGGCTCAGCCCGAACTTCAGGTAGATCGGCGCGCCCCGGCGGATCAGTTCGGCCGTCTCGTACATCCGCACCGCGCCGCCCAGGTCGTCGGGCGACTCCAGATAGAGGTCCACGGGGGCCCGGCTGACCCGGCGGATCTCGGTGAGGTGCTGGAGCGTCAGGTCCGAGGGGACGTTGCAGGAGTCCGCGCCGAGCCGCTCGTGCACCTGGAACGAGGCCGGGTTGACGGCGCCGATCAGCGCGGACACCTTCAGCGTGGTGTCCGGCGGCAGCGCGCCGGCCTCCCGCAGGCGGTGCAGCGTCCACAGCACGCCCTCGTCGCCCACCAGCAGGCAGCGCACGCCGAGTTCGGCGGCGCGCAGCGCGTCCTCCACACAGCCCGCGAGGGCCCCGCGCCCCCGGGCGCGCACCCCCGCGCCACCGGACGCCGTGCGGGTGCCCGCCCCGATGTCCCAGGTGCCGCGCGGCCCGGTGAACAGGCACAGCTCGCTGCCGTGCGCGGCGCAGCGCGCCACCATCTCGCCGATCTCGGCGTCGGTGAGCATCCAGACGCCGCTGCCCTGGCTGATCCGGTGGATCGGCACGTCGAGCTCGACCGCCTCGTCTAGCACGGCGGTCAGCGCCTCGGGCCCCTCGACGGACGGCACCTCGGTCCGCCAGCGGCCCCCGTCGGGGAAGGTGTGCGGGGAGGCGTCGCCCGGATCGGGCGGGGGCGCGCCGAGCCCGAGTCCGGCGAGGGCCCCGGCTCCTTCCCGGGCGGGCCGCCCCCCACCCGGCGGGCCGGTTCCCGCGTCCGGGCCGGGGGGCTGCTGCGGGGGCGGCGTGGCGGCGGACGTCATAGTGCTCCCGGGGTGGTGGGAATGACCGGGTGCTCCCGGGACCTGCCCCGGAACCCGGGGGCGGTGGGGAGCGGCACGGTCGGGCGGAGGGACCCGGCCGGTTCCGGCCGGGGGAGGGGAGTCCGGGGCGCGGCGGCCGACCGGGGCGCGGTCCGCGCCCCGGCCACGGCTCAGGAACCGGGCCGGAGCAGCACCTTGCCGACGTCCGGCGCACCGCCGCTGGCCAGCCGGATCCCCTCGGCGTAGGCGCTCAGCGGGAGGTGGTGGGTGACTAGCGGAGCCGGGTCGAGCAGTCCGGCCGTCAGCGCGCGCACCGCGTACGACCAGGCGGCGGACGAGGCTCCGAAGACGGAACGGATGGTCAGCTGGGCGACCGAGAGCCGCACCGGGTCGATGCCCCGCGCGCCCGGTGCGAACATCCCGGTCAGCACGGTGCGGCCGCCGCGCCGGGTCAGCCGGCAGGCGTCGTCGGCCGTGGTCGGCGCCCCCGCTGTCTCCACCACCAGGTCGAAGCCGCCCTCCGGGGCCTCCCCGGCGCCCGGCGGGCAGACCACCGAGGCGCCCGCCGCCCGGGCCGGGGCCGTGCGGCCCGCGCGCGGCTCGACCACCACCAGCCACTCGGGCGAGGAGGCCGCCAGCAACTGAACGGTCAGCAGCCCCAGCGTCCCAGCGCCCACCAGCGCGATCCGCTCCCCGGGCCGGGGTGCCGCCGCGAGCACCGCCGCCGCGGCCACGGCCGCCGGCTCCAGCAGCGCCGCGGCCGTCAGATCGGTGCCGTCCGGCAGCGGGTGGAGCAGCCGTGCGGGGACCAGCAGATGGTCGGCGAAGGCGCCGGGCAGGGTGAAGCCGGTCTCCTGGTAGCCGCCGAGACAGAGGCTGGTGGCGCCCTCCCGGCAGCGGTCGCAGCGCAGACAGGCACGGAAGCCCTCCGCCACCGCCTTCCGCCCGGCCAGCGCCGGATCGACTCCCGGACCCACCGCGTCCACGGTGCCCGACCACTCGTGTCCCGGGACGATCGGGTAACTGACGTACTCGGCGGGGCGGTTGCCCTCGTACAGCTCCCGGTCGCTGGCGCAGACCCCCGCCGCGTGCACCGCGATCCGCACCTCGCCCGGGCCGGGTTCGGGCACCGGGCCGCTCGTCAGCCGGTGGTACCCCGGACGTTCCACCACCACGGCGGCGCTCTCCGCCAGCCGTGGCCCGGCGCTCAACCGGAGGCCCCGGCACGGGAGTTCCGCCCGTCGCGTGGCCCGCGCCGCTCCCAGCCCTCTGACCACAGGTCGAACCGGGCCTGGCGGCGGGGGAGTTCAGCGGCCGCGTCCTCGTCGAACTCGATGCCCAGGCCGGGTTCGCTGGGCAGCGTGAAGTAGCCGTCGACGACCTGCGGAGGATCCTTGACCACCCGCCCGATCTCCGCGTCCGCGAAGTCGTTGAAGTGTTCCAGGATCTTGAAGTTCGGTGTACAGCCCGCGAGTTGGAGTGAAGCGGCGGTCAGCACCGGACCGCCGACGTTGTGCGGCGCCACCAGCACGCAGTGCGTCTCGGCGGTCGCCGCGAGCTTCCGCGCCTCCAGGATGCCGCCGATGTGCCCCACGTCCGGCTGGATGATGTCCGCGGCCTGCGACTCGAACAACTCCCGGAACTCGATGCGGTCGTGTATCCGTTCCCCCGTGGCGATCGGCTGCTCCACCGAACCCGCCACCTTGGCAAGGGTCTTGAGGTTCTCCGGGGGCACCGGCTCCTCCAGCCACGCGGGCTGGAACGGCGCCATCTCGCGGGCCAGCCGGATCGCGGTCGCGGGGGAGAAGCGGCCGTGCATCTCCAGCATCAGCTCGGTGTCCGGGCCGACCGCGTCCCGGACGGCCTCGATCAGCGAGACCGCGTAGCGGCTGGCCGCCGGGTCGAGTTCGGTCCGGCCCGCCCCGAACGGGTCGATCTTCAGGGCCCGGTAGCCGCGGTCGACGACCGCGCGCGCCGCCCGGTGGTACGCCTCCGGGGTGCGCTCGGTGGTGTACCAGCCGTTGGCGTACGCCTTCACCCGCGGGGTGACCCGGCCGCCCAGCAGCTGCCAGACCGGGACCCCGAGCGCCTTGCCCTTGATGTCCCAGCAGGCCATCTCGACACAGGCGATGCCGGACATCACGATCTCCCCGGCCCGCCCGAAGTCGCCGTACTTCATGCGGCGGACGAGGTCCTCGACCGCGAACGGATCGGAACCGGCGAGGTGGTTGCGCTCCGCCTCCCGCAGGTAGCCGAGCAGCGCGTCGGTGCGGCCCATCATCCGGGTCTCGCCGACCCCCGTGAGCCCTTCGTCGGTGTGCACCCGGACGTAGCTGAGATCACGCCACGGGGTTCCCACGACCTGCGTGGTGATGCGGGTTATACGCACGGAACGTGACCTCTCGACAAGGGTGTTCGAGATTTCGGATGACGTTCGGTATGACGGCGCGAATCTATTGACGGTCTCCGGGCGGGGTCAATACGTCGGACCCCGGTACTTCCCCGCGACCGCGGGCTGACTCCGCCAGCCGCCCCCCACCGCCCGGACGGGCGCCCGCCGGAGCCCGAACTCCCCGCTCCCCGGCCCGGGTTCGCCCGCCCCGGCCCGGGTCCCGCGCGCAACGGCGGAGGTCCCCGTTCCGTGGCCCCGCACCCGGCGCCGTCCCTACTCCCCGTCGTACGGCGGCAGTTCGCCCGAGCCCCGGGGAACCAGGCGGGTGGGGAGCGTCACCCGGCGCGGAGGCTCGCCCGCCCCGTCGAGCCGGCGGAACAGGAGCGCGGCGGCGTCCCGCCCCAGCCGCCCCGGATCCTGGGCCACCACGGTGACCGGCGGCGACAGCAGGTCGGCCAGTTCGAAGTCGTCGAAGCCGACCAGCGCCACCGGCCGGGCCAGTTGGGCCAGCACCCGCACCACCGTCACCGTCACCCGGTTGTTGCCGGTGAACAGCGCGGTCACCGGCCGCTCCCCGGTCACCATCCGCGTGGCGTCCGCCGCCACCCGCTCCGGCGCCGTGTCGCCGAGCGCCACCCAGGACTCGCGCACCGGCAGCTCGGCGTCGGCCATCGCCGCCCGGTAGCCGCGCAGCCGTTCGGCGGCGGTGTGGATCCCCGGGTGGTCGCCGATGATCCCGATTCGCCGGTGCCCGTGGGCCACCAGGTGGGCCACCCCGCTCCGCGCCCCGCCGAAGCTGTCGGTGAGCACCAGGTCGGCGGCGAGCGAGCCCGGCGGCCGGTCCACGAAGACGGTGGCGACCCCCGCGGCCAGCTCCGGCTCCAGATACCGGTGGTCCTCCCCGGCCGGGACGATCACCAGGCCGTCCACCCGGCGGGCACAGAGCGCCAGCACCAACTCCCGTTCCCGCGCCGGGTCCTCCGCGCTGGAACCGTTGATCAGCAGCGCCCCGTGGATCCGCGCGACCTCCTCGACGGCGCGGCTCAGCGGGGCGTAGAAGGGGTCGGCCAGATCCTCCAACACCAGGCCGACGCTGCCGGTGCGGCCCTTGCGCAGGACCCGGGCGCTGTCGTTCCGCCGGAAGCCGAGCGCCGTGATCGCGTCCCGCACCCGCCGCTCGGTGTCCGGGGAGACCCCCGGCTCACCGTTGACCACCCGGGAGACGGTCTTCAGCCCGACCTCCGCCCGCGCGGCGACGTCCTTCATCGTCGGGCGGCCGCCGTACCGGGGCGCCGGCAGGCCGGTGCCGGACGGTGCGATCTCAGCCACGGGGAGCCCCTTCCGCCGGGGTGGTTGGCGCGCGGGGCGCCGACGGGCGCTCAGCGCAGGATAGCCCGGACTGTCAGGGTCTGGACAACGTTGTCGAGCCGGGTACTCTCACAGCGTCCCGGCCGGACCGCTGTGAGGAGCCCCGCGCCCATGCACACCGACCTCGTCGCCGCGCTCGACGTCGGCGGAACCAAGATCGCGGGCGCGCTGGTCGACCGCTCCGGCGCGATCCACGCGCGCGCCCGCCGCGCCACCCCGACCACCGGTGACGGCGAGCGGGTCATGGCGGCGGTCGGCGCCGTCCTCGACGAGCTGTCCGGCGACCCGGGCTGGCGGCGCGCCGTCGGTCTCGGTATCGGCAGCGCCGGGCCGGTCGACGCGGAGCGGGGCACCGTCAGCCCGGTCAACATCCCCGGCTGGCGCGGCTATCCGCTCGTCGAGGCGGCGCGCCGCCACACCGGCGGCCTGCCCGTGACCCTCGTCGGCGACGGCGTCGCGCTCACCGCGGCCGAGCACTGGCGAGGCGCCGCCCGCGGCCGGGAGGCCGCGCTGTGCCTGGTGGTGTCGACCGGTGTCGGCGGCGGACTCGTGCTGGGCGGGCGGCTCTACCCGGGGCCGACGGGCAACGCCGGGCACATCGGCCACCTCTGCGTGGAGCTGGACGGCGAACCGTGCCCCTGCGGGGCCCGCGGCTGTGTGGAGCGGCTGGCCAGTGGGCCCAGCATCAGCCGGTGGGCCCGCGCCCAGGGCTGGAGCCCGGACGACGCCGGTGACACCGGGGCCGCCGCCGTGGCCGCCGCGGCGCGCGCCGGGGACCCGGTGGCCCGCGCCGCCTTCCGGCGCGCCGCCCGCGCGCTCGGGGCGGGCATCGCCGCGACCGCCGCGCTGACCGAGATCGATACGGCCGTGGTGGGCGGCGGCGTCGCGGAGTCCGGAGAGGTGCTGTTCGCGCCGCTGCGGCGGGCCGTCGCGGAGTTCGCCACCCTCTCCTTCGTCCGGGGCCCGGAGGTGGTACCGGCCCAACTCGGCGCGGAGGCGGGCCTGGTGGGGGCCGCGGCGGCCTGCTGGGAACGGATCGGCTGACCGCCGACCGCGTCGCGCCCGCCGCCCAGCCACCGGGGCTCCGGCGCCCGGTGAACTCCCGTACGGATGGGTCTGGTTGGCCGCTGCTCAGCTCGGTGGCGAGCGGGGGCCGGATCCCGTGCGGCGTTTCCTCACGTCACCGCCGCCGCCCCGGATAGCCTCGCGGTATGACGAACGAACTCAGCGAGTTGATGAAGCGTGCCGCCGACGCCACCGCCCCCGTGGTGCGCGGAGTACGGGACGACCAGCTCACCGCCCCGACGCCCTGCGAGTCCTTCGACGTCCGCGCCCTGCTGAACCACGTCTTCCACGGCCTCGCCAGCTTCCGCCTGCTCGCCGCGGGCGAGGCCGTCGACGGCGGGGAGGCGCCGGACTACCTCGACGGCGACTGGCGGGACCGGTACGAGCGGGAGGTGCGCGAACTGGCCGACTCCTGGGCGGCGGAGGGCGCGCTGGAGGGCACCGCCGAGGCCATGGGCATACCGTGGCACACCCTCGCGCAGCTGGTCCTGGGCGACATCACGGTGCACGCCTGGGACCTGGCCCGCGCTACCGGGCAGGAGTACACCCCGGACGCCGGGGCCGTCGAGGAGACCGGCACGCTCTTCGCGCGAATGGGCCCGGCGGGCGTCGAGGCCCAGCAGTTCGCCCCCGCCGTGGACGTCCCGGAGGGCGCCGACGCCTTCACCGTGATGATCGGCGCCACCGGCCGCGACCCGGGCTGGACGCCGTAACTCCCGGGCCCGGAGGGCCCGTCCGGCGTCGACCGGCAGAACCACCCGCCGCCGCACGGGAGACGAGGGAGCGGGCGGCGCCACCGACCCCGACTCCCGTGGCGGCGGGAGGTGCTGTGGCCGCCCGCCGCGGGCCCGACCGGACCTCCTCTCCGGCGCGGTGGCGCCGACCGGGCGACCCCCGCGCGCCGGGGCGCGGGCACCGTGCGCCCCTCCGGGCGCGGCGGAGCCACCCCGGCGCGTTTCCCCGGCGGGGGTGACTGGGCACCTGAACAGGGGTGACGGAAGAGGGGGACTCGACGTGATCGTCTGGCTGAACGGTGCCTTCGGCGCGGGCAAGAGCACGGCGGCGCGCGAACTTCTCGACCTGCTGCCGGGCAGCACGCTCTACGACCCGGGCCCACTCGGCGACGAGCTGAGAAGGATGCTGCCCAAGGAACGCCTCGCCCAGGTGGACGACGTCCGTGAACTCCCCGCCTGGCGACGGCTCGTGGCCGACACGGCGGTCGCCCTGCTCAGCGAGGTTCCCGGACCGCTGGTCGCGCCCGCCAGCCTGCTCCGCCGGATCGACCGGGACGAGATCTTCGGCATCCTCGCCGCCCGCCGCGTCCCCGTCCACCACCTGCTGCTGCACGCCGAGGAAACGGTCCTCCGCGGGCGGATAGACCAACGCCCCGATCTGGACGGCGAGTCCACCCGCGCCTGGTGCCTCGCCCGCCTCGACGACTACCGCGCCGCGCTGCCCTGGATAACCGCCGAGGCGCACACCGTCGACACCACACGGCTCACCCCGCGCCGCACCGCCGAGCGCGTGGCCGAGGCACTCCGGGACGGCGCCGGAGCCCAGGACATCGTGCAGACCCCGGAACCGGTGGGCGAGACCGTCGCCGCCGGAGTCCTCCTCTTCGACGAAAGCGACCGGGTACTGCTCGTCGACCCCACCTACAAGGCGGGCTGGGAGTTCCCCGGCGGAATCGTGGAACCCGGCGAACCCCCCGCCCGAGCCGGGGTGCGCGAGGTCGCCGAGGAACTCGGACTGCGGCTCACCGCCGACCCGCGTCTCCTCGTCGTCGACTGGGAGGCCCCCTGCCCTCCGCGCTTCGGCGGCCTGCGGATGCTCTTCGACGGCGGACGGCTGGATCCCCGGCAGTCCGCCGAGGTGCTGCTGCCCGGCGCCGAACTGCGCGGCTGGCGCTTCGTCACCGAACGGGAGGCCGCCGAACTGCTGCCGCCCGTCCGGCTGGAGCGGCTGCGCGGCGCGCTCCGCGCCCGCGACGCGGGCCGCCCCCTCTACCTGGAGGGCGGCGTGCCCCGCGGCGACTGAACACCCCGCCGACACGGCGGCCGGATCGCCCGCCGACCGGCCCCGCGCCCCAACGGAGCGGAGCCGGTGGCCCGTTGGTTCAGCCGCGCGCGTAACGCTGGAGGAACAGCGCCTCCGCGACCGACATCCGCCGCAGCTCCTCCGGCGAGACGCTCTCGTTCACCGCGTGGATCTGCGTCTGCGGCTCGCAGAGCCCGGCCAGCAGTATCTCCGCGTCCGGGTAGAGCCTCCCCAGCGTGCCGCAGAGCGGGATCGAACCGCCCAGCCCGGCCACCGCCATCTCCGTCCCGTCGTAGGCGTCCCGCATCGCCGAGGCCATCGCCGTGTACGCGGCGCTGCCGGTGTCCGCCCGGAACGGCTGCCCCTGTCCCACCACCTCGACCGACACCCGCGCCCCCCACGGCACGTGCTTCTCCAGGTGCGCGGCGAGCAGCCCGACGCCCTCGCCCGCGTCCACCCCCGGCGGTACCCGCAACGAGACCAGCGCCCGCGCGGAGGACTGCACCGACGGCGTGGCGCCCACCACCGGCGGGCAGTCGATCCCCATCACCGTGACCGAGGGCCGCGCCCAGATCCGGTCGGCCACCGAACCGGAGCCGGTCAGCTCGACCCCGTCCAGCACCCGCGCGTCCGCCCGGAACTGCTCCTCCGGATAGTGCAGCCCCTCCCAGGAGGCGTCGTTCGCCAGCCCGTCGACGACGGTGTCGCCCACCTCGTCCCGCAGTGAGTCCAGCGCCCGGATCAGCGCCGCCAGGGCGTCCGGGGCCGCTCCGCCGAACTGGCCCGAGTGCAGGTTGCCCTGGAGCGTGTCCACCTGGACGCGCAGCATGCCCATCCCGCGCAGCGTCGCCGTCACCGTCGGCTGACCGGCCTGGAAGTTGCCGGAGTCCCCGATCACGATCGCGTCGGCGGCCAGCAGTTCCGGGTGCTCCTCCGCGTACCGCTCCAGACCGCCGGTGCCCTGCTCCTCCGACCCCTCGGCGATCAGCTTGACCGTCACCGGCAGACCGCCGTTCGCCTTCAGCGCGCGGAGCGCCAGCAGGTGCATCACGATCCCGCCCTTGCAGTCCGCGGCACCGCGCCCGTACCAGCGCCCGTCCTCCCGCTCGGTCAGCTCGAAGGGCGGCGTCTCCCACCCCTCCTCACCCAGCGGCGGCTGCACGTCGTAGTGCGCGTAGAGCAGCACCGTGGGCGCGCCCTCCGGGCCGGGCAGCAGCCCGTACACCGACTCGGTGCCGTCCGGCGTCTCCAGCAGCGCCACGTCCTGGAAGCCCTCCGCCCGCAGCGCGTCCGCCACCCAGCGCGCCGCCGCCTCGCACTCGCTCCGCGGGAACTGCGCCGGATCGGCGACGGAACGGAAGCGCACCAGCTCCGTCAGCTCCTCCCGCGCCCGCGGCAGCAGGGCGGCGACGGTCTCGGCGACCGCGGCGTGGTCGGCGCTGTGTGTCATTCGGAACGCTCCTCGTAGGCACGACGTTGGGGGAGTGTGCGCCGGGGTGGCCGCGCACACGAACGAGTCCGCGGGCCGGACCGCGTGCGCGCGCGTCCGGCGTGATCGAACAGCGGTGCGGTCGATCATCCCACAGTGAGGTCGCACCCGGGAGGCCGTAGGATGCGGTCGCCCCTATCCGAACCAAGGCCGAGCGGGAGCGGAAGCAGAGCGTGAGCAGCGACAGCGCAGCCGGAGACGAGCAGCAAGGCGACCAGAGCGCGGTATGGGACGTGGTCGTGGTCGGCGCGGGTCCGGCGGGCGCCTCCGCCGCCTACGCCGCCGCGGTGGCGGGCCGCCGGGTCCTGCTGCTGGAGAAGGCCGAACTGCCGCGCTACAAGACCTGCGGCGGCGGCATCATCGGCCCCACCCGGGACGCCCTGCCCCCCGGCTTCGACCTGCCTCTCCGCGACCGCGTACACGCCGTCACCTTCTCGCTCGGCGGCAGGCTGGCCCGTACCCGCCGCTCCCGCACCATGCTGTTCGGCCTGGTCAACCGGCCGGAGTTCGACCACGCGCTGGTGGAGTCCGCCCTCAAGGCCGGAGCCGAGCTGCGCACCGGCGTCACCGTGACGCGTGTGGAGCAGCACGGCCCGGACGTTCCGGACCGCCGCACCGTCGCCGTGGTGCTGTCCGGCGAGGAGCGGCCCGTGCTGGCCCACGCCGTGGTCGGCGCGGACGGCAGCGCCAGCCGGATAGGCGCACACGTCGGTGTGCGGATGGACCAGGTCGACCTCGGCCTGGAGGCCGAGATCCCGGTCCCGGAGAGCGTCGCCGAGGACTGGGCGGGCCGGGTGCTGATCGACTGGGGCCCGCTGCCCGGCAGTTACGGCTGGGTCTTCCCCAAGGACGGCACCCTCACCGTCGGCGTGATCGCCCGGCGCGGAGACGGCGCGGCCACCAAGCGCTACCTGGACGACTTCATCGGCCGTCTCGGACTCGCCGGATTCGAGCCCAGCGTCTCCTCCGGCCACCTCACCCGGTGCCGCGCGGACGACTCCCCGCTCTCCCGGGGCCGGGTCCTGGTCTGCGGGGACGCCGCCGGACTGCTGGAGCCCTGGACCCGGGAGGGCATCTCCTTCGCGCTGCGCTCCGGGCGGCTCGCCGGGGAGTGGGCGGTGCGGATAGCCGAGGCGTCGGACGCCGTCGAGGCCCGCCGCCAAGCGCTCAACTACGCCTTCGCCATCCGCTCCGGGCTCGGTGTCGAGATGGGGGTCGGCCGCCGCCTGCTGCGAGTCTTCGCCAAGCGCCCCGCCCTGATCCACGCCGCGCTCACCGGATTCCGCCCCGCCTGGAACGTCTTCGCCCGGTTCACCCGCGGCTCCACCTCGCTCGGCGACGTGGTGCGCACCCACCCCGTCGCCCGCCGGGTCCTCGACCGGCTCGACAAGAACGGCAGCCCCACCACCTAGGGCGCTCCGCCCTCCCCCGGGCTCCCGGTCCCGGCCGTCCCGGTCGGGACCCGGCCACCCCTCGCCGCCCCCCGGACCCCTGCGGATCCGGGGGGCCTCAGCGCATGCTGGCGGATCCGGCGGACCCCGCGTGGACCCGGCCGGTCCGGCGGACCCGGGTCGGCCCGCTGGACCCCGGGGCAGGCGCGGTGCCCCCCTCGGCAGGCGCGGTGGACGCGGTCCCCGCCGCCGTCCCGTGCCGTCCGTCACTTATTCACTGTCCGGAGCGGCGACGCCGTGTCAGGATCGGCGGATGTCCACCCCTCGATGTGACCTGCTCCGGCAGCAGTTCGACCTCGTCTGGCAGCTCTTCGAGTACCACGCGGAGCGGCTGCGGCCCGGCGACTTCCGCTGGGAGCCCACCGCGCACTGCTGGACGGTACGCCAGGACCCCTCGGGGGTGTGGCGGCCGGACTTCGCCGAGACCGAGCCCGATCCGGTGCCGGTCCCCACTATCGGCTGGGTCAGCTGGCACATCGGCTGGTGGTGGACCACCGCGCTGGACCACGCGCGCGGACGCGTTCCCAGGGAGCGGACCGAGATCGTCTGGCCGGGCGAGGAGGCGGCCGCCGACTGGCTGCGCGCCCTCCGGGACGACTGGCTCGACGTTCTCGGCACCCTCACCGACGCCGAACTCGACGCCACCGCGCCCTTCCCCTGGCAGCACGACCCGGACCGCACCGTCGCGGACATGCTGGCCTGGGTGAACGCCGAGCTGATGAAGAACGTCGCGGAAATCGGCCAACTCCGCCTGCTGCGCGTCGCGTCGGCCTGACACCACGCCTGGGCCACCCGCCGCCCCGCCCGCTCGCTGCCGGATCGCCAGCAACCCGCGCCGGGCGGTGGGCGAGCCCGGCGGAGGGGCCGGTGGGCGCTCCGCGACGGCGGGGGTAGGTGACCCGCGGGGGAGGGGACGGTGGGCGAGCCCGGCGTCGGGGCGCCGGTGACCCCGGCGTGACCAGGGGGCGGAGGCCCGCTGTGCCACGCGAGTGGTCCTCTGGATCGATCAGGAATCGAGAAGTGCCCGGTGTCCGGCCGCGTCTAGCGTGAGGCCCATGGACATCAGCATTCACTACGCCTTCCTCCCGCACACCGACGCGGAGGCGGCCCTCGGCTTCTACCGTGACACCCTCGGCTTCGAGGTCCGCAAGGACGTCGGCTACGAGGACATGCGCTGGATCACGGTGGGTCCGGTGGGGCAGCCGGGCACGTCCATCGTGCTGCACCCGCCGGCGATCGACCCGGGTGTCACCGAGGAGGAGCGCGCCACGGTCCTCGACCTCATCGCGAAGGGCGCGTACGCCGCGATCACCCTGGCCACCGACGATCTCGACGGGCTGTTCGCGCGGCTGGAGGCCGCCGGGGCCGACGTGGTGCAGGAGCCGATCGACCAGGACTACGGCGTACGCGACTGCGCCTTCCGCGACCCGGCGGGCAACCTGATCCGCGTCAACCAACGGGACTGAGCGGAGCGGTCATCCCGGCCGGGTGACGGACGGGGCAAGGGCAGCGACAGGGACGGAGAGGGAGAGCGCGTGGCGGAGAGGCGGAAGACGGGCCAGGGGCGGGCCTCCGGCGGGGCGGAGGCGTCCGGCCGGGCGGCCCGGGACGAGGCGGCGGTGCGGGAGAAGATCGCCGCCTTCCCCGCGGCGTACCGGGAGATGGGTGAGCGCGTGCACGAGATCGTCATCGGTGCCGTGCCGGAGCTGCGGCCCCGGTCTGGTACGGCATGCCCGGGTACGCGCGGGGGAGCGGGCCCGTGCTGCTCTTCTTCCGGGCCGACGACCCGTACTTCTCGTTCGGCCTGACGGAGAAGGCGCACTTCCCGGCCGAGGACGGCGCGGGGGACCGGCTGATGGCCTCGGCGTGGTTCCTCACCGCGCTCGACGAGGCGACCGAGCGGCGCATCGCCCGGATCACGCGCGCGGCGGCGGGCTGACCGGCATGTCCCCTGGCGCGGCGCGCGCCACCGCCCCGCGCCGCCTCTTCGCTGCCGCCGCCCCCGCCGCCCCCGGTCCCGTCCGCTCCGGACTGGCGGTCCTCGCCGCCGCCGGGTCCCGGCGGCGCGGGTCCTGGCGGGGGCGTGGGACGATCGGGCCCATGGCCATGGAGCGTTCCGAGGCGCGGCGACTGCGCGACCTGGCCGCCATGCGCCGCGTCCGCGACCGGATCGACCGCGAGTACGCGCGGCCGCTGGACGTGGAGGCGCTGGCGCGCGGGGCGCACATGTCGGCCGGGCACCTGAGCCGGGAGTTCCGGCGCGTCTACGGCGAGTCGCCGTACGCGTACCTGATGACCCGGCGTATCGAGCGGGCGATGACGCTGCTGCGGCGCGGGGACCTGAGCGTCACCGAGGTCTGTTTCGCGGTGGGTTGCTCCTCGCTGGGCACCTTCGGCACGCGCTTCACCGAGCTGGTCGGTGTCTCTCCCGGCGTCTACCGGCGGGACCACGCGGACGTGGCGGCGGGTATCCCGCCGTGTCTGGCGAAGCAGGTGACCCGGCCGGTGCGGGGCGGGCCGGTACGCGGTCCGGGGAGGCGGGAGCCCGGCCCGGACGGGGAGTCCTGAGCCCGGCACCCGGGGCGAGCGCGGCGTGTCCCTCCCGGAAGGGGCGGGCCGGGGCGGGGTGCCGTCAACCGGCCCCCGCCGGGAGGCGGTTGGCCGGAGGGCGCGGTGCTGTTCCGGGGTGGGCCGCGCTCAGCGGCGGTCCGGCTTGCGCCGGACGTACAGCTGTTTCCGGACGCGGGCCACGACGGTGCCGTCGGCCGCGGTCACCTCGGTCCGGAACCAGGGGAGGGTCTTGGCGCCGCCCGCGGTGGCCTCGCGGATCTCCGTCACCCGGTCCTCGGTGAGCGTGAACTCCGCGTAGACCGGGCCGCGTCCGGGGGTGACGTACTCGATCTCGGCGGCCTTGTCCCAGACGTGGTAGTCGGCGCCGAGCTGGCGCAGCGCCAGCAGGGTCCAGAACGGGTCCGTCATCGAGTACAGGCTGCCGCCGAACTGGGTGCCGAAGGTGTTGCGGTTCAGTTTGCCGAGCCGCATCCGCACCCGGGCGCTGCTCCAGTCCTCGGAGATGTCGAGGACCTTGATCCCGGCGAAGAGGAACGGCGGCCAGACGACCAGAGCGTGGCGCATGCCCCAGGGTGTGGCGAGTGGGTTGGGCATGGAGGCGAAGGTACCACGCTTGTTACTCGTGGGTAATAGTGGCGCCGGGGGCCACCGCCCGCCGGGCGAGCGCGGAGACGACCGCCGCGAGCCCGGCGAGCAGGGCCACCGTGACCATCGCCGAGCGCAGCGAGTACCAGTCCGCGAGGAAGCCGATCGCGACCGGGCCGAGCAGCATCCCGCCGTAGCCGAGCGTGGAGGCCGCCGCCACCCCGTTCGGCCCGGCGAGGTCCCCGGCGCGGCCGATGGCGATGGGAAAGATGTTGGCGAGGCCGAGCCCGGCGACGACGAAGCCGGTCAGCGCCAGCCAGACGCTCGGCGCCAGCGCCCCGAGTGTCATCCCCACGGCGGCGGTGGCTCCGCCGCCGGTCAACGCGCGGCGGGGGCCGAGTCGTTCGAGCAGCGCGGTCCCGGACAGCCGCCCGACGGTCATCGCCCCCGCGAAGACGGAGTACCCGACGGCGGCCACGCCCGGGCTCGCCTCCAGTTCCTCGGTGAGGTGGAGCGCGCTCCAGTCGGCGAGCGCGCCCTCTCCGTAGGCGGTGCACAGTGCGATCAGGCCGAGCACCGCGACCATCCAGCGCACCCCCCGGAGCGGCTCCGGAGCCGCTCCGGCCGTGGAGGGGCGGGCGGACTCCCGGGCGGCCGGGGCCGGGTGGCGCAGCAGCGGCCGGGCGCCGAACGCGGTGACGGCGAGCCCGACGACCGCCAGCAGCGGCAGGTGCCGGTCGACGGGGAGCCGCCCCGCCAGCAGTCCGCCCAGTCCCGCGCCGAGCATCCCGCCGAGGCTGAACGCGGCGTGGAAGCTGGGCATGACGGGACGGCGCAGCGCCGCCACGAGGTCCACGGCGGCGCTGTTCAGGGCGACGCTGATACCGCCGTACGCCGCGCCGAAGACCAGCAGTACCAGGCCGAGGGTGAGGGCGGAGTGGGTGAGCGGTGGCAGGGCCACGCTGATCCCCAGGAGCAGTGCCGTGGCGACGGTGACCGGATGGTTGCCGAAGCGGTGGCAGAGGCGGCCGGTGACGACCATGGTGACCACGGCCCCGGCGGACACCCCGAGCAGCGCCAGGCCGAGCGCGCTGGAGGAGGCTCCGGTCTGTTCCTTGATCGCCGGAATGCGGACGACCCAGCCTGCGAAGATGAAGCCGTCCAGAGCGAAGAAGACGGTGAGTGCGGCGCGGAGTTGGCGCAGGGCGGGATCGGTGGACGCGGTGGACGTCCGCGGTGGGCCGCCAAGCGCCGACCGTATTTTGTTTAGCTTCGGCACAAAGTGAGAATAGGGGAGTGACCCTGACGCGTACAAGACTTGAGCGGGGCCGCGGTGCCCTCGGCCCCGCGCTGGAACTGGTCCACACCGGCCGGGCGCCCACCCGCGCCGTGCTCACCGCCGAACTCGGCGTGACCCGGGCGACGGCCGGGGCGGTCGCCGCCGAACTGGAGGCGCTCGGGCTGATCAGCGTCGACTCCCGTCCCTCGGCCGCCGTCGGCACCCAGGGGCGGCCCTCGCACCGGCTCGCCGTCGACCCCGACGGCCCGGTAGTCCTGGCGGCGCAGGTGCACGCCGACGGGTTCCGGGCGGCGCTGGTCGGACTCGGCGGACGCCTCGTCGCCACCGTGCCCGGCTGCGGCACCGTCACCGCCGACCCGGAACAGGTGCTGGGCGAGGTCGTGCGCGCGGGTGCCGAGCTGCTGCGGGAGAGCGGACGCCGCTGTGTGGGCGCGGGGCTGGCGGTGCCCTCCGCCGTCGCCGAGCCCGACGGCACCGCGCTCAACCCGCTGCACCTGGCCTGGGAGGCCGGGGTCCCGGTGCGGGAGCTGTTCACCCGCTGCCTGGAACGGGAGGGTGTCCCCGGCCCGTCCGGCCGCGCCGGCCCGGGCGCCACCGCCGCCGGACACGCGGCGAACGACCTCAACCTGGCCGCGCTGGCCGAACACCGGCACGGCGCGGGCCGGGGGGCACGCCACCTGCTCGTCGTCGGCACCGGGCACCGTGGTGTCGGTGGGGCGCTGGTCCTGGACGGGCGGCTGCACACCGGGAGTTCGGGGCTGGCGCTGGAGGTCGGTCACCTGACCGTCGACCCGGCCGGGCGCCCCTGTCACTGCGGAAGCCGGGGATGCCTGGACGTGGAGACCGACCCGCTCGCGCTGCTCGACGCCGCCGGACGCTCCCCGGGCCCCGAGAGTTCCCTGCTGGAGCAGGCCCGCGAGCTGATCCACACCGAGTACGCCACCGACCCCGCCGTGCGCGAGGCCGTCCACACGCTGATCGACCGGCTCGGGCTGGGCCTCGCCGGGCTGGTCAACATCCTCAACCCGGACCGCATCGTGCTCGCCGGGCTGCACCGGGTGCTCGCCGAGGCCGGTGGCGAGCGGCTGGGCGCCGTCGTCGCCCGCCGCAGCCTCTGGGGGCGCGGCGGCGGCGTGCCCGTGCTGCCCAGCTCGCTCGCGCACAACTCCCTGGTCGGCGCCGCCGAGTTGGCCTGGCAGCCGGTACTGGACGATCCGCTGGGCACCCTCGGCGGCTGAGCCCGGCCCGGCGGCGTGCCCGGGCCGGGCCCAGCGGGGTCAGCCCGGCCCGGCAGCGCTCCGGTCGTCCGCCCGCTGCCGCGCGGCCAGGGCGTGCACGGTCTCCCGGGTGGCCGGGTACAGCGTCCGGTAGTGGCCGTACAGCTCCCCGTACACCGCCGCGTGCGCGGGTTCGGGAGCCACCGTGGCCTCGACCGGGTTCCACTCCGCGATGTCCGGACGGCGGGCGGCGCCGACGCCCACGGCCGCGAGGAAGGCGTCCCCGAAGGCCGCGCCGATGGTGTGCCGGGGCAGCCGCTGCTCGCGTCCGGTGACGTCGGAGACCACCTGGGTCCACAGCTCCCGCGCCCCGCCGCCCACCGCGACCAGCCGGTCCGGCGTGCCTCCCGCCTCGCGCATCGCCGCGAGGTGGTGCCGCACGCCGAAGGCGGTCGCCTCCAGCGCCGCCCGGTACAGGTGGGCCCGGCCGTGCCGCAGCGTCAGCCCCGCCACCACGCCGCGCGCCTCCGGATCGAGGACCGGGGTGCGCTCCCCGGCGAAGTACGGCAGCATCAGCAACCCCTCCGCCCCCGGCGGCAGTTGGGCCGCCTCGGCCGTCAGCGTCCCGAAGTCCGCGCCGGTCAGGTCGCGGAGCCAACCCGTCACCGCGCCCGAGGTGGCCATGCCGCCCGCGAGACAGGAGGTGCCCGCGAACACTCCCGCCGTCGACCAGAGGCGCGGGTCGGACACCGGCTCGGGGACCACGTTCACCAGGAACATCGTCGTGCCGTACATCAACATCAGGTCGCCGGTGCCGGTGGCCCCCACCCCGGCCGACTCCGACCAGGCGTCGACCGTGCCCGCGACGACCGGGGTGCCCGCCGGGATCCCGGTGGTCCCGGCCGCCCACGCCGACACCTCGCCCACCACCTCGGCGGGCCAGACCAGTTCGGGCCACTCCAGCCCGGGGGCGATCTCCTCCCGCCACTCCTCGATCCAGCGCCCTTCCCGCAGGTCGTACAGCGGGGCGCACTGGCTGGCCGAGTGGTGGTCCAGGACGTAGGCACCGCCCGTCAGCCGGTGCGCCGCCCAGGAACTGGCCATGTACCAGCGGCGGGTGCGTGCGTAGACTTCCGGTTCGCGCTCGCGCAGCCACTCCAGCTTCGGTCCGACCGCCTGGCTGGTGAGGTCGGAACCGCACCGCTCCAGCACCCGCTCGGCGCCGTACCGGGCGCGCTGCGCGGCGATCTGCTCCCCGGCCCGGGTGTCGACCCCGTAGAGGATCGCCGGGCGCAGCGGCTCGCCCCGGGCGTCGGTGGGCAGCAGGCACGGCCCGATGCCGCTGACACACACCCCCGCCAACTCCGGTCCGTCTGCGAGGAGTTCACGCGCGAGCGCGACGAGGTCGCCCCACCAGACGCGCTCCGCGTCGTGCTCGAACCAGCCCGGGTGCGGGGTGGCGGTGGTGTGCTCGCGTACGGCGCTGGCGACCAGCCGCCCGTCGGACGGGTCGACCAGCACCCCCTTCGACGAGGCCGTGCCGATGTCGATCCCCAGCAGCAGCCCGGCGCGCGTCACCCGAGCTTCCCGCTCATGTCATAGCGCTCGTACACGCGCTCCGCGTTGCCGGACATGATCTCCTCCGTCTTCAGCACCTGCTTCTTCGGTACCTTCTTACCCGACGCCGCCGCGGCCGCGGTTCGCGCGGCCTCCTTCGCGGCCGTCGGGTACAGGTAGGTGGCCAGCAGTTTCCGCTGCTGAACGGCGCGGATACCGCCGCTCGGGATGGCCAGACCGTCGATGCCGAGGAACCGGATCCCCCGCGCCTTCCCCGCCGACTCCGCGGCGAGCTGGGCGCCGATCGCCATGTCGTCGTTGTGCGCGTACACCAGGTCGATGTCCGTGCCGCGCTGGAGCCACTGCTGCATGATCTGGGTGGCGTTGGCGCGCAGCCACTTCGCCTCGCGGTGCGCCACCACCTCGACGCCGTGCCCCTTGAGGGCGTCCTGGAAGCCCCGGTGCCGCTCGATCTGCGGCTGGGCACTGAGCACCCCGCGCAGCTCGGCCACCTTGCCGCCCTTCGGCAGCGCCTTGACCGCGCGCTCCCCGGCCCGCTTGCCGATCGCGTAGTTGTCCCCGCCGATGAACGAGGTGTAGCAGTCGGTGTTGACCGTGCGGTCCAGCACGATCACCGGGATCCTCGCCGCGCACGCCTGCTTCACCGCCGGAGTCAGCGGGGCGGGTTCGTTCGGGGAGACGATCAGCACGTCCACCTTCTGCTGGATGAAGTTCTGCACCTGGCTGACCTGCGTCGCGCTGCTCTGCTTCGCGTCCGCGATGGGCAGCAGCCGCAGCTTGCGGTGCTTGCCCGCGAAGTACTTCAGCTGGAGGTTGAGCTGGGCGCGGTAGGGCTCGGCGTTGTTGGCCTGCGAGTAGCCCACGACGAACTCGTCCTTGTCGCCGCCGCTCGCGCCGTCCCCGCCGGGCGCCTTGGAACTGCACGCGGGGACGGCGGCCAGCGCGAGCACCGTCGCGCCCGCCAGCACCGCCCGCGCGGCCCGGCCCCGCCGCTGGCTACCGGCCCCGGGTCCGGGTCCGTGCCCGGGGCCGTCTTCGGGGGCCGGGGACCGGACGTTCCCGCCCCGGTTCCGGTTCCGCGCCGCGCTCGCGGTGTCCCTGTGGTGCCTCATGCCTGCTTCTCCCTCCGGCGGAGGAGGTCGGGCCGTTGCAGCACCACCGCCACCACGACGATCGACCCCTTGATGACCAGCTGCCAGTTGTCGCTCACCGCGTTCAGCCCCAGCACGTTGTCGAGCAGCGTCAGGATCAGCGCGCCGACGAAGGTCCCCGCGATCGTCCCCTTGCCGCCCGCCAGCGAGGCGCCGCCGATGACCGCCGCCGCGATCGCGTCCAGCTCGTAGGAGGTTCCGGCGAGTGGGTCGGCGGAGGCGCTGTAGGCCGCGTCGATCGGCCCGGCGGTCCCCGCGAGCATCCCGGACAGGGTGAAGACGGCGATGACGACGAAGGTGACGTTCACCCCCGACAGCCGGGCCGCCGTCGGGTTGCCGCCCACCGCGTAGACGTGCCGGCCGAACCGGGTGCGCGTCAGCAGCAGATGGAAGACCACACACACCGCGACGAACGCGAGCACCGGGAAGTAGACGCCCTCCCGGCCGACGAGGGGCAGCCAGGTGCCCTCCAGCACGTTGTGCCCCGGGGTGCCGAGCGACTGGAACGACTCCGACTCCGGGGTGAGCTGACCGTCCGGCCCGGAGACCTGGGTACCCACCGAGACGTTGTCGGACATCTGCCGGTCCAGCCCCCGCGCGATGGAGAGCATCGCCAGCGTCATCACGAACGACTGGATGCGCAGCCACGCGGTGCCGACGCCGTTGACCAGGCCGAACGCGGCCCCCGCCAGCATGCACAGCGGGACGATCTGCCACACCGGCAGCTGCTCGTTGACCAGCAGCAGCGCGGCCGCCATCGAGCAGAACCCCATCAGCGAGCCGACCGACAGGTCGATGCCCGCGGTGAGGATCACCAGCGTGACCCCGACGGCGAGGATGCCCCGCGAGGAGAACGCGCCGACGGCGTTGGTCAGGTTCGTCTCGTTGAGGAAGGTGTCGCCCTTCGTCACGATCCCGATGACGAGGACCAGCACCAGCCCCACACCGCCCTGGAGCGAGCCCAGCGCGGGCAGCGCCCGCCGGACCCCGGCCCACCGCCCGGGCCACCCGCCCCTCTCCGGTGGCCTCTCGCCGTCCGGCGGCCCGTCCGGCGGTTCGGCGTCGGGTGCCGGTTCGGGACCGGGGAGCGTCCGGCTCATCGCCGCTCACCCCCGTCCGCCCGCCCGACGTCCGTGGAGCGGACCCGCTCCACGCGGCCCGTGCCCGGTGGTTCCGCCGCTACGGGGCGCGCCATAGCCGCGCGGAGCAGCGCCTCCTGTTCCGCGCGCGGGCCGCGCGCCGGATCGCGGTGGAACTCGCCGGTGAGCCGCCCCTCGCAGAGCACCAGCACCCGGTCGCACATCCCGATCAGCTCGGGCAACTCGGAGGAGACCGCGAGGATGCCGGTGCCCTCCCGCGCGAGCCGGTCCATCAGCGCGTGGATCTCCGCCTTGGCGCCCACGTCGACGCCGCGCGTCGGCTCGTCCATCAGCAGCAGCCCGGGGCGGGTCAGCAGGCACTTGGCGAGCACCACCTTCTGCTGGTTCCCGCCCGAGAGCCGCCCCACAGGCGTCGCCAGCGACGCCGTCCTGACCCGCAGGTCCCGTACGCGGGCCCGGACCTCGGCGCGCTCCGTGGCCCGGTCCACCGTCAGCCAGGGCCGCCGGTAGCGACGCAGCGCCGACAGCGAGCTGTTGAAGGTGACGGTGGCGCCCAGCACCAGCGACTGCGCCTTGCGGTCCTCCGCGACCAGCGCCATCCCGCGGCGGATCGCGTGCCGGGGGCCGCGCGGCCGGTACGGGTGGCCGTCCAGGGCGAAGGTGCCCTCGACCCGGCGGCCGTAGACGCCGAACAGCGCCTGGAGCACCTCCGTGCGGCCCGCTCCCATCAGCCCCGCCAGGCCGACGATCTCCCCGGCCCGGACGGTCAGGTCGACACCGTGCAGTGGCCTGCCGTCCGGTGGGGCGCAGCGCAGCCCGGTCACCTCCAGCCGAACCGCTTCCCCACCCCGCTGCGCGCCACCGCGCGGGTACAGCTCGGTCAGCGGACGGCCGACCATCATCCGCACCAGCTCCTCCCGGCTGGTCCCGGCCATCGGCCGCTCCCCGACGAAGCGGCCGTCCCGCAGCACCGTCACCGCGTCCGCGATCTCCTCCAGTTCCTCCAGCCGGTGCGAGATGTAGACGACGCCGGTGCCGTCGGCCGTGAGATCCCGGATCACGGTGAACAGCCGCCGCACCTCCGCGTCGGCGAGGGCGGAGGTCGGCTCGTCCATCACCAGCAGCCGCAGGTCACCGGCGAGCGCCTTCGCGACCTCGATCAGCTGCCGCTCCGCGATCCGGCACCGGCCGACCCGCTGGCGCGGCGCGACCTCCAGCCCCAGCCGGTCCAGCAGCCGCCCCGTCCGGCGCTCCATCGCCGCCCGGTCCACGGTTCCCCGCGCGGTCAGCGGCTCCCGGCCCAGGAAGACGTTCTCCGCCACGGACAGTTCGGGCACCAGGTTCAGCTCCTGGTGGATCATCGCGATGCCGTGCGCCCGCGCGTCCTTCGGCCGGCGGATGTCGGCCCGCCGTCCCGCGCACGTGATGGTGCCCGCGTAGCCGGGCTCTGCCCCGGCGAGGATGTTCATCAGCGTCGACTTGCCCGCGCCGTTCTCGCCCAGCAGCGCCATCACCTGGCCGCCGCGCACGGTCAGCCGCACCCCGTCGAGCGCGCGGACGCCCGGAAAGGACTTGACGATATCCCGCATCGCCAGCAACGGCGGTTCCACCGCCGGTTGTTCGTCGGTCATGCTCTCTGGTCCCCGCTTCCCTCGCACTGGCTGCTGACCCCGGAGCGCGGCGCGGGCTAGCGCGCGCCGCCGAACCCGTCGTAGGCGATGTCGAGTTGGGAACAGACCGCGCGCAGCGCCTCGACGTGGTCGCCCGGTACCGCGTGCAGGTGGTTGGAACCGAAGCGGGACAGGAACTCGTCGGCGGAGCAGTCGAGTTCGGCGAAGGCATGCGGCCACTCCCAGGTGGAGGCCCGCATCATCCGCTCGTTGGTCTCGCTGTCGTACTGGGTGAGGGAGCCGCGCGTCACGTGCATCCGGTACGCGGAGTCCGCCCGGGTCAGCCGGGCGAAGGTCATCTCGCCGGGTGCGGCGAGGTGCTGGACGGAGGCACCGCCCGCGGGGAAGTAGAACACCTCCGGCATCAGCGTCACGTGCCGCAGGTTCTCCGCCGGATCGTCCGACCGCGCGGCGTACCAGGTGGTGTGCTGGCCCGAGTTGCACAGGTCCCACACGTCCCGGTCCGCGTGGTAGTGGCGCACGTCGGCGAAGAGCACCGGATCGCCGGTGAGCAGCTTCAGCAACTGCATCGTCAGCGCCCCGTCCATGTCCGCCTCGGTCGCGGTGACATGGGTCTCCTTGGGCCCCTCCCAGTCGTACGGGTCGTTGAGGAACGCCTCTGCCACGTCCATCGTGCAGAAGTTCGCCGTGAGTTCGGGCTGTCCCTTGATCCCGGAGAAGTCGAGGTTCCACTCGTCGATCAGCTCACGCATCGCGTGGTACGAGCGGACCTGCCGTTCCAGCAACTCGGGCGTGAGCCGGTCCCCGTCGTAGAGCACTCCGGCGGTGTGCCGCTCCAGCCACTCGCGGGCGGCGGTGACCCGCCGCTGGGCGACCTGGTCGGCGCGGCGGACGATCTCCCACTGGTCGATCTCCTCGACGTCCACGCCGAACAGCCGCATCCACTGGTCGGTGTTGGCGGTCGCGGTGTACATCCCCATGGGGCGCCCGCCGATCCGGCCGAAGGTGGAGCCGCGCAGCCCGCTCACCGCGGCGCCGACCCGCACCTGCGTCAGGATCCGCTCCCGCACCGCCGGGTCGTCCAGGTCCCCCCAGGCGCGGGTGTGGGTGCGCCCGATCTGGTCGAGGGCGCCGCCCGCGGCGAGCATCCCCACCATTCCGGGGTACTGGGGGTCGATGGTGGACAGCAGCAGCAGGGGCCCGGGGAGGGCGTCCGCGGCCAGCGCGGTGAAGTGCGGGAAGGTCCACACCGCGTAGTGGAGGATCGTCAGGTCCGGATGGTGGTCGGCCAGCCAGCGGGCCTGCGAGGTCGCCAGGGTGTTGCTGCTGACCTGCTCCGGGGCGGTGATCACCTCGTGCCCCGCCTCCCGTAACAGGGCTGCGAGTTGGGTGGCGGAGCGGTCGATGTGCGCGTGGACGTCGCGCCGTACGTAGGCGCGGCCGTCGGAGAGCGGGAGCAGGCCGATACGTGCCATGGATGCGGCTCCTCGGGACGGGGTGCGGGGGTGGGGGAGCACCGGGCCGCACGCGACCGGATGGCGAACGCGCCGGTCCGGCCGGTCGGCTGAGCCCGGTGACGGGTCAACCCGGCGCTCTGGCACCGGCGTTGGCGGGCGGGGGCAGGGACGGGGACGGGGAACGGGCGGCGTCCGGTCGTGCCACGGCGGAAGGGGCGCGGGGCCGGCTCGCGGAACGGGCCGCCGGGCTCCGGGCCGCCGGGCGGGCGGCCTCGCGTGGGTCAGGGACGGTGGGGGCGACGGCCGGAGGTGGACCCACGGACGGCTCGGGACGGGGAACTCCCGGCGGACCGGCCACCCATCCCGCCGCGACCGGCGCTGTTCGCCGGCCTCACCGACCGTCTCAACTCCCCGATGCGCCGGAGCAGTTCGTCGAGCATTCCACGCTCCGTTCTGAAATCGATTTCTCAACTGGCCGCGCGTGAGCACACCCTGGCCATCAGGGCCTGCACGTGCGGTGAACGGGTGGTGCGGAGAGCATCAACGGGGCTCTGCGGGGCCCCTGTTGAAATCCATTTCACGCGAACATAGGGTTCGGTACGCGGGGCGTCAAGAGGTCGGACACGGGCGTCCGCGGCCGGTGCGTGCTCCAGCCGTCCGGGCCCTCCCGCCCCAGAGACCGAAGGAGTCCGGTGGCGACGATCAGCGATGTGGCACGGGCCGCCGGGGTCTCCCCGGCGACCGTCTCCCGGGTCTTCAACAGCGGCCGGGTCACCCCCGAGCGCGCCGAGCGCGTACGCCGGGCCGCGGCCGAACTCGGCTTCTCTCCCAACCGGGTGGCCCGTTCGCTGCGCATCCAGCGGGCCAGCGTCATCGGGCTGCTCATCCCGGATATCGAGAACCCCTTCTTCACCGCCCTGGCCCGTGGCGTGGAGGACGCCGCCCAGCGCACCAACCACTCGCTGGTGCTGTGCAACTCGGACGAGGACGTGCGCAAGGAGAGCCGGTACCTGGAGATAGCGCTGGCCGAGCAGATGGCGGGTGTGATCGTCGCCGCCGCCTCCCGGCGCCGCACCGACCTGTCCGCCCTCGCCGCCCGCGGGATGCCGGTGGTCGCGGTGGACCGGAGACCGCGTTCCGCCGAGGTCGACACCGTGCTGGTGGACAACCAGCACGGCAGCGCGGAGGCCGTCGCCCACCTGCTGGACCGGGGCTACCGCCGGATCGCCTGTGTCACCGGACCGGCGGGCGCCTCCACCTCCGAGGACCGGCTGGCCGGATATCGCGCCGAACTGCTGGACGCCGGGGTGGCCGAGGAGTGGATCCGGGCCCACACCCGGCACGCCGACTTCCGTGAGGAGGGCGGCTACGCCGCCATGAGGGAGCTGCTGGCTCTCCCCGTCCCGCCGGACGCGGTGTTCGTGGCGAACAACCTCATGACCGTCGGCGCCCTCCGGGCACTGCGCGAAGCGGGCGTCGAACCACCGGAGTTCGGCATCCTCTCGTTCGGCGACGTGCCCTGGGCCTCGCTCGTGCGGCCCCCGCTCACCACCGTCCACCTCCCGGCTTACGAACTCGGGGTGGCCGCAGCGGAGTTGCTCCAGGAACGGATCGCGGGCTCCGGGGAGCCGCTGCGGACCGTGGTGCTCCGTACCGCGCTGCGGCCCCGGAGCAGCACCGCCGGACCCGACCCGGACGACTGGCCCGCCGAATCCCCCGCCGCCCGGCGCGACGGGCAGGACGACGCGCCAGTCACCGTACGGCGCGGGGAAGATGAGTGAACGTCAGGTCAGGGAGCGGCCCCGAGTCTCGGGCAGCCCGAAGAGCGCGGCGACCGCCAGCGCGTAGCCGAGCGCGCCGAAGGTCAGCGCCCCGGCCAGCCCCCAGCCGTCGCTGAGGAAGCCGACCAGCGAGGGGAAGACCGCGCCCACGGCCCGGCCCACGTTGTAGGTGAACCCCTGCCCCGTGCCCCGGAGTTCGGTCGGGTACAGCTCGCTCAGGAAGGCACCGAAACCGCTGAAGATGGCGGAGGTGCAGAAGCCCAGCGGAAAGCCCAGCAGCAGCACCAGGGTGTCCGCGCCCTCCGGCACGAGCGTGTAGCTGACGATCGCCACCGCCGAGAACACCGCGAACAGGGCGATGTTGGCCCGGCGTCCGAGCCGGTCGGTGAGGTGACCACCCGTCAGGTAACCGGTGAACGCGCCGGAGATGAGGAGGAACAGGTACCCGCCGGTGCCCACCACCGACAGGCCCCGCTCCGTCTTGAGGTACGAGGGCACCCAGGTGGCCAGCGTGTAGTAACCGCCCTGCACCCCGGTGGACATGAGCGCCGCGTACAGCGTGGTGCGGCGGTGTGGTGGCGCCAGGATACGGCGCAGGGTCCCCGCGCCGCCCCGCGCGCGCCGCTGCCGCTCGGCGGCGGGCGCGTCCTCCACCCGGCGGCGGACGTACAGCAACAGCAGTCCGGGCAGCGCCCCCGTCCAGAACAGCACCCGCCAGGCGAGGCTCTCGTCCACCAGCGCGAAGACCAGCGTGTAGGCCAGCACCGCGCAGGCCCAGCCGACCGCCCAGGAGCTCTGCACCACGGCGACCGTGCGTCCCCGGTACCGGGAGCTGGTGTACTCGGCGACGAGGATCGCCCCCACCGCCCACTCGCCGCCGAACCCCAGCCCCTGGAACGCCCGGAGGACCAGCAGTGTCTCGTAGTTCGGCGCGAAGCCGCAGAGCAGGGTGAAGACCGCGTACACCGCGACGGTGAGCATCAGCGTGCGCACCCGGCCGATCCGGTCCGCGAGGATCCCGGCGAGCACCCCACCGAGCCCGGAGACCACCAGCGTCACCGTCGTCAGCAGCCCGGCCTCACCGCCCGAGAGGGCGAAGTAGCTGGTGATGGCGGCCAGCGAGAGCGGGAGCACCTGGAAGTCGTAGGAGTCCAGGCCGTAGCCGCCGAACGCGCCGTAGAAGGCGCGTCTGCCGCGGGGGCCGAGTTCGCGGAACCAGCCGGTACCGGGGGTGTCCCCGGAGGGCTTCGAGGGAGGGGACTCGGGAGTCGTGCCCACGGCACCTCCGGGAGCCGGGAGTGCGGACACCGGGAGCGGACGCCCCGGGGAAGCCGAGCCCGCCCACGGTAGCGGTGCCCTCCGCCACCGGACAACCCCGGAACCCGCCGCCAACCACCTTGCCCCGCAGGCGAGTTGGGATCTGGACGGGTGGCGGTCGCCCGCACGGCACCGCCGCCCGGGCCCCGCCGACACGGCACCGGCCCTCCCCCGCGCGAGGGTACGGCGGACCACCCTCCGTCCGCGCGCGGTGAGGTTGTACGCTCACACGGCGCGACGGGGGAGGAGAGGCGAGGTATGAATCCGCTGGAGGCAGAGGATCCGGCGTGGATCGGCAGCTACCGGCTGCTCGGACGGCTCGGCAGCGGGGGCATGGGCGAGGTCTTCCTCGGGCGCTCCGGTGACGGGCGGTTCGCCGCGATCAAGGCGGCGCACGCCCAACTGGCCCACGACGCGGACTTCCGCCGCCGGTTCACCCGCGAGGTCGACGCCGCCCGGAAGGTCGGCGCCCGGTTCACCGCCGCCGTCATCGACGCGGACCCGGGGGCCCGGCGGCCCTGGCTGGCGACCGAGTACATCCCCGGCGTCTCCGTCACCGACGCCGTGGCCGCCGACGGTCCGCTGCCCGAAGCCGCCCTGCGGGGACTGCTCGCCGGAGTCGCCGAGGCGCTGGACGCGATCCACGGCGCCGGTCTGGTGCACCGGGACCTCAAGCCGTCCAACGTGCTCCTCGCCGACGACGGCCCGCGCGTCATCGACTTCGGCATCGCCCGCTCCGTCGAGCACTCCCAGATCACCCGGACCGGCCAGGCCCCCGGCACCCCCGGCTACATGGCACCCGAGCAGCTGCGCGGCGGCACGGTCGGCCCGCCGACGGACGTCTACGCGCTCGGCGCCACCCTGGTGTTCGCCGCCACCGGTGACGGGCCCTTCGGCCACGGCGACCCCCTCGCCATGATCTACCGCACCATGGAGGACGAGCCCCAACTCGACGGGCTGCCCGAGTCGTTGCGGGAGACGGTGAACCGCTGCCTGGCGAAGGACCCCGCGCTGCGCCCGGAACTGGCCGAGCTGCGCGCCGGGTTCGCCGTCCCCGACGAGGTGCGCGAGCGCCGCTGGCTGCCCCCGGCGATCACCACGATGGTGACCCGGCCGGTCGTCCCCCCGGAGGCGCTGACCCCCGGCGGCGGCCCCCTGACGGGGCCGGGCGAGGGCTTCGGCCCGGCGCCCATGATGCAGCCGCCCGCCACCCCCTGGTACGGAACCCCGGGGCCCACCCCCGCCGCCGTGCCGCCCCCGTCCGGCGGCGCCGGACGCGGGAGGCTGTCCCGTCGCGCCGTCCTCGGCCTCTCGGCCGGGATCGCCACCGTCGCGGTGGGCGGCGGTGGCGCCTTCGCACTCTGGGAACGGGACAGCGAGGGCGGCGGCGACGCGAAGGCCAAGGGGAACGGCGACGGCGAGAGCCTGGAGACCGGAACCCCGGCCGAGGAGGGCCAGCCCGAGCGCACCGGCCCCGCCAGCGCGAAGCTACCGGCGATCACCGCGGGCAAGAAGTTCGGGCAGCGGCCGACCGTCGCCGCCACCTCCGGCGCGGCACCGACCGACATTGTCTCCCGCACCCTGATCAAGGGCACCGGCAAGACGGTCAAGGCCGGTGACCACCTCAAGTGCCACTACGTGCTCCAGTTCTGGGACACCGGCAAGATCCTGGACGCCTCCTTCAAACGCGATGGTCCCGAGGTGTTCCAGCTGGGCATCGGACAGGTGCTGCGCGCCTGGGACGCCACCCTGGTCGGCAAACGCGCCGGGAGCCGCGTCGAGTTCACCGTCCCCCCGGAGATGGGCTACGGCCGGGAGGGGAGCGAGGCGACGGGGGTGAAGGGCGACGACACGCTGCTGTGCGTCGTCGACATCGTGGAGGTCATCAAGGTGCGCGAGGAGTAGCCCCGCCCGCCGCCGGGCCGCGCGCTCAGGGCCCCGGCCGCCGCGGACACCCGGGCACGCGGAAGGCCCGGCGGGCGCCCGGACTCGGCCCCGGCGCCACCACCGGTGGGGCCCGGCCGCTCGGCCCGCGCCGGGGCGCGTCCGGCCCGCCGACGCCGGGCACCGGATTCAGCGGCCGAGGACGCCGCGTTCCGCGTCGGCCTTGGCCCGCGCGGTGCGGATGGCGTCGAGCAGCCCCTCGCGGTGGCCGAGGGCGAAGCGCAGCACGTACCGGCTGCCGTCCATCGTGGCCAGCGCGTAGTCGCGGACGCCGTATCCGCTGACGCGCACCCGCTCCAGCGGGGCGCTGTCGATCTCACTGCCGTAGCTGGTCTGGAGCACGAGTTTGCCCTCGCGGACGAGGACGTTCCCGGCCCGGGTGAGGGAGCGCAGCATCCGGCGTATCTCCACCCCCGCCACATCGAAATCCGGCTCCGCCACAGTCGACCGCCTCCCACCTTGTCCATGCCGTTTCCGGCTTCCCCACACGGCCGCGGGTTCCGGGCCATGTCCCATTCCGCAGTGTGCCTGCGTCCGGGCCCGAGTGCCAGACCGCCCTATGATCGGCTTCGTGAGCACCCCAGAACCACCCCGGGAGACCGTCGACTGGCAAGCCGTCGCGCACCGGATCCCGGCGCGGTGCGGCGCCGCCGCCCCCACCCTCGACGTGGACCGCGGCGACCCGGCCGACCGCGCCTGGCTCCGCGAGGCCGTCCGCCGGGTCCAGGCCGACGGCAACCGGAGCGCGGACACCCACCTGCTGGCCTTCCCGCTCCCCGAGCGCTGGGGCGTCGACCTCTACCTCAAGGACGAGTCCACCCACCCCACCGGCAGTCTCAAGCACCGGCTGGCCCGCTCCCTCTTCCTCTACGCGCTGTGCAACGGCTGGATCCGCCGGGGCCGCCCCGTCATCGAGGCGTCCAGCGGTTCCACGGCGGTCAGCGAGGCGTACTTCGCACGGCTGATCAACGTGCCCTTCGTCGCCGTGATGCCCCGCACCACGAGCGCGGAGAAGACCCGGCTCATCGAGTTCCACGGCGGCGAGTGCCACCTGGTGGACGACCCGGCCGCGGTGTACGAGGTGGCCGCCGCGCTCGCGCGGGAGACCGGAGGCCACTACCTGGACCAGTTCACCTACGCGGAACGGGCCACCGACTGGCGTGGCAACAACAACATCGCGGAGTCCGTCTTCGAACAGCTGCGCTGGGAGCGGTACCCGGAACCGGCCTGGATCGTCGCCACCGCCGGAACCGGCGGCACCTCCGCCACCCTCGGCCGGTACATCCGCTACCAGCGGTACGAGACCCGGGTCTGCGTCGCGGACCCGGACAACTCCTGCTTCTTCGACGGCTGGGTACGCGACGACCCGGGCGCGGTCAGCGCGCACGCCTCCCGCATCGAGGGCATCGGCCGCCCCCGGATGGAGCCCAGCTTCGTGCCCGGTGCCATCGACCGCATGATGAAGGTGCCGGACGCGGCGAGCGTCGCCGCCGTCCGCGCGCTGGAACGGCACACCGGACTGCGGGCCGGGGGATCCACCGGCACCGGTCTGTGGAGCGCCCTGCTGATCGTCGCCGAGATGGCCGAGCAAGGCGAGACCGGCAGCGTCGTCACGCTCCTCTGCGACCCGGGCGAGCGCTACCTCGACAAGTACTACTCCGACGCCTGGCTCGCCGAACAGGGCCTGGACATCGGGCCGTTCACCGCCGCCATCGAGACCCTGCTGGAGACCGGGGCCGCCCCGCGCTGAGCGCGCGGCGCGCCCCACGCGCTCAGCCCTCCCGGGCCAGCAGCCGGTCGAGGTCGCGCATCGCCCGCCGGAAGCTGAGCCGCAGCGCCGGGCCAGCGGAGCGCATCAGGGCGCGGGCGACCACGCCGCCGTCGAGCCCGATCGTCCACCACACCCGGGTGCCGCCGTCCGGCGCCGGGGACAGGTGCCAGTCCTCCGCCAGCGCCCGCAGCCCCGGCGCGTTGGCGGTGTCCACGCGGTACGCGTACCGTTCGTCCGGCCGCTCCACCAGCACCGTCTCGGCGAAGTCGCCGCCGCCCCGCAGCCGCACCCGCCGCCCCCGGCGCTCCCCGTCCCGCTCGGCGGTCACCGAGGTCACCGCGCCGAACCAGCGCGGCCAGCCCTCCGGCTCCTCAGCCAGCGCGTGGTAGACCCGGGACGGGGGAGCGGAGAGCGCGGTACTGAAGGCCAGCCGCAGCTGGGCGCTCCCCACGAAGTCGGGCCCCACCGCTCGCAGTTGGTATCGCATCCGAGTGACTCCTCACGCCGCCACGGTCGTTCCGGAGCGCCGGACCGGACTCCACCGCGCTGCCGGGGGAGGGGCACCGGCGCGCGAGCGCTCCCCGGCACGGGCACACCGGCGCGCGTGCCCCCTCCCCACCGGCGCCGCGAGTGTCCGGCACCGGTCACCCCCGTGGGCTTCGCCGCCCCCAAGTGCCCCCGCGCGCCCGCCAGTCGCGGGAACCCGGGCCGGTGCCGGCGCACCGTGTGCGCCGAGCGTGTCACGATTGTGCCGCAGGCGTGCACGTCCCCTCCCCGGGGGATGCGAGACGGGCCGGGCGCCGCGATGCTGTACGACGTTCGCTGGTTCACACACGGGGAGAGCGGGGACCACGACATGCGGGCGAAGCAGACGGCCGAGCGACGCGGACTGTCCCTGGAACTGCTGGTGCACGGGGTCGGTGGCACCACACCACAGGAGATGCTCGGCGACCCACGCACCACACGCGTCACCGGCGACCACACCGCCGCCATCCACCGGCGGGGCGAGGACGCCGACGCGGAACAACGCCCCCGCGACTACGCGGAGAAACCGGTCCCGGAGGCGTACTGCTGGTCCAACCTGACCTCCGGCAACAGCGCCCGCGCGCTCTGGCTCCTGCTGCTGCCCTTCATGGTCGTCAACCTCGCCCACTGGATGCGCCCCGACTCCGGCACCGGCAGCGCGGGCCCCGGCAGCCGCGCCGTCCGGGCGCACGGGCTGATCGTGCGGCTGCTGGCGCTCAGCCTCACCGTGTTACTCGTCGCCGGGGCCTGCGAGGTCGCCCTCGACCTCGTCGCCTGGCAGTGCGCCGGCAACCCCGAGTGCACCCGGGACCGCGCCTGGCTCGGGTTCCTGACCCAACACCCCGAGGGCGGCGGCTGGTGGAGTCAGCCCGGACGGCGCCTGGCGCTGGCCGCGCTGCTGCCCGCCGCGCTCACCGCCCTCATGTGGTGGCTCTCGCACCGCACCTGGAGCGCCTACGAGTCGCAGCAGCCCCTGCGCCGCCCCATCGCCGAGGACGAGCCCGCCGCCAACGGCCGCCCCGCGCTCTGCCTGCCGGGGTTCTGGTACGGCCGCCGGCTGGTGAGCAGGCTCCGCGCCGCGCACACCGCCGCCGGGTTCCTCACCGTCGCCGCCGCACTGACCGCCGCCGCCACCCGCCACGACCGCGAACCCGGCGGCCCCGCCGCGCTGGACGTCCTCGGCTGGGCCCTGGCCACCGTCATCCTCCTCGGCGCCTGCGGCGTCGTGTACGTCGTCTGCCGCCGGGGCAGCAAACAGAGCGAACCGGACGACCGCGTCGACCGGTTCGCCGTGCGCGCGCTGCCCGGCGCCGCCATCGCGGTCGCGGGCCTCGCCGCGGTCTACGCCTGCTGGTCCCGGCCCGGCTGGGCCTCCGGCGCCACCCTCCCCGGCGACGAGACCTTCGGGGTGCTCGCCGTCGTCCAGGGGGCCCTCGCCGCGGCCCTCGCCGTCACCGGACTCCTGCTCTACCGCGAGCGCCGCGTTCCGCGCACCGCGCTGACCGGCCTCGCCCCCGCCGCCGTCGCGATGCTCGCCTGCGGCCTCGGCGGGCTGATGACCGGCGGCGTCGCCCAGCGCGTCGGCGACTGGCTGGACGGCTCAGGCTCCGACGGGCTGATCGCCGGACCGCCCGTCCTGCTCACCTGGCAGGCGTCCGCCATCCCCGTGCTGCTGCTGGTCGTCCTCGCACTGCTGGGCTGGTTCTCCTTCCAGCTGGTGCGCCGCGCTCAGCGGCTCCGCGAGCAGGTCGACGCGGACTACCCGGGCGAACTGCCCGACGAGTCCCGCTCCCGGCGGATCGGCGGGGCCATAGCGCGCGCCGAACTGACCGACCGCGCCCCCTGGCTGGTGGGGACCGTCGCGCTGATAGCGCTGCTGCTCGGCGGCGTCGCCGTGCTGGGCACCCTCCTGACCGGGAAGACCCCCGGCGGCGCGGCCGACGGCGCTCCCGCCCTGATCGACGGCGCCGCCGACACCGTGCAGGCGCTCGGCTCCTGGATGATCGGCTTCGCCTTCCTCGCCTTCCTCACCTGGGGCCGCCGCGCCTACCGGGACGCCTCCGCCCGCCGCACCATCGGCATCCTCTGGGACGTCGGCACCTTCTGGCCGCGGGCCGCCCACCCCTTCGCTCCGCCCTGCTACGCCGAGCGCGCCGTGCCCGACCTGGCGTGGCGGATGGCCACCTGGACCCGTCAGCAACCCGGCGGACGGCTCGTCATCTCCGGCCACTCGCAGGGCAGCGTGCTCGCGGCCTCCGCGGCCTGGCAGCTCGACCCCGTCACCCGGCGGCAGATCGCGCTGCTCACCTACGGCTCCCCGCTGGAGCGGCTCTACGGCCGCTGGTTCCCCGCCTACTTCGGCCCGGCCGCGCTCCGCACGCTGCACGGCGACGTCGACTGCTGGCGCAACCTGTGGCGGTCCACCGACCCCATCGGCGGGGCCGTCCTGCCCGGCCACGACCACCCGGGAGGCAGCTGCCGGGTCGACCAGGGCCCGCTACGCGACCCCCTCGTCTACGGACGCACCGACGCCCACCCGCTCCCCGAGCCGATCCTCGGCCACAGCGACTACCAGGCCGACCCGGCGTTCGGCGCGGCGCGCGACGCCCTGCTCGCCCACCTGACCCCGCCCACCGAGGCCGCCGGTCAGCTCCCCGCCCAGGAACGGCGGGACGCCGACGGTGACCGGGCGGCGGAGCCGGGGGAGTGGGAGGGACCGGCTCAGGGGGAGAGCGGCGGCAGGTCCTCCGGGTAGAGCAGGGTCAGCTCGTCGGTGCCCGGATCCGGCAGCTGGGCGACGCGGCCCGCGTGCCGCTCCACCATCGCCTCGAACACCTGCCGGGCCGTCCGGCCGTTGCCGAACGTCGGCCCCTTGGGCAGCGTGGTGAAGTGTTTCAGCAGCGCCTCGTCCGTGCCCTCGGCGAGCCGGTACTCGTGCTCCTCGGCCTGCTGGCCGACGATCCGCAGCAGCTCCTCCGGCGCGTAGTCGGCGAAGGTGATGGTGCGTGAGAACCGGGAGGCCACACCGGGGTTGGCGGCCAGGAAGCGCTCCATCTCCGCGGTGTACCCCGCGACGATCACCACGACCTGCTCGCGGTTGTCCTCCATCAACTTGACCAGGGTGTCGATGGCCTCGCGGCCGAAGTCCCGGCCCGAGTCCTCCGGCGCCAGCGCGTACGCCTCGTCGATGAACAGCAGCCCGCCACGGGAGCGTTCGAACGCCTCCTGGGTACGGATCGCGGTGGAGCCGATGTGCTCGCCCACCAGGTCGACCCGTGAGACCTCCACGAGGTGCCCGCGCTCCAGCACCTCCAGCGAACGCAGGATCTCCCCGTAGAGCCGGGCCACCGTCGTCTTGCCGGTGCCGGGGGAGCCGGTGAAGACCAGGTGCCGGTGGACCGACGCCGCCTTCAGACCCGCCCGCTGGCGCCGCCTGCCCACCTCGATCATGTCGGTGAGGCTGCGCACCTCCAGTTTCACGCTCTCCAGGCCCACCAGCGCGTCGAGTTCCCCCAGCACCTCCTTCGAGGGCCGGGTGGGCGGCGCCTCGGGAGCCGCCGCCCCGGTCTCCCGCGGCGCCACCGGCTGCTGGGCCGCGGCCACCTGCCCCGACGGCCGCGCGGTCACGGTGGCGGTGGCCGTCTCGACCGGACCGGCGGAGGGCTGCCGGGGCTCACCGCTCACCGGAGTGCCGCTCTCGTCGCTCACGCAGTCCTCCACCACCGGCCCCGACTCGGCGAACTCGTAACCGCCGCGCGCGCACCGCTCGGTGCGGCAGCGGCGCAGCGTCGTGGGACAGCCGTCTATGACGTGGAAGCCGTACCCCCGAGAGCGGGTGACCCGGCAGTTGTGGAAGGTGCCGCGCCCCTCGGCCGACACGTAGAACCCGGCCTCGGACGGGGCGCTGACCGTGCAGCGCTCGATCGTCGGATCGGCGCCCTTGGTGACGATGACACCGGTCGCCGTGTCGTCGATGGTGCAGGCGGCGAGGGTGCCGCTGCTGCCGTGGTCCCGGAACCAGGCGCCGGTCGTGGCCTGGCTGATGCGGCAGTCGTCCAGCTGCACGGCACCGCCGTCGCTCACCGAGACGGCGGTGCCGCGCACCTGGCTGAGGTCGCTGTCCACCACGTCCGCCCGGGACCCGCGGTCCAGGACGAACAGCGCGTCCGGCACCGTGTGCACCCGGCAGGTGTCCAGGACGGCGGTGGCGCCGTCGCTGACCCAGACGGCCGGATAGTCGCCCGAACTGTCGTGGATCTCGCAGCCGTTGGCGTCGGCGCGGGTGCCCGGATCCCAGACGGACAGGCCGTTCCGGCCGAAGCGGCGCACCGTCGACCGGGTCAGCGTGAGCACCGAGCGGGACCGCAGATCGACCGCGTTCTCCGTGGTGTCGTGGATGTCGCAGTCCGCCAGCGTGAGCACCGCGTCGCTCTCCAGCGTGACGCCGTCGGCCGAGGTGCGATGCACCTGACAGTCGGTGAGCTGGCCGTTCGCGCGGGCGGCGACCCGCACCCCGCTGCCCTTGATCTCGTACACCTCGCAGCCCACCGCCTCCGCCGAACTGCCCTCGCCGTGCAGCGAGATGCCCGCGCCGGAGGCGTGGTGCACCCGGCAGCGCTCCAGCCGTGGATGCGCGCCGTCCCGCACCGCGATACCGGACTGCCCCGCGCTGACCACCTCACACTCGGAGAACAGGCCACCGGAGCCGCCGGACAGACTGATCCCGAGGCCCGCCGGATTGTCCACCGCGCAGCGCCGCACCATCGGACGGGCGGCGCCGCGCACCTCTATCCCCGCCGCCGAGCGGGTCACCACCCGCAGCCCCGTCAACTCCGGGGCACAGTCCTCGACCAGCAGCGCGGGCGCCGCTGAGTCCTGCCCCTCCACCTGGAGGTCGCGCACGGTCGCCGCCGAGCGCAGCGTCAGCGCCGCGCCCTCCGCCGGGGCGATGCGCACCGGGCCGCCGGAGCGCTCGGTGCCGCGGAGCGTGACCGCGCGCTCTATGACGACGTTCTCCCGGTAGGTTCCGGGACTGATGGTGAGCACGTCACCGTCGGCCGCGGCCTCCAGCGCGGCGGAGAGGGAGGCGTAGTCCCCCGTACGGCGTCGCCATCGCGACGCTCCGGCGTATGTCACCTGGACCGAGCCCTGTGCCATCGAGTGCTGTGCCCCAACCTCGTGCGATCCGCGCTGTCTTGCCGCCCTGCCGAACTGCCGGCCGACCCACCGTAGCGTGCGCCGGGAGGCGTGGCCGACGGCGGCGGTCAGCCCCTTCCCGGCGGACGAACCGCGTTGGAGGGCAGGTCAGTTGCTGCTGCCGGTGCGTCCCCAGTCCGGTCCGATCCGCCGCCACTCCGCTTCCCACCGCGCGTACCGCCCGCGGAGCAGGTTCCGCACGGCCAGCCGCCGCCCCGCCTCGACGGTCGCGACCATCGCCGCGGTGATGGCCACTCCGGCCAGAGCCGCGTGCGAGGTGGCGCTGCGCTCCTCCATCGGCCGTCCCACCGGACGGCCACGACTGTCCGTCCACATCCGGAACCGCTCGCCGGGGTGGACGACGTGATGGAGAGTCACCGTACCCGAACGGCGCGTGCCGTCCGGCACCGGCCAGCTCGCGGTGACCCGAAGCCGGGGCTTCTGCCCGTCAGGGGAGCCGTAGTCGGACTCGGCGTCCCGTGGATCCTCGGGCTTGGCCGGGGACTCCTGCGTCACCTGCTCGGCGACGGCCGCCACCACCCGGCGTTCCAGACGCTGTTCGCGCATGTCGGCCAGGAGCGCCGAGCGGACCTGGCCGGCGCCGAACCAGCCAGCGAGCGGCGCCGCCACCACGACCAGCAGCACGGCGCAGCAGGTGAGCCACGCCTCGTGCCGGTCGCTGGCGCGGCAGAGCGGGTTGCCGCGCCAGCGCCAGAGCCCCGTGATAACCCGCACCACTTCCGCCCCCTCGCCCCGTTCGTCCCCGTCGCCCGCTGGGCGCGGCTCTCTCGGTGCCGCACCCGGTGGACTCGCCCCGTCGACGGGAGCCGCCGGATGCCGCGCGCCGTTCCTTCCCGAACCGGCGGCGTGCGTGAAGACACCTGGGAGCGGCCGGTGTTCGGACCGTGGCGGTGCCCGGTGATTCCCTGCCGGGAGTTTAACTACTCGCGGTCCGCCGCGGGCTCTGACCTCCTGTTCGAGTACGGGTTCCGGCCACGGCGCGGGGTGGACCGGGGCTGGGGAGGCGGGGAGATCGGTGGCCGCCGGGTGTGCGCCTCCGCCGTGCCACCGTGATCCGGTTCGTGCGCCCGTGTGGCACACCTTGCGCACGGTGAGAAGTACGCGCTTTCTGCTCACCGAAAGTGAGGGGTGGCGCCCCGATTACCCCGCTCGTTCCTCCGCCATTCCCTGTTCCGGTCTCTCTTTCGAGCGATTGCTTGTGATCCAGGCGCCGGTCTAGCTTCCTTGGCGCGGTCGACCGGAATTCCCCTTCGTATTCGTATTCATACATCCACGGTGATTGGCGGTATCCATGACGACAGCGGCCGAGCGGCAATCCGAGAGCGGGCCCGGGCAGAGTCAGCTCAGCCTTGCCACGGGCGCGGCGCGCAATCTCACCACGACCACCAAGACGCAGCCGCAGATGCAGGGGATCACCTCCCGCTGGCTGCTCAAGGTCCTTCCCTGGGTGCGCACCTCAGGTGGAACGTTCCGCGTGAACCGGCGGCTGAGCCACACCCTCGGGGACGGCCGGATCGAGTTCCACTCCACCGGCTCCGAGGTCCGGGTGATCCCGCTGGAGCTGTCCGAACTCCCGCTGCTGCGCGGCTTCGACGACCGGCTGGTGCTGGAGGTCCTCGCCGACCGCTGTACACAGCGGGACTTCGGCCCGGGCGAGGTCATCGCCGAGTCGGGCGCGGCGGCCGGGGAGCTGATCCTGGTGGCACACGGCAAGCTGCGCGAGACCGGCCGCGGCCGGTATGACGAGGAGTCCGTCATCGGCGTGCTGGCCGACGGCGACTACGCCGGACACGAGGTGCTCACCGGGGAGCGCACCCACTGGGACACCACCCTCACCGCGCTGACCAGCGGCACCGTTCTCACGCTGCCCCGCGCCGAGTTCGAGCGGGTGGTGGCCGAGTCCAGCGGTCTCCGCGCCCATCTGGAGGCGGCCTCCAGCACCACCCCCGGCAACCGCACCGAGGACGGCGAGACCGCCATCGACCTGGCTTCCGGGCACGTGGGGGAGCCGGAGCTGCCGGGGACCTTCGTCGACTACGACCTGGCGCCCCGGGAGTACGAGCTGAGCGTGGCGCAGACGGTGCTGCGGGTGCACTCGCGGGTGGCCGATCTGTACAACGACCCGATGAACCAGGTGGAGGAGCAGCTGCGGCTGACCATCGAGGCGCTGCGGGAGCGGCAGGAACACGAGATGGTCAACAACCGGGAGTTCGGCCTCCTGCACAACGCCGACATGAAGCACCGCGTGCACACCCGGTCCGGTCCGCCCACCCCCGACGACCTCGACGAGCTGCTGGCCACCGTCTGGAAGGAACCCAGCGTCGTCCTCGCGCACCCCAAAGCGATCGCCGCCTTCGGCCGGGAGTGCAGCGCCCGTGGCCTGTACCCCGCCGCCACCGAGATCAATGGGCACGCGGTGCCCGCCTGGCGCGGCGTGCCCATCCTGCCCTGCAACAAGATCCCGGTGACCCGCGACGGCAGCAGTTCCATGCTGGCCCTGCGTACCGGGGAGAAATCCCAGGGCGTTGTCGGGCTCCATCAGACGGGAATTCCCGACGAATACCAGCCCGGCCTCTCCGTGCGTTTCATGGGAATCAACGACAAGGCCGTCATCTCGTATCTGGTGAGCGCCTACTACTCCGTCGCCGTACTGGTTCCGGACGCTCTCGGAATTCTGGAGGACGTGGAAGTCGGGCACTGACGGCCCCGCGGGTCCGTACTCCACCGCCCGCCCGGCCCACCCCGACCGCCCCGACCGCCCCGCCCCGCACCAGGAAGGCTCGCGCCCGATGACCACCGAACCCCGTACGACCCCGCTCAGCCTCGCCACCACCGCCGCGCGGCAGCTGACCACCACCACCAAGACGCCCCCGCAGATGCAGGGGATCTCCACCCGCTGGCTGCTGCGGATCCTGCCCTGGGCGCAGACCTCGGGCGGCACCTTCCGCGTGAACCGGCGGCTGACGCACACGCTGGGGGACGGGCGGGTCGAGTTCGTCTCCACCGGCTCCGAGATCCGTGTCATCCCGGCGGAGCTCCGGGAGATCCCGCTGCTGCGCGGGCTCACCGACCAGGACGCGCTGGACGCGCTCGCCGGGCGCTTCACCCAGCGGGACGTCACCCCGGGGGACACCCTCACCACGCGCGGCGCGGAGGTCGGGGAGCTGCTGCTGATCGCGCACGGCAAGTTCGACAAACGCGCCCCGGGCAAGTACGACGAGGACAGCAGCGCCGGGGTGCTCGCCGACGGGGACCACACCGGGGACCAGCTCCTCACCTCCGATCCCGGAGTCTGGGACCACACCCTGACCGCCGTCACCCGGGGGACCGTACTCGCCCTCTCCGCCGCCGATTTCCGGGCCGTGGCCGACCAGTCCCCGGCGCTCCGCGGGCACCTGGACGGGCTGACCTCCCGCGCCGTCCCCCGGCAGAACAAGCGGGGGGAGGCCGAGATCGACCTGGCGTCGGGGCACGTGGGGGAGCCGGAGCTGCCCGGGACCTTCGTCGACTACGAACTCTCCCCCCGGGAGTACGAGTTGAGCGTGGCGCAGACGGTGCTGCGGGTGCACTCGCGGGTGGCCGATCTGTACAACGACCCGATGAACCAGGTGGAGGAGCAGCTGCGGCTGACCGTCGAGGCGCTGCGGGAGCGGCAGGAACACGAGATGGTCAACAATCGGGAGTTCGGCCTCCTGCACAACGCCGACCTCGGACAGCGCCTCCACACCCGGTCCGGTCCGCCCACCCCCGACGACCTCGACGACCTCATCTCCCGGCGGCGCAAGACCCAGTACCTGCTGGCCCATCCGCGCACCATCGCCGCGATCGGCCGTGCCTGCACCGAGCGGGGGATCTACCCGGAGACGACCGAGGTGGAGGGGTCCCGGGTACGCGCCTGGCGCGGCATCCCGCTGCTGCCCTGCAACAAGATCCCGATCAACGCCGACCACACCAGCTCCGTGCTCGCGATGCGCGTCGGGCAGGAGGACCAGGGCGTGGTGGGCCTGCGCCAGACCGGTATCCCCGACGAGGTCGAACCCGGGCTCAACGTCCGGTTCATGGGCATCGACGACCGCGCGCTGACCTCCTATCTGGTCAGCACCTACTTCTCCGCGGCCGTGCTGGTGCCCGACGCGCTCGGCGTCCTGGAGGACGTGGAGATCTGACGCACCCGGTGGAACGCCGCCCGCTCCGGCCCGCCACCCGGCGCCGGAACGGGCGGCTTCCCCACGTGCGGGGCCGGTGAGGACTCCGTCCGGGACATTGCCCACCCGCCCGGTCTGCCCGACGATGACGGGGTGCGGAATCCATGGCTGGCGCTCGAAGCGGGCGCCGATCCGGCCACGCGGGCCGGTGAAGTGCGCCGCGCCCACGAGCGGTTCCTCGACCACGGCACGGTCCACGCCCCCGTGCGGGAGGTGATCGCCGAGTCCTGGCGGCGCTGCGCCGGCGCCCGGGTGGAGCCCGAGGGACTGGCCCACGTCGTCCTCGGCGGGGACGAGCTGTCGGCCTGCCGCGCGGAACACCCCCTCGCCCCGGTCATGCCGCTCATCCGCGAACTCCTCGGCACCATCGCGGACGACGGCGCCCAGCTGCTCTCCGTCTGCGACGCGGCGGGCCGTCTCCTCTGGGTCGAGGGCCACCCCCGGGTACTGCGGGCGGCCGAGCGGATGAACTTCGTCCCCGGGGCCCGCTGGTCCGAGTCGTTCAGCGGCACCAACGCGCCCGGCACGGCGCTCGCCGTCGACCACCCGGTGCAGATCTTCGCCGCCGAGCACTACTGCCGTCCCGTCCAGCCGTGGACCTGCGCCGCCGCCCCGGTGCACGACCCGCGCACCCACCGCGTCATCGGCGCCATCGACATCACCGGCGGCGACCACCTCGCCTCTCCGCAGAGCCTCGCCCTCGTGCAGGCCACCGCCCGCGCCGCGGAGGCCCACCTCGCCCAGCTGGCCCGTCCGCGCGCCCCGCGCGGCCCCGCGCTCGCCGTCCTCGGCCGGGAGGAGGCGCTGGTGCACCGGGACGCCCCGCCGCCGCTGCGGCTGCCCCGGCGGCAGAGCGAGATCCTGCTGCTCCTCGCCACCCACCCCGAGGGACTGACGGGGGAGCGGCTCGCCCTGGAGCTGTACGGCGAGCGCGAGGTGAACCCGGTGACGCTGCGCGCCGAACTCTCCCGGTTGCGCCAGGTGCTGGGCCCCCTGGTGCTCTCCCGCCCCTACCGGCTGGCCCAGCCGCTCACGCTCGACTGTGACCTGCTGACCGAGGCGCTCCGCGCCGGCGACCTCGCCGCCGCCCTCGCCGTCTACCGCGGCCCACCGCTGCCCTGTTCGGAGGCGCCGGGGGTGCTGCGGCTGCGCGGGGCGCTGGAGGACCGGCTGCGCCGCGCGGTCCTCAGCGCGCGGGACCGGGCTCCGCTGGAGACCTGGGTGCGCACCCCGTGGGGCGAGTCCGACCTGGCGGCCTGGGAGGCGCTGCTCGTCAGATCCCCGGAGACCGACCCGCTGCGCGGCACCCTCGCGGCCCGCGTGACGGAGCTGCGCCACGCCTACGGACTCGGCCCGGCGCCGGGCCGCCCCGGCGGGCTGGCCCCGGCCCCCGGCGTGCGCCGGTCCGCAACGTATCCGCAACGTCCGCGCCCCTAGGCTCCGCTGGCACGCACCGTCTCACGCATCCGCCGCCCGGCGGCGGGTCTCGTCAGGGGAGGCACCAGCATGAGCCGTTACGCCGCGCCCGGAACCGAAGGCGCCCTGCTCACCTACCAGTCGCGCTACGACCACTGGATCGGCGGCGAGTATGTCGCGCCCCGGCGGGGCGGCTACTTCGAGAACCCCACGCCCGTCACCGGCCAGCCCTTCACCGAGGTGGCCCGCGGCACCGCGGAGGACGTGGAGCGCGCCATCGACGCCGCGCACGCGGCGGCCGGCCCCTGGGGGCGCACCCCGGCGGCGGAGCGGGCGCTGATCCTGCACCGGATCGCCGACCGGATGGAGGAGCACCTGGAGGCACTGGCGGTCGCGGAGAGCTGGGAGAACGGCAAGCCGGTCCGCGAAACCCTGGCCGCCGACATCCCGCTGGCCATCGACCACTTCCGCTACTTCGCCGGGGCGATCCGCGCCCAGGAGGGCTCGATCTCCGAGATCGACGCGGACACGGTCGCCTACCACTTCCACGAGCCGCTGGGCGTCGTCGCGCAGATCATCCCCTGGAACTTCCCGATCCTGATGGCCACCTGGAAGCTGGCGCCCGCGCTCGCCGCGGGCAACGCCGTGGTGCTGAAGCCCGCCGAACAGACGCCGGTCTCCATCCACTTCCTGATGGGCCTCATCGGCGACCTGCTGCCGCCGGGGGTCGTCAACATCGTCAACGGCTTCGGCGCCGAGGCGGGCAAACCGCTCGCGAGCAGCCCCCGGGTGGCGAAGATCGCCTTCACCGGCGAGACCACCACCGGGCGGCTGATCATGCAGTACGCCTCGGAGAACCTGAAGCCGGTGACCCTGGAACTCGGTGGCAAGAGCCCCAACATCTTCTTCAACGACGTCTCCGACGCGGCGGACGACTTCCACGAGAAGGCGCTGGAGGGCTTCGCCCTGTTCGCGCTCAACCAGGGCGAGGTCTGCACCTGCCCCTCGCGCGCACTCATCCAGGGCGACCACTACGGCGACTTCCTCCCAGCGGCCCAGGCCCGCACCGAGCGGATCGTCCAGGGTCACCCGCTGGACACCGCGACGATGGTCGGTGCCCAGGCGTCCAACGACCAGCTGGAGAAGATCCTTTCCTACCTGGACATAGGCCGGCAGGAGGGAGCGAAGGTCCTGACCGGCGGGGGCCGCGCCGAGCTCGGCGGCGAACTGGAGGGCGGCTACTACGTCCAGCCGACGATCCTGGAGGGCACCAACCGGATGCGGGTCTTCCAGGAGGAGATCTTCGGCCCCGTCGTCTCCGTCACCCCCTTCGAGGACTTCGACGAGGCGATCAGCATCGCCAACGACACGCTCTACGGGCTCGGGGCCGGGGTGTGGACGCGTGACGGCGCCACCGCCTACCGCGCCGGACGCGCGATCCAGGCCGGGCGGGTGTGGACCAACTGCTACCACGCCTACCCCGCGCACGCCGCGTTCGGCGGCTACAAGCAGTCCGGCATCGGCCGGGAGAACCACCGGATGATGCTCGACCACTACCAGCAGACGAAGAACCTGCTGGTGAGCTACTCCCCGCAGCAGCTCGGACTGTTCTGATGACCGGCCCGGCCGAGCGGGTCGCCCTGACCCCGTCAGCCGCCGACCTCCTCCGGCGGCTGACGGAACAGCACGGACCGCTGATGTTCCACCAGTCCGGCGGCTGTTGCGACGGCAGCAGCCCGATGTGCTACCAGCGCGGGGAGTTCCGCACCGGCGCCTCCGACGTGCTCCTCGGCGAGCTGGAGGTGCCGGAGGTCCCCGAGCCCGTGCCGTTCTGGATGTCGGTCAGCCAGCACGCCCTCTGGAGCCACACCCACCTGACCGTCGACGTGGTGCCCGGCCGGGGCAGTGGCTTCTCGCTGGAGGCCCCGGAGGGCGTGCGCTTCCTGATCCGCTCCCGGCTGCTGGAACCCCCACCGGACCAGCCGGGCCCCCCGGACGGCTGACCGCGGGGCGGCCCGGCGACCGGGTCGCCCCGCAGCATCACCTCAGCCGAGCACCTCGAATCAGCCGAGCACCTCGAAGGGATCGCCCGCGCGGACCCTGCCCGTCCCCTCCGGGATCAGGTTCTGGCCGAACACCAGCTGGTCACCGAAGCGGCGGTGGCGGGTCAGGGTGCGCAGGGGCTCCTTGCCCCGCTCGCCCGTCCGCTGGTCGGTGGTGGTCACCACACAGCGCCCGCACGGTTTGACGACCCGGAAGGTCACCTCGCCCACCCGCACCCGGCGCCAGTCGTCCTCCGCCCACGGGGCGGTCCCCTCCACCACCAGGTTGGGGCGGAAGCGGTTCATCGGCAGCGGACCCTCGTCCGGGTGATCGCCCTGCGCGATAAGGGAGTTGAGGGCGTCCAGCGAGGAGACGGACACCAGCAGCAGCGGGAAGCCGTCCGCGAACGACACCGTCTCGCCGGGCAGTCCGTACGCCGGGTCGATCGGCCGCCGGTACTCCGGGGCGTCGAGGTGGACCAGCCGCACCGGCCCGCCCAGGAACTCGGAGAGCCAGTCGTCCGCGGCGCCCCCGGCGGGGACGGTCTCGACGGTGCTGCGCCAGACCTCCACCTCCACCGTGCCGTGCCGTGCGTCCGGCACGGCGACCTCCAGCGGCGGCATTCCCGGGGCGCTCAGCCGCACACCGCCCCCCGGCAGCGTCTCGGCGGAGGCCAGCGCGAGCCGTGGCTGCTCGCGCTGCGAGACCTTGTCCCCGTCCGGTGTGGCCACGAGCCAGCGGCGGTCCCCCCGCGGTCCCCACAGCTCGATGTCCGCCTCGTCACGCTCGCTCCCCGCAAGCGACTTCACCGGGTAGAGATACAGCCCCGCCAGCGTCGGTGGTGTCATGCGGTCATCCTGCCACCCCGCCCCGTCCCCCGGACGGCGGCCGTCCGTCCCTCCCGCGCACTCGCTCCCGAACCGGGGTCAGTACCCCCGGCCCGGGTACTGCTGACCACGCTGGTAGGGGTCCTGGTACCCGCCCGGGGCCGGACGCGGCGCCGCGGGCCGTGGTGCCACCGGCCGCATCTGCTGCGGCGGGGGCGGCTGTTGCTGCTGCTGGGGGTACGGGTGGGGCTGCTGCGGTTGCTGACGCGGATCCGCCTGCCCCCGCTGCTGCGCGGGGTGCGGAAGGTACGGAGCGGGCGCCTGCTGTAGGCCCATCGGCTGCTGCTGCGCGGGCTGTTGGACGCGCGGCGCGGGCGCCGGTGCCAACGGCTGCGGAGCGGCCGGGAGTTGAGCGGGCGCCTGGTGGCCGTACGGCGGCGCGGGCGGCTGCGGGCCCTGTCCCGAGGGAAGAGCCGGAAGCGCGCTCTGCGGCTCGTAAGCGGACGGAACGCGAATGGGAGCGATCTGCGGGGTGCCCCGTTCCGCGACAAGCATGTCGTAGATGGGGGTGTCCGGCTGCGGCGGAGCAGAGTAATAGCCGCCGCCATAAGTATTGCGGGGGGAGGTCATGCCCATAAGTTAAGCCCAAAATACACGGCGGGACCAGACCTCTCCCGCGGCACTTCGGCCCCAGTTTCACCCGGGGCCGCTTCGGTGTCTTCTCGCCTCAACATGCTGACGCGCGGGCCCGGTTCCGGCTTCCCGCCGATCCGCGTCCGCTCCTCGCCCCACCCCGCGCCCGGGCCCCTCCGGAGCCGCCCCCCGGGCGGCGCGCACGGCCCGTACGCCGAGCCGTCCCCCGCTTACCCGGGCCGCTTTGGAGATCGGCTGGAGGTGATCTCCAAAGGCACGGCGGAGACCCGGCGGGGGGAACAGCCATTCCGCGGGGACCCGCCGATGGCGGCGCCGCCCACATTACCCGGCAAACCAACGAGCGCGGATTCCGATCGGTTCCCGGGGATCACCGACTTTCCACGGACTTCACCATTCGACGCGAGTACGGGGAACGCGGCCGAGGTCCCACGCCCGAGAACCCGGAGAACCGGACCGCCAACGAAGGGGAACGGAAGGCAGGTTGGATACCCCCGCGCCGTACCGCTCCCTCACGCGTCCAACCCGTCGCGCGGCCCGCGGCCACCCGGGCCCGGCGGCCCGGTGCCGGGAGGTCCGCCGCGTACCGGGCCAACGACCGCTGGCAGACGGACGGTCGGGGAGTCGGCGCCCCAACGTCAGCGCAGCCGCGTCCCGTTCGCCTTCGCGGTCCAGCCGGTGGGGCCAGCGCCGGGCACGCGACCGCCCAACACCCCGCCGCCGCCCCCGCGTTCCCCGTCCGCCAGCTCCCACCCCTCCCGGCGTCCGGTCCCCCCCCGGGGCGCCGGAGCGCCGAAAACCCCGCGCGCCGCTCCGGCCGGGGCTGCTACGGTCCCCGCCATGCAGCGCGCCCCGAGGATGACGACGACGCCGGAGAGTGTCCCGGCGCGCTGATCGTTGACCTGAGTCCGAAGCCCCGGGGCGAGTGCCCCGGGGCTTCCTCCTGCGGTCACCGCTCCGTGACCCACGGGAGAAGCCCATGCGTGACCACCGCTCACTCGGCCGCGAACTGGAGCTGTTCGACACCGACCCGCTGATCGGCGCGGGACTGCCGTACTGGCTCCCCGACGGCGCCACCCTCCGGCACACCCTGGAGGAGTACGTCCGCACCGAGGAGCGCCGCTCCGGTTACCAGCACGTCTACTCCCCGGTGCTCGGCAGACGGGAGCTGTACGAGATCTCCGGCCACTGGTCGCACTACCGTGCGGACATGTTCCCGCCCCTCGACCTCGGCGGTGAACAGCTGGTGCTGCGCCCCAGCCTCTGTCCCCACCACGCGCTGATCTACCGTGCGCGCTCCCGCAGCTACCGTGAACTACCGCTGCGCATGGCCGAGTTGGGCGGCATGTACCGCGCCGAACTCTCCGGCGTGCTGGGCGGACTGACCCGGGTCCGGGCCATCCAGCTGAACGACGCGCACCTGTTCTGCGCCCCCGCCCAGGTCGCCGACGAGGCCGCCGCCGCGCTCGCCCTCATCCGCCGCGCCCACCGCGCGCTCGGCCTCGTCCCCGTGCGCTACCGGCTGTCCCTCCCCGGAGACGGCGGGAAGTACGTCGCCCGGCCGGAACTGTGGCGGCGCTCCACCGCTGTCCTCACCGAGGTCCTGGACCGCTCCGGCGTGCCCTACGAGGCGGTCGAGGGCGAAGCCGCCTTCTACGGACCGAAGATCGACGTGCAGATCGCCGACGGCTCCGGACGCGAGTCCACCCTCTCCACCGTGCAGGTCGACTTCCACCAGCCCGACCGGTTCGACCTGCGCTACGTCGGCCCCGACGGGGCACGCCACCGCCCGGTGATGATCCACCGCAGCGTCATCGGCAGCGTGGAGCGCGCCGTGGCACACCTCGTCGAACAGCACGGCGGGGCCTTCCCGCCCTGGCTCGCCCCGACCCAGCTGACCGTCCTCCCGGTCTCCGACGCCGAACTGCCGGACGCCGAGGCCCTCGTGCGCCGCGCCACCGGCCTCGGGCTCCGCGCCGAGCTGGCAGGACCGGAGCGGGGAAGCCTGGGCGCCCGGGTCCGGCGGGCCCGGCTGGTGCCCTACCAGGCGGTCATCGGCGCCCGCGAGGCCGCGGCCGGTCACCTCGCGCTGCGCCTCCGCGACGGCCGCCGCGTCGGACCCCTCCCCGTGGACGCGGCCCTCACCCGGCTCACCGGCGTCGTCGAGGCGCACCACACCGCCCTCTGGGACGTACCGGAGGCGTGACCGTCCGCGACTCCGCGCCGTCCGCACCGCGAGCGGCGCGGACGGCCCCGGTCCGGGCGGGCGGCCCGGCACCGGCGCCCGCACGGCGCCGACGGGGTTCGACTAGGTTGGTGCGGGCGTGGACGCACGCGCGACGAGCCCGAGGGGGAGTTCTATGAGTATGCGCAAGGGAACCAACTGCCCTGTCCAGGCCCAGACGGTCCGCGTCGAGCTGGGCTGGCGGAGTGGGACGGGCGTCCCCGACGTCGACGCGTCCGCCCTGCTGCTGACGGCGTCCGAACGCGTCAGGTCGGACAGCGACTTCGTCTTCTACAACCAGCCCCGGCACGCCTCCGGCGCGGTCTCGCACAGCGGGAAGAAGCCCCAGGGCGCCACCGTCACCGACGAACTCACCGTCGAACTCGGCCGCGTCGAGCAGGACGTCGAGCGGGTGGTCATCGCCGCCTCGGCGGACGGCGGCTCGTTCGGGCAGGTGCCCGGCCTGTACGTCCGCGTGCTGGACGCCGCCTCCGGCGCGGAGGTCGCCCGCTACGAGAGCGAGGACGCCACCGTGGAGACGGCGTTCGTGCTCGGCGAGCTGTACCGCCGCCAGGGCGCCTGGAAGTTCCGCGCCGTGGGCCAGGGCTACGGCAGCGGACTGGCCGGACTCGCGGAGGACTTCGGTATCTCCGTCGACGAACCGGCACCGGCGCCCGCGACCCCGCCCCAGACCCCGGCACCCGCTCCGGCCGCCCCCGTGGCGGCCCCACCGCCCCCGGCCGCGCCCGCCCCGCAGCCCGCCGCCGCGCCGGTACGCCTGACGAAGGTGACGCTCACCAAGGAGACGCCCTCCGTCTCCCTCACCAAACAGGGCGGCACCTCGGGCGCCATGCGGATCAACCTCAACTGGCAGGTGCACAAGCAGTTCTCCGGATGGGGCCGGAAACTCGGCAAGGCCATGGCGCTCCACTCCGACCTCGACCTGGACCTCTGCGCGCTCTTCGAGCTGGCCGACGGCCGCAAGGGCGTCGTGCAGGCGCTCGGCAACGCCTTCGGCTCGCTGAACGGCCCGCCCTGGATCCACCTCGACGGCGACGACCGCACGGGCGCCCGCGACTCCGGCGAGAACATGACCGTCAACCTGGACCAGTCGGCCCAGCTGCGGCGCGTGCTCATCTTCGTCACCATCTACCAGGGCGCGCGCAGCTTCTCCGGCCTGGACGCCACCGTCACCCTGCAACCCCAGCACGGCGCGCCCATCGAGTTCTCCCTCGACGAGTGCACCGTCCCCTCCACCGTCTGCGCGCTCGCGCTGATCACCAACCAGGGTGGCGAACTGGTCGTGCAGCGCGAGTCGCGGTTCCTCGTCTGCGACCGCGGCGTCAGCCCGCAGCGCACCGTCGACGCCGCCTACGGCTGGGGAATGCAGTGGACGCCGGGACGCAAGTGACCCCCGCCCGCGAGCACCGCTGACGCTCCGCGCCCGCGCGGCCCCGCCCGCCGCGAGGGCACCTGCCCACGGCCGCCCGCCGGGCCCGCCCATCCGCGGGCTGGCGGCGGCCGGAGGGCGCCATTCCCCGATCGACTACAGTTGCCCTCCGTGAACATCGCGCTCATCGACTCCGGGATCGGCCTGCTGGCAGCCGCCGCGGCGGTGCGCCGCGCCCGCCCGGACGCGCGGCTCGTGCTCTCCTCCGACCCCGGCAGCATGCCCTGGGGACCCCGCTCCACCGGCGAGATCGTCCAGCTCGCCCTGGGCTGCGCGCGGGCGGCCGCCCGGCACCGCCCGGACGCCCTCGTCGTGGCCTGCAACACCGCCTCGGTGTACGCGCTGGACGTGCTGCGCACCGAACTGGAACCCGCTCTCCCGGTCATCGGCACCGTCCCCGCAGTCAAGCCCGCCTCGGCGGGCGGCGGCCCGGTCGCCATCTGGGCCACCCCGGCCACCACCGGCAGCCCCTACCAGCGTCGGCTGATCACGGAGTTCGGCAACGGCGCCCAGGTCACCCCGGTGCCCTGCCACGGGCTCGCCGACGCCATCGAGAGTGCCGACCAGGACCGGATCGACGCCGCCGTCTCCGCCGCCGCCGCGCTCACCCCACCCGGTGTCGCGTCGGTCGTGCTCGGCTGCACCCACTACGAACTCGTCGCCGGACGCGTCAGCGCCGCCCTCCACCGTCCCGGCGTCCCCGAACCCCGGCTGTACGGTTCCGCCGAGGCCGTCGCCGCGCAGGTCCTCCGCCGGGTCGCCGCCGTCCCCGAAGCGGAGACGCGGGCGCCCGGGGGGCTGACCGTCCTGCTCGGAGGTCGCCCGGGCAGTCTGCCGCCCGCCGCCCTGAGCTACCCCGAGGGGCGGCTGCTGACCACGCTCAGCACCCCCGTCTGACGCTCCGCGCACAGCGCCCGTGGCCCTGCCGCCCCACACTGCCGACCGCGCGTGTTCGGCGTACCGTCGCGAGTATGAGCGACGAAGCCCGTGACGAAGCGGCCCCGTTGCCCCCGGGAGCGCCCGCCCGGGAGGTCTGGCACGGACGGGCCGGTAACCGCCTCCAGTGGCCGCTGGCCATGCTCGGCGTGGGCTGCCTGGCGCTCGGCATCGCCCTCGCCGTCAGCGCGGCGTGGTCCGGTGGCGTCGCCCCCCTGGTGATGTCCGTGGTGGGCTGCGTCGCCGCCGGCCTGCTCGCGCTCTTCGGCACGCTCTCGTTCGTCAAGGTCAGCGTGCTCGTCGACGGTGAGTCCCTGCTGGTGCGCTGCGGGCACCTGGGGCTGCCCCGCCGCAGCATCCCGCTGCGCGAGGTTGTCGACGTCGAGATGACGCCCGTGGTCACCCCCCGGCACTGGGGTGGATGGGGCTACCGCTGGCGCCCCGGCATGGGCACCGCGATCGTCGTCCGCCAGGGCGAGGGCATCGTGGTGCGGCTGGCGGACGGCAAGGTCTTCACGGTCACCGTCGACGACGCCGCCTCCGCGGTGCGGGCGATCCGCGGCTGGCTGCCCCGGGTCGCCGACGCGGGCGACTGAACCGGCTCCGGGCGGAGTGCCGTCAGGTCCCGGGGACACGTAGGGTCACCCCATGGGTACCCCCGACTTCATCCGCGAGCTGCGGGCCAGCGCCGGACACCAGCTGCTCTTCCTGCCGGGCGTCAGCGCGGTCGTGCTCGACGGCGAGGACCGGGTACTCCTCGGCCAGCGGGCCGACACCGGCCGGTGGGCGATCATCGGCGGCATCGTGGAACCGGGGGAGCAGCCCGCCGACTGCGCGGTACGCGAGGTCTACGAGGAGACGGCGGTGCACTGCCTCCCCGAACGCGTCGTGCTGGTCGAGACCCTGAGCCGCCCCGTCGTCTACCCGAACGGCGACATCTGCCAGTTCATGGACGTCTGCCTGCGCTGCCGGGCCACCGGCGGCGAGGCCCGGGTCAACGACGAGGAGTCGCTGAACGTGGGCTGGTTCCCGCTGGACGACCTGCCGCCCCTCACCGACTTCGCGCTCTCCCGCATCGCCCGCGCGGTCGACGGGGAAGCGGAGACCGCCTGGTTCGCCTCCCAGACGCTCCCGGAGAACCCGGGCTGAGGCCACGGTCCGGGTGGGCGGCGCGCGCCCGGACCGCCGGGGCACCGTGCGGCCAGCGCCCGGTGCCCCGGGGGGTGCTCACACCTTCCGGTAGTCGTACGCCTCGGCCGCCGCTGCCGCCACCGCGTCCAGATCGCCGCCCCCCGCGGCGGCCACCAGGGCGGAGATCGCACCCTCCACCAGCGGCGCGTCCACCAGCCGCGTCGGCTCGGGCAGCTCGTCGCCCTCGGCCAGCATCGCCTTCACCGTGAGCACCGCGCTGCCCAGGTCGGCCAGGATCGCCACCCCCGAGCCGCCGTCCACCCGGCGCGCCGCCGTGGCGATCAGCTCGGCGCTGGTGCCGAGCCCCCCGTCCGGCGCCCCGCCCGCCCCGGCGATGCTCGACCCGCCCGTCCCGGCCAGCCCCGCGGCGAGCTGCGCCACCGAGTCCGCGACCTGCCTGCTGTGCGAGACCAGAACGATCCCGACCGGCCCAGGCTCACTCATCGTCATCACCCTCCGCGGCGAGCGCCAGCGCGCCGACCAGCAGCGCGGAGGAGACCGCGCCGGGATCCCGATGGCCCTCACTGCGTTCGCCCAGGTAGCTGGCGCGCCCCTTGCGGGCCCGCAGTGGAACAGTGGCCTCGGCGCCCTCCGCGGCGGCCCGGTGCGCGGCCGCGACGTCCAGCCCCGCCGCACCACCGGAACACAGCACCTCCACCGCCGGGTACAGCGCGTCCAGCATCGTCTTGTCACCCCGGACGGCCCCGCCGAGCTGGGCCACCGCGTCGGTGCCAGCCCGCAGCGCCTCCCCGAACTCGGCGCCGCTCACCCGCTCCGCCTCGCCCAGCGCCTTGCCCGCCCGGCGCAACAGCGTCCCGTACAGGGGGCCGGAGGCCCCGCCCACGGTGGACACCAGCCGCCGCCCGGCGACCGTCAGCGCGGCCCCCGGCGTCGTCGGCGGCTCCCCACGGAACGTCTCGCCGACCGCGGCGAAACCGCGCCGCATGTTGCTGCCGTGGTCGCCGTCGCCGATCGCCGAGTCCAGCTCCGTCAGTTCGCCGGACGCCCGGTCTATGGCCACGGCGGCGGCCTCCAGCCACCGCACGACGAAACCGGCGTCCACCTCCGTGACACCGCCCGTTGGTGCCTCGCTCACCTCGTCGGTCACGCGTCTCCCTCTCTCCGGCCCCGCTCGTCATCCGGGGCCCGACCGGCCACGGCTCCCGTGGCGGTGGCCCGCCCGGGCGTTCCCTCACGCACCCCAGCGCAGCCCCGTGGTGCGCACCGGTGCGTCCCAGAGTCGCAGCAGCTCCGCGTCGGCCTGACACAGCGTCACCGAGGCGCCCGCCATGTCCAGCGACGTCACGTAGTTGCCGACGAGCGTACGGGCGACGGCCACCCCGCGTTCGCCCAGCACGCGGTGGACCTCGGCGCAGAAGCCGTACAGCTCGATCAACGGCGTGGCCCCCATACCGTTGACCAGCGCGAGCACCGGGCCGTCCGGGGTCAGGTCCTCCAGCAGGGCGTCGACCGCCGCGTCCGCGATCTCCTGGGCGGTCATCATCGGCCGGCGCTCCCGGCCGGGTTCGCCGTGGATCCCGATCCCCAGCTCCAGCTCACCGTCGGGCAGGTCGAACATGGGCCCGCCCTTGGCCGGGGTGGTCACGGCGCTCAGCGCCACCCCGAAGCTGCGGGAGGCGTCCGCCACCCGCCGAGCCAGCGCCTCCACCTCATCCAGTGCGGCGCCCTCCTCGGCGAGCGCCCCGGCCAGCTTCTCCACGAACAGGGTCGCCCCGGTGCCCCGGCGCCTCCCGGAGGCGGGGTCCGCGTCGATCGCCACGTCGTCCTGCACCAGGACCGTACGGATCCGGACGCCCTCGTCCTCGGCGAGCTCCGCCGCCATCTCGAAGTTGAGCACGTCGCCGGTGTAGTTCTTCACGACGAAGAGCACGCCGTTGCCGCTGTCCACCGCCGCCGCGGCACGCGCCATCTGGTCCGGGACCGGAGAGGTGAAGATCTCGCCTGGACAGGCGGCGTCCAGCATCCCCGGCCCCACGAAACCGCCGTGCAGGGGCTCGTGACCGGAACCACCCCCGGAGACCAGGGCGACCTTGTCCGCGACCGGTGCGTCACCGCGCCGCACGATCCGCTGCTCCACGTCGACGGCCAGCTCCGGATGCGCGGCGGCCATCCCCCGCAGCGCGTCCCCGACGACCCGCTCCGGCACATTGATCAGCATTCTCATGGATACCTCCGAGGCACGCAAACAGCGGTGACCGCTGGCTGGAACGGTGCGGGACAGGCGCCTGCGTCGGCCGTCATCCACGGTGCCGTACGACGCCGCGCGGCTCCCGCAAGCCTACGGCGAACCCACCGTACGCGGGTGTGCGCGGGTGACGCGTGGGTGCTGCGCGAGTGAGGGGACGTCAGCTCACCCACCGGCGGGAGGGCCGCGCGGCGCCGACCGGGTGATGGCCGGGGAGCGTGGATCGTGACCTGCGGCGACTCGGCGGCTCCCGCGGCCAGACTGACGGCCACACCCCACCTCACGCACCCGGAGCGTCCCATGTCCCCCTCCCCGACCGGACCGAACGAGGCGCACACCTTCCTGGCGGTCTGCGGCCACACCCACCTGTTCCCCGGCGCCCACTGCCTCGTCCGGGGACTGCCCGACCCGCGGGAGTTCGCGGCGCGGCCCCGGCCGATCGCCATGGACCTGTGCTTCTCCGACGGCGTGCTCGCCGACGCCGACCTGCGCACCGGCGACCCCGCCGGAACCGTGCTCGCCGTCCCCGCCTACACCACCGGCGCCGGCACCGCGATCAGCGACCGCACCTGGGTGGTGCGCGAACTGGGCGTGCGCGGAGACGAGGTGGAGCTGCTGATCGGCGCGCACCCCCGGGCCGGGACGCCCGATCCGGGCAGCTGACCCGGCCCACGGCGCCGGGCGCGACACCATCGGACCCGCAACACCCCCTCGTTCCCGAGGAGTTGCCCGCGAGGCTGGGAGAGACCCGGCAACGGGCCGAGCCCCGGAGCCACACCGCCAGGGCCGCGCGGGCCGCGCTCGCCGTCCACCCCGCCGGCGCGGGCGGCGAGCGGGGAAAACCCCAGCGCGCTCCGCCACCACGTGCCCTAGAGTCATCGGTCATGACCGACCCCCCGGTGCCCGCCGACCCCAACCGCCTCCACCCCGTCCCCGGACAGCCCCGCGTCGTGCTGCTCAGACCCCTCGTCACCTCACCCCTCATCGAGGTGGGGGAGTTCACCTACTACGACGACCCGGACGACCCCACCGCCTTCGAGACCCGCAACGTGCTGTACCACTACGGTCCCGAACGGCTCGTCATCGGACGGTTCTGCGCCCTGGGGGAGGGCGTCCGCTTCCTCATGAACGGCGCCAACCACCGGATGGACGGCCCCTCCACCTTCCCCTTCCCGATCATGGGAGGCTCCTGGGCCGACCACGCCGACCTGCTCACCGGTCTCCCCAGCCGGGGTGACACCGTCGTCGGTCACGACGTCTGGCTCGGCTACCGCGCCACCGTCATGCCCGGGGTACGCGTCGGGAACGGAGCCGTCGTCGCCTCCGGCGCGGTGGTGGTCGACGACGTGCCCGACTACGGTGTCGTCGGCGGCAACCCAGCCCGTCTGCTGCGCCACCGGCACAGCCCGGCCGACATCGAACGGCTCCTGGAACTCGCCTGGTGGGACTGGCCGTTGGACCATCTCACCCGCCACATCCGGACGGTCATGTCCGGCGGCGTCCGCGACCTTGAGGACGCCGCGCCGCGCTGAACCACCCCTCGGCCTCCTCTGCCATCCCCCTCACGTCCCGGCCGCCCGCGCCGCCATCCCCCTCAACCGGCGTGCGCGAGGGCCCCATCGGTGCCGTGGGGACAACCCACCGCCTCAGCCGTGTTCCCGCTCGCGCCGCAGCACCGTCTGGGCGATGGCACGGATGGCGGCGACGTCCGGACGGTCGCGGTTCCTCGCGAACCAGGTGAGCGCCATCGCGCAGGGCGGTATGTCCGCCACCTCCCGATAGCAGATGCCCGGTCGGGGATAGAAGTCGCGGGCCGAGGCCGGGAGGAAACCGATGGCCTGACCCCGGGCGACCAGATGGAGAATGCCCTCGATGTCCACGGCCAGCGGCCCGAACCGGACGGGCACGCCGTCCGGACGTGGGTTGATGGCCCAGAAGTCCCGCCACACCCGCGGGGATTCGGGCGGCATCGCCATCATGGTGCGGCCGGCGAGCTGCGCCACACTGACCTGGTCACAGGCCGCGAGCGGGTCGTCGGCCGGAAGGCAGACGACCCGGGGCTCCCGGGCCAGCGTCTGGGTCTGGATCCCGGACGGGGCGGGCGGACGCAGCAGCGCGACGTCGACCGCGCCGTCCATCAGGGACTGGTACTGGTTGACGAAGTTGAGGCTGCGTATCTCGACGCTGAGTTCGGGATGCCGTGCGTGCAACGCGTCGAGGATGGCGCGGGTGTGGGGCATGGCGGGCTCGGCGCTGAGCGTGCCGATCACGATCCGGCCGGTCAGCTCCCTGGAACGCGCCTGCGCGACCCGCCGGAGCCCGGCCATCGCCTCGGTGACGGCGCGTGCCTCGGGCAGCAGCGCCCGCCCCGAGGGGGTCAGCCGCACCGTCCGGCTGGTCCGCTCGACCAGCTGGACACCGAGGCGCCGCTCCAGCCCCCGGATCTGCTGGCTGAAGGCGGGCTGGGACATGAACAGCCGGGCCGCCGCACGACCGAAGTGCAGCTCCTCCGCGAGGATCTGGAACAGCCGCAGCTGGTGGGTGCTCGGGTCGGAGCCCCCGTCCGGAACATCGCGCCGGGGGGCTGGCCGGCTGGCTTCTGTCATAAGGGAGAACGTAACCACAGGTCGTTCCGGGCCCGGGGAAGGGCCCGGCGAACCGTTCCGTACGGGTTCGCCCGCTCCCGTCCGGCGCTCCGGCGGCCGTCGCCGCCCGGCGGGGGCCCTGCGCGGCGCGCCCCGGACCCCCGGTGGTCTACTGACCGTGGTGGGGCGCGTCCGTGGGGTGGATATCCGCCCGTGCGCGGGGAGTTGGGTCCCGGACGGCCCCACGTGGCAGCGAGCATCAGCGAGAAGGAGAGGGCCGTATGACAGCGATCGCGACGCCCGACTGGAAGGCCAACGGAGCGCTGGGGGCCGCCCGGGGCGCGCGGACGGAGCCCGGCGACCCCATCGGCTCCTGGCACCTCCTGGCCGGCATCACCACGACCAGGGGGCCCGCGCGCGAGGCACTCGCGGCGGAGGGGGCCACCCGGACCGTGGTGGCCGCGGTGGTACGGGACCGGAAGAACCGTCAGGAGGCGTGGGGAGGTGACGACGACGCGGAGAACAGCGTCGACTCGCGGAAGATCCTGGGCGACGACGGCGACGAGGGCCTGAACTACACCGGCGCCGCCGTCCGGGCGCTGACCTCGGCGATGGAGGTGGCCCGGCGGGACGCCGCCACGAAGTTCGGTACCGGGCACCTGCTGCGCGGTCTGCTGGCGGAGGACAACCGCGCCGTCGAGCTGCTGGCCACCTGCGGCATCGCCCCGGACGCCGTGCTCGCCCGCCTCGACGGTGAGACCGCCCCCCGGCCGGACGACCTCGACCCCCTGCTGCACCCCACCCGCGACATACTCCTCGGCCGTGACCACTACCGCCGGATGGTGTTCTGGAAGCGGTGGCTGCTGAGCCGTGGTGGGGTCAACTGGGCGTCGAGGCCCGCCTGGTGGGTCAGCCTGGAGACGCACGAGCAGGCACGCCGCCTCGGTGACGGAGAGGTGGGTACCGAGCACGTCCTGCTCGCGATCCTCGCCACCCACGAGGTCGCGAGCCGGTACCCCCACCTCGCGGGGGAGCGCGCCCCCGACCCTGGCCCCCGGTACGCGGGCGGCGAGCGGCTGGCCGGCCTGGGCCTCGGCTACGTCGCGGTACACGCCGCGCTGACCGGTGGGGACCGCCCCCGCATGACGCCGGACCCCCGGCCCGTCGAGGGGTACCTCGACGAGGCCACCAGCCGGAACGCGGCCCCGGCGGAGTCCGGTTCCGCCTGCGCGACGACCGTCGACCCGGGGACCGGGCCGCTGGTCGAGGCGCTGCTCGGTGAGGAGACGCGCGCCCGGCAGCTGGTCGAGGCGCTGGGCGCCACCCTGGGCGACTGAGTCCCACCGGCTCCGGCGTCGCCCGCGCGGGCTGGCCACCCACCAGTCGCCACCCGCCGCCCGCGACGGCGGCCGGAACTACGGCGTGGCTGGGATGCTGAGTTCCCCCATGCGCGACCAGTCGGTGCCGGGCACCTCGGTGTTGATGATGCGTGGGGTCTCGCTGAGTGCCTCGCGCATCGTCTCCAGACCGCGTCTGAAGTGTTCGGAGGTGACGTGCTCCTCGCCCGCCCGGGCGTCGCGGAACGCCTCGACCAGGACGAACTCGCCGGGGTCGTCCACAGCGCGCGACCACTCGAACCACAGGTTGCCCGCCTCGGCGCGGGTGGCCCGGGTGAACTCCTCCACCCGGGAAAGCCAGCCGTCCCGGTACTCCGGACGGACCTTGAACTTCACCGTAATAAAGATCACTTGGCGCTCCTCGCCGGTGTCTGTGCCCGGCGCCCCGGGTGGGCGCCGGCTCGTGAGCGGTGGGGGTGGGCGCCCCACGCGGCGCCCGCCGGGACCCCTCCATCGGGGCACCGGTCTCCCTGAGCCCGGGGCTCAGGTCCGGACGGCCCGGCCCGTGGTGGAGGCGTCCGCTCCGGTCGCCCGCCCCCACTCCGGTACCTCCCGCACCGGTGTGGCGGCGGCGATCCACTTACGGCAGAGCATCGCCAGGCGCTGCTGGCCGATGACGCACGCCCCGGTCAGCCGTCCGGCGCGGGCGTAGAGCACGGCGGACCGCCCGGCGTCCCCCGCCACCGTTCTGACCTCGTCGTACCGGTGGGTGTCGCCGACGATGCTGATCCGCTGGCCGAACTGGTCGGACCACACGAACGGCGCCGCGGAGAGCGTCCGCCGTCCCCCGTCGAGCAGGTTGTGGGCTACCAGCCGCGCCTGCTCGCAGGCGGTCGTCCAGTGTTCGTGACGGTGGTACTCGCCGTCCGGCCCGCGCCACGCGGCCACGTCGCCCACGCCCCAGACCCGTCCGCCGTCGTCCGCCTGGCCGTTCGGAGCGCAGTGGAGTCCCGCGGACGACACGAGGAGCCCGGAGCCCTCCAGCCACTCGGTGTTGGGTTCGGCGCCGACCCCGACGACGGCCAGATCGGCCTCCAGCACCGAGCCGTCGTCGAGGACGACCCCGGTCAGACGCGGTGAACCGGTGAAGCCGTGTACGGTCCGGCCGCAGCGGACAGCCACGTCGCCGCCGCGGGCCAGCGCCATCACCGCCGCCGCCCCCTCCGGCCCGAGGCTCCGGGAGAGTGGGCTCGCCGCGGCCTCGACGACGGTGACCGGGAGCCCCAGCGACCGTGCGGCTGAGGCCACCTCCAGCCCGACGAACCCCGCCCCGACGATCACCACGCTGGTCGCCCTCCGCAGTCCCGCCCGGACCGCCAGCGCGTCGTCGAGGGTGCGAAGTGTCAGGACACCGGCGGGGGGCGCGGCGAACGGCTGGCGCGCACGCGCCCCCGTGGCCACGACGAGCGCGTCGAAGCCGACCTGGTTCCCTCCGCCGGTCGAGGCGCCCGGGCCGTCCAGCCGCAGGAGACCCGACGGGAGATCGAGCCCGACGGCGGCCCGGCCCAGCCGCAGGTCCACCCCGAGGTCCGTCTCCAGCGCCTCCCGTGTGGTGAGCCGCGCCGTGTCCGCCTCGGCCGCGCCGGTCAGGACGTCCTTGGAGAGCGGGGGGCGTTCGTAGGGTGGGTGCGCCTCCTCGCCGATCAGCGTGAGACCGCCGTCGAACCCCTGGCGGCGCAGCGCCTCCACGGTGCGCAGCCCGGCGAGGGAGGCGCCGACCACCGCGACGTTCCGCGGCGTCATGACCCCTCCAGCGTCAGGGCCCCCGCCGGGCAGGCGGCGACGGCGTCCGCGACCGCCTCCCGGTCGGCCGCGTCGACGTCGTCGATGAGTGTCAGGACCTTGCCGTCCTCGCTGAGATCGAACACGTGTGGTGCGGCGACGACGCAGTTGGCGTAGCCCTGGCACTTGTTCAGGTCGACCGAGATGGCGCTCATGTCGGTTCCTCTTCTCGTCCGGTTCCGGTCAGGAGGTCAGGGAGGTGTAGGCCCGCCTCATGAACGCCCGCAGCGGGCTCTCGCTGTCCAGCATCAGGCGGCCGGTGGGGATCCGGCGGGACTGGTAGCCGATCTGCTGTACCTCGGTGGCCCGCTGGTCCTCGATGAGCGTCTGGTCCCACATCTTCAGCCACTCCTCGACGACCGCCGGGTCCGATCCGGGCTTGGAGTACATGTCGACGTAGGCGAAGGACCGGTCGTGACCCCGCGGCACGATCGTGCCGATGAAGCCGACGTAGTCGTCCAGCGCGAAGAACGACGACGGAAAGGTGAAGGCGAACCGGAAGCCCTTGAGACCGGTGGGGTCGACCCCGCCGGGAAGCCACTTGATGGGACCGTCGTGCCAGATCGTGTGCTCGCCGGACTCCAGGAGGTAGTCGTCCGGGGTGACGTGGTACGTCTTGCCGAAGCTGGTGCGGTGCAGCGTCGGGCAGTGGTAGCACTCGACGGCGTTCTCCGCCCAGATCTTCCAGTTGCACGCCATGTCGTACTCGTAGCGCACCTCGAACCGGTAGTCCCGCAGGTCCGCGTTGAGCTGGTCGGTCCGGGGGCGGATCTCCGCGGTGAGGTCGCGCAGCGGCTCGGCGTCCGGGTCGGGGTTGACGAACACCCACTGGTCCCACCGCTCCACGGAGACCCGGGCCAGCGAGATCGTCGAGCAGTCGAACCCGGGCTCGCGGTCGGAGCGGGGAGCGGACCTCAGCTGACCGTCGAGTCCGTAGGTCCAGCCGTGGTACGGGCACTGCAACAGCGGCTTGTTGCCGCTGCCTTCCGCCAGCGAGTGGAGCCGGTGGCGGCAGACGTTCACGAAGCCGTTCAGCTCACCGTCGCGTCCGCGCGTGATGATGATCGGCGTGTTACCGGCCTGCGTGACGGTGTAGTCGCCGGGCTTGGCGAGTACCGACTCATGGCACGCGTACAGCCATGACCTGGAGAAGATCTTCTCCTCCTCCAGCTCGTGCACCTCGGGAGCCAGGTACAGCTCGGCTGGCAGCGTGTGGCCACGGTCCAGCCCGTCCAGGATCTCCGCGTCGGAGGGCAGACCGTACTTCTGGCGGACGGCTTCGAGAGTCATCACGGCACATCCTCACTCAATCGAGTACGCGATGCGTAGAAAATCTTCCACCTGGCTGTGCAAGTTATGGGGATGATGCCTTACGGTTTACGCATAGGTCAATCAGTGGTGGGTTCGGTCCACGCGACGAGCACCGCGGAGCCGACCGGCGACCGCGACCCGCGCGGGACCGGCCCGCCACACACCCAAGGAGGTCTGTCGTGAGAGCAGTACGGGTGCACGAATACGGCTCGCGACCCCAGCTGGACACCGTCGACGAACCCAGGGTCAGCGGGCCGTGGGACGTGCTGGTCGAGATCGGTGCCGCCGGTCTGTGCCGCACTGACCTGCACATCCTGGAAGGGCAGTGGGACGGCATCCAGCACCCCGACCTGCCGTACGTGCTGGGGCACGAGAACGCGGGCTGGGTGAGGGAGGTCGGCGCCGCCGTGACCAACGTGTCGGTCGGTGACGCCGTGATCCTGCATCCGCTCGTCACGTGCGGGCTCTGCGCGCCGTGCCGCCTCGGCCAGGACTCCCACTGCGAGAGCTCCACCTTCCCCGGCCTCAACGTCGACGGGGGAATGGCCGAGTACATGCTGAGCAACGCCCGCGCGGTCGTGAAGCTCGACGAGGGCCTGACCCCCCGCGACGTGGCCGCGCTCGCCGACGCCGGGCTCACCGCCTACCACGCGGTACGCAAGGCCGTCCCGCTGCTGCACCCCGGCAGCCACGCCGTCGTGGTCGGCGCCGGGGGGCTTGGGCACATCGGTATCCAGGTGCTGGCGGCGCTGACGTCCGCCCGCATCACCGTCGTCGACAGTTCTCCGAGCGCGCTGGAGCTGGCCCAGGGCCTGGGAGCGCATCAGGTGGTGCGGTCCACCTCCGAGGAGGCGGTACGGGAGAGCGTCGCCGACATCACCCGGGGCGGCGCGGACGTCGTCTTCGACTTCGTGGGCGAGCACGGCACCGAACTCACCGGCCCGCAGCTGCTGCGGAACCGTGGCCACTACTACACGATCGGCTACGGCGGCGAGGTCCGGCTGCCCACCCTCGACCTCATCTCCCGCGAGATCAACGTGATCGGAAACCTCGTCGGCACCTACAACGACCTGGTGGAACTCATGACTCTCGTCGCGCAGCGACAGGTGTCCCTGCACACCCGGGTCTACCCGCTCGACGAGGTACAGCGGGCGATCGACGACCTCGACTCCGGTCGCCTGGTGGGCCGCGGAATCCTGGTGCCCTGACTCCCCACGCGTGACCCGTCCGGTGTGACCCGGACCTTCTCAGGGGGCCGTCTCCGTTTCGACGGGGGCGGCCCCCGGACGTCCTCCCGTCCCCGCGAGGCCAGCCCGATGGACGGGGGATTCCCCGGATGGCCGTACGGGGTTACGCATTACGCAACCGCCCCCGGCGTTCGCTACGATCACACCCGTGAGATGGACGAGTGGCAACGCAGACGACGAATCCCTGCCCGAGACCAACGAGAGCGTGCTGGACTCGACCGACAGCAGGATTCTGAACCTGTTGCAGCTCAACGGCCGTATGTCCTACCGGGAGATCGCCCGGAAGCTCGGGGTCTCCGAGGGCACGGTGCGCGGACGGGTCGGCCGGCTCCAGTCGGCGGGCGTGCTGACCATCGCCGCGATCGCCGACCCCTTCAAACTCGGTTACAGCGTCCTGGCGTTCACCCTGCTCAAGGTGGACCTCGGTCAGCAGCAGTCGGTCATCGACGAGCTGACCACCTGGGACGAGGTCACCTACATCTCCTCCTGCACCGGCCGTGCCGACCTGTACGTGCAGTTCGTGTGCCGCAACCGCGACCACCTGTGGCAGCTGCTGTCCCGTCGCCTGCCCTCCGTCGAGGGCGTCACCGACGCGGAGACCTTCCAGGAACTCAAGATGCACAAGGTCTCCTACGTCTACCCCACCATCGGCGAGGGCGCCGCGGCCAGCGAGTAGGCGAGGACCCGTGCGGCCGCTCCGTCCGTCAGGCGGGGTCTCGCTCGGACGTCCGCCGCGCTCAGCCCGCCCGGGTGGTCCGGGCGGGCTGAGCGGAGGCACTGGCCAGGGAGGCCGCCTCACGTACCGGCCCCATGCCGGAGCCCTCCGCGAGGGACCGTCACCGGGGCGGGTCAGGTCTTCGGTGCCACGGACACGTCCGTCACCGGTTCCGCGCCGCCCTGCTCGGAGCGCTCCAGGCGCCTGCTCCACAGCCGCCCCAGCACGGTGTAGACCACCGCCGCCACCAGCACGGCGGGCAGTGAGGCGGTCAGGTACTTGAACAGGTCCGACCGCGGTTCGTAGGTGACGGGGTTCAGCAGCAGCTGGTAGGTCAGGCTTCCCAGCGCGAGGGCGATGATTCCGGCGGGGTTGAATCCGCCCAGGTACCAGTAGCACGAGGTCGAGTTGTGGCGGTACAGGCCGGAGATCCGCAGCGATCGGCGACGTCCCATGAGGTACCAGTCCGCGATCTGGATGCCGACCATCGGCGCGATCATCAACCCGATGAAGGCCATGAAACGGTCCACGTTGTCGTAGAACTCCGTGGCGAAGAAGAGGACGACCACCAGCATCGGCGACAGCACGACCGCGGCCACCACCCTCCACCGCAGACGACTGCTCACTTGCGGAATCTGGAAGACACCCAGTGTGGCCACGTAGGCCCCGACGAGCGTCGAGCCGATGTTCGCGAAGGCCACGAAGAGCAGGACGATGACACCCCCCACGTCACCGGCCACCTTCGGGGCCCAGACGGTCGGATCCGCCTCGCCGGTGGTCAGCGAGGAGTACAGGCTGACGATGGCCACCACGACCCAGGCGACACCCAGCCCCAGCATGGATGGCAGCACCGCCTTCCGCGCGGTGTCGACCATCCGCACCATCCCGCCCATGTACGTCCACCAGCCCCAGGTGCTGACGATCAGCAGCTCGACGACCGAGGTGTAGTTGAGCAGCCGGTCCGGGGAGGGGGCGAGCGGCTGGGCGGAGAAGATCTCGCCGGACCCGTGCGCGCGGAACAGCACGACCAGCAGGTAGACCGCCATCAGGGAGATGGCGATGGCGATGACGGGGCCGACCTTCTGTAGCGACTTGGCCCCTCGGCTGACGAGTATCCACACCAGCACGATGCCGACCACGGAGAACACCGTCGCCGCGGTCGATCTCGCGGAGGAGTCGATCAGGCCGGTGACCTCCAGGATGGATGCCGCGGACCGTCCGAAGAAGATCATCAGGACCGCGTTCCAGCCCAGGGCCGTGGCGTACTGCATGAACAGCGCGAGGTAGCTGCCCCGGATACCCAGCTGCGGTTTGGTCGAGATGACGGTCTCGATGCCGTGCTTGGTGCTGACCGGAATGGTGGCCAGGGTGACGAGCAGCTGGCCGATCAGGCCGCCGGCGAGCATGGCCGCCATGCCCATCTTGGCGTTGAGGTACGACGCGGAGGAGCCACCCACGACGAAGGACCACGTCGCGATCCCGGCCGTCGCGCACACCGTGCCCAGCACGAATCCGTTCCAGTTCCGCTCACCGAGGGGAACGGGGAGGCTGGACCTCGGAATCCTGATCATCCCCGACCCGCCCTTCACAGCCACCCTCCGATCAGCAGCAGGGCGGGCAGCAGGACGCCGAGCAGCCCGAGCAGGACGTAGTCCGCCCGGTACAGCTCGTCACCGACCGGAGCGGAGTCCAGTTCCGTAGGATTGAGCAGAATGATCTCTTCGTCGGACATGGGGGCTCCCGTCTCAGACGCCGACGCGAGCGCGGACGCCGCGCTCACCATCCATGCCGCGTAACAGGATGAGGCTTTGATTACGCGTTCATGGCGAGAGAATGGCACTGGTTGCGCGAATGGTCAATGGATTCCCGGGTTGACACCCAGTCCGCGTAGGCGAGGGGGATGTGGGCGGGCGAGGTGACCGTGGCCGGATGAGTGCGAGGGAACGCGTGCGGCCGGGGGTCTGGTGGCCGCGTGGGTACGCCGGGCCGGCTGACGTGGCGACGGGACGCGCGGTGCCGCCCGATCCGGCGGCCGAGGGTGGGGGATCCGGGCCCGTGCTGAGGGCGCGGCGGTCCGATGCCGTCCGGGACGCGGGGGCGGGGCCGCCGCACCCCCGGCTCCGCCCGCCGTGGGGGTCAGCTGGGTGCGGGGCGCCCGGCCGTCCGTGCGACGTCCCGGTTCATGTCGTTCCACCTGGTGGGCACCGGTGGCCAGCGGTGGAGGTGATGATCGTCACACCTCCCGGCTGGCATTGGCGCGGTCATGAGGCTCTGGCACCATGTCGCCGTCCGACGCGTGCACAGGTATCGAAGTGGATCGGGGAACGAGGATCGGCACCGTGATGGAGAAGGTCGAACTCGCCGCGACACAGGCGGGCTTCACCCTCGATCCCGCCCAGCGCACCGCGGCCGGGCGGCTGGCCCGGCTCGACGCGGAACTCACCCGCAAACGCCGTCTCTTCGGCGCCAACCCGCCTCCCCGGGGCGTCTACCTCTGGGGACCGGTCGGACGGGGCAAGAGCTGGCTGGCCACGGCCTTCTTCGAGGCCGTCGACGTACGGCAGAAGCGCCGGGTGCACTTCCACGAGTTCTTCCGCGAGTTCCACGCCGCCTATGCGCGTCACCGCGCCGACCGCCGCGCCTGCGAACTCGCCGTGGCCGAACTCCTCGACGGCTGCCGCTTCCTGTGCTTCGACGAGTTCCACGTACACGACCCGGGCGACGCGATGATGATGGGGCGCGTCCTCACCTCGCTCTTCGAGCAGAACATCACCCTGCTCACCACCTCCAACTACCCGCCCGCCGGGCTGATGCCGAACCCCGTCTACCACCACATGGTCGAGCCGCTCATCACGCTGCTCGAAAGCTCCATGGACACCGTCGAGGTGGCCGGACCCACCGACTACCGCGCCGAGAGCCGCCCCACGGAAGCGCGGACCGAGTTCCAGCGCGGTGGGTATCTCTGGCCGGGCACCGCACGGCAGTTGACGGCCGCCGGACTCGTACGACCCGGACCGGACGAGCGGTGCGGCGTCGAGACCGGCGGTCGCGAACTCCCCGCACTCGCCGTGCGGGAAGCGCAGGTGTGGTTCGACTTCGCGGAACTGTGTGACGCGGCGACCTCCACCATCGACTACCTCTCGCTCGCCGACCGTTTCGACCACTGGGTGCTGTCCGGGCTTCCCCGGATGACCGGCGGCAGCCGGGACGCGGCCCAGCGCTTCGCCAACCTGGTCGACGTCCTCTGTGACCGCGACGCCCGCTTCCATCTGATCGGCGAGGCACCCCTGGAGGAGTGCCTGCGCGGCGAGGCACTGCCCATCGACATCAACAGGACCGCCAGCCGCCTCCGGCTGCTGCCGGTGCTCGCCGCCCCCGAGGACGTCGGGGCGGCCGCTGCGGACGCATGAACCGGCGCGCCGGGAACCTCTCCGGCTCCGCCGACGCACGGTTTCCGAGAAAGGCGAAATCCATGGCGGCTGAAGAGAAGCTGCGGGACTATCTGAAGCGCGCGACCGCCGAACTACAGCATGCGCGGCAGCAGTTGCACGACATCGACGAGGCGGCGCACGAGCCGGTCGCCGTCGTGGGCATGGCCTGCCGCTATCCGGGCGGCGTCGCCTCGCCGGAGGACCTGTGGCGACTGGTCGACGAGGGCACCGACGCCATCGGTCCCTTCCCGCGCGACCGTGGCTGGGACGTCGAAGGGATCTACGACCCCGACCCGGACCGCGTCGGTCACACCTACACCCGGGAGGGCGGCTTCCTCCGGGACGTCACCCGCTTCGACGCCGGCTTCTTCGGGATCAACCGGCGTGAGGCGCTGGCCATGGACCCCCAGCAGCGCCTCCTGATGGAGACGACCTGGGAGTCCGTGGAGCGCGCCGGGATCGACATGACCACCCTGCGCGGCAGTGACACCGGAGTCTTCGTCTCGGTGATGTACCACGAGTACGCGGGACTCCTCGAAGACCGGCCGGAACTGGCCGGCTACGTGATCAACGGCAGCGCGGGCAGCATCGCCTCCGGCCGCGTCTCGTACACCTTCGGCTTCGAGGGCCCGTCCGTCACCACCGACACCGCCTGCTCCTCCTCACTGGTCAACATCCACCTCGCCGCCGAATCGCTCCGCCGCGGCGAATGCTCGCTCGCGCTCGCGGGCGGCGCCACCGTGATGCCGACCCCCGCCTCCTTCATCGAGTTCAGCCGCCAGCGCTCGCTCTCCCCGGACGGCCGCTGCAAGGCGTTCTCGCAGGAAGCGGACGGCACGGGCTGGGGCGAGGGGGTTGGCGTGATCCTCCTCGAAAGACTCTCCGCCGCGCGCCGGAACGGCCACCCCGTGCTCGCCGTCATCCGTGGCTCGGCGGTCAACCAGGACGGCGCGAGCAACGGCCTCACCGCGCCCAACGGGCCCGCACAGCAGCGCGTCATCCGCACCGCGCTGGAGAACGCCCGGCTGCGGCCCGACGAGATCGACGCGGTGGAGGCACACGGCACCGGCACCGCGCTCGGCGACCCCATCGAGGCCCAGTCGCTGCTCGCCACCTACGGCAGGGAACGGGCCGAGGGCCGCCACCTCTGGCTCGGTTCGCTGAAGTCCAACATCGGCCACAGCCAGGCCGCCGCCGGCGTCGGCGGTGTCATCAAGATGGTGATGGCGATACGGGCCGGGGTCCTGCCGAAGTCCCTGCACTGCGAACGGCCCACCGACCACGTTGACTGGAGCGCGGACACCGTCCGGGTGCTCCAGGAGCCCCGCCCCTGGCCGGAGACCGGACGGCCACGCCGCGCCGCCGTCTCCTCCTTCGGGATCAGCGGGACGAACGCCCACGCGGTACTGGAGGCGGCACCGGACTTCGCGGAGCCCGAGCCCGAACGTCCCGTCACCGCACCGCTGTTCACCGCGCCGTCCCCGCTCCAGTTCGTCCTGTCCGGCGCCACTCCGGCCGCCCTGGGCGACAGCGCCCGCGCCCTGCGCGAGCGTCTCACCACCGCGCCGCTTCCCGAACTGGGCTCCCTCGCCGCCGCGTTGACCGAAACCCGCGCGCTGCACGAGCACCGCGCGGTCCTCACCGCTGCTTCCGCGGACGACCTCACCGCCTCCCTGGACGCGCTCGCCGCCAGCGAGCCGCACCCCGGGATCACGGAGGGCGCGGCACTCGGCGGGGAGCCGCGCCCCGTCTTCGTCTTCCCCGGCCAGGGCTCCCAGTGGCCCGGCATGGCCGTCCAACTCCTCGACTCCGCCCCGGCGTTCGCGGACCGGGTCGCCGACTGCGAGAAGGCGCTCGCACCGTACGTGGACTGGTCACTGACCGAGGTGCTGCGTGGCGCCCCCGGCACTCCCTCCCTGGAACGGGTGGACGTGCTCCAGCCCGCCCTCTTCGCGGTGATGCTCGGCCTCGCCGACCTCTGGCGCGCCGCCGGAGTCGAACCGGCCGCCGTGGTCGGGCACAGCCAGGGTGAGGTGGCCGCCGCCGTGGTGGCCGGCGCGCTCACCCTGGACGAGGCCGCCCGGGTCGTCGCCCTGCGCAGCCAGGCGCTCCTGGAACTCTCCGGAACCAGCGGCATGGCCTCGGTGGCGCTGTCCACGGAGGCGGTACGCGCGCACCTCGCGCCCTGGGAGGACACCCTCTCGGTGGCCGCCGTCAACGGCCCCAGCTCCGTGGTGATCTCAGGCGACGCGGACGCGCTCGAAGCGGCCCTGGCCGCCTTCAGCGAGGCCGGTGTCTGGGCACGCCGGGTCAACGGCGTGGACACGCCCGGCCATTCGGCGGCGATCGACCAGGTACGCGACCGGATGCTCGACGCCTTCGCCGAACTCGCCCCTCCCGCCGTCGACACGCCGTTCTGCTCCACCGTCACCGGAGGCTTCCTGGAGACGGACGAACTGAACGGTGACTACTGGTACCGCAACATGCGCCGCACCGTCCGCTTCGAACCGGCGGTGCGCGCCCTGGCGGCCGCGGGCCACACGCACTTCCTGGAGATCAGCCCGCACCCGGTCCTCCACGTCGGACTGCGTGAGACCTGCGAGACGGCCGACGCCGGACAGGTCTTCGTGGGCGAGACCCTGCGCCGCGGCGAGGGCGGCCCCGCGCGGTTCACCGCCGCCCTCTCCCACGCCCACGTGCACGGCGTCCCGGTCAACTGGGCGGCCCTGCGGGGCGGTTCGGTCCCAGAGCCGATCGACCTGCCCACCTACCCCTTCCAACGCGAACCCCTGTGGCCGGAGACCGGCGCCGGACGCGCCGACGCCCCCTCACTCGGCCTGACCGGCGCGGGACACCCGCTGCTCGGCGCCGCGGTCCCGCTGCCCGGCAGCGACGGCCACCTGATGACCGGCCTGCTCTCGCTCTCCTCGCACCCGTGGCTCGCGGACCACGCCCTGCACGGTTCCGTGCTGCTCCCCGGCACCGCCTTCCTGGAACTGGCCCTCCACGCCGGTGCCACCATCGGCTGCCCGCGCGTCGACGAACTCGTCCTGGAGGCACCCCTGTTGCTCCCCGAGCGCGGTGGGGCGCAGATCCAGGTGGCGCTCGCCGCCCCGGACGCCGAGGGCCGCCGCCCCGTCGAGGTGCACGCCCGCCCCGCCGGGGACACCGAAGCCGACGCGGCCTGGACCCGGCACGCCACCGGATCGCTCGCCCCCGCCACCCCGGCCACCCCCGGCCTGCCCCAGACCAGTTGGCCGCCCACCGGAGCCCAGCCGCTGGAACTTGAGGAGTTCTACGCCGGGTTCGCCAGCAAGGGCTTCTCCTACGGTCCCGCCTTCCAGGGCCTGAAGGCGGCCTGGCGGCGCGGCGACGAGGTCTTCGCCGAACTGGAGCTGCCGGACGAACTCCACGGCCAGGCAAGCGCGTTCGGCCTGCACCCGGCCCTGCTCGACGCGGTGCTCCAGTCCGTCTCGCTCGGCCCCACCGGAGACACCGGGGACTCCGGTGGCCGGTTGCCCTTCGCCTGGCACGGCGCCGAACTCCGCGCCTCCGGCGCCCGCGCCCTGCGCGCCACCCTCACCCCCGCCGGTGAGGACGCCGTCACGCTGAGCCTGGCCGACCCCTCGGGGCTGCCGGTCGCCCGGGTCGAGTCCCTGGCGCTCCGCCCGGTGCGCAAGGGCCAACTCGCGGGTCTGCGCGGCGACTCGCTCTTCCGGATCGCCTGGGAGCGCCTCGGACGCCCCACAGCCACCACGAGTTTCGCGGTGCTCGGCGACACGGACCTCCCCGCCGACGGACCGCGGTACGCCGACGTCGCCGCCCTCACCGCCGCCCTCGGCGCCCCGGACGCCTCCGCCGACGCCCCCGACCTGGTCGCCGTCGCCGTCCCGGTCGGCCGTACGGTGCGCGAGGCGACCGCCGAAACCCTCACGCTGCTCCAGTCCTGGCTGGGCGAACCACGGCTCACCCGGACCCGGTTGCTTCTGGTCACCCGGGGCGCTGTCGCCCTGCCCGGCGAGACCGGCGCGCCCGATCCGGCCGCCGCCGCCGTGCGTGGCCTGGTGCGTTCCGCGCAGTCGGAGAACCCCGGCCGGTTCGTCCTCGTCGACCTGTCCCCGGCCGACGCTCCGTCCGCCGCGCCGCTCGCCGACGCCGCCGCCTCCGGCGAGCCGGAGGTCGCCGTCCGGGACGGGGAACCGTTCGCGCCACGGCTCGCCCGGGCGGCCGCCGCCGAACCGGTCGAACTCGACCCCGAGGGCACCGTTCTGATCACCGGAGGGACCGGCACCCTGGGCGCCGCCGTGGCCCGGCATCTGGTCGCCGAGCATCGGGCCCGGCGGCTGCTGCTCGTCAGCCGCGGTGGTTCGGCGCCCGAACTCGCCGCCGAACTACGGGAGATGGGTGCCGACGTACGGGTCGCGGCCTGCGACGCGGGGGACCGCGAGGCGCTGGCCGAACTGCTCTCCTCCGTACCGGCCGAGCATCCGCTCACCGCCGTGGTGCACGCGGCGGGCGTCCTGGACGACGGGGTGGTGGACTCGCTGACCCCGGAGCGGTTCGAAGCGGTGCTGCGGGCCAAGGCGGACGCCGCGCTGCACCTCGACGAGCTGACCCGGGACGCGGACCTCCGCGCCTTCGTCCTGTTCTCCTCGGCCGCCGCCCTGTTCGGCGCCCCCGGCCAGGCCACCTACGCCGCCGCCAACGCCCTGGTGGACGCGCTCGCCCAGCGCCGCCGGGCTGAGGGGCGCCCCGCGATCTCGATGGCGTGGGGGCTGTGGGCCGCCGCCAGTGGCATGACGGGGCACCTGGACGGGGCCGCGCTCGCGCGGATCGAACGGGACGGCCTGCGGGCCCTGTCCACCGAGGACGGACTGGCCCTCTTCGACGCCGCCCTCGGCCACGAGGAGGCGGTGCTCGTCCCCTTCCGGCTCGATCTCGCGGACCTGCGCCGCGGCGCCGCTGGCGGCGGCGTCCCGCCGCTCTTCCGCGGCCTGCTGCCCGCCCCGGCCGCCCGCCGGGACGGTACGGAGGTGACGCCGGAGGTCAGCTTCGCGCGGCAACTGGCGGGCGTGCCCGAGCCGGAGCGACGGCGGGTGCTGCTCGACCTGGTCCGGGGACACGCCGCGGCGGTCCTCGGCCTGCCGGGCGCCGCGGCGGTGGAGGAGGGCAAGGGCTTCTTCGACCTGGGCCTGGACTCGCTCACCGCCGTCCAGTTGCGGAACCGGCTCGGCGCCGCGGTCGGCCTGACCCTGCCCACCACCCTGGTCTTCGACCACCCGACACCGGCCGCCCTCGCCGCCCACCTCCTCGACCAGCTGACGGTGACCGGGGAGGACCCCGCCGTACTGGGTGAGCTGGACGGGATCGAGACCGCCGTCCGCGCCCTGGTGGAAGCGGGCGGGGAGGACGGCACCCGGGCCAGGCTGCACGAGCGCCTGACCGCGCTCGCCGCGCTCTGCGCCGCGCCCACCGCGTCGGGGACGGTATCGGAGGGGGTCCCGGAGGGCGGCGTCGAGGCGCTCGGCACGGCGTCCGCGGACGAGATCTACGACTTCATCCAGAAGGAGTTCGGTACCTCCTGAGCCCGGCCCCGGGCGTCCGGGCCCGGGGAGGATCGTGTGCACGGCCGGTGCCGGACCCCCGCGTGGTGGCCGGCACCGGCTCGCTCAGCCCTTGCTGAGGCGGACCGGAAGCCGCTCCAGGCCCTGCATCATGAAGCTCCTGCGCCAACGCAACTCGCTGTCGGGAACGGCGAGTTCGATGTCCGGGTAGCGGGTCAGGAGGTGGCGCAGGGCGATCTCCAGCTCCAGCCGGGCCAGCGGGGCCCCGACGCAGTAGTGGACGCCGTGACCGAAACCCAGGTGCCCGGTGGGGGAACGCCGCACGTCGAGCTGGTGGGGGCAGACGAACTGGGTCCCGTCCCGGTTGGCCGAGCCGAGCAGCACCGAGACGTACTCACCGGTGCCGATGGTGACGCCGCCCAGTTCGAAGGGCTCGGTGGCGAAGCGCAGCGTGGCACGGTTGCCCGGCCCCTCGTAGCGGAGGAACTCCTCGTTGGCGCCCGGTATGAGCGAGTGGTCGTCGCGCAGCGCGGCCAGCTGCTCGGGGTGGTTGAGCAGGGCGCGCAGCCCGTGCCCGATCATGTTGACGGTGGTCTCGTAGCCGGCCACGACCATCAGGAAGACGGTGGAGACCAGCTCCACGTCGGACAGCCGCTCCTCCTCGTCCCGGGCCTGGATCAGCGAACTCACCAGGTCCTCGCCCGGACGCTCCCGCTTCCGCGCGATCATCTCGGTAATGTGCTTGCCGAACAGCGCCATGTTGTCCCGGGCGTTCTCGTTGTCGTCCGACATGATCGCGGCGGTCAGCCCCACGAGCACCGGGAAGTGCTCCTCGTCGATGCCGAGCAGCTCACCCAGCACCCGGACTGGGAAGCGTGAGGTGTACTCCGCGACCAGGTCCACCGAGCCGTCCGGGGACGCGGCGGCTACGGCCTCGGTGGCGTCGAGCAGCTCCGAGCTGATCGCCTCGATGACCGGTTCCAGCTTCTTCACGCTGCGGACGGTCAGGGCCTTGTTGACCAGTTTCCGCAACCGAGTGTGATGGGGCGGGTCCATGTTGAGCATGTGCTGGCCCACCGAGCTGTGCTCGGCACGCGGGATGCCGCCCTCCGTCATTTCCCGGTCGAAATAGCCGAGTTGGACCGAGGCGTCGAAGTCCTTGGAGAGCGAAGGGTGGGTGAGCGCCGTGCGCGCTTCCTCGTAGCTGACCACCGCCCAGACGCGCAGGCCGCTGGGGAGCAGCATTCGGTGCACCGGGCCCCCGGACTGCAACGCCTGGTACGCGGGGTAGGGGTTGGTGAGGAACTCGTCGTCCATGATCGGCAAACTCACCCGGAACTCCTTTGTCGGTATTCGGCTGCGGTGGGGGCCGTCGGCCGGAGTGTCCGCCTCCGGCTGTGGTGAATGTCCAGAAAAGGTCGCCCTCTTCCTCGGTGAACTGTCGCCCGCTTCGGCGTCGACGGCAGCTACGGGAAGGGTGCGCCCGTGATGGCTGGAGGGTACAGTCGCCCGCCGTGAACGGACAGCCGGAGGCGGTCCGCGCCGGGGTACGGCGGCCGCGGCGGTTCGCTTCGGTGGCGGTGCTCCGCTTGATCCATGGCTTCAACTCGCAGGTGAGAGTGGGGGCATGGGCCTGAAAGCGTCAAGAGGGTCACACGTGTTGCCCTGCGGTCGCGCGTCGCTTAGTCTCGCCCCCGGCGGCTGGCTGGATCTTCCGGTCCGCCGCCTGCCGGGGCTCAGAAGGTGCCTTTCCCGGTTTATGACTTTGACTGATCGAGTGGGGGGTCAATGCAGTGGCTGCTGCTCTGATCCGTCCCGTTTCGGACATTCTCAGGACGCATGCCGCGGAATGCGGCAACGCGGTTGCCTACTCCGACAGGGTGCGTCGGCTGACCTATGCCGAGCTGTCGGAGAACACCGGGCGCCTCGCCGGCCACTTCGCTTCGTTCGGAATCGGGTCGGGGGAGCGTGCACTCGTCTGCCTCGGCAACCGTACGGAAATGATCGAGGGCGCCTTTTCGCTGACCCGTGCCGAACTCGTCGGTATTCCGGTGAACCCGAATTCCGGGGACTCGGAGCTGGCGCACATCCTCTCCGACTCGGGGGCCGCTCTCGTCATCACCGACGAGGCGCGCTTCGCCCGGCTCCGGCGGCTCCCCGGGCTCCGCGACGATCTGCGGTTCGTCGTCGTCCCGGAAACGGGCCGTAATCTCACGGAGAGTGACCGTGCTGCCCGCCCCGGGCACGTCCACGACTACACGGAACTCCTCGCCACCGAGCCCGCCCTCCCCGCCCCGGACGGCCTCGGGCTCGACCAGGTGGCCTGGATGCTGTACACCTCCGGCACCACCGGGGCACCCAAGGGCGTGCTCTCCACCCAGTACGCCGCCCTGTGGTCCGCCGTGCACGGCTACGTGTCGGTGCTCGGGATCGGCCGCGGCGACCGCCTGCTGTGGCCGCTGCCACTGCACCACAGCTTCGCCTTCAACCTGGGTGTCCTCGGGGTCCTCGCCGCCGGCGCCACGGCCCGTGTCCTCGACGACTTCTCGCCCGCGGAGATCGTCGCCGAACTCCGCGAAGAGCCCTGCACGTTGATGGCCGCCGTCCCCACCATGTGCCACTACCTGGTGGACCGCGCCGAGAACGAGGGCCTTGAACTCGACGGCCTGCGCGCCTTCCTGGTGGCCGGTTCACTCACCAGCGCCGCCCTCGGGGAGCGGTTCCAGTCCGCCTTCGGTATCCCCCTGATCGACAGCTACGGCAGCACGGAGACCACCGGCGTCATCACCTGCAACCCCCCGGACGGCGACCGTGTCCACGGCTCCTGCGGCACCCCCGTCCCCGGCATCGACGTCCGAGTCACCGACCCGGAGACCGGCGCCGTGCTGCCCACCGGAGCCGAGGGCGAGATCCAGGTCAACAGCCCCAGCCTGATGCTCGGTTACCACAACGCCCCCGAGCAGACCAGGGCCGCCTTCGACGGCGTCTGGTACCGGACGGGGGACATGGGCCGCCTCGACGCGCGGGGGTACCTGCGCATCACCGGCCGTCTCCGGGAACTGATCATCCGCGGTGGGGAGAACATGCACCCCGCCGAGATCGAGGACGTCATCCGGGAGAGCGCCGAGGTCGCTGATGTGGCGGTGGTAGCCCGCCCGCACACCACCCTCGGTGAGGTCCCCACCGCCTATCTGGTGGCCCGCCCCGGGCAGGCGCTGCCGGTGGGGGCGATCACCGCGGCGCTGCGCGCGCGCCTGGCCTGGTTCAAGGTGCCCGTGCGGCTCCACCGCACCGACAGTGTTCCGCGCACCGCCTCCGGCAAGACGATCCGTCACCAGGTCGCCGAGCGGCCGTCCCGGTTGCTCGCCTGCACGGCCACTCACCACTCCCGGCTCCTCGACCCGGACGGTGCGCCGCTGCCCGCCTCGGTTCCGGACGACGACACCAGTCCGGTGCGGGGCGCCCGCGTGGAACTCGTCCATGACGAGGCGTCCGCCACCGGCGCTCGCGGACTCGCCGACCACCTGCGGGGGACGCACGGTGCCGAGGTCACGGTCGCCCCTCTGCCAGACGGCGCCCCCGATCCCACGCACCCCGAGGCGGTGCTGGTCCTGCTCTCGGCGGACGGCGCCCACGACGCGACGGTCAGCGGCCTCGCCGCCGCCGGGCGCTTCGCCGTCGCGCTCACCGCCGTACCGGAGGAGACCGGGCCGGACGCGCTCGCCGAGGCCCTGGACGCCGCGCTGCTGGAGCGTTCCGTGACGGTGCGCCTCGCCACCGCCGACGTGGCCGCCCCGGCGACCACGGGAGCCGGGCCCGACCCGGAGCGCGCACGTCAACTCGCCGCGGAGTACCGCGAGCTGAGGCCGGGGGACACGCGCCGCCATCTCCTGGAGACGGTCGTGGCGGAGATGGCGAAGCTGCTGGGACTCGCGGACTCCCGGACGGTGGATCCCCGGAAGGCGTTCCGTTCGCTGGGGTTCGACTCCCGTACCGCGGTGGAACTGCGCAACCGGCTGATCTCCGTGACGGGCCTCGTTCTCCCGGCCTCCCTGGCGTTCGACCACCCGACGCCGTGGGCGGTCGCCACCCACCTCGGACGCGAACTCCTCGGCGACGACGCGCCGGAGGAGGCCGAAGGGCCGGAGCACCCGGAGAACGCGTCCCCCGTGGGTTCGGGGGGTGTGGGGGATGATCCGGTGGTCATTGTGGGGATGGCGTGTCGTTATCCGGGTGGTGTGCGGTCGGCGGAGGATCTGTGGCGGTTGGTGGTGTCGGGTGGGGACGCGGTGGGTCCTTTTCCGGAGGATCGGGGGTGGGATCTGGATTCTTTGCTGGGTGGTGGTCCTGATGTCCGGGGGACGAGTTCTGCGAGGGGGGGTGGGTTTCTGGAGGGGGTGGGGGAGTTCGACGCGGAGTTCTTCGGTATTTCGCCGCGTGAGGCGTTGGCGATGGATCCGCAGCAGCGGTTGTTGCTGGAGACCTCCTGGGAACTCTTCGAACACGCCGGGATCGACCCCGAGTCCCTGCGCGGCAGCCGCACCGGTGTCTTCGCCGGGCAGATGTACCACGACTACGCGCTCCGCCTCGCCGAGGAGCCAGGCGTCGAGGGCTACCTCAGCACCGGCCTGGCCGGCAGCGTGTTGTCGGGTCGGTTGGCGTATTTCTATGGGTTTGAGGGTCCTGCGTTGACGGTGGATACGGCGTGTTCGTCGTCGTTGGTGGCGTTGCGGTTGGCTGTGGAGTCGTTGCGGCGGGGTGAGTGTGATGTGGCGGTGGCGGGTGGTGTGACGGTGATGTCGACGCCGGGTTCGTTTGTGGATTTCAGTCGGCAGGGTGGGTTGTCGGGTGATGGGCGGTGTCGGGCGTTTGGTGGGGGTGCGGATGGTACGGGGTGGGGTGAGGGTGTGGGGTTGGTGTTGGTGGAGCGGTTGTCGGTGGCGCGGCGGTTGGGTCATGAGGTGTGGGGTGTGGTGCGGGGGTGTGCGGTGAATCAGGATGGTGCGTCGAATGGTTTGTCGGCGCCGAATGGGGTGGCTCAGCGGCGGGTGATTCGTGGTGCGTTGGTGGATGGTGGGGTGGGTGTGGGTGGGGTGGATGTGGTGGAGGGGCATGGGACGGGGACGGTGTTGGGTGATCCGATTGAGGCGGAGGCGTTGTTGGGGGTGTATGGGCGGGGTCGGGAGGCTGGTCGGCCGTTGTGGTTGGGGTCGGTGAAGTCGAATCTTGGTCATACGCAGGCGGCTGCGGGTGTGGCGGGTGTGATCAAGATGGTGATGGCGATGCGGTGGGGGGTGTTGCCGCGGACGTTGTTCGTGGAGGAGCCGTCTTCGTTGGTGGATTGGTCTTCGGGTGGGGTGCGGTTGTTGGGGGAGGAGCGGGAGTGGCCGGTGGTGGAGGGGCGTCCGCGTCGGGCGGGGGTCTCCTCGTTCGGGATCAGCGGCACCAACGCCCACATCATCCTGGAGGAGCCGCCCACCCCGCCGCCCGCCGAACCGCGGACCGCCGCCAGCACACCCGACGGCGCCCCCCTCCCGATCCTCATCTCCGCGCGTGACGCGGACGGGCTGCGCGCGCAGGCGGCCTCGCTGCACGCGTTCCTGGCCGACCGGCCCGAACTCCCGTTGCCAGACGTGGCGTGGAGCCTCGCGCTCACCCGCTCCCCGCTGGAGCACCGTGCCGCGCTGACGGCCGCCCACCACGCCGAACTACTGCGCGGCCTCGCGGGACTGGCCGACGCCGGGACAGTGGCGGGCGACGTCCCCGGGAGCGAGGGCGGCCAGTTGGCCTTCCTGTTCTCGGGGCAGGGGTCGCAACGGTTGGGTATGGGGCGGGAGTTGTATGGGGCGTTTCCGGTGTTCGCGGCTGTGTTCGATGAGGTGTGTGGGGAGTTGGATGGTCATCTGGGTGGGTCGGTGCGGGGTGTGGTGTTTGGTGATGACGCTGTGTTGTTGGGGCGGACGGTGTGGGCGCAGGCGGGGTTGTTCGCGGTGGAGGTGGCGTTGTTCCGGTTGTTGGAGTCGTGGGGTGTGCGGCCGGACTACCTGCTGGGGCATTCCATAGGTGAGGTGGCGGCGGCTTGTGTGGCGGGGGTGTTCTCGTTGCCGGACGCGGCTCGACTCGTCGCCGCGCGGGGTCGGTTGATGGATGCGTTGCCTGGGGGTGGGGTGATGGTGGCGGTGGGGGCCTCGTGCGAGGTCGTCGTGGGCCTGTTGTCGGGGTATGAGGGTCGGGTTGGGGTGGCGGCGGTGAATGGTCCGGCGTCGGTGGTGGTGTCGGGTGAGGGGGAGGCGGTCGCGGAGGTTGTTGGGGAGGCTCGGGCGTTGGGGCACCGCGTGAAGCGGTTGGAGGTGAGTCACGCTTTCCACTCGCCGTTGATGGAGCCGATGCTCGACGAGTTCGCCGCGGCACTCCGCGAGGTGGAGTTGTCCGAGCCGCGGATCCCGGTGGTCTCCAACGTCACCGGTCGTGTGGCGGTGCCCGGTGAGCTGTCGGACGTGGGGTACTGGGTTCGGCAGGTGCGTGAGTCGGTGCTGTTCGCCGAGGGGGTTCGTACGCTCGCCGGGCAGGGTGTGGCTCGTTACCTCGAAGTGGGTCCCGACGCCGTACTGAGCCCGATGGCGCGGGAATGCCTGCCCGCGACGGGCAGAGAAGGGGCCCTCGCGCCCGGCGTCACCGCCCTGTGCCGCCGCGGCCGCTCCGAGTCCTCCACCGTGACCGCCGCGCTCGGCACACTGTTCACCTGGGGTGTCCCGGTGGACTGGGCCGCCTACTTCGCCGGTTCCGGGGCGCGCCGGACCGGACTGCCCACCTACCCCTTCGCGAGGCGGCGCTACTGGCCGGACACCCCGATGCGACGGGCGGCGGACGGTACGGACGACCCCGACGGACTGCTGTACCGGGCGACCTGGGAACAGGTGCCGCTGGCCGCGCCGTTGGCTTTTCCGGGCGCCACGTCAGCCGCACTCGGCGGTGATTGGGTGGTGGTCAGCGACGGCCGAGACGAAGCCGCGGACGGGCTCCCCGCGGAGGTGACCGCCGCCCTGGAACAGGCGGGAGCGCGGGTGCTCCGGCTGCCCCTGACCGAGGGCGACGACCGTCAGCGGCTGGCCCTCCGCCTCGCCGCCGTCCTCGATGACACCGATGCCCCGCCCGCCGGGATCCTCTCCCTGCCGCACGGTGAACTCGCCCCGTACCAGACGCTGTCACTGATCCAGGCACTCTCCGACACGCGGACTGACGCACCGCTCTGGCTCGGTACCCGGGCGGCGGTCACCGTACCGGCGGCCGACGGTCCCGGCGCCACGGTGAACCCCACCCAGGCCCAGCTCTGGGGCCTCGGTCGCGTCGCCGCGCTCGAACTGCCCGGCGGCTGGGGCGGCGTGGTGGACCTTCCCGGCCAACTGGACGCGGAGACGGGACGGCGGCTCGCCGTGCTGCTCTCCGGCGCCGTCGGAGAGGACGAGGTCGCCCTGCGTCCGGACGGCGCGGTCCACGCGCGCCGTCTGGAGCGGATGGAGCCGGTCCAGGCGCACGAGGAGTGGGCGCCGGCCGGAACCGTACTGATCACCGGCGGGACTGGGGCCCTCGGCGCCCACCTGGCCCGGCGCCTGGCGACGGCGGGCGCCGCCCACCTGCTGCTCACCAGCAGGCGGGGCGCCGAGGCGCCCGGGGCCGCCGAACTCGCCGCTGAACTCGAAGAGTTGGGAGCCCGGGTCACCCTCGCCACCTGCGACGTGGCGGACGAGCAGGCGCTCGCGGCGGTCCTCGACGGCATCCCCGCCGAACTCCCGCTGAAGGCGGTGGTGCACGCGGCCGGAGTGCTAGACGACGGCGTGATCACCTCGCTCACCGCCGAGCGCCTCGCCGGAGTGCTCGCCGCCAAGACGGACGGTGCTCTCCACCTCGACAGACTCACCCGCGGCCACGACCTGGACGCCTTCGTCCTGTTCTCCTCGCTCGCCGGGGTCGTCGGCGCCGCGGGCCAGGCCAACTACGCCATGGCCAACGCCGCTCTCGACGCCCTCGCCGAGCGCCGCCGCCTCCAGGGCCTGCCCGCCACCGCCGTGGCCTGGGGCGCCTGGCAGGGCGACGGCATGGCCGCCGCGGACGGCACGGTCCGTGACCGCGTGCGGCGCACCGGCTTCCGGCCGATGCGCCCCGCGACCGCCCTGCGGGCCCTGGAGGTGGCGCTGCGCCAGGAGCCCGCCGCTCTGCTCGTCGTCGACGTCGACTGGGACCGCTACGCCGAGGCGCACGGCCCCGCCGCGGAGCGGCCCCTGCTCCGCCGGGTCATCACCCCGTCCACCCCCGCGGGCGGCGCTCTGCTCGCCCGCCTCGACGGCCGTACCGCCGACGAGCGGCGCGCCGAACTCCTGGACGTCGTCCGCTCGCACGCCGCTGAACTGCTGATGCACCCCTCGGGGGACGCGATCGACCCGGACCGGTCCTTCCGCGCCCTCGGCTTCGACTCGCTCGCCGCCGTCGAACTCCGCAACCGGCTCGCCGCGCTCACCGCTCTCACGCTGCCCGCCTCGCTGGTCTTCGACCACCCCAGTCCGCGCGCGCTCGCCGATTTCCTGCACGACACGCTCTCCGGCGTCCCGGAGGAGAGCGCGTCGGTCGTGGAGCCGGTCGTGGGTTCGGGGGGTGTGGGGGATGATCCGGTGGTCATTGTGGGGATGGCGTGTCGTTATCCGGGTGGTGTGCGGTCGGCGGAGGATCTGTGGCGGTTGGTGGTGTCGGGTGGGGACGCGGTGGGTCCTTTTCCGGAGGATCGGGGGTGGGATCTGGATTCTTTGTTGGGTGGTGGTCCTGATGTCCGGGGGACGAGTTCTGCGAGGGGGGGTGGGTTTCTGGAGGGGGTGGGGGAGTTCGACGCGGAGTTCTTCGGTATTTCGCCGCGTGAGGCGTTGGCGATGGATCCGCAGCAGCGGTTGTTGCTGGAGACCTCCTGGGAACTCTTCGAACACGCCGGGATCGACCCCGAGTCCCTGCGCGGCAGCCGCACCGGTGTCTTCGCCGGGCAGATGTACCACGACTACGCGCTCCGCCTCGCCGAGGAGCCAGGCGTCGAGGGCTACCTCAGCACCGGCCTGGCCGGCAGCGTGTTGTCGGGTCGGTTGGCGTATTTCTATGGGTTTGAGGGTCCTGCGTTGACGGTGGATACGGCGTGTTCGTCGTCGTTGGTGGCGTTGCGGTTGGCTGTGGAGTCGTTGCGGCGGGGTGAGTGTGATGTGGCGGTGGCGGGTGGTGTGACGGTGATGTCGACGCCGGGTTCGTTTGTGGATTTCAGTCGGCAGGGTGGGTTGTCGGGTGATGGGCGGTGTCGGGCGTTTGGTGGGGGTGCGGATGGTACGGGGTGGGGTGAGGGTGTGGGGTTGGTGTTGGTGGAGCGGTTGTCGGTGGCGCGGCGGTTGGGTCATGAGGTGTGGGGTGTGGTGCGGGGGTGTGCGGTGAATCAGGATGGTGCGTCGAATGGTTTGTCGGCGCCGAATGGGGTGGCTCAGCGGCGGGTGATTCGTGGTGCGTTGGTGGATGGTGGGGTGGGTGTGGGTGGGGTGGATGTGGTGGAGGGGCATGGGACGGGGACGGTGTTGGGTGATCCGATTGAGGCGGAGGCGTTGTTGGGGGTGTATGGGCGGGGTCGGGAGGTTGGTCGGCCGTTGTGGTTGGGGTCGGTGAAGTCGAATCTTGGTCATACGCAGGCGGCTGCGGGTGTGGCGGGTGTGATCAAGATGGTGATGGCGATGCGGTGGGGGGTGTTGCCGCGGACGTTGTTTGTGGAGGAGCCGTCTTCGTTGGTGGATTGGTCTTCGGGTGGGGTGCGGTTGTTGGGGGAGGAGCGGGAGTGGCCGGTGGTGGAGGGGCGTCCGCGTCGGGCGGGGGTCTCCTCGTTCGGGATCAGCGGCACCAACGCCCACATCATCCTGGAGGAGGCCCCCGAACCCCCCGCCGTGGAGGGGCACTCGGAGCCGTCCGGCACGGTCCCCCTGCTGCTGTCGGCAGCCTCCCGGGACGGACTCATCGCCCACGCCGACGCGCTGCGGGAGCACCTGGCCGCGCATCCGGCCCCGGCCGCCGTCGTCGGCCGTTCACTCGCCGTGGGCCGCGCCGCCTTCGCGCACCGTGCCGTCGTGCTCGCCGACGACGAACGCCCCTTGCCCGGGGCCTTCGACGGACTGACGCGCTCGGCAGCGCCCCTCCCCGGTGGCCTGGCCTTCCTGTTCTCGGGTCAGGGGTCGCAACGGTTGGGTATGGGGCGGGAGTTGTATGGGGTGTTTCCGGTGTTCGCGGCTGTGTTCGATGAGGTGTGTGGGGAGTTGGATGGTCATCTGGGTGGGTCGGTGCGGGGTGTGGTGTTTGGTGATGACGCTGTGTTGTTGGGTCGGACGGTGTGGGCGCAGGCGGGGTTGTTCGCGGTGGAGGTGGCGTTGTTCCGGTTGTTGGAGTCGTGGGGTGTGCGGCCGGACTACCTGCTGGGGCATTCCATAGGTGAGGTGGCGGCGGCTTGTGTGGCGGGGGTGTTCTCGTTGCCGGACGCGGCTCGACTCGTCGCCGCGCGGGGACGGTTGATGGACGCGTTGCCGGGGGGTGGGGTGATGGTGGCGGTGGGGGTGTCGCCGTCGGTGGTGGGGGAGTTGGTGTCGGGGTATGAGGGTCGGGTTGGGGTGGCGGCGGTGAATGGTCCGGCGTCGGTGGTGGTGTCGGGCGACGCGGACGCGGTGGCGCGGATCGCTAACACGGCCCGTGAGGCCGGTCATCGGACCAAGCAGCTGGAGGTGAGTCACGCTTTCCACTCGCCGTTGATGGAGCCGATGCTCGACGAGTTCGCCGCGGCACTCCGCGAGGTGGAGTTGTCCGAGCCGCGGATCCCGGTGGTCTCCAACGTCACCGGTCGTGTGGCGGTGCCCGGTGAGCTGTCGGACGCGGGGTACTGGGTCCGGCACGTGCGGCAGTCCGTCCTGTTCCTCGACGGTGTTCGCACCCTCGCCGAGCGGGGCGTCACCCGTTACGTCGAGTTGGGCCCCGACGCCGTACTGACCGCCGCCGCCCGGGAGTGCCTGCCGGAGCCGGAACCGCAGTCGCGACCGGAGCCGGAGCCCGTGACGGGAACGTCCCGTCCGGCCCCGGGGAGGCCCCCCGCCCTCGCCCACGACCTCACCGCCCTCCTGCGGCACGGCCGCTCCGAGCGGGCCACAGTGGCCGCCGCCCTCGGCGCGCTGTTCACCTGGGACGTCCCGGTGGACTGGGCCGCCTACTTCGGTCCCGTGGCCGCGGGCACGGTCGAGCTGCCGAGGCGGCCGTTCCGGCGTGACCGGTACTGGCCAAGGCCGGGGACCGGCCGGGCGCCCGAGGAGGGGAACCACCCGTTGCTCGGGGCGCCGTTGCGGCCCCCGGGCTCGGACGAGGTGCTGTTCACCGGGCGGCTGTCGGCACGCACCCACCCGTGGATCGCTGACCACGTGGTGAACGGGACGGCGATCCTGCCGGGCACCGGCTTCGCCGAACTCGCCCTGGAGGCGGGCGGGGAGACCGGACACCCGGTACTCGCCGAACTGACCGTGCTGGCTCCGCTGGTGCTGCCGGGTGGCTCCGCCGTGGAACTCCACGTCGCGGTGGCCGCGGCCGAGGAGCCCGGTCGCCGTCCGGTCGCCGTGCACGCGCGGCCCGCCGGGGAGAGCGAGTGGACCCGGCACGCGGTGGGCGTGCTGGCCGAGGAGGCCGACGAGACGGACGAGACGACGGGGGCCCCGGAGACCGTGTGGCCGCCGGTGGGCGCCGAACCCGTGGACACCGACGACACCTACGCGCGCGCCGGGGACATGGGTTTCGGCTACGGCCCCGTGTTCCGTGGGCTGCGGCGTGCCTGGCGGCTCGGCGACCAGGTCTTCGGCGAGGTGCGGATCGAGGAGTCGGAGGCGGCGGACGCGGAACGCTTCATCCTGCACCCCGCGCTGCTCGACTCGGCGCTGCACACCGGTTTCGTGGCGTCGCCAGGTGCCTCGGACGAGGTGGGGCGACTGCCCTTCGTCTGGCAGGGGCTGACCGTGTACCGCCCGGGCCCGGCCGAGGCGCGGGTGCGACTCGACCGGCTGGGACCGGACGAACTCACCCTGTCCGTCACGGACATGACCGGTGAACCGGTGGCCGAACTGCGCTCGCTCACGCTGCGGCGGCCACCCGCCGCCGACCTGGCCCCCTCGGACGCCCAGCTGCTGGAGACGGTCTGGGAGCCCGCCGAGGAGCACGGGCCGGACGAGGACGAGCGGTTCCAGGGCGGAGTGGCCGTACTCGGAGCGGAGGCGGCGGCGGTCGCCGAGGCACTGGGCGCCAGCCACCACAAGGATCTGACGGCGCTCGCGGACTCCTCCGAGCTGCCCGACGTGGTGGTGCGGCGCCTCGAACTCGCCCAGGGCGCGGGGACGGTAGCCGAGGCCGAGGCCGCCGTGGGCGAGACGGTCGCGCTGCTGCGGGAGTGGTTCGACGGGCGCCCGCACGACAGCGCCCGGCTGCTGCTGACCGTGCCGGAGCCGGAGGCGGGGTCCACCACGCACGCCGCGGTACGGGCCCTGCTGCGCACCGCCCAGTCCGAACACCCGGGCGCGATCACGGTGGTGGAGTGCGAGGGCGCGCCGACCGCCGCGGCGCTGCGCTCGGACGCGCGCGAACTCGCCGTACGCGACGGGAAGGTGGTCACTCCACGGGAGGTCCCGGTGCGGGGGGAGGACGCCACGGAGGTGGCGCTGGGCGACGGGCCCGTGCTCATCACCGGTGGAACCGGCGGCCTCGGCGCCGTCCTCGCCCAGCACCTCGTGAAGCGGCACGGTGTGCGGACGCTGGTGCTGCTCAGCCGCACCGCCGGGAACGAGGAGCACGCCCGACTGGTCGCCGAACTCCGGGAGTTGGGCGCCGACGTCACCCTCGCGGCGTGTGACGTGACCGACCGGGAGGCCCTGGCACACGTGGTGGCGGGCCTGGACCGGCCGCTGTCCGCGGTGGTGCACGCGGCCGGGATCGTGGACGACGGACTCGTGACCGGGCTGACCGAGGAGCAGTTCGCCCGGGTGATGCGAGTGAAGGCCGAGGGGGCCCGGAACCTGCACGCGGTCACCGAGGGGCAGAACCTCGCCGCCTTCGTCCTCTTCTCCTCCGCCGCCGCTGTGCACGGCAGCCCCGGCCAGGCCAACTACGCCGCCGCCAACGGGTTCCTGGACGCCTTCGCGGCACACCGCAGGTCGCTCGGACTGCCCGCGCTCTCCCTGCGGTGGGGCCCCTGGGCGCAGGAGCGGGGCATGGCCGGACGGCTCGGACCGGAGGCCGTGGCACGGATGGCCCGGCACGGCACCGTCCCGCTCGGCACCGAGGCGGCGCTGGCGCTCCTCGACGCCGCCCTCACCCTGCGCGAGGGACCGGCGGCCCCGCTCGCCGTACGGCGGTCCGCCCCCCAACGCCGTGCGAGTACGGCCCCCCGCCGGGGCGGTCGCGGCGAACAGCGGCCGCTCACCGAGCGGTTGGCCGGTGTCGGCCCGGCCGCCCGCGAGCGACTGCTGGCCGACCTGGTCACCGGAGAGGTGGCGGCCGTACTCGGCCACCGGGGCGGCGACCGGGTCGACGGCGACCGGTCCTTCCGCGAGCTGGGCCTGGACTCGCTCGGCGCGATCGAGCTGCGCAACCGGCTCGGGGAGCGGACCGGACTGCGGCTGACGCCCACGCTGATCTTCGACTTCCCGACACCGGTACTGCTCGCCGGGCACCTGGACGAGGAGCTGGCCCCCGCGCCGGACGCTCCCGACCGGTCCGTGATCCGCGTCCTGGACCAGCTGGAAGCCCAGTTGCGCGACGCGGGCCCGGAGTCGGCGACCGGCGCGTACGCCGGTGAGCGACTGCGCGCGCTGGCCGCCCTGCTCGGTGGCGCGGCGGGCACCAAGGCGGGCACCGCGGGCAGCGGCGCCACGGACTACGCCTCCGCCATGGAGGACGCGTCCGACGAGGAACTGTTCGACATCCTGGACGGAGAGGTCGGGATCTGACCGGGCCCATCCGGCACGTCCCCCGGGGAAACTGATGGCACAGATCGCATTCTTCAGCGTGGCGGCGCACGGTCACGTCTCGCCCACCTTCGGCGTCGTCGAGGAGCTGGTCGCCCGTGGCCACCGGGTCACGTACTTCACCACCGGCGCCTTCGCGGAACGGCTCGCCGGGCTGGGCGCCTCGGTGTGCCGGTACGACATCGCCGCCCCGGCGAGCCAGTCGCGGCGCGCCTTCACCGACAACGACCCGGGCGCGCTGCCGCTGTTCTTCCTGCACGGCAGCGAGGAACGGATCGCCCTCGCCGAGCGGGAGTTCGCGGACGGCGCGCCCGACCTCGTCGTCTACGACAACACGGTGCCCTTCGCCGGGCGGGCGCTGGCGCGCCGCTGGGGCTGCCGGGCGGCGCAGTTCTTCCCCAGCCTCGCCTCCAGCCGGGGCTGGGCGCTGATGGACGAGATGGTGGCGCGCACCGGCCGTGCCCCCCACCACGAGGCCAACGGCGCCGAGTTCGACCGCAGGCTGGCCGGGTTCCTGGACGCGGCCGGACTCGGGGGCCTGTCAACGGAGGAGTTCATGGACTTCGAGGAGGAGCTGAACCTGGCCTTCCTCCCCCGGGAGTTCCAGCCGGAGCAGCGGACCTTCGGCGCGCACTACCACTTCGTCGGCCCGAGCCTCGGCGGACGCGCCGACGAGGGGGAGTGGCGGCGCCCCGAGGACGGGCGGCCGGTGGTCCTCGTCTCCCTCGGCACCGTCTTCAACCAGGCCACCGACTTCTACCGGGGCTGCCTGGAGGCCTTCGCGGGAAGCGAGTTCCACACGGTGATGTCCGTCGGCGCCGAGACCGACCCCGCGGTGCTCGGCAGCCCGCCGCACCACGTCGAAGTGCACACGCGTGTACCGCAGTTGTCGGTGCTGGAGCAGGCGGACGTGTTCGTCACCCACGGCGGAATGGGCTCCACCATGGAGGCGCTGGCCTTCGCCGCGCCGATGGTGACCGTCCCGCAGATGGTCGAGCAGGAGATCATCGCCGACCGGGTCGCCCAGCTCGGCCTCGGCCGCCGTCTCGCCCCCGCCGCCTCCGGCGCCGAACTCCTGGACGCCGTACGGGCGGTGCACGCCGCCCCGGAGACCGCGGCCCGCGCCACAGCGATGCGCGAGCGGGTGCGGGAGGCCGGAGGCGCCCGTGCCGCCGCCGACGCCCTCGAAGCACATCTGGGTGGCGGAGAGGCGGCCACGATATGACCGCCCCCGAGGTGCTGATCGTCGGCGGCGGCGCCGTCGGCTCCCTGCTCGCCTGCGACCTGCTCGACCAGGGCGTGCCGGTGCGGCTCGTCGACTCCAAACCCTCGCTCGCGGACAGCGACCCGCACTCGCGGGCCGTGATGATCTGGCCGCGTGTCCTCGAACTCCTGGAGGGGACGGGCGTCGCCGAACGGCTGGTCGCGCGCGGCCGCCCCGCCCACGACGTCAGCTTCTTCGCCAAGGGCCGCCGTCTGGCCACCGTCCCGCTCCAGGAGCTGGACTCGCCGTACCCCTTCGGGCTCGGCGTCGTCCAGCGCGAACTGGAGGACCTGCTCTGGGCACGGCTCACCGAACTCGGCGGCACCGTCGAGTGCGGCACCGAACTGACCGGGCTGGACACCTCCGGCGAACTGCCCCGGGCGATCCTCGCCCACCGCGATGGGCGCACCGAGGAGACCGAGGTGCCGTGGCTGGTCGGCGCCGACGGGGCGGGCAGCCTGGTACGCCGACTGCTCGGCATCCCCTACCCGGGACTGCCCTTCCCGCTGGGCATCGCGCTCGGCGACTTCCCCATCGAGGGGCCGGCCGTCTCCGGGGTCGAGTACCACTACGGGCCCACCGGAATGCTCCCGCTGGTGCACCTGCCGGACGGGCTCTGCCGCCTCGCGACGGTGCTGCTGCCCGGTGAGGAGGACTGGTCCGAGCGGCCCCTCGCGGACTGGCAGGAGATGACCGACCAGCGCACCAGCCTCCCGTACACCCTCGGTGAGCCGCTGTGGAAGCGCACCTACTTCCCCCGGCCCGGGGTCGCCGAACGCTTCCGCGAGGGGCGCGTGCTGCTCGCCGGGGACGCCGCGCACTCGGTGGTGCCGCTCGGCGGACAGGGCCTCAACATCGGCCTCCAGGACGCCTGCAACCTCGGCTGGCGACTGGCCGGGGTGATCGGCGGCGCGTACGGCCAGAGCCTGCTGGACGACTACGACCGGGAACGGCGGACCGCGGTGGAGCAGGTGCGCACCGTGATCCGCACCGAGATGGAGCTCTCCGCCCCCCAGACCCCCGAGGACGCCGAACGCCGCGACGAGGCCCTGACCGCCGCCGAGAACTCCGGCTTCCTGCGCCGGGTCGGCGCCCCGCTGATGAGCCAGATCGGGCTCAGCTACGCCGAGCGGGACGAACCGCTGTGGCGCACCCCGTTGCACCGGCGCCTGGCCCCCGGCGACCGGGTCCCCTTCTTCCACACCACCCGCCGCGACCCCGGCGCCCCGCGACTACCGCGAAGCGGCCACCTCGCGCTGCTGTGGCCCGGAGCCACGGCCGGTGACGACTGGCCCACGCGCGCCGCCCGGGCGGCGCGCACCCTGACCCCCCGCGTCGCCGTGCACGACCTGGCCGAACTCGGCGCGGAGCACCGCCGTACCCTCCTCCCGGGGTTCGGGCCGGAACCGGTGATCGCTCTGGTACGGCCGGACGGCCACCTCGACACCCTGGCGCCGGTCCACCGTCCCCAGGAGTGCCTCGACCGACTGGACCGGCTCACGCCGTCCCGCAGCGGGAAGTGAGTGAGCCCGTGCGCACGCTGCTGATAGACAACCACGACTCGTACACCTACAACCTCTTCCACCTGCTCGCCCAGGTGAACGGCGAGGACCCCGTCGTGGTCCCGAATGACACGGACGTCTTCCCCGACCTGGACGCCTACGACAACCTGGTGATCTCGCCGGGCCCCGGACACCCCTCCCGCGCCCGCGACTTCGGCGTCTCCACCGACGTGCTGCGCAAGGCCGGACTGCCGGTGCTCGGGGTCTGCCTCGGCCACCAGGGACTGGCGGTCTGCGAGGGCGGCTCGGTGGTCGCGGCCCCGGCGGCCCGGCACGGCCAGGTCGCCCGGGTCACCCACGACGGCGACCCCCTCTTCGACGGCGTCCCGGAGACGTTCGGCGCCGTCCGCTACCACTCACTCTGTGTCGCCGAACCCCTGCCCCCGGACCTTGAGGTGATCGCCCGGGCGGAGGACGGCGTGGTCATGGCCCTGCGGCACCGGCGGCTGCCGCGCTGGGGCGTGCAGTTCCACCCCGAGTCGGTGGAGACCGAGTACGGGCTGCGGATGATGGCCAACTTCCGCGACCTGACCCTCGGCGACCAGCGGCGCACCGGCCGCAGGCCCGCACCGGCCACCACCGCGCCCGCCCGCGCCGCCGAACCGGCTCGCCCCGCCGAGGCCCTGCGCTACCGCCTGCACGTGCGCGTCCTGGAACGCGCCGTCGACTGTGAGGCCGCCTTCGCCGAGCTGTACTCCGGCGCCACCCACGCCTTCTGGCTGGACAGCGCGCGGGTGAGCGAGGGCCTGTCCCGGTTCTCCTTCCTGGGCGACGCCACCGGCCCGCTCGCCGAGACCGTGCGCTACTCGGTCACCGACCGCGAGGTCCGGGTCTCCTCGGCCACCCCAGCCACCCACCAGGAGTCCGTACTCGACTACCTCCAGCGGGAGCTGGGCCGCCGCCATATCGAGGCCCCCGAACTGCCCTTCGACTTCACCGGCGGCTATGTCGGCTACCTCGGCTACGAGACGCGCGCCGACTGCGGGGCCCCCGGCTCCCAGCGGGCCGAAACCCCCGACGCCGTCTGGCTGTTCGCCGACCGGTTCCTCGCCGTGGACCACCGGGAGGAGCGCACCTACCTCCTCGCGCTCAGCGCGGACGGCGCTGACGAGCGAACCGCGGAGGACTGGCTGACCCGCACCGGGAAGCGCCTCGACGCCCTGCGCCCGCTGCCCGAACCGGAACCGGCCGACCCCCTCTCCGTCGAGCCCTTCCTCGACCGGGGGCGGGCCGACTACACCGAGGCCGTCACCCTCTGCCAGACCTACCTCCACCGGGGCGAGAGCTACGAGATCTGCCTCACCAACAGCGCCGACCTGCCCGGCGGGGACGACGGCTGGGACACCTACCGCCGGCTGCGCCGCCTCAACCCGGCCCCCTACGCGGCCTATCTGCACCTCGACGACGTCGACGTGGCCTGCTCCTCACCCGAGCGCTTCCTGCGCATCGACACGGCGGGGCTCGCCGAGACGAAGCCGATCAAGGGCACCGCCCCGCGCGGTGCCACCCCCGAGGAGGACGAGGCGATCCGCCGGGAACTGGCGGCCAGCGCCAAGACCCGCGCCGAGAACCTGATGATCGTCGACCTGCTCCGCAACGACCTCGGCCGGGTCTGCGAGGTCGGCAGCGTCCGGGTGCCGGTGCTCATGGCCACCGAGAGCTACGCCACCGTGCACCAGCTGGTCACCACCGTCCAGGGACGACTCGGCGCGGGAACCGACGCGGTGGACTGCGTACGTGCCTGTTTCCCGGGCGGCTCCATGACCGGCGCGCCCAAGCAGCGCACCCTGGAGATCATCGAGTCCCTGGAGCGGCGCCCCCGGGGCGTGTACTCCGGATCGCTCGGCTACCTCGCCTGCAACGGCAGCGCCGACCTGAACATCGTCATCCGCACCCTGGTGCGCTCCGGCGGCCACTGGAAGCTGGGCGCGGGGGGAGCGATCGTGCTCGCCTCCGACCCGGACGAGGAGTACGAGGAGATGCTCCTCAAGGCCGCCGCTCCGGCCCGCGCCCTGCGCGCCCCGCGGCTCGCCGCCGCGGCCGCCCCCGTCGAAGCGAACGGAAGTGACCCCCTGTGACCGCGCACCCCACCGACCCCGTGTCCGCACTGGTCGAGGCGATGACCCTGGAGGAGAAACTCTCCTTCGCGCACGGTGCCGACGACCCGGAGAAGCTCGGCCAGTCCGGCTACATCCCGGGTGTCCCGCGGCTCGGCGTCCCCCCGCTGCGGATGACCGACGGCCCGGCGGGCGTGCGCATGAAGCGGCACACCACCACGGCACTGCCCGCACCGATCGCGCTCTCCTGCTCCTTCGACGACGAACTCGCCCGCCAGTACGGGGAGTTCCTGGGCCACGAGGCGCGCGCCAAGCGCCAGGACGTGCTCATCGGCCCGATGCTCAACCTGCTCCGCCAGCCCTTCGGCGGCCGCAACTTCGAGCTGTACGGCGAGGACCCGCTCCTCGTCACCGCGATGGGCACCGCCGTGGTCCGCGGCATCCAGTCGCGGGGCGTCATCGCCATGCCCAAGCACTTCGCGGCCAACAACCAGGAGGAGGGCCGCATGACCGTCGACGTGCGCGTCGACGAACGGACCCTCAGGGAACTCGAACTCCCCGCCTTCCAGGCCGTGGTGGAGGCGGGAGCGGGCGCCCTGATGGGCGCCACCAACAGCGTCAACGGCGACTTCTCCTGCCAGAACGAGGCGCTGCTCACCACCCTGCTGCGCGACGAGTGGGGCTTCACCGGCTGGGTGATGTCCGACTGGGACGCGGTACACGACACGGCCGCCATCGAGCGCGGACTCGACCAGGAGATGCCGGACGGCAGGCACCTGGGGGCGCCGCTGGCCGCCGCCATCGCCGAGGGCCGCGTCGACGAGAAGGTCCTGGACCGTACGGTCGCCCGTGTCCTCGGCCAGATGTCCCGCTTCGGCCTGCTCGACGGCGCCCAGGCCCCGGTCACCGAACGCGACGCCGAGCACGGTCGCGCGCTGTCCCGGGAGATCGCCCAGGCGGGCAGCGTGCTGCTGCACAACCCCCGGGGCGTCCTCCCGCTCAGCGAGCGGGCCCTGTCCGCCGGGGGCCTGGCGGTCATCGGCCGGCCCGCCGTCACCCCGAAGAGCGCCGGTGTCGGCAGCGCCCTGGTGGTGCCCGAGCGGCAGAGCACCCCGCTCGACGTGCTCACCGAGCGGCTCGGCGCGGAGCGGGTCACCTTCCGTGTCGGCGAGGACCCGGCGGGCCGCCCCGTGCCGGAGTCCGCGCTCCAGCCGCCCTTCCGGTCCGGCGAGGTCCCCGCGGGACCCTCCGACGAGCCCGACTACTTCTACGAGGGCCGTCTCACCATCGAGGAGGCGGGCCGCTACCGGATCGCGGTCACCGCGCTCGGCGGCTACGCCGCCATCGACCTGGAGGGTCACCCGCGGGTCTTCGCAGGCAGCTCCTTCGGGGACACCGCGGGCCTCACCGTCGATCTGGAGCCCGGCACCTACGGGCTGGTCCTCTCCGCCCTGCCGGTGCCCGCCAACCCGGTCCGGCTCACCCTCGGCTGGGTCACCCCGCGGCAGGCACGGGAGGACATCGCGGAGGCCGTCGAGGCGGCCCGCGGCGCCGAGGTGGCCGTCGTGTACGCGTACGACGAGCTGGCCGAGCTCATCGACCGGCCCGCGCTCGAACTCCCCGGCCTTCAGAACCAGTTGATAGCCGAGGTGGCCCGGGCAAACCCGAACACCGTGGTCGTCCTCAACACCGGCTCCTCGGTCCCGATGCCCTGGCTCGACGACACCGCCGCCGTCCTGGGCGTCTGGTACCCGGGCGAGCAGGGCGCCGAGGCCACCGCCGCGCTGCTCTTCGGGGACGTGAACCCGAGCGGCAAACTCACCCAGTCCTTCCCGACCGGCAGCGGGGCCACCCCCTTCACGGACGACCCGCTGAGCTACCCGGGCGCCAACGGCACGGTCGCCTACTCGGAGGGCGTCCTCAGCGGCTACCGCTGGCACGACCACACCGGCACCGCCCCGCTGTTCCCCTTCGGACACGGGCTCAGCTACACCACGTTCGGCTACGAGGACCTCGCGCTGAGCGTCCAGGACGGCGCCCTCCGCGCCGAGTTCACCGTCCGGAACACCGGCGACCGGAGCGGCCGCGAGATCGCCCAGGTCTACCTCGGAGCCGCTCCCGGCCTCGGCGTCACCCAGGCCCCGAAGGCCCTGGCCGGATACGCGGCCGCCCGCCTCGAACCGGGCGAGTCGACCCGCCTCACCGTCGAACTGCCCGCCGAACGCTTCCGGTACTGGGACCCCACCACCCGCGAGTGGACCGTCGGCGCCGGTGCCCGCACCCTCTCCGTCGGCCCGTCCTCGTCCGAACTCCCGCTGACCGCACGGCTGTCGGTGGCGGACACCGGTGAGGTGACACTGTGACCAGAGTTCTGCGCACCCCCGTGTGCGTCATCGGCGCGGGCCCCTCCGGCCTCCTGCTCTCCCGGCTGCTGAAGCTCGCCGGTGTCCCGTCCCTCGTCCTGGAGAAGCGCACACGCGCCTACGTCGAGAAGCGGATACGCGCCGGACTGCTCGAACAGGGCACCGTCGACACCCTGCGGGAAGCCGGGGTCGCCGAGCGCCTGGAGCGCGAGGGCCTGGTCCACGAGGGCTTCCAGTGGCGACTCGACGGTGAGGCACACCGGCTGGACTTCGCCGCGCTCTGCGGTGCCTCGGTGTCGATGTACGGGCAGCAGGAGGTCGTCAAGGACCTCCTCGCCGCGCGGGACGCCGACGGCGACTGCGAGCGGCTGTACTTCGGTGTCGAGGACGCCCAGATCGCCTCCGTCACCGCCGACGGCGCCGTGGTGCGCTGCACGCTCGACGGTGAACTCACCGAGATCCACTGCGAGTTCCTGGCTGGCTGCGACGGGTTCCACGGGGTGAGCCGCCGCGCCGTCGGGCCCCGCGCGCTCAGCGGCCACGACACCGAGTACCCCTTCGCCTGGCTCGGGGTGCTCGCCGCCGCCCCACCCATGTCGCCCGAGCTGATCTACGCGGTCAGCGACCACGGGTTCGCGCTCCAGAGCATGCGCTCGACCTCCGTCAGCCGCCTCTACCTCCAGGTCGGCAGGGACGAGGGCATCGACGACCGCACCGACGAGGACATCTGGCGGGAACTGGACTTCCGGCTCGCGGGCGGTGACGGCTCGCTCCCCACCGGCGCGATCCTGGAGAGGGTCCTCGTCCCACTCCGCAGCCACGTCGCCGAACCGATGCAGTACAGGCGGCTGTTCCTGGTCGGCGACGCCGCGCACATCGTGCCGCCCAGCGCCGCCAAGGGCCTCAACCTGGCGGTCGCCGACGCGCGGCTGCTCGCCGAGGGCCTCACCGCCTGGTTCCGCGACGGAAGGCGGGAGGCGCTCGACGCGTACGCCGACACCGCGCTCCGACTCGCCTGGCAGGGCCAGGAGTTCTCGGCGCACATGACCTCACTGCTCCATGTGGCCCCCGACGAGCCGGTGTTCAGCCGCCGGATACGCCGGGCCCGCTTCGAGCGGCTCCTCGGCTCCACGGCGGAGGCCACCTCCTTCGCCGAGCAGTACACGGGCGTCGGGCGCCGCTGACCGTCGCCGGTGGGCGGGTGCCGCGCCCCCGCCTCCGGCGCTGTACCACCGTGATCGACAGGAGTGGGCGGACCTCATGACAGACGAAGAGAAGATGCTCGACCACCTCCGGTGGGTCACGGCCGAACTCCACCGCACCAGGGAGCGGTTGCGCGCCGCCGAGGAGACGGAACCGGTCGCGGTCGTCGGCGTCGGCTGCCGCTACCCCGGCGCCGTGGCCTCTCCCGAGGACCTGTGGCGGCTCGTGCTCGACGGGCGGGACGCGGTCGGTCCCTTCCCCGACGACCGCGGCTGGGACCTGGACGCCGTCTACCACCCGGACCCCGACCACCGCGGCACCAGCTACGTCCGCGAGGGCGGATTCCTCGACGGCGCGGGCGAGTTCGACGCCGCCTTCTTCGGGATATCCCCGCACGAGGCGCTCGCCATGGACCCGCAGCAGCGGCTGCTCCTGGAGTGCGCCTGGGAGGCCCTGGAACGGTCCGGCATCGACCCGCTGTCGCTGCGCGGCAGCCGCACCGGTGTCTACGCCGGGATGATGAACCACGACTACCTCACCGGACACGACACCCTGCCCGAGGGCGTCGAGGTGTACGCGGGCAGCGGCAACGCCGCCTCCGTGGCCTCCGGTCGGCTCTCCTACACCCTCGGCCTCCAGGGCCCGGCCGTGACCGTCGACACCGCCTGCTCCTCCTCCCTGGTCACCCTGCACCTCGCCGCCCAGGCGCTACGGCAGGGCGAGTGCGCTCTGGCCCTCGCCGGCGGCGTCACCGTGCTCGCCACCCCGGACCTCTTCGTCGACTTCAGCCAGCAGCGCGGACTCGCCGCCGACGGCCGCTGCAAGCCCTTCGCGGCCGCCGCCGACGGCACCGGCTGGGGCGAGGGCGCCGCCCTGCTCGTCCTGGAACGCCTCTCGGACGCCCGCGCCAACGGGCACCCGGTGCTCGCGGTGATCCGCGGCTCCGCGGTGAACCAGGACGGCGCCAGCAGCGGGATGACCGTGCCCAACGGACCCGCCCAGCAACAGGTCGTCCGGCAGGCCCTGGAGCGGGCCCGGCTGACGCCCGACGAGGTCGACGCCGTCGAGGCGCACGGCACCGGGACCCGCCTCGGTGACCCGATCGAGGCCCACGCGCTGCTCTCCGTCTACGGCCAACAGCGGCCGGAGGAGCGGCCGTTGTGGCTCGGCTCGGTGAAGTCCAACATCGGCCACACCCAGGCCGCCGCGGGCGCGGCCGGCGTCATCAAGATGGTGATGGCGCTGCGCGCCGGAGTCCTGCCCCGCACGCTGCACGTGGACCGGCCCACCCCGCGCGCGGACTGGACCTCGGGCGCGGTGCGCCTGCTCACCGAGACCGTCGACTGGCCGGAGACCGGCCGACCGCGCCGCGCCGCCGTCTCCTCCTTCGGCATCAGCGGCACCAACGCTCACCTGATACTGGAACAGGCGCCGGAACCGGCGCGGGACGAGGCACCGCCCCCCAACCCGCCCCGGGCGGCCGCCGAACCCCCGGTGTACGCCTGGCCGGTCTCGGCGCGCGGCGCGGACGCGCTGCGCGGCCAGGCCGCCGCACTCGCCACCCGCACCCCCGGGGAGGCCAGCCCCTCGGACGTCGCGTACGCGCTCACCACCGCCCGCGCCCTCCTGCCGCACCGTGCCGTGGCCCTCGGCCGGGACACCGCCGCACTCCGCTCGGCGCTGGAAGCGCTGGCCACCGGAGCCACCGCGCCCGGACTGGTCGGCGACGGCACCGAGGCCGCCCGCCCGGACGCCCACCTCGCCGTCCTCTTCACCGGGCAGGGCTCCCAGCGCCCCGGCGCCGGACGCCAACTGCACGCCGCGTACCCGGAGTTCGCGGAGCCCTTCGACGCCGCCTGCGCCCACCTGGACCGCTTCTTCGAGGTGCCGGTGCACGAGGTCGCCTTCGCCGAGCCGGACAGCGAGCACGCCGCCCTCCTCGACCGCACCGAGTACGCCCAGGCCGTCCTGTTCGCCCTCGAAGTGGCCCTCTACCGGCTCGCGGAGAGCAGGGGAGCCCGTCCGGCCGTCCTCCTCGGCCACTCCGTCGGCGAACTCGTCGCCGCCCACGTCTCCGGCATGCTGGGGCTGGCCGACACCTGCGCGCTGGTGGCGGCTCGCGGCAAGCTGATGCAGGCGCTGCCACCCGGTGGCGCCATGCTCGCGGTCGAGGCCACCGAGGAGGACGTACGGCCCCTGTGCGCGGAACGCGCGGACCGGCTCGGCGTCGCCGCCGTCAACGGACCCCGGTCCCTCGTGCTGTCCGGAGAGGAGGACGCCGTCGAGGAGGCCGCCCGGCTGCTCGACGGCCACCGCGTCCGCCGCCTGAAGGTCAGCCACGCCTTCCACTCACCGCTGATGGCGCCCATGCTGGACCGCTTCCGCGCGGTGGTCTCCCGCCTCTCCTTCCTGGAGCCGCGCGTCCCGATCGTCTCCAACGTCACCGGACGCCTGGCCCGCCCGGGCGAGTTGACGGACGCCGAGTACTGGGTCCGGCAGGTGCGCGAGACCGTCCGGTTCCACGACGGCGTGGGGGCGCTGGCCGCCGAGGGTGTCACCGACTGCCTGGAACTCGGGCCCGACCCGGTGCTCACGGCCCTCGCCCAGGGCGCCGACGAGACCGCCGGACCGCGCTGGACCGCGGCGCTACGCCGTGACGAGGACGAGGTGCTGACCCTCGGCCGTGCCCTCGCCGCCCTGCACGTCCACGGCGTCCCCGTCGACCTCAACGCGCCGCTCCCCGGAGCCGCCCTGACCGACCTGCCCACCTACGCCTTCCAGCGGCGCCGGTACTGGCTGGAGACCGGGCCCGGCACCGCCGGGGTCGCCTCCGCCGGACTCGACGCGCTCGGGCACCCGCTGCTGGGCGCCACCGTCGCCCTCGCCGGTGACGCCGTCCAGGTGTTCACCGGACGGCTCGGTCCGCGAGCCCAGCCCTGGGTCGCCGACCACACGGTGGACGGCGCGATCCTGCTGCCCGGCACCGCCTTCGTGGAGATGGCGATCCGCGCTGGGGACCGGGTCGGCTGCCCCCACCTGGAGGAACTGACCCTGCGCGCCCCGCTGGCGCTACCGGCCACCGGCGACGTCCGCCTCCAGGTAGAGGTCGGCGGGGCCGACGCCACCCACCGCCGTACCGTCACCGTCTTCGCCCGGGAGGACGACGCGGACCACGGCGGCGATTGGACCCGGCACGCGGACGGCGTACTCGCCCCCGCGACGGCGGCGCACCGGGAAACGGCGGCGGGCGACACGGCCTGGCCTCCGCCCGGAGCCCGGGAGATCGGCCTGGACGGTTTCCACGCCAGCCGCGCCCAGGCCGGATTCGGCTACGGACCCGCCTTCCGGGGTCTGCGCCGCGCCTGGGAGGTGGACGCGGAGGACGGAACCGGCGGCTCCCTCCTCGCCGAGGCACAGCTGGACGGGAGCGCCGAACAGCAGGCGGAACGGTTCGGAATCCACCCCGCCCTGCTCGACGCCGCCCTCCAGACCGTCGGACTCGGCGGGCTGCTGCCACGGGACGGCACCGCCCGGCTGCCGTTCGCCTTCACCGGCGTCACCCTGCACGCCTCCGGAGCGACCGCCCTGCGGGTCCGGCTCACCGGCACCGGTCCCGAGACCGTCGCCCTCAGCGCCACCGACGCGGCGGGACAACCGGTGCTCGACATCACGTCCCTGACGCTGCGCCCCGTCTCCACCGCCGCCCGCACCGGCGCCGACGCGCTCCACCGCCTGGAGTGGCAGCCGGCCACCCCCGTGACGGCCGCCGCGCCGCGCCTGGTCGAGGTCGGCAGCGAGGGCGGCGTCCGGGACGCGCTCCGCCAGGCGCTGACCGCGGTGCGGGAGGCCCTGGCCGACGAGGACGGCCCGCGACGCGTCCTCGTCACCCGGGGAGCGGTGGACGCCGCGGGCACGGCGCCGGATCCGGCGGCCGCCGCCGTATGGGGGCTCGTGCGGTCCGCGCAGTCCGAACACCCCGGCCGCTTCGGGCTGCTGGACACCGACGGCTCGCTGGACACCGGGAGCGTCGCGGCCACCGCCGAGCCGCAGGCCGCGATCCGCGACGGCGCGGTGCTCGTCCCGCGCCTGACCCGCGCGGTGGCCACCCGAGCCCCGGAACGTACCGAGGGCACCGAAGACGCCCCGCCCGGCGGGGACTTCGGCCCCGACGGCACCGTGCTCATCACCGGTGGGCTCGGCACCCTCGGCCGCGCCGTGGCCCGGCACCTGGTCGCCCAGCACGGCGTCCGGGCGCTCCTCCTGGCCGGCCGCACCGGCGGCGCGCCGGGCGTCGCGGAGCGGCTCACCGCCGAACTCACCGCCCTCGGCGCGGAGTCGGTGCGCACCGCCCGCTGCGACGCGGCCGACCGGGACGCGCTCACCGCGCTACTCGGCACGCTCCCGGCCGAGCGGCCCCTGCGCGCGGTCGTGCACGCGGCCGGCGTCGTGGACGACGGGGTGGTGGAGACACTCACCCCCGAACGCCTCGACGCCACGCTGCGACCCAAGGTGGACGCCGCCAGCACCCTCCACGAACTGACCAGGGACCTCGACCTCGACGCCTTCGTCCTCTTCTCCTCCGCCGCGGGGGTTCTCGGCGCCCCCGGCCAGGCCGCCTACGCCGCCGCCAACTCCTTCCTGGACGCCCTCGCCGCCCACCGCCGTGCCGCCGGACTCCCCGGCCTCTCCCTCGCCTGGGGCCTGTGGGCCGAACGCAGCGCGATGACCGGCGACCTCGACACCGCCGCCACCGGGCGCGTCGCTCGTGGCGGGATGCTCCCGCTCGGCACCGAGGAGGCCCTGACCCTCTTCGACGCGGCGCGCGGTCGCCCCGAACCGGTGCTGTACCCGATGCGCCTGGACCGCGCGCCGAGAGGCGCCACCTCCGGAGAACCGTCCGTGCTCTGGCGGTCGGGCCCCACCCCGGCACGCCCCACCGCCAGCTCCCCGGACACCGCGTCCCCCGCGCCGCTCGCCCCACGCCTGGCCGCGCTCGATCCGCGCGGCCAGGAACGGCTCCTTCTCGACCTGATCGGCACCGAGGTCATGACGGTGCTCGGCCGTGACGCGCGCGAACCCCTGCCGCCCGACCAGGTCTTCAGGGACCTCGGCTTCGACTCGCTCGCCGCCGTCGAACTGCGCAACAGGCTCAGCACCGCCACCGGCCTGCGTCTGCCGTCCACCCTCGCCTTCGACCGCCCGACCCCGGCCGCCCTCGCCGCCCACCTCCGTGACCACCTCGCCGGCACGGCGCGGTCCAACCCGGCCCAGGCCACCGGACGCGGACCGGCGGCCGTCGTCGACGACCCCATCGTCATCGTCGGCATGGGCTGCCGCTACCCGGGCGGGGTCCGCTCCCCGGAGGACCTGTGGCGACTGGTCGCGGACGGCGGCGACGCCATCGGCGCCTTCCCCGAGGACCGTGGCTGGGACCTGGACGCGCTCTTCGACCCCGATCCGGACCGCCCTGGAACCAGCTACGTCCGCGAGGGCGGATTCCTGGACGGGGCCGCCGAGTTCGACCCCCTGTTCTTCGGGGTGTCGCCCCGCGAGGCGCTCGCCATGGACCCCCAGCAGCGCCTGCTCCTGGAGACCTCCTGGGAGGTCTTCGAGCGCGCCGGAATCGCCCCCGGCAGCCTGCGCGGCAGCCGCACGGGCGTCTTCACCGGCGTGATGTACCACGACTACGCCGGTCTGCTCGCCGGGCAGGACGGCGTCGAGGGCTACGCGGGCAACGGCAGCGCGGGCAGCATCGCCTCCGGCCGCGTCGCCTACACCTTCGGCCTCGAAGGCCCCGCCGTCACCGTGGACACCGCCTGCTCCTCCTCCCTGGTCGCCCTGCACCTGGCGAGCCAGGCCCTGCGCGAGGGCGAGTGCGACCTCGCCCTCGCGGGGGGTGTCACCGTCATGTCCACACCCGGTACGTTCGTCGAGTTCTCCCGGCAGCGCGGACTCGCCGCCGACGGCCGCTGCAAGCCCTTCGCCGCCGCCGCGGACGGCACCTCCTGGTCCGAGGGCGTCGGCATACTGCTCCTGGAGCGCCGCTCCGACGCCGAACGCCACGGCCACCGCGTCCTCGCCACCGTCCGTGGCTCCGCCGTCAACCAGGACGGCGCCTCCAACGGCATGACGGCCCCCCACGGACCCTCCCAGGAACGCGTCATCGGCCAGGCGCTCGCGAGGGCCGGGCTCACCGCCGCCGACGTGGACGCGGTCGAGGCGCACGGCACCGGCACGACCCTCGGCGACCCGATCGAGGCGCAGGCGCTCCTCGCGACCTACGGTCAACAGCGGCCGGAGGAGCGGCCGTTGTGGCTCGGTTCGGTGAAGTCGAACCTCGGTCACACGCAGGCCGCCGCCGGGGTCGCCGGAGTCATCAAGATGGTCCATGCCATGCGCCACGGGCTCCTGCCCCGCACCCTGCACGTGGACGAACCCTCTCCGCACGTCGACTGGACGGCCGGTGCGGTCCGCCTGCTCACCGAAGCCACCGACTGGCCGGAGACCGGCAGCCCGCGTCGCGCCGCCGTCTCCTCCTTCGGTATCAGCGGCACCAACGCGCACGTCATCCTGGAGCAGCGGCCCCCCTCCGCGACGAGCGAACCCGCGGCCGTGACACCCGACGGCGGCACCGGCGACGAAGCCGACGGGACGGGGCGCCGCACCCCCGTGATCACCGTCCTCTCCGGCCGCACCGAGGCCGCCGTCCAGCGCCAGGCGGCACGCCTCCTCGCGGCGCTCGACGACGGCCTCCCGGCGCACCCGAGCCCGGCCGACATCGCCCTCTCTCTCGCCACCACACGCACGCCACTCCCCGCGCGGGCCGCCTTCCTCACCGAGGACGACGACAGCCTGCGCGCCAACCTGGCCGACCTGGCGGAGGGCAGGGGCACGGCGCAGCAGGTGCACGGGACCGCGCTCGCCGGTCGTACGGCCTTCCTGTTCTCGGGTCAGGGGTCGCAACGGTTGGGTATGGGGCGGGAGTTGTATGGGGTGTTTCCGGTGTTCGCGGCTGTGTTCGATGAGGTGTGTGGGGAGTTGGATGGTCATCTGGGTGGGTCGGTGCGGGGTGTGGTGTTCGGTGATGACGCGGGGCTGCTGGCGCGGACGGTGTGGGCGCAGGCGGGTTTGTTCGCGGTGGAGGTGGCGTTGTTCCGGTTGTTGGAGTCGTGGGGTGTGCGGCCGGACTACCTGCTGGGTCACTCCATAGGCGAGGTGGCGGCGGCGTGTGTGGCGGGGGTGTTCTCGTTGCCGGACGCGGCTCGACTCGTCGCCGCGCGGGGTCGGTTGATGGATGCGTTGCCGGGGGGTGGGGTGATGGTGGCGGTGGGGGCCTCGTGCGAGGTCGTCGTGGGCCTGTTGTCGGGGTATGAGGGTCGGGTTGGGGTGGCGGCGGTGAATGGTCCGGCGTCGGTGGTGGTGTCGGGTGAGGGGGAGGCGGTCGCGGAGGTTGTTGGGGAGGCTCGGGCGTTGGGGCACCGCGTGAAGCGGTTGGAGGTGAGTCACGCTTTCCACTCGCCGTTGATGGAGCCGATGCTCGACGAGTTCGCCGCGGCACTCCGCGAGGTGGAGTTGTCCGAGCCGCGGATCCCGGTGGTCTCCAACGTCACCGGTCGTGTGGCGGTGCCTGGTGAGCTGTCGGACGTGGGGTACTGGGTTCGGCAGGTGCGTGAGTCGGTGCTGTTCGCCGAGGGGGTTCGTACGCTCGCCGGGCAGGGTGTGGCTCGTTACCTCGAAGTGGGTCCCGACGCCGTACTGAGCCCGATGGCGCGGGAATGCCTCGACGGTGTCGAAGAAGAGCCGGACTCCGGGTTCGTGGCCCTGCTGCGCTCCGGACGCCCCGAGACGCGGGGGGTCGTCACCGCGGTCGGCCAACTCGTCTGCTGGGGCGAGGAAGTGGACTGGTCAGCCCTCTTCGAGGGCACCGGGGCGCGCCGGATCGAACTGCCCACCTACGCCTTCGAGCGGCGGCACCTGTGGCCCGAGAATCCACGGAGCCCCGGCACCGTCACCTCCGTCACCCCGTGGCCGACGCGGGAGATCGCCGGTCCGGAGACCGTGACCCCGCTGCACGCCACCCTCGCCGCCGCGCCCGACCCGGACCGGACTCTGCTCGACCTGGTACGGGAGCAGGTGACCCAGGTCCTCGGCCACACCCCGGAGGAGACGGCCGACCCGGGCCACGCCTTCCGCGACCTCGGCTTCGACTCGATGACGGCGATGGAGTTCCGCACCCGCCTAGCCCGCGCCACCGGCCTCGCCCTGCCCGCCACCCTCGTCTTCGACCACCCCACCCCGGCGGACCTGGTGCGCCACCTGCGCGAGGTCCTGCTCGACGGTGCCCGCGACCACCACGCGGCCGTGCGCACCGTGGGCAGCGACGAGCCGATCGCCATCATCGGTATGAGCTGCCGCTTCCCGGGCGGAGTCGCCTCCCCCGAGGACCTGTGGCGACTCGTCGAGGACGAGGTGGACGCCATCACCCCGTTCCCGGACGACCGTGGCTGGAACCTCGCCGGGCTCTACGACGCGGATGTGGACCGGCAGGGCACCACCTACACCCGGGCGGGCGGATTCCTCGACGGCGTGGGCGAGTTCGACGCCGCCTTCTTCGGGATATCCCCGCGCGAGGCGCTCGCCATGGACCCGCAGCAACGGCTGCTCCTGGAGACCTCGTGGGAGGTCCTCGAACGGGCCGGCATGCGGCCCGGCGCGGTACGCGGCAGCGGCACCGGCGTCTTCGTCGGCACCAACGGCCAGGACTACACCGACCTGGTCTCGCACTCCGCGGAGAGCCTGGAGGGGTACCTCGGCACCGGCGGCGCCGGAAGCGTCGCCTCCGGCCGCATCGCCTACACCCTGGGCCTGGAAGGACCCGCGCTCACCGTGGACACCGCCTGCTCCTCCTCCCTCGTCGCCCTGCACCTGGCGGCCGAGGCACTGCGGCGCGGAGAGTGCGCCATGGCGCTGGCCGGAGGTGTGACGGTGATGTCCACCCCGCAGTCCTTCATCGACTTCTCCCGCCAGCGCGGACTGGCCCCGGACGGCCGCTGCAAGCCGTTCGCCGCGGCGGCCGACGGCACCGGCTGGTCCGAGGGCGTGGGCATGCTCCTGGTGGAGCGGCTCTCCGACGCCCGCCGCCACGGTCACCCGGTGCTCGCCCTGGTCCGGGGCTCCGCCGTCAACCAGGACGGCGCGTCCAACGGCCTGACCGCGCCCAACGGCCCCGCCCAGCAGCGCGTCATCCGTCAGGCCCTCGCCAACGCGCGCCTGACCACCGCCGACGTCGACCTGGTCGAGGCGCACGGCACCGGCACAGCGCTGGGCGACCCGATCGAGGCTCAGGCGCTCCTCGCGACCTACGGTCAACAACGCCCGGCGGAAAGCCCGTTGTGGCTCGGATCGCTCAAGTCCAACATCGGCCACACCCAGGCGGCCGCGGGGGTCGCCGGCGTCATCAAGGCGGTGCTCGCCCTGCGGCACGGCGTCCTGCCGCGCTCACTGCACCTGGACGAGCCCACCCCACACGTGGACTGGTCACAGGGCGGCATCGCCCTGCTCACCGCCCGCACCGACTGGCCGGAGACCGGCCGTCCGCGCCGCGCCGCCGTCTCCTCGTTCGGCATGAGCGGCACCAACGCTCACCTGGTCCTGGAGCAGGTCCCCGAACTCCCGCCCGTACGGGCTGAGTCGGCGCCCGGGCCTGAGCCGCAGCCGGGGGCGGTCCCTGCCCTGTGGCCGCTGTCCGCCAAGTCCCCCGAGGCGCTGCGCGCCCAGGCGGCCCGGCTCGCCGACTACCTCACCGCCCACCAGGACACCGACCCGGCCGAGTTGGGCCGACAACTGGCCGCCACCCGTACGCCGTTCACCCACCGCGCGGTACTCACCGGGCGGCGCGAGGAGGACCTCCTCGCCCAGTTGCGGTCCGTCGCCGACGGCGGCTGGGCTCCGGTCAGGGCCGATGAGGAGGCCCTCACAGCCTTCCTGTTCACCGGACAGGGCGCGCAACGGTTGGGTATGGGCCGGGAGTTGTACGAGTCCTTCCCGCGTTACGCGGCCGCGTTCGACGAGGTGTGCGCGGAGCTGGACGGTCACCTTGACCGGTCGGTGCGGGAGGTGGTGTTCGGTGATGACGTTGAGCTGCTGGACCGGACGGTGTGGGCGCAGGCGGGGTTGTTCGCGGTGGAGGTGGCGTTGTTCCGGCTGCTGGAGTCGTGGGGTGTGCGGCCGGACTACCTGCTGGGTCACTCCATAGGTGAGGTGGCGGCGGCCTGTGTGGCGGGGGTGTTCTCGCTGCCGGACGCGGCCCGACTCGTCGCCGCGCGCGGTCGGTTGATGGACGCCCTGCCCGGCGGAGGAGCGATGCTGGCCGCCGCCGTCTCGCCGGAGGAGGCCGGGACGCTGCTGTCCGGCCACGAGGGCCGGGTGGAGATCGCCGCGGTCAACGGCCCGTCGTCCGTCGTGCTGTCCGGCGACGAGGACACCGTGACGGAGATCGAGACCCTGGCCCGGGCGCTCGGCCACCGGGTGAAGCGGCTGGCGGTGAGCCACGCCTTCCACTCGCCACGCATGGAGCCCATGCTCGACGAGTTCGCGGCGGTGGTCGGTGAGTTGGAACCGCACGAGCCACGGGTGCCGGTGATCTCGAACCTGACCGGTGCCCCGGCGGCCCCCGGCGAGCTGGCGGACCCCGCGTACTGGGTCCGCCAGGTCCGGAACCCCGTCCTCTTCCTCGACGGCGTGCGCACGCTCGCCGCCCAGCACGTCTCCCGTTACGTCGAGTTGGGCCCCGACGGCGTCCTGACCGCCGCGGCCCAGGACTGTCTCCCGGACCTCGGCACCGGAACCACCGAACGCCCCGTGTTCACGGCGGCGTTGCGCTCCGGCCGCCCCGAGCCGGACACACTGCTCGAAGCCCTCGGCGGCGCCTACGCCGCCGGGGCGCGGATGGACCTCACCGCTGTGCTCGGCGCCCCGGGGACACCGGGCGATCTGCCCACCTACCCCTTCCAGCGGGAGCTCTACTGGCCGACCCCGGCCGAGGAGGCCGCGCTGCCCGCCTGGCTGGGCGGTGCCACCGGAGCCTCACGGGTGGACGACATGGTGTACCGCGTCGACTGGCACCCGGTGGACCCACCGCAGGCCCGGCTCGACGGCCGCTGGCTCCTCGTCACCGGTGACGAGGGCGGGACCGACGTGGCGGAGACCGCCGCCGCGGCGCTGTCCGAGGCGGGCGCCGACGTGGTGCGCGTCTCGGGTGTCTCCGTCGAGGCCCTGGCCCCGTACACCGGCGCCCCGCTGGCCGGAGTGGCGGCCTGCCCCGAAACCTCCTTCGCCGCACTGGAGTTGGTCCAGTCCCTCGACGCCCTGGAGGTCACGGCACCGCTGTGGTGCCTGACCCGCGGCGCGGTCGCCGCGGTCCCCACCGACCCCGGCCCGGAACCGGAGCTGGCGCAGATCTGGGGGCTGGGCCGGGTGGTCGCCCTCGAACGGGCGCAGAGCTGGGGCGGCCTGGTCGACCTGCCGGCCGCCGGGGCCCCGGCGGCCGGCCTGGCCCGGGTCCTCGCGAGTGGCGACGAGGACCAGGTGGCGTTGCGGGCCGGTTCCGTGTTCGGACGGCGCCTGGTGCGGGCCGAGACACCGGGTTTGGTGGGGTCGTGGGGGGTTGGTGGGTTGTCGGTGTTGGTGACGGGGGGTACGGGTGGGTTGGGTGTGGGGGTTGCGCGGTGGTTGGCTGGTCGGGGTGTGGGGCGTTTGGTGTTGGTGAGTCGTGGGGGTTGGGGTGGGGTGGGTGTGGGTGAGTTGGTGGGGGAGTTGGGTGGGTTGGGGGTTGAGGTGGTGGTGGTGGCTTGTGATGTGTCTGATCGTGGGGCTGTGGGGTGGTTGTTGCGGGAGTATTCGGTGTCGGCTGTGTTTCATGTGGCGGGTGTGGTGGATGACGGGGTGGTGGGGTCGTTGAGTGGGGAGCGGTTGGGTGGTGTGTTGGGTGCGAAGGCGGTGGGTGCGGATCATTTGGATTCTGTGGCGCGGGAGTTGGGTGTGGTGTGGGAGGAGTTTGTGGTGTTCTCGTCTTTTGCGGGGACGGTGGGTGGTGCGGGGCAGGGGAGTTATGCGGCGGCGAACGCGCATGTGGACGCGTTGGTTGAGCGTCGTCGTGCTGAGGGGTTGGCGGCCACGTCGGTGGCCTGGGGCCCCTGGGCCGAGAGCGGAATGACCGCCGACGAGGCCGTCCGGGAACGGATGCGACTGGCCGGAATGACCCCTCTGGAGCCACACTCCGCCTTCACCGCACTGGAACGGGCGCTCCTCACGGGCACCGCCTCCGCGACCGTGGTGGACATCGACTGGGAGCGGTACGTGCCCGGATTCACCGCGGCCCGGCCGAGTCCGCTGCTCCGGGCGCTACCCGAGGTGGCGCTCCTCAACGAGCGGACGGCGGCGGCCAGTTCCCTGACCGAACGCCTCGCCGACCTGCCGGAGGGGGAGCGACGGACTGAGGTGCTCGCCCTGGTGCGTACCCATGTGGCCGGGGTCCTCGGGCACCGCGAGGAGGGCCGGATCACGGACGACCTGGCGTTCCAGGACCTCGGCTTCGACTCGCTCACCGCGGTCGAGCTCCGCAACCGCCTCGGCGCCGCCACCGGTCTCAGGCTGCCCGCGACCGTGATCTTCGACCATCCCGCCCCCGTACGACTGGCCGACTTCCTCCTCGGTGAGCTGGCCGGCGAGATCGGTGAGGACGACGAGGAACGGCGGATCCGGCGAACGCTGGCCACCGTGCCGGTCGCCCGGCTGCGGGAGGCCGGCCTCCTGGACGTACTGCTGAAGCTCGCCGGAGAGGAGACCCCCTCCGGACCGGTCCGCATCGCCGACGAGGACATCGACGACATGGACGCCGAAGCGCTGATCCAGCTGGCGCTGGACGGCAACGAACCCTGACGGCTCGCGGAGACACGGGACTGAACGACATGGTTGCATCGAACGAGAAGCTGCTCGAAGCGCTGCGGACCTCGCTGAAGGAGACCGAGCGGCTGCGTGAGCAGAACCTGCGGCTGACCGACGCCGACCGCGAGCCGGTGGCCGTGGTCGCGATGGGGTGCCGCTTTCCGGGCGGAGTGGGTTCCCCGCGGGAGCTGTGGGAACTGGTCGCCGAGGGCCGGGACGCGATCGTGCCGTTCCCCCAGGACCGCGGCTGGGACCTGGCCGCGCTCTACGACGAGAATCCCGACCGGGCCGGTTCGTCCTACGTCCGCGAGGGCGGCTTCCTCACCGACGTGGCCGGGTTCGACGCGGAGTTCTTCGGTATCTCCCCGCGTGAGGCGCTGGCCATGGACCCGCAGCAGCGGCTCCTCCTGGAGACCAGCTGGGAGACGCTGGAGTCCGCCGGGATCGACCCCCGGAGCCTGCGCGACAGCGACACCGGTGTCTTCGTCGGCTCTAACGGGGCGGACTACGGAACGGTGCTCGTCGGCGGCCCCGAGGAGACCGACGGCTATCTCGCCACCGGCAACGCCACCAGCGTGCTCTCCGGCCGGATCTCCTACAGCCTCGGGTTCGAGGGACCGGCCGTCACTGTCGACACGGCCTGCTCCTCGTCCCTCGTCGCCCTGCACCTCGCCGCCCAGTCCCTGCGGCGGGAGGAGTGCGCCCTCGCCCTGGCCGGCGGGGTGACCGTGCTGGCGGCGCCCACCGTCTTCACCGAGTTCTCCCGGCAGCGCGGACTCGCCCGGGACGGCCGCTGCAAGTCCTTCGCGGCGTCCGCGGATGGTACGGGTTGGGGCGAGGGGGTCGGGATGGTGCTCCTGGAACGTCTCTCGGACGCGCGGCGTAACGGTCACCGGGTGCTCGCGGTCCTGCGTGGTTCGGCGGTCAACCAGGATGGTGCCTCCAACGGGCTGACCGCGCCCAACGGGCCCAGCCAGCAGCGGGTCATCGGGGCGGCCCTCGCGGCGGCGCGCCTGACCCCGGCCGAGGTCGACATGGTCGAGGCGCACGGTACGGGGACCAGGCTGGGTGACCCGATCGAGGCGCAGGCGCTCCTCGCTACCTACGGTCAACAGCGGCCGGAGGGGCGGCCGTTGTGGCTCGGTTCGGTGAAGTCCAACATCGGCCACACCCAGGCCGCCGCCGGAGTCGCCGGCGTGATCAAGGCGGTGATGGCGTTGCGGCACGGCGTACTCCCGGCGAGCCTGCACATCGACGTCCCCAGCGATCAGGTCGACTGGTCAGCCGGCGCGGTGCGACTCCTCACCGAGACCCGCCCCTGGCCGCGCGGGGACCGCCCGCGCCGCGCCGCGGTCTCCTCGTTCGGCATGAGCGGCACCAACGCGCACCTCGTGCTGGAGGAGAGCGACGAGGAGGACACCGACCCGGAGCGCGCGGCACCCGGCGCCCCGGCCCGGGACACCTCCGCGCTGGGCGGTCCCGTGCCACCCGTGTGGCTGCTCTCCGCCAGGTCAGCGGCCGCGCTGCGCGGTCAGGCCCGCGCGCTGCTCGCGCACCTGGAGGCCCACCCGGACGCGGACCCGCTGGCCGTGGCGCGCGCCCTGGCCACCACCCGCTCCTCCTTCGCTCACCGGGCCGCGGTCGTCGGCACCGAACAGACCGTGCTCCAGGACGCGTTGCGCGCCCTCGTCACGGACGAGCCGCACCCCGCGCTGGTCAGCGGCGCCGCCCAGGACAGCCCGCCGGTGGTGTTTGTGTTTCCGGGGCAGGGGGCGCAGTGGGTGGGGATGGCGTTGGAGTTGGCGGCGGTGTCGTCGGTGTTTGCGGGTCGGTTGGCTGAGTGTGGGCGTGCGTTGGAGTTGTTTGTGGGGTGGCGGTTGGAGGATGTGTTGGGTGATGAGGTGGCGTTGGGGCGGGTGGATGTGGTGCAGCCGGTGTTGTGGGCGGTGATGGTGGCGTTGGCTGAGGTGTGGCGTTCGGTGGGGGTGGTGCCGTGGGCGGTGGTGGGGCATTCGCAGGGGGAGATTGCGGCGGCTGTGGTGAGTGGTGCGTTGAGTGTGGTGGATGGTGCGCGGGTGGTGGTGTTGCGGTCGCGTGTGTTGGCGGGGTTGTCGGGGTTGGGGGGGATGGTGGTGTTGCCGTTGTCGGTGGGGGAGGTTGGTGGGTTGTTGGGTGGGGGGTTGGAGTTGGCTGCGGTGAATGGTCCGCGTTCGGTGGTGGTTTCGGGTGGGTGGGGTGTGTTGGAGGAGGTGTGTGCGGGGGTGGAGGGTGCGCGGTGGGTTTCGGTGGATTATGCGTCGCATTCGTCGCAGGTGGAGTGTGTGGAGGGTGAGTTGGTGGGGTTGTTGGGGGATGTGTGTCCGGGTGTTGGGGGGGTGCCGTTGTGGTCGACGGTGACGGGTGGGTGGGTGGAGGGTGGGGAGTTGGATGGTGGTTATTGGTATCGGAATGTGCGGGAGACGGTGCGTTTTGGGGAGGCTGTTGAGGAGTTGGGTGGGCGGGGGTGTGTGTTTGTTGAGGTGAGTCCGCATCCGGTGTTGGTTCCGGGGGTGGGGTTTCCGGGGGTGGGTTCGTTGCGTCGTGGTGAGGGTGGGTTGGGTCGTTTTTTGGTGTCGGTTGCTGAGGCTCATTGTCTTGGGGTGGTTGTTGACTGGGCTGGGGTGTTGCCGGAGGCGGTCCCCACTGACCTGCCCACCTACGCCTTCCAACACCAGCGCTACTGGCCGCGTCCCAAGCCCGCACCCAGCGCCGACCCGGTCGACGCCGCCTTCTGGAGCGCGGTCGAGCACGCCGACGTCGAGGCGCTCACCACCCAGCTCGGCGCCGAGACGGCCGATGCCCTGGAAGACGCCCTTCCGGCCCTCGCCACCTGGCGCCGCGCTCGTCGCGACCAGGCGGACCTGGACTCCTGGCGGTACCGCGTCGGCTGGACCCGGCTGCCGGACGCCGCCCCCGCCGTGCTGTCGGGCCGCTGGCTCCTGGTCACCGAAGAGCGGGGAGCGGAAGAGCGGGCGGAGACCGGCCACGCGGCCCGGGCGGAGGCCGTCGGCGCGGCGCTCGTGGCCGCCGGAGCCGAGGTCGTGCGCGGCTCAGTCGAAGAGGCGGCCGCCCGTGCCCTCGCCGAAGGCTCGCGGCTGACCGGTGTGGTCGCACTGGTCTCCTCGGCTACGGCGGTGCTCGGGCTCGTCCAGGAGCTGGGCGAGCCCGAACACCCCGTACCGCTGTGGTGCCTGACTCACCGCGCCGTGACGGTGGGGGACGGCGACACGCCGCCCGACCCCCACACGGCGCAGATCTGGGGGCTGGGCCGGGTGGTCGCCCTCGAACGGGCCCAGAACTGGGGCGGGTTGATGGATCTTCCGGAAACCGTGGACGGCGCGGCCGCTGCTCAGGTGGTCCGGGTCCTCGGCGCGGCGGACGGGGAGGACCAGGTGGCCGTCCGGGACGGTGCCGCTTTCGGGCGAAGGCTGCGTCGCGCGGCGCCCGTCCCGTCGGGTTTGGTGGGGTCGTGGGGGGTTGGTGGGTTGTCGGTGTTGGTGACGGGGGGTACGGGTGGGTTGGGTGTGGGGGTTGCGCGGTGGTTGGCTGGTCGGGGTGTGGGGCGTTTGGTGTTGGTGAGTCGTGGGGGTTGGGGTGGGGTGGGTGTGGGTGAGTTGGTGGGGGAGTTGGGTGGGTTGGGGGTTGAGGTGGTGGTGGTGGCTTGTGATGTGTCTGATCGTGGGGCTGTGGGGTGGTTGTTGCGGGAGTATTCGGTGTCGGCTGTGTTTCATGTGGCGGGTGTGGTGGATGACGGGGTGGTGGGGTCGTTGAGTGGGGAGCGGTTGGGTGGTGTGTTGGGTGCGAAGGCGGTGGGTGCGGATCATTTGGATTCTGTGGCGCGGGAGTTGGGTGTGGTGTGGGAGGAGTTTGTGGTGTTCTCGTCTTTTGCGGGGACGGTGGGTGGTGCGGGGCAGGGGAGTTATGCGGCGGCGAACGCGCATGTGGACGCGTTGGTTGAGCGTCGTCGTGCTGAGGGGTTGGCGGCCACGTCGGTGGCCTGGGGCCCCTGGGCCGAGCGGGGACTGGCCACCGGTGCGGCCGCCGCCGACCGGATGTCCCGCGGAGGCATGAGCGCCATGGCCCCCGCCCTCGCCTTCACCGCGCTGGAGCAGGCACTCCTCGCGGAGGAGACGCATCTGGTGGTCGCCGACGTGGACTGGCGGCGCTTCGGCGACTCCTTCCTGACCGGCCGACCGAGCCCCCTGCTCTCCGAACTCCCGGAAATCCAGGCGAGTGTGGCCGAGCGGGGGACGCCGGACGGGGAACCGTCCGGCGGTCTGCGCGCTTCCCTGCGGGATCGCCCCGCCGCCGAGCAGCGCGCGACCCTGCTGGGACTGGTGCGCGCCCAGGCCGCCGCCGTACTCGGCCATGACTCGCCCGCCTCCGTGATGGACACGCGGGCCTTCCGGGAGGCCGGTTTCGACTCACTCACCGCGGTCGAGCTCCGCAACCGCCTCGCCGCCGCCACCGGCCTCACCCTGCCCGCCACGCTCGTCTTCGACCACCCCACTCCGGTCGCGCTCGCGGAGTGGCTGCACGCCGAACTCGGCGACCCGGAGACCGGCGACTCCGCCGAGAGCGACCTCGACCAGCTCGAACGCGCCCTGGATACGCTGAAGCCGGGCAGCGCCACCCACACGCGGGTGATGCTGCGTATGCAGGCCCTGGTGGCCCGCTGGCGTGACGACACCCCCGTCGCGGAACCCGAAGCCGCCGAAGAGGGCGACGAGTTCGGAGCCGCCTCGGACGACGACGAACTCTTCGGGCTCATCGGAGAGAAGTTCGGCATCTCATGACCGGCACCGGCGTCCCGCCGAGCACCCGGACGGCCGCAACCCGCCCCGCACCCCGCATCAGCCCGAACGAGGAGGCCCCCGTGTCCAACGAAGACAAGCTCCGCCACTTCCTCAAGCGGGTCTCCGCCGAGCTGGAACAGACCCAGGAGCGGCTGCGCGAGAACGAGGCCAGGGACAGCGAGCCCATCGCCGTGGTCGCCATGGGCTGCCGTTTCCCTGGCGGCGCCGACACCCCCGAGGCGCTGTGGGAACTGCTGCTCTCCGGCGGGGACGCGATCACCGGCTTCCCCACCGACCGTGACTGGGACCTCGACACCCTCCTCGGGCCAGACTCGCCGGGTGCCTCGCACGCCCGCGAGGCCGGATTCCTGCATGACGTTGGCGAGTTCGACGCCGCCTTCTTCGGTATCTCACCGCGCGAGGCGCTCGCCCTCGACCCGCAGCAGCGTCTCCTCCTGGAGATCTCCTGGGAGGCCCTGGAACGTGGCGCGATCGACCCGGGCAGCCTGCGCGGCAGCCGCACCGGCGTCTTCGTCGGCACGAACGGACAGGACTACGCACCGGTCGCCGTGGACTCGCCGGACGACCTCGGCGGCCACATCATGACCGGCAACGCGGCCAGCGTGCTCTCCGGGCGGCTCTCGTACGTGCACGGGTTCGAGGGACCGTCGGTCACCGTGGACACCGCCTGCTCGGCGTCGCTGGTCGCGCTGCACCTCGCCTGCCAGTCACTGCGCCAGCGCGAGTGCGGGCTCGCGCTGGCCGGTGGCGCCACCGTGATGGCGATGCCCACCCTCTTCACCGAGTTCTCCCGGCAGGGCGGTCTGGCCGCCGACGGCCGCTGCAAGGCCTTCGCCGCCGCGGCGGACGGCACCGGCTGGGGCGAGGGCGCGGGCGTGCTGCTGCTCGAACGGCTCTCGGACGCGCGAGTCAACGGCCACGAGATCCTGGCAGTCATCCGGGGCTCGGCGGTCAACCAGGACGGCACCTCCAACGGCATCACCGCACCCAGCGGACCGGCCCAGCAGCGCGTCATCGAACAGGCCCTCAGCAGCGCCCGGTTGACACCCGCGCAGGTGGACGCGGTCGAGGCGCACGGTACGGGGACCAGGCTGGGTGACCCGATCGAGGCTCAGGCGCTCCTCGCGACCTACGGTCAACAGCGGCCGGAGGAGCGGCCGTTGTGGCTCGGTTCGGTGAAGTCCAACATCGGCCACACCCAGGCCGCCGCCGGAGTCGCCGGAGTCATCAAGATGATCCTGGCCCTGCGGGCCGGAGTGCTGCCCAGGACCCTCCACGTGGACGCCCCCACCGACCAGGTCGACTGGTCGCCGGGCACCGTGCGGCTGCTCACCCGTACCACCCCCTGGCCGGAGACCGGTGAACCCCGTCGCGCCGGTGTCTCCGCCTTCGGCGTCAGCGGCACCAACGCTCACCTCGTCCTGGAACAGGCCCCCGGCGAGGAGCGGGCGGCCACACCGGCTCCCGGACCCGACCGTGCCTTCCCGGTCCTGCTCTCCGCCCGCGACGAGGCCGGACTGCGCGCCAGTGCCACCGCCCTCCGTGTGCATCTCGACGCCCACCCCGGCACTCCGCTGTCGGACCTGGCACTCTCCTCGGCCACCACGCGTGCCGCCCTGGAACACCGGGCTTCCCTCACGGTCGCCGACCACCCGGATCTGGTACGCGGCCTCACCGTCCTCGCGGAGGGCGGCGCCTACCCGGGCCTCGCGCGAGGCAGCCTGAACGCGGCACCGGACGCCGGGGGCACCGCGTTCCTGTTCTCGGGGCAGGGGTCGCAACGGTTGGGTATGGGGCGGGAGTTGTATGGGGCGTTTCCGGTGTTCGCGGCTGTGTTCGATGAGGTGTGTGGGGAGTTGGATGGTCATCTGGGTGGGTCGGTGCGGGGTGTGGTGTTTGGTGATGACGCTGTGTTGTTGGGGCGGACGGTGTGGGCGCAGGCGGGGTTGTTCGCGGTGGAGGTGGCGTTGTTCCGGTTGTTGGAGTCGTGGGGTGTGCGGCCGGACTACCTGCTGGGTCATTCGATTGGTGAGGTGGCGGCGGCTTGTGTGGCGGGGGTGTTCTCGTTGCCGGACGCGGCTCGACTCGTCGCCGCGCGGGGTCGGTTGATGGATGCGTTGCCTGGGGGTGGGGCGATGGTGGCGGTGGGGGCCTCGTGCGAGGTCGTCGTGGGCCTGTTGTCGGGGTATGAGGGTCGGGTTGAGGTGGCGGCGGTGAATGGTCCGGCGTCGGTGGTGGTGTCGGGCGAGGCGGACGCGGTGGCGCGGATCGCTGACACGGCCCGTGAGGCCGGTCATCGGACCAAGCAGTTGGAGGTGAGCCACGCGTTCCACTCCCCGCGCATGGAGCCCATGCTCGCCGAGTTCGCCGAAGTGCTGGGGACGTTGGAGTTCCGCGAGCCGCGGATCCCGGTCGTCTCCAACGTCACCGGCGAACTCGCGGCCCCGGACGAACTCCGCGATCCTGCGTACTGGGCCCGCCACGTCCGCCAGCCGGTCCTCTTCCTGGAGGGCGTCCGTACCCTCGCCGCGCGGGGCGTGACCCGATACGTCGAACTGGGCCCCGACGCCGTCCTGACCGCCGCCGCCCAGGACTGCCTTCCCGGGGCCGACGGCGACGTGACCGCGCCGCCCCTGTTCACCGCCCTGCTTCGCCGTGACCGCCCCGCCGACCGGACGCTCGCCGCCGCGCTCGGCCAGCTCTGGTGCCGCGGCGTGGTCCCCGACTGGCAAGCGGTGTACGAGGGTTCGGAGGCCCGGCGCGTCGCGCTGCCGACCTACCCGTTCCAGCGGGAGCGGTACTGGGCGCGCGGCGCCGCCGGAACCCGTCCCGGCGCGCTCTCCACCGGCATGCAGTACCGCACCACCTGGCACCTCCTCCCCACGCCCACCGGGCGTGACCTCACGGGAACCTGGCTGGTCGTGGGGACGGACCCGGGAACCGCCGGCGCCGCTCTGGCGGCCCGGGGCGCCACGGTACGCACCCTTCCGGCCGTCGGCGAGGACACCTCCCGAGGCGAACTGGCTGCCAGCATCCGTCAGTTGACCCCTCTCGCCGGTGTGCTCCACCTCCCGGCACCGGCCGGTGAGTCCGGCGCCGCCGGAGCGCTGGTCCTGCACCAGGCGCTCGGCGACGCCGGGGTTGCCGCGCCCCTGTGGTGCGCGACACGCGGAGCCGTGGCCACCGGAGACGGGAACAGGATCACCGCGCCCGAGCAGGCGCAGGTGTGGGGGCTCGGCCGGGCCGCCGCGCTGGAGACTCCCGACCGCTGGGGCGGACTTGTCGACCTGCCGCCGGGGCAGCTGGACACCGCGGGGGCCGAACGCCTCGCCGTCCTGCTCGCCGACCCGGGTGACGAGGACCAACTGGCCCTCCGGGACACCGGGTTGTACGGCCGTCGGCTGGAACGCGTGGAGCGCGCGACGGCCCCCACGAAGCGCTGGCGTCCCGAGGGCACGGTCCTGATCACCGGCGGCACCGGCGCCCTCGGCGGCCACCTCGCCCGGCACCTGGCTGGCCGGGGCGTCGGCCATCTGCTGCTGCTCAGCCGCCGGGGCCCCGACGCCCCGGGCGCCGAGAGACTCGCCGAGGAACTCACCGCCACGGGAGCGCGGGTCACCGTGACCGCCTGTGACGTGGCCGACTCCGACCAGCTGGCCGCCGTGCTGGCCCACGTACCGGAGGAGTTCCCGCTGACGGCGGTCGTGCACACGGCGGGGGTGCTCGACGACGGTGTGCTGGACGCACTGACCCCACGACGGCTCGCGGCCGTCTCGCGCCCCAAGGCGGAGGCCGCCGCGAACCTCGCCCGGCACACCCGCGACGCCGGGCTCTCCGCGTTCGTCCTCTACTCCTCCTTCGCTGGCGCGGTGGGCGGCGCGGGCCAGGGCAACTACGCGGCCGCCAACGCCCATCTCGACGCGCTCGCCGAGCAGTTGAGGGCCGAAGGAGTGCCCGCCACCGCACTCGCCTGGGGTGCCTGGGATGGCGGCGGCATGGCGGCCGACGAGGCCGCGGTCAGTGAGCGTCTCGACCGGCACGGAGTGCGCCCCATGAGCCCGGAGCGTGCCCTGGACGGACTCCAGCAGGCGCTGGACCACGGGGACGCCTGCCTGGCGGTGGCCGATATCGACTGGTCACGGTTCGGCCGCGGGCTCACCGCCGTCCGGCTGAGCGCGCTGCTGTCCACGCTCCCCGAGGCCGACGCGCGCACCGCCGCGGCACCCGCCGCCACGGCGGCCCCCGCCTATGCCGAACTCCCCGCCCTGGAACGCGCCGAGGCCCTGCTCGACCTCGTCCGCGATCGGGCGGCGAACGTGCTCGGGCACGGTACGGCGGAACGGGTCGAGGACCAACGCCCCTTCCGAGACCTGGGGTTCGACTCCCTGATGGCGGTAGACCTGCGGAACGCGCTCGGTGCGGCGACCGGCCTCACCCTGGACTCGACGGTGGTCTTCGACCACCCGAGCCCACGAGCGCTCGCCGCCCATCTGGACACCGTCCTCGGCGGCACCGCGGCCACCCGCGTCCTCGCCAGCCTGGACCGTCTCCAGAGCGCGCTGCCCGACCTGGACCCGGACGACGCGGTGCGCGCCGAGGCCGCCGACCGGCTGGAGGCCCTGCTCGCGACGCTCCGCGCCGACCGCCCGGACTCCGCCGGCAGCCCCACCTCGGAAGGCAGCCAACCCCCGGCGAACACCGAGGACCTCTCCGCCGACGACCTGTTCGCCTACATCGACGAGAAGTACGGAACCCGCTGATGAGCAACGAGACGAGCAACGAGCAGAAGCTCCTGGCCTATCTCAAGCGGGTCACCGCTGACCTCGACGAGGCCAACCGGCGACTGCGGGAGAGCGAGGACCGGGGCCACGAGCCTGTCGCGGTCGTCGGGTTGGGCTGCCGGTTCGGGGGCGGGGTGCGTTCGGCAGCGCAGTACTGGCGGTTGCTCACCGAGGGCCGGGACGCGGTGGGCGCCTTCCCCGAGGACCGTGGCTGGGACCTGGACGCGCTCTTCGACCCGGACCCGGACCGCCCCGGTACCTGCTACGTCCGCGAGGGCGGATTCCTCGACGGGGCCGCCGAGTTCGACCCCGGGTTCTTCGGCATCTCGCCGCGCGAGGCGCGCGCGATGGACCCCCAGCAGCGGGTGCTGCTCGAAGTCGCCTGGGAGACCGTGGAGAGCGCCGGTCTCGACCCGGCCGCGCTGCGCGAGAGCCGCACCGGCGTCTTCATGGGCACCAACGGTCAGGACTACGGCAGTCTCTTCGACGGCCAGATCGGGGAGGAGAGCGCCGAGGGCTACATCGGCACCGGCAACGCGGCGAGCGTCCTGTCCGGCCGCCTGTCCTACGTCCTGGGCCTCGAAGGCCCGGCCGTCACCGTGGACACCGCCTGCTCCTCGTCGCTGGTCTCCCTGCACCTGGCCGCCGAGGCGCTGCGCCGCTCCGAGTGCGCCCTCGCGCTGGCCGGCGGCGTCACCGTGATGTCCACCCCGAGGGTGTTCACCGAGTTCTCCCGCCAGCGAGGTCTCGCCGCGAACGGCCGCTGCAAGGCCTTCGCCGAAGCCGCGGACGGTACGGGGTGGGGCGAGGGCGTCGGCGTGCTGCTGCTCGAACGGCTCTCGGACGCGCGAGCCAACGGCCACGAGATCCTGGCCGTCATCCGGGGTTCGGCGGTCAACCAGGACGGCGCCTCCAACGGGCTGACCGCGCCCAACGGGCCCGCCCAGCAGCGGGTCATCCGGCAGGCCCTCGCCCAGGCCCGACTCGCCCCGGACGCGGTGGACGCGGTCGAGGCGCACGGCACCGGCACAGTCCTCGGCGATCCCATCGAGGCCAAGGCGCTCCTCGCGGCGTACGGCCAACGGCGGGACGCCGAGCGGCCGTTGTGGCTCGGTTCGGTGAAGTCGAACCTCGGCCACACCCAGGCCGCCGCCGGGGTCGCCGGAGTCATCAAGATGATCCTGGCCCTGCGTCACGGCACCCTGCCGCGCACCCTGCACATCGACAGGCCCACTCCGCACGTCGACTGGTCCGCCGGAACCGTCCGCCTCCTCACCGAGAGCCAGCCCTGGCCCGCGCACGGCGGCGAACCGCGCCGCGCCGGTGTCTCCGCCTTCGGCGTCAGCGGTACCAACGCCCACCTGATCCTCGAACAGGCCCCCGACAGCCCGGAGATGGCTGAATCCGGGGAGACCGGTTCGCACGCTCCGCCGGTACTGCCCTGGATCCTCTCCGCGAAGACCCCGGAGGCCCTGACCGCCCGTGCCGCCACCCTCGCGGCACACATCACGGAGCGGCCCGAACTCAGCGCGGTCGACGTCGCCCACTCGCTGACCCTGTCCCCCCAACTCCCGTACCGGGCCGCCGTCCTCGGCGGCTCCCGCGCCGAACTCCTGGCCGCCCTCGCTGAACCGCCCGCCGCGCGGGAGAACGGTGCGGCGGGACGCACCGCGTTCCTGTTCTCGGGGCAGGGGTCGCAACGGTTGGGTATGGGGCGGGAGTTGCATGGGGCGTTTCCGGTGTTCGCGGCTGTGTTCGATGAGGTGTGTGGGGAGTTGGATGGTCACCTCGGGGGGTCGGTGCGGGGTGTGGTGTTCGGTGATGACGCGGGGCTGCTGGCGCGGACGGTGTGGGCGCAGGCGGGTTTGTTCGCGGTGGAGGTGGCGTTGTTCCGGTTGTTGGAGTCGTGGGGTGTGCGGCCGGACTACCTGCTGGGGCATTCCATAGGTGAGGTGGCGGCGGCTTGTGTGGCGGGGGTGTTCTCGTTGCCGGACGCGGCTCGACTCGTCGCCGCGCGGGGTCGGTTGATGGATGCGTTGCCTGGGGGTGGGGCGATGGTGGCGGTGGGGGCCTCGTGCGAGGTCGTCGTGGGCCTGTTGTCGGGGTATGAGGGTCGGGTTGAGGTGGCGGCGGTGAATGGTCCGGCGTCGGTGGTGGTGTCGGGCGAGGCGGACGCGGTGGCGCGGATCGCTGACACGGCCCGTGAGGCCGGTCATCGGACCAAGCAGCTGGAGGTGAGCCACGCGTTCCACTCCCCGCGCATGGAGCCCATGCTCGCCGAACTCGGCGCCGTGGTCGGTGAACTGACCCTGTCCGAACCACGCATACCGATCGTCTCGAACGTGACCGGCGCGCTGGCCACTCCGGGCGAACTGACACGCCCGTCGTACTGGCTGCGGCACGTCCGCCGCCCCGTCCAGTTCCTCGACGGCGTACGCACCCTGGCCACGGAGAACGTCTGCCGGTACGTCGAACTGGGCCCCGATGCCGTCCTGACCGCCGCCGCCCAGGACTGCCTCCCGCCGGTCAACGACGGGATAGCCCAACACCCCCTGTTCACGGCGATGTTGCGCCGAGACCAGGGCGAACCGGACCGTGCCGTGGGCGCCCTCGCCGAACTGTACGTACACGGCGTCCGGCCCGAGTGGGGCGCGCTGTTCACGGGCCGCCGGGTGGAGCTGCCGACGTATCCCTTCGCCCGCGAACGGTACTGGCAGGAGACGGCGCGAAGCGGCGACGTCACGGCCGCGGGGCTGCGTGGGGCGGAACATCCGCTCCTCGGGGCGCTGGTGACACTCGCCGAGGAGGACAGGACACTGTTCACCGGGCGGCTGTCCCTGCGCACCCACCCCTGGCTGGCCGACCACGCCGTGCGGGGCAGCGTGTTCGTACCGGGCACCGCCCTCGTGGAACTCGCCGTGCGCGCCGGGGACGAGACCGGCTGCGGCGTCCTGGAGGAACTCACCATCGAGGCACCGCTGGTGCTCCCTGAACGGGGTGAGGTGCGGATCCAGCTGTCCGTGGGCGGCGCCGACGCGGACGGTGGGCGGGAACTCTCCCTCCACTCCCGGCGCGGTGAGGAGCCGTGGACGCGCCACGCCGCCGGGCGCCTCGCCCCGGGGCAGGCCGAGCCGGACACGGACCCGGCTGGCGACCTGGCGGAGTGGCCGCCACCGGGCGCCGAGGAGATCCCGGTGGACGGACTGTACGAGCACCTCGCCGCCACCGGCTTCGGCTACGGTCCCGCGTTCCAGGGACTCAGGGCCGTCTGGCGGCGAGGCACGGAGGTGTTCGCCGAGGTCCGGCTGCCCCCCGCGCAGGAGGAGACGGCGGGACGGTTCGGGCTGCACCCGGCGCTGCTGGACGCGGCGCTGCACGCCCTGGGCCCCGGCGAGTTCGTCACTGACAACCGGCCCAGCCTGCCGTTCAGTTGGACGGGCGTACGGCTGCACGCCTCCGGCGCCTCGGCGCTTCGGGTGCGCGTCTCCGCGGCCGGGACCGACGCGGTGGCACTGGAGGCGGCCGACCCGGCGGGCACGCCGGTCGCCTCGGTGACGAGACTGGCGCTGCGACCGGTGACCGGTGTCGAGCCGGTCCGGCGTCACGACGACGCGCTGTTCCGGGTCGACTGGACCGAACTCCCCCCGCCACAGCGGCGTTCGGACGAGGTAGCGGTCGTGCGCTCGGTCACCGACCTCGCCGCGCTGGCCGCACGGGACGAGGTCCCGGCGGCCGTCCACGTCCCGCTGTCCTCCACCGGGGACCCGAGCGGGGTGTACCAGACGGTGCACGGGGTGCTGGAACTGCTCCAGGCGTGGAACGCCGATGAGCGGTTCGCCGGATCGCGGTTGGTGTGCGTCACCGAGGGCGCGCTGGCGGCACGGCCCGGCGAAGCGGTTCCGGACCCGGAGACGTCCGCGGTGTGGGGGCTGGTGCGCTCGGCGCAGGCAGAGAACCCCGGCGCCTTCCAACTGGTGGACATGGACGCGGAGTCGGCGCCCCTGCTGGACGCGGTGACCCACCTGGACGAACCTCAGCTGGCGCTGCGCGCGGGACGGCTCCTCGCCCCGCGGCTCGCCCGCACGGCCCCCGTCCCGACCGCCTCCTCGGCGGCTGGCCGCGACGAAGCTGGCACCGCCGCTCCCGTGGCCTTCGACCCCCGGGGCACCGTCCTGATCACCGGCGGCACCGGCGGTCTCGGCGCCCTCCTGGCGCGACACCTGGTAGCCAAGCACGGTGTGCGGCACGTGCTGCTGGCCGGACGGCGCGGTACCCGGGCACCGGGCGCGGCCGAACTCGCCGCCGCGATCCGGGAACTGGGCGGCACGGCGCACATCGAGAACTGCGACGTCAGCGACCGCGAAGCACTCGCCCGCCTGCTGGCCGACATACCCGCCGACCGGCCACTGACCGCGGTGGTGCACGCGGCGGGCGTGCTCGACGACGGGGTGATCGGCTCACTCACCCCAGAGCGGATCAGCACCGTGCTGCGGCCCAAACTGGACGCGGCCCGTCATCTGCACGAGCTGACCCGGCGGACGGAGCTGTCCGCCTTCGTCCTGTTCTCCTCGGCCTCCGGGGTCTTCGGCGCCCCGGGGCAGGGGAGCTACGCGGCCGGCAACGCCGCCCTGGACGCGCTGGCCCAGCACCGCCACGCTCTCGGACTGCCCGCGGTGTCGCTGGCCTGGGGACTGTGGTCGGAAGGCATGGGAGCCAGACTCGGTGGCCGTGACCTGGACAGGGTCACCGGCTCCGGCCTCACCACCCTCGACGCCGAGGAAGGTCTGGCGCTCTTCGACCACGCGCTCCACCTGGACGAGCCGCTCCTCCTGCCGGCCCCGCTGGACCTGCGGCCCTCGGCGGGTCCCGTTCCGCCACTGCTCCGCGGACTCCTGCGCGGCCCGGCACGCCGCGCCGCCGCCACCGGACCCCGCTCCGCCGGGACGGAGTGGAGCGAAGAGCGGCTGGCCGACGTGCTGCGCACCCGCGTCGCCGCCGTTCTGGGCCACGGCGACGGAGCGTCCCTCGCCATGGACAGCCCCTTCACCGACCTCGGCCTCGACTCGCTCGCCGCGGTGGAACTCCGCAACGGCCTGGCCACCGAGACCGGGCTCCGCCTGTCCGCCACCCTCATCTTCGACCACCCCACCCCCGCGGCCCTCCTCGCCCACCTGGTCGGGGAGCTCGTCGGCGACCACGCCGACGCACCCGAGACCGCTGCCGCGGTGCGTTCCGCCGACGCGGACGATCCGGTGGTCATCGTCGGCATGGCCTGCCGCTACCCGGGCGGGGTGCGTTCCCCCGAGGACCTGTGGGAGCTGCTCACCGAGGGCCGCGACGGCATCGCCGCCTTCCCCACCGACCGCGGCTGGGACCTGGACTCGCTCTTCGACGCGGACCCGGAAACCGCTGGCGGCTCGTACGTCCGCGAGGGCGGATTCCTCTACGACGCGGCCGAGTTCGACGCCGGGTTCTTCGGCATCTCACCGCATGAGGCGCTCGCCATGGACCCGCAGCAGCGGCTCCTTCTGGAGACCGCCTGGCAGACCGTCGAACGCGCCGGGATCGACCCCACCTCACTACGCGGCAGCGGCACCGGAGTGTTCGCGGGCGTGATGTACCACGACTACGCCGGCGGCCTCGGTGAGGTACCCGAGGGCGTCGACGGATACCTGAGCACCGGTAACGCGGGCAGTGTGCTCTCCGGGCGGATCGCCTACACGCTCGGCCTGGAGGGGCCCGCCGTCACCGTCGACACCGCCTGCTCCTCCTCACTGGTCACCCTGCATCTGGCGGCGCAGGCACTGCGCCAGGGCGAGTGCTCCCTGGCACTCGCGGGCGGAGCCACCGTGATGGCCACGCCGACCACGTTCGTGGAGTTCTCGCTACAGCGCGGACTCGCCGCCGATGGCCGCTGCAAGTCTTTCGCGGCGTCCGCGGATGGTACGGGTTGGGGTGAGGGGGTTGGGATGGTGCTCCTGGAACGTCTCTCGGACGCGCGGCGTAATGGTCACCGGGTGCTCGCGGTCCTGCGTGGTTCGGCGGTCAACCAGGATGGTGCCTCCAACGGGCTGACCGCGCCCAACGGGCCCAGCCAGCAGCGGGTCATCCGGCAGGCCCTCGCCCAGGCGGGTATCGGCGCCGACGGAGTCGACGCGGTCGAGGCGCACGGTACGGGGACCAGGCTGGGTGACCCGATCGAGGCTCAGGCGCTCCTCGCTACCTACGGTCAACAGCGGCCGGAGGGGCGGCCGTTGTGGCTCGGTTCGGTGAAGTCCAACATCGGCCACACCCAGGCCGCCGCCGGGGTCGGCGGTGTCATCAAGACGGTACTGGCGCTGCGGCACGGCGTGCTGCCCCGCACCCTGCACGTGGACGAGCCCACCCCACACGTCGACTGGTCCTCGGGCGGGGTCGCGCTCCTCACCGAGGAACAGCCCTGGCCCCAGACCGGCCGGCCGCGCCGGGCCGCCGTCTCCGCCTTCGGCATCAGCGGCACCAACGCCCATGTGGTCCTTGAACAGGCCCCCTCACCACTCCCGGCGGTTGACGACGAGACGGCCGACACCCCGGCTGACGCGCCGGAGGCCGTGCCCTGGCTGCTCTCCGCCCCTACCCGTACCGCGCTGCGGGCCCAGGCCCAGGCGCTTCTCTCGTACGCCGAGGCGCGGCCGGAACTCGACCCCGTCAGCGTCGGACGTTCGCTGGCGCTGACCCGCTCCTCTTTCGCACAGCGGGCGGCCGTCACCGGCACCGACCGGGACGCGCTGCTGACCGGGCTCGCCGCGCTCGCCAGGGGAGAGGACGCCGAGAACCTGGTGCGGCAGACGGCCCGTCCCGACGCGCCGGTGGTGTTTGTGTTTCCGGGGCAGGGGGCGCAGTGGGTGGGGATGGCGTTGGAGTTGGCGGCGGTGTCGTCGGTGTTTGCGGGTCGGTTGGCTGAGTGTGGGCGTGCGTTGGAGTTGTTTGTGGGGTGGCGGTTGGAGGATGTGTTGGGTGATGAGGTGGCGTTGGGGCGGGTGGATGTGGTGCAGCCGGTGTTGTGGGCGGTGATGGTGGCGTTGGCTGAGGTGTGGCGTTCGGTGGGGGTGGTGCCGTGGGCGGTGGTGGGGCATTCGCAGGGGGAGATTGCGGCGGCTGTGGTGAGTGGTGCGTTGAGTGTGGTGGATGGTGCGCGGGTGGTGGTGTTGCGGTCGCGTGTGTTGGCGGGGTTGTCGGGGTTGGGGGGGATGGTGGTGTTGCCGTTGTCGGTGGGGGAGGTTGGTGGGTTGTTGGGTGGGGGGTTGGAGTTGGCTGCGGTGAATGGTCCGCGTTCGGTGGTGGTTTCGGGTGGGTGGGGTGTGTTGGAGGAGGTGTGTGCGGGGGTGGAGGGTGCGCGGTGGGTTTCGGTGGATTATGCGTCGCATTCGTCGCAGGTGGAGTGTGTGGAGGGTGAGTTGGTGGGGTTGTTGGGGGATGTGTGTCCGGGTGTTGGGGGGGTGCCGTTGTGGTCGACGGTGACGGGTGGGTGGGTGGAGGGTGGGGAGTTGGATGGTGGTTATTGGTATCGGAATGTGCGGGAGACGGTGCGTTTTGGGGAGGCTGTTGAGGAGTTGGGTGGGCGGGGGTGTGTGTTTGTTGAGGTGAGTCCGCATCCGGTGTTGGTTCCGGGGGTGGGGTTTCCGGGGGTGGGTTCGTTGCGTCGTGGTGAGGGTGGGTTGGGTCGTTTTTTGGTGTCGGTTGCTGAGGCTCATTGTCTTGGGGTGGTTGTTGACTGGGCTGGGGTGTTGCCGGAGGTGGCTCCCACTGACCTGCCCACCTACGCCTTCCAACGCGAGCGCTACTGGCTGCGCTCCGTGGCCACGGCCGCAGGTGTCGGCGCGTCCGGGGCCGAACCGGTCGGGCATCCGCTGTGGGACACCGCGTTTCCCCTGGCCGGTACCGCTGCCGTGGTGTTCAACGGCCGGCTCTCGCAGCGCACCCACCCGTGGCTGGCCGAGCACGCGGTGGGCGGCACTCCGCTCCTCCCGGGCACGGCCTTCCTGGACCTGGCGCTGACAGCCGGGCGTCACCTCGACACCCCGTACGTGGCCGAGCTCACCGTGGAGGCACCGTTGCCACTGCCGTCCACCGGTGCGGTGGTGATCCAGGCGGAGGCCGGGCCGCCGGAACCCTCCGGTGTCCGGCGGCTGACCGTGTACTCCCGCTCCGTCGGCAGTACCGACGAACCCTGGACCCGGCACGCCTCCGGAGTCCTCTCCCCGCAGACACCAGCCCCGGCGCCGGAACGGCACGAGTGGCCGCCCCGGGACGCCGAACCGCTCGAACTCGCCGGCTTCTACCCGGCGCTCGCCGACACCGGCCTCGGCTACGGCCCCGCCTTCCAGAGGCTCAGCGCGGCCTGGCGGCGCGGCGAGGAGGTATTCGCCGAGGTGCGTCTGGAGGGTGCACGGCAGGAGGCCGGACACTTCCGCGTACACCCCGCGCTGCTCGACTCCGCGCTGCACGCCATCGGGCTCGGCGCCTTCTTCGACGACGGCGCAGTCCGGCTGCCGTTCTCGTGGAACGGGGTCAGCCTCCACACGGCGGACGCCTCGGTGCTGCGGGTCCGGATCGCCGCGGCGGGCGCCGACGCCGTCGCGCTCACCGCCCATGACGGAACCGGCGCCCCCGTCATGACCGTCGACAGTCTGGTACTGCGCCCTCTGGCTGCGGGTCACCTTCCTGCCAGCCAGGACCTGTTCCGTGTGGACTGGCAGGCCGTGCGGGTCACGGCCGGTGCCGGTACCGAGGATCGGACGCCCGTGTGCCCGGTCGAGGTGGACGGTACCTCCGCCGTGCGCGACGCTCTCGACGCCGCGCTCCACGGGGTGCGAGAGGCCATCGAGGCGCCGTCGGGCCCGGTGACCGTCTTCGTGACCCGGGGTGCCCAGGCCGCCACCGCCGGGGAGGCGCCGGACCCGGCTGCGGCGGCCGTGTGGGGCATGGTGCGTTCCGCGCAGTCCGAGCATCCCGGCCGCTTCCAGCTGGTGGACCTCGAACCCGGGGACACCGACGGGATCACGGAGGAGTCACTGGCCGTGCTGGCCGGAATGGGTGAGCCACAGCTCGCGGTGCGATCAGACGATGCGCTGGCGCCCCGGCTGGTTCGGGTGACCACCCACGGAACTGATGAACCGCCGTGGCCCCGAGAGGAGTTCGGCCCTGAGGGCACGGTGCTGATCACCGGTGGTTTGGGAACGCTGGGACGTGCCGTGGCGCGGCGTCTGGTCACGGCGCACGGCGTGCGGCACCTGCTGTTGGTCGGTCGCAGCGGCGCGGCACCCGGCACCACCGCCGATCTGTCCGCCGAGCTGGAGGAGTTGGGCGCGGCCTCGGTGCGTACCGCCGTCTGCGACGTCGCGGACCGGGCGGCGCTCGCCGCACTGCTGGACACGGTGCCCCAGCAGGCTCCGCTGCGCGGAGTGGTGCACGCGGCCGGCGTCCTGGACGACGGAGTGGTGCACACCCTGACTCCCGAGCGGTTGACCGCGGTCCTGCGGCCAAAGGTGGACGCGGCACGTCATCTGCACGAGCTGACACGGGAGTTGAACCTCACCGCCTTCGTCCTGTTCTCCTCCGCCTCCGGGCTGCTCGGCGCCCCCGGGCAGGCCGCCTACGCCGCGGCCAACGGCTATCTGGACGCTCTGGCCGCCACCCGCCGCGCGGCCGGGCTGCCCGGACTCTCGCTGGTGTGGGGGTTGTGGGCCCAACGCAGCGGAATGACCGCGGGGCTGGACGCCGAGAAGACGGGAGCCGTCGCGCTCGGCGGCGTCCGGCCCCTGGACACCGACGAGGCGCTGGCCCTCTTCGACGCCGCCCTGAACCAGCCGGACCCGCTCATCGTCCCCCTGGGGCTCGATCTGCCCGCGCTGCGCGCCCGCGCCCGGGAGGAGGAACTACCGCCGCCGCTACGGCAGTTGGTGCCCACCCTCCGCCGCGGCCCCGAGGTCACCGCGGACACGAACACCGATCCACTCGCCCTGGTCCGCGCTCACACGGCCGCGGTGCTCGGCCACGCCTCCGGCGACCAGGTCGACCCGGACCGGAGATTCCTGGAGTTGGGCTTCGACTCACTGACCTCGGTCCGGTTGCGGAACCGACTGGTCACCGCCACCGGGCTACAGCTGACCGCGACCGCCGTCTTCGACCATCCGACCCCGGCCCGGCTCGCGGTCCACCTCGCACAGCGCCTGGACGACGAGCGTCAGCCGGAGGGCGAACAACCAGAGCGGGAGCAGGGCCTGTTGGCCGCGCTCTACCGGCAGGCATGTCAGGACGGCAAGGTCGACGAGGCCACCGGGGTGCTGATCGCCGCGGCCCGGTTGCGGCCGGTCTTCACCGAAGGATCTGACCGCCCCCCGCTGGCGCCGGTGCGACTGACGGAAGGAGGCAGGGGGCCGGTGCTGGTGGCTCTGCCGTCGCTGACCGCGATGTCGAGCCCCGACCAGTACGCTCGCGTGGGCTCGGCGTTGCGCGGGCGGCGCAGCCTGTCGGTGGTGCCACTGCCCGGCTTCCTGGAGGGGGAGGAACTGCCCGCGAACGTAAGCGCGTTGACGGAGCTGGCGGCGGCCTCGGCCCTGGCTGCGGCAGAGGGCGAGCCCTTCGTACTGCTGGCCTACTCCTCGGGGGGATGGGCGGCGCAGGAGGTGGCCGCGTTCCTGGAACGGCGAGGTTCCCCCGCCCGGGGCCTGGTACTGCTCGACACCTACCTGCCCGGCGAGGCCGCCGATCCGGCGTTCCGTGGCGGGATGGTGCGGGCGATGTTCGACCGGGACCGGGAGTTCGGCTGGTCCACGGACATCCGACTCACCGCCATGGGGGGCTACTTCGGGATCTTCCACGGTTGGACCCCCCAACCGAGCACGGTGCCCACCCTCCAGGTACGCGCGGGACAGGCGCTGGCCGGTGACGTGAAGCCGGAGTGGCCGGCTCCACACGACCAACGCGAGGTACCCGGTGACCACTTCACCATGCTGGAGGACGGTGCGGTGACCACGGCCGGAGCGGTCGACGACTGGCTGCGCGACCTGGACGGAACGCGGTGAACCAGGCACCGGAGGACACGAACCCGGCAGCAGTGCCGAAGGGGACGGGACACCGACTGTGAGCGTCAGGCAAGAAGACAGTTCCGAAGCGGATCAGCGGACCGGGCTCGGGCCCACGGTGCGCCGCGCGGCCACCGTGGTGATCCTCGGCTCGACGATGTCCTTCCTGGACGCCACCATCGTCAACGTCGCACTCAGGACTCTCGCCGCCGACCTGCGGACCTCGCTGGACGCCATCCAGTGGGTGGTCACCGCCTATCTCCTCGCCGTCGCTGCGGTGATCCCCATATCCGGCTGGGCCGCCCGCCGTTTCGGGGCCCGCCGCACCTTCGTCGCCGCGGTCGTACTGTTCACCGTCGCCTCGGCGCTGTGCGCGCTGGCTCAGAGTTCCGGCCAGCTGATCGCGTTCCGGGCGCTCCAGGGTATCGGCGGCGGACTGATCATGCCGGTCGGTCAGATCATCCTGGCCCGGGCGGCCGGTCCGGCCCGTCTGCCGCGGGTGATGGCGGTGGTCGGGGTGCCGGTCGTACTCGCCCCGGTCTTCGGCCCGTTCGCCGGAGGGGTGCTCCTCGACTGGGCCCAGTGGCAATGGATCTTCCTGATCAATCTGCCGGTGGGCGCCGCCGCCGCGTTGGCCTCCCTGCGCCTGTTGAGCCGCGACGAACCGCAGGCATCCGCTCCGCTCGACCTGCCCGGACTCGTCTCGGTCTGCGTCAGCATGGTGGCCCTCACCTACGGGCTCGGCGAGATGGGCCGGGACCCCTCCGCCACCGCGGTGCTCGCCCTTGTCGCCGGGGTGTCCCTGCTCGGCGTCTTCGTCGCGCACAGCCTGCGGGCGGCGCACCCGCTCTTCGACATCCGCCTCTATCGCGACCAGGTCTTCCGCGCCGCCTCACTCAGCTCGTTCTTACTGTCGATGGGCATGTACGCGGGCATGGTGCTGATGCCGCTCTTCTTCCAGAGCGTGCACGACACGGACGACCTGACCACCGCCGCCCTGCTCGTCCCCTCCAGCGCGGGCGCCGCGATCGCGACCCAGCTGTCGGGGCGGGCGACGGAACGGTTCGGCGGCGGGCGCACGGTCTTCTACGGTGCCCTGCTCGGGGTGGCCGGCGGAGTGCCCTTCGTACTGATCGGCGCGAACACCCCGTATCCGGTGATCGCCACGGCCATGCTGATCTCCGGCGCCGGGGCCGGACTCTCCGTCATGCCGGCCATGACCACCGCCTTCCGCGCCCTGTCCCCGGACCAGATCGGCCATGCCGCGCCACAGCTCAACATGGTGCAACGGCTTGGCGGTTCGATCGCCACCGCCGTGCTGGTGGCGGTGCTACAGAACGGCATGGACAGCCACGAGCCCACTCAGGCCGGCACGATGTCCGCGTTCACAGTGACCTTCGGCTGGGTGCTGGGCGCGGCAGTGCTCGCCGCCTGGACTGCGCTTGTCCTCGCACGAGCACAGCGACGGGAACCGCCGCGTGTGGATGCCCCGGCACCGGCGCCGCAGTCGCGTGCCTGATCAGTGACCGCGCGGCGCGAAGAGTTCGCTTGGCTGTCATCGGGTAACGCACCGGTGACTTCGATGACAGCCCTGCCGCGACCACACCACGCCCACCCCGGGTAATGACAATCACCTGATCC
>NZ_SKBR01000003.1 GCF_013450295.1 Streptomyces sp. AJS327
CGGGTCTCGGGTCTCGGGTCTCGGGTCTCGGGTCTCGGGTCGAGTGTCGCGGCCTCGGATCTCGGTCCCGGGTCACGGGCCTCAGATCACGGGCCTCGGATCTCGGGTCGCGGATCACGGGCCTCGGCCTCGGGTCGGGGCTCGGAGTTGGGGCGGTGCTGACGCCTGGCTGGTGGTGCTCGTCCGGCGGAGCGTCGCACCGCGCGGCGGGCGAGGCGAGGCGGCTCGGACTTGGTGGCCCCCTCCGGGTCAGGGATTCCCGGGGTTACCGGGCTTCCCGTCGGGACCTTGCCGTAAGGGCCTTCCCGTCGGGACTTTCCCGTCAGGACCTTGCCGTCGGGAACTTCCCGTCAGATGGGTGGACCTTTCTGGCTGAGGCCCTTCTGGCTGGGGCCCTTCTGGCTGGGGCCCTTCTGAGCGGGTGGTCCCGTCGGTGGATAGCCCCGTCAGGTGGTTGGTCCCATCCGGGCGGGGACCCGTCGGGCGGGGTCCCGTCGGGTGGGCTCTCGCGGCGGGGTGGGGCGTGACCCACCGGGCTGAGGGGCGTGGTCGGGGCCCGGAACGGGCTGTCGGTGGGGTCAGCCCTCGGCCTCGTGGTGCCACTTCTTGCTGTGGTCCAACTCCTCGTTCTGCTCCGTCAGGGAGAACCAGTTGCCGTTGTCGTCACGGAAGATCGCCTCGGTGCCGTACGGACGTTCCTGTGGTTCCTGGATGAACTCGACGCCGTTGGCCTTGAACCTCTCGTAGTCACCACGGCAGTCGTCCGTGTGGAAGGCGCCACCGCCGATGACGCCCTTGCTGACGAGTGTCGAGAGCGCCGCCGAGGAGTCCGGGTCGAGACCGGGGCCGTCCGGGCGCATCAACGCCAGCTGCAACTCGGGCTGGCCGGGGGCGCCGACGGTGATCCAGCGCATCTCTCCCATCGAGAGGTCGTTCCGGACTTCGAGTCCGAGCTTCTCGGTGAAGAACCTCTTGGTCCGCTCCTGGTCGAAGGACCAGACGGTGACGATGGCCAGGGCTTTGATCATGAAGAACTCCGTGGTCAGAACGGTTGGGCACGATCAGCCTAGGGAGCGGGGGCGCTGTCCGCTTCCTGAGAATTGCGGTGTCCGTCGGATCGCGGAGCGGGGTTGCGACAGCGTCCTGGCGTCCGCCCGCTGCCTGTCCGCAGCCCACCCCGGGGGGCAGCCGGGGGGCAGCCCGGTTGCCGAAACGGGGGCCGGCGGGCGCGTGGCGGGGCGACCGGGTGGTGGTCGCGGTCACCGCCCCGGAGACCTGCCCCTGGGAACCCGGGGCCTGCCCCCTGGGAACCCCGGGGCCTACCCCTGGGAAGGGGACGGGGACCCGGGCGGCTCCGGGGCCTCAGGGGCCTCAGGGGCCTCAGGGGCGCCAGTCTCTCGCCGTGCGTCGGTGTCGTCGTCGGGTCGCCGGGGCGGGAAGCCGCCCGCCCAGAAGAGGGCGTAGCAGTTGGGGATCAGGGCGGCGCCCTGGCGCTGGTTCCGCGTGCGGTACTCGCTCGGCGTCAGCCCCGTCTGCCGTTTGAAGCGGCTGGTGAAGGTCCCGGGGCTGCTGAAGCCGACCAGCAGGCAGATCTCCGTGACGGACAGCACGGTCGTGCGCAGCATCTCCTCGGCCCGTTCCGTACGGCGACGGGAGAGGTACTGGCCGGGCGTCTCCCCGTATACCGAGGTGAAGGCGCGGAGGAAGTGGTAACGCGAGTATCCGGCGTGTGCCGCGACCGCCGCCAGGTCAAGCCGGGGGTCGGCCCACTCGCGGTCCATGAGGTCCTTGGCACACCGCAGCCGCCGGAGATACGCGAGGTGTCCGGGCAGCTCGGCGCCCCGCGCCTCTCCGCGCGGCCCGCCCGGCCGCGCACCCCGTACCTCGTGCTGTGGCTGCTGCGGCAGCTCGTCCGACGCGTCCACGACACCGATGCTGGCACGGCCCTCTGACACCCGTTCCGTCGCCGAAGCGGTGCGGCCCGCCCACGACGGAGAGCGTGGGCGGAACAGGTGGCTCGGGCCGCTCCCGCGAGCCCGCCCCGAGCCACCTGTTCCGCGAACCGCCTGACCAGGGAACCGTCTGCCGCCGCGAAGCCGCCCGAGCCGTCGCCCCCGCCGAGCCGCTGGCCGCCAACTCGCCCGGTCCGCCGAGGAGTCCGGGGTGGGGAACACGCCGCCTGGCGGGGTGCGCGGTGTTCCCTCGATCGGGGTCAGTTGATGACGCCGCTGATCCAGTCGTGCTGGGCGCCGATGCTGGTGAAGATGTCGGAGGTGACGCCACAGGAGCCGACGGCCCGGCTGTTGACACCGGTGAGCTGCCACCGGCCGTCCACCTCACGCACGGCCGAGGCACCGGAGTCCCCGCCGCAGGTGCCCCCGCCGCCCGGCGGGTTGTCCGTACAGAAGTCGCCCTCGCGGATGCCCCAGGCGTCTCCGTCCTCCTCTCCCCGGATGCACCGTTCGGTGCCCGGGTCGAGCACCGGAAGGTCGATCTCCCGGTGTTTCCTGGGGAGTTGCGTGGGGTCGTTGTCCGAGGCGGAGGTGTATCCCCAGCCCATCGCCTTGACCTTGCTGCCCGTCGCGGGCATCTCGGTGGCCAGCGCGACCGGTTCGTGCGGGACCTTCTCGGCCAGCTGGATCAGGGCGATGTCCTGACCGTCCTCCCGGTCGTCGTGGTACACCCAGTCCGGGTTGACGGTGAACTGCTTGACCCTGACCAGCGATCCGCCCTCGGCGCGGTCGAGCGAACCGACCCGCACCTGGTACTTCGAGGGGTCGTTGACCTCGAACGGGTCGTCGCCCTCGCCCGGACCGGCGACGCAGTGCGCGGCCGTCACCACCCAGTCGGCGGCGACGAGCGCCCCACCACAGGTGTGGCTGCCGGGGTCGCCGTTCCGCTCGGTCTGGAGAGACGCCACGAAGGAGTAGTTCTCGGTCGACTCCTCGCCGCCGATTATCTTCGTCTGGTATCCGGAGTCATCCGGTTTGGGCTGCGAGTCCTCCACCGCGTTGACGGCGGACGCTCCCGCCACGAGACCGGCGGAGAGTGCCACCGCCGCCGTGGCCCGCACGGTCTTCCGCCGCGTCCAGGTGAGCCGTCGTCTCTGGTTTTCCGTGGAGTTGGAGATGAGTCCGTTCCCTTCTCTTTCCTCACCCATGTCTCGGGATAGCGGGATCACGCTAGTCCCGGGGGCACCACCCGTCCATCGGCTACCGGACTGTCGCGGTCGAGGTAACTCCTGTGCGTGGCAAGGATGTTGGGGGTCGCGTCGCGGAGTGTCCGCGTCTGCGGGAGGCGTTCAGGAGGCGGAAGCCGCCGGGCCCGCGCCGTCCCCCGGGTTCGCGGAACCGCCGTCGCCGGGGCTCTGGGGGTTGCCGGGGTTCGGGGGACTCCCGGGGTGGGGGTTGCCGGAGTTCCAGGGGCTCCCGGGTGGCGCGGACGCGGTGGCGCCCGCCGACGGCGGGGGCTCCGGTGAGGTCGGCTCCGGGGGCGGGGCGGGGGACACCGGGGGCGCGGACGCCCCCGTCACCGTCAGCTCGGCGTGGTCGCCCGTGACGGCGATCCCGACGGAACCGCCCGCCGCGACGGCACCGCGCCCGTGGGCGACGACGCCCCGCCCTCCCTGACCGTCCAACGTCCCCTGTCCGGACGGCGGTTGCGGACCTCCGGAACCCCCTGGCCCTCCGGAACCTCCGGGCTCGCCGGTGCCGCCGGACGGCTGGACGCCGGGGGCGCGGACCAGTTGGCGGAGCGAGAGGGCGAAGGCGCCCACCCCGACGGCGGTACCCACGATGCCCGCCCACTGCCCGGCCGTGTCCAGATCGGTGAACAGGGCCACCGAGGCCAGGCCGACGGCGACCACCGCCCCGGAGATCAGTCCGCACCACGCCAGAGCCCTCGACTGGTTCGTCAACTCCCGTACCTCCAGGCCGGTTTCGGACGCACGGCCACGCCCTCGGCGCTCCGGGAGACGTCCCGCACGACGGCCCGGTTCCCCGCCACCGACCCCGCCACACCCCGCCCCGCCCAGACGTACCGCCCCAGCACGCGACCGACCGCGACCGACCACGTCCGACCGCCACAGGTGCCGCACGAGCGCCGCTCCGCCCCACGCCTGTCCACCGCCCCGCCCCGCCGGACCCGCTCCACGCCCACCCACGACCGGGGCGCGGGGCGGCACGGACGGGCACCGGGACGCCGGGTCGTCGTTCGACGCCACCGCTCGCGGCCGTGGTGCGGGGATGGTCGTCGGTGCCGTGTACCGCGCCGTACCGGCCGCCGTCGAACGGGCGAGGGACGGCGACAATGGAGCCATGAGTACGAGTAACGGGGAGCGCCCCGACGCGAGCGCGGCTATGCCCGACTGGGAGAAGCGCTTCCGGGCGCCCCGGGTTTCGCTGCCGCAGTGGGCTGAGGACGCCCCGGACCGTTCGCTGTTCATCTCCAACGCGACCGGCACCTACGAGCTGTACGCCTGGGATCGCGCCACCGGCGCGCAGTGGCGGGTCACGGACCGTCCCAGCGGTACGACCACGGGCACCCTGTCTCCGGACGGCGAGTGGATCTGGTGGTTCTCGGACACCGACGGGGACGAGTTCGGAGTGTGGCTGCGCCGCCCGTTCACCGCCCCGCCCGCTCAGGGCGCCAGCGTCACCGGGACGGCCGCGACCACCGGAGACAGTCCCGCCACCGCGACCAGTGAGGGCGGGTCGGCCGGTGCGGGTGGGTCGGCCAGCGAGGGCCGGAGCACCGGGAGCGAGGGTCCGGACGCCGGGCCCGACGGCCGGAAGTGGGACGAGCCGACGTCCGCCCTCGGTCCCGCCTACCCGGCCGGGCTGGCCCTGGGCCGGGACGGCACCGCCGTCGTCGGCAGGTCCACCGACGAGGAGGGCTCCACCATCCATGTGGTGCGCCCCGGAGTGGACGCCGGGGAGGGCCGCGAGATCTACCGGCACCGCGAATCGGCCGACGTGGGTGACATGTCGCGGGACGGCACGCTGATCGTCATCGAGCACACCGAGCACGGGGACGCGATGCACGCGGCGTTGCGCGTCGTGCGCACCGAGGACGGCGGCACCGTCGCCGAGCTGGACGACACCGAGGGGGGAACCCGGGAACTCGGGCTGACCGTGCTCGGTTTCGCGCCGGTCGACGGGGACGCGCGGCTGCTCGTCGGGCACCAGCGGCGGGGCCGCTGGGAGCCGATGATCTGGAATCCGGTCACGGGCGAGACGCGGGAGCTGACGATAGACCTGCCGGGGGACGTGGGCGCCGAGTGGTACCCGGACGGTTCCGCGCTGCTCGTCGTCCACAGCCACCAGGCCCGTAGCGACATGTGGCGCTACGTGATCGACGGCGGGCGGCTCGTCCGGCTCGACACCCCGCCCGGCTCGGTGTCGGCGGCGGGCGCCCGCCCGGCACCGGCGAGCGCCACCCCGGAGGCGGTCGCGGAGGCGGAGGTGGAGTTCCTGTGGTCCTCCGCCGCGCAGCCGCCCCGGGTGCTGTCCACCGCCGGTTCCGTGGTGCTGAGCCCGCCCGGGATGAAGCCGCCGCCGTCCGTGCCGGTGGAGGACGCCTGGGTGCCGGGGCCGGGCGGGACCGTGCACGCCCTGGTGCAGAAGCCCGCCGGGGAGGGCCCGTTCCCGACCGTCTTCGAGCTGCACGGCGGCCCGACGCACCACGACTCCGACTCCTTCGCCGGGCAGCCCGCCGCCTGGGTCGACCACGGCTTCGCCGTCGTACGGGTCAACTACCGTGGCTCGACGGGCTACGGGCGGGAGTGGACGGACGCGCTCAAGCACCGGATCGGCCTGATCGAGCTGGAGGACGTGGACGCGGTCCGCCGGTGGGCGGTCGAGTCCGGGCTCGCCGATCCGGCGCGCCTGGTCCTCGCGGGGGGCTCCTGGGGCGGCTACCTCACCCTCCTCGGGCTGGGCACCCAACCGGAGGTGTGGGCGCTCGGGCTCGCCGCCGTCCCGGTCGCCGACTACGTCACGGCGTACCACGACGAGATGGAGGGGCTGAAGGCGATGGACCGGACCCTGCTCGGCGGTACGCCGGAGGAGGTCCCGGAGCGCTTCGCGGCGTCCTCCCCGCTCACCTACGTCGACCAGGTGCGGGCGCCGGTGTTCATCTCGGCCGGTGTGAACGACCCCCGCTGCCCCATCCGGCAGATCGACAACTACGTGGAGCGGCTGGTCGCGCGGGAGGCGCCGCACGAGGTCTACCGCTACGACGCCGGACACGGCTCGCTGGTGGTGGAGGAACGGATCAAGCAGTTCCGGCTGGAACTCGACTTCACCCGGCGGCACCTGCCGGGTTCGGGCTGAGTCCGAGGCGCTCCGGCGGAGTCCGAGGCGGAAGCGCGCGCGGCCCGGCCCTCGTCGGCCGGTGCCGCGCGGTCCGGGTTCGGCCCCCGTGGCCTCTGCTCCCGTGGCGGCTGTCGGCCCGTCGGCCGCCGTGGGCGGCTGTCGGTCCGCTCGTCGGCCGTCGACCTCAGCGGACGCCGGTGGTCTCGGCCGAGTCGCCGGACGTGCCCGATGTCCCGTCGACGGGCGCCCCGGTGGAGGTCCCGCTGCCGGAGGTGCCCGTGGCGGGCGCTCCGGTGGGCGACGGCTCCGGGGGGTCGGTGGACGGGTCGGGGACGAGGCCGAGTTCGATGTCGCGGGCGAGTTCGGCCTCCCGACGGAACAGCCGGAACCACATGAAGAGCACGAAACCGGCGAAGGCGAACCACTCGGCGGTGTAGCCGAGGTTCTGGAACGCCTTCATGTCGAGCCCGGTGTTGTCGGCCGCGACCGGCGGCACCGGCTTCAGCGGCGAACCCTTCGGCGTCCGCTGCACGGTGATCCACGCGTTGTGCACGTCGTACGGCACCACGTTGACCAGTGAGGCGGCGCTGATGAAGCCGAGCTGCCCGCGAGGGAGGCTGCCGGAGGCGCCCACTCCGGGGCTGTTGTGCGACTCGACCGCCTGGAGCACGCCGGTCACCGTCACCTCGCCGGACGGCGGGGCCGGTACCCGGTCCGCGTCCGGAGCGCCCGGCAGCCAGCCCCGTACGACCGGCAGCGCCTTGCCCGCGCCCTCGGCGCCAGCGCCCTCGCCGTCATGGTCCGACTCGGCGGACTCGGGGGCGGAATCGGCGGATCCGGCGTCGTCCGCTCCGCGCTTCGCTGGCTCGTCGCCCCGGGGGAACAGCAGGTCCAGAACGTAGAAGCCGCTCTGGTCGTCCAGTCGGCGGTCCGGGACGAGCAGCGTGCGGTCCGCGTCGTACCGCCCGGTGACCTCGGCCGTCCGGCCCACGGTCCGCTGGTCGATCGGCAGCAGGTCGTCCAGCGGCTCGGCGGTGGCGTCCGCCGCCTCGTCCACGACCCTCCGCTGGTCCTCGTGGGTGTCCACGCGCGACTCGAAGCGCCCCAGCTGCCAGCTGCCCATGAACAGGCAGACCGGAATCGCCAGTACGACGAAGACGTTGATCCCCCACCATCGGGGAGTCAGCAGAAACCGGTACACGTCCCCCACGGTACGGGGCTCGGGCCCGAGCGGGCGCCCGGGGTCCCGCACCGGCCTCCCCACCCGTCCGCTCCCGTCCCCACCCGTCCTCAGCCGAGCCGGAACCGGGCCCCGAGGACGGCGAGCCGCGCGGCCCGACCGGTCCGGTCCGTCCGGCTCATCCCGTCCGTCCGATCAGGAGCCGGGGAGCACTCCGGGGTTCCGGTCAGGAGCCGGGGAGCACTCCGGTGCGGTAGACCGTCCCCGAGCAGGCGCCCGGCACCGTGGTGTTGGCCACGACGGGGCCACCGCCGTCCGGGGTGTGGCGGACCGTGATGCTGGCGGCACCGTTGTCCGGATTATCCGGACCGCCGCTCCCGCCGCCGTCGTTCGGGCCGCCGGAGCCGCCGGTCTCACCGCCGGTGTCGGTCCCGCCGTCCACTCCCGGGCCGGGCGCCTCGCCCCCCTCGGAACCGCTGGTGCCGGGGCTCGGCTGGATCCCCTGGCAGGAGGAGCCGCCGTCCGCCTGCGGCACCCAGGCGAACCGGACGACGTACGAGGAACCCGGCTCCAGCACCAGCCGCTCGACCGACTCGCCCGGATCGGGCAGCGCCGGAGCCGCGCCGCCGCCCTGGTGGTCCTGCACGTTGATCTGACTGTTGCCCGCGCGCCCCTGCGCCGCCACCTGCACCGTGCCGCCGCCGCGCACCGCGCAGGCCGAGTCGGAGGTGTTGACGACGCGGAAGGTTCCGTAGACCCGGCCCTGCCCGTCGGGCTCGCCCGCGACGGCGGAACCGGAACCGAGTTGGCCACGGTCGCAGGCCGGGGCGCCGTCCGGGTCGGTGCCGCCGGACTCCGTGCCGCCGGACTCGCGGCCCTCGCTCGGCTCGGCCGACCCCTTCTCGTCGCCCTTGCCGCCGCCGTCCTTGCCGTCGGTCTCCTCGCCCTCGCTGTCCGCGCCGCCGGAGTCGGCCCCCGCGTGTTCCGAACCGGAGGGGGAGCCGCCGGGGCCGTGGCCCCCCGGCTCACCGCTGGCCGCCTCCGTCGGCTGGTCGGAGCCGCTGACGCCCGGAACGAAACCGCTCACCAGGGCGGAGGCCCCCACCCCGGCCAGTACCACCGCGGCGGCCGCGCCGACCAGCGCCTGCCGCCGCCGGGCGCGCCGTGCCGGGATGGCCTGCCGCAGGTAGGGCAGCGCGTCGGAGGCGGGCCGCAGATCGCCGACGCTGGCGCGCAGCGCCTCGCGCAGCGCCTCGGCCTCCGCCGGGGAGGCGTCGCCGGGGGCGGCGGCGGGACCGGGGTCGGGCCGTCCCTCCCCGGGTTCCACTCGCCCCCCCTCGCCGTCCCGGCCGGGGTACTGCGCGTTCATGTCGTGGCCTCCATGGCGACCCGCAGCGCGGCGATCCCGCGCGATCCGTACGCCTTCACCGAGCCGACCGACAGGCCCAGCACCTCGGCGACCTGCGCCTCAGTCATGTCCGCGAAGTACCGCAGCACCAGCACCTCCCGCTGGCGGCGCTGGAGCCCGCGCATCGCGCGGATCAGCTGATCGCGCTCCAGCAGTTCGTAGGCCCCCTCCTCGGCGCTCGCCATGTCGGGCATCGGCTTCGAGAGCAGCTTCAGCCCGAGGATGCGGCGGCGCAGCGTGGAGCGGGACAGGTTGACGACCGTCTGCCGCAGGTACGCCAGGGTCTTCTGCGGGTCGCGGACTCGCCGCCGGGCCGAGTGGACCCGGATGAACGCCTCCTGGACGACGTCCTCGCAGGAGGCGGTGTCGTCCAGCAGCAGCGCGGCGAGGCCGAGCAGCGACCGGTAGTGCGCGCGATAGGTCTCTGTCAGGTGGTCGACGGTGGTCCCCGCCGTCATCGCGTCGTCAGCTTCCCCGGCCTCCCCGGCGTCCCTGACCCGCTGCGTGTCCGTGCGCGACGCGGGCAGGCGCGACGCCCCGGTAGCCGACCACGGGGCCATCACGGGCATGCCTCCGGAGCGCCCACCCGCGCGCCGGGGAACTGTCGCGATACCGATTCCAAGTGCCTCTGCCACGCTTGTTGGACACACGTCCCCCCAACAGGGTTGTACGCCGCGGGCATTGTCGCCGCGGACAGCGCTCTCCCTGGCCTCATGCGCCACAGCCCTTCCCGGATGCCCGTCCCCTCCTCCGGATCCTCCGGATCCCCCGGCTGGCCGGATCCCCCCGGATTCCGGCCACGTGGGTTCCCCGACCGTCTCGGCCCCACCGTGCCACGCGTCCGGCGAGCCGGCCTCACGCGGTACGCGGACCGGTGTGGGGCGGACGGTGTCGGACACGAGGACGCTCCCTGTCCGGCCGCGGTGCGCGGCCGGACAGGGAGCGCATTGTTGTTCACGAACCCGCCCCGTGACCAGGGCCCGGGGCCGAAAGCGAACGGTCCCGCCAGGGCCCGGGGTGTTCCCCGGGGCGCGGTGTCAGCGTCCGGTGCCGCCGTAGACCACGGCCTCGTCGCTGTCGCTGTCCAGGCCGAACGCGGTGTGCACGGCGCGGACCGCGTCGTCCACGTCGTCCTGCCGGGTGACGACGGAGATGCGGATCTCCGAGGTGGAGATCAGCTCGATGTTCACCCCGGCGTTGGAGAGCGCCTCGAAGAAGGTGGCGGTGACCCCGGGGTTGGTCTTCATCCCGGCGCCGACGAGCGAGATCTTGGCGATCTGGTCGTCGAACCGCAGGGACTCGAACCCGATGCTGCCCTTGGCCTTCTCCAGCGCCGAAATGGCCTTACGCCCCTCGGACTTGGGGAGCGTGAAGGAGATGTCGGTGAGGCCGGTCGAGGCGGCGGAGACGTTCTGCACCACCATGTCGATGTTGACCTCGGAGTCCGCGATCACGCGGAAGATGATCGCCGCCTCGCCGGGCTTGTCCGGCACCCCGACGACCGTGACCTTGGCCTCGGAGGTGTCGTGCGCGACGCCCGAGATGATCGCCTGCTCCATCGGCTCTTCCCCTTGCCCGCTCTGCGCGTCCTGCGGCTCGTTACCGACCCAGGTGCCCTTGAGTCCGGAGAAGGACGAACGGACGTGGATCGGGATGTTGTAGCGGCGCGCGTACTCCACGCACCGGTGCAGCAGCACCTTGGAGCCGGAGCTGGCCAGCTCCAGCATGTCCTCGAACGAGATCCGCTCGATCTTCCGGGCCTTGGTGACGACCCGGGGGTCGGCGGTGAAGACGCCGTCCACGTCGGTGTAGATCTCACACACGTCGGCGTCCAGCGCGGCGGCCAGCGCGACGGCGGTGGTGTCCGAGCCACCCCGCCCGAGGGTGGTGATGTCCTTGCTGTCCTGCGAGACGCCCTGGAACCCGGCGACGATGGCGATGTTGCCCTCGTCCAGCGAGTCCTTGATGCGGCCCGGGGTCACGTCGATGATCCGCGCCTTGTTGTGCGCGGAGTCGGTGATCAGCCCGGCCTGGCTGCCCGTGAAGGACTGTGCCTCGTGGCCGAGGGATTTGATCGCCATCGCCAGCAGGGCCATGGAGATGCGCTCTCCGGCGGTCAGCAGCATGTCGAACTCGCGGCCGGAGGCGACCGGGGACACCTCTCCAGCGAGATCGATCAGCTCGTCCGTCGTGTCACCCATCGCCGAGACCACGACGACAACCTTGTTGCCGTTCTTCTTGGCCTCGACGATCCGCTTGGCAACGCGCTTGATGCCCTCGGCATCGGCAACGGAGGAGCCGCCGTACTTCTGCACGACAAGGCCCACGTGTGCTCGCTCCTCGTAACTCTCTCGGGGATCGCATGAGCCGGATCCCCGCGTCGGCTCAGTCTAACGAGCACCCGGATTCCGCCATCGTTCACACAAGGCGAGACGACTCGCCCACTCCGTGCGCAACACGGCGTTTCCCCTGCACTCGTCCAGAACCGCATCTTCCCGCTGACCGCCTTGGCACACGCGAACGTAAGACAGCTCACACCGCGTCTCACCTATCGGGACGCACATCGGACACACCATCCCGGAGGCCGCGTCACCCCCGCTCCACCCCGTCCCACTCGGCCCCCGAATGAGTCGGAAATACCCGAAACCGGGCGGCACACGGACCCCGGGCCGGGGGGCATCTCCGGACAGCCGGGACAGCCGAGGTGGCTGAGATGGCCGAGATGAGCGGGGCGGCCGGTACGCCCCAGGACGGCTGGGCGGCACGGTGGCCGAGCGGCACGGGGCGACGGGGCGTCTGGACGGACACCCGGGCCGACGAGAGCTTGGGACGCCCGGATGGAACGGGAGGGCGGGACGGCTCGTCCGGGTCCGGACGGCGAGCGGCGGGGCGGAGCCGGACTCCGCCCCGCCGCGCCGTGGGGGGTGCGTTCGCACTGTGGGGGTGCGAGACGGAACCGGGATTCCCGGAACCGTCGGAACCGCGCGATCCGAACGCGTCGGGTGAACCAGCGGGCCCACACTGGAGATTCCCGCACGAAATAGGTGCCTACCATTACATTCCGTAAAGGGCCGCTGAGGGGCCACGCACTTTCCTTATGTTTCCTCCCCGGCCTCTCTCCGCCCCGCTAAAACCCCTGTCTCCTCGCCGCACCACCCCGGAGTGGGAGCACCGGATCAGACCTCGCACTCCCCCGACGCTCCCCCGGCGAAACTCCGCTCCGAATCGGGAACCCACTCCCGGGGAAGACCGACCGGGAAGACGCGGATCTCGCCGCCATTCGGAATCCCACCGTGGTCCGCCGTCGGCAGAGTGACCGCCAGCCAGCGGTTCTCGGGCGACCAGGCGACCCCCGCGTGAGCCGGGAGGAACTGGCCGTCGAATGCGCGGCAGGTGACGATCCGGCCATCGCTCACTCGCCGGATGAGAACCGACCTGCCCTCCGAGGGCTTCTCGCCGACCGCCAGATAGCCGCCGTCCGGACTCACCGCGAGAGAACGCCCCAGCCTGTCGTTCGCGACCGTGCGGAGAACGTGGCCGGACGCGGGATCCACCACGCAGACCAGCTCTCCACAGCCGACGAACACCCGTGATTCGTCCGAGGAGAACGCGACCTCGTCGTACGGATCCGGCCCCAGGAACTCCGGTTCGCCCTCATCCGAATTCACCGCCTCGCGCAGACTCAGTACCCGCTCCTCGCCCTGTGGTGACAGCAACGCGACGGCGGGACCCGACGCCCCCTCGGCGCGGTACCGGCCGGTGGCCGAACGCCGCCTCCCCGTCTGCGGCGGCGCCTCGACCGGGTCGCCCGAGGTCACGTCGTACGCCAGCTGGGGGCCGAACTCCTCGTGGTGCCGCAGCGTGACGACCGGCTCGCCGGGCACCCACATCAGCCACGGGGACAGGTACTCGGTGGAGGGGACACGGAGGCATTCGCTCCAGGAGTCGGTGGAGTACACCACCAGTGCGCCTTCGCCACTGCTGACGGCGAGGAAACGGCCGTCGTCGGAGAACTCCGCGTGGCGCGGTGTGTCGTCCGCGTCAAACGGCCTCAACTCCACGGTCGGACGGCGCAGATCGGGTATCTCCTCGGCCTCGCCGTCCAGGGGCCAGTCGGCACGGGTGGCATAGGCGGAAGTGCGCCACCAGTCGCCGGGCGTCAGATGCGCCATCCAACGGGGATCGGTGACCACCACGTCGTAATCGGCGCCGACCCGCAACTCCTCGGCGCGCGCCAGAGCCGCCGCCTCCTCCTCCGGCATCTGGTCGAAGCGCGTCCCCAACTCCCAGGGAAAAGGGGTGTAGTTCTCGTCCAACAATGCCTGGGCGTCATCCGTGAACGGATGGTTGCGCGTCGCGACGCACTCCATACTCTCGACGAACCAACGGGTGTGCGCGTCCACCCAGTTCGGGTCAAGGCGTTGGTCCAGGGACATCGCCTTCCCGATGGGGGTGTCGATGTCGCCCTCCGCGAGGACGCGGAGGAAAAAACTCGCGTCGTCGACGAGCGGGATATGCGAGTCCAGGTCGTAGTAAAGGACCGTGACGCGCAGTCGTACACGGCGGTTCGGGGAGTCGGTGGCCAGCACCCGTACGCCATAGAGATCGGTCATTCGCCATCCTCGGTGAGCCTGTGGTGTTCCCACGGATCGGGCACCACACCTCACCCGAACCGAGGTCGCACATCGTCACAGCCACCGCTGACAGTCACACCCCCGGCCCGCGTGTCCCCGCCCCTCACGCGGGGTGGCCGGTCGGCGGCAGCGCGCCGACCGGCCCAACCGGCTCAGCTCCAGATCTCGTTGACCCACTCGGGGTTGTCGATGAAGGGGTTCCGGTTCTTCTGGAACTGCTCGAATATGACGTCGTTCCGCTTCTGCTCACGAGCGTCCGGCGGGTCGAGCTCGTTCCACTCCTTCAGCACGGAGAGGCGTCCGTGCAGCGGCTGCTTGCCGTTCTCGACCTCGTCGTTCGGCTCCAGGTCGGGGTAGGAGTCCTCACCCTCGTACCGGACGGCCATGTAGAGGATCATGCGGGCCACGTCGCCCTTGACCTCGTCACGCGGCTCGAACGAGTCGTTGTCGGTGAAGTTGCCCGGGGCCTCGCTCAGTTCCTCTCCGCCCTTGTCGAAGTCCTTGTTGCCACGGGTGCTGTTGACCCCGACGTCGGTGGGACGCAGGTGGTGGATGTCGGTGCCCGGGCCGGTGGAGGTGCCGAAGTCGCCGTGCGACTTGGCCCAGACGTGCTCCCGGTTCCACTGGCCCTGGTCACCGCCGTTGGCGTCCTTGGACTCCGAGCGGCCGGTGTACAGCAGCAGCACGTTGGAGGAGTTGTCCGGGTCCTCGTCGGTGACCTTGAGCGCGTCCCACACCTGGTCGTAGGAGAGCTGCTCGTTGTTGCTGATGATGCCGCTCAGCGCGGTCTTCAGCTCCTCGCCGGTCTTGCCCTCGGCGTCCTTGTAGTAGTCGTCGGGCGGGGCCACCGACGACGACTGGGAGACGGCGCTGCTGGAGGCCGAACTGTCCGGCGACGGCGTCGCGTTGGCGGTCAGCTGGACTCCGGAGGCCAGCAGCGCGACACCGCCGACCAACGCCACGGATTTCCATGTGACGCGCGTAGCAAGAGGATTACGCATGTGGGGGGTTCCTCTCTGGGAGCGGGCGCGCTCCTGCGTGTCGTCCGCGCTTCGGCTGGCGCTCAGCGCTGACCCGAGTCGACGCCGACCGGCTGGACGGCGCCCGCGATGGGCATTCGGCAAGCAGCGTGCCACAGATTCGAACAGCTACACCAGAGGTTCCCGCCACAAGCCCACCGCACACCCGTGGTTGGCCCTCCACGGCACCAAATCCCCGCCGTTGCCTCCGTGTTCACCGTCCGGACGGCCCGCGCGCCCCACCCACCACCCCACACACCAGGGCAGGGGAAGACCGCGTGGCCGCGGGAGACGCAGCGCCGTGTGCGGGGCGGTTCAGGCAGGTTGGGAGGGAAGCGGGGAACCGGCCTGGGGGCACCCAGGCCCCGGACGCCAGCCGCGTGACCCCGGACGGCCTCACGCGACGGCTCCGCGCCCGCGCCCGCCATCCGCCGACCGGAGTAGCCGGGCCAGGAAACGACGGAGACCGAAAACCCCTCGGAGCAGGACGAGTTGGGAGGGAATGACCCGACACGGCGGCGGGCCCCGGCTCAGCGGCGGCGCCCGACCAGCGGAGTCGGCCAGCCGGGACGGAACGGGCCGAGGAGCGCGACCGGGCCGACCAGGGCCGAACGGACCGGAACCGGCCCGGGGCCCAGGGCGGCCCAGGCCCCGGACCCGAACGCCGGGGCGCTCAGCGCTGCTTGAGCCCGAGCGGGGCGGCGATCTCCGCGGCCATCACCGCGCCCGCCTCCGCCTCCAGGTCTCCGTCATCGCCCTCGACACTGCCGCTGTCGGTGTCCAGCCCGTCCAGATCGTCGAGCGGGGTGTCCAGCCGGACGTGCGCCACCAGCGACTGGAGGGCACGCAGCGCGGCCGAGACGGTCGGCCCCCAGTTCGTCAGGTACGAGAACTGCCACCACCACAGCGCCTCGCTGACCCGTCCGGCGCGGTAGTGCGCCATCCCGTGCCGCAGATCCGTGACGGCGTCCGCGAGGTCGTCCGAGATCCGGCACGGAACCGGCGCCGTGCGGGTTTTGTACGGGTCGAAGACCTCGGCGTACACGTCGACGGGGTCCAGCAGCGCGGCGAGGCGCTCGCGCAGCTCGTCCACGTCCGGCTCCGGACCGACATCCGGCTCGTACCGCTCGTCCGGGACGATGTCCTGGTGCGCGCCCAGCCGCCCCCCGGCCAGCAGGAGCTGGGAGACCTGGAGGAGCAGGTGCGGGACCGCGCTGTCCGGGTCGTCCCCCTTGGCGATCTCGGCGATCGCCACGATGAAGCTCTCGACCTGGTCCGACACCTGGACGGCGAAGTCGTCCGGGTCCCCCTCGGTCGCGTTGAGTGTGCCGTCGGCCGTCGTGCGATCAGACATCGAGCAACCTTCTTCCCTCGAAGGCCCGCCCCAGCGTGACCTCGTCGGCGTACTCCAGGTCTCCCCCGACGGGGAGGCCACTGGCCAGTCTCGTCACCTTCAGTCCCATGGAAGCGACCATCCGTGCCAGGTAGGTCGCCGTGGCCTCCCCCTCCAGGTTGGGGTCGGTGGCCAGAATCAGCTCGGTGACGGTACCGTCCGCCAGCCGCGTCATCAGCTCCCGCATCCGCAGGTCGTCCGGGCCGACCCCCTCGATCGGGCTGATCGCGCCGCCCAGGACGTGGTACCGCCCGCGGAACTCGCGAGTCCGCTCGATCGCGACCACGTCCTTCGGCTCCTCCACCACGCAGATGACCGAGGGATCACGCCGCGGATCGAGACAGACCCGGCACCGCTCCTCCTGCGCGACGTTCCCGCAGACCTCGCAGAACCGGACCTTCTCCTTGACCTCCGTCAGCGCGTGCGCGAGCCGCCGTACGTCCGTCGGCTCCGCCTGGAGGATGTGGAAAGCGATCCGCTGCGCGCTCTTCGGACCGACGCCCGGCAGCCTGCCCAGCTCGTCGATGAGGTCCTGAACCACGCCTTCGTACACGGATGAACCCGCTTTCCTCTGCTCCCGCTACCGATCTCCGCCGTTCCTGCTGCTGATACTGACATCACCCCTCCCACCGGAACCACCGGACGGGCGGAACTCGCACTCCCGGTGACCGACCCCACAGCAGCCGACCACGCGCCGCGACGGCCCCGCGGGCAGCTCACCGTGGCCGCCCAGACGCCCGCCATGACCCGGCGGACGCCGCCCACGGCCCGCGAGGGCACAGCCCCGGAGCCCTACGAGCCGGTCCGGCGCCCCCGCCGCGTCCGACCTGCGGTCCGCGTCCCGCGCGGGACGCGGATCCGCATCCCAGGCGAGACGGGATCCACATCCCACGCGAGACAGAAGGGGCGGTGACCGTCAGGGACCGGAGGGGTGCGGACGGTGGCGAAGACCGCAACGGAGCGGAAGACGGAAAAGGGTCCCGAGCACCCCGGAACGCGAGACCTCGGAACCCACGACCCACAAGCCCACGGCCCACGGCCCACGGCCCACGGCGCCAACCGTGCGGACCCGGGTCCCGCCCCGGAGTCCGAGATCCTCAGAACCTCGGAGCTCCAGATCCCCAGTCCGAAGGGGCGAAGCTCCGAACGGACACAGGGGGCAGAGAGGGAGAGGGAGAGGGAGAGGGAGGGAGAGGGGCAAGAGGCGGAAGAACGACGAGGGGGCCGAACACCAGAGATCCCCGAGACCCCCGAGATCCTGGGGTCCCCGGGACCACGAGGTCCCGGGCCCTCGGACCCCCAGGACCCGGCCCTCGGGCCCCTCGGACCCTCGGCGGTCCTCGGGATTCCCGAGTCTCCAGACGGCCCAAGATCCCAGGGTGCCCCGGTGGTTCAGAAGGGCAGGCCCGGCATTCCGCCCATGCCCTGCGCGAGCGGGCCCAGCTTCTCCTGCTGGAGCTGCTGCGCCGCGGAGTTCGCGTCCCGTACGGCGGCGAGGATGAGGTCGGCGAGCGTCTCGGTGTCCTCCGGGTCCACCGCCTTCGGGTCGATGGACAGCCCCTGAAGCTCCGCCGAGCCGTTCACCGTCGCCTTCACCAGACCGCCGCCCGCCGAGCCCTCGACGGTGCTCTCCGCCAGCTCCTGCTGAGCCGCCGCGAGGTCCTGCTGCATCTTCTGGGCCTGCTGCAACAGCTGCTGCATGTCAGGCTGGCCACCACCGGGAATCACGTCTTGGCTCCTGCTCGTAGACGACGTTCACGCTCCGTGCGACGCGCCCCCTGAGCTGACGCTCCAGGCACCGCGCCCGGTGAGCGCTCGCCGTCGAGCCTACGTGTTCTCCCACACCGCTGGCGCGGGACCCCGTGCGCCCCCACCACGGCCCGCACCCCGGAGCCACCCACTCCGGTTCGCGGCCGCAGACGGCGCCGGACGTACGGGACGGCGGCCGAAACAGGTGCCGGAGCGACGGACGTACGGAACGGGGCCGACACGTGCGAGGGAGCGACGGCGTGAGGGCTGACGTTCGGCGCGAGCCTCGCCCCTCGCGCTCAGCCACGGCCACGCACCCACCGGTAACGCGCCACACCCAGCCCGGCACCCAGCCCAGCGATCACCGCCCGTCCGGTACGGAGATCAGCGCCGCGTCCGCGAAACGGTGAGCGGGACGGTGGACGGGGAACGGGGAGTGGTGACCGGCTGGCACTGGGTGATGCGGGGCGGGTGGTGGTGTCGGCCGACGGGCGTCGGTGTCCCGCTGGACGGCACGGATGACCGGGTCAGTCGCGGTGCGGCCCGGTCAGTCATGGTGCAGCTCCTCCACCACGGTGGCGCCGAGCTCCCGCACGATCAGGTCGTGGCCGGAGAGCACGGACTCGTCCAGGTCCGGGTCGTCGGCCGTCGGCATGTCGTCCTCCAGGTCCGCGCTCGTGCCCGGGTACTCCGCCCCCGCGCCCCCCGAAGCGGCGGACGACGGAGCGGACTGTCCGTCCGCCTCGTAACCACCGGAGGGGCGCCCGGCGGCGGCCGTCCGTGCCGGGCCCGGCACGGACGCGGCGCCACCCGGGGCCGCACCGCCCGAGGGGCCAGCGGACTGCGCGGTGGCCAGCGCCTGCCGCGCCTCGCCCGCGCCGCCCGACGGTCCACCGCTCTCACCCTGCGCGGGTCCACTGGGCGGCGGCGCGGCGGGAGCCTGCGCTCCCGGCCCGGTGGGGGCGCCGAAGCCGCCGCCTCCACCACCCCAGCCGCCCCCGCCTCCGGAGGAGGGCGCGGGGCCGCCACCCGGACCGGACCCGCCGGCCGACGGGTCGACGATCGCCTCGACCTGCCATCGCACCTGGAGGGCGTCACCCAGCGCCTGACGCAGCACCTCGTCGCTCCCGCTGTTGGCGAAGCTGTCCCGGGCGCCGGGGTTGGGGAAGCCGAGCTGGAGCGTGGTGCCGTCGAACCCGGCGACCTGGGCGTTCTGGCTCAGCAGAATCCAGGTGAAGCGGCGGCGGTTCTTCACCGCCTCCAGGATCTGCGGCCACATCTGCCGCACCCGCGCGGCCCCTTCCCCCGGGTCGCCCCCGGCGGCCACTCCGTCCGGCGCTCCGGCCGCACCCGCGCCCACACCCGGGCCCGCCGCGGACGCGGGGCCACCGGACGGGCCACCGCTCACCCCGCCGGGGCCACCCGGCCCACCGGAAACAGGACCTCCGGAAGCAGGGCCTCCGCCCGAGCCACGCTGTGCCCCGGGCCAGGCGCCGGGACGGTGTCCGGCGGACCGTCCGTCATCAGCGGCGCCGGTGCCACCCGGCCAGGCTCCCGGACGTCCGGACTGTCCCGGCTCCTCGACCGGCGCGCCCGAACCGTCCGCGCCGGTACCGCCGTTGGCACCGTTGACGCCGCCGCCCGGCCAGGCACCGGGACGGTGTCCCGCGCCCCGCCCCGGACCACTCTCCACGGGCGCGCCCGGCCCGCCCTGAGGCGGCCCGCCCTGGACCGGCCCACCCTGGACCGGCCCGGCGCCCCCGGGCCCGGGCCCCTCCGGGGCAGCGCCCGAAACACCGGGGGACGGGGCGACCGCGCCCGGAGCGGCAGGCGGGACGGGCGCCGCCATCGACGGACCCTCCACCCCCGCACCAGCCGCCCCGCCAGCTCCGCCCCCGGCGAAGGCGGCACCGCGCTCCAGCCGGTCCAGCCGGGCCTGCGTCGCCCGCTCGTCGCCGTACGCGGCGGGCAGCAGCACCCGGGCGCAGATCAGCTCCAGCTGCAACCGGGGCGAGGTGGCCCCGCGCATCTCCGTCAGTCCAGCGTTGACCAGGTCGGCCGCGCGGCTCAGCTCCGCGGCGCCGAACACCGACGCCTGCGCCCGCATCCGGTCCACGACCTCCTCGGGCGCCTCCACCAGGCCCTTCTCCACCGCCTCCGGCACCGCCGCGAGGATCACCAGATCCCGCAGCCGCTCCAGCAGGTCGGCGACGAACCTCCGGGGGTCGTGGCCCCCCTCGATGACCCGGTCGACGACCTCGAAGGCCGCGGCCCCGTCCCCCGCCGCGAACGCGTCGACCACCTCGTCCAGCAGCGCGCTGTCGGTGTAGCCGAGCAGCGCCGTGGCCATGGCGTACGTCACCCCGCCGGAGTCGGCACCGGCCAGCAGCTGGTCCATGACGGACATCGAGTCCCGAACCGAACCGGCGCCCGCGCGAACGGCCAGCGGCAGCACCGCCTCGTCCACCGCGATCTCCTCACGGGCACAGACCGCCGACAGGTGTTCGCGCAGCGTGCCCGGCGGCACCAGACGGAACGGATAGTGGTGCGTCCGCGAGCGGATCGTGCCGATGACCTTCTCCGGCTCGGTCGTCGCGAAGATGAACTTCAGGTGCTCGGGAGGCTCCTCCACCACCTTCAGCAGCGCGTTGAACCCCGCCGACGTCACCATGTGCGCCTCGTCGACGATGTAGATCTTGTACCGGCTGGACGCGGGTCCGAAGAACGCCTTCTCCCGCAACTCCCGGGCGTCGTCGACGCCTCCGTGTGACGCGGCGTCGATCTCGATCACATCGATCGAGCCCGGACCGTTCCGGGCCAGGTCCCGGCAGGACTGGCACTCCCCGCAGGGTGCAGGGGTCGGCCCCCGCTCGCAGTTGAGGCAGCGGGCGAGGATGCGCGCGCTGGTCGTCTTCCCACAGCCGCGCGGCCCACTGAAGAGGTAGGCGTGATTGACCCGGTTGTTGCGCAGCGCCTGCTGCAACGGGTCGGTTACGTGCTCCTGCCCGATGACCTCGGCGAAGGTCTCGGGGCGGTAGCGGCGGTACAGAGCGAGGGACGACACACCCCCGACGATATCGGGGACCACGGACATCCATCCCCGCCCGCGCGACCCCACCCACCCCGACCCAACCGACGGCGACCGCGACCGCAACCGCGAGAAACGACGGCGACTGGCGGGAAACGACCGCGACGGAACAGCGCCACCCGAAGGTGACCCCACCCACACCCCATCACCCACCCCGAACCGGAGTGGAGCCGGAGTGGAACCGGAACGAGCCGGGCTCCCGGAGACCTCCCGGGACGTCAACGCCCCCCACGCACCCGCCAGAGCCAACCTACCCTTGCTGCCTTCCGGCCCTGGGGGAGTTCAGTCAGATAGCGCCGCGTGAGGGGCTGCCGCAAGCGTACCCGATCGCCGGGGATGCCAACGAGTTCGCGAACACCGCCCCACGTCTTGTATTGTTCCCGGCGGAGGATTCGCCTAGAGGCCTAGGGCGCACGCTTGGAAAGCGTGTTGGGGGCAACCCCTCACGAGTTCGAATCTCGTATCCTCCGCACCCGCCTGAACAGGCGAAACGAGAGGCCCCACCGGTCACCGGTGGGGCCTCTCTCGTAGCCTGTCAACCAGGTGCGGACCCGGGTATCGGCGGCGAAATGAACCTTAGTGGTAGGTTCCCCCAAGGAAGCGACCCTGTACATGGGCCAACACGGGATACAAGGTCTTCCAGTTCGTCCCCATCCCCTCCCCCGTTACCTTCTTCGCGGTCCTGCGAGAGGGCCGCTGGCCTCTGGGCCCGGCATGACTTTTGCCCCTGCCGAACGGATGACCTGGGGTCCGGAAGGTGCCGTCGGAGTCGCTGATGAGAGGTCCGGCCACCGACCGTTCGGCGCAATGCCGGACAGCTTGTGGGCGGCAGGTCTGCTATGCGGCGGATCGCAGACCTCCACCCTGGCGAGGCGAAGACCGACCCGAAGGACGCGGCCGTGATCGCGGACGCCGCTCACACCATGCCCCACACCCCGCGGTCCCTGACGCTGAGCGACGAGGTCACTGCCGAACCGACCGTACTGACCGGCTTCGACCAGGACCTGGCGGCCGAGGCTACCCGCACCTCCAACCGCAACCTGCTCACGCAGTTCCACCCCAGTCTCGAATGCGTCCTCGGCCACGGCTGGACCACCCTGCGGTGACCTGGCCGCTGGAACGCTACAGATCCCCGCAAGCCCTGCGGAAAGCAAGCCGCAGCAGGCTCGCCGAGGCGATCCGACCCAAGGTACCCACGCATGGCCGCCCGGCTGATCGGCGATGTCTTCGACGCGCTGAACGAGCAGACTGTCACCGTCCCGGGCACCAACACCCTCGACGTGGTGATCCCGTCGCTTGCCCGCTCGCTTGCGGCCGTCCACGAACAACGCGAGGCCCATGGAAGCACAGATCAACATCTTGCTGGAGGCCCACCCTCTTCACCGGATCCTGACCTCGATGCCGGCATCGAGGTCAGGACTGCCGCCACACCGCTAGTCATCATCGTTAACGGCACCAGCTTCCCCACCGCCGCCCACCTGGCCTCCTACACCGGCCTCCCCCCCCCCCCCCCCCCCCGGAGCGACCAGTACACGAGAACGAGACGGGGCGACCGCAACAACTCGTCGTTCCACGCGATCAGCTCGTTGTTGAGCTGCGTCGCACGAACGTGACCAACCTCCTTCCTCCTTACGCAACAGGGCTGTTGAGCGTAGCGACGCGGGGCGTGTGTCTGTCAGCGTTCCGGTGGCGACGCCCTTCGGCCTCGTGGAGGAATGAGCCCGACGCACGCCTCGCGCGGCTACGGAAACCACCCAAGGCGGATCCGGGGGATCCAGGTGCCCCGGGACGGGGGCGGGTCAGGTGGGGGTGGGGGACTGGTGGGTGATGAAGGCGGCGAGGCGCTCGACGCCCTCGCGGATGCGTTCGGGGTCCAACGCCGAGCAGGAGAGGCGGAGTTGGTGGGTGCCGCCGTCGCCGAGGGTGAAGTCGCTCATCGGGGTCCACAGCACGCCGAAGTCCCGCGCCGAGCGTTCCAGCGCGGCGCTGTCGGCGGTGAAAGGCACGTTGACGACGAGGAAGAAACCGCCGTCCGGCAGGTTCCAGTCGATGCCGAGGGCGGCGCGGCGCTCGGCGGGGAAGTGCCGTTCGAGTTCGGCGAGCAGTGCGTTGAGGTTGTCCCGGTAGAAGGCGATGGGTGCCGCGTTGGCCTCGCGCAGGCGGCAGCCGGAGGCGACGAGCATGCCGCCGATCACGGCCTGGCTGATGGCCGAGGTGTTCACGGTCGTCATGCTCTTGATCTTGCACAGTTCCTCGGCGAGGACGCTGGACTCGCCGTGCGGACCGATGACCCGCTGGTCCGCGAGGACGTAGCCGACGCGGGCGCCGGGTAGCGCGGTCTTGGCGAAGGAGCCGAGGTGGACGACGCGTCGGTGGCGGTCGAGCGCCTTGAGGGTGGGGCGGGGTTCGCCCGCGCGGACGAAGAAGCCGTAGGGGTTGTCCTCCAGGATCAGCAGGTCCTCCTCCTCCGCGATCTCCAGCAGGCGGTGGCGGGCCTCGATGGTGAGGCTGGCGCCGGAGGGGTTGGCGAAGTCCGCCACCACGTAGCAGGCGCGGGGTCGTTGGCCCGCCGCGCGGGCGGCGCGGGCGGCCGTGCGGACCGACTCGGGATCGAGTCCCTCCGGGCCCTCGTGGACCGGTCGCACGGTGACGTCCAGCAGTCGCGCGGCGCCGGTGATCCCCACGTAGCAGGGGGAGTTGACGAGGAGGACGTCCTCCGGACCCGCGCAGAGGGCGCGGAGCGTGAGCAGCATGCCCTCCTGGCAGCCGGTGGTGACCACGATGGAGTCGGCCGGGACGTGGATGTCCTCGTCGAAGGCGAGGGCGCGGGCGATCAGGTCGTGGATGACGCCGCCGGTGCGGCCGTACTGGTAGAGCTGGGTGCGTATCTGGGCGCGGCTCCAGCCCCGTTCGCGTTCCAGGTGGTCGGTGTAGACGCGCAGGTAGCGGGCGATGTCCTCGGGCTCGAAGGCGCCCTCGGAGGGCCTGCCGGGGGCGAAGGAGATCGCCTCGGGGAAGCGGGAGACCACCTCGTTGAGGAAGTTCATCGCCTCCAGCAGGGGGTCGGTGAGCGACCCGTGTAACGCGTCGAGCCGGAGGGCGGCCGAGGGGCCCGCCGGGACCGGCCCGGTGGACGGTCCGGTCCCGGCGGTCTCGGTCCCGTTCGGCTGCTGGCCGGGCGTGTGATGGGCGGCCGGTCCGGCCGTCCCGGCCGCCTCGGCGGTGGTGGCTGTGGTGTCCCGCACGGAGTGGGTCATCCCTTCGGGTCGCGGTCGATGGTGGTCAGGGTCGGGCGCGTCCGGCCGGGGGCTCCTCGCCGCCGTGGGCAGGGGGGTGACCGGTGACGCGGGAGGGGCGCACGCCGCCGTGGCGGGGGCGCTCCGGGACGGCGCCGAGCGGCCCGCCGCCGGACTCGGCACGGGGACGGGTGGCGGGGCGCGCCTTGGCGCCGGTCGGCCGCGCGGCGGCCGGATGGGCTGAAGTCCGGGTGCCGCCAAGGGAGTTGTCCCCGGATCGGGGGGCCGGGAGGGATCCGCCGCTGCCGCCGCGCGGGCTGGCGGGCGCGGGGTGGACGCCAGCCCGGCGGGCTATGGACCCGCCCCGCGCCCCGCCGCCCCGCGCCCCCCGCCCGCCGCAGGTGGTAGCGCGGGGGCGCGGGGCGGTGTGTGACCGGAGGAAGGCGGCGGACTGGGCGAGCGCCCGCCGCGCGGCGTCCAGGCTGCCGCCCATGGTGAAGAAGCCGTGCGCCACGCCGGGGTACCGGCTGAGTTGGACGGGGACGCCGCTGTCCAGCAGCCGGTGCGCGTACTGTTCGCCCTCGTCGAGCAGGGGGTCGAACTCGGCGGTGAGGATCAGGGTGGGGGGCAGGCCGCGGAGGTCGGGGGCGCGCAGCGGGGAGGCGTGGGGGGAGTCGCCGTCCGCCGGGTCGGCCAGGTAGTTGTCCCAGTACCAGCGCACCGAGCGGTCGTTGAAGAGCAGCGGGTCGGTGTTCTCGTGGCGCGAGGGGGTGTCGGCGCGGTGGTCGGTGTTGGGGTAGACGAGGAGCTGGCAGCTCAGCTCCGGGCCGGTGGCGCGGGCGCGCAGCGCGGTGACGGTGGCGAGGTTGCCGCCCGCGCTGTCCCCGGCGACGCTGATCCGCTCCGGATCGCCGCCGAGGCGGCGGGCGTTGGCCGCCGCCCAGCGGAGTCCGGCGGAGCAGTCGGTGACGGCGGCGGGGAACGGGTGCTCGGGGGCGAGGCGGTAGCCGACGGCCACGGTGAGGCAGCCCGCCGCGTTAGCTAGAGACCGGCAGACGGCGTCCGAGGTGTCGAGGCTGCCGAGCGTCCAGCCGCCGCCGAAGTAGTAGACCAGCACGGGGAGTTGGCCGTCGCCTGCCGGACGGTAGATCCGGGTCGGCAGGGGGCCGCCGGGGCCGGGGAAGGTCTCCTCGGTGACGCGGGCGACGGGCTCCGGGGTGCCGGAGGACGCCCGGATGGCGGCCAGGTCGGCCGCGCGGGCCTCCCGGAGCGTGAGCGTGTACAGCGGGCGGTCGCCGCTGGCGGCGCGCCGCTCGTAGACGGCGCGGAACTGCGGGTCGAGCCCGGGGGGTGGGGCCGGGGCCGTGGCGGCGCCGCGGTCGTCGTCCGGGATGGTGTCCGGAGCGGTGCCGGGTGAGGCGTCGGGTGGGGGGCTCGGCCGGTGGCCGGGGCGGGCGGTGGGGCGCGGACTCCGCCGGTGCTGCGCTGCGGGATCCGGGTCTGCGTCGAAGGCCATGGTGTCTCCGGCTGGCGCGCCGGGCCGGGCCGGCGGGCCTGTCAGTCGGTGGCGGAGGGTGCGGGGACCTGGGGCAGCGTGTCCGGGTCGGTGGCCACGGACAGCAGCCGGTGGCGGATGCCCACGGCGGCCCGGTCGTAGGAGGTGAACTCGTCGGTCAGGACGGACTCGGCGTTCGCGGCCTCCAGCAGGGCCGTTATCTCGAAGGCCAGTTGGGGGATGTCGGCGGCGGCGGTGATCTCCCCCGCCGCGAGCGCCTCGTTGAGCGTCTGCTCGACGAACGAGAGCCAGTTGTTCCGGGTGCTGGCGACGATGTCGTGCACCTTGCCGACGCGTGAGTCGAACTCGGCCGACACGGAGTAGAAGAAGCAGCCGCCGGGGAAGACGCGGTCCCTGGAGTAGGCGAGCCAGCGGTCACAGAGCCGCCAGACGCGGCCGAGGCCGGGCGGCACCTCGCGGGCCGGCTGCACGACGTGCTCCAGGTACACCTTTATCGCGGCGCGGACGGTGGCGAGTTGCAGTTCCTCCTTGGAGCCGAAGAGCACGAAGACGCCGCTCTTGCTGAGGTTCAGCTCGTTGGCGAGACGGCCGAGCGAGAGCCGTTCGAGCCCTTCGAGGGAGGCGATCTGCACGGCCCGGCCCAGGATCAACTGCCGCGTCTGGTTACCGCGTTCGATGCGTCCGTCGGTCCGCCCTGCTGCCACCATGCACCATCCTTGTCTTGGTGGGCCCTCGCCCTGTGTGCGTCGTCGCCGCACTGTACGGGGCGTCCGGGCCGCGTCCGTCAGTCATTGTACTAAGTGGACGATCGTGCGGTCACTGTGTCAGAGTTGGGTTACTGTACGACCGTGCGGTTAGTTCTGTTAGGCTCGCGGGCGCGAGACGGGGGGAGTCCAGAACGGTGTTACTGACGCTGCGCGAGTACGAGGATGCCGCCAGGGAGCGACTGCCCGCACCGGTTTGGGACTTCCTCGCCGGAGGCAGCGGCACCGAGTCCATGCTCCACACCCCGCGCGCGGCGCTCGACCGCCTCCAACTCGTCCCGCGCTGTCTGGTGGACGTCTCCGCGACCGACCCCGGCGTCACCCTGTTCGGAGACCGGCTCGCCGCGCCGCTGGCCGTCGCACCCATGGCGTACCACCAACTCGCCCACGCCGAGGGGGAGGTGGCGACCGCCCGGGCGGCGGGTGAGTGCCAACTCCCGCTGGTCGTCAGCGTGTTCGCGAGCCGCACCTTGGAGGACGTCGCCGCGGCCGCCACCGGCCCGCTCTGGCTCCAGCTGTACTGGCTGCGCCGCCGCGAGGTGCTGGAGGACCTGGTGCGCCGGGCCGAGGCGGCCGGGTACCGGGCGCTCGTGCTGACGGTGGACGCGCCCCGGGTGGCCCGGCGCCCGCGGGACGCGCGCAACGGCTTCGCGCTGCCCGACGGGATACGGGCGGCGAATGTCGACCCCTCCGTCATGGCCGCCTCCCACCGGGGGAACTCCGGTGATTCCGCCATCGCACGGCATTCCCGGGAACAGTTCGACGCCACCATTAGCTGGCGTGATCTGGAGTGGCTGCGGGAGCGCACCTCGCTTCCGCTGGTACTCAAGGGAGTGCTCGCCGCGGCGGATGCCGAACTGGCGGTGAAGCACGGTGTCGACGCCGTGGTGGTCTCCAATCACGGAGGTCGCCAGCTGGATTTCGCCCGCCCCGCCGTCGAGGCGTTGCCGGAAATTACAGACGCGGTCAGTAAGCGCTGCCGGGTCCTTGTCGACGGTTCCATCAGACACGGTGCCGACATTGTCAAATGCCTCTGCCTGGGCGCCGACGCGGTTCTGGTGGGGCGGCCCGTGCTCTGGGGGCTGGCGCACTCGGGCAGCGCCGGTGCCGCCGCTGTCCTGCGCATACTCACGGAGGAGCTGGAGGAGACGATGGCTCTGATGGGGGCGCCGGACATCCGGGATCTCAATTCGTCCGGAATGGTGTCGGGAGTGGTCAACACTTAAGGAAAACGTAAGTCGCCGTGCGGAGATATCCCTTCCATCGCCATTGACCGAAACTGGCGGATGGGCGGTTTTTCGTGCGCTGGTATTCGATGTGTCCGGGGTTCGAAGAGGATCGCGTCCGCGTCTATCCGTAACAACACAACACGTGCGTGTAACGAATGTATCGACTGTGAGTTTGCGCAATCCTTGCTTGCATACTCTCGGGTAGTCGTGAAGGCTGTGTGATGCCGCGCAAGACAGGCGACTCCGGGTGAGGTCCATCGTCGAGTGGTTCCCCGAGAAAGCCTTTCCAGCGGTAACGGGGAAGCCAAGTCTGTACAGGGGAGGGATTCCTGTGGGCGGAACGCCGCCGCCGGGACCCGTGCACGCCAACGGAACCTGGGTCGACGACCTCCTGCTCAAGGGAGACGACCGGCACGACGTCCTCTACCTGAGCGAACCGGTGAGCCGGGGAACCCTGCGCCGTCTGGTCGCGGAGCGGCAGCGGGAGCTGACCGAGGCGGGACTCCGCCCGGGCGGCACCCTCGCCCTGCGCCTGCCGCCCTCGCTCGACGGCGTCGTCGCGCTGCTGGCGGGCTGGCGCGGAGGTGCCCAAGTCACCCTGCTCGACCACCGGTTGACCACCTACGAGGTGGAGCAGGCGCTGACCAGGCTCGCCCCGCAGCTGGTTGTCGAACCGGTCGAGCCCGTCAGCGGCCGACTGCGGGGCTTCTTCGAGATATCCAGCCGCGTGGTGCGGCGGCCGACGGGCCGCCCGGCGCGGAGCGAACACGTGCTGCTCCAGCTCAGCTCCGGCTCCACCGGCCCCTCCAAGGTCATCGGCCGCACGGTCCTCAGCCTGCGGGACGAGATCGAGCGGTACGGCACGCTGGACGGCTTCCCACGGCCCGGCGAACGCGTCGTGGTGCTGGCCTCCGTCGTCCATGTGCTCGGCCTGGTCGGCGGGTTGCTGTACGGACTGGCCCACGGGGTGCGTACGGTCCTGCCGGAACACCACTCGGTGGACGGCATCCTGCGCGCCGTCGCCGCCGCCGGGGAGCCGACCACGCTGCTCGGCGTCCCCTCCCACACCGCGCTGCTCACCGCCGCCGCGGCGCCGCCCCAACTGCCCCAGCTCCACCGCATGATCACCGGTGGTGAGGTGCTGAGGACCACCGTCCGGGAGCGGTTCACCGACCGGTACGGCGCCGAACTCGGCGCGATGTACGGGATGACGGAGGCCGGGGTCATCGCGGCCGACCCGCGCGGCGGCCACCACCCCGCGCTCACCCCGGCACCCGGCATGGACGTGCGGGTGGTGGACGGGGAGATCCAGCTCGCGCTGCCCGAGTCGCCGTATGTCGGACTGCTCGACCCGGACCGGTACGTCGACGGCTGGCTGCGCACCCGGGACGCGGGCGCCCTCGACCCGGCGACCGGGCTGCTCACGGTGCACGGCAGGACCGACTCGCAGGTGTCGGTGGCCGGGCTCAAGGTGGACCTCACCGAGGTGGAGGCCGCCCTCAGCACCCTCGACGGCGTCACCGACGCGGTGGTGGTGCACGGCAGCGGCATCGAGGCGTACGTCACCGTGGCCGAACCGGCCCTCGCCGACGGGCTGGCGGCCCGCCTCGCGGACCGGCTCGCCGCCTACAAGCGGCCCCGCGCGCTGCGGATACTTCCCGAACTCCCGCGCACCGCGACCGGAAAACCGATCCGTAACGCGGACACCCTGCGCGCGGCCACCCGTTCGGCGGCCGCCGAATGACCCCGTTAGCCGGGGGCCGGAGCGGCCACCCGACGCACCACGACCCGTGGGCCGCCACCGCTCCCGGCCGGGCCCCGGCCCCCGTCCACCAGCGGCGTCCAACCACCGTGCGAGCCCGCCCCGTTGCCCCCTCCCGCCGAACCGCCCGGCCCACACGGTCCCTCCGGTCCGCCCGGTGGTCCCGGATCCGGCGCGGTCGCGACGCCCACCACGAACCGCCCCCCGTCGAGCAGGGCCGCCCCGGACGCCAACCCGGCGGAGCCTGGCACCGGACGTGGCGCGATCCCACCCGCGGCCGGCGGCCACCGGCCGGGCAGCGGTACCGGGCGGCGCATACCGCCACCCCGCAACCCCCGGCCCAGCGCCTTTCCCACGGACTCCTTCTGGGTCCACAACCACAGGAACGCCGTGGCGCGTTCGCCCTCCGGAAGGGTGCCCAGCCACTCCGCCTCGGACCCGGCGAACCAGGAACGCGCCAGCGCCCTCCCGGGTAACCGACGTACCGCCTCGATATCGACGCCCACCGGGGTGCACGCGGACACGGCCACCGCCGCCGCTCCCCGGCCGTGACTCACGCTGACCCGCAGGCCCCCGGCGGCGCCGCCCACGTACGGGCGCCCGCCCGACTCATGACCGAGCCAGATCTCCGACGCCCGGACCGCGAGCAGATCCGCGGCGGTTCGCAACAGCATCGAGCGCGCCGTCGCGCGTTCGTCCCGCTCCGTGGTGCACCACACCACCGTCACCGTGTCCGGGGGCGTTCCCGGATGCTCGTACATGAAGTGGAGTGAACCAAATGTCGCACGAGATCCACCAGTTCATCCTCGACGCCCTCAAGAACATGAACTACGACGTGTCCGAGGTGACCGGCGAAACCCACCTCGGCCCCGCCGGACTCGACCTGGAGTCCCTCGCGGTCGCGGAGATCGCGATCCAGGTGGAGGACACCTACGGCGTGAAGTTCGAGGAGGACGAGATGGAGACCGTAGCGCTGCTGACCGTCTCCGGCCTCGTGAAGGAGATCGTCGATCGCGCCGCAGTGGCCGACGACACCAAGTGACGCCGAATCGCCGTCCGTTGGCCGCCGTCGCTCCGGCCGCCCGCCGCCCGCGGGGGGCCGGGGCGGCGGGCGGCCCCGGCACGGAGGCACCACAGAGCGGAGAAGCACGCCATGACAGCGAAGAACGACCGCGCTGAGCTGGCCGCAGACCAGTCTCTCGGCGTCGGCAACGCGCTCACCACCCTGGCCGCCAAGGCGCGGGGCCTCGACCTGCCCACCCTGAGCTTCGACACCGACGTGGACGTGGAGTTCGGGGGCAAACCGGCCTGGGAGGACTTCACCCTCGCCGAACTCGACACCCGCGTACGGGCCCGGGCGGCGGCGCTGCACACGGCGGGGGTGCGCCCCCGCGACCCGGTGGCCGTCTGGGTGACCACCGGCGCCGACCAGGTGCTCGGCTACCTGGCCCTCGCCCGGCTCGGCGCCATCCCGGCGTTGATGAACTCCCACCTCACACCGGACATCGCCGCCGAGTACATCCGGCGGCTGCGCGCCAGCCGGGTGCTCACCGACACCGCGCACCGCGCGCTCCTCGCCGGACACGAGACCGGGGCGCCGCTGCTGGACGACGTCGCCCAACTCGGCGCCGCCGACCCGGACTCCGCCCCCGCCCCCTACCGCCACCACGCCGACGAGCCGGTGGTCATCACCCACTCCTCGGGCACCACCGGGCTGCCGAAGGCGGTGGCGCACTCGCACCACGGCCTGTTCGCCTCCGTGCGGCACCGGCTGTCGCTGCCCAAACCCCAGGGCCTGAACCGGATGCTGGGGGCGCTGCCCCCGGCACACGCGGCCACCGTCATCGCGGTGAACCTGGCGCTCACCAACCGGGTGCGGCTCGCGGTGCTCTCCGGGCAGTCCGGCCCGTACGTCCTGGACGCGGTGGAGCGCTGGCGACCCGAGTGCGTACTCGGCTTCGCCGCCACCTGGTCGGAGTTGGCCGCCGAGGACCTCGACTCCCGGGCTCTGGACTCGGTACGCACCTGGTGGAACACCGGGGACTGCGCGCACGAGGCGCACATCCGGCGGCTGGTCGCCGTCGGCAGCCGGGACGCCGTCGGCCCCAACGGGCGTACCACGCGGCCGGGTTCGTTCTTCATCGACGGGCTCGGCTCCACCGAGATGGGTCACTCACAGTTCTTCATCACCCACACCCCCGACACCGACCGGTACGGCCGCTGCGTCGGCAAGCCACACGCCTTCTCGCGGATCGCCGTGTTCGGCCCGGAAGGTGAGCGTCTCGGCCCCGGCGAGGTGGGCCAACTCGGAGTAAGCGCACCGACGTTGGCTCTGGGGTACTGGAACGACTCGGTCACCACCCACCGCACCCGCCGGGACGGCTACTTCCTCACCGGCGACCTGGTGTACCGGGACGAGGCCGGTTTCTACTACCACGTCGACCGGGAGGTCGACTCCGTGGAACTCCCCGACGGAAAACGGCTGTTCACCATGATGGCCGAGGAGCGGGTACTCGCCGCCTGCCCCGCGGTGCGGGAGTGCACCGTCGTCGCCGTCCGGGAGGAGAAGCCCGAGGCGGAGAGCGGCGACGGTCCGCGGCCGGAGGTCACCACCTCCGTGCTGCTGATGCTGGCGGACGGCGCCGACCGGGACGCCGACCGCACGGCGGAGGTGCTGGCCGCGCTGGAGCCGCACGTCGCGGCCACCGTACGGCGGGTGGTGGTGGTCAGCCCGGACCGTATCCCGCTCGGCCCCACCGGCAAGGTCCGCAAGATCACGCTGCGCGAGCGGTTCCTCAGCGGCGAACCCCTCGCGGAACCCACCGGGGTGAGCGCCGGATGAGCGCGTCGCCCGTGCCCGGGCCCGCCGCCACGGTCACCGGCATGGGGGCGTTCACCCCGCTGGGCCGGGGCGCCACCGCCGTCTACGAGGCGCTGTGCCACGGCAGTTCGGGACTGCGCACCCCACCGGCCGGGCATCCGATCGCCGGGGCGATCGAGGCGGCCGGGTTCGCGCCCGACATCGCGGCGGCCGAGGTGCTGCCGCCCAGCGAGGGCCGCCTCGTCGACCGCTACGCGCTGATGGCGATGGCCGCGGCGGACGACGCGCTGGCCGACGCGGGCGTCATCGTCGGCACGGACGTGGACCCGGAGCGGGTCGCCGTCGTCGTCTCCAGCGGCGCCGGGGGCCTGGCCACCTACGAGGCGCAGGGCGTGGAGCGGGCGGAGCGGGGGCCGACCGCCGTCAGCCCCTACCTGCTGCCCGGCATCCTGCCCAACATGGCGGCCGCCCGCATCGCCATCAAGTACGGGATCCGGGGGTGGAGTTCGGCCATCGCCACCGCCTGCTCGGCCGGGGCGCACGCGCTGGTCGAGGGCGCCCGGCTGATCCGCCACGGCGAGGCCGACCTGGTGGTCTGCGGCGGATCGGAGTCCCCGCTCAACCCGACCTCCGCGCTGGCCTTCCTGCACGCGCGGGCCCTGGCCAGCGGCTGGGACGCCCCGGAGGCCGCCAGCCGCCCCTTCGACCGGCGGCGGAACGGCTTCGTCCTCGCCGAGGGCGCGGGCGTGCTCGTCCTGGAGCGCGCCGCGCACGCCGACGCGCGCGGCGCCACCGGCTACGCCGACGTGCTCGGCTGGGGTGTCACCACCGACGCCTACCGTCCCACCGCCCCCCGCCCGGACGGCTCCGGCGCGGCCTCGGCCATGCGCAACGCGCTCGCCACCGCCGGGCTCCGGCCCACCGACATCGGCTACGTCAACGCGCACGGCACCGCCACCAAGATCGGGGACCGGGCCGAGAGCCGCGCCATCCGCGAGGTGTTCGGCACCGACGGTCCAGCCGTCAGCGCCACCAAGTCGATGACCGGACACCTGCTCGGCGGCTCCGGGGCGCTGGAGGCCGCCGTCACCGCGCTCGCCCTCAGCCACGGCGCCCTACCGCCCACCCACAACCTCGAAGAGGTCGACCCAGCCTGCGAGTTGGACCACATCACAGGGACGGCCCGACGGCGCCCCGTCGAGGCGGCGCTGTCCAACTCCTTCGCCTTCGGCGGACACAACGTCAGCCTGCTGCTGTCCACCGCGACCACCCACCGGCGGCACGGCGCCACACCGGCCCGCGCCGCCGGAACACCCGACGAACAGAGCGACAACCGAGGAGCACGTCAGTGAACATCGAGGGAATCGACCATGTGGAGATGTACGTCGGCGACGCACGGCAGTCGGCGTTCTACCTCCGCACCGCCTTCGGCTTCCGGCTGGCCGGGGAGGCGGGCCCGGAGACCGGCGTGCCGGACAGCCGGTCCCTGCTGCTGGTCCAGGGCGGATTACGACTGGTGCTCACCTCGGCGCTGACCTGGGAGCACCGGGCGGCCGAGTACGTCAGAGCACACGGCGACGGCGTCGCCAACATCGCCTTCGCGGTCACCGACGCGGCCGGGGCCTACCAGACGGCGGTGGCGCGCGGCGCGACGCCGGTCGAGGAGCCCACCGAACACCGGGGCGGCGGGGAGCGGGTGGTCACCGCCACCGTCGGCGGCTTCGGGGACGTCGTCCACCGGCTGGTCCAACGCGACCCGGACGGCGTGCGGTTCCTGCCCGGCAGCATGGCGACCCTTCCCCGGGACCCGGAGGAGAGCACCGAACTGGTCGACGTCCTCGACCACGTGGCCGTCTGCCTCCCCGCCGGGGAACTGGCCCCCACCGTCGCCTTCTACGAGACCGTCTTCGGCTTCTCCCAGATCTTCGAGGAGATGATCGAGGTCGGGGAGCAGGCGATGGACTCCAAGGTGGTGCAGAACTCGGCGGCCAACGCCACCTTCACCCTGATCGAGCCGGTGACCAGCCGCAAGCCCGGGCAGATCGACGAGTTCCTGGAACGGCACGGTGGCGCAGGGGTACAGCACCTGGCGCTGCTCGTCGACGACATCGTGACCGCCGTCGACACCCTGGAACAGCGCGGCGTCCGCTTCCTGGACACCCCGGACAGCTACTACAAGGAGCTGGAGGACCGCCTGGGCCGCCCCGAGGTGGCTATCGACGAACTGCGGCGGACCAACGTCCTGGTCGACCAGGACCACTGGGGCCAGGTCTTCCAGATATTCACCCAGTCCATGCACGTCCGCCGGACGTTCTTCTGGGAGGTCATCGACCGCCACGGAGCCCGCACCTTCGGCAGCGGCAACATCAAGGCGCTGTACGAGGCGGTGGCCAGAGAGAAGGCCGAGGTCTGAACCGCCCAGCCGTCAGTGCATGTTGGGCAGCCCCTCGCGGCCGGACCGTCATGACGGGCCCTCCGGACCGGGGCCGGTCGGCACCACCGCACGACACATGACCGCACCACCGCACCACCGCACCACGAACAGAGGAACCGCACGCCGCACGACCGCACCATGACCACGAGCACGAAGGAATACCGTGACCGCACAGGAAACCGAGCGGACCGCTCACCCCGAACAGCACCCGTCTGACGGGGTGTTGGACCGCACCCAGGACGCGTTCGCCCTCACCGAGGAGGAGCACGCGCTCCTGCCCACCGACGCGGACGTCGTCCACTACGCCGAACACGGCTGGTACCTCTCGAAGAAACTCCTCACCGACGAGGAGGTCGACCTGCTCGTCGAGGCCAGCGAGCGGTACTACGGCGGCCACCGCGACCGCACCCTGCCCCTGCACCCGCCCAAACTCGCCTACTGGCAGCCCTCGGACGGTCCCGTCCAGCGGCACAACGACTACGTCCACTACGAGGACGACACCCTCGGCCGGGTGCTGCGCAAGCCGCTGCTCGGCGCCGTCGCCGCCCGCCTGGCCCAGGCTGAGCGGATACGCGTCTTCCAGTCCACGCTGATCCTCAAGCCCCCGCGCCCGGAGGAGGAGTCGAACATCGTGCCCTGGCACTTCGACCGGCACTACTGGGCGAACAGCACCTCCGAGCGGATGCTCACCGCCTTCATCCCCTTCCACGACTGCGACGAGGAGATGGGCACCATCACCATGGTGGACGGCAGCCACCTGTGGAAGGAGACCTCCGCCAACGACGCCACCTCGCTCCACTTCGCCGAACGAGACCGGAGCGAACTCGACCAGATGCTGGAGGAGAACGCGCACTACAACAACGCCGAGGTGCGCAAGATCCCGATGCGCATCCCCAAGGGACACATGAGCTTCCACCACTGCCGCACCTACCACGGCAGCGGTGCCAACCGCAGCGACCGTCCCCGACGCGCGATCTCCTTCCACCTCCAGGACGGGGAGAACCAGTACCGGCCGTTCCGCCGCTCGGACGGAACCCAGGTCTCCTACAACCACGACGCCCTGGTGCGGCGCACCCCCGAGGGCCTTCCGGACTACAGCGACCCGGAGTTCTGCCCGGTGCTGTGGAGCAGCCACTGACCGGACCTCGTCACCACCGCACCACCGCACCACGCCAACTCCGCGGTACCGCAACGCCGTCGGACCGCCAGACGTCGGCCCGGCGGACGGCGGCCCGGCGGCCCGTCGGAGCCGCACCCGCCGTGAGGGCGGCGGGACGCGATGACGGCGGGTACGGCGGTACGGCACAAGGGGGTTGGGGCACGGACTGCCATCCGCGCCCCAACCCCCGTCTCCGTGCCGGGCGTTCGGGACCGTCCGCACACTCACGGGCCCTGGCCCGGCTCCGGGGCGCCCACCCCGTACGGGCCCTGCCGGGCGGCCAGGGGTCTCCAACGGAGGGTCCGGGGACTGAGGTTGGGAGCGACCTGGGGTCTTCCGGGATGACCGCCGGAGCTGACCGAGCCGTTCCGGAGGAGACGTCCGGGAATAAGACAGCGGCACCGGACGCCCTTCCCGGCTGTCGCGCCGACCGGCTCGCGCGACGCGATCGTCCCACCACCCCCATCAGTACACCGGTCTCACCCGTACGGCGACTGAATGCCAGCTAATTCAGGATGCATAGGACCTTTCAGAGGACCTCTCCGGTGTCGGGTGCGGAACATTCTCCGCGTGCGAGGAGTATGCGAGGAGTAACCGCCGCACCGTCGGTTTTCTATGGCCACCGTGGTGTGCGGTGGTGGATTGTGGAGGAGCGCTGAAGATCCGCTCGGAGTGGATCCGGCGACCGTCGGCGGAGGTGGTCCGGCGATTCCGGTCCGGGTTTTCCGGGGGGTTTGCCGGGCCGTCGGCCGGTGGCCGCGGCTGCGGAGTGGAAGGGCCTGCGCCTGCTTTCACGGGATGTCCACGGTGGCACTGTTCACCGTCAAGAACCCTCCGCATATGGCCGGTTGTGCCCTGTTCCCGGTAACGGTCCCTACGTCACCTTGGATCACGGCCGATCCGAAGTGTTCAGCGCGGCGTGTGGGGTGGGTGTATTCCATCGGAAACCCGTCCGGCGCCGCCGGGAGAAGGGCTCCCGCACTTCCTGGTCCGGCCCGGCTGACCACCGGGTCCCGGATTCGATCGAGTTCCATGGCAGGGGTGCGTGCCATTCCGCGTGCGCGTGTTCGGGGTGTTCTCCCCGTTCCCCCTCCGGCCGTCGTCCTGACGGTTGCCACGGTGCTCACCCGCGATCGGTGACCGCGGAGAGTATTCCTCCAGCGCGTCGCGCGCCCCCGCCGGACGACCGGACGACCGCCGCGCGCGCCGCGCCGACCACCCACGTGAGGAGTGACGCACGATGACCACCACGGCGATGACGCTGGACGAACAGGTCACCTCGCTCATGGACGAGCTGGAGCGGCACCCCGTCTACGAGAACCCCTACTTCCAACGGCTGGAGAGCGTCCCGTGGACCGGCCGGACCTACGAGTTCCACCGCGCGAACTTCTTCCAGCGCACGGAGGGAACCGTCAAGGGCATCGCCCACGTGTGCGCGCAGGCCGCCGCCAACGACGACGTGGACACCCTGGTGCTGTTCTCGTTCATCCTCAACGAGGAGGCCGGGAACGGGGAGGCGGGAAGGTGTCACGAGATCCTGATGGAGAACGCCCACAACCTGCACGGTGAGCGGGAGTTCGGGCTGTCCCCACTGCGCGTGAAGGAGGCGCGGAACAGTGAACTCGTCCTGCCCGAGACGTTCGCCTACCGCGAGCGCACACTGGAACTGCTGAGCGGCGGTTACCAGCGGATGCTGGGCGTCGCCATGGCGCTGGAATCGCACGCGGACCGCATGTTGCAGGTGTGCCGGACGGCGTTCCGCAACAGCAACAACGAACTCCCGCACGACACGTTCGTCCACGACGTCGAGATCTATTTCAACGTGCACGTGGGAGACGAGGGCGTCGAGGAACGGCACGCGGCCGACGCGCGGAAGTGCGTCCTCAACAACTGCCACAGCGACGAGGACGTCGCCGAGATCGCGTACGGCGCGAAGGAGACGCTCGCCATCCAGCTGGAGATGTGGAACGCGATGGACCGGGCCGTCCGCGAGATGGCCGGCTGAGGGAACCGCGGAACGGTGCCCCACCACCGGGGGCTCCGTACCCGCGACCGGAGCGCCCGGCGGAACCCCCTCACCGCTCGGTGTCTCGACGGGCGGCGCCCCGACGGACGACCGGGCCGGGGCACCTCGCCCGACGGGTAACGGCCCTACGGAGAACAGCCCTACGGCGAACCGTCCAGCGGGGAACAGCCCGGTCAGGAACAGCCGTCCGGTCAGGAACAGCCCGGTCAACAACCGTCCGGTGGAGGACGACCGCGGCGGAGAGCGGAGAAACGCACCACGGCAGAGAGGTAGCCCATACGACCGTGCAGAAGAATCGTGGAATCTCCAACGCCATTCTGAGTATCCCCAAGTCAGCCACCCACGGCACCCGAGCGAAGATCGCGGCGCTCAACAGCGCGCTCGGCCCCGAAGAGCAGATCATCGATCTCAGCATCGGTGCGCTGGACACCCCGGCCGACCAGCGCATCGACCAGGGCGTGATCGACTTCGTACGGAAGCACCCGGACACGGTGCACGCGTTCGCGCCCGTCAAGGGGCTGCCCTTCCTGCTGGAGTCGATCGCGGCACGCGTGGCCCGGCTGCACGGGCTGAAGTACGACCCGGAGTCCGAGATCATGGTCACGCCGGGCGGGGTGAAGGGCTCGATATCGGCGGCCTTCCACACCCTGCTGAACCCCGGCGACGAGGTCGTGGTCCCGGTGCCCAACTGGCCGCACTACGCGGACATGGTGCGGCTGCACGAGGCCGTCCCGAGGACCGTCCTGGTCACCGCCGAGGACGGGCTCACCGCTCCCGTCCTGGAGCGCGTGCTCTGCGAACGCACCAAGATCGTGGTGCTGGGGGACTGCATCAACCCCACGGGCAAGGTCTACACGACCGAGGAGCTGACGGCCCTGGCCGAGACTGTCGCCCGGCACAACGCGCTCCGTGAGTCGCGCGGGGAGAGCCCGGTCTACGTCCTCTTCGACTCCCCTTACGAAGCACACGTGTTGGGGGAGCGGGCCAGGACGTTCGCCGCGATCGACGTCCCCGCGCCCGACGGCGGCCAGTACTCCATGCGGCCGTGGACGGTGGCGGTGACCGGCCCGGGAAAGACCTACGGCATGCACGGTGACCGGATCGGATACCTCTGCGGACCCGCGGACATCGTCGAGGCGGCCTCCCGCGCCCAGGTCAACCTCACCTCGTTCGCGTCCACTTACAGCCAGGTCGCCACACACGTCGCGCTCGGACCGGAGTTGGACGAGGTGGCGACCTCCCGGGCACGCACCGCGCGCTCCAACCTGGAGGCCATGCTGCGGGAGTTGGAGGCGGTGCCCGAGCTGCGGGTCAGCCGTCCCCAGGGCGGCTACTTCCTGTTCGTCGACCTCTCCGCGTTCGCCCCTGCTTACCAGCGGCTCGGCTACGACAGCGCCGACCCGTTCCTGCTGACCGAGGCGAAGGTCGCCACGATCTGCGGTACGCACTTCGCGGACGGCGAGGAGCTCCAGCACTTCGTACGGATCAACTGCGGCCGGTCGACGGAGCTTCTGACCGAGGCGGGCCGACGGATCCGCGAGACCCTCACCAGCCTGGAACCCTGACCCGCTCAGCGGGCGGTCCCGTCAGCCGGCCGCCTCCCGGCCTCTCCGGGGCGCCGGGGCGCATCGGCGCCCCGGGCGTCATGTGGCCGCCCCGGGCGCGGTACGCGCGCTCCGGGTGTGCGTCCGGCGTCCCGGGCGGCGTACGTGCGCTCCAGGCGTGGCGCCCCGCGCCCCGCGTCACCGGCGGCGGGCAACCACCGCGCCGGCCGCCGGTGACGCCTCGCGTCCGCCCGCCCACGCGACGGCCAACGGGCCGTCCCGGACGGTGTGTTGGGCGTCCCCGGGCGTCCCCGGGCGTACCTGGGTGTACCTCCGTGCATCCGTGTGCCCGTGTGCCCGTGTGCCCGTGTGCCCGTACGTCCGTACGTCCGTGTGGTGTGCGTCCGTGCCAGGGCGGGAGGGCGGGTCAGAGGGTAGTGGTGGTCGCCGGTGGGCATCTTCCCCTCCGTGCGGCGCTCTCTCCTCCGTCCGATCACCCGGTCCGGCCACGCGGACCGAGCACCCGGCCCGATCGTCCGGGCCCACCGTCCGGGGACCGGCGGTCCGCTGCCCGCCCACCGGGTGGTCGCCGTCCACCCCGCGACCGTCGCCCACCGGCTGTCCGCCCCACACCGCGTGGCCCGCCCGCACGGCTCGGCCCGGTAGCGGCGTGCCGACCACTCACGAGGGGGACGCGCGCGGTCCGCCGCCGTCGTGTCGTACGTCCTCGGCCAGGCAGATTCCGGAACGGCGGCGGCGTCGCTTCGACGCCAGCACACAGGAGGCGACAGGTATGGAGCGGGAGACGACGGGGCGCGGCTGGCGCGGGTTAGGGCGCCGCCGGAACGGGGCGGCGGGCGCGCCGTCCCGTCGGACACGGCGTCCGCCGATTCCGGTGAGCTACGTCCCGCTGGGCGAGCATCCGGTGCGCCGCTTCCCGCAGTTGCTCCTCGGCCTCGCCCTCTACGGTTTCAGCCTCTCGGCCATGGTGCGGACCTCGCTGGGCGTCAACCCGTGGAGCGTGCTGTACGAGGGCCTGGAACTGCGTACCCCGCTGAGCTTCGGGATGATCAGCGGCGTCCTCGGCGTACTGGTGCTGCTCCTCTGGATTCCGCTCAAGCAGAAGCCCACGCTCGGTACCTTCGCGAACATCCTCGTCGTCGCCAGCTCGGCCGATCTGGGCCTGCTGCTGATCCCCGCGGACCTCGGTCTTCCGGCGCGGGTCGCGCTGCTCGTCGGCTGCGTCGTCCTCAACGGGCTGTCGGTCGCGATCTACGTGGGCGCGCGCTTCGGCCCGGGCCCCCGCGACGGGCTGATGACCGGGGTGGCCGCGGTGACCGGCTGGTCCCTCCGGCTCGTGCGCACCCTGATCGAGCTGACCGTGCTGGGGATCGGCTGGGTGCTCGGCGGGAGCGTCGGCGTCGGCACGGTGCTGTACGCGCTGCTGGTCGGCCCGGTCACCCAGTTCTTCCTCCCCCACCTCGTGTACCGCAGGGCCTCCGAACCCGCGCTCGCCGCCCCCGGCCGCCCCCGGGCTGGCGGTCCGGGCCACCCCCGGGCGGGCGGCAGCGGCGACCCCCGCACGGAACACGGAACCCCGACCCCCCACAACCCCACCCCCCGCCAGTGAAGCCCGCCGCACGACGCCGAGGGGCCGCCCGCGTGACGGTGAGGTTCGGCCGGTCACGACGGGGAGGTCGGCCAGACGAGGTGGGGTCCGGCCCGGCGCGGTGACGGCCAGCTGTGGGTCCGGCCCGGCGCGCGGCCAGTCCGTGGCCAGCCCGGGCCAGTCCGCGGCCAGTCCGCGGCCAGTCCGTGGCCAGCCCGGGCCAGCCCGGTGCCGACCCGGGTGACGTGAGCGGCGGGCGATGTGAGAACATCAGTACATGCTGACTTCAGTGGACGCTGATGTGATCCGGGTGCTGGGCGACCCGCTGCGCTGGCGCATCGTGAACCTGCTGGCGCGGGAGACGCTGTGCACCACGCACCTCGTCGAGGAGACCGGCGCCAAGCAGACGAACCTCTCCAACCACATGCGGGTGCTGCGTGAGGCGGGCCTGGTGGAGACCGAGCCGTGCGGCCGGTTCACCTACTACCGCCTCCGGCCCGGAGTCCTCGCGGAACTCTCCGGGCGGTTCGCCCAGCTCGCCGAGTCCGCCCACGGGGCGGCGGAGAACCGGAGGCCCTGCACGTGACCGCCGTCGACCCCACCACCCGGCGCGCGTCGGACGCGTCGGACGTATCGGACGCTGCCTCGGTCGCCGGGCGGCTCTCCACCCTGGACCGCTACCTGGCGGTCTGGATCCTGCTCGCGATGGCCGTCGGCCTGGCTCTGGGACGGGCGATCCCGGGGCTGGGAGACGCCCTGGCCGCCGTGGAGATCGGCGGGATCTCCCTGCCGATCGCCGTCGGCCTGCTGGTGATGATGTACCCGGTGCTGGCGAAGGTGCGCTACGACCGGCTGGACGCGGTCACCGGTGACCGGCGGCTGATGGTCTCCTCGCTGGTCGTCAACTGGCTCGTCGGCCCGGCGGTGATGTTCGCCCTCGCCTGGGTCTTCCTGCCCGACCTGCCCGAGTACCGCACCGGACTGATCATCGTGGGCCTGGCCCGCTGTATCGCCATGGTGATCATCTGGAACGACCTGGCCCGTGGCGACCGCGAGGCGGCGGCCGTGCTGGTAGCGCTGAACTCGGTGTTCCAGGTGCTCGCCTTCGGCCTGCTCGGCTGGTTCTACCTGGATCTGCTGCCCCGGTGGCTCGGCCTGGGCGACGGGCAGGGACTGGACGTGTCCGTATGGCAGATCGCGGCCAATGTCGTCGTCTTCCTCGGCGTTCCGCTGCTGGGCGGCTTCCTGACCCGTCGCCTGGGCGAGCGGAGGATGGGCCGGGACGCCTACGAGAACCGGCTGCTGCCGAGGATCGGGCCGTGGGCGCTGTACGGACTGCTGTTCACGATCGTCGTCCTCTTCGCCCTCCAGGGGAAGACGATCACCTCGCAGCCACTGGACGTGGCCCGGATCGCGTTGCCGCTGCTCGTCTACTTCGCGGTCATGTTCTTCGGCACCTTCGCCCTCGGCGCCTGGCTGGGCCTGGCCTACGACCGCACCGCCACGCTGGCCTTCACCGCCGCGGGCAACAACTTCGAGCTGGCCATCGCGGTGGCCATCGCCACCTTCGGCGTCACCTCCGGCCAGGCGCTCTCCGGAGTGGTCGGCCCACTGATCGAGGTTCCGGTGCTCATCGGTCTGGTCCACGTCTCTCTCGCCTGGCGCCGCCGCTTCACGCCCCAGCCGCCCGCCAGTTGACCCGAGCCCGTCCCCGGACCACCTCGAACCCGACCTCGTCACCTCGGAGTTGACCCCGCCAACCCCGAATCCGACACCGCCGCGACACCACCGCGAGGCTGGTCGCACACGCGCACCCCGTCGACTGCGAACCAGCCCCCGGACAGGGCGATTCTCTTCCCCTACGGTCGGCGTATGGCTGACCCCTCCCCCGAGGCCCCGGGGCCAGCAGGTCACACCATGCGCGACTTCCTCGGCGAGGACGCGTGGTCCGATCTGCTGACCCGGGCCACCCACCGTCAGCACCGGGCGGGCACCCTGCTCCTGCGTCAGGGCGAACCGGGCACGCACGTCCTCGCCGTGGTCAGTGGCGCCACCAAGGTCACGCGTCACGAACCCGACGGGAACCGGACCCTGCTGGCCTTTCGCGGACCGGGCGAACTGCTGGGAGAGATCGCGGTGCTGGACGACCGGGGGCGGTCGGCCAGTGTGGAGGCGATGTCCCGGTGCGTGGTCGGGGTCGTCGGGAAGCCCGTCTTTCTGCGGTTCGCGACGGAGTACGGGCTCTTCCCGCTCCTCGTGCGCTACGCGCTGAGCCGTCTGCGGGAGTCCGACCAGGCGCGCGCCGGAGGTGACGTGACGGGCAGGCTGGCCGCGGTGCTGGTGCGGCTGGCGGACATCGCCGGGGAGTCCGTGCCGCGCGGCGGCGACTCACTGGAACTGGCCCTGACGCGGGACGATCTGGCGCAGCATCTGCGCATCTCCCGGAACACCGTGACCGCGGCGCTCACCGGCCTGTCCAGGTACGTGCGGGTCAGCCGGAAGCGCATCGTCATCGACGATCTCCCCGCCCTCCGGGGCGTGGAGGCCACCGTCGTCTCGCGCGACTGAGACGTGACCCACGCCACGTTCCGGCCGCACTGAGCGTGCGGACGCTGGCGCCCGTTCCCTGGACGCTCGGATCAGCAGGCCCGGAGCGTCCGGCCACCGGCCGTAGGTACCGCTCCAGGCGAGACCCAGCAGGAGACCGAGGTCCGTCATGTCCGAACCCGCCCAGGTGCCCTCCGCGACCGTCCGCCCCCACACGCGAAGCCACAGCCTCCCGCCGTACCGCGGAATCCTCGCGGTCGACGCGAAGGACTTCACCGGCTATCCCGCCATCCAGCACGGTGAGATCAGCCGCGTCATCCCGCAACTGCTCCAGACCTCCTTCTCCCGGGCGCGGTTGCCCGAGGTCTGGGAGGAGCGCAGGTTCCCGGACTCGACGGGGGACGGCTACGTCTTCGGATTCGAACCGTCATCCATGCCGTTCGTCATCCACCCCTGGCTCAGCACGCTCCAGGAACTGCTCACCGAGTTCAACGTCAACTCGATGGGAACCGTCCGCATCCGCCTCCGGGCCAGCCTGCACATCGGGCCGCTCCCCGACTCCGGCGACGACTTCGACGGGAACGGAACGCCGCGGAACGACACCCACCGGCTGCTGGACTCCGTGCCGGTCAAGGCGGTTCTCGCGACGCAGAGCGAGAACGTCACGCAGGTGGCGGCCATCCTGTCCGACCGCTGCTACCAGGACGCCGTGGCCAGTGGTTACACCGGGCGGCACCCCGACTACTTCATCGAGGTTCCCGCGTCCGTCGAGGGGAAGCGGTTCGAGCAGCGCGCGTGGCTGTACGTCCCGGCCCCCTCCGGGAACCTGCACGACCCCCGGATCCTCGGGGAGGGGGTGGCCGGCGGGTCCCACGAGCCGGAGGACCACCGCGCGGAGCGGGAGGCACTCCCCCAGCGGACCGCGGCCCCGAGCTTCCGGGCCGACCGGGGCATCGTCAACGGCGGCCACGTGGAGGGCGGGCAGACCGTCAACAACGTCGAGGGCGGACAGACCGTCAACCACGTTGAGGACGGCGGGCGTTACATCGGTGGCGACCACGTCGGCGGCGACTCCATCGGCGGCGACTACGTCGGGGGGAACAAGGCCGGGACGGTACACGGCAACCAGGGCGACACCGTCCACGGCGACAAGAGCACCGCCACGGGCCGGCCGCGCGAGGACCGTTGATGAGCGGGCGAGAGACCCCCGGCACGGACGCGGACCGCGCCCAGCGGGCGGCGGACCGGCGGGCGGCGGACCGGGGGGCGGGCCGAGCGGACGGCGCCACCGACCCCCCGGCGCGGACACCCGGGATCCCGGCGGGCGGGTCGGCGGAAGGTCCCGAGCCGGGCCCCGCCGCCGCGAGTTCGGGCCGCTCGGCAGAGCCGGGCCCCGACGCGGGCGGCCTTGACGAGGCGGACCTTGACGAGACCGACTTCGACGAGGCGTACTTCGACGAGGAGAACGCCGGGTTCCCGCGGGGCACCCCCGGAAGCGGGAACGGGCCGCCGCACCGGATCTACGCCCCGGGCGGCATGGTCAACCTCGGGTTCGTCGATGGCGGCCAGCACGTCAACAACGACGGCGAGGGCTCGGCGGGCGGCCGGCGCGGTCACGCGCTGGACGGCCCCCTCTTCGCTGAGGAGATCCTCGCGGCTGGCGAGGGGTTCGCGGAACCGGACTGGTTCCCCGAGGCCCTCCGGTACCTCGACTCGCGTCTGCTGATCCTCACCGGCGCGGCCGGTACGGGGCGTCGTACGGCGGCCCTCAACCTGCTGCACCGGCACAGCACCAGCATGGTCCTGCGCGCCGTCGACACGCCGGACCTCACGAGTTGGCGCCCACACGACGACTCGGTGCGCGGCTACCTGGTCGACGGCCTCTCCCAGCCCCAACAGCTCCTCCGGGGCGGGCTGGTCAACCAGCTCATCGCCCGCCTCCGGGAGAAGGAGGCCCGTATGGTGCTCGTCCTCCCGGACGTGCCCGGGCTCGTGCGGGACCTCAACCGCGAACTGCCCGGCCACGTCGTCTCCTGTGTCCCGCCGTCGACCCGCGCGCTCTTCGCGGCGCGGTTCGAGGCCGAACTGCCGGACGAGGAACAGCGCGACCGCGTCCTCACCGCGCTGGGGCGCGAGCGGATCGACGAACTCCTGGAACGGGAGCTGTCGCCCGCCCACGTCGCGGAGCTGGTGGACGAAGTCGCCCGGGAGAACGCGGACTTCGCCTCCATCGTGGAGCGCCTGAGCTTCCTGGCGGAGGAGGAGGTTCCCGAACTGATCGAACGACTCGGCGGACAGCCGTCCGCCCTCGCCTTCCTCCTCGCGGCCTGCGTCTTCGAGGGGCTGGACTACCGCGTCATCCAGGAGGAGGCCGACCGGCTGCTGGAGTTGGCGGACGAGCGGCTCGACGCCACGATCCCCGGCACACGTCAGCAGGAGGAAGCGCGGGACAACCCCCGGTTCGTCTTCGACGAGCCCATGGACGACCAGCTGCGCGGCATCGGCGCCCGCCGCCTGCCGCGCGAGGTCCACGCGACGTGGGGCTACGCCTACGCGGTGGAGCCCGTCCGCTTCGTTCGGCACGGCCGGGCCGAGGCGGTGTTACGGCACATGTGGCGGCAGTACGGCCAACTCCCCGGACTGATGACGGACTGGCTCCAGAAGGCGCGGCGCGAGCGGGAACTCAGCGCCCCCATCGGCAGGGTGATGGGGCTGGCGGCCAGCTGGGGTGGTGGCAGGCGGGCGCTGTCCCACATCAGCGCCCTCGCCAAGTCCCCGGAGAGCGGGACCCGGCAGGTGGCCGCCATCGCCATGGGCATCGCCGCGCGGGACCCCGTCCTGGCCGGTGAGATCGGGTACCGACTGAGCCGCTGGAGCTACGCCAAGGGATGGCAGCCGCGCGCCACCGCCGCGTACACCTGCGGCACGGAGTACGGGGTGTCCCGGCCGGACCGGGCTCTGGCCCTGCTGGGGCAGCTGATGCACGGCCGGGACGACGACTCCGTCACCCACGTGACCAGCGCCATCCACGACGCCGTACGGCAGCTGTTCACCTCGGGACACCAGACCGTGGTGATCCTGCGACTGTCCGAGTGGGCCGAGGAGGGCGGCAGGCGCGGTGAGGTGGCGCTGGCCTCGTTCGCCCTCCTGCTACTCGACATCCCGTGGTTCGCCGAGCAGTTGAGGTCCGGAACCGACGCGGCCGAGCACGTCGTCGGCCTCGTCCACCGGGCGCTCAACGAGCGGGAGCACTTCGACCTCGTCTGCCGGACGGTCCTCGCCTGGCGCCAGCTGGCCGACGGCGACGAGCCGAGCCGCGAGGCCCTGGAGACACTGCTGTCCGCGCTCTCCCACGGGATGCGGCACGGCGTGCTCCGCCTCCTCGTCAGCATCGAGGAGGACGAGCACGACAGCCCCGTCGGCAAGGACATCGCGCGACGAACCCTCGCCGCCTGGCACGACGGCCGGTCGGCACCCACCGGCGGCGACACCGAGACGAGGACGGACCGGCAGAGGAGCGGCACACCATGACCGACGAGAACCCGCCCCCGCTCTTCACCCCCGCGCCGCGCGCCCCGTGGCGCGAGGTCCTCCGCCACCGCTGGTCCGCCCCGAGCGACAGCGCGCTCGTCCTCCGGGACGTCGACGGGCAGTTCCACCTGCTGTGGGCCGGGGCGCAGCGGCATGACGGCGGTTCCGCCTCCGCCACGCCCCCGGGCACCGTGGAAGCGGCCGCCGGACCTCCCCGCGTACGCCACCCCTACGAGGCCGCGTTCCGCGTGAACGTCGCCCACCACGCGAACGCCCGGGCCCTCCGCGTCCCCCACCAGTACGGCCCTCCCGAGCCGGTCTCCCTGCGCGTCTCCTGGTGGGTCCACGATCCGGTCCAGGTGGTCCGTACCCACACCACGCACGGCTGGAGCGTCGTCCGCCGCGACCTCGACCGACGCCTCCGGGACCTGGAGAGAACCTGGGCCGCTAACGAACAGTCGCTGGGCGCCGACGAGTTGGCGCATCATCTCGCCACCGCGCGAACGTTGGACCACTACGGCCTCGCCTACGCGGTCACCGACACCTCGTCCCGCGAGGTGGACGACGAACTGCTGCTCTCCGGCCAGGACACCGGCAGTTTCCCGTTCACCTGGAACGTCACCCGACGGGAGGAGTACGACTTCTGCGTCCAGGCGGTCCGCAGCGGCCCCGTAGCGCTCGCCGCGCTCTGGCTGCTCCGCCAACCCGACCAGGTGAGCGCCGTCCTCGACTGGTCGGTCGGCCACCGGGACCTGATCAGTGAGGAGGTCGGCTGGGAGGAGGAGATGGTCGGCCTGCTGGGCCACCTGTCGTCGGAGGAACGCCACGAGCTGTCGAAACTCCTGCGCGACCGCCTCCTCACCCTGGGCCGCGGAGTCCCCGGTGACCAGGGCGTCACGTGGTGACCGTGGCCCGCCCCCCGGGTCCTGTCCCGTGAACGACGAGGGCCCGGCCGCCCGCCGGCCAGGCCCTCGTCCTTCCCCCGCCGGGGGTGAGCGCGGAGAACAGGGGACGCACCTCGGAAGGTCAACGCGCCGCGTCCGCCGGGGAGTTCGTGGCCGGATCGGCGACGTCACCGGCACCCGGGATGATGAGGCTCGCTGGGGGACACGGACGACTCGGACGAACGGAAGAAGCACGATGGCCAAGGACCTCGACCCGGTGGACCGGGAGATCGTCAGGCTGGTCTCCGCCGAGGGGCGGATCAGCCATGAGGAGATCGCCCGGCGGGTGCACGTCTCGCGTCCGGCCGTGCACGAGCGGGTCAGGCGGCTGGAGCGGGACGGTGTGATCCGCGGCTACCGGGCCGTCGTGGACTGGTCCGCCATCGACCTCGGGCTGTGCGCCTTCCTCTCGGTACAGGTCGACCACGACCGGCTGGGCACGGCCGTGGACCGGATGTTCGCGATGTCCACACCGGAGGCCATGGTGGAGGAGAGCCACCGGGTGACCGGCCAGTGGTGCGTCCTGCTCAAGGCGCGGGCCGCCTCCACCGCCACCCTCCAGCGGTTCCTCGACGACGTGATGTCGATCGATGGCGTCCGGCAGGTGGTCACCACCGTCGTGCTCACCTCCGTCGAGGCCGCCCAACGGGCCTGAGTCGCCTGACGATTCGTCGGCCCGTCCGGGCGCGTCAGCGGAAGTGGCGGGCCAGCGCCCTACGGAACGTCGCGATCCCCCGGCACCGCACCGCGACGGGCCGTCCCGCCGCTTACGGTGCCAACGATCAGCCACCGCCACGCAGGAGACCCGCCATGCCACCCCACCCCACCCAACTCGTCTGGCACCACAGGCCGGTTGAGACCGGCAGCGCGCTGCCGAGCCCCACCCCGCCCAGGCCCCCACGCCAGTCCCCGCCCAGGGCTCCGCGCCAGTCCACGCCGCTGACGTTCCCGTCACCGGAGTACCCACCGGCCCGGCGTGACCGCCACCCCCTCACCCCGGAGAGGCGCGGCGGAAGGACACCCGACGGTCGCTGCGGCACGACGGACAGGCCCCACGGAAGGACGGTCCGCTGATGGCCCACCACGTTCCGGTCGCGCCCCACACCGAGGGGCGCCGCATCCCGGGCCACCGCCTCGGCGAGAAGGAGATGCTCCGGGCCTGGCTGCGCTTCGCCAGGGCCACGGTGGAGGCGAAGGCGACCGGCCTGACCCCGGCGCAGCTGATCGCCACACCGTCGCCGTCCGAGATCAGCGTGGGCGGGATCCTGACCCACCTCGTCACCGTGGAACACCACTGGTTCGGCAACGTCCTCGGCGGCCAGGCCCACCCCATGCCGTTCGGCCCCGGTGACCCGGACGGCGACTGGCGCGTCCCCGAGGACGCCGACGCCGACAGCCTGCTCACCCGCTACCGCGCGGCCTGCGCCGCCAGCGACACGGTCATCGCCTCCCTCGCGCTCGACGATCTCGGCGCCCAGACGACGGACGACTACACCCTGCGCTGGGCGATGACGCACGTCACCATCGACACCAGCAGGCACGCCGGACAGGCGGACCTCCTCCGCGAACTCCTCGACGGCGAACGCGGCTGGTGAACCGCCCTCCCCCGAGGCCGGTCGGGGACGGGGAGTACGGACCCCAACAAGCATTCATTTGGAGCGACGCAGTGGTGACCGGGTGAGCCAAGACGGTGTAGATAGACGTGCAAGGCCGCCGCAGCCCGGGGCTCTGATCGCCGTCAAAGGCGAAGCTGACTGCTCCATGACGCTGCGTGAAGAAGGCCCCATTACAGCGCGAGGAAGCCTGTGGTGTGCATACCGGAGTGTTGGGACGGACGGCCTATCACGGCGCTGACCTGCAACAGGCTTGGCGGGAGCCGCCTCCACTCTAGCGGCCACGGCCGCTGCGGCCACAGTATGAGCTCCCTCGCATGGCTATCGACCGCCCTCGCCTCCAGCCCCACCTGCATCAGACTGAAATGGGACAGACCTCGGCACTACAGGAGGCGGCAGGCTACGTCCATCGGTGATCGCAGCTGGCGCAGCACGTGACAGAGTCACGCCCCTACAGGGATACGCGCGGCTCATGTGACAGAGATTCAACCGGCACCTGGACCACAAGACGGAAAGATTACGATCAGAAACGATCCACAGTAGTACCACATCTATCAGTGTAGTAGATTTTACATCAATTCATTGCACCGCTGGCGCCACTATCACCTCTATGGCCATACTTCACTTCCGAGGTCTCAATGACCCCGACAAAGTCAAGCGTGAGGCGTAGTTTGGATGTCCAGAATCCCCCAGATCCCCGTCAATCCGATGTATGTCCCCATCACACCTGACATGGCGAAGGCGTGGCTCGAACACTGCAACCCCGAATCGAATCGTGTCCTTTCTGAAGTAGTGTGTGAACGCTACGCAAAAACAATGCGCAAAGGGGAATGGAAGACCACTCATCAGGCCATCGCCTTCGACTCCAAGGGGAAACTCCTCGATGGTCAACATCGATTGAACGCTATCGCCACCTCCGGCGTGACCGTAACAATGCTAGTGATTCCGAATTGCGACCCCGCAACTTTTGATGTCTTGGATGCGGGGCACCGGAGGCAAGCTTCTCAACTCGTGAAAATCCCGCACAGAATCATCGTCACCGCAGCCGCCCGCATGCTGGGGGTGATGTATGGAATGTGGGAACCCGTCAAACTCCACGAAGGGTTCTATGACACCCAGGCCACGACGCCCGATATTCTGCGTGCGGTGGCTGCTTGGCCAGAGCTCGGGCAGCATGCACCTACCGCTTCCACCGTATACAGGGCGACTAGGATCAACCAGCCAACACACCTCGTTGTCCTGGCACAAGCGGAGCGCAGCGCATACGCACACAGGATCGAAGAATGGAAGAATGGGCTCACTTCAGGGGCAAATATGGAACCGAAGGACCCACGCCTCTTGCTTCGAAATAGGTTCGTTCGAGACTTCACCTTTCTCGCATCCAGCGGAGGGAGAAAGGCTTCGTACAACTTGATCGCAAAAGCTTGGAACGCATGGGTACTGGGAAAGGGAATGGGCACCCTTAAGTACTCAGATAGCGATGGAGTAGTTAAAATTGCAGGACTGGAGAACGGACCCCTTGAACTCTTCCAGTAAGTTCACCTTCCTTGACTCTAACCTGGCAATAAATATAGAAACCCCCAGCAGATGCCTGAATCTCCACTCACTAGCAGAAATCTCGTCGACTTCCTAATCACCCCGGAAAAGGTGATTCCGCCGCGGCAAACAGAATAGGGTCGAAGTCGCCCCGCGTAACCCATTTCATTCACTAAAACTGCCACGAAGAACGGACACCCGAGTACCCCTGAAATCGGCACTGGTGGCCACGTCTCTATGGTGTCAAACCTCACTGCCTGAGCCAACTAGACGGCGCATCATTTGAAGGCGTGTCCCGCCCAGATGAGCACCCCTTTGGCTCATTGCGGACGGTTGGCCATGCCTCGGATCGGTGAGTGCGTTAATTCCGTGACGAGAGACGGTAGCCAACGAGCTCTGACACGGTAAGAAGTCAGAGTGCCAAGCTCGTGGTCTTCGATCGCAGTTGCGTGGTGGTGAATGCTCACCGTGTTGCGATCATCGGCATCTGGGAGTTGCAAGTCTGTCAATATCGGAGTGCCAGGGGCTCTTATACACTCTCGGCCGTCTTCGCTGCTCGCAGCAGATCCTGGATGTGGGCGCCGGGTGGGCATCCTTCTTGGGCGGGCTCAAGACTTCGGCGGTCACCGACAGTTGAGGCGGCTCGACGGCCCTGGCTGTGGAGCCGAGTGGGCGTCGTGGCAGACCGATGTAGCAGCGCAGTGGTGAGTGATTACGTAGACGCTCGGCTGGGGCATCCCAGTCGAGCGTCTTGCGTGGGCGGCCGTTGAGTTCCTGAGCGACGTGTTCGAGGTCTTCGGGACTGTGGGGGCTCAGGTCGGTGCCTTTGTGGAAGTACTGCCGTAGGAGTCCGTTGGTGTTCTCGATCGAACCGCGTTGTCAGGGCGAGGCGGGTCGCAGAAGTAGACGGACATGTCGGTGGCCATGCTGAACTGCTGGTGAGGTGACGTGCCATCTCGCTGCCCTGGTCCCAGGTGAGGGAACCACGCAGGTGGGCGGGCAGGGTCTGGACCGTGGCGACGGGGCCGTCGCGGACGGTCTCGGCATCGTGGGCTCCACTCGGCAGGTAAACCAGGTCGCCTTCTCAGTGGCCCAGTACGGCCCGGTCCTCGACGCGGCGGATGCTCTTATGGATGTCAAGCAGTGGTTGTGAGGTGACGTGGGGCCGTTGCTGTGGTGTTGGTGGTGGTCAGGACGTGGTAGATCTCGCGAGCGAGCGGAGCTATCAGCTCGTCCAGTTCGTCGATCTCCTGGCCCAGGTCGCGGTGACGGCGGGCGAGGGAACGCAGGGCGATCTTCGTCGCGGCGACTGGGTCACTGGCCTGGTCGAGGCCGGGGCGGAAGCCCGCGCAGACGGCGAGGAGGTCCTTGTCCTTGAGGTGTCGCAGCATGGTCCGGACGCTTCCGGCGCGGTGATGATCAGAGTCTTGATCTGCCGGGTGACATCGGCCCGTTGCTGGATGGCGCTGCGGCGGGCGACTCGCAGAGCGCGTAGGGCCTCGACCTGGCCTTCACGGAACTTCGGGGTGCCGGTGCGGCGTTCAGCGAGTGCGGCCCGTGCCGCAGTCTCGGCGTCGAGGGGTCGGACGTGCCCTGCCAGCGGCGGGTTTTGCGGTCCGGGCGGTGTCCTTGTGGGTGTCGACGCCGCCGGTGACCTCGACCTCAAGCTGTGCCATCGTGGGGTATGCCGTCCTGTCCATTCGACCGAGCGGGATGGCACCCGTCGGCTGTGAGGGCGGACAAGACTGTGATGGGGCCTCTGGCCAGGCTCTTATGAAGTCACGCCCCCGGCCCGACGGATGCGGACAAACGTCCCCCGGACAGGGCCGACAGATCCGGTTGAGGGCCCTGAGTCAGTCAGTCGCTGGGTCAGGCCCGCCGGGGAACGCTCACCTACATCCTCACTGTCAGTAGTCGATCATCACCATCAGGTCGATGACCCGGGTAGTGCGCCGCTGGGGTCCCGGCGCGGTTTGCGGCGGGTGCAACCGGAGCTGATGGCTGCTTGGACTTCCCGTTTCAGGCCGCCGCGGGCCTGGAAATACAGCGCCTGGTAGACCGTCTCCACGCTCACCCGCATGCTCTCGCCATCGGGGCATTCCTTGCGTAGAGCGTGGCAGATCCGGTCCGGCGACCACCGCCTGCGTAATCCGTCCTGGACGAAGCGGCTCAGCCGTCCCTCGCGCAGCAGCTTGCGCTCCTTGGGTCCGGGGCCTGCGGGCTGCCGCCGCCCGGTGGGCTGCGTAGGGCTAGCTCTCGCTGCCGGAGTTCGCGTCGATCTCCCGCTTGACGGTGCTCGCCGGCCGTACCAGAACCTGTCCGATCGCCCGCAGCGACTGCCCCGCCGCACGGAGATCGCGGATCCGTTCACGCGCGGCGAGCGTCAGAAACAGCGGGTGAAGCTGTTTCTCCAGGGCCCTCAGGCCCAGCTATGGCGTGGTCACACCGCACATCGTGACGGTCCCCGCCGCGTAGTCGGCACGGCGCCCGTCCGCATAGGTGCGCGTGGTGCGGCTATTCTCGACGCCCCAGTCCCAGTCCTTGGCCGTGCACTCGTTCACACCGATCTGCCGCGCCGCCACCTGGCGTGCGACACCAGCGGCCCGAAGCCGCTCGTACCCGTTTCGCCTGGGATGCCGCCGACGCGAACTCAGTCCGCCGGTCCGGGCCCAGCTGAAGGCCGTGTTCGGGTTTACCCCAGCTCACGCGCCACGAAGGTCACGCTCCCCTCGACATCCAGCCGTGCAAGGAAAAGCTTCTTAACCCGGCAAGATCATCACGCTCGACGCCCACGGTCCTCACAACTCCCGCAGATCGCGGGTGTTGCGAAGACCGTTAAAACCCAAGGACGTGCGCACCGGGTGGGTGGGGACCGCCCGGTGCGCCCTGGGCCTCAACCGACCAGTGCCTGCCAGGTCTTGGGGCCTGCCTCGCCGTCGACGACGAGACGGTTGGCGCCCTGGTAGGCGCGGACCGCGTCGTCGGTGACGGACCCGAAGTCACCGTCGAGCGCGAGCCCGGCGCTGTGCTTGTTCAGCACGGTCTGGAGGGCGCGGACGTGCGAGCCCGAACCGCCCTTCTTCAGCGTGTAGACCAGCACCGCCCAGGTCTTCGGACCGACCTGGCCGTCCGCCACGAGCCCCTTGGAGGACTGGAACTTCTTCACGGCGTTGACCGAGACGCTGCCGTAGTCGCCGTCCGGCTCCAGCTTGGTGCCGCGCTGCGTCATCAGGTACTGGATGGACTTGACGGTCGCGCCCACGGCGCCGGGATCGATCGAGGACCAGCCACCGCCCAACTTCACGCCGCGCGCCGTGAGATACGGGACGGGGTTGGTGGTGGAGCCGATCGAACCGGTGTGGACCTCGAAGTGCAGGTGGGGTCCGGTCACGTTGCCGGTGGCACCCATGTCCGCGATCCGCTGCCCGGCGCCGACCTTGGCGTTCAGCGCCACCCGGAACTTGTTCAGGTGGCCGTAGTAGGTGTAGCGCCCGCCGCCGTGCGAGATGACGATGCCGTTGCCGGAGCGGCCGGGCACCACCGAGGTGCCGCGGCGGATGACGGTGCCCGCGGCGGCCGCGTAGACCGCGGTGCCGATCGAGTTGGTGACGTCCTGGCCCGCGTGCGGGCCCGCGCCCCGGGGCGCGCCGTAGTGCCCACCGTCGGGGAAGTACCCACGGGCGGGGTTGCACCACCGGCCGTCCTTCAGCGACGCGGCCGAGGCCGAGGAGGCCAGGAACGGCATGCTCGCCAGCGCGGCGCCGAGTCCGGCACCCGCCCCGATCAGCAGCTTCCTGCGTGACGGACCTCCGCGTCTGAGGTCCCGGGGCTCCTCCACCGAGCCGTCGACCGGCCCGCACTGCTCACACATGTCCGTCCTCCTGGGGTCCGAATGCATCTACGCGCATTGCATTGGCGAGAGCATGCCACGGTTACCCCCGGTGCTCCAGAGGTCGGACGCACTGACCTGCACCGCCGTCACGACAGCCATCAGATCGCGCCAACTCCACCGCGACGGACGGTAGATGGGACGGCACGGCCGAGGCCTCCAGCCCATCTCCCCCGCCACGCGCCGGAGTCCGAGCGGAGGCGCCCCGTACGGCGGTGCGGGCACCGCTACGTGACCGATCGCGGGCACACCGGCGGTACGGTACGCGCCGACGGCCCGGCCCCCCGAACCGGGCCGTCGGCGGCTCCCCGACGCCGGAGCCAGCGCTGGCTCGCTCAGACGCCGATGTCGCGGCCGTCAGCGCGCCACACGTTGACCACCGACGGGCGGACGTGGGAACCCCCGCCGTCCGGCCACTGGGAGGCGGGACGCTCCACGCTGGCGCCGTCCACCTCGCCCGGGTGCTGCACGGCCACCAGCACCCGCCGGTCCCGGACGACCGGCCCGCAGGTCTCCGCGCCCGTCGGCACTGTGAGGAACTGCCGTACCTCGCCGCGCCGTTGACCGGACACCGCGACGCCGAACAGCCCGTCGTGGCTACCGAGGGCGTTTCCGTCGGTGGAGATCCACAGGTTGCCGTGCGCGTCGAAGGTGACGTTGTCCGGGCAGGAGATGGGGCTCACCTGGTCCTTCGGGAAGCCACCGAAGTAGCTGTCCGGCTGTTCCGGGTCACCGCAGACCAGGAACAGCCGCCAGGTGAACCGATCCGCGGCCGGGTTGCCCCCGCGCTCGGTGAACTCCACGATCTGGCCGTGCTTGTTGCCCGTGCGGGGGTTCGCCTCGTCCGGTCCGGCCTTGCCGGAGGCGCCCCGGTCACTGTTGTTGGTGAGGGCCACGTAGACCCGTCCGGTGCGCGGGCTGGGCTCCACGTCCTCGGGACGGTCCATCTTGGTGGCGCCGACCCGGTCGGCCGCGAGTCGCGCGAAGACGTAGACCTCCTCGGCGGACATCCCGGGGACGTGCGAGGTGTCGCCGGTCGCCAGCGGCACCCAGGTGCCGCGGCCGCCGAACTCCCCGTCCTCCGGCAGCTCTCCACCGCCGTCGATCTCCTCCTCCGGGCTGTCACCGCTCAACACCGCGACGTACAGGGTGCCTTCGTCCAGCAGCGTGAGGTTGTGCTCACGCGCGGCACGGCTGTCCCCGCGCATCATCCGCTTCGAGGAGACGAACTTGTAGAGGTACTCGAAGCGTTCGTCGTCGCCCATGTACACCACCGGACGGCCGTCCGGCGTGAGCCGTGGCTCGGCGCCCTCGTGCTTGAACCGGCCGAGCGCGGTCCGCTTGCGCGGCCTCGACTCCGGGTCGTACGGGTCGAGTTCGACGACCCAACCGAAGCGGTGCGGCTCGTACGGCTCCTTCGTCACGTCGAACCGGTCGTCGAAGCGCTCCCACTGCCGTTGCGTGGCACCGCCCCTGAGCGCGTACCGCTCCAGCCGCCTACGGTGCTCCGCGTCCGTGACCCGCTCGGTGTGGGCGAAGTACTGGTCGACGTTCTCCTCACCGTGCAGCGTGGTGCCCCACGGAGTGGTGCCGCCCGCACAGTCGTTGAGCGTCCCCAGCACCGTACGGCCCTCCGGGTCGGCCTCGGTGCGCAGCAGTTCGCTCCCGGCGGCCGGGCCCGTCACCTCGAAGGGGGTGGTGGCCGTGACCCTGCGGTTCAGCCGGTGGCGGGGCACCGGGCGCAGCGCCCCCGAACGCCGGTCCTCCTCGACCACCACCACGGACAGACCGTGCGCCGCCCAGGCGATCTCCACCTGTTCCCGGGTCGGGCTCTCCGGGTCGTACCCCGCGAACATCAACTCCTCGTTGGTGTACTCGTGGTTGGCGACCAGCAGCTGCCTGCCGCGCTCACCACGCAGCGGCAGCAGGGCGAGGAAGTCGTTGTTGTAGCCGAACTGCCCGGCCTGCGCCCGCGCCGACTGACGCTCGGGGTCGAAGCGCGGCGCGCCCCGCAGGATCGGCTCGCCCCAGCGGATCACCACGTTCTGCTCGTAGCCCGCCGGGACGGTCACCGCGTCGGCGGTGTTCGGCGCGACCGGCGCGAACCGCAGCCCCCGGGCGGCCTTCCCGGCCGGACCGCCGCCCGGCTTCGACGGCGGGGGCGCGGCGTGGGCGGTGCCGCCGCCCAGCGGGCCGCCCACCGCGCTCGCCCCGGCGGCCACCCCGATGACGGCGCCCGCGCGCAACATCGTCCGACGGGACATCGCCCGCGCGACCACATCGCCCAGGTAGGCGTTGTCGCTGGTGTTGGGCGCCTCGTGGGAGCAGGCGTCCCCACAGCGGTAGCGGCAGGTCATCGCCGACCTCCCGCCCGGGTGGCCGAGCAACGGAAGCAGCTTGCGCATGGTCCCCTCCGGAATGGTGAGCTTGTGCGTCCGTGACGCTAGGGGCGACTTTCCGCCACGGGGCGACGCCCGGATGAACCCCCGGTGAATCCCGCCCCGGCCCCACACGGGCCTCGCCCTCCAGCCACTCCGGGCACTTCGCCGACCGGGCACGGCCGACCGGATCGCGACCGTCCGGAGCGCGGTCGTCCGGAGCGCACCGTCCGGAGCGCGACGAGCCGTCGGCCTGATCACGACGGGCTGGGGCGCGCGACCGGCTGGGACGCGACGGAGCTGGGGCGCGGCTCACCGGATCGCTGGCCGGAGCGTGTCTGGGCCCAGCGCGGCTCACCGGAGCGTGGCTGGCCCGAACGCCTGCCTCACCAGCGCCACTTCGAGCCGCGCCAGGTGCTCACGCGTCCGTAGCGCGAGTCGTCGCGGTCCCACAGCCGGTAGCCCCGATTCGCCAGCAGGGACAGGCCGATGCCCAGCGCGCCGATGCCGAGCAGGCCGGTCAACAGCGCGAACAGTGCCGGGCCCGGGCCCACGTCCCCGCTCAGGGCGTCCGCCGCCAGCGCGGTGAGCGCGAGGCCGAACGACAGGACCAGCAGCCCCAGGCGAATGCGGCCCAGCGTCGACCAGAACCCCGGCCCCGACCGCACCGGAGGCAGCGCCGCCAGCGGGTCACGGGACTCGCGGCGCACCCGGAGGGCCTCCCCGACCGCCGTCACCCCGGGCCCGAGCGGGACCAGGGCCAGTACGCCGCAGGCCGCCGCCCCGACAGGTTCGCCTCGCCCGGCCAACGAGCCCGCCGTGAACACCAGCACCCCGCCGACCAGCAGCGACACCGTCGCGAACAGCGTCCAGCCGCAGACCCGCAGCACTCCGAGCCATCCCACAGCGCCCCCCGTCCCACCGTGCCGCCACGCGTCTCCCGGCGGCGGAGCCGCCCACGCCGCACCGCCACCGGCCGGTCCGTCCAGCGTGGCACGGCGGGTGACCGAAGAGAACACCGAAGGGAACACGGCGGCGACCCGGTCCGGGGAGTTCCGGGGCGTGCTCACCGAGAGTTATGGGGAGGAAGCCGGGCCCTCGCGGTCGATAGGATTTCGGCATGGCGGCCACTGGAGCAGAGCAGCGAAACGAGCGCGACACCGAACGGCGGGACCCGGGCACGTACTACGTCTCGACCCCGATCTACTACGTGAACGACGCTCCCCACCTGGGCCACGCCTACACGACCGTCGCGGGCGACGTGCTCTCCCGCTGGCACCGCCAGCGGGGCGAGAAGGTGTGGTACCTCACCGGCACGGACGAGCACGGTCAGAAGATCATGCGCACCGCCGAGGCGAACGGCGTCTCGCCGCAGGAGTGGTGCGACAAGCTGGTCGAGGAGGCGTGGAAGCCTCTCTGGCGACACCTCGACATCGCCAACGACGACTTCATCCGCACCACGGAGAAGCGGCACACCGAGCGGGTGCGCGAGTTCGTCCAGGACCTCTACGACCGGGGCGAGATCTACCAGGGCGGGTACGAGGGCCCGTACTGCGTGGGCTGCGAGGAGTACAAGTCCTTCGGTGAACTCCTGGACGGTGAGGGGGAGTTCGCGGGCGAGAAACTGTGCCCGATCCACCGCAAGCCGGTCGAGATGCTCCAGGAGGAGAACTACTTCTTCAAGCTCTCCGCCTACGGCCCGAAGCTGCTGGAGCACTACGCGGCGCACCCCGAGTTCATCCAGCCCGAGTCGGCGCGGAACGAGGTCACCCAGTTCGTCCGGCAGGGCCTGGAGGACCTGTCGATCTCCCGCTCCACCTTCGACTGGGGCATCAAGGTGCCCTGGGACGACAAGCACGTCATCTACGTCTGGATCGACGCGCTGCTGAACTACGCCACGGCCGTGGGGTACGGCTCGGACCAGGCCAAGTTCGACGCCACCTTCCCGGCCGACGTGCACCTCGTCGGCAAGGACATCCTCCGCTTCCACGCGGTGATCTGGCCCGCGATGCTGATGGCGAACGGACTGCCGCTGCCCGGCAAGATCGCGGCGAACGGCTGGCTGATGGTCGGCGGCGAGAAGATGTCCAAGTCGAACCTCACCGGCATCTCCCCCCAGCAGCTCACCGAGCACTTCGGCGTGGACGCCTACCGCTGGTACTTCCTCCGGGCCATCGCCTTCGGCCAGGACGGCTCCTTCTCCTGGGAGGACTTCACCGCCCGCTACACCAGCGAACTCGCCAACGACTACGGCAACCTGGCGTCCCGCGTCGCGGCCATGGTCGGCAAGTACTTCGGCGGGGAACTGCCCGAGGCGACCGCCGCCGGTCCCGCCGAACAGGCCATCGCGGACGGGCTGACGCACGCGCTCGCCGAGGCCGACCGGCGGATCGGTGAGGAGCTGGACTTCTCCGGCGGTATCCAGGCCATCTTCGACTTCATCAAGCAGGTCAACGGGTACCTCACCGAACAGGCCCCGTGGAAGGTCGCCAAGGACGACAGCCCCGAGGCCCGGGCCCGGCTCGCCACCATCCTCTACACGGCGGCCGAGGCGCTCCGCGCCTGCGCGGTCCTGCTCAACCCGGTGATGCCCGAGTCCAGCGAGAAGCTGTGGACCTCCCTCGGCGCGGAACCCCACCTCGGCCCGCTGGCCGAGCAGGACGTCACCGACACCGCCCGCTGGGGCCAGCTCCCCCCGGGAGCCACCGTCACCAAGGGCGCGGTGCTCTTCCCCCGCCTGGAGGAACCGAAGACCGCCTGAGCCCCCGGCTTCCGCCCCCGGGTCCCCGAGACCCGGGGGCCACGGGGGCGGGACCGGAGCGCGGGGTCGGTGGCGGCTGGCGACGGGGCTGGTTGGCTGACCAGCCCTTGAGTGGTTCGGTGTCCGGCTCGGTGCCCACCGGATCGGGCAGTGTCACGCCGCCGCCGAAGGGAACGGTGACGACGCGGCCGTAACGGGCCCCGTCGGGTTCCGAGCGCACCCGCAACCTCGCAGTGGTCCCGGTCGACGAGCGGATAGCGGGGTGGGTTTCGGGCGGGGTCACGGTGGGTGCGCCACCCTGCCGAGCCGCGCGGGCTCGTTCCACGGCGTGCGGCCACCCTGGGCAGACGGTGCCGCGCCCCGGGCCCGGGCCGGAGCGGTCAGAGGCCGGGCCAGGTCCAGGTGGTGATCTCGGGTGGATCGACGCCGGTGCGGCGCAGCTCGTCGCGGACGCGGTCGCGGTGGCGGGCGTATTTGGTGGCCAGGTCGCCGGTGACGGAGGCGCGTCCGGGCAGGTGCCGCAGCACGCTGATCGCCAGGTCGTGCCGGGAGGTGCCGTTGCTGGCCAGCAGGTCGTACGGGGTGGTCGTGGTGCCTTCCTCCAGGTAGCCGCGCACGTGGAAGCGGTCGGGGCGGGGCCGGTCGTGCAGCAGTTGGTGCACGGCGGAGGGGTAGCCGTGGAAGTCGAGGACGACCGGGGTGTCCTCGCCGAACAGCTCGCGGAAGGCGTCGTCCGACATGCCGTGCGGATGCCGTTCGCGGGTCGCCAGCACACACAGGTCGACGATGTTGACGGTGCGGAGACTCAGGTCGGGCAGGTCACGGCGGAGCAGGTCAACGGCGGCCAGCGTCTCGACGGTTGGGATGCCGCCAGCGCAGGCGAGGATCGCCTCGGGGTGGTCCCCGCCGTGGGTGGAGGCCCATCGCCAAACGGACGCCCCGGCGGCGCAGTGTTCGCGGGCGGCCGCCATGTCCAGCCACTGGGCGGCGGGTTGCTTCCCCGCGACGACGATGTTGACGCGGCCGGTGTCGGCGAACAGCCGCTCCATGGTGACGAGCAGGGTGTTGGCGTCCGGCGGGAGGTAGACGCCGGTGACGGTGCTCTTCTTGGTGAGCAGGTTGTTGATGAAGCCCGGGCCCTGGTGGCTGTAGCCGTTGTGCTCCTGCCGCCAACCCTCGCTCGTCAGAAGGTAGTTGAGACTGCTCACCGGGGCGCGCCAGGGCACCTCGCGCGCCATCTTGAGCCACTTCGCGTACTGGTTGAGCATGCTGTCCACCACCGAGGCGAACGCCTCGTACGTGGGGAAGAAGCCGTGCCGCCCGCTCAGCAGGTACCCCTGAAGCCAGCCCTGGCAGTTGTGTTCGGACAGCATCTCCATCACCCGCCCGTCCGGGGCGAGTTGCTCGGCGTACTCGTCAACCGGCCAGGAGCAGGCGCGCGGGCTCGCGTCCAGTACGCGGTCCAGCTTGTTGGAGGCCAGTTCGTCGGGGCAGACGATGCGGAAGTTCCGCTCCTCCTCGGAGCGCCGCAACACGTCGGTCAGCCACTCGGCGAGGACGGTGGTGGGGCTGGCGGTCGCCGTTCCCGGCCCCTCGGGCAACGCGACGGCGTACGGGCCCAGCGGCGGAAGGTCCAGCGGCCGCCTCAACCTCCCCCCGTCAGCGGCTGGTTGGGCACCGATACGCAGAGGGCCCGTCGGGCAGTTGGCACGGACCGCGGCCTGCGGCCGTCCCTCGGCGTCGAACAGCTCCCCGGGCCGGTAGGAGAGCAACCAGGCTTCCAGCGCGGCGAGTTGCTCGGGATCGTCATGCACCCCCTCCAGCGGGACCTGGTGCGCGTGGAAGGTGCCCTCGATGCGCCTGCCCTGCACCTCGTACGGCGCGCCCTGCCCCTTGAGCCCCCTCAGGACGATCATGGGCCAGGCGGGACGCTCGCCCGGCTCGCCGGAGCGGGCGCGGAGCTGGATGTCCTGGATGTCGGTGTGCGCCGCGCGCACCGCGTCGGCCAGCGGCTCCTCCACCGGGCCGGAGCGCACGTCCACGAGGCGCGGCGCCCAGCCGTAGCCCCGGAACAGGTCGAGCAGCTGGTCGTCCGGCATGGTGGCGAAGACGGTGGGCGAGGAGATCTTGTACCCGTTCAGGTGAAGTACCGGCAGTACGGCGCCGCCGGTGGCCGGGTCCAGGAACTTGGTCGAGTGCCAGGCGGTGGCGGTCGGCCCGGTCTCCGCCTCCCCGTCCCCGACGAGGCAGGCGACCAGCCGATCCGGGGCGTCCAGCGCCGCGCCGAACGCGGTGGACAGCGCGTACCCCAGCTCGCCACCCTCGTGCAGGGTGCCGGGCAGGGCGGGCGACAGGTGGCTGGGGAACCCCTCCGGCGCACAGAACCGCTCGGCCAGCGCGCGCAGCCCGCGTTCGTCGCGGGAGAGCGCCGGGTCGTACTCCTCGTGGGTGCCCTCCAGCCACAGGTTCGCGTGGTTGGCGGGCGCGCCGTGGCCGGTTCCGGTCACCAGCAGCACGTCCGTACCGCGCTCCCGGACCAGCGTGTTGAGCGCCGCGTAGACCATCGTGATGCCGGGGCAGGTGCCCCAGTGCCCCAGCAGCCGGGGCTTGAGATGCTCGCGGCGCAGCGGCTCCCGCAGCAGGACGTTGTCCCGCAGGTAGATCAGGACGAGCGCGACGTAGTCGGCCGCCCGCCGGTACGCGTCGAGCGTCTCGTGGTCCTCTCGCACGGGGTCGCTCCCTCCTCTCGCACGGGGTCACTCCCTCTCGACGGTCTCCCTCCCCCTGGACCGGTCGCTCCCTCCCGACGGTCTCCCTCCCTCTGGACGGCGGCAACGGGCGGGGGACGCGACCGGGGTACCGCCGTCGGGCGGACACCTACTCCCGCGCCACGGCCTCCCGGCCACGTACCACCGAGGGCCACGGCCTCCCGGCCACGAACCCCCGGATGCCGACAACGGCCCCGGGGTGCCGGGCCCCCAGGCGCCCGGATTCTCCAGACGTCGGGGCCGCCGGTCTCCGGGCGTCGGGTGCCGGAGTTCCCGGGGTCGCCGGTCCCCCGGGCAGCGGATCCCGCACGGCGGGTTCCGGACGTGGACGGGCAACCGGGTTCCCGGAGTCCCCGACCCACACCCCACAGGGCCGACCACCGCCGTCACCTCGTCCCGGCCCGGCACCACGGGTCGCCGCGCCCCGGCCCGGCGGCCCGCTACCCCGCGTCCCGGCCCACGGTGCGGTACCCGCGCCCTGGTCCGTCGGCCCAAGGACAGCCGTTCCTCCACCGTCACACAGCTCGCCCCACCCCGCACCGCCACACCCGACCACCCCACCCCACCCCGAACCCCCGACCTCCGGATGCGGTGTGGCCTCCCTCAACCCAACGCCGCCACGGGTCACAGCACATCGCGCTCGCGCTGTCCAGGGGAGCAAGGAATCCGCAAGGTCGCGACAAGGAGTCCGTCCGGAAGGCGGCGTAACCCTGTCGTCGAAGGACGTTTCTCGACCACAGGGGGATTGACCATGACAGACCCGCGGTACGCGGACGCGGTGGCGGAACCGGCCGTCATACGGGGCGGCCAGTGGCTCACCGTGCGTGACTGCAAGCGTGTGCTCGTCGTCGCGCACACCATGACCTACGCTCAGCGGCTCCGTGACGCGTTCGAGCTGCTGGCCCGTGATCTCCGAATCCAGGTGACCTTCACCGTCGCCCCACACCCGTTCGGCGGCGGGGTGCACCGCTACCTGCGGCACCTGGGAATCTCGGTCGTCCCGTGGCAGCAGGTGGTGCACAAGCCGTTCGACCTGGCCCTGGCCGCCGGTTCCCGGGGGATAGAGCAGATCGACGCACCGGTGATCCGCCTGCCCCACGGCGCGGGCCACATCAAGCCGCTACGGCAGGACGACATCACGCCCACTGCCAGCACGCGGCCCGCTGGCATGCTCAGCCGCACCCAGCTGACGCACGACGGCAAGGTCACTCCGGCGGCCATCGGGCTCTCCCACCGACGGGACCTGGACGAACTCGCGCGTTCCTGCCCGGAGGCGCTACCGGTGGCGACGGTACTCGGCGATCCCGCGCACGACCGCCTGACGGCCGGTCTGCCGCGGCGGGCGGAGTTCCGGCGCGCGCTCGGCCTCCGTCCCGGCGAGCGGCTGCTGGTGGTCAGCTCCACCTGGGGTCCCACGTCCACGTTCGGCCGCCTCGACGCGCTGCTGCCACAGCTACTGGACCATCTCACGGCCCCGTACCGGGTACTGGTGCTCACGCATCCCAACATCTGGGCCGGTCATGGCGGTTGGCAGGTGAACGCTTGGCTGCGGGACTGCGCGCAGCGGGGCGTGAGCGTGCTGCCACCGACATCCGACTGGGAGGCGCCCCTGATCGGTGCCGACGTGCTTCTGGGCGACCACGGATCGCTGACCGCGTACGGCACTCTCACCGACGTCCCCGTCCTCCTCACGCACAGTCCGCGACGGGCCATGACGCCGTCGTCACCCGCGGCGGCGCTCGCCCGGACCGCTCCGGTGCTGTCGCCCGGGCGCCCTCTCATGGAGCAACTGAAGTACGCGGCGAGGGAGTTCCGGTCCGGACAGTACGCGGAGGTCGCCGAGTCGCTGACTTCCGAACCGGGGCGCTTTCACCGGCGTATGCGGGCACTGATGTACCGCATGCTGGACCTCGGTGAACCCGCTTTCCCCGCACAGCCACCCGATCTCCCGTTACCCCCGGCTCTGTTGGAGCCGCTTCCGCATCCGCACGGCCCTGCGAACAAGCGACCCGAGGACACAGCCCACGAGTTGGTGACTCGCCCGGGGGCGTCACCGTGCGACTCGGAGGAGTTCGACCAGAGCAGGTCGGCGTGACCGGCCCGGCGGACCGTACCCATCGGGTCGTGCCGATGCGGGTGGTGTGGGCCGCCCCGTCCGGGAGCCTGGTCTCCGCCCAACGTTCCCACAGCGAACCAGCGTTGGTGTCCACGTCAGCTTCGAACCCAGCGGGGCGGCCCCCGGGTGGCGCCCAGGGCCGTGCCCTCTTCCGAATCGGTCCCGATCCGGTCCGTCCGTGCGCCGGGCCCGGGAGCCATCCCGCGGGTCCGGCAACCGCCGGATCGCACGGCACCCTCGCGCCCGCCCCGACGGGGCTTGTCGTCCCGAGCGTTCGGCCCCTGACCGGTACCCGCCGTCCCCCGCGCGAGGCGGCCTCCCGGGCGGTCGAACGCGGAACGGACACGCATCTGCTGGTCCTTCTGGACGACCGGGCCGGGACGGAGCGCACGCCCTGGGACGAGTGCGCGGACGTTCTCGTGCACGGCACCGACGTAGCGGTAGGGACGGCGGAACGGACCGTCCACACACTCCTCGACCGTCGTCCGGGGGCTCTGGTCGCGGCCGTTCCGGAGACCGGGGGTGGGGCCGTCGGAGTGCGCGCCCAGCCCGTGTTGCGAGTCGAGCCGACGTCCGCGGTGGCCCGCTCCCACATGTGGACCGGACTGCTGGCGTCCTTCCTGCACGCGTGGACGGTCTCCGGGCGAGGGCCCGGGACACTGCGCGGCGCGGTGCTCCGCACCACAGCCGGGCGGATCGCCCTCCGCCTGCGGTGAACCATCCGGCGCGGCCCGCCCAGCACGGACGGGCCGCGCCGGAGCGTGACCGAGCAGAGGCGCTGGCGGAGCAGAGGCGCTGGCGGAGCCCACGCGGAACAACGAACGACGGCATACGAGGTACCACTCACCAACCAACCATCGTCTGATGTCGTCGAGTTGGCATTCCGTCCTCCGTGTATTCCACCCCGCCAGCCCGATCCGTCTCGCCCCGACCCGGCGGTTGGCGTCAGAGCGCCGCCAGCAGCTCCTCCAGCCGCGCGGCGTCCGTCGGGCTGAGCGGACGGTAGATATCGCGGGCCGTCCGGTAGCTGTCCCGGGCCACGGCGACGTCCCCGTGCTCCTGGGCGGCCTGTCCGTGCTTCTCCAGCGTGCGGGCCCGCCAGTGCGCCGAACCGGTGGCCCGGAACTCGTCAACCGCCTGCCGCAACAGCCGTTCACCACTCGGATAGTCGCCCGCCCCCGCCGTCGCCTCACCGAGAAAGGCCAGTGCCCGCGCCGCGTCGTAGGCGTCTCCAGCGGCGAGCAGCTCGTCCCGCGCCCGGGTGAGAAGGGGGACGGCGTGCGGGTGGCGACCGGCCGCGAGGGCCGTCTGTCCCAGGCAGACCCGGGAGAGCGCGGCGCCGCGGGAGTACCCGATCGACTCCCGTAGCGTCAGCGCCTCGACGAAATACCCCTCGGCATCCGTGAGTTCACCTGCGGCCAGGCACGCGTTCCCCAGACCGTTGAGGGCCTGCGCAACCTCGCGTGGCCCCTGGTGCGACCGCGCGTGCTCCAGCGCCTCCGCGTACCAGGTGGCGGCCTCACCGTGCCGCGCGGCGTTCCGCAGGCCCGCCCCACCCGAGGTCAGCATGCGCGACACAGCCTCACGGTCGGACAGTGCCCGGGCGGAGACGATGCCCAACTGGTGTGCCTTCACCCACCATTCGGTGGGTCGGAGCCGGAGGAACCACGGCCAGGACGCGTCCACCAACTGCCAGCAGGTAGCGTGCCATCCCGCCTCCGCGCACTGCCGCACCGCGCCCTCCAGTGCGCCGCCGTGGGTCTCCAGCCAGCGCAGGGCCATGGTCTCGTCGGAGAACCGAGGTGTCTCGGCGGGGGGTTCGACGTAGGTCCGGGCCAGGTTGCGATGGCTGGGCGTGAGCAACTCCTCGGCCGCGGTGGCCGTCGCCAGACACCAGTCGACGTATCGGCGCAGCGTCCGACCGCGCTGCTCCGCCGTGTCCGCGCTCTCGGCGCACTCGCGTGCGTGCGGCAGCACCAGATCGTGGAAGCGGTAGCGTTCCGGCGCTAATTCCTCCAGCAGGTTGTTGTCCAGCAACACCTCCAGGGATCGGTCCCGTTCAGCGGCCGACTGCCCGGTGACGGCCGCGGCCATGGCGGGATCGTAGGAGGGGGCGGGGAGAAGGCCGAGCGCCCGGTAGAGAACAGCCGCGTCCGGGGGCAGCAGCCGGTACGAGGCGTCCAGCGCCACCCGCACGGCGGCCTCACCGTCGGCTCGCAGGGCCTCCAGCGGACCTTGCGCCCCGGCGAGGGAGTCCGCGAGGGAGGAGAGCGTCTGCCCTGGCCGCACGGCGAGTTGGGACGCCGCCAGGCAGAGCGCCAGGGGCAGACGCGCGCAGAGCCGCGCCACTTCGCGCGCGGCGTCCGGCTCTCGCCGTACTCGGGGCGCCACGCCACTCCCTGCCAGCAGTTCCACGGACGCCTCGGTGGAAAGGGTGTCCAGCCGGTAGAGCGTCGCACCGTCCACCAGTAGACCCGTCAGGTGGTTTCGGCTGGTTACCACGGTCAGACTCCCGGCCCCGGACGGCAGCAGCGGACGTACCTGGCCCGCGGTGAGCGCGTCGTCGACCATGACTGCCAGTCGCCGGTTCGCGGTCAACGACCGCCACAGCGCGACGCGTTCGTACGTCTCGGTCGGTACTGACCGAACCCCGATCGAGCGGAGCAGATGCTCCAACACAGCGCCGGGTTCCTTCGGTCCGGCACTGTCGTAGCCGTTCAGCTCGGCGTAGAGCTGTCCGTCCGGGAACTCGTCCGCGCACCCCCGCAACCAGTGTGTGAGCAGTGCCGTCTTGCCCACCCCGGCCAGACCGCTGACCACCAGGAGCTGCACCCCCGAGTCCGGAACGGCCGAGCGGTACGCGTCCAGCTCCCGCAACTCCGCGTCCCGGCCCACGAAGTACGGGCGAGCAGCTGGGAGTTCACGGGGTACGCGGAACGGGGAGGACTCGGGTGGCGGCTGCGCGGACACCGACTGGTGGAAGTGCACGTCCCGAACCGCTCCGGCCTGTACGGTCGGCCCATACACCCGCGCCGAACCATCGATGGTGTTCCCCGTTGCCGACGGGCGTCCAGCCAACCAGGTGCGCAACTCGACCGACAGTGCCTGGTCCTCCCGCGCCAGTACAGCCAACCGCTCTGCGAACGCGGTGAGTTCGTTAAGCGGGTTCCCGGCCGACTCCACCGAATCCCGGAGCCGACGCAGTCCGGCGTCCCGTTCGAGCCACGGCGCCAACCGAAGTTCCAACTCCCGCCAGACATCATCATGTTCGGAAGCACGTGCGGAAACCATGGCCGCCAGGAGCATGGGGGCCGTGCTGTAATCCTCCATCGTTCCCCACCCGTCTGTCACCGGAGAGCCCGCCCAGCCCACCGGGGACCTCGCATGAGGACTCCCCCGGTGGCCCCACCACTCGTTGCCTACCCGGGGGAAACCTGGCTGCACCACACCTCCGGATCCGGGGCGGAATCCCGTCCCCCACCCGGCCCGACGCCGTATAGCCGAGCATGTGCACTTGTGCGATGCTCAGTTGGTTCGTCTCGCTCATCCACGGACATGCCGGACCGGCGGGAGGTCGCTGGTGGAGTTCCGCATCGTGCTGCTGGGCCAGGTGGAGTTACGGGCAGGGGCCACACGCGAGCAACTCGGTGCCCCGAAGGAGCGGATCGCCCTCGCCGCACTCGCCTGGGACGCGAACCGCAGTATCGGGGTCGACACCCTCGTCCATCGCGTCTGGGGTGAGTCACCGCCCGCCAAACCCCGGGACGCGCTGTACTCCCACATCTGCCGAATCCGCAAGAGGCTCCGGGAGTTCGTCGACCCCCGGGTGGCCGAGGTGGTCCGGCGCGGACACACCTACACCCTCACCGCGGATCCGGACGCCGTGGACCTGCGCCGCTACCTCACCCTGCTCCAGCAGGCCCAGACGCTCGCCGACGCCGACCTCGACAGCGCCTGTGCCGCCGTCGACACCCTCGACGAGGCCGCCCGGCTCTGGGGCGGCGAGCCACTCGCCGGACTCCCCGGCCCCTGGCCCCAGCACCTCCGTGAGACCGTGGCCGAACGGAACCTGGCCGCCTCCGTGCTACGCGCCGGCGTCGCCCTGCGGCGCGGGCGGTACACGGAAGCGGCAGCGGACCTCCAGCCCCTCGCGGAGGCACATCTCACCGCCGAGAAACTGGTCGAGCAACTGGCCCTCGCGCTCTACGGATCCGGGCGCACGGCCGAAGCCGCCCGGCTCCTGCAACGCGCACGCCACCGGCTGCTCAGGGAACTCGGCAGCGAACCAGGCCCGGAGCTTCGCAGGGTCCACGAGGGCATCCTCGCCCGCACCCCGATATCCCAGCTGCTCCCCGACAGCCTGCGAGAGAACTCCGGCGCCCCACCCCCCGACACTCTTCCCCGCGACGTCACCTGGGTGGGCCGCCGACCGGTCCTGGACCGCCTGCTCGACAGCCGATCGGCGTCCGGCGACGACACGCGCACCGGATCCATCGAGCTGCTGACCGGAATGCCGGGCACCGGAAAGACCACCCTCGCCGTCCACGTCGCCCACCGGCTCCACGAGCACTACCCGGACGGACGGCTCTTCCTCGACATGCGCGGCCACGCCGCCTTCCAGCCACCGCTGCCCCCCGAAGAGGCCCTGAGCACACTGCTCCGGCTCCTCGACAGCCGACTGACCGATCTGCCAACGGAGTTGGACGACCTCGTCGCACTCTGGCGGACCACCGCGCGCCACCGGCGCTTCGTCGCCGTCCTGGACGACGCGGCCAACGCCGAGCAGGTCAGACCGCTGCTCCCCGGCGCCTCCCCCGCCATGATCCTCGTCACCAGCCGCAAGACCTTCACCGATCTCCCCGGGGTGCGCCCCACCACCCTCGACCTTCCCTCCAAGGCCGAGGCGAGCGCGCTGTTCCAGCACTTCGTCGACGGGAACGCGGTGGCGGCGCCGGAGTCGTCCGAACTGGTGCGACTCGTCGGGCGTCTCCCCCTCGCCATACAGATAGCGGCAAGCCGACTCCTGGCCCGGCCCTCCTGGAGCACAGCAGACCTACTCGAACGTTTCAATGACGCAAATTCTCGACTCCCCGTACTCAAATCCGGAAACATAGACCTCCGGCACACCTTCTCGCTCTCCTATCGCACGCTCACCTCCACCCAAGCCCGCACCTTCCGTCGCATAGGACTCCATCTCACGCCCGAGTTCGGCCCGGAAGCCGCGGCCGCCCTCAGCGATCTTCCGCGCGATGCGACAGAACAGACGTTGGAAGAGCTGGTGACGTACAACCTCATACGGGAAACCGCACCCAATCGTTTCCGACTGCATGATTTAGTACGGGAGTTCACACTCGAACTGGTGAAAAAGGAACACGGCGCCGAAGAACGCACGGCTGCTCTCCAGCGCCTCCTACGGCACTACACGCACTCCGCCGACCACGCCGACCGACGGGCCTATCCGCACCGCACCCGCGGCCCCGTACCCGAGGACCTCCACTCCCCGACGACGGACGAACGCGCCGAACACGGCGACGCACAGCAGTGGTTCACGACCGAGGGCCCGAACCTCCTCGCCACGCTGGAGTACACCCACACCCACGGGTCAGCCCGCGACGCGGCCGTCCTCGCCCACGTACTGGCGGGCTTCCTCGACGGCGAGGGCCACCTCAGCACCGCGTTACCGCACCTCAGGCGTGCCGTCGACCACTGGAGCACCACCCGCGAACACGAGCCACACGCCCACTCACTGCTCGACCTCAGCTCCGTGTGCACCCAGGCGGGCCATTACGACGAGGCCATCGAAGCCGCCAACGCGGCGCTCGACATCGCCCTCCGCCTCCCCCACTCCGCCGCGCTCGCCGCCGAGGCCCGGCACCAGCTGTCGATAAGCCACTGGCACACCGCCCAGTACCACCCCGCCTACGCGCACCAGCAGCGCGTCCTGCAATACCGGCTCACCACCGACGACCGCAGGCAACAAGCCCGGAGCTACAACATGCTGGGCATGATCTGCCTTCATTTGGAGCGGCACAACGAATCCCTCCATTTTTTCTCCCTTGCTCTCGCAGGGTTCCGCGAAACAGGAGATACCTTCGGCGAGGCGATAGCACTTAACAATATGGCAGAAGCGAACATGAAATCCGGCGACCGAGAACAAGCAGAAAGGTTCTACAAACAGGCACTGCGAATCTCCGCCACGCTCGGACTCAAGAGTCGGCTTGCCATAATTCAAATCAACTACGCCAAAACCCTGCGCCTGAGTGGGAACCACGAAGCAGCACTCAAAATCTACGAAGAGGCTCTTCCCGTTCTGCGCAGCTCCGGAGATCTCCGGAGTGAGGCGATAGCACGGAACGGCATCGGCCAAGTACTGCACGCGCTGGACCGGAGCGAGGAAGCACTGGCCCACCACACAGCCGCGCTAGCCGCAGCGCGAAGAATCAGCGCGAACCCCGAGGAGATTCAAACCCTGCGCGACCTCGGCAGCGCCGAACTGAGCACGGGCAGACATGGACAAGCGCTGGTGCACCTGAGGACAAGCCTGGAGATGGCGCGACGCCTCGGTGAGACATCCGAAGTCACCCAGACCCTGGAAGTCCTCCGTGCGCTGGACCAGGCACGAGAACACAGACTCGCGTCCTGACCCACACCACCTCAAGCACCACCCGCTATCGTTCACGCCTTTGGCATATGCCTTGTCGCTCGCTGTGGGCACACACTTCTCGAAAATCGGAACCTTTGATTCCGAAGCTGGCGCCAGGGACATGGGTAAAACCGCTCCGGAGAACCAGGCGCCCGCCGCAGCATAAATCCGTCTCTCATGCACAAAGTTGCGATCCAGCGCGATATCTGCTGGAATCTCCGCCCGGCTGATCGAACCGGGGATCCATCAGAGCACCTCCAGGAGCACGTGTGCAAAACAACGTGAGTCGCCTTCGGGCGACCCAGCAAGTCGCAGCCATCGCACTCTCCGCCATCGCATTGATATGCATACCGTACGCGGGGTCAGCGATGCAGGACTTGACCAGCCATGAAGGCAAAAAGAGCGTAGTTAGCGCACCCCTGGAGACGAGAGCGATATCCATCGCCTCATAAGCGCATTTCACATGCTGGCCGGGCCGTCGCACCCAAGAGTGCGACGGCCCGGCCTTCTATGCCCCGTCATCTCTCACCCCTCACTCTTGGAGCCCCTCCGTAGCGGGTGGATCTCCACTCGGGCGACGTCCACACGTGACGACCCATTGCCACGGACGCGACCGGCAGCTTCCGACGACACGGGACGTGGGACCCCGACGGACTGCAGGTGCGGCCCCGAGACTCGGATCACCCTTGTATGTGCCAGGGGAATCGGCTTAGTGTGCCGCGTATGCAGTCCTACACGATCGGTCAGGCGGCACGGCTGCTCGGCGTCAGTCCGGACACCGCGCGGCGTTGGGCGGATGCCGGTCGGATGGCGACCCACCGGGACGAGGGTGGGCGCCGTCTGGTGGACGGGCGCGATCTCGCCGCCTTCTCCGTGGAGTTGGCGCAGTCGGGCGGGGAGGGGGGCGGGGCCGAGGAGTCGTACACCTCGGTCCGGAACGCCTTCCCCGGCATCGTCACCGCCGTCCGGCTGGGGGACGTGGCCGCGCAGGTGGAGATCCAGGCGGGCCCGCACCGACTGGTCTCGTTGCTGACCCGGGAGGCCGTGGAGGAGCTGGGCCTGGAGGTCGGGGTGGAGGCCACCGCGCGGGTGAAGGCCACCAACGTGCACGTCGACCGCGCCTGACCGGGCTCACGGACGGCGCCAGGGACGGCGCCACGGGGAGCCCGGCCCGCCGCTCACCAGCGGGACGCCGTCCAGCGGCCGGCGGGCTGCGGTCGGCGGGCTGCCGGTAGCAGGTGGCCGACAGCCGGATGCCGGGTGTCATGGAAGCGGGCCCCGTACCTCGGGGGGTCACGTAGGCCGCGCCCCGGTGTGGGTGCGCGCACGAACGCAAGGAGCTGTCCATGTCGCGTGGAGGACGTCGGGAGAGTCGGGTCCGTCGGGGCCGTCGGGAAGCTGCCGGGGTGACGGCGGGGCGCCGGGCCGTACTCGCCACCACCGCCTGCCTCCTGGTCCTGCCGCTCACCGCCTGCGGCGGCGGGGACGAGGGAGGGGGCCGTACCGAGGTGACGGTGCTGGCCGCCTCGTCCCTCACCGACGCGTTCACGCGCGCTGGCAAGGTCTACGAGCGGGAGCACCGTGACACGAAGGTGCGGTTCTCCTTCGCCGGGTCGCAGGAGCTAGCCGCCCAGGTGCGGCAGGGCGCGCCCGCCGACGCCCTTGTCACGGCCGACACCGCGACCATGGACGGGCTGCGCGAGGAGACCCGCGAGCCCGCCGTCATCGCCAGGAACCGGCTGGTCATCGCGGTGCGGCAGGGCAACCCCGAGCGGGTCGAGAAGCTGCGGGACCTGGGGAAGGGCTCGTTGAAGGTGGTACTCGCCGCCTCGGACGTCCCCGTAGGCCGGTACGCGAAGCAGGTGCTGGAGGAGCACGGGGTGCGGGTGCGCCCGGTGTCGCGGGAGGCGAACGTGCGGGCGGTGCTCAGCAAGGTCGAGTTGGGCGAGGCGGACGCCGGGATCGTCTACCGGACGGACGTGGCCGCCGCCTCGGACGCGGTGGACGCGGTGCGCGTTCCGGACGGTCGCGGCGTCGTCGCCACGTACCCGGCCGCGGTCCTCAGCTCCTCGGGCGAGGCGAAGGCGGCTGAGCGGTTCGTCAACTGGCTCGGCACCCCGAAGGCCCAGAAGGTCCTGCGGGACGCGGGCTTCCAGCGGCCGTAGCGGGCGACGGACGCGGCAGGGAGATGACGGGCATGGCGGGCGAGCACGACGGACGGACGGGCATGGCGTCGGCACGATCCTCGGTGGACGGAGCCGGAGGCGCGGAACCGGAACGGGACACGGCGATGACGCACGGAGACCACACGGAGCCCACGACCCGCACGGAGCCCACCGACCGCACGAAATCCACGGCCCGCACGGAGCCCACCAACCACACGAAACCCACCAACCGCACGGAGCCCACCGACCGTTCGGAGCCCACCGACCGTTCGGGGTGTACGCGGGCCGGGTTCGCGCGAGCGGGGCGTACGCGGGCGGCGTTCGGACGGGGGCGCTCAGGCCGCGCGCACCCAGCGGCGGGGCAGAAGACGACAGGACAGGCAGGGGAAGGACGAGCGGGGGAAGGGCGGAGGCGCACCGGGCGGAGGGAGGGCGGACCGAACGAAGCCGGGCGGAAGAAGGCCGGGCGGAAGGAGAGCGGGCGGAAGGAGAGCGGGCGGGCGCGAGCGCCCCTCGCCTTGACGCTGCCCGCGCTGCTCGCGGTGGCCTTCCTGCTGGTACCACTGGGCGGCATCCTGGTCCGTACACGGTGGAGTGAACTCGGCGCGCACCTCTCCGCTCCGGGCGTCACCGAGGCCCTGCGGCTCTCCCTGCTCGTCTCGGGCTGGGCGCTCGGGCTCTCGCTCCTCCTCGGGGTGCCCCTGGCCTGGGTGCTGGCCCGCGTCGACTTCCCCGGAAAGGCGCTGGTCCGGGCGCTGGTGCTGCTGCCCATGGTGCTGCCACCGACCGTCGGCGGGGTGGCCCTGCTGCTCGGGTTCGGCCGGCGCGGCCTCCTCGGCCCGTGGCTGGAGGAGACCTTCGGTCTGGTGCTGCCCTTCCACACCTCGGGGGCGGTGGTCGCCGCGACGTTCGTCGCCATGCCGTTCCTGGTCATCAGTCTGGAGGGGGCGCTGGCCGGGCTGCGCCCCGGCTACGAGGAGACGGCGGCCTCGCTGGGCGCCTCCCCCCTGCGGGTGTTCGCCACCGTCACCGTCCCGATGGTGGCTCCCGGACTCGCGGCCGGGGCGGCGCTCACCTGGGCGCGGGCGCTGGGTGAGTTCGGCGCGACGATCACCTTCGCCGGGAACCTTCCGGGGACGACGCAGACCCTGCCACTCCAGGTCTACCTGCTGCTCCAGGACTCCCCGGAGGCCGCGACCTCGCTCTCGTTGTTGCTGCTCGCGGTCGCGATGGCCGTCCTGGTCGCGCTGCGGGGACGGTGGACGGGCGGCGCACCACCGCGCGCGGGGCGCCGCCGCGCGCGCCGCCGCCACGACGTCCCCGACGAGCCCTCGGACACCTACCCGGACGAGCCGTCGGACGAGGGGCCGGGGGCGGGCGCCGGTCGCTCGCGCGGGCTCGACTCAGCGCACCGGGGACACGAGACGACCGAGGCGACCGGGGCAACCGGGGCGACCGGGGACACGCACACCGGCGGAGGTCGGGAGCCAGGGGAACGCCCCGTCGGACGGGCCGCCGTCGAGGCCACGGGTGGAGGAACGCTGACGGCCGAGCTGAGCGGCTTCGTCCGGCTGGCGCTGGGGGCCGAACCGGGCACCACCATCGCGGTGGTCGGCCCGAACGGCGCGGGCAAGACGACGCTGCTGCGCGCGCTGCTCGGGCTCACCCCGCGCGCGCGGGCGCGGCTGCTCCTCGGTGGGCGGGACGTCTCCCGCCTCCCCGTACACCGCCGCCGGGTCTCGTGGGTACCGCAGGACGGCGCGCTCTTCCCTCACCTCAGCGCGCGCGCCAACGTCGCCTACGGGCTGCGCGCGCACGGTGTCCGCCGGTCGTCCGCCCGGCGGACCGCGACGCACTGGCTGGACCAGCTCGGCGTCGGCCACCTCGCGCACCGCAGACCGGCGCAGCTCTCCGGCGGGCAGGCCCAACGGGTCGCGCTGGCCCGGGCGTTGGCCAGCGATCCGCGGCTGCTGCTGCTCGACGAACCGCTCGCGGCGCTCGACCAGACCACCCGTACCCGGGTCCGGCGCACCCTTCGACGGCACCTCGACGGGTTCACCGGCGTCTGCCTGCTCGTCACCCACGATCCGGTGGAGGCGGTCTCGCTGGCCGACCGGGTGCTGGTGCTGGAGGCGGGCGCGGCGGTGCAGTACGGCACGCCGTCGGAGGTCGTCCGGCGCCCCGGCTCCCGCTGGGTGGCGCGGATGCTGGGCAACAACGCCTGGCCCGGCACCGTCACCGCGCACGGCGGTCTCGCGCTGGACGAGGGCGGCGAACTCGCCACCGACGGTGTACCGGCCGACGCCGTCCTCCCGCACAGCCCGACACCACACAGCCCGACACCAACCCCGATCCGGGCACCGGCACCGGCACCGGTACCGGCACCCGACCCGGCCCCGGAGGGTGCGCTGCGGGTGGGCGGCCGGGCGCTGGCGGTCGTCGCGCCGGACGCGGTGTCGGTGTTCCGGCGGCGCCCGGACGGGAGTCCACGGAACGTCTGGCCTGGCACGGTACGCGAGATCACCGCGCTGGGCGGGCGGCTGCGCGTCGTGATCGTGCCGGAGAGCGGGCCGGAGCTGATCGCGGAGATCACGTCGACGGCGGCGGCCGAGCTGCGGCTGGCCGAGGGCACCCACGTCTGGGCGGTGCTGAAGGCCACGCAGGTCACGCTGATACCGACCTGAGCCGGTATCCCGCCACCGCCGCGCCCGGACCCGCGCCCCCGCGCGACAAGCCCACGCCGGGCCCACCCCATCCGCCCACCCACGCCCCGACCCGCCCCGCCCCGCGAACCCACCCCGAACCCTCCGGAACGAAACCCCGAGCCCCCGAACCCTTCGGCCTGGACCCCGCCGCCCCCCCGCCCCGGACCGTTCGGCCGGACCGCGGTTCCGAGCGACCGTTGCGGGCTGAAACGGCGCTGACCTGCCCGTACGTCCTGAAGCGCCGGGGATTCGGCGGGAGTGTCAGAGGGGGCGCCTATCCTTGGGCCGATCCGACCGCCGCCCGGCCCCCGCGTCCCGTGCGGCCCGCCCACCTACGGAACGACCGCGGGGCGCACGCCCGGCGGACGGTACCCGGGGCGGCGGCGCGCCGTCCCTGACCGGCAGCCGGACCGGGGGGGTCACCGCAGTGCACCGGCGTCGCGCGGAACCGACGTTCCGCCGGAACCGCCGCCGCGCGGGATCGCCGTCACCGTGGCGACCCGGGCCGTACGGGCGCCACGGTCCCGGGTCCGCCGGGTGCCGGTCCCCCGGCCCACGGGAGCCGGGGGCCGTCGGCCGGATGGGCGGGCCCGTGGACCGGGCGGCGGCCGAGCGCTGTCCACCGAAGCCGAAAGGCGCCGCAGGAAACGCCGCGAGACCCGGTGTTCGGAGCCCACCTCCGGAGCCCCGCCCGTCGGGCGCTTCGAGTCCGGACCCGCGCACGCGGGCGCCGGACCCGTCCACGCGGGCGCCGGAGCACGCGCGGTTCGGAAACGCCGGACCCGCGCGCGTGGGACCCGGGTGGCCCGCGCGCGGTTCAGGAACATCGAGAGACCGAGAAGTTCGAGCAACGCGAGGAGCCGTTATGGCCGCCGACCCGTCCCGTCAGCCGTCCCCCGAGACGGACCGTCACCGCGCGCTTCAGCCGGCGGACGGGCACAACGTGATCAGGGTTCGAGGGGCGAGGGAGAACAACCTGGCCGACGTCTCGGTCGACATACCCAAGCGGAGGCTCACGGTGTTCACCGGGGTCTCCGGCTCGGGCAAGTCCTCCCTGGTGTTCGGTACCGTCGCCGCAGAGTCGCAGCGGCTGCTCAACGAGACGCACACCGCCTTCGTCCAGTCCTTCCTGCCGAGCCTGGGCCGTCCGGACGTGGACGCGCTGGAGAACCTCAGCGCGGCGATCCTCGTCGACCAAGAGCGGATGGGGGCCAACTCGCGCTCCACCGTGGGCACCGCGACGGACGCGTACACCATGCTGCGGATCATCTACAGCAGGCTCGGCACCCCGCACATCGGCACCTCCTCGGCGTTCAGCTTCAACAGCGCCGAGGGGATGTGCCCGGCGTGCGAGGGGCTGGGCGAGGTGTCCAGCGTCGACATAGACCAGCTGGTGGACCGCGACCTGTCGCTGAACGAGGGCGCGATCACCGTCCCGGGCTTCGCCGTCGACTCCTGGTACTGGCAGATCATGGCCGGATCCGGGCTCTACGATCCGGACAAGAAGCTGCGGGACTTCACCGACCAGGAGTGGGACGACTTCCTGCACAAGCCCACCACCAAGATCAAGGTGGGCTCGCACAACATCACCTACGACGGGTTGCTGCCGAAGGTGCAGCGGGTCCACCTCGCCAAGGACCGCGAGTCCATGCAGTCGGCGGTGCGCGCGTTCGTGGACCGGGCCGTGGTGTTCCGCCGGTGCGCGGACTGTGAGGGGACCCGGCTGAGCGCGGCGGCGCTGTCCTCCACCATCGACGGCGTCAACATCGGCCAGTGCTCGGCGATGCAGATCAGCGACCTCGCCGTCTTCGTCCAGCGCGTCGCGGACCCGTCGGTGGCGCCGCTGCTGGCCACGCTCCGCCAGACGCTGGACTCGCTGGTGGAGATCGGCCTGGGCTACCTGAGCCTGGACCGGCCCGCGTCCACCCTCTCCGGCGGGGAGGCCCAGCGCGTCAAGATGGTCCGGCACCTGGGATCCAGCCTCACCGACATCACCTACGTCTTCGACGAGCCGACGGCCGGACTGCACCCGCACGACATCCAGCGGATGAACGGCCTGCTGGAGAGCCTGCGGGACAAGGGCAACACGGTGCTGGTGGTGGAGCACAAGCCGGAGGTGATCACGACGGCGGACCACGTCATCGACCTGGGCCCGGGCGCGGGTTCGGACGGTGGCCAGATCTGCTACACCGGCGACGTCGCCGGGCTGCGCGCCTCCGGCAGCCTCACCGGGCGCTACCTGGAGCACCGTGCCGCGCTGCGCGAACCGGCCCGGTCGCCGCGTGGGGCGCTGACCATCAAGGACGCCGACCTGCACAACCTGCGGAACGTCTCCGTCGACGTCCCGCTCGGGGTGCTGACCGTGGTCACCGGGGTGGCGGGCTCCGGCAAGAGTTCGCTGATCCACGGCTACGTCTCGGAGCGGGAGGGTGTGGTGGTGGCCGATCAGTCCCCGATCCGGGGATCGCGCCGCAGCAATCCGGCCACCTACACCGGACTGCTGAACCCCATCCGTACGGCGTTCGCCAAGGAGAACGGCGTCAAGCCGGGGCTGTTCAGCGCCAACTCAGCCGGAGCCTGCCCGAACTGCCAGGGCATCGGCCTGGTCTACACCGACCTCGCGATGATGGCCGGGGTGGCCTCGGTCTGCGAGGAGTGCGAGGGCAAACGCTTCACGCCGGAGGTGCTGACCTACACCCTGCGCGGTAAGAACATCAGCGAGGTGCTGGGCATGTCGGTCGCCGAGGCCCACGCGTTCTTCACCTCCGGTCAGGCCCGGGCCATCCTCGGCCGCCTCACCGACGTGGGACTGGGGTACCTCCGTCTCGGCCAGCCGCTGAACACCCTCTCCGGCGGGGAGCGGCAGCGGATCAAACTCGCCATCCACATGGCCCAGAAGTCCTCGACGTACGTGCTGGACGAGCCGACAACCGGGCTGCACATGGCCGATGTCGACCAACTGCTGGCACTGCTCGACCAGTTGGTGGACAGCGGCAACTCGGTGATCGTCATCGAGCACCACCAGGCCGTGATGGCCCACGCCGACTGGATCATCGACCTCGGCCCGAGCGGCGGACACGACGGCGGCCAGGTGGTCTTCAGCGGTACCCCGGCCGACCTCGTGGCCCACGGCGAGACCCGCACCGCCCAGCACCTGCGCGCGTACGTGGGCCACGACGCCTGACCGTCCGCTGTCGGCCATCGTCGGCCGCCGTCGGACACCGACCGGTCCGCCCGGCCTGGCCAGCGGAATGAGCGGACGGAGGCGGCGGAGGCCGACGATGACGCGGTGCGGGCGCGGGCCACGGCGAGGCGTCGCGCCGAGGCGCGGCGTCGGCATGGGCATCGGCATCGGCAGCGGCAGCGGCAGCGGCAGCGGCAGCGCGCCGGGGCGTTCCCGGGGACGGGGAATTCACCCGACCCGGGAACGGCCCCCGACCCCAACCGACCTGTCCCCACGGGCAGTTCGCCTGGTGGGAGGCGGTAACCCACGGTACGGAAGCGGCGGCGGGACGGTACGGGACCCGATCCACGACGCGGCGGATCGCCCGGAGGGCTTCTAGGCTGAGCGCGCATCAGACGGGAACGGCCGTCGTGGGGGACGCAGTCCCCGGCGCGGCGCACCCAGCGACCGGCACCGGCCTCCGCGTCAGCACCCGGCACCGGTATCCGTACCGGTACGGGCGTCGGCAACGGCATCCGTACCGGCGGTGGTGTCCGTACCGGCGGTGGTGTCCGTACCGGCGGTGGTGTCCGTACCGGCGGTGGCGCGACTGCCGTCGGGGCTCCGGCGGTGGCGCGGCGGGGGGCTCCGGCCGTCGTCAACTCCCCGGCGTGGGAGACGACATGGTCGCCGCACTCCCCCTCCGGGGCGGTCGTGGCCGGGCCCTCCCGGAAGCGGTCGTGGCCGGGCCCTCCGGGAGCGGTCGCGGTCGGGCGCGAGCCTGGTCGAGACGGACGGCGGGGTGTGAGAGGGCGAGCGTGGGGCAGCGGGGGCGTGGGACGGCGCGGGCGCGGCGAGACGTGGCGGAGCGGGGCGATCGGAGAGGGCCGCGGGAGCGGGGAGGAAGGATCCGGGGGAAGAAGGGATGGGGACCCGTACGAGGCGGGGCCGGACCGGACGGGCGAGAGCCACCGGTGCGGGCGGGAGCGGTACCGGTCGGGCCACGGAACCGGTGTGGGGCCGGGGGAGGGCGATACGGCACAGGGAGCGCCCCCGTGTGGGGCATGGCAGGCGGCACCGCGCGGGTAGCGCGGAAGCAGGTGGAGAGGCAGGGCAACCGATGGTCAAGTACGGCGATCAGCCCGGAGAGAGTGGCGGACGCAGGCGCGGTCAGGGCGAGTTGGAGAGCCAGGTGCTCGCGGTGCTGCGGGCCGCGCCCGGGCCGGTGACGGCGGCCTGGGTGCGTCAGCACCTCGGGGACGAACTGGCGTACACCACCATCGTCACCATCCTGACCAGGCTGCACGCCAAACAGGCCGTGACCCGGGGCAAGTCGGGGCGGTCCTACCTGTGGTCGGCCCTCGCGGACGAGGCCGGGCTCGCCGCGCTGCGGATGCGCAGGGTCCTGGACAGCGAGAGCGACCGGAACGCCGTGCTCACCAGCTTCGTCTCCTCGCTGTCGGAGGAGGACGAACGGCTGGTGCGGGATCTGCTGCGGGAGGAGTGACGCATGGACCGGATGGCAGCGGCGCTCGCCTTCCTGCCGTTCGTACTGCCGCTGACCGTCCTGCCGGTCGCGCGGCTGGCCGACCAGCGCACCCATCCGCGCCGCGCGGCCCGGATGCTGACGGCACTGGGGGTGGCGCTGGCGCTGTGCAGCACGCTCTCGCTGGTGCTGCTCGGACTCGTCGGTACCGCTCAACTCCCCGGCAACCCGCTGCCGGACGTCTGGGCGGACCCGGAGGTCAGCACCGTCATCCCGTACGCCCACCTCACCGGGCCACCGGCGATCGGGCTGCTGCTCGCGGTCGTCGGGGCGTGTCTCGCGGCGCTTCGGCGCCACCGCCGGGTGCTGGCCCGTACACGGCACGCGCTCGCCACCCTCGCCCCGGCGGCCGGAGCGCCCGCCCCGGCCCCGGGAAGCCACCCGGACCGGGAGCGCTGCCCGGGGCCGGAGGGCCGCGCGAGCCGGAAGGGCCGTGGAGAACCGGGGAACGCCGGGGCCGGAGAGCCGGGGAGCGGGGTGGACAACAGGCCGGAGAGCGGACCGGGTAGCGGGGCGGGGAAGGGGCCGGGGGTTCGTACGGCGGCGCACCCCACCGGCGAGGACCCGGTGGCGGACCTGGGCCCCGGAGTGACGGTCCTGCCTGACGAACAGCCCTACGCCTACGCCTTACCGGGCGCACCGGACCGCATCGTGGTGTCCACCGGGATGCTCGCCGGGCTGGAACCGGCCGAGCGCCGCGCGATGATCGCGCACGAACGCGCCCATCTCACGGGCGGGCACCACCGGTACCTGCTCGCGGTGGCGCTGCTGAGCCGCGCCAACCCCCTGTTGTGGCCGCTGCGTTCGGCGGTCGGCTACCACCTGGAACGCTGGGCCGACGAGTCGGCGGCCCGGGCCGTCGGTGACCGCCGCACCACCGCGCGCGCCGTGGCCAAGGCCGCGCTCGCCGCCCGGACGACGGGGGCCTCCGCCCCACCGGGGCTCCTCGCCTTCGCCGCTCCCGCGGACCCCGAACCAGCACCGGAACCGGCGCCGTTGCCGCTGCCGTTGCCGGAACCGTCACCGGGATCGGTGACGCTGCCGGAAGCAGCGGTGGAACCGGCGCCGCCCGTCGACCGCACCGCCCTGGGCGGCAGGGCGGAGGCGTCCGCGGCTCCCGTCCGGCTCCCCGCGCGCCCCCGAGGGCCAGCGCCCGCCCGCACTCCCGCACCAGCTCCCGTCGCCCCGCCCGAGGGGCAGTCGCCGTCCCGTCCGGTACCGCCTCCCCCGGCGGCACCGCCCTGCGAGGAGGTCCTGCCCTCGGCGGCGGGCGGGCCGGTGCCGCGCCGGGTGGCGGCGCTGCTGGGTCCGGTGCCGCCGGAGCACGGCTGGTTCCCCGCGGCGAGCCCCGCCGGCCTGGCGGCCTTCCTCGCCACCGCGGGCACCACCCTGTCCGCCGTCGCCGCGCTGGACACGGCGCTGGCTCTCTTCCTGGTGCTCAAGGCGGCCACCCCACTCTGACGGGCCGCCGCTCGCCCCGGGTTCGGCGGACCGGGACGCGGGGCCCGGCGCGGCGTCCCGTCCGGTGGGGCCGTGCGGCGCCGTGTCGGGGGTCGGTGGGGGCTGGGCAGCGCGCGGCCGACGCGGCGCGCTGGGGTCCCCTTCATCCCGCCCCCGGGCGGCTACGCTCCTCCAAGCCCGGCCCGTGCCCGTGTGGCAGCCCGGTGGCACTTTCCCTGATCAACTCTGCCGTGGAAGGGGCCCGGATTCGGCACGGACTTCGACCGGAAACGAAGCGGAGTTCAGACAGTGAGTCTTCAGAGAGCTTCACCCACGGAACACCGTGCGCACACTCACCGATCAGGCCGAGTAGCAGCCTAAGCGGAATCACGACAGAACCAGCCGGTCCAGCGCCTGGCGTGCCACCCCGTTTGGATCAACTCTTGAACGAGTCGGACCGTTCCACATGACCCCGACAACCGGCACATGCCGAACCCGGGCGGCCTTCCAATGGTTTCGCAGCACGTTCACAACTGGCTCGAACCATCCGGTCACTTCGGCGACCGACCCTCCACCGAACGCACATGACATGGGAAATCGCGCTCCGGCGGGGGGTTCGGCGGTGGCGGCGCCGGGGCGGCCATATCGCGGAGAAGTCATTTCGTTACTCGCGGATTCGGGGCGGAACGCGCGCTGCGGGACTACGCTCCTGTCCCCTCGAAGGCTCCGCAGCCAGTGGGGCGCCGCGCCCCGACGAGGCGGCTCCGGCCGCTCACTCGATGACACTCCTTTAAAGATTCATGGTCTGTTTTTGAAGGTCCATCGACCGCTGTATGACGCATGCAGACCGCGCCGTCGGGTAGCGGGCTTCTGTGCTGCCGTCGTCTGTACATACAAGAGTCGACAACTTAAGTGGAGGAACGGGTGGACAAAAAGCCACGCAGCGGTGAGGTCCCCACGGGGGCTTCTCCCAGCTCCAGTCTGCGACCGGCGCTGAGACCACCGCCGACGGACTACGTGGTGTTCGGCGTCACGGCGGCGCTCACCCTGGCCTTCGTGCTGTGGGGTGCCTTCGGCACGGACTCCCTGGAGAGCGTCTCGACGAGGATGCTCAACGAGACGATGCACAACGGCGGTTGGGCCTTCGTGCTGGCCGCCTCGGGGTTCGTCATCTTCGCCCTGTGGCTGGCCTTCAGCCGCTACGGGAAGATCACCCTCGGCAAGGAGGGCGAGAAGCCGGAGTTCCGCACGGTCTCCTGGATCGCGATGATGTTCAGCGCCGGTATGGGCATCGGTCTGATGTTCTACGGCGTGAACGAGCCGCTCACGCACTTCGCCGATCCCCCGCCCGGTACCCACGGGGCGGACGCCGACGCGGCGGACCGGATGGAGACCTCGCTCGCCACCACGCTCTTCCACTGGACGCTGCACCCGTGGGCGATCTACGCGGTGGTCGGTCTGGCCATCGCCTACAGCTGCTTCCGCCGTCGGAGGCGGCAGACGATCAGCGCGGTCTTCACCCCGCTGATCGGTGAGCGGCACGCCAACGGCACCATGGGCAAGATCATCGACATACTGGCGATCTTCGCCACGCTCTTCGGCTCCGCCGCCTCGCTGGGTCTGGGCGCGCTCCAGATCAGCAGTGGTGTCGAGGAGGTCGGCTGGGCCGACAACGTCGGCCAGACGGTGCTGGTGCTCATCATCGCCGTGCTCACCGTGGCGTTCGTGCTGTCCGCCGTGTCCGGGGTGGCGAAGGGCATCCAGTGGCTGTCCAACATCAACATGGTGCTGGCCGGGCTGCTGGTCGTCTTCGTCTTCGTGGTCGGGCCGACCATCCTGATGCTCAACATGGTGCCGAGTTCGATCACCTCGTTCGTCGGTGAACTCCCGCAGATGGCCGGGCGTACCGACTCCTCCGGGGGTGAGGACGTCGCCACCTGGCTCTCCGGGTGGACGGTCTTCTACTGGGCCTGGTGGATCTCCTGGACGCCGTTCGTCGGCATGTTCATCGCGCGCATCAGCCGGGGCCGCACCATCCGGCAGTTCGTGGGTGGCGTCATCCTCGTGCCGAGCGTCGTCAGCCTGATCTGGTTCTCCATCTTCGGCAGCACCGCGATGAAGCTGGAACAGGACGGGGCGAAGCTGACCGACGAGGCGACCGCCGAGGGCCAGCTGTTCGCCGTGCTGAACGAGTACCCGATCGCGGGTGTCACGACGCTGCTCGTGATGATCCTGGTCGGCATCTTCTTCGTCTCCGGCGCGGACGCCGCGTCCGTGGTCATGGGCACGCTCTCGCAGAAGGGGACGATGGAGCCCACCCGGCTCGTCGTCATCACCTGGGGTGTGCTCACCGGTGCCGTCGCGGCCATCATGCTGCTGGTCGGAGGGGGTGGGGACAAGGCGCTCGAAGGGTTGAAGAACCTCACCATCCTGGTGGCGGTGCCCTTCACCCTGGTCATGATCGGACTCTGTATCGCGCTCCTCCGCGACCTCCGCAGGGATCCGCTGATCCTGCGTGGCGAGCGCGGCGAGGAGGCCATCGAGAGCGCCGTCATCGCCGGACACGAGCAGTACGCCGGGGAGTTCGAGATCCAGATCGGTCCCGTCTCCGACGACAACGGCAACGGCAACGGTGACGACGGTGGCAAGGCCGCCGCCGGATCCGGTGGCCCGTCCGATACGCCCAGCAAGGGCGAGTAGACGCCGTGTCGGGGTCACGGGTCGCCAGGACTCGTGACCCCGGCGGTCGTTCGCCGCGCGGGCCACGGAGCGTGTCACACGACGGGTGGCCTGCCGTACGACCCGCCGGACGACCGATCAGACGCCCCGCCACGGAGCTCCGTGGCGGGGCGTCCGCGTTCCCGCCCCCTCCATGGCGGCGGGCCAATCCAAAACCCCTGCACAGAACGGGACTTGGCCATCCGACCGGGCGGTGACGCGGGTTAGCCCGACCTCACGGTCCGACGGAACGAGCGGCGTCTCCGCCGGTAGCGTGGCCGTATGTCTTCCGTACTCGTCATCGGCTACGACCCACGAGCGCTCCCGGAGGGTGACGGGGAACGGGTACGCGCGGCGCTGGAGGCGGAGTTGGCGCGCTTCGCGGAACACGGCGTCGAGGTGGGCACCGCGCTGGTCAAGGACGACGCCGCGGCCGAGTCCGTCCTCGTAGCGGCACTGCGCGAACGGCCGTGGCGGGTCGTGGTCATCGGCGGGGGAATCCGCCAGGACCCCGCGCTGCTCCCGCTGTTCGAGCGCATCGTGAACCTGGTGCGCCGCCACGCGCCGCGGGCCGCCGTCGCCTTCAACTCCGGCGTCACGGACACCGTGGACGCGGCGCTCCGGTGGCTCTGAACCACCCGGTCACCGCCTCGCGCGGCCGTTCCACCCCCATGGCGTACGGGGCGTGGGAGAGCCCAACCGCCGTGTGACGGGCGGGGCGTGGGCGTGCGCGACGACGGCCTGGGACAGGCGGTGCGGCGCGACCACAAAGACCACAACGACCATTAGTTTTCCAGCGCGCGCGAGGGGAGACATCCGCCGGCCGCCGGGGCAGCATGTGGGCGCTTCGCTCCCCTCCCCGAAAGGCGGTGCCCGCGTGCGCCTCCGCGCAGTGGTCTCCACGCTCTGTGCCGCGCTGCTCCTGCTGGTCGGACCTCCGCTGATCAGTTCCGGCGACGGCAAGGACACCGGCACCAACATCCCCGGTCTGCGGTTCATGGTGCCCAACACCCCGGGCGGCGGCTACGACATCACCGCCCGTACGGCGGCGAAGGATGCCGAGGACGCCGAACTCAACCACAACATCGAGGTGTTCAACCTGCCCGGGGCGGGTGGCACCGTCGGCCTCAGCCGTCTGGTCAACGAACGTGGCAACGGCAAGCTGACCATGTCGATGGGGCTGGGAGTGGTGGGCGCCGTCCACACCAACCGCGCCCCCTCCACGCTCGCCGACGCGACACCGATCGCGCGGCTGGTGGAGGAGCCGAACATCGTCGTCGTCGCCAAGGACTCCCCGTACAAGACGTTCCGCCAACTGCTGGAGGCGTGGCGGAAGAAGCCGCGCTCGCTGCCGGTCGGCGGTGGCTCCTCGGCCGGGGGCCCGGACCATCTCGCGCCGATGCTGATGGCCGAGGGCGCGGGGATCGCCCCGAAGACGGTCAACTACGTGCCGTACGACGGTGGTGGGGAACTGCTCGCCTCGGTGCTGGGCGGCAAGGTGGCCTTCGGCGTCTCCGGACTCGGTGAGTACCGCGACCAGATCGAGTCGGGCGAACTGCGGCTCCTCGCGGTGACCGGGCCCCAGCGGGTGGACGGCTTCGACGCGCCGACGCTCAAGGAGGCCGGTATCGACGTGGAGTTCACCAACTGGCGCGGCATCGTGGCACCTCCGGGACTGTCCGACACCCAGCGCACCAGACTCATCCGGTTCTTCGGCACCCTGCGCGACTCCAGCCAGTGGAAGGAGTCGTTGCGCCGCAACGGCTGGGACGACGCCTACCTCCCGGGGGAGAAGTTCGGGCGCTTCCTGGCGTCGGAGGACCGGCGCGTCGACTCCGTACTGAAGGGACTTGGCCAGTGAGTCCGATCGCTCCCGCCCCAGGCCCACCGGAACACCCCGGTCGCCCCCGACTCATCATCCGCATACGGGAGTTGCTTCGGGGTCGCGCCGAACTCGGCGTCAGTGCCCTGTTGCTGGCTCTCGGCCTGCTGGTGCTCTTCGACGCGCTGACGATGGACCAGGTGGCCACGGAGCGCGGCCCGGTCGGCCCCCGGACGGTTCCGCTGGTGGTGGGCTGCGCGCTGCTGCTCGTCTCGGTGGCGCTCGCCGTGGAGGTCGTACGGGGTGGCCCACGGCGGAGCGGACGACCGGACGCCGCACCCGAGGCCGAGTCCGAGCCCGATTCCGCCACCCAGGTCACCTCCCAACTCTCTTCTTATGAACAGGAGTTGACGGGTCGCGCGGCAGACAACCCGGACACCGGCACGGAGCCGGAGGGCTCGCGGCCCACCAAGCCGGAGGCCACCGAACCGGGCGCCGCCGAGCCCGACTCCGGCGCGGACGGCACGAACTCCGGTGTAGGCGGGGCGAGTTATGACACGGACGGCCCGCCCTCCGGTACGGACGGGCCGGGGGACTGGCGGACGGTCGGGCTGCTCGTCGGAGTGTTCCTCCTCACCGCGGCCCTGATCGAGCCGCTCGGCTTCCCGCTCGCGGGCGCCCTGCTGTTCTGGGGCGCCGCCTACGCGCTGGGCAGCCGCGCCCTCGTCCGCGACCCGCTCATCGCCGCGGTGCTCGCGCTACTCACCTACGTCCTCTTCCACACCCTGCTCGGGGTGCCGCTGCCCGGCGGCCCCCTGATGGGGGTGATCTGAGATGGACGCCCTCTCCTCCCTGATGGACGGCTTCGGCACCGCCCTGGCCCCCGTCAACCTGATGTGGGCGGCGATCGGCGTGCTGCTCGGCACCGCCATCGGCGTCCTGCCCGGCATCGGCCCCGCGATGGCGGTCGCCCTGCTGCTGCCGGTCACCTACGGGCTCGACCCGGTGGGCGCCTTCATCATGTTCGCCGGGATCTACTACGGCGGGATGTTCGGCGGCTCCACCACCTCGATCCTGCTGAACACCCCCGGTGAGACCGCGGCGGTGATCGCCGCCGTCGAGGGGCACCCGATGGCGAAGGCGGGCCGCGGCTCGCAGGCGCTCGCCGCGGCGGCCATCGGCCACTTCGCGGGCGGGCTGATCGGCACCGTACTGCTGGTGATGCTGGCGCCCACGGTCGCCGAACTCGCGGTGGACATCGGGGCGCCGGACTACCTCGCCGTCATGGTGCTGGCCTTCATCGCCGTGACCTCGGTGCTGGGCAGCTCCCGGGTACGCGGCTTCGCCTCCCTGCTGATCGGGCTGACCCTCGGGCTGGTCGGCCTCGACCAGATGACCGGGCAGCAGCGCCTGACCTTCGGCAGCCTGCAACTCTCCGACGGGATCGACGTCGTGATCGTCGCCGTCGGGCTCTTCGCGATCGGCGAGGCGCTGTGGATGGCCGCGCGGCCCGGCGGCCCGGGTGGGCCCGGCGGGGCCACCGGGCCGGGCCGGAAGGGGCGCGGCACCGCGCCGGAGGCGGAGCCGGTGGGACGGCCCTGGCTGGGCCGGGCGGAGCTGCGGCGCAGCTGGAAGCCGTGGCTGCGCGGCCCGTTGATCGGTTTCCCGTTCGGCGCGATCCCGGCCGGCGGCGCGGAGATCCCCACCTTCCTCTCGTACATCACCGAGAAGCGGCTCTCCCGCCACCGGAAGGAGTTCGGCAAGGGCGCGATCGAGGGCGTGGCCGGTCCGGAGTCGGCGGCCTCCGCCTCCGCCGCCGGAACGCTGGTCTCGATGCTGACGCTGGGGCTGCCCACCACGGCGGTTGCCGCCGTGCTGCTGGCCGCCTTCCAGAGCTACGGGATCCAGCCGGGGCCACTGCTGTTCGAGCGGGAGCCGGAACTGGTGTGGGGGCTGATCGCCTCGCTGTTCGTGGGCATGGTGATGCTGCTCGTCCTCAACCTGCCGCTCGCGCCGGTCTGGGCGAAGCTGCTGCGCGTCCCGCGTCCCTACCTCTACGCGGGCATCCTCTTCTTCGCCGCGGTCGGCGCCTACGCGGTCGGCGGCGAGCCGATCGACCTGGTGATCCTGCTCGTCATCGGGCTGCTCGGACTGCTGATGCGGCGGTTCGACCTGCCGGTGCTGCCCGCCATCATCGGCGTGATCCTCGGGCCCGCCGCCGAACAGCAGCTGCGCCGGGCGCTCCAGATCAGCGACGGCAGCGTCACCGGCCTCGTCAACACCCCGTTCTCGGTGACGGTGTACGCGGTGATCGCGCTCGTGCTGGCCTGGCCGTGGCTCAAACGGCTGCTGTGGCGCCCCCGTCGCCGCGTCCGCTGACCCTCGCCCCGTCCGGCACTCCGGCCGCCCCGCGCACCTCGGGGGCGGCCGGACCCATGACGGCGCCCCCGCGCGCGGTCCCGACCGGCCACCGAGCGCCCGGTGGCCTCCCCGGCGGTCACCGGGCGCCCCGGGGGACGCCCCCGCCCCGCCGGCGCCGACCGTCGCGTCCCCCTCCCCACCTGCGAAGTCCCCCTGTCTCCCGGGGAGTTCACCCGAGGTCCGCCCCGCCACCCGCGCCTGTGCCGCGTCCCCCCGTCCCGCGCTCCGGCGCCCGCGCGGACCGGTCCCCGCGCCCCGTCCGCGCCGGGACGCCCCCGTTCCGCCCCGCTCCAGAGCGCGGGCGCACCGCCCGCCCGTCATGACGGTACGTACCGGCGGAATGACGGGGAGGGTTTACGCCAGACCGGACAACGCCCTCCGGGCCGATGGGTTTCGTTTGGTAATCTAAGTATTAACGCGCTCTTGACGCCTACTTGACAGTGCTGCCCAGACGCCGAGGAGGAGATCATCCAACCGCCATCCCCCGTCCCCAGCCCCCGCTCCCCACGCCGCACCACCCCCGACGTCACCAGCGCCACCGGCCCCACCCATGGGGGGCGTTGACCCATGGGACACGCGGACACCCTCATAGCCATGGGCGGCGCCTTCGTGGCCGCCGCCGTGCTCGCCCGGCTCGGCAGCCGGATCGGCCTGCCGACCATCCCGCTGTTCATCCTCGCCGGGATCATGCTCGGCCCGAACACCCCCGGCTTCGTGCTGGTGGACGACGCGCACGACCTGGAGATGCTCTCCGCGCTCGGCCTCGTCCTGCTGCTGTTCTACCTCGGCCTCGAATTCCACATGGACGACCTCAAGTCCGGTGGCAAACGCATGGCCCTCGCCGGATGCGGCTACCTCGCCCTCAACGTCGGCGCCGGACTGGCCTTCGGCTTCGCGCTCGGCTGGGGCACCTCGGAGGCCCTGGTCCTAGCGGGCGTCCTCGGCATATCGTCCTCCGCGATCGTCACCAAGGTCCTGGTCGACCTCGGCCGGATCGGCAACCCCGAGACCAAGCCGATCCTCGGCATCATCGTCGTCGAGGACATCTTCCTCGCCCTCTACCTCGCCGCGCTCCAGCCGGTCCTCGCGGGCGCCGACGGCCCCACCCAGGCCCTGACCCAGACCGGCAAGGCGTTCGCGTTCCTGCTGGTGCTCGCCGCGGCGGCCCGCTGGGGCACCCGGTTCATCGGGCGGCTGTTCTCCACCAAGGACAACGAGCTGCTCGTCATCTCCTTCCTCGGCGCGGCAGTCCTCGTCGCGGGCATCGCGGAGGAGTTCGGCGTCGCGGACGCCATCGGCGCGTTCATGGTCGGCCTGATGCTCGGCAACACCACCTCCGGTGAACGCATCCGCGAGCTGGTACACCCGCTGCGGGACGCCTTCGCCGCGATCTTCTTCTTCGCCTTCGGCCTCTCCATCGACCCGGGCGACCTGCCGAGCGTGCTGTGGCCGGTGATGATCGCCGTCTGCCTCACCGTGGTGATGAACGTCCTGGCCGGGCTGCTCGCCGCGCGGATCTACGACTTCGACGCGCAGCCCACCGCGAACATCGCCTCCACGCTGCTGGCCCGCGGTGAGTTCGCCCTGATCCTCGCCACGATGGCCGCGGCGGCGGGCCTGGACGACCGGCTCTCCCCGTTCATCGCCGGGTACGTGCTGATCCTCGCGGTCATCGCGCCGCTCGCCGCGGGGAAATCGCACTGGCTGGCGCGGATGCTGCCGAACCACCGCGAGGAGCCGGACGAGGCGTCGGCCGAGCCCCCGAAACTGGTGAACCACTGACCGTGCCGTTACCCCCGACCGCTCCGGCGCCACCCGGCAGTGCCAATCCGGCGCCGCCACCCCGGAACAGGCAGCCGCGCCCCCGCGCCCCCGGCCCACTCGGAGCGCGGGGGCGCTGTCGCGTCCGGCGCACGGCCCCCCACCGGGCGAAGCCGCCCCGGGGCGGACACCGGCCCGCGGAACCGGGCGGAGCGCCACCCAGCCGGGGGATCACCGGGGGCACCGCACCACGCGACCCCTTCGGGGGAATACCGTACGATCTGGCCTGTTCCAGGCGGGAGTTGTCCCTTTACGCCAGCGTGACAAGGCTGCGCTCAGCACCGCTGTCCCGGTAGGCTTTCCGTGTGATCTTCAAGCGAATCGGAAACGGGCGGCCGTACCCCGACCACGGCCGGGAGAGCACCCGCCAGTGGTCGGACGTGGCGCCACGCCCGGTCCGCCTTGACCAGCTCGTCACCACCAAGGGCCAGCTCGATTTGGAGACCCTGCTCGCGGAGGACTCCACCTTCTACGGAGACCTCTTCGCCCACGTCGTCAAGTGGCAGGGCGACCTCTACCTGGAGGACGGACTGCACCGCGCCGTCCGGGCGGCCCTCCAGCAACGCCAGGTGCTGCACGCCCGCGTCCTGGAGCTGGACTGACCGGACCGGCGGGCGGTACCGCTCCCCACCGGACAGCCGGACCCGACCCCGGGCGGCGGCGCGGAAGAGCGGCACGGGACGAGCGGCCCGCGGGCGCTCACTAAGCCCAGCCGCCGCACCGGGTTGCCCCTTTTGGGTAGGCGATCGGTTCGGGCATTGATCATCTAGTAGGCACCGCCCGCCGGGCGCACTACGCTGCGCGTATGAGCATGCTCACACCTCCCGGCATGGGCGGAAAGTACCGCATCACGGGTGACCGCTACCCCCGGATGCGGAGGCCGAAGGGACAGCGTCGGGTGGTGATGGCCTCCGTCGCGGCGGTCGTGGCGCTCGCCGCCGCGGGGTACGGCACGCTCGAACTCGTCCAGGTCTTCTCCGGCGACGACAGCTCCACGGAGGCCAAGCGCGGCGGCGGCGCCTCCCCCTGCCCCTCCCCGTCCACCGGGGACGGCGGGAGCGAGGGCGCGCGGACCGCGTCCGGTGACGCGAAGCCCGGCGCGGAGCCCCGGGCGGAGCGGCTCCCGAAGCCGGGCTCGATCACCGTCAACGTCCTCAACGCGACCACCCGTTCCGGGCTGGCCAAGGACACCGCCGACGAGCTGAAGAAGCGCGGCTTCACGATCGGTGAGATCGGGAACGCCCCGGCGAAGCTGGACAAGAAGGTGAAGGGCAGCGCCCTGCTGCTGGCCGCCCCGGGGAAGCGGACCACGGCCAGCCTCAAGGTGCTGGGCACCCAGCTCACCAAGCCCGAGACCAGTTACGAGGAGCGGGACGGGCGGGAGGTCGACCTCGTCCTCGGGGACGACTTCACGAAGCTCACCGGGAAGAAGGAAGCCGACCACACCCTCTCCACCCTGCGCCGCGCCACCCCGGCTCCCGCCGCCTCCAACTGCTGAGCCCGCCCCGGCAGTTGGCCGAAGCCGCCCCGTGCGGCGCGGTGGCCAGGCGACCGGCCCGCCGCCCGAGGCGGGCGGAGCGTCGGCCGGGTCAGCCGGCGGTGCCGTACATCCGGTCACCGGCGTCGCCGAGACCGGGCACGATGAAGCCCTGGTCGTTCAGGCAGCTGTCGACGGAGGCGGTGACGACGGTCACCGGGGTGCCCGCCAGCTCCCGCTCCATCACGGCCACCCCCTCCGGCGCCGCCAGCAGGCAGAGCGCCGTGACGTCGTCGGCGCCCCGGTCGATCAGTTCCTTGATCCCGGCCACCAGGGTGCCGCCGGTCGCCAGCATCGGGTCCAGCACGTAGACCTGGCGCCCGGAGAGGTCGTCCGGCATCCGGTTGGCGTAGGTGGACGCCTGGAGCGTCTCCTCGTCCCGGATCATGCCGAGGAAGCCGACCTCGGCGGTGGGCAGCAGCCGGACCATGCCCTCCAGCATGCCGAGGCCCGCCCGGATGATCGGCACCACCAGGGGACGCGGGTGCGAGAGCCGCACCCCCTTCGTCTCGGTGACCGGGGTGCGGATATCGACCTCGTCGATGCGCACGTCGCGGGTGGCCTCATAGGCGAGCAGGGTCACCAGCTCGTCCGCGAGACGCCGGAATGTGGGGGAATCGGTGCGCTCGTCACGCAGCGTGGTGAGCTTGTGCGCCACCAGCGGGTGGTCTACGACGTGGGTCCGCATGACCCCGACAGTATCCGAGGGTCCCGGCGGGGAGACCGCCCCGGGTGCTCCGGGCGCATGGCCACAGCCTGGAGGGGAAGGTAGGGACGTCGACGCACGATCGCCGCAGGCACCCCGCCCCGCGCGGGCACGCACCGGAGGTGTGCACATGCCAGAGCGAGACGACCCCGGACCGGCCAGAGGCTCCGGCAGAGCGCGCGGCGGCGCCTCCCCCCGGGACGGCGACCGGCCCCGCGAGGAGGGCCACTCCCGGGAGAGCCCCACGAGCCGGGAGCGGGAGCGCGCTCCGGCGGTCGCCGGCGGCCGCGACCCCGGCCGCACCCGCGAGTCCCCCCGGTACCTGCCGCCTGACGACTCCCAGCGGAGCCCCGAGGACACCGAACGCGCCGAGCGGCTACGCCGCCGCGCCCGCTTTCTCCGGGAGCTGAACGAGGCGAAGGAGCTGCGGGAACGCGTCCAGCCCCGGCGGGCCCGCGCGGCGCGGATGCGGCAGCAGATGCTCATGCGGACGTTTCGCTGGTGACACCCCCCGGCCCGCCGCCGGACCCCGAACGCGCCACTGCCCTGGCAGACCTCCTGCCGCGCCACCGCAAACGCGGGCGCGGCGCACGACCGAAGACCCCTCGCACGGCGCCGGTTTCTGCCACGATTCCGATGGGGCGGGGGAACCTCCTCGTCAGCACTCGGACATCTGGAATCAGTGGGAGAGTCACGGTGTATTTCGCCGCACTGCTCGCGCGCACCGAAGACGGGTGGGAAGCGAGCGACACGGAGCTCGACGATGTGGAAACCCTCGCCGACCTGGCCGACCTGGCCCGGGAGGCCGCTACGGACGACGAACCGGTACTGGTCTGCATCGAGCAGGAGGCCGCCTGGTTCGGCATCGTCCGGGTAGACGGAGAGGACGACCCGCGCGTCTTCGTCTCCGACGCCGCCGCCGCGACGCGCAGTTCGTACGGCGAGATCCTGCTCTCCGACGAGCTGCTCGGCCGCGAGCCCGAGGACACCTCGGTCCTGGACCGGCTGGCGAGCCTGGACGGCACGGAGGAGGGCGAACCCGACGCCGCCGGGGAGGAGGCGACCGGCGAGGAGGACGCGGAGCAGACCCCCGTCGGGCCGCTCGGCGACTCCGGGCTCCTCTCCGACCTGGGCCTGGGCAGCAGAGCGCTGCTGGGCCTCACCCCCCAGGACGCGCTGAGCGAGATCGCCGACGCACTGGGATGCCCCGACGTCCTGGAGGCCGTCCGCTGACACGCCGCGCGGCCCCGGAGTCCAGGCCCCGGGCTCCGGAACCGCCGCGCCCCACGGCACCACGCCCTCCCCGGGCCGGGCGGCCCGAACCGGCCGCCCGGCCCGGGTGCACACTGACCGTATGACCGAGCACCCCGGCCGGACCGCGCACACCGGGTCCGAAGGGCCCGCCGCTCCCGTCCCCGGCCACCCCGGGTCCGCCCCCGCGTGCGACCCGGCGCGTCAGCCGGTGCCCGATCCGCCGTCTGACCCGATCCACGCCCCGGCCCCCGACCCCGTACGGGACCCCTGGGTCGCGCCGATGCGCCGGGCACTGGCACAGGCCGCCCGCGCCCCCGAGTCCGGTGACGTACCGGTCGGTGCCGTGGTCCTGGGCCCGGACGGCACCGAGCTGGGCCGGGGCCACAACGAGCGGGAGGCCACCGGCGATCCGACCGCGCACGCCGAACTCGTCGCGATCCGGGCCGCCGCCCGCGCCCTGGGCGGCTGGCGGCTCAGCGGCTGCACGCTGCTGGTGACCCTGGAGCCCTGCACGATGTGCGCGGGCGCGATCGTCCTCTCCCGCCTCGACCGCGTGGTCTACGGGGCGCCGGACGCCAAGGCCGGAGCCGCCGGTTCCGTCTGGGACGCGGTACGGGACCGGCGGCTGAACCACCGGCCGGAGGTGATCAACGACGTGCTCGCCCCGGAGTGCGGCGCCCTCCTCACCCGCTTCTTCCGCGCCCCCACACCCCCCGGCACACCCCCGCACCCCACCGCACCACCCGCACCGCCCGGCACCCCCGCGCCGTGATCCGGGCCGCCGACCGTCACGAGGAGGCCCGGATACCGGTTTCCGTCCACGCGCCCCCGTGGGCTAGAGTTCCTCTCGGTAGCGTGTCCGAGCGGCCGAAGGAGCTCGCCTCGAAAGCGAGTGAGGGGCAACCCCCCTCCGTGGGTTCAAATCCCACCGCTACCGCTCAGCAGTACGGCGAGGGCTGGACCTGACATCGGGTCCGGCCCTTTTCCGTGCGCGCCCACCCGGAGGGCTCCGGCAACCCCCGGCACCCCACCTCCTCCCGCCTTCTCCTCGCCGTCGCCTTCCCTCGTCCTCTCCCGTCCTCTCCGGTCTTCTGCCGCCTTCTGTCGGCCTCTCCCGTCTTCTCCGCGCGGCTCCGTACCGGGCGAGGGGGCGGCGTCGAGCCCCCGGCCGGGCGGTCGGGCCCGCGACGGGAGGCGCCGGTCAGGGGGCGGCGGGGAGCGCGCGAGGTGCGGGTTTCGGGGGTTCCGTGGGAGGTGTGCGGGAGTTTGGTGTATGCCCCAAATGAGCGGCCACCCAGGCGTTTTGGTCTTTCCAAACCCCGACCGGAGGCCGAACGCGCCGGGCTAGACTCGCACACCCAACCGATCGCACCGGTGACGTGGCGCGCAGCGGAGAGGCAGACATGGTGCAAGCGAAGAAGGTCGTGACCTACTTGGTCATCGTCTTCGTGCTCTACACGATCATCACGTCACCGGCCAGATCCGCCGACCTCGTCCAAATAGGCTTCGAGGGCATCTCCAGTGCCGCCCAGGGCGTCGGGGAGTTCATGACGCAACTCGTCCACTGACCCTCACGGCTCGCGTCCGGCACGGAACCCCGCGCCCAGCCGGAACCCCCACGTCCGCACGCCGCCCACGGACGCCCACGCCGTCGCCTCCCGTCCGCCCACGAGGCTCGGCGTGACGCCCCCTCCGGCGGTCGCCGGTCCCGCTGACGGCCACCCGGCCCCGGGATCGTCCCGGCCGCCCGCCCGGACCCCGCGGCGGTCACCCGGCCACCGGCCTGACCACGGCCCCGCCTGACGGTCCGGCAGCCGCCGTCCACGGGCACACCGCCCTCCGCCCGCCACGGCCCGTCGACCCGCGGGGCCCGCGCTCCGGGTGCCGCGCCCGGCCCACGCGCCACCGGCCGCCGCCCCGTCGGCCACCCCTCCCGGCCGACGGCTCCGCTCGGCCGTCCCCGCGCCCGCCCGGCCCACGGAGCCGGGACGGGCGCCAGCGGGGCGAGCGCGGCGCGTACCGCCGTCCGCCGGTACCCGGGTGCTCCCCACGGGTGTGCGCGGGAGCGCCTGCGGTGCGCCGGTCGTGCGCCAGCTCTGGAGAACCGGAGTCTGACCTCGACGGCGGAGCCACGGGGCCTCCCGGGCTCCCGCGACCCAACTGGCCAGCAACACGGATTATTACGGTGCTTGCACACAGTGCACATGTCTTGTGATGCTATGACCGCTTTGGGCGGATGACTGGACGGATGAACCGGGACCAACAACCCCGGTACAGCTCGGCATCACGAAGGGGTGTGACTGAGTGGACGGGACCCGGACCCTCCACCCGGATTCGCCCGGATCCGCACGACCCGGCAACCGGGGCGCGCAGGCACGGGCACTGACCCAGGTGCTCTTCGAGCAGCTGGCCGACCTCACTCCCGGCTCGGCCGAGCACACCAGGGTCCGGGAGGCACTGATCGAGGCCAACCTGCCACTGGTCCGCTATGTCGCGGCCCGTTTCCGCAGCCGGAACGAGCCCATGGAGGACGTGACCCAGGTCGGCACGATCGGGCTGATCAACGCGATCGACCGCTTCGACCCCGAACGGGGCGTGCAGTTCCCCACCTTCGCCATGCCGACGATCGTCGGGGAGATCCGGCGGTACTTCCGGGACAACGTGCGCACCGTGCACGTCCCCCGGCGACTGCACGAGCTGTGGGTGCAGGTCAGCAGCGCGACGGAGGATCTGACGACGCTGCACGGCCGCTCCCCGACCACCGCCGAGATCGCCGAACGGCTCGGCACCCCGGAGGAGGACGTGCTCGCCTGCATCGAGGCGGGCCGGGCCTACCGTGCCACCTCGCTGGAGGCGGCGCAGGAGCGCGACGACGGTTCCTCGGGCCTGCTGGACCGGCTCGGCTACGAGGATCCGGCGCTGGACGGGGTGGAGCACCGCGACCTCGTACGGCACCTCCTTGTGCAACTGCCGGAGCGTGAGCAACGGATTCTTCTGCTCCGCTACTACCGGAACCTGACGCAGTCCCAGATCAGCGCGGAGCTGGGAGTCTCCCAGATGCACGTGTCCCGGCTGCTGTCCAGGAGTTTCGCCAGGCTCCGCGCCGCAAACCGGATCGACGCGTAGCCGGGTCGAGTGACAGGGTCAGGATCCGGCAACCTCATCTGTGCAGTTTTATCGACATGAGGCTACGTCGCGTTGCTGACTTGTGACATTCTGCGAGAGCTGCGTTTGCCGCAGCGGTACGCCCGGTATTGAGGGGGAGGTGCATCCTTCAGCCGGGAGCGCCGCCGTGACGACCCGTCCGCGACCTCAAGGGGGTGGCATGTCCGTAGAACTGGGCAGCTCGAAGGTGCTCACCGAGTATCCGCATGGGGAGACACCGTCCACGCGCACCGGAGCTGCCGAGGCTCCCGGCACGTCCGACGTCCCCGGAGTCACCGACACCACCGAGGCCTCCGGTGCCACCACGGCACCGGAGGCGACCCCGGAGTACACGGACTCCGGCGCACTCGACACCCGCACTCTGTCCCGATCGCTCTTCCTCCGGCTCGCCGCCCTGGAGGGAGACAGCGCCGAACGGACCTACGTCCGCGACACGTTGATCGAACTGAACCTTCCCCTCGTCCGGTACGCGGCGGCCCGTTTCCGCAGCCGGAACGAGCCCATGGAGGACATCGTCCAGGTCGGAACGATCGGCCTGATCAAGGCGATTGACCGCTTCGACTGCGAACGCGGCGTGGAGTTCCCGACGTTCGCCATGCCCACCGTCGTCGGTGAGATCAAGCGGTTCTTCCGCGACACGTCCTGGTCGGTGCGGGTGCCGCGCAGGCTCCAGGAGCTGCGCCTGGCGCTGACCAAGGCGAGCGACGAGTTGTCGCAGACCCTCGACCGCTCCCCGACCGTCACCGAACTCGCCACCTCCCTCGGGGTGTCCGAGGAGGACGTGGTGGACGGTCTGGCCGTCGGCAACGCCTACACCGCCAGCTCGCTGGACTCCCCCTCGCTGGAGGAGGAGGGCGGCGAGGGCTCGCTGGCCGACCGCCTGGGGTACGAGGACGGCGCGCTGGAGGGCGTCGAGTACCGCGAGTCCCTGAAGCCGCTGCTGGCCAAACTCCCGCCCCGCGAGCGGCAGATCATCATGCTGCGGTTCTTCGGGAACATGACGCAGTCGCAGATCGGCGAGGAGGTCGGCATCTCGCAGATGCACGTCTCCCGTCTGCTCACCCGCACCTTGGCGCAGTTGCGCGAGGGGCTGATCGCAGAGGAGTGATGTGACACGGGGGATGCGGGAACTCACGGGGTACGCGATCACGGTGATCCGGCCAACCGTCCACCCTCCGGGGGTGGTTCGGACAGCGGGCACCAGTCGGCAGCACAGGGCCGCCGGGGCGGGAGACGCCACGGCGGCCCTGCGTCGTGCGTACCGCCCACGCCGCCGCACCTGCCGCCGTACGCGTCGGAGTCGCGCCGCTTCTCCTGGCCTCCGCGTCCGCCAGCTGACGGCGCGCCACCCCAACGCGCGCTGTCAGGCCGAGGGTTGGGCAACTGGCCGGTTCGCGGGCGGATGTTGAGCCGAGGGCTCCGCCGGCCTCGCCGTCCGGGCGGACGGCCGGCACCCCGCGTCGTCCATCAACAGACGGGCACATGAGGTCACTTGGGACTTCCTGGTGCGACCTGGCGCTGCTCGGTGCAGTCGGAACCGTCCGGTGTCGGTCAGTGCCGCTCGGGGCCACGGTGGGTCAGCGGGTGTGGCACGGCGCGCCGCGGAGCGGCGCGGACCGTGTCACGTGTCCGGATCAGGAGAAGGCCAGCCAGGCGACGCCGGCGAGGACCACCACGACGGCGACCACGCCGACGATGACGCCGACCCGGGGGCCGCCCTGCGGAGCCGCGGCGGGCTGACCGCCCGGCGCTCCCCCCTCGTTGACGAATGCGCGGAACATCTGGGTGCTGCCCGCGGGGTCCTGCTGACCTTCGGGACCCTGCGGCGCTGGGGAGTTGTGAGCCATGGGGCAGGACCCTAGCGAACGCGCCACCGGGCGACCATCGGTCCCCCGCACCCCGTAACCCCGCGCCTGAGCCCGGGGCCGCGCCCGCGCCCGGCGAGCCCGCCCGCCACGCTCCGTCCACACCGTCCCGGCGGCCCCGTGCCGCGCTCGCGGCACGTCCACCGCTCGCCGACGCGCACCGCGCACGCTCCGCTGGCCGCGCTCTCGCCGTCCCGCGCCCCGTACCGCCGGGCGGGCGCGCCCCCGCCCGCGCGGCCGCCCCGCGCGCCGCCTCCGGGCGCCCGGGCGGGACGGAGAGCGCGACGTGAGGCTGATCACATTCGGACGGCCAGGGCGGCACGGAGAGGGCGACTCCGTACCCAGGGCGGCGTATCGGTGGGTCAGCGCGCGACCACGGACAGCTTCCGGGCTTGGAGCGGGACACACGAAGGCTTGGCGTTTTGTTTGCCTCGGTTGCCCCAAATCAACTTGCGTACAGCAACTAATGGCTCCTACGGTTGCCCGGAGCAACGATACGAGGGGAGTCACGGTCGCGGTGGCCGCACGAGGGCTGTACGAGGAGCTGGCGAGGCAACTGAGCGCGGTCGGCGTGGTGAAGCGCGAGATGGCCCGCGAGCTGCCCGGCGACTGCCCACCGGCCTCGGTGGGCGTGCTCATGCTCCTCCACAAGCACGGCGAGATGCGGATCAGCAGGCTCACCGAACTGCTCGCCATCGACATGTCGGTGACGAGCCGGCACGTCACACACGTCGCGGAGCGGGGCTGGATCGAGCGCCACCCCGACCCGCAGGACGGGCGGTCCCGGCTGCTGCGGCTCAGCGAGGGCGGCGAGCAGCTGCTCCAGGAGCTGTCCCGCCGCACGGCGGAGACGCTGGAGCGCCAGCTCCGCGAGTGGTCCGACGAGGACGTGGCCCGCCTGGCCACGCTCCTCCAGCGCCTGCGGGACAGCTTCGGGGACGGCCGTGCGCGCCTGCCCCAGCAGGGCGCCGGAGCCGCCGTGGAGCCACCGGGCCCACCGGAGCGCCCGACGGCGAAGCCCCGGCCCGACTGAGGCCGGGCCCGCCCGGCGCCTCCCACGCGCCGGACGTGCGGGCTCGGCCCGCCCCGTACCGACTGCCCGTACCGACCACCGGCCCGACCGCGGGTGAGGGCCCCGAACAGAGACGACCCGCGAACGGCGCCCGAGGGGGCGGCGGACGCCGGACGCCACCGGCGCACGCGGCACGCACCAGTTCCCGCACACCGGAGTGACAGGGCGACGCCACGCGCGTAAACCAGCACCACCGAAGACCACCGCGCCGGAGCCACGCCAGAGCCCCTTGGCACCACGGGCGCCACAGGAACCGCACGGCACAGGAACCACCACACGAGCAGCACCCACCAGCACCCCTGGAACCTCACGCACCACCAGACCCACCAGACCCACCAGACCCACCAGCGTCATCCGACCCGGCGCCCGGCCACGGGCGGGCGCCGCGAGGGCCGGAGCACGCACCGGCCCCGAGCGGACGCCCGCCGGAGGGGAGGGCCGGACGGCGCCGCCGGACCAGGAAACGAACCAGCTGAGCGACACGAGGCGAGAAGGAATCGGCATGACCACCACCCACCCCCCGTCACCGCAGGGGAGGCCGCACCCCGCACCGGACCAGGGGTCGGACGTCCCCGGCGGCGGCGCGCGGCACACGGCGCGGCACGACGGTGACACTCCCGGTGAGTCGCCGGGCATGACCCATCGGCAGGTGCTGGAGGCGCTGTCGGGCCTGCTGCTCGGCATGTTCGTCGCCATCCTGTCGTCGACGATCGTCTCCACCGCGCTGCCGCGGATCATCGCGGACCTCGACGGCAACCAGGGGTCGTACACCTGGGTCGTCACGGCCTCGCTGCTCTCCATGACCGCGAGCACCCCGCTGTGGGGCAAGCTCGCCGACCTCACCAGCAAGAAGCTGCTGGTGCAGTCGGCGCTGATCATCTTCGTGCTGGCCTCGGCGGGCGCCGGGCTCTCGCAGAACGCCGGGACGCTGATCGCCTTCCGGGCCGTCCAGGGACTGGGGATGGGCGGTCTCGCCGCGCTCGCCCAGATCATCCTGGCCGCGATGATCTCGCCGCGCGAGCGCGGCCGGTACAGCGGCTACCTGGGCGCCACCTTCGCCATCGCGACCGTCGGCGGGCCCCTGCTCGGCGGTGTCATCACCGACACCTCCTGGCTCGGCTGGCGCTGGTGCTTCTACGTCGCCATCCCCTTCGCCGTGATCGCGCTGGTCGTCCTCCAGAAGACGCTCCGGCTGCCGGTGGTGAAGCGGGCCAACGTCAGGATCGACTGGGCCGGTTCGCTGGTCTTCGCCGCCTCGGTCAGCCTGCTGCTGGTCTGGGTGACGCTGGCCGGGGACTCGTACGACTGGGTGTCCTGGCAGACCTACGCGATGGTGGGCGGCTCGATCCTGCTGGCGCTGCTCTTCCTGCTCATCGAGTCCAAGGCCGCGGAGCCGATCGTTCCGCTCCGGCTGTTCCGGAACCGCACGGTCTCGCTGGCCTCCTTCGGCTCGATGTTCGTCGGCGTCGCCATGTTCGGCGCGACGGTCTTCCTCTCGCAGTACTTCCAGCTGGCGCGCGGGCAGTCGCCCACCATGGCAGGGGTCTCGACGATCCCGATGATCGCCGGCATCTTCCTCTCGTCCACCGTCTCCGGGCAGGCGATCACCCGCACCGGACGCTGGAAGGCCTGGCTGGTGGTCGGCGGCATCCTGCTGACCGGCGCCTGTGGGCTGCTGGGCACCATGCGGCACGACACCCCGTACTGGCACCTGGCGATCTACATGGCGCTGATGGGCCTCGGCGTCGGCATGATGATGCAGAACCTGGTGCTCTGCACGCAGAACCAGGTCACCCCGCAGGACCTGGGGGCGGCCAGCTCCCTCGTCACCTTCCTCCGCTCGCTGGGCGGCGCCGTCGGCGTCTCGGTGCTCGGCGCGGTACTGGACGAGCGCACCCGGGAGCTGATGGCCAAGGGCCTCGCCGCGATCGGGATCAAGCAGGACGGGGACGGCGGCGGAAGCCTGCCCAACCTGGCCGAACTCCCCGCTCCGGTACGGGCCGTGGTGGAGAGCTCCTACGGGAAGGGCATCGCCGACATCTACCTGTTCGCGGCACCCATCTCGCTCGTCGCCCTGCTGCTCGTGCTGTTCATCAAGGAGGTCCCGCTGAACACCAAGTCCGCGATGGAGCAGGAGGCGGAGCCGGAGGACGGCACCGGACTCGGCGCTGGCCACCCCGGGGGCCCAGGCGCCCCGGTGGACCACGACCCCGCCCTGGCGAGCGCCACCGCCGTCCCGCCGGAGGCGGTGACGGTCACCCCCGAGGGCAGCCCGGACTTCCGGCAGGCGCCCATCGGCTACCCCACGTACGCCATCCCCGCGGACCCGGCGCACGACAGCGTGCCCAGCCCGGTCGGCGGCGGCGTGATCGCCCCCGGCGGCTCCGGGATCGCGGTCCGGGGCACCGTGCGCGGTGCCGAGGGCGGGCTGCCCCGCGCCGCCATCACGCTCATCTCGGCGGACGGGCGGCAGTTGGGCCGCTCGGTGGCGCACCGGGACGGCCAGTACGCGCTCGACGCGCCGGCGCCGGGCTCGTACGTCCTGATCGCGGCGGCCGACGGTCACCAGCCGCTGGCGTCCACCGTGCACGTCGGCACGGAGCCGCTGCACCACGACATCCTGCTCGGCGGCGTCAGCGGCCTCACCGGGGTGGCGCACGACGCTGAGAACGGCGAACTGGTCCCCGGCGCCGTCGTGGTCGTCACCGACGCCCGCGGCGAGGTCGTGGCGTCCGGACGGACCGGCGAGTACGGCGAGTTCCGCTTCGACGAGCTGGTGACCGGCACCTTCACCGTCGCGGTGAACGCCGCCGGGTACCGGCCGACCGCCCGCCCGGTGGAGGTCACGGGACCGGGGGCCACCCGGATCGAGATACCTCTCGCCCAGGGCGCCCGGGTGCACGGCACGGTGCTCGCGGGACCGGGGCGCCAGCCCCTCCCGGACGCGCGGGTGACCCTCCTCGACGCCGCGGGGTCGGTCATCGCCACCGTCACCACCGGCCCGGACGGCGCCTACGCCTTCACCGACCTGGACGCGGGCGAGTACTCCCTCGTCGCGAGCGGATACCCGGCGGTGAGCAGTCGGCTGACCGTCGAGGGCGACGGCGTGGAGGCGGTCGACATCGAGCTACGGCACCCGGACAACTGACCCCCGGCCGGACGAGTCGGACCCGGCGCGCCCGGGCCGGCCCGTTCCGGGGCGGTACGCCCGGCCGCGACGTACCGGACCGGTGACTGGACCGGTACGCCAACCATCCGGGCGGGACGGTGACTTCCGCCCCGCCCGGACCGTCCGGCCCCCGCGCCGCGCACCCCACGACGACTGGCACTCCCCACGACGGCTGACACCCCCACGACCCACCCCGGCCCTCCCGCCCCGCCCGGGCCCGTCCACAGCTCCAACTCCCCACCACACCCGGCGTCCTCGCTTCCGAACCGGCCGACTCCCGCTCCTGCGGGGCCGGTTGCCCGGATCTCCGGCCCGGTCCAGCACGAGCCCCCTCGCGGGCGGAGTGCGGGGTGCGTACGGGCCGAGCGGGGTCGCATGGGACGCACGGGGGCGCGCGGAACGTCGAACTCACCCTGGAAGTCCAGGGGTTCGACCCCCTACTTGAAACATCAGCGACACTACGCACGCAGAGGTGAACGGGGAACGGCTGAGAGTGATCAGAACCGGCGGCGGAGGAGATCCGGCGGAGCGGGCACCGGCTCACGGAGACGACGACCGCGTCACGATCGCGTCCGGGGCGGGGGGCTCCGCACCCTCGCGGTACGACGGCCCCGGCCCGAACAGCGCACGGCCACACCCCCGGCACCGAGGACGGACAAGGAGCGGCATGGCAGGGGTAAACGCACGCATCAGGACCCGGGACGGCTGGGCGGTACAGCACGCCGTGCTCACCGTCACCGACATGGAGGGCGCCCAGGTCCTCCGGATCGAGGCCGACGACGAGGGCGCGGTCCGCAGCGAGACGCCGCTGGAGCCCGGCCCGTACACGGTGATCACGACCGCGCTCGGCTACGCCCCCTCCGCCTCCACCGCCCTCGTCACCGCCTCCGGCCGCGCCGAGTTGGGCATCGTGGTGCTGACCCGGCAGGGCGGGGTCGAACTGCCGCCGCCCGGCGCCTGGACGATCGACCCGATGCACTCGTCGGTCGCCGCCACCGCGCAGCACCTCGGCATCTCCAGCGTGCACGGCCGGTTCACGGACTTCTCCGGACGGATCGAGATCGCCCAGGACCCGGAGAAGTCCAGCGTGGAGGCGGTGATCCAGGCGGCCAGCATCGACACCGGCAACGACATGCGGGACGAGCACCTGCGCTCCGCGGACTTCCTCAACGTCGCGAGCTATCCGTACATCACCTTCCGCAGCAGCCGCATCGATCCAACCGGCCCCGACCGGTGGACAGTTCGCGGCGAGCTGGCCATGCACGGGGTGGTGCGTACCGTGGCGCTCGACCTCGGCTACCTCGGCACCGGCCCGGACCCGTGGGGCGGCACCCGGGCGGCCTTCCGGGCGACCACCGAGCTACGCCGCCGGGACTTCGCGATCAACTTCAACCAGCTGGTCGCGACCGGCGTCGCCGCCGTCGGCACCACTCTCAGGGTCGAGTTGGACATCCAGGCGACCCAGGGCGAGACCCTCCCCTACGCCTGATCCGCCAACCGCCCAGCCCTCCGCCCGGACCCCGTACGCCGGACACGGCCACCGGCGCGGTCCGGCACGCTCCGCCGGAGCCGCTCCGGCCGCGCCCCGCCGCCCGCCGCCAACACCGAACCGCCTGTGCTGAACTGACGGCATGGAGATCGTCGCCACCAGCGTCATAGCCGTCGTGGGGACCCTGCTGGGCTCCGCCAGCACCTACCTCTTCCAGCGTCGCGCGACGCGGCGCGCCGAGTGGTTCGCCCGTACCGAGCGACTTCGGCAGGAACGCCTGGACGCGTACTGCGCGTTGGGCGGCGCCTTGGCCAACTACCGGCGCGGCCAGCTGGACTACTGGTTCGCCCACCACGCGCGCCGCTCCCCCGGCGATGTTCCCGAGCTGAAGCGGGAGGCCCAACGGCTGCGCACCGTCGCGCTGGAGGCGATGTTCCGGGTTCGTCTGCTCACCGAGGACACCGGAACCGTCGACACCGCCCAGCGGGCCCTCCGGTCCGTCGACCGCCTGTACTACGCCACCGACCGCGACGAGTTGGACCGGGGACGGGACGCCTCCCGCTCACTGATCGACGAGTTCGTCACCGCCTCCAAGTCCGGCGTCGCCCTCCCCCAACTCCCCTGAGACCTCCCGCACTTCCGTCCGCCCCGCGCGGCGCGGCACCGACCGCGCGGGGCGGTCACCATCGGACACGGCCCCGCGACCACGGGTGACCGCGACGACCACTCGTGGTCGCCGGTTGTCCATATCGAGCTCGTAAAGGTTTTGGGAAAGGTCTCGGCCACATCCGGTCGGCGAGGCCAGGATGTCGCCGACCGGGTACCCCACACGACACCCGGCCCCCCACACCAGGAGGCTCCATGTCTCTGTTCTCCCAACTCAGCCGCCGGGCACGGATATCGCTGGCCTCAGCGGTCGCCGGTGGCCTCGCGGTCACGGGCATCGCGATCGGCCCGTCGTTCGCCACCGCCGCGCCGCCCAAGGCCACCAAGACGGCCAGCGCCTCGACCTCCGCCGCCGCCAAGGCGGAACCGGTCACCCGACCCGAGGTGCTGCGCCGCGCGGCGACCTGGCTGACCGCCAACAACGGCTCCCAGGTCCCCTACAGCCAGACCTCGGTCTGGTCCGACGGCTACCGGCAGGACTGCTCCGGCTACGTCTCCATGACCCTGGGACTCTGGAAGTCGGGCCCCAACACCGTGGAACTGGCGAGCAACCGCGATCTCACGACGCCGATCTCGTTGAAGGACCTCAAGCCGGGCGACCTGCTGATCGACGCCGAGGGCAGCAACACCACCCGGCACGTCGTGATCTTCGAGGGCTGGACCGACTCCTCACGCACCGCCTACAGCGCCTTCGAACAGCGCGGCGGCCACGGCACCGACCACCGCGTCCTGACCTACGGGCTGGACGGCGGCGAGTACAAGCCGTACCGCGCGGTCAACATCAGCGACTCCGACACCCCCGACGACCCGCCCAAGGACCCGGCTCCCAGCTGGCCGACCCTGAAGAGCGGCAGCAAGGGCACGGACGTCACCACCGCCCAGTACCTGCTCAACGGCCACGGCCACCGCACCGCCAACGACGGCTCGTTCGGCCCGGACACCACCTCCCGGGTGAAGTCCTTCCAGCGCGCCAACGGCCTGGTGGCCGACGGCGTGGTCGGCCCCAAGACCTGGGCCAAGCTCGTCACCACCGTCCAGAAGGGCGCCAGCGGCAACGCCGTACGCGCCGCGCAGACCCAGCTGAACGCCCAGGGCCACCAGCTCGCGGTCGACGGTGAGTTCGGCCCCGCCACCGACGAGGCGGCCCGCGGCTTCCAGAAGAGCGAGGGCCTCGTGGTCGACGGTTCGGTGGGTCCGCTCACCTGGGCCGCCCTCCTCGGTTCCTGACCCGCCCGGAGGGGCCGTCCCACCACGACGACCCGACGGCCCCTCCCCAGCGGACACCCCCACCCGCACCGGAAAACCGCGACGCCGCACGTCGCTGCTGGACGCCGCCCACCGCGCCGCTGGACGTCGACGCCATACGCGCCCAACGCGAGAGGCCCCCGGGATAACCCGGGGGCCTCTGAGTTGCTGCGCGCTCGGCAGGATTCGAACCTGCAACCTTCTGATCCGTAGCTCTATGCGGATCAGTCGGTGGGGGTCAGACCGGCCGCCTGGAGGCTCCGAGGAGGCCTCGCCGGGCGATGTCGGTTACTGGGGTTGCTGTACTGCTGTACCGCGACGGCCCGCGTGGACCCCAGCCGCAGACAGCCCGCCACGACGGCGGGAACGCCGAACGATCAGGCGCGCGTGTGGCTCGCCGCACCGACTGCCGGTCCAGCCACGCTACCGAGCTATCGACGCCAACCAGAACAGACAGCAGCAGTTGCCCGGTCCGCAAGCCCGGAACCTGAGCTTGGGAATCAGGGGGTTGGTGGAGGCTATTGGGCTGGTGAGCTGGGCGGATGACGAGTTCGGTGGGTGTGCTTCGCGGGGTGGATGACCGCTGTTGACCGGTCATCACCGGCTGTTCTGGTGCCGATCTGGTGCGGTGTGGTGCTCTCTAAGCAGCTCAGACAATCAGGGGAATGCAGTCACTGCCGAGGAGGCGGATGAGAGTTGACGGTCTTGGCTGGTTGGCGTGGCTACAGTACTTCGCTGTTGTACACATGGACTTCCCAGTTCCGGCGACGTCCACGAAAGGGACAAATCGACAACTTGTACCCCAGACCGACTGAGCGGTGGCACGCTAGCCTGCATGCCCCGTCGTGTTCGCGCCACGAGAGAGATCATCTACCTGTCGACCGCCAAAGTTGATGAACTCGCACCTCCTCGAAGGTTCGCTGTAAACACTGGTAGGTCATTCGAGATCGAGACAGGAATCACACCAGTTGGCAGCTTTCGTTTAGCCATGGGGGAGCGGCAAGCCAACCGAACTGGAAAGTTCCGCACAAAGAAGGCCATCAAGCGCGTCAGAAGTTCCTGTTGCGCACACACTCAAATCCCGAAGTCATGCGACGGCCTACTTGCGCGAGACTGGGTAGAGTTCTCCGGGAACTTTATGTGCGGCCCAGTCATGAGAGATTCCATCATCCCTGGAGTCGACAGATTCCAGGGGGTATACGGCTACGCAAGTTTTCTGAATTATGATTGCGCCATCCCGGATTGCCAGGGGGTTGAAATACTGCTTTGTGGCTCGATTTCTCACGTTCTGGAATATGCAGATGCGGAGCCGACACGTATGGGCTCCCGGACGGAGTGGGTCCACGATCTGGCGGTTCGAGTGGCCGCTGCGGAGGCCGAACGGCAGCCGATAGAGCCTCCTTCGGTCTCTCTGGCGCGGGTTGAGTACCATACGAAGGCCGAAACCGCCGTGCATTTTGCGCACGACATGCTCTCCGGCCATGCGGCCTACGGGCCAGCAAAGCTCCACGGGTACGCGCGCGTGCTTTTCAACTTCCCCCCGACAGCGGGCCGTGGGCACCGCATGATTCTCGCCACTCCACTCTATGTGGAGTCGATTCCGCGTACCACTCAAGATGGTTCGGTCTTCCTTCCGTGTCCCGGCATTTCTGCTCCATAGATACGAAGTCGGTGGAGCGGCTTTGGGCTGGAGCTGCTTTGGCGTGAGAGATCAGGGGGCCTTACGCTCGCCAGCGGATCGGGCAGCCTCTGCCTGCCCGCGTTGTGCCCGATCGGCCCCCTGATCTTCGAGGCTCGCGGGGAGCTCTGGCAGGACACCCGCGGGCTCGTCTTCACGACGAAGTACGGGACGCCGATCGAACCGGGCAACCTGACGCGCATGTTCGCCCTGCGGGCCAAGCGCGCCGGCCTCCGCTTGATCCCGCTGCGGAACACCCGGCACACCACCGGCGCGCTCCTGGTCGTGGGCAAGGTCCACCCAAAGGTGGCACAACGCATCCTGCGGCACTCGCAGATCGCCATGACAATGGACGTCTACGCGGACGCCGACGACGCCGAGGTACGGGACGCGCTCCGACAGCTCTCGGAAGCACTGCGGGGTGGATCAGCCGCATAAGAGTCCGTTGCCGCACTTCGCTGTTGTACGACGCGGAAGAGCCCCACTCCGAGTGATCGGAACGGGGCTCACACTTGATGCGCGCTCGGCAGGATCAAACCTCCATCCAACTGATAGACGTCTCACACCAAATCGACCGGGTTCCAGGGGCCGGGCTAGGATGGAACCGGTTCGTACGGACGATGTCGAACGCTCGGTCGCGATACAGCGAGCATGGCCTGCGGCCGGTCCGATGGCATATGAAGCCTTGTAGGCTGCGCAGATTCATGACTGGGTACCTGGGGCCCGGTTGCGTCCTAGGTCTCTGCATCCAAGTCGATTACAGATCCCGAACCGACCTCCGCGTCTCGTCGCATCCACTCTGTAGTGGAGAAACAGGACGCGAGCCACAGCGCTTCGGGCATGTTCAAGATGGTCCCGTTGACCATCGCGATGGGCGCGAGCCGCCGCATCTCCTCGGGGAAGTCGCTACCGAACTCAAGTCCCAGAGGTGCACCCCCCGGGATGAGCAACCCGCCGGGGGTGATCAGAACGGGGTCCCAGTCGAGGTCGCTGTGCAGAAGAACCGCGTGGGACTGACCACGGCGTTGCCAGAAGATCAACTGCTCGCCGTGTTCATTGACCCAGTGAAGGACATGGTCAGCAGGCTCAAAGGTCACTCCTGCCATCTCGCCGAGGTGGGCCAAGACGGCATTTCGACCTCGGTACCCGCCCACATACGCGCGGGCCCTGTGCACGAACGACGCCATGGAGTCGTCATCGAGCACATCCGTGGCCAGGACCCTGATCGTTCGCAGCCGACTGCTCCTGCTCGCCCCACGTCGTAGATGCTCAGTGGCATTCGCCCAATGCAGTCGGCCCGTGTCCGGGTCGAAGACGACACAGAACACGGGAACATTCCCATTCGTCCAGGTCTCTCCATGCTGCCGAACCGGCACAGCGTATCCATAGGATCGCCGCCATGAGGCACCCCCCTTGACCTGGACTTTGATGACGTCATTGGTCACGCGGCCAGCGTCCGCGAAGGTAACGAACAGGTCTTCGCCATAGTCGTTCTGGCCCGAGATCTCTTCCACCACGTGGCCGTGGCTCTGCAGAAGCGTGCGTAAGGCGTTCACGGCTGCCTGCTCCATCCGCCGCCCCCTGGGAATCTTGGTCACTGCTCTCCCTTCGCTCGATCGCGTGCGCCGCACCTTCTCACCCGCCTCTGACACTGAGACAGGGAACGAGGACTCTCGCCAACGCGAGACTGTGCCGTGCCGATGCTTCATGCACGCAGTGAGCGCTTCTGGAGGGCGCCGTCGGGCAAGCTTCGGGGTTGCTCTACCGAGATGGCCCGAACGCGGTGATCTATAGCTGTGACAGTGGGCGCACCGCCGCTGACACGGTTGCTGTACTTCGCTGCTGTACAGCAAGTGAAAGCCCCGTCCCGAATGATCGGAACGGGGCTTTCACTTGCTGCGCGCTCGGCAGGATTCGAACCTGCAACCTTCTGATCCGTAGTCAGATGCTCTATCCGTTAAGCTACGAGCGCCTGGCCTCCGTCTGGTCGGTCAGACCGGACGGCGCGTTGCGGGGACAACATTACAGCACCCGTGGCCGCTGGCGAAATCTCTTTCCCCTACCCCTTCTGACCTGCACGAATACCCTGATTCAGGGGCTGCGGCGGCGGGGCCGGACTCCCCGGCCGGTCGACGCCACGGGCGTCGTCGAGGGCCGGATCAGTCGCTGTCCGTACCCGTGGACGCAGGCATGCTCACCGACGGTGAGTGAGGTGACTGGGCCCACCGAACACCGTCACCTCCCGGCCACCGAGGGAACCCGAGGGGGAGCCGGAGGGAGCCAGGAGACACGGGCGCGACGGGATACGCGAGGCCCCACGGTTGCCGGGACACGCGAAAGCCCCGACCGGGGTCGGGGCTTTGTGATCATGGTGATCCAGCGCGGAGGCGGAGGGATTTGAACCCTCGATGGGGGGTAAACCCCAAACCGCATTAGCAGTGCGGCGCCATAGACCAGACTAGGCGACGCCTCCATACACCCACCGGATGGCGTTGGGTGTGTGCAGATGATGGCACAGCCGGTGCGGCCGTCTCCAATCGGACCCCACCGTACTGGGTCAGGGGAGCGGTGGGCAAAGAGTTACCCCCGGAGCGGTCGAGGAGCGGGCGAGGAACCCCGGGGAGCACAGGGGAAGATGGGCGAATACCGGGGAAGATGGGGCAATTCCGGCAGGGAGTACGGCGGTAGCCGCCGCGCGAGCCCCGCTTCGCACCCACCTCGGCCCCACTCCAGCCTCCACCTCCGGGCACCTCGGCCCCACCTCGACCGCACGGCAGCCCCGTTTCGACCGCACCCCGGAAACCACGGCAACCCTCGCGACCCCGCTTCGACGGGACTTCGGGCCCAGCCGGACGGCACCCCGAGGACCACGTCGACACCCCGGCCCCGCGACGCCCGCCTCGCACCTCCGCTTCCCCGCCATCCACCCGAGGCTCGCGGCGTCGCGGAGGCGCGGAGAGACGGGGCGCGGAGGGGCGAGGAGGGGCGAGGGGGCCGGGGTTCGCCGAGAGCGCGTGACCGGCTGGCGTCGCGGATCGTGTTCGGGCGTACGCGGGTCGTGTGCGGGAACTGACGGCTGGCGCGGGAGACGACGGGGTGCGCCACGGGGGAGCGGCACCCGAGCGGGGGAGTTGGTCGCGCGTACGGACGCGGGGGCGGGAGATGACCGGCGGCGCGCAGTCGGCGGGGCGCGGGAGAGCCCCGCCGCCGGGGCGCCCGTGGGGCCGTACGCCGGGCGGAGCGCGGTGACTGGCTGGAAGCGTTCGGTGACGCGTGCTGTTCGGCGTCTCCGCACCCACTGATCCGCAACGGAGGGCGGTATGGCGCGTTAGGCGGAGTGGGATGCCCCGCTTCGCCCCCCGGCACCCGTGCCGCGCGGAGGCACCGGGGGGAGCGGCGGGGAATCGCGAAACCGGCGAGCCGTTGCCACCATGACGAACGTGGCAAACGGGACGGAAATCCGTGAGCCGGGTAACCAGGGCCAGGTCGCAGAGAGACAGGAGTGACGATGTCGCACCGCATCCTCGTTACCGCCACCGTGGGACTTGTGGGCGCCGCCGCGACGGCGGTCGGCTACGCGGCCCCGGCCACCTCGGCGGCCGGGAGCACCACCGAGGTCATGCGCCCGGTGGGGTCGGTCAGTTCCGGACAGCAGGCGCGGTCCGCGCCCAAGGACGGCTCGGTCGGGCCGAACACGCTGGACTTCGTCGTCAAGGACAGCGGACGACCGTCGATGGACGGTACGTACCGGCTGGAGTGCGATCCCGTCGGCGGAGACCACCCGAAGAAGCGGGAGGCCTGCGCTGCGGTGGACCGGGCGATGGGCGGGGAGCGGAACCCCTTCCGGCAGGTGGGCGCGGACGAGCAGTGCGCGATGATCTACGGCGGTCCGGCCACCGCCCACGTCACCGGCAACTGGCGGGGCAAGCCGGTCGACGGCGAGTTCACCCGCGCCAACGGGTGCGAGGTGGACCGCTGGGACTCGCTCGTCCCCGCGCTGCCGAAGATCAAGTGACCGACGCGGGACGGATGCCGGACAGCTGCCCGGCTGCCGGGGTCCACCGCGAAGGCCACCGCCGTGGTGGTGTTCCGTCCCGGCACGCTCGTCCGCTCGCCGCAGCCCCCGTGGCGCGCCGGGTGCGCCACGGTCGGGGGGCGGTCAGCGTCGCTTCGTGATCATCCGGTGGTACGCGGTGGAACGGCCTCCCGCATGCGGACGGTGGGCCCGTCGGATGGGCCCGGCTCGCTGAAGGCGGTCAGCGGGGCGGCCACCGGTTCGGGTGATGGAAGGGGCCGGGGTGGCAGCGGGGTCCGGTGGCGGGCCCGCACGGAGGTCGTCCCGGGGTGAGCGGCCCGGAACGGCGAGCTCTCCGGAACGTACTGCTCCGGATCGGGACGTCCGGGCGCTGAAGCAGCCCGGAACCGGGGGAATCCGGCCTGATGTGACCAGCGTGTGAGAGGAGTGAGAGGGGCGGGATGGACAGGTCGGGCGCACGGGAGGAATTCGCTCCTCCCTCTCGCGCATCGCGTACATCCCCCGCCGCGTGTCGGAGGGCTCCCCGTAGACTCCCCTCTAGTGACACGCCCGGGGCGAACGGCAGACTGTCGGCCGAGACCGGATCGGCCGAACCGGGCGTCTGGTCACCAGCACCGTGGGGTCAGCAGGGAGGAACGTCGCCGTGAGCAGCAGGCCATCCCGAGGCGCTGCTCGCCTCGCCGCCATACTCGACGCGCTGCCCGACGCGTTGCTCCTCGTGAACTGCAACGGCACGGTGGTCAACGCGAACACCATCGCGCTGGAGGCGTTCGAGACTCCGGGCACGGCGCTGGTGGGGCGTGGACTCCTCGATCTGCTGCCGGAGTTCGACTCGCGGCGCATCCCCGGGTCGATGCGCAGGCCCGAGGAGCGCGCCGAGGAGAACCAGGGGCGGACGAAGCCGACCAGGATGGTGGCACGCCGAACGGACGGCAGCACCTTCCCCGTTGAGGTGACGAGCGCCAACCTGGAGGACGGACGGACGCCGTACGCCTCCGCGTTCGAGGCCGCGTACGCCGACCACCCGCCGGGGAGCAACGGCTACACCGGCAACGAGCTGCTGATGCTCGTGGTGCGGGACCTGACCGGCACGCTGCATGCCGAGGCCGAACTCGGGCGGCAGCAGCGGCAGACGGAGATGATCCTGCGGGCCGCGTCGGAGGGCGTGGTGGGCGTCGACGCGGGGGGCCGCGTCGTCCTCGTCAATCCGGCCGCCGCGCAGATCCTCGGATACCGCGCCAGCGACCTCGGCGGTCAGGAACTCCACCCGCTCGTGCACCACTCGCGGGCGGACGGCACCCCGGTGTCGCTGGAGGAGACGCCGCTGGGCGACACGTTGCGCTCCGGCCGTAAGCACCGGGTGCGCGCGGGTCAGGTGCTGTGGTCGAAGGACGGCACCGTGGTACCCGTCGACATGACCACCGCGCCGGTGCGGGACGGGGAGCAACTCGTCGGCGCGGTACTGACGTTCACGGACCGGCGGGCGCACAACGCGATGGTCGCGCGGCACGAGCAGCTGCTCGCGGTGCTGGAGGAGGCGCTGCGGGGCCCGTTGGAGCAGCTGCGCGGCGAACTCACCGGGCTGGCCGCCGATCCCGCGGGGCAGCTCTGGCCGGAGGCGAACCAGCTGCTGCACCATCTCGCCGCCGGGTACGGCCGGATGACCAAGCTGGTCGAGAACGTCCTGGGCTACCAGCGGCTGGACGACGGCCGGGAGAAGCTGCGCTACGCCAGGGTCTCGCTGGACACCGTGGTGGCGGCGGGCGTTGACGGCGCGGTGGAGCTGATCGGCCCCGGGCGGGCGCAGTTCGCGGTGCACGCCCCGCCGATCGAGGCCGAGGTGGACGCTGAGCGGCTGGCCGTCGCGCTGTCCCATCTGATCGCCGACGTGGCCGGAGTGGACTCGACGGGCAACACGACCGTGGCGCCGCCGCCGGGCGTCGACCCGACGATCGTGGTGGCCGCCGCGCGACGCGGCACCGTGGTCCGGATCGAGGTGCGTGGGCCGCACACCGGCGGGGACCGGGTGCACGAGCCGATGGTGCGCGGCATCGTCCGGCAGCACGGCGGCGTCTTCCAGACGCACGAGATCCCTGGCGGGTCCGGTGGCAGCGCGTACGTGCTGGAGGTCCCGGTGACACCCGACGGCGGTGAACTCCCGCCCGCCGAGGGCGCGGAGGCCGCTCCGGGCGCGGTGGACGGCGGGCAGGGCGGCGCGGTGGACGGCGCGTCGTCGCCCGAGCGGGACGCGGCGGAGGGCGCGGGCGAGGGGGGCGCGGAGCCGCCGGAGGCGGACGCGACCCTGGGCGGCCAGGCCGTCGAGGGCAACGAGACGACGGTGATGCCGGTGCCGGCCCAGCCGGTGCGCGGCACCGAGGACCAGGCCCCCTCGTCCGGGGACGGCTCGGGCAGCGCGCACGGCGCGTCCGGGGTGGGCGGCGCCTGGGCGCACTCCAGCCCGGAGCCCGCTCCGGGTGCCCCGGCATCGCCCGTGGGCGGCGTCCCGGCGGACGCGGGGGTGGCGTCGGGCGCGGGCGAGCCGACGGCGGCGGGCGTGGCCGACGGCGGCGAGGCCCCCGGCGCGCCCCAGGACGAGACGGCGCGGGGTCTGGTCCCCGCGCAGGCCCAACTGCCCGCCGCGGAGCGGCAACGCCCGACGGGACGGCGGCGGGGTCGCCCCAGTCCGGGTGAGCGGGCGGCCGTCGAGGGCTCCGGGGAGTACCCGGCGTTCGACGGTCCGGCCGAGCCGACGGCTGGGCACGCGCTGCCCGGCGGCGAACCGGAGGCCCCGGTCGGCCCGGAGGAGGCGCACGCCCCGGAGCGTCCGGAGGGCGTGGCGCTTCCCCAGCCAGCGGGCCGTCGGGCGCGGCGGCCGCTGGCCTCCCCGGCCGGGCACCCCGCGGACCCGTCCGCCGAACAGCCGGGAACGGGAGCGCCGACGGCGCCCGGGCCGGTGGACCCGGCGGGTGCGTCCGAGGGCGGACGCCGCCAGTTGGTGCCCTCGCCCACGCCCCCGCCCGAGCAGGCGGTGCTGACGGGCCCCACCCCACCGGGCGGCCCCACCCCACCGGGCGGCCCCACCCCACCGGGCGGCCCCACCCCACCGGGCGGCCCCACCTCTCCGGCGGGGACCACCTCTCCGGCGGGCCCGGCCGGTGGGCAGCCGGGACCGGGGGCGCTGCCGCGCGACCCGGCCCAGGGGGAGCTTCCGCAGGGCGAACTCCCGCAGGGCGCGGGGCAGTCGGGCATTCCGAACCAGGCCGCACCGGGGACCGGTCGACGTGCGCGCCGCCCTGAGGACGGCGGGGCCACCGCTGCCGAGGGGGAGTCCACGGCCGGTGAACCGACCGCCTTCGACCATCCTCCGGCGGGTTCGAGCACCGGGGGCGGCGGACGGCGCGCTCGTCGGCTCGCGGCGCAGGCCCGCGCCCGGGCCGAGTCGGAGGCGCTGGCCCAAGGCGCGGAGTCCACCGCCGAGGCCGCCGTGGCCGAGGCGCCGTCCGGACCGGCCGCGCTGCCCGGATCGGCCCGTACGACGGACCCGTCCACCGGTTCGCCGGGGGCCCCTGTTTCGGCGCCCGCAGCCGGGCCCCCGATCGCGGAACAGCCTGGCCCGCTCCCCGCTCCGGACGCCGAGGGGCACCTCGCACAGCAGCCCCCGCAAGCACCGGCATCGGCACCAGCACCAGCACCAGCACCAGCACCCCAACCGGGACAACCGGCGGCACCGCGACAGGGGCCGCAGGGGCCGCAGTTGCCTCCCGGGCAGCCCATGCCCGCGCAGCCGCTGCCGGGGCAGCCGCCGGGTCAGCTCCCCGAGCGGGCACCGTCGCCGGACGCACCGGGGCTTCCGGGCGTTCCGGGTTCCGGTGCGGCGCCCGGGCTTCCGGCCGAGGTGGTCGCCGGTGCGCCGGTGTCCGCTCCGGTGGATCCCCGTCAGCCCGGACCGCAGGGGCCGCCCGACCAGCCAGCCCAGCCAGCGCGGCCAACCCAGCAGGGGGAGACGGCCGTTCCGGGGGACGCCCCCGAGGAGGCGCGGCCGGTTGATCCGCGCGCCGGGGACGCGCTGGGCGCGACTCCGGAGGCCGAGGCGGGCGACGGTGGACCCACGTCCGAGCCACAGGGCGTTCCGACGGGCGGCACGCACAACGCGGTCGCCGCCAGCCCCATCCTGGGCGGCGGCGCGCAGGCGCCGGGGCGTCCCCCGCTGCCTCCGGCGGAAGCGGAGCGTCCGGCGGATGATTCCGGCCAGGGTGGTCCGCGCGTGCGCACGCTCGGTCAGGGTGTGCCGTACGCGCGGCACGTGGCCGAACAGGCCGCCGCCCAGCAGACGTCGAACGGAAGCCAGGGCGGCCAGGGGCCGGTGAGCACCGCGACCGCCATACCGTCCACCCCCTCCACCCCGGCTCCGCCGCCCGGTTCCGGCCGGCGGCGGAAGCTCGCGACGCCGACGGAGAACCCGGAGGCCGCCCCGGGGCAGGCCGTGCCGGCCGCCCCGCCGTCCGCGGCGCCGGGTCCGCAGGGCTTCGTCCAGCCCGGTCCGGGGCCGCTGCCGCCGCAGGAGGGGTCCGCTCCCCAACAGTCCGGTCCCGCACGGGAGTTCGCGGTGGGTTCGGGGAACGGTTCCTCGGGTGGCGGCACGGAGGGCCCGGAGCCGCTCGACGGTCCGGACAGCCCGGTGGAGGTCACCGACGGCCGGGGCGTGCCGGTTCCCGCCGCGCTGCGGGACGCCGAGCTGCCGCCGGAGCCGCTGGACAACCCACGCCGTCTGCTGGTGTGGCCGGAACCGGACGTCTCCACCCAGCAGGCGCTGTCCGAACGGGGCTACCGTCCGGTCCTGGTGCACTCCCGGGAGGAGGTCGACGCGCAGATCGCCGCCTATCCGGCCGCGCTGTTCGTGGACCCGCTGACCGGGCCCATCACCCGTACCGCGCTCCAGTCCCTGCGCATGGCGGCGGTGGCCGCCGAGGTTCCGGTGCTGGTGACGGCCGGGCTGGGACAGGCGACCCGGGAGGCCGCGTACGGCGCGGACCCGGCGGTGCTGCTGAAGGCCCTGTCACCGCGGGACAGCGAGCAACACCCGCCGCGTGTCCTGTTGGTGGAGGAGCACCAGCCGATCGCGGCGGCGCTCACGGCGACGCTGGAGCGGCGCGGGATGCAGGTCGCGCACGCGGCGTCGGACGCGGACGCGGTGAACGTCGCCGCGCGGACGCGGCCCAACCTGGTGGTGATGGATCTGCTCCAGGTGCGGCGGCGCCGCGCGGGCATCATCGACTGGCTGCGCGTCAACGGGCTGCTCAACCGCACCCCGTTCGTCGTCTACACGTCGGCGGACATGGATCCGGCGGCGCTGCCCCGGCTGGCCTCCGGGGAGACGGTGCTGTTCCTCGCGGAGCGGTCGACCAGCCCTGAGGTGCAGTCCCGCATCGTCGATCTGCTCACCAAGATCGGCGCTCGCTGACCGTCCGTCTCCCGGGGGGCCGACCCCCGGGAGCGCCGTCCCTCTCGTCGCCCCGTCCGAACTGTCGTGTCGGGGCGATGTGTTGACCGGATGTCGGGCGATACGAGCTACGGGGCCGCGGGGCTACGGGGTGAGCAGGGTGACGTCGAGTTCCCCGGCGGCGTGCCACGCGCGGAGCACCTTCTTGTCGAACTTCCCGACGCTCGTCTTGGGGATGGCGCTGACCCGCGTCCACCGCTCGGGTAGCTGCCAGCGGGCCACCCGCTCGGCGAGGAAGGCGCGCAGCTCCTGGTAGGTGACGGCGTCCGCGTCCTCGGCCAACACGACGGCGGCGAGGGGGCGTTCGTCCCACTTCGCGTCCGGCACCGCCACCACGGCGGCCTCCGCGACCGCCTCGTGCGCCATCAGCGCGTTCTCCAGCTCGACCGAGGAGATCCACTCTCCGCCGGACTTGATGACGTCCTTGGCGCGGTCGGTGATGGTGAGGTAGCCGTCCGGGGTGATGGTGCCGATGTCGCCGGTGCGGAGCCAGCCGTCAGCGGTGAACTTGTCCTCGGGGCGCTGCGGTTCGCCGTCCGCGCCGCCGTAGTAGGAGGCGGCGATCCAGGGGCCGCGCACCTCCAGCTCACCGGCCGACTCGCCGTCCCAGGGCATCCGTTCGCCGTCGGGGCCGGTGAGCCGTGCCTCGACGGAGCCGACGAACCGGCCGGTGCGGTAGCGGTATCGCCAGCGTTCCTCGCCCTCCGCTCCGGCGGGGGGATGGCCGACGCAGCCCAGCGGGGAGGTCTCCGTCATGCCCCACGCCTGCACCAGGCGCAGGCCCAGCTTCTCCTCGTAGCCGCGCATCAGGGTCGGGGGGCAGGTGGAGCCGCCGGAGATCACCAGGTCCAGCGAGGAGACGTCCCGTGGTCTGGCCTCCAGTTCGGCCAGGAGGCCCGCCCAGATGGTCGGTACCCCGGCGGTGAAGGTGGGGCGCTCCCGCTCGATCATGTCCGCCAGCGGGGCGGGCTGGAGGAAGCGGTCCGGCATCACCAGCGAGGCGCCGCTGAAGAACGCGGAGTAGGGGATGCACCAGGCGTTGACGTGGAACATCGGCACGACGGGCAGCACGCGCGAGGAGAAGCTGAGCCCGAACACCTCGGGGGCCAGCGTCGCCACGGTGTGCAGGTAGATGGAGCGGTGGGAGTAGGTGACGCCCTTGGGGTCGCCGGTGGTGCCGGAGGTGTAGCAGAGCGCGGCGGCCTGGCGTTCGTCCAGTTCCGGCCAGTCGTAGTGTTCGGGGCGTCCCGCTATCAGCTCCTCGTACCCGTGCACGTGGGCGTGGTGCCCGTCGAGCGCGGCGCGGCTGCCGTCGCCGGCGACGACGATGTGCCGCACGCTGTCCAACCGTGGGAGCAGCGGGGCGAGGAGGGGGATCAGCGTGTCGTTGACGATGATGACCTGGTCCCGCGCGTGGTTGATGATCCAGGCCAACTGGTCGGCGGGGAGGCGGAGGTTGAGGGTGTGCAGCAGCGCGCCCATGGACGGCACCGCGAAGTACGCCTCCAGGTGCTCGCCGTTGTTCCACATCAGCGTTCCCACGGGGGTGTCCGTGGTGACGCCGAGTTCGTCCCGGAGGGCGTGGGCGAGTTGGGCGGCGCGGGTGGCGGTCTCCGCGTAGTCGCGGCGGCGCGGCTCGCCCTCGCCGGTCCAGGTGGTGACCTCGGCCCCGCCGTGCACCGTCGACCCGTGGGTCAGTATCCGGGACACCGACAGCGGGATGTCCTGCATCGAACTCTGCACCGGGGGCCTCCACGGGGTACGGCTGTAAGGGTGCCCGTGATTCTCGCGGCGTACCGCGCGGTATGTCACTACCCCTGTCACACCCACTCCCCCGGCGTTCCGGACCCGGGGGGCCGGTGGGGGTGGGAGGACCCGGGGCCCCGGGTCCTCGGCGGGGAGCGCCGTGGTTTCCGGCACTGGTCCCAACTCCCCCGGTCTCCCCCGGTGTTGGCGGGTGACTGCCGTGGCGGGGGCCGGTGCTCAGGTGGTCTCCCTGGCCCCTCGGTAGGTGCCGAAGGTCCACAGGTTGCCCTCGGGATCGCTCGTCGTGAACGTGTAGGAGGCGGCTCCGGAGCCGAAGGTGGCGTCGTGCGGGGGCTCGGCCACGTGTCCTCCGGCCTCCCGCACGCGCGCGTGGACGGCGTCCACCGCGTCCACGGTGTCCGTGGCGAGGTAGACGGCGCTGGTTCCGGCCCGCATCCCGCCGTGCACGCTGTCGGTGTGCTTCGTCGATCCGAGGACCAGGGCGCCCCCTCCGGACCAGCCCAGTTCGGCGTGTACGACGTCCCCCTCGTCGTCCGGCACCGCGATGATCTCGTCCAGTCCGAGGACGTCGACGAGGTAGCGCAGCGCCGCGTTCGTGTCGTCGTAGTGGAGGACCGGCCAGATCGGTGAACTCGTCGCGTGGGTCATGGAGTTCACCGTAGGACGGTCGCGGGAGGCGGGTGGGGCCGGGGCGGCGCCGGACGGGGTGCGCGTACTCCGCCCGCCCGGCCGGGGTGCGCCGGCGGGGTGCGGAAACACGGCGGCCGGGCCGCCCGTGGAGGGGACGGCCCGGCTGCCGGGTGGGACGCGGGTCAGACGGCGGCGACCGTCCGGCACGACGAGATGAAGCGCGTCAACTCGTCCATCCGGTCCGATTTGGCGTCCACCGCGCGGTTGACCACGCGTATCAGGTGCTCGTAGGCGTCGGTGTGGTCGTAGCGGGCGGTGTCCGCGATCTTCAGGGCCCAGCGCCAGTACCCGCGCATGGTGCCCGCGAGCGGCATCCGGAAGGTCGCGATCACGTCCCGTACGGGTTCGACCACCGCGTCACCGTGTTTGCGCAGATAGCGCTCGACGGTGTCCGCCATGAACGCGAAGTGCCGGGCCTCGTCCCGGCTGAGCCGCCCCAGCACCTCCGCGAGCACGGGCTCCTCCACCACGTCCCGCAGCTGCTGGTAGTAGATCTGGGTGGCCTTCTCCTGCACGAGCGTGTACGCGAAGTACTGCACGGCGTGCTCGTAGGGCAGCGTGAACTCCCGCTGCCCCTCCACCGCCAGCTCCGCCCGGAGCGTCTCCGGGTCGGTCAGCCCGGAGGCCGTCTGGTAGCGGGTGAGCGCCCGGGCGTGGGTGTCCTCCTCGGCCGCCCACCGGACGGTGAAGTGGTACAGCTCCCGGTTGTGCAGGTACGTCTCCCGTTCCACGTCGCCGTTGACCGGGAACAGCTTGTGGTACATCGCGAAGTAGCCGGGCAGGTGGTCCTCGATCAGGGTGACGAAGCGCACCGCCGACCGCTGGCCGTCGGTGAGACGGCCCGCGTCGGCCTGGTCCCAGCTGGTGATCGACTCCACGTCCCAGCGCCGGGAGACCGGCGTGGCCCGCATGAAGTCGGTGACGGACTCCTCCACTTCGAACGGCTCCAGCATGGGGCCGATCGCCGTACCGGGCGGGGTGGTCGCCGCCCGGGCGTCCTCCGGCACGCCCATGCCGCCGCGCGCGCCGTCCTCCGTGCCGGGCGCACGGGGCTGACGGGTCTCGCCGCTCATCGCCTCACCTCCCCTTCCGGCACACCAGCGCGTAGTGCTTGGTGGTGTAACCCCACCCCGCGTTGGCGACCTCCAGATAGCGCTCCAGGTGCTCGGCCATCCCCGGCCGCACCGCGTCGATCCGCTCGGCGCGCTCGCGGACGTTGACGATCCAGTCCTCGATGGTGCGGTGGTAGTCGGCGGTCAGGTCGTCCAGGCTCTGGATGGAGAAGCCCACGTTCTCGGCGCCCCGCACCAGTTCGGACAGCGGCCGCAGTTCGCCGTAGCCGAAGATCGAGTCGCGGACGAACTGGGTGCCCGCCCGCTCGTCGAACTCGGCGCGGACCCCCTCGCTGCGGAAGCAGCTCTCCGACACGTACAACCGCCCGCCGCGCCGCAGCAGTCGGCGGGCCCTGCTCAACACGGCCTCCAGGTCGGGCATGTGGACGATGGAGCCGAGCATGGTGACGGCGTCGTAGCCGCCCTCCGGCAGCTCCACCTCCTCGAAGTGCCCGACGACGCTGGACACCCGCTCGGAGACGCCCAGTTGGGCGGCGCGCTCGGCGATGTAGGCGTGCTGTTTCCCGGCGGGGCTCACCCCGAGCGTGGAGCAGCCGTACTCCTTGGCGAAGTGCAGGATGACCGAGCCCCAGCCGCAGCCCGCGTCCAGCACCCGCTCGCCGCCGCTCACTCCGAGCCGGTCCGCGACGAACGCGAGCTTGTTGAGCTGCGCCTGCTCCAGGGTGTCCGAGGGGGACCGGTACAGCCCGGAGCTGTACTTGCGCAAGGGGTCGAGGAAGAGCCCGAAGATGTCCGGGTCGAGGTCGTAGTGGGTGTTGGTGTTCGATAGGGACGGACTGTCCGTCCCGGCTGGTGCCGTGGTCATCAGTTGCCCTCCGCCAGCGCCTTCTCCACCACGGTGACGACTTCGGTGATGGTGGAGAGACCGAAGACGTCCTCGTCCTCCAACTCGATGTCGTACCGCTGCTCGATCTTGGCGACCATCCGCAGCACCTTGACCGAGTCGGCGCCCTCCAGGGAGCGCAGGTCGGTCTCGGGGGTCAGGGAGTCGGCCGACTGGCCGATCTCGCCCGCCACGATCTCGGTGACGGTGGTCAGGATCTGCTCACGCTGCTCGGTCATGCTGGATTCACCTTTCTAGGGGTACTGCCGGGTCTGGCGGCCCTTCGCCCACTGGCGAGGAGCGTCGGATCCCGGGGGTGGGATCCGGGTAGTGGTCGGTCCCGAGGGGCCCGCTCGGTCGGGGGGTGGACGGGTGGTTGGGGAGTCGGGTGGCCGTCAACCGGCGGGAACGCCCGGGCGGTCGCGCCGGATCCGGCAACTCCCTCCCACGTCCACGCCTTCCGCGTCACCCCGCGAAGCGCGGGCGTGCGCACGGACCGTCGGCGGCACCACGGTTCACTCCAACCATTCGTGTGTGACGGGGAGTTCGGCTCCGGCGTCAGCCGGAGGCCGCGCCGTCACCGCCGGGGCTGGCGGTGACGGACGAGGCGCCGGTCAGGCCCTCCGTCCGGGTGCGGTCGAGCCGTTCGACGAGGTCGGCCGCGTCGTGGTCGGTCATGCGCAGGTGCTCCCTGGCCCGGTCCATCGGGACGCAGCGGTAGCTGGCGGTGACCGTCGCCATCACCTCACCTGCCGCGTCCACGACCTCCGCCGTGGCGTGCGTGATCTCCTCGCCCTCCTTCTCCGGACGCAGCCGCGCGACACAGTGGTACCGGTCGCCGACCGCGAGCGGGGTGAGGTAGCGGACGCGCATCGCCACCGTGAAGGCGGGGGTACCGCGCCGGAGCACCACGAGGTTGCCCATGGTCTCGTCGCAGATCGTGGAGATCAGTCCGCCGTGCACCACACCGGGGTACGACTCGTGCGCCCGGCCGAGCCGGATCTCGGTACGCAGCCCTCCGTCGTGCTCCTCGAACAGCAGCCGCAAACCTGCGGAGTTGTGCGGCGAGCAGCCGAAGCACTGGTAGTCGGGCTGGGCGGCCCAGGGCACCTCGATTCCGGCTCTGCCGGTGTCGGCGCCGCCCTCGGCCTCCGCCGCGCCGTCGGACGCGGTGGCGGTGTGCGCGGCGGTCACGAGAGCGCCCCGGCGAGGGCGCGCCGGATACGCGCGCCGCTGGTCAGGTCGAGCCCGGTCATGGAGCCGAACGCGCCCCGCACCTTGGCGTGCAGCTGCTCCAACTCACCCTCGGAGGCGACCTTTTCGAGGAAGAACTCGAAGCCGGTGTCGATGGTCTCGAAGTCCCCCTCCACCAGGCTGTCCTTGAACAGGCTGACCGGGTGCTTGATCTTCGCCTCGGAGGTGTAGACGTAGAGCGTCTCCAGCACCGAGGGCAGTTCCTCGGGCAGCCGTTCCAGCCGCGTCTTGGTGTAGTGGATGAACTCCCGTGCGTGGCCCGCCTCGTCGCGGCTGGCGCGCCGCAGCAGGTCCCGGAGCACCGGCTCCCGCACCCACTCCGCCACGGCGCGGTAGACGTGGTTGACGGTCAGCTCCGAGATGATGTTCGTCGCCAGCGTCGCCGAGGGCGTGCTGCCGGGCGCGTACGGGGCGCGCATCGCGTCCACCGGACGCTGGTCCACGTCCTCGTCGATGGCGCGCAGCCAGGACTTGAACGCGTAGTGGTGCTGGAGTTCCTGGTAGCCCCAGATCGCCGCGAACGCCGAGAAGTCGTAGTCGTCGACGAACTCGTTGAAGAAGCCGTGGGTGGCGGCGATCGAGTTGCACTCACCCATGACCGCGCTCTTGGCGAGGGTCACGTACTCCGGCTCCACCAGGGAGCGGTCGACCGAGTCGAAGTCGATGTCGGAGAGCTTCCAGTGGTTCCGTTCGTAGTGGTTGAAGACGTCGAAGGCATGCATCTGGACTCCATTGCTGCGAGGGTGTTCCTGCTTGTCGGATGGCTCGGTCAGGGCCCGGGAGCGCCGGGCCGGGCGCCGTACACAGGAGCGCACGACCCCGAGGTCACGGTGTCCCGGCCCGGGCACGGGGTTCCGCGCTCCGGGCGAGCCGGGTCGGAGCGACGGGCCCACCGTCGCCCCGTACGGGGGAGGTTGGTCAGCCGCTCGCCTCCTCGACCGCCTTCCGGGCCGCCAGCCGCTGGAACTTGCCGCTGGTGGTCCGGGGCAGGGTGCGCGGCGGTACGACGCGGACCAGCACGGCGTCCAACCCCAGCCCGCTGGAGACGTGTTCGCGCATCTCCTTCTCCAGCGCGGCACGGGCGGCCTCGTCGCGCGCCTCCCGGCTCTCGGCGGCGAGGACGATCCGCTCGGATCCGTCCGGCGCCGTGTCGGCGTAGGCCACACAGCGCTCCTTGTAGACGCCGGGGTGGGCACGGCCCAACTCCTCGACGTCCTGCGGGTAGTAGTTGTCCCCCCGGACGACGATCATCTCCTTGAGGCGCCCGGTGACGTACAGTTCGCCGTCGCGCGTGTACCCCACGTCCCCGGTGTGCAGCCAGCCCGCGGTGAACGAGCCGCGCGGGTCGGCCTCCGCCGTCAGGTAGCCGCGGGTCACCGAGGCGCCCCGGATGAGCACCTCGCCGACTCGTCCGTCCGGCAGCGCGGGCGGCCCGGCCTCCGCCGCCACACCGTCCAACGCCGGTGCCCCGCCGGTCTGTTCAGCGGCTCGGGTCTCCCGTAGGTCCGTCGCGCAAACCCGCACCTCCATGCCGCGGACCGGCGGGCCGACGGACGCCACCGCGCGCGCCGTGGGGTCGTCCTCCTCCACCGGTACCGCGACGCCCTCCAGGGAGAGCCGGTCGCGGTCGACCACGTCCCACACCGGTTCGCGGCCCAGCGGGGGGAAGTTGACGGCGAGGGTCGCCTCGGCCATCCCGTACACCGTCATCAGCGCGCCGGGACGGAACCCGGCGGGCGCGAAACGCTCCAGGAACGCGTCGACGCTGTCCCGCCGAATCGTCTCGGCACCGTTGAAGGCGATCCGCCAGCGTGAGAGGTCCAGTGCGGCGGCCTCCTCGGGCGTGACCGCGTCCGTCAGGTAGCCGTACCCGAAGTCCGGGCTGGTGGAGATGGTGGCGCCGCTCGCGGCGAACTCGCGGAGCCAGCCGCCGGGTCGCTTCACGAAGGAGAGCGGCGACCAGACGGTCGCGGGGATACCGGCGAACAGCGCGCTGAGCGTGGCGAAGAGACCCATGTCGTGGAAGAGCGGCAGCCACATGCCGAGGCTGTCCTCGTCCCCCAGCTCGATGCCGACGGAGATGGCCTCCAGGCACGCCAGGATGTTCGCGTGGCTGAGCTCCACCCCCTTCGGGTCGGCGGTGCTGCCCGAGGTGAACTGCACGATCGCGGTGGACTCCGCCTCCACCGTGGGTGGTTGGAACGCGGCGACGGCGCTCGTCTCTGCGGTGGCGGCCAGGTCGCTGGAGAGGACGGCGACGCCGGGCAGCGCGCCGGTGAGGAACTCCCCGAACGAGGCGAAGCTCGCCGAGAGCACCAGGTGCCGCATCCCGGCGACCTGGGACACCCGGCCGAGACGCCCGAGATAGGCGTCCACGTCCTTGGGCCCGGTCGGTATCGGCAACGGGCAGGCGGCGCAGCCGAGTCGCGCGGCGGCGAACAGCGCGACGAGGAAGTCCGGTTCGTTCTGGCAGAGGACGCCCAGCCGGTCACCGGGCTCGACCCCGGCACCGGTGAGCGCCCGCGCCATACGGCGCGAGTCCTCGGCCAACTCCCCCAGGGTGGTGGAGCGTTTCTCGGACGGGAAGTCGACGGGCACCGTCGGACGGCGCTCCGCCACGGAGTCCAGGGTCTCGTGCAGGGTCTTGGCAAACATGAGTCTCCCAACTGGCCATCGGGTGGGGTGATGTGAGGTCCTCGCGCCGGTCAACCGGTGTGCGGCACCGGGGCCCCGCGCGGGGAACGGCAGGCCGCGCGCCGGGGGCGGCGCCGGGACCACACGCCTGGTGGCACGAAGCTCCCCGGACCGCCCCCTCACTGACGTACTGACGCTGCTGGCGTACCGCGGCTGGCGCGCTGGACCGTTTGACCGCGGCGTCGCGGTGCGTTGCCGCGTACGCGCCCGGTGGTGACGGTCCCGTGATGCCGCGCCACCTCGGCGCTGCCGTGGTCACCTCGCGGGCCGCTCCGGACGGTCACGTCCGCGGCGCGTCCCGGCTCCGTGGCCGGACACGGTCCGCGGACCCGGCGGCGGAACGGTTCCCCGGTGTCGGCGGCGGTGACCGGTGTGTTCCCGAACAGCGGGACGGGGGCGGCGCGTTGGGGCGGACGGCGATTCCGGCGGCGCCCCGGAGGTGGCCACGGCCACCGGCCAGGACGTTGGCCGACCGGCCATCCACCCGCGTTCCGCCCGCCGTTCGCGGCCCACGCCCGGAGGGCGCCGCCGGGAACGCGCGGAGACCACTCGCCGCCGGGGCGTGCCACGCCCCGTCGCCGGTCGTCCCGTACCGGACACGTTCGTCACCCAACCGTCCCTCCCGCACCTGTCGTTGCCCTCGGCTCCGGGCCCCCACACGAGGCGAAGCCCCGAGCCAACCCGAGCCTGGGTACCGACACCAGATCCGGAACCCCGGTTCTGACCCCGGGGCCACGCTCGACCCGATCCCGTCCCGTCCGGGCACGTACCGTCCGGACCACCCCGGACGGGCCGGAACGCCGTGCTCCCCGGCGGCGTTCCGCTCCGTGCCGTTCCGGCCGCCCAGCCGGTCCGGACCAGAAGCGGAATCCCAGGACGAGCCCCGCTGCCCGTACCGGACCACCCTTCCCGTCCGCGCCCGCGTCTCACCCACCTCCGTGGGTCGCGCCAACCGGAGTGCGGTCACGTGGAGTTCGCGTCCCAGGCCGGGGGGCACCGGACGCGGTCGCGCGCATCACGGACCACCACGGCGCGCGACACCACGACGGGCGTGCTCGTCTCCGGACCCGAGCGGGAGCGTGCGCCCCCGCCCCGGACGGCCACCGGCCGGGGAGGCGGGCAGCACCGGGGCGCGGGTACGGGCCGCAGGACGCGACGACCGCCCCGCCGACCGCGCCCCGGGCCCGCCACCCTCCCCCGCCATGCCCGCCGGGTCCGCCATGACCGCCACGACGGCCGGGTCCGCCGTGGCTCCGGCGCGGGTCACCGTCCAGCGGGTCCAGCGCACGGCCGGGGGGCTGGCGGCGCGCACCGCGAGGGACAGCGCCCGGCCGGGCACCACGTGGGTCCGCACCAGGTGGCCGGTGGGGCCGCCACGCCAGTGGGCGACCGCCCACCCGGCTCCGCCCGGGAGCGGCTCGGTCGTCACGGTGCGGAGCCCCGCGCGAAGGCCCTGGCCGAGCGCCTTCGCCACGCTCTCCTTCGCGGTCCAGCGGGCGCGCGCCTCCACGCCCGGCCCCGCGTCCGGGCCGTCCCGCCGGTCACCGGGTGTGACGTGCCGGACGTCGCCGGGCACCGCCCAGCCGGGGCCGCCGAGTTCGCCGGGCGCGCAGAAGCGCGGGGCCACGTCCACGAAGTCCGTCACCGGCCCGTCCTCCACGTCGACGCCGCAGTCGTCCGGCGTGTCCTCCCGTCCCGCGCGGAACGCCACCGCGAGACCCACCCCGTCGTGGCTGACGCCGAACGCGGGCGGCGGGCCGCCCCGGGGACAGCGCGCGGCGGCGTACCGGGTGCGTCCGTCCGCTCCCCGGACGAGCGGTACCGCGCCGGGCTGTACGTCCAGAGCGCGGGCGAGTACCGCGCGGAGCACCGTCCGGGCGAGCGCCGCCTGTAGCTGACGGCGCGCGCCCGAGTACGCGGTGGCGTGCGCGAGGTCGTCCGCCGGGAGCCCGGGGACCTCGGCCACCGAACTCCAGGGCACGTCGGCCCAGTCGAGCAGGTGCACCTCGACCGCCCCGGCCTCCTCCTCCCGGTCTGCCCGGGCCACGGGCCCCGCCGCCTCCGCGACGGTGGGCTCCGTGGCTTCCCCGGCGGTGGCCTCCGCCGCCCGGCCCCCGCGCGTGGTCACCGCCCGGTACGCACGGGCAGTGAGCGCAGCCCACGGAACTGGAGGCTGTCCGCCCGCCATTCGTGCGGGCGCTCCTCGTCCAGCCGCATCCCGGGGAAGTACCGGAGCAGCGCGCCGATCAGCAGCCGCCCCTCCAGCCGCGCGAGCGCCGCGCCCAGGCAGTAGTGGATGCCCGCGCCGAAGGCCACGTGCTCGACGCCCTCGCGGCCCACGTCCAGCCGGTCCGGGTCCGGGAACTGGTCCGGATCGCGGTTGGCGGCGCCCCGGATGAGGTAGACGATGTCCCCCTCGGATATCCGGGTGCCGTGCAGCTCGATGTCCTCGGTGACCCGCCGGTGGGTGAGCTGCACCGGCCCGTCGTAGCGCAGGAGTTCGTCGATCGCGGTGTCGAGCAGGGCGGGGTCGGCGGCCAGCCGCTCCCACTGGTCGCGGTTGCTGAGCAGCGCCAGCGTCCCGTTGCCGATCATGTCCATCGTCGTGACGAAGGCGGCGGCCAGCACCAGCACCACCTGCGCGACGACCTCGTCCTGGCTCAGCAGGTCCCCACGGTCCTCGGCGTGCACCAGCCGGGAGATCAGGTCGTCCCGGGGCTCCTTACGCCGCTCGTTCACCGCCTCGGTGAAGTACCGCATCATCTCGTCGATCGCGGCGGCGGCGGGAGCGGCGGTCGCGCCCAGGTCGGGGCTGCCGCCGACGAACACCTTCATCGCGTCGGACCAGCCCTTGAGCCGGTCGGCGTCGGCACGCGGGATGCCGTAGTAGTCGGCCAGCACGTAGGCGGGCAGCGGGTAGCCGAGCGTCGGGACGAGGTCGAGCCGGTCGCTCTCCAGGTGCGGGGCGAGCAACGTCTCCACGGTCTCCGCGATGTGCTCCTCCATACCGCTCACCGAACGCGGGGTGAACGCGCGGTTCATCAACCGGCGGAGCTTGGTGTGGTGGGGCGGGTCGTTCATCCAACTCCACTGGGAGGCCACGGTGATGAACGGTTCCGCGATCGGCTTCGCCTCCTCGGGGACCCGGCCGTCGATCATCTGCGCCAGCCGTACGGAGGAGAAGCGCCCCGGGTCCCGCAACGCCCCGTAGACGTCCTCGTAACGCGAGATGATCCACCCGTTGAGTTTCGTGTCCCAGTGCACCGGATCGTGGTCTCGCAACCGGCGGTAGGTCGGGTACGGGTCCCGCAGGACATGGTGGGACAGGAGGTCGATCTCAGCGGCGGATTCGTCGTGTGTCCGATGTGAAGTGCTCTGACCAGGCATGCGCGAACCTTTACTCAGCCTCCTGGGAGGCGGTGGACCGATACGGAAAACCAGGGGGGTTGACCGGGGGAGGCGCACTTGCTCAGGAGATACGGGACGAAACGTGCGCGGAGCACGTGTACGTGACGGCACCGTGGGGGCGGACGGTCAGCGGAACGATAGGCGAACGGTCAGACAGCGACGGTGAGTTGATGAGCGTGCCGAGAAGTACGAGAGGGCCGGGAGGAGGGGGAACGGAGACGGGTGGGAGGGGTGAGGGAACGTACCGGGCGAGGAGGGCGGGTTCACGATCGGCGACGGATGGCGAGAAGACACCGCCCGGCGAACCGGACCGCGGACCCCCGCTGTTCGGCCTCGGGCAACCACCGGGCCGGGCGAATCCGGGGCACGGCCCGGTCGACCGTGTGACGCGGAACGGTGAGTGATGTGACGCGCGGAGACCGTTCCCGACCAGCGATCAGCCGAACCGGGAACGAACCGTCCGGCGCATGGACCACACCACCAACCGCCCTACGAGAGCAGGACCTTGGGACACCCGCCCCCGCTCACCCCGCTCGGGGGCTGCGCTCTGCCCGGCTCACCCCGCGGCGTCCGCGAACGCGCCGGTGCACTGGCTCACGAGGACCTCCGTACCGTTCTGGTTGCGCACCGTGGTGGACAACGTCAGGACCGGCTCGGGGGAGTTCGCCCCCTCGCCAGCCGTCTCGGCGCCCTCGCCCGCCGGGGCGGCGACCTCCTCGACGAGCACCTCGGAGTCGACGGTGTCGCCCACGTGCACCGGCTGGAGGAAGACCATCGACACCGTGTGGTGCCGAAAGCCCCGGTCACCCCGGATGAGGGGCACGGAGGTGGAGGTCAGCAGGCCCTGGGCCATCTGCCGCTCACCGGAGTGCCCGAGGTGGTGGGCCCCGTAGTCACCGGTGATCTCCGCGCAGAGCGCGATGTCCTCAGCGGTGACGGTGGCGCTGCCGCGCAGCACGGCCCGCGGCGCGATGCCGTCCAGCAGCGCGGCGTCCGCCTCGGGTCGGCCGGGGTGCGGCGCGGCGTCACCACCCTGCTCTCCAGGGCTCGTTGGGGCGTCCGCGACGTGCAGCACCAGCCCCTTGCTGTGGCCGTCGAGCACCACCTCGCCGTCGCCCGCCCGGACCCGGGCGTCGAAGGCGATGCGGTGGAAGCCGGCGTCCTCCTCCAGCTTGAGGACCTCCAGCTCGGCCGTCAGCTCCTCGTCGGCCAGGACCGGGCGCGTACGCCGCCATGTCATCTTGCGCGCGAGGTAGTTGAGGTCCCCGCCGAGCTTGGTGAGTGGCGCGACGACGAGCAGGTCCGGGAGTTCGCCCGCGCTCCCCCGTGGTGCGCGTACCCGCCCCGACAGGGAGTCGTAGGAAGCGATCTCCGCCGGGCTGTACCGACGCGTATAGGTCAGCAGCCGACCCACCTGGAGCTCGCCGTGCGGCGTCGGTGGAAGGGACATGATCGACACCAATCCTCAAGGCCCGAGGGGAAACTGGGCAGGTACCGGACGGTACGGTAGCCCACGGACAGCCTCGGCGACAGACGTTCCGGCGAACCTGACGGCCGGGCCGCGCCCGCTTCGCCCGGCCTCCGGGAGCCACCTCTCCGCCCCTCTCCCCGGTCCCCGCGCACCCGCCCAATGACCGTGACAACGCCCGCAGTTCGGCAGCACCGGCGGTACATCCACCCCGGACGCACCCCGCCACCCCGTCCAGCGGCACCTCCGGGGGCGCACACCGAACAGCCCACCATCCGGCGGGCGTTCGGTCCCCCACCCCAACCGGCCCGCAGCGGGCGCCCACAGTCCGCCCACCACCCCGAACCGGCCCACCACGGGCGCGTGTTGGAAGACGGAAGCCGGAGGACCGCGGACGAGAACCCGGGCGGGAGGTGCGCGACGAGGAACGGAGGGCGCGGGCGACCAGGCGGCCGGTCAGCCCACGGGCTGGGCCTCCTGGTGCAGCTGCGGATCGTCCCGCAGCTTCGCGAGCGCCCGGGACACCGCGCTCTTCACCGTGCCGACCGAGACCCCGAGTACCTCCGCGGTCTGCACCTCGCTCAGGTCCTCGTAGTACCGCAGGACGACCATCGCCCGCTGCCGCGCCGGGAGTTTGAGCACCGCGCGCCACATGGCGTCCCGCACCGCCTGCTGCTCAGCGGGGTCCGCCGCCGTCACCGGCCCGGGCTCCGGCAGCTCCTCGCAGACGTACTCGTCGACCTTGCGCTTCCGCCACTGCGAGGTCCGGGTGTTCACCAGCGCGCGGCGGACGTAGCCGTCCAGCGCCCGGTGGTCCTCTATCCGCTCCCACGCCAGGTAGGTCTTGGTCAACGCCGTCTGGAGCAGGTCCTCGGCGTCGGACGGGTTGGCCGTCAGCGAGCGGGCGGTGCGCAGCAGCACCGGACCCCGGGCCCGCACGTACGCGGTGAAGGTCATGCCCCCGGCGGTGGCCGTCGGCACTCCCGCCGCCCGGGACGACGCCCCGGCGCACTGCGGTTCGAGCGGGGCGTGGCCCCCCACCTCCTGCGGCACGGTGGCCGACACGACGGCCTTGGCGTACGTCCGTGGGGCCGTCGGCCCGGGGCGTACCCCCGGGGTCGCGAAGGCGGCAGCGGCGGTCCGGTTCTCCCGGAGAGTCCCAGGCGTGGTCATGGCTCAACGCTAGGAGAGGAGGCCGGGTGAGCGGATCGATCGGAGGTCCCGATGGACTGTCCGCCTCAGGGTGTAGGGGTGGTGCTGCCTACACCTCCTGAGGGTGGAGACCGTACGGCGCCGGGATCAGGGTGGCTCAGGGACTCACCTGATGATCGCGACCGGAGCGTCCACCTCGTTGCGGTCGATATGGAGCGTCCTGCCACCGTATGTACGCTTCACGTTCCCCTGGAACTGGTGAGCGCGGCGGTGCGGCCACCAGTGGGTACGACGCAGCGCGGGCGCCGCTTCCACCGAGGGGCGCACTCCCCAGCGCGCGAACCAGAGCGCCATCGGCAGATCCCGGCTCCCCTCCCGGCGGACCCGCTCCATGTGCGCGATACCGGACTCCGAACTGCTGTAGAAACCCGGCAGGTACCCCGCCCGCCGCACCGCGGCCGACCAGCCCCGGACGAAGCGGAGCGTGGTCTTCGCGCAGCGCGTCCTCCTACTGTCGTACGCCTCCATGTCCAGGTAGATCGCGCTGCGCGGCGCCATACCCAGCGCCTTCACCCGCCGCACCGCGTCCCGCCCCTCCCGCACCCCCCGGGTGCGGGGCGCCCGGCGGCCGATCGCCACGCGCCGCTTCGACTGCTCGGTGACGCAGGGCGCCTGCGATCCGACGTACAGCGGCAGCAGGCGCCAGCCCATCCGGTCCACCCCGCGCACCCAGTCCGGCGTCAGGTTCGGCTGCCGGGGACAGGCCCGCCCCCGGCCACCGATGTAGACGCCCACCGCGCGGAACGGGGACGCCCGCCGCCAGGCGCGCATCGTGTCGTACGGCGGGGTGTGGCAGGTGTCGAAGGCGGCGCCCCGGAACACCCGCGCCCCCAGCGCGCGCGGATCGCCGGTCAGCGAGTACGGCAGCGCACGCGGGGCCCCGGCCCGTCCCGCCCCGCCGTCGGACCGCCCGGCCACCGAGGCGGCGGAGGACGCCGAGACGGCGGGGGTCACGGCGGGACCGGCGGCATGGCCCGCCGAAGACCGGGCAGCGGCCGGACGGGCGGGATCCGCCAGGCTGACGGGGGCCGCCGGGTCCACCGGACGCTCCCGGGGAGCGCCCGCCGTGCTCAGGGGCGCCTCCCCGGAGCGGTGCTCCGGCGACGCGGAGCCGTCTCCACCCGGGATCGTGGTGGCGCCGGACGGGTCCATCGGGAGGAGCACGGTGACCGTCGCCAGAACACATCCGATAATCCGCCTTTTTTGGTGCATGGGGCGAGTGAAGCCGCGGACCCTGACTCCCACCGTCCACCACGCCGCACCGACCCGAGGAATCAGCCATCCGCCCCAGCCCCGCCACCCAGCTCCCGCCAGCCGGAGCCCGGTCCACCGCTCCCACCCCGAGCGAGCTGCCTCCGGTGCACCCCCGATTGGGCCGACTCCGGCCGACCCGGCCCCACCGGATCGGCCCCGCCGCCGTACGGGCGCGCCGCCGGGTGTGGCGGCCCAGCCCCGGAACCGTGGCCACGAACCAGGGCCACGAACCAGGGCCACCGGTGGGAGCGTCAGCCCGTGAGCCGTCCGCGACCGGCCGTGGGTGGTGGCCGTGAGCACGGGGCCGTGAGCACGGGGCCCTGGACCGGCAGCACACAAGACCGTGTGCCCGAACCGCCCTGGCGGTACGAGCACACGGCCCTAACCCATCCCCATGAGCACCCTGCTCCACTGAGTTACCCCAGACACACCACTCCCTCTGCGAACCAGACTTCCTCGCGCGAGCGCGAGACTCGGAGGCCACCTCCGGTGCGGGTGCGCAACTCCTCGGATACGCGGCCTGAGTTCCCCCCGGTGTTGTCGACAGGCACCGCGTGTGTTCCACCATCGCCCGTGACCGAACGGCCAGTTCGGCGCTGCCCCACCCCGGGTGCCCGTGTTCACGGCCGGAGCGGCCGCGAACACCCGCCCCTCATCACGGAGATCGCCCGCGACAACATCCGCGGCGACTCACCCGGTCATTCCGATGACGTACCGTCATACGTTCCTCCGTGACGCTCGACTCAGCGTTCCCAACGGACAGTTGACGATCCGTGACCACTTTCGCGGCTCCGTCTCGCGAATCCAGAATTGCCCATGAGCCGGCGGTCGAACCACCCCTTCTGTCCTGGTTCGCTCGCACGAAGGATGGCGCGGGAATAAACCTTGGGGACTCCGGAGATTCCCGCCTCGGGCGGACGAGGCACCCCTGGACGCCCCGCTCTCCGCCCACACGCGTGGAGCGCCGTCCCGTAGGGAACGGCGCTCCACTTCCACTCCACGCCGGGGCGCGGACCCCGGCTCCACGCCCCGGACCACCCCGGGAAGGACCCGGTCCCGTGCCCGTCCCGGGGCCCAACACCCGCTGACGTTTACCTACTTGGAGGCCGTCCGGGGGCCGCGTACGGGGCCGGGGCCACGGGCCGGGCCGGGGCCATCCGGCTGGCTCAGCGCTCCTCGTACACCACCCAGACCTGGCCCGGGTCGAACGGCATCCGCGTGCCGTCCGGGCGCGTGAAGGTGGTGTCCGCCGTCTCGTCGGTGCGCTCCCAGGTCGTCTCGAACGCCTCGCCGTCCCGCAGCACCGTCGCCTCGCCCTTGCCGACCGTCTCGATGTAGGGCGTGGTGTTGGTCGGGTCCTGGAAGTCCGAGGGCGGCATGTCCACCTTCTGGATCACGACGGTCTTTCCGCCCAGCCGCTCACCGTCGGTGCTCGTGGCGGGCTTTCCGTCAAAGGAGGCGAGCCAGCGCTTCTCCTTTTCCGACCAGCTGAATCCGGTCTCCGCCGACGGGTATTTCACACTCCGTTCCTTCGTTGGTTCTCCGCCGCCCGGCTTGTCACCGAAACGGAATCCGATATCGGAGCTGAGACTCGCGTCGGGGGCGGCGTCGAGCACCTTGTCGGGATTCAGGAAGAGATTGTGCGGCGGCTCCCGTCCCTCATCCCGGTAATAGCCGCTGGGAAAGGTGTCGTTGGACAGGGCGTACAGCGGCGACTTCTGGATGAGGTCCTCGACTCCGGCCTGCGCTCCGGAGTACGCCAGCGCCGGACGGTCGAAGGTGCGCAGCTGCTCGACGTTGTACTCCCGGGCGCTGCGGACCGGCCCGACCGTCTCGGGCACCTGCGAGGAGTACACGCCGATCAGGCGGCTCATCCCGCCCTCGACCTTCTCCACGAACACGATGTCCGCGTCCTCGACGGCCGTGTGCGGCCGCGCCTTGGACGCGTTGTCGATCTTCACCGCCAGCACCGGCGCGGGGTCGGCGGGGAGGCCGGTGAAGGGCGAGGTCGACTCCTTCACACGGGAGTCCTCGGAGGCGTGGGACTGCGCCGCCGTTCCCGCCACCAGCACCCCGATGACGGAGAACGCCGCGAGAAGACGCCTGGTTCGCCGGGTATTCCGGGATACGGCCCCTTTGGTACCGGAGGATGGTGGAGCGGTTCTGCTTCGCATAACGCTGCCTTTCGCCGTGGGGGGTCAGCTGCGGAGCAAGCTCATCCCCACCTTGGCCGCCCGTCAATCCCGCGTGCGCGTCCGCTCTCGCGTCACACGGAACGCCTGCCGCGTCCTTCGCGAAGCATCCCGGAAAACGGCACAGGATCCCCACGCACCCCCTACCCCATACCGCGCCACACCCCCGGACGGCGACACCGCCCGCGTCCCCGCACAACGCGGAGCTCCGGCCGCGCCGGAACCCACGCGCCTGGCCCCTCCCCGGAGTTACTCCCCGGAAGACCGGGCGTCGCGGTCGTCACCGAGGCGGGCGATGCCGTCGAGGATCCGCTCCAGCCCGAAGTCGAAGGCGTGGTCCGGGTCGTACATCCCCTGATGGCGCTCTCCCGCCGCGCTTCCGATCCGTGCGGCGAGGGGGAACCGGGCGGGATCGAAGACCTTCGCCAGGAGGGGTTCGTTGGCGGCCCACCACTGCTGGTCGGACATCACGCTGTCGCGGGCGGCGGCCTTGGCGTCGAGGGCCGCGCGGGCGGTGGAGTGCACGAAGCCGAGGAGAAGGGTGAGGGCCTCGTCCGTCTCCACGTCACCGAGGCCCGAGCCCTCGAACGCGGCCAGCTCGTGCTCGTACTTGGCCATGAGACCGGGACCCAGCGGTGGGCGCGCCGTGGACATCGTCACCACCCAGGGGTGGCTGCGGTAGAGGTCGCGGTTCTCCCGCGCGACGGCCTCCACCGCGCCGCGCCACGAGGCGGCCGGCCGGTCACCGCGCGGCATCCGCAGGTACACGGCGTCCAGCATGAGGTCGAGCAGTTCCACCTTGCCCGGGACGTAGGTGTAGAGGGTCATCGGCGTGACCCCCAGCTGACGGGCGATGCCGCGCATGGTCAGCGCTTCCAGGCCGTCGGAGTCGGCGAGTTCGACGGCGACCTGGACGACGGCGTCGACCGACAGCCCCTGCCGGGGCCCGCGGCGAGGCTGCCCGGCCCCGGGCTCCCGCCACAGCAGTTCCAGGATGCGCGCCGGGTCGCTCGTGCCTCCGTGTTCCTTACCCATCGCGCCATTCTCCCCGCCGGGGCCCGCACCCGGGCGGGTCGGCCTGAGACACCCCGACACACGGAAAGCCGCCCCTCGTTGAGGGGCGGCCTCTCATCGCGTGTTCGCTACCGCTGCGGAGGCGGTGGGATTTGAACCCACGGTGACATCGCTGCCACGACGGTTTTCAAGACCGTTCCCTTCGGCCGCTCGGGCACGCCTCCCCGCGTCGCCACCAGCGGCGACGCGGGGACAGCCTAGCGCGTGCGGAGGGGGTGGCCGCACGCCGTATCCGGTGGCCGGACGGTGCGGTCAGCGGTCGCCGCGCTGGGCGCCGAGGGTGACCTCGGTGGTGGCCTCCTTGCCGTCCCGCTTGTAGGTGATGGTCACCTTCTCCTTGGGCTGATGCGTCCAGATGGTGCCGATAAGGGTGGGTCCGCTGTCGATCACCGTGTCGTCGAGCTTGGTGATCACGTCGCCGGAGCGGAGACCGCCGCGGTCGGCGGGGCTGCCCTTCGGGATCGCCGGGCCGCCGTCCTGGCCGCCCTCCGCGATGGTGGCGCCGCCACCGGTCTCGCCCATGTCGACGGTGGCGCCGATGACCGCGTAGACCGGGACACCGTCCTTGATCAGCTGGGCCGCGACCCGCTGAGCCTGGTTGACGGGGATGGCGAAGCCGAGGCCGACGCTGCCCGCCCGCGACTGGCCGCCGCCACCGCCGGACTCGATGGCCGAGTTGACGCCGATCACCGCGCCCTGCGCGTTCAGCAGGGGGCCGCCGGAGTTGCCGGGGTTGATGGAGGCGTCCGTCTGGAGCGCGCTCATGTACGAGGCCTTGCTGCCCGCGCCGTCGCTGGAGGCGACGGGCCGGTTCTTGGCGCTGACGATGCCGGTGGTGACGGTGCCGGAGAGGCCGAAGGGCGCGCCGATGGCGATGGTGGCGTCACCGACCTGCACGTCCCCCGACTTGCCGAGCGGCAGCGGGGTGAGCTTCCGGTCGTCCGCGTTCCGGAGCTTGATGACGGCGATGTCATAGCCCTGGGCCTTGCCGACCACCTCGGCCCGGTACTTCTTGCCGTCCGAGAAGGTGGCGGTCAGCTCGCCGCCGTCCGCCGCGTTGGCCACCACGTGGTTGTTGGTGACGATGTGGCCCTCCTTGTCGTAGACCCAGCCGGTGCCCTGCCCCTCCTCGCCGCCGCCCGCCGACTGGAGGGTGACCACGCTCGGCAGTGCCTTGGCCGCTATTCCGGCGACGGAGTTCGGCGAGCGGTTCAGGATCTCCGGGTCTCCGTCGGCCGAGATGGTGGTGCTGTTGCCGTCGCTCCCGCTGTCGGCAGCCCAGAAGCCGACGCCGCCGCCGACCAGTCCGGCGAAGAGCGCACCGGCCACGATGGCGGCGGTGAGCCCGGAACGGCGCCGTCCACCGGGGGGCGGGGCGGGCGGCGCGCCCCAGGGGTACTGCGGTCCTCCGGCACCGCCGCCAGGGGCACCGGGGGCGCCCGTCCCGCCGTCCGCGCCGAAGTACTGGCCGCCCGCGCCCGCCGCCGGACCGCCCGCGCCCGCCGCCGGGCCACCGGGGGGCGCGTGGTGGTCGGCCGCGACCGGTTCGCGGCGGGTGGGCGCCTCGCCCGCGCTCGCCGCCGGGGTGGTGTCGGTGGGCGCGGGGCCGCCGGGGGCGGCCTCCGGTGCGGGGTCGGGGGTGTCTGGCCGTGGCCGGGTGTCCCCGGCGTCGGCGCCCTCCGGCGCGCGCAGCGGAAAGTCCCCCTCGCCGGCCGGACGGGAGCTTTCCGGCTCCGGTGACGTGGGGGTCGGCCGCGCCGCAGGCGTGCCGGCGGCGCCCTCGTTCTCGGTGCTCACGCTCTCTCCTCCGCTACAGGACGTCCCACGGACGGCTTCGGTGCCCGGCTCTCCGTACGGACCGGACCTCGGTTCGGCTCCTGCTCGTTCGCTCTCCCACCGGCCGGTCCTGGCGCCCCGTCCCGACTGGGTCCGTTCGGGTCCGCTCAGGTCTGCCCGGTGCCGCCCAGGTTGCCGACGGCTCATCGACTTCCGTGGACCACTTCGTCCATGAGCATTGCTCATGAGGCGTCAGACGGACGTAAGGCGGCATACCGTCCCGGGCGGCCGGACCTTATCCCCGGCCGACGCCACGGGGGCGGATACCGCGGCGGGGCCGGTCTCCCCGCCGAGTCAAGCCTGCCGTCAGTTCTCCCGGGCACGCACCCGGGACACCCGCCACCGCGTCCATCCGGACCTCGGTGGCACGATAACCCGGTGAGCTTCCCGATCAGCCCGGGGCCGGGAGCCGCCGGGGCCCGGCCCATCACCGTCATCGCACACCGCGGCGCCTCGGAGGACGTCCCCGAGCACACCCTCGCCGCCTACCGCAGAGCGATCGAGGACGGGGCGGACGGCCTGGAGTGCGACGTACGCCTGACCTCGGACGGGCACCTGGTCTGCGTGCACGACCGCCGGATCAACCGGACGTCCAACGGGCGTGGCGCGGTCTCCGCGCTGGAGCTGGCCGACCTCGCGGCCCTGGACTTCGGCTCCTGGAAGGAGTACCCGGACCCGTACGAGTCGCCGGAGCACGAGGAGCGGGAGCGGACCTCGGTCCTCACTCTGGACCGGTTGCTCCGACTGGTGGCGGACGCGCCCCGTCCGGTCGAGCTGGCGATCGAGACGAAGCACCCGACCCGCTGGGCGGGACAGGTGGAGGCCCGGCTGCTGGAGCTGCTGGACCGCTACCGGCTGACCACCCCGGTCCGCGTCATGAGCTTCTCCGCGCGCTCGCTCCACCGGGTGCGGGCCGGCGCCCCGGACCTGCCGACGGTGCTGCTGACGCACTGGCTGCTGCCCCGCCACCGGGAGGGCCGACTGCCACCCGGCGTGCGGATCGCCGGACCCAGCATCCGCGCCCTGCGCGCCCATCCGGAGTACGTGGCGAGAGCCCACGAGGCCGGGTACGCGGTGCACGTCTGGACCGTGAACGAACCGGAGGACGTGCGGTTCTGCGCGGAGTTGGGCGTGGACGCGGTGATCACCAACCGGCCCCGGCAGGTGCTCGCGCAGCTCCGCTGACCCCGCCCGCCGCGCGCCCCGCCGTGGCCGCCAGCCCGCACGGCCGCCGAACCGCCGAACCGCCGACGGCACCGCGGGCACGAGCCGGACGAGCGGCACGCGGGGTACGCGGGACACGCGCGGCACGCGGGACACGACGAGCGGCAGCGGGGCAAGGAGCGCGAGCGGCTCGGGCCGGGCGCGGAGGGGCGGGCTGGCGCGCGGCGGGAGGCGGAGCTCCGGTGCGAGGACGCCGGGGAGGGGCGCGGCGAGCGCACGGCCCGGGGCGGTGGGGCGCGGCCCCGGGGAAGGGGGCGCGTGCGGGGGGCGCCACCCCGGTGCCGTATCCGCGCCGCTCTCGTCCAACCCCTCCGGACCTGCGTCTCTTTGGGCCGACCCGCACCGTTGTGCCCCTCCGTGTCCCCGGGTTCGGGCCGTCCTGTCACCGCCGAGGGGAACGGCCGCGCCGGTGGGGGCACTTACCCGGAGTGCGATCTCCCACCCGGTCTGTAATGGATCACTACTCACGCGTCAAGAGACCGCGCATGGCCGGTTTCCGATCCACCGCACCTGGGCATTCATCTTCTGGCGTGGGGCAAAGGAGGTCTCGGGGGTGGCGTTGGTCGTGGCACAGGAAGTGCCTACTTCGTCGACCATGGCCGTGCCTCACAGCCCAGCGGGCGTGGGGACGGCACGGCGGACGGTGCGTGAGGACCTCCTCGCGCACGGAACGCCCGATTCGGTCGTCGACGATGCGATTCTGATCCTTTCCGAACTACTCAGCAATTCGTGCCGACATGCGCGCCCACTGGACGCGCGGGAATCGGTACACGTGGCCTGGAGTCAGGACACACGGGGCGATATCACCATCTCGGTCACGGACGGTGGTGGGCCCACCCGCCCACTTCCAGCCACTCCATCGGTTAGCGCCCGAGGAGGCCGCGGACTGGCTATCATCACGGCGCTCGCGCGGGACTGGGGCGTCACCGAGGAGGCGCGCGGGCGGCACCGGGGCGACCCCGGCGGCCGCGGCCCGCGCGCGAACCACGGCGACGAACAGAGCCCCGCGTACGGGCGGTTGGGGGGCGAACCGGACCCGGGCAGGGCGGTCACCGTCTGGGCGGTCCTGACGACGGACGACGCCTTCGGAGACGGACTGCCGGGGCGGGGGCTGACGGACCGCGTCGGCGTCGAACTCGCCACGCTCGACGGGCTACCGGAGGGCCTCCCGGGCACCTGACCAGCGGCTGACCGCCCACCACCGGCGTCCGCTCCGCCATGACGGCGGGCGCCGGGGCACACCCTCCGGGGTCGCGCCCACGGCACGGCGGGCCCCGGGGGCGGCGCGGCACGACAACCGCCGCACGACGCTACGGCGCGACGATGCGGAACGGCGGCCGGGCGCACTCCCGCCTCCGGCGCATAACCCACCACCGAGGCCCGTTCAGCACGTTCACCCCGCTCGGCCCGCTCGCGGCAGCGGCAGCGGCAGCCGTACACGGCGACGCGGAACCGCGGGCGGGGGGACGGCGTACCACGGGCGCGGGCGCTAGGCTCACAGCGTGCCTCCCGCGCTCCGTGGCCGGGAGGCACCGTCAACCGATGCCGCACCGTGGAGAGCCTTCCGTCATGGCCAAGAAGCGCCGTCCCCAGACCAAGGCAACCAAGCCGCAGCTCGCCGACGGAGAGGTGCCCGTCGTCGGCGCGCGGGAGCCCTGCCCGTGCGGTTCGGGGCGCCGCTACAAGGCGTGCCACGGACGGGCCGCCGCGCAGGCCGTCACCGAGCTGGTGCGCCGCCCCTTCGAGGGGCTGCCCGGCGAGGCGGACTGGGTCGCGCTGCGCGAACTCGTCCCCGCCGGGACGGTGTCGCTGACCCTGAAGGACGGGCTACCCGAGGACGTACCCGCGGTCACCCTGGCCACGGTGCTGCCCATGGCCTGGCCCGCGCTGCGCCGGGACAACGGCGAGGTGCTGCTCGGCCTCCAGAACGACACCGCCTCCGGCGACCTGAGCCGCGACCTCGCGGACACCCTCCAGCGCGCGCTGACCACCGAGCCCGGCTCCCCCGTGGACGCGGGACGGCCGGACCCGGAGGGGCCGCGCCTCCAGGACCTGCTGGACCCGGACGCCGCGTTCACGCCGGTGGTACACGAGGGCTTCGACTTCTGGGTGGACGACGCGGAGAAGGCCACCGGCGAGGTCGCCGCCTCACTGGAACGAGCCAATTCAGCCGCGATCCCGACCGCCCGGCTGAACGGGACAGAGGGTGCCTACTGGTGCGAAACCCCAGAAAAGAACCACTTGCGCTGGGTGATGACGCACCCCGAGGAGCAACTGCTCGACGCCCTCGCCCGGCTGCACGCCGCGGGTCGCTCCACGCTGGGTGAGGACACCAGGCTCGTCGGCTCGTTCCGGGCGCACGGGCTGACGGTTCCGGTGTGGGATCTGCCGCGTGGCATGTCAGCCGGGGACTGTGAGAAGCCCGCCGCCGAGTTCGCGGAGCGGCTGGCGGAGGCCCTCGCCTCGGCGGCGCCACTCTCGGCGGAGGAGCGGAAGGCCCGCAGCGGCCTCACCAACCGCCAGGTGACGCTCAGCTGAAACGGTGACGGGTGGGACCACCGGGGCCTGAGTGAACTGACGGTAACCGGGAGTCCCGCCACGCTCCGTCGTACGGGGCTTAAAACCGGAGGTAATTCGGCGTCTGGATCTGGGCGATCGAATTTGCGAACAGCCGATCTCTTGTTACCTTCTTAGGAGCCCGGTCGCTGGTGCATCCCCCGTCGCCAGCGGCCGGGTTTTTCCTTGCCCGGATTCGGCCGCCCGGATTCCTCCGCCCGAACCCGCCCGGTCCCGTGGATCGGCCCCCACCGGACTCGCCGCACCGCGCCCCCACCCCACCCCGCGGGCTCAACAGCCAGCGGATTCCGGACCGTTGATCGTCGTCCGTACCGGCTGCCCGTGGCGCGGCCGATGCCCCGGTCCACGCGCCACTCGCCCCCGCTCGCGCCGGGTGGGGTTCAGCGCCCCCGGCGTCCGCCGGGCGACTCGCTGCCCGCCCGCAGCAGCAGCCGCTCGCCGTCGGCGGTGGCGACCTCGACGACGGCCGTGCGGCCGCGCCCCGCCATCCCCCCGCCCTCCCGGCTGGGCTCACCGTCCACGGCGGCGCGGGGACGGCCGGGGGTCTCGCAGGTCTGGAGGCCGCCGGAGGCCGGGAGCGCGCAGCGCACCCGGAGCGAGCGCCCGTCCGGCCCGAGCAGCGTCAGTACCGCGCGCAGCCGGGAGTTGGTGGCGTTCCGGACGTAGGCGCGGGCCCGCGCGGCGCGTCCTTCGGTCAGCACGCAGGTCTGCGCCTCCACCCCCACGGGGGCGGCGACCTCGGGGCCGCAGGACGCCGGGGACCCGACGGAGGAGGGGCGCGGCGCGCGGCGCCCCGTGGGCTCCGGCGGGCTCTGCTGCCGTGCCCCGGAAGCGTCCCCGCCGCGCTCCGCCGGGGGGTGGCCGGGCTCGCGGGGGGACCCGGTGTCCTGGGAGGTCTCCGGGCCCACCTCCCGGGTCAGCCGGGACAGTCCGAGCGGCGGGTGGTCCCCGGTCGCCTCCGACGGTCCGTGCCGGCCGGCGCCCGCGCTCTCGTCGGCCGAGGGGGAGTGGGAGTGGCTGGTCCGCCGCTCGGGCGCGGGCCGGTCGGTCCCGGCGGTCGCCGCGGCGAAGGGCAGGATGACGGCGAGCGCGACGCCACTGGCGAGCGCGGTGAGACGGAGCCGGGAAGCGCCCTGGGGCTGCGACAGTTGCATGAGGACCCACCTGCAACTCACTGGTACACGGGGGACGGACACCGGACCCGTGGATACGGCGTCCGGGAGGCGCGGAAGACCGCCGGGCTGAAGACCGGCGGGGCGAACATACCGAGAGAGCGGGGCCTCGTCCGGGGAGCTGTCCGTGTCCGCCGCGCGTCACGGACTCCCGGTTACCCGTACGGGTGAGAGTCCGTCGTCCGGCTCCCGCTGGCCCTCCGCCCGCCCCCGCCAGCGGCCACCGTCCCGTCGGCCCCTGTCCGGAGGCCGCACGCCGCTTCCCGCCCAGGTGTGCCCGGCGGGCGCGCGTGGGTACGGTCCGCGCCGCCGGGGTCCTCCGCGCGGCGCCACGGTCGCGGCTCGCCCCCGCTCGTCCAGCACCCGGCCTCGTCCGCCACCTCCGCTCGGACGGACGGGCGGGCGGACCGGTGGACGAGCGGGCGGTGCCGAACGCCCTCCGGCGCGGGCGCGGTTGAGGACCGGCGGAGGCTCGGCGCTGGGGCGGGACGCTCGGCGCTGGGGGCGGCGGCGTACCACGGACGGGCGCTGGGGGCGGGGAGCTGGGGCTGGCGGCGCGGCGACCCCGGCACCGCGCGCCGCCGTCCGGGGTCAGTACCGGAGGGTGCTGCCGGTGTCGGGCACGCTGCCGCTCTCCTCCACCAGCACGTCCAGCACGTCCACGACCCGGGGCAGCCAGGGCGTCTCGCCCGGCCCCTCCGCGACGGGACGCCGATCCCACCGCACCATTCCGCCGCCGGTCCGCGAGGGGGGCAGCGCGACGTATCCGCCCGCGCTGTGGAAGCGCAGCGAACTCGGCACCCGGTCGTAGGAGTACAGCAGTTCGCCGAGTTCCTCCAGGAGGTACGGGGCGACGAGGACGGAGTAGCGCGTCGGGGTGGCGAGGACCGGCCCGAGGCGGACCCCCGCGCCGTCGAGGGCGGCGAGCGCCCGTTCGCCCGCGATGGCGGGCAGGCTCAGGGCGCAGGGCGCGTCACCGCCGGTCGCGAGGATCAGCGAGGCGCCGGGGCGCTCCGTCCACCACCAGCTGACCATCCGCGGGTCGGTCGTGGCGGCGAGCAGTACCGGGTCGAGGGGGTGCGCGCCGGGGACCGCGCAGTCGGCGTCCGGGCACTGACAGGCTTCCGACCGGCCCGGGGCCCGCGAGGAGGACGACGCGGTGCCGACGCCGGGAACGACGGGCCAGCGCCACCGGGTGGCACAGTCGAGCGCCGCGTTCCGCAGCGAGGACCGGGGCATGCGTCGCCTTCCGAGGATCTCACGCATAAGCACTCGTTCCTTTCCGTGCCGAAGGGTCGACGTCGCCGCGAGCATCGAGCGGTCGCCCGATGGGTGGCCAGGCCCCATGGCGGCAGCCGCAGATCGATGACCGCGTAACGCCGGAACAACTGATGGCTCATCATGCCGCGCCACACCGCGTGGCGCTCGCCGGGACGATGCCGGTGGAACGGCACACCATGCCAGGTGGTGGAACGTGGAACGACGTGGCGGGTGGCGCGCCCCTGGGCGCCCGGGTGCTGCTTGGTGCTGCGCTGTGCTAGCTGGTGCAGTCCCGCCAGTACGGGAGGGTCACGGACGCCGATCCACTCGGCGCTCCGCGCTGAAAGACGGACGTTCTGCTGTTGAGACGCTGTGTCTTCCCTTGTGGGTTCCGTACCCGCGGCAGCCGGGCCAACGCCCGGCCGACTGGCCTCAGTCGACAGTATTCCATGCCTCCTCGGCACCATTTCACGCCAGTCCCCCTTCTCGCGCCACCCCCGGTGACCCACCGGTTCATAGCGGGACACCTCACACCCCACCAGGGCAATGCTGGACATCCCATCATCCGCCCGTGTACATCTGGGAGGAGTGCAGGCGGCCAGCGTGACTTGGGGGTTTGTGATGCGGTTGCGAAGCGTCCGGCACAGCGGAAGCCGGTGGCCATGACCTCACCCCACATGCCGAAAGTGGCCGGATTCGAACCTTCGCCCGCCTCATCGAGCGAGGCGGCCACACCTGTCCCGTCCTCATCTGACGCCTCGCCAGGCACCGTCACGGCGGAGCGTGACGAACTCCACCACCGCCTCGCCGATCTGCGGCTGCTCCACGAGCGGACGGAACGCCTGGCGCGCACCACCACGCTGGACGGCGCCCTGCGCGAACTGCTGCACGGGGGAGCCGCCCTGCTCGGTGCCCGGCGCGGGCTGCTCACCCTGGTCCCCGGTCTGCACGGCGCGTCCGGCGCGGCCCCGGCCCACCATCCGGCCGACCCCGTCACGTCCGGGGCGGGCGCCGCCCCGCTCGCCGGGCACCCGGCGGACGGCGCCTGGCCCGCGTTTCCCGGACTGCGCCCCGGGCGCACCGTCGGGCTGGGCCTGGGCCCCGCCGACCTCGGCGAACTGGAGACCGTGCCGCACCACTCCGGCTGGCCCGCGTCCCAGGCGGCGTCCCCCGCGCCCGGAGCGCCGCCCGCCGAACCCTCCGAACCGCCTGGGTCCGCCGCCCCCCTGGCGCACCCGGCGCCCGACGGCGAACCCCCCGACCCGACGCCCACCGCCGGTCACCCCGCCCCCGACACCCCAGCGCCCTCCGGCGCTCCCGGCGTCCCCTCCGGTACTCCGGGCGTCCCTCCCGGGGCGGGGCGCCCCGAACACAGCCGTGCGGAGGGGGAGTTCGACGCCGTCCCGCATCCGCTGGCCGGGATCGCGCATCCCGACATCGCCGCCGACCACACCCTCGACCCCCTGCACCGGGCCGTCGCCGCCCGCCTCGGCTACGCCGCCAGCTACGCCGCCCCGCTCGCCACGTCCGAGGAGGCGGACGGCACCCCGAGCACGCTGCTGGGAACCGCCGTCTGGCTGTACGACCAGCCCGCCGAGCCCTCCCCCGGCCAGCGCCTGCTGCTCGACCAGTACCTGCGGTTCGCCGCCGCGCACACCGCGCGCGAGCTGGCCCGCAGCGGCGCCGAGCGCGCCCGGCGCGAACTCCACGCCGAGCTGCTGCCGGGCGGGCTGCCACGCCTGCCGGACGTCACGCTGGCCGCCCGGCGGCGCCCGGGGCCGGACGGCGGCGCCTGGTACGACGCGCTGCCGCTGCCCGACGGGGCGCTGGGCCTCGCCGTGGGCGGGGTCACCGGGGACGGCGCCGCCACCACCGCCACGCTGAGCCGGCTGCGCTCCGCGCTCCGCGCGTACGCGGTGCTGGAGGGCGAGGATCCGGTAGCCGTCCTCTCGGATCTGGAGGTGCTGCTGCGGCTCACCGAACCCGGACGCACCGCGACCGCGCTGTTCGCCTTCGCCGAGCCCGCGGCCCGGCGGGTGCGGCTGGCCGGGGCCGGGCACTGCCCGCCGCTGGTGACCGGCGAGCGGCGCACGGAGTACGTGGAGACCACCGTCTCGGCGCCGCTGAACATGCTGGCCTGCTGGGAGGCGCCGAGCGCCCAGCTGACCCTGAGGGAGGGGGAAACGTTGCTGCTGTACAGCGACGGGCTGCTGCGGCGTACCGGTGACCCCGTCGACCTGGCCTTCGCCAGGCTGCGGTCGACGGTCGCCGCGGCGCCGGACGAGGTACGGGCGGACCCGGAGGCCCTGGTCGACCACGTACTGCGCGAGCTGCTGCCGGAGGCGCCCGTCGAGCGGGCCACCGGGAACACCGGGACCTCCGAGGACACCGGCGCGGCGGGGGAGTCCGCGGACCGTGCGGAGCATCACGTTCCGGGGAGTGTTCCCGGCGCGGCCGGGCGGGCCCGCCCGGCGAACGCCGAGGTCGCGGACGCGGTGCTGCTCGCCGTCCGCTTCTGACTCCCTCTGCCGTTGTCTGCTGTTCTCCACTGATATCTGCCGTTTGTCCGCCGCCGCCGGTCCGCCCGGCGGCGGCCACCACGGGGCGACCGGGGCACTTCCGCGGGACGGCTCCGGGGGTGCGACGCGGCCTCACCCATACGATGGAAGGCGGACGTCACCGTCAAAGAGGAGGCAGGCGTGGCAGACGCGACCGGGAAGCAGCCGATCAAACCGCGGAAGAACGGCCTGTACTCGGGCGTCTCCGACGAGCTGGCCGAGAGCATGAGGACCGGCTGGGCCGACACCGAGCTACCGGACCTGGAGCCGATCGAGCAGGCCGAGCACACCGCCCGGCGGCGCGACCAGCTCTCCGCCCGCTTCCCCGGCGAGCGGCTGGTCATCCCCGCCGGCAACCTCAAGACCAGGTCGAACGACACCGAGTACCCCTTCCGGGCCTCCGTCGAGTACGCCTACCTGACCGGCGACCAGACCGAGGACGGTGTCCTGGTGCTGGAGCCGACCGGCGAGAGCGGCCACGCCGCCACCCTGTTCCTGCTGCCCCGGTCCGACCGGGAGAACGGCGAGTTCTGGCTCAGCGGACAGGGCGAACTCTGGGTCGGCCGCCGGCACAGCCTCGCGGAGAGCGAGAAGCTGTACGGGATGCCCTGCGCCGACGTGCGGACGGTCGCGGACGAGCTGCGCGAGGCCGTCGGCCCGGCCCGGGTGGTGCGCGGGTACGACGCGGGCATCGAGCGGGCGCTGACGGACAAGGTCACCCAGGAGCGCGACACCGAACTCCAGACGTTCCTGTCGGAGATGCGGCTCGTCAAGGACGACTTCGAGATCGCCCAGCTCCAGCACGCCTGTGACGCGACCGCCCGCGGCTTCGAGGACGTCGTGCGGGTGCTCGACCGGGCGGAGGCCACCTCGGAGCGGTACATCGAGGGCACCTTCTTCCTCCGCGCGCGGGTGGAGGGCAACGACGTCGGCTACGGCTCCATCTGCGCCGCCGGGCCGCACGCCACCACGCTGCACTGGACGCGCAACGACGGCGCGGTGCGCTCCGGCGAACTCGTCCTGATGGACATGGGCGTGGAGACCACCACCCTCTACACCGCCGACGTCACCCGTACCGTCCCGGTCAACGGCCGGTACGGCGACCTCCAGCGCCGGGTGTACGACGCCGTGTACGAGGCGCAGGAGGCCGGGATCGCGGCGGTGCGGCCCGGCGCGAAGTACCTGGACTTCCACCACGCCGCACAGCGGGTCCTGGCGACCCGGCTGGTGGAGTGGGGGCTGCTGGAGGGCCCCGTCGAGCGGGTCCTGGAGCTGGGGCTCCAGCGCCGCTGGACGCTGCACGGGACCGGCCACATGCTCGGCATGGACGTGCACGACTGCGCCACCGCGCGCCGCGAGACCTACGCGGACGGCACGCTGGAGCCCGGCATGTGCCTGACCGTCGAGCCCGGCCTGTACTTCCAGGCGGACGACCTGACGGTTCCGGAGGAGTACCGGGGCATCGGGGTCCGGATCGAGGACGACATCCTCGTCACGGAGGACGGGAACCGCAATCTGTCCGCCGCCCTCCCCCGTACCAGCACGGACGTCGAGGCGTGGATGGCGCGGCTGACCGGCTGAGCCGGCGGCCCGTCGGGGACCGGCGCGGCCCGGGACAGGCGGCCGCCCGGGCCGCGCCGGACGACGGGGCCGCCGGTCACTGCGATTCGGTAAACACGCGGCCAGGAACGATCGGGGTGCGTACGCTGCGAGCCCCCGGTCCCGGACAAGGAGAAGAGCACACTGTGGGCTCCCGGCTGAGGTTCGGACTGCTGTCCGCGTTCCCCTTCCTCGCCATGGGCGTCGTGGTGCTCGTCGACCTCGCGGTCGGCCCCGGGTTCGGCTTCCTCCCGATGATGGCGCTCGGCCCGGCCTTCGCCGGGCTGGTCGGGAACATGCGGCGCAGCGCCCTGATCGGGGGGCTGGCGCTGGTGCTGTCCCTGCTGCTGATCGTCTACGACGGGCAGCTCGGGGAGCGCCGGGGCTACACCACGCTGATCTCGGTGGGCGGCGTCGCCCTCGCGGGGGTGGTGGCCACCGCGATGCGGGAGCGGCGCGAGGCCGAACTGGCCAGCGTCCGCTCCATCGCGGAGGTCGCCCAGCGGGTCCTGCTGCGGCCCGTGCCGCGCGGCGCCGGGCCGCTGCGGGTCGGTGTCTCGTACACCTCGGCGCTCGCCGAGGCCCGGATCGGGGGCGATCTGTACGAGGTGGTCACCGGCCCGAGCGGGGTGCGGGTGCTCGTGGGGGACGTGCAGGGCAAGGGGCTGGAGGCGGTGGAGACGGCCGCCGTCGTCCTCGGCGCCTTCCGGGAGGCGGCGTACGACGAGCCCGATCTCACCGCCGTCGGCGAGAAGCTGGAACGCGCGCTGGAACGGCACCTGCCGACGGAGAAGTTCGTCACTGCGGTCCTCGCGGAGGTTCCGCTGTTGTCCGAGGACCGGGCGCAGGCGTATGCGACCCTGCTCAACTTCGGTCATCCGGCGCCACTGCTGATCAGCGCGGACGAGTCGGTGCGCTACGCCGAACCCCCCGCCCGCGCCCTGCCACTCGGCCTCACCCTGCACGGGGGCGATCCGCCCCGGCCCCACCGGGTGCCCTTCGCCCCCGGCGACCAGCTGCTCTTCTACACCGACGGGGTCACCGAGGCCCGCGACCACGAGGACCGCTTCTACCCGCTCGACGAGCGCGCCCACCTGCTGAAGGAACCCGATCCGGACCGGGCGCTGGACGCCATCCGGCAGGACGTCAGCGAACACGTCCGCTCGCCGCTGCACGACGACGCGGCGATGCTGCTGCTCCGCTACCGCGAGCCGACACCCCCGCGCCCCACCCCGCCCGAGGACACCCCGCCCGGCTGACAACCGCCGTCCGAGGCGGGGAGGCGCGCGCGGCGCGGGCGAGCAGGGGTCCGGCGGCACCCCGCTGAGGTGCGGGTTCGCGGAAAAACCGCACGCCACGGGTGGTCTCCCCGGGTTAGCCTCGGGCCCGTCCGCCGCCCGCCTCGGCGGCGTCCCCGGCCAGTGAAGGTGAGGACCGTCACCGTGAGTTCGCACATCGCCCGCTTCAACCCCGAGGGGCTGCACGAGACCCCGGGCTATCACCACATCACCGTCGTCGAGGCGGGCCGCACCGCGCACCTGTCCGGGCAGTGCCCGCTGGACCTCGCGGGCGAGGTCGTCGGCGGGGCGGACGTCGTCGCCCAGACGGACCAGGTGGTGGCGAACTGCCGGACGGCGCTCGCCGCCGTGGGCGCGGCCCCGGAGCACGTGGTCCGCTCCGTCATCTACGTACGGGAGGACGCACGGGGCAACGGAGCCGCGGGGGACGGTGCGGACGCGGGTGGATCTCCCCGGCTCGACGCCGTCTGGGAGCGGCTGACCAGTTCGCCGCTGGGCCCGGCCTTCAGCACCGCCAGCACCATCCTCGGCGTGAGCAGCCTGGGGTATCCGGGACAGCTCGTCGAGATCGACCTCACCGTCGCGCTGCCGCCGCGCCCCCAGGACCAGCCGCTCACCGACCAGCCGTCGAGCGCCCCGGCACCGAGGTCCGGAAGTTCGTGAACCGGAGTTCGTGAACGGGTCGCCCACGTACGGGAGTTCGCGAACCCGGCGCGGAGCCGCGCCGGTGGGGGGAGCGGGGGGAGGCGGGGGAGCGGGGGGAGGCGGGGGACCGGGCGGGTCAGGCGACCAGGTGCTCGTCGCCGTGCCAGGTCAGCACCTTGTCGAAGCTGATGATCGCGCCGCCGCTGCCCGGTCTGTTGTGCCACCGGACGTGGTCGGCCAGCGACTCGATGAGGAAGAGGCCGCGCCCCGCTTCCGCGAACTCCCCCTCGGGCGCGAGCAGCGGCCGGTGCTCCCGGCCGAAGCCGCCGGGAAAGCCCGGGCCGGTGTCCGCGACCTCGATCCGGCAGCGGTCGCCGTCCAGGTAGGCCGTCACCCGGTAGGCGCGGGAACTCTCCCCCGCCCCGTGTTCCACCGCGTTGGCGCACGCCTCCGAGAGGGCGACGGAGAGGTCGTAGGAGGTCTCGGAGTCCACCCCCGCCGAGCGCATGGCGTCAAGCAGCAACCGGCGGGCGAGCGGCACGCTCGCGGCCTCCCGGCGCAGCTGAAGCGACCACCACATCCTCATGCTCACCCTCCGGACCGCGACTCGACGGCGGGCTGGCCTGGACGACGGTGCGTCCGGCCGTACCGATAGGTATTGCCGTGAGCACGCGGCGCTACGCGCGCGGCGAATGTGATACCCCTCATTCGGCGCAGGCGGCGAACGCTCCGGCGACGGCCGTCCGGGCCCGGCCGCCGTTCGCCCACGCCCCTCCCGCACATCGCGTGACCTGCCCGGTCAGCCTCCAGCGCGGATTCACCCCCGGTTCCGTACGCCCCCGGCGGAGCGTCAGGGGCGGCGGCCGGGCGACCCGCGCCCGGCGTGGGCGGAGCCGGTGGGGGCCGCGCGCGGGGTCCCGCGCCCCCGCCCGGACCCTGCCACGGGGGCCCCGCGCGGCCGGTGAGATGATGGCGGCGCCATGGCCGCCGGTACGGATCTGCGAGTTCTGCGGGCCGCGGTCTTCGCCGCGGTCTGTGTCGCGCTGTCCGCGGCCGGGCACGCGCTCGCGGCCGACGCGCCCCTTCCACTCTGGACGTTCGCGGTGGCCTTCGGCGCCTGCTTCGCGGTCGCCGTCCCCCTCGCCGGGCGGGAGCGCTCACTCCCGGGCATCGCGGCGCTGCTCGCCGGAGGCCAGCTGCTGCTGCACGCCCTGTTCTCCTGCGGACCGCGCGGTCACGCCGGGCCCACCGGCTCCGCGCACGCCGGGGACGGGGGCGGTCTGGTGGCCTTCGCCCGTCAGCTGATCTGTGGTGAGCCGTCCGCCGGTGGGCCCATGACGGAGAGCCGGGCGCGCCGCATCGTGGCCGAGGCGGGGATCTCCCCGGCGGACGCCGCGGCGCGCGGCGGTGCGGCGCCCGGCGTCACCGACCATCCGCCGCACGGCGCGCCCGGTTTCGCCGAGGCCCCGCTGGAGTGCCTGCGCGGCGCCGCCCGGACGGTGCTGGCCTCGCTGGACGGCCCGATGCTGCTGGGCCACCTCTGCGCCGCGCTGCTGCTCGGGCTGCTGCTGCGGCGCGGTGACGCCGCGCTGGGCCAGCTGATCCGGCTCTCCCGGTGGCTTCCGGCCCACGCGGCGGAGGCGGCGCGGGAGCTGCTGACGGTACGCGCGCTGCGTACCGCCCTCGGTCTCGCGGCGGCGCTCAGCGGCGCGCTGACCTCCGGTGCCCCGGTACACCCGGCGGGCGCGGCGGCGGACGGGCTTCCGGCTCCGCGCTCCGCCGAGCTGCGGCACTCCGTGCGCCGGCGCGGTCCGCCGTTGCCCGCCTCGACCTCGTACCTGCTCGCGGCCTGACGCGCGACCGCTCCCGCGGTACCCCTTCCGGGGCCCGGCGGAGGGACGGTGGCGTCCGCGCCGCGCGGGTTCGCCGTGCCGCGCGCCGGTTCCGCCGCGCGCCGAAGGGCACGGGCCCACCGCGACGCCACGGCACACGGCCGCGCGGACGGCCCCGGCAGGGCGACCCCGTCTCGCAGTCGCACCGACCTCTCCGTCCTATCCGTCCTGCCTCTGACAGGAGCGCACGCGATGAACCACTTCCACGGCCGCGCCGTACCGCGCGCCGGGATCACGACCGCGCTGACCGCGACGGCCCTGCTGCTCACGGCGGTGCCGGTCGCCGCCCACGTGAGCGTGGAGCCCCAGTCCGCCCCGCGCGGCGGCTTCAGCACCCTCAGCTTCAAGGTCCCCAACGAACGGGACGCGGCGGCGACCAACAAGCTGGAGATCTCCTTCCCCACCGACCAGCCGCTCGCCTCGGTGATGCCGCAGCCGGTGCCGGGCTGGGAGGTCAAGGTCAGCAAGGAGAAGCTGGACAAGCCCGTGGAGAACCACGGGGAGCAGATCAAGGAGGCCGTCACCAAGATCACGTGGAGTGGGGGCCGTATCGAGCCGGGCGAGTTCCAGCAGTTCCCGGTGTCCGTCGGCCCGCTGCCCGAGAGGGGCGAGCGGTTCGTCTTCAAGGCCCTCCAGACCTACGAGGCCAAGGACGGCGAGAAGGGCGAGGTCGTCCGGTGGATCGAGGAGCCGGAGCCGGGTGAGAAGGAGCCGGAGAGCCCCGCTCCGGTGCTCCGGCTGACCGCCGCGGCCGACGGCCACGGCGCCTCCGACAGCGAGACCGCCGAGGACGGCGAAGGTACCGAAGACGGTGAGAGCGGCGCGTCCAGCGGCCAGGCGGCCTCGGACGACGGCGGCGACACCACCGCGCGGGTGCTCGGCGTCATCGGCATCGTGACCGGCGTCGGCGGGATCGCCTTCGGCGTCCTGGCCGGCCGGCGCCGCACCGCCTGAGCCCCCACCGGACGGCGGGGCGCACGCCAACTCCCGGCGCCCGCCCCGCCGTTCGGCCCGTACACCCGGCCGGTGCGCACCCCGACGGGCGCGCACCGGCCCCCACACCCACCTGACCCCGGGAAGACCATGAACAGCCCCGCACCGCGCACCACCGACCGCACCACCGGCGACCCGCGCGCCGACCGGAACCACCCCCGGCGCGGCACGAGACGCGCGCGCCGCGCCGCGCTCCCGCTGACCGCCGTGCTCGCCGCGACCGCGCTGGCCCTCTCCGCCTGCGGCACAAGCGACACGGCCGACGAGGCGGGCGCCACCCTCTCCGCCTCCGGCGAACCGGAGAAGAAGGGCGGCATCGTGCTCCAGCAGCCCCGCGAGAAGCCGGACCTGACGCTCACCGACACCGAGGGGAAGAAGTACGACCTGGTCAAGGAGACCAAGGGGCAGCCCACGCTGCTGTACTTCGGCTACACCAACTGCCCGGACGCCTGCCCGCTGATGATGAGCAACCTGGCGGTCGCCAAGTCGAAGCTGACCAGGGAACAGCAGAAGAAGCTGAAGGTCGTCTTCGTCACCTCCGACCCGAAACGGGACACCACGAAGCGGCTGGACAAGTGGCTGCGCATGCAGGACGCCGACTTCCTCGGGCTGACCGGCGACTTCGACACCATCCAGGCCGCCGCGCAGAGCGTGAACGTCGCGCTGGAACCCCCGTACAAGAAGAAGAACGGCGACATCGTCTCCACGCACGGCAAGGAACTGCTCGTCTTCTCGCCCAAGGACGACCGGGGCCACGTCCTCTACACCGAGAAGGACGCGACACCCGAGGTGCTGGAGAAGGACCTGCCGAAGCTCATCAAGGGGCAGAACCCGTGACCGCCGCCGAACCCGCCCCCGCCCGCCCCTCCCCGAGGACCGGAGGCCGGCGGACGCGCGGCGGCCGGACCTCCGGTGCGGCCGCGGCCCTCGCGCTGGCCCTCGGGCTCACCGCCTGCGGCTCCGGCTCCGGTGACGACCCCGCCGACGACTCCGGATCGGGTGGCGGGAAGCCCGAGTTGACGATCAGCGGCGCCTACGTGCCGCAACCCGTGCTGGACGACATGGCGGCGGGCTTCCTCACCGTCACCAACGGCGGTTCCGCGGCGGACACCCTGACCGGCGTCTCCAGCGACCTCTCCGCCACGGCGGAGCTGCACACCACCAAGGACCAGCGGATGCGGCAGGTCAGGTCCCTCCCCGTCCCGGCGGACGGCAGCCTGAGGCTCACGCGCGGCGGCCACCACGTGATGCTGATGGACCTGAAGCGGAAACCGCGCGTGGGCGAGCGGGTGACGCTCACCCTCCGTTTCGAGAAGTCCGGCAAGCGAACGGTGCGCGTCCCCGTCAAGGCGACCACCCACAACCCGGACACCCCGGCACCGGACGGATCGGCCGGGCACGACGGATCGTCGGACCACAAGGAGACGCCGGAGCACGACGGGGCGCCGGAGCACGACGGGACCACGGGGAGCGGATCCCACGATGGACACTGACGCGGTGGGTGGTGGCCGCCCGGCGGCCACCACCCACCCGGTCTCCGGAGCCCCTCCGACCGCCGGGGCGCCTCGGGCCGCCGGGCCCCACCCGGCCGCCGGGGACCACCCGGGTCCGGCCGCGCGCTGGCTGGTGACCGCGCTGTTCAGCGCCGTCTGCGCGCTCCTCGGGGTACTCGGCGCCGCCACACCCGCCGCCGCGCACGCGGTACTCACCGACAGCGCCCCCGGCGAGGACGCCGTCCAGTCCACCGCGCCCCAGCGGGTCACGCTCGACTTCTCCGAGTCGGTCAGCATGGCCGAGGGCTCGCTGCGGGTGCTCGACCCGCGCGGCGAGCGCGTCGACACCGGCCCGGTGCGCGACCTCGACGCCGACGGCACCGTCCGGCGCGGCGTCGACCTCGAACGCGGGCTGCCCCGGGGCACGTTCACCGTGGTCTGGCAGGCCGTCTCGGCCGACAGCCACCCGATCTCCGGCGCGTTCACCTTCTCCGTCGGCGCGCCGTCGAAGACCTCCGTCCAACTGCCCGAGTCCGGGTCCGGCTCCAGCGGCGGCCTGGTCGGCACGCTCTACGACGGCACGCGCTACGCGGCGTACGGCGGGTTCGCCCTGCTCGTCGGCGGTGCCGCCTTCGTCCTGCTGTGCTGGCCCGGCGGCGCCTCCGCGCGCCCCGTCCGCCGGGTCGCCCGCGCCGGGTGGCTCACCCTCACCGCCGCCACCCTCGCCCAACTGCTGCTCCGCGGGCCGTACACCGGGTCGGGCGAGCTGTCCGACGCGGTCGACCTGACGGTGCTGCGTGCCGTCGTCGCCACCGACTCCGGCACCGCCCTGGTCTCCCGGCTCCTCCTGCTGGGCGTCGCCGCCCTGTTTCTCGCGGTGCTCTTCGGCACATACGCCCGGCACACCGGCACCGGCACCAGCACCGACACCGACACCGGGTGTTCCGAGGTGGAACGTCCCGCGACGGAGGCCGGGACCGCGGAACCCGCAACCCCGGAGACCGACGTACGGACGGTGGGGACACGGCCGGAGACGGACGGCGGACGGGCCGAGGACGGCGCTCCCGGGGGCGTGCGCTGGCGGGCACGGCAACGCGATCTCACGCTCGGGCTCGGGCTGGGCGGCGGCGTCCTCACCGTCGGCCTCGCCGCCACCTGGGCGCTGGCCGAGCACGCCTCCACCGGCATCCAGACCTCCGTCGCGGTACCCGCCGCGATCACGCACCTGCTGGCGGTCGCGCTCTGGCTGGGCGGACTGGCCACGCTGCTCGGCGCGCTCCACACCGGCCCGCCCCCGCCGCGCGCCGCCGTCCGCCGGTTCTCCCGTACCGCGTTCGTGTGCGTAACGGTGCTGCTCGCGACCGGCCTCTACCAGTCCTGGCGGCAGGTGGGCAGCTGGTCCGCGCTGACCGGCACCGAGTACGGACGGCTGCTGCTGGTCAAGGCGGGGCTGGTCGGCACGCTGCTCGCGGTCGCCTGGGTCTCCCGCCGCCGCCTCGCCCACATCACCACCACGCCCGCGCTCGCCGCCCCCCGCCGCTCCCCCGAGAACACCGCCAGCAGCGCCTCCGATGCGGGCACCCCCGCCGAGCCGGACCCCGAAGCGGGCACCCCCGCCACCACGGCCACGCCCGCCGCGCGGGCGCCAGGCACGAAGGCGCCCGGCACGGCGGCGTCCGGCACGGACCGGCCGGAGACCTCCGCGAGGGGTGAGCGAGGGCTCGCCACACCGACGGTGGGACCGAACGCGCCGGTGGTACGGGGGAGCGCGCGGGAGGCCCAACTGGCCCGCCAGCGCGCCGCGATGGCGGCCGCCCGCCGGAAGCGGGAACGGGACGCCGATCCGCACCGTTCGGCGCTGCGCCGCTCCGTCCTCACCGAGGCCGGTGTCGCGGCGCTGCTCCTCGCCGTCACCACCGCGCTGACGGGGACCGAACCCGGGCGCACGGCGGAGACCTCGCGCGCCGCCCAGGACTCCGCGCGCGCGGCGCGCGGCCCCGTCGAGACGGACGTGGCGTTCGACACCGGCGGCCCGAAGGGCCGGGGCACCGTCGGGCTCACCCTCGACCCCGGCCGCGCGGGGACCGAGAGCAGGCTGCACCTGCGCATCACCGGCCGGGGGTCGGCTCCCCTCGACCCACCCGAGGTGAAGGTCGCCCTGACGCACCCCGGCAAGAAGATCGGCCCCCTGCCCGCCCGTCCGAAACCGGTCGCGGGCGATCCGGGGCACTGGCTCGCCACCGGCCTCCAGCTGCCCGTGGCGGGTGAGTGGGAGGTGGCCGTCACCGTCCGTACCTCGGACATCGACCAGGTGACCGAGACCACGACCGTAGAGATCGGCTGAGGCGGGCTGAGCCATGACTGACCGGAACCCTCCAGACCGCGACCGCCGCGCCGCCCCCGGCGCCGCGCCGCCCCCGACGACCGCGCGGCCCCCGAAGCCGAGCGGACGCCCGAAGCCGGACCCACACCGGAGCCCGGGCCCACACCGGAGCCCGGGCCCACACCAGAGCCCGGGCCCACACCAGAGATCGAGCGGACCGGGAGCACCATGAACACGGACCAGACGGGAGACACGGAACCGGTGGCCGAGACGGGTGGAGCAGACGAGGTGGCCGAGACGAGCGGCACCTCCGGAACGACCGTACCGGCCGGGAAAAGCGCGAAAGCCGGGACGAGCGGGAAGGCCGGGAGGAGCGCGAAGGCCGGGAAGGCCGGGAAGAGCGGGAAGGGCGCACCGGGCGCGGACGCCCGGAAGGGCGCGCGGGGGGGCACGGGCGGGAAGGCCGGGCGGGGCGCTGGCGGCGGACCGGCCAGAAAGGGCGAGGGGGACGCGGCGAGCGGACAGCCCTCGGCGAGCGGGCGGGACGCCGAGACCGGGCGGAACGCCGAGACCGGAGGCCGGTTCTCCCGCCGGACGCTGCTGGGGAGCGCGGGCGCCGCCGGTCTGGCCCTGGGGGGCGCGGGCGGGGCGTACGGCAGGGCGCTCACCGAGGAGACGCCCACTCCGCTGGCCGCCCTCGGCTCGGAGGCGGTGCCGTTCCACGGCACCCACCAGCCGGGCATCACCACCCCCCAGCAGTCGTACGGGCAACTGATCGCCTTCGATCTCGTTCCCGGCGCGGGCCGGAAGCAGGCGATCACGGTGATGCGCCACTGGTCCGACACCGCACGGCGGCTGATGGCGGGCGAACGGCTGCCCGGCCGGGCCGACCCGCTGATCGGCGCGGACGCCGGACCGTCCGCGCTGACCGTCACCTTCGGCTTCGGGCGGAGCTTCTTCCGGCGTACCGGTCTGCTGGCCGCGCTGCCGGAGGAGCTGGCCCCGCTGCCGGAGTTCTCCGCCGACGTACTGGACAGGGACCGGTCGGACGGGGACCTGTGGATCCAGATCGGTGCCAACGACGCGCTCGTCGCCCAGAACGCGCTGCGCGCGCTCCAGCGCGCGGCCGACGAGGCGGGCCGCGCCTCCTCTGACGCTTCCGGCAGCAAGGACGGCTCGGGCAGCGAGGGCGGCTCGGGTGGCTCGAACCGGTCGGGCGCGCGAGGGAAGATCGTGCGCCCCCGGTGGCAGATGAGCGGCTTCAACCGCTCCCCGGGCGCCACCGCGAACCCGATGACCGTCCGTAACCTGATGGGTCAGGTGGACGGGACCAACAACCCCCGTCCGGAGGACCCGGACTTCGGAGAGCGGGTCTTCGTGCCGTCCTCCGGATCGCCCGCCTGGATGCGTGGCGGCTCGTACGCCGTGGTGCGGCGGATCCGCATGCTGCTGGACGACTGGGAGGACCTGCCGCTGGCCCGGCAGGAGCGGGTGATCGGCCGCCGCAAGTCCGACGGCGCCCCGCTGACCGGCGGCGAGGAACGCACCGAACCGGATCTGGAACGGGAGCGCCCGGACGGCTCCCGGGTCATCGCGGCCGACGCCCACGTACGGGTGTCCGCGCCCGCCACGAACGGCGGTGCCGCGATGCTGCGGCGTCCGTTCTCGTACCACGACGGGCTTCGCCCGGACGGGGCGCCGGACGCGGGGCTGCTGTTCATCGCCTGGCAGGCCGATCCGCTGCGCGGCTTCGTGCCGGTCCAGCGAAAACTGGACAGCGGCGACGCGCTCTCCCGCTTCATCCGGCACGAGGCCAGCGCCCTGTTCGCCGTTCCGGGCGGCGCGGCGGAGGGCGAGTACGTCGGGCAGCGGCTGCTGGAGGGCTGAGCCCGGCCACCACCATCCGGCCCACGGCCCCGCGCGGGTGCCCGGTGCGGGTGCGGCCGTGCGAGTGCGGGGCCGGGGTGGTGGGGTGCCACGGGGGCTCCGTGCCCGGTGTCCGGAAGTGCTCATCGGGGTGCCCGGAGCGTGAGACGCGGTGCGGCCCCTCCCGGGGCGCGACTACCGTGATCGCATGAGCCCCGCGATCACTCCCGCCAACGGCTACACCTACCTCGGTCCCGAGGGCACCTTCACCGAGGCGGCCCTGCACACCCTGCCCGAGGCGGCCACCCGGCAGCTCGTCCCGATGGTCTCGGTGGCGGCGGCGCTGGACACCGTGCGGGACGGCGAGGCGGCGGCGGCCTTCGTGCCGATCGAGAACTCGGTGGAGGGCGGGGTCACCGCGACGCTGGACGAACTGGCCCGGGGCCGCCAGCTGATGATCTACCGCGAGGTGCTGCTGCCGATCACCTTCGCGCTGCTGGTGCGCCCGGGCACGAAGCTGACCGACGTCAAGACGGTGACCGGCCACCCGGTGGCCCAGCCGCAGGTGCGCCAGTGGCTGGCCCGGGAGCTGCCCGAGGCGGTGTGGGAGTCGGCGGCCTCGAACGCGGACGGCGCCCGCCTCGTCCAGGAGGGCCGGTACGACGCCGCCTTCGCGGGGGAGTTCGCCGCCGCGACCTACGGTCTGGAGCCGCTGGTCACCCGGATCCACGACGCGGAGAACGCGGCGACCCGGTTCGTCCTGGTCGGACGCCCCGCGCGGCCCGCCGCGCCGACGGGGGCCGACAAGACCTCGGTGGTCTTCTGGCTCCGGGAGGACCACCCCGGCGCGCTGCTGGAGCTGCTCCAGGAGTACTCCTCGCGCGGCGTCAACATGATGCGTATCGAGTCCCGCCCCACGGGCGAGGGAATCGGGCGGTACTGCTTCTCCGTGGACTGCGAGGGGCATGTGCAGGACCGCCGGGTGGGCGATGTGCTGATGGGTTTGAAGCGTGCCTGCCAGCGGGTGCGCTTCCTCGGCTCCTATCCGCGCGCCGACGAGGTGGGCCCGACGGTCCGGCCGGGCACCCGGGACGAGGACTTCCTGGAGGCCGCCGACTGGCTGGGCCGCTGCCTGGACGGCCGCTGCTAGACCGGCTGTTGGCAGGGGAGCACCGGACCTCCCGCCCCGGTCACCGGCTCCCGGTTCCCGGCTCCGGACCGTCCGGGGTCACGCGCCGCGTTCCAGCCACGGCGTCCGACGTAAGGCATCCCACGTACCGCCACCGGCGGTCGCGACCGGCCCGGCCGCCGTGCCCGGACGGGCGGGGCACCGGACGGGCGGGGGCATCGGACGGGCGGGGGCAGAGGTCAGCGCTCCGGGCCCCGCTGATCCAGCGGTCGGGAACGGTCGCGGGGCGGGCGGAGACCGTCAGGGGCGATCGATACCGGGCGGAGGGAACGGCGGGATCGGACGGCCGGGCAAGGGGTTCGGGAGCTGAGCTGGTGTGGGGCGCTCCGGGAAGCCGCCCGGGGTGGGTTGTCCACAAAGTTATCCACAGGTCGTCTCACCAGCCTGTGCACAAGCGGGCGCACCATCCGGACACTATCGACAAAACGGCATGCAGACCCCAGGGTGCTCCACAGCACCCCAGAGTGTCACTGGCCCCCTCAATTCCCTTGATCAACACGTGGGATACCTGAATCGCACGCGTTTACCTGCGGATTTCTCCGACGTATCGGAAATTGCGGACAGTGGATCGCGTGGCCCCGGAACCCGCGACTTCCACATCCACAGCCCGGCAAGGCGCCCTGTGGATATTCGAGGTTCCACTCTTCAACCTGTGGATAACTCACGCCCGAACGGTCAGCCCCCGAGCGGATTCCCCCGCCTTCGGACCTATTCCCGGGCCCCCGAGCCCCCGGCGGACGGCCCGACGGGAAGCACCGGAGAAGCGTCAGGGAACCACCGCCGAGGAGAAGGCGCACCCGGGACGCACCCGGGTTCCCTGCGACCCCGTGACATTCCACCGCTCCGCGTATCCCCCACAGCCGTATCCAGTTCAGGGCAATTCATCCGATTCAGGCCGTTTTATTGCGCATCGCCCCGCGCGCACCGCCATCCCATTCACCTCCCCCTCCCCCACGCACTCCCCCTCACCCCGCACACGTCACCCGGCCCTCCGTGCGCCCCCGCGCACCGAGGCACCGCGATTGCCGCCGGAACCCCACTCGCACCACCCATCTCCGCGCACCACCGCTCACCCCGCACACCCCGCACACCCCACCCATCCCGCACGCCTCCCCACGCCCCTTCGCCCTCCGCCTTCCGCCCCACACCCCCCTCCTCGCGTTTCCCTCTCTCCCACCGTCGCCGCACCCCGGATCGGCCCTCCTCAAACCGCTCCACCCACGGAGCCAATGAAAATTCCCAAACCGCCGTAAAACTCCGGTAAATCAACGCTCTATCCCGCAGCTCCGCAATGCTTCCCCCGCTGCGCCGCGCCTCCCCGCAACCGTCGCCCCGAGGCCGGACGCCCTCTGCCGCCTATCCCCGGATATCCCTGTTTCGCTCTGGTTCCTCCCCGCGCTCCGCCGGTTCTTCCCGGGTCTCCGCCAACTCCCGCGAGGATCCGTGCATCCGCCCCGGACCCCGTGCCGCCCGCCCCGTGCCGCTCCGATATCGCCCCCGGGTTTCCGGTCTCCCCGCACCTCTCCAGCCCCACTTCCCGTCCCACTTTCCCCGTCCTTCGCCCCTTCCGACCCGCCCCGCCCCTTCCGGCATTCCGGCTCCGCTCCGCCCCTTCCGGCATTCCCCTCTTCCGTCCCCGTTCCGGCTGGGACACCGCTGCCGCGGCGCGTCACAATTCCGCTCGGCTTTCCCGAACGCCAGCCGGCCCCGCACCGGATACGGCGGACCGGAAAACCGCGGCCACACCGGCGGCCATCTCCACGGAGCGCCACGAGAACACCCGGGGAACTCCACGGGGAACGGCACGAGGAACGCCACGGGATAAACCGGGTGAACCCCTCCGTTGGTCGGTCCGTGGAGACGGTGAGCGGCGCACCGGTACCCTGACGGGGTGATTGACCTTCGTCTGCTTCGTGAGGACCCCGACCGTGTACGCGCCTCGCAGCGCGCCCGTGGAGAGGACGTCGAACTCGTCGACTCCCTGCTCTCCGCGGATGAACGACGCAGGTCATCCAGCGCCCGCTTCGACGAACTGCGCGCCGAGCAGAAGCAGCTGGGCAAGCGCGTTCCGAAGGCCAGCGGGGACGAGAAGGCGGAGCTGCTCCAGCGCGCCGGTCAGCTCTCCTCCGAGGTCAAGGCCGCTGACGCGGAGCGGGACGCGGCCGAGGAGGAGACCCAGCGGCTGCTGCTGCGCCTCGCCAACCTGGTGCACCCCGAGGTGCCGGTGGGCGGGGAGGAGGACTACACGGTCCGCGAGACGATCGGCGTACCGCGTGACTTCGCCGCCGAGGGCTTCGAGCCGCGGGACCACCTGGAGCTCGGCCAGCTGCTCGGCGCCATCGACGTGGAGCGCGGCGCCAAGGTGTCCGGCTCCCGCTTCTACTTCCTGACCGGCGTCGGCGCGCAGCTGGAACTCGCCCTGGTCAACGCCGCCATCAACCGGGCCAGCGAGGCGGGCCTCACGCCGATGCTGACGCCCGCGCTGGTGAAGCCGGAGACCATGGCGGGCACCGGCTTCCTCGGCCAGGCGGCCCAGGACGTCTACCACCTGGACAAGGACGACCTGTACCTGGTGGGCACCTCCGAGGTCGCGCTCGCGGGCTACCACATGGACGAGATCATCGACGCGGACCGCCTCCCGCTGCGGTACGCCGCCTTCTCGCCCTGCTTCCGCCGGGAGGCCGGTTCGTACGGCAAGGACACCCGGGGGATCTTCCGGGTGCACCAGTTCGACAAGGTCGAGATGTTCTCGTACGTCGCGCCGGAGGAGTCCGAGGCGGAGCACCTGCGGCTGCTGGAGTGGGAGAAGGAGTGGCTCTCCGCGCTGGAGCTGCCGTTCCAGGTGATCGACGTGGCCACCGGCGACCTCGGCGCCTCGGCCGCCCGGAAGTACGACTGCGAGGCGTGGATTCCCACCCAGGGCAAGTTCCGGGAGCTGACCTCGACCTCGGACTGCACCGAGTTCCAGTCCCGGCGGCTGTCGATCCGGATGCGGGAGCCGAGCGAGGGCGGCGGCGCGGGCAAGGTCCGACCGCTGGCCACGCTGAACGGAACGCTCTGCGCCGTCCCGCGCACGATCATCGCGCTGCTGGAGAACCACCAGCGGGCGGACGGCTCGGTCTGGCTGCCGCCGGTGCTCCGCCCGTACCTGGGCGGTCGCGAGGCGCTGGAACCGGTCGCCGGGTGAGCGGGGCGCTGAGCGGCCGGTCCGCCCGTTCGAACGGTCCCGCCGGCTCGGGCGGTGCCGCCGAGCCGTCGCCCGGGGCGGCCACCGCCTCCGGGCGGGCGGACCTCCCGGGGCAGGCGGTCGGCGCCCCCGGCCGGGGCGCGCGGAAGACGCCGGGCGCGGGGGAGGGAGCGGGCGCCTCCGGGCTCGGGCCCTACCGGCTGGTCGCGACCGACCTCGACGGCACGCTGCTGCGCGCGGACGAGACGGTGTCCGGGCGGACCCGTGCCGCGCTGGAGGCGGCGGCCGGGCGCGGTGCCGCGCACATCGTGGTCACCGGGCGCGCGGTGCCGTGGACCCGGCACATCCTCGCCGAACTCGACTACCACGGGCTCGCGGTCTGTAGCCAGGGCGCACAGGTCTACGACGCGGGCGCGGACCGCCTGCTGACCTCGATGACGCTCGATCGGATGCTGGCGGAGCGCGCCCTGGCCGTCATCGAGGAGCAGGTGGGACAGCTGGCCCTGGCCGTCTCCCGGGACGGGCTGGACGGCGAGGTGCTGGTCGGCCCGGGATACGGACTGGCGGAGCAGCGGCTGGCGGTCGTCCCCTTCACCGACCGTTCCGAAGCCTGGGCGGAGCCGCTCACCAAGCTCTACGTCCAGCATCCGGCCCTGGGCGACGACGAGTTGGCCATGGCCGTGCGCGCGGTGGCCGGGCAGCTGGTGGACGTGGTGGTGTCCGGCGAGGGCCTGGTGGAGCTGCTGCCGCTCGGGCTGAACAAGGCGCGGGGGCTGTCGCTGGCAGCCCGTCGGCTGAGGGTCCGCGCCGCGGAGACCATCGCCTTCGGCGACATGCCGAACGACGTGCCGATGTTCCGCTGGGCGGGACACGGCGTGGCCATGGCCAACGGCCACCCGGAGCTGATCGCCGTGGCGGACGAGGTCACCGCCTCCCATGAGGAGGACGGCATCGCCGTGGTGCTGGAGCGGCTGCTCACCGAGGCCAGCTGAGCACCTCCGTCCGGCGGTCACGGTTCAGCGGGGCGCGCGGTGGGCGTGCGCCGGGAGTCACCGCGCGCGCCCGGTGTCGGGGTGGCCGCCAGCGTGGCAGTCGCTGGTGGCCTCGTTCTCGATCCCGGTCCCGGTCTCGGCGTAGCGCCGGGCGAGCCGGGCCGCGGTGTCGCCCAGCAGCCGCCGCGCCGCCGCCGGTTCCAGCACCTCCACGTCCGCGCCGAACTGGAGGAGCTGGTGGGCGGCGCCGAGTTCGCGGAAGCCCAGCCGGACGGTGACCCAGTCCTCCGTCCCGCTCTCCTCCCGCTCCGGCGGGTCTGGCGGGTCCGGCGGGTGAGGCGGGTCCAGCAGGGAGGCGCCGAGGATGCGGGCGAACAGGTCCCAACGGGCCCGCCGTACCCGGGCGGTGACCCGCACCGGGCTGGGCCGCTCCTCCACCCTGCGCCGCAACTCGGCCCAGATGTCCTCCAGTTCGACGCCCGGTCGGCGGCGCACCGGCGCGTCGACGAGGGTGGCGCGGACGATCCGGTCGGCGCGGTAGAGGTGTGGCCCGCGCCGCCAGTCGGCGGCCAGATACCAGGTTCCGGCCTTCGCGACCAGCCCGTACGGGTCGAGCGTGTACGCGCGGGCGCGGTCCGCGCCGCTGTGCCGGTAGCCGACGCGCAGCCGCCGGTCGGTGAAGACGGCGGTACGCAGCACGTCCAGGTCGACGGCGGCACGCGGCCCGGCGAGCCAGCGGTCCGGGTCGACGAGGACACGTCTGCTGGTCAGTTCGGCCGCCGGGCGGTGCGCCGCCGGAAGCGCGGTCATCACCTTGCGCAGCGCGGAGGCGAGCGCCGCGTCCAGACCGAGCGCCGCGTGGGTGCCACGTGCCGTCAGGACGAAGAGCGCCCGGGCCTCGTCCGGGGTGAGGCCGGTGACGTCGGTGCGGAAGCCGGGGAGCAGCGCGATGCCGCCGTGCCGCCCGCGCTCGGCGTAGACCGGGACACCGGCGGCGGAGAGGGCCTCGACGTCGCGGTAGACGGTGCGCCGCGACACCTCCAGCCGCTCAGCCAGTTCTCCGGCCGGAACCCGGTTCCGGGTCTGGAGGAGCAGCAGGATGGCGAGGAGACGATCGGATTTCACGGCTCCAGGGTGCGGCACGAAAGACGACGGCGGCTGTCACGTTTTGGCCGCACGCTCTTCCCGTTATCCGGCGTCTCGGAAGGGAGCACCCATGAACGGTGAGATCAGCGGAGCCTACGAACAGCGGGCCGTCAGCGAGTTGGCCCGGCGGGTGACCGGCCCGGTGCTGATCCCAGGCGACCCGGCCTACGAGGCGGAGCGGTCCGGCTTCCAGACCCGGCGGCGGCACCGTCCCGACGTGATCGTCGGCGCGACCGGAGTGGCGGACGTACGGGCGGCCGTCGGGTACGCGGCGGCCCGGCGGCTGCCGGTCGCGGTGCAGGCCACCGGGCATGGCCTGGCGGTACCGGCGGACGGCGGGGTGCTGGTGACCACCGGGCGGATGACCGGGCTGCGGATCGATCCGGTGGCCCGCACGGCCTGGGTGGCGGCGGGGGTCTCCTCCGGGGACCTCGTCCGGGCCGCGGCGCGGCACGGACTGGCGCCGCTGAGCGGCTCGTTCCCCGGAACCGGGGTCGTCGGGTACACGCTCGCCGGTGGATTCGGCCTGCTGGCCCGGCAGTTCGGGTACGCGGCCGACCGGGTGCGCCGGATCGAGCTGGTCACGGCGGACGGGGTCCGCCGTGAGGCGTCGCCGCACCGCGAACCGGAGCTGTTCTGGGGGTTGCGCGGCGGCGGGGGAAACTTCGGCGTGGTCACCGGCATGGAGGTCGAACTGCTGCCGTTGGAGCGGGTGTTCGGCGGGCGGCTGCTCTTCGACGGGGCGCACGCCGAGACTGTCCTGCGCGGCTGGCAGCGGTGGGCGGAGTCCGCGCCCGAGGCGCTGACCTCCTCCGCGACGCTGCTGCCGTACCCCGATCTGCCGCAGTTGCCCGAGGCGGTGCGCGGCCGCTACCTCGTACAGCTCCAACTCGCCTTCGCGGGACCGGTCGAGGAGGGGGAGGAGCTGGTGCGGCCGCTGCGCGAGCTGGCCCCGGTGGAGTCCGACACCCTGCGCGAACTGCCGTTCACCGAGTCCGCGACCATCCACGACGAACCGGCCGAACCGCACGGCTACCGGGCCTTCGGCGTCGCGCTCGACGGTGGGCTGGCGGGGTCCGAGCTGCGCTCCGTACTCGATCTGACCGGCCCGGGGGCTCCGATGATGTGCGTCCTGGGGATGCGGCACCTCGGCGGCGCCCTCGCCCGGCGGCCAGCGGTGGAGAGCGCGGTACCCCACCGGGACGCGCGCTTCCTGCTCAGCGTGCTGTCGGTCCCGGAGGGGCCGGAAGAGCCGGAGGGGCCGGACGGGCCGGACGGGGCGGGGGGCTCGCGGGGAGCGGGGGACGGCCCCCTCCCGTCCGGCGGGGACGCGGCGGTGACGGCGCTGCACGAGCGCGTACGCGCCGTGGTGCGCGCCCAAACGCTGGGGAGCTGCCTCGCCATGCTGTTCGGGGCGCAGCCGGAGGTGGTGCGCGCCGCCTTCCCGCCGGAGACCCACCGGCGGCTGGCCGCGCTGAAGGGCGCGGTCGACCCGGAGAACCTGTTCCGGCTGAACCACAACATCCCCCCGCGCTGAGTCGCCGCCGCCGCGGGTCGGGTGTGAGCGAGCGCACGCGGCCCGCCCGCCGGGCTCAACGCCCCTCGTGGGGCCGGGTGTTCGGCGGGCGGCCGGGGTTCGGGAACCTCCGGGGCGGAGGTGGGGGCGGCCGTCGGGCGCGCACCTACGAAGGTAGATGTACGATGAAGCTCAATTTGTAGGATGACTGGACAACCGCTTTCCCGGCCGGGGACGGTCCGGCCCGGAGCGGCGGGACCGGCCCGACGGCGGGGACAGCGGAGGGACCGGAGGAGGGAAAGCGGTATGGCGCTGCGGGCGGCGGAACGGCGGTCGCTGGTCGACACCGTCGTGGCCGAGCTGCGACGCCAACTGGCCGCCGGGACATGGGAGGTCGGCGAGCGCGTCCCCACCGAGCACGCGCTCTCCGAACAGCTCCAGGTCAGCCGGAACACCGTCCGGGAGGCCGTACGGGTCCTCGTCCACGCGGGGATGCTGCGCTCCCGGCAGGGCGAGGGGACGTTCGTCGTCTCCCGCGCCGACCCCGCCGAGGCGATGCGCGCCGTACGGCGCGCGGGCATCCGGGACGTCCTGGAACTCCGCATCGCGCTGGAGGCGGAGGGCGCCCGGCTCGCCGCGCTGCGCCACCAGCCCGGGGACATCGCGCGGATGCGGGCCGCGCTCGCCGCCCGTCCCACCGCCGTACCGGCGGACCAGCCCCCGGCGGGGCGGCCGCCGGAGATCCCGCACGAACTGCACGCGGAACACGACATCGAGTTCCACATCGCGGTCGTGGACGCGGCGCACAACGCGGCGCTGAGCGCGACGTACGGCTGGTTCAGCACCTCCGTACGGGACGCGCTGGTCGCCGCGTTGAGCGACGGGCAGCTGCCCCCCATCGACGAGGCCGACCACCGCGCGGTGGTGGACGCGATCGAGAGCCGGGACGCCGCGGCGGCCGAGGCCGCGGCGCGGGCCCTGCTGGAGAAGCCGATGCGGGTGGTCGAGGCGCTGCTCGCGGAGCGCGGCGCCACCGGCACGCGCCTGGAGGACGCGGGCACCCGGCCGCTCCCGGCAGGCGCACGACCGCTCACTTCGGGCGCGGGGGCGCGGAATCTCCCCCCGGACACCGAGGTGTCCCCTCGGGACGCCGACGCGGGCCAGGGTCCGGCGGACACCGGCCCCGGCGCCGACACCGACCCCGACACCGGTGCCGACCCCGGCTCCGGCGCGAGCGCCGCCCAGCGTCCCACCCGTCCGGCCCCGGCCCCCGGCAGGAGCGCGGCCCGGGCGGACCGGCTGCCTCCGGGCGCCCCCTAGCCGGGGCGGGCGCCGGAGCGGCCGGGACGGGCGCCGCGCTCACCCCCTCGTCCTGTCGGAACCCCGTCGTCCGGCGGGTCCGTCGAGTCCGGCGGTATGGCGGGTCCGGCGGTCCGTCCGACCGGCGGGCCCGCCGTCCGTGGGGTCCCGACGTCCGTGGGGTCCCGCCGTACGTGGTGTCCCGACGTACGTCACGTCCCGCGCCGTCCGGCTGGTCCCGCCGTCCGCAGGTCCGTGCGGCCGCCGCTCCGGCCCGCCGCGCGCTCCCGGCCGCTCGCCGTCGCGGGCCGGAGCGCCGAGGGGCACCCCCGGTCCGGCGAGCACGCCAGGTTCCGCGTCACGTTCCGGGGCGGCGGCTCAGCGCGGTCGGACCCCGCGTTCGCGCGGGCCCAGCCCCAGCCCCGGCTCCGCGGCACCCAGCGCACAGCGCCCAGCACCCAGCACCCAGCACCCAGCACGAACGCAGCACAGTGAGAAGTGAGAGAGGCACCACCCGCAGATGTCCGTTGACCACACGGAAGGGCTGCTCGCAGCCGAACTGATCGACGCGGAGGAGGGGTCGACCCCGACTCCACCGGTCGCCGCCGCACGGCGGCGGCTGCGCGGCCACCGTGCGCTGCTGCTGACCGGGATCGTGCTCGCCTCCCTGACGATGCGGGCGCCGCTGGCGGGAGTGGCCCCGGTGCTGGGGAGCATCGGTGAGCAGATGGGACTGACCGCGACCGCGAGCAGTCTGGTGACGACCATTCCGCTGGTGTTCATGGGGCTCACCTCGCCGCTGGTGCCCCGGCTGGCCCGCCGCTGGGGCACCGAGGCGGTGCTCACCGGCGCCCTCGTACTGCTCACGGTCGGTATCGCGCTCCGTACGGCGCCTCCGGCGGTGGCGCTCTTCGGCGGGTGCGCCGTGGTGGGCGTCGGCATCGCCCTGCTGAACGTCCTGATGCCCGGCCTGATCAAACGGGACTTCCCGAACAGTCCGGCCGGGATGACCGCGCTGTACTCCACGGCGATGATCCTGGGCGCCACCGCCTCCGCGGCGGCCGCCGTCCCGCTGGAGCGGGCGCTCGGCGGCTGGCAGGGCACGCTGCTCTCCTGCGCCCCGCTGGCGGCGGTCGCGGCGCTCGTCTGGCTGCCGCAGGCGGTCCTGCTCCGGCGGGGCGGCCCCGCGGGTGGTCCGGCGGCCGTGCCGAGCCCGCGTCCGGCGGGGGCGGCGCGGGAGCGGAGCCTGGCGCGCTCCGGACTGGCCTGGCAGGTGACGCTGTTCATGGGCGCGCAGTCGCTGATCGCCTATGTGGCCATCGCCTGGCTGCCGTTGATCCTCACCGACCACGGGATGGCCCCGGCCACCGCGGGGCTGGTCTTCGCCTTCAGCACGCTGGTGCAGATGCTCGGCTCCTTCGTGTTGCCGACGCTGGCCGGGCGGATGCGGCGGCAGCGGGCGCTGGCGGTCGCCGTGGTGGCGCTGATGGCCGCCGGGATCGGGGGCCTGCTGGTGGATCCGGTGGGCGGGGCCTGGCTGTGGGCGACGCTGCTCGGGCTCGGGCAGGGCGGCTCGCTCGGCCTCGCGCTGACCCTGATGGTGCTGCGGAGCCGGGACGCGCACGGCGCGGCGCGGCTCTCCGGGATGGCGCAGTGCTGGGGTTATCTGCTGGCGGCGGCCGGTCCGCTGGCGCTGGGCGCGGTCCACGAGCTGACCGGCGGCTGGACGGTGCCGATCGTGCTGTTGCTGCTGGTCTGCGCCGGACTGGTGCTGGTGGGCTGGGGCGCCGGACGGGACCGCACGGTCGAGACCGCCGGCTGAGCCGGACCACGGCGGCGGCCCGGCCCCGGCGCGCGGCGGCCGGGCCGCGCGCCGGGGTGGTTCACTCGTCGCCCGCCAGGGTCAGCGTCCGCAGGGTCCGCGTGGCGAACCAGGCGCCGCCGACGGTGACGGCGAGCAGGGCGCACACCGCCAGCGGCAGGCCGACGGCCGAGGTGATCTCGGCGCCGCCCGCGACGCGTTCGGCCCCGGCCAGCGCCCACTGCTGCACGCTCAGCGTCTGCGCCCCGGGCACGACGCTGCCGAACAGCGCCTCCCAGATGAGCGCGTACAGCAGCCCGAACACCACCGCGTGCCGGGAGACCGTGCCCAGCAGCAGGAACAGCGCGCTGTAGGCGACGGCGGCGAGGACGGCGGCGAGCGTGTAGGCGGCCGCGATGCCCTGGCTGTTGCCGTTCAGGATGAACCCGGCGACGAGCGTGGGGACAGCGGAGAACGCGGCGGTCACCGCGATCGCCACCAGCAGCTTGGTCAGGATGATCGTCGACCGCTTGAGCGGTTTCGACAGCAGGTAGACGACGGAACCGTCGTCGATCTCCGGGCCGATCGCGCCGGTACCGGCGATCACTCCGACCAGCGGCACCATGACGGCGAGCGCGAACCCGCCGAGCAGTCCGGCGGCGACGGTGTCGTCCGCGCCCGCCAGGAGGCGGACCACCACCGCGACGACGAGCAGCAGCGCGGGGAGCAGACAGAGGATCAGCGCCCGCCTAGGGCCGAGCAGCGCCCGGTAGGTGAGCCGGGCCACCGTGGGGTCGTACAGGTCCTTCACCGTGACTCCCTTCAGGCCGCGACGAGGTACGAGAAGACGCTCTCCAGCGACTCGTCCGAGGGCGAGACGGTGTAGAGCCGGATGCCGTGCTCCCGGGCGACCCGGGGCAGCAGGGCGGTGAACCGGGCGAAGTCGATCGCCTGCACCCGCAGGGCGCGTTCGTTCCAGTCCAGCTCGATCCCGGCCGTCGACTCGTCCGCGATGAGCGCGGCGGCCAGCGCCCGGTCGTCGCTGGACCGCACCAGGTAGCGGTGCGGGCGGTCGGTCATCAGCCGGCGGATCCTGCGGAAGTCGCCGCTGGCCGCGTGCCGGCCGGCCACGATCACCTCGATGTGCGAGGCGAGTTGCTCGACCTCCTCCAGGATGTGCGAGGAGAACAGCACGGTGCGCCCCTCCGCGCCCATCCGGCGCAGCAGCTCCATCAGCTGCATCCGCTGCCGGGGGTCCATTCCGTTGAACGGCTCGTCCAGCAGCAGCACCGAGGGGTGGTGCACCAGCGCCGACGCCATCTTCACGCGCTGCCGCATGCCCTTGGAGTAGGTCGAGATCCGGCGCTCCTGCGCGTACTCCATCTCCACCGTGGCCAGGGCCTCGCGGGTGGCGGCCGGGGGGTCGGCCAGCCGGTGCAGCTCCGCGTTGGCGAGCACGAACTCGTAGCCCGTCAGGAAGTCGTACATCCCCTCCTGTTCGGGGACGATCCCGATCTCCCGGTAGACGTTCCGCTCGCCCCAGATCCGGGTGCCGTCCAGCGTGACGGAACCGCCGGAGGGCTCCAGGAACCCGGCCATCATGTTGATGAGCGTGGACTTCCCCGCGCCGTTCGGGCCGAGCAGCCCGGTGACGCCCGGGGAGATGTCCATGGTGATGTCGTTGACGGCGACGACGTTCCCGAACCAGCGGGACGCGCGCGCGATGTGGAGGGTGGTCACAGCCCGGCCTTTCGGTAGCGGCGCAGCAGCAGCAGGTACGTCCCGCCGATCAGCGCCACGATGCAGAGGAGATACGCGAGGCCCTCGACGCCGGCCAGCTCGCGTCCCCCGGGGAAGAGGGTGATCCCCCCGAGGTAGGCGCCCTGGATCCCGTCCAGCAGCGAACCCGGCGAGCCGAGTCCGATCCAGCCGGTGAGGCCCCGCTGCTCCTGTTCGACGGCGATCTCCTGCAAGGCGCTGACCAGGAAGTACGGGACTGTGAGCACCGCGATGATGGCGGCGACGCCGAAGCCCCGGCGCGGAGTCACGGCGGCGATGGTCAGCCCGATCCCGGCGTGCAGCAGCGAGAACAGCGCGCACAGCACCAGTCCGCCCGCGAACTTCCCGGTCTGGTCGGCGAAGCCGAGTTCGCCCAGCAGCGCGCCCACGTACAGCACGAGCACCGGCGCGGCGGTGAACACGAAGATCGCGGCGGCGAGCGCGGCGTACTTCGCCAGCACGTAGTCCTGGCGCTCGATGGGGCGCGAGAAGTACAGCGGCACCGTCTTGAAGCGGAGGTCGAGGGAGACCGCCTGCGGGGCCATGGCCGCGATGAAGATCCCGGTGACCGGCTGGAGCTGGAGCGTGTACTCCGAGTACCCGACGGCGAGTTCGTCCCCGCCGGTCGCCACCGCCACCGCCACGACGATCGCGGCGGGCATGCACACCACCACGAACAGCACCATCGGCAGCGCCTTGGACTTGGCCGACCGGCCGAGCCCGTAGGCACCGCGCAGCGACTGCGTGAACAGCGACAGGCGCGCGTAGCCACGCCCCAGCCGGGGCCCGTCGTAGTGCCGGTACCCGATGTCGTGGATGACCCCGTCGCCGCCCCGGGTACGGGCCGGTTCTCCCACCGAGGGTTCAGACGCCATGCTCGTCCCCTCCCTTCCCGGCCACGCCGGTCTCTCCTGCCGCGCCGGTCCGCTCCGCCGCGCCGGTCCGCCCCGTGGGCTCCTCGCCTCCCGGCCGTCCGCCGGGCTCCTCCCCCGGTTCGCCGCCCCCGCCGTCCGCGGGCTTCTCGGCACCTTCGGGGTCTTCGGGCTCTTCGGGGCCCGCGTCCGGCCCGTCGGCCGGTGCCGCTCCGAACACCTCGGCGATCCGGTGCCGGCGCTGCTCCATCCGGACAAGTCCCAGGCCCAGCCGGGCCGTAACGTCACGGACGGTGTCGTAGACCGACTCGTCCGCCAGGTCCACCATCAGCAGATGAGCGGAGTCAGCCGCCCCGGACTCCGCGGACGGGCTGCCGAGGCGCAGCCCCGCCTCCGTCAGCGCGGCCCGCAGCGCGCCCGTCCCGTCCGGGCGCTCCTCCGTGTCGGTGACCTCGACCGCCAGCACCGCGGCGGCCTGCGTGTAGTCCGCGGTGGACCGGGAGCTGAGCAGCGTGCCCCCGTCGATGACCACCACGTGGTCGCAGGTGCGCTCCAGCTCCCCCAGCAGGTGCGAGGTGACCAGCACCGAGATGCCGAACTCCCGGTACACCCGGCGGATCAGCTCCAGCATGTCGTCCCGGCCCACCGGGTCGAGCCCGTTCGTCGGCTCGTCCAGGAAGACCAGCCGCGGGTCGTGCACCAGCGCCTGGGCCAGCTTGACGCGCTGCTTCATGCCCGTGGAGTACCCGCCCATCGGGCGGTACCGCTCCTCGTAGAGGCCGACGTGGCGCAGGGTGTCCGCGGTGCGCTCGCGCGCGGCGGTCGGCGGCAGCCCGGACATCCGCGCCAGGTGGACGACGAACTCGGTGGCCGAGACGTCCGGCGGCAGACAGTCGTGTTCGGGCATGTACCCGACGCGCTCCCGGATGGCCAGCCCTTCACTGGCCACGTCCATGCCGAGCACCGAACCGGTTCCCTCGGTCGCTGGCGAGAGTCCCAGCAGGATCTTGATGAGGGTGGACTTACCGGCGCCGTTGGCTCCCACCAGGCCGGTCACGCCCGGCTCGATACCGAGGGTCAGCCGATCCAGGGCGGTGACCTCGGGGAACCGTTTGCTGAGGTTGTCCGTGGCGATCACATTCACCCCACGACCGTATCGACGGCTCCCGACGGGGGCGTCCCCCCAGGGCCCCGAACCGACGTCCCCCTCAGGTCTGACAGCCCGTAAGGGAGGGTGTCCCCACGGACGACGCTCCCCTGACACCGCTCCGCGACGCCGGTTCGGAGTGGCTGCTGGCTGGGGTGGCGGCCGGTTCGGGCGGCCGGTTCAGGACGGCCGGGAGTTTTCCACAGCCCTTGACTGCGCCACGCCCCGTTGTCACATTCATCAGTGTCAAGTTACGCGCACGACCGCTCACGGGACGGACGGTTCGCGATGCCCCCGAAGATCCCCCCAGCCCCCGCGCACGCGCGGCCCACCCCACCTCCCCCGGCCGGGGCGTCGGCCAGCCAACTCCCCGCCGATCTGCGGGGTTTCCGCGAGGTGCAGCGGCTGGCATACGCCTGCGCCGAAGCCGTCGCGGCCCGGCTCGCCCCCGGGGTCACCGAGCGGGACGCCGCCCGGATGCAGCGTGAGTGGCTCACCGCGCGCGGCGTGCGCGACTGGTTCCATCTGCCCTTCGCCTGGTTCGGGGACCGCACGGCGTTCGCCGGGTTCCGCGTCCCGCTCCAGTTCTTCCCCACCAACCGGGCGCTGGAGCCCGGTATGCCGTTCATCCTCGACCTCGCGCCCATCCTCGGCGGACACACCGCCGACGTCGGCTACTCCGGAAGCCTCGGCCCGCACCGCGTGCAGCACCGGATGCTGAGGGACCTGCGGGCACACCGGGAGCTGATCCTGCGGGAGGTCCGCGAGGGCCGTCCGCTGCGCGCGATCTACCAGAGCGTGGATCGCCTGATGGACCGCCAGGGATACGCCAACCGGCACCGCCGCTATCCCTTCGGCGTCGTCGCGCACAAAGTCGGCCGGGTCCGGGAGCGGCGGGCGGCCCCCACCCTCTTCGGCTTCGGGACCAACGCCCTCCGGGGCCTCGCCCAGGACGCCCTGCGCGGGCACCGGGAGGGCTGGTCCCCGCTCTGGAGTCCGTACCGCTTCTCGGACCACCCCCCACAGCCCGGGCTGTGGGCCGTCGAGCCGCATCTCGGATTCCGGGGCACCGGCGCCAAGTTCGAGGAACTGCTGGTCGTCACCGACTCCAGCGACCCCGAGCAGCGGGCCTTCTGGCTGGACGACGATCTGCCGCACGTGCGGCGCTGGCAGGACGACCAGGAAGAGAGGGTGGCAGCATGAGCGCGGCAGTCTCGGGAGCCCGGGAGCGCTGGGTCCACACCGGCGGCATCGAGTTGTGTGTGGCGGAGTGGGGAGACCCCTCCCGGCCGACCATCGTGCTGGTGCACGGCTATCCGGACAGCAAGGAGGTCTGGTCGCGGATCGTCGAACGCCTCCGGGACACCTACCACGTCGTCCTGTACGACGTGCGCGGCTGCGGGCGCTCCACCGCTCCGAAGCCGCTGCGCGGCGGCTTCACCCTGGAGAAACTCACCGACGACTTCCTCGCCGTCGCGGACGCCGTCAGTCCCGACGAGCCGGTCCATCTGGTCGGCCACGACTGGGGATCGGTGCAGGGCTGGGAGTTCGTCACCGTCCCGCGTACCGAGGGGCGTATCGCCTCCTTCACCTCGATGTCCGGGCCCTCGCTGGACCACTTCGGCCACTGGATCAAGCAGCGCGCCGCCCGGCCGACGCCGCGCCGCGCCGCGCAGCTTCTCAGCCAGGGCGCCATGTCCTGGTACGTCTACCTGCTGCACACCCCCGTCCTGCCGGAACTCGCCTGGAAGGGCCCGCTGGGCAAGCGCTGGCCGAAGATCCTGGAGCGGCTGGAGAAGGTTCCCGCCGGGGACTACCCCACCCCCTCTCTCCCCTCCGACGCCTCGCACGGCGCCTGGCTCTACCGGGACAACATCCGCTCCCGCCTCAGTCACCCGAGGGACGACTGTCACGCGCACGCCCCCGTCCAGCTCATCACCCCCACCGGGGACGTCTTCCTCAGCGAGCGCCTCTACGACGAGCTGGACCAGTGGGTCCCGCGGCTCACCCGCCGCACCCTCCCCGGCAAGCACTGGATCCCGCGCACCCGGCCCGACCAACTCGCCACCTGGATAGACGAGTTCGTCGCGGGTCGGTCCGGTCGGAGCATGCCGCGGCCCGCGCCCTCCGGCGCGCACGCCGACCGCTTCAGCGACCAGCTGGTGCTGGTCACCGGCGCTGGAAGCGGCATCGGCCGGGCCACCGCCCTCTCCTTCGCGGAGGCCGGGGCCCGCGTCATCGCCGTCGACCTGGACGCCGCGAGCGCCGCCCGCACCGCCGAGCTGGCCGAGCTGGTCGGAGCGCCCAGCGCCTGGGCGGAGTGCGTCGACGTCGCGAACGGTCAGGCGATGGAGCAGCTCGCCGAGAAGGTCACGGAGGAGCACGGCACCGTCGACGTGCTCGTCAACAACGCCGGGATCGGCATCGCCGGGAGCTTCCTGGACACCAGCGCCGAGGACTGGCGGAAGACGCTGGACGTCAACCTCTGGGGCGTCATCCACGGCTGCCGGGCCTTCGGTCGGCGGATGGCGGAACGCGGCCAGGGCGGGCACATCGTCAACACCGCCTCCGCGGCGGCCTTCCAGCCCTCCCGGGTGATGTCCGCCTACAGCACCTCCAAGGCGGCGGTGCTGATGCTCAGCGAGTGCCTCCGGGCGGAACTCGCGGGCTCCGGTATCGGGGTCAGCGCGATCTGCCCCGGCCTGGTCAACACCAACATCACCAGGACCGCGCGGTTCACCGGTGTGGACGCGCAGGAGGAGAAGCGCATCCAGCACCGCATGGCCCGGCGGTACGACCTGCGCGACTACCCGCCGGAGAAGGTGGCGCGGGCGGTGCTGCGGGCGGTCGTCCGGAACCAGGCCGTCGTCCCGGTCACCCCGGAGGCCCGGGGCGCCCGGTTCGTATCCCGCCTCAGTCCCCGGGCGCTGCGCGCCGTGGCCCGCGTCAGGCCGCCCATGTAGCCCACGCCGAGCGGTAGTTCGTGTCCGGAAGCAGCTCGTGTCCAGCGGTAGCCCGTGCCCGGCCACGGCCCGTGCCCGGCCACGGTGCGTGCCCTGCGGTGGCGCACGCCCAGCGGTGGCGCACGCCCAGCGGTGGCGCACGCCCAGCCGCAGCCCGTGTTCAGCGACGAACGGCCCCGGGCCGCCCGCCCGTACCCCAGGCGGCCCGGACCACCCCCGGCGAGGAGGCACCGTGTACGAGGAGCAGGGTGAGGCGCACCGGTCCGGGCGCCCCCGCAGCCCCCGCGACCCCCATGACCCGTCCGGAACCCCCGAGTTGGACTCCGCCGGTCTCCCCACGGACGGTTCCACCACGACCGGTTCCCTCCAGGGCGGTTCCCCTCCGAGCGGTGCCGCCCTGGGCGCTTCCGCCGGGACCGGATCGGCGGGGAGGGGGCACGGGCTGAGCGAGACGAGCGGGACGGAGGGGTTGGCGCAGACGGACGGGGAGGGCGGGACGGGCGGCCAACCGCCCCCCGCGCGCCACGTGATCGCGCCCCGCCGGGTCGCCTTCGACTGGGAGCGCACGCCCCTGCACTGGCTCCCCGGCGAGCCGACGGCCACCCACGTCATCAACGTGCTGCACCTGCTCCTGCCCGCCGGGGAACGCTGGTTCGTCCGCGTCTTCAGGGAGGCGCTGCCCCTGGTCCGGGACGAGCGGACACTCCGGGACACCAAGGGCTTCATGGGCCAGGAGGCCACCCACAGCGTGCAGCACGCCCACGTGCTGGACCACCTGGCCGCACAGCGCCTGGAGACCCGGGAGTTCACCCGGTACGTCGACTTCCTCTTCGACCGGCTGCTCGGCGAGCACCCGCCCTTCGGTCTGCGGATCCCACCCCGCGAGTGGCTCCGTTTCCGGCTGTCCGTCGTCGCGGCGATCGAGCAGTTCACCGCCGTGCTGGGGGATTGGGTGCTGCGAGCTGACGGCCTGGACCGGGCGGATCCGGACGCGGTGATGCTGGACCTCCTCCGCTGGCACGGCGCCGAGGAGGTCGAGCACCGGGCGGTGGCCTTCGACCTGTTCCAGCACTGCGGAGGAGACGGCCTGCCCCGCTACACCCGCCGGGTCGCCGGCATGGCGGTCACCGCTCCGGTGATCGTGTGGCTGTGGGCCTGGGGAGCGTCCTACCTGATACGCCACGACCCGCTGCTCGACGGCCGGGCACGCTACTCCCTCCGGGCGCACAACCGGGCGGTGGCCAAGGGGCTGCTCCCCGGCTGGCGGGAACTGTTCTCCGCGATACCCCGCTACCTCCGGCCCTCCTACCACCCGTCGCGGGAGGGGTCGACGCGGCGGGCCCTGGCGTACCTGGCGACCTCGCCCGCCGCGCGGGCGGCGGCCGGGGCGCTGGCCCGCGCCTCCCCCTGAACCGTCCCGCTCTGTCCCGTCCCGCTCTGTCCCGTCCCGCCCTGCCCCGGTCCGTCCCACCCTGACCTGTCCTGTCCTGCCCCCAACCGAACCCACCGAACCGAACCGGGAAGTCGGCGCACCGGACTGCTCCACACGCTGAACTCGCTCCGCACGCCGGGCCGTCCACATGCCAGCCCGATCCACACACCGGGCCGATCCACACCGTGAACTGATCCGTGCGGTGGACCGATCCGTACGGTCGGCTGGTCAGCACGGTCGGCCGATCCGTACGGTCGGCCGGTCGCCCGCGGCGGGGAGCAACCGCCGCACCACCGCATCCGAGGAGACCCGAGTCATGGCCCTGTCCGAGTCCGAGTACCGGATCGAGGACCTCGCCCGCCACAGCGGCGCGACGGTCCGCACGATCCGCGCGTACCAGGATCGCGGTCTGCTGCCCAAGCCCGAGCGGCGCGGCCGGGCCAACGTCTACGGCGGCGCCCACCTCGCGCGCCTGCGGCAGATCGCCGACCTGCTCGACCGCGGCTACACCCTGGCCTCCATCAAGGAGTTGCTGGAGGCGTGGGACGAGGGCCGGGGGCTGGGCGGGGTGCTCGGCCTGGTCTCCGAGGTGGAGGGCCCCTGGACGGACGAGGAGTCCACCCGCGTCGGCCGGGCCGAACTGCACGAGCTGTTCGGCGGCTCCGAGGACGACGACGCGGTGGACGAGGCCGTCGAACTGGGCGTGCTGGTCCCGGTGTCCGGCGCCCCGGACACGTTCCTGGTGCCGAGCCCCCAGGAGCTGCGGGTCGCCGCGGAACTGCACCAGGCCGGGGTTCCGCTGCGCGCCATCACCGGCCACCTGCGCGAGTTGCGCGGCCAGGTGGAGCACATCGCCGCTCGCTTCCTGGACTTCACCAACGAGCACGTCTTCATCCGGTACCTCGGCAGCCGCCCGAGCGACGAGGACGCCTCGGAGGCCGCCGAGTTGGTGCGGCGGCTGCGCCCCCTCGCGCAGTACGTGGTCGACGCCGAACTGGCCCGCGCGATGCGGCTGCTCTCCACCCGGAACCTCCGGGACCACCTGCGGTCGGCCGCCGCCGCCCCGCCTCCCGCCGTGGATCCGAACCTGTCCACCACCGCCGTCCGGCTCCCCACGCAGACGATGGAGTCCGTACGGGAGTTGGTCGGCACCGACCAGGTGGCGGAGTTCGTCGCCGCCGCGGCGGCCCGCGAGGTCCAGGCCCGGCTGATGGACCAGCTCACCGCCCACGGCGCGGTCCACCCCCACCCCCGCGCGCGCCCCTCCGCGTCCGCGGCCGACGATCCGGACCTCCAATGACCGTCGGACCGGGACCGGAGATCGGGTTCAGGGGCAGGGTCCGGCGGCCCGGCGGCCCGGCGGAAATCCGGCTGCCGACGGCGCGGGTCCGCGACAGGCTGGGCGGATGAACGACCAACGCACCGTACGGATATCGAGGTTCCTCTCCCGGCACCTACGTCACCAGCCCGAACGCCTCGGCCTCCACCTCGACCCGGCGGGCTGGGTGGCGGTGGACCATCTGATCGCGGCGGCGACGGAACACGGATTCCGCTTCAGCCGCGAGGAACTGGAACACGTCGTCGCCAGCAACGACAAGCGCCGGTTCACGCTCTCCGGAGAGCACATCCGCGCCAACCAGGGCCACTCGGTCCCGGTGGAACTGAACCTGCCACCCCGCGAACCGCCCGAGTGGCTGTACCACGGAACCGTTCCCCGGGCGCTAGAGGCGATCCGGGCCGAGGGGCTGCGCCCCATGAACCGGCACGCGGTCCACCTGTCACCGGACCGGGAGACCGCCCGCCAGGTCGGAGCCCGCCGGGGCAGGCCCGTCGTGCTGAGCGTCCACGCGGGCCGGATGAGCCGTGGCGGCCACACCTTCCAGCGCAGCACGAACGGGGTGTGGCTCACCGAGGCGGTCCCGCCCCGCTTCCTCCACTGGCCGGCGTCCCCCGGCAGCTCCCCCGACAGCGCCTCCGGGAGCACCGCCCCAGCGGACGGCTCCGACCGGGACCCGATGACGCCGGAGTGACCGGCCCGTTCGACGGAAGCCCCGTAGGCTCTGAACCATGCGTCTGAGCACCGTGATTCTCCCGGTATACCGCTGGTCCGAGGGTGGCGAGGAGGTCTGGCGCCGCGCCGAGCGGCTCGGTTTCCACACCGCGTACACCTACGACCATCTGAGCTGGCGCTCGTTCCGGGACGAACCCTGGTACGGCGCCGTCCCCACCCTGACCGCGGCGGCGGCGGCCACCGAGCGCCTGCGCCTGGGCACCCTGGTGACCTCCGCCAACTTCCGTCATCCGGTGCCCCTGGCCAAGGAACTCGTCTCGCTGGACGACATCTCCGGCGGGCGCGTCACCCTCGGCATCGGCGCGGGCGGCTCCGGTTTCGACGCGACGGCGCTGCTCCGCGCGGAGGAGGAGCCCTGGACGCGGGGGGAACGGACCGCCAGGTTCCACGAGTTCGTGCCGCTGCTCGACCAGTTGCTGACCCATCCGGTGGTCACCGCCGAGGGCCGGTTCTACTCCGCGCGCGAGGTACGGAACATCCCCGGCTGCGTCCAGCGGCCCCGGCTGCCGTTCACGGTGGCCGCCACCGGTCCGCGCGGATTCAACCTCGCCGCCCGCCACGGCCAGGGCTGGGTGACGACCGGGGACTTCGCGGTGAACGCCGACGGCACCGCCGAGCAGTCACACGCCGCCCTCGAAGCGCAGATGAAGCAGCTGACGGCGGCCTGCGCCGTGCGGGACCGGGACCCGGCCGAGCTGGACAAGGTGCTGCTCACCGGCTTCACGCCCGACCAGCCCCTGCGTTCGGTCGACGCGTTCGTGGACTTCGCGGGACGCCACTTCGCACTCGGCTTCGACGAGATCGTGCTGCACTGGCCGATCCCGGACTCGGTGTTCGCCGCCGACCAGTCCGTGTTCGAGCGGATCGCGACGGAGGCCCTGGCGCAACTGCGCTCCTGACGCCCCTTCCTGCCCGGCCGCTGCCTCTGTCCCTGCCTCCTGAAGTGGGTCGGCGTGGCTGGGACGGACCGTGCCCCGCGTGCGCCGTGGGCCGGGCACGGTCCGATGGGCGTCCAGCCGTCCGCCGGGCGGGGACGGATCCCCGGGACGGGTCCAACAGCTGGGCGCAGCCGCTCAGTTCATGCTGTCGCCGTACACGTGGCCGACGGTCATCGTCATCAGCACCCGGCGGTCCGCGACCATCACGGACCGGTACTCCGCCCAGTCCGGATGCTCGCCCGAGGCGAGCCGGTAGTAGGTCACCAGCGCCTCAACCTCCGGCCCGTCAGGGTCACTTCCCGGCCCGACGAGCGTCACGGCGCCCTCGGCCGTGGCCCACGACCGGCCGTCCGCAGCGGTGACCTCCAGGGCCGCCCGCGGATCGCGCCGCAGGTTCGCCGTCTTGGCGCGTCCCTCGGTCATCGAGACGTACAGGACCTCGGCGGCACGGTCATAGAACGGCATGACGGGCGACAGCTGGGGCAGGCCGTTCGACCTGATCGTCGCGAGGACCCCGAGCCGGGACGCCGCGAGCAGCGCGCGCGGGTCGAACCGCGCTCCGCCCGGCCCCGGTGCGGAGTCTCGCTCGCTACCCCGCTGTTCCTGGCTTCGCTGGTCTCGTTCGGTCACGATCGCACTCCTGACTCCGCGCGGAACGGTTCGATCGCCGGGGCGTCACCGCTCCCCGAGGCGGGATGACCGCCAGCCGCCCGGCATCCGCCCGGCCCCGGCCCCGGGGAACTCGCCGTCGACGAGGGGGAACTGACATCGTGCGGCCACCGATGGGCGCGCGGCGTCCAACCGGCCCTCGCGTGTCCACGGCCCCGGCTCCGAAACCGCCGCCACGGCTGTTCCGCACCCGACCCCGTCTCCGGGCCCAACACCCCTCGCACGCTGCGCATTCCGTTCCGCCCGGCCTCCAGCCTCCGGCGTCCGCCATCCCGGAGACCGCCGGGACCGCCGACCGGACGCGTACGGTCGGCCCCCGGTCGGATCGGTGCGCGCCGTCGAGGAACCCCGGCGGCGAGACGCGCCCGGTCGTGGCCGGGGCACCGCGCTCCCGCCGTCCGGGGGACCCTCGTCCGGCGGCGGGGCCCACCGGCCGAACCGATGCCCCGGCCGGGCCACACGACCGAGCCCGCCGGTGCGCCGCGGCCCCGGACGCGGCTCCCGAACTCAACGCCCGAACTCCATCCCGAACACAGCTCCCGGCCGCCTTCGTTCGGGGCCGCGAAGGTGACACGCCAGCGAGTCACCGGGGCTGGGCGGGTCAGCGGGCCGGGCGGGTCAGCGGCGTAGCTCGGCGGCGGACGGTGGGCGCGCGCCCGCCCGGGAGCAGGTGACCGCGGCGGCCCGCGCGGCGAAGTCCAGGACGTCCAGCCACTGTTGCTGGGTGAGCTTGCCCAGCGCCCGGTGGGACAGCGCGCCGTGTTCGGACAGCCGGTGCAGCAGCGCGGCGTTCACCGTGTCCCCCGCCCCGATCGTGTCCACGACGGCGACCGGTTCCCCGGGAACGGCGATCTGGTGGTCCCGGGTGAACACCGTCAGCCCGTCACCGCCCTGGGTCAGCACCAGCGCGGCCGGACCGGCGGCCAGCCACTCACCGGCGGCCCGCAGCACGTCGCCGATCCCGTCGGCGTCCGCGAGCCACCGCGCGTCCTCCAGCGACAGCTTGACCAGGGAGACGCTGGGCAGCCACGAGCGGAACCGGGCCCGGTAGGTGTCCGGGTCGGAGATGAGCCCCGCGCGGATGTTGGGGTCGAGCACGGTGAACACGCCGCGCGCGAACTCCCGCCGCAGCAGCGCCTCGTAGGCACTCGCGCCCGGTTCGAGCACGAGGGAGCAGGTGCCGAACACCAGGGCGCTGGTGTCCTCGGGAACCTCGGTGGGCAGGGTGAACAGTCGGTCGGCGGTGCCCTCCACGTAGAAGCGGTACGCGGCGGAGCCGTCGGGGTGCACGTCCGCCAGGGCCAGCGTGGTGGGTTCCGCGCCGCGCTGCACCAACGCGGTGTCCACCCCGTTCTCCCGCAGTCCGTCGAGCAACCGCTCGCCGAAGCCGTCCGTCGACACCCGGGAGCAGAACGCCGTCGGCGTCTCCAACCGGGCCAGCGCCACGGCGGTGTTGTACGGCCCGCCGCCCCGCACCGACCGGAGCACGGGCAGTCCGCCCTCCTCGGCGGCCTCCCCCTCGGGCACCAGGTCGATCAACGCCTCACCGGCGACCACTATCACGATGTGCTTCCCCGTCCGTCCGAATGCTCTCGCCCGCCACGTCCGCCCCCATCCTGCCCAATCCCCCCGCCACCCGCGCGACCACCTCACACCCGTCACCGTCACCCGCCGCCCCGGCCCCGGCGACCCGGCTCACGCACGGCCGCCACCCAACGCACCGAGTGCGCCCGGTCATCACCCAACCGACGGTCGGGCCACGCCCGTTGCTCAACCGCCCCCGCACACCGGTCGCTGCTCAGCCCGGTTGGCGGGCCTGGACGATGAGGGTGCCGACGTGGTCCGGGTGGGGTGCGGGGACCACGTACGCGTGCGCGCCCACGAAGCCGTGGCCAGCGAGGATGGCCTCCCACTGGTCGGGCTCGTACGCCCAGCTCCGGATCGGGGTGCGGTCCCCCTTGAACCCGCCGGCGTACATCCCCTGCATGCCGTAGCAGCCCGGGACGGGCGGGGCGTGGGAGAACACCAACCGCCCGCCCGGAGCGAGCCGTCGCCGGACGGCGGGGAGCAGCACCTCGGGGTCGGTGAACCAGATGGCGCCCCAACTGCCGTACACCGCGTCCCACTCGGTGTCCTGGTCGGTGAGGAAGGCGACGGCCTCGGCCTCCTCGAACCGGACGCCCGGAAGGTGTCCCCACCGGCTCCGGGCCTGTTCACAGTGGACCGGCGACAGGTCGATCCCGGTCGCCCGCACCCCGTTCAGCGCGAGCGCGGCGACCGCCGCCCCCCGTCCGAACCCCAACTCCAGGGCGTTGGACGGTTCGCCCAGCAGCTCGGCTCCGGGCCCGTGTCCCGGATACTGCGACCAGCCGAAGGCCGTGCGCAGCGCCTCCTCATCCGACTCCTCCCCCCTCCGCTCCACCACCCTCGCGGCGAAGTCATCCCAGTAGCCGGCGCGTTCGTCGACGGTGCTCATGACGCTCCTCGCTCGGTAGGTGGCGGGATCCCCCTGCGTACGGCCGTCGTCCCGAGAGTGGGCGCGGCGCCGGAGTCCCACTAGCACGCTAGCGAGCGACAGCCGGTGACCATCAGGTCCCGGCGAGCCTCTACCCGATCGAATGAGAGCGCGCCGTCCCGCTGACCCTCCGCCGGCACCGCCCTGACCTGCGAGGTCGCGAACCCCTCGGAGCTCCGGGCGCCCCGGACCGCTCCCCGCGCCGGAAGCCAGGCCGTACTCGCGCCACCGGAACCCACCACGGCGTACAACGGACTGCGGCGGCACGCGAGTTCAGCCCCGTCCGGCGCGCGGTGCACGGGCGGGGAGGCTCACGAGCCCCCGTGCCACCGGAGCACGACGGTTCGCCGGCGCCCCGGCCCACGCGGAACGCTCCGGTGCCCGCTCGCCGCAGCGTCCCGACGGCGGATTCGGTGGCGTCAAGAGTGCTGGGTTCAGGGACGTACCGGGTCTGACCCGTCCCGCGCACCGGTGATCTCGCCACCCTCCCGCCCCGACTCCGCGCCAGACCGTGCCGACGGACCGGACCGTGCCGACGGACCGGACCGCACGGGCTGGACGGGCTGCACGGACCGGGCGGGGCGGTCAGGCTGGACGGGCTCGGCGGGACGCCCGCGCACGGTGATCGTGCTGCGGCCGTCCACGACCGTCCGGACCTGGAGGGAGCCGCAGGCGCACCGCGTCCAGAGGGTGTACCCCTCGCTGGTGGCGTGGCGGGAGAGGGTGCGCGGCGGTTGGTCGTCCGGCCATCCGCAGTACGGGCACGCGGACATGGGGTCTCCTCCTCGGGGACGTACGGTCACAGGCCCACGAACTCCCCCTCGCCACACGGCGATACGAGAGGGGGCGTGGGAACGCCAGCCGCGGATCGGTGTTCTCGGAACGGCTCGCGGCCGGACGTGGGACTCGGCGGGGCGGCGGGCACGGCGGGGCGTGGGACTCGGCGGGGCGTCGTCGGTGTCGTTCCTCTTCCTGGTGTCGGCTGGTTCCGGGGGCGCCCGCAGCGGTTTCGGGACGCGCGCGGTCGCGCCCGGGAGGGTTCGGTCAGTCCGCCGAACCCCGGGGCGTCCCGGGCGTGTGACCGGCTTTCCCGCTCCCGCGCGAGGAGCGGGCGGACGGTGGGCGGTGCCCCCACCGGGGGCGCCACACACAAGCCTCGCGCGCCACCGTCATGTAGGTCCAGGTTCTCTTTCCGCAGACAATCGTGTACAACAGCTTCATGATTGATCTGCGTCGCCTCTCCGTCCTCCGCGCCGTCGCGCACTACGGCACGGTGACGGCGGCAGCCGAGGCGGTACACCTGACACCCTCCGCCGCCTCGCAGCAAATACGCCAGCTGAGCAAGGAGTTGGACGTAGCGCTGCTGGAGCGGCACGGCCGCAGGGTGCGCCTGACCCCGGCGGCCCGCGGCCTGCTGCGGCACGCCGACCGGATCGCCGAGTACTGGCAGGAGGCCGAGGCGGAGCTGCACACCGCGCACCCCACGGCGCTGCGGGGGCACGTGCGGCTCGCGGGCTTCCCCACCGCCGTCTGCTCCCTGCTCGCGCCGCTGGCGGCCCAACTACGCGCCGAGGGACCGGATCTCACCGTCGAACTGCGGCAGGCCGAGCCGGGGGAGTGCTTCGACCTGCTGTTCTCGGGAGACGCCGACCTCGCGGTCGTGGAGGCCACCACCGACAGCCCGCCGCTGAACGACGCCCGGTTCCACCAACGTCCGCTCATGGACGACGCGTTCGACCTGCTGACTCCGGCTGACCACCCGCTGGCCACCGGACCCGCCCCGAAACTCGGTGAGTTGGCGGACGAGCCGTGGATCCTGGCCGCTCCGCCGTGTTCGGCCCGGCAACTGGTGCTCGCCGCCTGCACCAGCGCCGGGTTCACTCCGGCCATCGCCCACCAGGTGTCCGAGTGGAGCGTGGTGGCGACGCTGGTGGCGCACGGGCTGGGAATCGCGCTGGTGCCGCGCGTCGTCCAGCTGCCGCCCCAACTGAACCTGGCACGAACCCCGTTGGACGGCGAGGTCCGCCCCTTCCGGCGGTTGCTGCGGGTGGTCCGGAGCGGGGACGAGCGGCATCCCACCATCGCCGCCGCGGCCTCCCGGCTCGACGCCCTCGCGCCGCGCTGACCGCCACCGTCCTCCGCCCGTCCGGCCCCGGGGCTCCCGTCTCCTCCACCCCGGACCGCCGTGACCCTCATCACCCCAGGTCACCGACGTACGGGAGTGCGGCGCGCTCCCCCCGGGGGCGGCACGGGTGGCAGCCGTCCGGCCCACCGGCCACCGCACGTCGGGCCTGGTCTCCGGGGGCTCGGGAGCGCCCGGGCCGGGATGGCACTCTGGAGACATGACCAAGCGCCCCCGCGTCCGCGCGCCCGAGCTGCGCGGACGCGCCTGGATCAACACCGGCGGCCGGCGACTCTCCCTCGCGGAGCTGCGCGGCCGTCTGGTGGTGCTCGACTTCTGGACGTTCTGCTGCGTGAACTGCCTGCACGTGCTGGACGAGTTGCGCGCCCTGGAGGCCCGGCATCCGGACACCCTGGTCGTCGTGGGGGTGCACTCGCCGAAGTTCGCGCACGAGGCGGACCACCAGGCGGTGCTGGACGCCGTCGAGCGGTACGGCGTCGAGCATCCGGTGCTGGACGACCCGGAGTTGGCGACCTGGCAGCAGTACGCGATCCGCGCCTGGCCCACGCTGGTCGTCATCGACCCCGAGGGGTACGTGGTGGCGCAGCACGCCGGAGAGGGCCATGTGCACGCCGTCGACGCGCTGGTGACCGAGCTGGAGGCGGAGCACGCGACGAAGGGCACCCTGCGCCGGGGCGCTGGCCCGTACGTACCGCCCGAGCCGGAACCGACCCACCTGCGCTTCCCCGGCAAGGTGATCGCGCTGCCGTCGCGCCCCACCGTGTCCGGCGACGGAGGCCCGGACGAGCCGGAGTCCGGCCCCCGGTTGCTGGTCTCGGACACCACCCGGCACCAGCTGGTGGAGCTGGCGGCGGACGGCGAGACGGTCATCCGCCGTGTCGGCACCGGCGAGCGGGGGCTCAGCGACAGCCCCGTCCGGCTCAGCGAACCGCAGGGCATGACGCCGCTGCCGGACGGCCGCGTGATCGTCGCCGACACGGTCAACCACGCGCTGCGGATCTACGATCCGGGCACCGGCGCCGTCACGACCGTGGCCGGGACGGGCGCGCAGTGGATGTCCGGGGACCCCACCTCCGGCCCGGCGCGCGAGGTGCCGCTCTCCTCGCCGTGGGACGTGGCCTGGTTCCAGGACCGGGTGTGGATCGCGATGGCCGGTATCCACCAGCTGTGGACGTACGATCCGGCGACGGAACGGGTGGCGGCGGTGGCCGGAACCCGGAACGAGGGCCTGGCCGACGGTCCGGCCGAGGCCGCCTGGTTCGCGCAGCCCTCGGGTCTGGCGGTCTCGTCCGACGGGGAGCGGCTCTGGATCGCGGACTCCGAGACCAGCGCGCTCCGCTGGATCGACCGGGAGCTGACGGTGCGTACCGCCGTCGGCAGCGGCCTGTTCGACTTCGGTCACCGGGACGGCCCGGCGCCCGAGGCGCTGCTCCAGCACCCGCTGGGCGTCACCGCGCTGCCCGCCCCCGGCGGCGGGCCCGGCCCCGTCCTCGTCAGCGACACCTACAACCACGCCCTCCGGCTCTACGACCCGGTCAGCGAGGAGGTGAGCACCCTGGCGACCGACCTCAGGGAACCGTCCGACGCCCTGGTGCTCCCGCCCGCGCCCGGCGGCGCGGAGCGTGGCGAGGGCGGAGGGCCGCCGGAGGTCCTGGTGGTGGAGTCGGCGCGGCACCGGCTGACCCGGCTGCGGCTGCCCGTGGAGGCGGTGCCGGTCGACGCCGTCGCGCGCCGCACCCGGCGGGAGGCGACCGCGCTCGCGCCCGGCGAGGTACGGCTGGAGGTGGTCTTCCAGCCGCCCCACGGCCAGAAGCTCGACGAACGGTACGGACCGGCCACCCGGCTGCTGGTCAGCGCCACCCCACCGGAGTTGCTGGTGGACGGGGCGGGCCGGGGCACCGAGCTGCGCCGCACACTGCGGCTGGCCGACGGGGTGCCGGAGGGCGTGCTCCACGTGTCCGCGATGGCGGCGTCCTGCGACGAACCGGCGGGCGGCGCGGAGGCCGAGGAGTACCCGGCCTGCCATATGCACCAGCAGGACTGGGGGGTGCCGGTGCGGATCGGCCCGGAGGGCGCGGATCGGCTGCCACTGGTGCTGGCCGGGCTGGACGAGGGCTAGCCGACCGAGCGCCCCCACCGCCCCGTCCCGACCGGCCCCCGTCCCGGGTCCGGTACCTCCGCCCGAGGACGCCCCCGTACGGGGGGCTCGGCGCTCCGGGACGTCAGCCCTCCAGGAAGGCGGTGAGGCAGTTGGCGAGGAGGTATGGGTCGCGGGCGCCGCACAGCTCGCGGGCCGAGTGCATGGAGAGGATCGCGACCCCGATGTCCACGGTGGAGATCCCGTGCCGGGCGGCGGTGATGGGGCCGATGGTGGTGCCGCAGGGCACCGCGTTGTTGGAGACGAAGGTCTGCCAGGGCACTCCGGCCCGCTCACACGCCTCCGCGAAGACGGCCCGCCCGGTCCCGTCGGTGGAGTACCGCTGGTTGACGTTGACCTTGAGGATGGGGCCGGCGTTCGGCATCGGGTGGTGCCCCGGCTCGTGCCGCTCCCCGTAGTTGGGGTGGACGGCGTGCCCGGTGTCGGAGGAGAGGCACACCGAACCGGCGTAGGCGCGGGCGCGGTCCTCGTACCCCCCGCCGCGCGCCAGCACCGCGCGCTCCAGGACGTTCCCGAGGAGCGGCCCGTCGGCGCCGGTGTCGGACTGGCTGCCGTTCTCCTCGTGGTCGAAGGCGGCGAGGACGGGGATGTGGCGCGGGTCGCCGCGCTCGGCGGCGGCGATCAGCGCGGCCACCCCGGCGTGCACCGACAGCAGGTTGTCCATCCGGGGCCCGGCCAGCAGCTCCCGGTCGCGGCCCAGGTACGCGGGCGGCTCCACGCTGTGCACCATCAGGTCCCAGCCGAGGACGTCCTCCGCCGGGACTTCGGCCTCCTCGGCGAGGAAGCGGACCAGGTCGCCCTCGCGTGGCTCACCGAGCCCCCAGATGGGGGTCATGTGGCGCTGGCGGTCCAGCTTGAGCCCGTCGTTGGCCTGCCGGTCGAGGTGGATGGCGAGCTGCGGCACCCGCAGCAGCGGCCGGTCCACGTTCACCAGCCGGGTGTGCGTGGCGGCCGGGGCCCCGGTGGTGGTCCGGCGCGGGTCCTCCCCGCGGACGGTGAGCCGCCCGGCCAGTCCGAGGTCGCGGTCGAGCCAGGTGTTGAGCAGGGTGCCCCCGTAAATCTCCACGGCGATCTGCCGCCAGCCGTGCGCCCCGGTGTCGGGCAGCGGCTTGACCCGCAGGTTGGGGGAGTCGGTGTGCGCGCCCACGATCCGGTACGGGGTGGCGGGCGTCGCGCCCTCGGGCACGTACCAGGCGATCAGGGCGCCGCCGCGCAGCAGGTACTTCCCCCCGCGGGTGGCGTCCCAGGCGTCCGTCTCGTGGAGCTGCCGGAAGCCCGCCCCGTCCAGCAGCCGCGCGGCACTGCGGACCGCGTGGTAGGGCGTGGGCGAGGCCGTCAGGAACGCGAGCAGGTCGTCGGTGTGGCCGGGACCGAAGGGGGCCGCCGGGGGGTGGGGGTGCGAACTCATGGGCCTCAGCATACGAACGCGGAACATCCCGCCCTCACCCAATGGGCGGGAGCGGGATGTTCCGGATGAGGGGTGAGACGGCGAGCGGCTCAGAAGGCCGCTTCGTCGAGCTCCATCACGGACTGGTCGACGGCTTCGGCCAGCTCGCGCTGCACGGCGACACCTGGGAGGACGTTCGCCGCGAAGAACTTCGCCGCCGCGATCTTGCCCTCGTAGAAGGGCTTGTCCTTGGCGGAGGCGTTCGGCAGCCGCTCGGCCGCGACGGCGGCGCCGCGCAGCAGCAGGTAGCCGATCACCACGTCACCCGAGGTGAGCAGGAACCGGGTGGTGTTCAGACCGACCTTGTAGATGGCCTTCACGTCCTGCTCGGTGGCGGCCAGGTCGGTCAGCATGGTGCCGACGATGGACTCCAGGTCCGCGGCGGCCTTGCCGAGCTGCTCGCGGGAGCGCGCCAGCTCCTCCCCGCCGGGGGCCTCGGCCAGGAACTTCTTGATCTCCTCGGAGAGCGCGGTCAGCGCCTGGCCCTGGTTCCGGACCACCTTGCGGAAGAAGAAGTCCTGACCCTGGATGGCGGTGGTGCCCTCGTAGAGGGTGTCGATCTTGGCGTCCCGGATGTACTGCTCGATCGGGTACTCCTGGAGGTACCCGGAGCCGCCCAGCGTCTGGAGGGACTGCGCCAGCTGCTCGTAGGACTTCTCCGAGCCGTAGCCCTTGACGATCGGCAGCAGCAGGTCGTTCAGGGCGTGCGCGGCGGAGGCGTCCTCGCCGTTGTGCTCCCTGACGACGATCTCGTCCTGCACGCTGGCGGTGTACAGCACCAGCGACCGCATGCCCTCGGCGTACGCCTTCTGCGTCAGCAGGGAGCGGCGCACGTCCGGGTGGTGGGTGATGGTCACCCGGGGAGCGGTCTTGTCGGTGAACTGGGCCAGGTCGGCGCCCTGCACCCGCTCCTTGGCGTACTCCAGCGCGTTGAGGTAGCCGGTGGAGAGGGTGGCGATCGCCTTGGTGCCGACCATCATCCGCGCGAACTCGATGATCTTGAACATCTGGCGGATGCCGTCGTGCTTCTCCCCGAGCAGCCAGCCCTTGGCCGGGGTGTTGGCGCCGAAGGTCAGCTCACAGGTGTTGGAGACCTTCAGGCCCATCTTGTGCTCGACGTTGGTGGCGTAGACGCCGTTGCGCTCGCCCAGCTCACCGGTGTCCCAGTCGAAGTCGTACTTCGGCACGACGAACAGGCTCAGGCCCTTGGTGCCGGGGCCGTGGCCCTCGGGGCGGGCGAGCACGAAGTGCACGATGTTCTCGGACATGTCGTGCTCACCGGAGGTGATGAAGCGCTTCACGCCGTCGATGTGCCAGGTGCCGTCCGCCTGCTGTACCGCGCGGGCACGACCGGCGCCCACGTCCGAGCCGGCGTCCGGCTCGGTGAGCACCATGGTCGAGCCCCACTGCCGCTCGGCCATCAGCTTCGCGATCTTGTTCTGCTCCGGGGTGCCCTCGTCGTAGAGCACGCCAGCGAAGGGCGGGCCGGAGGCGTACATCCACAGGGCCGGGTTGGAGCCCAGGATCGCCTCGGCGAAGCCCCAGAGCAGCGAGCGGGGGGCGGTGGTGCCACCGATCTCCTCGGGGATGCCGAGCCGCCACCACTCGGCGTCCATGTACGCCTGGTAGCTCTTCTTGAAGCTCTCCGGAACGGGTGCGGTGTTCGTCTCGGGGTCGAAGACCGGCGGGTTCCGGTCCCCGTCCTCGTACGACGCGGCCAGCTCGTTCTCGGCGAGACGGAAGATCTCGTCCAGCACGTTCCTGGCGGTCTCCACGTCCATGTCGGCGAACGGCCCGGTGCCGTACACCGTGTCGCGACCGAGCACCTCGAAGAGGTTGAACTCGATGTCGCGGAGATTCGACTTGTAGTGCCCCATGGCGACGGCTCCGTAAGGCTCGTTCGTGCGTAACTGCTCAGCGTTCCACATCATGCTACCCGCCGGTAATAAGAAGCAACCCCTCATCGCCGGTCTGTGACTCGTTACTCTTTCCCGCATGTACGGCTATGACCAGACGGCCTCCGCGGGACACGGCTACCCCCACGCCGGTCACCCCGGCCACCCCGGGCAACAGCAGTACACCGCACCCCACGGGCCCCCGCCCCCGCACTACGGGCAACCGCCGCAGCAGCCGCTCTACCCCGAGCCCTCGCCACCCTCCCTCCAGGAGGCGGTGCGGGCCTTCACCACCGGCACCATGACGGCCGAGGACTTCCAGGGCGTCTTCTCCACCGCGAAGGTGTACTGCCCGCGCGGTGAGACCCCCGGGTTCCTGGCGCTGCACAACACCCAGCAGCCGGTGATCCCCATGTTCAGCACCCTCAAGGAGCTGCGGGGCTACGCGGGCAAGGAGTCCCGGTACTTCGTGATCACCGGCGCCGAGGTGCTGGACCTCCTGCCCTCGGGGTACGGCTTCGTACTGGACATGGAGGGTGAGCACCGCGTGGTCTTCGACGCCAAGGCCGTCGAGGAGATGGTCGACTTCGCCATGCGCCGGATGTACGGCTGACCCGCGCGCCCACGACCAGCGCAGCCACCCCGGCCACCGCGACCGCCCCGGGCCTCAGCCCCCGAGACCGCCGCGATCCGCACCCCCTGACGGCCACCGTGAGGGCCGTGATCCCCGCGGACGACACCGTCACCCCGTCCGTCTGATCGCCCGCGGCGCCTGAGGCGCTCTGGCCGCCCGGCTCACCGGCTCGGCACCGCGTCCCGCCCCTGAGCGACCCCCTCCGGGAGGTCGCGAGGGGTCAGTTCAGTCGCGGAACTCCTCCGGGCATCCGGAACCGCCCTGCGGCAGGTGCCCCTCGGCCCAGCGGGTCAGCTCGACCATCGCCGGGCGGAGCGCGGCTCCGGCCTCGGTGAGGGTGTAGTGCACCCGCAGCGGGGGGCCGTCCTCGACCCGGCGGGCGACCAGGCCGAGCGCGCCCAGCTCGGAGAGCCGGCCGGACAGCATGCGCTCACTGATCCCGGGGACGGCGCGGCGCAGCTCGGTGAAGTGTCCCGGGCCGTTCATCAGCGCGGCGAGGATCAGGCCCGTCCAGCGCTTGCCGAGCAGCTGGAAGACACGGGTGATGTCGGCCGTCGGCTCCGTGCAGATCGTCCCCTCGCCCGGCGTGGACTCTGACATCGGACCCCCTTCCCGCGTCGGCTGCCGTGGCCCCCTCATCGCGCCAGGGTACTACCCCGGAAGCAGGAGATGAAAAAAAGTAAGCAGCTGTGCTATTAATAGTCACGTACGTCAGCACACCTACTTATGCGCTACAAGGAGTCTCCGCATGGCCACGCTGCTGCACCTGGACGCGTCCCTCTTCTCCCGCGAGGGGTCCGTCTCCCGCGACGTCACCGCTTCCTTCCGAAACGCGTGGGAGGAGCAGCACCCGGAGGGCACCGTCATATACCGGGACCTGGCCGCCGAGCCGCTGCCGCACCTCGACGAGACCGTGGCGGTCGCGGGCTTCACCCCGCCCGCGCAGCGCACCCCCGAACAGGAGGCGGCCTTCGCCCCGCGCGAGACGCTCATCCGTGAACTGGAGCGGGCCGACGCGGTGTTGATCGGCGCGCCGATGTACAACTACACGATCTCCTCGACGCTGAAGGCGTGGCTGGACCACGTGATCGTGGTGGGCCGCACCACCGCCGCGGCGGAGCGGACGGCCGCCGGTACCCCGACGGTCGTCGTGGCGAGCCGGGGCGGCGGCTACGGGCCGGGCACCCCGCGGGAGAGCTTCGAGTTCGTGCTGAACTACCTGGGCAAGGTGCTGGGCGAGGAGATGGGGCTGGCGACCGAGTTCATCGTCCCCGAGCTGACCCTGGCCCCCACCACCCCCGGCATGGAGTCCCTGATCGACCTCGCCGCGCAGTCCCGCGCCGCGGCGCACGAGGCGGCGGGCGAGCGCGGGAAGAGCCTGGCCGCCGAGCTGCGCTGAACAGCCCGGTATCCCGCCCCGTCCCCGGGTCGGTCCCCCACCCCGGCCTCGGCCAGAGACACCAGCCCGCCCTCCACCGAACGGTCCGGACGCGCCCGCGTCCGGACCGTTTCGTCGTGCGCGGCTTCGTCGTGCGCGGCCGCCCCGGACCGTCCTGGGGCACGGAGTCCGGTGTCCGGTAGGCGGAGTCCGGGGCTCCCGTTCTGCGGGCGTCCGCCCTCTGGGCAACGGGGGCGGCGGACATGTGGAATGGCCTCCCCTCCGCGCGGAACGCGCACCGCGCCACGCCAGCACCCCCGCCACGACGGCCGGTTGACCGGAAGCGGTGGTTCCCACGGGGTCCCGGCGGGTCCGCGGCGTACGGCGACCGGCGGCGCGGGCTGGCGGCCGGAAGCGCGTCCCGCGCGCGGGCCCGGGTTGCTGCCCGCCTACTCCCCACCGGGCAGCACCCCGGAGGCCCGTGGCCAGCGGCTGCCCGAACACCTCGGCGCCGTACGGCGGATGGGCCTGGGCCCGGGCGGCCCGCGCGTCCGCCGACCGGTGCGGCGATCCAGCCAGCGGGGCCGACGGACCATCGGCGGCTGGCAGTCGGTGGGCATCAGTGGGCCACCGGTGGGCAGTCCAGGGCGAGACGGTCGGTGGACACCTGGCGCGGGGCTCACACCGTCGGGTGAATCTGCCGTGCGCGGGCATAGTCCGCGGCGGCGCCCTCACCACCCCTCGGACCTGAGACGCGGTCCACGGCGGGCGGGCCGCGCGGCCCGCCGCGGGCGATCGCGGGCACGTCCGCCCGCTTGCCGGGCACGAGCGAACTGTGATGGCGTGTCCGGCCTCGGACCGTGTGGCAGCCGTCTGCCGCCGGGGAAGCGGCCCGCGGGGCACTGGACCAGGGATCCACTCCGATTCCGGGACCGCCTCGGCGTGGGTGACCCCCGTCGTTCGGACTCTGGCACACCCTGGTCTATCCCAGACCACCGAACGGGATACCGGACAGGACCATGCCCGAAACCAAGAAGCCGTCAACCCCCAAGCCGTGCACGCACCCCGGCACGGTGCGCCGTGGTGGCAAGATCTACTGCGAACGCTGCAACCGCCAGCTGTACCTGTAGCGGACCACCGCCACGCGGCGCGGGCCCCTCGGCTCCGCGTGGGCGGCGCGGCCCTCGCGGGCCGCCCGACGGGCAGCGTCCCCCATTCAAAGGCTTATCGGACGCAACTAGGTGATAAGCCCTCCTCCCGTGCAGCGCCCGCCCGGCCACACGGAAGAGTCCGGACTGCGAGTGACGATCCGCGGCTCGCCCCGGGCGTCCGTCGGTACGAGGCGCGGCCCGTGGCGGCCAGCGCTCCTCAGCACCCGGGAGTGACATGAGGCAGGGAAGACAGCGCGGCAGCACCCGGCAGGCCCCCGGCGCCCGGGGCGACGGCGTACGGCGGGCGCCGGGGCGCGGCCGCCGCCCGGCTCGGCCGCGCGGCGCGGCCCGGACGGCCGTGGCCCTGGTCGTGGCGGTGCTGGCGTCCGCCCTCCACCCCGCCGTCGCCGCCGGGCAGCACACGGCCGGCCGGGAGGGCCAGCGGGCCCCGGTCACCGTGGACTTGGCGCTCACCAAGGAGATCGCCTCGGACGATCCGATCGCCCCGGGGGAGACCTTCGAGTACACGCTGGTCGTCCGGAACACCGAGCGGACGGCCACCGCCACCGGGGTCCGGGTGACCGACAACCTGCCGGAGACGCTCCGTTACGTACGGGCCCGGGTCCTGCCGCCCGGACGGGCCGAACCGGCGCCGGTGGACTGCCCGGTCGACGGCCGGCGGGTGCGGTGCCCCGCCCTGGACCAGCTGCACGCCGGGGAGGCCGCGATCTACACCCTGACCGTCCGGCTCGCGCCCTCCTACCGGGGGACGGGCGAGGACGTCGAGAACCACGCGACGGTGGAGAGCGACCACCCGGACCCCGACCCCGTCAACAACGGCGATCTGGCGGGGGTGCCCGGCGAGTTCGTGAAGCGGCCCACGGCCGATCTGGCGGTCACCAAACGGCCCGTCACCGGCGACCGGGTGGCGCCCGGCGAGACCTTCGCCTACGACCTGGCCGTCACCAACAAGGGCCCCTCGACGGCGCGGACGGTTCGGCTGTCCGACACGCTGCCGCCCGCCCTGGGGTTCGCCGGATCGCGGGACGGCTGCACCGCGCACGGCCAGCGGGTCAGCTGCCCGCCGCACGGCGAACTGCCGGACGACGGCACCGTCGTGCGGCGCGTCACGGTCCGGCTCGACCCGGGCTACGCCGGGGACGGCGGCGAGATCCTGAACCGCGCGACCGCCACCGCCGAGACGCGGGACCCGGACCACTCCAACAACTCGGGCCCGGTGCCCGGCGTCGGACTGCCCGACCGCGCCTGTGACGTCTCGGAACCCTCCCGGTCGGGACCGAACTCCGCGCGGGTTCCCGGTCGTTGGGACGGCATGCCGGACGCGGCCGAACCGCCTGTCTGCCACGGGGCCCCGGCCCGCACCGGACCGCACCGCACGGTCGCGCGGGACAGCGCCGGGTGACGGGCCGAACGCGCCGGGGCGCCCCGGTGGTCACCGGGGCGCGCGGCCGTCCCCGTCAGCGGGCGGTGACCGTCATGGGCACGTGGTCCGGGCCGGCCATCCCCGCGATCACCTCCTTGACGGTGTGCCCCGGCACCGGGCGCAGCCGCCAGCGTTGAAACAGCGTCGCCAGGGTGACCAGGATCTCGGCCCAGCTGAAGCTGTCCCCTATGCACTTCCGGCTGCCCGCGCCGAACGGCATGTAGGCCCCCCGCGGCAACTCCCGCATCCGCTCCGGGACCTGACGCTCGGGGTCGAACCGGTGGGGGTCCGGGTAGTGCTCGGGGTCGTAGTGCAGCGCGTACAGGCTGATCCCCACCTCCGTGCCCTCCGGGATGGTGTAGCCGCCGAGGTCCACCGGCTCCAGCGCGCGGCGCATCAGCAGGGTGACCCCGTGCAGCCGGACCACCTCGTCGATCACCTGCCGGAGGTAGACCAGCTTCGGCAGGTCGTCGTGGGTGACGGGCCGCCCGCCGAGCACCGTGTCGACCTCCTCCAGCAGCCGCTGCTCCACCTCGGGGTGACGGCCGACCTCGTGCATGGTCCAGGCGAGCGTGGCCGCGGCGGTGTCGGTACCCGCGACGAGCATCGTCATCAACTCGTCGCGGACCTCCCGGTCGGTCAGCCCGTCGCCGCTGTCCATGTCCCGCGCCGCGAGCAGCATGGACAGCAGGTCGGGGTGGTCCTCCGGGTCACGGTCGGCCTCCCGGGTGGCGGTGACCACCTCGTCGAGCACCTTCCGCAGCCGGGCGGCGGCGAGGTCGAACTTGCGGTTCGGGCCCAGCGGCACCCGGTCGAGGATCTTCGGGGAGACCGCCCGGATCAGCATCATCTTCAGGACGGTCGGCACGTCCCGGCCGATCACCTCCACCGCCGGTTTGCCGATGTCGGTGGAGAACATGCAGGCGGCGAGCGTCTCGATGGTGTGGCTGCCCATCACCTCCTCCACCGCGAGCCGCTGTCCCGGCTCCCAGGAGTCGGCGAGGGCCTCCGCCTGGCGGGCCATGATGCGGGTGTAGTCGGCGATCCGCTCGTGGTGGAAGACGGGCTGGATCATGCGGCGGTGCTGCCGGTGCACGTCACCCGTCGCGGTGGCCAGGCCACGGCCGACCAGCGGCTGCATCCGGTCGAAAAGCCGCCCTTTCTCGAAATAGCGGCCCTTGGTCGCCAGCACCTCGTAGGTCAGCTCGGACGAGGTGGCGAAGCAGATGGGCATGGTGCCCAGATGGATGCGGACCAGCGGGCCCGCCTCCGGCAGCCCCTTGAGGAAGGCATGCGGTTTGCGCCACAGGGCCGCGGTGTGTCCGAGCACGGGAAGGTGTCCGGGGGCGCGGGGCAGGTGCTTCAGCGAGGGCGGCATTGGGGGGTCCTCTCGGCGTGTGTGGTGCTGGTGCGGATCCTCACCTGTGGTCTCCGGCGCTCGGTGTGGTCGCGGGACACGCCCCGCGCGGACGCGGGCCTCCCGCACCGAACGCCCGGACCCGGCTGGTGCTGTGTGGAGGGGTGGCGCTCCGGTCTCCGGTCACGTGGTACCGACGCCCGCGCTGGTGCCCCGTCGGCGCGCTCCGCCTCGACCGGCGGACGGCGCGCGGCGGTTCGCGCTACACGGGCGTCCGCTCGCCGTCCAGCGCGCTCTGCCACCACCAGGTGATGGACGGGATGTCGAGCGGCGCCGGATCGTCGTCGGTCGGGGTGGCGGAGAAGGTGTTCGGCAACGCGGCCGGATCGTCGGGGGTGGTGTAGCGGATGGAGCTGATGCCCCAGTCCTGTCCCGCGCGGATGAAGGCGTCCAGGCTGTCGAGGTAGCGCCGCAGCCGCGGGCTGGCCGTGGCCCGCACTCCCGCGCTGACCTCCAGGTAGCGGCAGAGCACCCGGTCCCGCTGGCTGATGGCGGTGACCAGCGCCTCGTGCGCGGACAGTCCGTGGTGCCACTCCAGCACCCGCACGATGTTGAGGTAGTAGTCCCCGCTCTTGGCTTCCTTGTGGTGCGAGAAGAGGTCGTTGTCCCAGCAGATGACGAAGAACGCCATCTCCTCCAGCGCCCGCACCCGCTCCTGGTCGCCCTCGCCGGAGGGCAGTTCGTAGCCGTACGCGGCCTCCAGCAGGGGCAGCACCACCGAGGTGGCCCCGTCGTGCAGGCGCATCACCGTGTAGTCGTCCACCGTCGGCACGGTGCCCGCGCCGCGGTGGGCCGCCTCCCAGGTGACGGCGTAGAAGTACTCGCGCAGCGCGTGGATCCAGCGGGCCAGCTGGCTGGGCGTGGCCCACTGATCCAGCCGGGCGCGGAGGTCACGTAGCCCGTCGGCCAGCGCGTCCTCGGGCAGCACCGCGGAGTGGGGAGCCTGCGCGACGCGCAGCAACCGGCCCAGCGGGGTCACGAAGTCCGGGCCGAGACCGCCGTCGACCTCGCTCACCTCACAGTGGCCGTCGTCGACGCCGAAGAGCCACAGGACGAAGTCGGCCAGTATCTCCACCACCTCCTCCCGCCCCTCGGGCAGGATCCGGGCGGCAAAGGTGCCGATGTCGTGGTTGACCAACTGGCCACGGAGCGCCGGGGATCCGATGCGGTACCGCTCGGCCCAGGCGCGGGTGTGCGCGCTGACGGCCTCGTGGTGCGGGTGGATCGCCGGGCTGAACGGCGTGTAGAGCGGGGGTATTCGCAGCTGTCGCTGGGATCTCACGTCCACCTCGGTCATCAGCTCCACCGCCCGGTCCGGGTGGCGTTCTTCCGTCGCAGCCAGCCCCGTTGCCGGGGGTCGGCCGCCGTCGACGGTTCGTGCGCGCCGGACGGCGCGGTGGAGGGGGCGGGAGGGGGGGATGGGGGAGCGGCCGGCGGAAGCTCCGCCGACTGCCCGGGTACGGACATCGCCGCCTGCCGGACCACGGAGTTCGCGGGCTCCGGCGAGACCCCGACGGGCTCGCCGGAGGTCCGGCGCGGCGTGAACACGACCGGCAGATGCGTCAGATGGGACGAGAGCCAGGAGTCGTCCCACTCCAGTTCGTCCTCCCCGACCGCGAGCCGTAGGTCGGGCAGCAGGTGCAGCAGGGCGTCGATGCCTGTCTCGGCGATACCCCGCCCGATGTCCTGCCCGGGGCACTCGTGCGGGCCGCCGCTGAACGACAGGTGCGAGCGGTTGCGGTGCACCGGAACGGAGAGGTCGGGGCGGACGGCCGGGTCCGAGTTGCCCGCCAGCAGTCCCAGCAGCAGCAGGTCGCCCTCGCGGATCTCCTGACCGGCCAGCGTGGTGTCGCCGGTGGCCCAGCGGCCCGGCACCACCGTCATCGGCGGGCTGTCCCACAGCACCTGGTCGAGCGCGTCGGTCAGGGTCATGCTCGCCCCGGCCAGGTTGGCGCGCAGCCGCCGGTCGGTGAAGGTGACGACGAGCGTGCTCGTGATCAGGTTCGTGGTGGTCGTGTTCGCTGAGATCAACAGGAACCGCAGGTGCTCCAGGACCTCGTGGTCGGCCAGCCCCTCCTCGTGGAGTATCAGCCAGGAGGTGATGTCCTGGCCCGGCGTACCGCGCTTGCGCTCCACCAGCTCCCGCAGCAGCGAGACGATCAGGGTGTTGCTCTCCCCCGCCGAGGCGGTGCCCCGGATCACGTCCTGCACCCAGGTGACCAGCTGCGGGCCGTGCTGCTCGGACAGCCCGATCAGCCGGGACATCACCAGCATCGGCAGCTGCGCGGCGAACTGCGAGACCAGGTCGGCGCGGCCGGTGGTGCCGAACTGCTGCACCAACTGCCCGGTGAAACGGTTCACATAGCGGCGCATGCCGTGCCGGTCGACGCGGCCGATGCTCTGCGTCACCGCGGAGCGGAGCCGCTTGTGCTCCTCACCGTCGGCGAAGGAGCAGACCGGCTGCCAGGCGGTGACCGGGGCCAGCGGGTGTTCCGGGGTGACCTGGCCCTGCCGCACGGCGGTCCACAGCCGGGAGTCGCGGGAGAACTTCGAGGGCGTGCGGACCACTTCCAGTACCTCGCGGTGGCCCAGGACCAGCCAGGCGGGAAGGTCCCCGGGGATACGCACGGGAGCGACCGCGCCGTACTCCCCGCGCAACCGCTCGTAGAGCGCGGCGCGTTCGGAGGCCCCCTCGATCGCGTCGAGCCGGGGCGCTCCGTGCGCCGGACACCCCGGCGGAGGCGAAGCGGAACCGACGGAGTCGGGCGAGTTGGGGTCTAGCGTCACGATGCCTCCGAGTTGGCAGATCACGGTGCGGCCCTACCCTCCAGGGCGGGCGGCAGCCACGGCACACCCCCGAGCCTCCCACCGTCCCGCGTCCGGAACGGCCGGGGCGGCGCAACCGGAGGCCGACCTGACCGGAGACAGCATAGGTCAGCCATTCGTGTAGCGCCTGCGGAGTCACGGAGCGTCAACTCGCATCGTGGACAGGGGAGTAGGGGATCCTCCGTCAACTCCGACGCGGGGTGGTCGCCGCCGGTGGCAACCTCGGGGAGGCGCCAGAAACCATCCCTCCCCCCGTTCACGTCCTCCGACACCTCGGGTCGTCACCGGCTCCGGAACGACCCACCCCAGCACACGGTGACGGACCCCCCGGACACTCCGCTTCCGCACGGCTCCCCCACGGGTCCGGAGGCCCCGCCACACACGCCCCACACACGCCCCACGGGCGTAACGGAACGCGAACGAGGGGTCGTCCGGGCGCACCGGCAGGGCTTGGGACCGGGCCCGCGCGCTCCGGCGGACGCGCCCGTGACGCGGTGACGGGGCGTTCGGAATTCGTCCCTCCGCCTCCGGTGGAGGGTGGCCGGAACACCACCGGTACGTGCTCATCTTGTGTGTGACGTGAAAACTTCATGTGCCATGGGGGACTTGGGTGTGATACAGGCACCTCGTCACAGAACCACCGGTCCCCGCGAGCCCCAACTGGACCCATGAGTAACGGCGTTCACGTCGCACGGGGCGACGCGACACCCGGGGCGACGGCCGGGCCGGAGCGCCCGTCCGGCGGAGGCACCGGAACGGGCGGCACGGCCGTGGAACGCCAGTTGTGACGTACGCCCGGTGGTCCCGTACAACCCCGGCGGGGTGGGAGAGGTCATAGGGACGAACGTCTGGACACCCAACAGTCCCCCCACAGGAGGCAGTTCGTGCGTAAACGCACTACCCGTCTGCTCATCTCGACGGCCGCCGCGCTGGCCATCACCGGTGCCGTGCCGGTCGCCTGGGCGAACATCGACACCGGGGCCCAGGCCGCGGCCTGCGAGCCGAGCGACGCCAAGCCCGGTGCCGTCACCCCACGGGTGGACTTCGACAACGACGGCAAGGCCGACCTGCTGACCACCGCCCCCGACGGCACCATCGACGGCAAGGAGAAGGCGGGCTACCTCACCGTCGTCTACGGCTCCGCCGACGGCGCCGACCTGGAGCGGACGCAGCAGATCAGCCAGGACAACTTCGGGCTGCCCGGGGCGAAGGAGAACAACCGCTTCGGCACCCGCACCGCCGCTCGCGACCTGAACGGCGACGGCTACACCGACCTCGCCGCCCACTCCCACCTCGGCGGCACCGACGGCGAGGGCACCCTCACCATCATCTGGGGTTCGCCGGAGGGCCTGGTCGAGGCCACCACCGTGCAGACCGACCTCGGCGGCGCCGGGCTCGCCGCCGGCGACTTCGACGGGGACGGCAACGCCGACCTGATCGCGGACGTCCGCGAGGAGAAGGGCCTGCTCAAGGGCCCGTTCACGGACGACGGCGCCCCGGCGGGCACCGGCGCCGTCCCGGGCCCGGGCTTCACCGACACCGAGGTCACCGACGTCATCGCCGGGGACATGACCGGGGACGGCGTGGACGACCTGGTCAGCTTCGGCCGCTTCCAGAACAACGGCGAGTCCGCGATCTTCAGCGAGGGCGGCCCGGACGGCCTGACCGAGTCCGACGTCAAGATGCCCTCCGGCTCCACCGGCGCCATCGGCGACGTGGACAAGGACGGCTACGGCGACCTCGTCTTCCGCCTCTACCCGAACGGGGACGCGGAGGAGTTCGCCGGGGTCGTGCAGGTGCTGCACGGCTCGAAGTCCGGACCGGACCTCGACCGTGAGTCGCCCGAGTTCGTGCAGGGCTCGGACGGCGTGCCCGGCGCCAAGGAGGACGGCGACCAGTTCGGCGCCTCCATCGACGTCGGTGACGTGACCGGCGACGGCTACGCCGACGTGGCCGTCGGCTCCCCCGGCGAGAATGTGCGCGGCGCCGACGGCGCCGGAACCACCGTGCTGCTGCGCGGCGGCTGCTCCGGCGTGACCGGCAAGGACTCCGAAGCCCTCGACCAGAGCACCCCGGACGTCCCGGGCGCGCTGGAGGCCGAGGACCGGTTCGGCACGACCGTGCGGCTGCTCGACATGGACGGCGACGGCAAGCAGGACATGGCCGTCGGCTCCCCCGGCGAGAACGACGGTGACGGCGCCGCCTGGGTCGTCCCCGGGACGGCCGACGGGCTGAGCGGCCCCGGCACCACGTCCTTCGGGCCCGGTGACCTGAACGCCCCGCCCGCCAAGGCCCGCCTCGGGCAGGACATGGCCCGCTGACCCCGCGCCCCGGACCAGCCCCCGAGCGGGGAGGGCACGGGGCGCCGACGGCCGCCAGCAGACGGCCGAGGAGAGCCCGGAGCGGGCGCCCACGGCGCCGCGCTCCACCGCACACCCGACGGACCCGCGGGCCCGTCGGGAAGGCCAGCCGTTGACGTCCCGTGGTGGGGCGGGACGTCAACGCGCCAGCCGGGGCCGACCGTTCATCCGCCGGGACGGTCGGCCCCTCTCATCCGCCCACGTTGACTACCGCTGGCCGTCGTTCACCGCCGCTGACCGTCGCTGACCGTCGTTGACTGCCGTCGGCCGTCGCTGCGAACGGCGGGGCCGTACCACGCGGGAACAGCCGCCCTACCCGTCCGAGGACACCAGACGCCGTACGACCTCGCCCAGCAACTCCCGTGCCTCACCGGACTCGTGGGGGAAGAAGTGCCCCCCGGGGAAGACCCGCACCGCGCAACCGCCTTCGGTGACCGACTCCCATTCCTCCATCCACCGCACGGGCGCGAGCGGATCGTCCGCACCCGCCAGAACCGTGACCGGACAGCTGAGCGCCCGCCCCGGCCGGTGACGGTAGGTCTCCGCGAGTTCGAGGTCCGCGCGGAGGACGGACAGCACCGCCTCCACCATCTCCGCGCTACACGTCCCCTCTTCCGGTAGCCGGAGGAAACTCCCGGCCTGGCCGAGCAGTTCGGGAGTCGGCAGCCGGTGCATCGGGGCACGGGGTGGCCAGCGCGGCGGAGGCACCATGCCCGAGACGACCAGCGCCGAGGGCGGAAGCGCCCCCGTGTCCGCGCCACGCCCGTCAAGTCGCCGCCCGAGTTCGTAGGCGAGCAGCGCGCCCATGCTGTGCCCGTACAGCACGTACGGCACATCCAGCAACGGCACCATGACGGCCGCGAGTTCGTCCACCAGCGGAGCCAGCCGCAGCTGCGGCGACTCGGCCACCCGTCGTCCCCGGCCCGGCGGTTCGACGGCGCACAGCTCCACCTCCGGCCCCAGCCCCCGAGTCCACGGGGCGTAGCTGAGCGCGCCCGCCCCCGCGTGCGGAAGACAGAACAGCCGTACCCGGGGCGGTGGTTCGGCGTTCAGCCGCCGCCAGGGGAACCAGAGCCGACACGCGGCGGCGTCCGGGTCGTCGGCTGGTACGCGCTCCGTCGGCATCACTGCCCAACCCCCTCCATCGGCTCTCTCCCCCGGCTGCCCGGCTGCCCGGCCAGCGTCCCCGCCACCCGCCTTCCGGCTCTCCGGCTCTCCGGCTCTCCGGCCAGCGTCCCGGCCCGCTGCTTTTCCGGGTGCCCCTTCCAGCTCTACCCCGCCGGATCCGGTTCGCCCCACGGCCGCGCCGTCCACTCCCCGCCATGCGCGACGGACGGCCGGGAGGGAGCGGGGAAGACCAACTGGGCCGGGTAGCGAAGACGGTCAGGACAGTGGGCGACCGGACGGCCGGGCGGAGTGGTCGGGCGGACGGCCGAGCGGAAGGGCCCGGACCCGGAGGACGAGGAGGGACGGCCGGGCGGAAGGACCGGCTCCGCAGAGCGGCCCCGGAAGGCGGCTGGCGCTGAGGGCGGCCGGGACGGTTGGTCGTTCGACGAGTGGGGTCATTCAACGAGTGGTCGTTTTCGGCCTTCTCTTCGCACCCGGCACCGCCCCGGGCCGCGCCCCCGCTCGGTCATCACGAACGGCATCCCGGCCCCACCGCCTCACCCACGACACCGGCCCCACCCCGCCCAGCTCCTCGAACTCACGCCCCAGCACCACCCGTTCCCCGCCGCTCCGCGCCCCGGGCCGTTCTCCTGCCATCCCTCCGTCCACCCCGTCCGCACGCCACGGCGGTCGTGTCACACCACCCCGGTGCGCCCCCGGCCCCACCCGGCGTACGCGGTCTCCGGCGGCGCACTCCCCGGGATCCTCCGCGCACCGGCGGACAGCCGGAACCGGACGCGGGGCGCTGCCGGAGGTGTAGGCGGGGCGCGTGAGGGCCACGCTGGACACCATGACCGCTGACTGCCCCCGATCACCGCGGTATCCGTCGCCCACGCCCCCGGCGACCGACGACCAGGTGTCCGCGTACCGTCGCGCGCTCGGCATCCCCGAGATCGTCGACCTGCATACGCACTTCATGCCGTACCGCGTGCTGCGCAAGGTGTGGGACTACTTCGACACCGCGAGCGACCGTCTCGGCTTCCCCTGGCCCATCCACTACCGGACGGCGGAAGAGGACCGGGTCGCCCGGCTGCGCGCCATGGACGTGGGCCGCTGGACCGCCCTCGTCTACCCGCACAAGGCGGATATGGCGGAGTGGCTCACCGACTGGGCGCTGGAATTCGCCGCCCGCCATCCGGACTGCGTTCCGGGCGGCACCTTCTATCCGGAGCCCGACGCGGACACACAGGTGGAACGGGCGCTGGGGCGGGGCGCCCGGATATTCAAGGCCCACCTCCAGGTCGGCTCCTACGATCCGCGCGACCCTCGGCTCGACCCGGTGTGGGGACGGTTGGCCGAGGCCCGCACGCCGGTCGTCTGCCACTGCGGACACGGCCCGGAGACCGGCGAGGCCACCGGCGTCGGGCCCATCACCGAGGTGCTGCGCCGCCATCCCGACCTGGTGCTCGTCGTCGCCCACCTGGGCATGCCCGACTACACCGCGTTCCTGGACCTCGCGGAGCGCCACCCGTCCCTCATGTTCGACACCACGATGGTCTTCACCGACTTCACGGAGCGGATCGCGCCCTTCCCACCCCGGGAACGCGCCCGCCTCGCGGAACTCGGCGAACGGATCGTCCTCGGCACGGACTTCCCGAACATCCCCTACTCCTACGCCCACCAGCTCAGCGCGCTCCACCGGCTGGACCTCGGCGAGGACTGGCTCCGGGGCGTGCTGTACGAGAACGGCACCCGGCTGCTGGACCAGGCCGAGGCCGCCGCCCTCCGCCCCACCCCGGTCCCCTCTCGTGCGGGCAGTACGGGCGGTGCGGGCAGTACGGGTGACGCCGGTGACACGGGTGGTACGGACGGCGCGGGCACTACCGGCGGTACCGGCCGTACTGGCAGTAACGGCGGTACGGAGATGAGCGGTACGCGGACAGACGGCAGAGGGGGCGGGCGGTAGGGGGACGGGCGGGGCCGGAACCGGCGGTACGGGGGTGGGCGGAGGTCCGAGCGGCTGGGACGTCGGGGCCCGGCGGGATGCGTAAGGTGGGGACCGATGAGCGCTAACCCGGAAGTTGATCGGCCAGCCGAGTCGTCCACCGGGCCCTCCCCGGCCCGGCCCGGCGAGCGGACACCCCCGCCCGACCCGGCCGGTGGCCCGGATTGGAGCGGCGGGACCGACGCGGCCAGCCCGGGCGACTCCCCCACGGCCGACCCGGCGCCGGACGTCGAGGCCGAGGCCGTCGAACGGCTCGACCGGGCCGTGCGCACCGCCGAGACGGCCCTGATCGAGTACGAGATCGCGGTCGAGACCTTCCGGGTGGAGGTCGACAACTTCTCGCGCCTGCACCACCAGCGGCTCGGCCCGATGTACGCCCGGCTGGACGAGCTGGACGCGCAGATCGCCGAGGCGGTCGCCGCCCGCACCGGCGATCCGGAGGACGAACGCCGGGCGCGGGAGGCCCGGGGCGTGGTGATGCCCATGCCGGGGGTGGAGGAGCTGTTCATGGGCTGGATCGACTCCGGCGGGTTCAGCCCGGAGGCCGAGGCCATGCTCAGCGAGAAGCCGGTCACCCCGCCCTCCCGGGTGCGTCCCAGCGAGGAGGCCCGCCGCGCCTACCGCGAGCTGGTCCGCCAGGCACACCCTGACCTCGCCCAGGACGACGCCGAACGCGAACGGCGTGAGGCGTTCATCGTCCGCGTCAACCGCGCCTACGCCGAGGGCGACACCGCGACGCTGGAGGAGCTGGCGCGGGAGTGGGCCGCCGGTCCGGCCGCTCCGCAGCCACAGGCCAGCCGGGCCGAGGAGCTGTACGCACGGTTGGAGTGGCTGGCGCGGCGCAAGGAGATGCTCGCCGAGGTCGCCGCCGAACTGGAGGAGAGCGCGATCGGCGCCATGCTCCGGATGGCACCCGACGATCCGGACGCGCTGCTGGAGGAGATCGCCGAGCAGCTGCTGGCCCAGGTCGCCGAGCGGGAGGCTGAACTGGAGCGCCAACGGGCGCTGTTGGAACCGTCGCAGGAGTGAGCCCTCTCCACCCTCCCGCTTCGAACTCGGAGATCCGGGCTCGGGAGATCCGGAGTCGCGAGGGGGTTGGGAGATCCGAGGTCGGGTGGTTCCGGGTCGGAGGTCCGGGGTTGGAGGTCCGGGGTGAGGAAGTCTCTCGGCGCCCCGGCGGGCAGGGGCTTCGTGTGACGCGATGGGAAGGTGTCCCGGCCGGGCGACGGCCGAGGGCCAGCGGGAAGAACGAGCGACAGCGGAGGCGCGACAACCATGAACTTCGGTCCATTTCCGCAGATGGACGCGGCTGAGGTACCCGAGGACGCACTGCTGCTCGACGTCCGCGAGGACGACGAGTGGGCGGCGGGCCACGCCGACGGCGCCCTGCACATCCCCCTGGGCGAGGTGATCGACCGGCTCTCCGAGATCATCGAGCGTGCCGGTGCCACCCCGGACACCCCGGGCGGGGAACCCGGGACGCCCGTCCGGCGGGTCCACGTGATCTGCCGCGTCGGTGGACGGTCGGCACAGGTCACGCAGTACCTGCTGCAACAGGGGCTGGACGCGGTCAACGTGGACGGCGGCATGCTCGCCTGGGAGCAGGCGGGCCGCCCCCTGGTGGGCGAGGCCCAGCCCCCCTACATCCGCTAGCGCCCCACCTCCGGGCAACACCACCGAAGCTCCGCCACCGACGTTCCGCCACCACGGATGCGCACCGCGCCCACCCGGCCCGGATCGACGCGGACCGCGCCGCCACGGCCGGTCCGCCGGGCCCAGGGCGCGGTGGCTGTGCCCGCCAAGGCCGGTCTGTCCGGACCACGTCCGCCGGACCGTGCCCGGTCGGAGTGCGGCAGGTCCTCGGGAACACTCGGGCGACGCACGGGACGACCCCACGCACCGCCCACCCGAGCCCCCATCCGGCGCCCCCACGGCGCGGAACCGGCGCCGACGGTGACGTCCCCGAGCGGAGCCCACGGAGCGGATGACAGAGGCGGCGACGACAATGGGGGAGACCACGACGGTCACGGGTCCCAGGCTCCGAACTGTGCGCTCGTGCACCGCGGAAGCCCCCGCACCCCAGAAGGGAGCCGGACCACCGTGTGGAAGTGTGAGCACGTGCTCGGCGCCAGTCTCGCCGTCCAGGAGGTCGCGGCGCTGTACCGCGCGTCCACCCTCGCCGAACGGCGTCCGGTGGACAACGAGGAGCGCTTCGCCCGGATGCTGGCCGGTGCGAACCTGGTCATCACCGCCCGCGCCAGGGACGGCCGTCTCATCGGTATCGCGCGGTCCATCACCGACGGCGCGTACGCCACCTACCTCAGCGATCTGGCCGTCAGCACCGCGTTCCAGGGACGTGGCGTCGGGCGCGATCTGATCCGCGCCACCCGGGAGGCGGCACCGCAGGCCAAACTGATCCTGCTCGCGGCCCCGGCCGCGGTCGACTACTACCCGCATGTCGGCTTCACCCGGCACGAGTCCGCCTGGACCCTTCCGGAGATGGCGAACGAACTCTAGGGCCCGCACCACGGCCCTCTCGCCCCACGTCCTCAGCCAGCCCCTCATCCGCCACCGCTCCTCATCCGCCACAGCCTCATCCCGTACCTCACCTCACCGGCCCGCCGCGCGGTCGCTCCACGGCCAGGCCGCCCCTCCGCACGTCCGCTCGGAGGGGAAAACCCACACGCGCCCACCCCACGATCGCCCACCCTGATCGCCACTGATCACCACCGATCCCGGCAACTCCAGCCCGGGGGCCGCCCTTTCCTGCGGCACCAGTTCCGAGCACGTTCCGGCAGCACCGCACGGGAGCGGCCGGAGCACTCCGGGAACACCAACCCGGCGGCACGAGGCCGCCGCCACGGAACCGCGTACGCGACCAGCCACTCTGCCCCGGGCGCACCGGCCTGGTCTCGCTCCGCCCGGCGCCGGAACGGGTGTCGGGAGGCGTGCCCTTCCGCGGGGGCGCCCGCTGGGCACGGCCCCGAGGAACGACCGGCGTCCGACGCCCTCAGGCGTCGAAGTCCGCCTCCACCGAGGATGTGACCGGACGGGACTGGCAGGCCAGCACGTACCCGGCGGCCAACTCCTCTGGTTCGAGGGCGTAGTTGCGGTCCATCCGCACCTCCCCGGAGACCAGCCGCGCCCGGCAGGTCCCGCACACCCCGCCCTTGCAGGCGTACGGAGCGTCCGCCCGATGCCGGAGGACGGTCTCCAGCAGCGTCTCGCCCTCAGCCACCGGCCAGCTACCCCCACGCCCGTCCAGGGTGGCGGTGAGCGTGGCCGCGACGGGGGCCTCGGCGCCCTCGGCGGTGGAATGCGAGGCGACGGATATCCGGGAACTCCTCGGTTCCCCCTCCGGGGCCTCGTCGACGTGGAAGATCTCCTGATGAACGCGGGAGCGTGGCACGCCCAGCGCGCGGAGGGCGCTCGTGGCTCCCTCGACGAGTCCGAGCGGCCCGCAGAGGTACCAGCCGTCCACACCTCCGACGGGCAGCAGTCCGGGCAACAGCTCGGTCAGCCGGTCGGCGCTGAGCCTGCCCGAGACCAGGCCGGCCTGCTGTTCCTCCCGGGACACCACGGCGACCAGCTGGAAGCGGTCCGGGAAGCGGTCCTTCAGGTCGGCCACCTCCTCCAGGAACATCGTGGAGGCGGCGGAACGGTCGCTGCGGATCAGGGAGAAACGGGCCGCGGGCTCACTGGTCAGCGCCGACGCCACGATGGAGAGCAGCGGCGTGATCCCACTGCCTCCCACGACGCCCGCAAAGTGCCCGGGACGCGGTTCCAGGGTGAAACGCCCGGTGGGAGGCAGCACGTCGACGGTGTCGCCCACGGCGAGTTCCTTGAGGGCGTACGTGGAGAACTCGCCGCCCTCGACACGGCGGATCCCGATCCGGAGGGTGTGCGGCCGCGGGCTCGCCGGGTCACAGAGCGAGTAGGTACGCCGCGACTCCCCGCCCCGGCCGTCGGTACGGCGCAGCGCGATGTGCTGGCCGGGGGTGAAGCCGAAGCGGGGACGCAGTTCCTCGGGCACGGCGAAGCTGACCGCCGCCGCGTCGTCCGTCAGCCAGTCGATCGCGGTGACACGCAGTGGGTGGAACACGGCTCACACCTCCTTGAAGTGGTCGAAGGGCTCCAGGCAGGGAGCGCAGCGGCGCAGGGCCTTGCACGCGGTGGACGAGAAGCGGCTGAGCAGTGTGGTGTCCGCCGATCCGCAGTGCGGGCAGCGGATGCCCAGCTCCAGCGGTATCGGACCGGAGGTGTCCCGGGCGCCGCCCCGGGGCGGCGCTATCCCGAACTCGGCCAGTTTCCGGCGGCCTTCCTGGGTGATGTCGTCCGTGCTCCAGGGCGGGGTCAGCACGGTGCGGATCGCCACCTCGGCGATCCCCCGCTGGCGCAGCCGCTGTTCGATGTCGGCGCACATCGCCTCTATGGCGGGGCATCCGGTGTAGGTGGGCGTCAGCTTCACCTCGACTCGTTCCTCGCTCGGGGCCCGGACGCCACGGATCACGCCGAGTTCGGCGAGGCTCACCACGGGAAGTTCCGGATCGGGAACCGCACCGACCAGGCTCAGCAACTCCCGTTCCAGCGCGGTCGGCTGGTCCGTGGGCTCGGCGCCCGGTGTGGCGGTGTCGGGCTCTCGCGCGGTCCGGAGGCCGGGGTTCGGGGAGTTCACCATGAGGCTCCCGGGTGGCTCCGGTGGAGGTGCTGCATCTCGGCCAGCATGCGCCCGAACGGTTCGGTGTGGATGCCCTGGCGGCCCGCTCCGGCCGCCCAGGTCACGCCCTGCGGCGTCTCGGGCGGGGTGAGGGTTGCCCGTTCCAGCACCGCGCGAACGCTCGTCGTCCACCTCTCGCGCAGCGCGGCCCACTCCACGTCCAGGCCCTCCAGGGGCTGGAACAGCTCCTCCGTGTACCACCAGAGCGAGTCGAGCGCGCGCTGCGCGCGGCGGTGGCTCTCCGGGGTTCCGTCGCCCAGCCGGAGGGTCCAGTGCTCGGCGTGGTCGCGGTGGTACGCCACCTCACGGACCGCCTTCGTGGCGAGCGGCACCGCCCGGGGACCGGTGGCGAGCGCGCCGTACAACAGCTCCTGCCAGGAGGAGAAGAGCAGCTGGCGGAGGATGGTGTGGGCGAAGTCGCCGTTGGGCTGTTCGACCAACTGGCAGTTGTGGAAGGCGCGTTCCTCCCGGAGGAAGGCGAGGTCGTCCTCCGCTCCGACCTCGGAGTAGAGCGTCCGGGCCTGGCCGAGCAGGTCCAGCGCGATGTTGGCCAGGGCCAGTTCCTCTTCCAGGACCGGTGCCCAGCCCGCCCATTCCCCCAGCCGCTGGGAGAGGACAAGGGCGTCGTCGGCGAGCGGCAGCAGCGCGGACGGTGCGACGCCGGACGCGGACGCGGTGGAAGTCTGGGGCGCCGCTCCGGGCACTGCCCGCTCGCCGCCGGGGGAGGGCGGGGGCGTGGTGCGCGCGGTCACAGGTTCCGCACCCCCTCGGGCACCTCGTAGAAGGTGGGGTGGCGGTAGGGCTTGTCAGCGGCGGGTTCGAAGAACGGGTCCTTCTCGTCCGGCGAGGAGGCGGTGATCTCGCGGGAGGGCACGACCCAGAGTGAGACGCCCTCCGAGCGCCGGGTGTAGAGGTCACGGGCGTTCCGCAGCGCCATCTCGGCGTCCGGGGCGTGCAGGCTTCCGGCGTGGGTGTGGGAGAGGCCACGCCTGCTGCGGACGAACACCTCCCAGAGCGGCCAGTCGGCACTCATCGGTGGCTCCCTTCGCTACGCGGGGCACGGTCCCGCTCGGTGGCCGGTGTGGCCGGTGGTTCCGGGGCCGGTCCCCGGTCCTGGGGGTGGTGGCCGCGCGGGGGCTCCGGGGGCTGACCGCCCGGCGCCGGTGACGACGGGGTGGTGGCCTCCCGGGCGGGGGCGTGCTTGGCGGCGTAGGCGTCGGCGGCCGCGCGTACCCAGGCGCCGTCCTCGTGGGCCTGGCGGCGCTGGTTGAGGCGCCGTTCGTTGCAGGGGCCGTTCCCCTTGAGCACCTGCCGGAACTCCTCCCAGTCGATCTCACCGAACTCGTACCGACCGAGCTCCTCGCTCCAGCGGAGATCGGGGTCGGGGAGGGTGAGTCCGAGCGCCTCGGCCTGGGGGACGCAGATGTCCACGAACCGCCTGCGGAGTTCGTCGTTGGAGTGCCGCTTGATCTTCCAGGCCATCGACTGGGCGCTGTGCGCGGACTCGTCGTCCGGTGGGCCGAACATCATCAGCGAGGGCCACCACCAGCGGTCGACCGCGTCCTGGGCCATCGCGTGCTGTGCGGCGGTGCCCCGGCTGAGGGCCAGCAGCAGTTCGTACCCCTGGCGCTGGTGGAAGGACTCCTCCTTGCACACCCGCACCATGGCGCGCGCGTACGGGCCGTAGGAACAGCGGCAGAGCGGCACCTGGTTGGTGATCGCGGCGCCGTCCACCAGCCAGCCGATGGCTCCCACGTCGGCCCAGGTGAGCGTCGGGTAGTTGAAGATCGACGAGTACTTCTGGCGCCCGGAGTGCAGCTTGTCCAGCAGCTCCGCCCGGCTGACGCCCAGGGTCTCGGCGGCGCTGTACAGGTAGAGGCCGTGTCCCGCCTCGTCCTGCACCTTGGCCATCAGGATGGCCTTGCGGCGCAGGGAGGGGGCCCGGGTGATCCAGTTGGCCTCGGGCTGCATGCCGATGATCTCGGAGTGGGCGTGCTGGGCGATCTGGCGGATGAGGGTGGCCCGGTAGGCGTCCGGCATCCAGTCGCGCGGCTCGATGCGTTCGTCAGCCGCCACCGCGGCCTCGAACACCGCCTCCCGATCAGAGGAGAGCCCGGTGTCCTCCTCCAGCGGCGGTGATGTCGTCCCAGCCATCGAGCCCCCTTGCTCGCCCTCCGGCCGGGCACGGCAGCGCCGCCTCCCGGCCGCGTTACCAACCAAAACCAGCGCCACGACCACGAACGCCTGGTCGGCGGGCGGGCCCTGGGCTGTCCGGGCCGACCTACCGACCGATCGTTCGGTTCAATGGTGAGGCGCGGCCCCAGAGGGTGTCAAGGCTCGAATACGCTGAGGCGGCCGTGGGGGCGGCACGGCACCAGGCGCGGCGCGGTCCGCGTCGGCCGCGTCCCCTCCCCAGCGGCGCCCGGCGGCGCCCGTCCGACCGTCGGCCTTTCCAACACCCCTGCCACACCGGTCAGTTCACCGATCCGACGACTCCGGTGAACCCGAGATCCCAGCGGGCGCCGACCGGCGGGCGCTGGACCCGAGACGGGCACTCGGCGCGTTCGAGGGCCGCGCTCCCCGGAGCGCGGACGATCGGGCGGAGCTGGCGCCACGGAGCCGGAGGATCGGGGAGGCCGAGCCGCCGGGTGGACGAGTCGGGGGGCAGCGGGCGATATCAGGCGAGACCGGGCGGCGCGGACCGTACCCCGCGAGTGCGCCTCCCCCGGCCCACCGGAGACCGGCACCGGAATCCCCGGGAGTTGGTGCGGGCGTGCGGTGGCGCGCCGTACGGTGCGAGCGGCACCGTACGCCGCCCGGCGGAGCGCCCCGCCGCCTCGCGGACGCCGTCCGGGGAACGCGGGCCGGGCGCGAGCCGGGATCGCGGCCTGGTCGCGGACCGCGCACGCGCACCGGACACAACGGGCAGGGGCGCGGTCCCGGAGGGCGGGAGCGCGCACGGCGCCCCGCGCGCGAGCCCGGGCACGGCGGGCCGGGCGGGCGGGTCGGGAGAGCCGGGGTTCCCGGACTCCGGGGCTGGAGGCCGGGGCCACAGGGGGGTGGCCGAGCGCCGGTGACGGCGGTTGGCCAGGATTGGGTGCGGCACGGCGGCCAGGACCGCCGGAGCCACCGGAGGATGGGGAGCAGGGAGGGCATGGAGCCACAGGGACGCCAGGCGCCGGACGCCGAGCGGAGCGGTAGCGGACAGGGTGGCCTCGCCACGCTCTCCGGGCCCGCGCGCGCCGTCGTGGCGATAGCCGTCGCGGTCGTCATGGTCGCCGTCGCCGTCCATCTGGCGATGGTGTTCCTGCACGTCGCGCCGGACAACACCATCAGCAAGAAGCACGACCAGACGATCGATGACTACATCTATCCCGAGTTCGAGCAGAACTGGAAGCTCTTCGCGCCCAACCCGCTACAGCAGAACGTCGCGGTGCACGCGCGGGCCCGGGTCGCGCAGGAGGACGGTAGCGCGCGGGTCACTCGATGGGTGAACCTCTCCGCGATGGACGGCCGCGCCATCGACGGCAGTCTCGCGCCCAGCCACACCGTGCAGAACGAACTCCGGCGCGGCTGGGAGTTCTTCAGTAACTGGCACGACTCCAAGGGCAAGCCGGTGGGGCTCCGTGGCGAACTCTCGGAGCGCTACATCAAGCGGATCGTCATGCTCCGCCTCGGCCACGAGTTTGACGGCGGCACCGTGGAACGCATCCAGGTGCGGTCGGCGATCACCCCGGTGGCCGTGCCGGACTGGAGCGACGAGAAGCAGGACGTGAAGACCACCTACCGCGTGCAGCCCTGGTGGCAGGTAACCAGCGCGGACCTTCCCAAGGGCGGCGGCAAGTGAGCGAACAGCACGGACAGCGAGCCCAACCACCGCGGCACCCCGGGGCGCCCGTCCCGTCCGCAGAGGGCGCGGACCCGGACGTCCCGCGGGCCCCCTGGCACCGGCCCGCGTGGCGGGTCCGCGCGGAGACGAGCGTGGCCCACGGCCTGGAGCGGGTCACCGGCGCCGCGCTCGGGCCCTACCAGTCGGCGGTCGTGCGCATCGGTTTCGCCGCCACCTGGCTGCTCTTCCTGCTCCGCGAGTGGCCACACCGGCACGAGCTGTACGGGCCGGACAGCCCGTGGGGCTGGGACCTCGCCGAGCGGCTGGTCGACTCCAACGGCGCGTTCACCATCCTGCTCTGGTCGGACAGCGAGAGCTGGTTCGAGTTCGTCTATCTCTTCGCGATGGCCGCGAGCCTGGCGCTGCTGCTCGGCTGGCGCACCCGGGCCGCCTCGGTGCTGTTCATGGTCGGGGTGCTCGGACTACAGAACCGCAGCGTCTTCATGGGCGACGGCGGCGACAACGTCATCCATCTGATCGCGATGTACCTGGTGTTGACCCGATGTGGTCAGGTCTGGTCGCTGGACGCCCGCCGGGCCCGCGCGCGGGAGACCTCGTCGCCACCGGGTGACGCGACCGGCGTGGTGCTCTGGTCGGTTCTCGGCGCCATCCTGTTCGGCGCCACCTCGGTGGGCGGCTTCAGCACCGGCTGGGCGCTGTTCCTCTGGGGACTCTGGCTGATCCACGGACTGTGGTGGACGGTGAACCGGCTGGCGCCCGAAGGCGAGCCCCGCCGGGTCTGCGACATCCTCGCCAACCTGGCGCACAACGGGGCCCTGCTCGTCATCATGGCGGAGGTCTGCCTGATCTACGCCACGGCGGGCTGGTACAAGATCCAGGGGTCTCGCTGGCAGGACGGCACGGCCGCCTACTACCCGCTGCACCTGGACTACTTCTCGCCCTGGCCCTGGCTGGGCGACCTGGTCGCCAGCAGCGGTACGGCGATCATGGTGATGACCTACGCGACCGTCATCACCCAGGTCGCCTTCCCCTTCACGCTGTTCAACCGGCGGGTCAAGAACGTCCTGCTGGCCGTCATGATCGCGGAACACCTCAGCATCGCGGTCCTGATGGGACTGCCCTTCTTCTCGATGGCCATGATCGCCGCCGACGCGGTCTTCCTGCCCACGGCCCTGCTGGTCTGGCTCGGGGCCCGCGCCTCCGGGCTCGGCGCCCGCGTGCGCGGTCGGCTCCCCGCGCGACGCCGACCGGCCACCGACCCGTCGGCGGACCCGTTCGAGGCGGACGATCCGGGCGACGGCCCCGGCCCTCACCCCGCCGACCGGTCGGGCGAGCACCGCGATCCGGCGTACGCCGCTCCGCCCGTCCACGCCTCCGCGAGCCCCACCGGCCCGGACCCCGCGCTGCCCGCCCAGCGGACCGTCGCCACGGGGGCGTCACCGGCGGACGGGAGCGCCGGGGCGGGCGCACCGGCGGACGGCGCGCGGCGGACGGACGGCGAACAGCCCTCCGGCCGGGACGAACCGGACGGCGGCAACCGGCTGTCCTGGGGCCGCCCGGATTCCCCCGACGGCTGACCGAACGCCCGCCGCGCCCACCCCGGTTGGCCCCGTCCGGTCCGGCGGGGTCGCGACTCCGGTGGGGCGCGGCGGACGGTCCGGGTGGGCGGACGCGGGCCAGAGCAGCCGCCACCCGGCCCGTACAGTGAGCGGCGTGAGCGGGGAGAACGGTGGGCACGGCGGAAGCGCCGGTCACGGCGAAGGCGGCGCAAGCGGCGAAGGTGGCGGGGGCGCGGCGGCGACCGGTGCCGGCCCGGCCCGCTGGGCCGCCCTCCACGACGCGGACCACGTCCTGCTGGACGGATTCCACGCACTGAAGCACGCGCTCCGGTTCGGCGCCGAGGTGCCTGTCGCCCTCACCCGGGACCGCGCGGCCGCGCTGGACCTCGCCCACGCCCTCGCCCCCGACCGTGTCGCGGTGCTGGAGTCGCTGCTCACCGAGGTGAGCGGGGAGGAACTGCGCCGCCTGGTACCCCGTCCGCACCCCACTGGCGTGGCCGCGCTCGCCGTCCGGGACTCCGGCGCGGGTGCCGAGCCTCCGGCGCACGCCGCCTCCGCCCGCACGGCGCCCGTCGTGGTGCTCGACAACCCCCGGAACCTCGGCAACCTGGGGGCCGTCGTGCGGCTGGCCGCCGGATGCTCCGCTTCGGCCGTCCTCACCACCGGTTCCCTGGACCCCTGGCACCCGCAGGCGGTGCGGTCCAGCGCCGGGCTGCACTTCGCGCTCCCGGTCGGGCACCGCACCGTGGACGAGCTGCCCGAGGGCCCGCTCTACGCCCTGGATCCGGAGGGCGACGACCTGCGGGAACTGCCGCTTCCGGACGGCGCGCTCCTCGCCTTCGGCTCCGAGCGACACGGACTCTCCGCCGAACTCCGGTCCCGCGCGGACCATTTGGTCGCGCTGCCGATGCGCCCGCTGGTCTCCAGCTACAACCTGGCCACCAGCGTGGCCATGACGCTCTACCACTGGATGGCGCGGGGACGCCCCGAGCCGTACGCCGCCGAACCGGACGGTTCCAGCGGCTCCTGAGGTCCCGGCCGCCCTCACCAGCGCGGCCGCGCGGACCCCGCCGCCCCCACCCGGCCCGTCCACGCCGCGACCGGCCGCGACCGGCTGCGACCGAAGTGATCCCGCGCCCGCGCACGCCCCGTCCGACCTCCGCGTCCTCCGGCCGCGGCCCGTCGGACTCCGTCGGCGGCCCGGCCGGTCAGGGGGCGCCCCGCGCTGCCGTCGCGCGCGCCGCGCGGGCGGCCATCCGGCGGCTGGCCAGCCGGAACTCCTCGGGTCCCGCTATCCGGTAGGGGACGCCGACCGCCGCGACCACCCCGGCGAGCCAGTCCCAGTCGTCCGCGTGTGTGGTGTACCGGCAGCGGTCCGCGCCGACGGCCTCCAGGCCGCCGAACTCGGCGATCAGCCGGGGCGCCACCCGCGCGAGGGGCGCTTCGAACAGCACGACGCCGTCGCCGCCGGGGGTCCGGCCGGGAAGGCCGGACGGCCCACCCATCGGCCCGGCGGGAAGCGGGCGCGGCACGAACGTGTCGCCGGGGACGCGCACCTCCCGGACCCGGTCGATCCGGAAGCTCCGCCAGTCGCCCCGGTCGAGGTCCCAGCCGAGCAGGTACCAGCGGTGCGCCCGCAACAGCTGCCGGTACGGCTCGACCCGGCGCTCGGTCACGTCGCCGTCCGGCCGGACGTACCGGAACCGGACGTGGGACCGCAGTCGGACGGCCGAGGCCAGCGTCCCGAGCGCCGTCAGCCCGTCCGCGCCGCCCACGGGCCGTGCGCCGGGAGCGGGCCGTTCGGCAGGAGCGGGCCGTTCGGCGGGAGCGGGCCGTTCGGCGGGAGCGGGCCGTTCGGCGGGAGAGGGCCGGGGCTCCTCGGCCCGGCCGGGGACGGGTGCGTTCGCGTACGAGCGTGCGCCCGGGGCGCTCCGGTGCGGCCGGGCGCTGACGTCCGCCATGCTCCCGAACCCGGCGTCCCCCGGTTCCGTCCGGCGGTCGCCGCGCTCCTCGTCCGCCGCGCGCACGCCGCCCGCGACGGCCTCGGTACCGGCGCGCACGGCCGCGACCCTCGTCCGCAGCCGTGCGGGAAGCACCTGTTCCAGGTGGTGAAGGGCGCTGCTCCCCGGCCCACCGGTGCCGTCCTCCCAGCCGGCGGTCACGTGCCGCAGCCCGACGGCGAGGGCCAGCGCCTCCTCCTCGGACATCGGCAGGACCGGCATCCCGCCCGCGTCCGCGAGGCGGTAGCCGCCGCCGGTGCCCGCCACGGACTCCACCCGGTAACCCAGTCCCCGGAGCCGTTCGACGTCCCGGCGGAGCGTGCGCGGCGACACACTCAGCCGCGCCGCGAGGTGAGCACCGCTCCACGGCTGTCCGTGGCGGAGCAGGCTCAGTAGCCGGAGGGTGCGTGCGCTGGGGTCTCCCATCGCCTCAGCCTGCCACCCCGTGACCGGGATCCGCCCCCGCCCACCCGTCCGGAACCGGCCAACACCCCGCGACCAGGAACGGGCGCGCGCCCCAGCCAACGGGACCTGACGGCTCCTCGCAGCCAGAAACTGACGGCCCCTCGCCGCCCGGAACTGACGGCGTATCGCGGCCAGGAACTGGCCGCGAAACTTCCTACTGTTCCCGCCGAGCCAGCCGCTCACCGCGTGTCCCACGCGGGGCGGGAACCGGTGGCCGCGGGGAGCGCGGCGGAGAGGGAGTGCCGAATGACCATCGTCGTCACCACACCGACCGGAAACGTCGGTTCGCGTACGGTCCAGCTGCTGCTTCAGGCGGGTGTGCGCCCACGGTTGCTCGTCCGCGACCCCGGACGGCTGGACGCGGCGACCCGCGCCCGGGCGGAGGTCCGCGTCGGCGACCTCACCGACACCGCGTTCGTCCGGGAGGCGACGCGCGGCGCGGACAGCGTCCTCTGGGTCGACCCCACCCCCGCCACGGTGGCCGCACCGGTCGAGACGTCGCTGCGCACGGCGGACGGTCTGGTGGAGGCGGCACGCGCGGGTGAGGTCGCTCGCGTGGTGCTGCTGAGCAGTGTCGGGGCCGAACTCCGCCACGGGGCCGGGCACATCGACGCGCTCGGCGGCATCGAGGAACGACTGGACGCCACCGGGGCCGACGTGCTGCACCTGCGCTGCGGCTACTTCTTCAGCAACCTGTGGACCGAACTCGACGGGCTGGCCCGCGGGGTGCTGACCACCGCCTTCGACCCGGACCGGCCGATGGCCTGGGTCGACCCGCGGGACATCGGTGAGGTGGCGGCGGCGCGGCTGCTCTCGTCGGCCTGGCGGGGCCGGGTGGTGCAGGGGGTGCACGGGCCGGAGGACCTCAGTCCCGCCGATGTCGCGCGGATCCTGTCCGAGGTGCTGGGCCGCCCCATCCGGCTGGACGCGCTCAGCGACGCGGACGTACGCGCGGGGCTGCGCGGGGCCGGGCTGCCGCCCGGTGCGGTTGAGGCCATCGCCGGGATGAGTGCGGGAACTCGCCACCTCACCCCCGATCCGCCACGCGGTCCGCTCACCACGACGCCGGGCACGCTCACGGCGTGGGCGTCCACGCGCCTGCGCCCGGCGCTGGCCAGCCACGGCGGTGCGGAGGCGCGCGGAACCGGCGCGGAGGACTCAGCCCCGCGCCGGGAGGGCACCGCCCCGCCTCCCGCCGACCGTTCCTGAAGCGCGCGCCCGGGAAGCGGCGGGGTTCCGCCCCTGGACGGCCCCGGGTTCCGGCGGCCCGAGGTCCCCGAGGACTCCGGGGTTCCGGAGCCCCGCAGGAAGCTGCTCCTCCGGTCGCGCTCCACGGGACCGGCCCGGTTCCACGTCCTGCTGTCACGCCGGTTCCGCGCCGCGAGGGCGACGGCGGCGTCACCACAGGCATCATCACTGTCAGAGGTAGGGGCCACCGGAACGGGCCTGGGTGCCGGGCAGGTCACCGGCCTCGGCCTCGTCGGGCACCGCGCCGGGGGGCAGGGCCCTGCGCATCTGCTCCAACTGCGCCCGGGCCGCCATCTGCTGGGCGAACAGCGCGGTCTGGATGCCGTGGAAGAGCCCCTCCAGCCATCCGACGAGCTGCGCCTGGGCGATCCGCAGTTCGGCGTCGGTCGGCGCCGAGTCCTCGGCGAACGGCAGTGACAGCCGCTCCAGTTCGTCGATCAGCTCCGGGGCGAGACCGTCCTCCAGCTCCTTGATAGAGCTGGTGTGGATCTCCTTGAGCCGCGCCCGGCTGGCTTCGTCCAGCGGCGCCGCCTTCACCTCTTCCAGCAGCTGCTTGATCATGCTGCCGATGCGCATGACCTTCGCGGGCTGTTCGACCATCTCCGTGACCGGGACCTCAGCCTGCTCGTCGCCTTCACCATCACTGTCCCTGGAGGCAGTGCTGCCGAGAGCCATTCCGTCCGGGCCCACGACCAGGACCTGCGGGCTCTCCTGCGATCGTTCGTTGCTCGGCTGCGTCATACCCCCCATTCTGCATCCATCCCCGGGAGGCGGCCGGACGAGGGCGGTGACCGGACGGTAGGGGGAACTCCGGGGGATCCGCCCGTCCGCGCAGCCGTGAGGCCGTTCCGGACGGGACGGACGACCCGGGCGGGACAGGCGGTCCGGTGGGACGGGCCACGCGGCGGCACTCCGCCGGAACGGTCACCTCCGGCGCCGGAGGTGCACCCTCGCGCGACGGTACGAAACCGCCGTACCGGGACCGTACCGGGAGCGTCGCCGGACCCGTCGTACGAGAACGGACGGGGAGAAGCGGAAGTCGACCGGGGAACACCCGGGCGGGTGGGTCCTCCGGTCACGGCTGACGCGCGGAAGGGCCAGGCCGCCGGCACGACACGGACAGGCTCAGCCGCGGCGCATCCTGAACCCGATGAAGGCGAGCCCGAGTCCGATCGAGGCGAGTCCGGCGCCCAACGGCAGCACCGGCAGGACCTGTCCGGTCGGCGTCGCCCCGTCCTCCTCCTCGGTGGGCGTGGGCTCCCAGCTGGCGTCCGGCCCGTCGGGGGACGGGCCCCGGCTCACGCCGAGCGGGTCCGCCGCGTGGAGAGGACGGGGCGCCCAGGGCGGCGAGGGAGCCACCCCCGGCCGCCGCACCGTCTCCGCGCCGGGCCCTCCCGCGCCGGTGGTCAGCGCCGAGAGCCCCGCCGTCCACGCGTCCGCCGTCCGGGCCCGGTGCGGGACGGTGCCGTGGGCGTCCGTGGCGGGGCCGGGCCACGTGGCGGTGACGGCGGGCGGTGACGCGGCGGCCACTTCGGTGGGCGCGGCGGCCAGTGACAGGGCGGCACAGCAGACGGCGGCGAGCCGGTGTCCGCGTCTGCCCTGCCCCACGTGTCGCACTGCGCTGACCCTTCCGAGCCGGACCGTTCGCGATGTCACCAGCGTCACACAGCGGAACAGTCCCGGCATTTCGGATGCGGCACCTCGGAGGGTGCTTCGGGTGGGAAGGGGAGCGGAACGGTCGGCGCGCGTGCCGGGGCACGCGCCGCGCGACCGCGCCGGGAGGCGAATCGGCGGCTCCCGGGCGTCAGCTAGTCGTCAGCAGCACCTTGCCGACGTGCGTGCTCTCCTCCAGCACCCGGTGCGCCTCCGCAGCCTCGCGCAGCGGAATCGTCCGGTCGACGACGCCGCGCACCCGGCCGTCCGCCAGCAGCGGCCACACGTGCTCGCGCGCCTCCGCCACGATCCTCGCCTTCTCCTCTTCGGGCCGCCCCCGGAGCGAGGTCGCCGCGACGGACGCCCGCTTCCGCAGCAGCGCCCCGAGGTTCAGCTCGGCCGTCGCACCGCCCTGCAAGCCGATGATCACCAGTCGGCCGTCGGTCGCGAGCGCCCGCACGTTCCGCTCCAGGTACCGGGCGCCGACGATGTCCAGGATGACGTCGGCGCCGTGACCGTCCGTCGCCTCCCGCAGCTCGGACAGGAAGTCCTGCTCGCGGTAGTTGACGAGCACGTCCGCGCCGAGCTCCGCGCAGCGGCGCAGTTTGGCGTCGCTGCCCGCCGTGACGGCGACCCGCGCCCCGAGCGTCTTCGCCAGCTGGATCGCCATCGTGCCGATACCGCTGCCGCCGCCGTGCACCAGCAGCGTCTCGCCCGGCCGGAGCGCCGCGTGCATGAACACGTTCGACCAGACGGTACAGACGACCTCCGGAAGACCGCCCGCGTCCGTCAGCGAGACGCCCTCCGGCACCGGCAGCAACTGCCCCACGGGCACGGCGACCCGCTCCGCGTAGCCGCCGCCGGCGAGCAGCGCGCACACCTCGTCCCCGACCGACCAGCCACTCACCCCGGGGCCCAGCGCCGCGACGCGCCCGGAGCACTCCAGGCCGGGGTAGGGCGAAGCGCCGGGCGGCGGGTCGTAGAACCCCTGCCGCTGTAGCAGATCGGCGCGGTTGACGCCGCTCGCCACCACATCGACGAGGACCTGCCCCTCGGCCGGTTCGGGATCGGGCACCTCGGCCCAGGTCAGCGCGGACGCGTCGCCCGGCTCGGGAATCGTGATCGCATGCATGGAGGCGACGCTACTCCCCGCCCCTCCCCGCCCCGCGCCCCCGTCACCGCCATCCCGTCGAACCCTCAGGACACGGACGCCGAACGCCACAGCCGCCGCCACGCCGTCCGGCGGAGCCGCCTCGGACGGCTCAACGACCCGGCGGGCTCCCCGGCGGTCGGCTGGCCCGCTTGATGACCACCAGCCGGTCCGTCAGCTGGAGGGTCCCGGCCTCCGGATCGTCGAAGCTGAGCAGCCGGTGTCCCCGCACCACCGTCACCACCAGGTCCTCGCACTCACGCGGGGAACGTCCCGCCTCGGCCTTGGTGACCGGCCGCTCCTTCAGGTCGAGGCCGGTGCCCTGGTGGATCAGGTCCTCCAGCACCTCGCTGGCGTTCGGGCTGGTGGTGGCCAGGCCCAGCAGCCGCCCCGCCGCGCTGGCGCTGGTGATCACCGCGTCGGCGCCGGACTGCCGCAGCAGCGGCGCGTTCTCCTCCTCCCGCACCGCAGCGATGATCTTTATCCGGGAGTTGAGCTGCCGGGCCGTCAAGGTCACCAGCACCGCGGTGTCGTCCCGCTGCGGCGCGATGACGATCTGCTGGGCGCGCTGCACCTCCGCGCGCTTCAGCACCTCACTGCGGCTGCCGTCCCCGGTGACCCCGGCGAACCCCTCCGCGTTCGCGGCGTTCACCACGTGGTGGTTGGGGTCGATGATCACGACGCGTTCCCTGCTCAGGCCGCTCGACAGCAGGGTCTGGATCGCGGACCGGCCCTTCGTCCCGAAGCCGACGACGACGGTGTGGTCGCGCAAGGCGGACCTCCAGCGGGAGTGGCGCCACTGCTCACGGGTGCGTTCGGTGAGCGCCTCAAGTGTGGTGCCGATGAGGATGATCAGGAAGAGCACCCGCAGCGGCGTGATCAGCAGCACGTTCACCAGCCGTGCGGTGTCGCTGGTGGGGGCGATGTCACCGTAACCGGTCGTGGAGAGCGTGACGGTCGTGTAGTAGACGCAGTCCAGCAGGGAGACGGAGTCGTCGAAGTTGTCCCGGTAGTCGTCCCGCTCGACGTAGACCAGCAGGACGGTCAGCACCAGCACCCCCAGCGCCGCCAGCAGCCGCCGCGCGACCTGCCGGAAGGGACTGACCTCGGGCCGGGGCAACCGCACCGTCCGCTGCACGTCCTGCGAGAACGTGTCCGACGGCAGGGGGAGTTGACTGACCCGGCCGGACCGCCGCCGCGAGCCACCGCCGACGCCGCCACCACGCCGTCCCCCGGCGTCCCGCCGGGTACGCGCCGCGCGCTTCACCGGGGCAGCTCCAACAGTTCGACCTGGGTGCCCCCCGCGACGCCCCCCGGTGGCACCACGGCCAGCGCGTCGGCGCCCGCGACACCCCGCAGCATCGCCGGGCCGGAGTAGCGCAGCGGCCGCACGGCGGCCCCCGGCACGCGCATCACCGGAACGAGCCGGGTGTCGACCGGATGGCCGCGCACCTCACCGTCCAGCACCGCGTATCCGCTGGGCACCCGCGGCATCCCCCCGAGCCGCCGCAGCAACGGCTCGGCCAGCGACAGCAGACCGGCGAGCGCCGCCAGCGGATTGCCCGGCAGCCCCACCAGATGACGCCCGGCCCGCGGAACCCCGGCCGGGGCCCCCTCCGGTTCCGGTCCCGGCTCCGCCAGCACCTCGGCCAGCGCGTCCATCCGCCACCCCCCGTCCTCTCCCACCCCGCACAGCCGGTCGCCGCGGCTGGCCTTCCCGGCCGCCGGGGGAGCGGGGCGCGACGCGGAACGCAGCCGGGGACGCCCCGCCGCGCCATCCGAACCGGTCTCCGTCTCCGGTCCGGCGTCCTCCGCCACCTCGGGCAGCTCCGCGAGAAGCATCGGATGACCGGGGCGCACGCGCACCCCGTCCACGAGAAGCCGGGCACCGAGCCGCTCCAGCGTCCGGTGCAGGTGGTCGACCGGCCCGGCGGCGGTCCCGCCGGTCGTGACGACCAGCTCCGCGGTGGAGGTCGCCACCGCCTCGAACAGCGCGTCCGCGTCGTCCCCCAGCCAGCGGACCGCGCTCACCTCCACGCCGAGCCCGGCCAGCCACGGCGCCACCATCGGGCCGAGCGCGTCCCGGATCCGGCCCTCCTCGGGAAGTCCCCGGCGCAGCAACTCCTCGCCGAGCACCAGGATCTCCACCCGCGGCCGCCGCACCACGTCCAGGCGGTCGTACCCGGCCGCGGCGGCCAGGCCGAGCACCACCGGGGACACCCACACCCCGGCGGGCAGCAGCCGATCCCCCGAACGGCACTCCTGACCCCGGGGACGGATGTCCGTACCCGGCTGCGGCGCCTCCCGGACGACCCCACCGGCGTCCGCCTCGCTCAACCGGCGCAGCTGGCCCTGCCGGACCTCGCCGTACTCCGATCGCAACACCGCCGTCGCCCCCCGGGGCACTCGGGCTCCGGTGGCGATGGGCACCGCGGCGCCGTCGGCCAGCGGCAGCGGCGCCCGGCGATCACCCGCCAGCAGCCCCGCGCCTCCCGGAACCGCCGGGCCCCCGGACTCCTCCTCCGCCTCCGGCCCGCCCTCGGCCGCGTGCGGATCCACCAGCTCCCACGGTCCCGGGCCCGCCACCGCCCAGCCGTCCATCGCCGAGGTGTCGAACGGCGGCAGGTCGGTCAGCGCGCGCAGCGGCGCGGCGAGCGTGTGGTGCAGCGCCTCGTCCAGCGGCAGCGTCACCGGCGGCAGCGTGCCGCCCGCCGCCCAGGCGCACGCCCGCGCCTCCTCCCAGCCGGTGGCCTGCTCCCGGTGCCGGGGCGCGCCGGAGGTCCGCGCGGCGCCCGCCGACGGTGCGGACCGCTCCGCGCCGTCCACCGGTGTGGTCGCCTCGGCGTCGCCGCCCCACGATCCGCCACCCGGCGCGGAGTCGGCCGCGGCGTCCACCGGGTCCGGGGCGGCGTCCCCCGCGGATGGGCACGCGTCCGCCTGTGCGGCGGGCACGCCCGCGCCCTCCGGGAGTCGTCCCGCGGGCAGCGGCGCCGCGCCCGGCCCGAACGCACTCCCCACCGCGCCGGTCGACCACGCCTCTCCCCCGGCGGATCCGTCGGGCGCCCGCCCGCTGTTCGCCAACGCCACCGCCTCATCCAGTTCGTCAGCGCCGCTCATCGTGCTCTTCCGCCACCCAGCGGCGCGCCAGCTCCGCCGCCTGCCGCGCCGCCCGCGCCACCTCCTCCGGGGACCCGCCCCGCTGCGCCGCCGCGTATCCCACCAGGAACGTCGTCAGCGGGGCGGCGGGCCGCGCCACCGAATGCGCCGCGTCCCGCGCGAGATCCAGCAGCGCCGCGGTGAGGTTCGGTTCCGACGGCGCGGGGGAACCCAGATCGAGTTCGATGCCCAGCTCGGCCATGACTGCGGTCGTCCATTCATCCAGCACGGAGCCATGCTCCCTGATCCGCGCACGAGCCGAGGCGATGTCCTCCCAGGTGTCGCAGTCCACCGCCGCTCCGGCACCCACCTCCGAGGACGCCGACTCCGCGACGGGCACGGGGACCCGGCGCAGCGACAACCCCGGCAGCAGCAACCGCATCGGAAGCCCCGCGAGGCTCCCGTACTCCACGCGCGACAGCGCGAGTTCCCGCCGCAGCGCGTCCGCCCGGTAGGCCGCCACCAGCGGCTGGTCACGGCCGTCGAACAGCAGCGCGCCCTCCTCGGCGGCGGGCGCCAGCAGCTCCCGCACCGTCCCGGCGTCCAGGAACGGCAGATCCGCCGAGAGCACCAGGACCACCTCGGCCGTGCAGTGCCGCAGCCCGGCCTCCAGCGCGGCCAGCGGGCCGGAGCCCGGAGGTTCCTCCAGGGCCCAGCCGACCCGCCGGACGGTCGGCCGACGCGGTCCGACGACCGTCGTGGACGCGGCGTCCGCGCAGGCGGACAGGGTGCGGTCCAGCAGGGTGCGCCCCCCGACGGTGACGGACATCTTGTCCACCCCGCCGAGACGGCGCGCCCCGCCACCCGCGATGACGATGGCGTCGTAGTTCACACCTCAGAGCGTACGGAGCAGCAGCGCGGGTTGTTCCACGCGGTCCGCCACGTACCGCAGGAAACCGCCCGCCGTGCCGCCGTCACACACCCGGTGGTCGAAGGTGAACGAGAGCTGAACCACCCGGCGTAGCGCCAACTCGCCCTGATGTGCCCAGGGTTTCTCGGCTATGCGGCCCACCCCGAGCATCGCCGCCTCCGGGTGGTTGAGGATCGGCGTGGAGCCGTCCACCCCGAAGACGCCGTAGTTGTTCAGGGTGAACGTGCCGCCGGTCAGCTCCCCGGGGGTGAGGGACCCGGCGCGGGCGCGCTCCGTCAGCCGGGCCAGCTCGGTGGTCAGCTGGCCCGCGTCCCGGGCCTGGGCGTCCCGGACGACGGGCACCACCAGGCCCCGGTCGGTCTGCGCCGCGAAGCCCAGGTGCACCGCCGGAAGCTGGACGATCTCCTGTGTCTCCGGGTCGACCGTGGCGTTCAGCTCCGGATACCGGGTCAGCGCCGCGACGCAGATCCGGCCCAGCAGTGCCAGCAGCGAGATCGGCGGCGACTCCCCGCCGTCGTTCATCGCCCGCCGGGCGGCCAGGAGTTCCGTCGCGTCCGCGTCGACCCAGCAGGTGGCGTCCGGGATCTCCCGGCGGCTGCGGCTGAGCTTCGCCGCCACCGCCCCCCGGAACCCGGTCAGCGGCACCCGCACCTCCGCGCCGGGCGACGCCACACCGGACAGCGGCGCACCGGCCGCGCCCGCCACCGGCGCGGTGCCCGGGGCGGTGTCCGACGGGGCGGCGTCCACTCCCGCGTCCGCACCGCGCACCGCGCGCTCCACGTCGGCCCGCAGCACCAGTCCGCTCGGCCCGCTGCCCGCCACCCGCGAGAGGTCCAGCCCGTGTTCCCGGGCCAGCCGACGGACCAGCGGAGAGATCACCGGCACCGCCCGGGGCGCCCCTCCGTTCCCTCCCGGCGCGCCACCCCGCGCGCCCCCGTACGCCGCCGCACCGCCCGCCCGCGCCCCCGGCACCGCGGCGGCCACCGGCTCGGCCACCGCGCCGGACCGGCGGTCGGCCCGCAGCCGGGCACGGCGCCGCCCGCCCGCGCCGGGTCGCGTGCCATAGCCGACCAGCACGTTCCCCGAGCCGCCGACGTGCTCCGCCTCCGGCAGACCCGGACCGGCCCCACCCGGTCCTGCCGCCTCCGGCGCCTCGCCACCCCCGCTGCCGCCACCGGCAGCCCTACCGGCACCGGCGGCGTCGCCGGACGCCACGGCCACCAGGGGCGCCCCGACAGGGATCTCCTCACCCTCGGCGGCGTACCGGGCCGTCACCACGCCGGCGTACGGACAGGGCACGTCGACCAGCGCCTTGGCCGTCTCCACCTCCACCACCGACTGGTCCACCGACACCACCTCACCCACCGCCACCAGCCACCGGACGACCGTCGCCTCCGTCAGCCCCTCGCCCAGATCGGGCAGCGCGAACTCCCGGACCTCAGCCATGGGTACGCCCCCCGTCCCCCGCCACCCAGTCGCTCTCCCACTGCAACCGGGCCACGGCGTCCAGGATCCGGTCCACGCCGGGCAGATGGTGCGCCTCCAACATGGGCGGCGGGTACGGGATGTCGAACCCCGCCACCCGCAGCACCGGCGCCTCCAGATAGTGGAAACAGCGCTCGGTGACCCGCGCCGCGATCTCCCCGCCCGGTCCCGCGAACCCCGGGGACTCGTGCACCACGACCGCGCGGCCGGTGCGCCGCACCGACTCCACGACCGTCTCCTCGTCGAACGGGACGAGCGAGCGGAGGTCGACGACCTCCACCTCCCACCCCTCCTCGGCGGCCGCCTCGGCGGCCTCCAGGCAGAGCGGTACCGACGGCCCGTAGGTGATCAACGTCGCCGAAGCGCCGCGGCGGCGCACCACCGCCGAACCGATCCCCGGCACCTCCTCCGGCGCCGCCGGATCCCACGCGGCCTTCGACCAGTACAGCCGCTTCGGCTCCAGGACCACGACCGGATCGTCCGACGCGATCGCCGCCCGCAACAGCCCGTAGGAGTCCGCGACCGTCGCCGGGGTGACGACGTGCAGGCCGGGCGTCGCCATGTAGTAGGCCTCCGAGGAGTCGCTGTGGTGCTCCACACCACCGATGCCGCCGCCGTACGGCACCCGCACCGTGATCGGCATCGGCAGCGCCCCGCGCGTCCGGTTCCGCATCCGCGAGACGTGCGAGACGAGTTGCTCGAACGCCGGATAGGCGAAGGCGTCGAACTGCATCTCGACGACGGGCCGCAGCCCGTACATCGCCATCCCGACCGCCGTCCCCAGAATGCCCGCCTCGGCGAGCGGGGTGTCCGAACAGCGATCCGCGCCGAACTCCTCGGCCAGCCCGTCCGTCACCCGGAAGACCCCGCCCAGGGTGCCCACGTCCTCTCCGAGGACGTGCACCCGCGGGTCCTCCGCCATGGCGTCCCGCATCGCCTGCCGCAACGCCTGGGCCACGGCGGCCGTCTGGCGGTCGGCGGCCGCCGGTGTCCGCACCGCTGTCCCCATCAGCGCTCCCCTCCCCGAACCGCCGCGCCGCCGCCGGCGCCCTCCTCGGCCGCCAACTCGGCGCGCAGCAGCGCCTCCTGCTCCCGCAGCTGACCCGTCCGCCGCGCGTACACGTGGTCGAACAGCTCGCCCGGGTCCAGCCGCGGCTCCCGGTGCATCTCCTCCCGCATGCGCTCCGCCATCCGCTCCGCTGCCTCCGCCTCCGCACGCACGCCCGCGTCGTCCAGCAACTCCCGGGAGCGCAGCTCACGTTCCAGCAGCGCCACCGGATCGTGCGCCCGCCACTGCTCCACCTCGTCCGCCGTGCGGTACCGGCCCGCGTCATCGGCGTTGGTATGCGCCTCGATCCGGTAGGTGACCGCCTCCACCAGCGTGGGCCCGTCGCCCTCCCGGGCGCGTTCCACCGCCTCCAGCAGGACCTTGTGCACCGCCGCCGCGTCGTTGCCGTCCACCAGCCGGCCCGGCATGCCGTACCCCACCGCCTTGTGCGCGAGCGACGGGGCGGCCGTCTGCTTCTCCAACGGCACCGAGATCGCGAACCCGTTGTTCTGTACCAGGAACACCACCGGAGCCCGCCACACGGCGGCGAAGTTCAACGCCTCGTGGAAGTCGCCCTCACTCGTGCCGCCGTCTCCGACGAGCGCCAGCGCGACGACGCTCTCGCCCTGGAGGCGGGCGGCGTGCGCCAGCCCCACCGCGTGCGGCAACTGCGTGGCCAGCGGGGTGCTCAGCGGGGCGACCCGGGACTCCCGGGGGTCGTATCCGCTGTGCCAATCGCCCCGCAGCAGCGACAGCACCTCCACCGGATCCAGCCCCCGCGCCACCGCCGCGAGCGTGTCGCGGTAGCTCGGAAAGAGCCAGTCCCGCTCCTCCAGCGCCAGCGCCGCGGCGACCTGGCACGCCTCCTGACCCGCCGAGGACGGATAGACCGCCAGCCGCCCCTGTTTGGTGAGCGCCGTCGCCTGCTGGTTGTACCGGCGGCCGCGCACCACCCCGGAGTACAGGCGGCGCAGCGCCTCCTCGTCGAGCGACGCTCCCGTGCCGAGCAACCGGAACGGCTCCGCGTCCGGCAGCAACGGCTCCGGATCCACCCGTGGACTCCAGCCGGGAGCGGAACGGTGGGCGCCTGGCTGCTCTAGGACCGTCATGACGAGCACCTCCTCAGGGGGCGGCGGATCGGTTCGGGAGCGCACCGCACTCCCCTACCGATTGTTCGGTCGCCAGCACATTTTGGCTACGGGTGCCCTCAGCCTGTGGACAAACGGTTCCGCGGTCCCTTCCATGGCGGCAGGATGTCCACGGTGGGGAGGTTCGCGGGTATGCCGGAAGAACAGATGGCCAATGGATCTCCGCCGGACACGGCCGACGGCGGCGGACCCCACCGACCCACCGGCGACCCGCCCCCCAACAGCCCCCGCACCCACACCGCGACCGACCCCCCACACCGGCCCGCACGCCCCCTCGACGCCGTCGACCGGGACATCCTGCGGCTCCTGCGCGCCGACGGCCGCGCCTCCGTCAGGTCCGTCGCCGAACGCGTGCACATCTCCCGCGCCAACGCCTACGCGCGCATCAACCGGCTGCTGGACGACGGCGTCATCCGCGGCTTCAGCGCCCGGATCGACCAGGAACGCGCGGGCCAGGGCGCCTCCGCCTACATCACCCTGAAAATCGTCCAGGACACCTGGCGCAGCGTCCGCGAGCAGCTCCGCCAACTCCCGGGTGTCTCCCACATGGCGCTGGTCAGCGGCGACTTCGACGTGCTGCTCCTGGTCCACACCGCCGACAACCGGGCGCTGCGGGACCTCGTCCTCACCCGCATCCAGTCCATCCCCGAGGTCCTCAGCACCAGGACGCTCCTCGTCTTCGAGGAGACCGACCTGGAGCCCGACCCGTGACCCCACACGCCCGCCCGACTCCGCGCGCCCGCCCCCGACACGGCCCACCGGCCGGGCACCTCGCGGTCAGACGCGCAGACCGGCGAAGGCGGTGCGGATCACCGCCTCCGCGACCTCGTCCCGCGCGACCAGACCCTCCCGCCCCGCGCCCCGGCCCGAGGCGCGCGGGCGGTACCACTCCACGATCGAATTGATCATTCCGAACAGCAGCCGGGTAGCGAGGCGCACATCCACGTCGGAGCGGAGGTCCCCCTCCGCCACCGCCCGCCGCAGCAACTCCGCCACCCGCTGGTCGAACTCCCGGCGCCGCGCCATCGCCCACCGCTCGGTGTCGGTGTTCCCCCGCACCCGCAACAGCAGCGTCACGTACGGCAACTCGTCCAGCAGCACTTCCACCGTGCGCCTGGTGACGTACTCCAGACGCTCCACCGCGCGCCCCTCGCACGCCCCGGGCTCCACGAGGATGCCGAAGAGGCCGTCCAGCGCCCGGCTTATGGCACGGCGCAGCAGCTCCTCCTTGCCCCGCACGTGGTGGTAGATCGACGACTTGGAGATCCCGGCGGCCTTCGACAGATGCTCCATGGAGGTGCCGTCGTAGCCACGCTCGTTGAACACCGCGACAGCGACCTGGAGCAGGGAGTCTGGCGTGTAGGTGTCGCGCTTGGCCGGCATGCTGACGATGGTACGCAGTCCCTTCGCGATCTCCCCGGCCGCGCTCCGCCCCCGCCCCGGCCTCCTCTCCGGCCTCCTCTCCGGCTCCCTGTCCGGCTCCCTGTCCGGACTCCTGCCTGGCTCCTGCCCGGCCTCCTCTCGGGTCCCGTCTCCGGTCCCGCGCTCCAGTCCGCCCCCCTTCTCGCTCCGACCGTGGTTCGCCGCCCCCAGCCCGACCCGCCCGGTCGCGGCCCGTACCGGCCCATACCGGTCCGGCCGCGGCCGATCACGGTTCCGGCACGGCCCCCACCCACACACACGGTCATCCGCTGTCCGCCCACCACCACCGCCCGATCAGCGCGAACGCCGTCCCTCGGCCAGTTATCCACAGGCTCCGACCACCCCTTGCACCGACCGATCGTTCGGTACCAGTATCTATCTCCGTCACCACCGCCCAGCCCGACGAGGAGTTGGTCCGCCGTGCCCACCGGAACCGCAGTCGACGCCGCCCAGCTGATCAACCGGCACCGCGCCACGCTCGACCAGGCCATCGCAGCCATCGGCGACCGGGAGTTCTGGACCCCCCACCCCGAACACCCCAAGGCGTACGGCGAGAACGGCTCACTCAGCGCGGCGGAGGGCAAGGCGGCGTTCGAGGCCCTCCTCGGCGCCCGCTTCGACCTCCCCGGCCAACCCGGCACCGTCGACTGGACCGCCACCGAACGCTCCCCCTACGGCCTGGAACTCGGTGTCTCCTACCCCCACGCCGATCCGGGGGTACTCCTCCCCGCGATGCGCGCCGCCATGGCGTCCTGGCGCACCGCTGGCCCCGAGGCCCGGGCGGCGGTCTGCCTGGAGGTGCTGGCCCGTATCAACGCCCGCACCCACGAGTTCGCGCACGCGGTGATGCACACCAGCGGTCAGGCGTTCATGATGGCGCTCCAGGCCGGAGGGCCACACGCCCAGGACCGCGGTCTGGAAGCCGTCGCGTACGCCTACGCCGAGCAGACCCGCACGCCCGGCACCGCGGAGTGGGTGAAGCCGCAGGGCAAACGCGACCCCCTGCGGCTCAACAAGAGCTTCACCGCGGTCGGCCGCGGCGTCTCCCTGCTGATCGGCTGCAACACCTTCCCCACCTGGAACGGCTACCCCGCCTTCTTCGCCTCGCTGGCGGCGGGCAACCCCGTACTCGTCAAACCCCACCCGCGCGCCATCCTGCCGCTGGCGCTGACGGTCCGCACCGCCCGCGAGGTACTCACCGAGGCGGGCTTCGACCCGAACCTGGTAGCTCTCACCACCGAACACGAGGGGGAGGGCATCGCCAAGGACCTCGCGCTGCGGCCGGAAGTCCGCGTCATCGACTACACCGGCTCCACCGCCTTCGGCGACTGGCTGGAGGAAAACGCCCGGCAGGCACGGGTGTTCACCGAGAAGGCGGGCGTCAACACCGTCATCCTCGACTCGACCGACCACTACCAGGGGTTGCTGAGCAACCTCGCCTTCTCCCTCTCGCTGTACAGCGGCCAGATGTGCACCACCCCGCAGAACCTGCTGATCCCCCGGGACGGAATCGCCACCGACGTCGGCCACAAGACGTACGAGGAGGTCGTCAGCGACCTCGCCGCCGCCGTCTCGGGCCTGCTCGGGGACGACGGCCGGGCCAACGCCCTGCTCGGCGCGATCGTCAACCCGCAGGTGCGCGAACGCGTCGACGACGCGGGCGCCTTGGGCGAGGTGGCCCTGGCCAGCCGAGCCGTCGAGAACCCCGACTTCCCCGAAGCCACCGTCCGTACCCCGGTCATCATCAAACTGGACGCGGCCAAGCCGGAGGCCGAACCGCACTACCTCTCCGAGTGCTTCGGCCCGCTCTCCTTCGCCATCGCCGTCGACTCCTCCAGCGACGCCGCCGGTCTGCTGCGCCGCACCATCCGCGAGAAGGGCGCCATGACGGTGTCCGCGTACACCACCTCACCCGACGTGGAGCGGCTCATCGAGGAAGTGTGCTTCGACGAGTGCGCCCAGCTCTCCCTCAACCTGACCAGCGGGGTCTACGTCAACCAGACCGCCGCGTTCTCCGACTTCCACGGCTCGGGCGGCAATCCGGCGGCCAACGCGGCGCTCTGCGACGCGGCCTTCGTCGCGGACCGGTTCCGGATGGTGGAGGTCCGCCGCCCCGCCTGACCGGAACGGCACACGCCCCGCTCACCCCCGCTCGCTCTCACACCCTCTGCCGTCACCGGGACGGCAGAGGTGGAGAACCGGCGGCTCATGGTCCCCAACCCAGCACAGGAGGCGTGGTGTTCGGCGTTTCGACACCAGCTCGGGTCGACACCGGTTCGGGGACCTCGGCGTACGCGGGAGAGCGACCACACAACTGCACAGCGCGCTGCCACCGCCCCGCAAAGACTGGGACCAGAGGGCTGGCACCAGCGGCGGAAGCCTCGGGCGATGTCTTAGGTGAAGCCGTCAGGTGAAGCCGTCAGGCGGGATCTTGGACACAGGGTTAGTCGCACGGGATTCGGCGCCACGGCCTGGGCGGACGCGGTAACCGGGCCGACGTGTCAGTGGGAGTCGGCACGGGCCTCAGCCGGTTTCCTCCAGGAAGGCCCGGTCAGGCCCTCAGCAAAGCCCGGTCAGGCAGAGCCAGTCGGGCAGAAGTCGCCCAGTGAGAGCCGCCAGAGAGAGCCGGTTGCCGGGCCTCTCACCGGTTCGGTAACCGGAGGCCGTCCGGTAACCGGAGGCCGATCATCGGCGAGTGCGGTCGGGTCCGGTCGCCGGAGACTGGTCTCCGGTCCGGTCAGACGGCCCGGTAACCGGGTAGGTCACCGGGCCGGCCGGGCATCAGCCGGGGTGGCCGCTGGAGACGGTGAAGTCGACCTTGTCCTTCTTGGGGTCGAACGGCTCCATGCTGTCCGGGCTGTGCTCAAGAACGGTGTTCTTGCCCCACTGGTTCTCGTCCTCGGTGGTCGTCTCGCCGAGCTTCCAGCCCGCCTTGCGAATGCACGCCTTCGCGGAGGAGAGGTCGGTGCTCCGGAGGTCCGGGAAGCTGATCTTGTCCTTGTCGTTGTACGCCTCACGTGCCTCGGTGCACTTGGTGGCGTCCACGGTGCGGGACTTGTCCGGGCCCTTGAAGGACTCGCTCGGCTCGGGGTCGGAACCGCCGCTGTCCCCGCCGTCGTCGCCTCCGCCGCCGGGGCCTCCGGCGCCCGGGTCCTTGCTGGCACCGGGCGACTTGTCCTTGCCGGCCTGCTCTTCGCCGCCACCGTCCCCGCCGTTCGACGAGAGGACGAGGGCCAGGGTGACGATCACCGCTACCGCCGCCACGGCCACGCTCGCGATGACCGCGACGTTCTTCTTACCGCCGCCGCCACCCGCGTTCTGGGGGGACATGTTGTACGGCGGCGGGGTCTGAGCGCCCTGGCCGTAGGCGGGAGTGGGGGCGTAGCCATGTCCCAGCTGGGCGGTGTGGGGGGTGGGAGGCGGGGTCGAGGGACCGAACCCGCCGGTGTAGGGCTGCTGCCCGGTGCTCGGGTCGGCGCCGACGGGCGGGAAGACCGCCTGGCCCACACCCGCACCGCTGTTGGCCGGACCGCCACCGCTGACGATCATCGGCGCCGCGCCGGAGGCGCCACCGGCGTTGCCGACGCGGGTGGACTCCTCGCGCATGGACTCAGCGGACGGGAAGCGCTCGTTGGGGTTCTTCTTGAGGCTCCGGGCGACGAGGGCGTCCACGGCCGGGGTGATGGACTGGTTGATCGTCGAGGGGGCGACGGGCTCTTCCTGCACATGCGCGTAGGCGATGGCCAGCGGGGAGTCCGCGTCGAACGGGAGCCGCCCGGTGAGCAGTTCGAAGAGCATGATGCCGACCGAGTAGAGGTCGGACCGGGCGTCCACGCCCCGGCCGAGCGCCTGCTCGGGGGAGAGGTACTGCGGGGTGCCGACGACCATGCCGGTCTGTGTCATGGAGGTCACGCCGGACTGCATGGCGCGGGCGATACCGAAGTCCATCACCTTGACGACGCCGCGCTTGGTCACCATGACGTTCCCGGGCTTGATGTCCCGGTGCACGAGGCCCATCTCGTGGCTGATCTCCAGCGCGGCCAGCACGTCGCCAGTGATCTTGAGTGCCTTGTCGGCGGGCATCGCGCCGTACTGCGCGACGTCCGCGTCGAGGACGTTGCGCAGCGGCTGGCCCTCGACGTACTCCATGACGATGTACGGGACGGTCGAACCGTCGATGTCGTCCTCGCCGGAGTCGAAGACGGAGACGATGTTGGGGTGCGCGAGCCGGGCCACGGACTGGGCCTCACGGCGGAAGCGCTCACGGAAGGACTGTTCGCGGCCGAGTTCGGTGTGCAGCGTCTTGACCGCGACCTGGCGGTCCAGCACGGCGTCGTGGGCGAGGAACACGGACGCCATGCCACCGGCGCCGAGCAAGGACTGAAGCTGGAAGCGCCCGCCGACCGTGCGGCCCACGTAGTTTCCGGCTGCTTGTGCGCCGTCGTCACTCATCTGACTGTTTCCCCCTCGGCGGCGCTGCCCCCGCACAGGTACGTCCGAGCCTGCCGGAGCGATGGCCCAGTGATCCCAATATATTCAGGCCCCAAGTCTGCCCGAGGGCTGGGGCACGTCAAGTTCGTTGCCCGTTCCGTAACCGGATGCGCATCGTGTGACGGGCCCGTCGTGACCTCCGAAAGCGCGCCTGACGGCCGCGTCGCGAGCGCTCGTCTCACCCGCCACGCACCCCTCCAATCCATCCCTTTTCTCCCGTTTCCCCAACCCCCGGCGCCGCCGCCCCGATTCCGGAACCGCGCTGTCCGCACCGGCCTCCACCGTTCGCGACGTCACCTCCCGTCCCGCACTCCTCTCCCCTGCTTCTTCCGCCACTTCTCCCGCTTCTCCCGCTGCCTTCTTCCACACCTCCTTCTGACCCGTCCGCCACCTCGTCCCTTGCCTCTGCTCTTGCCTCTGCTCTTGCCTTTTTCGGCTACTTCCGCCGCCCCGCCCACACCCCTCCCCTCCGTCCCCTCCGTCTTCCGTGCGCCTCCCCTCCACCTCTCCGCCGGTCCTACCAACCCCTCCTACCAACCCCCGCTGATTCCCGCGCTTCCCCTCCCGTGCCCGTCCGTCGCGCCTCTCCGCCCCCGTCCGTCGGGCGTCCCCGCCCGCCTCCCCCTCGGGCGTCTCCGTCGTCCGTGTCCGTCGCGCTGTCGTGCGGTCCGCTCCCGCCCGTGGCGATCTCTCGGTCGGGTCCCCGTCCCGGGGCCTCGCCCCGACCCCCGTCCCGGCCTCTCATCTACGTCCCTCGCCTCGGTCTCTCGTCCCGTCGGTGCCCCGGTTCGTCCCGGCGATCTCCCGCGTCTGCCCGCTCCTCCCGTCACGGGACCGGACGGTCGGGCAGGGGACCGGCCGGGCGGACAGCGGTGCGGCGGGATCGGGTGGGCGCGGGCGCGGGTCCGGCGCAACCGGCCCGAGGGGCGCGCACCCAGTCCTCACGCCCTGGAGGAGAAGTCGAACACTCGGGGACCGGAGCACTCGGGGAGCCGGAGAAGCGCTCGGGGAGAGACGGAGGACCCCCGGAGGAACCGGAGGGAGCGCTCCGGACAGGGGCCGGGGCACGGGCGGAACAGGCGAGGGTAAACACCTGAGAAGGAGTGTTTCCGATGACATGAGAGCCCTGTCACCCTGGGCCGTCCATCGGCCGATTTCCCGCTGTCACCTGCGGTTCACCGTCCGCGTAGGGGGTTTCCGGACGCCCGGGCGTCAACGGCCTGCGACGTTGGGGGGCAACTTGCGAGTGAGGCGTCGCAGCCGGTTGGATACCCCTCCGTCCCCCATTCACATACCTCACCCTGCCTGTAGCCTCCATGCGGGGGAGTGCGGGGAGCACGCACCGCCCGCGAATCCGATTGACGGCGAGGACTGATGGCACAGACGCAGGGCGCCGGGGGCCCCGAGGACCCCGACGCGACAAGCGGCTCCATGCCCGATTCGCCGGAGCTGTGGGGTAACAACGGCCTGGTCGGCGACGGCCGCTACCGGCTGACTCACCGCCTCGGCCGGGGCGGAATGGCGGAGGTCTTCGGCTCCGAGGACCTGCGGCTGGGCCGCACGGTCGCCGTCAAGCTGCTGCGCTCGGATCTCGCGGAGGATCCGGTCTCCAAGGCGCGCTTCACACGCGAGGCACAGTCCGTCGCGGGGTTGAACCACCACGCGGTGGTGGCGGTGTACGACTCCGGCGAGGAGCTGATCGGCTCCAACATCACGCCGTACATCGTGATGGAGTTGGTCGAGGGCCGTACGATCCGTGACCTGCTGCTCACCGCCGAGGCGCCCCCGCCGGACCAGGCGCTGATCATCGTCTCCGGGGTGCTGGAGGCGCTGGCCTACAGCCACCACCACGGCATCGTGCACCGGGACATCAAGCCCGCGAACGTGATCATCACCTCCGGCGGCGCGGTCAAGGTGATGGACTTCGGTATCGCGCGGGCGCTGCACGGCGCGTCGAACACCATGACGCAGACCGGCATGGTGATGGGCACGCCCCAGTACCTCTCGCCGGAACAGGCGTTGGGGAAGACCGTCGACACCCGCTCCGACCTGTACGCGACGGGCTGCCTGCTCTACGAACTGCTGACGCTCCGCCCGCCGTTCACCGGTGAGACGCCGCTCTCGGTGGTCTACCAGCACGTGCAGGACGATCCGGTGCTGCCGTCCGAGGTGTCGGACGTGGTGCCGCCGGAGCTGGACGGCCTGGTGATGCGGGCGCTGGCCAAGGACCCGGACGACCGGTTCCAGACGGCCGAGGAGATGCGCGGGCTGGCGCAGTACGCGCTACAGATGCTGCACGAGCAGGGCAGCCACACCGGCGGTACCTGGAACACCGGCGCCATCGCGCAGCACGGCTCGACTCCGGCGATGGGCGTGCCCAGCGCGGGACATCCGGTGCACGGCGACACCTCGCAGCTGGGGCCGCCGCTGCTGATGGGCCGTCCCGACCGGGATGACGGCGGGTTCGAGGGCGGTCACCGCACGTCGGGCCGCCAGGGCGGCGGCAAGGGCGGCAAGTACGCGCTGATCGCGTTTCTCGCGGTGATCGCCATCGCGGCCGGGGTGTTCTTCGCGGTGAACGCCAGCACCGACGAGGGCGGCAACAAGCCTCCGCCGTCCACCTCGTCCTCGGCGCCGAAGGACGACGAGACGACCGAGGATCCGACGGACAGCCCCACACCGACCGAAGAGGACAACACCGAGCCCGGGGCGACGACGGGTGACACGGGGCAGCCACCGGAGCCGACCCCGACCGACACGCTTCCGAGCGAGACGGACACCAGCCCGACGGACGAGCCCACCGATCCGCCCAGTGAGACGGACAACGGGGGCGCCGGTGGCAACCCGGCGGGCGGCGGTGACGGCGGCCCGGACCCCTCGGACTCGGACGAACCGCCGCCCACGGACGAGGAGCCGAACGGCGGCGCCGACGTGGGCGCCTCGGGCGACAACGGCGGCGAGGGCACCGAAGCCGGGCCCAACGGCTGACGACTACTGGCTGACAACCGCTGACAACCGCTGGCTGACAACCCCCTGGCGCTGACGGACACGCGCTGGGGTGGCCGACGGCGGCCGTCATCCGCTGACAGGCCGGACCGGCTGGCCGCCCACGACTGACCCCGACCGTCGGCCGTCCGATGCCGCCCCACACCGCCTGACCAGCGGCCGGACCGGTCAGGCCGGTCGGCGGCGGCGCGCAGCGGGGCCGGGCTCGGCGTCAGCTCGTACGGGCGGTCGCTCGCTTACGATCTCGATCGTGCCGCAGCTGATCCCGCACGCCCTCCCCGAGCGCACGCTCCGCGCGCTGCTGCGCCGGTACGGTGCGGGCGATCCGCTGTGCTGTGAGCCGCTGTCCCAGGGGTTGCTGAACGACGGCTACCGGGTGGTGACCACGCGGGGGCGGTTCTTCCTCAAACACCACCTGGACAAGCCGCACCTGGACGGGGATCCGGCGGCCCCGGCGGGCCTGGCCCGCATCGAACGGCAGCACCGGGCGACGGCGCGGCTGGGGGCGCTGGGTATCCCGGTGGTCCCGCCGGTTCCGGACCCCGAGGGCCGTACGGTGACGGTGCTGAACGGCCGCTGTTACGCGCTGCATCCCTGGCTGGAGGGGCGGCACCGGTACGGCTCGGAGCTGGCGGCGGGGGAGTGCCGTCAGCTCGGCGCGCTGCTCGGCCAGGTCCACACCCGGCTGACGCAGGTCATACCGCCCCTTCCGGCACCACCACCGTCGAGCGCGGATCCGGCGGCGACCGAGGTGCTGATCGACGAGCTGCTGGACCGGCTGCGGGCCCGGCGCGCCCGCGCCTGCTACGACGCCTTCGACACGCTGGCGGAACACCGGCTGCTGGAGCGGCGGGTGCTGCTGCGCCGGTACGCGGCCTTCCGGCCCCCGGCGGCGCTGGCCCCGTCGGCGGGCTGGGTGCACGGTGACTTCCACCCCCTCAACCTGCTGTATCCGGTCACGGCCCCGGGGCGCGCTCCGCTGGCGATCCTGGACTGGGACCGGCTGGCGGTGCTGCCACGGGCGGAGGAGACGGTGCGGGGCGCGGCGATCTTCTTCGTCCGGGCGGACGGCACGCTGGACCTGCCACGAGTGCGGTGCTTCGCGCGGGCCTACCGACGGACGGCGTCGGTGGGCGCGGAGGAGCTGAGCGCGGCGGTGCACCGGGTCTGGTGGGAGCGGCTGAACGACTTCTGGATGCTGCGCTGGCGCTACCAGCTGGGGGATCGCCGGACGGACGGGCAGTTCCCGGCGACGGCGGCGCTGGCCGTGTGGTGGTGCCGGGAGTACGAGGCGGTCCGGTCGGCCTTTTGCGACTGAGACGGGGCGAGGCGCGGGTTCCGGGCTGCGGGTTCCGGGCTGCGGGGCACGGCGCCGGGCCTTCGGGTTCCGGGCGCCGGGCGCGGCGTGGCCCGGATGGCGTAGCCGGACAGGTCCCGGGGCGCGGGGTGGCGAAGACTGGCCGGGCGGGGCCGGTGAGGGCCGGGTGCGGTACCCCGCCTCCGGCCCGGGTGCGGGCGACGCGGAGCTGAACGGAAACGTCAGGAGCTGGCCGGGACGGATCACGACAGATCACGACCGGCCGAGGTTGGCCATTGCCGGTCACGGCGGTTCACGACCGGCCGATGCTGGACCGGACCTGGCCGGACCGACCGGACTGGCCGGACCCGGACGTGCGCGATCAGCGGCGCGTGCCCGCGGAGTGTGGAAGGGGCGTCTCATGACGTACCGGAACAGGGTTGATCTGGGGCTGCTCGCGTTGCGGCTGGGCACCGGCGGTGTGCTGGTCGCCCACGGCACACAGAAACTGTTCGGCTGGTTCGGCGGCTCCGGGCTGGAGGCGACGGCGGCGGGCATGGAGCAGATGGGCTACCGGCCGGGGCGGCCGAACGCGATCGCCGCCGGGGTGGGAGAGACGGGTGGCGGGGTCCTGCTCGCGCTGGGCCTCGCGACCCCCGCGGCGGGCGCGGCGGCGGCCGGGGTGATGGCGGGCGCCGTGTGTGTGCACGCGCCGTCGGGCTTCTTCAGCATGGAGGGCGGCTTCGAGTACCCGGCGTTTCTGGGCTCGACGGCGGCCGCCCTGGGCCTGGCCGGGCCGGGACGCTTCTCGCTGGACCGGGTGACCGGGCACGCCTTCAACCAGCCGTGGCTGCTGGCGGTGTCCTTCGCGGGAGCGGTCGCCGCCGCCGCGGCGACCGTGACCCGTCGGGCGCGTGGTCAGTCGGCGGAGGAGGAGCCGGACTCCCCGGCGGCCTCGGCGGACTGACGGACCTCGTCCATGTCGAGCCCGCGGGCCTGACCGATGAGGTCCTCCAGGACGTTCTCCGGGAGGGCGCCGGGCTCCGAGAAGACCACGATCCGGTCGCGGATGATCGCGAGCGTGGGGATCGACTGGATCTCGAAGGCTCCGGCCAGTTCCTGCTGCGCCTCGGTGTCGACCTTGGCGAAGAGGAGGTCGGGGTGGCGTTCGGCGGCCGACTCGTAGACCGGCCCGAAGGAGCGGCACGGACCGCACCAGCTGGCCCAGAAATCGATCAGGACGAAGTCGTTGGCGGTCACGATCTCGTCGAAGTTGTCCTTGGTCAGCTCGACAGTGCTGCTCATATGCTCTCCTGCGGTGGGTAGCTCCCCGGACGGTCCGCGACCTCTCCAGGGAAGACGATGACGCGGTGCCGCGCATTCCCGGCACCCGGAAGGTGTAATCCCATGAGTAATCTCGACCTTCGTCCCTCACCGACCGAGTGCGGTGGCCGGGCCGACACGGCCGCGCGGCCCGTCCGGGAACTGCTGGAACCCCGTCGGGTACCGCTGGGAGAGAGCACCGAGGTGCGCAGGCTGCTGCCCAACCTCGGTCGGCGCATGGTCGGCGCGTGGTGTTTCGTCGACCACTACGGTCCGGACGACATCGCGGAGGAACCGGGGATGCGGGTTCCGCCACATCCGCACATCGGCCTCCAGACCGTCAGCTGGCTGCACCAGGGCGAGGTGGTGCACCGGGACAGCCTCGGCAGTCACCAGCGGGTCGGGCCACGGGAGCTGGGGCTGATGACCTCGGGCCGGGCGATCGCGCACTCCGAGGAGTCCCCCCGGGACCACGCCCGGTTCCTGCTCGGCGCGCAGCTCTGGGTGGCGCTGCCGGACGCCCACCGGAACACGGCACCCGCGTACGAGTACCACGCGGCGCTGCCGGAGGTGGCGGGCGCCGGAGCGGGCGCGGGGCTCAGCGCGACGGTGCTCCTCGGCGAGCTGGACGGCGCGCGGTCGCCGGGCACCACGTACTCGCCGCTGGTCGGCGCCGACCTGACGCTGGACGAGGGGGCCGAGGCGCGGCTGCCCGTCGATCCGGACTTCGAGTACGCGGTGCTGACGATGGACGGCCGCACCGAGGTGGACGGCGTACGGCTCGATCCGGGGTCGATGCTGTATCTGGGGTGCGGGCGGCGGGAGTTGCCGCTGCGCGCGGAGAGCGCGGCGGGCCTGCTGCTGCTGGGCGGCGAGCCGTTCGAGGAGAAGCTGGTGATGTGGTGGAACTTCGTCGCCCGGACGCACGAGGAGATCGCCGGGGCGCGGGCCGACTGGATGGCGGGGCAGGGCGCCGGGGCCTCGGCGGGTGAGCAACCGTCGGCGCCGCCCCGCCGCACCCCGTCCGGCGAGGGACCGGCGGGGACGACAGGGGGAGCCGGGGCCGCCGCCGCGGACGGGGCGGTGGGCGAGGGGCCACGCGGCGCGGACCGCTTCGGCGGTGTCGAGGGGTACGACGGTCCGCCGCTGCCCGCGCCGATGCTGCCGGCCACCCCGCTGAAGGCCCGGGGCCGCACCCGCTGAGCCGGGGCGCCACCCCCGGCGGAGATCCGGGCGCCGGGCGGAGCGGGCGCCGGACGCCGGACGGGCGGGTACCTCGCTGCGCGGGTACCCGGAAGCCCGGGTACGCGTATCGGAGCGCCCACGGCGTCCGGGGTTCCGGCGCCTCGCGGCACGGGCGGCGGATTTCCCCGTATGTCCAGGTTTCACCGGGTCCCGGTCTCACATACTGAACCGGCTTCGCTCTTCCCGCGCTCCACTGGCGCGGGTTAACGTGCGGGTGTCCGTGGTTCGCGAGGCCGTGACCAGTGATGTCCCGACGTCCACCGGACGTTCGGGACGGCCGGGGCCTTAGTTGGAAATCCGAGCAAAGTTGCAGGTCAGTGGGGCCTCATGCGTCTATGGGGTTATTGGCACACGACTGTGGCGGGCCACGACCGGGACAGCAGTCACCGCTCGGTTCCCGTCCGCGACGCACCCACCCCGTGCGGCGAGCGGGACTGGGCGAGCCTCCCCCCGCCAGCGGGTGGGGGAGCACCAGGCCACCGGCGACCCCGGGGCCGGACAGACGGAGGAGCACACGTGACCGTGGAGAGCACTGCCGCGCGTGGCAGCACGCGCCGTAGCGGCGCCGGAGGAGAGCGCGCCGCGGCATCGGCGGCCCAGTCGGGCGCCGGGGACAGCGCGCGGGACGCGGCCGGGGCACCGTCCGCCGCCCCGGCGACGAGCCGCACCGGGGATGGCGCGAACCGGAACGGCGGCCGGAGCGCCACGAAGGCGCCCGCGAAGACCGCCGCGAAGACCTCCAAGGCCACGAAGCCGGCGAAGACCGATAAGGCAGCCAAGACCGCGAAGTCCGCGAAGAGCGGCGGCGGCGCCAGGGCCAGCGCCACGAGCCGGTCCGCGAAGGCCAGCGCCACGGCCAGGGCGGCGCGCGGCACCGGCGCCGAGCCGGAGCTGGTCCAGCTGCTCACGCCCGAGGGCGAGCGCGTCACGCACCCCGACTACTCCGTCGACCCGAGCGCCGAGGAACTGCGCGGTCTGTACCGCGACATGGTCCTCACCCGTCGCTTCGACGCCGAGGCCACCGCCCTCCAGCGGCAGGGCGAACTCGGCCTGTGGGCCTCGCTGCTGGGCCAGGAGGCCGCGCAGATCGGCTCCGGCCGGGCGCTCCGCCACGACGACTACGTCTTCCCCACCTACCGCGAGCACGGCGTGGCCTGGTGCCGGGACGTCGACCCCACGCTGCTGCTGGGCATGTTCCGCGGGGTGAACAACGGCGGCTGGGACCCGTCCACCAACAACTTCCACCTGTACACGATCGTCATCGGCTCCCAGGTGCTGCACGCCACCGGGTACGCCATGGGCGTCGCGAAGGACGGCGCGGACTCCGCCGTCGTCGCCTACTTCGGCGACGGTGCCTCCAGCCAGGGCGACGTGGCCGAGGCGTTCACCTTCGCCTCCGTCTACAACGCGCCCGTCGTGTTCTTCTGCCAGAACAACCAGTGGGCCATCTCCGAGCCCACCGAGCGCCAGTCCCGGGTGCCGCTCTACCGGCGCGCCGAGGGCTTCGGCTTCCCCGGCGTCCGCGTCGACGGCAACGACGTGCTCGCCTGCCTCGCCGTCACCCGGGAGGCGGTGCGCCGGGCGCGCGCGGGCGAGGGCCCGATGCTCGTCGAGGCGTTCACCTACCGCATGGGCGCCCACACCACCTCCGACGACCCCACCCGCTACCGGCGCGACGAGGAGCGCGAGGAGTGGGAGGCCAAGGACCCGATCCTGCGGCTGCGCCGCTACCTGGAGGCCTCCGGGCAGGCCGACGACGCCTTCTTCGCCGCGATCGACGAGGAGAGCGAGGCCGAGGGACGGCACGTGCGCGAGGTCATCCGCACCATGCCAGACCCCGACACCATGGCGATTTTCGAGAACGTCTACGCCGACGGGCACGCGCTCGTGGACGAGGAGCGGGCGCAGTTCGCCGACTACCTCGCGTCCTTCGCCGACGGTGCTCACGAGGAGGCCCGCTGAGATGACCGGAACCACAACCTCCGCCCCGGCCGCCGCCGTTCCGTCCAGCGGCTCCACGGCGCCCCGGAAGCTGCCGCTCGCCAAGGCGATCAACGAGTCGCTGCGGAACGCGATGGAGAACGACCCGAAGGTCCTCGTGATGGGCGAGGACGTCGGCAAGCTCGGCGGCGTCTTCCGCGTCACCGACGGACTCCAGAAGGACTTCGGCGAGGACCGGGTCATCGACACCCCGCTAGCCGAGTCCGGCATCGTCGGCACCGCGATCGGCCTCGCGCTGCGCGGCTACCGCCCCGTCGTGGAGATCCAGTTCGACGGGTTCGTCTTCCCGGCGTACGACCAGATCGTCACCCAGCTCGCCAAGACGCACGCCCGCTCGCTGGGCACCGTCCGGCTGCCCGTCGTGATCCGCATCCCCTACGGCGGCGGCATCGGCGCGGTCGAGCACCACAGCGAGTCGCCCGAGGCGCTGTTCGCGCACGTCGCGGGGTTGAAGTGCGTCTCCCCCTCGAACTCGGCGGACGCCTACTGGATGCTCCGGCAGGCCATCGAGTGCGACGACCCGGTGATCTTCTTCGAGCCGAAGCGGCGCTACTGGGAGAAGACCGCCTTCGACCCGAACGCCATCCCCGGCTCCCCGCACACCGCCCAGGTCGTGCGGGAGGGCACCGCGCTCACCCTCGCCGCCTACGGCCCGATGGTGAAGGTCTGTCAGGAGGCGGCGGACGCCGCCGCCGAGGAGGGCAACGCGCTGGAGGTCGTCGACCTCCGCTCCATCTCCCCGATCGACTTCGACACCCTCCAGCGGTCGGTCGAGAAGACGGGCAGGCTGGTCGTCGTGCACGAGGCGCCGGTCTTCCTCGGATCGGGCTCCGAGATCGCGGCCCGGATCACCGAGCGCTGCTTCTACCACCTGGAAGCGCCGGTACTGCGGGTGGGCGGCTTCCACTCCCCGTATCCTCCGGCTCGGCTGGAGGACGAGTACCTTCCGGGTCTGGACCGGGTGCTCGATGCCGTCGACCGCGCGCTGGCGTACTGAGGACCGGGAGAGTCGTGACGATGACTGACAGCGGTACCCGCTTCCGCGAGTTCAAGATGCCCGATGTGGGGGAGGGCCTCACCGAGGCCGAGATCCTCACGTGGTACGTCCAGCCCGGTGACACCGTCGCCGACGGGCAGGTCGTCTGCGAGGTGGAGACCGCCAAGGCCGCCGTCGAGCTGCCCATCCCCTTCAACGGCACGGTGCACGAACTGCGCTTCGGGGAGGGCACGACCGTCGACGTCGGCACCTCCATCATCTCCGTGGACACCGATCCCGGCGCGGGCCCGGCGACCGGCGGCGCGGCTGCCGCCGAACCGGCCGCCACCCCGGAACCCGCTGCGGAGTCCAGCGCGGAGACGGACGAGGACACCGAGGAGTCCGGCGCCCGCCAGCCGGTCCTCGTCGGCTACGGCGTGGCCCGCGGCTCCACCAAGCGCAGGCCCCGCAAGCCGCGGGGCGACACACCCGCCGAGGGCGGCCTCCCCGCGCAGACCCCGAGCGTCCCCGAGCCCGCCGGTGCCACGGTCAACGGCTACGGCGGCGCCACCGCCCCGGCCGCTCCCGGCGGCACGGAACGCCCGCTGGCCAAGCCCCCGGTGCGGAAGCTGGCGAAGGACCTCGGCGTCGACCTGACCCGCGTCACCCCCACCGGCCCCGACGGCGTCATCACCCGCGAGGACGTGCACGCCGCCGCCGGGCCCGCCAGCACGCCCGAACCGGCGGCGGCTCCGGCGGCCGCACCCGCCGCCACGGCGGCACCGGCGGCCTCCGCACCGGCGGAGCCGACCGGGGAGCCGGGCGCGCGGGAGGTCCGCGTCCCCATCAAGGGGGTACGCAAGGCCACCGCGCAGGCCATGGTCAACAGCGCCTTCACCGCCCCGCACGTCACCGAGTTCGTGACGGTCGACGTCACCCGTACCGTCCGGCTGGTCGAGGACCTCAGGAAGGACCCGGACATGGCCGGGCTCCGCGTCAACTCGCTGCTGCTGGTGGCGAAGGCGTTCCTCACCGCGATCCGGCGCCACCCCGAGGTCAACGCCGCCTGGGACGAGGAGAACCAGGAGATCGTCCGCAAGGAGTACGTCAACCTCGGTATCGCGGCGGCCACTCCCCGTGGGCTGATCGTCCCGAACATCAAGGACGCCCAGCGGCTCACCCTGCCCGAACTCTCCTCCGAGCTGAGCGAGTTGGTGAGCACCGCCAAGGAGGGCCGGACGAGCCCCGCCGCCATGCAGGGCGGCACGGTGACGATCACGAACGTCGGCGTCTTCGGCGTCGACACCGGCACGCCCATCCTGAACCCCGGCGAGTCCGCGATCCTGGCCTTCGGCCAGATCCGGCAGCAGCCCTGGGTCCACAAGGGCAAGGTCAAGCCGCGCCACGTCACCACCCTCGCGCTCTCCTTCGACCACCGCCTGGTCGACGGCGAACTGGGCTCGCGGGTGCTGGCGGACACGGCCGCCGTACTGGAGCGCCCCAAGCGGCTGATGACGTGGACGTGATCCACGCCTGACGCGGCCGCCCCGCGCCACCTCCGGCCACCGCCCCGGTCCGTCCGGGCGGTGGCCGGCGACGTCCCGGGGGCCGAACCGGACCGCCGGACCGAACCGCCGAACCCGGCGGCCGAACCCGGGGGCCGAACCCAGCGCGGGACGGCGGGTGTCCGTATGCCGGACAGGGACCTCACACGCATCCCTGTTGTATCTAAGATGTGCACATGCCTACCGCTCCCGCCTCGGCCAAGCGCCCACCCGCCGCCGAACGCGTCTACGCGCACGTCAAACAGGCCGTGCTGGAACGGCGTTACGAAGGCGGGATGCTGCTCACCGAAGGGGAGCTGGCGGGCGCCGTCGGCGTCTCCCGCACCCCCGTCCGCGAGGCGCTGCTCCGCCTCGAGGTCGAGGGGCTGCTCCGGCTCTACCCGAAGAAGGGCGCCCTCGTGCTCCCCGTCTCCGCCCAGGAGATGGCCGACGTGGTGGAGACCCGCCTCCTCGTCGAGGCGCACTCGGTCCGCCGGGCGGTGCCGCTGCGCTCCGAGGTCGCGGACCGGCTGGAGGAGCTGCTGGAGGAGCAGCGCAGCCGCGCGGCGGCCGGAGACCTCGCCGGGGTGGCGCGCAGCGACCGCTGCTTCCACGCCGAGATCGTGCGGAGCACCGGAAACGCCATCCTCTGCCGCCTCTACGACCAGCTCCGCGACCGCCAACTGCGCATGGGCGTCGCGGTGATGCACGCCCACCCGGACCGCATCGCCCGGAACATCACCGAACACGCCGGAATCCTGCGGGCCCTGCGCGAGGGGGACACCGAGGCCGCCGTCGCCGCCGTCCACCAGCACGTGAGCCGGGTGCGCCTGCTGGTACACGGCAGCGACACCCCTGAGGTCGGCGGCTCGGTTCCCGGAGCCAGCGCGATGGAGGCCGTCCTCGCGGAGGAACTCATCCTCCCGCGGCCGCCGGACACCCCCGCGACCCCCGGCGCCCCATCACCGTCGGCGCCCCCGGGAAGCGCCCCGGGGCGGGCCGACCGCCCCACCCCGGACGGCGAGGGCGCCCCCGTACCGGAGGCGAACCCGGGGCGCGGGGCGGCGAGTTCGTCCGCGGCGCCGTCCACCTCCCTGGAAGGTGCCGCAGCGCACGGCGATAGCCGATGAGCGCGCCCGCCGGGGCGCCCGGCGAGGGCGCGGCCCCCCTCGGCGGCTCCAGCGGACCCCTCCGGGGCGAGCGCCCCGGCGCCCCCGGCGAGCGCGACCCCGGCGGTACGCCGCGTCCGTCCGGCGGTTCGGACGCGCACCCGTCCGGCGGCCGGGGCTCCGCGGGCCGCACCCCCGCCGACGGGGCCCCCGGAGCCCCGGAGAAGCCCGGCGCACCCGGGGGCTCCGGCGCGAACGGCGCCGAGGGCGGCAGCGGTTACGGTCTCCGGCTGCCCGGCGACCCTCCGGGCGGCCCGCGCGCGGTAGCCGTCTGGGGTCTGGGCGTCGCCGTCTACTTCATCGCCGTCACCTACCGCACCAGCCTCGGCGTCGCCGGGCTGGACGCCGCGGACCGCTTCGAGATCAACGCCTCGGCGCTGTCCACCTTCTCCATCCTCCAGCTGCTGGTGTACGCCGGGATGCAGATCCCGGTCGGTCTGCTGGTGGACCGCTGGGGCACCAAGAAGGTGCTGACCCTCGGCATCCTGCTGTACACCGTCGGCCAGTTCGGCTTCGCGTTCTCCGAGTCGTACGCGGCGGCGCTCACCTGCCGGGCGCTGCTCGGCATGGGAGACGCCATGACGTTCATCAGCGTCCTCCGCCTCGGCACCCGCTGGTTCCCGGCCCGGCGCGGCCCGTTGATAGCGCAGATCGCCGCGCTGATCGGCATGGCGGGCAACCTCGTCACCACGCTGCTGCTCGCCCGGCTGCTGCACGGCTTCGGCTGGACGCCGACCTTCGCGGGCAGCGCCCTCGCCGGGGTGCTGATCCTCGCGCTGGTGCTCTGCTTCCTCCGCGACCACCCCCGCGAGTGCGCGCCGCCCCCCGCGCCGGTCACCGGCCGGGGGTACGTCCGGCGGCAGATAGGCGACGCCTGGCGGGAGCCGGGCACCCGGCTCGGAATGTGGGTGCACTTCACCACGCAGTTCCCGGGCATGGTCTTCCTCATCCTGTGGGGCATGCCCTTCCTGGTGGAGGCGCAGGGCCAGACCCGGGAACGCGCCGGGGAGATGCTCACCCTGGTGGTGCTCGCGAACATGGCGATCGGCCTGGTCTTCGGCCAGATCATCGCCCGCCACCACCGGGCGCGCGCCCCCATCGTGCTGGGCACCGTCAGCCTGACCGCGGTGGCCTGGGCCGTGGTGCTCTGCTGGCCCGGACAGGCCCCCACCGCACTGCTGTTGACGCTCTGCGTGGTGCTCGGCGCCTGCGGTCCCGCGTCGATGGTGGGCTTCGACTTCGCCCGCCCCGCCAACCCGCCCGAACGGCAGGGCACCGCCTCGGGCATCGTCAACATGGGCGGATTCACCGCCTCGATGACGACCCTGCTCGCGATCGGCGTCCTCCTCGACCTCACCGACAGCTACCGGATCGCGTTCGCCAGCCTCTTCGTCCTCCAGGGCGCGGGCCTGTCACAGATACTCCGCCTCCGCTCCAGGGCACAGCGCCGCGAACGCGAACGCGTCGTGGCCAGCCGGGTGGAAGCCGTCCACGTCCCCGCCTGACATCCCCGCCGAAACCCCACCGCAGCCCGTACCGCCCCGACCCCACTCCCCAACTCCTTTGGTACGCCGTTCTCTTCGGACTCGCGGTACCGAACGGCGCTGTCGGACGGCCCGGCTACCGTCCGCTATGACGACCGAGAGCCACCATGCCGCGCGCCACGGTAGCGAGAGCGGGACTTGGCCAACCACCAGTGGCGGCAGGGTGGTTGTCGCGCTGTCCGTCAACTCACCCCGCAGAGAGGTCCGTCAGTCGCCGCACGCCCAACACCCCTGACTAGAGCGGCACGTTGGGCTCCCGGACAGCAACCGCCCGGAGCAGCACGGTCGATGGGCCGTCAGTAGTGGAACCTCATTCGTCCGCAGGGGAGTTGGGGGGCGTCGGAGCTTCATCTCGGACGAAGGCGTCTCCCGTCCCGTACGACCGGGCCCCGCACGCGAACGGCGGGGTGGCCGGTGCCGTGCACCGTCCACCCCGCCATCGCGAGAGCACCCACCGCGTGACCGCTACGCGGCGCGCCACCGACCGTCGGGGCCACCCGGGCGCGCCGCTTCCCCGGAATCCGGTACAGCCGAGGCCGTGTCCCGGCCGGGGAGCGCGTCAGCGCGCGTGGCCCGGACCGGTCAGGGGATCGTGGCCAGCTGGTTCAGGATCGCCTGCGCGAAGTCCCGGTCCCCCTCGACCTTCACCGCGTCGGCCACCGCGTCCGGGCGCACCCGCCCGCACGCCAGCCGCAGGTAGGTCTCCCAGCCCATGGAGAGCGAGACCGTCGGGCCCAGCGAGGGGCTGCCGTCCACGGTGCCCCGGCCGTTCTCGTCCACGCGGACCGTACGCATGAACTCCAACTCGCCCTCGCCGCCGCCGATGTCGAAGACCACCGACGACTTCGGCGCCCCACCGGCCCGCTTGGCGACGACGTACGGCAGCATCCGCGTCAGGAAGTCGCGGGTGACCTGCGCGCCCGCGGAGTCGAGGTTGCCCGGCACCCCCAGGGCCCGGCGAATGTCCTGCTCGTGCACCCACACGTCGAAGACCCGCACCTGAAGCAGCTCGTCCAGGGTGATGTCCTCCGCGCCGGGCAGCACGTGCGGAACGACGCTGTCCGGCTCCCGCTTGTCGTTCCGCAACTGCCGCGAGCGCCGGATGATCGTGTACTCCAGCTCGCTCGTCATCTCCGCGCCCGTGTGGTGCCGCCGCACGTCGACCTGCACCTCCATGTGGCGGCTGGTCTCGTCCTTGATGTGGTAGAGATCGCGAGGCAACGTGTGGATCGGGCGAGGATCGCCCAGCAGCTCGCACTCGATACCGATGATGTGTGAGACGACGTCCCGAACCGACCACCCCGGGCACGCGGTGGCCCGGTTCCACTCGCCCTCGGTCAGCGACGTCACCAGCTCGGATATGGCTTCGATGCTCTGCGTCCAGGCATCGACATGGGATTGCAGACTCGGGTGGTCGGTCACGGTGCCCCTCGGCGGTACGGATCGTGGCGTTCGCGGTCTGGGTGCTCTCAAGTTACGCTGCGCTCGGGCACCACGGCAGTGCTTTCGGCTACCGATGCTAGAGCCAAGCGACTCCCCCAGACGCAAGGACGGTGGTACGGTGCGCGCTTCCCTCATCCAACTGCGGGTCGATCCCGACGAATCGGTCACTTCGCGCCGTGAGCGCGCGGCATCCCTCGTACGTTCTCAGGCCGAGGCCGATCTCGTCATCCTCCCGGAGCTCTGGCCCGTCGGGGCGTTCGCGTTCGACACCTTCGCCACCGAGGCCGAGGCCGTCGTCCGTCCCGGGCGGCATGACGCCGCGTCACCCGGCCCGACGCAGGAGATCATGGCGCGGGCCGCGCGGGACGCGGGGGTCTGGCTGCACGCGGGGTCAGTGGTGGAAGCCGTGCACCACCCCGACACGGTATCCGGCCGCTCCGCGCCCGGGCCCACCGGAGGAGCGGAAGCGGGCACCGGGGAGCCGGGTTCGGACTCCGGCGGACCCGCTCCGGGCTCCGGGGTCGAGCTGTTCAACACCTCGCTGGTGTTCTCGCCGGACGGTCAACTCGCCCGCACCTACCGGAAGATCCACCGCTTCGGTTTCGACCGGGGTGAGGCGACACTGCTGTCCGCCGGCTCCGAGCCCGTCACGGTGTCCCATCCGCAAACCGAACTCGGTCTCGCCACCTGTTACGACCTTCGGTTCCCGGAGCTTTTCCGGCGGCTGACCGACGCGGGCGCCACCGTCCTGGTGGTTCCGGCGGGTTGGCCGGACAGGCGAGCCGCCCACTGGTCACTGCTTGCCCGGGCCCGCGCCGTGGAGAACCAGACGTACGTCCTGGCCTGCGGAACGGCGGGCGAGCACGCGGGAGTTCCGCAGGCCGGACGCAGCGTCATCGTCGATCCCTGGGGGGAGACCCTCGCCGAGGCGGCGGGCAACGACGAGGAGGTCGTCACCGCCGAACTCGACCTCGGTCTGGTCGCCAGCGTGCGGGAGTCGTTCCCCGTCCTCCGGGACCGCGTGCTGTGAGCGGATCGCGGTGAGTCGGGCCCCCTGACCCAGGCCCCCTGGACCGGGTCCCTCGCCCTCGTTCCACGCGAGAACCCCGGGCGGGCACCGCCGAGGGGAAGGACGGCGGAAGGGCTGAGCCGGGGACGGGGCGAGCCCCCGGCGGCCGTTGGCGCCGCGCCGCACCCGTCGCGGACCGTGGCCACGGGGTCAGAGCGTGCCGAGGCTCTCGAAGGACTGACTCGCGTCCATCGGCTCCACGTAGCGGGACCGCCACTCCGGGCGGGGGTCGCTCCCGGGGCTGGTGTAGTACTCCCGGGCCCGCACGACCTCGCCCCGGTGGACCGTCCAGAACGAGGCGACATGGAACTGCCCCAGCGTCTCGTGCAGCACCTCGACCTCCGAGACGACCTCTCCGCAGGTGCCGAGGATCCGGAGTATGCGGATCGACCAGCCCTCCGGGTATTCGCTGTTCACGGCCACAAAGTTCTTTGCTCCCACAATGCGTTCACCGCTGACCGGCCACTCGATGACCGCGTCATCCGCGACGAGGCGCTCGACGCCAGCCCAGTCGCGTTCCTGAATCCGGCTCCACAGCGCCTCAACCACGCTTGAACACTCCATGAGTTCAGCCTGACAGACCCCCCGGGCAACCGGTTCACCACCTCGCTCCCCGCACGGTCCGCTCGGCCTCCCCGCGGCCCCTCCCTCGCCGGTCCCTCACCGGACTCGGCCCCTCCGGCACCGGGCCCGGGCCTCCGGCACGGGACTCGGGCCTCCGGCCGCCCCGCTCAGACCCTCGGTCCTCACCGGGCGGCCGCTCTCCCACCCGCCCCACACGTCGTCGGCGGGCGGGAGAGCGGTCAGGCCATGGCCACGCGCGCGGAACGACCGCGTCAACTGTCCAAGACGGCCGCTGGGCCCGTCAGTCGGCTGCCGGTGCGCACGTCAGTTGGTGGCGGTGCGCACGTCAGCTGTTCTCCAGCACCCGCTTGGGGTGCATACCGTTGACCATGCCGATGAACGGCGGGTGGATGCTGTAGCCGAGCATCCGCCGGATGTCCTCGCTGACGCCGCGGGCGGTGTCGAAGCTGGTGGAGAGGGTGAACGTCTCCTGCGGCCGCAGCCAGGGCTGGCAGTACTGGGTGGTGAGGGCGAGGCGCGAGGCGTCCGTCTGGTTGGGGCCGCCGCCGTGCCACAGGTTGCCGAGGAAGAAGACGCACGAGCCGGGCGGCATCACGGCCTGCGTCACGGTGTCGTCCGGGCCCGGGGTGCGGTCCTCGGGCCAGTGGTGGCTGTCGGGGTACACGACCGTGGCGCCGTTGGGCTCGGTGAACTCGTCGATGGCCCAGATCGTGGCCGCGCTGAGCACCGGCCGGGGCTGCGCCAGGGGGTACATGCCGTCGTCACGGTGCGGGAACTGGGTGCTCTCGCCGGGGAGGAGGTTGATGACCTGGAGCTGGGACAACAGGTAGTTGGGGTCGAGGATGCGGTCGAGTAACGCCAGGACCCGCGGGTGGTCCACCAGCCCGTCGGCCACCCGCGTCTTGTCCATCAGGCTGTAGACCCGCTGCGTCCGGTGGCCCTCGAAGACGTTGCGCCCGGTGCGGCCCAGCAGCGGCTCGACGCCCGCGCGGACCTCCTCGCACTGCTCCTCGCTGATGATCCGTTCCAGGATGACGTAGCCGTCGCGCATCAGCACGGCCAGGTCGGCGTCGGCGACAGCGGGGTCGACGCCATGCCCCGAACTCGTGGTCGCGCGATGGCGGCCAGCGAGATCCGTACGCAGATCATCGATGCTGTTGACCGGCAGCCCGCCGCCCTCACTTATTCGGTCTTGATCAATCGACATAGACGCCCCCTACTTAAAATTGATTTCGATTCACAATTGATGCTGCGTCACATTCGATATCGTGTCAATATGCCTGCCGAGCCGAGGACCGCGAAGGGCCGCGCCACCCGCGACCGGATCATCGGGGCAACCCGAGAAGCCCTGATCGCCGGAGGCGGACGCGCGGATCTCCAGGACATCGCGGTGCGCGCACACGTACCGCCGAGCCTCATCCACCGGTACTTCGACAGCAGATCCGGACTCATCTCGACGGTGGTCGCCGACTTCTACGACCGGTTGTCGGCGGAGGTGGTCACTCCCGACCTCACCGAGATCGGCCCCTGGCCCGACCGGGAACGCGAACGCGTACGCCGTGGTATTTCCTTCCACTACAACACCCCCTTCGCCAGCGTCGTCTACGGACCACTGGGCCGCGAACCGCGGGTCGCCGCCGCCGAAACCGAACTCATAGGCCGCATCATCGCCCTTGGCGCTGACAACATCCGCCGCGGCCAGCACGACGGCGACCTCCCCTCCTGCGTCGACCCCGAACTCGCCAGCGCGGCCATCTTCGGTTCCCTCCGCTCGCTGCTCGTCACCGCGCTCGCCCGCCCCACGCGGCCCGAGGTCGACGCGCTCGCCGCCACGCACTGGCGGCAGGTCGCCGCGGCCGTCGGCCTGCCGCCCGGGAGATGAGCACGCCACGTTGACAGCTGGGCGTGTTTGTCTATAACACGCGTCTATCACAGCGCCCGTGTCACGGTGCCCAGTTCGCTGGATTCATGGCCGCGACATTGCCAACGCCCCAAACTGACGGGCCGATCACACCCGAAGCCGTCATCTACGGCGGCGTGGATCGCCGAGCGGGCGTGCTCCGTAACCACCGCGCTCGCCCCACAGCACCTCGGGCCGTCCTGACCTGCGAAAGCACCGAGAATCCCGGATATCCTCCCGGCTACACCCTCCCGGACACCGTTCCCGATTCCACCGCTCGGTCCGGCGGCGTCCTCTCTGCCCGGAATCCGCCCCCGGCCCGCCGCCCACCGGAATCACCTCGGCGCGGCCCGCGAATTCCCGTACGGAAAACCCGTGGAAACCCTTCGAGAACCCGTGAGTTCGCCTGTTCGGAATTCTCGCCCCCTTCCGCATTGACGCGCACGATGCCCGGCACCACCCGGATCACGAGGCGTACCGTATTCCGGTCACGCTGCCGCTGGAAATTCCGCCGGAATACTCCGAAAGCTGTCGGAAACCCTGTCGGCCGTCCGGAACTCGTCCTCCGCACGGTCCACCACCGGGACGGGAACGGGGACGGGGGCGAAGAGGGGAACGAGGGCGAGGGCGGGGACGACTAGCTCGGCGAGGAGGGCCAGCGGGCCGGGCGGCGGCCGCCGCCCCACACCGTCCACCGGCCACCGCCCGTCACCCGGTCCCCCGGGTACGCGGGCTGGCGGTACGAGGGGGTGACGTGTGCGCGGCCGCCGGTCCCGAACTTCCGGCTCCGGAACGTCCGCCGCTCCGGAACGTCCGGGGTGGGCCCCACCGGGCGGCGGACGGGGCCGTGACCTCGGAAGGTGGGGCGGACCGGTCCAGTCGTTGCCTGATCGATGCGAAGGGGCGCGCGACGCGGGTGGGCGGTGCTGACACGGTGTCGGCACGCTCCGCGCGAAGAGGCCGTCTGACCTACGTTTCCGCAGGTCAGACGGCCTCTTATGGGGTGGAGCCTAGGGGAGTCGAACCCCTGACATCTGCCATGCAAAGACAGCGCTCTACCAACTGAGCTAAGGCCCCGCGCGCACTAGAGTACCGGGTGGGGCGTCGGAATTCAGACCGGGTATCGCCCCAGGTAGGGCTGGCTCCGTAGGATGCAGCGAGAGTTCGCGTCAGCGAAGTGACGCAGGGGAGTCCCGGGGAGACGCACATGGACGCAGCGCAGCAGGAAGCCACCGCGAAAGCGCGAGAGCTTCAGAGCCAGTGGTACGGGGAGCCGCTGGGCACCCTCTTCCGGCGTCTGATCGACGATCTCGGGCTCAATCAGGCGCGGCTCGCCACTGTGCTCGGGCTGTCCGCCCCGATGCTGTCCCAGCTGATGAGCGGCCAGCGGGCGAAGATCGGCAACCCGGCGGTCGTCCAGCGGGTGCAGGCGCTCCAGGAGCTGGCGGCCGAGGTGTCCCGGGGTGACATCAGCGCGGGGGACGCCACCCAGCGGATGGACGACATCCGGCGCACCGCCGGGGGCAGCGTGCTGCACAACACGCAGCAGACGCCGAGTTCGGGTACCTCGCAGACGCCGGTGAAGCGGGTGGTGCGGGAGATCCAGGCGCTGCTGCGCTCGGTCTCGGACGCGGCGGACATCCTGGAGGCCGCGCGTACGCTCGCCCCGAGCCACCCGGAACTGGCGGAGTTCCTCCGGGTGTACGGGGCGGGGCGCACCTCGGACGCGGTCAAGCACTACGAGGCGCACCAGAACTGACCCACCAGGGGTCCACGACGGTTCAGCCCACGGCCGACCGCAACCGATCACGGCCCACCACCGCCAGTCACCGCCAATCACGGTCACCGCGCGGCCAGTTCCGCGGCCACCCGTTCCCGGTCCGCGACCGTCCCACGGCCCGTCCCGTCCGGTTCGACCAGCCGACCGGCCCGGAACCGACCGCGGGCGCCCCGGGCGGTCCGCGCGGGGTGTGGGCGAGGCGGGCGTGGGCGGCGCCCGGTGGGGCGTTCGGCTTCGCCGTGTGCGCCGTCCGGCGTACGGTCGTCGGGAACGGCCGGGACGGCCCGGCGCACGCCACGGTGGGCGGCTGAAGGAGCCGCACACGGCGGCCGAGGAAACCGGACACGGCGGCTGGAGGAACCGGGCACGGTGGCCGGTTCGGGCCGCCGTCGGCGGCGAGGGGCGGGGCCACGGGGCCGGATCCGCCCCGTACGAGGAGCGAGGGAGCGGCGCGGCAGCATGGGCGAGATCTTCGCTGGCCGGTACGAACTGATCGATCCGATCGGCCGGGGCGGCGCCGGGGCGGTCTGGCGATCGTGGGACCACCGGCGGCGGCGCTACGTGGCCGCGAAGGTGCTCCAGCAGAGCGACGCCCACACGCTGTTGCGCTTCGTGCGCGAACAGGCGCTCCGTATCGACCATCCGCACGTGCTCGCCCCGGCGAGTTGGGCGGCGGACGACGAGAAGGTCCTGTTCACCATGGAGTTGGTGAGCGGCGGCTCGCTCGTCCATCTCGTCGGTGACTACGGGGCGTTGCCGCCGGGGTACGTGTGTGTGCTGCTCGACCAGCTGCTGGCCGGGCTCACCGCGGTGCACACGGAGGACGTGGTGCACCGGGACATCAAACCGGCGAACATCCTGCTGGCGGCGACCGGTAAGGGGCGGCCGCACCTGCGGCTCTCCGACTTCGGGATCTCGATGCGCAAGGGCGAGCCCCGGCTGACGGAGACCAACTTCGTTGTGGGGACGCCGGGTTACTTCGCGCCCGAGCAGATGATGGGCGCCGAGCCGGACTTCCCCGCCGACCTGTACGCGGTGGGGCTGGTGGCGCTGTACCTGCTGACGGGGGCGAGGCCGGACTCGCGGCAGCTGTTCGTCCAGTACGAGCGGGGTGTTCCGGAGGCGCCCGAGGGCGTGCCGGAGCCCCTGTGGCAGGTGCTGGGACAGCTGCTCCAGCCGGATCCGCAGCTCCGGTTCCAGACGGCCTCGGGCGTCCGGAAGGCGCTGGCCGCGGCGGTCGACATGCTGCCGACGGAGCGGTCGTCCGAACCGGCCGACATGATCGAGGTCTTCGACCAACTGGGGCCGTTGCCCGAGGGGTTCGGGCCCGGGGGCCCCTCGCGCGACGGCGCGGGCGGACCGGGCGGAGGGTCGTCGACCCAGGCTCCGGTGGCCTCGCCGACAGGCAGTTACCCGCTGTCCCCGCCGAGCGGGCAGGGCCGCACCGAGCCGATGCCGCCGGACACCCGAGGCACCCCCGACACCCCCAACCCTCCCGGCACTCCCGGCGGTCCGCACACCCCCAGCGCTCCTGGCGCGCCCGGAGCCCCCGGGGGTCCGCACACACCGGTGCCCGCGCCGTCCGCGTCCCCCGCGCCGTCCACGCCACCGCCGGGGGCTCCGGGGCCGCTGCCGGGACCGCCGACCCAGGCGTACACCACTCCGGGGCTGGCTCCCGGCACCGGGCCGGAGGGCTTCCCGCAACAGCGGTGGGCGCCCGCCGGCTACGGCCCGGCGGGCGGTGCGCCGACCGGCGGCTCCGGCAGGTCCGGGGGCCCGCCGCTGAAGCTGGCGATTCCGGTGCTGCTGGTCGCGATCCTGTGTCTGGCGGGTGGCGTCTGGGCGCTCTCGGCCGCCTGAGCACCGCGCCCACGTCACCGCCCCCGCCACCGGCCCCGGGTCGGGTCACCCCGTCGTGGGGTCCCGGGGCGCGGTGGCACACGAGTACTACAAAGACACAAGTACTACGGAGACACGGGGTCACGGGACTACCGCGACCGGGGCTGCCGCGACCGGGGCGTCAGGCGGGCGGCTGGGGTCCGGAGGGCGGCTGGCTGGCTCGCGGCCCCGGTCCGGTGGGCGGCGTCCCCTGGCTCGTCCGTCCCGGCGACGCCTGACCGGGGACGGACGGATCCGGAACGGACGGGCCGAAGGGCGAGCCGGGCGCCGGGTAGCCGCCGGGGGCTCCGTGCGGGACGGGGAAGGGACCGGCGGGGGTCGCGGGGCGACGCCGGGCGATCACCGTCCACACGCCGAGCCCCACGACCAGCAGCGAGCCGACGCCGATGCCGAGGTAGCCGAAGCGCCGCAGCCCGTCGCTCCGGGAGGCGTCGGCCTCGGTCTGGCCCTTCGCGGCCATCTCCCGGTCCCGGTCGGTGACGCCGAATCCGGCCTCCGCGGCGTCACCGTCGTACTCGGGCCCCTCGACGGGCTCTCCGTCGACGGCGACGCGGAGGAGGATCGGCACCTCCTCGGGGAAGTACTTGTCCAGCTCCGGGCTGAGGGTGACGACGAGGTACTGCCAGCCCGCCACGCGCATGTTCGTGCTGCCCTGGGCGAAGCGGCTCTCGTACCGCACCGGTTTGCTGGTCAGCTCGGTGCGGTCGAACTTCGCCCGGTACGTCTGCGCGCTGCGCCGCACGACCGGACCGCGGGCGGTGTTGAACAGTTCCAGGTGGAACGCGCTGCTGGTGTAGTCCATCCGGCTGTCGTCGGCCCGAACCTCCGGGTTGGGCAACTCCAGACCGCCGAGGAGCCGCTGCCCCCAGTCGACGGGGACCTTGTAGAAGCGGGTCTCGCCGGGGCGCACCCTGTCCTTCCAGACACCGTCACCGATCGCCCCCGCGCTGGCGAAGCCGTCGCCGCCGGAGGCGTCCTTCGGCTCCCCGGTGGGGGTGCTCGGCCGGTGGGAGGGGGTGCTGGTCGGGCCGTCGGACGGGGACTCCGAGCCGCCGCCCTTGAGACCGGGCTCCCGCATGTACGAGATCTCCAGGGGCCAGGCGCCGCCGCCGGACCCGTTCGACCGCTCGACGCGCAGCAGGTACGGGCCCGCGGCCTGGCAGTCCTCGTCGCTGCCCCGGCCGATGGTGCGGACGGCCCAGGCGGTGAGGGGGGAGGCCAGGTCGCCGCGGATCTCCGCGTCCGAGTCGCCACAGGAGTCGCCGCCGGTGGTCTCCAGGGACACCTCGATCTCGTCGCGGTAACTCCGCACGGGGGAGCCGGGCTTGGGGGCCGCGGTGGCCGCGAAGTACGCCGTGGAGGTGTCGTCGAGGGTGACGGCGTAGAACTTCTCCTCGCCCGGCCGGACGGAGTCCGTGTGGCTGCCGGGGGAGAGCTCCGGGGCGTCGGCGCTGCTGGCGGCGCCCGTGACGTCCTTCGCGTCGTCGGCCGCCCGGTAGGGCCGGGGTTCGGCGGCCGCGGCGGCGGGGGCCGCCAGCGCCAGCGCGCAGAGCGCGGCGACGAGGCTGACGGCTCCCCGGACGGCGGCCGGGCGCCCGGATGCGCGGATTCCGCTGGGCGTTCTGCTCACGGGTTCCCCCCTCATCGCGTTCCTGCCGTGGTTCCCGAGCGGCGGCGCAGGGCGTACCAGAGTCCGGCCCCGGCGGCGAGCAGCACCGCCGCGCCGCCCCCGGCCAGCGCCGCGACCGGCGGGCCTGAGTCACCGCCACCGGCGGCCTCGCCGTTCTCGCCGTCGCTGCCCGCCTCACCGTCCGTGGCGGCGGGCGGCGCACCGTGCTGGGGGCCGCTCTTCGCCTCACCCGGGACGGCGACGCGGAGGACGATCCGCACCGCTGCCCGCTCGGCGATCCGCGCCGCGTCCGCGCCGAGGGACACGGCGAGATAGTAGTCACCGTCCCGGCGGACGGCCTCGACCGAGGTGGTGCTCCGCTCGTGCCGGTTGTTCCAGGCCACGGGCACGGTGCCCATCGACACCCTGGTGGGCTGGCCCCGGTAGGGGCGGACGCGCTGGAACCGGGAGCCGTTGTCGAGCGGGATGCGGCCGGGGGCGTAGGCGCTGGTCCACACGGTGGAGCGGGGGTTCCTGCCGTCGCTGGTGGGCTCGTTGGCGAACTCCACGTCGTAGCGGAGCCGCTGTCCCCAGCCGACGGGCACCCGGTACCAGCGGGTCTGGGCGGGCAGCAGGGTGTCGCGCCAGACCCCGGCGCGCAGCGCGGTGGCGTCGTTGAAGCCGGTGCCGCCCCGTACGTCCTTCGGGGTTCCGGTGGGCAGCCGCAGACCCCGGTCGTCGTAGTCGGTCTCGGCGCGGGCGGGGGTGGTGCCCTTCCTCAGCGGGGCCTCGGTTTCGAGGCGCAGTTCGACGGGCCAGCGGGCGCGGTCGGAGCGGCGGCCGGTGCGGCGGGTCAGCTCGACGACGTAGGTTCCGGCCTCGTCGCAGCTGGCGCCGCCCTCCTCGCTGGGGACGCGGCTGACGCCGGTGGTGAGCGGGGCGGCGCCCTCGGACTGCCGGAACCGGCTGATCTCGCGGTCGCAGAGGCGTCCACGGGCGGTGCGCAGCGTCAGGGTGAGGCCGTCGAGCAGGGCGACCTGGGCGCCGGGGTGGGGGACGCCGGTGGCGGCGAGGTCGGCGGCGGAGCGGCCGTCGAGTTCGACCGAGTACCAGCGGCTGCTGTCCGGGCCGATGGTGTCGAGGTACTGGCCGGGGGCGGTCAGCGGGGTGGGGGCGGACTCGCTGGTTCCGCCGGTGACGCGGCTGCCGCGCAGGCGGTAGCCGTCGGCGGAGAGTCGTCCGGCGCGTTCGAGTTCGCGGGCGAGGTCGTCGGCGTCGGGGGCGTCGTAGTACCTGCCGTGCCCGGCCTCGGCGACACAGCGGAGCTGCTTCCTGGCCTTGCTGTTGACCTGGAAGCCGATGGCGTCGATGCGGAGGTCGACGCCGTCCTTGGCCAGCTCCTTGGCGACGGCGCAGGGTTCGGGGGCGCCGCAGTTGTCCTCCCCGTCGGAGATCAGCAGGATCGTGCGGCGGCCGAGGGCGTCCCGGCCGGTGCCGGGAAGGTCGGCTGCGGCCTTGCGGAGGGCGAGGCCGATAGGGGTGTCACCCCTGGGCTCGACACCGGCGACGGCCTTCTTGATCCCGCCGCGGTCGAGAGGGCGGACGGGGGTGACGAGGCGGGTGTCAGTGCAGCCCTCGGTCTTGTCGGCGCCGTAGACGCGGAGTCCGGTGGGGAAGCGGTCGGGGAGGCTGTCGACCACGGTGCCGACGGCCTTCCTGGCGGTCTCGATGCGGGTGCGGCCGGAGCCGTCGCCCTTGGCCATGGAGCCGGAGGCGTCCAGCACCATCTCCATCGAGTCCTTCCCGCCCGCAACCTCGCCGAGTGCGGCCGCCGCCACGGGCCGCGCGGACGCGGGGCGCTGCCCGTCCGAGGCGGCGCTCCGGGCGTCCGCCGCTCCGGCGGCCGGAAGCGGACCGGCCACCAGGGCCAGCAGGACGGAGCTGGTCAGTGTGGTCACTCTGGTCCGACGCGTTCCGCGCATCGCTGTGGTCCCCCCTTCACCCAAGGCCACACTCGGCCTCTTTGCTCACGCACGCTAGTATTTGCATGAGCAAGGATCAAGGGCTTGGGCGTCACGGTCACGCAACGGGCCCACGACGGTACGTAACACACCCCGGCCCCACCGCCCCGCCTCCGGGAAGGCAACAGCCGTCAGACCGCGGGCATCCACCACCCGAACCGCACCCGGGCGCGGGCGCGGGGCCGGGGGCTGGGGGCTGGGCGGCTGGGGTCGGACGCGGGGGCCGGGGCTCCAGAGCCCGGCCCTGGGCGTCAGCCCGCAGCCGGGGGCCTCGCACGGGGCGTCGCACGCGAGCGCCGGACGGCGTCACACAGGGGCGCCGGACCGGACCGTCGCACAGCGGCACCGGACGGACCGAGCGCCGGACATACGTCGGGGCCCCGGCCACCGTCGGCCGAGGCCCCGATCCCAGAGGGCTGTTGGGTCACACACCCGAAGAACCCGCGGGCACGGAGTCGGTCGCCTCCGTCCACAGATCCTGCTCGGCGCGGTCCGCCTGAATCTGGCGGTACACGAGGAGCCCGCCGATGGCGGCCAGTGCGACCAGGAGAAGCTTCTTCACCGCGCTACCTCGTCCTTCTGTACACATAGGGACCTCACTTGGCTGGCGATGATACCCAACCGTTGTGCGGCCGCGGCGTTCGGCCCGACCCGAAGGTGCCCGGAGCGGGCCGGGCAGCGTCCCCCACGAACGCCCAGGAGACACGAGAAACCCCCGGTCACGGGGACCGGGGGCCTTCAGGCGGTGGGGCTAACTGGACTTGAACCAGTGGCCTCATCCTTATCAGGGATGCGCTCTAACCATCTGAGCTATAGCCCCGCGCTGCACGGAAAGGTTAGCGCACTCCAGGCCGTCTCCCAAATCGCTTACCGGGAGCTGGGACGGCCTCCCAGGGCGGTCACTCGTCCTCCGCGAGCGTCACCTCGACGCCACCGACGAACCCGGCCGACATGTTGTAGATGAAGGCCCCCAGCGTGGCCAGGGCCGTGGCCAGAACCACGTCGATCGCCGCTATCACGGAGGTGAACAGCAACACCCGGGACAGGGACAGGTACTGCTGGAGGTCGAAGCCGTTGTCGCCCTCCGAGCCCGTCGCCTGGCTGATGGTCTCCCCGACGGAGGAGAACACCCCCATGGCGTCCATCACCATCCACAGCACCGAGACGGCCACCACCGTGCACAGCCCCAGCGCGACGGACAGCAGGAAACCGACCTTCATCACCGACCACGGGTCTACCTTCGCCACCCGCAGCCGCGCCTTCCGCGTCCGGGGCGCGGTGCTCGCCCCCGTCCGCGGACGGCGCACGGCCCCGGTGGAGGGCCCGCCGGGGGGCGGCGTCCCGGAACCGGCCGCGCCGCCCGGCCCGCCACCGGGGGGCGCACCCGGCGGGGCCGGGTACGCCTGCGGCGGGTGGTGCGGCTGCGCCTGGGGCGGCTGCGGTCCTGGCTGGGCCGGGGGCTGCGGCCCGGCCTGCCACTGACCGTCGGCCGGCTGAGCTTGCGGCTGGGGCTGCGCACCACTCACGCCGTATCTCCTCGTCGTCCTAGTCCATCGACGGGTTCCGCGGCTCCTCGCCTGGTTCGACGGCCGCTTCCACTTCCTCCGCCTCCCGACCGGCCTCGGCGTTCCGCGCGATCCCCACGACCGCGTCTTTCTTGCCCAGGTTGATCAGTTGGACACCCATCGTGTCACGTCCGGTTTCCCGCACCTCAGCAACCCGTGTGCGGATCACGCCACCACTCAGGGTGATGGCGAGGATCTCGTCGGACTCCTCGACGACCAGCGCGCCGACCAGCGATCCCCGGTCCTCGACGATCTTCCCGGCCTTGATTCCGAGACCGCCACGGCCCTGCACCCGGTACTCGTCGACGTTGGTGCGCTTCGCGTAGCCGCCGTCCGTGGCGGTGAAGACGAACGTTCCAGCGCGCACCACGTTCATTGACAGCAGCTCGTCGCCCTCGCGGAAGCTCATGCCCTTCACCCCGGAGGTGGCCCGGCCCATCGGCCGCAGCACCTCGTCGGTCGCGGTGAACCGGATCGACTGCGCCTTGCGGCTGACCAGCAGCAGATCGTCGGCGGCGGAGACCAGCTCGGCGCCGATCAGCTCGTCGTCCCGGCCGTCCGGCATCTCCCGCAGGTTGATCGCGATGACGCCCCCGGAGCGCGGGGAGTCGTAGTCCTTCAGCGGCGTCTTCTTCACCAGCCCGGACTTGGTCGCCAGCACCAGGTACGGCGCGGCCTCGTAGTCGCGGATGGCGAGGATCTGCGCGATCTCCTCGTCCGGCTGGAAGGCGAGCAGGTTGGCGACGTGCTGCCCGCGCGCGTCCCGCCCGGCGTCCGGGAGTTCGTACGCCTTCGCGCGGTAGACGCGGCCCTTGTTGGTGAAGAACAGCAGCCAGTGGTGGGTGGTCGAGACGAAGAAGTGGTTGACGATGTCGTCCTCCCGCAGCTTCGTGCCGCGCACCCCCTTCCCGCCCCGCTTCTGCGCCCGGTAGTCGTCCGTCTTGGTGCGCTTGACGTAGCCGCCACGGGTGATGGTGACGACGATGTCCTCTTCGGCGATCAGGTCCTCGATGGACATGTCGCCCTCGAACGGGATCAGCTGGCTGCGCCGGTCCTCGCCGAACTTGTCGACCAGGGCCTTCAGTTCGGAACCGATGATCTGCCGCTGCCGCTCCGGCGAGGCCAGGATCGCGTTGTACTCGTCGATCTTCGTCTGGAGTTCGTCGTGCTCGGCGGTGATCTTCTGCCGCTCCAGCGCCGCGAGCCGCCGCAGCTGCATCTCCAGGATCGCGTTGGCCTGGATCTCGTCGATCTGGAGCAGGTCCATCAGGCCGCCGCGGGCGACCTCCACCGTCTCGCTGCGCCGGATCAGCGCGATGACCTCGTCGATCGCGTCCAGCGCCTTCAGCAGACCGCGCAGGATGTGCGCCCGCTCCTCGGCCTTCCGCAGCCGGAACTGGGTACGGCGGACGATCACGTCGATCTGGTGGCTCACCCAGTGCCGGATGAACGCGTCCAGCGAGAGGGTGCGCGGCACGCCCTCCACCAGCGCCAGCATGTTGGCGCCGAAGTTCGTCTGGAGGTCCGTGTGCTTGTAGAGGTTGTTGAGGACGACCTTGGCGACCGCGTCCCGCTTCAGCACGATCACCAGCCGCTGACCGGTGCGCGAGCTGGTCTCGTCCCGTACGTCGGCGATCCCGCCGATCCGGCCGTCCTTCACCAGGTCGGCGATCTTCAGCGCGAGGTTGTCCGGGTTCACCTGGTACGGCAGTTCGGTGACGACCAGGCACTGACGGCCCTGGATCTCCTCGACCTCGACCACCGAGCGCATGGTGATCGAACCGCGCCCGGTGCGGTACGCCTCCTCGATGCCCTTGCGGCCCACCACCAAAGCGCCGGTCGGGAAGTCCGGGCCCTTGATCCGCTCCATCAGGGCCTCCAGCAACTCCTCGCTGCTGGCCTCCGGATGGTCGAGGTACCACTGGGCACCGGCCGCCACCTCGCGGAGGTTGTGCGGCGGGATGTTCGTCGCCATCCCGACCGCGATGCCCGCCGAACCGTTGATCAGCAGGTTCGGGAACCGGGCCGGGAGGACGGTGGGCTCCTGGTTCCGCCCGTCGTAGTTGTCCTGGAAGTCGACGGTCTCCTCGTCGATGTCCCGGAGCATCTCCATCGCCAGCGGCGCCATCTTGCACTCGGTGTACCGCATCGCGGCCGCCGGGTCGTTGCCCGGGGAACCGAAGTTGCCGTTGGAGTCGACCAGCGGCATCCGCATCGACCAGTGCTGCGCCAGCCGCACCAGGGCGTCGTAGATGGAGGAGTCGCCGTGCGGGTGGTAGGTGCCCATCACGTCACCGACGACGCGGGCGCACTTGTAGAAGCCCTTCTCGGGCCGGTACCCGCCGTCGTACATCGCGTACAGCACCCGGCGGTGCACCGGCTTCAGGCCGTCGCGGATGTCGGGGAGCGCACGGGAGACGATCACGCTCATCGCGTAGTCGAGATACGAGCGCTGCATCTCGGTTTCGAGGCTCACCGGCTCCAGCCGGGCGGCGGCGCCCTCCGTACGCACGGGAGCGGCGGGGTCCTCGCCGGGGGTGGGGTCGGCTGTGGGGGTCTCGTCGGCCATCGGTGTGTCCAAGTCCTTGTCTCGGTGCGGCGCTTACCTGCGTCCGCGGATCGCTGCCGTCGGGGACGGGGCGGGCGCGCTCAGATGTCGAGGAACCGGACATCCTTGGCGTTGCGCTGGATGAAGGAGCGCCGGGCCTCGACGTCCTCGCCCATCAGGATGGAGAAGAGGTCGTCGGCCGCCGCGGCGTCGTCCAGCGTCACCTGCTTCAGCACCCGGTGCTCCTGGTCCATGGTGGTGACCCGCAGTTCCTCGGCGTTCATCTCACCGAGTCCCTTGAAGCGCTGGATCGAGTCGTCCCGGATCCGCTTGCCCTGTTCCCGGCCGAGCTGGATCAGACTGTCCCGCTCCCGGTCCGAGTACGCGTACTGGTGCTCGTCCCGCCCCCACTTGATCTTGTAGAGCGGCGGCTGGGAGAGGAACACGTGACCGTGTTCCACCAGCGGGCGCATGAAGCGGAACAGCAGGGTCAGCAGCAGGGTGTTGATGTGCTGGCCGTCCACGTCCGCGTCAGCCATCAGAATGATCTTCTGGTAGCGGAGCTTGCTGATGTCGAAGTCCTCGTGGATCCCGGTGCCGAAGGCCGAGATCAGCGCCTGCACCTCGGCGTTCTGGAGGACCTTGTCGATCCGGGCCTTCTCCACGTTCAGGATCTTGCCGCGGATCGGGAGGATCGCCTGGAACTCCGGGTCCCGGCCGGACTTCGCCGAACCACCGGCCGAGTCACCCTCGACGATGAAGATCTCGCACTGCTCGGGGTCGTTGGACTGGCAGTCCGACAGCTTGCCCGGCAGCGACGCCGTCTCCAGCAGGCCCTTGCGGCGCGTCAGATCGCGGGCCTTGCGCGCCGCGACCCGCGCGGTCGCCGCCTGGATGCCCTTGCGGATGATGTCGGCGGCCTCGTTCGGGTTGCGGTCGAGCCAGTCGCTCAACTGCTCGTGAACGATCTTCTGCACGAAGGTCTTCGCCTCCGTGTTGCCCAGCTTCGTCTTCGTCTGACCCTCGAACTGCGGCTCGCCCAGCTTCACCGAGATGATCGCCGTCAGCCCCTCCCGGATGTCCTCGCCGGTGAGGTTGTCGTCCTTCTCCCGCAGCAGCTTCTTGTCCCGCGCGTACCGGTTGATGAGCCCGGTGAGCGCCGCGCGGAACCCCTCCTCGTGGGTGCCGCCCTCATGCGTGTGGATGGTGTTGGCGAAGGAGTACACGCCCTCGCTGTACTGGCTGTTCCACTGCATCGCGATCTCGGCCGAGAGCATCCGCTCCTTGTCCTCGGCGTCGAAGTCGATCACCGTGGGGTGGATCAGCTCGCCCTTGCGGGAGTTGAGGTAGCGGACGAAGTCCGAGATCCCGCCCTCGTAGTGGTAGCGGACGGCGTTCTGGTTGCCGTCCTCGTCCACGTGCTCGGCGCGCTCGTCCCGCAGCGCGATGGTCAGCCCCCGGTTGAGGAACGCCATCTCCTGAAAGCGCCGCGCCAGCGTCTCGAACGAGTAGTCCGTGTTCTCGAAGATGTCCCCGTCGGCCCAGAACGTGACCACGGTGCCGGTCTCATCCGTCGCCTCGTTCCGCTGGAGCGGAGCGGTCGGGGTGCCGAGCTTGTAGTCCTGCGTCCAGCGGTAGCCGTCCCGCTTGACCTCGACGGCGACCTTCTGCGACAGGGCGTTCACCACCGAGACGCCCACGCCGTGCAGACCACCGGAGACCGCGTACCCGCCACCGCCGAACTTGCCGCCCGCGTGCAGCACCGTGAGCACCACCTCGACCGCGGGCTTCTGCTCGGAGGGGACGATGTCCACCGGGATGCCCCGGCCGTTGTCCACGACCCGGACCCCGCCGTCCGCGAGCAGCGTGACGTCGATGGTGTCCGCGTGGCCGGCCAGCGCCTCGTCCACGGAGTTGTCCACCACCTCCTGTACGAGGTGGTGCAGACCACGTTCGCCGGTCGACCCGATGTACATCCCGGGGCGTTTACGGACCGCGTCCAGCCCTTCCAGGACGGTGATCGCACTGGCGTCGTACGCCGACTCACCGGCGTCACCGGGATCCTCGGGGACGGGTACCGGCACGGCGGCGCCGTTCTGCTCGGAGAGGTTCTGCTCGTTCTCGTTGAGATCGCCGGAATCGGCCACGAAGCGCCCTTTCTGGCACAGCACAGGCCGTCTCCTGGACATGGTGGAGCGGCTGCGTCGTTCGACATGTTCCGCAACGGGGCGGCTCACTCCAGTGTACCGGTGGCGGACATGTGAATGGGGGTTTGCCGGTACCTGAGCCCGCACGTGCCGCCTTCAACCGGCCTCCGCCGACTCCCCATATGCACTCCGGGGTGCCAAGAGGCTCACACGGGCGCTCAGCGCTTCCGCTGTCAACGCTCCCGTACCGTGAGCGCACTCACGCAACCCGTGACAGCACCCCGCCGTCAAACAACGACACATCGGGACAAGAGACACACCTCCCGGAAGGGAGGCGGATGACACCACCCGCACCGTCCCCGGCACCCCCGATCCGAGGCAGAACACCCCGGCGGCACCGCCGAGCCCACCCACCGTCGGAGAGCGTGGCCCACACCACAGCGCCGCCCTCCCCGACCCGCTCCCCGCCCTCACTCTCCGGGGGAACCGCGCTCACTCTCCGGGGGAACCGCGCTCACCGTCCGCGCCCACGGCACCCACACACCCCAACCCCTCGAACACATGCCGCGATCCACACGTCACTCTCCGGAGCGGCGGCGGCGAACGGACGTCCCGGGCACGGCCCGCGCGCTCACGAGCGCGCGCGCTCACGGGGAGACCGCGGGAGACGGGATGGGTGGTTGGGCGACGTGGGCGGGTCAGCGGGACGGCCGCGGGACGGGTGAGCGCCGGGCCGAGGACGGGCGGGAGCGGTCGGGCCGAGGCAGGTCCGGAGACAGACTGGAGACAGACTTGGAGGCGGGGCGGGAGACGGAGGGGGCGCCAGGTCGGGGCCCACTGGGCGACCGGGGGCCGCTGGGTCGCGGTGCGCGGACGCGTATCCCGACGGACGCCCGATCGGCGGGACGCGCCCGCCACGGGCCCGGTCGGCCACGGCGGCTACCCACCCACCACGGATCGGCCCCACCAGCGCGCGCCTCCCACCACCCGCCGTGGGGGCGTGCTCGACGCCGCTCAGCGCCGCCACGGGCCGCGCGGCCCAAGGAGACGCAGCGGAGGGGGAGTTCCACGGAAGGCAGCCGCCACCGGCGCGGGCCGGAGTCGCGTCACCCGTAGGTGTCGCCGGGGCCCCGGCTCCCCGGAGCCCGCAGCGGCCCGTACCCCCGGCTCGGCGCCTCCGGACCGCGCACCCGGATACTGCGCACCGTGCCCTGCCCGAGGTCCTCGTTGAGCCTCGCCACCAACTTTGGTGCCAACAGGCGCAGTTGGGTCGCCCAGGCGGTGGAGTCACAGCGCACCCGGAGCAGCCGCTCCTCCTCGTCGTACCCCAGGGGCTCGCAGTGCTGCGCGATCTCCGGACCCACCAACTGCGGCCACCGGCCCATCACTCCGCCGACCGCGGCCGGGGCCTCCCAGCCCCGCTCCTCGATCAGCCGGTGCACCGCCGCGCCCAGCGGCAGCGGGTCCCGCCCGTCCCTCCGGGCACCGGAGCGCAGCCCGCCGCGCCGCGCCTGGCGGCGCTGCTGCGCCTCCGCGCCGCGCTCCCTGGCCTTCTCCTTCGCCGCGCGCAGCGCCACCCGCGCCAGATCGACGCCGGACGGGGCCGCGGGCTCGCCCTCCCCGGCGCCCTCCGGACGCTCCAGGTCACCGCCGCCGGGCCGCGCGTCACTCATCGCGGGTCACCAGCCCCTCGGCCACCGAGAACCGGGCCCCGGTCAACTCCCCTGGCACGTCCTCCTCGGCGGCGGCCGTCACCAGCACCTGCTCGGCGTCGGCCACGAGTTCCGCGAGCCGGGTACGGCGCCGCGCGTCCAGCTCCGCGAACACGTCGTCCAGCACCAGCACCGGTTCACTCCCCTCCGCACGCAACAACTCGTACGAGGCCAGCCGCAGCGCCAGCGCCAGCGACCAGGACTCGCCGTGACTCGCGTACCCCTTGGCGGGCAGCCCACCGAGGCTCAGCAGGAGTTCGTCACGGTGCGGGCCGACCAGCGTCACCCCGCGCTCCACCTCCCGGCGCCGGGCCTCCGCCAGCGCCGCCAGCAGCCGCTCGTACAGCTCCGCTGGCGGTGTCTCCACCGTCGGGCCCTCGCCCGCCACGCCCCGGTACTCCAGTTCCACCGGACCGCCGCCCGGTGCCACCCGTTCGTACGCGGAGTTCACCACCGGGCCGAGCGCCGCCACCAGTTCCAGGCGGCGGCTCAGCAACTCGGCCCCGGCGCGCGCCAGATGCTGGTCCCACACGTCCAGCGTCGAGAGGTCTGCGCCGCGCCCGCCGTGCCGACGGGCCATCGCCGCCGTCTTGAGCAGCGAGTTCCGCTGCTTGAGCACCCGGTCGTAGTCCGCGCGCACTCCGGCCATACGGGGGGCCCGCGCCACGACCAACTCGTCCAGAAAACGGCGCCGTTCACCCGGGTCGCCCTTGACGAGGGCGAGGTCCTCCGGCGCGAACAGCACCGCGCGCACGATGCCCAGCACGTCCCGTGGCCTGACCTGCGCGGAGCGGTTGATCCGCGCCCGGTTCGCCTTACCCGGGTTCAGCTCCAGCTCGACCAGCTGCTGCCGCTCGCCCTGCCGGACGGCGGCCCGCACCACCGCGCGCTCCGCGCCCTGGCGGACCAGCGGGGCGTCCGCCGAGACCCGGTGGCTGCCCAGCGTGGCGAGGTAGCCCACCGCCTCCACCAGGTTGGTCTTGCCCTGGCCGTTCGGGCCGACGAACGCCGTCACACCTGGCTCCAGCGCCACCTCGGCCCGGGCGTACGAGCGGAAGTCCGCCAGCGAGAGATGTGTCACGTACACGTGTCCGGCTGGCCTCCCCTGTGCCCCGTCCTCGCGCGCCGTGCCCGGCGGCGGCGCGTTACTCCGTGCTCCGCACCGAGTGGCCGCCGAACTGCTCACGCAGCGCGGCGATCATCTTCATCTGCGGCGAGTCCTCCTGCCGGGAGGAGAACCGGGCGAAGAGCGAAGCGGTGATCGCGGGCAGCGGCACCGCGTTGTCGATCGCCGCCTCCACCGTCCACCGGCCCTCGCCGGAGTCCGCAGCATAGCCGCGCAGCCGCGCCAGGTGCTCGTCGTCGTCCAGCGCGCGGACCGCGAGGTCGAGCAGCCAGGAGCGGATGACCGTGCCCTCCTGCCAGGAGCGGAAGATCTCGCGGACGTCCGTGACGGACTCCTCCGCCTCCAGCAGCTCCCAGCCCTCGGCGAACGCCTGCATCATCGCGTACTCGATGCCGTTGTGGACCATCTTCGCGAAGTGCCCGGCCCCGGCCCGGCCCGCGTGTACCGCGCCGAACTCGCCCTCGGGCTTGAGCGCCTCGAAGATCGGGGCGACCGCTTCGACGTGTGCCGACTCCCCGCCGTACATCAGGGCGTAGCCCAGCTCCCGGCCCCAGACGCCACCGGAGACACCGCAGTCCACGAAACCGATACCGCGCTCGCCCAGCTCCCCCGCGTGCCGTTCGTCCTCCGTCCAGCGGGAGTTGCCGCCGTCCACCACCACGTCCCCGGGGGAGAGCAGCTCGCCCAGCTCCCCGATGGTGCTCGCGGTCGCCTCCCCGGCGGGGACCATGACCCACACCACCCGCGGGGCGCTCAGGTTTTCCACCACCTCGGCGAGGCTGTGGACATCGGCGAGATCCGGATCCCGGTCGTATCCGACGACGGTGTGCCCGGCGGCGCGGATCCGCTCGCGCATGTTGCCGCCCATCCTGCCGAGACCGACGAGTCCGAGCTCCATCTGTGCCCCTTCGCTTACCTATCGCGACCTGCGGCGCGTTCCTCCTGGTTCACACCACGGGTGAGCGTACGCGGTCCACGTGGATGGCTGGAAAGGCCTGTGGACAACCACGCCGGTGCGGCCACCTGACGGGGGCGTCTTCCAGCAGGCGGCCCCGGAGGACGGGACGAGCGGTGGAGAATCGGCCAGCGGCCCGCCACGGAACGCCGACGGTGGCGGTGAGAGGCATCGGACGTCAGCGGTGGCTGGCGGGAACCAGCCACCGCGAACCGCTGTCAGCTACCACCGGCCGCCGTCCCGCCCCGGGTGGCTGCCCGGAGGCTCCGGTCGGCGACCCTGGCGGGAAGCTCCCGCCGCGAGCCCTGACCGAAGCTCCGACAGGAGAGACCACGGACGGACCGAGCACGCCGGAGACGAGCGGAGTTGGCCGACGGCGGCTGCGCTCCCCCGTCCCGGCCCGGGTCAGCCAGAGAGCCGTACGGGCATGATCAGGTACTTGTACGCGTCGTCCGCCTCGGCGTCCTTCGCCGGGCGGCCGCTGAGCAGCGCGGGCTTGGTCGAGGTGGTGAAGGAGAGCTGCGCCACCGGGGAGTCGATCGCGCTCAGGCCCTCCAGCAGGAAGCCGGGGTTGAAGGCGATCGAGATGTCGTCGCCCTCCAGGTCGGCGTCCACCCGCTCCACAGCCTGTGCGTCGTCGCTCGACCCGGCCTCCAGCGTCAGCACGCCCTGCTCGAAGCTCAGCCGAACCGGGGTGTTGCGCTCCGCGACCAGCGCGACCCGCTTGACGGCCTCCACGAACGGGGCCGTCTCGATCACCGCGACCGAGTTGAACTCGGTCGGGAACAGCGTGCGGTACTTGGGCAGATCACCCTCCAGCAGCCGCGTGGTGGTCCGGCGGCCGGCGCCCTCGAAGCCGATCAGGCCCTCGCCGGTGCCGGAGCCGGAGAGCGCCACGGTGACGCTGTCGCCACCGCTCAGCGACTTCGCGGTGTCCAGCAGGGTCTTCGCGGGCACCAGCGCCACGGCGGAGAGGTCGGAGGTCTCCGGCTTCCACAGGAACTCGCGCACGGCGAAGCGGTAGCGGTCGGTGGAGGCGAGCGTCACGGTGTCGCCCTCGATCTCGATCCGGACGCCGGTGAGCACCGGAAGGGTGTCGTCCCGCCCGGCGGCGACCGCGACCTGGCCCACGGCCGCGGCGAAGACCTCGCCGGGCACGGTGCCGGTGGCGGTCGGCATCTCGGGAAGCGCGGGGTACTCCTCAACCGGCAGGGTGTGCAGCGTGAAGCGGGAGGAGCCGCAGACCACGGTGGCGCGCACACCGTCTGTGGAGATCTCGACCGGGCGGTTCGGCAGGGAGCGGCAGATGTCGGCCAGCAGCCGGCCGGAGACCAGCACGGTGCCGTCCTCCTCGACCTCGGCCTCCACCGAGACCCGGGCGGAGACCTCGTAGTCGAAGCCCGAGAGGCTCAGCGAACCGTCCTCAGCCCGGAGCAGCAGCCCCGCCAGCACCGGCACCGGAGGGCGGGCCGGGAGGCTCTTGGCCGTCCAGGCCACCGCCTCCGCGAGAACGTCGCGCTCTACCCGGATCTTCACCTTCAGCCGCCTCCTGCTGTCGCTGGCCGCTCGCCCCGTGGGACTCGTGTCGTCGTGGCCGTCCTGTACCGCCGTCTCCGGCTGTTGCCGGTCCCCAGTCTGACGCACACCACGGACAGCCGGTGCGGGCGTGCGTCAAGTCGGTGCTCGGTGGGTAGAACGCCGCAGCGCCGAGTTGTGCACAGCCCCCACTTCGAAGCGATTCCCGGGCTCTCTCCGTGTAGTCGTAGTAGTAGGGCTTGTGGAAACCGTGGATAACGTTGTTTCCGCAGGTCATACCCGGTTTTTTGTCCACCGGTGCTTGTGGGTCGAGCAGTGGACAGAGGGCCGTTCCTGTGGACGGTGGAAAGTTCTGCACAGCCGATTCACAGGCAGGGACGACTTCCCCACAGGCCGAGGGGCCCTTATCCCCACCTTGCCCACAGGGCAAACCCAGGCCGCACTGTGACGGCTTTCACTCGGATCAGTGAGGCAGCGCGTAACGTTGCCGAACAGTGGACAGAGCTGTGGAGAAGCTGGGGACAACTCCCTGAACCCTGTGGGCGGCCGGTGGACAGCGCATCGCTCTCGCTGGCTGCCCGATACACCCTCCACATCATGTGGAAACCCGGGGCCCACAAGTCCACAACCCCCTGACCTCCCCTTACTGATCATCAAGCTCCCACCTGTGGACGCGAGATGGGACAACCTGCGTGGTCCCCACCGTGTGGACGGCGCGGAGCGCCCAAAGTTGTGGACATCCTCGCTGAACCCCGTTGGATTCGAACGGCGATCACCGTTACGGGGCGCGAACGACGATCGCCCGCACCGGAGTTGCTGCCGCCCAGACCGGCTCGCCCTGCCGCTCTCCTCTCTCCGCTCCTCCTCCGCCCCTCCCGCACCCGCGTCCGCTTCTCCGCCTGCCACGCCGTCCGCCACCTGCCCTGACACCCTCAACCGCGCCCCGTCACCGCCGTCTTCTCCCCTTCATCCGCGCTCCGCGCTGCTCCGCCGTGCTCGACTCCCGCTTCCCCGTCCAACCGTCGTGCGGAGGGAGCGACGGAGGATCGACGACGTCCGCCGGTGCTGGAGTGCCGCGTCGCGAGGACGGCCAGGCGGAGCGACCGCGGGCCAGCCGCCGCGAGAACCGCGAGCCTGGGCACCTCGCACCGTCCGGCGGACAGGACGGTGACGGCGCGGCCGGAGCCGGGGCCATCGGGACCACCGGGCGCGCGTAGGGCGCCCGCGGCCGGAACGGACGTCAGGGGAGAGAGCGGGGTTCGCTCGGACAGCCGCGCATCGCGGCGCCGGAGCCCGCGGATCGCCGTGCCTCCGGGGCCTGTTGACGACCGGACGTGTACCGGGATCGGCATGACCAGCAGACCGGTGAGCGGGCAGGCAGAGCGGGCCGGGGGTGCGCGGGGGCGGACCGGGCGGTGATCTCGTGTGCGGCGGTACCGCCGCACACGGCGTCAGGCGTTCTTGATGCGGTTGGTCAGCTCGGTGACCTGGTTGTAGATGGAGCGGCGCTCCGCCATCAGCGCGCGGATCTTGCGGTCGGCGTGCATCACCGTGGTGTGGTCGCGTCCGCCGAACTGCCCGCCGATCTTGGGCAGGGAGAGATCGGTCAACTCGCGGCAGAGGTACATCGCGATCTGCCGGGCCGTGACGAGGATCCGGCTGCGCGAGGAGCCGCAGAGGTCGTCGACGGTCAGCCCGAAGTAGTCGGCGGTGGCGGCCATGATCGCGGGGGCGGTGATCTCCGGTGTGGCCTCCTCGCCGCCGGGGATCAGGTCCTTCAGCACGATCTCGGTCAGGCCGAGGTCGACGGGTTGCCGGTTCAGACTGGCGAAGGCCGTGACGCGGATGAGCGCGCCCTCCAGCTCACGGATGTTGCGGGAGATCCGCGAGGCGATGAACTCCAGTACCTCCGGCGGGGCGTTGAGCTGTTCCTGTACGGCCTTCTTCCGGAGGATCGCGATACGCGTCTCCAACTCCGGTGGCTGTACGTCGGTGATCAGGCCCCACTCGAAGCGGTTGCGGAGCCGGTCCTCCAGTGTGACCAGGGCCTTGGGCGGCCGGTCGCTGGAGAGCACGATCTGTTTGTTCGCGTTGTGCAGGGTGTTGAAGGTGTGGAAGAACTCCTCCTGCGTGGACTCCTTGTCCGCGAGGAACTGCACGTCGTCGACGAGCAGGATGTCCATGTCGCGGTAGCGCTTACGGAAGGTGTCCGCCTTGCCGTCGCGGATGGAGTTGATGAACTCGTTGGTGAACTCCTCGGAACTCACGTAGCGCACGCGGGTTCCGGGGTAGAGGCTGCGCGCGTAGTGGCCGATGGCGTGCAGCAGGTGGGTCTTGCCGAGCCCCGACTCCCCGTAGATGAAGAGCGGGTTGTACGCCTTGGCCGGAGCCTCCGCCACCGCCACCGCGGCGGCGTGCGCGAAGCGGTTGGAGGCGCCGATGACGAAGGTGTCGAAGAGGTACTTGGGGTTCAGCCGGGCGGTGGGCTCACCGGGACCGGTGGCGGGCGCGGGCTGCGCGGCGAGCGGGCCGGGGGCGCCGCTGGGGGCCGGAAGCTGGGACGGGCCCTCGTAGGGCGGTGCCGGTGGCTGGCCCTGCGGCGGCATGTGGTGCTGACGGCCGTGCTGGTCGTACTGGTGCTGCGGGCCCTGGTGCCCCGGGCGCTGGTGGCCCTGGGGCGGCTGAGGCCGTTCGTACCGTTGGTCGTACTGCTGCTCGTAGTTCTGGTCGTAGCCCTGCTGGTCGTAGCGCTGCTCGTACCGCTGGGGGGCGCGCTGCGGGGGGACCTGCTGGTCGTAGGGCGACGGTGAGTAGGACTGCGGTGACTGGTGGTTCCGGGGTGGGGTCTGTGGCCAGGACCCGGGCGGCTGGTGTCCCTGCGCGCCCTGGGGGCCGGGGGCGTTCTGGTGCGGTGGCCGGTCGTAGGGCTCGTAGGGCGCTTCGTACGACTGCTCGTACCGGTGCGGGCCCTGCGGATAGTCCTGATAGCCACCGCGAGGGGGCGGCAGTTCCTGCTGACCCGGGTGGTGGTCGTACTGCGCCTCGAAGGTCTCGGGGTCCCGCCCTGCCGGGCCGTCCGGTGCCGGACCGCGTGGGGCGGAGTGGCCCTCGGCGGGTTCGGCTGGTTCACTCGCCTCTTCCTCGGGGGTGGCGGGCCCGGTGACGGTGACGGCGATCCGGATCGGCTGCTGGCACTCCCGCCGGAGGGCGTCACTGATCATGGGAGCGAGGCGCCCCTCCAGGACGCCCTTCGCGTACTCGTTGGGCACGCCGAGCAGGGCGGTGCCGGAGACGAGCACCAGCGGCTGGCACTCCCGCAGCCAGCGCTGGTCCTTCGCCTCCACCCCCTGACTCCCGGAGAGCAACTGCTCCAGCACGCGTGGCCACACTGCGGCAAGATCGGCAGGCAGGTCAGCCACGGGTCACGCTCTCTCACTCACTGGAAGGGGTCGCTCGGTGAAGGAGACCAGATCCCACGAATGTGTGTCTCTCGGGACGGTCGGGAAGGAAGGGAAGTTCAGCCACGGTAGTCAGCCGCGCAGTCACCATTCAAGTCGTTGTCCACAGGCTGTGCACGGAGTGGGTGCGGGCTGTGCCGGACCCGCTCTGGTTTGACCGGGTGGCGAGGCCGCGCGTACCGTAACGAGGTCGAGTTGTCGACGGCTGCTGCCGCCTGCCTCCGATGGGCACGATCACGGGGTGATCCCGGCCGATCAACGCGGTACTCACCCCGGCGTTACGAGCTGCTCGTGGGCGCACGGTGACAGCCAGTCGACTCCCCACAGGCGTCCCGTGGTGAGCACGGGACTCGAAGTATTCCTGGAGCCCCCGAGTGAGCAAGCGCACCTTCCAGCCGAACAACCGCCGCCGCGCGAAGACCCACGGCTTCCGGCTGCGCATGCGGACCCGCGCCGGTCGCGCGATCCTCGCGAACCGTCGTAGCAAGGGCCGTAGCCGCCTGTCGGCCTGAGCAGCCTGACCACAGGTCCATGCCGTGCTGCCTACCGAGAACCGGCTGAGGCGGCGCGAGGACTTCGCGGAGGCGGTACGCCGGGGACGCAGGGCCGGGCGCCCGCGCCTCGTCGTTCACCTCCGCAGCCGCCAAGACCCGCACCCGGCGGGGGACGAGGTTCCCCCGCCGCGTGCGGGTTTCGTCGTGAGCAAGGCCGTGGGCAACGCCGTCGTACGCAACCGCGTGCAGCGGCGCCTGCGCCATCTCCTGCGGGACCGACTGGAGCGCCTGCCCGCCGGTAGCCTGGTAGTGGTTCGGGCGTTGCCCGCCGCGAGTGAGGCGGACCACAGCGCGTTGGGACGCGATCTCGACGCCGCGCTTCAGCGGTTGCTGGGAGGGCCTTCACCATGAAGTACCCGCTGCTCTGGCTGATCAAGCTGTACCAGTGGACCATCAGTCCGTTGCTCGGACCGGTGTGCCGGTACTACCCGTCCTGTTCGCACTACGGGTACACAGCCGTCCATCGGCACGGCGCGGTGAAAGGGACGGCACTGACGGCCTGGCGCATTCTGCGCTGCAACCCGTGGTCGCCCGGTGGCGTCGATCACGTCCCCGCCCGGAAGCACCCGGTATGGCATCAGCGGATCCGCTACCGCTGGCAGCAGCACCGGACCCAGTCCAACGCCCAAGGAGCCTGATTCGTGGACACGATCCTCGGTCCTCTCTATACCGTTGTCTCCTGGATCATCGTCCAGTTCCACTCGCTGTTCAGCCTGGTTTTCCATGAGGACAGTGGTTGGGCCTGGGGTCTGTCCATCATCTTCCTGGTGGTGCTGATCCGGATCGCTCTGATCCCGCTCTTCGTGAAGCAGATCAAGGCCACGCGCAACATGCAGGCGATCCAGCCTCGGATGAAGGCGATCCAGGAGCGCTACAAGAGCGACAAGCAGCGTCAGTCCGAAGAGATGATGAAGCTGTACAAGGAGACCGGGACGAACCCGCTCTCCAGCTGTCTGCCCATCCTGGCGCAGTCGCCCTTCTTCATCGCGCTCTTCCAGGTGCTCAACCACATCGCTGGCAACCGGCCGGTCGGCGTGCTCGACGCCAGCCAGGTGGACAGCGCGCGGAACGCCAACATCTTCGGTGCGCCGATCGCCGCCAAGTTCATGGACGGCTCGGAGAAGGTCGCCGAACTCCAGTCCTCACTGACCGATGTCCGCGTCGTCACGGTCATCATGATCGTGCTGATGTCGCTGTCGCAGTTCTACACGCAGCGGCAGATGATGACGAAGAACGTCGACCTCACGGTGAAGACGCCGTTCATGCAGCAGCAGAAGCTGCTGATGTACATCTTCCCGGTCATGTTCGCGGTCTTCGGCATCAACTTCCCCGTCGGCGTCCTCGTCTACTGGCTGACCACCAACGTGTGGACCATGGGTCAGCAGATGTACGTGATCAAGCGCAACCCCACCCCCGGCTCCCGTGCCTTCCAGGAGCGCCAGGACAAGCTGCGCGCCAAGGGCAAGCTCAAGGAGGACCCGGAGGAGGTCGCGGTCCGCGAGTCCGTTGACGCCGCCCGCGCCCGCCGCCAGCAGCCGAAGCGGCAGACCAAGGCACAGCGCCAGACCGGTACCACCGCCCAGGGCAAGCAGTCCGCCGAGCAGCCGGCGAGCGACGAGTCCGGGGATGCGGAGACCCCTCCGGCGAAGCAGGGCCCGAAGGCTGGTCAGGGTCCCAAGGGCGGCCAGGGCCAGAAGCAGGGTGGCAAGCAGGGCCAGAAGCCGGCGCAGGGGCAGAAGCAGAGCGGTAAGCAGGGGTCCAAGGCGGCACAGCAGGGCGGGCAGAAGTCCGGTCAGAAGCAGGGCCAGAAGAAGTCCGGGCAGCAGCGGAAGGGCGGCGGCCCGCAGCGTTCCAAGCACCCGTCCAAGAAGTGAGCGCAAAGGAGTCCCAGGCCGTGACGGATACCACTGCGGCAGAGAGCACCGAGACCGACCCCCTGTCCCGTCTTGAGCAGGAAGGCGAGATCGCGGCCGACTATCTGGAAGGGCTCCTCGATATCGCCGACCTGGACGGTGATATCGACATGGATGTGGAGACCGACCGGGCGGCCGTCTCCATCGTCAGCGAGGGGTCCGGCCGAGATCTGCAGAAGCTGGTCGGACGGGACGGCGAGGTGCTGGAGGCGCTTCAGGAGCTGACCCGCCTCGCGGTACACCGGGAGACCGGCGACCGCAGTCGGCTGATGCTGGACATCGCCGGGTTCCGGGCGCGGAAGCGCGCGGAGCTGGCGAAGGTGGGGGCCGAGGCGGCGGAGGAGGCCAAGAGCACGGGGCAGCCCGTCAAGCTCCAGCCGATGACGCCCTTTGAGCGCAAGGTCGTGCATGACGCGATCAAGGAGGCCGGGCTGCGCAGCGAGTCCGAGGGTGAAGAGCCGGAGCGCCGGGTGGTCGTGCTGCCGTGACGGAGCAGGACGACGAAGCGGTGGAGCTTCCCCCCGCGCCAGCCGCCGCCCGGGAGGTCTTCGGTGACGCGCTCCCGACCGTGCTCCGGTACGCGGAGTTGCTGGCGGACGCCGGGGTGCGGCGCGGTCTCCTCGGGCCGCGGGAGGTGCCGCGGCTCTGGCAGCGGCACCTGCTGAACTGCGCGGTCCTCTCCGACATCGTGCCGGAGGGGGTGACCGTCTGCGACGTGGGCTCCGGCGCGGGGCTGCCCGGGATCCCCCTGGCCCTGGTGCGTCCGGACCTGGAGATCACGCTGCTGGAGCCCCTGCTGCGGCGGACGACCTTTCTCCAGGAGGTCGTGGAGCTGCTGGGGCTCGACCACGTGACCGTGCAGCGGGGCCGGGCGGAGGAGGTACTGGGCACCCTGGCGCCGGTTCATGTGGTGACGGCGCGGGCCGTGGCGCCGCTGGATCGGTTGGCGGGCTGGGGCGTCCCCCTGCTGCGACCGTACGGGGAGATGCTGGCGATCAAGGGGGACACCGCTGCCGAAGAGCTGAAGGGGGCGCGAGCGGCCCTCCAGAAGCTGGGCGTGGTGGAGACCGAGGTGGTGCAGGTCGGTTCCGGTGTGGTCGATCCGCCTTCCACGGTGGTGCGAGCGACGGTTGGGGAGAGCCCGGGCGGGGTGCGGTTCGCGGCCAAGCGGGCCAAGGCCGCCAAGACCGCTCGCGCGGGGCGGACGCCCCGGGGGGCCCGCCGCCGCCGCTAGGACGAGCCGGATGCCGGCTGAGCCGTGACAGAACCCGTCCCCTAGGGGGCGGGTTCTCTCTGTGTCCGAGGCGGGCCGGCCGCCCTTTGGTGAGGGGTTCGGAGAGCCAGCGAGGTGTCGCCACCGGAGAGGCCAGGGGGGCAGCCGATCGACCCCGTGGCTACTCCAGGGACGTTGTTGGCGAGGTCCCGACGGAGTGTCGCGGGGGAAGCCCTCGGCGGTACGTGCATCGTGTTTCACGTGAAACGCCGCTCACTGCTGCAAGGAATCATCAGTCGAGGTCGAGCCGCCACCGGACCCCGTGGACGTGCCGCTGCGCGGCCCGCGGAGAGCAAGTCGCCCGGTACCGGGCGGGATTCATCCACAACAGAGTGGGGCTCGCTGGTTCGCGGGGCTCCCGACATGGCAGGCTCTTCCCCTAGAGAGCCTGATGTCGAGGAGAGTGAACCGTTGCGGTCCGACGCCCATACTGCGGGACCGATGGCCGATCCGGTCCCCGGCCCCCGTTCAGAACCGGTGGAGGTTTCACGTGAAACTCCACCTCCGATGGACGATACGCCGATCGGCCGCGCTGCCCAGCAGGCCGTCGAGGCGATGAACCGTGCTGGGGAGGGTCTGCCCCGGCCGGAGCGGACCCGGGTGATGGTCGTCGCCAACCAGAAGGGTGGTGTGGGCAAGACCACCACCACGGTCAACCTGGCGGCGTCCCTCGCTTTGCACGGGGCCCGCGTCCTGGTGGTGGACCTGGACCCGCAGGGCAACGCGTCCACCGCCCTCGGTGTTGACCACCATTCCGAGGTGCCCTCCATCTATGACGTGCTGGTGGAGAGCAAGCCGCTAGCTGAGGTCGTCCAGCCGGTGCCTGATGTGGAGGGGCTCTTCTGCGCGCCCGCCACCATCGATCTCGCGGGCGCGGAGATTGAGTTGGTCTCACTGGTCGCTCGGGAGAGCCGCCTTCAGCGGGCACTTCAGGCGTACGAGCAGCCACTGGACTACATCCTGATCGACTGCCCTCCGTCGCTGGGGTTGTTGACGGTCAACGCCTTGGTGGCCGGGGCCGAAGTGGCCATTCCCATTCAGTGCGAGTACTACGCGCTGGAGGGCCTCGGACAGCTGTTGCGGAACGTCGACCTGGTGAAGGGGCATCTGAACCCCGCCCTGCACGTGTCGACCATCATCCTCACCATGTACGACGGCCGGACCCGCCTGGCTTCCCAGGTGGCAGAAGAGGTGCGGGGCCACTTCGGCAAGGAGGTGCTGCGGACCAACATTCCCCGTTCGGTCCGAATCTCCGAGGCCCCCAGCTACGGGCAGACGGTGCTCACCTACGATCCGGGCTCCAGCGGCTCGCTGTCGTATCTGGAGGCCGCCCGGGAGATCGCGCTCCGGGACCCGAACGCGCGACAGGACCAGCAACAGCAGCAGCTTGGCAGCGGTGTGGAGGGGCTCAGTGAGTGATCGACGCAGGGGGTTGGGACGCGGACTCGGGGCGTTGATCCCGGCGGCCCCCAAGGGAGCCGACGAGCCGGACGCTGCTGGCTCCGGAGAGAGTGCGGGAACGCCGACGGCGGTGCCGGTGCTCACGCAGGGGCGGGAGGGGCGGGGTGTCGCGGCGGCCAAGGTGACCGCGTTGCCGCAGGACCCGGTTCCACGTGAAACGGCAGACGTCGAGGCGCCCCTGGAGCAGGCGCCAGAGGACACCGGAGTGTCGGCGGTGTCGCAGGCGCACTTCGCCGAGGTGCCGCTGGACGCCATCACGCCCAACCCCCGGCAGCCGCGTGAGGTGTTCGATGAGGACGCGCTCAGCGAACTGGTGACCTCGATCAAGGAGGTGGGTCTTCTCCAGCCCATCGTCCTACGGCAGTTGGGGCCGGGCCGTTATGAACTCATCATGGGGGAACGGCGCTGGCGTGCCTGTCGTGAAGCTGGCCTGGAGCGCATCCCCGCGATCGTCCGGAAGACCGAGGACGAGGAGCTGCTGCTGGACGCGCTGCTGGAGAACCTCCACCGCGCGCAGCTGAATCCGCTGGAAGAGGCCGCCGCCTACGACCAGTTGCTCAAGGACTTCAACTGCACGCACGACCAGTTGGCGGACCGCATCGGACGTTCCCGGCCCCAGGTGTCGAACACGCTACGGCTGCTGCGGCTCTCCCCCTCGGTCCAGCGGAGGGTGGCGGCCGGGGTGTTGTCGGCCGGTCATGCCCGGGCGCTGCTCTCTGTTGAGGATGGTGAGGAGCAGGACCGGCTGGCGCATCGGATCGTCGCCGAGGGGCTGTCCGTGCGCGCGGTCGAGGAGATCGTGACACTGCTCGACGCCAAGCCGAAGGCCAAGAAGGCCAAGGGACCCCGGGCTGGGGCCCGGGTCTCCCCCGCCTTGGAGCACCTCTCCGGCAGGCTTTCGGACCGCTTCGAGACGCGGGTGAAGGTCGACCTCGGGCGGAAGAAGGGAAAGATCGTCGTGGAGTTCGCTTCCATGGAGGACCTGGAGCGGATTCTCGGGCAGCTTGCCCCTGGAGAGGGCCGGGTTCTGGAGACGCAGCTGACCCAGGAGTCGGACGAGGACGGCGAGGAGCTGGAGCTGGCGGCGGAGCAGGAGACGCTGCTGGACGAGGATTCCGCGTCGGATATGGGCGCCCGTCGCCCGCCTGAGTAGGGCCCGTCCGGCGTCTGTGCGAAAGCTTCCGGGCGCCGGTCAACCCACGGACGAGCTGTCGCCCCATGGCTAGGATGGTGCCATGGGGCGACAGCTCGTTCCGCTCACTTTGGACACCCTCCCGCACCTCCCCGACCCATGCGCGGAGTGTGCCTTCTGGGAGCTGGATCCGGTCCGGGGCGAGGAGGCAGCCGGGGCGGGGCAGTCCGCACGGGAGAAGGAGTCCTGGCTCTCCTCGGTGCTGCTGCGGTGGGGCTCCTGCGGGCGCGTGGTCTATGTGGACGATCAGCCCGTGGGGTTCGTGCTCTACGCACCGCCCGCCTATGTTCCGCGCTCCGCCGCCTTTCCCACCAGTCCGGTCTCCCCGGACGCGGTGCAGTTGATGACGGCGCGGCTGCGGACGGAGTACCAGGGCCAGGGGCTGGGCCGCGTCATGGTGCAGACGGTCGCGAAGGATCTGCTGCGACGGGGCGTCCGGGCGATGGAGGCGTTCGGGGACGCGGACTGGCGTCGGCCCGCCTGCGTTCTGCCAGCCGATCACTTGCTCGCGGTGGGCTTCAAGACGGTGCGTCCGCATCCCGTCTTTCCGCGACTGCGGCTGGAGTTGCGGTCCACTGTCTCTTGGCGGGAAGACGTGGAGCGGGCACTGGATCAGTTACTGGGCGCGGTGCAGAAGGATCCGGTGCCGAGACCCCTGTGAGGCGGTGTGTGTCACGGTCTGCGGTGGCGGCCGGGCGGACCGAGGTGGGTTTCACGTGAAACGGATGGTTGGCCGCACCCGTCGTGGTCCGTGCGGAGGGAGAACCGGGACAACGAAAGAGCAGCCGGCCCGCGAGGTGCGGGGTCCGGCTGCTCTTGCTGAGGTGACGCAGCGCTGAGCGTCGTGATGGCTCAGAGGAACTCGGCGAGGTCCTTCTCGATGGCGGCCTTCGGCTTCGCGCCGACGATGGTCTTCACGACCTCGCCGCCCTGATAGACGTTCATCGTGGGGATCGACATGATCCCGTACTTGGCGGCGACGGCCGGGTTCTCGTCGATGTTGAGCTTGACGACGGTCAGTCGCTCGCTGTGCTCGGCCGCGATCGCCTCCAGCGACGGGGCGATCTGGCGGCAGGGGCCGCACCAGGCGGCCCAGAAGTCCACGAGCACGGGCTTCTCGCTGTTGAGCACGACCTCCTCGAAGTCGGCATCGGTAGCGGTCACGGTGGCACCGGCCATGGTGTCTCTCCTCTTTCCTGGATTTGCTGGGATCGTCAGCGATGGGGTGTGCGGGGTGTCTCTGCTGGGCGGGTAGTGCTGGCGCGGTCAGACAGCCGCGGTCTGCTTCTCCGCGGTGGCGTTCTCGGAGTCACCGGCGAGGGAGGCGAGGTAGCGCTCCGCGTCGAGGGCGGCGGAGCAGCCCGTACCCGCGGCGGTGATGGCCTGGCGGTAGGTGTGGTCCACGACATCGCCCGCGGCGAAGACGCCGGGGATGTTGGTCCGGGTCGAGGGCGAGTCCACCTTGAGGTAGCCCTCCTCGTCGAAGTCCAGGATCCCCTCGAAGAGTTCGACGCGCGGGTCGTGGCCGATGGCGACGAAGAGACCGGTCACCAGGAGATCGGAGGTCTCGCCGGTGGTGGTGTCGCGTAGCGTCAGCCCGGAGAGCTTGTTCTCCTTCTCGTGGATCTCGGCGACCTCGCTGTTCCAGGCGAACTTGATCTTCGGGTCGGCGAAGGCGCGCTCCTGCATCGCCTTGGAGGCCCGGAGGCTGTCCCGGCGGTGCACGATGGTGACCGAGCTGGCGAAGCGGGAGAGGAAGGTGGCCTCCTCCATCGCTGTGTCCCCACCACCGACGACGACGATGTCCTGGTCCCGGAAGAAGAAGCCGTCGCAGGTGGCGCAGTAGGAGACGCCGCGTCCGGAGAGGGCGTCCTCCTTGGGAAGCTCCAGCTTGCGGTGCTGCGATCCGGTGCTGACGATGATCGTCTTTGCGCGGTGAACGGTGCCCACCGAGTCGGTGACAGTCTTGATCTCACCGGACAGGTCGACGGCGGTCACGTCGTCGGGCACCAGCTCCGCGCCGAAGCGCTCCGCCTGGGACCGCATGCTGTCCATGAGGTCCGGACCCATGATGCCGTCCTGGAAGCCCGGGTAGTTCTCCACCTCGGTGGTGTTCATGAGCGCACCGCCCGCGGTGACGGAGCCCTCGAAGACCAGCGGCTTGAGGGAGGCGCGGGCGGTGTAGAGCGCCGCGGTGTAGCCAGCGGGGCCCGAGCCGATGATGATGACGTTGCGGACGTCGCTCACGGGAGTCTTCCTTCTCTGCCGACTGCATTCCGGGGGCTGCTCGAAGCGTTCACCCCGTCTAACGGATCCTACGGGCCATACATTCCCTCCGGGGGTATATGGTCCTGCGGAAATCCTGAATCAGCGGCGATCGAAGGTGCGCTTCACCAGAAGCTTGCCGGGTGCTCCCGGGTCGGTGCAGGCCGAGATGAGGTACGCGTCGACGCGGCGGTCGTCCACTTTCTGGCCCTCGCCGGAGGGGCGGTGGGGCAGCACCAGGAGGAAGCCGGTGTCGTCTCCGTGTGACGCGTTTCGCTCGAAGGCGAGCGGGGTGTCCGAGCGTCCGGCCCCGTCCAGAACGCACTGCGGAGCGGCCGCGAGCCGGGTGGATCCCTCGTGATTGTCCTCGGCGGGACTGCTCTGCCGGGTGTCGATGTCCTCGGAGGGCTGGGAGGCCTCCCGGCCTGACCCGTTCGAGAGCAGAGACCGGACCTCGCGTTCCAGGGCGGCATCGTGATTCACCTCGTCGGCCGCTGCGTCCGGAGCGTCTGAGGCGGCTTCGGGGACCGGCGAGGAGTTCAGCGTCGCCATGAGCGCACCCCCGAGCCCGAGCAGGGCCAGGGCGCCCGCCGAGGTGAGGATGACGCTCCACCGGCGACGTGATCGACGCGTGGGACGACCCGGCCCAGTGCTCCCCCGGGGGCGTCCCGCCGGACGGTCAGCCGCACTCCGCCGTGGAGCGAGCGCGTCGGTTTCCGGCGTGGGCGCTGTTTCACGTGAAACGGCGAAGTCGTCCGAGGTGGTCGTGCCGGGGAGTTCGGAGGACAGCGAAGGCGCGTCCGCGGTGGACGACGGGGTGTGGCCCTCCGAGGTGATCTGCTGTGTGACGCCCGGTGTTTCACGTGAAACCGGAGAGTCGGTGATCTCCCCAGGCGCTGGTTCGGCGGCCAGGGCAACGTTGATCCGGTCCGCGATATCGGACGGCATCGGCGGCGGCTCGGGTAGGTCGCCCAGCGCGAGGCTGATCTCCGTGAGAGCGGAGCGCGTCTCCTCGCACGGCTGGCAGCAGGCCAGGTGCGCGCGCACCTGTTCGGAGCGGGGCGAGGGGAGCAGGTCTTCCGTGTAGTCGGAGATCTCGTCGATCTCGGGGTGCTGGTGGACGTCCCCGCCGAGAGAGACGTCTGACGGCTGAGAGGTGGGGGTGCTGGCAGGTCCGGCCGATTCCTCTGGGCTCTCCGATCCGGAGGGTGGCTCGGGAGGTACGTCGGATGAGGACGGTGTGGATGTCACGACTGCGGCCCTCCCTTCACTGCTCCCGACTCCCCGATGTCATCGGCGTTGCCTCTCGCGGATGGGACGGATGTCCCTCGAATCCGGTTCCTTCCCTCGGTGCTCCCCGGTTTCTCCGCGGCGTTCCGTTCCGGCCGGAGATGGCTGAGGAGCGGCAGTAGCCGTGCGCGGCCCCGGGCGCACCTGCTCTTGACCGTGCCGACGGCGGTGCCGAGTACCTGTGCCGCTTCGGCGACCGGATAGCCCTGCATGTCGACCAGGACGAGCGCTGCGCGTTGGTCCACCGGCAACTCCGTGAGCGCGGCGATCAACTGCCGGTGGAGATCCTGCCGTTCCGCGGGGGCGGCGGCCGACTCCTGGGGTTCCAGGAGCTGGTCGAGTCGCTCGGTGTCGTCGGTCAGGGAGGTGCGGCGGGTGGCTGCCTTCCGGGCCCGGTCGAGGCAGGCGTTGACGGTGATGCGGTGCAGCCAGGTGGTGACGGCTGACTGGCCGCGGAAGGTGTGGGCGGAGCGGAACGCGGAGACCAGGGCGTCCTGGACGGCGTCGGCGGCCTCTTCCCGGTCGCTGAGGGTGCGGAGGGCGACCGCCCAGAGCCGATCCCGGTGGCGGCGCACGATCTCCCCGAAGGCGTCACGCTCGCCGTTGACATGGCGAGCGAGCAGTTCGCGGTCAGTGGCCTCCACCAGGCTCTGCCCATGCGGTGCGGGGAGCGCCGTCTCCTCGCTCACCGCGCCCCTCCCGTCCGCTCGGCCCGCCGTGGGCGTTGGCCCGTGGCGTTGCCCCTGATCTGGTTCAGCTGGAGACCTCTATCTGAGTGATCCGCCCACGGTAGTCGCCGTTCTCCGTGAGGGGGAGCTTGGTGAGCCACACCAGCGCGTACTGGGTTTTGACCGGCTTCTTGGGCTTCAGGGAGACGCGTTCGCCGGAGCCGCTGGTCACCTTCGAGAATCCGCTCAGGGAAGTCGGCATGCCGGTGGCGCTCTCCGGGGCGGCCCGCAGATCGGCGGAGGTCCGGCCCATGAAGGTGACCTTGACCTCGCTGACCTTCTGGAGCTTGCCGAGATCCAGGATCAGGCCGACGCCCGACTTGAGGTTCCCGAAGTTGGGCTGGCCGTAGTACTTGCTGGTGAGCCAGTAGGTGTCGGACTTGCCGTCGATCGCGTCGCCGACGCCCTCGGGGTTCTCTCCCCCGTCGGAGCCCTCCGGGTCGAAGTCCTTCACTCCAGCGATCTTGACGGGCTTCCCCTTGGGCGCTTCTCCCTTGCCCTGGGTCGGCCCCGGCTTCTCGGGCTGGGAGTCGCCCTTGAGGAGCGCGTCCGCGATCTGCCAGCTGCCCAGGCCGAGCGCGACGATCAGCAGAGCGGAGACGCCCCACTTGAGGATGCGGCCGGTACGTCCGGGGAGCGTCGGGGGCGCCGTTGGTTCGCCACCGTGGTGAGGTGCGGTGCCGTGTGGGGCGGTCGGCGCCCCTCCGGGGCCGTAGGCGCCCTGCTGGAAGGTGGTGCGGTGGTAGGGCGGCGGGGCGGTGTAGGCGGGCTCGGGCGGGCGGATGCGCGGGATCGCGGAGACGGCCTTGGCCAGCTCCTCCGGTGTGGCGCAGGGCTGTTCGTGGCGGGAGGCGGTGGCGCCCTCGTTGATGAGCGCGCGCATGGCGAGGTCGGAGAGCCCACGGTGGACGCCGGCCCGGACCTGCTCGGGCGCGACCAGCGTGCCCTTGGCGAGGGTGCCGACGCCGGGGAGTCCGTAGGCGTCCTCGTCGTACGGCCAGCGAGTGGTCAGCGCGGCGTAGAGCAGCGCGCCGATCGCCTCGGTGTCGACGCGTGACGGATCCTCGCTGGTCACCCCGCGCAGGGCGGCGTTCACCGCGAGGCCGCGAACGCGGTACTGGCCCATGCCGGTGCGCAGCACGGTGGTGGGGTTGAGGCGCAGGTGGGCGAGCCCTTCGCGGTGTGCCGCGGAGAGCGCCTGGGAGAGCTGGCTGACGAGCTGGTACGCCTCGTGGGAGGGGAGCGGCCCCTCGGCGAGCAGTTCGCTGAGCGGGGTGGCGTCGGGCAGCCACTCGTGGACGATCTGGACGAGGCCGTTCTCCTCCACGGCGTCCAGAACCTGCACGAAGCGAGGATCGCCGAGGAGCGCGGTGGAGCGAGCGGCGGAGAGCACGCCGCGTGCCCTGGGGTGTTTGGCGGACAGCAGGTGGATGCCGACGGCCCGGCGCAGCTTCTCGTCGACCGCTCGCCAGCTGCTGAAGCCGTCCAGCCGGGTCAGGCACTCCTCAAGGCGGTAGCGGCGGTTGAGCTTGTGGCCGCTGTGCAGCTCCGGCGGTTCGGGGATGGCCTGCTGTCCGGTGGTCTCGCCGCGAGCGGGGCGTCCGGCGTCGCGGGTGGTGTCCTCGCCGGTTCTGGAGGTGGTGGCCTCGGAGGTCTCGGCGGGCGACGACCCGGGGGCGGTCTCACCGGGTGCGGTGGACGCGTCGGCGTCCTTCTTCGGCTGTTCCTCGGTGAGTTCGGCGGACTCGGTCGCTTCGACGGACTCGGCGGGTTCCGTGTCCGTCGACTCGTCGCTGTCGGCGGGGGCGGAGACGCTGCCCTGTCGGGACGCGTCCCCGGTGGCCTCGGAGCCTCGGGCCGGGGAGGTCTCTGTCTCGCCGCCGAGGGTGGGCTCGGTGTCACCGTCGGTGAGAGTAGATCCGCTGTCGGCGGGCTGCTCCGATCCGGTGAGGGGGATCGGGTCGGTACCGGGGGTGTGGGGTGACTCGGGGGGGTCCGGATGGGCGGTGGTGGGCTGCTCTTCGGCCTGCTCAGCCGGGGAGGAGGCGCCCACCGCCGTCTGCTCGCCGTTGCGCTCGCGCCCGTCCGTCCCACCGTCGGTCGTGGCCCCGCCCGGGGCTTCGCGTCCCCCGGGGTTCTCCGGCGCGGTCAGCTGTTCGCTGCCCGAATCGCCGGACTCGGCCACGTCGACAGCAGCTGTGCTCCGTTCCGCCACTGTCGTTCCTGCCTCCCCATCCGTTGCAGCCATCCGTGAAACAGGCTGAGACAATTGTGCCCACAGACCGCCGCTATGCACGACACACAGTGGCGGCCCCGGGTTGTACGAGGTGGTGCGAGGGGTGCGTCACACGGACGACGGGCCTCGCGAACCGGAAGCCCTAGCGTCCGAGACGGGCGCGCACCATGCCGAGCATCGCCGTCATCTCCTCGATCCGCATGCGCTTCGCCGCTAGGACGAAAACCACGGCCAACGAGATCCCTCCGCCGATCAGCGCCGCCGAGGAGCCGAGGAATCCGCTGCCCAGCGCCTGTGTGATGCCCCAGGCGGCGGCGCCAGCGGCGAGGGCCGCCGGAACGCTGGCCCCGGCCAGCCGTACGTAGGTGCGCAACACCCGGGGGCCGTCGAGGTCGCCGCCGAGGTCCCGGCTGAGCCGTCGCCAGGCGATGCCGACGCCGATCAGGTAGGCGAGGCCGTAGGAGGCCGCCATGCCGACGACCGCCCAGCGGGCGGGCAGCATCAGGTAACAGAGGGCGGAGGCCGCCGCGTTGACGGCGGCGACGATCACCGTGTTGAAGAACGGGGTGCGGGTGTCCTCGTAGGCGTAGAACGCTCGCAGCACCACGTACTGCACGGAGAAGGGGATCAGCCCGACGCCGAAGGCCATCAGGGTGTAGCCCATGGCCTGGGCCTGGTCGAGTCCGGAGGAGCCGTAGATGAAGGTACACATCGGGATGCCGAGGGCGACCAGGCCGAAGGCGATCGGCACGATCGCGACCGCGGAGTTCCGCAGACCGTGCGAGATGTCGTCGCGGACGGCTCCGGTGTCCCCGTCGTGCGCGGCCCGGGCCAGGCGGGGGAGCAGCGCCGCCATCACCGAGACGGTGATGATCGACTGCGGCATGTTCCAGATGAGTTGGGCCTGGGTGTAGGCGGTGTACCCGGTACCGGCGAAGCCCGCGTCGGCCGCCGCCGCGCCGGAGGCGGTCGAGAGCTGGGTGACGACGACCACTCCGGCCTGGTTGGCGAGGACGAAGAGGATGGTCCACTTGGCGAGCTTCGCGGCCTTGCCGAGGCCGTGGCCGCGCCAGTCGAACCGGGGCCGCACCCGGAAGCCGGTGGCGCGCAGGTAGGGGATCATCGCCAGCGACTGGACGATGAGGCCGAGTAGCGTGCCGACGCCGAGGAGCCGGACACCCTCCGGGGGGATGGAGGAGACCGTCATCCGGGAGTCGCCGGAGGTGCCGTACACCCAGAGGAAGAGGCCGATGGTGGTGATGATGACGATGTTGTTGAGGACCGGCGTCCACATCATCGCGCCGAACCGGCCGCGGGCGTTGAGGATCTGGCCCATCACCACGTGGATCCCCATGAAGAAGATCGACGGTACGCAGTAGCGGATGAAGGTGATGGTCACTTCGCTGGCGGCGGCGTTGTTGGCCAGCGGCATCGACATCATCGGCAGCAGGACGGGCGCGGCGAAGACCGCCGCCAGGGCCAGCACTCCGAGGATCACCGCGACCAGCGTCAGCAGGCGGTTGGCGTAGGCCTCACCGCCGTCCTCGTCCTCCTTCATGGCCCGCACCAGTTGGGGCACGAAGACCGAGTTGAGCCCGCCGCCGACGGTCAGGATGTAGATCATCGTCGGCAGGGTGATGGCGGTGGTGTACGAGTCGCCCAGCATCGCGGCGCCCAGCGCCGAGACGATCATGGCGGATCGGACGAACCCGGTGAGCCGGGACACCATGGTGCCCGCCGCCATGATGGCGCTGGACTTCAGCAGCCCGCCGCCGCCGGACGAGGCGGAGGGCGGCGGCTCCTCCGGCTCCCCGCGGGCGTCGTCCGACGCGGACGGTCCGGGCGGCCCCGGCGGCGTGGGGGGCGGGACCGGCGGGGTGCCGACCGGCCCTCCGGGGGGCACCGGGCCGGTCCCGGCGCCGGTCGGCCACTGCTGTCCGGGGTGGCCGGGCTGCCCCTGCGCCTGCCCCGGATACGCCGCGGGGTGTCCCGGGTGGCCGGGCCCGCCGGGCTGTTCCGCGTACGCGTCGGGCTGCCCGGGCTGTCGTGGGTACCGCTGACCGGGCTGGCCGTACGGCGGCTGGTCCGGGAAGGGCTGGCCGGGGGGCGCCGCGTAGCCCTGCTGTGGCTGCTGGCCGGGGGTCTGTGCGGGGCCGGGGTAGGGCGAGTATCCCCACTGGTCGTGCGGGGACTGGGGGGCCTGTCCCGGATGCGCCGTGGGGTGGGTGGGTCCGGGCGGGGGCTGGTACGGCCCGGGCGCGGGAGGCTGCGCGGGCTGGCCCTGGTCGCGGAAGAGGTGCGCGAACGCGTCGTCCTGACCCGCCGGGCCGCTGGGTGTGTGGCGGGGTCCGGTTCCCCGGGGCGAACTGAGCGCCCCGTCCGTTCCGAGGTACTGGGTGTCGTCGGACCGTGGACCGTACGGGTCGGGCTGACCGGCGGGGTCCGGCTGGCCGTGGGGGCCGGGCTGCTGGTACGGCCCGAGGTACTCCGGTGCTCCCGGCACGGGCGGGTGCTGCGGGGACGCCGGTCCGGGGCCCGGCTGGTTCGGGTAGCCGGGCACCTGGCCGTAGGGGTCGGGCTGGCCGGGGTACTGGGGCGAGGGCGTGTGGGGCTGATACGGATCGGCCGGGTAGCCGTCCCCCCGGTACGGGTCGTCCGGCTGGTACGGGCCCTCCTCGGGCCTCTGACGCCGGTCGCCGTCGTACGGCGCGTTCATCGCAACCTACCCCTGCCCCTGCTCGGCCAGCTGACTCAACGGTCTACCTTCTCACCCGGGCCGGAGGGCGTGTCGCTTTCCCCGCCGGTGTCGTCACCGCCCCCGGACGTATCAGTCGTACCGGACGGGTTCGTGGCCTCGTCGGTGGGGTGGGCCACCTCGGAGGCGTTCTGGTCTGGGTTCCGCGGGTTCTCCGGGTTCGTACCGCTCTGTCGCGCGGGGGGAGGTCCGGACGCACCGGAGTCCGGACCGGCCGCCCGGTCACCGGACGCGGAGCCGGAGGCAGCCGGCGGAGCGGGGCGTTCCGAGGACGTCGACGGTCCGGAGGGGGTAGCCGGTTCCCCGGTGTCCGCGGCCGCGCGCTCCCCGTCGCCGGGTTCGGCGCCTCCGCCCTTCCCGGGGGCGCTCGCGTCGTCGGTCTCCGCGGAGTCGGACGCGTCTTCGGGACTGTCAGAGGTGTCGGCGTTCTCAGGGCTATCGGCGTTCAGCGGGGCGTCCGGGTCGGGGGCCGCTCCGCGCCGCTTGCGCTGGGTGTACATCCGGATTCCGGCGAGGACCACCAGCAGCACTCCGCCGGAGATCACGAGCAGCACCGTGGAGGTGATCGAGGTGACCTTCACCTTGAACTCCATCGGCTGCCCGTAAGGCTCCCCGTCCTTGGTGTAGAGCTGCGCCACCACCGTCGCGCGGCCGTTGGCCTTCGCCGTGGTCTCGAACTTCACCGACTGGCTGTGCCCGCCGTCCACCACCACCGGCTGCGGTTCGCCGACCTCCAAACCGATCCGGCGGCTGGAACTGAGTCGCAGCTCCAGCCCGTCGACCCGTTGCACCAGGTTGTTCTGCACGGTGACGGGGATGGTGGCGCTGCGCCCGGAGAGGGTGATGTCGGACTTCTTGATCAGGCGGACCTTCCGGACCAGCCCGAGCAGGTAGTCCCGCACGGATTCGCGGTACTCCGCGGCGGCGGCTGGCGAGTCCCGCCAGGAGGTGGACATGGTGCGGTGTATGGCGGTGCCGAAGGGGGTCACCACGCGGTCGTCCCGGGAGAGGATGACCTTGAAGTCGTCCAGGGTGGCGCGGGTCCGGCGGACCTCCTCGAAGGCCCGGGTCGGCAGTTCGCGTGCGCGGAGCGCCGCGGGATAGGCCCGGGCGGACGGAACGCGCCGGTTGGCCCGGGGGTCGGGCTTGGCCCGCGCGGTCTGGGCGAGGCTGGCGTGGGAGGTCCAGCGGCCACTCTCGTCCAGGGTGCGGATGGCGACCGCCATGGCCTGCGCCTGGGAGACGGTCGGCATACGCTGCGGCGCGACCAGGAGGTTGCGCCGCTGCGACGGATCCTGCGCGGCGATCACCTGGGCCTGTGCCAGGAACCGCTGGATCGCGCTGGTGGACCGCCCGGCTCGGGACATGTCCCCCTCGAACGCCTTGGACAGGTTGGCATCGGCCACGACGGCGGTGTTCCCGCCCCCGATCGGCCGGGGGGCGCTCGGAGTGTAGGGCAGGCCCCGGTCCTGCACGCTGTCGCTGCGCGCGATGACGTGGTGGGCCCCGGCGGAGGTGGCGACATCGACGATCGAGGAGTCCACCGCGCCGTCCACCGGCCAGGCGAAGTCCGTACTGGCCTCGGTCTCCAGCACCGTCTCCACGGTCCTGGCCGCCAGTTCGGTGGCGGGGCCCAGGCTGCTGAGGGCGTCCCGCACGCCCTTCCCGCGGTGCGCGAGGGAGGCCAGGTCCGGGTCGGCGAAGGGCAGCGCGACGACCTCGGGCGCGGCCCCCTTCGCCGTGGACCCCTCGCCGGGCTCCGGCGCCACCGCCCGCTGGAGGTCCCGCAGCCACTCCTTGGCGTGCTGCTGTGCGGTGCCCTCGGTGGTGCCACCGCCCTTCTTCCGCACTCGGTAGGGCTTGGTCATCATGTCGACGGCGGCCAGCAGGTCGGGGTCGACGACCCAGGTGACGGGCAGCTCACGGCCGAGCGTCACGAGCTGCTGGAGCCGGCCGCCCGGGGCGATCTGCCGGGCCAGGCTGTCGTCGAGGAAGACGGGGGTCTGCTGCTCGTCGGACTCGGTGCGCGCGGTGAGGTGGGAGTCGGAGATCAGCGGCCAGAGATAGGTGAGCTTGGCCCGCTTCTTGACCGCGCCGCGCTGCCAGGGGAGGAAGGACCGCTCGATGCCCAGCACCTGGTCGTAGGGGCGGGCCCGGGTCTTCCCGGTCAGCGAGACGCTGAGCTGGTACACCCCGTTCCGGTCCAGCTTCAGCGCGCTGACCGGCACCTCCAGCCGGAAGGTGCGGGAGATGCCCGGCCGCATCCCGGCGACCCGCACCGAGTGCTTCCGGCTGATCTCCGTGCCGTCCACTCCGGGGACGAAGTCCCGGCGCTTGGCGACGTGTTCCACCGCGCTGCGGGTGGTGAGCGGTGGGCCGACGCGCAGCCCGATCCGCCCGCCGCTGATCGTCGCCGCGCTCTTGTTGGTGACGGTTCCGGAGATGGTGAGGGTGTCGCCCGGTTCCGGTGCGGTCGGAGCGAGGTCGCTCAGCGAGAGGTCCGCCGAGCGGGAGCCGGTGGGCGCGGCGGAGGGGGCTGACGGGGCCGCGGACCGTGCCGCTCCCGTGGCGGCGGCGCTGACGGCGTGGGAGACGCCGCTCGCGCTGGCGCTGGTGGTGCCGCCCGTGGTGGCGGCTGGCCGCGCGGAGGCGCTGGTCGCGGGCAGGGCGGTCAGGGCGGCGGCGAGTAGCGGGAGGACGGTGCGGAGCGCGGTCCGCCTCCGTCGTAGTCGACGGCCTGGGACAGCCGTCGCGGGGTGGGCTTCTCCCGGGCCGCCTCGGCTGGGAGGGGCCGGAACCGCCGGAGTGTCAGCCGCCTCGGGCACGCGTTCGTCCGTCCCGTCGTCGTGTCGTGGTGCAGGGGCGTCCGGCGGCTGGCTGTCCGCCGTATCAGATCCCTGATGGTAACGAGGGGCCGAGGGCCGATGTGCCGCGGCGTGCCCCACGCGTCTCCGCGGGGCCGGGCTCCGGTGGTGACCGGGCGTGGACCCAGTGTGCGGGGTGGCAACGTACCCTTTGCTGTCGTGCCGAACGCCAAGAGTGACAGCCCGCAGACGCAGTCAGCCAACGAGCAGCTCAGCGCCGCGCAACGGCGTGGAGTGAGTGAGCTGCTCCGTGTCTCCCCGGTCGCCGACGAGCTGGCCCGCCGCTTCGAGGCGGCCGGTTTCCAGCTGGCGTTGGTCGGTGGTTCGGTACGGGACGCGCTGCTGGGGCGGCTCGGCAACGACCTGGACTTCACCACGGACGCCCGTCCGGAGCAGGTGCTGCGGCTCGTGCGGCCGTGGGCGGACGCGGTGTGGGACGTGGGGATCGCGTTCGGCACCGTGGGCTGCAAGAAGCAGGTACGGGAGGAGGGGACGGAGCAGGACTTCCTCCTGGAAATCACTACGTACCGGGCGGAGTCCTACGATCGGGACTCCCGTAAGCCGGAGGTGGCCTATGGCGACTCGATCGAGGCCGATCTCGCCCGCCGGGACTTCACCGTCAACGCGATGGCCGTGGCGCTGCCCGGCAAGACCTTCATCGACCCACACGGGGGGCTGGAGGATCTCGCCCGCCGGGAACTGCGCACCCCCGGCACCCCGGAGGAGTCCTTCTCGGACGATCCGCTGCGGATGATGCGCGCGGCGCGCTTCGCCGCGCAGTTGGACTTCGCGGTGGTCGAGGACGTCTTCCGGGCGATGCGCGAGATGGCGGACCGGATCAGCATCGTCTCCGCGGAGCGGGTGCGGGACGAGCTGAACAAGCTGATCCTGTCGCCCCATCCGCGGAAGGGGCTGCGCCTGCTGGTGGACTCCGGTCTCGCCGAGCGGGTGCTGCCCGAGCTGTCCGCCCTGCGGCTGGAGCGGGACGAACACCACCGGCACAAGGACGTGTACGAGCACACGCTGACGGTGCTGGAGCAGGCGATGGACCTGGAGGCCCCGGCGGGCGAACCGGGGGGCGGTCCGGACCTGACCCTGCGGCTGGCGGCGCTGCTGCACGACATCGGCAAGCCGCGGACGCGTCGCTTCGAGAAGGACGGGCGGGTCTCCTTTCACCACCACGAGGTGGTGGGCGCGAAGATGACCAAGAAGCGGATGACGGCACTCAAGTATTCCGGGGAGCTGGTGAAGGACGTGAGCCGACTCGTGGAGCTGCATCTGCGCTTCCACGGGTACGGCACCGGCGAGTGGACCGACTCCGCCGTGCGCCGCTACGTACGGGACGCCGGTCCGGTCCTGGACCGGCTCCACAAGCTGACCCGCTCGGACTGCACCACCCGGAACAAGCGACGGGCCAACGCGCTCTCCCGCGCCTACGACGGGCTGGAGGAGCGGATCGCGCGGCTCAAGGAGCAGGAGGAGCTGGACGCGATCCGCCCGGATCTGAACGGCAACGACATCATGGAGGTCCTGGAGGTGCCGCCCGGCCCGGTGGTGGGCGCGGCCTACCAGTTCCTGCTGGAACTCCGGCTGGAGCGCGGGCCGATGGAGCGAGAGGACGCCGTCGAGGCGCTCCGGCAGTGGTGGGCGGCGCGCGAGCGGGACTGATGGGCGGAGCACTCCGGGATGTTTCTTCCTGCCGGGTGCCCGACGTGGGTGCCCGGGAGGGCTTCGGGTTACGGAGCGGCGGTGTCCGGCGCTTCGTTAGCGGGTGTTTCACGTGAAACGGCGGCGCGGGAACGCCTCGTGACGAGAAGGGCCAGGGCGGTCCCGGCGTACAGCAGCGCCACGGTGATCACCAGGGGCACCGAGCGGCCGTCCGGAGGCAGTATCAGCGCGGCGACCCCGGCGGCGGCGACGAACGCCACGTTGAACAGCATGTCGTAGAGGGCGAAGACGCGGCCCCGGAAGGCGTCGTCCACCGTGGTCTGCACGGTGGTGTCGGTAGCGATCTTCGAGCCTTGTGTCACCAAACCCAGGACGAAGGCGGCCACCATCATCGGCGCCGCGGCGAAGGGCAGGGCCAGCGCGGGCTCCAGGAGCGCGGGCGCCGCCGCGCACAGCGTGAGCCACCCGAAGGCGCCGAACCGCTGCACTATCCAGGGCGTGATGACGGCGGCGACGAAGAAGCCGAACCCGGAGATGGTGACGGCGAGCCCCAGCAGCCCGATCCCGCCCTCGGGGTCCTCGCCGTCCGACCAGGCGTACCGGCAGAGCATCAGCAGCAGCACGGTCAGGGCGCCGTAGCAGAACCGCATCATCGACATCGCGGCCAGCGAGTGGGCCGCGGGGCGGCGCTCTCCGAGGTGCCGGAGTCCGGCGAGGAGTCCGCGGGCGGTGCTGGCGACCGCCGCCAGCACCCGGGGCTGTACCTGGCGTGCGTCCGGCCCGAGTTGGTCGGCGGTCATCCGGAGTGCCGAGAGTCCCGCGAGGAGGTAGAGCGCCGCGCCCGTGGCCACCACCGCCGCGTCGGCGGCCCGTCCGCCGGAGGGGCCGATGAACCGCACCGCGAACGCCACCCCGCCGCCCGCGGTGGCGGCCAGGGTTCCGGCGGTGGGCGAGAGGGAGTTGGCGATGACCAGCCGCTCCTCGTCCACCACTCGCGGGAGCGAGGCGGAGAGCCCGGCGAGGATGAACCGGTTGACGGCGGTGACGGAGAGCGCGGAGAGGTAGAACAGCCACTCCGGAACGGCGCCCAGCACCAGTGCGGCGGTGCCCAGGGCGAGTAGTGCCCGCAGCAGGTTGCCGAAGAGCAGCACCTGGCGTCGCCGCCACCGGTCGAGGAGCACTCCGGCGAAGGGGCCGAGCAGTGAGTACGGGAGCAGCAGGACGGCCATGGCGGAGGCGATCGCGGCGGGGGAGGTCTCCTTCTCCGGGGAGAACACCACGTAGGTCGCGAGGGCCACCTGGTAGACGCCGTCCGCGAGTTGGGAGAGCAGCCGGACGGTGAGGAGCCGCTGGAAGCCGGGGAAGCGCAGCAGGGTCCGGAGATCACGTACGACAGCCATCGGCCAGCCTCACAGGGTTGGCGCCGTTTCACGTGAAACAGCGCTCAGTTCACGGTCGTCCCCACCGCACGTGGGTCTCCTTGGGCGGGGACGTGGTGCCGTAGGGAGGCGGCGGTGTGCTCCTCCGGTCGGTGCCGGGGGTGCTGAGGACGAAGGTGTCGGGTGCGCGGTCCAGGACGCCGCCCGCCGGATCGTCGGAGCCGTCCTGACGGACCGGGTCGTACTCCGGCAGCAGCGCGTCGCGCACTATCAGAGCACACAGGTAGAGGGTGCCGAGCAGGTGGGCGACGATCACCACGTGGTAGCCCTCGGGAGGCAGCCCCTGGTGCTTGTCGCCGCCCTGGGTGTAGGCGATGTACATCCAGACACCCAGGAAGTACAGACACTCGCAGGCCTGCCAGATGAGCATGTCGCGCCACTTGGGGCGGGCCAGCACCGCGAGCGGGATCAGCCAGAGCACATACTGCGGTGAGTAGACCTTGTTGGTGAGGATGAAGAGCGCGACGACCAGGAAGGCCAGCTGGGCCAGCCGGGGGCGGCGCGGTGCGGCCAGGGCCAGCCAGGCGATCCCGAGACAGCCGACGACCATCAGCGCGGTGGCGATGGTGTTCACGGTGTCGCGATCTAGCTCGCCGTCCCAGCGCTGGTTGATGACGAGCCAGAAGGAGCCGAAGTCGACGCCGCGCTTCTGGCTGAAGGTGTAGAACTTCGCCCAGCCCTGCGGGGCGAGCGCCATCACGGGGACGTTCACCACCGCCCAGGCGACGAGGGCGCCGCCCAGCGCCTGGAAGAAGGCCCGCCAGCGTCCCGCGCGCCAGCAGAGCAGCAGCAACGGCCCCAGGAGCAGCGCCGGGTAGAGCTTCGCGGCGGTGGCGAGGCCGATCAATACCCCGGCGGCGAGCGTCCTGCTCCGGGACCACATCAGTAGGGCGGCCGCGGTGAGTGCCACGGCCAGCAGGTCCCAGTTGATGGTGGCGGTGAGCGCGAGGGCGGGGGCGAGCGCGAGGAGCAGCGCGTCCCAGGGGCGCCGCCGGTGGGTGCGGGCCACGCAGACGGTCATGACCACGGCGCAGACCATCAGCATGCCGGCGTTGACCAGCCAGTAGTGCTGTTGCCGGGCCACGTCCCCGTCCCCGAAGGTCAGCCAGGCGGCGACCTTCATGAACACCCCGGTGAGGACCGGGTATTCGAGGTACTCCATATCGCCGTCCAGGCGGTCGAAGTAGGGGATGAGCCCGTCAGCGAAGCCGCGGCCGCCGAAGAGGTGCGGGATGTCGGAGTAACAGGCGTGCACGTACTGGCTGGTGGGGTCGCCGGAGAACCAGGAGCCGTCGTAGCACGGCAGCTTCTGCACCATCCCGAGGGCGAACATCCCGATCGCCACCAGCACGATCACCCGCACCGGGGACCACCACTGGCCGCCGGTCAGCGCGCGCCGCCCGAGCGGGCCGCCGAGCAGCTCGCTGCCCGCTCGCGCTGTCTGGTCCTCCTCGGTGGGGCGTACGCGGTTCGCCGTCGTGGGGGCGCCGGGCCGGTCGCTGGGGTACGCGCGCGTCATGGGCACATCCTGCCGTACGGCGTCCGCCGTCCGTGCGGCACGGAGCCGGTGCGCGACGGGGCCGGGGCGGGGTCCCTCCACCACTTCGGCCCCGGACTCCAGCTCCCGTGGGGGCTGGGGTCCGGGGCCGGGGTTCAGCGGAGCGGGACCCAGGGGGTTACCGCGTCAGCTCCGGGGGTGTGGGGCGGTGTCATTCCTCGGTGCGCGCGCCCATCGGCCCACCGAATATCCCTCCGTTGTCGTTCCCTCCGTTGCCCGGGCCTCCGTCGGCTCCGCCGTCTCCGCCGCCGCCGTCCTGACCGCCGTTCTGGCCACCGTTGTCGGCTCCGCCGTCTCCGCCGGTCTGCCCCTCGTTCTCCTTGCAGGGGATGTCCCAGTCGGCGCAGGTGTCGGTTGGATCCGGGGTCGGGGAGGGGCTGTCCTCGTCGTCCGACGGGCTCTCGGAGGGCTCGTCGCTGGGCTCCGGCTCCTCGGGAGTGTCGGTGGGGGTGGGCTGTGGGGTGGGGCTGGCGCCGTCGCCGTAGACCTTCTCGCCGATCGGGGTCGGCTCCGGGAACGGCAGCGCCTTTGTGCCCTTGAGCGCGCCGGTCATGTAGGCCGTCCAGATCTCAGCGGGGAAGGAGGCGCCGTGGATCTTCTTCTGGCCGCCGGTGCCGAACATGGAGAGGAACTTGGGGTTCTTCGCCTGGTCGTCGGCCCGCCACATGCCGATGGTCGTGGACAGCTGCGGGGTGTACCCGGAGAACCAGGCCGAGCGGTTGTCGTCGGTGGTGCCGGTCTTGCCCGCCGCCGGGCGGTTGAGGCCCTGGGCGGCCGTGCCGGTGCCCTTCTTGACCACCGTCTCCAGCACGCTCGTCACGTTGTTGGCGACCGCCGGGTCGAAGGCGGGCTTGGTCTCCGCGTCGTGTTCGTAGGGCGGTTCGCCCTCCTTCTCGATGCGGGTGACGGAGTAGGGCTCGGCGGCCATCCCGCTCTTGGCGAAGGTGCCGTAGGCGTTCGCCATCCGGATCGCGCTGGGCGCCGAGGTGCCGAGCGAGAAGGTCGGGGTGAGCGAGGCCATGCTGGCGTCGTCCTTGAGTCCGGCCCGGACCGAGGCCGCCTTCACCTCCTTCAGCCCGACGTCCATCCCGAGCTGGATGAAGGGGGTGTTGACGGAGTGCTGCATCGCGGTGCGGAGGTCGACCTTGCCGTAGTCCTTACCGCCGTCGTTCTTCTGATGCCACTCCTTGCCGTCCTTGTCGTGCCAGATCTCCCCGCGGTAGTCGCGCAGTTTGATCTTGTTGTCGCCGTCGTAGACGCTGGTCGGACTGACCTTCTTGCGTTGGTCCTCGCCCTGGTCCTCCGGCCCGGCGGGGTTGCGCACGCCGTCCTTCATCGCGGCCGCCAGCACGAACGGCTTGAAGGTCGAACCGACCTGGACGCCGGTGTAGTCCGCGTTGTTGTTGAAGTGCTTCGTCGCGTCGCTGCCGCCGTAGATCGCCTGGATCGCTCCGTCGCCCGGCTTCACCGAGGCCCCACCGAACTGGACGTACTTGTCGGTCTTCGGGCGCTTCTTCGCGTCGATGTTGCGCTTCTCCACCGTTTCGACGGCCCGCTTCAGGGCGCCCGTCTTCTTCTTGTCGAAGGTGGTGTAGATCTTGTAGCCGCCCTTGTCGAGCTGCTGCTTGGTGATCCCGGTATCCGGGTTGCTGGTGATGGAGTTGTTCGCCAGCTCCACCATGTAGCCCTTCTGGCCCTTGAGTCCGGTGGCGGGCTTGGGCGGATCCGGGTCGGGGAAGCCCTTGCCGACGTACCGGTCCCGGTCGGACTTGGACATCTTGCCGATCTCGACCTGCCGGTCCAGCGTCCACTTCCAGCGGGCCTTGGCCCGGCTCTCGTTCTTCTCCTTGGTGGCGATGGAGCCGTAGCCGCCGGCCGGGTCGTACAGGTTGGGGCCGTTCAGCACGGCGGAGAGGAACGCGCTCTGGCTCGGGTCGAGTTTGTCGGAGTCGACGCCGTAGTAGGCCTGGGCGGCGGACTGGATACCGTACGCACCGCGGCCGTAGTAGGCGGTGTTGAGGTATCCGGAGAGGATGTCCGGCTTGTCCTCCTTGGCGCCCACCTTTATGGAGATGAACAGCTCCTTGACCTTTCGCGAGACCGTCTGCGAATTGTCCAGGTAGGTGTTCTTCACGTACTGCTGGGTGATGGTGGAACCGGACTGGGTGTCGCCGCCGGTCGCCATCCGCGCGACCGCGCGCGCGATGCCCATCGGGTCAACGCCCTTGTCCTGGTAGAAGGTCTCGTTCTCCGCCGCGATCACCGCCCACTGCATCGACTGCGGGATCTTCGACAGCGGCACGACCTGACGGTTCTCGTCCCCGCCACCGGCCACGGCCATCTGGCTCTTGTCGGACCAGTAGTAGACGTTCTTCTCGGACTTGGCCGCGGCCTGGGCGTCCGGCACCTGCACCATCCACAGCCCGATGCCCACCAGCCCCACCAGCAGCCCCAGGAACGCGACGCAGAGGCCCAGGACCTGTTTCCAGGAGGGCATCCAGCGCCGCATCCCCTGCTTGGTGGAGCGGGGGTAGTCGATCAGCCGCTTCTTCGGGGGCTCCGGGCGTCCGCGTCCGCGCGGGCCTCTGGGTCCCTCCCCGGTGCCTCCGCCGCGCCTGCCGCCGCCTCCGCCTCCACGGGCCCCCCCGGCCCCCGCGCCCGCGGCGACGGACGCCTGCTGCCCGGTGGCGCGGCGCCTTCCGCCGCTTCCTCCCGTTGCGCGGGGCGCCGCCCTGCGGGCTGCTGCGCGGCTGCCGTTCGAGGTCGGTGACGCGCCATGGGACGCCGCCGCTCGGCCGGACGCCGGCGGCTGCTGCGCTGCGCGTCGACCGCGCCCCTGCGGCGGCTTTCGACGGTGCTCGCTCATTGGAACAGCTACTCCTCGGGCAGGCGGTCGTTGCGCCTGAAGGTGGCAGTTGACTTCTGGTCCCCCCGAGTGCGGCAGCTCCGGCTGACCGAATCTGGCCGCACCGCACCCCGGGCGAGGACGTGTGGGCGCCCCGTGTGGTTCCCCGTGGTGGTCTGCACAGCGGACAGACTACGCAGCTCCAAAACCTCCGTGGAGGCACATTCGCCTCAATCGCCGCACAGCGACTGTGACGAATCAGTGATCTGAATCCCTTCCCCCCACCCCCTCTTGTCGGTTGGGGCCTCGGTCTCTATCGTCGAGATGTATCGAGCCGATACATCGGGTTGACCGATCGGATGTCCGGGCCCAACGGCGAGCCCCGGTAGCCAGATCCGGCCGCCCTCCGGCTACCGGCGGGACGGGCAGGTCAGGGGGTATCCCGTCGCCCGGTGCCGGTTCGGCGGCCGGAGCACACCGGACGGGAGCGCGCGGAACGCGTCGGGGATCGTGAGTGGGGAGGCGGAGATGGGCAGGCGCTCCGGAATTCTTGAGTTCGCCGTGCTCGGCCTGCTCCGTGAGTCCCCGATGCACGGGTACGAGTTGCGGAAGCGGCTCAACACCTCGCTGGGCGTCTTCCGCGCCTTCAGTTACGGCTCGCTCTACCCGTGCCTCAAGGCGCTGGTGCAGTGCGGCTGGCTGGTGGAGGAGAGCGGTCCGGAACCACGGGAGACCGCCGGGCAGTCCGCCCAACTCTCCGGCCGCCGGGCGAAGATCGTCTACCGGCTGACGGGCGAGGGCAAGGAGCGGTTCGAGGAGTTGCTCGCCCAGACCGGCCCGGACGCCTGGGAGGACGAGCACTTCGGTATTCGGTTCGCGTTCTTCGGCCAGACCTCACGCGACGTCCGGATGCGGGTCCTGGAGGGGCGGCGCAGCCGACTGGAGGAGCGGCTCGCGAAGATGCGGGCCTCCCTCGCCCGGACCCGTGAGCGGCTGGACGACTACACGCTGGAGCTGCAACGGCACGGCATGGAGTCCGTGGAACGCGAGGTCCGCTGGCTCAACGAGCTGATCGAGAGCGAGCGGGCAGGGCATGACCGCCGGGACGCCGCCGAGGAGTCGGCGGAGTACCGCGCGGAGCAAGCGGGCGGTCAGACCCGGCACCGGGACGCCGATTCCTCGGCGGCTTCCGGGGAGCACTCCCCGGGGGGCACGTCCGGGCCGGATCCGTCCGGTGAGACCGACAAGTGAGCCCCGCAACGAGCGCGGGGCTCGGCGAGAACACACAGGGAGTAACCGGAATGGGTTCGGTTCGCGTAGCCATCGCAGGTGTGGGCAACTGCGCCGCCTCACTGGTGCAGGGCGTCGAGTACTACAAGGACGCCGACCCTGACAGCAGGGTGCCCGGGCTGATGCACGTCCAGTTCGGCGACTACCACGTGCGGGACGTGGAGTTCGTCGCCGCCTTCGACGTGGACGGCAAGAAGGTCGGCCTCGACCTCTCGGACGCCATCGGCGCCAGCGAGAACAACACCATCAAGATCTGTGACGTGCCGCCGAGCGGGGTCCCGGTGCAGCGCGGGCACACCCACGACGGGCTGGGGAAGTACTACCGGCAGACCATCGAGGAGTCGACCGCCGAGCCGGTGGACGTCGTCCAGGTGCTCCGCGACACCCAGGCCGACGTGCTGGTCTGCTACCTGCCGGTGGGCTCGCAGACGGCGGCCGAGTTCTACGCCCAGTGCGCCCTCGACGCGGGGGTGGCCTTCGTCAACGCGCTGCCGGTGTTCATCGCGGGGACCAAGGAGTGGGCGGACAGGTTCACCGCCGCCGGGGTGCCGATCGTCGGTGACGACATCAAGTCCCAGGTGGGCGCGACTATTACGCACCGGGTGATGGCCAAGCTGTTCGAGGACCGGGGCGTCATCCTGGACCGCACGATGCAGCTGAACGTCGGCGGCAACATGGACTTCAAGAACATGCTGGAGCGGGAGCGGCTGGAGTCCAAGAAGATCTCCAAGACCCAGGCGGTCACCTCGCAGATCCCCGACCGGGACCTCGGCGCGGACAACGTGCACATCGGCCCGTCCGACTTCGTGGCCTGGCTGGACGACCGCAAGTGGGCCTACGTCCGCCTGGAGGGCCGGGCGTTCGGCGACGTGCCGCTGAACCTGGAGTACAAGCTGGAGGTCTGGGACTCCCCCAACTCCGCCGGGGTCATCATCGACGCGCTGCGCGCCGCGAAGATCGCCAAGGACCGTGGGATCGGCGGGCCGATCCTCTCCGCGTCCTCGTACTTCATGAAGTCGCCGCCCGTGCAGTACTTCGACGACGAGGCGCGGCGCAACGTCCAGCGCTTCATCGACGGCGAGTCCGAGCGCTGAGCCACCCCGGAGGGGGAACGGCGTCCGGCGGTCCCCGCCGTGAGCGGACCGCCGGACGCTGAGCGCGACTGAGCGCACCCGGACACGGAACGACCGTGTCCGGGTGCGAACTGGCCGTCGTGCGGCCGGAGATGACCGTATGGGGCCGGAGACGACCGTCTCCCGCCGCGAGCCAGCCCGGCGGCGAGCGCCCCGCCGGGCGCTTCACCGCACGCGGCTCAGCGGTGGTGCACGCGGCTCAGCGGTCCACCGCGCGGTCCACCATCGTCGTGGTGTGCCGCAGATGCGCCGTCAGCTCCTCGCCCACGCGCGGCTCCGGAGCGTCCGACGGGACGAACAGGATGGACACCTGCATGTGCGGCGGCTCGGCGAACCACCGCTGCTTACCGCCCCACACGAACGGCGAGAGGTTGCGGTTCACGGTGGCCAGCCCGGCCCGCGCCACGCCCTTGGCGCGCGAGGTCATCCCGTGCAGCGCCTTCGGGGACTCCAGCCCCACCCCGTGCGAGGTGCCGCCCGCGACGACGACCAGCCAGCCGTCGCCGCCCGCCTTCTGCTGGCGGTAGCCGAAGCGGTCCCCCTTCGCGACCGGGGTGACGTCCAGCACCGTGCCCCGGTACTCCGTCGCGTCGTGGTCGCCCAGCCACAGCTGGGTGCCGATCCGCGCGCGGAACCGCGTCTGCGGGAACTGCTGCTGCAACGTGGCGAACTCATCCGGCTTCAGATGGCTGACGAACATCGTGTCCAGCGGCAGCCGGGCCGTGCGCAGCCGGTCCATCCAGCCGATGACCTCCTCCACCGCGTCCGAGCCGTCCGCCCGGTCCAGCGGCAGGTGGATCGCGAAGCCCTCCAGCCGCACCTCCCCGATGGCCGCGTGCAGATGGGGCAGGTCCGCCTCGGTGACGCCGTGCCGCTTCATGCTGCTCATCACCTCGATGACCACCCGGGCCCGGCGCATCAGTCCCAGCCCCTCGACCGAGGAGACCGAGCGGATCGCGCGGTCCGGGAGCGGCACCGGCTCCTCGTCCCGGCGGTACGGGGTCAGGACCAGCAGGTCACCGCTGAAGTAGTCCTTGATCCGCGCCGCCTCGTACGTCGTCCCCACGGCGAGCACGTCGGAGCCGAAACGGGTGGCCTCCTCCGCGAGCCGCTCGTGGCCGAACCCGTAGCCGTTGCCCTTGCAGACCGGGACGATGCCGGGGAACTGCTGGAGCACCGACTGCTGGTGCGCCCGCCAACGAGTGGTGTCGACGTAGAGGGTGAGCGCCATGGCCGGTACGCAACCTTTCCTGTGGGATGTGGACGGGGGCGCACCACCCGCCGGGGCGGCGCACGCCGCCCGGCGATGCGGTGCTCAGCGCCGCGACATGTAGATGTCGAGCGCCTTGTGCAGGAGCTTGTTCAGCGGGAAGTCCCACTCACCGAGGTACTCGGCGGCCTCTCCGCCCGTACCCACCTTGAACTGGATCAGACCGAAGAGGTGGTCGTTCTCGTCCAGCGAGTCGCTGATGCCCCGCAGGTCGTAGACGTTCGCCCCGAGCGCGTAGGCGTCCTGGAGCATCCGCCACTGCATGGCGTTCGACGGCCGGACCTCCCGCTTGTGGTTGGCCGAGGCGCCGTACGAATACCAGACGTGCCGGCCGACCACCAACATCGTGGCCGCCGCGATGCGTTCGCCCTCGTGTTCCGCGAAGTAGAGCCGCATCCGGTTCGGGTCCTCGGCGTTCAGCACCCGGAACATCCGCTCGAAGTACGCCTTCGGCCGCGGGCGGAACCGGTCCCGCTCGGCGGTGATCTCGTACAGCCGCTGCCAGTCGTCCAGGTCCTGCGGTCCGCCCTGGACCACCCGGACCCCCGCCTTGTCGGCCTTCTTGATGTTGCGGCGCCACAGCTGGTTGAAGCCCTTGTGCACCTCGTCCAGCGACCGCTCCTGCAGCGGCACCTGGAAGACGTAGCGCGGCTGGACGTCCCCGAAGCCCGCGCCGCCGTCCTCGCCCTGCTGCCAGCCCATGCGGCGCAGGCGGTCCGACACCTCGAAGGCCCGCGGCTCGATGTGAGTGGCCTCGACGTCGCGCAGCCGCTTGACGTCCGGGCTCTGGATGCCCCGCTTGATCGCGGCGGCGTCCCAGCGGCGGATCACCACCGGGGGGCCCATCTTCACCGAGAAGGCGCCCTGTTGCTTGAGGTGCGCCAGCATCGGCTGGAGCCAGTCCTCCAGGTTCGGCGCGTACCAGTTGATGACCGGCCCCTCGGGGAGGTACGCCAGGTACCGCTTTACCTTGGGCAGTTGCCGGTAGAGCACCAGCCCGGCGCCGACCATCCGCCCCTCGGTGTCGAACCAGCCCAGACTCTCCGACCGCCACTCGCTCTTGACGTCCGCCCAGGCGGGCACCTGACAGTGGCTGGCCGACGGCAGGCTCTGGATATAGGCCAGATGCTGCTCACGGCTGACGGTCCTCAGGGTCAGACTCATGCGGGACGCTCCTCCGGCGAGCTCAGGCGGTTGGGGCACCCCCAGGCCCACTTCTGGGGGAGGCTCGCCGGGCAGCCTACTGCGCAGCGGCGGGCCTCGTTCGGGGTGCCCGGCAGCCGCCCCGTCCCGCGGGACGGTCGTCACGGTGCGGGGGCGCCCGCGCCGGATCGTGGAGAGGGCGGAGACGGGGGCGCGTGGACGAGCGCGGGGAGCGGGTCCGCCACCGAGTGGCCCCGGCCGGTCACCGAGCGCCCCGGAACCGGGACGTCCGAGGCCGGGGCGCCCGCGCGGCGGGGCGCCCCGGCCGGACCCGGCGGCCGGTCCGGGTCAGAACACCAGGCCGCCGTGGGCCATGGCGAGATAGAAGCCGACGGCCGAGGCGCCGAGCCCGATGATCAGGACGAAGCGCTCCCCCGTGGTCGCGGAGATCATCTGGCCCCAGGCCCCGGTGAGGATGCCCACCAGGCCCGTCCAGCCGCTGATCACGTGGAGACCGGGCCACAGCGCCGTGACGAAGGCCACCACGCCCAGGAGCAGGGTCGCCGCGGCGAAGGAGTTCTCGACCGGGTGACTGCGGCCGTCGGTGTTGAGCAGCGCGCGGGGGTTGAGGGTGTGCGGGAACTGCTGTCCGTGTGCCCGGGAGCGGGGGGCTCCCTGGTGTGCTGGCTGTGCCATTCGGCACCTCCTGACAGAGGCGGCGCATTATGGCGCCGCGCACGGCTTAGATGTCCAGGTTGCGGCGACAACCTCCCGGATTTCAACCGGACGGCGGCGGGGAGGTAGGCTGTCGCGTCTGCGTCGTCTCATGGGTCACTCCGAGCCCCCGTCGTACGAGCCCGGCCGCACGAGTACACGAGTACCCGTGCGTACGCACTCCGTCCGACGGTCCCCGTGACCACGTGCTCACCGCATGTGTCACGGCTGTCGCCCGGCGGGTCCCCGGACCCGGCCCACGGCACGACGCGTACGCATACGACCCTCCTGCCACGGAACGCCCGTGGCCGCTGAGTCCAGAGGAGGTGGGTTCCACATGCGTCACTACGAGGTCATGGTGATCCTCGACCCGGAGCTGGAGGAGCGCGCTGTCTCCCCGCTGATCGAGAACTTCCTTTCCGTCGTCCGCGGTGGCGGCGGCAAGGTCGAGAAGATCGACACCTGGGGCCGTCGCCGTCTCTCCTACGAGATCAAGAAGAAGCCCGAGGGGATCTACTCCGTCATCGACCTCCAGGCCGAGCCCTCGGTGGTCAAGGAACTCGACCGCCAGATGAACCTGAACGAGTCGGTTCTGCGGACCAAGGTCCTCCGCCCCGTCGGCCGTTGAGCGTTCCCGCTCGACGGATGACGACAGGCAACGCGTAGCACCCGCACTTCCGCGCTTCTCCCGTGCCGTCCGGTACGGGCGGTGCCACCACAGCAGCACGCAGTACCGCTGAGAGGTTCCCCATGGCAGGCGAGACCGTCATCACGGTCGTCGGCAATCTCGTCGACGACCCCGAGCTGCGCTTCACCCCGTCCGGAGCGGCGGTCGCGAAGTTCCGCGTCGCGTCCACTCCGCGCACCTTCGACCGGCAGACCAACGAGTGGAAGGACGGCGAGAGCCTGTTCCTGACCTGCTCGGTCTGGCGGCAGGCCGCGGAGAACGTCGCCGAGTCGCTCACCAAGGGCGTGCGGGTCGTCGTGCAGGGCCGTCTGAAGCAGCGTTCGTACGAGGACCGCGAGGGCATCAAGCGCACGGTCTACGAGCTGGACGTTGACGAGGTCGGTGCCAGCCTCCGCAACGCAACCGCGAAGGTCACCAAGACCACCGGCCGTGGTGGTCAGGGCGGCGGCTTCGGCGGCGGTGGCGGCGGCTGGGGCGGCCAGGGTGGCGGTCCGCAGCAGGGGGGTGCCCCCGGCGGTGACCCGTGGGCCACCGGCGGTCCGGCCGGTGGCGGCCAGGGCGGCGGCGGTGGCGGCTGGGGCGGTGCCCCCGGCGGCGGCGGTGGCGGCGGCTACTCGGACGAGCCGCCCTTCTAGGGCGCGCTCACAGCTGCACACTTCTTGAACTTTCTGGAGAGAGACAATGGCGAAGCCGCCTGCTCGCAAGCCTAAGAAGAAGGTTTGCGTGTTCTGCAAGGAGAAGATCTCCTACGTCGACTACAAGGACACGAACCTGCTGCGGAAGTTCATTTCCGACCGTGGCAAGATCCGTGCCCGCCGGGTCACCGGCAACTGCACCCAGCACCAGCGGGACGTCGCGACGGCCGTGAAGAACAGCCGCGAGATGGCTCTGCTGCCCTACACCTCGACCGCTCGCTAAGGAAGGATGACGACTCATGAAGATCATCCTTAAGCAGGAGGTCACCGGCCTCGGAGCGGCGGGCGACGTCGTCGAGGTGAAGGACGGGTACGCCCGGAACTACCTGCTCCCGCGTGGGTTCGCGATCAGCTGGACCAAGGGCGGCGAGAAGGACGTGGCGCAGATCCGCCGCGCCCGCCGACTGCACGAGATCGCCACGATCGAGCAGGCCAACGAGGTGCGTGGGCAGCTTGAGGGCGTCAAGGTGAAGCTCGGTGTGCGCGCGGGTGACCAGGGCCGTCTATTCGGCTCCGTGACCCCGGCGGACATCGCGCAGGCCATCAAGGACTCCGGCGGTCCCTCGGTGGACAAGCGCCGGATCGAGCTGGTCTCGCCGATCAAGACTCTGGGCTCGCACCAGGTCTCGGTGCGGCTGCACCCCGAGGTCGACGCGAAGGTCGACATCGAGGTCGCCGCCGCCTGACGCCCGCTCCGCGCGGCCGGTCGGCCGTGCGGACGCGCGCGTACGGCGTGCCGAACTCCGTGGCCCGCCCCTTTCGAGGGGCGGGCCACAGCCGTGTCGTCTCCTTTCCGGAGCGCGGCGGCGGAGCCGGGCGGTGGGAGCCGGGTGCCGGGGCCGGGTCAGCGGGTGGCGCCGGAGATCACCCAGCGGCCGGAGCGGGCCCGGAGCCAGAGCGTCACGAGCCGGACCGACATCATCAGCCCGGCGAAGCTCAGCCAGAGCGCCGCGAGTCCGCCGCCCAGCGCGGGTACGGCCAGCGCCACCGGGGCGAAGACGGCCAGCGTGACGAGCATCGCCCCGGCGAGGTACGGGCCGTCCCCCGCGCCCATCAGCACGCCGTCCAGGACGAAGACCACCCCCGCGATGGGCTGGGTGACGGCGACGACCAGCAGTACCGCGGTCAGTTCGTCGAGGACCGCCCGGTCACTGGTGAACAGCGGCATGAACAGCGGGCGGGAGGCGATGACCAGCAGCCCGAGCACGATGCCGGAGGCGACGCCCCACTGGACCATGCGGCGGCAGATCGCGCGGGCCCCGGACTCGTCCCCGGCGCCCAGGTACCGGCCGATGATCGCCTGGCCCGCGATGGCGATGGCGTCCAGCGCGAAGCTCAGCAGCGTCCAGAGGGTCAGGGTGATCTGGTGGGCGGCGATCTGCGCGTCCCCGAGGCGGGCGGCGACCGCGGTGGCGATCATGAGCACCGCGCGCAGTGAGAGCGTGCGGACCAGCAGCGGCGCCCCGGCCTGTGCGCAGGCGCGGATCCCCGCGGCGTCCGGGCGCAGATCCACGCCGTGCCGGGTGGCCCCGCGGATCACCACGCGGAGGTAGACGGCGGCCATCCCGCACTGGGCGAGCACGGTGCCCCAGGCGGAACCGGCGACGCCGAAGCCCAGGCCGTACACCAGCACCACGTTGAGCAGCACGTTGGCGGAGAAGCCGGCGATGGCGACGTAGAGCGGGGTCCTGGTGTCCTGGAGTCCGCGCAACACCCCGGTGGCCGCGAGCACCACCAGCATCGCGGGGATGCCGAGCGCGCTGATCCGCAGGTAGGTGACCGCGTGCGGGGCGGCGGACGAGGAGGCGCCGAAGAGGTCGACCAGCGCGGGCGCGGTCGGCAGGAGGACGGTGACGACGGCGGCGCCGAGCAGCAGCGCCAGCCAGATGCCGGAGACGCCCTGGCGGAGGGCGGAGGGCAGGTCGCCCGCACCGACCCGGCGGGCGACGGCCGAGGTGGTGGCGTAGGCGAGGAAGACGAAGATGTTCACGCCGGTCTGGAGCAGCGCGGCGGCGACGCCGAGTCCGGCGAGGTGGGCGGTGCCGAGGTGACCGATGATCGCGCTGTCGGCCATCAGGAAGAGGGGTTCCGCGACGAGCGCGCCGAAGGCCGGGAGGGCGAGCGCGATGATCTCGCGATCGTGTCGGCGCACACTCGGCGCGGCAGCAGTCATACGTTCGATTCAAGCATCCACAAGTAATGAGCACAATGCAATGTGGTCTATTACATTCGGTGGTGGGGGCGTTGGGGGGCGGTGCGGCCGACGGCCGGAACCGACGAGGGGGAAACTCGTCCCCGGATTTTTTCCCCGCACAGGCGGTGGACGCTGTTTCCGCAGATCAGCGGGTGTCCTCGGGAGTTGGTGAGAACTTCTCCACAGTACTGTCCCCCGGCTCGTGCACAGCTTTCCCCGGGTTGTCCACAGGGTGCGGCGCGGTATCCACAGATGCTCACCGGGCCCTGTGGATAACACAGTTGGTGGAACCCCGTCCGCCGCCTACCGTAGTCAGGCGCCCCCGGCGTATCGCCGCCCGTCTCCCGTCCCAGCGGGACACGGCGCACCGCCAGCGGAGCACCGGCCCGGCGCCGTTCGCCGGGTGGGCTGAAGCGTCAGGAGCACCCTGGAACACCAGGGCCGTCGGGAACAGGCCGCCGGCCCGGACAGCCCGTCGGGACCGGCGGCCATCCGTACGGATGGACCCGTTCGGTGCGGAGGACTCGTTCGACAGACCGGTTCTGGCGGAGCGCGCCGCTGGACGGCCGTGTCAGAGCGGGCCGAGAGACTGTGCCGTAGGCCGGCGGGGCCACCCGCGGTGGATACGTCCGTGCCGCGGCGCCGGAGGAAGGAGGGGGCGGTGACTCAGCAGCCCGAGCACGTCGAGGATTTCTGGGCTCCGGAGTTCAGCCCCGAGCCGCGCTTCCCCAGCGCCCGGCGTCGTTCCCAGGACCGTTTCGACGGCGACCCGGAGACGCACGAGCGCGGTGGCGAGGGCGGCACGGGCGGCTTCGAACGGGTGCCGCCGCAGGACCTGGAGGCCGAGCAGTCGGTGCTCGGCGGCATGCTGCTGTCCAAGGACGCCATCGCCGACGTGGTCGAGGTGATCAAGGGCCACGACTTCTACCGTCCGGCACACGAGACGATCTACCAGGCCATCCTCGACCTCTACGCCAAGGGCGAGCCCGCCGACCCGATCACCGTGGCCGCCGAACTCACCAAGCGCGGTGAGATCACCCGCGTCGGCGGCCCGGGGTACGTCCAGGGCCTGGTGCAGACCGTTCCGACGGCCGCCAACGCCGAGTACTACGCCGAGATCGTCCACGAACGGGCGGTGCTGCGCCGCCTGGTGGAGGCCGGAACCCGGATCACGCAGATGGGATACGCGGCGGACGGCGATGTGGACGACATCGTCAACACCGCGCAGGCCGAGATCTACGCGGTCACCGAGCAGCGCACCACCGAGGACTACCTGCCGCTGGGCGACATCATGGAGGGCGCGCTCGACGAGATCGAGGCGATCGGCTCCCGCAGCGGGCAGATGACGGGCGTACCCACCGGCTTCACCGACCTCGACTCGCTGACCAACGGCCTGCACCCGGGCCAGATGGTGGTGGTCGCCGCGCGCCCCGCGATGGGCAAGGCGCTCGCCCTCGACACCCCGCTCCCCACCCCGGCCGGGTGGACGACGATGGGCGAGGTCCGCGTCGGCGCGGAGCTGCTGGACGCCACCGGCCGCCCCACCCGGGTCACGGCCGCGACCCCCGTCCTCGACGGCCGCCCCTGCTATGAGCTGACCTTCTCCGACGGCAGCGTCCTCCTCGCGGACGCCGAGCACCAGTGGACGGGCTGGTGCGCCGACTTCCCCGGGGCCCACCCCCCGCGCTGGGCGGCGGAGACGGCCCCGTCCGCTGCCGTGCCGGGGCCCGAGGGCCCGGCGGGCAGCCTGACCCGGACGACGGAGTGGCTGGCGGCCAACCTGCGCGCGGGCGGCCCGGACTTCGCGATTCCGGCGGCCGAACCGCTGGTGGGCGAGGCGGTGGCGCTGCCAGCCGACCCCTATCTGCTGGGTGCCCTGCTCGGGGGCGCACCACGCGTCCTCGCGCCCGCCCCCGTCCCGGCCTCCGCGCCCGTCCCGGCCTCCGTCCCCGCGCCGTCCCGGGAACGTGCCCCCGTCAGCGAGTTGGCCCCCGTCCAGGGAAGCCCGTCCGCCGTGGAGCCCGTTCCCGTCCCGGAGTCCGGGGAGCCGGGGGCGGGGTGGCCGTCCGGGGAGTCCGTGCTGCGCTGCGCCGTGGGTGACGAGCGGGCGCTGGGCGAGGAGTTGACGGCGGCCGGGGCGGAGGTGCGTCCCCTGGGACCGGGACGGCTCGGCGTCCGGGCCGGGCGCGGCGGCGCCAGCGCCGGGCGGGCGCTGGAGCGGGCGGCGCGTGGCGGGTGGCCGGAGGGCTGGTCGCGCGGCGCCTTCCCGCAGCGGCTGGCGCTGGCCCAGGGCATGGTCGACGCGGCCGGTGAGGTGGACGCCACGGGCGCTGTCCGCCTCACCCACGCCGACCGGCGGGTCGTTGAACGCTTCCGGGAGCTGATGGCCGGGCTGGGCTGTGTGCCCCGGTTGCGCCGGGCGCCGTCGGGGTCCGGGCGGCGGACGGCCGGGGGCTGGGAGGTGCGGGTTCCCGCGCGGCTTCCGCTGGCCCGGCTGCCGCGTAAGGCGCTGGCGGCGCGCACCGACTGGGGCTGGGCCGAGACGGGCCGCACGGTCACCGGGGCGCGCCAGGTGCCGAGTGTGCCGGTGCGCTGTGTGCAGGTGGACAACCCGGCCCGGCTGTACCTCGCGGGCCGGACGATGATCCCCACCCACAACAGCACGCTGGCCCTGGACTTCGCGCGGGCCTGCTCGATCAAGCACAGCATGCCGAGCGTCATCTTCTCTCTGGAGATGGGGCGGAACGAGATCGCGATGCGGCTGCTCTCCGCCGAGGCGCGGGTGGCCCTGCACCACATGCGGTCCGGCTCGATGACGGACGACGACTGGACGCGGCTGGCCCGGCAGATGCCGGGGGTCACGGACGCCCCGCTGTACATCGACGACTCCCCGAACCTGTCGATGATGGAGATCCGCGCCAAGTGCCGCCGCCTCAAGCAGCGCAACGACCTGCACCTGATCGTCATCGACTACCTCCAGCTGATGCAGTCGGGCGGATCGCGCCGTCCGGAGAGCCGTCAGCAGGAGGTGTCGGAGATGTCCCGGAACCTCAAGCTGCTGGCGAAGGAGCTGGAGGTTCCGGTGGTGGCGCTCTCGCAGCTGAACCGAGGCCCGGAGCAGCGCACCGACAAGAAGCCCATGGTCTCCGACCTGCGCGAATCGGGGTGCATGACGGCTGACACCACGCTCCTGCGCGCGGACACCGGGGCGCCCGTCACCTTCACTGAGCTGCTGGAGAACGGGCATGAGGGCGTGCTCGTGTGGTCCCTGGACGAGCACCGGCGGATGGTTCCGGCGCCGGTCACGAACGTCTTCCCGTCCGGCACGAAACCGGCCTACCGTCTGCGGCTCGCCTCCGGTCGTGAGGTGAAGGCGACCGCCAACCACCCGTTCCTGACCTTCGGCGGGTGGACGCCCCTGGGCGACCTCGACGTCGGGGCGCGGGTCGCCGTCCCCCGGGTCACCCGCGCACCCGTCGGAGCGGGGTTGGGCTGGTCGCGGCTCCGTATCGGCCTGCTCGCCCACCTCATCGGAGATGGCCGCGTACTGCGGAAGCAGCCCGTCCACTACACCTCGAACGACGAGGCCAACCTGGACTTCGTCGAGGCGGCGGCCCAGGCGGAGTTCGCCATCACGCCCCGCCGGGTCCAGCGGGAGACGCGGTGGCACAGCTACCTGCCCGCACCGCACGGGTGCGCGCACGGCAAGCGCGATCCGCTGCACGCGTGGTTCGCCGAACTCGGAATCGAGGATCTGCGGTCCTTCGACAAGCGGATTCCCGACGTGCTGTACCGCGCCAGCGACGACGAGGTCGCCACGTTCCTCCGGCACCTGTGGGCCACGGACGGCAGCGTCTGGCTCCCGGAACAGGGCGAGAAGTCCGGCCCCCGGGTCCACTACTCCACGTCCAGCCGTCCGCTCGCCGACGGCGTCGCACGCCTCCTCTCCCGTTTCGGGATCGTCGCGAGAATCAGGAAGGTCACCAAGCCGGGGTACGACAAGCCCGGCTATCAGGTGGACGTCTCGGGCGGACCGAGTATGCGTGCCTTCTGCCAGCACATCGGGGTTCACGGGCGGCGCGGGGAGTCCGTCGCCCGGCTCCGGGCCGAACTCGACAGCCGGGCGGTCGACCCGAACGTCGACTCCATCCCCCGTGAGGTGTGGAGCATGGTCAAGGCCGAACGCGTCCGGGCGGGACTCACCGAGCGCCAGTTCCAGGCCGCCATCGGCGCGAACCACCGCGGCACCGCCCTCTATGAGACCTGCGTGTCGCGGGAGCGCCTGAGCCGGTGCGCGGAGGTTCTCGACTCCGAGCTGCTGCGATCCGTCGCCGCCGATGACGTGTTCTGGGATCGGGTGGTGGAGATCGAACCCCTGGGCGAACAACCGGTCTACGACGCGACGGTGAAGGGCACGCACAACTTCATCGCCGACGGCATCGCCGCCCACAACTCCATCGAACAGGACGCCGACCTCGTCATCCTGCTGCACCGGGAGGACGCCTACGAGAAGGAGTCACCCCGCGCCGGTGAGGCGGACCTGATCGTCGCGAAGCACCGTAACGGCCCCACGGCCACCATCACCGTCGCCTTCCAGGGCCACTACTCCCGCTTCATGGACATGGCCCAGACCTGAGCCTCCGTCGCGCCGCCGTGGGTGGTGTGGCCGGGGTTCGGCGGTGGGGATCTCTCAGGGTGCCCGCTCGGGGGTACGGCCCTCGGCGGCGGCCCGTCGGCGCGCGCGGTAGGCGGCTGCCTTGACGCGGTTGCCGCACGCCTCCATCCCGCACCAGGTGCGCCGGGCGCCGCGCGACCGGTCGAGGTAGACGCGGGTGCAGTCGGCGCGGCCGCACTCCTTGAGGTGGGCGTGGGGGTCGGCGAGCACGGCGATGCCTCTTCGGGCGATGTGGGAGAGGGCCGCGCGCAGGTCTCCGGACAGGTGCAGCCCGGCGTCGCTGAGCTGGACGCCCGGCACCGGTCCGGCGGCCATGGCGTTGACGACGCGGAGGCTGTCCGGTGCGAAGGGCTGGCCGCGCACGCGGTCGAGCGCGAGCGTGTAGACCGCCTCGCGCAGCGACAGCGCGGAGTCGAAGGTCGCGGGGTCGGCGGTGACGGCGGCGGGCAGTTCCTCGCAGGCGGCGACCCAGCGTTCCAGGTCGGCGGGTGTGGCCAGGAGGTCCACCGGCTCGTCGCGGCGAGAGCCCACGGTGGCGGCCAGATCGAGGGCCGGGTTGCCGCTCACGAACGCGAAATCCACGTGACCATCTTGACCGGTGACGCAGCCGGTGACAAGGTCGTCACCTGTTGAACAGGTGACGCACAGGTGCGGGGGAGAGCGCATGGACGAGATCCGCCATATCGACGTCGTCGTCTTCGACGTCCTCGGAACACTGGTCGACGAGCCCGGTGGACTCCGCGCGGCGATCCGTGAGGCGGTGCCCGCATCCGACGACGCCTCCGTCGAGGCGCTGCTCACGCTGTGGCGGGAGCACGTCGCGCTCCAGCAACAGCGGATCGCGAGCGGCCGCCGGGCGTACGCCAGCACCGAGGTCATCGACGCCGAAGCCGCCCGGCGGGTGGCCGACCACGCCGGAGTGGACGAGCCCGCGACCCTCGCCCGGCTGGCCACGGCGGGTCAGCGGCTGTCCCCCTGGGACGACTCGGTCGCCGCTCTGGAGCGGTTCGCGCGGCGGTTTCCCGTTCTGGGACTCTCCAACGCGAGCCGGACCGCGCTGCCGCGCCTCAACGCATACGCCGGGCTGCGCTGGCACCAGGCCCTGTCCGCCGAGTCCGCCCTGGCCTACAAACCGGCTCCGGAGGTCTACCAGCTGGCCCTCGACACGGCCGGATGCCCGCCCGAGCGCGTGCTGATGGTGGCGGCGCACGCCTGGGACCTGCGCGGGGCCCGGGAGCGTGGCATGCGGACCGCCCACGTCCCGCGACCGGCCGGTGATCCGCCGAGCCGTCCCGACGACTGCGAGCTGCGGTTCGACAGTCTGGACGCGCTCCTCGCCGCGCTGGGCTGAGGCCCGCCGGGAGGACGGGACCGGTCCGGGCTCTCCGGCTGCGGAGGCCGAACCCGCCGGTATCGAGGGGGCGTTGGCGGACGGGTCATCGTGCGCGCTGAGCGGGCTGTGACGGTACCTAAATGAGCGGACGGTACGACCTTGCGTCGTTAGGTTGTCGTCGTGACATCCACCGACCGCACCGCGCCGCCCGCCGCCGAGCTGGACGGCGGGATTCAGCACCCGCTGACCGCCGTGGTCGAGAAGCCGCGGACGGCGCTGGAGCGGCGGCGCGTCCGTGATCACTTCGTCGAGTCCCCGGCATGAGGGGGCCGCTCCGACTCCTCGACGTCCGCCCGCTGCGCACCAGCGTGTCCTTCCGCGACCTGTGGATCAGCACCTCGGCCTCCCAACTCGCCAGCCAGCTGGCCATGGTGACGGTGCTGGCCCAGGTCTGGGAGCTGACCGGGAGTCCCCTGGGCACCGGCGTCCTCGGGCTGGCGACGGGCCTGCCGACGCTGCTGTTCGGGCTGGTCGGCGGCGCGCTGGCGGACACCGTCGACCGCCGCGCGCTGGTGTGGGCGACCACTCTGGGCCAGCTGCTGTCGGCCGCGGGGCTCTGCGTCCAGGCGCTGGCGGACAGCCGGAGCGTGGCCCTGCTGCTCGGGCTGGTCGTGCTCGGGGCCGCCTGCGGCGCCCTGGGTGCTCCGGCACGGCGCACCTTCCCGGTCCGGCTGCTGCCGACCGACCAGGTCGCCTCCGGGCTCGCGCTCACCAGTCTCTCCTTCCAGGCGGCGATGCTGCTGGGGCCCGCGGTGGCCGGACTGGTCATCGCCCGCTGGGACTTCGCCGCCGCCTACGCCGGACAGACCGGGGCCCTTGTGCTCGCGATGATCACGCTGGTCCGGCTTCCGTCCGCGCGGCCGGGCGAGACCACGGCAGGCCCGGACGGGGCGGCGGCGGACGGGGAGGCGAAGGTCCCCGGCTCGGGCGGCAAGGCCACCTCGGCGGGCGGCAGGCGGCGCGCGGAACGCGGCGGCTGGGGCGTCGTCGGGCGCCGTCCTACGCTCTGGGGCTCGATGGCCGCCGACCTGTCCGCGACGCTGCTGGCCATGCCGGTCGCGCTCTTCCCCCTGGTCAACGAGGCCCGGTTCGGGGGGAGTCCGGGGACCCTCGGGCTGTTCCTCTCGGCCGTCGCGACGGGTGGGATCGTGGCCGGGCTGCTCTCCGGGACGGTGACCCGCCGACGCCGGGCCGGGCTGGTCCAGCTGATGGCGGCGAGCGTCTGGGGGCTGGCGCTGGCCGGGTTCGGGCTGGGCGGCCCGCTGTGGCTGGCGCTCGGCTGCCTGGTGGTGGCGGGCGCGGCGGACACCGTCTCGGTGATCACACGCAGCGCCCTCGTGCAGCTGGAGACGCCGGACGCCTACCGGGGCCGGGTCAGCTCCGTCGACTACGTGATCGGGGTCGCGGGCCCCGAGCTGGGCAACTTCCGCGGCGGGCTGGTGGCTTCGGTCAGCTCCGCCTCCGTGGCCCTGGTTGGTGGGGGTCTCTCGGCCACGCTGGCGATCGCGGCCGTCGCCGTGGCCAACCCGGAACTGCGTGGCTACCGCTCCCCGGTCCCCGCGCGGTCCCCCGAGGGGGCGTCCCCTCCACCGCCCGAGGCGGACGATACGGCCCCGGCCACGGTCACCCCCTGAGAAAGGGAGGCCGGGCGTGCGGGCGAAGGGGAGGGCGATGTTTCACGTGGAACATTGCCCCTCCCGGGCCGCGCTCCCTCCCGGGCCGCGCCCGGCTCGGGAGTCGGAGCCCTCCGGCGCCCCCGGTACCCTCCGACGTGCCGGTGCCCCCGGAGCACGGAGGCCGTCTGAGCACGGGTCCACCGCCCCCTGGTTCGCGCCGACGACCGGCCCGGCGGCGGCTACTCCCAGCGTGCGGTGTGTGGACTGACGCCGTGCGCCCGGGCGTTGGCGTCGATCGCGTCCCGCAGCCAGCGCGCGAGGCCCGGGGCGAGCCCGTCGTAGTAGTCGGCGAACCGGGGGTCCTCGACGAACATCCGGCCCAGGCACACCTGCATCGCGTGGGTGCAGTCGAAGTAGCCGGACATCAGTAGACGGTGCCGCTCCGCCAGACCCCGGGCCTCCTCGGAGCCCGGGGGAAGCCCGGATCGCTTGGCGGCGACGAGTTCGGTGTGCAGCGCCTCGGTGGTGGCGGCGACCTCCCGCCACTCCTCGGGGGTGCGCTGAGCGGCCCGCTCGGCGTACTGGGCCCACTGGGCGGTGCCGCCCCAGCGCTCCGCGGCCTCCTCGACCCGGGAGGGCTGCCAGTCGGCGCCGAAGATCTCGACCTGCTGCTCCGGGGTCAGCCGCAGCCCCGCGTCCGAGGTCTCCAGCATGCGGTCCACCGTGTCCAGCGTCGACTGGAGCTGGGTGAGGCGTTCCGCCAGCTGAGCGCGCTGACGGCGCAGGTGCTCGCGCGGCTCGGTGTCCGGGTCGTCGAGCAGCCGCCCGATCTCGGCCAGTGGGAAGCCGAGTTCGCGGTAGACGAGGACCCGGAAGAGCCGGGTGATGTCCTCGTGCGCGTACACCCGGTAGCCGCCGCCGGTGCGTTCTCCGGGGCGTACCAGCCCCACCGCGTCCCAGTGGTGCAGCGTCTTCACGCTGACGCCGAGGAGCGCGGCGGCGCGGCCGACCGTCAGACCGCCGGAACGGGGCCGGCCGTCGTCCGCTGCCTCGTCGTCCACCGCTTCGGTGTACACCGCTTCGGCGTCCGGTGTCGGCCGGGGGGTCTCGCTGCTCATCGGTCGAGTGTCGCGCACTCGGACGGGGCCTTGCCGCGCGCGCTCGCCGGGACCGTGCGGGGCGGCGGGGGCGACTGACCGGAGGCGGGCGGCCACGCCGGGCCACGGGATGGCCCGGGTGTGGTCCGTCGACGGCGGCCGCCACGCCTCGGTCCTTCTCATGACGCCGGGATGGTGAAGCCCACGGAGCGCAGGTCGTCCGCGAGGGCGCTGTCCGGGTCGATCGGCCGGGCCGCCGTCAGGACGACCCGCGTGTTCTCGGGCGTGACGACGGTCAGTTCGACGGAGTTCCACGGCTTCTCCTCGGGGGCGCTCACGCACCCGGGCACCAACTCCGCGCAGCGGGCCGCGGTTTCGTCGATCTCACGGAGGACGCAGGCGATGTTGACGCTCAGCGAGGATGCCGTGGCCGCCGCCTCGCCGGGGACGAGGAGCACGTCCTGGAAGGCCCAGCGGCGCAGGTGGGTCACCTGGCCGGGGATGGTGAACAGGTCGATGAACCCGAGGCCCCGGGTCCAGAAGTCGACCGAGGCGGCGAGGTCGTCGGTCGGCACGATGCAGAACATCGGCATGCCGTAGAACCCCCGGTAGATCTCCGGGGGCGTCGCGTCGAGGGCGGGCAGGGGGACGGGGCTGGTGAACTCGTTCATGCCCCGGATCGTCAAGGCTCCCGTCGGGTCAGGGTCAAGCCGGTCGGCGTGGGACCTCTGACCGCCCGGGCCGCGCGTCCGGTGTCGCACGAGGGCACGAGGGCGCGCGGATGCCGGGTGCCGGGTGCCGGGGGGCGGGCGGCGGACGGCGGTGGCGGGTGGTGACGGGGGCCGGGGTCGAGGGCGGACGGGAAGCCCTCGGAACGGTGGGACGGGCCATCGGGCCGGACAGGCACTGCCAGGTAGCGTGTCAGGCGTGGAACCGGCGGGCGGGCGGGACAGCGCCCGTGACGTGAGCAAGGTGGAAAGCCAACTACGCAAGGACGTAAGGGAGTTCTGCGTGCTGGCCCCGCTGCGTGACCGGCTCCGGTACGCCGTCGAGCCGCTGGGCGAACTCGGGAACAGCGGGGCGCTGGCGACCGGCCAGGGCACCGTGTACCCGCTGCTCGCGCGGCTGCGCGGGGACGCACTCGTCGCCACCGACAGGCGGGAGTCACCCTCCGGGCCGCCGCCCCGGCGCTACTACGCGCTGACCGGGACGGGCCGGGCCGCGCTCACGGAGTGCGAGCGGATCCGGCCCGGATTCCGGGACGCCGTCGACCAGTTTCTCGCGCCGGACGAGCGGCGCGACCAGGACATCGGAGGAACCGCGTGAAGGCCGCCGAGCGCACGGAGATCCAGAACTACCTCGCGGCGGTCGAGCGTGAAGCCTCGGCCCTCGCCCCGGAGCGCCGCCAGGAACTGCGCGCCGACCTCGCCGAGCACATTGAGGCGGCACTCGACGAACGGCCGGACGCGGTCGAGGAGGTGCTGCGGGAACTCGGTGACCCGCGCACCATCGTGGCGACGGTGCTCCGCGAGACCGGGGCGCCCTCCGGCGCCGCCGAGGAGCCGGACGCCGACGCCATCCCCGCGACCCCCGCGACCCCCACGACCCCCGAGGCCCCCGAGAACCCCGCGCCCGGCAAGGACGCCGGGACCTCCCCGGCGGCGGCGTCCCAGGTGGCTGGCTCGGTGGCTGGCCCGGCGGCCGGGCCGACGGCCGGGTCGAAGGACGGGCGGGAGATCCCGCCGCTGGCGGTGGTGCTCGCGCTGGCGCTGGCCTTTCCGCTGGCGATCGTCTGGGTGCCGCTCGGGGCGCTCGCGCGGCTCGCCGGACTGGTGCTGCTGTGGGTCTCGCCCCGCTGGGCGACGTGGCAGAAGGCCGTCGGCACCCTGCTGACCTTCGTGGGGCCCGTGGTGCTGGCGATGCTCGCGTACTTCGTCGACCCGGGCGGGCTGACGCCGCAACGTCTGCTCGCCACCGCCGAGTTGGCGTTCCCGGTGCTCGGCGCGATCTGGCTGTGGCGCGCGCGCCGCTGAGCCGCTGAGCAGTTGAGCCGCCGGGCGGTGGGTTCGGCGGGGTGCTCCGCGCCGGGCGGCCGGCAGCGTTCCGCCACCCGTGGTCGTCGCGAACGAGGCTGCCACACACTGCGGTTGGGGCACGGCGCCACCCTGCTCCGGGTGCCGCGCGAACACCGCGCCGCCCTCCGTCCGGTGAGGGAGGTCGCACGCCCGGCGGGCCCGGCGCGCGGCCGGTGGGGAGGCCGGGGTGGGGTGAGACGACGGCGGCGCGAGCCTGGTCGGTGGGTACGTGCTGTGTCAGGATGCTCACGGAGCAGGACCGGAGGCGGGAGCGGAGACCGCCATGCCACCCAACTTCCCTGTGTACAACGAAGATTGGGGATGGGCTCCGGACAGGCGGGCGGAACCAACGGTAGCGGTGGACTCGTCCCCCACCGTGTCCGCACTGGTGCTGGCTCCGCTCTCCGTACTCTCCCGTGACGTCCGGGAGCCACCGGGGGCGGACGCTCAGCCTCCGCGGCCCGGGCGGGTTCCGCCGCCCGGTGTGGAGGCTCGGGGGAGGGTGGTAGGGCATGGCAGGCATGAGGATCCGGCTGCTGGAGGGCGACGACCCGGAACGGCTCGGCGCGTACCGGCTGCTCGGCCGCCTGGGCGTGGGCGGCATGGGCCGGATCTACCTGGCGCGGTCGACCGTGGACGGTTCGCTGGTGGCGGTGAAGACGCTGCTTGCCGAGGGCGAGGTCAGCGCGGTCGACCGGCGCCGGTTCACCCGAGAGGTGGCACTCGCGCGGCGGATCGACAGCGACCGGACGGCCCGGGTGCTCGCCGCCGCGCCGGAGGCCGAACGGCCGTGGATGGCCATCGAGTTCATCGCCGCCCCTTCGCTGGCCGAACTGGTGCGCGACGCCGGGCCGTTGAAGAACCGCGCGGTGCGCTGGATCGCGGCGGGCGTCGCGGAGGCGCTGGTGCTCCTGCACCGCGAGGACGTCTTCCACCGGGACCTCAAGCCGCAGAACATCATGCTGCCCGCCACCGGCCCACGCGTCATCGACTTCGGGATCTCGCACGCGCGGGACGTCACCCAGACCACGCTCACCCTGGGCACCATCGCGTTCGTCTCGCCGGAGCAGGCGCGCGGTGAGAACTCCACCGCGAAGTCGGATGTCTACTCGCTGGGCGCGACCCTCTTCTACCTGGCCGTGGGCCGTCCGCCCTACCAGGAGAACGTCGAGACGCTGCGGCTGCTCACGCTCGTACAGCAGGGGGAGGTCGACCTCACCGGGCTGCCCAGACGGCTCGCGCCGCTCATCCGGCCCTGTCTGGCTCTTGACCCCGAACACCGCCCGGAACCTGGGGAGTTGCTGCGTCAGTCGGCCAGCCTGCTGGAGGGCACCGCGAGTTCGCGGCAGGCCGCGCACTGGCTTCCGCCGGAGTGGGTGACCCTGATCGACACCTACGCGGAGCAGGGGCGGACGCTCCGCGAGGAGGGCGGCGCGGAGGCCGTCACGGTGGTGCGGGAGACGCCGCCACCGCCACCGGGTACCGGACCGACCCGCGAGTACACCGACGTTCTGCCGCCGGAGGCGCGAGGGCAGGACGGACCGACGGTGCCACGGGGCGACGCGGGCCAACGAGCCGCCACCGGGGGCGCCGGTGCTACCGGCGAGACGGGAACCACGGCCGACACGGGGGCCACCGGCGATACGGGAACCCCCGGAGACGCCGGAGAGCGGGCGCGCGCGGAGCGCGAGCGGCGGGGCGACGGTGAGCGGCGGGACGCTCCGGAAGGTAACGGGAACCAGGGTGCGGGCGGCCCGAGACCGGGACGCCGACGGGGTGAACAGCAGTGGGCTGGCTCGTCGTTCGGTGGGCGTGCGGGATCCGGGCAGTTCCGGAACGCCGACGACGTCGACCGGGGGAACGCGCAGGCCCGGGCGCGGCAGCTGCGTGAGGAGCGGCAGGAGCGGCGCCGTCTGGAACGGGAGCAACTGGAGCGCGAGCAGCGGGAACGCGCGGAGCGGGAGCGCGAGGCACGGCGCGGGACGAGCGCCGACTCCGGGCCAGGGACCGGGAGTTCCGGATCCCCGCGGTCCACGGGTCCGACAGGACCGTCAGGACGCTCCGGCGGATCCTCATCGGGTTCGGGCTCGCGTTCCGGTCAGGGTTCGGGCTCCGGTTCCGGGCAGGGCTCCGGATCGTCACGGGGAGCTTCGGGCAACTCCTCGGCCCGCGCGGGCTCTTCGGGTCGTTCGTCGTCCCGTGGCGGAACCTCCAACGGCGGGACTTCCGGGCGTGGACGGGCCAACGCCGGGGCTTCCGGGCGGGGAGACACCAACGGCGATGCGGCCGGGGGCGGTTCGTCGCGGGGCACCGGTGGGCGGGGCGGTTCCTCCGGTTCCTCGTCGCGGAGTGCGACGCGGAGAGGGGCGGGCTCCAGCGGCTCGTCCCGTGGGTCCTCGTCCTCCTCCGGCGGTTCGCCGTCCTCCTCCCGGACCCCCGCCACGCCGTCGAGGCCGTCCACGGGCGGTTCCGGCGGGGGCGGGGCGGGCGTGGCGCTGGTGGTGCTGCTGGCTATCGCGGTGATCCTCTGGCAGCCGTGGAACCAGGACAGCGCGGGCTCCGAGGCGGGTGACTCCGGGGGGACGTCGTCCTCCACCTCCACCAGCGGCAGCGGGACCGCCTCCTCCAGCGGCACGTCGGCCGGGATGTCCACCGGCGGCTCCAGCGACGGCGGCGGTTCCACCGGGGGGACCTCCTCCAGCGGTTCGACGGGTGGGTCAACCGGAGACGCGGCCGACACCGACCGGGACACGCCTGAGCCGCCCCGTCCCGACGCCACCACGCGGGCGTTCCAGCGGGTGTCGGTCGGTGACTGCCTGCCGGTGTACGACACCGGGCGGGGCGGCAACTCGTTCGACTGGAGCGCCAGTCGGCCGCCGCCGTCGGTTCCCTGTTCCAGTGGGCGGGCGATCGTCCGGGTGAGCGGCACCGGGAGTTCGTCCTGTCCCTCGGGGACGGGCAAGGGCAGTTGGAGCCACTACTCCTCCAGCACGCGGGAGACCATCCGGCTCTGCCTGACCCGCGTCTTCCACGAGCGGTACTGCGTGCTGGCCACGCAGTCCGGGGACAGCATCACCCTCGGTTCGATGACCAGCGTGGACTGTCGGCGGAGCCGGGTACCGAAGCCGTACAACCAGATCATGCATATCACCGGGGTCTACCGGGCTCCGGCGGGCGCCGACGCCAGCAACTGCCGCCGGGCGCAGGGCGATCAGACGCGGTACTGGTCTTGGACGGTGAACGACGGCCAGACCCTGCTCTGCACCACCGTCTTCCGGGGCTGACGCCGCACGGCCGGCGCTGACCTCGCTCGAACGGGACGGGCACCGGGTGGCCTCGAACGGGACGGGCACCGGGTGGTGGGGACGCTCAGTCTGCCGCCAACGCCTCGCGCAACGCGTCGAGTTCGGCGTCGGTCCGGGTGCGGAGTGCGGCGGCGTCCCGGTCGAGCAGTCCGAACGCGAGCCGTTCGGCGGGCACGTCCTCGACTCCACCACGGCGGGCGCCGTCCGGGTGGCCGCCGTCGGCGGTGGGGAGGGTGGAGACGGCCCAGAGGGGGCGAACTCCCGCACCCCGGCGGCACTTCGCCTCGTAGGAGCCCTTGCCGAGGTGGAGGCGGGTGAGGCCGTGTTCCTGGCAGTAGCGGACGGGTGCGTGGACGGCCAGTTCGGCGTACTCCCCCGCGCCACGCAGCCGCTCGTAGGCGAACCCGACGACGCGGACGGTGAGTTCGCTGCCGTGGCGGTAGGCCAGCGAGAAGCCGACGGGCCGATCGGGATCGGCCGGGTCGAGTGCGAGGAAGACCACGGAGCGCGCGTCCAGGTGCTCGGCCTGCCGCTGGAGCAGGTCTGTCATCTGTCCGGGGGAGTGGTCGTGCCCGTACTTGCGCTGGACGTTGGAGAGCAACGGACCCAACTGAGTGATCCACGGCTGGAGATGGGATTGCTCGGTCCGCAGTCCGCTTCCGGCGTAGCGCTGGATCTCGCGGCGTACGTGGGTGCGGCGCTGGGCGCTGTGCAGCGTGCCGAGGTACGCGTCCAGGCCGCCGTCCGGGACCTCCAGCAGGCAGTCGGCGCCGATCAGCCGGGCGTGGGGCCGCCAGGCGCGGGTGGCGGCCAGCACCCGGGCGGCGTCCGGTCCGGTCAGATAGGGCCACCACCAGTGGCCCCCGGCTCGGGGTTCGAGCTCCAGCGCGCCGCGCACCAGCCGCGCAAGCGGATCCCCGTCGCCGCTGAACGGACCGGTGGTGCCGGGTGGTTCGGGCGCCAGGGGGGCGCTGAGGTAGCCGCGTCGACCGCCGAGGGTGAGCGCGGGGCCCTCGGGGACGCCGGGCAGCATCCGGTGGGCGAGGTAGCCGCCGTTGACCTCGTGTTCCGTCCAGTGCGCGCTGAGCGCGGCGGTGCCGGGCAGGCAGAGGTAGTGGGAGCGGGCGAGTCCGTCGGTGTCGGCGAACCGCAGCCAGGGCGCCCCGGCGTAGAAGGTGTGCGGGCGCGCGAGGTGCTCCCAGCCGGGGAGTTCGGTGGGATCGCTGGCGTACCGGGGCTCAGACATGGGGGCTCCGCTGGTCGTGCTGGCTGCGCTGGTCGTACTGGCTGTGGCGGCCGTGTGGGTCGTGCTCGGCCGGTCGCGCGGTCCCGTCCGTGCCCTCCGGTCCAACGGGCTCGGCCTTCCCCAACTGGCCGGGCCGCGCGACTGGTTGCCCAGCGCGGTCGCGGTCTTCCCGCTGTTCCCGCTGTTCCCGGGTTTCTCGGTCTTCTCGGGCTTCTCGGCCGTCCCGGGTTTCCCGGTGTCCCGGGGCGGGTTCGGGGAGTTCGGTGGGCGGGGTCTGCCGGAGCCGGTGGCGTTCCACGGCGCGGACGGAGGGGCGGGTGAGCCCGGCGGCCAGGGCGAAGAGGGCGGCGAGCCCCACCCAGCCCCAGGGTCCGGCAGCGATGACCACACCGGTCACCAGGGCGGGACCGGCGATGCGCTGCCCGCTCAGGCTGAGGCCGAAGACGGCGAGGTAGGTGCCGTGGCGTCCCTCCGGCGCGTGCTGGTGGGAGAGTTCCCAGCCGCCGATGGACTGGCTGAGTTCGCCGAGGGTGAGCAGCACGCAGCCGAGCAGCAGCAGCGTGGAGGCCGCCAGCGGTGGGGTGTTGGCCACCAGGGCCAGCAACAGGCAGCAAGCGGCCAGGAACACCCCACTCGTCCGGAGGACGCGCGCGGGGCCACCGGGGTCGGACACCCGCCGGGACAGGGGGACTTGGAGGATGACGACGAGCACGGTGTTGATGAAGGTGAGGAGGGGCACCAGCCCGACCGGCACGCTGCCGGTCCGCAGGGCCCACAGCGGCAGCCCCACCGACAGCAGCGTCACGTGCAGGCACAGCACGCCGTTGAGGAGGGTGAGCAGGCCGTACCGCCAGTCCCGGAACTCCCGTACGCCGCGCAGAAGTCCGGGCCTGACCGCGTGGATCCGCTGCGGGGGGCTCATGCGCAGCAGCAGCGCCACGGAGGGGACGACCAGCGCCGCGTAGCCCAGCATGAGCAGCCGGAAGGTCCAGGTGGAGTCGGCGGCCAGCAGGGGCGCGGCGAGCAACGCCCCTGCGGAGAAGCCTAGGTTGCGGACGGTCTGGATGATGGCGCGGGTGCGGGGGCGGTCGCCCGGCCCGGACACCGAGGCGACGACTGCCTGGATGACCGGCGGGGTCGCGCCGTCGGCCACGGCGAGGGCGGAGGCGACGATGGTGAACGGCACCGGGCCGGTGGTGAACGCCAGGGCCACCAGCCAGGCGATCCGCCACAGTTGGAGCCCGGCCAGCACGCGGGGCGCGCTCCACTGGTCGGTGAGCGCGCCGACCGGCACGGTGGCCACCAGCCCGACGAGCGCGGAGAGCGTCAGGGCCAGGCCGACTTCGGTGGTGCTGAGTCCCACCGAGCGGACGAAGAAGACCGCCGACCCGGCGAGGAACAGACCGGTGCCGACGGAGCTGACGAACGAGGTGAAGGCGAAGGTGCGGGCGGCGGCGGTGCTGGGCACGTAGTCCCGGAGGGAGACGCGCGGTCGGCCACCGTTCACCGGGAGCCGTCCACGGGTTTGGTGCGCAGCGTGAAGCGACCCGCCAACTCAGCGAGCAGGCCGTCCACTTCGGCGTCCGTGGCGACCTCGGCGTGCACGAAGCCGGTTGCCGAGGCGGAGTACAGCTCCTCGGGGACGAGGTCACCGACGGCGTGCAGCATGCGCACCGACCGCACCCCCGGCAGGGCCGACAGCTCGGCCGCCGGGGTGAGTTCGGTGATGACGCCGGGCCGTACGGGCAGCAGCACGTTGAGGGTGTGGGTGGTGGACTCCGGTCGTGCCACCGGGAGTTCGGACGGCAGGCTGAGGGAGAAGCGGACGTGGGTGTCCCACAGGTCGACGCCGTACCGGTGCTCGATCATGTCGGGGATGGGGCCACCGGCCGGGCGGCAGGCGATCTCGGAGAGCAGGGTGCCCCCGTCGGCGGTGCGGAAGACCTCCAGGTGGGTGACGCCGTCCTCCAGGCCGAGCGCGGTGACGGCCCGGCGGTGCAGCTCCAGGAGTTCGGCGCGCTCGGGGTGGTCGCCGGGCAGCAGGCGGGACCCGGTCAGCGCTCCCGGACGGCCGAGGGGCGGTCCGAAGTACCGGGAGACACAGGCGAACCGGGGTTCGCCGCGCTCAACGACCGCGTCACAGTGGTACTCGGCGGCCATCGGCACGAACTCCTCCACGAGCAGCGGAGTTCCGGCGGGCAGGGCCCGGTCGGCGGCCAGGTACCGCTCCAGCGCCTCCGGTCCCTCGACCACGGCGACGCCCTTGCTGCCGCCGCCGAAGGCCGGTTTGACCACGCAGGGCCAGCCGAGTTCGGCGGCGGCCGCCCGGGCCTGCCGGGGGCTGTGCGCCGCCACGTACGGCGCCAACGACAGCCCGGCGGTGGCGAGTCGGCGCTTCATGGCGAGTTTGTTGGTGAAGCGCCCGACCGTCTCGGTGCCGGGACCGGGCAGCCCGTAGTAGGAGCGGACGTATCCGGCGGCGGGCAGCCCCGTCTCGTAGGGTGCGAGGACCGCGTCGGCGGGCCGCCGCGCGAACAGCCGGGCTGCGGCCCGCCGTACGGCCTCCGGATCGTTGACGTCCCGCACGGTGGCGACGGCGGTGTCGGGTCCGTAGTCGTGCACGTGTCCGTATTCGGTGACCACGCTCAACTCACCGATGGCGGGGTGCTGGAGGAGCGCGGGAGACGGGCGGCGGGGCCTGCTGCACACGAGCAGGACGTGGAGCGGCGGCTGCGGCATCAGACGGTCCCCTCCCCCTTCAGACCGGAGCGTAGTTCGTCCAGGAAGACCTCGCGCAGCCACTCCAGACGCGGGCGGTCCAACAGGCCCTGGCGGGTGTGCAGATCAAGGGCGAGCGCCTCCTCGCCGCAGCGACGCAGGTATCCCATCAGGTCGAACTTGACCTCGCAGCCGAGGTCCCGGTGGGCGGCGGTGGCCAGGCTGTCGCGCTGCCCGGCGGGGGTGTCCACGAGGGAGACGAAGACGGTGGTGAGCGGGAACCGGTCGTCGTCGCGCGCGGCGCCGATGTCCTCCATCACCTGGTCGTACTGGTAGTCCTGGTGTTCCATCGCGGCCAGGGTGCGGTCCTGGAGCAGCCGGACCAGCCCGTCGAACGAGGCCGTCTCCCCCCGCCGGTGCCGGATCCCGACGAGCGAGATGAAGTTCCCGATGAGCGACTGAACTTCGGGTCGGGCGCGTCCCGCCGCCGGGGTGCCGACCACCAGGTCGTCGCGGGCGAACAGCCGGTGGGCCGCGTTGACGTACGCCGCGAAGCAGACGGAGAAGGCGGTGACGCCGTGGGTACGGCAGTATCCGCCGACCTCCTCCAGCAGCTCGGCGGGGACGGGGAACTGGTACGCGGTACCGCGCGCGGGCTGCCGCACGCCGGGCAGGTCGGGCAGCAACGGGCGGTCGTACGGCTCCGCGAAGACCCGCCGCCAGTGGTCCCGGGCGGCGAGGCTGTGTCCGGCGGGCCGTTCGGCACACCACCGGATGTAGTCCCGGTAGGAGATGGGGAGTTGGGGCAGCGGCGGGCTGGGGTGTGCGGGTGGGTGGGGCGCGGTGTCGGTCGCGGCTCCGGTGTCTTGCTGGGCTTCGGTGGGGACGCCGGGGTGGTGCGGGCCGAGCAGCCGGTGCAGTTCGTCACGGAGCAGCCCCTGGCTGTGGCCGTCGGACACCATGTGGTGCACCGTCCACAGCAGGGTGGACCGCGCACCGTGGTGCCGGATCAGGGTGGCCCGGAAGAGCGGCCAGCGGGCGATGTCGATCGGGGAGTTGGCCTCGGCCACGCGCATCTCCTCGATGCGGGCGCTCTGTTCGGCCTCCGGCAGCTCCCGCAGGTCCACGTCGCCGACGGTGACCCGCACGGCGTCCAACGGCACGAAGTGCTGGGCCAGTTCGTCGCCCTCGCCGTCGGTGTCGCCCTCCCCCGCTCCGTCGCCCTCGACGCGGACGAAGTGGCCGCGCAGCGCGTCGTGCCGGGCGACGACGCGGCTGAGCGCGTCCCGCGCGCCGTCGGCCTCGGTGCCGTCCGGGAGTGGGAACAGCGCGGGCATGTTGCTCCACGAGCGGTTCACTCGCGGCAGGTAGACGGCGCGGTACCGGCGTTGTTGCGGCGACAGCCCCGTCACGGCGGGCTGTTCGGACTCCGGCCGGTGCGGGATGGGCTCCGGCTGGTCGGGCGCGCGGCCGCGTAGCGCCGTGGCGAGCGCGCGGGGCGTGCGCAGCCGGTAGACCTCGCTCAGCTCCAACCTCCGGCCGGTGGCCGTGAGCAGTTCGACGGTGAGCACCGCCGCGTCCAGCGAGGTGCCGCCGTACTCGAAGAAGTCCGCCTCGTCGGTGGCCGTGGGGTCGGCCAGCACTCGCCGGAAGACCTCCAACGCGGCGGCGTCGAACGGTTCATACGCTCCGGTGGCGTCATGCGGTGCGATGCCGTCAAGCGGTGTGGTGGTGCCGTGCGGCGCGGCCGGGGCGTGCGGGGCCGACGGGGTGTGCGGTGCCTCCGTTCCGTCCGGGGGGAGGGGTAGCGCGGCGCGGTCGACCTTTCCGTTGGCGGTGAGGGGGAGTTGGGCGAGGCGCCGCAGCACGGACGGTAGTTGCGCGGCGGGCAGCCGCTCGGCCAGCCACTGCCGCACCTCCTCCACGCCAGTGGTATCGGGTGCGGCGTAGACGCAGGCGAGGTAGGGGGCACCGTCGGCCCGCCGCCGGGGCACCACCACCGCGTCGTGCACGGCGGGGTGCGCGCGGAGCGCGGCCGCGACGCCCTCGGGCTCGACCCGGTTGCCGTTGATCTTCACCTGGAAGTCCACCCGGCCGGTCAGCCGCAACTCCCCGTCCGGGCCGAGGTGTCCCACGTCGCCGGTTCGGTACCAGAGGGGGCCGCCGTGCGGGCCGTCGTCGTCACCGTCCGCCGTGGCCCCTCCGCTCGCCGCGCCGTTCGCCGCTGCCGGGCCGGGTACCGCTGGCGGGGCGGGCGGGGCTGTCGCCGCCTCCGCGAGGTACGGAGCGCCGGGGTCGGGGACGAAGCGGGTCCGCTGCTCCTCCGGCGCGTTGAGGTAGCCGTGTGACCGGTGGGGGGTGCGGATCCAGACCTCACCGTCGACCAGCCGCACCTCGGTGCCGGGCAGCGGGCGGCCGACGGGCTGGACGCCGGGCACCGGCTCCGTCACCTCCCGCCAGAACTTCGCCAGCGTGGTCTCGGTCGGGCCGTACAGGTTGACCACGCGGCCGCCGCCCGTGCGCTGTCGCCACCGCCAGACGAGGGTGTCCGTCAGCGGCTCCCCCGCGAAGAAGGTCAGTCGTGGTGCGACGTCCGTCGAACCGAGGGTGGTTGGGGCGGTCGGGGCGGGCGTGGCGGCCGCCGGAGGCGGCTCGGCGGTGGAGAGCCAGCGCGCGGCGAGCGAGGGCACCGCGTGCAGCACGGTGATCCGCTCCCGCCGCAGCCAGCCGGTCACCCCGCCCGCGCGGGTGGCCACGTCGACGGGCGGTACGCAGAGGGTGGCTCCGGCGATGAGCGGGGTGAACAGCTCCCGCAGCACCACGTCGAAGGAGACGCCGGTGAGTTGGGCGATCCGGTCGCCCGGCCCGATCGTGAACCGCTCGCGCTGCCAGTGGACGAAGTGGGCCAGCCCGGACCAGCGCCCCAGTACCGCCTTGGGGCGGGCCGTGGTGCCGGAGGTGAAGAACACGTACCCGCCAGGGGCGTCCGGCTGGCCTCCGCCGTCCGCCGGTCGGTCTTCGGCGCCCTCGGGGGATGGAGTCGGGTTCGGCGGGGTGAGGGGGGACAGGTGGTGACCGTCCTGGTCGACGCGGAGCGTCGCGTCGGCGCCGCTGTCCGCGAGCATCAACGTGCGTCGGGCGGCGGGGAGTTCGGGGTCGATGGTGACCAGCCGCGCGCCCGACCGGGCGACGGCGAGCACCGCGACCACCCAGGCGGCCCCCCGCCCGCCGGTGACGGCGACGGTACTGGCGCCCAACGCGGCGACCGCGTCGCTCAGTTCACCGGAGGCGGCGTGCAGTTCCCGGTAGCTGAGGGACCCTTCGGGGCTCTCGACCGCGACGGCGTCGGGATGTGCCTGGACGGCCTCATCGACCAGTTCGGTCAGCGTTGCCATGTGTTCCGCTTTCTGCCGCGAGTCCTTCGGTGTCTCCGCCGCCTGTGCCTCGTGCCGCGTGTGCCTGAGCGCGGGCACACCGCCGTGCCGGTGCGGCGCCGTCCGGTCCGCTGGACGCACACGGACCGGACGGCGGTTGTCAGCCGTTCACCAGATGACTGGTACCCGCGATGAGGTGTCGCCGGTGCGGCTCGACGTCGTCGACGTTGACGGTCTTGATGATCCAGCGGTTGCGCAGCGCGTCGGGGTCACGGACGGTCACGACCTCCTTGGCGTGCACGGTGTGGTTGTTGTAGGTGATGACGAAGTCGCCAGGACCGACGAACACCCGCTGTTTGAGGGCGTGCAGGGTCTCGGTGACCTTCGGGACGAGAGCCCTGGCGCGGTCGGTCACGCCCTCCGTGCGGTTCTCGAAGTACCGCAGGTCGTCCTCCCCTCCGATGATCGGGTGCCGCTCGGCCTCGCCCAGTTCGAGTGAGCCGCCCATCACGGTGAGGTCGTCGAAGGGGGTGTGGAACTCGGGGGAGCGCAGGATCTCCAGCTCCTCCTCGGTGAACGAGCCGATGACGTCGACGTTCCGGACGAAGGAGGTGTACACCTCGTTCTCCGGGGTGCTGCGCATACCCACCATGTACACCTCGTCGGGCCGGACGAAGTGGTTCGCGAGATCCTTGTGGAAGTGGATGCGGTCCAGCGCCTTCTGCGACTGGGTGGAGCGCATGGACCTCTTGGGATGGATGTCCTGGAAGACGTCGCCGTCGTTGACGTTGCGGTACCCGATGGCCGGTGTATCCGCCAGCAGTGCGAAGAGCGCGAGGAATCCCTCGGCGACGAAGGTTTTCTTGAGTTCGTACTTGGACTTGACCGGCTCGTCGAAGTCGAATAACGGAACGTCGTGGTCGTACGGCACGTTCTTGAGTAGGACGACGGGTTCGGCGCTACGGTCGCGGTCCGCGAGGGAGTCCACGTACTCCCGGAAACGATGGGGAACCATCCCTTCCGCGATCAGCTGTCCGACCTGGAACCTGTGGGCCTCGTACAGTCGGTAGGGATTGGCGTTGACGGTAAGGAGCGCTTTTTCGAGTTCGGTGCGCTCCGCCTCGGTGAAGGTGAATTCCGGAGTGATCTGCCATTCCGCTCCGGAACCACGGGCGTTCGTGTCGCCGGGCATTCTGGACCTCCGAGATCATCGGTAGGGGAAGGCCATTGAATAGTCGCCGACCGCACGTCGTCCCGGTGGATGGATTCCGGATGATGTGACGCAGGTCACGTGGTTGTTCGGTCGGGGTGGGCGCCGATGGCGGGATTCCCCGGCGGAGCGTCGTCCCCGAGCCGGGCCTGGGCTGGGCCGAGCCGGGACTGGGCCGGTCCGTGCGAGGGGCCCGGGGCCTGGGCCGGGCCGCCACCTCCCCTGTGGGTGGCGGCCCGGCGGTTCTGGGGGTCAGCGGGAGGCGAGACGGGCCAGCCCTGGTCGGCGCTGCGCCGTCAGCGCGCCCCGCACGATCAGCTCCTTGACCAGCGCGGCGGCCCGTCCCGTCAGCACCATCCGCTCCACGGGACTGTCGTCCGCCCGGACGTACTGCACGAGCGCGTCCCGGCGGCCCAGGCTGACGCACCGCGTGACGAACCGGTGCCGCAGGGCCCGGGGTTCGGCGCCCGCCGCGCGGTCCGCGACCACCCGCGACAGGTGGCCCGCTGAGGGCACCGCCACCGCGCAGGCCATACGCAGGTGATGGCCGTCGGGGGAGCACGCCAGCGCGGCGTCCCCGACCGCGTACACCTCCGGGTGGGAGAGCGAGCGCAGCGTCCAGTCGACGAGCATCCGCCCGTCCTCGTGCACCGCGAAGCCCGCCTCGCGCGCCAGTTCCGGCGCCCGGAAGCCGGTCGCCCACACCACCGTGTCCGCGTCCAGCAGCGTGCCGTCCGCCAACCGCACCCCGTCCGGCCGCACTTCGACGACCCGTGTGTGCTCGTGGAGCTGGACGCGCAGTCGGGCGAAGGTGCGTCGCAGGTGGCGGGTGCCGCGCCGCGACAGGCCCGCGCCGAGGTGCCCGCCGGTGACCAGCCGCACGCTCAACTCCGGGTGCGACTCGGCCAGTTCGGAGGCCGCCTCGATGCCGGTCAGTCCCCCGCCCACCACCGTGACGCGCTCGGTGACCGCCAGCCGCTCCCGTAGGCGCTCCGCGTCCTCCGCCACGGCGAGCGGGTACGCGTGCTCGGCGGCGCCCGGCGCGCCGTTCGGGTTCCCTGAGCTGCCCAGCGCGTAGATCAGGGTGTCGTAGGCGAGCGAGGTGCCGTCCGCCAACCGCACCTCGCGGTCCTCCGGCTGGATCGCGACGACCCGGCCGATCACGAGGCGCACCGGCGCCTCGCCGAGCAGTTCCACGAGCGGCCGTCGCCGCACCCGCTGCCCGGCGGCGACCTGGTGCAGCCGGACGCGTTCGGTGAAGTGCGCGTCGGCGTTCACCAGGGTCACGCGCGTGCCGCGCTGTTCGGCCACCAGCTTGGCCGTCGCCAGTCCGCCGTACCCGGCGCCCACCACCACGACATGCCTCGGCATCTCCCGTTCCCTCCCGCAGGCGTGAGCTGACACAGGGATGACCGGAGACGCCCCGCCGGACGTGACACGGAGCGGGTGAGAGCTGGGTCACATGGTGGCGGTGTGGGCTCGTTGGTCGAACGGGGCGCGGTGGGCGTGGGGTTGCTGAACCCCCGGGTGGGGGTGGGTGGTTGGGGTTTTCCTCCCGGGGCGTGGGGCGGGGCGGAGTCGGTTCGGTGTGGCGTCAGGTCGGTGTAGGTCAGGCGGGTGTGGTGTCAGGTCAGTTGGGAGCTGACGAAGGCCAGCTTGTCCGGGTTGACGACGGTGCGTACCGCGGTCAGCCGGTCGCCCACCACCTCGCAGCAGGAGACCGCGGCCAGCGTGCCCCCCTCCTGCCACACCACGATCGCCGGGCCGCCGTTGACCTGCCGCACCTCGAACTCCATCCCGGCGGCGAGGCGGCTCCCGAGGAGCCTGGCCAGCAGCGCCGCGACCCGGTCCGCCCCGAACACCGGGACGCGCGAGGCGGCCCCCTTGCCGCCGCCGTCGGCCCAGGCCCCGGCGTCGGTCGCGAGCAGCCGCTCCAGCCCGTCGACGTCCCCCTCCAGGGCGGCGGCGAGGAAGCGCTGGACGATCTCCGCGCCGCGCTCCGGGTCCGCCTCGAAGCGCTGCCGGTCCTGGCGCAGGTGCTGCCGCGCCCGCCGGTACAGCTGGCGGACCCGCGCCTCGTTGGCGTCGAGCACCTCCGCGATCTCGGCGTGGGTGTAGCCGAACGCCTCGCGCAGCACGAACGCGGCGCGTTCCGGGGGCGTCAGCCGCTCCAGCAGCATCAGGACCCCGACCGAGACGGAGTCCCGCTGTTCCACCGTCTCCAGCGGTCCCAGGGGGTCGCCCTCGGTCAGGACCGGTTCCGGCAGCCAGGGGCCGACGTACCGCTCGCGCCGCGCGCGGGCCGATGTGAGGTGGGTGAGGCAGAGGTTGGTGACCACCTTGGTGAGCCAGGCGGCGGGCACCTCCACCGGGCCGCTCCGCGCCCACCGCAGGTAGCTCTCCTGCACCACGTCCTCGGCCTCGGCCGCCTCGCCGAGCATCCGGTAGGCCAGCCCGAACAGCCGCCCCCGGTTGGCCTCGAACACCCCGAGCTGGTCCTCCACGGTGCGTCCCTCCCCCTCCGGCCGTCACACGGCGCCGGTGACTCCGGGCCGTGCACGGCGGGTTCCCTGCGCATGACGGTAACTCGACGGGGTGTGCGGGGTGTTGGCGGTTCGTTGTGGGCGGGTGTCTGTGGGGGTTGGCGGGTGGCGGTCCGTTGTGGGCGGTTACACGGCTGGCGGGTCGCCGGTGTGCCGGGTGGTGCCGGTCGCCGGGCGGCTCTCGCACGCCGGTGGTGGGGTGTGTCCCCGTCCGCCCGGTGGTTCGGGGCGCGCCCGCCGCGTGCGCGACTACGTCGCTCCCGCCACGTGCGCTTCCGACCGTGGTCGACAACACCCCGCTGGGCGGATGGGGGTGGGTGGTCCGGCGCGCGGTCAGACGAGGTCGGAGAGCGTGCGGACGGTGTCGGTGTCGACCCATTCGGGGAGGTGCCGCAGCGCCACGTCCACCGGCTCCGCGGTCAACTCCGGTGTGGCTCCGCTCGGATGCCGCAGTACGTTCCGCAGCGGGACGGTCCAGTCCTCGTCCGGTACGGGCCAGGGGTCCCCGCGCTGGGCGTAGGCCGGGGCGATCAGACGCTCCTTGAGCTGCCCGGCGTCGGGGGCGTCCAGTACCGCCTGCCCCGAGCGGGCACGGTCATCGTTGGCTTCGTGATGTCAGGGCGTCCAGCAGGGAGTTGGGGATGTCGGGACGAGTGTCGGCGAGTTCGCGGAGGGAGTCGGTGATGCGGGAGGTCGAGCGTGTGGTCGTCGGCGGGAGGAACGCGGCCAGCCGTCGCGCCTCGTCCCACGCGCCCACGGCGAGGTAGCACTCCAGGAGCCGCACGGTCGTGCCGAGCGCGTACCCGGCGTGCGCGCCGCGCGTGGGATCGTCCGCGCGCTCCAGTACGGGGATGGCGCCCGCGTGATCCCCGACGACGCAGCGGACGCGGCCCTCCTGCCGGTCGATGGACGATCAGACGGCGGCACAACGCGTCGATGGCGGCGGCCAGTTCGGACGCCGGGACGTTCGTCAGCGGGGCGGCGTCCGGGTGGTGTGACGGGGAGGCGCGGCGAGGCGGCGTCATGTCTCCCATGGAAGCACCGCACACCGACTCCTCAGCCGCTCCACCCTCGCCGCGGGCGCGCCCAGGCGCGGGCGGGGATGGCCGGTGACACCTACGGCACCATCGAGCGGCGGACGTACGGATCCGCTCGGCTGATCCCGGTGGAGGGGGCGCCCGTTCGGACGTGTGGCGCCGATTTCGGGGGCGTACGGGGTTGGTTGAGAAGGCTCAGAGGGGGAGGGTGAAGCCGAGGGCGGAGGCTTCGAAGCCGAGGCGCTCGTAGAAGCGGTGGGTGTCGAGGCGGGTGGCGTCGGTGGTCAGCTCGATCAGGTCGCAACCCTGCCGCCGGGACTCGGTGACGGCCCACTCGACGAGCCGGGTGCCGAGCCCCGCGCCGCGTGCCTCGGCGCTGACGTGGACGGCCTCCAGCACGGAGCGGGCGGCGCCACGGCGGGAGAGGCCGGGGACGACGGTGAGCTGGAGGGTGCCGAGGACGCCGTCCGGTCCGTCGGCGACCATCAGGTGCTGTTTGGGGTCGGCGGTGACCCGGTCGAAGGCGGCGCGGTAGGCGCCGGGATCGGCGGGCGTCTCCTCCGCCGCGCCGAGCTGGTCGTCCGCGAGGAGCGCCACGATGGCCGGAAGGTCCTCGACCGTGGCGTAACGCATAGTGAGCGGCGGGGAGGGTGTCTCGACGGGTGGCGGTGTGCTGCTCATGGTGGGAAGCCTACTCCCAGGGGTTTCTGGAGGGTTGGGGGTGGACCCGGTGAATGTCTGTGTTCTGCACGGTTGTTGCTCTGGGTGATCAACTTCCGGTTCCGGGTGGGCCGTTCCGCTGGTGACGCCCGGTTTTCGGTCACCCTCGTGTCGGGGGTGCCGGTACGGCCTCGGGGGCGGTCTCCGGGGTGTGGCGGGGGTCACGTGGTGGTGTGGTCGCGGGGGTGGGAGGGGTGCGAGGGGTGGGCCGGGGTGCTGGTGCGGGGTGGGGGGGAGTCACGTCCGCTCCCTCCGTGCGCGGCGCGCCCCTACGATCGGGGCCATGACCTCTTCACTGACGCGGCCCCGGCTGCATCTCTTCGATCTCGACGGGACGCTGATCCGTGGCTCCGCCGCCGCCGTGGAGATCTCCCGGCAGCTCGGCGTCGAGCGGGAGATCGCCGAACTCGAACGCGGCTTCGCGGCCCGCGAGATGACCGCGCCCGAGTTCGCGCTGCGCGCCTGCGAGGTCTGGCACCAGTTGGTGGAGGAACACGTCGACGCCGCGTTCACCGGTGCGCCCTGGCTGTCCGGTATCCGGGAGGTGTGGGCCGGTATCCGGGAGCGCGGTGACCACTGCGCGGTGATCTCGCTCTCCCCGCACTTCTTCGTCCGCCGTCTGCTCGACTGGGGCCTGGACGCCGCGCACGGTTCGGTGTGGCCGGAGGTCGCGCCGCGGGTCCCCGGCGCGCGTTCGGTGTATCCCAGCGAACCGCTGGATCCCAGCGGGATTCTCTCCGGTCCGGACAAAGTGCGAATCGCGGACGAACTGTGCGGGAAATTCGGGCTTTCGCGGTCGGACTGCGTGGCCTATGGCGACTCGATGTCGGATGTCGACCTTTTCTCCACGGTTCCGGTATCAGTCGCCGTCAACGCGGACCAGCACGTGAGCGGGCTCGCTTCGCACCAGTACACCGGTGGCGATCTCCGCGAGGCATATCAACTCGTCGGTGAGCGATAGCAGTTACCCCGTGTGTTCCGAATTGCGGAATCCCGGGGAACCGGGCGTGGGGCTTGTGTCGAGGGACCACAACGGTATGGTCGGGTCCGCATCGCGGAGCGAGGAATCCGTGGTCCACGTCACGGGAGTGAATTACCGGCACGCACGCACTGCGAGCGTGCGCACACAGTACGGAAGTTCTTCGAGGCGAGGCAGACCATGACCACCACGTCGTCCGACAACGGGGCGCCCGCCGCGGATGGCGACGGCGAAGACACCGGCGGCAGGGGGTGGTTCACCCCGGCCGCCGACCAACGTGGCGTGCCGGAGACGGCCGCCACCGGCGCCCCGCCCGCGCCGGACGGCGGTCGGCCGTCGGTGCTGCCCCGGCAGCCCATCCGTCCGGTCGGCTCCAGCGCCGCCCGCTCCCGCACCGCGCCCCCCGCCGCCTCCGGGCCGGGCCCCGCCTCCGCCGAGGGCCCGCCGCCCCCCGCCGCCTCCGGCTTTGCCGCCCACCCCGGCGCGCCGGGGCAGCCCGGCGCCGCCCCCGGGACGCGCGGCGGCGAACCCGAGCCGGTGCACGAGCGGCTGGCGCCCCGCCCCGGCGGCCAGGCGCCCCCGCCGGGTTCGGCCCCGGCCTCCGGTGGCGCTTCCGCCGGTGCCCCGGGCGCACCACCCGTGGCTTCCGGCGCGCCCCCGGCGGGCGGCGTGGGGCAGACCGTCCCGGAGGCCCCGGGCGGGCCGCTCGGCGCCGGGGGCGCCTCGCTGCCCGGTGGCCCGGTCGCGTCCGTGCGGGAGCCGTCCCGCGACGCGCTGCTGATCCGCCGCACCATGCAGGAGGTCGAGCCGGTCGCGCACGCGGTGACCGCCTACTTCTACGCCCTGCTGTTCGTGGAGCACCCGCATCTGCGAGATCTGTTCCCCGCGTCCATGGACGCCCAGCGCGACCGGCTTTTCCGGGCGCTGCTCACCGCCGTCCAGCTGATCGACGAGAAGGACCGGCTGCACGAGTACCTGGCCGGTCTGGGCCGCGGCCACCGCAAGTACGGGACGCGGTCCGACCACTACCCGGCGGTCGGGGAGTGCCTGATCGGGGCGCTCACCCAGTACGCGCCGAACAGCTGGGACGCGGAGACCGAGAACGCCTGGGTACGGGCGTACACCGAGATCTCCCAGATCATGATCGACTCCGCCGCCGAGGACGAGATGCGCTCCCCGGCCTGGTGGAACGCGGAGATCGTCGCCCACGAGCGGCGCACCCCGCACATCGCGGTGATCTCCGTCCGCCCCGACCAGCCCTACCCCTTCCGGGCGGGCCAGTACACCAGCATCGAGACGCCCTGGTGGCCACGGGTGTGGCGGCACTACTCCTTCGCCTCCCCACCCCGTTCGGACGGGCTGCTCACCTTCCACGTCAAGGCGGTGGCCGCCGGCTGGGTCTCCACCGCGCTGGTGCAGCGGGCCAGGCCGGGCGACGTGCTCCGGCTCGGCCCCGCGGCGGGCTCGATGACCGTGGACCACTCCGCGGACTCCGGGCTGGTCTGCCTGGGGGGCGGCACCGGCATCGCGCCGATCAGGGCGCTCGTGCAGGACGTGGTGGAGCACGCCCGCCCCCGTCCCGTCGAGGTCTTCTTCGGCGTCCGCCACGACGAGGACCTGTACGACCTGGAGACGCTGCGGGAACTCGCCGCGCGGAACAGCTGGCTCACCGTCCGCTCGGTCGTCGCCCTGGGCACGCGCGAGCCGGGACCGCATGTGATCTCCGGTGAACTGACAGACGCGGTACGGCAGTTCGGACCGTGGCCGACCTGTGACGGCTACCTCTCCGGACCGCCCGGAATGGTGCGCGGCGGGATGGACGTCCTCGTGGCCTCCGGGATTCCCGCCCACCGCATCCGGCACGACTCCATAGAAGAGCTGGTCGTCACCGGGGACTAGCCCCGGAGACCAGCGGAAGGGACAGCGGCGTGGCAGCAGCGGACTCCGGAGCGCCCACCGGACGGGAGCGCGCGGGAGGCAGCCGGCCCCCGGCCAGCGCTCCGTACGAGCCGGTCGCCGCGGAGGATCCGCCAGGCGCGCCGAACTCCCGTGCCGCGGCCCCGCGTTCGCCGGACGGCCGGTACCGGGCGGCCCACGCCCCCGCCGAGGGGCACCGGGAGCACCCCGATGGGCCACCGCACGCCGCCGCGCACGCCGAGCGGCCCGGCAGCGCGGGAGAGCACCGGCTCCAGGAGCGGCTCGGCAGCACCAAACGCGCCGACCGCTTCTACGACGAGCAGGTGCTCGACCATCTCAACGAGCGCATGCGGGAGTTCACCGACCAGCAGGAGATGTTCTTCCTCGCCACCTCGGACGGGAACGGCGAGTGCGACAGCAGCTTCCGCGCGGGACCCCCGGGATTCCTGCGGGTCCTGGACGAACACACCCTCGTCTACCCGGAGTACCGGGGGAACGGGGTCCACGCCAGCCTGGGCAACATCCAGGAGAACCCGCACCTGGGCATCCTGATGATCGACTTCATCCGGGCACGTATCGGTCTGCACGTCAACGGCCGCGCCCGGATCGTGGAGGACGCCGAACTGCGCGCCGCCCACCCGGACCTGCCACAGGACCCGGTGCCCGGCCGCCGCGCCGAGCTGTGGGTGGAGGTGACCGTCGAGGAGGCGTACCTGCACTGCGCCAAGCACATTCCGCACCTCCAGAAGGTCACCAGGCACAACGCCCGGGACTGGGGCACCGACGACTACAAGCGCAAGGGCGGCGACTTCTTCGGCGCCGCCCGCGCCGCCCGCCAGCGTGGGCAGGCGGACTGGCGCGACCAGCCCCGTCCGCAGGAGCCCCCGGCCGCGCCCGACCCGCACCACGACCCGGCCGCCCCCGCCCGGCCCGGACGGCACGCGGCGCCCGCGCCCGAAGCGCAGCCCGCGCCCGGTGCCCGCCCGGTGCCCTCCGTCAGCCCGCCGATCCCGGTCGCGAACGGCCACGCGGCGCCCACCGGCCCCGCGCACGGCCACCCCGTCGAGGGACACCCCGCAGCCGACGGACACGGCGTGCCGGTGGGTGGGGCGCCGACGGCCGGTCCCCCGGCCGGTGAGACGCGCCAGACCAGTGTCCAGCGGCCCGCGCGGGCGGCCGGTGCCCCGTCGGCCAGCGCCCAACAGCCCACCGCTCAGCGGCGGGAGGCCAGGCGGACCGACGAGCGGCCGTCCGTCGACCGCGCCGCGTACACCGTCTCGGTGCCGGACGGGCACCTCGTCCCGCTGCCCGACGCCCACGCCCCGGTGCCCTTCGTACCCGCGCCGGTGCCGGACGTCTCCGGCGCCCCGGCGGGTGGCGCCCACCCCGTGCCCGGCACCGTCCCGGACGGACCGGGGGGCGGCCCGGCCCCCGACGCGGCCTACGAACTCCCGCCCGGCACGGGCGAGTCCGGGTCGCGGACGGCCGGATGGGAACCGGCCCTGGCCGAGTCCGCCGGGCCCCACCACTCCGTGCCACCCGCCCGACGGGGCGGCTCCGCGCCGGACGTCGAGCCCACCACTCTCGAACTGAGCACCGTCTCCCCGGCCACGCGGGAGCCACAGCGCGACGGCGCTACACGCGGGGCACGTTCAGCGCGTACCGCCACCGCCTCCGGTGTCTCCTCCACGATGCGGATCGCCACCCTCCCCAACGCCCCCGGAACGGCGGACGGTTCGGGGACGGACGGCCAGCGGGGCCAGGTACGGCAGCCCGGACGCCGCGGCGACCCGGAGACCGGCCATCCGGGGACGGACGTGCTGAACGGCCGTGTGGTGCGGACCGGTTCGACGCCACCCGACTCCCCCTTCGGCGAACTGGGCGGTCCGGACTGCGTGTTCGGCACCCAGCCGCCCCATGTGGAGGGACACCCCGGTGAACCGGCCGCACCCGGTCACGCCTCCGCTCACCCCCGGGGGAGCGGAGGCCGGACGGCCTCGGGCGCGGTCAACGGGGCCTCCGGCGCCATCGCGGCTCGTGGCGCCCTGCTCTCCGGGGTACCCACGCCGCCGCACGGCGTCCCCCCGTACGACCCCTCGGCCGGTCCGCCGGAGGACTCGGCTGACGTCACCGCCTGGCGCGAGCAGGCCGAGCGCGCGCTGGCCGAGGCGCACCGCCGCGAGGGCGAGGGTGGAGAGCCGCCGTTCCAGGGCTGGTTCGGCTGACCGCCGGGTTCCGAGCGGCGGCCGGGCGCGTCAGCTGAGGTCGGGGGCGAGGAGCGCCAGCACCCCTTCGATGTTGGCGTCCAGATAGCGCCGCAGCGAGGGCGGCACCACCTCGACGGAGGCGACGCCCGCGCGGGTGAACGGGACGCTCACGATCTCGTACTCGCCACACGGCTCCTCGACCTCCGGGCCGTGCCGCAACGACGGGTCCATGGACGCGAGTCGGCAGACGAAGAAGTGCTGCACCTTCACGCCGGGCGCGCTCCCGCCCGGCGGGGCGTGCTCCCCTCCGGCGGCCCCCGGCCGGTCGTCCCGGTCGCCGGGGCTCTGATCACCGGGGCTCCGGCCACCGGGACCGGGCGGGTCCTCATGGTGTTCGACGGTGTCGACGAAGGCGGGGACCACATCGGTGATCTTGGCGCCCAGTTCCTCGTCCACCTCGCGGTGCAGGGCCTCGATCACCGTCCGGTCCACTCCCGGCTCGACCCCGCCGCCGGGGGTGATCCAGTAGGGCTCGCGGCCCGGTTTGGTGCGCTTGATGAGGATCATGCGGGGCGGACGCGCCTCGCCCGGATCACCGTCGAGCAGGATGGCGCGTGCGGTGCGCTTGACCACTGGTCGTTCGTCGGCCATGGGTGAGTCTCGCCTGCGGGACACGCGGTCAAACCAGGACAGGTGCTCCGGTCGGGTACATGCCGCCGCCGAACGGGGTGAGGTGGGGGTCGGGGGCCGTGGGCCGCACGGTGGCGTCCGGGGCGGTCGCGCGTTCCGATCGTGAAGGCGAACATGGACCAACAGACCCCGCATTAGCCGCAATTACCCGCGTAGACCGGCGTTTGCGGTGCCGCTGGCACATTATTCGTCGAATGAGTTCCGGATTTGTGATTGGATGCTGACGTAGGGTCAACTACCCTTGTAGAGACGCGAGTTCGGAGCCCGTCGGGTCTGGCCCGATGCTCCGTCGCGCACCGGCCCTCGCCGTGGCCGAACGGTCCCGAAGGGCGCCATGCGGCCGGCTGTCGGACGGTTCAGCCGACGGTAGGCGAACCGGCCGTGGTCGGCTTGAGGCATGAGGGGGGAGCCTCAAGCCGACCTGTGCCCACTCACGCCCCCTGACCGGACGTCCACCGTGCCCGTGGTGCGGATCGCGGCGGCCGCGCGGATCGTCCGAGCCGCCAACCCTCGCGTCCCGCCCGTCGGTTCGGCTCAGGACCCGGCAAGGGCCTCGCGGAGCGCCTCAGCCAGGTGCTCCCGCGCGACGGCCAGGGAACGGGGAGGCTCGATGACCCAGTCGACCAGCACCGTGATCACCCCGTCCTCGTTCCGCAGGACCACGTCCCCGGTGCGGCGGAACGCGGCGACCCGCTCGCGGACCCGCTGACGCCGCGCCGGGTCCAGTCCCGCGCAACCGGTGGTGTCGAGGCGGAGTTCGGTGGTGAACCCGCCCAGGCCGGGGTCGGCCCGGCCGACCGCCGGGTCTCGTGGGAGCCGCCACCGCAGCTCGTCCTCGGGGATGCTGACCGACGCGTCAACGCGCAGTTCGTCTGGCATCCCCCCATGCTCACACGCGCGCCCCGCCCCCAACGAAGCCCCGTCGACCGCACCCCGCGACCACCAGTGGCGGTGAGGGCCGGCCCGGAGGGGGTGCGGATGTCCGAGGCTGAGGCCCGCGGATCACCGCCTGGTCGGAGGGCGGAGGCCCATCTTGTCCCGGGGACTGGTGGGTTGGCGGGCTGTGGGGCTGTGGGGTGGCGGGTTCGGGTGAAGTGGCGGGTGGGGGAGGCCGGTTGGTCGGCCGCCCCCACCCGCCGTGCGGCGGTCAGTCGGCCAGCGGGAGGTAGACGCGGTTGCCCGAAGCCGCGAACTCCCGTGACTTCTCCAGCATTCCGGCCTCGATCTCCGCCTCACTGAGCGCTTCCGCGCCCTCCGGACCGAACCGCTCGGTGATGTCGTGGCTGATCCTCATCGAGCAGAACTTCGGCCCGCACATGGAGCAGAAGTGCGCCGTCTTGGCGGGCTCGGCGGGCAGGGTGGCGTCGTGGTAGGCGCGGGCGGTGTCCGGGTCGAGCGCCAGGTTGAACTGGTCCTCCCAGCGGAACTCGAAGCGCGCGTCGGAGAGCGCGTCGTCCCAGTCGGCCGCGCCGGGATGGCCCTTGGCGACGTCGGCGGCGTGCGCGGCGATCTTGTAGGTGATGACGCCGGTCTTCACGTCGTCCCGGTCGGGCAGGCCGAGGTGTTCCTTCGGGGTGACGTAGCAGAGCATCGCGGTGCCCCACCAGCCGATCATCGCCGCGCCGATACCGCTGGTGATGTGGTCGTAGGCGGGCGCGATGTCCGTGGTCAGCGGGCCGAGCGTGTAGAAGGGGGCGCCGTCGCAGACCTCCTGCTGCCGGTCGACGTTCTCCTTGATCTTGTGCATCGGGACGTGCCCCGGACCCTCCACCATGGTCTGCACGGACCGCTCGCGCGCGATCCGGGTCAGCTCGCCGAGCGTCTCCAACTCGGCGAACTGCGCCTCGTCGTTGGCGTCCGCGAGGGATCCGGGGCGCAGCCCGTCCCCGAGCGAGAAGGTGACGTCGTAGGCGCGCAGGAGGTCGCAGAGTTCCCCGAAGTGCGTGTACAGGAAGCTCTCCTGGTGGTGGGCCAGGCACCAGGCGGCCATGATCGAGCCGCCTCGGGAGACGATGCCGGTCTTGCGGCGCGCGGTGAGCGGTACGTGGCGCAGCCGCACCCCGGCGTGCACCGTCATGTAGTCGACGCCCTGTTCGCACTGCTCGATCACGGTGTCCCGGTAGATCTCCCAGCTCAGCTCCTCCGCCCGGCCACCGGTCTTCTCCAGCGCCTGGTAGAGCGGGACGGTGCCGATCGGCACCGGGGAGTTGCGGAGGATCCACTCCCGGGTGGTGTGGATGTCGCGGCCGGTGGAGAGGTCCATCACCGTGTCGGCGCCCCAGCGGGTGGCCCAGGTCATCTTCTCCACCTCCTCCTCGATGGAGGAGGTCACGGCGGAGTTGCCGATGTTGGCGTTCACCTTCACGAGGAAGTTCCGCCCGATGACCATCGGTTCGGACTCCGGGTGGTTGATGTTGGCGGGCAGGACGGCCCGTCCGGCGGCGATCTCCGCGCGGACGAACTCGGGCGTGCGGTTCTCGCGCAGCGCCACGTACTCCATCTCCGGGGTGATCTCCCCGCGTTGGGCGTACGCGAGCTGGGTGACCGCGAGGCGGCCCCCGAACGGCCCGGCCCCCGTCGTCGCGCCGACGACCCCGGCGGCTCCCCCGGCCTCCGCGTGCGCCGGACGCCCGGCGGCTCGCGGACCCTCGGCCGCCGATATCCCGGACGGGAAAGCGGACTCAACCGGCCCCGCCCCGGGGGTGGTTCGGGCGCGGCGCGGGACGCGGGGGCGTCCGGGGAAGACCGTGTCCAGGTCGCGGGCGCCACCGCGCGGCGCGGTGTGCTTCAGCCCGTCGTCCTCCGGCCGGACCGTGCGGCCCGGGTACTCCTCGGTGTCCCCGCGCTGGACGATCCAGTTCTCGCGGAGCGGTGCGAGACCCCGGCGGACGTCGGTCTCGACCCGCGGGTCGGTGTACGGCCCCGAGGTGTCGTAGAGCACCACGTCGGTGCCGTTGGTGAGATGGACCCGGCGGACGGGCACCCGGATGTCCGGGCGCGATCCGCGCAGATGGTCCTTGTGTGAGCCGATGGGCCGCCGCGGCTCATCATCGGCGTGCGGATGTACGTCGTGCGTGGTCATATGACCCACTCCCTACGCCGGCATTACCCGGTACCAGGTTCGGCGGTCGGCGCGGCCGTTGCCGGTACCCGTGGGGGTACGGCGGTCAGCGCCCTCTCAGCCCCGTGCCCGGAGCTCCCGCGATGTGCGAAACAGACGAGATTGCCCTCCCACGCTAACGGCACACTGCCGGAGCTGAACAGGGCACCCATCGGTTCTTGCGATGATCGGGCGGTGACTCCGATTCCAGAGCAGCCCGCACCCGGCGAGGGCCAGGGACCGCACGACGGCGAGGCGTGGGGCGGTTACCGGCAGCCGGGAGGCTGGCCGCCCGACGCCGCCCCGCTCCCCGGGGCCGGACCGCCCCACCCCGGCACCGCCGCGCCCCGTACCGGTCCGGGCGCGCCACCTCCCGGGACGCCCGGCGGGCCGCCCTGGCCGGACGGGAGCACCGGCCCCGGCCACGATCCGGCCGCCGGTCCCGGTTACGCCCCGGCGCCCGGCGGCTCGCCCAACTCCGGGGCGTACGCCGCCGGTACGGGCGCGTACGGCCCCGGCCCCGGCGGGCCGGGGGGCGTTGACGCGGAGGGGCGCGCGGTCCGGGGCGGCCAGCCGGGACAGCGTCCCGGTCCTCCCGGCCCCGGCCCCCGTCACGGCCCAGGCCCAGACCCGGAGCACGGCCTTCGCGGGGGCGGGCCGGGGACGCCCGGCACCGGGCCCCCCGAGCGGGGCCGCCGTGGCCGCCGCTCCCCCGGCGAGCCCGGAGCGCGCCCCGCCGGACCCCCGCCCACCGGAAGCGCAAGCGGTACCGGAAGCGGTACCGATCCCGGGAACGGCCACGGCCACGGCCACGGCCACGGCCACGGCCACGGCCAGGGGCACGGCCACGGACACGGGCCCGCCGCGCCGGTCTCCCGGCATCTGCGGAAGGTCATCGCGGCGGTGCTGATCCCGTTCGCGGTGGCGGTGCTCGGCGGGCTGATCGCGCTCTGGCCGGGCGGCCTGCCCGGGCAGGACAAGGAGGCCAGCGGGCTGGGCTACGACCGGCCCACGTTCGCGGCGAAGGTCGTCAAGCTGGAGCAGGTGGACTGCCGGGAGGTCAACGCGCAGCAGCCACCGCCCCAGCAGGACGGGGGCGGCGCGCAGCCCCAACCGCCCGGCGGAGGCGGGGAGAACGGCGCGGGGAGCGGCGGGGCGAACGGCGCGGGGAAGGAACCCGGGGAGGGGTCGGGCGGAAGCTGCCGGAAGGCCGAGATCGAGGTCACCGAGGGCAAGGACAGCGGCCACACCTTCGTCGAGGTCGTCACCCCGCAGTCCACCCGCACCTTCGACGTCGGCCAGGAGGTGGTGGTCGCCTACGCGGAGAAGGCGCCCCGGGAACTCCAGTACAGCGTCATCGACGCCAATCGGGAGCTGCCGATGGTGCTGTTGGCGGCGCTGTTCGCGGTGGTGGTCGTGCTCGTCGGGCGGCTGCGCGGAGTCCTGGCGCTCGTCGGCCTGGTGGTGAGCTTCGGGGTGCTCACGCTGTTCATCCTGCCCGCCATACTCCAGGGCTCGAACCCCCTGGTGGTGGCGGTGGTCGGGGGCAGCGCCATCATGCTCGCGACGCTCTACCTGTGCCACGGGCTCTCCGCCCGGACGTCCGTGGCCGTGCTCGGCACCCTGGTCTCGCTGCTGCTGATCGGGCTGCTCGGCTCGTTCTTCATCGGCTGGGGGCGGCTGACCGGCGACACCGACGACCAGACCGCGCTGGTGCACGGCCTCTATCCGGACATCGAGATCCAGGGGCTGTTGCTGGCCGGGGTGCTGATCGGCTCGCTCGGAGTGCTTGACGACGTGACGGTCACCCAGACCTCGGCGGTCTGGGAGCTGAAGGAGGCCGATCCGGGCGCCAGTTGGCGGACGCTCTACGGTTCGGCGATGCGCATCGGCCGGGACCACATCGCCTCGGTGGTCAACACCCTGGTGCTGGCCTACGCGGGGGCCGCGCTGCCGCTGCTGCTGCTCTTCTCCATCGCCCAGAGCGGGGTGGGGACGGTCGCGACCAGCGAGGTGGTGGCGGAGGAGATCGTCCGCACGCTGGTCGGCTCGATCGGCCTCGTTGTCTCGGTGCCGGTCACGACGCTGCTGGCGGTGCTGGTGGTGACCGCGGACCGGCGCCGGAGGGACCTGCCGGGGCCGGCGGGTGCCGTGCCCGGACCCGGCGGCACGAACCGACCCGGTGGCGCCGGCCGCGCCGCCGCTGCCGCGCCTTCGGCGGGAGCCCGGCAGGAGGCGGTGCCCGCCGGAGACGGCGCCGGAAGCGGAACGTCCGCCCCGGTCACCAGCCGCCGCGGGAGGAGGAGGAAGACGAGGTGAACCGCCGCACCAGGTAGACGAGTCCGCCGACGAGGGCGACGAACACCAGCACCTTGAAAAGCAGGCCGACCACGAACTGCAACAGGCTGACGATCAGGCCACCGAAGATGGCGAGGGCGATCACCGGGATCGCTATCCACTTCACCCACCACGGCAGGCTGCTGAGAATTCCCTTGGCGTCCGAGGTGTCCATGTCTCCCTGCTCCGATCCCGCACCTTCCCGCAGGAGTGCGTCTGGCGTGGCGATCCGCGCGGTCGTGTCCGCTCCCGGCGTCCGCCGATGCTCACGGCTGTCGTTTTCGCTTTCGATGCTAGAGCCGACCGTCGCGCGATGGGGCGGCCGTGGCCCCCCTTCTCCCCTGACCCACCCCCTACGTGACCCTGAGTCCCCGCCTCCCCCCGGAGGCCCGGCCCCGATCCGCCCCGATCCGCGTCCGGCCGCGCCGCGCCGTTCCGGAGCACCCCGATCGCCCGGACCGGTTCGGATCGGTTCGGGGCACGCCGGATCAGTTCGGGCCCGGGGATCGGTTCGGACCAGGGCCAGACCAGGACAGACCTCACCGGGATCGCTTCGGGTCGGTTCAGGTCGGCCGGGGCCGGGTCTTCGGGAGAGGTGTGCGTGTCGCTGCCCGGCGGCCGTGCGGGGTCCACGGCGGGAGGACGCGGACTCGCGGGCGCGGTGCCGGAGGGACGGTGGTGGCGGGCCCGGCCGGGCCGGTGGCGGCCTCAGCCCTCGGGCGGCGCGAAGACCACCATCACCCGCAGGTCCTCGGTGATGTGGTGGAAGCGGTGCGGAACGCCCGCGGGGACGAAGACCACGCTGCCCCGCGCGACGGACGTGGTCTCGTCACCCACGGTCAGCGCGGCCCGGCCGCTCACCACGAAGTAGACCTCGTCCTGCCGGTGGGGGCGCTGTGGGTCGGTCGACCCGCGTTCCAGCGCGTACAGCCCGACGGACATGTGCTGTGCGCGGAGGAACTGGAGGTAGGCGCCGTCGTGCGCGGCCCGCTCCGCGTCCAGTTCGTCCAGACGGAACGCCTTCACCCTGACCCACCCCTTGCGCCTCTGACGACGGTTTCTGGAACGATCTCAGTATGACGAACTTCCTCATCAAGACGCTCGCCAACGCCGGCGCGCTCGCCGTGGCGATCTGGCTGCTCAGCGGCATCACGCTGAGCGGCGGGAGCACCGGCACGAAGACGCTCAGCCTGATCCTGGTCGCCCTGATCTTCGGGCTCGTGAACGTCGTGGTCAAGCCGATCGTCCGGCTGTTCTCGCTGCCGCTGCTGATCCTCACGCTGGGCCTGTTCACCCTGGTGATCAACGCCCTGATGCTGATGCTGACCTCGTGGCTCGCGGACAAGGTGGACCTGAGCTTCCACGTGGACGGTTTCGGGGTGGCGCTGATCGGCGGTCTGATCATCTCGATCGTGTCCTGGGCGCTGAACATGCTGCTCCCGGACCGGGACTGACCTGAGCGCGACCGATTCCGGCCCGGTGTACGAACCCGACAGAACCGGCTCAGACTGGCTCCGACCGGGACTGGCCGGGACCGACTCGGTCGGGAGTGCTTCCGGACGGGCCGCGCCGGGGTGGAACCCCGTACCGGAGCCCGGACCGGCCCCGCACGGGGCGCGTACGTGCGGGGCCGGACCGGGACCCACCGGGGGCCCGGCCCCCGAGACCTTCGCGGCCCCCGAAACCCCGCCGGGGGGGGGGCAGTGGCCGGTGAGACCGGCGCCTCCGCATCGGTGAGGCGGGGCGGAGGACGCGGAGGCCGGGGCCGCCGCGACGGGAGCCTGGGCCCGGACCCGGCCCACCGCGGGGCGACCGGTGGCCTGGTGTCGCCGGAGCTACCGGCGGGGCGGGATCCAGTCCGGTGAACGGCCCACCAGCGCCAGGGTCTGGTCGAGGGGGTCTGCCCCCGGCGCGGGGGTGAGGCTCGGCGCGAAGAGGGCGTTCGGTCCCAGTCGGCTCTCGTCGTTCGGTACCTGCTGGGCGACGGCGAGCACCGCGCCGTGCAGTTCGCCGGGGAGCTTCAGCTCGGTGCCGAGCGTCCTGGCGAGGTCCCAGCCGTGGACCACGTAGTCCAGGAAGTGGAAGCCCACGGCCATCCGCCCCGGGAAGGTGATCGCCCGGGTGATCTCGGGGATCTGGAACTCCCGCTCCAGCACGCCGGGTTCGGCGAAGGCCGCCAGCACCGTCTCGGCGGCGGCGCGGTAGGCGCCCAGCGGATCGTCGCCCAGCGCGCGGTCCTCCCAGACGCTCGCCTCGCCCCCGTCTCCGCGCGCGGCGGCGGCGAATCCGTGGTGCTGTCCCGCCATGTGGGAGAGCAGCTGGCCGAGCGTCCAGTCGGCGCAGGGGGTGGGCGCCGTGAGGTCCGTGAGGTCGTGCTCCGAGGCCAGGCGGACCGTCTCCAGGACGGCGGTCTTGTCGAACTCCAGCAGGTCCATGGTGTCTCTCCCTTGAGACCGTGTGTCAGTGCGGGGTTCCGGCGCCGCGTACGGTGCGGTGCCGGGGTGCGGCTACCCGGTCGGGGAGAGCCGTGCGGGGGAGTGCCCGGATCGGGCGCCCGCTATCTCCGGTTCGTCCGCGTCATCCGCCTCGCTCGCCTCGGGGGTCTCGTCCGCCGTGCCCCGCTCGCCGGTCGTCCGGGGTTCGCCCGCCCTGGCGCGCCCCGCTCCGGCCCCGGCCCGGTCTCCGGAAACGGAACCGGAACCGGAACCGGAAACAGGACCGGAATCGGCCGTCGTGCTGGCGGGAGCCGTGCTGGACCCGGAGCTGCCAGCGGAACCGGAGACGCCGCTGGCTCCGGACGTGGTGGCGGGCCCGGGCGCGCTCGGTGGGTGCTCGTCGGGGAACAGCCGCTCGTCGATGAGCCGGTCGAGCTCGTCCTTGAAGCGCTGGTTCGGACCGTCCCGACGCGGGCCGTCGCCGGACGGGTGCGGAGTAGGCGCCATGGTGTCCTCTCATGCGCGGGCGGAGCGTAGCGACGAGCATAAAAAAGGGCGAACGGTCGTGCTAGTATCCGCGCGGTATTGGCCGATTTCCGCTGGGGGGCGGGGACATGGGCGGACTGCTCGCGGGGAAACGGGTGCTGGTCACCGGCGTTCTCATGGAATCGTCCATCGCCTTCCACACCGCGCGGCTGGCGCAGCGGGAGGGGGCCGAGGCGGTGCTCACCGGTTACGGGCGGATGGGCCTCGTCGAACGCGTCGCGGCGCGGCTGCCCGATCCGGCCCCGGTGCTCGAACTCGACGTACGCGACCCGGCGCACCTCGCCGACCTCGTCCCACGCGTCCGTGAACTCCTCGGTGCGGACGCCCGGTTGGACGGTGCCGTGCACTCGATCGCCTTCGCTCCGCCGGACGCGCTGGGCGGCGGCTTCCTGAACACCCCCTGGGAGTCGGTGGCCACCGCGCTGGAGGTGTCGGCCTACTCGCTGCGCTCGCTCGCCCACGCGGTGCTGCCGCTGATGCGGGAGCGGGGCGGTGCCCTCGTCGGGCTCGACTTCGACTCGCGGATCGCCTGGCCCGCCTACGACTGGATGGGCGTCGCCAAGGCGGCGCTGGAGTCCACCTCGCGGTACGTCGCCCGCGAGGTGGGCGCGCACCGTGTCCGCTGCAACCTGGTGGCGGCAGGGCCCGTACGGACCACGGCGGCCCGCTCCATCCCGGGCTTCGACCTCTTCCGTGAGGTGTGGGAGGAGCGGGCGCCGCTCGGCTGGGACGTGCGGGACCCGGAGCCCGCGGCCCGCGCGGTGACGGCGCTGCTCTCCGACTGGTTCCCGAAGACCACCGGCGAGATCGTGCACGTGGACGGCGGCGTCCACGCCGTCGGCGGCTGATCCCGCGCGCCTCGTCCCGCGCGCCTCGGGGGCCACGGAAGGCCGTTGGGACGGGGTGCGCGGCGACGTCCGGGCGGCCGCTCGGGGCGGTCGCCCGGACGTCGCCCGGGGGGACGGGGGTTGAGGATGGTCCGATTCTCAGGTGGCGAAGTACCGTGACCAGCCACTGCACTTGGCCTTCTTCGTCCACGAGGTGCAGACCTTGACGCGGACGGACAGGCCCTCCGGATAGTTCTTGTCCACCGTCCGGTGCCGCTTCCCCTTGCTGCTGTACTCCTTCTTGGAGTGCCCCTTGACGTGCACGATCGCCCTCGTCCAGCGGTTGTTCTGATACCGGTCGAGGATCTTGATCTTGTCGCCCTTCTCGACGTACGTCACCTGCGTCACGTTCGACCCAGAGCTGCGGCAGAAGGCGGCCGGCTGGGTCGACACCGTCTCGCAGGTGGTCTTCCTCGGCTGCGGTGTCCCGTTCCCCGGGGCCGCGATCGCGGGCACGGTGAGGAGTGTGGGCACCATCAGGGCACCGGCGCAGGCCGCCACGGTGCGTTTTCCCTTGGCGTTCATGGGCGTTGTCTCCCCTCAGCGGGTGCGCCGGCCGGTAACTACCGGCCGGCGCGCCCGCGTTGAGCGATCAGGTGAAGGACCACCTGCTCCAGCCGGAGCACTTCGCCTTCTTGCTGAAGGAGGTGCACGCCTTGATGCGCACCATCCGGTTCTCGCGGAAGTTCTGGTTGATGACCCGCATGGTCTTGCCCTTGCTGCTGTAGGTCCTGACCTTGTACCCCTCGACCTTGAGCAGCACCTTGGTGGACCGTCCGTTGCTGTAGTGGTCCAGGACGCTGACGTCGTCCCCGTCGGGGTCGAACCAGGCGAAGGTCCGGATCTTCTTGGACTTCGCGCATCCGGCGGTGATGCTGGGCGTCGGGCGCGTGTAGCAGCGCGTCTTCTTCGCCTCCGTGAGCGGCCCCGCGAGCGGTCCCGCCGTGGTCCGCTGGTGGGAGGTCTCCTGGGCGGTGGCGGAGCCCGCGGTGACGGCGAGCCCGCCGGTGGTCACGGCCAGCGCGCAGGCGGTGGCGGCGAACTTCCCGGCGGTCGCGGTGCGGTGGCTCATGTCCGCCCCCAGCCGCTCCAGCCGGAGCACTTGGCCTTCTTGCTGAAGGAGGTGCACACCATGATGCGGACCTTCTTGCCCTCGGTGTAGTTCCGGTCAACGATCCTGCGTGCCTTGCCCTTGCTGGAGAAGGTCGCCTTCCCGCTGCCCTTGACGTGGAGCACCACCTTCGTCGACCGGCCGTTCCTGAAGCGGTCGACGATGTCGATCTTGTCGCCCCTCTCGACGTAGGCGGCCTGGGTGCGCCCCTTGGAGGCGGACCCGCACCGCGCGTACGGACCTGTGTACCGCTCGCAGACGGTCGAGGCATTCCGTGCCGTCGGCTCCGAACTCGTCCCGGTCTGGGCGGCGTTGGCGCCCGTCGCCAGGCCGCCGCTTGCGATCAGTGCGGCGCAGGCGTAGGCCGCCGCCTTCTGTGATGTGCGCATTCAGGGACTCCCCCTTCGTCGTACCGCCGGTCGGGGCGGTACCCCTCCGTGTCCCCGTGTTCGCCTCGGGGACGGCAGGTACAGCGTGCACGGTGATCCTGGGGTGTTCCAGGACTTTCGGGCATACCCGAAAGTCCCTACCGGACAACCACGAAGCGGAATCTGACGGCATCGCACGGGAGTTCGCGGGGTCACGGGTGTGACGAGCGGGTCTCCCGCGTCGCGGTGGGCCGTCGTCCGGTCGTCGCGAGCCGTGACCGGTGGCGGTGGTGCTCGTGCGGTGGACGGGCGTCCGGCGTCGGCCGACCCGTCGTCGAGGGGCGCCGGGTGGGCTCATGGGGCGCGAATGGACGCTCGTGCGCGTCGAGTTCGCGAGGTGGAGCCGGGGCGGGGGTGGTGTGCGTCGCGTCGTCCGGCCAACTCCCTTGGTGTCACGAGCCGCTGAGGCCGAACAACGTCAACTCAGAGTGACCGGAAGGTGGCGTACAGCGACCAACTGTGTCTAAGCTGACTCCCGTCCCGGTCGGAGACTTCTGGCACTCCGGCAAGGACCGCACCTCGCACCACGTGTGCGGAGCCAGACGCGACCCCCGCGTCCGCGATCGCGTCCGTGAGCCCTTCTCCCCCGGGGGGCTCACGGACGCTTTCGTGTACCCGGTGCCGGTGCCGGTGCCGGTGCCGGTACCGGGTCACGGTGGCCGGTTCCGGCGGGTGCCTGGCGCGGTGTCCTGCGGCGGCCAGTCTCCGCTGGTGAACTGGGTGTTCGGTGGAGAGCGGCCCCCGCGGCCCGTTCCGTCCGCTGTCCGCTGTCGGCCGTTCCGCCGTCGTTCGTCCGGGGTCAGGCTCGTGGGGTGAGTGGTCCCGCGCGGTAGCGGGTGGCGAGCGCGGCGACGGTCTCGGCCAGTGCCTCGCGGAGCGCGGGCGGGCCCAGCACCTCGACCTCCACGCCGAGCCGGAGCAGATCCCCGACGGCTATGTGCCGTGACTCCACGGGCAGTTGGACCTCCGCCCAGCCGTCGGGGCCGGGCGGGTCCGCGTGGTCCAGGGCCAGGGCACCGACCGCCCCGAACAGCATCGGCAGCAGCCGCTGTCCCCGGGACGAGAGGCGGATGTGCGCGGTGTCCTGGTGGAGTTGGGCCTCCAGACGGCGAGTGGACTCCGTCCAGTGGGCGGCCAGGTCGAACCCGGTGGGGCGGTCGAAGGTCGCGCCGGTCGGTTCGGCGGCGAGGAGCCGCGCTATCCGGTAGGTCCGCACCGGGGGAGCGTCGTCGTTCGGCGAACTCCGATGCGGGTCCGTCCCGTTGCCGGGTTCGTGGGCTGGTGCGTGGGCTGGTTCGTCGGTTGGTGCGGCGGACTGGCCGGGGCCGGGAGCGGGACGTGGGGCGGGGGTGGCGACGAGGTACCAGATCCCGCCCTTGAGGACGACGCCGAGCGGCCGGAGGTCCCGGTGGACCTCGCCCCGCCAGCGCCGGTAGTGCACGCGCAACTCCCTCTGGTCCCAGACGGCTTGGGCCACGGTCGCGAGATGGGGCAGCCGCTCGGCCCCACGGAACCAGCCGGGGGCGTCCAGGTGGAAGCGCTCCTGGATATGCCGGGTGCGCTCGGCGAGGGCGTTCGGCAGGGCGGCCTGGAGTTTGAGCTGGGCGGTGGTGAGCGCGGCGCCGAGGCCCAGCTCGCGCGCCGGTCCCGGGACGCCGGTGAGGAAGAGCGATCCGGCCTCGGCGTCGGTGAGCCCGGTGAGCCGGGTGCGGTAGCCGTCCATCAGCCGGTAGCCGCCCTCGGGCCCGCGCTCCGCCCGTACGGGGACGCCGGAGGCGCTGAGCGCCTCGACGTCCCGGTAGACGGTGCGGACGGAGACCTCCAGCTCGGCGGCGAGCTGGGGCGCGGTCATCCGCTCGCGGTTCTGCAACAGCAGGAGCAGGGAGAGCAGTCGGTCGGCGCGCATGACGCCATTGTGCGCCGTACCTGTCAGAAGGTGTCAGGTACGGCGATCAGGCTGGTCAGAGCGCCGGGCGGAGAGGCCGCACGGCGAGTGAGAGAGGCGAGCCATGTCCGAGACCCGTACCGTCCGAGCCGAAGCCGTCACCGCGCCCACCGCCGAGTCCGGTGCCGGGACCAGCACCGCGTCCGCCACCGAGCCCGCGTCCGCCACCGAGCCGGGGGCCGTCCGCACCGGCGGGCGCTTCGGGTACGCCGACTGGCGGGAGACGGTGCTCGGCTCCGAGGAGGCCCGTCCGAGGATGGCCCACGCCTCGGTCGTGAACAGTTTCCGCGGCGGCATCGTGGCGCCGGACACCACCTGCGAGTACAGCATCGTCTACGTCGACGAGCCCACGGGGGACGACCGGGTCGCGGGGGCGACCGGGACCTTCACCGGGATGCAGCGCTTCGTGGGCCAACTCGACGGGCGCGAGGGGAGTTTCGTGGTCGAGGAGCGGGGCGGTTTCGACGCGGAGTCCACGGTCAGCTGCCGTTTCGAGGTGGTTTCCGGCTCCGGCACGGGGGCGCTCACCGGGCTGCGGGGCACCGGCGAGTTCGTGGCCCGGCACGGTGAGCGGTCCATCGCCTACACCTTCGACTACACCCTGCCGACGGCCGGTTGACGACCGACGACCAGCCGTCCCGCCGCATCGCCGACCCGTTGGCCTCTCGGGCTGGCGTGGCCGGAGGGTCGGGACGGGGGCGGTGACCTCGGGGTGGCGGTGGCCAGGGTCAGAGGCCGGGGGCGCCCCAGACGGGGAACCAGCGGGAGAGGTCCTTCTCCAGGGGCAGTTCCTTGGAGAGCAGTCCGCGCACCTGGAGCTCCAGCGCGTTGTCGCGCTTCTCGGTGGCGCCGGGGAGCGGGGCGAACGGGTAGAAGCTGCCCCGCTTGTAGAGGTAGACGAGGGCCAGTGTGCGGTCCCCCTCCGGCTCGTCGAACTCCACGAGGGAGCAGAGCAGTTGGGGTCCGAACCCGGCCTCCGTGAGCAGGGAGTTCACGGCGTGCAGATCGGTGACGAGGGACGAGGTGTCGCCGCGCTCCTGCCGGGCGAGCAGCCAGGTGTACCCGTACTCGTCCTGCGTGAACTCGACGGGGATACCGCCGCTTTCCACGTCGGTGTTCAGCAACTCCCGTACCTCGTGCTGGAGCTGGATGAAGGCTCCGCCCTCGACGCTGGCGAAGCAGACCGCGCCCACCCCGGTGGGTTCGAGGCCCACCCCCGCCTTCAGCGTCAACGCCGCTGAGGGCAGGGAGAACAGCTGGTCGAGGTCGGGGCGGGCCGGTTTGCTGCGGCCCAGGATCGAGTCGAGGAAACCCACGGGAATCCCTGCCTTTCGTCCGGTGGAGGGGCCAGGCCCCCGGTGGAGGGGAGGTCGTCAGTGGCGGAGGGCTCCCACCCGCGACGGCGGAAGGGGGCGGAAACGGGGGGGGGAGGGATCGGGGACGGGAGGCGGGACGGACGGGCGGCCGGGCGCGGTTCCTCACTGGCCGAGCTGGCTGGATATCCGCCCGAGCTGGTCGAGGCGGCGCTCCAGCGGCGGGTGGGAGGAGAGCAGCGTTGCCATGCTCTGCCCGGAGAGGGCGGGCACGAAGTAGAAGGCGTTGAACGGCTCGGCCTGCCGCAGGTCCCGGGTGGGGATGCGCGACATCTCGCCGCTGATCTTCGTCAGCGCGGCGCCGAGCGCCGAGGGCCTCCCGGTCAGCAGGGCGCCCGCGCGGTCGGCGGACAGCTCGCGGTAGCGGGAGAGCAGCCGGGTCAGCAGGAAGCTGATGACGTAGACGACGACGCTGATCAGCGGGATCAGCAGAAGCAGCAGGTTCGCGTTGTTGTCCCGGGAGCGCCCCAGGCCGCTGAAGAGCGCGACCCGGGTCATCAGCCCGGCCAGCACGCCGAGGAACGAGGCGATCGTCATCACCGCGACGTCCCGGTGCGCGACGTGCGACAGCTCGTGCGCGAGCACGCCCTCCAGCTCCTCGGGTTCGAGCCTGCGCAGCAGGCCGGTCGTCGCGCACACCATGGAGTTGCGCTGGTTTCGGCCGGTGGCGAAGGCGTTCGGCACGTCGGTGTCCGCGATGGCCACCCGGGGTTTGGGCATGTTGGCCAGCGCGCAGAGCCGGTCGACGGCGCCGTGCAGTTCGGGGGCCTGGGCGGGGGTGACCTCCCGGGCGCCCATGCTGAAGGCCGCGATCCGGTCGCTGAACCAGAACTGCGCGACGAACAGCCCGCCCGCGAACACCAGGATCAGCGGCCAGGCCCGGCCCAGCACCGCGATGAGCACGCCCACGAAGACCACGTAGAGCAGCCCGATCAGGAACATGGTGGTCACCATGCGGCGGGTCAGTCCCCGGTCGGGGGCGAAGCGGGTGCGCGCCATGGGGCTCTCCTCGGAACGGATCGGCGACGGTCGGCGACGGGCTGTTCCGCCGATGGCTCCGGACCAACCCGTCGCGGTCCCGCCGGGCCTCCCGGGACGGAGACCGTCTCTCCTGGTCAGCGGGGTGGAAGGTCGTCCGTGGCCATCGGTCTCGGCCCTTGCCACGGTCCGTCTCCCAGCTCCGCCCGACGGCCGGTGGCTTTCGGATCGGCCTCCGCTCCTCTCTACTCTCCTCTATACGGCATAAAGGGACGCTATGGAGTACTGAGGGGCGAACTACCGCGATAACGACACGGAGCGCGCGGGTCCGGTCACTCCGCGCGAGCGTCCGCACGCTCGGTCACCGAGCGCGCGCGGTACGGGGAGGCCGGGCGGAATCGTGCGGAGTCGCGTGGGGCGGTCGCTGTGCGGGCCGCACGGCGGGGCCGGCCGGGCGGGTTCCGGGGCGGCTGGCGCGTGGTGGAGGAGGTGGGGAGCCGCGTCCCGGACGTACGTCTCCGCACCTCTGTTCTGATATGCGTCAGGATGGAGCCGTGACTCACCCGTCTTCCCACCCCGCCCCGGACCCGTCACCGGCCCTGTCCGCCACCCCGCTCCCCCGCTCCCCGGCGCCCGCCCCGGGATCGCCCACGCCCGGGCCGTCCGCGCCCGGCGGTCCCCGTGCCCACACCAGCCCGGTGGTTCCGCCCGGTGGAGTGGCGCGGCCCCGGCTGATCGCGACCGATCTGGACGGCACCCTGCTGCGGGACGACCACACGGTGTCCCCGCGCACCCTGGCCGCGCTCGCGGCGGCGGAGGTCGCGGGGATCGAGGTGTTCTTCGTCACGGGGCGCCCGCCCCGCTGGATGGACGTCGTCAGCCGCCACGTCCATGAGCACGGGCTCGCGATCTGCGGCAACGGCGCCGCCCTCGTGGACCTCCGTGGGGGCGGCCGTGTCGTGGAGCTGCGACCCCTGGGCGAGCCCGAGGCGCTGACGGTGGTGCACGCGCTGCGCGCGGCGATGCCCGGGGTGACCTTCGCCGTCGAGCGGGTCAGCGGCATCCGGTACGAGCCCGGCTACCCGCCGTTCTTCGCGGACCCGGCGCACGTCTTCACCCCCGTCGAGCAGCTCCTCGCCACCGAGACGACGGCCACCCACCCGGGCGGCACGCTTCCGGGCGCCGCGGCTCCCTCGACACCGGCCCTCGCGGAGACGGATGCGCGGTCGGGCCCGGCCGCCACCCCCCTCCGCGACGCGGCACCCCGTGAGGCGGTGTCCGACGACGCGGCAACCGGTGCCGTGCCGGACGTGGAGGCCGACGCCGTGCTGGAGGCCGCGGCCGACGGGGGCGGTGCGGCGGCCGAGCGCGCGGCGCGCGGTCCCGTTCCCGCCGAGGGGAGCGTCCACCTCCACGGCGCCGGGTACGACGGGGTGTTGAAGCTGCTCGCCTACCATCCGGAGCTGGAACCGGACGAGTTCCTGGAGCTGGCACGTCAAGTGGCGGGCGCGCACGCAGAGTTCACCCGGTCCAGCGAGATGTCGTTCCTGGAGATCAGCGGGCGCGGCGTCAGCAAGGCCAGCACCCTCGCGGACTGCTGCGCCGAGCGCGGCATCCGACCCGAGGAGGTCGTCGCCTTCGGGGACATGCCCAACGATCTGGCGATGCTGAGCTGGGCCGGTACCTCCTACGCCATGGCCAACGCCCATCCCCTGGTGCGCCGTTCGACCACCCACCAGGCCGCCTCCAACCAGGAGGACGGCGTGGCCCAGGTCATCGAGTCCCTGCTGCCCCGCTGACCCACCGCCACCGCCCCGGCCTCTGGTGCCCGGGCATCCCGGCCCCCAGGCATCCTCGCCCTCGCCCTCGGTGCCTCGGCCCGTCCGGTCCGTGCGGCCGTCTCACGCGACCGGCGCGCGGGGGCCCAGCTGCCGGGTGTCCGGTCGGCGGGGCTCCCGCTCCGGGGCCGGTCCACGTGGCCCCGGCCCGTCCGGTTCCGGAGGGGCGGCGACGGCCGCCTCGCGGTCCAGCATCGCGCGGAATGGCCCCTCGGATGCGGCGAGTTCGCGGTACGTCCCGCGTTGCGCGGTCCGGCCCGAGCGGTCCAGGACGATCACCTCGTCCACCGTGGAGAGCCCCTGGAGACGGTGGGTGATCAGCACCGTGGTGCGGCCCTCCGTCGCCGCCAGCAGGTCGGCGGTGAGCGCGTCCGCCGTGGGCAGGTCCAGGTGCTCGGCCGGTTCGTCCAGGACCAGCACGGGGAAGTCCGCGAGGAGCGCCCGGGCGAGGGCGAGCCGCTGCCGCTGCCCCCCGGACAGCCGGGCGCCGTGCTCCCCGACGTCCGTGTCCAGCCCCTCCGGCAGGGTGCCGACCCAGTCGTCGAGCCGTGCGGCGGCCAGCGCGGCGCGCAGCTCCGCGTCCCCGGCGGTGGGGCGTGCCAGCCGCAGGTTCTCCCGGAGCGTGCTGTCGAAGAGGTGCGCGTCCTGGGCGCAGAGCCCGACGAACCGGCGGACCGCGTCCGAGGGGAGCCGTCCGGCGGGCACCCCGCCGAGCAGGTAGGTGCCGTCCTCCGGGTCGAGGAAGCGCAACAGGGCGTGCGCCAGCGTGGTCTTGCCGGAACCCGAGGGGCCGAGCACCGCGACCCGCCGACCCGGCTCCAGCTCCAGGCTGAAGTCCCGTAGTGCCGGGGCGGGTTGATCGGGGTGGCGGACGGTCAGCCCGCGCACCGAGAGCGGGAACGGAGAGACGGGCGGCTCCGCCGCGCCAGTGGTCCGCGTCAACGCACCGGTGTGGCCCGGCCGGAGGGACGAACCCTCCGACGCGTCCTCCGGAGCGGTCAACGACCGGCCGCTGTCCTGGGGTTCGGTGATCGGGTCGGGCGCGTCCAGCACCTCCCGTACGCGCTCCGCCGAGCGGCGGGTGCGCTGGCGCTGCTGGACGGCGAGCGGCAGACCCGTGACGGCCTCGAAGGCGGCGAGCGCGGTGAGCACCGCGGCCGCCAGCCACACCCCCTCCAGCTGGCCGTTCGCGACGGCGGTGACCCCCACCCAGGCCACGGCGGTCACCGTCAGTCCGGCGGTGAGGGCGCTGAGCCCGGCGGCCAGGCCGGTCAGCGCCGAGGAGCGGGCGGCGAGCCCAGTGAGCTGGGCGTCGGCGGCGCCCGCCGTCCGCATCCGGGCGCCGAGCGCGCCGTAGACGGTCAACTCCGCGGTGCCGGTGAGCAGATCGAGTACGCGGGTACCCAGGTCGCCGCGGAGGGGGGCGAGTCGGCCCTCGGTACGGCGGGAGAGCCGCGCGGTCAGCGCGGGTACGCCGACACCGGCGAGCAGCAGCCCGACGGCGAGCAGCGCCCCGGCCTCGGGCAGCAGCCAGCCGGTGAACCCGACGGCCGCGAGGCTGACGACGAGCGCGGCGGCGGCGGGCAACAGCCAGCGCAGGAAGTAGTCCTGGAGCGCCTCGACGTCCCGCACCAGCCGGGTGAGCAGATCGCCGTCCCGGCTGCCCCGCAGCCCGGCGGGCGCGAGCCGCTCCAGCCGCCGGTAGACGTGGACGCGCAGGTCGGCCAGGACGCGCAGGGCCGCGTCGTGGGAGACGAGGCGCTCGCCGTAGCGGAAGACCGCCCGTCCGATACCGAAGGCGCGGGTCAGGGTGACGGCCACCATCAGGTAGAGCACCGGGGGCTGTTCGGCGGCGCGGGAGATCAACCAGCCCGAGGTCGCCATCAACGCGACGCCGCTGCCCAGCGCGAGGGCCCCGAGCAGCAGCGCCAGCGCCAGACGGCCCCGCAACGGGCGTGCGGCGGCGCGGACCTGGGCCAGCGGACCGCCCACACGTCCGTCCCCGTCGGCGGTTCCGTCCCCGCTCGCGTCCCCGCTCTTGGCGGGGTCCGTGTCGGCCTTCCGGGAAGCGGCACGGGCGTCCGCGCCCGCGCCTGGGTCCGGGTCCGCGCCCGTCCCCGCGTCCGCCGTCGCCTCCGCCAACGTGCCCGCGCGCACCGGCCCGTTCGCGTCCGGGACGGGGGGTGTGGCGGGCGCGAGGCGCACGACGCGGTCGGCGATCCCGAGCAGTGCGGGACGGTGCGCGACGAGCAACACCGTGCGCCCGGCGGCGAGTCGGCGGACGGCGTCCACCACGGCGGCCTCGGTGGCGCCGTCCAGTGCGGCGGTCGCCTCGTCGAGTACCAGAAGCGGCCGGTCGGCGAGGAACGCCCGGGCCAGCGCCACCCGTTGGCGCTGACCAGCGGAGAGACCGGCGCCGCGCTCGCCCAGCACCGTCGTGGGGGAGACATCCTCGGCGGCCGCCTGCCGCAGCGCCTCCGCGACCTCCGGGTCGCTCGCGGTGGGCCGGGCGAGCCGCACGTTGTCCGCGACGGTCCCGGCGAACAGCCCCGGTCGTTGCGGCAGCCAGGCGATCTGCCGGTGCCAGGAGGCCGGGTCGATCGCGGCCAGGTCCGTGCCGTCCACCAACACCCGCCCGGCAGCCGGTTGTTCGAAGCCAAGGACGGTGTTGAGCAGCGTGGTCTTGCCCGCACCCGAGGGGCCGACCAGGGCGACGGTCTCCCCGGGATGGACGGTGAGGCTGGTACGGGACAGCGAGTCGAGGTCCCGGCCCGGGTGCCGGACGGTGACGCCGTCCAGGGTGAGCGGCGCGAACCGTACGTCGGGAGCGGGCAGTTGGGCGGTGCCGTCCTGCCGCGCGCCGCCCCGGCGCGGCGGAGCCTCCAGCACGTCGAAGACCTGCCCGGCGGCGGCCAGCCCCTCGGCCGCCGCGTGGTACTGGGCGCCGACCTGCCGCAGCGGCAGGTACGCCTCGGGCGCGAGGATCAGCACCACCAGCCCGGTGCGCAGGTCGAGTTCGCCGTGCACCAGCCGCATTCCGATGCTGACGGCGACGAGGGCGACGGAGATGGTGGCGAGCAGTTCCAGCGCGAAGGAGGACAGGAAGGCGAGCCGCAGGGTGCGCAGGGTGGCGCGCCGGTAGTCGGCGGTGACGGCGCGGATTCCGGCGGCCTGCGCCCCGGACCGTCCGAAGACCTTCAGGGTGGGCAGCCCGGCGACGACGTCCAGGAAGTGCCCGGAGAGCCGGGAGAGTTGACGCCACCGCCGGTCCATGTGGGCCTGGGTGGCCCAGCCGATCAGCGTCATGAAGACGGGGATGAGCGGCAGGGTGCCCGCGATGATGGCGGCGGAGATCCAGTCGGCTCCGACGACGCGGGCCAGTACCGCGACGGGTACCACCACGGCCAGCCCGAGTTGGGGCAGGTAGCGGGCGAAGTAGTCGTCCAGCGCGTCGATGCCCCGGGTGGCGAGGGTGGCCAGTTCGCCGGTGCGCTGCTGGCTGAGCCAGCCGGGTCCGAGCGCGGTGGCGTGCGTCAGCAGACGGGTGCGCAGCTCCGACTTGACGGCGGCGCTGCTGCGGTGCGCGGCGAGTTCGGTCAGCCAGGAGACCAGCGCGCGGCCGAGCGAGACGGCGGCGAGCAGCAGCAGCGGCTCGCGCAGCTCCCCGGCGTCCGCGCCCTCGTCGACGGCGCGGACCACGATCTCGGCGATCAGTGTCGCCTGGGCGATGACGAGGAGCGCGCCGAGCAGCCCGAGCGCCACGGAGGCCGCCAGGAAGCCCCGGGTCGCGCGGGCGTACCGGAGCAGACGCGGATCGACGGGTCGCACGGCGCCTCCCTCAGTTCCGCCGTCGGCCTGGGTTGTCGTCCCCGGCGGTCCCGGCGGTCCCGGTCCCGGACGCGCCGGGTCGCCCGGCGGTGGCGCCCGCACCGTCGGCCGGGGCGCCGGCCCGCGCGGGGGCGGGAACGGGGAGGGCCGGGGCGGGGGTGGCGGCGCCGTGCGCTGGGGGCGCGAGGTGGTGCACGCCGATGCGCCGGCTGAACACCCAGTACGTCCAGCCCTGGTACAGCACGACGAGCGGGGTGGCGATCCCCGCGCACCAGGTCATGATCGTCAGCGTGTACGGGCTGGAGGAGGCGTTCTCCACGGTGAGGCTCCACTCCGGGCGCAGCGTGGAGGGCATCACGTCCGGGAACAGCGCGAGGAACAGCGTCGCCACGGCCGCCGCGATGGTCACCCCGGAGTAGCCGAACGACCAGCCCTCGCGTCCGGCCACGTTGGAGCCGAGCGCGGCCAGCAGCGCGGCCACCGCGAGGAGCAGGGTGAGCAGGCTGGCCGTGTTCCCGTCCCGCAGCTGCGTCCAGCTGAGGAAGACCGCCGCGAACAGCGCCGTCAGGGCGCCGAGCGCGGTGGCGAGACGGCGCGCCCGCAGCCGGATGTCGCCGACCGTCTTGAGAGCCGTGAAGACCGCGCCGTGGAAGGTGAAGAGGGTCAGTGTGGTGGCGCCGCCCAGCAGGGCGTAGGGGCCGAGCAGGTCGAGCAGCGTTCCGGCGAACTCCTTGTCCGCGTCGATCGGCACCCCGCGCACGATGTTCGCGAAGGCCACTCCCCACAGGAACGCGGGGAGCAGCGAGGTCCAGAAGATCGCCCACTCCCAGTTCCGTTGCCAGCGCTCCTCCTCGCGCTTGGCCCGGTACTCGAAGGCGACGCCCCGGACGATCAGGCAGAGCAGGATGGCGAGCAGCGGCAGGTAGAAGCCGGAGAAGAGGGTGGCGTACCACTCGGGGAAGGCGGCGAAGGTCGCGCCGCCCGCCGCGAGCAGCCACACCTCGTTCCCGTCCCAGACGGGCCCGATGGTGTTGATCAGCACGCGTCGCTCGGGCCGGTCGCGGGCGAGCAGCCGGGTGAGGACGCCGACGCCGAAGTCGAAGCCCTCCAGGAAGAAGTAGCCGGTCCACAGGACGGCGATCAGGACGAACCAGAGGGTGTGCAGTTCCATGGCGGCACGCGCTCCTCTCAGGGCACGGGGTGGGTGGGGGTCAGTACGAGAAGGCCATGGGGCGGTCCGGGTCGCGGTCCCCGCCGATCCGGGTGGGTGGCGAGAGGTCGTCCTCGGACAGTTCGGGCGGGCCCGCCTTCACGTACTTCGCCAGCAGCCGTACCTCGATGACGGCGAGCGCCGCGTACAGCAGGGTGTAGACGGAGAGCGAGATGATCACTTCGGTCTGCGAGACGCCGGGGGAGACGGCGGAGGCGGTGGGCAGCACTCCGTAGACCACCCAGGGCTGGCGGCCCATCTCGGTGAAGATCCAGCCGAAGGCGTTGGCGATCAGCGGGAACGCCATGGTCAGCAGCGCCAGCCGCCAGTAGCAGCGGGTCAGGGTGGGGCCGAGTTCGCGGGTGCGGGTCAGCGCGAGCCGGGGCACCTCCTCGGCGGTGGTCCGCAGCCCGGGCGCGCGCCAGAAGGAGGTGCGGGTCAGCCAGAGCCCGATCGCGCCGAGCGCGAGGGAGACCATGCCGAAGCCCATCATGGCGCGGAACGACCAGTAGGCGACGGGGATGTTGGGCCGGTAGTCGTCCAGTCCGACGGTGTCCCTGTACCGCTCTCGCAGCTGCTCGTTGGTGTCGTTGATGCCGGGCACCGACTCGCTGAAGTTGTCGTGCGCGAGGAAGGAGAGCAGCCCGGGCACCTCGACGGCGACCGAGTTGTGGCCCTTGTCCACGTCGCCGTAGGCGAAGAGGGAGAAGGGCGCGGGCGCCTCGGTGTCCCACAGCGCCTCGGCGGCTGCCATCTTCATCGGCTGCTGCTCGTACATGATCTTGCCGAGCCGGTCGCCGCTGACGACGGTGAGCGCGCCCGCGACGACCATCGTGATCAGCCCCAGCCGGAGCGAGGTGCGCATCACGGGGATGTGCCGACGGCGTATGAGGTGGTACGCGGCGATGCCGACCATGAAGGCCGCGCCGGTCAGGAAGGCGGCGGTGATCGCGTGGAAGAACTGCGCGACGGCGGTGTTCTGGGTCAGCACCAGCCAGATGTCGGTCAGTTCGGCCCGTCCGGCCTCCTCGTTGATCCGGTAGCCGACCGGGTGCTGCATCCAGGAGTTCGCGGCCAGGATGAAGTAGGCGGACAGGATGGTGCCGATCGCCACCATCCAGATCGTCGCCAGGTGCAGCTTCTGCGGCAGCCTGTCCCAGCCGAAGATCCACAGCCCGATGAAGGTCGACTCGAAGAAGAAGGCGATCAGGGCCTCGAAGGCCAGCGGCGCACCGAAGACGTCCCCGACGAACCGGGAGTAGTCCGACCAGTTCATCCCGAACTGGAACTCCTGGAGGATGCCGGTGACCACCCCCATCGCGATGTTGATCAGGAAGAGCTTGCCCCAGAACTTGGTGGCCCGGAGGTACTTCTCCTTGCCCGTCCGCACCCACGCCGTCTGGAGCCCGGCGACGAGGGACGCCAGGGAGATCGTCAGGGGGACGAACAGGAAGTGGTAGACGGTCGTGATGCCGAACTGCCAACGCGCCAGGGTCTCCGGCGCCAGAGCTAGATCCACGGGGCTCTCCTTAGGCCGCGCGCCGTTCCGCCCGCTCCCGATGCCGATGCTCACCGGATATCGCCGGATATGAACGCACACCGAGGGCGGTCGTGAATGAATTCACATTCACAAGCAGCAGTATGGCCCACCCCGGATTCGGACATACGGGCGGGGGTGCCCTCCCGTGCGCAAGCCCCCGACAGCCGGACGGAACGGACGCGAGGCCTTCTCCGAACTTCCCGCCCCCACGCGGGATTCCGGCTCCCGCTCGCGCCCCGCTCGCCCCTCCCGTCCGCGCCGGTGATCACTTCGCGAGCCCGCCCGGGCCGCGAGTCATCACGGAGAGAAGTGTGAAGTAGCGGAGTGTGACGAGCGTGACGAGGAGGTGGCGGGCGAGCCCGACACCGAGCCGTGAGCGGAGACGCGGCGGCCCGAAGCCAGGGGAGGAACCGGGATAAACCGGAGGAACGAGAGAAACCGAAGGCTCCGGGCGGGCGGCGGCGGTCGGCCGCGGCGCCGGGCGTGCCGGAGCGGCGCCGGGGTGCGCCGGAGGCTCCGGACTTCCGGAGAAGGGTGCGCGGACCGACGGGTGCCGGTCCGCGCGGAAGAGCGGAGGGTGGGCGCTGGTGAGGGCTGGGGGTCGGTCAGCGGGCGTCGGCGGGGAGGCTCGCGCGGTAGCTGGCCGCGGCCTTGAGGAAGAGGTCGTTCGCCTCCGTCTCCGCCACCGTCACCCGCATCCCCTCACCGGCGAAGGGGCGCACGATCACTCCGGCCCGCTCGCAGATCTCCGCGAACTCCGTGGTCCGGTCACCGAGCCGCAGCCAGACGAAGTTGGCCTGCGACACCGGCACCGTCCAGCCCTGCGCGGTGAGTTCGGCGTGCACCCGGGTCCGCTCCGCGACCAGCGCGTCCACCCGCTCCAGCAGCGCCTCCTCGTTGCTCAGCGAGGCGACCGCCGCGTCCTGCGCGAGCTGGCTCACCCCGAACGGCACGGCGGTCTTGCGGAGCGCGGCGGCCACCGGCTCGTGCGCCACGGCGAAGCCGACCCGCAGCCCGGCCAGGCCGTACGCCTTGGAGAAGGTGCGCAGCACGCAGACGTTGGGGCGGTCCCGGTACAGCTCGATGCCGTCCACCACCCGCTCGTCGCGGACGAACTCGCGGTACGCCTCGTCCAGCACCACCAGCACGTCGGTGGGGACACGGTCGAGGAACCGCTCCAGTTCGGCGCGGCCGAGGGCGGCGCCGGTGGGGTTGTTGGGGTTGCAGACGAAGATGAGCCGGGTGCGGTCGGTGATCGCCTCCGCCATCGCGTCCAGGTCGTGCTCCTCGTCCGGGGTGAGCGGCACCTGGATCGAGGTGGCACCGGAGATCTGGGTGATGATCGGGTACGCCTCGAAGGAGCGCCAGGCGTAGATCACTTCGTCGCCCGGACCCGCCGTGGCCTGGAGCAGCTGCTGTGCGACGCCGACCGAGCCGGTGCCGGTGGCCAGGTGCTCGGCCGGTACGTCGAAGCGCCGCGCCAGTTCGGCTATCAGCCCGGTGCAGGCCATGTCCGGATAGCGGTTGAAGGCGGTGGCGGCGCCGGTGACGGACTCCAGCACTCCAGGCAGCGGCGGGTAGGGGTTCTCGTTCGACGACAGCTTGTAGGAGACCGGTCCACCGGCCGCCGCGGGCTTGCCTGGCTTGTACGCCGGAATGCCGTTGAGTGCCTCGCGCAACCTCGGGGTGTTCTCGCTCACCACTGTCCTCTGTCCTCCTTGACCGCGGCCCGGCCCGGCCAGCGTGTTCCGCTGCCCCGCCGGAGCGACTGAAGCGTTTGGCTTGTCTGGTGTGTCCGATGTCACTGGGTTCCCGGAGACGGATCTTCGGGTGTCCGGTCGTTCCGGGCCCACGCGCTGGTCCGTGCTGGCCGGTGCGGGACCGGTCCGGTCCGCGCCGCCCTGGTGATCTGTTCTGGCCGTTTCCGTATGGTGCTGCGCTGTTCCGTTTCGCGGTCGTCCGCGCCGTACGGGTGCGGACGCCGGTCCGGTGTCCGGCACCCTCGCGGTGGCGGTGTTGGCGGTCGTTCCTGGTCGTGGCCGGTCGCTTACGGTCGGGTCCGGCTGTTCGGCCGGTTCGGGGTGTCCGCGGTGGTGTCCGGTCTCTCCGGTGGTCTCCGGTGCATGGTGCCCGCTGTGGAGCCTGGCCGGAACCCGCCCTTATCGACGCTTACTTACCGTTATCATCCGTTACTCGCTGCTTTCTCCTTGCTGGCCTCGCTGGCCAGAGGGTTCCCCTTGGCCGTTCCACCGTGTTCCCCCGTTGTCCCCCGTTGTCCTCCGTCCCGCCCGCCGCGCCGTCGGTCCCGTCGTTCCCTCCCCGGTGGTCTTCCGGGCTCGGGCGGGCTGACGCGGCGGTGCCGCCAATACTCTTCACCCTAAGAGGATTCCGGCCGTGGGCGTATGGGGCGTTCTGTGATCTGTCCCGTCCGCTGTCGCGCCGTGGTGGGCGCGGGAGCGCGCGTCGCTCGTGCGAGTGAGATACGAGTGGGCTCGGGGCCCGGGAAACCACCGCGCGCCTCCCCGGTGATCCGTCCCTTTTCCCGGGAGTCCCTGCAAGTTCCCGTCTTTCCATGGTCGTCGGGCGGGAAAGCTCTTGCAGAATCGTGACTTCCGTCGACCGGCTCGAGGTGCCTGGCACCGGTGGTTCGCGGGCCTACGATCGGGTCGCCATGACAGCAGAGAAGCATCAGGTGAGCCGCGCGCCGAAGCCTCGCGCGACCCGGACCGGAAGCCGCCAGAGCGGACGGGCGGGTATTCGTGACGTCGCCGCGGCGGCTGGTGTCTCCATCACGACTGTCTCCGACGCCCTGAACGGCAAGGGGCGGCTCCCCGACACCACCCGCAGCCACGTCCGTGAGGTGGCCGACCGCCTCGGCTACCGCCCGTCGGCCGCCGCCCGCACCCTCCGTACCGGGAAGTCCGGGCTGATCGGCCTGACGGTCACCACGTACGGCGAAGAACCGTTCACCTTCACGGAGTTCGCGTACTTCGCCGAGATGGCCCGGGCCGCGACCTCCGCCGCCCTCGACCGGGGCTACGCGCTGGTCATCCTGCCCGCGACCTCCCTGCACAGCCCCTTCGACGTCTGGTCGAACGTCGCGCTGGACGGCACCGTCGTCATCGACCCCTCGGACCAGGACCCGGTCGTCAAGGAGCTGGTGGGCTCCGGGTTGCCCGTCGTCTCGGACGGGCGGCCGAGCGGGGCGCTGCCGGTCACCGCCTGGGTGGACAACGACCACGAGGCGGCCGTCACGGGGCTGCTCGACCACCTCGCCGACGCCGGGGCCCGCCGGATCGGCCTGCTGACCGGTACCAGCACCGACACCTACACCCGGCTGTCGACCTCGGCCTATTTGGACTGGTGCCGTCGCGCCGGGCAGGACCCGGTCTACGAGTGCTATCCCGCGCACGATCCGTGCGCCGGTGCCGTCGCGGCAGACCGGCTGCTGGCCCGCCCCGACCGTCCGGACGCGGTGTACGGCCTCTTCGACCCGAACGGCACCGACCTGCTGGCCGCCGCCCGCCGGTACGGCCTGCGGGTGCCGGAGGACCTGCTGTTGGTGTGCTGTAGCGAGTCCACGGTCTACGCCACCACCGAACCCCCGATCACGACGCTCTCCCTCAAGCCGGGCCGGATCGGCAGCACCGTCATCCAGTTGCTGATCGACGCGATCGAGGGGGTGGACACCGGCCAGCCCGTGCGTCAGGTGATGCCGACCGACCTGATCGTCCGTACCTCCTCACAGCGGCGTCAGCCGTCCAGCAGGGTCGTCCAGCCCCCGCGCACCCCGCCCGCCGAGTGACCCCGGGCCGGTTCCGCGACCGCGGTCCTCGGCGGGAGTCCCGACGCGCCCGCACCGCGCCCGAGTTCGCCCGCCGTCGCCCCTGAGCCGTTCCCCGCCGGGGGAGCCGCTCGCCGCGAAGGACCGCGCCGCCGCCCAGTTGGCTGGCGGCGTCGCCTCGGGGCGGGGCGCGAGGATCTCGCGGAGAGCGGAGAGCGGAGAGCGGAGAGCGGAGAGCGGAGAGCGGACAGCCCGGCCGGGTCCCGGGTTCGGTTCCGGGTTTCGGGGGTGCCGCGGGTTTCGGCGGTCACGCGGGCTGTGGCGCGGGACCGGACGGGGCGGCGCGGATCCCGGGGGCTGAGAGCTGTCCGACAGCGGGCCGAGGCCCGGGAGTTGGGGTGGCGGCGACCCGCCGTGGCGCGGCGGGCCCGGCCGGTGGACCATGGGGCGGCGACGGCGTCGCGGGTCCGGCGGCGGCGGGCGTCGCGAGACGGTACGACGGCGTCGCGGGCCGGACAGCGGGCCGGACGGCGGGCGGGAGCCGGAGAATTCCGGAGGAATTCACCTCGGGTTGCCCCAGCCCGTCAAATGGCACCCCCCAGGTGCGTCGCACGTCGGGACCGGCGTTCCTATGATGGGCGGGCGACATCGGGACCGGCTCCCGACCTGGGAGTCCCGCCAGACCGACAGGTGCGGGCGGAGGTCCGACAGATGCACGGCGGCGGCGCGATGGTGGAGGGGTCGATGACTCAGGGGGCCGGTCAGGGACCCGACGTATGGCACGGCGGGGTGAGAGCGCACGGCGCGCGTACGGGACCGGGCGCCGAACCGGAACGCGCGGTCCCCTCGCCTGGCGCGGCGCCCGAAGGCGCCCCGGCTCGGGGCGGTACGCCGTCGCCGCAGGCCACCGGGGGCGAACGCGAGGTTCCAGCGGGGCCGTCGGGGCTGCCGCGACCGTCGGCCCCGGCTCCGACCGGAGCCGACGGCCGACTGCCGGACGACACCCTGGCGCTGCACCAGCGCGCCCCCCGGCCCGCGCGGGGCGGGCAGCCGGAGGCGCGGAATCCGGGCCAGCGCGATCCCGCGCACTCCGCCCGCACCGCGCCGCCCCCGCACCCCGCCGCACCGACTCGTGCCACGGCGGGCCCGTCCGCCACGGGCCGCCCGTCCGCCACGCGCCCCACCCCTCCTTCCGTTCCTTCTCCCCCTTCAGTTCCCTCAGTTCCCTCTGTTCCCGCCGTCTCCTCCGGGGCGCCGGTTCCCGGGGCGTCCGCCGCGGTGCCGTCTCCCGCCGGGCCGTCGGCGGCGGGCGTTTCCTCCCCGCGGGGCGCGGGAGCGGGGGCCACGGGTCAGGCTCCGGCTCGCCCCGGCGCTGCCTACCCCCCGGCGGGTGCGCCGGATCCGCAGACGGCCCCCGCTCCGCCCGCGCACGCGCCGGGGGCGCACCCGGGGAGCCCGGCGTCCGAGGAGCTGCCCGAGTACACCCCGACCAAGCGCGATATGCCCGTCATCGGGGCGGGCGCGGCACCGCGTGAGCCGACCCTCGTCGACCTCCCGGGGCAGGCGACCGCCCAGGCGGCGGCCCGGCAGGACGGGGACGGCCCGCTGTACGTCGTCGGTGACGTGCACGGCTATCTGGACGAGCTGCGCGCCGCGCTGGCGGCCGTCGGGATCATCGACGCGGAGGACCACTGGATCGCGGGCAACGCCCGGCTGTGGTTCCTCGGCGACTTCACCGACCGGGGGCCGGACGGGGTCGGCGTCATCGAGCTGGTGATGCAGCTCTCCGCCGAGGCGGCGGCGGCCGGGGGCTACTGCAAGGCGCTGATGGGCAACCACGAACTGCTCCTGATCGGGGCGAAGCGGTTCGGGGACACCCCGGTCAACTCCGGTGCGGGGACGGCGTCGTTCCAGGCCGCGTGGCTGCTCAACGGCGGTCAGCGCACCGACATGGAGCGGCTGCGCGACCACCACGTGCAGTGGATGGCGCGGCTGGACGCGATGGCCCTGGCCGACGGGCACCTGCTGGTGCACTCCGACGCGACCTGCTACCTGGAGTACGGCGACACCATCGAGGCCGTCAACGACGCGGTCACCGTGGCGCTCCAGGAGTCGGACGCGGACGTCACCTGGGACCTGTTCCGCAAGTTCACCAAGCGGTTCGCCTTCCGGGACGAGACCACCGGGGTGGACACCGTCCGCGAACTGCTGGGCGCCTTCGGCGGCGAGCGGATCGTGCACGGCCACAGTCCCATCCCGTACCTGCTGGGCGAGGTCGGCAGCGAGGACGACGACAGTGGCCCCGACGTCACCGGCCCGCACATCTACGCGGACGGGCTGGCCATCGCCATGGACGGCGGAGTGACCATGGCCGGAAAGCTGCTCGTCACCCAACTCCCGCTCGCGGAATAACAGGTTCAGGCGCGGAATCCCGGGAAGGCGTCTCCACGGCGGACACAGCGTGGGCGCGCCTGCCCGGTCCCGCTGACGGTAGTTTTCCGGCGGTTCCCTGTCACGGGTGCCGGAAGCCCCCTACCATCAGCTCTCCGTACGTGCACGCTCCACTGTCACCTGCCCTGCCCGTCGTCCGGCCACCACGGCCCTACGGAGCATCGGGGGATGCACATGAACAGCGCTCCGCACCTGCTGCCTGAAGACCGGCCCGAGTTCGAGCGGGCCGTGGACGCCGCGCTGCGCGCCGAGCCCCGTCCGCCGGGGAACGCGTCCGCCCAGGACCGGCCCGGCACCGAGGAGTTGCGGGCCATGGCGCTCGGCGCCACCGTCGCGATCGCGGCCTGCGCCGCCGTCGAGTACCAGCGGTTCGTCCGGCTGCGCGCGGAGTGGCGGGAGACCGCCGGGCACGGAGGGGACGCCACCAACGAGGCCCTGACGGCGGCCGGTTCGGGTACCAGAGCCGGAACGGGCGGGCCGGACGGGGCCGTTGCCACGCCGGATCGCTCCCCGGACTCCTCCCCGGGCGGCTTCCCTGGGACGGACGGCACCGGAGTCGGCGACGGCGCGGAGACCGGCGGCCGTTCGGGAAGCGGCGGCGGCACGCGAAGCGGCGACTCCGGGGACGGGACCGCGGCCGGACGCCAACTGGCGGGTACGGCCGCGACGGAGAGCCCACGACGGGACCAGGACGCCACGCCAGAGCACGGGTTGGGCGGTGAGCCGGGAGCGTACGGGCAGCCGGGGGTTCGGAGCGGGACGCTCGGGGACGGGCTGGCGGAGAGCGCGGGCGCCGGGGTCACCGCCGTCGTCTCCGTGCTGGCCCCGGTGCTCGCGGGCACCGCCGCCCTGATCTTCCTGCTGATCGGCTACGCGCTGCTGCTGGTCAGCCCCGAACCGGCCATGGCGGCCCCGATCCGCACGGCGGGCTGGGCGTTCGCCGCCATGGCGGCCGCCGCCGCGCTGATCTCCATGGCCGCCGTCTGGCGGAGCGCGCTGCGCAACGGCTCCCGCTCCGTCCGCGCCCCGGGCCGCGTCACGGGCGACGGCGCACGGCGAACGCCCGCCGCGCAGCGGCCGGTCGGGCCGCGCGCGGAGACGCGTCAGCCGCTCTCCGAGCAGGTCGCGGAGGCGCGGGACGCCTGGCGGGAGGCGCTGGTGGAGCGCGGCATCGTCCCCTTCCTCCGGGAGGCGGCCGACGCCCGGAACCAGGGGCGGCCGCCCGCCACTCCGCCGCCCGAGCAGCGCACCCCGCAACTGGGCTACTCACACCCGGGGTTCTCCAGTCGCGCGCCCGCCGAGACCCCGATCGCGGACACCGAGGAGGAGCGCCGCCGCTCCGGGTGACCGGGCCGAACCGGACGCCCACCGCGCGGACCCGGTCGGACGCCGACCCGGGAGGGGCGCGGACGGGTACGGGGACACCAGAGCGGACGCGGGACCGGGGTGAGGGGCGGACGCGCGGGCGGTTCGTCGTGTGGATCCGCGCCCGGCGCGCGCGAGCCCGATGGAACCATCCGTCGCGCTCCCGCGTGCCTCCCCGCGACAGCCCGACGTCGCGGCCCGGCGCCGCCGCACGACCCGGCGGTACCGCGATGTCGCGGGCCGCGCTCCCCCGCCGTGGTCGGCGACCCGGTCGGGCGGCCACCCGGCGGATCGGCGGCGGCTCACCGACCGGCGGCACCCTTCGACGGAAGGAACGGCCCATGGACCCGACGCGGCGACCGGAGAGCGGGGCGGTGCCCGGGAACAACCCGCAGCGTCCGGCGGCGGACCGGACCGCGCGATGGCCGGTGCCGAGTCGCGACGGCACCCAACCGGGCCTGCTCGTCTGCTCGTTCGGGGTGCTGCGCCGCCGGTGGCGGGTGCTGCTCCGCGAGGCGTTCCGCGTCGCCGGCTGGTGTCTGCTGGCGGCCCTGACGCTGACCGTCGTGGCCTTCCTCCTGGCCTGGCCGAGCTTCAGCGACATGTGGGAGGGGGCGCTGACCGCCCGCCGGATGGAGGACTCGTACACGCCGGACGGCAGCGGTGTCTGGCTCGTCCTCCTTCTCACCCTGCCGCTGTACCTGCTGCTCCTGGGGCTCGGCCGCGCCGCCTCGCAACTCGTCTGCGCCCGGGCCGTCGCCACGGACCTCGCGGGCGGTCCGGACGACGCCGGGGGTGGCCCGGACGACGCCGGGGCCTCCGGCGCGGGCCGTGGACGCGCCCGGACCGGCGGTGCTCGTCCGGGAGTTGGGGACGGCGCCGGGGACGGTCAGCGCGCGCGGCTCGCCCTGGTCGGCCGGACCCATGTGCTGCGCGGGGTGAGCGTGGGGATTCCGCTCGTCTGCGGGCTGCTGATCTCCCTCGCGCTCGCCTCCACCGTGGCGCCCGTCGTACCGGACCCCGTCTCCGGCGCGGTGTGGGTGTTCGCGCCGGTGCTGGGCGTCCTGCCCGCACTGGCGCTCGGCCTCGGGCTGCTCCTCGCCCCGGCCGCCGCCGCCACGGACGGCCTGGCCCCGGTGGACGCGCTGCACCGCTCCTGGTCGCTGGTGTGGCGGCGGACGGCCCGGGGCGGGACGGTGTGGCCGCGCCTCGGCGCCCTCGCGCTCTCCCTGGGCCTGCTCACCGCCGGACTCCTGCTGGTCGTACGGGAGTTGGCGGGCGCGTCGCGCGACGGCGTCAGGTCCGCCGTCCTGTCGCTGGTCACCGAGAACACCTATGTCGCGGACGCCGCCGGGGCCCTCGCGCCGCTCGCGGTCGCCCTGACCGTCAGCGCCGCCGTGACGCTGCCGCTCGCGCACCTCGTGCTCGCCGTGCTCTACCGGCGGCTCGGGGCGGACGGGCGGTCCACGGCGGGCGCCGGGCCCGGGACGCCCGGGCGCGCCGGATCCGCGCCGCCGCCCGTACCGCCGGTCTGAGCTGGGCGTCCCTCTGGGCGGCGACCGGGCCTCTGCCATGATCAGGCCATGACGATGACACCCGAGAGCCGTCCGATGCCGCCGCTCAGCGCCGACGAACGCGCCACGCTGGAGGGCTGGCTGGACTTCCACCGCGCCACCCTGGAGCTGAAGTGCGTGGGGCTGGACGACCAGCAGGCGCGCACCGCCGCCGCGGAGCCCTCCACCATGACGCTGCTCGGCCTCGTCCAGCACCTGGCCGAGATGGAACGCTTCTGGTTCCAGCGGGTGTTCGCCGTGCGGGACGTGCCGTCGCTGTACGGGGACGACAGCGACGAGGGCTTCGAACTCGTCCCCGGCCGGGGGCTGGACGAGGCGCTGACCACCTGGCGCGCCGAGGTCGAGGAGGCCCGGAAGGCGATCGCCGGGGCCGAGTTGGACGCCCTCGGCCGGTTCCCGTCGGAGGAGGCGGAGGCGGTCGGCGCTCCCGGGGCCTCGCTGCGCTGGATCCTGGTCCACATGATCGAGGAGTACGCCCGGCACAACGGCCACGCCGACCTGCTCCGGGAGCGCGTGGACGGCACCACCGGCGCCTGACCCTCCGGCCCCGTCCCCGGCCGTCCAAGTGCCCCGGCCCCAGGCCCCTTCCCGTCCGGCGGGGGTCAGGTGGGCGGGGGCAGGGGGTGGTGACTGCCGTGGTGTGGCGGGAGGTTGGCGCCGCTCGGGGGCGCGGGGTGCGGGGGGTGGGTGGCGGCGGCGTCGAGCGCCTGGCGCAGATCGGCCACCAGGTCCGCCGGGTCCTCCACTCCGACGGACAGCCGGACGAAACCCTCCGGGACCGCGTCGCCGCCCCAGCGGCCACGCCGTTCGGCGGTCGAGCGGACGCCGCCGAAGCTGGTCGCGCTGTCCACGAACCGCAGGGCGGCGAGGAAGCGTTCGGCGAACTCCAGGTCCGGGAGCGTGAAGGAGACCACACAGCCGAAGCGGCGCATCTGCCGTACGGCCCGCGCGTGTCCGGGATCGCCCGGCAGCCCGGGGTGCCGGACGTCCGAGACCTCCGGCCGCAGCTCCAACGCCTCCGCCACGGCGAGGGCGTTGGCGGCCTGCCGGGCGGTACGCACGTCCAGGGTGGCCAGCGAGCGGTGGGCCAGCCACGCCTCCATCGGACCCGGAATCGCGCCGATCGTCTTCCGCCACTGCCGTACCGAGTCCGCCAACTCCCGGTTCCGGCAGACCACATAGCCGAGCAGCACGTCGCCGTGCCCGGTCAGCGCCTTCGTCCCGCTGGCGACGGCGAAGTCGGCGCCGAGCGCGAGGGGGCGCTGACCGAGCGGGGTGGCGAGGGTGTTGTCGACGGCGACCAGCGCACCCGCGCGCCGCGCCGCCTCGGTGAGCCGCCGGATGTCGCAGACGTCCAGGACCGGGTTGCTCGGGGACTCGATCCACAGCAGTCGTGCCCCGTCCAGCAGGGGCAGTTGGGCCTCCTCGGCGGTGGGCGCGGTGTGCACGGTGACGCCGAAGCCCTCCAGCCGTTCGCGGAGCGCGGGCAGCAACTGGTAGCCGTCGGAGGGGAGTACCGCCGTGTCGCCCTGCCGCAGCTGGGAGAAGAGCACGGCCGACAACGCCGCCATCCCGGAGGCGAAGACCACACACTCCGGCTGCTCCCCATCCGGGCCGGACTCGCCCGGGAGTTCGCCGGTCGGGGAGCCGGTCGGCGTGCCGGTCGCGGGAGCCTCGGTTGAGCCGGGGACCTCCAGTTCCAGGATGGCCCGCTCCAGCGCCGTCCACGTCGGGTTGGCGTCCCGCCCGTACGAGTACGGGGCGCCCTCCACGGCGCCCGGCAGGTGGTAGTGCGCGGCGAACGCCGGTCCGGGGAGGGAGGGCGTGTAGGCCAGCGACTCCGGAAGCCCCGCCCGGGTGACCCGGGTGCCGTCCCGCGACCCGCCCGGAACGGCCCCTTCGGCCCCTTGGGCCGGCTGCGGCCGGTCGCTCCGTGGGGGGCGCTCGCCGCCGTCCGCGTCCGTCATGTCCGCCCGTCCTCTCCGCCCCGCCGTGCCCGTCGTATCGCCACTGACCAGCGTAGACCCGCGGCTGCCCGGCTCCGGTGCGGCGTACGGCGGGGTGGCGGGCGCGCCTCCGGGACCGGCGAGCGCCGCCCCCGGGGCGGGCGAGCGCGGCTCGGTGGACGGCGGGTGAGGCGGGGTATCCGTGGTCAACGGCCCCCGTGTGACGGGCTATCGTGAGGCACATGTCGGACCCTGAGTTCATCCGCATCGTCACCCGGGACTCCCCCATGGCGCTGGCGCAGGTGCGGCGGGTCCGCACCGCGCTGGCCGAACTCCTCCCCGGCACCCGTACCGAGGTCGTGCCGGTGAAGACCACCGGCGACCGGTGGATGGGCAGCCTCTCCGAGGTGGACGGCAAGGGGGCCTTCACCAAGGAGGTCGACGCGGCCCTGCTCGCCGGTGCGGCAGACCTCGCGGTGCACTGCGTCAAGGACGTACCGGCCGACCGGCCGCTGCCCGCCGGAACGACCTTCGCCGCCTACCTGGAGCGCGACGACATCCGGGACGCGCTGATCGACCCGGCCGGGCGCACCCTGGCGCAGCTGCCCCCGGGGACGCGGATCGGCACCTCCTCGGTGCGCCGCGTGGCCCAACTCGCCGCCTCCTACCCGCATCTGGAGTGCGTCCCGATGCGCGGGAACGCCAACCGGCGGATGGAGAAGATGGCGGCGGGCGAGGCGGACGCGCTGCTGCTGGCCGTCGCGGGCCTGGAGCGCATCGACCGTACCGACGTCATCTCCGAGGTGCTGCCGGTCGAGACGGTGATGCCGCCGATCGGTGCGGGCATCCTCGTCCTCCAGTGCCGGGAGGGCGACACCGAACTGATCGACGCCGTCAGCGGGTTGGGCCATCCGGCGACCTACCGGGAGGCCACCGCCGAGCGGATGCTGCTGCACGTGCTCCAGGGCCACTGCAACTCGCCCATCGCCGGGTACGCGCGCACCGAGGGCAACGGCGAACTCTCCCTGCGCGCCTCCGTGTTCACCCCCGACGGAAAGACGGTGCTGAACGCGCACGAGTGGGCCGGACGGCTCGACCCGGCGACCCTGGGCACCTCCGTGGCCGTGGCCCTGCTCCGGCAGGGCGCCCGCGAACTGATCGACGAGATCCCCCACTGAACCACCGGGGAGGCCGGGACGCCGACGGGTCGACGTCGCCCCAGGCGGCGCGCTGCCCGCGTGACCCTCCGGTGGCGCGGGCACCGCGTTCTCGGTTCGGCCGACGGACTGAGGGACCCGTCAGCCGAGTTGGAGGAGGCCCCAGCCGTACTGGATGGCGGAGCCGTCCACGCGGACGGGGTGGCCCGGCGGCAGTGGGGTGGTGGGGAGCGGAGGGATGTCTATCCGGCTCCAGTCGAAGGAGTCGTCCGCGTTCCGGGCCAGCGCCTCCAGGTTGATGGTGCTCACCCGCTCCCCGGCCGTGTGTACCGACAGTTCGTAGATGCGGAACGCGGAGAGTTCCGCGAACCAGTACTCGCAGGCCCAGCGCAGCTCCTCGGCGTCCGCGACGACCAGTCGCTCCCGGCCGCCGGACGATCCGCTCCAGAAGTCGCCCTGGACCAGGTAGTGGCTGTACCCGCCGGAGGTGAAGGCCGCCGCCGGGACGTCCCGCAGGGCCGCGAGTCCGGCACGTGCCGCCGGATGGGCGGGATGCGCGGCCAGGACGCGTTCGTACAGCTCGGTGGCCTCACGGCGCTTGCGCGCCAACTCCAGCCGCACCTCGGCTAGTTCGATCGACTTCGGGTCGCGGGCCTGGACGGCGGCCTGGTCCGCGCCGGAGCCGTCGCCGGAGCCACACGGGTCCGAGCGGTCCAACGGGCGGTGGGTGCCGGAGACATGGCCGATGTCCGGGCCGCGCGGGTCCGTGGGCGGCTGGAGGCCGTCCAGTTCCCCCAACTCGTCGGGCTCCAACTCACGGGCGAACGCCGAGTAGATCAGGTCCATCTGCTGCACGAGGCGGGCGGCGAGGAGTACGGCGGACTCGGGGTCGTCCGGGCGGGCGGCCAGCGCTTCGCTCAGCTCGACCTCCCCGGGCCAGCGCTGCTTGTCCACCGGCAACAGGCAGAGCAGGCGCCCCAACTCCCGCTTGGCGTCCACGTCTCCAGCCTCGGCCGCTCGGCAGACCGCGTCCACCCGTTGTTCCACCGTCCCCATGACGGGGAATCGTACGGGGCGTCCGGCGGGGCGGTCGCGGCAGTACGCCAGCCGAGACGCCGCACGTCACACGCGTGCTCGTCAACTGGACCAGCCCACAGCTGAGTTGCCGGGTGCAAAGCGGAGGGGGCCGGGCCTCGCGCCGGGGCTCCGGCGGGCCCCCGGCGCCCCTCCCCCGGACCCCGGAACGAGCCCTCCGCCACGACCTCACGGAGCCCGCCCGCCCCCGGCCCCGCCCGCCCCCGCCCCCGGCCCCGCCCGTCGCGGGTCCGCTGGCGCGGGCGTGCGTCCCGAGGTGTGCGGTTCGGGCGTGCGTTCCGAGGTGTGCGCGGCGTGACCGCCCCCGCCGGAACGGTGGGAGAACCGGTGTCAGGTCACCGGCGGGGGCGGGGTCTCGGCTCGGCGGAGCCTCAGCTCACTCGTACCGCTCCCAGGTGTGGCCGCCCCGGTGGTCCGAGGGCAGCCAGCAGGCATCGTCCCGCCCGGGGCTGCTCGACGGGCAGTAGCCGAAGCGCTGGACGTCGATGTCCCGGCCCCAGCCCGCCCAGGTGAGCCACACCGCGCCGCCGTCCCTCGCCACGTCCAAGTCCCGTAGCAGGGCGATGTGTTGGCCGTACGGGTGGCGGTCCAGTTCGCAGTAGACCATGTCCGGAATCTCGTCTTCCTCGGCCGGTCCGTTCGGGAAGTCGAGAGCGGCGGCTCGCATCTTCAGGGGCACGTCCAGCCAATGGCTGCATGTCATGGGGGGGGGTTTCTCCTCTCGCTGGTCCGGTGGCTGGCCGCGGTCGCGGCGGTGGGGAGTAGCCCGGTCTCGGGCGGGCGGTCGGCGCGTGGACATCGGGGCGCTGAGGCGTGCTCCGGGGGTGCACCGGGCGTACGTGCTCTGCCGTGCACGCCCCTCCGCAGGCACGTCCATCCCCGTGCGCCGTCCGGTTCGCGCCGTGCTCCCTGGGCGTTCGCCGCTTCGTGGTCATTACTACCGTTTCGTACGTCGTGGACGTTCGTCTCACGTGCTCTGCGTGACTACTCACTCACACCATGGCTTCGAAACACGTACGCTCAACAGGTCTGGCGCCATTCCAAAGGACTGAGCAAGCCGGGGAGTTGAAGTAATGGCCGAGGAAACCGAGCAGGAACGGCAGCCCGCGAACGGCGCCGCGTACTTCGGGGCGGAGGTAAAGGCGCTCCGGGAAGCGCTGGGACTTTCGCAGGGAAAGTTCGCGGACCAGTTGCACTACCAGCAGGCACAGGTAAGCAAGGTGGAGAACGGCACCGTACTGGCCTCGGAGGCTTTCGCGGAGGCCATAGACCGGGTGGCCGGTACGCCGGGGGTGTATACCCGCCTCCGCGCCAAGCTCAGCAAACAGGGGCACCCCGAATGGTTCATCCCCTATCTGGAGCTGGAAAAGACCGCGTCGACGGTCGAGGACTATTCAAACGCCTTTGTTATGGGCGCGCTTCAGACGGCGGAGTATGCCCAGGCCCTTTTCCGGGCGGGGCACCTCCGGGACTCGGATGAGCAGATCAAGAGGCGGGTCGAGGTGCGGATGCGGCGCCAGGAGATCCTGGACCGGGAGGCTCCGCCGCTGCTCTGGGTGATCCTCCACGAGGCGGTGCTGCGGACGGTGGTCGGCAGCCGGGCCGTGATGGTGGCGCAGTTGGAGCACCTGCTCAGGAAGGCGGCCAGCCCGCACGTCCTGCTTCAGGTCCTGCCGTTCGCGGCCGGTGCTCCGGCGTCGGGACTACCGTTTACCCTGCTGACGCAGGCTGACGGGGCGGCCATCCTGTACTCGGAGACCACGGGCCACGGGCACGTGAACGACTCCGCGACGGCCGTGCGGAACTGGGCGGATACGTATGATCGGCTACGCGCTTCGGCCGAGTCCGAGACCCGGTCCCTGCGCCATATCCACTCGATCATGGAGGAGCACGCTCATGAGCAGCATGCCGGAAGCACGTGAGATGCGCTGGGTCAGCAGTTCGTACAGTGACGCTCAGGGAGGCCAGTGCGTCGAGTGGGCGCCGGAACACGCGGTGGCTACGGGGGAGTTCAGGGTGCGGGACAGCAAGGTGGTGGATGGCCCGGAGCTTTCGCTGTCGCGTGCGGGTTTCGCGGGTCTGGTGGAGTTCGCCCGGCGCGAGGGCTGATTGGCTCGTCTTCCGCTTTCGGCTAACTGATGCTGTGTGAAGGCTTGTTGGTGGTGGCCGGGCAGTGGTGTCCGGTCACCACGTCTCGTCCGATCTGTGGTGGAGGAGCACGCTCATGAGCAGCATGCCGGAGGCACGTGAGATGCGCTGGGTCAGCAGTTCGTACAGCGATGGCCAGGGGGGCAATTGCGTCGAGTGGGCGCCGGAACACGCGGTGGCTACGGGGGAGTTCAGGGTGCGGGACAGCAAGGTGGTGGATGGCCCGGAGCTTTCGCTGTCGCGTGCGGGTTTCGCGGGTCTGGTGGAGTTCGCCCGGCGCGAGGGCGCGGAGAGCCGCTGACGCGGTACGTGGCGGGGAGCCCAGGAGCACGCTGGAGATCGGTTGCGGCACCGGCCGCGCCACGGCCTACCTCGCCGGGCAGGGCTGCCGCGCGACAGGGCTGGATCTGTCCCCGGTCATGGTCGGGAAGCTCCGCGAGCGCTGGGGAGCGACGGGGGCGGAGTTCGTACGGGGGGAGGTCCTCGACCATCTCGCCAGCCACGAGGCCACGTACGACGCGATCTACTCCGTGTTCGGGTGTGCGTGGTTCGCTGACCCGCTGCGGCTCTTCCCGCTCGTCCGTGAACGGCTCACCGGGAACGGCCGGTTCGTGTTCTCCCAGCCCCCGGCCATTCCCGGCGCCTACGGCCCGCAGGGCATGTACAAGGGCGGGTTCACCGGGCCCGCGATGTTCACTTACCGCTACAGCTTCCGGCCCCCGGTGTGGGAGCGGCTGCTGACCCGGGCCGGGTTCCGGACCGCCGAGGCGACCGTGATCGACGCGCCCGAGCCCGGGCACATCCCGACGCTGCTGGTCACCGCCGCCGTGTGAACTCCGCACCCGGCAACGGCCGCCCGTCCTGTGGCTAGGGGAAGGGCTGGGCGTGGGCGTAGGCGGTCTCCACGAGGGTCTGGAGGCGGAGGGCGTCCCGCGCGGGGACGACGCCGGGCGGGGCCTGCGGATCGGGCCGGGGCCCCGGGGCGTGGGGCTGGCCAGTGGTGTGGGCGCCGAAGTAGTGGGTGATGGCGGCGAGTTCGGGGTGGGGTTCGGTGGCCTCCAGCACGGTGTCGTCGGGCAGGTGGAGTTGGCCCCGGCGGAAGTCGAGGGTGTGGTCGCCGTCGCGGGTGCGTACGGTCAGCGTCATGCCGAGGCGCCGGCTGGCGCGGTCGACGCGGAGCAACGCGGGTACCCCGTCGAAGTCCAGCTCCAGTTCCGCGCGTTCCTCCACCTCGGGGGAGTCGACGCGGCAGGAACGGAGCCGGGGCTCACCGAAGAGGGTGAGCAGCGGGTCGAGGGCGTGCGGGCCGAGGTCGAGCAGCGCGCCGCCGCCCGCCCGCCGCGCGTCCCCGTACCAGGGGGTGCAGGCGCGCCAGAGGCGGTCGCCCGCGGTGTGGAAGGTGAAGGTGACCTCCCGCGCCCCGGAGGCCGTCAACTCCCGGAGTGGGACCAGGAGTTCGTGGAAGCGGTAGGGCAGGTTGACCCCGAGCAGCCGGTCGGCGGCGGGGTGTTCGGCCAGGCGCCGGGCCGCCCCGGCGGTGTCCGCGAGGGGTTTCTCGCAGAGCACCGCGACTCCGGCGTCCAGCGCGGCGAGGACCGGTTCGGTGTGCGCGTCGTTCGGGGTGCACACGCTGACCAGGTCGGGTCGCGCCTCCTCCAGCAGCCGTTTGACGGAGGTCCCGGTCCAGGCGCCGGGGTGGTCCGCGAGGGCCCCGGCGGCCCGTTGGGGGTCGGTGTCCACGCCGCCGACGGGCTGAACGGCCGGAAGGGCCGCCGCCACCGGGAGGTGGTAGCGCTGGAAGACCCGGCCGCAGCCGATCCCGGCGAACCGTACGGTCCGCGTGGGGGCCGGGGACCCGGCCGACGACGGCGGCCGGGACGGTGCGGGCGGGGGCGCCGACCGCCCGGGGGCCGGGGGCTGTTCGGGGGTCACCTGCTCAACTCCTGACCTGGACGCGGGCGTTGTCACCACAGGCCCGGGCCGCCGCGAGGGCGAAGTCCGGGAAGGTGCAGCCGAGATGCCGACGGTCGTACTCGTCGACCAGGGCCCGGAGTTCGGTCTCCAGCCGGGCCGCGAGGTCGGGTGGGTCCTCGTCGGCGAGGAGCAGCCCGAGGTTGAGGAAGGCGATCAGCAGCTCCGTGAGGTCCTGGTCCCAGCGGCGCAGCTGGCGCAGCATCGGGCGCGGGTCCTCGGCTGGTTGGGCGCTCCCGGCGGCCGCCGTCCCCTCGGGGGAGGCGCCGCCGGCGGCGTGCCCGGAGCGCCGGTGGCGTACGGCGTCCGCGATGCCCTGGGCGAGGAAGGGGACCTCGTTCTCCTTGCGGTCGTTGATGTCGGCGGACACCGCGCTCCAGGCGGTCCACAGGTCCTCGATCCGGCGGTCCGAGAGCCGGTACTCGCGGCGGGCGGTGCGCAGGATCTCCCAGGTGGGCCCCTCCAGGCCCGGGTTGGGGGGCTCGTCGTACGCCTTGGCCTTGTCGTAGATCTCGGTGCCGCGCAGCGCGATGGCCCGGTTGATGAGGAAGAACGGGTTCTCGCTCTCGTGGACCTGGGCGGCCACGATGAACTTCAGGTTCTCCCACAGCTCGTCCAGGGTGGTGCCCGGTTCGATCATGATCCAGCCGGGTTCCAGCTCGATGCGCTCCTGCCGGAACAGGCGGGCGGCGTCGAAGTTGTAGTCGACGGTGGTGCCCTTGCGGAAGCGCTTCATCACCCCGGGCGCGCCGCTCTCCATGCCGAGCAGCGCCAGGTCCATCCCGGCGCGGCGCAGGGTGCGCAGCGCCTCGCGGTCGATGAGTCCCGTGTCGACGCGGAACTCGCAGTGGAAGTTGATTTTGAGGTCGCGGCGCAGCACCTCCTCGGCGAAGCCGACGGCGTGGTGGTAGCCGTCCTGGAAGGCGCCGCCGAAGTTGTCGTCGTTGAACCAGAGGAAGCGGGTGCCGAAGTCCCGTTGCAGGAACTCGATCTCGTCCACGGCGTCCTCGATGGGCCGCACCCGCCAGGGGCCGTCCACCACCCCGGGCTGCCGGGGCGCGTAGCAGAAGGTGCACTTGGCGTGGCAGCCCCGGCTGGTGTACGTCGAGGCGCGCGGGGTGGGGATGCCAACGGCCCGGTGGTGGGCCAGCAGGTCCCGGCCGGGCCAGGGAACGGTGGCGAGGTCGGGGAGTTCGGGCGGGCCGCTGGTGCGGACCTTGCCGTCGCTCCAGTAGTAGAGGCCGCGCACGGTGCGCCAGTCGCGTCCGGCGGCGAGGGCCTCCATCAGCCGCTGCACGGTGAGTTCGCCCTCGCCGAAGGCCACGCAGTCGGCCTCCGGGATGCGTTCGGCGATCAGCTTGGCGTTGTACGTGCAGAAGGCGCCGCCGATCGCCACGAACACGGCGGGGTCGGCGGCCCGGACGCAGCGCAACAGCCGTACGGCGTCCACGATGTGCAGGTCGTACATGATGCTGATGCCGACGAAGCTGGGCCGTTCCCGGCGGATGAGGTCCGTGATCATCTCGTCGCTCGGGTTCCTGCCGTGCAGGTTGAGCGCCGTCACCTGGTAGCCGTTGCCGCGTAACTGGCCCGCGATACAGGCCACTCCGAGGTTCTCCCGGACGCGCTTGTAGAACAGGCGCATCGCGGGGTCGAGTCGCAGGTACTCCTCGTCGTTGATGAGGACGTTCTGGTTGTTGAGGCTCGCGGCACCGGTGGGTATCTCGCGCGGCGTCAACAGGACCACGTCGGACATGGCGTTCCCTTCCTCTCCCGGCAACCCGGCCCGGGCGCGCGGCCCGCTCCGCCGCCGCACGTCCGGGGCCGCCGGATTCAGCCGGCCACTGCTTCCCGTTCGGCGCAGAGCCGCTTGGCGTGCTCCACGAACTCGACGTAGGTGCGGCCCAGATGGTCGCGGTCGTACCGCTCGACCATCGCCCGCAACTCCTCCTCCAGCCGCTCTCCGAGCCGCGGCCCGCCCTCGTCCCCCCGCAGCAGCGCGTGGTTGAGGAAGGCGATCAGCAGCACCGGCAGATCGGCCACCCAGCCGCGCAGACTGCTCAGCAGCGGCCGTAGGCCCTCGCTGCCGCGCGCCCGGCGCGTCCGGGTGGCGTCGACGATGAGCTGCGCGACGAACGGCAGCTCCTCCTTGCGGTCGCTGACCTCGGCGGACACCGCGCTCCAGGCGTGCCAGATCGCCTCGACCCGCTCGTCCACCACCCGGTAGTCGCGGCGGGCCTCGCTGAGGACGGCGCCCGCGGGCCCGTCCACCCCGGATATCTCGGGCGGCAGCGGGTCCGCAATCTTGTCGTACATCTCGGTGCCGCGGAGCGCGATGGCCCGGCTGACGAAGGAGAACGGGTTCTCGCTCACCGCGATCCCGGTGGCGACGATGAACTGGAGGTTCTCCCACAGCTCGTCGACGGTGGACCCCGGATCGATCATGATCCAGCCGGGTTCCAGCTCGATCCGCTCCTCCTGGAACAGCCGCGCCGCGTCGGTGTTGTAGTCGATGGTGGTGCCCTTGCGGATCCGCTTGGCCATGCTGGGCGAGCCCGTCTCCATGCCGAGCAGCGCGGAGGCCATCCCGGCGCGGCGCAGGGTGCGCAGCGCCTCGCGGTCGATGAGCCCGGTGTCGACGCGGAACTCGCAGTGGAAGTTGATACGCACGTCGCGCCGGAGCAGCTCCTCGGCGAAGCCGACGGCGTGGTGGTAGCCGTCCTGGAAGGCGCCACCGAAGTTGTCGTCGTTGAACCAGAGGAAGCGGGTGCCGAAGTCCCGTTGCAGGAACTCGATCTCGTCCACCACGTCGATCGGGGACCGCACCCGCCACGCCTGGCCCGCGACAGCGCCGGGGGCGCGCGGCACGTAGCAGAAGGTGCACTTGGCGTGGCAGCCCCGGCTGGTGTACGTCGAGGCCACCGGCGTGCGGATGCCCTGCGCCCGGTGGTTGACGAGCACGTCCCGCGCGGGCCAGGCCGCCGCGTTGAGGTCCGGGAGCTTCGGCGGGCCGCTGCTGCGCACCCGGTCGCCCCGCCAGTAGTAGATGCCCGGGACGGTGCGCCAGTCGCGTCCCGCGGCGAGCGCGTCCATCAGTCCCTGCACGGTGAGTTCGCCCTCGCCGAAGGCCACGCAGTCGGCCTCCGGGATGCGTTCGGCGATGAACTTGGCGTTGTACGTGCAGAAGGCGCCGCCGATCGCCACGAACACGGCGGGGTCGGCGGCCCGGACGCAGCGCAACAGCCGTACGGCGTCCACGATGTGCAGGTCGTACATGATGCTGATGCCCACGAAGCTGGGTCGCTCCCGGCGGACGAGGTCGGTGATGACCTCGTCGCTCGGGTTCCTGCCGTGCAGGTTCAGCGCCCGCACGGAGTAGCCGGAGGACCGTAACTGGCCCGCGATACAGGCCAGTCCGAGGTTCTCCCGCACCTTCTCGTAGAACAGCCGCATGGCCGGATCGAGTTTCAGGTACTCCTCGTCGTTGATGAGGACGTTCTGGTTGTTGATGCTGGCGAATCCGGTCAGAATCTCGCGTGGCGTCAGCAGCACCACGTCCGCCATAGCTACTCCCTTCCCGCTGCGTCGAACGCCCCGCCGGGTGTCCCGCGCGGTCGCCCCGGTCCTGGTCCGCGTGCGCCGCCTCCGGCCCCAACTCGCCTTCCTGGCCGGGGACTCGCCGCTTCGTGCCGCGCGTGCGCGTTCTGTGTCACCGCCGCGCCGGGTGGCTCCCCGGGAGGCGCCGTGGACGGCTCCCCGGGAGGCGACGCGGCTGCCTTCGCGGGTGCCGACCCACCGTCCTTCGCACCAGCATGCACCGCATGACCCGAATTGCGGGATGGCCGTGCGTCCGCGATGTATGTCCGGTCGTGTGGGCCGGTGCCGGTATGGGTGTCCGTATGGGTCTCGCCCGGTGGCGGGGGCGCGGCGGCGCCGCCGGACCGCGCGGTGGCGGGGCCCGGCCCGATGCCCCTACCGGCGCCGACGCCGGTGCGCGGGCTCGCGGCGGCGGCCGACGGGGCGGTGGAGGTGCGGGGGTGGGGCGGGCGGACGGTGGGGCGGGTCAGCACCGCCGCCGCGTTGTTGCCCCCGAAGCCGAAGTTGCTGACCAGCACCGACCGCAGCCCGGGCAGCGGCTCGGGCGCGCGCGGCAGCCGCACCCGGCGGGTGGGCAGCGGCGTCTCCAGCCCCGGGGTGCCCGGTGCCACTCCCTCCCGCAGCGCGCGGACGGCCGCCGCGACCGCCGGGAACAGCGCGGCGTGCAGCAGATGCCCCGCCCCGCCCTTGTACGAGCTGACCGGCGGCCGGTGGCTCCAGCCCCGCTCGGCGCCCAGCTGGTCCAGCGCCAGCAGCTCCGCCTCGTCGCCCTGCCGGGTGCCCGGCGCGTGCCCGCACACCGCGTCGGGGGCCCGCAGCCCCGCCATGTCCAGCGCCAGCCGCATGCAGGTGGCGCCCAGTCCGGCGTTCAGCGCGGTGGTGCCCGCACCGCCCACCCGGCAGGCGACGCCCGCCAGTTGGGCCGCCGGTACGTGTCCCCGGTCCGCCGCCCGCTCGGCCGTCTCCAGCACCAGCACCCCGGCGCCCTCCCCGATGACAACCCCGCCGCGCCGCTCGTCGAAGGGGCGCGCCCCGGTGGTGGAGGTGGCGCGCAGCACGTCCAGGGTGGCGAAGTCGTAGACGTTCAGCGCGGACACCCCGATCAGCAGCACGGTGTCCACCAGCCCGCTCAGCAGCCACTCGCGTCCCATGGCCAGGCCGAAGGCGCCGGTGGCGCAGGCGTGGGCGAGGAGCGCGCGGTTCCCGGGGGGCACCGGCAGCCCGTCGTCGTCGCCCGCCGGGCCGAGCGCGATCTCCGCGACGCCCGGCTCCCCGGCGACCGTGGGCAGATGCGGTACGACCCCGGCGTGCACCACCAACGTGCGGGCGAGGCAGGGGACATGGGAACCATCCCGGCTGTCCCGCCCAGGGCCGTCTCCTCCGGGGTCGTCTCCTCCGGGGTCGGTCAGTCCGGCGTCGGCCAGGGCCTCGGCGCGGGCGCGGGCCACCAGCGTGTGGCGTACCGGTTCGCCCGCCGAGGGGCGGATCGGGGTCTCGCAGGCGGTGGAGGCCCGGAAGCGGTCCGTGCCGAAGCGGGTGACGGGGCCCTGGGCGACCCGTCCGGCGAGCAGCCCGTGCCAGAAGGCGTCCACCCCGTCGCCCAGCGCCGTCACCAGCCCGACGCCGGACACCACCACGGGTCCCTCCGGGGCTGACGCACTCCCCTCCCGCCCCTGTTCCGGGGGGAGTTGGGGCCGCCGATCCGGGGGGAGGTGGGGCGCCGGAGCGGGTTCGGCTCCGGAGACGGGCGCCTCGGTGGTCGCGGGCGCGGCGGCGGGGGTGAGATGGCCCGGGGCGGCTACGGGGAGCGCGCTGACCCGGTAGCCGTGCCCGTCCGGGAGCGCGGTCAGCGCGCAGACGACGACGCCCCGGTGCAGGCCCCGGGCGACGCTCGCGCGCGCCCAGCGCAGCGCCTGCGGGAGCGCGGTGTCCGGACTGATGAGGACGTAGCCGGGTCCGGTCCACCGACCCTGGAGTGCGAACTCCTGGAGCAGCTGGGCCGGTTCGGGGTCCATGGAGAAGGAGGGCCGGATGCGGCGGCCGCCCGCCTCGGCGTCGGCGCAGCGCCGTACGTACCGTGCGGTCGTAGTGGCGCTGTAGTCGGTGGCCGCGAGCAGGATGGGGGCCACGGAGCCCGCGTCGGGGGACAGTTGGGCGAGTGCGGCGCCGAGCACGGTGGTGGTGGTGCCGCCCAGCGCGCTCTCTCCGGCCTCGTCCGCGCACCAGCTGCCCTCCCACACACCGGAGTTGGCGCCGGGCCTGGTTGGGGGAGCGGGGACGGCGGTCATCCGGTGGTCCCCGGCCGTGCGGCGCCGTTCGGGGTGGGGAGCGGGGCGGCGGCCCAACCAGCGGGTGTACGTGCTGGGTTGGCGGCGCGTGACCGGTCCGGGGCGGCGGGACGGCCGCTGCCGGTGGCCTGCCCGGTGGCCTGCTCCGTGGCCTGCCCGGCGTCGGCGGTCCGCCCGGTGCGCGGGGTCTGGCCGGTGCCGGTGGCCTGTTCGGGGTCGTGGGGCGTGGCCGGGCTGGTGTGCGGGCGGGGGACGCGGTGGGACAGGAGGGCGGCCAGCTCCGCGAGTTCCATCCGGCCGAGGAGGAAGGCGCCGACCCGCTCCAGCGCGGGGTCGCCGTGGCGTTCGGCCACCAGCCGCCAGAACCTCGGGAGCGTCTCGGTCACCCGGCGGCGGGCGGTGGGCAGGTGGTAGCCGGTGGCGTCGATCATCTGGAAGGAGCATCCGGACGCGGCGAGGCGGAGCCCCAACTCCAGGTCCTCGCCGCCCCACAGGGTGCCGTAGCTCGCGTCGAACCGTCCGGCCCGCTCGAAGTCCGCCCGCCAGAGGCTGGTGTTGGTGCCGACGCAGGAGAGCCAGGCCAGCGCGCGGTACTCCGGTGTCTCCACCGCCTTCCGCGCGACGCGTTCGATGAACGAGCGGCGCGGCCCGAACCGTGGCGCCTCCCGGCTGAGGTCGGCGGCCTCGGAGGGGCCGATGGAGCGTCCGCGCGCACCCACCAACCGGGCGGCCAGCACCTCCGGTTCGGGCGTGAGCGTGAAGGCGGAGAGGTCGGTGATCCGGCCGTGGACGACGCCGCCGGACGCGGTGCCGCCGTTGGGCGGGGGCGCTCCCGGCTGGTGGCCGGGCGTCCGCGAACGGACCGCCTCGGCGTGGGCGGCCAGGTGGGCGGCGAGTAGTCCCGGGGCGGCCACGGTGTCGTCGTCCAGGAAGAACAGCAGGTCCTCTTGGGCGAGTTCGGCTCCGACGTTCCGGGCGTGCGCGACGCCCCGTCCGCCGCTGTCCGCCACCTGGAGGCGCAGCCCGTCGGGGAGGACGGCCAGCACCTCGTCCACTACCCGTCGGTCGGGGGCGTCGTTCACCAGCACCACGTCGAACCGCCCCTCGGGCAACCGCTGTTCGCGGAGTGCGGCGAGGGTGAGCAGCAGCCGCGTGGTGCGTGCCCTGGTGGGGATGACCACGCTGAGCGAGGTGGGGGAGCGTGCGCTGCGGGTGTGGTTGACAGGACGGTCCACGGGGCGCCTCTCTGGCGTGCGACGTCGGGTGCGCGGAGGGTGCTTGGTGCCGTGGTGCGCGTGCCGTGCGGGTGCGGTGCGTGCGATGCCCGCGGTGCTTGGTGCCGTACCTCCGTACGGTGCTGACGCCCGGCTCCGGTGTCCGGCGTCAGCGTCCGGCTCCGGTGGTGGTCGCCCAACACCCGGTGCGTGGAACGGAGTCGCGGCGGTGGTGCGTCAGCTGGAGGGGCTGCCGCTGACCTTCTGCTGGAGGATGTAGGTGGCGAGTCCGTCGATGGAGAACAGGGTCTCCTCGGTCAGGTCCTCGTCCTCGAAGACGACCTCGAACTTCTCCTCCAGGATCAGCAGGTACTCCAGGGCGTCGAGGGAGCTGAAGCCGTACCGGTCGATGAGGCTGGTGTCACCCCCCTCTCCGGCGCCCTCCACGGGGGAGGAGTCCTGGCCGGGCTTGGCCATCTCGCCAGCGATCTTGTGGAGTTCCTGGATGAGTTCGGCGCGGTCCATGCGGGTCTCCTTCGCGTTGCGCGGCGCGGGCCGGTGTCCGGGGTGGCCGGGGGCCGGGGCGCCGCTCGGGTCGGTGGAGCTGCCGGGCGGGACGCTCTGGGTCGTACGGAGGCACTTCTCGTCGGGGGGCGGGGGCGCTCCGGGCCGATTGGCCGGGGCGCCCGTGGTCCGCCGGGGGCCGGGCGGGGTCAGTCGGGTACGCGGGCGCGGTGGTCGGTGATCTGCTGTTCGGTCCGCCCTCGGTAGATGTCCATCCGGAAGTAGTGCTGGACGTCGTTCCCGAAGCCGATCCGGTAGTAGAAAGAGGTGGTCACCGGGGCCGGTTCGGCGCTGACGCGCTCGCCTCTGCGGAGCGCCGCGACCAGTTCGGGCACGGGGTAGGCGAAGTCCACGCGCTCGCGCAGGTACCACTGTTCGCCGTGGAGTTCGACGACCGGCAGGTCCTCCTCCGGGCCGGAGCCGTCGGGCAGTGGACGGACCGGCTGGCAGGCCAGGTCGTAGCGGAAGACCTCGTCCAGCAGGGCACGGTGTTCCTCCGGTACCTCGGGCCGCATGGCCTCCCGCCACCAGGAGCGCAGCAGCCCCTTGGTGAGCAGCCGCCACACGTCCGGGTTGACCTGCTCGCTGGCCGAGCCCGTCGGGTCGGCCACGGTGTGCAGGCGGCGGGCGTCCGGATCGGTACTGGACTCCACCCAGTCGGAGAAGCTGAGGATCACCGCGGACTGCTGGATCCCGGCGATCTCGCGGAGCGCCACCCACAGGTTGTGCAGCCAGAGGCTGCGGGCCAGCACGCGGTTCCAGCAGATGAAGCGGAGCATCCGCTCGTTGTCGCGCGGGGTCATGGTGTGGTGGGAGAGCAGGTACTCGAAGTCGTCCTGCTCGCCGCGGACGGTGACCAGGCCGTGCTGTTCGCGCTTGTCGTGGTAGTCGGTGTTGGGCAGGATCATCAGCGGGTGCACGGCGACGAACGGAGTGTGTCGGGACACCCGGTCGTAGCCGGACAGGAACGACTCGACGGTCTCGCCGGGCGCTCCCCAGATGAGTTCGAGGTACGGCGTGATCTCGTGGTCGGTGAGCCAGGAGACCAGGTCCTCCCACTCGTTCAGCCGCATGTTGCGGCGGCCCATGACCTCCAGCACCTGGTCGTCCATGCTCTGGAGGGCGAGGATGAAGGCGCTGTGCATCCCGGCGTCCTTCATCCGCTCCATGATCCGGTAGAAGCCCGCCGACTTGTTCTTCGCCCAGGAGGTCTCCAGCCGCTTCGGGTAGCCGTGGCGGGAGCGGATGCGCAGCAGGTCGTCCAGGAACTCCTCGTCCTGGCGGAGCATTCCGAAGTTGGAGTCGCACAACAGCAGCGACTCCACGCCGTGCCGGGCCAGCAACTCGACCTCCTCACGCAGGCGTTCGCGGGAGAAGGCGCGCATTTTCTGTCCGGTGGCGCCGCCCCAGTAGCAGAAGCCGCACTTGTAGGGGCAGCCCCGGTTGGTCTCCATCAGCGCGTAGTCGTAGGCGAACCGGCCGTCGGCGCGGGTGAGGGGGATGGCTCCGGAGAGGATCGGGGAGGGCAGCGCGTCGAGGTCGTCGAGGCGGGGGCGTTCGGCGGTGGTGTGGACGCCGCCGCCCGGCTCCCGGAAGGAGACGCCCGCGATGCCGTGCAGCGCGGAGGGTTCGGCGCCGTCGAGGCGGGCGTGCATCAGCTCGGTGAAGACCTGTTCGCCCTCGCCGTTCACCACCACGTCGACCTGCGGGAACATTCCGAAGACGCGGTCGGCCTGGTGGGCCACGTGGTTGCCGCCGAAGACCACCCAGCCGCGCGGGTTGATCTGCTTGAAGGTCTCCGCGAGGGAGCCGAACGCCCGGTGGTTCCAGCCGAGCACGGAGGCGCACAGGACGTCCGGGGCGCCGTCGCGGAACAGGTCGCGGCTCATCGCCGACAGCCGTGTGTCCCCCGGGTAGTTGCGGATGGTGAAGTCCATCGCTCGCCGGAGGCGGGGATCCGCCTCGGCGTTCGCCTTGAGGTAGCCGACGGCCAGGGGCATGGAGGCGGCGGAGCTGCCCCACACGCCCTGCTGTAACAGGACCACACGAGTCTTCATCGAACTCCCTGTCGTACGACGGCGGATGGACCGCCGTCCCTCTCCGCCACTCCGCGTCCGCGCTGGGCGCGGAGTGGTCCCGCGCCCCGGGCCCCGCCGAACGGGCCCCGGAGCACGGCGCGTTGGGCTCAGCCCGCGGCGATCCCCGCCTCGATGCGGGCCACCACCTCCGGGTCGTCGGGGGCTGTACGGGGCCGGAACCTGGCCTCGACCTCGCCCCCGGGCGAGATGAGGAACTTCTCGAAGTTCCACTGGACGTCCCCGGCGGTGCCGCTCGCGTCCTCGCTGGCGGTCAGCACCTCGTACAGCGGGTGCCGGGAGGCGCCGTTGACCTCGACCTTCTCGAACATCGGGAAGGTGACGCCGTACGTGGTGGAGCAGAAGCTCCGGATCTCCTCCGCGTCGCCCGGCTCCTGGCCCCCGAACTGGTTACAGGGGAAGCCGAGTACCGCGAAGCCCCGCTCGGCGTACCGCCGGTGCAGCTCCTCCAGCGCGGTGTACTGCGGGGTCAGCCCGCACTGGGAGGCCACGTTGACGATCAGCAGGGTGGTGCCCCGGTACGGGCTCAGGTCGGCGGGCTCACCGCTGAGGGTGCGCAACGGGATGTCGTACAGGCTCATGTGCGTCTCCTGGCGAACAACTGACGGTGGTGGTCCGCGCGTCCGGCGGGCGCGCGGGTCCGTACCGGCTGGAGGCCGGCGGACCGGTGACCGGGGGCGCATACGGCGGTGGTGGCCGCCGCGCCGCCCACCCCGGGGAGGACGGCCGCCCCCCGGCTACCGTAGGGACTCCTCCGCGGCCTTGCGGACCGCGCTGGTCAGCCCCTCCACATCCGCCTCGGTCATCGCCGCGCCGAGCCCGACGGTGACCGAGCGGCCGATGATCCCCTCACTCGTCCGCATCCGGGGCGGCCGCTCCCAGCGCACGCCCCAGGCGGTGCGCCCGTCGCGGACGGCCGGATTGGAGGTGACCGTCCGCCCCTGGTACAGGGTGTGCGCGGGGACGCCCTCGGCGTGCAGCGCGGCGGTGAACCGGCGGGCCTGGAGCCGCGAGCCGAGCAGCGCCGTCAGGTCGCCGCCCGAGCCCTCCTCGTCCGGCAGTTGGCGCCACTCCAGCGGCAGGTCGGAGACGGACGCGCGCACCCGCCGCGCCACCTCGCGCAGCCGCCGGTTCATCCCGTCCAGCCGGTCGAGTTGGACGGTGAGGATCGCCCCGGCCAGCTCCGTCATCCGCAGGTTGCAGCCGAGGAACGGGGCGACCTCCGCCTCCCCCTCGGGCTCCGGACCGCCCCGGCCCGGCCCGCGCGAGGTGCTGAACTGACCGCCCTGGTCCTGGAACCGGACGACCCGCTGGTGGGCGGCGGCGTCCCGCAGGGTGACCGCGCCGCCCTCGCCCGCGGTGAGGTTCTTGTCCTGCTGGAAGCTGAACGCCCCGGCGTCGCCCAGCGAACCGGCCGGGCGGCCCCGGTAGTTGACTCCGGCGGCCTGCGCGGCGTCCTCCACGACCCGCAGCCCGTGCCGCTCCGCGACGCGCAGCAGCGGATCCATGTCCGCCGCCGCGTTGTTGAGGTGGACGGGCAGCACGCCCCAGGTCCGCTCGGTGACGGCGCTCTCCAGCGCGGCCGGGTCGAGGGTGAGGCTGTCGTCGATGTCGGCGAAGACCGGGACGCCGCGCGCCGCGACCACCGCGCTGACGCTGCCGACGAAGGTGACCGCCGGGATCACCACCTCGGCGCCCTCCGGGATGCCGAGCCCCACCAGCGCGGCGGTCAGCGCGGCGGTGCCGGAGGAGACGCCGACCGCGTACGGGCAGCCGGTCCGCTCGGCGAACGCCGCCTCGAACGCGTCGACATGGCGCGGCGCGCGCGGCCCGTAGTAGCGGAACAGGGAGCGGGAGCGCAGGACTTCGACGGCGGCCTCGACCTCCCGTTCGTCCCAGAGGGCCAGCGCCCGGGACGGTTCGTACCGCCACCCGCCGTCCGGCGGGGCGCCACCGGGGGTGGCCGGTGCGGTGGGGGAGGCGGCCCGGGTGGGGTGCCGGTTGTCCGGTGACGCGGGGTCCGGTTCGGTCATCGGGCGCCGTCCCCCTCACTGACCCCGCCGTCCGCGGAGCCGTCGCCGTCCGGTGCCGGATCGTCTGTTACCGCATCGTCTGTCGAAGCGCTTTCGGACATAGGGGCGTTGGCGGTGCCGATGGCGCTGTCCAGTTCGGCGGCGCTGTGGCCCACCAGGAAGTCCTCCAGGAAGAGGTAGTCGAGCTTGCTGGAGCCGAAGAAGGCCAGCGCCTCCTCCGGGGTCTCCACGATCGGCTCCCCGCGGTCGTTGAAGGAGGTGTTGAGCACCACCGGGGTGGAGGTCAACTCCTCGAAGCGGGCGACGAGTTCGTAGAACGGCCCGTTGGCCTCCGGGGTGAGGGTCTGCACCCGCGCGGTGCCGTCGACGTGGGTGATGGCCGGGACCTCGGACTGCTTCTCCTCCCGCACGGGCGCGACGATCAGCATGAACGGCGACTCGATGTCCAGGTCGAAGTACTCGGGGGCCCGGTGGGCGAGCACCGCCGGGGCGAACGGGCGGAACCACTCGCGGTGCTTCACCTTGCTGTTGAGGATGTCCTTCATCTCGGCGCGGCGCGGGTCGGCCAGGATGCTGCGGTGCCCGAGCGCGCGGGGACCGAACTCCGAACCCCCGGTGAACCAGCCCAACAGAGCGCCGCCCGGCAGGAGTTCGGCGGCCAACTGGGCCGGTCGCGCCACCCGGCGGTAGGGCAGCCCGGACTCCTCCAGCGCCGACCGGAGACGCTTCGTGGGGTAGGAGCGGCCGAGGTAGCTGTGCCGCTGCACGCCGCGCGCGGTGCGCGTCGCGCGGGGGCGCGGCCGCTCACCGAGGACGTGGTAGCCGTAGTAGGCGCAGCCGACCGCGCAGCCGTTGTCGCCCGCGGCGGGCTGCGCGAACACGTCGGTGAACGGGGTCTCCCGCAGAATCCGGCCGTTCGCCACGGAGTTGAGCACGATGCCGCCCGCCAGGCAGAGGCGGGTCAGACCGGTCTCGGAGTGCAGCCAGCGCGCCGCGTGCAGCAGCGCCGTCTCCAGCAACTCCTGTGCCGCCCAGGCCAGATCGGCGCCGCGCGCGAAGAGTTCGTCTCCCTCCAGGCCCTCCAGCGCCCGCTCGACGAAGTCCAGCAGACCACCGTCCTTGAGGTGCAGCGCGTAGCGGCCCTCGGGCAGCAGGTCGAGGTAGCGGTGGAAGACGGAGCGGTAGCGGTCGCCGCCGTAGGGCGCGAGGCCCATCGTCTTGCCGTCCTCGGTGAGGTACCAGGCGCCCTCCTCGTAGAGGGTGAAGCCGATGGCGCGGCTGACCGCCTTGTACATGAACCCGAGCGAGTGGTCACTGTCCCCGGCCTGGTAGACGCGGTGGGCCCGCAGTCCGTCGGTGGACCAGTTGGTGCCGTACACCTTGGAGAGTTCGGTGATCTCCACCCCGTCGCCGACCGACATGGTCATCGTCTCCACGCCGTGCCCGTCGATGAGGCTGCCCGCGCCGTCGGTCACCAGGATCGCGGCGGTGGGGAAGGGGGAGGGGTGGAACGCGCTGGCGGCGTGCGCCAGATGGTGTCTGATCAGCGTGGTCCGGCTGCGGAACGGGAAGTAGCAGGTCGGGAGGAGGGTGTCGTCCGCGACGATCGCCCCGAGGCCGTCCAGCCGCGCTCCCCGGGTCTCCAGGCAGTATCGCCAGTCGCGGTTGGCCATTGAGTTGACGTTGACAGCGTACTTGCGCCGTGTTAATCGCTCTTCTTCGATACCGACGCTGATTTCGCCGTTCTCGACCAGGCAGGCCGAGAAGTCGTGATTGGAACCGCCGAGCCCAAGAGCGAGCATGCGCCGTCCCTAACTCTGGTGTGAATGGGGGATGATGACGCGCGGCCGGTAACGCTACACGCGCTGCCGGGTCACGGTCCAGGGTGCCTACAACGACCTCCCCAGGTCCAGAGCGCCCGGGCAAACGGACAGTTCTGGCCAGTTTCCGACGGAGATGCGGCGGACTCGAAACCGCCCCCTTTCCCGGGGGGTTGCCTCGTTGACCGGCTGAGCTGAGGAAACCTACACTTCCAGCCGAAGTCCGAGCCAGCGCACGTAGCTACCGGAATGGTGATGAGCATGGCGCTGAAGAACGACTTTCGTGCCGCGATGTTCGCGCGACGCGACAGCCAGGATCGCCTCAAACTCCTCATGAATGACATGGTCATCGAGGAGCAGCTCTGTCAGATGCGGTGCTCATACTGCCTGACCGAGGATTTCAACCTCCTGATGAACGTGCCGGACGCCCGGCTCCGGCTGACCACCGACCGCCGCGCCGACTGGCACCAGGTCCTCGCCTCCTACCACGCCTCCGTGGACAGCCCGATCATGCGCCTCAGCGGCGGCGAGTTCTTCTGGCTCAAGGGGTCGACCGAGTTCGTCGCCGAATGCAGCAGCATGTACGAGGTGGTTCAGGTAATCACCAACGGGGTGTTCCTCACCCCGCAGCGACTCGAAAAGCTCGCGGAACTCGGAAACGTCCAGCTGTGCCTCTCGCTCGACGGGCACACCCTGGCGATGAACGACCACCGTCTCCCGCCGAAACAGCACAAGCTTTTCGACGTCATCATGCGGAATCTCGACAACGCCGCGAAGATGGGAATTCCCATCGAGATCCAGTCGGTGCTCAGTGACAAGAACGCCGACGGTCAGGCCGACTTCGCCCGTTTCCTGCTCGACAACTACGGCGAAGGCGTCATGCTCTATTTCTTCCCGGTGCGCGGGGACAACAAGGACAGCCTCGCCCCGCCGCTCGGGGACCACTTCGCCGAACTCCTCGACCGCTACGACGAGCTGGAGACCGTCCTTCCGCCCCGCCCGTTCGTCGAGCTGATCGGCGCCCAGCTGCGCACCGGGGAACGTACGCTGCGCTGCTTCGCCACCGCCACGATGGTCCAGCTGTTCGGGCAGGGCGACGTCTCCTGCTGCCCCTACGCCTGGCTCAGCCCGATGGGCAACATCCAGGAGCAACCCACGCTGATCCACGAGCAGTTCGGCAAGCACCAGCACTACGACATGTTCATGCAGCCACGGCCGCGCTTCCCGTACTGCAAGAGCTGCACCGGCCCCATCGATGTCGTCAACCTCTATCTCATGGGTGAGATATCCGAAACGGAGATCGCCCGGTGCGCCCCCTATGCCGGACCAGCGGCCCTCGCCCGGCTCCGTGAACTCAAAGCAGCGTTTGATCCCATCTTCTCCCAGTAAACCCCCAGGAGCCCCATGATTTCCGTGGACGGTATCTCCGCCGACGATTTCGACGCCGCGCTGCCCGGCCCGCTCCCGGCACTTCCCGAGCACGACCTGCTCACCCTCGCCGGAGACTGGCTCGGCGAGCTGGCGCCCTGGCGGAACACCGCCGCCCTCGACACCATCGCCGCGTCCCTCGCCGCGCCCACCCCGGTCGGTGCGGCGGCCCCGCCCGCGCCGGAACCGGGCGCCGCCACCCCGGGCGAGCCCTCCCCGGCGGCGCTCTCGACGCTCGCCGCGCTGTTCGTGCTGGGGCGCGCCGTCCCCGAGGAGGCCGCCCGCGAGCAGGTGCCGGAAGCGCTCCTGAACCTGCTGCTGCGCGCCAAGGTGCTCTCCCGCGAGTCCGGCGCGCTCACCGCCGAGTACTGCCTGGTGCGCGGGGACGGCCTGGCGCTGCTCGCCGCCTGGCGGGCCGCCGGACGCGACTACGGCTCCTACGCTCCCTGGGTCGGCACCGACTCCGTGACGCTCTCCCGCCTCATCTCCTCGCGCGGACACCCGCGTTCGGCGCTGGACCTGGGCTGCGGCACCGGCGTCCTGGGGCTGTCCGCCGCCCGGAACGGCGCGCGCACGCTGGCGGTGGACGTCAACCCCGAGTGCACCGCGGCGGCCACCGTCAACGCCCGGCTCAACGGGCTCGGTGACCGGCTGCGCACCGCTGAGGGCGACATCATGTCGCTCGACCTGGACGAGCGCTTCGACCTGGTGGTCTCCAACCCGCCCTGTCTGCCCCTGCGTCGGGGCGCCCTGGGCTGGCTGGCGGGTGAGGCGGGCCTGGACGGACTGGAGTTCTTCTGGGAGCTGCTGGACCGAGTGCCCGGCCTGCTCACCGACCGTGGGGAGGCGCTGCTCCAGGCGGCCGCCTACGGGGACGAGAACGGACCGTTCTTCGTCACCGAACTCGTAGACCGTGTACGTCAGTTGGGGGTGTCGGGCACCCTGTTGCTGCGCCCGTCGACCCCACCGAGGTGGCCCGCCTTCGCTCCGCGCGACGCACGAGGCCAGCTCCTCGGGCCTCTCGGGGACGAGGTGAGCGCCTACGTGCGCAGCATCGGCGCCACCCACTACTACGGCTTCGTGCTCTCGCTGCGGACCACCGGACCGGCCGGCGCGCTCCGCGTCGGCCGATTCCAGTAGCCCCGTCGCACGGATCAACAACCGTGCGAACAGCAGATGTTGGTGCCTGACGTGCACGACGAGGGCCCGTTCCGTCCACCGGGACGGAACGGGCCCTCCGGGCTGTCCGGGCGCTCACCCCACCCGGGGCGCGGTCACCCCGGGCCCGCCGCCCGCCCGGCGTCCTCCGCCGCCCCGGATGGGGCGGGCACCGTGGCGCCGGGCGTCGCCGCCCCGCCGGGGGCGGGGGCCTCCGCCCGGGCCGTCGCGCCGTCCGGCAGCACCCAACCGGGCCCCAACTGGCCCCGCTCCGCGGCCACCACGGCGTCCGCGACCTCCGTCGCGGACAGCGCCGAGGTGTCGATCTCGCGCACGCCCGGCACTCCGGGGACCTCCGCGTCCAGGAACGACTCGGCGAGCCGCCCCTCCACGTAGTGCTCGCTGCCCGCGTCCCGCCGGATCCGCGCGGCCAGCGCGTCCGGGGTGGCGCGCAGCCCGTAGCAGACCCAGTCGGCGCCGAGTTCCTCGAAGACCGCGCGCAGTGGCTCCAACGCCCGCCCCGCCAGCACCACTCCGCTGATCACGATGACGCGGGAGCCCCAGTCCCGGTAGACCGGTATCGAGGCTCTGAGCGTGTCGGCCATCAGCGCGTACAGACTCTCGGTGCTCTGCCAGGGGTAGACGACCGGATCGCAGTCGATCGCCGCGGCCGGAACCGCGTACCGCGCCACCAACTGGTGCGCCAGCCGCGTCTTGCCCACCCCGGGGGCTCCGGTCACCACCACCACGCGTAAGCCCGCGGGCGGGCTGGTGCGGTCCGTGCTCTCTGTCTCCATGCGCGTCCCTCGCTCGTCCTCGCCTCGCCACTCGCACACCGGTGGGCGCCACGCCCCACCGGAGACCCACGGCCCTCTCCCCCCGCGCCCCGCCCCGCACGGCGGTACCGGGGCAGTCGCGTGGGCCCGCCCTCACCAACTCCCCGGCGCCGCCGTGGTGCTCCCCCGGAGCCGCCCGAACATCCATCGGTGGGGCAACCGTTGACGACCTCGGAGCACCGGAACGGACGAGCGTGAGAAGCCCGAACGCCGGTGTGAGCGCGGGGCGTCGGGGGCGGGAGGGTACCGGCTCCCGGCGGCCGCCGGGGCCGGACCGGCGGATCAGCCGCCGCCGGTACCGCCCGTGGCGCCGGTACCGTCCGTGGCGGCGTCCGTACCGGCGTCCGCCTCCCGCACGGTGCCGACCAGCCGGAAGCCCAGGTGCGGAACCTTGAGGATCTTCGCGCCGGAGTCGATGTCCTCCAGCTTCTGCTTCAGCACCGACGACACCCTGTTGATGTTGTCCTCACCGGTGGCTCGCTCCAACTCCCCGCGCGCCACGATCTGTCCGGGCCGGTCCGCGAGGGTCCGCAGCATCTGCGCCTCCCCGTGGCTGACCTCGGCGTCCCGGGGACCGGAGCTGAGCCGTAACCGGCCCTCCACGGGGGGCCCGAGGAGGGTGAGCACCTGCGTGGACTCGGGCGGGGTGACGCTCTTCAGATAGCCCAGCGTCTCCACCACCCGCTCCCGGCGCAGCGGGCTGGCCAGCGTGAAGCTGAACCCGTCGGTGACGGCGCGCAGGACGTCGGTCGCCGCCACCTCGTCCAGCACCGCGATGGGGTAGCCGCCGCGCCCCTTCACCTGGGCGGGGGTGAGCCCGTCGGCGGCCGAGACGCGGTGGAAGGAGGCGAGGAGCACGTCCGGGAAGTCCCGCTCCTCCTCCGGGTCCGCGTCGTGCAGCGCGAGTCCGGTCTCGGAGCACGCCTCCCCGAGGACGTGCAGATCGGCGGGCGCGACGGACTGGGCCAGTACGTACATGGGCGAATCCCTTCACGAAGTGGAGCCCTGAGCCTCAACCGAGGGGTGTTCTCACCGTTTCCGTTTGCCGGGACCGATCCGGGAACCGGGTCCACAGCCTTTCCGCCGCCACCGCGCCCGACGCTCCCCCGGCCCCGTCAGCCCGGCGCGGACGCCCCAACTCCGGGGCATACAGGGGCTGTTCGGTGTCCGGCGATGTGGTTCCGCGCCGTGCGGCCGGTACCACCGGCCCGGTGGCGTCGCTCAACTCCCGGGCCAGCGCCCGGTCGTGGCGTCCGATGCGGCGGACGATGCCCTGCCGCACCTGGATGCGGTACGCCCGCAGCGCCTCCTGCTTGGCGAACCTCGCCCGCTCGTCCATCGGCTGCGACTCGGCCCGCAACCCCCCGAGCCCCAGCCGCCGCAGCCGGTCCGAGAGCCCGGCGGCCACCTCTCCGGCGCCGGCGAAGAGCGCGTACGGCTGGTCCTCGTAGAAGGAGACCCGGGCGGCGTCCAGGGTGCCGCGCTCCAGCAGCGCGATGACCGCCTCCCGGCAGGCCACATGGTCGATATGGCCACCGACCGCCAGCGGGGCGCAGACCCAGCGGGCCCCCGCCAGTTCCTCGGCCAGCCGTACCGTCATCTCGCGGAAGAGCGCGGGCTCCTCGGCGGCGAAGGAGTCGCTGAGCGGGTCGTCGGCGAAGAACCGGTCGCGCTGGGCCTCGCGGTCGGCCGCGTCGACGAAGCCCAGCCCCGTGGACTCCGCGCCCAGCACCCGGGCCGCCGCCCCCTCCTCCTCCAGCAGCAACCGCGAGGTCAGCCAGGGGCGTTCGGCGTAGTACGGCTCCTTCGTCCAGGTCTCCTCGCTGAAGACGTTCAGCACCCGGCCGGAGTGCCGGAAGACGGTCCCACCGAGGGCGAGACTCGCGTCGTCCGGATGGGGCGAGACGACGTACGGCCGCCGGGCCGGTGGCTCCGGATCGCAGCCCGGCGCCGCCCCGTTGACCCCGGAACCCCGCGACGGACGGCGGGACGCACCGGCCGCCGCATCCGAACGGCGGGGCGGTGCAGGGTCGTTGGGGCCGGACGTGGCGGCGCCGGCCGAGCCGACGGTCCGGGGGTCAGCCGCCTCCAGCGGGCGGGCGAGCAGCACCACGCCCAGCTCGCGCAGCGCCAGCGCCGCGGCGCGCTCCCGTGCGGACAGTGCCCCGAGCGGGCGGCTGCCGTCCCAACGAGGCAGCGCGCACCGGGGGTTGGGGACGGGCGTCGCCTCCCCGCCCTCCCCTCCCGGCTCGCCGCGCTCCGGCGGGTCCGGCGGAATCGGCTGTACACCGCCGTCCGGCGGCTCGGTCCGGCCAGCCGGTGCGCCGCCGTCGTCCAGCGGCGTCCCGTAACCGGGGTGGGTGAGGGGAGGGAGCGGGCTGAGGTCGAGGGGACGGCCCAGGAAACGGTGGCTACCGTCGGCGGCCGTCTCCAGATGCGGAAGGGTGAGCGGGCACCAGTGGTCGGGAATCTCCGGCAGGCTGGACTCCACCGCTCGGACTATACAGAGCACGGCGCTGTTGCCACAGGGTGCCAACTTCGCGCTCCGCACGCCCTGTTGAAGCCCCCGACCGCCCCCGCCCCCGCTGTTTCGGCCCCCGGCCCAACCCGACGCGGAGCCGTTCACGAGCCTCGTCGTCCACGCCACCGTGGCCGCTCCCGGCGACCCGGCGGCTCCCGGCACCCCGGCCGGATCCGGCGCCCGGCCCGACGCCGGTGGCTGGTCCGGTGCCGGTGCCGGTGCCAGTCAGTGCCATTGCCGTCGCCTCCGCCGCTGCTGGGGCGCTGGGCGCGTACGGCCGTTCCGGGCAGGGGGCGCCGCTCCGGCGAGGAGGTCTGCCGCTCCGGAGGGGCGCCGCGCGCGGGGCGGGCGGCGCCGCGCCGGGCGGGTGGGCGCGCCGCCCGACGTCCGGGCGAGCACGGCACGCACCGTCGACGACCGACCAACCACCCTGGGAATGAGCGGAGTTGGGTTCAGGTCGCGACGGAGCGGACGTTCTCGGCGACGAGTTCGCGAGTGCGGTCCGGGCTGAGGTACGCGTCCGTGTACTCGAAGTCGTCCAGTCCGGTGCGCCGCATCAGGAAGCCGGTGCGCAGGAAGTCGTCACCGGTGGCCGCGTTCAGCAGCCAGTTGGCGACGGTGCGGAACTTGGCGGTGCCGGACCGGAGTTCCATCAGGTGGTACCCGCGCGCCACCGCCTGTGCCGGGAGGCCCGACAGCTCCACCCCCAGCGGGTTGGCGACCGCGTCCGTGCCACCCAGGTCCACCACCAGCCCCAGGTCCCGGTGCCGGTAGGGCACCGTGGGCCCCCCGCGCAGCGTGGCCACGATGTTCCGCGCCGCGTGCCTCCCCTGCCGGGCGGCGTGCTGCGCGGTCGGCGGGCACACCGCGTCGCTGCCGGAGGACAGGTCCGGGACGGCGGCGGCGTCGCCCAGCCCGAACACGCCGGGCAGCCCGGGCACCGTCAGGTCCGCGTTGACCGCCAGCCGCCCCCGTACGGTCTCCGCCTCCAGGGTGGACACCAGCGGGCTCGCGGCCACCCCGGCCGTCCAGATCAGCGTGTGGCTGTTCAGCACCGTGCCGTTGGTGAGCCGGATGTACCCGTCACCGACCTCCGCGACGGACACCCCGAGGGTGACGTCCGTGCCGCGCCGGGTCAGGATCTCCAGCGCCTTCTGCCCCAGCCGCTCGCCCAGCTCCGGCATCAACCGGGGCGCCACGTCCAGCAGATGCCAGGTGATCAGTGACGGGTCGAGCCCCGGGTAGCGCGAGGCGGCGCTGTTGGTGAGGCGCTGGAGGCAGGCGACCGTCTCGGTGCCCGCGTAGCCGCCGCCCACCACCACGAACTGGAGACGCGCGGCCCGTTCCGCTGGATCGGTCGTGGCCGCCGCGAGGTCGAGCTGCGCGATCACGTGATCGCGGATGTACGCCGCCTCCGCGAGGGTCTTCACCCCGCTCGCGTGCCGGGTCAGCCCGGGGATGTCGAACCGCCGGGTCACGCTGCCCGGGGTGAACACCAGGTAGTCGTAGTGCCGCAGCACCACCTCGTCGGTGATCAGCCGGACCACACAGGCCCGTTCGGCGGTGTCCACCCCGATCACCCCGCCGGGCACGATCGTCGTCCGCCGCAGCACCCGGCGCAGCGGCGAGGCCACCGACTGCGGGGTCAGCACGCCCGAGGTGACCTGCGGCAGCAGCGGCAGGTACAGCTGGTAGCTGAACGGGGTGATCAGCGTCAGCTCCGCCTCCCGCACGCCGAGCCGGTGCTCCAGGACCCGCGCGCACTCCACCCCGGCGAATCCGCCGCCCACGATGAGGATCCTCGGTCGTTCCATGGTGGTCACTCGCCTCGCTGGTACGCGGTCTGCCGCACACCACAGTCAGGGGACACATCGTGCGAAAACCCACGAAAAGGCTCGCATGGTGTACCGGCCCCCGCCACTCCGCCCGCACCACTCCCCCCGATGACGCCCGGTGGGGGCGTTCGGCGGCTGGCCCCGCCGGTGACGCGAGCCGGTGAGGTGGGCCGGTCTCGTGGGCCCGGTGAGGTGGCCGGTGGTGCGGGCCGCTGGTGTGCGGCGGCCGCGGGCCCCGACGTACGCGCCCGGGCGGACGGCGTCGATCCGTGGCGCGGGCCGGGCGGACGGGGCCGGACTACGGGGTGGCGGACGAGGGCACGTCCAGCGCCCGGACCCACAGGTCGATCACCGCGTCGAGCGAGGGCGGGGGGATCGTCGACGCGGCGCTCGCCGTCTCGGCGGCGGGCCGCTCGGCGGCGGACGTCGCGGTGCGCCCGTCGGGTGCGGCGCGTCCGTCCGCCGCGTCCCCGTCCCCGGCGGCCGGATCCCGTGGGGGTGGGTCGAGGACGGCGCCGTGCAGTTGGGCCTCGATGCCCTGGACGGCGAGCAGCGCCAGGCCCTCGGGGTCGGAGCCGCCGAGGCCCAGACGGCGCAGGTGACCGCCGAGCGCGACGGCGATCTCGCGCTCGAAGGCGCGTAGTTCGGCGACGAGGGCGGGCACCCGCGGGGTCTGGTCGAACAGCAGCCGGTGCGCGCCGGGCCGCTCGCCGTGCGGGGCGGCGGCGGTGGCGACCAGCCCCGCGACGAGGGGGCGCAGGCCGAGCCGCCGTTCGGCCGCGACGTCGAGGAACCGCCGCAGCTCCTCCCCGGCGGCCCGCAGATGCCGCTGCGCCAGTGCCGTCAGCAGGGCGTCCTTGTTCGGGACGTACTGGTACAGCGAGCCGATGGACACCCCGGCCCGCTCGGCGACCTTGTTGGTGGTGGTGGCCGCGTAGCCGTGCCGCTGGAAAAGCTGAGCCGCCGCCTCCAGGATCGCCTCCCAGGTCTCCCGGGACCGCTGCTGACGTGGGGATTTACGGGGGACTGCCATCGGGCTCCCATGCGAGTACCAAAAGCCGAAGATTACTCGCATTATGGCGGGGGCGCCGTTCGGCGTCTTCCACCCAGTCCTTTTCCTCGCGGAGGCCGTGTGCCCGCCGTCCAGCTCGTCTCGCCCATCTCCCCCGTCTCGTCGGTCTCCCCCGTCTCGTCCGGGGATCCCCTCGCGTCCGTCGCGCCTGATCTGCCGCTGCTGCTGGACTACGCCGCCCGGGTCCTGCCCGGGCTGGTCCTCGTCGCCGGATGCTTCCTGCTCGCCGGGCCGTTACGCGACCCGCTCGCCCGGATCGCGCTGCTGATCGGCGGCTTCGTGCTGGTGCGGGACGCGATGACGCCGGTGGGGCTCTGGCGCGTCGGCACCACGGAATCCGTGCCCTGGCTGCGGATGCTCGCCGACCCCGCGCTGCTTCTGGCGCTGGGCGGCGGAACGCTCGCCGCCACCTGGGCCGTGCTGCGCGCGGACCGGAGACTGTCCGCGCTGGTCGTCTGGGGCCGGGCGGACCTGCCCACCGTCGCCTGCGGACTGGGCGGCGGACTGCTGGCCGCCGCACCGGTGCTGGCCCTGTCCGCCACGGTTCCCCAGGGGGAGCGGGGCGGCGCGGTGGCCGCGAGCATCCTCCCCGTCCTGGCGTTCTTCACACTGACCGGCAACCTCGCGGAGGAGGTGCTCTTCCGTGGACTCTTGCAGGGCCGCCTGGCGACGGAGATGAGCGGCGCCCAGGCCGCCGTCTGCTCGGCGCTGGCCTTCGCGGCCTGCCACGCCTTCTTGGCGTCCACCGTCACCGACGCGGGCTGGCCGCTGCTGGTCTTCACCCTCTACGAGGGGCTGATCTGCGCGTTCCTGCGTCTTCGACGGGGAGTGCTCGCCGCCGCCCTGGCCCATGGCTCCGCCATCTTCCTGCTGGCCGCGGCGCTGTTCTGAGCCCCCTCCCGCGCGCGCCCCGTCCAGCCTGGGTCCAGCGTGGGCCAGCCTGGGTCCGGATGGGTCCGGATGGGTCCGGGCGGGTCCGGGCGGTCAGTGGGGTCAGTGGGCGGACGTGGGCGGGTGCGTGGGGGTGGCGGTTCTGCGGGCCAGCACCCGGTACGCGTTGCTCCCCCGGGTACGCCGCACCACGGGGCGCAGCGCCGCGTCCAGCCCGGAGGCCACCGCCAGCGCGGGCGCGCCCAGCAGCCAGACCGCGGAGCGCCGCAGCCGCCGCCAGCGGGTGGGTTCGACGGAGAGCCACGGCAGCCGCGGGTCGGGCCCGAGCGAACTCAAGGCGAGGGCGAGCCCGTACAGCAGGTCCCAGCCCTGGTGGGCCGCGCCGCGCTGGACGGCGACCGGTTCGAAGCCGCGCTCGGTCAGGGCGTCGAGCAGGTTGCGCGGCGGGATGAGGTGCTGGTGCTGCGGTTGCAGCCACGGAACCCACCAGCGGCCGAGGAGACGGCCGAAGAACGACTCCGGGTCGGGCAGTTCGATGAGCAGGTGACCGTCGGTCGGGACGACCGCCGCGGCGGTGTCGAGTTCGCGGAAGGGATCCCGGGTGTGCTCCAGGTAGTGGTGCATGCTGACCACGTCGTACCGGCCCGCCAGGCCGGGCGCCAGCTCGGTGAACTCGCCCCGGTGGCAGCCGTCGAGCCAGCCGCGCCGGTGCCCCTCCTCGACGCTGACGCCCTGGTCGAGACCGTCGAAGACGGTGTCCGGCCAGAGGCGTCGCGCGCTGCGGCAGAAGTGGCCGTACCCGGTGCCGACGTCCAGCCAGGAGCGGGGTGTGGTGTACGGGCGGACGAGTTCGGCCCGGCCCCGGTAGGACTGCTCCCGCCGGTCGAAGAGCCGCTGGGCGAGGCCCTCGCCCAGGCCGTCGTAGAAGTCGCGGTAGTAGAAGTCCAGCCCGGCGGGCGTCAGTCGGGGGTTCTGGAAGATGTGCCGGCAGTCGCCGCAGCGCTCCAGGACGAAGTGGCCCGGCTTGTGCTGGATGAGGTCGGGCGTCCGCAGCCGCACGGACAGCCGGGCCGAGCCGCACCAGGGACAGGTGTCCCGCCGGGGTTCGAGGAACCGCTCGACGCCGTGGGCCAACTCGGCCTGGTACGCGGCACGGTGGGCGCTGAGATCGCCGGTGATGTCGCCGGTGATGTCGCCGGTGATGTCGGTGGTGATGTCGGTGGGGGGATCGGTGGAGGGGACGGCGGACGGGGCGGTGGAGGGGTCAGTGGAGGGGTCGGTGTTCATAGGAGTCGCTCCAGGTGCTGCGCGGCGGCGGAGGCCCCGCCCGCGCTGTGGAAGGCCTGCTGGATACCGCTCGCCGCCTGGCGGAACGAGGGATCGTCGAGTACCGCGCTGACGGCGGTGGCCACCGCGTCCGGGGTGGCGCGGGCGAAGGGGACCCGCAGGGCCGCCCCCGCGGCGACGACCTGCTCGGCCACGACCGGCTGGTCGTCCCGGATGGGCGCGACCACCAACGGCAGCCCGGCCGCGAGGGTTTCGCACACCGTGTTGTGCCCGGCGTGGCAGAGGACGGCGTCCACCCGCTCCAGCAGCTCCAACTGCGGGAGGAACGGGGCTGTCAGGAGACCGCGCGGAGGGCCGGGCAGCGCTCCCGCCGGATCGGCCACGATGAACTGGACGCGCTCCGCGAGCAGTTCGGACACCCGGGCGATGGTGCGCAGGAAACGGGTCCCGGCGCTTCCGGAGAGGGTGCCCAGCGAGACCAGCACCCGGGAGCGGTGCGCGTCGAGCCGGTGCCACGGGAAGTCGCTGACCGGCGGGCGGGGGGTGATCGCCGGGCCGACGAGGGCGTAGTGCGGGGGAAAGTCACCCCGGCCGACCAGCTCCGGCACGCTGTAGACGAGCGTGAGGTGCTCGGAGAACCGCAGGTCGGAGCGGTGGGTGTCGGCGTCCGCGATCCCGCCGCGCTGTTGCAGCTCCGTCAGCAGCCCCCTGATCCAGCCGTCGACCCTGGGTAACTGGTGGACGGAGTTGGTGAGTTCGGCGGAGCTGGACGCGGAGGTCGCCCAGGTCAGGCCGCGCCTGCGACCGACCACCGCCCCGGCCAGCGCCTGCTGGTCGGCGACGAGGACCGTGGGCCGGAACCGTTCCACGGCCTCCTCCACGGTGGGCACCATGGTCTCGGCCAGCGGGATCAGCGCGTCCTGCCAGAGCGACCGCAGGGCGGCGAACCCGCGCTGGGTACCGGGCCGTTGGGGCGGTACCGCGTGCGGCTCGGACCGCTGGACGGGGAAGAGGGTGGCCCCGGGCGGCAGCATCCCCCGCAGCGGATCCGGGAAGCCGACCCAGGCCGTCTCGTGGTCCCGCTGGCCGAGGGCCCGGGCCACGGCCACGGCCGGGTTGATGTGTCCGACGAACGGTGGCATCACGAAGAGGAACCGGCTCATGGGGTCCCCCCGGAACGCCGGGCGCCCACCGTCGTGCCAGCGGGACCAGCGGGACCAGCGGGACCAGCGGGACCAGCCGGATCAGCCGGACCGGCGGGACCAGTGGGAACTGCCGGGCCGGTGGGAACTGCCGGGCCAGTGGGAACTGCCGGGCTGGTTGGTTCAGTTGGGGCCGCCCCCACCCCTGTTCCCACTCCGGCGGGCGCGGACACGGGCCCGGGCGCGGGGCCGGGGGCCGATGGGGGTGCCGATCCCGACGCGGACGGGGACGCCGAGACGGGTGCGGACGCTGGGCCGGGCACCGGGCCGGGCGGGGGCGCCTGCCGAGGAGTCGCCCAAGCGCGGTCCGCCGCCGGTGGTTGGGGGCGGGGCGACGGTTCGGGGCGCGGGGGCGAGGGGCTGCCGGACGGCGCCGGGGGGTTCGCCCGTGGTGGCTGGGCGGAGCATGCGGGTGGGAGGTGCCGGGTCGGGGGCGGGGGCCGCCGGGCCAGCCAGGCCACGAGCTGGGCGGCGAGCCGGGGTCCGCCCTCGGCCACCACGAAGTGCCCGTGGTGCGGGAGCACCACCACCTCGCCGTCGGGGACCAGCCGTTCGAGGTGCGCGGCGCGGTCCACGAGGTCGGAGTCGCCGCCGTACACCGCGAGGATCGGGCAGCGGAGTCCGCTCAGCCGTTCGGGACCGCCTCGGGGGGCCGGAGGGTTCCGGTGTTCGGCGCCGAGCGTGGTCTCCCGCAGCAGCGCCTCGATCTGCCGTTCCGGCAGTCGCCCGTCCGGCCGGGTGCGCTCCCGGCCGAGCATCGCCTCCGGACCGGCCGTCCGCGCCAAGTCCAGGTCAGACACGGGGAGTTCGGCGTCGAGCAGAGCCAGTCCCGCCACGCGTCCGGGGTGCCGCAGCGCGAACTCCAGGGCGATGGTGCCGCCGAAGCTGTGGCCCACCAGCTGGACGGGGTAGGCGAGCCCCAGCGCGTCGAGCAGCGCGCGCAGGTCGGTGACCATGTCGTCGAGGGCGTACCCGGTGGGGGGACGGGAGCTGCGGCCGTGGCCCCGCAGGTCGTACAGGACCGCCTCGTGTCCGGCGCGGGCCACCGGATCGGCCAGGCTGAAGTAGAGGCTCGCCAGGTTGTCGACCAGCAGTCCATGCAGGAACACCACGGTGTGCGAGGAGCGTTGGGCGCCCGGCGCGGGCGGCAGCCGCCGGACGTGGAAGTCGACCCCGTTGGCCGTGACCCGTGCCATCTCAGGCGTCCTCGTCCACCGTGCGGACGACGACGCCCACCAGGTCGCCGACGGTCAGTTCGATGAGCTGGTCGAGGTCGAGCGCCGCGAAGTACCCGGCGAAGTCCACCCGTTGCCCGTACCGCTCACGGAGGCTGGCGACGAGCGCCACCACGTCGACGCTCTCCAGCGCCAGGTCCTCGCTGACCGAGGTGTCCATACCGATGTCCAGGAGGGCCGACTGCTCCGGCCCGAGCAGGGCGGTCAACTCCTCGACCACCACGGCGAGTACCCCGGCGGATCGCTCGTCCACGACCGATCGCTGTGTCACGGTGCCTTCCCTTCCTCGTGCTCCGTCCACGCCACCGCGTAGTCCCCGCCGTCGTGGGTGAGGAGCGTCGTCCACACCCGGTGGACGAGGCCGCTGGCGGTGGCGCGTACCAGCAGCAGCCCGTCCTCCTCGGTCGCCACGACGGTGAACTGCCGTGGGGCGCCGCGCAGTCCGGTGCCCTGGGCCTTCGCGACGGCCTCCTTGGCGGCCCAGAAACGGGTGAACGCGGTGCGCCGATCCGTGTCGAGCCGGTCGAGCAGCGCCCGTTCGGGCGGGGTGGTGGCCGTGCCCTCCAGGCCCCGGGGGCGTTCGGTGACCCGCTCCACGTCGATGCCGACCGCGGTACCCGGTGGGCGGGCGGCGGCCACCGCCAGCGTCCCGGTGTGCGCGAGGGACACCGTGGGGGCTTCGCCGTGTGGCACGGTCACCCACGGCCGTCCCGACCGGTCGTTGCCGACCCGGATCTCGGCGGGGAACACCGGCCCGTGCCCGCGGTCCCACAGCCAGCGCCGCACGGCGTCCTTCACCGCGACCCGGCCCAGGAACCGCGCCCGGCGTGCCCGTGCCGGACCGGCGAGCAGGGCGTCTCGTTCGCCCGCCGGCAGGTAGCGGCGGGTGGCCATGTCGGTGGAGAGGGTGTCCCGCCAGCGCTCGCGAGCCAGGAACCAGTCGCCGGGCTGCTGTTCGGCCAGCGGCTCCCGTTCGGGGAACAGGCCGTTCCGCCAGAGGACTTCGTCGTCCGGGAGGCGCTGGTTGCCCCAGCCGGTGATCCGGCACCACAACCGCCCGTCCGGACCGGTGAGTTCGAGGTCGGCGAGGAGGGAACGGGCGCCGATCTCCCGGACCCGCACGACACAGGAGAGGCGCGTCCCGGGCCGGGGGTGCGGGCCGAAGTAGGCCACCTCCCGGACGCGCGCGGGCACCGACACCCGGTCGCGCGGCTGGGTGGCCATCGCCCAGTAGCCCAGGAGCTGACCGGCGCCGTCCAGCAGGCTGCCCGGGGCGGGCAGCGCCTCCAGCACGCCGGTGACGCCGTCGTCCGCGAGGTCCTCCAGGCGGCGCACGCCACGGTACGCCGGGCCGTGGAACATCAGGCGCTCGGCGTAGAGCCCGGCGGCCGAGACGGGCGAGGGACGCCGGGCGGTGAGGGCTTCACCGGACGGTGGCGGCGGTGCCGGGTGGCCGTCGGCGAGCAGCACGGTGCCCCGGGCGTAGCCGTCCAGCACCACCCTCACCCGGCCGTCGGGCAGCGGCGTCGCCGTGACGGTGACCTGGCTCGGCGGGGCGACGGTGAGGAAGCGGGTCGCCCGGACGTCCTCAAGTCCGGTGACGACGCGGCCCGGTGCCACCGCACGGGCGGCGTCCGCCATCACCTCGAACAGGGCGGTCATGGGGACGACGGGGAAGCGGTCGGACGCGTCCGGCCAGTCCGCGGACTGGCGCACCCAGCAGTGGTCGAGCAGTTCGGGCATGAGCCGGAGGGAGAACTCCCGGCGGGTGCGGTGGGACGGCGCCGGAACCGTGGACCGCCGCTCCCCGGCGGGCGGTTCGCCTCCGGTGGCCGGTGGGCGGGCGCGCCAGGCGGTGACGACGTCCTCGGCTCCGGCGGTCGCTTCGGCCAGTACGGCGGAGAAGGCGCGGAGTACCGGATGGCCTTCATCCGGGGTGCCGTCCGCCCCGGTGTCGCCCTCCGCCCCGACGTCGTACTCCGTCGCGTTGTCGTACTCCGTCGCGGGGGAGGTGCGCCGCACGGGCCCGGGTCGGTCGGCCTGGCCGCGCCGCTCGGACCAGGACGGCCCCCGCCGGGCCCGTCCGAACTCGGAGTCCCCGCCCGGGGGTTGGCCGGGCGGGTGGCCGGTTCCGGCGTGCGCGGTTCCTTGGTGCGCGACGTCGGGGTGCTCGATGCCGGGAGGCGCGATGCCGGGATGCGGGGTTTCGGCTCGCGCGGACCGGGGCTGCCCGGAGTTGGACCGTGCCGTCCCGGGCCGCCCAGGTTCGGTGGGGTCGATGTGCCGGATGTGCTCGGTGAGTCCGGCCGGTCCAGTGAGTCCGGTGGGGGCGGCGAGGGGGCGCCCGGGTTCGGAGGACCCGGTGGTCGGGTGGGGGCGGGACCGGGGCTGGCCGGGTTCCGGAGATCCGGTGAACTCGATTGGCGGGCCCGGGGGTTGGGCGGACGTGACGGACCCGGCTGCCCCGTGCGGGGTGGTCGCCCGCCCGCCGGTCCCGGGCCCGGACGGTCCGTCTCCGGCGGACCCGTGCCCGGCGGTTTCGTGTCCCGCGGTTTCGTGTCCGGGGGAACGACGCTTGACGGTTCCGTCTCCGGCGGACCCGGAACCGCCGCCGGTCGCCGGGCCGGGGGGCGCGGACGGCGAGGGTGGGGCGGGCGGCACGGACAGTGTGGCGAGGGAGGGCGGAGGGGACGGCGGTGTGGACGGCGGGGGCGGGAAGGGCGGGAGCGGGGGCGCCGTGGGGGCGGCGGTGCTGGGCGACGGATCGGTGGACGGAGGGGTGGAGGAGCCGGTCGCGGGGGTGGTGGACGTGGTGGTGGCCTGAGCCGGTGAGGGGAGGGCACCGGTGTCGGGGGCGGGCAGCAGGTCGAAGCGCGGAGTGTGCCCTTCCACCCAGAGCGCGGCGGCCACCCGCAGGAGTTGCCCGAGCCCGGTCCTGCGCGGGCTGTTGGCGGTCACGGCGAGGTGGTCCCGTTCGCGCAGCGTGTCTCCGATGAAGCCCGACAGGCTGCCCGGCCCCGCCTCCACGAAGCTCCTGATCCCCGAGGCGTACATACGGTCGACCAGTTGCCGGAAGCGCACCGGCTCGATCAGGTGCCGCACCATCAACTCCCGGACGCGCGACAGGGATTCGGGATACGGCTCGACGGTGGTGGCCGACCACACCGGGACTTCGGGGCGCCGCAGGGGCAGTTCCCGCACCAGCTTCCGGAACGGCGCCAGCAGCGGCGCGAGCATGGGGGTGTGGTACCCCGAGCGGAAAGGCATCGTCCGGCACGGCACGCCCGTCCGCTCCAGGCGGTGCCCGGCCACCGCCACGCTCTCCGCACGGCCGCAGAGGACCGCCTGGTGTGGACAGTTGTCGTGGGAGATGACGATCTCGTCGAGCCCGGACAGCGCCGCCGCGGCCTGTTCGGCGCCGCAGCCGACGGCCAGGAACTGGGTGTCGGCGAAGCGGAAGACGTCCGGGCCGAACAGCTCGGGACGCTGGGTGACCCGCTCGGGATACATTCCGGCGGCGACCATCGCCGTCCACTCCCCGACGCTGTGCCCGGCGAGCGCGTCCGGCACGACGTCCAGCTGCCGCAGTGCCGTGTGCAGCAGCCGCCCGACCGTGAGGGCGGTCAGCGCGCGGTCGAAGAGCTGGTCGCCATCCGGAAGTTGGGGCGGGGCGAGGCGGAAGTGCGCCGCGATGTCCGTCACCTGGGGCGTGAAGTCCGGTTCCAGACCGGGGAAGACGACCGCCACCGGACCACCCGGCGGCGCGGGGTGGAACCAGACGTCGTGCCGACCGCGCCAGGCGCGCCCCGCCTCGACCACGCGGCGGGCCAGCGCGAACTTTCTCGGGGAGGCGGCGACCACGGCGAGCCGGAACGGACCGGAGCTGGGCAGCGGGCCCGGGGGAAGGCCCTCCACCACCCGGTCGAGCTGGCTGAGGAGTTCGGCCGGGCCGTCGCCGGTCAGCAGCAGGACGCCCTCGGCCGGTGGCGTCACGGTCACCGTCGGCGTGGGCGGAGCCGGGTGCTCGGCGGTGGGGACGCCGCTCATGACCGGGTCTCCGGCTCGCCGGTGAACGCCTCGGCCGCGCCGCACAGGTACATCACCTGGGCGCCCGAGCCGTACGCCAACTCCCCCAGCAGACAGCGCACTCCGTCGTCGGGCTGGATGAGTCCGACCCCACCGGCCGCGTAGCGCTGTTCGAGGGCCGGGGTGACCATGCCGCCTGAACGGGCGGCCCAGGGACCCCAGTCCACCGTGACCACGCGGCCTGGGAGGTGGCCGCTCCACAGGTGGGCCAGGGCGTCCAGCGCGTCGTTCGCGGCGGCGTAGTCGACCTGCCCGGGGTTGCCGAACACCCCGGAGACCGAGCCGAACATGGCGAGGAAGCGGGGACGGTGCGGCGCCACCGCCTCGGCGAGCGCCCGTGCCCCGTCGACCTTGGCGGAGTAGACCCGCGCGAAGGACTCCGGCGCCTTGTCGCGGATCAGCCGGTCCTCCACGGCTCCGGCGCCGTGCACCACCCCGTCGATCCGGCCGTGGTGGCGGTGGACGTCCCGGACCAGCTCCGTGACCTCGTCCGCGCGGCGGACGTCGACCGCGTGGTAGCGCACCCCGGCGGAGAGGGTGGACAGCTCCCGCAGGACCGCGCGGACCTCCCGTTCGGCGAGCAACCGCCGTACCTCCGCGTCGAGTTCGACGGGGGTGCGGCCGCCGTCCGCGGCCAGCAGCCGACGGAGGGCGACCTCGTCGGGGGCGTCCGTGGTGCGGGGGTCCTCGGCCGCCGCCGGCGGGGGTGTCCGCCCGGCCAGCTCCAGGTGGCAGCCGGAGGCCCGGGCCAGCTCGACGGCGACCCGGCCGGTGATCCCGCGCGCCCCGCCGGTCAGCAGCACCACGGACTCCGGCGACAGCCCCAGCGCCGCGGCCGCCTCGGTCGGCTCCACCGTCTCGTGTACCGGCTCCACCGCCACCGGGGACCAGGCGGTGCGTGTGCCGTCCGGGTAGCCGACGACCGGTGGGCCGTCCGGCGCGCCGAGTTCGGCGAGCAGCCAGCGGGCGAGCGTGCCGGGGGCCGTCTTCGGGTCGACGTCCACCAACCGGACGGCGGTGTCGGGGTATTCGCGGGCCATGGTGCGGACGGCTCCGGCGAGGCCGACGCCGGAGAGGAGTTCGGCGCCGCCGGTGGTCCGGCCGTGTCGTCCACCGAGGCCGGTGACCACCAGGACCCGGCGGTATCCGGCCAGCAGCGCGGAGCGGAGCGGGGCGTACGCCCTGGGGAGCGCGGGTTCGCCCGGGGTGAGCGCGGCCAGGTAGACCAGGGTGTCCGCGCCGCCGCCCGTCCAGGCGTCCAGGGAGGTGGCGGGGGCGATCCGGACGGCGGAGGCGCCCAGGGCCTCCAGCCCGTCGGCCAGCGCCCGGCCGACCTCCAGGGAGTCGTCCACGACCACACACCGGGCGCCGTGCAGCGCCGCCTGGTCAGGCGCCGTGGCGGGCGGGTCCAGCGGGGTCTCCTGAAGCAGGAACCGCCGTGGTGGGACGCTGACCGACGGCCTCGGACCGGAGTCCGCGCGGTGGTCGGAGTCCGCCGGGTGGTCGGGGCTGCTGGAGGGGACGGGGCCGGTGACGTGGTCCGGTGGCGTGCGGTGTGGGGGTGTCGTGGGGTCGTGTTCGGGGAGGGAGCCCGCCGGCGGGCCGGACGTGGGGCCGAAGCCGGAGGCGGGCGCGGCCGGGTGGCCGGAACGGGGGCCCGGGGCGCCGCCGGGCGCCGGGACCGGTACGGGGGCGGGGTCGGCGGTGGGAGGGGCGGCACCGGTCGCCGCGGCGCACCACTCCGCGATCGACCGCACCGTCTTGAGGCGGGACAGCTCCTCCAGATCGGTGTCGTCTCCCGACAGCCGCAGCCGCTGGGCGAGTTCCCCGACGATCTCGGTGCGCTTGATGGAGTCGATGGAGAGGTCGGCCTCCAGGTCGATGTCGGAGCCGAGCAACTCCCGGGGATAGCCCGTGCGTTCGCTCACGATGCCCAGCACCCGCTCCGCGGCCTCCTCGGCGGAGAGCGCGGCGCCCTGGCTTTCCATGGGGGCGGGCCGCGGGGAGCCGCCGACGCCGGACGGGGGCCCCTCGGGCGGTCCCGCCTGCTCGGGCAGCGTGGCCCGGACGGTGGTCGCCACGACGGGCGGGTGTGCCGTCGGCTCCGGCGGCCCGGCGGGCGAACCGGCCGCCGGGGAAGGCGCCGCACCCAGGTAGGACATGAGCACGTCCCGTTGGGCGGTGACGAGTTCCCTGGTGCCCCGGAGGTACTCGACGAGCGCGGCCTCCCGGGGCCCTGGCTGTCCTCCCTCCGCCGCCGGGTGGCCGCCGAGCGTCACGGCGTGCTCGGTGGCGGGGAGCAGCCCGCCGGGGACCGGCCTGCCGCTCGCGTCGCGCACCAGCTGTCCGTCGACGGTCCACCGGACGGGCGGCGGCGCCGCCCCCGCGGTGACCGTGACCGCGTCGCGGCCCTCGAACAGCGCCGCACAGTCGAGCGGGACCCCGGCCACGGCGAGCCGGGCGAGGCTGTGCAGCACGGTGTTCAGACCGGGCTCGCCCGGAACGTCGCAACTGACCGCGGTGTGTGGCCGATCGCCCAGCACCGCGCCGACCAGCCCGGTGAGGGTCCGGCCGGGGCCCGCCTCCACGAAGATCCGCGCCCCGTCGCGGTACATCGCCTCGATCTGCTCGGCGAACCGGACGGGCCGGGCGACCTGTTCGGTGAGCGTGGCCCGGATGCCACCGGGGTCGTGGGGATAGGGGCGGGCGTCGGTGTTCGACCAGACGGGGACCCGGGGCGGGGCGATCTCGGTCGCCTCCAGGGCCGACGCCAGGGGCGCGCGCGCCCCGGCCACCGTGGGGCTGTGGAAGGCGCAGGCCACCGGCACCTCGGCGACCGGGAGTCCGGCTCGCCGCAGGGGCTCGGCCGCTGAGGCCAGGGCCCCGGCCGGTCCGGCGAGGACCGTCTGCCGGGGGGCGTTGTGGTTGGCCAGCACGACATCCGGATGCGCCGCGCCGAGGAGCGCGGTGACCTCCTCCGGCGTGGCCGTGACCGCGAGCATGGCGCCCGGTTCCGCGCCCGCCGCCTCCAGCACCGCCTCGGCCCGGACCTGGGAGAGGCGCAGCAGCTCCTCCGCCCCGAACGCGCCCGCGGCCGACAGCGCCACCAGCTCGCCGTAGCTGTGCCCGCCCACGAGGTCGGGGACGACGCCGAGCCGCCCCAGCAGGCGGTGGACCGCCAGTCCGGCCACCCCCAGCACCGGCTGAGCCACCCGGGTGTCGGTGATCGCGGCCCGCTGGGCCGACCGCCGCTCCTGGTCGAACGTGGCCGGGGGGAACAGGAACTCGGCCCAGGGGGAGCCGGGGGGCAGCAGCTCCCGCAGCGCGGGGAAGGTGACGAAGAGGTCGGTCAGCATGCCCGGCCGCTGGCTCCCCTGCCCGGGGAAGAGGAACGCCACCTTCCCCGGAGCGTCCGGTGCTCCCGGAGTGTTCGGGGTATTCGGGGCGTGCGGCGTGCTCGGGGTATCCGGCGTGTTCGTGGCCCCCGGAGCGTCCGGGGCCGTGGGGTCGGCCGGTGTGGCGGGCTCCTCCGGTGGCCCGGCGGCGTACACGCCGCCTGCCGGGTCGTCCGGCAGCGTGCGGGCGCTGTGCAGCCGGTCACCGAGTTCGTCGAGATCGGAGGCGACCAGCGCCAGCCGGACGGGGAGTTCGGGGGCCCACGCGGTGCTGACCGTCCGGGCGAGGTCGCGGAGCCGCCAGGGGCGCCCGGCCCGGTCGTTCTCCTCCAGCAGCGCGGCCAGTTCCCCGGCACGCCGCAGCGCCTCCGCCCGGTCGGCGCCGCGCAGGCAGAACAGCTCGGCCGGCCACTGGTCGGCGGCGGCCGTGGGTTCCGGCGCGCCGTCGTAACCGGAGACCACCACATGGAAGTTGGTGCCGCCGAAGCCGAACGCGCTGACGCCCGCGTGTCGTTCGGCGGGACGCTCCAGCCACGGACGGGGACGGGTGTCGAAGCGGAACGGGCTGGTATCGGCGGACCACGCCGGGTTGGGGCGCCTCAGCTGCGCCGTCGGAGGCAGCACCCCGGAGTAGATCGCGCGGGTCGCCTTGATCAACCCGGCCATACCGGCCGCGCACTTGGTGTGCCCGATCATCGACTTGACCGAACCGAGCGTGACCGAGCCAGCCGCCGCGCCCTCCTCGTCGCACAGCTCGGTGAGGACGTCGAGTTCGGTACGGTCGCCGACCACGGTGCCCGTGCCGTGCGCCTCGATCAGGCCGAGCCGGGAGATGGGCAGACCGGCCTGTTCGTAGGCGCGGCGCAGCGCCCGCCGCTGGCCCTCGGGGCGCGGCGCGGTCAGGCCCAGGGAGCGGCCGTCGCTCGACCCGCCGACGCCCCGCACCACGGCGTAGATCCGGTCGCCGTCCCGTTCGGCGTCGGCGAGGCGTTTGAGGGCCAGGCAGGCCACCCCCTCGCCCAGCGCGATGCCGTCCGCCCCGGCGTCGAAGGAGCGGCAGCGGCCGGTGGGCGAGAGCGCGCCGACGGAGGAGAACAGCAGGTAGTCCTTGGCGCCGTTGTGCAGGTCGACAGCGCCGCACAGCACCAGGTCGCTGGTGTGCGAGAGGAGTTCCTTACGGGCCGCGTCGAGCGCGGCGAAGGAGGAGGCGCAGGCCGCCTCGACGGTGAAGTTCACCCCGCCGAAGTCGAGCCGGTTGGCGATCCGCCCGGCGATCACGTTGGACAGCACCCCGGCGAAGGAGTCCCCGGTGAGCCCCGGGAGCACGGACGCCAGCTCGGGCGGGAGTTCACCGAGGTACGAGGGGAGCGTCATACGCAGTGCCTGGGCCCCGGCCAGATCGCTGCCGTGCTCGGCGCCGAAGATCACCGAGGTGCGTTCGCGGGAGAACGGGCGGTGTGTGTAGCCCGCGTCGGCCAGGGTCTCCTCGGCGCAGCGCAGCGCGAGGAGCTGGGCGGGGTCGATCTGGCCCAGCGCGGCGGGCGGCAGGCCGTACCGCAGGGGGTCGAAGGGCACCGGGGGGAGGAAGCCGCCCCATTTGGAGACGGTGGTCTCCGCCCCGGACTCGCCGTCCGCGTGCGGCCGGTGGTAGATCCGCGGGTCCCAGCGGCCCGGGTCGACCTCCCGCACGGCGTCGGTTCCCGCCAGGATGTTGGCCCAGAAGCCCGCGGCGTCCGGCGCGTCGGGGTAGACGCAGGACATGCCCACGATGGCGATGTCCGTGTCGGCGCGTTCGGCGCGTTCGCCGCGTGGCTGGGCCGTCTCGGTGGGAGTGGCCGGGCGGCGCAGCTCCGCCGCCCGGGCCGCCAGCAGCCGGGCGCCGCCCTCGCTGACCGACTCGTGCAACTCCCGGACGGTGGTGGGTTCGTGGCGCAGCGCGGCCACCTCGCCCACCATGAACATGCCTTCCTCGGCCTGGGTGTGCTCGTCCACCTCGCGGAGTACGGCTCCCTCGCGGCGCCGGCCCTTGGCGGCCAGGCGCAGCCTGCCGAGGTTGAGACGCTCCAGCTCGGCCCACATCGCCTCACGGGGGGTGCCCGCGGTCCGGTGGGCGTGGGCGGCGGCCGCGTGTTCCCGGACGTACGGCGTCTCCACGCAGCGGGTGGCGTGTCCGGGGGCGGTCTCCAGCAGGGTGGTGCGGTCGCAGTCGAGGACGGTGCGCTGGTAGCCGGGCCGGATCGCGCCGTGCCGCACCGCCTCCTCGGTGAGGAGATAGCCGGTCCCCATCAACACCCCGACCGCCGCGCCGCGTTCGGCCAGGGGCGCGGCCAGCGTCGCCACCATCGCGGCGCTCCGCGCGTCGTGTACGCCGCCGGCGAAGCAGATCCGCAGCTCGGTGGCGGCGTTGCCCGGCTGGTCGGTGAAGTCGAGCAGCCGGGTCAGCTGCGCCTCCCAGAGCGGGAAGCTGCCCAGCGGGCCCACGTGGCCCCCGCACTCCCGGCCCTCGAACACGAAGGAGCGCGCTCCGGCGCGCAGGAACTGGTCCAGCAGGCCGGGGGTGGGGACGTGCAGGAAGGTGCGGGTGCCGGACCGCTCCAGGGCCGCGGCCTGGTCCGGGCGGCCCCCGGCGAGCAGCGCGAACGGTGGCCGGACCTCCCGGATCGCGGTGAGTTGGGCCTCGCGGACCTCCCGGGGCGCGAAGCCCAGGATGCCGGCTCCCCAGGGGCGGTCGCCGAGGGCGGCGGAGGTCTCGCTCAGCAGTGTGTGGGTCTCCTCGCCGCCCAGCAGCGCCAGCGCCAGGAAGGGGAGCCCGCCCTCCTCCGCGACGGACCGGGCGAACGCCGCCCGGTCGGAGACTCGGGTCATCGGGCCCTGGAGCAGGGGCCGTTCGAGGCCCGTGGCGTGGGCGAAGGCCGAGCCGGGTGCCAGCGGGGCGGTGCTGACGGCCGACTCCACCTGGGTGGTGATCGCCGCCTGGAACGCCTGGACCACGCCGCCCGCCGTGCGGTGGCGGTCGGCCAGCGGGGCGGCGAAGGCGCCGTCCTGGCCGACGGGCAGCAGGGCGTCACGGAGACGGCAGGCCAGGGCGGCGGTGACGGTCTCGTACGGGGCGTCGGTGAACGGGCCGAGATCGAGACCGGGGCGGGTGTAGACGCGGTGCCCGGCGAGGACGGTGGTCTCGGTGCCGTCCATCGCGCGGACCGCCGCCGCGACCTCCTCCGGCAGCCGGGGCGCGGACTCGGCCACCAGCGCCAGCTGGCTGTCCAGCACGACGCCGTCGGCGCCCCCGGCGACGGCCGCCGCCGCGGTGTGCGGGCCCAGGCCCCCGGCCGCGAGGACCGGCACCCCCAGGTCGGCGGCGAGCACCTGTTGCAGCAGGACGAAGCCGCCGACGGTGCCGATCCGGCCGCCGGACTCGCAGCCCCTGACCACCAGGGTGTCCGCGCCGAGCCGCACCGCCTCCCGGGCCTCGTCGAGGGAGACGACCTCGACGAGGGTGCGCCGCCCGTGGGTCGCGGGGTCGGTCCACTTGGGGTCGGGTCGGCCGAGGAGCACGGTGCGCACCTGTTCCGGCAGCCGCTCGGGGGACCACGGGGCGCCGGGTGGCACGCGCACTCCGAACGGCGCGCGGACCCGGCGGCACACCTCGGCCAGCTCCGCTTCGGCGCGGGCCGGGTCGCGGCCGAGGTCCAGCACGCCCAGGCCACCCGCGCGGGTCACCCCGCACACCAGTCGCGCGTTGGGCTCCGCGAACGGCGTGACGCCGACGATCTCGATGCGGAAACGGGGTGTGTTCTCCACGACTCTCCATAAGCGGGCTGTTCCGACGCGGAGCGACGGCGAGCGACAGCGTTTCGGCGCGTATCGCGCCGGTCCGTTGGGATAACGGACTCGCTGGATCGCCAGCGTCCTTGTCGACGACCACCGAGTCAAAGTCCACGGACCGTCCCGGTACCGAGATCCAGAACGCGTTGACGCCCGGACTCCCGGTGTTCTCCGGTGGTGTGCCGACTCCGGGTCGCGCTCCGGTCATCCCGCGTTCACCTGCGGCGATGCGGGGCGGGGCGAGGCGGGCGAGGCGCCGCTCCGGGAGAGCGGAACGGCTTCTCCTGGGCCGTGGTGACGGCCGGGCCGATCACCGGATCGAGGGAACGAGAATCGAACAGACGCGAGACGTGGAGCGCGTTTCCCGCCCTTCCCATTCCCGGCCCATTTCCCAGCCGCTTCCCTCGGCGTCTTCTCCGGGATTCGCGGGCTTTCCCGTGTCATTCCCGTGGGTTGTCAACCAGGGGCCGTCCGGGTTCTCCGGTCGCTCACCTCTCTTCCCGTTGATCGCTTTCCCGTGGTGCGCGGGATATCGCCGCCGGGCGGCACGGTGGGGGGGGTGGGGAGGAGGGCGAGCGGGAGGGCGGGGAGGGGATCGGGGAGGGAGCGGCGGGTTCCGGCACGAGTCCGAGAGGCCCGAGGGGTCCGAGGGGGCCGGGGCGGGGCATGGCCGGGCGCGGTGGGATCGAATACTCCGCCGGAGGGGGACACCGTCAACTCGCGCTTGACGGCGGGTGGTTGCGGCGCCAGGCGGTGGGACGGCGGCGCGGGCGAGCGCGGCTGCCCCGGGCCGGTTCGCTGCCGCCGCCCACGGTCCGTTCGCTGCCGCGCCTGTGGTCCGGTTCGCTGCCGCGCCCGCGGTGCGGTGTGCCGTCGCCCGGTGCGTCCCTCTCGGCCTCAGGAGCGAGGTGCGGTGCGGGGGGTGGGGGTGGTGAGGAAGGCGAGGACGGCGGGGTCGAAGAGTTCGGGCCGCCGCTCGTGGACGTAGTGGCCCGCGTCGATGGCCAGCAGCCGGGCGCACGGCACCCGTTCGGCCACCTCGGCCAGCAACGCGCGCGGCACCGGGCTGTCGAGCCCGCCGCTCACCACCAGGGTCTCCGCGGTGACTCGGGACAGCGCACGCCACCATCCCGGGTCGGCGTACCGCAGCTCGTCGATGATCGGGCGGACGGCACCGCCGTCCAGCTGACCGGAGTCCCGCAGCGCGCCGAACTCCCGTACCACACCGAGGAGGTTGGCGGAGTGGCGGCGGCCGGTGCGCAGCGCGCGTTCGGCCGCCGTGTCCTTCGGCGGTGGCGGGGTGTCCTCGATCACCAGCCTGCGGACCCGGTCTGGTTGGCGCTGGGCGATCAGCCAGCAGACGTGCCCGCCCATCGAGTGGCCGACCAGATCGGCTCCGCGCGGGGCGGCCGTGTCGAGCAGCGCGGTCAGGTCCGCGTACAGGGCGCCGAAGGAGTAGTCGCCGGGTTGCGAACTGCCGCCGTGGCCCCGCTGGTCGGGGACGATGACGCGGCGGCCGCGCGCGCAGAGCGCGGCGGCCAGCCGGTCCCAGGTCGCCCCGGTGTTCCCCAGCGCGTGCGCGAGGAGCACCGGGGCGCCCGACGGGTCACCCGCGACCGTGTAGCGCAGCGTCACCCCGTCGTCGAGCGGGAGCCACCGCCACTGGCGGTGTTCCCAACTCCCGGTGTCGACAGGATGGTTCGGATCCTCAGCTGGGTCGCGGTTCTGGAGCATGTCCCTCCTTCGGGTGTTCTCAGAGCCCGGTGTGCCCCGCTTCCGTGGTGCCCTCCGTCGGCCCGGACGAGGTGCCGCCGGACGTGTCGCCGGACGTTTCGGAGGAGGGCGGGTCCGTGGGCGTGCCGCCGGACGTGCCCTGGGCCGGGGAGCCGGTCTCCGGCGGGTCGTTGGCGGCGGTACCGGCGAGGTGGTCGACGATGGCGGCGACGGTCTGCCGGTGCCACACCAGGTTGGCCGGGAGCTTCAGTGCCAGCCGCTGTTCCAGCTTCCGGCGGATGACGATGGCCAGCACCGAGTCCAGACCCACGGAGTTCAGGGAGAGTTCGGGCGCGAGTTCCCCGGGGTCGAGCTTCATCTCGGCCGCGACGCAGCGGGTCGTCTCGTCGAGCAGCCGCGCGCGCAGCTCCTCGCCGTCGAGCGCCCAGATCTCCGTGGCGTCGACGCCCGGTTCGCCGGACTGCCCCTGGGATCCGGTGAGTTCGAGACCGTCGGCCTCGGCGTCCGAGGCGGCGTCGGTGTCCAGCGCGTCCAGCAGTGGCGAGCGGCGGCCCCCCGCGTCCAGCGGTACTGGGCGCAGGACGGCCAGGTGGGAGGTGTCCAGGGTGCTGGCGCGCTCCCAGGCGGCGAACGCCTCCGCCGGGCTGACGTCGGCCACGCCGTGCGCGCTCAACTCGGCGTCCACAGCGGCGTTGGCGCCCATCCCGAGACCGCTCCAGGAGGTCCAGCCGAGGCTGAGCGCTCCCGGATCGCCCTCGGCCGCGCGGTGCCGCGCGAGGGCGTCGAGGAAGGCGTTGGCCGCCGCGTAGCTGGTCTGCCCCGGCAGGCCCATCAGTTGGCCGCAGGAGGAGAAGTGCACCAGGAAGTCGACGCTGCCGGGCGGATAGAGCCGGTGCAGGGTGAGCGCGCCGAGCGCCTTCGGCCGGAGCACGGCGCGCAGCGACGCCGGGTCCACCCGGTCGAGCAGTCGGTCGTCCAGTACTCCGGCGGCGTGCACCACCCCGCGCACCGGGGGCAGTTCGAGCGTATCCGGGTCGAGCGCCGCGCGGGCGGCCTCCGGGTCCGCGATGTCGAGGGGCACGACGCGCACCGTGGCGCCCAGGGCCTCCAGACGGCGAACGGTGGTGATGGCCGCCCGAGTTGCCGCGTCCCGCCCCGCGTCGTCCGTCCCGGTGGCGGGGGCGTCCCAGGTGGAGCGGGGCGGCAGCGCGCGCCGGGAGACCAGGAGGAGGCGGCGGGCGCCGCGTTCGACGAGCCAGCGGGCGATCTCCCCGCCGAGCGCGCCGAGTCCGCCGGTGATCAGGTAGGTGCCGTCCGGACGGCAGGTCAACGGCTGGCGCACGGCGCCGATTTCGGGCGTGCCGTTGTGTGGCGAACGCTCGGGTGTGGCGCTGACGCCGGGGGCCTCGGCGTTGGACGTCCCGGTGTCGGAGGTGTCGGCGGTGCCGGTGGGCGCCGGGAGGGCGCGCCGCAGCCGGGCGCCGAGCGGCCGTCCGTCCCGGATCGCCAGGACGTCCTCCCCGGTGGCGTGCGGCAGCGTGGCGAGGACCGCGTCGAGGTCGGCGTCGGTGGGGTGCGGTTCCAGATCGAGGGTGCCGCCCCAGATCTCCGGGTGTTCCCCGGCGACGATCCGGCCGACGCCCCAACGGGTGCTGTCCGACACCGAGTTCATAATGGCGGCGGAGCGTACGCCCCGGGTGAGGGACCAGATCCGGCTGCCGTCGTCCGGCCGCCCGGCTAGCGTCTGGGCGGCGTGGGCCAGCCCCCAGGCCGCCGCGTGAGCCAACTCGCCCGCGTCGGCGGAGCGTTCGGGCTCGCCTGTCGGGAGCAGCAGCACGGTGGCGGGGCCCTCGGACGTGTCGAGCAGCGCGGTGAGGGCCGTGGTGTCCGTCGGGTCCGGGAGGACGCGGCAGCCGTGTCCGGCGGCCCCGGCCCGGGCGCGGAGCCGTTCCGCCAGGTCCCTGTCGCCGCCGAGAAGCACCAACAGCTGGTTGTTGTGGGCGGGTTCGGCGCTCGGGGGCTGCCAGGGCAGCCAGTCCGTCTGGTAGAGCAGTCGTTCCGGTGGTGCGGTGCGGCGGGGTCCGCCGTCCTCGGTGGCGTACCGCACGCCGTCGAACCGCGCGGCCAACTTGCCGTCGGGGGTGTGGACACGGACGTCCACGGTGTCGCGTTCGGTGACGCGGGCCTCGATGTGGGCGGTGGCCGGGGCCTCGCCCGCCGTCCACAGTCGGTCGACGCCGGAGGCCACGCGCAGCCGGGCCGGGCCCGGGTGGGCGGCGGGGGCGAGGGAGAGCGCGGCGTCGAACAGTGCGGTCCACGGGCGGGGTTCGGGTTCGCCGATCGGGGCACCGCGCTCCGGCCGCTCGCCGTCCGCCGGTTGCCGGACGCCGGTTCCGGCCGGGGCGGGCGGTTCGGGGCCGGTCACCGTCACTTCGGCGCGCAGCCCGTCGGGGAGGCGCAGCAGCCGGTCGACGCGCCAGCCGAAGGCCATGCTGGGGACGCCGACCGAGGCCAGTGCCTGGACGACGTGGTCGGTGGGGAGTTCCTCCGCCCCCGCCGGGCGGGTTCCGTCCGCCGGGCTGGGTCGGTCCGCCGGGTCGGTTCCGTCCGTCGGGTCCGCCGCCTCGGTCGCGGCCGTCGCGGGGTGGGTGCCGGGGCCCGGGCCGTGGTGCGGAGCCGGTGCGGCGGGTGTCGTGGTGCCGGTGGCGCAGAGCAGCCACCGTTCGTCGCCGCCGGGGCTGGCCGGACGGGCGAGCAGCCGCACCACCCCGTCCTGCGCGAGTACGTCGACCTCGCGCGGGCCGTCCAGGGTGACCGGGGCGCTGAGCGTCACGTCGCGCAGGGTCCGGGCGGCACCGGCACCGTCGGGCGGGACGGGGTTGCCGTCCCCCGGGGCCGCCGGGGCTGACGCGGGGACCGGGGCAGCGGCGTCCAGGAGGGTCTGGAGCAGCACGGCGGCCGGTACCACCTCCACGCCCTGGATGGAGTGGCTGCCCGGGTAGGGGCGGGTGGCCAGGTCGACCTGGGTGCGCCAGAGCCGGAGCGGCGTCGCCCCGGCGAGGGTGCTGGGCGCGCCGAGCAGGGTGCGGCTCGCGGGCCGGTGGCGTCCGCGCTCCGCGCGCCGGGGCGTGCGCTCCCGCCAGTACCGCTGGCGTCGCCAGGAGCGGGTCGGCAGGGGTGCGAGGGTGCCGCCGGGGTGCAGCGCGGGCCAGTCGAGGGTGGCGCCGTGGCAGTGCAGGGCGGCGGCGTTGAGGAGCAGTTGCTCCCGTTCGGGCTGGTTGCGGCGGAGCGAGCCGAGGACCCGCCGGTCCGGCACCCCGACGTGGGTCAGTGTCTCCTCGACGGAGTGGGTGACGACGGGGTGGCCGGAGATCTCCAGGAAGGCGCGGTGGCCGTCCTCGGCGGCCGCGATGACCGCGTCGGCGAAGCGCACCGGCTGGCGCAGGTTCGCCGCCCAGTAGGCGCCGTCGCGTGGGGCCGGGTCGCGCGGGTCGCTCAACGCCGTGCCGTAGAGCGGGATGACGGGTTCGTGGATCTCCAAGTCGTCTGCCGCCGCGCTGAGTTCGTCAACGAGGGGGTCCATGTGCGGGCTGTGGAAGGCCACGTCGCTGGCGACCCGGCGGACGACGAGGTTCTCGTCCGAGCCGAGCTTGCGTGCCGTGGCCTCGATCTCGGCGGCGTCCCCGGCGAGCACGGTGGAGGACGGCGAGGCGAGGACGGCCGGGACCAGCGGGGCCGGTGAGGCCAGCCGGGCCAGCGCCTCCTCGGGCGGCAGGCCGACCATCAGCATGCCGCCCGCTCCGGCGACCCGGCGCAGCAGCAGACTGCGGCGGCACACCAGCCGGGCGCCGTCCGCGGGGGAGAGCACCCCGGCGGTCACCGCGGCGGCGATCTCCCCGACGGAGTGGCCGAAGACCGCGGAGGGCTGCGCGCCCATCGCCCGCCACTCAGCGGCCAGTCCCAACTGGACGGCGTACAGGAGAGGCTGGACCAGATCGACGCGGCTGTCCTCGCCGTCCTCGATGAGCTGCCGGGGGGTGGTGCCCAGCTCCCGCTCGAAGACGGGCCCCAACTCGTCGATGACCGAGGCGAAGACGGAACCCGTACCGTCCGGGCCGCGCTCGGCGAGCAACCCGCGGCCCATACCGGCCCACTGGGCGCCGTGCCCCGCGAACACCCAGACCGCGCCCTCCGGGTCAGCGGCCGACGCACCGGCGACCGCCGAACCGCCGGGGGCGCGCGGTTCCGGTGGGGGCGGCGTGCTGGCGGAGACGGCCGGCCGGGCGGTGGCGACGCCCAGCGTGCTGCCGTAGGGATCGCCGCCCGCCGCGAACCCGTGGAGTTTAACGGCGAGTTCACCCCGGTCGGCGGCGACGACGGCCAGCCGGTGCCGGAGTTGGGTACGGCGCACCGCCAGGGTGTGGCCCACGGACGCCAGCGGGGTGCGGGAACCCGCGCCGTCCAGCCAGACGGCCAGCCGCCCGGCGTCGGCGCGCAACGCCTCCTCGGAACCGGCGGAGAGCGGGAAGAGCCGTGGGGACCGGGTCCCGTCCTCCGGCGGGGCCGCCCCGGGCGCGGGCGCCTCCTCCAGGATGACGTGCGCGATGGTGCCGCCGTAGCCGAAGCTGGAGACCCCGGCCCGGCGGACGCGCGGCCCGCGCGGCCAGGGCACCTCCTCGGTGGTGAGGCGCAGTCCGTGGTCGGCCCAGGGGATACGCGGGTTGGGGCCGTCGACCCCGGGGGTCGGCGGGATCCGCTCGCGGTCCAGCGCGAGAACCGCCTTGACCATCCCGGCGATGCCCGAACCGGCCTCCAGATGGCCGATGTTGGCCTTCACCGAACCGACCAGGCAGGGCCGCTCCTTGGGGCGTCCGGCGCCGAGCACCGCGCCGAGCGCGCCCGCCTCCAGCGGGTCCCCGGCCAGCGTGCCGGTGCCGTGCGCCTCCACGTAGTCCACGTCGGCGGGGTCGACGCCGGACGCCGCGTACACCCGGCGCAGCAGTTCGGCCTGCGCCTCCTGGCTGGGCGCCATGATGCCCTCGGTGCGGCCGTCCTGGCTGACGCCGCTGCCGCGCAGCACCGCCAGCACCCGGTCGCCGTCCCGCCGGGCCTCGCCGAGCCGTTTGAGGACCAGCACGCCCGCGCCCTCGCCCCGCCCGTAGCCGTCGGCGGCGGCGTCGAAGGACTTGCTGCGCCCGTCGGGGGCGATCGCCCCGGCGCGGTCCAGCGTCACCGACAGCCCTGGACCGGCGATCAGGTTGACGCCCGCGGCCAGCGCGAGGGTGCACTCGCCACCGCGCAGGGCCCGGGCCGCCAGGTCGACGGCGACGAGCGAGGAGGAGCAGGCCGTGTCCACCGCGAGGCTCGGCCCGCGCAGGTCGAGGCTGTGCGAGACGCGGTTGGCGGTGGCGCAGAGCGCCGCGCCGATGCCCGTCCACGGCTCGATGCCGGGCAGGTCCTCCAGTAACTGGCGCCCGTAGTCGTCCGATCCGACGCCGACGAAGACGCCGCAGCCGCCGCCCGCCAGCGTCGCCGGGACGACCCCGGCGTGCTCCAGCGCCTCCCAGGCCAGTTCCAGCAGTAACCGCTGCTGTGGGTCCATGAGTTCGGCCTCGCGGCGGGAGATGCCGAAGAACTCCGGGTCGAATCCGGCGATGTCGGGGAGGAAACCGCCCCGGCTCGTGGTGGATTCGACCACCGCCTCGAAGTCCGGCCCCGCCTCGGCGGCTTGGGCGAAGCGTTCCGCCCCGTCGCGGATGCCGTGGCCGCCGCGCTGGAGCAACCGCCAGAAGGCGTCGGGGGATTCGGCGTCCCCCGGGAAGCGGCAGCTGAGCCCGATGACGGCCAGCGGCTCGGCGGGCGCTGCCGCGCCGTAGGCGCCGTACGCCACAGGCGCTGCCGCCTCCGCGGTGGCGTCCTGACCCGAACGGCCTTCGGTAGCAGGGCGGTTCTGACCGGTGGTGGCGGCCGGGCGCGCGGCCCCGGCGGCGCTCACGCCTCCCCCTCGGCGCCCGGGGTGTGCGCGGAGTGCGGGGCCAGGTCGCCCGGGGGCGGTGCGCCGGGTGGGGTGTCCAGCACCTCCACCACCGCCGCCGTCACCATGATTCCGGGACCGGCGCTGAGCATCAACAGGTGGTCGCCCGCGCCGAGTTCGCCGGAGGTGACCAGGTGGTCGAGGTGCAGCCCGACGTCGGTGGCGCCCGCGTGCCCGATGTCCCGGAAGAACGGCACCCCGCCCAGGCCCGGGTCCAGGCCCATCGGCTGGAAGTGACTGGCGAGGAACTCCTCGCTGCCAGCGGCGAGATGCAGCACCCGCGAGATGTCGGGAAGCGCCACCCCCGCCTCCGAGGTGACGCGCTCGATCAGCTTGGCGCTGGCCGTGCCGTAGTCCTCGGTGATCCGGCCGGCGTCCTCGCCCAGCTCCTCGACCATGGCCTCCAGGTGCTCGTTCATGTCCAGCCGCCTGCCGACGGTGACGGCGGGCGGGAACAGCGGCGCGTGGCCCCGGTTGAGGATCTCGAAGTCGGGCAGCGAGACCGAGTCGATGGCCGCCAGCCGTGCCCAGCTGGGGCGCTTCGTCAGGATCAGCGCCGCGCCCGCGTCCGCCAGGACCGCGTCCCGGTCGGCGTGCCACCGATCCACCGACGGCGGGCCGAAGTTGTCGGCGCTGCTGACCACGGCGCCGCTACGGGTGGGGGAGACCAGCAGGTAGCTGGCGGCCATCTCGACCCCGGCGAGGAGCGCGTTGCAGCCCTGCTCGACGGTGAGCGCGGGGACCGGCAGCCCGAGGGACTCGCGCAGGACGTAGTGCGGTGCGGACCAGCCGTCCGGCCCCTGGTGGTAGGCGTGGGTGTGGACGAGCAGGTGGATGTCCTCGGGGCGTAACCCGGAGCGCTGGTACGCCTGCCGGACGGCGCTGACCGCCATGTCCGGGGCGGAGACGCCGTCGGAGATGGCGATGTTCCGCCATCCGCACGAGGCGATCAGTTCGGGTTCGTACCAGCCGTTGCTGGCCGCCTCCCGGGTGCTGGTCCGGGGAGGGATGTGGGCGCCGGTGGCGGCGAGGTAAATGCCATCGATCTTCACGGTGGTTCTCCGCGCGTTGCTGTCTGAGCTGTCTGAAACGGTCGTTCTGATGCCGGACGGGACGGGAGGAGCGGTGCGGATCGGACGGAGGGACGCGGTGGGACGGACCCCGCCGGACGCGTGGTCCGCCGGGGCGGGCACCGGCCACCGTGTGGGCGGCCCCGGGACGGCCGGAGCGCGACGGCACCGGAACCGGACGGCGGGGAGAGGACGGCGAGGGGCGGGCGGGGACGGGCGAACGGCGGGCGGAGGAAGGGAGGTTGACGAAGCGAGCGGGTGCGGGGAGGCCGGAAACTGGTGAGCGCGGACGGTGACGACACGCGCGGTACCGGACGGCGCGGGCCCGCTGGATGCCCGCGAGGCCGAACGCGCGGCGCCCGGGGGCTCGCCCCGGGCGCGCGGATCACTGCCCGCTGGGATTCCGGATGACCTTGCCGGTCTCCGTTGTCGGAAGACTGTTCACGGCTGTGAAGTGGTGTGGCAGGTGCGTGGCGGACAGCCGCTCCCGGCAGAACCGCTCCAGCGCGCCGAGGTCGACCGTCTCGGGGGTGACGGTCGCGCGTACCCGCTGCCCCAGCACCGGGTCGTCCACCCCGGTGACGAGGCAGGCGGCCACCGCCGGGAAGGCGAGCAGAACCGCCTCCACCTCCTCCGGACTGACCTTGACCCCGGCGACGTTCACGCACGTCGACAGGCGTCCCGCCAGCACGAGCCCCCCTTCCTCCCAGCGGCCGAGGTCCCCGGTGGCGAACCCGCCGCGCACCGGCTCCCAGGGGGCCGTGCCGCTGCCCGCTCCGGAGCCCGGCTCCGTGTCCCCACCGCCCGCACCGCCGCCGTCGGCGTATCCGAGCATCATGGAGGGAGACTCTACGGTCACCAGTCCCGTTCCGAAGCCGAACTGTGCACCTTCGGCCTGAACTTCGCGCAGGGTGACCTTGACCCCGGGAAGCGGCTCACCGGGCCACCGCGTCTCCGCCGACCACGGCCGGGGCGCCCGCACACAGATCGGCCCCGTCTCCGTCGTCCCGTACACCTGCCCTATGTGGCCGTTCAGGGTGCCCGCCACCGACTCGGCGGTGTGCGCGTCCAGCGGCATCCCCGCCGAGAGGAAACCGACCGGCTCCCCGCCCAGCGGCTCCCGCGCCGCCTTCGCCAGCATCCGCAACGCGGGCGGCACCCCCACGAACAGCCGCACCGCACCCGAGCCCAACTCCCGTAGCAACACGCGCGGCCGGTCCGCCGGCAGGTACCGCACCGGCGCCCCCGCCAGCGGCGCCGCCAGCGCGCAGAGCCCGAACCCGTAGGCGTGGTGCAGCGGTACGGGACAGCCCAGCGTCACCTCCGGGCGGAGGCCCAGCGCCGTACGGTAGTTCTCCGCCTCCACGAACAGCGCCGCCGCCGAACGCAGCGCCATCCGGGGCCTGCCCGTCGTCCCCGAGGTCACCTGCGCGCTCGCCACCTCCGGCGGCAGCGGCCCGGTCGTCGGCACCCCGCCCGGCCCCGCCACGGGCGCGCGCAGCTCCCGGTCCCCCACGACCCCCCGCACCGGCCCGAGTGTCAGCGCGCTGTCCCGCCCCACCACCACCCCGGCCAGCGGCGCCAGCGACCCGATCCGTCCCAACTCCCAGTCCGTGACGCCGACAGCGAGTGGCGCCACCACCCCGCCCACCGCTAGCACCGCGAACAGATCGCTGACGAACTCCGCCGGCGGCCCCGCCAACAGGCCCACCACAGCCCCCGGTTCGAGCCCGGCCGCGCGGATGGCCGCGGCCTTCGCGTCGATCCGCTCCCGGACCTGGCGCGCGGACCACGTCCCCGTCCCGTCGACGACCAGCGGCGCCTCACCCCACCCGGCCAGCCGCGCGTCCAGCAGCGCGGCCAACTCCGGTCCCGTCGTGGGCCCTTCGGCGCCCGCGCCCGCCGCCCCGGCGCCGCCGCCCCCGGCGGCCCGCGCGAAGGCCGCCGCCCGCGCGATCCCGTCGGCGAACGTCCCCTCCGGGGCGTCCGGCCCGCCCGCCGTCACGGGAGACTGACCAGGGCGCGGCGCAGCGCCGCGACCGCCTTGTCGAGGTGCTCCCGGGTGTGTGCGGTGCTCAGGAACCACGGCTCCAGCGCGTTGGGGTGGAAGTAGACACCCTCCGCCTGGGCCAGCGTCTGGAACCTGCGGTGCGCCGGGAAGTCGATGGCGCCCGCGATGTCCCGCAGCGAGGCGTTGTCCCGCACCGGCCGCCGCAGCAGGGAGACCGACATCAGCGAGCCGACCCGGCTGATCCGCACCTGCCGCCCGTCCTCCGCGAACAGCTCGCGCAGCGCGGCCTCCGCGTATCCGCCCAGCTCCTCCAGTTCCTCGTAGACCCGCGGGTTCGCCCGGATCTTGGACAGCATCGCGACCACCGCGCGCAGTGCCGTGTGGTTGCCCGCGTACACGCCCGCGTGGTGCGCCTCGTTGGCCGCGAGCATCCGCATCGCCCGCCGCCCCCCACCGAAGGCGGCCACCGGGATGCCCCCGGCGAGCACCTTGGAGACCACCGTGAGGTCCGGGGTGACCCCCCACCGCTCCTGTGTCCCGCCCCGGGCCACCCGGAAGCCGGTGATCACCTCGTCGAAGATCAGCATCGCGCCGGAGCGCTCGGTGAGTTCCCGCAGCAGCTCCAGGAAGCCGGGGGCGGGCGGCAGCACGCAGGCGTTGGCCAGCACCGGTTCGAGGATCACCCCGGCGATCCGGTCGCCGTCCCGGTCGAACAGCTCCCGCACCGCCGCCGTGTCGTTCCAGGGCAGCTGCACGGTGTGTGAGAGCGCCTCCGGGATCATTCCGGGCGCCCCAGGGACCACGTCCGTCGGGTCCGGGCCCTGGAGGTGCAGGGTGTTCTTCCCGGCGCGCAGGATCGTCTCGCTCCAGCCGTGGTAGTGGCCCTCGAAGGTGACGACGAGATCCCGGCCGGTGGTGGCCCGCGCCAGCCGCAGCGTCGAAGCGACGGCCTCCGTACCCGAGTTGGCGAACCTGACCTGCTCCACGCTCGGCACCAGTTCGCATATCAGCTCCGCCGCGCGGGAGTCGAGCATGTGCGGCAGCCCGGTCATCGCGCCGTCCCGCAACTGCTCCGCGACCTCGTCCAGCACCTCGCGGTCGGCGTAGCCGAACAGGTGCGGCCCGTACCCCATGTTGACGTCGATGATCTCCTTGCCCTCGACGTCCCAGACCGTGCACCCACGGGCACGCTGGATGACGAGGGGAGTGGGGACGGCAGCGGCACGCATGCTGCTGCTCACACCGCCCGCGACGACCCGTTTGATCCGCGCTAAGTGACCGGAATTTGTCAGGCGTTCAGGCTCCGAAGCTCCCATCGCACACCTCCATGCTCGCCGGAGCCGCCACGGGCCGACCTGGGGCCGTCCCTGGTAAGCGGCCCGGAATCGTCCCCGGACGCGGTGCACTGTGCTCATTTGTGCCGAACTCAGTGTGACGTGCCCCCGAAGGTGGGCAGAAGTGAGCGATCCATGAATGGCTGGAACCCATGGTTGGGCCACGCACCCTTCCCGGGGCCGCCCACCACCCGGGCCACCGTGCCACCGAACCCCGGTCGCGTCCCCGGCGGTCGGCCCGGCACCAGCGCGGCCGCGCCCGGTCGGCGGCCCGGGGATCCGGACACCTGCTGCCGGTCGGCGCGGACCCCGGCGGGCACGGCGGCGCCCCGTCGCACACCCCGGCGAACGCGCGGAGCGCGCGTGACACCCGACCGCTCGTACGGGTGACCCAGGGCGCTCGGCACAGCGGTTCCCTAATCCAACGAGCCCCACCAACCGGTGAATTCGACTCTCGGAACCACCGATCACCACATAACTCGTGTCACCATCGGCCCTGTTGACAGCCACGGATATCCGGGCACGATCGGTGGGTCCTCCGATTCCCCGGATTCCCGTACGCGGAAGGCCCTTGTCGACGGCTTGTCGTCGGCTTGAAGTCGGCTGAGGTCGCCGTGAGGTCGCCTTGAGGTCGGCGTACGCGGAAGTGGGACGGGGGAACACGGAAGGCGGCATCCGCCAGCGGGTGGAAATCAGCCACGCCGCCCTGTGGACCGCCGTAGCGAAAGACCGGACGACGAGAGGGGGTTCGCGTGGATCGTCCCGTGGCCGTGGTGACGGGAGCGGGCTCGGGTCTGGGCGCGGCCATCGCGCTCCGGCTGGCCACCCGGCACGACCTGGTCCTCACCCACCTCGCGGCGGACGCCGAACTCGACGCCACCGTCGACCGAGTACGCGCGGCGGGCGCCCAGGTCGCACCGCCGGTGCTCGGTGACCTGACCAGTGCGGACACCGTCGAGCGGCTCAACGAGACGCTGGCCGGGGCCGGGCACCGGCTGCGCACGCTGGTCTGCAACGCGGGCGCCTACTCCTACGTTCCCTGGGCGGAACTCGGTGGCGCGGAGATCCGGCGCGCGCTGGAGGTGAACCTGCTGGCGCACATCGACTGTGTGCGCGCCACCGTCCCGCACCTCACCGCGCGTGGCGGCGGGCGGATCATCGCCATCTCCTCGGTGATGACACAACTCGGCCGGGCCGAACTCGTTCCGTACATCGCCGCGAAAGGCGGACTGGAAGCGCTCGTCCGGGCGTTGGCACGCGAACTCGGCCCGCACGGCATTACGGTGAACGCGATTCGCCCCGGTTCCATAGAACTGAGTACGGAGCAGCGCGACCACCCGGATTATCCCGCCTGGAGGGAACGTGAATTCGCGAGGCAATGCGTCAAAAGGCACGGAACCCCGGAGGACGTGGCGGCGGCCGTGGCCTTTCTGGCCTCCGACGAAGCCGGGTTCGTCACCGGACAGCACCTGACGGTGGACGGCGGCTGGCATCTCAGCTGACTCCACCCCATCGGACCGCCCGCCCCGCGCTCTCGCCCCGCACCCTCCCGGCGGCGGACGGACGCCCCGACCGCACCGCCCCGTCGGTTCGCGCGGTCCCTTCCGCCCGGCCGTCCCGAACACCATCTCCCCTTCCCCGTCCGTTCGTTGGGCGTCTCCCGCCCACTGCCCCCGAACCCGCCTCCCCGTACGCACCATCCGGCCCCCCGTCACACCGTCGCCGCGCGCCCGTTCCACCGATCCGGCTCCGGCGCCCCGTCCGGTTCCCGGTCGGACGCCGGTTCTCCGCGCGTCAACACCGTCTCCGTGCCGCGTACTACGCGCGTCACCCACGCCAACCGCCCGCCGCGCGCGGTCGGTTCGCCCGTCCGGTCCGCCCCGACCGGTCGGACGAGCCGCCCGCCCACCCGCCAGCGGTGCCCAACAAGCCTCCCGTAGCAGGCAGTTGACGCGACGCTCCGGCGTCACCCAGCGCCACCCAGACCCACCCCCCGCACCAACCGCACGCGTACCTACCAGCACAGAACGAGGACGTTCATGAGCCACACCAGTACGTCAGCCCACGCCCCCTCGGCCGGACAGGCCCCGCCCACCGGGCCCTCCAGACTCACCGGCTCCGCCGCACCGTCGGCCGAGGCCACCACCGAGCACGGCGAGATCCGCCTGCTGGTGGTGCGGCACGGTGAGTCCCGGGCGAGCGCGGCCGGGGTGATGAGCGGGGTTCGCACCTGCGCCGGACTGACCGACCTGGGCCGGGAGCAGGCCCACCGCCTGGCGGAGTCGCTGACCCGCGAGGAGGATCCGCCCGACGCGATCGTCGCCAGCCCGGTGCCCCGCGCACGGGAGACCGCCGGTCTCCTCGCCACCGGACTCGGCCTGGACCTCCCGCTGTTCGACGGCGGCGTCCGGGAGATGGACTTCGGCGCGGCGGACGGTCTCACCGTCCGGCAGTACGCCGTGCGCTACGGCGCGTTCGACCTCCAGGGGCAGCCGGACCGCCCTTTCGCGCCGGGTGGGGAGAGCTGGAACCAGCTGTGTGCCCGGGTGCGGGAGACGCTGGAGCGGATCGCGGCCCACCCGCCCGGCCGCCGCGTGCTGGTGGTCTGCCACGCCGGGGTCGTCGTGGCCGCCTCCGCCGTGCTGACGGACAGCGCGCCCCCCGAGGTCTTCAGCGACGACTCCCCAGCCCCCACCTCGGTCACCGAGTTCGCGCGGGGCACCGGGGCGGACGCCCCCGCCCCCTGGCGGCTCCTCCGCTACGACGATCACCGGCACCTCGCGGAGACCGCCCCCGAGAGCGTTCCCGCCCCCTGAGCCACGCCCCTCGGCCCGGCGCCCGCCGCCCCGACCGGCCCACCAGGGCCGCGTTGACCACGGCCGCGCGGACCAGACCAGGGACCGACCCGGAACGCACGGGCCCCACGACGGATGGGATGAGCCCCACGAAGAGCGGTCCGCGACCGGTGCGCCGTGACCGGCCCGTGGTGGCGGGCCAGCCGTGACCGGCACATGCTGACTGGCGAGAGCTGTGACCGGCACGTGCCGATCGGCGTTCTGTGAACGGCTCGCGGGGACCGGCGGATGACAACCGGCCCGCGGGCACTGGCCGGTGCCGAGCGTCACCAGACGCCAACCGCACCCGCCCCGCCCCGCGTTGTGCCGTATCGGCCGCGTGTGGGCGGGGCGTTCGTGCGTTCGCCCCGCTCTGCCGGACCCCGCATCGCCGTGCCGTCCCGCCGATGCCCCGTGCTCCGCCCCGTCGTGTCCGCGTGCCCAGCCGGGCGGTCCGGAGCCGCCGTATGGCCCGTACCGAGCCGCCGTATCCCCTGCCGAGCCGACCCGTCACGATTTTCCGCCCATCACGTGTAAGTGGTGTACATCACCTCTCCGAACGCCATACAACCCTCCCCCTCGTTCGGGTGTCTAAGGGGCGTAACGGGTTGACCGTTCGTCGCGCCGGGGCCTGGCGCCGGGCCCCGCTGTGGCGCGACGGCGGTCATGAGCGGAGGACCACATCCACATACTTGCAATCTACAACTACCGTGCCGGCGCACTCCGCGCAGCCCGGCGGAGGCACGGCGAGGACCCGCACCACTTCCCACGTCAGAAAGCCTTCCATGAGCCTCGTGCAGCAGCCGGGCACGCCCCGGATCAGTCTCGTCATCCCCGTGTACCGGGTGCAGGGTTACCTGCGGGAGTGCCTGGACTCGGTACTCGCCCAGTCCTTCGGTGATGTCGAGATCGTCGCCGTCAACGACCACTCGCCGGACGCCTGTGGGCGGATCCTGGACGAGTACGCCGCGCGTGACGCCCGGGTGCGACCGATCCACCTCAGCGCGAACCGGGGCATCGGCAAGGCCCGCGACCTGGGAGCCGCCCACGCCACCGGCGACTACCTGCTCTTCCTGGACAGCGACGACACCCTGGCCGATGGGGCGCTCCAGGCCGTCGCCGACCGCCTGGACGAGACCGCGGAACCGGACATCCTGCTGGTCAACCACGTCCGGACGTACTGGACGGGGCGGGTGCAGGCCAGCGCCGCCGGGGAACTCCTGGCCGCCGCGGGCGACGACGTGTTCACCGCGCTCGAACGACCCGCGTACCTGGGTCTGTTCGCGGTCGTCTGGAACCGGGTGTACCGACGGGAGTTCTACGCGGGTCACGGGTTCACCTTCACCGACGGCCTCTACGAGGACGCGCTGATGGTCTACCGGACCATGCTCACCGCCGAGACCATCGCCTGCCTGGAACACGTCTGTGTGGAGTACCGGCAGCGGCGGCAGGGCAACTCCATGCGCACACCGGGCCGGAAGCACTTCGTGATCTTCGAGCAGTACGCCCGGCTCTTCGACTTCCTCAACGAACGCCCCCAACTGGAGCCGGTACGGGGTCTGTTGTTCGAGCGGATGGTCAGCCACTTCCTGTTCACCCTCGTCCGCGAGGACCGCATACCGCCAGCGGACCGCTCCGAGTTCTTCGCGCGCGCCTCCGCGCAGTACGCCCGTTTCAAGCCCGCGCACTTCACCAGGCCGGAGGGCGCGACCGGGGTGCGGTTCGAACTCCTGGAGCGCGGCTCCTACCCGGTCTACGCGGCCGCTGAGTTGGCGGGTTCCGCCCGTACGAAGCTGCGCCGGCGGGCGGCGCGCGCCAAGACCGCGCTGGGCAGGCGGGCCTACGACCGGCTGTACCACATGCACCTGCGCCGCCCGATCGACGAGAACCTCGCGGTGTACAGCGCCTACTGGAACCGGGGCGTCGCCTGCAACCCGGCCGCGATCTACCACAAGGCCCGCGAACTCGCCCCGCACGTCCACGGGGTGTGGATCGTCCGGCCCGAGGACGAGCACACCGTGCCCGCCGGGGTCGACTACGTCCTCCCCCGCTCCCCCCGGTACTGGGAGGTCATGGCCCGGGCCAAGTACCTCGTGAACAACGTGAACTTCCCCAACGAGGTGGTCAAACGACCCGGGCAGATCCACCTCCAGACCCACCACGGCACCCCGCTCAAGCAGATGGGCATCGACCAACAGCGGTTCCCCGCCGCCGCGAAGGGCATGAGCTTCCACAAGCTCCTTGAGCGGGTGGACCGTTGGGACTACAGCCTCTCCTCCAACCAGCACTCGACGGAGATCTGGGAACGCGTCTACCCGTGCGCCTTCGAGTCGGTCGACTCCGGATACCCGCGGAACGACGTGTACTTCCACGCCACCGCCGACGACGTCACCCGCGCCCGCGCCGAACTCGGCATCAAGAGCGGGCAGACCGCGGTGCTGTACTGCCCCACCGTGCGCGACTACCAGAAGGGCTTCGTGCCCCGGCTGGACCTGGAGCGGCTCTGCCGCGAACTCGGCCCGGACCACGTCGTGTTGGTGCGCGCGCACTACTTCTACGGCGCCGACCCGCGGCTGCGCGCGCTGGAGGAACGCGGACTGATCGTGGACGTCTCCCGGCACCCGGTGGTGGAGGACCTCTGCCTGGCCGCGGACGTCCTCGTCACCGACTACTCGTCCATCATGTTCGACTTCGCCTGCCTCGACCGGCCCATCGTGTCGTACGTGGACGACTGGGAGGTCTATCGCAAGGCCCGCGGCGTCTACTTCGACCTGCTCTCCCAGAAGCCGGGCGAGACTCCCGGCGCCACCGCGGTCAGCGAGGACGAACTCGTCGAGGTCTTCCGCACCGGTGCCTGGATGGGCCCGCGGGCCACCGCGCTGCGCGCCGCCTTCCGCGAGCGCTTCGTGCAGTACGACGACGGTCACGCGGCCGAGCGCGTCGTCCGGCAGATCTTCCTCGGCGCACGGGCGACGCCCCCGGTGATCCCGCTCGACCAGCGCACCCCAGCGCCCGCCCCGCGCGACAGCGACGCGATGACGGGATGCCCGCCCCCGCCCACGGGAGGCGTCGACCGGGTCCCCGCCTGACCCGCACAGTCGCGCTCCGCGCGCCACGCGACCGCCCCTGGGAAGGGGCGGTCGCGGCTCAGCTCGGCGGTATTCCGCTCAACTGAGCATGAGAGGGCACGGATGGAAAACTGTAGGGAACCGCAAGGCGACCGCCGTCGCGTGGTGCGAAGCGGGCAAGCCTCTACCCGGTGGTAGTGCGGAGGATGAATCCACGCACGACAACCGGCAGGAGGTGAAGTACCGCCCATGAGCGCGGAGTTCTGGCGGACGGTCCAGCACGCCATCGAGAGGGACACCTGGACCGCCCGCCTCATCGCGATATCCCTCACGATGGGGGCCTTAGCTCTCTCGGCTTACGTGGTGGTGAGCCAGTAGGCGCGGAGAGCCGTGACCGGGTGGCGGACTGTGCCAGCAGTCCGCCACCCCGTAACTCTAGGCCCGGCACCCCACCTCCCGCGCCGGTCACGCCCGCCGTCCACGCGTCGGCACCGCCGGACTGTGGGGAGTTGGGCTGGGACTGGGGCGCTGCGGGGCACCGGTGGCCGTCGGGCGGGCGCGGCGGTTCAGAGGTAGAGCTGGCGGCCGCAGGTGCCGCAGTGGGTCTTGCCGTCGCGGACGACGGTGGTGGGGTGGTCGCAGCGCGTCGTGCAACGCCGCTCACAGAGCCGGTTCATGGCACCTCCCGGGGCACCACAGCGGAGCGGTCGGCCGACGTCGAATCCACACCTCGTCCGGTGGAGAGACCAACGCACCGCTTCCGGGGGTCAGTTCGGGTGTTGTCCCGTTCTGGTCCGATGGATCGCTCGTCGTGGTCGTCGACGGCGGGTGCGATGGGGGTGATTGGGGTTGGGCGCTGATGGGGGTGCGGAAGGGGGCGGTGAGTTGGCGGGTGCCGGCTCGCTCCAGGTCGATCAGCCGACGTAGGCAGGGGACGCAGCCGAACAGGGCCGTCCGGCCCCAGGGCATCGTGACCGTCCGGAACGCGGTCACCCGAACCTCCTCGCGTTCGCAGTACAGGCCACAGCGGCCCGTGAACCACACCCCGTACCCCTGCGGCACGAACCCCTCCGCCGAGCCCGGCTCCCGCCCCGCACCCTGCCCGGTCGACGCGTCCGAGGCGGCGGAGTGGCGCACGCACCACAGGTGGATGGCCGCCAGCGCGAGGACCGCCGCCGCGTAACTGACCCAGCCCGCCCAGCCGTTCACCGTCGCCCCCACACCAGCAGCCACCCCGCCACCCACATCCGGGCCAGCACCCGGTACACACTCACCGCTCCCACCCCCGCGCCGCGTACGCGCGCAACACCACCGTCAACTCCCGCGCCACCGCCAGATTGCACCGCCCCAGATCCACCAACGGACGCGGCACCGGCCCCGTACACGACAACGGATCCAACCCCAACGACGGCAACTCCAACCCGACCTCCGCCAGCGCCTCGCCCAGATCCCTACGCACCGCCTCCGCCTCAGTGACTGAACCGCTCGCCGCCTGCTCATGCGTCTGTGCCACTGCTCACTCCAAACGTGTCTCGGTGGTCGCGAACGTGTGTCACGCTCTGTGGTGACCACAACACAGGAAGCTCTACGGCGGCTTCACTTGACCGTGAGTGTGCAAGTTGAGGTCTTGATCGATTCCAACTCCCAGATCGTGTAGGAGCTGGTCAGGAGTGACGAGGAAGCGGTTGAACGACGCCAGATTGAATGGCGGAGCACCTCCCTCATTCGGGGAGGACGTGAAGCGAGTGCGACTCGCGCGCGGTATGAAACAGAGGCACCTGGGTAGCGCCACGGGCTACAGCGAGGGCTACGTGAGCAAGGTGGAGAAGGGCACGGTCATCCCGTCCCCCAGATTCGCCGAGGGGTGCGACAAGGCGTTCGGTACCGGGGACCTGTTCGCGCAACAGCTTCGCCGCATCACCGAGGGGGAACACCCATCCTGGTTCGCCCCCTTCCTGGACGCGGAGCGCGAGGCCGAAGTTATCGAGGACTATTCGACGATCTTCGTGTTCGGAATGCTCCAGACGCCGGAGTACGCTCGCGCCGCACTGAACGGGGCCACCCCCGGGGCGGATCCGCGAGACATCGACGCGTCAGTGTTCGGCCGTATGCGGCGTCGGGAGATCATGGAACGTGAGAACCCGCCGCATGTTTGGGTGATTCTGCATGAAGCATCTCTACAGGCGACGGTCGGGACACCAGATGTGATGGTTGGCCAACTGCACTACTGTCAGAGGTCATGCGGCGGTTCCCAACGCTGACCCTCCAGGTACTGCCGCTCGTGAACTCCGCTGCGGCGCGGGCAACTCCCTTCACTCTGCTCACGTCACAAAGGCAAACCTCGGTGCATGTTGAGGGACCGCAGGGCGGGCGACCGTACAGCGACAGTACGGCTGTTGGTGCTTCGCGCGGTGTCTACGATTATCTGAGAGCATGCGCCCTCAGTCCGCATGCCTCATTGGACTTCATCGATAGCGCAAGGGAATCTCATGAGCGACAAGCACGGGTGGATCAAGTCCAGCTACAGCGACGGCGGGGGCGGCAACTGCGTCGAGTGGGCCCCGGCTCTCGCGTCCGCCGGAAGCGTCCCCGTGCGGGACAGTAAGGACGTTCGCCGGACCCCGCTCGCGTTCTCCCCCGACGCCTGGGGCTCCTTCGTCGCCACGGCCAGGAGCGGGGCGTTCGACGCCTGAGACCGTGGCCCGTCCCCGCGTGGGCGGCCTTCGCCGTGCCACCGGCTGCTGAGCCCCGTACGACCTCCAAGGACCCTGGCGGCTCTGCCTGTTGGTCGAACCGCACAGTGAACGGCGCTCGCCGCCGGGGTCCGTGAGGACGGTTTCGGCCTCGGTGTGGACGTCAGGGGGTAGTGGGGTTGCGGCTGACCGGAGGGGGCCACACCGCCTCGTCGCGAAAAGCACTCGCGCGCGTACGGGGAGTCACGGTCTCGGAGTCCGGACAGAGCCCGGGCGGACAGAACCCGGGCACGGTCCGGACACATCGAAGGGCCCCAGGAGAACCTGGGGCCCTTCGATTGTGGTGCGCGAGGGGGGAGTTGAACCCCCACGTCCTTTCGGACACTGGAACCTGAATCCAGCGCGTCTGCCTATTCCGCCACCCGCGCCTAGGGTGTTTGCCCGCTGACCCCGTGGGCCTGCCGACATCCAGAAGATTAGCACGCCGAGGCGGGTGTCCTCACACCCGTTTGCGTGCCCCCGCTCACAGCGGCGAGTGACCGGGGGCACGTCCCGGCGTTCCCCGTATCCGCGCAGGTCCCGGCGGCTCCCCGAGGCTCGTGGCACACCCCGTCGGCTCCGGCGGACGGGCCCGCGGTGCCCGCCGAAGGGCCCGCCCCCGGCGTCCCCTCCCTCCGGTTCCCTCCGGTTCTCCGCGGTCCCTCTCCGGTCGCTCCCCGGTCTGTTCCTCTCCCGGTCCTGTGGTCCGTGCCCCCTCCGCGACGCGTGTCTCGATCCCTCCGCCTCCCGTGGACGCCGAGCGGACCCTCCCTGCGGCCGCACCGGGCGTCCGTAGGGACGGTCCGCCGGTCCGGTCTCCCGTCCGTCCGCGGGTGCCGCCTCCGTCCGCGGGTGCCGCCGCCCGAGGCTCCGCCCGCCTCGCCCCCCCGTACGGTCCGGCGGCCCCTCGCTCGCCTCCGCCGTCCCTCCGGCCCGAACCGGGGGTTCCGTTTGGTTCCGGACGACCCGGGCCGGACGACCCGGTCCGTCCGGTCCAGCCGCCCGGTTTGGTCCGCCCGCTTGGCTGGCCCGTCCGGCCCGGTGGTCAGCCTGGCTCGCTGGCGCTGTGGGAGGGATGGGAGGGGCCCGGATCGGGGTGGTGGCCGCACGGCGGAGAGGGCGGAGGGGGCGGAGAGGGGGCGAGGGGGAGGGGCGCGGAGGGGGTGCGGAGGGTGTGGGGAGGCGCGGCGGGGGTCGGGCTACGGCGGGTGACGGAGGGCGGTGTGGCGGTGGTGGGGAGGCGCGGGGTGGTCGGCGGGCGGGGGCGGAGGGCTGGCCGACCGCGGGATGGCGCCGCTGCGGGAGACTGTGCACGGGGCGTCTACGATCCATGCGACGCTGTGAACGGTGTGCGGGTGTGAGAGCCGACACTCGGGCGCCGCGGCGCGAAGGGGAACCACCCGATTTCCTGACGCGTGGATACGATCAGTAAGCAGTACCGCGGCCACAAGTCCGCGCGCGCCCGGGGGACAATGGAGGCGCACTAGAGCCGAGGACATCTGGGAAGGAGGTGCACCGTGGGAGTTCTGAAGCGCTTCGAGCAGCGACTCGAAGGTCTCGTCAACGGCACCTTCGCGAAGGTGTTCAAGTCCGAGGTACAGCCCGTCGAGATCGCGGGCGCCCTCCAGCGCGAATGCGACAACAACGCGACCATCTGGAACCGCGAGCGGACCGTCGTTCCCAACGACTTCATCGTCGAACTGAGCACGCCGGACTACGACCGGCTCAGCCCGTACTCCCAGCAGCTGGGCGACGAGCTGTCCGGCATGGTGCGCGACTACGCCAAGCAGCAGCGCTACACCTTCATGGGCCCGATCAAGGTCCATCTGGAGAAGGCGGAGGACCTCGACACGGGCCTGTACCGGGTCCGGAGCCGCACCCTCGCGTCGAGCACGTCACAGCAGTCGCCGGAAGGCGGTCCCACGCAGGCGTCCGGCGGCCTGTCTCCGGGCGGGGGCGTTCCCCCGCGACCGGGCTCGCCCCCACCCATGCCCTCGGCGGCACCATCCTTCGCGGCGGGCGGTCAGGGACCGCCCAGCGGACCCATGCCGCGCGCCGAGACCCGCCGCTGGATCGAGATCAACGGAAACCGCCACCAGATCTCCCGGCCCACGATGGTGCTGGGCCGCAGCACCGAGGCGGACGTGCGGATCGACGACCCCGGAGTCTCCCGGCGGCACTGCGAGATCCGGGTCGGAACCCCGACCTCGATCGCGGACCTGGGCTCGACCAACGGCATCGTGGTAGACGGACAGCACACCACTCGCGCTACGCTCCGCGACGGCTCACGCGTTGTCGTGGGCAGTACCACGATCATTTACCGGCAAGCCGAAGGGTGAAGCGGGGGCAATGTCAGAGCTGACCCTCACGGTCATGCGGTTGGGCTTTCTCGCCGTACTGTGGCTGTTCGTCATCGTGGCCGTACAGGTCATCAGGAGCGACCTCTTCGGCACCCGTGTGACGCGGCGCACCGCGCGCCGTTCCGAAGGCCAGCGCCAGCCGCAGCAGCCCCAGCGCCAGCAGAGCGCGTCGCGCAGGGGACGGGGGGGTGGCCGGAACGCGCCCACCAAGCTGGTGGTCTCCGAGGGGTCGCTGACGGGCACCACCGTCGCGCTCCAGGGGCAGACCATCTCCCTCGGCAGGGCGCACGACTCCACGATCGTGCTGGACGACGACTACGCGTCCAGCCGGCACGCCCGGATCTACCCGGACCGGGACGGTCAGTGGATCGTCGAGGACCTCGGGTCCACGAACGGCACGTATCTCGACCGGACACGGCTGACGACACCGACGCCGATCCCGCCCGGAGCGCCGATCCGCATCGGCAAGACGGTCATCGAGCTGCGGAAGTAGTGACAGACATGACGACCGGAGGGTGGGCACCGTGCGGATGTATCCGGAGCCGACGGGTGAGGTGCGCATGAGTCTGTCCCTGCGCTTCGCGGCCGGTTCACACGACGGCATGATCCGCGAGCACAACGAGGACTCCGGCTACGCCGGGCCCCGGCTGCTCGCGGTCGCCGACGGTATGGGTGGTCAGGCCGCGGGGGAGGTCGCCTCCTCCGAAGTCATCTCCACGATGGTCCAGTTGGACGAGGACATCCCCGGTTCCGACATCCTCACGTCGCTCGGTACGGCCGTGCAGCGCGCCAACGACCAGCTCCGGCTGATGGTTGAGGAGGACCCGCAGCTGGAGGGCATGGGCACCACGCTCACCGCCCTGCTGTGGACCGGGCAGCGCCTCGGGCTGGTACACGTCGGTGACTCCCGCGCGTACCTGCTGCGCGGCGGCCAGTTGACGCAGATCACCCAGGACCACACCTGGGTGCAGCGACTGGTCGACGAGGGCCGGATCACCGAGGAGGAAGCCACCACCCACCCGCAACGCTCGCTGCTGATGCGGGCGTTGGGCAGCGGCGACCACGTGGAGCCGGACCTGTCCATCCGCGAGGTGCGTGCCGGTGACCGCTACCTGCTGTGCTCCGACGGGCTGTCCGGCGTCGTCTCGCACCAGACGCTGGAGGACACCCTCGCCAGCTACCAGGGACCGCAGGAGACCGTGCAGGAGCTGATCCAGCTCGCGCTGCGCGGCGGCGGCCCGGACAACATCACCGTCATCATCGCCGACGTGCTGGACGTCGACGACAACGACACCGTCGCCGGGCAGTTGAACGACACTCCGGTGATCGTCGGGGCCGTGGCGGAGAACCAGACGCCGCTCGGCAGTGACGCGGGCACGCTGCGTACCCCGGCCGCCCGCGCAGCCCAACTCGGCCGTGGCGGACGGGAGTCGGATGGGCACGGCGGTGCGCAGCCCGGCGGCGCGGAGGGATTCGGTGCCCCGGAAGGGGAGGTTGGCCAAGTCGCCGCCCCCTCGGGCACGTTCGGCCCGTACGACGACGACCAGATGGAGAAGGGCGGCGGCTCCCGCAAGGGGCTGAGGCGTTCGCTGTGGGCGGGTCTCGCGGTGCTGGTCGTCGGCGGTGGCCTCTACGGCGGCTACCAGTGGACGCAGACGCAGTACTACGTCGGCGCGAAGGGCGAGCACGTCGCGCTCTACCGCGGGCTCGACCAGGAGCTGGCCGGTTTCTCGCTGAACGACGTCCACGACGACCGTCCCGAGATCGAACTCAAGTACCTCCCGCAGTTCGAGCGCGAGGAGGTGCGGAGCACCATCGCGCTGAAGAGCCTCAGTTCGGCCAAGGCCAAGATCAAGGAGCTGGGCGAGCGCGCGGAGGTCTGCAAACTCGTCGCGGAGCAGCGGGAGAAGCCCAGCACCCCGCCCAAGAAGTCCGGGGAGAAGAAGGGCGACGGGCAGCGCACGGAACAGCGCGCCCAGCACGAGGACCAGCAGCGCACGGAGGATCCGAAGCCCGGCGCGGACAAGCCGACCGACAGGGACAGCAGCAGCCCGGGCGCCGACAAGCCCTCCGACGAGCCGAAGTTCACGGAGAGGCAGCAGAAGCTCGCGGCCGAGTGCACCACGCCGTAGGGAGCCTCAGACAGCCATGAGCGATATCAACGCGACCGGTAGCAACACCACGGTCTCCTCCGGCGGGTTGCCCAGCCGTCGCAACACCGAACTGGCCCTGCTGGTCTTCGCGGTGCTGATCCCCGTCTTCGCCTACGCCAACGTGGGCCTGGCCATGAACGACGAGATGCCCTCCGGCATGCTCGGCTACGGACTGGGCCTGGGCCTGATGGCGGCGGTGGGGCACCTGTGCGTGCGCCGCTGGGCGCCGTACGCCGATCCGCTGCTGCTGCCGCTGGTGACCCTGCTGAACGGTTTCGGCCTGGTGCTGATCTGGCGGCTGGACCAGTCGCCGCGGCTGATCCGGCGCGCGGAGGACCTGTTCGGGGCGTTCACCGCGGACGCGCCGAAGCAGCTGATGTACTCGGCGATCGGCCTGGCGCTGTTCATCGGCATCCTGGTGCTGCTCAAGGACCACCGGGTGCTCCAGCGCTACACCTACATCTCGATGGCCGTGGCGCTGGTGCTGCTGGTCATGCCGATGTTCTTCGCGCCCGTGAACGGCGCGCGGATCTGGGTGAACCTGGGCGCCTTCTCCATCCAGCCGGGCGAGTTCGCCAAGATCGTCATCGCGATCTTCTTCGCCGGGTACCTGATGGTCAAACGGGACGCGCTGGCGCTGGCCAGCCGCCGCTTCATGGGGCTGTACCTGCCACGCGGCCGTGACCTCGGGCCGATCCTGGCGATCTGGGTGCTCAGCCTGATGATCCTCGTCTTCGAGACGGACCTCGGCACCTCGCTGCTCTTCTTCGGCCTGTTCGTGATCATGCTCTACGTGGCGACCGAGCGGACCAGCTGGATCGTCTTCGGTCTGCTGATGTCCGCGGGCGGCGCCGCCGCCGTCGCCACCTTCGAGCCGCACGTGCAGGACCGGGTCCAGGCCTGGCTGCACCCCTTCTCCGAGGAGACGATGGCGCAGAGCGACCAGATCGCCCAGTCGCTCTGGGCGTTCGGCTCCGGCGGCACCCTGGGCTCGGGGCTCGGTCAGGGCAACTCCGACCTGATCGGCTTCGCCGCCAACTCCGACTTCATCCTCGCCACCGTCGGCGAGGAGCTGGGGCTGACCGGGATGATGGCGCTGCTGCTGGTCTACGGACTGGTCGTGGAGCGCGGTATCCGGATCTCGCTGGCCGCGCGCGACCCGTTCGGCAAGCTGCTCGCGGTGGGGCTCTCCGGCGCATTCGGCCTCCAGGTGTTCGTCGTCGCCGGTGGCGTGATGGGGCTCATCCCGCTGACCGGTATGACGATGCCGTTCCTCGCGGCCGGTGGCTCCTCGGTGCTCGCCAACTGGGCGCTCGTCGCCATCCTGCTGCGGATCAGCGACACCGCCCGCCGCCCCGCCCCCGCCCCCACGCCTTCGCCCGACGCCGAGATGACTCAGGTGGTCCGACCATGAACAAGCCGCTCCGCAATATCGCGATCTTCTGCGGGCTGCTCATCGTCGCGCTGCTGATTCGGGATAACTGGCTCCAGTTCGTCCGTGCCGACGAGCTGAAGACCGACCCGGACAACCGCAGGGTCGCGATAGCGCGCTACGCCCAGCCGCGCGGGAACATCATCGTGGACGGTAAGCCGATCACCGGGTCCACCGAGTCCCCGGGCCAGGACTTCAAGTACAAGCGGACGTACAAGGACGGGGACCTGTGGTCGCCGGTGACCGGTTACGCCTCCCAGGCGTTCGGCGCCAACCACCTGGAGTCGCTCTACGACCCGATCCTGACCGGCGATGACGACCGGCTGTTCTTCAACCGCACCATCGACATGCTCACCGGCAAGCCGCAGAAGGGCGGCAACGTCGTCACCACGCTGGACGCCAAGGCGCAGAAGGCCGCCTACGACGGGCTGGGCGACGCGAAGGGCGCGGTCGCCGCGATCGACCCGAGTACCGGCGCGATCCTGGCGCTGGTCAACAAGCCGTCCTACGACCCGAGCGCCTTCGCCGGGATGAGCAAGTCGGACTCCCAGGCCTGGAGCAAGCTCCAGAAGAAGAACGACCCGGACGACCCGATGCTCAACCGGGCGCTCCGCCAGACCTACCCGCCCGGCTCCACCTTCAAGGTCGTCACCGCGGCGGCGGGGCTGGAGAGCGGCAAGTACGACATCGACAAGCGCACCACCACCGACGACCCGTACAAGCTGCCCGACACCGCGGGCCGGGAGCTGGGTAACGACGGCAACCACCCCTGCGAGAACGCCACTCCCAAGGTCGCGCTCCAGTGGTCCTGCAACACCGTCTTCGCCGACATGAGTGACAAGCTCGGCAACGAGAAGATGATCGAGATGGCCGAGAAGTTCGGCTTCAACGACAAGAAGCTGGACACCCCGGTGCGCGCCGCGGAGAGCGTCTACCCGGAGGACAACCGTCCGCAGAACGCGATGGCGGGCATCGGCCAGGCCTCGAACCGCGCCACGACGCTCCAGATGGCCATGGTCGCCGCCGCCGTCGCCAACGACGGCAAGCTGATGAAGCCGTACACGGTGGACAAGCTGGTGGCGCCGAACCTGGACACCGTCTGGCAGCACCAGCCGGACGAGATGAGCCAGCCGGTCAGCTCGGAGAACGCGCAGAAGCTCCAGGACATGATGGAGGAGGTCGTGGAGAACGGGACCGGTACCACCGCCCAGATCCCCGACGTCACCGTCGGCGGGAAGACCGGAACCGCGCAGCACGGCGAGGACAACAAGGACAACCCCTACGCCTGGTTCATCTCCTACGCGAAGACCGACGACGGCTCTCCGGTCGCCGTCGCCGCCGTGGTGGAGAGTTCCGACACACTCCGGGACGACATCGCGGGCAGCAAGCTGGCCGCCCCGATCGCCAAGAGCGTGATGCAGGCGGTGCTCGCGGACAAGAAGTCCTGACACCCCCCGTATCCGAAGACGACACGTGACGTACTCCCCGTGGGGCGGGTGACACCGGTCACCACGGGTAGGTCCCGGCAGCCGGGTACCGTATGCCGAGCAGCACACCGCCGTGCCCCCGGCCGGAACCACGGCCGGACGGCACGGACGACCGGAGAGGGCTGGAGACTATGGAAGAGCCGCGTCGCCTCGGCGGCCGGTACGAGCTGGGCTCGGTGCTCGGCCGCGGGGGCATGGCCGAGGTCTACCTGGCCCACGACACTCGCCTTGGCCGCACGGTCGCGGTGAAGACGCTCCGCGTCGATCTGGCCCGAGACCCGTCGTTCCAGGCCCGTTTCCGCCGTGAGGCCCAGTCGGCCGCCTCGCTGAACCATCCCGCGATCGTCGCCGTCTACGACACCGGCGAGGACATGGTGCCGGACGGCACCCCGGGGGCCGGGGGCGGCGTCTCCATCCCGTACATCGTCATGGAGTACGTGGACGGCTCCACGCTGCGGGAACTGCTCCACTCCGGCCGGAAGCTGCTCCCCGAGCGGTCGATGGAGATGTGCGTCGGCATCCTCCAGGCGCTGGAGTACTCCCACCGCAACGGCATCGTCCACCGGGACATCAAGCCCGCCAACGTGATGCTGACCCGCACCGGTCAGGTCAAGGTGATGGACTTCGGTATCGCCCGCGCCATGGGCGACTCCGGGATGACGATGACGCAGACCGCCGCCGTCATCGGCACCGCCCAGTACCTCTCCCCGGAGCAGGCCAAGGGCGAGACCGTCGACTCCCGCTCCGACCTCTACTCCACCGGCTGCCTGCTCTACGAACTCCTCACCGTCCGGCCGCCGTTCGTCGGTGACTCCCCGGTCGCCGTGGCCTACCAGCACGTCCGCGAGGAGCCGCAGCCGCCCAGCGCCTTCGATCCGGAGATCTCCCCGGAGACGGACGCGATCGTGATGCGGGCCCTGGTCAAGGACCCGGACTACCGCTACCAGTCGGCGGACGAGATGCGCGCCGACATCGAGGCCTGCCTGGACGGTCAGCCGGTGGCGGCCACCGCCGCGCTCGGCGCCGTCCCCTACGGCTACCCGGACGAGCAGCCCACCACGTCGCTGCGCCCGCAGAACCCGCAGACCTCGATGATGGCCCCGGTCGGGGACGACGGATACGACGACGGCCGCGGGCGGCGCAGGCCGCCCCGCAAGAGCCCCACCTCCACCATCCTGCTGATCCTCGCGGCGCTGCTGGTGCTGGTCGGCGCGGTCTTCGTGGGCAAGGCGCTGTTCGGCGGCACCCCCTCGGACAACGTCACCGTCCCGGCGCTGGAGGGCCTGAGCCTCAACGAGGCGAAGAAACAGGCCAGCAACGGCGGCTTCGAGGTGACCGAGGGCACGGCGAAGTACTGCGCGCAGCCCAAGGACCGCGTCTGCTCCACCGACCCGGCCGAGGGCGCGGAGATCTCCCGCGGCGACTCGGTGACCCTCGTCATGTCGAAGGGCGCCAAGCCGGTGGACGTCCCGGACGTGGACGGCCTGATGTACGAGGAGGCCAAGGGCCAGCTGGAGGACGCGGGCTTCAAGGTCAAGCGGAAGCCGGTGGAGTCCGGGGAGCCGGAGAACACCGTCATCGACCAGAACCCGGACGGCAACCAGAAGGCGCAGAAGAACTCCACGGTGACGCTGACCGTCGCCGTCGCGCAGAAGGTCACCGTGCCCAACGTGGTCGGCAAGAGCTACACGGAGGCCGAGGAGCAGCTGAAGGCCCTCGGCTTCGACGTGGCGCGGAAGGACGAGGAGACCGAGGACAAGCCGGCCGACGAGGTCATCTCGCAGAACCCGGCCGGTTCGCTCCAGCACCCCAAGGGCACCCAGGTCACCCTGACCGTCGCCAAGGCGCCGGACGACGCCCCGGCCACCGTCCCGGACGTCACCAACAAGCCGCTGGGCGAGGCCAAGAAGGCGCTCCAGGAGGCCGGGTTCACCGTAGGTGCCATCCGCGGCCCGAAGGAGGACGACGCCCTGGTCGTCGGGACCAACCCGCCCGCCAACCACGAGGGCAAGAAGGGCGACAAGGTCAACATCCTGACCCGCCCGAAGGACGACGGCGAGGCCGGGGGCGGCGGTGTCGACCCGCCGCCGACGCTCGTGCCCTACCTGCGTCAGGACGACTGACGGGCCGGTCGGACTCCGGCCCCGCGCACCCCCGGTGCCCCGAGCGGAACCCCCAGGGTTCCGTCTCGGGGCACCGTCGTCGTCTGGCGCCCCCGGATGGGGAGTTGGGGCCGAACAACGCGGACGGACGGGCCCGGGCGGGCCGTTGGGGCTCCACTCCGTACGGCCGCTCCCCGCCGGGACGGGGGCCGACTCCGGAGCGGAGCGTCGCCGGGAGCGTGCCGACTCGGGGACGGGGCGTCGTCCGCTCGTGCCGACTCCGGTGCGGGGCGGGGGTGTTCGCCGCACACGGCTGGCGTGCGTCCGTGGGCGTCTGCCTGGGGACGTGTGTCCGTGGGCGTGTGTCCGTCCGCGTGTGTCCGTTCGCTGACGTGTGCCCGGCTGTGGGGCTAGCGCAGTTCCCTGGGCGGGGTACGGTCGGCGTCCACCTTCTCGGTGCGCTCCAACTCGCCCCAGACGACGTACCGGTGGCGGGAGGTGTAGACGGGGGTGCAGGTCGTCAGCGTGATGTACCGCCCGGCCCGCTTCCGCCCGGACTCCTTCGGCACCGGATCCAGCACGTCCACGTTGTACTTCGAGGTCTCCGGCAGGGTCTTGTAGACCGTGTAGACGTACCAGGTGTCCTTCGACTCGAAGACGACCGGATCGCCCTTCTCGATCTTGTCGATCCGGTGGAACTTCGCCCCGTGGCCGTCCCGGTGGGCCGCCAGGGAGAAGTTGCCCTTGGCGTCCTGCGGCAGGGCCGACTTCACCGGCTTCGTGTAGTAGCCCGCGATCCCCTGGTTGAGCTTCTTCGGGTCGGTGCCCTTCTTGACCAGGATCTCGCCCTCGTGCATCGAGGGGACGTGCAGGAACCCGATCCCGTCCTTGGTGTCCAGCGCCCCCGGGCCCTCCTGCGCCCAGTGGTCCCGCACCCGCTCACCCTCCCGCTCGGCCTCCCGGTTGGCCAGCACGTTGGTCCACCAGAGCGAGTAGACGACGAACAGCGCGAGGATCACCCCCGCCGTGATCAGCAACTCCCCGAAGACGCTGATCACCACCGCCCACCGACGCCCACCCCGCCCCCGCGCCCCGCTCCCCGCCCCGGCTCCGGACTGCGCGTCGCCCGGCTTGGTGTCGCCTGACCTCGCGTCGGCCTCGTTCTCGGGGTCGGTACCGACCTTGCTCTCGGCCTCGGTATCGGCCTCGTTCTCGGGGTCGGACTTCGTCCGCGCCTCGGACGCGGGCTCGGGTTCGTCCGTGGTCTCGTCGTCGGACCCGGGCTGTTCCGTTCTCCCCTCGCCCGCCCCGTCGTTGGTCGTGGCGGTCGTGGCGGTCGTGCCGGGCTCGTCCGTGTCCGTGTTCGCGATCGTGTCCGCCGAACTGTCCCTGGCCGTGGCCCTGTCCCGGGCTGTGGAGGCGAGTTGGGCTCTCTTCCCGTTCCCGGTCGGGCCCTCGTCGGACTCGTCGGGCTCGGCCTCGGGCTCCTCGGACTCCTCGGGCGCCTGCCCGGGCTGGGAGGGGGACGCGGAGGTGGGCTCGGTGGGGGCGTCGTCCGGGCTCGTGCGGGTGTCGGAGGCGCTTCCGCAGGCGGGCTCCGCCGTACCGTCCTCGCCGGGTGTGAGATCCGCCACCGCCTACCGCCCGCCTTCGCCGCCGTGTGTCTGCCCGTTCCGTCCGGCACCGACTCCGCCGTGACGAACCGGTCAGCTGTCGAGAACGTCCGGCCGACCCTCGCCGCGCGGGCGTTCGTCGACCATTTTGCCCCAGACGATGAGACGGTACTTCGAGGTGAACTCCGGGGTACAGGTGGTCAGCGTGATGTATCGCCCGGGGGCGGTGAAGCCGGAGCGGGCCGGGACGGGGCCGATCACCTCGGTGTTCGAGGGTGAGGTCGAGGGCAGTCGGCTCCTGACCTCGTACGTGTAGTAGGTGTCGGAGGTCTCCACCACGAGGTTGTCGCCCTCGACCAGCCGGTTGATGTAACGGAAGGGCTCGCCGTGGGTGTTGCGGTGTCCGGCGAGCGCGAAGTTGCCCTTCTTCTCCCAGGGCATCGCGGACTTCGTCGGCTTGCCGCTGTAGTGACCGACCATCCCCTTGTCGAGCACGCCCCGCTTGGAGACGCCCTCGGCGACGGGCGCGGTCAGTTCGATCGAGGGGGCGTGCAGCAGCGCGAACTCCTCGCCGGGGGCGAACGAGGCGGTCCTCGCCGCGTGTTCGCCGCTGTCGTTCTTGACGGCGGCGGCCTGCTTCGGATTCTCCCACTGCTCCAGGAGGCTCTTCTCCGCCTTGCCCGCCTCGCGGTCGGCTCGCCAGTTCGTCCACCACAGCTGGTAGATGACGAAGAGCAGCATCAACACACCGCAGGTGATAAGGACTTCGCCGAGGAAGCGGCTCGCGACGATCGCGGGCCCGGGCCGCTGCGCGCGTTCCGCCCGGCGGGCCTCCAGCCGGGAACTGGGCGTCGCGGTCGCCGGGTTGCCGTCGCCCGATCCCGAGTGGGTGGTCAACCCGCGCTCGGAGCGGCGCAGTTCGGCCTGGCCGATGAGTTCGCCCGCCTCGGGACGCCGCAGGCCGACGGTGTGCTGGTCGCCGGGACCGTTCGCGTTTCCCGCTCCGGGGCCGTCCAACAGGGCGACGTCCGCCAGTAGTTGATCGTCGGCCGCACGGCCGTCCGGGCGGGAGTGCTCGGGGCGCGGTTCCGGCAGCCCAACGGTCGTACCGGGCGCGGGTGTTCCCGATGTGCCCGGCGTTCCGGGCCCCGGGGCGACGGGTGTTCCGGACGGGAGCGCCCCGGCGGATGGTGCCTTTCCGGTGGGTGCCGCCGCGTTCCGGGGGTACTGGGGCGCCGGGGCGCCCGGGTGGCCCGCCGCGGGCGTGCGCACGCCCGGCACCGCGCCACGCGGGGTGGGCCGGGGCGCGGGACCGGAAGTGGCGCCGGAGGCGGGGCTGTTGGGGGCGGTGGGCCCTGTCCCGGAGCCGGAGGTGGTGCCGCCGCCTGGACGCTGGGGAAGCTCCGGGCCCCGGCCCGGGGGGAGTTGGGCGTTCCGTCCCCGGGTCTGCTCCGGGGGGCCTTCCGGGGCCCGTGGGGAGGCCGGTGGGCCGGGCAGCGGATCGGTGAGCGGGTCGGCGAGTCCGCTGGCGTCGGGGGCCCAGTCGCCTGGCTGGGGCGCGCGGCGCGGGCGGAACCAGGGAGAGCCCTGCTGGCCGTCGCCGGGCTCGTCCTCGTCGTCCATCGAGGTGCGCCAGCCACGGTGGGCCGGGCGCGGGTTCGTGGAGGGGTCCGGAGCGCCGGGCGGCGCCGACGGTCCGGGCGTGGGGCGGGAGCCCGCGTTCGGCGGGCTGGCCGCCCCGTCCGGGCCGCTTCCCGGGCCGGGACGGGCTTGCGGTCCACGGGGCCGGGAGTCGGTCAGCGGGTCGGTCAGGGGATCGGTGCGGGGGGTGCTCAGCGGATCGGCGGGGAGCGGGTCGTTGAGCGGGTCCGCGAGCGCGTCGACCGCCGCCGCGTAGTCCCGCCGCCCCCCGGAACCGCTGTGGCCGCCGGAACCGCCGTACGGGCCCGGGGTGTTGGTGCCGGGGCTGTTGGCGAGGGAGCCGTCCCGCGCCGCCGGGGAGCCGTGCGTCTCCGGCGTGCCGGACCCGTACGCCCCGGTGGCGCCGCGGGGGGCCGCGTGCGCTTCGGGAGCGGCGTCGGCGCTGGGGGCGCCGTGTCGCCGGCGTGTGCCCGTCCCGCCGCCGTCCGGACGGGGTTGCTCGGTGGTGGCCGGCCGACGGCGGCGACCGCCGCCCGGCCGTACGCCGCCCTCCGGGGGCCGTGTTCCGCCGCCGGACGGGTCCTGGGGCGCGGGCTCCGTGGACTGGCCGACGGGGGACGCCGGGGTGACCCGGGCGGCGGACGGGTCCGCCGGGTAGCCGGCGGTCACGCCGTACGGTCCGCCGTAGGAGTCGTCGAGGCCGACGGCGTGCGGGTCGTCCGGGGCGTCCGGATCGTACGGCGCGGGCGCGGACGGGCCGGGCACGCCGGGCCCGGCGGCGTCGGCGCCCGACGGGGCGCCGGTGAGCGGATCGGCGTACGGGTAGGAGTAGGTGCCGTCGTGCTCCGGCCCTGAGCGGGAGGACATCAGCTACCGACCACCGGGGCCAGTCCGTCGGAGCGGGCGACCGCCCCGGGGTCGCCGCAGCGCTCCAGCCAGTTCGCCAGCATCAGGTGCCCCCATTCCGTCAGCACCGACTCCGGGTGGAACTGGACGCCCTCCACCGGGAGCGAGCGGTGCCGCAGGCCCATCACCAGGCCCGTCTCCGTCCACGCGGTCAGGAGCAGCTCCTCGGGGAGAGCGGCGCGCTCCACGCCCAGCGAGTGGTACCGGGTGGCGGTGAACGGCGCGGGGACGCCGCGGAAGACGCCCTCGCCCTCGTGGCTCACCTGGGAGGTCTTGCCGTGGAGCAGCTCGGGTGCGCGGTCGACGACGCCGCCGTAGGCGACCGCCATCGACTGCATGCCCAGACAGACCCCGAAGACCGGCAGCTCCCGCTCCGCGCAGTACCGCACCATGTCGACGCAGACCCCGGCCTGTTCCGGGGTGCCGGGGCCGGGGGAGAGCAGCACCCCGTCGAACCCCGCCTCGGCGTGCGCGAGTTCGACCTCGTCGTTCCGTACGACCTCGCACTCAGCTCCCAGCTGGTACAGGTACTGAACGAGGTTGAACACGAAGCTGTCGTAGTTGTCGACCACCAGAATTCGCGCGCTCATGCGCCCGCCTCCACCCTCCGCCCGGCCGCGGCGCCCTCTCCGGCCGGGCCCGCGCCCTGACCGCCCGAGCCCCCGTCGACCGTCACGTCGTTGAACGGCAGCAGCGGCTCCGCCCACGGGAAGACGTACTGGAAGAGCAGAAAGACCACGCCCAGGGCGAGCACCAGTGAGAGCAGCGCCCGAACCCAGACGTTGCCCGGCAGGTGCCGCCAGATCCAGCCGTACATCCCCGCGTGCCGTCCTTTCCTCACGCGCCGCTGCGGGCGACGCGCACCCCAGGGTACGGGGACCTCGGCACGCCGCTGGGAAAGCCGGGGAAAACCAGTGAATCCGACGGAAGGCCCGCACGCGCCGCACACGGAAGGCCCACGGAAGACCCGCCCCCGCGTCCCGGGGAACCCGCCCCACACCAGCGCGGAACGCCCACGGACGGGGATCGCGGACCCGGCCCGCGCCCCGGGATCGCGCCCCCGGGGAGAACCCGGGCCACCCGGGCGAGCGGTCCGCCGGATCAGTCCTTCGGTTCGGCGTACCGCAGGTCGACGGTGCCGGAGTAGCCGGGGAGCGACAGCTCGTCCTTCTTGTCGACCTTCCAGCCCAGTCCGTACGCCTCCACGTACTGGAGGTAGTTGCGGATCGCGGGGGAGGCGTCGATCGCCTCGCGGAGCTTCTCCTGGTCGCCCACCGCGGAGATGGTGTACGGCGGGGAGTAGACCCGGCCCTGGAGGATCAGGGTGTTGCCCACGCAGCGGACGGCGCTGGTGGAGATCAGCCGCTGGTCCATCACCTTGATCCCCTTGGCCCCGCCCTCCCAGAGCGCGTTCACCACGGCCTGGAGATCCTGCTGATGGATGACCAGGTCGTTGGGTTGCGGTTCAGGGACGCCCGGCACCTCCGCCGTGGCGTCGGTGGGCGCGTCGTCCAGGCTGACGGTGAGTCCGGAGCCGGTGACCTTCTGGGTGCCGGCGGCCTTCTCCAGCCGCTCCAGACGCTTCTTCTCCTGGGTGCTCCGGCCGCCGTCCCGCTGCGCCAGCGCGTCGACGTCCTCGCGGATCTCGGCGGCTGAGGAGTCGAGTTCGGCGTTGGCGCGGCTGCGCTCCTGGATGAGGTCGGAGAGGCGCAACATCGAGTCGTCGCTTCGGATGTTCGTACCTTGCGCCGTGTTGAAGCTGACCCAGAAAATGAGTCCGGCGAGGGCGAACACCCCGAGTGTGGCCAGCCGCGCGGGCCGGAAGAGCGCTGTGGTCACCGTACCCTTGTCTCCCTCCGCCCTGGGGAAGCACTACGCTAACGGAATACCCTCCCCTGAGACCCAGCCGGTCCGGGGGTGCCCTGAGCGTTGGACCCCCGGCCGTACCCGGGCCGCGTCAAGGGGAACGCACGCGGTCGCCCAGCACATCGACAGGAGAGTCCCTCGTGCCGAAGTCACGGATCCGCAAGAAGGACGACTACACGCCTCCGCCGGAGAAGAAGGCCACGCAGCTCGACATGAGCGGCGGCGGACGACGCTGGGTCGCGCCGCTGATGCTGGCGCTCTTCGGGATCGGTCTCGCGTGGATCGTGGTGTTCTACGTCACTGACACCTCACTTCCCATCGAGGCGCTCGGGAACTGGAACATCGTCGTCGGCTTCGGCTTCATCGCCTCGGGGTTCGTCGTCTCCACCCAGTGGAAGTAGCCGTCCCGCGAACCCCGGGCGCTCCGGTCGGCCCGGGCGGTTCTGCTCGGTTCTGCTGGTTCCGGTCGGTTTCGGTGGTTCCGGCGGTTTCGCGGCTCGCGCGGTTTCGGTCGTTCGCGCGGGTTCGCCGCGTAGGCCGCCGCGTTGACGTGTCGGTTCCGGTGACGACGGCGGTCGCGGTGGGTGGTACGCGCCTCGTGGCGATCCGGCGGTGTCGTGCCGCCGGGCGGTGCGCCGCGCGGTTCGTGGGCCCCGCTCCGCCGGTCTCCTCCTCGCCGTCATAGTGGTCTCGGCGGCCCGTGTGGTCCCCCGTGGCCCGGTGGCCCCGGCGGGCTCCCCTCGGTGCTGCCGCTCCGCTTCCGGGGGCGCCGCCGCCTCGGACGGCTGGTCCTGCGGTTGGCCGGTTCGGGGGTGGACGGTGGGGGGACGGACTGTCCGACCGTGGGGGTAGGGCGTGGGGTGGTGGTGTGGGAGGGTGTGCCGAGCGGCACCACCAAGTTATCCACAAGCTGATCCACAGCTGTTGGTAAAGGTCACACGATCTGTGGATAACTCTTTACCGTGAACCTCCGTCAGGGGCGGTCCCATCGTGCGGTACTCTCCGGCGCACCCCTGGCACGCTGCGGAAACGTACCTCTGAGCGAGCCTCGTGCGCCAGGTTCCCGGCATGCACAAGATCCTCGCAGCGCTGTGGACAACTCCCGGGAACGCCAGCGGAACCGCCGCCTCGCTCCGGAGCCGGAAACACCGTTCGTCCCCGCCCCGTCTGTCTGTCCGTCTGTCTCCGCCCTGTCCGTTCGGGCCGTCCTCCCGGGGCTCGACGGTGGCCCTGGAGGTGCCCGGCCGCCGCGCTCCCGTGTCAGCCGACGAGCTGGACGGTGCGCACCACACAGACGGCCGCGATGACCAGCAGCAGTCCGGCGGCCGCGCCCCACTGCACCAGCGCCCGCCGCTCCCTGGGGGCGTGCACGATCGCGAAGGTGAGCAGCGCCCCGGCGACCAGTCCTCCTATGTGGGCCTCCCAGGCGATGTTCTCCCAGGTGAAGGTGAAGATGAGGTTGATCGCCAGCAGGACGGCGATGGGCCGCATGTCGTGCCGCAGCCGCCGCATCACCACGGCCGTCGCGCCGAAAAGGCCGAAGATCGCGCCGGAGGCGCCGAGCGAGGGTTGTACGGGCGAGGCGATGAGGAAGGTCAGCGCGCCGCCGGCGAGACCGGAGAGCAGGTAGAGCGTGATGAACCGCGCCCTGCCCAGCGCCGCCTCCAGCGGGGGGCCGAGGAACCAGAGACCCAGCATGTTCATCGCGATGTGCAGGAACTCCTGGTGCAGGAACATCGAGCTGACCAGCCGGTAGACCTCGCCCTCGGCGACGCCCTCCAGCGGGCCCCACGCCTCGGTGGCGGCCCTGCCGAACAGCATCAGCTCGTTGACCAGGCGGTCGCCGTAGACGAGGACCGCGACGAAGACGGCGAGGTTCACGCCGAGCAGGATCTTGGTGACCAGCCGGGTGTCGCCGACCAGCACGCTGCCGGCCACCGTGCGCGGCTGGTTGGCGGAGGGCGCGTGTCCGGTTCCGGAACCACCGCTGACGCAGCTCGGGCAGTGGAAGCCCACGGACGCGGTGATCATGCACTCGGGGCAGATCGAGCGCTCGCACCGCGTGCAGCTTATGCCCGTCTCCCGGTCCGGGTGGCGATAGCACGTGGCCAGCGACTGTTCCGGCCGCCCCGGCTGCTCCTGCTCCATGGAACCGTCCCCTTCGAGGTCCGTCGAACGCGCCGCCCCACCCGTCTGTCATACGGACGGGCGGGGCGGCACAGTTCCCGTGTCCGCGGTCGCGCGGCGGCGTACGTCCGGGCCGCGCCGCCGCGCGGCCCTGTACGCCATCCGGCCCGCGCCCCGGATACCCGGGACGGGGCCGGATCGAACCCCGGCGGGCGCGCGGGCCCGGGGGCTTCGCTCAGCGGCGCTCGATGACCACCGACTCCAGCACCACGTCCTGCGTCGGACGGTCGGTGCGCGGGTTGGTCGGCAGGCCGGCGATGGTGTCGACGACCTTCTGCCCGGCCTCGTTCGTCACCTCACCGAAGATGGTGTGCTTGCCGGTGAGCCAGGTGGTCGGGCCGACGGTCACGAAGAACTGCGAACCGTTGGTGCCCGGGCCCGCGTTGGCCATGGCCAGCAGGTAGGGCTTGGTGAAGGCGAGGTCGGGGTGGATCTCGTCCTCGAACTCGTACCCGGGGCCGCCGGTGCCGTTGCCCAGCGGGTCACCGCCCTGGATCATGAAACCGCTGATCACGCGGTGGAAGACGGTGCCGTCGTACAGCTTGGCCGACGACTTCTGGCCGGTCTGGGGGTGGGTCCACTCACGGGAGCCCTCAGCCAGCTCGACGAAGTTCTTGACCGTCTTCGGCGCGTGGTTCGGGAAAAGCTGGATCTCGATGTCGCCGTGGTTGGTCTTCAAGGTGGCGAAAAGCTGGTCGGCCACGTTCTACCTTCCATCTGTCTACAGTGCCCTTCCGATCCTCCCATGGACTCCGGCGGAGGGGATTTCCCCCGGGATGCCCCGGATGCCGGGCTGGGCGCTGCCGAACAGCGCATCGAGGGGCATGATCCGCGGCCCTGGTGGAACCCGAACCAGTGACCTCACCACCGTGAGGGACGCGGGCTGTTCACCACCGACCCCGACCCCGACCCGAACGTCGGCCCCGACCCACGGGCCGGGCCCGCGCCGTGGAGCGCCGCGCGCCCGGTACCCCGGCCCCGCGCGTCCTTCCGTCCGGGGTCGCGCCTCCACCGGCTCCACCGGTCCGCGCGCCAGGTCCGCCGCCGTCCGTGCCGTACGGCGGAGACACGTCCCATCGCCGACAGCGAACGTGCTTCCCCGGACAACCGACGACAGATGTCGACGGGAAAGCGATAGAAAACGATAGACGGGGACAGATATCAACAACAACGGATGATTCCCTACGGTGGGAACGCTCTCCGTCCGGCGGTGAGCCCGCCGGACGGACCCGCCCCACACCGGGACTCGCCGTGACGCACCGGGGAGTCACACCCGGACCCCACCGGGGCCCGCCCGGACAGCACAGCACCGTCAGTACCGTCAGCGAAGGAGGAACCCGTGACCCGCATCGACAGCGTGCGCGCCGCGGCCGGATCCGCCAGGAAGAGCGCGCGGCACGCCGCGGAGGCGGTGACCCCGTACGCGGAGACCGCCCGGGACGCCGCCGCGCACTACGCGCACGAGGCGGGCGCGCGACTGGGCCCGCGAGCCTCGTCGGCCGCACGCCAGGCCCGGGACTCCGCGCGCGAGGGGTTCGAGGCCCACATCAGCCCGCGTCTCGCGCACGCCCGCGACTCCCTGCCCCCCGAAGTGGACCGGGCCGCGACCGACGCCGCGCGCCGCACCCGCAAGGCCGCCCGCACCGCCAGCCGCTACGCCTCGGACGCCGCCGAGTACGCCCGGCCGCACATCGAGCAGGCCCGCAGCGCCGCCGAACCGGTGCGCGCCGAGGCGGCCCAGCGCGGCGCCGCCGCCGTCGCCGCGCTGCGCGGCGAGGTGACGCCCCGGGAGATCGACGGAGTGCGGAGGCGCCGCGCCCGCTGCGCCCGGCGGAACAAGGCGATGAAGCGGCTGGGGCTGCTGGGCCTGGTGGCGGGCGGCGCGTACGCGGTGTGGCGCTGGTGGGACCGGCAGGCCAACCCGGAGTGGCTGGTGGAGCCGCCACCCGCCACGGAGGCGCCGGAGGGCTACGAGGGTTCGCCCACCGCCGTCAACGGCTCCGGCCCGGGCAGCGCCTCCGCGCCCAGCACCCGCCAGCCCGGCGGCGCGGGCGCGGAGTCCGGCGCGGAACGGCGCCCCGAGAGCTGAGCCCCCGCCCGGCGACCGCTCCCGGCGGTCGCCGGGTTCGGGGGCGCCGCCGCCCGTCCCGTGGTCGCGCGCCGCGGGGCGGGTCAGGGCCGCTGGGGGGTGAGGGCGCGCCGGAGGCGCTGGACGCCCTCCTCCAGCTGGGCGGTTCCGGGGGTGGTCGCGTGACTCAACCGCAGGTACGGGGCGGGGGATTCGGCGGTGAAGTAGGGCGCGCCGGGGGTGACCGCGACGCCGTGCCGCAGCGCGGTGGCGGTGAGCGCCCGTTCGTCGGTGCCGTCCGGCAGCCGCAGCCACAGGTGGCAACCGCCGGCCGGTGGGTCCTGGGGGACGAGGCCGGGCAGGGCGGTGGCGAGCGCGGTGAGCAGGGTGGTGCGGCGGTCGCGGAGCGCCCCGGCGAGGGCGCGCAGGTGACGAGCCCAGGCGGGGGAGCCGACGAGTTCGAGGGCGGTCTCCTGGAGGGGCCGGGGGACGAAGAAGGTGTCGATGGCGTGCAGCGCGCGCAGCCGCTCCAGCGCCGGTCCACGGGCCGTCAGCGCGCCGATCCGCAGGCTGGGGGAGGCCGCCTTGGTCAGCGACCGGACGTGGACGACGACGCCGTCCGGGTCCTCGGCGGCCAGCGGCGCGGGCGTCGTTGGGGCGTCGGCGTGGGCCAGACGGCGGGCGAAGTCGTCCTCGACGACGAAGGCGCCCGCGCTCCGCGCGAGGGCGCGCACCTCCGTCCGGCGCCGCGCGGAGAGGACCGTGCCCGTCGGGTTGTGGAACAGCGGCTGGCAGACGAACACCCGGGCGCGGGTCGTCGCGAACGCCTCGGCGAGCAGGTCGGTGCGGACGCCCTCGGCGTCCAGCGGTACCGGCACGGGCCGCAGTCCGGCGGCGCGCGCCACGGCGAGCATGCCCGGGTAGGTGGGGGACTCGACCAGGACGGGTGAGCCGGGCGCCGCCAGCGCGCGCAGCGCGGTGGTGAGCGCGTTCTGGCCCCCGGAGGTGACGAGCACGTCCGAGGCGTCCAGCGGGCCGGACGGTCCGCCGATATCGCGGGCGAACCAGCCGCGCAGTTCGGGCAGTCCCTCCACCGGCGGACGCGACCAGGTGCCGGGCCTCCGCCCCGCCCGGGCGAGCGCGGCGGACAGCGCCCGCTCCGGCTGGAGGGAGGCGTGCGGGTAGCCGCCGCTCAGGTCGACGACCTCCGGCGGCGGCGTGGTGAGGGTGGTCAGGACGCCCGTGGCGTCGAGGCCGCGCGGTCCCGCGTCCAGCGCGGTGTGTGGCGGGTCGGCGCTGAGCGCCACCTCCTGCCAGGAGACGTCCCCGAGGGTGCGGGCGGTGGGCTGCCGGGCGGCCTTGAAGACCCCGGCGCCGGGCCGGGTGGTGACGAGGCCCTCGGCGGCGAGCGTGGCGATCGCCCGGGACACGGTGACGGGGCTGACGCCGTACCGGGTGACGAGGGCACGGCTCGCCGGGAGCTTCTGTCCCTCTGAGTAGCGGTCCAGTTCGCTCCGCAGGGTCGAGGCGAGCTGGGTGACGCTGCTACTGTCATTCATGACGGTTCAGGATAGCGATACCCCTCCCTCCTCGATAGCGGTCCGTAGCGGTACCGCGCAGGCCGCGCTCGGCGTGGCCGCCTTCTCCCTCACCTTCCCCGCCACCGTGTGGGCGCTGGACGGCTTCGGCCCGTGGACGACGACCGGGCTCCGCGGCCTCCTCGCGGGCCTCCTCGCCGCCGTCTGCCTCTACGCCGCCCGCGTGCCGCCGCCCGCGCGGGAGCACTGGCCCGCGCTGCTCACCGTCGCCGGGGGCTGCGCCGTCGGCTTCCCGCTGCTGACGACTCTGGCGCTGCGCACCTCCAGCACCGCGCACTCGGCCGTCGTCATCGGCGTCCTCCCCCTCGCCACCGCGATCGCCTCGTCCGCCCTGACCGGGCGGCGCCCCCCGCGCGCCTTCTGGGCGGCCGCCGGGCTCGGCGCGCTCACCGTCGCCGCCTTCACGGTCCAGCAGAGCGGTGGACTGCCCACCCTCGGCGACGCCTTCCTCTTCGGCGCCCTGCTGGTCTGCGCCGCCGGGTACGCCCAGGGCGGCCGTCTCGCGACCCGGATGCCCGGCTGGCAGGTCATCGCCTGGGGCGTCGTCATCGCGCTGCCGGTGTCCGCCCTCGTCACGGTGGTGGCCCTGCCCGTGGAGCCGGTGGCGCCGAATGCGCGGGCCGTCGGCGGGCTCCTCTACATCGCCGCCATCTCCCAGTTCGGCGGCTTCGTCGCCTGGTACCGGGGCATGGCGCTGATCGGGGTGCTGCGGGCCAGCCAGATCCAGCTGACCCAGCCGATCCTGACCCTCGTCTGGTCGGCCCTGCTCATGGGCGAGACGCTGTCCCCCCTCGCGCCGGTCGCCGCGCTGCTCGTCCTCGCCTGCGTCGCCACCACCCAGCGCACGGCCGCACCCCAACGCCCCGCCGCCACCTGACACTCCCTCTCCGATGGCCCCAACAGGCGGACCGCTACGGGGTGTTCGGTAGACGCGGGAGGGTCTTCCGCCGCCCGTGGCGGTCAGGGGGTGGTGGACTCGGTGATGCCGTTGGCGAGTTGGCCGACCACGTCGCCGACGGTCTCCCCGAAGGCGGTGGGGGCGACCAGCACGCCGAAGACGAGCGCGATGACGACGGTCAGCTGCTCGTCGTTCCGGGAACGGGCCTGGGTGCGCCGACGGAGCCGCAGGATGATGATCACCGCGAGCAGTACCGCCACGTTGATGGTCAGAGACATCGCGCGTCCTCCTGTCAGGCAGGGGCTTCGGACCTCCCAGCCTTCCTGCATAAGCCACGGCGGGTACGCCGGTGAATCCGTCGTCCACGGTTGGCGACAAAAGGCCCCCGGTCGGCTGGTTTTCCCCGAAAGGCGGACGGGCGACGGGTTTTCGCCACAGCACGAGCCGTGTGGAGTTGACGGCGTCCCGGAGCCCGCGGTGTCTCCCCCGACTGACGGCGTCCCCGAACAAGCCCCGGAGCACCCGGAGTTGGCGCGGGCGTCCGAGGCGGCCGCCGGCGCCGTGGGGCGGCGGTCGGCACAGTGGCCGGGAGCGCGGCGCCACGGCCCGGGTGACCGTACGATCGGGCTGAGGTGAGGGGAGAAGCCGTGGACATCTCCGCGCTGCGCAATCCGTACGACTACCGGAACCCGGTACGTGACGCCACCGTCTTCGCCGGACGGGGCGAGGAAGTCGCCATCCTCGCCTACGAGATGGACCAGACGGCGGTGGACCGGCCGTCGGTCTGCGTCGTCCTGCACGGCCCCCGGGCCTCCGGGAAGACAAGCCTGCTCAACGCCACCGAGTGGCTCGCCACCGAACGCGGATACACCACCGCCCGCGTGGAGTTGATCGGCGGCGACGGTGACCCCACGGTCTTCTTCCGCAAGGTGTACGAGGAGCTGGCCACCGCAGTCCTCGCCGAGTGCCAACGACGCGGCCAGCGCCTCCCGTTCGACATGGCGCAGCTGCGCCGGACGATGGCCGGGGTGACCCGCCACACCCCGGGGCCGGTCCCAGCCGCTCCCGAGCACGCCCCCGAACCCCCGTCCACAGCCGAACGTTCCGGCGCCGAGACCGCGACGCCCGGCCTCCCGGCCCGCACCCCCGGTGCTCCCGCGCGGACGTTAGGGGCCGACCACCACGGTCCGGGCGCCGCCGAACCGCTGCCGGAGTTCGTACCGGAGTTCCCGGAGGCCGTGGCGCTCGCGGGCGCGGACGGGCGCGTGCCGGAGGCGGCGCTCCGCGCCGACCTGGCTTCCTTCGTCCACCTGCTCGGGCATCCGCTCGTCCTGCTCGTCGACGAGGCCCAGTTGATGGCCGAGGACGCCCAGGTCCTGTCGATCCTGCGGTTCCTCACCTCCCGCGTCGACGGACTCGTCCTCGTCCTCGCCGGAACCTCCGGGCTCGTCGACCGGATCACCGAGGTGCACTCCCCGATCCTGCGGCAGTTCCGGGAGATCGCGGTCAGCGGATTCGTCGAGTGGGAGGACGTCCGGAACTGCGTCATGCGCCCGCTCCGCAGCCTCGGCGTCCACTCCATGTCACTGGACGGCGTGGTGTCCGCGCTGCGGCAGCTCACCGACGGCAACCCGTACGAGATCCAGCTGTACTGCCACGAGATGTTCGCCCGCTGGCAGCGCGGCGCCTCCGACGCCATGGAGCTGACCGCCGAGGTGCTGGAGGGCATCCGCTCGCGGATGGAGTCCCGGCAGGACGTCCTCGCGCGGCCGCTGATCCGCGTGGTCCGGGCGATGGAACCGTCCGAACTCGTCGCCTTCAACGTGCTCACCTCCGCGCTCGGCCACGCCACGGCGGACCAGGCGTGGTTCGCCTACTGTCTCACCGGGCCGCCGCGGATCACCCGCGCCGAGTACGACGACTGCCGGGACAGGCTCGTCGCGGAGGGCGTCATCACCACCGAGGGGCCGGTACAACTCGCCCTGGAAAACGACCTGTTCGACGAGATTTACGCCCGTCTGTGGACGGTAGGCAAGCTCGGTACCACCCGCCACGGCTCGTACACCAGCCGGACGCACGCGTCGGCGCTGCTCACCTACCGGCTTCTGGAACTGCTGCACGGCTTCGCCCAGGAGCCGCTGCACATCTTCCCCACCTGCTGCCACGGCATGCGACAGGACCACCTGGACGAGATCATCCGCGTCCTGGACACCCTGCCGGAGGAGGGGCCCGACGCGGCCATCCGGATCAACTACCTACACAAGGCCATCCTGTTGGCGGGCGAACCCCGGGCGCTGGACCTCATCGGCGTCACCTGCACCTTCGGCGAACTCACCGTCCGGCGCTGGCTCTACGCCCCGGACAGCGCGGACGTCGCGCTGTCGGAGGACCCCGCCTTCGTGGTGGCCGCCGCCTGGGTGGCGGAGCTGGGCGGCGAACTCACCACTGACCACGTGCGGGTGCCGCTGCGCACCTGGCCCGCCACCGACTGGTTCGGGAAGGTGGCCCCCGGCCAGCTGCGCGACGAACTCGCCGACAACCACCTCTCCGCCTCCTACCGTTCCTACGGCGCCGGGGACCTCCCCACCGCACGGCGCCACCTGGAGGCGTCCTACGAGTTGAGCCCCGGCTGGGAGCACGCCAACAACCTGATGTACATGAGTCTTTCGGCCGGTGAGGTAGCGGAGGCGCAGCGCTGGGGAGAGCGGGCGACCGGGTGGACCGAGGACTCGCTGCACCGCGCGCTCACCCACTACAACCGTGCGATGACGGGCGTGCTCAGCGGCGACCGGGGCGAAATCAACCGCCATCTCACGTACGCGGAACGACAGTTGGACGCCGTGCTCGCGGACGAGCACCCGTTCGGCTTCCTGTTCCTGCCCGACCCGGACCGTCCGGGGGCCCTCCGCGAGGAGACGGACGTCGACCTGGCCGACGCCCTGCGGCGCGCCCGCGAGACCCTGGGCCTTCCCCGCACGGAGACCGCCGAACGCCCCGACCACGAACCGGTGTTGGGCGCTGCAACGGCCCCGCCGGACGAGGCGCCGGACGCCGGGGACGCGCTACCCGACGCGACTCCCGTGCCCGGCAACGGTGGTGCGGACGCCCGGAACGGAGCCAGCGCGGCGGAGACCGGGGACACCCGGGCCCGGGCGTCAGAGGGCGGGGTGCCGCAGCCCGAGGCAGCGGAGGGCGGGGCAGCGGAGGGCGCGGCGCCGGACGACGCGGAGCGGCCGGTCATCCTGTCCGTCGCCACCGAGTGGGACTCCTCGCACGGCGGCCTCAGCACCTTCAACCGGGACCTCTGCCGCGCCCTCGCCGCCGCCGGGGCCCGCGTGTTCTGCGCCGTCCTGACCGCCTCGGCCGAGGAGGAGACGGCGGCCCGCGCCGCCGGTGTGACGCTGCTCCCGGCGCCCGCCGTCGCCGGAGCCTCCGACGACCTGCGGCTCGGCAGCCGCCCCGCGCTGCCCGAGGGAACCGAGCCGGACGTGGTGGTGGGGCACAGCCGGATCACCGGCCCCGTGGCCAAGGCCATGGCCGACGCGCACTTCCCGGCCGCGCGCCGCCTGCACCTCATCCACATGGCCCCGGACGAGATCGAGTGGTACAAGCCCGGCCGGGACAGCGACGCGGGCCTGCGCGCCGAGGAACGCACCGACATCGAGCGCCAACTCGGCCGGGACGCGCACCGCGTGGTCACCGTGGGCCCTCACCTGCGCACCCAGTTCCTCGCGGAGTTCACCGACACCGAAGTCCTCCGCCTCGACCCGGGATTCGACGTACCCGCACCCACCGGACCCCGAACTCCCCCCGGAGGCGAACCACTTCGGGTGCTGCTTCTCGGCCGGGTCGAGGACGCGCGGCTGAAGGGGGTGGACCTCGCGGCGATGGCGTGTGGCGAGGTGGCGCGCTGGCACCAGGAGGACGAACTGCCGCCCGTCCGGCTCGTGGTGCGCGGTGCGCGGAAGGACGACGTGGACGCGGACCGGGCCCGGATCGTCGAGTGGGCCAACAGCCCCCGCCTGGACGTCGTGGTGCGCCCCTACACCTCGGCGCAGGACTGCGTGGAGATGGATCTGAACAGCGCGAGCCTGCTGGTGATGCCGTCCCGCTCCGAGGGGTTCGGCCTGGTCGGCGTCGAGGCGATCGTCCGGGGCGTACCGGTACTCGTCAGCTCGGAGAGCGGCCTCGCCCAACTGCTGCGCGAGGCACTGGGCCAGAAGGCGGCCAGCCGCTTCGTCGTCGAGATGTCGCGGGACGAGAACGACCCCGGCCGCTGGGCCCGCGCCATCGGCCGCAAACTCCAGGACCGCGCCGGTGCGTTCCGGGAGATCGCCGAGTGCCGCGCGCGACTCGCGCGAGAGATGCCCTGGGCGCGCGCCGCCGCAGTCGTACTGGAGGCCGCCCTGGACCGTGCGCCAACAGCCGGGCGGGAATGAGGGGTTGGGCGTGTTCGTCGGCGCGTCCGGGCGGCGGGTGACGGCGGCGGGCGTCACGGTGGTGACGGCGCGGCGGACTGCGATGGGCCACCGCCGGGGGGTTGGCAGCGCGGACACCAGAGGGTGCCGCGTCCCGCCATCCGGTCCCAGCGGAGCGGCGTACCGCAGCGTGGGCACACCGGGTCGGTCTCCTCGCGGTGTCCGGTGAGCCAGGACGCCCGGGGCGGCACCCGTCCGGCGCGGACGGCGGAGTTCAGGGTGCGGGTCAGCTCAGTGTGCAGCCGGACGCGCTCGGCCACCGTCAACTCCCGTACCGCGAGGGCCGGGTGGAGATGGGCGCGCCACAGGATCTCGTCGGCGAGGAGGTTGCCGAGCCCGGCGACCACCGACTGGTTGGTGAGCGCGGACTTCACACCGCCGCGCCGTCCGGCGAGCCGCGCCTCGAAGCCCGCACGGTCCAACCCCAGTGCGTCGGGACCCTGTTCGCCGATCATCCGGTCAACGTCCGCCCGGTCGGCGAGCCAGAGGCCCTTCAGCTTCCGCTGGTCTCGATAGCGCAGCTGCCGGTCCCCGCCCACGGTGAACACCACCCGGTCGTGCGGGGCGAGCGCATCGTCCGGGGCCGCGCAGTGCAACTCGCCGGTCATGCCGAAGTGCAGGAGCACGGTCGGCCCGTCCGTCCGGCCCAGCAGCCACTTGCCGCGCCGCTCCGGTTCCGCGAACCGTCGCCCCTCCAGCTCCCGCCGGAAGCGCTGAGCGCTCACCCCGTGCAGCACTCCGGCGTCGCGGACCTCCACCCGGTCGACCAGCGCGCCCCGCGCGCAGTCGTCGAGCACCGCGCGGAACGCTTCGACGTCGGGGAGTTCGGGCATGGCGTCCACCACCGTCTTCCGTCGAGCCGCCAACGAGCCCGCGCACCACACCCGTTGGGGCCGGCCGCCCCGGTGTCACGTATCGCCGGGGCGCGCCCGGGCCGCCGGGCCCGGCACTCGCGCCGGGGTGTGTGGCTCGCCCGGGTGCGGCGCACCCTGCGTGCGGCCCGCCGGGTCAGGGGCGTGGCCGGGGCCGTCTCCAGTGTGCTCGGCCCGCCCGGCCCTGTCGCCCGGGGCTACGCCACCCGGCTGACCCGGGCCGTCCGCCCGGGAGTCCCGGCCGGACGCCCTGTGGGCGGGCGCCGTCGATCAGCGGCCGCCCGCCGATCACGGGCCCCGGCGGGACACCCGCACCCGCGCCCGGGATTTCCGCACTGTCGGCCGGGGCGGTCGTACCGTCGTCCGGGTGCCCGTCCGTCGGACGGGGGCCCGGCATCCGAGACCGTGACGCCCGTACCGGCGGCCGGGGGGCCGGGGCCGGTGTGGCCCCGTACCCCCGGCCGGTGGGTGCCGTCACCCCAGGGTCTGGCCCACCTCGTAACTCCCGGCGGGCTGCCGCACGATGACGTTCATCCGGTTGAAGGCGTTGATGACGGCGATGACCATCACCATCGCGGCGAGCTGGTGCTCGTCGTAGTGCTTGGCGGCGTTCGCCCAGACCTCGTCGGAGACTCCGCCCGCCGCGTCGGCGATCCGGGTTCCCTCCTCCGTCAGCTCCAGCGCGGCCCGTTCGGCGTCGGTGAAGACCGTCGCCTCCCGCCAGGTGGCCACCAGGTTGAGCCGCAGGGCGGTCTCCCCGGCGTGCGTCGCCTCCTTGATGTGCATATCGGTGCAGAACCCGCAGCCGTTGATCTGGCTGGCGCGGATCTTCATCAGCTCCTGTGTGGACCGCGGCAGGGTCGTCTTGGCCAGTAGCGGTCCCGTGGCGGCGAGTTGCTTCGCGACCTTGACGGCGTCCTGGCTGCCGAGCAGGTTCAACCGGGCGTCCATGGTGGCTCCTTCGCTGGTGTGTTCCGACACCCCCTTCACTGGACGGCCCCTCCGGATGTGACAGCACACGATGTGACGTGCGTCTCTCCCCTCCAGGGCGCCTCCCCGACGCCGCGCGCAGCAGGGGCCGTCCTCCTCGCTCACGAGGAAGTCACGTGTTACGTCGAGCAGTTGGAACGCGGCGTGCGGGCGGGCGGCGATGTTCGCTCCACCGACGGGAGGCGGCGACCATCCGGCCCGTCCTCGCGTGCTGCGTCGTCGGGGCGGGGGTCAGGTGCCGCGGGCGCGGGCCTGGTGGAAGCGGCGCGAGCCGTCGGAGAGGGCCACCATCGGTGCGGGGTAGTCGAGTTGGCGGCGTTCACGCTCGTCGAGTCGCCACGGTTCGTGGGCCGCCCGGCCGGGCAGCGTGGCCAGCTCCGGGAGCCAGCGCCGTACGTACGCGCCCTCCGGGTCGAGACGACGGGCCTGACTGACCGGGTTGAGCACCCGGTTGGGACGGGTGTCGGTGCCGGTCCCCGCCACCCACTGCCAGTTGAGCTGGTTGTTGGCGACGTCCCCGTCCACCAGCAGCTGGAGGAAGTGCCGGGCGCCGACGCGCCAGTCGACGTAGAGCGTCTTGGCCAGGAAGCTCGCCGCCACCAGCCGTGCGCGGTTGTGTGCCCACCCCTCGTGTGCCAGCTGCCGCATCGCGGCGTCGACGAGCGGATAGCCCGTCCGTCCCGCGCGCCAGGTGGCGGCGTCGTCTCCGTCGCCCTGCCAACTGTCGTGGTGCGTACGGTAGTCGGCGTGCGAGCAGCCAGGGCGGGCGGCGAGGACCTGATGGTGGAAGTCCCGCCAGGCGAGTTGACGGACGAACGCGCGGGCCCCCTCCCCACCCCGGTCCGTCGCCCGGCGCACCGTCTCGACGGGCGACAGGCAGCCGAAGTGCAGGTAGGGGGAGAGCCGGGAGGTGCCGTCCATGTCCAGCCGGTCCTGGCGGTCCGCGTACTCGTCCAACCCGTACCTCAGCCAGTGGTTCAGACGGCGCCGCGCCGGGCCCTCACCGCCCTGCGGCAGCCCGGGTGACACCCCACGGCCGGGCCGCCCCGGCAGACGATCCGACCGCACCCCCTCGGGCACCCGCACCGCGCGCGGCGCGCCCAGCGTGGACCGCGTCCCCTCCGCCTCCCAGCGCCGGAAGTACGGGGTGAACACCGCGAAGTGGTCCTTGCCCGCCGGGGTGACCGCCCCGGGCGGCAGCGCCGTGATCACCGCGTCGTGGACGTGCGGGGCGCAGCTGGTCCCCTCCAGCGCCCGCCGGAGACGTTCCTCGCGCCGCAGCGCGTAGCCGCTCACCCCCGCGCTGAGGTGTACCGCCCGCGCGCCGGTCTCGCGCACCACCCGCCGGACCTCGGTGGCGACCTCGCCCGTGCGCACCACCAGCCGTCCACCGGCGGCCCGTAGTGAACCGTCCAGGTCGGCCAGGCAGTCGGCCAGGAACGCCCGCCGGTTGGGCACGTCGAACCCGGCGTTCCGCACCCCCTCGTCCACCACGAACAACGGCACGATCCAGCCACCGGACGGGCGGAGCGCGGCCCGCAGCGGCGGATGGTCGTACGTCCGCAGATCGGAGGTGAACAGCACGACGGCACCACTCACGGGACCCTCCTCCGCGCGGGAGCCGCATCGGCGCCGCGCACTCCTCCGGCCCCCGGAACGCGGCCGTTCCGGACGCCGCCGGTACCGGGCACTCCGGCACCGGACACCTCGGTGACCCCGCCCGGCCCGGAGAGCGTCCGCGAGGTCGGCGCCGGGGATCCGGACCCGGCACACCCGGCTCAACGCCGCCTCACCGGAACGGGTGGCGCCCCGGCCGCCCCGAGAGCCACTGGCGACCCCCGGATGGCCCCGCCTGCGCGTCCCCGCGCAGCCGCCCCTGCTCAGCCGTCCTCGCCCGGCGTCCCCGTCCGGGCGTCAGGAGAGCGCGGCGCGGACGGCGGTGTGGGCGAGGACGTAGACGGCCGGTCCGCAGGTCAGCGTGGTGACGAGGTTGACGAGGGCGAGCCGCGGGGCGCCGTCGCGGGCCAGCCGCAGCGTCTCGTAGGAGAACGTGGAGTACGTGGTCAGCGCCCCGCAGAGGCCGACGCCCAGCAGCAGCTGGAGGTCGACGCCGCCGCCGGGCGCGGTCGCCCCGAGCGTCCCGCCGAGCGCGCCGAGCAGCCCGCCGAGCAGGAGGCAGCCCACGAGGTTGACGGTCAGGGTGCCCCACGGGAAGACGCCCGGCCACCGGCGGCGGACCGCGCCGTCGATCAGGTAGCGGAGCGGGGCGCCGACCGCGCCTCCGGCGATCACCAGCAGCCAGCTCACGTCGAACCCTCCCGTCGCTCACCCTCGCCCCCGGAGCGGCGGCCGCCCCGGGGCCCGCCCCCGGGCCCGTCCCCGTGGGCGTCCCGGGGCCCGGCTCCGGCTCCGCTCTGGCGTCGTACCGCGCGCTCCGTCGTCCACGCCGCTGTGGACGCCGCGAGGAGTACCGCCACCGGTGTGAGGACGAAGTAGCCGAGCTGGCCCACGTCGTGGAGCGCGATCCCGTACGGCTGGCCGTCGCCGAGGGCGTGCAGTTCGGCCGCGACGGTGGAGAGCGTGGTGAACCCGCCCAGGAAACCGGTGACGACGAAGGGGCGCAGCAGCGCGCCCGCCGTCCCGAACTCGGCGCTCAGCGCCATGAAGAGACCGATGAGCGCGCCCCCGAGCACGTTCACGCACAGCGTTGACCAGGGGAAACCGCCCGGGGACACGGGCCAGAGCAGCCCCGTCGCGTACCGCGTCCCCGCGCCCGCGCCACCGCCCAGCGCGACGGCGGCCACCACCGGCAGCTCGGTGCTCCAGCGTGCGCGGTGCCCGTCGGACGACCGTTGTTCCGGCCGCGACCGGATCCGCTCGTCCCGCGACCGGATCCGATCAGCCCCGGTTCGGTGATCCGCGATCCGCCCAGCCCCGGTTCGGTGGTCCCGGAGTCGCTCGGCCCGGGTTCGGTGGTCCCCGATCCGCTCAGCTCGGGTCCGGTGGTCCCCCATCCGGTCATCCCGGGACGGGGCGTCCCGCGACGGGCCCTCCGGGCGGGACGGATTCCGAGACGCGTTCCGGGACGGATTCCGGGACGGATTCTCCGGGCGGGACGGACCCTCGGGGCGGGAGCGGTACGTTCCGGGGCGGGGCGCGGGTCGGCCGGGCCCGGGAGGGTCCTCGGGCGGGTGTTCGGCGCTGGGCTCTCGATACACGGCGTCCCCTGCTCGTCGGCACCCCTGCCGAGCACGGGTGCTGTCTGTCACAAGCAGGGACCGTTGGTGGCGCGTACGACCACGGTTGGTGACGGCGGGCCCCACCGCCGTGCGGCGGTACGAGACCGCCGTGCCGCCCAGGCTACCGGCCGCCCCTCCTCTGTGGTACCGCCCGGAAAGTGGTCCCTGCCACGGGTTCCGGAGCCGCCGCCACCCCGCCCGCCGCCCCCGGATCCGGCCCGGGCTGGCGGTCGGGCGGCCGCCGGGCAGGGAGGCGTGTCGCGAGCCGCCCGACGTACGGCTACGGAGAGTTGACCGGAGGCGGGCGTCCCGGGAAAACGGCGCACCGCACCGACTGCGTCTGACAGACGGCTGCTCTACGGTGGAGGCGGTTGTTCGTGAAGGGAAGCACGGGCGACCACAGGGAGGCGGTTGACGCACGAGCCCCAGGGCTCCGAACGGCCATCCCGGGGGAGGCGCGGTGCGCGGTCGGCCTGCGAGGCGGTCGACGAGAGCGTGCCGCGCCACGCGCCCTTCGCACCCCGCCCGCCCCTGGCGCCCGTCACACCTACGCCCCTCACCCCAGGCGCTCCCGCCCACTCCCTCGTACTCGTCAGGCCGCCGCACACGGCCGCCATCCCGCGCGGCGGGCGGTCCGTCCACCACGGTGGCGGGCGGTCCGCCCCACGGCAGCGGGCGGTCCGGCAGTCTGCGGCGCCGGGCGGCTGGCCGGGCTCCCGACTCCGTAGCGTCCGGTGGCGCTCCGTGCACGTCACCGCCTGACCCGCGGCGACACCGAGGACGAGACGGGGACGGGTCAGGGACGGGTCGAGCACGGGGCGGGGGCGACCCTGTCGGGCCGCCGTGGGGCGTTGGGGCGGGGTGTTCGGGCGGGGCGGGTGGCGGGCGGAGAACTTCCGGCCGTCGGTCATGAACGCGCTCCGCCGGGGAACCCGGACCGGGCCAATCGACCGCGTCCCACCACCGGTGGACGAACTGAGGGATGACCATGGCGGACATCGACCTGACCGGTCGCCGTGTCCTGGCGATCGTCACGAACTACGGCGTGGAGCAGGACGAACTCCTCGTTCCCGTACGGCATTTGCGAGCCGCTGGAGCCGAGGTGGACGTGGCGGCGCCCTCCCTGGCGATGATCAGGACGCTGGAGGGCGACCGTGACCCCGGAGTGGAGGCCGACCCCACCCTCACGCTGGCTGAGGCCGACCCGGAGACCTACGACCTGCTGCTGGTGCCCGGCGGCACGCTGAACGCCGACTCACTGAGGCTGAACGACACGGCCATCGGCATCGTCCGAGCGTTCACGGCGGCGCGCGGGCCGGTGGCGGCGATATGTCACGGTGCGTGGGCGGTCGTTGAGGCGGGGGTGGCCGGGGGCAAGACGATGACCTCGTATCCGTCGCTGCGGACGGACATCCGTAACGCGGGCGGTCAGTGGATCGACGAGTCGGTGGTCACGGACGACTCCGAGGGGTATCTGCTGATCACCTCGCGTACCCCGCAGGACCTGCCGGACTTCCTCCGGGAGGTCGACACCGCCCTCGCGATGGCCCCCGTCTGACGCGCGGCCCCCGGGCGACCGGCGGTGCGTCACCGGTCGTGTGTGACCGGCGGTGTGCGACGGGCCCGGGCATCGGCACCCGGTGACCGCTCCCCGGGCGACCGGCACCGTACCGCTCTGACGTGGTGGCCCCGGCACGACCGCCCGGGGCCACCACCCCCGCTTGCCCCCAACCCCCGCGTCCGTCATGCGTGTCCGTCAACCGTGCCCCCCAAGTAGGAGCGCTCCAGGGTGAGTTGCGGACGAGAACGACGGCGGGCCGGAGAAGTGGCGACTTACCCCGACCATCCGGTCACGGGCGTCTTCGGTCGCGCCCTGATCTGGGAGTGCTCGACCGACGGTGGCACCACCCGGTGTGCCGGACTGCCGGTGCGGCCGGCGGCGAACGGGCCGGACGACGCGTCGGACGCCCACGCCGCCGGTACCGCACTGGAGCTCAACGATTTGGGAGACGCGGGTGGTTGGGCACTGTCGGACGGGACGGGGGACGAACTGCGCTGCGGGCTCGCTGGGGACATGACGCGGGCCCGGGGCCGCCGGAGGGTTCCGGGGCCCCGGGCCCGGGGGGAGGGGAGCGCCGTCCCCTCCCGGGTCAGCTCATCCGCTTACGTCAACTTGGGCTTGCGCGGGGCGAGATGCAGTTCCCGCAGCCGCGCGTCGTCCACCGCGCTGGGGGCGCCCATCATCAGGTCCAGCGCGTTGTTGTTGAGCGGGAACGCGATGGTCTCGCGGATGTTGGGCTCGTCGGCCAGCAGCATCACGATGCGGTCGATGCCGGGGGCGATGCCACCGTGCGGCGGGGCGCCGTACTGGAAGGCGCGGAGCATCCCGCCGAACTCCCGCCGCACGTCGTCCTCGGAGTACCCGGCGATCGCGAAGGCGCGGAACATGATCTCCGGATCGTGGTTCCGGATGGCGCCGGAGGACAGCTCGACGCCGTTACAGACGATGTCGTACTGCCAGGCGAGGATGTCCAGCGGGTCCTTCGTCTCCAGCGCCTCCAGGCCGCCCTGGGGCATGGAGAACGGGTTGTGGGAGAAGTCGGTCTCGCCGGTCTCCTCGTTCCGCTCGTACATCGGGAAGTCCACGATCCAGCAGAACCGGAAGACGCCCTCGGTGAAGTTGCCGGTGCGGCGCGCGGCCTCCACCCGCACCGCGCCCATGATCTTGGAGACCTCCGCGAACTCCCCGGCGCCGAAGAACACCGCGTGCCCGGCCGACAGGCCCAGCCGCTCGGTAAGTTCGGCGACGTCCGCCTCGGTGAGGAACTTCGCGACCGGACCGGAGAGCGTCGGCTTCCCGGCGTCCTCTCCGACGCGCACCCAGGCGAGGCCCTTGGCGCCCTGCTCGACGGCGAACTCCCCGAGCTGGTCGAAGAACTTCCGCGGCAGGTCCGCGGTGTCGGGCACGGCCAGCGCCCGGACGTGCTTCCCGGCGAACGCCTTGAAGTCCGAGTCCGCGAACACCTCGGACACGTCGGTGAGTTCGAGTTCGGCGCGGAGGTCCGGCTTGTCCGAGCCGTACCGCAGCATCGCCTCGCGGAACGGGATGCGGGGGAACGGGGAGGTCACCTCGCGGCCCTCGCCCAGCTCCTGGAACAGCTCCGTCATCACCCGCTCGATGACCCCGAACACGTCCTCCTGCTCGACGAAGCTCATCTCCATGTCGAGCTGGTAGAACTCGCCGGGGGAGCGGTCGGCGCGGGCGTCCTCGTCCCGGAAGCAGGGGGCGATCTGGAAGTAGCGGTCGAAGCCCGCGACCATCAGCAGCTGCTTGAACTGCTGCGGCGCCTGCGGCAGGGCGTAGAAGGTGCCGGGGTGCAGCCGGGAGGGGACCAGGAAGTCCCGCGCGCCCTCCGGGGAGGTCGCGGACAGGATGGGCGTCGCCAGCTCGTTGAAGCCCTGCGCGACCATCTTCTCCCGGATCTTCGCGATCACCGCCGAGCGCAGCATGATGTTGCGGTGCATCCGCTCCCGGCGCAGGTCGAGGAAGCGGTACTCCAGACGCCGCTCCTCGTTCACCCCGTCCTCGGCGTTGATGGTGAAGGGGACCTGCTCGGCGGTGCCCAGCACCTCGACCTGGGCGACCTCCACCTCGATCTCACCGGTGGGCAGCTCCGGGTTGACGTTGTCGGCGCCGCGCGCGGAGACCCTGCCGTCGATCCGGATGACCGTCTCCTTGGTGAGCGAGCTGAGCAGCTCGCTCACCGCCGTCCGCTCCGGGCGGACGACCAGCTGCACCACGCCGTAGTGATCGCGGAGATCGACGAAGAGGATGCCCCCCAGGTTCCGGCGATTGTGCAGCCAGCCACTCAGCCGGACGTCCGTGTCGACGTCCGTCGTCCGGAGCTCGCCGCAGGTGTGGGACCGGTACCGATGCATCACTCATCCAAGGGGGTCGGCTGGGGGGAGTAAGACGGCCCTCAGGGTACCGCCCCGGCCCTCTCCCGCTCGCCGGGGTTTCCTCAACCTACATAAAGTGGGGCAATGCACATCGAGGACGTGCTGACCGCCGTGGGAGTGGGTGTCTGGCGCTGGGAGAACGCCGACCAGACGGTGATAGTCGACGCCTACGCCGCGCGCCTCATCGGGGTGGAGCCCGACCCCGAGGGCGGTTCCCTGACCCTGTCGGAGCCCAGCGTCCGGGCCCGGATCAACCCGGTCGACTTCGTCGAGTACCAGGGCGCGGTCACCCTCGCCGTCGCCGAGGGCACCCTGGCCGAGGGCCAGGTCCGGATCGTGGACGACGACGGCCGCCTGCTGCGCACCGTACGGCTGCGGATGGCCCCGCAGATCGAGGAGCACGCCACGCGGCTGATCGGCCTGATCGCCGAGATCCCCGGCCCGCCCTCGGCCGCCGGCGAACCGGAACCGGCCGAGCAGGAGACCCGGAACGCGCCCGCCGTCACCGGGGACTGGCGACGCCACCGGGAGGCGTTCCTGCTGGACGCGGGGCGGGCGCTGGCCGAGGCCCAGTCGACCGCCGAGGTCCTGCGGGTGGCGGCCTCGCTCGCGATGCCCGGGTTCACGCCCAGCGCGCTCGCCGTCTTCGCGCTGGAGGGCGACCGGCTGCGGGTCATCGGCCACCACGGCCAGACCGACAGCGAGACGGACGAGCGTCCGTTCCTGGACATGCCGCTGTCCACCGACTACCCGGGCGCCGAGGTGGTCCGCACCGGCCGGGCGATCTACCTCTCCTCGCCCGGGCAGTACCAGCGCCGCTTCCCGACCAGCTGGCCGCTGGCCGAGCCGTACGGCCGCCAGTCCTGGGCGTTCCTGCCGCTCGCCGTGGCCGGGCGGTCACTGGGCGCCTGGATGGCCGCCTTCGACCACCGGGTCGCCTTCACCCCGGACGAGCGGTCCGTGCTGACCACCGTCGCCAGGATGCTCGGCCAGGCGCTCTCCCGCACCGCCCTCAACGAGACCGAGCGGGAGCTGTCCGCCGGGCTCCAGCGCACCATGCGGCCCGTCCGGCAGCCCCGGATCACCGGCATGAACGTGGCCGGGCGCTACATCCCGACCGGCGGCGGCCTCCAGGTCGGCGGCGACTGGTACGACGTGATCCCGCTCCCCTCCGGGCGCACCGCGCTGGTCATCGGGGACGTGCAGGGCCATGACATACGGGCCGCCGGGGTCATGGCGCAGCTGCGGGTGGCCCTGCGGGCCTACGCCGCCGAGGGCCACCACCCGGAGGCGGTCCTCGCCCGCACCTCCCGCTTCCTGCACGGCATGACGCCCGGCGGGTCGACGGAGTCCGCGGACACCACCGCGCCCGCCGAGTCCGTCCCGCACGGCGACTCCCCGCGCTTCGCGACCTGCCTGTACGCCGAGGTCGACGCCACCGCCGGGACGCTGATCGTGGCCCGCGCCGGGCACCCCGACCCCGTCATCCGGATGGCCGACGGCTCGGTCCTGACCCGTCCGACCGCGGGCGGACTGCCCCTCGGTATCGAACCCGATCCGGAGTACCCCACCACCCGTCTGGTCCTGGAACCCGGCGAGACTCTGCTGATCTTCACCGACGGCCTGATCGAGACCGGCGGCCACGACTGGGAGACCGGCTGGGAGCGCCTGCGCGGAGTCCTCACCGAGCAGGGCAGGCTCCGCGAGGAGCGGTCCGTGGTGGTCGAGGGCCCCAACCAGCGCGCGCCGCGCGGCGAGGGCCTGGAGTGGCTCGCCGACTCCCTGGTGCGCGAGGTGCAGGGACCCACCTCGCACTACGCGCGCGGCCCGCTCGGCGACCGGCGCGAGGACGACATCGCGCTGCTCCTCCTCGAACACGGCCCGGAGAGCGCCAGGGGCGCGGCCGCCGAGGCGGGCTCCGCCCGCCGCACCGTGCTGACCGTCGCGCAGGCCCAGTCCGACCGTGTCTCGGACGCCCGCAACCAGCTGCACAGCTTGCTCTACGACTGGGCCGACCCGGACCAGCTGGACGGCGCCGTGCTGATGCTCTCCGAGATGCTGACCAACGTCCTCATCCACACCGACAGCGACGCGCTGATGGTGGCCGAGGTCAGTGGCGAGTCCGGCTCGCGGCTGCTGCGCGTCACGGTCAGCGACCACAGTGACGAGCTGCCGCACCGCCGCCGCCCCGGCGAACTGGCCTCCTCCGGACGGGGGTTGGTGCTGCTGGAGATGCTGGCGGGCAACTGGGGCGTGGACCCGCAGGGCGAGGGCAAGCGCATCTGGTTCGAACTGCGCGAGGGCGAGGGCACCCCCGCCGCCGCGGCCCCACCCGGACTGGAGATCGAGGCCATCGAGTGACCGCGCCCCCGCCGCTCCGAACCCCCGTGGGGCCGAGCGCGGAACCCGGTGCGGAGCCCCAACCCTCCCCGGACAGCGGGGAATTCGGCCAGGGCGTGAGCGGCTCGCCCGGATCCGGTCAGGTTCGTCGCGAGGTGGCTGGGATTCCGTGACACACCGGTGAAGTTCGCGTACGAGAGTGGTGTCCGTAGAAACGCAAACCCAGGGGGGTTCGCACCACATGACCAGCACCACGACCTCGGCGCGCCGGGTACGCCCGGCCCGTGGCCCGCGCCGCCACACCCACTCGCTCGCCGCGCTCGCCGTCGCCGCGACCGCCGCCCTCGGCCTCACCGCCGTCGCCTCCGGCACGTCGGTGGCGGCCACCCCGGGCTCCGGCACGAGCGCCGTCAGCGCCTGCGCGGCGGCCGGAACCGCGCTGGACATCTCCGAGACGGGCCACACCACCCGCACGCTCACGCTCACCAACACCTCGGACGCGTCCTGCGTCGCCGCCGGTTTCCCGCACGTCTCCTTCGACCCGGCGCTCGACGGCTCCGCCAGCTGGGTCGAGGACTCCGAGCCCGCCGAGCCGGTGGTGCTGGAGCCGGGCGAGCGCGCCTACGCCAGCCTGATCCCGGTCTACGGCGAGGGCGACGAGGCCCGGCTCTCGGACCGCGTGGTCGTCGACCTGTCCGTCGGTGAGGAGGGCATGGCCGAGGGCAAGCCGCGGACCCTGAAGCACGAGATCGGCGTCTGGGACCCCCAGGTCACCGCCTGGCAGCCCACCCAGCCCAACTGACCATCACCCACGGATCGTTGACCCGGCAGGGTCGTCGGACGGTCCGCTCCGAACCGGTGGTTGAACCAGCCGCATCCCGCGGTTGACGAACCCCCGGGGCCGGAAGGTCACTTCCGGCCCCGGGACCACCGCACGGCCGCCGCCCGTGGCCGTGTCGCACCACCCGGCAGGACACCCGGGCCGTCGGCCCGGAGGACCGCCACCCGCACCACCGCCGCCCCGGGCCCGTCCGGAGACGGCGCCTCCACCGACCACCACCGGCCGCACCGCCGGTGACGACCGGTCAGCCGGAACCCGGCGCACCGGTGGCTGCCAGTGCCACACTGGACGAGAGACAACCCGGGCGTTCCCGCCCGGAAGCCCGGTCGGCCAACAGACCTGACACCCACGCCAGGTGGGGAGGAGACCGGCCGGGAGCACAGCGCGGGCCGGGGCCACCACAGCCCCGGCCCGCCGCCTGTGCCACTCCCAACTCACGCTGTGCTACGCCACGTTCGGCCTGTACCGGGTCGTTCCGGCCCACGTCCCAACCCACGTTCCGGTCAGCGCCGCCCACACCACCGGGCTCCTCAAAAGGGGCTACGCAAAGATCAGTTCAGCAAGTTCCAGCGGTGGTGAGACCGCGCGACCTGCTGGAGGAGGCGGTGCGGCAGGCGAAGCCCTCGGCCGGTCCCGTGGCGGACTGACCACCAAAACCCGCATCGCCGCGGAGGGCCGTTGCCGCCCGTTGTTCCTGCTCATCACGCCAGGGCAGCGGGCGGACCGCACCCAGTTCGAGCCTGTCATGGACAAGGTCCGCGTTCCCCGCACGGGGCCCGGGCGTCCTCGCCGCACGCCGGACAGCGTCGGAGCTGAGAGGGCATACAGAAACCGCCTCATCCATGCCTACCTCCGCAAGCGCGGCATCCGGCACGTGATCCCGGAGAAGAAGGACCACAAGGCCGCCCGCCTGCGCCGGGGATCACGCGGCGGACGACCCCGAATTTCGACATGGAGCGGTACAAAGATCGCAACACCGTGGAGCGGGCCATCGGGAAACTGAAGCAGTTCAGAGCCGTGGCCACCCGGTATGACAAGCGCGGATACGTCTACCTCGGCACCGTCACCGCCGCGGCGGTCGTCATCTGGCTCCGTTCGTGACCGGCCGGAGCCTTGAGGGCTGACAATCCGGAGCCTTGAGGGCTGACAATGGGGTGTTCGAACCGGGCGCACAACAGTGTTCGGCCCGCCGCTCTGTGACAGGAGGACCTATGCAACGGGGCGAAGTCTGGTGGGCCGATTTCGACGAGCGGCGCCCGGTCGTACTGCTCTCGGAGGTAGAGGCGTCCGAGTTCCGGGCAATGCAAGTCGTCGCTCCCGCGGGCACCGAGCTCAGTGGCGTGGCCGCTGAGCTGGCAGTAGGCGCCTCCGAAGGACTACCTCTTGAAGGCGTCCTGCGAGTCGCACTCCCACGCCCAGGCCTCATCCCCTGCACTTGGCTGGTCACCCTCACCCGGAAAGACCTGATCGAGCGGGCGGGAGCACTGTCGTCCACGAAGCTCGGTGAGCTCCAGGATCTTCTCCGACTCGGTGGACTTGAATAGGCTCCCGTGGGGCGGCCAAGCACTACGACTGCGCGGCTACATCGAGCCCGGCACCGCGACCGCCTTCGCAATCCTCGTCTGGCACCGATCCTGATCGAAGAGACACGCCTTACTTGGCGCCTTGGCGGGCGTGGGCCGCGCGCCCGTCCGTCTCAGTCGCGCTCGGCGGGGATCTGGCCCATCCGGCCCGCCTTGAAGTCGTCCATCGCCTGGGCGAGTTCGACGTGGCTGTTCATCACGAACGGGCCGTAGTGCGCCACCGGTTCGCGCAGCGGCGCTCCACCGAGGAGCACCACCTCGAAGTTGGCGCTGCGGGAGTCCTGCGCCTCGTCGGCGCGGATCGTCAGTGAGCCGCCGCCGCCGAAGACGACCGCCTGGCCCATCCGGAACGGCCGGCGTTCGGCCCCGGCCGAGCCGCTTCCCGCCAGCCCGTACGCGAGGGCGTTGAACTCCGGCCGCCAGGGCAGGGTCACCTCCGCCCCCGGGTTCACCGACATGTGGATCATCGTGATCGGGGTGTGGGTGGCGCCCGGACCCTCATGTCCGTCCAGGTCCCCGGCGACCAGGCGGAGCAGGGCGCCGCCGTCCTCGGAGGCCAGCAACTTCACCGTGCCGCCCCGGATGTCCTGGTACTTCGGCGCGATCATCTTGTCCTTGGCGGGCAGGTTCACCCACAGCTGGAGACCGTGGAACAGCCCACCGGACAGGACGAGTTCCTCCGGTGGCGTCTCGATGTGCAGCAGTCCGGAGCCCGCCGTCATCCACTGGGTGTCACCGTTGGTGATGACGCCGCCACCGCCGTGCGAGTCCCGGTGCACGAAGGTGCCGTCGATGATGTACGTGACGGTCTCGAAGCCCCGGTGCGGGTGCCAGGGGGTGCCCTTCGGCTCACCCGCCTGGTAGTCCACCTCGCCCATCTGGTCCATGAGCAGGAACGGGTCGAGTTCGGCCACGTCGATCCCGGCGAACGCGCGGCGCACCGGGAACCCCTCACCCTCGAAGCCGCTGGGCGCGGTGGACACCCGGGTGACGGGGCGCGGGGGCGCGGACTCGGGCGCCGGGGTGGCTATCCGGGGCAGGGCGAGCGGGTTCTCGACGGTGATGGCGGGCACGACCGACCTCCTGGGCTTCCCAGACTCCTCGGCGGCCGGGTCGTTCCGGATGCCGAGACCGCTGGAGCGGACTCCTGGACCGCGCGGATTCCACGCGTACGGACTTCCAGCAATGTAGTTGAATCCTTAACTTTTGCCAAGCGCTCCGGTGGGGCGGGCGACGGGGGGCTGGGTGGAGGTCGAGGCGGGGGTTGGGTGTGCGGCCGGGTGCGGCGCGGGGTGTGCGGGTGTGCGGCCGCTGGGTCGGGAGGCGTGCGAATGCGGGGTCGCCGAGGTGTGCGGACGGGGATGCCCTCGGTGGCGCCCGTCACGCTCGGTCTCCGCTCCCGTCACGTTCCGTGCGGGTTGCCCTCACGTGCCTGTCCGTCCACCGCCTGTCCTCCCAAACCGGGCTCAACGGGAGGACTCTCGCGCCCTGTTGTGACGCAGAGTGTCGACGAGGTGCGTTTTCCCGGATAAGTCGCCTTGCTCGTGCGGACGTTGGGTGCGGGCGCGCGGGTGGGGCGCTACTCTGAATCCTGAGTGGACTCCTCGTCCTCCATATGCCCTTCCCCGTACAGGGGTTGGGGGCCGCGAGGCCCGACGTCGGCTGGCGTCGGCCAGCCGAAGAGCGAGGAGGAGGAAGCTCATGACGCATGAACCATCCGAAGGCAGCAGCGAACGCTGGTCCGCTCCGGACCGATGGCAGGTCCTGTTAGCGGCCCTCAGCCTTCTGGTGGCCGTCGTCGCCGTGGTGGAGCAGGTGGTGCGCTGATGACCGCGTGGCTCCGGTCGAGCTTGGCCAGCGACTCGTGCCAGACGGGTCCGGCCGCCCCTTAATCGGCCGGACCCGCCTGGCTCCCGACCACGGGCGGGGCCCGGATCTGGCTGCCACCAGACCGGGCCTCCGCTCGTGCGGGGAACGCCATCCGACGGAGCGCGTCTCCGCGACTTCCCGGAGCCGTGCCCCGTCGTGTGACTCTCTCAATGTAGCCGCGCGCCCGGTCGGCCGCCCACCATCCAACGGCGCCGGGACCTCCCGCTTCCCGTCATCCCCCGGCGTCGTCGGACGTGCGGGTCCCTCCTCGGCGGTGTGTCCGCGGCTCCTCGCCGACGTGCGGGCGGTCGACCGAAGGAACGACGAAGACCGGGGTTCTGGGAGTCAGTTGGCGGTGCCGGGGGTGAAGCTGAGGGCCAACTCGTAGCGCCGAACGCGGCTGTCCACCAGACCCGGGAACACCTGCACCCGGCGCCACGCCTCCGCCTGCGCCTCGGAGTTGGCGGGGATGGCGAGGAACGCCTCGTGGGCCTCAGCGCTCATCCACTCGGTGTAGTTGAGCACCCGGCGGCCATCCGTCCCCAGGTGGAAGTGGGCCGAGAGGCCGTCCGGATGTCCCGGGGAGATGTCCAGCGCCTCGAACACCGTGTCCACCCAGGCGCGTTGACGATCCGGGTCGGGCCCGTCGAACTCCACCTCGGCGGTGACGAGACAGCCCGGCACCCGGTCGTCGCCCGGCTGCCGCGCCGTGCTGCGGTACAGCTCGTACCCGTGGAGGCCGACACGTTCGATGCCCGGCACCGCCGCGTCGATCTCGTCGTTCCGCGACTGCCGGTGGTCCCGCGCGAAGTCCTCGTAGCCGGACGGGGACGCCCACTGGGAGAAGTGCCCCAGCGTCTCGCCGTCGTGGCAGCGGAACACGTGGTAGCCGAGCAGTCCCTCGACCGGCCAGGGCCTGCCCTCCCAGGTGCGGGCGATCGCCTCCACCGCCGCCCGCTGCCGCTCGGGTGTGCCCAGTCGCCAGGTGCTGAACATGGGCGCGCCGACTCCGGCGAGCAGGGGATCGGGGTAGTTCTCGGAGCGGATGGTCGCGGTGTGGACGGTCATGGCGGGTCTCCCTGACGTAGTGGGCGTTCTTCCGCGCGGATCACCGCGCCCGCACCACCCTGGTAGTTGAAGTGCAATTGAGGTCAAGGGGTGTGGGTCGCCCGGGGGTTGGCGCTCGAACCGGGACCGGGGAGTTGGTCCTCGGGTCGGGAACGGGGCGTTGACGCCCGGGGCCGGGAGACGTGGGGCAGTTGACCGCTGGGCGGAGGTGAACGGCCGGGGGAAGGCGGTCGGTTGAGGCGGTCAGCAGGGACGGCCCGTGGGGGCGGTCGGTAGCGGCGGCCTGTGGGGGCGCTCAGTACAGACGGTCACCGAGGGGCGCGTACGCCTCCGCCATCCGGATCACCCGCTCCAGTGCCGTGCGTGCCTCCGAGGGGTCCGGCGCCTCCTCGGCCCGTGCCCGCAGGGCCGGGACCGTCGCCGGATCCGCTGGCCACAGGGCGCCCAACAGTCGCCCCGCCGCTATCGCAACCTCCGGCTGCCGCGCGTCGGTCAGGTGCTCCAGCAGTACGTCCCGCGTGGCGTCCGAGGGATCGTGTAGTGCCCGTTGCCGCAACGCGCCGACGAGCGGGGCGGGATCGGGCTCGCGGTCTTCCGCGCCGTTCGCGTCCCGCTCCGCGTCGGCCTCCGGGTCGGGGATCGCCGCCCCGCGCAACTCCTCCGGTACGGCGGGGTCGTTGGGCCAGACGGTGGCGAGGGTGCCCAGGGCCTGGGCCCGGTCGTCCGGGTCGGGCGCGTGGAGGGCCTGTTCCCGGACGAGTCGGTGGACCTCGGGTTCCTCGCCCCAGTGCGTCACCAGCGTCTGGAGGGCGGCGTGCCGGATCGCGGGGTCGTGGAGGACCTGGTGCTGGACGAGTTCACGCACGCCCGCCGCCTCGGTCCAGCGCCCGGCGAGCAGGTCGAGCGCGGAGGCGCGTACCTCCGCGTCGGGATCGTCGGCCGCCTGCCGTTCGACGAGCCGCCGCACCGCCGGGTCGCCCCAACGCCCCACCAGGCTGCCGAGAGCGGAGCCGCGGACTGCCACGTTGTCGTCCCGCGTGGCCAACCGCTCGGTCCACGCCCGGACTTCCGGGTCATCGCCCCAGTGCTGGACGAGGAAGTCCAGCGCCTCGCCCCGGGTGAGCTGCCCCTCGGGCTCGGTGGTGTGCTTCCAGAGGAGCCGCCGGATGTCCGCATCGGCCCCCTCGACCTTCATGAGCTGGGCGAACGCGTACCGGCGGAGGACGTACGAGGGGCCGTGGACGATATGCCGGAGGAGGAGGTCGTGGACCTCGTGGTCGTCGGGGTCACGGGTGCGCAGCCGTCCCAGCGCCGTACCCGGAAGGAACAACAGGGCGTCCGTGTCGAGTTGGTTCAGCGCGAAGCGCCGGACCTCGGGAACGTCTGCCCACTGGCCGAGCAGTCCGTTGAAGGCGATCGCCCGGAGGCTTCGATCCGTGTCGTGCGCCGCGATCCGGCGGACGAGGTCCATCGACTCCGGATGGTCCTTCCACGGCCCGGTCAGCTCGAAGACGCACCAGGCACGCACCTCCACACCGGGGTCCTCCAGTGCGCGGTCGCGGATCAGCGCGAACAGGCCCGGCTCGCCGGGAAACTGGCGACACAGGGTGTGCAGGGCGTTGGCCCGGTTCCGGGAGGACCACGCGTGCGTGCCCATCGTCCGCAGCGCGGTGGCGTCTCCGACGAGCAGGTAGCCCATGGCGGACTGGGGGGCGGGTGAGGACACATGGAGGTAGCGCCGGACGAGGGGGGCTCCCGCCCATCCCGGACCGAGGTGGATCAGCGCCGCCTCGATGTCCGAACGCACCCTGTAAGACACGTAGTTGGCGGTCTCCAAGTACCGGACGAGCACCCGGGCCGTGGCGAGGCTCTGGGCCTCCAGCTGCCCGACGCGCCGCACCTCCGCGAGGGCCCGGAGCGCCAGGACGGCGGGTGGCGCCGATTCGTCCTGCCTCGTTCGGCGCAGCTCCGTCACGGCGCAGAGCGCTGTGACGGAGGTGGAGGAGGCCACCGTCCACGGGGGTGCCGAGCCGGTCCCGTCGCCCCGCTCCAGCTCGAGCAGCCGGTCGATGGCGCGGGCGGCGATCCGCTCCCCGACCTGGCCCACGATCAGCAGCAGCACCTCGTGCCAGGCGGGGTCCGGCGCGCGGTGGGCGAAGACGCCGTCGAGCAGTTCCTCGTCGGTGAGTTCACGCGCGTCGAAGCGGCGGACGATGTCGGTGGCGGCCAGGTACTCCAGGAACGCCCGGTGAACGAAACCGTAGACCTGGCTGCCGTAGCGGCTGAGGATGAAGTTCCGCTCGCGGAACTGCCGCACCATCGCGCGGGCCACCTTCTTCGCGGGCGCCGTGCCCAGTTGGAGCGTCTCCACCAGGTACTCGGTGAACACCCGCTCCACGTCCTCCCCGAGGACGTGGTTGCCCGCGATACCGTCCGCCCCGGCCTGCATCCGGCGGGCGAGCCGCTCCAGCATCTCGCGCCGGTCCCGGTCGTCCAGATCGGCGATCGCCCGGATGTCCGGGGAGAGTTCGAGGTGTTTGGTGTCCTCGTCCAGGTGCGCGATGAGCACGTTGACCGCGTGCTGGTAGACCCCGGCCCGGTCGCGTGGCAGCCGCTGTCGCCGGGCGATGATCGCCAGGATCGTCAACAGCAGGGGGTTGCCCGCGAGTTCGCGCACCGGACGGGAACGCTCGATGGCCTCGGTGAGCCGGAGGCGGAGCCGTTCGGCCTGCGCCGGGTCGCCCGGGCAGACCGCCGCGTACCAGTGCGCGGCGAAGCGCCCGATCCGCTCCTCGTCCAGCGGCTGGATCATGTAGTGAACGAAGTCCGCGCCGTCGAGGGCGTGACGCCGGTAGCCGATCACCCGCGAGGTGACCACGGTCCGCACCGCCGGATAGCGGGCGGTGAACCCCGTGATCCGGCGGGCGACGTCCTCCCGAACGCGCGGGTCGAACAGCTCGTCCAGGCCGTCGAAGACGACCAGGGCCCGCCCGCCGGTGAGCCGCCGCCGCAGCAGCGCCGGGGAGGGAGCGTGCCCCTCGTGCTGGTGCACGTGGGCCAGGAAGTCCTCGAACGACCGCTCCCGCCAGTCCGCTTCGGCGTACCGGCGTAACTCGACCACCACCGGCAGGAGTCCACGCAGCGGCTCCAGCGGGCCGTCGAGCGAGGCGGAGGTGAGCGCCAGCGCCAGATAGCGGGCCAGCGTGGACTTGCCCGCGCCCGGATCGCCGAGCAGCGCCACCCGGCCCGACTCCGCCAGCGCCAGCGTCTCCAGCACCCCGACCGGCGGACGGTCCCGGTACGCCTCCCGCGCCTCCTCCCACAGCCGGGGATCGAGCCCGGGGGGTGCCCCCAACTCATCATTCGCCGACGGCCAGTTGAGGTCGCCGAGCGCGTCCGGCGACTCCGGCAGTTCGCCCGACTCGACCAGACGGCGGTGCAGTTCGGCGGGGAGTTCCAGACGGGGCGGATCGCGCCGCAGCAGCGGCGGGACGAACACCTCGCGCAGCCGCACCTGCGGATGCTCGCCCTCGGTGGTCGGGATCAGTACCTCCAGGTCCAGCCGCCCGTACGCCTCGTGGATACGCCGTACGTAGGCGTCCAGCGCCGCCCCCGCCTCCTCGTCGGTCAACTCCGTTTCGGCTGACGGGCCGTTGGGCCCCGGCGCCATCACGTAGGTGCGGTTGTCGTGGTACGTCCGGTTGTCCGTGATCCGGCTCCCGTGGCCGGTCGCGGCGTGCGTGACGTCGCCCCCCACGCCGAGCGCCCCCTCCCCCGAGACGCTGACCCGGACGTTGTCCCCGGACGGACCGACGTGCCCGGACGGGGAGACGTGCCCGGGCGAGGAGAGGAGCCCGGGCGGGTGGGCCGTCGTGCGCTCGGCGTCCGCCGCGCTTTCCGCGCCCTTCCGGGGTGCCGCGTCCATAGTGCGCTCCGGGCCCCGGTCGGGGTCCGCGTCCGGCGTCGGGTCCGCGGCTGACGAGCGGACGGTGTGGTGTGCGGCGGCGGCGGTCGTTCCGGCGGCGGTCGGTCCGACGGCGGGGGAGTACGCGGGTGGTGGTGGGATGGCGGGGGCGGCCGTCTCGGTCCCCCCGGACGGTGGCCCCGCGGCCGGTTTCGTACCGGCCAGCGGAGCGTGCCCCAACTCCCGGGCAGAGCCGTGCGGTTCGTCCTCCGGCTGTAACTGCCCGTCTGACTCCCGTGGTTCCGACGCGTCCTCGTTCACGGCTCCTCCGAATGACGTCGCCTCCGCGTGCCCGGCACCGCACGGGCGCCGCACCCGCCAGAGCACCCCACGCCCGTGGCCGCTCAACGTCCGTGTGTGCGCGACCGGTTGGGCTTTCCGTAACGGCCTTCCCCGTACACCCGCACCGGCCCTTCCCGTTCCACGGCCGCCTCATACCGGTCGGCGTCGCCATCCACAGCCCGTGGACGGCGGACACGGCCGGAGGCCGAGGGCCGGGGGATCGGGGCGGTGGTTCGACCCTATGGCACCCCACTCCGGCGGGGAGCGATTCCGGCAACGGCCCCGAGACCACGCCCCCGGCGCGACTACTCGGGGTTACCGCCCGGGGACGGTGAACCGGGCTATCGGCTCGGAGGCGTCGAAGCGGGCCGATCCCCCGGCTTCCGGGTGGGACAGGATCAACTCCCACAAGTAGAGATTTCCGGACATGATGCTCGCTCATCACCCATGTACCCGCAGTTCACACCGTGTGTTACCTTTGCCGCGGCTGGCTTGATCGGGTGCTCTCGTGACGGCTCAGGCCGGGCGGTCGAGTGCGGCAGCCGACACGCGTACGGCGTGTGGACGCACTTCGCGGAGCAACGCCCGTACCGCCGCAGTGGCATAGCCAGATCCCAGCACCACGGTTCAGGACGGACGTCCTGGGCGAAACGAACGCAGGGAGTGGCTGTGCACTTGACTCCACACGAGCGAGAACGCCTGATGATCCACGTGGCGGCGGACGTCGCGGAGAAGCGGCGAGCCCGTGGGCTGGCGCTCAACTACCCGGAGGTCGTGGCGATTCTGACCGCGCACGTGCTGGAGGGCGCGCGCGACGGCCGGAGCGTCGCCGAACTCATGTCCTCCGGGCGGAAGGTGCTGCGCCGCGAGGAGGTCATGGAGGGCGTCCCCGAGATGATCGACAACGTCCAGGTGGAGGCCACCTTCCCGGACGGCACGAAGCTCGTCACCATCCACCACCCCATCCCCGAGGCGGCCGAGTACGAGGAGGACGTCGTCCACCCGGGGAAGGTGGACTTCTCCGTCGAACCGGGCGACGAGACCGTCGCGTTCAACGAGGGTCACGAGGTCACGACGCTGACCGTCCGCAACCCGTCCGACCGCCCCGTCCAGGTCGGCTCGCACTACCACTTCGCCGAGGCCAACGACGCTCTGCGGTTCTGCCGGAAGAGCGCCTGGGGCAAGCGGCTGCACGTTCCGGCGGGCAGTTCGGTGCGCTTCGAGCCCGGCATCACCGAGGAGGTCCAGTTGGTGCCCATCGAGGGTGAGCGGCGGGTACGCGGGCTGCGCGGCGACGTGCCGGGGCTCCCGGAGAAGGTCGACGGCTCGCTCGACGAGGTCCGTGGCGCGTTCGACGAGGAGGGGTGTGAGATCCGTGGCTGAACCGATCCAGCGTTCCGTGCGCGCCGAACAGCCGGGCCGCTCCAGCCCGTTGAGCCGTATCGACTACGCGGACCGCTTCGGTCCGACGACCCGCGACGGCATCCGGCTGGCCGACACGGCGCTCCGTATCGGCATCGAGGACGACTGGGCGGGCGGTCCCCAACGCAGCGGCACCGAAATGGTGTTCGGCGGCGGCAAAGTGATCCGCGAGTCCATGGGACAGTCCGCGATCCCCCGCGCCGCCGGGGACCCTCCGGGAACCCCGAAGAGTCCGGCCGGTTCGGTCAGCGCGGCGCGTCCGGACGGTCCGGGTGCGGCGAAAACTCCGGCCAGTCCGGTCAGTTCGGGGACCGACGAGGTCACCGTAGGCGCCGAGGACCGGGGCTGGACGGTCGGGCCGCCGGACACCGTCATCACCGGGGCCGTGGTCCTCGACCACTGGGGCATCGTCAAGGCCGACGTCGCCATCCGGGACGGCGTGATCACCGCGCTCGGCAAGGCGTACAACCCCGAGACCATGCGCCGCCTGCACGACGACGCGACCGCGCACAACGGGAACGGGCCCACCCCCACCGACTTCCCCGTCGGCCCCGACACGGAGGTCATCGCCGGGAACGGCCGCATCCTCACGGCGGGCGGGGTCGACACCCACGTCCACTTCATCTGCCCCGACGAGATCATCGAGGGGCTGGCGTCCGGCGTCACCACGCTGATCGGCGGCGGTACCGGACCGGCGCAGGGCAGCACCGCGACCTCCGTCACCCCCGGCACCTGGCATCTGGACCGCCTCTTCGAGGCGCTGGACGGCATCCCGGTCAACGTCGGGCTGCTCGGCAAGGGCGCCACCATGTCGGAGCGGTCGATGTACGACCAGGTGGACGCGGGCGTCATCGGCTTCAAGATCCACGAGGACTGGGGCGCCACCCCGCGCGTCCTCCGTAACTGCCTGCGGATCTGCGAGGAGACGGGCGTGCAGATCGCCCTCCACGCGGACTCGCTGAACGAGGCCGGGTTCGTCGACGACACGCTCCGGGCCATCGACGGCCACTCCATCCACGTCTTCCACGTCGAGGGCGCGGGCGGCGGCCACGCGCCCGACATGATCAAGATGGTGGGTGAGGGCAACGTCCTGCCCGCCTCCACCAACCCCACCCGGCCGCTGACCGTGAACACGGTCAAGGAGCACTTCGAGATGGTGATGGTGGCGCACCACCTCAACCCGCAGGTCAAGGAGGATTTGGCCTTCGCGGACTCGCGGATCCGGCCGTCCACCATGGCCGCCGAGGACATCCTGCACGACCTCGGCGCCATCTCGATCATGTCCTCGGACGCCCACGCGATGGGCCGCGCCGCCGAGGTGATCACACGCACCTGGCAGACCGCGCACGTCATGAAGGTGCGCCGGGGCGTCCTGGAGGAGGACCGGGCGGAGGAGCGGCGGCCCGAACCACGGAACCCGGAGACCGCACCGCTGTCCACCGACAACCGTCGCGCCCGCCGGTACGTCGCGAAGTACACCATCAACCCGGCCATCGCCCACGGCATCGACGGTCACGTCGGCTCCGTCGAACCCGGCAAGCTCGCCGATCTGGTGCTCTGGGAGCCCGCGTTCTTCGGCGTCAAGCCCAACCTCGTCATCAAGGGGGGTCAGATCGCCTACGCGCAGGTGGGCGACCCCAACGGCTCCATCACCACCCCGCAGCCGGTGCTGCCGCGCCCCACCTGGGGGGCGGTGGGCCGGGCGCCCGGCGCCAACTCCGTCAACTTCGTCTCCCAACGGGCCCTGGACCAGGGGCTGTCCGAACGGCTCGGGCTCACCAAGCGGTTCCGCGCCATCTCCAGCACGCGCGGTGTCCGCAAGGAGCACATGAAGGAGAACTCCGCCACCCCGGACGTGCGCATCGACCCCGACACCTACGAGGTCATCGCCGGGGACACCACGGCGGTGGACGTGACGGCCTCCGTCGACGAACGGCTCGTCGACCGGGTCTACGCCACCGAACTGCCCATGACCCAGCGCTACTTCCTCTTCTGACGTGGCGGAACGCGCATGAGCACCGGTACGACCGACGCCCCCACAGCCACGCCCCACCACCCCGCGACCAACCCCAACCCCAACGCCCGCCCGGGCACCGTCGACACAGCCCGCCCGTGCGACGACGACACTGCCCACCTGGGCGCCGTCGACGCAGTTCACCAGGGTGGTGACCGCCCGGGCGGCAACTACCCGGGCGTGGACGGGACATCGGACGTTCGTCCGGAAGGCGGCACCCAACCCGCCCACCGAGCCGCGCTGTTCGTCCTCGCCGACGGCCGCTTCCCTGCCGGAGGCCACGCGCACTCCGGCGGGGCCGAGGCGGCCGTCGCCGCGGGGCGCGTCCACGACGCCCGGTCGCTGGAGGCGTTCTGCCGCGGGCGGCTGCACACCGCGGGCCTGGTCGCCGCGGCCCTCGCCGCCGCGTCCGCGACCGGACACGACCCGCTCGCGCTGGACGAGGCGGCCGACGCCCGCACCCCCGTCCCCGCCCTGCGGGACGTCGCCCGGCGCCTCGGCCGCCAGCTGATGCGGGCCGCCCGTGCCACCTGGCCCTCGGCCGAGCTGGACCGACTGGCGGGCGCCCGCCCGCGCGGCGCGCACCAGCCCGTCGTCCTCGGACTGACCGCCCGCGCGGCCGGGTTGGCGCCGCTGGACGCCGCGTACGCCGCGGCCTACGAGTCCGTCAGCGGACCCGCCACGGCCGTCGTCCGGTTGCTGAGCCTCGACCCGTTCGACGCCACCGGGGTGCTGGCCCGTCTCGCCCCGGAACTGGACCGGATCGCCGAGGACGCGAGGGCGGCGGCCCAACGCGTCGTCCACGAGGGGACGGTGGCCCTGCCCGCGGCCTCCGCGCCGCTGCTCGACATCACCGCACAGCACCACGCCGCCTGGCAGGTCCGCCTGTTCGCGTCGTAACCCACCACACCCACCACACCCATCCCGCCCCGGCTCCTGCATATGGCCCACCAACCACGCCCCACGGCCCCCGCGTTCACCAACCGGACCTGAGCGACGGCCTGTTCCCCGCCTTCGTACCCCTGTTCCTCGAACCCTCGAACCCCTGAGGACGCCCGAACTCCGGACTCCGGACTCCGGCCCGCCGAGGTTGCTCCGGACGCCGGACGCCGGGTAGTCCCGACAGCCCCTGGGCACCGGTCAGTTCGGGGTCTCCAGTCCCCGTCCAGACACCCCGCCGCCACCCGTCCCGCTCCGCCACCCCGTCCCCGTCGCACCCCTCACTCCTCACTCCTCACTCCTCACCGCTCACTTCGCGCCCCTCGCCCCATCCCGCCCTCGTCCCTCCGGCCCGGCCAACTGGTCGCGCCGCAGCACCAACAGGAGAGCCCGTGCACCTCGATCACGACCTCGACGAGCGGTTCCCGCTCCGTCACACCCACAGCGCCCTCGCCCCCCACCGGCCCGACGGCACCCGGCGAGCCTTCCGCGTCGGGCTGGGTGGGCCGGTCGGTTCCGGGAAGACCGCCACCGTCGCCGCCCTCTGCCGAGCGCTCCGCCGCGATCTGTCCATCGCGGTGGTCACCAACGACATCTACACCCGGGAGGACGCCGACTTCCTGCTCCGCGAGGCGATCCTGCCGCCCGAGCGCATCCGGGCCGTCGAGACCGGTGCCTGCCCGCACACCGCGATCCGGGACGACATCTCCGCCAACCTCGAAGCCATCGAACTCCTGGAGGACGAGACCAGCCCACTCGACCTCGTCCTGGTGGAGTCCGGTGGCGACAACCTCACCGCCACCTTCTCCAGGGGCCTGGTCGACGCGCAGATCTTCGTGATCGACGTGGCGGGCGGCGACGACATCCCCCGCAAGGGCGGTCCCGGCGTCACCACCGCCGACCTGCTGGTCATCAACAAGACCGACCTCGCGCCGTACGTCGGCTCCGACCTGGAGGGCATGGCCCGCGACGCGAAGGTCCAACGCGGCGAGCTGCCCGTCGCGTTCACCTCCCTCACCAGCGGCGACGGCGTCGGCCCGGTCGCCAGCTGGGTGCGGGAGCGGCTCGCGGCCTGGGGCGCGAAGCCCGCATGACCCCGACGCCCCCCGCACCCGCCGCCGTCGCCCCGGCGATCCCCGCCGCCGTCGCTCCGACGACCCGTGCGGCCCCCGCCGCCCCCGCGACGTCGACGAGCCCGGCCTCCGCGCCGAACCGCGAGGTCACGCCGATCGCGCCCTGGGCCACGGCGGGGGTGCGGGCCACCGCCCGCGTCGTGGCCGCCCGGCGCGGTCCGGTCACCTCGCTTCCCATCCTCGATGGCGACGGCCCCTTCGAACTGCGCCGCCTGCGCTCGCGCGGCGACGAGGCGCGGGTCTGCGTCGTCGGCGCCATGAGCGCGCCCCTGGGCGGCGACCGGCTGTGCGTCGAGGCCACCGCGCGCCGTGGCGCCGCGCTGCACGTCACCTCGGCCGCCGCGACGCTCGCGCTGCGCGGCCCGACCAGCGAGCACGCCACCTACGACATCCGGCTCACTGCCGAGGACGACAGCGAACTCCACTGGCTGCCCGAGCCGTTGATCTGCGCGGCCGGGAGCGACCTGCGGCAGAGCTGGACGGTCGACCTCGCGCCCACCGCGCGTCTGCTGTTGCGCGAGGAGCAAGTCCTCGGCCGCACCGGCGAACCCACCGGCCACGTGACCACCCGGCTCACCGTACGGCGCGGATCCCACACCCTGCTCGACCAGTCCGCCGACTACGGCCCGGGAGCGCCGGGTTGGGACGGTCCGGCGGTCCTGGACGGTCACCGTGCGGTCGGTCAACTCCTCGCCGTGGACCCCGTGTACGAGCGGTATCCCGCCAACGTCCGGCTGCTTGGCGGCGGTCCGGACGAGGGCCACGCGGCGGTGACCCCGCTCGCGGGCCCCGGCGTACTGGTCACCGCCGTGGCCCCGGACGGCCTCCGCCTGCGCGACCTCCTCGACGCGGCCCAGACCACCCTCCTCCAACCTCCACCCCCGCACTGACCGACACCGGAGTTGACCCCGCTCGGGGCCAACCCCTGCACGGACCCGCCCGGTTGGTCACGAACCGCCAAGTCCCTAAGAGCTGGTGTCTCTCCGGGACGCGCCGCCGCTGCCCCGTAAGGTGCCGTGGGCACGGAAGTTGACCGGACCGGCGGAGGGCCGCCAGGGGCGGCCGCGGACTTCGGAACCCGAAGGCGGCGGCACCGGGCCAGGGACCGGACTACACGGAGACGGTGACGGGCACGGTGTCCCTGGAACTGGAGGACACCTTGTACGTCCACTCCACCGTCCGCATCCCCAACGGCTCCGTGGAGACGTAGGGACACAGCGTGTACTTGATGGTGTACGTGCCCGAGTAGCCGGCCAGGCCGATCTTTTCGCGGTACCTGAGCGTGAGGATCTGGCAGAACGCCGCCAGCGCGGTGGTCCCGGCGGGCAACAGGTTGTGCAGGACCCGGAACTCCGGCAGATTCATGATCCGCAGCATCTCGGTCAGGCCCGAGCCCCCGGAGTCACCGAAGATGACGGAGTTGTAGTCGTTGACCACGTCGTCGTTGGACTTGAACTTCCACAGCTCCTGGTCGGTGGAGAGGAAGTACGCCTGGAAGTCCTCGAATCCCGGGTAGGGAGTCGAGCTGACCTTGCGGAGGATGCAACTCACGGGAGTTCCCTTCCGTCAGCGGTGGAACCGCGTGCCCTGGCGGGCACATCCGCTCACGGTAATCGCACCGGTGCGCGGCGTGAGGGCCGTGAGAAGAACCCGCCCAGGTTGACCGAGAACCCGCCCTCCCGGGCAGCCCAGGCCCCGACGCGTGACCGCACCCACCCCGCCCCGCCGGAACCCCGTCCCCACCGGACCGACCGGGGGGGGCACGGGGCAGGCGATGCGGAGACACGTGAGAACGCCCGCATCGGATTCGCGACGCGGCGATGGCGCATCGGACGGGGAGGCGCCCGGAGTTGGAGCATGTGGGGGAGGGGAGCGACCCTTGATCGGCCCCGGCAACAAACAACCCCCAGGCCGCTGACCTGGGGGTTGGAGTGGAGCGGGCGACGGGAATCGAACCCGCGCTCTGAGCTTGGGAAGCTCATGTTCTACCATTAAACTACGCCCGCGAGGAGCCCGGTGTTGATCGGCTCATCGGCGGATACTGTACCTCATGAGGGACCCCGGTCGCACAGGCCGAGGGTCCCCTTGTCGTTTGCGGGCTGGTGTGTGTGGGGGTGCGGGCGGGGGCTGTGTGGGGGTGGGGTTGAGGGGGCGTGCGAGGGGGTCGTGGTCGCTACGGTGGGTGGGGCGCCGCTTGCGCCACTGTCTGAACCATCCCCTAATGTGGCTTTTGTCGTCCAGGTGTAGGGGAGTGGGAAGTTGATGGAGTCCACCGTCGTGCGGTGTGCCGAGGGGCACGTGTTCACCACCTCGATGTTCCCGATGCAGCAGCTCGGTTCGGAACGCATCGGCCCGGGGCGGTTGTTGCGGTGCCCACGGTGTGCGCGGTTGCGGCAGGCGGTTCCGGTGTCGCGGCGTACCGGCAAGCGGTAGCGCGGCGTACCGGTAAGTGGTAGCGCGGCGTACCGGTAAGCGGTGGTCGGCGCGCTGGCACGCGGTAGCCAGGTGGGCCCGTGGGTGGGCGCGGACGGTCCGGGCGGTGGTGGTCGGAGGGCGCGCGCGGGGGCCCGGATGTGGTGGGAGCGGTGGCCCGGGTGGTGAGCCGCTGCCCACCTACGGTGCGCGGGCTGCCGGGCTGCCGGGTTTCCTGGGTATCTGTTCCGGGGGTTCCGGAGGCGGCACCGGGTCGCTTCGCTGGTCAGTGGCCGCGTACCGGGGTTCACCGGTCGTCGCCGGGAGAGCTGGGGGCTGGGGGCCGGTCCGATTGGGCCGGCCCCGAGTCGTGCGCGTAGTCTCGGGCCGTGCTTCTCTCAGACAAGGACATCCGGGCCGAGATCGACGCGGGGCGGGTGCGGATCGAACCGTACGATCCGACGATGGTGCAACCGTCCAGTGTTGATGTGCGGTTGGACCGCTACTTCCGGGTGTTCGAGAACCACCGCTACCCGAACATCGATCCCGCCGTGGAGCAGCCCGACCTGACGCGGCTGATCGAGGTCGAGGGGGACGAGCCGTTCATCCTGCACCCCGGCGAGTTCGTGCTGGCCTCGACGTACGAGGTGATCAGCCTGCCGGAGGACATCGCCTCGCGGCTGGAGGGCAAGAGTTCGCTGGGGCGGCTGGGGCTGCTCACGCACTCGACCGCCGGTTTCATCGACCCCGGGTTCTCCGGCCACGTCACGCTGGAGCTGTCGAACGTGGCGACGCTGCCGATGAAGCTCTGGCCGGGGATGAAGATCGGGCAGCTGTGCATGTTCCGCCTCACGACCCCCGCCGAACACCCCTACGGTTCCGCTCGCTACGGCTCCCGCTACCAGGGGCAGCGCGGCCCCACCCCGTCGCGCTCGTTTCTGAACTTCCACCGTACGCAGGTCTGAGAGAGGCGGCACCGCAGTGAGTACCGCGATGGGTGACGAGCGCGAGAACCTGACGTACGGGCTGTTCGGCGAGGCGGTCCGGGGGTGGGGAATACGTTGGACGTGCCGATAATGCTTCCGCCGCTGCCCAACGCCGTGGAGTTCTCCGAGAAGCGCGTCCTGGTGGCGGACGACGTGGCGGACACCGGCCGCACCCTCAAGCTGGTGCACGACTTCTGTGCCGACCACGCGGCCGAGGTGCGCAGCGCGGTGATCTACGAGAAGCCGCAGTCGCTGGTCTCCTGCGAGTACGTGTGGAAGCGCACGGACCGCTGGATCAACTTCCCGTGGAGTGTGCGGCCGCCGGTGGTCCGCCGCCCCGGGCAGGTCTTCGACGCCTGACGGGACGCGGACAGGAAGGCCGACGGGGGCGCGGACCGGGACGCGGACAGGAAAACGGCCCGGCGTTCACCGGGCCGCTCCGTGCCGCAGACTACAGCGTGCCGAGTTTGACCAGCGCGAGCAGCGCCAGCAACTGCACGGCCGAGGCGCCCAGCGCGCGGGGCCACGGCAGATCGTGTGAACGGCTGACCATCGAGGTGAAGAGGAAGCCCGCCGCGATCCAGGTGGCCCAGCCCAGCACCTGCACCAGGGGAGCGGTGCCGCCCAGGAAGAGCGCGAAGAGCAGCCGGGGCGCGTCGGTCATCGACATGATCAGCATGGAGAGGCCGATCGTCGGCGCCCACGCGCCGTCGCCGCCGAACTGGCGGGCGAGGGTGTGCGTCACCGCGCCGAGCACCAGACCGGCGAAGACCACGGCCACGGCGGTGCTGATGACGAACGGGATGGCGGTGGACAGCGTGGCGCCGAGGACGTCGTCGCGTCCCTGGTCCAGGCCGAAGATCGCCAGCAGCCCGTAGAGGAAGGTGACGATCAGGGCCGGGCCCCACACGGGGTAGTCCCGCATCTGCCAGAAGGTCGCGTTCGGCCGGAGCACCAGGCCGCGTAGCAGGTCCTTCCGGGACAGCCGGGGCCCCGAGGGCGGGCCGGGGGTTCCGGCGCCGTAGGTGCTTCCGGCGCTGTAGCCGTCACCCGGCCCGTAGCCGTATGGATCCTGACCGTAGGGATCCCGGCCCTGTGGGTCGTGACCGTAGGGATCGTGCACGCTGAACTGCTGGGTGTGGCCCGGTGCGTTGGCGAACGGGTCGCCGCCGGGTCTGGGTCCCGGGCCCGGCTGGTGACCGCCCAGGTACTCGGGCTCGCTGCGGCCCCCCGGCCCGGCGTGCCCACCCGCTTGCGGCCACTGCTGAGCGCCCCCCTGTGTGCCGTACGGGGGCTGTTGCTGCCCGTACGGCGGTTGTCCGTAGGTCCCCTGCTGTGGGGAGCCTCCCTGCCGCCCGGCCCCCCGGGCGTCTCTGCCGCGTCCCATCCTGAATCCAGCCACGCGATCGAACGTACCGCGTCCCGTGGACGCGCACGCCGCACCTTCGTGAACTGGCCAAACATCGCTGCCGAGCTGTGACATCCCCTAGGGGGACCCGGTGGGGCCAGCTCCCCCACGGGGTGGCGTCAGCTCCCCGGACCGGGTGGTGACAGCCCCCCTGCGCGCGGCGTCACCCGGCCCGGCCGTGCGGACGTGGCCCACGGCCGGGCGTACGGAGCGACGGGGTGGGCCGGGTACGGAGCGGCGGGGCGGCGGACCGTGTACGGCGGGGCGGCGGACCGTACGGCGGGGCGGCGGGGCGTCGGGGGGCCGGGCCGTGTGGCGGGGTCCGGCTCGGCGGCGACGGGTCAGCGGAGGTGGGTCAGCGGGCGGGGCCGTGGGGGTGGGCCTGGTCGGCGGGGAGAGCTCGGGACGTGTCGGGTGCCTCACCGGCGCTCGGATCCGCGCCCCCCGTCCGTTCCGCGCGGCCGCCGGGCAGCGCGCCCGGCAGCCAGACGGCCAGCGTGACGACCGCGCCCTGACCGTTCGCGTCACCGACCGTCAGCCGGTCGGTGACGAGTCGGGCCAGCCAGAGGCCCCGGCCGGTGGGCGCGCCGTCCAGCCCCGGGAGCACCTCGGGGATCACGTCCTCGCTGAACCCGGGCCCGGAGTCGGCCACCTGGCACTCCAGCTCGCGGCCGAGCTGCCGCAGCGTGAGGTGGCCACCGCCTCCGCCGTGCTCGATCGCGTTGGTGGCGACGGCGTCGATCGCCACCACGAACTCACCCCTGCGCGGCTCGTTCAGTCCGGCCCACGCGGCGCTGCTCTCGACCTCCATGCGGAGCCTGGGCATGTCCCGCAGGGTGAAACGGAAGCGGCAGAGGCACTGGGGGGTCAGCATCCGGCGTCCTCCTCGGCTCCGCCGGTGACGCCCAGGCGTTTCCCGAACCCCCGTTCCCCGAACCTCGCGCGGACGGGACGGACGGGGCCGGGGCGGGGGGTGCCCGCGCGGTACGGGCGGATGACGCCCGTGTGGACGGGGCGGCCGGTGTCCGGACGGGGGAACACGGCTGTCCGGGTTCCGGGAAGCGGTAACGGGCGGGGTCCGGACGGTGGGACGGGGACGGTCGGGCGCCGCGCCACCGGACCAGCGCCGCTCCCGGCCCCCGAGCCCGCTCCGCTCCCGGCCGCTGAGCCTGCTTCGGGCCCGGAGCCCGAGCCCGCCCCGACCCCGGTGTCCGTGCCCATGGAGATTCCGGTCGCCGAGTCGGCCGTCGCGTGCGGGGTGGTGCCGTCGCGGGGTAACTCGGCCGGGGTGCGCGCGGAGGGTGCGCCCTTCGCGGCCCTTCCGGTGGACGGGGCGACCCCGTCGGGGGAGCGCGCGTACGGTCCCGGCGCGTGTCCGGGGCCGTCCCCGCCCGTCCGCTGGGCGTTCCGGCCCGTCGGCTGGGCGTTCCGGCCGGGCTTCGCGCGGCACGGTCTCCCGGCCGCCGCCGCTCCCGCCGTAGCCGTAGCCGTAGCCGGAACCGGAACCGGAACCGGAACCGTAGGCGGGGTCGTGGGGCTGGGCGATCGACGGGGGCCGGGCTGGGCTCGCCGGCCCTCGGGTGGGGCGACGCGGGGCTGGCCGGGGAGGACGCGGCGCGCGGGCAGCCGGGGGCGCGGGTGACGGCCCCCGCCGTCCGGTCCGCTGTCGCGGTCCCCCACGCGTGTTCGCCTCCTTAGCCGGCTCCGCTCGGCACTCCCCGCGCTCCCCGCACCGTCCGGGGCGGGTGTGGTGCCCGGACGCCCGGTTCGGGGCGCGGCTCTCGCGCGGACGTCCGGCTGGTCCGCTGCGCTGCCGCCGCCTCTAGGAGGCTAGGGCGGCAGCCAGGCGAAGGGTATACGCACGGCATGTATTGCACTCCGCTGGGTGGTGGCCGGTCCGCTCCGGGAGCCGCGCGCCGGGCGGACGCACGCTGGCGCACGCCCGGCGGAGCGCGGGCCGAGGACGGGCGGGAGCCGGGCGGGAGATGCCCGGAAGGCGGCCGGAAGACGGGCGGGAGGTGGCCGAGCGGGGGAGCAGGGTCCGGTGGCGGCCCCCCGCGAGGGACCTGCGTGGGGCCGGGTGCTGGGGCCGGGCGTCAGGTGGCGTGGTGTTCCGTGGTGTGCAAGTGCGCCCCGACGTAAGGGGGTTCGCGCGGCGGCGGGGACCCTCCCGTCCACCGCGCGGCCTCCGCGTCGTCTCCGGTGCGTCCACCCTCGCCGCCGCACCCGGCGAGACGCCGGGGACGTCATGGCGCGACGGCCGGTCCCGGGGGGTGGGACCGGCCGTCGCGGGCTGGAGGGGTGTGGAGGCGCTCCGGTGGCCTCAGGTGGCGGGCTCCGGCGCGGGCTCCTCCTCGGTGGCGTCGTCGGTGGGGTCGGCCGGGGTCCTGACGGAGTCCAGCAGCAGCTGGGCCACGTCGACGACCTGGAGGTCGGCCTTGACGCGCGGCGCGGCGCCGGAGGTGTCGCCCTCGGCGGCGGCCTTCTTGCCGTTCACCGAGTCGGTGAGCATGACCAGGCAGAACGGGCAGGCGGTGGAGACGATGTCCGGGTTGAGGGAGAGCGCCTCGTCGACCCGCTCGTTGTTGATCCGCTTGCCGATCCGCTCCTCCATCCACATGCGGGCGCCACCGGCGCCGCAGCAGAAGCCGCGCTCCTTGTGCCGGTGCATCTCCTCGTTCCGCAGGCCGGGCACCCTGGCGATGATCTCGCGGGGCGGGGTGTAGACGGTGTTGTGCCGCCCGAGGTAGCAGGGGTCGTGGTAGGTGATCAGCCCCTCGACCGGGGTGACCGGCACCAGCTTGCCCTCGTCCACCAGGTGCTGGAGCAGCTGGGTGTGGTGGATGACCTCGTACTCGCCGCCGAGCTGCGGGTACTCGTTGGCCAGGGTGTTGAAGCAGTGCGGGCAGGTGGCGACGATCTTCTTCTTGGAGCGGGGGACGGTGGTGGCCTCCGTGCCCTCCTCGGCCTCCTCCTCGCCGAAGGCGGCGTTCAGCGTGGCGACGTTCTCCTCGCCGAGCTGCTGGAAGAGGAACTCGTTGCCGAGCCTGCGGGCCGAGTCACCGGTGCACTTCTCGTCCCCGCCCATGATCGCGAAGTTGACGCCCGCCATGTGCAGGAGTTCCGCGAAGGCCTTGGTGGTCTTCTTGGCGCGGTCCTCCAGGGCTCCGGCGCAGCCGACCCAGTAGAGGTAGTCGACCTCGGTGAGGTCCTCGACGGTCTTGCCGACGACCGGCACCTCGATCCCGGTCTCCTTCTGGAGTTCCTTCGTCCACTCCAGCCGCTGCTTCTTGGCCAGGCCCCAGGGGTTGCCCTTCTTCTCCAGGTTCTTGAGCATCGTCCCGGCCTCGCTCGGGAACGCGCTCTCGATCATCACCTGGTAGCGCCGCATGTCGACGATGTGGTCGACATGCTCGATGTCGACCGGGCACTGCTCGACGCAGGCGCCGCAGGTGGTGCAGGACCACAGGACGTCCGGGTCGATGACGCCGCCCTCCTCGGCGGTGCCGATGAGCGGGCGCTCGGCCTCCTCCCGCGCGGACTGGGGGACGCCGGCCAACTGCTCCTCGCTGGCCTTCTCCTCGCCCTCCATGGTCTTGCCGCCGCCGGCGAGCAGGTACGGCGCCTTGGCGTGCGCGTGGTCGCGCAGCGACATGATCAGCAGCTTGGGCGAGAGCGGCTTGCCGGTGTTCCAGGCGGGGCACTGGGACTGGCAGCGCCCGCACTCGGTGCAGGTGGAGAAGTCGAGGATGCCCTTCCAGGAGAAGTCCTCGACCTGCGAGGCCCCGAAGCGGACCTCCTCCTCGTTGTCGTCGTCGAGCGCGGTCTCGAAGTCGATCTCCTTGCCGCCGGAGACCATCGGCTTCAGCTCGCCGAGCGCGGTGCCGCCGTCCGCGTTCCGCTTGAACCAGATGTTCGGGAACGCGAGGAAGCGGTGCCAGGCCACACCCATGTTGGTGTTCATGCTGACCGTGATCACCCAGACGAGCGTGGTGCCGAGCTTCACCATCGCCCAGAAGTAGATGAGGTTCTGGAGAGTGGCGACGCTCAGCCCGCCGAAGGCGGCGACCAGCGGGTACGAGACGAAGTACGCGGCCTCGTAGCCGTCGACGTGGTGCAGCGCGCCCTCCAGGCCGCGCAGCGTCAGGATGGCCAGGCCGATGATGAAGATCACGTACTCGACGAAGTACGCCTGCCACGCCTTGGAGCCGGTGAAGCGGGACTTGCGCCCGGCGCGCGAGGGCAGGTTCAGCAGCCGGATGACCATCAGGGTGGCGATGCCCAGCGTGGTCATCAGCCCGATGAACTCGATGTACATCTCAAACGGCAGCCAGCCGCCGATCACCGGCAGCGTCCAGTCGGCCTGGAAGAGCTGTCCGTAGGCGATGAGGATGGTCGGCGGCAGGGTGAGGAAGCCGATGGCGACGAACCAGTGCGCGATGCCGACGACGCGCCAGCGGTTCATCCGGGTGTGGCCGAGGAACTCCCTGACGAGCGTGGCCGTGCGGGCCTTCGGGTGGTCGGTGCGGCTTCCGGTGGGGACGGGCTGCCCCAGCTTCACGAAGCGGTAGATCTGCGCGACAGCACGGGCGATGAGCGCAACGCCGACGGCGGTGAGCATCAACGTGACGACGATCGCGACGAGTTGCATGTCGGCTCCTCGGGCCTGCGGCCAGCTCTGACCGAACTCTTACGGAACTACGGATGACGACGGACGGCTACGAACGGCTACGGAGTCTACCGATCTCTTACTAAGCAGTAACTTAACCGGTCTGTACGAGGCTACCCACTCACTGCCGCGCGTCTGTAGTTCGCGCGGCGGTGATTTGCGTCGCCCTGGTCGTGCCGTCAGACCGTCGAGCCGTCCGGCGTCCGGACGCCGGAGTCGGCTCGCGCCGTCCGTGGTCACGGTTCGCCCGTCGGGTGTGGTGACCCGGTGGCGGTCACCGGTGGTCGCCGACGGTAGCCGACGGTGGTGGGCGGGCCCCGGCTCCCGGCGCCGGACGGGGTGGGTGGGCCTGGGGGAATCGGGGGGACCGGACGGATCGGGGGGATCGGAGGAGGGGTGGGGTGCGGCGATCCGCTCGCGGGAGGCGTACGGGGTCTCGCGGAGTGTACGGGGGTGCGGGGTGGGGCGGGGGTGTGCGGGGTACCCGGGCGCCGCGCGACTGTGGGGGTCCGGGTGGGGGTCAGGTTCGGGTGGGGCGGAGCGGGCCGAGCCGGTCGGGGCTGGGAGGGGGTGGCCCGGGAGCCGGGCGGAGTCAGCGGGAAGCGGCCTGGGTGACGGGCCTGGGTGGGCTGGTGGCTGCGCTGTGCTCCGGCAGCAGCCTTGAGTCTGCTCGACTCACGTCTTTTGACGCGGTGAGAATCCTGGTGCACTCTTGAGTCAGTCTCACTCAAGACATCAGCTGGAGGAAAACGAAATGGCACGTGCGGTCGGCATCGACCTGGGTACGACGAACTCCGTCGTCAGTGTTCTCGAAGGCGGTGAGCCCACCGTCATCACCAACGCCGAGGGCGCCAGGACCACGCCGTCCGTCGTCGCCTTCGCGAAGAACGGCGAGGTCCTCGTCGGTGAGGTCGCCAAGCGCCAGGCGGTCACCAACGTGGACCGCACCATCCGGTCGGTCAAGCGCCACATGGGCACCGACTGGAGCATCAAGATCGATGACAAGGACTTCAACCCGCAGCAGATCTCGGCCTTCGTGCTCCAGAAGCTGAAGCGGGACGCCGAGGCGTACCTGGGCGACAAGGTCGCCGACGCGGTCATCACCGTCCCGGCGTACTTCAACGACGCCGAGCGCCAGGCCACCAAGGAGGCCGGTGAGATCGCCGGCCTCAACGTGCTCCGCATCGTCAACGAGCCGACGGCCGCCGCGCTGGCGTACGGCCTGGAGAAGGAGGACCAGACGATCCTGGTCTTCGACCTCGGTGGCGGCACCTTCGACGTCTCGCTGCTGGAGATCGGCGACGGCGTCGTCGAGGTGAAGGCGACCAACGGCGACAACCACCTCGGTGGTGACGACTGGGATCAGCGTGTCGTGGACCACCTGGTCAAGCAGTTCCACTCGGGCCACGGCGTGGACCTCTCGAAGGACAAGATGGCCCTCCAGCGCCTCCGGGAGGCGGCGGAGAAGGCCAAGATCGAGCTGTCCTCGTCCACCGAGACCACGATCAACCTGCCCTACATCACCGCCTCGGCCGAGGGCCCCCTGCACCTCGACGAGAAGCTGACCCGCGCCCAGTTCCAGCAGCTGACGCAGGATCTGCTGGAGCGCTGCAAGACCCCGTTCCAGAACGTCATCAAGGACGCCGGTATCCAGCTGTCCGAGATCGACCACGTGGTGCTGGTCGGTGGCTCGACCCGGATGCCCGCCGTCGCCGAGCTGGTCAAGGACCTCACCGGCGGCAAGGACGCCAACAAGGGCGTCAACCCGGACGAGGTCGTCGCGATCGGCGCCAGCCTCCAGGCCGGTGTGCTCAAGGGCGAGGTCAAGGACGTTCTGCTGCTGGACGTCACCCCGCTGTCCCTCGGTATCGAGACCAAGGGCGGCATCATGACCAAGCTGATCGAGCGCAACACCACGATCCCCACGAAGCGCTCGGAGATCTTCACCACGGCCGAGGACAACCAGCCGTCCGTGCAGATCCAGGTCTACCAGGGCGAGCGCGAGATCGCCGCGTACAACAAGAAGCTCGGGATGTTCGAGCTGACCGGCCTGCCGCCCGCCCCGCGCGGGGTGCCGCAGATCGAGGTCACCTTCGACATCGACGCCAACGGCATCATGCACGTCTCGGCGAAGGACCTCGGCACCGGCAAGGAGCAGAAGATGACCGTCACCGGCGGCTCCGCGCTGCCGAAGGACGACATCGACCGCATGATGCGCGAGGCCGAGCAGTACGCCGACGAGGACGCCAAGCGCCGCGAGTCCGCCGAGACGCGGAACCAGGCGGAGCAGCTGGTCTACACGACCGAGAAGTTCCTCAGCGACAATGAGGACAAGGTCCCCGGCGAGACCAAGACCGAGGTCGAGGCGGCGCTGGCGGACCTCAAGGAGAAGCTGAAGGGCGAGGACACCGCGGCCATCCGGGAAGCCTCCGAGAAGGTCGCGGCCACCAGCCAGAAGCTGGGCGAGGCGCTGTACGCCGACGCGCAGCAGGCGCAGGCCGGCGGTGCCGAGGGCGCCGCGGGTGCCTCCGCCGGTGGCGCCGCGGGCGGTGCCAAGGCCGACGGCGAGGACGACGTGGTCGACGCCGAGATCGTGGACGACGAGCAGAAGCCCAAGGGTGGTGCGGCGTGACAGATCCGGAGGCGCGGGGCTCCGTGGAGCCCGACGTCCCCACTGACGCGGCCGTGAACGCCGAGGGCGCCGCGGCACAGGCCGCCGGGTCCGCCACCGCCGAGGAGCCGACGGCGGACGCGGCGGCGTCCGGGGACACGCAGGAGAAGGAGGCCGCGGGTCCGGAGGACCTCCAGGGCGCTCCCGAGGAGAACGAGCTGGACGCGGGGCTGCTCGCGCAGCTGGAGCAGACCAGGACCGCGCTGAACGAGCGCACCCAGGACGTCCAGCGGCTCCAGGCCGAGTTCCAGAATTACCGTCGCCGGGTGGATCGCGACCGCGCCTCCGTCAAGGAGATCGCCGTCGCGAACCTGCTGACCGAGCTGCTGCCGGTGCTCGACGACATCGGCCGGGCCCGGGACCACGGCGAGCTGGTCGGCGGCTTCAAGTCGGTGGCCGAGTCGCTGGAGATGGTCGTGGCGAAGCTGGGGCTGATGCAGTTCGGCAAGGAGGGCGAGCCCTTCGACCCGACGGTGCACGAGGCGCTGATGCACTCGTACTCTCCGGATGTCACGGAGACGACGTGCGTGCAGATCCTCCAGCCCGGGTACCGAATCGGCGAGCGTACGATCCGCCCCGCGCGGGTCGGGGTCGCCGAGCCGCAGCCGGGGGCTCAGCCGTCCGCCGCGGACGAGTCCGCGGAGCCCGAGGGCGGCGAGTCCGGTGACGCCGGTGAGCCGGGCGGGTCGGCCGAGCAACAGGAGAGCGGTGGTCCGAAGGAGGGCTGAGAGCCCTCCCCGGGCCTGTGTTCAGGGCCCGGTTCCGGGCCCTGAACACAGGGGATGGAACATCAGTAAACGGGAGGAGGGACGTCGGGGATGAGCACCAAGGACTTCATCGAGAAGGACTACTACAAGGTCCTCGGCGTCCCCAAGGACGCCACCGAAGCCGAGATCAAGAAGGCGTACCGCAAGCTCGCGCGCGAGAACCACCCGGACGCCAACCGGGGGGACGCCACCGCCGAGGAGCGGTTCAAGGACGCCTCCGAGGCGTACGACGTGCTCGGCGACCCCAAGCGCCGCAAGGAGTACGACGAGGCGCGTTCGCTCTTCGGCAACGGCGGGTTCCGTCCCGGTCCCGGAGCCGGGGGCGCCGGGGGGCAGGGCGCCGGGAACTTCAACTTCGACCTGGGCGACCTCTTCGGCGGTACCCAGGGCGGCCCCACCGCCGGCGGCTTCGGCGGCGGTATCGGGGACGTCTTCGGCGGGCTGTTCAACCGGGGCGGCCCCGGCACCGCGACGGGCGGCCGCGCCCAGCCCCGCCGTGGCCAGGACGTCGAGTCCGAGGTCACGCTGAGCTTCACCGAGGCGGCCGACGGCGCGACGGTCCCGCTGCGCATGTCCAGCAGCGCCGCCTGCAAGGAGTGCGCGGGCACCGGCGACAAGAACGGCACCCCGCGGGTCTGCCCCACCTGCGTGGGTACCGGCCAGGTCAGCCGGGGCGGTGGCGGCGGCTTCTCGCTCACCGATCCGTGCGTCGACTGCAAGGGCCGGGGCCTGATCGCGGAGGACCCCTGCGAGGTGTGCAAGGGCTCGGGTCGCGCCACCAGCTCCCGCACCATGCAGGTGCGCATCCCCGCGGGGGTGAGCGACGGTCAGCGGATCCGGCTGCGGGGCAAGGGCGCGCCGGGGGAGCGCGGCGGCCCCAACGGCGACCTGTACGTCGTCGTGCACGTCGACGCGCACCCGGTCTTCGGGCGGCGCGGCGACAACCTGACGGTCACGGTGCCGGTCACCTACCCGGAGGCGGCGCTGGGCGGTGAGATCAGGGTCCCGACACTGGGTGGGCCCCCGGTCACCCTCAAGCTCCCACCGGGGACACCGTCGGGACGCACCATGCGGGCGCGCGGCAAGGGGGCGGCCCGCAAGGACGGAACCCGGGGGGATCTGCTCGTCACCATCGAGGTGGCGGTACCCAAGGACCTGAGCGACAAGGCGAGGGACACCCTGGAGTCCTACCGCGACGCCACAGCGGGAGAGGACCCACGCGCAGCGCTGTTCGAGGCGGCGAAGGGAGACTGACGTGAACGGCCGAGGCGGACGAAGAAACCCCTACGAACTGACCGAAGAGTCACCGGTCTACGTCATCTCGGTCGCAGCTCAGCTCTCCGGTCTCCACCCGCAGACCCTGCGCCAGTACGACCGTCTCGGGCTGGTCTCCCCGGACCGCACGGCGGGCCGGGGACGCCGGTACTCCGCCCGGGACATCCAGCTGCTGCGCGAGGTGCAGCGGCTCAGCCAGGACGAGGGCATCAACCTGGCCGGAATCAAGCGCATCATCGAGCTGGAGAACCAGGTGGCGGCCCTCCAGTCCCGGGTCGCCGAACTCCAGCAGTCGGTGGACGGCGCCGCGGTGGCGATGCAGCAGCGGGAGGCGCAGGTACACGCCTCCTACCGGCGGGACCTGGTGCCCTACCAGGACGTCCAGCACTCCAGCGCCCTCGTGGTCTGGCGGCCCGGCAGGCGCCGCGACTGACCACCTCAGCCCGTGCGCGCCGCGGGGCCCCCGGCCCGAGCGGCCCGCACGGCGCTACGGAGCGTGGCGACCGATCACCCGGATCGCCGATATCACGCCACCAGCGGAGTACCGCTGGCCGTGCCGCGGAGGCCCGCCCAGCGTGGGGGGATGACATCGATACGCAGGCCCTCCCGCACGCGTACCCGAATACGGATCGCGGCGCTGCTCGCCGTCGCGCTCGGCCTGCTGGCCGCGGCCACGCCGTCCGCCCCGGCCAGGACGTACGTCCCCGACTCCGAGGGGCGGCTCTGGTCGCAGGGGGACGGCAGTGTCAGGACCGTCGGGAAGATCGTCTCGGTGCTCCCCGGTGACGAGATCGGACTGTGCTCGGGGGCGGTCGTCGATTCCGGCGAGGGGGGCAACGGCAGCGTCGTGGCGACCGCCGCGCACTGCATCAGCGATCCGCACTCCCCGCGCCACCCCCGTGAGGCGTACTTCGTCCCGGAGTACGACCGGCTCGGCCAGACCGACCTCGCCCGGATCCGGGACGCCGGGTGGCGGGTGACCGGCTTCCACGAGGCGCCCGGCTGGAACCCCGGGAAGCAGCGCCTGGAGGAGATCCTTCCGCACGACTGGGGCTTCCTCACCGTGGAGCGGAAGGACGGCCGGACGCTCCAGCAGTCCCAGGGCGCCAACACCCTCGCCTACGCCCCCGACCCCACCCACGAGCACGTCGCAGCGCTCGGCTACCCGGCGCAGTCCCCGTACGACGGGGAGGCCCTGGCCTACTGCGCCGGACCGGCCCCGGTGGCGCGGCCCGACGAGTACGCGGCGGCCAACGTCGGCAGCTACGTGATGGACGGCTGTGACCTCACGCAGGGCGCCAGCGGCGGCCCCTGGATGCGCGGCTTCGACCAGGGCAGCGAGTCCGGGACGGTGGTCGCCGTCAGCACCGTGGGGGAGTGGGGGACGCTGCTCGGCCGCCCCTTCCCGAGAGAGGCGCGGGGCGTGCTCGCCGACGCCGGACGCTGAGCCGCCCCGCCCGTGCCCCGGGGCCATGGGCGGTACGCCCCGGCCGGGGCCGCCGGAACAGTCGGAGCCGTCGGAGTCGGGGCCGTCGGAGTCGGGGCCGTCGGGAGGGCCGGGACGTGGGCGGTCGGCGGGGGTCAGTCCGCCTCGCGGAGCGTCAGCCCGTAGTAGGTGACCCAGTAGCCGCTGATCTGCTGCGCGTTGTCCGAGAGGGTGAGGCTCGCGGGGTGCGGGACGCCCACCTCGCGGAGGTAGCCGACCACGGTGCGGGCCAGCGCGGCGCCGTCCGCCTCGCCGGGTCCGAAGGCCCCGGTGGTGAAGTTCACCGGGTCCCAGTGCTCGTGGGTGGCCGGAACCTCCTCGGTGGGGATCCAGCCCAGCGCCCGCATGGTGTCCGCCCGGGGGCCGTTGGCCAACTGCTCGCTCGTCCAGGTGTAGTGGCCGATCTCCAGGGTGTCCGCGCTGGAGAGGTTGCAGAGCATCGGGCCGCCCATCCCGGGGACGTCGCCGTGCAGGGACATCGATATCGCGATGCCGAGCGCCCGGGTCTCCGCCGCCAGGGTGCTCAGGAACTCCCCGAGCGCCCGCTCGAACACTCCCCAGTCGTCGGCCCGCCAGCCGCCCGGGATGCCCAGTCCGGCGGTGGCCGGATCGCCGGTGCGCACGCCGAAGAAACCGCCGAGCGCGCCCGGCTCGCCGTGCCCCTGTCGCAGGTGCCAGTTCTCCTGCGGGTCGGTGGGCAGCAGCAGTAACTGCGGGCCGTTCGGTCCCGGGTGCAGCTCCAGACAGTTCCGCTGACCGCGCCAGCGCAGGAACGGGCTACCCCAGAGCGGCGGGCTGTCGTAGTACGGCATCGGCATCCCGTACGAGCCCATCAGCGAGGCCGGGCCCAGCGCCTCCGTCAGCGCGTCCCCCGCCTGGCGGAAGGCGTGCGCGGGGGTGGCGGCGAGGGCGCCCGCCGGGACGGGGCAGGCGCCGGGGCGCTTGGTCGCGGTCGCACTCCGTCCCACGGCGGGGGCGGGTTCCGGGGGCCCGGCGAGCGGGCCCGGGTACGTGGGGGCCTGACGGGCGGGGGCCAGCGGGTCCTCGCCGAGCGGGTCGGGGCCCAGCGGCAGGTAGATCCCGACGTACTCCTCGCCGTCGTGCGCGTAGTCCTTCTCGAAGCGGTCCACGGGGCGCAGCCAGCCGACGGTCCGCGACCCGTCCGCGCCGGTGCCCGGTCGGCTGACCGTGGGACCACCTTCCGCCTCGGACCACTCCCAGCCCAGCCGTTCCTCGACCAGCGCCCGCAGGTCGGTCCTCCGCCAGCCGCCGGTGTCGCCGTCCCAGAGTGTGCGCGCCAGTTCGGCCAGCTTCTGGCCAGGCCGTGCCTCGGTCATCCTGCGGTCTCCCGTGGTGCTTCGCGGTCGGTGAAACCCGATCTTGGCACGCGTCGAACGGCTCCCGTGGGTGCCCGCGGAAGTTGTGCGGGCGCAGCGTGGATGGCTGGTGCGGAGGCCGGTGGGAGCCCCGGTCCGGAGCCGGACGCGGGTGTTCTCCGGTCGGCCTCACCTGGGGCGACCGACGGTATTGGTCTGGACCGGAATCCGGACGGAGAGCGTCCGCAGGGTCCGGTCGGCCGGGGCCCCGGGCGCGGACCGGGCGACGGATTCCGGGCGCGGGCGGAACGTGGGCCGAACGCGGGCCGGGGGCGGACCGGGCGCGGGTCGAACGCGGACCGGCGCGGCCTCCGGGGCGGCCGCTCACCGTCGGACCCCGGAGGGGCCGCCGGGGCACGGCCGGGGCACCGTCGAGTCGTGGTCGGGGTGTGGTCGGAGGGGCGATCGGACGGCCGTCGGGATCAGGGCACCGGTGGCCTTCGTTCGGCCGCCGCCCGAGGGAATACGAGGAGGCGACATGTACTTGAGTGGAGTAGACTCAACTTGCTGCATACTGGAGATAGCAGGAGGCGGCGAGGCTCGGACCTCCCACGGGGCGGCCGGACGGGAGCGCGCGCCCGACGGCTGGGCACGGCCACGGGCCAGGTCCGCGAGGCGTGCGCACCGGGGCGCGGGGGCACCCGGCGCCCCACCGGAGGTACGCCGGGCGCACGCGCCGGGCCGACCCCGCTGGGCTGGTTCGTCGCCGGGACCGCCGGGCCCGACAGCGGCGGCCGCACCTCCTGTCAGCGGAACCAGACAGCCGAACCACCAGCCAGCCGAACGCCGAGTGCACAGCAGAGAAGCGGAGGAACCCCAGCCGTGGACGCCGAGCTGACCAACAAGAGCCGGGACGCGATCAGCGCGGCCAACAACCGCGCCCTGAGCGACGGGCACCCCGACATCACCCCCGCGCACCTGCTCCTGGCCCTCCTCGAAGGCCAGGACAACGAGAACATCCAGGACCTGATCGCCGCCGTCGAGGCCGACCAGGCCGCGCTGCGCGCGGGCGCCGAACGGCAACTCGCCGGGCTGCCCAGCGTCCAGGGCTCGACCGTCGGCAAGCCGCAGCCGGACCGCGAGGTCCTCGCCGCGATCAACGACGCCGCCCAGCGGGCCAAGGAGCTGGGCGACGCCTACGTCTCCACCGAGCACCTGCTGATCGGGCTCGCCGCCAAGGGCGGGCACATCGCCGAGCTGCTGAGGGGGCAGGGCGCGAGCGACCAGCGGCTGCTCGACGCCTTCCAGGCGGGGCGCGGCGGCCAGCGCGTCACCAACCCCGACCCGGAGGGCACGTACAAGGCGCTGGAGAAGTTCGGCACCGACCTGACCGCCGCCGCGCGGGACGGCGCGCTGGACCCGGTCATCGGCCGGGACCAGGAGATCCGCCGCGTCGTGCAGGTGCTCTCGCGGCGAACCAAGAACAACCCGGTGCTGATCGGTGAGCCCGGCGTCGGCAAGACGGCGGTCGTCGAGGGGCTGGCCCAGCGGATCGTGAAGGGAGACGTGCCGGAGAGCCTGCGGAACAAGCGGCTGGTGGCGCTGGACCTCGGCGCGATGGTCGCCGGGGCGAAGTACCGGGGGGAGTTCGAGGAGCGGCTGAAGACCGTCCTCGCGGAGATCAAGAGCAGCGACGGCCAGGTCATCACCTTCATCGACGAACTGCACACCGTGGTCGGCGCGGGCGCCGGTGGCGACTCCTCGATGGACGCCGGCAACATGCTGAAGCCGATGCTGGCCCGGGGCGAGCTGCGGATGGTCGGCGCCACCACGCTGGACGAGTACCGCGAGCGGATCGAGAAGGACCCGGCGCTGGAGCGCCGCTTCCAGCAGGTGCTGGTGGCGGAGCCGACGGTGGAGGACTCCGTCGCGATCCTGCGCGGGCTGAAGGGGCGGTACGAGGCGCACCACAAGGTGCAGATCGCGGACGGCTCGCTGGTCGCCGCCGCCGCGCTCTCCGACCGGTACATCACCTCCCGGTTCCTGCCAGACAAGGCCATCGACCTGGTGGACGAGGCCGCCTCCCGGCTGCGGATGGAGATCGACTCCTCCCCGGTGGAGATCGACGAACTCCAGCGCGCCGTCGACCGGTTGCGGATGGAGGAGCTGGCGCTGGACAAGGAGACCGACCCGGCCTCCGTGGAGCGGCTGGACCGGCTGCGCCGCGAACTGGCGGACAAGGAAGAGGAGTTGCGCGGGCTGAACGCCCGCTGGGAGAAGGAGAAGCAGGGCCTCAACCGGGTCGGTGACCTGAAGGGGCGGCTGGACGAACTGCACGGGCAGGCCGAACGCGCCCAGCGGGACGGCGACTTCGACTCCGCCTCCAAGCTCCTCTACGGCGAGATCCCCGCCGTGGAGCGGGAGCTGGCCGAGGCCACCGAAGCCGAGGAGGAGGCCGCCTCCCGCCGGGGCGGCAAGGACACCATGGTCAAGGAGGAGGTCGGCCCGGACGACATCGCGGACGTCGTCTCCTCCTGGACGGGCATCCCGGCGGGTCGGCTGCTGGAGGGGGAGACGCAGAAACTGCTGCGTATGGAGGACGAGTTGGGGAGGCGGCTCATCGGCCAGTCGGAGGCGGTACGCGCCGTCTCGGACGCGGTGCGCCGGACCCGCGCGGGCATCGCCGACCCGGACCGTCCCACCGGTTCCTTCCTCTTCCTGGGGCCGACCGGCGTCGGTAAGACCGAACTCGCCAAGGCCCTCGCGGACTTCCTCTTCGACGACGAACGGGCCATGGTCCGCATCGACATGAGCGAGTACAGCGAGAAGCACGCGGTGGCCCGGCTGGTCGGCGCGCCCCCCGGCTACGTGGGGTACGAGGAGGGCGGTCAGCTGACGGAGGCGGTGCGCCGCCGCCCGTACAGCGTGGTGCTGCTCGACGAGGTGGAGAAGGCGCACCCGGAGGTCTTCGACATCCTCCTCCAGGTGCTGGACGACGGGCGGTTGACGGACGGGCAGGGCCGTACCGTCGACTTCCGCAACACCATCCTGATCCTCACCTCCAACCTGGGCAGTCAGTTCCTCACCGATCCGCCGACCTCCGGCGCGAGCGGCGCCCAGGAGAGCCGCGAGCGCGTGCTGGAGGTGGTGCGGGCCACGTTCCGGCCCGAGTTCCTGAACCGGCTGGACGATCTGGTGGTCTTCTCCGCGCTGAGCGGGGCCGAGTTGGAGCGGATCGCGCGGTTGCAGATCGACGCGCTCCAGCGCCGTCTCGCGGATCGGCGGCTCACCCTGGAGGTCACCCAGAGCGCGTTGGAGTGGCTGGCCCGCGAGGGGAACGACCCGGCGTACGGGGCGCGCCCGCTGCGCAGGCTGGTGCAGACCGCGATCGGGGACCAGCTGGCCCGCGAGATCCTGGGCGGGGAGGTCCGGGACGGCGACACGGTGCGGGTCGACCACGTCGAGGGCTGGGAGGGCCTGATGGTGGGCGCCACCACCCCAGCGGCCACCGTCTGACCGGGGCTCCCCTTCGTCCCGTCCGTCCCGTCCGTCCGGTCCCCTCCCGGGCGCCCGGCGGGTTCGCGGGGCGCGCCGAACCGGTGGTGGGGACCGCGCGTCCGGGGTGGGCGCGGGCGTGCGTGTCCCCACCGGGAGGGTTGCGGGGACGGGGCCCGGATGGGAGAGGATGGCGGGACGCGTACGAAGGGAAATCCACGGTGAGCATCGACCCGTCCTCGATCCCGAATTTCGGGGGCCAGCAGCCCGACGAGCAGGAGTCCGGCCCGACCGGGCCGATCATCCCGGACCAGGATCTGGTGAAGCAGCTCCTCGACCAGATGGAGCTGAAGTACGTCGTCGACGACGAGGGTGACCTCGCGGCGCCGTGGGAGGAGTTCCGTACCTACTTCATGTTCCGTGGGGAGGAGGAGCAGCAGGTCTTCTCCGTGCGCACCTTCTACGACCGCGCGCACCCCATCGAGGACAAGCCGCAGTTGCTGGAGACCACGGACGACTGGAACCGCCGCACCCTGTGGCCCAAGGTCTACAGCCACACGCACGACGACGGCAGCGTCCGCCTGATCGGTGAGGCGCAGATGCTGATCGGGACGGGCGTCTCGCTGGAGCACTTCGTCTCCAGCACGGTCAGCTGGGTCCGTGCCTCGATCGAGTTCGACTCCTGGCTCCAGGAGCAGCTCGGACTGGAGAAGGACGTGGAGAGCCCGGGCGAACCGGAGGAGTGAACCTCCCGGGGCGGGCTCCGCGCGGATGACCGGGTGGCGGTTCCGTGGGACGTCGAGGGGCGCCTGAGGGCGCCCTTCCGCGTACCCGGCGGAGCCGCCATCGGACGTCCGGAGCGCCGGAAGCCCGGAGCGCCCGACGCCTGGGGTCTCCGGAAGTGCACGCCTCTCCCAGGCCCCACGCCCCTCCGGGCTCCCTGGCCGTCTCCGACCGTCCCTGACCTGCCGTTCTCTCCCCCGTCTCGCCTGTCGGGGGCGTGCGCCCGGGGTGGAGGAGGCGGGCTTCGGCGGCGCCCGAAAGGTCTGCCGTCCGCTTTGACGTGTCTCCTACATTTTTGGTGTTCGTTGACACCAGACGACGGGGGACCAGAGATGTACCGGACACGTACGCCCGTGGCGATGACCGCCACCGGACTCGCCACCGTCCTCCTGCTCACGGCCTGCGGCGGCTCCGAGGACTCGGACGGGAAGGACTCGGAGAAGAAGCGGGACGACGGCATCTCCGCGCAGCGGGGCACCGGCAAGAAGCAGGACGTGAAGCGGCCCATGAAGCGGCTGTGGATGCCCTTCCCCTGCGGCCAGAAGTGGCGCGTCAACTCCTACGACGAGAAGCACGCGCCCGCGCTGGACATGGTCCGCGAGCCGCAGCACAAGACGGAGGGCTCCACCCTCCGCGCGGCGGCCTCCGGGACCGTCCGCATCTCGAAGTCGGACAGCGGCGCTGGCAACGTCGTGCAGATCAAGCACGCCTACGGCTACTACACCACCTACCTGCATCTCAAGAAGAAGTACGTCGAGGAGGGGCAGAAGGTGAAGCGGACCACGAGGATCGGCACGGTCGGCGACACCGGCTCCAACGGAAACACCCCCCACCTGCATTTCGAGGTCGCCAAGGGCGCGAAGAACGCGGACCACTGGGGCGAGCGGGAGGGCGACAAGTACCGCGAGACCGCGAACCTCCACCCCACGTCCTACAAGGGTGTCGGCAAGGAGTGGCGGAACGCGGTCTCGCACTCCTGCGCCGCGCCGAGGCCCACCAAGTTCGCGAAGTACCGCGTCGTCCGCACGGTCAACGCGCGGGAATGGGCGGGGACGAAGTACCAGTCGGCCCGCAAGGAACGCAAGGGCCGGACGATCTACCTGGGCTGCGACCACTACCGCAAGCCGGAGGGCAAGCTCTTCCGGCGCGTCCAGGGCGGAGCCGGGCCGGACGGGAAGGGCCTGTGGGTCAGGGCTTCCAAGACCTACGTGAAGAAGATCGGCAAGTGCTCCGCGCGCTGACCCCGGCGCGCCCGCTGACCCCGGTGCCCGCTGAGTCCGGCGCCCGCTGATCCTCGCAGCCCGGCGGTCCGGCGTCCCGTCCCCGCGCGGGCGCCGGGCCGCTGTCATACGCGCCGGGCCGGGCGCTCAACCGCCGCGCAGAGCGCCCAGCCGCTCGGCCGCCTCCCGGAGCACGGAGACCCGCTTGCAGAAGGCGAACCGGACGAAGGGGGCGCCCACTTCGGCGTGGTCGTAGAAGACCTGGTTGGGCACGGCCACCACGCCACACCGCTCCGGCAGCCGGAGGCAGAAGCCGACCCCGTCGCTCTCCCCGAGCGGGCGGATGTCGGTGGTGACGAAGTACGTCCCGGCGGGCGGGAAGACCGTGAACCCCGCCTCGGACAGTCCGCTCACCAGCACGTCCCGCTGTGTGGCCAGCCGCTCCCGCAGCTCCGTGAAGTACGCGTCCGGCAGCCGCAGCGCCTCCGCGACCGCGTACTGGAACGGCCCGGCGGAGACGTACGTCAGGTACTGCTTGGCCGAGCGCACCGCCGCGAGCAGTTCGGGCACCGCCGTCACCCAACCGACCTTCCAGCCGGTGAAGGAGAAGGTCTTCCCGGCCGAGCTGATGGTCACCGTCCGCTCGCGCATCCCGGGGAAGGACGCCAGCGGCAGGTGCTCACCGTCGAACACCAGGTGCTCGTACACCTCGTCGGTCACGACCAACAGGTCCCGCTCCACGCAGAGTTCGGCGACGGCCGCCAGCTCTGAGCGGCTGAGCACCGTACCCGTCGGATTGTGCGGGGAGTTGAGCAGAATGAGCCGGGTGCGGTCGGTCACCGCGTCCCGCAGTTCGTCCAGGTCGAGCTGGAAGCGGCCGCGTTCGGCGTCCGGCCGCAGTGTCACCGGAACGCGGGTGCCACCGGCCATCGCGATGGCGGCGGCGTAGGAGTCGTAGTACGGCTCCAGCGCGACCACCTCGTCCCCGGGTTCCAGCAGGCCCAGCAGCGCGGCGGTGATGGCCTCGGTGGCACCGGCCGTGACCAGCACCTCTGTCTCCGGGTCGCAGACGACGCCCAGATGGCCGTACCAGCGCTCCTGGTGCGCGGCGACCGCCTCGCGCAGCTCCGGAACGCCGGGGCCCGGCGGGTACTGGTTGCCCAGCCCGTCGCGCAGCGCACGGACGGCGGCCTCCCGCACCTCCTCCGGGCCGTCCGTGTCGGGAAAGCCCTGGCCCAGGTTGATGGCGCCGGTGCGCACGGCGAGCGCCGACATCTCCGCGAAGATCGTCGTGCCGAACTCCGCCAGCCGGTGGTTCTGCGGTGGTCGTCCCATGTCCGTCATCCTCCGCCCAAGCTCTGGATTGGCTCAACTCCGCTTTCGGAACTGTCCGGCCGGGGCAGAAGGCGGTTCCAGGCCGAGGCGGTTCGCGCGGGCGGAGTACGGCGGGCCGGAAAGGGGGAGTTCGGTGGGCGTCATCCTGCTCGTGGCGGTGATCATCGCCGTCCTGGTGTTCCTCAGGAGACAGGAACGGCCCCGGGAACGGCGCGGGTCCTGGTGGACCGGCGGCAGCGGTGGGGGAGGGTGTGGCGCTGGCTGCGGCGGTGGCGGCGGGGACGGCGGGGACGGCGGCGGTGGGGGCGGGGGCGGCGAGTGACGTACCGGCGCATGGCGGTACCGCCAACCTCCCGACCCAGCACGGCCGTCTACGCGGCCGGATGCTCATCTCCCGTACTGGCCAGGGGAGTTCACCCCGGGAGAGGGGACCGACGCCGGTGTCCCAGAGGCCACGCCAGAGCCGCGGAGCGGTCAGGAACCGTCCCCACAGGCGCCGTTCGGAGCAGCGGATGTCCGGATTCGGTGACAGGGGGAGAAAGAAAGGCTAAAGCGGCGAACCACGGACCGCGCCACACACGTGGACCACGTATCGGGAGACGTTCCGGGCCGTGTGGGGCGGCTCGCCCGTCAGGCCCCCCGACCAGGGGCTACGGCGGACAACGTACGGGGGAAGGACACGCGATGAGTCCCTTGACACTCACCATCATCTTCTTCTTCGTGATGGCGGTGGTGGCGTTACTCAGCATGGTGCTCGCGGGCCCCCGCGCGGGCCAGGGCCACAAGGCCAGAGGCCCCGGCGGCGCGGGCGGCGCGGGCGGTGCAAGCGTCAACGGCGGTGACGGCGGAGGCGGTTCGTCCTGCGGCGGCGGTGGCGGCGGTTGTGGTGGTGGCGGGGGCTGCTGAGGACGCTCTCCGGACCCCCGATCAGGGGCCCGGCGGACAACGCACGGAGGAGGACACACGATGGACCCGATGGCGATCGCCATCGCCCTCTTCGTGGGGGTGACACTGGTGACCCTTCTCGGCATCGCGATCGCGGCGAGCCGCGCGAGCGCGGGCCCCGGGACTGGTGGTTCGGGCTGGGCAGGGGGCGGCGCGGGCGTCAACGGCGGTGACGGCGGAGGCGGTTCATCCTGCGGCGGCGGTGGCGGCGGTTGTGGTGGTGGCGGGGGCTGCTGAGGACTCTCGCCGGACCCCCGACCGGGGGCCACGGCACGGAACGCACGGGGAAGGACGGAGAGATGGATCCCATGTTGACAGGTCTGCTGGTCATTCTCGGAGGAGCGCTGCTGGTCTGCGGCATCGCCGCGATGGCCGCGAAGGGCGCGGGCAAGGGCGCCGGAGCGGGCGGCTCGGGCTGGTGGGCCGGCGGCGCGGGCAGCGTCGGCGGTGGCGACGGTGGTGGTGACGGCGGTGGTGGCGGTGACGGCGGCGGAGGCGGCTCCTCCTGTGGAGGCGGCGGCGGTGGTGGCGGTGGCGGTGGCGGCTGCGGCGGTGGCGGAGGCGGCTGAGCCCCCGTGGCGGGCCGCCGGATCTCCGGCGGCCCGGCCACCCGTCACCGACCCGGCGACTGACCGGCTCCCGAGCGCCCATCGCTGTGTGCATCGTCACACACGGTGGGCGCTCGCGACGGTGCGTGGGCACGCTCGGGCCGCCCACGGCGCCGGACACGCCCCGGGGCCTCCCCCCGGGGCCGCGACGGACCGTCCGCGCTCCCACGTCGGTGGGCGGGGGCGGCCGGACGCCACCGGAGGGCGGTACCGCCGGGGAACGGTCGAACAGCCGGAGCCCGCGCAGGAGGCCCGGAAGCGGCGAATATCACAGATCACCGGGGCCGGACCGACCAGACAGTCGGTCCGGTCCACCCGTGGGGCCGCGTAGAATGCTCCCCAGGGTGAACACCTGACCGGTGCGAGCCCCTTGGGATGGATATCGGAAGAAGTTGGGTAAAAGCGCTGTGCGCGCCAACCCTTCCGTGATTCGGTGAATCCGCGTCCCCAGGGCCCGAGTTCCAGGGCTGGCCCGGGGCGGCAGCCCTGAGGGGGACGGGGCACGCGCCGTCGAACGTACGACTCTGGTCCTTCCGCCGAAGGGTGGACCGGCCCACCCTCCATCGCGTGCTTGCGGAGCCGATCCATGCTCACCACTCTTCACACTGCCTATACCGATACCCGGGCGGGCGACCTGGCCTGGGCGCTGGGCCGCGAGCCACTGCCCGCGCTCGCCACACTCGACCTCGAACTCTCCGGCGCCACCGTGCAGTTGAGGCTCCTCGGCGCCTCGCATCAGGTGCTGATCGAGGAGGAGGGCGGCAGTTGCTCCGAGACCGTCGCCTGTATGCCGGGCAGCAGCTCACCCCTCCCGCTCGGTGTGTCCAAGAGACTCGGCGACTGGGACTACGAGTTCGCCGCCCGGGTCGAGAAGCTCTCCGAGGGCTCGTTCGCCGGGCGTGCACAGGAGTTGCTGGCCCTCGTCGCCGACCATCCGAGGGGACTGGCGGGCACCTTCCCGGGCGCACCACACGCCTTCACCGCGCTGCTGGTGCAGCGTCACGAGCACCAGGTGCACTGGCGTACCTGGCATTCGTACCCGCAGGAAGGGCAGTTGGTGTCCACCCGTACCCGGGTCGGCGCCCGCACCCTGGAGGCGATGGAGCGTGACGCGGCGGAACGCGCCGTCGCATGCGGTCCGTTGGCCACCCCGGTGTGAGTCCCGACCGCTCCATCAGTCACCCGCGCGAGCGGGGCGCCCGGAAGACGTCGGTGGCGCGGAGCACGCGAGCCGCGCGGGCGAATGAGCCGGTGCGACCGGAGCCCCCCGGGTGCACGTGCCGACGACGGACGACAACAGCCCGCGCGGGCGCGGGTATCCACCCCCTCCGCCCGAGACACCCCCAACCACCCCCGACACGCGATCTGTTGACCGACCGACCTGTTGACCGACCGACCTGTTGACCGACCGACACGGTGACGCGCCGCGCGTCGGTCCACCGGCGGTCGATGTACCGGTGCGTGGCGACGGTCCCTCGGGAACGGGCCGGTGCCGTCCGGGACGGCGCCCGGACGGATCGCGCGTCGCGCGACGTCGGCGGCTGTGCCGCCGGTGTGGACCCGCCTGTCCACCCACGCCTGTCCACCCTCCGCAACCCCCATACGAGCGCCGACAGTTGACCTCGGTCCGCGACCGCCCCGGTCCGCGATCGACCCGGCTCCGAGCCGCCCCTCTCGGTCCGGAGCTGACCGCCGGAGCTGACCGCCGGAGCTGACCTCTCCGTGTCCGTTCCGTGCCGGTCGCGCTGTCGTGTGCGTCCCGATGCCGAGCACCCGCCGGGCGTCGCGGAGCACGCTCCCGCCTTCCCGTCCTCGTCCCCTCCGGCCCCTCCATCCCCATCCGTCCCCTCCATCCCTCTCCATCCCTCTTCATCCCTCTCAGTACCTCCGCGTTCCTCTCCGCGCCGGACCGACGGCTGGTCGCCCCCCACGATGGGGCGTGGGGGCGTACCTGGCTGACGCGGGGAGGTGCGGCCGCGGGGGCATCTGGCCCTGGAGAGCGTTCGGTTGGGAGGGTGGGGCGGCTCCGGTCGTGGTGGTCGGGCGATGCTGCGAGGGTTGGCACGGCGCTGCGGGATTGGGGAGGTGGAGAGCACTCTTGTGGGTGACAAAGAGTGCGCGCACACTCACGTAACGTGCGGCTATGTTCGACAGCGCCACCGCTCGACCCGCTCTTCCCGTCCCCGTGCGTTTCGGCCGTGCCCTCGTCCTGACCTCCGTTTTCGTCTGTGCCGCCTGCGGGCTGATCTATGAGCTGGAACTTGTGGCGGTGGCGTCCTACGTGGCCGGCGACTCCGTCACCCAGGCGTCCGTCGTGCTGTCCGTGATGGTCTTCGCGATGGGCATGGGGTCGCTGTTCGCCAAGCGGTTACGGCTCCGGGCCGCGCTCGGCTTCGTCTGGATCGAGATGCTGCTGGCCCTGGTGGGGGGCGGCTCCGCGATCGCGCTGTACGCGATCTTCGCCTGGTTCGGGGACACTCGGGGGGCGCTGATCGGGTTCACGCTCGTCATCGGCATGCTCATTGGCGCCGAGATGCCGCTGCTGATGACGCTCATCCAGCGGATCAGAGCGCAGGACGCGGGCGGGGCGCTCGCCGACCTGTTCGCCGCCGACTACGTGGGCGCACTCGTCGGCGGACTCGCCTTCCCGTTCCTTCTGCTCCCCTTTCTGGGCCAGTTGACGGGCGCCCTCGTCACCGGGGTGGTCAACGCGGTGGCCGGAGGTCTGCTGGTCCTCTGGCTCTTCCGCAACGATCTGACCACGCGCGGACGCTGGTTGCTGCTGGCCGCGAACGCCGCCGTGGTGGCCGTCCTGCTCGGCGCCTGCGCGGTGATCCCCACCTTCGAGCGTGCCGCCAGACACGCGATCTACGGCGACAACATCCGCCTGGCCACCCGCTCGGACGTGCAGGAACTCGTCATCACCGGTGGGATATCCGGCACCGGGGCGCACGGCCCGGGATCCGGCCAGCGGAGCGCGCCCGACGAGCCGTTCCGTCTCTTCCTCAACGGACGGCTACGCGTCAACGGAGCCCAGGAGGCCCGACAGCACGAGGCGTTGGTCCATCCCGCGATGGTGAGTGCCCCCTCACGGGCGCGGGTGCTGGTCCTCGGCGGCGGGGACGGGCTGGCGGTGCGCGAAGTGCTGCGGTATCCGGGCGTACGCAGCGTCACGGTGGTCGAACTCGACTCGGCGGTCAGCGAGTTGGGTCGTACAGACCCGGAGCTGTCCCGGATGAACGACGGCTCCCTGCACGACCCCCGAGTCCGGATCGTCAGCGAGGACGTCTTCGACTGGGTGCGTTCCCGGGCGCGCGGCCAGCGACCGGCGGTCGCCCGAAAACCGCCCGCCCAGGCCCCGTTGAGCCCGGTGCGGCAGCGCTGGGTGAAGGACGGAACACGGTTCTCGGGCGAGGGTGGGGGCGAGCACCGGAGCGGCGCCGGACGACTCCGAACGTACGGTCAGGTGGCGGCGGTTGACCCGCCCGCCCGCTGCTCGCGCCCGGTGACGCCCGCGTCGCACGCACACCGTCCGCCCGGCCCGTCCTCGTACGCCCTGCCCGGGATTCAGCCCGGAAGCCCGCCCGGGCAGCTCGCGGAACCGGCGGCCGTCGCCGTGCGGGACGGTGCGCGAGCGCCCTGCCCGGAACAGCGGGACGTGGGCGCCGAGTTGGCGGACACGGAAGCTCGGTTGGCAGGTCCGGCGGGTCCGGCGGGTCCGGTGCACCGGGCGGCTGCTGTGGGGGCGGAGGGGGAGGATCACCGGTTCGACGTGGTGGTCTCCGGTGTGCCCGAGCCCGGGGACTCCGAGCACTCGAAGGTGTACTCCCAGGAGTTCTACGGCCTCGTCAACCGAGTGCTGGCCGAACGCGGCCGACTCGTGGTGCACACCGGAACGGCCGGATCTTCGGGGCGAACGCTCTGGACGGTGGAGTCCACCATCCGGTCCGCTGGCCTGCGCACTGTCCCCTACGTGATCGACCGGACCGCTCCAGGCGGCGCTTCTGGCTCCGGGGCGCCCGCCGAGACGGGCGCGACGCGCTCCGGTGACCCGGGCGACCTCGGGGATTCGGGCGGCCTCGGCGACTCCGGCGAAACCGGGGGCCGGGGCTTCGTCCTGGCGTCCCGGGAGGGGGTACGGCCCCGGTGGCCGAGCGGTCCGGTGGGCGCCTCCGGCGTGCGGGTCGACTGCCGTCCGCTCGCCCCCTCCGGGAGCGCCCCCGCCACACCGTCCTCCGTCGCGTCCCCGTCGTCGACGGGGGCTTCGCCGCTCACCGACGCTCGGCCGGTCACCCCCGCCCAGCCGGGCACCGTGCTTCAGCGGCTGACCGCCTCGCGGCACCACATCCGCCTCCGATCGCTCACCGTCCCGCCCCTCCCCGCGCAGTCCCTCCCGGCTCAGTCCCTCCCCGGCCCGTCCGTTCACGGTCGGTCCGTTCACGCCCCGCCCCGCGCCGGGTGGCCCGGTGCCGCCCGGCCCGTGGTCGTACGGCCCTTCACCCCGCAGCCCGTGATCGTCCAGCCCTTCGGTGACGGGCCCTACGGTGCCGGACCGTTCGGGGACCAGCCGTTCAGGGACCAGCCGTTCAGTGGGGCGGTGCCGGATGCCCTGCCTGGTCGCGGCCCGGCGGAGTCCGCCACTGCCGTCGCCAGCGGTGCGGCCACCAGCGGTGCCGTGCCGGACGGAGTCCACCGGCCCGCTGGTGCCGGGGACGCGTCGGACACGACGGCAGTTCCGAGCCCACGGTGCGGCGGCTCTGGGCTGGGCGAGCAGCGCGCGTCCGAGTCCGCTCCGTGGCGTTCCTCGCTGACCGCGCGGCAACTGCGCGCGGCGGAGCGCCGCGCCGCGCGCGACCGTATTCCCGACCTCCCCCCGTCCACGCTCCCTCACCCCCGCTACTGACTCCTCCGCCCCTGACCACCCGGCCGCCACTCACCGCCTCCGCTCCAGACCGCCTCCGCCACTGACCACGCAGCTTTGGGCCCCGGCCACCCCGACCACCCCGATTACCCCGGCCACCGAACGTCACGGCCCCGGTCACTTCCGAGCACCCGGCTCGGAGCGCGCCCCGGACCTGTCCCGCGCCCGTCCCGCGTCCGTTCCGCGTCTGTCCCGCGTCCGTCCCGCGCTCGTCCCGTGCCCGCCCCGTCTCCGTTCGGTGCCCGACGGCCCCAACTGGCCTGCTGGTCCGGATCGTTGTCTCCGAGGGGATGGTCCGGCCTGGCGGCGCGCTCTCGTACGGGCCCGGGTCAGCGGTGTGGTGCGGGTGGTGCCGGAGTGGGGAAACATCACGTCCGGTCATATGTGCGCGCAGGTCCGGGGTAATAGGCTCCGCCCCATGGAGCACGAGGTGTACGTACCGTTTTCCATGGACTCCGTGCGGGCGGCGCTCAGCGAACCGGGGCGTGTGGCGCGCTGCGTGCCCGGGCTGCAACGTGACGCGGGTGACGGCCGGGAGCCCTCCGGAGAGGAGAGCGGACCGGTCGGTTCGCCGATCACGGGGCGTCTGCGGGTGCGCGTAGGAGGTTCCACCATCACCTATCGGGGCTCGCTGAGCGTCTCGCCACGGGACGAGGGCTTCGAGGTCGAGGGCGGGGGCGCCGAGGCCCGTGGGGGCGCTGCCGTCCAGCTGATGCTGAGCGTGCTGCCCAGAGCGGCCGACGACGGTGTGGGCACGGTGCTGGAGTGCTCGGGAACCGTCGAAGCGGAGGGCCGTCTCACGGAGTTCGAGCAGCGCACGGTCACGGCGGCCGGGCGTCGGCTGCTGGACCGGTTCGGTGTGGCGCTCGGGGAGAGCCTGACCGCCGATCCCGCTCCGGTCGTCTCGGAGGCGGCCGAACCGGCTCCCACCGTCGGCGGGATCGGTGAGCCGGACGACAACGAGCGGGCGATTCCCGGGATTCCGGGTCCGGACCCGGAGCGTGCCGGTGAGGCGCGGGGGCAGGGCGCCGAGCCGGTCCCCGGTCCAGAGCCCGCTACCAGCGCGGACGAGGTCGCCAGCGCGGGCGAGACCGCCGGTGCGGGCGAGACCGTCGGCGCGGACGAGACCGGTGCGGACGCGGCCCGGACGGACGATGACGGGACGGACGTGGCGTCCGGTTCCCCCACGTCCGCCTCCTCGTCGTCGGGTTCCCCGGAGCCGGGCGCCTCCGGTTCCCCCGGCGCTGAGGGCGGTTCCGGTGGCCGGTCCGGCGGCGGCTCCGACAGTGAGCCGGGCGGCGCAGGACAGGAACCAGCGGCACAGGAACCACCGGTGTCGCGCGGGGAGGGACCGCCGGAGGGGCGGCCCGAACCGGACCACGGGGGGCTCTTCGGCACCGAGATCCCGCCGCCCTCGCTCGACCCGGTGGAGGAGGACGCGTTCGACGAGGCCGAGCACCCCGGCGTCGTCTCCGGGGCCGACGGTTCGCCGGTGACCGCCGAAGCGGCGCACGCCCGGCGCACGATGATCGGGCGTAGCGCCGAGGAGGTCGACCACGCTCCACCGCGCGGCCGGTACGCCCCGGTGGCCGCCCCGGAGGCGACCGGGGCGGTCACCACGCTCCGCTGGGCGGCGCCCGCCGCCGCGCTGCTGATCGCGGGGGCGCTGGTGCTCGGCCGGGCGTTGCGCCGCCGCCGTCACTGAGCCTCCGCGACCTGGTGTCCCTCGCACCCCTCGGGTGCCCCTCCTGCCCCTCGTGCCCCGCGTCGCCTCCTGCTCCTCGGACGTCTCGTACGCCTCGCCCCCCGTCCCCCTGTCCCCCCGTTTCGCCTCGTGTCCCTCGTCCCTCGCCCCCACTCGTTCCGGTCGTCCCTGCTCGTGCCGGACGGCCGTCCTGCTGGGGCTGGGGCGCTGTCCGGCGGGGTCTGGGGCCGGGGCGCGTGTGGGCCTGTTGCCGCGCCCGGGCGGGCGGTCCGTACGAGGGGGCGCGGGGGCGCCGGGTGCGACGCGGTCGGGAAGCGTGCCGTGGGGACGGCGGTTAGGGTCGCCGTATGACTGATCTTTCCACCGCCACGGGAGGCGTGACGCTCCGCGCTGGCGACGCCGAGGTGACCGTCGATCCCGAGCGTGGCTGCCGTCTCGCGTCGCTGGTGGTGGGCGGGACCGAGCTGTTGCGGCAGGGGGCTCAGTACGGATCGTTCGTCATGGTCCCCTGGTGCGGCCGGACCGACCGGGGGCGGTTCCGTAACGGCGGGGAGCTGTACCAACTGCCGGTCACCAGCGGGCCGCACGCCCTGCACGGCACGGTGCGGAACGTCCCCTGGCGCCTAGTGCGGCAGGACGAGCGGTCGGCGGCCTTCCATGTGGCGCTGACCGATCCGTGGCCGTGGGAGGGACAGGTCACCCAGATCGTCGAACTGGCCGAGGACGGCAGCGGTCTGACGCTGAAACTCGGTGTGGAGACGGCGGACGTGGCGTTCCCCGCGCAGGCCGGATGGCACCCCTGGTTCGCGCGCAGGCTGCGTCCCGGCGCTGAGGACGTGCGGATCGACTTCGCGCCCGAGTGGCAGGAGGAGCGGGACGAGGACCACATCCCCACCAACCGCCGCGTCGAGCCCCGTCCCGGACCGTGGGACGACTGCTTCGGCATGCCGATGGGCGTGGACGTCTCGCTGACCTGGCCCGGGGAGATGAGCCTGCGGATGGTCTCCGGCGCCGAGTGGGTCGTGATCTACGACGAGCAGACCGAGGGGGTCTGCGTGGAGCCGCAGACCGGCCCGCCGAACGGGCTGAACTCGCGTCCGCACCTGGTGACGCCGATAGAGCCGCTGGAGACCAGCACCACCTGGACCTGGAGCCGACTCGGCTGACCGTGGCCCGTCCCCAGCCTGTCCGTGGTCCGTCCGCTGACCGTCCGATGCCCCGCCGGAGCCGGTCCGTCGCCTGCCCCCCTGGCCGTCCACGCCCCGTCGGCGACCCGTCCGCGACCCGGGCGGGCGTCCCTCACCTGGGCACCCTTGGTGCGAGCCCCGGACGTGGGGCGCATACGCTCGGCAGCATGAACGCGATGGATGCCCGCCACCCTTCCGAGGACGACCGCAGCACGTCCGCCACCCCCGACCCTCTCGCCGCGTCGCCCGAGGCCCGTCGCGCGGAGCTGCTGCGGCAGATCCAGGACAAGGCCGTGGTGCACGGCAGGGTGACCCTCTCCTCGGGCGCCGAGGCCGACTTCTACGTCGACCTGCGGCGCGTCACGCTGGACGGGCAGTCGTCCCCGCTGGCCGGGCAGGTGATGCTGGACGCCACCGCCGACCTGGACTACGAGGCGGTCGGCGGGCTCACGCTGGGCGCCGACCCGGTGGCCGGCGCGATGCTGCACGCGGCGGCGGCGCGGGGGCGTCGGCTGGACGCCTTCGTGGTGCGGAAGGCGGGCAAGGCGCACGGCCTCCAGCGTCGGATCGAGGGGCCGGACATCGCGGGGCGCCGGGTGCTGATCGTCGAGGACACGTCGACCACCGGTGCCTCACCGCTGACCGCCGTGCGGGCGGCGCGGGAGGCGGGGGCCGAGGTGGTTGCGGTGGCGACCATCGTGGAGCGCGGCGCGGCCGCCGCCGTCGCGGACGCCGGGCTGCCCTACGTGTACGCGTACGACCTCGCGGACCTGGGCCTGGACTGAGCGGGACGCCCGGGCCCTCGTACGTCCGGCGTCCCGGACGTTCCCGCGGCCCGGGGTGAACGAACCGGAGGGGCACGGGTGGTGTTCCACGTGAAACCGTGCCCCCGGCTGCCCGGCTGCCCGGCTGCCCGGCTGCCCGCGACAGCGGTGGTGCCGCGCCGCCGCCCTCCCGTCGAACCCCACGCTCAGGGTGGGGGACGCGCTCGGTCGGGGACGCGCCCGGTCGGGGTCGGCTCGGGCTGGTACCGGTTTCGTTCCCTCGTGACCTGGGTCGGACCCTCTTGGCACGGTCTGGGAGGATGGGCGGGACGATGACGTCGTTCCGTTGAGTTCCGTTGAGCTGAACCAGAGCCGACCAGAGTCGAAACGTACTCGCGCACCCCAAGGAGCGGACAGATGCCCATCGCAACCCCCGAGATCTACACCGAGATGCTCGACAGGGCGAAGGCAGGCACGTTCGCCTACCCCGCCATCAACATCACCTCCTCGCAGACGCTGCACGCCGCGCTGCGCGGGTTCGCGGAGGCGGAGAGCGACGGGATCATCCAGATCTCCACGGGTGGGGCCGAGTTCCTGGGGGGCCAGTACAGCAAGGACATGGTGACCGGGGCGGTGGCGCTGGCCGAGTTCGCGCACGTCGTCGCGGCGAAGTACCCGATCAACGTGGCGCTGCACACCGACCACTGCCCCAAGGACAAGCTGGACGGCTATGTGCGTCCGCTGCTGGAGGTCTCCCAGGAACGGGTGAACGCCGGGCGCGACCCGCTGTTCCAGTCGCACATGTGGGACGGGTCGGCCGAGACGCTCAAGGACAACCTGGAGATCGGTGAGGAGCTGCTGGCCCGGGCCGCCGCAGCCAAGATCATCCTTGAGGTCGAGATCACTCCGACCGGTGGCGAGGAGGACGGCGTCACCCACGAGATCAACGACGAGCTGTACACCACCGTGGAGGACGCGGTGCGTACGGCCGAGGCGCTGGGCCTGGGAGAGAAGGGCCGCTACCTGCTGGCCGCCTCCTTCGGCAACGTGCACGGCGTTTACAAGCCGGGGAACGTGGTGCTCCGTCCCGAGCTGCTGCGGGACCTCCAGGAGGGTGTGGGGCAGCGGTTCGGCAAGACGGCGCCCTTCGACTTCGTCTTCCACGGCGGTTCCGGCTCCACCGAGGAGGAGATCGCGACGGCGCTGGACAACGGCGTGGTGAAGATGAACCTCGACACCGACACCCAGTACGCCTTCAGCCGTCCGGTGGCGGACCACATGTTCCGCAACTACGACGGCGTCCTGAAGGTCGACGGCGAGGTCGGCAACAAGAAGGTCTACGACCCGCGCAGTTGGGGCAAGGCCGCGGAGCGGGGCATGGCCGAGCGCGTCACCCGGGCCTGTGGGCACCTGCGTTCCACCGGCACGAAGATCAAGTAACCGCGCGCGGGGGCGGGCGGCCGTTCGGCCGTGCCCGCCGCCCCCGTCCGCGACGGTGGCCGAACGCCCCGTCCCGCGCGCCGACAAGGCAGACTGGACAGCATGGCCATTCACGAGAACCTGCTCGGGGGACCGCCCCCGACCCACCTCCCCGACGACCCCGAGCCGCGTGAGCTGCTCGCCTCTGGGAAGGCACCCACGGAGGTCGCCGCCGCGTACCCGACCTCCTCGCTGGCCTGGGCGCAGCTCGCGGACGAAGCCTTCGAGGCGGGCCGGACCGTCGAGTCGTACGCCTACGCGCGCACTGGCTACCACCGTGGGCTGGACGCGCTGCGCCGCAGCGGCTGGAAGGGCCACGGGCCGGTGCCGTTCGAGCACGAGCCGAACCGCGGGTTCCTCCGCTCCCTGCACGCGCTGGCGCGGGCGGCCCGGGAGATCGGTGAGGAAGAGGAGTACGAGCGCTGCTCGGACTTCCTGCGGGACAGTTCACCCACCGCCGCCGAGACGCTCTCCTGAGTCGGCGGAACTCTCCGCCGAGATCCTCTCCCGAGGCGGCGGAGCCCCTTCGCTGAGACGGCGGGGTCGTCCGCTGAGACGACGGGTCTCCGTTGAGGCCGTCGGGTCGCCGGGCCGTCGAGGCCGTCTGCTGGGTCTGAGCGCCGTGGAGCGCCCCGGGATGACCGGGGCGCTCCACGGCGCTTCTCCGTGTCGGGGCGCACCCCTGGGTACCGGTTGGCCGGGGGGTGAGCGCCGGGTGGACGTGGGCGCTGGTGGGGGCGGGGTCGCGGGGGCGGTGGGGGCTCCGGTGGCTGAGTGGACTTGCCCACGGCGGGTGCGCTGCGCATGATGCCGTGGTGGGCTCGCTTTCCGGACGCTGAGCGCGTGCATGCGGACGGCGGGGCCGAGGGGACCGGGGCTCCGATGCAGTCGAGACGACAGGAGGAGCGGACCGCTACCCGGCAGTTCGTGTCGAGGAGACAGCAATGTCGCAGCTTCCCGATGCCCCGGAAGCCGGTTCGCAGGAGCCGAATCTGGACTTCGAGGGCACCACCCCCTACGAGGACTACGTCCACGCGGACGTCCTCACCCACCTTCAGGACCTTCGCTCGGACGAGCCCGGTGAACTGGCCTTCCTGGTCACCACGCAGGTCATGGAGTTGTGGTTCACCGCGATCGTCCACGAGTGGGACACCGCCGCCGAAGCGCTGCGGCAGGACGAGCTACCGCGCGCGCTGGCGGCGCTCCGGCGTTCCTGCTACGAGCTGGTCGCGCTGAACGCCTCCTGGGAGCCGCTGGCCCGGCTGACGCCCGCCGAGTTCAACGCCTTCCGCGCGATCCTCGGGGAGGGTTCGGGTTTCCAGTCCGCGATGTACCGCCGGATGGAGTTCCTGCTCGGCGAGAAGTCCGCGGCGATGCTCGTGCCGCACCGGGGCAGTCCGCGGGTGTACGCGGAGCTGGAGAAGGCGCTCCAGGAGCCGAGCCTCTACGACGAGGCGCTGCGCTACCTCGCCCGGCGCGGGGAGCCGGTGCCCCGGGCCGTGCTGGAGCGGGACGTCACCGAGCGCTACGTCTCCGACCCCGGGGTCGAGGAGGTGTGGGCGCGGGTCTACGCCTCCGGCACGTCCACCGGCCCGGAGGGTCCGGCGGACGCGGTGGGTGACGGCGGTGGCGAGCGCCTGCGGCTCGGCGAGGCGCTGACGGAGGTGGCGGAGCTGGTGTGGCGCTGGCGGAACGACCATCTGGTCGCCACCCGCAGGGCGATGGGCGCCAAGCGGGGCACCGGCGGTTCGCCGGGGGTCGCGTGGCTGGAGAAGCGCGCGGCGAAGAACGTCTTCCCCGAGCTGTGGGCGGCGCGCAGCCATGTCTGACACGCGTCCGGAGGCCCTGGACCCCGGCGTTCCGGGTCCCGTCGCCGAACCGTCCGGGGAGCGTCCGGCCACTGTGGCGACCGGCACCGGTGGGATGGCCGCCGGGGAGCTGGTGGAGACGGCGGCGGCCTGCGACGAGGCTGACGAACTGCGGGCCAAGCGCGCGGAGTTCGTGCTGGAACCGGAGACGGTCTACCTCGACGGGAACTCGCTGGGCGCGCTGCCCCGCTCGGTCGCCGGGCGGCTCGCCGACGTGGTGGAGCGCGAGTGGGGCAGAGGACGCATCCGCTCCTGGGGCGAGGCCGGGTGGTGGACGGCGCCCGAGCGGATCGGTGACCGGATCGCGCCGCTGGTGGGCGCGGCGCCCGGGCGGATCGTGGTGGGCGACTCCACCAGCGTGAACCTCTTCAAGGCGGTGGTGGGCGCGGTGCGGATCGCCCGGGAGGAGGCGCCCGGCCGCACCGAGGTGCTGGTGGACGCGGCGACCTTCCCGACCGACGGGTACATCGCCGCCTCGGCCGCCCGGATGACGGGCTGCGCGATCCGGCCGGTCGCCGCCGCCGCGATGGCGGAGGAGGCCGGGCCCGCGACGGCGGCGGCGCTCGTCAACCATGTCGACTACCGCACGGGCGAGTTGCACGACCTGCCCGCGATCACCCGGGGGCTGCGCGCCGCCGGGGTGCGCACCGTGTGGGACCTGTGCCACAGCGCGGGCGCGCTGCCCGTCGAACTCGACGCGCACGGCGTGGACTTCGCTGCGGGCTGCACCTACAAGTTCCTCAACGGCGGCCCGGGCGCACCCGCCTTCCTGTACGTCAACGAGGCCGTGCAGGGGCGGTTCGACTCGCCACTGCCCGGCTGGAACTCGCACGCCGAGCCGTTCGCGATGGCCTCCGACTACACCCCGGCCCAGGGGCCGGTGCGGGGCAGGGTCGGGACGCCGGACATCCTCTCGACGCTGGCGCTGGAGGAGGCCCTGCGGGTCTGGGAGGGCGTGGACATCGCCGCGGTGCGGGCGAAGTCCCTCGCCCTGACCGACTTCTTCCTGCGCTGCGTCGCGGAGTACGGCCCGGGGGAGCCGCGGCTCCGCTCGCTCACCCCGGTGGCGCACGAACGGCGCGGCAGTCAGGTCGCGTTGGTCTGCGAGCCCGCCGAGGACGCGCGCCCGGCGCTGGAGGCGCTCGCCGAACGCGGGGTGGTCGGTGACTTCCGCCATCCCGGAGTACTCCGTTTCGGCTTCACCCCGCTCTACACTTCCTTCCGGGACGCGGAGCGCGCAGCTCGTGCCCTGGGGGAGGTCATCAGGTGAGCGAGGCCGGAGAGGCCGGGCGTCCCGTCGGGGGCGCCTCGGTGGGCGCCGAACAGGCGGCGTTCCAGGGGCTGTTGGATCGTCCGGTGCCCGCGCCGGACCGCACGGAACAGTACGGGCCGCACCCGTCCCAGCTGGTCGACATCTACGGCGCCGACGCGTCCGGACCCAACATCGCTCTGCTGCACGGCGGTTACTGGCGGGCGGCGTACGACCGGGCGTATCTCCGGCCGTTCGCCGCCGCGTTGGCGGCCACCGGGCGGACGGTCGCGCTGATCGAGTACCGGCGGATCGGGGACGGCGGTGGCTGGCCGCGAACCGTCGAGGACGTCGACGCGGCCCTGGACCACCTCGGGGCGCCCCCGAGCGTGCTGTTCGGCCACTCCTCCGGCGGGCACCTGGCACTGTGCGCCGCCGCGCGCCGGGAGCGGGCGGCGGGCCGCGTGGTGGTGCTGGCGCCGGTCGCGGACCTCGCGCGCGCACACGAACTCCGCCTGAGCGACGGCGCGGTGGCGGAGCTGCTGGGCGGCGCGCGCCCGGGGGACTCGCTGATGTGGGAGGCCGATCCGATGCGGCTGCTCCCCCGGGTACCGGTGGAGATCCTGCACGGCACCGCCGACGGCGACGTCCCGCTGGAACTGTCCCGCCGCTACGCCAGCAACTGGGGCGCCCGGCTCCATCTGCTGCCCGGCGCGGGCCACTTCGCGGCGCTCACGCCCGGCACCCCGCCGTACGACGTGCTGCGCACCATCCTGGGCTGACCCCCACCGGGCCCACCGGCCCCCACGGGCCCCGCCTCCCACCGGGCGCGGGCCCGTACCCGTGTCCGTACCCACATGCCCCCCGCAGGTCGTCCCGCGTCCGGGCGCGGCTCCAACTCGAAGCCTGGTGCGACGTGTTGGCGGGGGAAGTGGGTCGGCGGGCGAAGGTTCCCGTCCCGGTGGTGTGGGTGATTTCCGGAGCTGACTGTGAATTATTCGCGGTGGAAGGGGAATTCTTCGGGCCGTGGCTGTCACGGGGGTTCCGGGAATCCCCGGGGAGCGGCGGTCGAACCGGGTGCCTCCGGGACAAGCGGACCAGCCGCCGCTACGGGGTAATTGACGTGCGAAAGCCTCAATCCCGCACGGGAATTCACGAATTGTTCTGAGGTGCAGAAGAACTGATGTGGCGAACAGCGGGCGGGCGTCGAAATCCGCTCGTGGGGTGTGGCAGTCTTCTGGAGCCCTGAGAAACACCGGACCGGCGGAATGCTCGAATAGCCGGGGGCGCCCGCCGTGTCCGGTCACTCGGGAGCGGTGGTCCGCCCTGGTGGTGAGCCACGGTACGGCCGTCGGACGGGGTCCGGCCGCGTGTGGCGTGTGCCACCGCGGTCCGCCTCGCGGCCGTGGCCGTCCGAGCCGGGGCGGGTCGTCCGGCCGGTGGCGGCGGTCCACCGGGCGGTTCGGCCCGCACCGGCGCGCGCCGGTGGGCCGGCGAGCCGTCCGCCCGCCGTTTCCGGCCCGAACCGTCGTACGCGGCCCGCGTTCTCGGTCCGCCGTACCTCGGACGGCGCGCGCGACGACGCCCGGCGGTCATCCGAACTCCCCGTAACGCCCCACGAATTCAGCGGAACGACAGGAATACTCGTGCGAAAGACAACGACGTCGCTCGCGGCTGGCGCCGCGGTGCTGGCCCTGGTGCTCACCGGGTGCGGCGGTGGCGGAGACGACAGCGCCTCCGACAGGGTGACGCGGAGCGAGAGCCCGGCGGAGGAGAGGAAGTCCTCGCCCAGCCCCTCCGAGGAGCCCTCGGCCAGTCCCGAGGCCACGGAGCCGGAGAAACCCGAGAAACCCGAGAAGCCCGAGAAGAGGGAACCCGGAGCGAGCGGCGGCGGGGACACCAACACCGCGCAGCCGAAGCCGAGTTCGCCCGACGGCTCGGGCTCCTCGGGCGGCGGTTCCTCCTCCGGCGGTTCGTCCGGGGGCGGTTCGTCCTCGGGAGGGTCGTCCGGTGGTCAACAGGCGGGCGACAAGCGGATCCAGGGACTCTGGTACTACTACCGCCGGACGCCGGACGGTGGGGTCGGCACGTTGACCATCAACGGGGGCACGGTCACCCTCAAGGGCAACGGCGTGGACTGCCCGGGCACGGCCAAGGGGCTGTCCGTCACGATCACCTGCGAGGGCGAGACGAAGACCAGCACCGCCGAGGTGAAGGCGGGCGGCCAGGAGATGATCCTGAAGTGGCCGGACGGCGGTGCGGACGGCTTCGTCCGCACCGAACCCACCAAGTGAGGCCCGCCCCGGCGCCCTTGGGCGCGCGGGGCACGCTCACGCGGTGCGTGACGCACGCCGCCCCGCCCGGTGGGGCGGGGCGGTGGGGCGCGGTGGGGCTGGGGCTCAGAGGAAGGAGTTGATCTGGATCGTCTCCTCGCGGCCCGGGCCGACGCCGACGGCCGAGATGGGGGCGCCCGACATCTCCTCCAGCGCCTTGACGTACGCCCGTGCGTTGGCGGGGAGTTCGTCGAAGCTCTTCGCCTTGGTGATGTCCTCGCTCCACCCGGGCAGGTACTCGTAGATCGGCTTGGCGTGGTGGAAGTCGCTCTGGTTGTAGGGCAGTTCCTCCACCCGTACCCCGTCGACCTCGTACGCGACGCAGACCGGGACGCGCTCCCAGCCGGTGAGCACGTCCAGCTTGGTGAGGAAGAAGTCGGTGAGCCCGTTGACGCGGGTGGCGTAGCGCGCGATGACCGCGTCGAACCAGCCGCAGCGGCGGTCCCGCCCGGTGGTGACGCCCCGCTCGCCGCCGATCTCGCGCAGCGCCTCGCCGTCGGCGTCGAGCAGCTCGGTCGGGAAGGGACCGGAGCCGACCCGGGTGGTGTACGCCTTGAGGATGCCGATCACCCGGTCGATCTTGGTGGGGCCCACCCCGGAGCCGGTGCAGGCGCCGCCCGCCGTCGGGTTCGACGAGGTGACGAACGGATAGGTGCCGTGGTCCACGTCGAGGAGGGTTCCCTGACCGCCCTCGAACAGCACGACCTTCCCGTCGTCCACCGCCCGGTTGAGGACCAGGGTGGTGTCCGTCACGAAGCCGCGCAGCTGGTCGGCGTAGCCCAGCAGCTCCTCGACCACCTGCTCGGCGCCGATCGCGCGCCGGTTGTACAACTTGGCGAGTAGCTGGTTCTTGAAGTCGAGGGCGGCCTCGACCTTCTGGAGCAGGATGGACTCGTCGAAGAGGTCCTGGACCCGGATGCCCACGCGGTTGATCTTGTCGGCGTAGGTCGGGCCGATCCCGCGACCGGTGGTGCCGATCTTCCGCGTCCCGAGGAAGCGTTCCGTCACCTTGTCGAGCGTCTCGTGGTACGGCGTGATCAGGTGGGCGTTGCCGCTGAGCAGCAGGCGGGAGGTGTCCACACCGCGCTCGTTCAGCCCGCTCAGCTCGGAGAGCAGGACCGACGGGTCCACGACGACGCCGTTGCCGATGACCGGGGTGCAGCCGGGCGAGAGGATCCCGGAGGGGAGCAGGTGGAGCGCGTAGGTCTGGTCGCCCACGACGACCGTGTGACCGGCGTTGTTCCCGCCCTGGTAGCGCACCACGTAGTCGACCGAGCCGCCGAGCAGGTCGGTGGCCTTTCCCTTGCCCTCGTCACCCCACTGAGCACCGAGCAGCACAAGTGCGGGCACAGGCGTACACCCCTTTCGGGCGGGGCATGTCCCACGTGCGGTGCGGCACGGAGAACGAGCCGTACCCGGCGTACGAGGCGTACGCGCGGTACGGCTCACGTGACCGCGAGAGCCGTGGACTGGTGCCCCAGACTGAGGAAGCCCCTGACGCAACAGCGACAGGGGCTCTTGCACCGAGAGATTACCGAACATTCTTGTCGGGTGACGAACGGCCTCCCCGCCGGACGCGGGGAGCGTGCTGAGAAGGGACCGAGGTGTCGGCTCCAGACCCGGTGCGTTCAGCAGGACCTTTGCTCCTGGTCGTCGACCCCGCCGCGCGGCGGGTGGACGGCGAGGCGGTGCGCATCGCGCGCGATGTGCTGTGCGCGGGTGCCCCCGGAGCGAAGGTGTGCCTTCCCGAGTGCGGTGAGGAGGCGGCACGGGCGCTGGCCCGCCGGGGCAGCAGACGGCCGGTGCTGATCGGCGACGACCGGGTGCTGCTCAACGCGGTGCGGCTGCTCGACCGCGAGCGGGAACTGGCGGACGCGGCGCTGGCGGTGGTGCCGGTCGGCGCGGACGCCCGGGTGGCCCTGGCCCGTGGACTCGGGGTGCCCTCCGACGTGGTGAGCGCCGCCCGCGCGGTGCTCTCGGGCGTCGAGCGCCCCCTCGACCTGCTGGCCGACGAGACCGGCGGGCTGGTCCTCGGCGGGCTGCGGATCCCCGGCGGCGAGGAGCGGCGCGGGGTGCTGGGCCGGGCCGGTCCCCGGCTGGGCCTTGGCGCTCTCGCCCGGGGCGCGCCCGAGAACGGGGACGGCGCCCGGCGTCCGGCCGGGCCCGGGGAGCAGCGGCGGGGTGCCGGGGTGCTCGGCGGCTGGGGCGGCTTCGGCCGTCGTGGACCGGGCGAGGGCGGGCCGGACGAGCGGACCGGTGCCGGGCCGCCCGGCGAGGAACGGGTTCCGGCTCCCCGGCAGGGGGGCGTCTCCGGCGGCCGGAGTGGTCCGCGGGGGCTGCGCGTGGAGGCGGACGGGCGGGTGCTGGCCGGACCGGGCGGTCCCGTGACGGAGATCTCGGTCGCCCCGCGCCCGGAGGGCGGGCGCGGGATGGCCGAGGTGGCGGTGCGGCCCGCGCGGGGCGGTGCCCCGGTGCGGGCGCGGGCGCGCGCGGTGACGGTCTCGGGGCCGGAGTTCCGCTACCACGCGGACACCTGGCTGGCCGGTCCGGTGACGGCCCGGACCTGGACCGTGCGGCCGGACGCCTGGCGTCTCGTCCTGCCCGGCGGATAGCCGCCGGGGCGCGGGCGGGCGGCCGGTTACCGGCGTTCGTCCTGCCAGCGGCGCATCGCGTCCTGGAGTTCGGCGCGCAGGAACTCCAGGAACTCGCTGTTCTCCCGGAGTCTGCGGCCCGCGGTGGTGTCCGCGCCGAGGGTGTCCACGCCGCCGCGCAGGGTGGTGGAGAAGCGGGTGAGCGCGTTCGTCGCGTCCATCAGGGAGGCGAACCAGGTGTCGGCGTAGAGGCGGTAGCGCTCCCGCCGGGAGCCGGGAGTCCGCTCCCGGCTGACCATGTGCCGCTGGGCGAGGTAGCGCACGGCCCCGGAGATCGCGGCCGGGCTGGCCCGGAGGCGTTCGCCGAGTTCGGCGGAGGTCAGTGCGCCCTCCTCGGAGGCGAGCAGGCAGGCGAAGACGCGGGCGGACATGCGCTGCATGCCGACCTCGGTCAGGTCGGCCGCGAAGCGCTCGACGAACGGTGAGGTCACCCGGTCGTACCGCGCCATGGCGTCGGAGAGCCCCGCCGCGCCCGTGTCCCCGGCGTCCGCCGAGGGCTCCGCGTCCGCCGTGGGCTCCCGGTGCCCGGTGGGCTGCTCCGCCTCCCGGGTCTGGTGCGTGCCGTGCTCACCTGCCACTGACCGACTTCTCCCGTGTCCGCCGCGCGGCCCGCCGCGCGTTCCGTGACGCTCCGCGTCCCTGTCCCGTCCGCCGCTGTCCGGCCGCCGTCCCGCTCCGCTCCCGTCCGGCTCGTCCGCCGGTGGCCCGGTGGCGCCGCGCCGTGGCGACCCGTGTCCCGGTGGCCGTGGCCGGACGGTGCGCCGGGGCGTCCGGGATCGGGTGGGACGAACCCTAGTCTGCCTGCGCCAACCGTGTTCGCCCGCGCCCCGGAGCCCGGTGCCCCGACCGGGGAGGCACCCCCGACGGACGGACGGACGCGCGGGACGGGACGAACCGGGACCGGTCGGCGGGACCGATCGGACCGGGATCGGACCGGGACCGGGCGGGGTAACGGCGGCGGTGGGAACGGTGGTGGGAACAGGGGAACGGCACGGTGACGCACCCTTGTTTTCCTGACTTCACAAATTTCTGAAGAAACAGTAGCTTCGAACTCATGACGACGGAAGCCACCGAAACCGCGATCGACATCTCCGGACTGGTGAAGACCTTCGGTCGGACCCGCGCGCTGGACGGGCTGGACCTGCGGGTCCGCGCCGGTGAGGTGCACGGGTTCCTCGGCCCGAACGGCGCGGGCAAATCGACCACGATCCGGGTGCTGCTGGGGCTGCTGCGCGCCGACGCCGGTTCGGTGCGGCTGCTGGGCAGCGATCCGTGGAAGCACGCCGTGGCCCTGCACCGGCGGCTGGCCTACGTCCCGGGGGACGTGGAGCTGTGGCCGAACCTGACCGGTGGCGAGGCGATCGACCTGCTGACCCGGCTGCGCGGTGGGCCGCCCAGCGGGCGCCGGGCACGGGCCGGGGAGGAGCGCCGCCGGGCCGAGCTGATCGAACGCTTCCAGCTCGACCCGGGCAAGAAGGGCCGTACCTACTCCAAGGGGAACCGGCAGAAGGTCGCGATCGTGGCCGCGCTCGCCTCGGACGCCGAACTGCTGCTGCTGGACGAGCCGACGGCGGGGCTCGACCCGCTGATGGAGGTCGCCTTCCAGGAGACGATCGCGGAGGCCACCGAGCGGGGCAGGACGGTGCTGCTCTCCAGTCACATCCTCGCCCAGGTGGAGAAGCTCTGTGACCGGGTGAGCATCATCCGCCTCGGCCGGATCGTGCAGTCCGGCTCCCTCGGCGAGCTGCGCCATCTGACGCGTACCACGATCGAGGTGGAGACGGAGCGTCCGGTGACCGGGCTGGCCGAGCTGCCCGGCGTGCACGACGTGCGGGAACTCGCCGCCCTGGACGGTCCGGTGGACCCGGCCACGGAGGGCGCCGGGGTGGGGGAGGCGCGGGCGGTGCGGTTCTCCGTCGACGGCGGGCACCTCGACGAGGTGGTGCGGCGGCTGGCCACCTTCGGGGTGCGCGGCCTGGTCAGCCATCCGCCGACGCTGGAGGAGCTGATGCTCCGGCACTACGGCGACGAACTCGGCGTCACCGCCGCCCCGTCGGACCCGGCCCGGGTCCCGCCACCCGGCGCCGCCGCCGATCCGGCGCAGCGGCCCACGCCGGACGCGGGTGGCCCCGGCGGCGCCCGATGACCGCCCCGGCGACCGCCTCCCGCCCCGGCGGCGCCGCCCGGCACGCCGCGCCCGCCCCGCCCCCCGGGGGCCCGCTGGCCGGGACCGTCCCGCTGCTCCGCTTCGCCCTGCGCCGGGACCGGTTCCGGCTGCCCGGCTGGCTGCTCGGCCTGACGGCGCTGACCGTCGTCGCCGCCGTGAACCTGGACGCCCTCTACCCGGAGGCCGCCGACCGGGCCGCCGCCGCGAGGACGATGGACACCCCCGCCACCATCGCGATGTCCGGGCCGCGCCACTACCTCACCGACTACAACCCGGGCTCGATGACCGCCCACGAGGTGCTGTCCGTGCTGGGCGTGCTGCTCGGGCTGATGAGCGTGCTCACCGTGGTGCGGCACACGCGCGCCGAGGAGGAGGCCAACCGGGCCGAGTTGGTGCGCGCCGGGACCGTCGGGCGGCACGCGATGACCACGGCGGCGCTGCTCGTCGCCTGCGGCGCCAACCTGGCGCTGGCGCTACTGCTCGCGGTGAGCCTCGCCGGGCTCGGCCTGCCCGGGGTCACCCTCGCCGGGGCGCTGCTGTTCGGGCTGGCCTGCGCCTCCGTCGGCATCGTCCTCGCGGCCGTCGCGGTGGTCACCACCCAGCTGACCGCGCACGCGCGCGGCGCCTCCGGGATGGCCTTCGCGGTGCTCGGCCTCGCCTACGCGCTGCGCGCCGCGGGCGACGTGGGCGACGCCGCGCTGTCCTGGATGTCGCCTATCGGCTGGGCGCAGCGCAGCTACCCGTTCGTCGACGACCGCTGGTGGCCGCTGCTGCTCGCGACGGGCTGCGCGCTGGCCCTCACCGCCCTCGGCTACCTGCTGAGCACCCGCCGGGACGTGGGCGCCGGAATCCGCGCCACGCGCGGCGGCCGGACCCGCGCGGGCCGCGCGCTGGCCACCCCGCTGGGCAGCGCCCTCCGCTTCCAGCGCGGGCTGCTCCTCGGGTTCTGCGTGGCGACGTTCCTGCTCGGCGCGATGTACGGGGCGGTCCTCGGGGACGTCGACCGGATGCTCGACGACATGGAGGACATCCGCGAGGCGATCGCGGGATACGGCGGCACCATCGAGGACGCCTTCGCCTCCATGATCATGATCGTGGTGGCGGTGGTCGCCACGGTGTGCGCGGTGCTCGGGGCGCTGCGCCCGCGCGTCGAGGAGGACGCCGGACGGGCCGAGCCGCTGCTCGCGACCTCGCTGTCCCGGCCCCGCTGGGCCGGTGCGCACCTGGCGGTGGCGCTGCTCGGCGGCACCCTCGCGCTGGTGCTGGGCGGTCTCGGCTGCGGCGTCGCCGGTGCCGTCACCACCGGGGACGCCGCGCTCGTCGGCCGGCTGGCCGGGGCCGCCCTCGGCTACGCGCCCGCGCTCTGGGTGACCGCCGGACTCGCGGTGGCCCTTTACGGCTGGCTGCCGCGGGCGACGGGGCTGGTGTGGGTGCTGCCCCCGTACGCCTTCGTCGTCGGCTACCTCGGCGAGATCCTGCGACTGCCGGACTGGGCGAAGAACCTCTCGCCCTTCGGCCACGTGCCGCGGCTGCCCGCCGAGTCCCTGACCTGGACGCCGCTGCTGCTGCTCACCGCTCTCGCCGCCGCGCTGGTCGCCTGTGGACTGCTGGGTCTGCGCGCCCGGGACCTGCGGACCACGTAGTCGAGGCACCCCCCGGAGGCCCGGGGGAACCGCGGCCGTGCGGGTTCAGGGGGACCCGAGGAGGTTCCGATCCCGAGGGCCCGGAGCCCGCACCGGCCCGTATCGGTGCGCGGCGCCGGGCGGGCGTCAGCCGGGGGAGTCGGCGGGGACGTAGGTGCGGGTGCGGCCGTCCGGGAACTCCCGGATCAGCTGGCCGTTCTCGACGCGCAGGGTCGAGGAGGCGCCGGTGACGCAGGCGCCGTCGGACGCCTCCCGGTCGAGGGCGGGCGGGCCGAGCCGTACCGGGCTGTCCGCGTCGCCCGCCGAGAACAGGGTCATCGTGGCCTCGCAGTGCTCGCCGCCGCCCTCCGACACCAGCCGGACGCCCCGCTTGCCGGGCGCGGCCTGCTGGACGGTCATCGTCTGGGTACCGCCGTTGGGCAGCGTGCGCCGCCACTCACCGAGCAGTTCGGCGGAGAGCCTCTCCTCCCCGGTGACCTTGCGCAGCGTCGCGGTGCGGCCGCCCGCCTCCCACTCCAGGGTGCCCCCGCCGCCGGGGCGGAGCGTGTGCTCGCCGATCGCCGAGCACTTGCCCTCGGGGACGCTGCGCACCACCCGGGTGTCCAGCCGCAGCCCGTCCACCGGGTCGCTGGAGGCGAGCTTGCCGTCGCTGTCGCAGGAGTAGTCCCGGCCCAGGCTGACGCTCCGGGCGACCAACTCCCCCCGCTCGCCCGGGGTGATGACGAACCGCCGGTACTGCCCCGTCGGTTCGCCGCCGCGCTCGACGACGCCCGTCCAGGTGCCGAGGAACCGCTTCGGCACGTCGCTCTCCCGCTGTGCCGAGCCGCCGCCCCCCTGGTTCGAGGTGCCGAGCACCTCGGAGCCCACCGCGTACCCGGCGCCGAGCACCAGTGCGCCCGCCGCCAGCCCGAGCAGCAGCCGCCCGCGCCGGGCGCCCCGGCGGGGCGGCGCCGACGCGCCGTCCCCCGCGCCCGGATCGTCGGCGGCCGGGCCCCGCGCGCGGACCGAGGTGGTCGGCGCCTCCGAGGACGGCTCGATCCGGGTACCGGGCTCCCCGCTCGCCTCCTCGGACGCCTCCGCCGCCGCGCTCCGCGCGGGTTCGGGCGTCCGTCCCGGCGCGCCGGAGCCGGACGGCGGGGTGTCGGTGTCCAGCAGCCGCACCGCGTGCCGCCCCAACTCGGCGATCAGCTCGGCCGGCAGCCACGGCGGGATGGCGACGCCGGTCTCCTCCGGGCGCAGCCGCTCGGCCACCTCCTCCGCGGTGGGGCGCATCGCCGCCTCCTTGGCCAGGCACTCCTCGGCCAGCGTCCGCACCGGCTCCTGGAGCCCGCCGAGGTCCGGTTCGCCCTGGGTGATCCGGTACATCAGCGAGTGGATGTTGCCGGACTCCTGACCGCCGAACGGCGAGCGGCCGGTGGCCGCGTAGACGAGGATGCTGCCCATGCTGAACACGTCGCTGGCCGCGGAGAGTTGCTCCCCGCGGATCTGCTCGGGGGACATGTAGGCGGGCGAGCCGAGCACCATGCCCGTCCGGGTCAGCGTGGACTCGGGGACGGCGTCCAGGGCGCGGGCGATACCGAAGTCGATGACGCGCGGGCCGTCGATGGTGATCAGCACGTTGGACGGCTTCAGGTCGCGGTGGACCAGCTCGGCCCGGTGGATGTCGGCCAGCGCGCTCGCCAGGCCGTGCCCGAGGGTGCGCATCGAGTCCGCCGGCAGCGGGCCGTGGCCGCTGCCGGAGACCACGTGGTCCAGCGAGGATCCGGCGATGTAGCCGGTGGCGACCCAGGGGGTGTGGGCCTCGGTGTCCGCGTCCAGCACCGGCGCCGTCCACGCGCCGTCGACCAGCCGGGCCGCGCGCACCTCCTGCCGGAAACGGGCCCGGAACTCCGCCTCGACCGCGAGTTCCGCCTTGATCAGCTTCACCGCGACGGTGCGCCCGCCCTCGGAGCGGGCCAGGTACACCTGCCCCATGCCGCCGGCGCCGAGCTTGCTCAGCAGCCGGTAGCCGCCGAGCACCGTCCCCGTTCCGACGGGCGGTCCCTCACCCTCCGCCGACCGCCCTGTCATCCGCTCCCCCATCCTGCGTCTCGCTCCCTGGCCCGGTGGTGGCCGCCGCCCGGACCGTGGTCCCGGACGGCCGGTTCGCTCCGGTGTCCGGTGCGTTCCGGTTCGGCCCCTCAGCCCGCCTGTCCGGCATCCGGTTCTGTCCGGAGTGTCCGGTGTGTCCGGCCTCCCGCCCGCTCCGCGGCCGGGGTTCCGGTGTCTTCGACGTGTGAACCGCCCGGACCGTTGCCTTCCGCCGGGGCCCGCCGGACGGACGGTGGTCCACCGGCTCGCCGCCCGGGAGGCGCCCCGCTCCCGGTCGGGGTCCGGGTACCTCCCCGGACACATCATCCAAGATCAGGGGTTCGCCGCGCGCACCGGCCACCACTCTCCGCTCGTCCCGCGCTCCTCGTGCCGCCCGTCTCCCTCCCCGCGCGTACCGCCGCCGGATCCCGGCGCGTTCGGTTCACTCTGCGGCGCGAAGGTCACGAGAGGGATGCCGGGCGGACTCTCTTTGACCGCCTGTTCACCTCTCCCGGCCACGCGTTCACACCGGCCCCCCGACTCCTCCACCCCACCCTGACCTTCCCCCACCCCGCCCCGGGCGCACCCCGTGCCGTACGGACCTCCCCGTGCCGTACGGGGATCAGTGAGCCGCCCGGCCCGGCCCCGCTCGGGGCGGTGACCTGGCGGTGACCGAGGCCGTGACCGGGGCGGTGACCGGGGAAGTGGTGGCCGCCGCCCTCTGGCGCCCTGGCCGGATGGCTCTACGCTGGGTGCCTCCGCCTGTCCCGAACCCGGGAACCGGCGCGGACCCGCACGGTGCCGGTGCGCGGCAAGCCACCGGTCCGGGCGCCGCCGCCGGCTCGTCCCGGGCGAGCGAACCGAGGTAGCGACGTGACACCGCATGCAGCCGCGCCCGAGCCGGACCCCGCGACCGGCCGTGCCGTCAAGGACGCCGACCGGGCCCATGTATTCCACTCCTGGTCAGCCCAGGCCCAGATCGACCCGCTGGCGGTCGCCGGGGCCGAGGGCTCGTACTTCTGGGACTACGACGGAAACCGCTATCTGGATCTCTCCAGCGGCCTCGTCTTCACCAACATCGGCTATCAGCACCCCAAGGTCGTCGCCGCGGTGCGGGAGCAGGCCGAGCGGCTGTGCACCTTCGCGCCCGCCTTCGCGATCGAGTCCCGCTCGGAGGCCGCCCGGCTGATCGCCGAGCGCACCCCCGGCGACCTCGACCGGATCTTCTTCACCAACGGGGGCGCCGACGCCGTCGAGCACGCCGTGCGGATGGCGCGGCTGCACACCGGGCGGAGCAAGCTGCTGTCCGCCTACCGCTCGTACCACGGCGGCACCCAGACCGCGATCAACCTCACCGGTGACCCCCGGCGTTGGCCCTCCGACCAGGGCACCGCGGGCGTCGTCCACTTCTGGGGACCGCACCTGTACCGCTCGCCGTTCTGGTCCAGCACCGAGGAGGAGGAGTGCGCGCGGGCGCTGGAGCACCTGGAGCGCACCCTCGCCCACGAGGGCCCCGGCACCGTCGCCGCGATCATCCTGGAGACGATCCCTGGCACCGCGGGCATCATGCCGCCGCCGCCCGGCTACCTCGCCGGGGTGCGGGAGATCTGCGACCGGCACGGCATCGTGTTCATCCTGGACGAGGTGATGGCCGGGTTCGGCCGCACCGGCACCTGGTTCGCCGCCGACCTCTACGACGTGGTGCCGGACCTGATGACCTTCGCCAAGGGCGTCAACTCCGGCTACGTGCCGCTCGGTGGCGTCGCCCTCTCCGGGCGGATCGCGGACACCTTCGAGGAGCGGCCCTACCCGGGCGGGCTCACCTACTCCGGCCACCCGCTGGCCTGCGCCGCCGCCGTCGCCACCCTCACCACCATGGCCGAGGAGGGCATCGTGGAGAACGCGGCCCGGCTCGGGGAGACCGTGCTCGGCCCGGGGCTGCGGGAACTGGCCGAACGGCACCCCTCGGTGGGCGAGGTGCGCGGCGTCGGCGCGTTCTGGGCGCTGGACCTGGTCCGCGACCGGGAGACGCGGGAGCCGCTGGTGCCGTACAACGCGGCGGGCGCGGACAAGAAGCCGATGGCCGACTTCACCGCCGCCGCCACCGCCAACGGCATCTGGCCGTTCGTCAACATGAACCGCACCCACGTGGTGCCGCCCTGCACCATCACCGAGGCGGAGGCGCGGGACGCGCTCGCCGCGCTGGATGTGGCGCTGCGCGCCGCCGACGCGCACACCGTGACGGGCACCGTGTCGTGATCACCCGCAGCACCCTGCGCGCGCAGATCGCCACCGCGCTGACCGACGAGATGCTGGCCGGACGGCTGCCCGCCGGGCGGGAGTTCACGGTCAAGGAGATCGCGGAACAGTACGGCGTCTCGGCCACCCCGGTGCGGGAGGCGCTGATCGATCTCGCCGCGCAGGGGCTGCTCGACGTCGAGCAGCACCGCGGCTTCCGGGTGCACGAGTTCACGCTCGACGACTTCCGCTCGATGGTCGAGGCGCGGGCGCTGATCCTGGACGGCGTCTTCCGCCGCCTCCGGTTCGGCGCCCGCCCCGCCTCGTCCACCCCCGACCCCGACCCCGACCTCGACCCCGTTTCCGGCCCGACGCCCGGCCCGACGCCCGGCCCGACGCCCGGCCCGACGCCCGGCCCGACGCCCGGTCCGGCCAGCCCGGACCCGGCGGGGCCCGGCCCGTCGACTCCCGTGGTCCCGGGCGCCGAGCCACCGCCCGCGCCCGCGGTCTCGCCCGAGGTGCTCACCTCCGTGCGGCGCCGCGCCGAGGCCGCGGCCCGCTCCGCGCGAGTCGGCGACCTCGACGTGCTGATCGGCTACGACCTGCGCTTCTGGCGCGAGCTGAACCGCCTGGTCGGCAACCCGTACGTCCGGGACTTCCTCGACCGGCTGCGGGTGCAGTGCTGGGTGTACGCGGTGCCGTGGCTGCGCCGCGAGGAGGTGCGCAGGGGCACGCTCGCCGGCCGGCTCTGGGCGGGCCACGGCGAGGTGCTCGCCGCCGTGGAGCGGGGTGAGGCCGCGCTCGCCCAGCGGCTGCTGACCGCGTACAACGAGCACGCGCTGACCCTCGCGGACGAACTGGCCGCGGCCGAACGGAACACGCTGCCCGCGCACCTGTCCGCCGCGCGCCCGGCCGGGACGGACACTGTCTGACTGCCGGAAGGCCCGGTGTGCTCGCGGCGGAAGCGGCATTACGCTGACCGCACCCCGGCCGGGCCGGTGCGGCCAGGGCCGATGCGGCCGGGGCCGCGCTCCGGCCCGCCCCTTCGGACGCGCGCACAGAGGAGTTGGAGCACCCTTGGCCTGTGATCTCTGGCTGGTTCCCCTGGTCGACGTGCTGTGTCACAGCCCCGACAACCCGTTCGCTGAGGAGATCGCCGCCTACGACCGGGCGCTGGCCGAGGCGGGACTGCCCCCGGTCCCGATCCACGGCTACATGCCGGGCCTCTCCGGGGACGTCGCCCCGGTGGCCGGATTCGACTACGACGCGCTGCACTTCCTCCGCCGGGCCCACCTCCTCCAGCTGTGCAACCTGGAGGTCACCCCGGTGGACGAACTTGGCGGCGACTACGAACAGTTGCTGGAGATGTTCGGGCCGACCGCCCAGCAGTCCCACCTCGCCTGGCACTACGACCACGCGGGCGCCTACGTCCCCCTCGACTTCCCCGCCCCGCTCAGCAACGAGGAGCTGATGGAGGGCGGCGGGCCGCTGGGCTCCAGCCAGGGGCTGCTGCGCGAACTGACCGCCGTCGCCCCGTACCTGGGCATCGACCCCGGCAATCCGCCACCCCCGCCGCAGGCCCCGGCCCGCCCCACGGAGCTGGAGGAGCCCGCCGTGGCCGTCCCGGCCGCCGACGGGCCCTTCGCCCGGGAACGCCACGTCTGGCTGAGCCTGCACGCCGCCGCGACCCGCAGCCTGGCCCAGGGTGCCCTGATCGTCTTCAGCTGACCGCCCGCCCGGCGCCCCGGCACCCGCCGTCGGCGCCGGGCGTCCGGTTCACCCCGGTCGCCCGTATCGTCCCGCCGTCGGGGCGGTCCCGGGCTGCCGCTAGGGTGGCCGCGTGAGGATCCTTGTCATCGGCGGCGGTGCCCGCGAACACGCGCTCTGCCGCTCGCTCTCGCACGACCCGCAGGTCACCGAGGTGCACTGCGCCCCCGGCAACGCGGGTACGGCGGAGATCGCCACCCCGCACCCCGTCGACCCGTGCGACGGCCCGGCCGTGGCCGGGCTGGCCGCCGAACTCGCCGCCGACCTCGTGGTCGTCGGGCCCGAGGCGCCCCTGGTCGCCGGGGTGGCGGACGCCGTCCGGGAGCGTGGCATCCCCGTGTTCGGACCGTCCGCCGAGGCCGCCCGGCTGGAGGGTTCCAAGGGCTTCGCGAAGGACGTGATGGCGGCGGCCGGGGTGCCGACCGCCCGTGGCTACGTCTGCGTCGAGCCCGCCGAGTCGGACGCCGCGCTGGACGCCTTCGGCGCCCCGTACGTCGTCAAGGACGACGGGCTCGCCGCGGGCAAGGGCGTCGTCGTCACCGACGACCTCGCCGAGGCCCGCGCGCACGCGCGCGGCTGTGACCGGGTGGTCGTCGAGGAGTTCCTGGACGGCCCCGAGGTCTCGCTCTTCGCCGTCACCGACGGGGAGACGGTGCGCCCGCTCCAGCCCGCGCAGGACTTCAAGCGCGCCCACGACGGCGACCGTGGCCCCAACACCGGTGGCATGGGCGCCTACTCGCCCCTGCCCTGGGCCGACCCCGGGCTGGTCGACGAGATCGTCGCCACGGTCGTGCAGCCCACGGTGGACGAACTGCGCCGCCGCGGCACCCCGTTCGTCGGTCTGCTCTACGCCGGGCTCGCGATCACCTCGCGCGGGCTCCGCGTCATCGAGTTCAACGCGCGCTTCGGCGACCCGGAGACGCAGGCGGTCCTGGCCCGGCTGCGCACCCCGCTCGCCGGGCTGCTGTACGCGGCGGCCACCGGACAGCTCGCCGCCTTCCCCGAACTCCGCTGGAGCGAGGGCTCGGCGGTGACGGTCGTCCTCGCCGCCGACGGCTACCCCGCCGCCCCCCGCACCGGCGACCCCGTCGAGGGGCTGGCCGAGGCCGAGAGCGCCGTCGAGAGCGCCTACGTGCTGCACGCCGGGACCGCGCGGGACGCGGAGGGCCGCGTCGTCAGCTCCGGCGGGCGGGTGCTGTCGATCACCGCGACCGGCGCCGACCTCACCGAGGCCCGCGACCGCGCCTACGCGCTGATCTCCCGTGTCCGGCTGGCGGGCGCCCACTACCGCACCGACATCGCCGCCCAGGCCGCCGCCGACGCCGCCACCCCCACCCACCCCTGAGCCCGATCCACCCCTGAGCCCCGCCACCCGCTGCTCGGGTGTGCCCGGGCCCTGTCGACCGCTCGCTGAGCCCCGCGCCTCCGGGTCGCGGGGCTTCGCGGTGTCCAGGCCGCACGAGTCCGCGCCCTCGTGCGCGGAGGGTGCGCGGGCGTGCGGTCGGCCCGTCATCACGGCGCGCGACATCGGCGGATGCCTCGTTCGGGCTCCGGGGAAAACCACCCCGCACAGGGGCAGGCCGGGCGATACCGTTCCCCAAAGCCATTCCATCGAGTGACCGAAATCCCGAGCGGCTGACGGGTGCCGGGACCCCAACTAGGGTGCCGCACACGCTGAGTGGGAGTCCGTCGAGTGGACCCGTGCGCGTTGCGGGGTGGGCGAGCGGTGCGACAGTGAGGGAAAGCCGGGTATCCGGGTGGCAGGGAGAGCGGTCCGGGGGTGAACGGTTCGTGGGTGCCCATCAGCACGGCGGGTGGCACACCGGTGTGCGATCCGCGCGGCGGCACGCGCTGTCGGTGCTGCGCGTCCGCAACTGGGCCCTCGCGGTCACCCTGCTGCCCGCCGGTGTCGCCGTCGTCCTCTTCGCGGGGGCCGCCGCCGGGCACCTCGGATCGGCCTGGGCCCCGGTCCGCTGGGCCGTCGCCGGGCTCGCCGTCCTCACCCTGGCCGCCGCCACGGCGCTCGCCGCGCTGATCGCGCGCGCCGAGCCCGCCGTGCCGCCCACCGTGCGGCTCGACGAGCGTGCGGCGCCCGAGCTGTACCGGCTGGTGCGGGAACTCGCCGCCTGGCTGGACGTGCCCGCGCCCACCTCGATCGCGCTCACCCCGGACTGCGACAGCTGGCTGGAGGAGCGGCCCCGCCCGAAGCGGTCCCGTGCGCGCCGGGCGGGCGGCGTCCAGCACCCGGAACACCGTCCCCCCGCGCAGCGTGAGGCCGTGTCCGGGCCGGGCCGGACGGGCTCCGTGGCGGCGCCCGGTGCGCCGAGCGGGCACCGTCCGGACTTCCGGGAGGGGGTGGCGGGCCCCGCCGAGGGGGCCGACCCCGCCACCGGGGCGCCGCTCGGCGTACCCCGTGGGGGAAACGTCGCGGCCGACGGTCCCGAGGGGGCCGTCGGCACCGCTGACACCCCCCGAACGGCCGGTGGCGAAAGGGCCGGGGAAGCCGGACGGGCTGGGCGGGCCGGGCAGGTGCTGGTGATCGGCTCGCCTTTCCTCTGGTGGATGCGGATCGGTGAACTCCGCGCGTTGCTCGCGCCGGTGGTGGCGGGCACCGACCCCTCGGCCCACCCGGACGTGGCCGCCGCGCGCCGCTTCGTCCGGGGGCTGGACGCGGCGATCGCCGTCACCGGCCGGTCCGGGCCGCTCGCGGCGACGGGCGGCTGGCTGTGCCGCCGCATGCTGCGCGCCTCCGCGCCGTACGCGGCGGAGATGGAGCGCGGCGTGGCGATGGCCGCCTCCGCGCGGGCCCAGCGGGTGGACGACGGGGTGCGGGCCAGCGCGCAGGAGCAGGTGGGCCTCGCCTACGCCGGGTGGGACCGGCTGTTGACGCGCGTCGCGTTGCCCGCCTGGCACGCGGGCCGCTGGCCCGACCGGCTGAACGCCGGGGTCGTGGCGGCGCTGACCGAGCTGTCCCGGCGGGACCGGCTCGCGGACGGGCTGACGGCCCGACTGGGCGAACGGCCCTCCTGCGATCTGCTGGAGGAGCCCGGACGGGTGGACTCGGCCGTCTCCCTCCTCGCGGCGCACATGTTCCTCGGCGAGCCGGACGGTGGCTGGTCCCCGGTGGACTGGTCCGCCTACCCGGAGGAGGTGGTGGACCGCGCCTGGCGCACCGAGGCGGCCCGCCTCTTCGCGGCGCTGGACGCGGTGGACCATGACGCGGAGGACGCGGGCGGCACCCTCGCGCGCGTCATCGCGTGGCTGGCCGTCCCGGAGCCCACACCGGACGGGCCACCCCCGGCGTCCGAGGCGCGAGCGCCGGGCGAGGCCCGGCTCCCCTCCGAGACGCGGGCAGACGAGGCGCGGGCGGACGAGACGCGGGCGCCGGGCATGCGGGGGGAGTTGGCGGACACCACGGAGGAACTGACAGCTGGGCCCGCCGAGTTGACGGCCGGACCTGGGGGAGGGTCAGGCGTCGGGGTCGACGAGTCGGGTCCGGGCGGGCGGTTGGCCGCGCGGATCAGTGCCGCCGTGGCGCGCGAGGAGGCCGCCAGGGAGGACGGCGGGCAGTCGGTTCCCGGCGCGGTCGCGGGCGAGGAGATCTGGATACCCGGCGGCTCGGCGCGGGCGATGGGGCTGCCGCTCCGCCCTCCCCGGGGAACCCGGGAGGTGCTGGCCGAACACGTCACCGCCGTCGTCTGCTGCGCCGTGATCGACACGGGCGCCGCGGCTCCGGGACTGGACTGGCTGGACGGTCCCACACTGCTCGTCGGCGGCGAACGTGTCGCCGAACTCGCCCGTCCCGTCCTGGACTTGGTGGAGGACGGAGACGCGGCCCCGCTCCGGACCTGGCTCGCGGAGCTGGGCGTACGGGCCGACAAACCCGTCCGGCTCCTCTGAACCCCCATCCCCGCTGTCCCGCCCCCTCCGCCCCACACCGCCTCGCGCCGTCCCCACGTCTGATCTCGCACCCCACGCCGTCGCGCGCCGTCCCCACGTCTGACTCGTCCCACGCCGTCGCGCGCTGTCTCGGCCCACGCCCCGCGTCGTCCCGTCCGGACGCTCCCGACGTCCCGCCCCGCCCGGCGCCGTCTCGCGCCGTCCCATCCCGCGTCCACCGATCCGCCGTCGCCCGACGCGCACTTCGCCCCGCCGCGCGCCCCTTCCGAACCGGATCAACCGACCGCGCGCGCCCACATGTTGGACCGCGACGCCGCGCGGAGCGGACCCACCGCGCGTCCCCTTCCCCCCGGCTCCGGGACCCCACCCGCTCGCGAACGACGGCGCGTCCCGGCCGACGGGCGCGTCCCGACCGACGTACGTTTTCCGGCCGTCGAACTCCCGTATCTCACACCTACGTTGACGAACTCGCCAAGCTAAGGGGGCTGTTGGCGCTGCCCGTGAGCTGACGCGCGGTGTAGCTACCGGCCAACGGCCGGGCGGGCGGGGGCTGTTGTGCGTGCGGCATGGGGTCGTCGGGTGCGTGCGCCGGGTGGCGCACCGGTGCGCCCGGTGCCGCGTTCGCGCGCCGGTTACCGACGTCGCCCGGGAACCGCGGGCTTCGCGGGGGGACGCACCTGTGGGGGACGGTCTCGTACGTCGGTGCGGGTGTGCCGGCGGTGGTGCCGGACGTGCGCGAACGACCCTCGGATACGTCGAACATCCCTCGGGAACACGGTGGTTGAGCGCTGGAACACCGGCCGGATCGGCGCGGGGACGGAGGTGGCGCGCCGTTCTGACATGGGAGCCTCCCGCCGGGTCGGTACGAGCGGTGACGAAAAACGGTCGCAATGTGATGTCCTGTCCCCTGATAGTCCGTCGGTTCACCGATCGCCGGACTCCTGGCGCCCCGTGAGTAGTTGGGGCTCCAGGTCCGGTCCGCGACGGTTCACCGGCTGACGTCCGCCTGGCGTACGCCGGTTCGCCGTCCACGCTTCAGCCGTCCGTCGTCGTCCGTCCGCACGTCCCGTCCCGCCCGACCCCACCGAACGCACCGGATGCCAGCACTCCGCACCGTCGCCCGGCGGCCCGTTCCGCCCCGGTGGGCACGGTCCGCGGCGTGGGTCCAGCCGATCCGGCGGGCGACCGTTCCGGGGCGACCGCCCCGTGGGCAACCGGCCCGCGGACGACCGGCCGGTGGACGACCGGCGCGGCGGGTGGATCGACACAGGGAAGACGAGGGGAGCGGCAGTGGGTTCGGAACACACACAGCGCTGGGAGTCCGGGGCGCTGGCACACGCCGTCACCGACCCGTTCGGCCAGGGACCGGTGCCCTGGCTGCGCGGCAGCGAGCACTACTTCGACAACGGGCGCGTCGTCCCCTGGTACGTGGACAGTGCCGACCTGGCGCTGGGGACGCTGTCCCACGGGGGCGGGGTGCCCGCGCCCCCGGGCCACATCGAGGGCGCGGGCCCGCGCACCGCGGACGACGTGCGCTGCCAGATCAAGGGCTTCGCGGGCACCGGGGGCGGGACGGTGCCGGGGGAGTCGCTGGACTTCCGGATCACCGTCAACCCCCCGCAGCCGTTCGGGGTGGACATCTACCGCATCGGCCACTACGGCGGGGACGGCGCGGCGAAGATCGCGACCAGTCCCCGGCTCTCCGGGATCGTGCAGCCCGCGCCGCTGGCCGCGGACCGGACCGTCTCCTGTCACCACTGGTGGCTCTCCTGGCGGCTCCAGATCCCCGAGTTCTGGAGTACCGGCGCGTACGTCGCGGTGCTCACCACGGCCGACGGCTACCGCTCGCACATCCCGTTCACCGTGCGCGACACCCAGCCCGGTGATCTGCTGCTCGTGCTGCCGGACGTCACCTGGCAGGCGTACAACCTGTTCCCGGAGGACGGGCGGACCGGGGCGAGCCTCTACCACGCGTGGGACGAGGAGGGGCGGTTACTCGGCGAGGAGGACGCGGCCGTCACCGTCTCCTTCGACCGGCCGTACGCCGGGGCCGGGCTTCCGCTGCACGTCGGGCACGCCTACGACGTCATCCGCTGGGCCGAGCGGTACGGCTACGACCTCGCCTACGCGGACGCGCGGGACCTGCACGCCGGCCGGGTGGATCCGGCGGCCTACCGGGGGCTGATCTTCCCGGGCCACGACGAGTACTGGACGACCGGGATGCGCCGGACCGCCGAACGGGCCCGCGCGTGCGGCACCTCGCTCGTCTTCCTCTCCGCGAACACCATGTACTGGCAGGCACAGCTGCGGCAGTTGCCGTCCGGCGCCCAGGACCGGCTACTGAGCTGCCGGAAGCGGCGGCCGCCGGGCAAGGCCGCGCTGTGGCGGGCCTCGGACCCCGAACAGCGGGTGCTGGGCATCCAGTACGCGGGCCACGTACCGGAACCGCACCCGCTGGTGGCGCGGAACACCGACCACTGGCTCTGGGAGGCCACCGGCGCCGGGGAGGGCGACGAACTGCCCGGGCTGGTCGCGGGGGAGGCCGACTGCTACTTCCCGCGGACGACCCTGCCGGAGCACACCAGCCGCGTCCTGCTGGCGCACTCGCGCTACCCGGACGGGCACGGCACCCGCCGTCACCAGGAGACCTCGCTGTACCGGGCGCCGTCCGGCGCGCTGGTCTTCGCCTCCGGCACCTTCGCCTGGTCCCCGGCGCTCGACCGGCCGGGACACGTGGACAGCCGCATCCAGCGGGCGACGGCGAACCTGCTGGACCGTATCTGCAAACGGGACTGAGTCAGCGGCGGCGGTCACCGGGAGCCACCGGACCGCCCGCCGGGTGCGTGCTCGGGAGCGGCCCCGGACGGGCGGTGCGGCCCTCGGGCGCTGTGGCCCGCCTCCCTCGGACCGTCTCCGCCACGGCCGGGGACGGTTCCGGGTCGGGCGCGGGCCTGTCCCCGACCCGCCCCGGCCGGTTCCGGATCGGGCCCGGACGGCGTTCCCCTTCGCGACGCGGCGGCGTTCCCCTGGTGCCCGGACGCGGAACGTCGACCGGCCCGGCGGCCCCGTGCCGCACCGCCCGGTGGGCAACCGGCGGAGCCCCACTCGGCGTTCCCGGGGGCGATAGGGGAGAATCGGGGGTTACCGGAGCAACCCTAGGTGGAGGTCCCGTGTCCGGATTCGTCGAGAAGCCAGAGCCCGTTGAGGTGCCCGGGTTGGTGCATCTGCACACCGGCAAAGTGCGCGACCTCTATCAGAACGCGGCGGGCGAGCTGGTGATGGTCGCGAGCGACCGGGTGTCCGCCTACGACTGGGTGCTGCCGACCGAGATCCCGGACAAGGGCCGGGTGCTCACCCGGCTTTCGCTCTGGTGGTTCGAGCAGCTGGCGGACATCGTGCCGAACCACGTGGTCAGCACCGAGGTCCCGGAGGGCGCCCCCGCCTCCTGGGAGGGCCGAGTGATGGTCTGCGAGCGACTGCGGATGATCCCTGTCGAGTGCGTCGCGCGGGGCTACCTCGCGGGCTCCGGACTGGCCGAGTACCGGGAGTCCCGCACCGTCTGCGGGCTGGCGCTGCCGCCGGGGCTCACCGACGGCTCGGAGCTGCCCGCGGCCATCTTCACCCCGGCGACCAAGGCCGCCGTCGGCGAGCACGACGAGAACGTGTCGTACGAGGAGGTGGCCCGCGAGGTGGGGCCGGACACCGCGGCGCGGCTGCGCCAGTGCACCCTCGCGGTGTACCAGCGGGCGCGGGACATCGCGCGGGACCGGGGCATCATCGTGGCGGACACCAAGTTCGAGTTCGGCTGGTCCGGGGACGAACTGGTCCTGGCCGACGAGGTGTTGACGCCGGACTCCTCGCGGTTCTGGCCCGCCGAGAGCTGGGAGCCGGGCGCGCCGCAGCGCTCCTTCGACAAGCAGAACATCCGGGACTGGCTCACCGGCCCGGACGCGGGCTGGGACCGGAACAGCGAACAGCCGCCGCCCGCGCTGCCGCCCGGCGTGGTGGAGCGCACCCGGCAGACCTACACCGAGGCGTACCGCCGCCTCACCGGCCTCGACTGGACCTGACCGCGCCGTAGGCCCCCTTCCCTGACCCCCTTCTCTGACCCTTCTTCCCTGACCCTGACCCCTGGCCCCTGTTCCCCGAGTCCTTGGTGCCGGGGTCCCGTTTGTGTGACGACGGGGCCCCGGCACCGTCCTTGGGTTCTAACCGTCCCCACGTCATCCCGCCGTCGGGGCGGTCCCCAACCTCCCGCCGTCGGGGCGATGTCGGGGGCGCCGGTATCGGTCCCGTGACATACGGCCGCCGGGGCCGGAGGACGGCGGGGACGGACGCGGCGGACGGCGGCGGACAGCGGCGGACGGGGCGGAAGCGCCGGATCGCGGAGGTGCCAGAACCGGGCGAACCGGACTTCACGGTGCGACGCGGGAGTGCTCCGGGGTCAGGTCGGGAGGCTCTGTGGCGCTCTGCCCGATACGTCCGTGGTCTGCGTCAACGTCCCGCTGTCCGGGGGAGGTTCGACCTTGTTCACCGGGTGCGCGGGCCGTACGGGTGGCCGGGACGGAGGGGTCCGGCTGTCGAATCGTTGTCAGCGGGTGCCTTCTGTAAGGCGACTGTCACAGCTTCAAGGGTTGCGTCACCGGGCCGGAACAGTGCGCCATAGAGGCTCCTCCGCAGGCCATCGGGTGCCTAACGTGATGACCACGCGATGAGCACGGACACGAGACGAGCTGGCACGGGGGGTTCCGCTGTGGGTACCAACGAGATGGCGGTTCTCGGCATAGCCGAGGACGAGGAGCGCATCTACCGCCACTTCCTGCGCAACCCGGAGACCCCGGTCACGGAGGTTCACCTCGCGCTGGAGCTGGACCCCAAGTCGATCGAGCGTCAGCTCGGCCGCCTCTGCGAACTGGGCCTGCTGCGGCGGCTCGACAGGGAAACCGTGGCCCCGGTGGACCCCGAGGGCGCCGTCGCCCGCCTGATCGACCAGCGGCTCGGCGAGCTGCACGAGGAGCTTCAGCAGGTCACCGCGTCCCGTCGGCTGGCCGAGTCGCTCCGCTCCGAGCAGCGCCGTCCGGAGGCCACCCCGCGCGGTATCGAGCAGCTGACGGAGCTGCACGAGATCCGCGACCGGATCGACGACCTCGCGTTCTTCGCCCGGGACGAGGTGCTGTCCGTCGAGCCGTACACCGCGCTGACGCCGGAGAACATCCAGCAGTCCCGTCCGCTGGACCTGCGCTGCCTCAACCGTGGGCTGAGCGTGCGGAACGTGGTGCTGCGGGAGGCCCTGGAGGACGCGGACACCCTCGCCTACCTGCGCGAGCTGGAGGCGCACGGGGCGCGCATCCGCGTCGTCGACGAGACCACCGAACGCGTCCTGATCTACGACCGGCACTCGGCGGTCGTCCCGCTCGACCCGGAGGACAGCGGCCGTGGCGCGCTGATCGCCCACGAGGGTGCGCTGGTCAACAACCTGGTGGCGCTCTTCGAGCGGATCTGGGACCAGGGCGAGGACCTGGACGACGTGCTGAACGAGGGCGGGGACGACGAGGAGTCGGCGCTCTCCGAGGTCGAGCGGCAGGTGTTCGTGGCCATGTGCTCCGGTGACAAGGACGAGGTCAACGCCCGCTCCATCGGCGTCTCGGTGCGGACCTACCGCCGCCACGTCGCCGAGCTGATGCAGCTGCTGGGCGCGGGCAACCGGGCGCAGGCCGCCCTCCTCGCCCGCGACCGCGGCTGGGTCTGATCCCGCCGAGCCCGGGCGGGCCGAGCTGATCCGGAGTCGGGCGGAGTCGAGCTGATCCGGCGCCCGGTCCGCGTGCCCCGGCCCGAACGACGGCTTCGATACGAACGCGATGTCGGTGGGGCCGCCGCGAACGTCCGTGGCGAGACATACCGTTCGCGGGCACGACTACGGAGGAGAGACCATGGGTGACTGGTTCCAGACGATCGTCGACACGGAGGCCACGCCGGAGGAGGCGCCGGGGCTCGCGGCGAACGTCGTCGACTGGCTGGTCGCGGACGGCGTCATCCTGGCGGAACGTACCGACTGCGTCCTGGGCGCCGACGCCGGGCACGCACCGGGGACGCGTTACGGCGACGCCGTCCAGCAGCCCGACCCCGAGCTGGTCAACCTGTGGAGCAACGGCCTGCACGCCACGGTGGGGCGCACGGTCTTCGACGCCGGGCAGGGCGAGCCCTCGGCCGTCACCTGCCCGCACTGCGCGGTGGAGATACGCCTCGTCGACGAGTACTGGTCACCCGTCGAGGAGAGTTGGCACCGGTTCGCGCCCGCGGTGGGCTCCTGGGCCGAGGGGGACGACGAGCCCGTGGCGTGCCCGTCCTGCGACCGGGCGGCCCCCGTGCACACGTGGCACTGGGCCGACTACTTCGCCTTCGGCTCCCTCGGCTTCACCTTCTGGAACTGGCCCGACCTGCGCCCAGAGTTCGTCGCGGACGTCGCACGCCGTCTCGGCGGCCACCGCACCGTCCTGCTCGAAGGCAAGCTCTGACACGGCGAGTTGGGAGAGCCACGGGGACCGGACAGGCCACCGACGGTGACCGACTCCAACGGCCAACGCCGCTTCCACCACACCCGCCGTCCGCGACACGCAACCCCCACCGAACAACGCCCCGTACCGCCTGCGTACCGCCTGCTTGTTGGCCGTCCAGGGGTGCATTCCGCGCAGCGGGACGTCTCAGTGGCCAGCCGGGTTCGTCTTGAGGGTGCTGGTGAACGCGGCGAAGGCGTGGATGCTGACCAGGAGCGCGGCCCCGTCGGGCAACTTGGAGTCCCGGACAGCGACCGCGTCGTACGAGGTGGCCGTCAAGTCGGCAGTCTCCACACAGTTGTTGCCGTTGCCGCTGTAGGTGGACTTGAACCAGCCAGCAACGCCCACGAGGTCCGAAGTGGCTACGGAGCCTGCGTGAGCTGTGGTCATTCCCTGGTCGCTCGCGATAGTTGGTGCAGAACCTTCGGGGCGTCCTCCGGGAGCCGGACGCGAGCTGTTCGTTGGCTGTCCGGCCCGTCTTCCGGTCGCCCGTCGACGTTTCCCCTGACGTGACTGTGCTCTCGGTGCCGTGCATGAATGCACGGCACCGAGAGCACCCCGTTCTGTTCGCGCCAGCTGTCAAGTACCAACGTCCGCCGTGGGGTACACCAGAGCCCCCGGGGCGTCAGGCTCGGGGGCTCTGTTCTCGCTTGGCGTCGAGGCTCAGGCGCCGATGCCGTCGGTCTTCACTGCCTCCACGAAGGAGGTCCAGGCGTTCGCCTCGAAGACCAGGTTCGGACCGTCGGATTCCTTGCTGTCACGCACGGGCGTGACGCCGGGGAAGCCGTCGGCCACCTCGATGCACTGGCCGTTTCCGCTGCTGTAGCTGGACTTGCGCCAGGCGGCTTCTGTCGAATCAACCGTGCTCATAGCTCTCCGTCCGTGGGAATCGATCAGGGTGAGCCGTTCAGTTGACGAACCGACCTGTTGTGCCACCGGAGTTGAGGGCGACGATGAAGGAACTCATGGTGTGGTAACTCAGCAACAGAGCGGGTCCGTTGGGCTGCTTGCTATCGCGCACTGCGACGAGCTGCGCTCCCGCGTCTACGATGCCGCATTCGACGCACTGCGCCGCACTGTCCGAACGCGACGACTTCCACCAGTTCACGGACAGGGCGGAGGCGTCGACAACATGGCTCATAGAGAATCCCTTACCTGTGCGATGCGTGCCATGGACGCTTCGACGGACAGCGCGGGCGCGCGAAGCCGGTCGAAACCTTCCCGGTAGACGGCTACTTGATCTCGACGCTCGACGTACAGAGCGGCCGTCAGGCTCTCAGTATGAACGACATCGAGATCAGCATGTTCCTCAAACCCCAGCACGGTGTAGGAACCCACCTGACCCACATGCGGCGGAGCATTCGCAGGCATGATCTGGACGTTGATGTTGGGACGCTTCCCCAGGGAGAGCAGTCTGCCGAGCTGCTCGCGCATGACACCCTCGCCCACACTCTGTGTCTGCAAGGCCGAGTCACTGATGATCGCCCACATATCGAGTGGACGCTCACGGGTGAGCACTGACTGACGTGCGAGCCGCACCTCGACCAAGGCGTCAACCTTGGCTTCCACTGCCGCTGACATAGCCGTCGCGGTGATGATCTCCCGTGCGTACTCGGCGGTTTGCAACAGGCCGGGAATCATCCCGGCCTGCCATGTGGAGAGTTTGGTAGCTTCGGCTTCGAGGCTGATCAAGTCCTCGTAGACCGGCGTGAGAATGCCCCGATACGAGTGCCACCAGCCCCGTTGCGAGCCCTCCTTGGTGAGCATGAGGAGCGCTGCGCGTAGCTCGTCGCCAACGTCGCGACCAAGCTCCTCGTAGAGCTTGAGAAGCAGCTCGACGTCGTCCGGTTTGGCAGCGTTCTTCGCGGTCTCGATCCGCGACAGCTTCGAGTACGTGAAGTCACCGCTGGACTTCTCCGCGACCTCCTCCAAGGTGAGGTCACCGCGCAGGGCGCGGAGCTTGGCTCCGAGCCTGCGCCGTCGCACCGTGGGCGCGCTCACTGGCTCTCCTCCCTGGTAGGCGTGCGCTCGACAGTCTGCCGTCCAGTCTCCGCCCGTGTCACCACTGCCTGTTCGTTCATCAGACCCCTCACTCCAGAGTGTGCAAATTTCTATTTCTCGCTAGTTCCTCTTGCGGATCTATAGCGTGGTGGGCACGCTGGAGTCACTAACCGCGACGGGAACTTACTCGGTGTGGCTGCCTCGGTGTGGCTGTATGCGGTGATTCGAGGTGATTGAACGGTGGCAGTAGTCGGCGCCGGTAGTCGGCGGCCTCTTGTCAGCTGCGACGCCTCGTCTCTCCAGGTAGCGCCACACGTCGAACCTGAAGGCACCTCGATGGCACAGGCGTTGTCCGCATATTGGACGCGGATCCCGCTGCACGCGCGATGGATGTCCGTACGCCCACACACTGAACAGGCAGGGAGTGACGTCATGACGGCGAACGACGAACCCGAGGTCAGCAGTCCCATCGCTGAAGCCGAGGTGGTGCGGCGGGAGTTACAGGAGGCGTTGTCTGGAGCGGGGGTGGAGTTGCCGTCGTTGGGGTTGGATCCGTTGTCGTGTACGGGGCCGGTGCCGCGTCCGTTGGTGGATCTGGGGCGGTGCAATCTGGCGGTGGCGCGGGAGTTGGCGGTGGTGTTGCGCGCGTACGCGGCGCGGGGGTGGGAGCGGTGAGTGTGTACCGGGTGCTGGCCCGGATGTGGGTGGCGGGGTGGCTGCTGGTGTGGGGGCGACGGTGAACGGCTGGGCGGGCTGGGTCAGTTACGCGGTGGCGGTCCTCGCGCTGGCGGCCATCCACCTGTGGTGCGTGCGCCACTCCGCCGCCTCGGACGCGTCGACCGGGCAGGGTGCGGGGCGGGAGCCGGGCTCGGCGGAGGGGTTCGTGCCGCGGGGGTACGGGGTGTGGTTCACGGGCCGCTGTGGCCTGTACTGCGAACGCGAGGAGGTTCGGGTGACCGCGTTCCGGACGGTCACGATGCCCTGGGGCCGGACGGCCCTGTTCGGCTGCGTCCCCTGCCTACGTCGGCTGATCGACCTGGAGCGAGCCCGGACACGTGAACTCACCGCCCCCTTCCGCACCCCCATCAGCGCCCAACCCCAATCACCCCCATCGCACCCGCCGTCGACGACCACGACGAGCGATCCACGGGACCAGAACGGGACAACACCCGAACTGACCCCCGGAAGCGGTGCGTTGGTCTCTCCACCGGACGAGGTGTGGATTCGAGGTCGGCCGACCGCTCCGCTGTGGTGCCCCGGGAGGTGCCATGAACCGGCTCTGTGAGCGGCGTTGCACGACGCGCTGCGACCACCCCACCACCGTCGTCCGCGACGGCAAGACCCACTGCGGCACCTGCGGCCGCCAGCTCTACCTCTGAGCCGCGCGCCATGACAACAGCCGGGCTCCGGCTCCCAACTTCCGGGCGAAGAGCGATAGTTCGGCCTTCGCGCCGCAGCATCCACACGCGTACGGACCGCCAACCCCCTCCCACGAACGGCCTTTGGGCATGACCTCCACTCGACTTCCCCTCGCGGGCGAGCCCGTCTCCCTGGCACGCGCACGCGCACGCGCACCCGACGACCAGAGCGCCGAGGCCGGTTGCGGCGCGGGATGTCCGTACGGGTGCGCGTACCCCGACGAGACCGCGCTCCCGGCTCACCTGGCCGACGCGGAGCCGGTGGACGGCTACCGGTGTCCCCCTGACCTCGACCGGCCCATCCTCGCGATCGCGCTGACCTGCGTCACCGCTCTGCTCACCCTCGCCCTCGTCCTGGCCGCCTGCCAGGCACCCACCCCACCACCCGGCGGCCACATACCCCCCACCCACTGCCCCACCACCACACCCCCCACCACCCACACCACCTGAACCCACCACGCGATCCGGCGTGATGCCTCAACACCCGCCCACAACAGTCCAGTTCACGTAGAAGGAGCGCACGGGCCATGCACACCGAGTACGACTTCACCCACCCACCCGGCCGCCGCGTCGGCGTACTCGCCCTGATCACCAACCCCGACGGCGACATCCTGCTGGTCGAGAAGGTCTACCGGAAACAGCAGGGCGACCCCCACCCCTGGGGACTGCCCGGCGGCTGCGCACAGCCCGACGAGGACCTGCACGACGCCTTCCGCCGCGAACTCCTCGAAGAGACCGGCCAGCGCATCGAACCCGGCGACCTGCTCACCGTCCACCACATGCCATCCGACCCACCCCACCGCGAGGGCCTGAACTTCGTCTTCAACGGCGGCGTCCTCCACCCCGCGCACCGCATCACCCTGCCCCAACACGAGCTGAGCGACCATCAGTTCGTGCCGCTGGACGAACTGCCGTACTACCTGGCGCCGCACCAGCTCAACCGCGTCCGCACCGCCGTCCGTAACGCTCTCAACGGCCACCGCGCCGCCTACATCGCCGGACACCCCGCCTGAGCCCCCCGTCTGAACAGCGTGCCTGAACAGCGCACCCCTGATTGGCTGTGGCGATTCCGTTGGGGAACGTCCTTGGAGTGCTCCTGATGCCCGCGGTGTTTGGAGAACAGCACCAACTCGTCCTCCCGCGGATGGGGCGCGAGCGTTTCACCTGGTGCAGCCGGAGAATGATCGGAGGCTTGCTCTGGCTGCGTCCGGTGCGGGTTCTGAATGCGTCGATCGTGTGGGCACGGGACAAGAGAGCAGCGGCGCCGCAGCGGCCGTCCCGCGAAGACCACGTCCTACGTCCGGTGCTCCGTCTCCGCCAGTGCGGCCTTCTGGACCGTGGCGGTGAGCGCTTCGGGGACCAGGTTCTCCAGGTGGGTCAGGAGTGCGGTTCGGGTCTCCTCAACAAGGTTGGTGAGTCCGGTGCCGGTCACTTGACTGGGCAAGAGTACGCGGCGGAAGTCCGGGTCCTCGATAGCGCCCGCGATGAGTTGTTCGGCCAGCCAGAGCGGAGTGCGTTCGCAGAGTACGAATGTCAGGTGCACGCTCGGGCTGTCTGACGCGGGGACGTGCGGGTTGTGGACCCAGCCTCGTGGCAGAAGCAGTGACTCCCCTGGCCGGAGGTCGATCTCCAGGTCCGGCCCGGCGGACTCCCACTGTTCGACGTAGGAAGCCTTCCACACCCGCCATGATTCGTTGTACTCCCGCATCGGCGCTTCCACGGGAGGACGCCACAGGTGCCAGCGTTTGACGCCTTCGAGCTGGACGATCACGCCCATCTGCTGGTCCCAGTGGTGGCGCAGGCCCTGGCTGCCGGGTGGAGTGAGGAAGGCGGTGACGTGGTTGCCGTATCCGGTCTCCTGCTGGATGGTCCGCGAGGCGTGGGCCATGAAGGGCATGATTCGCTGGAGGTTGCCGATCCGGATGGTGAAGCCCTGGTCGTAGAGTTCGCGGAGCTTGACTGCGTTGGTGCGTCCGTTGTCCTTGAACGCGTTCTGGTTCAGGGATGGATACGGAGCGCGGACCACGGCGAGTTCATCGGCTGGCAGGCAGCCGGTGGCCACGTGGTCGTGAAGCACGGCGGCGGAAACGGCGCGATCCAGGTCCGTGGACTTGCGCCGGTAGACGCGGGGCTCGTCCGGCCACTCGGTGAGGAGGCTCTGGACGCCCTCCGGTGGGAGGATGAGATGCAGCGACATACGGCTGGTCTCCTCTCAGCTCGGCGGAAGCGGGCAGGTAATGCCGGGATGGAAGTGGTTGGGGCAGCAGACGACGGAGTAGGCCACGAAGTTCTGGGACTTGATGTAGTACGCCCACACGACGTCCACCCCGCGTGAGAGGGCGTCCTCGGCGTAGTGGGCTTTCTCTTCCACCATCACGTGGGTGCGGGAAGGGCTCCCGGCCCGCTCGTACGGTGGATTGACGGCACAGGTCTTCTTCAGCCAGTCCACGGCGTCACAGACGACGGTCCAGGTGCGGTCTGCCGTGGTCTGGTTGCGCTTCAGCAGAGCGTGGCCGGTCTGCACCGGGGGGAGGGTCTGGGCGAGGAACGTGCGGGTCTGCTCATCATCAGGGGCGGGGCCGGGGCGCCGGAGGTGTTCCTTCCCGTACTCGTGGCGGGTGCCGGTCCAGGGACCGTAGCCGTGCCAGTGGCCTGACCAGTTCATGGTGCCTCTTCGCGGGAGAGACGGGCCGCCGTGGTGCGGTGGCCCGCTCGGTAGGTGATTGGTCAGATCGACAGGCCGCGCAGTGCGGCGTAGCCACGGACGAAGGTGTCCAGCTCCTCGGCGGTGAAGCGCAGTTCGTTGCCAGACGCCTCGGGCTTGCTGTCGCGCAGGACGTACGTGGAGCTGGTGCCGGGAACCAGGGCCAGTTCCACGCAGGTCTCGTGCTCGCTCTGAAGGTTGCCGCCGCAGAACGTGATGAACTCGGTTCCGTCGGTCGACAGGGAGTAGAGGTTGTCGCTCATGTTTCCTCCTCGGTGTGCATGTGGGGATGCGGTCCCCATACCGTGGATCGCTTGCCTCCGTTCCGGCTGACCGCTGTCGTCAGGACAGCCGGGCGGGAGCGGAGCCGCTTCCGTGCGTCCGGGGACGTGCTCGCAGAAGCGAAGTCAGGGATCGGTTGAGGTGGGTCACGTGCCGGCGTGGAAACCGCTCCCGGTCTCTGTCGTGCGGGGGCGCGGGAGGCAGCGGCACTCGACCACCGGGGGCGACCGGGATCATGTGGTCCTAGGTGGCCGAAGGCGTCCTTTACGGGCTTGCGGTGTCTGCCGGTCCGGCCATGGTGCACTCCCTGTCTTCGCTCAACTGCGGGTGCGGGACGAGGCGCCTGTGCTGTCTACGACGTTAGGGCGCGGGAGCGGTGAGTTGCGAAGAAGTTGCAACCAGTTGCGAGCCGATCAACGCAGGGCGTCGCATGCCTTCATGATCAGGCTTCGGGCTTTGCCGCCGTAGACGGCCATGTGGGACAGCTCTGCGAAAGCGCGGCCGTATAGGGCGACTTCACTGGGTTGTGTGATGGTGACTTTGGCGGTCAGCAATTCCACGTGGACCCGGCCCTCGTCAAACATGGTGAAGGTCTCCTGGCCCCAGATACGGCGGGGTGTGGTACGAGGGATGACCCCGAGAGATACGTGCGGGGAGCGCATCGCGTCCAGTAGGTGGGTGAGCTGCCCGACCATGGTGGCGGCACCGCCGTATGGGTAGTAGAGGACGTCCTCTTCCATGAGGATTCCGAAGCAACGGCCGTTCTCCCGGGCCTTGCTGGAGCGGGCTACGCGGGCGACCGCAGCCTCGGTGGAGTCGTCCGGCACGCCCCTGAAGCGAGCGATGTTGCTCAGCAGCGCGCGGGCGTAGTCCCTGGTCTGGAGGACGCCGGGCATGACGCGCGTGCTGTAGACGCGAAAGTGGCTGGTGCGTTCGTACAGCGGGAGCGCGTTCTCCTGAAGACGGCGCAGGCCGGTGCGCTGGAGGCGGCGCCACTGCACGTACATGGAGTCCGTCGTACGGCGTGCCGCGATCAGGTCGGAAGCCTGGTCGGCGGCGTCACAAGCACCGCACCACGCCCGGATGTCGTCATCAGACGGGCTCGACTTGGCGTTCTCCAAGCGAGAGGACTTGGACTTGTGCCAGCCGCACAGCGCCGCTAGCTCATGCCCGGTCAGCCCCGCATCGTGACGGATCTCCCGGAGCCGGGAGGCGAGTGCCTCGCGGGCGGCCTGGGCGCTGGAGGACGGGGAGACGGGCACGGGCTGGGACGGTACGAGGCCGGGGGTTACACCTCGAAATCGTGGTGTGGGAGGGCGCGTTTCCATACCGCTTCGAAGGCGGTGGCGCAGAGTTCGGCCACCTCCGGGTCGTGCGTGATCTCCGGTCCGGCGGAGGCACCGTCTCCAGTGAAGTGGTTGAAGCGCACTACCTGGTCATCGAACAGCCAGAAATCGTTGCCCGGGAGGGTGAGGGCCGAGGCGTTGTGCCTGGGGAGCCAGCGGACTTCCTCTCCGGCCTCGATGTTCAGGTGGGCTCCGGCATGGGAGAAGCGCATGTATTCCGTGACCGGCGTGGACACGATGCGGGCCCGGCGCAGCACCACGCCTCTTGCCGTGGCGGCGCGGACGCCGTCGAGGAAGGGGCGGCGACGCCCTTCGCGGTCATGTCGGCTGGAGTCGTCACCCGCCTTCCACGCCTGGAATTCCGGGGACTCCCCGGCGATGCCGTACGAGTCCCGCATCTCCAGGTGCACGGCCGACCTGTGGCAGTTGGCCAGCATGTCAGCGAAGGTCGGCAGCTCGCCGTTCTGCTGCATCACACGCCTCTCGGATCTGCGGCACCATGCGGGCCGGGATACGGATGATCTCCTCGGTGTCCGGGACGCCGCCCGCCATGAGGCACTCCGCCTTGATGGTTTCGTCAGGCTTCCAGCCCTGGAGCACCAGGTCTGCGGTGTCCTCTTCTACCCAGACCGAAGGGCACTCGTCAATATCGCTGTTGGGGTCCTTGCCGAAGAACAGTAAGGCCATATTCCCGCCTCTCACGGAGTCGTTCGCCATGTCTACTCAACCATCACGCTGGGATCTTTCATGGGCAAGAGGGCAAGGTGGTTGTGAGCGCAACGGCGGCGTCCTCCACCCCGCCCACCGCATCACCCTGCCCCAACACGAGCTGAGCGACCATCAGTTCGTGCCGCTGGACGAACTGCCGTACTACCTGGCGCCCCACCAGCTCAACCGCGTCCGCACCGCCGTCCGTAACGCTCTCAACGGCCACCGCGCCGCCTACATCGCCGGACACCCCGCCTGAGCCCCCCGTCTGAACAGCGTGCCTGATGACTGTGCCTGGACAGCGCGCCCACCACCCGGGCCCCTACGTGCGGTCCCCGTGCCAACTGACCCTGAGGGCAGACGGGTTGGGGCCGGGGGGCGGGCGCTCCGTCGGCGCGGTGCGACGTGGCGCGACGCGGTGCGGCGGGTGACCGTCTGGCCGGGACCGCGGAGGGGCCCCTCCGAGGGCGTCGCCGCGACGGGGGTCAGCTTCCGGGGGTGCCGGGCGGGTAGCCCTCCGGGGGGAGGCCGAGGTACAGCTCGTTCACCCGGGTGCGGGGGCTGGCGTCCAGCGCGGTGAGGATCAACTCGGCTACCTCCTCGGGCTGGTTGAGGTGTCCTGGGCGGTACTCGACCCCCGCCCCCTCGCGCAGGCGGCGCTGGAGGGGCGTCGCCACGCAGGAGGGGAAGACCGAGGTCACCCGCACGCCGTGTGCCGCCTCCTCGGCGCGGAGCGCGTCCGCCAGCGCCCCCAACCCGAACTTGCTCGCCGCGTAGGCCGCCCAGTGCGGCTTGGCGGTGGGCCCCGCCCAGAAGTTGAGGAACACCACCTGCCCGGCCGCCCGGCGCAGCGCGGGCAGCGCCGTGCGGGTCAGCTCGGCCGGACCGGTCAGGTTGACGGCGAGTTGCCGGGCCCAGGACTCGGGGGTGGACGAGCCGACGTCCGCGAACTCCGCCACCCCGGCCGCGTGGACCAGGGCGTCCAGGCGCTCGGCACCGGTGCTCCGCAGGGCGGGGGCGACGCTCTCCGGCGCGGCGAGGTCCAGCACGACGGGCTGGGCGTCCAGCGCCGCGAGCCGGGCGCCGTCCCGTCCCAGCGCGATGACCTCGTCGTCCCGTTGGCGCAGCGCGCGGACCAGAGCGGAGCCGATACCGCCGCTGGCGCCGCTGACCATGATCCGGGCCATGACTCGTTCCTTTCAGGCGGTTTCTCTCGGCCGGTTTCTCTCGGCCGGTTTCTCCGGGGGAGGGGGCCGCGGAGGCGCGTGCCGGGGCGCGCGCCGGTGGAGTCGGGGGTCGGCGAAGTCGGGGCGGGTGGCGGCCGGTTCGGCGGGACGCCACGGCTGCGGCGTCCCGCCTGGCGGGCGCGGGTCAGGGGCTCGTGCGGAACCAGCCCTGGAGGTCCGCCATGCTCAGATGGGACTCGCAGCTGTGGTAGGTGCCGTCCGTCAGGAACTCCCGGGTGGCCTGTTCGAGCGTGGCGTAGGCGGCTTGGGCGAAGCTGCCGCCAACGCTGATCCGCCGGACTCCGGCCTCCCGGAACGCGGCCACGTCGGGCGCTCCCGGCATCGCCATCGCGCTGATCGGCAGGGGAGCCGCGTCGACCAGCTTCGCCAGCTCCGCCAGGTCGAAGAGGAGCGGGACGAACAGGCAGTCCGCACCGGCCTCGGCGTACGCCCGGGCGCGGGCCAGCGCGTTCTCGAAGCGCTCGGCGGGTTCGCCGACCCGGGCCAGGTACACGTCGGTCCTGGCGTTGATCACCAGTTCCGGCAGACCGGCGGCCCCGGCGGCCTCGCGGGCCGCCGCGATCCGCTCGGCCTGCTCCTCGGGGGTGTGGAGCGGGCCCGAACCACCCGGTGAGTCCTCCAGGTTGACGCCGACGGCGCCCGCCTCGACGGTGGCGGTGACGGTGGTGGCCACATCGCGCGGACCGGGCCCGTAGCCGCCCTCGATGTCGGCGGTCACCGGGACGTCGACGACGCGGGTGACGCGGGCGATGGCGGCGATCATGTCCTCCCGGCTCAGCCGCTGCCCGTCCGGGTAGCCCAGGGACCAGGCCACGCCGCTGCTGGTGGTGCCCAGCGCCGGTGCCCCGGCCCGCTCCGCCACCACCGCGCTGAGCGCGTCCCACACGTTGGGGAGGGTCAGCAGCTGCCCCGGGTCGTGCAGTGAACGCAGCCGCTGGGCACGGACGTTGAGGGGGTTGGTCATCGGTGGTGCCTTTCGGTTTCCGTGGTGTGGTGCGGTGGTGCGGTGTGGCTGGGGCGCTGGGTTGGGCTGGGACTTGCTGGGACGGGCTGAGATGGACTGGGACGGGTGGGGAGACCGGGGGCGTGGGCCGTTTCGTGGCCGTGCTCACGGAGGCTCGGTCGGGGCGGCCGTCTCGGTCGGGCCGATCGTCTCGCGCGGTCCGGTGGGTGGGGGCGGTTCGGCTGACGGCGGCCGTCCGGCCGGTGGGGGCGGCTCGTCGGGGAGGACCGGGGTGCGCCGGGGGGCGCGGAGCGCGCGGAACAGCACGGTGGGGGACATCAGCCGACGGGGTCGGCTCCGCATGTTGACCACGTCGAGGAAGCACCGGTGCACCGTGACGTCGGTGATCGCGCCGTCCAGCAGCCGGTCCCGCAGACGCAGCCGGAGCCGCTGGGTGCGGCTCGGGTCCCTCCGCAGGTGAGGCAGGAGGAGGTCCTGTTCGGCGGACATCTCCCAGGCGTCGTCCACCGCCCGGCCCAGGCGCGCGAGGTACCGGGCCGGGTCCGGCGCGCCGCCCCCGCGCCCCGCCGCGCGCAGCCAGGCGTCCAGCGCCTCGGCGTGCAGCGCCCCGCAGGTCATGCCCTGGCCGTAGACCGGGTTGAAGGAGGCGACGGCGTCCCCGAGGACGGCGAGGCCGGACGGGAAGCGGGCGAGCCGGTGGAAGTCCCTGCGCATGCTGCTGGGGAACCGGTAGACGGCGACGCCCCCGGCGGGTTCGCACTCCCGGACCAGCGCCCGCAGCGGGCCCGGTTCGCGGAGGCAGCGGCGGGTGAAGTCCCCGAAGTCCCGGCGCGGACGGTTGTCCCGGTACCCGGTGACGAGCGCCATCCAGCGGTCGCCCTCCACCGGGTTGAGGGAGCTGGCACCGGGCACGCCCGCGCGGGCGGTGCGCACCGAGTGCGCCGCCGTGAAGCCGTCCAGCCGCTGGCCGGGCGGGCGGTGGAAGAAGCAGGTGGCGTACCCGATGTCGACCGGCACCCGCCGCTTCGGTGGTTCCGGATAGCCGTGTTCCGCGAGCCACGTGACGAGGCGGCTGGAGCGCCCCGAGGCGTCCACGACGAGGTCGGCGGCGATCCGTTCGGCGACGGTGCCGGAATCTCCCCGTCCGGCCGCCCGCTCTCCGCCTTCTCCCCGTCCGTCCCGTCCGTGGCCGTGCCGTCCGCCGCCGGGGACGGTCTCGGCGGAGCCCGGGACGACCCAGGCGCCGTCCACCCGATCCCCGCTCAGCGAGAGGCCGGTGACCCGGCCGCGCACCAGCCGGACCCGCGTCAACTCCATTACCTCGCGGCGCAGTTCACGTTCGAGCAGCGGCCGGGTCATGCTCAGCATGTCGTCGCCCGGGACGGGCACCCGGCGCAGGCCGTCGGCGAACCAGGCGCCGTCCCGTTCGAAGTCGAGCGGCACCGCGCCGCGTGAGATCAGCCGGTCGAACAGCTCCGGGAACAGCCGTCCGATGATCTCGCGGCCCCGGCCGAGCAGGATGTGCGAGTGCGCGCCCTGCGGCGCCCCGCCACGGACCACCGGCTGGTCGGGGAGTTCGTCCCGCTCGACGAGCACGACCTCCTCGGCGTGCTCGACGAGCACCCTCGCCGCCAGCAGGCCCGCCATCCCGGCCCCCACCACCAGAGCGGCCCGCATATCGCACCCACTTTCCTCGCCACGGCCGAGCCGCCGCCCGTTCGCGCGCCGCGCGCGGCTCAGCGCGGCACGGCCCGGTGGTCCCCGGTGTCGTCCTGACCGACGGTCACGAAGTCCAGCGCGGTCCTGACCACCCGCTCGTCCCGCAGGATGCGCCGGTGGCCGAGGCCGCTGGTGGTCATGAGCCGGGCCGTCCCGCCGTAGGCGTCGACGATCTTGTGGGCCTGCTCCACCCTGACCACCCGGTCCTTCTCGTCGTGTATGACGAGCATCGGCAACCGGACCCGCTCCGGGCGGTGGACGGCGGAGAAACGGGTCCAGATGTCGCCGTCCCCGGCGAACAGCCGCCGCTGGATCTGACGCCGCAACTGTGGCCAGATCCGGGGGCGCAGCCCGAGGCCGACGCAGAACGAGTCGACCAGATAGCCGAAGTCGCAGACCCCGCCGACCGCGACCAGCCGTTTCGCGTCGAGCACGCCCTCGCGCAGCGCCAGGAAGGCGGCCATCACCCCGACCGAGTGGCCCAGCACGGCGTCGAACGGGCCGTGGCGTTCGCTGACGCGGCGGATCGCCTCCTGGAACTCCAGGACCGTGGAGAACTCGCCCTCCGCGTCCCCGTGTCCGGGGGCGTCGAACGCGACGACGGTGTGTCCCGCATCCAGCAGGCCGGGCACGAACGGGGCGAAGCAACTGCCGCGCGACTCCCAGCCGTGGGCCAGCAGCACGCGCCGGTCGCCCGTACCCCAGACGTACTCCGGGACCCGCTTCCCGCGCGCCCTCAACTGGGTGACCTCCGCCGACCCCAGCAACTCCCGCTCGGGCGGAGTGGGTTCGGCGCGCTTCAGGGGCAGGGAGAAGATCCGGTAGGCGCCGCGCCCCGCGAGGTGGGGGGAGAGGACGGAGGTGGCGTTCAGGGCGGTGCGCAGCGTGGCGACTGAGGCGTTCACTTCCGGTCCTCCTGGAGTGGCTGTCCGGCGGCTGGATCCTAGCGCGACCGTTCGTTCAATTTCCGGGTTTTTCCGGAGAGTTGCCCGAGGTGGGGGTGGTGACCGAACAGCCCGGGAGCGCCCGGCGCGCGCGGCCGACCGTCCCGCCCACCGCCGTACGCCCCGCGCCGCGCGTCCCCGACGGGCCGTCGGACAGGGGCGGTTCGGACACCAGACGCCTCCCGTGGGGGAGGGTCAGCCGGGGCGGTGGGGCGGGGCGGCCCGCGTGGCGGCGCGGCGCAGGGCGCGGGCGGCGGTGAACGCCAGCTCGGGTAGCTCGTCGCGCTGCCAGCCGAGTTCCCCGTCCGGACTGAGGCCGTCACCCTCGTTGTTGTGCGCCAGCAGCACCGAGTACAGGTGCACCGCGCCGCGTTGCTGGAGCCGCTCACGCAACTCCCCGGCCGGTACGTCCTCCAGCACCCGGTGGCTGACCGGCAGTGGACCGTACGAGCGCGACCAGTCCGGGTCCAGCAGGTACGGGACGCGGGTCTGCCGGTCCGCGGCGACCCCGCCCTGCGTCTCCCGGTAGGTGCGGATCACCGAGTGCCCACCGTCCACCAGCCGGAAGACGCTGAGGTTGCCGCGTGGCCGCGCCCCGTACAGCGCGGACTGCTGCACGAGGGTGGGCAGGATGTCCGGCACCAGCGAGGAGGCGCCGTCCCCGACGAAGGCCAGGACGTGGTCCTCGCGGGTCAGCGCGACGGCCGGGACCGCCTGGAGCGCGTCGCCCATCAGCGCCCGCCCGTACCAGCCGGAGTAACCCGGCCCGGTGCGCGGCAGGTTGCGGACGGCGGATATCGCGCCCCGGCCGACGTCGTACAGCCCGGTGTAGCGGTAGCCGGTGGTGGTGATCAGGTCGTCCAGCACCTCGGCCAGCCGGTGGAAGAAGTGGTTCGGGCTCATCGGCCGCAGGGGCAGCCGATGCAGCAGGTCGGAGGCGCTGTCCCGGGTTTCGGCCAGCGCCGCGCGCCGCGCCTCCCGCACCTCCGGGCGTACGGCCAGCCCGTCCCGCACGGCGCGCAGGAATCCGCGCGCCTCGGCGTGCACCGGAAGGTCGGTGAACGGCGCCAGATGGGCGGCGGTGTCGGTCACCTGGACGACGTGCAGCGAACGGCGCAGCGCCGACTCGGAGAACGGGGTGGCCAGATCGGCGATCCGGCTCTTGACGAAGAACAGCGACTGCTCCCGGGCGGGCCGTGGCCGCCCCGCCCGGTGCAGGAAGGCGTGCACCCGCGCCGAACAGCCCATCATTCCCAGGGTGCCCAGGTACTCCTCGACCGGTCGCCCCGCGTGGTAGCGGCTGACGGTCCCCGGCCGGGCCAGCGAGTCCGCGAGCCCGATCCCGCCCTCCCCGGCGATCCCGAGGACCAACTCACGTTCCTCGGCGTCCAGTTGGCCGCACTGCCAGAGGATCCGGCGCGGGTCCTCGTTGAGCAGCCGTAGCACCGGCTCCAGTGCGCTCTCCGTCACCACCGCGCACCCGGCCGACCCCCGCTCCGGGGACCCGGCCAACCCCCGCTCCGGACGTCCGTACCGCCCCGACTCCGGGCGCTGGCCCGCCAGTTCGGCGGTGGGCGGTTCGGTGGTGGACGGGTCGGCGGTGGGTGGTTCGGCCGTGGGCGGGTCGGCGGTGAGTGGTTCGGCGGTGGGTGGTTCGGGGAGGGCGGCGTTCAGCACCGGCGCCGTGGCCAGCAGGAACACCGGACCCTCGTCCGCGTCGAAGTCCGCCTGGGCGGCGGCTAGTTGTTCGGGCAGTCGCTCCGGATCGTCCAGGAACCGGCTGCGTAACCCCCGGGCGCGCAGCACCGCGCGGGAGTCCTCGCCCTGGTGCACCGTGCCCTGGAACGGGAACCACGCGTGGGGGTCGGCCTCGGCACAGACGACGAAGCCGCGCGCCCGCGCCTCCCGCAGGTTGGCGAGGGTGCCCCGGAACTCGTCCACCATCCCGTTGGTGACGACGATCAGGAACGGGGCCTCGTCCAGCTGCCAGCGGGCCAACGCCCCGGCGGCCAGGCTCTGTTCACTCGGGCCACGGAGCACGGGGTTGCCGTGGGCCAGCGCCGTCTCCTCCAACTCCCCGATGATCCCCGTGACCTGGGAACCGGTGTAGTAGTGCAGGCCCCAGCGGATCCCGGCGCGCGCGGTGAGGAAGTCGGTGAGGCCGCGCGCGAGCGCCCGCCGCCTCGGCGCGCGCGCCCGTGCGGCGGCCACGGTGTGCCGGGCCTGGACGGCGTCGGCGAGGGCGCGGACCACGTCGGCGGCGAGCAGCCACGGTTCCCCGGGCAGCCGCCGCGTCCCGAACGGCGAGCCCAGCCGCACCAGTTCGCCGGACCGGTCGACCTCGCCGGAGACCGGGACGCCCCGCGCGTCCGCTCCCGCCGGGGACGCGGACTCGTACACCTGGACGGTGTAGGCGGAGAACTCGGCCGTGACGCTCTCGGGTAAGTGGGCGGACAGGGCGCGCAGTTCGCCCGGCAGCCCGTCGTCCAGCGGGCCGGTGTCCACCCCGGCCGACTCCGCGTCGACCAACAGCAGCGCCAGCACGCCGGGTGCCGCCGCCTCCAGCGCGGCGGGCGCGGCGCTCAGCGTGTCCGCCCGCAGGTGGTGGACCTCGTCCGGCGGCAGCGCCCGGTCCAGGAAGCGCCGCGCGCGCCGCACCGTCTCGCCGTACGCCTCCCGGGGGTACGCGGGGCCCCGGGGCGGTGCCGCCACACCGGAGGCGAGACCGGCGCCGAGCCCCGCGTCGGCCAAAGCGAGGAGGACGACGGCATGGAACTCGGGGCGCTTCCCGACGCTGAGCACCAGCAGCCGCTCCCCCTCGGACCCGCCGGAGGGCGCGGGCGGAGCGGCTGGACCAGGGCGTGGGACGGACTGGGGCACGGCGGGCCTCCGTTGGTCAGGGCCGCCGTACGCCGGACAGCCCGGGGCGAGGTGGAGGGGACGGGAAGGGACGGACGACGGGCGGGGGCCAGCGGACGGACGGTGGACGGGCTCCGGAGTTGAGGAGCCCCGGTGGGTGGGTGCGGTCGGTGGTCAGACGGGGACGGCCTCCAGGGCGCTCTCCGCGCGCCCCGGCGCCTGATGCACCGCGCTGACCTCGAAGTCCGCGGCCTCCAGCAGCGCGCGGTATTCCGCCTCGGTGCGGTCGTGGCCCTCCAGCATGACGAGCATCAGCAGGTCGATCAGTTTGGCCTGGGCGGACGGGGAGGGGCGCCCGAGATCGCCCGGCGCGGCCGGTCCGGGGTGCTCCAGCCGCTCCAGCACCAGCAGCCGGGCGTGCGGCGGTATCGCCTCACGGACCCGCCGCAGGACGCGCGTGGCGCGCGCGTCGTCCCAGTTGTGCAGCACCCGGGAGAGGACGTACACATCGCCGCCGCCCGGGAGTTGGTCGAAGAAGCTGCCCTCGACCAGGTCCACCCGCCGCTCCAGACCGGCCTCGGCCAGCCTGGGACGGGCCCGGCCGAGGGCCTCCGGCAGCTCGACCAGCACGCCGCGCGCCGCCGGACGGGGGGTGAGCGCCCGGGTCAGCAGCCCGCCCTCACCGCCGCCCACGTCGACCAGGCAGCCGAGTCCGGACAGGTCGCAGCGGGCCAGCGCGGCCGGTACCGGCGCGGTCCCCATCGCGGCGGAGAACGCCCCGCCGGTGCGGGCGTCTCCGTTGACGTGGTCGTAGAACGGCCGTCCGTACACCGCCTCGAAGGCGGGCTGGCCGGTCGTCAGCGTGTGCGTGATCTCGCCGAACGAGCGGTGCACCTCCTCCCCGAACATCAGGGCGGACTCCCGGCTGGAGCGCGGGGTGTCCGCGCAGAGCAGCCGGGTGACCGGGGTGAGCGCGAACGTACCGGCGGCTGGTTCGCCGAACAGGCCCACCGCCGCGAGAGAGCTGAGCACCCGACGCACCGCCCGGGCGTCGGCCCCGGTCTCGTGAGCCAGTTCGGCGGCCGGACGTGGGCCTCCGGCCAGCAGGTCGGGGATGCCCAGCCTGGTCAGCGCGTAGCAGCACTGGGCCAGCCAGCCGCCGGTGAGCACCCCGAACAGGGCGGCGCGGTCGCGCGGCCCGGGCGGCGTGACCCACTCGGGGACGGCTTCCGTGGCCCCCGTAGCTCCCGTGGCCGCCGTACTCCCCGTGGCCCCTGCTGCCCCCGTACCTGCTGTGGCCGCCGTGGCTCCCGTGGCCCGCGTGGGGTCGTCGGCCCGCGCCTCGCCCGTCATCGGGTGGCCCCGGAGCGCGCGGCCTCCCCGGCGGCCCGCCCGGACGGCCTCGGTGCCGCCCCGGAGTCGGCCGCCTCCGAAGAGCCCGCAGCCGCAACGGAGTTGGCGGGCCCTTCGGGAGCGGCCCGCACCCGGCGGCCGAGCCGGCGTACGGTCTCGGCCGCCGCGATGGTGTGGCCCCGCAGGTTGGCGTGCCGCCCGTCCGCGCTGAGCAGGTCGGGGAGTTCGGCCGCCGGATGGTGCGAGAGGTCGAGGTGCAGGGTGTCCAGCTCCCCCGCGATCACCTCGGTGACCCGCGAGAGCAGCCGGAGACGCGTGGAGAACCCCCGGCCCGGCGACTCGGGGGGCAGGGGCAGGTCCATCATGCCGACCGTCAGCACCTCGCAGCCGTCGGTGCGCAGCGGGGTGATGATGCCGCGCAACTCCTCGGCGGTGCGCTCCGGTTCGAACGACGGCCACAGCGCGTCGTACCCGCCGCAGGCGACCAGCGCCAGATCCGGTCCGAAGGCCAGCGCCCGGTCGAGCTGGGAGGCGCGCACATGGGCCGCCCGGATGTTGCGGCGGCCGAAGTTCCGGTAGGCCAGCTCGGGTCGCTGTCGGCGCAGAGCCTGGGCCACCTGCGTCGCCCAGGGGACGTCGGGGTAGCCGGGGACGGGGTCTCCGAGCCCCTCGGCCACGCTGTCCCCGAGGACGGCGATCCGGCGCCAGGGGTGCCCGGCCAGCAGCGCGTCCGCCTCCTCGCCGGTGAGGCAGTACGGGTCGGGGGCGTCGCCGGTGGGGTCTTCGGTGAGCATGACGGTGGTCAGCTTCCCTTCCTCTCCCGCTTCTCCTCGCCGTGCGGGCCGTGCCCCTGCCCGGCTCTCCCGGTCCGTGCCCAACTCCCGCCGCATGATGTCCTGTTCAGAGGGTGCGGGGACGCGGAGGGCGCGGGACGCGGGGCGTTCGGAGCGTGCGGGCGTGCGCGGGCATGCGGCCGGGCGTGCCGCCGAGGAAGCTACAGCACGATCGTTCATTTAGATTGTCCACGACGGCACGGCGCCGTCAACAAGGTAAGAATGCGATCGGCCGTGCGGTTACGAGTATTTCCAGCCAGGGCCCGGACTCTCCTGGCTCGCCCGCGAGGAGGTCAACGCCGCGCTCCAGCAGTCGACTTCAGGCTCACCCGCACCGGGAGACCCTGGCCGGCAGTCGCCCACCATCGACCGGTCCCCGCCCCTCCGGGCGCGGGGAGGCGTGGACGCTCGCGGTTGCCCGAAGCCGCGGGCCGCGCCGTACCACGTCCCCGCGCGCCCCCCCCCGCTCGCGCTCTCACGGTCGCACCCCGGAAGCGGTGACTCAGCGGTACCTCCGGAGGAACGCGGAAGCGGTACCTCCGGAAGCGCGGGGCTCCCGTAATCCGGCCGATCCACAGGAGCGGCGGCTGGTTCGCTGGTGGACGGCGTCCAATGGGGTTCTTGTGTCCCGGGGGTCAGGGAGCTGTCGCGATCCTCCGATTACGGAGATCTGGCCAGGTTCCGCCCGGATTCCCAGGGCGGGCGGACGGGTATCGGTGAGCGCCCGTGCGTCGCCAACTACCATGAAATGCCCCTCAGTGGCCTGGTATCCAGTGTCCGCTCTATCTCTTTCCTTGTCGTCTTCGGAGCACGGTCGGCAATGAGTCGATACCAGAAACCCCGTGGATCTCCCTGCGGCCCGTCAGTCGGGATTTCCCGCACCGGGTGCCCGCACCCATCCCAGACTGGACGCCACCGTGGAGAAATCCGGTCGAGGGGCAGGGAGTTGAACCACGCTCCCAATGATCCCATGAATTATTGGGCGGACAGAAAGGGTTCGGTATGGCGTGAACAAACAGCTGCGGCTGACCCTCTCTTCGTGAGTGTCACCGCGGTGTGGCCTGACAGTAGATTTCACCGTTGCCATTGCAGACACCTCTTCCCCGTCTTGGGACCCGCGCCGGTCCCGCCGCGATCGGGACGTCCGCTCTCGGAACGCGGCGAGCGATGGCCTGGCCGGACTACGCTGGTGCCTGCCCACCCAGTCGAAGGGACTCCGCGATGTTCGTGATCCGCCGAGCGACATCGACCGACCGGGAAGCAGTCGAGGAACTGACGCGAGCACGCGCCCGGTGGATGGCTGAGCGTGGCGTCAGGGGTGCCCAGGGTTGGGAACGGTTCGCTGAGGAATCTGGCCGCCAGGCGGCCGCACCGAACACGCCGGTGCGGGTCGTCGCGACGGAGGCGGGTCGTGTGATCGGCCGGACGACGCTCGGTGAGCAGACACCGTTGTGGGGCTGGACTGAAGAAGAGCAGGCGCAGTCCGCGTACTTCCTCAATACGACCGTCACGCACCCGGAGTTCGCCGGTCAGCGAGTGGGGTCCCTGCTCGCCTGGTGGGCAGTGGACCGCGCCGCCGCGACCGGCCGGGAGTGGGTCCGCCGTGCCGTTGGACCCGACCCCGGACTGCTGCGGTACTACTGCGACGTTCAAGGCTGGCGGATCATCCACCAGACGGAGCGCTACGGAGAAGACGCGTACCTGCTTGGACGTGAGGCTGAGTCGCTTCCGGGGCTTGCGCGTCATCTACTCGCCCCCGTCTGACACTCCGCGTAACCCGATCTCGGTGGACGCGATCTGAAACAGTGTTCGGTCCATCTCTCCGTGCGGCCCTTTCCGGAATTCCGAGTTCACTGTCTTCGTGAGTCCATCTCCGTCCACGAACCCCGCGTCGATCAGCACGCCTCCCTCCCGGACCATGGATTCCAGGAACGGGAGGACGTAGCGTCGCATCGCGTTGTTCATCGCGTGGACGAAATTTCCCGGAACCGGCGCGTGAACAGCTTCCGGAGACATGCCAAGTCGGGCCAGGCGAAGCCTGTTCAACGCCTTGTGCTCGCGCCACGGGCGCGGCAGCCATTCCGCGAATCGGATCAGCTCCGGGTCCGCGAGCGGCGAGACGGGCCACAGCCCGTTGCGCATGAACTGCGGGGTGCGGCAGGCGAATGCGAGAAGCGTGCTGTCGTACAGCACCGGGGACGGTGCGATGCCGTCGTTGATGTGGTCCACGACGGCCAAGGTCCGCTTTCCGGTCCAGGGGCCGGAGGGCGGGACTTCTCCGGCGGGAGGACGTTCGTCGTCGCGTAGGGAGGTGAGTTCGTCGCCGCCCGTGCCGCCGAACGACCACCAGACGCCCGCCCGGGTGAGGGCACGCATCATGACTTCTTCCGCCTCGGTCCATGGATCGTCATACGGACTCACCGCCTGGCCGTTCGCCCGCCGCCCGGCAGGGTTGAGCGGCAGGTGTGCGAGCACGTCCGTACACACGTCCCGCGCGATCCCGAAGGCGCTGATCATCTCCTTGCGGCGGCGGATCTGCTGCTCACGGGCTTCGCCGCCGAGGAGCATGGCAGCGGCTGTGATGCCGGGGCGGTCGGGTGCGGTGAGGCTGGCTGCGACGTTTGCCGAGTCCATCCCGCCGGACAGCTCCACGGCGGAGCGATCCGCGATGAAGTGCCGTCGCGTGATCGCCTGTCCGAGAAGCTGTTCGTAGGCGTCGAGGACATCCGCGCCCGGCCGCAGGGTGCGAGGCTCGGTGTGTGGAGCGCCCGGCGGGTAGGCGAGCGCGAGGCCATTGGCGGTCCACGACGCGGTGGAGCGCTCCGTGAGCCGGTGCACCCCCCGCCAAAGGGTGTCGTGGGTGTATCGATGCTGGAGCCGCAGCAGACGGGCAATCTCGCGGTCGATCAGGGCACCGACCCGGCAGTGTTCGCGGAGGTCGGCCAGATCCCATGAGCCGTCCAACTTGCCGTTGTTGCTGGTGAGATAGAGCGGCGCGACGCCCCATGCGCCCGCTCGGATCGTCGCGGTACGGGGTGTCAGCTCGACGACAGTCCAGTCCAACACTCCCTGGCAGGCGGCCCGTAGACGTGTGCGGTATGCGTCCGGGGCCATGCGGACCGGCGACCCGCCGGGGGACGCGTCGGTTTCATGTCCGCGTTCTGCCGAGATCACTGCCACGGCTGTACCGTCGCTGATCATTTCGTGGCAGATGGCTGGATGCTCGTACGGCTCGATTCGGGATGCGCCGTGACGCCACTCGCGGCCGGTCCATGCCCATTTGTCCGGGTCGCTCTCCAGGCTGGCCCGCGCAATGCTGAGCTTGAGCAAGGGAGTTCTCCTCTCGGAACGGAACGGCCCACCGTCTGCGAGGACGGTGGGCCGTGGGAGTGCGGACTACTCGTGTTCGTCCCGCTCGGTGTTCGTGTCGCTGTTGCCGGAGAACTTCTTGGTCTCCAGGCGCTCGCGGAGCGTCGGCACGGTGAATACCGGCGTTCCCGAGAACACGTCTTCCAGGTTCACGCGTTGTCCCTCCCTTCCGCTGTCGTGTGCCGTCAGGGACAGCCACCGGCCCGCGCCGCCGGATTGGTCGTCTGGTGCGCGGGACAGGGGCAGCCACGGGGTCGTGTCTTCGCGACGGGATCAGGCGGGGACCGATGTCGACGCCGTGGACGGCCAGCCAGAGCCGTTCACCCAGCGTCGGCCATGCCCCCGGGCTGTTCTGGGGGTACCGCCCACTCCCTTGAGGCAGTTAAGGCAGTGATGAGGTCGCGGGGGTCCGTTTGCTCCAACTGTCTTGCCGGGCAAGGAACCTGACTTCCCACCGATGGGTATCCCCATGATGGGTAGGCTGAGCGTCAGGTCGATGCGACAAACTGTCACCAGCGGGTGCAACGGGGCAGCCCATGACCGCGTACGAAACGCCGACAGCCCTGCCGCGTGCCCTCCTGAACCGGGCGGACATGCGAGCAGCCATCACAGACCACGACTTCGGCACGGTGTTTCGACTCGCTCGGGCAGAGGCCGGGATCAGTTACTCGAAGATCGCGGCTGAGTGCGGCATCAAGCCGGAGCGCGTGGGTGCCCTGGCTCGCGGGGACGGCAGCGTGACGACGTTCGAGAAGATCGCCACTATCGCTGACGCCCTACGTATCCCCGGGCACATGCTCGGCCTCGCGCCCCGCACGTGGGAGGCGGCGGAGCAGCCACCCGGACACCCAGCCCTGCCCGCAGGCACTACAGGCACTACCCGAGACGGAGACAGCGCAGTGCGGCGACGGGGCTTCTTCAAGGCGTCGGCCGTAGCCGGATTGGCGGTCGGCCTGCCCGAACTCACTCCACTCACAACCGGCCGCCGGGTCGGCCGCGACACCCCGGGCCGACTACGCCAGCGCACCGCCCGCCTGCGCCGTCTGGACGACGTTCTTGGCGGAGGCGACACCTACCGCGTCTATCTCGGCGAGTACCAAGCCACCAAGGCCGTGATCCGAGCGGCCAGCTACACCGAGCAGACCGGCCGCGCCTTGCTTTCCGTGCTGGCCGAACAGGCACAGCAGGCGGGATGGGCCGCGTTCGACGCGGGCGAGCACGCCGACGCTCGCGGCCTGTACGAAGCCAGCCACCAGGCCGCCACCGAAGCCGGAGACTCAGCCCTCGCGGGGAACGCCCTGGCCTTCCTCGCCTACCAGCGGATCAATGGCGACCTGTCCGCCGGAGTCGAGACCGCCGAACAGTCCTGCCGCACCGCAGGACCGGACGCACCGCCCGGTGTCCGGGCACTGCTCAACGAACGCCTCGCGTGGGCCTACGCGGTCGCCGGACACGACAGCGAGACGGAGCAAGCGCTGAGCGCGGCTCAGGTTGCCCTGAACGACAGCGACGGTACACCGCCGCCCGATTGGGTCGCGTGGGTTGACCGGGACGAACTCCGGATCATGACCGGCAGGTGTTGGACCGAGCTACGCCGCCCGCTCCGCGCGGTCTCCGTGCTGGAAGACGTGCTGACCCGATACGACGACACCCACGCCCGAGACAAGAGCCTGTACCTGTCGTGGCTGGCCGAGTCCTACCTAGTCGCTCGCGAAGTGGAGCAGGCCGCGACGGTTGCCAGCCGCGCACTGGACCTGTCCGCCGGGGTCGCCTCCGTACGCCCCCGCCAACGCCTCGAACCGACGTTGCGACAGCTCAGCGCCCATTGTGACCTACCTGCGGTGGCCGAACTCCTCGAACGGGCCAGGGCGTTACAGGTCAGCCCGCGTCCCGCTGGGTGGTCTTGTCGATCCAGCGGAGGTACCCCTCTGCCCCGGTGAGTGGCACTGCCGAGACCTCCGGGTTCTTCCACGGGTGGTGATCCAGGAGGTGCGCTTCCAGTGCGGCGTACCGGTCAGCGCGGGTCTTGAGCAGGAGTTGCCACTCTTCGCCAGTGCCGAACTCGCCTTGATGCCAAAACACCGAGGTCACCGGACCGACGATCTGTGCACCGGCCGCCAGCCGGGCCGCAACCACCAACTGCGCCAGCTTCACCGCGTCGTCACGGTTCTCCGTGGCCGTGGCCACCTGTAGGTACTCAGCCATGCTGGGCGAGCCTAGCCCCGGACCGGGCTCAGGCACATAAGGCATCGAACCGTGATGGTGCCACGTGCTCAGCCCACCAGGTTGCGGATGACCGCCCAGGCCACCGCGAGCGTGAGGACGGCGGCGGCCCCGAGGGCACTGAGCCGGGGACGGTACCGGCGCCCTTGCAGCCCCTCGTACAGCCAGCGCCCGGCCAGATACGCGGCGGCCGGTACGCCGAGCAGCAGCAGCGCCGCGTTGTCGTGCAACGCGCCGGGGAGATCGCCGTGCAGCAGGTCGTACGTCATCCGCGTGCCGCCGCAGGCGGGGCAGAGCAGCCCGGTGGCCCAGTGGAAGGGGCAGCCGGGCAGCAGCGACCCCGGCTGGTGCGGGTCGGTGCCCCACAGGTACGCGGCGCCCAGCAGCGCCGCCATCGCGGCCGCGAGCGGCGGGGTGGCGGGGTGGGAGCGGACGGCACGGAGCCGGGCGTGCGGCCCGGAGGCCGGTGCCGGTGCCGCCGTACCGGTCCGCCCTCGCTTCCGCCGTGCCGTCTCGCTCGATCTGACCGATCTGAGTGATCTGGTCGATCTTCCGGGGTCAGCCACGGGAGCCGCCGTCAGCTCCGCAGGATGCGGCCGTCGCTGTCCGTGCGGTTGTCGCTGACGAGGAAGATGATGCCGTCGATCAGCGCCCAGAATCCGAGACCACCGCAGGTCAGCAGCTGGGCGACGCCCATACCGACGTGGCCGGTGTAGAAGCGGCCGATGCCCAGGGTGCCTATGAAGAGCTGGAGCACACCCGCGACGATCTTCGACTTGTGGGAGTAGGGACGCCCGTAGGGATCGAGGCCGTAGGGCGCGTTCGGGTCGCCCGGGCCGTAGGGGCCGGGCGGCATCATCCCCGGGTGCATCCCGGGTCCGGGCGGCATCCCCGGACCGGGCGGCATGCTCTGTGCCTGGGGGTAGCCGTAGGCGGGCTGGCCGGGGGCCCCGCCCGGGGGCGGACCGTAGGGGTTGCCCGGGGGCTGCGGCGGCTGACCGCCGTACGGGTTCTGGTATGGGTCGGACATGGCGCCCTCCGCGAGGTTGAGCGGTACCTGATGAAGTGACCCGGCCATCTTGTCAGCACGACCGAGCGGCAGGATTGCTGGCTGTCGGGTTACCGTTCGAGTGGCGTTGTGGACTTTTCCCGTCTGACATGACGACGGGAGGTAGCGTCACACTCCGCAGCGAGACAGATGCCGACCGGAGAGAAGAGCGAGAAGTTGTCCCCGACCAGCGAGACCGCATCCGGCGGACGCCGACTCGTCATTGTCGAGTCGCCTGCGAAGGCCAAGACGATCAAGGGCTATCTCGGTCCTGGCTACGTGGTCGAAGCCAGCGTCGGGCACATTCGCGACCTCCCGAACGGCGCTGCGGAGGTTCCGGCGAAGTACAAGGGCGAGCCCTGGGCCCGCCTCGGGGTCAACGTCGATCACGACTTCGAGCCGCTGTACGTGGTCAACAGCGATAAGAAGGACCAGGTCAAGAAGCTGAAGGAGCTGCTGGCCGAGTCGGACGAACTGCTGCTCGCCACGGATGAGGACCGCGAGGGTGAGGCCATCGCCTGGCACCTCCAGGAGGTGCTGAAGCCGAAGGTCCCGGTCCGGCGGATGGTCTTCCACGAGATCACCAAGGACGCGATCCAGGACGCCGTGCGGCACCCCCGCGACCTCAACCAGCGGCTGGTCGACGCCCAGGAGACCCGCCGCATCCTCGACCGGCTCTACGGCTACGAGGTCTCGCCGGTGCTGTGGAAGAAGGTCATGCCCCGGCTGTCGGCGGGCCGGGTGCAGTCCGTCGCCACCCGGCTGGTGGTGGAGCGGGAGCGGGAGCGCATCGCGTTCCGCTCCGCCGAGTACTGGGACCTCTCCGGCAGCTTCGCGACCGGCCGGGCCGGGGACGCCTCCGACCCGGGCGGCTTCGGCGCCAAGCTGACCGCCGTGGACGGCCGACGCGTCGCGCAGGGGCGGGACTTCGGTTCGGACGGGCGGCTCAAGGAGAGCGCGGCCAGCGCGAACGTCCTGCACCTGGACGAGGAGAACGCGCGGGCGCTGGCCGCCGCGCTGGCGGACACCCGGTTCGCGGTGCGTTCGGTGGAGTCCAAGCCGTACCGCCGCTCCCCGTACGCCCCGTTCCGGACCACCACCCTCCAGCAGGAGGCGAGCCGGAAGCTCGGGTTCGGCGCGAAGCGCACCATGCAGGTCGCGCAGAAGCTGTACGAGAACGGCTTCATCACCTACATGCGGACGGACTCCACGACCCTCTCCGAGACGGCGGTCACCGCCGCCCGCGCGCAGGTCACCCAGTTGTACGGGGCGGACTACCTCCCCGACCGGCCGCGCGTCTACGCGGGCAAGGTGAAGAACGCGCAGGAGGCGCACGAGGCGATCCGCCCCTCCGGGGACCGCTTCCGCACCCCGGCCGAAACCGGCCTGAACGGCGACGAGTTCCGGCTCTACGAGCTGATCTGGAAGCGGACGGTCGCCTCCCAGATGAAGGACGCCACCGGACAGTCCGTCACCGTCCGCGTCGGCGGCACCGCGAGCGACGGCCGGGACGCCGAGTTCAGCGCCACGGGCAAGATCATCACCTTCCACGGCTTCCTCAAGGCGTACGTCGAGGGCGCGGACGACCCCAACGCCGAACTGGACGACCGGGAGCGGCGGTTGCCGCAGGTCGCCGAGGGCGACGCGCTCAGCGCCACGGAGATCACCCCCGAGGGACACGCGACCAAGCCGCCCGCCCGCTACACCGAGGCCACGCTGGTCAAGGAGCTGGAGGAGCGGGAGATCGGCCGCCCCTCCACCTACGCCTCGATCATCAGCACCATCCTGGACCGGCGGTACGTCTTCAAGAAGGGCACCGCGCTCGTCCCCTCCTTCCTGAGCTTCGCCGTCGTGGGGCTGCTGGAGAAGCACTTCGGCCGCCTCGTCGACTACGACTTCACCGCCAAGATGGAGGACGACCTCGACCGCATCGCCGCGGGCGACGCCGAGTCCGTGCCCTGGCTGCGCCGCTTCTACTTCGGTGAGGACGGCGAGGGCGCCGAGGCGGCCTCCGCCGCCGACTCCGGCAACGGGGACGGCGACCACCTCGGCGGCCTCAAGGAACTCGTCTCCGACCTCGGCGCGATCGACGCCAAGGGCGTCTCCTCGTTCCCGGTCGGCGAGGGCATCGTGCTCCGCGTCGGCCGGTACGGCCCGTACGTCGAGGGTCCCCCGGCGCAGGAGGGCGAGACCGGCCACCGCGCCGACGTGCCGGACGACCTGCCGCCGGACGAGCTGTCGGTGGAGTACGCCAAGGAGCTGCTGGCCAAGCCGAGCGGCGACATCGAGCTGGGCACCGACCCGGAGACCGGCCGCCCCGTCGTGGCGAAGGACGGCCGCTACGGCCCGTACGTCACCGAGGTGCTGCCCGAGGGCACCCCGAAGACCGGGAAGAACGCCGTCAAGCCGCGCACCGCCTCGCTCTTCCAGTCCATGTCACTGGATACGGTGACGTTGGAGCAGGCGCTGCGGCTGCTGTCGCTGCCCCGCGTGGTCGGCGTCGACCCGGAGTCCGGCAACGAGATCACCGCGCAGAACGGCCGCTACGGCCCGTACCTGAAGAAGGGCACCGACTCCCGCTCACTGGAGACCGAGGAGCAGATCTTCGGGATCACGCTGGAGCAGGCGCTGGAGATCTACTCCAAGCCGAAGCAGCGGGGCAGGGCCGCGGCCAAGCCGCCGCTCAAGGAGCTGGGCACCGACCCGCAGACCGAGCGGCCGGTGGTGGTCAAGGACGGCCGCTTCGGTCCGTACGTCACCGACGGCGAGACCAACGCCACCCTCCGGCGGGACGACGACGTCGAGACGATCACCTCCGAGCGCGGCTACGAACTGCTCGCGGAGAAGCGCGCCAAGGGCCCGGCGAAGAAGACCGCCAAGAAGGCGCCCGCGAAGAAGGCGGCGAAGAAGGCCCCGGCGAAGAAGGCCGCCGCGAAGGCTCCGGCCAAGAAGACGGCGGCGAAGAAGAGTTCGGCGTCCGGCGAGAAGAAGGCCACGAAGACGGCGAAGACCGCCAAGACGGCGAAGACCGCGGCGAGTTCCGCCGGGTCCTCCGGGGGCGAGGGCTCCGCGTAACCGCCCGGACCGACCGCCCGTACCGCCGCCGGACCCGCCGGGTCCGGCGGCGTCGCCGTGTGGGGGTGGCGGCGCCGCTTCGGGGACGGCGGGCGCGGGGTGGTGGGGGACGTCTCGAACGGGCGGAGCGGGGCCGGAGAAAAGGCTCACAAAACAGTCGCAGACCGTTCACAACCCACACCGGTCCCGCCCGTTTGTTCGGGCGGGGCCGCAAGCGGTGGGCGCCTCCTTATACGCTGGCGGGATGACGCGTGCAGAGCAGCCAACGGGCGTGACCGTCCCTCCTGACGACGCACTCGCCGCCCAGTCCCGTGAGCGTGCCGTGGGCGCGCTGTTGCGCTTCCCCCCGCTGCGGCGGCTGTGGAGCGCCCAGTTCACCGGAGGCGTCGGCGACGCGCTGAGCGTGCTGGTGCTGCTGCTGCTCGGCTGGCAGGCGGCAGTGATCGTCAGCGACTCGGGCAGCGAGGTGTTCGGCGGTGGATACCGGGGGATGGTGCTGGTCCTCGCGGCCGTCATCGGACTGCGCCTGCTGTCCACCCTGCTGTTCGGCGCGGTGCTGCTCGGGCCCCTCTCGGCGCTCGTCGAGCCGGGCCGCTCGGGCGGGAAGCAGCGGGGCGCGTCCGGTGAGGCGCGTGACGCCGCCGATGGCGCCGGTGACTCCTCCGGTGAGGGGGCGGCGGCCGGGAAGGCCGGGAGCCCCGCGAGCCGGAAGCGGGGGACCGGGGTCGCCGAGGGCAAGGCGCTGCTGGACCGTCGCTGGACGATGTTCGGCGCCGACGCCGTCCGCGTGATCGCGCTGATCATCGCCCCGCTCTGGGTCGACTGGACCCCGGACAACGCCCTCGCCGCCATCCTGATCACCGTCTTCGTGACGGGCGTCGCGGAGCGGCTGTGGACGGTCGCCAAGGACAGCGCCGCGCCCGGCCTGCTCCCCGGACCGCCGCCGGAGGGCGACGTGGTGCGGCCCGTGGTCGACCACCACGACGCGCTGCGCAGGCTCTGGCTGCGGACCAGCTTCGTCGCGTTCCCCGTCGCCGCCGCCGTGCTGGTCGCGGTCACCCTGGTCAGCAACCTGCTGGGCTCCGGGATCGCCTGGTTCGACACCCACCAGGCGGCGCTCTCCTCGTACGTCGCCGCCGGGCTGTTCGCCGCCTCGCTCTCCGTCGTCTACTTCCTGGAGCTTCCCGACACCGCGACGGTCCGCCCGCGGTCCCCGCTGGAGGGGCTGCGCCGGCCCAAGGCGGGCGCCTCGACCGACCGGGGCCGCACCGGCGCCGTTCCGCTGCTCGTGCTGGCCTGCGCCGCGACGAGCGGCGCGCTCGCCGCCGCCGTCGCCGTCGCCCTGCCGCACGCCGTGGACCTCGACGGCGGGCCCGTCGCCTTCGGCCTCGCCGTGCTGGCGCTCACCGGCGGCGCCACCGCCGGGATCCGGCTGGCGCCGCGCACCCTGCCCGCGCTGTCCCGGCGGCGGCTGCTGGCGCTGGCCGTCGCCGCCACCGGCGTCGCGCTGCTCGTCGCCGGGCTGGTCGGCGACCCGACGACGGTGCTCATCCTGCTGCTGCTCGGCGGCGTCACGGTCGGCATCACCGCGAACACCGGGCACACCCTGCTCGACCAAGAGACCGAGGACTTCCGCCGCCCGCGCACCACCGAGCACCTGCACGCCGTGGTGCGGCTGACGCTCGCGGTGTGCGCGCTCGGAGCGCCCGTGCTGGCCGCGTTCATCGGACCGCACCGGGTGGCGCGCGGCGACTTCGTCTTCGACCACGGTGGCGCCGCGTTCACGCTGATGCTCGTGGGCGCGCTGCTGCTGCCGGTGGCCGCGCTCGTCCTCGGCCGGGTCGACGACCGGCAGGGCGTCTCCCTCCGCCGCGACCTGCGGAACGCCTTCGGCGGCGCGGAGCCCGTGGAGGGCACCGCCGACGACGGCTTCTTCATCGTCCTGGAGGGCGGCGACGGCGCGGGCAAGTCGACGCAGGTGACGGCGCTGGCCGAGTGGATCAGGGCCAAGGGCCACGAGGTCGTGGTGACCAAGGAGCCGGGCTCGACGCCCGTCGGCAAGCGGCTCCGGTCGATCCTGCTGGACGTCTCCTCCGCCGGGCTCTCGCCCCGCTCCGAGGCGCTGCTGTACGCCGCCGACCGCGCGGAACACGTCGACACGGTCGTCCGTCCGGCGCTGGAGCGCGGCGCCATCGTGATCTCCGACCGGTACGTCGACTCGTCCGTCGCCTACCAGGGCGCCGGACGCGACCTGTCGCCCACCGAGATCGCCCGCATCTCCCGCTGGGCGACCGGCGGTCTCGTGCCGCACCTGACGGTGCTGCTGGACGTCGCCCCGCAGGTCGCCCGCGAGCGGTTCACCGAGGCGCCCGACCGGCTGGAGTCCGAGCCCACCGAGTTCCACGAGCGGGCCCGCGCCGGGTTCCTGACGCTGGCCTCCGCCGACCCCGCCCGCTACCTCGTGGTGGACGCCGGGCAGGAGGCCGGAGCCGTGACGACGATCGTCCGCCACCGGCTCGACCAGGTGCTGCCGCTCTCCGAGGCGGAGAAGCAGGCCCAGATCGAGGCGCGGAAGGCCGCCGAGGAGGAGGCCCGCCGCCGGGCCGAGGAGGAGGCCGCCCGGAAGGCGGAGGAGGAGCGGCAGGAGCGCGAGCGGCAGGAGCGGATCGCCCAGCTCCGCGCCGAGGAGGAGGAACGCAAGCGGCGCGAGGCCGAGTTGGAGCGCCAGCGCGAGGAGGCGCGGCGAGCCGAGGAGGCCAGGCAGCGGGCGGAGGAGGAGCGGCAGCGCGCCGAGGAGGAGCGTCTTCGCCGCGAGGCCGAGGAGCGGGCGCGGGAGGAGGAGCAGGCGCGTCTGCGGCAACTCGCCCAGGAGCAGGCCCGGTTGCGGGCCGAGGCCGAGGAGCGGCGGCTGGAGAAGCAGCGCAAGGCCGAGGAGGCGCTGCTCCGTGCCGAGCGTGTGCGGAGCGCCGGTTCGGGCGCGGGCCCGGACGCCGCCCATCCGGACGGCAGCGAGGGCGACACCGCGAAGCTGCCCTCGGTGGAGGGGCCGCGGAAGGGGGCGGGCGCCGGTGCGTCCGGCGGGTCGAATACTTCCGCCGGGTCGGACGGTGAGGAGACGGCGCTGCTGCCCCAGGCGCAGCCGCCCGGGGAGCGCGCGGACGCCGCCCACCCCGACGGCTCCGAGGAGACCACGGTCCTGCCGCGGGTTCCGGAGGACGCCACCGACCGGGACGCGGACCAGGCGGCGGACCGCTGGACCGCCGACCGCTGGAGCGACGAACAGCGCGACGCCGAACAGCGGTTCCTGCGGGAGGGGTTCCCGGCGGCGGCCGTCGAGGAGCGCACCCGGGAGATGCCGCAGGTCGACCCGGAGACCGGCCGTCCGGTCCGGCAGCGCCCCGACTGGGCCGAGGAGACCCCGCTGGACGACGTGCCCAGCCTCGCCGACGAACTGCTCGGCCCGCGCGGTGAGCGGGACGAGGACGGGGACCGGCGGCGCGGCCGGGCCGACGGGGACGAGGACGAGACCGGGCGCCGCCGGGGCGGCTCCGGAAGCTGAACCGGGAGGCGGCGGTCAGAACTGGCGTCTGACCCTGGTGAGTTGAGCGGGAGAGCCCGCCGTGCCCTCGGGCGCGGCGGGCTCTCGCGTGGGCTGCCTCCGCTTCCGTCCGGACCGGCTCACCGGGGCGGTTGGTGGCCCCGGTGGGGCGGTGCGTCCCGTGCGGTGCCTTTCGTGGTTGGTGTGTCCGCTGCCTCGTCTCTCGTGGGCGGTGGCTTGGCGGGCCTTGTCGGGGCCTTCCGTGGGGTGGGCGTGGGTGCGTGGGTGTGCGGTGGCTCGGGGCCGCCGACGGTGGGTGGTGCCCCGTGGTGGGGCGGTTCCCCTTCCGCCGGTGGCTCGGAGGGCGTGGGGCTTCTGTCGTGGGCGTCAGTCGTCGCTGCCGTACGCGGCGTCGCCGCCTCCGTCCGCGCCTTCGGTGGTGTCCGACGGCCCGGTGGCGCCTCCGGTGCCTTCGCCGGGTGCGGACGTCTCGCTCGGTGGTACGGGGACGGCGGCGGTCGGCGGGTGCGGGGCGGCCGCGCCGGACGGTCCGGCCGGGAGCCGTGGTTCCGGCGGCTCGGGCTCAACGCTGGGCGTGCGCCGGGGTGTTGGGGATGGTCCGGTGGACGGGTGCGGGACGCGGGCGGTGGGGACGCGGTGCTCGCCCGCCGCTGCCTCCGCGCCGCCGGGGCTGGTCGTAGGCGGGGTGGGTGGCTCCGCGGAGTGAGTGGGCTCCGCCGTGACCTCGGCCAGGAGCGCGGTGAGCCGGTCCCGCCAGCGGGCCATGGTGGCGGCGTCGAAGAGGTCGGTGGAGTACTCGAACGTCGCGTGGGTGGCGCCCTCGCCGGGGACGAGCGCCACGTACAGCTCGGCGCGCGCACCGTCGCGTACGGGCAGCGCGCGAACGCGGGTGCTGAGTCCCTCCAGCCGGAGGGTGGGCGGCGGGGTGGTGACCACGGTGAACAGCACCTGCGGGAAGCGCGCCACTTCCTCGGACGGCCAGACGGCGCGGGCCAGTTCGTCCAGCGGGAGCAGTTGGTGGTCCAGCGTGCGGAACAGGGCGGCGCCGAGTTCCCGGGTCAGCGTGGCGAAGTCCTGGGCGACGCGGGCCCGCAGGGGTATCCAGTCGCCCAGCAGGCCCACCGTGGAGGTGTGTTTGCCCTCGGTGCGCTTGGCGCTGGAGACGGCGAGGACCAGGTCCGGCCGCCCGGTCAGCTCGGCGGCCCAGCGGGCGAACGCACCGGCCAGCACGGTGTACGGGGTGCAGCCGAGCCGTTCGGCGGTCGCCAGCACGGCGTCTCCGTGGTCGAGCGTGAACTCCAGCTTCGCGCCCGCGCCGGAGAGCCGGTCGGGGCGTGGCCGGTCGGTGGTCAGCGGCAACCGTGGGGACGTTCCCGCGAGTTCGGACCGCCAGAACCGGAGCAGCCGTTCCCGTCCGCCGTCCGCGAGTCGGCGCCGCTCGTCCCGCGCCCAGTCGGTGAACTGAGCCGAGGGATCCGGGAGCCGGGGGGAGCGGCCCGCGCGGTAGGCGCCGTAGAGCCGCTGGAGTTCGGACCAGAGGACGCCGAGCGACCAGCCGTCGCAGACCGCGTGGTGGAGAACGGTGACCAGCACCCAGCGGTGGTCGTCCAGCCTGCCCAGGTGGAACCGGAAGAGGGGTAACTGGTCGAGTGCGAAGGGGGTGTGGGCGCGGGCCGCGCACCAGTCGTCCACGTCGGCCGGGTCCAGGTCGACGGTGGTGAGGGTCACCGGCAGTTCGGCCAGGACCTCGATGCGGGGGCCGTCCTCCTCGTAGACGGGGCGGGCCCGCAGCGCGGTGTGCCGCCGGACGAACTCGCCGAGGGAACGCCCCAACGCGTCGACGTCCAGGGGGCCTTCGATGTCCACCCGGTGCGCGATGTTGTAGACGGACGGGTCGCGGAGCGCGTGGTGTCGTTGCCAGAGGCGCCGCAGAGTGGCGGGCATCGGGGCGGTGTCGACCACCCGCCGGTCGGGCCTGGCGGGAGGCGGTGTGCGGGGGGCTGCGGGCCGGTCCTCGAACTCCGGTGTGGTGGGGGGTTGTTCGTCGGGAACCAGCACCGTGATGGGGTCCTCGGGGGGCTCCTCGCGGGTGGGGGTGTTCTCGGAGGGGGGTGGGGGCGTGGGGAGTTGGGGGGTGGGGGCGAGGAGGGTGGCGACGCCCCGGATGGTGGGGGTGCGGAAGAAGTCCGTCATGGTCAGGGTGGAGCCGGTCACCTCGGATATCCGGTTCACCAGGCGCACGGCGCTGAGCGAGTGGCCGCCCAGCCGGAAGAACGAGGCGGAGACGGGCACGGCGGGGCGGTCCAGCTCGGCGCTCCACAGCGCGTGGAGACGGTGTTCCAGCGGTGTCGACGGGGCGTCCGGCCCCGCGCCGTCGGGCGGGGTGGCGGGGTCCGGGGCGGGAAGCGCGGCGCGGTCGGGTTTGCCGGAGCTGTTCACCGGCAGCCGGTCCAGGGTCACCCACCGGCGGGGCACGAGGTGGTCGGGCTGCTGGGCGGCGAGCGCGTCCCGGATCTGCGCGGTGGTGGTGTCAGCGCTGAACGGGACGACGTAGGCGAGGAGTTGGGCGTCCCCGTCCTGGGCACGGCGGGTGAGCACCAGCGCGTCCCGCACCTCGTCCAGCGCGGTCAACGCGGCGCGTACCTCGGCCGGTTCGACGCGGTGTCCACGGACCTTGACCTGTTCGTCGGCGCGTCCCAGGTAGGCGAGGGTGCCGTCGGACCGCCAGCGGGCGAGGTCGCCGGTGCGGTACCGGGGGGTGCCGTCGGGCGCGGTGTGGAAGACCGCCGCCGTCTCCTCGGGCCGGTCGAGGTAGCCGAGGGCCACCGGCACGCCCCCGACGTGGAGTTCACCGACGGCGCCGACGGGTACGGGCGCGCCGTGCGGGTCGAGCAGCGTGAGGTGTGCTCCGTCGACGGGCCCGCCGATGGGGGGCGTCGGCCCGTCCGCCGGGTGGACGCGGTGGGAGGTGACGACGACGGAGGTCTCGGTCGGGCCGTACTGGTTGTGGAGCGCGCACCGTGGGTTCCGCTCCAGGAAGTCCCGGATGGCGGGGGTCAGTTCCAGCGCCTCCCCGGCGGAGAACACCTCGCGTACGTCCGGCAGTTCGGGGGCGGTCTCCAGCAGCAGGCGCAGCGGGCGGTAGGGCATGTACAGGCGCTGCACGGTGTGTTCGCGCATCAGTCGGGCGACGGCAGCCGGGTCGTGGCGCACCGTGTCGTCGAGGAGGACCAGTTCGGCGCCGGAGGCCAGCGTCGTGAAGATCTCCTGGACGCTGACGTCGAAGGTGGGCGCGGTCCACTGGAGGGTGCGGAGGGGCCGGTACTGGGCGAGGTGCCAGCGGACCAGGTTGGCTGGTCCCCGGTGGGGGACCAGCACCCCCTTGGGCGTGCCGGTGGAGCCGGAGGTGTGCAGGCAGTACGCCGGGTCCCCCGGTCCCGCGCCACCGTCGGGCGGACCGGCGGGCAGCGGTTTTCCCGACATGGCCTGGCGGTCGAGGTCCTCGATGTGGCGGACGGCGGGGGCCGGGGTGGGTGGGGCGGTGCGTTGGTCGAACGCGGCGTGGGCGCCCAGGAGTTGGGGGTGCTGGGCGCGGGTGTCGCCGTGGGTGAGGAGCAGTACGGGCCTGCCGTCGGTGAGCAGGGTCCGTAGCCGGGCGGTCGGCGCCCCGGGGTCGAGCGGGAGATAGGCGGCTCCGCTCTTCATGCAGGCCAGCAGCGCGGTGATCAGCCCGGGACCGCGTGGCAGCAGCACGGCGACCCGCTCTCCGTGTCGCGCACCGGCCGAACGCAGCTGGCGGGCGAGGCGGTTGGCGCGTTCGTCGAGTTCGCGGTACGGCACGCGCTCCGCTCCGTGGACCAGCGCGACGGCGTCCGGGGAGCGCAGCGCCTGCACCTCGAACAGCCCGTGCAGGGTCCCCTCGAAGCGGCTTCCGGCCGAGGTGTCGGTGGTCGGATCGGGCCTCCGGAGCGGGGAGTTGACCGTGCGGTGTGGGGGTTGGGGCGCGTTCCCTGAGGGGATCGCGGGCGGTGGGGCGCCGTTCGACCAGGTGGTGAGCAGGGTGCGGTCCGCGTCCGTCAGCGCGGTGAGTTCGGTCAGCGGCGCCTCGGGGGCGGCGAGGGCGCGGCGCAGCAGATGTTCCACGTAGTCGACCAGGCGCCGCACCGTGGCCTCGGTGAAGAGCGACGTGTCGTACTCGGCCATGAGGCGGAGTCCCCGCTCGTGCCGGGTCAGGTAGAAGCTGAGGTCGAACGGGGCCCGGTCGCTGGGCACATCGAGCAGTTCGCAGCTGAGGAGTGGCGGGTCGAACTCGACGCGCTGCTCGTTCTCGTACTCCACCAGGACCTGGAAGAGCGGGTTGCGGCTGGGGTCGCGGCGTGGGTTCAGCTCCCGCACCAGCTCGTCGAAGGCCACGTCGCGGTGCTCGTAGGCCGCGCTGGCCCGTTCGGCGATGGAGCGCAGCAGCTGGGCGAAGGTGGGTTCGCCGTCCAACTCGACGCGCAGCGCCACGGTGTCGAGGAACACCCCGACCTCCTCGGCCGCGTCCTCCGGCCGCGCGGCGACGGCGGTGCCGAGCACCACTGTCTCCTGCCCGGCGAACCGCCCCAGCACGGCGGAGATGGCCCCGACCAGGGCCATGAAGAGGGTGGCGCGCTGACCGGCGGCGAACTCCCTCACACCTGAGATGAGTTCGGCGTCCAGTTCGTGCGTCAGGGCGGCACCGGCGCCGGTGCGGACGGCGGGACGCGGGTGGTCGGTGGGGAGTTCCAGCGTGGGCGCGTCGGCCAACTCACGGCGCCAGTAGGTGAGATCGACCGCCGCGCGGGCGGGGTCGGGCAGCCCTGGTGCCCGGGGCGGGAGGGCCGGTGGCGGGGCGCCGCCCGTGCGTTCGGCCCGGTAGGCGGTGGCGAGGTCGCGTACGAAGACGCCGGTGGAGGAGGAGTCGAAGACGATGTGATGGGCCAGCACGAAGAGCAGGTGCCGGTCCTCCGCGAGCCGCAGCAGGCGCACCGCGAGCAGTGGGCCCTCCGTCAGGTCGAAGACCTCCCGGCCGGTGGTGGCCAGGGCGTGCTGGAGGGCTTCCTCCTCGGTCGTCCCCCGGTGGTCCTCCACCGGGCAGTCGAGGGGCATGCTCCCCAGCACCCGCCGGTACGGGGCGCCTTCGGCGCTGCGGAAGACGGTGCGCAGCGCGGGCTGCCGTTCGGTGACGCGGCGCAGGGCGCGCCGGAACGCGTCGGTGTCGAGGGGGCCGTCGAGCCGGACGGCCTTCGGCTCGTGGTACATGCTGCTGCCGGGGTGGAGCTGTTCCACCAGCCAGATGCGCCGCTGTGCCGCGCTCAGCTCCCCGTCGACCTCCGGGGGTTCCTCGGCTTCCGGCGTCTCCTCGGCTTCGGGCGTCTCCTCGGACTCCGGCGTCTCCTCGGCTTCGGGCGTCTCCTCGGTGACCGGCGTCTCCTCGGTGACCGGAGTGGTGTCCGGTTGTGGGACTGCCCGCGAACTCGGGGCTGTGGGCGGGGAGATGGGTGTGGGAGTGGAGGGCGGGGTGGTGGGGTGCTGGAGGCGGGCGCGGAGGCGGTCGAGGGCGGGGAGCCCGGCGAGGACCTGGGGGGCGGGCACCCCGAAGTCGACGAAGCAGGCGATCTCGTCGGCGCCCGCCTCGACCAGCGCGTCCAGCGTGCCGGTCACGCTGTCCTCGTCACCGATGAGCGCGCGGCTCGCGCAGTACCGCTCGTAGGCCTGGCCGAGCAGGAAGTCCACGTCCTCGGCCGGAGTGCTGGCGAGGTCCAGCTCGAAGCCGAGGCTGTTGGTCACCTGGTCGAAGAGGGCGAGCGAGGAGCGGAGGTAGGAGACGAAGGGCTGGTAGGCCACGGCCCTGGCCCGCTCCGCGTCCTCCCCGAGGTAGGTGTGCACCAGCACGACGACGCGTCCGGCCGCCGGATCCAGGCCGTGTTCGGCCCGGGTCCGCCGGTAGAGCGCGATGTTCCCGGCCACTTCCTCGACGGTCTGGGTCATCAGGTTGGTGACCACGCCCAACCCCAGCCGCGCCGCCCGGCGGTAGCTCTCCTTGTTGCTCACCACAGCGGCGTACAGGGGCAGTTCGGGCTGTACCGGACGCGGGTACAGCCGTACCTCGGTGGGTTCGCCGCTGCCCGACACCAGCGGCAGCGCCTCACCGGACCACAACGTCCGTACGGCGTCGAGCTGTTCGTACATCAACTCGCGGTGGCGTCCGTAGTGGGCCGGTGCGAGGGCGAAGTCCCCGGAGTGCCAGCCGCTCGCGACGCAGAGTCCGGCGCGCCCTCCGGAGAGGTTGTCGACCACCGACCACTCCTCGGCCACCCGGACGGGGTGGTGCAGGGGCAGCACCACCGAGCCCGCGTGCAGCCGGACGTGCCGGGTGCGGGTGGCCAACGCGGCGGCGAGAACGGAGGGGTTGGGGAAGAGCGCGCCGAAGGAGTTGAAGTGCCGCTCCGGCAACCACACCGCGTGGAATCCGTGCTGGTCAGCGAATTCGCTCGCGGCCAGGATCAGTTCGTACTTGCCGGGCTGCGGCTGGGTGGTCGGCCGGGGGCCGTCCTCCTCGGGGTAGTCGCCGAAGAAGTACAGGCTGAGCGCGCAGCGGGCGGCTGGACCGTCCGCGTCACCGTCCGTGGTGGGCAGGACGGACGGGGGCGCGGGGAGGGGCGCCGGTGGCGCGGGCGCGGGTGCGGGGCCGGTGGCCTCGCGGGGGCCGGGGCCGAGGGCCGGGACCGACGACGGGCCGGAGGGCAGGCCCGCCGCCTCGGCGGTGCTGGCCGGGGCCTGGCTCGGGGGCGCCGGGGTTCGGGGGGCGGTGGCGGAGCGGGGCTCCGGGGCTCCGGGGCCGGGGGAGGGCGGGCCGGAGGGGGCGGGCGCGGTCTCCGGCTCCCGCCGTGGGGACGGTGTGGGCCGGGGCTCCCACTCCGCTGTCGTGGATGGTGTCGCGGCGGGGGTGTGGGGGGCGGCCGGTGGGGCCACCTCCGCCGCCGGGGCGGGCCCGAGCATGTCCAGCTGGCGGTGGAGCACCCCGCCGATCTGCTGCACCAACTCCCCGGCCAGCCGCAGCTGTTCGCCCATCAGCTGGTGTGCGGGCTCCGGAAGGGCGGTGGGCGGCGGTCCGGCGGCGGGCGCGGGGGCCGCTGGCGCCTCCCCCGCCGGTGGCACGGGGGCGGGCACCGGTGGCGGCGAGGCGGGAGCCGGGGGCGCGGCCGGTACGGGCGCGTTGCCGCTCGGCGTCGCGGCCGGGCCGGGGGCGGGCCGGGGGCGGATGCCCTGACCGGCTCCCTCGTCGGGTCGCGCGGGGGGACGGGGGGCGGGGAGGCCGCCCGGTGGCGGGGCCGGGGCGGCGGGCGGGACCGACGCCTCCGTGGGTTCCGACGGGGCCGCCGGGCCCGCCGGGTCCGGCGGCGGTGGTGTGGCGGTGTGGCGGTGGGCGGCGCCGGGCAGGGTGGCGCCGCGCCGGAGGAGCAGGGCGCTCAGCGCGCGCGGGGTGTCGCACCCGGTGAACAGCTCGCGGACGGGCACCCGTACGCCGAAGCGGCGCTCCAGCTCGCCGGTGAGACCCATCAACGACAGGGAGTCGGCGCCCAGTTCGAAGAAGGAGCTGTCCGGGAGCACCACGTCCGTGCCGGTGCCCAGCCTGACGGCGGTCAACTCGCGGACCAGGGCCAGCACGTGTGCGGCGATGTCGTCGTCCTGCGGCATGGCGTCGGGGTGTCCTCCGTCGGATGCGGTGCGGGCGGGACCGGAGTGGGGGGCCGGTGGCGTCTCCGGGCGGGGGACGCCGGTCGGCGTGGCGGGGCTGTCGGAACCGTCGGTGAGCGCGGGCGTGTCCGAACGTCCGCTGGGCGTAGTTCGGTTGGGGGCGAACGTGGTGGGCCAGGGGAAGCGGCGCGGTCTCAGCGGGTGGCCGGGCAGGGCCACTCGGCCGCCCGAGCGGACGATCGCGGGCCAGTGGAGGGCGGCCCCGTCGGTGAAGAGCGTGCCCGCGCTGGCCAGCAGCCCCGCCAACTGCTCCGTGCCCTCGCCCTGTCCACACAGCCAGCGGCTGCCGGGCGCGGTGTGCCGTCCGAGTCCGGCGAGCACCGCACCGGCGCCGACCTCCAGGAAGACGTCGGTGCCGTGTTCCCGCGCCGCCCGGACGGCGAGGTCGAAGCGGACCGTTTCCCGGGCCTGCCGGTGCAGGTACTCGGCGTCCGGCCGCCAGCCAGGAGGTCTGGCGGCGCCGTCCAGTCCACTGACGAACGGCACGGAGAGCGGGGCCAGCTGGACCTTCTCGGTGTACTGCTGGCGGTAGGAGGCGAGAGCGGCCTCCAGTGCCGCCGAGTGGAAGGCGCGGTCGACGGCCAGCGGCCGGTGCCGTACGCCGCGTTCGGTCAGCAGACGTACCGCCTCCCGCACCTGTGGCGCGGTGCCCGACAGGACCTGCGCCATCGGGCCGTTCACGGCGGCCAGTTCGGTGCCGCTCTCCCGGGCGATCCGCCGTGCCGTGTCCGGGTCGGCGCGGATCGCCAGCATCCCGCCGGGCGCGCTGCACCGGCCCATCAACCGGCCGCGCCGGGCGGTGAGCCGGAGCCCGTCCACCAGGTTCAGCGCTCCGGCGGCGCACAGCGCGGCGTACTCGCCGACGCTGTGCCCGAGCACCGCGTCGGGCGTGACGCCGAACGACCGCCATACGGCGACGAGCGCCATCTGGTGGGCGAACAGGGCCGGTTGGGCGGTGTCCGTGGGCCAGACGGCGTCCGTGGCGGGCGTTCCGTCCGACCGGGTGTCCGGTGGGGTGGCGTCGTCGGCGGTGGGCCGCCCGGCCGGAGGGGTGCGGTGACCGCCGGACTCGGGGGCGGTCAGGAGGGGTTCGAGCAGGCTGGAGCCGAACTCCGCGCGGTGGACGCGATCGCAGGCGTCCAGCACGTTCCGCGCCTCCGGATACGCGGCGTAGAGCTGGCGTGCCATGCCGGGACGCGCGCTGCCCTGCCCGGAGAAGGCGAACGTGACGCTCGGCGGCGCGGCACCCCCCGTGACCGGTGGACGTTCCGGCTCGCTGATGAACTCCTCTAACGCGGCAGCGAGTTCGGCACGGTCGCGGCCGACGACGGTGGTGCGGCAGGGGCGGTGCGGGCGGCCGAGCGCCATGGTGGCGGCGGCGTCCTCCGCGCGGAGGTGGGGATCCGCCGACAGCCGCTCGCGGAGCTGACCCGCGAGCACCGACAGCGCCTCCGGGTCGTTGGCCGAGAGCGGCAGCAGCACCGGGAGCACCTCCGCCGACCCCGGTTCCCGCCCGTCGCCCCCGGAGAACGGGGGGTCCGCCGCTGTACCCGTCGCGGACCGGCGGGTGGTGGGCGCGGCCTCGTCCGACTGGCGGTCCGTGGGGGCTTCTTCGAGTACGAGGTGGGCGTTGGTGCCGCCGACGCCGAGGGCGCTCACCCCGGCCCGGCGCGGCTCCCCGGGCGCGGCGCGCCACGCCGCCGCCTCGGTGGCGAGGGTGAACGGGCTGGATTCCAACGCGAGTTCGGGGTGGGGTTCGCGTAGATGGAGAGTGGGCGCGATGACCCGGTGCCGCAGCATCAGGACGGTCTTGAGGAGCCCGGCCATGCCCGCGCAGCTGTCCAGGTGCCCGATGCCCGGCTTCACCGAGCCCAGCGCGCAGAAGCCGGTGCGGTCGGTTCCCTCGCCGAACGCCCGGCTCAGCGCGGTGAACTCGATGGGGTCACCGACCGGGGTGCCGGTGCCGTGGGCCTCCACGTAGGAGACGGACTCGCCGGGAACTCGCGCGCGCCGCAGCGCCTCCCGCACGACCTCGGCCTGGCCGTCGGCGCTCGGGGCGCTGAGACCGGCCCGGTCGGGACCGTCGTTGTTGACCGCGGAGCCGAGGATCACCGCGTGCACGGTGTCGCCGTCCGCGAGGGCCAGATCGAGCCGTTTGAGGACCACGGCGGCGACCCCGTTGCCGCCGACGGTGCCGTCCGCCCGGGCGTCGAAGGCCCGGCAGCGGCCCGTGGGCGACAGGATGGAGCCGGGATACGCGAGGTAGCCGCTCTCCTGCGGGAGATGCACCGCCGCCGCCCCGGCCAACGCCAGGTCGGACTCGCCGGTGAGGAGCGACTGGACGGCCAGGTGGACCGCGACGAGCGAGGTGGAGCAGGCGGTCTGGACGCCGATCGCGGGCCCGGTCAGACCCAGCCGGTACGCCACGCGGCTGGCGAGGAAGTCGGGTTGGGAGCCGATGGCGGTCCGCAGACCCCGCGCCGGATCGTCCCCTCCGGCCCCGTCCGCCGGGTCATCGGGTGCGGGCGTCACCGTGGCGGGGGGCGTCTGGTGGCCGTAGAGGTTCATACCGGAACCGGCGAACACCCCGACGCGGGACCCGGATCGGTTCCCCGGGCCGGGGCCGGTGCCCCCCGAACCCGCGGCGTGACCGGCGTCCTCCAGCGCCCGATGGCAGATCTCCAGGAACAACCGGTGTGCGGGGTGCGTCAGTTCGGCGTCGGCGTTCGGCATGCCGAAGAAGTCCGCGTCGAAGTGGTCGGCCGCGTCCAGCACTCCGGCGACCAGTTGCCGCTCCGGGCTCCGGAAGTCCGCCGTGGTGGAGTGGCCGCCACTCGCCTCGGCGGCCTCCTCGGGGGTGAACGTCCGGACGGCGTCGACGCCGTGGCGCAGGTTCTCCCAGAACGCGTCCACCGTCCCGGCGCCGGGCAGCCGGGCCGCCATGCCGATGACCGCGATCCGGTGCTCACCGGTGGATGGCTCTCCGGGGGTCTGGTGCGACGTCCGGGGGGAGGGGGAGCCGTCCCGGGGGTGCCGCCCTTCGCGGTAACCGAGTGGAACGGTGGGTCCGTCAGAAGTGGCCCGTGAGTCCGGGGCGTTGGGCTCATCGGGGCGCGGGGGGTGGGCGGCGCCGGGCGCGGTCGGGGGTGGGGAGGTGGCGGCGCGCAGGTGGGTGGTGAGCGCGTCCACGGTGGGGTGGAGGAACAGGGCGGTACGCGGGATCGTGCGGGCGAGGCGGCGCTCCAGGGCTCCGTGCAGCCGGGCTAACCCGAGGGAGTTGAGGCCGAGTTCGTAGAACGGCAGCGCCGGGTCGGCTGGCCGTCCGAGGAGCGCGACGATCGCCTCCTCCACCGCCGCCCGTACCTCTCCGGGCTCGTTCGCCGCCAACCCCGGTGCGTCAGAAGGGAGTTCAGCCGCCGGTGGGGGCGGGTCGGTGGGGAGGAGCGCGGGCAGCTCACCCCGGCGGACCTTGCCGGAGGGGGTGCGGGGGAAGCGCTCCCCCGGCACGGCGGTCACCGGGCCGACGGTGAGGCGGCAGCGGGTGAAGACCGCCGCCCGGATCTCCCGGGCGACGCGGGCGTCCTCCTCCGCGCCCTGGCTGACGAAGAACAGCGCGGGCGTCTCACTTCCGCTGGCCTCGTCGGGCAGGCCGCAGGCCGCCACCTCACCGGCGCGCACCCCGGCCACCGTGCGGGCGGCGTCCTCCAGTTCGTGGCAGCTGAGGTTGTGGCCGTTGACGACGATCAGGTCCTTGCGGCGTCCGGTGACGACCAGCTGCCCCTCCGCGAGGAAGGCGAGGTCCCCGGTGTCGAGCCAGTCGGGCCCCGAGGGGAAGGCCGCCGCGTCCGCCGCCGGGTCGCCCACGTACCCCGGGGTGACCCGGGCGGACCGCACCTGGAGGCGGCCCACCCGCCACTCGGGGAGGGGCGCCCCGGCGTCGTCCACGACCCGCAGGGCCGTGCGGTGCGCGGGCTCGCCCACGCTGACGAAGGTGACGCACTCCGCCTCCGGCAGGTCCGCTCCCGCCGGGACGATCGTCCCCGACAGGCTGTCCGCGCGCACCCGTTGGAGGGTGCCCGGCCGGTCCATCCGGCCGTGGGTGATCGCGGTGACCGTCTCCGCCATCCCCCAGGCGGGCACGACATGGTGGGCCCGGACCCCGAACCGGTGTGTGGCGTCCAGGAATCGGCGCATCAGCGGCGGCGGTATCCGCTCGCCCCCGCACACCAGGCCGCGGAGACAGCGCAGATCCCAGGACGCCTCCGGCTGGGCTTCGGCGGCCTCGGCGAACAGTTGGAAGGCGAAGGCCGGAGCCCAGGAGTGCGCCACCCGGTACCGGTCCAACAGCTCGGGCCAGCGGGCCGGTTCGGCGAGCACGGTGGCGGTCGGCACGTGGACGTTCACGCATCCCGCGAAGACCTCCGCGAGGTGGTACAGCAGGAACGCCCCGCTGTGGTCCACCGGCAGCCAGTTCAGCGTCGTGTCCTCGGGCCGGATGTCGAGGATCCGGCGGCTGCTGGCCGCGAACTCCGCCAGTCCCGCGTGGGTGAGCCGGGCCGCCTTGGGGGCGCCGGTGCTGCCGGAGGAGAGCATCAGCAGCGCCACCTCCCCGCCCTCCGGGGTGACGAGGTCGTCGGCCGCCGGGTGGGCGAGGCAGTCCGCGAACGCGAGGACCCGCGCGGCTGGTTGGGAGGCGGAGAGCGAGGTGGCGCCGGAGTCGTCACTGAGCACCAGCGGTTCCCCGAGCACTGCCCAGGCCCGCCGCAGCCGTTCGGCGGTCGGACTGTCCGGCTCGGCGCGCTCCGCGATCGGCGCGGCCCGCAACCCGCCCAGCACGCAGGCCCAGACGGCGGGGAAGACGTCGTGCAACGGCAGCCCGCAGACGATGACGCGGTCACCCCGGCGGGCGCCCCGCGCCCGGAGCCCGGCGAGCACCCGCCGGGCGCGGAGGAGCAGTTCGGGGTAGGACTGCCACCGCTCCCGCCCCGAGCCGTCCAGGGTGACGACTCCGGCTTCCGGGAACTCCCGGGCGGCGCGGATCAGCGCGGCGGTCGCGTCGCGCGGGTCGGTTTCGGTGAGGTCCAGTTCCGGCCCCTGGTACAGGGCTTCTCGGGGTGCTGTCGTCATGGCTCCGGTTTCCGTGCGCGGTGTCACGTTCGCTGCTCTACCGGCGGCGCCCCGCCGGTCCCGCCCCGCCGGGTGCCGCGTCGGCGCCGCCCGGATCGGTGTGCGGGGGACGGGAGATGGCGTCCCCCGGGGTGGTGCCGGACGGACCCGTACCGGGCTCCGGCGGTGGTGTCGCGGCTCCGGCCGCCCGGCCGGGACCGGCCTCATCCGGGACGATCCGCCCGTCGGGGGCGTCCATCTCCGGTTCGTGGCCGACGAGTTGGGCGTCCCCTCCGGGGCTGCGCGCGGCGAGGAACACCAGGAAGGTCAGTGCTCCGCAGAGCGCGGCGCCGTGGAAGATCCCGACGACGGCCAGCGTGGGCAGCGCCTCCAGCGCGGCGGCCGCGGCCAGCGTGCCCAGCGCGAACCCGGTGGTCTCCGCCGAGACCGACAGCCCGAACACCCGGCCCCGCCGCTCGTCCGGGAGGGTCTGGAGGCGGGAGGTGTAGGCGATGTCGGTGAAGCCGTCCGCCAGCCCCGCGACCATCGCGACGCAGACCAGCGCGGGCGTGGGCAGACCGGTGAACGCCACGATGAAGGACACCGACATCACGCAGGTGCCGAGGGCGAACGCCCGCTCCCCCAGGAGGTGTTCGGAGCGTCTCGCCAACCGGGTGGTGAGCTGGTGGGCCAGTACGCTGCCGATCGCCCACGCGGCCCAGAACTGCGCCATCAGCACCGCCGGGCTGTCCGGCCGCGCGAGGTTCGCGGCGACCGGCAGCGCCACGTTGTGCGAGGAGGAGCCGAGCGCGTCCGCTCCCCGCAGCGCGACCATCGCGAGCAGCAGCACCGGCAGCGTCCGCAACACCGCCAGCTGGCGCGCCTCCCGCCGTCGGCCCTCGCCGCTCTCCGTACGCGCCTTGGGCCCGCCCCCGCCCGCCGACCGCCGCTCCCGCGCGGGTGCCCCGGGGTCCGCGGGGTCCCCGGGGCCTGGGACCTCGGGTTTCTCCGGGTTGGTGCGGGGGCGGAGCACCAGCAGCGCCCCGGCCGAGACGAGGAAGCTGAGTGCGTTGACCGCGAAGGCCACCCGGTAGCCACCGACGGCGATGATGGGCGCCGCCGAGGCGAAGCCGAGCACGGTGGCGAACGAACGGGCCGTCACCAGCAGCCCGTTGGCGCGCACCCGCTGGTCGTGCCCCGCCATCACCGGAACCGCCGTCCGCAGCGCCACGTTGAAGGAGGCGTTCCCCACCCCGAGGACGACGACCACCGCGCCCACCAGCGCCACCGGCGCGCCCTCTCCCGTGCCCGCCAGGACCAGCATCACCGCCGCCTGGCCGAGGTCGGAGACCACCATCATGGTGCGCCGGTCACGCCGCCCGGCGAGCCCTCCGGCGACGCCGCCCGCCACCATCCCGGCGGACAGCCGGAGGGCCATCAGCAGACCGAGCCCGAGCGCGCTGCCCGTCACGGCGTACGAGAACAGGCTGAGCGCGATCAGGCTCAGGTAGTTGCCGTATACGGAGACGGCGTAGGCGGCGGCGAAACCGTTGAACCGGCGTGCGCGGCGGCGCTCTTCGGAGGTCGGCAGGGGGCGGGATAACGGGGATGACCGGGATGAGGGGGTTGTGATGCGCTTGCCCGTCATATCCCCTCTTCGCGCCCCGATGCGGCGTTTCCTGGCAACTCCTGCCGCCCTGTGGGGCGTTCTTCGTACCTCGCCGTGCTGTCTCACACCTTGCCCGGACGACCCGGGAGTTGTCACCGGTTCGGTTCGAGGTTCCGGGGTGCCCCCGAGGCGGTGCGCGCCGGGCGGCCCCGGAACCCCGGTGGCGGAGGCCGGGGTTCCGGGCGCCCGGCCGTGGTGGTCCCGGGCGCGTCCCGTTCCGGGGCCCGCCACGGTCGGTCGGCGCCGCCCGGGCGCTGGTTAGCATGACGGTATGCCGAACTCAGCGCCCGGACTGGGCGGGAACCCGCCGCTCGCCACCTACGAGGCGAGCCTCGGGCTGCCGGAGGGCTTCGCCGGCCGGCCGCACCCCGAACACCCGGGCCCCCGGGTGCGGGAGGTGCTGGAGCTGCGTGAACGCAACCGGCGGCGGGGCTACCTGCTGGGCGTGCTGCTCGCCTACGTCGGGGTGGCCGAGGACCTGCTCGGGCACGAGGGCGCCGAGTCGCTGCCGGGGGTCTTCGAGGTCCACCCGCCGCACGAGTTCTACGCCAACGGCAAGCGGCTCAACACCCTGACGCTCGGCCCGCCCGAGCACTCCATCTCGCTGCGGACCTACTACAACGCGGTCGAACAGGCCATCCTCGGCGGCCTGTTGCGTATCGGCTACCCCAACTCGGCGCCACACGCGACCCAGTCGTGGTCGCAGCACCGCCGGGAGTTCGAGGTCATCTGCGAGATGTCCCCCGGCGAGCGGACCCAGCTCGCGAAGCTCCTCTGGACCGAGGTGCTCGCCCTGGAGGAGCAGCGCGGACGCTCCGGGCAGCGCCGCGAGATCCGTCCCTTCGAGTACCTCATCCGGCACTTCCCCAACACCTGTAGGGGAGAGCCCGCCGGATCGGTGCTCCAGGGGCTCGCCTACGCCTACTACCGCGCCGACAGCCCCAACGTGACCCTCCGGGTGCACAAGGTCGGCTCCGGCTCGGCGCGGGTCGGGTCCGCGGGCGACGTCGACGGCTGGATCGGGGACACCCTCGAACTCACCGTCGAGGTCAAGGACATGGACATCACCGAGGCGGAACTCCACCAGTTCCACCAGTTCGTGAAGCACCTCGACCGCTGGCCGAACGCCACCGCCGTCGCCCTGGCGCTGACCTTCACCCCGGAGGCCGTCGACTGGCTCCGGGAACGGGAGATACTCGCCTTCGACCGGGAGCGGATGCAGAGCAACGTCGCCTACTGGGACCTGCCCAAACAGCGGCTGGCCGTACAGGAGTTGCTGCACTACCTCGCCGTGGTGCAGCGCAGCCCGAAACTGCTTGGCCGCTTCCGGGAGTTCTGCGCCGAGCACGGCGTCCCGCTCGGTGGTGAACCCGCGACGCCCGTCCCCGGGCAGCCCACCGCCCCGGTCCCGGCTCCGTCCCCGGAGCCGGTCCTGTTCCCGGCGCCGGACGGGGCGGCGGCGCACCAGCGCTGAGCGCCCCCGCCCGACCGAAAGGCCATGTGCCCCTCGGCGCTCAGGACTTGACGGTGAAGTCGGCCAGCCGCGGGATGGCCTTCGAGGCCATCTCCACGTAGCTCGGGTCCCGTTCCACCCCGACGCTGCGGTACCCGACGGCCTCGGCGGCGGCGAGCGTCGACCCGGAACCGGCGAAGGGGTCCAGCACCACGCCCTCGCCCAGCGGCAGCGCGGCCCGCACGACCTTCCGCAGGAAGGCCTGCGGCTTGAGGCTGGGGTGCGGAGCCAGCCTCTTCTCCGGCGGACGGGTGGGCGCCGACTCGATGACGTCCCCGAAGGGCTGGTCGGCGCTGACGCGACGCAGCCCGCCGGTGCCCCAGGCGCGCAGGTTCTCCGCCACCGTCCCCTCGAAGGGCTTGCGGAACAGCAGCCACGGCTCCCACATGGAGCGCGGCATCACCGTGACGTCCGAGAACTCCTCCTCGGCGCTCTTCGGACGGTCACCCCCGCGCATCGTCATCACCCGCCGGACGATCTCCCCGCGCCGCTCCAGCCCGGCGTCCGCGATGCCGGTGGTGATGCGGTACGACAGGAGCGGGTTGCAGGCGACCAGGACGTGTCCCCCGGGAACCAGCACCGGCAGCAGTGCCTTCGCCCACTGGTGGAAGAACTCGCCCAGCGCCTCCCGTTCGCGCGCGCTGAGCGTGGTGAACCGGGGCAGGGGGGAGCGCCGGTGGCCGTCCAGGGTCGGCGGGATACGCCACACCCCGCCCTGCCCGCTGCGGAGTTTGCCCTGTTCCTTCTCGGAGTACTCCACGATCCCGTACGGCGGGTCGGTGACCACCGCGTGGACCGAGTTCGGCGGCTGGGACTGGAGCCAGTCGAGGCAGTCGGACTGGTAGAGCACCGCTCGGCCGTGCGTGAAGACGGGCCGGGGCAGGCCGAACTCCATCTGTACCGCGGTCATTCGGCGCCCTCCAGCCGGTAGCGGCCACGGCTGGTACGCGCGAAGGACGCCGGGGTGTTCTTGTTGAGGTACGAGCGGACGGACGAGCTGGGCACCTCGCGGCCCAGGCGCTCCGTCACGGCCCGCTGGATCTCGGCGACGCTGGCGTCGCCCGGGCCGAGGCCCCGGAGGAAATCGGTGATCGCGTCCCGGACCTGTCCAGGCTTCAGCCGTGCTGCCATACCGCGCACCGTACCGGGTTTGACGTCTGGACGTCAATAATGAGACCCGGTGTCAACGAGGCCGTGGGGGCGGGGGAGGGGAGCGTGGAAGGCCGCGCGCCCCGGACGCTTCCGGAGCCGTGGGCCAACTCCCCCGCGCGGCGGGCGGGTTCGGGCCCGGCGGGCGGGGGATGGGGCCTCCGGCCCGGTGGAGGAGGTCCGGGCCGGAGGCGGGGAGAGGGTCAGTCGCAGGTGGTGTCCCGGGCGGGGACCGTCCCCCTGAGCAGGTAGGTGTCGATGACGCGGTTGACGCAGTCCCCGGCGCGGAGGTACGCGGTGTGCCCGTCGCCGTCGTAGGTCAGCAGCCGGGCGGGGGCCAGCTGACCGGCCAGGCCCTCGGCCCAGGCGTAGGGGGTGGCCGGGTCGCGGGTGGTGCCGGTGACGATCATCGGCGGCGCCCCCTTCGCGACGACCCGGTGCGGTTCACCGGTCGGCTCGCGCTGCCAGTAGGTGCAGCTCAGCGCGGCCCAGGCGAAGCCGCGGCCGAAGACCGGGGACGCCTTCTCGAAGGAGGCCACCGCCTTCTCCGCGTCCTCCGGCCCGGAGAAGGCGGGCGGCAGATCGAGGCAGTTCACGGCCGAGTTGGCGTACATGATGTTGCCGTAGGAGCCGTCCGGCCCGCGTTCGTTGTACTGGTCGGCGAGTTCGAGCAGCGGGGTGCCGTCGCCCTCGCGCGCGGACTTCAGCGCCTCGCGCAGACCCGGCCAGGCGCCCTCGTCGTACATCGACTGCACGACGCCGGTGGTGGCCAGGGACTCGGTGAGGCGGCGGTCGGTGTCGGTACGGAGCGGGCGCTCGTCGATCCGCCGCAGCAGCTCGCTCATACGCTCGCCGGCGGAGTCGGCGTCGCCCGTGCCGAGCGGGCAACTCGCCCGCTTCACACAGTCCTTGGCGAAGGCGCGGAACGCGGTCTCGAAGCCCCGGGTCTGGTCACGGTTGAGCTGGAGGGCGGAGAGCGAGGGGTCCATGGCGCCGTCCAGCACGAGCCGTCCGGACCGCTGGGGGAAGAGCCCGGCGTAGGTGGCGCCGAGGAAGGTGCCGTAGGAGGCGCCCACGTAGTTCAGCCGCCGGTCGCCTAGCACGGCGCGGACCATGTCCATGTCCCGGGCCGAGTCGACGGTGGACACGTGCCCGAGCACGTCCCCCGACCGCCGCTCACAGCCCTTGGCGAAGCTCTTGTACGAGGCGACCAGCTTCTCGACCTCCTCCCGCGAGTCCGGGGTCTGGTCGACGGCGGTGTGCGCGTCCATCCGCTCGTCGGTCAGGCACTTCACGGGTTCGCTGCGGGCCACCCCCCGCGGATCGACCCCCACCAGGTCGTACCGTTCGGTGACCTCCGGCGGGTACGCCTGGCTCGCCTGCTGCTGGACGAACTCGATGGCCGAGCCACCCGGTCCACCGGGGTTGACCAGCAGCGAGCCGATGCGGTTGGTGCGGTCCCTGGCCCGCTGCCGCGCCACGGCGAGGGAGACGTCCTTCCCGCGCTCCGGCTTGTCATAGTCCAGCGGAGCCTTGAGGGTGGCGCACTCGAAGTCCGCCAGACCGCACGAGCGCCAGCGCGGCCGCTGCGCGTAGTACGGCTTCAGCTCCTCCGGCACCGCCTCGGGCAGCGCCTCCAGCGGGGCGGCGGTGCCGCCCGCGCGGCCGTTCGTCGAGGCGGCGGAGTTCCCACCGGAACCGTCCGAACTCCCCGCCGAACAGCCCGGAACCAGCAAGGCGGTGGCGGCGAGCGCGGCGCCGGTGACGCGGAACAGACACCTGGAGTCCATGGACCATCCCTGGGATCGCGGCAGATCCCCGGAGCGTATCCACGAGACCCGTGCGCGGGCGGCTCGCCGTGCCGGTCGGCGCGGCACACCCTCCGGACCGGCCAGCGCGCGAGGCCACGGACGGCCAGGGCACCCGACACGCGGTCAGCGACCGCTCAGTGACTGCTCAGTGACCGGTCGGGGCCGCGCAGCGCCATCGTCATCGCCTCGACCGCCAGCAGCGGCGCGACGTTACGGTCCAGCGCGCGGCGGCAGTCCAGGATGGCCTCGATCCGGCGCAGCGTCTCCTCCGGACGGGAGCCACCGGCGGCCCGGCGCACCGCGTCCTGGGCGTCCGCGTTCGCCAGGGCCGCGGAGGAGCCGAGCTGGCAGGCGAGAACGTCCCGGTAGAAGCTGGTCAGGTCGGTCAGCGCGAGATCGAGCGAGTCCCGCTGGGTGCGGGTGGCCCGGCGCTTCTGCCGGTCCTCCAGCTCCTTCATCGCCCCCGCCGTACCGCGTGGCATCCGCTTCCCCTCGGCTCCGCCGAGCGCCGCGCGCAGCTCCTCGGTCTCCCGGGCGTCCCGCTGCTCGGCCAGCTCCCGGGCGTCCTCCGCCGCCGCGTCGAGCAGCTCCTGCGCGGCCTTCAGCCCCTCACCCACGTCGGCGACCCGCTCCGGGAGGCGCAGCACGGCGGTCCGGCGGGCGCGCGCCCGCTCGTCGGTGGCCAGCCGCCGGGCGCGGTCGATGTGTCCCTGGGTGGCGAGGGCGGCGGCCCGCGCGGCGGGCGGCTCGATCCCGTCCCGCCGGACCAGCAGGTCCGCGACGGCCTCCACCGGTGGGGTGCGCAGCGAGAGGGCGCGGCAGCGGGAGCGGATGGTCGGCAGCACGTCCTCCGTCGAGGGGGCGCAGAGCAGCCACACGGTGCGGGGCGCGGGCTCCTCGACCGCCTTGAGCAGGACGTTCCCCGCGCCCTCGGTGAGCCGGTCGGCGTCCTCCAGCACGATCACCTGCCAGCGTCCGCCCGCCGGGGAGAGCTGCGCCCGGCGGACCAGCTCGCGGGTCTCCTTGACGCCGATCGTCAGCAGGTCGGTGCGGACCACCTCCACGTCGGCGTGGCTGCCGACCACGGTGGTGTGACAGCCCTCGCAGAAGCCGCAGCCGGGCGCGCCCCCCAGCGCCCGGTCCGGGCTGACGCACTGGAGGGCGGCGGCGAAGGCGCGGGCGGCGGTCGCGCGGCCGGAGCCGGGGGGGCCGGTGAACAGCCAGGCGTGCGTCATCGCCGAGCCGCTCCCGCCCGGCGCCGGGGTGGCGCCCGGGGACGGTGGGCCGGAACCCTCCGGTCCCGGACCGGAACCCTCCGGCGCGGGCGCGTCGGAGCGCGCCTCGGCGGCGCCGGTGACCAGCGCGTCGGCGGCCCGGGCGGCGGCGCTCAGCTGAGCCGTCACCCGGTCCTGGCCGACCAGGTCGTCCCAGACCGCCATGGCCGTACTCCTTATCCGTGCGCGGGCTCCTCGGGCCCGCCCCATTCTGCGCTACGCCGCCGGGGCCCCCACCGCTCCGCCCCCACACCCGCCAGCGGGCGCGTGGGGGACGGGACGGACAGGGGGTCAGCCGTTGCCGCGCACCACCAGGGCGCCGAGCAGCTCGTCGGTCGCGGCGGCGACGCGGTCGACGGCGCGCTCGAACGCCTCGGCGTTGTGGGCCGCCGGTTCGCGGAACCCGGACACCTTGCGGACGTACTGGCGGGCCGCCGCGCGCGTGTCCTCCCCGGTCACGGCCTCGGCGTACGGCGGGCGCAGGGTTTTGATGTTTCTGCACATGCGTCCACCGTACGACCGGCCACCGACAGCGCCCGGCGACGGCCACACGCCCCGGTAGCGAGCGGGAGTCCCCGGGAGCGGGAGTCCCCGGCAGCGGGCGGGAGGAGGGGCGGGGTGGCGCGCGGTCGCCGGGGTGCGGGGTGCGGCGTAGCGTGGAAGCGCGGGTGGAGCGCCCCGTGCGCCCCATGGCACCTCATGGCGGCCCCGGAGCGCTGCGGACCCATGGAGTCACTATGGCGTCACTGACCGGATTTCTCGACGCGCTCACCCCCGCGCAGCGTGCGGAGCTGCGCGGCTTGGGCCAGGAGGTGTCCTTCGCGGTCTCCACGCGGATCTTCGAGGAGGGCAGACGGGCGGACCGCTTCTGGATCCTGCACACCGGCGCGGTCAACCTGGAGATGCGGGTGCCGGGACGGCGGCACGTGGTCATCGACAGCGTCCGGCACGGCGAACTGCTGGGCTGGTCCTGGCTGTTCGCGCCGTACACCTGGCAGCTGAGCGCGGTGGCGGCCAGCCCGGTGCGGGCCGTGGAGTACCCCGCGCAGCCGGTGCGCGAACTCTGCGAACAGGACAAGGAGCTGGGGCTGGCGCTCACCAGGGCGGTGGCCGGGGTGATCGGGCACCGGCTCCAGCGCTCGCGGACGCGCCTGATCGACCTGTTCGGACCGTACTCCTCACACGGCGACCATCCCGACTGAACGTCCGTCGGGGCCCGTCGGGGCCGCCGGGGGCCGAGTGGGCCAGCCCGGGGTTCGTTGGGGATCCGCCGAGTCCGTGGGAACCGGGGATGTCCAACCGACGCCGACATGACCGGGGTTCGAGGCGGACCGGAACACGTGTCCCCCAACCGGTCGTGCCCCGGGCACGGTTCGGACGACGTACGTGTGTGCCAACTGACCGCGTTCCAGGGACGGTTCAGATGACGCGGGCGGTGTGCAGGGGGCGGACCTGGGACTCGACCAGCGCGGCCAGCCCGTGGACCGCACTCAGCTCGGGTTCGTCCGCGACGTGCACCGACATCCCGGTGGCCTGGCGCAGTTGCTCGTCCAGCCCGGGAAGGGCCGCGCTGCCCCCGGCGAGCACCATGCCGCGTTCGGCCAGGTCGGCCACGAGGTCCGGCGGGCACTGGTGCAGTACCGCGCGGATCGCGTCGACCAGTCCGGTCAGCGGGGTGCGGATGGCGGCGCGCACGTCCTCGGGGGCGATCGAGACGGTACGGACCAGCCCGGTCATGACGTCGCGGCCGTACACCTCCGCGCGTTCCGTCGCGTGGTCGGCGTCGCCCAGGGCCAGGTGGAGGGGGCGGACCGCCTGGTTGGGCAGCAGCAACTCGTGCCGGTCGCGGACGTGCTGGACGATGGCCGCGCTGATCGTCTCGCCGCCGAGGCCGACGGTCCCGGCCGAGACGGTGGCGCCCAGCGCGAGCACCGCGACCTGGGTGCTCGCCGCCCCACACAGCAGGATCATGGTGGCCTCCGGCTGCTCGACGGGGAGCCCGCAGCCGACGGCGGCCGCCGTCGGCGCGTCGACCAGCTCGACGCGCCGGGCGCCCACGCCGGTCAGCGTCTCCACCGTCGCGCGCCGGGCGAGCGGGTCCGCCCCGTGCGGGATGGTCGCGGCGGCCCGCAGCAGCGCCTTGCGGCGCCAGGGGCCGCGCAGCTTGTTGCCGATGAAGGCGCGCACCATCCGGCGCGCCATGTCGATGTCGATCACGCTGCCCCCGGCGACCGGGTGCACCACCCTGATGTGCGCGGGGGTCCGGCCCTCCATCCGTGCCGCCGCCGTGCCCACCGCGATCAGCGCCCCGGAACAGGTGTTGACCGCGACCGTGGAGGGTTCGTCGACGATCAGCCCCTGCTGCTTCACGAAGATCCGGGTACGGGAGGCGCCGAGGTCGACGGCGACCGAACAGCGGCGCAGGTCATCAAGGGTGGAGCTCACGGCGGATCGGTTCCTTCCGTAGACGAGGGCGGGCCGGACCGCACATCAGGCGGCCCCCGCGATCATCGTGAGCGTGGTGCGCCGGTCTCGCGCGCTGGGCTGGACCGGACGGGCGGCGCCCCACCCCGCCGGGGACCGATCGGGTTCCGGCGGGACGGGGCGCGGGGGACGCGGGAGAGGGGGTGGGGGAGGGGCGGGCGCGTGCCGTGCCGGGGGCGGCGGGGTGCGGCCGCCGCGCCCCGCCCGGTCAGTCGGCCGCCGGGGTCAGCCGCTCGTCCCCGGAGGCGCCCCCGTCGGGCAGCGCCGTCCCGGCCGCGTCGGGCCGCGCTGTCCCGGCCGCGTCGGGCCGCGCTGTCCCGGCCGCTTCGGGCCGCGCTGTCCCGGCCGCTTCGGGCCGGGGACCGGCGTCGCCGCCCTCGCTGAACTGCGTGCGGTACAGCTCCTCGTAGCGGCCGCCCGCCGCGAGCAGCTCCGCGTGCGTGCCGCGCTCCACGATGTGCCCCTGCTCCATCACGAGGATCTGGTCGGCCGCCCGCACGGTGGACAGCCGGTGGGCGATGACCACCGAGGTGCGGCCCTGGAGCGCCTCGGCCAGTGCCTCCTGGACGGCTGCCTCGGAGGAGGAGTCGAGGTGGGCGGTGGCCTCGTCGAGGATCACCACCTGCGGCTGGGCCAGCAGCAGCCGGGCGATGGTCAGCCGCTGCCGCTCCCCGCCGGACAGCCGGTAGCCGCGCTCGCCGACGAGGGTGTCGAGCCCGTCGGGCAGCCCGGCGATGAGTCCGTCGAGCCGGGCGCGGCGCAGCGCGTCCCAGATCTCCTCGTCCGTCGCCTCGGGACGGGGCAGCAGCAGGTTGGCGCGGATGGTGTCGTGGAAGAGGTGACCGTCCTGGGTGACCATGCCGAGCGCGCCGCGCAGCGAGGCGGACTGGAGGTCGCGAACGTCCTTGCCGGCGAGGCGGATCGCGCCGCTGTCGGTGTCGTAGAGCCGGGGCGCGAGGGACGCGAGGGTGGACTTCCCGGCGCCGGACGAGCCGACGAGCGCCACCATCTGACCGGGCTCCGCGCGGAACGAGATGTCGTGGAGCACCTGTTCGCCGCCCCGGGTGTCGAGCGTGGCGACCTCCTCCAGCGAGGCCAGGGAGACCTTGTCGGCCGCCGGGTAGCCGAAGTTGACGCCGTCGAACTCGACCGAGACGGGGCCGTCCGGCACCGGTTCGGCGTCCGGCTTCTCCTGGATCAGCGGCTTCAGGTCGAGCACCTCGAACACCCGCTGGAAGCTGACCAGCGCGCTCATCACCTCGACCCGGGCGGTGGCCAGCGCGGTGAGCGGGGCGTAGAGCCGGGTGAGCAGCAGCGCGAGGGCGACGACGGAGCCCGGTTCGAGGGCACCGCGCAGCGCGTAGAAGCCGCCGAGCCCGTAGACCAGGGCGAGGGCCAGCGCGGAGGCGAGGGTGAGCGAGGTGATGAACAGGTGCTGGACCATCGCGGTGCGCACCCCGATGTCCCGCACCCGGCGGGCCCGCGTCTCGAACTCGGCGGACTCCTCCTCGGGGCGGCCGAACAGCTTGACCAGGGTGGCGCCGGGAGCCGAGAAGCGCTCGGTCATCTGGGTGCTCATCACCGCGTTGTGATTGGCGCGTTCCCGCTCCAGGCGGGCCAGCCGGGCGCCCATCCGCCGCGCGGGCAGGATGAACAGCGGCAGCAACACCAGGGTGAGCAGGGTGATCTGCCAGGAGAGACTGAGCATCACGCCGAGGGTCAGCAGCAACGTGACCAGATTGCTGACGACTTGGGAGAGTGTGTTGCTGAACGCCCGCTGTGCGCCGATGACGTCGTTGTTCAGCCGACTGACGAGGGCCCCCGTCCGGGTTCGGGTGAAGAAGGCCACCGGCATTCGCTGTACGTGGTCGTAGACGGCGGTGCGCAGATCCAGGATCAGGCCCTCACCGATGCGCGCGGACAGCCATCGGGTGAAGATGCTGACGACGGCCTCCGCGACCGCGATCAACGCGATGAGACCGGCGAGTTGGAGGATGGTCGAGGTGGCGGAGCCCCCCACGATCCGGTCGACCACCTCTCCGGCGAGGAGGGGGGTGGCCACGGTGAGCCCGGCCAGCAGACTGCTGAGCGCCAGGAACCAGAGCATCTTGCGCCGGTGCCGCCGGGCGAAGGTGAGGATGCGGCGCACCGCCTCCCGGGAGAAGGGGCGTTGGTCCTGCTTGGCGTGGCTCGCGTTGTACAGCGCGTTCCAGGCGGTCATTTCCATGCTCATGGCGGTGGCCTCTCGGAGGTGGGTGCCGCGTAGTGGTAGGAGACGAAGGTAAAAGTTAAAGGCAACTTGAAGTCAACCACGTTCCCGGCCGCCCGCCGCCCCCTTCGTCCCGCCCCTCCTCTACCCTCCCCGGCCTCCCCGTTCGTCCCGTCCTCTCCCCGTTCCCCCTTGGGGGGCTTCGGCGCTCTCCGCCGTGCGGTACGAACGCGCCGGAGCGTGAGACGGGATGGGGACCTCCCGGCGTGGGGCGGTGTCCGGGGCGGTGGCGGCGAGGGGGTTCCGTGGTCCGCGCGCGGGACCGGAGCGGGGCCGGAGTGCCGCGAGCACGCGCCACGGTCGGGTGCCGGTGGCCCGTGCCAGAGGTCTGTGCCCGCCAACTATGCCGAATGTGCGATCAGTTGACGCATGCCGGAGGTAAAAGCGGGTAGCGCGGCGTCCTACGGGGTGGACGTGTGGCTCCGGAGGTGCGCGTCCACCGGGTGAGGCCCGTTCGGTCCGGTGTCAAGTCGTCGCGTGCGGTGCTTCTCGGTCGTATTCGCTGGGCGGCGAGTGCTGTCAGGGGCGGGTGCGGAGCCCGAGTCGGGTGGGCCGGACTCCACGGGTGCGGACGGTGGTTGGGGAGGGAACGAATCCGCCGAACGGGCCGTCTCACCACACGAGGTGATGGGGAAGCAGCCGTCAGCGACCCGCCTTTGACCGGCTGTGATGGCCTCACGACGGGGGGTCGTGCACGTGCATCCGCACATGCATCAGCACCTGAACGAAGCTATGATCCGGGCCAGTTGACAGATCACCGGTCTGTTGACCCCACCCCCCACAGCTCTGACCCGGGAGATCCAAGTGCCTCACGCGTACAACGGCATGGCCGCCAGGGACCTCCGGGGGGTCGAGTGGCGGAAGAGCCGGCACAGCAACTCACAGGGCACCTGTGTGGAGTTCGCCAAACTGCCCAGTGGTGACGTGGCGGTTCGCAACTCGCGCTTCCCCGACGGACCGGCGCTCGTCTACACGACCGCCGAGGTCGAGGCGATGCTGCTCGGTATCAAGGACGGGGAGTTCGACTACCTCGCGCACGACTGACCCGCGCGGACCCCTCGCGCGCGACCGGCCCGCACGGGCTGGCGCCGTGGCCACTCCGGCCGTCCGTGGCCGGTGGGCGCTCGGCGGGGCGAGGTCCTCGGTCCTCGCGCCCCGGGGCCGGATCGGCACGGTCCGCGCGCGGGGCCCCTTCTTCTACGCCCTCCATACCCCTTACCACCGCGCCACGCGGCGCACCGGTCGTCCGCCGGACGGGCCCCGCCCCGGCCGCCGGTCCCGTACCGGCGTCCGAGGCGCCCGGTGAGCCGCCGGGCGCGGACCCGCCGTCGCCGGGGCGGGCGAGGGCGCGTGCCACCCGGAGGCGGACGTGAACTGACCCAACCCCTGGTGGACGCGGCCGTGTTCCGTGGCCGTCGGCCTGAGTGCCCTGTCGTAGACGCGGGTTGGGGGAGTCGGTGGGCGCGGGTGGGGAACCGTGGCGTGGTGGCGCCGCCGGGGTCCGTGGTCCGGGGCGCCCGCCGTCGGCCCCTGACGGTGGGCCACTGTCAGAGGGGGACGACGGATGGGGGACCGGAACGGGTGACGGAGCCCGGTGCCGACGGCGGCGCCCGGAGGTGCCGGGGAGCGCCCAGCGGGGTCCGGCCGCCACCACGGGTACCGGGGCGCGGGCCCAGGCGGCCCTACGGGGTGCGTGGTTCGTGGGTGCCCAACCGGAACAGGGCCCAGACGACCTTGCCCGGTGTCGGGGAACCGCCGGTCAGCGGGTGCCAACCCCAGGCGTCGCTGAAGGAGTTGACCAGGTGCAGGCCGCGCCCCGACTCGGCGGCGAAGCCCGCGAAGGGGTCCTCCCCTCCGGCGCTCTCCGGCGGGGCCGGGGGCTGCGGGGCGATCGCGCTCGGGTCGCGCACGGCGCACACCAGGCGCGCCGACCAGCGCATCAGGTGGAGCCGCACCGGTGGCTCCAGCAACGTCCCCCGGACCGGGGGGAGTCCGTGCCGCAGGGCGTTCGTCACCAGCTCGGAGACGACCAGGGTGACACTGTCGAACGCCTCGCTGAGGTCCCACCGTTGTAGCGTGCACCGGGTGAACTCCCGGGCGCTCTTCACCGCTTCGTAGCGTGGGGGCAGCGCGCACGACGCTGAGCTGGAGACCGTGGTGGCGTCGAGTACGGGGAGCCCCTGTAACGGCTCAAGTACCGTCGATCCCTCGGTCCCCATGACGAGCCACTCCTGGCGTTCGCGGCAGTGATGATCCTGTGTGGATCCTGTTGGCCGTGCTCCTCTGGACAGATCTCGCGTCACAGTGCTCGGTACCCCCCAACGCCTTTGGCACTGGGTGCACTTGTGCGATCCCCATGGTTCCCAATGCCCTCGGCAGATGCAAGGGCAGATGCACGTGCACGGGAGAGTTTCGATCGTGTGTAACCGCACGGGCACGCAACGGAACGCGGAAGTGGCACACTTCCCTTCGAGCAGGGGTGGAGGGCTGATCGGAATGACGGCAGAACCGGCAAGCAGCGTCAGTAGCGTGTCAAGCGTGACAAACGGGGCGAGTGGTTCAGGTGGGTCAAGCGGCTCCATGGTGCGGCGCATCCTGCTCGGGTCTCAGTTGAGGCGGCTCCGGGAGGCGTCCGGCGTCACCAGGGAGGCCGCTGGATACTCGATTCGGGCTTCCGAGTCCAAGATCAGCCGGATGGAGCTGGGGCGCGTGAGTTTCAAGGCGCGAGACGTAGAGGATCTGCTCACGCTCTACGGAGTAACGGAAGACACCGATCGCGAGCCGCTGTTGAGCCTGGCTCGCGATTCGAGCATCGCCGGGTGGTGGCACCGCTACAGCGACGTGCTGCCCGGCTGGTTCCAGACGTACGTGGGGCTGGAGGGCGCGGCCTCCCACATCAACACCTACGAGGTGCAGTTCGTGCACGGACTGCTCCAGACCGAGGCGTACGCCCACGCCGTGGTCACCACCGGTCACCGCACCGACATCCCGGAGGAGGAGGTCGAGCGGCGGGTGGCGCTGCGCAGGGAGCGCCAGCGGCTGCTGACCGACGAGAACGGCCCGGAGTTCCTCTGTGTGCTGGACGAGGCGGTGCTGCACCGGCCGTTCGGCAGCCACTCCGTCATGGAGGGCCAGCTGCGGCATCTGGCCGAGATCTCCGAGCAGCCCAACGTGACCATCCAGGTCGTCCCCTACGAGCTGGGCGGTCACCCGGCCGAGAGCGGTGCCTTCACCCTGCTCCGCTTCCCCGAGTCGGACCTGAACGACGTGGTGTATCTCGAACAGCTCACCAGCGCGCTCTACTTGGACAAGCGGGATGAGGTGGCACAGTACGACCAGGTGCTCGACCGGCTGGTCAACGGCGCAGCCTCGCCCGAACGTTCGCGTGACCTGCTACACGAGATCCGCCAACTCCGCTAGTGCGCACGTAAGATGACCTCGCATCAGCGGCACCTTTCCACCCCCCAGAAGGAATGGCATGTCCTACTTCACGGACTTGGCGCTTCAGTACATTGATGGCGAGTGGCGACCAGGAAGTGGCTCCTGGGACATAATCGACTTCAACCCCTACAACGGTGAGAAGCTCGCCTCGCTCACCGTCGCCACCGAGGAAGAGGTCGACCAGGCGTACCGGGCCGCCGAGCGGGCCCAGCGGGGGTGGGCGGAGACGAACCCCTACGCGCGCCGGCTCGTCTTCGAGCGGGCGATAAGGATCGTCGAGGACAACGAGGCGGAGATCACCGAGGCGATCATCGCCGAACTGGGCGGCACCCGGCTGAAGGCGGCGTTCGAACTCCATCTGGCGAAGGAGTTCCTCCGCGAGGCCGTGCAGCTGTCGCTGCGTGCGGAGGGCCGGATCGCGCCCTCGCTGATCGACGGTAAGGAGAACCGCGTCTACCGGCTGCCGGTCGGGGTCGTCGGCGTCATCTCCCCCTTCAACTTCCCCTTCCTCATCTCCCTCAAGTCCGTCGCCCCGGCACTCGCGTTGGGCAACGCGGTCGTGCTCAAGCCGCACCAGTCCACCCCCGTCTGCGGGGGGGCGCTCATCGCGAAGGTGCTGGAGGAGGCCGGACTGCCCGGGGGGTTGCTGAACGTCGTGATGACGGACAGCGCCGAGATCGGCGACGCGCTGATAGAGCACCCGGTGCCCAAGGTGATCTCCTTCACCGGGTCCGACGCGGTGGGGCGGCACGTCGCCACCGTCGCCGCGAACAACTTCAAGCGGGTGATACTGCAACTCGGCGCCAACAGCGCCCTGATCGTCCTCGACGACGCGGACATCGACTACGCGGTCGACGCGGCGGTCTTCTCCCGGTACATCCACCACGGCCAGCTCTGTATGGCCGCAAACCGGATCATCGTGGACCGGAGCGTGGTGGACGTCTTCAGCGAGAAGTTCGCGAACAAGGTGCGGGGGCTGACCGTCGGGGACCCGGCCGACCCCAGCACCCACATCGGCCCATTGATCAACTCCCGGCAGACGGAGCGCGTCGGCGCCCTCGTCGACCAGGCGCTGGACGAGGGCGCGATCGCCCTCGTGCGGGGGAAGACCGAGGGCAACCTGGTGTGGCCCACGGTGCTGACCGGGCTGCCGGAGGACTCCTCGCTGCTCAAGGAGGAGATCTTCGGGCCGGTGGCGTTGCTCGTCCCGGTGGACGGCGAGGACGAGGCGATCCGCATCGCCAACGACACCCCCTACGGCCTCGGCGGGGCGGTGCACACCGCGAACATCGAGCGCGGGGTGTCCGTCGCGATGCGTATCGAGAGCGGCATGATGCACGTCAACGACTCGACGGTGGCGGACGAGCCGATCGTCCCGTTCGGTGGCGAGAAGCACTCCGGCCTCGGCAGGCTCAACGGAGAGCAGATGGTGGAGGCGTTCACCACCACCAAGTGGATCTCCATCCAGCACGGCCGCAGCGGCTTCCCCTTCTGACGCCGGCTTCCAGGCCGTACGCACCCGGCCTGGAAGCCGCGGCACCGCGCTCCACCAACCCGGGCGATCCCCGGCACCGTCCTCGACGCGGTACATCACTCGTTCCCCAACTCCCCTCGCGGCGCGGCCCGATGGCCTCGTCGTCCGCCGCCGTGCCCGGTCGGGGGCCCGCGATCCCGCGCGACGCCCCGGCCCCCCTCCCACGGCCCCGCGCTCCCCGTACGCGCGGCCGCCCCGGCCGTCTCGGGACCGTCGACCGCCGCGACTCCCGCCCGCACGCCCGTCGTTCGGCACCCCGTGGCCGCCCGCACGGTCCCGGTCCGGACGGGCTTGCACCTCACGTCACGTGAGGGGACAGGCTGGACCCGTCACGGCGACCGCCGTGGCAGTACCGCGCAGGGGGGAACGTGAGCCACTCGTCGGGCCAACTCGCGGCGATCGCCGGGGTGTCGGTGCGCACGCTGCACCACTACGACGACATCGGGTTGCTGGTGCCCGGTGAGCGCACCGGCGCCGGGCACCGGCGCTACACCGACACCGACGTCGACCGGCTCCAGCAGATCCTGTTCTACCGGGAGTTGGGCTTCCGGCTGGAGGAGGTCGCGGCGCTGCTCGACGACCCGGCTGCGGACCCCCACGAGCATCTACGGCGGCAGCACGCGCTGTTGAGCGCCCGCATCGACCGGCTTCGGGAGATGGCCGCCGCCGTGGAACGGACCATGGAGGCGAGGACGATGGGCATCAGCCTGACCCCCGAGGAGAAGTTCGAGGTCTTCGGGGACTTCGACCCGGACGCGTACGCGGCGGAGGCCGAACGGCGCTGGGGCGGCAGCGACGCCTGGCGGGAGAGCCGGCGCCGTACCGCCGCCTACACCAAGGAGGACTGGAAACGGGTCAAGGAGGAGTTCGACGCCCTCCACCAGCGGGTCGCGGAGCTGATGGAGGCCGGTGAACCGGCCGACGGGCGGGCCGCGACGGACGCCGCCGAGGCGCACCGGAGCTTCCTGAGCCGGACCAGCTACGACTGCTCGCACGCCATGCACGTCAGCCTGGGCGAGATGTACGTCGCCGACGAGCGGTTCACCGCGACGTACGAGGCGATCCGGCCGGGGCTGGCCCGGTACCTGCGCGACGCCATCGTGGCCAACGCCGCGCGCGCCAGCTGAGCCGCGACCCGGGCGCCCGGCTCCGTTGTCCCGAGTCCCGTGTCCCGTGCCGAGGCTGTGGGCCGGGGGTGCGCGGGGCGCGGGCACCGGGCGCGGGCGCGCCGGTCACGTGCCGGGGCGACGCCCGTCGGCTCGGCCTCCGCCGAGCCCGCCCCGGGTGCCCGAGCGCCCTTCGGCGCCACTCCACTCCACCTTCTCCCCGGCAGGTTCACCCGCCCCGCTCTCGCCCCGTGCGGACGCGGTCGGCTGACGCCCCGTGGGGCCGCCCGCGCGGCCCGCGGGGCGGCCGCCCAGCCGGGCCCGATCGGGCCTGTTCAGCGGTGCGGCGCGGGGCGTTCCGCAGCCGGTCACCGGGGCTCCCCGGTTGACCGGTCCCGATCAGGCGTACGAGGCCGGTGCGCCTTATGCTTCCGGACGGAGCGGCTGTGTCATGCAGCGATTTCGGGCCATGCCCCGGATCGTTCGGCAGCCCGCCTCCCGGACTGGGCATCGGACAGTGGGGCGCGTCGCGTGGGGCGGCGCCGGCCGCGGCTCGCCCGGTCAGCGGTGCGCACGCTGGCCGGGCAGGTGAGGAGTGGACAGAAAGTGGTCGGGGAGCCGAAGCGGGACGGCGGCACGGCGGATCGTTCTGGGACGACCTCGCAGAACGGGGGCCCCGGCGGCGCTCCGGAGGACGCCAAGCCGCTGTCCGACGAGGCGCACAGCGCCTTCACGCCACCGCTCGGGGTGCCGCTGCCGCCGGTACCGGAGGAGGAGCACCCGACCTCCGAGTTCGCCGTCCCCGAGGGGCTGACGCGACCGCTCCCGCACGAGCACGGCAGCGCGTTCACCCCGCCCGAGGGCATCCCCGTCCTGACGGCGCTGACCAGGCCGGGTGCTCCCTGGCAGGACCGGATGCGCACCATGGTCCGGATGCCGCTGGCCGAGCGCCCGGCTCCGGAGCGGATCGTTCCGGAAGAGGGGGACGCCGCCAGTCCGGGGCCGGGCGTGCCCCGCGTCCTCGACCTCACGCTTCGTATCGGCGAGTTGCTGCTCGCCGGGGGTGAGGGCGCCGAGGACGTGGAGGCGGCGATGTTCGGGGTGGCCCACGCCTACGGGCTGGACCGCTGCGAGCCCACCGTGACGTTCACCCTGATCTCCATCACCCACCAGCCCTCCCTCGTGGACGACCCGGTGACGCTCAGCCGCACGGTGCGACGGCGCGGCACCGACTACACCCGCCTCGCCGGGGTCTTCCGGCTCATCGCGGACATCACGCAGGGTGATGTCTCGCTGGAGGAGGCGTACCGCAGGCTGGCGGAGATGCGCCGTAACCGGCACCCGTACTCCAAGGGGGCGCTGACCGTCGCCAGCGGGGCGCTGTCCGGCGCGGCCTCGCTGCTCGTCGGCGGGGACACCCTGGTGTTCGTGCTGGCGGCGCTGGGCGCGATGCTCGGCGACCGGCTCGCCTGGCTGGCCGCCGGACGCGGACTGCCGGAGTTCTACCAGTTCGTCTCCGCCGCGATGCCGCCCGCCGCGATGGGCGTGGCCTTCGTGCTGATCGCCCCGGCGACCGAGACCTCCAAGGCGATGGCCGCCGCCGTCATCACCGGCGGACTGTTCGCGCTGATCCCCGGGCGAGCGCTGGTCGCCGCCGTCCACGACGGGCTGACCGGCTTCTACATCACGGCGGCCGCGCGGCTGCTGGAGGTCATCTACCTGATCGTCGGCATCGTCTGCGGTGTGCTGCTGGTGCTCTACGTCGGCTCCGAGCTGGAGGCGCAGCTGGTGCCGGACGTGGTCACCGGCCGGGAGCGCCCGGTGACGCAGCTGCTGGCCGCGATGCTGCTGGCGCTGGCCTTCTGCGTACTGCTCCAGCAGGAACGTCACACCGTGCTGCTGGCGACGCTGAACGGCGGGGTGGCGTGGCTGGTCTTCGGCACGCTGCACCACGCGGGCGGGCTGGACCCGGTCCCCTCGACGGTCGCCGCCGCCGGACTCGTCGGCCTCTTCGGCCAGTTGATGTCCCGTTACCAGTGGACGTCCTCGCTGCCGTACATCACGGCGGCGATCGGCCCCCTGCTGCCGGGCAGCGCCACGTACTTCGGGCTGCTCAACATCGCCCAGGGCAACATGGACAAGGGCATCGCGAAGCTGGCGACGGCCGTGGCCCTGGCGCTCGCCATCGCCATAGGCGTGAACCTGGGCGGCGAGTTGGCCCGCCTGTTCATCAAGACGCCCGGGGTGGAGACGCCGCTGCCGGGCCGCCGGGCCGCCAAGCGCACCCGCGGCTTCTGACCCGCCGCGTCCCCGGCACCGTTCACCCGGGGGCCGCCCCCGAACCAAACGGGGCGTCCCCGGCCACGGACAGATGTGCGCCCCCGTCCGCACGGGCCGGGCACCGGGGTGCTGGCTCCGCACGGGCGGGGGCGTACGCCCGCGGCTCAGTGACCGCCGCCGCTCGCTTCCAGCCGCTTGATGGAGGCCTCGACCTCGGCCTCGGCGTCCGCGCGGCCGACCCAGTCGGCGCCCTCGACGGACTTGCCGGGCTCCAGGTCCTTGTAGACCTCGAAGAAGTGCTGGATCTCCAGCCGGTCGAACTCGCTGACGTGGTGGATGTCCCGCAGGTGCTCCATGCGGGGGTCCGAGGCGGGCACGCACAGCAGCTTGTCGTCGCCGCCCGCCTCGTCCGTCATGCGGAACATGCCGATGGCGCGGCACTTGATCAGGCAGCCGGGGAAGGTCGGCTCCTCCAGCAGCACCAGCGCGTCGAGCGGGTCGCCGTCCTCGCCCAGCGTGCCATCGATGTAGCCGTAGTCGGCCGGGTACACGGTGGAGGTGAACAGGTGGCGGTCCAGCCGGATGCGGCCCGTCTCGTGGTCCACCTCGTACTTGTTCCGCGAGCCCTTCGGGATCTCGATGGTGACGTCGAACTCCAAGGGAGGCTCCTCCGTTGCTCGTAGGTCGCTCAGCCGCTCGCGCGGACCGTCAGCTCTCGTGGCTCTGGGGGGTCCCCCAGAATTCTTCACTCTGGTGATTAAGTGTCCCTCATACGCGCAGGCGTTCGCGAAAGGGGCTGGTCGGGATGCGGGACGCCGCTGCTGACATGCGGGACGCCGCCATCCGCGCTTACCATGCGGCTCACGCGCACCGGCGGCGCCTGGTCCGCAGAGCCCGGCGGCACTGGCGGGCGCTGACTCCGGCGCAGCGCCAGACGGCCCGGCTGACCACGTCGTCCGCCGGGGTGGGGCTGGTCGTCGCGATCACGGTGGTGACCGCCACCGGCCCCTGGGACTCAGGGCAGCGTACGGCCGAACGCGCCTGGGCGACCCGGCAGGGAGACGGAAGTGGCGTGCTCCACACCGGAGATGCCGGAGACGGCACACGGGCCGGCGGCCCCGCCCCGCGCGCCCCGCTGGTCCTCCCCGAACTCGGCCCCGGATCGGAACGCACCGCTCCGCTGCGCGGCAAGGCGGACGGGGTCCCGCCGCCCACCGGCACCGCCCTGGCCGACGCGCTGGAGCCGCTGCTGAAGAAGGACGCCCTGGGCCCGCGGCGCGGCGCCTCCGTGGTGGACGGCACCACCGGACGGAAGCTCTTCTCCTCGGAGGACGACCGCGCCGTCACCCCCGCCTCCACCGTCAAACTCGCCACCGGCGCGGCGGCGCTCAGCGCCCTCGGCCCCGGCCACCGGATCGAGACGACGGTGTGGGCCGGACCGAAACCGGACGAGGTGGTGCTCACCGGCGGCGGCGACCCGGTCCTCAGCTCCGCCGACCTGCGGAAGCTCGCCGGGGACACCGCCCGCGAACTGCGCGAGCGCGGCGTCCGGCGGATCTCGCTCGGCTACGACACCAGCCGGTACAGCGGCCCCGAGACCCACCCCATCGGCCCGAACGAGAACCTGGCACCGGTCACCCCGCTCATGGTCGACCAGGGACGGCTCGACGACCCGCCGGAGTCCGGCGGACCCGGCGACGGCGGCCCCGGCGCGGGCGGCGCCGGGGAGAGCGCCCCCCACGGCCCCGGCCCCCGCGGCTCCGACCCCGCCGGGGACGCCGCGACGGCCTTCGCGAAGGAGCTGACCGAGCGGGGGCTCGACGTCCGCGGCGAGCCCCGGTCCCGGTCGGCGGCGAAGGGGGCCACGAAGCTCGCCACCCACCGCTCCGTCCCCCTCGCCGACCTCGTGGAGCGGATGCTCACGCACAGCGACAACGACATCGCCGAGGCGCTGGCCCGGCAGACCGCGCTGGCCGACGGCGAGCCCGCCTCGTTCGACGGGGCCGCAGACGCCGTCCGCGCCCGGCTGGCCCGGCTCGACCTGCCGCTCGACGGCGCCCGCTTCCCGGACGGCAGCGGACTCGACCGCGACGCCCGGGTCTCGGCGGCGCTGCTCACCTCGATCCTGGTGCGCGCCTCCGGGCCGGACCACCCGGAACTGCGGCCACTGCTGACCGGGCTGCCCGTCGCCGGCTTCTCCGGAACCCTCGACGACCGGTACGCCAGCGAGCGCGGACGCGCCGGATCCGGCCTGGTCCGCGCGAAGACCGGCACCCTCAGCGGCGTCAGCACCCTGGCCGGAACGGTGGTGGATGCCGACGGCAGGCTGCTGGCCTTCGCGTTCATGGCGGAGGAGACGAAGGACCGGAACGACGCCCAGTCCGCCCTCGACCGGCTCGCCTCGGCCCTGGCCAACTGCGGCTGCCGCGACGGCGAGTGACCGCCGGCGGATCCCTCGCCCGCCCGGCGCCGCTCCCGCGGGGCGACCGTCGCGGCGGGCGTCCGCCCTCCGGCTCCGGGGCCGGCCGGGGACGCCCCGCACCTCCCCGGGCCCCGGCCGCTCCCGCCCGGCGCGCGTGCCACGTACCGTGAAGCCATGACGAGCCTCGGTGGTGTGGAGATGGTCGACTGGAACCTCGCGGTGGCGACCGCGACCCGGCTGGTGCGGCCGGGCCCCAACGTGAGCAGGGACGAGGCGCGCGCCACCGTCGCCGAGCTGCGGCGGCACGCCAAGTCATCCGAGGAGCACGTCCGCGACTTCACCCGGATGGGGCCCGCGGAGGCGGTGGACTCGGACACCCCCGTGCTGATCGTCGACCGCCCCGGCTGGGTGCGCGCCAACGTCGCGGGCTTCCGCGAACTGCTCACCCCGCTGCTGGAGAGGATGGAGGAGCGGCGGTCGAACCTGCCGGGCGGCGCGGTGCTCGGCGCCGTCGGCGGCAAGGTGACCGGCGTCGAGGTGGGGATGCTGCTGTCCTTCATGGCCTCCCGCGTCCTCGGCCAGTTCGAGACCTTCGCGCCCGCCACCCGGGAGCTGCCGGCCGGTACGGACGGCGGTGGCCGTCTGCTGCTCGTCGCGCCGAACATCGTGCACGTCGAGCGGGAGCTGGAGGTCGACCCGCGCGACTTCCGGCTCTGGGTCTGCCTGCACGAGGAGACCCACCGCACCCAGTTCGCCGGGGTGCCCTGGCTCCGCGACCACCTCAAGGGCGAGATCCAGACCTTCCTCGGCGAGACCGAGATGGACCCGTCGACCTTCCTGGAGCGGCTGCGCGAGGCTGTGCAGTCGCTGACCGGCTCCCGCGAGGGCGCCCCGGCGGAGGAGTCCGCCGACCGGGGCAGCCTCGTCGAGCTGGTGCAGACTCCGGCGCAGCGCGAGATCCTGGGACGGCTGACGGCGGTGATGTCCCTCCTGGAGGGGCACGCCGACTACGTGATGGACGGGGTGGGCCCGCAGGTCGTGCCGTCCGTCGCGGAGATCAGGGAGAAGTTCCAGAAGCGCCGCGCCTCGGGTGCCGGGCGGCTGGACCAGGTACTGCGCCGGGTGCTCGGGCTGGACGCGAAACTGCGGCAGTACCGGGAGGGCGAGCGGTTCGTGCGCGCGGTGGTGGACGAGGTGGGTATGGATGGCTTCAACCGCGTGTGGACGTCCCCCAACACGCTGCCCACGAAGGCGGAGATCGCCAAACCGGCGGACTGGGTCGCGAGGGTGCACCGAAAGCCGGAGTGATGGCTACCGGGAGCCTGGACTGTCACCCGTCCGAGGGACCGTGAGCGCCACGTATGCGTGCGATGCTCGGGAAACGCGCACCTAGTCTGTCACCATCGACACACTCAGAGTGATCGCCGTCCGATGGGCACCGCGATGCCGCACCGCGCACGACCCCAGTGATCATCTCCACTGGTCGGCCGGTGATCAGTCTCAGAGTGATCGAGTGCAACGAGTGATCAGTTTCTCCGGTCTCTCAGATCCCTCCCAGAGGAAGTGAATCGGACATGGGTCCCCACCCCGCGGTCGCCGCGATACGCCTGGCGGTCCGCCGCGTACTCCACGACGTGCTGACCGAACACGTCACCCCCCTTCCCCCCGGCCTCCCCTCCCACTCCTCCGGCGCTCCCACGGACGGGGTGCTCCCCCCGGCCGAGTCCTCCGTCCCCCTCGCTTCCCGACCGGCAACTCCCGGATCCCCCGGCTCCGTTGGTCCCGTCGGTCCCGTCGGTCCCGCTCCGGCTGACTCCCCCCGCGCTTCCGCCGACTCCGGCCGTCCCCCCGCCTCCGCCGTCCCCGCGGGGCCCGGGGCCGCCCGATCCGCCGCGCGGCCCACCCCCACCGACTCCCCGCCGCTCGTGCTCGTCGCCTGCTCGGGCGGCGCCGACTCGGTCGCCCTCGCCTCCGCCCTCGCCTTCGAGGCACCCCGCCTCGGCCTGCGCGCCGGGGGCGTCACCGTCGACCACGGGCTCCAGCCCGGCTCGGCCGAGCGGGCCGCCGAGGTGGTCGACCGGATGCACGCCCTCCGGTTGGAGCCCGTGGTGTCCGTCGCCGTCTCCGTCCCCCGCACCACCTCCGGTCCGGAGGCCGCCGCCCGCGAGGCGCGGTACGCGGCGCTCGACGAGGCGGCCGAACGGCTCGGCGCCGCCGCCGTGCTCCTCGGCCACACCCGGGACGACCAGGCGGAGACGGTCCTCCTCGGCCTGGCGCGCGGCTCCGGCACCCGCTCGCTCTCCGGGATGGCCGCCGTCACCGGGCCCGGCGGCCGGTACCGCCGCCCGTTCCTGGCGATAGACCGGCAGAGCACCCGCCGCGCCTGCATGGTCCAGTCGCTGCCCGTCTGGGACGACCCGCACAACACCGACCCCGCCTACACCCGCTCCCGGGTGCGGCACGAGGCGCTGCCCGCCCTGGAGAAGGCGCTCGGCAAGGGCGTGGTGGACGCCCTCGCCCGGACGGCCCAGCTCTCCCGGGACGACGCGGACGCCCTGGACCGCTGGGCGGACGAGGCCGAGCGCACCGTCCGGCTGGGCGCCTCCCCTGTCCGCCCGGCCCGGACCGCCCCCCGGCGGGACGCCGTCTCCGCCGAGCGCGAACAGGAGACGGCCGAGCGCGGGGCTGAGCACCGCGGGGACGAGCGCGGCGGCTGCGAGCTGGACGTGGCCCGGCTGTACGCGCTGCCGCCCGCGGTGCGCCGCCGGGTGCTGCGCCGGGCCGCCATCGGGGCCGGTTCCCCGGCCGGTTCGCTGTTCGCCCGGCACGTCGAGGAGATCGACCGGCTGATCACCGCCTGGCGGGGGCAGCGGGCGATCAGCCTGCCCGGGCGTGTGGAGGCGCGGAGGCAGGGTGGCAGACTGGTCATCCGGCAGGGCTCACAGAGCTGAGACTCCGAGCGAGAGCGGCACGGGTGGACGAGAAGGACATGGGGGCCGACCTCAAGTCGGTACTCATCAGCGAAGAAGAGATCAGGGCGAAGCTCACCGAGCTGGCGGCCGAGATCGACGCGGAGTACGCGGGCCGGGACGTGTTGCTCGTCGGGGTGCTCAAGGGCGCCGTCATGGTCATGGCCGACCTCGCCAGGGCCCTGTCGACGCCCGTCACCATGGACTGGATGGCGGTGTCCTCCTACGGCGCGGGCACCCAGTCCTCCGGAGTGGTGCGCATCCTCAAGGACCTGGACACCGACATCAAGGGCCGGGACGTCCTGATCGTCGAGGACATCATCGACTCCGGGCTGACGCTCTCCTGGCTGCTGTCCAACCTGGGCTCCCGGGAGCCCGCCTCGCTGAACGTCTGCACCCTGCTGCGCAAGCCGGAGGCGGCCAAGGTCGCCATCGACGTGAAGTGGGTGGGCTTCGACATCCCCAGCGAGTTCGTGGTGGGGTACGGGCTGGATTACGCGGAGAAGTACCGCGATCTCCCGTTCGTCGGGACGCTCGCCCCGCATGTGTACGGCGGCTGACCAGCCGTTCGGCGGCACCCGCCGGAACGGGCGGCGCCGTCGGGCGGCGCCGGGGCGTGGGCGTGGGAACTCGTGGGTTCCGCTCCCCGTTGGACAGGGGAGCGCGGTGCGGTTGACCGTGCTCGGCGGCGCCGGGTGACAATGCTGGGGTACCGTCCGAAGGTCAGTCTTTTCAACTCACTGTGGCAGGAGGGACGGGGCGCACGCGCTCCGTATGGATGGACGTGAAGCGATACTTCCGCGGGCCGGTCATGTGGATCGTGCTGGCCGTCCTCGCCGTGGTCGTGTTGATGCAGGTCGTCGGCTCGTCCGGCGGCTACAAGACGGTGGACACGGGCCAGATCGTACAGGCGATCAACGACGACAAGGTGAAGTCGGCTGAGCTGACGACCGGCGACGAGCAGACCGTCAAGCTGGAGCTGAAGGACGGCGCCAAGGTCGAGGACAGCGACAAGATCAAGGCCAGCTACATCGACAACCAGGGTGTCGCGCTGGCCAACAAGCTCCAGGAGAAGCAGGAGAACAAGGAGCTTCCCAAGGGCTACACGGTGGCTCCGCAGAAGCAGAACCCGCTGGTCGGGATGCTGCTCTCGATCCTTCCCTTCCTGCTGATCATCATCGTCTTCCTGTTCCTCATGAACCAGATGCAGGGCGGCGGCTCCCGGGTCATGAACTTCGGGAAGTCCAAGGCCAAGCTGATCACCAAGGACACGCCGAAGACCACCTTCACCGACGTCGCCGGTTCCGACGAGGCGTGCGAGGAGCTCCAGGAGATCAAGGAGTTCCTCCAGGAGCCCGCGAAGTTCCAGGCCGTCGGCGCGAAGATCCCCAAGGGCGTGCTGCTCTACGGCCCGCCCGGTACCGGTAAGACCCTGCTGGCCCGCGCGGTCGCCGGGGAGGCGGGCGTCCCCTTCTACTCGATCTCCGGCTCCGACTTCGTCGAGATGTTCGTCGGTGTCGGCGCCTCCCGGGTGCGGGACCTCTTCGAGCAGGCCAAGGCGAACGCCCCGGCGATCGTCTTCGTCGACGAGATCGACGCCGTCGGCCGCCACCGCGGCGCCGGTATGGGCGGCGGGCACGACGAGCGCGAGCAGACCCTGAACCAGCTCCTCGTCGAGATGGACGGCTTCGACGTGAAGGGCGGCGTCATCCTGATCGCCGCCACCAACCGGCCGGACATCCTGGACCCGGCGCTGCTGCGGCCCGGCCGCTTCGACCGGCAGATCGCCGTCGACCGTCCGGACATGCAGGGGCGGCTGGAGATCCTCAAGGTGCACCAGAAGGGCAAGCCGATGGCCACCGACGTGGACCTCGGCGCGGTCGCCCGGCGCACCCCCGGCTTCACCGGTGCCGACCTCAGCAACGTGCTGAACGAGGCGGCGCTGCTCACGGCGCGCAGCGATCACAAGCTGATCGACAACCGCTATCTGGACGAGGCCATCGACCGCGTCGTCGCTGGTCCGCAGAAGCGCACCCGGATCATGAGCGACAAGGAGAAGAAGATCACCGCGTACCACGAGGGCGGGCACGCCCTGGTCGCGGCGGCCTCACCGAACTCCGATCCGGTGCACAAGATCACCATCCTGTCGCGCGGCCGGGCCCTCGGCTACACCATGGTCCTGCCCGACGAGGACAAGTACTCCACCACCCGCAACGAGATGCTCGACCAGCTCGCCTACATGCTCGGCGGGCGCGCGGCGGAGGAGCTGGTCTTCCACGACCCGACCACCGGCGCGGCCAACGACATCGAGAAGGCGACGGCCACCGCCCGCGCGATGGTCACCCAGTACGGCATGACGGAGCGGCTGGGCGCCATCAAGTTCGGCTCCGACAACTCCGAGCCGTTCCTCGGCAAGGAGATGGCCCACCAGCGCGACTACTCCGAGGAGGTCGCCGGACTGGTGGACGAGGAGGTCAAGAAGCTGATCGAGGCGGCGCACAACGAGGCCTGGGAGATCCTCGTGGAGAACCGCGACGTTCTCGACAACCTGGTCCTCGCGCTGCTGGAGAAGGAGACCCTGGGCAAGGAGGAGATCGCCGAGGTCTTCGCGCCCATCGTCAAGCGCCCGGCCCGTCCGGCGTGGACCGGGTCCTCCCGGCGCACGCCGTCCACCCGTCCGCCGGTCTCGGCGCCGAACGGCGCGCTGACCAACGGGAACGGCTCGACGCCGTCGCTGGACAAGGGTCGCGAGATCGGCCCCCGTGACTCGGACGCCATCGTGGAGCCGGTGGATCCGACGGAGAGCTGAGCGGCGGCGCGGCTCCGCCCGCGCCGTGTCGGGCCACCGGGCCACCGCGCCGTGACAGGGATCACGGCCCCGGCTCCTGGCTGGAATGTCCACCACGCCCCTCGGGTTCTAGCCTGAGGGGCGTGGTGTGTATGGCCGCACTGACCGGCGTGTTCGAGGAACGGGGCAGCAGATGACCGACCCGGTGACGGTGGAGGAGAGCCGGGCGACCGGCGAGTTCGACGAGAAGCGCGCGGAGAACGCCGTCCGGGAGCTGCTGATCGCGGTGGGTGAGGACCCGGACCGCGAGGGGCTGCTGGAGACCCCGGCGCGGGTGGCGCGGGCCTACCGGGAGCTGTTCGCGGGGCTCCGGCAGCGCCCCGAGGACGTGCTGACGACGACCTTCGACCTCGGCCACGACGAGCTGGTGCTGGTCAAGGACATCGAGGTGGTCTCGAACTGCGAGCACCACCTGCTGCCGTTCCACGGCGTCGCGCACGTGGGCTACATCCCGGCCACCACCGGCAAGATCACCGGGCTGTCGAAGCTGGCCCGGCTGGTCGAGGTGTTCGCCCGCCGTCCGCAGGTGCAGGAGCGACTGACGACGCAGATCGCGGACTCCCTGATGCGGATCCTGGAGCCCCGCGGCGTGATCGTCGTCATCGAGTGTGAGCACATGTGCATGTCGGTGCGGGGGGTGCGCAAGCCCGGGGCCAAGACCACCACCTCGGCGGTGCGGGGCCAGCTGCGGGACGCCACCACCCGGGCCGAGGCGATGAGCCTGATACTCGCCCGCTGACGCGCCGCGCCGAACGGGGCGGTGGGGAGCCACCCGGGCTTCCCCGCTCCGCGCCCGGCTCAGCTGGTGGGCGGCGCTCCCGGACGGCTCACTTGTCGACGTCTCCGACGACGAAGAAGAACGAGCCGAGGATGGCCACCATGTCGGAGACCAGTGTGCCCGGCAGCAGGCGGGTCAGCGCCTGGATGTTGTTGAAGGAGGCGGAGCGCAGCTTGAGCCGGTACGGCGTCTTCTCGCCCTTCGAGACGAGGTAGTAGCCGTTCAGCCCCAGCGGGTTCTCCGTCCAGGCGTAGGTGGTGCCCTCGGGTGCCTTGAGCACCTTGGGCAGCCGCTGGTTGACCGGGCCGGGCGGCAGCTCCGCGAGCCGGTCCAGACAGGCGTCCGCGAGGTCGAGCGCGTTGTGCGTCTGCTCCAGCAGCACCTCGAAACGGGCCAGGCAGTCGCCCTCGGGGCGGGTGACCACACGCAGAGTGTCGGCCAGTTCCCGGTAGGCGAGGTACGGCTCGTCCCGGCGCAGGTCGAAGTCGACCCCGGAGGCGCGGGCCAGCGGGCCGCTCACCCCGAACGCCTCGATCGTGCCGGGGTCCAGCACCCCGATGTGCCGGGTGCGGCCCCGGAAGATCTCGTTGCCCAGCACCAGTTCGTCGAAGACGCCCATCCGGGCGCGCACCGCGCCCACCGCCTGCCGGGCGCGGTGCGGCCAGCCCGCGGGCAGGTCCTCCTTGAGCCCGCCGACCCGGTTGAACATGTAGTGCATCCGGCCGCCGGACAGCTCCTCCATCACGTTCTGTAGCTCCTCGCGCTCCCGGAACGCGTGGAAGACCGGCGTGATGCCGCCCAGCTCCAGCGGGTACGAGCCGAGGAACATCAGATGGTTGAGCACCCGGTTCAGCTCGGCCAGCAGGGTGCGCAGCCAGACCGCCCGCTCGGGCACCTCCATGCCGAGCATCCGCTCGACGGCCAGCACCACGCCCAGTTCGTTCGAGAAGGCGGAGAGCCAGTCGTGCCGGTTGGCGAGCACGATGATCTGCCGGTAGTCGCGTGCCTCGAAGAGCTTCTCCGCGCCCCGGTGCATGTAGCCGACCACCGGTTCGGCCTCGCTGATCCGCTCCCCGTCCAGCACCAGCCGCAGCCGCAGCACCCCGTGGGTGGACGGATGCTGCGGCCCGATGTTGAGCACCATGTCGGTGCTCTCGGCCGCCCCGCCGATGCCGACCGTCGTCTCCGCCCGCTGCCCCGCCGCGTGACCCGTCTGACTCATGCGGGTCAGTGTCGCAGGCGGTGGGAGGCGCGGAACACAGGGCGAGAGAGGGGGACGGCGGGGGCGGGAGGGGCGGGGGAACCGGGCCCGGCGGCCGCCGGGGGGCTGCCTCTACGCTGGAACGTATGAACGCTTCGTGTGACCAGGTGGCCGGACTGCCCCCGTGGGACCGCTGCGCCGTGATGGGCGTGGTGAACGTGACGCCGGACTCGTTCTCCGACGGCGGCCGGTGGTTCGACACCCAGACCGCGATCAAACGCGGTCTGGGCCTGGTCACCGAGGGTGCGGATCTGGTCGACGTCGGTGGCGAGTCCACCCGTCCCGGAGCGCCCCGGGTGGACGAGGACGAGGAGCTGCGCCGGGTGCTCCCCGTCGTGCGGGGACTGGCCGCCGAGGGGGTGCCGATCTCCGTCGACACCATGCGGGCGAACGTGGCCGCCCGGGCGCTGGAGGCGGGCGCGGTGCTGGTCAACGACGTGAGCGGCGGGCAGGCCGACCCGGGGATGGTCCCGGCCGTCGCGGCGGCCGGTGCCCCGTTCGTGGTGATGCACTGGCGGGGGCAGAGCATCGACATGAACAACCGCGCCGTCTACACCGACGTGGTGACCGAGGTGGTGGCGGAGCTGCGGGAGTGGGCGGAACGCGCGGTGGACGGCGGGATCGCCCCGGAGCGCATCGTCATCGACCCGGGGCTCGGCTTCGCCAAGCGGGCGGAGCACGACCTCGCGCTGGTCGCGGGGCTGCGCAGGCTCCGCGCCGAACTCGGGCGTCCGGTGCTGGTCGCGGCCTCCCGGAAGCGCTTCCTCGGCCGGGTGCTGGCTGACGCCGAGGACGCCACCCCGCCCCCGGCCCGCGAGCGGGACGCCGCGACCGCCGCGGTCACCGCGCTCGCGGCGCGCGAGGGTGCCTGGGCGGTGCGGGTGCACGAGGTACGGGCCAGCGCGGATGCGGTCCGGGTGGTGCGCGCCGTCCGCCGGGCGGAGTCCGGAGCCGCGTGACCGCTCTCCCAGGGGCGCGGGTCCGCCGGGGCGCGGCCGGTGAGCCGTGGCCGGGGGCTGACTCGCGGCGCGCGGCCGGGAGTTGGCGGCGCCCGGCTCGTCGGACCGTTCGGGTGGGCGCGGTCCGATGAGGGGACCGGAGGGGGCCGAAGCGGGCCGAAGGGTGGGGGAAGTCGGGGTCATCGGGACACGCGCGGCACACTCTTTCGGGTCCTTCCCACGTTCCGGGCTGTGCCGCGCGTGGACGGTGGGGCAGGGGGTAGACGGCGGTCGGGCCGTCGTGCGCGCGGGGTGGCGGCCGGTGGGGCGCGGCCGGGAGCGGTCATCCGTAGCAGCATGAACCCGCTGTGTCCAGGGCGCCCCCAAGGGTAAGACTGGTCCGCGCTCGCAGGTAGATTCGATTCCGGTGGCGCGCCCCGGTGCGTCCGGGGGCGTACGAGAGATCGACGAGTTCGAGCGAGACCGACGAGACACCGAACGTGACAACCGAACGAGAGACCGACGCGACGGGAGTGATCGAGGTGGACCGTGTGGCGCTGCGCGGCCTGCGAGCCCGCGGATACCACGGGGTCTTCCCGCGGGAGCGCGAGGAGGGCCAGACCTTCGTCGTCGACCTCAGCCTGGGGCTGGACACCCGGGCCGCCGCGGCTGACGACGACCTCACCAGGACCGTGCACTACGGCGAGGTGGCCGAGGCGGTCGTCGCGCTGGTCGAGGGGGAGCCGGTCGCGCTGATCGAGACGCTGGCGCAGCGGATCGCGGACGCCTGCCTGGCTCACCCGGCCGTCGACGAGGCCGAGGTGACCGTTCACAAGCCCGAGGCCCCCATCAGCGTGCCGTTCGAGGACGTGACCATCACTATCAAGCGGAGCCGTGGATGACGCCGAACAGTGACCCGACCGTGCAGCCGGTACCCGCCTCCGTCGTACAGCAGGTGGACGCGGCGGACACCACCCTGCACAACCCCAGACGTGCGGTGATCGCGCTGGGCAGCAACGTGGGTGACCGGCTGGAGATGTTGCAGAGCGCGGTCGACGCGCTCGCGGACACGCCGGGGCTCCGGGTCAAGAAGGTGTCACCGGTCTACGAGACGGCGCCGTGGGGCGTCGAGCCCGGCAGTCAGCCGAACTACCTCAACGCCGTCCTGATCGTGAAGACGACCCTCCCGCCGTCCTCGCTGCTGGAGCGCGGGCAGGCGGTGGAGGAGGCGCTGGAGCGGGTGCGCTCGGAGCGCTGGGGCCCGCGCACCATCGATGTCGACATCGTCTCCTACCAGGACGTCCTCTCGGACGATCCGGCGCTGACGCTGCCGCACCCGCACGCGCATGAGCGGGCCTTCGTCCTCGCCCCGTGGCACGATGTCGACCCGTCCGCCGAGGTGCCGGGGCGTGGTCCGGTCGCCGAGCTGCTGGGCGGCGTGGGCCGGGAGGGCGTCGTGGCCCGTGGCGATCTGGAACTCAGCCTGCCTGACTAGTCGTTGGGAGCCCCGTGAAGGAACTGCGAATCCGCGCCCTGCTGGGGCTCTTCCTGGTCGCCGGAGTGCTGTCCTGGGCCGCCGCACGGCTGTGGGACACCCTGGGCACGCTGCCCGGGGTGCCGGTGGCGGCGCCCGTGGTCCTGGCCGCGATCGCGGCCGTGCTGCTGGCGACGGCGCTGTCGCTGCGGTCCCGGCTGAAGGCGCAGCGGGAGCGGGAGCCGGGCGCGAAGGGCGTCGATCCGCTGATGGCGGCGCGGGCCGCGCTGTTCGCGCAGGCGAGCGCGCTGGTGGCGGCGCTGGTCGCGGGGATGTACGGGGGCACGGGCGTGTATCTCCTGCTGGAGGGGTCGAACGCCCCGGCCCGCGGTGATCAGACGCTGTACGCGGGGCTCTCCGTGCTGGCCGGGGCGGGTGTGGTGGCCGCCGCGGTCTTCCTGGAGCGGATCTGCAAGCTGCCCGAGGACGGCGACGACGACTCCACCCCGCCCCCGGCGGCGGCCCGCTGACCGCCCTGTGGCGCTCCACTGACCGCTTCCGGGGTGACCTCGGCCGGGGGGTCCGACCGTCCGCCGTCCCGCCCGGCCAGCCCGCGTTCGGCGCCGGGCCCGGCCGGGGCTCCGGAGTGCGGGCTCGGCCGGGCCGGGGGCGCGGGCGGACGGTGCTGGGTGGCGGGGCGGGTGCTGGACGGTCAGTCGAGGTTCTTTGACGCGAGGTAGTCGCGCGCCACGTCTCCGGGCTTCTCGCGGTCGCGGTCCACCCGGCTCTTCATCCTGATCAGGTCCTTTGTGGTGAGCGTCTCGGTCAACTCGTTGAGCGCGGCGGCGACGTCCTTCCCGCCCGCGTCCTCGGCGTTGACGACCGGCAGGATGTTGTCGGCGTTCTGGAGCCGCTTGTCGTCCTTGAGCAGCACCAGGTCGAAGGCGTCCAGGGTGGCGTCGGTCGTGGTGGTCAGCACGAGCTGGTCGGTGCCGTCCTTGACCGCCTGCTTGGCCTGGGTGGTGCCGACGCCCTTGGGGTCGATCTCGGTGATGTCGATTCCGTAGGTCTTCTCCAGGCCGGGGCGGCAGAAGGGGCGGGTCTCGCACTCGTCCCCGGCCGCCAGCTTGATCCTCTCCTTCGACCTGCCCAGGTCGGTGAGGGTCCTGAGCTTGTGTTCCGTGGCGAAGTCCCGGCGTACGGCGAAGGCGTTCTGCGCAACCGCGTCCCCGGCGGGCAGCACCTTCAGTCCGCGCTTGGTGGCCAGTTTCCGCAGCGCGGTGACGGTCTCGTCGACGTCGTTGGTGGCGACGGGCTTGGCGTCCTTGCCGTTCTCCTCGGAGTTGAGGTACTCGGCGAGGGTGGCGGCGTACTCGGGCACCACGTCGATCTGCCCCTTGCGCAGCGCCGGTTCGTACAGTTCGCGGTTCTTCAGCTTGCTGATGTCGGTGGAGTATCCGGCGCGGGTGAGGACGGCCGCGTACAGCTCGGCGGTCAGCTGGGACTCGGTGAAGCCCGCGGAGCCGATGACCAGGCTGCCCCTGTCGCCGCCGGAGCCACCGTCCTCCTCCAGGCTGTCGCCGCCGCAGGCGGTCAGGGTGAGCGCGAGGACGAGGGCGGTGACGGCCCCCGTGGTCCGGGCGCGACGGGGCGTCCGGGCGGCCGGGGTGTGGTGTGAACTCCGCTGGTGGGGAGGGCGGTTGAAGGTGTCCATGGGGTTCCGTTCCTCAGGCCGATGGCTGTGCCGGGATCGTGTGGTCCGGTGCGGGGGACGGCGCCGCGGGGCCGTCCTGGCCGGTGGCGGGGCTGCCGGTGCGGGCGGGGGAGCTGGCGGGGCGGCGGCGCGTCGGGTCCAGCAGCCGCTGGGTCAGCGCCAGCGCCGCCTCGACCAGCAGCGCCAGCCCGGCGACCAGCACCGCGCCCGCGACGACCTGGGGGGTGTCGTGGTTGCCGAACCCGGCGGTGATGACCCGGCCGAGGCCGCCCCCGCCGGGCAGCGCGGCGAGCGTCGCGGTGGCGACCAGCTGCACGGCCGCCGAGCGGATGCCGGTCATCAACAGTGGGAAGGCCAGCGGCAGTTCGACGCGGAGGAGCAGCTGGCCGCCGGACATCCCCATGCCGCGCGCGGCCTCCACCACGTCCCGGTCGGCCTCGCGGACGCCGACGTAGGCGTTGGTCAGCAGTGGTGGGACGGCGAACAGCACCAGCGCGACGATGGTCGGCCAGTCGCCGTGCTTGCCGAGCGGGCTGAGCGCCAGCAGCACCAGCACCGCGAACGTCGGTACCGCGCGGCCCACGTTGGAGATGTTGACGGCGAGCGCCCCGCCCCGTCCGACGTGTCCCAGCCACAGCGCGAGGGGCAGCGCGAGAGCGCAGGCGAACAGCAGGCTGAGCGCGGTCAGGGTGGCGTGCTCGCCGAGCCGCTGCCAGACGCCGCCCTGCCGCGTCCAGTGTTCCGCTGTGGAGAGCCAGCTCCACACGTCCGGGATCACTCCCATGGTTCACCGCCTCCTCTCGACGCCCGAACCGGCGTACCGGGCTGGGGTGTCGGCGTCGGACTGGTCGGAGGGAGAGGCGGCGCCGGACGGGACGGCCGCGCGGGACCGGAGGCGGGAGCGCCGTGGCGCGGTGCCCCGGGTCCAGGGTGTGAGCCGCCGTTGCAGCCCGAGCAGGGCGAGGTCGGCGAGCACGGCCAGCAGGACGCAGAGCACCGAGGCGGTCAGCACCTGGGCCTTGAAGAGGCTCTCCATCCCCTCGTGGATGAGGTTGCCCAGCCCGCCGAACCCGACGATCGCACCGACCGTGGTCAGGGAGACGGCGGAGACCGTCGCGATGCGCACCCCCGCCATCAACGCCGGGAGCGCGAGGGGCAGTTCGACCTCGAAGAGCAGTCGCGCCGGGCCGTATCCCATACCGCGCGCCGCCTCTCGGGCCTCCCGTGGCACGGACGCCAGCCCGGTCAGGATGTTGCGCACCAGCACGGTCAGCGAGTAGAGCGCCAGCCCGGTCACCACGACCGAGGCGGAGACCCCGAAGACCGGCAGCAGCAGCGCGTACAGCGCCAGCGAGGGGATGGTGTAGAGCACGGTGGTCAGCCCCAGCACCGGCCCCGTGGCCCGGCGCCAGCGACGGGCGACGAGCGCCAGGGGGAGCGCGATGAGGAGTGCGAGCGTCACCGAACTGGCGGTGATCCACACGTGCTCGACGGTGGCGTCCAGCAACTCCGGTGTCCGGGAACGGACGTACTCCGGGCAGATCCAGTCGTTCGCGGTGAGGCAACTGGACCCGTCCGCCGCCGACTGTCCGGGGTCCGCCGCCTGTTGTCCGTGGTTCACAGCCTGCTCCCGCTGTTTCGTGGGGAGTTGCCCGTTATCGATGATCCGGTGTCCGGTGTGTTCGGGGAGCGCTGGTGTGGCGCGGCCGCCAACGGCCCCCGCGTCGTGGACGGTTCGGGGTGAGCCTCGGCTTCGCCGGATGCCGTCACTGGATCTCCCGCACGTCAACCACCCTTTCGCGCCGAGTCGTTGAGCCACCGGCCGGGTGGCACCGACCGGCGACCCTACCCGTCCCCCCGGACTTTGGTTCGCGACTTCGTACGAACGTCATGACCCGTACCCGGCCGCGCGGTAGATTCCCGGCGTGGCCCCCGCAGCCGACGAAAACGAGTCGATGATCCGCTTCGAGAACGTCACCAAGCGCTATCCCGACGGCACCACGGCGGTCGAGGGCCTCTCCTTCGAGGTGGAGCGGGGCGAGATCGTCACCCTCGTGGGGCCGTCCGGCTGCGGCAAGACGACCACCATGAAGATGGTCAACCGCCTGATCGAGCCCACCTCGGGGCGGATCCTGCTGGACGGCGCCGACATCGCGGACGCCGACCCGGTCGAACTGCGCCGCCGCATCGGCTACGTCATCCAGCAGGTGGGACTCTTCCCGCACAAGACCGTGCTGGAGAACACCGCGACCGTGCCGCACCTGCTCGGCTGGCCCAGGGCGAGGCGGCGCGAGCGCGCGGCCGAACTGCTGGAGCTGGTCGGCCTCGACCCCGCCGTACACGGGGCCCGCTACCCGGAGCAGTTGAGCGGTGGCCAGCGTCAACGCGTCGGTGTGGCCCGTGCGTTGGCCGCCGATCCACCGGTACTGCTGATGGACGAGCCGTTCGGCGCCGTCGACCCCGTGGTGCGCGGGCACCTCCAGAGCGAGTTCCTCAAACTCCAGGCGGCGCTGCACAAGACGGTGTTGCTGGTCACCCACGACATCGAGGAGGCGGTACGCCTCGGCGACCGGATCGCGGTGTACGGGGAGGGCCGCGTCGAGCAGTTCGCCGCGCCGAGCAAGGTGCTGGGCGCCCCCGCCACCCCGTACGTCGCGGACTTCGTCGGAGCCGACCGGGGGCTCAAGCGGCTCGCCGTCACCCCGATCGAGACCGCCGACCTGGAGGAGCCGCCGGTCGTCAACCTCAACGACCGGATGGAGACCGCCGTCGCGCGGATGCGCGCGGACGGCGCCCGATGGGCCGTCGTCCTGGACGACGGCACCGAACTGCACGGCTGGATCGCCGCCGAGACGGCCGACGACGCCGCGCCCACGGCGACCGTCGCGGACCACGCGCGGCGCATGGAGGCGTGGCTGCCGATCGGCGCCTCGCTCAAGCAGGCGTTCAGCACCATGCTCCAGTACGACGCCGGGTGGATCGCGGTACTCGACCCGGAGCGTGACCACCGCTTCCTCGGCGTCCTCACCCCCCGCCGTCTGCACGAGGCGCTGCGCCGCTCGGTCGACGCGGACGAGCGGGACATCGACCGGGCCGACGTGGTGCTGAAGTCCGTTGGCGCCGCCTGAGACTGGCCCCCGCGCCCCGTCGCGTCCGGTTCCCGGGGCACGGCGTCCGGGTCCTCCCGGCCCGCCACCCGGAGATCCGCCCGCCCCCGGTGCCGGTCCTGTGGTACGGCGTGCCGCGCCCTGCCGCCGGGCGACCGGGGTCAGTTGTGGGCCGTCGGCCTGAGACCGCGCGACATACCGGGCTGACCGCCCCTGGAGCGGCCGCCGTTCGGGCTGTCCCCGCCCCGACTCCCGTCGTCCCGTGGGGTGTTGCCCCGGTCTCCGGCGTCCCGGCCTTCGTCTGGGCGGAGGGAGCCGTCGCCCCGTGGGCCGCCGTCCGGCTCCTCGTCCTCCTGGCCACCGTCCCGCTTCCGGCTCGCGGCCCCTGAGCGGGTGCCGAAGAAGTCGAACCCGCCGCCCTTGCCGTCCTTCCGCCCCCGGCCGTACTCCCGGTTGGCGGGCGGCCCGGACCGCCCGCCCGGGTCGCTCGCGGTGTCCCCGGACCGGGAACCGCCGTCACCGCCCGGCCCAACTCCGGCCCGGGAGGCCCGCGTCGAGCCGGAGCCGGACGGGGAACCGGCCGCCGCCCCGGAGCGGGGGCCGGGCGCGGGAGCGCCACCGGTCCGTGGCCGCGGGACGGGCCGGAGCGCCGGACCGGAGCCCTCGGCACCGTCGACCTCGGGAGCCGCCCCGGTGGAGGGCACGGCCTCGGTCGCGCGCTCCGCCTCCCGCTGTTCCCGTTGCCGGGCCACACTGCGCGTGAGGTTGCGCAGCGCCTCCGCGGCCTGGAGGTAGGTGAGCGTGCTCGGGGCGCCGGAGGACTGCCGGTGGTCGGTGGCGGTGGCCGGGAGTGCCATCGTCGGCTTGGCCGCCTCCAGTTGGAGCTGCCGCCGCCCCTCCAGGGCGTTCGCACGCTCCGTCTCGGCCTGGGCGTACCGGCGGAGCAGATCCGCGTGTTCCGAGCGCAGCCCGGCGAGTTCGGCGCGCTTGTCGCGCATCCGCTGCTCAAGCCGCTGCCGGAGGTCGCGCAACTCCTCGGTGTCCGCCGACAGTTCCGCGTGCCGCTCCTCGGCCTGGGACTCGGCGCTGGCCGCCTCCGACCGGAGGGCGGCCACCTTCCGGCCCGCCGCGCGGTCCCAGGAGCGGAGCAGTACCGCACCGGCCGTCGCGGAGAGCGCGGCGGCGGCGGTCAGCCCACGCAGGATCACCGTCTCCGTGTCGCCGACGCCGCTCTCGCCGACGAACCACGCGGCACCGGCGCAGGCGAGGGCGGCCACCGCGACAGCGACCGGGAGCAGGAGCCGGTGCAAGGGCGGTGAATGACGATGACGACCACGTGGCATGGCTCGGAATGTACCGTGACCTCGGTCATGCACGACACCGGACAAAGCGCATCGTTATGCCGTCACAACCCCGTGGAGCCGGGCGCGCGACCTCGCGGTGCTCCCCCGGGTGAGCGGCTTCCGCGCCGTCGCGCGGCCGTCGGGCCGCCCCGCCGCCGGACCCCCTCCCGCCGCCGGGACCGGGTGTATCCCATGAGCCGGGAAACTAGGGCGAGTTGGGTTTACCGGGCGAACCGGGTGGGATCGGAGTGCCGGGTGCGGCGGACGTGTCCGGTGTGCCGGGTGTGCCCAGCATGCCGAGCGCGTCGAGCAGGCCGAGCACGCCGGACGGATCGGCTGTATCAGGCGTATCGGGTGATTCGGTTGGATCGGGCATGTTGGGCGTCCGGGTTCGCTGGACGTGGGCGGTGAGGTGGGTCAGGTCGCTGACCCCGGTCAGATCGGTGACCTTCGAGCGGGCCGGGCGGTGGCCGGGCGGGACGGAGTCCGCCGGGTGTGCGGGTCCTGTGGAGATCCCGGACCCCGTGGGTGCCGCGAGCCCCGTGTGGCCGGTGGGGTCGGTGGGGCGCACGGAACCGGCGGGGTACGTGGGACCCGTGGGATCCGTGGAACCGGCGGGGTCGGCCGGGGGGAGGGCGGGGCCGACGGGGTGGAGCAGCCAGTGGAAGGCTCCCAGCCCGTCCCGGGCGGTGAGTTCGGCGGCCTCGCCCGCCTCCGCCAGCGCCCGGACGTACCGCGCGGGGTCGCGGCTGGCCAGGGCGAGCGGCGGACGGTCACCCCGGACGCCGAGCGCGCGCAGGGCCGTCCGCTGGGTGAGCAGGCTGCCGCCACCGGCGGCCTCCGCGCAGGCGTCCAGCGCCACGTGGGCGGTGAGGTCGCGGCCGCCGTCGGGGACCGGACGGACCTGGCGGCCGTCCCGGTAGCCGGTCAGGGTGCCGTGGGGCGGGCGGTCCGCGCGCGTGTGCGCGTAGTCGACGGCCACCGCGAGCCCCGCCCGTACGGTGCGCACGGCCGCCGCCCAGGCGTGGTCGCGGGGCGCGCCCAGCTCCACCCGGTACCCCGCGACGCCCCACCAGTCGCCGTCCGGCGCGGAGTTGGCGCCGAGCGAGGCGACGTCGCCGCCGGAGTGGCCGCCGGAGTGGGTCTCGGCGTCGGGCTCCCACTCCGTGCGGGGCGTCCCCGCGTCGGACGGGATTCCGGTGCCGGGCGTGGGCCCGGGCAGCGGTGGGGGCGTGGTGGGGGAGCCCCGGGTGGGGCCGGTCGCCGTCCCGGCTCCGGGGTCGTCGTCGGGCAGCGGCCACCAGCGGCGCTGCCAGGCGGCGTCCGCCTCGGTGAGCGGCGCGCCCAGCCGCTCCTCGCCCGCCGGGTCGGTGAGGACGTAGCGCGTGACGCCCGAGGCGTCCCGTTCGGCGATGTCGAGCGGGACGTTGTCCAGCCACTCGTTGGCGAACAGCAGCCCGGTGACGCTGTCTTCGGGCGGGAGGTCCGCGCGCCACTCGATGGCGGGGTCGAGACCGGACGGGCGGGGCGCCCGTTCGACCGCCACCGTCCGCAGGCGCCGGGCGAGTTCGGGGGTGGCGCTCACCAACCCCCGTACAGAGGTGAGGAGTTCCCCTCGACCAGCACCCACGTCCACCAGGGTCAGCGGAGAGGGGTGGCCGAGCAGCCGGTCGACCCGGCGCAGCAGCCGGGTCACGGCGGCGGCGAACAGCGGGGAGGCGTGCACCGAGGTACGGAAGTGCGCCCCGGGCGCCTCCCGCACGAAGAACCCGGGCGCCCCCGGGGCGGCGCCCGCCCCGGGGGCGCCCGGGTTCGCCTCCGGGCCCCCACCCGTGTCCGCCGTCTCCGGTCCGGTACCCCTGTCCGCCGCCTCCGGGCCCGTCCGCCCGGGTTCCGGCCGCGCCACCGTCTCCGTACGCCGCCGGTCACGTTCGGTGCGCGGGTGGGCGGGGGTGCCGCCGTCCGGCTCGTGCCCGGCGGGGCTCGCACCGGCGGTTCCGTAGAGCGCGCGGTCCATCGCCGCGCGCCAGCCCCTGACGTCGGAGGTCACGGTGGTCACCGTACGTGCGTAGGGCTTCCCTCCACCTTGGGGAGTACGTGTGGAGGCCGGTTATCGGCCGTCCGGCTGACCCTGGTGGGTCACCGCGCTTCCTACCCTTGGGTATGTGAACCGGCTCTACGACTTCATCCGCAGACACCCCACCTGGGTGGACGGTCTCTGGGCCGGACTGCTGCTGGTGCTGTCCTGCGTCTGGATCGTCGCCAGCCTGGCCCAGCCGGGTGTCGACCAGATGCTCAAGGACCGGAAGGAGCAGGTCGCCGCCGTACCGATCGTGCTCGCGCTGAGCCTGGTCGTCGCCCTGCGGCGCCGCGCGACGGACCAGATGCTGCTGCTCGCGACGGGCGCGGGCCTCGCGCAGCTGGTGGCGGACGTGGAGCCGAACCCGGGCAACTTCGCCTTCCTGGTGATCGTCTTCACGGTGGCCTCGAAGGGGGCCGGCTGGGCCTCGCGGTTCGCGCTGGTGGGAGCGGCCGTCGCCCCCGCGATCTCGACCCTGCGCTGGCCCGAGACCTCGCAGGGGACCATGAGCGCGGTGCTCAACTGCGTCTTCCTGACCATCCCGTTCCTGCTCGCCTGGGTGCTGGGCGACTCGATGCGGACCCGCCGCGCCTACTACCAGCAGCTGGAGGAGCGCGCCACCCGGCTGGAGAAGGAGCGTGAGGCGCAGTCCAAGGTGGCGGTCGCCGCCGAACGCGCCCGGATCGCACGCGAGTTGCACGACGTGGTGGCGCACAACGTCTCGGTGATGGTCGTGCAGGCGGACGGCGCCGCGTACGTCCTGGACACCGCGCCGGACCGGGCCCGGCAGGCGCTGGAGACCATCTCGGGGACGGGGCGGCAGGCACTGGCCGAAATGCGCCGCCTGCTCGGGGTGTTGCGGACCGGTGAGGGCACCGCGCGCGACCACGACGAGTACGTCCCCCAGCCCGGTGTCGAGCAGCTGGCCGAACTGGTGGAGCAGGTGCGGGCCACCGGCCTCACCGTCGACTTCCGGGTGGAGGGCACCCCCCGGCCGCTGCCCAGCAGTGTGGAGCTGACCGCCTACCGGGTCGTCCAGGAGGCGCTGACCAACACCCGCAAGCACGGCGGTCCGGAGGTGGGGGCCACCGTGCTGCTCAGCTACGGCGCCGACGACCTGACCCTCCTCGCGGAGGACGACGGACGCGGCGCCCAGGCCGTCCTCTACGACGACGGTGGGGCGGACGGCCTGGGGCACGGGCTCATCGGCATGCGGGAGCGGGTCGGTATGGTCGGCGGCAGCCTGGAGGCCGGGCCGCGCGCGGGCGCGGGCGGCTTCCGGATCACGGCGGTACTGCCGCTCAAGGGCGCCTCGTGACGCCGTCCCCGCCGCCCGCCCCCGCCCCTACCCCCGTTCCCAGTCCCGTTCCCGCTCCCGTCCCCGTTGTTCTCTCCCGGCGCCCCGGCCAGGGGCTCCCGGCAGACGCGGCCCACGACTCGCACGGCGCTCCCGGCCCGGTACGACGTGTGCGGACGCCCGGTCCACCACGAAGGGATTCACCGCTATGACGATCCGCGTCATGCTCGTCGACGACCAGGCCCTGCTCCGTACCGGGTTCCGGATGGTGGTGGAGGCGCAACAGGACATGGAGGTGGTCGCGGAGGCCGGGGACGGCGCCGAGGCCCTGGAGGTGCTGCGGGGCCAGCCCGTCGACGTGGTGCTGATGGACGTGCGCATGCCGCGCGTCGACGGGGTCGAGGCCACGCGGCGGATCTGCGAGGGCGGCGAGGGGGGCGCGAGCGACCCGAAGGTGCTGATCCTCACCACCTTCGACCTCGACGAGTACGCCTTCTCCGCGCTGAAGGCGGGGGCCAGCGGCTTCATGCTCAAGGACGTGCCGCCCGGGGACCTGCTGCACGCCATCCGCGCGGTGCACAGTGGCGAGGCGGTCGTGGCGCCCAGCACCACCCGGCGGCTGATCGACCGGTTCTCGATGGTGCTGCCCTCGGCCAGCCCCGAGCCGCCCGCGAAGGAGCTGGAGCGGCTGACCGACCGGGAGCGCGAGGTGCTCGTCCTCGTCGCCCAGGGCCTCTCCAACGGGGAGATCGCCCGGCATCTGGTGCTCTCCGAGGCGACGGTCAAGACCCATGTGGGCCGCATTCTCGCCAAGCTCTCCCTCCGGGACCGGGTGCAGGCCGTGGTGCTGGCCTACGAGACCGGCCTGGTCCGCGCCCGCGGGGAGTGAGGCGCGCCGCCGGCTGACGGGACGCGGGGACGGCGTTCCGCGCCCCACCCCCGTCCCCATCTCGGGGGCGCGTGGCGGGGGCGGGGCGATGTACACCACACCGTGCGAATCCGGCGCGGGGGCTTACGATGGCGAGGATGCGTACGGCACCCGCGGCGGTCGCGGGGCTGGAACGCCGATGGCGTCGATGGAAGGCCGTCACTCCGTGAACGCGAACCCCCAGCCCCCCGAGCGGGGCACTCCGGCGCGGGCCGAGGACCGGCCGGCGCGGCTCGCCGTCGGCGTGGTCGGCACCGGGCGGGTCGGACCCGCCCTCGCCGCCGCGCTGGGCCTCGCGGGCCACCGGCCGGTCGCCGCCTCCGGCGTCTCCGACGCCTCCCGGCGCCGGGCCGCCGAGTTGCTGCCGGGCGTCCCGCTGGTCGCTCCCGGTGAGGTGCTGGCCCGTGCCGAGCTGGTGCTGCTGACCGTCCCCGACGACGTGCTGCCCGACCTGGTGGCGGGGCTCGCGGAGACCGGCGCCGTGCGCCCCGGGCAGCTGGTCGTGCACACCTCGGGCCGGTACGGCGCCGGTGTGCTGGCCCCGGCGCTCCGCGCCGGGGCGCTGCCGCTCGCCCTGCACCCCGCGATGACCTTCACGGGCACCCCGGTGGACGTGCAGCGCCTCGCGGGCTGCTCCTTCGGGGTGACCGCACCGGAGGAACTGCGGCTCGCGGCCGAGGCGTTGGTCATCGAGATGGGCGGGGAGCCCGAGTGGGTGGCCGAGGAGTCCCGGCCGCTGTACCACGCGGCGCTGGCGCTGGGCGCCAACCACCTCGTCACCCTGGTGGCACAGTCCATGGAGCTGCTGGGCGAGGCGGGGGTGCGAGCCCCGGACCGGATGCTCGGGCCGCTGCTCGGGGCCGCGCTCGACAACGCGCTGCGCTCCGGCGACGCGGCGCTCACCGGCCCGGTGGCGCGCGGCGACGCCGGTACCGTCAACGCCCATGTGGCCGAACTCCGGCGGCACGCACCGCAGATGGTGGCCGGATATCTGGCGATGGCCCGGGCGACCGCCGACCGCGCGCTGGACAGTGGGCTGTTGAAGCCGGAACTCGCGGAGGACCTGCTGGAGGTGCTCGCGGAGCACTCGCAGCGCGGAGGAGCTGACACATGACCCCGAACACCGCTGGGAGCCCCGGCATATCGACCGGCCCTTCCAGCAACCCCGGTACGTCGAGTGGTACTTCGGGCGGTACTTCGGACGTCCTCGGCGACTCCGCCGTGACGGGCGGCACGTCCGGACCGTCGCCCGGACCGCCCGCCCCGCCGAACGGCACGGCCGGGGCGCCGGGTGCGGCGGATGGCGGTCAGGAGGCGTCCGCCGCCCGGCCGTCGCTGCTCCGTACGGTCGCCGCCGCGCGTGCGCTCGCCCGGCCGGAGGGCGCCCGCGCGGTCGTGATGACGATGGGCGCGCTGCACGCCGGTCACGCGGCGCTCGTCCGGGCGGCCCGCGAGCGGGTGGGGCCGGAAGGGCAGGTCGTGGTCACCGTGTTCGTCAACCCGCTCCAGTTCGGCCCCGGCGAGGACCTGGACCGCTATCCGCGCACCCTCGACGCCGACGTCGAACTCGCCGGCCGGGAGGGCGCGGACGTGGTGTTCGCGCCCGCGGCGCGGGAGGTCTACCCGGAGGGCGTGCCGCGGGTCACCCTCGCGGCCGGGACGATGGGGGAACGGCTCGAAGGGGCCTCGCGGCCGGGGCACTTCGACGGCATGCTGACCGTCGTCGCCAAGCTGCTGCACCTCACCGCGCCGGACCTCGCGTTCTTCGGTGAGAAGGACGCCCAGCAACTGGCCCTGATCTCCCGCATGGTGCGGGACCTCGACTTCCCGGTGGAGATCGTGGGCGTGCCCACCGTCCGGGAGCCGGACGGGCTGGCGCTCTCCAGCCGGAACGGCTACCTCTCCGAGGCCGAGCGGGTCTCGGCACGCGCTCTCTCCCGGGCGCTGTTCGCCGCCGGGGAGCGCGCCGGGGAGGGGCCACGGGCGGTGCTGGAGACGGCGCGTGCGGTGCTGCGTGGGGCGGCCGCCGCCCAGCCGCCGGTGACCACCGACTACGTGGCGCTGGTCGACCCGTCCGACTTCACGGAGCTGACCGAGACCACCGGCGGTCCCCGGCCGGCGGTGCTGGCGGTCGCCGCGCGGGTCGGTTCCGTCCGGCTGATCGACAACGTCCGGCTCACGTTGGGCCGTTCCGACACGGCCGGGGCCAACGAGCCGCAGCGGGCGGGCCGATGAGCCGCACTCCGGAGCGGAGTTCCGAAGTGCCCGCAGACACCGGGGAGTTGCGGCTCGGGGGAGCCGAAGCGCTCGCCGCGCCGCCGCCGGGCTGGACCCTGGAGGCGGACGTGGTGGTCGTCGGGTCCGGAGTCGCGGGCCTCACCGCCGCGTTGCGCTGTGCGGCGGCGGGCCGCCGCACCGTCGTGGTGACCAAGGCGCGGCTGGACGACGGCTCCACGCGCTGGGCGCAGGGCGGGATCGCCGCCGCGCTCGGCGCCGACGACAGCCCGGCCCAGCACCGGGACGACACGCTGCTCGCGGGCGCCGGACTCTGCGACGAGCGCGCGGTCCACACGCTCGTCACCGAGGGCCCGGAGGCGGTACGCCAACTCATCGCCACCGGCGCCGCGTTCGACCTGGCGGAGGACGGCGGGATCGAGCTAACCCGGGAGGGCGGCCACCGTCGGCGCCGCATCGCGCACGCGGGCGGGGACGCGACGGGCGCGGAGATCTCCCGCGCGCTGGTCGCCGCCGTCACCGGCCGCCCCGCCGACAGCCGTCCCGTCACCGGCCGCCCGGCCGAAAGTGGCTCCGCCGACGCCGAGTTGCCGCTGCGCACCGTGGAGAACGCGCTCGTCCTCGACCTGCTCACCACGCCCGAGGGAGCGGCGGCCGGGGTCACCCTGCACGTCATGGGCGAGGGGCAGCGCGACGGGGTGGGCGCGGTGCGCGCGCCCGCCGTGGTGCTCGCCACCGGGGGCATGGGCCAGATCTTCTCCGCCACGACCAACCCCGCGGTCTCCACCGGCGACGGGGTGGCGCTCGCGCTGCGGGCGGGCGCCGAGGTCTCGGACCTGGAGTTCGTCCAGTTCCACCCGACGGTGCTCTACCTCGGCCGGGACGCGCGCGGCCAGCAGCCGCTGATCTCCGAGGCGGTCCGCGGCGAGGGCGCGCATCTGGTGGACGCCGACGGGGTGCGGTTCATGCTCGGGCAGCACGAACTCGCGGAGCTGGCGCCACGGGACGTCGTCGCCAAGGCGATCATGCGGCGCGCCGCCCAACAGGGAGTGCCCCACATGTACTTGGACGGACGGCACTTCGGCGCCGCGATGTGGGAGAGCCGCTTCCCCACCATCCTCGCGTCCTGCCGCTCGCACGGCGTCGACCCGGTGACCGGGCTGATCCCCGTCGCGCCCGCCGCGCACTACGCGAGCGGCGGCGTACGGACGGACCTGGCCGGGCGGACCACGGTGCCCGGGCTGTACGCCTGTGGCGAGGTCTCCTGCACCGGAGTGCACGGCGCCAACCGGCTCGCGTCGAACAGCCTGCTGGAGGGGCTGGTCTTCGCCGAGCGCATCGCCGCCCGGATCACCGCCCCCGGCTCCGGCCCGTCCGCGAACCCCGCCCCGTTCCCGAGCGCCGCCGACGGTCCCGCCCCCGGTCCCGTGTCGTCCCCGGCCCGCCGAGTGCTGCTGCCGCCCCAGGCCCGTCCGGTGATCCAGCGGGTGATGACGGAGGGCGCCGGGGTGCTCCGCTCGGAGCGCAGCCTGGCCGAGGCCGCCGCGCGCCTGGACCAACTGGCCGCCGAGAGCGACGTGTTGGAAAGCGACGTGTTGGAAGCCGGTACGACCGGGCGGGCGGAGCCAGGGGTGGAGGCGTGGGAGACCACCAACCTCCTGCTGGTGGCCCGCGCCCTGGTCGCGCTGGCCAGGCGCCGGGCCGAGACCCGGGGCTGCCACTGGCGGGAGGACCACCCGGAGCGGGACGACCGAGGCTGGCGCCACCACCTCGTCGCCGCCCTGCCCGACGCTTCCGATCATGGCCCTGACCAGCACGGTCATCGGATCGCCACGGCGGCCCGTAACCTCGTGGTGCGTACGACGGAAACGATGGACCCGACGGGAACGACCGTTCCTTCGGTCGCGAACAAGGAGAAGCCGTGACCAACCCCACCCCGCAGCCCGTTCACGTGCCGCTGCTGACCATCGGGGGCCCGCCCGTCGGGGCCGAGGCGGACGGCGGCTGCGGGTCCGCCTGCGGCTGCGGCGGCCCCGAGGGCGCCGACCTCGACCCGCTGGACTGCGGGCTGGACCCGGATCTGGCGGCGCTGCTGGCCGAGGCGGGGCTCGACCCCGTCCGGGTGGAGGACGTGGCCCACCTCGCCATCGAGGAGGACCTGGACCAGGGCGTCGACGTCACCACCGTCGCGACCGTCCCGGAGGACGCCGTCGCCGTCGGTGACTTCACCGCCCGCGCGGACGGCGTGGTGGCGGGACTGCGCGTCGCCGAGGCGGTGCTCTCCGTGGTCTGCACCGACGAGTTCGAGGTCGAACGGCACGTCGAGGACGGTGACCGGGTGGTCGCGGGCCAGCCGCTGCTGACCGTCCGCACCCGCACCCGGGACCTGCTCACCGGCGAGCGGAGCGCGCTGAACCTGCTCTGCCACCTGTCCGGCATCGCCACCGCCACCCGAGCCTGGGCGGACGTCCTGGAGAGCGCGGGAACCGGCGCGCGGGTGCGCGACACCCGCAAGACGACGCCCGGACTGCGCGCGCTGGAGAAGTTCGCGGTGCGCTGCGGCGGCGGCGACAACCACCGGATGTCGCTCTCGGACGCCGCGCTGATCAAGGACAACCACGTGGTCGCGGCGGGCGGGGTCGCCGAGGCGTTCCGCCGGGTGCGCGAGGAGTTCCCCGACCTGCCCGTCGAGGTCGAGGTGGACGCGCTCGACCAGCTCGAACCGGTGCTCGCGGAGGGCGCGGACCTGGTGCTGCTCGACAACCTCTCGCCGGAGGAGACCGCCGAGGCCGTCCGACGCGTCGCCGGACGCGCCCAGTTGGAGTCCTCGGGCGGTCTGACGCTGGAGAACGCCGCCGCCTACGCGGCCACCGGAGTGGACTTCATCGCGGTGGGAGCGCTCACCCACTCGTCCCCGGTTCTCGATATCGGTCTCGACCTGCGCGACGATCGCTGACCTCCACCACGGATCACCACGGAACCGGGGCCCCGCACCATGCTGTTGACGATTGACGTAGGCAACACCCAGACCGTCCTCGGCCTGTTCGACGGACAGGAGGTGGTCGAGCACTGGCGCATCTCCACCGACCCACGGCGCACCGCCGACGAACTGGCCGTGCTGCTCCAGGGGTTGATGGGCATGCACCCGCTGCTCGGCGAGGAGCTGGGGGACAGCGTGGAGGGGATCGCGATCTGCTCCACCGTCCCCTCGGTACTCCACGAGCTGCGCGAGGTGACCCGGCGCTACTACGGCGACATCCCCGCCGTGCTCGTCGAACCCGGCGTCAAGACGGGCGTGCCGATCCTGGTGGACAACCCCAAGGAGGTCGGCGCGGACCGCATCATCAACGCCCTGGGCGCGATCGAGCTGTACGGCGGCCCGTGCGTGGTCGTCGACTTCGGCACCGCGACCACCTTCGACGCGGTCTCCGCCCGGGGCGAGTACGTCGGTGGCGTCATCGCCCCCGGCATCGAGATCTCCGTGGACGCGCTGGGGATGCGCGGCGCGCAGCTCCGCAAGATCGAACTGGCCCGGCCCCGGAGCGTGATCGGCAAGAACACCGTCGAGGCGATGCAGTCCGGCATCCTCTACGGCTTCGCGGGCCAGGTCGACGGCGTCGTGAACCGGATGGCCACCGAACTCGCCGACGACCCGGACGACGTCACCGTCATCGCCACCGGCGGCCTGGCGCCGATGGTGCTCGGCGAGGCGATGACAATCGACGAACACGAGCCCTGGATCACCCTGATCGGCCTCCGCCTGGTCTACGAGCGCAACGTCGCCCGCCTCTGACCCACCGCCCGCCCCGCTCCGCGACCACCAGGCTCCCCCAGCTCCCCGGTTCCTCCGGGACCGTTCGGGCCGCTCCGGACCTGTCCGCGCTTCCCCGGAGGTCACCCGGGCCGCTCGGGGCGCACCCCCGGTGCCGCGTCGTGCGGTCGTGTGTCCCCCGGGTTCGCCCAACTTCCGCTCTCGGCCGACCAGTTGCCCCCGTACCGGCGACGCCCCCGGCCCACCACCACGTCCCCGACCCCCCTCTCCCCCACACCCCCGGCACGTCCGGTGTTACCGAGCACCGCACCTCCGATCCGCCGGCGCACCACCACCCCGGCCGCCGCTCCCGACCGTCTCCGGGGCCACGATCCCAAGCGCCCACCGAAATCGCGGAGTTGGCCGCCGCCTTCAGGGGATCCCGACCACCACCCACGCAACCCCGGACGTAGCCCCACACCCACGCACCCTCCCCAACAGCCCGCACCCGGACCGTTCTTCGACAACCGGCCCACCAGCGGCCTCAGTTGTCCACGAATCGACCAACTCCCGTATCCACACCTGTGGATGGTCTGTCCGCCCCGCGCGAACCGCGCCCCGGCCGCACGCCCACCCGGAAGCGCTTCCCCGCGGCCGCCCTCCCGGCCGCCCCGTACCCCTCGCCACCCCCTCGCCGCACCCACCCCGACCCCCGACCCCGGCCTCTTGCCCTCCGCACGCGCACCGGGCCACACCGCGACCTCCCCGCCCGCCGATCGGCCGGACCCGCCCACCCGTAGCGGCGCCCGGCCGCCGGAGGCGGGCCGTTGGAACACGCGGCGGGCCACGCGGGCCACGCGCGGGCAGGGCGGGCGTTGACCGCCCCCGTCCACACGCTGTGGACAGGGGCGGGGGCGCCACGCCCAGCGGGAGCGATCAGCCCAAGGAGCCCGGGGGCCCGGCCTATCGTCACCCCATGCCCACCCCACACGGTTCCCGAGGCGGCATGGCCTTCAGCGCGGCCGAGCTGGAGGTACTGCGCTCCGCCCTCGCTGCCGCTCTCCGCGCCCGCCCCGGTACCGAGGACCGGACGCGCCCGACGAACGACGACGCCGGGCGGCACCACCCGGGACGGGACCTCCGCCCCTACCTTCGCCTCGCCGAAGCCATCGAGGAGACGGCGGCGGAGGACGCCCGCTACCGCGCCTTCCTCCTCGCGGACCTCGCACGACACCGGGCCGCGCTCCCCGGCGCCGCCACCGGGTACCTGACTCGCCTCGAAGAGGCCCTCACCCTCGACTGCCTGCCCCATCCGGACGACCTGGCGGCACTGCGCATGCTGCGCGCGCACGCGCGCGTCCCCGCCGAGGCGCGGCGCCGCGCCGGTCTGCTGCACCGCTGCGCCGAGCTGCTCGACCGGCCCGTCCGTACCCGGCTGCGGGTGCTGCCCGGTGGCCGTACCCCGCGCGGCGTCGCCCTCGCGTCCGTCGAGGGGTGCACGGCGTGGGGCGCCGGGCACGCGCTGGTGACGCACGAGGGCACGGCGGCCGAGCGGGCCGCGCGGGTCACCGCCGCGCGGCACGCCGCCTCGGCCGTCGGGTCCCCCGGTCTGCCCGCGGCCCGGCCGGGCTCCCCGGAGGACCCGAGCCACGAGCCGACCCCCGAACCGGGAGCCGAGCCGGACGCCAACCTCAATCCCGAGCCCGTGCCGAGCCCCGATGCCCCGGACCGCGAGGTTCCGGAACTCGAAGTCCCGGTCCGCGAACCCGTCTCCGAGCGCCTTCCGGAGGCACGGGTCGCGGAGGAGCAGCCACCGACGGGAGCGGAAGCGGACTCCACGGAGCACGATGGGGAGGCCGACGACGCCGACCCGGGCGAACCCCGGTGCGGAGGGACCCCGGAGGAGCGGGACGCCGGGGAACCCGAGTTGGACGAGCGGGAGCCGGAGGAGTGGACGGAGCCGAAGTACGAGTCGGAGGCTCCGCGCACGGACGAGACGGATCAGACGGATGAGGTGGAGGAGGCGGGCGAGCCGGAGGAGGAGGGCGGGACGGACGAGCCCGTGACCGCTCTCCCACTGGACGCCGTGGCCACCAACGAGCCCGCCGAGACAGGGGAGTTCGCCCCCGCCCCCGCGGTGACCACCGAGCACGAGGCCACCGAGCACGAGGCCACCGTCCGCGACGACGCCGAGCACGAGCCCGGGGAGCACGAGGCCACGCGGTACGACGCCGCCGAACACGAGGCGACGGAGCACGAGGTGGCCGAGTACGAGGCGACGGGGGCGCTCGGGCACGAGGAGCGCGGTGGGCACGCTCCGTCCGGACAGCCCGTTCAGTCCGGGAACGTGGAGGAGCCGGGTGACTCGGGCGATGCCGGGGACTCCGGGGACTCGGGCGAACCCGGTGAGTCCGGCGAACCGGCGGAGCCGGGGGAGGGTACGGGGGAGCCGGAGCCCGAGGAGGAGCAGCCCGAGCGGCCCGCCGAACCCGCGGCTCCGTCCCCGTCCCGTCCGTCGGACACCCCGGGGACCTCCGAGCCGAGGTCGCCCAGTCCCGGCAAGCCCGTACCGACCCCGGCCGAGGTCTTCCCGCCCCGGCGCCGCCGGTTGCCGCCGCCGGAACAGGCCGCCGACCGGGTGCTGTCAGCCTGAACGCCGTCCCCACGCGGGGGCCGGGACACCGACTTCGGTGTCCCGGCCCCCGCGTTCTGGGTGGGTGGCGGGCGCGGCGTAGGCTGGGGTACCGGACAGAGGGAGGCCCACCGCCATGGACTACATCGCCGCGCTGACCCCGCCGTTCCTGATGGCGACGGCCTTTACCGCACTCATCGTGACGATCGTGAAGAGCCAGGGGGGCGCGAACAAGGCGAAGGAGGACGCCGCCGTGGACGCGGCGTTGGCCCAGGCCGAAGCGCGCGGCGAGCAGCGGGACGCCTGAACCGCTTCGACAGTCCGCTCCCCCGCCGCACCCGCCGAGCGCCATCCGCCAGGCAGCCGTTGCCGCTCGCGTTCGCCAGTGGACGTCCGTCGGTCGTCACGTCCACGGTTCGACCCCCTCGCGGTAGTGGGGGAACAGCGCTTCCCCGACGTCCCGCGCTTCCCCTGACGCCCCGCGAGCGGTCCGCGACTCTCCCGCCGCCGACCGCGCACCGGACGGCTGTCCGGATCACGCACGGCGCGTACGACAGGAGGCCCGCGTGGGGCAGCCACCGACCGCTTCCCTGGTTTCGGGGCCGCCGACTCGGGCCGGGGCACCGGGGGTTCGGGTTTCGGAGCGCGGGCGCGCAGCTTTCCGGTCGTTTTCCCGGGGTACCCCAGCCCGCCGCGTGGCGGTTTTCGCCCCCGCCTTCCTCTCCGCCTTCCCCCTCGCCTTTCCGGAGGCCAGAAAAGCCGCGCATACTGGACATCTGCCCTTATTATGCTCGTCGTGGCTCGACGTTTGGGAGACCTGGAAGACGCCGTCATGACCCGGGTATGGCGGTGGAACCGGCCAGTTACCGTGCGAGAAGTCCTCGAAGATCTTCAGGAAGAACGCTCCATCGCCTACACCACCGTGATGACGGTAATGGACAACCTTCGCCTGAAGGGATGGCTTCGCAGAGTCGGGGAAGGCCGCGCCTATCGTTATGAGGCGGTGTCCACCCGTGCCGCCTACTCGGCGGCACTGATGAACGAAGGGTGGTCGGCCAGTGACAACCCGGCCGCCGCCCTCGTCGACTTCTTCGGGATGATGTCCCCCGAACAGGTAGACGTGCTCCGGGACGCACTCCGGGTCGTACAACTGCGTGGCGTGCACCTCGACACCCCCGGCGAGAGAGACGAGCCGCCGGGGCGATAGCGTCCTTACATGGCAGAACCCGGGAGAGTGAGCCCGCTCACCGAAGTCTCCGTCCGCAGGGCGCGTACCTCGGACGTGCCCGCGATCCGCCGACTCCTCGACGTCTACTCGCGGGACCGCATCCTCCTCGACAAAGCGACGGTGACGCTTTACGAGGACATCCAGGAGTTCTGGGTCGCCGAGCGCGACCACGACGGCACGGTGGTCGCCTGCGGTGCGCTGCACGTGATGTGGGAGGATCTGGCCGAGGTCAGGACGCTGGCGGTGGATCCGGCGCTCAAAGGGGCCGGGGTCGGGCACCTGGTGCTGGATAAGTTGCTCCAGACCTCGCGCTGGCTCGGTGTCCGGCGCATTTTCTGTCTCACCTTCGAAGTGGACTTCTTCACCAAGCACGGCTTCACCGAGATCGGTGAGACGCCGGTGGACGGCGATGTCTACAGTGAGCTGCTGCGTTCCTATGACGAAGGCGTGGCCGAGTTCTTGGGACTGGAACGCGTGAAGCCCAACACCTTGGGTAACAGTCGCATGCTGCTGCATCTCTGAGGGACTCAGAAGTGCGGCGCTATGTCCGAAAGATCCCGTGAATCCTCGTCCGCGGTGCGAGCAAAGTCCACCGAGGGTTTGAGTTTCTTCCGGAAAAGCGGTTTGCTTTGTCGGCAGTATCGGCAATGCGTTATCAACGAATGGGAGCAGCAGGTGGCTCAGAAGGTTCAGGTTCTTCTTCTCGATGACCTCGACGGCGGCGAAGCGGACGAGACCGTGACCTTCGCGCTCGATGGGAAGACCTACGAGATCGACCTCACCACCGCCAATGCGGACAAGCTCCGTGGCGTGCTGGAGCCCTATGTCAACGGTGGCCGCCGTACCGGTGGGCGCTCCGGCCGTGGAAAGGCCCGCGCCGCCTCTCCGAGCGCCGGTGGTCAGGACACGGCGAAGATTCGTGCCTGGGCCAAGGAGCAGGGTTACGAGGTCAACGACCGGGGCCGGGTGCCCGCGAATATCCGTGAGGCGTACGAGAAGGCCAACGGCTGAGCTGGCCGGGTGCCACGTTTTGCGGGCGGGTGTGGGGCGGTCGTCGCACACGCCAGCCGCAGGAGGTCCGGAACCGGACCCGTGCCCGGTTCACGCCCTGGCCCGGGAGGCCGCACATGACAGGCGCGGCCTCCCGGGCGACGTAGCGGGGCGCCCACGGAGCGACGCCGGTGGCGCGCCCCGCAGGTCACCCCGGTAGCCCCACGGGGCGGCGCGGATTCGGCCGCCTCTGACGCCCCCGCCTCCGCACCGCCTGGAGCCGCCCGACGCCCGGGCCTCTCCGTCTCCTCCGTATCCCGTCGGACGTCCCCCTTCGACGTCCCCGTGTCCTCCGGACGTCCCTCCATCGGCCGGTTCCCCGCGCGCTCCTTCCCGCGCCGGGTCGACCCCCTTCCCGGGCACCGGTTCGCCGCTCCCCAGGCCCGCGTCCCCGCCCGGTTCCAGCCCGCCTGGTTCCTCCCGGGGCCGGGATCTCCTCCCCGGGGCATAAGCCCCCAGCTCCCCGCTCCCGGGCCTCCGGTTCCCCATGGGGCCGCACCGCGAGCGCGCTCCGCTCCGCCGCGCTTCCCGTCCGCGCCGCTCGTCTGCTCCGGTCCCGCGAGGTCGCGGAATCCCTCTCATCCGTCCCTCTCGCGTTCGGCCGGTGGGCGCCGTCGACCGAAGCGGATCGATGGCGGGAGGGTGGCGTGCGACTGTGAACGGGAAAACACCGTGCGGTGTGCAACTGGTGATCGCGAAAGACGGTCACGCTTTGTCGATTGTTCGCACGCACAGGGTGATTCCCGAAGGGAAGGTGGGCGCCGCAAGGCTGTTCGCCATCAGCGGATGTGGGGTGCTCTCTCGGTCCGGGGCCGCATGGAGCGTCCGGGCTGGCGGGTAGGAAGCCCCCAGGAGAGCGGAGGAAATCCTGGTGAAACGGGGGTGTGGAAGGGCGGTGTCGGTGAAGGGCGGGCGTGTCGACGAGAGGGCGTTCGCCGTCGGCGTAGTGGATCCAGGTGAATACGCCTGGCCTGCGGGAACATCGTCTCGCACCATCGGGTTGGAACTGCTGTCGGCTGTCCGGGGCAGGGGGCCATGGACTGGTGTCGGCAGTTGGAATGAGCGGTCCCCCGTTGCGGGACTAAGCTGCGGAAGGACAGCGAGGGGAGCGTCCCCTCGTTGCCTGACCGCTCTGAGGAGCGATTAACGATGTTCGAGAGGTTCACCGACCGCGCGCGGCGGGTTGTCGTCCTGGCTCAGGAAGAAGCCCGGATGCTCAACCACAACTACATCGGCACCGAGCACATCCTTCTGGGCCTCATCCACGAAGGAGAGGGTGTCGCCGCTAAGGCACTGGAGAGCCTCGGGATTTCGCTTGAGGCTGTCCGTCAGCAGGTGGAGGAGATCATTGGCCAGGGCCAGCAGGCCCCGTCCGGCCACATCCCCTTCACCCCTCGCGCCAAGAAGGTCCTGGAGCTGTCGCTCCGGGAAGCCCTTCAGCTCGGCCACAACTACATCGGCACCGAGCACATCCTGCTCGGCCTGATCCGCGAGGGCGAGGGCGTCGCCGCCCAGGTCCTCGTGAAGCTGGGCGCCGATCTCAACCGGGTGCGGCAGCAGGTCATCCAGCTGCTCTCCGGTTATTCCGGCGGCAAGGAGGCGGCCACCGCTGGTGGCCCCGCCGAGGGCACTCCCTCGACCTCCCTGGTGCTGGACCAGTTCGGCCGGAATCTGACGCAGGCGGCCCGCGAGTCCAAGCTCGACCCGGTTATCGGGCGAGAGAAGGAAATCGAGCGGGTCATGCAGGTGCTGTCCCGCCGTACCAAGAACAACCCGGTCCTGATCGGCGAGCCCGGCGTCGGCAAGACGGCCGTCGTCGAGGGGCTGGCGCAGGCCATCGTCAAGGGCGAGGTGCCCGAGACGCTCAAGGACAAGCACCTCTACACGCTCGACCTCGGCGCCCTCGTCGCGGGCTCCCGCTACCGCGGTGACTTCGAGGAGCGGCTGAAGAAGGTGCTCAAGGAGATCCGCACCCGCGGCGACATCATCCTGTTCATCGACGAGCTGCACACGCTGGTCGGTGCGGGCGCCGCCGAGGGCGCGATCGACGCGGCGAGCATCCTCAAGCCGATGCTGGCCCGCGGCGAGCTCCAGACCATCGGCGCCACCACGCTGGACGAGTACCGCAAGCACCTGGAGAAGGACGCGGCGCTGGAGCGCCGTTTCCAGCCGATCCAGGTCGCGGAGCCGTCGCTGGCGCACACCATCGAGATCCTGAAGGGTCTGCGCGACCGGTACGAGGCGCACCACCGCGTCTCCATCACGGACGCCGCCCTGGTCGGCGCGGCCACGCTGGCCGACCGGTACATCTCGGACCGCTTCCTGCCGGACAAGGCCATCGACCTGATCGACGAGGCCGGATCGCGGATGCGCATCCGTCGGATGACCGCTCCGCCGGACCTCCGCGAGTTCGACGAGAAGATCGCCGGTGTCCGCAAGGACAAGGAGTCCGCGATCGACTCGCAGGACTTCGAGAAGGCGGCCTCGCTCCGGGACTCGGAGAAGCAGCTGCTGGCCCAGAAGGCCAAGCGGGAGAAGGAGTGGAAGGCCGGCGACATGGATGTCGTGGCCGAGGTCGATGAGGAGCTCATCGCCGAGGTGCTGGCCGCGTCCACCGGTATCCCGGTCTTCAAGCTGACCGAGGAGGAGTCCTCGCGGCTGCTGCGCATGGAGGAGGAGCTGCACAAGCGCGTCATCGGCCAGGAGGACGCCATCAAGGCGCTCTCGCAGGCCATCCGGCGCACCCGTGCGGGCCTCAAGGACCCGAAGCGGCCGGGCGGTTCGTTCATCTTCGCCGGTCCGTCCGGTGTCGGTAAGACCGAGCTGTCCAAGACGCTGGCCGAGTTCCTCTTCGGCGACGAGGACGCCCTGATCTCCCTCGACATGTCGGAGTTCAGCGAGAAGCACACCGTCTCCCGGCTGTTCGGCTCGCCCCCCGGCTACGTCGGCTACGAGGAGGGCGGGCAGCTCACCGAGAAGGTGCGCCGCAAGCCGTTCTCCGTGGTGCTGTTCGACGAGGTGGAGAAGGCCCACCCGGACATCTTCAACTCGCTGTTGCAGATCCTGGAGGACGGTCGCCTGACCGACTCCCAGGGCCGCGAGGTGGACTTCAAGAACACGGTCATCATCATGACCACCAACCTCGGCACCCGGGACATCTCCAAGGGCTTCAACCTCGGCTTCGCGGGCCAGGGCGATGTCAGCACCGGGTACGAGCGCATGAAGTCCAAGGTCAACGACGAGCTGAAGCAGCACTTCCGGCCGGAGTTCCTGAACCGTGTCGATGACACGGTCGTCTTCCACCAGCTCACGCGGGACGACATCATCCGGATCGTCGACCTGATGCTGGCCCAGGTGGACGAGCGGCTCAAGGACCGTGACATGGGCATCGAGCTGAGCACGGACGCCAAGGAGCTGCTGGCCAAGAAGGGCTACGACCCGGTGATGGGCGCCCGGCCGCTGCGCCGGACGATCCAGCGCGAGGTGGAGGACGAGCTGTCGGAGAAGATCCTCTTCGGCGAGCTGCGTCCCGGCCACATCGTCGTCGTCGACACCGAGGGCGAGGGCGAGGAGAAGAAGTTCACCTTCCGGGGTGAGGAGAAGGCCGCGCTGCCTGACGCGCCGCCCGTCGAGTCGGCGGCCGGTGGCGGTCCGAACCTCTCCAAGGAGAGCTGACCTCCGAGAGAACTGACTCGGTCCGGGGCCCGGCACCCAGTGGGTGCCGGGCCCCGGTGCGTTCGGGCCCGTGTCCACGGCTGTTTCTCCGGGGGGCCGCCGCCCGGCCCCGGACCACGGGCGGGCGGTCGGCTACGGGCCGGGTTCCGTGGACAGGGGCTCGCGCGGGCGCGGGGAGAACAGCACCTCGACGTGTTCGGGGAACACCTCCGCCCCCCATACGGGGGACCTCCAGTCAATGACGTGGACCTGTGTCAGCTCGGGCAGTCCGGTCAGCGGCGTCAGGTCGAGGCCGGGAGGAGACTCGTGCAGCCGGATCTGCCGGAGCGCCGGGAAGTGCCGGGCCACCGCCGTGAGATCCGGCTCGTCCCCATAGCAGTAGAGGTCGATGAGGGAGGGTTCGGGCAGGGGCTTTCCGATGGCGAACGCCTCGGCCAGCTGCCCGTAGCTCAGGTCCAGACGGTCCAGGCTGGGCAGCTCGGCCAGCTCGGCCCAGTCAGCCCTGCTGAGCGGGAGCGCCAGCCCCAGGAGGCTGAGGTGGGCGAGGCCGCGGAGGGCGGTGAGCCCGGTCAGGTCGAGAGCCTCCGCGGGCAGCGTCAGGACCTCAAGAGATCTCGGCAGCGCAGCGCAGCCGGGCCAGGGGGTGTTGATGTCGAGGAGCAGCACCCGTAGTTGGGGCAGCGGCGGGAGGGCCGGTGAGGCGCTGGGCGGGCCTCCGGTACCCGCCGGTCCGGTGGGTACCGGGGCGTACGCGGGAACGGGGGACGCCGGGGGCGGGGCGAGGTCCAGGTTGAGGATGCGCAGCGGCAGCGAGCTGAGCGCGGTGAGATCGCTGAGCTGAGGGCACGTCAACAGCCCCAGGCGCTCCAGACGGGGGAGTCCACGGAGGAACTCCAGGTCCGTGAGGAGGCTGTTGTGCGTGAGTGTCAGGTCGCCCAGCCGCTCGTCCAGCAGGCTCAGGACGCGGTCCACGGGCAAGTCGCCCTCCAGCACCAGTCGTTGGTGCCCGCCCAGCCGGGTGAGGGCGGCCAGCTGCTCCTCCGTGGAGACGTGGATGACCGCGTCGGGGTGGCCCACCAGATGCCGGATGACCTTCTGGGCGTACTCCTCGGTGTCGAACCTGTGCCAGAAGGTGCCGAGCAGATGGATGACGGCGGACGGGGGGTCGTGGTGCAGGAAGCGGGTGAGGAGGGGGAGGGCGGCGTCACCGCCGACCATTCCGGCGGCTGTGACCACGGCTCTGGTCTCGTCCTCGGGAAGGTCCTCCGGGCCGGGGAGGAGTTCCAAGACCAGCGGGCCGATCTCGGCGAGTTCTCTCGCCTCCCCGGGGGAGCGGGGCGGGAGGAGGCGGGCGGCGCGGCGCTCGATGCGGGCGCGGACCTCCGGGTCGAGGGTGGTCGCGTGCTCCAGGCAGGCGAGGGCGAGCAGGTGCAGGCGCTTGCGGTGCCGGGGCTTCCGGTCGCCGCGCTCAATCAACAGGCCCAGCAGACGGGCCCGTTCGTCGGCGCGGCCGTGCGCGACGGCCATGCGCACCACGTCCTCCCACTGGTCGAGCGGGGCGTGGTCGGCGAGCAGTTCGAAGTCACGCTCCTCGACGGCGGCGCGGGCACCCAGGTAGTCCTGGAAGGTGCGGTGCACGAAGTCGACGCTGCCCGTGGCCGGTTGGCGCAGCAGGCCGGAGCGGTTGAGCAGGTGCCGGTAGATCTCCTCGGTGCCGCCCTGCGCCGAGGCGCGGTGCAGGGCGGGCAGGACGCGGTCGAGTAGCCGAAGCGCGTCGTCCTCGGTCATCTCCGAACGGCCGTTTTTGATAAGGGAGTAGGCGAGCCGCTGCAACAACTCCGTCTGGGTTTCGGCGTCCAGGGTGATGCCGTTGGCGTGCTCGGCGCCGCGCTCCCGGTCGCGGCGTTCCAGCAGCATGCCCAGCGCCGCGTCGTAGAGCGCCTTGCGGCCCCGGGGCAGGTAGCCGCGCCGTTCGCGGTGGAGGGCGCAGATCAGCCCGCACATCAGCGGGTTGGTCGCGAGGCGGGCGAGGTCCGGTTTGCTCCGCACGGCGTCGAGCAGCTGGGTTGCCAACTTCCGGTCGGCGTCGGCTGCTTGGTGCCAGCGGTCGACGAAGAGGGCGACCTCGGCGCGACCCATCGGGGAGAGCGTCAGCTCGGTGAAGTGCTGGCGGCTCAGCCAGTCGGTGCGGACGGCGGAGGGGCGGGAGGTGACCAGGCAGGGGTTGCCGGGGAAGGCGAGCAGCAGGTCGTCCAGCCAGCGGTGGGTGCGGAGGCGTTCCTCCTCGGGTACCTCGTCCACGCCGTCGACCAGGAGCAGGCCCCGTCCGGCGGTCAGGACGCGGTCGACCCAGCCGTCCGGCTGCGAGCCGGAGAGCGGGCAGCCGGTGGCCGCCAGGAACCGTCCGGGGACGGGGAGTTGGGCGCCGCCTCGGGTCAGGGTGCGCAGCGGGAGGACGAACGGGACCCGGCCGAGCAGGTGGGCGTGGCGTCCGGTCGCCTGTTCCTGGCGGGCGGTGGTGACGGCGAGCCACTGGATGAGGGTGGTCTTGCCGGAACCGGCGACGCCGCGCAGCAGGACGCGGTCGCGTCCGGCCAGCGCCTGGTCGACCGGCTGGGTGCGGAGTGGGGCGCTCTCCGGCCCCGCGTGCGGGTAGTCGTCCTCGGACAGCGGCGAGGGGTGGTGGTACGGGGCGCTGGCTTCCAGGCTCAGGTAGGCCGCGTCCAGGGGCCAGTCGGAGACCTCGGTGAGGTCGAGCCCGTAGATGGTGATCTGGCTGTGGCGCTTGGCGACGTAGCGGGTGTAGTCGAGTTCGAAGCGGGCGTCCTCCAGGGAGCGGTGCGGAGTGCGCTCGATGAGTACGTCCAACGACCGGATCAGCTCGGCCAGTTGCTGACTCTGTGCGACGAGCGTGTGGGCGACGAAGGTGGAGCGCCGCGTGAGGAAGTGCAGGATGTGCAGACAGGCCGTCCGGAGCAGCGCCTCGTGCAGCGCGGTCGCGTCGCGGGACAGCTGACTCGTCGGCGGCGCCGCGCGGGACAGCCTCCGGGCCAGCTCCTGGTGGCCGAGCTGTACGGCCTGCGCGTCCTCCAGCTCCAGGTCCCGGAGCGCGAGCAGGGAGCGCGCCAACGTCTCTGCGACGAGGGGGACTTCGTCCGGTCGAAGTGGTGGCTCGTGCGGACCGGCGGCCCGCGTCGCGCGGTCCACCAGCTCGGCGGCGAGGGCGCGGACCCGCTCGTCCGACAGCGTCCGCCGCTCCCGCCCGAAGGTGAGCAGCGTGCTCATCCGCACCGGGCGGTCGACCAGTCCGGCTCCCGGCCCCTCGCGCACGATCAGTCGTCTGACGATCGGTACCACGACGCTCGACGCCAGGCGCGTCGCGATGATCCCGGTGTCCATCCGCCCCCGTTCCGCGTGCCCGGCTCCCATCTCACGGGCGTGTGGCGGGAGATGGGACCAGGGTAAGTGGGGAACGGGTCTCCGGGTGACGCTTTCGGCACTCTGAGTGAGCCGTGTGGGCCCGAACGGCGCGCCGCGCGCGTCCAGTTGGGGCGGCCGTGCGCGGTCAGTTGGGACGGGGGCGGCAGCGGGGGCAGCGGCACGGTGGAAAGGCCAGGGAGAACGGCACCCGGCAGGCCGTGCGTGGCGTCACCGTGGTCCGGGTCAGAGCGGGGGAGCGGGTGCCGTCGGGGTGGATCCGGTAGACCGTGAGCGTCATCCGGGCGGCGGCCGTCGCGTCCCCCGAGCCCGAGGCGATCACCGGGTACCACCCCCGCGCGTCGGCCGCGTCCGGGCGGGTGGGGCGAATCCGGGGTGGACGGCACACGGCATGGCGGTGCTCCTGACTCACGTGCTCCGCTCCCCGGCGAGGTGCCCGTCCGGGGGGCTTGGACGGACATGATGCCGTCGCCCGTGCCCCGGAAGTACCCCGGAGCGGGGTACTTCCCTCCCGTAACGGCCCTTGACAGGCGCCTCGTTCGGCGAGGGACCGAAGCCCCGGGGATCAGACGAAGCCGAACCAGTGGTTCAGCGCCCGGAGTTCCTCGCTGGTGCGGCGGTACTTCATCGTCAGCAGCAGCGCGGTGTCCCGTGCCATCGGCTTGTACCGGGTGACCTGCGGAGCCGCCGTACGCGCCAGCCGTAGGTGGCGGAGGGCGGACTCGCGCCGGTCCGCCGCGAGATGGACCCGGGCCGCGTTGATGTGCCAGGCGCTGACCCGGGTGGGCGGCACGGTGGCGGGCAACCGGGTGCGGCTGATGACGAGTTCGGCCTCGGCGAGCCGCCGGAGTTCCAACTGCGCCTGTAGCTCGTGGATCGCGACATTGCCGCCGCCGAACACCAGGGAGTGGTGCCGCCGGTCGTCCGGCGCGGGCAGTGTGCCGAGCAACTCCCGTGCCCGTTCGAGGTGGTGCTCGGTCGCCTCGGTGTCGCGTGCCCGGGAGGCCATGGTCACCTCCCGCAGTCGCAGACCACCGAGCACGGTGACGAGGGACGGGTCGTGGTGCGCCGTCGTCTCCTCCAACAGCCGTTCGCGCGCGGCCCGGAGAGCGCGCAGCCCGGCGTCGTACTCGTGGGCCGACTTGAACGACTCCACCCGCTTGTACTCCGCGAGCGCCGTCATCAGCGGATCGTTCGACAGCCGCGCCGCCCAGCGCAGCCGGTCCTCCACCTGGCCGCGCAGGTCCGGATAGCCGAGCCGGTAGGTGAGGGTGTGCGCCAGGTCGTAGGTGAGCGCCAGCAGCCGGGCGGCCCGCCGCCGCTCACGCGCGCCGGTGCGCAGATGGACTGCGGCGGTCAACTCTTCCATCAGGGCCGGGAGTTGGTCGCCGAGCTGGGTGAGGCGTCCGGCGAGCCGGAAGCCGTAGGCGGTGCGCACCTCGGCGTGGAGCTGTGGGAGCGGGCGTGGCCGTTCGAACCAGTCGCCGGGGAGGTCCCAGTGGCGCAGCGCCGCGCGGACTCCGGTGATCGGCCCGTGTACGCGCTCGTCCGCGCGGTGCCTGCGGTAGGGCTGGCCGGTGAGGTCCTCGACGGTGAGCCGCAGCGTCCGGGCGACGGCCGTCAACACACCGGCCGTGGGGAGGCGTTCGCCGCGCTCCACCTTGCGGATACAGCCGAGCGAGAGGTGGGCGTGCTCGGAGAGTTCGCGCTGGGTGTACCCGGCGAGCTTGCGGTGGGCGGCCATGCGCGCGCCGATATGGGCGTCATCGGTGGGGAACATTCCTGGGCTTCCCATCCCTGGGGCGACACTGTGGAACGTACCCATCCGCTCTGCGGCCGGAACGGCGCGCGGAGGGGAAACCGCATGTCAGGGATGGGAGAGTGGCCCGATACGAGTGTCCGCGCGCGGGAAGTTGACGGAGGTGCGCGCGGTGCGGACGGCCCGGCTCCGGCACCCGAGCCGGGCAGCCGGCCGCAGGCCCGTCCGGAGACCCGGCCGGAGGTGCCGGGCCCGGGGGCGACGGGGCGGCGTCCTGGGACGTGGCGATGGCCCCCGGCCCGGGCGGCCGGGGGGCGGAGGAGCCGAAGGCGGGTGGCGCGGAGTGTCCGGGGGCGACGGCCTACTTGAAGAAGGCGATGCCGTCGTCCGGCAGGTCGCCCAGGTCCTTCGCCCACTCGCTGGGGTCGACGACCTTCTTGAGGTGGGCCGACATGTAGGGCCGGAGCGGCACCTCGGGGGTGGACTTCTCGCCCACCCACATCAGGTCGCCGTTGACGTACCCGTAGAGCCGCTTGCCGCCGCTGTACGGCTCGGCCTTGCCGGTCCGCGCGATGGCGTCCGTGGCCAGGTCGATCTGCGGCTTCTGGTCGGCGAGTTGGCCGTACCAGATCTCGGCCACGCCCTGGTCGCGGATCATGACGACCTCGACCTGGCGCTCCCCGTCGATCCGCCAGTAGCCGGACTCGGTCTCCAGCGGGGCGATCTGCTGGCCGTCCTCGTCCAGCTCCCAGCTGTGCGAGACGTACTCCAGGAAGTCCCGCCCGTCGTGCGAGAAGGAGACCTCCTGACCGAAGTTGCACTGGTCGCGGCCGGGGAACTCCGCCACGCCCGCGCCGGTCCACCTGCCGAGCAGGAAGGCGAGGGGGACGAGGTCCGGATGCAGGTCGGAGGGGATCTCGATCATGGGTTCTCAGACGATCTGTGGGTGGTGGGACTGCGCTGGCGGTACCACGCTACCGAAGGTGACGCGGTGGTGGCGTCCGAAGTCCGCCGTGCTCGGCCCGCGCGGCCCGTACTCGGCCGCGAGGTGGGTGGCCCGGTGGCCGATCGCGGCTCCGCCTCCCGGCGGCGGCTCGCCTGGCCCTCCGGCCGATGCGTCTCCCGGGCCGTCCGGGACCGCCGTCCTCGTCCCGTCTCACCCGTCGGACGCGGGCGCCGTGGGACGGTGTGGGGACCGGGGCGCGGGGTCGGCGTGGAGCTGGCGCGAGCGGGGCCGGGTGGTGCGGGCCGGGTGGTGTGGGGTCGGGCGGTGCGCGGGGGCTCGGCTCAGCGCTGGCCCTGGTAGAGCTTCCGGTAGACGAGAGCCGCGAAGGCCAGGGTGCCGACGCAGACCAGGACCATCAGGGCGGTGAAGAATGCCTCAAGCACGGGGCTCTCCTTGGGCGGTGCTGAATGCAGTGTGCACGGTCTCTCCTCGAGTCTAGTCCGGGCCTTCCGCGCGCTCTCCGTGAGGCCCCGCTCCGGCGCTGGTCGCCGCCCGGGGAGCGTGCCCGGGAGCGGTGCCGGGGGAAGGGGTGCCGTGGGGCGGGGCCGGGAGGCCGGGTGAGGTCCGGCCCACCGGGACGGCGGGCCGGACGGTCAGTAGACGAGGGCCTGGGCGCCCTCGGCCATGATCTCGCTGACGAAGACCTGGGCGCCCGCGATGCGGACACCGTCCAGCACGTCCGCCTCGCTGATGTCCCGGCGGGCGGCGCACTGGGTGCAGAGGGTGAGACGTCCGCCGCCCGCGAGGACACCCTCGATCAGCTCGGGCAGGGGAGCGGCGTGCGGCAGCGTGAACTCCGCCGCGCGGCCCGGCAGCGCGAACCAGGCCGACTCCCCGGTCAGCCAGACCGAGACGGCGACTCCGCTGGAGGCGGCCACCGCCGCCACGGTGAACGCCTGCGAGCAGCGCTCCGGTGCGTCGGAGCCCGCCGTCACCTTGATCACGAGGCGCCGCTGTTCCGGTGAGTCTGGAGGAGTCATGCGCCTCAGCCTACGGCGGCGCCCCGCGCGCCGTCCGCCGTCCGCTGACTCCGCGCGCACGCCCGCGCGCCGTCCTCCCGCGCCGCCGCCGGGGCGGCCCCCCGTGCTGTCCCGACGGCGGCGCGGAGCCCCGACAGCTGTGAAAGGCCGCGCCCCCTGGCGTCCAACCCGTGGGGGAGCGGCCCCTCAGTCCCGCCGTCCACTCAGCGGTGAACGGTGCCCACGGCCCCGACCGCGCCCGACCCGGACCGGCGATCCGGATGCCGATCCGGAACCGGACCCGGGTCGTCCCCGGACCGGCCGGGGCTGGCCGAACGCGGCGGCCGTGGGGCGCCCGCCGTCTCAGACGGCGATGGCGACCTCCGCCAGACCGCCCTGCTCGGCCACGACGGTGCGGTCGGCGGTGCCGCCGGGCACCAGCGCGCGCAGCGTCCAGGTGCCCTCGGCCGCGTAGAAGCGGAACTGGCCGGTCGCGGAGGTGGGGACCTCGGCGGTGAACTCGCCGGTCGAGTCGAGCAGCCGCACGTAGCCGGAGACGGGCTCGCCGTCCCGGGTGACGCTGCCCTGGATGGTGGTCTCACCGGGCTTGATGGTGGAGGCGTCCGGGCCGCCAGCCGTTGCTCCGCACATGGTGTCGCTTCCTTTACGGGAGAGATCGGGAGAGATCAGGAGAGATCAAGGAGAGTCGGGAAAGAACCGGAGAGGACCGGCGAGGTCCGGCTCTCGCTCGGGCAAGATCGGTTGGGGGCCGCGCCGGGCCGGGGAGGAGAAGCCCGGCCCGGGTGCGCGGCCGCACCGGGCGCGCGGCCTCAGGAGCCGGAGCCGACCTCGATCGGCACGCCGACCAGCGAGCCGTACTCGCACCAGGACCCGTCGTAGTTCTTCACGTTCTCCTGGCCGAGCAGCTCGTGCAGCACGAACCAGGTGTGCGCGGAGCGCTCGCCGATACGGCAGTAGGCGATGGTGTCCTTGCCCAGGTCCACGCCCGCGCCCTCGTACAGCTCCTTCAGCTCGGCGTCCGACCTGAAGGTGCCGTCGTCGTTGGCCGACTTCGACCAGGGGATGTTCTTCGCGGAGGGCACGTGGCCGCGCTGCTGGGCCTGCTCCTGCGGCAGGTGGGCGGGGGCGAGCAGCTTGCCGCTGAACTCGTCGGGGGAGCGCACGTCGACCAGGTTCCGGGTGCCGATGGCCGCCACGACCTCGTCCCGGTGGGCGCGGATCGCGGTGTTCTGCGGCTGCGCCGAGTACGAGGTGGCCTCGCGGGTCGGCACCTCGGCGACCAGGTCGCGGGAGTCCAGTTCCCACTTCTTGCGGCCGCCGTCGAGCAGCTTCACGTTCTCGTGGCCGTAGAGCTTGAAGTACCAGTAGGCGTAGGCGGCGAACCAGTTGTTGTTGCCGCCGTAGAGCACCACGGTGTCGTCGTTGGCGATGCCCTTCCGGGACAGCAGCTCCTCGAAGCCCGCCTGGTCGACGAAGTCACGCCGCACCGGGTCCTGGAGGTCCTGCTTCCAGTCGATGCGCACCGCGTTCCTGATGTGGTTCTTGTCGTAGGCCGAGGTGTCCTCGTCCACCTCGACGATGACCGTCTTGGGGTCGTCGATGCGGGCCTGGACCCAGTCGGCGTCTACCAGGACGTCGCTGCGGCTCATGCTGTGTCTCCTCACGGGGTGTGCTGGCTGGGACGGGTGCGGCGGAGGTGGCGGGGCGCGTGGCGGGGCCGCGCGCGGTCCGGGACGGGCTTCGGGCTGCGTGCTGGATCGGCTTCGGACAGCGGGCTCAGCTGGCTGTGGAGCGGGAACCGGTGCGTGGTCGTGCGCTTCGGCCCCGGTGCGCACGGCGTCGGGCGCGAGGGTGCGGCGGCCGTGGGCGTGGGGGAGGCGGCACGTACCGCGGGGGCGGGACGGCAGCCGTCAGCGGCTGGTGCGACAGAGCATGGCGGCGATGCGGCACAGATCGACTGCCCGTCGCTTGGTGAGAACCGCCTGTCGCTTCATGCGCTCGATCGTAAGGAGGAGACGGGGCGTGTGTCACCGTCAATCCGAATGCTGAGATTTTTTCGTCCGTATTGCAGGATCGTGAACCCCGTGTGGGCCGCTCCGGGCCATCCACGCGGCCCGAACACGCCACCGTGGCACGGGGATTCCCCGCCCCTCCTGCCGTACGGAACGGGGTGTCTCGACCCTCGGGACGTTCACCGCCCCACCCGCTCCGGCCCTCCCCGTCACCCCGGGGCGGGGCGTGCGGGGGTGTGCGTCCCGGGCAGGGCACGTGGACGACACGGGCGGGGCGTGCGGGGGCGGGGCGTGGGTATCGGGCAGGGGCCCCGGGTCAGCTGTTGAGGGGGACGTCCTCGCCCTCCACGGTCAGCTCGATGCCCTTCTGGGTGGGCACCGCCCTCTTCAGTGTGAGGCCGTCCGGCAGCCCGTCGATGGCCCGGTCGAAGTCGGTCTTCTTCCGGACGGCTTCCTCCACGCCCGGCACCTTTGAGGCCGGAATCCGAGTGGCGCGGAGCTTGATCTTGTTGCCGCTCACCCCGACGGTGGCGCGCACACTACAGTCCTGCTTCAGCAGGGCGCAGGCCCTGGTCAGCGGCCCGACCTGGGCGTCGACCCTCACCTGGCCGCGGCCGGAGTCGCTCTTCCCGCCCCAGCCGAGGTTGACGTCCTTGTCCGCCGCCTTGGTGAGCGCGTCGTAGCTGATCAGTGCCGTGCCGGTGGCGTGGGAGGCGGTGGCGGAGGAGTAGCCGTCGCTGAGCCGCACGTCCGACAGGTCCGCCGTCAGGCTGGAGAGGGTGACCTGGCGCGCACCCGAGCGCGCGGTCACGTCGCTGACGTTGACCGTGATCTTGTCGAACTCCTTGGTGGCGAACTGCGTCAGGAAGGGGAAACCGTCGATCGAGACGTCGACCTCCCCGGCCTCCGTCATCCCGTTGGAGTCCTTGATCTGCTGGGCCACTTCGTCCTCCGCCATCCCGACGGCGAGTCTGTCGGCGGCGACGAACAGCACCGCGAGGACGGCCAGGATGACGAGACTGATGCGAAGTGCGCGCATGTGTTGCTTCCCCCATGCAATCGGCTTGCCGCGAGCCTACCGTCAGCACCTGTACGGAAAGCGGTGCAGAGGGGGCGATAGTCGATCACTGGTTGTCGTGGATGATCGCGAGGCGATCGGCCCCGGGCGACCGCGGCACCGGGCGTCCCTGTCAGCCGTCCTGTCCCCGCCGTCACCCCTCCCGTCCCGTCCCCGCCGCCGGGCGATCAGCTGCTCGGCAGCGGGCGACCGGGTGCCCGGCCGCCGGGCCCGGGTGGCCGGTGTCAGCCGAGGACGCGGCCGAGCAGGTAGACGGCGGGGGAGGCCAGGGTGAGCGGCAGCGCCACCCCGGCGGTCAGGTGGACGAACCGCGACGGGAAGTCGTAGCTCGCGACCCGCAGCCCGATCAGGGCCCCGGCCCCGGCCGCCGCGCCGAGCACCGCGCCCACCGTGCCGAGGTCGGTCAGCCCACCCACCGCCACGCCCGTACCGGCGGCGGCCAGCAGCGCGACCACCGGTGACACGTAGGGCGGCAGCGGCAGCGCGCGGGCGAGCGCGGCCACCGCGACGGCGGCGGCTCCCACCGTCACCGCGTCCGGCTCGGCGGCCAGGTGACCGGCGGCGAGCACCGCGAGGCCGGAGGAGGTGAGCGTCGCGGTGAGCGCGTAGAGCCGCTCGTCGGGGCTGGAGTGGTTGCGCAGCTGCAACACGAGGGTGAGCACGCACCAGACACCGAGGGTGGCGATGGCGACGCCGGGCGCGCCACCCTCCCCGTCCCCGTCGGTGACCAGCAGCGCGACGGTGGTGGTCACCCCGGCGAGGAAGGCCAGCAGGATCCCCTGCCGGGCGGGCCACATGCCGTTCAGCCGGAACCACCCGGCGGCGGTGACCGCCTGGAGCGGCAGAACGGCGGCGGCGAGCGCGAGGTTCCCGGCCTGTGCGGCCAGCGCGAGCAGCAGCGCGAGCACCGTGGTGAGCCCGGCCGGGACGATGCCCGGCGGGATGATCGGCGAGCGACCGGCCCGGTCCGGGTGCGCGGGACCCTCGGGACCGCTGGCGCCGCCCGGGCCGCTGGCGCTGTCCGGCCTGGGTGTCCCGGCTTGCGTGGGCAGCGACTCCGGGGCCGCGCCTGACGGCGGTCCGGCCGGGGTGACCCGCAGCCGCTGGGTGCTCTCCGGGGCGCCCGCGCCGGGGAGCGGGGCCGTCTGGTGCGCTCCGTGGTCGGGGGTGGAGCCGGGAGCGGCATCGGGGGCGCCGCCGTAGGGGGCCTGCCGCTGCCGGGGCCCGCTCTGCCACGGCGGCTGGCGGGCGTCGTGCCCGCCGTGCTGCTGGTCGTAACCGCCGTGCTGGCTGTGCCCGCCGTGCCCGCCTTGCTGGTCGTACCCGTTGCCCTGGCCGGGCCGTGGGGGCGCGTCGTACCGGCCGTACGGGTCGCGCGGCCCCGGCCGCCCCTGCCCCGGCTGCTCCAACCCCTGCTGGTGGTGGGGCTGTTGGGGCTGTTGGGGCTGGCCGTACGGGCCGGGCCGCTGGTCGTCGTGGGCGTACGGCTGGGCGTACCCCTGGTGGTGCGGTTCTCCGTGTCCGGCGGGCTGCCCCGGCCGCTGCCCGCCGGGCTCCCCGTACGCGCCCGGCTGGCCGGGCGGGCCCGCCTCCCCGTACGCGCCGGGCGCCGCGCGGTCGCCGTACCGGCCGTGCTGGCTCCGCGCTCCGTGCTGGCCGTGCTGGCCGTGCTGGGTGTGCCGCTGGTCGTAGGCGCCGTGCTGGTCGTACGGGCTGTACTGGCCGTACTGGACCTGGGGGCCGGGCTGTTGGGGCTGGGCGTGTGGCGGACGCGGAACCGTCGCGCCGGACTGACCGTACGGCTCCGACGCCGCGTACGGCCCGGCCTGACCGTACGAGTCGGCCTGACCGTACGGCTCGGGTGGGTGGTGCCCGCCGGGGTGGGGCGGCGGTGGGTGGGCGCCCTGCTGGTGCGGCGGCTGGTGGGGGTGCTCGGTCACCGGGAGCCTCCCGCGAACGGGGGGAGGACCTCGACGGTTCCGCCGTCGGTGAGCCGCACGGCGTCGTGTGGGCGGGCGCCGACCTGTTCGCCGTCGACCAGGAACGAGCAGCGCTGGAGCACCCGGGCGAACTCCGGGTGCGCGGAGTGCCTCGCGCGTGCCTCCCCGAGGGCCTCGGCGAGGGTCATGGCCTCGTACCGCTCCTCGGCGGTCCCGGCCGCGGCCTTCGCCGCCGCCCAGTAGCGGATGGTGCCGCTCGCCATCGTGTTCCTCTCGGTCGCCTGTGGTGCGGGTCCCATGATGGACGGTCCGCGGGGGGTCAGGTGCGGGCGCGGGTCCACGCCGCGACGCGGTGCAGGAGTTCGGGTCGGGCCGCGTTCTCCGCGTGGCCGAAGCCGGGGACGATCCACAGCTCCGCGTCGGCCGCCGGGTCGCTCGCCCCGGCGGACGGGCCGGGCGCCGCGTGACCGGAGGCGGTGGGGGTGCCGGACGTGTCGGGGGTGCGGGAGGCGCCGGGGGCGGTGGTCGTGGCGCCGGCGGCGGTGGCGAGGGAGCGCGGATGGTCCAGGGGGAAGTAGGGGTCCTGGTCGCCGTGGACGATCAGCAGCGGGGTGGGGGCGATCAGCGGTGCGGCGTCGACGGGGGAGAGCGGCACCGGGTCCCAGTCGGCCGGATGGATACGGGTCCTGAGTCCGAATCGTGAGACGAGTCGTCCCACCGGGCTCTCGATCGCCTGATGGACGCGGCGCATGGGCGCGGTCCCGCGGTAGAACCAGCGGGCCGGTGCGCTGATCGCGACCACCGTGTCGGCGTGTGCGCCCGTGCGCCCCTCGCGCTCCTCGGGGGCGTCGGGGTGGTACAGCGCCCCGTGCCGGATGACCACCGAACCGCCCATCGAGAAGCCGACGGTCGTCACCCGGCGGTGCCCCAGCGAGCGGGCCCAGCCGACGGCCGCCGCGAGGTCCAGCACCTCCAGGTCGCCCACCGTCGACCGGCCGCCCGAGCGGCCGTGGCCCCGGAAGGAGAAGGTGATCACGGCGGTGTGCTGTGCGAAGACCCGTGCGGCGCGGCGCAGCGCGGGCCGGTCGAGCGAGCCGGTGAAGCCGTGGGCGAGCACGGTGACGGCGGCCTCCGGCGGTTCCACGGCCTGGTCCGGGCGGTGTGCCGGTCCGGCGTACGGCTCGTACCGGGCCTCGACGCGTACCCCGTCCGCGGCCCGCAGCGCGCGGTGCCGCACGCCGGAGCGGGGCTCCACGGGCGCGCGCCCCGAGGTGGCGGCGGGGGCGGAGCGAGCGATCTCACACTGCCTTGCTTCGTACACGTCGGCTATTCTGCTGGACGAAGGATCCGGGCAGCGCCGCCCCCGGGTCCTTTTGTGCTTTCTGGAGGGCCGGGGGTTCCGGGTACCGGTCTGGGAGTTCCGGTTTCCGGGGTACCCGGGCCCGGGAGTCGCCGGGCGGCGGGTCCGCCCCGCTTCCGGGGTGGCGGCCGGTGCGGCCGTGACCGTGCGGCGCACCGGGTGGACAGCATGAACGTCGGATACGTCCTCGCGTGACCGAGGAAGGGACAGAACGTCATGGGCAAGCGAAACGCGCAGCGTCGGGACCGTTCGAAGGCGCACCATACGACGCGGGAGGAGGGAGCCCTGGTATGAGCTCGCTTCTCCTGCTGACCAACGCTCTCCAGCCCTCCACCGAAGTCCTGCCCGCACTGGGCCTGTTGCTGCACAACACGCGCGTGGCCCCCGCCGAGGGGTCCGCCCTCGTCGAGGCGCCGAGCGCCGACGTGATCCTGATCGACGGGCGCCGCGACCTGCCGCAGGTGCGGTCGCTGTGCCAGCTGCTCCGCTCCACGGGCCCCGGCTGCCCGCTGCTGCTGATCGTCACGGAGGGTGGCCTCGCCGCCGTCACCGCCGACTGGGGGGTGGACGACGTCCTCCTGGAGAGCGCCGGTCCCGCCGAGGTCGAGGCGCGGCTGCGGCTCGCCACCGGCCGCCAGCGGGGCACGGCCGACGACAGCCCGATGGAGATCCGCAACGGTGACCTCTCGGTGGACGAGGCCACCTACAGTGCCAAGCTCAAGGGCCGGATCCTCGACCTGACCTTCAAGGAGTTCGAGCTGCTGAAGTACCTGGCGCAGCACCCCGGCCGGGTGTTCACCCGCGCCCAGCTGCTCCAGGAGGTCTGGGGCTACGACTACTTCGGCGGTACCCGCACCGTGGACGTCCACGTCCGGCGGTTGCGGGCGAAGCTCGGCCCGGAGCACGAGTCGCTGATCGGCACCGTCCGGAACGTCGGCTACCGCTTCGTCTCGCCGGAGAAGGCCGAGCGGACCGAGGACGAGAAGAACGCGCGGGCGGTGACGGACGCGGCCGAGCGCGTCGCCCGGGAGGCGGCCACCGGCCGTCAGTGACCCGGGAGTTCCGGAGGACCGGACCCTGTGCCGGACGGCCGCACGCGCCGTGGGCCGCACGCCGAAGGTGCCGGGAACGACGCGGGGCCGGAACGGAGGCCCGCTCGCCGGAGGACCGCGAGCCGGAGGACCGCGAGCCGGAGGACCGCGCTCGCCGCGGGACCGGAACGCGCGAACGCACCCCCGAACGGGGGTTTCGCGCGCCGTGGCGGACCGCCGCCGCGCGGCTGGCCGAACGCCGCCGGGTCACCCGGCGCACGCCGGTTCCCGCCCGCCCCTCGTCCCTCGCTCGCCCGCCGCCGCGCCGCGCGGGCGAGCGCCGAGGGACGGGGCGGTGACCAGGGGCGAAGCCCCCGGAACGCGGGGCGCCGACCGCTGCCGCAGGGCGGGGCGCGCGCCGGGGCGCGGGGGCGGCACCGCCCGGTGGAGGGGTGATGCTCCCCGCGTAGACTGCGGAACGTGGCCAAAGTGACACGGGACGACGTGGCGAAACTGGCGGGCACCTCCACCGCCGTCGTGAGCTATGTGATCAACGATGGGCCCCGCCCCGTGGCACCCGCCACCCGGGAGCGCGTGCTCGCGGCGATCAAGACGCTCGGGTACCGGCCCGACCGGGTGGCGCAGGCCATGGCCTCCCGGAGAACCGACCTCATAGGGCTGATCGTCCCCGACGCCCGGCAGCCGTTCTTCGCGGAGATGGCGCACGCGGTCGAGCAGGTGGCGGCGGCCCGGGGAAAGATGGTGCTGGTCGGCAACTCCGACTACCTCGACGAGCGCGAGGTGCACTACCTCCGGGCCTTCCTCGGGATGCGAGTCGCCGGGTTGATCCTGATCAGCCAGGGCCCCAGTGAGCGCGCGGCGGCGGAGATCGAGGCGTGGGACGCCAGGATCGTGCTGATGCACCGCCGCCCGGCCGCCATCGACGACGTCGCCGTGGTGCTGGACGACGTGGGCGGCGCCCAGCTCGCCACCCGGCACCTGCTGGAACACGGGCACGAGCGGGTGGCCTGTCTCGGCGGGGTCGAGGAGACCCCGAAGCTGGGTGACCCGGTCACCGACCACGTCGAGGGCTGGGCGCGCGCCATGCGGGAGGCCGGGAAGTCCGTGGAGGGCCAGCACTTCCAGGCCCCGTACAACCGTTACGACACCTACCTGCTCGCCCTGGAGCTGCTGCGCCGCCCCGACCGTCCCACCGCGGTCTTCTGCGCGACGGACGACCAGGCGATCGGCCTGATGCGGGCCGCGCGGGAGCTGGGCGTCGACGTCCCCGGCGAACTCGCGGTCGCCGCCTTCGACGACGTGAAGGAGGCGGGGCTGACCGATCCGCCGCTGACCACGGTCGGTTCGGACCGGGAGGCGATGGCGCAGGTCGCGGTGGATCTGGTGCTGGACGACGCGCTGCGCGTCACCGGGTCCCGCCGGGAGCGCGTCCGGCAGTTCCCGACCGCGCTGAGGATCCGCCGCTCCTGCGGCTGCGGCGGCTAGCCGCCCCGCGGGCCGTGGGGCCGCCTCGACCCAGCCCCTCCCCGCGACGTCCGCCCCGGGCTCCAGCTCCCGACTCCGGCTCCGGGCTTCGCGCGGGTGTGGGGGTGTGGGGGTGTGGGGGTGCGACGCCCGGGGCGTGGCGTCCACCTTCGTCAACTCCCGCCCGGTTCGGGCTGGTTCGGGTCGGATCGGGGTCCCTGGGGGCTGGTGACCGCTCTGGCGTGCCCCTTCCGCGCGTTCCGCTCTCCGGCTGCCCGCCGATGACGTACGGACGCGGGGTGGCGCTCGTAGTGTGAGGCGGGTGAGACGTACGAGTCGCGCGTGCGCGGAGCGTCGCGGGGAGTGCGGACGGGGCGAGAGGCCGGGGAACCGCCGTGAGAATTCTGATCGTTGACGACGAGCCGCCGGTGCGGGAGGCGTTGCGTCGCGGTCTGGCCTTCGAGGGGTACGCCACGGAGCTGGCCGCCGACGGGCTGGAGGCGCTGGAGAAGGCGCGGACGACCGCCCCCGACCTGATCCTGCTGGACGTGCTGATGCCCGGGATGGACGGGCTGACGGCCGCGCGGCGGCTGCGCACGGCCGGGGTGCGGACGCCGGTGCTGATGCTCACCGCGCGGGACACGGTCGCCGACCGGGTCACCGGGCTGGACGCGGGCGCCGACGACTACCTCGTCAAGCCCTTCGAGCTGGACGAACTGCTGGCCCGTGTCCGGGCGTTGCTCCGGCGCAGCTCCTACACCCGCCAACTGGCGGAGGCGGCCGGGGCGGAGGACGAACCGGAGGTGCTCGCCTTCGCGGACCTCCGGATGGACCTGGGCAGTCGCGAAGTCGCCCGGGGCGCCCGGTCGGTGGAGCTGACGAGGACCGAACACACCCTGCTGGAGGTGTTCCTGAGTCATCCCCGGCAGGTGCTCACCAGGGAGCAGATCCTCAAGGCCGTCTGGGGCTTCGAACTCGAACCGTCGTCCAACTCCCTGGACGTGTACGTGATGTACCTGCGGCGGAAGACGGAGGCGGGCGGTGAGCCGCGCCTGGTGCACACCGTCCGGGGTGTCGGCTACGTCCTGAGGGACGACCCGGCGTGATCCGGCGGCTGAACGCCATGCCGCTCCGCTCGCGGCTGGCGCTGCTCGCGGCGCTGACCGTGGCGCTGGCGGTCGCCGCCTCGGCGACGGTCTGCTGGTTCCTGGTGCGCGCGCAGCTTCTCTCCTCGCTGGACAACGCGCTGCTCAGCAGCAGCGACGTCGATCCACGGTTCGTGGTGGAGCAGGTCGGGACGGGGGAGTGCAGCACCTCGGAGGTCCGGGCCCCGAACCCGTTCGGCGCCTCGGTGCAGGTGGTGGACGCGCACGGGAAGAGCTGCGTGATCGTGGGCAGTGCGCTGTCCGTCGACGACGCCGACGTCTCCGTCGCGGAGGGGGAGTTGAGCGAGGCCGTGCACGACGCGCCGTCCCCGGACGGCGCGGACTACCGGGTGCTGACGGTTCCGGTGCGCGGCACCGAGCTGGCGGTGACGGTGGCCCGCCCGCTGTCCGAGGTGGACGAGCCGCTGAACCGGCTCGCGCTGGTGCTCGCGGTGGTCGGTGGCGCGGGCGTGCTGGGCGCGGCGGGCGCGGGGGTGGCGGTGGCCCGGGCCGGGTTGCGGCCGGTGGACCGGCTGGCGGAGGTGGCCGGACACATCGCGCGTACCGAGGACCTGGCGGTGCGCATCCCGGCGGAGGGCGACGACGAGATCGCCCGGCTCTCCCGCTCCTTCAACTCCATGACGGCCTCGCTGGCCGCCTCGCGGGAACTCCAGCAGCAGCTGATCGCGGACGCGGGGCACGAGTTGCGGACCCCGCTGACCTCGCTGCGTACCAACATCGACCTGCTGGTGCGCAGTGAGCGGACCGGACGCCCGCTGCCGGAGGCGGACCGGCGGGCGCTGCTGGAGTCGGTCACCGCGCAGATGACCGAACTCGGCGCGCTCATCCAGGACGTGCAGCTGCTGTCCCGGCCGGAGACGGCGCCGGGCGGCACGGCGCGGCACCGGGTGGTGGAGCTGGGCGGGATCGTCGGCCGTGCCGTGGAGCGGGTGCGGCTGCGCGCCGCTGGCGTCACGGTGTCCGTACGGGGGGAGTTGGGGAGCTGGTACATGCGGGCCGACGCGTCGGCGGTGGAGCGGGCGGTGCTGAACGTGCTGGACAACGCGGTGAAGTTCGGCGGCCCGGCCGCCACCGTCGAGGTCTCGCTGGACGGTGGGGAGTTGCGCGTCCGCGATGAGGGCCCCGGTATCGCGGAGGACGAACTCCCGTACGTGTACGAGCGGTTCTGGCGTTCCCCGGCGGCCCGCGCGCTGCCGGGTTCGGGGCTGGGGCTCGCCATCGTGGAGCGGGTGGTCCGGCAGACGGGCGGGGAGGTGGCGCTGCGCCCGGCGCCGGACGGGGCGGGCGGCACCGTGGCCGTCCTCCGCTTCCCCGGCTCGTCCGCCGCCCCGCCCCCGGACGGTGGGCCGTCCCGGGACGACGGACCGTCTCCGGCCCCGGATGACCGGCCGCCGCTGAGACGTGGTCAACTCACCGCGTACGACGCCCTGTTGCCCTCCGCGTTGTCCTCCGCGTTGCCCTCCGCGCCTCGGCGGCGCCGGGAAGACGGCGCCCCTGACGGGCCATCGCCGGCCGTGCCGTCAGGTCAGCGGGCCGACGCCTCGGGTGACGGGCCGTCGGGCGAGGGGGCGGACGGGCGCGGGCGAGAGGCAGGGGGAGAAGGCACTTGACTTAAACCTCGATTCAAGTTGAAAACTCGTACGTGTTGGACGGCGGAAGGGTTCGCCGCCCGACGCGGGTCGCCAACTGACCCACTCATCCGCACAGTTGAGGAGCAACCATGACCACCACCCAGTCCACCCCCGTCCCCGCCCAGGCCGAGGGCTCCGGCGAGGACCGCCCGCTGCGGCTGGCGATCATCGTCGGGAGCGTGCGCGAGGGCCGGATCGGTCCCGTCGTCTCCAACTGGTTCGTCGGGCGGGCCGAACAGGAGGGCACCTTCGAGCTGGACCTGATCGACCTCGCGGACCCGGAGAACAGCCTCCCGATGGCCTTCCCCACCGACCTGGCGGCCGACGGTGAACTGTCCCGCGTCTACGCCCAGTTGTCGGAACGGCTGACCGCCGCCGACGCCTTCGTCGTCATCACCCCGGAGTACAACCACAGCTTCCCGGCCTCGCTGAAGAACACGATCGACTGGTTCAAGGGCGAGTGGGAGGCCAAGCCCGTCGGGCTGATCTCCTACGGCGGTATGGCGGGCGGGCAGCGGGCCGCCGAACACCTGCGGCAGGTCTTCCCCGAACTGCACGCCGTCACCGTCCGGGACACCCTCAGCTTCCCCATGGTCTGGGACCGCTTCGACGAGAACGGGGTGCCGCACGACCAGGAGGGCACCGCGGCGGCCGCCAAGGGCCTGCTCAACCAGCTGGAGTGGTGGGGCGACGCGCTGCGCCGGGCCCGCCAGCGCACCCCCTACTCGCGGATGGGCTGACCCGCCACGCCCTCCCCGACGCCACCCCGGCCCCGCCACGCCCCCTCGGCGGGGCCCGGCTCCCGCCCGCCGCGCGGCCCGTCCGCACCGCCGGTGTCGTTCCGCCCCGCCACCCTCCGCCGTGTTCCGGTGTCCCGCGCCGGGCCGTATCGTCGGTGCCATGAGCGACGTGGTTGTTGTGGACGAGCCGTCGGACGGGGACGTACGAGAGGCCATGGAGCTGATCGACGCGGCCGCCCGGGTGGACGGGCAGGCCGCCGTGTCCGAGCAGGGCCGCCTCCAGCTGCGGGGCGGGCGGCGCACCGGCGTGCGGCACCTGCTGCTGCACCGGGACGGCGGTGAACTCGTCGGCTACGCGCAGCTGGAGGACACCGACCCGGTGGAGGCGCCGGTCGGGGAGCTGGCGGTCCACCCGGACCACCGGGGCAGGGGGTACGGGCGGCAGCTCGGCCAGGCGCTGCTCCAGGCGTCCGGCCAGCGGCTCCGGGTCTGGGCGCACGGCGGCCACCCGGCGGCCCGGCACCTCGCCCGGGTGCTCGGGCTGACGCTCTTTCGGGAACTGCGCCAACTGCGGCGCCCCCTCGCCGGATCGGACGCGGAGTCCAGCGGCACCGGGGTGGCCGGGCCGCTGCCGGAGGCGGTGCTGCCGGAGGGCGTCAGCGTCCGCGCCTTCCGCCCCGGCGAGGACGACACCGCCTGGCTCCGGCTGAACGCCACCGCCTTCGCGCACCACCCCGAGCAGGGCTCGCTGACCCAGCGCGACCTGGACGACCGGAAGGCCGAGCCCTGGTTCGACCCGGCCGGTTTCTTCCTCGCGGAGCGCGGCGGCGTGCTCGTCGGCTTCCACTGGACGAAGGTGCACGCCGCCGAGGGGCTCGGCGAGGTGTACGTCCTCGGCGTCGCCCCGGACGAGCAGGGCGGCGGGCTCGGCAAGGCGCTCACCGCGATCGGCCTGCGCCACCTGGAGCGGGACCGGGGACTGCCGACGGCGATGCTCTACGTCGACGCGGACAACCTCCCCGCCGTCGCCGTCTACGAGCGGCTGGGCTTCCGCACCCACGAGACGGACCTGATGTACCGCGCCGAGAGCTGAGCCCCCCCCACGGGGCCCGGCTCCCACCGGGCCCCGCCCCCGCCCGGCCGCCGCCCGCCCGGCCCCGGCCGTTGACGTACGGGCGGCCTGGCACACGCGCGTAGCGTCCGCCTTCCCGGGCCGCCATGTGCGCGTAACCGGTGATTCAGACGCGGTTGCGAGCATCACGGAATGCAGCCCGCAGCTCAGCCGCCCCTCGTCCCCGCGCCGGCGCCTCCGCCCGCGCGGAACAATGGGGGTATGAGCCAGCACGCCTCGCGATCCGGTCAGCCGTCCGTCGGACCGATAGCCGCCCACCGTCCGCGCACGCTCCGGGACGCGGACGCGGACGCCGACGGCGATCGGCGGAGGCGCGAACCGGAGATCGACTCCGACCCGGACCTCTACCGGGAGGGCGAGGGCCCGGACGGCGCCGCCGACGACCTCCCCGCCGGGCGGTTCCTGGACCGGGAGCGCAGCTGGCTCGCGTTCAACGAACGCGTGCTGGAGCTGGCCGAGGACCCCACCGTGCCGCTCCTGGAGCGCGCCAGCTTCCTGGCCATCTTCGCCGGTAACCTCGACGAGTTCTTCATGGTGCGGGTGGCCGGGCTCAAGCGGCGGATCGCCACCGGCGTCGCCACCCGCAGCGCCTCCGGGCTCCCCCCGCGCGAGGTGCTGGACGAGATCTGGGGCCGTTCCCGGGAGTTGATGGCCCGGCACGCCGCCCACTACCAGCGGGAGATCGCGCCCGCGCTGGCCGCCGAGGGGCTGCACCTGATCCGCTGGCACGAGCTGACCGAGGAGGAGCGGGAGCGGCTCTTCACCCTCTTCCGGCAACGCGTCTACCCCGTGCTGACCCCGCTGGCCGTCGATCCGGCGCACCCCTTCCCGTACATCTCCGGCCTCTCGCTCAACCTCGCGGTGGTCGTCCGCAACCCGGCGAGCGGGAACCGGCACTTCGCGCGGGTGAAGGTGCCGCCGCTGCTCAGCCGCTTCCTGGAGGCGTCGCCCGGGCGCTACGTCCCGCTGGAGGACGTGATCGCGGCGCAGCTGGAGGAGCTGTTCCCCGGCATGGAGGTGCTGGCGCACCACATGTTCCGCGTCACCCGGAACGAGGACCTGGAGGTGGAGGAGGACGACGCGGAGAACCTGCTCCAGGCCCTGGAGAAGGAGCTGCTGCGGCGCCGCTTCGGCCCCCCGGTACGGCTGGAGGTCGAGGAGTCGATCGACCCGTACGTCCTCGACCTGCTCATCAGGGAGTTGAAGATCTCGGAGGCCGAGGTCTTCCCACTCCCGGGGCCACTGGACCTGACCGGGCTCGGCGAGATCGTCGCGGAGCTGGACCGGCCGGACCTGACGTTCCCGAAGTTCGTCGGCGGCACCCACCGCGACCTCGCGGAGGTCGAGTCCGCCTCGGCCCCGGACGTCCTCGCCGCGCTGCGCGAGCGGGACGTGCTGCTGCACCACCCGTACGACTCGTTCTCCACCTCGGTGCAGGCGTTCCTGGAACAGGCCGCCGCCGACCCGGACGTGCTGGCCATCAAGCAGACGCTGTACCGCACCTCGGGCGACTCCCCGATCGTGGACGCGCTGATCGACGCGGCCGAGTCCGGCAAGCAGGTGCTGGTCCTGGTGGAGATCAAGGCCAGGTTCGACGAGCAGGCCAACATCACCTGGGCGCGGAAGCTGGAGGAGTCCGGCTGCCACGTCGTCTACGGCCTCGTCGGGCTGAAGACGCACGGCAAGCTGTCGCTGGTGGTCCGGCAGGAGGGCGAGACGCTGCGCCGCTACGCGCACGTCGGCACGGGCAACTACAACCCCAAGACCGCCCGCCGCTACGAGGACCTCGGCCTGCTCACCGCCGACCCGGAGGTGGGCGCCGACCTCTCGGACCTGTTCAACCGGCTCTCCGGGTACTCCCGGCGGGAGACCTACCGGCGGCTGCTGGTCGCCCCGCGCTCCCTGCGGGACGGGCTGATCGCGCGGATCCAGCGGGAGGTGGCCCATCACGAGGCGGGCGCCGACGCCTCCGTCCGCATCAAGGTCAACTCGATGGTCGACGAGGCGGTGATCGACGAGCTGTACCGGGCCGCGCGGGCCGGGGTGCCGGTCGACGTCTGGGTGCGCGGGATCTGCGCGCTGCGGCCCGGCGTGCCCGGGCTCAGCGAGGGCGTCCGGGTGCGCAGCGTGCTCGGCCGCTTCCTGGAGCACTCCCGGGTGTTCGCGTTCGGGAACGGCGGAGAGCCGGAGGTGTGGCTGGGGAGCGCCGACATGATGCACCGGAACCTGGACCGCCGGATCGAGACGCTCGTCCGGGTCGCCGACCCGGGGCACCGCGCCTACCTCGACCGGCTGCTGGAGATGGGCATGTCCGACGAGACCGCGTCCTGGTGGCTCGGGCCGGACGGCGAGTGGACGCGGCACGCGCACGACCCGGACGGACAGCCGCTGCCGAACATCCAGGAGAAGCTGATCGAGAGCCGGAGGCGACGACGTGGCCCCGCGGTGTGAGCCGCCGCCCGCCGCCCGCCCCGGCCGCGCACGGACGGGGGAGACCAGCGTGCCGCGACCGGGGGCGGAGCCGGTGGGACCGACCGTCGCGGAGGCGCTCGGCGGCTACCTGCACGGCCAGGCCGCGGAGTTGCTCCGCGGCCTGCGGCGGCACGGCGAGACCGTCGGCGACCCCGAGGCCAGCGACCGGACCGCGCACGCCGTCCGGCGGATCGCGGCGGCGGCCCGGCGGCTCGACGCCACCCTGCACACCTACCGCACCCTGCTCGACCCCGACTGGGCCGACCGCTCCCGCGCCGAACTCCGCTGGCTCTCCGCCACCCTCCGCCGCGAGTACGAGGAGGCCGAACGGCTGGAGCGGCTGCTCGCGGCGCTCCACCGCCTCGCCAGCGGAACCGCGGACACCCCCGGCGCCGAGCCGCCACCCGGGCAGACCTCCGAGCCGCCCCCCGACCCGGTCGCGCGAGCCGGGGGCGCGGGCGGCGGCGCCCGCCCGGACGACGGGCTCCCGGCCGGAGTGGCGCGCGCCGGAGCGCTGCTCGACCGCCAACTGTCGCTCGCGCGCGGCCGGGCGCACTCCGCGGCGCTCCGGGCGCTCCGCTCCTCCCGGTTCCACGCCGCCGTCGACACCGTCGCGCTGCTCGCCTCGGAGGCGCCCCTCGCCCCCGGCACGGCCGACGCGGACGCCGCCGTCGCGCTCGGCCCCCCGGCCGACGCCGCCCGGACCCGGCTCACCGAGGCCGTCGCCGCGCTGCCGCTCGCCCGAGCCGAGGCCCCGTACAACGCGGAGGCGCTGGCCCGTTCGCTGACGGCCGGGCCCCAGCAGGACGCCGCCTGGCACCGGGTACGGGCCGCGCTGCGCCGCCACCGGTACGCGCGGGAGCTGCCCCGGGAGGCCGGCGCCCCGCCCGCCGGGCCCCGGCTGACCTCCGCGAGCGCGGCGCTGGAGCGGCACCGGGTCGCGGCGGAGGCGGCCGCCGCCGCGTCGGCCGCGGCGCGTACGCCCCGGATCGCCCCGGCCACCGCCTACGCCCTCGGGGTGCTCCACGCCGACCAGCGGCACGAGGTGGAGGCGGCCCGGTTCGCCTTCGGGCGCCTCTGGAGCGAGGAACACGGCCGCCTCTGGAGTGACGACTGGAGTGACGACCACGGCGAGGAACCGGCGGCCCCCGCGAGCGCCCCCACCCGGAGCGGCGCCCTCCCGCCCCCGCGCGAGCACCCCACCGGCCGAACCGGCAGCGACTGAACCGGCACCGGCCGAACCGGGACTCCCGGAAGCGGAAGCGGCCCGGAAGCGGAAGTGGCCCGGCCCGAAGGCGCAGGCGGCCGACGGCGGGGGACGGCCGCCGGGGCTACCGGCCCGGGGCCGGACGGGGGGCCAGCGCCTCCCAGGCGACGGTGACCTCGCCCTGCCGCCGACGCCGCTCCCCGTCGAGCACCGGCCAGTCGGCGGACAGCGCGGCGACCGCCCGCGCCCAGCGCTGGCGCGCGCCGAGCGCCGCGTACGGGGAGGCCGCCGCCCAGGCGCGGTCGAAGTCGCGGAGGAAGGCGTGCACCGGCTGACCGGGCACGTTGCGGTGTATCAGCGCCTTCGGCAGCCGCTCGGCCAGGTCGGACGGGCGCTCCAGCGAGGCGAGGCGGGCGGCGAAGGTCACGGTGCGCGGCCCCTCGGGGCCGAGCGCGACCCACACATGACGGCGGCCTATCTCGTCGCAGGTGCCCTCGACCAGCAGCCCGCCCGGCGCGAGCCGCCCGCACAGCCGCCGCCAGACCGCGGCGACCTCCGCCTCGTCGTACTGCCGCAGCACGTTCGCGGCCCGTATCAGCAGCGGCCGGTCCCCCGGCGCCGCGCGCGGACCGGCCGCGGGGACGGCGGGCAGCGGCAGCTCGAAGCCGCCACGGACGAAGGCGAGGCCGGGACGCTCGTACCCGCGCGCCGCCGCGACCCGGTCCGGATCTATCTCGACTCCGTAGACGAGGGCGGCGGGCCGCACCACCCGCAGCCGCTCCAGCAGTTCGACGGCGGTCCAGGGCGCCGCGCCGTACCCCAGGTCGACGGCGACCGGTGCCGCCGCCCGGCGGAGCGCCGGGGCCAGCGCGTCCACGATCCAGCGGTCCATCCGGCGCAGCCGGTTCGGGTTGGTCGTGCCGCGGGTGACGGTGCCCACGGGACGGGTCGGGGTACGGGCGGCCATGCCCCAGAGGGTACGGCTGATGGTCACTACACCGAAGTGTCACGATTGGGCAAAGAGCCCCCACAAGCGGAAGAGACCGGGCTCACGACGCGTTCCTCCCCGATGGGCTCCGCGGGGTTCCCGGTCCGTGTCCGTACGGAGGAGGCACCGTGAGCCAGTACGTACCGCTGCTCGCCCAGCGCCTGGGCCGTGGCCGGCGGCCACGCCGGATAGCGATGCTCAGCGTCCACACCTCGCCACTGCACCAGCCGGGAACGGGCGACGCGGGCGGAATGAACGTCTACATCGTCGAACTGGCCCGGCAGCTGGCCGCCCTCGGCATCGAGGTGGAGATCTTCACCCGTGCCACCCGGGGCGCCCGCGAACCCTCCGTCGAGCTGACGCCAGGGGTGCTGGTCCGGCACGTCGACGCGGGCCCGTACGAGGGGCTGTCCAAGGAGGAACTGCCCGCCCAGCTCTGCGCGTTCACCCACGGCGTGATGCGCGCGTGGGCCAGGCACCGGCCCGGCTACTACGACCTGGTCCACTCGCACTACTGGCTCTCCGGCCACGTCGGCTGGCTCGCCGCCCAGCGCTGGGGCGTCCCCCTCGTCCACGCGATGCACACCATGGCCAAGGTGAAGAACGCCGCGCTCGCCGCGGGCGACACCCCGGAACCGGCCGCGCGGGTCATCGGGGAGACGCAGATCGTCGACGCCGCCGACCGGCTCATCGCGAACACCGCGGAGGAGGCGGACGAGCTGGTCCGCCACTACGCCGCGGACCCCGCCCGGACGGCGGTCGTCCACCCCGGCGTCAACCTGGACCGCTTCCGGCCCGCCGACGGCCGCGCCGCCGCCCGGGACCGGCTCGGCCTGCCCCGCGAGGCGCTGGTCCCGCTGTTCGCGGGCCGCATCCAGCCGCTGAAGGCGCCCGACGTGCTGCTCCGCGCGGTGGCCCAACTCGTCGACGAGCAGCCCGGCCTGCGCGGACGGCTCGTCGTGCCGGTGGTCGGCGGCCCCAGCGGCACCGGCCTCAGCAGGCCCGAGGGGCTCCAGAAACTCGCCGCCCGGCTGGGCATCGCCGACCTGGTGTGGTTCCGGCCGCCGGTCGGCCAGGAGCGGCTGGCGGACTGGTACCGGGCTGCCTCCGTGCTGGTCATGCCCTCCCACAACGAGTCCTTCGGGCTGGTCGCCGTGGAGGCGCAGGCCTGCGGGACGCCGGTGGTGGCCGCCGCCGTCGGCGGACTCCCGGTGGCCGTCCGCGACGGGGTCAGCGGCTTCCTCGCCGCCGGACACGACCCGGCGGAGTACGCCAGGGCGCTGCGCCGCTTCGTCGACGACCCCGGGCTGCCCGAGCGCATGGGCGCGGCGGCGGCCCGGCACGCGCGCGGCTTCGGCTGGAACACCGCCGCCGCCGCGACCGCCGAGGTGTACACCGAGGTGCTCGCCGAGCGACGCGGTCGCCTACGATCGGCCCATGGCTGACGCAGCAGCGATCATCGAAGCCTTCCTGGCCGACGCCGAGCTGGAGTGGGAGAGCCCCGCGCCCGGCACGTACGCGGTCACCCTGCCCGGCAGCCGCAAGCTCTCCACCACCTGCTCGCTGGTGCTGGGCAGGCACTCGCTCTCCGTGAACGCCTTCGTCGTCCGCTGCCCGGACGAGAACGAGGCCGCCGTGCACCGCTGGCTGCTGGAGCACAACACCCGCCTCTACGGCGTCAGTTACGCCATCGACCGGCTCGGGGACGTCTACCTCGTGGGGCGGCTGCCGCGTTCCGCCGTCACGGCCGAGGAGATCGACCGGCTGCTCGGTTCGGTGCTGGAGACCGCCGACGGCTCCTTCAACACCCTGCTGGAGCTGGGGTTCGCCAGCGCCATCCGCCGCGAGTACGCCTGGCGCACCTCCCGGGGCGAGTCGACGCGCAACCTCGCCGCCTTCACCCACCTGACCGGCGAGGGCTCCCCACCCGCCAAGCCCCCCGCCGAACCCTCCTAGCCCAGTGCCCCGTCCAGGTCGGACGGAGCGCTGGCGGGGCACGAGCGAGGAGGGGACGGGGAGCGGGCGGGCGCCGGGGCGTCGCACCGTACCCAGTAGGCTCGGGAGCATGGCCGACGCACCGTACAAGCTGATCCTCCTCCGTCACGGCGAGAGCGAGTGGAACGCGAAGAACCTGTTCACCGGCTGGGTGGACGTCGATCTCACGGAGAAGGGGGAGGCGGAGGCGGTCCGTGGCGGCGAGCTGCTCCAGGACGCCGGTCTGCTCCCGGACGTGCTGCACACCTCCGTGCAGAAGCGCGCCATCCGCACCGCCAACCTCGCGCTGGACGCGGCCGGTCGGCACTGGATCCCGGTCCACCGCTCCTGGCGGCTGAACGAACGGCACTACGGCGCGCTCCAGGGCAAGGACAAGGCGGAGATCCGCGCCGAGTACGGCGAGGAGCAGTTCATGCTCTGGCGCCGCTCCTACGACACCCCGCCGCCCGAGCTGGCCGACGGCGCCGAGTTCTCGCAGAGCGACGACCCCCGGTACGCGGGCATCCCGAGCGAGCTGCGCCCGCGCACCGAGTGCCTCCAGGACGTGGTCGTGCGGATGCTGCCGTACTGGTACGACAGCGTCATCCCGGACCTCCTCGACGGCCACACGGTCCTGATCGCCGCGCACGGCAACTCACTGCGGGCGCTGGTGAAGCACCTGGACGGCGTCTCCGACGCGGACATCACCGGGCTCAACATCCCCACCGGCATCCCGCTCTCGTACCGGCTCGACGCCGACTTCCAGCCGCTCAACCCGGGCGGCACCTACCTCGACCCGGAGGCGGCCGAGGCGGCGATCCAGGCGGTCGCCAACCAGGGCAAGAAGTAGGCCCGGCCGGGCGGCGTCCCGAGGGCGCCGCCCGCCTCGCCTTCCTCACCTTTCTCGGCTGCCTCACCTTCCCCGGCCCTCCCGGCGCACCGCCCGCCCCGCGTCACCCCCCCCCGCCACTCCCGGCCCCGCCCCGTGCGGGGCCGCGCCGGTGTGCGGGGTGCCCGGGTCCGGGCTGGCCGGAAGTCGTCCGGAGTGCGGCGGGCGCACGCGCCGAGCACGCGCTCACCGCGCGGGCACACGCCGCCGGACGCGCCCCGAGGCCGGGGCGGACCCCGCGCGGCCGGACGGCCGGGGCGCACCGACCGCGCACCGGCGCGGACCGGCGAGCCCGTTCGTCCGCCACCTCCCCGCTCGCCGGGCGCCGTCCCGCCTTAGGCTCAAGGGGTGAACAGCCGCGAGGAGCGTCCCGCAGCGAGCGGTGGCCGATGCCTTCGGTGGCACTCGGTCCTCACCGGCGAACTGGCCAACGAGGTGGGCTCGGCGGATCGGCGCACCCCCCGCGACTGGACGGTCGACCTGCTGCTGTTCGGCTGGGCCGTGGGCCTCTGGCTGCTGATGACCCTGGCCTTCACCGGCGCCGCGTACCTGCCCCGCTGGCTGGTGGCGGTCGACGCGCCGCTCGGTGCCCTGTGCTGCCTCACGCTGTGGTGGCGACGGCGGCGTCCGCTGCTGGTCGCGCTGGCGATGGTGCCGGTGGGCGCGATCAGCGACTCCGCGTTCGGCGCCCTGATGGTCGTCATCCTCAACCTCGGCCTGCGGGTGCCGTGGAAGCGCGGGCTCCCGGTGCTGGGTCTCTACGTCGTGGCCTCCGTGCCGTACGTCCTGCTCTACTCGGTGCCGCACGAGGGCTGGGCGACAGCGATCTTCGTCCTCGCGTACTACCTGGTCTTCTTCCTCTGGGGTACCGCCCTCCGCGCCCGCCGGATGCTGATCGCGCAGCTGCGCGCCGAGACCGCGCGGGAGCGGGCGGAGCACGCCCGGCGGCTGGGGGAGGCCCGGCGGGCCGAACGCGGCGCCATCGCCCGGGAGATGCACGACGTCCTGGCCCACCGGATATCCCTGCTCTCCGTGCACGCCAGCGCGCTCGTCTACCGTGCCGAGCAGGCCGAGGCGGGTACCGCCCCCGCCCTCCCGGGCCCCGAGATCGCGGACAGCGCGCGGGTGATCCGGGACAACGCCCACCAGGCGCTGGACGAACTCCGCGGCGTGCTCCGGATACTGCGCGACGACCCGGCCGCCGACCCCCCACGGTCCGCTGAACTCCCAGAGGTGCGCCGACCCGGAGCCGCCCCGGGCGACGGCGACCCGGCCGCGCGCCGCCCGCGCACCGGCCCACCGGAGCCCCGCCAGACCGAACCGGAACCGGAGCGGGGGCCGGAGCCGGGACCCGGGCCGGAGCGGGGGTCGGAACAGCGCCGGGAGCCCGCGCCCGAGACCGGCTCAGCCTCCGGGCCCGAGACCGGGTCGGCGTCCGCGCCCGTACCGGGGAACGCGGCCGTGACCGTCTCCAAGGGCCCACACCCGCTGGGGAGTTCGGCCCCGGAGGAGGACGTGGTGGGACAGGCGGAGGACGAGGGGAGGGCCCCCGGCGGGCCCTCCGGGGCCATCGGGGGCCGTACGGCCCCCGGGCGCGCGGCGGCGACGACGGCGTCCGCCGGGGTGTGGCCCGGCGGACGGCGGACGGAGCGGGCGCGGATCGAGCGCCCCCAGCCGACGCTCACCGATCTCGTGGCGCTGCTGGAGGAGGCCCGGAGGGCGGGACAGCGCGTCACCTACCGGGACAGCGCGGGGGCGGCGGCCCAGCGGTCGCTCTCGGCGCACCGGCAGCGGACCATCTTCCGGACGGTGCAGGAGGGGCTGACCAACGCCCGTAAGCATGCTCCGGGGCAGGAGGTCACGGTGCGGCTGTACGGGGCACCGGGCGAACGGATCACGGTCAGCGTCCGCAATCCACTGTCCCGCGCCCGGCCACGCGCCCGGGTCCCCGGCGCCGGGATGGGCCTCACGGGGTTGGGCGAACGCGTGGCGCTGGACGGCGGCACGCTGGAGCACGGCTGTCGGGGCGGCTGGTTCGAACTGGCCGCCCGGCTGCCCTGGCCGGACTGAACCGGACCGAACCGGAGTGAACCGACTGAACCAGTCCGGGCCCGACTGGACCGGAGCGAGCCCGGCCCGAGGGGTGATGGCTCCGGGGCCCTGCCCCGTCGAACCGGGCAGGGCCCCGGAGGGCTCGGGCGCGGTCCCTCAGCCGCAGCCGCCGGAGCAGGAGCACGGGCCGCCCGACTGGCAGCCGCAGCCGCAGCCGGGGCCGCAGCCGCAGGCGCCCACGACGGGCAGGCTGCGCGGTGTCCGTCCGTCCTCGGCGGCGGTGCCCGGGGAGGTGCGCTGGTCCTGGTCAGCCATCTGGTGTCCTCCTCGTCCGCCGGGCTGACGGAACGCCACCGCGTCCGCGCCCCGCCTCGCCTCGGGCCGCGAGGGGCGGGTGCGCGACCGCGACGGATCCGTCGTCCGGCATCGGTGCCGTCCGTCCGGCTGCCATTGCAGAACCGCCGGGTACGGCGCATCAAGGGCGCGCGGATGCACCCGGGAACAGGGGGCGCACATGGCCGTAAACCGCGCCCGGTCCCGTCCCGCACCGGATACCGAAACCGCCCAGTCCAGCAGGAGCCGCCCTGTCCCGGGCTCAACCGCCCCGTTCCGGGTCGACTCGCCCCGAACCGTGCCTCAGGCGTCCTCTACCGGGGCGGTGCCGTCGCCGCTGCTGCCGTCGCCGTCGATCTCGTCCGCGTAGTCGCCGGTCACCAGGTAGACGACCCGGCGGGCGACGGAGACGGCGTGGTCGGCGAAGCGCTCGTAGTAGCGGCCGAGCAGCGTGACGTCGACGGCGGTCTCGATGCCGTGCTTCCAGCGGTCGTCCATCAGGTGCTGGAAGAGCGTGCGGTGCAGCAGGTCCATCGCGTCGTCGTCCTGCTCCAGCTGGAGGGCCAGGTCGATGTCCTTGGTAATGATCACCTCGGCGGCCTTCGCCATCAGCCGCTGCGCCAGCTGCCCCATCTCCAGCAGCGTCGCCTGGAGGTCGCGCGGCACCGGCGACTCCGGGAAGCGCAGCCTGGTGACCTTCGCCACATGCTGGGCCAGGTCGCCGGAGCGCTCCAGGTCGGCGCTCATCCGCAGGCTGGTGACGACGATGCGCAGGTCGGTGGCGACCGGCTGCTGCCGGGCCAGCAGTTGTATCGCCCGGGTCTCCAGCTCCCGCTGGAGGTCGTCCACCTTCTCGTCGGCGGCGATCACACTCTCGGCGAGCTTGAGGTCCGCGTCGAGCATCGCCGTAGTGGCGCGGCCGATCGCGGAACCGACGAGCCGGGCCATCTCGACCAGGCTGTCGCTGATCGAGTCCAGCTCCTCGTGGTACGCGTCCCGCATGGCTGTCCTTCCCTCACATGGCTCAGTTGACGTCGCTTGACCGGTGTCTCGTACGGCCACCCGGGGGCCTGAGACCCCCACGTTCCCACGGTCCGCCCGAAATGCGACGGGCGCCGACCTCCGAAATGAACCGGCCAGGACGCCGAGGTGAACTCTGGTAGACGCTTGTTCGAGCTGGGGACAGCAGCTCTGGGGCGCCGCCGGGCGGGGCGCATAATCTGGACACATGGACGTGAACGCGGCGGTCGCCGCAGCGGCAGCGATCGCCGGGGTGTGTACCGGCGTGATCGCCATGCTGGCGTTCCGCTGGAGCGAGCGGGATCGGATCAGGCCGACCCGTTCCTCGCTGCACACCGGATCCGCGCTGCCACCCGGAGTGGACACCGTGCTGTCGGTGCTGCGCTCCTCCGCCGTCGTGCTGGACGAGAGCGACGCGGTGGTCAAGGCCAGCTCGGCGGCGTACGCGCTGGGCCTGGTCCGCGGGGGCACGCTCTCCGTCGAGCCGATGCTCCAGATGGCCCGGGACACCCGCAGGGACGGCGAGATACGGCAGGTGGAGCTGGACCTGCCGCGCCGGGGCACCGGACGCGGTGACGGGCTGGCCGTCTCGGCGCGCGTGGCGCCGCTCGGCTCCCGGCTGGTGCTGCTCCTGGTCGAGGACATGACCGAGGCCCGCCGGATCGAGGCGGTCCGCCGCGACTTCGTCGCGAACGTCAGCCACGAGCTGAAGACCCCGGTGGGCGCGCTCTCCCTGCTCTCCGAGGCCGTGATGGACGCCTCGGACGACCCGGAGGCCGTCGAGCGCTTCGCGGGCCGCATGCAGTCCGAGTCGACGCGGCTGACCAGCCTCGTCCAGGAGCTGATCGACCTCTCCCGGGTGCAGAACGACGACCCGCTGGAGGACGCTGAGTCCGTCGCGGTCGACGACCTGGTGGACGAGGCGATCGACCGCTGCCGGCAGACCGCCGACAACAAGCACATCACGCTCGTCGCGGGTGGCACCGGCGGGCTGTACGTGTGGGGAAACCGCGGTCAGCTCGCCGCCGCCCTCGGCAATCTCGTGGAGAACGCCGTCAACTACTCACCGGCCCGTACCCGGGTCGGTATCGCCGGGCGCCGCACCGCGGCTCCCGGCGGGGACCTGATCGAGATCGCCGTGACCGACCAGGGCATCGGCATCTCGGAGAGGGACCGGGACCGGATATTCGAGCGGTTCTACCGCGTGGATCCGGCCCGGTCGCGCGCCACCGGCGGTACCGGCCTCGGCCTCGCCATCGTCAAGCACGTGGCCGCCTCGCACGGCGGGGAGGTCACGGTGTGGAGTGCCGAAGGCCAGGGCTCCACCTTCACCCTGCGACTGCCCGAGGCGGGCCGCGCGCGGGAGAAGGCCGAGGCGGCCCGGGAGCACCGGGACCGCCCAGGCGCGCTACAGGAACCCGCCGCCTTCGAGGACGAGGAGCGGCGGCGCCAGCTGCAAAGCGCAGACGAAGCAGACGGACAACTCTCTGCCCCGGAGGTCCTCCCGTGACCCGAGTGCTCGTCGTCGAGGACGAGGAATCGTTCAGCGACGCGCTGTCGTACATGCTCCGCAAGGAAGGCTTCGAGGTCGCCATCGCGGCCACGGGGCCGGAGGGGCTGGATGAGTTCGAGCGGAACGGCGCCGACCTGGTGCTGCTCGACCTGATGCTGCCCGGCCTGCCGGGCACGGAGGTCTGCCGCCAGTTGCGAGGGCGCTCCAACGTCCCCGTGATCATGGTGACCGCGAAGGACAGCGAGATCGACAAGGTGGTCGGCCTGGAGATAGGAGCCGACGACTACGTCACTAAACCCTTCTCCTCCCGCGAGCTGGTCGCCCGGGTGCGGGCGGTGCTCCGGCGCCGCGGCGAGCCCGAGGAGGTCAGCCAGGCGGCGCTGGAGGCGGGCCCGGTGCGGATGGACGTCGACCGGCACGTGGTGACCGTCGCCGGAGCCAAGATCGACCTGCCGCTCAAGGAGTTCGACCTGCTGGAGATGCTGCTGCGGAACGCCGGGCGCGTGCTGACCCGGATGCAGCTGATCGACCGGGTCTGGGGCGCGGACTACGTCGGCGACACGAAGACGCTGGACGTTCACGTCAAACGGCTACGCGCGAAGATCGAACCGGATCCGGGCGCCCCCCGCTACCTGGTCACCGTCCGTGGCCTGGGCTACAAGTTCGAGCCCTGATCCACCCGCCCGGCCCGGGCACACGTAGCGCCCGCCGTTCGCCCCGAGAGGCGCGCGGCGGGCGACGTCGTGTCTGGATGGCTCGGAGGGAGCGCGGTGACCCGGGGGCGGCGATGCGGCCGCCCCGGGGCGGCCGGTGGCCCGGGGGCGTGCGTGGGCTCAGCGGCCGGAGCCCGCCTCGCCCTCGCCCTGCTCCCCGCTCTCGCCGGGGGTCTGGCCGGCGGCGTCCTCGCCGCCCTCGCCACGGTCCGCGTTCTGGCCGTCCCCGGCCTTCTCACCGTCCCTGTCCTTCTCGGCCTGCTCGCCCCTGCCGTTGCCGTCCTGGGCTTCCCCCTCGCCCCGCTCACCCTGCTCGCCCTTGCCGCCCTTCTCGTCGGCCGCGTCCGGGGCCGGGGTGGACGGTGCCTCGGTCGGCCCGAACTTCTCGTAGTGCTCGGTGGCCGGGACGACCGTCGCGCGCACCGGCACCTCGCCGGTCTCGCTGAAGACGAAGGAGAGCCCGCGCGCCGAGCCGTTCTTGATCTTGATGTCGTCGGCGTCCGCGAAGAGCGCGGCGGCGTTGTCCTTGCCGCCGAGCATCAGCGAACCGCCCGCCGGAATGGTCAGCTCGCGCTCGTCCTTCGCCGGGCTGAGCTTGGCGCGGGAGCCCGGGGCGGCGACGAGCGCCTGGAGCTTCTCGTCCTTGGTGCCCTCGTTGAAGATCCGCGCGGAGACCGTGGCGGGCCCGCCGTCGGGGGTGGTGACGACGTTGATGTTCTGGATCTTGATGTCGCCCACGGTCATCGAGGCGTTGTCCGGCCTGATCTGGTGCGTCTGCGGGTTGTTCCCCGCACCACAGGCGGTCAGCGTGAGGGCGGAGATCGCGAGGGTGGTGGCGGCGAGGGTGCCGCGTCGAAGGCTGCTGCTCACGGCGGCGGCATCTCCTTGGCGAGCTCTGGCGGCCGAACTGGGTGCCGGTCGCGGACGGATGGGCCATCCCGGTCGCCGTGACCGGCGTCCGGGCCTGCGGTTCAGGCGTGATCAGATTACCGACCCCCGTCACGGGCCCCGCACCCGACCCTCCGGGTCGCGCGGGCCCCACGGCACGCGACCCGGAGGCGGTGCCGGGCCAGCACCTGGGACGGGCGCCCGGGCATACGGCGCGCTCGGCACGACATACCGGCAACCCATACGGGCCTCGGCACATCCGTCCGGCCGAATCCGGGTAATGAAAGTGGAGCCGTGAGAATTGATCAGTGTCTTGGGGCGGGGAGTGCTCAGGGAGCCTTAGATCAATTCCTGTGAATGGCCGAACTTCGGCCGAACTGACGGCCGCACGGAACCCGACAATTCGGACGGTTGGCTACCGCTTAGCGGGTCGGCCGGGCCGTGACGCCCGTGTTTCGGCCCCCGCGCAGAACCGCTCCGACCTGCGAATACCTCGGTGCCCCCCGGGGGTCATGCACGGCACGGGGGGCGTTGTCAAGCCCCGAGATGCGCTCTGACCTGCGAAAACGCCATTCAGAAGCGCTCGTTCCCGTGTTACTCTGGATAGCCACGGAAGGGGTACCTGACACATGACGTTCAAGGTTGGCGACACCGTGGTCTATCCCCATCACGGGGCCGCGCTGATCGAGGCAATCGAAACTCGCCAGATCAAAGGCGTGGAGAAGACCTACTTGGTTCTGAAGGTAGCGCAGGGCGATCTCACGGTTCGGGTGCCGGCGGACAATGCCGAGTTCGTGGGTGTGCGCGATGTGGTCGGTTCGGAGGGGCTGGACAAGGTCTTCGAGGTGCTTCGCGCACCGTACGCGGAAGAGCCCACCAACTGGTCCCGGCGCTACAAGGCGAATCTGGAGAAGCTTGCCTCCGGAGACGTGATCAAGGTGGCCGAGGTCGTCCGCGACCTGTGGCGCCGTGAGCACGAGCGCGGTCTCTCCGCCGGTGAGAAGCGCATGCTCGCCAAGGCGCGGCAGATCCTGGTGAGCGAACTCGCCCTCGCGGAGAACACCAACGAGGACAAGGCGGAAGCCCTGCTGGACGAGGTGCTCGCCTCCTGAGGCCCTGAGCCCGTCGGCGCTTCCCGCGCCCGGCCGGTGTCCGGTCACCCGCCCTCGTGGGCTGAGCGTCCGGTCGCGTGCCGCCGTCCCGGGTGGGCGCCCGTCCGTCCGTTCCGCTGCCTCGCGATACCGGCCCCGACCTCGTACGACAGCGCCATGGCACTCCCGCACGGGAGACCTCGGCCGCGGTCGCGCGAGTCCGGGAGCGGTGCCGGACGGTATGGCGGATTCCCGGACGGTTCGACGGCTGGCTGAATCCGGCCGGTGGGCCGAGGAGTCGTGCTCGCGGGAGTTGTGGTTCGCGCTCGCGGCCGGGCGGTCCGCCCGAACGACCGGGCCGCTCCGAACCCGGGTGGGTCGGTGCCCGCCGCCCGCACGTCGGCCGGAGGCCACGGCGGACGGCTGTCCGTGTGGTCGCGCGCGCCCTCGCCATGGAGACGTGGGCGCGCCACGGAAGCGACGTGCCACGGACTGCTGGGGGTACCGCTGGATGACGCCGGAACGCGTGCACTGCCGGAGCCGGCGGATGGCCGGGTTCCGGCAAGGGGCAGCGCCGTTCCTGTGAATCTGTTAGGCAGGCCCTCGGGCCGGTTGTGCCGGGCCCGGGCAGCTGACTCGACCGGTCGACACGGAAGGGTCCGGTCGGGGCGTCGCGCCCGGCACGCTGTGGCCATACCCATTTCGGTCGAGGACACAAACCTGAACGCGCAATCGATGTCAAACCAACCAGCTGAAACTACCGGCGCCGCCGCCCCGGGAACCGCTTCCGCCGCCGGGGCGGAATCCGCCGCGTTCCGCGTCGCCGCCGTCATCCCGGCCGCCGGACGGGGCGTCCGGCTCGGCGCCGGGGCACCGAAGGCGCTCCGGGCGCTGAGCGGCACCCCGATGCTCGTGCACGCGGCCCGGGCGATGAAGCGCGCCCGCGACGTCTCCCTGGTGATCGTGGTCGCCCCGCCGGACGGCGCCACCGGGGTCCGCAACCTCCTGGACGAGCACGCGCTCTCCGACGTCGAGGTGGTGACCGGGGGCGACACGCGGCAGGACTCCGTACGGCTCGGGCTGGCCGCGCTGCCGGAGGACGTCACCGCCGTGCTGGTGCACGACGCGGCCCGCCCGCTGGTCCCGGCCGACACCGTGGACGCGGTGGTGGCCGCGGTGCGCGAGGGGGCGCCCGCCGTGGTGCCAGCGCTCCCGGTCGCCGACACCGTCAAGGAGGTGGAGCCGCGGCCGGAGGGCGAGCCGGAGCCGGTCACCGGCACCCCGGACCGGTCGCGGCTGCGGGCCGTGCAGACCCCGCAGGGGTTCCGGCGTGAGGTGCTGCTGGCGGCGCACGACCGTGTCCCCCGCGAGGGAGAGGGCGCGACCGATGACGCGGGCATGGTGGAGCGCACCGGGGTCGAGGTGGTCCTGGTCCCCGGACACGAGGAGGCGTTCAAGGTGACCCGGCCCCTGGACCTGGTGCTGGCCGAGGCGGTCCTCGCGCGGAGGAGGGCGACCGTTGCCTTCTGAACCGACGCGACCTGAGCCGACGCCCTCCGATCCGGGGGCCGGCGCGGACGGCCCGGGCCCGCCCGGCTCCGTCCTGCCGCGCGTCGGCGTCGGCACCGACGTGCACGCCTTCGCGGAGGGCCGCGAACTGTGGTGCGCCGGGCTGCTGTGGGAGGGCGAGCCGTACGGACTGGCCGGGCACTCCGACGGGGACGTGGCCGCGCACGCCGCGTGTGACGCGCTGTTCTCCGCGGCGGGCATCGGCGATCTCGGGGAGCACTTCGGCACCTCGCGGCCCGAGTGGTCCGGCGCCTCCGGCGTCACCCTGCTCGCCGAGGCGGCCCGGTTGGTCCATGCCGCCGGGTTCGAGATCGGCAATGTCTCCGTCCAGGTGATCGGGGTGCGGCCGAAGGTGGGGAGGCGGCGTGCCGAGGCCCAGCGGGTGCTGTCTCAGGCAGCGGGCGCTCCCGTCTCGGTCTCCGGTACGACGACGGATGGACTGGGCCTGACCGGCCGTGGCGAGGGGCTCGCCGCCGTCGCCTCGGCGCTCGTTGTCGCGCGCGGAACCCCGGGAGGGGCGGGACACGGGGGATAGGGTTGCCGGGGGCGGCGGCCGGTCGCCAGCCGCCCCACACGCCGTCGTCTCCGTGTGGAAGGGAACCCAACCGTGGCAGCCCAGCTCTCCGACGCGCTCAAGAAGGTCCTCGACGGCAAGGTCTTCGTGACCGTCGCCACCATCCAGCCGGACGGCAGTCCGCAGCTCTCTCCCGTCTGGGTCAAGCGGGCCGAGGACAACCCGGACGACCTCCTCATCTCCACGACGGTCGACCGCCGGAAGACCGCGAACCTCCGCCGCGACCCGCGGATCACCGTCCAGGTCCAGCCCGCTGAGGAGCCGTACACCTACGCGGAGATCCGCGGCACCGCCTCCCTCACGACGGAGGGCGGGCAGGAGCTGATCGACGAACTCGCGCGGAAGTACGTCGGCAAGACCTACGCCGAGTTCAACTCCCAGGCGGCGCAGGACGCCGAGCGTGTGGTGGTCCGGGTGACCCCGCGCAAGGTCGTCGGACGGCTCTGACGGGAGCCTGCCGCCGCCGGGTGTCCCGGGCGCGTTCCGGGGCTGTCGCGGAAGTGTTCCGGTCCCGCCCTCCGGGGCGGATCCGGCGGCGGAGCGCCCGTGGGGCCGACTAGTCTGGGCCGCGTGACTCTACGGCTGTACGACACCAGCGCCCGGCGGATCCGCGATTTCAGTCCCCTCGTGCCGGGCTGCGTCTCGATCTACCTCTGCGGCGCGACCGTGCAGGCGCCGCCCCACATCGGGCACATCAGGTCGGGGCTGAACTTCGACATCATGCGCCGCTGGTTCACCCGGCGCGGATACGACGTGCGGTTCGTCCGCAACGTCACGGACATCGACGACAAGATCATCGCCAAGGCGGGAGACCAGGGCCGCCCCTGGTGGGAGATCGCCTACGCCAACGAGCGCGCCTTCAACGCCGCCTACGACGCGCTCGGTTGCCTGCCGCCCAGCGGCGAGCCGCGCGCGACCGGGCACGTCCCCGAGATGATCGCGATGATGCACGACCTGATCGAGCGCGGTCACGCCTACGCCGCGGACGGCAACGTCTACTTCGACGTCCGCTCCTTCCCGGACTATCTCGCGCTCTCCAACCAGGAGTTGGACAACCTCCTCCAGCCCGAGAGCGAGGGCGAGACCGGCAAGCGCGACCCGCGCGACTTCGCCATGTGGAAGGCCGCGAAGCCGGGCGAGCCCAGCTGGGACACCCCGTGGGGCGCCGGCCGTCCCGGCTGGCACCTGGAGTGCTCGGCGATGGTGCACAAGTACCTGGGCGAGGCGTTCGACATCCACGGCGGCGGCGTCGACCTCGTTTTCCCGCACCACGAGAACGAGATCGCCCAGTCCCGCGCCTACGGCGACGCGTTCGCCGGCTACTGGGTGCACAACGCCTGGGTGACCATGAGCGGCGAGAAGATGAGCAAGTCGCTCAGGAACTCGGTGCTGGTCAGCGAGATGGTCAAGCAGTGGCGCCCGATCGTCCTGCGCTACTACCTCGGCACCCCGCACTACCGCTCCACCATCGAGTACAGCGAGGAGTCCCTGCGCGAGGCGGAGGCGGCCTTCGGCCGGATCGAGGGCTTCCTGCATCGCGCGGCCGAACGGCTCGGCGTCGCGCCGGGCGCCCCCCGGCCGTCGGCCGAACCGCCCGCCGCCTTCGCGGAGGCGATGGACGACGACTTCGCCGTGCCGCAGGCCCTCGCCGTGGTGCACACCACCGTCCGGCGCGGCAACGCGGCGCTGAGCGCGGAGGACGGGTGCGAGGAGCAGATCGCCACCGCCTACGCCGAGGTCCGGGAGATGCTCGACGTCCTCGGGCTCGACCCGCTGGGCCCCCTCTGGTCGGCGTCCGGCGCCGGGGACGGCGCCGACGTGGCGGAGCTGCGGGGCGCGGTCGACTCCCTGGTGAGCCTGGTGCTCGACCAGCGGCAGGCCGCCCGGGCGCGCAAGGACTACGCCACAGCCGACGCGATCAGGGACGAGCTGAAGCAGGCCGGACTGGTCATCGAGGACACCCCCGCCGGGCCGCGCTGGGAGCTGGGCTCCGCCTCCCCGCACTGAGCGGGCGGGCCGCCGTTCGGGGGAGACGGTCGGGGATAATCGGCGGTGTCACCCCCGACACGTGGCGGTGACGCCAGCCACGCAGCGAGAGAGACGGGTTCCCCGATGGCGAACAAGAAGTCCCCGGCCAAGGGAACCGGCGGCAAGGGCCGCCGGGCCCTCCAGGGCAAGGGCCCCACCCCGCCCGCCGAGATGCGCAAGGGACACCCCAAGCAGCGCGCCGCGCAGGCGAAGGCCCGCCGCGCCCAGGGCCGCCAGCAACGCAAGGCGCCCGGCCGGAGCACCGCTGAGCTGGTCGTCGGGCGGAACTCGGTGGTGGAGGCGCTGCGCGAGGACGTCCCGGCGAACGCGCTCTACGTCCAGCAGTTCATCGACACCGACGACCGGGTGCGCGAGGCGGTGCACGCCGCCTCCGAGCGCGGCGGCGTCCGGCTGGTGGAGGCTCCCAAGCCCGAGCTGGACCGGATGACGAACGGGATGAACCACCAGGGCCTGGTGCTCCAGATCCCGCCGTACGACTACGCCCACCCGGAGGACCTTTCCGCCGCCGCCTTCGACCGGGGCGAGGAGCCCCTGATCGTCGCGCTCGACGGGGTCACCGACCCGCGCAACCTCGGCGCCGTGGTGCGCTCGGTCGCCGCGTTCGGCGGACACGGCGTGGTGGTGCCCGAACGCCGGGCCGCCGGGATGACGGCGGGGGCGTGGAAGACCTCGGCGGGCGCCGCGGCGCGCGTCCCGGTGGCCCGCGCCACCAACCTCACCCGCGCGCTGGAGGCGTACCAGAAGGCCGGGCTGACGGTCGTGGGCCTGGCCGCCGACGGCGAGCTGGAGCTGGGCGAACTGCGGGCGCTCGACGGCCCCGTGGTGATCGTCGCGGGCAGTGAGGGCAAGGGCCTCTCCCGGCTCGTCGGCGAGACGTGCGACGCCCGGGTGCGCATCCCGATGCCCGGTGGCGCCGAGTCGCTGAACGCCGGGGTGGCGGCGGGCATCGTCCTCTACGAGACCGCCCGCCGCCGCGCCTGACCCCCTCGGGGAGCCGGAGAGCCGCCGTCCGGCGCCCCGCGTACGGGGTGGTGCGGTGGCGCGCGGGCTCGGTCGCGACCGGCCTCGCGCGCTCCGCCGCACAGGCGGCTCCCCGCCCCGGCCGCGGAGCGCGCGCGGTCCCGTCCGCCGACCAGCCACCGACGACCTTGACGGGTCTCGGACAGATCCGGCAGTCAAGGCAGTGTCTTAACCGTTCGTCACTCGGTTAGATGAGTGTGGACACCAGAACACCCCGCAAGCCCTCCCCCTCGGGCTCCGCCCAGGACACACCCCGATCCTCGGCATGGAGCCCGCAGGGAAGCACCCGCGGGTTCCTCGACGACGAGCCGGTGCTGAGCACGGTCAAGGTGCCGTGCGATCCGGCGCAGGTCGTCGTCGCCCACGCCAGCTTCCGGGTGCGGCTCAGCACACCGGCACCGGTCAGCCCCGCCCTCCAGGACACCGCTCCGATCCCCACCGTGCGCCCCACGGCGGGTCGGCGCCGCGCCCCCGTCGTCTGGAGCGGCCGCAGCGAGCCGGGCGACGCGGGCGCCGGCGAACTGCTCCGCGCGGTCCGCGCCGGAGCGGTGCGTACCACGGCCCCGGAGGAGGTCGAGCCCGCCGCGGCCGCGACCCGCGTGCTGCCCCGTGTGGAGGTGGCGGAGCCGCCGGTCACCACCGTCGGCCCGCCGCGCGGGCCGCGTCCGCCGGAGACCACCGGCCCGCTGCCCGTCACCCGCGCCCCCGAGCCGCTCGTCGAGCGGACCTTCCCCCGCCCACCCGTCCCGGGCGCCCCGGACCCCGACGGCGGGCACGACCCGGCGGCAGCCGACGGCCCCGACGGCGAGGCCGAGACCGGCGCCACCCCCGTCGCGGGCGCGGGCGCACCCCGGCGCGGGGAGGCGGTGCGGCACGCCTACTACCCCATGCGGCGGATGAACCTCGGCGTCGTCCTGCTGCCGCTCCGCGTCTTCCTCGGCCTGATCTCCATCTACGCCGGGATGGGCAAGCTCTGCGACCCGGTGTACTTCGACGGCGGGGAGCGCGGGTCCATGGTGACCTGGCTCCGCTCCCTCGAACCGTGGGCCGTGGCCTCGCCATTGCGCGACTTCGCCCTGGCCCACCCCGTCGGCTCCGGACTCACCGTCGCCTTCCTCCAGGTCGTCGTCGGCGTCCTGACGGTCTGCGGACTGTGGCAGCGGCTCGCCGCCTCCCTCGGAGCCCTGCTCTCCGCCGCTCTTCTGATGACCGTCAGCTGGAGCACGGTCCCCGCCTACGACGCCCCGGACATCATCTACCTCGCCGCCTGGAGCCCGCTGATCATCGCGGGCGCCCCCGTCTACTCCGTCGACGCCCGGCTCGCCGGAGAGGCGTGGCGCACCCTCGGCCCCCGGGCGGAGATCTGGGAACTGCGCCGCCGGGTACTGCGCCGGGGCGCCGCCATCGCCACCGTCCTGCTCGGCCTCTCCCTGCTCACCGGCTCGCTCCTGGGCGGAGCCGTACGGTCCGCCCAGGTCACGACCGTGCCCGAACGGCAGGACCCGCCGACCAACCGCCAGCCCGGCACACCCCTCCCGGAGCGCTCCCGCGAAGGGACCAACCCCGGGCAGTCCTCGCGGGGACCGAGCGGTTCGCCCGCCTCACCCGGGAGCGAGAGCAGCGGCTCGCCCTCCTCGGCGCCCACCACCCAGGGGCCGGGGCAGCAGGAGAGCGGTGGCGGCGGACCCAGCCAGCGCGCGACCCAGCCGCCCGCCCAGACCGCGCCGCCGCAGCAGGCGCCGCCGCCCAGGGACTCACCCACCGCCACCGGGGGCAGCAGCAGCCCCGGCGGTACGGCCAGCGGCTCGCCGGGCGGCGACAGCGGAGGCCAGGGCTCCGGCGGCAACCAGCCGGAGAACGGCGACGGTACGGGCGGCTCCGGCGGCCAGGGTGGTGAGGAACCCGGAGGCGGCCTCGGCGGCCTCCTCGGATAGCCCCTCGGATCGCGCCGCGCGCGCCGGGCTGGACCGGTCTCCCGGTCCAGCCCGGCGCGCGTCAGCTTTCGGTGCTGCCGGGAGCGGTCCCGGTAGCCAGTTCCCGGGCCGCCTCGGTGAGGTCCTTCGCGGTGTCGATCGCCCGCCAGTACGCGCCGTTCGGCAGCGGGAACCCGGCCAGCAGGCGCTCCCGGGCGAGCCGCGGGAACGTGGTGCGCTCGTGGTCGCCCCGCTCCGGAAGCAGCGCGGTGAACCGCGAGGAGAACACGTACACACCCGCGTTGATCAGAAACGGTGACGGGGGTGCCTCGATGAAGTCGAGAACGTGCCCGAACTCGTCGGTCTCCACCGCGCCCCACGGAATCCGGGGACGGGCCAGCGCGAGAGTGGCGGTCGCGTCCCGTTCCACGTGGAAGGCCGCCATCTCACGGAGCGAGAAACGCGTCCAGATATCACCGTTCGTCGCGTACCAGGACTCGTTCTGACGGGGCAGCGAGGCGGCGGCGAACCGGAGCCCCCCGCCCCGGCCCAGAGGCTCCGGCTCCGTCACCGTCCGTACGCGCAGCGGCTGTTCGTTCTCCTCCAGCCAGTCGCGCAGCACCTCGGCGAGGTGACCGCAGGAGACGACGGCGTCGGTGACACCCTCCGCGGCCAGCCAGGCCAGTTGGTGCCCGATGATCGGCAGACCCGTCCCCGGAATCTCGACCATGGGCTTCGGACGGTCGTCGGTGTAGGGGCGCAGACGCGATCCCTGGCCGCCCGCCAGGATCACCGCCTGGGTGGGCTGACCAGCGCCGGAGGTGAGGCTCATGCCCCGAGCCTAAGCGGCCTCGCCCGCTGGCCCGCCCGCCGCCCCGCCGCCCGCAACCGGTCGCCGCGCCGCGCGGGCCCGGACGCGGAACTCCCCCGGAACCCCGCCGGATTCGGGAGCGGGATCCGGGGCGGGGTCCGGGGGAGGCCGGAGCGGTCCGGGACAGCCGGACCGGGTAGCGCGGAGCACGCCGTGCGGTGGCGGAGTCCGTGCGCGGAGGGAGCGCGGGTGGGGGCGGGCGATCGGGTACGGAGGGGCAGGTGTCCGGCGAGCACTGGGAGGACGGGCTACCGGGCGCTGTGTGCGGAGGACGACGGCGTGTTCACCGGAGGCCGACAGTCACCGGTTCACCAGCCTGACCCAGCGCCCAGTCCCCGGCCGCCAGCCGTCAGTTGCCCGCCGTCCGCCGTCAACCGGCGGCGGGGGCCGGGACGTCACGAGGTCCGAGCACCACACGGACGGGTTCCCGGACCGGACGGACATTCAGAACGACGAGACCACCGCACCGGCGGGACGCGTCACCTGACGAGGGCGCCCGCACCGGCCGGAGACGTTCCGCGCCGTCAGCCCATCTGCGCGACGCCGGTGGCGAACGCCGTGTCGCAGACCGGACGGGAGAAGCGCTGCGCCCCCGCCCCGTACTTGTGCACCGCAGCCTTTCCGAGCGCCTTCGCGATCGAGGCGCAGTGCTTGACCAGCGACGGCTTGCGCTGCATCGCGCGCTGGAGACTCGTCAGCGCGACGGCCGGATCCTTCTCCCGCAACTCGCCCACGAGTTGACGGCGGAGCCGCTCCTGCGGGGTCGCGGTCTTCGTGGCGGTCTTCTCGGCGGAGGCGGTGAGCACTTGGGAATCAGCGGTCGGAGTCGCCCACGGGACGCGGGTGACGGCGAGGGTCCCGGAGAGGACCAGGACGACCGGCAGGGCAAGGGCGAGGGATCGGCCGATTCGGCGGGCTGCGTGGTTCACGGGGGCGATCGTAGCGAGGAGTAGTCAGGTGAGGACAACGAGTCATTCCGTTGAGCGACAAAAAATCCGTGGCGTTCGAGTGTGATGTTGACGTTCCGTCCTTCGGCGGGTGCGTGACCTGCTTCGCGCTCCGTCCGTCGTCCTCCGTGCGCCGTTGACCGTCGGCGTGCCCGCCGGTCAACCAACCGCGCAGGGCCCGCGTCTTCCCGGATGTCTCCACGACCCCGCCGCCACGAACCCGGCCCCACGCCCCGCACGGCTCCTGATCCCGCCTCGGCCCGGCGTGCCCGACCACCCGGGCACCTTCGCTCGGAGCGGCCGCCCGAGGGTGGTCCCACCCCGCGAACGCCTGCGAACCGTTCGGCGGGGACCTGTTCGGCCGCGAACCGATCGCAGTGTGAGCCGTCTCGCTCACACACCGCCCTGACGGCACGCCCTCCCGATCGTGCTCCGTTCTGGACGCGAACGGATCGGGGCGGTACCGAACGACACCGGTCGCCCGAAGGAGGCGCGGAGCAGCGCGTGTTGACCACGCGAGGACGAACCCCGAAGCGTGAAGGGGTCCCGGCGGGGGTTCGTTGACGGACCGGCCTACGCGGCCAACCCGTCTACCCGACAGGGCCTGCCGTCCGCGTACGACACGGGGGCCGCCGACAGCGCGGCGACCCCCGGTACTTCGTCTCTCCCGGACTCTGTCCGTCCGGAGTCCGATCAGTCGCTCAGCCGCTCACCGGACGAGGTGGAGAAGACGTGCGTCTCCCCGCTGCGCGGCACCACGTGCACCACGGCGCCCTTCTCCGGCACCTGCCGCCCGGAGACGCGGACCACCAGGTCCCGCTGCTCGCCGCCGACGTCGGCGGTGCCGTAGATGTAGCCGTCGGCGCCGAGCTCCTCGACCACGTTGACCGTGACCGCGACGCCCGCGGGCTCGTCCTTGTCCTTCTTCGTGGCCTCGGCGCCCTCGCCGTTCACCAGGTCGAAGTGCTCCGGGCGGACGCCGACCGTCACGGTCTTGTCGCCCTTGTCCGAGGCGGCGGCCAGGGCGTCCCGCTCCACGGGGACGACGCTGTTGCCGAACTTCACCCCGCCGTCCGTGATCGGCACCTCGACGAGGTTCATCGCGGGCGAGCCGATGAACCCGGCGACAAAGAGATTCGCCGGACGGTCGTACATGTTCCGGGGGCTGTCAACCTGCTGCAACAGGCCGTCCTTGAGCACCGCGACGCGGTCACCCATGGTCATGGCCTCGACCTGGTCGTGTGTCACGTACACGGTGGTGATGCCCAGCCTGCGCTGTAGACCAGCGATCTGGGTGCGGGTCTGGACGCGGAGCTTGGCGTCCAGGTTGGAGAGCGGCTCGTCCATCAGGAAGACCTGCGGCTCGCGGACGATGGCCCGGCCCATCGCGACGCGCTGCCGCTGACCACCCGAGAGCGCCTTCGGCTTCCGCGACAGGTACTCGCTGAGGTCGAGGATCTTCGCCGCGTCCTCGACCTTCTTCCGGATCTCCGCCTTCGGGACCCCGGCGATCTTGAGTGCGAAGCCCATGTTGTCCGCGACGCTCATGTGCGGGTACAGCGCGTAGTTCTGGAACACCATGGCGATGTCCCGGTCCTTCGGCGGGAGATGGGTCACGTCCCGCTCGCCGATGCGGATACTGCCCTCGTTCACGTCCTCCAGGCCCGCGAGCATCCGCAGCGAGGTGGACTTGCCGCAGCCGGAGGGGCCGACGAGGACGAGGAACTCGCCGTCGGCTATCTCGATGTCGAGCTTGTCGACGGCGGGGGTGTCGGCGCCGGGGTACACCCGGGTCGCCTGGTCATAGGTGACCGTGGCCATGATGCTGTCTCCTTCACCGGCAGGTACGTGCCGGACGATCCGTCGTAAAGGGAGTCGTGCGACGGCACCGCGGAGAGCGGAACCGCCCCATCCGACGGGGCCCCGGCCACCGTCCCGCCCGGCGGCCCGCCACGTCACCGGAGGCGCCGCGTGGCGCCCCGACACCGGGAGAGCCGACCGTGAGAGGCCGGTTACCGAGAGGTGAGGACCACCGCGCGGATGTGCCGCGACGCTAACCCGCAGGTGGGCCGCTTGTCAGTACCTCCGGGCAAACTCCTTCCCCACCCCGGCGCCCTGGCGCCCCGCCCGCCCCCACCCCGCCCTCCCATGCCCCCAGCCCTCGTTCCCGCCCCATCCCTCCCCTCCCGCCTCCACCCGGGGCGGGGAACGACGGTCGCACGGCACCGGCCAATGGCCCACGGCCCCTCGTCACGCCGACAGCGCCCCGCCCCGTCCCCACCCCTCGGCCGCCTTCCCCGCGGTACGCCCCACTCGTTCCACCACACCGTCTGACCAGCCACAACCGCCCGTCACCCACACGCGATCCACAGCCGTCGGCCGCCCCTCGCGGCGGCAGCGGCAATGGTTGCGGAGGCCCCGTACGAGGTCCCGCCGGGGTCCGCCCAGGTGGGGAGCGAATCCGGAAAAGTGCCCGCCAGTCGACCCCGCCCGCCGGGTACACTGCACGGGCACGCGACGCTGCCGCCTTAGCTCAGCTGGTTAGAGCATCTGTCTTGTAAACAGAAGGTCGTCGGTTCGAATCCGACAGGCGGCTCTGAGGACAGCGGCTCCCACGGCTTCGGAAGCGCGGTGGTGACCTGGTGTTTCACGCCCCGCCTGGGCCTGCTTGGGCGGGGCGTTCGTCGTGCGTGCGCGTGCTCATGGGGCGTGGGTGAGCCCGAGGTGAGCCCGGCGGGTCTGGGGTGGACCGGGGGTGTGGGGCACTTCGCCGTGAGGTGGGGGTGGGGGCGGTTGGGGGCTCGTCAGCGGCTTGTGCGGCGGACGAGGACTGCTGTCGTTGTCGATCCCAGGACGACGAAGCCGGCGGCGCTGGCTATGCCGGCTTCGAACGAGGGGCCGGAGATCGGCACGCGCGTGGTGCCGCCGGTCGTGGTGGTGATCTCGCAGCCCCGCTCGGTGATCGAGGCGCTGGACGTGTCCGGGTGCAGTTTGCCGTCCAGGCAACGCTTGGCCTTCAGACCGCATGATGCCGCCCAGACGGCCACGCCTCCGCACGCGAACGTCGCCAGTAGCAGCACCGAGACCAGCGTTACGGCGGAGCGATCCGCCTTACGGGCGGGGGTGTTGGGAGGGTGTGTTCCATCGGGGTCTCCGTTGTGGGTGATGCCCTGCGGGCCGGATGCCGGACGGACGTCTGTCGCTCGGGGTCACGCTCTCGTGAACGGCGGTGGTTGCGGGGGCACTTCGCCGGTGGGGAAGGGCGGGGGCGGTGGGGTGGGGCGTGTCATCGGCGGGGAGGTGTCAGTCGTGGATGCCGAGGTCCTCGCGCGTCCGCTGACGCGTGGTGGCGAGGAGCGCTTCACCGTCGCTGGTGAGGGTGTGCAGGGTGGATCGTGGCGCCTCGCCGTCCCGGGCCAGGTTCCGGTCCATACGCTTCAGGAGGCTGTCGGCCTCGTCCAGGACGCGGTTGACGGCTCGGGAAGCCTCCAGAGTCCGGGCGGCACGATCATTTGGGCTTCCGCGTAGCGATCGCGGTAGTCGAGGTGTGCCTCCTCCAGCGCGGTCCGTTCCTGGTCGGTGTACACGCCGTCGCGCAGGCGGTGCGGGGCGTCCTTGAGGAGGGCGCTGAACTGACGTGAGGCGCGGTTTATCGCGGTGTAGGCGGCGCGACGCTGCGCGAACAGGCGGATGTGCCCGGCCTGTTCACGTTCCTCGGCGCGTTGCCGGGTGGTCAGGTGGTGGGAGACGAGTCGCGCGGAGGGAGTGCCGAGTTCGCCGACGATGGCGGTGATCACGGCTGCTGTGACTGCGGTCACCGTCCGACCGTACGGCGAACGGACCGGCCAACTCAGCGGGTGTGACGAGGAGTTGGCGGGTGTACCGAGAGCGGTGGCGGGAGGTCGGGCTTCGTGGCCGGGCGGTGGTAGCGGGTCAGCGCGGGGCGGGGACGCGGTGGCGACAGGTCGAGAACCTTGCGGTGACGGGGAGTTGGGGCGTAGCCGGTGGAAGGGCTGGGATCAGCCTGTGGGGGCGCGGAGTTGGGTGCGTGTGGTGGACGGGGCCCACTCCTCCCGTCGTTCCGGTGGTCAGCCGCGGTCGCGGACGAGGATCAGGTACGACTCCGGGCTGAGCAGGCCGAAGAGCCGATCCGCCGCGTCGGTGGCGGACCGGCCGGGGAGCGTCGGGCTTGGCGACCAGTGACTCGGTGGCGGTCCGCCGCACCGTGTAGCGCTGGTCCTGGCTGCCCGGCCACCGGGCGGCGATCCGCGATCAGCGGCATGATCGGCGCGACGCGCTCCGGGATCCCGCGGGTGCCGCGCACGTGGAGCGCGGTTGGTGGGCGCGGACGGCGCGGCGGGGGGGTGCGGAACCACTCCCGCTCCGTCGTCGCGACGGGCTCGGTGTCACCGGCGATCGTCGTGTCGATGACGGAGGCGAACGGCGTGCGCTTGTTGCCGAACGAGAAGTAGATCGACTGGACGGCCACGCCCGCCCGGTCCGCGATCTCCTGAAGGCCGGTCGCCCCGCATCCCGGGGCGAGGGGACGCGGCGGGGTCCGGGTCAGTGTTCGCCGCGCTGGTTCTCGTTGAACTCCCTTACCCAACGCTGGTGTTGCTTGTAGTTGTCGGTGAACCGGGTGTCGCCCGGTCGCACGGTGACGAAGTACAGCCAGTCGCCCCTGGGTGGCTTCACCGCAGCCCGGATCGCGTGTTCTCCCGGGTTGTTCACGGGAGTTGGGGGAAGTCCCCGGTGCCGGTAGGTGTTGTACGGACTGTTCAGCCGCGTGTCCGCATGGGTGGTGCGCAGGGTGGAGCGGCCGAGCGCGTAGTTGATGGTCGCGTCGAGCCCGAGTGGCATTCCCCGCTCCAGACGGTTGGCGATCACCCGCGAGACCTTGCCCATGTCGGACGGGTTGTCCGCCTCGGCCTGTACGAGACTCGCGACGGTCAGCGCGTCGTACGTGGTGGCCGCGCCCCGCCGCAACCGGATATGCGCGGTGCCGGCCATGTGGCCGAGCAGTTGACGGGCGGTGGTCCGCTCGTCGATCGGATAGGTGGCCGGGAACAGATAGCCCTCCGGGTTTCCGTCGGCTTCGCGCGGGAGGTTCAGTTCGCCGTGCCGCGCCGCTCGCCGTGCGGCCTTTCTGGTGGTTCCGCGCGGCAGGTCGAGCGCCCGGTCGGCGGCGGGGTAGACCTGGCTGGCCCGCCAGCCCTCGGGGATGACGAGCGACTCCGCGCGTCCCTCGTCCTTACCGGATCGGGTGAACACCAGCACGCTGATGACGATCGCGGCCACCACACAGAGGGCGCCCACGCCCAGCAGCCACCCCTTGCGGGGGACGATGAGGCTCATACGGGCAGGTTAGGCCGGTGTGGAGGGGTGTGCCGGGCGTGCGCCGCCGGGTGGGGGAGCGTCCGAGCGGGGAGTGCGCCGAGCGGGGAGTGCGCCTGGTGCCGGAGGTGGGGCGTGGGGACGTGACGCGGTGGCCACGGCGGTGGTGAAGGGGCGGCGCTTAGGGAGGCCGGTGGGGTGGGCTGGTTCGGCCGAGTCGTGGTCACGGGGGTGGGGCGCTGGTGGGGTGCGGGTGAGGCAGGGGTCGGTGGCGGGGTACAGGATGGGGGCATGGTGCGTGACGCGGCGGAACGAAACGGGGGTGTGGCCCCCGTACGGCGGCCGGAGGTCGATCTTCCGGAACTGCGGGAGTACGACGGGGGCCGGGCGGAGGACACGCTGGGGCCCAACGGCGATCACGACGGCGTGCGCTTCGCGGAGCTGGACCTGAGCCGGGTCCGGGCTGCCGGAACCACGTTCCTCGACTGTGAGCTGCTGAACTGCGCCTTGGACGAGGCCCGGTTCGACAACGCGCGGTTCCTCGACTCGGTACTGGACGGGGTGCGCGGGGCGGGTACCCGGCTGGTCGGTGCGGAACTCCGCGACGTCCGGCTCGTCGGGGCGCGGTTGGGCGGGGCGCAGGCGCATGGTGCGCGGCTGACGCGGGTGGTGGTGAGCGGAGGGAAGGTCGACTTCCTCAACCTCCGGCAGGCGGAACTGCGGGACGTCGTCTTCGAGAACTGCGTGCTGATCGAGCCGGACTTCGGTGGGGCGCGGCTGGAGCGGGTGGCGTTCCCGGGTTCCGTCGTGCGTGCGGCGGAGATCAGCGAGGTCCGTATGCGGGACGTGGATCTGCGGGGCGCCGCCGAACTCTCCCTGCGCGGGGACGTGCGGGGACTGTCGGGAGCGACGGTGTCCATGGAGCAACTGCTCGATCTCGCCCCGGTGTTGGCGTCCTCACTTGGGATCGGGGTCACCGGTGCCCCGGCGCCGGAGTGATGCCCGTTCCACGAGAGCGGTTCCACGACGGCGAGGTCCACGAGGAGCAGTACCACGACGGGCAGTACCACGACGGACGTTCACTCCCGGCTGGGTCACTGCGGGTTGGTCCGGGGGGTGGTGTGGGGAGGTGTGTCCCCCTCGTGGAACCCCGCCGGGGGAACGGGCTGTTGGCGAGGTTCGACGGGCCTCGCCCCGGGGTCGGGGACCGGCGGGCCTGGTGGGTTCGCAGGGGCGGTGGGCCGTGGTTGTGGGAGGCTCGCACGGACGGGGCCCGGTTCGACGGAGGAGGCGTGATGTTCGTCAAGTCGCTTGGGCAAGAGGCGGAGTTGCGGCCGCTGGAGCCCTGGTGGGCTGCGGAGTTCCTGGCGAACATCGATCGGGGGCGGGAGTACATCGGCCGGTACATCGGACTGCCGGACGTGGTCACCGATGTGGAGTCGAGCCGCGCGACCCTTCGGAGGTACGCGGAGAAGGCCGCCACCGACACCGGGCGTATCTACGGGATCTGGGAGGACGGCAAGCTCGTCGGCGGGGTTCTGTTCCGCACGATGGACCTGGAGCAGGGGACGGCGGAGGCGGGCTGCTGGCTGGAGCCGAGCGCGGTGGGACGTGGGTTGGTGACCCGCGCGTGCCGCGTGATCATCGACTGGGCGGTGGAGGAGCGCGGCGTCCACCGGATCGAGTGGCGGGTCGCGGCGGAGAACACGGCGAGCGTCGCGGTGGCCAGACGGCTCGGGATGACGCGGGACGGCGTCCTGCGGGAGTACTTCCTGCATCGGGGCGAGCGTCAGGACGTTGAGATCTGGTCGGTGCTCGCTCCCGAGTGGCGTGCGAACCAGCAGGCGGTTGACGCTCGTTGAGCGCCCTGCCGGTAGGGCGCCGGGCAGGGGCGGGGGTTCTCCGGCGTACCGGTTCGTCGGTGTACGGGTGCGGGGGTGCACGGGTGCACGGGTGCACGGGTGCATGGGTGCGGGTGTCAGCGGTGGTGCGGTGGGGCTTGGCCAACAGCCTTGCGGAACGGGGCTGTTGACCGGGGTGCGCGATCCGGGGGGAAGGCGAGGGTGTAGGCCAGCGCACCGCAGCCGACCACCCAGAACGGCCAGGCGAAGAAGAAGTACAGGAACTGTGAGAGGAATCCGAGGCCGAGTATCCCGAGCACCTGAAAGGTGGCGACCACGTGCACGCGCCAGAGGCCGTGCGGGACCGTACCCCGCTTCACCCTGCGGCCCACGAGGGCGCAACTCAGCACGGAGAGCGCGACGGAGACGGTGTAGACGGTGATCTCCGGCCCGATGGGGGCGTCGACGATGATCGGGAGGAAGTAGCCCAGGGTCAGCGCGACGGGGGCGATCCGGAAGGGAAGGTAGCGGCGGCGGGGTGTGGTGGCGGGAGACACGCTGGTCGTCTGCTGGGCGGGTGGCCCGGGGGTGGCTCGCCGGTCGGGCGCGGCGGACGCGGTGGGTTGGTTCGCGGAGGCGAAGGCGGGCGTCCGGTCCGACGGGGTGGCCGGTCCCCGCTGACCGGCGGGCTCGGTGTGCTGGAGGGGTGGTGCGGTGGGGGGAGCGGGTGTCGGGGCGGGGCCCGCGGACACGGTGGGGATGGCCGCGAACTGCGAGGGTGAGGACGGATCTGGCACGGGGCCCGGGGGTGCGGGGCGCGCTTGCTTCGGGCTCTGGGCCGGTGGCTGTGCGGGTGCCGACGCGGGGGCCGTGGGCGCCGGGGAGGTCGCGGTCGTGAACGCCGCGAGGTCGTTGGCGACGGGGTCGGGGAGCCAGGCCGAGGGGGCGGAAGCGGACTGTATCCGGTAGGCGCCGGTGTCCGCGGCGGCCAGCCCGAACTCCTCCACCAGCTCGGCCACCGTGGGCCGTTGGGCCGGGTCCTTGGCCAGGCAGCGTGCCACGGCCTCCAGTCCGGAGGGGGGCAGCGCGCTGAGGTCCGGATCCCGGTACGCGATACGGAAGTTGAGGGACTGGGCGGAGCCCACACCGAACGGTCCCCGGCCGGTGGCCGCGTAGGTGAGGACGGAGCCGAGGGTGAAGACGTCGGTGGCCGGGGTGACCGGATCACCGATGAGTTGCTCGGGCGCCATGAACCCGGGGGTGCCCACGATCATCCCGGTGTGGGTCAGTGCGGTCTCCTCGGCCGCGACGGAGATCCCGAAGTCCACCACCCGGGGGCCGTCGGGAGCGATGAGCACGTTGGCCGGTTTGAGGTCGCGATGGACCAACTCGACCTCGTGGATGGCCTCCAGAGCCTCTGCCAGCCCCGCTCCGAGGGTCCGAACCGAGTCGACGGGCCAGGGGCCGTGCCCGGCGATCGCCCTGTCCAGGGGGATGCCGGGGACGTAGGCCGTGGCGAGCCAGGGTGGCGCACCCTCCGGGTCCGCGTCGACGACGGCGGCGGTGAAGAAGGCGGTGACCCTGCGCGCCGCCGCCACCTCCCGCGCGAACCGGCGGCGGAATCCCTGGTCCTCGGCGAGTTCGGGCCGTACGACCTTGACGGCCACCAGCCGTCCACTGGGCGAGTGGCCCAGGTAGACGCGGCCCATCCCACCGGTGCCCAGCAGCGCGCTGATCCGGTAACGCCCCACCCGTCGTGGGTCGGTTGGCTCCAGCTCCGCCATCCGCCGTCCCTCGATGGCCCTGACCTCCTCGCAGTTCGGTCCCCGCGCGATTAAACACCACCGTTCCGCACCCCGCAGCCGCCCGAGCGGCGCCCGTTGATTCTCCACCGTGCGGAACGGGCCGCGCGGGCGGGGGTGATGTGGTGGGCGGGGGTGATATGGGCGATGCCGGCGTCACCCCTGAGGATCCGCGGTGGATCTGTTGGATCTGTTGGATCTGTTGGATCTGTGGGTCTGCTGGGCCTGTTGGGTCTGTGGGTTCGTGGTGGGTTCGTGGGTCCGGTGGTTCGGGCCCTGGCTCGGGCTCTGGCGACGGGGGGGGGACCGCGTCGACGGGGCGGCGCCGTCCGTCTTGGTGTTCGGGGAGGAGGGCGGGTTCGCGCTGACCGTCCGGGCTCGGGATCGCGGTCGCCGTTCGGGGTGGGCCACGGTGCCGACGGTGGTGTTCCGGGGGCGCCCGGGCGGCGACCGGGCCGTGCGGCGGGGTCGTGCAACCGCAACCAGCCCTGGTTGGCGGTGGGTTGGTGGCCGTACGGGCAGTGGTCCGGCCCGCGTGTCGGCAGCCGTTCGTGGGCGACCGACGGGACGGGTGATCCTGCTGGTCACGGGGCGGCTGAACGAACCGGGCGCGTTCCTGACCGGAGGGTGCGCGGGGGAACCGTCCACGTGCTCGCTTCCGGGGCGGCTTCCGGACGGATTCGGGGACGGTTCGAGGCCGCTTGCGAGCGGATTGCTTCCGGACGTGATCTTCCGGGATGGCCTCGGCGGGTGACGCGTCGGGCGGGAGCGGCGTCGGACGGAGCTGCCGGGCCGGGTCGCCGGAGGGGCCGCTGATCGGTCTTTCCGGAGATCGTTGGCTGTGACAAGCTGACCTGCGTGTCCAGTCCATTGCTTGAGGTGATCGCGCTCAGCGCGGAAGACGCGACCGCGGCCCGCGCCGGGGGCGCCGACCGCCTGGAAGTGGCGGCCGATATGGCGGCCGACGGGCTGACCCCGTCACGGGAGACCGTGGGACGCGTTCGGGAGGCGGTCGACCTCCCCCTCCGCGTCATGCTGCGGGCACGCGGGGGGTTCACCGCCGGTGGGTCCGCGGCGCTGGACGCCCTGACGGCCCAGGCGGCGATGTTGCGCGCGGAGGGCGCGGAGGAGTTCGTCTTCGGTTTTCTGGACGACGCGGGGCGTCCCGACTTCCGGGCCGTGGTGACGGTGGCCGAGGCCGTCGAGGGCTGCCGCTGGACCTTCCACCGGGCGATCGACAGCGCCGCCGACCGGCCGGAGTCCCGCCGACGACTTGCCGAACTACCCGGCTTGGACACGTACTTGACGGCTGGATCGGCGGAGGGCGTGGACGCGGGACGTTCCGTGCTGGTGGACGAGGCAGCCCGGACCCGCAGGGGCGAACCGGGGTACGAATCACGGCTGCTGGTCGGCGGTGGGCTCCGACTCGACCACGTACCGGGGCTGTTGGAGGCGGGCATCGACGCCTTCCACATCGGCCGCGCGGCGCGCCCGGAGGGCTGGGCCGGTCCGGTGGCGCCGGAAGCCGTCGCGGAGTGGCGCGCCGTCCTGGACAAGTAACCCATCACCGGGAGCGGTTCGGCGACCCACCGCCACCATGGGCCGCCATCACGGCACCGCCGCCGTGGACGTACCGCGCCCTGCCTCCCCCGGCGTGGCCCCGTGTCTGCGCCGTCCGTCCGTGCCGGGCCCCTGTGTCCCTGGGCCGTACCTCGTGCCGGAGCCACACCGTGCCCACGCGACGGCCGGGGGTGGCCCTCGGCCGTTCCGCCGCCGCACCCCCCGGCGCGGGCGGGGCGCAGTGTGTCGTCAATGTGTCGCGCAGGGACCGGGGTTGGCCCGGGCACGAGCCGAGGCCGGGGGATCGGTGGTGCGGTGTTCCGGGGCGATGAGTTCTCTCCGCCCGGGTGGTCTGACCTTCGTCGACAACCTCAGGAGAAACATGAGCCAGTTGGTGAGAGTCCATAACTTCAGCGTCTCGCGGGACGGGTACTGCTCCGGTGAGCACCAGAGTCTGGAGAGGCCGTTCGGCGACTCCGACCCCGGCGACCTGCTCGGCTGGGCGAGTGCCACGGCGAGCTGGCCCGGCCGAACCGAACCGGGCGGAAGCCGCGGGCTGGACGACTACTTCACCCGGGACTACGCCCGGAACATCGGCGCCGAGATCATGGGCCGCAACAAGTTCAGCCCGCAGCGGGGGCCGTGGGAGGACCACGAGTGGCAGGGCTGGTGGGGAGACGAACCGCCTTTTCACACACCGGTGTTCGTGATGACACACCACACACGGCCCTCGTTCACGCTGTCCGACACCACCTTCCACTTCGTCGACGGCGATCCGGCGACCGTCCTCGACCAGGCGCGGGAGGCGGCCGGAGGCAAGGACGTCCGGATCGGCGGTGGGGCCATCACCGTGCGGCAGTTCCTGGACGCCGACCTCGTCGACACCCTGCACGTGGCGGTCGCGCCGGTGACGATCGGCGCCGGTTCGCGGCTGTGGGAGTCGCCCGAGGAACTGTCCGACCGCTTCCACCACGAGCGGGTTCCGAGCCCGAGCGGAGTGACCCACCACCTGTTCTGGCGCGAGTGACCCACCACCTGTTCTGGCGCGAGTGAGGTGACGCGCCAGACCCACGTCCGGTGCCGCGAGGGCCACTTGGGCGTCGCGGCCCACCTCGGTGTCGCGACCGTCCGGTACCGGTGTCGGTGCCGCCGGTCGGTGTCGGGGTCAACCGCCGGTTCCGTCGCTGGCGGCGGTGCCCCCTTCGGCCCGTCCCGACGGTCGCTTCCGAGCCGCCGTCTCCGTCCCAACCGAGCCCGGGCCAGGCGGAGTCACCGGCGGGAGCCCGGTTGGTTCCCGGGCCGGGCCGAGTCAGAAGGCGCGAGTGAGGGGCTGGTTTCCGGGCCGGGCGGAGTCGGAGGCGCGAGCCCGGGCTGCGGGAGCGGTGGAGTCAGGGGCCGGGGCCCGGGAGTTCAGGAGTGGGCCAGGTAGCCCGCGAGGTTGTCGCGGCTGCGCTGGAGGGCGTTGATCCGCTCGTTCATCGCGTCCAACTCCCGGTCCACCAGCGTCCGTAGCTCTGTGCACCAGTTGATGCGCGGCTTCCCGCCGTACGTGTCTCCGTACGTACAGGGCAGCACGGTGCGGATGATCTCCGTGGACAGCCCCGCGTCCAGCAGCGCGCGCACCTGCCGGACGGTCCGCTCCGCCCCCTCGTCGTACGTGCGGTAGCCGTTCGCGCCGCGATCGGCGGTGAGGAGGCCCTGAGCCTCGTAGTACCGCAGCAGCCGTGGACTGACGCCGGTACGCCGGGACAACTCACCGATCAGCATGGACTCCCGCCCTTCGCGCTTGACTCTCACACTGGTGTCAGGCTCTAACGTCTTCCAGTGAGCGGGCATTCCCCGCAGGTCAACGGTGGTGTGGCCGGTCCCCGGACGGTCCGCGCGGCCGCGGCCCGCGCGCCCGGGACGCCGCTCGGTCCGTGTGCGCACCGACGACTGGGAGTGTGAGATGGCCACCATCACCGACCTCGACAATCCGACCACCGACGGCCGGTCCTTCCTCTTCGTGCTGGGCAGCTCACGCGCGGAGGGCAACACGGAGATCCTGGCGCGCACGGCCGCCGAACAGCTGCCCGCGCGGGTGTCCCGGCGCTGGGTCGACCTCTCGCGGCTGACGCTGCCCGACTTCCAGGACGGGCGGCACGAGGGGGGCGAGACGGTGGGTGGCGAGGCCGAAGAGACCCTGCGACGGGCCACGTTGGAGGCCACCGACGTGGTCATCGCCTCGCCGCTGTACTGGTACACCTTCTCCGCACAGACCAAGCGCTACCTCGACTACTGGTCCGGCTGGCTCTCGTCCCCCGACTCGGACTTCAAGGCGACGATGGCGGGCCGCACCCTGTGGGGCGTGACGGCGATGGCGGACCGCGAGGAGAGCGTGGCCGACGGGCTGGTGACCACCATGAACAACACCGCCGCCTACATGGGCATGCGCTTCGGCGGGATGCTGTTCGGCAACGGGTCCCGGCCCGGTCAGGTACGCGACGACCTGGACGCGCTGGACCGGGCCCGTACCTTCTTCACCCGCCCGGCGGCCCCGATCGCCCGCTTCTCCCACGAACTCCAGGCAGCGTAGGGCGTGTTGGGGTGCGGTCCCAGCGCCGGGGTCCGCCGGGAGGTCGCGCCCACACGGTCGCGACGCGGGCGGCTATGCGGTGGCGGGGGAGGGGGCCGGACGCCGAGAATCGGCGGATGATCTCCCCCGCCACGCCCTTCCTGACCACCGACCGGCTGCTGCTGCGCCCGTTCACCGAGGACGACGAGGACCTGCTGGTGGAGCTGGACAGCGACCCCGCCGTGATGCGCTACCTCACCGGCGGGCGTCCCACCCCCCGGGAGCGGGTACGCGAGGCGGTGCTGCCCGGACTGCTGCGCCACCACTCGACCCTGGGGACGCGCGGCTTCTGGGCAGCCGAGGAGCGGGTCTCCGGGCGCTTCCTCGGCTGGTTCGAGTTCTGCCCCGAAGACGCGGCGGGCACCGTGGAGTTGGGCTACCGGCTCCGCCGGGACGCCTGGGGGTCCGGCTACGCGACCGAGGGCGCGCGGGCCCTCGTCCGTAAGGGGTTCACCGAGTTGGGCGTGCGCCGGGTCGTCGCCTACACCATGACCGTCAACTCCCCCTCGCGGAAGGTGATGGAGAAGACCGGGCTGCGGTTCGTCCGTACCTTCTTCCAGGACTGGCCGGAGGCCATCGAGGGCTCCGAACAGGGCGAGGTGGAGTACGCCCTGACGGCGGAGGAATGGCACTCCGGCCAGTGAACTTCTGCTGGAACGCGAGTGGTTGCACGTCCCCGCTCCGGAGGGGAGGAGCGGAGACGTGCGGCGCGTTCCCGTGGAGCGGGTGGGCGGTCGCTGTCAGGAGGCGGCGGTGAGGGCTTCCGGGAGCGGCTGGGCGTGCACCACGAGCAGACCGGAGACGGCCCGGGTGAGGCAGACGTAGAGGCGGCGCAGCCCGGTGCGCTCGTCCGGTTCGGCGGCCACCAGCGCCGCCGGTTCCTCCAGCACCACGTGGTCGTACTCCAGGCCCTTGGCCAGACCGGCGGGCACGAGCGTGAGCCGGACGTCCGGGGCGGTCCCCTCGCCCGGCCGCAGCCAGGGCACTCCCGCCCCGTCGAGGAGCCCCTCCCACTCCGGGACGCGCGCGTCCGAGACGATCAGGCCGACGGAGCCCTCGCGTTCCAGCGCGCGCCGCACGGCCTCGTGCACCGCCTCCGTCAACGCGCCCTCCGGGCACCGCAGTACGGCGAAGTCGCCGGGGGACTCCCGAACCGACGTGGCCTCGCGGAGTGTCGGCGCGATCTCGGGCAGCAGCCGGGAGGCGTAGGCGATCACCTCGCGCGGCACCCGGAACCCGCGCGTCAACTCCGTTACCTCCGCTCCCGGTTTGCCGAGGTGCGTGAGCGCGTCGGTCCAACTCCGCGTGGCCCAGGGGGTGGTGCCCTGGGCGATGTCCCCGAGGACAGTGGCGGTGCCGGTGGCGCAGCGGCGACCCACCGCGCGGTACTCCATGGGGGAGAGGTCCTGTGCCTCGTCCAGCACCACATGGCCCAGCGAGGAGAGGCGGGACACCAGATCGGTGGCCTCGTCCACCAGCACCGCGTCCGCCGCCGACCACCTGGCGGACCGCACTCCCCGCGCGGGTTTCGGCCAGAGCACCGCCCGCTGCTCCTCGGGGGTGAGCAGCCCCTCGGACTGCTCGGCTAGGAAGTCCGCGTCGGACAGCAGCCGCAGGACCAGCTTCGCCGGATCCACCGCCGGCCAGCAGAAGTTGACGATCGCCTTGACCGGGGCGGAGCGGGCCACGGCGTTCTGGGTTCGGTCGTCGGGTGCCTCGCCCGCCCGTTCCATCCGCACGAGCACGGCGTGCGCGAGGCGCTGCGGCAACGCCTCCCGGGCGGCGCCGTAGCGCATGTCGCGGGTGTCGCCCCAGCGGTCGATGTCGGCCCGCAACTCCTCGACGATGCCCCGGAGTTCGTCCACCGGCACGCGCCAGGTACGGGAGCCGCGCACTAGGGCCAGCGGTTCCTCCGGAGCCCGTACACCGGAGCGCACCGCGCGGCGCAGCAGCTGGGCCATCCGCGCGTCCCCCTTGACCGTCGCCGCCCGCGCCGTGTCGGCCCCGCGCACCGGCACGTGGGCGACCAACTCCGCCACCGTGGACTGCCGGACCCGGACCTCACCGAGGGCGGGGAGCACCTGCTCGATGTAGCGGAGGAAGGAGTCGTTCGGCCCGAGGATCAACGCGCCGCCGCGCGCGAGGCGTTCGCGGTGCGTGTACAGCAGGTAGGCGACGCGGTGCAGGCCAACCGCCGTCTTCCCGGTGCCGGGCGCGCCCTGCACGCAGAGCGTCTCCCCGACCTCCGCGCGGACGATCTCGTCCTGTTCCGGCTGGATCGTCGCGACGATGTCCCGCATGGGGCCGACGCGTGGCCGTTCGATCTCGGCCCGCAACAGCGCGCTCGTCTCTCCTGAACTGCCCTCCGCGGACGGGGTGTCGGCGTCAGCTGGCGAGTCCGTGCCGGGGTCGCCCGCGAACCGCTCGTCCTCGTAGGCGGTCAACTCCCCGCCGGTGTAGCCGAATCGGCGGCGCAACGCCACGGACTGCGGGTCCTGCCGGGAGGCGCGGTAGAAGGGACGGGAGACCGGCGCGCGCCAGTCGATCACCATGGGGTCGCCGTCCGCGTCGTGGACGTGGCGGCGGCCGATGTAGTAGCGGGTGGACTCGCCGGACCGGTCGGGCACCGTGTCCAGCCGTCCGAAGAACAGCGGTGTCTCGGCGAGATCCGCCAGCGCGGCGATGCGTTTGTCCAGGTCGGCCCGGAGGATCTGGTCGTTGACCCAGCTCGTGGTGGAGCTGGTCTCCAGGCTCTCGGCGTTCACGCGCATCGCGCGCAGCGCCGCCCGGGACGCGGCGAGGTGGGCCTGCTCGCTCTCCAGCGGGCCGCCGTCCGAACGTTCCCGCTCGGCGTCCGAGCGTTTCCGGTCGGTTTCCGGGTGTTTCCCCTCGCTGTCCGGGCGTTCGTGGTCGAGGGGCGGTGGCGTGCCGGACACGGATGTGCCTCCAGGGATGACCGCCGCGAGCGCGCGCGACAGGGCACGCGGCGGCGGTGGAACGGGTACGGAAGGGGTGGCCCGGCCGGTTTCCGTGCGGCGGGCACCTCCCGGGCGGGGAGGAGGCAGAAGTCGGGGAGTGTAGTGCCGGGGCCCGGGAACCGCGAACGGTTTTCCTCGCGGTCCGCCGGGCCGCCCGGGCTGCCGCACCACCGCGACGCCGGGCTGCCCGTGCCCCGTGCGCCCGGCCGTGTCCGTGCGCCCGGCCGTGTCCGTCCGTCCGCGTCCGTCCGCCCTGCCGTGTCTGCCGTGTCTGCCGTGTCCGTCGGCTCGGCGGCCCGCTGTCCGCCCGCTCGCTGGCCGCCGGTCCGGGGCCCTCTCAGGGGTGAACCCCGAAGCTCTCTCCGGGGCGGCTCACCCCGGGGAGGGACACGCGGGCCCGGCCGCCGGGACGTGCGGCTGATGTGCGGAGTGGCCGGTCCGCCGCAGGCTGGGGGCATGAATCACACGGTCACTGATCCCACGCGGCACGGCCCGTCCGGCACCGGATGCCCCGGCGTGACCGCCCCCGCCAACCGGAACGCCCCCGGGGCCCGCAGCACACCCGGCAACGGGAACGCACCCGGGGCCCGGAGCACGCGGGGCGCCCGGAACGCGGCGAACGCCGGAGGTACGGACGGGCTGGCGGAGGCCCCGGTGGGTGGCGCGCGGCGCGGGCACCGCATCGGGAACGGGCTGCGTGCCGTGCGGGTCTTCCTCGGCACCGCGTTCGAGGTGGCCGTCCTCGGCGCGCACGAGGGACGGTCGGCGGACGGCCCGGACCGTTGCCGGGACGCCCAGCAACCGGTCCGCCAACCGGTCCGCTGAGCACCGGGAGGCTCACCAACCGGCCCGCTGAGCACCCGGACGCTCGCCAACTCGCCCGCCGAGTACGGGAACACGCACCAACCGGCCGCTGTGGACCGGGACGTACGGGGGCTCGACTGCCAACTCCCCAGGACGCCCGCCGTGTTGCGAGCTCGACGTGTGGCTTCTTGTGGCTGGGCGAGGGTCGGCTGACGCGGAAGCAGCGCACGGCACACGCGGGGACGCGCGGGCCGTGCGCTGGCACGCCAGGTTCCGGCCCTACGGGGCCATGTTCGCGCTCTCGTTCCCGTTCTTCTCGGCCCATTCGACCAGTTCGACGGGGACCCCGTTGGGGTCGGCGACCATGAACAGCCGCTCGCCCCACGGCTCCTCGCGCGGCTCCAGGGTGATGGTGACCCCTTCGGCGCGCAGTCGCTCGTACTCCCTGTGCAGGTCGTTCACGACGAAGGCGAGGATCACCCCGTCCGCGGTCCGGTCGCGGAAGCCCTCGGGGAGCACTTCGAGACCGCGCCGGTGGAAGACCACGCTGGGCGCGCCGGGGTGGCTGAGGGAGGCGAAGCCGTCGGCGGCCATGGCCTCGGTGTAGCCGAAGTGCCTGGTCAGGAACGAAACGGAGGCCGGAACGTCGTCGACGGTCAGGCATATGGCGGTGTCGGTGATGTGCACGGAACTCCTCGCTGGGGCGGCTCAAGCTTTCTCTGTACGTTGTACTCTGTACCACATACGGAGTTACTGCGCGGGGAGTCGTGGCGCAACGTTTCCGGAGGGCGGGAGGGGCTGTGACGCGGAACCGCGGCGGGGTGGGGACCCCGGGCGTCCGTCACCAGCACGTCCGCCAACTGGACTACCGCGTAACGGAGTTCGGTCGAGTGGTCGACGGGCGAGGCGAGATGAGGCGCGGCGGGCGGTCGCGTACGGGGTCAGGCCGCGCGCAGCAGCAGGTGGCCCCGGGGGAGTTGCCGTTCCCCCTCGTACGGGGCGCGGAGCATCCGTGCGGCCTCGGTGAACCCGGCCGCGGCCGTCAACTCGGCCAGCTCGTCGATCGGCCACCGGTAGGCGGTCGTCACCTTGTGGTCGAAGGCCGCGACCGGTTCGCCGCCCGACTCGAAGAAGGCGAGCAGGAGATGGCCGCCCGGCCCGAGAACCCGCCGGAACTCCGCGAGGTACGAGGGCAGTTCGCGGGGTGGAGCGTGGATGACCGAGTACCAGGCGACGACGCCGCCCAGCGCGCCGTCCGCGAGGTCGAGGGCGTCCATGGAGCCGACCTCGAAGCGCAGGTCCGGGTGGGTCTCCCGGGCCAGGCCGACCATCGCCGGGGACAGGTCGACGCCGAAGACGTCCAGCCCAAGGTCCCGCAGGCGCGCGGTCACCCCGCCGGGGCCGCAGCCCAGCTCCGCGACGGGTCCGGCACCGGAGGACCCGGCCAGTTCCGCGAACGCGGCGAGGACGGAGCGTTCCAGCGGATACGCGTCCAGCTGGTCGAGGCCGAGTTCGGCGTAGAGGGCGGCGACGCCGTCGTAGGCGTTCGCCGTCGCGCGCAGGTGCGGGGAAGGTGCGGTCACGGGCGAGAACCCTAGGACGTCCGCCCGCCCTCCCGTACCGCCGCCCACGAGCCGGACACCGCTCCGGGGCACCGCCCCGCCCTGATCCCGGTCCCGGTTAGACGCTCCCGCGCCCCGGGTGACCGCGACCCGGGCGGCAGTGTCCGGCCCGCCGGTTCGGGGCGCGTGGCCCGGTTCGGGGTCCGTCAGCCGTTTTCGGATTCCGGGCCGGAGCCCGGAACCGCACCCGCCGGGGCTGGTCCCGGGGGTCAGCCCGCCGGGTCCGGGTCGGAGTCCGGGTCGGAGTCCTGGTGCGGGTCGGGAGCCGGGGCCTCGCCGTCGAGCAGTTCGTTCGCGTCGACGATGCGGTACGCGTAGCCCTGCTCGGCGAGGAAGCGCTGGCGGTGCGCCGCGAAGTCCTGGTCGATGGTGTCCCGCGCCACGACGGAGTAGAACCGTGCCTCGTGCCCGTCGGCCTTGGGACGCAGCACCCGGCCGAGGCGCTGGGCCTCCTCCTGGCGGGAGCCGAAGGTGCCGGACACCTGGATCGCGACCGTCGCCTCGGGCAGGTCGACCGAGAAGTTGGCGACCTTGGACACCACCAGGCAGCTCAGCTCCCCCGAGCGGAACGCGTCGAACAGCTTCTCCCGCTGCGCCGGAGTGGTGTCCCCCTTGATCACCGGGGCGTCGAGGTGGGCGCCCAACTCGTCGAGCTGGTCGATGTACTGGCCGATGACGAGCGTCTGCTCGCCCCGGTGCCGCCGCACCAGCGCCTCGGTGATCCGCTGCTTGCTGCCCGTCGTCGCGCAGAAGCGGTACTTCTCCTCCGCCTCGGCCGTCGCGTAGGCGAGCCGTTCGGACTCGGTGAGCCCGACGCGCACCTCGACGCAGTCGGCGGGGGCGATGTAGCCCTGGTTCTCGATCTCCTTCCAGGGCGCGTCGAAGCGCTTCGGGCCGATGAGTGAGAACACGTCCGACTCGCGGCCGTCCTCCCGTACGAGGGTGGCGGTCAGCCCCAGACGGCGCCGCGCCTGGAGGTCGGCGGTGAACTTGAACACCGGCGCGGGCAGCAGGTGTACCTCGTCGTAGATGACCAGACCCCAGTCGCGGGAGTCGAACAGCTCAAGGTGCGGGTAGACGCCCTTCCGCTTCGCCGTCAGCACCTGGTAGGTGGCGATGGTGACCGGCCGGATCTCCTTCCGCGCCCCGCTGTACTCGCCCACCTCGTGCTCGGTGAGCGAGGTCCGGCGGACCAGCTCGTGCTTCCACTGCCGGGCGGAGACCGTGTTGGTCACCAGGATCAGCGTCGTCGCGCTGGCCCGCGCTATCGCCCCCGCGCCGACCAGCGTCTTGCCCGCCCCGCAGGGCAGGACCACCACGCCGGAACCGCCGTGCCAGAACCCCTCGACGGCCTGCCGCTGGTACGGGCGCAGCGCCCAGCCGTCCTCCTCCAGCGCCACCGGGTGCGCCTCACCGTCGACGTAGCCCGCCAGGTCCTCGGCGGGCCAGCCCAGCTTGAGCAGCACCTGCTTGATCTGCCCGCGCTCCGAGGGGTGGACGATCACGGTGTCCGGGTCGATCCGCTCGCCCACCAGCGGCAGTACCCGCTTCGAGCGCAGCACCTCCTCCAGCACCGGGCGGTCGCTGCTGTGCAGGACCAGTCCGTGCGCGGGGTGCTTGGTCAGCGTGAGCCGCCCGTACCGCGCCATGGTCTCGGCCACGTCGACGAGCAGCGCGTGCGGCACCGGGTAGCGCGCGTACGCCACCAGCGCGTCCACCACCTGCTCCGCGTCGTGCCCGGCGGCCCGCGCGTTCCACAGACCGAGCGGGGTGAGCCGGTAGGTGTGGATGTGCTCGGGAGCCCGCTCCAGCTCGGCGAAGGGCGCGATGGCGCGGCGGCACGCGTCGGCCTGCTCGTGGTCGACCTCCAGCAACAGCGTCTTGTCACTCTGGACGATCAGCGGGCCACCGTTCACGCGGTTCTCCTCAGCGGTACGACGGACGGACGAAGCGGCTGACACAAGCCAAACGTCCAGTGTGCCGCATCGCTGGTGGGAGCTGACGGGGGACGACAACCCGTGATGCCTGGTCGGCCCGGAGTAGCGGGGCTACTGGTCGGGGAGGTCGGCGGCGCCGGTGATGCGGTGCAGGGGGTAGGTGCGGACGGCGTCGCTGGTGTGGTCGTACGCCGTGACGAAGCCGCCCTCGACGCGGACCGGCGCGATGACGCGCTGGCTGGCCGAGCCCTCGGCGTTGACGTAGCCGATCCACAGCGCGGCGCCGGTGCGCGCGGCCTCGCGGACCAGGGTGAGGGTCTCCGCGGAGGTGGTGCGGGGCAGCTCCCCGAGGCGCTGCCCGGTGGGCCGGGGCCGCGCGCCGCCCGGTCCGGGGCGTCGCGGGGCGTGGGGGCCGGGGCGGCCGGGCTGGCCGCCCTCCCGTGCCGGGGCGGCCGGGGGCTCGTGCGGCACCGTCGCCGCGCGGTCGCCCGCGCGGATGGCCCGGACGGCGGCGGTGAGCAGCGCCCGGTCGGGGGTGGGCGGGCCGTCCGGTACCGGCTGGGGTGGGGTGCGCCGGGGGGTGCGGTGGGCGTCGGGCCGTGCGACGAGAACCGTTCCCTCGGCTGACTCGGCGGCCGGGGCGTACCCCATCTCGCGGAGTTTCGTGAGGAGTTGGTCGGGGGGTGTGTGGGAGGCGAGCACGGTGGGGGCGAGCAGCCGGAGGCCGAGCGTGGCGGCGCGCCGGTCGGCGAGGATCTCGGCGAGCAGCGCGTCGTCGTCGCAGCGGAGGTAGGAGGAGGCGGCCCCGACGCGGAGGTGCCCGTGCCGCCGCGCGACGTCGTCGATCAGGTAGCTGAGCGGCTGCGGGACGGGCGTACGGGAGTGGGCGGTGAGGAAGGCGTGCAGGTCGGTGGCGGCGCGCCCGGCGTCGAGGGCGCGGCGGACGGAGGCGGGGGTGAAGCGGTAGACGGTGGCGCCGCCGGTCGACTCGACCTCCGCGAGCACCCCGAGGACGGCCGACAGCTCACGGGTGAGCGGTCCGGGGGCGACGGCGGTGAGGTCGGCCTGGAGCAGCACGTAGTCGAGCGGTTCGGGCAGCAGGGGCGCCAACGCGCGGGCCGCCCGCTCCAGGGACGCGGCCGACGGCGGTGTGGTGGCCAACTCGCCGCCCAACTCCTCGGTGAGGGCTCCGTGTTCGCCCTCGCCCGGAGCCAGGTCCGGAGCCCGACCCGGAGCCCGATCGGGAGCGGGAGCCGGATCCGGTACCGGTTGCGGTCCCGGCTCGCCCGCCGCCCCAAGTGTTCCCGGCGTCCCGGGCGTTCCCGCCGACCCGGGCTCTGGTGCCGCCCCGGGGGCTCCTGTCGCCGCCAACTCGGGCTCGGGCGTGAGGAGTTCGCGGGCGTAGCGGGTGAGGGCGCCGCGTCCGGTGACGCCCAGCAGTTCGGCCTCCTCCAGCGTCCAGCGGGCGATCCGCGTACGCGGATCGCTCTCGCCGTCGGTCCCCGGCGTCCCGGCGTCCGGTCCCCCGGGGCGGGGCTCGCCGCTCGCCGCGCCCCGGGCCTCGGGGCTCGTGTCGCCGGGGCCGCCGCGGAGCGGCTGCTCCCAGGCCAGCCGGGCGAGCAGCGAGGCGGGGTCCGGCGCCGCGCCGGGCGGGAGCGCCGCCAGCAGCCGCAGCGCGCGCCGCCGCACCTCCGGTGCCAGGCTCCGGTCCAGGCCCGCGCCGAGCGCGGTCAACGTCCGGCCCTTCGCGTCCCGTTCGCTGACCAGCCCGGCCACCCGGGTGCCGGTCAGCCAGGTGTCCGCCAGCCTGGTCCAGCGCAGTTCGGCGGGGGAGCGCAGCCACTCGTCGTAGGCGGGGGTGGGCGCGTACCGCTCGTCCGCCTCGCCGTCGGAGGCCAACAGCCCCGCCGCGTAGGCGAGTTCGATCCAGAAGGCGGCGGTGGTGACGGGGGTGTCGAGGCTGCTGGCGGTGCGGCGCAGCTCCCGGACGCCGAGTCCGCCCGCCCGCAGCACCGGTGGCGGTTCCGTCTCCCAGGCGCCCAGCAGCTCCTCGACGGTGGCGAGCGCGGCGTGCGCCTGCCCCGCACCCGTCGCGTCCACGGTCTCCGGCGGGTACTCCCGCCGCACCGCGACCGCCGGTGGCGTCGGTTCCGGCCGCCGGTGCGCCCGTCCGGCCCGCAGGTGCAGCGCCACCTCCCGGGGCAGCACCACCGTCCCCTCGCCGGAGGGGACCAGCAGGCCCCGGTCGAGCAGCCAGGCGACGGGCGGGGAGGGCGCGGTGAGGTCGACGGTGCCGTAGGGCGGGCCCCACTCCAGCCGGCCGAGGATCGCGAGGGCCGCCGGGGGCGCGGTGGCCAGCAGCTCCGCCATCCGCCGCCGGTCGCCGAAGAGGCCGGTGAGCGCGGTGACGGCGCTGACCGGGTCGGCGGTGCCGGGCAGCCCGGCGGCGGCCAGCAGCTCCTGGAGGCGGCCCGGCGAGGTGCCGCCGGTGGCCTCGGCGAGCGTGGGTCCGAGGCCGGTGGGGGAGGGCGCGGTGGGGGAGGGGGCGAGCAGCTGCCGGGCGGTGCGGACGAGCCGCAGGTGGTCGTCGTCCCCCCAGAGCAGGGCCCGTTCGCGCAGCGTGCGCAGGGCGCGGCGCAGCTCCGCCTCGCCCGGCGGCGCCCCGGCCCCGGCCCCGGACGCTCCGGGCGGCGGCTGCTCGTCGGGGGCGCCGGGGCCGTCGGGGGGCGGACCGGCGAGCAGCGCGGCGAGCGCCGTGTACGAGCCGGGGTCGGGGGCGACGGCCAGGGCCTCGGCGGTCTGGAGCGTGAAGCGGTCGAGGCGTTCCACCGCGCGGACGACGGAGGCGCGGGTCCCGGCGCGGGTGGCGAGCTGGGTGAGGTCGCCGGGGACGGGGCTGAGCAGGTCGGGCCGGGACCGCAGCAGGGCCGCGAGGGCGGCGTCGTCGCGGGAGCGCAGCTCCTCGGCGAGCGTGCGGGGCGCTCCGCGTCCGCCCTGGGTGGCGGGGTCCGCGGGGTCGTCGCTCGGCTCGTCGCTCATCCTCATAACGGTAGCCTGCGGCCGTCGACGCGGTACGGTCGTGACGGATGCCTCCGGGCATCAGTTCGTTGACGAGCGCCAACCGAGAGCAGCCGTTGGGGTTTTGGTGGGGATCGAAAGCGACCAGCTCGTATTCGACTATCTGAGCCGGGTTGGCGACCTCGCGCACGGCACGTCCATGACGGCCGCCGAGCGTGCCCGTCTCGTCACCGGGCTGCGCGGGGAGATCGACCGGATGCGCGCCGCCGAGGGCGGCGCGGAGAGCAGGACGGCGACGCGCCGGATCCTCGACCGCCTCGGCAGGCCGGAGGACCTCGTCGCGGCCCGCGCGGGCAGCGCGCCGCCGTCGCCGCCGGAGCCGCGTCCGCACACCCCGTCGAGCCCGTCCGGCCCGTCGGCGCGCCCCGGACGGGACCGCGGTGGGGCCGGTCGCTCCGGCTCCCGCTCCGGGGACCGCCCGGCGGACGCCGCGCCCTCTCCGGGGGCGGCGTTCACCGCCTCGCTCTCCCGGCTCTCCGCCTCGCTGCGGACCTCGGCGACCTCGGCGTGGACCACCTCCGGGCGGGACGCCTCCCGCCCGGGCGGCGCCTCCGCCGACCAGGGGTCCGGCGGTCGCGGATCCGGTGGCCGGGACCGGGCGGCCGGACGCGAACCGGGGCGGGAGCGGGAGCCACGGCCGGACAGGCCGGACGAGCCGGACGAGAAGACGGGCCCCCGGGCGCCCAGCGGCCCGGCGGTGCCGGACGGCGGCGCCGACCCCGGGTCCGGCGCGGACCGGGCACGACGCGAGGGCGGACCGTCGTTCTGGAAGGAGGAGCCGGACGACGCGGAACGCGGCGGGCAACCGGCACGGCCGAGCGTGCCGCCGCAGCGCGCGGGCGGCTTCCCCACCGGGCCGGGCGCCGCCCCACCGCACCTCGCGGGCATGGACGAGCTGGGCCCGGCGGAGTCCGACCCCAACTGGTGGCGCGTCGACACCGGCCCCTTCAGCGACGGCGTGGCCAGCTCCCGCCCGGACGAGACGGTGCCCGGCTTCGTCGGCGGGATCGAACTGCCCGAGGTGCGCGAGCACCCGCCCGAGAGGGAGCGGGCCGGAGAGGGCGGGGGGTCCGGGGGATCGCGTGGCGCGGAGCGCGGCGGGGCCGGACGTCCCGGCGCGGGCCGGGAGGCGGACCCTCCGGTGGAGGCCGCCCCACGGCCGGAGGAGGAGACGAAGGACGGTGCCGCCGGGCGGCGGGGCCGGATGGCCCGGCTGGTGCGCGGCTCGCGTGGCGGCGGCCCGCACGCCGGGGGGATCGTCGAACTCGCCGCGGTGGGGCTGTTGTTCGTGGGGGCGATCCAGCCGTCGCTGATGGCGCTGGCGGTCGGCTGGCTCGCCGCCTGGTGGTCGCCCCGGCTCAGCCGCAACGAGGCGAAGTGGGCCTCCGCCGGAATGCCCGGCGTGGTCGCCGGGGGCGCGGCGGTGTGGCTCTGGGGGCGGATGAACGGCCGCTGGGGCGAGCCGATCGAGGAGGGCGGGGACGCGCTGCGCGATGTGCTGAGCGACGCCTTCCCGGTGCTGCTCCGCGTCGCCGCCGTCGCGAGCGCGCTGTTCCTGCTCTGGCGCGCCCGCCGTCCGCGCGGTTGAACCGGCCGTCTACGCGGTTGAACCGGCCGTCAACGGGCGGTCGTCGGCCCCGTGCCCGCCTGTCGCCGGGCGACCGGCCGGGTGGTCAGGGAGCGGCGGGGCCGCTGTCCCGCTGGCCGTTCCGGTCTGTCCGCGGGCGACGACCGCGTCCCCAACGCCCCGTGTGGGGCGATGAGTCGGCGGCCGTCGCCGCTGGCCCCCGGCTGCCCGTGACCCACGGCCCGTGCCACGGACACCGGTGACGGGTGGGCCTGTCCCCGGTGCGGGGCAACGGACGGTCGTGTGACGGGTGTTCGGCAACGCGGGGGCGTCTGGGGGAGTTTGGGCGACCGGCGGACGGGCCGGGCGGGTCACCAGGTGGGCCGGGTCACGAGGTGAGGTGGCCGCGCATCTCCTGGAGGATCTTCCCGGCGGCGGTGTAGCCGATGCCCTGGATCCACAGCTCGTCCTGGACGTGGAACGCCCGGTCCTTCCGTACCGCGTTCATCCCCTTCCACAGCGGGCTCTTGACGGCCTTCCGCTCACCGGACTTGGTGGGCGAACCGTAGGAGGTGTAGAAGACGACGTCCGCGTCGCCCTTGTCGACCTGCTCGGGGCTGACGTCCAGCGCGAGTCCGTCGTAGTCGGTGGCCTCCTTCACCACGTCCGGGCGGCCGAGGCCCACGTCCTTCAGCAGGGTGGCGATGTACGCCTTCTCGCCGTAGATCCGGGTGTCCGCGCCCTCCTGGAAGCGGATGACGCTGGTCTCGATCTTCCGCGCCTTCTCCTTCCCACCGAGGGCCTTGGTGACCGCGGCGGCCCGGTCGCGGTAGGTGGCGAGGGCCTTCCGCGCCTCCGGCTTCTTGCCCAGCGCCTCCGCGTGCACCTGGAAGTTCTCCTTCCAGGGGTAGCCGGTGGTCTTCGTCATCACGGTGGGCGCGATCTGCTTCAGCTCGTCGTACCGCTGCCCGTCGCGCTCCTGGTTGGTGAGGATCAGGTCCGGCTTCAGCTCGGCGACCTTCTCCAGGTTGGGCTGCGCGATGACGCCGACGTTCTCCACGTCCTTCAGCCGGTCCTTCGGCAGGTAGCTCAGGAAGGGCTTGCCCGGCTGGGCGGTCACCGCGCCGACCGGGGTGACGCCCAGAGTGAGCGCGGAGTCCAGCTCTGCGGTGTCCAGCACCACGACGCGCTGGGGCTTCTCGGGCACCTTCACGGTGCCGTTGACGGTCTCGACGGCGCGTTCCCCGCCCTCCGCCGCGTCCTCCCCGGAGCCGCACCCGGCGAGCACGAGCGCCCCGGCCAGGGCGAGCGCGGCCGTGCCGGGCAGCCGGTTCGGGCGGCGCCCGGCCCGGGTGGAGCCGTGCCCGCCCCCGGTCGTCGCGGTGTGTGTGCCGGGCCGGGGTTCGGTGGTGGTCTGCCCGTCGCGCATGGGTCGGTGGCCTTTCGTCGAGGGTGTGGCGCGGAGTCGTCCGCTGGGGGGTGGGGTCTGAGGGTGCCGAGGGGAGCTGGCGGACGGCGGCTTCGGCGGAAGTCGCCCCCGTATGACGGGGGTTGACGCACGCGTGGCGCCGGGCGCCGGGGTCGCGGGCGGCTACCCGGGGCCGGGGTCCGCCCGCCCGGGGTCGCCGGGGTCGGGGGTGGGGCGCCAGGGGGAGCCGGGGACCACCAGCGGGGAGCCGGTGACCGGGTCGGGCAGCACCACGGACTCCAGGCCGAACACCTCGCGCACCAGCGCGGCGGTGACCGTCTCGGACGGGGGGCCGTGCGCCACCACCCGGCCGCCGACCATCGCCACCAGGTGATCCGCGTACCGGGCGGCCTGGTTGAGGTCGTGCAGCACCATCACCACCGTGCGGCCCCGCTCGTGGTTGAGCCGCCGCACCAGGTCCAGCACCTCCACCTGGTGGGCGATGTCCAGGTAGGTGGTCGGCTCGTCGAGCAGGAGCAGTTCGGTCTCCTGCGCCAGGGCCATCGCGATCCACACCCGCTGACGCTGCCCGCCGGACAGCTCGTCGACGGGGCGGTCGCCGAGATCGCTGACCCCGGTGCGCTCCATCGCGTCCAGCACGGCCCGCTCGTCCGCCTCGGACCACTGCTGCCACCAGCGCTGGTGCGGCTGGCGCCCCCGGGACACCAGATCGCCCACGGTGATCGCCTCCGGCGCCACCGGGGACTGCGGCAGCAGCCCCAGGGAGCGGGCCACCGCGCGGGTGGGGAGCCCGGCCAGCTCGGCGCCGTCCAGCAGCACCGCGCCCCGGTGCGGCTTCAGCAGCCTGCCGAGCGCGCGCAGCGTCGTCGACTTGCCGCAGGCGTTGGGGCCGACGACGGCGGTGACCGCGCCGTCCGGTATGTCGAGGTCGAGGTCGTCCACCACCGCGCGGTCGCCGTAGGAGAGCGTCAGCCCGCGCGTGGCCAGTCGCGTCGTCCCGGTCTCCGGGCGGTGCCGGTCGGGGTGCGGCGCGTCCGGCCGCGGGTGGGGCGGTGTGGCCATGGTGGCTCCTGTGCCGGGTCGGTCGGTCGCGTCGTGTGCGGGGCGGCTCACCGGGCGGCACCGCCCCGGTGGCTCCGCACGATCAGCCAGATCAGGTACGGCGCGCCGACGGCGGCCGTCAGCACGCCGACCGGCAGCTCCGTCGGGGCGAACAGCCGCCGCGCGAGGAGGTCCCCGAGGACCACCAGGAACGCGCCGAGCAGCGCGGAGGACAGCAGCGGGATCGTCGCCGTACGGGTGAGGCGGCGGGCGAGCTGCGGGGCGAGCAGCGCGACGAAGTCGATCGGCCCGGCGGCGCCGGTCGCGACCGAGGCGAGGACGACGCCGGTCAGCACCAGCCCCAGCCGCACCCGCCCGAGCCGGACGCCGAGCGCCGTCGCCGTCGCGTCGTCCAGCGCCACGTCCCGCTGGGCCCGCGCCGCCCAGCACAGCGCCGGGAGCAGCAGCAGGAGCGCGAGGGCGAGCGGGCCCGCCTGGTCCCAGCCACGTCCGTTGAGCGAACCGGTCATCCACACCTGCGCCTGCTGCGCGACCAGGTAGTCCCCCTTGGTGAGGAACAGCTGGGTGAGGGAGCGCAGCGCCACCGCGAAGCCGATGCCGATCAGGATGAAGCGGGTGGCGTGCAGCCCGCCGCGCCAGGCGAAGACGTACACCAGGGTGGCGGCGAGCAGCCCACCGGCGACCGAGACGTACGGCAGCAGCGTGTAGGAGGTCAGCCCGAAGGTCATCGCGCCGACCGTCAGGGCTGAGGCGCCGTGCGTCACGCCGATGATCTCGGGGCTGGCCAGCGGATTGCGGGCCACGGTCTGGATCAGCGCCCCGGCGGCGCCGAGCGCCGCCCCGGCCAGCAGCCCGACCGTCAGCCGGGGCAGCCGGAGCGTGCCGACCACCAGCTCGTCGGGCGAGGGCAGTCCGAACAGCACCCGCACCACCTCGACGGGCGGGACGGTGCTCTCCCCGAGCGTCAGATGGGCGACGACGGCGAGGAACAGCGCCAGTCCGAGCGCGCAGGCCACGACCGTGGCCCGCCGGTGCACCAGGAACGAGGCGCCGCGCACCCGCAGCACCGTGTGGCCGGAGCCGCGCGGCGGCCCGGCGACGCGGCTCCCCACGCCGGGCGTACCCGGCGCCCCGGACCCGTCGGTGCCGGACTTCCCGGTGCCGGGCCCGCCGGTCCGGTGGCCCGGGACCGGGGGGCCACCGGGCGCGGGACGGGCCCCGGAGAGGCGTTCCCCGCTCATGCGGCGACCCCCCGTCCACCCTTCCCCCGGACCAGCGCGACCAGGAACGGGACGCCGAGCAGTGCCGTCGTCACCCCGGCCGGTACCTCGCCGGGCGGCAGCACCAGCCGCCCCACCACGTCCGAGAGCAGCAGCACCACCGGCCCCAGCAGCCCCGCCATCAGCAGCAGCATCCGGTGACCCGGGCCCACCAGGGCCCGCGCCATGTGCGGAACGGCCAGCCCCACGAAGGCGATCGGCCCGGCGGCGGCGACCCCGGCGCCGGTCAGCACCGTCGCGCCGAGCCCGCCGACGATCCGGACCGCGCCGACGTGCTGCCCCAGCCCCCGCGCCGCCTCGTCGCCCAGCGCGAGCGCGTCCAGCCCGCGCGCGACGCAGAGCACCAGCGCCAGGCCCGCCAGCAGGAACGGCCAGACGCGCCACGCGATCTCGGCGTCCCGGTCGGCGAGGGAGCCGACCTGCCAGAACCGGAACTCGTCCAGTGCCGCCGCCCGGGTCGTCAGGATTCCCGAGACGACCGCGACCAGCAGCGCGTTGACCGCCGCGCCCGCCAGCGCCAGCTTGACGGGCGTGGCCCCGCCCCGGCCCCGGGCGGCGATGGCGTAGACGGCGACCCCGGCGGCGCCCGCCCCGAGGAACGCGAACCACACGTACCCGGCGATGCCCTGCACCCCGACGAAGGAGATCGCGCAGACCACGCCGACGGCGGAGCCCTGCCCGGTGCCGAGGATGCCGGGCTCCGCGATGGGGTTGCGGGTGAGGCCCTGGAGCACCACGCCCGCGATGCCGAGGGCGGCGCCGACCATCACCCCCACCACGGTGCGGGGCAGCCGCATGTCGCGGACGACCCGCGCCGCCTGGCTGTCCCCGCCGTTCCGCAGCGCCTCCCACACCTCACCCGGCGGTATGGAGCGGCTGCCCAGGGCGAGGCTCAGGACCACGGCGACCGCCAGCAGCGCCGCCACCACCAGCAGCCAGACCAGCCGCCGCGCCCGCAGCCCGCGCCACGCCGCCCCGCCACCGCGCCCGTTCGGGGGCGCGACCGAGATACCGGGAACCGTGGCGGACGGGGTCCCGGACGCGGGGGGCGCGGGTGGATGGGCGACCGGATCCGGCGTACCGGCAGCGGACGTCGGACGCGGAAGTCGTGCCGTGGTACCGGCGGCGGGCGTCGCGGCGGGCCCCTCGCCTCCGGTGCCGCCGTCCGGCGGGGTGGCCGGATCCGGCGGTGGTGGTGCGGCGGACATCTCGTACCTCACGCGGCTGCGGGGGCGGTGACCAGCGCGGGGAGTGCGGTGGCCGTGAGCGGACCGGCCGCCGGTCGACGGAGGGAATCCGCCATCCCAGCAGCTCGGACACCTTAGGTTAGGCAGACCTAAGCCTATGCCGCAGGGGCGGCAGAATGGGTACATGTCTGCACCATCGAATCCCACGGATTCCCCCGGCTCCCAGGCGGATTCGGGCATATCCGTGCCGTTCGCCAGCCCCGTCGGTCCGTCCGGTCCCGTCGGTCCGTCCGGTCGCGGCCGCTCCGACGCGACCGACACGACCGCCCCGGCCTCCGGCGCCCCGGCCCCGCCGGATCCGGCCCGCCCGGGCCTGGTCGTCGGCTTCGACCTCGACATGACGCTCATCGACTCCCGGCCCGGGATCAAGGCCGCCTACGAGGTCCTCGCCGCCCGCACCGGCACCCACATCGACGCCGACCTCGCCATCACCCGGCTGGGCCCGCCGCTGGAGGAGGAGTTGGCGCACTGGTTCCCCGAGGGCCAGGTCGCGGAGATCGCCCAGCGCTACCGGGAGCTGTACGAGGAACACGCCATCGCCCCCACCCTGGCGATGCCCGGCGCCCGCGAGGCCCTACGGGCGGTGCGCGCCGCGACACCGGGCGGCCGCGCGATCGTCGTCACCGCGAAGCACGAGCCGAACGCCCGTCAGCACCTGACGTACCTCGGCATCGAGCCGGACGCGGTGATCGGCTGGCTGTGGGCGGAGGCCAAGGCGGAGGCGCTGCGGGACCACGGGGCCGCCGTCTACGTCGGCGACCACACCGGGGACGTGCGCGGGGCGAAGGCCGCCGGGGCGCTGTCCGTCGGGGTGGCGACCGGGCCCTGCGAGGCGGAGGTGCTGCGCGCGGCGGGCGCCGACGTGGTGCTGCCGGACCTCACGGCGTTCCCCGCCTGGCTCGTCTCGTACGCCGGGTCGCTCGGCTTCCCCCGCCCGAACTGACCCGCCCGCGCCCACCCGCCGCGCGGTGTCCGCTATGCGGACGGCGCCCCGGGGGTGGGCGCGGTGGAGGCGGGGGTGTCCGTCGTACCTGTCGCGCTCGCGGCGGCGGCCACCGCGCGGCGCTGGACGAGCATCGAGCGCAGCAGCCCGGCACCGGCGAGCGCGAAGCCGAGCCCCATCAGCATGCAGACGAAGTAGGCGGGGGCCGGGAAGGGCTCGGTGCCGAGGAAGAGCGGGGCGACCGTGACCACGGTCGCCAGGGCACCCAGCGCGAAGACGATGCCGCCGACCCGCACGAGAAGATCACCGGGGGTGGGAGTTTCAGCGTTCACACGCCCAGGGTAGGTCGGTGAGCAAGTGCGCGGGGGAACCAGTCGGTGGCATCTTGTCACGGCGCATTCGGCTATTAACCTGGGTGAGAGCGGGTATCACCCCCGCTCAACGCTTTTTTTCGGGGAATCGGCGCCAGCCCCGACGTATCCGCACGGTTCATTTTTTCCAGCAGCCGCAGCCCGGGCTATCCGGACGAGTTCGAGGACGAGGACAGACGTGCCTACCGGCAAGGTCAAGTGGTTCAACAGTGAGAAGGGCTTCGGCTTTCTCTCCCGTGACGACGGCGGAGACGTCTTCGTCCACTCGTCGGTGCTCCCCGATGGTGTTGACGCGCTCAAACCCGGCCAGCGGGTCGAGTTCGGCGTGGTGGCTGGGCAGCGGGGGGACCAGGCGCTCTCGGTCGCGCTGCTGGACCCGGCCCCCTCGGTCGCGGCCGCGCAGCGCAGGAAGCCCGACGAGCTGGCCTCCATCGTGCAGGACCTGACGACCCTGCTGGACGGGGTCTCGCAGTCGCTGGAGCGCGGCCGCTATCCGGACAAGCAGCACGGCCGGAAGATCGCCGGAATGCTCCGCGCCGTAGCCGACCAGCTGGACGTCTGAGCAGCCGGGGACGGCCGCGCGACCTGGAGACGGCTGACACCGGGAGACGTCTGCGTACCGGGTGAGGTCTGCCGCGTACCGGGAGACGGCTGCACACCGGGTGAGGTCCGAGTGCCCGGGCCGTCCGGCCCCGGCCGCTCAGGGGAAGGCGAGGGCGGCCGGCGGCACCGGCGGCACCAGCTCCTGCTCGGCGGCGCGGTCGAGCAGCGTCCGGACCGCGGCGTAGCCCTCGTCGCCCAGGTTCTCGGTGAACTCGTTGACGTAGAGCGCGATATGCCGCTCCGCGACCTCCGGGTCCATCTCCTGCGCGTGGGCCCGCACGTAGGGCCGGGTCGTCTCCGGGGCGTACCAGGCGGCGCGGACCGAGGCGCGGAGGGTGCCGGCCAGACCGGTCAGGGCGTCGGCACCGAGGGAGCGGCGGGCGACGATGGCGCCGAGCGGGATGGGCAGCCCGGTGACCGCCTCCCAGTGCTCCCCCATGTCGGCCAGCTGGTGCAGCCCGTACCGCTGGTAGGTGAAGCGGGCCTCGTGGATGACCAGTCCGGCGTCCACCCGGCCGTCCCGCACCGCGGGCATGATCTCGTCGAACGGCAAGACCACGACCCGGCCCACCCCGCCGGGCACCGTGTCCGCGGCCCACAGCCGGAACAGCAGGTAGGCGGTGGAGCGTTCGCTGGGCACCGCCACGGTCCGGCCGCCGAGCCCGGCCGCCGTGCCGGGCTCGCGGGTCAGCACCAGCGGGCCGCAGCCACGGCCGAGCGCGCCGCCGCAGGGCAGCAGCGCGTAGCGGTCCCGCTCGCCGAGCACCCAGGGCAGCGCGGCGTAGGAGATCTTCAGCACGTCGAGTTCGCCGCGCTCGGCCATGGTGTTGGTGAGGTTGATATCCGCGAACGTCACCTCGGGGGGCGTGGCGCCCGGCACCCGCCCGTGCACCCAGGCGTCGAAGACGAAGGTGTCGTTGGGGCACGGCGAGAACGCGACGGACAGCGGGCTGGTCACGGCGTGGGCTTCCTCTCTGCGGGGTGCGCACCGGCGGCGCCGGACGGCCCGCCGGTGCCGGTGGGCAGCGGCAGCGGGGCGGCGAGCAGGTTCCGGAACGCGGTGGTGAGGGTCGTCAGCGCGGCCCCGACGCGCCAGGCGGCGCGGTCCCGGGGGCCGACCGGGTTGGAGACGGTGCGCAGCTCCAGCACCGGCACTCCGTGGGCCGCCGCCGCCTCCGCCACCCCGAAGCCCTCCATCGCCTCGGCGGCGGCGCGCGGGTGACGGGCGGCGAGTTCGGCGGCGCGCTCCGCGCTGCCGGTGACGGTGGAGACGGTGAGGACGCCGCCGCACCGCGCGCCGACCGCCGCCGCGGCGGCCCGCACCAGCGGTGCCGGGGGACGGTGCGTGTCGGTGCCGAAGCCGAGTTCCGTGACCGGCAGGAACCCGTCGCCGGTCGCCGCCCCGAGGTCCGCGGCCACGATCTCGTCCGCTAGGACCACCGGCACCTCGCCCGCGTCCGGCGCCCCGTCCGTGACCTGTGCCCCGCGCTCGCCGCGCGGCTCGCCCGTCGTCGCGGCGGGGTCGGGGAACCCGCCGCCGATGCCCGCCGAGACGACCAGCGCGTACGGGTGGCCGCCGAGCGCGGCGGCGGTCAGCGCGGTGGCGGCGGCCGAGGCGGCGGCCGCCGGGCCGACCCCGCCGGCCAGCACGTCCAGCGTCCCGGCCGCTCCGGAACCCGGCGCGTCGGGGCCGGACGCGTCAGGAGAGACGGGAGAGAGGGGAACGCGGTGCAGCAACGCGCCGCCGGGCAGGGCCCGTTCAGCGGGCGGCGCGGGCACGGCGCCGGTGACGGCGTCGCGCTCCGCCTCCACGGCGGTGACGACCAGGATCCTCGGCGGAACGGGGACCGGTGGCGTCACCGCGTCCTCAGGCGTCGTCGTTCTTGAGCGTCACGTTCCAGACGCCCTCGATCTTGGTGCCGTCCGCCTGGACCACGCTGATGGTGGCCTCCTTCTTCGGCAGCGACTGACCGCTCGTCGGGTCCGTGCGCTCCAGCAGCTCCTTCGCGTCGAAGCTGCGGTAGCTCTTCTTCGTCGGGGCCTCCAGCGGGGCGCCGTCGACGAAGAGCAGCCAGCCGGAGTCGGCGGTGCCCGGCTCCACGCCGACCCGCACCTTGTCCGTGGTGCTCGCGGTGAGCTTCCCGCCGTCCTTCTCCAGGCAGTCGCGCAGCTCCTGCTGGGACTCCTTGGACTTGCTGAGCGTCAGCACCGTCCCGCCGTCGTCGTAACAGGCCGCCTCCACGGAGGCGCTGTCGCTGCCGACGGTCACCGTGGAGACGGGCGTCGGCTTGTCGCAGGCGGAGAGCGCGAGCAGGCCGAGCGACACGGCACCCACGGCTGTGGCGGTGCGCACGCTCCGTACACCCCGTACGGACCGGCGCGGCTGGGACAACGTGCGGCTGCGCCGCGTCGCGATGCTCATGCGGGCAGGCTACCGGGCGGTTCCGCTCAGGTGACGCGGGGGTGCGGCGTGCCGCGCCGGGCGGCGGACCGCCGCCCGCGCACCGTACGGAGCACCCCCGGCGGCCCGAACTCCCCGTGCCCCGCGCGCCTCCCGCCAGGTTCGCCGACCGCCCGGACCGGCGAGATCACCGACTCCGGAGCGACCCGTTCGCCGAGCCCGCCCGTCGACTGCCCCGCGCACCCCGTCGACCCGTTCGCCGGTCCGGAGTGACGAGACCACCGACCCTTCCGTCGACCCGTTCGCCGGTCCGGACTCCCCCGCGCAAGCGGTCCCCGGCACGTCAACCGCCGGGCCCGCCCGGCGCGGCCGCACAGGCTGGCCGTACGGGTACGGGGCGCCCCGCGCGTCGCCTCCCCCTCGTACGGACACCGCCCCGGGACGCGCCCGGAGCATCCCGGCCCACCCGCCGCCACGTGCGGCGTCGTGCCCTCCGGCCGACCGGGAGGCGCCGGTCACGGCTCCGTCGACCGGACCGTCCCGGAGGCCAGCCCGGGAAACCGTGGGGTAGCGTGGGTACGCGGTGCGCTCCACACGGCCCTCGGCGCGGGCGCGGACGTCGCAGCGGCTCCCCGGTCCCGCTCCGTCCTCTCTCCGCCCTCCCTCGGCCGCCGTACGGCCAGCGCACGCCGATATCGGCGCGACGGCGTAGGAGAGACGATTCTTGATGAGTGCTGTATGAGTGCCGCGACGCGACGCTCCGCGCGGAGCGCGAAGGACTCGCCCGCGCGAGACGCGGCGGACGGTCCGGAGGGCGGCTCACCCGCCGCCCCGCCGCGCGGTCGCACCCGTGCCCGCCGCGCCCCCGACAAGCTGTGCGCGGAGGCGGTCGACCTCGCCCGCGAGGGCCTGGAGGAGCTGGCCGGGCCGGACGCCGTCGGGGAGTACATCGAGGCGGTGGCGGACGCCGAGCGCGTCGTGACCCACTTCTTCGCGTGCCGTGAGCCCGGCTACCGCGGCTGGCGCTGGGCGGCCACGGTGGCCCGCGCCTCCCGCGCCAAGGTCGTCACCCTGGACGAGACGGTGCTGCTGCCGGGCACCGGGGCGCTGCTCGCCCCCGAGTGGGTCCCCTGGAGCGAGCGCCTGCGCCCCGGCGACATGGGCCCGGGCGACCTGTTGCCCACCGAGGCGGACGACCTCCGCCTGGAGCCCGGCATCTCCGGCGAGGACGACCCGCCGCCCAACTCGGCGCTGCCCGAGGCGGAGGAGTGCCGCGAGGCCGCCGGACGGCACGCCGAGCGCCGCCGTCGCGCGGCCCGTGCCGCGGCCGACGCCCGCGCCGAACGCGTCTCCCCGGAGACCGAACGCGTCCCACCGGCGGAGGGCGTCTCTCCGGAGGAGGGCGCCGCGCCCGCACCGGAGGCTCCCGAGGCCGCCGAGGCCACGGGGCCCGCCGAGGCGCTCCCGGCCGCCGGGGGCGGCACGGCGGTCGCGGCGGAGGCGCGCGGCCCGGAGGAGCCGCTGGCCGACCCGCCCTCGCGCGGCAGCATCGAGGCGGTCGCGCGGGAGCTGGGCATGGGCCGTAGCCGGGTGCTCTCCCGCTACGGTCTGCACACCTCGGCGGACCGCTGGGAGGACGCCTACGGGCCGGCGACCCCGATGGCGCAGTCCGCCCCCGCGGCCTGTGTGAGCTGCGGTTTCCTGATCCCTCTCGCGGGGTCCCTGCGGCAGGCGTTCGGCGTCTGCGCGAACGAGTTCAGCCCGGCCGACGGCCATGTGGTCTCGCTGTCGTTCGGCTGCGGCGGCCACTCCGAGGCGGCGGTCATGCCGAAACCCCCGCAGCCTCCGCCGCCCGTGCTGGACGAGACGATGATGGACGAACTGCCGCTGCACGCCGACGCGGAGGCCGAGCCCCCGGCGTCAGCCCAGGCCGAGGCGTCCGGCGGGGCCCCGGGGACCGCTGAGTCGGCGTCCTCCGGCGCCGGGGACGGATCGGCGGGCGGCGGTGACGGCCCGCCGGACACCACCGGGGGCGGAGCGGGCGCGGACAACACCCCCGAGACGACGGCCGGTTCGGCCAACGGCAAGGGCTCCCGAGCCAGGTCCAGGTCCGGCTCCGGTTCCGGCGGTGGTTCCGGGTCCGGCGGTTCGCGCGGCGGCAGGAGCCGGAGCGGCCGGACGCGCGCCCGGAACGGCGGCAAGCGCCCCTCGCGCGGTAGCTAGCCCGGAGCGGAGGGCCGGGCGCACCGCAGCCCGGCCCTCCGCCCACCCTTTCCGCCCGCCCTCTCCCTGCTCTCCGGATCCCCGGATCTCCGGAGCCCCCCGGATCCCCGGATCGATCCCCCCGGGTTCCAGCCCCTTCGGCCCCACCATCCCGTCACCACGGTCCAGGTCCCGCCTCGCCGCCGGGCCCCAACAGCCCCCTCCGGCCGCCTCCTTCACGTCCGCGCCGCGCCGCTTCCGTGCCGCGCTGAGCTGTCTCCGATCCGTGCCCGGGCGTTGCCCCTTCCCGGCCGTCGCCCCCTCCCGGGGCGTCGTCCCCTCCCGGCGTCGGTTCGCCCCGGGTCTCGATACCCCCCCGGGGGTCCGGCGGCCCCGGCTCTCCGGCTGCCCGGCTTCCCTCCCGGTGACCTCACCCGGGCGGTGCTCCCGGTTCGCGCCCGCCCCGCGCTTCGCCGTCCGCTGACGTGCCGGGCCACGTCCGTGCCCCGCTGACGTGTCCGCTGTCCCGACCGGCGCGTCTGTTGTCCCGTCCGGCGTGTCCGCTGTCCCGTGCCGCGTGACCGGGTGGCCGCGTGGGCGGGTGTCCGTGTGCCTTCCCGTTCGTCCAACGTCCCCTGCGCGTACGGGCGTTGGCGCCTGGCACGTCCGTCAGCCTCGTCCCCGCCCGCTCCTCCTTCCTTCACCACGGTCTCCGTGTGGGCGTGGTGCGGGTGGGGACGCGGTGGCTCCGTCGTGGGTGGGGCGGGCTGGGCGGATGGGGGTGGCGAGGCGGGGTGAACCGGGGCGCGCCGGTCCGACCACTTGCCTTACATACGGGTGGGGGGTATATGCTCGTGCTCAACGAGGGGTACCCCGGAGGGGTATCACGTACCACAGAGCGAGGAGAGGTCATGTCCGACTGCTGCACCCCCGACGGAAGCTGCCACACGGGCGAGAGCGGCACCGCCACGACCACCGTGGCCGAGGGCCAGGTCACCGAGTACCGCTTGGAGGGCGTCAACAGCCCCCACTGCCAGGGGGTGGTCACCAAGGCGCTCAGCGAACTCGACTCCGTCCTCGGTACCGAAGTGGGCGTCGGTACGGGCCGGTTCACCGTAACCACGGCGGGCGACCCGGACGACGCGCTCATCGAGCGCACCATCGACGAGGCCGGTTACACCTTCGTGGGCCGCGCCTGACCGTCCCCCGGCGCGGGGCCGCCAACCGGCCCCGCGCCTCCCCCTGTTGGAGCCTTCCGGACCCTCGCGGTCCCTTCTGGTCCAAGGAGCTGTGATGACGACTGTGACGGCCCGACCGGCCGCACCACCCGACCCCGTGGGGACCGTGCCCACCGACGGAGGTCCCGCCCCGGCCGTGCCCGGCGCACCAGCGCCCCGCGCCAACCGGCGGCCCCACCTCGCGAGTTCGCGGTTATCCCCGTTGTCCCGCCGAGCGGCCCGCGGGTGAGGTGGGGCGGCCATGAGCGGGTACGTGGAGCACAAGGACGACGCCCTGCGGCGACTGCGCCGCATCGAGGGCCAGGTACGCGGACTTCAGCGGATGGTCGAGCGGGACACGTACTGCGTCGACGTGCTGACGCAGATCGCCGCCACCAACGCGGCACTTCAGTCCTGCGCGGTCTCGCTGCTGGACGAGCACCTCTCGTGCTGTGTGACGGAGGCGATCGTGAACGGCGGGGCGGACGCGAAGACGAAGGTGGACGAGGCGTCGCGGGCGATCGCCCGGCTGGTGCGCTCCTGAGCGCGAACGCGCCACTCCCGGGGCGCGGCGTGGGCCGCGCGCCGGGACAGGAGTGGGACCGCCCGTCGCGGGGGAGTTGGATGACCGGCCGCCCGCGCGGCGGCGCACCGTACGATGTGGCACATCTCGTGTGGCGGCGGGCACCGAGAGGCCGGGAAGGGGAGGGGCCGTGCGGCGACTGGGCGACCTGGAAGCCGAGATCATGGACCGGCTGTGGACGTGGCGGCGCCCCGCGACGGTGCGCGAGATCGTCGACGACATAAACCGCACCCGCGCCGTCGCCTACACCACTGTGATGACGGTGGCCGACATCCTGCACCGCAAAGGGCTGTTGCGCCGGGTGAAGGTGCGCAGGGCCTGGGTGTACGAGACGGAGCACAGCCGGGAGGACTACACGGCGGAGCTGATGCGGGAGGCGCTCGGCGGGATAGAGGACCGCCAGGCGGCGCTACTCCGCTTCGTCGAGCACATGCCCCGGGAGGACGTGGAGGCGCTGCACGCGGCGCTCCGCTCGGTGGGCGGGAGGGACGAGGAGTGCCCGTGACCCACCACGTACTGCCGCCGCTGGGAGTCGCGTTGACGACGGGCTTCGTGTTGCCCGTACTGCTGGTGCGGGCCCGGTGGCCCGCGCAGGCACCACGGCTCGCGGTGGCGATGTGGGGTGCTCTCGGACTGCTGTTCACCTTCTCGGTCAGCATGGTCGCCGTGCAGTGGCTGCTGTCGCCGCGGACCAGCCACTGGTTCGCCGACTGGCTCGGCACCTGCCTCCCCTGGAGCGAACAGGACACGGTCGGCGGCGAGTTGGTGCTCAGTACCGCCGACTGGGTGGCGCTCGGTCTGGGGGTCTCGCTGATGAGCGTGCCGCTGCTCTCCTTCGCGCGGGAACTGTTCCTCGCCCGACGCAAGCGTGGGCGGCACGCCGACCGGCTGCGGCTGGTGGGGAGTTGGAACAGCGACTGGGGGATCACGGTGGTGGACCACGCGGTCCCGGCGGTCTACTGCCTACCGGGCCGCGCTCCCCAGGTGGTTGCCACGACCGGGGCGTTACACAGCCTGACCGACTGGCAGTTGAGGTCGGTCCTGGAACACGAACGGGCACATGTCGCGGGGCGGCACCACGTGCCGGTGGCGGCGGCGGAAGGGTTCGCCGCCGTTTTTCGTTGGCTGCCGCTCGCCCGGCGCCTGCGCGCCAACGTGCCGTTGCTGCTGGAGATGGCGGCGGACGACCGTGCGCTGCGCAGCTGCTCCCGTGCCTGCCTGGCGACCGCGCTGTTCACCCTCGCGGTCACCGAGCTGCCGCGCGTGGCCTTCGCCGCCGGGGGCGCCTCGGCGGCGCTGCGGGTGCGCCGCATCCTCACGCCGCACCGCCGCGTCTGGCCCGCGCTGCGTGGGCTGACCTCGGCGGCTGGCGCGCTGTATCTCCTGACGTTCGCCGTGGGCGTCTGCTGCTCCGCTCCGTAGGGATTTCGGCTACTGACGTACTAAGTAATTTCGTAAATGCGCGCACTGGTTCCGGAAGGGTAATTCCCCGCTATTCTCGGGGTGTTCAGAAGTGAGTGTCCGCGAGCGAGGGAGAAGCCGTATGTGCCAGGTGGAGGTGCGGTCGGCCACCCCAGCCGACGCATCCACGATCTCCTGGCTGCTCGCCGATTCCCTGCGCGGTAGCTACTCCGGACTCGTCGACGCCGACACGCTCAGCCAATTGCTCCACACCCACTGCTCGCTGGAACGCATAAAAGCTGAGGTGGGAATTCCGGGGGGTGCCCCCGGATGGCTCGGCTGGCTGGTCGCCGCTGACGGCAGGACCGTCGTCGGCGTGGGTGCCGGTGGGGTCCCCTCCCCGACACAGGGCGAGGTCTACGCGCTGGGTGTCGCGCTGGAGCGCCGCAGGGAAGGTGTCGGGAGCAGTCTGCTGACCGCGCTCTCGGAACGGCAGCGCGACCACGGGGCGGTGAGCCAGGCCATCTCGCTGCCCTGTCCCGCCGAGCGGGTGGACGCTCCGGGGCTGCCGTTCCTCACCGCGCGGGGCTTCACCGGCTCCGGAACGCGGCTCGCCCGCCCCCTCTGACCGCCCCCGCTGACCGCCGCCGCTGGTTGATCCCTCTGACCGGCCCCCACCCGGGGCCCGTTCCGGGGCCGTCCGCCCCGGAGGGCCGTCCTGGGGTTCGTCCCGGAGGGCCGTCCCGGGGGTTCGTCCCGTCACGCCGACTACCCGTCCGGCCGCCGCCGTTCGGCGGGTCTCCCCAACAGCAGGTACACGACGGCGGGTTGCCGCGTCGCCGCACCGGCCGACGCTCGGACCCGCACGCGGTCCCCGTCATGCCCTCTATACGGGCGCCGCCACCCTCCGTACGCTGCCCGGGCGTTGGGACCGTACGTCGGGACGGGGGCCGAACTGGCGGTTGTGCTGGCGTATCCACGCGATGGCGTGGATACGCAGTGGGCAACGGTAGGCAGTTGGCCGGAAGTCGAGCCACGATTTTCAGCAGCGGGCCCCGGCGGCACGGGGCGCGCTCGGACGGCAAGGACCACCGAGCCCCTGGAGGAGCGATGTACGCACGGACCGGAACTCCGGTATCCACCGCGCCTGGCCCGGTCCTTCCGTCCCGGCGGGCGACCCGCGTGGCGGACGACCGCCTGCCGGGCCTGGAGTCGGTCGCCCCGCACGACGAGGACGGCGTCTGGCTGCACGACGCGCTGCTCGGCCCCTACAGCGCGGACATCGTGGAGTACCTGGGTCTGGCCCGCGCCACCGGCGGGCCGGTGCTCGATCTCGGCAGCGGTGGCGGCCGGTTGACGGTTCCGCTCGCCCGGCACGGCTTCACGGTGGAGGCCGTCGACGCCGACGAACGGAGTCTGGAGCGGCTGCGTGCCTGGGCGGCGCGCGGTGGCCCGCGCGTCCGGGAGCGGGTGACCACCACGCGCGCGGATCTCACGGCGCTGCGGCTGCGCCGTCCCTACCGGCTGGCGCTGCTGGCCGGTGCGGTGATCAGTGCCGTACCGCCGGGAGTGCGGTTCGGGCTGCTGCGTGAGGTGGCCGGGCATCTCGCCGAAGGGGGCCTGCTGGCCTTCGACTTCACTGACCACGAGCCGTCCGCCCTGGCCGAACGCCCCTACCGTGGCTGCACGTTCCAGGTGCCCCGGTTCGACGGCGTGGCCGAACGCGTCGTCGCGCGGCAGGCGTTCGACGTTCCGGGAGAGCGGGAGCGCGTCTTCTACCGGGGGGAGCGGCTGGCGCACGGCAGGCTCTGGGAGTTCGCCCACTCGACCGAGAAGTGGCTCGTGCGGGCGCGGGACGTCACCGCCGAACTGAGCGCGGCGGGACTCCGGATCGCGGAACGCCGGGAGCAGCCGCTGGGGCAGGGTGCGCGCAGTGTGCTGCTGGTGTGCCAGAGTGAGAGTGATACACGTCACACTGCGATCAAGGCCCGGGAGCTCAGCTCACATTCGTGACATGGTGGGCGGGGGCGCGCAGGCGATGGCGAGGGGGGTCACACCGCTGTGGCGAAAGCCAGTGGCAAATCCGACGCGCACTCCGCTGACCTGACGCTGGCGCTCTACCGCGAACTCCGCCAACGCGGCGCCTCCAGTTTCGACGAGTTGGCCACGGGACTCGACCTCACCCCCGACCACCGCGACCGCTGCCGTTCGGAGTTACTCGAACTCGGTCTGATCGTCCCCACCGGCGCCACCCATGACAGCAGGCTCGCCGTCGAGTCCGGCGAGCGGTCCGAGCAGCAGACGGACGGCATCACCGCCATCGACCCGGAGATCGCGCTGCTGCGGCTGGTCGAGCGGCAGCGGGTGCGGCTGCGCGAGCACCTCAGCGAGTCGGAACAGGTCTACGGCACCCTGGAGGTGCTGGCCGAGCGGTTCCTGCGGGTGCGAAGTGAGCGCTCTGACGCCGAAGTCGAGGTCTTCACCGACTACCGGCGCATCCAGCAGGCGCTGGAGGACATCTCGGAGGTCGTCCAGCACGAGCAGGCGTCCATGCATCCGACCGCGCTGCAACGGGAGTTCCCCGAGCGGGTCCTCAAGCGGGACCAGCGGCTGCTGGACAACGGGGTGCGGGTGCGCGCCATCTACAACCAGCGCTTCACCACCGTCCCCGAGCAGGTGGAGTACTTCCGGCGGAAGGCCGAGATCGGTGTGGAGCTGCGGCTCGCGCCCGTCGTCCCGATGAACATGATCCTCGCCGACCAGCAGTACGCGCTGTTGCCCGTCAACCCGGAGGACCCGTCGGAGGGCGCGGTGCACGCCCGGGGCTCGGCGCTGGTGCGCTCCTACGCCGCGCTGTACGAGTACTGCTGGCACACCGCGACGCCGTACGGCGAGCAGGCCCATCCCGAGCGGGGCGGGGACGGCCTCTCCGAGCAGCAGCAGGCGGCGCTGCGCATGCTGGCCTCCGGGGTGAAGGACGAGCGGATCGCCCGCAGCCTGGGGGTCTCGGTCCGCACGGTGAGCCGGCTGGTGTCCGAGCTGATGCAGGAGCTGGGCGCCTCCAGCCGTTTCGAGGCCGGGGTCCGAGCGGCCCGCCTGGGCTGGCTCGACTGACCGTTCGCCCGGATCCGGTTACGATGCGGGCAAACCTTTGGTCACACCAGACGGCGGGGACATGGCAGGCGACGCGATCACGGCCGAGCGGGCGGCGGCGATCCAGCAGCTGAGAGACGCGGGGCTGCGGGTCACCGGCCCGCGCCTGGAGGTGCTGCACGTACTTGCCTCCGGTGAGCACCTGGACGTCGAGGCGCTGACGACGGCCGCCCGCGACCGCCTCGGCACCCTGACCAGCCAGGCGGTCTACGACATGCTGCGGCACTTCCTGGAGACCGGTCTGGTCACCAAGTTCGAACGACCGGGCAGGCCCGCGGTGTTCGAGCTGGCGACGGAACCGCACCAGCACGCGCTGTGCACGGGCTGCGGCCGGGTGGCCAACGTGGACCTCGCCGAGCCGGAGCCCCGGGGTGCGGCGCCCGCTGGCTGGCGGCAGGAGAGCGTGGAGGTCATCCTCAAGGGTCGCTGCCCCGACTGCGCCTGAGCCCCGCCCCACCTCCCTCCGAAGCCGTCTCCCTCCGGACGTGCCTCCCTCCGAGCCCGTCTTCCTCCGGACGCGCCCCGCCCTCGGGCCGACCCACCCCCTCCGGGCTCTCCCTGTCGTCGGTCCAACGCGCCCCCCGTGACCGCGAGTTCGGACGCAGCCACCTCTCACGCCGTGCCCACGCCTCCCCTTCCCGCCCGCCGGGTCCGTCCGCCGGTTGCGCGCGTGGTCCGTCCTCGTCGCCCTCCGCCGGTTCCGCCGGCTGGTCCCGTACGCCGGAGCGCCGTGGCGCCCGTACGCCAACGGGGCGTCCGCCGGGGGGGCATTGGGGCGTGGGAAGTCGCCACCGGGCTCGTCCGGGTGCCAGGAGGCGGAGGAGCGGGAGGCGTTGGGCGGATCCCGGGGTGGAGCGGGACCGGGCGCCGGATCATCGGGCGGGGCGGTGGTGGGTGGGAGGGGCCGTGGGGGCGTGGGAGCCGGGGAATGGCGTCGAATTTCTGGGTGGTTCATTCGTCAACTTCCCTGGAATGGCTGCCGGTTCGGTGGTGTGCCGGTTTTTCCGGTGCGGGTGTACGCCACCGCCGAGGGGTCGCCGGATATCGTTCCGGGGAATTACTGGGCTGGGGAATTCACGCCATGGCGTCTTCACGCAAGGGGGTGGGGGTTGTCGTCCCGTGGTTTCCCGCTCTCCGACGCCCCGGTGTGCGGGGTCGTGTCGGTGAGTTCGGGAACGGGGGCTCTCGCGGGCTGTGCCGGGCGGGGCGGGAGGAGCCGCCGGGGCGGGGTGCCCACACAGCGGCGCGGCGCCCCCGGGGGGTTCCCGGAGACGCCGTGAGTCGCGCTGTGCGGGTGGTTCAGGCGCGGACGCCCGAGGTGGGGGCGATGGGCCACTCGCTGCTGGGGTCGCCGGCGGCCTCGACGCCGACGCCCTGGCCACCGCCCGGGAGGCCGCCCGCGACGGCGGGGACGAGGGCGGCGGTGCACAGGGCCGCGACCACGGCGCCACGGCGGATGACGGGGAGAATGCCGGTGCTGCGGGTGGCTGCGAACATGATTCCTCCAGGATGCGAATGGGAATTTCTGTGTCTTCCCCGCCCCCGTGCCGCCGGGGGCGGTGGGGAAGACATTTAAATAATCTCCCAGTGCGTCCGGGGAAACCAGGATTCCTGAAGTCGCATACGCGCCATGACGAGGATGCGACAGTGTGCGTGAGTCCGCCAGGGGGTTCAGATCCCCGCTCGCCGGGCCAGGGAAATGCCATTTTCCTGAGTGGTCACTACATTTGGTCCATTAAAAAGATGTGCTAAGCTGCCCTTGTGGCCTCCTTTTTCCTCCAGGGAGGGAGTGCCGCCGGGGCAGAGACGTGCCGCCGTCTCTGCCCCACCGCGTCGTTGCCGCAGCGCCCGCTCGTAGACCTCCACGGTGCGCTCGGCGGAAGCCCGCCAGCTCATGCCGCGCGCGTGCCGCACGGCCGCCGCGCCCATCGGGGAGGACATCCCCGGGAAGCGCGCCATCCACCGCAAGTGGCGTGCGTAGTCAGCGGGTTCGTGCCCCTTCACCAGGAAGCCCGTCACGCCGTCCCAGACGGCCGTGGGCAGCCCGCCGACGGAGGCGGCCAGTACCGGGGTCCCGCACGCCTGGGCCTCCAGCGCGGCCAGCCCGAAGGACTCGCTGCGCGAGGGCATCACCAGCACGTCGGCCGCCCGGTACCAGTGCGCCAACTCGCCCTGAGGCAGAGCGGGTTCGAAGCGCACCACGTCGCTGACGCCGAGTTCCGCGCAGAGGCGGTAGATGTCCGCCATCCGCGCCGCGCTGCCGCTGACGCCCCCGATCAGCGGGACCACCGTCCGGCGGCGCAACCACGGTGCCTGTGCGAGGAGTTCGGCGACCGCGCGCAGCAGAACGTCCGGGGACTTCAGCGGCTGGATGCGCCCGGCGAACAGTGGCACGAACGCGCCGCGGGGCAGCCCCAGCCGGGCGCGTGCCGCCTGCCGCCCGGCGCCGGGGTGGAAGGTCCGCAGGTCGACACCGGGCCGTATGACGTGGGTGCGATCCGGCACCGCCCCGTACAGATCGCACAACTCCCCTGCTTCACAGCCGGTGTTGGCGATCAGATGGTCGGCGGCCTCCACCACCTGGTGCTCGCCCCGCACCCGCTCCTCGGGCTCGGCGCTCTCGCCCGCGCGCAGCGCCGCGTTCTTCACCCGGGCCATGGTGTGCATGGTGTGCACCAGCGGCGCGCGCCAGCGGGCGGCGGCGATGCGGCCCGCCTGCCCGGACAGCCAGTAGTGCGAGTGCACCACGTCGTAGGGACGTCCGGCGCGGGCGGAGCGCAGCAGGGCGAGTGAGAACTCCACGACGCGGGCGGGTAGTTCCTCCTTCGCCACCCGGCGCTGGGGTCCGGCGGTGAGATGTCGCACGGTCACGCCTGGCGCCAACGGCACCTGGGGTGCGGCGCGTTCACCCTCGTTCCGGGTGAACAGGTCGACTTCCGCTCCGAAGCCGGTGAGGGCCCTGGCGAGTTCGGCCAGGTACACGTTCATCCCCCCGGCGTCGCCCGTGCCGGGCTGGTGCAGCGGGGAGGTGTGGACGCTGAGCATCGCGATGCGAAGGGACATGTGGCTCTCCCGTTGTGGTGGGTTGGAGTGCCACATGTCCCGTCGCGCGGTTCCGGCGCCCGGTCACGCGGCACCGGATACGGGGTTCAGAATCCGAAGACCGGCCCGGAGGGTGGGGTGACGCGGGTGCCCGGAGCGGGCACCGCGATGGCCTCGGCCGTGACCGGACGGCCCGGCTCGATGCCGAGAACGGCCGCGAGCCGCTGGGCGCCCTCCGGCATCACCGGGTACGCCCAGGCGGTGAGCGCCGAGCAGACGCCCAACTCGGCGGCCAGCGCCGTCAGGTGTTCCTCGCCGCCCTCACCGGACTCGGACCGTGGTGCGTTCAGGTTCCCGAAGTCGGCGATGGAGCACACCACTTCGTCGAGCAGCGCCACCGCGCGGCGGGGGTCGAAGCCCTCCGGGGTGTACGCCTCGCGCAACTCCTCACAGGTGTGCCGCAGCCTGCGCAGCTGCGTATCCCAACCCGCGCCGCCGGGAGGGACGTTGGGCACGATGCCGCCGCAGCGGCTGGTGAGCCTGCCGAAGAGGCCGGTCAGCCAGCCGTTCCAGGTGCCGTGCAGCACCCCGCGGGTCTGTTCCAGCCGCTCCCGGCTGAACACGGCGCCCGGTCCGGTGGGCCGGGCCTCCAGGGAGTGCCGCCGCAGGGTGTCCGAGCCGTACTCGGTGAGCAGGTCGAGCGCCCAGGCGTCCCGCCAGTCGCGGCCCTGCCCGCCGTCGGAGCCGCTGCGCAGCGTCTCGTTGACGAAGAACTCCTGCGGCAGCTTGACGCCCTGGGTGATGAGGATCGCGGGAAGCAGCACCGCGTGGCAGAAGCTGTGCCCGAACCCGCAGAAGTGCACGGTGCGTTCGGGCAGCGGCACCCGGTCGTAGCCGTAGCCGTACAGGTGCATGGCGGCCGACTCGAAGCAGGTGTCCACCCGGTGCTCGGCGAAGCCCTCCATGTCGAGGGTCACGCCCCAGTCGCCGGGGTGGGCGACCGCCACGTCCGGCAGGCCCTCGTCGGCGAGGAGCTGGCAGAGCGCGGTGAGCCGGGGCGGCAGCGCGGAGGCCCGCCAGTAGTCGATCAGCGCCTCCCGGAACGGTTCCAGCGGGAGGTACAGCCGACGACAGCGCCGGATCCGGGCGGTGGCGCCGCAGTGTCCGCACTCCGGGGCGAGCAGGTCACCGCAGTCGTTGGGGCGGGCGCAGGCGCGGCAGGCGCCACCCGCGCTCCGGGCGCCGCAGTACGGGCAGCCACCGCGCACCCGGGCGCCGAACAGCCAGCGTTCACAGCCGTCGCAGTACGGCAGCCGCCGGGTGCGTGGGACCAGGACGCCCTCGCCGTGCAGCCGTTCGAGGAGGCCGCGCAGCCAGCGGTCGTAGCCGCCCCGGGCGCGGGGTGCGACGATCCGGTCGAAGCGCACTCCGGCGCGCAGCCAGTCCGAGGTGATGGACTCCCGGAAGCCCTCCGCGACCTGGGCCGCGTCGCGTCCGGTGCGCAGCGCCCGTTCGGCGACCGAGGTGCTGTGGTCGGCGGTGCCGCTGGTGAAGAGCACCGTCCTGCCGTCGGCGCGCAGGAACCTGGACAGCACGTCGGCGGCGACGTAGGGCCCGGTGAGGTGCCCGGCGTGCAGTTCGCCGTCGGGTACCGGCGGGGTGGCGGTGATCCACAGCGGGGTGTTCACGACAGACCTCCTTGACGCGGCCGCGAGTTCCGTTCGCCGGACCGGCCGGTGCGCTCAGCACGGTGCGTGGACGTGCTCAGCACGGTTCGAAGTGGAAGGAGCGGATGAAGCAGTCGCGGGGCTGCTTGACGGCGTAGACGATGCACTCGAACAGCGCCTGGGTGGTGAGCTTCTCGTCCGGCTCCAGCCGCTCCTCGAAGTCCGGGGGGAAAAGCGAGAAGACCCGCACCCCGGAGGTCCGCAGCCGCCGGGCGAGGATGTCCGCGAAGCCGGACTGCGCGCTCTTGGCGGCGTAGAACGCCTCGTGGGCGCGGCCCGCGCCGCCGCCGTCCGCCGCGGAGACCGCCACCATGTTGACGATGTCCGGCCGGACGGAGGCACGGAGCAGCGGCAGGAAGTGCTTGACCATCAACACGGTGCCGCCCGCCGTCGATTCGATGGTCTCCATGATCTGCTCGTCCCGGGCGGCCTCCAGCTCGATCCCGTCCAGCCAGCGGGCGCCGTTGTTGACGAGCAGGTCGACCTGGCGGGTGTGTTCGCCGACCTGACGGGCGAACTCCCGTATCTCCTCCGGACGGTTGAGGTCGCAGCCGAAGGCGTGGATGCGGTCCCGGGCGGCGCCCATGACCTCCTCGCGGGTGCGTTCGGCGGCCTCGACGGTGCGGGCCGAGACGAACACCTCGGCGCCCAGGTGGGCGAAGCCGATGGCGAGGGCGCGGCTGAAGTGCCGGGACGCACCGGTCACCACGACCCGCATGTCAGTGAACTCCATTCTTCTGACCACCTCTCTGTGCCGTGTCGGTGCGTGGCGTGGCGCGTGGGACCCCGGCCGGGCGTCGGGGGGACCGGCCGGACGTGACGGGTGTCGGGACGGCCGCCGGGCCGTGGGCCCCGCGTTCCTGTGGTGCGGTACTCATCTGGTCCTGCTGATAGGGGAGTTGGGAATCCGTGCGTCTCGGCGGCCGGGCGGGCGCGGACGGGTGCGTCGGGTGTGTCGAGGGGAGGGCGGGACGGGTGGTGCGAGTGGTGCGGGGAGGCGGGACGGGACGGGGTGTGCGGTGTACGCCCAGCCCCGGGGCGGCCCGCCGTGCGCGGGCCCGGAGCCGGAGTCCGGGGCGGGGACGGGGCGTTGGCCCGTCAACCGGGGTGCTGGGTGCTGGCTGCTCGGGACCGGATGTCCGGCCCGTTCGGGGAGGTGCCGGTCAACCACCCGCCGTCGGACGGGCGGTGGCCAACCGGTCCCGGTTGGTGATTAATTCCGGATTTCAGCGTGGCACAGCGGCCCAGACCAGGCCCGGCCAGCGGCGGTTCGCGTTCACGCCGTGACGTGGATACGCCACGGGAGGCTGATCGACCGCTCCAGCACCCGCACCCGCTTCCCGTACACCACCGCCGCGTCCAGCACCCGTCCGCCGAAGCTGAGTTCCGTCCCGACGCGGGCTCCGCCCCCCGGGGTGCGCACCCGAAGTGGCCCGGCTGTGGCGTCCGCCGCGAGCAGCCGGTGCGGCACGGTGCCGGGGACCGCCGCGGCGGCGGCCAGGCACAGCGTCCCGGTGACCGCCAGCGCCGGATGCCAGCCGTGGGTGGTGACCGCGCGTACGCTCAGCCGCCCGGGGCGGTAGGCGCCGACCGCCGCCACCTTGGGCAGCGCCCGGCCCGCCGGGACGCCCAGCGTCCGCGCCGCGGCCTCCCGCACCGCGCGGAGCGCGGCGAGCGTCGCCTCGTCGGCGGTGAACAGCGCCTGTTCCGTGGGGAGTCCGAGCGCCGCCGCGTCCACGAAGACGTACGGGTTGCCGTACCAGACCAGCGACACCGGCAGGCCCCCGAGCCGTTCGGCGGGCCGCCCGGACGGCAGCAGTCCCGGCAGCGGCACCCGGCGGTGCAGCCGCACGGTGTGGCTGCCGTCCCGCTCCGGGACACAGACCATGCCCTCGCCCGTGGTCAGCGCCCGCACCCGCAACGGGCCGGGCAGCCCCGAGCCGACGGCGCAGGCCAGCAGCGAGTGCCCGCATCCCGTACGGAAGTCGAAGGCCCCCGGGCCCGGAAGGCACTGCACGAAGCGGTAGTCGAGGTCCCAGCCGGGGGCCCGCGCCGCCCCGTACAGTCCGATCTTGGTGACCTCGGTACGTCCGGTAGCCGCCAACCAATCGCGTACGGCGAGGAGTTCGGAACGCAGGGCGAGCGCGCCGGGCGGCAGCAGGTCCCGGTCGAGCACCAGCGTGGGGCCCGGCGCGCCCTCGGCGCGCACCAGGTCCGCTCTCACGCCGCGCGCCGCCCGGGCACCCGGACCGCCGCCGGAAGCGTCTCCCGCCACAGTTCGTGCACCAGCAGCGCCCACACCGCCAGCGCCGTGCTGGTCCGCGGGTGGTCCGCCTGCCGCTCCAGCAGCGCGGTGACCCGCTCGGCCCGCAACCGTCCGTCCTCCCGCAGCCGTACGGGGTCGAGTAACTCCCGCGCCAGCTTCCACAGTGGGCTGCCGCGCGTCAGCATCGGGGCGAGCGGCAGGGTGAAGGGCTGCTTGCGGCGGTGCAGCACGGCGGGCGGCAGCAGCCCCGTGCCCGCCGCGTACAGCGCGCGCTTCCCCAGCCGGGCGCGCGGGGGGAGACGGTGCGCGAGCGCCCTCAACGAGGGCTGGCAGAAGGGGAGTCGGGCCTCGATCGCGTGGGCCATGCTCAGGTGGTCGACGCGGCGCAGGTGGTAGGCGGGCATCCGCGTCTCGGTCTCGAACCGGGTGAGGGCGGTCAGCCGGTCCTGGAAGGTGGTGCGCAGCCGTGCGGCCAGCGCGTCCCCGCTACGCCCCCGCTCGGTGAGGGCGTCGCGGTAGGCGTCGGTGTACAGGTGCTCGCGGAGCGCCCGTGGCGCGGCGGACAGCGCCTCGGTGTAGTCCGTCACCCAGTCGGTGCCCTCGGGCGCGCCGACGGCGCTGGTCACGCGGGGGTAGCCGCCGAAGAGTTCGTCGGCTCCGTCCCCGGTGAGCGCCACCGTGAAGCCCTCCTCCCGGATGGCGCGGAACAGCACGTGGGTGCTGAGCGCGATCGGGTCCGCGTTGGGCTGGCCGAGCCGCCGCACCGTCTCCGGTAACAGCGCCGCGAACTCCGCCGGGTCAGCCTCGACCTGGTGGTGGACGGTGCCCGCCCGCCGGGCCACCGCGCGGGCGTAGCCGTGCTCCGTCTCCGGCCAGCGTCCACGGTAGGTGAGGTGGAAGGTGTGCAGCGGGGGACGTCCCGAGGCGCGGCGGTCTCGCGCGGCGAGCGCGGTGACCAGCGCCGAGTCCAGCCCGCCGCTGGAGACCGCGCACACCGGCACGTCGGCGCGGCCGAGTTGACGCACCTCGCGGCGTAACGTCTCGCGTGCGTCCGGCCGTCCGGGGCGGGGCGTGGTGGAGTGCGGTGGGCGGTGGAACGGTTGCAGCGGGTGCGGTGCGGAGAGCGACGGCCAGGCGGAGCGCGAGCCCTGGTCCTTGGTGCCCGGAAGCAGACCCCGCGCGCTCCGGACTCCCGTCTGTACGGCGGTCGTTCCGGGTAAGAGCACCCGGACTCCGTCCAGCGCGGTCTCCTCCCCGAGCGGGGTACGGGTGGTCAGCACGCGGTCGAGGGTGTCGGGGCGTGGCAGGGCGCGTACCCCGTCGAAGCCCAGCAGCGCGGGTAGTTCGGAGGCGAAGCGGAGGGCGCCGTCCGGCGCCACGTGGTAGTACAGCGACTTCATGCCCGCGTCGTCCACGGCGAGCAGCAGCCGGGGCGGGAACCGGCCGCCCCGCAGGTCGAGTACGGCCAGCGCGAACATGCCGTCCAGCAACTCGGGGAAGTCCGCGCCGTGTTCGGCGTAGAGGGCGGGGAGGACACCGCCGTCGCAGGTGTCCGGGAAGTGGTGGCCCCGGGCGGACATGGCCCGCCGCAGCCGGTGGTGGTTGTACAACTCCCCGTTGAACACCGCCAGTACGCCCGGCACGGTCGGCAGGCTGTAGGGCTGGTGGCCGTGGGCCGGATCGGTGACGGCGAGCCGGTCGCATCCCAGCGACCAGCCGGGGCCGCCGCACACCCCGTGCCCGTCGGGGCCGCCGTGGCGCTGCCGTGCTGAGACCTCGGCCAGCTCGTCACCGCTGGCCCCGACCGCGAACGTGCCGAAGATCCTGCACATAACTTGAATGTACCAATTTTTTTGCTGGCTAGTGAGTGCCATGGCGTTAACACGCCAACCCCCCTGCCTTGCCGCTCAGTTCAGCACCCCAGAGCCTTTTGCTCATGACTGACTTCGAGAACGGCGCGCGGATGCCCGACCGAAGCGCCCCCGAAAGTCTGCTCGTGGTCGCCGCCCACCCGGACGACATCGAGTTCTGCGTCAGCGGAACCGTGATGCGATGGATCGCGGAGGGCACCAGAACCACGTACTGCATCGTCACCGACGGCGGCGCGGGTGGCTACGACTCCCGGCTGCCCCGCCAGGTCATGGCCGACCTGCGACGCGCCGAACAGGTCCACTCCGCCAAGGCCAACGGCGTCGACGACGTGCGCTTCCTCGGCTACCCCGACAGCAGGATCGAACCCACCGAGGAACTCCGCCGCGACCTCTGCCGGGTCATCCGCGACGTACGGCCCCAGCGGGCCGTGATACCCAGCCCGGAGATCAACTGGCGCCGCGTCGCCGACCTCCACTCCGACCACCGTGCCGTCGGCGACGCCGCCCTGCGCGCCGTCTACCCGGAGGCGCGCAACGAGTTCGCCCACCCCACGCTGCTCCGCGACGAGGGGCTCGCGCCCTGGGCCGTCCCCGAACTCTGGGTCATGATGGGCCCCACCCCGAACCAGTACATGGACGTGACCTCGGTCTTCGACCGCAAGGTGGAGGGACTGCGCATCCACACCTCGCAGACCGCCCATCTCTCGGACCTCGCCGGCCTGTTGCGCGACTGGCTCACCGAGCACGCCCGGGCCGCCGGTCTCCCGCCCGGCCGTCTCGCCGAGGCGTTCCAGGTCGTCAGCACCGAGTAGTCCGAACAGCCGGACCGCCGCCCCCTGTTGGTCAGACCGGACCCTTCGCGCCATCCGCTCGGGCCGTCGAAGTCGCCTATCCAGCCCACGAGTTGACGGTCGCCTTCGCGCGGGAGTCGCGCCCGGTGGTCCGGTGCGCGTGAGGTCCATGGGGGCCGTGAGGGGCGTGTGGCACGGGGAGACGTCCCGAACTCACCCACGGATGAGATCGGGTCTACGCGCGGTGCGCACGTATCTTCCGCGCCCCAGGAGCGCTGTGGCATGCTCACGATTCCCCCACAGTGAAGGACACACCTATGCGAAGAAGAGCTTTCGCCGGAGCGATGGCCCTCACCGCCACCGGAGCGCTGCTGTCCACGGGCACCGCCCACGCCAGCCGGGCCCCCCGGGGCGGCAGCCAGGTGGCCCCGATCCCGCCGAGCCCCGCGCACCCCAACGGGATCCAGGTGGCGACCGAGGTCGTCGGCGGGTACCGCTCCAAGTTCCCGGTGCTGCGCACCAAGGAGGTGAACACCAAGGGCGAGCACGTCATCTCGGTCGAGTACCAGGTGCAGGAGACCGGCTACTGGTGTGGCCCCGCCGCCACCCGCTGCGCGCTCTCCGCCCGCGTCGCGCCGCCGAGCCAGGCCACCCTGGCCGCCGAACTCGGCACCCACACCGGTGGCACCGACCACATCAGCCAGATCGCCACGGTGCTCAACAACCGCATCGACGCGGGCGAGTACTTCATCCGCGAGATGCCCAACGACCCGCCCACACAGGGCCAGATCGACCAGCTGTGGACGGACGTCGTCACGGACATCGACGACGGCTACGCCGTGGTGGCGAACATCGTCGCCCCGCCCGGCAACCAGCCGCCCGGCTACCCGCCGGACCAGACCGTGTACCACTACTTCACGGTCATCGGCTACGACACCGACTACAACACGGTGCTCATCGCCGACTCGGCCTCCTTCAACGGGTGGCAGATCTACTGGCTGAACTTCTCCCAGCTCGCCAGCCTGATCCCGCCCAAGGGCTACGCCGCCTGACACCCCCCGCCGCCGGTCCTGCGCACGCACCCGGGACCGGCGGCCGCACGCGGGAGGGTCAGGAGGAGCGGGTACGGCACGGCGCCGACGGTCCCGTCCGGCGGACGGACCCGCTCCCACCCACCTCGACCCGCCCGCGTACTCGCCCAACCCGCCCATCGGGACGCGGAGTCGCCGTCCCGGACGGTGAGGGGACGGGAGTCCCGGACCGGGCGAGGGAGCACGCGACCTGTGGAGTACGTGGGCCGCGCGCGGCGCGACCGGACGGGAAACCCCGGCGGTGGCCCCGGAACGCCACGCGCCCGACGCGGAACCGTCCGGAGGCGGGCAGATGAAGGAGCCGACGTTCGGAGTGCTGGGACCGCTCCAGGTACGGGCCGGTGGCGCCCTCGTCCCCGTCGGCGGCCCCAAACCCCGCGCGGTGCTCGCCACGCTGCTGCTGCAACCCGGCGGCTTCGTCTCCCTCGACCTGCTGACCGAGGTGCTGTGGCCGGGCGGCGCGCCGCGTTCCGCCGTCGCCAACGTCCGGACCTACGTCCGCAACCTGCGGCGCGCGCTGGTGACGGCCCGGGTTCCGGGCGAACTACGCACCGAACGCTCCGGCTACGCCCTCGACGTCGAACCCGCCGCACTGGACCGGCTGTTGTTCGAACAGCGGCTGGAGTGGGCCCGCGACGCACTCGAACGGGGCGACTACCCCGAGGCGTTGCGCGGCTACGAGGCGGCGCTCGCCCTCTGGCGCGGCGGCGTGCTCCAGGACGTCCCGCCCAGCGTCGTGTGGGACCCGACGGTCACCAGGATCGAGGCCCTCCGCTCGGCCGCCGTCGACGAGTGCCTCCAGACGCGGATGCGGATGGGCGACTACCCCACGCTCGTCAGCGAGTTGAGGTCCCGGTTGGCCGAGGACCCGCTGCGCGAGGACCTGTGGCGGATGCTGACCCGGGCACTACACGACGCGGGCCGGGGAGCCGAGGCCCGGGCCGCCTACCAGGACGCCGAACGGGTGCTCGCCGCCGAACTGGGCGTCGAACCGAGCGCCCCGTTACGGGCGGTGGGGGAGGAGGTACGCGGCTACGCGCCAGCGCGCCGCGTGGAACAGCCCACACCGGTCTGCCAACTCCCCATGGACATCCCGGACTTCACCGGCCGGGCGACGGAGACCGGAACGCTTGAGCGGCTGCTCGCCCTGGCTGGCCGGCAGCCGGTAGCCGTGATCGTGTCCGGGGCCCCCGGCTCGGGCAAGTCGACGCTGGCGGTGCGGGTGGCGCACCGGGTGCGGGAGACCTTCCCCGACGGCCAGCTCCACGTCGACCTGGGCGCGATGGGCGACCGCCCCCGTGAACCCGGCGAGGTCCTGGCCGAGATGCTGCGCGGGCTGGGCGTCATCGACAGCGCCATCCCCTCCGACGTGCGGGAACGTGCCGCGCTCTTCCGCTCCCGCCTCGCCCAGCGCCGGTTCCTGATCGTCCTGGACGACGCGGTGGGCGCCGACCAGGTACGTCCGCTGCTGCCCGGCACCGGAGGCTGCGCCGTCCTGGTCACCTCCCGCCGCCGGATGCCGGAACTCCCCGCGTATCACCTGCCGTTGGAGGTCATGAGCCGGGAGGACGCGGGCGCGCTGTTCGCCGCGATCGTCGGCCCGGAACGGCTCCGCGCGCACGCCGGGGACGTCGACCGGGTGGTGGCCGGGTGCGGCTCCCTGCCACTCGCCGTGCGGATCGCGGGCGCCCGGCTGGCGAACCGCCCCGGCTGGACCGTCGGCGCCCTGGCGGACTACCTGCACGACGAACGGGGACGCCTCGACCAACTCCGCACCGGTGGACTGGCGGTGCGGGCCAGCGCCGAGCTGAGCTACCGGCACCTGCCCGCGGACGCCGCCCTGGCCTTCCGCTGCTTCGGGCAGCTCGCCGAGGAGGACGTACCCGCCTGGATGGTCGGCGTCGCCATGGGACGGCCCGGCGCGGCGCCGGACGCCGTCGAAACCCTCCTGGACGAGCACCTGCTGGAGGTGGCGGGGACCGACGGGCTCGGCACCCACCGCTACCGGATGCACCACCTGCTGCGCTGCTACGCCCGCGAACTCGCGGAGGCGGGCGGCCCCGGAGCGCCCGCCGGGGCGCGGCTCGCGGACGTCCTGATCGGCCTGGCCCGCGTGGCCAACGCCGCCACCCCCGTCCGCTTCCTCGGCGTCCTCGGTGAACAACGCCCCCTGGACGCTGAGTTCGCCTCCCTCGCTGAGGTCCCGCGGGCCCGTCCGGTCGACTGGTTCGAGGGGGAGCGCCGCGTCCTCGTCGCCGCCGTGGACACCGCCCTCGCGCGGAACGACGTGCCCCGCGCCGCCGATCTGGCCATCGAGCTGGCCGGGTTCTTCGACATGCGCGGCTACTACGGCGACTGGCTCAGCACCCACCGGCGGGTGCTGGAGGCGGTACCGGAACCGTACGGCGTGCGGGCGGCGGCACTGCTGCGCAACCTCGGCCAACTCCACCTCTACCAGGACCGGTACGCGGAGGCGCTGGCCGACTTCGCCCGCTCACGGGAGCTGTTCGCGGGCCAGGGCCACCGCGCGGGGGAGGCCGTCGCGGCGCTCGGCGTGGGCTCCGTGTACCGCGTCACCGGCGAACTCGACGCCGCGCGGGCCACGTTCGAGAGCGCGCTGCGCGTCTTCGTGGAGACCGGCGACCCGCACGGGGAGGCGGTCGCCCGGAACGGCGTCGCCTCCGTGTGGCTGGAGCGCGGGGACGCCGAGCGCGCCGCGGGCTGGCTCGACGGCGCCCTGCGGCTCGCCCGGGACGTGGGCGACCGGCACCGGGAGGCCCAGGTACGCCGCCGGATCGCCGTCGCGCACGAGCTGCGCGGCGACCCGGCCGCGGCACGAGCCGAACTGGAACGGGCGCTGAGCATCTTCGACGAGCTGTCCGACACCCACTGCGCGGCCTACGTGCAGCAGAGCGTCGGCGAACTCTGCCTCCGTCAGGGCAACGAGGCCGAGGCGTCAGCCCTGCTGGTGGGGGCGCTGGCCGTCCAGCGGCAGTTGGGCGACCGCCGGGCGGAGGCCCGGGTGGCGGGCCTCCTCGGCGAACTCCACCACCGCACCGGGAGGAAGACGGCGGCGCAGCGCTACTACCACCGCTCGCTCTCCGCCTGGCGCCGCCTGGAGGCCCCGGAACAGGCCGAGTTGGTCGACGCCAAGCTCCGGGCCCTCCGCTGACCCGTCCCCGCCGGAACCCGGCCGGGCACCGAACTCCCGGGCACGGCCGGACCGTTGGTAATGGGTGACGCGGTCAGCACCGGTTCTTGCTGGTCTGGTAGCGCTTCGTGTAGTCCTTCCAGACGACGCCCTGGACGTGGGCCACCACCGCGCTGCCGTTGTGGATCTGCTCGTAGTGCAGATGCGGCGAGAGGTTCGACGTGGCGGAGGACTTCCCCACGCGGCCGATCTTCTGCCCGACCCGCACCTTGTCGCCCTTGCTCACCGCCCGCGTCTTCAGGTGCGCGTACCGGGTCTGCCAGCCGTTGCCGTGCCCGATGACGACGGTGTTGCCGTAGCCGGTCGTGGTCGAGTAGTACGAGGCGAGGACCTTGCCCCCGGCGCTGGCGAACACGCGACGCCCGAAGTCGTCAGGGCTGCCAGCGGAGTTGTAGTGGTTCCAGTCGATGGCGTGCGGCGGGCTGTGGCCCTTCCAGTTGCTGCCGAGCCACCGCTGGCCGCACTCGAAGGGCATCTTGAACGCGGGCCGCGCCGCCGCGGCCTCGGCGGAAAGCTCCTGGCCGGACGCCGTGGACCCCTCGGAGGGCGCCGCGATGGCGAGCGGCGCGGCCACGGCGACGGCGGCTATGCCACCGGTGGCGGCCAGCAGTCGTCTGAGGTGTCGGTGCATGCTCTTCTCCCCTTGTCCTGAGGTGACTCAGGGGATTCAAGAAGACGCGCATACACGATCGATACATCCCCCACCCCCGCCGCAACACCACCCCCACCCCGCGCCCCGTTGCCGCCCCGCGCCGGGACGGCGGGCGACCCGCGCCCGAACTGACGCCAACCGAGGGTTGGTTGTGACCCAGAACGGCCCGGCGATTGGGGTGGGGCCGGGCGCGGGGACCACCTCCCGCGCCCGGCCCTCGGTCGTGCGGGGGGCGTCACCCGAGATGTCCCCGCCCCGCCGCACGCCCGTCCCCGGCGTGCCCGTCCGCGCCCCCACAGCACGTCCGTCGCACGCCACCCGCGGGGGCCACCCACCCGCGGGGGCCGCGAGGCTCACCCACCTCGCGGGGTTCGCGGCCCGCCGCCCGATCCGTGGGGCCGGGCGGCGGGCCGTGCCACTCGCGGGCGGTGACCGGACTCCGGCCCGCGGCGGGCGGCGCGTCAGCCGTAGATGACCAGCTCCCGCTCGTACGCGCCGCGCAGTTCGTAGCGGGTGCCCACCAGGGGGCGGCCCGTGTAGAGCCGCAGCAACGTGGCGGGATCGGCGTGGAGTTGGGCGGGGGAGCGCCCCCGTACCGGGGCGCCCAGCGCCAGCGGGGCCTCGGCGTTGGGCAGCCGCGCGTACAGCAGCGGGCTGCCCCGCTCGCCGCTGACGACGGACAGCAGCGACAGCGCGATGTGTGTTCCGGATCCCCCGTACGCGCCGGGCAGGCCGAGTGCCTCGCGGATGTCTCCCGCGTGCACCCACTCGCCGAGGGCCACGGCGTCGAGCCGCGGCTCCCCCTCGGCGATGGCCGGACCGGCCTCGGTGAAGCCCGCCTCCAGCTCGTCCAGGACGGCGTGCAGCGGCCAGTCGTCCCGCTCCGCCACGTCGGCGGCGTTCGCCTCGGGCGAGAAGGCGCCGTCACCGGTACGGCCCTGGATGATGCGGGTGAGCGCCGCACCGCAGTGCGCCGCCACCTGCCGCACCGTCCACCCGGGGCAGGCGGTGCGCAGCGCGAAGCGTTCCGGCGCCACCCGGCGGAGCTGCGGGATCAGCGTGTCACGCTCACCCCGCAGCAGCCGTCCGGGCAGCAGGGGATCCCGTGGGGTCACCCCACCTCCGCGCGCAGGAAGGAGCGTTCGATGGCGGCGAGGGTGCGGATGCTGTCCACGTCCAGCGTCTCCATCTCGATGGACTGGCCGCTCAGTTGCTCCAGCAGGAACACGAACTCCACGAAGGAGAGCGAGTCGATCAGCCGGTTCTCGATGAGGTCCAGCTCCGGGTCGATGTCGGTCCGCTCCGGGTGCCGGGCCAGCAGCCAGTCCCGGATCTGCCGGGTGCGGTCGGTGGTCGTCTCGCTCATGTGACTACTCCTTAACGCGGATTCGGGTGCTGTGGGTGAAAGGACCGGGTGGGTGCCGACGGGCGCGCGGAAGAGTCCCGCGGGAAGCCCCGGCGTACCGACGACGGGCGCGGCGACGGCCACCGCGTAGTCGACGTCGTGGCTGATGCTGACGGTGATGTCGACGATGCCGGACTCCTCCGCCATCGCCGCGGCCGCGCGGCGCAGTTCGACCAGCGGCCAGCCGCCGCCGGAGCGCCGCACCACGATGTCGCGCCAGGGCAGCAGCCGCCCGCCCACCCGGAGGGTCTTGAACGCGGCCTCCTTGGCGGCGATGCGTCCGCAGAGGCCGAGCGGGTCGAGGCTGCCGCCGTGCGGGGTGGGCGTGCCGTCCGGGAGCCGGCAGTCGTCGAGTTCGCCTTCGGTGAGCATCCTGCTGAAGAACCGCTCACCGTGCTCGTCGAGCAGCCGGCGCACCCGGTTGACGGACACGATGTCCAGGCCGAGGTGGGCCAGGCCCCACATGTCACGTAGCTCGCCGCACGGCGTCGGAGGCCGCCTGCCAGCTGCCGTGCCGTCGGGTCAGCGCGGAGAGCCAGCGTTCCAGACCGAAGGCGACACAGCTGGTGAACGCGGGGTCGCCGGTGGGCTCCGTGGTGATGGAGCACCGCTCGCCGAAGAAGTTGCGGTGGGTGTTGACCGACGCGATGGCCAGGTCCTCGAAGAGGAACTCGTACTTGACGGGCGAGAGCCGCTGGAGCACCGCCTTGGAGCTGCCCGCGTCGTAGAACGGGTCGCAGGCGGCCTCCTTGCGCAGCGTCAGGCCGACGGCGTCCGCGAACTCGTTGACCCTCGCGGAGAAGTCGGTGAGGTGCCGCTCGGTGTGTTCCGCGCTGCCCAGCGCGATGATCTCCCGCATACGGAAGCCGAGTTGGCGGCGGAGCCCGACGTAGTGCTCCTCCCGGCGGAAGCACCAGCTGACGACGGTCACCAGGGTGTCCTCCGGCAGCCGCTGTCCCTGGAGGTCCAGGTACACGCCGTAGCAGGACGCCGACGGCAGGCCCAGTTCGGCCTCGCGCAGCGTCTCCCGGGGGAAGTGGCCGCTCTCCCGGCAGCGCGCGGCCGCGGACGGCTGCTCCAGGTCGAGGGGCGCGGCGACGACCGCCTGGTGGGGGAAGTTGTCGTAGTAGTCCAGCCGGGCCAGTTCGTTGGCGGGCAGCAGCGGCGGCATCGTCATGGCGCGGGCCCCGGCGGTGATGCCCCAGCTCTCGAAGGTGTCGTCCAGCAGCCGGAGCAGGGCGGTGCCCTCCGGGCCGAGCGAGGGCAGTCCCGAGGTCTCGCGGGGTGGCGCCGGTGGACGCGCGGTGCGCACCTGGGTCGGCGCGATGTCGGACGCGGTGGTCATGGATACCTCGCAGCGGGCTCAGAGGGAGGGCAGGGAGTCGTCGGTGAAGATCCCGGTCTTGCGGAAGAACGCGAGCGGCTTGCGCAGCGCGCCCCGCTCGTAGGGGCGGCGGCGCTCGTCGGAGAGCAGCGCCGAGCGGAGGGCCAGCGGGTCGCTGACGCCCGCGTCGCGGTAGACCTGCGGGTTGTAGAAGGAGTTGATGGTGAAGGCCACGTACCGCTTGAGGTACGCCTCCACCTCGCGCAGCCGCTCCTCGGTGGCGGTGTCCCGCAGCCGGGTGTAGAGCAGCCCGACGAGTTCCCGGCCGAACGCGATGTGCCGGGACTCGTCCTGGTGGTGCAGCCGGTTGACCTGCCGGATGGTCTCGCAGAGCCGGGCGTCCCTGGCCATGGCGGTGTTGTAGTGGTCGACCAGCTCCTCGAAGAGCAGGATCCGGGCGAACACCAGCAGGTTCTCGGCCTCCGGCTCCCAGTCGGAGTCGCCGGGCAGGCCCATGGCACCGTAGATCTTCCCGCCGTAGCGGCGGCAGAACTCGGCGAAGAACCACATGTGCTCGTTCTCCTCACCGATGAAGTGGTGGAAGAAGTCCGAGGGCACCTCGAAGCCGGGGGAGTGGATCCGGTTCACGACCTCGATGAGCAGTTCCCGGATGCCGTGCACGTTCAGCGAGTAGAAGTTGATGCTCTCCCACTTGGAGAGCCGGTACAGGGTGGCCTGGTCCAGCCGGTCGAAGTGCCGGGTGCCGTAGACACTCAGCAGCTCGGGCGACATCCACAGCTGGTTCTCCTCCAGCCGGTCGGGCCAGTCGAACTCCAGGTACGGGTTGTAGTAGTCCGCGACCGCCTTGGAGCTGAGCCGGTCGAGGACGTCCTTGAAACGGTCGGTCGTGGGCAGGGCCGGAGCCGTTGCCGTGCCGGTTGCTGCCATCGCGGTTGCTCCCGGAAGCTCGAAGAGGTCGATGTCGGTGCGGTGGTGCGGTGACGCGAACGCTGCGTGCGGGGCGCTGGTACGGGGCGGGAGTTGTGCGGAGGGCGGGGGTGCGGGCGGCGCCGCCCGGAGCCGTGGGGCGTCGTACGGGGAGGCGCGCGCGGCGCCGGGAGGCGGGGGCGGCGCGCGAGCGGTGACGCGCCGGACGACTGAACAGGGCGGTGGTACACGGCTGTCGGGGCGCCGCACCGCGGGCCAGGGCGGGGGATCCGTGCCTCGGGGACGGCGCAGGTCGTGCGGAACGGGGCGGAACCGTGGTCCCGTCCCGCGTGTCCCTCCCCCGCGCGGCACCAGCGGAGCCGCGCCGAACGGGCGGGCGCGGGCGTCGTGTTGAGGGCTCGCGGTACGACGCCGTGGTGCTCGGCGGGGGACGGGCCCGCGGTGCGGCCCGTCACCGCCGCTCCCGGCCGCTCGCCGGTGCCCCCGTCGGCGGGAGGGAGCACCCGGGTACCTCGGACGGTGACGAGGTGCGGGGCGGGAGTCGCGGGCTGCGGGAGGTACGGGGGTGCGGGAGGGGCGGTGCCCGGCACCCGTCCGCTGGCCACCGCGTCGCCCTGGTACGTCCAACCAGCCCGCTGAGACGGGGGGTTGGACACGGTGGCGGGTGGTGACGGGCGGTGGCGGCGGTCCGGCGCGGGGCGGGAGGCGGGTGGGGCCGCCGTCGGTCAGGGGCGGATCTCGTAGACGGCGTTCACCGGGGTCTCGGCGGCGCGCCGCCAGCGGGTGAAGCCCGCGGCCTCCGCGATCGAGCGGAACGCCTCCTCGCCGGAGTGGTTGCCGAGCGCGCGCGGACCGTCCTGGGCCAGCGCGGCGGGCAGGCACATCACGGCGGACAGCGCCATGAACATCCGGGCGGCGGGCGTCTGTTTGGTGATGTCGTCGGGCGAGACGTTCGACTCGACGAGCATCCAGGTGCCGTCCGGCGCCAGCGACTCCCGCACGTGCCGCGCCGCGCCCAGCGGATCGCCCATGTCGTGCAGGCAGTTGAAGAACGCGACCAGGTCGTAGCTGGTGCCGGGGTAGTTGTCGGCGTAGGCGAACTCGAACGTCACCCGGTCGGCCATCCCGGCCTTCTCGGCCTGCTGCCGGGCGATGTCCACCGCCTCCTCGCAGCAGTCGTAGCCGTGGATGGTGCTGTTCGGGAACGCCTCGGCCAGCAGCAGGGTGGTGTGCCCGATGCCGCAGCCCACGTCCGCGATGGTGCCGCCGTCCCGCAGCCGGTCCGCGACCCCGTCCAGCGCGGGCACCCAGTCCGACACCAGCCGGTGCTCGTAGGTGGGCTGGAAGAAGCTGCCCATGCCGGTGTCCAGGGCCGGGCCGTGCTCGGCCCAGTCGACGCCGCCGCCGGTGCGGTACGCGTCGATCAACTGCTCCTCCGTGCAGTACAGCGCCTTCAGCGCGGAGAAGAAACCGGCCGCGTAGTGCTCGGCGGTGGGCTCGGCCAGCACCGGGACGTGCGAGGTCGGGAGGGTGTAGGTGTCCCGCTCGTCGTTCCGCTCGACATAGCCGCCGCTGAGCTGCGAGTGCAGCCACTCCGCCGCGTACCGCTCGGTGATCGAGGCGTGCCAGGCGAGTTCGCGCGGGGTGAGCGGCCCGTGCGCGGCCAGCGCCCGGTACAGGCCCAGTTGGTCACCGACGGCGATGGTCAGCCCGCGTACGGCCGCCGCGCCGTCCTCGATTATTCGCTGGTGGAAGTCGGCTGTGCTGACGCTCATGTGTGTGCCTCCGGTAGGTCGGCGGTGAACAGGAACGAGCGGGGGACGTGCGGCGTCTCACGCGGCGGGACGGGGTAGGGCCAACGGCCCCAGGACGCGCCCTCCTCGCCGGGCTGCTTCAGCTCCCGGCAGCTCCAGCCGCACTCCTCCAGCAGCCGCTCCGGTTCGTCGGTGCCGAACCGCCACGGATTGCCGTCCTCCGAGAGGGCGTTGAGGAAGGGACGGGAGAGCGGGTTGTCCAGCGCGGCGCGGCTGATGGTGTCGCCGAGGAAGACGGACCCGGGGGCGCTGTGCGCGGAGAGGGTGCTCAGCAGCCCCCGGACCGCGTCCTCGGTGAGGAAGAAGAGGAGACCCTCGGCGATCCACAACACCGGTTCCTCCGGGCGGAGTCCGGCCTCCTTGAGCGGAGTCGTCCAGTCACCGGTGAGGTCGACGGGGACCGGCCGCCGGGAACGCCCGGCGGGGGGCGGCGTCTCGGCGAGCAGCTGCTCCTTGGCCTCCAGCAGCGCGGGCCGGTCGAGTTCGTAGACGGTGACGCCGGTGGGCCACTCCAGGCGGTGGTAGCGGGTGTCCATACCGGCGGCGAGGAACACGACCTGACGCAGGCCGTGTTCGGCGACCGCGCGCTCGATCGCCCGGTCCAGGTAGGTGGTTCGGATGGCGAGGAAGGGCACGGTGCCGGCCCCCGCGTAGCGGTGGAGCAGTTCGAAGCCGATGCCCTCGGCGACGGTGCGCGCGTACGGGTCGTTGAACAGCCGATCGTCACGCTCGCTCTCCAACGCCCGTGCTGCGGCGGTCCACTGGGCGGTGCGGGATACGGCTTCCACGAGTGGGGCTCCCCTCGGGTCGGGTGGAGTTGGGAACGGCCGTGTTCAGCTCCGCACGCAGGCGACCGGGTCCTGCGCCGCGGGCATCGACGCTGGGGAGGCGGAGGACCCGCCGGGGCGCCGCCGGAAGATGCTGTGCAGGATCATGCTGAACACGACCGTCCCGTCTTGGGCCACCAGCTGGCATCGGGGCTGCACGACGCCAGTGGTGGGGTTCGTGAGGGAAGGGCGGGAGCCGAGGATCTCGACGCGCGCGGTGAGGACGTCCCCCGGGCGCACCGGTCGGTGGTACCGCAGCTCGTCGACGCCGGGCGATCCGGCACAGGCGCTGTGGGCGAGCAGCCCGTCGACGTAGCGGCGCATGAACAGGGACGCGGTGTGCCAGCCGCTGGCCACCAGACCGCCGAACTCGCTCTCCTCAGCGAGCCGTTGGTCGGTGTGGAACGGCTGCGGGTCGAAGCGCTTGGCGAAGGCGAGCACATCGGCCTCGGTCACCCTGACGGTGCCCAGCTCGTGGATGTCGCCGGCGCGGAAGTCCTCGAAGTAGCGCACTGCGCTTCCCCCTTGACGGAGCTGTAGCTCGGACCAACCTTCCCTTGCGTCCTCTAATTTATGAATGACCCATTTCTTTTGTCAAGCCAAATCTACAGCTTTGCGTCCGAGTTGGACCGCGTGGCGTCATGATCTGCTCGCTTTCCGCTCCTACCTGCGTCGACGCCCCGACCCTGTTCGTCTCGGCGGCTCCCGCCCCGTCCGTCTCGGCGGCTCCCCCTGTCGCCCGGGCGGCGCTCCGTCCATCCCGGCGAGCCGCCGGTGCCGTCCGGAGACGTTCGGCCCCGTCCGCTCTCACTGTCCTTCGCGGACCGCCGCCGGGGGAGTCGAGCGGAGTGAGTCCTCACTCATTGACGGAGTGAGGACTCACTCCGTACGCTCGTGGCATGCCAACACCGAAGGAGAACAAGGAAGTTCGCCGCCGCGCCCCCGGGATGTCGCCGGAGCGCCGCCGCGAGATGATCATCCAGACCGCGATCCCGTTGATCGCCGAGTACGGCGCCGGGGTGACGACCGCGAAGATCGCCCGCGCCGCGGGCATCGGGGAGGGCACGATATTCCGTGTCTTCGCCGACAAGGACGAACTGCTCCACGCCTGCGTGGCCGAGGCGCTCTCGCCCGAGAACGCGGTCCGCGAGCTGGACGCGATCGACCTGGCCCAGCCGCTGCCCGACCGGCTGGCGGAGGCGGTCGAGGCGCTTCAGGCACACCTGTCCAGGATGGGCGCGATCGCGGGCTCGCTGGGCCACCGCGGCGGCAAGCACCCCGGCCCGGTGCGTGGCGCGGGCCGCGAGGAGTCCACGGCCCGTATCCGCGCGGCCCTCGCGGAGCTACTGGAGCCCGAGCGGGCCGACCTGCGGCGGCCGCCGGAGCAGATAGCGGCCCTGTTCTTCGGGTTGCTCTTCACCCAGCCACGCACGGAGGACGAACCCGACCTGACCCCACGGGAGTTGGTGGAGGTCTTCCTGAACGGGGCGCTCTCGGCCAGTTCCCCCAGCGGGAACGCCACACCGTCGGACGGCACCAAGTGAGCCCGCGCGGAAGGCGCTTGGCGGTCACGGCGCTGGCCACCCTCGCCCCGGTCCTGGTGTGGCTCGTCACGGACCCGCTGCTGGGCCACCGGCCGCGGGTCACCGACGGCGAGGAGACGCTCGACCTCGGCGGCGCCCCCGTGGCGGTGGCGGCGCTGCTCGCCTCCCTCTGCGGCTGGGCACTGCTGGCCGCCCTGGAGCGGTTCGGGGTGCGCCGCGCCCGCGCCGTCTGGACCGGAGCGGCCGGGGTCGTACTGGCCCTGTCCTTCCTGCCGTTCCTCGGCGGCGGCATGGACGGCGGCACCCGCGCCTCCCTCGCGCTGATGCACCTGGCGGTGGCGGCGGTGCTGATCCCGGGTCTGGCCGGCGGCTCCCCCGAGACGCGAACCGCCACCGCCCGGGGATGACCCCCGGCACCAACCACCCCTCGGCCAGCGGCGGATGGGGCAGCCCCGCCGCCGTCCCCCCCACCGTCGCGCGCGGCACCGGCACCGGCACCGGCACCGGCACCGGCACCGGCACCGGCACCGGCACCGGGACCGGCATCGGCTCCGGGACCGGCATCGGCTCCGCGGCCGGCATCGGGTTCGGGACCGGCTCCGGCTTCGGGACCGGCTCCGGGTTCGGCCAGCGCAGGGATACGGTGGGCCGGTGAGCGGCGGCGAGGACCACCAGCCGGACCTGGACGAGATCGAGGCGTGGTTCGCCGCGGTGGCCGAGGGGCGGGTGACCCGGGACGCGGCGGACCGGTGGGCCGCCCGGTGGTACACCGACGACAGCCTCGACTGGGACGAACCGTCGCTCTGGGCCCTGCGCCTCCTGTGCGGGATCGACCTGCGACCGGGCCCGAACCAGCCCTACCTGCACGACGACGCGCAGGTCCGGCGGTGGCACGCGGAGCTGCGCCGCCGCCGCGCCGAGTGACCACCCTGCCCGCTTCTCACGTCCCGCCGGGGGAGGTGGCCGGGCGGTCCGCCGTCACCAGCCAGGCGGAGCCGCGCAGTCGCACCGTGCCGTCCGCCGCCACGTGGCCGCGCAGGTGGTCCGTCAGGGCGGTGAGAGCGCGGGCCTGGGTGGCCGGATCGACCCGCGACAGCAGGTGGAGGCCGGGACCGGTGCCCAGCAGGAACTCCGCCGCGTCCGTGGGGTCATCGCCCCATGTTCCGTGCGCCTGCGTCTGGTTGACGGTGATGTCGGTGAACCCGGCCTCCGTGAGGGTGCGGTGGATGAGGTCCGGTGAGGTCAGGGAGAACATGCCGGGCTGCCCGGGCGTCGCGAAGTCGTCGACCGGCAGCACCTCGGACAGCGACGTCACCGCCGTCACCCAGTCGTTGAGGTGAGGCTCGGCCGGACAGACGAACGCCAGGCGCCCTCCGGGGCGCAGGGCCTGGCGAACGTTGTCGAAGGCGGCCACGGGGTCGTCGAAGAACATCACCCCGAAGCGGCTGATCGCCCGGTCGAATGAGGCCGGGGGGAGGGGGTAGACCTGCGCGTCGCCCTGAAAGAAGGCGGCGTGGGTCACGCCCTCCAGCCTCGTGCGGGCGCGCGCCTCGGCCAGCATCGTGGCGGAGATGTCGAGACCCAGCAGGCGCCCCCGGGGCGCCCGGAGCGCGGCGCGGCGGGTGGTCTGCCCGGAGCCGCAGCCGAGGTCGAGGACCGAGTGGTCCACGACGATCCCGCTGGCGTCGAGCAGCGGCTCGTCGAAGCCCTCGTTCACGGCGTTCCAGCGGTCCTGATGGTGGGCCCAGTGGGCGCCTTCGTGGCTGTTCCACGCCTGCGCCTGGGCGACGTTGACAACGTCCGTCATGGGTCTCTCCTCTGGTGGGGGCGCCCGAAGGCGGGCGCGCGCCCACGTGGTTCGGGCCCGCACCCAGACGGTATGGGCGCGTGCCCAAACAGTATGGGCGCGTGCCCAAACCAGCAATTCCGTTTATTCTCAGAGGTGTTGAGACGCCCGAGAGGAAGCCGGAGAACACCCCATGTCACCGCGCGGAGTGGCGACGCCGGACGTACGCGAGCTGCTGTTCGCGGCCGCCGAGCGCGTCGTGGAGAGAACCGGGCCCGGCGCGCTCACCAGCCGGTCCGTCACCGACGAGGCGGGTTGCGCCAAGGGGCTGCTGCACGCGCACTTCGCGGGGTTCGACGAGTTCGTGGCCGAGCTGTGCCTCGACCGGTTCGCGCGCATGGCGGCCACGGCACGGACCCTGCACGGGCTCGCGGGGCGGGGCGGCGTGGCGCGGAACCTCCACACCGTCGCCCTCGCCCTGTTCGACTCCGGTGGCCCCGCCCTCTCGGGCCTCGTCATGACCCGCCCCGCGGCGGCCCTCCGCGTCCGCGAGGCCCTGGGGGACGGGGCACCCGGCTTCGCCACGGTCCAGGAGGCCGTCACCGCCTACGTGCGGGAGGAGCAGCGGCTCGGCCGGGTGGCGGAGACCACCGACCCGGCCACCGTGGCCCTCGCCATCGTCGGCAGCGCCCACCATCTGATGATGACCGGCTGGCCGGGCGGCCCCGACCCACGGCCCGCCATGACACGCCTGGTGACCGCGCTCGTGGGGGGTGGGGCGACCGCCGGGACCTGAGGCCCGCCCCGGCGCGCCGGGCGCGCACGGCGACGACCGCCCCGGCGTCCCGGCGTCCCGACGTCGTGGCGTCCCGACGTCGTGGCGTCGTGGCGTCTCGGCGCCGAAGTGCCCCGGCGTCCCGGCGTCATGGCGCCCCAGTGAGCCCGCGCCCCTGCAGGGGAGGGCCCGCGCCCGCCGAGGGTGTGCCCGCGCCTGCCGAGGGTGCGCCCGCGCCCCGTCCGTGGGGGCTCTAGCCCTGTTCGTGGGGGCCCTAGCCCTGTCTGTGGGCCCGGCGCGTCGCCGGGAGGGACGGGCGGGAGATCACCACCTGAGCCGTCGGCTGCGGCTCAGGAACCTGGCGTGCCCGTGCTGGGCGAGCACCGTGTCGGGGTGGTCGGGTCCGAGAACGCGTGCGGAGTCGGTGGCGAGTTGGGCGAAGAGCCGTGCGGCCTTGCGGAATCTGCCGCCCTGACCCAGGCAGAAGGCACGCTGGTGGCGGGATTTGAGAGTGTCGGGATGGTCCGCGCCGAGAGCGCGTGCGCGGTCGTCGGCGACACCGGCCATGAGATGTGCGGCCCTGAGGTACTTCCCGCTGTGGCCCAGGTAAAGAGCGTGCTGGTGACGGGAGTTGAGGGTGTCCGGATGGTCCGGGCCGAGTACGCGCGCGCGGTCGACGGCGACCTCGGCGAAGAGCTGGACCGCGTCGGCGCGGACCCCCACGAGGCCGAGGTTCCGCGCCTGTTCGTGGCGGCAGAGCAGAGTGCCGGGATGGTCGGCGCCGAGAACGTGTGTGTGATCGGCGACGACCTCCGCGAAGCGATCCACCGCTTCGGCGGGGCGTCGTGCGCCGATGTGCAGCGCTTCCTCGAACCGCCTGGTCAGCTCCCCCTCCGACGTGTTCGCCGTGGTGGTGGGAGCGTCATGGACGGACTCGGGGGAGTGGGGGAACTCGGAGGACTCGGGGGAGTCGACGGAGTCGGGCGCCTCGGGGGGCTCGGGGGGCTCGGAGGACTGGGTGTAGGACGCGGTGGGGGCGGTGACCCGGTGCTGGATGAGCGTGGTCACGCCGACGGGCCAGCGTGAGCTGCCCGAAGCCTCGTCCGGCGGGTCCCAGTGCGCGGTGATCAGCTCCAGTAGCTGAGGGAGGGCGGGACGCTCCGCCGGGCTCTTGGCCAGGCAGGCGGCTATCAGGTCGTGGAGCGGGCCGTCGACGGCGTCAAGACGCGGCTCGTCGTTGACCACGCGGTGGAGGATCGCCCAGGGCTGTCCCTGACCGAACGGTTCCTCGCCGCTGGCGGCGAACGCGAGGACCGCCCCGAGGGAGAACACGTCGGCGGCTGGCCCGACCTCACCGCCTTCGGCCTGCTCGGGGGACATGAAGCCCGCCGTGCCGACGACCATCCCGGTTCTCGTGAGCGAGGTGCCCTCCAGCGGGCGGGCGATCCCGAAGTCGATGACCCGCGGCCCGTCCGCCGCCAACAGCACGTTCGCCGGCTTCAGATCCCGATGCAGCAGCCCTCTGGAGTGGATGGCCTGCAACGCCTCCACCAGACCCGCCGCCAACCCCCACACCGGCCGTTCCGGCAGTGGACCGGCCACGGCCACGGCTTCGGCCAGGTCCGGGCCGGGGATGTAGGCGGTCGCGATCCACGGCGGGTCATCCTCCGGCCCGGCCGCCACCACCGGGGCGGTGAACGCCCCGCCGACCGCCTCGGCCGCCGCCACCTCCACGGCGAAACGGGCCCGGAACTCGGACTGACCCGCCAGGTGCGGGTACACCACCTTCACCGCCACCGATCGGCCCCCCGGCGATCGGCCCAGGAACACCTCACCCATGCCGCCAGCGCCCAGTCGTCCCCGCAAGGTGAAGCTACCCACCCGCTCCGGATCTCCCGCCCTCAGCGGCTCCATCCTGAACCCCTTCTTCCGGCGCCATGAGCGCGGCTTCCCAGACGTGTAGAAGCCATACAACTCGAAGGTGGCCCATCGCGTACCCGCGAACTGGTCCTTCCCTGCCCGTTGTTGCCGAATCACCACGTCCCGAACGGCCGCCTCGCTCGCTGTCGTCGCCCCCGGGGAGAGCGGCGCGCGCCCGGGACCGTCGACACGGAGCACCGGTGGGTGGTCATCCCTACGGAGCCCCGGTGGGTGGTCATCCCTGGCGTCCGTTCCCCGCCGCCCACGTGATCCCAGACCGGTCCGGTCACCGCCGTGACGGGGAGGGCCCGGCCGGAACGGGCGGGCCGAGACCTCCCGTGAGCCCGGGATCCGGGAGAGACCGCGGGCGAAAACCGAGGTGCCTCGGCGGACGGAGGCGGGTAGCGTGCGGGCCGTGTCGAACCCCGAAGCGGACAGGGCGGGGGCTCCCGGTCACGCCGTCAGCCCCCCGAACCCCTGAGTTCCCGAACCCCTGAGTTCCCGAACCCCTGAGTTCCCGAACCCCTGAGTTCCCCGAACCCTGAGTTCCTGAGGCTCTGAGGTCCCGAACTCCTGAGTGCCGGACCCTGAGTTCGGGACCCTGGCTTTCCGAACTCCTGAGTTCGGGCCTTGAGTTCCGGCCTCCTGTGTTCTGAACCCCGTCGTGGCGCCACCCGTCGTGGCGCCGACGCGGGTGACCGGGGCTGGCCGCGGTGACGAGATGACCCCTCGTTCCTCTCCTCACCTCGGAGCTTTCGATGCCCTCGATGCCCTCGATGCCTCTTCCGCTGTACCTGCTCGCCATGGCCGTGTTCGCCATGGGCACCTCGGAGTTCATGCTCGCCGGTCTGCTGCCGGACATCGCCTCGGACCTCGATGTCCCCGTCGGCACCGCGGGAGTGCTCACCTCGGCCTTCGCGGTCGGCATGGTCGTCGGCGCGCCCCTCGTGGCGGCGCTGGCCCGTGACTGGCCCCGGCGCTCCAGCCTGCTCGGCTTCCTCCTCGCCTTCGCGGCGGCGCACGTCGTGGGCGCGCTCACCACGAGTTTCCCGGTGTTGCTCGCCACCCGGGTCCTCGCCGCCCTCGCGAACGCCGGGTTCCTCGCCGTCGCCCTGACGACCGCCGCCGCGCTGGTCCCGCCGGACCGGAAGGGACGTGCCCTGGCGATCCTGCTGTCCGGTACCACGGTGGCCACGATCGCGGGGGTCCCCGGTGGCTCGCTCCTCGGCGCGTTCCTCGGCTGGCGGGCCACCTTCTGGGCCGTCGCCGCGCTCTGCCTGCCCGCGGCGCTCGGCATCCTGCGGGGCGTCCCCACCGGACCCGTGACGCGAGGAGGGACGGGGGACGGGGCTGCGGGACCCGTGGCGCGGGACGGGAAGGCCGGACCCGTGACGGGGGACGGGGCGGCGCGGCCCGTGACGGGGGACGGGACGGGCGGACCGTCCCTGCGTGCGGAGCTGGCTCAACTCGCCCGCCCGAGGCTGCTGTTGGTGATGCTGCTCGGTGCCCTGGTGAACGCGGCGACGTTCGGCAGCTTCACCTTCCTCGCCCCGGTGGTGACCGGTACCGCTGGGCTGGGCGAGCTGTGGATCTCCGTCGTCCTGGTGCTGTTCGGCGCCGGTTCCCTCCTCGGCGTCACCGTCGCGGGACGGCTGTCGGACCGGCGCCCCGGACTGGTACTCGCCGTGGGCGGACCGCCGCTGCTCGTCGGCTGGCCGATGCTGGCGGTACTGGCCGACAGTCCGGTCGCGCTGTGTCTCCTCGTGTTCGCGCAGGGCGCGTTGTCGTTCGCGCTGGGCAGCACCCTGATCGCCCGGGTCCTCTACGAGGCGGCCGGAGCCCCCACGATGGCCGGGTCGTACGCGACCGCGGCCCTCAACGTCGGCGCCACCGCCGGTCCGCTGCTCGCCGCTGCCACCCTCACCACCCGGGCCGGGGACCTCGGGCCGCTGTGGGCCAGCGGGCTGCTCGTCGCCGTCGCGCTCCTCGTCGCCCTCCCCGTACGCGCCGCGCTGACCCCGCGCTCCACCTGAATCCGCCGCTGTCCGCCGACCCCGCGCTCCACCTGAACCCGCCGCTGTCCGCCGACCCCGCGCTCCACCTGAACCCGCCGCTGTCCGCCGACCCCGCGCTGCCTTCGCGATCGACGCGAACTCACCACCGTCCACGCGAACTAACCACCGTCCACGCGAACTCACCGCTGCCCAGGAGGAGTTGGAATGGTTTTCGGAGGTGACGGACGGACCTTTGATCTCGTTTCCCCGAACCCCCTAGGGTGCGAGGCTCGACGTAGCGCTGTGGGGAGAAGGGGGCACGATGGGGCGCGCACGGACCATGCCGTCTCTGCTGGCCGTACTGGCGATGACGGCCGCGGCGGGCTGCGGTGCGGACACCGGGGAGGACACCCGCTCGGAGGGCGAGTGGCGGCCCTGGCAGACCACCTTCAAGGCCGGGGAGGACGAACGGGGAGCGGAGCGGTACGCCTGCGACGCGGACATGCCCCGCTCCGGGCTGCTGCGGTGCTCGGGCAGAGGCTTCGACAGCGAGGCGCTCCGCTCCCACGACGGCGCCCCCCGGAAGACGACGCGGCCGAGCGCCGACGCCGAGGACTTCGGCAAGTCCGACGGGCTGCTCCTGCGGCACGTGTACGGCCGCGCCGAGATCCGCGCCGTGGACGCGGAGAGCGGCAAGACCCGGTGGAAGCACACCGCTTCGCGCGCCCCGGCCGTCCACACCTCGGACGGGGCGGTCTCCGTGGAGTGGAAGCGCCCCGACGGCGAGCGCACCCCCGTCGACGACGCCGGACCGGGCGGCGACCTGATCGTCCGCGAACCCGCGAGCGGCGAGGAGAGCGCCCGGATCCCCACCCCGAAGGACCGCTGGTGCTTCCCGCTCGCCCCGTTCGGGCCCGAGGGCGACACGATCGCCGCCTGCGAGGACCTTCAGCGCGACGGCCAGCTCGACCTCGCCCAGGACGAGCCCCTCGTCGGGAAGTTCACGGTGCACCGCGTCGACGCGGAGAAGGAGAAACTCACCGAACTGGAGAAACTGGAGCCGGAGAAGAGCGACGAGCGCGAGTACGAACCGGTCTACCTGGGCGGCGACGACGGCGACCTGCTGTTCCTTCTCCGCGACGGCGAGTGGAGCTACGGCGAGGAGTACGACGAGGAGCCCCGCGCCCTCGGCGACGCGAAGTACGGCGACCTCCTGCGCGTGGACGCCAAGTCCGGTAAACAGCATCGGGTTTCGGCCGTCGACGACGTGCCCCGTGGCTCCTACCCGAGCCTCAGCGGGGGCCGTCTGACGTTCCTCTCGCCCGACACCCGCACCACGGTCGCCGCCGACCCCGCCACCGGCAAGCACCTGTGGACCGCGAAGAGCCCCTTCCAGAGGAACTCCGTCCCGGTGGTCTCGCCGTCCCAAGGCGAGGTCTACACCGTCGACGCGCGGGGACGGCTCCTCGCACGCGACCTGAAGAACGGCGAGGAGCTACGCCGCTCCGAGACCACGCGGACCAAGGGCTCTCCGGGCGGCCCCCTGGAACTGCCCTCCCTGAACGTGGTCGACGGTTCCCTGATGGTCACCGCCGGGAACACCGTCTTCTCCGTCTCCCCCAAGGACCTCGACGCCAAGCCCGACAGCCGCCACACGGTCAACAGAACCTGACCGCGCCGTCCCCGGACGCCGTCCGGCGGGTGAAGAACAGGCGGGCACGCTCGTCGAGTTGGGCAGCGACCCGTACGCCCCGCGTCCGGTGGGGACGCGGGTCGGAACGGAGGGTGCGGACGGCGTCGACGGTGCGGGCGGACCGAACCCCCGTCATGGTGTCGATGGCGCGGCCCCACGTGGCACACGCCTTCTCGATGTCGCCCTGCCGCGCCCGCTGTTGGGCCTGGGTGACCAGGTCGAGCGCGATGATGCGGGCGTAGGTCGTGCCCGGGCGGCTCGCGGTGGCGAGCGCGTACTGCCGTCCGGCGTTCGGCCGGTCACCGATGGTCTCGAACACCTTCGCCGTACGGGAGTGGACGGTGGCCGTGGGCGGACCCCACACCAGGGCCCAGAGGGGCACGCCGTCCCTGGAGCCGGTGCCAACACTGCCTGGGCACCGTCGAGTTCAGCGAGGGCGCGCCGGGTCTGACCGGTCTTGGCGAGCGCGTGCGCGTGTGTCACGGCGAATAGGGCTTCCACCGGCGGCGCGACATCGACTCCGCCAGATACCCCAGCGTCGCCCACCAGTGATACCGGGGCCCGCGCTCACCAGAACCGCGTGGGCCCCACCTTGTGCCCCTTCGGCGAAAAGGGAGAACAGGCTGATGATGACGTGTCGTTCGGTGGGCAGGCGTTCGGCTCGCTGGAACCAGTTCCCCCATTTGTCGTCACGGACCGTGTAGGCGTACTCGATCCACAGGGACTCGCCGGGGCCGCCGGGCCGACAGACCGATTCTGCCGGGTTCCGCACCCTGTGCTGGGGTCTGGCTACCGCAGGTACGTCTGCTGCCACTCGATGGACGACATGTTCAGCGCGGCCTCGGCCAGCTCCTGGGCGGACTCGGTCTTGAGCTTCGCGAGGCTGCTGTCGATCCAGGGTTGGACGTTCGAGCAGCCTTGCTCCCGGTACTCCACTGCCTGAAGCAGACACTCCAGCTTGTCGGCGTCGTGGGCGCAGATCACCTCGGGGGTGTCTCCGTGCTCGTACTCCTCCACGATGCGCCGCGCCCCGGCCTGAACCGCCGGGTGTGCGGCTGATACCTGGTCAGCGGTGACCCGCTCGTTGCTGGCGGCGTCGAGGTATCGACGGCCGATGTGGGGGATGTCGCTGACGCGGGATTCCTGTGTGTCGTGCCAGAGGCCGAGGAGAGCGGTCTTCGCGGGATCAGCGCCCTCCATCATGGCGAGCACGGAACCGATGAGCCCGACCCTGAAACTGTGCTCGGCGATGGTTTCCGGATCCTTTACTCCGGCGATCCACCATCCCGACCGTTTGGCCCGCTTCAGCATCCCCATCTCCAGCAGAAAGCCCGCTGTGCCGGTCGCCCGCTCCCGCTCTGTTTCCGTCATGAGATGAGTCCTCCGATGCGTCATCTACGGTTCTCGCGTAGAACGTAGTGCACCGCGTTGAGTTCCCGCCGTGCCCGTCGGGAGACTCCGTCCTCGTCGAGGAGTTGGGTGGTGTGTGTGGACAGACCGTCCGTCAACTCGCGGTCGGCCAGCGGCAGCCATCTGTGGTACGCCAGCAGTGCCCAAAGAGAGTGAACGTACAGATCGACGTACGCGGGGGCTTGGCGAAGTCCCGTAACGAGCTCTCTCAGCAGGCGAACCGGCTCCCAGGCGACGGACCTTTCCCGCATGAAGCCGTCGTTCGCCTGTGGCTCTCGGAGCGCGCCCAGCCAGTAGGCCCAGTAGTTCAGGTTGGCGATCTCCGCCGCGTCATTGTCGACCATCGCCCCGTCGATGAAGTCCAGGAGGGGTTGGGGCTCGCCCAGACGTACGAGGGCAGTCGCTGTTGATCGCGCCGTGGCCCAGTGCGGCGTCCAGCCCCGGGACGCGATGAGATCGCGCCGTGTTCGCAGGGCGTGTCTCATCCACGAGGTCGACTCCGCCGCTCGGCTGTAGGAACAGAGGTACAGCGCCTGGCGATGGAGAAGCATTCCGTCCTCGCCGGAGCGTGCCGCCGTTTCGGCGGTTTCTCTCAACTCCGAGAAGAACAGGTCGCGTTCCGAAGCGGGCAGCAACGGGGCGTGAGCCGTGGGGCCCCGACGCCTTCTCTCCTGCCGGGATGCCAAAGCTGGCGGGATGGTTCCGTTCACCGCCCAAGCGATCATGTGGGCGGTGTCGCGGGTGTGAACCCATTCCGCAAGGGGGTGCCGACCCGGGCCTTCTGGGTGGATCGTTGCGCTGATGACGCGGTCCGCGTCCATCGCCGGGTCCAGCAGCGAGAGCACACCGGGGTCCGCACCAAAGGCCAGCAAGCGACGGCGCAGGTCGAGGAGGCTTCCCGCCTTCACATTGGCGAGTGGCCTTCGTCCGCTCTCCCAGCCCTGCCAGGTGGCGAGGTCAACGCCCACAGTTTCGGCCATACGCGCCTGTGTGCTGTTCTCCTGGCGCACGCTCTCCCGGGCCTTACGAAGCACGAACCCCGCTATGGCGCCCGTTGTGGCCCGGCCTCGTGCGACTTCCCTGGCAGCCATGAAGCCCCCTGCGCGGTCGGTTATCCAACCCGTACTCACAGTCAGTTCTACTCCATCTCAGACGACCGTAAGTTCAAGGTGCGCAAGCAATCATCTTCCCCGACCAAGAGGATCGTTGGTTCGTTAGCCATCGAGGAGCGCAATACGGATTCCTGAGCAGCGCCCGGATTCCGGTCCCCTGCCAAGCCCGTGGGTTGAGTGGCCGCCACGCGACGCCGGTTGCGGCATTCGGAGATGGATTGCGTTCCGGACTCCACGCCTTCGGCCGCTGACGGCCGAACATGAGGCACGGCTCCGGACGTGCGCGATTCCAGTCGGCCGAGAGACAGGAGAGAAGCACGATGACTGCTGTGGACGCCGCTCCCAGGGCAGTTCGCCCTTGGGGAGCCGAACGACTCGAAACGTACCCGACCGCCAGTCGGCTCCCTCACGCGACGGTCACCATCGACCTCTCGACACAACTTGGCGTGTTTCGTGACGGCGCCGGCAGGGTGGTCGACATGGGTAAGCACGGCACCGGCTGCGGCACCGAGACGTCCACGGTCACGAACTCGGACTCGCAGAACGACCAGGGGCACGACCAGGATTCCCAGCAGGACTGATGGGAGTGAACGCGCGCGGCCCGGTCCTCGTGGCGACCGAGACGGCGGACGTCACCGCCGACATGGTGATCACTGAGATCAACCGGCGGAGTGTGCCGGTAGTGAGGTTCAACCCGGCCGACGTCGGGACGGACTTGACGCTCTCAGCCTGGTTCGGAAACCAGCCGACGCCGGTCGCCGGACAGCTCCGTACGCTGTCGAGGACCGCGGACCTGCCCCAGGCGCGAGCCGTGTACTGGCGCCGCCCCGTCTGGCCCGACTTCCCACATCTGAACGACAACGATGCCCGCTTCGCCGCGGCTCAGGTGCGGTACGGGCTGGGCGGCGCCCTGTACGCCGTCGAGGGCCCGTTGTGGGTCAACCATCCGTTGCGCAACGCCGCCGCGGACTACAAACCCGTCCAACTCGCCCTGGCGAAAAGGCTCGGTCTTTCCGTACCGCCGACTCTCGTCACCAACGACCCAGCGCACGCACGAGAGTTCATGTCCGTACATCGGCAGGTGATCCACAAGACGCTGCGCTGGACTCCCTACGAACGGGACGGAGTTCCGGTGACAGGGTGGACGCGCCCGGTCACCCCGGACGAGATCGATGACAGCCTGCGCGTCGCTCCACACCTCTTCCAGTCCCGCGTGGACAAGACCTGCGATGTGCGCGTGCTGGTGGTGGGCCGACGTGTGTTCGCCGTGCGGATCGACTCCGGTCTCCTGGACTGGCGCACGGACTACACGGGCCACTCGTACTCGGTCGTGGATCTCCCCGGCCCGTTGCGGGAGCGCCTCCTCGTCTATCTCGATCACCTCGGCCTCTCGTCGGGCAGTTTCGATCTCGCTGTGGACCGAGCGGGACGTTGGTGGTGGCTGGAGCTGAACCCGAACGGGCAATGGGGCTGGCTTGAACAGAGGACCGGGGCGGAGATGTCCGCCGCGTTCGCTGACCTACTCATTCGAGGAGCAACCGCATGACTGGCCCAACCTCAGCAAGCGACCCAGCCCCCGCAACCGGCCCTGACCGTCTCCCCGTTGGTGAACCCGCGACCCCGGGTGGCCCGCTGGCCGGGGCCGGGGCCGGGGCCGGGGCCGGGGCCGGGGACGGGGACGCGGGCGCTTCCGCGCGTCGGGCTCTCGCTGAACGTCTCGAAAGGGCCGGGGTGTTGAGGGAGCCCGGATGGCGAGCCGCGGTGGAGTCGGTCCCCCGGGAGGTGTTCCTCGAACCCGGCGTCTTCCTGCGCGCGAGCGGCGGCCGGTGGCGTCCGGTCCCCCGGGCCGCCGCCGATCCGGAGGTGTGGGCCGGGATCGTCTACCGCGAGGAGTCCCTGACCACCCAACTCGACGGCCGTCTGACGGCGGACGCGGCGGACGGGCTGGTCCTGGGCGTCCCCACCTCGTCCTCCACGACGCCCCTGACCGTGGTCAGCATGCTGGAGGAGCTGGGCCTCGAAGACGGGCACACCGTGCTGGAGATCGGTACGGGAACCGGGTACTCCTCGGCTCTCATGTGCCACCGTCTCGGCGAGGACAACGTGACGACGGTCGAGGTCGACCCGGACGTCGCCGCTCGCGCCGACGCCGCTCTCGAACGGTGCGGATTCTCGACGTGGACCGTGAACGGCGACGGTCTCCTTGGCCACCCGTTCCGCGCCCCGTATGACCGGACCATCGCCACGTGCGCCGTCCGCCGCGTCCCCTACGCCTGGATCCGGCAGACGAAGCCCGGCGGCGTCGTTCTCGCCACGGTGGGCGGGACGTGGGGCTACGGCACGGGGCTGGCGAAGGTCGTCGTCGGCGGGGACGGCACCGCCGAGGGGCGGATCATCCGCCGTTCCTCCTTCATGCAGGCCCGGGCTCAGGCCCTCCAACCGGTGTCCGGCGATCTGGCCGCCCGCACTGCCCACGCGGACAGCGAGCGTCCGCTCCGGGTCCCGCCCGTCCTGCTGGAGGAGTGGATGCCCGCCTTCATCGCCCAACTCACCGCTCCCGGGGCGCGGTTGACACGAGCCACGGCGAGCGACGGAACCCCGTTGACGTACCTCTTCGACCCGGAGCGAGAGTCCTTCGCCGAGTTCGTCGCGGACGGCGAGGAGTGGACCTCCGTCCGGCAGGGCGGTCCCGTACCGCTGTGGGACCGTGTCGAACGGGCCCTGGTCGCTTGGCGGGAGGCCGGGTCTCCCGGCATCACCACAGTGCGGCTCCGCGTCACGGCGAACGCCCACACGTACTGGATCGAGGGGCATCCCGCTCTGCGCTGGCGCCACGAGTTGGTCTGACGTTCGGCGGCTGCGGGATTCCGGCCGTTGGGGGAGAAGGGGAGAGGGGGGAGGGTGCGGGCGGGGGCGGTCAGTGGTTGGAGGGGGGCGGGTTCTGGCTGGGTGGTGTGGGGTTCGGTTGTCTCGGCGAGGTGGCGTTGTAGGTCGAGGTGGCGGAACTGGTAGACGGCGCCGACCTGGCGTAGGACGCCCCGATTCTCGTGGGCGTCCTGGAGGAAGGCGATGAGGTTCCGGGGGACGCGTCGGCGTAGTGCCAGCAGCGCGACGGTGATGGTGAAGCCCGCGTAGACGGTGTGCGCGAGTGCGAAGACGAGCCCGGCCAGGAGCCCGGCCGCGAGTTCCAACACGAACGCCTGCGGTGAAGTGAGCCCGAGCAGGAACCCGGTCAGGAGCCCGAGCGCGAGCCCGAAGACGAGCCCGATTCCGAGCACGGTGGCGATGAAGGTGCGGCGGTCGCGGTAGTGGAGGGTGACGGGGCCGACCACGGTGGTCAACTCCGGTCGTACCGCCCGGAATCCGTACACGAGCCCGGCCATGATCCCGAACACGAGCCCGATCACGAGACCCGGCAAGAACCCGTACACGAACCCGTCCACGAACCCGTCCCTGATCCAGAGCACGAGGCCGAACACGATCCCGGCCAGGGGGCCGAAGCCGAGGCCGGTGAGGAAGGAGCGGGTTGACCATCTGAGTCGGACGCTGGGAGTGCCTGGGTGGGGTGCGGGCAGGCGCGCGAGCCCGAAGGGGAGCCCGATCAAGAGCCCGGTCAGGAACTCGTCCTCGGGGGAGTAGGTACTGGGGAATCCCGCCGCGAGTTCGTTGAGCAGCGGGAACGCGATCGCGATGGCGATCATGGTGACGAATCCGTGCGCGGCTCTGACGGGGAAGGAGCGCGTTGACCATCTGCGCCGGACGCCGGGGGTTCCTGGGTCGGGAAGGGACAGGCGGGTGAGTCCGAACGCGATCCCGACCAGGAGTCCGACCGAGATCCCGTACGGGAGCCTGTCCCAGGGACCATACGGGATCCCATGTGGGAGTCGGAAGTTGTCCCAGTACACGTTGAGGAGTTCGTATGGGAGCCCGTAGATGATTCCGAACAGGAGTCCTGTGGTGAGGCCGAGGGCGGTGCGGAGGGTGCTTCGTCGGATCGTGAGGGGGAGTTCCCACCAGGCGAGGTTGGGGTTTCCGTTTCGGTTGTTCTCCAGGTGGCGGGCGAGGAAGACGTGGGTGCGGTGGGCTTGTTCGGGCTTCCAGCGGCGTGGATGGGTGTCGTGGGGGGCGTAGGCGGCGGGGATGAAGGCGTTGAAGAGGTGGGCGTTGAGGTCGGTTTGGGTGGGGAAGGCGCAGAGTTCGTCGGGGTGTGGAACGCCGTCTGGTGGGGGTGTGGTGTTGGGCCGGGGGTTGTAGATGGTGCGGGCCAGGAACAGGCCCAGTGGGGTGCCCAGTACCTGTCCGACGGGGGTGTTGGTGCCTAACTGGGTGGCGACGGTGTCCCATCGGTTGGCGGCCGGGCTGTGGGGGCCGCCGGCGTCGCGGCGGAGGTATGCCTCGGCGTCTTGGGGTGTGAGGGGCAGGAGGTGGATGCCGGCTGCGCCGTTGAGTCGCACCATCGCGTCGGGTCGGGTCACGGTGTGGCGGTATGCCGCCGCGCGGCTGGCCAGGACTACCGGTGCTTTGGCGGCTAGATCGCGGTTGAGGGCGTTGAAGCCCATGTCGTGGAGGGCGGGTGGGAGTTCGTCGAAGCCGTCGAGTAGCGGGAGGATGCGTCCGGCGTCCAGTAGGGCCTGGGCCAGATCGCTCTGTTGGCCGGGGGCGGGGGCGCGGAGGCCGGGGTAGCTCTGGCGGAGTTGTGTGGCCAGCCAGTCGTTCAGTGACTGGTCGGCGGGGTTCCAGGAGGCGAGGGCGAAGAGTACGGGTACCGGACTGCCTGGTGTGTGGGGGGTGTTGAGGTGCTGGAGGAGGCGGATGAGGAGCATGGTCTTGCCGGAGCCGGGCTCGCCCAGGACCACCAGACGGCGAGTTGGCACCCGTGTGGTGAAGACTTCGCTGATCTGGGCGTCGGCGCCCGCCAGCCCGGTGGAGTCTTGGGGCCACTGTGCTGGGTCTGCGGGTGGGCCGCCGGGCCATGCGCGGGCCATGTCCTCCAGCAGGGGCCAGGGTTCGACCAGGTCGGTATCGGCCGCTGTCCAGGCCACCGGCAGGGGGTAGGGGTCGTTCATGCGGCGGTTGGCGGCCTCGTCGTTCCACTGTTTGCCCACGGCGATGGATAACTGGGCGGCGGCCGTGTCCAGGTCCACCGTGGCGGATGCGACCTGGTCGTGGCGGAAGGTTGCCCACGCCAGATACAGGGGTCCCAGCGTCGCGAAGAAGGAGGCCGTCACCTTGGCCTGCTCCGATTCGGCGTTCCAGGCGAACGCCAACGCGCCGACCGTCCCCAGCACCACCAACGCCAGGTACCACCCGCCCACCCGCCTGGGCGCCCGACCGTTTCCCCCGTGCCTCACAACAACCTCCCGCCGTGTGCTCCCTACCAGTCTCCCCGGCCGGTGCCACAGTGGCGGGACTTCCGACGGTTGACGGTGTGATCGGCGGCGTTCATCTGGTGGGCCTGCCTTGGGTGTTGGGTGCGGGATACCCATATGTGAAGCCCCGTCATCCGGAGTCGGACGACGGGGCCTGTGTGGCGTTCGGTTCAGGCCGTGGTGGAACCGTCTCGCCGTACGGTTGCGACGAACGTGCCCCAGGCGGACGGCTCGAAGACCAGAGCGGAGCCCTGCGGCGTCTTGGAGTCCCGGACGGGGACGGCCCCGGCAAGACCAGCTCCTACCTCCAGGCAGTTGCCCCCGTTGGTGCTGTAGCTGGACTTCTGCCAGGTCAGGTTGTGATGCGTGATGTTCGGCATGGGGCCTCCCTTGGGTGTTGGGGGTGGGTTACCCATGTGTGAGGCCCCGTCATCCAGGGTCGGACGACGGGGCCTGTGTGGCGTTCGGTTCAGGCCGTGGCTGAACCGTCTCGCCGTACGGTTGCGACGAACGTGCCCCAGGCGGACGGCTCGAAGACCAGAGCGGAGCCCTGCGGCGTCTTGGAGTCCCGGACGGGGACGGCCCCGGCAAGACCGTGTCCCACCTCCAGGCAGTCACCGCCGTTCGGTCCGCTGTAGCTGGACTTCTGCCAGGTCACGAGCAGGTCACTTGCGCGGGTGGTCATTCGTTCAGTCCCTCCATATGCGCGCCGATCACCTCAGCCGACGCCTCGGGTGACAGGGCTGTCGCCCTGAGCAGATCATAGATGCGCGTCGCTTCGTTAACCTCCTCAGTATTGGCCGTCGTTCGCCCCTGAGAGAACCCGTCCACATGCAGGACGTCGGACCCCTCATCGAACCCGAGAAGCGTGAAGGCGCCGTTCACGCCGGGATGTGCCGCCGTCTCGCGTGGGATCACCTGGATGACGTTGCGCGGTTCGCGGCCCAACTCCAGCATCCGACCGAACTGTTGACGCATCACCTCGGGTCCGCCGAGATGCCGTAGCAATACGTACTCATCGATGATGAACCAGCATCGAGGGCGGTCCTTGCGGTCGAATACGTCCTGCCGACTCGCTCGCGCGGTGACCAGATCGTCGAGATGGTCCGGGCGCATTGTGTCGAGCACGGCTCTCGCGTACTCCTCGGTTTGCAGCAATCCCGGGAGAACCATGGTTTGAACCGTGCGGATCTGGGCGGCCGTCTGCTCCAACTCTACGAAGGATACAAACCACTTGGGGTAGGAGTGGCGGAGGACCAGAGGGTGGAGCCGGAGGAAGTAGCCGTCGGTGTTAAGAGCTACGTCCAGGTCACGGGCTAGTTCGGCGGAGGGGACCCGTTTGGCGAACTCCACCTTGGACAGCATCGACTGGGTCGTGTGCGCCTTCCTCGCCGTCTCCTCCTGGGATAGCCCGCACTTGATCCTGATGCGGCGTAGTTCGGAGCCGAAGAACGCGAGTAACGAGGACGAGGGGTCGGGTGCCTTATCTTCCTCAACGGTCATACGTAACGCCTCCTTTCCATGACTGATGCGATGTCATGGCCGTCCTCCATGACCCGTTAACGGTCATGGATGTTTCTGCGGTGACCGCCCAATTTCTGAGCGATGGTGGAAGTACACCAGAAGCCAGCCGCTCAAAGGGGCGAGCGTCGAAAATGTACGGGAGTGACGTAGTGACGACAACACATGATCGAGGAGCTACGGGGCCGATTCCGGAGGCGGAGCGAGTGCGACGGGAGTTGCGCGACGCGCTGGAAGAGGCGGGGGTGACGCTGCCGTCGCTGGGGTTGGATCCCCTCTCGTGTACGGGGCCGAATCCGCGTCCGTTGATCGACTTGGGGCGTTGTGACATGGCCACCGCACGGGGGTTGACGATCCTCCTGCGGGAGCATCGCGAGTGGGGGCGGGAGCGGTGAGCGTGTATCGGGTCTGGGCCCGGGTGTGGTTGGCCGGGCGGTTACTGCTGTGGGGGCGTCCGTGAACGGGTGGGCGGTGACGTTCGGTTACGCGGTCGCGGTCGGTGCGGTGGTGACGGTGTACCTGTGGTGTGTGCTGGCGTCCTCCGCGTCGGGCGTCGGGGCCGAGGGGGATGAGCCGGGGTCGGCGGCCGGGTTCGTCCCGGAGGGCCTGGGCGTGTGGTCCACGGGACGGTGCGGGCTCTACTGCGGACGGGACGAGGTGCGGGTGACGGCCTTCCGCTCCGTGCGAGCGCCCTGGGGGCGGCTCCAACTCTTCGGCTGCGTCCCCTGTCTGCGTCAGCTGATCGACCTGGAGCGGGCGCGCACCCGTGAACTCACCGCTCCCTTCCGTACCCCGATCGGTGCCGGACTCCTGCCCGCGTCGCGGACCTCGGATGCCGACGAGCCAAGCCCCCAACCCCAACCTCAGTCCCAACTCCGCGCCAGCGATGGGACGTTGGAGGGTGCGGCGGCGGAGCCACGGGTGTCGCACCACGTGCCGAACTCCCCGTTGTGGTGTCCGGGGAGGTGCCGTGGCCCGGGGCTGTGACCACCGTTGGCAGACGCGCCGCGACCACCGGTGGGAGACGCGCTGCGACCACCCCACCACCGTCGTCCGCGAGGGCAAGACCCACTGCGGCACCTGCGGCCGACAGCTCTACCTCTGATCCACCTCTGAACTCCCCCCTGAACTTCCCCCCCCCAACTCCCCATCACCGACCAGTGACTGCGCATGCTCCCCACCTCACCTCCCGCTCCGCGCCAGGCGGCGCCAGACCCATCCCCCGAGCCGGGCCCCGGACCTCCATCATCGGACCCGTTGGACCCGTTGGACCCACCGATCGGTGAGTACATCCCGGATGGTGACCACACCCGGAATGGACCCGATGGCTACCGGTGTCCGCCGGAGCTGGACCGGCCGATCCTCGCGGTCGCGCTGACCTGCGTGACCGGCCTGCTCACCCTCGCCATCGCCCTAGCCGCCTGCCAACCCACCCCCACACCACCGACCACAACACCCCCGGCCACACCACCCTCGACCACACAGGGCCCCGCCACAGCCCCACCATCCGGCGGCCCGGCACCCGGCGGCCAGATACTCACCCGCTGCCCCACGGCCGACCAACACGGCTGACACGCCCGTCAGTTCACCCACAACGACGTACGACACCGCCACGCGGCGCACGAGAAGCGACGCACCACCACACACGACGAAAGGCGAGGCCAGCACTTCATGCACACCGAGTACGACTTCAGTCACCCGCCCGGACGGCGCCTGGGCGCCCTCGCGCTGATCACCAACCCCGAGGGCCACATCCTGCTCGTGGAGAAGATCTACCGGAAGGAGAAGGGCGACCCCCACCCCTGGGGCCTGCCCGGCGGCTGCGCACAACCCGACGAGGACCTGCACGACGCCTTCCGCCGCGAACTGCTGGAGGAGACCGGGCAGCGCGTCGAACCCGGCGACCTGCTCACCGTCCACCACATGCCCGCCAACCCACCCCACCGCGAAGGACTCAACTTCGTCTTCGACGGCGGCACCCTCCACCCCGCCACCCCCATCACCCTCCCCCAACACGAGCTGAGCGCCCACGCGTTCGTCTCCCTCGACGACCTCCACCACTACCTCGCACCCCACCAGCTCCTCCGCGTCCGCACCGCCGTCCGCAACGCTCTCAACGACCATCGCACCGCCTACCTCACCGCCGCCCACCCCACCAACGATCCCCAACCGAAGCCTGCTTGACCTGGCCGGGATCGCGCTGAGGCCGTGTGGTGGAACGGTTAGGGCCGTTCCACCACACGCGTGCTCGGGCGGTGTCGGCATCTTGACCTTGACACTGGTGTCAGGGCGTAGCTTGCCGCCATGTCTCACGACCTTCAGGACTGGAACCGTCGGATCGTCACGGAGTTTCGAGCGAACGGGGGGTTCGTTCCGTGGAGCACCGAGGACGAACTGGCCGCTGGGCGTCCCGTCCCACCTCTGTTGCCGGGCTTCGAGCGCGAACGAGGCGTCCCGATCATGCTGGTCGGCCACACCGGTGCGAGGACCGGCCGCCACCACACCACGCCTCTGATGTATCAGGTGGTGAACGACTCGTTCGCCGTCTTCGCCTCCTTCGGCGGTAGTCCGCGTACGCCGTCGTGGTACCGCAACATCGAGAAGAACCCCGATGTCACCATCGAGGTCGGCACCGAGGTGAGTCGTGCTGTCGCCCGGGTAGCCGAGGGGGCGGAGCGCGAGCGCGTCTGGGGTGAACAGGTCCGTGTCATCCCCGAGTTCGCCGACTTCGAGAGGATCGCCGGCCGACGAATTCCGGTCGTCGTCCTTGACCCGGTGCGGGGCGCGGCCGCCGTCGAGCCGCCGCAGGGCGGTTGAACCAACGTGGTCTGTCGAGCCACCGCGCGTACGACCGCGAGGCCGGTCCCGACGGAGTGGCTGACCCGATGAGGCAGGGCGTACGCGCTGGGTACAGTCCCGGCGAGCCGAACTGACCCGGGGGTAGCGTGAGTAGCGCAATCAGCCAGATCGTGATCGCGGTGCTGGGCATCGGCGGCACGCTCGCGGCGGCCGTGATCACCCAGCGTGGGGCCGACCGTGCCCGGATCCGTGAGCTGGAGGGCGCGCGCCAACTCCAGCAGGATGAACGGGAGTACGCGGCACGTCAGGCCGAACGCGAGGCGCGGCGCTCGTGTTACGCCAGCCTGAACGCCGGTACCCGCGACCTGGCGAACGCGATAACGAAGGCTCTCCATGCCCTGGAGAGGGGTGAGTTGAGCGAGGAGTCGCGGTCGGATCTGGACCGGGCGCATCGGGACCACCGGCTGCGGCACGCTGAGGCGCAGATGGTGCTGCCGGACTCGGTGGCCCCGGCCGCCAGTGCCGCGAACCACCGTCTCGGGTCGCTGTACGCCCTGGTGAAGCGTCTGGACGAGGGCACCGTGCGGGAGGGCGAGGACCTGTCCACCGGCTGGGAGGGTCTGGACGATCTGTGGGACCCCCTCTGGCGGATGCGGCGCGTCATGCGGATCGACCTCGGCATCACTACCTCCGAGCCGGAGGAGTAGGACCCAAGGACCCAAGTGCGCGGTGGGGAGGGGGCGTTGGGGCGGCCTTCCGGCGGGTCCGGAAACGTGGGCCCCAGCCGCCCCACCCCCCACACGCCCCGGCCCCATACATGCTCCCGCTGTCGACAGCCTCCATGAGGAAGAGAGCGACGGCTGAACGGTAGAGGCCGGAACCCGCGCCGGCCGTTTGTCGAGACGGTCGGTGGCGATCAGTTGCGAACACCGGTCGCTGTGGCGAGCTCCCGGACGCCGCTCGCCCTCGGGTGCCGCGTGGACAGGTCGCTGACGATCTGCCGGATTGCCGGGCGGTCGCGGACCTCACCCGGCGAGACGCGTAGGGCCGAGAGTAGTTCGTGTGCGGTCTGCTCCGGCTTGCCCCACTGCCACCATGCCCGGCCGAGGTCGGTGTGCATTCGCCCTTTGCGTTCGGCCGTTGGGAACTGATCCGCACGCAGTGCGCGACCGGCTTTCAAGGCGGCCCCGGCGTCGCCGAGCGCCCAGTGAACGCCGACTGCGTAGAGGTCGACGGCGGCTGGGGTGAGGGGGAACAGACGCCCGGCCGGGGCCTGCCGCGGGAGGCGGCGTGCGGCCCTGGAGGCTTCGTGAATCATGGCCTGTGCCTGGTCACGGCCCCCTGCCCGAGCCGCGGTGTAGGAGGTGGTGCACAGCATCTGTGCGTACGCCGCCGCTTGAGCCGGGGTCGTGAGGCCAGTGGCCTCGATCTTGGTCACGGCGTCAAGAATGAGGCGCTGCGCGGCGGCTGCCTGGTCCTGGTGGCGTAGGACGATGCTCAGTTCTCGGGCGGCCGCCGCAGCCACCAAGGGAGAGCCGGACAGGTCCGCGTACACGGTGGCACGGTCGGCGGTGAGGCGCGCCCGGTCGTATCGCCCAATCTTCACTAGCACTTGAGCGGCCAGGCTGTAGCAGGCCGAGAGCCGGGCGTGTGCGAGGTCGGTACGGGACTGAGCGCCTTCGTGGGCGTCGGCGAGCAGGCCCGGCAGCACCTCCAGCAGAGCGGTGTGCTCGCCGGCGTCGAAGAAGGCCCGCGCCCTCGCCATGCGGGTGTCCAGGGGGACCGCCGAGCCAGTCGGCGCGGGCATACTCGCCAAGGCGTCGTCCACGCCCGTGAGGAGTTGGGCGGGGGCCGCGAGCCCGGCGGCTGCGAGCAGTGTGCGGCGGCGCATGGGGTCCTCCTCGGCGCGATGTGGACCGGCCGACGCAACTCTAGTGGCTTGGAATCCCCCCAATCCGAGTGCCGCACCTAGGACTTTCGTCGGGATGCCCACCTCCCGGGCGGCCAGGCGCAGGAGATGCACGTCAGCTGTTCGGCTGCCCCGTTGCTCCATTCGGGAAACGGTCGAGGCCGAGCAGCCGAGCCGTGCGCCGAGGTCGGCTTGCCGCGATCCCCGGCTGACGCGGCCCATGCGGATGAGCGCTCCGGGGTTCTGGCGGTCGACGTGTCCACGGGCTTCGGCGGAGCTCCACAGCGGGTCCATGGTGCGCATCGCGCCTCCCACTGGCCGGGGCCGGGCCAATCCACGGTAGCGACCACGCGAAGGGGCGTCGATGGCGCGTGCGGGTTCTGCAAATGGCCTGCATGACACGGCAATTGACCACTGCTCGCGGTCGGCCGGTGGTGTGGTTCGAGTACGGGCCCGCTCCGGGTGGCAGGCCCCGACGACGTCACGGAGGACACCATGACAGCAGTAGTGGAGACCCACGTCCGCGACCCGCGAGCGTACGTGAAGCGCGACGTGTGGGACCGGGAGATCCGGCTCCTGATGCGGGATCACCCCGTGGACGAGGTGATGGCCAACCGGCTGTTCGGTGCGGCCGTCTCGTACCTCATCACCGCCATGGAGAAGTGGGGCCAGGGTCTGGAGATGTGCTGCGGTCGGCTGGTCGACCTGGCGGTTCACGTCTTCATCCTGGACACGAAGAACTACCGCGAGTTCTGCGCGGAGCACTTTGACGGGAAGTTCCTGGAGCACGTTCCGGAGATCGAGTTCAAGTACGACGGCTCGGTGGAGCGCACCGCACAGATCGTCGCGGACGCGGGCTTCGACGTGGACTGGAAGCTCTGGGAGCGCGACTACGGCAAGTGCGGGCCGTGCAGTCCGGGGTCGAACTGCCACTGATCTGAAACGGTCGAGCCCGGGGGCGTCGCGAACGCTCCCGGGCCTCTTCGCGTGCGTCCGGGTGAGGTGGTGTCATTCGACCACGCGCGGGAGGAAGCACCGATACCGTGCTCGGCTCAATGGACACCGGTCACTCCACCCTCCCGAGGAGCTTCATGTCCCACGCGCCCATGACACCGGCCGAGTACTGGGACAAGTACAAGCCCTACAAAGGCGAGGGCATCCAGCCGGCGCCGCGGGCCGAGCGGTTCGACTGGACGCAGTACGCCGGGCACGGGCCCGGTGCCGAAGTCCTCGGCCACCCCCGCGACGCGCTGGAGCTCGGGCCGGCGGAGGGCAAGGAAGCCGCCCACCTGGCCCATCGGGGCGTTGAGGTGACCGGGGTCGACTTCTCCTCCGTGCAGGTCGAGCGGGCCCGCGCCTGGTGGGCAGAGACCCCCGGGCTGTCGTTCGTCCGGGGCGAGGCGTGCGCCTACCTCTCATCGACCCCTGGGGAGTACGACGCGATCTACTCGGTATGGGGGGCCGTCTGGTTCACGGACCCCGAGGACCTGTTCCCGTGCGTCTTCAAGCGACTGGCCCCCGGCGGGGTCTTCGCGTTCTCGCAGGCCGAACCGGTCACCGGTTCCCACGGCCCGCAGCGGATGCGGGGCAAGTGGCTCGAAGGGCGGGAGCGCGAACTGACGGTACGGCGCTGGCAGTACGCCCCCGAGACGTGGGCGGACATCCTCAAGCGGCACGGCTTCACCGACGTGGACGCCCGTGTCCTCGATGCCCCGGAAGCGGGGAACCTGGGCACGCTCATGGTGCGCGCCCACATCCCCGCGTAAGACCGTCCGGAGGAGTCGCGGTCGGATCTGGACCGGGCGCATCGGGACCACCGGCTGCGTCACGCTGAGGCGCAGATGGTGCTGCCGGACTCGGTGGCCCCGGCCGCCAGTGCCGCCAACCACCGTCTCGGGTCGCTGTACGCCCTGGTGAAGCGTCTGGACGAGGGCACCGTGCGGGAGGGCGAGGACCTGTCCACCGGCTGGGAGGGTCTGGACGATCTGTGGTACCCCCTCTGGCGGATGCGGCGCGTCATGCGGATCGACCTCGGCATCACTACCCCCGAGCCGGAGGAGTAGGAGCCAAGGACCCAAGTGCGCGGTGGGGAGGGGGCGTTGGGGCGGCCTTCCGGCGGGTCCGGAGACGTGGGCCCGAGCCGCCCCACCCCCCACACGCCTCCGCTCCCGCCTCCGGCGCGTCCCGTTTCCCGGCGTGCCCCGTCCCGTTCCACGCCGTCTCGTACCGTTCGGTGGCTACGGGATCGTCGGCGGGCTGGGGTGGAGGAGCCGGACCTCGTGCGAGGCGACGTAGCGTCCCCGCACGTCCCCGAGGGCCACGCGGGCGGGTGTGGAGAAGAACTCCTCCTCCTGCGCGGTCACCGTGTCCAGGGACTCGAACTGCCGTATCCACACGAACTCCTCCGCGTCGTGCGGGTTGGTCCACGCGGCGGGCACGGTGATGCCCACCAGGTGGTGCAGCGGGACCAGGGTCCGGTGGAAGAAGGGCAGCCAGGCGTCCATCAGTCCCGGCCGGATGCGGTAGATCCGCAGTTGGGAGACGGCGGTGCCGCGCGGTGGCCGCGCGCCCGCGCGAGGCTGTCCGAGCGCGGTCCCGGCCTCCGCGACCGTGGCCGCCGGACTGGTCAACACGGGGACGTCCAGGTCGAGTTCGATGGCCGCTCCCGCCATGGACGCCTGCGCCAGCACCAGTACGTCGACCGAGGGGGCCAGCGTGGCGGCGGCCTCCCGGATGGCCTGGTCGTGCCCGGCCTGGTCGCCCGCCCGCAGCAGGTCGAAGGCGTCGGCGCAGAGCCGGTCCTCGACCTGGACGGTCCGTCCCTCCGCCGTCGCGGTGTCCTCGATGACGGCGCGGCTCGCGGCCCGGTTGCTCTCCAGCGTCGCGATGACCCCGACCCGTCGGTGGCGGACCGCCTGCCGGGCCATCGGCCGGTCGATCCGGATGACCGGCACGTCCCGGGTGGCGGCGACCACGTCGGTGGCCGGTCCCATCGTCGAGCAGGTGACCACGACGGCGGACGCGCCCTCGTCCAGGGCGGTGTCCACGTGGTGCTGGAGCCGCGTCACGGTGCGGTCGAAGTCCAGCCCGGGGACGGCGGTGGCCGTGCTGAGCAGGTCCTCGTCGACGAGGTGCCGGGTGGCCACTCCCGGCAGCGACGACGCCGCCAGGTCCTCGAAGACGGGCGCCAGCGCCGGGACGGTGTGCACGAACGCGAGCCTCGGCGGGGAGCCGGACCCCGGCCCGGCCGCGCCCGGAGGCGGGGGGACGGCGGCCGTCACGGCCGCACCATGACCTTTCCGGGCAGCCGCCGGACGGCGTCGAGCTGGTCCGGCAGTTCGTTCACCTTCACCGTGCCCTCCAGGAACGAGGCCAGGTCCACCTGGCCGGACAGCACCAGGTCCTGGAGCTTCTCCCAACTGCTCCAGATCCGCCGCCCGTAGACGCCCTTCCAGTTGAGGACGCGGAGGTTCACGTCCCGCGAGATGTTCACGGGGACGGGGCCGGAGGTGTGGCCGACCGAGATCAGGGTGGACTCCAGGCCGAGGGCCTCGAAGACCGTCTCGTAGGCGGGGGGCGCGCCGGACACCTCGAATCCGATCTCCGCGCCGCCCAGCGCCCCCGCGCGGCGGCAGTGCTCGACCAGGTCGCGCGCCTGCTCGGCGGAGTAGGTGACCGCCCCCTCCGCCGCCGCGCGCTCGCGGCGGGCCGCGTTGGGCTCCAGGACCAGCACCTCACCCACGCCGAGGGCGCGGAGTTCGGCGATGAGGAACAGCCCGACCGGGCCCGCGCCCGTGATGACCACGGTGCGGTCCTCGACGTTCCCGGCCTGCTCGATGGCGTGCATCGCCACCCCCGCGGACTCGAACAGCACCGCCTCCGGGCCGATGCCGTCCGCGAGGGCGAAGCAGGCGGACTCGGGCACGGCCACCCGGGGCGCGAAGGCACCGTCGCGGTTGACGCCGGGGATGGAGATGTGGAGGCAGTTGTGCCGTGCGTCCCGGCGGCAGGCCGCGCAATCGCCGCAGGACACGTGCGACTCCCCGGCTATCCGCTGCCCGGCGCGGACGGCGGTGACGCCCTCACCGACCCCGACGACGGTGCCGCAGTACTCGTGGCCCATCGTCAGCGGGAAGGGGCTGCCCCAGTTCGCGGCGCCCGGAGCCCAGTCGGCGAGGGTGTAGTCGGTGCCGCACACGGACGCCGACTCCACCTCGACGAGGACCTCGCCCGGGCCGGGGGACGGTTCGGGTACGTCGGCGACCTCGATGCCGGGGTGCGGGCCGGACTTGATCACAGCTTCCATGGTGGTGCCTTCCTTCGGGGGAGAGGGGGACGGGGGAGAGGACGGGACGGGGACAGGGACGGGGACTGGACGGGGACGGGGACGGGTGGTGTGGACGGTACGGGCGGGATTCCCGGGCGGACGGGGCCCGGTACGGGCGGGATTCCGGGCCGGGCTGGCCGTGGGCGCGGGGGGCGGAGGGACCGGGCCGGGGTCAGCGCGCCGCCGGGGCGGACGGCACGGGCGGGGCTCAGCGCGCCGCCGGGGCGGTGACGGGGGCCTCCTCGGTGGGCGGGGCGTCGTCGTCCTCCACGCCGTGGTTGGAGGCGAACCGGTTCCACCGGGTCTCCGGGAGCGTCGCCATCGACGCGATCCCGACGCCGTAGAGGACGGCCAGGACGCCCACGACGCTCCAGGTGGTGCCGGTCGTCGACAGCAGGAGAGCGGCGACGAACGGCGCGGTGGACCCGGCGATCAGGTTGTTGAGGGTGTAGACGGCGGCGTGGCCCGAGTAGCGCACCGCGGTGGGGAAGGGCTCCGCGAAGAACGCCGCCATCACCCCGACCGACAGGAACTGGCAGCCCTGGCTCAGGAGCATGGCCAGCAGCATCAGCGGGGTGTTCCGGGTGTCGAGCAGGGGGAAGAGCGCCAGCGAACCGCCCAGCGAGGCCGCCATGGTGCAGAACAGGACGCGCTTGCGGCCGAGGCGGTCGGAGAGCGAGCCGCCGAGCGGGATCAGCCCGAGACCGCACAGGTTCAGCGCGAGGACCAGACCGAAGGTGACGGAACTGGACATGTCCAGGTCGTTGCTGATGTACGCCAGCGCGTAGGTGCTCACGACGTAGCTGAGGAACGTGTTCGGCAGCCACACCAGGATGAGCCGGATGACGGTGCCACGCTGGGTCCGGAAGACCCGCGCCAGCGGGCGCCGAGTCCGGGCACCGACCTGGCTCGCCTCGATGAAGACCGGGGACTCCTCGACGTTCCTGCGGATGAAGTAGCCGACCACCGCGATCAGCGCACCCGCCACGAACGGCAGCCGCCAACCCCAGTCCTTGAGGGCGTCCTCACCGAGCGCGGCCGCCGCGGTGAGCATGAACACCGAGACGATCACCTGGCCGAGCGGATTGCCGAAGTTGACCATGGCGCCGTAGAAGCCGCGACGGCCGTCGGGCGCGTACTCCAGCGCCATCACCTGCGCGGAACTGGCCTCCCCGCCGAGGCAGAAGCCCTGGAGGAAGCGGAGCAGGACCAGCCCGACCGGTGCGGCGACGCCGATCGTCTCGTATCCGGGCAGGCAGGCTATCGCCAGGGACACCCCGCCCATCAGCATCAGCGACACCACCATCGCCTTCTTCCGGCCCGCGCTGTCGGCCATGCGCGCGAAGAAGGCGGCACCGAGCGGGCGGGCCAGGAAGCCGACACCGAACGTGGCGAACGACTGGATGACACCGATCGCGGGAGCGGAGTCGGGGAAGAACACGTGCGGGAAGACGACGCCGGCCAGCGCTCCGTAGAGCGCGAAGTCGAACCACTCAAGGGTCGTACCGACCGTGGTGGCGGTCAGCACCCGGCGATGTGAGGTCACGGGTTCAGCGGAACTCGTCATGGAGACACCACCAACAGGGCTGTGGGGACGGGGAGGGGAGGACCGCGCCGCACCGGGCGAGGGAGGCGAACCCTCGGACGTCCCCGCGCGGCGGGGTGAGCGCGGGACGCCGGATGGCGGGGCGGGCGCGAATCGGTGGGGATGGCGTGACGCGGCCATTGACGCGACGCGGTCGGTTACGCGTTGACGCGGTCACGTGGTGATGCGCCGCGGTCGGTGACGCGCTGCGGCGGGGTGCGGAGGCGTGGCGCGGCGGGTGGCGCGACGCGCTGCGATGTGGGGACGCGGTGCGGCGGGGGTGAGCGCGCCGCGTCGAACGGGGGGTCGGAGAGCGTGGAGCGGGGGAGTCGGGAAGCGGGGGAGTCGGGGAACGGGGAGAACCGGAGGTGCTGCTCAGTCCAGGTGCTCGACGGTGAGGAACTCCAGGGGGGTGTCCCCGTCGTTGACCAGGTCGTGCAGCAGGTAGGCACCGTCACGGAAGACGAAGTGCCGGGTGTCGCCCGCGCGGTAGCTCACCCTGCGGGTGGTGCCGTCGTCGACGTGCTGGACGGAGACGCCGTCGCGCAGCGCCGTCCAGAAGTAGTCGAGATCGTGCCGGTGGGCGGGTAGCCGTTCGCCGGGCGGCACCTCGATGTGCCAGACGCGCACCCGGTCTGTCTCGGACAGCACGGTCGAGCCGATGACCCGGTTGTAGGCGTTGTCCCGGAACTCCTGCTTCAGGCTCTCACTCCAGCCGCTGAAACCGGAGGCGATCACGTCGCCAGCCAGGTCAACGCCCTGAGATAGCCACTAGTTCTTGATTTATGGTGCTTCCGATAGCGACCAACTATCGCTTCTCGCACACCCTCCGCAGCATCGTGAGGAGGGACCGGCCCAGAACCGGAATCGGCGTCGGGGAGTAGAGGTACAGCTCCCGCAGCAGCGGCGTGGACATCGACCGGGCGAAGCGGCGGAACGGCGGCGGGACGGTGTTGTCCGGAACCAGGGCGGGACCGAGCCCGACCGTCGCCAGGCGTACGGCCACATCGGTCTGCCGGGTCGAGGCGGCCCCCTCCGGGGCGATGCCCGCCGCCGCGAACACCTCGTCGAGCGTGCTCGACAGCCCGTGCTCCCGGTCGTAGCGCACCCACGGCCGGTCCCCGAGCGTCGCGATGTCGACCGTCGCCGCGTCCAGCAGCGGATCGCCCTCCGGCAGGACGACGACGAACTCCTCGGTGCCGACGAACTCCGTCACCTCGAACACGGCGGTCGGCTTCGGCCCCACGGCGAAGTCGTGCAGACCCTGGAGCGTCGACCGCTCCAGCTCCTGCGAACTGCGGTACTCGTGCAGGTAGGCGTGTGCTTCGGGATGGCGCCCGCGCCAGGTCAGCAACGCGGGCGGGACGAGCCCGGCGGCGACCGACAGGACCGTGGCGAACCGCACGTCCCCCTGCTCGCCACCGAGTGCCAGGCTCGCCGACCGCTTGGCCCGCTCCGCCGCGGCCAGGGTCCGCCGCGCCTCCCGGAGGAACACCCGGCCCGCGGGCGTCAGCGTGACCCCGCGGGGCTGCCGGTGCAACAAGGCGCCGCCGACCTCCCGCTCCAGCGCCGCGATCTGGTTGGACAGGGACGGCTGCGCCACGAAGAGCGTCTCCGCCGCCCGGCGCATCGACCCCAGGTCGGCGATCGCCACGAAGTACTCAAGCTGGCGCAGTCTCATGGTTCCGCTCCATCGCCCGCAGACGGCGCCGCGCCCCGGATCGGGCGGCGGCACGAGTGGCGGCCGGTGCCTCCGGTCCCCGGGCTGCCACGACCGGCCGGGCCGGTGGCCGGTACCGGCGTCCCCCGGCACTCAGCCGGAACGATACCGGCGGCCCCTCGCGACAGGCCCCGATGGCGGCCCCCGTGACGGCGGCCCCGGGGTGGCGCCCGCGATGGCGGCGCGCGGAACCGGCGGACCGTCGGCGTCCTGGGCGCCGCCTCCGCCCGTCCGGGTGCCGCCGCGTGCCGCCACACCGGCACCCCATCCCGCCGCGCGTGGCCACCCCCTTCACCGGCGATGCCCCGGCCCGAGGGCGGGTGGGAGTGGGATGGCGACAATGGGCGGATGTGGGTGGTGAGGTGTCCGGAGGCGGTGACGCCGTCCGGCTTGCGCGCGCAGGTGCGGCGGCTGCAACGGGAGGTCTGGCCGGAGCCCGGGGGTGAGGAACCACCGGGCGGGGACGTGGCGCCCGTGCACGACCCCGCGCTGGCACCCCGCTCGATGCTGCTCGTGGAGCCCGAACGGGCCCTGGAGCCCGCCGATTCGGTGGAGCCCGCCGATTCGGTGGGGTCCGCGGGTTCGGTGGGGTCCGCGGGTTCGGTGGGCTCCGGGGCCTCGGTGACTTTCCGGGGTTCGGTGGACGTGAGTGAGGGCGCGGGCGCTGACGGGGCCGGTGGCGTGGCCGGGTCCGCGGTGCCCGTCGGCGGGCGGGTGGTGGCGGCGCTGGACGTGCTGACCACCACGTTCACGCACGACGGCCGCCGCTTTCTGGCGGGCGGCCTGAGCACCGTCGTCACGGCGCGGGCCGAGCGCGGCCGGGGATACGGCGGCCGACTGGTGGCCGCCGCGCGGCGGGAGATGGCCGCTTCCGCGCTCGACCTGGGCCTGTTCACCTGCGACCGGCCACTCCAGGGCTTCTACGAGCGGGCGGGCTGGGAGCCGCTGCCCGGCACGGTCCTGCTGGGCGGCACCCCCCTCGCGCCGTTCCCCAGCGACCAGCCGGGCTTCGACAAGGTGACGATGGCGGGCTTCTTCTCGGCGGCGGCGCGCCGCTCCCGGAGCAGCTTCGCGCACGCCCGCGTCGCGCTGTACCCGGGGTCGATCGACCGCCTCTGGTGACCCCCCGTCTCCAATCTCCGTCCGCGCGGCCTGTGTTCGGGGTTCGGTGCGCCGCCAGGGGGGAGCCTCCCGGCGTGCGCCGCCGGGTGTGCCCGGTCGGGTGTGAGCCGCCGGGCTGGGTCGCAGGGTCGGGGGCGCCGGATGTGAGCGGGGAGTGGCGCCCGGCGGGATGACGGGGGCGTCGGGCCGTGAACCAGCGCCCGGTGGCGGTCAGTTGCCAGCGGCGTCGGCGGAGGGGGCGCGGCCGGGGCCGGGTGGACCGGCGAAGGACTGGGCGATGCCGAGCCACCGCTCCGCCTCGTCGCCCTCCGCCCGGACGTCGGTGTCCGCGCGGTGCGTTCGCTGGGTGACCAGGCGGCAGAAGTCGTACGCGGGGCCGGTCACTCGCTGTGTGGCCTCCTCCGGCCCGTGGGCCCACAACTCGCCGTCGGGGCCCGTGATTTCGACGCGGAACGGCTGCGGGGGCGGCGTCAGCCCGTGTGCCGCGTACGCGAAGTCGCGGGTGCGCACGCCGATGTGGACGACGTGGCGCAGGCGGCGCGTCACGGGGCGGCGCAGGCCGAAGGTGTCGGCGATGTCCTCGCCGTGCGCCCAGGTCTCCATCAGCCTGCCGGTGGCCACCGAGGTGGGGCTCATCGGCGGGCCGTACCACGGCATGCGCTGGCCGGGCGGGTAGGTGGCGAGGACGTCCAGCAGTTCGGCCCGACCGGCGCGCCAGCCGCGCAGCAGTCCGTCCACCGGGAGCCGGGCGCCCGCCTCTGCCGCCTCGTCGACGAAGGTGTCCGGGGAGGCGATGGCGCGCTCCACGGCCCGCTGGAAGGCGTCGGTGTCGCGGGCCGCCATCAGCGACTGCTGGTCGGTCCAGGCGAGATGGGCGACCTGGTGGGCCACGCTCCAGCCCGGCGCGGCGGTGGGACGCCGCCAGTCGTCGCGGTCGAGTCCGGCCACCAGCGTGTCCAACTCGGCGCCCTCGGCGCGCAGATCGTCGAGTACGGGCTTCGGGTCAGCCACCGGTCTCCTCCACCTTCCACCTCCTGTGGCGCGCCGTCGCGTGACGGGCGGCCGGGGCCGCCGGAGCGCGCCCGGGCGGCGGTCGTCGCGGGCGGTCTCCGGACGTCCAGAGGGTGACATCCCAGGCCAGGAGGGGCAACCGTCCCACCTGCCCCATCCGTCGCCCGGTGCCGGGGCGCTCAGGCGGGCCGCCGAGCCGTCACCGCGTCCCGTCATTGGTCCGCACCATCGACGGGTAGACGTATGGGGCCGGGGTAGGGAAGCGCTGACCCGTACCCCGGGACGACGCACACGGACCCGGACGCACACGGAACCCGGACGGGCACGGGACCCGGGCGGGCACGGGCCGGGTGGCGCACGTGCGGCGGGAGGCCCGCGTCACGGCGGTGGACGAAGCGGAGGAGCCATGGTCGAGCTGGTCGGCGACGTACTGGAACGCTGGCACACCACGGTGCCGCTGCACCGGCTGGACGTACCGGCACCGCACGTACTCCCCTTCGCCATCGGCTCGTTCGAGACGCTGGGGCCGATGTCCCGCGCCGACTTCCCGCACCGGCACACCTTCTACGAGATCGTCCACGTCACCGGCGGCCGGGGACGCCACGTCGTCGACCTGCGCGGCTGGCCGCTCGCACCACCCCAACTCTGCGTCATCGCCCCCGGACAGGTGCACTTCTGGAACGAGGTACGCGATCTGACCGGCTGGGTCCTGGTGTTCGACGACGCCTTCCTGCTGGCCCACCCCGGCGACCGCGAACTGCTCCACGCCCTCGGCGGGCGCCTCACTCCCCGGCTGACCGGCCGGAGCGCCGTGGACATCGCGGAGGTCGTGACCCGCATCCGCCGCGAATACGCCGAGCGGCGACCGGAGATGGTGTCGGTACTCCAGGCGTACCTGCACGTCCTGCTGGTCCTCGCGTCCCGGCTGCCCGCCCCCGCCGAGGCCGTCGACGCCGCCGGACCCGTGCCCGGGCCACTCCCCGGGGCGGGCCTCGCGACACCGGCCGACGCGGGGCGCGGCGACGCCGACCTCGCCCACCGCTTCACCAGCTCGCTGGGCCGTCCAGGCGCCGCCGCCGAACGCTCCGTCGGCGCCTGGGCCGCCGAACTCGGCGTCTCCACCGGCAGGTTGCACGAAGCGGTGAAGGCGGCCACCGGACGCACTCCGGGCCAGCTCATCCGGCACGCCCAGGTACTCGAAGCCAAACGGTTGCTGAGCAGTACCGAGCTGACCGTCGCCCGGGTCGGACGCGAGGTCGGGTTCGAGGACGCCGCGTACTTCTGCCGCTTCTTCCGCCGCGAAGTAGGCGTCAGCCCAGGCGAGTTCCGCCGCGCCTCCGCGACCTGACACCGGCGGCGGCCGCCCGCCGCAGGAAAACACCACGGTGCCGGTGCTCTGTCCATCGACGGTGCCGAGCCGTCCGCATAGCGTCAGTTCCGCTTCCAGGCGGTGCCGCCCCCGCCACCGGTGCGCAGGTCACCGGTGGTCGGACCGTGCGCCGCTCCGCGTCCGGCCGGTCGCGCTCTCAACACGCCACACCACCCCACAACGTCACGACGCCAAGGAGAGCACCGTGGAAGGCGAGAAGACCCCGGAGACCCCGGAACACGCCAGCACCCCGGCGACCCCGGACCCCGCACCCGGCCGCTCGGACATCACCCGCAAGAGCGTGCTGCGCGCCGCCGTGTTCGCGGCCCCCGCCGCCGTGCTGCTGGGCAGCGGAGTGCCCGCGCTCGCCAGAGAACGCGTGGGGGAAAAGCGAACCCTCGACCCCACCCCCACCTGCGACGACGGAGACGACCCGACGCCGCCGCAGATGGAAGGCCCGTACTTCAAGCCGAACTCCCCCGAGCGGTCGGACATCTCGGAGGGCGGCGGCACCCCGATGACGCTGACCGGCCTGGTCTACGGCGTCAACTGCCAGCCACTCGCGGACGTTCTGCTGGACTTCTGGCAGGCCGACCCGCAGGGCAACTACGACAACGTCGGATACCGGTTCCGTGGCCACCAGTTCACCTCGGCGGACGGCGGCTTCCAGCTGACCACCGTCGTCCCCGGTCTCTATCCGGGCCGCACCCGGCACCTGCACGTCAAGGTGCAGGCCCCGGGGCAGCCCATCCTGACAACCCAGCTGTACTTCCCCGGCGAGCCCGGCAACGGCAGCGACCCGATCTACGACGCGCGGCTGTTGATGGACGTCACCAACAACGGCGGCTCCGTGGACGCGGCCTTCGACTTCGTCCTGAACGTGGGATGAGTCCAACCGCCGCTCGTCCGGGGACGGGTCACGCACCGGACCCGTTCACCCCCAACTCACCGTGACCCGGCCTGACATGGGTCGGCCTGCCAGGAGTTGCCCTGACATGGCCTGACCCGGGCTGGCACGGCCCGGGTCGCGCGCTCGGCCCGGGCGGAGCCCGGCCACACGCACCCGCCTCGGGGCTCGGCCCCGTCGCTCACCCGGGTTGCCAGACCCGGGGGTCCGGCCCGTGGGGACGGGAAGGCCGGACCTGGCCGCATCCGGCCAGGTCCGGCCGGTGAACCGAGGGGTGGGTGAACCCCGGGGGACGGATGGGTCCGGGGGATGGGCGGGCCCGGGGGGATGGCTGGGGGAGCAGCCCGGTGTGCGGAGTCCGCCCGAGGACCGGTGCCCCGGGGGCGTGGCGGACCGGCACCCGAGAACCCGGGGATCCTCGGTGACCCGGGGCACTGTGGGGCGGGTCGCGGTGGGGGCACCCACCGCGACCCGAGCCTCCCCGCCGAGCCGTGATCAGGCGCCGAGTCGGGGCGAGTCGACGAGGCAGGGCGAGTCGACGAGGCGGGATGAGGCGACGGGGCGGGGGGACTGTCGGCCGGGACCGAGGCCGACCAGCCCGCCCCGTCCGTCTCAGCTCCGGGGGGCGCCCGCCGGTCCGTCCGACGGGGGCTGACAGGCACAGCCCCCGCCCGCCCCCGAGCCGCCCGACCCCGAGCCACCCGACTGTGAACCGCAGCCGCAGCCTCCGCCCGAACCGCAGCCACCGCCACCGCCGTTGGCGTGGTCCGTGGCGCAGCCGTCGTCTCCGCCGCCACAACAACCGTCCGGCTGCCGCACGGTGGAGCGCCGCACCCCGTGCTCCAGCGCCTCGGCCAGCACCTCCGCCAGATGCCTGCTGCGGAAACCGCCCATCTGCTCCAGCTGCGTACGGCAGGAGTAGCCGTCCGCGAGGAGTTCCGTCCCCGGAGCGGCCTCCCGCACCGAGGGCAGCAGCTGCTCCTCCGCACAGGCGGCGGCCACCTCGTAGTGCCCCTTCTCGAAACCGAAGTTGCCCGCCAGACCACAGCAGCCCGTGCTCAACGAACCGGTCAGCCCCGCCTGTTCACGTAGCCGACGTTCCGCCGCGTCACCCAGCACGGCGTGCTGGTGGCAGTGCGTCTGCCCGGCCACCGGCCGGTCCACGAACGGCGGCCGCCAGTCCGGCGCGAACTCCTCCAGCGTCTCCGCGAAGGTGCGCACCGACCGCGCCAGCCGCTCCGCCCGTGGGTCGTCGCCCAGGAGTTCCGGCAGGTCCGTCTTCAACGCGGCGGCACACGGCGGCTCCAGCACCGTGATCGGCAACCCGGCGTCCAGCGCCGGTTCCACCCGGTCCAGCGTGCGGCGCATCACCGCCCGCGCCTGGTCCAGTTGGCCCGTCGAGACGTACGTCAGACCGCAGCACACCTGCTTGGGCGGCACCGCGATCCGCAGTCCCGCGTCCCGCAGCACCGCCACGGCGGCCGAACCCGCCTCCGGCGACAGGTAGTTGGTGAAGGTGTCCGGCCACAGCACGATCCGCTGCCCGTCCCCGGCCGTGCTCCGGCCCGGCTGCGCACGCCACCAGCGGACGAACGACCGGTGGGGCAACGCCGGGATGTCCCGTTCCGGAGCGATCCCGCCGAGCCGCTTCGCGACCGCCGCCAACGGCCCCACCCGGGCCCCCGCGTTGAGCAACGGCACCATCCGGCTCGCCGCCGCCAGCCGCAGCCACTGAGGCAGCCTGCCCAGCGCGTAGTGCGCCATCGGACGGCGCCTGCCCTCGTAGTGGTGGTGCAGGAACTCCGCCTTGTAGGTGGCCATGTCGACCCCCACCGGACAGTCGCTGCGGCAGCCCTTGCAGGACAGGCAGAGGTCCAGCGCGTCCCGCACCTCCTCGGAGCGCCAGCCGTCCCGCACGACCTCGCCGGCGAGCATCTCGTGCAGCAGCCGCGCCCGGCCGCGCGTCGAGTGCTTCTCCTCTCCGGTCGCCCGGAACGAGGGACACATGACACCCGAACCCGCTGTGGGATTACGGCACTTGGCGACCCCCACACAGCGCCGTACCGCCGCGCTGAAGTCCCCGCCGTCATACGGGTACTGGAACTCCACGTCGACGGGTGTCCGGGGGAGCGAGCCGAAACGCAGGTTGTCGTCCACCCGGTCCGGCCGCACCAGCATGCCCGGGTTGAGTCCGCCCGCCGGATCCCAGAGATCCTTGAACCGGTTGAACAGCCCGATCATCTCCGTGCCGTACATCTTCGGCAGCAGCTCGGCCCGCGCCTGCCCGTCCCCGTGCTCACCGGAGAGCGAACCGCCGTGCCGCACCACCACGTCGGCCAGGTCGTAGCTGAAGTCCCGGAAACGCTGGATACCGTCGGCGCTCAGCAGATCGAAGTCGATCCGCACGTGAATACAGCCGTCCCCGAAGTGCCCGTACGGCAGCCCCCGCAGCCCGTACTCACCCAACAGGGTCCTGAAGTCCCTTAGGTACGCGCCGAGTCGGGCGGGCGGCACCGCACAGTCCTCCCAACCCGGCCACGCCTCGCTGCCGTCCCGCATCCGCGTCGCCGTGCCCGAGGCGTCCTCCCGCACCCGCCACAGCGCCCGCTGCCCCACCGGATCCGTCACCAGCATGTGGTCGGTCGTGCCGTCGGCTACCCGGCGGCACAACTCCTCGGCGTTCGCCCGGGCTTCGGCCGCGTCCGCCCCGCCCACCTCGACGAACAGCCACGCTCCGCCCCGGGGCAGCGAAGCCCGAGCGGCGTCCCCCACCAGGTCGTTGGCCATCCCCTCCACCGTCAGTGGGCCGAACGGCAGGACGCCCGGGGCCGCTTCGGCCGCCGCGCTCTCGTCCGGATAGCCCAGCACCGCCAGCACCCGGGCGCCGGGCACCGGCACCAGCCCGACCGTCGCCCGCGTCAGCACCCCCAACGTGCCCTCGCTGCCGGTGAAGGCGCGCGACCAGTCCTCCCCGTTCTCCGGCAGCAGCGCGTCCAGCGCGTAACCCGAGATACGGCGCGGGAGTTCGGGAAACCCAGTGCGCAGCCTGGCCAGTTCGGTCGCCACCATGCGTGAGGTCCCGTCCCGCAGCCAGTCCGGCACACCCGCCCCGCCGGGCCCCAGCACCGTCGGCACCCCGCTGTACGTCAGGGCCTCCAGCTCCCGCACGTTGTCCGCCGTGGTTCCCCAGGCGACCGAGTGCGAGCCACACGAGTTGTTGCCGATCATCCCGCCGAGCGTGCAGCGGCTGTGCGTTGACGGGTCCGGGCCGAACGTCAGCCCGTACCGCGCCGCCGCGTCCCGCAACTCGTCCAGCACGACGCCCGGTTGGACCACTGCGGTGCGACTCTCCGGATCGATCCGCTCGATCGTCCGCATGTGCCGGGTGAAGTCGAGGACCACCCCGACCCCCGTGGCCTGCCCCGCGATCGACGTACCCGCGCCCCGCGCGACCACCGGCACCTCGTGCTCGCGGCACACGGCGAGCGCGGCGGCGACGTCCGCGTCGTCCCGGGGCGCCACCACCCCGACGGGCACCCGCCGGTAGTTGGACGCGTCCATCGTCATCAGCGCGCGGCTGCCCGCGTCGAACTCGACCTCGCCGCGCACCGTGCCGCGCAGCGCCTTCTCCAGATCCCCTGCCTGAGCCATGCCCCCAGCCTGCCCGCTGATCGCCCGTACTGTCGCCACCGCCTCCCCCATCACCCACGTCACACCCCCTCTCCTCACCCCCACCGGCACCACCCGAGCCGTCCCCGGCCCGCCGCCCCGGTCGGCCGCCCTGTCCGCTGCCCCTGCCGCCGACCGCTTTCCAGGCCCGGCCTGGCCCGGTGCCCAGCCTCAGCCACTGGCCTGGGCCTGGGCCTGGGCCTGAGCCTGGGCGTGGGTGGGGGTGTGGGCGGAGGCGCTGGTCGCTGTTCGGGGCGCTGGCGTGCCGCGTACGAGGGGGCTGGCCCAGTCAGGGCACGTGCCTGGGCGGGACGGGCGACGCGGCGCCCGCGAGCGGCGCGCTTCGTGCACAACGCCCCTAAGGTGCACTTTTTGGATCTTGGTGACACCACTCACCAGCCATCCCCAAACCATCCGTCTCACGCCGTCACGCGTCCGCGCGTCACGTGGCGACCACAGAGCCCGGAGAGCGTATGCCCAGCACACCGCCCCCACGCGTCCACCGCACCCGGCCAGCCCGGCTGGACCAGTCCGGCCCACCCGAGGCGCGCGCCCACCCCGGCCTCTCGACGTGGTTCCTCGCGCGGACCCGCGACCCCGGAGGGGAAGGCCGGGGCGAGGGCGACGACAGTGACCGTCCCGGCGAGCAGCCCGACGGCGCCGGACCCGCGCGAGGCGGCGGTGCCGAGCACCCCCCGGAACACGAGCGCGCCGGTGATCACGGTCCGGAGCCCGGCCACGGGCACTGCCACCACCAGGCCCGCGAGATCGGCCACCCCGCGCCGCCGCACCCCATGGACTGGCCCGGTGCGGCGAGAGGTCTCCGGGTCGTCGTGCGGCGCCTGAACGTAGCCCGGCGCAGGACGGTGGCCCGGTTCCGACGCCCACCGCGTCGCCCCGCGATCCGGGGCCACCTCCGGTGGGCCTCGACGTGGCCAGGTCAGCCGCTCCCGTCCTGCTGAAGGGGCGGGAGCGGGGAGGGGGACGGGGTGGAGCAGGGGGGCTGGGGCGGGGTGGAGCGGAGGCCGTGCGGAGAGCGGGCACGAGGGGGCCATGCGGAAAGCGGGCACGCGGGGCGGTGCGCAGAGGGGGCGGGCGGGCCATGCGGAGAGGGGGCCGGGTGAACCGGTGGTCTGAGAACCGGGGGCCTCCTCATGACGGAGAGCGCTGATCCGAGAGGAGAGGAGTGCTCTGAAGCGGCAGCACCGCTCTCGTCTCCCAGCGGTGCCCCGCCCGCCGCGCTTCCGCTCCGCCCGTCCCCGTGCGTCCCGCCCGCTTCGTCCGTCCCCGCGCGTCCCGCGCGTCCGTCCCGCCGTCCCCGCGCGTCCCGCCCGCTCCGCCCGTCCCGTCCCGTCCTGCTTCGCGATCCCATCGCGCTCCTCGCGGTCGGTGTCCCGGGTGTCCTGGCTCTCACTGGCGTTGACGGGCACCGCGCAACCCTTTATGTTGTCTCTAAATTTAGCCGCAAAATTTAATGCATGCCCTGCGCCTCCTCAGCCTCAGCCCCGCCGCCGGCCCGATTAGTCCTCCAGGTACCGACCTGGGTCTTCCGGCCACCGGCCCGGGGCCTCACGCCACCGGCGCGGGTGCTCAGGTCACCGGTCCGGTCTCGGCCAGCCGTCGGCGCTGGAGCTGACGCCAGCGCCGAGAGCCCGTCCACGCGGCCCGTCCAGACAGTCCGTCCACGCGGCCCGTCCAGATAGTCCGTCCACGGGGTCCGTTCACGGGGCCCGTCCCGAAGGTTCGTTCAGAAAGGGGGTGTGCGGTCCGTGCCGTCCGCTGCCCACGCCGCGCCCCGCGGCCTCTCCCGTACGGCGGTTCTCGCGTTGCTCGGGCGGAGTGGTCCGCTGAGCCGGGTGGAGATCGCCCGGCAGCTGGATCTCAGTCCGGCCACCGTCACCCAGATCACCAAGCGGCTGCTGGCCGAGGGACTGATCGCCGAGACCGACTCGGTGCCGTCCGAGGGGGGACGGCCCGCCATACGGCTGTCGATCGTCGCCGACGCCGGGCGCGCGCTGGGCGTCAAGGTCGCCCCGGACCACGTGACGGTGGTGCACGTGACGCTGGACGGGTCGGTCACCCGGAGCGTCACGTACGACTTCGACGCCCTCGACGACCAGGCCGCCGACCAGCTGGTGGCGCTGCTCGCGCCGGAGGCCGCCCAACCTCCGGGCAGCGCACCGCTGATGGGGGTCGGGGTGGGGATGCCGGGCCGGGTCGACTCCGACGGCATCGTCGACTCGCCGGTCCTCGGCTGGCGGGCGCTGCCGCTCGGCCGCACCCTGTCCCGCGCGCTCGGCCTGCCGGTCCTGGTCGACAACGACGTGAACACGGTGGGCGCCGCCCAACTGCTGTACGGGCACGGCCGGGGCCGCGACGACTTCCTCGTGCTCACGCTCGGCTACGGCATCGGCCTCGCCGTCGTCGACGGCGGGTCGGTGCGGCGCGGGGCCACCGGCGCCGCGGGCGAGATCGGCCACGTCCCGGTCACCGAGAACGGGCGGCGGTGCCGCTGCGGCAACCGGGGCTGCCTGGAGGCGTACCTGGGCTTCGACGGACTGGTGCGGACCGCCACCGAACACGGCCTGCTGGAGGCGGGCGACACCCCGCACGCGCTGGCCGCGCTCGCCGAGGCGGGGGAGAGCGCCGCCCTGGAGGTGCTGCGCGGCGCGGGCCGTCTGCTGGGCCGCACCCTCGCGGGCGTCGCCAACGTCCTGGATCCGGGCGCCGTCGTCGTCACGGGGGAGGGCGTGGCGCTGTGGCCCTATCTGCGTGACGGCTTCGAACCGGCGCTCCGCGGCCACCTGTTCCGTCCCGCGCACGGCCTGGACGTGGTCACGGACGACTGGGACGACCAGGCGTGGGCGCGGGGCGCCGCCGCCGTCGTGCTGTCCGCTCCGTTCCACGCGGCCGACCACGGCGTCGGCCCGGCGGACGCGGTCCGCGCCCGGATGGGGCGCGCCGTCGAGGGCGGCGCACGGTGAACACGCTGGCCGGTCCCCGCAAAGCGGCGCTGCTCGCGCTGCTGCTGGCGCCCAGCCTGGTACTGCTGCTGGCGTTCGTCATCGGGCCGATGCTGGGCTCCCTGTGGATAAGCCTCCACGACTGGAACCTGCTCAAGCCCATGCGGTGGACGGGCCTGGACAACTACCGGGACGTGCTGACGGACGCCGCCACCTGGAAGGCGTTCCGCAACACCCTGTTCTACGTGGTCGGTTACCTGCCGATCGTCTACGTCGGCGGGCTGCTGATCGCGCTGGGCCTCAACCGGGCCCTGCGCGGCCGCGATCTGCTGCGCGGCGTCTACTTCCTTCCCGTGGTGACGAGTTGGGTCGTCGTCGCGCTCGTCTGGAAGTGGATCCTCAACCCGAACTCCGGTGCCCTCAACGCCGTTCTGGGCTGGTTCGGGGTCGACGGGCCGGGCTGGTGGACCGACCCGGACTGGGCGATGCCGTCGGTGATCCTCGCGTCCGCGTGGAAGGACCTCGGCTTCGTCATGGTGATCCTGCTGGCGGGCCTCCAGACCATCCCGGCCAGCGTGTACGAGGCGGCGCGCGTCGACGGGGCCAGCGCCTGGCAGCGCTTCCGCCACGTCACGTTCCCGCTGCTCGCCCCGTCCACCCTGTTCGTCGTGATGATCTCCCTGATCAACGGCTTCCAGGTGTTCGACCAGGTATTCGTCATGACCGGCGGCGGCCCGGCGGGCGCCACCACGACGGTGGTCTCCGCCGTGTACGACAACTCCTTCCGCTACGGGAAGATCGGCTACGCGAGCGCGCTCAGCTGGGTGCTGTTCGTGGTGATCCTCGTCGTCTCGCTGGTCCAGTCCCGGATTCAGCGCAAGGTGGTGGACCCCCGATGACGGCCACGATCCCCCCGCCGACCACCCCGGACCCGGCGCCCGGCACCCGCCGCGACGGGCGGCGCCGGCACCCGCTGGGCGGCGCGCTCGCCACCGCCGCACTCACCGTCGGCGCGCTGTGCATGCTGTTCCCGTTCGCGTGGATGGTGCTCACGGCCTTCCAGCCCGACGGGTCCCTGGGCTCGGCACCCCGCTTCGGCGACCTGACCACCGGTGCCTTCGGGCGGCTCGACGACGCCATGCCGTTCTGGCGGATCCTGGGCAACTCCGTCTGGATCTCCGTCGTCTCGACCCTCGCGCAGCTGGTGACCAGCACCCTCGCCGCCTACGCCTTCGCCCGCTTCACCTTCCGCGGCCGCGAGACCCTCTTCACGCTGTACCTGGCCACCATGATGATTCCCCAACAGGTGCTGCTGGTCCCGCTGTTCGTGGAGATGAAGCAGCTCGGCCTCATCGACACCTACGCCGGGATCATGCTGCCCGGACTCGCGTCCGCCTTCGGCACCTTCCTGATCCGGCAGGCCATGCTCACCGTGCCGCGCGAACTGGAGGAGGCGGCGCTCGTCGACGGCGCGGGACCGATGCGGATCCTGTGGACCGTGGTCCTGCCGCTGGTACGCCCGGCGCTCGCCACCTTCACCGTCTTCGGGTTCATGGCCTCCTGGAACAACTTCCTGTGGCCGCTGGTCGTCACCCGCTCCCCGGAGCTGTTCACGCTGCCGCTCGGACTCTCCGCCCTCCAGGGCCAGTTCACCACCGAGTGGAACATCGTGATGGCGGGCTCGGTGATCAGCGTCATCCCGATGCTGCTGCTGTACCTCGCGGCGCAGAAGCACGTCGTCCGCTCCATCGCCACCACCGGACTGAAGTAGGGAGGCCCCCGATGACCGGCCCCAACACCCTGGCCTCCGCGCGGACCTGGCGCCTGGCGATCCCCCTGCTGACCGCCGCCGCCCTCGTCGCGGGCTGCACCCAGGGCTCCGCGACCCGCTCCCGCGCCGACGACGGCCGCCGCATCGTCCACTACATGACGTTCTCCGCCGCCCCCGACCACCTCAAGGACCTGGCCACACTGGAGAAGTCCTTCGAAGCGGACCACCCGGACATCGACGTCCGCGTCCAGACCGCCCCGTTCGACCAGTACTTCACCAAACTCCAGACCAGCGTGGCCGGTGGCACCGCACCGGACGTCTTCGAACTCAACCAGGACAACTTCGCCACCTACGCAGACTCCGGCGCCCTCGCCGACCTCGACGACCGCGTCGAAAAAGACCGCGTGGCACGGCACTTCACCAACTCGTCCCTCTCCGCGTTCACCTACCGGGGCACGCAGTACGGACTGCCGTCCAGCTTCTCCACCGAACTCCTCTTCTACAACAAGGAGTTGTTCGACCGGGCCGGAGTCGCCCACCCCACGGCCGACTGGACCTGGAAGGACGAACAGCGCGCCGCCGAGAAGATCAGGGCACTGGGCGGCGGCGTCTTCGGAGACTTCCAGCACGCCTCCTACCTGGAGTTCACCAAGGCCCTCGTACAACGCGGCGGACGCTTCCTGTCGAAGGACGGCACCAAGGTCGCCTTCGACAGCCCCGAGGGCGTCGCCACCGTGAAGTGGCTGACGAACAAGGTGGGTTCCACCATGCCGACCCAGGCACAGATGGGCGGCACCACCGACTACGACACCAAACTCTTCACCGACGGCAAGCTCGGCATGTGGCACACCGGCTCCTGGTTCTTCCCCGCTGTCGCCGACTCCGGCCTGAAGGACTGGGACGTCGTCCTCGAACCCGCCGCCACCCGCGACCGCCGGGCCAACTCCGTCTTCCAGAACACCCTCGCCCTCTCCAGCCAGTCCCGGAACGCGGACGCCGCCTGGCGCTGGATGCACTACCTGACGACCTCCGACGAGGTCGCCCAACTCCGCATCGACACCTCCTGGGAGCTGTCCCCGGCCACCAGCCCCACCCTGCGGAGGAAGTACGAGGCGGAAACCCCACCCGCCGGACGGGCGGCCGTCTTCGACGCCCTCAAGGACGTGGCCCCCAGCCCCCAACTCGTCAACCACGCACGGATCTCCGACATCCTCACGCGCCAACTCGACGCCGTCATCCTCGGATCCACCACACCCGAGAAGGCGCTCAGCAAGGCCGCCGCCGAGATCCAGCCGCTCCTCGACCCCGAAGCGGACTGACGCCGTGCCCAGTCACCCCCTCCGACTCCCCAACCAGACCCATCCCGCGCGGGACTGACCCCCGACCCCCGGCCCCGGCCTCCGAACCGGCCGCCGCCCGGGGCCGCCCGGCACCCCAACCCCACCGGCCCCGCACCCGACCGGCCGCGCACCCGACCGGCCCCGCACCGGACCGACCACCGCGACGGCCGGCCCCCCGAACCGTACGAACGCACCACCTCCAGGAGACCCCCCGTGCCCACCCCGCACGCTCCCGACCACCCGGCGCTGCTGCGCGCCAGCCTCGACGTGATCACCGGTAACCAGGCCCCGTCCGGCGCCTACCCTGCCTGCCCCACCTACGAGGTCTACCGCTACTCGTGGCTGCGCGACGGCTCGTTCACCGCCGAGGCCACCTCCCGCGCCGGAGCCCCCGAGAGCGCCGACGCCTTCCACCGCTGGACCGCGAAGGTCATCACCGACCGCGCCGCCCGCATCGAGCGCCTGGTCACCACCGTGCGCGCCGGTCAACAGCCCACCGAGAGCGACCACCTGCCCACCCGCTACACCCTCGACGGCGACGACACCGGCGACGTCGGCTGGTGGGACTTCCAACTCGACGGCTACGGCACCTGGTTGTGGGCCCTCACTGAACACCTCACCCGGCACGGACGGGACGCCACGCCCTACCGCGAGGCCGTGCGGCTCACCGTCGACTACCTCACCGCCACCTGGGCCACCCCCTGCTACGACTGGTGGGAGGAGTACCGCGAACAGACCCACGGCGGCACCCTCGGAGCGATCCGCGGCGGCCTGCACGCGGTCCGCGCCGCGGGCCTCGCCGAAGACACGCGCTGCGGCCACACCATCGACGCCATCGACACCCTCATACGCGAACGCGGCACGTACGACGGCCACCTCGCGAAGTGGCTGGGCAGCAAACAGGTCGACGGAAGCCTCCTGGCCTGCCTGACACCCTTCGGCAACGTCCCAGCCGACGGACCCGTCGCGGCGGCCACCCTGCACGCCCTCGAACTCGACGTCGTACAGCCCGGCGGCGGCGTCTACCGCTACCTCGGCGACACCTTCTACGGCGGCGGCCAGTGGCCCGTACTCGCCGGATTCCTCGGCTGGCACTACGCCCGCACCGGCCGCACCGACGACGCCCGCCGCGAACTCGACTGGATCGCCGCCCAGGCCACCGCCGACCACCTGCTCCCCGAACAGGCCCCGGACGTACGGCTCCAGGCCCCCCGCCGCCTCCCCGAGTGGGAGACGCGCTGGGGCCCCAACGCCACCCCCCTGCTGTGGTCGCACGCCATGTACCTCATCCTCGCCGACGAACTGGGAGCCACCCCGTGATCCGCCACCGCCCCCACGGCTCCGGCCACGCCTACCAACCCACCGACGACCAGCGCGTACCCGCCACCCCCCACGCGGGAGAACCGTTCGAGCTACGCGCCTCCACCGGACCGGACGTCACCACCGTCGTCTGCGCCTGGGAACACGACGGCACCGTCACCGAACTCCCCGCCACCATCGAGACGTCCGACACCGAAGGAGACGTCGGCGGCGCCGGCGACAGCCACCTGGCGGCCGCCGCCTCCGGCGCCGGACGCGGCCGCCACCGCTGGGTCGTACGGCCCACGCCGCTCCCCGCCGGCGGCTCCGCCCGCTACCGGTTCACCGCCACCCACAGCGACGGCCGCACCCGCTCCACCCGCTGGCACACCGTCGCCCCCGCCACCTGGCGGGAGGGCGCCCCCGCCCTGACCCTGAGCGGCCCCGCCGCCGACCGGTACCTGCCCGGCAGCGCCCGCACCCTGACCGCCGCCGACGGCCGCGCCCTCCGGGTCCGGTTCGCGCTGACCCTCACCGCGGCGGAACACGTCGTCGGCTTCGGCGAGCGCTACCACGCCGTCGACCAGCGCGGCGGCACCCTCGACGCGCAGGTCTTCGAGCAGTACAAGGGACAGGGCCACACCACCCGCACCTACCTGCCGATGCCCTTCGCGTTCGTCATCGCGGGCCAGGGCGCCGACTGGGGCTTCCACGTCCGGACCTCCCGGCGCACCTGGTACGACGTGGCCGCCACCGACCACGACCTGCTGTGGATCGAAGCGGAGGTCGGCCCCGACGGCGCCCTCGACACCCGCGGCCACCCCGGTGCCCCCCACGAGGTGCTCGGCGCCTTCCTCGACGACGTGGGCCGCCCCGAGGAACTCCCCGACTGGGTGTTCGGCCTCTGGGCCAGCGGCAACGAGTGGAACACCCAGGCCCGCGTCATGGCCGAGATGGACCGCCACCGCGACACCGACATCCCCGTCCGCGCGCTCGTCATCGAGGCGTGGAGCGACGAGTCCACCTTCACCGCCTTCCGCGACGCCCAGTACCCCGTCCACGAGGACGGCGCCCCCCACCAACTCGCCGACTTCACCTTCCCCGCCGACGGCGCCTGGCCCGACCCCCGCGGCATGGTCGACACCCTGCACGCCCGCGGCATCAAGGTCCTGCTGTGGCAGATCCCCCTGATGAAGACCCGCCCCCACCCCACCGGACAGGCCGCCGCCGACGCCCGCACCATGGTCGAACGCGACTACGCCGTCCGGGAGTCGGACGGCGCCCGCCCCTACCGCAACCGCGGCTGGTGGTTCCCCCTCGCCCTCATGCCCGACCTCACCAACCCTGAGGCCCGCGACTGGTGGCTCGCCAAACGCCGCTACCTCGTCGACGAGATCGGCGTCGACGGCTTCAAGACCGACGGCGGCGAACACGCCTGGGGCGCCGACCTCCGCTACGCCGACGGCACCCACGGCGACGAGACGAACAACCTGTTCCCTGTCCAGTACCCCCGCGCCTACGGGCAGTTGCTCCGCGACAGCGGCAAGGCCCCGGTCACCTTCAGCCGCGCCGGATTCACCGGCTCGCAGACCGCCGGCGCATTCTGGGCCGGCGACGAGGACTCCACCTGGGACGCCTACCGCCACTCCATCACCGCGGGCATCACCGCGTCCGCCTGCGGCATCGTCTACTGGGGCTGGGACCTCGCGGGCTTCTCCGGCGACGTGCCCAGCGCCGAACTGTTCATCCGCGCAACGGAGTTCTCCACCTTCGTCCCCGTGATGCAGTACCACTCCGAGTACAACCACCACCGCCAGCCACGACGCGACCGCACCCCCTGGAACATCGCCGAACGCACCGGAGACCCCACCGTCCTCGACACCTTCCGCCGCTACGCCCAGCTCCGCGAACGCCTCATCCCCTACCTGGCGACCGAGACCCGCACCGGCCTCGCCGAGAACAAACCGCTGATGCGCGGCCTGTTCTTCGAGTACCCCGACGACCCGCGCGTCTGGGACCACCAGGACCACTACCTGCTCGGCTCAGCGCTCCTCGTCGCCCCCGTCACCGAACCCGGCGCCACCCACCGCACCGTGTTCCTCCCCACCGGCGAATGGACCGACGTCTGGACCGGCGAGCAGATCACCGGCGGACGCGTACGAGAGCACCCGGCACCCCTCGGCACCCTCCCCGTCTTCGCGAAGGCCGACCGCTGGCCGACCCTGAAGCCGCTCTTCTCCGAAACCACCTGACCCCGCCCGGAGAAGAGCATCCGGGGCGGCGACGGGCCCCGACGGCCCGCCGCCGCCCCGCCCCTCCCCCTACCCCTCCCACACCCGCTCTCCCCCGCCCGTACCCCACCGCCCCCACCGCGCCCCTCTTCCGCCGTGGCGCCCGCCCACTCCGCGTATCCGTCGTCGCTGCCGCCGCCTCCTCCTCCGGACATCCCCGTCTCGTCCGCACCAGCCCCCGGCCTTCGGCGGCACGACCAGACGAACTCACCCTGGGCGGGCGGGCGTTGGCGTACGCGCGGAGGTGGGGCGGACGTGGGCGCATCCACTGGGGGAGCGGGAGGGGGAGGGTCATGGGTGCACCGCCGCGGTGTACCGCCACGGCGGCTGGACGACGAGGCAGCACCGGCATCGGTGCTCCGGAGGAAGCGGTCGTACGGAAACCGGTGTCACGGCGCGGCGGACCGTGCGGGGAGCCGATCCGCCGCACCGTGTGGTGAATCCACTCCACAGCGCGGCATCCTCGCCCCACCCGGAGCTCTCGTGCGGCCGTCGCCGAACGGGTCTCGACTTTCGGGAGGGCGAGGACACTCGCGATGTGCCCCCCGGTTTCCCCCTGACGCGGGCGCTCGGCCGAACTGGGGAACAGTCTGTCCGGACGTTTGCCGGACGTTGACCGAATGGCCCGCGGACATGGTTCATGGTGCCGGTCGCGGTACTCGTCTGACAGGTGTTTCGGTCCTGGCCGAAACACCGGGCCCCCAACCGATCCGGCCCGACCGTCGACCTTGCCTGACCGTCCGATCTGGCCTGACCTTCGCCCCGCCCACCCGACGTCCACGACCTCGCCGGGATCCGCCGCCCCCTGCCCGCTCGGGACCCGCCACCTCCGTCCCCGTCCCCCTCGCCCGCTCGGGACCCGCCCGTCCCGGGATCCGCCGCCCCCTGCCCGCTCGGGACCCGCCTCCTTCGCTCGTGCCGGGAGCCGCTACCCCGCGCACCGGGCCGCGCCACCCCGGGCCGCGCCATCCCGTGCGCGTTCGCGAGCGTCGTACCCAGCAGCACGCACCCGCGCACGTACCCGAGCACGCACGCACGAGCAAAGCCCCGTGTATCGGGCGAAGCGGGTAATGACGGCCGAAGGCCCGCGTCTCGTCCGGGATCGGTGGGATGGGCGCGCACGTCGTAAGGCGGTGATACGTGGCACAGTGACGCGCTCGGGGGCGTCCGGTGATCTCCGTGAAACACCTGGTCAGAGCGGTGCTCTCGGGTGGCCTTTTCGTGTCGCGTCGCTTCGTCCCTGCTCACGGGGTGGACGTCGCCGAGGCGGCCTTGCGTCGAGGGACTACGCTGCAAGGCGTGGCTGATCTCCAGATTCCCGCTGACATGAAGCCCGCCGACGGACGATTCGGTTCGGGCCCGTCCAAGGTCCGCACGGAGGCGCTCTCCGCGCTGGCCGCCACCGGAACCTCCCTTCTCGGCACCTCGCACCGGCAGGCTCCCGTCAAGGACCTCGTGGGCCGGGTTCGCGACGGTATCCGGGAGCTGTTCCAGCTCCCCGAGGGGTACGAGGTGGTGCTCGGCAACGGCGGAACCACCGCTTTCTGGGATATCGCGACGCACGGCCTGATCGAGGCCAGGTCGCAGCACCTCTCCTTCGGCGAGTTCTCCGCCAAGTTCGCCAAGGCGGCCCGTCAGGCGCCGTGGCTGGACGAGCCGTCCGTCATCCAGTCGGAGCCGGGCACCCACCCGGAGGCCGCCGCCGAGGCCGGTGTCGACGTCTACGCGCTGACCCACAACGAGACCTCCACCGGTGTCGCCATGCCGCTGCGTCGCGTGGCGGGGGCCGACGAGGGGTCACTCGTCCTGGTGGACGCCACCTCCGGCGCGGGCGGCCTGCCCGTCGACATCGCGGAGACGGACGTCTACTACTTCGCCCCGCAGAAGTCCTTCGCCGCCGACGGCGGGCTGTGGATCGCGGCGTTCTCCCCGGCCGCGCTGGAGCGCGCGGAGCGGCTGGCCGCGTCCGACCGTCACATCCCGGCGTTCTTCGACCTCCAGACGGCGATTGACAACTCCCGCAAGAACCAGACGTACAACACCCCCTCGCTGACCACCCTGTTCCTCCTCGCCGACCAGCTGGAGTGGATCAACGGCCAGGGTGGTCTGGACTGGGCGGTCAAGCGCACCGCCGACTCCTCCTCGCGGCTGTACGGCTGGGCCGAACGGTCGGCGCACGCGACGCCCTTCGTCGCGGACCCGGTCCAGCGTTCGCAGGTCGTCGGCACGATCGACTTCGCCGACGGGATCGACGCCGCCGCCATCGCGAAGGTCCTGCGAGCCAACGGCGTGGTCGACACCGAGCCCTACCGCAAGCTGGGCCGCAACCAGCTGCGGGTGGCGATGTTCCCGGCGGTCGAGCCGGCCGACGTGGAGGCGCTGACGGCCTGCGTCGACTACGTGATCGAGCGCCTCTGACGAGCCGACGCCGCGACGAGCTGACGCGGTGACGCGGTGACGTGGTGACGCGGTGACGCGGTGACGAGCTGAGGGGGTGGGCGCCGGCGAGTACGTCGGCGCCCACCCCTTTTCGTCCCGACTGTCGCCGTCCCCGTTGCCGTCGCTGTCCTCGCTGCCGTCCCTGTCCTCGTCCTTGTCCCGTTGTCGTCGCGTCCCCGCCTCCGGGTTCCGGGGCTGGTGGGGACGGGGCTGGTCCGGGTGGGGCCAGGTGGAGGAGCGCGGGGGCGCGGCACCCGACCGGACTCGTTTTTCCGTTTTGTGTACCGGGTACGCCGCCCGCCATGACCACACCCACAACCGGGCTGATGCTCTTCGCCCACGCCAGGCGCGTACGGCTGACCACGTACGAGCCGGAAGGCACGCCGGTCGGCTGCCGTGCGCACATCACCGTCGAGGGGGACCGGGCCTTCGTCCGGACCTACGGCCACGCGCGGACCAATCTGGACCGCTACCCCGAGGTCGAGATCGTCACCGCCTCGGCGGGCGGCACCCCCACCGGAGCCCCGATGAAGGCCCGGGTGCGGAAGCTGTCCGGAGAGGAGTCCCGGCACGCGGCGGGGGCGCTGGCCCGTAAACACCCGCTGATGCAGGGGCTGGTGACGCCGTTGACCGCCGCGCTCCGGATGGACCGTCCCTCGCTCTACGAGCTGCGCCTGGTCGGCGAGTAAGCCCCGCCCCTCAGCCCGGCCCCGGTCCCCGGCGCCAGCTCCGACCTCCCCGCCCCGATCTCCCCGCCCCGACATCCCTCCGCCGTCCCCCTCGACGGCCCCTCCGACGTCCCCCGCCTTCCCTGCGCCGCCGTCTCGACGCCGCCCACCCGTCCGACCTCCGCCAGAAACAGTTCGCGGGCCACCCCCCCGTCGGTGGTGGCCCGCGCGTCTGACCGCTCCGCGTTCCCTGTCGTTCGGCTTCCCCCACGGCCCGAACTCCACCGGCGGTTTCCGCTTCCCCTGACGGTTCCGCCTCCGCTGGCGCGGTGTGTTCAGCGGCGGAGGTTCTGGAACTTCCGCACCGCCAGGGGCAGGAAGATCGCGGTAATGATCAGGGGCCAGACGACCGCCATCAGCGCCGCGTTCTGCTCGATCCAGCTGTCGCCCAGCGTCACCGGGTTCCCGTAGAGGTCCCGGACGGCGTTGGCGGTGGCCGAGACGGGGTTCCACATCGCGATGGCGCCCAGCCAGTCCGGCATCATCGAGGGCGGGGTGAAGACGCTGGAGATCATCCCGAACGGGAAGGCGACGGCGAAGAGGTTCCCGGCCGCCTCCATGTTCGGGACGAGCAGCCCGATCCAGACGCCGACCCAGATCAGCGCGAAGCGCAGCAGGAGCAGCAGGGCGAAGGCGTAGAGCGTGCCGAGCAGCGAGCCGTCCGAGCGCCAGCCGACGACGAGCGCGATCCCCGCGAGCACCGCGAGGTCGAGTGCGGCGTGCAGCACGTCGGAGATGCCGCGTCCGGTGACCACCGCCGAGGAGGCCATCGGCATGGAGCGGAACCGGTCGGTGACGCCGCGCTCCTTGTCGATGACGACGGCCATCGCCGTGTTCATGAAGCCGAAGGCCATGGTCATCGCGAACATGCCGGGCATCGCGAAGTCCTTGTAGTCGACTCCGGAGCCGACGTCCATGGCACTGCCGAACACGAAGACGAAGAGCAGTACCGAGACGATCGGGAAGCCCAACTGCCAGGCGACGTTCGCCGGTTGCTTGATGAGATGGGTGACGTCCCGGCGGACGACGGTCGCGCAGTCGACGAAGGCCCAGTAGACACGGCGCTCCGGGCCGTCCAGGGCGGGCGTGCCCTCCGGTGGGGTGGCCGTGCGGGGTTGTTCGGTCGTGGTCGTCATGCGGTGACGTCCTCCTCGGTCTCCCTGGATTCCTCCGCCGGTTCCTTCGCTGGTTCCTTCGCCGTCCCGGCGGTGTCCGTCGTCGTCGCCGTTGTCTCCCTCGTCGCCCTCGCCGCCGTCTCCGTTGCCCTCGTGCCCCTGGTGCCCTTCTTGCTCTTGGTGGTGCGCGAGGGGCCGGGTTCGCCGGTGACCGGTGTGGAGTTGGTCCCGTCCGAGCCCGAAGTCTCCACCGACGAGGAGGAGTTGGTGGATGCCGCCACCGAACCGCCTCCCGCGCCAGCGCTCTTGCCGCTCCCGGCGGGCCCGGTAGTCCCGGTGCCTCCGGTAGTCCCGGTGCCTCCGGTGGCGGTGCCGGTGGTCCCCGTACGGCGTTGGGCCGGGGTGCTGGCGGGGCGCGGGGCACCCGGCGCACCCGGCCCGTTCCCCGAGCTGGAGCCCTCGAACTCCCGCTCTCCGGGCCTCGGTTCCCCGGAGTGCGGCGATCCGGGTTCGGGGTCCAGGCCGGTGAGGGTCAGGAAGACCTGGTCGAGGGTGGGTCGCCGGAGCGCTATGTCGTTGACCTCGATGCCCGCGTCCTGGAGTTCGCGGGCCACCTCGGTGAGCGCCGTCACCCCGGAGCGGACCGGCACCTGGGCCCGCAACTCCTCGGCGTCCGCCTCGGGTTCGCTGCCTCCGCTGGCCACCCGGGAGAGGGTCGCGCGGACGAGGGGAAGGTCGGACGGATCGCTGACGACCACCTCCAGCCGGTCGCCGCCGACCGCCCGCTTGAGCCCGTCGGGCGTGTCCTCGGTGACCTTCCGCCCCCCGTCGATCAGCGCGATCCGGTCGGAGAGCTTGTCGGCCTCGTCCAGGTAGTGGGTGGTGAGCAGGACCGTGGTGCCGCCCGCCGCGAGGGTGCGGACCGAGTCCCACACCTCGTTCCGTCCGCGCGGGTCCAGCCCGGTCGTCGGCTCGTCCAGGAAGAGGACCTCGGGGGCGAGGATCATGCTGGCCGCCAGGTCCAGCCGTCGGCGCATGCCTCCGCTGAAGGTCTTCGGCTGCTTCGAGGCGACCTCGGTGAGGCTGAAGTACTCCAGCAGTTCGTCCGCGCGGCGGCGGGCGTGCGCCGGGTCGAGGTGGAAGAGCCGCCCGAACATCACCAGGTTCTGCCGGGCGCTGATGATGTCGTCGACGGCCACGTTCTGGCCGGTGAGCCCGATGCGGCGGCGGACCTTGCGGGGTTCCCGCGCCACGTCGAACCCGCCGACGCGGGCGGTGCCGCCGTCGCTGCGGATCAGGGTGCTGAGAACGCGTACGGCGGTGGTCTTCCCGGCGCCGTTCGGGCCGAGCAGGCCGAGCACCGTGCCGTGCGGTACGGCGAGATCGAGGCCGTCGAGCGCGCGCTTCTCGCCGTAGCTCTTGCGGAGCCCCTCGGCCAGGACCGAGTAGGACGTCGTCACGGATTCTCCCCCTTCGTGTGCTGGTCCACCCCGCAGTGGACAGGGCGCGTTCGGGGCGCCGGGGGTGGAGTGGGTACAGACAGGGCCAAAAACTGGGTACACCGTACCCAGAGGAAAACAGCGTACGCCATACCCAGTTTCCCCGGGGTCACTTACGATGGGGGCACCATGACCGACGAGCACACCGGCGGCGGCGACCTGACCCGCAGCCTCGAACTGCTGTGGAACCCCGGGGCGGTGCCCAGCCGCGGCCCGAAGCGGAACCTGACCCTGGCCCGCGTTGTCGAGGCCGCTATCGCCCTGGCCGACCGCGAGGGGCTGTCCGCGCTCTCCATGCGGAACGTCGCCAGCGAACTCGGCGTGGGCACCATGTCGCTCTACCGGTACGTTCCCGGCAAGGGCGAGCTGATCGACCTGATGGTCGACCACGTCAACGGCCCCGCCGAGGCAACGGCCTTCGAGGGCCTCGGGTGGCGGGAGGCCATGGAGCGGATCGCCGAGGACTCGTGGACGCTGTACACCACCTCGTCCTGGCTGATCCAGATCAACCAGTCCCGCCCGATCCTCGGGCCCCGCTCGATGGCCGGGGTCGAGACGGCGCTCACCCCGCTGCGTGGGCTCGGACTCACCAGCCAGGAGAAGATGTCGCTGCTCGTCGCGCTCGACAACTTCGTGCTGGGCTCGGCCCGTTCGCACATCCTGGAGCGCCAGGCCGCCCAGGAGTCCGGCGTATCCGACGAGGATTTCTGGGCGGCGCAGGAACCGTTCCTGGAGCGGGCGATCGAGTCGGGGAACTACCCCAACCTGGCCTCGGTGGACGAGGACGCCTTCAGCGCCACCGGACTCCAGGTGATGCGGTTCGGGCTGCGCGCGCTGCTCGACGGCTTCCAGGCCCTCGTCGACGCGCGCGACGGGCGGCTCCCGGAGGACGGCTCCTCCGCCATCCCCCCGGACGACCAGAAGCCTCCGGTGCGCGGAGCCGTGCGCCCGTCACCCCCTGTGGACGACGAGGCCAGCCCGCCACCCCCGGGTAGGTGACGCGTCCCAGGACGTGAGGGCCCTCCCGCCCGGAACGGCCCCCCGGTTCGGCACGGCCCCTGTCCCGGAGCTGCCCCGTCCGGCACGACCCCCTCCGGGCGGCCCGGCCCGCTGCCAAGATGCCGCCGGGAAGCGCCCGTTGGGCTCCACCCGACCTCACCCGGACGAGCGGTCCACCACGCCCGCGCACGGTGACGCCGCCCCGCACCCACGCGGCGTACGGAACGCGGCGACGGTCCGACGCGGACGGTCTGACGCGCCGAGACGGGGAGGGGACGGGCGCGGCCGGGGGCTCACAGTGGGCGCTCGGGGCGGAGAAGCGAGGCGGGTTGGGTGGGGTGAGGTGAGGCGTGGTGGGCGGTGCTTCGTGGTGCCGGGCTCAGGGCTCCACGCGGTAGAAGACCTTGCTGTGCTTCTCCTCCGCGCCCAGGGCCTCGTAGAAGCCGAGCGCGGCCGGATTGTCGCGGTCCGCCGTCCACTCCAGCCGGGCGCACCCGAAGTCCGCGGCGAGCTTGCGCAGTTCGGTCATGAGCGCCCCGGCCACTCCGCGTCGCCGCGCGTGGCCCCGGACGAACAGCTCCTTCAGGAACATCGAGCTACGCCCCGAAGCGGGCCAGAGATACGTGTACGAGGCGAAGCCCAGCACTCCGGGCTCCGGGACGGCGGCGTCGGGGCCACCGTCCTCCGGGCCCGTCCCGGTGGGGGAGCCGGGCGTCGCCTCGCGGGCCAGCAGCACCGTGGCCAGCGGACGGTCGCCGAACAGCGCGGCCTCGACCTGGCGTTCGTCCGTCAGGTCCTCGCCACCGTAGTAGACGGCTATCTCCCCGAGCAGCGTCGCGATGATCGCCACGTCCGCCGGTGTCGCCGGCTCCACCGTCACCATCTTCCGGTGTTCCCCTTCCCGCGGACCTCCGCCCGCCCTCCCGCCGGGCCACGTTCCGGGCCGACGCCGTCTCCGGCGGCCCGGCGCACCCGCCGTACCGTCTCAACGGACGCACACTAACGAGCCGTTGACCTCCCCGGAACCACGCCTCCACCTCGCCACCCTCCGGAGACGGGACGAAGCGATCCGGGGCGAGGCGAGTCCGGACGAGTCGAGTGGAGTCGGGACGGGACGGCCGGACGGGACGGGGCGGGGGATGCTCCTGTGGATGTCAGTCGCGGCGGCGGAACAGCCGGCGCAGGCCCAGCCAGGCGCTCACCGCGACGACGAAGGTCACCAGGCCGACGACGGTGTTGCTGTTCGCCGCCGGGCTGTCCCCGTCGTCGTCCCCGCCCCGCGCGTCGCCGCGTTCGCCGTCGCCGTCCTGCTCCCGCTCGACCTTCTCCCGCAGGCTGCCCGGCAGTTCGCGTCCGCTCAACTCGACAGGTTTTACCGCGCTGTTGCGTCCCTCGGCCCCGAACATCAGGAACCGGCCGTCGGGCGTGTACGTCACCGACTCGCCCTGCCACTGCATCGGGACCCGCACGGTGCTGAGGAAGCGCGGACGGTGTCCCGAACCGCCCTTCTCCCAGCGGTACATGCGGGCGCTGAAGTAGCCCCGCAGCACCAGCCGGGAGCCGTCCGGGGAGAACGCGCCGTCCGTGGCGGACAGTTCGGTGTCGGCGATCCGACGGAAGGTGTTCACACCGGACGCGTTCAGCGTGTCCGGCTGTTCGTACAGCCCGCCCCGCCTGTCGTTCTTGCTGGCGATGTACACCCGGCCGGTCCGCGGGTGCACCATCAGCGACTCGGCGTCCCGCCCCCCGTCCGCGTAACGCACCGTGTACCGCACCGGATCGACCGTGGTGTCCCGCAGCTTCGCCGGTTCGCGGAAGCGGTAGATCCACACCTCGTTCCACCGGCCGTCGAAGTTGTCCCCGATGTCGCCCACGTAGATGTCGCCCTTCGGGCCGATCGAGATCCCCTCCACGTCACGGGGGTTGATACCGCGCAACGTGACGGTGGCGACCGTCTTCCCGGTCCTGCTGTCGACGGCGTAGACGTACGGGCCGTCGTCCGAGTCGTTGTGCGTCCAGTAGACGTGCGGGTGCGCGCGGCTCGCGGCGAGCCCGCTCGACTCGGTGATCCGCGCGTCCCGGATCGTGAACTGCCGCGGGTCCGGGCTCGGTTTCGACGCTGGGGCGTCGGCCCGCGCCGCCGGAACGGTGGCCAGCAACGCGACTGCGGTCAGCAGCGGCACGGCGGAACGTACGGAGACATGCATGATCCCAGCCTGCCGGATAACCGGAGGCGCCACACCACACCGTCCGACGTACGCCAAACCGCCACGCCGGTTCCGCGCTCCGGCACCCGGCCGCCACCGGCGCGCGCCCCGCGTCGTGGAGGCGGGCCCACGGCGGTTCCACGGCGCGGGCGGGGGCTGAGCCTCACCGTGCGTGTCCACGGCGGGAACGAGTCGCAGTGGCCCGAGTCGCAGTGGCCCTGGTCGGGGTGGGCCCTGGTCGGGGTGGGCCGGAGTTGTTTGTGGGGAGCGGGGGCGCCGGGTGGGGGTGTGGTCAGGCCGGGAGGGCGGAGTGCGGGTGGGGGTCCGGGCCGGGGTCTGGATCAGGGTCCGGATCGGTGAAGACGTCGTACGGCTCGTCGGACAACTCGCCCTCGCCCCAGACCTGCATGCCGTAGTGCAGCGGATGCTCCGGGTAGAGAAACGGGAGTTCGGCGTCGAGGTCACGGAAGTCCGCCTGGCCACCGAACAGTTGGAGGTCCTCGCCGTGCCGCAGCGGCGCGCCGGCCAGGGCCGCCGGTACCGCTGCCTCGAACCCGGCGCGGTCCAGCTCCAGTTGGCGCTCGGACCCTCCGGGCTCCGTGCGCTCCACCGGCTCCCCGAGGAAGACCGTCAGGTCCACGTGACCGGTGCGTCTGCCGCCCTCGATCAGCCACAGATCGGCTGTCTCGCCCTCCTCGTGGCAGCAGATCTGCCCGTCGACCACGTCCGGATCGGGATTGTCCACGTACATGTCCCGCAGTACCGCCCAGATGTGCGCGCGGCGGGCGTAGACGAAGAACAGGGTCCAGGCCGACCGGCCGTCGTAGGTCTTCTCCAACACATAGGCGCTGCGCACCAGTTGCTCCCCGGTCATCTCCACACCCTGCCACCCTGAGGTGACATCGCACCCGCCGGTTTCCCCCACCCCCCACCCGGCGTTTTCCCCACCCCTCCACCCCGGCTGTCCCCACCCCACCCACGCCACGCCACGCCACCGCCGGGCCTGGCATCCGGACGTCGCGACTCTCCGGTACGCAGCCCGGGACCGCCGTCAGCGGGGGTTGCCCGGCCACGGCGGCGGGCGGGAGGTTCGGAACCACGGGCCGTGACGCCCGGGTCGCCCTTGCCTGGAGCGCACTCCACGGGCTTGGGTGGGTGGATGAAGTACACGCAACTGGGCCGCACGGGGCTCAAGGTCAGCCGGATCGTGCTGGGCACGATGAACTTCGGACCGCAGACCGACGAGGCCGACAGCCACGCCATCATGGACGCCGCGCTGGACGCGGGCGTCAACTTCTTCGACACCGCCAACGTCTACGGCTGGGGCACCGAGAAGGGCCGCACCGAGGAGATCCTGGGCAGCTGGTTCGCCCAGGGCGGGAACCGGCGCGACAAGACCGTCCTGGCCACCAAGGTGTACGGCACCATGAGCGCCGACATGGACGACGTCTGGCCCAACCACAACAAGCTGTCCGCGGTGAACATCCGCCGCGCGGTGGACGCCAGCCTCAAGCGCCTCGGCACCGACTACATCGACCTGTACCAGTTCCACCACGTCGACCGGAACACCCCCTGGGACGAGGTCTGGCAGGCCATCGACGTCCTCGTCACCCAGGGCAAGGTGCTCTACGCCGGCTCCTCCAACCACGCGGGCTGGAACATCGCGCAGGCCAACGAGACGGCGGCCAGGCGCGGTTCGCTGGGCCTGGTGAGCGAGCAGTGCCTCTACAACCTCGCCGAGCGGCGCGCCGAGATGGAGATCATCCCGGCGGCCCGGGAGTACGGCCTCGGCGTCATCCCCTGGTCGCCGCTGCACGGCGGTCTGCTCGGTGGCGCCATCAAGCGCGAGAGCGAGGGGGCGCGGCGCAGCAGCGGCCGCTCCGCCGACGCGCTGGCGAACACCTTCGTCCGGGCCCAGGTCGAGGCGTACGAGGACCTGCTCGGCAAGCACGGTCTCGAACCGGGTGAGGTGGCGCTGGCCTGGCTCCTCGCCCAGCCCGGGGTGACCGGTCCCATCGTCGGGCCGCGCACCAGGGAGCAGCTGGACGGCGCGGTGCGCGCGGTGGATCTGGACCTCGGCGAGGAACTGCTGGCCTCGCTGAACGAGATCTTCCCCGGTCCGGGCCCCACCCCCGAGGCGTTCGCCTGGTAGCTCCGCGGATCCCACCGGAGGCCCGGCTCGCCCGGCCGGGTCCCCGGTCCGTGGTGTCCGGATCTGCGGTCCCGTGGGGTCCGGACGTGCGGGTGGGCCTTCCGGCCGGGGGCGAGCCGGGGCGAATCGGGGTGTGAGCCGGGTGGTCAGCCGCCGAAGGCGGTGGCGATGGCCACCACGAGGAACATCATCACGAGCGCGATCGTCACGACGCGCGTCCTGGTCTTGGTATTCACAGCCCCCACCGTACTGCCCACCGGCCGCGCGCCCCGGCCCCGGGTGTCCCGGAGCCGGGCGCCGGCCGGTCCCCGCGCCCGGCCCCGGAGCCGGGCGCCGGCCGGTCCCCCGCGCCCGGCCCCGGAGCGCCGGACGCGGCGGCGGACGGTCCCGTCAGGCGGGCACCCGGCGGGCGACCAGGCGCCAGACGATCTCCAGCAGCACCCCGGCGGTGAGCGCCACCCCCACCCCGGTCCAGGGCATCTCGGTACCGACCAGCTGGAGCTTGAAGAAGTCCTGGAGCCACGGCGTCACCAGCACCACCACGAAGCCGAGCCCCATCGCCAGCACCAGCCCGATCCGCCACCAGGTGTACGGCCGCGCGACGATCGCCAGCACCCACATCGCGATGAGGAACAGCGTCATCGTCGCCACGCTGGTCTCCGCGTCCAGCGCGCCCTCACCGGAGTAGTGACCGCGCGCCAGCATGTACGCGGTGAAGGTGCCGGTCGCCGCGATCAGACCCGCGGGCATCGCGTACCGCAGCACCCGGCGCACGAAGTTCGGCCGGGCCCGCTCCCGGTTCGGGGCGAGCGCGAGGAAGAAGGCCGGGATGCCGATCGTCAGCGAGGCCAGCAGCGTCAGATGACGCGGCAGGAACGGGTACGGGATCTGCCAGAGGATCACCAGCAGCGCCAGCAGCACCGAGTAGACGGTCTTCGTCAGGAACAGGCTGGCGACCCGCTCGATGTTCCCGATGACGCGGCGCCCCTCGCCGACGACCGAGGGCAGCGTGGCGAAGCTGTTGTTCAGCAGCACGATCTGCGCGACACCCTTGGTGGCCTCCGAACCGGAACCCATCGAGACGCCGATGTCCGCGTCCTTCAGCGCCAGCACGTCGTTCACGCCGTCCCCGGTCATCGCCACGTTGTGCCCGCGCGACTGGAGCGCGGCGACCATGTCCCGCTTCTGCTGCGGAGTGACCCGCCCGAAGACGCTGCCCTCCTCCACGGCCCGCGCCATCTCGTCCCGGTCCTCGGGGAGCTGACGCGCGTCCACCGGCGCCTCCGCGCCCGGCAGGCCCAGCTGCCCGGCGACGGCACCGACCGAGACCGCGTTGTCCCCGGAGATCACCTTCGTCTGGACGTGCTGCTCCGCGAAGTACTCCAGGGTGGCCGAGGCGTCCGGCCGCAGCCGCTGCTCCAGCACGACCAGCGCCCGCGGCTCGGCCCCGGCCGCCGCCTCCGACGACTCCAGCTCGGCGCCGGTACGCGCGAGGAGCAGCACCCGCAGCCCCTTGCTGTCCAGCCGCCCCGTCTCGCGCAGCGTCTCGTGCCCGGCGGGCAGCAGCACGTCGGGGGCGCCGAGCAGCCAGGTGTGCCGGGCGCCGTCGGGCTCCGCGAGCACCGCGCCGCTGTACTTCCGGGCGGACGAGAAGGGCAGCGCCTCGACACAGCTCCAGCCGGAGTCCGCGGCCGCCGGATACGCGTCGACGATGGCCTGGAGGCTGGCGTTGGGGTGCGGGTCGGACTGGCCGAAGGCGGCCAGCACCCGCTCCACGTGACCGGGGTCGGCGCCGTCCAGCGGGCGGGTCTCCGCCACGTCCATGCCGCCCTCGGTGAGCGTCCCCGTCTTGTCCAGGCAGACGATGTCGACCCGCGCCAGCCCCTCGATGGCGGGCAGCTCCTGCACCAGGCACTGCTTGCGGCCGAGCCGGATCACGCCGATCGCGAAGGCCACCGAGGTGAGCAGGACCAGGCCCTCGGGCACCATCGGCACGATCCCGGCCACCATGCGGCGGATGGCCTCGGAGGGGTCGTTGTGCTCCACCACCATCTGGCTGATCACCAGCCCGATCGCGGCGGGGATGATCATGTAGGTGATGTACTTGAGGATCTGGCTGATCCCGCTGCGCAGTTCGGAGTGGACGAGCGTGAAGCGGGACGCCTCCTCGGCCAGTTGCGCGGCGTACGCCTCGCGGCCCACCTTCGTCGCGGTGAACGCGCCCCCGCCCGCGACCACGAAGCTGCCGGACATGATGGTGTCGCCGGGCTGCTTGAGCACCGGGTCCGCCTCGCCGGTCAGCAGCGACTCGTCGACCTCCAGGCTCTGCGACTCGGTGACCTCGCCGTCCACCACGCACTTGTCGCCCGGCCGCAGCTCCACCAGGTCCCCGAGGACGATGTCCCCGGTGGCGACCTCGCTGCTCACCCCGTTCCGCCGCACCAGCGGGCGGGCCTCCCCGATGACCGCGAGGCTGTCCAGGGTCTTCTTGGCCCGCAGCTCCTGGATGATGCCGATGCCGGTGTTCGCGATGATCACGAAGCCGAACAGCCCGTCCTGGATCGGCCCCACGACCAGAATGATCAGGAAGAGGATGCCGATGATCGCGTTGAAGCGGGTGAAGACGTTGGCGCGCACGATGTCGGCCGCGGAGCGGCTGCTGCGTACCGGTACGTCGTTGATCTCGCCGCGGGCGACCCGCTCCGCCACCTGAGCGGAGGTCAGCCCGGTGGCGCGGGCCGCGTCCGCTGTCGTGTCCCCGCCGTGCTCCGGGGGGGCATGCCCGTCGTCGGGTGGGGGCGCGGCAGCGCTCGCCCCCGAGGCTCCCCCGCCCCCACCTCCGCCTTCCGGCTCCAATCCACCAACCTCGGCCTCTGCCCGGTGCGTCATGGGTGAGACGGTACGCGTTCGGCTCACCGCGCGGAGCGGCAGCCCTGCCGAGAACGGCGCCCCGGCCGGCCCCGCCGGTGGTGCGGTCGGCCGGTGTGGTCAGCCGGTGGTCTGCCCGTCCTCGGCGGACCGCGCGGCGGACCGGCGGATGGCGGCCTCCCTGCGGCGTACGTACCAGATGCCGACGAGGCCGAGCCCGGCTCCGGCGGCGCAGGTCCAGATCCACCAGGTGTGGCCCCGGTCGGCGTACCAGCCGTAGAAGGGCAGCTGGGCGAGGAAGAGGACGCCCCAGATCACCGTGCCCGTGACGGTCGTCGCGACGACGTTGCCCTCAAGCGGTTCCGGCGCCACCCGCTCACCGTCGGTCCACTTGCTCATCAGCCCCATGGCCGCCAGCCTACCCAGCCCCCGTCGCCCGCCCCGAGCCCACCCGCTCCCGCCGCCCCGCCCTCCGGTATCCGGTTCCTCTCCACCGCCCGGCCCCGGGTGGCCGGGTGCGTCCCGGTTCCGGCTTCCGGTCTCGCGGAGGGGCCGTCCGCTCCGGTCGCGGAGGGTGGCGCGGGCGCGACGCACCGCCCCGGACCACCGCGTCCGGGGTCACCGTGTGCGCGTGCGTACGTACGGACCGGTGGCTCTACGCGCGCAGATAGCGATCATTGGCGTGACCTGTTCATACTGACCTCCGTTGCACGCGGCTGATTTCGATCGTTGGATGCTCCAAACTGATCCTTTACCGGCCTGAGACCACGGTGCCGGACGCTCGGGTTCAGCCCTGTCGCACGCTCCGCCACACCGCCGCCCATCTGGGCTCTCCCCACCCGAGGTCACGCATGCCCGCTTCGACGCGCCCCGTCGACTCCGATCCCCCCGAGAATCCCGAGCACCCGGAGAAGGGGACGTCTCGGCCAGGGCCGCACGGCGCACTGGACCGGTTCTTCCGCATTTCGGAGCGCGGCTCCAGCGTGGGACGCGAACTCAGGGGCGGGCTCGCCACCTTCTTCGCGATGGCATACATCATCGTGCTGAACCCGATCATTCTGGGCGCCGGAACCGACAAGTACGGCCACCAGCTCGACAACGCCCAACTGGTCACCGCCACCGCGCTGATCGCGGGACTCACCACCGTGCTGATGGGTGTGATCGGCAACGTCCCGATCGCCCTCGCCGCCGGCCTCGGGATCAACGCCGTCGTCTCCCTCCAGCTCGCACCGCAGATGAGCTGGCCGGACGCGATGGGCATGGTGGTGCTCGCGGGCGTCGTGCTGATGATCCTGGTGGCCTCCGGTCTCCGGCAGCGGGTGATGGACGCGATCCCCAACGGCATGCGCCGCTCCATCGCCATCGGCATCGGGCTGTTCATCGTCCTCATCGGCCTCGTGGACTCCGGTTTCGTCACCCGCAACCCGGACGCCGCGCACACCACGGTGCCGCTCGGCCTCGGCCAGGGCGGGCAGCTCCAGGGCTGGCCGGTGCTGGTCTTCGTGATCGGGATGGCCCTGATGTTCGTCCTGCTGGTCCGGAAGGCCAAGGGCGCCATCCTGATCGGCATCGTCACCATGACGGTCGTCGCGATCGTGATCAACGCGCTGGCCGACATCCCGGACGAGGCGTGGGGCCTCGCCGTCCCGCAGCTCCCCGACTCGGTCGTCGGCAGCCCGGACTTCGGGCTGATCGGGGAGATGAGCCTGTTCGGCGGCTTCAGCGAGGTCGGCGTCCTCACCGGCTGCCTGTTCGTCTTCACCGTGCTGCTGTCCGGCTTCTTCGACGCGATGGGGACGATCATCGGCGTCGGCGAGGAGTCCCGGCTCACCGACGAGAACGGTCAACTGCCCGGCATGGGCCGCATCCTGATGGTGGACGGGATCGGCGTCGCCGGGGGCGGCTTCGGCTCCTGCTCCGCGAACACCTGCTTCGTGGAGTCGACCGCCGGCGTCGGCGAGGGCGCCCGTACCGGCCTCGCCAACCTGCTCACCGGCGGGCTCTTCCTGCTCGCGCTGATCTTCACGCCGCTCGCCACCGTGGTGCCCTCGCAGGCCGCCACCCCGGCGCTGGTCGTCGTCGGCTTCCTGATCATGTCGTCCAACGTGCGCGGCATCGACTGGGCCGACCCCACCATCGCCATCCCGGCGTTCCTCACGCTGATCTCGATGCCGTTCACCTACAGCATCACCAACGGAATCGGCCTCGGCGTCCTCGCCTTCATCGTGCTGCGCGCCGCCACCGGACGGTTCCGCGAGGTGCCGTGGCTGCTCAACGCCGTCGGTCTCTGCTTCCTGGTCTACTTCCTGCTGGACCCGATCGAGCAGATCCTGGGCGTCAAGTAACCCGAACTGGTCCGCGCCGGGCGGAAGGCACCCGAGGTGCCCCTCCGTGCCTGCCGCCGCCATCGGGCGCCGCCCCGGTCACCGGCGCCGCCGCCCGTCGGATCCGCTGAGCCGGGCCATCCCCTCCGGATGGCCCGGCTCAGCCCGTTCCCGGCCCGGCTCCGCGTTCGCCACCGTTTCCACTCCGGGGAGCTTCCCGTGGACCGGGTCCGGGGGAGCGGCGGGCGCTACGGCCGGGTGGACGACGAGCGGGACGGTTCAGGCCGTGTGACGATGAGTACGGGCCGAACTTCCGTAGAAGCGGTCCGTCTCATCGACCGCCGCCGTGAACCGTTCGTCGAAGTCATCGCGGACGAGCGCCCGGACGACGTAGTCCCGCACGCTCATTCCCCGCTTGGCGGCGTGCCGGTGGAGACTGTCGAACAGCTCACCGTCTATCCGCAGGCTCAGCACCTTCGAGGGCGACGAGGATTCCGAGGACATGCGTTCCACTGTCCCCGTAGGCTCCGGTGCCGGTCGTCGGTTTCCCGTTCGCTCTCACTCGTACGTGTGAGAACGGGCGGAAGCGCCCCCTCGTACCGGCCTGCCGCGCTGGTTACCGGGCCGTCGACCCGCGGAGTGGTATTTAGGTGGAGTAATGAGTTACTCTAATGAACATGCCGGAACACTCCCGTCCCCAGCACCAGGGCGACACCGCGCACCACTCCGAAGGCCCGGGCGCCCCGGCCGTCCAGCCGCTGTCGCCCGCGGGCACTCCGGCCGCCTCGGGCCCCCCGGGGGCCCCGGCCGCCGATCCCAGCGGAGCCGGTGACGCCAACGGGACGGGCGGTCCGGCGGCGATGGGCGACTCGGCCGACGAGATCGCGGTCAACGCCCTGCGCTCGTCCGTGATGCGGCTGTCCCGGCGCCTGAAGCACCAGCGCGTCGACGAGTCGCTGAGCCCGACGGAGATGTCGGTTCTCGGCACCCTCGCCCGCTGCGGCAGCGCGACGCCGAGCGAACTCGCCCGGCGGGAACACGTCCAGCCGCCGTCGATGACCCGCATCGTGGCGATGCTGGAGGCCAAGGGACTGGTTCGGCTGGATCCCCACCCGGAGGACCGCCGGCAGAAGGTGGTCACCCAGACCGAACAGGCCGAGTCCATGCTCGTCGCGGCCCGCCGCAAGCGGAACGCCTGGCTGGCGGAGCTGGTCGGACAGCTGGACGAGGAGGACTGGGCCCGGCTCCGGGACGCCGCGCCGGTACTGGAGAAGCTGGCGCACCAGTAGCGGCCGCAGGGCGACGGACCGGCCCCGGAGCGGGGTCGACGAGTACCGAACCCAGCGAACCCAGCGAACCCAGCGAGTAGCGAACGCGCGGGACGGCGAACACCCGAGAACCAGCGAAGACAGCGGAGACGAAGCGCGCGGAGCGCGGTAGAGCAGGAGGCGAAGCGCCCTTGAGTACGGGCCACGGAGCAGATTCCGCACCCGGACCAGAGAGCACCACACCACACCACGACGGCACCCGGCGTGACCGGCGGCGGCGGTTCCGCCCCACGCGCCGCGGCCACTCTTCCGGCCAGACCCCCGATTCCTCGGGCAAGCGGGTCCGGCCCGGTGCGACGCCGCCCGGCGGCGGCGCGAACCCCCCGGCCAGCGAGCCGCGGGCGTCCATGTTCAGCTCCCTGCGGATCCGGAACTACCGGCTGTTCGCGATGGGACAGGCCGTCTCCAACACCGGTACCTGGATGCAGCGCATCGCCCAGGACTGGCTGGTGCACAGCCTCACCGGATCGGCGACGGCGGTGGGGATCACCACCGCCCTCCAGTTCCTCCCGATGCTTCTCTTCGGGCTGTACGGCGGGGTCATCGCGGACCGCTGCGACAAGCGGAAGCTGCTGCTCGGCACCCAGGCCGTGATGGGGCTGACCGGTCTCGGGCTGGCCGCCCTGACGCTCAGCGGGCAGGTGCACGTCTGGCACGTCTACGCGCTCGCCTTCGTCCTCGGACTCGTCACCGTGCTGGACAACCCGACGCGGCAGTCCTTCGTGTCGGAGATGGTCGGACCCGATCAGATACGCAACGCGGTCTCGCTCAACTCGGCCAACTTCCAGAGCGCCCGGCTGGTGGGTCCCGCCATCGCCGGGGTGCTGATATCGGCGGTCGGCAGCGGCTGGGCCTTCCTGTTCAACGGCCTCTCCTTCATCGCCCCGCTCACCGGGCTGCTCATGATGCGCACCGCGGAGCTGCATGAGACCACCCGCGCCCCCCGCGCCAAGGGACAGCTCCGCGAGGGGCTGAGCTACGTACGGGAGCAGCCGGCGCTGCTCTGGCCCATCGTGCTCGTCGGCTTCGTCGGCACCTTCGGCTTCAACTTCCCGATCTGGCTGACGGCGTTCACCGAGGGCGTCTTCGACGAGGGCGCCGGGACGTACGGGCTGCTCAACACCCTGATGGCGGTCGGATCGGTCGCCGGGGCGCTGCTCGCGGCGCGGCGCGGCTCCGCCCGGATGTGGCTGATGGCGGGCGCGGCGGTGGCGTTCGGCCTGCTGGAGATGGCCGCGGCCCTCGCCCCGTCCTTCTGGGTGTTCGCCGCGCTGATGGCTCCCATCGGGATCATGGGACTCACCTTCAACGTGACCGCCAACACCACCGTTCAGCTGGCCTGTGACCCGGTGATGCGCGGCCGCGTGATGAGCCTCTACATGATGGTCTTCGTCGGTGGTACGCCCATCGGTGGCCCGTTGATGGGCTGGATCACCGACGCGTACGGGCCGCGCGCCGGATTCGTCTGCGGCGGGCTGATCTCCGCGGTGACCGCCGTCGCCGTCGGGCTGGTGCTGGCCCGGGTCGCGGGACTGCGGCTCCGGTTCGAACCGCGGCGCGGACACCTGCCGGTGCGGCTGGTTCCGGTGGCGGGCGGCGTACCCGCGCCGGAGGCCCGGGCCGCGCTCGCCCCGGCCCTGTCCGAGCGGACCACTCCGCTCACCGGCACCCCGGAAGCGGCCACGAAGCGATCCGGTACGGACGTGGCGCAGCCCGCCGTGGTCACCGGGGCGTCCCGGGTGGTCGCCAGGGCGCCCGGAGCGGCCACCGGCACCCCCGGGGCGGTCACCGCCGGGACTCCCCGAAGTCCAGGAACCGCCGCGGCCGCCGGACACCCCGGGACCGCCGGATCCTCCGGAGACACCGGAGCCACCGGGAACGCCGGAGACACCGGAGCCACCGGATCTCCCGGGATCACCGGTTCCAGCGGTGAGACCACGGTCGCGGCCCCGTCCGGCGACCGCGCCGAGCGGCAGCCGGAGACGGCCACGGGCGAGCGCGCCAGCGGCAGGGGCCGGTCACGGGCCGCCGCCGCTCCGACCGGCGCGGCGCGCCCCCGGGTACGGACGGGAGCCGCCGCCACCCCCGGCCCCCACGGATAGCGCGGGCCCCGCCCCTCCACCCGTCGGTCCACCCGTCGGTCCACCCGTCGGTCCGCCCGTCGGTCCGGGCGCGGCGGGGAGGCGGCCGGGCCGACCTGCTGGCCGCCGCCGCGCGCGGAGAGCGGCGGGAGCAGGCGGGAGCAGGCGGGGGAGTGGACGGGCGGGAGCGGGCGGCGGGAGTGGCGGACCGGTGCGGGAGGCTGTGCCCATGAGACTCTTCGCCGCGCTGCTCCCGCCGCCCGCCGTCACCGAGCAACTAGCCGCCGGGGTACGCGAGTTGCGGCGTCTCCCGGAGGCGGACCGGCTGCGCTGGACCGAGCGCTCCGGCTGGCACGTCACCCTCGCCTTCTACGGGGACGTGCCGGAGGCCACGCTGCCACGGATCGAGGAGGGCCTGGCCCGCGCCGCCTCCGGCTGCGCCCCGCTGGAGCTGCGGATCGTGGGCGGCGGCCGGTTCGGCTACCGCGCGCTGTGGGCCGGGGTGCGCGGCGAGCACCGCTCCACACTCAGCGAACTGCGGCGGCTCGCCGCCGAGTCCAGCGCGGTGGGGCGTCACGCGGGGCTGGAGACGGAGGACCTGGAACACCGTCCGTACCGCCCGCATTTGACGCTCGGGCTGACCGGCCGCGCCCATCCGCCGGCCGACCTCCCGGCGTTCGTCACCGCGCTGGCGGCGTTCCGCTCCCCGCCCTGGACGGCCGACGAGCTGGCCCTCGTCCGCAGCCACCCTCCGACCAGCGGCGTCCTCCGGGAGCGTCCCCGCTACGAGACGCTCACCACCTGGCCCCTCACCCCCGCCTGAGCCGCCACCCCGCCGCCCCGCCGACCTTCCCCAGCACCCGGCCGCCCCGCCCCGGTCTCCCCAACGACCCGCCAACGCCCCCTCCCCGCCCGGCGGGTGGTGGTCAGGGGGTGGTGGTGACCTTGGTGAGGAAGGTGGCGAGGTTCGTCGTGGTGCGCTCGATCTTCTGCTCCAGGGTGAGCGTCTCGTGGAGCCGGGCGCCGACGCCCGGGTTCCGCAGACCGCGGACGTACAGGGAGCAGGCGAGGTCGCCGCAGAGGTAGACGCCGACCGAGTCGCCCTGCCGCCCGGCCTTCCCCGCGCGGGGCGCGACCATCAGCGAGACGCCACCCGGATGAGTGGTGAGGCACAGCGAGCACATGCCGCGCCGGGTCTGCCAGGAGGTGGGGGCGGGGGAGCGCAGCGCGAGGGCGGTGGGGCGGCCGTCCCACTCGGTGACGAGGTAGGCCCGCTGGGGGGCCTGGGGGTCGCGCCAGCCGAGGTAGTCCAGGTCGGTCCAGGGTTGTTCGGCCAGGTCGCGTGGGACGGGGAGCCGCTTCGCCTCGCCCTTTGTGCGGTTGACGAACGCGGCCCGGATCTCCGGTTCACTCAGCGGTCTCATACGACGCACGCTAATTTGCCTAATGGTTTTAGGCAAACGCATAATCTCCTCAGGCTGACGGGAGGAGACGTGATGGCGCGGGTGGGACTGAGCACGGAACGCCTGGTCGCGGCGGGAGCGGAGCTGGCGGACGAGGTCGGCTTCGACGGGGTGACGGTCTCGGTGCTGGCCCGGCGGTTCGGGGTCCGCGCCGCGAGCCTCTACTCGCACGTCCGGAACTCCGAGGACCTGCGGACCCGGATCGCGCTGCGCGCGCTGGAGGAACTGGCCGACCGGGGCGCCTCGGCGCTGGCCGGGCGGGCCGGGAAGGACGCGCTGGCCGCGCTGGCCAACGTCTACCGCGACTACGCGCGGGAGCACCCCGGCCGCTACGCCGCCGCCCAGCTACGGCTCGATCCGGCCACCGCCGCCGCGAGCGCGGGCCCCCGGAACGCCGAGCTGGCGCGGGCGGTGCTGCGCGGCTACGAGCTGGCGGAGCCCGACCGCACCCACGCGGTGCGGCTGCTCGGCAGCGTCTTCCACGGCTACGTCAGCCTGGAGCTGGGGGGTGGTTTCAGTCACAGCGCGCCCGACAGCGAGGAGACCTGGACGCGGATCGTGGACGCGCTCGACGCGCTGCTGCGCGCCTGGCCCCCCGCCCCCGGCTGATCCGCGAGCGGGCCGGGGCGGGAGGGCGTGCCCGAGGTGGGGCCCTGGGCGCGGGCGAGGGTCAGTCGAACCAGCGGGCGCGGGCGAGTTCGGCCGTCCGCGAGGGGTCCTCCAGCAGGGCCGCGACCTCGAAGCGGCGCGGCCAGGCACCGGCCGCCCAGGCCAGCCCCGCCGCCAGACCCTCCAGGGTCGCGGCGTGCACCACGCCGTCCGGGGTGTGGCGCCAGTCCAGCTCCGCGGCGCCGCCCCCGGCGTCGTCGCTGTCGGCGGTGCCGAGCGTCACCAGCAGTTCGTCGTGCTCGCGGTAGCGGCGCGGGGCGGCGGGCAGCAGCACCCGGACGGCCTCGGGAACCTCGCGTTCCACGCCCGGCTCGGTGACGGGCGCCGGCAGGGACTCGCTCAGCCGCCGGACGTCCAGCAGCGCGGCCAGGTCGGCGGCGTGGGCGGGGGCGACCGGCAGCAGCGGACGGTCACCGGCGAGCGGCAGCAGGTCCGGCGCGTCGGCGATCCGCACCCGCGCCGCGTCCACCACCCGGAGCTGGTCGCCGCAGAGCGCCCGTACCTCGTCGGGGAGGGTGACCTCGTCCGGGTCGAGCCGTGCCAGCAGGCCGTAGAGCGCGTGGAGTTGGGCGGCGCTCACCTCGGCGTCGGGGTCCGCGAGACGGGCGAGGAGTTCGGCGGCGCCGCCGGGCTCGTCCAGCAGGGCGAGCGCGGAGGTGCGGACCCCGAGGGCGCGCAGCACCTGCTCGTCGCGGACGGCCGAGGTGTCCGCCTCCTCGTAGAGCCCGGCCAGCAGCGGGTCGCCGCCGCTGGCCCGGAGCCCGGCCGGGCGGCGGCCGTCCAGTACCGGGTGGCCGCGCAGCCACCAGGCGGTGTGGGGGCGGACGTGCTGGGCGGTGCCGTCGGGGAGGAGCACCCGCACGGGCGCGGTGAGCGCCTCGCGGAGTGGCGGCTGGGACAGCATCGCGAGGGCTTCGGGCCAGTGGTCGTCGTCGACCAGGTCGAGGTCGCGGACGGCGACGAGTTCGGCGGCCACGGGCGGCAGTGGCGTCTCCGGCAGCTGGTCGAGTACGTCCTCACACCAGACATCGACGGAGTCGAGGTAGCCCGGATCGTCCGGCTCGGGGAAGTCGCTGTCTCGCGGGGCGAGTTCGTCCGGGTCGAGCACCACGTCGGTGGCGCGGACCAGCGCGAAACCGGCCTGCACGCCGACCGCGGTCAGCGGGCCCTGACCCCAGCGGTCGGCCAGCTCCTGGTCGCAGGCGCCGAGTTCACCCTCGAAGATGACGCGCTGGAACGGGCTGCCGGGGAAGACGAGTTCGGCGGCGGGGACGGGTTCGCCGTCCTCGTCGGGCAGGGCGAGCGCGCCGAGCCAGGGCTCGTCGCCCGGGTCCAGCCGCGCCTCGCCGACGAGGCCGAGCACCGTTTCCACCAACTCGTCCCAGTCCGGGGCCTCTTCGGCCCAGCCGGACTCGGCGCTGTCCAGTGAGCCCGCCACGGCGGCGCGCACCTGCGGGGTGGTCAGTACCGCGCGCGGGGTGGCCGGGGTGGCGCCCAGCTTCTCCAGCAGCGGGTGGACGGAGTCCGGGTGCGCCACCTTGAGCCCGAGCCCGGCGAGTACCGCGTTCCGCCCGCCCTCGGGCATCAACGCCCCCTCGCCCAAGGGGAGTTCATCACCGTACGCAGCGGCACGACCGTCCGTGCCGTCCGTGCTGTCGGCGTCGGCGGTGCCGGTGGGGAGGGGGAGGAGGACCTGGCGGGGGCCGATCGCGGTGCGGCCGGGGGTCCCGGCCAGCGGAACGGGCAGGCCGCTGAGCCGGTCCGGGTCGGTTCCGGCCAGTGCGTCATAGAGCCGGAACCACCAGGAGGGGGGCCGCTCCACGCCCGCGAGCCGGTCGATGACCTCGCCGAGCGGCACCCGCTCGACCTCCAGCGCGCGTAGTTCGGCGCGGCGCTCCAGCCCGGCGGGGAGCAGGCTGGGGAACAGCTCCGCGAGCACGGCGACGGTGGCGGCGCCCGCGCCCTCCACCAGTTCGGCGTCCAGCGGGCGCAGGGCGATCGGCCCGGACTCCACGTCCCCGTCGGTGAGTTCGCCCGCGTCCGTGCGGCTGTCGGCGTCCCCGGGCCCGTACCCGGCGCCGGTGCCCGGTGCGCCGAGGACGTCCGAACCGCCAGCGGCACGCCGCGAGTCGGGCTCCGCGTCCGCCATCTCGCGTCCGGCGGCGGGGCGTTCGGCGGAGGCGGCGTCGCCGGAGGGGACGGCGGTGGCCGGGGGAAGGAAGCGCACACGGGGCAGCAGGGCGAGTACCCGGGCGCGCAGCGCCCCGTCGGTCTCGCCGGTGCCGAGCGGCGCCGGGACGAGGTCCAGGACGCCGGTGCCGAGCGGCCGCCAGTCGCGCAGCAGCCCGGCGTAGGTCTCGGCGGCGCGGTCGAGCAGGAAGTCGGTGAGCGGGCCGGGGGCGAGGTGCCGCCGGGTCGGCTCCAGCGGGAACGTGCCGATGAGCAGCGCGGGCAGGCCCAGTGGCTCGTCGGTGGGGGTCGGCGCGTGCACCCGGGGAGCGGTGCGGGGGCGTGCGGGGGCGCCGGTCTCCGGATCGACCGGCACCGCCCAGGTGATGCTCCAGCCGGGCCGTTCGCGCTCCTCGGTGGGCCGGTCGGCGAGGAGTTCGGGCGCGGCGACGCCGTCGAGGGTGGTCACCCGCCAGCGGGTGGCGCCGGCGGCCGAGTCCCGCACGGTGACGAGGCTGGCCCGCCCCCGCGCGCCGTCCCGGGTCGGTTCGCCGGGTACCCGGGCGGGCTCTCCGGACTCCCGGGAGAGTTCGCGGACGCCCTCGGCGGTCCGCACCGTGATCCGCTCCAGCGCGGGCAGCGTGAGCAGCAGCGCGTCGTCGATCCCGGTGAGCAGCCGGTGCGCCAGCTCCTCGGCCGCCGCGTCCCGCAGCGGGAGGACGACGCTGGTGTCGAACTCCGTGAGGTCCGTCCGCCGGACGACCCCGCCGAGGTCGGCAGCGCCGTCCGGAGCGGCCGGGGCGACCGGCAACGGCAGCCGGAGCAGCGGCACATGGCCGGAGCGGCGCTGGAGTTCGGCGGCCAGCCCGGGGTCGGCGGCGCCCTCCCCGGCCGCCCGTCCGGCCGCGTCGCGGGCCTCCGCGAGCGACCAGCGCACGCCGCCCGCGCGGCCGAGCACGGCGGGTTCGTCGGTGACCGCGAGGACGGCGGAGAAGCCGACTCCGAAGCGGCCGACCGCCCGGTCGTCGGTGCTCTCCCGCTTGGCGGAGGCGCGCAGCGTGGACAGCGACTCGACGCCCTGGACGTCCAGCGGGGCGCCGGTGTTGGAGGCGGTGAGCACCCCGTCGGCGAGGGTCAGCAGCAGGTGGCCGGGGATGTGGGCGCGGGCGGCGGCGTCGGCGGCGTTCTGCGCGAGTTCGACGACGAGCCGGTCGCGGTAGCCGCCGAGCGCCAGGTCCTGTTCGGCGTTGGCGTCCTCCCGGAAGCGGGCGGGGGACGCCGCCCAGGCGTCGAGCACGGCGCGCCGGAACCGTGCGGTGTCCAGGGGATCCGCCGCGCTCCGGGCGCCGTCCGCCGCTGCCGCTCCGCCGCTGTTCACGCCTGTCGTCTCCTTCGTCGGCCGGTTCCGCTCTGCCCGGTGACGGTACGGCATCGGCGCGCGGGGCGGCGGGGTGGCGGCCGGACGGGGGCTCGGGCGCACCGCCACGTGAGCCGGGGCGCACCGGGGTGAGAGCCGGGGCATACCGGGACGGGGGCCTGGCGAGGGCCCGCCGCGCCGGGTGCGGCGGAGCGGCCGGGACCTGAACGAGCCCTGCGCGGGCGCGGGTTGGGCGGGGGCCCGGTGCGGGGGCGGGTTGGGTGGGGCCCGCTGCGGGGGCGGTTGAGCGGAGGGTCGGTTTCCGGCCGGAATCGACTCCGAGGTCCGGAACCCGGTTGACTGCATACCCCCGGGGGGTACATTATCCCGGCACGTTTCTTTACCCCTAGGGGGTATATACCGAAGGAGTTGGGCCGTGACAACCGTCAATCCCAGACGCTGGTGGGCACTGCTCGTGCTGGCTGGCGCGCAGTTCATGGTCATCATGGACACCTCGATCATCGGGGTCGCGCTCCCCGAGATGCAGAAGGACCTGGGCTTCTCCCAGGGCGACCTCCAGTGGGTCTTCAACGCCTACGTCATCGCCTTCGGCGGGCTGCTGCTGCTCGGCGGACGCCTCTCCGACCTGCTCGGCGCCCGCAAGGTGTTCGTCACCGGCTGGATCATCCTTATCGGCGGATCCGTCGTCGCCGCGGCCGCCACCACCGCCTCCGCGGAGATCGTCGGACGCGCGGTGCAGGGCGTCGGCGGCGCGCTGATCGCACCGTCCGCGATGACGCTGCTGATGATCCTCTTCAGCCACGACCCGCGGGAACTCGGCAAGGCGATGGCCTTCTACGGGGCGGCGGCACCCGCCGGCGGCACCGCGGGCGTCTTCCTCGGCGGCGTCTTCACCGAGTGGATGAGCTGGCCCTGGATCTTCGTCATCTACATCCCGATCGGCCTCGCCTCGCTGGCGGCCACCCCCAGGCTGCTGCCCGCCGTGGCCAACAAGCGCGGTTCGGTCGACGTGCTCGGCGCCGTCGCGGTGACCGCGGGACTCGCGGTCGCGGTGTTCGCCATCGTCCGTGCCCCCGAGGTCGGTTGGGGCTCCGGCGAGACGCTGCTCCAGCTCACCGGAGCCGTCGCGCTGCTCGCCCTCTTCCTGGTCCTCCAGCGCTCCGTGCGCGAGCCGCTGATGCCGTTCAGCGTCTGGCGCGTCCCCCGGCTCGGCACCGCCAACCTGGCGATGCTGCTGCTGGGCGCGGCCTGGATCCCCATGTGGTACTTCCTCAACCTCTACCTCCAGCAGGTCCTCGGCTTCGGCGCCTTCGCCAGCGGTTCCGCGCTCGTCCCGATGACCGTCCTGCTGATGCTCTTCATGACCGTCATCACCGCCCGGCTGATGGCCAGGTTCGGCGCCAAGCCGCTGATCGGCACCGGCCTGCTGGTCCTCGGCGCCGGTCTGCTCTGGCTCTCCGCCGTGCCGTCCGACGGCAGCTTCGCGGTGAACGTGCTGCCCGCCTCGCTGGTCGCCGCGCTCGGCATGTCCCTGGCCTACATCCCGGCGATGCTGACGGCGATGTCCGGCGCCCCGCCGGAGCAGGCGGGCCTGGCCTCCGGCATCGTCAACACCTCCTACCAGGTGGGCTCCGCGCTCGGCCTGGCCGCGCTCACCGCCCTGGCCACCTCGCGGGGAGCCGACGAACTGGGCAACCTGCCCGCGCTCACCGACGGCTTCAGCGCCGCGTTCCTGGCGGGCGCCGGAGTGGCGGCCCTCGCCGGGCTGCTCACCCTCGCGGTCATGCGCGGCGAGCGGCAGGCCCGCGCCGCCTCCCCCGGGACCGGCGCCCCCGACACGGCGGACGCCGAACCGGCGCGCCGGGAGAGCACCCCGGTGTGACCCCCCGTTCCACAGACGAGCGGACCCCGGCGCGCTCAACTCCCCGCGCGCCGGGCCCATCCGGGACCGCACGACGCCCCCGAGGCGCCGTGCGGTCCCGCGCGGCGTCCCTCCCCCGACACCCCCATAGCCCCGCCCGGCCCCTTCGTGGTGACCACGGGGACCGTCAACCCGTCGACTGTGGCCGGTACTTCGGGCGGGAACCACCGTGTTCACCCCCCGCCGACCTTCCGCGCCGCCGACTCGTCGTGACGGAGCGCCAGTTCGTGACGTGGACTCGTCCGCGCCGCCGACTCGCCCGTCACACCGCCCCGTTCGGGACACCGATCCGTCCGTCAGCCGATCCACCCAGGAGAGGAAACCCGCATGGACCAGCTGCCAGGTCAGCCGCCACCGCACCACCGGCAGACCCGCGCCGTACACGCCGCCCGCTCGTCGCCCCCACCGCCGGACGGTCACCGGCCCACCACCGGCGGGGAGTCCGGGGACGCCGCACGGCCCACCGCGGAGGGCCGTCCCACCGCCGGTGACCGGTCAGCCGCCGGGGGCGCGGGGCGGCCCGGCGGGTACGGGTCGGCCGGACACCACTCAGCGGGGTACGCGACAGCCGAGGAACAGGCCCAACCCCCGCTCCGATCACGTCCGTTGAGCGTGCCACTGATCCAGGCGTCCGCCTTCGCCTTCGACGACGTGGACGCGCTGGCCGACGCGATGGCCGACCCCGACGGCGCGTACGTCTACAGCCGCCGTGGCAATCCGACCGTCCGCGCCCTGGAGAGAACCCTGGCCGACCTGGAAGGGGGCACCGCGGCGCTGGCGACCGCCTCCGGAATGGGCGCGATCAGCGGGGTGCTGCTCTCGCTGCTGCGCCCCGGCGACCACGTGATCGCCCAGAGCTGTCTCTACGGCGGCACGCACGCCGTCCTCACGGACCTGGCCGCCCGGTTCGGGGTGGAGGTCTCCACCGTCGCGGGGGACAGCGTCGAGGAGTTCCGCGCCGCCGTCCGGCCCACCACCCGGCTGCTGTTCCTGGAGACGGTCGCCAACCCGACGGGAGACGTGCCGGACCTGCCCGGACTGCTGGGCGCGGCGGCCGAGTTCGGCGTGCGCGGGGTGGTCGACAACTCCCTCGCCTCCCCGCTGCTCTGCCGCCCGCTGGAACACCGCGCCGACGTGGTCGTGCACTCCACGACGAAGTACCTCAGCGGGCACTCCGACACGATGGGCGGTGCCGCGGTCTTCGCCGACACCGCGCTGTACCGGCTGGTGTGGGGCAGGGCGGTCGAACTCGGCAGCACCGCCGACCCGTTCGCCTCCTGGCTGACCCTGCGCGGGATACAGACGCTGCCGCTGCGCATGCGGCAGCACTGCGCCAACGCGGAGGTGCTGGCCGAACGGCTGGCGGGGCACCCGGCGGTGACGGCGGTGCGCTGGCCGCTGCGGCCCGACCATCCGCGGTACGCGCTCGCCCGGCGGCTGCTGTCCGGCGGCGGCGGAATGCTCTCCTTCGACCTGGCGGGCGGCCGGGCGGCGGGACGCGCCTTCGCACGCACCGTGCGGCTCGCCCAACTGGCCCTTTCCCTGGGCGGGGTGGAGACCCTGGTGACGCATCCGGCGAGCACCTCGCACCGCGAGCTGGACGGTGCCGCGCTCCACGCGGCGGGCATCGGCCCGGGCACGGTACGGATGTCGGTGGGCATCGAGCACCCCGAGGACCTGTGGCGGGACGTCGAACAGGCGCTGGACGCCGCGTACGCCACCCGCCGCCCGGCGACCCGACGCGACGGCGCCTCGGCCTGAACGGCCTCGGCAGCCCGGGGGTTCGGAGGACCGGCCGGGTCGATCGCCCGGTGCGATCCGAGGGCGCTGGCCCACGGGGCCGCGCGGCCCCGGGGCCCCGTCGCCCCGAACCCCCTTCGGCCACACGCTCCTTGGGGCCCTCGGCGGCCACAGGGCGGTGCGGTGACGGGGTGACGGGGTGACGGGGCCCAGGCGGTGACGGAGTCACGGGGGTCACCGGCCACGGGGCCCACGGGCCACGGGTTCCGCGTGGGTCTGGCCGGTGTCCCGCGCGCCGCGTTCGCGTGCTCAACGCCGCGCTCTGACAGGGTTGTTGGCAGGGTCTCAGGGGCGGTGGCGCGAGCGGGCGACGAGGCGCCTGAGCGGTGTCATCCAGCGGCGTCGGGTCAGCGTCAGCGCTCCGGCGACCACGACGAGCCCGACCGTGACGGACAGCGTCTTGTGGAGCGTTCCCGCGGGGGTGCTGGCGGCCGCCGTGTCGTTGGCCGGCCGGGGGTCGAGCCGGGGGAACCGTTCGGAGTCCGTGACCTCGACCCTGGTCTGCCCCCACCAGCCGGGGCGCAGGACGAAGTCGAAGGTCGTGGTCCGTCCACGGTCGGGGGAGACCGCGCACCGGTACTCCGTACCGCTCACCCGCTGGCACAGTTCCGCGTTCTCCTCCAGGTCCTCGTCGCGTGGGGTCCGCAGCACGGTGCTGCCCGGCGGGAACGTCACCTTCGCGTGGTACGGCCCGCCCGGACCAGGGTCGCCAGCGGGCCCGTTGTTCCGGACGCCCACCCGCACCCGCACGCGGTCGTCCGACTCCTCCGAGAGGCGAACGCCGGTCGCCTCGTAGTCGGCGCGGGTCGGCCGTCGCAGGTACATGAGAGCCTCGCCCCCCGGCTCGTCGAACTCGCGGAACGGGCCCTTCGCGTCGGTGTCCGTGAGCCGCAGGGGGCTTCCCCGCCCTGGCTCACCGGGCCCGGGATCATCGGACTTCTCCATGGGACGGACGGAGAAGGGGATCGACTCGTACATGGCGGGTTCCGGGTTCCGCACGCTCAGTGCGGGGGCGAGCGTCATGGTCTCGCCCGGGCGGACGACGACGTCGGGGAACTGGCACGTCACGGAGACCGCACGGTACCGGCAGTTGCGGTGCTGCTCTTCCGTGGCCCCCTGCCTGACGCTCGCCACGACGCCACGCGCGGGGACCTCGCCCACGTTCTTGAACGTGATCGGCACCCGGACCGATTCGGTGGGCTTGACCCCCTTTCGCATGGGTGGCTGCTCGACCGCGAGGCGCGGCCGTCCGATCACGACCCGCGTGGTCGCCGTGCGCGGCTCGCCCTGGCGCGGGGTGAACGTGTAGCGGAGCGTCCCGGAGTCACCGTTCCGGCCGGCGTCGAGCGCGCGGAGATACGTCTTGAAGACGGGCAGGGAACTGCTGACGGAGCAGTCGATCCTCGCGCTTCCGTAGCCCTCGCACTTGTCCAGGCCGTCCTGCCTGAAGGCCACCTTGCCCGAGAGGTCGCTGGCGTCCAACGTGAGTCGGCCGGAGGGACGTTCGCGGTTCCCGTTGCCGAGATCGTGGATCTCGACGTCCAGATCCTTCTGGCTCGGACGCGGATCGCCCTTCCCTCCCCACGCGCTGGCGGGCGCGAGGAAGTAGGTCTCCGGCACCTCCAGACGCGGCTTCCCGCCCTCCCGGACCCGCGCGCCCTCCTCGGCCCTCACGTTCCCCTCGGCCCGCTGGTGTCCGGCCACCGGCTGTACGGTCCCGCCAGCCCGTTGACCGGCGACGTCCTGCCCGGCGCTCCCCACGGTCGCGGACACCACCAGCGTCACCGCGACGACCCTCGCCAGGGCACCCCCGGGTCGGCCGACGGGGGCTCCCGCTCGGAAGGGGAACCGGAGTATCCGCTCGCGCCGCATGGTGCCCTCTCTCCGCCAGGGGCCGAGATCCCGAACAGCGGTGGTGTGAGCCGACGTTGTCGGGTACCACCGCCCGGCGGAGCCCGGTGCGGGTAGTCGCCCGCTACGGAAGACCGGCCCGGTCTGCCGCCGGACTCTACAAGGCTGCTGGGGCGGATGGGACCGCTGTCGTGGTCAGGTGCCGTGGAACCAGCCGGGCATGTCGAGCGGGAGCGGCTCCGCCGGGGTCATCCGGCGCAGGTCCGCCTCCAGCGCGCTCAGCCGTTCCGCGCCCAACTCGGCGGCCCAGTCGGCCCGTAGCCGTTCGAAGACGATGGCGGAGCGGCGCAGGCAGTCGTCGCCGTGCGCGGTGCGCCGGACGGTCTTGCGCCGGGCGTCGTGCGGGTCGGTGCCCCGCTCCACGTAGCCACGGGACTCCAGGGCGCTGACGGTCTTGCCCGCCGCCTGCTTCGACACCCCCAGCCGCCGGGCGAGTTCCACGGCCGTGGTGCCGTCCCGGCCTATGGCCTGGAGGGCGTAGCCGTGCAGGGGGCGGGCGTCCGGGTGGCCCTGCCGGGCGAGTTCGGCGTGCAGTTCGTCGATGAGTACGCGGAAGGCCAGGAACAGGCGGAGCGGCAGTTCGAATCCGGGGGCCTGGGCGCCCGGGCCGGGGTCCGCCAGCCGTCCGGCCTCCGGTGCGGGACGCGCTTCGCCGCCACCGGACGCCGGTTCGCCAACTCCCGCCCCTGGAAGATCACTTGACACGATGGACAACCATGTTCACTATCTCGACAACCATGTTGTCGATTCTAGGAGTTCCCTCCATGTCTGTCATCCGTGAGAGTGAGGCCCGTCGTACGGAGACCCCGAACGCGGTGATGACCACCCTTGCCTCCCCGACGCTCGGCGGTGCCGAACACTCCGTCTGGCGCGTCGAGATGGGGCCGGCCGCCGTCGGCCCCCCGCACGCCTTCGACGTCCAGCAGGTCTGGACGGTGCTGGAGGGTGGCGCGACCGTCGAGGTGGGGGAGGCGAGCCACGACGTGGCCCCCGGGGACACGCTGGTGCTGCCCGCCGAGGTGCTTCGCCGGGTCACCGCCGACCCGGCGGGCGGGCTGCGGGCCCTCGTTGTCTCCGCGCCCGGCCCCTCCGCGAGCGTGCCGGGCGGCGCCACCCCGACCGTCCCCGCCTGGACCGTCTGATCCGTCCCCGTCCCGCTGTCGGGGTCGTGGGCCTCGTGGCCGGGCGATGATTTTCTAATCCAGCACGCTTGTTTGTTTTCGGTTTCGCTGTCAGGCTCGTCCCGCGCGTCCCGGGGGGTCGCTTCCGGGGTACCGGAGGCCGTTCCCGGGCGGCGGGAGAGGGGAGCGGGCATGGCGGCGGAGCAGCGCGACACCGGTGCGGACGCCGGGAGTTCGGCGCCGGGCCCGGCGCGTACCGGGCGGCGGGCGGGAGCCCCCGCGCTCCAGGACCCCACGTCCGGGGGCCGGTTGGCGCGGGTGGGCGGGGCGTCCAGGGGTCCCGGTGACGCGGACGGGGTGCTGCGGATCGGCAACGCCTCCGGCTTCTACGGCGACCGCTTCGACGCCCTGGAGGAGATGCTGACCGGCGGCCCCCTCGATGTGCTGACCGGGGACTACCTGGCCGAACTCACCATGCTCATCCTCGGCAGGGACCGGATGAAGGATCCGGCGCGCGGCTACGCCCGCACGTTCCTGCGCCAGCTGGAACGCGGCCTCGGTATCGCGCGGGAGCGCGGCGTCACCCTCGTCACCAACGCGGGTGGGCTCAATCCTGCGGGACTCGCCGATGCCATACGGGAGTTGAGTGAGCGCGTCGGGGTGCCCGCCCGGGTGGCGCACGTCGAGGGCGACGACGTCCTCGGCCGTGGCTGGGGCGAGGGGGTGCTGACCGCCAACGCCTACCTGGGCGGCGGGGGCGTCGCGGCCTGTCTGCGGGCCGGGGCGGACGTGGTCGTCACCGGCCGGGTGACGGACGCGGCGCTGGTGAGCGGCGCGGCGGCGGCGCACTTCGGCTGGGCGCCGGACGACTGGGACGCGCTGGCCGGGGCGGTCGTCCTCGGGCACGTGCTGGAGTGCGGGCCGCAGGCGACCGGCGGCAACTACGCCCTCTTCGTGGAGGAGGGCGTGGACGCGCGCCGTCCCGGCTTCCCCCTCGCGGAGATCGCGCGGGACGGCTCGGGCGTCGTCACCAAACACCCGGGCACCGGCGGCGCGGTGACCGTCGGCACCGTCACCGCGCAGCTGCTGTACGAGACGGCGGGCGCCCGCTATCCCGGGCCGGACGTGACGGCCCGGCTGGACACGGTGCGGCTGCGGCAGGAGGCGCCGGACCGGGTGCGCGTCGCGGGGGTGCGCGGCGAGGCGCCGCCCAGCACGCTCAAGGTCGGCCTCACCCGGCTCGGCGGGTTCCGGAACGAGGTCACGTTCGTGCTGACCGGGCTGCGGGTGGAGGAGAAGGCGGCGCTGGTCCGGGGGCAGATGGAGGAGGCGCTGCGGCGCTCCGGGCGGGTCCCGGCCGAGGTGCGGTGGAGCCTCGCGCGGACGGACCGCGTCGACGCGGACGTTCAGGAGGAGGCCAGCGCGCTGCTGCGGATGGTGGTGCGGGACCGGGACGCGGAGGCGGTGGGGCGCGCGGTGAGCGGCGCCGCGATCGAGCTGGCGCTCGCGGGCTATCCGGGGTTCCACGTCACACGGCCGCCCGAACGGGGCGCGCCCTACGGGGTGTTCACCTCGGAGACCGTGGCGGCGGGGAGCGTGGAGCACCTCGCGGTGCTGCCGGACGGACGGCGTGAACCGGTGCCGCCCGCCCCGGAGTTCCGTCCGCTGACGGAGCTTCCCGAGCCTGAGCCGTCCGGGGCCGGGGTTCCCGGGGGCGGGGACCCGACGGACGCCGGGGCGAACTCCGGTGAGCCGCTGGGTGGTTCGGACACGGTGCGGGTGCCGCTGGGCGCGGTCGCGGGGGCGCGCAGCGGGGACAAGGGCGGCAGCGCCAACGTGGGTGTCTGGGCGCGGGGTGGAGACGAGCGGATCTGGCGGTGGCTGGCGCGGGAGCTGACCGTCGAGCGGCTGCGGGAGCTGCTGCCCGAGTGCGCCGAACTCCCCGTCACCCGGCATGTGTTGCCCAACCTGCGGGCGCTGAACTTCGTCGTCGACGGGATCCTCGGGGAGGGCGTCGCCGCGCAGGCCCGTTTCGACCCGCAGGCCAAGGCGCTGGGGGAGTGGCTGCGCTCCCGGCATGTGGAGCTACCGAAGGGGTTGTTGCCGTGACTGTGCTGCGGTCCGTGCTGGACGTGGCGTCGCCGGAGTACGCGCGGGCACGCGAGTCGATGCTCGGCAAGCTCACCGAGCTGGAGGCCGAGCAGGCGAAGGCGGTCGAGGGCGGCGGTGCCAAGTACGTCCAACGACACCGGGAGCGGGGGAAGTTGCTGGCCCGTGAGCGGATCGAACTGCTGCTCGACCCGGACACGCCGTTCCTGGAACTCTCCCCGCTCGCTGCCTGGGGGTCGGACTACCAGGTCGGCGCCTCGCTGGTAGCCGGGATCGGGGTGGTCTCCGGCGTCGAGTGCCTGATCACCGCGAACGACCCGACGGTGCGCGGCGGCGCCAGCAACCCGTGGACGCTGCGGAAGGCGCTGCGGGCCAACGAGATCGCCTATGCCAACCGGCTGCCCAGCATCAGCCTGGTGGAGTCCGGCGGCGCCGACCTGCCCAGCCAGAAGGAGATCTTCATCCCCGGCGGGGCGCTGTTCAAGGACATCACCCGGCTCTCCGAGGCCGGAATCCCCACCGTCGCCGTGGTGTTCGGCAACTCCACGGCGGGTGGCGCGTACATCCCCGGCATGTCCGACCACGTCATCATGGTCAGGGAGCGGGCCAAGGTGTTCCTCGGGGGGCCGCCGCTGGTCCGGATGGCCACCGGGGAGGAGGCGGCCGAGGAGGACCTGGGCGGCGCCGACATGCACGCCCGCACCTCCGGGCTGGCCGACCACTACGCGGTGGACGAGCCCGACGCCCTCCGGCAGGCGCGGCGCGTGGTGGCCCGGCTCAACTGGCGTAAGGCGCACGCCGATCCGGACCCGGAGGCGGTGCTCCCGCCGCGCTACGACGCCGAGGAGCTGCTCGGGGTGGTGCCCGAGGAGCTGAAGGTGCCGTTCGACCCGCGTGAGGTGATCGCGCGGATCGTCGACGACTCGGACTTCGACGAGTTCAAGCCGCTGTACGGGGCGAGCCTGGTCACCGGCTGGGCGCGGCTGCACGGCTACCCGGTGGGGGTGCTCGCCAACGCGCGGGGGGTGCTCTTCAGCGAGGAGTCCCAGAAGGCCACGCAGTTCATCCAGCTGGCCAATCAGCGGGACATCCCGCTGCTGTTCCTGCACAACACCACCGGCTACATGGTCGGTACGGAGTACGAGCAGGGCGGCATCATCAAGCACGGCGCGATGATGATCAACGCGGTCTCCAACTCGAAGGTCCCGCACCTGTCGGTCCTGCTGGGCGCGAGCTACGGCGCCGGGCACTACGGCATGTGCGGACGCGCCTACGACCCGCGCTTCCTGTTCGCCTGGCCGAGCGCCAAGTCGGCGGTGATGGGGCCGCAGCAGCTGGCCGGGGTGCTGTCGATCGTGATGCGGGAGTCGGCCGCCGCCAGGGGCAAGCCCTTCGACGAGGAGGCCGACGCGGGGCTGCGCGCCATGGTGGAGCAGCAGATCGAGAGCGAGTCGCTGCCGATGTTCCTCTCCGGGCGGCTCTACGACGACGGGGTCATCGACCCGCGCGACACCCGCACGGTGCTGGGTCTGTGTCTGTCCGCGCTGCACAGCGCGCCGGTCGAGGGCGCCCGTGGCGGCTTCGGCGTCTTCCGGATGTGAGGCGGGATGAAGCGAGAGATGATCGGTTCAGTTCTGGTGGCGAACCGGGGGGAGATCGCCCGGCGGATCCTGCGCACCTGCGCCGCGCTGGGTGTGGAGACCGTCGCGGTGTACTCCGACGCCGACGCCGGGGCGCCGCACGTCCGGGAGGCCGACCGCGCCGTCCGGCTGCCCGGTGACGCCCCGGCCGACACCTACCTGCGCGGCGACCTCCTCGTCGCGGCGGCCCGCTCCGCCGGAGCCGACGCCGTCCACCCCGGCTACGGATTCCTGTCCGAGAGCGCCGAGTTCGCGACCGCCGTGCGGGAGGCCGGGCTGTGCTGGATCGGCCCGCCCCCCGAGGCGATCTCCGCGATGGCCTCCAAGACCCGCGCGAAGCGGCTGATGCGCGACGCCGGCGTTCCGCTGCTGGAGCCCGTCGAGGCCGACGCCGCCGTCGAGGCGGACCTGCCACTGCTGGTCAAGGCCGCCTCCGGCGGCGGCGGTCGCGGTATGCGCGTGGTGCGGCGGCTGGACGCCCTCCGGGACGAGGTCGCGGCGGCCCGGCGGGAGGCCGAGGCGGCCTTCGGGGACGGCGAGGTCTTCGTCGAGCCGTACGTCGAGCGCGGGCGGCACGTGGAGGTGCAGATCCTCGCGGACCGGCACGGCACCGTGTGGGTGCTCGGCACCCGCGACTGCTCCCTCCAGCGCCGCCACCAGAAGGTCATCGAGGAGGCGCCCGCGCCCGAACTCCCCGCGTCCCTGAGGGAGGAGCTGCACCGCGCCGCCGAACGGGCGGCCCGAGCGGTGGAGTACGAGGGCGCCGGAACCGTCGAGTTCCTGGTCCGCGCCCCCGGCACCGGCGCGCCGGGCCACGGTGGGGAGGGGGCTCCGGAGGACGGGTCCGGTGCCTACTTCCTGGAGATGAACACCCGGCTCCAGGTGGAACACCCCGTCACCGAGTACGTGTTCGGCGTGGACCTCGTCGCGGAGCAGATCCGCGTCGCCGAGGGCGCGGCGCTGGACCCCGCCGGACCGGGCCCCGCCGAGGGGCACGCCGTCGAGGCCCGGCTGTACGCCGAGGACCCGGCCCGCGACTGGCGGCCCCAGACCGGCGCCGTGCACCGGCTGGAGGTCCCCGGCGCCGACCGGAACGGGGGGCCAACCAGCCCGCGCGACCGGGGTGTTGGACGCCCCGGAGGGCTGCGGCTGGACAGCGGCGTGGAGGCGGGCGACGAGGTCGGGACGCACTACGACCCGATGCTCGCCAAGGTGGTCAGCTGGGCCCCCACCCGCGCCGAGGCCGTCCGACGGCTCGCCCACGCGCTGGAGCGCGCCCGCGTCCACGGGCCCGTCACCAACCGCGAGTTGCTCGTCCGCTCGCTGCGGCACCCGGACTTCCGCGCGGCCCGGCTCGACACCGGCTTCTACGACCGTCACCTCGCCGCGCTCACCGACCGCGAGGAGGTCGCGGCGGCCGGGCCCAACACGCGGGACCAGGAGGGCGGTTCCGGGGATCCGGCGGCGCTCTCCGCGCTCGCCGCCGCGCTGGCCGACGCGGCGGCCCGCACCGGCGGCCCCGGAGTGGCCGCCCGGCTCGGCGGCTGGCGGAACCTCGTCTCCCAGCCGCAGACCAAGCGGTACCGCCGGGAACCGGACGGCGTCGAACGGGAGATCCGGTACCGGCTCACCCGCGACGGCCTGCACGCCCCGGACTTCCCGGGCGTCCGCCTCGTGGGGGCCACCCCGCACCGCGTCACGCTGGACGTGCGCGGCGTGCTCCACACCGTGGAGGTCAGCGTCTACGGGACCGGCGGCGCCCCGTGCGGCGGTTCGCCGGGTGCCCGACGCCCCACCCGACACGGCGCCGAACCCGGCTACTTCGGGCGGCGCGTGCACGTCGACTCCGCCCTCGGCTCGCACACGTTCACCGCGCTGCCGCTGCTGCCCGAGCCGGAGGACACCACCGAGGCCGGGTCCCTGCTGGCGCCGATGCCGGGCGCCGTCGTCCGCGTCGCGGACGGACTCGCGCCCGGCGTCGCCGTGGTGGAGGGGCAGCCGCTGCTCTGGCTGGAGGCGATGAAGATGGAGCACCGCGTCGCCGCCCCCACCTCGGGCGTCCTCACGGACCTGCGCGTCCGGCCGGGCAGCCAGGTGGAGTTGGGCACGGTGCTGGCCGTCGTCAGCCCGGGAACCGAAACGGCCGTGAACGGCGGGGACGACTCCGGGACGGCCGGGGCCGACCCGACGGGCGGGGGCGACGGCGACCCGGCGGACGCCGGGAGCACCGCTGGCGGCCACGGCGCGTAGCACCGAACGCCTTACCGCCCGGGGGGAGTTCGGGGGACCACCGAGCGGGCCGGGCGGTGGGCGCGGCACCCCGTGTGGCGGCGGGGGACCGGGCGTTCCGGCGCCCGGACGCTCCCAGCACGCGGATCGGACCGGAGGAGTACCGGAGGAGAGGGGACGGACATGACCGGACTGCTGGAGACGGACGAGCAGCGGGCGTTGCGCGAGGCGGTCGCCGCACTCGGACGGCGCTACGGCCGCGACTACTTCACGAAGGTGGTCAGCGAGGGCGCCCAGCCAGACGAACTCTGGCGCGAGACGGCCAAGTTGGGCTACCTCGGCGTCAGCCTGCCGGAGGAGTACGGCGGTGGTGGCGGCGGTATCACCGAACTCTCCATCGTGCTGGAGGAGCTGGGCGCGGCGGGCTGCCCGCTGCTGCTGATGATCGTGTCACCCGCGATCTGCGGAACCGTCATCGCGCGTTTCGGCACCGAGGAGCAGAAGCGGGAGTGGCTGCCCGGATTCGCGGACGGCAGCCGGAAGATGGCCTTCGGCATCACCGAGCCCGACGCCGGATCCAACTCCCACCGCATCACCACCACCGCCCGCCGGGACGGCGACGACTGGGTGCTGACCGGCCGGAAGGTCTTCATCTCCGGCGTCGACATCGCGGAGGCGACGCTGGTCGTCGGCAGGACCGAGGACGCCAGGACCGGCAAGCTGAAGGCCTGTCTGTTCATCGTCCCCAGGGACACCCCGGGCTTCTCGTACAACGCCATCGACATGGAGATCCAGGCGCCGGAGAAGCAGTTCGAGGTGGTGCTGGACGAGGTCCGGCTACCCGCCGACGCCCTCGTCGGGGACGAGGACGCCGGACTCCTCCAGCTGTTCGCCGGGCTGAACCCGGAGCGGATCATGACCGCCGCGTTCGGCCTCGGCATGGGCCGCTACGCCCTCGGCCAGGCGCTGGACTACGCCCGTACCCGGCAGGTGTGGAAGAGCCCGATCGGCGCGCACCAGGCGATCGCCCACCCCCTCGCGCAGGCCCACATCGAGCTGGAACTCGCCAGGTTGATGACCCACAAGGCCGCCCAGCTCTACGACGCGGGCGACGACGTCGGCGCGGGCGAGGCGGCGAACATGGCCAAGTACGCGGCGGCCGAGGCCTGCGTGCGGGCGGTGGACCAGTCCGTCCACACGCTGGGCGGGAACGGGCTCACCCGGGAGTACGGTCTCGCCTCGATGATCGCCGCGTCCCGGGTGGCGCGGATCGCGCCGGTCAGCCGGGAGATGATCCTCAACTACGTCTCCCACCAGAGCCTGGGCCTACCCAAGTCGTACTGAGCACCGCCCCGTCGCCCCACTCGCGCCCCGGCCCCACACGGCCCCGGCGGCGGGGAACGGTTCACCGGTCCACCCGGGGCGGGGCGGGGCGGCGCCCGGTGGCGGGGCGCGGCGGGACCGTCCCCGCCCCGCCCCGGGCCCGTACGAACGCCCGTCGCGTACGAACGCCCGGGCCCCGTACGAACTCCCCCTGCCCGAACACCTCGTCTCCGCAGCCGAGATGGGGCCCCTCACAGAAGGGGCCCGACGACACCGGGACGGGCCGACCGATACCGAGACACCGAGACGGGCCGACCGACACCGAGACGGCCGACCGACACCGAGACGGGCGCCAGCGTCGCCCGAGGGGCGTCCCGTTGGCGGCCCGTAACCCGAACCGAGGAGAACCACCGTGGAGTTGATCCGGCGCGCCGCCGATCGCGGCATCGTCACGCTCACCCTGGACTCACCGCGCAACCGCAACGCGCTCTCCGCCCAGCTCGTCGCGGAACTGTACGCGGCGCTCGCCGAGGTGGAGACCGACCCGGAGACGCGGGCGGTGCTGCTCACCCACACCGGGGGCACCTTCTGCGCCGGGGCCGACCTCACCGAGGCGAGCGCGGCGGACACCCCCGCCTCGCCGAGTTCAGCCCCGCTGGACCTCGCCCGGCTGCTGCGCCGGCTGGTGGAGTTCCCCAAGCCGGTGGTCGCGCGGGTCACCGGCCATGTGCGGGCGGGGGGAACGGGCCTGCTCAGCGCGTGTGACATCGCGGTGGCCGGGCCGGGCGCCACCTTCGCCTTCACCGAGGCCAGGATCGGGCTGGCGCCCGCCGTCATCTCGATGCCGGTGCTGCCCCGCGTGGACCCGCGCGCGGCGGCCCGCTACTACCTCACCGGGGAGCGGTTCGACGCCGCCGAGGCCGCCCGCATCGGCCTGGTGACCCTCGCCGCCGAACCGCCCCGGGACGCCCCCGAGGCGACCGGCGACCCCGCCGGGGCGGCGGAGGCCGCCGAGGCCGCCGTGGACACCGCGCTGGCACCGGTACTCGACGGGCTGCGGCGCGGCTCCCCGCAGGGCCTCGCGGAGTCCAAGGCGCTGGTCACCGCGGAGGTCCTCCGCGCCTTCGACCGGGACACGGGTACGCTCGCTGAACTGTCCGCGCGCCTGTTCGCCTCCGGGGAAGCCCGCGAGGGCATGGCCGCCTTCCTCGAACGACGGGATCCCGCATGGGTGTGCTGAACGCACGCGGCGACGCGCGCGGCGCGGCGCCCAAGCAGGACCGCAGCCGCGCGACGCGGCGCCGGCTGCTGGAGTCGGCGGTGACGTGCCTGGCCGAGCGCGGCTGGACCGGCAGCACCGTCTCCGTGGTCGCGGAGCACGCGGGCGTCTCGCGCGGCGCCGCCCAGCACCACTTCCCCACCCGGGAGGACCTGTTCACGGCCGCCGTCGAGTACGTCGCGGAGGAACGCACCCGCGCGCTGCGCGAGTTGCCGCGCGAGTCGCCGGTCGCCACCGCCGTGGAGGCCCTGGTGGACCTCTACACCGGCCCGCTGTTCCGGGCCGCGCTGCACCTGTGGGTGGCCGCCTCCAACGAGCCGCAACTCGGCCCGCGCGTACGGGATCTGGAGGCCAGGTTCGGACGTGAGTCGCACCGGATGGCCGTCGAACTGCTCGGTGTGGACGAGTCGGTGCCGGGCGCCCGCGAGACCGTCCAGGGGCTGCTGGACATGGCGCGCGGGCTGGGCCTGGCCAACCTGCTCACGGACGACAGCGCGCGCCGCGCCCGCGTGGTCGCCCAGTGGGCGCGGCTGGTGGAGGACACCCTCCGCACCGCCCACCCGTAGCCACCGGGACCGGGACGGGGACCGCCGACCGGGAACCGCCGGAGCTGAAGGCCGCAGAACGGCAGCCGCGCCCGGCGGTGTTCACCCCGCCCGGTGGGGCCACGGACCGCCCGGCCTCCGGAACCGCTCCGGCCGCAGGGCCGTTGGCCCGACGCCAACGGCCCTGGAACCGGCGGTCGTTCACCAACGCATCGCGCGTAGCGGCGAGTTGGGCAATCCACCTGCGGACTGCGGTCAGTTGCTGGGGGCGCCGAGCTGGTCGGGGGTGCGCGGACCGGGGCCGACGTACCGGGCGGAGGGCCGGACCAGCCGCCCCGTCCGCTTCTGCTCCAGGATGTGCGCCGACCAGCCCGCCGTACGGGCACAGGTGAACATCGAGGTGAACATCTCGGCGGGAACCTCGGCGAAGTCGAGCACGATCGCCGCCCAGAACTCCACGTTCGTCTCCAGCACCCGGTCGGGGCGCCGCTCCCGCAGCTCCGCGAGCGCGGCCCGCTCCAGGGCCTCCGCCACCTCGTAGCGCGGGGCGTTCAGCTCCCGTGCCGTCCGGCGCAGCACCCGCGCCCGCGGGTCCTCGGCCCGGTACACCCGGTGCCCGAAGCCCATCAGCCGCTCACCCCGGTCGAGTTGGTCCTTGACGTAGGCCCGCGCGTCACCGCTGCGCTCGATCTCCTCGATCATGCCGAGGACGCGGGAGGGGGCGCCGCCGTGCAGTGGGCCCGACATGGCGCCGACCGCCCCGGAGAGCGCGGCGGCCACGTCCGCGCCGGTGGAGGCGATGACGCGGGCGGTGAACGTGGAGGCGTTCAGGCCGTGTTCGGCGGCCGAGGTCCAGTAGGCGTCCACGGCGGCGACGTGCTTCGGGTCCGGCTCACCACGCCAGCGGCGCATGAACCGCTCGACGACGGTGTCGGCCTTGTCGATCTCCCGCTGCGGCACCATCGGCAGCGACTGGCCACGCGCCGACTGGGCGACGAAGGACAGCGCCATCACGGCCGCCCGGGAGAGGTCCTCGCGCGCCTGCCGCTCGTCGATGTCCAGCAGCGGCCGCAGCCCCCAGACGGGTGCGAGCATCGCCAGCGCGGACTGCACGTCGACCCGCACGTCCCCCGAGTGGACCGGGATCGGGAACGGCTCGGCGGCCGGGAGGCCCGGCTCGAAACCGCCGTCCACCAGCAGTCCCCAGACCTCGCCGAAGGAGACCCGGCCGACCAGGTCCTCGATGTCGACCCCGCGGTAGCGGAGCGCGCCGCCCTCCTTGTCGGGCTCCGCGATCTCCGTCTCGAACGCGATGACTCCCTCAAGTCCGGGTACGAAATCGGACATCAGGCGGCTCCCTCATGCTGGGCCGCCAGGCGCGCTGACGGCGGTCGGCCGGACTGGCTGCGGGACCGGGCGGTGTCCACCGGGTCCGCCACGACCGGCGGTTCCACGCGCCGCCCCGTCGGGTCCGGCGCGGCGGTGTCCCCGTCGGGCGGCCCGCCGGAGGTGTCCGGACGGCTACCAGCGGCGACCCACCGGGCGGGCCGGGGTGACGCGCCGACGAGCGGTCGGGGCGCTCCGGGTGGAGCGGCCACGATAGTCGGGGGCGCCGGGATCCCACATCCACGGAACACCTGATTCTCGACGGTTCGCGGGCGCGTGGCAGGGTGCGGCGGCGTGAGAAGCGGCACAGGGGGCCGGGGAGGCGGCGGAGGTGTAGCCGGGGGCGGGCGGGGTAGACAGGAGGCCGCGCCCGCGCCGATCCGGCGCCGTGCGGCGAGGCGCCTTCGGATCCTGGGCCACCGAAGCGACCAGGTGCCCCGTACCCGGTCCGTACCCGGTCCGGCGCCGTCCCCGGCCGCCAGCCGGTGCGCGGCCACCACCCGGTCCTCCCCGGAGATCCCCGAGATCCCGTGGGCTCCCCGGCCGGGTCGCGGCGGCATGCTGCAAGATGGCCGCGTGGTCCCTTCTGATAGCTCTGCCGCCGCCGCCAGTTCTGACGAATCCCACGACGCGCCCGCCCCCGAGGCCCGCTCCGGCGCCCCGGACGCCTCCCCACCGGCCGTCGCCGACGCGCCCACCCACCCCGCGACCTCGCTGGACCCGGCCGCCATGCGCGCCCGGTACCGGGCGCGGGGCCTCTCCGAGGACGAGCTGGCGCCCGACCCCTTCACCCAGTTCGCCCGCTGGTTCGCCGACGCCTACCAGAGCGGGCTGCACGAGCCGAACGCGATGATCCTCTCCACCGCCGACGCCGACGGCCGCCCCAGCTCCCGCACGGTGCTGCTGAAGCGGCACGACGCGCGCGGCTTCGTGTTCTACACCAACCACGGTTCGCGCAAGGGCCGGGAGCTGGACGTGAACCCGCGCGTCTCGCTGCTGTTCCCCTGGCACGGCATCGCCCGCCAGGTGATCGTCTCCGGTACGGCCCGGCGCGTCGGCCGCGAGGAGACGATCGCCTACTTCCGGACCCGTCCGCACGGGTCGCAGTTGGGCGCCTGGGCGAGCGAGCAGTCCTCGCGGATCGCCACCCGAGCCGAACTGGACCGGATGTACGAGGAGTTGGCCGAGCGCTACCCGGAGGGCACCGATGTGCCCGCGCCGCCGCAGTGGGGTGGCGTCCTGGTGCGCGCGGAGAGCGTCGAGTTCTGGCAGGGCCGGGAGAACCGGCTGCACGACCGGCTCCGCTACGTACGCCGGGCCGCGGACGCCACCGCCGCGCCCGGGGGGACCGACGACGGCCCGCCGTCCCCGGCGGAGCCCGCCGAGCCCCCCGCCGGGTCCGGCGGTGAGTCCGGCGACGACTGGACCGTCGAGCGTCTCTGCCCCTGACCGGCGCCCGCCGCCTCACCCACGGGAGGCGGCGCGGGCCACCGGGTGCCGGGGACGGGACGGGCGCCCACACGGAAGGCCCGGCGCGGACGCCGAACCCACGGGAGACACGGAACACCCGGAACACCCGGGGCGTGCGGAGAGCGCGGCGGGTAGCGGCGGGCCTGGAGACAGCAGACGGCCCGCGGGCGACTCCCTCCGCCGGGGCGGAAGGGCGTCGGTCGGACGAGTCCGACGAGCCCGCGGGCCGGGTGACTGCTGGGATTTCAGCCGGCGAACCGGCGTCACACGGGGCGACGGCTCTCAGGCCGCAGCCACCTCACGCGTCCGGTAGTCGTACATCGACCGGATCACCTCCTTTCTCGTGTGCCCCGCACGTTAGGCGCCGCCCCCGGGGTGGGCAACCGAATTTCGGGGGAGCAACGATTTCCCCGAAGTCGGTGTGGGATGGGTCACGTTCGAGTTGAATGACGCCCGTGCGCGGACGTTCCGGTCTGTCCCGCGCACCTGGCAGCGTGCAAGACGGCTGGGGGCCACGGTGGCGACGCAATCGGAAACCCACTCCGCTTCGACCCCGGAGAGTGGTGGCCGGGAGACGAGCGGACCCGACGAGGACGAGCTGCTGCTGGCCGCTCTCCTCAACGGTATGGACGCCGCGCTCTGCGCCTTCGACGCGGAGGGTGTCGTCACCCACTGGAACCGGGAGGCCGAGCGCATCCTCGGCTGGACCCGGGCGGACGCGGTGGGCCGCGCGGGGCTGGCGGGCTGGGCGGTCCGCCCCGCCGACGCCGACGAGGTCGAGACCCGCCTGCTGCGCCCGCCCGGCGGCGCCGGGCGCCGGGTGCACGAGTTCGCGCTGCTGACCAAGAGCGGGGGGCGAGTGCTGGTCCGCACCCAGGCCACCGGCATGGTCGCGGCGGACGGCAGCTCGCGGGGCGTGTACTGCGCGTTCAGCGAGGTGCACGCGCAGGTCGGGCTGGAGCGCTCCCTCGCGCTGAGCGAGGCGCTGCTGGACGACGCCTGTTGGGGCGCCGTCCTCGTCGACGCCGACCTGCGCCCCGCCGTCGTCAACTCCTACGCGGCCCGCGCCTTCCAGCGCGCCACCCGCGCCGAACTGCTGGGCCGCCCGCTGGGCGACGTCGTCGAGCAGGGCGTCGAGGAGCTGGAGGGCGCCCTCCAGCACGTACTCGGCCAGGGGGCGACCCCGGCGCCCGCCGAGATCTGGGTCACCCTGCGCGAGGCCACGCCTCCGGAGACCCCCGGCCCCCCGGGATCCGCCGCGACCCGCACGGACGAGGGGAGCGGCCCGGCCTCCGGCGGCCGGGCGGGCCAGGGCGGTGGCTCCGGCGGCGGGCCGGGCAAGCGGGGTACGGCGGCGGTGCGCCGCTGCTGGCGCAGCGGTTTCCTGCGACTGGACTCCCCGATGGCCGAGGAACCGGTTCCGCTCGGTGTCGCCTGGCTGTTCCAGGACGTGACGGAATCCAAGCGGGCCGAACAGGACGCGGCGCGGCTCCGGTTCCGCGGCAGCCAGCTGCACCGCGCGGCCCGGGCCTCGGCCGAGTGCGAGAGCCCGATGGAGGCCGCCGCCGTCCAACTCGACTTCGCGCTGGTGGGGTTCGCCGACCACGCGCTGCTCGACCTGGCCGACCCCCGGGAGGGCTGGCCGCGGGACGCGGGCGCGGGGAGCGACGCCGCCCCCCGGCTGCTGCGCGCGGCCACCGCGCCGGTCTCCTCGCCCGGCCGGGTCCCGCCGGTGGAGCCGAGCCTCGCCAGCGGCATCCCGGTGGGGTACGGCGAGGGGCATCCGGCGGTGCAGGCGTACCTGCGGTGCGGGGCGGTCCGGGCGAGCGCCGGGGGCCCGGCGCCCGCGAGCTGGGCGGCCGAGCGGCGCTGGCCGGACGGTACGGCGCACGCGCTGTGCACGGTGCTGCGCGCGCGGGGACGGTCGCTGGGTATCGCCACCTTCCTGCGCGGCGCCTCCCGCGCCCCCTTCGACCGGGCGGACGCGGCGTACGCGGAGGAGGTCGCCCTGCGGGTCGCCGGGGCGATCGACCTCGCCTACGCGATCCGCTGACCCGGCCGCCCCGGAGGGCCGAACCCGCCCCGCCCGGAGGGCGGTTCGGCCGCGCGTCGCCGAACGTCCGCCTGCTGGTTCACCCCATGGGGTGAACGCGGCGCACGCGGCGGGCGGTGCCGCGCCCCCCGGGGGCGCCGGGAGCCCCGGCCGGTGGCGGTGTCAGTTCCGCCGGTGTGGGTTCCGGTCCGGGTTCCGGTCACGGGTTCGGTCGGTGTGAGGTCCGGGGTCAGTTCTGGTGGAAGACGCGGTCGCCGTACTCGTGGAACACCCGCGCGTTCCAGTCGTGTCCGCCGTCGACGTTGCCGGAGCGCAGCAGCGGCGGGTCGATCCCCCGGGCGGCCAGTTCACCGGCGGCCGTGGCGACGACGGCCTGCATCAGCGCGCTGGTGACGACGGTGGAGGCGGGGGCGAAGGGCGCTCCCACGCGCTCGTCGACGAGGGTGGCGTCCCCGACCGGTATCCGGCTGTCGAGCACCAGGTCGCAGTGGTCCTTGAGGAAGGTGCCGCTGGCGCTGCGCGGGGTGGTCTCGCGGGCGTAGGCGAGCGAGGTCACGCCCACGACGCCGATACCGCGGGAGCGGGCGTGCGAGGCCATCTCCACGGGCAGCGTGTTCCGCCCGGACAGGGAGATCACCACCAGCAGGTCCCCCTCGGCGGCGGGGCTGGTGTCGAGGACGGTGCGGGCGAGTCCGCTGACGGTCTCCAGGGCGCTGCCGAGGGTGGCGGGCCGCACGTCCACACCGACCGCCCCGGGGACGGCGAGCAGGTTCATGATCGCGAGGCCGCCCGCGCGGTAGACCACGTCCTGCGCGGGCAGCGAGGAGTGACCGGCGCCGAAGACGAAGACCCGGCCGCCGTTGGCGACGGTGTCGGCGAGCAGCGTTCCGGCGGCGGCGATGTTCTCCGCCTCCCCGGTTCTGGCCTGCCGCAGCAGTGCGATCGCGGCGTCGAGGAAGTCGTCGGCGAGCGTGCTCTCGGTCATGGCGGAACGGTGAGGTCTGGACCAGTCGACTGTCAATACGTCTGCCCGCCGGAGCGGCGCGGTTGCCCGCCCGATGCGTCAGAATTGACGTCAGGCCACCGCACGAACTGACTAGGGGCTACGCATGTCGGGACTCATCGACACCACGGAGATGTACCTCCGCACCATCCTGGAGCTGGAGGAGGAAGGCGTGGTCCCCATGCGTGCCCGCATCGCGGAGCGGCTGGACCAGAGCGGCCCGACGGTCAGCCAGACGGTGGCGCGGATGGAGCGGGACGGCCTGGTCACGGTGGCCGGGGACCGTCACCTGGAGCTGACCGACGAGGGCCGCCGCCTGGCGACGCGGGTCATGCGCAAGCACCGGCTGGCCGAGTGCCTGCTGGTGGACGTCATCGGGCTGGAGTGGGAGCAGGTGCACGCCGAGGCCTGCCGCTGGGAGCACGTCATGAGCGAGGCGGTGGAGCGCCGCGTGCTCAGCCTGCTCCGGCACCCGACGGAGTCGCCGTACGGCAACCCGATCCCCGGGCTGGAGGAGCTGGGCGAGGAGGCGGAGGCCGACCCGTTCCTGGACGACGGCATGGTCAGCCTGACGGACCTGGACACCTCGGGTGACGGCAAGACAGTCGTGGTGCGGCGAATCGGTGAGCCGATCCAGATGGACGCCCAGCTGATGTACACGCTGCGGCGGGCCGGGGTGCAGCCGGGCGCGGTGGTCAGCGTGCACACCGGGGCCGCGGGCGGGGTGCTGATCGGCAGCAGTGGTGAGGCGGCCGAGCTGGAGGCGGACATCGCGACGCACGTCTTCGTCGCCAAGCGCTGAGCCGGGCGGCCCCGCGCGCCCCGCGCCGCGCACGGCGTGTGAACGGCACGTCTTCCCAAACCGCCCCGGCAGTACGAGAGTGACGCGTACCTGAGGGGCGCGGCGGCCGCCGGGCGGCACCGCCGACCGGCGGCCGCCGGAGCGCGGGGCGGCCGTGGCGCGGGGCCCGCGTCCGTCCGGCCCCGACGCCGCCCGCCGGGCGGAGGGGGCACCGGCGCGCGGGAGGCGCCGGACGCTGGGTCCGCGCCCCCGCCGGGCCGGGAGGGAGAGCGGAGCGGGAAGCACGCCGGAACGCACGGGCGGCGCGGGGAGTTGAGGCATCGCGGGGCGGTGGCCCCGACGTGGCCGTGGGGCGGACGGACGAGGGGGAGGCCCGGCGGAAGCCGGGCCCGAGGAGCCGGGCGGGATCCGTCAGCGGGTGGCGCGGACGCGACACCGGTGTGGCGCCGGTGGGCCGGTCCCCGGTGGGGCCGGAACGCGTCGGCGGCCGGGCGGATCGAGGCAGGGGTCTCCGTGCGGGGCCCGTACAGGGGACGCTCCGGCCGGGGCGTCCCGCGGGGAACCATCGAGCGGAGGGAGACCGTCATGGCGCGCGGATCCGGGAGACGTTCGGTGCGGGGCTCCGGCGGGAGCCGAAGCGGACGGTCCCGTTCGGCTGAGGGCGGGCGCATCGCCGCTCGCGCTCCCCGCCCCCTTCACGCGCGGTCCCGGCCGTCCCGGTCCCGGTTATCCCCGGCGTCCCAACCGCCCCGGCCGCTCCGGGAGTTCTGGCCGGGTCAGCGTTTCCGGCCGTCCCGGCGTCCGGCCGCTCCGGCCCGTTCGGCCGGTCCGGCTGGTCTCCCGGCTCCGGCCGGTCCGAGGGGTTTCCGAGGCTGCCGCCTGACCGAGGGGAGGCGCCCGGGAGCTGCCGCGGCACAGCGTGTTCGAATATGGGTTCGATAAGCTGCGTGTTGGTCTGCGAGTCTGAGTGGGGGTGCCACGACTCATGGTGCGACGGATCAATGTGACGGGCGCGCAGGGCGTCCGGCTGGCCGCCTGGGAGTACGCCGACCCGCCCAAGGTGAGCCCGGAGAGCGCCGACGGGCCGGCCGGCCAGCGCCGTCCGTCCGGGGTGCTGCTGCTGCACGGTCTGATGGGGCGGGCCGCGCACTGGGCGGACACCGCCCGCTGGCTGTCCGCCCGCTACCGGGCCGTCGGGCTCGACCAGCGCGGGCACGGGCGGAGTGACAAGCCGGGCGAGCTGCCGTACGACCGGGAGGCGTACGTGGCGGACGCCGAGGCCGCCCTCGAACAGCTCGACCTCGCCCCGCTCGCGCTGATCGGGCACTCCATGGGCGCGCTGACCGCCTGGCAACTGGCCGCCAGACGCCCGGACCTGGTGCAGGCGCTGGTCATCTCGGACATGCGGGCCTCCGCGCTGGGCGAGCGGTCGCAGCGCGAGTGGGAGAAGTGGTTCGCCTCCTGGCCGGTGCCCTTCGCGACACTCGCCGACGTACGGCGGTGGTTCGGCGAGGACGACCCGTCGCTGGAGCGGCCCAACCCCTCGCGCGGGGAGTTCTTCGCCGAGGTGATGGCCGAGCGGGCGGACGGCTGGCGGCCGGTCTTCTCCCGTCGTCAGATGCTGCGGGCCCGCGAGACCTGGGTGTACGACGCGCACTGGGACGAGCTGGCGCTGGTGCGCTGCCCCACCCTCGTGGTGCGGGGGATCGACGGGGAGCTGGGGCGGGCCGAGGCGCAGGAGATGGTGCGGGTGCTGCCGCGCGGGATCTACGCGGAGGTGCCGGAGGCCGGGCACCTCATCCACTACGACCAGCCGGAGGACTGGCGCCGCGTCGTCGAGCCGTTCCTCCAGGCCACGCTGCCCGGCGTCGGCTGACGCCAACTCCCCCCGGGGGACGCCGGGTTCCGGCCGCGTCCCGTCGCCCCCGGCCCTGCCGCCCTCCGTGGCCCGGCGGCCCCACCCCCTCGGGGCCGGGGCCGTCCGGACCGTCCGGGCCGTCGGCGGGGGGCTCAGCCCTTGCTGACGGCGGTGAGGATCTCCGGCAGCCGCCGGACGACCCGCCGCGACACCAGCCGCAGCGCCACCGCGCACAGCGCCACCCCGTACGCCGCGCCGACCGCCAGCAGCTGCCAGCCCGGACCGCCCTCCGTCGACGTGTGCAGCCACACGTCCAGGACGATCACCGGTGCGCAGAGCAGCCCGGCGCAGAGCATGCCGCCCAGCAGGCTGAGATAGGCCAGCGAACCCTGCCCCGCCGCGACGTTCCGGTGGATGTCGTCGGCGGGGATGGAGTACGGGAAACGTTCCGAGGCCAGCGCGCCGGTGGCGAACAGCGCGCCGAGCACGGCCGCCGACAGCCCCAGCATCTCCGTCAGCCGGTCCCGCTCGCCCGTCAGCAGCGTCCCCGCGACCACCACCAGCGTCATGTAGGGCGCCGCGATCAGCGCGAGCGCCAGCATGCGGGCGCGCAACTCGCGACGCGCGTCCCGGGCGGTGGAGATGGTGGACGCCACCAGCCAGAAGCCGCTGTAGTCCTGGCCGAACTGGTTGTACATCATCATGCCGAGCAGCCCGGAGGCCCAGAAGACGCTGTACACACTGTCGTTGCCCTGGAGGGCGAACACCACCGGCAGCAGCGCCCCGAGCCCCAGCGCGGACGCCCAGCCCATCCGGGTCTTCGGGTCGCGCCAGGCGTAGCGCAGGGTGCGGAGCATCACGGCACCGGTACGGCCGTCCGGGAACAGCGCGCCGGGGCCGCGCCGGGCGCGCACCGTGGCGGCCTTGTCGGTGTGCGGCAGCGTCGACTCGTCCGGGGAGGTCATCAGCCGGGTGAGGCTGTGCCGCCACCACCGCAGCAGCAGCCACAGGCCCGCCCCGCTGATCGCGAGCCGCGCCAGCGCCACCGCGTACGCGCCGTCCGCCGCCGAGTCGATCGCCGCGACCGCCGAGCCGGGCGGCAGCCAGCCGAGCACCGCCGCGTACGGCTCCAGCGCCGAGAGGCCGTCTGGTTCGGAGAGCTTCTGGATGCCCAGGTTGACGAACTGCGCGCCCACCGCGACGCCCAGTCCGCTGATCAGCGCCAGATCGCGGCCCCTCCGGCTGGTCAGCAGCCGGACGTTGGCGGCGGCGACGGACCGGGCCAGCGCCACGCACACCAGGATCAGCAGCGGCAGCGCCAGCGCCGCCGTCAGCCACGCGGCGGCGCCGTGCGCCGGGGCGACGACCGCGCCGACCCCCAGCAGCAGCGTGACCAGCGGGCCGATACCGACCAGCGAGGCCGCCAGCAGCGCCGTGACCAGCGGTCCGGGCCGCAGCGGCAGCATCGTCAGCCGCGTCGGGTCGAGCGTCTCGTCGCCGCCCGGGAAGAACAGCGGGGTCACCGCCCAGCCGAGCGCCAGCAGCCCGGCGAGCACGACGGTGACCTCGGTCGCGTGCGCGTTGCCGCGCAGCACCAGCAGCCCCAGCAGCTGGAGGGCGGCGAACACCACCGCCAGCACGATGGAGATGACGAAGGCGACCTGGCGGCCCGTCGACTGGCGCAGCCCGTTCCGCAGCAACGACAGCCGCATCCGGACGAACACGGAGGTCAGCGCGGGGGACGGCACCCCGCCGCCGGTACCGGGAGCGGGCGCCTGGGTGGGGGCCGGGGACAGGCTGGTGTCCATCAGGCCCCGCCGCCCAGCCAGTCGAGCCGCTCGTCGGCCGAGCGGTCGCCCGCGCCGACGAGGTGGAGGAACGCCTCATGCAGCGAGGGCGCGGAGCCCCGCACCTCCTCCAGCGAGCCGTACGCGCGGATGTGGCCGGTCGCCAGCACCGCGACCCAGTCACACAGCGACTCGACCAGCTCCATCACGTGGCTGGAGAAGACGACGGTCGCGCCCGAGCGGGTGTACCGCTCCAGCACCCCGCGGATGATCTGCGCCGAGACCGGGTCGACACCCTCGAACGGCTCGTCCAGGAAGAGCACCTCCGGGTTGTGCAGCAGCGCGGCGGCCAGCCCGATCTTCTTCCGCATCCCGGTCGAGTAGTCGACGATCAGCTTGTTCCGGGCGCCGGACAGGTCGAGGACGTCCAGCAGCTGACCGGCCCGGCGCTCCGTCTCGTCCGCCGGGATACCGCGCAACGCGCCCAGATAGCCGAGGAGTTCCTCACCGGACAGCCGCTCGAAGAGCCGCAGCCCCTCCGGGAGCACCCCGATCCGGGACTTCACCGCGGCCGGGTCCCGCCACACGTCGTGGCCCGCGATCTCCACGGTGCCCGAGTCGGGGCGCAGCAGCCCGGTCACCATGGACAGCGTCGTGGTCTTCCCCGCGCCGTTCGGGCCGACGAGGCCGACGAACCGCCCGGCGGGCAGATCCAGGTCGATCCCGGACACGGCGACCTGCTCACCGAACTGCTTCCACAGGTTCCGCACCCGTACGGCGCTCCGGACGGTGCCGTCGGCGGTCCCGGCGCCCTCCGCCGCGCCGGGCCGCGCCGCCCACTCGTCACCGGGGCCCGTGCCCTGGCCCGCCGCGCCCTCCGGGGGGCCGGTGCCACCGGCTCCGCCGTGCCCGTCCCGCGGTATCTCCGTCGCCACCGTCTCGCCTTTCGCCGCCTCCCGGGAGCCTGCCGACACCCGCTGACCACCCTAGGACACCCACCAGAACGCCCCCCGGAGCCCGTGTCCGCGCCCCGGGCCCGCGTCCGCCCCCAGCCGGCCGCTCCCGTTCCGGACGGAAGGCCGCATGTAGGGCAAAGGTGATGTGCCGGGCGGGTACGGCCGTCGCGGGACGCGCCGTGGCTCCGGCACCGGGGCCCGCGCGGAGATTCGCGCGGGGGCCCGTTCGGGAGTCAGTGGGGTTCGGGTGGGTCCGCGCGGGTTGCCCGGGGAGGCGCGGGCGCGGGCGCCCCCGGGTGGACGCCAGGTGGACGCGGGCGGTGGGGAGTTCGCGGGCCGGGACACGACGGGGAGTCAACGTGGGGAGAGTGGGCGGCGGTTGGGGTGATCGCGGGCGACGGGGTGCCGGGGCGGGGGGAGTTCGGTGGGTGGGAGGTGTCGCAGCCGGTGGGGGCGGCGCCGCCGCCCGGCGCGCGGAACGGGCGCGCCGCCGGGTCAACCGGCCGGAGCGAACCGGCCATTGGCGGGAGGGGCGGGGCGCATCGGTGCACAGCGGGGGGCGCGCGCAGGAGTCGCGGCTGAAGTGGGGGTAGTCCTCTGACCCGCTCCGGTGCGATGCGCGAGGAACTGCCGTTTTTCGTGGGAATCATGGGCATACGCACGGGGCAGTGATCGTCCACAACCTTCTGCCTCAGGGGGGATCGCATGGCCGCCAGGCCACTCATCGCACGGCAGCCCAACGAACGGCTGCAAGCGCTCATTCAGGAAGCCGTCTGCTCCAACGCCGGTCTCGCGCGCCGCGTCAACATGTGCGGCGCCGAACACGGCCTCGACCTGCGCTACGACAAGACCTCCGTGGCGCGCTGGCTGCGCGGTCAGCAGCCGCGCGGCAGAGCCCCCGGCATCATCGCGGAGGCGCTCGGCCGCAAACTGGGCCGCACCGTCACACTCGACGAGATCGGCATGGCGAACGGCAAGAACCTCGCCTCCGGCGTCGGTCTCCAGTTCTCCCCGACGGTGCTCGGCGCCGTCGAGCAGGTCTGCGAGCTGTGGCGCAGCGACGTCGGCCGCCGCGACTTCCTCACCGGCTCGTCCGTCGCCTCCTCCGCGCTGGTCGAGCCCAGCCGGGACTGGCTGATCACCGCACCGGACAGCCAGGTCGCGCGGACCACCGGCACCCGGGTCGGGCAGTCCGACGTCGAGGCGGTGCGCGCGATGACGGACGCGCTCTCCCGCCTCGACCACCGGTACGGCAGCGGGCACCTGCGCGCCGTGCTCGTGCACTACCTGAACAGTGTGGTCTCCGGCCTGCTCGCCGGGTCCTACCGGGAGCGCACCGGGCGGGAGTTGTTCTCGGCCGTCGCCCGACTCACCGAACTCGCCGGGTACATGGCCATCGACACCGGCCAGGCGAGCCTCGCCCAGCGGTACTACATCCAGTCGCTGCGGCTCGCGCAGGCCGCGGGCGACCGCGCCTACGGCGGGTACGTACTGGCCGCCGGGATGAGCCACCTCGCCGCCACCCTCGGCAACCCGCGTGAGATCGCCCAACTCGCCCGCGCGGCCCAGGAGGGCGCGCGCGGCCAGGTCACCCCACGTACCGAGGCGATGTTCCACGCCGCGGAGGCGCGCGGCCACGCGTTGATGGGGGACGCGGTGGCCTGCTCCGAGCGGATGACCCGCGCGCTGGACACCATGGAACGGGCGGAGGCCGCCGAGGACTCGGGGGACGACCCGGAGTGGATCCGCCACTTCGACCGGGCCTACCTCGCGGACGAACTCGCCCACTGTCACCGGGACCTGGGGCAGGCGAAGAACGCGGCGGAGTGCGCCGAACAGGCCGTCGAGGGGCACGCCGAGACCCGCACCCGGCGCCGCGCCATCGGCCTGCTGCTGCTCGCCACCGCGCAGGCGCAACAGCGGGAGGTCGACCGCGCCTGCCACACCGGCACCCGCGCCACCGAACTCCTCGCCACCCTGCGCTCGGAGCGCGGAACGGAGTACCTGGACGGCTTCCGGCAACGACTCGAACCGTTCGGTAAGGAGCCCGCCGTCCGGGAATTCTCGGCGCGACTGGAGTGGAGAGCCGTGGCATAACGGGACGTTTCCCCCGAGGGCGTCGTCCCCGATCCCCGTGAGCCGGTAGCGTAACCCGACGATTCCATGAGCCATGCGACTGAGGAGTCCCGGTGACAACGCACAACGGACGGGGGCAGGGAAGCGCCGCGGACGACGGTCCGCAGCCCTCGACCACGACGCCCTACGAGGGCGTCGTGCTACCGGCCAACGGTGATCCGTGGACCCCCGAACAGCAGCGCCAGGCTGACGAGTCGCGGAACCAGCCACCCGCCGGGCAGCCCTGGGGCGAACCGTGGGGGCCCGAGAGTCAGGCCGGTCCCTGGGGACCGGAGAGTCAGGCCGCCCCGTGGGGGCCGGAGAGTCACGCCGCACCGCAGGCCCCGCCGCTCCCCGGCACCCCGCAGCAGCCGTCCATGCCGCCACCGATGCCGCCCACCGGCCCGGACGCGGCCACGCCGACCGGGGTGCCCGGAGCGGAGGGCGGCTCCGCGCTGCCCGTGCCGAGGGACCAGGGCGGCACCTGGGGCGGCCAGCCCCTGCCGCCGCCCAGCGACCCGGCGGGCGGGGACCCCGCCGGGGCGATGCCGGGCTCCGCGCCGCTGCCCGAGGAGGGCGCCCCCGGCGCGCTGCCCCCGGCCACCCCGTCCGGCGGCGCGCTGCCGCCCGCGTCCTCCGGCGCACCGCTGCCCCCGCCGGGCGCCCCCGCGGGCCAGCTGCCCGAACCCGGGGCACCGCCCGCCCCCGAGGCCCGCCCCGGCGGACGGCACGGCGCCCCGGCATACCAGGCGCACGAGACACACCAGGCACACCAGCTTCCCCCGGCGCACCCCGGCGCGCTGCCCGGATCGGGCGCGCCCCTCCCGCCGTCCGGCGGCGGGTTCCCGTCCGGCGGGATACCCCCGGCGGCCGGTTCCGGTCCGGAGGACGGGACGCAGCTGCTCCCGCCGATACCCGGCACCCCGGACGGCATGCCCCCGCCCCCCGCCGGCGCGCCCCCGGTCCCGCCCGGCGCCGCCCCCGGGCAGCCCGGGCCGATGCCCGGCCAGGGCGGAACGCCACTGCCCGACGGCTTCCCGCCGCGCGGCGCGCACCGGCGCCCCACCCCGCGGGAGGAGCCGCCCGCGCCCGCTCCAGGCCAGGGGCCGCCCCCGGCGGCCCCCGGCGGGCCGCCCGGTTCCGAGGACGGAACCCAGCTGCTCCCGCCGATCCCCGCGGCCGGGGACTCCGAGGCGACCCAGCACATGCCGATCCCGGGCGAGAGCGCCGCGGAGTCGACCCAGATGCTGCGCTCCCCGCTGCCGCCGGACGGCGGTCAGGCGGGTCGGCACAGACAGGCCCCGCCGCCCCAGCCGCAGCAGGGCGGACCCCAGCAGCCGCCGCTCGCGGCCGAGTTCGACAGTCTCTTCCGTTCCGGCCCGGCGCAGCCGAACCCGGCCCAGGGCGATCCGGGCTCCACGCAGAGCCTGCCTCTCTTCGACGGCGCCGCCGCCCATCAGCAGGGCGGCCCGGGCGGTCCGCCGGAGTTCGGCGCCCCGCCCGGCGGCCAGCCGCCGCGAGGCCGGGGCGGCCGTCGTGGGGGTGGCGGTGGCCGGTCGCCGGTGATGCTGGCGGCCATCGGCGTCGCGGTGCTCGCCGTCGTCGGGCTCGCGGTGGGCGCGGTGCTCAGCAGCGGGGGCGACAGCGACAACGGGTCGAAGGACGAACCCTCGAAGTCGCCGGAGGCCAAGAAGTCCTCACCGGCGCCGGATCCGGCCCAGCCGCAGGCCAAGCAGCTCGACGCGCTGCTCGCGCAGAGCAACAACAGCCGCGCCGCGGTGATCCGTTCGGTCGAGTCGATCCGGAAGTGCCAGCGGCTCGACCAGGCGGCCGCGGACCTCAAGGGCGCGGCCAAGCAGCGCGACGGGCTGGTCACCCGGCTCCGCGAGCTGAAGACGGACAAGCTGCCCCGGACCGCCGAGCTGAACTCCTCGCTCGTGCGGGCGTGGAAGGCGTCAGCGGCGGCGGATCGGCACTACGCCTCCTGGGCCGGGCAGATCGCGAAGGACAAGAAGAAGAACTGCACGAAGGGGAAGGCCCGCATCACCCCGCACACCTCCACGGGACACCGGGAGAGCGGAAAGGCCACGGCGGCGAAGAAGCGCGCCGCCGCGCTGTGGAACCCCACCGCCCAGAAGTACGACCTGCCCACCCGCAAGTTCGGCGATCTGTGACGCGGGCCCGGCGCCCGGCGCCGGGTCCCTCGTCCCGGTGAACTCCCCGTACGGGGGCGGGAGTCGGGCTCGCGCGCCCGCGGCGGCGGACGGCCGCCCGGTGCGGCCCACCGGTGCCCGCGGGCCGGGGCGCGCGGCCCGGACCGGGTGGGAGGGGTGGGAGCGGGGACGCCCGGGGGAACGTATGGTCGAGGCCATGGAGCCAGGTTCCGTGAAGACTTCCCGCCGCACCGCCCCGTCGACCACCATGGGTGGCATGCCCGTCAACGACATGCCCTGGTGGCGCTGGCGCAGCAACGTGCGCTCCGCGCTGCACATGCTCTCCGACCCCGTCTTCCAGCGGGAGTGCTGGGTGGCGGGACTGCCCGGCTACGGGGACGTCACCGACGCCGTCTACCGCCTGGTCGAGGACACCTGGCTGGACAACTGGTCGGCGGAGAAGTACATCGGCACGATCTTCCGGGACGCGCAGGAGGCCGCGCTCGTCGACACCGCCGTACTCCGGGTCCTGCGGATCATGCATCAGGTGGGCGCGGACGCCCCGGTCACCTCGTACATGGAGAACGCGGACTGGCCGGAGGCGATGCGCGCGGCCCGCGACGCGCACGTGCGGCTCTCCGCGAACGACGGCGACGACCCCGACCGTGCCCCGGACACCCTGGACGCGCTCGCGATCCGCCTCCGCACGGTCTGACCGGCCGGTTCCGACCGGGTGGGCCCCGCGCGGGCCCGCCCCGTGGGGTGTGTGGTCCGGTGGGGGCGGGGCCGGGGAGGCGTGGGGGAAGGGTGTGCCAGGCTTGTCCGTATGAGCGAGTCACTTCCCGAATCCGAACGCTCCGCCGACCCGGAGCAGTACGTCCTCACCCTCTCCTGCCCGGACCGGAAGGGCATCGTGCACGCGGTGTCCAGTTACCTGTTCATGACGGGCTGCAACATCGAGGACAGCCAGCAGTTCGGCGACCCGGGAACCGGGCTCTTCTTCATGCGGGTCCACTTCAGCGCCGAGCCCTCGGTGACGGTGGACAAGCTCCGGGCGAGCTTCGCGGCCGTCGGCTCCTCCTTCGGCATGGACTGGCGGATCGTCCGCGCCGGTGAGCGGATGCGCGTCATCCTCATGGTGAGCAAGTTCGGCCACTGCCTGAACGACCTGCTCTTCCGCTCCCGGATCGGGGCGCTGCCCGTCGAGATCGCGGCCGTCGTCTCCAACCACCCGGACTTCGGCGAGCTGGTCGACTCCTACGACATCCCGTTCCACCACATCCCGGTGACGCGGGACACCAAGCCGGAGGCCGAGGGGCGGCTGCTGCGGCTCGTCGCGGACGAGGGCGTCGAACTGGTGGTGCTGGCCCGCTACATGCAGGTCCTCTCGGAGAACCTGTGCCGCGAGCTGTCCGGGCGGATCATCAACATCCACCACTCGTTCCTGCCGAGCTTCAAGGGCGCCAAGCCCTACCACCAGGCGCACGCCCGGGGTGTCAAACTGATCGGCGCGACCGCCCACTACGTCACCGCCGACCTCGACGAGGGCCCGATCATCGAGCAGGAGGTGGAGCGCGTCGGACACGAGGCCACCCCCGAGCAGCTGGTCGCCGTCGGCCGGGACGTGGAGTGCCAGGCGCTCGCCCGCGCCGTCAAGTGGCACAGCGAGCACCGGGTCCTGCTGAACGGCCAGCGCACCGTCGTCTTCACCTGACGGCACCGACCGACGGGCGCCCGTCAGACACCGGACGGGCATCCGACCGGCATCGGACGGGCATCCGCGGCGCGTCCGACGGGCACGGCCCGGAGGTGCGGCCGCCCTGCGGCCCGGATCCGGCCCGGGCCCGGAGCTGGCGGGGTTCCGCCGCCTACGGGCCCGGGGAGGTCTCCGGCCGTCAGCGGCGCTGGCCGCGACGGCGCTGACCGCGCCCCCGCGTCACCCGGGCGAAGAGGAAGACGACGAGGCCGATCAGGACCAGCACCAGCACGACCTTGGAGAAGATCCCGACGTAGTCCTCGACCTTCTCCCACTGGTCGCCCAGCCAGTAGCCGGCCAGCACCAGCACCGAGTTCCACAGCAGGCTGCCCGCCGTGGTCAGCGCGGTGAACACCGGGACCGACATCCGCTCGACACCGGCCGGTACCGAGATCAGACTGCGGAAGATCGGCACCATCCGGCCGAAGAACACCGCCTTGGTGCCGTGCTTCGCGAACCACGCCTCGGTGCGCTCCAGGTCGGCCGTCTTCACCAGCGGCAGCTTCTCCCAGATCTTGTACATCCGCTCCCGGCCCAGGAGCGCGCCGATCCAGTAGAGCGCGAGCGCCCCGACGACCGAGCCCAGCGTCGTCCAGAACAGCGCCGAGGCCAGGCTCAGCACGCCCTGCCCGGCGGCGAAGCCGGTCAGCGGCAGGATCACCTCGCTGGGCAGCGGCGGGAAGAGGTTCTCCAGCGCGATGGCGAGACCGGCCCCGGGACCGCCCATCGTGTCGACCAGCTGTGCCGCCCAGCCCGCGATGCCACCTTCGGGCTGCTCGGGAATGGCGAGGACCGTGGGCTGCATGCACACCTCTTCAGGGATCGGGGAGAGCGCGGTCGAAGCACCGCCTGGCACCGATCCTAGAAATCGCCCGGCGCGCGGTTGACGGGGGATGCCCCCGAGCGCCGGCGGATTGCCCCGGTCTGGGCCGCTGACCGCCCCCACCGTCGCTCACGCGTCGAGAACGAGCCAGGACGGTGGGCGAACTGACGTGATGTGGCCCACGATACGTCCCCGGCCCGATGGCCGGGCGGCCACCCGCGAGGCTCCCGCACCCCACCCGGCCGCCACCCGCACCCCACCCGGCCCCCGGCTCCGCGCGCGCCGGAGGAGCGGCCCTGGGGCCAAGTGCTCAGAAGGCACCTGCTCTCCCGGCTCCCCGCGCGGAGGAGCGGCCCGGAACCCGCCCCACGCGCGAACCGCCCCCGTCGCGAACCGCCAAGCCCACGCGCGAACCGCCAAGCCCACGCGCGAACCGCCCGCCCGTCACCCCTGGCCGTGAGCCCGCGACCGTCGGCGCCGGTTCTCACCCCTCGGCCTCGGCCCTCACTCCTCCCCCCACCCCTCGGGCGTCGGCCCTCCGCTGTCAGCGCGGCCCGACTCCCCGTGCCGGGGAGCCGTCGTCAGAGGACTCGGAGGCGGGAGCGTCAGCGGCGCGAGCGGCGGCGGCCGGAAGGTCGGAGGAGGTCGGAGCGTCAGAGGTCGGAGCGTCGGCGGTGCGCGTCAGAGGTGGGAGAGCGAGGCGGCGGCGAAGAGCACCTCCCGGATCGCCTCCGGATCGCCCTCCTGCCCGGCCGCCGCGTCCCGTGGCGGCACGTGCCCCGCCGCGAGCTGACAGAACTCCACACAGTCCAGGGCGATATGGGCCACCTCCTCGCCCTCGGTGGACGCGGCGCCCGGCGAGTCCAGCGGTACGTGCCAGAGCCCGCCGCCGCTGCCCTCCACCTCCAGCCGGAGGGTGCGGCCCGGCGCGCCCACCGCCGCGAGGCGGCGGGGCGGCGCGGCCAGCCCCGATCTGCGACGGCCCGCGAGCGACTCGGTCAGCAACCGCACGCTGAGATCGACGAGTTGGTGCAGATGCTCGGGCAGCGGCAGACCGTGCGGATAGTCGACGGCCTCCGCGATGTCCCCGGCGTGCACCCAGCACTCGAAGGCCCGCTCCAGGAACGCGTCCCGCAGCGGCAAGCGGAGGTCGCGGTAGGGCAACTCCCGTTCGGCGCCCAGATGCGGGGCGAAGGAGACCGTCCGCACCACCGAGTGGCTCTGCTCGCGCCACGCCCCGAGGACGGTGGAGGGGCGCTCGTCCGGCGCGAGGGAGCGCCAGAGCGCGGTGGTGCGCTCGTCCGGCCCGTCGGGGGATCGTTCCTCCGGCCCGTCACCGAGCGGGTCGGGGAGGCCCAGTGCGCCCGCGAGCAGCCCGTCCACCGCGAGGAGATGGGCTATCACCCCCGAGACGGTGGTGTCCGCTCCCGTCTGCCGTTCGTCCTCGAACCAGCGCAGCCGCACCGGCGCGCGCCACTCGTCCGCCGCCATGTCTCGCAGCAGGGCGTCGAGCCGCGCGGTCTCCGCGTCGTACGGAGCGGCCCACTCCGGTACCGGGGTGCGTGGGCGGCGGCGCTCCAGGCAGCCCTCCAGCACCCGCGAGCGGAGGCGCGGGTCGAGGTCCAGGTTGTCCTCGGGGTGCAGCAGGCCGACCGCGTCCCGCAGCCGCAGGGCCTCCTCGGCGCAGGCCGCGCAGCCGCTCAGATGCTCCTCGACGGCCCGCGTCTCCGCCGGGGAGCTGGCGGCGAGCGCCCACGCGCCCAGCAGCGACTTCAGTACGGCGTGGTCGTACACCGGGGGAGGACCGGACCCACCGGCGCCGCCCGACCCACCGGCGCCACCGGAGCCCGGCTGTCCGGCCGGGCTCCCCGCCGGTTCCCGCGCCGGGACCCCGACGGGCCGCGTGCGGTCGGCGGGTCCGTCTCGCGAGGGGTCGGCCGGTCCGGAACCGCCGGTCATCGCAGCGGTCCCGGGGCGTCCCGGCCCAGGGGCCCGGAGGCCGCCGGGCCGGGCGGCGCGCCACCGCCGTAGGAGGGTGGCACGGCGGCGGACGGCGGTACGGCGGGGGACCGGGGCGCGGGCGCGGTGCGACCGGGCGGCGTCGGCGCCCCGGACGGGCCGGGCGCCTCCGCCGGTGCCGAGGGGCCGAAGGGCCGGGACACCGCCGAGGCGAGCAGCTGGAGCCCGAGCCGGAGCCGCCGACGGGCCTCGTCCTCGGTGACGCCCAGATTCGCCGCCGTCTGACGGCAGTCCCGCCGCTGGAAGTACGCCAGTTCCAGCGCGGCGCGCAGCGGCGCGGGCATCGAGGTGACGATGTAGTCGGCGCGGGCGGCCGTCGAGGCGGCGCGCACCTTCTCCTCCACCGTGGCCGCCTGCTCCGGGGAGTACGGGCCCGCGTTCCGGTGGCGGTCGCGGAGGCTGGCGGTGGCCTGCCGCTGGGTCAGGTCCGCGATCCAGGAGCGCATCGGGCCGCGCCGGGGGTCGTACCGCGCCGGGTGCTCCCAGACGTAGCCGAAGACCTCCCGGGTGGTGCGGTCGGCCGCCGCCTCGTCGTCCAGCACGCGGTGCGCGAGGCCGTGGACCAGTGGGGCGAAGCGGTCGTACAGCTCGCCGAGCGCGGCGGCCTCCCCTCGCTCCAGTCGCTGCTGCATCTTCCGGTCCCAGCGCGGTGACGCGTCATTCGCCATGGTGGCTCCCCAGCCCTCGACCGCAGCCTCCCACCGGGCAGGGGCCCCGCCCAGCGCTCACACCGACGTCGCTCGTGCTTCCCTCGGTTCCTCCCCCGAGTCGGCCGCCCCCGGACCGTCCGCTGTGAGGCGCGGTGGCTCCTGCCGCCGACCCCTCGAATGTAGTGCGAGGGGATGACAACACAGGTCCCTTTGCGGCAATGTGCGCCCCAAAGTTGTTGCCGATGGTGCCGAATCCGTCACTTTCCGCTGTGGAAACCCCAGAGCTTCGCGCACGGGAGCGGGGATGGCACCGAGAGTTATCCGGGTGTGACGGGACGAGCGCCGAAACCCGGGTGCCGAGGCATAGGCTCGTCCGGGGATCAGTTTTGACGGTGACCGGCCGGGCAGCCGGTCCTGGAGGGACGCTTCCAGCGCTGATCGGACGCGCCAGCCGAACTAAGGAGTTGCGGGCAACGTGTCATTGAAAGTCTTGGAGGAGGAGCGGGGTGGGTGGGCGGTTCTCCGGGTCTCCGGCGAACTCGACCTGGTCACCTCCCCCGCCGTACGACAGCACGTCCACGACGCGGTGGCCGAAGGGCGCCGCAGCCTGGTTCTCGACCTCTCCGAGGTGCTCTTCTGCGATTCGAGCGGCGTCGGGGTGCTGATCGCCTCCCGGCGGCTGATGCGCTCCTGCGCCGGACAGTTGCGGCTGATCCTGCCCGCGCAGGGCGCCGAGGACGGCTCCCACGTCAACCGGGTGCTCGCCGCGCTCGGCGTGCGGCGCCTCTTCGACTGCTACCCCGACCTCATCGCCGCCACCGACGCGGAGAAGGCGGCCGGTCCGCTCTCCGCCTGACGCCTCGCCCGACCTCCGTCTGACGGCGGACCACCCCGTTCCCGCCCGGCGCCGCGCGCCCACCCCCAGCCGGACGCTCCGGCCCGACCGCGCGCCACCCCCCCACGCCGGAGGGCATCCGCCCGCGCCCCGCCGGCCGCCCCCGCGCCCGCACGCTCCACACCGGAGCCGCCCTCGCGCCAGCCCCCCCCGTGCCCGGCCCTGAGCGCGTCCAGCGACTCCGCGCGCTCCCCGCAGTTCTCTCGCCGTTCCGGCTGGGTCCGCCGCCCCGCCCCCGCCCGGTCCTCGCCGCCGCGCCCCCGGACCCCGCTCCCCACCGTCGCCGGTCCTCGCTGACTGGATTTCGCCCGTAGCGTCAGGGGCGCGGGGGTGCGAGCGGCGCGCGCGGGGCGGATGTGACGGGCCGAGTGCGCCAACTCCCCGGCCCCTCCGGGGAGGTGGCGACGGGGAGGACGGGAGTTCCCGCGCGTCGATACCGGGTCGTGGCCCGGATGTGACCGTCCGCCAACCGAAGTGGCTGGTTCCGCTCGGGTACGCTCCGTCGGGTGCGGCACCGGGCTGGCCGGGGCGGCCGGGTCGGCTGGGCCGACGAGGTCGACGGGGTCGGTCGCGAGTTACCGGGCTGGCCACGGACGGTGATCACCGGCGATCGACCTGTCCGGTTTCCCGGGCGTTCGACCCCCGGCGAACGGCGTCGCACAGTATGCAGCACGTCCACCCCCCGGTGTCGGAATATGCCTGAAGCGCTTGTTGCAGCCGCTCTCCCTGAACCATGCTGTGCGCTCATGTCACGTTCCGTGATGCTGCGGAGGCGTGAGGCGATGTGTCCGCCAGTTCGGATGGTGTGAGCGGTGCAGGTGCTTCAGGTGCAGTTGGAGATCGGATCGGACCCGGCGGACGTCGGCCGTGCCCGGGGGTGGGCGCGCTCCCGGCTCGCGGGCGCCGGGGTCAGCGCGGACGAGTCGCTGGCCGAGAACCTGGTCCTGCTCGTCTCGGAACTCGTCACCAACGCGATCGTGCACGCGGGCGCGCCCGCCGTACTCCGCCTGCTGCTGCCCACCCGGCAGTGCGCCGGAGCCGTCCGGGTCGAGGTGCTGGACGCGAGCGGCAGGCCGCCCCGCCAGCGCAGGGCCGAGGGCGGCGACACCAACGGGCGGGGGCTGGAACTGGTTTCCTGCCTCGCCGACCGCTGGGGCTGGCAGCAGGAGGGCACCGGCAAACGCGTCTGGTGCGAACTCGACAGCGGGCCGGTGGCGCGGCCGACGGGGGCGGCCTCCGCCGCCGGGCTCCGGCCGCCCGAGCCGTGCGAGGGCCGGGGCGCGCACCCGGCCCCGGAGCGACGGCCGTTGAGCGGCGTCCCCCGGGGATCCGATACGCGCGGCCCGGCGTACGTGGGAACGGCCGGCGTCCAGCCTCCCCGCCAGCCCGCCCCGTCGCCGTAACGCCTCAGGCGGGACGGCACGGCCGGGATGCCTCGCCAGAGCGCTCGGCCGGAAGCGGTCCGCCGGAAGCTCCCTGCCGGAAGCCGTCCCCGGAACGCGCCCCGCCAGCCCGCCACTTCGCCCCCCCCGTACCGCACCGGGCCGTTGGACGGCTGTGACATGTCGTCCGGCGCCCGTCCGGCGGTCATCCGACCTGCCGCGCGGGGTGCCGCCGGGTACCCCCGGTCTTCCCAACAGGCCCTGCTCCGTGGCCGGTTCGCGTGGCAGGCGAACACACGGGCGCGAGTCTGTCCAGTGTCGGGCGTGAGGAGTTGGCGGCAGCGGGTTGTGCGGCGCGGGCGATTTCCGTCCGAAGCGTTGTCCGGTATCGGACACGGCTGTAGCTTCCCTGGGCTTACCCCCGGTATCAGGAGGCCCTGCCATGCGCCACCGACGACGACTTCTCACGCTCAGCGCCGCCGCGCTGGCCGGACTGCTGCTCACCTCAGGCACGGCGAGCGCCGCGCCAGCCGAACCGGCCGAGGCCCAACGGTACGTGGCCCTCGGCGACTCGTACGCCTCCCTGGGCTCGCTCACCAAGGTGTACGTCGACCCGGCCACCGGGTGCATGCGGTCGAAGGACAACTACCCCGCCCGGGTGGCCGAGGGCATGAAGCCCGGCACGTTCGTGGACGCCACCTGCGCCGGTGCCGTCACCGACGGCGTGCTCTCCCCCCAACTGGACGCGGTGACACCGGAGACGGACCTGGTGACGCTCACCGTCGGCGGTAACGACATCGGCTTCGCCGACATCGCGCTGCGGTGCGGGCTGCTCAGCGTCACCAACCCCCTCGGCACGCCCTGCCAGGACCACTACACCGAGGGCGGGACGGACCGCCTGGCGAAGGCCATCGAGGACACCGCGCCGAAGGTGGACAGGGTGCTGGCCGCGATCGCGGACCGCGCCCCGGAGGCGAAGGTCGTGGTCACCGGATACCTGCGCATCCTGCCGCCGGACAACGGCTGTTGGCCGCTGATGCCGATCTCCCGGGGAGACGTTACCTACGTCAACAGCGTGCAGGACAAGCTGAACGGGATGATCGCCGACCGGGCGAGGGCCGCGGGCGCGAGCTTCGTCGACCCGTCCACCACCGGCGGACACGACGTCTGCCAGGCGCCGTCGAAACGGTGGGTGGACGGCCTGCTGCCGCTGTCCAACGGCACGCCGATCCATCCGACGGCCGCCGGGCAGGCGCACGTCGCGGAACTCGTCCGGGGAGCCGCCGGGTAGCGCACGCGGGACGGTGTCCGGCCGGTGGCCTCCCCCCCCGGCCGGACACCCGACTCGCCTGCTGACACCGGTTGTTGGAGTCGGGCGCCTGACGTGCCTGCCGACACCGGCTGTTGGAGTTCGGCCCACGAACTCGCCCTCACAGCGCCGACTGTTGGGGGCGAGTAACCAACTCTCGGTCATTTCCCTGCTGTTGGAGTCGGAGACCGGATGCGGGTGGGGTCAGGAGGGCCGTGCGGACGTGGAGTTGTCCCGGCCGCCACGGAACGTACGCCGGTAGGCGCGGGGGCTCACCCCGAGCGCCGCGTGCAGGTGCTGGCGCAGGGAGGTGCCGCTGCCGAACCCGGCGTCCACGGCGACCCGGTCGACGGGCAGGTCGGTGTTCTCCAGCAACTCCCGTGCCCGCTCCACGCGTCGGCGGATCAGCCACTGTCCGGGGGTGGTTCCGGTCTCCTCGCGGAAGCGGCGCGTGAACGTCCGTACGCTCATCGACTCCCGCGCGGCCAACTCGTCGAGAGTGAGGGGACGTTCGAGGTTCCGCAGGGCCCAGGCGCGGGCCCGGCCGGTGCTGGAGGTGCCGGGGGACGGCACCGGGCGGCGGATGAACTGCGCCTGCCCGCCGTCCCGGTGGGGCGGCACCACGGTGCGGCGGGCCACGTCGTTGGCGACGGCGCTGCCGTGGTCCTCACGCACCATGTACAGGCACAGGTCGATACCGGCTGCCTCGCCCGCCGACGTCAGCACCGCGCCCGGACCCGCCCCCTCCCACCCCGTCAACTCCCGGGCTTCGCAGTCGGGTTGGTCGCCGTCCCGGTGGGCGCCCTCTCCGATGCGTTCGTGCGTGTGGAGGACGTCGGCGTCGAGCTGGACGCGGGGGAACAGCTCGCGGAAGAGGCCCGCGGAGAGCCAGTGTGTGGTGGCGCGGCGGCCGTCGAGCAGCCCGGCCGCCGCGAGGACGAAGGCCCCGGTGCAGACGGAGGCCACCCGCGCGCCGGGCCGGATCCGCCGCAGCGCGGCGGCCAGCGGCGCGGACAACTCGCCGGTGACGTCCGTGGCGCCCGGCGCGTGCGAGGCGGGGACCAGCACGGTGCGCGCCTCGGCCAGCGCCTCGGGCCCGTGCGCGACCCACACCGGGAAGTCAGCGCTGGTGCGCACCGTGCCGGGCGTGACCGCGCAGGTCACCGTCTCGTACAGCGGGTCTCCGGCCGCCGAGCGGGCCGAGCCGAAGATCTGGTGGACGAGGCCGAGTTCCATCGGCAGCACACCGTCGCGTACGAGCACGGCGACGGGCTGCCGCTCCGGGTGCCGGAAGACGCTCATGGCCGGATTCTCCCAGTGCGGGTAATCCGGCCGGTGGACGGCCGGTGGCGGCTCCCGGGGCCCGGTCAGGCGCGGTCGGGCCGGGCCAGGGTGCGAAAGGTGACGGACACCCGCCGCCCACGCGGCACCCGCCCCGTCGCCCCGGGGTCGCTCTTCCGGGCGGCGATCGCGTGCCGCCAGGTGAAGCGGGCCGGACCGGTCAGCACGAGCAGGTCGCCGGGGGCGAGGGGCACCGCCAGCCGCGTGCCGTCCCCGGGGTGGGTGAAGTCCATCAGGCAGCGGGAGCCGAGCGAGACCGCCGCCACCACCGGGCCGAACTCCGGCACGCTGTCGACGTGGGCGCTGATGCCCTGCCCTGGCTCGTACTCGTTGACGATCACCTGCTCCGCCGCGCGGTCCAGGAACTCCTCGCGCACCAGCCGGGCGGCCATCCGCCGGGCCCAGACCGGCAGCGGCGGCACCGTGGACCGCACGTCGGCCGTGACCCCGCGCCGCCCGTAGTCGTACCGGTGGCCGTAGTGCTGGACCCGCCGCCGCAGGGGCGTCGACCAGGGCGCCGCGTCGATCTCCGCGAGCAGTTCGGCGCGGGCCTCCGGGCCGAGCCAGTCCCCGACGTGGATCAGCCCCGGCACCGGGACGGGGACGGCGCCCGCCTCCGGGGGCGGCGCGGCGGCCGGGCACGGGAGCGGGTTCGGGGAACGACTCGGGGGCGGGTTCAGGGAACTACCCGGGGGCGGTTGTGGGTCCGTCGGGGGGTCGCCGTCGAACGGGAGCTGGCCGGAGGTCTCGGGCATGCCGGAAGAGTAGCCAGCGCGGTTCCGGGCTCCCGTCGGCCCGGGACGGGGCCGGTGGTCGCGGGCCCGGTCAGTGGGGAGTGACGCGGGCGGGGTGGCGGACCTGTCATCCTGGGTGAATGCCAGCCCGCCCGTACAGCACGGCGGGCCGGTCTCGTCAAGATCGAACAGCGTGAGCCAGCACGCGTGGAAGGTGCCACAGGCATGGTGGAACAACAGCAGGTCCGGTCCCTGACCAGCCAGGTGGAGGATGCCGTCACCGAGGCGATGCGCGGCGTCCTCCCGGCCGACGTCACCGAGGTCGACCCGCTGATCCGCCGATCCGAGCACGCCGACCTCCAGAGCAACGCCGCCCTCTCGCTGGCCAAGCGGCTGAAGCGGAACCCCCGGGAGCTGGCCGAGGAGATCAGGGAGCGCCTCGCGGAGGTGCCGTGGCTCACGGCCGAGGTGTCCGGCCCCGGGTTCCTGAACCTCACCGTGGACGGCGGGCGGCTGGTGGAGAACCTCGGCGCCCGGGCCGAGGACCCGCGCCTCGGAGTGCCGCTCACCCAGAGTGGGCAGGTCATCCCGGTCGACTACTCCGCGCCGAACGTCGCCAAGGAGATGCACGTCGGGCACCTGCGCTCGACGCTGATCGGCGACGCCCTCGCGCGGGTCCTGGGCTACCTCGGTGCCGAGGTCATCCGGCAGAACCACGTCGGGGACTGGGGCACCCAGTTCGGCATGCTCATCCAGTACATCGTCGAGCACCCCGACCAGCGGTGGCACAACGACGAGGTCGACACCGACCGGACCGGGGGCGCGGTCTCCGCGCTCGACAGCCTGTACCGCACGGCCCGGCGGACCTTCGACGAGGACCCCGAGTTCAAGGTCCGTGCCCAGCAGCGCGTGGTCGAACTCCAGGCGGGCGACGAGGCCACGCTGGCCACCTGGCGCGAGATCGTCACCGAGTCGGAGAAGGCGTTCCAGGAGGTCTACGCCCGGCTCGGCGTACTCCTCGAACTCGACGACGTCGCCGCCGAGTCCTTCTACAACCCGCGCCTCCAGGGCGTCGTCGACGAACTGCGGGAGCTGGGCGTCGTCCAGGAGAGCGAGGGCGCCTGGTGCGTCTTCTTCGACGACCTGAAGGGACCGGACGGCACCCCGAGCCCGCTCATCGTGCAGAAGGCCGACGGCGGGTTCGGATACGCCGCCACCGACCTCGCCGCGGTCCGCTACCGCGTCCAGGAACTGGCGGCCACCCGCGTGCTGTACGTGGTGGACGCCCGGCAGGCGCAGCACTTCGACATGGTCTTCCGCACCGCCCGCCGCGCCGGGTGGCTCACCGACGACATCGAGGTCGTGCACGTCCAGACTGGCACCATCAACGGGCCCGACGGCAGGCCGTTCAAGACCCGGGCCGGTGGCACCGTGCGGCTGGCGGACCTGCTCGACGAGGCGCTGCGCCAGGCCGAACGCGTCGTGCGGGAGAAGGACCCGGAGCTGCCCGACGAGGAGCTGCGGCGGGTGGCGCACACCGCCAGCATCGGCGCGGTGAAGTACGCGGAGCTGTCCACGGCGCGCACGAAGAACTACAACTTCGACGTCGAGCAGATGGTGTCGTTCAACGGCGACACCGGCGTGTACCTCCAGTACACCCACACCCGGATCGCCTCCATCCTGCGCCGTGCCCAGGACAGCCCGGCCGCCTTCGACACCTCGGCCGAACTGGAGCCCGCCGAGCGGCTGTTGGCCTGGGAGCTGGACAGCTTCGCCGAGGCGCTGGACGCGGTCTCCGGCACGCTCGAACCGCACCGGCTGGCCGGGTACCTCTATTCGCTGGCCCGCGCCTACACCTCGTTCTACGAGGCGTGCCCGGTGCTGGGCGCCCCGACCCCCGAGGTGCGGGCGAACCGGCTGGCGCTCTCCTCCCTGGCCCGCACCACCCTGGCCACCGGCCTCGGACTGCTGGGCATCACCGCTCCCGACCGTATGTGATCCGGTGCCCCCGGGGCGGCCATCCGTCGCCCCCGGGGGCCCGACTCCCTTCCGTGGCAGGCGCGTTCAGTCACCGGTCGGCGGTCGGCAGTCGGCGGCCACCGGTCGGCGGGCGGTCGGCCGTGGGCCGGGGGGCCGCACGACGGCGGAACGGCGCCGTTCGGCGGCCGTCAGGCGCCGTTCAGGCGTTCCGCGAGGTGGGCGCGGAACGCCGTGGCCCGCGGGTCCGCGTACTCCCCGAGCAGCGCGTGCGCCTCCCGCCAGTGGGCCAGCGCCCGCTCCGGACGCTCCGCGCGCACCGCGTCCGCCAGGTGACCGAGGTCCACGGCCCGTTCCCAGGCGTCTCCCAGCTCCCCGTGCGCGGCCTCGGCCCGCCGGTGGAAGGCGGCGGCCTCGTCCGCGCGACCCATGGCCGTGTACGTCCGCGCGGCGCCACGCCAGGCCAGGGCCTCACGACTGCGGTCCCCGAGCCGTCGGTGCAGCTGCGCCGACCGCTGACCGGCGGTGAGCGCCTCGCCGTGCAGCCCGGCGGACCGCAGTACGTCGCCGTGGGTGAGTAGCCAGAACGCCTCCAGCGTGTGGTTGCGGAGGTCGAGCGCGATCTCCAGCGCCTCCTCGATCGCCTCCCGGGCCGCCGCGAGATCGCCCCGCTCCAGGCGGAGTCTGGCGACGAGGTGCAGCGCGTTGCCGACGCTCGCGGGGTTCGCCAGGGCCCGGTGGGCGGCGAGCGCCTCCCGCGCCGCCGTCTCCGCCTCGGGCAGGTACCCCGCGGCGAGCCGGGCACTGGCCAGGTTCGCCGTCGCCATGGCAGCCCGGCGCCGGTCGTCCACGGAGCGGAACCGCCGGGCCGCTGACTCGAAGTGCTCGGCTGCGGCGTCGAGTTGGCGGCGCTCCAGCTGGACGAGACCGATCAGGTTGAGGGAACGGGCCTCCTCCTCGGCCATGTCCGCCTCCCGCGCCCGTTCCAGGGCGCGCCGGTGGCAGTCCAGGGCGTCGTCCAGGCGCTGGCACCGCCGGTAGGCCATCCCGAGGCGGCTCAACAGCCGCACGGCGCCAGGCACTTCCTCCTCGCTCTCGGCCGCCGCGAGGCCCAGCAGTCCGGTGTCGAGCCAGTCGGTGACGGAGGACGAGGGGGAGCGGGCGATCCACAGGATGTCGGCCAACCGCCAGGCGAGCGTGGGCAGTCCGGCCGCCTCGGCGGTGGGCACCAGCCGCAGGAGGGTGGCGTGTTCGCGGTCCGACCAGTCCACGGCGGCGTCGTAGTCGGGGACGTCCACGGGCGGCGGGGCGGAGCCGTCCGTCACACCCGCTCCGTCCGTCACACCCGCTCCGTCTGTCGCGTCCGTCGTGTCCCTCGGGATCTCGTGCGGTCTGACGCGGCTCGCGACCGCCCGCGCGGTGCGCAGGTACCAGTCCAGCATCCGCTGGAGAGCCGCCTTCCGTGGCTCGGGCGGCTCGTCGCTCTGTGCCTGTCCGGCCGCGAACACCCGCAGCAGATCGTGGAGTTGGAAACGGTCCGGGGCGATCTGCTCCAGCAGGTGCGCGGCGACGAGGTCGTCCAGTATCGGCCGTACCCGGGTGGGGCTGAGGTCGGCCAGGGCAGCTGCGGCGTGCAGGCTGATCTCCGGCCCCGGATGGACACCGAGCAGGCGGAACAGTCGCGCGGAGCGCGGTGGCAGGGCGCGGTAGGACCAGGCGAAGACCGAACGGACCGCCTCGGCCTCCTCGTCGATGCCGGTGCTCAGCACCGACCAGAGCGCCGACTCGTCCCGCAGGTCGGCGATGAGGTCGTCGATCCGCAGATGGGGGCGGCTGGCGGCGCGTTCCGCCGCGATCCGCAGGGCGAGTGGCAACCGGGCGCAGAGCCGCGTCAGTTCGGTGAGCTTCTCCTCGTCGTCCTCCGGCCGGTAGCCGCTGGTGACGGCGCGGAGCAGGGCGAGGGCCTCCTCCTGCGGGAGGGTGCCGAGCGTCAGATGGTGCGCGCCGTCCCGAACGGCCAGTCCCGCCAGCCGGTTGCGGCTGGTCACCACGGTGAGGCTGGGGCCACCGCCGGGCAGGAGCGGCCGCACCTGACTGACGCTGGAGGCGTTGTCCAGTACGACGAGCACCCGCCGCTCGGCGAGCAGCGAACGGTACAGCGCGGCGGCGTCGTCCACGTCCTCCGGGATCCGGGACGGGGACACACCCATGGCGCGGAGGAAGCCGCGCAGGGCGTGCCGTGCCGTGACGGGTTCACCGGCGTCGTAACCACGGAGGTTGACGAAGAGCTGCCCGTCGGGGAAGCCGTCCTTCGCCTGGTGCGCCCAGCGCAGGACGAGCGAGGTCTTCCCCGCGCCGGCCGTTCCCGCCACCACCAGAAGCGAGGCGCCGGGTGGGTCCCCGCCCCGGGCGGCCCGGGCCGCCTCCAACTGGCGCAGTTCACCACTGCGGTTGACGAACGTCTGGAGCGGCGCGGGCAGTTGACGCGGGACGGGGCCGGATCCCTCCGGGTCCGGCCCCTGGTGGAAGTGGATGTCCCCCGAGACGCTGCCCGCCTGCACGAGGTCGCGGGAGCGGCCGGAGAGCGCGTTGCGCTGGCCCTCGGGGTCGTTGCCGTGGTGGCCCACTGTGCTGGTCCGTTTCTCGCGGGCCGGTCAGGCCGCCGGGGGTGGGGGAAGATGGGCCACCGCGCGTTCGTGGTAGTCCCGCAGGTCCTCCGCGCCGGCGTAGGCCTCTCGCACGAAGTCCAGCCAGGGGGCGACGATCTCGGGCTCGGTGTAGCGCCGCGCGCTCTCGAAGGCGCCCGCCTCGGTGTAGATGATCTCGTACAGCGTGTGGCCACCGATGATGACGATCTCGGGCAGCGGCCCCTCCGTCTCCGCGGCGGCGACCTCCTTCGCGAGCAGTACCCGGGCGGCTTGCCCCTCCTCCGCGCGCACCCGCAGCGCGGTCAACTCCCACTGGGTGTACGGCGTCAGTGGCTCCTCCACCACCCGCAGCCGACGGAACGGGGCGCCGTTGCGCTGGTCGGCCTCCGCGAGCTGGCGCACGGTCTCCCGCTTCGACTCGAACAGCCGGAGCGCCTCGGCCCAGTCGCCCCTCCGGAGGGCGTCGCGGGCGGGGTGGTCGTTCTCCTCGAAGTGCTGGCGCCGTTCGAGCTTCCAGTGCGCGTGGTCGCGCGTGGCCCTGCGGCGCGCCCGGAAGTCACTGATGTAGGCGCCGTGTTCCAGGGGTTCGCCGCGTTCCGCGGGGAGCGGGGGAGCTGGGAGTTCACGCATCGGGGATGTCGTCCTTCGCCGCGCTGAGCATGGAGCCGGGGATCACGACCAGCCGCTCGTCCGGCCCGAGGGAGACCCCCTCGGGCAGGCGGGGCCGGTAGGCGCTGGTGAGGTCGCGGCCTATGACGGCGACGTCCCCGTTGGTCAACTGCCAGATGTCCGGGCACTCTTCATCGCCCTCTGAATGACCGGTCTCCGCGGCGGTCTTTCCCAGTCGCCGGGCGAATAACGCGGACGGGTCAGCTTCCCAGGTGCGTGCCATAACGGCCTCCACCGTATGAGGTCTTGTGTCAGACCGTCAGCGTAGCGAAGCTGGGGAACGCTGGGAAGCGGTCGACGTATCGGCGGTACGCGATTCGGGGGCCGGGGGCGCGAGAGTCATGAGTCCGCGAGGGGACGGACATAGTGCCTGGTCAGAGGCGTGGTAAGCGCCATTCCGATCCCGTGGGAAACCTGAACTGATCGCATTTACAAGGACGTTGGGAACATCCGTCAGCTCGCACGCGAAACGCGGTTCTCTCGCGTTTTTCCCTTCACGGTATCTACCCCTTGAAGTGGGTGGCTGAGGCCGTCAGTTGACGCGCGAAAGTGGCCGGAGAAGATTGGCATAAGTTTATGGAATATGCCGCGGGGAGGGGGTCCCGGTGAAATGCGCTCCGGAGAGGAATGTGACGGAGTTCGGGACGCTCGGGGCGGATCAGCGGAGGCCGGGCGGCCGGGGCGGGGGAGACGCGGCCGCGCCGTCGGGGCCACCGCGGTAGGTGCGGCGGTAGGTGCTCGGCGAGACGCCCAGCGCCGCCTGGAGGTGAAGCCGGAGGGTGGACGCCGAGCCGAAACCGGCGTCCGCCGCGACCCGGTCGACCGGAAGATCGGTCGTCTCCAGCAACTGGCGTGCCCGCCCCAGACGTTGACGCGTCAGCCACTGCTGTGGGCTGACGCCCGTCTCCTCCCGGAAGCGGCGGGTGAAGGTGCGCACGCTCATCGCCTCCCGCGCGGCGAGCTGGCGCAGCGTGAGCGGTCGGTCGAGGTGGTCGAGCGCCCAGGCGCGGGCGGCCGCCGTCGTCGAGCTGTCCGGCTCGGGCACCGGGCGGTGGACGAACTGGGCCTGACCGCCGTCCCGGTGGGGCGGCACGATGGTGCGCCGCGCCACGTCGTTGGCGACCGCGGCGCCGAAGTCCTCGCGCACCATGTGCAGGCAGAGGTCCACGCCGGCGGCCACCCCGGCCGAGGTCAGCACCGCGCCGTCGGCGACGTACAGCACGTCGGGGTCGACGGCGACGCGGGGGAACGCCGAGCCCAGCAGCTCGCAGGAGTTCCAGTGGGTGGTGGCGCGGCGCCCGTCGAGCATCCCGCCCGCCGCGAGGACGAAGGCGCCGGTGCAGATGGACGCCGTCCGGGCGTCCGGCGGCAGCAGGTCCAGCGCCCGGGCGAGCGCCGTGGGGAGACCGCTCTCGGCCAGTGACTCGTCCTGCCCGTGCGCGGCCGGGACGATCACGGTGTCCGCCTCGGTCAGCGCCTCGGGCCCGTGCGGCACGTTGACCGAGAAGTCCGCGTCGGTCTGGAGCGTCCCCGGGGTGACGGCGCAGGTCAGCACCTCGTACAGCGGCGCCCCCCGGTCGTCGCGGGCCTTGCCCATCAGCCGGTGGGGGATGCCGAGTTCGAACGGCAGCAGGCCGTTCCGGACCAGGACGGCGACCCGGTGGCGCTCGGGGTGCTGGAAGGCGGCCATGGCCCGATCCTCGCACAGGGTGGCCCTCGGGCCACTCGTGACGGTGTCCCCCGTGGACGAGGCTGAGCCGGGTGACCCAGACACCCACCCACCAGCAGGAACCCCCCGACCCCACCGAAGGACCCGATCCCACGGAACGGCCCGACTCCACCAGACGGCCCGACTTCACCGGGCGGCCCGCCTCCCCGGGGTCCGCCGACCCCCGGCCCGTGACCCCCGAGCCCGCTCCGCCCGGGCACCCGAACCCCGGCCCCGCCTCCGCCGGACGCGGGACCACGCGCGGCGGGGTGCACCACGCCTGGTGGGTGGTGCTGGTCGGCTTCGTCGCGCTCGTCGGCGCGGCCGGGTTCCGCGCCACCCCCGGCGTCCTCCTCGACCCGCTGCGCGACGAGTTCGGCTGGTCACACGGCTCGATCTCGGCGGCCATCTCCGTCAACATCCTGCTGTACGGGCTGACCGCGCCGTTCGCCTCGGCGCTCATGGACCGCTACGGGGTGCGGCTGGTCGTCTCCTGCGCGCTGCTGCTGATATCGGCGGGCAGCGGCCTGACCGTCCTCATGTCGGCCCGCTGGCAGCTGGTCCTCTGCTGGGGCTTCATGGTCGGCCTCGGCTCCGGCTCCATGGCCCTGGCCTTCGCCGCGACGCTCGCCAACCGCTGGTTCGTCCGCCACCGGGGACTCGTCAGCGGCGTGCTGACGGCCGGGGGAGCCGCCGGTCAGCTCGTCTTCCTGCCGCTGCTGGCGCTGCTGGCCGAGGGGCCCGGCTGGCGGGCCGCCTCGCTCGCCGTCTCCGGCACGGCGCTCGCCGTCGTCCCGCTCGTCGTGTGGCTGCTGCGGGACCGGCCGGAGGACCTGGGGCTGCTCCCCTACGGCGCCGGACCCGACTACCGCCCGCCCGAGCCGCCGCGCGAGGGCGCGGCACGGCGCACCCTGCGCGTCCTGCGGACCGCGCTGCGCGGCCCGGTGTTCTGGCTGCTGGCCGGGGCCTTCGCGGTCTGCGGCGCGACCACCAACGGACTGGTTGCCACGCACTTCGTGCCCGCCGCGCACGACCACGGCATGGCCGTGCCGACCGCCGCCGCACTGCTCGCCGTCATCGGGGTCTTCGACCTGGTGGGGACGGTGTTCTCCGGCTGGCTGACCGACCGGTACGACCCCCGGCGGCTGCTCGCCGCGTACTACGCGCTGCGCGGGGTCTCGCTGCTGTTCCTGCCGATGCTCTTCGCGGACGAGGTGCGGCCCTCGATGCTGTTCTTCGTCGTGTTCTACGGGCTCGACTGGGTGGCCACCGTCCCGCCCACCATCGCGCTGTGCCGGGAGCACTTCGGGGAGGACGGCGCGATCGTCTTCGGCTGGGTGCTGGCCTCGCACCAACTGGGCGCCGCCGCCGTCGCGTTGCTCGCCGGGCTGGCCCGCGACACCTTCGGCTCGTACGACGTGGTGTGGATGGCGGCCGGGGCGCTGTGCGCGCTGGCGGCGCTGATGTCCCTGGTCGTCTCCTCGCCCGGGGTCCCCGACGGCCTGGAACCGGACCGGGGCCCGGAACGGGACTAGTCCCGGGGAGTGGCCGGACGCGCGACCGCCGACGGGTGTGCCGTGCCGCCCTGGCCCGGGGCGGGAGGCAGTTGGCCGGATTCCTGTGGAGGGTGGCGGTCTGGCCGGTCGTTCCCGGCGGCCGGGGCGTGGACGCTCGTCGTATGAAGGTTCTCTGGATCACCGCGCACCCCGACCCCCGCTCCCTGACCTCCGCCCTGCGCGACGAAGGGGTGCGCGCACTCGGCGAGTTCGGGCACCGGGTACGGCAGTCGGACCTGTACGCGATGGGCTGGAAGGCGGTGCTCGACGCGGAGGACTTCCCCGCCGCGCACGACGGCGAGGTCCACGGTGGGGGCGCCCCCGGTGACGACCCCGCCGGTGGGGGCGCCCCCGGGTGGAACTCCCCGGACCCGGCCCCGGACCCGGCCCCGCGCCCGTCCCCGAAGTGGCCCCGGGCGCCCCGGAGATGAACGGCCGGGATCGGCTGCTGGTCGGAGAGGCGCAGGAACGCGCCTACCGCGAGGGCGGGTTGAGCGCCGACATCCACGGCGAACTGGAGAAGCTCCGCTGGGCGGACACTCTCGTCCTCCACTTCCCGCTGTGGTGGTTCGGCCCGCCCGCCATCCTCAAGGGCTGGCTGGACCGCGTCCTCGTCCAGGGCCTCGGCTTCGGCGTGCACGGCCCAGACGGCGTCACCCGCCGCTACGGCGACGGCGGGCTCGCCGGGAAGCGCGCCCTGGTCGTCACCTCGGTCGGCGCCCGCCCCTCGGGTTTCGGGCCGCGCGGTATCCACGGCCATGTGGAGGACGTGCTCTGGCCGTTGCACCACGGCACCTTCTGGTACACCGGCATGGCGGCGCTTCCCCCACACGTCGTCTACGGCGCCGACCGGCTCACCCCGGGCGAGTTCCCCGCCCGGGTCGCGGAACTACGCGCCCGGCTCGCGGAGTTGCCGACCGTCGAGCCCCTGCCCTTCCGCTCCGAACGCGGCGGGGACTACGACACCGACCTCGTCCTGCGCAGCCACCTCGCCCCCGGGCACACCGGACTCGCCGTCCACCGCATCCCGAACGACTCCCCGGCAGCGCCCCGTTGACACCCTGTGCCGTCGCGTCCCCGACGACTGAAGCGTGCCCCGGCCTTTCGGGGATCCCGGCCCCAGCATCCCTCGCCCCGGCGGGAGTTCAGTCGCCGTCCCGCGTCAGCCGGTGCCGGACCCACACGTTGGGCTCGACGTACACGGCCTGGTCGTGGGCGGTGTCGCAGTGCACCGGAGCGAGAGCGCCCGGCACCGCCACCGCGCCGTCGCGGTCGAAGGGCAGGCCGGTCCACCGCCGCCACTGGTCGAGCGAGCCGCCGACCGTCATGGAGGCCGGGGCGATCCGCTCGACGGTTCCCCCGGCCCGGACGTGGACGCGCAGCCAGGGATCGGTGGGCAGCCCGTCCGCCCGGCGCTCCTCCACGTACTCCGCCATCGGCAGGTGCGGACGGAGGTGCTTCGCGTTCGGGCGGACGGGGGCGAGCAGTTCCCGGTGGCCCTGCCGCGCGGCGGCCTCCCGCAGCGCGGTCAGCATCCGGTGGGACAGGCCACGGCCGACGTACCCGGTGTCGACGGTGATCTCCAGCGCGCTGACCGAGGTGGGCTGGCGCCCGCTGCGCTGGTCGCTGAACGCCCACAGCAGCACCCGGTCCCAGCCCTGGTCCGGCAGCTCCGTACGGCGGCCGAACCCGGCGTCGAACGGCACGCTGAACCCCCGCGCGACGACGCGGTCGCCGTCCGTGGCCACCAGGCAGTACTCCGGGAACTCCTCCGGCACCCGGCCCAGCAGGGCCCCGGCCACCGGCTCGAAGAAGACGAACTCGGGCCAGGTGTCGGACAGTTCGTAGATCCGGGGGGTCAGCTCCGGTCGCTCGGCCAGCGTCGTGATCACCACGCCGCCAGGTTGCCCCGCCCGCCCGGCGGGATCGTCCGGCCCGGAAGGGGCGTGCGGTCTGGCCGGTTCGTTCCGCTTCGCTTCCGCCGCCCGTCCCTCGGGCCGGTGGCCCGGGTCGGCGCCGGTGTTCTCGTTGTCCGTCACGGCTCCGCAGCATCGTCCATGCCGACCGTGATGACCAGCGCTTTTTCGAGCGCCACCCGAGGGTGACAGCGGCCCGTCGACCCCCGTGGGCCGCCCCGTACCCGGTCGGCGGCCACGGCGCGCGGCCCTCCGCTCCGGCCGCCCGGCCCCACCCATCCCCTCCCACCCATCCCTCCCCGCCCCGTCTCGCCGTCCACGGCCCGGAGTTGGGCGGAATCCCCTCCTGCCGTCCGACACGGGCGGGGGCAGAACGGGCTCAGGCGGTCGTGGTGCGGACGACGGCGCGGGCGATCCGCTCCGCGTCCCGCGACAGTTCGCGCAGGGTGCCGCTGATCGGATTGGAGTAGCCGGTGAAGTGCAGACCGGGGGCGTCCGGATGGGTGCGCGGCCCGTGCACGGTGGGCCGTCCGCGCTCGTCCAGCACCCCGAGGTGGCCGACCAGCCGCTCCAGCCCGCGCCGATAGCCGGTCGCGGCGATCACCGCGTCCGGCCGCAGCGCGGTGCCGTCCGTCAGCCGCACCTCGTCCCCCTCGAACTCCTCGACGGCGGCGACCGGTTCGACGCGGCCCTCCCGCACGGCCTGGACGGTGCCCACGTCCAGCACCGGAATGGCGCCCTCCCGGACGCGGGTGTACAGCCCGGTCTCCGGACGCGGCAGCCCCTGCGGGCCCAGGTCCGGCACGGAGATCCGCGCCAGCCGGGCCGCCATCGCGTCCACCAGCCGGGTCGGCAGCCGACGGCAGAGGATCGAGTTGGCCTGCGCGGGCCAGCCCAGCGTGGAGCGGCGGACGATGTGTGGCGGGGTGCGCACCGCCAGCCGCACCCGCGCGGCCCCCGCCTCGGCCAGGTCCACCGCGATCTCGGCGCCGGTGTTGCCCGCGCCGACCACCAGTACGTCCCGCCCCGCGTAGGGCCCCGGCGAGCGGTACCGGGAGGCGTGCAGCAACTCCCCGGTGAAGCCGGGGCGCCCCGGCCACTCCGGCAGGTACGGCGTGTGGTTGTAGCCGGTCGCGACGACGGCGACCGGGGCGTTGAGCCGCCGCCCGCCGTTCGCGTGCAGCACCCACTCCCCGTCCCGCCGCTCCACCCGCTCGACCGCGACGCCGGTGGCGATCTCCAGCTGGTGGTGCTCGGCGTAGGACTCCAGGTAGCGCACCAGGTCGGCGCGGGCGACCCAGCGCCCGTACGAGCGGGGGATCGGCAGGCCGGGCAGCGCCGACCAGCGGCGGGTGGTGTGCAGCCGGAGCCGGTCGTAGTGCGCGCGCCACGAGGACCCCACCGACGGCGACTTCTCCAGGACGACGGCGTCGATACCGCGCGCCCGCAGGGCGGCCGCCGTGGCCAGTCCGCCCGGTCCGGCGCCGATGACGTGGACGGGGGAGCCAGTGTTCGACATGGGCATGACCGTGATCCTAGACGGGTGCGCGCGCGTTGTACCGCCCTGACCAGGCCACGGGAGCAGCGTCACGGCACGAATCGGCTGGCGGTCACCGACCGCGTGGGGCACCCTGAGCGCCGTGCGTATACGAGAAGCGGAACCAGCCGACTGGGACGCCATCTGGCCGTTCTTCCACCAGATCGTCGCCGCGGGCGAGACCTACACCTACCCCCGTGACCTGGACACCGAGGCCGGACGCGAGATGTGGATGCTCCCGCCCCCGGGCCGCACGGTCGTCGCCGTCGACGGGGACGGAACGGTGCTCGGCTCGGCCAAGATGAACCCCAACCACACCGGGGCGGCCTCCCACATCGCCTCGGCCAGCTTCATGGTCGACCCCGCGTGCGGCGGTCGCGGCGTCGGCCGGGCGCTGGGAGAGCACGTGCTGGAGTGGGCCCGATCGGCCGGATACCGCGCGATGCAGTTCAACGCGGTCGTCGAGACGAACACCGGGGCCGTGAGGCTCTGGACCTCGCTCGGTTTCGAGATCGTCGGCACCCTCGCGGAGGGGTTCGACCACCCCGTGCACGGCCCCGTGGGCCTGCACATCATGTACCAGCGCTTCTGAGCCCGGTACCACCGGTGGCGGCGCGCTCTCGACGCTCTCGATGGTTCCGGGGCGGTCCGTCCGTCGCCCGAACCCGCCGTGCGGCGAGGGCTGTCGAGGGGCGTGCCGGACGCGCGCGCCCGCGAGGCGCGGAGCGCCGAGCCCGTGGCCCGTGGCCCGTGGCCCGTGGGCCGTGGGCCGTGGGCCGTGGGCCGTGGGCCGTGGGCCGTGGGCCGTGGGCCGTGGGACGTGGGACGCAGGGTGTAGGTGCGGGTGTGGGGTGTGGGGGCCACCGGAGGTGGCGGCCGGGGGCGGGGTTACCGGGTGGGCTTGCGGCCGGTGACGCCGAGGTAGACCAGCAGCGCGAGGTTCGGCTTCAGCTCCGTCTGCCGGACGCCCCAGGTCTGGAAGCCTTTCTGGTGCCCGGCGACCGCCGCCAGCATGGTGACCAGCGCTCCGGACATCGCTGCCGGATTCGCCTCCTTGCTGACCCGGCCGCGCGCCTGGAGATCCTTGATCGATTCTGTCAGCGAGGAGTTGACGGAGTTCAGCACCTTCATCCGAATCCGGTAGAAGCGCTTGTCACCCTCGGCGGCGGCCAAATCGACCACCCGCAGAATCGAATCGTTCTTCCGCCAGAAACTGAGGAAGCCGTCCACCAGATCTTCCGCCGTCTGCCAGCCCGCCCGGCCCGCCCAGGAACGTCCGTCCACCAGCTCCGTGAGCTGTGCACTGTCCTTCGCCATCGTGTTGGCGAGCTCCAGTACCGCGCCTTCCACATCCGGAAAGTACTGGTAGAAGGTGGCGGGTGAGGTACCGGCCCGGCGCGCGACATCGATGACCTTGACATCTCGGTAGGGCGAGGAGTTGAGCATCTCGCTGAGGCAGTCGAGCAGCTTCTGCCGCGTCGCCTGTCCGCGGCGCCCCGCCACCCGGCCGTCGACTGTTCGAACTTGTCCGCTCATGCCGTCAGCTTACCGACGGGTGATCGACGCGCTATGCGGCCGAGGGCAAATGGGGTGCGGCCCGCCGAATAACGCCGCCAATCCTGACTCAGTCGGTATCACCGCAGGTCAGAGCCATAGGGAAGGGGAATTCCGGCCGATGCGACGCCTCCGGGTCGCCATGGCGTCACGAATGGTGATTCCCGGTGGCCGCGGGCGGCCAGTGCGGTCGAACGGTACGCGGGAGCGGTTTCCCGGACGCCCTTCCCGTTGACGCTCAGTGATCTCATGGTGGATGCACTGGTCTGCGCCATTCGGTTTGTTCTCCGGTCTCGGAGACGACGGCGTCGTCGGCGGGGAAACCCGGTGCCGTTTCCCTTTTCGCGGGCTCGGGCCGGTTTGGTGCGGCTTCTTTGGCCGTGCCACGTTCTCGCGCGGTCGCCCATGGCCCGGCCGTGACCGGGTTCGTGTCCTCCACCTTCCCCACGTACGGGCCGAAACGTACGCGACGACCAGGCTCGCTCCCCGAGCCGGGCTCCGGGTTCCGTGGTCGGGGTTCGGTGGTCAGGGTTCGGGGTTCGGTGGCTTGCCGTTCGGTGGTTCGGCGTTCCGGGTTCCGTCTGGTCCGGGTTCCGTGGTCGGGGTCCGGTTCCGTGGTCCGGATTCGGGTCTCCGCTCCGGTTTCGCACTCGGGGTCTCCGCTCCGGTTCCGGGTTCGGGTGGGGGCAGGGGGAGCGGGGGAGCGGGGGAGCGGGGGTCGTGAGTGCGGTGATCGGGGGTCGGGGTGCGGGGATCGGGCGCGGGGGGCGAGGGGAGGGGTGAGAGGGGGTGTGAGGGGAGGGGGCGAGGGGATCGTGAGGGGGTGGGGTGCGAGGGGGCGAGGGGGACGTGCCACGAACGTGTGGGTCCGGTTCGTCCGGCGTCGCGCCGTGACCGGCGCGGTTCCCGGTGTGGAGGGTGGTTCGGCGCGGTGCCCCCGGACCGCGCCGCTTGAACACGGCGGCGGATGTGGTGAGGTGGACGGGTCCGGAGTCGCGATGGCCGGTGCCGAGGTGTGTCCCGGGCGGACTGGGGGCGGGGCTCGGGCTGGTGCTGGAGAGCGGGGTGGAGCCCCGTCGGGGAGGGTTGTGGGGGCGGGGGAGTGGAATGCCGGGAATGCGAGGGAGTGCGGAGCTTCGCCGTAAGACGAAGACACGTCCGGGCTGCCCCCGGGTTCGCAACCGTCACCTTCGCCAGGAAGAATCGGTCTCCGCACCGCGGGTCCGGCACGGCGGTGAGAAGCTGCACGGGGCGAAGACGAACAGCCCCTACGGGGAGGTGGCAGGCAAGTGGTGGAGCAGCTGGCGCAGCACGATCCGCGACGGATCGGCCCGTTCGAGGTGCTCGGCCGACTCGGCGCCGGCGGCATGGGCCTGGTCTATCTCGCGCGCTCGGCCTCCGGGCGGCGCGTGGCGATCAAGACGGTGCGGACCGAACTCGCCGAAGACCAGCTGTTCCGGGTGCGGTTCACACGGGAGGTGGAGGCGGCCCGGGCCGTCAGCGGCTTCTACACCGCGGCCGTGGTCGACGCCGACCCGAGGGCCGCGGTGCCCTGGCTGGCCACCGCGTACGTGCCGGCGCCCTCGCTGGAGGAGATAGTCACCGAGTGCGGGCCGTTGCCGGTGCAGGCGGTGCGGTGGCTGGCCGCCGGGGTGGCGGAGGCGCTCCAGTCCATTCACGGGGCCGGGCTGGTACACCGTGATCTGAAGCCGTCCAACGTGCTGGTCATGGAGGACGGCCCGCGCGTCATCGACTTCGGTATCGCCTCGGGTGTCTCCAACACCCGGCTCACCATGACCAACGTGGCGGTGGGCACCCCCGCCTACATGTCGCCCGAGCAGGCGCGCGACTCCCGCAGCGTGACGGGCGCCAGCGACGTCTTCTCGCTCGCCTCCACCCTGGTCTTCGCGGCCACCGGCCACGCCCCGTTCCACGGCGCCAACCCCGTCGAGACGGTCTTCATGCTGCTGCGCGAGGGTCCCGACCTGGAGGGTCTGCCCGACCAGCTGTGGTCGCTGATCGACTCCTGTATGCGGATGGAGGCCGACGAGCGGCCCACCCCCGCGGACCTCCAGTCCCAGCTCGCGCCCCACCTGTTCGGCGCGGGCGGGGACGACAGCGGCACCGTCTCCGCGTGGCTGCCCAGCAACGCCGTCTCCCTGATCATGCGCCGCCGGGGTATGCGCCCGGCCCGCAGGCGCCCCGCCGAGGAGCCGCCGCGGCAGCCCGGACCCGAGGCGCCGCAGGCGCCGCCGTCCGCCGGCCCCGGCGCCTCCGCGTATCCGGCGCCGCCCGGGCCCGAGGCGCCTCCGGCGCACCAGCCGCCCCGGCACGCGGCACCGCCGTCCCCGGTCGAGCCCCTGCCGGTGGACGACGGTGCCGGGCACCGCATCCCGGGCGGGCCCGGCGGTCCGGCCGCTGTGGGCTCCGCCCCCGCCGACCCGAGCCGTGTCCCGGCGCCGCCCGCCCCGTCGCCCGACTCGGCGCCGCCCTCGTCCGGGGTCGCGGAGTCCGCCGGATCGATCGCCTCGCCTCCGGTCGCGCCCGCCGACCCGGTCCGGCTGCCCGGTTCGCACGTGCCGATCGGGCCCGGTCCGCGCCGCGCGGAGGACGCCCGCGAGCCGGAGGCCGGACCGGCCACCGGGTGGGTGCGCCCGCCGAACGGTGCTCAGCCTCCGGGCGTCGGCTCCGGGGCGCCACCGGCGGCTCCGGCCCAGCCCGCGCCGCCGTCGGAGCCGCCGCGCTGGCGGCCGTGGCGCTTCCGGATGTCGAACGAGGTGTGGGGCACCCCGGTCGTCGCGGACAACCTGCTCTACGTCACCTCCTTCGAGGTGCACGCGCTCGATGTGGCCAGCGGGCGGCGGCAGTTCAAGACACGGGAGGTCGCCTGGTCCATGGCGGTCTCCGGCGGACGGGTGCACGCCTCGGACGGCCCGAGCCTGTACGCGCTGGACGCGCAGGACGGTTCGGAGGGCTGGCGGCTGGCCACCGACGGCTGGGTGTACGCCCTCCAGGTGGATCGCGGCACCGTCGTCACCGGTACCCGGGGCGGCGGCGTGCAGGCGTGGGAGGCGGCCAGCGGCGAGCAGTTGTGGCAACTCTCCGGCGCGCAGGCCGACTTCGAGACCCCTGAGGCGGGGCCGGTGATCCAGGACGGCACCGTCTACACCTGGGGGGACGGGCGGCTGTACGCGCTGGAGGCGCGTACCGGGGCGGAACGCTGGTCCTACCCGGTGGGGGACGCCTCCGCGACCGGCGGGGTGCCGGTGCGGCTGACCGTCGCGGGGGACTCCACCGTCTATGTCTGCGCGGGATCACGGGTGTTCGCCCTCGACGTGGCGACCGGCACCGAGCGGTGGCGCTTCGACGCGCCCGCCGCCTTCCTCTCCCCGGCCGCCTTCGCGCCGGGCCCGGCGGTGGCGGGCGGCGGCATCTACCTCGCGGACTACCTCGGCACCGTGTACGCCCTGGACGCGGTCAACGGCCACGACCGCTGGCGGATCGCGACCGAGGCGCGCCACTCGGTGCACCCGGTGGTGGTGGCCGACGGCCTGGTGCACCTGGGCAGCGGCGGCGCGCTGTACACCCTGGACGCGGTGAGCGGCACCCCGCGCTGGCGGTTCGCGGCGGGCGCCGACGTGGTCGGAGGGCCCGTCGTGGCCTCGGGCCGGGTGCACTTCGGCTCCGCGGACCACTGCCTGTACACGGTGGACGCGGTCGGCGGCCAGCTGCGGTGGAAGCTGGCCACCGGCGGGGAGATCACCGGTTCGCCGGTGGCCGCCGGGGGTGTGGTGTACGCGTGCAGCAAGGACCGCTGTGTGTACGCGCTGGACGCCGAACGCGGCACCGGCCAGTCCCGCCCCAACTGACCCCGCCAGCAGGCCCGTAGCCCGCGTAGCGCTGTTCCCGGCCGGGTCCAGCCCGGGACTCGGCACGGACTCAGTACGGACTCAGTGCGGACCCAGCCCGGGACTCAGTCCGGGGGGATGCGGGGCAGCCGCTGGGTGCTGCCCGGCTCGTCGTCCGGCCCGCCCCGCTCGCCTCCGCTCCGGCGGTGCCCGCCCCCGTGGTGCCCGCCCCGCTCGTCCGCGTCCCACTCGTCAGCGGCGGGTTCCCGCCCGGGAGGGGCCGGAGGGTGGTCGGGGGGCGGCGGGGCCGTGGCGGGCGGCGGTGGCTGGACCGGTGACCGGGCCGGGGGCTCCGCCCCGTCGGGCGGCGGCCCCGGACGCGGTTCTCCCGCCCCCGGATACGGCCACCCGGGTTCCCCGTACGCCGCACGGGGGTCCGGCTCACCGGAGGGACCCGGGGGCACGGGGCGACCCGGGGGCGTCGTGGCGCTCTCCGGTGGCGGATATCCGTACCCCTCGCCGTACGGCCCGTACGAACCAGCCGTGCCGTACGAACCAGCCGTGCCGTACGAGCCGGGTGGCCCGTACGAGCCAGCCGAACCGTACGGGCCGGACGGGCCGGGGGAACCGGCGGGGCCGTACGGACCGGCGGGGCCGTGGGAGCTGTGCGGGCCGCCGGGCGGGCCGTACGCGCCGGGGTGCTGCCCGGCGTCCGGTGGCCCGTACGGGGCATAGGGCTCGGGGTCGAACTCCTCGTCAACGGGGACGGGTTGGGGACGAGGACGGCGCCGAGCGAAGCGGTGGGGCGGCATCGTCCGGGCGCCGAGCAGGATCAGCAGACCGCCCCCGAGGGCGTAGGCGACACCGGCGCCGAGCCCCTCACCACTCCCGCTGACGCTCAGGCTGCCGGCCGCCTGCGCCTGCCGCACCATCCACAGCACGGTGAAGCCCAAAACGAGCACCGCGGGCAGAAGCAACAGCAGACGGCTCCGGGCCAGCAGCGCGACCACCGTGAGCACGGCGGCGACAAGCAGCGGGAGGAACAGCCCGTCGAACAGCGCGGCGCCGCTCTGGGTGATCCCGCCGCTCTCGAACAGTTCCGCCACGCGGTAGTCCCGCCCCGTACGTCCGCGGTACCAGGGGCGGTAGGTGCTGAAGACGGCCGCCGCCGCGCCGAGGAGGGCGAGCAGACCACCGAGAGCGCTTCTCACCATCGCAACGTCGCCTCGCTTTCCGTCTCGACGCTACGTCCGGCCCCCGGCCGCCGCACCCCGGCCGTGGGCCCGCCAGACACCGGACGGACCGGCCGGGCGGAACCGGACCCGGCGGACCGGACCGGGCGGGACCGGGAATGGGGGGGCGAGGGGGTGAGGGCGGGTGACGGGCGGGATCGGCCAGGCTGGTGACGACGGACGAGAAGGCGCCGGAAGGACAGCGACCAGGAGGGGACGAGCGGGACCGGGAGGGATGGGACGGGGAAAGGACGGGAGGGCGTGCCGGAGGTGGCGCCGGTGCGGGAGCAGGGTGGAGGGACGGGCGGGGGAGCCGTGAGTGACGCTGCGCCGTGGACGCGACGGGCCGATACTGGGGGCCTCGGGCACCCGTCCCCGGTGGGTTCCGGACGCGCGGCCCCGCGCACGGGAACCCCGGCGACCGAGAGGGCCCCGGAGACCGCGTCACCGCCACGCGTCCGTTGGAGGAGAACCGTGCCCCTGTCCCACGAAGAGCGCGAACTGTTCCTTTCCGAACCGCACATCGGCGCCCTGTCGGTGGAGGGCGATCCGGGACGGGCCCCGCTGACCGTGCCGGTCTGGTACCTCTACGAACCGGGCGCCGACCTCCGCGTGCTGACCGGCGCCGACTCCCGCAAGGCCCGTCTGATCCGGGCTGCTGGACGGTTCAGCTTGCTGGCCGAACGCGTGCGCCCCACGGTGCGTTACGTCTCCGTCGAGGGCACGGTGGTGGAGAGCCGCGCGGGGACGGATGACGACCTCCGGCAGTTCGCGACGCGCTACCTGCCCGCCGAGAAGGTGGCGAACTACGTGGAGTTCGCCAGTCAGGACCATGGACCGACGGTCCTCTTCCGGCTGCGCCCCGACCACTGGTTCAGCTCCGACCTCGGTCCGCTCTGAACGCGGCTGAACGCGGCTGAACGCGGCTGAGCGCGCTGAACACACCGAACGAAGACCGAACACGAACCCACGGGCGGACACCAGGAGTTCGAGGATGACCCCGGGACGGAGCGAGCCGGACGCCCGGCTTCGCGCCCCGGACCGGAGCGTCCGGTGCCCGGCGGAGCGAACCCGGTGCCCGGGAAGGAGGAAGCACCCGGGTGCTAACCCGTTGTGCCGCGCCGACGGAGTTGGGCAAGCTGGGCAGGCGGCTGAGGCGGCTGAGGCGGCTGAGGCGGCTGAGGCGGCTGAGGCGGCTGAGGCGGCTGAGGCGGCTGAGGCGGCTGAGGCGGCTGAGGCGGCTGAGGCCGGGGAGCCGGGTCCGAGGGGGCGGGAGCCGGGGAGCCGGCGAGCCGTGCGAAGCCGCGAGAGCCGAAGAACCGTGAGAGGTGGGGGAGTTGAGCGAGACAGGGGAGCCGCGCGCGGAACCGGTCCTGGAGACCGCCTACCGGACGGTGTTCGACGGCTGGCCGACCGCCGAACCGGCGCCCGACGGACTGCTGGTGCTCTCCGGTGAGTTGACCTCGGACGAGGTCGGACTGGCCCTCGCCGTCCTCGTTGACTACAACCAGTGCGACCCGGATGGCCCGGACGACCGGGGCTCGGAGTCAGACCCGGCCATGAACCTCCCGAACCTGGCTCCGGCCCCGGACCCGGACCCGGCCTCGGACCTGGTTCCGGGTCTGAACCCGGCTTCCACTCCGGATCCGGTCCCGGGCTCGGAGGGGGAAGCCGCCCTGCGCAGACTGGGCCAACTGACCCGCGTGGAACATCTGTTGATACCTGGAGGGCTTCGCCTCCGTGACCCGGCGACCGGCCGGACCATCACCCCCGGCTGCTGCTCCGGCCTGGAGGACTGGCCCGAGTGGACCGAACTGTTCGACGGCGAAGTGCCCTGGCTCGGCCACGATCCGACACCCCAGGTGGAACTCCGGGGAACCACGGCCTACTTCTGGCCCGACGCACGTCGAACCCCCTCCACCGGCGACGGCGACGCGGACCGCGCGGACCGCCGCCCCACCCCGACGGACGGATTCCCCAGCTCGACGGCCGACGCGGGGCCGCGCGACCCGGAACAGTCACTCGACACGGCACTGGTGGTGGACGCCGACTGCCTGGAGCGTCTCCTCACGGAGGTCCGGGAGGACTTGCACGGATTCGTAGCCGCGGTCGAGCGCTGGGCCCTGCGGTACGCCCCCACGCACCTCACCGCGCTGCGGGAGTCGCTGACGGACGGGCTGGCCCTCAGCGACGACGTTCCCTCCGGCCGAACTGGATGATCGAGGCGCAGGCGAGCGCCGTTCCCGCGAGGGCCGCTCCGGTCAGCGTCAGCACCCCGAGGACGCCGTCCCCGTCCAGCAGGCCACGGATCGCCGCGGCGAACCCACCGGCCGCGACCACCACCCCCAGGACGAAGGTGTGGTGGCTGGTCAGGGACAGCAACACCCGGCCGACACCACGCCAGCCGGGCCGCCGGGCAGGCGAACGCCGGTGCCCCGACGGTCGGTTGGCTTCGCCCTGACTCATGACCCGCGCTTCCGGTTCGCCCGCCGAGCTTCGGTGCTCAGGGGTTCCGGCCGTGACGCTCCCCGGGGCGCGCCCCGGGTACGGCGACGGGAGGCCGGCGACCATACGGACGCTTCTCACCGTACGGCACCCGGACGGACGGAACCCGGCCGGTGGTCCGGCCAGGCAACCACCGGCCCGCCACGCCCCCATGGACACGGCTGGTCTCCACCGTCTCCATGCCCCGATGCCCCAAGACGACGCGGCGCCCGGACCGTTGGGGTCCGGGCGCCGGTGCTGTATCCGGTGGTGCCGAGGTGCGGTCGGCGGTACCGATGGGTGGGAGCGTGTGCGCCCAGGGCGGTCAGCCCTGGGTCGTGAGGCCCCGTGCCTCCGAGCTGTGGTGCTCGTCCGACCCGAGCGGGCCCGACGAGCTGTGGTGTTCGTCGCCACCGGTGACCTGGTAGTCCGCCGCTGCGGGGGCGGCCATAGCGCCGAGGGCGCCCGCGGTGGCTGCGCATATGACGAGGATCTTCTTCACACGGGACATGCGGGGCTCCTAGATGAGGGGTCACGGAATACGGGATAACCCGGTTTTCGAGACGGGAAGCATCCGGCTCTCGGCTGACTGACACGTCGACCGTCGGACGGCGAACCAGCCGTCGTCCGTAGAGCTGTTGAGTTGTCAACGCTCAGCGGGGCCGCTGCCGATCGCTCCCCCTCTGCGCTATCGACAGCGGCCCTCGCGTGTCCCCCGTGGCGGTTGGCCTTACTCAGCGGGAGTGCTGGTCCCGTGGTGCTCCTCGGTGCCGGGGCCGCCCGTGCCGTGGTGCTCGTCGGTGGTGCCGGGCATACCCGTCCCGTGGTGCTCGTCGCTCCCAGGGACACTCGTTGGACGCTTGTCGTTCTTCTGGTTCTTCTTCTCGTGGGTGGCCATGTCTGAAACTCCTTGGGCAGGCTTGACATTGACGCACTCGCCCGGCGGCTCCCCCGTGGGCCGCCGGGCGGGTGTCTCACGGCCGCTCACCGTATGGGACAGCGGCTTCCCCCAATCAATCCGCCTGCCCCCCGCGGCGACGGATCGAATGAGTCGAGCATGACGCGTCGCGATAAACGAACGATGAACGATTGATGCGCGCCCCGTCTATCGGCCTCCCGCCGCTCCGCCGCGCTCGCGGTCGGCGCCCAACTCAACGCCCTGACCTGCCCGTTCACTGATCGCACGCACCTCTCCCACCGCCCGTCGGACTAAACCCCCACCAGCAACCGACAGTTGATCTTCCAGTACCCCAACACCCAGCAGACGGCACCCAGCACCCAGCAGACGGCGGACGGCAGGTGGCAGACGTCAGGCGGCGAATGGGAGTTGTCGGCGGTGGGCGGCAGCCAGTGGGCGGCGGGCTGCCGGGCCCCCGATCCGGACCGGACCGGGGGGCTCGGCACTCGAAGTCGCCGCCGGGCCCCCGCGTCGTCGGTCCGTGGTCGTCTCCGGGTCAGGAGACGGGGGCGTTGAGAGCCAGAAGCTCCCGGACCTCCGCGGCCTCCGCCGAGCCCAGACCCTCGAACACGCCCAGCGCCTCCTGCCAGCAGACCCGGGCCCGGTCCGTCTGGTGCAGTGCGTCCAGCGCCTTGCCCAGGACGATCAGGACCGTGGCCCGGCGCCAGTCGCCGCCGATGACCCGGAGCGCGATGGCCTGTTCGGCGTGCCGGGCGGCGGCCGGGGCGTTGCCGTCCATCAGGTGCGCCTCGGCGATGCGGAAGTGCGTGACGCCCTCCCAGCGTGCCTGGCGGCTGCTGCTGAACAGCGCGCTCGCCTCGGACAGTTGGGCCAGGCCCTCGGCCGTCCGTCCCGCGTGGACCAGGGCGCAGCCCAGCGTGTAGCCGCCGTTGGCCACGCGCAGGGAGTTGCCCATCACCCGGTAGATCGCCGCGCCCTGTTCGGCGAGGGTCACCGCGCTCTCTGACTGGCCGAGCGCGATGTGCACCCGGGACAGGTTGCAGAGCGCCGCCGCCTCGCTGGGCTTGTTGCCGTCGGCCCGGAACGCCTTGATGGCCTGGGAGAGGTAGGACTCGGCGTCCTCGTGCCGCCCCTGGTATGTCGCGATGATCGCCCGGTCGTTCGGCGCGTACGAGCTGGAGAGGGGGTCCTCGGCGGCGAGGGCCAGCAGCATCGCCTGCTGGGCCTCGGCGTCGGCCTGCGGGAACCGCCCGGCCACGGTGTGCGCGTGGGTGAGCATCAGCCGGGCGCGGGCTTCCGCCTTCGCGTTGCTCAGACGGTGGGCGTGGTCCCGTACGGCGATCACCGCCTGCTCGTAGCCGAGCGAGTGGATGCCGGAGTCGGCCAGCACGTTGGTCGCGATCAGCAGGTCGGCCGCGCGCTGGAGGGAACTGGCCGTGCCCGCCGACTGCTTGGCGCACGCCAGCAGGCAGGGCGCCTCGGCGAACAGCCACTCCAGCGCCTTCTCCCGGTCGGTGAAGCGCAGTCCTGGGCGGTGTGTCGGCTCCAGGTGGTCGACCGTCCGGTCTCCCGGGTGGTCGATCTCGAAGACGTGGGCAGCGGTGGCGAGGTAGTAGTCGAGCAGCCGTGAGCGTGCGGTCTCGCGTTCGCTGGGCGGCTGTTCGTCTCGCTCGGCGCAGGCCCTGGCGAAGAGCCGCACCAGGTCGTGGAAGCGGTATCGCCGGGGGGCGGCCGACTCCAGGAGCGAGGTGTCGACGAGGGATTCCAGCAGGACCTCGGTGTCGTCGGGCGAGCGGTCCAGCAGGGCGGCCGCGGCCCCCACCGAGATGTCCGGTCCGGCCGTGAGCCCCAGCAGGCGGAACGCGCGGGCCTGTGCCGCGTCCAGCTGGCCGTAGCCCAGCTCGAAGGTGGCCTTCACCGCCTGGTCGCCCACCTGGAGTTCGTCCAGCCGGCGGCGTTCGTCGGCCAGCTTCTCCGCGAGCACCTGCACGGTCCAGGTACGGCGGGAGTCCAAGCGGGACGCGGCGATGCGGATGGCCAGCGGCAGGAACCCGCAGGCGGCGACGGTGTCCATGGACGCCTGACGCTCGGCCGCCACCCGCTCCTCGCCGACGATGCGGCTGAACAGGGCCAGCGCCTCGTCCGGGCTCATCACGTCCAGGTCCACGAGGTGCGCGCCCGCCAGGTCCACCATCCGCACCCGGCTGGTGACCAGTGCCGCACAGCCAGCGGTGCCCGGCAGCATCGGGCGCACCTGCGCCGCGTCCCGCGCGTTGTCCAGCAGCGTCAGTACGCGGCGCCCCGCGAGCAGGGAGCGGAACAGCGCGGCGCGCTCCTCCACGCCCTCGGGGATGGCGGAGTCCGGTGTGCCCAGGGAGCGCAGGAAGGAGCCGAGGACGGCTTCCGGTTCGGCGGGGGCGGGTCCGGCGCCCTGGAGGTCGACGTACAGCTGTCCGTCGGGGAAGTGCTGCGCGGCGGCATGCGCCACGTGAACGGCCAGGGTGGTCTTGCCGACCCCGCCGATCCCGGCGACCGCCGACACGGCCATGATCGCGCCCTCTCCGACGGCCAGCTGCTCGCCCAGCTCCCGGACGAAGGCGGCGCGTCCGGTGAAGTCCGCGACGGTGGCCGGGAGTTGCGCGGGGCGCGTCAGGGTGACGGCCGGGGTGTCGCCGCCGGTCTCGGTCGGCTTCGACAGTTCCTCGTCGGCCTCCAGGATGCGCTGCTGAAGGTCGGTCAGCTCCTGTCTGGGATCCACGCCCAGCTCGTCCAGGAGCAGCCGCCGGGTGTCCGCGTACACCGCGAGGGCCTCCGCCTGCCGTCCGCTGCGGTACAGCGCCAGCATCAGCAGTTCGCGGAAGCGTTCGCGCAGCGGGTGCGCCGCAGTGAGCGCGGTCAGTTCGCTCACCGCCTCGGCGTGCCCGCCGAGTTGGAGGTCCAGATCCAGCCGGTGCTCCAGCAGGTTCAGCTTCCACTCCTCCAGTCGCGTCCGCTGCGTCTCGGCGAACGGGCCGGGGAGCTGGGCCAGCGGCTCGCCGTCCCACTGGGCCAGCGCCTCCGCGTAGTCGGCGCGGGCCCGGGCGCGGTCGCCGCTGGCCGCGGCCTTCTCGGCGTCGGCCACGCGCTGCGTCGCGATGTCCAGATCGAGCGTCGCCCAGTCGGGTCCGGTGCGGAGGGCGTAGCCGCCGGCCTCGCTCACCAGCCGGTCGGCGGCCGGGCCCAGCGCCTTCCGGATACGGGAGGCGTAGGTACGCAGCGTGGCCTTGGCCTGATGCGGCGGCTCCTCACCCCATATGGCGTCGATGAGTTCCTCGGCGGTGGCGGTGCTGCCGTTCCGTAGCAACAGCGCGGCCAGCAGGGCACGTTGCTGCGGTGACCCCATGCTGAGAGGCTTCGCGCCCAGCCATGCCCGAATCGGTCCGAGCACGATGAAGCGAAGCTGGTCTTGGCGCTGTTCGGGTTCGCATGCCGTGTGGTGCCCCTCGGCGCTCATGGTGCCCCCTGCCTCTGCGCTCCACTGCCGCAGCTGTCAGTCTGCCTTGTCACCCATATCCCCGTCAGCTCGGGTATTCGCCTCTCCACGAACCCTTTGAATCCCGTACCTTCCCCGAATCCCGTACCTTCCCCTCGAAGTGACCCCCGCACGCCTGCGTCCATGTGACGGATTGTCACGAACGTGTCGGCGGCCCCGAGCCGGACGCGGACGGATTCGGCTGGGCCCGGCAGGGCCTCCCGCCGGTGCGGTAAGTCGGCGCTCGGACGGGGTCGGTGGAGTGCGGGGTGCTGGGGGTGCGATGCCATGCTTCTCGGGTTTCTCGGGTTTCTCGGGTTCTCTGACGTCTCGATGCCGGTCTCTGATGCTTTCTGGGTGTTTCGGGGTACTTCTCGGCGCTTAGTGCCTCATTGCCGGTACCACGGTGTTACTCGCCCCGTGGTGCCACGGTGTTCCGTGACGCCCGGGGGCTATCGGTGATTCCCGCTGTCCGGATTCTGGTCGTACGGCGCCGTCGTCACTCCTCTCGGTCGCGCTTCCCGTCATTCCTGCCCCTGCCACCGTTCTCCACTGTTCCTTACTCTTCTTCGGCGTTCTTCGGCGCTCTTCGATGTTCTCTGTCGCGTGACTGACCGTTCTTCCCGCTACCGCGGTCGTTCCGCTGCGGCTCACTGACCGTCAATGTCCGGATCGTGTCCGTGTGTTGGCGTCCGCTGGTGCTGACGCGCGACTGAGGGGCGGATGGTGGGGTGTTCTCGTTCGGCCCCGACCCGCCGGTGCGGGTGCGTGGCGGGCGGGTGGCTGGTCGTGGCTGGTCTGGTCGGTTCCCCGGTGGGGAACGGGGCGGGACGGGGTGCGGGTCCGTCGGTCGCGTCGAGCCGGGTGCCCCCGCCCGTCCGCCGAGCGGAGCCCGGCCCGACGGAGTGGGTGGGAGCCGAGCGGACGAGCCTCCGCCGTCAGCCAGAGGCTCGGTGACGTGGAGTCGCCGGGCCGCGCATCGTACGGTTTCATGCATGGACATGACGCTTCCAGAGGGTGAGTTCGCGCCGGGGAGCGCGACGTGCGCGGACCGCCCGGACCCGGACTGACCCCGCTCCACCCCGCCTCCCGCCGGGGTGAACTCCCGGGCTGACCACGGCCGGTGCGGCCCTGCCCACGGCCGGGACGAGCCGGAGCAGCCCCACCCCACCGGCACCGTCCACCCGCCGGTAGCGAGGTCCGGGTGACCAGAATGGCTGGATTCGCTTATCTTCCGGACCCGTACGATGACGCGGGCCCGCACGGTGGCCACCCGGCGCCGCCACGCGCCTCCGGTGCCGCCCCTCGCACACGTCCCCATCCCGCACGCCCTTCCCGCGCCATCCGTGCACCTCATCTCCACGCACCGCTCACCGGGCATCTCCTCCCCGCGTCACCGCGGGTTCCGGGCGTTCCGTCCCCCGCCGTATCGCCCCCTCCGTATCGCCCCCGTGTGGCCCACCGCCGTGTCGCCCAGGCCGTCGGCCCCGGCGCCGGAAGCCCCCCGCCTCGTCGTGGAGACCTCGTCTCGTGCCCGGCCCGACGAGCCGGTGCGCCGCCCTCCGCGCCACGGCTCCTCCGCTTCCGTCCGCGCCACCGCTCTCACCTCGGGTTCCCCCCGACCTCGCTCCTCTCTCAACTCTTCGTTCCCCTCTGCGTCCTGCGCCTCCGGGACGTCTCAGTGCCGCTGCCTGCCGCTGCCTGCCGCTGCCTGCCGCAGCCCCCAGCGCCGCCCCCGCCAACGCGGCTCTCCTCGCGTGGCAGAGCGACGGGCGGTGGCTGGGCGACGGGCGGTGGCTGGGTGACGGGCGCGGCTGTGCGACCCGGACGATCCGGGGCCGGATGGGGAGCCGGAGCGGCGGGTGGGGGTGCGCCGCGCGGGCGATGGACACACGACGGGGGCCGGACGGTGTCCCGCCCGGCCCCCGTTCGCTTCCCGCACGATCCGGCGCTCCTGAACCCACCGGGCCTCTCGGCCCGGCCCGGCGCCGGTCTCGCTAAGTGATCAGCTCGGCGCCCCCAGGTTCACGGGCAACGTCGCGAAGCCGTGTGCCACGAACGAGGGCACGTGCTCCAACTCCTCGGTCGGCACCGCCAGATGTATGTCCGGGAACCGCTCGAACAGCGCCGGAAGCGCGATCCCCGCCTCCATCCGCGCCAGCGGGGCCCCCAGGCAGAAATGCACTCCGTGACCGAAGGACAGGTGCTCGGTGTCCTCCCGGCGTATGTCGAACCTGTCGGCCGTCTCACCGTGCTTGGCCGGATCCCAGCCGGAGGACGCGTACGAGGTGATGATCGCGTCCCCCTTACGGATGGTGACGCCCTCCGGCAGCTCGATGTCCTCCACCGCGTACCGCAGCGGCAGGTTGGCGATGCTCGGCGCCCAGCGCAGCGTCTCCTCGATGACGTTGGCCCACGGCACCTCGCCGTCCCGCACCAGCTTCAGCTGCTCCGGGTGCGTCAGCAGCGCGTGCACCGCGTTGCCGATCAGGTTCACCGTCGTCTCGTGCCCGGCGGCGACCACCAGCAGCAGCGTGTCCAGCAGCTGCTGCTCCTCCAGACCCGAACCGTCCTCGTCCCGGGCGGCGATCAGCGTGCTGGTGAGGTCCTCGCCCGGGTTCTCCCGCTTGAAGGCGACCAGCGAGGAGAACGCGGCGTTCACGCCCTCCGCGGTCTCCGCCGCCTCCTCCGGAGTGACGTTCGTCGCCATGATCCGCTCGACGAGCCGTGCCACCTCCGGCCGGTGCTCCATGGGGATCCCGAACAGCTCACAGATCACCCGCATCGGCAGCGGGAAGGAGTAGGCGGAGCGCAGATCGACGGGTTCCCCGGCCGGGGCCTTCGCCATGTCGTCCAGCAGCTCATTGGTGATCTGCTCCACCTGCGGCTGCATCGCGTGCGTACGGCGGAGCGTGAACGCCGGGGCGATCAGTTTCCGCAGACGGCGATGCTCCTCGCCGTAGGAGCTGAACATGTTGACCACGCCGACCCACGAGCGGAGCCAGCTGTCGTGGTAGTCACCGCGCTGCCACGCGGGCCAGTGCTGACGCGGGTCCTTGGAGACCCGCGGATCGGCCAGCAACTCCCTGAGAAGTTCGTACCGGGTGATCGACCAGGCGGGCACGCCCGCCGGAAGCTCTACGAGGACCGCGGGCCCACGCTCGCGGAGACTGGCTGCTTCTCCGGGGAGGTCTCGCCCGAGCGGGTCGATGACGAAGGTGCCTGCTGCGGACTGCTGTCCCATGGGGTGGCTCCTGCCTGATGAGGGCTGATAGGCGTGAAGCGTGCGGGCAGTTGCGCTAGGGCGCGGTGGAACGGCCCGTGGCGATACACCAGTTGGTCATGCCCAACGGTGAGCTCGATATCCGACAGCCACGCGGTCAGTCGTTCGATGGCTGTCATGGCGAGCAGTGCGGCGTGGTGCGGCACCGGGCAGGTGTGCGGACCGGCAGCCCAGGCCAGGTGGGCGCCGCCCCCCGAACCCTTCGCGCCGCCCGTCTGACCCGGCGCGGTACGACCGCGCTGGGTGTTCGCCGCCGCGTAGGACACCATCACCAGCTGGCCGGCGCGTATCCAGGTGCCGTGGAAGTAGATGTCCCGCCGCGGGAAGTGCGCCGAGTAGTTCGACATGGGCGGCTCGTTGTGCAGCACGTCGTGGATCGCGTCCCGCGGGGTGAGGCCGCCGCCGGACAGGGTGCTGTAGTAACGGTCGTCGGAGAGCATCCGGGCGAGCGCGTTACCGATGAGGTTGGTGGCGGGTTCCAGGCCCGCCGCCATCGTCAGCACGATCTGGTGCACCACCTCCTCGGTGCTGAGCCCCACCGGGTGGTCCAGGAACCACGAGGTCAGGTCGGGGCCCCGCTGCTGGAGCTTGGCGGTCACCAACTCCGTGACGTACCCGGTGAAGGCGGCGTTCGCCTCGTTCGCCTCCTCCGGCGTCTTCCCGTCCAGCATGCCCGCGACGGCCGTGTACAGCTGGTCCGCGTAGGAGTCGGGAAGACCGAAGAGCCGGTTCAGCAGCATCAGCGGCACACTCCGCGCGTACTGCGAGATGAGGTCCGCCTCGCCGGTGGCACCGAACCGGGAGATCAGCGTGTCCGCGATCTCCATGACGTGGTCGCGCATCTCGGACGGCTCGAACCGGGAGAACCCGTCCGTGATCACCTGGCGGTACCGCTCGTGTGTCTCGCCGTCGTTCCACAGTACGTTCGGCCGCCACTCAAGCATCGGCAGGATCGGGGAGTCCGACGGCACCGTGTCCTGCCAGGACCGCGAGTCCTTCGACCAGGTCTCGGTGTCGTGCAGCAGGTCCAGAGCCGCCCGGTAGTCGATGACGAGCAGCGCGCCCACCCCGGGGGCCAGCTCCACCGGAGCCACCGCCCCGTACCGGCGCAGGCGCGCGTAGACCGCGTGCGGGTCGTCCGCGAACTCCTGCCCGTACAGCGGGGTCACCTCGTGACTCGGCTGACTGAGCGGAGGTGGCATCGGGCCCGGGGCGGCGCCCTGTGAAGGGGGAGAGCTCACGCACGCTCCTCGGAGAGATTGTCGAGAACATGGCCGACCAGCGCGATCAGGGCGTCGGCCGACTGCTGGCGATCACGCGCGTCGCACAGCACCAGCGGAGTGTCCGGGTGCAGGTCGAGGTGGTCCCGCAGGGTCTCCGGCGCGTGGTTCGGAGAGTCCGGGAAGGTGTTGACGGCCACCGCGTACCGCAGCCCCGCCTCCTCGATGATGTCCATCACCTCGAAGGAGTCCCGCAGCCTGCGGGTGTCCGCCAGCACCAGGGCCCCCAGGGCGCCCCGCGCGATGTCCTGCCACAGCGGCCGGAACCGTCGCTGACCGGGCGTGCCGAACATGTACAGGACCAGGTCGCCCGGCAGGGTCAGCCGCCCGAAGTCGATGGCCACCGTCGTGGCCGACTTGTCCCGGATCCCGTCCAGATCGTCGACGAGCGCTCCGGTACGGGTCATGACCTCCTCGGTGTGCAGCGGCGCCGTCTCCGACAGCGACCGGATGAGCGTTGTCTTACCCACCCCGAAAGGGCCAGCGACCAGCAGCTTGACCAGGGTTTGAGCGGCACCGTCCAGATACATGTCAGGTGGACGACTTGAGAGCACGGAGTCCATCGAGAACTTTCTCCAGAATCTGCCGCTCGGGCAGTTCGGCATTGGGGACAGGGGCGCGGGCCATCAGATGTCCCGCGTCGACCAGATCTGCGGCCAGAACCTTGACCACACTCACCGGAAGCCGCAGGTGGGCAGCTGCCTCCGCGAGGGAAAGCGCACCGGGCTGAAGCAGCTCCAACAACCGCCGCTCCTCCGGGCGGAGCCCGGAGGAGGCGGTCATCGAGGCGCCATGCAGCAGGGTGAGCCGGTCCAGTGTGTTGCGACTGGGATGTGCCCTACCGGCGGTCGCCAGATAGGCCGGTACCAGACGCCTGGCATCGCGAGGCGGCGGGTTCATGACGACGCGTCGTGGCGGGGTGGGGAACTCATGGTCTTGGCACCCAGGGTGGCCACCTGGACCTGCATGTGGTGCGTCACCACACCCATGTTGACGTCCGGGCCCGCGTAGACCGCCAGGCACGTGTTCTCACCCGCCGGTACCGCGAACACCCAACCGCGGTCCGACTCGATCACCGTCTGCCGCAGGCCGACGTCGAAGTTGCCCGAGAAAGCGGCGGTGGTGGTGCGGGCCGCGCCCTGGAGCGCGGACATCATCGCGGCGACGCCCTCAGCTGCCTCGCGCTCCATGCCCGGGGACGCCGCCTCGATCAGACCGTCACCGGAGATGACGGCCGCGTGGACGACGTGCGGCAGTTCCAGGAGCGGGGCCAGCACCCACGAGGTGTCCTCGCGTGGTGACCGGCGCGTGCCGTTCGGCATTACTCCGTGGACGGGGGTTGTCATGCGGGGGGATTCCCTTCGGTGTCGACCTCGGCATCGACCGCCGGAGCGGTCTGAGCGGAACGAGCGACTTCATCAGCGTCCGTGGGCGCGGGGGGTGTGATGTCCGCGTGAGGGAACGCGGAACCCGGGGCGCCGCTGAAGTCCATGTGATCCATAGAGTCCGGGGCGTCCAGGTCGGCGGCGGGCCCTGCGGCCCGGCCGGACGCCGTGCCCTGCTGGAACGCGGCCCAGCGGGAAGCGCTTTCCTCCGGTGACGCCACCGGGTCGGGGGCCGGTGCCGCCGCCGGGGTCACCGACTCCTGCGGCGCCTGCGCGCTGGTCTCCTGCCCGGCCGCGCGGCGGCGGCGCCTCGGCAGCTCCTCCTCCTCGGGGAGACGCGGGGTACCGGCCGGCATGTTCGCGGGCATGGGGGCCATTGGCGACATCGGACGCTCCTCCTCGTCTATGAGGGTGAGCAGCGGCTCGCCCGGAATGTAGACAACGGCCCGCACACCGCCGTAGGGCGACGCCTCCACATGCGTGCTGAACCCGTACTGGCGCACCAGCTGTCCCACCGTGGCGAATCCGGTACGCGGAGGATCACCCAGCTCGGTGATCATGACCGCGTCCTGACCGGACATCAGCTGGACGGCGCGGCGCAGCTCGTCATTGTGCATCCCGACGCCCGCGTCATCAATGATCACGGACACTCCTCGGTTGCCCTGCTGGAGGGTCACCGCGACCGGCAACTCGGGGTGCGAGAAGTGCACCGCGTTGGCCAGCAGTTCGGTCAGCACGATCGCCAGCGGCTCCACCGCGCGGGCCACCAGGCCGACGGGGTCCCGCAGGTGGTTGGTGACCTGGATCCGCTCGTAGCCGCTGATGCGGGACATCGCGCCCACGACCACGTCGGCCACGTGCGAGTTCTGCCGGGTCAGCCCGGGCCACGCGCCACAGACCACCGCGGTGGACTGGATACGGCGCAGCGCCTGCTCGTTGAGGAAGTCGGCGGCCAGCAGGTCCTTGGCCACCTGCGGGTCGTCGTACTGCTCCTGCATGCCCTGAAGCACCGTCTGCAACTGGTACAGCAGCGCCTGGATGGTGGTGGTCGCACCGCGCATCGCGGACTGGGCCGCGGCGTCCATCCGGTACCGCTCCTTGCTCACGGCGTCGCTGAACTGATCCAGCACGGCGGTGAGCGAGGCGTCCAGATCGGTGCCAGCCACACTGGAGTTGAGGGGGCCACGAACCGGCACGTTCGGATGGGTGAGAGCAGCGCCCAGGTCGGGGATGCGGGCGCTGGCCAGGTGTCTCACCTCCGCCTCGGTGGACCGCACCCGGTCCGTGAGGTCGGTGACGTGCCGAGCGGAGTTCTCCTGTTCTTTCGACGCCGCCTGGAAACGCGCGTGCAACTGCTGCTTTTCCTGACGCGCACGGAAGAAGAGAACGGTCATGACGGCGGCGGCTGCGGTGCCTGCGGCCAGGATCGCGATCAGCGCCACCGGTATCTCGGTCATCGGAATCCTTGGGGGAACTGGGTTGTGGGGTCGGGCAGATGCCGCACGAGGGGCAAGGGAAACAACCCGTCGCCGCAGCAACTCCCTCATGTTGTCTCAATCGCTTCCCTCGTACACCCGGTACGTGGAACATCCGGCGACGTTTTCTCTTCCGCAAAGCGGATACCGCGCGGGGCACGGCCCGGCGGCGACACGGCAGCGTTCGAACTCGGCTGCGCGTCGTCCAACGCGCGCCCTCGGGGGTGTTGGACGCGCGATCGACCGAGAAGCTGTCAGGAAGCGTGCGAAACAAGATCACTTGGGGGAGTGCGCTGTGCGTACTGTCCATCGGAGGTGGCCAGAGTACGGGATTCAATCGAACACTTCGCCTTCGGACAAGGAGAGAAGCGGAACCGGGCCCCGGTGATCCGCAGTCGCACACGGCCGCGATGCGGAAGGCCCGCAGGTGGTGACGGTGTGGTGAGGGTGAGCGCCCCTCCGGTGCCGATGTTGTGACGGTTCATCACTCGCCTTCCACGCTTCGGCACGTCTCACGGGCCAGCTCGGCTCCGCGCGCTCGGTGATCCGCCCGTGCGCCGCCCGACCCCCAGCCGTCCTGACGGCCCGTCCGCGCGTGCGGGCGAACCGCCTCGCCGTACGGGTGCTCCCCGGTAACCGGTCGTCGGTCCCGTGACGCCCGGCCGTCGATCGGCACGCCCGCGCCCGCCGCTCCGGTTGCTCCGCTCCGTGGCCGTGGTGCCGCCGGGGCCCTGTCCTCCGCGCTTCCCGGGGGCCACCCCTCGCCTCCCGCGGCGCCATGACGGCCCGCGGTCCCGTTCCGCTCCGGGGCCGCCGTGGTGACGGAGGTGACGGTGTGCCGAGGCGATGGGATGACGCCCCGTTGGTGGCCGGTGGCCGGTGGCCGGTGGTGGGAGGTGGGTGGTGGGAGGGGTGACGGGTGGGTGGCCGGGGTGCGGTGCGGGTGGTGGAGTGTGGTGAGAGTCATGGAGGATCCCCGGGGTGTGGGCGGCGGGGCAGGTCCGGAGCGGAACGGACCTGTTGGGCTTCTCACGTCCCCTGTCGGTCTTCTCACATTCGAAGCGGAAGTCGGAGCGGGGTCCCCGGGGCGGGGTGCGCGAGTTCCCGGCGACATCGCCGGAGAGGAACCGGTGGGCGGGCCGGGGAAGTTCGCTGTTCCGGCTCGGGGAGCCTCGCTCGCATGGCCTCGGCCACGCTGTTGTGGCTCTCTCCGGTACTCCGAGCGGCGTTCCCTGGGCTGGTCGGGGAGGTCGGAGGGAGAGGGGCGCGGGAGATGCGGGGAGATGTGCTCCCGGCTGGGTTCGGCGGCCGTCGGTCGCTGAAAGCCCCTGTTCCAGGTGGTGTGGCGCGGAGTTTTTTCGCCGGATGGCCCTGCCATTCCCGTCGGTTGGGTGAGAATCGTTGGCCGGTGGATCCGCGGGGTGGCACGCGGAGCGACGGGGCTCCATGGCGCTCCTTTCTCGGCAATTCCCGGCGCGGTGACAGCCGGTGTGCGCGGGTGGCTTATCGGGAGTTCCGGAGCTGGAAATCCCGTCTTCTCGGGGGAATGGGGTGAAATACCGCCGAGTCGGACGGTGTTGGCTTTCACCGCCAATCACGGCATGGACATGGAGAGCGGGTCGTCGTCTGCCGGGTGCCGCGCCACGGCCTCCGACCCCCGATCTCCGGACCCCGCACTCCGATCTCCGAACGCCGACCTCCGGACCGGATACCGGTCTTCGGGTTCCCCGCCCCGGTCTCCGGAACCCGGATCGCCTCTTCCGGGCCGTGGCATCCGGCTCACCGGCCACGTGGTCAGTCTCTTCGGCCTCGGCGGCCCGGGCCCCAAGACACGGGAGGGAAAGGCGAGTTGACGCGGGGTGCTATGCCCCCCCTGGCGCGTCGGGGATGTGGTCGGCTGCGAGTATCGGGTGCGGCGAAGGACACTCCCGTGGCGCGTACGGAGGTGGACGGTGGAGCCCGGAGGGCGGGCACGGCGCGGGAACCGGGCGGAGGCGATTCCGGATCCGAAGGGTGTGATGTGCGGATGGGCACGGGAACTGGTGCGTTCAGCGGCGAGGCCGCCCGCGCCCGGTTCATGGCGGCGTACGACCGCGCGCTGGGCCGCTGGCCCGGGGAGCCCGAGGCGGTGGACCTCGCGACGAGCTACGGCGACAGCCGGGTGTACCGCTACCCGGCGGACGCGGACGCCGCCACGGATCGCGAGGCGACTCCGGCGGTGCTGCTTCCGGGCCTGAACGCCTCTCCCACGGTGTGGGCCCCGCACGTGGCCGCGCTGGGCCGGGACCGGGTGGTGTACGCGCCGGAGCTGCTGGGCGAGCCGGGACACAGCACCCAGACCACCCCCTTGGGCACCGGGGACGCCCTCGCCGCGTGGCTGGACGAGGTGCTCGACGGTCTTCGGGTGGAACGGGCGCACCTGGTGGGCCTCTCCTACGGTGGCTGGATCGCCTGCCAGCAGGCGACGCGCTCGCCGGAGCGCGTGGCCTCCCTCACTCTGGCCGAGCCCGCCGGGGTGCTCGCGCCGTTGAGGCCCACCTTCCTGCTCGGCACCGTCGCGGTGATGGTGTGCGGAGTCCGGGGGCTCCAACGGCGCTGGTTCGGCCGCCTTATCGGGGAGACCGGAGAGCGGCCGGAGGACTTCGAGGCCCAGCTGAACCTCACGGTGGAGTCGCTGCGGTCGTTCCGCTCCCGGCTCCCCACACCGCGCCGCGCCACCGAGGCGGAGCTGGGTGGTCTGACGGTGCCGGTGCTGGTGCTGCTGGTGAGGGGGAGCCGGAGCACGGACGCCCGGCGGGCGGCGGAGCGGGCGCGGCACCTGGTGCCGGACGTGCGGATCAAGGTGCTGGAGGGAACGGGACATGGGCTTCCTGAGGGGGACGTGAACCGGCTGGTTCCGGCTTTCCTGGGGGAGGTCGAAGGCGTCGGCTGACCGTCGGAGCGCGGGCCACCCGGTCTGTCCGAAGCGGCCAACGGCCCTACGGTGGAGCCGTGGTGGGGACGGCGGGCCCCGGGCCCGTTCGCCGTGGGGTCGCGCCGTCCTGTTCGGGGTCGGGGAGCGGGCGCCGTTGGTGGTGGGTGGTCTTCCGGTGCCGCCGAGCGGGGAGGTTGGGCCCGAGAGCGGGCGCAGGTGGTTCGGGATCGGAGTGGCCCGAGGCCAGAGGGCCGAAAGGCGCGGGAGGCGCCGGGGGCCGGTGTGACTCGGGCCGCTGTGACGTGGGCCAGTACGGCTCGGGCACGGGGCGATTCGGGTCGGAGTGCCCGGGGTGGCCCCGGCCCGGAGTGGCCCCGGCCCGGCGTGACGCGGGCCGGTCTGGCGGGGGGGGATTCGGTTCGGGAGGATTCGGCCGGTGAGGGATTCGGTTCGGACCGGCGTGCTCGGTGAGGGGCGTTGGCGTTCGGGAGCGGAGCGCTATCGGCCCAGCCATATGGGGTTGGTCATGGCGGCCATGGCGCCGGGGAGTTCGGCCGGAGCGTCGTCGGCCGCGGGATGCCGTAGCTCCGCTCGGACGTAGCTCGCGAGCGAGGCGGTGGTACGCCACTCCAGCGGACCGTTCGAGGCGGGGGCGGTACGCATCTCGCCCTGGTCGGTGAGGAGCCGGAGCGTCGACATCGCGGGCGCGCCCTCGGCTTCCAGCCGCACCGTGACCCGCTCGGAGGCGGAGGCCCGCAGCCGTTCACCGATGTCGGCGTGGGCGCCACGCTCGCTCTTGGCCGTCAGACGCAGCGTCACGCTCGACGACTCGGAGAGGTAGCTGTGGCCCGCGCGGATGGCGCGGAGGAGCGCCGGTCTCGTCAGGTCCTCGGCGAGTACCACGGTCTGGGGCAGGCCGACCTTCTGGGGTTCGCGGTGCGCGTCGCTGCTGCCGAGGGCGGGCAGCCACTCGCCGGAGCCCCGGACGAGCAGTTCGTTGTCCCAGGCCGCGACGGCGAGTTCGTCGTCCGCCGTCCAGGGGCCGTTCCACACCTCGACGGCGTCCGCGCCCGCGTAGCCGAACTTCCACTGGCAGCCGACGAACGGGCAGTGCGGATGGGCCGGGACGACGAGCCCGCCGGACCGGTGGATGGCCCGGACCCATCGGGCGTAGGCGTCGTCACGGGCGCGGTAGCGCCAGTCGACGAAGGTTCCCGGCTCGGTGCCGAGGGCGAGGTAGTGGCCGTTTCGGGTGGTGACCTCCTCGCCGCAGAGGATGAGCAGGTCCGGCCCCCACAGACCGGCCCACGCGCCGTGCCCGGAGGTGGTGTTGTGCTCGGTGCTGGTGATGAAGTCGAGCCCGGCCGCCCGAGCCGCGGCGGCGGTCTCCTCGGGGGTGCGCTCACCGTCGGAGTGGACGGTGTGGAGGTGGCAGTCGCCTCGATACCAGGCCCGGCCACGACCGCGGGCGCGCTCGGGGGGATAGCTGGGCTCGGGGGTGGCGCCCGGGGCGCCGTGGCGGAGGGTGACGGTGACCTCGTACGCGAGGCCCTGGGGCGCGACGGTGTAGGGGCCGAGGATGACGTGCCAGGTCCCGGCGCCGACCGGACCGGGCAGATAGCCGGGGGTGGCTCGCTCCGCGCTGAGGGTGAAGCTGTCGCGGAAGCCACCGGACCACCCCCGGAAGCCCTCCCCACCGCGGCCGGTGCCGCGTTCGTCGAACACCCCGATGTCCAGGGCGTTTCCTGGGGTTCCGGCGGGAGTTTCCGGCTGGTCGTAGGAGTAGGAGACGGAGATCTCCCGGACGCCGCTGGGGACCTCGACGGGGAGATAGACGAAATCGGGGGCGCCGTGCGGGAGCCTGCCGGAGATGGTCTCGGAGTGCTCGCTCCCGCTGGCGGCCCGGGCGAAGCTCACCCCGTGCAGGGTGAGGGCGCCCGCGGCGCCCGCCGCGGCGGAGAGCTTGAGTACGTCACGCCGTTCCATGCTGGCTCTCTCTCCGCGCGCCGGAGCGCGCTGGTCACGGTGGGGCGGGTCGCTGAGCGCACCGGCTGGCCGCGCCCGCTGAGCGCGGGCCGCGACGACCGCCCGGTGGGCTGTGTGAGTCCGTTGTACGCGGGTGCGGAGAACGCGCGAAAGCCCTGTGGATAACTCCCGGTTCGAGCCGGTGGAGCGCCCCGTGACCCCGCGTCCGGCCGGGCGACCGGGCGGTGGACGACGGTGGACGGCGGTGGGTCACGCCGTCGGACGGCGCCCGGCGACGGCTCCGTCCGAGAAGCTGCGACGACCCCTCCCGGAGCCCCCTTCCGGAGCCCGTACCCCGCCCTCCCAGAGTCCCTTTCAGGCGCCGGATCCACCCGGCCCCTTCCGGGCCGACCGTTCGATCCAGCTCAACCCCGCTGGACCCGCCATCCGGTCCTGTCCCGGCCCTGTCCGGGCCCTGCCCCGGCCCTGTCCGGCCTGTCCTCGGCCCTGTCCGGGCCCTGCCCCGCCCGCGCTCGGGCCGGTGACCGGGCTCGCGGGGTGCGGGAGTGAACGGGCGGGCGCGACGGCCGAGTTCAGCGGCGGTGCCGACCGGCGGGACTCCGGGCGAGGAGGAAGATCACGACGCCGATCAGCAGCACCAGGGGGAGGAAGGCGAACGAGAACAGTGTCTTCAGGATCGCGGAGAGCCCGAAGGAACCGCCGGAGGAGCCACCGCCCGCGCTCTTCTCGACGTCCCCGTCGTGTCCGCCGGTTGAGGCGACGGCTCCGGTCGCGGCGGCGCCCCGGCTGGTCGCCCCGGAGCTTCCCCTGCTCGTCCCGCCGGCGCCGCTGACGCTGGTCCCGCCGCGGCTGCCGCCCACGCTGGACGAGGCCCCACCCACCCCGCTGGTGCTGCCGACACTGCCGCCGCCCGTGACGCCGCTGGTGGTCCCGCCCCGCGCGCCGCCCCCGCTGGCCCGTTCGGGGAACCGCCGGGGAGCGGCCCGCAACGACCGCTCGCCGTCCACGCTCCCGAAGGCGACCGGCGACACCCGCGCACCGCCGGGTCCGCCCAGTGCGCCGGACCCGTCGAGACCATCGGATCTGTCGAGACCATCGGACCCGTCGAGGCCTTCGGACCCGTCGAGGCCGCCGGGTCCGCCGAGTTCACCGGATTCGCCGGGGCCGTCGCCGCCGCCGGTGTCAGCTCGCGCGCCATCCTCCACAGGTGTGCCGTCCGCGCTGTCTCCGCCGTTCCCGTCGCGCGCGCCGGACCGTTCGCGCTGTTCGCGCGCTCCGTACGGATCCCCGTTCCCTTCGGGCTGTTGGGGGCCGGTCGCCTCGCCGGACGGGGGAGGAGCGGCCGCCGCGTGGGGCGTGGGGAGTGGTGTCCCGGCGGCCGTCGCGGCGGGGGTACCGAGGAGTGTGAGGCTCAGTACCAGGGTGACGACAGACGTGATACGCATGGAACTCCCCCGAATACGCGTGAATGTCCCCGAACACGGCACGCACGGCGGTGTGCGCTCAGCGGGACGTGTTCAGCACCGTAGGGAGTGGGGCGGACCCAGGAAAGGGCGGACCCGATGCGCGTCGCGACCACGATCCCGCTCACCGACGAGACGATCACCCCGGTACGGCTCGCGCGGGAACTGGAACAGCGCGGCTTCCAGGGGCTCTACCTGCCGGAGCACACGCACATCCCGATCAGCCGGGAGTCCACCGGCCCCATGGGCGACCCGCTGCCGCGCGCGTACACCAGAACCCTCGATCCGCTGGTGGCGCTGGGCGCGGCGGCGGCCGTCACCGAGCGGCTGGCGCTGGGTACCAGCGTGACGTTGGTCGCCCAGCACGATCCGATCGTGCTCGCGAAGCAGGCCGCCACGGTGGACCGGATGTCCGGCGGACGGTTCACGCTCGGTGTCGGCCTGGGCTGGAACCGGGAGGAGGCCGTCGACCACGGGGTGCCGTGGCGTCGACGGCGTTCGCTGGTGCGGGACCGGCTGCGGCTGATGCGGGCGCTGTGGGCACCGGAACCCACCGCGTACGAGGGGGAGTTCGGATCGGTGTCCGCCAGCTGGGCCCATCCGAAACCGGTCCGGCCCGGCGGCCCGCGGGTGCTGCTGGGCGGTGCGGCGGACCCCCGGCTGTTCGCGGACGTCGCGGAACTCGCGGACGGCTGGATGTCGGTGGGCGGTGGGGGACTGGCCCGGGCGCTGCCCGAGCTGCGCGCGGCCTGGGTCGCGGCGGGACGGGGGCCGGGCGAGCCGGAGGTGGTGCCAGGCTTCCTGGAGCCGACGCCGGGAAAGCTGGCGCGCCTACGGGAGTTGGGGGTGAGCGAGGTCCTGCTCCGGCTCCCCTCGGGCGACGAGAACGAGGTGATGCGCGCGCTGGACGCCTACGCCCGTTACCTGTGAGGGGGACGGCCGCTACCTGTGGGGGACGGCGGGTACGCGAAGGACGGCGGGGAAGACGGCCCGGACGCCCGGACGCAGGGGGCGGGGCGACGAGGTGGCGGCGGGGCCGATGGGACGGGGACACCGGTCAGGAACACCGGACGGGGACACCGGACGGGGACATGGAGGGCGAAAGCGGCTGGTCGTAGGGTCGAAGCATGACCTCGAACGCGCAGGGACCCACCGGACCCACCGCCAACGCCATGCGCCGGGCGCTTCGCCGGGCGCGCGACGGAGTCGCCCTCGACACCTCGGAGGCCGCCGTGCTCCTCCAGGCACGTGGGGAGGACCTGACGGATCTCGCCGCCTCGGCGGCCCGGGTACGGGACGCGGGGCTGGCGGCGGCCGGCCGCCCCGGCGTGATCACCTACTCGCGCAGCGTCTTCCTGCCGCTGACCAGGCTCTGCCGGGACCGCTGCCACTACTGCACCTTCGTGACCGTGCCCGGGAAGCTGCGCCGCGCGGGGCACGGCATGTTCATGTCCCCCGACGAGGTGCTGGACGTGGCCCGGCGGGGCGCCGAACTCGGCTGCAAGGAGGCCCTGTTCACCCTGGGCGACCGTCCGGAGGACCGGTGGCCGGAGGCGCGCGAGTGGCTGGAGGCGCACGGGTACGACGACACCCTCTCCTACGTGCGGGCGATGGCGATCCGGGTGCTGGAGGAGACCGGCCTGCTCCCGCACATCAACCCCGGGGTGCTGTCCTGGACGGACTTCCAGCGGATGAAGCCGGTCGCCGCCTCCATGGGCATGATGCTGGAGACCACGGCCGAGCGGCTGTGGAGCGAACCGGGCGGACCGCACCACGGCTCGCCGGACAAGGAACCGGCGGTACGGCTCCGGGTGCTGGAGGACGCGGGCCGCTCCAGCGTCCCCTTCACCACCGGCGTGCTGATCGGCATCGGCGAGACCCACGAGGAGCGGGCGGAGTCGCTGTTCGCGCTGCGCCGGGTGTCGCGCGCTTACCACGGTGTCCAGGAGGTCATCGTGCAGAACTTCCGCGCGAAACCGGACACCGCGATGCGGGGTATGCCGGACGCCGAACTGGACGAGCTGATCGCCTGCGTGGCCGTGACCCGGCTCGTCCTCGGCCCGTCCGGCTGCGTCCAGGCCCCGCCGAACCTGGTGGACGCGGAGTACGACCGGCTCATCGCCGCCGGAGTCGACGACTGGGGCGGGGTGTCCCCCCTGACGGTCGACCACGTCAACCCGGAGCGTCCCTGGCCCCAGATCGAGGAGCTGGCCGAGCGGTCCGCCGCCGCCGGTTTCGAGCTGCGTGAACGGCTCCCCGTCTACCCGGAGTTCGTCCGCCGCGGCGAGCCGTGGCTCGACCCGCGGCTGCTGCCGCACGTCACCGCGCTCGCCGATCCGGAGACCGGCCTCGCCCGCCCGGACGTCCCCGTGGTGGGCAGGCCGTGGCAGGAGCCCGACGAGGTGTTCACCCCTTCGGGCCGTACCGACCTGCACCGCACCATCGACACCGAGGGCCGAGGCGCGGACCGCCGGGCCGACTTCGACGAGGTCTACGGCGACTGGTCGGAGCTGCGCGAGCGGGCCGCTCCCGGGATGGCGCCCGAACGAGTCGACTCCGACGTGCGGGCCGCGCTCACCCAGGCCGCCGACGACCCGACGCGGCTCAGCGACGCCCAGGCCCTCGCGCTGCTGCACGCCGACGGACCGGCGCTGGACGCGCTCTGCCGCACGGCGGACGCGGTGCGGCGGGACACCGTCGGGGAGGCGGTGACCTACATCGTCACCAGGAACATCAACTTCACCAACGTCTGCTACACCGGCTGCCGCTTCTGCGCCTTCGCCCAGCGCCGCACCGACGCCGACGCCTACACGCTCTCCCTCTCCCAGGTCGCCGACCGGGCCGAACAGGCGTGGGACGTCGGCGCCGTCGAGGTGTGCATGCAGGGCGGCATCCACCCGGACCTGCCCGGCACCGCCTACTTCGACATCGCCCGCGCGGTCCGGGAACGCGTGCCCGGCATGCACGTGCACGCCTTCTCCCCGATGGAGGTCGTCAACGGCGCCGCCCGCACCGGCCTGTCCATCCGGGAGTGGCTGACCGAGGCGAAGGAGGCCGGACTCGGCTCCCTGCCCGGCACGGCGGCGGAGATCCTGGACGACGAGGTGCGGTGGATCCTCACCAAGGGCAAACTCCCGGCGGCCACCTGGGTCGAGGTCGTCAGGACCGCGCACGAGCTGGGTCTGCGCACCTCCTCCACCATGATGTACGGGCATGTGGACCAGCCCCGGCACTGGCTGGCACACCTGCGGCTGCTCGCCGGGATCCAGCGGGAGACCGGGGGGTTCACCGAGTTCGTGACCCTGCCGTTCATCCACACCAACGCGCCCGTCTACCTCGCGGGCATCGCCCGGCCCGGCCCCACCACCCGCGACAACCGCGCGGTGACCGCCATGGCCCGGCTGCTCCTCCACCCGCACATCCCCAACATCCAGACCAGCTGGGTCAAACTCGGCGCCGAGGGGGCGGCGGAGATGCTCCAGTCCGGCGCCAACGACCTGGGCGGCACCCTGATGGAGGAGACCATCTCCCGCATGGCGGGCTCCTCCTACGGCTCGTACCGCTCCGTTCGCGACCTCACCGCCATCGCGGACGCCGCTGGACGCCCCTCCCGGCCGCGTACCTCGCTCTACGGCGAGGTGCCCGAGGAACGGCGGCGTGTCGCCCACGCCTCGGACGGTCATCTGCCGGAACTGCTCCCGCTGTTGGAGCAGTGACCCGTCGGGCGGCCGGCCGCGGCGGCCGGCCGCCGCCGCCCGGACCGCGCCGTCCCCAAGGGCCGAGACGCCGCCGCGACCGGGTGGGGCGCGGCCTCCCCCCGTCGCCCCGCCCGGGCACGAAGGGGTGGTTTAGAGTTCTGCCGCACTCACGTACGGACGGGTTCGTGGCACGGGCGCCCGCCGGGCGGGGCAGGCTGACGGACGGGCGACCGGACACCCGGGACACCCGCGACTCCGGGGCGCGGCGCCCCCGTCCACCGCCGGCCCCGCACCCGGCGGCGTCCCGCACGGCGGTCCCGCTCCCGGCGATCCGTCCAGACGGGCCGCGCCGTCCCCGACGACCGGCTCCCGGGGGTTCCGTCCCCGGAGGCCGCCTCCGGAACGGGGTCCGGCCGTCACCGAGGGCCCCGGAAGGGGGAGTTCGGCCGCCGGAGGGCTGGCGGGCGCGCGCCCGGGCGGGCCTCACCGGTACGCCGGACCAGCCGGCCGGCGGGACCGTGGAGCACGGCGCGACCGCGGAGCACGGCGGCAGGGCACGGCAGGGCGCGCCAGGACAAGGCGGGTCTCGGCAGGAACGGCGAGCACGGCAGGAACGGCGAGCACGGCAGGAACGGCGAGCACCGCGGGGACGCTGAAACGGTAGGGGCACGGCACACCGGACCCACGGCGGGAGAGCCCGGGCGCGGTGCCGGGGCACGTGGCGCGAACGACGGAAGCACGAGGGCAGCAGCGAACCGGAGGGGCGGAGGGGCCCGGATGAGCCGGAGAGAGCCGGAGAGCAGGGGAGAGCCGGAGAGCAGGGGAGGGGAGCCGTGACCGCTGCCGGTGGCCAGATGGCCGCGTGGGGCCGGGCCGAACAACAGGACTTCCGGGGCAGGGTGCGTGGCTGCCTGCTCGGCGGAGCCATCGGCGACGCGCTGGGCGCGGGCGTCGAGTTCGACTCGCTCGGCGCGATCAGGGAGAAGCACGGCCCCTCGGGGGTCCTGGACTACGTACCGGCCTACGGGCGGCGCGGTGCGGTCACCGACGACACCCAGATGACCCTCTTCACCGTGGACGGACTGATCCGCGCCTACGTGCGGCGGGACACCGGGGCCTGGCACCCGCCGACCGACGTGCACGCCGCGTACCTGCGCTGGGCGGCGACCCAGCGGGACTGGGGCCCGGACGAGCGCAACGAGAAGGACGGCTGGCTGGCCCGCGAGGAGTGGCTCTACGCCCGGCGCGCCCCGGGCAACGCCTGCCTCAGCGGCCTCGCCGACGAGCGCATGGGCACCGTCGACCAGCCCAAGAACCCCGACTCCAAGGGCTGCGGGACGGTGATGCGCTCCGCGCCCTTCGGGCTGCTCGTCGGCTGGGAGCCGCACCTCGTCTTCCAGCTCGCCGTGGAGTGCGCGGCACAGACCCACGGGCATCCGACGGGACAGCTGGCCGCCGGGGCCTTCGCGGCGATCGTGCACGCGCTCACCCGTGGCGAGCAGCTGGACCACGCGGTGCAACGCGCCCTGTCCCAGCTGGCGATGCGCCCCGGCCACGAGGAGACCACCGAGGCGCTGAAACGGGCGCTGGGCGCGGTGCGGCAGGGCATGCCGTCGCCGGAGCGCGTCGCGGCGCTCGGGGAGGGCTGGACGGCGGAGGAGGCGCTGGCGATCGGGGTGTACTGCGCGCTGGTCGCGGAGGACGTACGGCACGGCCTCCTGCTCGCGGTGAACCACGGCGGGGACAGCGACTCGACGGGCTCCGTCTGCGGCAACCTGCTTGGCGCGCTGCACGGCGAGACCGCGCTACCGCCGGACCTCGTCGCGGAGTTGGAGGGGCGGGCGACGATCCTGGAGCTGGCCGACGACTTCGCGATGGAGATGACGGTCGGGCCCGCGCTGCACGCGCCGGGCGCGGCGGCCCCCGCCTGGCTGGCCCGCTACCCCCGCATGTGAGGCCGCCGGGCCCTCCCGGCCGGGACGGTCAGCCAGTCGAGAGGGCCTGCGCGTCGGTGCGGCCGCCCGGCGTCCGGCGGCGGACCCGTGGGGAGGACGGGTGCGCCGGGTTCCCGGTGTCACCCGGTGGCGCGTCCGCGTGCCGGGAGCCGCCTTCGCCGCTCCGGCCCGCTCGCGGAGGCGAGAACCGCCTCCGCGAACCCGGGCGCCCGGGTGACGGGCCTGTCACCTCTCGTGGCGGGCCGCCTCGCGCGCGGGGTGACGCGGGGAGGAACCGCCGACGAAACCGCCCCAGGCTTCCGGGGCGAACCGGAGAGCGGGCCCCTGCGGGACTTTGGAATCGCGCACATCGATGCTGCGTGTGGTGCGTGAAGACACCTCAATGCAGGCGCCGTTGGCAGAGTGACTCGATTTGGTCCAAGTGAATGTGTTTCCCAGAGAAATAGGCATATTCCAGCTCCGGTCCGATTGCGGTGTAGTGGATGACGCTACGCCCCAACTCCCTTGTGCAGCAGGCGCGTTCACCCGACCGGATGGCATATTCCAGGGGCCGCTCCCCCCTGCACCCGGGCGGTGTAACGTCGCCTGTTTTCCCTCCGTGAATCCCGGTGGGCGCCGCCGTCCAGCCCTCGCCACGGTCCGCCCGTACGACATCGGCGGAGGTTCCGTCCGGAATCGCTCGGACACTCCACCCGTCGCTTCCGGTGAGCTTTTCGGGTTCCCCGCCATTCGTCCCCGGCGGCCGCGCTTTCCGCGTCCCGGTGCCGCTGGAAGGGCGCCAGCCGGATTCCCGGCGGCCGTTCCGGCCCCGCGCGCTCCTCGCGTCCCCACGCCCGCGCGCTCCCCGCGCACCGCACCCCCGCCCGGCACCCGCCGCCCGTCCGGCACCCCGGTCCGAACCCCGCGCGGACACGGGGTGGTTCAGCGCGGACACGGGTGGTGGATCGGCGTCGCAGGTGCGGCACACGGCGTGTGGGGGTGTGCGGCGTACGTCGGCGGGCTCCCGCGGGCCCCCCGGGGCTACGCGCACGGACTCGCCTGGTCCCGCTCCCGGGGGTCGGAGCAGCCGCCGGTGCCGGGGCGGCCGGATGCCGTGTGTGGCTCAGGCCCGGGCGAAGTCCTTCGCCACGGCCTCGATGAACTCCCGGGTGTGGTCCGGGGTGAGCGCCTCGGCGCGCAGGTGCTCGTACATCACGCTGTAGCTGCGCACGTCGTGCGGCTTCTCCAGGTAGAGGTCGCTGGTGACCCCCTCCAGGTACACCACCGAGGAGTCGGCGGCGTCCGGGAACTCCAGGATCGCGTACTGCCCGTTGACGCCCGGATGGGCGCCCATCGCGAACGGCATCACCTGGATCGTGATGTGCGGCCGCTGCCCCAGTTCGTTGAGGTGCGTGAGCTGTTCCACCATGGTGTGCGGTCCGCCGACGGCCCGGCGCAGCGCCGCCTCGTCCAGCACCGCCCAGAGCCGCAGCGGCGAGCGCTCCTCGTTGATCCGCTCCTGGCGGCGTAACCGCACCTGGACGCGCTTCTCGATGTCGATCGTCGACGCCTCGGGCAGCGCGCCGACGCAGACCGCCTCCGCGTAGGCCGGGGTCTGGAGTAACCCGGGAATGACCTGCGGTTCGTAGACGCGCAGCGAGGCGGCGTCGGTCTCCAGGCCGATGTAGACGCTGTACGGGATGTCGCCGAAGGCGTGCCACCAGCCCTGCTGGCGCGACTCCTTGGCCATCTGCATCAGCGACTCCACGATCCGCCGGTCGTCCACCTCGTACACCCCGCAGAGGTCCCGGACGTCGCGCTGGCTGATGCTGCGGCGCCCGTTCTCCAGGCGACTGATCTTCGACTGCGACACCAGCAGCCGCTCGGCCACCTCCTCGGCGGTCAGCCCGCGCAACTCACGGAGCCGGCGCAGCTCCTGCCCTAGTCGGCGCCTTCTGACAGTGGGGTTGATATGCGACGCCACGGGCACTGCACCTCCGCATAAGTACGGCAACTTCAGCAGTAAGTACGACTACTTGCAGCAGGTTGCCACCAACTGGGGTGGCGGCGCCGGGAAATGACGACAGAGGGTGCAGGTTCGAGTACACATTCACGGTACGCGCGGAAACGCGGGGTGGAGATCCGGCCGTCTGTCTCGACGACCGGACCGCCACCCCGCGTCCCTTCTCGCGGCTCCCGTGCGGGTTCTGCTACTGCGGTACGGCCAGCCTCAGGCCCGGGCCATGTCGGCTCGGTGCCGGGGCTCGGCCAGCTGACGGGTCCGTGCCGGCGCCGGGGCCGTTCGCGCCCCGGAGCCGCCGTTGGCCCCGCCCCGCCGTGGTTGTGCCGCGACGCCGTTCTGCACGTCCATCACCGCGTGTGCGACGAGGCCGCCCATCGGGTCGTGGCGGATCAGGTCCCGGAGCCGGGAGCGGCAGGACCGCCCCTCGTTGCCGGGGTAGAGGTGCTTGCCGAGACCCACCGCGTGGGCGAGCGCGGCGAGCGCCGCCGTGCGGGGGTCCGGTGGGACTCCCGTGCGGATCGCGGAGTCCAGCCGGGCTCGGATCTCCCGGCTGATGGCCGTGTCGGTCGCCTGGTAGCGAGTCGTCGGCAGCACTCCGCACATCTGGCCGGATACGGCATGCACCATGCCGCAGCGCTCCAGATGCGTGAGATAGGTTTGGCGCAGCCCCAGCCGGGGCCCGCCGATCCAGTGGACGGCGCGTACCGGGCTGCCACGCCTGCGTAGCAGCTCCAGTGCGGAGTCCAACGTCGGATCTCCGGTCGGCCGTGGCATCACCACGGCGATGCGATCCCCATCAGGGGCTATCCGTCCGGCCAGCGCCAGCTCTACTAGCTGAGCTCCGGCCAGACCGAGGTCAAGCGACTGCGGCTGCGCCGTGGTGCCCGTTGCCGGGTCCAAAGCGAGCAGCAGAAGCTCCTCCGGAATTGTTCTGCGGCTCCTGCCCATCCATGCCTCCCCGCGTGGATGACTGACAGGGTGACCCCTCTCACAATGGTCTGTCGAGAGTGCGAGACCGCTATGGGCGGGAACCAGTAGGTATGTCGTTCTCGTCTGCCCGATCGGGCCCCCCGGAGTGTGGGCCCGGTGGAGAGCCGTCGCCTGGAGTGGCGGCCGTGGTGCGCGGCACCCTGTTTACTGGTATGGCGAGCGGCGACAGCAGTAGGAGGCATCGGTGGCGGGCGAGTCCCCCGGCAAGTCGGAGCGGGAGAGGTCGTCGGGGGAGACGACGGACGACGGCGGCGCGGTTGCGCCGAAGCCGGATTCGGTCACATCGGGGCGGGAATCCACCGGAGTGGGAGCCGATTTCGGCCCCGCGCCGGACGCGGAGACCGGCACCAGCGCGAACGACCCCACGGGCGGCGCCGAGGACGACACGTCCCCGAACGCGTCCGGCGGCGCGGGCGAGTCCGGCGGCGGAGACGATCGGCTGAAGGCGGCGGTCGCCGCCTGGGTGGCCGGGCCCGAGGAGACCCCCGCCGACCCCGGCGAGGCCCCCGCCGCCGAGGCGGAGGCGGCGGACGCCGCCTCTCCCGGGCGCGCGGGCGCGGGCGGCGGCGAGGACGCCCCGGCCGCCGACGCCACCCCGGACGCCCCTCAGGGCGCGGCGGGCACCCCGAGGGCGGAGGCCGCCAACACGACGGACGCGGGCGGCGATCCGGCCCCGGCCGACGAGGCGGAGGCGCCCCGGTCGGCCGACGCCCCCCAGCGGGCCGCCTCGGCCGGCAAGGCCAGCGGCTCCGGTGGAGGCAAGGGGTCCGGCACGTCGGGTAAGGCCGGTAGGTCCGGCAAGGCCGGTACGTCGGGTAAGACGGCGGGGTCCGGCAGGGCGGGCAAGACCGCTGAGTCCGGCCAGTCCGGCAGGGCGAGTCAGACGGCCAGGACCCGCCGGGTGGGCAAAGCCGACAAGACGGACGAGGCTGGCAAAGCCGATAAGGCCGACAGGGCCGATAAGCGGAGCACGGCGGGCGCGGCGAGCGCCCAGGGCTCGACGCACGGGAAGAGCGCGACGGACGGGAAGAGCGCGGCCGGTCAGTCCGGTGCCTCCGGTCGGTCCGGTGCGTCTGACGCGTCCGGAGCGGCCGGGAAGCGTGGTGGCGAGTCCGTGAAGCGCGGGTCGGCCGCCGCGTCCGGGGCCGGTGACGCCGCCTCCGGAGACGCGGCCGGGACGGGCGGCGATCTGCCGGTGCGTCCACGTCCGCGCGCCACGCCCGCCGAGGAGAGGGACGCGCCAACGGCCATGTTCCGGTCGCTCAACGAGGACGATCTGTCCGCGCGGCGCGGTGACGACACGGACGGCGAGGCGGCCGCCCGCCGAGCTGAGCGCATGACCTCCGCCTTCTTCGGCCCGGCCCGGAGCCGTGGCCGGGAGGACGACGCGGAGGCCCCGGCGGACACCGCCGACTCCACGGACACCGGGAAGACCGGGAACGCGGGGAAGGCCACGGACACCGGGAGCGACGAGGACACCGCGAGGACCGGAGGCCCGAGGACCGCCCCGGCGGCCGGAGAGGCGCCGGAGAAGGCGTCCGGAAAGACGTCGGGGAAGTCGACGACCGGGAAGCGCTCCGGAAAGCAGGCCGGGAAACCGGGCGGGAGCGCCCCCAGTAAGCCCGCGGGCGCCTCGAAGGCGCCGAAGGCCAGCTCCTCGGAGGGGGCCGGAACCCCCGCGAAGCCCGAAACACCCGCGAAGCCCGGATCATCCGCGAAGGCGGGGGCGTCGGAGCGGGCCGGATCACCCGGATCACCCGGATCACCCGGATCATCCGGGCGGAAGGACGGGAAAGTCGGGAAAGCCGAGCGGGACGGGAAACCGGAGCGGGACGGGTCCGCCGAGGAGCTGGGCGCCTCTGGCCCCACCGCTGTGGACCAGCCGACGGCCGACTTCCGGGGCCTGGGGTCCGCGCGTACGCGGAAGGCCGAGAACTCGGGCACCGTGGACCAGCCCACCACCGCCTTCCGCGCCCCGAGCGGGCGCGGCGCGGGGAAGGGTGGCGCGGCGTCGAAGAACGCGGCGCCGTCCGGGGATCGGGACGAGGAGACGCGGGACGAGGAGGGGCCCGGCGAGGCGACGTCGGGTGCGGAGAAGCCCGCGCGGGACACCACCGTCGGTCTCGGTACCGGCGCGGTGGGCCGGGCGGCTGCCGCGAAGCGGTCCGCCGGGGGCACCACGGGTGGCCCGGACCGGGACACCAGCGTGCTCGGTACGTCCGCCAGGAAGGCGCTGTCGGGCGAGGGCACGGCCACCACGGCGGACGAGGCCCCGCACGGCGAGGGCGACAAGGGCGACGAGAACCCCGAGCACGGCGGCAAGAGCGGCGCCAAGGCCGGAGCCGCCGGAAAGGCCGGAGCCGCCGCGTCCGCGTCCGGAGTGGACGCCGAGGACGGCGGCGAGGGCGACGGCAAGGACGCGGGCAAGGGCGCGGCGGTGCCCGAGCAGGGGCGTCCCGCGGACTCGGAGAGTTCGGTTCCGGCGTCCCGTTCCGGGGCCGCGACCGCGGAGTCGGACGCCGAGCGGACCAGCACGTTCGTGCCGCTGCGCTCCACGGACGCGCCGTTGCCGCCGGAGCGCCCCACCTCCGCGCCGCCGGTGACGCCGCCGAAGCCCACGGCGGAGCCCACGGACGCGCCGGACGGGACGGACGCCTCCGGCGCCGAGCCGGGTTCGGCCGCGCTCGGGGAGACGGAGCGCACCCGGCAGCAGGCGCTGCCCGACCCGCCGCCGCTCGACCTCCTGGCGCAGTTGACGAACAAGCCGCCGCCTCCGGAGACGCCGCTGCGTACGGCGGTGCGGCGGGTCAAGATCTGGACGCCGCTGGCGCTGCTGCTGGTGTTGGCCTTCGTGATCGCTCAGGCGGTGCGTCCGCTGCCGGAGCCGACGCTCGCGCTCACCGCCCCGGCGACGCACACCTTCCCGGGCGCGAAGCCCGCGATGCCGTGGCCCGCCGAGGGGCAGGCCGCGGTCACCGTGGAGGGGCTGGGGTCGCTCGGTACGCACGGCGCGCGGAAGCCGGTGCCGATCGCGAGCGTGGCGAAGGTGATGACCGCCTACGTCATCCTCCGCGACCACCCGGTGAAGAAGGGCACGGACGGCAAGCTGATCCCGGTCGACAAGAAGGCCGAGGACGAGGCGGGGCTGAGCGCGCAGAACGAGTCGACGGTGGAGGTCAAGGAGGGCGACAAGATCTCCATGCGGGAGGCGGTCAACGCCATCATGATCGCGTCCGCGAACAACGTCGCCCGGCTGCTGGCGCGTTGGGACGCGGGGTCCGAGGAGAAGTTCGTCGAGAAGATGAACAAGGCCGCGAAGGACCTCGGGATGCGGAACACCACCTACACCGACCCGAGCGGGCTGCGGGCCGAGACGGTCAGTACCGCCGAGGACCAGGTGAAGCTGGGCCGGAAGGCGATGGAGGACCCGCTGTTCAAGGAGACGGTGCGGCTGCCCTCGTACGAGGACACCAAGGGCGACACGCACCCCAACTGGAACGGGCTGGTCCCGGTCGGCGGAGTGGTGGGGATCAAGACCGGCACCACCACCAAGGCGGGCGGCAACCTGCTGTTCGCCGCGGAGAAGGAAGTTGACGGGAACACGCAGCTGATCGTGGGGGCGGTTCTCGGCCAGTACCGTCCGTCGATCCTCGACACCGTGCTCGCGGAGAGCAAGAAACTGATCACCGCGGCGCAGGGCGCGCTGAGTTCGGTGCGCGTCGTGAAGAAGGGCGAGGTCGTCGGGGAGGTGGACGACCAGCTCGGCGGGAGGACGCCGCTGGTCGCCACCAAGGACGTCCGGGTCGTGGGCTGGGCCGGAATGAAAGCGCGGCTCAAGCTGACGGACGGGGGCGAGACCCCGCCACACGAGGCCGGTTCGGGCGACCGGGTCGGCTGGCTGACGGCCGGTTCGGGCCCTGGTCAGGTGCGCGTACCCGTCGCGTTGGGCGAGGAGAAGACGGAGCCCGGCTTTGGTTCGAAGCTCACCCGGATTCTTTAGCGGCTCCGGTTCGGGTAACGTCGGCTGGCCGGAGACGAGCGAGCCGCACGGGGTGAGGGCGCAGTGACCACTGTGCAGCCGCCGCGGACGTCCGAGGGGGACGACCGCGGCGGCGACAACGACAGCAGCGGAATAGGCACCGAGGGAAGCGGAACGCGCGCCTCGGTGAGCCTGCCGCGTCAGCGCGGTGCGCTGCGCGGGGACGGCACGGCCTCGGAGAGCGGCGCCGACGGGCGGAGAGCGGACGCGTCGGAGGACGACGCGGGGGATCCGGAGCGCGCGGAGCGCGCCGGGCCCGAACGCGAGCCGAACGACGCGGAGTCCGCCCGTCCGGCGGAGCGCGCGCACCCCGGCGAACCCGGCCGGGAGTCGGGCCACGCCACCGCGTCCGGTGGCGCGGACGACTCCGAGAACCCTGCCACCCCCGGGAAGCCCGGGGACGGCCCCGCCGACTCCGGGAGCGGCCCGGGGGCCGCTCGGGGCGAGGGGGAGCTGGCCTGGCCGTCCTGGCCCGCCGGGTTCCCCGGGACCGCGCGGCTGCTCCGCTGGGCGGACGAACGTCCGTGGCGGGGTGGGCTGTTGCGGTTCGCGCGCCACCCGGCGACCGTCGCGACGCTGCTGGCGCTGGTACTGCACCTGCTCTGGTTCTACCTGCTGGCGAGCGGCGGCGGGGATCTCGCGGCGCAGGACGCCTGGGCGGAGTTCGCCCGGCAGCACCCCGGCTCGGCGTACAACCTCGCCTGGTACGGCGGGTTGCACCCGTTCTCCTACAGCGTCATATCCCCGCACCTGATGGCGGTCATCGGCGTCCGCACCACGCTGATAGTGGCCGGGGTGCTGTCCTCGACCCTGCTCGGGCTGCTGCTCGCGCGGGTGGTGCGACGGCCGATGGTGCCCGCGCTGGCGGGCGCCTTCGCCTTCGCCTGCAACGCGGCGTCCGGGCGGGTCACCTTCGCGCTGGGCGTGCTGTTCGGGCTGGGCGCGGTCGCGGTCGTCTGGGCCTGGCCCGCGCGCTGGAAGGCGAGCCGCTGGCGGCAGTACGGCCGGGGGGTGCTGGCCTTCCTGCTGGCGGCGCTCGCGACCGGAGGCAGCCCGGTCGCCGGACTGTTCCTCGAAGTGGTGGCCGCCGCACTGCTGTTGAGCCGCCGCCGGGCCGCCGCGCTGTCGGTGGCGCTGGCGCCGCCGGTCGTGGTGGGGATCTCGGCGCTGTTCTTCCCCTTCGAGGGGATGATGCCGATGCCGCTCGTCTCGGTGTTCTTCCCGCTGGCGAGCGCGGTGGGGGTGTGGCTCTGCGTGCCCCGCGCCTGGCGCACGGTCCGGCTGGGCGCCGCGGTGTACGGGCTGGGAGTCGCGCTCACCTGGGCCATACCCTCCCAGGTCGGGTCGAACGTCGAGCGGTTGAGCCTGCTGTTCGCCGGAGTGGTGCTGCTGGCGGCGGCCCCCGAGACGCTGTCCAGCTGGCGTTCCCGCCGGGGCAAGGCCATGATCGTGGCGCTGGTCGTGGTGATGGGCTTCCAGCTGGGCAAGCCGATCTTCGACGTCATCTACACCACCCCCGAGAAGCCCTGGGACGGCGAGGTCAAGCCGCTGGTCGAGCAGTTGGAGAAGCGGAAGGCGGAGCGCGGCCGGGTGGAGGTGGTCCCGGTACGCAGCCACCGGGAGGCGGCGGCGCTCTCCCCGTACGTCAACCTGGCGCGTGGCTGGAACCGGCAGGCGGACACCGACCGCAACCCGCTGTTCTACGACGAGAAGGGGCTGACCCCCGACCGCTACCACAACTGGCTCCGCCGCTGGGCGGTCGGCTACGTGGTGCTGCCCACCGACAAACCGGACGACGCGGGCAAGGACGAGGCCGCGCTGGTACGGAAGGGACAGCCGTTCCTGCGCGAGGTGTGGTCCGACAAGAACTGGAAGCTGTACCGGGTCACCGACTCCCTGCCCATGGCCGAATCACCCGGACGGGTACTGCACGCCGACGCGAACGAGGTGACCGTCCGCGTCCGCGAGCCGGGCGCGGTGGTGGTGCGCGTCCCGTACTCGCCCTGGCTGGGACTGGTGGACCGGAAGGGCGAACCGGTGGCGAACCAGCCCGGCGCCGCCAGCGCCGGATGCCTGCGGGAGGCCGAACCACGCGTCGGCGGACGGCCAGCGCCCGGCGACGACGAACCCGTGCTCGACCGCTGGACCGTCCTGGAGGCACCCCGCGCCGGTACGTACCGGATCGCCGCGCCGTACCAACTGCCGCGCGGAACGCCCTGTGCCGACCAGCGCTCCGCCAAGGAGTGACCGCTCAGCGCTCCGCCGCGCCGTGACCACGCCGGGCCCCCGGGAACGAACCCCGGGGGCCCGGCCGCGTTTCCGCATCCGCCGCTCCGGGCGGTCCCAGCGCGGCTGGGGTCCCGGCGCTCCGGGCGGTCCCAGCGGGACGGGTGGTCTCCGCGCGCTGGGCGGTCTAGGTGGGGAAGCCGCCGTAGGGGACGGTCAGGACCTCCATGGCGTGCCCGTCCGGGTCATGCCAGTAGAAGCCGCGCCCGTCGTCGCGCCGGTTGATGTTCCCGGGGTCGTCGTAGGTCGGGCCGGAGTAGTAGGTGATGCCCTGCTCCTGGACGCGGGCGAAGATCCCGTCGAACTCCTCCTCGGACACCAGGAAGGCGTAGTGCTGCGACTGGATGCCCTGGCCGTCGTCCCCGGGGTGGTTGGCGAAGTCGAGGGTGACGCCGTTCCCGGTGTCCACCGGGGTGAACGGGCCGGTGTCGGCGCCGACCTCAAGACCCAGGACATGGGCGAGATGGTGGGCCGAGGCCCGCTTGTCGGTGGCGTGGACGATGGTGTGGTTCAGCTGGATCGCCATGATGTGCCCTCCGGATGCTTCTCGTCCCGTTTCGTACCGCCAGTCTTTCCCGGCGGCCCGGGGTGCGGGAAGCCGCCAAGTGCCCATCCGCGCTGGGTCGTTGGGCGTAAGCCCCGGGGTGGAGCCGCCAGCCGCGGGTCCTACGGCGGTCGGAGAGCCCCGTACCGCGCCGGGAGGCCCACCCTCCCGCCTTCCCCGCCCACGCCCCCGTGACGAGCGGGGCCCCCGCGCGCCGCCGGGCGGTTCGGGCGCGCCCGCGCCCCCCGGCGGTGGATGGCAGCAATTCGTGGGTGTTCGGCACCGCCGCCACTGTCACCCGGCGCCCCACCCTCCGCAGAGTGACCCCATGGGAGAGGTAAGCGACGCGAGACAGCGGAAACCGGCCGGTGCCGCCGGGAAACCCCGGGTGCGGGTGCGTGACGTGTGGCGCGAGTCCCCGCTGGCCGTCCGGTCCCTGCTCGCCGGGACCGCGATCAACCGGCTCGGCGGGTTCGTCCAGGTCTTCATGGTGCTGTACCTGACACACCGCGGGTTCTCCGCCGCCCAGGCCGGTGCCGCCCTCGGGGTGTACGGCGCGGGCACCGTGCTGGGCGTGCTCCTCGGCGGCTGGATGTCCGACCGGCTGGGCCCGCGCCGGACGATCGTCACGACCCTCCTCGGATCGGCCGTGCTGCTCCCGCTCGTCCTCCACCTGGACAGCTACCCGGCGATCCTGGCGGTCATCGGCGTCAGCGGAGCCGCCAGCCAGGCGTACCGCCCCGCCTCGACCAGCATGATCAGCGAACTGATCCCCGTCGAGCGGCACATCATGATCTTCGCCATGGTCCGCCTGGCGATCAACGTCGGGACCACGGCCGCGCCCCTGCTGGGCGCCGCGCTGCTCAGGGTCTCCTGGGACGTGCTGTTCTGGGGCGAGGCGCTGGCCGTCGTGGCCTTCTCCCTGGTCGCCCGGACCACCCTGCCCCCCGGCACCGGAAGGGGTGACGGGCGGGGCGACGAGCGGAGCGGCCGGGCCGCCGACCCGGGCGACGGAACCGGCCCGGACAGCCGAACCAGCGCGCGTGGCCCGGGCGTTGACACCGGCGGCGGACCCCGGCCGTCCTACCGGGCGGTGCTGGCCGACCGGCGCTACCTGGTGTTCCTCCTCGCAATGTTCGCCAGCTCCATGATCTACGTCCAGCACGTGTCGACGCTGCCGCTGACCGTGCGTCACCTCGGCATGAGCACCACGGTCTACGCCGCCCTGGTCGCCCTCAACGGCGCGCTGGTCATCACCTGCGAACTGCTCGTCGCCACGGTGGTGCAGCGCTGGCCCACCCGGATCGCGGTGGTCTGCGGAGTCGGGCTGACCGGCGTCGGGATGAGCCTGTACGCGCTGCCGTGGGGACTGGCCGCCCTGGTCATCGCCACCCTGGTCTGGTCGCTCGGCGAGATCATCGGCTATCCGACCCTGTTCTTCGCCTACCCCGCGCAGGCCGGTCCGCCCGCGCTCCGCGGACGCTACCTCGGCGCCTCCAACTCCCTCTACGGACTGGGCACCGCGCTCGGCCCCTTCCTCGGCGTCCTCCTCTGGAACCGCCTCCACGAGGGGCTGTGGCTGGCCTGCGGGCTGGTGGGCGTACTCGCCGTCTCGGCCGCCTGGTACGGCGTGCGCCCCGCACCCCCCGCGGACTCCACACCACCCCACGACACCCGGCCCGGCCCCGAACCCCCACCGGGCTCCGACGCCCCCCAGCCGGACTCCGGCGCACCCCGGCCGCCCGCTGACCAGCCGTCCCCACCGGGCCCCGTCGCCCCCCAGCCGGGGCCAGGAGAGCCCCAGGCCACCCCCGACGGCCCCCAGTCGGCGGCCAGCACACCCCAGCGGGCGGCCGACGACCCGCGCCGACCCCACCACCGGCGGGAACATGGCGACCATCCGGAGCGCGGTGCCGACGCCCACCCGTCCGCCCCCCGAACCCGACCGGGCGCCACGACCCCGCCCGGCCGCCCGAACCCGAAGGAGCACGCGTGACCGAACGCCAGGTGATCCTCGTGGACCCGTACGCGGGCGCGGCCGACTACGCCGACGCCTTCCGCGCCCGGGGCGTGACCCCGGTGGCGGTCCTCACCACCCCCACCCCGCTCCCCGCCTACCACCACACCTGGGCACCGGACCGGTTCCACACCGTGCACCACCACACCGGCGACCTCGCCGCGCTCGTACGGACCGTGCGCGCCCACGACCCGCTGGCCGTCATCCCCGGCAACGAGTCGGGCGTGCTGCTCAGCGACGCCCTGACCCAGGAGCTGTGGCCGGGCACCGGCAACGACCCCGAACTGTCCGAGGCACGACGCGACAAGTGGCCCATGGCACGGGCCCTGGAACGCGCGGGCGTCCCGCACCCCCGGACCCTCTCCACCGCCGACGAGGAGGAAGCCGCCAACTGGCTGCGCGAGACCGGCCTCACCAGCCGGGCCCTCGTACTCAAACCACGCCGCAGCGGCGGCACCGACGCCGTACGCAAGGTGGAACCCGGCGAGGACTGGCGGCCGTCGTTCCGCGCGCTGCTCGGCTCGGTGAACCGGTTCGGCCTCCCCAACGACACCGTGCTGCTACAGGAGTTCGCGGCTGGCACCGAGTTCGCCGTAGACACCTACTCGGTGGACGGCGAACTCGGCATCGTGTCGGTCGCCCAGTACACGAAGTCCACCAGGGCGGACCGGATAGGGATCTACGACGCGGTGGACTACCTCTCCCCCGACGACCCACGCGTCGCCCAACTCGGCGCGTACACCCGCGATGTCGCCCGGGCCGTCGGCATCCGCACCGGCTGCGCCCACACCGAGATCATGCTCACCGAGGACGGCCCCCGGCTCGTCGAGACCGCCGCCCGGCTGGCGGGAAGCTGCCTCCAGCACTCCGCGCGGCTCGCCACCGGCGACTGCCAGATCGACCGCACCGTACGGCACCTGCTCGACGGGGAGTTCACCCGCGGCTTCGTACGGGAACGCCCCACCCGGGTGCTGTGGCTGTCCGCGCCCCACGCGGGCACCCTGCGCGGCGGCACCGTGCTGGACGAGGCACGCGAACTCCCCACCTTCCAGCGACTGGGCCGCGCCTACCCCGACGGCGCCCACGTACCCCGCACCGAGGACCTGTTCACCAGCCTGGGCTGGGTCCTGCTCGCCGGGGACACCGAGTCCGCCGTGGACGCGGACACCGCCGCCGTACGGGACATCGAATCCCGACTGCCCATCGAGCCTTCGCCCCCGAATCCACGACAGTCCCGTACCGGGTGGGAGTCATGCTGAAGAACGTCGCGGCGGTGCTGCTGGACAACGTCCACCCCTTCGAACTCGGGGTGGTGTGCGAGGTGTTCGGCATCGACCGCCGCGCAGAGGGACTGCCCCACTACGACTTCGCGCTGGTCGCGGCGGAGACGTCACCGGTCCGCGCCGTCCCCGGGTTCACCATCAGCACACCGCACGGCCTCGACCGGCTGGAGAGCGCCGACCTCATCGCGATACCGGTGGGCGACGACTTCCACCACCGGGAGTTCCCGCCGCAACTCCTCGACGCCCTGCGCCGCGCGGTCGCACGCGGCGCCCGCGTCCTCAGCGTCTGCGTGGGCGCCTTCGTCCTGGGCGCCGCCGGGCTGCTCGACGGGCGCCGCTGCACCACCCACTGGCGGTTCGCGGGCGCGCTCGCCGAGCGCTACCCGAAAGCCCGGGTCGAACCCGGCGTGCTGTACGTGGACGAGGACCCGGTGATCACCTCGGCCGGTACCTCCGCCGGAATCGACGCCTGCCTCCACCTGGTGCGCACCGTCCAGGGCGGGGAGGTCGCGAACGCCATCGCCCGCCGCATGGTCGTCCCACCCCACCGGGACGGCGGGCAGGCGCAGTACATCGAACGACCGGTGCCGACCGGCGGCGGAAGAGGCATCGGCGAGGTGCTGGCCTGGATGGAACACCACCTGGATCGCGACCTCACCGTCAGCCAACTCGCCACCCGGGCACGGATGTCCCCCCGGAGCTTCGCCCGCCACTTCCGGGACGAGACCGGCACCACGCCCTACCGCTGGCTGCTCCGGCAACGGCTGCTGTTCGCCCAGCGACTGCTGGAGACCACCGACGCGACGATGGAGGCGGTCGCCGTACGCTCCGGATTCACCAACGCGGCGGCGCTGCGCCACCAGTTCGTCCGCATGCTCGACACCACCCCGCACGCCTACCGGCGCGCGTTCCGCCTCACCACCCCCGACTGACCCCACCGGCCCGGACCGACCCCACCGGCCCCCGCGACGGGGGTGCGCGTCACCCCTGGAGCGCCGCCGGATCCATGTACATCAACTCCCACTGGTGACCGTCCAGATCGAGAAAGGCCCGCCCGTACATCGGCCCGTCCATGATGGGTTCGCCGCTCGGCCGGCCCCCGGCGGCGAGGGCCCGCTCGGCCAGCTCGTCCACCTGGGCCCTGCTCTCCGCGCTGAGGCAGACCAGCACCTCGTTGACCCGTTCGGTGTCCGCGACCTCCTTCTTCGTGAAGCTCCGGAAGTACGGCTCGACGAGCAGCATCACGAAGATGCTGTCGCTGACCACCATGCAGGCGGCCTTCTCGTCGGTGAACTGCTCGTTGAACTCGAAGCCGAGCGCGCCGAAGAAGTCGGTCGCACGGTTCAGGTCCCGCACGGGGAGGTTCACGAAGATCTGCTGGGGCATGGCGCTGTCTCTCACTTCCCTGCGCGGAGCCGGAGGGTCCGGCCCCACGGGCCGGGTGACCCGGCCGCCCCACCGGCACGATCCGCGCACCGGTGGTCACGGAAACAGACCCGTGCCCCACCCCGAACTCATCGCCACCCCGGCACATTCCCCCACACATTCCCCCATGCGTCCCCACCCCCGGACCGCTCCAGCCCGCCCGTCCGACACCGCACACGCGAGACGGCCCCCACCCCGTGGTGAGGGCCGCCGTGGTCCACACGCCTCAGCCGAAGAACCGCCCACCCGCGACCCCGACCAGGAAGGACGCGAACGAGCCGGTTGCGACGGCGAGTTGGGGTCCGCTCGGGTTCTCGGAGTCGCGGACGGGGATGATGCCGTGCGTGGTCGCGAGGTTGGCGGCGACCTCGACGCACTGGCCGCCGTTGTCGCTGTGGGAGGACTTGGCCCAGCGGGGGGATGCGGTCGTCACAGGATGCCCTTTCACGACGCTTGGCCAGCCCCCCCGCAAAGCGGAGAGTTGGAGAACGACGACCGGTTTCCACGGCGGACACATGGGTGGACAGCCGGAGGACGACGAGCCCATCCCGACGACGGTCTCGTGCGAGCTGTACAAAGCACCCGCACGGTGAACACACCTCGATGATGCGGGAGTTGGACCCGCGCACGGATGGCGGCGCGATGTGGGTCAGCTGGCGGGGTGAGGGCCGGGAGGTGCGGGAGATCACGGTCCGGCGCTTCGACTACTGCGGTTCGGACAGCCCGTCGGGGCAGGGCTCCTGCTGGCTGCCGGACGGGCACCGGGGCGGACACGCCTGGGAACGCTTCGAACGACGCGCGGCTCCGTCCCCGCCGGGGGTGACCTGTTGACGGTTCTCCCACACCGAGCCCCGGGGCGGGCCCACACCGAGCCCCGGCGGGGCGGGCCCACACTGTCATCGCCGGGTGCCCCCGGGGAACACGTGGTTCCCCGGGGGCACCCGTGGCCCCGGCTCCCCCTGAAGTCGGGGCTTCGGACGGTCAGTTGGTGGGACGCTCCAGGGCCACCGTGGGCAGGCGTCGGGCCAGGGGCGCGGGCAGCCACCAGGCGGACCGACCGAACAGCCGCATCACGGCCGGGACGATCAGACAGCGGATGACGATCGCGTCCAGCGCGATGGCCACCGCCAGCCCCAGGCCGAACTGCTGGAGCATCCGGTCCGGGCTCAGGATGAACGCGGCGAACACCACGATCATGATGGCGGCGGCGGCCGTGATGACCTTGCCGGTGGCGGCCAGCCCCTCCCGTACCGAGTGGCCCGCGTCGCGGGTGCGTTCCCACTCCTCATGCATCCGGGAGACCAGGAAGACCTCGTAGTCCATGGAGAGCCCGAACACGATCGCGAAGATCATCACGGGGATGAACGCCTCGACGGGCCCCGGCTGCACGCCGAACCAGCCGTCCTGGAAGACCAGGGTGACCGCGCCCAGCGCCGCCGCGATGCTCAGCAGGTTCAGCACGGCCGCCTTGAGCGGGATCAGCAGCGAGCGGAACACCAGCATCAGCAGCAGCGTGGAGAGACCCACCACGATCGCGACGAACAGCGGCAGCCGATCCGACACGGTGTCCGCGAAGTCCTGGGTGGCCGCCGTCGGACCACCCACCAGGTACTCGGCATCGGTCCGCCGCTCCAGCGCGGGCAGCGTCTCCGAGCGCAGGGCGTGCACCAGATCGGCGGTCGCCTCGTCCTGCGGGGCGCTGGCCGGGAACGCGATCACCGTACTGATCGGGTGGTCCCCGGCGCCCCGGGCGGGCATGGGCGGGGTGGCCGCCGCGACCCCGTCCGTGGCCAGCAGCTTCTCGCGCAGCGCCGTCCCGTCGTCCTCACCACCCCGCGCCACGACCACCAGCGGACCGCTGAAACCGGGACCGAAGCCCTCGGCCAGCAGGTCGTACGCCTGCCTGCTGGTCGACGACTCCGCGTCGTTACCCGCGTCCGCGAAACCCAGCCGCATGTCCAGCGCGGGGGCGGCCAGCGCGAGCAGCGCCACCACCGCCACCAACAGGGTGGGCACCGGACGGCGCTGAACCGCCGCGCCCAGCGCCCGCCACCTGGCGCCCTCCTCGGCGCCCCTGGCGCGTGCCCGTTCCGCCCGCCTGAGCACGTGCCGCTGGACGCGCGGGCCGAAGACGGACATCAGCGCGGGCAACAGGACCAGCGAGGCGGCCATGGTCATCAGCACCGTCAGCGCCACGGCGAGCGCGACGCCCTGAAGCGCGCCCAACCCCAGCGCCACCAGCCCCAGCAAGGCGATGATCACGGTGCAGCCCGCGAAGAACACGGTGCGGCCCGCCGCGTCCAGCGCGGTGCGGGTGGCGGTCGCCAGGTCCGCGCCCTCGATCAACTCGTGCCGGAACCGGTAGAAGATCAGCAACGCGTAGTCGACGCCCACCCCGAGACCGACCAGCATCATGATCGGTGGCGTGAAGTCCGCGACGGTGAAGACGTGCGAGGCGAGGGCTATCAGCCCGACCGCGCCGCCCACCGCGAACACCGCCGTGACCAGCGGCAGCGCCGCCGCGACCAGCGAACCGAACAGCAGCACCAGCACCACCAGCGCGGCGAGCATCCCGGCGCCCTCCGCGCCGCCGCCCTCGCTCTCCTCGGCGCCACGCACCGCCTCCCCGCCGAGTTCGACGCGCAGGTCCTGCTCGCCGTCCACCGCCCGCGCGGTGTCGATGAGTTCGGTGACGTCCTCCTTCGGTACCTCCTCCGCCTTGGCGTCCAGCGTGACCGTGGCGTAGCCGATCGTGCGGTCCTCGGACAGCGCGGCGCGATCCTGGTACGGGCTCCGCACCTGCGCGACGCTGGGCAGCTTCCGCACCCGCTCCAGCAGACCGGATATCTCACTGCGCGCCTCGGGGCCCGTCACCCCCCGCCGGTCGGCCTCCCGCTGGAAGACGATCTCGACGCTGTCGCCTGCCTGCTCGGAGCCGTGCTCGCGCAGCACGTCCGTGGCGGCCTGCGAGTCCGTGCCGGGCAGCGCGAAGTCGTTCCGGTAGCCGTCGCCCACCAGCTGCGAGGCCACCGTGACCGCGAGCAGCACCAGCGTCCACAGCGCCAGCGCACCCCAGCGACGGCGCTGCGCCCAGCCCGCGATCCGCGCGAACACCCCGCCGGACGGCGTGAGTTGGCCGGTGTCCTGAGGCCCCAGCGGTCCATGAGGTTCCTGGGCGTGCGGGGTGGTGGTCATCGACGGCCTCCCCGGCGGCCCGGCGTGGCGTCGTCTCCCCGGCGGTAGCCGATGACACCGCCCGCTATCCCACCCAGCACCGGCACGGCGATGAACAGCGCGAGCAGGACGGGCGTACCGTCCACATCGAGGGTGCGATGGAGAACGAAGGTGAGGAACGCGGCGACCGTCTGGGTCAGGAACAGCCCCAGCGCCGCGCCGATCAGCAGCCCGGCGAGGACGGACGCCGCCCGCTCCGGAAACAGGTGCGTGGTCATGCGGCCAGGTTGCGCCGTGAGACGCCCCGCCCGCGTCGCCCACAAGCGGTCAACCGCCCTACTTCGCCAGGAGCAGATCCGCTTCCCCCCTACCCCCACAGTTGCGATTCTTGGCGCACGCGGCACCCGAGACCCCCTCTCGGAAACCTCCGGGACGGGCGACCATGCCCACCGGTGCGGGGAAGAACCGGCCAGGGGTTTTCGTTCCCGCGCTACTTCTCGCCCGGTGACGACCGCATGCTGTGATACGCCTCCCGCATATCCGATGTCTCTCGCAGTCCGCGGGCTTCTGCGGCCCTGACGACTTCCCACGCGCGCCAGTGGTTGGACGGCGCGACGCGCCCCGAGAGCATTGCTCTGCGGGCCGCGTCGCATGCCTCGTCCAGTTGATCACTGCCCAGCAGCGAGAGGGCGAGGTCAAGGTTCGCGGAGGCCACCCTGCGGGGCCATTTCTCGATGTCATCGGCTGGAGTGAGTTGGGCGATTACTTCCCTGGCGTAGGATTCCGCAGCACGATCTCCGACCCATGCGAGGGTCGTCGCCGTGTAGGCCAGGGACTTTCCTGGGTCGTACTGGTAGTGATGTTCTTTCCCTCTGAGTTCCGTCACGGTTCCCGCCATCTGGTGAACGCGCTCTATGGCTACGTAAGTTCCATGACGTTCACCGAGGCGTGCTCTTGCTCTTCCCTCTTGCGCCGTAGCTTGGATCGCCACAGAGCTACCTGTAGGGGCTATTGCCTGGGCGACCTTTGAGAGTTTCAATGCGCGACCGTACTCACCATCTGTCAGTACACGCCATGCGTCGGTCTCGTAACACCAAGCCTCAATCTCGCGGTGCTCCGCTTGGCGAGCCAGGGTGGCCGCTGTTTGTAGTCTGGCCGTGGCTGACTGCTCTTGGTTGAGGTCGATATGGAGCGTCGCGCCGAGTAGTTGAAGCCAGCCCCCGACGACACACAAGCGTCGTTTTTCCCCCAGGGTCATCCGAGCGTCGATGAGATGAGTCACGTACGAGGAATGTTTGCGAACCTGTTTCATCAGGTCCTTAGGTGCGGATGCAGGGTATTTCATGGCCAGTTCGTCGAAAGCGCCCTCAAGGCGGCTCAGTGTCTCTCTTCCCACATCACTCGCCGCGACCCGGCGAGCCAGTTCGAGAGCTTCGAGCTCATCCTCTGCTTCTTCGGCGGCGGGGAGGATGCCATGTAGCCGAACAGGTGCTCGGCATTCCGGAGTCAGTAGTGCGTCCAGTTCTCCTGCCGTGATGTCCAACGCCCTGGTGATCTTGGGTCGTTGCCAGGGCTGAGGGTCGGTGCTCCCGCTTTCCCAGCGTTGGATGGTGGAGCGGTCCACGTTGACTGCCTCAGCGAATTCCTCCTGGCTGTACCCGCACGCCTTGCGTCGCTCCGCGAACCTCCTCCGTCGGCTGCTGTTCACGGCTGTCGGCCTCCCTGGTTCCGACGTGTCCATCCCTGGTCAGCGTAGCCAGTGCGGCGACGGTGCGACAGAGGTGCGGCCTTTCTGCCGTGGCCTGCCTCAACTTCCCCTGATTTCCTGTCACATGTCGTCGGGCGACGGTGACCGGTGTCAGGGTCGAGGTGGCCACGGGTCTCCGTGAATGGCCCGAGTTCCCACGGTACGGGGAGTCAGGGAGTCTTGTCGTGAATCAACGGAGCCTGTGGGGTTCGCGCCACGGAGCACGAGGCGCCGCTGCTCGCGTCCGCTCGCTCGATGGTGGCAAGGAGCACGGCTGGCCCGAACAACGCGTGTCCGGCGAGGGGTGCGACGAGATCAGTGTGGACGTCGCTGAGGGCAACCCATTGGGTTCCTGTGGGCTGTGATGTGTGAAAGATGTCGTCGGCAAATCCGAAGGAGAAAGCCGACAGTTCCCGTTGCCCGCTGCTCGGGCCCTGTGGAGGTGGGCAGCGGCACGTCGAAGTCGTAAGGAGACTCGGAATGAGTACTGATCAAAACCGGCTGAAATTTGCCTGGTTAGAGGTCACTGGGCTCTGCAATGAATTCTGTGATCACTGCTACGCGGATTCCTCCCCGAAGGGTACCCACGGCGCCATGAGTGTGCGGGACTGGATGAGCGTTATTGACCAACTCTCGGGTATGGGTGCCCTGGATGTTCAGTTCATCGGGGGCGAGCCGACCCTCTACCCCGACCTGCCGGAGTTGATTCGGCGCGCATACGGGGCGGGACTGTCCGTCGAGGTTTTCTCCAACATGTCCCACATCCGGGAGGAGTTGTGGGAAACCTTCGTGGACTGCGGGGTGAGGCTTGCCACTTCGTACTACTCCGACACAGCGGAGGACCACGACGCGGTGACCAGGCTCAAGGGTTCTCACAAGCGGACACGGGCGAACGTGGAAAGGGCGCTGAGGCTGAACAGCCCGTTGCGCGGCGGAGTGGTGGCGGTCCGGGAAGGGCAGCGAGTCCGAGAGGCGGCACAAGATCTCGTAACGCTCGGGGTGGACCAGGTCGGAGGTGACCGGACGCGAGCGTTCGGAAGGGCCAGTAGGGGCGTCACGCCCGCTGTCGCGGACCTGTGCGGGCACTGTGCCCACGAGAAATGTGCGGTCGGCCCCACAGGTGACGTGTGGCCGTGCGTGCTCGGTCGGTTCCTGAGCATCGGGAACGTGCTGACCGTACCTCTCTCGAAAATCTGGGGCGGAACGCGCATGGCGGAGGTGCGTGCGGATATCGCGGCGGCGCTGGGGGAGGGCGCGGAATCGTGCACGCCTCCACAGTTTCTCCCTATGTGCGGCCCGTGTGGCCCGTGCGTCCCCTCGGTCGGGTACTGCGACCCGAAGCAAGCCACCAGCACGCCCCGCGACGCTACGATCAGCGCATCCGCATGAGTCGCTGAGCGAGGAGGATTCGGTGGATCACGGCGACGACTTCCACAGCTGGCTGAACGGCGATCCCGCCGGTCAGGCGGTGCGGCGATCGGAAGAGGAATGGGCCTTGATCGCTGGTTACGTGCGGCATGCGGTGAACAAGGTCGGACCGGCACTGCCGTTGTGTCTCCCTGGGGAACCGCAGGAGTGCGGACGGTCAGCACAACAGCACGTGCTGGTGTGGGGGGCGGTCCTCAAGGCCGCGGCCCAGCACCTGATCGAGGAAGCCGCACCGGCACCAGCCAACGCCGCTTTCGCCTCAGGACCGTTGTACCAGCGACACTTGGCGGAACTGCCTGCTCAGCCCCAGGGGCACCGCGGATAGTCCTCCGTGCGGCAGCCGTTGCCTGGCCCAACCGAGACCGCCGATTCTCCCCGTCATGTGGAGCTTTTCCCTGGAAGGGTGCCAGGGTGAATGCCGCGCCGTGGCGCGTTGAGGGGTTGTCCCATGGATGCTGTGGCCGTCTGCGTGGTGGAGAGCCCTGTCCCGGTTCAGCCTGGCAGGAGGGGTGAACGTGGGGTCTGTGGTGGGGCAACTGCCGGGGGGTTTCTGGGACGTTCCGTATGTGGGCTCCCGGTATCCGGGGGCGTCGGAGGTAGCGGCCAGCCCTGGTCTGGAGCGGGGCGCCAACTGCCAGTCGTTCGCGTACGCGGTGCTTCGGTACTTCGGGCTGGCGCCGCCTGAACTGAGGTCGAGCGAACTGTGGGCCGATACCCGGTTCACCACTCGTGTGCCGGTCGCCCAGCCACTCGACCTGGTGCTGGTCAACGCCGTCGATGACGCCTACGGCGCGCACGTGGGGGTCTGGGTGGGCGAGGAGCGGGTGCTGCACCTGTGTGCGGAGGTGGGGCGCCCGGCGGTATGGGAGATGGCGGAGTTCGCGAAACGGCCGCGCTACCGGGTCCTGGTCGGCGTCAAGCGTGTGGCCGGTGGGAGGGGTGGTACCGGTGACGGAACTCGTGGTGGTGGATGCGGTCAGATGGGGCGACGGGGGGTGGGGTGAGTGATCCAGCCGGGGCTGACGAGACCGGACTCGTAGGCGAGAACGACGAGTTGGGCGCGGTCGCGGACAGCGAGTTTGGTCATGATCCGGCTGACGTGGGTCTTGGACGTGGCGGGGCTGAGCACCAGCCGCGCGGCGATCTCGTCGTTGGACAGGCCGAGCGCGACGAGTTCCAGCACCTCCCGCTCGCGGCTGGTGAGCGCGCGCAGCGCGGTGGGGAGCCGGGGAGGGCGGGCGCGTCCGGCGAACTCCGCGATCAGCCGCCGGGTGACCGACGGGCTGATCAGCGCCTCCCCGCGGGCGGCGACCCGCACGGCGTGCACCAGCTCTTCCGGTTCGGTGTCCTTGACGAGGAAGCCGGTGGCTCCGGCGCGCAGGGCGGCGTAGATGTGGTCGTCCTCGTCGAAAGTGGTGAGGATGACGACGCGCACGTCGGCCAGCGCAGGTTCGGCGGCGATCGAGCGGGCCGCCTCCAGTCCGTCAGTCCCGGGCATCCGGATGTCCATCAGCACGACGTGCGGCCGGAGTTCGAGGCAACGCCGTAGCGCCTCGGCGCCGTCGGCGGCCTCGCCGACGACCGTGAGGTCCGGTTCGTCGTCGAGGATCGAGCGGAAACCGGCGCGGACGAGCCGCTGGTCGTCGGCGAGCAGCACGTGCACCTGCTCCGGGGCGGCTTCGGCGGGTTCCCCGGAAGGCGTGGCGGTCATGCCCACAGGGTAGGCCCGGGCCCGCGCGCGTCCCAGCCGGTGAGCGCACGGTCGCGACCGGCCGCTGCCAGCAGGCCCGCGAGGTGGGGAGGGTGAGGGGTGGGGTGGGGCGGGGGGAGGGGAGGGGGCCCCGAAGAGAGGGTCACGGCGCGGCGAGGTGCGGGGCTGGCTGGTAGGGGAGGCGGGCGTGGACGACATAGCCGTCCGGGGCGTTGGCACGTGGGCCCGCGGTCAGCTCCCCGCCGTGCTGCCGGGCGCGCTCCCGCATACCGCGTACCCCGCTGCCGCTGCCACCGGCACTCCTGTTTCCGCTTCCGTTGCCGCTCCTGCTCCCATCACGTCCGCCGTCCCTTTCGTTGCGGCTGTTCCCCCTGCCGCCGTCACTGCTGCTCCCACCGCTGTTTCCGCTATCGCTAACGCTTCCGCTGTGGGGGGCGGCTGCTGGGGGTGGGGCGCCGTCGGGGTCGTCGTTCTCGACGCGTAGCTCCAACTCCCGGGCACCGTAAGTGAGATGGACGGTGATACGGGTGGGGGTGGCGTGTCGGAGCGCGTTGGTCAGCGACTCCTGGACGATCCGGTAGGCGTCCCGCTCCACTTCGGGCGGCAGTCCGTCGTGGAGGCCGGTGAACCGGGCGTCGAGCCGCACCCCGGTGGCGCCCGCGCGGGCGAGCAGTTCCGGCAGCCGGTCGAGTCCCGGCGGCGCCTCCGGGGCGGACGGTTCCTCCGAAGACGCCCTCGCCGCCGCGCCGTTCAGTGGTCCGTGCCCGGCGTCGGCGCGGCCCTGAGCGTGGGCCGGCTGAGCGTGGGCTGGCTGAGCGTGGTCCCGTTGGGCGTGGGCCGGCTGAGCGTGGTCCCGTTGGGCGTGGGCCGGTTGAACGTGGGCCCGCTGGGCGTGGGCCTGCTGGGCGGGTGGCCCTGCGGGGACCCCGTGCACCGCCGGGCGGCCCCCGGCGGGAGGTTCCGCGGTGGGGTGTTCGGAGGTGCCGGGGCGACTCCCGGAGGCTAGGGCGGTCGCGTCCACCTGGCCGGTGTCGGAACCCCCGGCCGTCCCCGCTGCCTGGGCTGTCCCCGTGTTCCCAACTGTCCCCGCGGCCTGGGCTGTCCCGGAGATCCCGGCTGTCCCGCCGTCCACCTGGGCCGTCGTGGAGATCTCGGTGGCTTCAGCGGCTTCGGCGAAGGTCCCGACGGCCTTGGCGGCTTCAGAGACAGCAGCGGCCCCGGCGGTCTCGGGGGCCGGGGGCGCCTCGTCCGTCTGTGTCGTCTCGGAGGGGTGGGGGGTCACGGGCGTTCGCTTCGGGGAAGGAGCGGCGTCCGGGGTGTCGGCGCGGCGCAACACCCCCAGTGTGGCGCGGAGTTCGCGCAGGGTCTCGCGGCTGGCGGACTTGATGGTGCGCAGCGCCGCCACGGCCTGCCCGGGGTCGCGTTCGGCGCGGTGGACCGCCGCGCTGGCCTGCACGTTGATCAGGGAGATGTGGTGGCCCACCACGTCGTGTACCTCGCGGGCGACGCGCAGCCGTTCCTCGGTGGCCTGGCGCCTGGCCTCGGCCTCCGCGTAGGCGAGGCGGCCCCGGCGCATGCTGCCGAGGGCGATCACCGCGATCAGCCACCCGGTGAGCATGAAGATCGCGATGCGGTTCATCTCCTCGTTGCCCGCGAGGGTTCCGGCACCGGTGCCGAGCGCCATCAGCGCGGCGAGGGAGACGGCGGCGCGGGTGTGCCCGGCCGCCGCGACGTGGTACAGCGCCACGATCGGGGCGATCACCAGCGGTCCGTCCTCGACGCCGGTGATGTAGTACACGCCGGTGGCCAGCACGGTGAACAGGGCGACGAGGACGGGCCGTTCGCGGTGCAGGGGCAGCGCCGCGCAGACGGCCACGGTCAACAGCCAGCCGAGCAGGGCCATATGCCAGGGATCCCCGCCGCCGCGCAGTGCGGTGCCGATCGAGGTCGCCGCCATGAGTAGGCAGATCGCGGTGGCGGTGGCGATCTCCGTGAGCCGGTCACGGACCATCGGCGGCAGTGGGGGAACGCGGAGCCATCCGGGCATGAGGACCAGCGTACGGCCGGTGCGTGCGGGGCTGTTCGCCCGCGAGCCCGGTGCGGTGGTGGCGGGCGGGGAGTCGGCTCCGCTCCGGTGCGCGGCGGGGGCCCGGCTGGGGGGCCGGATAGGGGCGGCCACCGGCGCCCCGCCCTCATCGGACGGGCGCGGGTACGGGGGTGGCGATCGGCGCCGTGCCCCTCACCGGACAGGCGCGGCCGGGCGGCGTTCCGCCCCGCGCCTGTCCACCCGCCCGGCCACCCGCCACGCACCAGCCGCCCAGTCGTCAGTGCGTCGTGCCGCACACCAGCCGCTCAGCCGCCCAGTCGTCAGTGCGTTGTGCCCCGGCGCCAGTGGACGGCCGCCGCGCCCGCGAAGTCGCCCGCGTGAGCGAAACCGGCGAGCATCAGGAGGCTGCCGTCCGGGACGCGGCCCTCGCGGACTCCGTGGTCCAGGTTGACCGGAACCGCCGCGCCGAAGAGGTTGCCGAAGCGGTCGTACGTCTCCAGGTGGTCCTCCGGCCTGACCTCCAGGTCCTCCTGCCACGTGCGGAGGAACACCCGGTTCGGCTGGTTGGTGACGAGGCGGTCGAGGTCGTGCGTGGTGAGGTCAAGCCGGTCGCAGACCGACCGCACGACCTCCGGGACGAGGCGGTGGCCGCGTTCGACGATCTCGCTGACCTTGCCGGGCGTGAAGTCGACGCGCATCTGACTCTCGCCCGCCTCCCAGTACTTGCGGCCGTCGGCGAGGGTGACGCCGCAGTCCTTGGAGTACTCGCCGAGGTTGCGCACCTCGATGCCGAGCACCGGGGACTCCTCGGAGGCGGCGACGTAGGCCACGCCGCAGCCGTCGCCCGGCACGACCGCCTGCGGCAGGCCCCTGACCTGCTCCTGGGTCATCACCGTCCCGGCGACGTTCTGCACGTTGCAGATCAGGGCCGCGCGGGCCTGGCCCGTGCCGATGAGTGCCTGTGCGGTGCGCAGCAGGTGGACGAAGGAGGCGCAGCCGCCGTTGTGGGCGTCGATCACCCACTCGGGGCTGAGTCCCAGGCGGTGGCTGATCTCGGCGCCGGAGCCGGTGAAGGGCAGGTCGGGCAGGAGGACGTTGGTGAGGACGAGGTCGATGCCGCGCGCCTCGTCGGGGCCGATGCGGTCCAGCAGGGTGCGTGCCGCCTGCTCGATCATGTCCGCGGCGCTCTCCTCGCGGGCCACGTGGTGCCGGTAGGTCGGCGCCTCGAACATCTTGTGCCCGCTGAGTTCGCCGGTGCCGTCCTGGAACTGGTCGAACCAGGAGGTCGGCACCTGGTCGGGCGGCAGGTACGACGCGACCTCCAGGAGGCTGACCGTCTTCACGCGGCGGCCCCGTCGGCTGCCCACGCGCCGTACCCGTGGCGGTGCTCCGGGATCTTCTTGAGGCCCGGGACGTCAGTGGTGGCCGACGGGACGGCGGGCTGCGGGGTGTACGGCGGCGAGGCCATATCGGCAGGGTCCTTTCGATGGACTCGTGGTGGGGCTCAGGTGTCACGCGGGGCCGCGCGGAACCGGCCGCGCGGCCCTGGTCTGTGCCGATGAGTGCCTGTGCGGTGCGCGGCGGGCGGACGAGGGCGGCGCGGCCGCCGTCGGGGTTCGGTCACCCGCTCGGGGCGGAGCCCCGGTCGGTGCCCGAGCGCGGCGTCGGCGCCGGTGGTTGGGCTCGGCGCCGACGCCGGTGAACGGCGGGACGTGGCTCGGGACGAGGCCGATGCCGCGCGTCGCGTCAGAACGTGGTGACCGTCCTCACGCGCCGGTCTTCCCGGCGGCCCACTCGCCGTACCCGTGGCGGTGCTCCAGGATCTTCTTGAGGTTGATCATCTCCAGCGCGTGCCCCGCGTAGAAGAGGTCCCAGAAGTCGCCCACCCACGGACGCTCCGGGTTGGGGACGGTCTCCGGGAAGGGGTTGTTGGCGTAGAACGGGTGCCGGCAGTTGCTCCACAGCACGACCGAGCCGGGCTTGTTGAGCACGACCTGCGCGTCGACGATCCGGTAGAGGTAGATCATCCACAGGTGGTCGCCCTGGTCCCAGGCGCAGTGCATGTCGACGGTGAGCGCGGAGCGGTTGGTCTCCATGCGCAGGTAGATCTTGGTGTTGTCGTCCGGCAGGGTGTCGCGTCCGACGAACAGGCCCGGCTTGTCGGGGACGGGCGCGAAGTCGCGGGTGCTGTAGGTGTACTCGTTTAGGTTGCGCTCGTCGCGGAGGTAGTCGAAGACGGCCTCGGGCGGCGCGTCGATGTACTCCTCGATGGTGCAGAAGCGGCCGTAGACCTCGTCGTAGGTGAACGAGTCCTTGGTGAACTCGCCGGCCTGGGCGACGGCTTCCTCCCGCGAGGTGGTCTCCCAGCGGAGGAGGCCCGGGACGTCGGCGATGGCCGGCGGGATGGCGGGCGGCGGGGTGTACGGCAGGGTGGTCATATCGGTGTGGTCCTTTCGGTGGTACTCGTGGTGGTGCTCGTGGTGGGACTCAGGTGTCACGCGGGGCCGCGCGGTGGCCGCTGGAACGGGGTGAACGGCGGGACCTCGTGTGGGTCCACCTCCACCTCGACCAGGGCTGGGCCCCTCGGGTCCGCGGCTCGCTCGGCGAGGGCGCGGCGCAGCTCCCCGGCGTCCCGCGCGTGCCGCGCCGCGACGCTCGGGAACAGGGCGTCGACGCCAGCGGCGATGTGCGAGGGGGAGAAGAGGTTGTACGTGTAGTCCGCGGCGAAGAAGACCTGCTCGCGGGTGTGGCACATGGCGTGCGCGTTGTTGTTGAGGATCAGGTAGGTGATCGGCAGGTCGAACTGGGCCGCCGTGTGGATCTCCATGCCGTGCATGAGGAACGAGCCGTCCCCGGCGATCACGTAGGTGGGGGCGCCGGTGGCCATGCAGGCGCCGATTCCGGCACCGAAGCTGTGCCCCATGCCGCCCATGCCCTGCGCGACGATGAAGCGGCCGCCGCGCGGTGTGGGCAGGTGGTGGATGACGGTGGCGCCGGTGTTGCCCGCGTCCACGACCACGACGGCGCCGTCCGGCATCTGCCCGGCGAGGACCTCGACGGCCTGGCGCATGCTGAGCCCCGCGTCGGCTGGTCCGTCGGCTGGTCCGTCGATCGGCTCCCCGGCCGAGGAGCGGGTGGGCGTCGCGGAGGCGGTGGGTTCGGCGGGCGGGCCCGGCGCGGGACGCCCGTCGGTGTGGCCGCCGGTGCGGGTCTCCGGGCGGGTCTCCGCGCGGGTCTCCGTCAACAGCGCGGTGAGGGCGTCGAGTTCCGCGCTCAGCGGGCCGTCGAGCTGGATCAGGTCGGGGTGCTCGGCGCCGAGCAGCGGCGGGCGGCTGTCCACGCTGATCAGCGGGACGCCCTTGAGGTGTTCGCGGATCGGCCCGGCGGAGAGCTGGGGCAGCCGGGTGCCGGCCAGCAGCACGGCGGAGGCGCTCTCGATCCGCTCGCGCGCGGCGGCGTGGCCGATGGCGCCGGTGACGCCGAGGAAGCGGGGGTGGTGGTTGTCGAACGCGTCCTTGGCGTCGGGCGCGACGGCCACGTTGGCGTCGAGCGCGTCGCTGAGCCGTTCCAGCGCGGCGCGCGCCTCGCCGCGCACCACACCGGTGCCGGACATGATGGCGATGCCCTGGGCCTCCCGGGCCGCCGTGAGCAGGCGGACGGCTTCCCTCCGGGTGGCGTCCGGCGCGAGGGGACGCGGTCGCGCGGTCACCCTCGGCGGCTGTTCCCAGGGGGGAACGACCGACTGCTGGACGTCCTTGGGGAGCAGCAGGATCGCGGGGCCCGGGACCTCGCTGAGCGCGGCTTCGAGCGCGGCCGGCAGGACCTCGGTGATCGCGGCGGGGTCGTTGACGCGGGCGCAGTACACGCCGATCTCGCCGAACAGCCGCAGCGCGTCCATCGAGTCGGCCTTGCCGGAGGTCTCCTGGAACGAGCCGAGACCGTCCAGTTCGACGGGCGGCTGGCCGACGAGCGCGAGCGCCGGGATGCCGGAGGCGCGCAGTTCGGCGAGGCCGGGCACGGCGTTCATCGCGCCCGCCCCGGAGGTGACGGCGACGACCGCCGGACGACCGGTGGCGCGGTGGTGGCCGTCGGCCATGGACACGGCGGCGTACTCGTGCTTGGCCACCAGGCCGCGTACCGGACCCGCGGCGTGGTCGATGGCGTCGTAAAGGTCTTCGATATTGGCTCCGCCCACGCCGAAGACATGGGTGAGCTGCTGCTCCCTGAGGAATTCCACGACGTGGTCGACCACGCGCAGTGAGTGCCCCATGCGGCCTCAATTCTGAATTCGGAATAGGCGACGGGCCCCGTCACTCTTCGGGACCGGGAGCCGGGCGAGCCAGACGCAGTTTCCTGCTAAGGGGGGCAGGTCAACCCATGGCAATATCCTGCCAGTCGATTGCTATGCCGCCGTGTGATCACCCTCCATATACTGGCTGTTCCCCGGTGAACCCGTGGACAACCCCATGGCCCACTCGCCGCTCCGCAGGAAAGGGAACTTCGGTGGTCAGTGTTTCCATGGTCGGTGAACTCAATGCCGCGAAACTGGGCGGTGAAGTCTCTCGGTTCACATTGAATGCGGAGGCGGAATTCGAGTCCGCCGGGCTCTCCGGCCTGCGGGTCGCCGATATCATCCACGCCGTCGAGGACGCGACGGGAATCGAGTCCGACCCGTCGGGGGCGACCGGCACCAGGATCATGTGCGGCCCTGTTGACCGCGTTGACCTTGTCGGCCGCGTTGATCCCGTCGGCCCCGTCGAGCTGGTCGACGCGACCAGGGTGGCCTAGGAGCATGCCGGGTGCCGGAGCCACCGCGGCGGCGATCCGCCACCGCCGCGACGTCCCGTTCGTCGTCGCGTACGTCCGCGCCGTCCCGGACGACTTCTCCGCGCTCCGGCTGGACGAGCCGTCCACCCGCGCACACCGTCGGCTCACCCGCGCACACCGTCGGCCGCCGTCGCCGCGCCACCTCCGGCGCCTCGCGCGAGGTCCGCTCGTTCGCCGTGCCGTCGTTCGGCGGGGCCCGGCACCACGGTCACCCCGGCCACCACGCCTCTTCGCGCCCGGCCCGGCGGGGCGTGACGCGGTGCGGGGCGGGCCTCAGCGCCGTCCTCGTCCGGACGCCGGAGAGGGCCCTGCTCGTCTGGAAGGTCCTCCGCGCCGACACCGAGCGCCTCCCCCCGCTGGCCCTGCGCGACGCCGAGGCAGCGCCCTCCCCGCCGCCGCCCGCGCGCGCTGTCCGCGCGACGTGCGTCGCCCTGACCGAGTGCCGGTTCCCGGAGGCCGACGCGGTGCCCCGGCCGTCGAGCGGCACGGTGCGGCGCCGCCGGGAGCCGCTGAGCGAGGACCGGACCACGACCACTGCCCGAGCGCGCCTCGGCTGACCGGCGGAAAGGCAACACGATGACGACCGACACCACCGCAACGACCGCGACGACCGACGCGGCGGCGACGCCGGGTTCCTTCTTCCGTTCCGCCGACCCGGGGGAGGGCCCCGGCTGGCTGCGGCTGCACCTGAACGAGAGCCCGTACGGACCTCCGGCGGGCACGGCCGAAGCGGTCTCCGAGGAAGCGGACTCCCATCTGCCGCACTACCCGGACAGCGAGTACACCGCCGTCCGTGAGGCCCTGGCCGCCCACTTCGGCGTCACCCCCGACATGGTGCTGCCCGGCAACGGGGTGGACGAGCTGGTTCTGCTGACCTCCCTCACCTTCCTCCGCGAACCGGGCGCGCGGGTGGCCCTGACGGAGTCGACGTTCCCGGGCTACGCGGCCTCGGCGGCGGCCGTGGGGGCCACGGTCAGCACCCTCCCCCTGCGGGACCGGGCGGTACCCGTGGCGGACCTGGCCGACGCGCTGCGGGACGGCGCCGACCTGGCGTTCGTCTGCAACCCGCTCAACCCCACGGGCAGCGTCCTGGGGGCGGAGGACGTGCGCCAACTGCTCGCGGCGCGCGAGGAGTCGCCGGGCGTCCTGGTCCTGGACGAGGCGTACCTGGACTTCGCGGGCCCGGAACACGAGCACGGCCTGGCGGCCGTCCGTGCGGGCGCCGACGCGCTCGTCCTCCGCACCTTCTCCAAGGCGTGGGGTCTGGCCTCGGTCCGCATCGGCTGCCTGATCGGCCCGCCGGAGCTGGTCGCCCGGTGCGCGCGCACGGCCGGCGCGCTCCCGTTCCGCGTCAGCCGTCCGGCGCAACGGGCCGTGCTGCGGGCCGTCGCGGAACCGGGCCACCTGGAGCGCGTGCGGGACCAGACCGCCCGGGCCCGGGAGCACCTGGTCAAGAACCTGGAGGCGATAGGGGTCCCCGCCTCTCCCTCACACGCGAACTTCGTCATGGCGGACGTCCCCGGCGACAGCGCACGCGTCGCCGCGCGTCTGGCGTCCGAACACCAGGTTCTGGTACGGGATCTGAGCCCGCTGGGCCTCCCGGGCAGCCTCCGGATCACGGTCGGCACCCCGCACCAGGTGGAGCGCTGCGTGGCCGCGCTCGCCGCGGTGCTGGGCGTCGAGCCGCGGGCGGGAGCTGAGGTGACGCTCCCGCAGCCGCCCTTCCAGCTCCTCACGGAGGCACAGGAGGCGGTCCTCTCCGCCTGGCTGGACGACTACATCAGCGCGCCCCACCCCGAGTTGGGCCGCGAGGACGCCGTGTGCCCCTTCGTGCGCCCCGCGATCCGGGCTGGCGCGCTCCGCAAGGTGCGCTGCCACGTGGGTCCGGACGATGGCCTGTCCCGGATGGAGACCCTGGTCCACCGCGCGATGGACGTCTTCGAGACGACCCCGCCGACGACCCGGAACGCCTCCCTGGACAGCCTCATCGTGGTCTTCGACGGCCTGACCCGGGAAACCTGGCCGCTGGTCGACGAGGTCCACGGCGTCATGAAGGACATATCGGTGGAGCGTGGCCTGATGCTCGGCCAGATGCACCCGGAGTGCGAGGCGCCCGCCAGCCGCAACCCGCTGTTCCCGGTCAACCGCTCACCGCTGCCGCTGATCGCGGTACGCCGCATGGCGTTCCACGACATCCTCTTCCTCTACCACCGGCCGGACTGGTTCGCGCAGTACCGGAAGAGGTTCGGCCACCACTACACGGCGCCCTCGAAGGTGGACCCGGTCTTTCTCCAGCTCTTCGATCTGGGTGCGCTCCTGGCGGCCGGAGGTAGCCTCGTCTGACCCCGGTTCCCCCGCCGCTTCTCCGCGTTCTCCCCGTTCTCCCGCTTCCGGCGACCGCACTCCGACCCCGACGACGAAGGAGCCCTCCGTGACTCCCGCGACAGCTCAACTGCCCAAGGCCCACCAGACGATGATCCTCGCCCACCGCGCCATGCTCTGCGATCTGAGCCGGATCGCGGACACGGCGGGGTCCCTGACCCAGCGCCCGGTTCCCGGCCGCCCGTCCGGTCTCCAGGCCTACGGCCTGCGCATCACCGAGATCATCGAGCACCACCACCAGGGCGAGGACGACATCATCTGGCCCGAGCTGAGTCGCAGGGGCGCGGACGCGGAGGCGCTGGCCCTGTTGCAGAAGGAACACGACGACCTGCAACGGCACCAGACGGACCTCCACGACGCCCTCAAGGCCCTGACCGAGGACGGCGGCGGCGCCGAGGCGGTCGAGAAGGCGGCCCGCGCCACCCATGACGCCCTCGGCACCCACACGCGGGACGAGGAACGTGAACTGACCGGCCGTCTCGCGCCCGCCCTGGACGCGGACCTCTGGAAGCGCTTCGAGGGCGGCATGGTGAAGTCCGCGGCCCGCTGGACCCTGTGGTTCATGCCCCCGTGGCTGTCCTCGGTGGCCGGACCCGGCGAGGAGGGCGGCATTCCGGCACGCCCGATGGCCGCTCTGATGGCCGGGCGGCTGCGCCGTCACCGGGAGGCGGCCTTCGGCTCCGCCTGATCCGCTTCGCCTGACCCGTACGCCCGGCGGCGGAACCGAGGCGCCGCTGGGCGGCACGCGCCCCGGCGTCCTAGACCGGCGCCGGGCGCGCCGCGTCACCGCCCGCCAGCGGCGCGGCCCTTCCGACGCGGCCCTTTCGGCGGGGGCCGGGCCCCCGGCCCGCTGGACGGCCCCGCGGTCCCCGGCACGGGCGGGCCGACCGGGCTCCTCAGACACCGACGGGCGTCTCCCGTACCGACGGGCGTCGCGGAGACGCTCACCGCGAGACGGTCGGACGGCACCCCGACCGCGTGCCACCGGCGTCCCGTCGTAGGAGTGCGCGCGGTGTACGGGTACCGCCGCCCGTGGCCGTCGCCGGGGAACCGTGCCCTCCCCGAAGCGCGGGCTCGCATCCCCCCGCCACCGCCCGGGTCCCGCCGGGCGCGCCCCGCACGGCCCCGTACCCCGCCGCCGTCACCGGAGGTGGAGGGTGCGAACGGCCGCCGCTGTGACTGTCGTTCACGCCACGTGACGCCAACCCCCGAACACCGAGGGTGAGCTGGACGCTGCCGGGGAGCGCGGGGGCGCTGTGCCGGGCGTGGGTGGCCCCGACCGACGGCGGTGACCACCCGCGCGGGGCGCGGCTCTTCGCGCGCCGCCGCACCGGGAGTCCGTGGTGTGGGCCCGTAGTTACCGATCCGGTTGCGATTCGGACGCAGTACCCCACGCCCGGTTCGGGGCCGGAGGTGCCCGGACGTGTCCCCGTCCAACAGGACCATCGGCTGGTAAACGCCAGGCTACGACTGGGGATTGATGTGACGTCCCTGTCACCATTGCTCTTCCGGGGAGCGCGCTGTCGCCGGTATACCGGCAGTATGGGCAGGCCCAACCAACACACCTGACTCGCCCGCCCAACCCCTATCTCTCGCCCCTCCCGTTCCCGATACCCCACCGGCTCCGGCAGTATCCATCCACCGCCGGATTAGGCCGCGCGGAACCGCTTCCCAGGCCGCTCGGCACGCCGTCCGCCCGTTGTTGACCGGCTCCCCACGGTTCCGGTCCACGACGTGACCCCAGGAGGTTCCCATCACCATCACGCGCTAGGGGCTCTGCGAATCGTCCGGCGTCCGCGACACCCGAGCGGCGGCCGGCGGGAGCGAGCAGGTCACCAAGGACAGAAGCTCTTCATGGGGGCTCACATGACAAGACAGAACATTGCCGAGCGGGGAGAGGCCGAGAACCGTCCTCCCGGCGGAGCGGCACCCGCCGCCGCGTCGGTGTACGACTCCGGCCTCGGCAGGCTGCGCGGCAGGTCAGCGGAGACCACCCTGCTGACCTCCCTGCTGCTGGACCCGCACGAACGCCTGATCACGCTGACCGGGCCGGTGGGGGTCGGCAAGAGCCGCCTCGCCTACGCCGCCGTCACCGCCTTAACGCGAGACCAGGCCACCCCCCTGACCTTGGTTGACCTCGCCGACGAACCGGACGTGGGCGTGCTCTGGCACCGGCTGGGGGCCGAGACGGCGGAGGAGGTCGCGGACCATCTCGGCCACCGCGACATGCTGCTTGTCCTGGACAACTGCGATCCGCTGGTCAGCGTCATCGCGATGGACATCGCGTTCCTGCTCCGGGCCTGCCAGGGACTCAACGTCCTGGCCACCAGCAGGCGTTCGCTGGACATCCGGGCGGAACGCATAGTTCCGGTGCGGCCGCTCCCCACCGACGTGGGTTCCGCCTCCGTCGAGGTGTTCACCGACGCCCTGCGCCCCTACTACCACACGGCGCTCACCGGCTCCGAGGGTCAGCGGACGGTGGCCGCGATCTGCGCGGAGCTGGACGGGATCCCGCTCGCCATCGAGATGGCGGCGGAGGCCGTCGGCACGCACGACCCGTGGGCCGTGCTGGTCCGCCTGCGCGAGGGGAACTACGCCGACCGGCGGCGTCTGCGCGACGTGCCCGACCGGCACCGCAGCGTCGCCGACGCGCTGCGCTGGGCGGAGGGCGACCTGACGGCGGCCGACCGGCGACTGCTGCATTCGCTGGTGGTGTTCGAGGGGGCGGTCGACCTGCCTGCCGCGCGGGTGGTGGGCGAGCTGGACGTGGAGCGGGCCGCGCTGGGCGTGGAGTCCCTGGTGCACAAGAGCCTGCTGCTCAGCGTCGACGGGCGGGGCGGCGAACCGGAGTTCAGGCTGCCGCACATGGTGCGCATCCACTACCGCAAGGAGCTGCTGCGGGACGCGGAGCGGGCCCGGCACGTCTACGACCGGTTCCTCGCCTACTGTCTCGACTTCGCCCGCCGCACCCTGGACGGGCTGCGCGGCGGAGCCGACCGCGCCGAGCTGCTCACCGCCGTCCGCGACCGGATGCCCGACCTGCGGCAGGCGGTGCGGCTGCTGGGCGAACGCGGCGACAACGACCGCCTGCTGGGGCTGCTCACGGCTCTCGCCGAACCTCTCCTCTCGCACGGCCTCGGTGAGGAGGCCGCCGACGACATCGAACGCACCACGGCCGCCCCGGGAATGGGCGGTGTCCCGGCCGCCGAGGCGCTGATGTCCGTCGGCTGCTGGGCGCTGAACCGTGGCGAGACCGAGCGCGCCGAACGGGTCCTGGACCGGGCCACGGAACTGACCGTGGGCGAACCCGGCGCCGCCGCCCGGGTGTCCGGGCTGACGGGTGAACTGCTGCGCCGCCGGGGCGAGATGGACACCGCGGCGACGTGGCTGGAGAGCGCGATCAAGGAACTGGACACGCTGGACGACCCGTACGGAGCGGCGCTGGCGCGCAGGTCGCTGGCGCTGGTGCGGGTCGCCCGGGGCGACGCCACCGCCGAGGAGCCCTTGCAGCGGGCGCTGAACGAGTTGCCGGGCCGCCCCGCCGGCGCCCCCGGGCAGGCGGGACGCGCGGTTCCGCTGATCCGGGCCGATCTGCTGATCGCCCTGGGCCGCGTGCGCCGTGAACTGGGCCGCACGCGGGAGGCGTACGACACGGTGCGGGAGGCGATGCGGTTGCTGCTGACGGTGGGTGGCCCGGCCGACGTGGCCGAGGCACTGGAGACCGTCGCCACCGTCGCGGGGGCGGAGGCGGCGGACGAGCAACGCGCGGTGGCACGGTGCCTGGCCGCCGCGGAGGCGCTGCGGCGCCGCTACGGCCTGATCTCGGACGATCTGACGGCCGTCCGGACCCTGGACCAGCGGCTGCGGGAGGGGATGGACAGCGCTGCCCTGCGTCAGCTCCGGGCCGAGGCCCAGCAGTCCGGACTGCGGGACGCGCTGATCGTCGGGCTGTTCGCCAGACCGCCGGTCACCCGGGAGGTGGCGCCCCGGGCCGCCGAGTGGCTGACCCCACGCCAGCGGGAGATAGCGCTGCTGGTCGCCGACGGACTCACCAACCGGCAGATCGCCCGTCAGCTGAGCATCTCGGAGTGGACGGTGGTCAATCATCTGCGGGTGGTGATGCAGAAGTTGGAGTGCACATCGCGTGTCCATGTGGTGCGGGCCATGCAGGGGGCCGTGCCGTGAGCGGGGGTGCGGGCCATGCGGGGGGCCGTGCCGTGAGTGAGGGGGCGGGTCGGGTGGCTCCCGGGGGTGGGCCGGTGGTGGACGCGGTGTCCGGCACCGGGGTGTGGGTCTGGTCCGGGTGGGTGCCGGACGAACCGGCCGCCGCCGATACGCCGTTGCTCGGTGCCGCCGAACTCCGCCGTGCCGGGCGCTTCTCGGACGCGGCGGCGCGCGCCTGGTACGTCGGGGCGCACGCCGGGGTCCGCCGGGTGCTGGGTGCCTTCTTCGGCCTGCCGCCGGAACGACTGGAGTGGGGCCGGGCGCGCTGCCCGGGCTGCGGCTCCGACCGGCACGGACCGCCCCGGCTGCCGGACCGTCCCGGCTGGGAGGTGAGCCTCTCGCGGACCGCCGGGCACTGGATGCTCGCCCTGTCCCGGGGCGCGCCGGTCGGCGTCGATGTCGAACGGCCGCGTCCGGCGGGGTCGTTGGCGCTGTACCGGCGTGTGCTGACCGGCCCGGAGCGGGCGTGGGTCGAGAGCCGGCCGGTGGACGAGCGGCATACGGCGTTCCTCCGGTGCTGGGTGCGGAAGGAGGCGGTGGTGAAGGGCTGGGGTCTCGGTCTCGGAACGGATCTGTCCGCGGTGCCGGTCGACCCGGAGCGGGAGGTGGCCGCGCCGTGCCGTCCGTCCTCCGCGCCGGGGGAGCCCGAGGAGCGGTGGACGGTGCGGGAGGTGGCCGCGGCGCCCGGCCTGCTGGCCGCGCTGGCCCGTCCGGCCGGGGCCCCCGGAACGGTGCTGACGCACCCGCCGGGGGAGGGGCCGCTCCCGGCGCCGCTCCCACGCGATGCCGCCACTGACCCGAACGAGCGGGCCGGGCCCCCCGGTTGAGGCGCGCGACTCCGGCACCGCTGCTGGGGCGTGCCCGCGCGGTGACGCCGACCCCCGTGTGACGGCGTCACCGCGCGGCGGCCCGGGCCGTCCCGCCAGGGAAGGGGGAGTGCTCCCGGCGGGACGCGGCAGCCTGGGCCACCGGCCCGCCGTGGGCGTGTTCCCCCGCCGCCCGGCTGGCCGCCCTCCATGAACTCCCTTGCCGCGGATGATCGTTGGGTTCCGTTCCGGGGTGGCTCAGCCGTTGGTGGCGGCGCGCCAGCGGACGGCGGCGGCCCCGGCGAAGTCACCGGCGTGCGCGAACCCGGCGAGCATCAGCAGACTGTCGTCCTTGACCTGGCCCTCGCGCAGCGCGTGGTCCAGGGTGACGGGTACGGCCGCGCCGAAGAGGTTCCCGAACCGGTCGAAGGAGTCCAGGTGGCGGTCGCCGTCGATGCCGAGGCGCTCCTGCCACTGCTTCAGGAACATCCGGTTGGGCTGGTTGGTGATCATCAGGTCGAGGTCGTCGACGGTGATGCCCAGCCGGTCGCAGACCTTGCCCACGGCCTCCGGCACGAGGCGGTTGCCGCGCTCGACGATGTTGGCCACCTTGTTCGAGGTGAAGCCGACGTGCACCTGACTGCCGCCCGCCTCCCAGTACTTGCGGCCGTCGTCCAGGGTGAGTCCGCAGTCGCGGGTGTACTGGCCGTTGTCGAGCGTCTCGATCGCCAGCACGGGGGACTCGGCGGAGGCCGTCACGTAGGCGGCGCCGCAGCCGTCGCCGGGGATGACCGCCTCGGGGAGCTTGCGCACCTCGCTCTGGGTCATGACCGGGCCCGCGCAGTTCTGCACGTTCAGCAGCAGCGCGGAGGTGGCCTCCCCGGAACCGATCAGCACCCGGGCGAGCTTCAGCAGGTGGACGAAGGAGGCGCAGCCTCCGTTGTGCGCGTCGATCACCCAGTCCGTGCGGAGCCCCAGCCGGTGCGCGACCTCGGCGCCCGCGCCGGTGAAGAACACCTCGGGCAGCAGCGCGTTGGTGAGGACCACGTCGATGGTGCTGGCCTCGTCCGGGCCGATGCGGTCCAGCAGGGTGCGTCCGGCGCGTTCCATCATGTCGGCCGGGGTCTCGTCCCGGGACACGTGGTGGCGGTGGGCGGGGGCCCGGAACATCTGGTGTTCCTCGGACTCCTCGTCCAGGGTGCCGCTCTCGCGCTGGTACTGGAGGAAGTACTCGGTGGGAACCGGCTCGCCCGGCAGGTAGGAGGCGAGTTCCATCAGGCTGACGGTCTTCATGCGGCTTCGCCTCCGTGCCGGTGCTCCAGGATCTTCTTCAGGTTCTGCATCTCGACCGTGTGCCCGGCGTAGAAGAGGCTCCACATGTCGCCGACCCAGGGCCGGTCGGGGCTGGAGGCCAGCTCCGGGTAGGGGTTCTTGTCGTAGTACGGGTGGCGGCAGTTGGTCCAGATCACCACCGAGCCCGGCTTGCCCAGCACCGTCTGCGCCGGGACGATCCGGTGCAGGTAGATCATCCACAGCTCCTCGCCCTGGTCCCACGCGCAGTGCAGGTCGACGTTGAGGGCGCGGCGGTCGCTCTCGATCCGCAGGTAGATCTTGGTCTCGTCGTCCAGCAGCGGGTCGCGGCCGACGAACAGCCCGGGCCGGTCGGTCGGCCGGACGTCCCGGGTGCTGTAGGTGTACTCGTCCAGGTGCCGCTCGTCGGTGAGGTACTCGAAGACGGCCTCGGGCGGGGCGTCGATGTACTGGTGCACGGTGACGTACTCGCCGTACACCTCCTCGTAGCTGAACGACTCCTTCGACATCCGGCCCGCCAGCGAGAGCGCCTCCGCACGCGGCATGGTCTCGAAGCGGAGCAGCCCGGGAACGTCCGCGACCGCGTCGGGCACGGCGGACGGTGGAGAGGATGAGTCGGTTCTGGTCACCATGGTGACTCCTTCGCTCAGATTCGCTCAGGTTCTCTCAGCTGGGGCGGGGGGCGGCGTGCTCCGTCAGGGGGCGCCGTACGCGGGCGGGCGCGGTGCCTCCGCGGCGTGTCCGGTCGCCGTGGGAAAGCCCGGAACGGCGGCGTCTCGGTGCGGTCCCCCTCGGCCGGGACCAGCGCGGGCGGACCGCCGGCATCGGTGCGCGACAGGGCCGCGCGCGGTGCGCCCGCGCTGTGCGCGGTGGCCGACGCGGGACCGGGGAGGAGCGCCGCGGCTCCCTCGCCGATCCGGGCCGGGCGGAACCGGGCCCCGGTGGTGCGCGCGGCGCGCGCGGTGTGGGGGACGGTCACGAGGCGACCGGCAGCCGGTGCTCGACCGCGGTGCGCGTCTCCGCGCCGCACGGGAGGAACGTGCCGTCCCCGGCGGCGGGGAGCGCGGGCCGGGCGGCGCCGCCCGGCAGCGGGGGGCCCGCGTCGTGGAGGCCCTCGACGGCGGCACCCTCCACGTCGAGGACGTGGGGGACGTCCTGGCGGCGCGGCACGTCCACGAGGTGCTCGACGACGCGGAGTGAAGTGCGCATGTCCGCCTCTCTGCCTGTCTGGGGCTCGTCCTGGCTCGACCCGCTCGCGGCCCGCGCGGTGCCCCGGGTCACGCGGGCGACGCGGGGTGGCCGGTGCGTCCGGGTGGCACGGCCCCCGGGTGGGCGGTGGCCGGTTCCCCCGTCAACTCCGCACCCGATCCCGCTGGTTCACGGCTGGTGTCACGACTGGTTCACGGAACCGCTGGTGCGTTCGGACGCGTTCGGGTCCGGTCACCCAGGCTCCGTGCGGTGCGGTCTCCCGTCCGCTCCCTCGGGGCGCTCCGGGTCCGGACTCCGGGGTCTGGTCCCGGCACGCCGTGAACCGGTGCGACCGGTGCCGTAATTCCACGGGGCGGGCGGCGCGGTGGCAAGGACACGCATCTGCTAGCCGCCGGGAGGCCGGGTACCGGCAGACACCTGTCATACGCGCGCGTCGGTAGCAGCGACTAACTTGCGATCAGTCTGCCGAACGTCGGCACGCGACCGAAAGGGACCGTTCATGATCACTGTTGCCATGGTGTGCGAACTCATCGAGAAGAAGCTGGGCTCGAAGGCCGCCTCGGTGACGCTGGACGCCGACACGGTCTTTGACGCGGTGGGTCTCTCCAGCCTCCAGATCGCCGACATCGTCTACACCATCGAGGACGAGGCCGGGGTGGAACTCGACCCGGGCCAGGCCGCGAACGTGAAGACGGTCGGGGACCTCGTCAACCTCGTGCAGAGCATGAAGTCCGTGGGCAACGAGGCATGAGCGTCATGTACCAGGGGGCGACGGAAGAGGCGATCAAGCACCACTACGACGTCTCGAACGACTTCTTCGCTCTGTGGCTGGACGCCTCGCTCACCTACACCTGCGCGCTGTGGGACGACGAGCGGCCAGCCGACGAGGCGGAGCCGGAGACGCTGGAGTCCGCGCAGGCACGCAAGCTCGACTACCTCATCGAGGGGTCGCGCGCGGCGAGCGCCCAGCGGGTGCTGGACGTGGGCTGCGGCTGGGGCAGCCTGCTCAAGCGGCTCCAGGAGGTCTACGGGGTGCGGCAGGCCGTCGGCCTGACGCTCAGTGACACCCAGGCGGAGCTGGGCCGGGCGCTGGAACTCCCGCGCACCGACATCCGGGTGGAGAACTGGCGCGACCACGAGCCCGCCGCGGGCTACGACGCGATCATCTCCATCGGCGCGTTCGAGCACTTCGCGAAGACCGGGCTGACCCGGGCCGAACGCGTCAGCCAGTACCGCGAGTTCTTCGAGCGCTGCTACGAGTGGCTGCCCTCGCACGGCCGGATCGCCCTCCAGACGAACGTCAAGGGCAACAACCGGGTGATGGACAAGGCGACCGTGCGGGAGCTGATGTTCATCATCGAGACGATCTTCCCGGAGTCGGAGATCCCGGCGCTGTCCGAGGTGACCGAGTCCAGCGAGAAGCTCTTCGACGTCGTCTCGATGCGCAACGACCCCGACCACTACAGCCGCACCTGCGGAGAGTGGCTGCGGCGGCTGCGCGCGCGGCGCGACGAGGCCGTGGCGAGCGTCGGCGAGGAGAACGTCGCCAACTACGAGCACTACCTGGGCGCCTGCGTCCGGCACTTCCGCAACCGCCACCTGGGACTGGCGAGGATCATCCTCGAAAAGGGACGGTAACCACGCCCATGGCCACACCGATGCATGTCGTCTACTGGCATGAGACCGAGAGCGTCACGCCGAGACCGCCGCTGCGGGGCGACGCCGACTGCGACGTCTGCGTCGTCGGCGGCGGGTTCGCGGGGCTCTGGGCGGCCCACTTCCTCCAGGAGGCCGAACCGGCCCTGGACGTCCGGATCGTCGAGGCCCGGTACTCGGGGCACGGCGCCTCCGGCCGGGCCGACGGGTTCATCACCCCGACCATCGGCAAGGACATCCAGGCCCTGGTCGAGCAGTTCGGCAAGGAGCGCACCCGGGCCGCCTCCCAGGCGGTCGGCCGGTCGATCCTGGAGATCGGCCGCTTCCTCCGGCGCAACAAGGTCGACGCCGAGTACGAGGCCAACGACTACCTGATGGTCGCCACCAACCAGGCGCAGCACCACCGGCTGGAGGCCGACCGGCGGCTGGCCACCGACCTCGCCGGCCGGGAACAGCCGGAGATCATGGGGGCCGCCGCCGCCCGCGAGGTCATCGGCTCTCCCGCGATCGTCTCCGCGATGCGCACCGGTGGCGCGCTCGTCAACCCGTTCAAGCTGGCCCGTGGGCTGGCCCGGGTGGTCAGCGACGCGGGCGCCACGATCTACGACGACACCCCCGTCCTCCGCGTCGAGCACGGCGTGCGGCCGACCGTGGTCACCCCCGGCGGGCGGATCACCGCGGACAAGGTCATCATCACCGCCAACGCGCGGCAGTTCACCTTCCCGGAGTTCCGCAACAGGACCGTGCCGATCTGGAGCTACGCGCTCGTCAGCGACCCGCTGACGGACGAGCAGCTGGCCCGCGTCGCCTGGGAGGGCCGCGAGGGCATGGTGGAGGCGAAGACCTTCCTCAACTGCGCCCGGTTCACCGCCGACAACCGGGTGCTGTTCGCGGGCGGTACCGCCCCCTACTTCCGTGGCCGTGACATGCGCGACCGCCGGATGAACCACACCCCGGTCTACCGCGAACTCATCGGTGAGTTCCGGAAGTACTTCCCGATGTGGAACGACGTCCGGTTCCGCTACGCCTACGGCGGCACCGTCGACATCACCCGCGACTTCGCGCCGCACTTCGGCACCCTGCCGCAGGGCAACGTGTACTACGGCTACGGCTTCTGCGGAAACGGCATCGCCGCCACCCACACCGGCGGCAAGGTGCTGCGGGACCTCGTCCTCGGCAAGGACACCGACTTCGCGCGGCTCCTCTACGTCGACGACGAGCACCGCGCGCAGCGCCGGTTCCCGCCCGAGCCGCTGCTCTTCCCGGGCGTGCGGGTCGCGTCCCGGCTGCTGGAGTGGAAGGAGGCCCGCGCGTGACCGCGACCCGAACCGTGCTGCTGACCGGGGCGTCCGGCGTCGTCGGCCAGGCGATCCTGCGCGAACCGCCCACCCCCGGACTGCGGATCATCTGCGCCGCGCGCGGCGGCGCCGCCACCGTGCCCGGCGCCGACCGCGTGGTCTACGCCGACGTGGCCGAGCCCCGCCTCGGGCTGGACGAGGACAGCTGGCGGGCGCTGGCCGCCGAGGTGGACGTGGTCATCCACTCGGCGGGCCTCACCGAGTGGGGGCTGCCCGCCGAGCGCTACCTGCCCGTCAACGTGGAGGGCACCCGCCGCGTCGTGGAGTTCGCCGAGGCGGCCGGGGCCACCGTCCACCTCATCTCCACGGCGTTCGTCGCCGCGCTGTCCGCGACCGCCCCGGCCGGCATCAGCCCCGGCAACGTCACCACGCCCTACATCCGCTCCAAGCTCCGCGCCGAGCAGCTGCTCCAGGACAGCGGCCTGCCGCACACCATCTTCCGGCCCACCAACCTCATCGGGGACGCCCTGACCGGGTGGACCTCCCGTGGCCAGATCGTGCAGCTGCTCTCCGATTGGATCTGCCGCGGACGGGCCCCGTTCATCCCGATGCACCAGGACAACCGCATCGACATCGTGCCGCAGGACACCCAGGCCAAGGCGGTGCTGCGGTCCGTCGAACTCGGCGATGACAGCGGCGAGTTCTGGGTGACCTACGGCGGCGAGGCGATGGACATGGAGGCGGCCCTCGCGGTGTGCGCCAAGCACGCCGCCGGCCAGGGCCGCGCCCTGCCGGAGATGCCCATCGTCGACCCGGACACCCTCGACCCCGAGGAGCTGGCCCGGCTGCCGAAGATGGCCCGCTCCTACCTGTCCGTCCTCCGCGACGTCAGCGAGGTGACCCGCTGTAGCGGAGGGGTGCTGCCCACCTCCATGCCGCTGTTGCGCGAGCGGTACGGCGTGCCCGAGGTCGAGGACACCCTCGCCTACCAGAGAACCCTGGAGTACGCGGCGACCCATCTGAGCTGAGCCCCCGGTGCCCCCGCCAGCCCGGGGGCGCCTTCGTACCCCCGGTGCCCCACCAGCCCCACCAGCCCCACACGCACCGAAGCCCCCAGCCACCCCAGAACACCCACCCATACCGTCAGTTCCGGGGCATCACCCCCAACTCCTCCGGCACCTCCGGCTTTTTCGGGCCGTCCCGGCTCTTCAAGCCCCCGCCACCACTGAGTCACCATCACCCCATGGAAGATCGCAACGGAAGGAACGCACGCGTGAACGAGGAGTGGCAGCCTCCGCGGCTGGACGGGACCGTCGCCGTGGTGACCGGAGCCAGCCGGGGAGTGGGCCGGGGCATCGCCCTCGCGCTGGGCAGCGCGGGCGCGACCGTCTACGTCACCGGGCGCAGCACCCGCACCGACGGCAGCACCGAGAACCTGCCGGGCACCATCGAGGAGACGGCGGAGGCCGTCACCGCGCGCGGCGGCGAGGGGGTCGCCGTCGCCTGCGACCACACCAGCGAGGAGGCCAACCAGGCCCTCGCCGAGCGGATCGGCGCCGAGCGGGACGGACGCCTCGACCTCCTGGTCAACAACGCCTGGGCGGGCTACGAGCGTTCCGCCGACGTGCGGTTCGACGCGCCGTACTGGAAGCAGCCGATGTGGCGCTACGACCTGTGCGCCGGATCGCTCCGCGCCCAGTACGACGTGACCAGGGCGCTCACCCCGATGATGCTGGAGCGCGACAGCGGCCTGATCGTCGGCGTCGGCTTCACCGACGGCGACATCTACCTCGGACAGGCCGCCTACGACGTCTTCAAGAACGGCAGCGACCGCATGACCAGGGCGTTCGCCGGGGACCTGCGCAAGCAGCAGATCGCCGCGGTCAGCGTGCACCCCGGGTTCGTCAACACCGAACGCGTCGCCGCCGCCTGGGAGGCCATGGGCGAGGGCCCCGCCGCCGTCCTCCACTCACCCGAGTACGTGGGCCGCGCCATCGCCGAACTCGCCGCCGACCCCAAGGTCATGGACCGCACCGGGCAGATCCTCGCCGCCGGCGACCTCGCCCGCGAGTACGGCTTCACCGACACCGACGGACGGCAGCCCCCGCCCTTCCGGCTGGAGGGGCGGATGACCCTGGCCACCCGCATGGACCGGCTCAACCGGCTCGTCGCCGCGCAGCGTTCGAGCTAGGGAGGCCCGATGGACACCAGTCTGACCAAAGCGGGCCCCGGCCCCGCCGCCCGCGCCAGCGCGGGCGTCGCCCTCGCCGTCACCTGCGGCGCCCAGTTCATGGTCATCGTCGACGACACCGTCGTCGCGATGGCCCTGCCCACTCTCCGCACCGACCTCGGCTTCCAGGCCGCCGACCTGGCCTGGGTCATCGACGCCTACATGCTGCTGTTCGGCGGCTTCCTGGTGCTCGGTGGCCGCTGCGCCGACCTGTTCGGCCGCCGCCGCACCTTCCTCACCGGGCTGACGGTCTTCACCATCGCCTCGTTCGCCGCCGGGATCGCCGGGAACCCCGGCACGCTGATCGCCGCCCGTGGCCTCCAGGGCTTCGGCGCCGCGCTGCTCAGTCCCGCCGCGCTGTCCATCCTGATCACCGTGTTCACCGAACCCACCGAGCGCCGCAAGGCCCTGGGGATCTGGGGTGGCCTCACCGGCGTCTCCGGGGTGTCCGGGGTGCTGCTCGGCGGCGTCATCACCGACGCGATCAGCTGGCGCTGGGTGTTCTTCGTCAACATCCCCATCGGCGTCCTGCTGTTCGCGCTGGCGATGACCCCCGGCATGGCCGACCGTGAGGCGCGCCCGCGCAAGCGGTCCCTCGGCGACAGCACCGGCGCGCTGCTCATCACGTCCTCGCTGCTGCTGCTCGTCTACTCCGTGATCAGCACCGCGCACCGGCCGTGGACCGACGTGGCGACCATCCTCGGCCTCGTCACCTCCGCGCTGCTGATGATCGCCTTCATCCTGCGCGAACTGCGCGTCCCCGAACCGCTCATCCGGCTCGGGATCTTCGCCAACCGGCAGATATCCGTCGCGAACGTGATGATGGTGCTCGCCGCCTCCGGGCTCTACGGCATCTTCTTCTTCCTCACCCAGTACATGCAGAACGTGCAGGGCTGGTCGCCGATGCGCGCCGGACTGTCCTGGGCACCGTTCGGGCTGACCATGGCCGTCTTCTCCGGCCTCGCGATCCAGCTGCTGCCCAGGGCGGGCAGCCGCCTGCTGTGTCTGGCGGGACTCAGCTCCGCCACCCTCGGCCTCGGCCTGCTCCAGCGCGCCCCGGTGGACGCCGACTACGTCAGCCACATCCTGCCCACCCTGCTGCTCTGCGCCGCCGGCTACGGCCTGGCCCTGGTGCCGCTGGTCGTCGCCGCCGTCAGCGGCGTCGCCAAGGCCGACTCGGGCGCCGCGTCCGGAGTGCTCAACACCGGCCAGCAGATCGGCGGCGCCGTGGGCCTCGCCATCCTCGCGACCCTGGCCAGCAGCAAACTCGACGACGAACTGGCCGCGGGCGAGCCCCAGCTGGAGGCACTGCTGACCAGCTTCCACTCGGCGTTCCTGGTCGGAACCGTCCTGACCGCCTGCGCGGCGCTGCTCTCGCTCGCGCTGCCCGCGCTGCGCACCGAGTTCGACCCGGAAACCACCCAGGGGGTCTGACACCTCACACTCCGGCCGTCGGGCGCCAGGGAGGCGCGCCCTGGCCGCCCGGCACGGCCCCCGGCGCGGTCCCGAGAGGGACACGCGAGCACGTGGGAGAACCCGAGAGGGATCACGAGAGGGAAAACGAGAGGGAAAGGGAGACATGAACAACGCGAAACACCGCTGGTTCATCCTGGGCGCGTCCGTCGTACCGCTGCTGGCGCTACTCGCCGGGATGGTCCTGCTCTGGAACCGGATCTTCGGCTGGACCGACGTGGTGGTCCTGGCCTTCATGTACGCGGTCTCCGGATTCGGCATCTCCACCGGCTACCACCGGCTGCTCACCCACCGGTCGTTCCAGACCTACAAGCCGATCCGCGTGGGACTGGCCGCCGCCGGGGCCATGGCCGGACAGGGCCCGCCCATCATCTGGGCCGCCCACCACCGCAAGCACCACCGGGTCGCCGACAAGGAGGGCGACCCGCACAGCCCGCACCTCGGCTTCGAGCCGGGCTTCCGGGGCGCCCTCGCCGGGATCTGGCACGCCCACCTGGGCTGGCTGACCAACGACAAGCTCACCTCCGACCCGATCCGGTACTGCCCGGACCTGGTCCGCGAGAAGGAACTGCGCTGGCTCAGCGAGAACCTGATCCTGGTCGTGCTGGCCGGGGTGCTGCTGCCCGGCGTGCTCGCCTTCGGCCTGTCCGGGGGATCCGTCACCGCCGCCCTCACCGGCATGCTGTGGGGCGGCCTCGTCCGCATCTTCCTCATCAACCACTTCACCTACGCGGTGAACTCCATCGGCCACTACTTCGGCCGCCGCCGGTTCACCACCACCGACCAGTCGCGGAACGTTTTCTGGCTGTCGGTGCCGTCCTTCGGCGAGGCGTGGCACAACAACCACCACGCCTTCCCCCGCTCCGCGCGGCACGGCATGAAGTGGTACGAGCTGGACCTCTCCGCGATCCTCATCTGGACGCTGGAGAAGACCAAGCTCGCCTGGAAGGTCATCCGCATCGACACCGAGCGGATGACGATGCGCGAGGCGGGCATCAGCCGCGTCAACGGCACCAGCCTTGACCAGCGCGAACTGCTGGAGTCCCAGCAGAAGCTCGCCCCGATGGCCGACCGCAGGGGCAAGTCCGAGATATCGCTCGTCGATGTGGAGTGACAGACGATGACCACGGGGACACACTTCCGGCTCTGGGACGCCCTCGTGCAGGGACCCGACCGGGGAACACTGCACCACTGGAACGGTGAGCGCTTCGACCAGCTGCCCTGGCGGCGGGTCGTCGACGACGCGCACCGTATGGCGTCCGCACTGCGCTCGGCCGGAGTGCGTCCCGGTTCCCGCGTGGCGACCGTGCTGACCAACTCGGCCGACACGGTGCGCGGGCTGCTGGCGGTCTGGCTCGCGGGTGGGGCGATCGCCTCACTGCCGCTGCCCTCCCGCGGCCAGACCCCCGAGGAGTACGGGAAGACGCTGGGCGCCCTGTGCGCCCAGCTCGACCCCGAGGTGATCATCGCCGAGGAGCGGATGGCCGCCCTCATCCCCGAGGAGGTCTCCGCCCAGCTGCCCGTCCTGGACTGGGCCCGGCTGCTCGCCACCGGCGGCTCCCGCTGCGAGCCGAGCCCACCCGGCGACGACGAGGTCTGCTTCATCCAGTACTCCTCCGGCAGCACCAGCCTGCCCAAGGGCTGCTCCCTCACCCCCCGGGCCATCGCGGCGCAGCTCGCGATGATCCTGGAGATGACCGGCGGCACCCCCGGCCGGGAGACCATCCACTCCTGGCTGCCGCTCTCCCACGACATGGGCATCTTCGGCACCCTGCTGTACGCCTGGGCGTACGACTACGACTTCGTGCTGTCCTCGCCCGAACGGTTCGGCATGGCCCCCCGCTCCTGGTTCCGCGACATGGCGGAGTTCGAGGCCACCATGACCGCCGGCACCAACACCGCCCTCCACCTGGCCACCCGCGCCCAGGGCCGGGGAACCCTCCCCAGGGAGCTGCGGCTGCGCGCCTGCGTCATCGGCGCCGAGCGGATCGACGCGGGCACCCTCGCCGCCACCGCCGACACCTTCCGCTCCTCCGGCCTCACCGAAGCGGCGTTCCTGCCCGCCTACGGCATGGCCGAGGCCACCCTCGCCGTGGCCGGAACCCCGTCCCACGCCCCGCCCGTCATCCGCGACTTCGACGCAGCCGCGCTCAGCGCGGGCGAGGTCCGCGAGGTCGCCGCCGGGGAACCCGGCGCCACCCGGCTCGTCTCCAACGGGCCACCGGTGCGCGGCGTCACCGTCACCACCGAACAGCCCGACACCGTCGGCGAGTTGCTCGTCACCTCGCCCAGCCTCTCGGTCGGCTACCACGCCAACCCCGAACGCACCGCCCAGCGGTTCCGCGACGGCGTCTTCCACACCGGCGACCTTGGCTTCCTCCGCGACGGCGAGGTGTACTTCGCGGGCCGCGCCGACGACCTCATCTCCGTCGGCGGACGCAACGTCTACACCGGCGAGATCGAGGCCGCCATCGAGGCCATGGGTCCCGTGCGCACCGGCGGCGCCGCGCTGGTCGACGTCGCCGGGGACGCCCCCTCCCGGCTGGTGCTGTTCCTCGAACCCAAGCGCCTCAACGACGACTTCGCCCACATCGCCGACAAGGCCGCGGCGCTCGCCCGCGACAAGGCCGGTATCGCGCTCTCCGAGTGCGTCTTCCTCAACCGGGGCGCGCTGCCCAAGACGCCCAGCGGCAAGGTCCAGCGCTTCCGCTGCCGCGCCCTGCTCGGCCCGGAGGAGGACCAGCTCAAGAGCCTCGCCCGGGTCCAGCTCGCCTGACCCGCCGCACCGGCCCCGGCCCCGCCCGCCCCACCCGGGCCGGGCGGGGCGCACCCGCCCGGCGCCACCCGCCGGCGCCCCGCCCACCATCCGTCCGCCCCACGGCGGCACACCCATCACCGCACCACGCAGGGGGAGACAGCATGCTCCAGGGCCAGGACCAGGACCCGGACGGGGCTGCCCGGGACACCGCCGCACCGGCGCCGAACTTCTTCGCCGATCCCGGGCGGGCCGACGGCGCCGACCCGGACACCACCCTCCGGCTCCACCTCAACGAGAACCCCTACGGGCCGCCGCCCGGCACCGTCGGCGCCGTGACCGCCGAAGCCGAGACGCACCTCAACCGCTACCCCGACAGCTCCTGCCAGGCCCTGCGCACCGCGCTCGCCGCGCACTTCGAGGTACCCACCGACATGATCGCCGTCGGTAACGGGACCGACGAACTGGTGCTGCTGGCCTCCATGGCCTTCCTCCGCGCCCCCGCCGCCTCGGCCGTGACCACCAGTTGCACCTTCCCCGGCTACGTCACCTCCGCCGCCGCGCTCGGCGCCCCCATCGACACCGTGCCGCTCCGCGACCACGCCGTCCCCGCCGACCGTCTCGCCGCCGCCCTGCGCGATGGCGCCACGCTCGCCTTCGTCTGCAACCCCCTCAACCCCTCCGGCACCGTCCTCGACGAGGCCGCCGTCGAACTGCTCCTCGACACCGCCGACGAGACCGGCGCCGTCCTCGTCTTCGACGAGGCGTACATGGACTTCGCGGGCCCGGCCCACGAGTTCGCGCTCGCCGCCGTCCGCGACGGCCGCCGCGCCCTGATCACCCGCACCTTCTCCAAGGCGTGGGGACTGGCCTCCGTACGGCTCGGCTGCGCCGTCGGCCCCGCCGACCTCGTCGCCCGGCTCAGCGCCGGGGCCCGCGCCCTCCCCTTCGGCGTCAACCGTCCCGCGCAGCGCGCCGTCCTCCAGGCGCTCCGCGCCCCCGGCTACGTGCGGCAAGTGCGGGAGGACATCGCGCAGGACCGGGAGCGGCTGGTCAAGGCCCTGGAGGCGCTGGAGGTCCGCTGCGTCCCCTCGGTCACCAACTTCGTCCTCGCCCGCGTCCCCGGCGACAGCACCGCGCTCGCGGCCCGCCTCGCCGACGACCACGGCGTGCTCGTCCGGGCGCTGGACGCCCTCGGGCTCCCCGGCTACCTCCGCGTGTCCGTCGGCACCGCCCCGCAGATCGAACGCCTGGCCACCGCGTTCGCCGCCGCCCTCAGGAACTCCCCGCACAGCGCGGCAGGTTGACAGGCCGGGCCGGAAACCGCGCTCCCTCCGCCCGGGGGAGCCGACCCCGGCCCGCCGGGCCCGGCCCGAACCGACCGCCGTAAGGAGCCACCATGAACCAGCCGACCGCCGACCTCCCCCGGGCACACCAGACCATGCTGCTGTCCCACCGCGCCATGGTGCGCGACCTGGGCCGCAGCGCGGACGCCGCCCGCACCCTGGCCCGCACCGGCGACCCCACCCGGGCCGCCGCCCTGCGCACCTACACCTCCCGCCTCACCGCCCTCATCGAGCACCACCACCAGGGCGAGGACGACTTCCTGTGGCCCGCGCTCCGCGAGCGCGACGCCGACCCCGCCGCGCTCGACCTGCTCACCGCCGAGCACGCGGAACTCAACGAGGCGCTGCACACCTGGGGCGGGATCGCCCACCGCCTCGGCGAGGACGACAGCGCCCCCGCCGAACTCGCCGAGCGCGCCGGGCCCCTCCGCGAACTCCTCGCCACCCACGCGGGAGACGAGGAGCGGGAACTCCTCGACCGGCTCGCCCCCGCCCTGGACGCCCGGATCTGGAAGGGCTTCGAGACCCACATGCGGAAGACGGCACCCGGCTGGACGCTGCGTTTCATGCCGCCCTGGCTGGCCTCCGTCGCCCGCCCGGAGGAGAAGGGCGGCATCCCCGCGCCCCCGCTGGCCCGCCTCTTCCGCGGCTCGCTGGAGAAGAACCAGCGCGCCGCCTTCGGAGAGGACTACTGACCCGGCCACCCACCGGACCGGCCGGTCGGCCCGGCCGGTCCCCCGGCGCCCCGAACCGGCGTCCCCGACGGGGCGGCCGTGCCCAGGCGGCGGCCCGCGCGACCCCGGCGTCTCCGTACTCGTCACCCAGCACCAGGAAGGGAAGGTGGTCCCAGGTGGAACGACCGCGAACCGCGCGCGCCGCCGCCGAGGAGGCCGAACTGGCCGAATCGTTCAGGGTGTACTCCTCCGCCGTGCATCGTTGGCGGCGGACCCACCACCGGATCGCCGTACGGATGCCCGGCGACCCCTCCCGCCCCCGACACACCGAGGGCACGCCCTCCCCCGGAGGCGTGCGGGAGACCCCCTTCCTCCGCACGGTGCCCGGACGCGGCGCGGCGCGCGGCGGCACCCCGGTGCGGCGGTCACCCCACCCCCGTCCCGGCGCGGCGGACGCGGAGCCCACGGGCACCCCGGACACCGCTCCCTCCGACGGCCCAGGGATCGTGGCCTCCACTCCGGGCGGCCCGGCGGCCCGGACCGGACGTGACGCGGGGCCCACCCGCGTGGCCGGAGCGTCCGGCCCGCACGGCGGGGGAAGCTGAGCCCCGAGCCGGGACGACACGAGATGAGGATGCAGATGACAGCGGCTGAGCGTGACCGGACACCCGTGCTGTGCGGACTGGGCAGCTGGGTGCCCCCGCACGTGGTCACGAACGACGATCTCGCCCGCGAACTCGACACCTCTGACGAGTGGATCCGCAGACGGACCGGTATCGCCGAGCGGCGCGTGGTGGAACCCGGCACCGCCACCTCCGACCTGGCCGTCGAGGCGGGGATGCGCGCGCTGAAGTCCGCCGCGCTGGAGTCCGTCGACGCGGTCATCGTGGCCACCACCACGCCCGACCAGCCCTGCCCGGCCACCGCCCCGCTGGTCGCCGCCCGCCTGGGCCTCGGCCCCGTCGCCGCGTTCGACGTCGGCGCCGTCTGCACCGGCTTCCTGTACGGTCTCGCCGCCGCCGCCGGACTCATCACCTCCCGCACCGCCGGGACGGTGCTGGTGATCGGCGCGGACACCTACTCCACCGTCCTCGACCCGGCCGACCGCACCACCCGCGCCATCTTCGGCGACGGCGCCGGGGCCGTCATCCTGCGCACCGGCTCCCCCGACGAGGACGGCGCGATCGGCCCCACCCTGCTCGCCAGCGACGGCAGCGGCAGCGACCTCATCCGGATCTCCTCCGGCGGCTCCCGCGACCCCATCCGCGCCGAGACCGCCGACCAGGCCGACCCGTTCTTCCGCATGGAGGGTCAGAGCGTCTTCCGCGGCGCCATGCTGCACATGGCGGAGGCCGCCCGCACCGTGGCCGAGTGGCAGGGCTGGGGGGTGGCGGACATCGACATGCTCGTCGCGCACCAGGCCAACGTCCGTATCCTGCACGCCGTCGCGGACCGGATGGGGCTGGACCGCGAACGCTGCCACGTGCACCTGGACCGGGTCGGCAACACCGCCGCCGCGTCCATCCCGCTCGCCCTCGCCGACGCCGTGACCCACGGCGGACTGCGCCCCGGCCACCGGGTGGTGGCCACCGCCTTCGGCGGCGGACTCACCTGGGGCGCCAGCGCCTTCCGCTGGCCCGACATCACCCCGTCCTGACCCCTCCCGACCCCGCCCGGCCCGGACACCCCGGACGCCAGCCCCAACCCGCCCCGCACCACCGGCGGCTCACCCGCCGCGACGGTACGGGGCGCGTACGGGCCCGGAACCACCCGTCGGCGCGAGAACACCGATCCGCACCCAAGCCGACCGGCACGAGAACCGACCTGTACGCGAACCGACCTGTACGAGAAGGGGCCGGAACCGGAGAAATCCCGCCGGGCCCGTCGCGGGCCGCTCGCGCCGCCGCCGTGGCGAGGCCGGGAGCGGGGGAGTGGGGTGGGTGTGGGGAGTGGGGCGGCCGGGTCAGGGAGCGGTGGGTGGGGTACCGAGGCGCGGGTCGCCCCCGGCGGGCGGCGCGAAGTACGCGGCCACCCGCTCCTCGGAGACCTCCTCCAGCGTGGCCGGGGACCACCGGGGCGCCCGGTCCTTGTCGATCACCTGCGCGCGGATCCCCTCCACCAGGTCCCAGGAGGACAGCGCCGCGCAGGACGCCCGGAACTCCCTCTCCAGCACCGGTTCCAGGGCGCCGAGCCGCCGCGCGGCCCGCAGCTGCGCCAGCGCCACCTTCAGCCCCGTCGGGGACTTGCCCTCGATGCTCCGCGCCGCCATCGCGGGCCCCAGCTCCCGCTCCGCTCCCGCGCCCGAACCCACCCCGTTCCCGGCGGAGTTCGCGCCGGAGCCGGTGGTGGAGTCCGCGGCGGAGTCCGGGCACGGCGAGGCGGGGTGGGCGCGCAGCCGCGCCAGGATCTCCTCCACCGTGTCCGCCGCGTAGCAGTGGTCGATCCACTCGCGGTGCCGGGCCAGCCCGGAGGGCGGAGCGGGCGCCGCGTAGCGCTCGACAGCCTCCTCCACCACGCCGTCGGCCAGCGCCTTCGCGAAGTCCGCCAGCCGTTCGGTGGGTACCAGGTGGTCGGCCAGCCCGCAGTACAGCGCGTCCCCCGCGTCCGCGGTCGACGCCGTCAGCGCCAGGTGGGTGCCGAGTTCGCCGGGGGCCCGGGCGAGGAGGAGGCTGCCGCCCACATCGGGCGCGAAGCCGATACCGGTCTCCGGCATGGCCAGCGTCGACCGTTCGGTCACCACCCGGAAGCGGCCGTGCGCGGACACCCCGATGCCGCCGCCCATCACGATGCCGTCCATCAGCGCCACGTACGGCTTCGGACAGCGCGCGACGCGGGCGTTGAGCCGGTACTCGTCCCGCCAGAACGCGGGCGAGGCGGTTCTGTCACCCCGGGCGTCCTCGTGGATGGCGCGGATGTCGCCGCCCGCGCAGAGCCCCCGCTCGCCCGCGCCGGAGAGCACCACCACCGCCACGTCGGGGTCCCGCTCGAAGGCGTCCAGCGCGGCGTCGATCCGCCGCACCATCGGGTGCGTCAGCGCGTTCAGCGCCCGGGGACGGTTCAGCACGATGTGCCCCGCCCGGCCCTCGCGGTACACGAGCACCGGCTCCGCCCCGTCCGCCGAACTCACCGAACCCGCTGATCCGGCCGAACCCATCGCACCCGCCGTACCCATCGCACCCGCCGTACTCGCCGCGTCCATCAGGCCGGGGCCCCCGGCAGCCCGAACGCTTCGATGATCCGCTCGGCCGCGAGCGTCGCCGTCAGCGAACCGTCCCGCACCCGCTCCTCCAGCACCGGCGCCAGCCGCCGCACCTCCGCGTGGTGCTCCAGACGGCTCAGCAGATGCTCACGCACCATCGACCACGCCCAGTCCACCTGCTGCTCCCGGCGCTTCGCGAGCAGCCGCCCCCCGGCGTCCAACACGCTCCGGTGCCGCTCCACCCGCTCCCACACCTCGTCCAGCCCGCTGCCCTCGCGCGCGCTGCAACTCAGCACCGGAGGGGTCCACGCCGCGTCCGCCGGCTGCATCAGCCGCAGCGCGCCCGCGAGTTCCCGCGCCGCCGACCGGGCGTCCCGCTCGTGCGGTCCGTCCGCCTTGTTGACCGCGAGGACGTCCGCCAGCTCCAGCACACCCTTCTTGATGCCCTGCAACTGGTCACCGGTACGGGCCAGGGTCAGCAGCAGGAAGGTGTCCACCATCCCCGCCACGGCCGTCTCCGACTGGCCCACCCCGACCGTCTCCACCAGCACCACGTCGTACCCCGCGGCCTCCATGACGATCATGGTCTCCCGGGTCGCCCGCGCCACCCCGCCCAGCGTCCCCGAGGACGGTGAGGGCCGCACGAACGCCGACGGATCCACCGACAGCCGCTCCATACGCGTCTTGTCACCCAGGATCGAACCGCCCGTACGGCTCGACGAGGGATCGACCGCCAGCACCGCGACCCGGTGCCCACGACCCGTCAGCATGGTGCCCAGCGCGTCGATGAAGGTGGACTTCCCCACCCCCGGAACCCCGCTGATACCCACCCTGCGGGCCCCACCGGCGTACGGCAGCAGCTCCGTCAGCAACCGCTGCGCGCGCTCCCGGTGATCCGCCCGGCGGGACTCCACCAGGGTGATGGCGCGTGCGACCCCCGCCCGGGAACCGCCCCGCACCGCCTCGACATGGTCCGCGATATCCATCGTCCGCGACATGGCCTCACACTTCGTGGCCGAGTGCACGCGCCAGCGTGTGCACCAGGTCGTACGCTGCGTCCGGGATGACCGTACCCGGCGGGAACACCGCGGCGGCACCCGCCTCGTGCAGCGCCTCCACGTCCTGCGGCGGGATGACCCCACCCACCACGACGAGGATGTGCTCACCCCCCGCCTCCGCCAGCTGCTCCCGCAGCGCGGGCACCAGCGTCAGGTGACCGGCCGCCAGCGAGGAGACGCCCACGATGTGCACGTCCGCCTCCACCGCCTGCCGCGCCACCTCGGCCGGGGTCTGGAACAGCGGGCCGACGTCCACGTCGAACCCCAGGTCGGCGAAGGCCGTCGCGATCACCTTCTGCCCCCGGTCATGGCCATCCTGGCCCATCTTCGCGACCAGCAGCCGCGGACGGCGGCCCTCCGCCTCCTCGAAGGCGTCGACCAGCGCCCGCGTACGGTCCACCTCGGGCGCTCCGCCCGCCTCACTCCGGTACACCCCGGAGATCGTACGGATCTGGCCAGCGTGCCGCCCGTACACCCGCTCCAGGGCGTCCGAGATCTCCCCGACCGTCGCCTTCGCCCGCGCCGCGTCCACCGCCAGCGCCAGCAGGTTGCCCTCCAGACCCGGACCGGGCTCCGCGCCCGCCGCCCTGGTCAGCGCCGACAGCGCCGCCTGGCACGACTCCTCGTCCCGCTCCGCGCGCAGCCGCCGCAGCTTCTCCGCCTGCTGCGCCCGCACCGACGAGTTGTCGACCTTCAGCACGTCGATCTGCTCGTCGCTCTCCACCCGGTAGGTGTTGACCCCGACCACCGGCTGACGGCCCGAGTCGATCCGCGCCTGCGTGCGCGCCGCGGCCTCCTCCACCCGCAGCTTCGGGATACCCGCGTCGATGGCCTTCGCCATCCCCCCGGCGGCCTCCACCTCCTCGATGTGCTGCCAGGCCCGCCGCGCCAGATCGTGCGTCAGCCGCTCCACGTACGCACTGCCGCCCCACGGGTCGATCACCCGGCAGGTGCCCGACTCCTGCTGCAACAGCAACTGCGTGTTCCGCGCGATCCGCGCCGAGAAGTCCGTCGGCAGCGCCAGCGCCTCGTCCAGCGCGTTGGTGTGCAGCGACTGCGTGTGGCCCTGCGTGGCCGCCATCGCCTCCACACAGGTCCGCGTCACGTTGTTGAACACGTCCTGCGCCGTCAGCGACCAGCCCGAGGTCTGCGAATGGGTGCGCAGCGACAGCGACTTGGGGTTCTCCGGACCGAAGCGCGACACCAGCTTCGCCCACAGCAGCCGCGCGGCACGCAGCTTCGCGACCTCCATGAAGAAGTTCATGCCGATCGCCCAGAAGAACGACAGCCGCGGCGCGAACGCGTCCACGTCCATCCCCGCCGCCTGCCCGGCACGCAGGTACTCCACCCCGTCCGCCAGGGTGTACGCCAGCTCCAGGTCTGCCGTGGCCCCGGCCTCCTGGATGTGGTACCCGGAGATCGAGATGGAGTTGTACCGCGGCATCCGCTGCGAGGTGAACGCGAAGATGTCGGAGATGATCCGCATCGACGGCTGCGGCGGATAGATGTAGGTGTTGCGGACCATGAACTCCTTGAGGATGTCGTTCTGGATGGTCCCCGCCAGCTTCTCCGGCGGTACTCCCTGCTCCTCCGCCGCCACGATGTACAGCGCCAGCACCGGAAGCACCGCGCCGTTCATCGTCATCGACACCGTCATCCGGTCCAGCGGGATGCCGTCGAACAGCTGCCGCATGTCGTAGATCGAGTCGATCGCGACCCCGGCCATTCCCACGTCGCCCGTGACCCGCGGGTGGTCACTGTCGTACCCGCGGTGCGTCGGCAGGTCGAACGCGACCGACAGGCCCTTCTGACCCGCCGCCAGGTTCCGCCGGTAGAAGGCGTTCGACTCCTCCGCCGTCGAGAACCCCGCGTACTGCCGGATCGTCCACGGCTGGTTGACGTACATCGTCGGATACGGCCCCCGCAGGTACGGCGCCACCCCCGGGTACGTCGACAGGAAGTCCAGCCCCGCCACGTCGTCCGCCGTGTACAGCGGCTTCACCCGGATCCCCTCCGGGGTGTCCCAGGACAGGTCCTCCGCGCTCTTCCCGACGCGCTCCTTCACCGCCCCGCGCCACTGGTCGTCCCGCGCGGCCCCCGCCGCGTCACCCCCGGACCCCGCGTCCTCGACGGCGCCCCCGGCACCCGCCGTGTCCGCCGCGTCTGAGGTCTCCGGGGTGTCCGGCTCCAGCGGCACCTCGGAGAAGTCCGGCACACGCCCCGGCTGCCCAGCTGTGGTCTGCGTCATCACAACCCCATGCGGTCAAGAAGAGAAGAGAGAACGGCGACCGCGTCACCGCCCGCGAACACGAACTCGTCCACCCCGGCGGCTAGCAGCGCGTCCCGCCGCTCCCCGGGGCGCCCGGCCAGCAGCACCTGCTCGGCACCCGCCGACCGCAGCGCCGCCGCCACCTCCGCCGCCTCCCGCTCGTACCACTCGTCGCTGGCGCACAGACAGGCCACCGACGCGCCACTCGCCGCGAACGCCGCCGCCACCGACGCCGGATCCACCGACTCCGGCTCCCGCACCGGCTCGATCCCGCCCGCCTGGAACAGGTTCACCGCGAACGACACCCGAGCCGAGTTCGCAGCCGCCGGACCCAGCGCCGCCAGGAACACCCGCGGCCGGGCCCCGCCCGCCGCCAGCCCCGCGTCCGACCGCGCCCGCAGCGCCTCGAACGCCGCGTCCCGCCGTACCCGCGGCAGACCGCCACCCGGCGGCTCCGGCGCCGCCTCCCGCTCCAGGTCCGGCTCGCCCAGGTTCGGGAACTCGCTGACCCCGGTGATCGGCTCCCGCCGGTGCGCCAGCGCCTCCTCGCGCCGCGCCCAGCCCTCGGCCAGCCGCTCACCCACCAGGCCGGACGCCAGCGCCTCCGCCAGCCCCCCGGCCCGCTCGATCTCCTGGAACCACGCCCACGCCGCGTGGGCCAGCTCGTCCGTCAGCCGCTCCACGTACCAGGAGCCACCCGCCGGGTCGATGACCCCCGCCAGATGCGACTCCTGCACCAGGACCGTCGACGTGTTCCGCGCGATCCGCCGCGCGAACGCGTCCGGCAGCCCCGCCGCGTGGTCGAACGGCAGCACCGTCACCGAGTCGGCCCCACCGACCCCGGCGCCCACACAGGCCACCGTGGTCCGCAGCATGTTCACCCACGGATCGCGCCGCGTCATCATCACCGGCGAGGTCACCGCGTGCTGCCGCTGCCCCGTACCGCGCTGGCCCGCGCCGGAAACCTGCGCCACCCGCGCCCACAGCCGCCGCGCCGCCCGGAGCGTCGCGATCGTCAGGAACTGGTCCGCGGTCGCCGCGTACCGGAACTCCAGCCGCGCGCACGCCGTCTCGACGTCCAGTCCGGCCGCCGTGAGGTCCCGCAGGTACGCCACCCCCGCCGCCAGCGAACAGCCCAGCTCCTGCGCGGCCGAGGCGCCCGCCTCGTGGTAGGGCAGCGCGTCCACCGTGTACGTCCGCAGCTGCGGCCAGCGGGCCGCGCCGTCCACCGCCAGCCCGGCCGCCGCCGCGCGCAGCGCCGCCAGCGGTCCGTGCTCACCCGTGCGCGCGACCAGCCCCAGCGGGTCGGCGCCCAGCGAGCCACCCGGCGCGGGCGGCCCCTCCAGCTCGCCGTACAGCCGCAGCAACTGGCCCGCGGCCGCCTCGAACTCGGCACCGGCGTCCAGCGCGACCGGCGCGAGGTCCAGATAGACCCCGCGCAGCGCGGCCGGCAGCTCCGCCACGGGCAGGCCGTTCCCGCCGAGGGTCAGCCACACCGAGGAGACGCCGTTCTCCAGGTCGGCCAGCACCTCCCGGTTGGTGCCCTCGGCGTCCGGACGGGTGTGGCGCTGGCGCACGTCCCAACCGCCGTCGACGTTCCCCTCCGGGCGGCCGGCCCGGGTGTACGGCGCGAACCCCGGCCGTTCGGCCGCCCGTCGGCGGGCGGACGGACTCAGATCGTCCGCGGTGTACAGCGGACGCACCTCGATGCCGTCCGGGAGCTGGGTCAGAAGAGCGGATTCGGGCGCCGATGCGTCCCTGGGCGTGATCCCCGACTTGTGCAGTACGCCCGCGACGAGCTGCCGCCACTGCTCATGCGTAGCGTCCGGGAAGTCAGCGGCCAGGGAGAGCCCGTCGTCAGGCAGGACCGTCATGCACGGCACCCTAGGGCACCCGCTTCAGGCCGCTGGAGTTTCCCGGGATGTGACCTTGGACTCTTCCCCGGTCCACCCACCCGGACCCGGGGGCGGCCCCCAGCCCCAATCCCGGTCCTCACCCCGGCCCGCTCCCGATACCCCGAACACCCCATCCCGCCCATACACCCCTCATCCCCGCGAGATCCTCCCCGCCACCCCCGGCTCCCACCCCGGCCATCCGCCACCCCGTCCCGCTCCTCCTCGCGGGACCCTCATCCCCCTCTCCCGCCCCCGTTCCCCGGAGCCCTCCGCACCCCCCTTCGGGGCTCGCCCACCGTCCCCTCCCCGCGCTCCCTCCGCCCCGTACGTACCGCCGTACGCACCCCCGGGCCGCCGCCTCCTCGGGCGACCAGCCATGATCGACCTCGACCGCCCGCGACCGGCGGGCCTCGCACCGCGACCGCGCCCCCGCCCACGCTCACCACGAGGCGGCGGCCACCGCGCCGCGACGGCCGACCACGACGGCGGGGACACGACGGTCGCGGCGGGCCGGAGGGGCACGGCGACCGGGGCGGCGAACGGGAGCGGCGGGAACAGGAGCGCGGGGGACGAGCGAGGCGGACGAAACCCGAGGCCCACGGGGCGAACGGTCCGCACGGCACGCCACGGCGCGGCGGGTCGGCGCGGCAGGGGCACGGCGTCACGGCACGGCAGGCACGCACGGGACGGCAACAGGACCGGTCCAACAGGACGGCACGGCGACACGACGGCACGGCAACAGGACGGCACGGGACGGGGACACACCATGACGAGAGAGGTCACAGCATGAAGCGAACCGGCATCCTCAACCCGCACCTGCTCAGCGGTATGGCGCGGCTGGGGCACACCGACGAACTCGTCGTCTGCGACGCCGGGTTGCCCATACCCACCGGCCCGACGGCGCCCATCGTCGTCGACCTCTCGCTGGTCGCCGGGACGCCCACCTTCGCCGAGGTGCTCGACGCCCTGCTCGGCGAACTCGTCGTGGAGGGGGCGACGGCCGCCGCCGAGATCCGCGAGCACAACCCCCGCACCGCCGACCTCCTGACCCGCCACTTCCCCGAACTCGCCCTGATCCCGCACGAGGAGCTGAAGCTCCGGGCCGCCCGGGCCAAGTGCGTGGTGCGCACCGGGGAGGCCACCCCGTACGCCAACGTCGTCCTCCGCAGCGGCGTCCCGTTCTGACCGACGACGCGGCCACCAACCCCCGTAGACACACCCCAATCCGCCCCGCAGACCCACCCGTTCCCGCGTACCCCACCCGCTTCCGCCCCCGGTGTTCTCCGTCCGCCCGGCGGAGTGGGTTCGCCGGGCGGAGTGCGTCAGTCCGGCGGGGTGCGTCCGCCGCGCGAGGAGAGTCGTCCGTGCGGGGTGAGCCCCCCGAGGGGGTGGTAGTTGGGGCGGGCGAGTTGTCCGGTTCTGAACGGTGGTTCTGACGGCGACCCGGGGGCCCCAGCACCACACCCGGCCCTTCCTGGCAAACCGACCTGGGGCCCCAGTTCTGCGGTCCGGAGGGCGCGTCGGCCGCGTCGCCCGCGCAAACCGGTGCGATCGGGGCGCCGGTTCGCCGCTTCGGTGTCACGCCCGGCCCGTTCCGGTGGTCCCCGTTCCGGTAGCGGCTGCGAATCCGGCCGCCCCTCCGCCGGGGGCCCGCCACGCCGCGACGCCCCACGTCGCCCACCGCTCCTACGGAGCGCGACCCGGCGGAGAACCCGGGAGAGAACCCGGGAGAGAACCCGGGAGAGGAACCGGAAAGGAGGGGGATGGAACCGGAAAGGAGAAGGCGGGAGTGGAAGGAGAGGGGGAGCCACCGCCAACTCCCCCTCGGAAACCGACGGTTACGCCCGACGGTCATGTCTGTCAGCCACGCCGGCAGTCACGGTCACGCCCGACGTCCGGCTGTCAGTTACCTCGGACGGTCACAGGTGTTCGGCGATGGCGGGCATGAGGTCCTGGAACGTGCGGCCCGCGGCGGGGCTGCCGAGCGCGGCCATCTCCCAGCCGTTGCCGTTCCGCCGCACCTTGGCCATGATCTGCGCGGTGTGCTGGCCGCCGCCGGTGAGGGTGTAGCGGGCGAGTTCCTGGCCGTTGGTCTCGTCGACGAGTCGGCAGAAGGCGTTCTGTACCTGCTCGAAGGTCTGCCCGGTGAAGCTGTTGACGGTGAAGACGATCTGGTCGACGTGGGTCGGGACCCGGAGCAGGTCCACCAGGATCGACTCGTCGTCCCCGCCCTGCCCGGCGCCGCCGGTGAGGTTGTCGCCGGTGTGCCGCACCGAGCCGTCGTCGCTGACCAGGTGCTGGAAGAAGACCACGTCCACCGGCTCGCGTTCGGCGAACAGCACGGCGGAGGCGTCCAGGTCGATCTCCTTGGCCGTCAGCCGGGACAGCAGCCCCTTGCGCGGGGCGGCCTGCCAGCCGAGCCCCATCCGGACGACGGTGAGGGTGCCTCCGTCGTTCTTGGTCAGGCTGATCTGCTGTCCCTTGGACAGGTTCACGCTCATGTATGCGTCACTCCGGAAAGCTGAGGGGGCCCGGCGGGCGCGGGGCGGGAGCGGGCTCCGGACCCCGGCCCGTCAGATGGAACTACAGCAGTGTAGAAGAAGAAGCCCCGCCCGGTCCCGCTGTCCGGGCGCCGGGCCAGCGGAACGCCCGCCGAACGGCGAGATCAGGACATCCCCGTCCCGGGCCGGAAGGTCAAACTCGATGGCCCGTACGGGTGTTGGCGCCGCTCGGACGGCCGTGGTGCGGGGCTCCGGCCTGACCCGGATCGGAAAGGGGGCGGCGCGTCCCGGGTCACCCCCGGGTCCGTGCCCACACCACGTTTTCTACAGTGTTGTAGATTTTTCGTTATCCCAACTACCGCACCCCGGGAGGGAATCGTGGGAGTCTCACTGTCCAAGGGCGGCAACGTCTCGCTCAGCAAGGAAGCCCCTGGCCTCACCGCCGTCACGGTCGGCCTGGGCTGGGACATCCGGACCACCACCGGCGCCGACTTCGACCTCGACGCCAGCGCGCTGATGGTCGACAGCGGCAGCAAGGTGGTCTCGGACCAGCACTTCGTCTTCTTCAACAACCTTGCCAGCCCCGACGGTTCGGTCCAGCACACCGGTGACAACCTCACCGGTGAGGGCGACGGCGACGACGAGCAGATCAAGGTGAACCTGGTGGGCGTGCCCGCCGAGGTCGACAAGATCGTCTTCCCCGTCTCCATCCACGACGCCGAGAGCCGTGGGCAGAGCTTCGGCCAGGTGCGCAACGCCTTCATCCGCGTCGTCAACCAGGCCGACGACAGCGAACTGGCCCGCTACGACCTGTCCGAGGACGCCTCCACCGAGACCGCCATGGTCTTCGGTGAGCTGTACCGCAACGGCGAGGAGTGGAAGTTCCGCGCCGTCGGCCAGGGCTACGCCTCCGGACTCGCCGGAATCGCCCAGGACTTCGGCGTCAACGTCTGAACCGTCCGCACCCCGCCCGGGGCCACCGCCCACCAGCACCGGCCCCGGGCCCCCACCTCCCGGCCCCCGCCTTGCCCCGCACCGCCCCGGCCCCCGCACCCACGCCCCGCCGTACCGCCACCGCGCCTGGCGTGCCAGCGCGGCCGTCCGTGACAGGCGGCTGTCGCGCCACGGCCGTGCGTGCCCCGGTGCCGGAACCCGGAGCTACGTCGCGTCCCGTGGGGCGGGCGGCAGTGGCGGCAGTGGAAGGGGCAGTCCCGGCAGCCCGTCGATGCTCCGGGCGACGTGCTCCTTCTTCCGGAAGTACTCGTCGAGGGAGGTGTCGGTCTCCCGCGCGAACCGCGAGGCGTGCAGCGGACGTTCCCCGTCGAAGGTCATGAACGGCACCGCGTACCCGCAGGTGTCCCGGATCTGCTCGGCGGTCACCACGATGATCGCCCGCAGGCCGTGCGCCGTCGCGTCGATGTCCGGGAAGTGCTCCATGAGCCCGGTCCAGCGCGCGTCGTCACGGAAGACCGGCTCGCCACGGCCGTGGACGCGCACGATGCTCGGCGGTCCGTCGAAGGCACACCACATCAGCGTGATGCGGCCGTTCTCACGCAGATGGGCCACGGTCTCGGCGTTGCTCCCAGCGAAGTCGAGGTAGGCCACGGTGAGTTCGTCCAGCACGGCGAACGATCCGTCCAGGCCCTTGGGCGAAAGGTTGACGGTGCCGTCTCCGTCCAGCGGCGCCGTCGCGGTGAAGAAGATGTGCTGCGCCTCGATGAAGGCCCGCAGCCTGCCGTCTATCCGCTCGTAGCTCTTACCCATGGCCCGATGATGACGCCCCAACCCCCACCCCGCGGTAGGCAGAAACCGGCAACCCAGGCCAACTTTCCTCCGGTCACTCCTTGTTGCCGGTCAACCCGCCCGATACCGCCACCAGGACTCGATACCCCGCCCCCACCTCCACCCCCGAACCCGCGACCGTCCCCCCTCCGTCACCCGCCGTCGTCTTCACTACGATGAACGATCTGACGGATGGGGGACTGGTGGCGGACGCGCGAATTCGCGAACTAGCCGCTCTCATACGCGAGTTCGGCGACGGTGGAGACCCCGGGCGCGTTCTCGGGGAGGATGCCTCGGCTGGCGCGGCGGAACTCCTGGCGTCGGTGGGCGAGCGCCCCGAGGAGGCCGACGCCGAAGTTCTCCACACCGTCGCCGCGTTCTACTGGGCCCGCTCCCTGGCGCACGAGGACGACACCCTCGCCGCCCGGGAACTGGAGCTGGCGACCGGTGTGTTCGCCCAGCTGTACCGGGTGGACCACCGGCGGGTCCCGCGAGCGTTGTGGCCCCGGCTCGCCGAGGAGACCGGACACCACCCGTGGAGCGATCCGCTGGACCACGCGGTGGATCTCCTCCGGGACGGTGTGAGGAAGGGCGACATCGCCGACCTCGACCAGGCCATCGGCCTGCTCGGGACGGTCGCTGACAGCACGGACGACGCGTATCGGGACACCCTCCACGGCCTCGCCCTCCACCAGCGCGCGGCCTTTCCTGACCGTCCCCGGGAAGAACGGCGGGCCGACCTAGACGTCGCGGTGCGGCTGCTGGGTGGGGTGGCGGCTCTCCCGGAGCCGTACGCCCCCCGGCGCGCGAGCCGCGGCGTGGTCCTCGCCGATGCCCTCTTCCGACGCTTCGAGGTGACGGGGAACAGCGGGGACCTCTCCCGCGCCGAGCGGACCTACCGGGACGCCCTCGACGCCGCCGCCGGGGATGCCCCCGCGTACGCGGGGGCGGCGGCCGGACTCGGTACGGCCCTTGGCCGTCGCGCGCAAGTGGCGGACACCACAGCCGACGACGCGGAAGGCGCCGTACCGGTACTGCGTGAAGCGGTCGGATGGCTGCGCCGCGCGGTCGACCTGACGGACGGCGACGGCCGCGAGGCGCCTCTTGCCAGCCTCAGCGCCATCATGCGGCAACTCCTCGAACGAACGTCTCGCGCCAGGAGGGCCAGGGGAGTCCCACCTCCCAACGCCGCCCTCGCGGCCCCGGACGACTGGCCGCCGCACGGGGAGGACCCCGCGGTCCGGCGGCAGGCCCAAGCTCTGACCAGTCTCGCCGGGCAGCTCGCGGCTCGGGTGGTGACCGAGAGCGAGGCCACCCGCCGGGTGACCGACCCGTCCCTAGACCTCTCGGAGGCCGCCGTGGTCTCCGTGGCGCTCCGGGCACTGCGTCTCGTGCGGACCGGCACGCCCCGCGACGCGTTGCCAGCACTGACCCTCGCCCTGGAGGCCGCGCGTACCCGCTGGGGCGCCCGGCAGGGAACCCCCTGGTGGTGGGTGGCCGACGCCTACGTCGAAGCCGGCCGGTTCACGCTGGTCGACGAGGCCGACGGGACGCTCTTCAGACGTGTCCGTGCTGTGGCGGACGAACAGATCGCCGTGCTGCGCGACGGCGGTCGCGCCACGGACCTCGCCGAACTCGCCGGGACCCTGTTCGCCGCCGGGCTGCTGTGCCTTACCCCGTACATGGCGAGCATGTCGGGACTGTCCTTCGAGTCGGCCCATCAGCTGTGGCGCGAACGCCGAGCTCGGCACCGGTCGGTCCACCCCGACGATTCCGTCGCACCGGAAACCGCGGAGATGCCCCCGCCGCTCGTCGCCGCCGAGGAGGCCGTCCGGTACCTGCGCGAGGGCGCCGGCCTGTCCCGCGAGCACGAGCGGGGGCGCGTCCTCAGGGCGCTGATCGAAGCCCTGTCCCTACTCGCCGGCCTCCGGGGGGAGTCGCACGACGAGGAGATCCGGACGGCCGCCCGTGAGGCGTTCGACCTGCTGGATCCCGTCCGGGACCCTCTCACTCAGGTGTACCTGCTGCGCATCCTGTGCCTGGCTGGCGAAGTCTCGCTGCCTGGCGACCTTCGGGACCTGCTACCCCTGTCACTGGCCGACATCCGGGACCGGGAGGGAGCGCGGGAGGCCGCGGGCGTCTTCGCCGAGGCGCTCACGCTCGCGGAAGAGGCCCGCCGCCCCGACCTGGAGTTCCAGCTGATCGAGGCGGCTGACCGCGAACTGCCGGAGATGCCAGCGGATTCCTACCGTCGCCGCCGCTGGGCCAGCGAGCTGCACTGCCTGACCGGCGACCGCCTGGAGTGCTCCGCGGGGCTGATCCAGGTACGGGAAGCCGCGGAGCGGCTCCGCGACCGCGCGGACGAGGAGGGCTGGCCTCCCGAGGAACGTGCCGCGACCCTCATCCACCTCGCCGCCCACGCGCGCGGCAATGAGGAGGAACATCTCGGCCGCGCCCTCACGGCGGAGGCGCGGAAGCTGGACCCGGAACTGTCCAGCCGGCGCGCCGCCGCCCTCGCCTTCCTCGACGGAACCCTCTCGTACGACATGGGGCTGCGCGCCTCGGCGGCGCCGGGCCAGGAGGCCCAGGCCGCACGTCACTTCGCTGAGGCACTCGCCGCCTACGCCCTGTGCGGCCAGGACGACATGGCGCTGAACAGCCTCGACGCCGCGACGCGCAGCGCGCTGGCCGCCGACGAGAGCAGCGCTGGCGCGGCGGTGGCGGCACTGGTCCCCGCCGCCGTATGGCTTCGGGGCGGCGCTGACGAGGTCATTGGCTGGAAGCTCCGGGATCTGTACCAGCAACTGATCGCCAAAGTGAGCGGAGCCGTCCTCCACCCCGCCCTGACGCTGACGATCCACCAGGCAGCCAAGGGAATCGACCTCACGCTCATCGCGGGGCGACCCGGCCCGCTCGCACCCTCCGCAACCCTCACGCGACTACTGGCCCGCGTCAGGGCGAACGAGTCACGACTGCCCGGGCCGCTGAGCGAGCCCGAACTCCCGAGCCCCGAAGAGGCCATGCTCTTCTACGTCGGCGCTGGCGAGTCCGAACCCGGCAACGACGCCGAGACGGAACACCGCAACAAGCAGCGAGCCGCGGACCGCCTGATCACCCGGGAACTCCTCGCCACCGCCCGTGCGGACCGAATGCCCATGATGTTCCCCGACGAATTGCGGGCCCTCCTGACCGAGGACACGGTGCTGCTCTCGCTGTACCTCGGTCACGCGCACCGGGACGGAACCGGGGACCCGGTGGTCTCCCTGTCCGGCTTGGCGGTGACCCGTGACGACGTGGAGCACCACACCGTGCTCCTGCCGAACTTCGATGGCGGACTCGTCCGCTTCACCCACGCCGGGCACTCGCTCTCCGCCCACCCGGTGGCGTTCCACGTCGCCGGCCTACGGCGGGCCGTCGTCGCGGACCCGCTGCACCGGCCCGTCAGCCGTGCGGCACAGCGGTGGCTCAGGGAGGACAGCGCCCCCTACCTGGCGGGTTTCACCGCCTCGCTGGACGGCTGGCGGGCTCAGGGGAAGCGGCATCTGTGCGTCTGGCCCCACGGCCCGTCGCACTACCTCCCCTACCACCTGCTGGAGGTCGACGGCCGTCCCCTCGCGGAGAGCTGGACCGTCACGCAGGTGCCGAGCCTGGGCCTCCTCCGCCCCCGAGCACCAGCCGCCCACCGTCCGCCCGGGCGTGGACTCGTCGTCTTCGCCTCCGCGGCCGGAGCCGCTCAGCACGGTCTCCTCGCTCAGGACGTCCTGGAGACCCACGCCACCCAGGTAGCCGCCGCGATGGGCGGCCAGGCGGTGCTGGGATCCGTGGCCACGCCGAGACGCCTGATCAGCGACCTCACCGACGCGCGCTACGTCCATGTGGCCGCGCACGGCGCGCACAACGCGTGGGCGCCGTGGTACCAGTGCCTGTTCCTGTCGCCGGACGCGGACAACGACGGCCGTGTCTTCGCCCACGACGTTCTCCAGATCGACCTGCGGGGAGTCGAACTCGTGACGCTGAGCTCCTGCGAGTCCGCCCTGGGCCGGTTCGACGTCAACGACAACCTGCGGGGCCTGCCCGCCGCGTTCCTCTTCGCGGGCGCCTCCGCCGTCATCGGATGCCTCTGGCCGGTCCACCCACAGGTGGCCACCGACTTCTTCGGCACCCTCTACGAGACCCTCGCGCGTACAACGGACCGGCGAGCCGCCTTCCGCGCCGCGCAACTGGCCGTCCGCGGCCGCCATCCCGCGTTCCGGGACTGGGGCTCGTTCTGCTTCATCGGCGACTGGCGCCCCTCCCAACCGAACCACGGAGCTGCCTCGTGACCCAGCTGGATCTGCCCCCGACCCCGCTCCACGACATCGACCTGGTGGAGGTACCCCGGCTACAGGCGCCGGCCACGCCGCGGCGTGTCGAAGGCCGGGTATCGCTCAGCCCCGCCATCGTCCACCCCCTGACGGCTCAGGAGGCGGCCTCGGAGGAGGCGGACTGGCTCGGATTCCTGACCGCGGAGGCGACGCGCAGCGACTATCTCCTCCTCAGCCTCACCTGCGCGTTCCGCCCTCCGGCGAACGGCGATCCCTTCGCTGACGCCGCCGTCGGCGTACTCCTGGAGTCCCCGGACGAACCCGCGGACCGGCAGCCCATCGCCTGGTCGATCTCCCCCAGAAAGCGCTTCCACCCGGTCGAGAGGGCAACCACCATCGGGCTCAGCGCCAGGCTCGCGATCGTCGAGTCCACCGTCGAGTTCACCCCGGGACAAGGCCGGGACGACCTTTTCGTCTACGGAATGGGCGAGCGGGACAGCGACCCGGAATGGCGTCTCCAGGCGACCAGCCGTCACCCCCTGATCGGAGACGAGACCTTCACCCTGATCGTCAAGGCCCCCGCCGGTGCCCCCTCACAGGCCCGGATAACGGTGGCGGCCACCATCAGGCACCGGCGGTTCGGCCTGATTCCCTACCGGGCGGCCCTCCCCACCACACTGCGGACCGTCGATCTGCGCTGTCAGACCACGCCGTACACCAACCACCCGACGGCCACCCCTCCCGGGAACGGCGCCTGACGCGGAGAGAGCGCCCCTAGCCGCGCACGCCGCCCCCTCCACACCGAGCCCGCGCAATGGCGCGCGAGCCGACGTGCTTTGGTCGCGCGGGAGCGATGCACCGTCAGCACCCGCACCGCCTCCCCGCGTCGTCGGCGTCCCGACCGTTCGCCAACCCGTCCAGCATCGCTAACCGACAGACGACGACGATGAGTTCGACCACGTTCCAACGCAACTCACCGCGCTCGCGGTGCCGTTGCCGGCCAGCCGCTCCACGCCCACCCCCCCCGCTGACGTGGCGCTCCACGCGGCACGCCGCGCCGGTGGGTCCGTCCGTACCCCTCGCGAAAGCGAGCGGAGGAGACCCCACACCTGTGCTTCCACCCCGGCCCCGTACGCACCCATGGGTGCCCCATGCACTTACCGCAAGAACGAAGCCCCGCCCTCCACTCGGACGACAGGACCTCCCACCCGCAACTTCTCGGTGTCCCTGGCAGGATTCGAACCTGCGACACCCGCTTTAGGAGTGGGATCGAATCCTTGATCGAGGGTGTTGATGTCTGCCGGGTGGTGCTGTTCTTGCAGGTAAGCGCCACCCGGCCTGCCGCCGGGTCCGGCTTTCAGCGCCTGATGTTCCGCCATCCGCTCACGCATCGCTCACGCACGGAGAGATTTCGGCGCGGCGGGATTTGAACTCACGACCTCTTCGTCCCGAATGAGGTCAGGGCAAGATCATCACTTGCGTCTGGTACGGGCACGGGCTTGAAGAGAGGGTGTCTACACGTAGGCGCTGACGAGCTTGACGAGGCGTTCCGTATCCGTGAGGTCTTCGAGCACGGTGTCCGCGTTGGCCGCGCGCAGGGCTTCTGTTGAGCTGCGGCCCGTGGCAACGGCGATGACCCGAACGCCATGTGCATGACCTCCCTCGACGTCTGCCGGGGTGTCGCCGATGAGCACAGCATCCGTCGCCGGGGTCGCGGCCCGACGCAGGGCGAGCGCCACGAGGTCGGGGCGGAGGTCCGCGTTCTCACCGTACGCGCCGGTGTCCCAGTCAATCCGTGAGTCCAGCCCGAAGACATGGAGCTTGGTCTCGGCGACCGCGCGCACGTTGCCGGTCACCACCGTTTGCCGGACGTCGGCCACGTGCAGCGCCTCCAGCGCAGCAGCGGCTCCGGGAAGCGCGGCGCCTCGCTCACGGAGTTCACGTGCGTTGGCGACGTGCTCCTCCGAAAGGACTTGCGCGAACCGTTCGAAATCGGCCTGGGTCGTCTCCAGGCCGTGCAGCTTGGCCGTCTCGCGGAAGATCACTGGTTCCGTGATGCCGTCGATGGCTGCCTGCTCTCTCATTGGTATGCCCGTCACCTGCTCGAACGCGGCGGCGGACAGGGCGCGGCCGACCCCGCGCGACTCGATGAGGGTGTGGTCGATGTCCCACAGCAGCAGCCGAGGCATGAGTTGCCCCTTCTTGGGGGTTGTACGTGCGTTCTCTCGCCTGATGGTTTGCGGACGGTACCCAGGCCGTAGGGCCACGGCCTACCCTGTGCGGCGAGGGGAGAGCGCATGGCTGAACCACTGCACATCGGCGCCCGCATCAGCCACTACCGGAAGAAGAACGGTAACCGACCGCTCGCCGCCGTTGCCGGTCTGTGCGGGGTCACCGAGCGGTACTTCTCGATGCTGGAGAACGGCAAGCGGAACCCCTCACCGAAGCTCCTGAACACCATCGCCTCCGAGCTTGGCGTCTCCGTAGCAGCGCTCCTTACCGATCAGCCGCCGGAGCCCCCCAAAGTACGGCTCACCACGGCCCGGTTCCGCCACAACACCCTCGACCCGACGACCTGTACGACGTGCGGTTCGACGGCTGGGCCGATGATCCGCCGCACGAGAACGGAGAGAGCCAGTGAGTCTCACGAACCCCGAGTCGCGGTGGTGGAACCGCGACCAGATCCGCCGGATCGGCGCGTACCTGCTGTGGACGCTCGCGATCCTGTTCACGTTAATCGGGATCCCGAACCCGTTCGTCGGCGACGTCGCCCCGCTGCCCGTGTGGACGGAGATCGTGATGGTGATACTGCCGATCCCGATGCTCATTGCAGGCGGGTTCCTCCACTCGTTCGGCATCGACGGCGAGACCGGTGTGCGGACCGTCGGCCTGCCGCTCTCCGCGTACATATTCGCCCTGGGCGTCGGCATGATCGTGGGTGACCTGTGGTCCGGAGAGCTCGGCCAGGTCACGACCCCGGGGATGCTGAGGCAGGGGATCGGGATCGCCGTGCTCGGGGTTCTCGGCGTCGTTCTGGTCGAGTGGCCGCACGCCCGGTCCGTCCGTCGAGGCGACCTTGAGCGGCGCGTCGACCGCTCGGGTGTCGCTACGACGGGGGCGGTGACGCGTGCGCGCGGCTACTCGCGGAACTATCGGACCGTCACCCGGATCACGGTGCGATTCGCTGACACCGAAGGACGCGAAAGCTGGGCCAGCGACACGCTCGCCGGTGAGCTGACCACGGGCCAGCGGGTGAACGTGCGATACCTGCCCGACGAGCTGGGCCGCCGCGGCGCGGTCGTGCTGAGCCGATGATGAAGGAGGAGCGCCCCAAGCCCACGCGCGCCGAATTGCTGAACGGACGCAGCGCCGCGGGCGTGATCCGCTACGCCCGGCTGAACGAGGGGCCCGAAGGGGGATACACCGACGAGGATCTCTTCATCGAGATCCAGGCGGCCGGGCCCGACGGGATGGTGACACTGCTGCGAACCGTGCAGTCTCCGCTGCTCAGGACGGGCGCGGGCCGCACGCTCGTCGGCCGAGAAGTGCGCGTCCGGCATACGACGCTTGACCCTCACTATCTCGAGGACGTGCTCGTCGAGCAGTGGCCGGCAGAGGTCGCGGAAGCGCTGAAGCCGTTCCGTCCGCGAGGCCGAGGAGCGTTCGGCTATCGAGTGTGGTCGCTCATCTCGGGCCTCGGCGTCGTGGTCGGTTGCGGAGGGATCATGCTCCTGGTCCCGTCGCTGTGCGTGCTCATCGCCACGCTGATCTTCGGGCCGCAGATGGTCGACAACTTCCCGGCCTGGCTGCAGCCCGTCGTGGTGTTCCCGGCGAGCGTCGTCGCTGTGCCGCTGGGCTTCTGGGTCCACTTTGCCTGCGGGTACCGAGCAGAGACAACACGCGCGAAGATCGAAGGACGAACATCATGACGGCTCAGCCCTGGCCTGCGGATCCCGCATCCGCATGGGCGGAGGCCGTGCGGTCGCCTGCGCCCTACGAGCGCCTCACGGATCCGCCCGATGCCGGGGCTGCCGATGCGGATTCGATCGCGGACTGGATCGAGGACCAGCGATCGGTGCTGCCGATGCTCGCGATCGTGAGCGCAGCGGTCGGCGCGATCGTCATCGGCGGCCTGATGATCAGTGTCCCACCGCGCCCCGGGGACGGCGCGGCGAAAGCCTCGGTGCAGTGGGCGACCGGAGTCGGACTGCTCGTCGCGAGCGCCGTGTCGGTCTGTGGGCGGCGATCAGCCGACGGAGACGGAGAGCGCGACCGCCGCGCCTGATCCCCGAGGTGCGGCTCGTGCTCTGCCAGCTGCACCGCCCGGTTCAACGTCAACCAGGGCGACGGATATCGGGAGACATGCGTGGCGATCGGTGCGCAGGTGCGCACCGGGTTGACCGGGGATGGCGGTTGCGGGCCATGCCGCATGGCTGGGCGCGGAATAAGCGTCGGGGTTGGTGGGTTCCACTCGGCGGCTCCTCGTCTGGCGGTGGCGGGCTCGCACGCCCTGACCGCCGGGTCGCTTCCTGTCAATGGGGGCAAGGGAGTCACTGGAGCCTCCGGCGTCGCACCGCCGGGGGCCTTCCCTCTTCTCGCGGGCGCTGGGCCACGGCGAGGGATCACGAACCGTACGGCGACGTCCCGCTACAGTCCAGAGTTTCTGTGTCAGCTCAGCGCAGAAGCGTCGGCTATGTATGCCTGCGGTCATGCCGCCAAGCCCAGCAGGTTCAACAGGCCGGCGGTCACCACCCGGTAGGCGTTGCCCAGGCGCAGCACCTTGCACGGGTACTGGCCACGCTTGGCGAGCTCGTACCCCTTGCTTCGTCCGAGCCCCAGTGCTCGGTTGCTGGTCTCCAGGTCAACAGCGGCAGGAAGCTCCAGCAGGCTCCTCGCGGCTCATGCCCTTCGCTCGGCCCACGGGTTCGTTGTCACGCATACGCGCTCCATCCATGACTGAGCCCTCGGCGAACACGGTGATCGAGGCTCGTCTCCAGGCCATGGAATCAACGCTAAGCGGGTTAATGTGTCTTCATGACACAACACTGTTCTGACCATGGATACGAGAAGAGCGACGAGGACAACGCCCTCGAGTGGGTGGACCAGGTCATGGCCACCGTGGCCGCCGAGGTCCGCAGGCGACGGAAGGAACTGGGTTGGAGCGCGCAGGACTTGGCCGACAAGTGCGAGGTGATCGGTCACTCGATCCCTCGCAATGTGATCGCCAACATGGAGTCCGGTCGGCGCTCCAACCTGCCCCTGGTCGACGTCATGGTCCTGGCCCGGGCCCTGAACACATCCCCCATCTGCCTCATCTATCCCGTCGGCTACATCGACGACGTACAGCGGCTTCCCCTCGAACACCCCACCTCCACGCTGGATGCACTGAAGTGGTTCACCGGGGAGAGCGCCGAACTCGGTGCCGAGGACGACATGCTGCGCTACTTCCGCGCCCACCGCGCTGCCGAGGAGAGGCTCCGGACCGCAGGTCAAGAGGAGGAATACGCGGGCTACAAGGCCCGGAGTGCCAATAACGCCGACCGGAAGGCCGAAGCCCTCCGTGCTCAAGCCAGTGCCGCCCAGGCGGCCGAGGCGGCCAAAGTCCGTCTGCGAAAGGCCCGCGCCTTCATCAAGGAGGGAGGTGTCACGCCTCCCCATCTGTGGTCCGACCTCGCCGCCGAGGTCGACCCACCCGAATCCATCCCCAACAGCATTGAGGAGAACGACGTTTGAAGGGCTCTACCCACCGCCGTTGCTACTGCCGTGACCCCTAGACCGGCAAGCGGCTCGGCAAGAAGTGCCCCAGGCTCTCCAGCCGCAAGCACGGCTCGTACTCCGTACGCCAGGAACTCCCGCCCCGCGAGGACGGCACCCGCCGCTCCTTCAGCCGCGCCGGATACGAGACCCTCAAGGCCGCTCAGGCCGACCTCGACCACATACGCGCGCTCCTCGGTCTCGCCGAGTCCGACGAGTCCGAGGGGCTGACCCAGATCGCCGCGCTGTTGGAGAAGGTTGCCGACGAGAAGGCTCCGCTGCCGGAAATCGAGCCGACCCGCAGGCGCCTCAGCCACGGCCTGGACCTGACGAGCCGTCTCACGGCCGGCGAGTGGCTGGACATGTGGTTGGCCGGTAAGAAGGGGCGGCAGAGCGCCATCAGTCGCGACGAGAGCAACATCCGCGTGCACCTCAAGCCGCGGATTGGGCACTACCGGCTCGATCGGCTGCGAGTCGCTCACCTCTCGGAGATGTTTGAGGCGATCGCAGAGGCCAATGTCGAGATCGCCGAGGGCAAACGCCGCGCGGCGCAAGGCGTTCGAGGACCTCTCTCAGATCCCCTGGAAGGGACGCGAGCCCCGCGCCCGCCGCAAGGCGATGAAGGCGGCCATCGCCGAGATGGAGCCCTACCGCCGCATCGTCGGTCCGGCCACGCGTCAGCGCGTCCGCTCCACCCTGCGGGCTGCGCTGAACGCCGCGACCGCCGAGGCCGCCGCTCGGTTCGTGCCACGGGCCCGAGCCACCTCCGACAACACCGCCCCGAAGCGGAGCCCGAGCCCGACGACGCGCAGCATCCGGCCCGGAGTCCGCGCCGGATGATGCTGATCCGTTGGGAGCCATTTCGGAGATCAACTCTCTGTCCGCTCACGCACCGCTCACGCAAACGGTCCCGGACGAGGAGTCCGAGGCCGAATAGAGTGCCTCCCTGGGTGAGAAACCCCAGGTCAGGTGGGTAATGCGTTTGTGCCCCCGGCAGGATTCGAACCTGCGACACCCGCTTTAGGAGAGCGGTGCTCTATCCCCTGAGCTACGGAGGCGGAGGGGGAGGTGGTGAGGTTGGCGGCGATCGGTGATCGTCCGGCCGCTCCCCGTCACGTTCGCCCCGTTCCGGTGGCCGCGAGGGATCCACGGCCGCGACTAGCGTACCGGGTCACCGACTCGGGTGTGGAACGCCTTTCGGCGTTCGCCTCCCGCCGGGCGTTGGGCCGCCGGTGGTGGTGGGGGAGCGCCCCGGATGGGTTGTCCGACTCGTCCGCGTCTTGGCCCGCCGCGTCCGTGTCTCGTTCCCGTTCGCCTTGCCGGATCGGGAGTGGCGCGGGCGGTCCGCCGTTCCGTGGGCGGGAGTTCGGGCGGGCGGGCCCTCAACGCTGGTTCGGGCGAGGGCGATGTGGTGGTCGCACTGTGTGCCCGCCCGCGGGTGCTGCTGTGCCCGTAGCGGACGGACGGTGTGCCCTGGGTGGGGCAGAGGGGCGGATACCTGGTTACGGGGCGCGCGGGCTGCGGGGTGGGGCGTGCGGGAGCAGCATGGGTGGAGGGATGTCGCGAGGCCGTGGACCAGCCGCGGTCCGAAGGATCGGGGTGACCCATGACGACAGCTCACGCTCCCCACCCGTCGCACGCTCACGAGCACGGACCGGGCTGCGGTCACGTCGCCGTGCCGCACCGGGACCATGTGGACTACGTGCACGACGGACACCTCCACCGCGTGCACGGCGATCACGTCGACGAATGTGAGCCGGGAGAGCACACCGCCCACGAACGGCACGTTCACGAGCACGGCCCGGGGTGCGGGCATGTGGCGGTGCCGCACGACGATCACGTGGACTACGTGCACGACGGTCATCGGCACGCCTTCCACGACGGTCACTGGGACGACCACTGAGCCGCCATCCTTGCCCGGCTGCCCGGCTGCCCGGCTGACGGTGGTGTGGATCGGGCGGTCCGGGCGGTGGGTGATCAGGCGGCGCGGCCCGCCTTGAGGGCCCGGGTGACCTCGACGACGCGGCGGGCCTGGACCTGGGCGGCGGTGCGGGCCACCTCGTCGACGGGGTTCTCGCCCTGCGCGTCGACGTGGGAGGTGCCGTACGGGTTGCCGTCGGTGAACTTCGAGGCGGTGGTGTAGCCGGGCGTCACCAGGATGCCCCCGAAGTGGTGAACCGTGTTGTAGAGGGCGAGGAGCGTCGACTCCTGGCCACCGTGCAGGGTCGCGGAGGCCGTGAAGCCGCTGTAGGTCTTGTCGACGAGCTGTCCGTTCGCCCACAGCCCGCCGAGCTGGTCGATGAACTGCTTCAGCTGGGACGAGACGTTGCCGAATCGGGTGGGGCTGCCCAGGATCAGCGCGTCCGCCCAGTCGGCGTCGTCCGGGGTCGCCTCGGGGATGTCCGCGGTGGCCCGGGCGTTCGCCGCCCAGGCCGGGTTGGAGTCGATCGCCGCCTGCGGGGCGAGTTCCGTGGCCCGGCGCAGCCGCACTTCCGCGCCTTCCTGTTCGGCCGTCTGGGCGATCTCCTGGGCGAGGGTCGCGATGGTGCCGGTTGAGGAGTAGTAGACGACGGCGACCTTGACGGGGGCGGGGGTGCTCATGGCGGGCTCCGATCGATGCGTCTCCGGGTGGCTGGGCGGTGCGTACCGACGCGGCGGGTTGGCCCCGCGTGCGGGTGCTCCCGGGCGGTCCGGTGCGGTTCACCGACGACGTCCGTTGGCGGCGGCCGAACCCACGATGCGCGGTACGTCCTCATTTTCCGGTCTGCGCCGCGGGCGCGCCCGCGCGCGGCGCGGAGGGGGCGCCACTCTGCGACCGCCTGGCGTCTGGACACCACTCCGCGCGGTTGCCCGTACGTCTCCCCGCACACCCCGTGTGCCCTGGCGCTCGTACCCCCTGCCCTCGGCCCACTCCGGTCCTTTCCGTTCGCGGGTGGTGCGGTTCAGCTCCTCCCTCCCCGGGGGACCCGCCGGTACGGGCCGCGACGGGGGTTTCGGTGTGGGACCCGGTAGTCGGGGGCGCGTCCGGGCGGCAGCCGGGACGGGGTCGAGGGCCCCGGCCGTGAGGGCGGTGACGCAGATCACTCGGCGGAGGCGAAATAACCGGGGAGGCGATCCCCGTTTAGCCGGTGTCGGACGAACGGGGGACCGCTCCCCGTTTTCGTGCGGCAAGCCCGGCGCGATCCGCGTCCGGCACACCGTTGAAAGCGCACCGGCGAGAGCGCGCCGTCGAGAGGGGAGAGGGGCCGTGGGAGAGACCGTCCACGCCAACCCGGAGGCACCGCACACCGCCCCCTGCGGACGCGCCGACGCGGTACGTAACCGTGACCGGATCGTGGACGCCGCGCGCGAGGCGTTCGTGATCAGCGGCCCGGAGGTCCCGCTCGACGAGATCGCGCGGAGCGCGGTGGTCGGAAACGCCACGCTCTACCGGCACTTCCCGGACCGCGACACCCTCATCCGTGCCGTCGTCCACGCCGTGACGCATCGCGTCGCGGAACGGGCGCGGACCGTGCTGGCCGAGGGTGGCGACGCCTTCGAGGCGCTGCGCCGGTTCGCGCTGGCCGCCGCGGAGGAACGGGTCGGCGCGCTCTGTCCCATGCTGTCCGGCCGGTTCGACCGGGACGATCCGGAGTTCCTGGCCGGGCGGCGCCTCCTGGAGGAGCTGACGGACGAACTGCTCGGTCGCGCCCAGCGTGCCGGTCAGGTGCGCGGCGATATCGGCGCGGGCGACCTGATGGTGGTTCTCAGCCAGTTGACCAGGCCACTCCCCGGTACCGGACGCGCGGAGTTCGGACCGTTCGCCGAACGGCACCTGCTGCTGTTCCTCGACGGCCTGCGGACCACGGCGAGCTCCGAACTGCCCGGGCACCCGGCCACGCTGGAGGCCCTGCGCCCCACCGCCTGAGGTACCGAGCGCGAAGCCGACCCCGATCACCCCGGTCAGAAGGCGCACCGCGAGGCCCCGCCACCGCCGACTCCGCCTCGCGGCGTCAACAACCGTCCACCGGCAGTCAGCGGCCGGTATCAGCCATCCACCCGACAGGTCGACGACGCTCTCCGGCCCCCGGTCACCGGAGCCCGAGAGGGAGCGCCTCGGATCAGCTCGGCTCCGTGTCGATCCGTGAACGGCCCAGACCACGACCGAACCGGATTACGACTACGACCGGCTCAGGCCACGCCTGACCAGACCGCGACCGCTCAGGACACGGCCGAGCGGGTGCCGGCCGGGCAGACCGCGACCGGCTAGGTATCGACCGAGCCAGACCGAACCAGATCGACCCCGACCACGATCGCGCAGCACCGGGTCACCAGCAGTACCAGCACCGCGACGGTCCGCGACCGTCTGATTCCTTCTTGTTCCGTCACGCACCACGAGGTAGGCCTAGCCATGCCACAGACAGCCGACCGATCCGCCACCGAAGCCGAGGGAGGACCGAGCGCCAACGCCACCCGCTGGACCGCGCTCGTCTTCATCGCGCTGGCACAACTGATGGTCGTCCTCGACGCCACCATCGTGAACATCGCGCTGCCCACCGCCCAGTCCGACCTGGGCATATCCGACGGGAACCGGCAGTGGGTGATCACCGCGTACGCCCTCGCCTTCGGTGGTCTGCTGCTCTTCGGCGGACGGGTAGCGGACCTCTGGGGCCGCCGCCGCGCGTTCGTCATCGGACTGGCCGGATTCGCGGTGGCCTCCGCGCTGGGCGGAGCCGCCACCGGACAGGAGATGATGTTCGGGGCCCGCGCCCTCCAGGGCGTCTTCGGCGCGCTGCTGGCCCCCGCGGCCCTGTCGCTGCTCTCCGTGATGTTCACCGACACGAAGGAACGCGCGAAGGCCTTCGGAATCTACGGGGCCATCGCGGGCGGTGGCGGAGCCATAGGCATGATCCTCGGTGGCGTGCTCACCGAGTACCTGGACTGGCGCTGGACGTTCTACGTCAACATCCCGTTCGCCGTGGTCGCGGCGGCCGGTGCCCTGCTGGTGATCAAGGAGCCGCGCGCGACCCGTACGCGGGCCCCGCTGGACGTTCCCGGGGTGCTGCTGTCCACGTCCGGTCTCGTCACACTCGTCTACGCCTTCACCCGCGCCGAGTCTGAGGGCTGGAGCGACTCGACCACGCTGACGCTGTTCCTGGTCAGTGCGGTGCTGCTGGCGGCGTTCGTCGTGGTGGAGACCAGGGTGGTGGCGCCGCTGCTGCCCCTGCGCGTGGTCATCGACCGCAACCGGGGTGGCGCCTACCTCTCGGTCGGTCTCGCCGTGATCGCGATGTTCGGACTGTTTCTCTTCCTGACCTACTACTTCCAGGTCGTGAAGGACTGGTCGCCGGTACTGACCGGACTGGCGTTCCTGCCCACCGTCGCGGGCATGATCACTGGCTCCACACAGATCTCCGCCCGACTGATGACCCGGGTTCCGCCCAAGGTGCTCATGGGCCCGGGCTTCGTCGTCGCCTCCCTCGGCATGCTGCTCCTGACCCAGCTGACGGTCGACAGCTCCTACCTCGCGCTGATCCTGCCCGGGCAGCTGCTGCTCGGCCTCGGACTCGGAACGGCGTTCATGCCCGCGATGTCGCTGGCCACGCACGGGGTGCGCCCCCGGGACGCCGGAGTCGCCTCGGCCATGGTCAACACCTCACAGCAGGTGGGCGGGGCCGTCGGCACCGCCCTGCTGAACACCGTCGCGGCCGGCGCCACCACCGCCTACGCCACCTCGCACGCCGCCGACGCCACCACCGCCCCCGGGCGGCGACTGCTGGAGCTGGAAAGTCTCGTGCACGGATACACCTCGGCGATCTGGTGGGGCTTCGGCGTCCTGCTGGTATCGGCCGCCGTCGCGCTGCTCTTCGTCAACAAGACGGTGGAACGCCCGTCCACGTCCGGAACGGGCTCCGGGTCCGGCTCCGGGGGCGCGCCGGGACGGGACGACTCCGGCGAGCCGGAACAGGTGCTGGTCGGCGCCCACTGACCCCACGCGTCGCACGCCGCCCGCTGAGCCTTGGCGGAGTGGGTGACTGGGACGCGAGCCGGGTGGCCGGACCGGAGCGCCCGCCCGGCCGTTCCAGGAGTGCACCGTCCCCCCCCCGCCCCTTTCCGGTCCGCTCGGCCACCCGCCGTCCCGCGGCTTGTCCGCCCGCCCCGGCCCGTTCCACCGCTCGCGCTCCGGCGCACGGAACGGGCCGGGGCGCTTCCATGCCGTGTTCCCCGTGTTCCCCGTGTTCCCCGTGTTCCCGCCGTCTCGCCTCCGTTGACGGTCGACCGGTCTGTGCGCTGCGCCCGGTACTGGGCCGGTGCGCTGCTGGAACGGCCGCATCCGCGCCGCGTCGTGTGAACGGGGCGCGATGGGTCGCCGGTAGGGGCAACCACGGGCGGATCTCAGCCGTCTCTACCGATGACTGGCGAAAGCCCGTGGACGATCGGTGTAAGCCGGTGCGGGGCTTCGGCTCGGAGCGCTGTCCACGGCGCCTGTCTCCGTGTGACGGGAGTCTCATCACGCGGCGCGGCACCTGGGGACGATGCCCTCAGGACCGGCCTGACCAGTGACTCCCCGCGTTTGGACGCGGACGAAGGTGTCCGTGCGGCCGCACAGGGTACTGCATGATCGCGAAAATGATGAGCGGGTTGGGAATTCTGTCCTGATTCCCGACGTTGATTCTTTCGCAGGCGGGCACTCGGAGAGTGTCCGGAAGCCAGTACCACGGCAGATGTAGATCACTCGCAAGGGAGCACGCATGGCAACCCGTGCCGTCGCCCGTCGACAGGCCGCCGACAAGGGCGCACCTGAGACGGCAAGCAGTGTTCGCGCCGCAGGCGGCGAAGTCGCGGATCGCGACCTGGTCGGCATGTACCTCGACGAGATCTCCCGTACGCCACTGCTCGACGCGGCCAGGGAGGTCGAACTCTCGCTGTCCATCGAGGCCGGGGTCTACGCCCGGCGAATACTGGACGGTGAGGAGGAACCGCTGACGGCCGACTCGCCCAGCGCCGGTGCGACCCGAGAAGAACTGGAAGCTGTGGTCGCCGAGAGCGAGCGCGCCAAGGACATCTTCATCCGCTCCAACCTGCGGCTGGTGGTGGCCGTCGCACGGCGCTACCCCCGCAGTGGGCTGCCGCTCCTGGACCTGATCCAGGAGGGCAACGCCGGGTTGGTTCGTGCGGTGGAGAAGTTCGACTACACCAAGGGATTCAAGTTCTCGACCTACGCGACGTGGTGGATCCGGCAGGCCATCACCCGGTCCATCGCGGACCAGTCGCGCACCATCCGGCTGCCAGTCCACCTGGTGGAGGAACTGGGCCGCATCCGGCGCGTCCAGCGTGAGTTCAACCGGGAGCACGGCCGGGAACCGGAGTCCGCCGAGATCGCGACCGAACTGAGCTCCACCCCCGAGCGGGTGCAGGACGTCCTCGACTGGGCCCGGGACCCGGTGAGCCTCAACATGTCGGTAGACGACGAGGGCGAGACCCAGTTCGGCGACCTGCTGGAAGACACCTCCGCCGACTCCCCGGAGCAGTCGGTGCTGACGGTGATGCGACGCGAGGAACTGGACGACCTCATCGCCCGGCTCGACCCGCGCACCGCCTCCATCATCAAGGCGCGTTACGGCATGGAGGACGGCCGCGAACGCACCCTCACCGAGGTGGGGAAGCAGCACGGTCTGACCCGCGAGCGCATCCGGCAGATCGAGAAGCACGCCCTGCTGGAACTCAAGAAGATGGCCCGGGACACGGGTTTCGACGAAGCGGCCTGACCCACCCACGGGGCTGCGCCGCACGAGCCCCGGGGCCCCAAGGCCCCGGGGGCGGCGCCGAGCGGTACGGACCGGCCGTCGCCGACCGACCGCGCGATCCCACCGTGAACCGCCTCCCCTGGCAGGGGCCCACCTCTGGAGCCACCGGCCTCAACCTCGCACGCGGGCAGAGCGCCGGGAACCTCCAGCGACCGGACTGAAGTCCGGCGCCGAGGCCCCACCACGCTCCTCCGACTCGGCACCCACCGCCCGGGGGGTGACGGAACGATGCCGAAACGGGGCGCCTACGCGACGAGCGGCCGCCGAACCGGCCGCGGGAAAAGGGACGTTCGTGTGCACCCGTCCCACGCCGCCCCCGCTCCCCACGCCCGTACGGGCCCGCGCGTAGCACCCCTTGTGCGGATGATGGGCGCGACGACGGTGACCGCGCGGCCGATTCACCGCGCTGGCGAACCTGACCGTCGTGTCCCTCCCGCCGCCCATACGCGAGTACTCGGCTTGGCTTTCCCGTCGGGGTGGGAGCTGTGGGCCGAGCCCCTTTGGGGCGGCCCTAACCTCCCAAGGCCCGTGAGGACCCGTCGCAACTTCACGTTTGTCGTCACCTCGCTCGCCGGACGGCCGTGGCGCGGACCAGCGCTGGCTGGAGGTGTCGCCACCGTCCGCTGGCCCACCCCCATAAGCGATGGTCGAGTGGACGAGAGCCATCAGGAAGCATTCGGCAAATCCTCAGAAGGCTGGAAGGTCAGAGGACCCAGAGGGCGAGAGCGCATGAGGGCTGGGGGAGGGGCTGGAGAGGTCGGGGAACCCCGAGCCGAGCCAGTGAACGGGACGGTCGCAGCGTCTCGTTCGGCGGTAACGGCGCATTGTGCGTACCCCCGTTGTCGTCGCCATGAATGCGCCCAGCCGCCGCGCCAACGACGGTCGACGCGTACGTCCCGCGCGTACACCCGCGGTCCCCGAACGTCGCAGAGCATCGGGGAGCCGCGCTACCAATTCGGGTCGATCGGCTCAGAGTCCGGCTCCGGAACTCCGGCCTCGTCTCCAGAACTCCGATCCCGCAACCTGACTCCAACGAGAGCACCCGGTTTCGACTCCGTCCGGCAGTCGCCCAGGTCTGAGCTCGGGTCGTGTGCCCGTCCATCGCTTGGGCGTGTCGTCGGCCCACGCAAGCTCGGATCGGACAACGGCGGTGCAGGTGCGGGAGGTTGCGAGGGGTCCAGCTCCGCTTCCGGAGCGTGGCTATGCGCCAGCCAGAATCAGACCCTGTTCCGGAACCAGGTACTCCTCCGGCAGCAGACCACGCGTCAGCATGAGAACGCGAGCCGGACCGGCCACACCACAGGCCGGATAGACGAAGCCGTGGTCCGCTACGGAACCGCCCCGGAACCGCCCCTCCAACTCGTCTAGGCCCGAGAGTGATTGGGAGTACGGGCAGCGCGCTGGCAGGCACGTAGCCTCGGGTCTTGGAGACTATCCGTGAGCGACGAACAGGACGCGAAATGGCCATCACCCGCCGTGGTTCCCTCGCCGCGCTGACCGCCCTCGCCACAGCCCCCGTCGTCGGCGGTTCCCCGTCCGTCGCTGCCGCGATGACCACGACCAGAGCCTCGGCCGACGACACCTTCGCGAGCCTGGAGCGGCGGTTCGACGCCCGGCTCGGCGTCTACGCGCTCGACACCGGCAGTGGACGGACCATCAGGCATCGGCCCGATGAGCGGTTCGCCTACTGCTCCACGCACAAGGCGCTCTCAGCCGCCGCGGTGTTGAAACAGAACACGCTGGAGGAACTTGAGGAACGTGTGCGCTACGGACCTGAGGACCTGGTGCCACACTCGCCGATCACGGAGCGGTACGTCGGCACCGGTATGACCCTCCGCGCCCTGTGCGACGCCGCCATCCGCTACAGCGACAACACCGCCGCCAACCTCCTGTTCGACGAACTCGGGGGGCCCAAGGTGTTCCAGGCCACCCTCGCCGTTCTCGGCGACACCGTCACTCGTGCTGACCGCATCGAGACCGACCTCAACGAGGCCACCCCCGGCGACGCCCGTGACACCAGCACCCCCCGGGCTCTCGCCACCGACCTTCGCGCGTACGTGCTCGGCGACGCGCTCGGCGAGGGAAAGCAGCAGTTGCTGGTCGACTGGCTCCAGCGCAACACCACCGGTGACGACCTCATCCGCGCTGGTGTCCCGGACACCTGGGTCGTCGGAGACAAGACCGGTGCGGGAGGTTACGGCACGCGTAACGACATCGCCATCGTCTGGCCGCCCCGGTCCGCGCCCCTCGCCATCGCCGTTCTCTCCAGCCGCGACACTCGGGACGCTGAATACGACGACGAGCTCATCGCACGCGCCGCCAGAACAGTCGTGGCAGCCCTGGCCTAGCCATCGCAGCCGCGGCTGCCCAGCTCCCGGCACGCGGGGGCAGTCCCGCCCCGGCGGACGACACCGTGCGCCCCCGATGGTGTTCGTATCCCGAGTCCGGTGGACGCAGCGGTCTCTAAGACGAGTGCCATGCTCAGTTCCCTCTCGGCAACGGGGCGTTCGGTGGCTGCCGGGCTGTGCACGTTGCCGCCGCCGTACGTCGGAGAGGCCGCAGGAACAGGAAGGCCCGGACGGCACGGCTTCGGAGGACGCCTCAGGCGAGCCGAGCGGGCTGGAGGTGTCGCACGTCCTCAAGTCGCCGCAGTGGCCAGTTCGTTCGGCGGGGCGCCGGCCAATGTGCCGACCAGCGGTCGACGGTCGACGGCCTTCCCGCCGGTGGCGATCCGCGTCGTACAGGAGAGGGCGGCGCCGTCGGTGCTGGTGGTGGCCACCCGTCGGGATTCCGCCAGCCGCGGCGTCCGCGTGCGTGGCCTCTGGGTGGCAGGGGACGAATAGCTCAGAGCCCGCGCGCCATGGAGCGAGCCCTTCCGTGGCTCCGGGCCCGAGTCCGCCACGATGACCGCCGGGCGCGCGTCGGCAGCGCCCGTCTCCGGGCACGGCCGCCGCCTGCCGCTCGTCACGGCTCCGCCGCCGCACCTGTCCTCCGCGCCGACGTCGGCTCTCGCCTGGCCCCGTGTCCCTTGCGCGCCCCCGTCCGTCCAGGATCGGCCTGTGACTGGCCCGGTGGGCCTCCGGCCCGTCCAGTGCGGGAACGCCACGATGATCCCTGTCTCCGGGCGGTACGACGCGCCCAGCCCGCTCGGCCCCCTGCCGCCGCGCCTCTGGCCGGACGGGAGTAGCGGAGGGCTCAGCGGGACGATCCGGTGCGATCCCACTGCCACCGGTGTCTGGCGCCCTTCCGGTCAGCTCGTGGCCTGCGAGGCGGTGTACCCGCCGATGGTGCGGCGACGTCCGATGGCCGTCACGGGGCGGCTGTGCCTGACCAGGGCGCCCGCACGGGCGGAGGCCGTCCGCTGGATGCCCCGGCCCTGGCTCCGTGTGTCCGTCACGGGGCCCGTGGTTCCCGCTGGGGACCGCCCCGCGGGGGTCGTGATCGGTCATCCGCGGTTCGTCCCCTGGGCGCCCGTTGACGGTGCCTCCGACTAGACGCCCTGAAACGGCGCTGGTGGGTCCGTCAGGGCACCCTGGGGCGAGGGGGAGGCGGGGCGCGGTGAGCAGGCGGGAACCCGATCGGATGCCGCGCCGTACGCTGGAGGTATGAGCACCCCATCGCACTCCGGAGGCGAGTGTCCGGACGCCGCTCCGGGCGCTGCCGATCCGACTGAAGCGCCTGGTCACCAGGGTGTGAGCGGTGCGGCGCGGCTGGTTTTCGACGATCCACTGGGGCACCGCGCGCCGGACGACACCGATCAGGGGTGGGGCGGGCGCGAGGCGCTCGGCACCTCCACCGGGGACCTCGCTCGCTTTCTGGAAGAGAAACCGCCGCACCACCTCTGAGAGCGGCTGAAACGGGAAGGGCGGTGCGAGCTTCCTCGGCTCGCCACCGCCTCGCCCGAAGTGGGCCTGACCCCCTAGTCCTCCGGGGTGCGCGGGGCGGTCACGGTCCTGCGGCCGTCCTCCGGACCCTGCCGCTGGGCGACCAGAGTGTCCCGGATCTCCGTCAGCAACTGGATCTCGGTGGCCTCCGGCTCGACCGGTCCCGCCTTCGCCGCCTGCCGCTCCTTGTACTTGTTCATGGGAAGGATCATGAGGAAGTACACGACGGCTGCCGTGATCAGGAACGTCAGGGTGGCGCTGAGCACCGGTCCCCAGTAGATCGCGACCCCCTCGGTCACCTCCCCCGAGGAGTCGTCGTAAGAACAGGGGCCACGCAGACAGGAACGGTAGTTCGTCAGGTCCTCGGTGCCGATGGCACCGACCAGCGGGTTGACGAACCCCTTGACGACCGAATCCACGATCTTGCTGAAGGCGGTTCCTACGACGACGGCAACGGCCAGTTCGACCACGTTGCCCCGCATGAGGAACTCCCGGAACCCCGCCAGGACGCCCTTCTTCTCTTCGACGGCTGACTCGTCGCTCAACGTGCTGCCTCTTCCCGAACCACTCGCGGACACGATGCATGAAGCGAACGAAGCGGGTCATGAGCGGGCCCGATGCCGGACTGGGGGAGATCAGCCTGATCAGCACAGGGTCACCGCCAGCCGGGAATCGGCCGCCGCACCGACGAGGTCGGTTGCGATCCGGCGTGGGACCGCGAGCACGACAAGCGCTCCGTCGCTCGGCACAGTGTCGTCGGCCAGTAGAACCTTCGCTACTCGGGCATGATGTGCCACCACCCGGGCAGATTCGTTCTCTGACCTACTCGCGATCACGTCGACTCGGTCGTTTGGTTGCAGAAGCCGGACCGTCGCCGCGTCCGAGATCCGCACCGGTGCGGATACCACCTCCCGTCCGGAGTCCTTGGCCGCGCTGTCCGGCCGGGAGCCCGAACTCCCGGGCGTGGGCGCACTGTCGGAGGTCTCTGCGCTCCGGGCCGGAGCGAACGCGGCCACCGCCGCGCCCACTGCCAGCGCCGCGGCGATCTGGCGCCTGCCGCGCCGTACGAGCCGTCGTAGACGGTGCCGGTCCCGTCCCGCGCGTACCGGGGCGAAGTCGGGCACAGCGGTGCGGACGTGATGAATCTCTCGGCGGACTGGGACGCGGTCGTGGGCTGTGTGTCGGACGTCTCGGGGCACGCTGTTCACCGCCAGCTCAGCAGTCTCGGATCTGGTCTTCCGAGCTACGGTGCACGGTCGCGCGAGATCCTGCTGGAGCCTGTGGACGAGCTGACGGTTGTGGACAAGTCCCTCACCCTGGGAACGCGCCACCGCACGGTGAGCCGAACCGTTGGCCGCCGCCCATCCCACCCATCCCACCCATCCCATCGACCAGCAGTCTCCGGAGAGAATTCGCGCGCGGCGAGCGCGGAGCATCGTGGCTGAGCGGAATGAGCAGCACGAGCAGGCCGGGGTCATCGGTCCCGGGAGCTTGGCCCCTCCCGTGGGTGTGGCCTCTCACGGTCTGTTGGGCCACGGTGGGGCTCGGCAGGTGCGCGTGGGCGGCCGGTAGCCGTGGCGCGATGTCGTCCCTACGGGAGGTCGAAACCGAGGGTCAGACCGTCCAGGGCGTTGGCGCAGTCGCAGGCGCGCTCGGTGGGCAACTTGCGGACCGCGGAGAACAGGACCTCGCGCAGCCGCCCCACGTTGGCGCCGAACACCCGAAGGACCTCCGCCTGGGAGACGCCCTCGCCCGTCTCGGCCCCCGCGTCCAGATCCGTGACGAGCGTCAGGCTGGAGTAGCAGAGGCCCAGTTCGCGGGCGAGCACCGCCTCGGGGTGGCCGGTCATGCCCACCACGGACCAGCCCTGCTCGGCGTGCCAGCGTGACTCTGCCCGGGTCGAGAAGCGGGGACCTTCGATCACGCACAGGGTGCCGCCGTCGACCGGTTCCCAGTCCTGTTCCCGGGCCGCTCGTAGCGCGGCGTCCCGCCCGGCCTCGCAGTAGGGGTCGGCGAACGCCAGGTGGATCACGCGCGGGGTGGAGCCGTCAGCGCGCGGCTCACCGTCGAAGTACGTCTGCGCACGGGACTTGGTGCGGTCGACCAGCTGGTCGGGCACCAGCAGGGTGCCGGGCCCGAACTTCGGCTGAAGTCCCCCCACGGCGCACGGCCCGAGGACCTGACGCACCCCCGCGGCGCGCAGGGCCCACATGTTGGCCCGGTAGTTGATCCGGTGCGGCGGGAGGTGGTGGTCGCGGCCGTGCCGGGGTAGGAAGGCGACCTTCCGGCCCCCCAGCACGCCGAGGAAGAGTGAGTCGCTCGGGCGACCGTAGGGGGTGTCCACGGACACCTCGGTCACCTCGTCGAGGAACGAGTAGAAGCCGGAGCCCCCGATGACGCCGATCTCAGCCTGTTCGTCCATGCGTTCACCCTACGGGGCGAACGTGGGACGGTCAGGTGGCCCGTCGATCAGGCAGCGGAGGTGGTGGCCTTTCCGCCACTCTTCTCCTTGCCGCCGCTCTTCCCACCGGAGTCGCCACCCGAGCTGGTGGAACCGGAGGATGATCCGGAGCTGTCCGACGTGCTGGAGCCGGAGGAGTCCGAGGAACCGGAAGCGGAGGAGCTGTCCTTGCCGCTCTCGCTCGACGTGTCCTTCTGCGGAGCGGCGGGGCTGCTGCTGGAGGACGAACTGCGGCTGTCGTTGCGGTAGAAGCCGGAGCCCTTGAAGACGATGCCGACGGCCGAGAAGATCTTCTTCAGGCGTCCCTCGCAGTTGGGGCACACCGTCAGCGAGTCATCGGTGAACTTCTGCACCACCTCAAGGCCCTCGCCGCAGTCGGTGCACTGATACTGGTACGTCGGCACGTTCTCCTCCTGGCACTCTTCCTAAGTGAGTGCTAACGACGCTCCATAGTGCAGTATTCCCGCGTGTCAGTCCACCGGGACCGGCATACGGTGACCGACGGCACGTACGCCGTTCACCCTCGAAGGTCCGGGGGACAGCCTGGAGCGGAAGAGCAGCAGTACGACCAGGGCGAGCCCGGATCCGACCAGCGGAGCCAGGAAGCCCGTGGTGGCGCCGCCCCGGTCCGTCAGCTGCCCGGCGAGCGTCGAGCCGGCCGCCTGCCCCAGCGCGATGGCGCCGGTGAGCCAGGTGAACGCCTCGGTACGGGCGGTGGCGGGTACCAGGGTCTCCACCAGCGTGAAGCTCGTGATCATGGATGGCGCGATGCAGAGTCCGGTCAGCAGCCCCAGCCCACCCAGCAGCCACCCCCAGGGCAGCAGCTGCGCCGTACCGGCCAGCAGCAGCGCTGCCAGCGCCAGCGTGGGATAGGAGCACAGCAGCCGCCATCGTGCCGTGCGCCGCCACCGGACGGCCCCCACCGCGAGGGCCGCGAGCATGTTCCCACCGGCGAAGACCCCGTACATCACGCCGTTCAGCTCCGGCTGCCCGATCGACTGCGTGAACGCGGCGAGGGACACCTGCATGCCGCCGAAGACCGTGCCGATGCCCAGGGTCGCCGCCACCAGCACTCGCAAGCCGGGCGCGGACCAGGCGGAGTCCGTCGAACGCCCCCCGGGGGAGTCGGTACCGGAGGGCAGCCCGGACGTGCCACCCCGGTCCGCGCCGGGGGCTGCTCCGGGGCGTGGGACCCGTGCCGCGCGCCGGGGCAAGGCACCGCGGAACCGGGCGGTCCCGCGGCGGGCTGGGTGCGGTCCGGAGGGGACCGGCTGGGTGCGCCGCTGCGCCGCGAAGACCAGCGCGCCACCGAGCGTCAGGACGGCTTCAGTGCCCAGTCCGGCGGCCGGGTGCAGGCCGGTGCTCAGGGCGGTGGCGAGCACCGGGCCGATGACGAAGGTGAACTCGTCGGTCACGGACTCGAAGGCCGCCGCCGTCGTCAGCAGGGAGGAGCGAGTGCGGGGCGCTGACTCTCCGCCGGCGGGGCTGGTGAGCAGGCTCGTCCAGCGAGCCCGGACCATCGGGCTGATCTGCGGGGTCGACGCTCCGGCCGGAACGGCGGCGGCGAACAGCACCCACAGTGGGGCTTCCCGCAGCGCGACCGTGATCAGTAGGCCGACCAGGGCGGCGTGCAGGACCGCTCCCGGTACCAGGACGGCGGCCTGTCCGTAACGGTCGGCCAGTCGGCCGACGCGGGGGGCGATGAGCGCCATCGAGATACCGGAAGTGGCCGAGACCGCCCCGGCGACACCGAACGATCCGGTGGTGTGCTCGACCAGCAGCACGATGCCGATGGCGAGCATGGCGAACGGCTGCCGGGCGAAGAAGCCCGGAACGAGGAAGGTCCACGCTCCGGGGGTACGCAGCAACTGCCGGTAACCGGGTCTGGGTTCCGGGGTCTGCTCAGGGGTGTCCTGGGTGGCGGTGGCCTGGGATGCCACGGTCGCCGGCCTTTCTGCCGTCTGGTAGCGCACCACGGGGACGCGCCGAGAGCTGTCCTCTCGCGCATGACCGAGGTGATGCCGGGGCTGTGGGCCGTGGCCGCCGTGCGGTCGCGCCAGCTCTGCTTCAGACGGGGTCTGAACTACACATCTGGCTACACAGTCGTACCGCGCGGCTGTCTCACACCGCGCGATCGTCTGACGAACGATATCGAACGAAAGACTGCGAACCAGCCTAACGTGCCCCGATGAGGAAGCGCCCGCCCCTGTGGCGAGGCTCGGGGAGGGTGGCGGCGATGACCACCGGGAAACCTCTCCAGTCGCCCTCGTGCTGTGCTGGCCCGCAGGCCCGGCTCGGCCCTGGCGCGGTTCCGCGCATGGGGCCGGCCGGCCGTGGGTTCCGGTCGGGTTCGGGCTGGGGTCCGGGTCGGATTCCCTCCAGCCCGCAACCTCCGGTTTCGGCGCGGGCTCGCTCCGTGCCGGGCGGTTCGGTCGGGGGCAGGGGAAGGGCGTGGTTCTTCGGGTCGGTGTCAGGGGAGGTGGGTGGTACGGGTGGTGTGTGCGCGAAGGCGGTGCGCGCGTGGGGCGCGTGGGGTGTGACAGGCGCTGTCGCTCGGAGCGGTACGCCGTTGGGCAGCCGTGTACGCGTTCGTTAACGTTCGTGTGGCTGGGTGCCGGGTCGAACACCCGCCCCCGTGAAGGAGGTACGGAGCACCCGGGGGGAAGCTGCGGAGCATGTACGGGGAAGGGGGGCGCCGTTGGGACTCCGGTGGCGGTGAGCTGATGACTCGCTGTACGAGCGCGGCACGGCTCCGCCTAAGGTTGCTTCTGCGCGGGGCTCCACGGGGCCCCTCAGCTCAAGGTCCCCCCTGCCCTCCGAAGGACAGCGATGCCTGCCAAGAAGACCTCGCGACGCGCCCGCCTCCTCGTGATCGCAGTCGTGCTGCTGCTGGTGGCGGTCCTCGGAGGCAGCTCGTACTGGAGTATCAGTACCGTCCGCGACTCCTTCCCGCAGACGACCGGCACCCTCAAGGTCGGCGGGCTGAACGACCCCGTCACCGTCAAACGGGACGGCAACGGCATACCGCGCGTCTACGCGGACAACGCCGACGACCTCTTCCTCGGTCAGGGATACGTCCAGGCGCAGGACCGTTTCTGGGAGATGGACGTCCGGCGGCACATGACCTCGGGGCGGCTCTCCGAGATGTTCGGAGAGAGCACCGTGAAGACGGACGCGTTCCTGCGCACGCTCGGCTGGCGGGAGGTGGCGGAGAAGGAGTACGAGATGCTCTCGCCGACCACCAAGAAGTACCTGCGCGCCTACGCGCGGGGCGTCAACGCCTACCTTGAGGACCACAAGGGCTCCTCGGCCTCGGTCGAGTACGCGGCGCTGGAGTTCGAGAACGACTACAGCCCGCGGAAGTGGAGTCCGGTCGACTCCATCGCCTGGCTCAAGGCGATGGCGTGGGACCTGCGCGGCAACATGTCGGACGAGATCGACCGCGCCCTGATGTCCAGCCGGCTGGAGAAGAACGAGATCGAGGAGCTGTACCCTCCCTACCCGACGGACCGTAAGAAGCCCATCGTCGAGGAGGGTTCGCTCGATCCGGCGACCGGCCGGTTTGGTGCCCCGCCACGTGGCGCCGTCACGCCCGGCACTCCTCCCGGCCAGTTCGACGAGGCCGCGCGGGACGCGAGTACCCAGCTGAGCCAGATCTCCAAGAAGCTGGACGACATGCCGGACGCGCTCGGCCCGAACGGGACCGGTATCGGGTCGAACTCCTGGGTGGTGTCCGGGCAGCACACCACCACCGGCAAGCCGCTGCTCGCCAACGATCCGCACCTCGCCCCCCAACTGCCGTCGGTCTGGTACCAGATGGGCCTGCACTGCACCACGGTCAGCAAGGCGTGTCCGTTCGACGTGTCCGGATACTCCTTCTCCGGGATGCCCGGCGTGGTCATCGGCCACAACCAGGACATCTCCTGGGGGATGACGAACCTCGGCGCGGACGTGACCGACCTCTACCTGGAGAAGGTCCGGGACGGGAAGTACCTGTACGACGACGAGTGGGTCAACTACCGCACCCGTTCCGAGAAGATCAAGGTCGCCGGGGGAGACGACCGGAAGATCACCGTGCGCAGTACCCGCAACGGCCCCATCGTCTCCGACCGGGACGACGAGCTGCGCAAGGTGGGGGACAAGAGCCCGGTGGGCCTCTCCGCGCCGGACCGCGGGGACGGGTTCGCGGTCTCGCTGCGCTGGACGGCCCTTGAGCCGTCGCGGACGATGGACGCCGTCTTCGACCTCAACCAGGCGTCCGACTTCCGGGAGTTCCGCAAGGCGGCGCGGGGCTTCGCGGTCCCCTCGCAGAACCTCATCTACGCGGACACCAAGGGGAACATCGGATACCAGGCGCCCGGCCAGATCCCGATACGCGGCAAGGGCGACGGCCGGTACCCCGCACCCGGCTGGGACCCGGAGTACGCCTGGCAGAACAAGACGATCCCGCAGGGCGCGCTGCCCTGGGAGTACAACCCGAAGCGCGGCTACATCGTCACCGCCAACCAGTCCGTGGTCGACAAGAAGAAGTACCGCTACCACCTGACGGACGACTGGAGTTACGGCGCGCGCAGCCAGCGGATCAACGACCTCATCGAGTCGAAGATCGAGGACGGCGGCAAGATCTCCATGGAGGACATGCGCTCCATGCAGATGGACAACAGCAGCGAGATCGCGAAGCTGCTCGTTCCGTACCTCCTCAAGATCGACATTGATGACGAGTACGTACGCGAGGCGCAGAAGCTGCTGGAGGGCTGGGACTACACGCAGGACGCCGACTCGGCCCCCGCCGCGTACTTCAACGCCGTCTGGCGCAACCTGCTGAAGCTCGCCTTCGGGAACAAGCTCCCCAAGGAACTCCGCGTCAAGGGTGACTGCCTGAACGTCGCGCCCGCCGACGAGTCCGGCCCCCTGGAGGACCTCGACGGGGACGAGCGGCTGGTGCGCGAGTGTGGCCAGCGCAGCGCGGACGCGGCGCAACCCGACGGTGGCGACCGCTGGTTCGAGGTGGTGCGCGGACTCCTCAAGGACCCGGAGAGCAAGTGGTGGAAGACCCAGGGCAGTAAGCTGCGGGCCGGTGACAAGAACCGCGACGAACTCCTGCGGCACGCCATGCGGGACGCCCGCTGGGAACTCACCTCGAAGCTCGGCAAGGACATCGACACCTGGAGCTGGGGCCGGTTGCACCGGCTGATGCTGAAGAACCAGACGCTGGGTACCGATGGCCCCGGCTTCCTCCAGTGGGTGCTCAACCGCGGCCCGTGGGAACTCGGCGGCGGCGAGGCGGCGGTGGACGCCACCGGCTGGAACGCCGCGGGGGGCTACGACGTGATCTGGGTGCCGTCCATGCGCATGGTGGTCGACCTGGACAACCTGGACCGTTCGCGGTGGATCAACCTGACCGGTGCCTCCGGCCACGCGTTCCACAAGAACTACACCGACCAGACGGACAAGTGGGCCAAGGGCGAGCTGCTGCCCTGGGCGTTCAGTGAGAAGGCGGTGGAGAAGGGGACCGAGGACAAGATGGCCCTCACCCCCTGAGGCCATTGAGGCCACGCCCCTTTGGACGCCTCACAGGCGCACCCGCTGAGACGGCCGCGCTCTCACCGCGCGGTCGGCCGTGACCGGGCCGGTCGGACCACTCCGACCGGCCCGCCGTCATCGGCGCGGTTCAGTGGCCGACGTACCGCACGCCGGAGGGTGTGACGGCCGCGTCCACCGGAAGGTCGTGGGCCTCGGCCGGAACGTCCGGCAGGACCTCGTCGTCGTAGAGCAGCACCGCCAGGGTGGGCCGGGCCCCGGCTTGTCGCAGCCGGTCGAGCACCCGGTCGTAGGAGCCGCCGCCGCGTCCCAGCCGGACTCCGCGCGCGTCCACCGCGAGCCCCGGCAGCAGGACCACGTCGGCTTCGGCGACCGCCGCCGGGCCCAGGTACGGAGCAGGGGGTTCCCGGAGCCCCCGGCCAGCGGGCACCAGGCTCTCCGCCCCCGGATAGGCCCCCCAGTCCAGGTCGTTGTCGGGCAGCAACACCGGCAGCAGTACCCGGGTGCCGCGTTCCCGGAGCGCGTCGAGGAGCGGCAGGGTGCCCGGTTCCCGGCCCACCGAGACGTAGGCGGCGACGGTCCTGGCGTTCGCCAACTCGGTCAGCGTGAGTGCCCGTTCCGCGAGAACCGCGGCGGTGTTCTGAACGTCTTCCTGGGTCAGCAGGGATCTCCGCGCGAGGATGTCCCGTCGCAGTCCGCGCTTCCTGGCGTGCATCTCGCCCATCTTCGTGCCGAAACCCTCTCTTGTACGTAAAGCGCAACAAGTGGTGGTGACGCTTACCTACCGCATGAAGTCAGCGGTTATGGTGCGGGACATGACTACGTCCCGTACAAGGATCACCAAAGCTGTTATCCCAGCTGCCGGTCTGGGCACCCGCTTCCTGCCAGCGACCAAGGCCACTCCCAAGGAGATGCTGCCCGTTGTCGACAAGCCCGCCATCCAGTACGTCGTCGAGGAGGCGGTGACCGCCGGTCTCTCCGACGTGTTGATGGTCACGGGCCGCAACAAGCGTCCGCTGGAGGACCACTTCGACCGGAACTACGAGCTGGAGCAGGTCCTGCGGGACAAGGGCGACGCCACCAAGCTGGCTCGGGTGGAGGAGTCCAGCGCCCTCGCCACCATGCACTACGTCCGCCAGGGCGACCCCAAGGGCCTGGGGCACGCGGTGCTCTGCGCCGCCCCGCACGTCGGTGACCAGCCGTTCGCGGTCCTCCTCGGTGACGACCTCATCGACCCGCGGGACCCGTTGCTGAGTCGGATGACGCAGGTGCGACAGGAGCACGGCGGCAGCGTCATCGCCCTGATGGAGGTGCCGCCGGAGTCGATCCACCTCTACGGCTGCGCCGCCGTCGCGCCCACCGGCGAGGAGGACGTGGTGCGGGTCTCCGGCCTCATCGAGAAGCCAGCCGTCGACGAGGCCCCGAGCAACCTCGCCGTCATCGGTCGGTACGTCCTCGACCCGGGGGTCTTCGAGGTGCTCCGGAAGACCGAACCGGGCCGTGGCGGTGAGATCCAGCTGACCGACGCGCTCCAGACGCTCGCTGACGACCCCGGGATGGGCGGTCCGGTGCACGGTGTCGTCTTCCGCGGACGGCGGTATGACACCGGCGACCGGGGAGACTACCTGCGTGCCATCGTCCGCCTCGCGTGCGAACGTGAGGACCTGGGCCCGGACTTCCGGGACTGGCTGCGCGGTTACGTCACCGAGGAGATGTAGATCAAGTGAGCAAGACCTGGTCGGTCGAGGAGCACCTGGAGGACATCCTCGGCACCGTCCGTCCGCTGGAGCCGATCGAACTACAGCTCCTCGACGCGCAGGGCTGCGTCCTCGTCGAGGACATCACGGTGCCGGTCGCGCTGCCGCCCTTCGACAACAGTTCCATGGACGGGTACGCGGTCCGGGCCGCGGACACCGCCGAGGCCAGCGCGGACTCGCCGGTCGCCCTCCGGGTCGTCGGAGAGGTCGCGGCGGGCAGCTCCGAACTGCCCTCGCTCGCGGCGGGTCAGGCGGTGCGCATCATGACCGGGGCTCCGCTGCCCTCCGGCGCCGAGGCCGTGGTGCCCGTCGAGTGGACGGACGGGGGCCTTGGTGGCGAGCCCGTCGACGCGATGCCCACCGGAGCCACCGGCCGGGACGTCGTCGACGGCGAGGTGCGGGTGTTCCGCCCCGCGAGCCAGGGGGCGCACGTACGGACGCGCGGAAGCGACGTGCGCCCCGGCACGGTGGCGCTCACGGCCGGTACGGTGCTCGGCCCCGCCCAGATCAGCCTGCTGGCGGCCATCGGCCGGGGCAGCGTCACGGTGCGCCCACGGCCCCGGGTGGTGGTGCTGTCGACCGGCAGCGAACTCACCGCCCCCGGAGAGGAACTGGGTCCCGGCCGTATCTACGACGCCAACAGCTTCGCGCTGACCGCGGCCGCCCGGGCAGCGGGCGCCCTCGCCTACCGGGTGGGTGCGGTGCCGGACGACCCGGACTCCCTGCGTTCCACCATCGAGGACCAGCTGATCCGCGCTGACGCGGTGGTGACCAGCGGCGGGGTGAGCGTCGGCGCTTACGACGTGGTCAAGGAGGCACTGTCCGGCGTCGAGGACGGGCCGGAGGACGGGCTCGGCGCCGGTGGCGGGGTGGAGTTCCGCCGCCTCGCCATGCAGCCCGGCAAGCCCCAGGGGTTCGGCGTGGTCGGTCCGGACCGCACGCCGTTGCTGGCGCTGCCGGGCAACCCGGTCAGCGCCTACGTCTCCTTCGAGCTGTTCGTCCGGCCGCTGGTGCGGGCCCTGATGGGCTGTAGCCCCGTGCGGCGCGCCGCCGTGACCGCCCGGCTGTCCGCCGACGCGCCGCTGGTTTCACCCGAGGGCAAGCGGCAGTTCCTGCGGGGGGAGTACAGCCCGCCCGGTGAGGGCGAGCGGCTCGGCACGGTCCGGCCCGTGGGTGGCGCGGGCTCGCACCTCGTCGCGGCACTCGCCCAGGCCAACGCCCTGATCGACGTCCCGGAGAAGACCACCGCCGTCGAGCCCGGCGACGAGCTGTCGGTACTCCCACTCGACTGAACTGGCCGGGGCTCCCGCCGTCCCCGTGGCCCAGGCAGCCCGCGTCCGTACCGCCCGCCCGGCCCCGACGGCCCCGCGTCCGGCCCCGCCCACCCCCGGGCCCGGCCCGCGGGGCCGTCGGGGGATGGGTACCGCCGAGCGTGGGATGGTGGAAACCTCGGGCGCCCCACGGTGCTACCGGTACGGTGTCCGGGCACAGCAGCCGACGGGGAGAGCGATGAGCAGCGCCAGGCACGATCACCTCACGCATCTGGACGAGGCCGGGGCGGCCCGCATGGTGGATGTGTCCGCCAAGGACGTCACGGCGCGCACGGCCCGGGCGGTGGGCCGGGTGCTGGTGGCACCCCGCGTCGTGGAGCTGCTGCGCGGTGGCCCCGGCGAGGAGACACTGCCCAAGGGCGACGCGCTGGCCACCGCCCGGATCGCCGGGATCATGGGGGCCAAGCGGACGCCGGAGCTGATCCCGCTCTGCCATCCGCTAGCGCTCTCCGGCGTCACCCTCGACCTCACCGTGGCGGACGACGCCGTGGAGATCGAGGCGGCGGTGCGGACGACGGACCGTACCGGGGTCGAGATGGAGGCGCTGACCGCCGTGACGGTCGCCGCGCTGACCGTCGTCGACATGGTGAAGGCCGTCGACAAGTCCGCGGTCATCGCGGACGTCCGGGTGGTGGAGAAGACCGGTGGGCGGTCCGGGCACTGGACGAGCCCGCGGTCGCGGACGGCGGCCGGGCCGTCCGGCCGCGGAACAGCGGGAAGGACGGACGGGGCATGAGCGAACCGAACCAGCCGCCCGAGGAGTCCCCGGGCGCCCCCTACCGCGCGCTGGCCGTGACCGCGTCGAACCGCGCGGCGGCCGGGGTGTACGCGGACCGCGGCGGGCCGGTGCTGGTGTCCGGGCTGGCCGCGATGGGGTTCGAGGTGGACGGGCCGAGCGTCGTGCCGGACGGCGAACCGGTGGAGGAGGTTCTGCGGGCCGCCGTCGCCGCGGGGTACGACGTGGTGCTGACGACCGGCGGTACCGGTATCTCACCCACCGACCGCACGCCGGAGATGACCCGCCGGGTTCTGGACTACGAGGTTCCGGGCATCCCGGAGGCGGTCCGCGCGGTGGGGGTCGCGAAGGTGCCCACGGCCGCGCTCTCGCGCGGGGCGGCGGGCGTCGCGGGCCGCACGCTGATCGTCAACCTTCCCGGTTCCACCGGCGGGGTCCGGGACGGTCTCGCTGTCCTCGAACGCCTGCTGCCCCACGCCGTCGACCAGCTGCACGGCGGCGACCACCGCGCCGAGGGCGGCAGCGCCTGAACGCCCCCTGGCCTGCCGAACTGGCGGACGGTGCGACGACCCTCCGCCCGATAAGGCTGCGCGATCAGCGGGCCTGGCGCGAGGTCAACCAGCGCAACCGGGACTGGCTGCGCCCCTGGGAGGCCACCATTCCCCCGGCCGTGCCAGGGCGGCTCCCCACCCGCCGCCCGACCTTCCGCCAGATGGTGCGCCACCTGCGGGGCGAGGCCCAGGCCGGGCGGATGCTGCCGTTCGTGGTCGAGCACGAGCGGCGGCTGGTCGGGCAGCTGACGGTCGCCGGCATCACCTGGGGCTCGATGTGCTCGGGGCACATCGGGTACTGGATCGACCGTGAGGTGGCCGGACGGGGTGTGATGCCCACATCGGTCGCGCTCGCCGTGGACCACTGTTTCCGTACGGTCGGCCTGCACCGTATTGAGGTCTGTATTCGGCCGGAGAACTCGCCGAGCCGCCGGGTGGTGGAAAAGCTCGGCTTCCGTGAGGAGGGCATGCGCCCGCGCTATCTCCATATCGACGGTGCGTGGCGGGACCACGTGGTCTACGCGCTGACGGTGGAGGACGTGCCGGAGGGGCTGCTCGCCCGCTGGCACCGGGAGAGTCCGGGCGCCACCCACAAATAAGAAACGTGTTCGAAATACGGCACGAAACATGTGTCGCCTGGCCACCATTTCCGCACAACTGCCGCCATCGAGCGGTCCGATCACAAAAAAAGTTCGAGGGATCAGGCAGATCGTGCGACACACCACTCAATTTGGCCGTTGGGCCCAACCAATCCCCTCTACCGTGTGAGGGGTGAGCAGCAGTGGCCTCATCTACGCAGTCATCGTCGGGGCCTGGGCCGCCTACCTGGTACCCATGTGGCTCCGTCGGCAGGACGAGCTGAACGAGGCCCGTCCGACGGAACGCTTCAGCACCGCCATCCGGCTGCTGTCGGGCAAGGCGGCCATGGAGCGGCGCTACGCGAAGGACGCCGGGCGGCGCGACACCGATACGGGCGTGGTCCCCGTCGCCGACGACGCGTACCCGAGCGTCCCGGACGCCACTCCCGAGCGGGAGGATGTCGACGTCCGGGCCTTCGCCGATCCCAGAACCCTCGCCGCCGCCGACCCGGACGGCTCCGCGCAGGCGCGCGCCAGCGTCGACGGGCCCGAGCCCGAGGCGCCGGGGACCCCCGTCCGGGAGCGTCCGGCGGCGCGCGCCGGGCGGGACGGCTCAGCGGAACGCCCCGCCCAGGCCGGGCGCGGCGGCGCGGAGACCGGGCGTACCGCGCGCTCCGGGCGTACCGCCGCGGCCGGGAAGCGGGCCAAGGTCCTCGCCAGACGCCGACGGACCACGATGGCGCTGTTCCTCGCGTTCACCGCGGGCTCGATCGTGGCCGCCGTCGGCGGACTCGCGTTCCTCTGGGCGCCCGGCGTGCCCGCGGCGCTCCTGAGCCTGTACATCTGCCACCTCAGGGCGCAGGAGCGGCGCCGGTTCACCGTCACGATGGACCGCCGCGAGGCGGAGGCCGCCGCCCGGCGGCTCCACGAGCGCCGTCCGCGCGACCGCGCCCCCTCGCCGCGCGGCGCGGCGAGCGCTGAGCGGGCTTCCACCGGCGAGACCTCTTCCCGGCACGCCCGGGCGCGCCAGGAGCGCGGGGACGGGGGTGACGACGCTGAGGGGGACGACCCTCCCGACGCGACGCCCGAGGGGCCAGAGCCCTCCGGGCACCCGCACTCCGGGTCCGAGCGCGACGTGCGCCCGGTGGCCGCCGACCGTCGCGCCCTGGTCGAGCAGACCGACCACGCCGAGTGGGTGGACCAGCAACGTGGACGGGACCGCGACCCGGCCGAGACGGAGGGGTGGGACCCGGTTCCGGTACCGCTCCCCACCTACGTCAGCGCCCCGGTGGCGCCGCGCGCCAATCGGGGTGTGGACCTGGACGCTCCGGACACCTGGAGTTCCGCCCGGTCCAGCAGCGCCGGGGGCGCCCCACGGCAGCCCGACGTACCGCGGGGCCAGTCGGAACAGCGGGCCAGCTCTCCGGGGGCCACCCCGCACCCGCGGTCGGCGCCGCCGGACCGGGGCCGGACCCCGCTCTTCGACCAGTACGACGACTCGCACCGGCCCGCGGCCAACGAGTAGGCCCCAGGGGCGCGCGCCGTGGTCGGCCCGCGGCTCTGGCTCCGCGCCCCGCGCTCGTCGTACTCCGGGTGCTCCCGGGTGTTCGGGATGCTCGGTGAGGTGCCGGTGCGCCCGCTGTGACCAGCCAGAAAGCGGATTTCCTCACCACGCTCTGGGGATGCTAGAGTTTCGTTCGTCGCAAGGGCCTGTGGCGCAGTCCGGTAGCGCATCTCGTTCGCAACGAGAGGGTCAGGGGTTCAAATCCCCTCAGGTCCACAGACGTCAGAACCCCTGTCGGAGTCACCCGGCGGGGGTTCTTCGCGTTGTTGGGCGGTGCGCCGTCGCTCACGACGAGGGTCGGGTCACTCTCGGTCTTCACCCCCGACGGCCTTGGTGCCCACTGTTCGGCACGTTCTCCGATCCGGCGCCGCGACCACGGCCGCTGTCGGCCTCGGCGGCCTCTCCTTCGCGTCCGGCGCCTCCGTGCGGCCGCGGCGCACCGGCGAACTCCGTGTGCACACGGTCCTCTTCGACGGGGTCGAGGAGCTGGACTTCGCGGGTCCCGCCGAGGTTCTGGGGGGTACGAACGCCGGGGCACGGTCTGGCGAGCCGCTACCGAGTGACGGCCGGTCCCGCGCCACGGCTTCCCGGCCCGCCGTAGGTCCGTGACGGACGGGAGTTCGCGACGGCCGGGGTTCGTGAACGTCCGTGTGGGCCCCGGGGTTGGGTGCCGCCGGTACCCAGCCCCGGGGACGCGCGCTGGGCGAAGGGCGCTCCGGCGCGGACGGGCTTCTGTCGCGGGGGTACGTCGGCGTCGGGGCGGTCGGCCGTGCGGGGTGGGGGTCGGCGAGGGGGCGCGTCGTCCTCGTGACGCGCGTGCCGATACGCGGTGTCTCCCGCGCCACGTGCCAGCGTGGCCTCCCGCTAGGCGGGTGGTCGCCCCAGGTGAACGGCCGCCCGCGCCGTGCCGTGGGAAGTGAGACAGCGTGAACGCGGTGGACGTGGTGCGAGAGGCGCCGGACTATCTCCGGAAGCGGGTGGCCGAGTGGCGGCGCAACCAGGCCGTCGCGCAGACCGTGCGCGCCACGACGGCGGCGACCCTCGCCTACGTGGTCGCCCTCCAGCTCAGCCCGGAGGCGGCCCCGCTGACCGCCCCGTTGACGGCGCTGCTGGTCGTGCAGGTCACCCTGTTCGCGACGTTGAAGATGGGGTTCCGGCGGGTGAACTCGGTCGTGGTCGGGGTGCTGATCTCGGTCGGCTTCGGCTCGCTCGTCGGACTGCACTGGTGGAGCCTCGGCCTGGTCATCCTGGCGGCGCTGATCGCGGGGCGGCTGGTGCGGGCGAACGAGTTCGTCAACGAGGTGGCGATCAGCGCCATGCTCATCCTGGGCGTGGCCGGTAACACCGAGGACGCCTGGGCCCGTGTGGTGGACACCCTGATCGGCGCGGTGGTCGGCCTCGCGTTCAACCTGTTCTTCGCGCCGCCCCTGTGGGTGGAGACCGCCCGCGAGTCGATGGAGGACCTGGCGCGCCGGATGCGGCGTCTGCTCGTGGAGACCGCGGGCGCGCTGGGCACGCCCGCCCCGGTCGGGCGGACGGCGGCGCGGCTGGAGGAGGCGCGCCGGCTGGACCTGGAGATCGCCGAGGTCGACGTCCTGCTCCAGCAGGCCGAGGAGAGCCTGCGGCTCAACCCGAGGGTGCGGGAGGCGCAGCTGTCCCGTGCGGTGCTGCGCACCGGGCTGGACACGCTGGAGGTGTGCGCGGTGATCCTCCGGGTGCTCGTCCGGTCGCTGCGTGACCTCTCCCAGAAGCGCGACGAGGACGAGCCGCTCATCCCGCAGTGGATCGAGCCCGACCTGGAGTCGATGTTCGCGCATGTGGGAGGGGCGCTGGTGAGCTTCTCGGTGCTGGTCACCACGGATGCCAGCGGCGACGCCGAGCAGGCGGAGGAGCGGTTGAGCACCGAGCTGGAGTCCGCGCGGGCCACCCGGGACCGGGTGGCCCAGCTGTTGCTGGAGAAGGTGCAGGAGGACCCGGAGCAGTGGCAGCACTTCGGGGCCCTGCTCGCACAGATCGACCGGGTGCTGGACGAGCTGAAGCCGGAGAACCGCAGCCAGCGGCTGCTGGACGAGCTGGACCGGAACACACGGGAACTGCGGGAACGCTTCCCCCGCCTCAGTAAGCTGCGGCAGCGCTTCAGCCGCCGGGAGCGTCCCGCCTGACGGCCCGCCAGCCAGCCGTGGGCGGGGGACGCGGAGGACGCTCGGCGCTGGACGTGCTCGGCGGTGGAACGCGTCGTCGGGGGAGGGGCCCGGTGGCGGGCGGGGTGTGGGGTTCCGCCGTCCGTGCGGCGGTGGTCAGCGGGCGGGGCGGGGTGGTTCGGGCAGGCGCCAGATCTCCTCACCGTCGTGCGTGCCGCCGGTCGGGCGGAGGCCCACGGCGGAGGCGACGCCCGCGGAGGCGTGGTGCGCTGGGTGGACGTGCGCGACGATCCGCGTGATCCCGTGCCGCCGCAGCCAGCCGACGAGCCCGTGCGCGGCCTCGGTGGCGAAGCCACGCCGCTGCCATTCCGCGCCGACCACCCACGCGATCTCCGCGCTCGCCGCCGCCACGTTCGCCGTGCCCGCCGTGACCTCCGGGTTCGTACCGACGACGGCGGTGACCGCACCGGCTGCCCCCGCCCCGCGCGGGTGGGGCGTGCCGTGCGCGCCGCCGGTGTTCTCCGCGCCGTCCGTCTGGTGTGGCGGGGCGGGGTGGACGACGGTGGCCTGCACTGTTCCGGCGAGGCGGCGGGTCGACCGGACGTGGATCACCCAGTTGTGCCAGCCGACCCCCGGATCCGGGCCGCCCGCGACGAGCCGTTCGTAGCGCGCGCGGAGGTCGTGGACGCCGGGTGGGCCGCCGCCGGTGAAGGTGTACAGCTCCGGAGCGGACAGCACCCGCGCCATCTCCTCGGCGTGCGTGACGCGCAGCGGTAGCAGCACGAGCCGGTCCGTCCCGATCCGCTCGGTGGCGAACCGCCCGGTGACGGTACGGACGGCCGGTTCCGCGCCGTTCGTTCCGGCGGCTGGTGTCTCGCGCACGGGCGGTGCCCCCTTCTGACAGTCGGGCGCGGCGTACGCCGTGCGGGAAGGGGCGGCCGCCCGGTGGTGGGTGTGGGGAGAGGGGTGGTGGCTGGCGGGGGTCAGGGTTTGAGGGCCACGCCGCCCCAGACGCCGACCTCGGTGGAGGCCACCATGCCGGGCAGTTGGGCCATGCCGTCGGACTCCAGCTCGGGCCGCCAGTCGCAGGTGGCGACGACGCCGGGGGGGACGGTGCGCAGGTCCGCGAAGAACCGCTCGACCTCGCTCTTGGGGCGGGGGCGGCAGATCATGCCGCGTGCGGTGTAGGTGTCGGCCAGCAGTTGCATGTCCGGGTCGAGGTCGCAGGTGGCGTGGGTGAGGGCGAGGGCGCTGCCGGAGGGCAGCGGGTCCAGCAGGGTGCGGGTGAGGGCGTGCGGGTCGGACTCGTCGTCCACGAAGTGCAGCACGGCGATCAGCGAGAGCGCGACGGGCTGGGTGAAGTCGACTATGCGCTGGGCGTGTTCGAGGATGCTCGCGGGTTCGCGCACGTCGGCTGGGACGTAGGCGGTGGCGCCCTCCTCGGTGCCGTTGAGCAGGGCACGGGCGTAGGTGAGCACGATCGGGTCGTTGTCGGTGTAGACGACGCGCGCGTCCGGGAGTTCGTGCTGCGCGACCTGGTGGAGGTTGGGTTCGGTGGGGACGCCGGTGCCGATGTCGATGAACTGCCGGATGCCGTGCTCGCGGGCGAGGTAGCGCACGGCCCGGTGCATGAAGGCGCGGTTCTGCCGGGCGGCGACCATCGCGTTCGGATAGACCTGGAGGGAGGCGGCGGCGGCCTGCCGGTCCACGGCGTAGTTGGTCTTGCCGCCGAGGAAGTAGTCGTAGAGGCGCGCCGGATGGGGGCGCTGTAAGCCCAGGTCGCCGGGGTTCGGCGGGGTGCTCTGGTCAGTCATGGTCACTCCGGCCTTCGGGTTCTGGTGACGCGTCACTCTGCTCCGCTCCAGCCTAGGCGGCCAGGGGTGGGGCGATGGGGTTTCCGCGGTGCGGGCACTTCTCGGGGGCATGTGCCGGAAGCCGGGCCGCGCGAGCAAGCCCGGGCGGGGGTGGGGTGGGGACGGACGTGGTTCAGCCCTTGGTGGCGCCCTGGAGGAGACCGGCGACGAAGCTGCGCTGGAAGAGCAGGTAGAGCAGCACGATCGGCAGCATGACGATGATGGTGCCCGCCGCCAAGGTGGGCACGTCGGTGCTGTTCTGGCCGACGAAGAAGCCCAGTCCGGCGGGGGCGGTGCGCATGTCGGCGTTCTGGATGAGCACCAGCACCAGCAGGAACTGGTTCCAGGACCACATGAACACCAGCACGCCGAGGGTGGTCAGGGATGGGCGTGCCAGCGGCAGCAGCACCCGGAACAGGATGGTGGCGGAGGAGGCTCCGTCGACCCGCGCGGCCTCGGTGAGGGAGCGGGGCGTGGTGCGGAAGTGGGTGCGCATCCAGAACACGCTGAACGGCAGGAACAGCGCGATCTCCACCAGGATCACGCCGAGGTGGGAGTCGGTCAGTCCCACCTGGCGCAGGTCGAAGTAGAGGGGGACGACGACGAGTTCGACGGGGATGGTGAGCCCGGCGATGAAGAAGGCGGTGACGGCGTTGGCGCGCGGCAGGTCCATGGTGCCCAGCGCGTATCCGGCGAGGCCGGACAGCAGCAGGGTGGCGGGGACGACCCCGGCGGCGATGACGAGGCTGGAGCGGATCAGGTCGGAGAAGCCCGCCACGGTCCACGCCTGCCGGTAGTTGTCCAGACTCCATCGCTCGGGCCAGGCGAGGCCGGTGACCGGTTCGCCCGCCGGTTGCATCGAGGCGAGGAAGACGCTGAGGAACGGGATGGCGACGGCCATCGCGAGCACGGTGAGCAGCGCGTATCCGGACCACTTCTCGGTCGTGGTCGCTGCCGTGGAGCCGGTGTTCATGTCGCGGACCTCGACAGACGGTTGATGACGTAGACGAGTACGAGGATCAGTCCGCTCAGCACGGTGGCGAGCGCCGCCGCGAGGCCCACCTGCGCGTCGGAGAAGGCCAGGCGGTAGACGAGCAGGCTGGGCACGGTGGTCTGTTCGCCGGGCCCGCCGTTGGTGGTCACGTAGACGATGTCGAAGCTGGCCAGCGCGGCGACGGTGGTGACGGTCAGGGCGACGGCGATCTCGCCGCGCAGCTGCGGCAGGGCGACGGAGCGGAACTCCCGTACCGGGCCCGCGCCGTCCAGCCGCGCCGCCTCGTACAGGCTCGGGTCGACCTTCGCCACACCGCTGAGGAAGAGCATCACGCACAGTCCGCTGAGCACCCAGGCGCCGACCAGGCCGACGGCGACCAGCGCGCTGTCGAAGTCGCCCAGCCAGGCCCGGGTCAGGCCGTCCAGGCCGACGGCCCGGAACGTCTGGTTGACCAGCCCGTCCTCGCCGTAGAGCCAGCGCCAGGTCACGCCGACGGCGACGAGCGGCACCACGTGCGGCAGCATGAACAGCAGCCGGAACGCGCCCATTCCGGGGCGGCGGTAGCGCGCCAGCAGGGCTGTCAGGACGAGGCCCGCCAGGATCGGCAGGACGGAGAAGAAGACCACCAGCACGAGTGCGTTGACCACCGACCGGCGCAGCACCGAGTCGGTCAGCACCGTGCGGTAGTTGTCGAGTCCGGCCCAGCCGCCGAGCGTCACCCCGTCCCAGTCGAAGAGGGACAGGTAGACGGTGTGCAGCGCGGGCAGCACCGCGAAGGTCACGTACACCAGGAGCGCGGGCAGGACGTACAGGTAGCCGCGCAGGCGCCGCCGCCGGGTGGTCAGCCGCGCCATCGCGGTCCCTCCCCGGGCGCGCCGGAACCCCGGGCGGCGGTGGGTGACGCGCTTCGAGGCTCCGGGAGCCGGAGGTGCCGCCCGGGGCTGGCGGGATGGTCGGCGCCCGGCAGGGGAGCGGGTGAACCGCCGTACTCAGCCGTGCTGTTCATGCCAGACCTCCTGAAGCGACGCGAGGTAGCCGGACGGTGAGACGCGGTCCGCGATGAGCTTCTGCACGCCCGCGCGGAGCGGGTCGAGCATCCCGGGCGCGGTGAAGTCGGGGAAGTGGTTGATTCCGTGGTCGGCGGTGACCCGCCGGTGGCCACGGGCCACGTCGCCGAGCAGACCCGTGGGCGTGGGCACCGCCCGGGGGTCCGGGGGCAGGAAGCCGTGCTCGCTGACGATCCGGGCGGCGCGCGGCGAGGTCAGGAACTCCAGGAACGCCCCGGCGGCCTCCGGGTGTTCGGTGCGCGAGGAGACGGCGTAGGAGACGCTGAAGCCGGAGGCCATCGCCCGGTCCCCGCGCCGCACCCCCGGCATGGCGAAGAACCCGCTCTTCTCGCCCAGGCTGCCCGCGAGTTGACCGGCGGCCCAGTTGCCGTTGACGAGGAAGACGCTCTTCCCCTCGGCGAACCGCGCGGTGGAGTCGACCTGTCCCATGCCGTTCGCCGACTCGTCGAGGTACCCGGCCCGGGCCCACCGGGTGACCAGCGCGCTGGCCTTCCGCGCCGCCGCCGTCTCGACGGTGGCCCCGGGACGGCCGCTCACCCAGTCCCGGTAGTCGCCGGGCGGCATCAGCACGTTCAGCAGCGCCGCCCACAGGTGGAGTCCGCCGGAGTCGAGCGCGCCCACGCTCAGCGGCGTCATCCCGGCGCGTCGGGCGGTGGCGAGCTGCTTCTCGAACTCGCGGAGGGTGCGCGGGGGTTGGCGGATGCCCGCGCGGGACGCCAGCTCCTTGTTGTAGTAGACGCCGGTCATGGACAGCCCGGCGGGCAGCCCGTACAGCGGTCCGGCTCCCGCTCCCCTCCGGTCGCCGCCGCTGAGCTGGTCCAGGCTGACGGCCGGAACGTCGCGCCGCCAGCCGTACGCCTTCCGGTAGCGGGCGAGGTCGAGGAGGTGTCCGTCGGCGGCGAGGTCGTCCATGCCCACGGCGTACTGCGCGAGGTCCGGCGCGGTGTCCGACACCATGGTGAGCCTGAGGTTCTTCACGTAGTCGGAGAACTGGGTGTAGCGCGGCTCGACGGTGACCCGGGGGTGCCGCTTCTCGAACGCCGCGACCAGCGCCTCGACCATCTCCGGCGCGTCCGCGAAGTGCAGCCGCAGGGTGATGTCCTCGTCCGGCAGCGCCGTGCTGGTGGGCACGGCCCGCGGCCGGTCACCGGCGTGGCGCGCGCTGCCCGGGGTCAGCGCCCCGCAGGCGGTCAGCAGCGTGGCGAGCAGCAGCGCGCAGAGGCTCGTATGGCGACGCCGCCGCCTTCGGGGGCGTGTGCGCTCCGGCCCGGTCACCTTCCTCGGCATGAGCACCCTCCTGCGACGCGATGTGGCGATCGGGACACGGTGATACCGGCGGTGGCGCGGGGCCGGTGGCTCAGCACCCGCGGGACGTGGCGCCGGGCGCGCGGGGACCCACCGGGCGGAACGGAGTGGCGGTCCACGCCTTTCGGCTCAACCGCCGCCATCCGAGGGCCCGTTCCCGGGTGCGCGGCCACGCCGCGCGCCGGACGGGAGGCGGCGCGGTGGACCGCGCGGCGCCACGGTCACGGGGTTTCCGGCAGCGGGCGGCGCGGTGACAGCCGTACCGGGGGCGGGCGTTCCGGAGCGGGAGGCTCCGCGTCCCGGGTCCCCGGCCTGGCGGCTCCTGGCCCGGGGGATCCTGACCTGGCGACTCTGGCCTGGGATTCCGGTGACGGGCGGTCCGGTCGTGGGAGCCCGGTGCGGTGGCGGGCGTCCGTGGTGGGTGAGCGGGGCGGCGTCCCGCTGTTGCGTCGCCGACGGCGCTGCCCGGGCCGGAGCCCCTGTCCCTCGCCGTGCCGATATGGACCGAATCCATCTGCGCCTCTCCGGTTGTCGCGCCGTCGGCGTGCCGGTGGGGCCGCGACCACCGACCGTGTGGTCGGCGGCCTGCGAAGTGCTGTGGACCGTACCAGGGGGCATCGCGCGCTCACCAGAGGTCTGCCGAGACCCCCGCCCCATCCGCCCCGGCCACCCCACCCGCCTCCGGCCGACCACCCCGTCCCGTCCCAGCCACCGTCCCCGGACGTCATCAGCCAACGCCGCCGTAGCCGCCGACGCCGCCGGGGCGGAGAACGGGTACGGCCGAGGCGTTCGTCACGCAACGTCACGACAGGTGGGGGTGGAGGGGGCGCCCCGCGCCGGTCCGGTCCGTGTGCGGGGGGTCGCGCGTCGCGTCGCTCGTTGTGGCCACCGGTGCCGCGCGGGCGCTGGGCCGGGTGGGTGTGACCGGTCGGGCCGCGCCCGACGAGCCTCGCGTCGTACCAGGCCACGCAGAACTCTTCGGCTGTGGAAGGGGTGTTGGGGAGGAGCCGGGAAGGGGGCCGGAGACGGTCGACGGGATGCTCCCGGCCATGGGAGTGACGCGCTCGCCGCGTGCTCGCGCCCTGCCCGAGGTGCGCCCCGGGAGGGGGTTATATGGAGGCGCGCAATTACCGCGCGCAACAATCAACAGGGAGTTCCACATGCGTATCTGGGCTACCGCCGCCGCGACGGTCCTGGCCTCCGCCGCCCTCTTCGGCATGGCTGGCACCGCCTCCGCCAACGACCGCAACGTCGTCGTCGGCAACGGCAACGCCATCACCAGCTTCGACGACAGCTTCAACACCGAGATCGAGGACAGCTTCAACCGCTACGACCTGGACTTCGACGTCACGGACGTGGACTTCGACTGAGCCGGGGCCACGCTGCCGCTGCACGAGCAGGGGTGTCACGGCCGGCCACCCGGTCCGGAGTTCGCTTCGGGCCGGGTGGCCTCGTGTGTGCGGGGCGGTGGGGGGCCGGACGGTGCGGCGTCGGCGGAGACGACGCGGACGGGGCCGAACAGGGGGACGGGGCGCGAGTGCGGGAAGCGGGGGCGACGGGGCGGGGAGCGGATCGGGCGGACGGGACGGGCGGCCGACGGACGGAGGGGCCGACGGGCGGGCCGCGCGCGGAACTCGGATGCGGCACCGTCCACCCGGTGGATACCGTCCCCGCATGCGCGACCGCCCCGAGAACTTGACAGACCATCAGCTGCTCGACGCCCTGCGGACGTTCGGGATCGAGGCCACCGATCCGCGCTACGCGCCGGTCGGTTTCGGCGACCACCACTGGACGGTGACCGACGCCGCGGGGAGCCGCTGGTTCCTGACCGTCGCGGACCTGGAGCACAAGGAGCACTGCGGGGTGGGCGCCGGTCCCGCCGAGCGGGGGCTCCGCTCCGCGATGCGCACCGCGGCGGCCCTGCGCGCCGAACGGGGGCTGGACTTCGTCGTCGCCCCGCTGGTCGCGCCGGACGGGGAGACCGTCCGGCCGCTCGACGCCCGCTACGCGCTCAGCGTCTTCCCCTGGACGGACGGCGACTCGGGAGAGTTCGGCGAGGCGTTCACGGAGGCCGAACGGCACACCGTCCTGGACCGGCTCGCGGAGCTGCACCGGGAACCGCCGCCCGCCGCGACTCCCGCCCTCGGCGCCGGGCTGCCCGCCCGGGAGGGGCTGGAGGCGGCCCTGCGGGAGACCGCCACCCCCTGGACGGGTGGCCCGTTCGCGGAGGGGACGCGCGGGCTGCTCGCCGAGCACGGCGGTGAACTCCGTCGGCGGCTGGACGAGTTGGACGCCTGGGTGGCCGGTGCCGAGGGAGCGGCGCGGGTCGTGACACACGGCGAACCGCACTCCGCGAACGTGCTGCGTCCCAGGGACGCGCCGGAGCGGCTGCTGCTCGTCGACTGGGACACGGTGGGGCTGGCGGTGCCGGAGCGGGACCTGTGGCACGTGGTGCGGGGGCCCGAGGACCTCGACCGGTACGCGCGGACGAGCGGCCGCACCCCCGACCCGGTGGCGCTCGCCGCCTACCGGCAGCGCTGGGACCTGGACGATCTCTCGGTCTACCTGGGTTGGTTCCGCGCTCCGCACCGCGCGACGGGGGACACCGAGGCGGCCTGGGAGGGCCTGGTGGAGATCGTCCGGCGGCTGGCCTCCGGCCCCGCCGTACCGTATCCGTCCGGTACCTGACACCTCTCCGGCGCCTGACACCCGTTGGGCACCTGATACCTGTCCGGCATCTGATACTCGTCCGGTGCGGGGGCCGGGCGGGGCCCGGTGTCGGGCCCCGCCGCCGTGCGCTGGGGCCGTACGTCTGGGTGTGGGGTTCGGGTGTGGGTGCCGGTCTGGGGAAGGGGCCGGTGGGGGCGGATGCTCCTAGTCGCGGTCGTGGCTCGGGGGGTTGGTGTCCGGCCGGGCCGTGGCGTCCCCGCGGGGTTCCCCGTCGGTGGGGGTGGGCTGGTGGCCGCCGGTGGTGACGCCGCTGGCCACGGTGGCCGGTTCGGGCGCCGGGTCGGCGGTGCCGCGCTGGGCCGGTACGGAGCGTTCGGTGGCCCGGTCCCGCAGGTGGGCGCGGATGGAGTAGGCGAGGGCCGCCGCCCAGAGCGCCCAGATCAGGACGTAGACGGTGGTGCGCGGTACCGCTCCGGCGTCGATCCAGTCACCGCGCAGCAGGGTGCGGCTGTTGGTCAGGATGATCAGCCCACCGACGGCGGAGCCGAGCACCCGGGGCGGCACGTGGCGCACCAGCCAGGCGGCGATCGGCGCCGCGATGACGCCGCCGACCAGCAGCGCGGCGGCCCAGGAGAGGTTGATGCCCTCGGAGCCGAGTCCGGCGAGGAAGCCGAGGCTGGCGGCGACGGTGACGAGGAACTCGCTGGTGTCGATGGAGCCGATGACCTTCCGCGGCTCCATCCGGCCGCTGGCGAGGATCGCCGGGGTGCCCACCGGCCCCCAGCCGCCCCCGCCGGTGGCGTCGACGAACCCGGCGAACAGGCCCAGCGGGGAGAGGAACCGGCTGCGCAGCGGCTTGCCGAGGTTGGCGGTGGGCAGCCCGTTGAGCGTGAACCGGCCGAGGACGTAGGCGCCGAGCGCGAGCAGGATGAGGGACATCACGGGTTCGGCCAGCTCCGTGGAGAGCCGGGAGAGGAAGGTGGCTCCGGCGAAGGCGCCGACGGCGCCGGGCACTCCGATACGGAGGACCACGCGCCAGTCGACGTTCCCGAAGCGCCAGTGGGAGACCCCGGACACCAGGGTCGTGCCGATCTCGGCGAGGTGGACGGTGGCGGAGGCGGCGGCCGGGTTGGTGCCGACGGCGAGCAGCAGCGTGGTGGACGTGACGCCGTACGCCATACCCAGACTGCCATCGACCAGTTGGGCCCCGAGCCCGGCGAGCGCCAGCAGGATCAACGTCCGCATACTGACATCTCCATTCCCTATGTTTCCTATGGTGTTACTAGGGAAGTGTGGCGTGATGTGGTTCTGCTGAGAAGAGGTGTCTCGCTTCGTGGACGAGAAGAGGGAAGCGTGCGGGATTCGGTGTCCGATCACCGGGTGGTCAGCCGCCGGTCAGCCGTCGCCACTTCGGCGGGGTGGCTCCACCCGTCTCTCCCGGGGTGGTCCGGCGGTCGAACTGTCCCCGCTGACCTGCTGGTTCGCTGGGGCATGTGAACCCGGCCGCGTGTGGCCGGGGTTGGGTCATCCTCCGGTGGCGCTGGGCGGTCCGTCGTCCGGAGCGGTCGCCCCGGTTCGTGGACGGCCCGTGATTCCGAATCGTGGACGCGGTGCTTCCGACTTGTGGACTGCGCGTCGAACCGGTGGGGTCGCACGCCCGCCGGACGCCCGCCGAGCAACGGTCGAACCGCGCCGTACGGGACATATGTCGCGGATCAGCGGGTGCCCGCGGGCACCCCTGCGGTGGGGCGTTGGGCGCGCCCGGTGCCGCTACGGGTTGGACCAGGACTCCGGGGCCTCCGCCAGCGAGTCCACCAGCGGCGGCAACTGGGCCGTCGCGACGTCCGCGAGGGTGACCTCGCCCAGGATCTGCCGGACGTTCGCCCGGACCGCGATCCACAGCGGTAGCAGCGACTCCGCGGGCCCGGTGTAGGACAGCTCGGGCGGGCGCGACCCCCGCACCGAGACCAGCGGGCCGTCCACCACCCGGATCACGTCGGCGATCGTGATCGAGTCCGCGGGGGCCGCGAGCCGGTAGCCTCCGTTGCCACCCCGCTGGCTGACGACGAGCTTGCCGCGCCGCATGTCGTTCAGGATGCCTTCGAGGAACTTGTGCGGGATGCCCTGCGCCGTCGCGATGGCTTCGGCCTTGACCGGACGTTCGTCGCCCGCGGCCGCCAGTTCGAGCGCGGCACGCACCGCGTAGTCCGCCTTCGCCGAGATCCGCATGTGTCCATTATCCGGCACCGTGCGCCAGGTCACGCCCACGGGTCGGGACGTGCGACGCCCGGCGCACCGGTCGGACGCGCGGGTCGGCACGCGGCGACCCGGCCGACCGCTCCGTGCCGCCGGACGCCGCTCGCCGGACCCGCCGGATTCGCCGGACCCGCCGGGCTCGCCGGATTCGCCGACCTCGCCGGGACTCCGGCGCGCCACCCGTGACGGGGCCTGTGATCAGTGCGGCCCCGCCGGACCGTGCGGGCGGGCGGGTGAGTGGCGGGGGTCAGCCGGGGGTGCGGGCGGTGCCGACCGCCGTCCGCGAGGGTACGAAGGGGACGTTCGGCGCCGTGCCCGCCGTGACCGGGGCGTTCGGCCCGGCACTCGCCGCGGCCGGGGTGGCCGGGGTCTCCGGCGCGTCCGGTGCGGCACCCGGTGGGGACCACAGGCTGGCGCGGCGTAGCAGCGGCAGCACGCCCTCGCCGAACCAGTACGCCTCCTCCAGGTGCGGGTAGCCGGAGAGCACGAACTCCTCGACCCCGACGCGCCGGTACTCCTGGATCAGCTCGGCGACCTCCTGGTGGCTGCCGACCAGCGCGGTTCCCGCGCCGCCGCGTACCAGGCCGACGCCCGCCCACAGCCCGGGGTGGATCTCCAGCCCGTCACGCCCGCCGCTGGCCAGGCCGTCGCGTCGACCGCCGTGCAGGGCCAGCATGCGCCGCTGCCCCTCGGAGTCGCTGCGTCGCAGCCCATCCTGGACGGTGCGGATCGTGGCCGGGTCGAACCCGTCGAGCAGCCGCCGGGCCTCGGCCCAGGCCGCCTCGGAGGTGTCGCGGGAGATGGTGTGCAGCCGGACGCCGAAGCGGGGTGCGGGCCCGGCCGGTTCGCCGGGTCCCCGGCCGAGTTCCCGTGCGCGCTCGCGGACCCGCTGGATCTTCTCGGCCACCAGCGCGGGTGGCTCGCCCCAGGTGAGGTAGACGTCGGCGGTGCGCGCCGCCACCTCGATGGCAGCGGGGGAGGAGCCGCCGAAGTAGACGGGCGGCACCGGCCGGGGCGGACGCGTCAACGTGGCGTCCTCGACGCGCAGATGGTCGCCGCGCAGGCTGACCGTCTCCCCGCGCCAGAGTCCGCGCACCACGTCGAGGAACTCGCCGGTACGGGCGTACCGGGCGTCCTTGTCGAGGAAGTCGCCGTAGGCGCGCTGCTCCTGGCTCTCACCGCCGGTGACCACGTTCAGCAGCAGACGGCCTCCGGTCTGCCGCTGGTAGGTGGCGGCCATCTGCGCGGCCAGGGTGGGGGAGAGGAAGCCGGGGCGGAAGGCCACCAGGAACTTCAGGCGGTCGGTGCGCTGGCTGACCATCGCGGTGGTCAGCCAGGCGTCTTCGCACCAGGTGCCGGTGGGCGTCAACGCGCCCTCGAAGCCGAGCTGTTCGGCGGCCCCGGCGATCAGGGCGAGGTAGTCGACGCTCGGAGGCCGGTCGCCCGCGGTGGACGTGACGGCGGAACCGTGCCCTCCGCCGACGACGTGACGGCTGTCCCCGCTGGTCGGCAGGAACCAGTGGAACGTCAGCGAGTACGGCCCCGGAGGCGAGTCCGGCCCCGGCGGCGGAGGCGGGGGCGAGTGGGGGGATACCGGGGGCGCCGGGGAGGTGCGGGACGACCGGGGTGCTCGGGGGCTTCGGGGTGGGGTCGGCATGCGGGACTCCATGGACGGGATGGATGGAGGGAACGGGATGGATGGAGGGAGGGGTGCGGACGCGTGGTGTCGGATGGGGGGGGGGACGGTCAGCCGGTGACGGCGAGTTGGCGACCGGCGCCGTCCAGCCCGCCGTCCCGGGCGGGGGAGCGGCCGGTGCTCCCGGGACGCGCGGACGGGCCCAGCGCGGCGAGCAGCCGGTCGACGGACCGCCTGATCCCGCCGACGGCCTCCGGGGCGATGGCCAGTCCGCCCTCGTCCCGCTGGGTCAGGTGCTGGTCGAGGACGAACCAGCCGTGCAGGACCCGGTCGGTACCGAGCGCGGTGAGCACCGGCCGTACCGCGTAGTCGAGGGCCAGCACGTGCGCCGGGCTGCCGCCGGTGGCCAGCGGCAGCACCGTCTTCCCGGCCAGCGCGTGCTGGGGCAGCAGGTCCAGCAGGGTCTTCAGCAGGCCGCTGTAGGACGCCTTGTAGATGGGGGTGCCGACGATCAGCGCGTCCGACCGCTCGATCGCGCGCAGCACCTCGCGGATGGCGGGGTGTCCGGTGTCGGCGTGCAGCAGCGGGGCCGCTGGCAGGTCACGCAGGGTGAGGTGCCGCAGGTCGTGACCGTCGGCGGCGACGCGGTGGCCGACGTGCCGCAGCAGCGCCGTGGTGCGCGAGGTGGGCGAGGGGCTACCGGAGATGGCGAGGACGCGAGGCATGGGGACTCCTGGGTCGGGGCGGCCGTGCGGGACGGGTTGGGGGCGCCAGGACGGATGGGGGCGTGGCGGCGCGGTTCCGGCGGTGTGGCGGCCCCCGTGGGGTGGGCCCGCGCTGAGGTCGCGAGAGGGCCCGCGCGGGGCGAGGGGCGTACCGGGGAATCGGCGTGAACGGACGGAACGGGACGCTGAGTTGGGCCGGGTTGGGTGGGGCGCGCGGTCAGGCCGGATCGGGCAGGTACTTGTAGCCGACCCGGCGCACGGTGACGACGCGCCGCCGGTACGGGGCGCCCAGCTTCCGGCGCAGCCGGGCGATGTGGACGTCGACGGTGCGCCCGTCACCGACGTACTCGTGGCCCCAGATGGCGGCCACCAGGTGCTCCCGCGAGTGCACCCGGTGGGGATGGGCGAGCAGATGGGTCAGCAGCTCGAACTCCAGGTAGGTCAGGTCGAGCGGCCGTCCGTCCACCGCCGCCGTGCGCCGCTCCGGGTCGACCGTCACGTCCCGCCCGCCCGCCGGCGGAGAGGCGGGCGCGCCGGTGGGCGTCGGCGGACCGGCGTACGGGAGTGGGGGCTGGTCGCCGTTCGGGAGGGCGCCGGTGTAGGTGACGGTCCGGAACTCCGGCTCCACGCCGTCGAGCGTGAACAACTGGGTGGGGTCCGTGCCTTCGGGTACGAGGACGAGGTAGCCGACCAGCGGCGTCCCGTCCTCCTCGCCCGTCGGCCGCCCCGGCGGGACGGTCGCGCGCGCACCGTCCCCGTCTCCCGGCTGCGCGGGCGGCGTGTCCACGACGGGTGGCGTCTGGCGCACCACGCGCAGACGGCGGCGCTCCGGACGGGTGGTGGGGGTCTCGGTCGGCAGCGCGGGGGTCATACGGTGCTCCTTCGGTTCGCGAGTCGGCGGTGGCGCGCGGGCGGTCGTTCACGCGGGCCCGGTTCCGTTCGTCCGGGGCCCCGCCGCCCGCCGGACGGGACGGTGTCCGGCGAGCGGCGAGCGGTGTCCGGGGGCGGGCGGTGGCTCGGAGGCCGGGGTGGCCCAGCGGGTGAGCGACCGGATGCCGGGGGCGGGCCGGGTGTCAGGCGGCGGCCGGGGTGTAGTGCCCGGCGTCGTCCCCCTCAACGAGTCGGCTGGGCGTGCCGTCCACCCCTACCGGCACGTCCCCGGCGACCGTCACCCGGTGCAGGCGGCGCGGGAGGTCGCCGTAGTCGTCCGGCGCGTAGTGCTGGGTGGCGCGGTTGTCGAAGAGCACCAGGTCGCCGGGGGCCCAGGACCAGCGCACGGTGTTCTCCGGACGGGTCACGTACGACTGGAGGATGCGCAGCAGGTCGTGTGACTCGGAGGGGCTGAGGCCCACGATGCTCTGCGCGAACCCCCCGATGAACAGGCCCCGTTCACCGCTTTCCGGGTGGACGCGCACCACCGGGTGCTCGGTCCGCCAGCGCCGTGAGGTGAAGACCCGGCGGTGCTCGGCGGCCCGTTCGGTCTTCGGCGCGGCGTAGTCGTAGTCGTTGGTGTGCACCGCGCGCAGCCGGTCGGCCAGTTCGCGCAGCGGGTCGGGAAGGTCCTGGTAGGCGCTGACGGAGTTGGCGATCAGGGTGTCGCCCCCGTACGGCGGGACGGTGAGGCCGCGCAGCGTGCTGGCCTTCGGCGGGGTGCGGACGAAGGTCACATCGGTGTGCCAGCGGTTCGCCCGGACGCCCTCCGCGCCGTCGACGGGCAGGATGTTCGGTTCGCCGTCCACCGAGGGCACCGTGGGGTGGGCGGCGGTGAGTTCGCCGAACAGCCCGGCGAACCGGACCTGGTCGGCGTCCTCCAGCCGCTGGTCTCGGAAGAAGAGCGCCTTGTGGGTCAGCAGCGCCGAGTTGATCTCCTCGACGAGGGCGGGTTCGAGTGGCTGGGCGAGGTCGACGCCGACGACCTCGGCGCCGATGCGTCCACCGACGCGACGGATGTCGACGGTGAGTTCACGGGACATGACGGACCTGCTTTCTCCACGGAGGAACGGATGAGGAACGGGGGACGGTTGGTGGCGGGGTGGCTCAGGCGGTGCGCCAGCTGGTGAACCGGCGCTCCAGCGCGAGGAGCAGCTGGTTGAAGGCGACGCCGAGTACCGAGACGGTGAGGATCCCGGCGTACATCTGCGGGATCGCGAAGTTGTACTGGGAGTTGTTGATGAGGAAGCCCAACCCGGCCTTGGCGCCGACCATTTCGGCGGCCACCAGGACGAGGATCGCGGTGGCCCCCGCGAGCCGGACGCCGGTGAACACGGCGGGCACGCTGGCCGGGAGGATCACCCGGACGAAGAGCCGGTGGGGCGGTGTGTTCACCGAGCGGGCCAGTTTGAGGAGCGTCGGGTCGACCGTCCGTACGGCGCTGACGGTGTTCAGCAGAATGGGCCAGGTGCAGGCGAACAGCACGATGGAGACCTTCGAGGTCTCGCCGATGCCCAGCAGCAGCACGAACACCGGCAGCAGCGCCAGCGCGGCCGTGTTGCGGAAGATCTCCAGCAGCGGGTTGAGGAACCGGGCCAACGGCCGGTACCAGCCGATGAGCAGGCCCAGCGGCACCGCCAGCACCACCGCGAGACCGAATCCGCTCAGCGAACGCACCAGGCTGGCCCGGGTGTCCTCCCACAGCTGACCGTCGAGCAGCAACTCCCACCAGGCGAGGGCGACCTCGGAGAACGGGGGCAGGAACACCCGGTCGGCCAGGCCGAGTCGGGGTGCCGTCTCCCACAGCAGGAGCAGCGCGACGATCGCGGCGACGCGGACGAACAGGCCCGACACGGCGCTGCCCAGCCATCCCGCGAAGGTCCTCGAACGTGCGGCGAAGGAAGGGGAGTTGGCGGCCGCCGTGGCGGAGGCGCCCTCCGCCCGAGCCGCCCTGACCTCGGCCGCCCCGACCTCCGCCGAACCGGTCTGCGCCGCACGGGGTTCGGACGCACCGGCCTGCGCCGAAGCGGCCTCGGACGCACCGGGCTCGGCCGAACTGGCCGCCGTCGCACCGGTCCTGGCGGGACTGGTCTCCGCTGAGCCGGGTGGGGTGGTGGCTGGGCCGGTCCCGGTCGTGGGGGTGTCGTGGGCCGTGGCCGTGGGCCGTACGGGGACACTCATGCCGCGGCCGCCTCTCGCTCCACCTCGCGCGCACGGTCGACCTCGTCGTGCAGCAGCTCCCACACCCTGCGCCGATGGCGGGTGAACTCCGGGCTGGAGCGCGGGTCTCCGGTGTCGTCCCGGCCCTCCAGCGTGATCGGGAGGACCTCCTTGACCCGGCCGGGCCGTGAGGTCAGCACGGCGACCCGCTCTCCGAGGAGCACGGCCTCGTCGATGCCGTGCGTGATGAACACCACCGTTTTTCCCGTCCGCCGCCAGATCCGGAGCAGTTCGTCCTGGAGGGATTCCCGGGTCTGCGCGTCCAGCGCGCCGAACGGCTCGTCCATCAGCAGGACGTCGGGGTCGTAGGCGAGGCTGCGGGCGATGGCGACGCGTTGCCGCATCCCGCCGGAGAGGGCGTGGGGATGCCGGTCGCCGAAGCCGTCGAGTCCGACCAGGTCGAGGAACTCCCGGGCACGCTCGCGCCGTTCGTGGCGGGGCACGCCGGTGGCCTCCAGGCCGAACTCGATGTTGCCCAGCGCGGTGCGCCAGGGCAGCAGCGCGTACTGCTGGAAGACGGTGCCCCGGTCCGGGCCGGGGCCGGTCACCGGTTCGCCGTCCACCAGCACGCGTCCCGTGGTGGGGTGGTCCAGTCCGCCGAGCAGGTCGAGCAGGGTTGACTTGCCGCAGCCGCTCGGCCCGACGATGACGGTGAACTCCCCCGGCGCGACGGACAGTTCGATGTCGTGCAGCGCGGTGACGTGCCGGGGCGCGATGGGGTCGCGCCGTGGGCCGCGGTCGCGCCGGGGGAAGGTCTTGCCGACCCCCTCGAAACGGATCTTGGGCGTGGTGGTCATCGAGGCTCAGCTCCCCTGGAGTTGGCGGTGTGGCGGCCGGTGGTGTGTGGGGGCCGGGCGGCGCGGGCGCCTCCCGTGTGGTCGGGGACGGGGGTGGCCCGGGCGGGTCCGCGGTAGCGGTTGTAGGCGTTGGAGTAGGCGCGGGGGATGTCGACCCGCTCGCGGGCGATCTCGTCCCGGTCGTCGAGCCACTCGGCCCAGGTGGACAGCTCCCGCGCGGCGATCCGGCCGCCCGATCCGGCCACCCCGTATGACTGCCAGTAGCGCAGGGGCGTGGTGTCCTCGCCGCGGTCGCGCCGCCGGACGATGCGCAGCATCCGGTCGACGACCTCCTCGTGGGGCCGCTCCCGGGACCACTCGATCGCTCGCGCCACGCCGGTGACGAAGGCGCGCACCACGTCCGGGTGACGGTCCAGGAAGCGGTTCGCGACGACGTACGTCCCCGCGCTGAACGAGCCGAGCAGTTCGTGGTCGTTGACGAGGGCGCGGACCCCGCCCCGCTCCAGCGCCTGGTCGCGCAGGATGTCGCCGAGCACCGCGACGTCGATCTGCCCTGCGCGCAGGGCCTGTTCGAGGTTGACGGGCGGCAGCGCGACCCGCTCGACGCGCTGCGCCTCGTCGTCGCTGAGCCCCTCCTTCCGCAGGTAGGTGTCGAGGACGGCCTCGGCGTGCGCGCCGAGGGTGTTCATCGCGACGCGCTTGCCGATCAGGTCCCGGCCGTCGCGCAGGGGGCCGTTCCGCCGGACGTACAGGCCGTGGTAGCGCTTCTCGTCCACGCCGTAGTAGCTGACGACGGCGGTGACGGGGGCCTTGGCGGCGGCCATCTTGACCACCGCGCCGTTGAAGGCGCCGCCGAAGTCCACCTGGCCGGAGGCGGCGGACTGGATGTCCTGCGGGCCACTGGTGGTGTTGCCCACCCACCTGAGCGACACACCGTCCAGGTAGCCGAGGTCGGCGGCGAGTTCCGGGGGAGTGACGGTCCCGGCCCAGCCCTGGTAGCGCAGGGTGTCCGGTGGGACGCCGTCCCTTCCGCCGACGGTGCCGCAGCTCACCGCCAGCGCGGACAGGCTGAGTAGCCCGAGGAACCGCCGCCGCCCCGTGGCCCGTTGGGCCGTGGACGGTGGCGTGGCGCGGTGGGGTGGCGGGGTGGTGGACGTACTGGGGGACCCGCCGTGGGCACGGCGGGGTGGGTTCGCGGACATGCGTCTCCTGGGAGGCGTGCGGCACCGGCCGTCACGGCTGCGGGAGTTGGGGGCAGCCGGAGGCGGGCGAGGGGGAGGAGAAAGGGAGACGAGAAGGGCGGCGCCGGGTGACGGCGCGCTGCCTTAGGCGCGCCGACAGACGGCGCTGGCTACGCGACGGAGGTCGACGTGCCGACGGCGCACGAGCAGCGACGTGGGAGGCATGTCCACCATCCTGCGGGTCGTCGCTCGGCCCCGTCAATACTTTCCTAGGAATTTGATAGGGAAACTCGGGTTGGGTGCGCGCCGCCCACCCGTGACCGGAAGAGCCGCAGGTCAGCGCCGTGCGCCCGGGGTGGCCCCGGCGAAGGCCCAGTGAGGGACCTGCCGAAGCCCCCGACGAGTCCCGGCGAAGCCCTGCCGGGGCGGGGCCCGGGGTGGTGGCTCAGAGGGTGAGGCTGAGGTGGGGGAGGACGCGGCCCGGGATCGAGCCGGAGGGCGCGGACCCGGTGCGCTCGGCGCCCATCGCGCGGTAGAACGGCTCCGCGCCCGGGTCCGCGTCCACCTCGAGCCGTCGGAAGCCGAGCCGCCGCGCCTCGTCCGCCGTGGCGGTGAACAGGACGCGCCCCAACCCCCGCCCGATCGCTGCGGGTTCGAGGAACATCATCCCGAGCACCCCCTCGGGCGGCTCCCCTTCGAGGGTGGTGAAGCCGAGGACCCGGCCGCCCTCCTCCAGCACGGTGGTGCGGCGGGACGTCACCTCGCCCGGGAGCAGGGTGAGTTCGGCGCGGCAGGCGGCGAGGAAGTCCGCGTCGTAGCCCCAGTGCCCCTTCGACCGCAGTGCCAGCTCGGTCAGCTCGCCCGCCTCCTCGGGACGCGCCGCGCGCAGCGACGGCCGTCCGCCCGGAGGTCCGTCGCCCGGCTCCGACAGCGTCGTCATCCCGTCTCCGTCCTCTCCGTCAAGTCTCTGTCCTCTTCGCCCTTGTTCGTCCCGCTCGCCTCGCCCGCGCCGCACGCTCCGCTACCCGCCCCGGCTCCGGCCCGGTTGGTCGGTTGGCCTGCTGTTGGTCGGTTGGCTGGTTGCTGGTCGGCCGTCCAACTGGCGCCGTGGCCGGGGTGGTTGGCTCAGTGGATGGAGCGGGCGGGGCCGGTCGGGTGGGCCGTCTGGTGGTCCAGGGCGGTGGTGAGCCACCGGTCGGCGCTGCCCGGGGTCGGCTCGGGTGGGCCGGACGGCGGGCTGATCACCGTGGCGGTGAGGTCCCAGTACCGGTCGATGCGCGGGTCGGCGGCCAGCTGGCGGCTGAGCCGCCGCCGGAAGGCGGGGGTGTCGCGGAGGCCGCGGGCGTGGGCGTGCGCGGAGACGAAACAGTCCAGCGCCTCACCCCCGGCCGGAGCGCGCCCCGCGCGCAGCTTGGCCGACGCCAGGTCGTACGCCTCGACGAGGCCGTCGTACAGCACGGCGGGGCGGTACCGCTTGTCCGGCCGGTGCGCCTCGGGCTGGGTGGGCGCGCGGCCGCCCGGGCAGTCGCCGGAGACGAGGTCGTGCAACCGGGCGAAGGCCAGCACCTGTTCCGGTGCCGGGTCGGTGGGTGGCTGGGGCACCGCGTGGTCGAGGATCGTGGTGACCACCCGGCGGGGGAGCCGCGCGGGCAGCCAGCGCCGCCAGAAGCGGGCCAGCGCCGCCGTGTCCGGCGGGACCCGTACCGCGCCGATCAGCCGGAGGCGGTCGGCGCGTTCGGCGGGCGGGCAGTCACGCAGCAGCCGCAGGGCGGCCTCCCGCCAGCGCAGCGCGGCCAGTTGGTCACCGACCTCGGCCAGCCGCCCGGCGACCGCCGTCTCCAGCGCGGCCTCCTCGTCCAGCGCCCGGCCGACCTCGGGCAGCGGCAGGTCGAGGGCGCGCAGCGCGCGGATCAGCCGCAGCCGGTCGAGCGCCTCCGCGCCGTACCGGCGGTGACCGCCGCCGCTGCGCGCCGCCTCGGGAAGCAGCCCCCGGTCGGAGTAGAAGCGGACGGTCTTGACGGTGACGCCCGCGCGTTCCGCCAGCTCGCCGATGCTCCACAGCCCGTCAACGGTCACGGCTTGAACCTCCCTCAGGGGGAGTTCCTACCGTACCGGCGAACGCGGAGGACCCGACGGGCCCTCCGGGCGGATCGTCGCGTGCGAGGAGGCGCTGATGACAGGGATGACGGGGACCAACGGGATGGGCGGGACGACGGGGACGGGCGGCGGCGGGGGAGCGGCCCCGGGGGCGACCGGTCCCGTGGCGGAGACCGTGGAGCGGCCGGGGGAGACCCGGCCGGCCGCGCGGGGGCCGGTGTTCGTGCTGGTCTCCGGTGGCTACACCGGCGGCTGGCTGTGGCGTGAACTCGTGGCGCGGCTGCGGGCGTTCGGGGCGGAGGCGTACCCGGTGACCCTGACCGGCACCGGGGACCGCCGTCATCTCGGTGGCCCGGAGACGACGGGCGCGACGCACGTGGAGGACCTAGTGCGGTTCCTCGACCACCTCGACGAGCCGGAGGTGATCCTGGTCGGCTACTGCTACGGCGTCTACCCGGTGCTCGCCGCCGCCGAGCGGCGTCTGGAGCGGGTCGCCCGGATCGTCTACCTGGACGCGCCGATGCCCCTCGACGGGTACTCGCCGCTCGGGCAGGCCACCGCGATGATGCCCGACGCCGACACCCGCGCCCGCATGGTGGCCCAGGCCGAACGGGCGGAGGACGGCTGGCGTGTCCCCGCCCCCGCCACACTGGACGAGTGGCGCGCCGCCGCCAACGTCGCCGGGGTGCCCGACGCGACGCTGGAGCGCCTGCACCGGCTGGCCTCCCCGCAGCCGCTCGGCGCGCTCACCCACCCCTTCCACCTCACCGGAGCGGCCGACGCCCTGCCGCTCACCGGGATCTTCTGCACGGTCGGCGGCATGATCGACACCGCGGGGCTCCAGGAGCTGGTGAACTCGGGGGAACCGGCCGTCCAGCGGATGGCCGGTCCCCGGGCGGGCTTCTTCGACATCGCCACCGGTCACTGGCCGATGCTCTCCACCCCGGACGAACTCACCGACGTGCTGCTGCGGGCCGCCGCCGACGAGGGGCACCGCCTGACCCCGGCCGCCTGACCCCGGCGGTCTGCCCCCGGTTGTCTGTCCGGTGGCCAACTCGGGGGTGGGGCAGGCGCGTTCGGCCCGCCGGGGTGACGGGGGTATCCCGGCGGGCCGCGCCTCCCGAACCGCCCGTACGCCCCCGAGCGGGCCGCGCGCCCCGGAGCCGGTGGCCGTACCCGGGAGGGGAGGCACCGGCGGGGCGCCCAGCCGGATCCGCGCGCCGCCGGGCCGGTCGCTGGTGCGCCGCCCGGCACCCGCTCAGGGGCCGCCCCGGAGACCTTCCGGCACCACCGCCGCCACCGCCCTTCCACAGCACGGGAGTTGGCGGTTGGCCGGGACGGGGGCCGGGTGGGGCTCACTCCACCTCCCACTCCAACTCGCCCTCGCTGGTGACGATCGGCTCCCAGTGGTGCACCACCTCGCCGGTCTCCAGGGCGTGCGCCACCGCGTCGAGCAGCGTGGGCAGGGAGCGGTAGACCGGATGAACGCCGAACCGGCCGCCCTGCTCGTGGTCGTCCAGCCCCACCCGGGCGGGGGCGCGCACCGAACGCTGGTCGAGTACGAGGTGGTTGCCGCAGTCGTCGGTCGCGAACGGGATCCACAGGTCGTCCCAGCCGTCGTACACGTCCTGGTCCGGCGGGTGTTCCCGGGGAAGACCGGCCTCCCGCCGGATCCGGCGGCACATGGTGGCCCGGTCGACGATCTCCGCCACGCTCAGGAGGCGGTACATGAAGACGAGTTCGTGATAACCGGAGCCGTCGTGCCGGGACAGCGACTCCACGAGCGACGGGGGGAAGGGCACCCCCAGTGCCCGTTCCGCTTCGGCGATGTCGGCGCGTTCGGCGGGTGGCGCCAACTCCCGGTGGGTGGCGGGCGCGTGGGCGGCGAGCCAGCTCTCCACGCGGCTCCAGGACAGGGCGAGCGGTGGTGCGTCAGTCATGCCGGAAGGGTGTCAGCGGGCACCGACAGCGCCCCGGCGCGCGCTCCGGCTCGTCGCCTGTCGCGGGTCGCACCGGGCCAGTTGGGGGAAAAGCGGGCGCTGAGCGGAACCGGAGTGGCGCCAACCGGCTCTCCTGGGTGAGGGTTTCGGGATGAGCGTCGCGTTCGTCTTTCCCGGCCTGGGCTCCGAACGGCCCGGCATGCTGCACCGGCTCCCCGACACGGCCGCCTCCGCGACGGTGCTCGCCGAGGCCGAGTGGAGCCATCCCGGCGGCATCGCGGAACTCGACACGGCGGACGCGCTCGCCGACTCGCCCACGGCCCTGCACGTCGCGCTGCTGATCGCCGGAGTGGCGGGGGCCCGCGCGCTCATCGAGGACGAGGGGGTGCGCCCCACGCTCGTCGCCGGGCACGGCACCGGCGGGTACGCCGCCGCCGTGATCGCGGGGGTGCTCACCTTCGAGGAGGCACTCAAGTCCGCCCGTCTCCGGGGGGAGTTGCTGGAACGCGGCACCGAGCCGGCCTCGGACGTGGCGATCCGGCTCGCCCAGCACCTGGCGACCATCGTGCGCCGCCCCCAGCAACTCCCGTACGTGACCAGCGCGGCGGCCACCGGCACCGGATACGGCCCGATCTGTGTCTACGGCGACACCAACGCCGTCTTCGACGACCTCGCGCGCTCCGTCGCGCTGCTCGCCCGGTGGGACGCCATGGCGCGGGCGCTCGCCGACACCGGGGTGAGCTGCTTCGTGGAGCTGCCCCCCGGGCGTGAACTGACCCGGCACAGCGGCACGTTGCCGTCCCGGATGCACGCGGTCTCGGTCGAGGAACACGGCATCGCGGAGACCGCCGAGCGTGCGCGCACCGTCTCCGTCGGCCTCGCCCCCGCCTGAGCCACAGCACCGCCCCCCGCCTGAGCCGCATCCCCGTCGACGCCCGGGCACACCAGCGTCGAGAGCGGGGCCGGGCCGATCGGCCGGGGGCGGGTGAGCCGGGCCGTCAGCCCGGGCTGGTCCCGGGGGCCGCTTCGGGGACGGCCGGGGACTGGAGCGGCTTGGCGTAGCAGCGGCTCTCCTCCTTGAAGCGGTACAGCCCGAACTTGTCCGACTCCGGCAGGGGCGCGTAGCCCGAGGAGGCGTACAGCTCCATGGCCTCCGGCTGCTCGATGCCGGTCTCCAGCACCATCCGCACCCGCCCGGCGGCGCGGGCGTCCTCCTCCAGCAGGGCGAGGATGCGGCGGGCGAGGCCCCGGCCCCGGGCCTCGGGTATCACGTACATCCGCTTTATCTCGGCGTCCCCTGTGAGGTATCCCTCCTCCGGGTCCTCCTGGGTGCGCCAGCCCCCGGTCGCGACGGGCTCGCCCGCCTCGTCGTAGGCCAGGAGGTAGACGCCCCGGGGTGGCGCGAACATCGACGGGTCGAGGGGTGTGACATCCCCCTCATCGCCGTACCGGACGGCGTACTCCCGCTGTACGGCGTCGTTGAGCCGCACGGCGTCGGGGTGGTCGTAACGCATGGGGACAATCCGCATGCCGGGCATCGTAGGGTGCGGGTGTGCGAACGGTGACAACGGTCAATGTGAACGGACTGCGGGCGGCGGCCAAGAAGGGCTACACGGAGTGGCTGGCCGCCACGGAGGCGGACGTCGTCTGCCTCCAGGAGGTGCGTGCCGAGCCCGGGCAGCTCAGCGCCGAGGTGCGCGAGCCCGAGGGGTGGCACACCGTCCTCGCCCCCTCCTCGGCCAAGGGCCGCGCCGGGGTGGCGCTGCTGACCCGGGCCGAACCGGAACGGGTGCGTGTCGGCTTCGGGGAGCCCGAGTTCGAGGCCGCTGGGCGGTACGTGGAGGCCGACCTGCCGGGCCTGACCGTCGCCAGCCTCTATCTGCCCTCCGGCGAGGTCGGCACCGAGCGGCAGGACGAGAAGGAGCGCTTCATGGCGGCCTTCCTGCCCTACCTCAGGGAGCTGCGGGAGCGCGCCCGCGCGGACGGGCGTGAGGTGCTGGTCTGCGGTGACTGGAACATCGCGCACCAGGAGGCCGACCTGAGGAACTGGCGGGGCAACCGCCGCAACTCCGGCTTCCTCCCCGAGGAGCGCGCCTGGCTCACCCAGGTCCTCGACCCCGCGGACGGCGGCTACGTGGACGTCGTCCGCGCGCTCAGCCCGGACGTCGACGGCCCCTACTCCTGGTGGTCCTACCGTGGCCGGGCCTTCGACAACGAC
>NZ_SKBR01000004.1:0-462500 GCF_013450295.1 Streptomyces sp. AJS327
CGCGCGCACGGGAGGCGCGCTCGCAACGACCGGTGCGGCGGATGTGACCGGGGTCATCGGGTGCCTCCCAGATGGTCACGAGTGTGGTTGACCGTGCGGCTCACAGCACGGGTGCGTGGCGCGGAACGCTTCACCTCGTAGATCACCAAGCGTGTCCGGACGGTGACCAGAGAACACCGCGTGATAGCGACAGGGGAATGACTTCCCGATGACGTTGACCCGTCAGTAACCTCTTCTGGGGTGCCGCCGGAGGCGACTGCCCTGACATGCTGGGCCGCATGGTGACGCTCAATGGAAAGCCCGTATCCACCGACGACCTGATGCCCCTGGCCCTGACCAATCTGGGCCACTTCACGTCCATGCGTGTCGACGAGACCGGCAACATCCGTGGCTTGACGCTGCACATGGAACGCCTCGTGCGGGACTGCAAAGTGGTCTGGGGTGCAGACCTGGACACCGGACGTGTCCGCGACTACGTCCGCCAGAGCTTGGAAGGGCAGAGCAGGCCGTGCGTCGTCCGCGTCACGGTCTACGACCCGAAGGTCGAGATGGGACACCCAGCAGATGCCGACGAGCCGCACATCCTGGTGTCCGTGCGCGGTGCCGGCGCGATGCCCCCAGCACCGCTGCGCGCCATGAGCGTGCCGTACGAACGCGATCTTCCCGAGGTCAAGCACGTCGGGCTGCTCGGAGCACTCCACGCCCGCCGTACCGCGCAGCTCGCCGGGTACGGCGACGCTCTGTTCGTCGGCCGCGACGGACTCGTGAGCGAGGGCGGCACCTGGAACGTCGCCTTCGTCGACCAGAACGGCACGGTCGTGTGGCCGCAAGCGCCGGTACTGCCCGGCGTGACTATGGCCCTGCTCCAGCAGCGCGCCGAGCACAAGGTCGCCACGGTCACCCTGGAGCAGGCCAAGGGCATGGAAGCTGCGTTCGCGACGAACACGAGCATCGGGGTTCGCGCCCTGTCCGCCATCGACGAGGTCGAATTCCCCACCGAGCAAGCCGTGTTGACTCGGCTTCAAGAGGCGTACCTGTCGGTCCCCGGCGAGACCCTGTAGGACGAGACCATGTCGGGGGTCACCAGGTGGACGGGCCGCGAAGCCGGCCTGTTGCGTAAGGCCATGCGCAAGACCGGCAAGACCTTCGCCGATCTCGTGGGGGTGAATCAGCGCCAGATCCCCCGGTGGGAACGCCGGGGCGAGACGCTGGAACTCAGCCTCGTCAATCAAGCGGCTCTCGATACAGTGCTCGCGCAAGCCGACCGCGACGCCCAGCAGCGGTTCGCGGCGCTCCTCACCGAGCGAGCCGCCGTCGAGCACGACGAGCGCGCAGAGGAGCTGCTGCGCCGCGACTCGCGCGCCAGCAAGCACCCCGTGGACGGGAAGCTGATGGCCCTCGTCGAGGAGGGCATCTACCTCTCCGGTGCGGAAGGCCGCTCGGTGTGGCTGGAGTCGTACCGCATCGACGTCTACCCGACGACCAACGCCGACTACGCGACGTTTGTGCAGGACACTGGTCACCGGCCACCGCAGCACTGGGTCGGCGGCCGGTGCCCCGCCGGCTTGGCGACCCATCCGGTGGTGTGGGTGACGTGGCACGACGCCACCGTGTACGCCCGCTGGGCTGGCAAGGAGCTGCCTAGCGCCGCGCAGTGGGAGAAGGCCGCCCGCGGTTCGAAGGGACGCGCCTACCCCTGGGGCAACGGACCCACGGCCGCGAAGTGCAACGTCGCCGAGACCGGCATCGACGCGACGACACCCGTCTCCCGCTACCAGTCGGGCGTCAGCCCGTACGGCGTCTTCGACATGTGCGGCAACGTCTGGGAGTGGTGCTCCACCGAGGAGCGGCGCGGGAGCGGCCGGTACGAGCTGAAGGGGTCGGCCTTCACCTCGCCGTTTGAGCGCGCCGCACCGTCCTTGCAGAACACAGCGAACGCCACCATGCAGGACAACGACACCGGATTCCGCTGCGTCAGTCCTCCGTAGGCGGGGTCCAACACAGCACCCCCTGCGGGGGGCCGCGGCGGTCACTGTTGCCCGCCCGCGGTCTCGGACGTCGCCAGGGCGATGAACCCTAAGTAGTTGTTGACCAGATCGAGTTGCAGCTCGTACTCAACCAGGAGCGGGCTGATGACGGAGTGCGTGAGCGTCATGACCCCGTCGGCATACCCGAAACGGATCTGATGGCGCACCAGCGACCAACCCGGCCGGATAAACGGGTCGGTTGGGCCAAAGTGATCCGTGAAGCACTGGCCTGCCCCCACCTGCCAGTCCTGCCGTGCGGCGAACTCCCGGGCCCCGTTCAGAGAGTGCGTCGGCACCTGGTCGCGTGTAGCGAGCGCGTACAGACAAACCCGCGGCACGCGGCCCAGTCCTCGGAGTTGCGCAACGCGGTAATCGAGCGCTCCACGGCGAGCATTCATCAGCCGCACGAGCGGATCAGCTTCCACGCGCGCCTTGTCGAGACGGCCCTCCGCGTCGAAAGCTCGCTGGCGGTCCATCCAGTTGCGCCCGTTGCGGCGTGTAGTGCTCTGGCTCATTGCTGGCCTCGGCTCCGTCGTGGGGATTAGGAGCCGTCGGCAGCGCCGGAGCGCAGTTGGTAGCTCCTCTGGCCGGGAAGGAATCCGGCCCGAACGTCCAGCGGGAGTAACCGAGCGTGACAAATGATCTTGATTTGACGGGTAGTCACGTCCCGCTGGATCCTCATCATGCTCCTTTTTTGGTTCTGCGTGCAATGCTTTCGCAGAAAATCAAAAGAGGAGCGGACGCCTGTGCCCATGGTCACGATGACGCAGGCGTGCGAGACTGCGCCCATGACGCAGAGCAGAGCGACGCCGTCAGTCAGAAGGCGACGGGTTGGCGCCCAACTGCGCCGGTGGCGCGAGGGGATGGGGGTGCCCTCCGGCGATGCTGCCCGGGCCATGGGCTGGAGCCAGGCGCGCTTCTCCCGCGTCGAGCGCGGCTACTACCGCATTGGTCGTGATGAGGTTTATGACCTGTGCGGGAAACTCGACGTCGATGACCCGAAAGGGGTAGAAGAGGTCGCACGTGTCGCCGAGGAGCCGACGAACAAGGGGTGGTGGGCGCCATACGCTGCCAAGGTCAGCGAGGCGTACCTGGACTTCGTCGAGCTGGAGGCCGAAGCAGAGACCATCCGCATCCAGCACCCGAAGGTCGTCCCCGGCCTGGTGCAGGCCCCTGGCTACGTACGGGAGATGCATTCCAGCGCGCGTTCGAACGACCCGGAGTCGCTGATCGCTATTCGTCTGGCTCGACAGGAAGTCCTCAGTCGCGCCAAGTTCCACGGGCTGGTGCCGGAGTCTGCCTTCCATGCCCGGTTCGAGTCCGGACCCGCTCTCATGAGGGATCAGCTACGCAAGTTGCTCGATGCCTCCGAGATGTCGAACGTGACCATCCAGATCCTGCCGCTCACCGCCCATCCCTCCTACGGGTCCAATGGAGCGATGACGATTCTCACGTTCCGTCACCCTTGGACCCCTGTCGCCAGTGTCGACAACCCCATGGGTGGGTCGCACACCTACGACCCGGAGCAGGTCGCCTATCTGGAAGCCGAGTTCGACAACATCGCTTCCGCTGCGCTCCCCGTGGACAAATCACGGGATCTACTCAACAAGTACCTGGAAGGACTGCACAAGTGACCATGAAGAACGGACGCGTCCTCATGGCCCCTGAGTTCGGGGGCGCCGTCTGGAAGAAGTCTTCCCACAGTGGCGACTCTCAGGGGCAGTGTGTTGAGTGCGCCGACGTGACCCAGACCCATGCCAGCATCGCCGTTCGCGACTCGAAGGACCCTGAAGGTCCTGCCCTGCTGTTCACACCGGAGGCGTTCAGCGGCTTCATCGCGGCTGTGAACAGGAACGGGTTCGACGTTCTCTGACCAGGCGCATCTGATACGCAAAGCGGCCTGTCTCCCCCCGCCCGTAACAGGGGAGACAGGCCGCTTCTGGTTCAGCCGTGCCGACGGCCCCGGAGAACGTACCCGCGTGATCGACATGTAGGAGGGTGCCAAGCGCGTTCGACCGCGCTCGCCCAGGCCGACCTGACCCCGCGACTCACCCACTGTCAGTGTGCGGCCGTACTCTCTCGGTGTGACCTCCCCGGACGTGCTGCCAGACCACGCCTGCCGTGACGTGCTGAACGAGTGCATCCGGCTGCTGATGTCCAGCCCGAGTGCGGACGGCCGGGCAGGCGAGTACGCCCGCTTGGTGGAGCTGTGGAACGCCGCCGACCGTGTGCACAGAGAGAAGGGTTCTGGGGGCGAGGGGCAGGGTAGGGCCAGCGGCCTCTGCTCGGCCGCGCCGCGGACATGAGAGAGCCCGGCCATGCGGGGGAACATGGTCGGGCTCGTCTCCGTGCCGCACGGGGGGATGCGGCGCATTCCGGCCTGGAGGCCGGTTCCTCCTTCAGCGTCCACCACGGACGCCTTTGTCGTCTGCGCAACGGCGGGAATCGTCCGGCGTGGAGTGAGGAGGCCGCCCGTCCCCGGAGCTGTGTGGCGGGCGGCTGGTCAGGGAGCGGCCGGTGGAGAGTCCGGCGGCGGATCGGTGGGCATCGGGGCTGGCCCGCACTCCTCCGGCTCCGGCCAGAGCCGGGCGAGCCGTTCGTTCGCCTGGTCGACGGCGTCCCGCAGAGAACAGCCGCTGTTGGGGTACAGCTCGTACCCGACGCGCTGGAGACGTTCCTCGATCGCGGCCACGCGCTCCATGACTCCGGGGCGTCTCGGCACCCCTGCACGGGGCGGTGCGCCAGTCCAGTCGTCCATGAAGTCGTCGACGCGGCCAGCGAGCCGGACCGTACCCTGTACAGCTCGCCATACGACCGTGCCGACGCCGGCGAGGATGGTCACCGCGCCACCCCACACCACGGCGACGTCGAGGGCCGGGATGCCGGTCGCGTCCACGTTCACCGACTACTCGGCGGGCTCGTCGCGGAGTGTCTGGAGGCGGACATCGGCGTGCTCACTGGTAGATCTCCGGCCAGTGCCAGGAGCCACCGAGCGCGGTCTCCGCGTCCGCGAACTCCGAGCCGCCAGCGGCGAGCGGATGGAAGAACGTCCCCGTCGGATTCTGGACAGCGAGGCCAACCCGCCCCGGATCATCGCGGTCAACCTCGGTGATGACGGCGGCGCGACAGGCCGCGGGGAACGCTTGGGAGCCGTCGCCGCGCAGCGGGGTGCCGTGGCTGACGTAGTGCACGGTGTGGCCGACGGACGGCCGGGGAGGTGCAGGCATGGCGGATCTCCGTGGAAAGCAGGCCGGCGCGAGGGTGCAGGCGTGGTGACGGGGCGGGCCGGGGCGGGGGAGCTGGAGGACGCTCCCCGCGCCGTGCGGGCGACTTGCGTCACGCGCCGTCCTCGGCGGGCATCGGCGCAGGCCAGTGCCAGGTGCCCGGCACCGTGCCGGCCTCGTCGTACTCGACGTTCTGCCGGAAGGTCACCTTGGTCTCGGCGAACACCGTGAGCGAGACCTTCTGGTTCTTCTCCGCCGCCTTGCGCGCGGTCCTGGTCGCGCCTTCCGGTACGGGGTTGACCGCGGTGATGAGGGCGGCGAGGTTCGCCACCGGCAGCGGTGCCGCCGTGCTGTCGTCCGGGTCCTTGATGGCCGACACGAAGTGCACGATCCGGCCCACGGACGGGATCTGGGCAGTAGCCATGTACGCCTCCTAGGCGGGGTTGATGACGAGCTTGAATTCGGCGAGGACGACGGCCCTCGCGCGGCTGTCGTTGTGGGCGACCCTCAGCGACAGCGGCACGGCAGGGTTGACGAAGATGCCGTGGGTCTTGGTGAAGCACTGCATCCCCGGCGTCGGGGTGCGATGGTCGGTCGCGGTGGTGTTCTCCGGGTCCGGCCCGAACCGCAGGGCGTCCCGCACGAACTGGTCGCGCAGCTCGGTGTAGCCCCCGGCCTCCCACTGGATCATGGCGTGGAGCTGTCCCCAGCCGGACCGGCTCGGCCAGATGAGGCCGGACCGTTCGTCGTTGTCCCAGTCGGTGATCGTGTAGCCGTCGGGCTGCTGGACCTGGTGCATCCCGTGGGTGTCTGACGGCTCGGCGTTGCCGAAGGGGAAGCGGACGATCGTGTAGCTGCTGCCGGGCTGGATGATCTGCTTCGTGTCCCGCTTTAGCGAGCAGACCGCGACGCCGCTCGGCTCGGTGTCGGTCATCGGTAACGTCCTTTCGTTCAGACCCGGTTGAGGCTGGAGGCGAGCGCCTGCGCGGTGTTGGAGGCGGAGGCGGCGGACCACTGGGCGGTGACGACGAGGGCCTGGTCCGCGGTGCTGTCCCGCGTGACCGTCCCGTCGGTGACGTCCTGGAGTGTCTGGCCGGTGGTCGCGGCCAGGCGGTGGATGAGCTGCGCGCTCGCCGCCCAAGTCCCCGAGGAGCCAGGGGCGATGGCGTGCAGCGCGCCGTTCACGGACCAGCCGCGACCGCTGATGCCGGACGAGGTGGTGACGGCGGAGAACGCTGAGAGGACCGCCCCCGTGGGACCGCCGAGGCGTACGCGGATCGTCAGCGTCGGCGTGCCCGTGGTGGATGCCTGGCCGTGGACGGAGAACCGGTAGCTGGTGCCGGGGAGCGCGTCGGCGGCGGGGATGAGCAGGCTCGCCACGACGGTCTCTGTCGTCGTGTTCGCCGCAGTGGCGGTGGTGATGGTGCCAGGCGCGTCGGCCGAGTTGCCCTCGCGGTGGGCGCCGGTGACCGTGCTCGTGAAGTTGATCGGCGTGGAGGTCGTCGCGCTCGTGCGGGTGTCCCGTACGAGAATCCGCGCGGTGTTCGTGCTGACCTGCACGCCGTAGCCGTTCAGGGCGTACAGCTCGCACGAGTCGACGAGCAGGTCCGCGCCGTCCCAGATGTGCACCCCGTTCGCGGCCGTCCCGGTGACGGTGCAGTCAACGATCTGCACGTCCGTCCCCGTCGCGGCCGGGGTCGACCGCGAGTCGACGGTGATGCCAGCGCCGCCGCTGCCGTTGACGTGGCAGTCGGCGAACCGGCCGCGCCGCGTCCCCAGGGTGCTGATCGAGGTGGCCCCGGTGGTGTGCGCGACGATGTCGGAGGCGACGTAGTCCTCGACGTACTCCATCCGCACGGCCTGCTGGCCGACGTTGCGCGCCGTGACGCGGCCGACCGTGACGTCCTGGACGTACCCGGTCTCCTCGCCGACCAGCTCCACGGCCGCGCCGTACGACCCGCCGCCGGTCATGGTGACGTTGTCGACCACGAGCCCGGCGAAGGGCTGACTGCCCGTGATGGTCGGGCCGCTGCCGCCAGCCGGGGTGCGGTGGCTGGTGATGCTGGAATCGAGCGTCCGGAAGCGGATGCCGCCGCCGCAGTCGCGGAACTGCACGCCGGAGATGACGACCGATTCCCAGGTGTACGCGCCGATGGCGAACTGGCTGCACCCCTGGAACGCGCAGTCCCGGACGCGGATGTCGCGGTGCGGCCGGGACGGTGAAGCGGAGTGCGAGCCGATGCCGCGCGGCCACGCTGTGGTGCCCGGCGTGCCCGATGCGCCGGTCACGCAGCCCTCGACGAGCAGGTCGATGACCGGGGTGTCGTCGTAGGGGCCGAAGCCGCCGAAATAGGCAGATCCCTTGGCCAGGTCCGGCTGGATGAACTCCGAGAAGTCCCGCCCGTCCGTGTCGACGTACCCGAGGCCACGGACGTTCCGGATGACGCAGTGCCGGGTGCTGTTGATCTCGATCCCGTGGTACCCGCCGACGTCCTTGATCGTGAGGTCCCGGATCAGGACGTTCTCGGCGTGCCCGATGCTGATGCACATGCTGGGCTCGGCGAACTGCGTGCCGCGAGCGTCCCAGGTGCCGCCCTCGATGACGATGTCCCCATGCCCGGAGTACCCGGGGAAGTTCTGGCCCGCGTCCCCGTTCAGTAGCATCGTGCCCCTGACGCCGCGCCGCATCGTGGCCCCGGGGGTCAGCGCGAGCCGGGTGCGGCGGTAGATCCGCAAGGGCAGTGTCGCCAGACGGTAGATCCCGGCCGGAACGTAGACCGTGCCGCCCCCGGCCGCGAGCGCGGCGTTCAGCGCCAACTGCAACGCGGGGGCGTCGTCCGCCACGCCGTTGCCGGCCGCGCCGAAGTCCTGCGGGGTCCAGGTGCCGCCGTTCGACGCGTACAGGCCGTCGTCGCAGGAGATGAGGTTGCCGGGGCGCGGGGAGATGATCGGCGCCGCGACGAGGGGGCTGGCGATGCTGCCGTTGCCCGCGAGCGCGATGCACTCGGAGTCCTCGCTCAGGACTGCGGTGGTCGCCATGTCGCCAGCACATCCGCACCGGGCCATGATCACCTCTCGGGGTGTTCTCGGCCCGGCCCACAACCAGCAGCGCTACGAGTCTACGTCGCCCCGACGGCGCCCCGCCGGAGGTGACCGTCAGCCGTACAGCTCGACGATGACGAGGCCGGACCCGCCGTCCGCGCCGTTGAAGTCGCCGCCGTACGACAGGGCGCCGCCTGCGCCGCCGCCGTAGCCGCGCGGCGCGGTCCCCACACCTTCCGCAGCGCGGGCAAGGCCGCCGTGCCCAAGCCGGGATTCACCGCCCGCGCCTGACTGCCCGTTGGTTCCCGACAGGCGGATACCGGCACCGCCTGCACAGCCGCCGGAGGCGTACTGTCCCGTCCCGGCGAGAGGGCCGGCCGGGCCTTGCACGGCGTCCGCAGCAGTCCCCGAGGACTGCGCGGCGGTCCCACCGTCTCCACCGGAGGCGACGACGAACCCGCCGAAGGAGCTGCTGCCCCCGGCCCCGCCGTTGCCGTTGCCGGTCCCCGCAGTTCCGCCCGCGCCGACGACGATCGTCTCCACCGTCCCGAGCGCGGATGCCTCGACGACGGCCTCCGACCAGCCGCCCCCCGCGCCGCCCGGCCGGACGATGCACTGGCTGGCCGCCGCGTCGGCGGACGCCGATCCACCGCCTGCGCCCTGCGCCTGGACGCGGATTCGGGCCAGCCAGGGGTACTCGGACTTCTCGAACTGGTAGGTGCCCGCGTCCTTGAAGTACAGGGTCATCCGGAGCCCCATCGTGCCCGGGACCAGGCACAACTCGCCGTCTTCGGTGATCCTGAAGTAGTCGCTGCACACGCACACTGATGCCACGTCAGCCTCCAACGGCAGACTCGCGTGGCCCGGCCCACAACCAGCGGCACAACGACAGGGTATCCGGCTCGAATCAGGCCATGATCCGAACCCGTCGCGTACACCTCATGCCCAGCACTACATTTCGGCCATGGACTTCCGAGCAGAAACGTTGCGCCTCACCCCGCTGGACGCCCACCGGCACCTCATCGACCGGGACTCCTTGACGCTCACCGGCAGGCAGGTCGTCCTCACGACCGGCCACAGGACCAGGCGCGAAGTAGAAGCCCGCTGGGGCGATATATGCGCCACAGGCCACCCGGCGGAGTGGGAGACGCTGCGCGTGGAGATCGACGCCGAGCGCCCCGGCGACGCTTATGGGCTGGCCGAAGTACTGGGGGCCGTTACGCGCACCGGATTCGCTGCGGCAGAAGCGTGGGGACCGTACGACGAACAGAGCCGCAGAGGGACCTACTTCGTGGCGCTGGCCTTGGACTTCGAGGGTCAGGGCGCCGCCACCGCCATCGACTGGAACGGCGTCGACTTCGGTGCCCGACTCTTTGACGAGGTATGGGGCATGTACGCCGAGCCCGGGTACGAGCCGAGGGACGCCGACGGACGCCGCCGACCCTTCACGCCCGTGGTGGCGCCGGAGGACGGTGCCCTGTGGGGAACCTTCGCGACAGACGCCCCACCGCCGTCGCCGTCCACCGACGCCGTGTGGACGAGGCTGCTGGAGAACGACTGGTACCGCAACTTCGGCAATTGACTTCGTGTGGGCGCCTGACGTTGGCGGGTTCTCGTGCCCGGTCAGGCGGTCGGCAACCCCAAGGCACGGAGCGTCCCGCGCGCGACGTGCGCGCCGTCGAGGGCGTCCGTGAGGCCGAGCGCGTGGTCTGCGATCACCGCCTCCTGCGGCACGTCGGGAACCGGGTCGCCGATATCCCGCAGGAAGGCGGCGACCCGGAGCCAGGAGTAGAGCAATGTCCCCTCGTCGGACTCGGGTTCGGGGAACCGCGGGTACTGGGACAGGTCAGCCACTGCCTGTGCGCTGTGTCCGCTGCGCTGAGCTACCTCGTCGAGCGTCACGAGGTCGGGCAGTGTCACGCCGACGGCACGGAGGTCGACAAGCTGGATGCGCTGTACCGCTTCGGCAATGGCGTCCAAGAGGGTGGCGGCCTCGATGTCGCAGCTCAGCTCTCGCAGCAGGGCCGGATCTGCGGGCTGCGGATGGGCGTCAGGTTCTTCGGGGGCAAGCGTGTACGAGATCGCCCCGTCCGCAAGGGCATCGCAGTGGTCGAAGGCGTCGGCCTGCTCGCGGGTGAGCGGCTTCCTGAGCAGAAGGCCGAAATTCCACTCCACGTCGTCTCCCTAGTGCTGGTGCTCGCGGACGAACCGGTCGATCTTCTTCGCCTCATTGCCGGGAATCTTGGGTGTGCCGGAGACGGCGAGGCGCGCTCCGCAGGAGCAGCACACCACCCAGCCCCAGCGGTGACCATTCTTGTCCGGCGCGACGGTGCAGCCTGCCCGCTTGGCTCGGTCGAGCGCGCTCGCGACATCCGAATTCTGGTGCCGACCCTTGGAAACCACGCACCGACCGTACCGGCGTCTCTGATCACAACAATGGGATCAGGTCACCGCTGCTGATGCGGCATCAGCCAGTCGCTTCCGTGACAATCACGTGCACCGACGAGCCCGGGGCGCGGCGAGCGTCGGTGCCTCTGAGGACGCTCACGTACGCGTGGCTGGATGTCACCTCGTCCACGACGGCGACCGCCGACGCCGACCCGATCACCGAGGCCACCACCACGGGTGAGGCGAAAGGCCGGGGGAATTCCACCTGCACCCCGCCGTCCTCGCCGGTGACGAGGGTAAACGCCGCCACGCCCCAGGGCGTCGGAGGCTTCGGCGCCGTCTGGACCGGCACGGGCTCGGGCTCGGTAGGCTGTTCGTCGGGCTCGGTGCGGGCAGCCGGGCGGGCTCGCCGCGTCGTCGTACGGGTCCGCCGGTCGATGTCCCGCAGAATGCTCCCCATCGGGTTGCCCGGCACCCGGCGGGCCATCCCTCCTCGTAGCGCCATCACACAGCTCCGAACGTCTTGTCAGTGGTGCTCTCTGCTCCCGTCGCTGCCACCTGCACTTGCACGCTTTCGCTGCCGGGCGTCGACTCCGTGCCGCCGTTCTCTGTGACCTTCAGCCCAGTGATCTTCAGCCGTTGGGAGATAGGCCGACAGGTAGCCTGGGTGAAGATGTCCAGGCACCAGCCGGGCACGAGCGTCGGCACGCTGACGGCAGCCTCCGGCGCGATCGTGACCTGCTGGGTGTCGATGAACACCGGCACGGGCAGCGAACTGCGCAGCCGGGACCGCGCGGCGTCCGTGGCCGCGAGGGTGGTGGTGATCGAGGTCTGCTCGACGTACCGCTCCAGCAGGCCGTAGTACGCGTCGGTACCCCCGGCTTCGCCCATCACGTCGCCATCCTCGTCCCCGGCGACGACCCAGCGGGAGGCGAGCGCGGTGCCGTCCTCGGCGACGATGAGCCCTTCGGGCATATCCGCGTCCGTGAGCGCTCCGACCGTGCTCATGTGCGTCTCCGGCAGCAGAATGATCCGGGAACCGACCGCGGTGTAGTCGAGACCGCCCTCCGCGAGGTCGCGCAGATGGTCGCCGGTCTGCCCGATGCCGCGACGGTACGACCGTCCTCCGCGTACTCGAGTACGGCCGATCGTCTCGACGCTGTGCCCGGGGTCATCCGGGGCGAACCCGTCCTGGATCAGCCACGCGGCGATGTCGGCCAGGTCCGCCTCGCCGAAGGTCACGGTGTCGTGCGGCACCCGGCGGTCCAGGATGGCCAGGATGTCGCCGGCCCAGATCTCGATCTGGCCGCGTGACCATTCCACTTGGAGGATGGGGCCGGACCATACCGGCTGCCGGTCCCGCCAGACGTTGAGGTAGTGCCGCCACGCGCGGACCTGCCCGAGGCGTTCGCAGCAGTCTCCTTCCGGGACGGCGACGACCCGGGCGGTGCTGGTGTCGTCCAGCGCCCGCGTCCACTCGATCTCGGTGAGGATCTGCACGGGGCTGACTGTGGACCCGCTTCGGTCGGTGATTGATGCGGTGTGCGTGCCGCAGCCCGCAACGGCCATGCCGGACCCCTCATGTCGAGAAGGTGCCCGGCCCACAACCAGCGGCGAGGACAGGGTATCGGCGGTCAGTAGCCCCGGCCGGAGACGTCGAAGCTGATGCTCGCCAGGTCCGACGGCGGGTTCATGATGTCCGTCTCGACGGACAGGCAGAGCGTTCCGCAGGTGAACGCCTCGAAGGTGGGCGGGGCGCCGTCGATGCCGTACACGTCTCGGGAGGTCTCGCAGTAGGCGCCGCACTGGGTCGTGGACCGTCCGGTCTGGCCGTCGAGCATGACGGCGCCCCCGGCCGGGACGAACGCGACGTGGTACTGGCTGTGCGGGTTGCAGCGCTGGAACTCGGCAACCTCCTCGCAGGTCAACTCCTCTCCTCCGAGGGGGCGTTCGTAGAAGGTGAGCGTCACGTTCCGCAGGTCCGTACTGCCGGCGCGGACCGTGATCATCGGCACGTCCTGCGACCAGGCCGGCCGGTCGGTGAGGTCGATCTCGTACACCTCGCGCTCCACGGCCAGGGGCAGGCAGTAGCAGGTGTCCAGCGTGGTCGGGGTGGGCGGCGCCGGCATCGAGCACAGCGGGTCGGAGCACCGGCTGAGCGGGTCTACGCACGCGGCGAAGCGGCAGGTGTTCGGGCAGGTCTCCCGCTCGGCATCGGTGACGGGCCAGGCCAAGGCACAGGTCGCGTCCTCGACGACGGCCGCCGCGATGTTGCGCGGCGAGCACTCGGCGTCGGTCACCTCCACGCACCAGACCGGCGGAGGCGCCCCGTGCACGCACCACGTCACGCAGGTATCCGAGTCGTCCCGGGGCAGAGGGACGTCCAGGACAGGTGTCGGGTCCGTCCACAACCAGGGGGTTGCGGCGACGAGGATGATCTCGACGGTGATGACGTCGGCGCCGATCGAGCACTCGCCGACGGTGCAGCCCGTGCCATGCCGGGCGGTGATCGTCGGCCCCTGGGTGAGCGCCACGCGCCGTACGGTGCGCAGGTGCCGCGCCCGGAAGACCTCCGGGTCCTCGTCCTCGCCCGGACAGCAGTTGAACACCTCCATGCAGTCGCCGTCGCACCCGGACCCGGCGCACCCGGCCATCGCTTCGCCGAGCCAGTGCAGGCCGTACTCGACGGCGCAGCAGGTCGCGCCGAGGAGGATGCCGGTGATGGTGATGGTCCGCGGCATCACCTGGGCGGGGCCGAGCGCGGCGCCTCCGGCCACGGCGCTCGTCGTGGCACGCCGCATCGGGTAGTCGTCGAGCCCGTCGATGGTCAGGATGCGGAAGCCCGCGAAGTCAGCGGACTCGGGCACGTCCGGGTCGTACCAGGGCGCGGCGTCCTCCTCCGGGGTGCTGTACGGCTCGTCGCCCAGCACCTCCGCGGTGAGCGTCGGGCAGTGGCACACGCCGGGGTCAGCGAGCGGCGAACCGACGGTGTCCAGGTACGTCATCAGCCGCGCGCTGTTGGTGATCTCGACGCCGCCGAGCGTCAGGTAGTCCTCGATCGCCATCGTCAGATCACTCCAGCCGCCAGGGCGAGACGGGACGCGACGCGGTGCGCGGTCGTACGGCCGTCGCCTGCTTCGTAGATGTGGAACACCGGCCCCTGCCGGACGGGAGCGGGCGCCCCCGCGTTGTCGGCGCCGCTCGGCGACATGGCCGAGAGCATGTCGACCAGCCCGGACTGCTCGGCCAGTTGCCGCGCCCGGGCGGGCCGGGTCAGCGGGATGATGACCTCCGGCCCGGCCTCGCCGACCAGGCCGACGACCGGGGAGCGCACGATCCCGCCGTCCGCGAACGGCAGCACCTTCCGGACCGCCGACGGCAACCCGCTCTTGATCTTGCTGACGATCCTGCCACCGATGTTCCCGAGCGACGAGACGATCCGGCCGGGCAGCGACGAGAACAGGCTCACGATCGACGAGATCAGCGAGGAGACCGCGCGCCGGGCCGCGCCGACAGCCGACCGGAAGACACCGGCGATCCGGCTGCCGAGCCCGGACAGCGCGGACACGATCCGGCTCGGCAGCGACGAGAAGAACGAGGCGACCGACGAGCCAAAGCTACGGGCGGCGGCCAGCGCCGACGAGCCGGCCGACCGGAACAGGGAGCTGATACGGCCGGGCAGCGCGGCCAGCGCGGAGCCGATCCGGCCGGGCAAGGCCGCGAAGAAGGACACCGCGCTGCTGATGAACGAGGAGATCGCCGACCGGGCGGCGGACACCGCGCGGGAGAAGGCCCCGGCGATGGCCGAGCCGAGCGACGCCAGCGCGGAGACGATCTTGCCGGGCAGGGAGGTGAACAGCCAGATCACCGCTGCGAGCGCGGTGAGCAGGGCGATCCCGACCGCCGCGACCGCGTTGACGAACAGGTCGACCAGCAAGTCGGGCAACGCGGCCAGGGCGGCGCCGATCCTGCCAGGCAGGCTGGTGAAGAACCCGACCACCGCCGTGAACGCGGTGGAGATCCACGTTCCGATCGTCGTCACCAGGTTGGTGAAGAACGTGGAGACGGTCGTGCCGAGCGTCGTCAGCGCCGTCACGATCGTCGTCGGCAGGTTCGTGATGAACGTCAGGACCGACGACAGGCTGGTGATCAGCCAGGTCAGGACCGAGACGATGCCCTGGATGATCGGGACGACCGCGTTGATGGTCAGCCAGGAGGCGAACCCGGCGGCGAGCTGGAGGACCGGGGCGAGGAGCTGGATCGCGAGGACGACCAGCGGAGCCAGCGCCTCGACCAGCCCGGCGATCGGCGGCAGGATCGGCAGGAGCGCCTGGAGGATCGCGTTGAACGCGGCGATGATCGGCGGCAGCACCGGCAGCAGGGCGTTCGCGAACGCCGTGTACACCGGCACCAGCGCGGCGGCGATCCGCACTAGGACCCCGGCCAGGGGCGTCAGGACCGGCGCGAGGGCCTGGAAGACCTGCGCGATGGCCTGCCCGACGCCGGCGGCGAGCGGAGCCATGGCCTGCGCCAGCATCGTGAACGCCTGCCCGATCTGCGGCAGGACCGGCATCAGCGCGCCGACGAGCGCCTGGATGATCGGCTGGAACAGCGTCGCCAGGTTCGACAGGACCGGCGCGAGCATCCCGGCGACGACCGCGACGATCTGCCCGACCAGCGGCAGCAGCGGCGCCAGCGCCGAGAGGGCCTGGCCGATCGCCGCGCCGAGCGGTTCGAGCGCCGGGGCGATGATGCCGAGCCCTTCGGCGAGGGCCTGCCCGATCGTCGCCAGCGACGGGGCGATGGCCGCGAGCGCCGGACCCAGCCCGTTGATCAGGTTGACCAGGGCGGGGCCGAGCGCCGTGAAGATCGGTGTCAGCGCCGGAGCGATAGCGCCGATCTGCGTGACCAGCGCCGCGAGGATCGGCCCGAGCTGCGCCGCGATCGTGCCGACCGTGCGGAACAGGTTGCCGATGGCCTCCTGCCCCTGCGCCGAGTTGACGAACTCCCGGAACGAGGCGGTGATCGTCTGGAGGTTGTTCAGCAGCCCGCCACCGGCCTCGTTCCCGGCGCGGAACAACCCGGCCAGGATCGAGCCGACGTTCGCGGCGATGGCGCCGAGCTGCTGGAAGACGCCGACGGCCTCCCGCACCCACGCGACGGCCTGCCCGCTCTCCGCGATGCGGGACAGGAACTCGCCGAACCGTACGGCGGCGTTCCCGATGGACTGCCCGAGCTGCGTGCCGAACGCCTGCGCGACGGCGGCGGCGACGTCGAGGAAGCCCTGCGCGAGCGGCCGTACGCCCTGGGCGAGCCCGTCGACGGCGGCCTTCGTGCCGCCGATGACGGTCTGGATCTGGGAGAACGCGGCCTGCGTCGACAGGAACCGCAAGCCCTCCGACGCGGCCCGGCCGAACCCGGCGGCGATGTCCTCCAGGCCCTTGCCGAGCGGCAGGAGGTTCTTGATCGCCCCGCTGACCTGCGAAGCGAACTGCTCGAAGAACGACTGCTGGACGGCCTGCTGGACCTCTTTGAGCTGCGGCACCAGCTCCTTGACCGCCCCGACGGCCGTCCGCGCGGCCGGGGCCAGGCCCTCGATCGCCTCAGCGTACTTCTCGGCGTCCCCGGAGAACGCGGCCTCCAGGGCGTCGCCGACGCCGACGACAGCCAGGCGCAGCGTGCCGAGCGCGATCTGCGCCCCGGCGATGGCCGCGGGGAACGCGGCGACGATCCCGGCCGCGGGGGCGAGCGCGGCGACCAGCCCGCCGATGGAGGAAGCCGCCCCGGCGGCGGCGATGCCGATGGCGCCGAAGGCGAGGAGGCCGCGCAAGGCGCCGCCGACCCGGCCGGCGACCCCGCCAAGCGCGCCCAGCGACCGGGTCAGCCGGTCGGTGTCGACGTGCGCGTTGACCGTGACGTCGGGCGGCCGGTGCGCCCGGATACGGGCGTCGAAGTCCCCGAAGTCCGGGACGACCCGGACCGGGACCTGGAGACCGGCGAGGCGGGCGCGGACCGTCTCGACAAACCCGGTCAGGTCCGGCTCGACCGAGATGTTGATGCTGCTGAGGTTGCGCAGCCCCGTCAGCAGCGCGGCGTCGAACCGCCGCAGGTCCGGCTCGACGCGGACGGTGACCGCCGCCGCGTTCAGTCCGCGCTGGATGTTCCGGCGGATCTGGACGCCGATGTTGCGGGTGCCCCGATCCAGCGTGTTCTGGATGCGGTTGGCGGTCCGCCGTGAGTCCTGCGCGGTGTCCTCGTCGTCGAGGACGATCGTGATCCGCGCGGACCCGTAGTCGATGTCCTCGCCGGCCACCGGGCACCCCTCGCGTGAAGGAAGGTGCCCGGCCCAGAACCAGCGGCGTACGCGCTGCGCAGGGGCCGCTGATAGGGCCGCCCGGGGCGCGTGTTCCCAGGTTAGCCGTTAGCCACGGGCGCCCAGCCGCGCGTCTTCGGCGGCGAGCTGCGCGGCGAGGGACTGGGCCTGAGCCCGGTCCATGCCCATGCCGGGAGGCCGTCGGCGGCGTCGGCCGCGCCCGCGCTCACTCGGCGGGGGCGCGTACAGCTTGGCCCGGTTCCGCTGCCGCTCGGCGTCGTCCTCGGCTGCGGCGTCCATCGCCGCCTCCGAGGCGTTGAGCATGGTCGTCAGCGTCCACGCGCGCGGGTCGACGCCTTGGAGGGCGAGACCGCCCTCCCACGAGTCCCAGGAGGAGGCGATGCTGTTGCAGAGCCTCCAGACAACCCAGTAGGGCGCTGGCCGCCCCCATACAGCTCGACCGCCCACTCCAGCAGCTCGACCAGGACGCGGTCGGGGAGCTGCATCCCGGCGTCGGCGACCGTGGCGCCTTTCAGGCCCTCGGCGTGATCGGCGGCCTCCTCCGGCGTGCCGAACGACTCGACGACCTTGCCGCCCTTGATGACGTCCCAGCGGGCGAAGACCTCGGCGGACTCGGGCAGCATCAGCCGCGCGAGGAACACCCGCAGCGACCGGACGATGGAGCGCAGATTCTCCGGGTCCACTCCCGCCAGGTCGTTCATGTCGACGCCGAGCTGCTTCTGCGTCTGCTGCAAGTCCTCGTAGGCGTCGAGGAACTGGGCGCCCATCACCTCGGGCAGGAAACGCAGCTCGGTCGAGCCGATCTCGGCGACGTGGGGCTCGGTGTTGAGGGTGAACTGGCGGCGCTGGCTCATCGGGTGGCTCCCGTGGTGCTCGTGCTGAGCGCCCGGCCCACAACCAGCGGCGCGCACCGAAGGGTACGCGGTCCGCGAGGACCCGCCTGGGCGTCAGCGTCACGCCCTACCGTGAACGAGAAGGGGAGGTACAGCGATGGGGAAAGCCCAGGTGGCCTGGGACGAACTGAGCGCTCGTCAGCGCGCGTACATGGAGGTGATGTACGCGGAGGACCAAGGGCTGGAAGAGGAACGGCGGACCCTCGCCGCTCAGGGCCGGTTCAGCGAGAGCCCCGCCCGGGTGTGGCGGCGGATCTTCCTGTCCGGGATGTACGCCCCGACCCCTCGGGCGCTCCGGGCACGCGGGGTGTGGGAGTCGGGCGCAGGGTCCACCCTGGCGGCGCTCGCCGACCGGGGGCTGATCGAGCTGGGCACCACCGACACCTGGGCGCAGTTCGCGCTCCTCACCCGCGCCGGCCGGGCTGCCGTACGGGCCGGGCTGGGCATCGCGCCGACGCCGCGCAAGGAGCCGTGGGAGTTGTCCGAGTGGCTGTGGCGCGAGATGGCCAAGGTCGCCCGGGCCGGGGCCGAGGGGCTGCTGACCGAGGAGCTGTTCGGGTCCGCGCACCTGTACCTCGTCACCGGCTACGGCATGCACCGGGGAAATCGGCCGTACCTGGAGGTCCACGAGCAGTTCGTCGCCTATACGCCCCGGGACTTCAACGGCCAGCCGTACGAGGGCCGCCAGGCGAGCCGTACGGTGCGGCGCTACCGGTTCACAGCGGAGGGCCGGGCGCACTACGTCGAGCACGTCGCGCGGACTACCGCGAGTTCTACCCGGACATCGAGGCGCCTGACCTGGCCCCGGCCGGAGAGGTCTAGCGGCCCGCGCGCAGCGCCCGGCCCAGGAAGTCGTTCGGCCGGGTGCCGGGGTGGTGGACGACGGCGGCGAACACGGTCCGCCCGCCGACGTCGAACCGGAGGGCCTTCGCGCGGCGCGGCCGGATGATGTGCGGGCGGGTGCCGTACAGCACGTACAGGGTCGCCGGGTGGTCGCAGATGATGACGCCCTCCAGGCCGCGCGGGCCGGACTCAATCTTCCAGTCGATGTAGGCGCCCATCCGGCCCGGGGCCTCGCGGCGCGCGATGTCGGCGACGCGGCGCGTACGGCGGGACAGGAACCTTTCCGCGATCCCGCCCCGGGCGCGCAGCGCCCGCGCCAGCCGACCCTGCTCGATACGCATCTCCACCGTCACGGCAGCCTCCTCACGGGGAATCCTCGGGGCAGGGCCAGCAGCCGGGCAGCGCCACCGTCACCCGCTGCTCGATACCGACGCAGCCGCCCTGCGGCCCGACGGTGCGCTGCTGGCCCATGACGTACTTCCGGCCGCGCCGCCGCCCGGGCTCCGAGCCGTTGAGGCAGCAGTACAGGGCGTTGAACACGGTCATCGAGTCGACGTGCAACACCCGGGCGGCCTGGTCGAGTTCGTCGCACGAGGGCGGGCATCCTTCCTCGTCCGGCGTCGGGGCGCAGCGCAGCACCGTCACCGCGATCTCGGCCGCGGTGGTCGACGGCATGGGGCAGTTCCGCGAGCCCATCACGGACCGGTCCTCGGTAGGGAACGGGTTGGTGGGGAACAACCGGATCACGTGCACGGAGAGCTGCCCGCCGTCGCCCTTGTCGCCGCACGGGTCATCGCACCAGTCCCACGCGGGCTGTCCGGGCACGACGCACGCCCGGCAGGGGCATCCGGGCTGTCCGGGTACCTGGGCCGCGGTGTCCTGGAGCGCGGCGCACACGCAGCCGAGGACCGTCTCGGTCAGCTCGTGCAGCGTCAGCGGCATGGGGCGGGCCTTTCGTTCACGGCCAGGTCGTCGTACGGGGGCGTGGGAAGTCCGGGCTGTAGACGCGGGAGGCGGAGGCGAGCCGGCCGGGGTTCACGGCCGCGAGCCACGCGTCGACGAGCGGCAGACCGGTGCGGCCCTCGCTGTAGATCAGCGTCGGGTCGGAGAACTCCATCTCGAAGCCCTGCCGGTTCAGCCGGGAGACGTTCTTGTTGCTCTTGCAGCCGCACGAGCTGCCGCCGCAACCCTTGATGTAGTGGCACGCCAGGTCGGACACGGCGGCGATGGCGGCCTCATCGAGGGCGAGGCCGGTCCGGTACGTCACGGTGAACGTCCCCGGCGTGCCCGACGGGGCGGACATGTCCTGGCAGGTCGGCCAGCACTCGCCGTCGGTGCGCACCAGCATCCCCGGCGCGTCCACCCGGTACGCCCCGATCACGTCCTCGTCGGGGTCGGGCGCGGTCAGCTCGTCGCCGTCGACGTCGACCTTCACGATGTCGTACACCGGGCCGGGCAGGTACACCTCGCACAGCTCGCCGCACGAGCAGCCGCCGGTGCACGAGCAGGGGGAGGCGTTGCGCCACAGCCCGTCGACACCCTTGTACGGCACCCACGGCCCGGCCGAGTCCCAACGGATGCCGTACGCCCAGCCGTCGAGGCAGGAGCGGCGGCACGGCCGCACCTCCACGGGGCAGGACGGACCCCAGCGGCGGCCGGAGAGCATCCACAGCATGATGCTGGCGACGCGGGTCCATCGGTCGACCGTCTCGGGCTCGGTGTCCTCGGGCAGGTCGCAGCACGTCAGGTCGGTCGGCCACGGGTCGCACACGTTCGGCATCAGCGGCCTCCCACCTCGTAGCGGCCGGGGCGGGGGAAGACGGCGCGGATGTGCTGGCCGACGAGACCGTTGGAGAAGCTGTCCGGCATCGTCGACAGGAACGCGCTCGCGCGGTCGAACTTCGGGCCGCGGTTGAGGACCTTCACGTCGCGGATCTCCTCGCCACCGAGGCCCGCGAGGTTCCCGTACAGCGTGCGCTTGTGGACGACCTCCAGCCGCTTCCCGATGCCGAGGGCCTTCAGCATGGCCTCCTTCTCGACCGGCAGGGGGACGTGTAGCTCGTAGGAGAGCGGGTTCTCGTGCCCGAGGCTCACCAGCAGGTCGCGGGTCTCCCGCAGGCCCCGCAGGTAGCGGCCGGATGCCCGGCCTGCGTAGTACGCCTCGACGTCGGAGACCGGTCCGCGGTGGAGCACGGGCATCCCCTCGTCCTGCGGGCTCATGACGAAGAAGTCGTCGTTGCACAGCAGGAAGGTCTCGCTCACGCCGGCGGTCACGCACGCCTGCCGGACCGCGTGCGTCGTGTTCTGGTACTTCGTGCTGGTCTGGCGGGTCGGCAGGTGCTTTACGCCACGCACCCAGGCGGGCTTGTGGCCGACCAGCCAGACGTGCCGGTGCGGCAGGTTCTCGGCCCACGAGCGCAGCGCGAAGCGGAGCTGCGGGTTCGTGGCGCCGACCCGCACCGGCACGACGATGTCGACCTCGGGTGTGGTCACTGTCTTCCGCCGTTCAGGAGGTGCCGCACAGGACCGGGGTGTAGGCGCACACCGGCTCGGGCGGGGCGACGCTGGTCACGAACGTACGGCGGTGGCAGTTCGAGCCCAGGGGCGTCAGGAGCTGGCCCGGCGTGCCGGCCGCGTCGACCGGCATCACGTCGTACGGGCCCGTGCCCCAGCCGCCTCCGGCCCTGGTGGCGCCGCTGAGGACGAGGGACACGGCCTCGTTGCCGATCTCCAGGTCGCCGAGTTGACCGTTGGTCACCCACTGCATCAGGAAGTAGATCCAGGCGCCGTCGCCGCCTGCATCGGCGTCGCAGACGTCCGCGCTGAGCACTTCGGCCCACAGCTCCATGGCGAAGGCGCTGTTGCACTGGATCGAGCAGTCGTCGTAGCCGATCGGCTCGCCGTCGAAGCCGTACACCACCGGGTTGCCGGTGGTGATCTCCACGAACTCCGGGGAGACGCTGAAGAAGTTCAGCTCGATGTCGTAGCCGTTGAAGGTCGGGCAGCCGCGCTTGAAGCCGCACTGGCGGCCGTTCGCGGCGGTGTACGCCACGTCTTCGCCATCCTCGACGTTGGCGTTCATCGCCAGGGTCGCGAAGCAGTCGAAGACGAACCCGTTGTCTTCGCCGCAGACCGGCCTTCCGCAGCGGTCCAGGCGAGTCACGCGGATCACGTCCGCGTTCGCGATCAGGGGGCAGGGCATCGTGGGCCTCCACTACGTGATGTGGTCGGCCCGGCCCAAAACCAGCGGCATCGACGATGAAGTTCTTCTGCGGCGTGCCCGGCGCTGCGTGCACGCGGGGTGCTCCCGGCGGGGGCCGCCGAGGGCGGCTATTCCTTCTGGTGCACCTGGCGGCGGTGGGTCGCCAGACCGCGCTGGCTCCGGAAGACCCGCCCGCAGTCCTGGCACCTCCCCGCGTCGGGGTCGGCGTCCTGCTCGGGCTCGGGCTGCGGCCCGGGGTCCAGCTCGGGCTCGGGCTGCGGCCCGGGGTCCAGCTCGGGTTCGGGCAGCGGCTCGGCGTCGGCCGGGTACGCCTCGTCCGGCAGCGGCGGCAGCGGCTCCCCCGCTACTGCCTCCTGGAAGCCCTCCGCGGTGGCGACGCCGGTCAAGTCCCCGGTGACCGGCGCCGCCGCCTCGCTCCCCCCGGACTCGGGGGTGTCCTCGGGAGACACGTAGCGCCGCCCATCGACGAGCGACCCGATCAACAGGCGTTCCGGCACCTCCGTGAACAGGTGGTGCGGCACCGCGAACGAAGTCGCCGACGCGGTGCGGACCTTCGGGTCCTGGGCGACGGCCCACGCGGCGAACGCGTGGCGGTTCTCCTGGGTCGGTTCGACGTGGATGCGATCCGGCACTGACGGCTCCTCAGTAGACCTGGACCTGGACGGCGCAGACCGTGCACGTCGTGCCTACGACGTAGGTGCGCTCGACCAGCACGTTGCGGTCGTTGGTTCGGGTGTTCACGGACGGGGCGGGCCGGTCCGGGGTGACGACGGCCGGGCCGCGGCGGATCACGAGCGGCCCGGTGATGTACAGCCAGGCCGTGCCCTCCTCGGCGGGTGTTCCGCCGGGGCCGGTGTTCTCCGCGCTGTATCCCGCGCCGATCACGACGCAGTTCCCGGCGAGCGTGGACAGGCCACCTGTTGCCGGGTCCTCCTTGGCCACGTCGCAGCAGCCCAGGAGGGCGCCGACGCTGGCCGGGACGTGCAGGGTGCCGACGCCGCCGTACGCCTCGGCGAGACAGCCCTCCAGCCGGGCAACGCCCTGCTGAACGGTCAACGGCCCGGCGGCCGGAGTCAGGTCGATGGCGTCCGCGGTGAGCTTCTGCCGCCAGAAAGCAGACTCCAGCCCGTACTGCTCGCCCAGCTCCAGCGTTGCTTCGGCGTGCGCGCGGGCCTCCGCGTAGGTCCAGCCGATGGTCGAGCACTCCGAGCCCGCGTACAGGTTGATCGGCTCGGCGAACTCGACCTCCGGGCGGCAATACTCCTTCCGCCCGGGCGGCTCCCCTGGCGACTCGTCGCCCGGGGACTCGTCGAGGCACGGGTCGGTCCAGGCGAGCACCGGGCAGCAGCCGAGGGCCAGCCACTCGACGCCCAGCAGCTCGTGCTCGTCGGAGACGTCGCGTACCTCTGTGCACGCAGCGTTGAGGATGCCGTGCGGCAGGGGCCGGCCGGGGATGGCCTCGACGTACTTCCGCAGTCCTGGAGCCACCGCGCCTCACCTCCTTCTGGGTTGGGGCGGTGGGCCGGCGCCACCCGAAGCACCGGCCCACCGCGGTCAGGGACGAGCCCTCAGTCAGGACGCGTCGCAGGAGATGAGGCTCTGCGCGCCGGACTCACCGCTCGGGCAGACCGGCACGGTCACGATCCGTGTGTCCACGGACCGGTCAACGAGGCCGACGCATTCCTCCGCGAACAAGGCCGTGTAGTCGTTCGTGGAGAACTTCGTCGAGTCGTGGACGACGCCGAGGTTGACCTCTTCGCCCCGGCCGATCTGGAGCTGTCCGGCCGGGTAGATGAGGAACCGCAGCAGCTCAGGCCAGTTGACCGCGGGGGTGGCGCCGCCGATGTCGGTCGGGACTGCGGGGCCGATGCCGCGCGCCCACTGGATCATCACGCCGAGCGGCGTGAACAGGTCCTGCACCTGCTGCGCGGAGACCTGGTCGATCGTGACGCCGTTCCTGCGGGCGAGGTCCGCCAGGAACAGGTTCCGCGACCACCAGGGGAAGACAATCTCCAGCGCGGTCCCGTCACAGAGGCTGTGGCGCTCGATCATGTCGGCGGCCTGGAGCGCGACGGCCGCGAACACGGCGGACAGCGCGCCCATCGTCTCGGGCACGACGACCGGCGTGGCGAGGGCGACGGCCTGCTGGAACAGCGCCTGCCTGATCCTGATTTCGTGCGCGACCATCGCGTTGCGCAGGTACCACGACACCAGCTCAGGGAAATGCCTCTGAGTCAGGATGCCTGCCTCCAGGCAGACGCCGACCGCGTCGCAGCGCATCTCGACCGGGTCCGGGCACGGGATCTTGAAGCACGGCTTCGTGGCGCCGGAGATGTCGTCGGCCTCGGTGTGAATCCACGTCATCGCGCCGACATCCAGGCTCGGCGTCTTGTAGTAGCGCAGGCCACCACGGGCGAGCTGGATCTCCGGGGCGTCCCAGAGCATGTCGGGGCACGCGACGTCGACGATGTCGTAGATCGTTTCCGACGGTGCGCACCAGCCGCCGGAGGCGATCAGGTCGCCCTGCGGCAGACGGCGCTGGTTCGCCGCCGTGATCGCCACGGTGGTGCCCTCCGGCGCGCTGCTGGAGTCGGTGACGATCAGGTCGTGCGTGTACGGATGCCGGTAGCTGATGACTTGGCCCACGCCACCGCCCGCGGTCTTCAAGGCGTTGGCGCGGGAGATGATGCCGGCCGTGATGTCGGAGAAATCCAGCGGTGCGCCGGGGGCGTAACCGGGAACGTCGACGGCCGCGGTGATGCTCGTGGTGGGCGGCGGGGCCTCGGGCAGCACGCGGGGCTGGCGGCGCCGTACGCCCGCGAGGTTGAGCGCCGGACGGGTCACGACCGCGCTGGCCGTCTTCGCCGGGACCGGCTCGGGCTCGGCCTCAGCCTCCGGCGCCGCGTCGGCCGCAGCGGTCGCGTCGCCGTCGCCCTCGGGCTCCGGGTCGGCCTCGGGCTCGTCGCCGCCACGGACCTGCGCGGCGAGCGCGTCGATCTCGGCGGCGGCCTGCTCTGCGGCATCGCGGCGCGCGGCCTGCTCGGTGCGGATGGTGTCGACGGCGGTCGCCAGGGACCGCAGCGACTCCAGATCCTTGCCGGTCACGGTGGTGGACTGCGACTTGGCGTCGAAGGCTTCGACGGCGCCTTCCAGCGCCTCGTTCAGCTCGTCGTCGCTGAGTGCGGTGACGTCCTCGGGGATCTCGAAATCAGCCATGAAAGCCGGGCCTCCGGTGAAGCAGTGGAGTGCCCGGCCCAGAACCAGCGGCTTTGCGGGGCGGCCCGGCGTAGCCGGTCGGCCGCCGGATCAGTCTAGCCCGAACCGTGGGTGCTGCTCGGGCTGGTGTCAAGCGGTGGCGTCACGCGCCACCAGGCGTCTTGCGGGTGGAGACCGTCGCGGCCGAGGTGTTGGCCGTACGGCCGGTAGTGGCCGGCTTCTTCTCCTCGACCTTGCTGTTGGGGTACCGCTTCGAGACGGCGTCCGCGGTGGGCTTGCTGCCGGTCTCGAAGACGATCTTCCCGGCCGCGGTGACGACCTGGAACTTCTTGCCCTTGCTCTGGCAGCCGCAGGCCATCAGGCGACTCCCTCCTCTTCGGTGGCGTGCCCGGCGGCGATCTCCTCGCGGGCCGGGGCGATGACGGATGCCGCGAGCTGGGCGGCCTCGGCGCGGGCGGCCTGCTCGCGCTGCTCCTGGCGGTGGTCCATCGCGGTCAGGAGCGCGTCGACGAACGGCACCGACGCGAGGAGCGAGTAGGCGACCTGGTCGACGTCACCGGACGGCAGCGGACGCCGTCCGGGCACGTCCGGGGCGCTGTCCGCCCGCTGTCCGGGCAGGTCGAGGGCGGGCTCGCCGGACATGTCCGGGACGGTGTCCAGGGCGGGCAGGACGGCCGCCGCAGAGGCGGCCAGGGCCAGGTTCGCCCGCTCGGCGACCGCGGTGGCGAGCAGCGGCGAGGAGTGCCCGGGGACGGGCACCGACAGCACCGCGCGGAGCTGCCAACTGCCGCCGCTGCCCTGCTTCATGTGGTAGCTCGGCTGGCACGCGGAGAACACGTTGCGGTCCCACTCGGACAGCCAGGGCGCAGCCGCGCCGGAGAACCAGAGCCCCCTGCTGTTCATGCCGACGGTGACGATCCCGGCGACGGTCCTCGTGTCGTCGAACTGGCAGGCAGCGGACTCGCACTCGGCGCCGTCGCGGTGATGCGGCGCGTTCATGGTGAAGGCGCCCGCCTTGACCATGCTGCCGTCGTCGAGCTTGAACCTCGCCCGCAGGAAGTGCGTCAGGTCGATGTTCCCCAGGCTCTCGATCGTGAGGTTCTTCCCCGGGAAGCCCGCGTGCGGTTCACCGGTCTGTGCGACCCAGCCGTAGATCCGGCCGTCCGCGTAGTGCACCCCGCCGCTCCCGGGCGGCAGTTCGGCCTCGGTGGGCTCGCGGAACCAGCTCGCCGGCATCGGGTCGGCCTCGCGCATCGCCGTCCACGCGGACGCCTCCAGCTCCCCCAGCGACGCCGTGGTGTCGCTGTCCTCGTCGTCCTCGGTGCCGTCGCCGTCGTCTCCCATCCAGGGCGGCACGATCGACTCGTCCCCGAACTTCTCCGCGATCCGCTTGTACAGGGTCTCGACCCGGCCGCGGATGGTCTTCTCGTCGTCCGGCGGCAGATCGACGCCGCCCCGGCCGCCCTGCAGAACGGCCGCGATGGTGTACACGCCGGACGGGATGATCTCCAGGCGGTCGCCGACGACGTCCGCGAACGGCAGCTTGTACGCGCCCTGCGTCGCCGGGTCAGCCTCGTCGTCGCGGTACAGAAAGCCCTGCGCGAGCTTGTCCGGGTCGACTTCGTCGCCGCTGGTGGCCCACGCCAGGATGCGCTTCTTCGCGCCCGGCCCGTCCCAGGTGCGGTCCTGGTCGTCGTGGATCGGCAGGTCCATGTTCCCCACTGCGGAGGCGGCCAGCTCGGTGCCCTCGTTCGCCGGGCCGACGTACAGGCCCCGGGCGAGCCGGACGAGACGCCCGGCCTTCACCGCACGGGTCAGGTGCCCGCACGCGGTTTCCATGCGGATGCCGAGCGCCTTGGCGACCTCGCGGGCGCCGACCGGCACCGGGGCGGCCTTGACGTAGTTCACGACGCGCAGGTGCACGGCCGAGGGGCCGCTCGCCGCTGCCACGTCCTCGCCGTCGTCGTCGGGCTCGGGCGGGTCGTCGAGGATGATCCGGGCGTTCGCGTACGCGGGCATCGCGACGAGGGTGGCGCCGCGCACCCTGGCCTTGGTCACGCGCATGAGCAGGTCACCGGACGACTCGGAGTGCAGCACGACGCCGTCCTCGGCGTCCGGGTCTCCGGCCCCGGCGGTGAGGGTGCCGGTCGGTCCGAACGCGGCCCGTACAGCGGCAGCGGGTACACGACCGTCGCGGCCGGTGATGAGCTGCGTCCCGGCCGCCGTACGGGACATGACCTGGCCGGAGGCGGTCCATCCGGCTGTCGCGGTGGCGGTCACCGCCCACGATCCGTCGTCGAGGCGGAGGAACGACGCGGACGGCAGGGAGGCGGCGAGCAGCACCACCTCGTCCTCGGGCTCGTCGACGACGTCGCCGGTGTTGTCGACGAACTCCAGCGACACGTCGTCCAGGTCGACGGACACCCCGAGCGGTGCGCCCTCTTCGAGGAGCATCAGGGCGTCGGCGCCGGCCGGGCGGCCGGGGTAGAGGACGCCGGAGCTGATGATGCGGTCACCGTCGCGGCCCATCTGCTGGATGGCGCCCGCGAGTTCGGCGCCCTCGTGGCCCATGAGCATTTCGTCGGCGTGCTGGAGCGGCCAGGGGCCGGAGCCGTCCCAGTACAGCGAGTTGGGCCTGAACACGCGGCCGTCGCCGGTCTGCTGGTTCTCGAAGGCGAGCGCGGTGTCGCCGGGCGTGGACCACGGCCGGGCCGCGAGGGCCTGCGCCTGGTCGTGCTGGTTGTCCTCCATGGGTTCCTCCTCCGTCGGCGGTCCCAGCGGGATGTCGGTGCGCTCGCCCGCGAAAGCGATGCGGATGCGATCGAACGCGATGGGGCCGAGGCGTTCGTTCATGGCCGTCAGCAGGGCCGGGCTGCGCGAGTACGCGGCGCAGACGTGCGGCTGCCACGGTGAGTGCTGGGCCGGTAGTTCCGGCTGCCGGTGCATGTCCTCCAGAGCGGATGTAGCTGCGTGCCGGGCGGACTCCAGGCCGGGGCCGTCCGCTTCGCGGTCGTCACCGACTGCCCACACCCAGCACGGTTCGTCGCCGTCCGCGTTCCACTGGTTCGCGCCGAAGGCGCGCCCGGTGAGGGGTTCGACCGGGGCCTGGGCGGTGAGGCGCTGCACCAGGTCGGTGTGGTGTTCCTCGTCCCAGTCGGCCGCTTCGCCCAGGTAGAACAGCGTCAGGTGCAGTTCGCCGGGTGGCTCCGCTCCGGGCGAGTGCAGGGCGAGGCGTTCGGCGTCCTCGGCGGTCGGGATCAGCGCGATCATCGCGCCGGTCTGCGCGCCCGCAGCGGCGGTCACCCGATTCTCCATGGAGATCATCCTTCGGTTTGAAGCTCCTGCCGCCGAGGGGGTTTGAGATTCCAAGGCGGCTGTTGGCTGTTCGGGTGCGACAGCGATTCGGCACCGGCAGTTCACGGTGAGGCCGGGCGGCGCGGCCGGATCGCCGGGCGCCTGCATCGGCACCCCTGCGACGGTGAACTCCTCATCGAGCAGGCGGATTTGCCCGTTGACGGCCGCGTGGGAGTCGCGCACGCGGGTGTCGCGGCGGGTGAGCCACTGCTTCACCAGGGCGCGGCCGGGGCCGCTCGTAGCCTTGGCGGCTTCCAGCGTGGCGGTGTTCCAGGCACGGGTCGCTTCGGTCGCTGCCACGCGCTGCTCACGGCCCGGGCCGAGCTGGGCGCCGTCCCGGGCGAACGCCGTCCTCAGCCGGGTACGGAGCTGGTCGATGTCCTCCCCGGCGTCGAGCCCTTCGGCGAGTTCCCGGCGGGCAGCGTCGGCGAGGCGGTCGCCGACGGCGTTCAGCAGCTCCTCGGTCGTGGTGGCGTACCGGCCGATGCCGTCGGGAAGGGTGCCGTCGGCGTGGCGGCCGGGCAGGTCGTCCCACCCGTCGGGCAGGTCGGCGCGGGCGTCGTCGGCCGCCGCCTGGGCGGCTTCCTCGGAGATGCCGAGGAGGCTGCGTACGAGGCCGGCGACGCGGGCCTTCCACATGCGGGCGATGCGGCCGACGGAGAACCGGGCGGCGACCAACTCGGTCGCGCCCGCCAGACCGTCGGCGAACTCGTCCGCGGTCGCCGCGAGTGCGGCGCCCACGTCCCGCGCGAACCGCGCATCGGCAGCGTCGAGTTGGGCATCACGGTCCGGCACGGTCAATCCTCCTCGGCGGGGACGGGTCGTCAGGGTCGTCGCAGATCTCGCACCAGCCCAACGTGCCGACGGTCGCGACGCCCTGCTCGGTGAGGAGCAGCAGCGCGCACGTCAGGTACGTGTACGCCTTGCACGCAGTGCACCAACCGGATTGCAGATGCCCGGCGTGCAGCGACACGTCGCCGCTTGGGGTGCGCGTCGGCGTGCGGGGGCCGCGGGGCCGGTTCACTGGCCGCCGCCCACACAGGATGTGAGCACGCTCGACACGAGCCGGTATTCGTGCTCGACACCGGCGGCGATCAGTTCGCGGGCGTACTGGTCGAGACTCGTGGACAGGCAGTCCGGGTCGAGGCCGTACCGCTTGGCGATCTCGGGGGCACGCGTCCACGCCCCATCGAGGAGCTGCCACTGCTCGACCTGCGCCTTGTCGACCGGCAACAGCGTGTGCAGCCGGGCCGGTTCGACGTCGCGGGCGCGCCCGCGCTCGCTACGTGGGCAGGCGGGAGTCTTGCGCAGCTTCTCCCCGGCCGCGGTGAGCGCGCCCCAGATCATGCCGTCGGCGGCGGCGAGGAGCCCGTCCCCGGGGCCGGCCGACGCGGGCAGCGTGACCGGCTCGGCCTCGGACTCGTCGACCGGAAGGTCTGGCCCGCCGGGCGAGGTGTCGCCCGGCGACTCCTCCTCTTTGTCGTCCTCGTCCTGCTGCGGCTCGGACTCGTCGGGGGCGTCGGAGTCGTCGAACCCTGTCTCGCGGCGGAGCGCGTCGGCGGAGATGACGCCCCGGTCGAAAGCCTGGAGCGCGGTCTCGCTTCGGTTCGTGCGGACGCGGAGCGGGCTGGTGTCGTACCAGACCATCCAGCGGTGCCACTCCGGGTCGCCCTCGGCTTCGAGGATGGGGCGGAGCCACTGATGCGTGAGGGCGTGCGCGACGGTCGCGAGCTTGGGCTCGATGCCCAGGCGGATCGCCTCGCTGGTCAATGCCCAGGCGCCCCAGTGGTTGACGTCGCCGAGGCCGAGCAGGATCTCTGCCGGGATCTCCAGGCCGGTCGCGAACCGGCGGATGGCCTCTTCGCGGAGCTTCAGTGCCAGCTCGTCGAACTCCGACTCCAGCTTCAGGTGCTTGATCTCGGAGATGGTGTCCGCGGGGAGTTCGAGGACGATCGGCACGGTCGCGGCGGCCGACTCGGGGTCGCGGATGGCGGTTTCGGCGACCGTCATGAAGATCTCGATCAAGTCGTCTTCCTCGCCGCCCTGCTTGGCGGACGGGAAACGCGTTCCCTTCGGGATCAGCAGCAGCCCCCGGCCGGTGATCCTGCTGCGGGCGATGGCCTTCACGGCGGCGTTGAGGAGCAGCAGCTCCTCCAGCAGCTCCAGCGAGGACCGGACGGGGCTGTCGGCCTCGATGGCGTGCTCCGGGTCGGGCTCCCACACACGGATCGCGACTGGGCCGTCCGGGTCCATGGTTTCCGGGTCGCCCTCGGGGATCGGGACCTCCTCGCCGTCGATCTCGGCGATCAACTTGCCCTGCTGCTGCCGGACTTCCTTCACCGACAGCACACGCCAGTCGTGCCCGTCCTCCGGCACGTACGGGCTCATGACCTCTTCGTTTGGGCGGACGATGATCCAGCCCTCACCGGGCACGGTCAGGTGCTTCCCGAACAGGCCGAGCATCTTGGCCTGGCCGTCCCCGCCGCCCGCGATCTGGTCGACGATCTCGGCCGCGCGGTGCCCGGGCGGCGCCGGGTCCACGCTGCCGTCGTCGTCGCGGCGCCCTGCGTACAGGCGGGCGCCGCTCATCGCGTTGCCGATCCAGCTCGCGGCGAAACGCACCTCCGGCACCTGGTGGTACATGTCGTACGCGCGGTGCTGCCACGACTGGTCGCCCGCGCCCCGGCCGCGGATCTTCCGGGACGTGTACCGGGAGGCGGCGGCGACGATCTCCCGTCGGGTCATCAGTCGCCCTCCGCCCGGGAGTCGTCCCACCGGTTGAGGAGGACGGCGGCGCCGGCCACGGCCAGCCACTCGGCGCCGTGCACGACCAGCGGCTCACCGTGCCAGGTGCCGGTGGCCAGCAGCCAGGTCGCAAGGAGTGCACCCGTGATCCACCAGCCCATGCAGTACACGCAGGAGATCAGCGTGATGACCGCCGTACGCGGGCCGGACTCGGGGCGCTGCTCGTGCCAGGCGAAGATCCGGTCACGTACCGGATCGAGGAGGGTGTCGTGCACCGCGAGCTGGGTTGCCCTGTACCCGGCCAGGGCGAGGAGGGCGAGTTCGGGGAGTTGGAGCACTGCCGCCCCCTATGCGGAGATCATCCGGCCAACGTCAGCGGTGGATGATAGACCACTCCGCGCACCCCAATTCCGCACAGTTTCCGCAGCTCAACCCGGGTTTTCTGATCAATAACTGTGCGGTGCCGAGGTCAGAACAGGGCCATCGTCGGCTCGGGCTCGACGTTCGCCTGCTCCTGCGGCTCGACGTCGAGTTCGAGCTGGCGGCCCGGCAGAGGCATATCGACCAGGTCCAGCGAGCCGGAGCAGGACACCAGGGGCCAGTCGGGGACGCGGAGCATCGCCGGATCGTCGTGCCGCCACAGACGACCCTTGCTGATGCGACCGGCGACCGGGCCGGCCGCTATGGGTCGGCCACAGCGTGGGCACGGAACACGGGGCAGCTTCATGGCCCCAGTGTGGCGCGGACGCCCCCGGGCGCGCTGTGACTTTCCGCGCTTCCCGGGACACTGTGGCCAGGGCCAATCAGCCGCCTGCCGCAGTCGCGGCCAGGAGCAGAGCGGCGACGCTGCCAGCCTCGGTGATGCGACCGGCACGAACAGCATCCACGGCCTCGGTCAGCTTCCACCAGTGCACGGTCATACCGATCTCGGTGTCATCTCGGTGGATCGTGCCAGGCCGCAGGTCCGTGGCGAGGAAGAGGTGGGTCCTCGCCATTGTCGCGGCAGGCAGCGGGTCGATCACGCCGAGCGGACGCAGGTTGCCCGCGACGAACCCCGTCTCCTCCTCCAGCTCGCGCCCTGCGGCCTCGTGCGGTTCCTGACCGCCTATGCCGCCTCCTGGGACGTGAAGGACACGGCGACCTTGGAGATAGAACTCATCCTCGACCAGGACGACTCGACCGTGGTCGTCGAGAGCAACGACGCGGACCCCATCGTTGACCGTGATGTGGTCGTAGGTGCCCCTGCTGCCGTCCGGCCGGATCACCGAGTCACGGTTCAGCGTGATGAAGGGGCCGCGATGCACGACCTCGGTCCCCGTGCGCGTCCATCCCGTGGGCGATCCAGGCATCAGGCGGCCTTGCCCCTGGTGATGTCGCTGCCGCAGAAGCTGGCCAGCTCCTTCTGTAGCTTGCGCAGCGCCTCTGCGGCTGGGCCGACAACGGCTTGCGCATCGTCGAACAAGGGCCAGGCGCGTACCGCATCGCCGTTCACGTACTGCCGGGACATCTCGCTGTTGGCGTCCGTGGCGGACGGGTCGAGACCGGAACGCTCGTTGCAGTAGTTGATCCACGACGGGCGCATGTCCGCGAGCTTGATGACTTCCCGCTCGGCCTCGACCAGCGAGACGATGAACGGCCGGTTGGGGTTAACGCCATGTGCCAGATCCCGCAGTGCGTCGGCCAGCTCCCCACTGTCGTACAACGCCTCACCGACCTGCGAGGCGGAGTCGGCACCGTGATTCACGAACGGTGCCCGAGTCGCGAGCTGGAATTGGGCACGCCACGCCAACTGCCGCTCGTGCTTCGGCGCCTTGCGCTTCCAACCGAGCATGAATCCCCCTTCGAGCGGTACAAGCCGAAGCAACACGTTACCCAGTGCCGTACGCGCGCACCCATGTTCAGTCCGCTTCGAGGGCGGCCAACGCCTCACCGACGACCGTGCACACCTGGCAGTCACACGGCGGGAGACGGGTTCCTTGCTTGCGCAGCCACGCCGCGAACATCTCCTCGCCGCGCTCCGGCGCCGCCCCACGACTGATGGCCGCAGCAGCGAGCAGCCCGGCCCGATACCCCTGCTGCCGCTCCGTCAGGGGTCGTGTGCCCGGCATTGTGCGGTGGTGGCTGTCGAGGCGGTGCACCTCGCGGAAGAGACGGGTCACCTGCTCACTGTCACGAACCCGGGCTCACGAGCGCCAGGAACTTGCGGGAACTTGCGGCCAAAGCCCCGTGCCGAGCGAGGGTCAGGCCGTGGTGCTGCGCTTCTCGCGATGGTGCTCTTCAGGCGTCGTCGTGTTCTCCCCACCCGTACTCTGCGGCGTACTCGGCGAATGCCTCGTCGTCGAAGTCCACCGGCAGCAGCTCCGGTTCGAACAGGTCACTGTCCGGGTCGAGCGCTTCGGAGTGTGCCATGAGCTGCACCAGGAAGGTCTGCGCTGCTTGCAGCGCCTTCGGGTCATCGAGCCACATCCCGAACTCCAGGTTGTACCTGCTTCGTGCGGTGGCGTTGGCGCTGCCCACCCACAGTCGCTCCGGGCGGAAGCCGATGACGTCGGCGACGCCGCCCAAGGCGTCCTCGTCGTGCCACCACAGCTCGCCGAGCAGCATGATCTTTGTGTGGAGGAAGGGCACCATGTCCTTCTTGGGCTGGCGGCGGAACCCGATAGTCCGTAGAGGCGGGATCATTACCTCGGGCATCTGCGCGGTCGGCCCCACCACCTTGGCGCGTCCCTCCTCCCGCCAGTCCAGATTGGTCAGCTCGGCGAAGACACGGGCCGGCATTCCGTTGTCGCCGTCGGCGAAGGGCTGGAGTTCGCTCAGCTTCTGCAGTTCGCGTTTGCTGCGCCCCTGTTTGGAGACGACCACGCAGGTATGGGCGAACCGGGCCAGGCAGGCGGCCACCTCCGGGTCGTCGAGCCAGAGGAAGCCGCCCAGTGCCACCGGCCCCATGCTCCGAAATCCCGGCGTGCGTCGCTTTTCCTCCAGGAAGTCTTCCATCCCGTCCACCAGCCCCTTCAGCACGTTCTTGCCGAAGTGGCCGCGGTGTCCGTCCTGCCGGACGAACTCCTGGTCAAACGTTGCGGGAAGCTCCAGGCCGTCCTTGTTCATCGCTGTGCCCCTCTCCAGGCGGTCCAGATACTCAACCATGGGGGCCGCGAGTGGGGCTGCCCGCCCACAGCACCTACATCAGGGGTCTGCGAGCGCGGCATCTGCCATCGCATCGCCCGCAAGAACCTCTTAGGATCACCTACTTCCCGATGCGCCGCCCGTACGCCGACGCGGCCTGCGGCGGCTGGGGGGTCCTGCCGGGCTGGGGGGCCTGCGGGAGCGGGGCGTGCACGATGGCGCCCTTGTTCGCGTCGGGGATCAGCCCGTACACGAGGATCGTTGAGGCGTCGATCCGGCCCGGCGAGTCCGGGTCCGTGGGCATCCACGTCGCCCACTCGCGTTCGAGGTCGGTGAACACTCCGCGCAGCCGGACGCGGTCCTGGACCATCTGCTGCGCCACGGGCTCGGCGCGCAAGAGCTTGCCCTGCTTGGCGCGGACCGGGGCGATCTGCGGCATGAGGACGTCGTCGGGGATCTCGCCTTCGCGCTGCAACGTCTCCCAGCTCGTGCGGATGGCGAGTTCGCACATGTCGCGGCCGTAGTTCCACTCCACGAAGATGATCGCCGCTTCGGTGCGGTGCGCGAGACGGCAGGCGGCCATCGACCAGTCCGCCGAGGACATCGCCGCGGAGACGTCGTCGGTGATCCACACCCGGCCGTCGTCGCCGAGGAAGCCGCCGACTACGCCGGCCACGTCCCGGCCGCCGCCGGACGGGTCGATCGCGACGGCGATCTTCTGCGGCTCCACCGTGGTGCTCGTGTCCCGCAGCAGGCGCAGCAGCTCATCCGAGACCAGCGCGCCTTCGGCGGGCTGCGGGTCGCCCTGGGCGAGCGCGTGCCAGTCCCTCACGATCGACGTCCTCTTCATATCGGCCCACCACGCCATCAGCGCGCGCCGGTCACGGGTACGGATTTTCGGGTGGGGTAGCGGGTCTCCCGGCGCGCGGCCGAGGGGGTCGGCACCGAACTTCGGGTCAGCAATGGCCGGCAGGTGGATGACTCGCCATCTACCGCCCTCTTCCTTGCGGCCTTCCTCGGCGAGGCGCCTGCCAGCCCAGTCGTCCGGGTGCCAGCGCGTCTGAATGCCGACAACGGCGTGGCGGTCGGGCTGGAGCCGCTTCAACGCGGTCGAGGAGTACCAGTCGTGCAGTGCCCGCCTGCTGGCCTCGGATTCGGCGTCTGCGCGGTCCTTGTGCGGGTCGTCGACCACGAGGAGGTTCGCGCTGTGTCCGGTGAGGCCCTTGCCGACGCTCACGGAGCGGACGCCGCCGCCGGAAGTAACTGACCAGTCCTGCTGTGCGCCCGACCCGGCCTTCATCGCCAGCTCGTACTCGGAGCCGTACTCCTCCACATGAGAGCGGATCGTCTTGCCGCGCCGTAGCGCCAGGTCGTCACCGTAGGACGTGATCACTACCCGATCCCCGCCGTACAGGCACAGCCACCAGAATGGAAACCACTCCGCGACCACCGTGGATTTCCCGCACTGCGGCGGCGTGAAGATCATGAGGCGGTCGCACTCGCCGCGCCCGACCTCGGCCAGCGCGTTGCCGATGACCCGCAGATGCGGGCGCAACCGAAATGTTGCGTCCAGCCCTCGTGCGAGCGTGACCGGGTCGCGCAGCAAATCACGGCTGACGGCCCGCTCGGCCGCGACGAGTTGCTGGTACACCGTGGTGTCGTCGAGGTACGGCAGCTCCTCGGCGTAGGCGATGCTCACCCCGCACCCCCTTGTTCACCGGCCGGGTACGCCTCCTCGTCGTCATCGTCGTCGCCCTCGACGGCCTGCACGCGGCGGGTGACGGCGGCGGCCATCTCCGCGAGCCGCTTGTGCCGCTGGTCGACGGGCAGATCGGCGAACTCGGCCAGACGCCCGGCGAGCGGGCTCATCGGCTGGTCGGTGACGACGACCGTGTCCGTCGGGTCGCCGAACAGGACGCGCCGGTGCCGCATCGCGACGTCCATCAGCCGAATCACGTCGCTCGCAGACATCTCCTGCGCGTTCAGGGACGGCAGGCGCTGCGCCACCTTGCCGATGGCGGCGCCGAGGATCTTCGCATCGGCTTCGGCGGCCTTGCGGCGCTCCTCCAGCCACATCGCCTCGTACATCCGGTCCAGATGCCGGTCGTACGCCTCGGCCCGCTCCAGCCACCGGAACTCGGCCGACGTCTTGCGCACGGTCACCGGGTGGCGCTGTAGCAGTTCGGCAGCCTTTGGTAGCGTCCGGGCGCGCCCTAGGTCCCGGTACGTCACGAACTGTCCGTAACGCTTGGCGGTCTCGCCGGGCTGTTGCTCCCAGGCCGGGATCGTGGAGTCGAGCGTGATCGGCGTGGGGGCGCTCATGCCGAGGACGCGGGTTCGGCCGCGGTGTGGTTCGGGCCGGACAGGTACTCGCCCGCGAGGCGTTCGAGGAGCCGCCAGCCCTGCCCGGGCTCGATCTCGCCCCTGCCCTCGGCTGCCGCGATGGCCTTGTTGAGGGTGACGGCTGCGGGGGCGGGCAGCGTACGGGCGCCGAGGACGGTCTCCAGTCCGACGTGCCCGGTGTGCAGCGGGTCGCCGTCCGGGGAGGTGTAGCCGGCCTGGAGGTCCGTCAGGTGGTCCTCGACGATCGTCAGGATGGCGTGCAGAGCGGTGGCCACGTTCCCGACCTTGTGCGCGGCGTGCGTGGACGCGAGCGTGTCGAGGACCCGGTCGTAGTCGGCGCGTGCGGCCAGCCAGCTCTCGTTCTGGCCCATCCGGGCATCGGCGAACGCGGTGCGCGCGGCCTCCAGCTCGTTCGGCAGGAAGATCAGGCTCACGGTGGCGAAGTCGAGGTTCGCCTCCGACAGGCCCTCGGGCGAGACCTCGGCGAGCAGGTTGAGCTGGTCGTCGTCCAGGCCGGAGTACGCGCGCCAGTCGACGTCCTCGATCTGGTCGTACAACTCGCGCAGCGTTGCCGGGTCGTCCTGGCCGTTGATCGCGTTGTGCGAGAGCTGGCGCGCGATCAGCTCGTCCTTCTCCTGCGGGTCGTCGATCAGCATGCAGTCGATCTCGTCGACTTCCGCCTCTACGGCCGCCAGGGTGCGGTGGTTGCCGGACAGGATCAGCTCGTGGCCCTCGTCGTACTCACCGGCCCCGTAGATCAGCGGCACGCTCGTGAGGCAGCCGTCGGCGCGGACGTTCTCGACGAGCCGGTCCCACTCCTCCTTGCGCATGAACCTCGCGTTCACAGGCAGCGGGGTCAGCTCGCGCGGATTGCGGCGGACGAGGCGCGGCCGGATCTTCCGGGCGGCCTGCGTGTTGTCGGTGCTCATCGGCTGGTCTCCTCCTCGAAGGCGCCGGCAGCCGCGTCGGCCAGGCGGGTCACGAAGCTGGTGGAGCCGCGTACGTCGACGGTCATCTCGTTGACGCGGCGCCCGTCGCGGATCTCGTAGAAGGCCAGCTCGGCGCGGTAGGTGGAAGCGGCCGGGACGCCGTCCTCGCGGGGAGTGCTCATCGGGCACCGCCCTTCCTGATGTCGGTGCCGTGCTTGCGCTTCCACAGCTCCAGGGCGCCCGCGAGGTCGTAGCCGCCGAGCGGCCCGCCGTACTGGAGCTGGTAGCGGTGGATGCCGTCTCCCTTGTCGCCCGGCTCGGATCGCTTCTGAAGCTTCACCCCGGGGATGCCGCGCCCGTACTTCGAGCTGTTGGGCCGGTCGGTGAACGCGGTCGTCGACCATGAGGTCAGCCGCTTCGACAGCGACCGCTGGAGCAGCAGTTGCGCCTCGGACGTGCTCGCGGCCATCACGATCAACTTGGCTAGGCGCCGGTACTTCGTCCAGCTCACCGGGAAGTCGCTCATCAGGTACGCGGTCGCCGGGTCGAACTTCGGCGGCAGGTACGCGAACGCGCCCACGAGCTTGCCGTCGACGGCGACGCCGCACGCGAGCAGCGGCGACCCGGGCTTGATCGTCTTGGACATGAACTGGGAGCGGATGCCCGCGAACTGGCCGCTGGAGAGGACGTGCAGGGTCATGCGGTCGCCCAGATCCTCGTCCGTGCCGATCTTCGGCATGGGGATCGGCTCGACCGGCTGCCGGGGGCGGACGATGCGCCGGTGGCCTCCGGCTGCGTACACGTAGATCGGCAGGCCGCGGTTCGCGGTCTGTACGACCCCGGCGAGACGGTGGCGCAGCTCCGGGCGCTCGATGTGCAGACCCAGCACCCAGTTTGGCCGGTCCTGCACCTGGCGGATGATCTCCTCTTTACCGTCCTCGGTCAGCTCGCCGAACGTGGGCTCGGGCCAGGAGAAAGCGGCGTCGATCGGCGCGAACTGGGCTTGGTAGTCCTTCGCGTAGAACGGCGGGAACATCACGACGGGGGCCTCGTCGGGCACCTCGTCGCGGAGGTAGTCCAGGACGTCGCCGGCGTAGAAGGAGCCGAGGCGGGTCTCCAGCGCGCGGAGCTTGGCCGCGGTCTTCTCGTGCATCCGGGGCCACTGCGCCCGGGTCGCGTCCAGCATCCGCCGGTAGTAGGTGCCCTCCTTGCCGACGTACTGGAGGAAGCGGGTGCCGAGCATGAGCACGGCCAGGCGGTCGGTGCGGTCCTCCATGTACGGGACGACCCACCCCAGCTCGTCCTCGTACTCCTCGCGCAGCTTGAACGGCAGCTCCTCCCCAGCGAGGAACCAGCCCAACGCGCAGCTATAGCCGGTGATGTCGTTGCCGTGCACGGGCCGGGCGTTGCCGAACCTGCTGTGCAGCACGCGCTCGATGGTGAAGTTGCCCGAGCAGCCGACGTAGATGTCGGTCTCCGGCCAGGCCCCGGCGTGCTCGTAGATGATCGAGCGGAGGGGAGCCGGGATCGATCCGTGGAACATGGCGCCGCCCCCTGGTACGGGTGTGGGGAGAGCGCCGGCCAGGGCTTGCACCTGGACCTCTCGCCCGGAAGGCGAGCGTGCTGCGTTGCGACCACCGGCGCCTGCCGCAATCGGCCGCGCCGCTGCTCAGGACGGCCGATCGCGGACAGGGATGATACACACACTCAGAGTGGCCGCTTCGGCATCGTGGTTACTGCTGTGACCTGGGGCGATGCGGTCGGGCGGGCGCGGAGACGATCTCTGGGCGGGGCTGGCTGGGCCTGTGACCGCCGCGGAGCGCCCGTGTGGAGTGGGGGAAGGCGGTCGTACGGGAGGGCTTGGAGACACGGGGAGGGGGCCTGACGGGCGTGTGCCGTCAGGCCCCCTCCGGGGGTTCGCGGGATCAGGCCGCGAACAGGGCCTCCTGTTCGGCGACCGGCGGCTCGGGCCGGGCAGGCGCCCGGTGGTCGAGGTGCTGGGCGACGGTCCAGCGCAGCCACCGGTACGCGTCCGGCAGCGCCCGGTTCCGCGTGACCTCGACTCCGGCGCGGCGGGCGGTCAGCTCCAGAATCAGCAGGTCAGCACGGACCTGGTGCACGGTGCCGTCGAGGTGCAGCCACACCTCGCACGTCGGGGTGCCGACCGCCGTGAGCATCGCGAGATGGTGCAGGTCGCCCCATCCCGGGTGCAGGCCGCCGGGCTTGACCCACAGCCAGGTGCCCGGCGCGATGTCGCCGGACCTGCGCGGGGTGTGCGTGTACGGCGGGCGCTGCCGTACCGGGCGGCGCGGCTTGGGCGGGTAGTAGTGGCTCGGTGGGAAGTGCGGGTGCGCGTTGTGGATCTGCCGCAGTTCGCGGGCGAGAGCGTCCATGCGGTCCTGCTCGGTGTAGCAGCGCGGGCCAAGGTGCCAGTTGCGCGGGCCGCGCTCCTCCCACCAGGTGGCGGAGCCGCACTGGCACCGGCCGGGGGTCAGGTAGCCGCGCGTTGTGTCGCACGGCCACGGTGTCAAGCAGGCCCGGCAGTTCCAGATCTCGCGCGCACTGTTCGGCAGGTGCTCGTCGGGCATACGAATCGGGCGCGGCTTCCAGTCGTCCATGACGCGGTCCTTCCGGGTCAGGCCGCGCGGCCGGTGCACGGCCACCACGCGTCGTAGTTCTCTTCGAGGTACGCGGTCGCGTCCTCGCGATGCTCGTGATGCCCGACAAGCCCCGGGACGGAACAGGTGCACCGGTCGTGGAGCAGTCCGGCCGTGATGTCGCGCAGTTCCACCGGGCCGTCGGCCGCGACGGTGCGCTCCTTGCCGGTGGCAAGGTCGGTGTACCGGTAGGTGGCCGGGCCTTCATCGGCAGGTTCGACGCGGGTCAGGCGGCCGACGCCGGCCAGGCTGAGGATGAGGCAGACGCCGCCGCTGGTCTCGACGCGATACGGCGGGACGGGCTCCAGGCCGAGGACGTTGACGCGACGGTCGCGGACCTCGTCGGCCTGCTTCCGGCGGTGGCGGGCCAGCTCCGCGAAGGCGAGGCCGACGGCGCCTCGCCGGGTGGTGTCCTCGCCCCACACGCGGCGGTGCCCGTTGACGTCGCGGACCTCCCACATCGGGGCGCCCGATCCGCGGGTGCGGTAGACGGCCATCTCCCAGTTGGTGACGCGGAAGAAGTCGGGCAGGTCGGCCGGGTGGTTGCCGGGCACGGTGAACAGGTAGCCGGTGGCGCCGAACGGCAGGTGGCGGAGGAAACGGTCGGGTCCGTACGGCTTGAAGCGGACGGTGGGCATGGCGTAACCCATCACAGGGTCCTCTCGGGTGGTGAAGTCTGAGGGGAATGAGCCGGGGCCGGCCGGGACGCTGTGCGTCGCGACCGGCCCCGGTGGCCGTGGGCGGTCAGGCGCCGACGGGCTCCATGCCGTCGTCGCGGCACGTACGGCACGGCAGGTCGTAGGTGCACGGGCCGTGCGGCCGGTCTCCGCGTCCGCAGTGCAGGCAGTCCATCGGGTGGTGGACGTGTCCGGTCAGGTCCGCAAGGGCTTCGTTGAGACCGTGGACATGTACGGCCAAGACGCCGGGCGGCAGGTCTGCGTCGCGCAGCCGGACGCTGCCGGGCACCATCAAGGTCCGGTGTCCGTGCTCGGCGAGCACCGCTGCGTTTGCGGTCATGCCGCGCACAGGCCGCAGTGACCCGTCGAGTCCGAGTTCGCCGACCAGGGCAACCCCGTCCAGGCACTCGTCCGGAAGGTGACCGGACGCCGCGAGGACGGCGAAGGCGATGGAGAAGTCCAGGGTGCTGGTCCGGGCCTGGGCGGGCTCACCGGCCGGGGTGAGCCGGACGGTGACCCGGGCCAGCGGCCAGGGCAGGCCCGCGTTCGAGATGCCCGCGCGCACCCTGTCCCTGACCTCGTGGGACCAGCGACCCGCGCCCTCGATCGTGAACGAGGGAACCCCGCGCTGTACTTCGGCCTCGATGCCGTACAGAACGCCTCCGGCGGCCGTGGCAGTGCTCACCGTGGTCACGGCCTCCTGCCCGTGCCGGATGACGCGGAAGTCGTCCAGGCCGCTGATCTCGGCCTGCTCGCGGCGGAACTTCTCGATCGCGGCGTCCTCGTCGGTGGCCCACACCGTGGTCACGCCACCGAGGGCGTCCATGGCGTCGACGCCGATCTCTTCGAGCCTGATCGCACGGTTGACGGGGTCGGTCGGTGCGGGCGCGATGTCCCACAGCTCGTAGTCGGCTCCCTTGTCCTGGCCGATGAGGATGAACTCTCGGATTTCGCTGCTCATGGCGGTGTCTTCCTTCTCGGTCACTGGGCGTCGAGGTGGGCGAAGTGCTCGGCGAGCGCGCGCAGGTTGCGGCGCTGCGAGGAGCTGAACTCGTCGTTCGGGTCGCCGTAGGCGGCGTGCAGCTCGGCGCCAGCGCGGAGCGCGCCGCGCAGGTCGAGGGGGCTCATCAGGGTGAGAAGGTCCGCGAGGGGGCCGTCCTCGGCCGGGTCCGGCTTGTGCTCGCGCTGGACCTGCACCAGGTCCCGCAGGCGGAAGAAGTGCAGGCGGTCATGGATCTCGTCGGGCGTCGAGTTGTCCTCGTCGACGTAGCGAACGGCGATCCAACACGGGGAGAACCAGGCCGTCTTGGCCTCGATCGCCTTGGTCGTCTCGTGGTCGTCGCCGAACTGGGCAGCCGGATCGTCGGTGTCCTGCCAGGTGTCGAGGACTTCCCGCCATCGGCCGCCGATCAGGACGTCGTCGTTGTCGACGAGGTCCACAGCCCGGATGGTCTGCGCGCTCCAGGTGGAGCGGGGATTGATGCTGCTCACGCGTACCTCCGTGATCTGAATGTGGGTACGGTGGGCGTCACGCCTGGTCGGGTCGTGAGGCCCATCGCTGCTGGGCGCGCGCGGCCGACGGGATTCCCTTTTGTGCCCGTCGGCCGCTTCGCTGGTGTTGAAGGTGTTACATACACATTCTTCCCCAAATGCATTTGGGTAACCCTGTTTGGGGGTATGAATGTGCAGGTCAGGCGACCAGCGCCATGCGGTCCGGGTCGGCATACCGGTCGATCGGCTCACCCGTGATGCACTCCACGAGCGCGCACAACAAGACCTCGGCGGCCGGGGGCGTCACCGCGTTCCCGTACTGCTTGACCTGCTGCCGCTTCGACCCGAGCACCCGGTAGTCGTCCGCGAACGCCATCGCCCTGCCGATCTCATGCGGTTGCAGCATCCGGAAGAGGATCTTGGAGATGTCGTACTCGCCGTTCTCCAGGAGCGCGTACCGGTCCCGCGTCGGCAGGGCGCCGATCGGCTCGTGCGCGGTGCGGGCCTGCCCGTTGCCGTAGTACGGCATCAGCAGCGGCGGGGTCACCAGACCGTGGTGGTTGCCGCCGGCCGTCACCGCGTGGAGCGGCTGCCGGATGTGGCGGGCCTTCTCCTTGTCGCCGCCTCCGCGCATGGGCACCACGAACGGGGCGTACGCGATGGCGGTCTCGGCCCGCGACGTCTGGGTACGCAGCGGCATGCCCAGAGGCATCGCCTTCTTGCCGTCGCGGCCCTCGCACGGGATCAGCAGCGGCGGGACCACCAGGGCGTCGCCCTCGGTCGTCGTCCGCGTGGGCATCGGCACGTCCACGCTGCTCGCGCCGTTGCGCCAGGTGCCGCCGGTGGGCACGAGCAGCGGCGAGGCCCCGGGGACCGGCACCGCTTCGTCGTCGCCGAACAGCGAGCCCTGGCCGTCGAAGTCGTCAGTGCCGCCGAACTGCGGCCAGTACCGGGCGACCCCGGCCCGGATGCGTGTCATGGTCGCCGGGGCCAGGCCCTCGGGGCAGTCCTTGCTCTTGGGGCGGCTGCCGATCGGCGTGCCCTTGATGCTCCAGTCGATCGCCGCTGCGGCGGGCAGCGTCTCGGGCTCGACGATGGCCCGGCAGGTTTTCCTCGGGCAGCGGTAGTCGTACGCTTGCCGGTAGCGGCCCATGTCCCGGCCCGGCTTGCGGAACACCTGGAGCGCGGCCACGACTTCGTCGCAGTCTGCACACCAAGCCCTCGGCCTGAGCCACTTGTCCCAGTTGGGTTCGCGGCCGAGGCTACTGTGCCAGTACGCCACGTACAGCCGGTCGCGGCTCTGCGGGGCTCGATGCACGCTGCGCGGATCGGCGTGCATCGAGTTGAGCGCGATCACCTTCGTGCGGTAGCCGAGCTTGTGGAACTCGGCGATCCACCGATCCCACTCGGCCCACGCTCGGACGTCGACCACGTTCTCGACCACACCCGCTTTAACCAGCCGCCCGCGTTCGATCACGCCGCGCAGGTAGAGGGGCACCTCCTCCATCAGCGCACGGCTTTCCTTCTCCTCCTCGGTGGGGCCGTCGGGGTCGCCGTCGCCGGCTGTTCGGAACTTGTCCGCCTCCTCGTCCGCGTACAGCTCCAGCAGGTCGCCCTGCACCGCCTTCGCGAAGCTGCGCTTCTGGCCCTTGGCGATGCTCCAGTTCGTGCACTCCGGAGATCCCCAGTGCAGGTCAGCGACCGGCCACGACCAGACCGGGGCGCGGCGGATGTCCCCCGTGTAGTGCGCGACGCCGGGGAAGTTGAACATGTGGGACTTGATCGCCTGCTTCCAGTGGTTCGCAGCGAAGGACACCCGGAGCCCGGGCACCTTCGCCGCCGCCTGGCTGGAGCCGCCTGCGCCACAGAACCAGTCCTGAACCGTGAGGTCTGTGCCGTCGTGTAGGTACGCCATCGCTCTCTGGCCTTCCTGGTGGTGAGGTTCATCGCTGCTGTCATCCGGGCGGGGCGGGGATTCCCGCCCCGCGCCCGCCCGGGGATCGGTCAGGCCAGCGGCAGAGCCGCTGCTGCCGCGAGGTTGATGCGCCACACGCGCCGGCCGTCGCGGTGGTCCGGCAGGCGCTCGCTGATCGGCTCCCAGACCTCGCGGTTGCTGTCGTCGAGGTAGGGCGTCCACTCGTTCATGTCGAAGACCTCGTTGGCGGCGTCGTCGACGACGTCTGCGAACGCGGTGCGCTCGCCGGACACCGGCCAGTACCAGCCGGTGGCGAACAGGGAGCCGTCGCCGCTCACGGCGACCTCGACCCACTCGGCGTCGAACGGGGCGTCGTGGTCGCGGTCGGTCAGGACGTCGCGGACCGCTGCGGCGGTGATGACGCACATGACGCGGCCGAGGCGCTGCGCAGCCGCTTGGCTCGCCTTCAGTGCCGAGTCGACGGCTTGGCCCATGTCGGGGCCTTCTGGCAGCGGGTAGGACTTCGCTTCGGGTTCGTTGTGCACGGTGATCCTTCTTCCGGGCAGGGGTCGGGCCGGGGCGGCACGAGGGCCGCCCCGGCAGTGGGCACAGGGGGGTTACGCGGCGGGGAAGAACAGCAGGTGCGCGTCGATGTCCTCCTGGCCGTCGACCGGCTTCCAGCCGCACGCGGCCAGGTCCTCGGTCGTCGGCTCGTACGCGAGTACAACCGACAGCCGGTCGATGACGACCTGCGTCTTGTCGGCGGGGATGCTGATGCTCCGCGTGCGAACGCCTTCATCGCTGGTCGTGAACCAGAGCAGCCGCCGGGGGCTGATGCGCGAGGCGACGACACCGGTCGCGCCCGGAACGGCATCGCGGCTCACCTCGGCCAGGGTCGGCACGTAGTCGGTCAGGAGCTTCCGCCGAGCTTCGGTGAACCGCTCGCGGATCGTCTCCAGAGGGCCGTCGCCGGCCGGTTCGGCATCCAGCGGCCCGAACACGATCCGGTGCAGGCCCGGGCCGATCTCCCGGGCGAGGCGCCAGCCGCCCATCTCCAGCTCGATCGGATCGCGCCCGAAGTCGAGTGCCTTGCGCAGCAGTTCGTCGCCCTCGCCCAGCGTCTCGGTGTCGAACGGTCCGTACTCGTCCTCGCCGTCGTCCTCGGTTTCGCTCGGCCAGTCGTTGCCACTGGCGGAGGCGACCGCCTGGATGTGGCCGAGGCCGTGGAGGTCAACGATCGCGGCGAGCGCGTCGGGCATCTGGGAACGCCCGACTTCGCCGATACGGCGCGCGGTGGCGTCGAGCATCCCGACCCAGGCGTTGAACGCGGCCTTCTTGCTGTAGAACAGCGGGCCGTCCTCAACGATGTACCAGGTCCACTCATACCCGCCGATCCAGTACAGGCCGTTCTTGTCGGGCTCGACGACGTTCGCCGCGCTGCCGGGCTCGTCGCCGAGGTACTGCCAGCGGATGTGCAGCACAACAGGGACGGGGCCGCCCTCGATGACCTTGATCTGGTCGGTGCAGTCGTGGCCGAACTCCTCGGCCATCTCTTCGGTGTGCGCGGCAAGTTGGCACACGGCTTCGATGGCGAAGCCAGGGTTGACCCAGCCGTTCCACCGCTCGGTCGGGTCCACCACGGCCGGGTAGGCGTGCTCGTCGTCGACGCACACGAAGGTGCTGATCACAGCCATCGCTGCTCTCCTTGGGTGAGGTTCTTCGCTGCTTCCGGGCGGGCGGGGATTCCCGGCCCGCGCCCGCCCGGAGGTGGCCCGCTGCTACTGCTCGGGCTTGTACGGGATCTGCGGGTGAATGCCGTCGGGGCCGAACGCGTACCAGCGCCAGGCGAGTCCGCCGACCGGCCAGAGCCAGTCGCCGGCGTCCTCGGGGTCGTCGTCCTGGTCCTCGTCCTCGCGGTGTCGGATCGGCTCGACGATCGTCGTGGCCTTTGCGACGCCCTTGGACTCGATGTCCATCCAGGTCACGACGACTACCAAGGCGGGCGGCTTGCCGTCCGCGTCGCCGTCGACGACGTGCACGGTGTCGATCGAGTCGTGCCCGAACTCCTTCGCGGCAGCCTGCGTGTTCGCGGCCAGCTCCCGCACGGTGTCCAGGTCGAAGTACGGCTTCACGTACCCCTCGTCATCGCACTCGGCCGGGTCGGTGGCCGCCGGGTACTTGTCCCTGTCGTTGTTGCTGACCATGACGCGGTGCACGGTCTCTCCCTTCGCTCATGGGTCGGGGCGGGTCTGGCACTGTTCGTGCCAGCCCGCCCCGGTCGAATGCCGCGGTCAGAACAGGGACGGCGGCGGCGTCGGCTTCGGCGTGGGCGAGGCGCCCAGCTCGGGCACCGGCTCGCCGGTCTCCTCGGTCCACCAGCGGCCGAACATCGTGCGGTGGCACCAGTTGCCGGGCTTGCTGAGCTTGTCGAAGCACAGCAGCACGACCGGCACCTCCAGATCGTTCGCTCCGGCGATGGCGGTCAGTTCTTCGCGGATCGCGTCGACGCCCCGCTCGGCCAGCAGCCGCCGGTAGGCCCACTCGTACGCGTCCTCGGCCTCGATCTTCAGCAGAGTCCGTGTGGGCGTCACGGAGCGCGCGATGCCGCCGAGCTGGTAGGCGAGGGGGAATCGCGGATGGCCGACCGTGGTGCGCACGGGAGTGCCCATGGCGGGGGTGAATTCCTGGTACGTGCAGGTCGCCAACTTGATCTGTTGGGTCACGTTGATCTCTTTCTGTTGTGCCTTTCCGGCCGGACCCGATGGCCCGGCCGGAGGACGTTAGCCGCGACAGATGCAGGTCTCGCGGGACTCGGAGGCCGTGCCGTAGAGCCGGCTGGAGAGCCGCAGGATGCGGCTCGTGAGCTGGCAGAGGTCCGAGTTCTCGTCTCTCTTCTCCTGTGCGGTGAGGGTGTCGCGGAGCCAGGGCAGGAGGAGCCGCATTTCCTCGCCGGTGAGGAGGAAGAGGTCGCCTTCCTGAACTGCCTTGGTGGTCTCGTTGTCCATGGGGCTCCCTTGGTGGTGAGGTGATGAGAACAAGATCAAGTCTATTGGGTACCCAATAGTCCAACCAGTGGAACGGCCATGGAAATACGGGGAGTTAGGCCGCCGCGAACAGGTCGAGCTGGCGCGGCTGCCGCAGGAGCCAGTCGTACGTCGGGAGCCGGCTGCCCGCGTACCCGGGCAGGAAGAGCAGGCACGTGCGGACGTTGGTCCCGCACACCGCGAACGCGTCCTCGGGCAGGGCCTCGATCTCCCCGCCGACCTCTTCGACCATCTCGCGGAACTCGGCCGTCGCCTTGTCGCTCCACCACATCAGCCCGTTGGACATGACGGAGACGAGAATCCCGTCGTCCCTCATGAACCCCAGCGCGTGCTTGATGTGGTCGAGCCCGCCCGCGAACGGCGGGTTCATCACCACCCGGTCGAAGCCCTCCTCCGCGTAGTCCAGCGGGTCCAGGTCGAGGAAGTCACCGTGCACCACGCGGCGGCAGTCGCCTTGCTCGCGCAGGACCTCGGTCCGGCGGGCGTCCAGCTCGACGGCGTCCACGACGCCGCCGCGCCGGGCGATCTCGCTCGTCATCGCTCCCGATCCGGCCGAGGGTTCCAGGACGGTCATCCCGGCGCAGATGCCCGCCAGGTCGCAGATCTGCATGACCAGACTCGGCGGAGTGGGGAACCACCCCTGCTCGTACCGGCTCGGGTACTCGCCGGCCGCGAGGCACTGACGCATGAACTCCTCGATCCGGTACGGGAAGACGTGCGCGCGGACCGCCTTGCGGTTGTCCCATCGGCCACCCATCTCCTTCAGGATCTCGTTCATTCGCCTCCAATCCGTCAGCTCGAACTGAAACGGGATGTGGACTCGGTCGTCTCGAATGATCGTGCGCGGGTCGGTGAGCACGCGCAGCACTTCGGGCGGGAACTGCATGGCACCTCCAGGTGCGGGGATCGGGACATGCCGGGGCGCAGTCGAGTCGCCCCGGCCTAACGGAACGTCAGGCCGCGGCCTCGGGGTTGATCTCGATGGCGCCCGCGCGGACGGCGGCGATGGCCTGGGCGTCGCGCAGGTTCTTGATCGCCTTCGTCGTCAGGTCACGCAGGTGCTCGATGCGCGTGCGGTATCCGGCGACGCCGCCGCCGACGCCCGCGAGGAGCACGGCCAGTTCGTCGGGGTCCGCGGCGACCAGCTCGGACAGGATCTCGCCGGCCGTGCTGAGCTTGTCGACGCGCTTGGTCAGCCGGTTCCGGTCCGCAACGATCCGCTCGCGCTCCTCCTCGGGCACGTCGTGCGCGCCGGGCAGCGCATCCTGCGCACCGGGCCGTCCGGGCGCGGCCGTCTCGTCGGCGAGGACGAAGAAGCTGCCCTGCGACGCCCGGCGCTCCTCTTCGGCGCGGCACGCGTTGACGAACGCCTCCGCGTCCCGCGTACTCGAGAACGCGCCGCGCAGGTACTTCGCGAGGAACCGGCTCTGGTTGTCGGCCGACAGCTTGGACACATACCAGGCCAGCGTGGGCGGCAAGTGGCCCTTGGACATGGCCTCCAGGGCGGTCGGGCACAGCTTCAGCAGGTCGATCCGCCACCCGATGTACGCGGCCGAGCGGCCGACGCCCTCGGCGACCTCTTCGATGGTGTAGCCGTCGTCCTCGACGAGCCGCTGGAACGCCTTGGCCTCTTCGATCTCGGTCATGTCGGCGCGGCTCACGTTCTCGGCGACGGCCTTCATCAGGATCGTGCGGTCGCCGTCCTTGATGCCGTGCTGCACGAGCGCGTCCAGCTCGGTCAAGCCAGCGATCTTCGCGGCCCGCCAGCGGCGCTCACCCATGATGAGCGTGTACCGGCGGCTGCCCGGGTTGTACCGCACGCTGATCGCCTGCTGCTGTCCGATCCGCTTCATGGAGCCGGCCAGCTCGTTCAGCTTGGCCTGGTCGAAGTGCTCACGCGGCTGCTTCGGGTCGCGGTCGATCCGGTCGACCGGGATGCGCTTCAGTACGGTGCGCACCTGCTCGGCCGTCTTCGCTGCCTGCTCGGCGACGACCTCGCGGCGCTTGCTGACCTTCGTCGGCTCGACGGTCTTCTTGGCCCGGGCCGGAGCGGCCGTCGTCGCCGTCTTCTTGGCGGGCGCCCTGCGCTTGGCGGGCTTCCTCGGGGTGTCGGTCTTGGTGGCGGTCATCGTCTGTTCCTCTCGGGTATGAGGAGCGGTCGGGTGGTGTGCGGATCTCCGATGGTCAGGACCAGAAGTCCCGCAGGTGCTCGGCGGGCGAGGGCCGGGCGACGCCGAGGCCGCGGGCCGTGGCCTCCTCGTCGACCGCGCACCAGGCCCAGAAGAAGCCGGGCGTCTCGTCGTCGCGGGCCTCGCGCTCGTGCGCGGCGGCCAGCAGTTCCTCGAACTGGGCGCCGGGCAGGTTGACGGTCATCTCCCGCACGCGGCGTGCGGCCAGCTCGCCGCGCTTGTCGCACTCGACGCCGCACGGCTGGCCGGGTTCGGCCTGGCAGATCAGGCACTCGTCGCCGAGGTCGTCGTTCTGGGTGTCGCGGCCGATCTTCACCAGTTCGTCGAAGGTGATCACGTCGCTGTCCTCTCTCTCGCTGCGCACATGCCGCACCCCCTCCCAACCGGTGTTGGGAGGGGGTGAACAAGATCAATTCTATTGGGTACCCAATAGCCCGTACAGTTGGTGAACCGCGAAAATCCACGAATTTTCGCAGGTCAGACGCCTACTCGACGGGGACCAGGCCGCGCTCCTCGACCTCGTCCTCGATCGCGAGCCACGCCCAGGAGAACCCAGGCTCGTCCTTGCCGAAGCCCCGCCGGTGCCGGGCCGCGTCCAGCAGCTCACGGAACTCCACGTCGCCCAGATCCGTGATCCGCTCCTTCACCGCCTGCCGCGCCTCACCGCCGCGGTGCTCGCAGTGCACCGTGCACGGCTGGCCGGCCGCAGCGCCGCAGTCCAGGCAGTCGTCCTCGGTGTGGTACGCCGGAGTCTCGCGGCCGATCCGCACCAGCTCGTCGATGTCGATCACGACAGCTCCTCCTGCTTCGGCTCGCCGTCCTTGGCCGGGGCGGGCACGATCGCGGTGACCTCGCCCCAGCCCCGGCGGGGTTTCCACTTCCCGCTGCGCTCGTATCCGCGCTCGGCCAGCAGCTCGTCCACCTGCTTCATCAGATTCCGCGACCAGGTCGCCCGGTGGTACTTCTCCCCCTCCGGGGCGGTGATCGTCTCCGGCTTGTGGTCGGGGTGCGGCTGGCTGTTGCCGTTCAGCCACGTCAGCGTGGCCTCACTGGCGCCCAATTCGCACTCGACCAGCACCCGCTTCGGGATCTTCGGGTCGCTGCGCTTCTTCGGCGCCTTCGGCCTGGCCTTCTTCGCCTCCGCCTGTTCCCGGCGGACGTCCTCGGCCGGGTACTGCGCCGACGCTTCGCCGACCGACCTGGCGCCGGGCACCTTGCCGTCGGCGAGGAACGCAGCCATCGCCTTCTCCGGGCAGCGGGCGCGCGCGTTCGTGTAGTCGACGGTGAACGTGCCGACCCGGCCGTCGTCGAACGTCGCGTCTTCCAGGGTCATCACCTGCTTCGGCGCGAGGCGCAGGTTCCACGCGATCGACAGCGTCTTGGGGTTGACCCGCGCGATCTGGTACCAGGTGCGGCGGCTGAGCACGAAGTCCCCGGGCGCGAAGTCCTCCGGCCGCCAGATCTTCACGCCGTCCGCTTCGGCCTTGGCGACGACCTCCTCCCAGTGGGCGATCTCCTCCCGCAGGTCGCGCATGATCCGACCGTCCCGGTCGGTGGGTGGGACGTCGTCGGCAACGGGACCGCCGTTGCGGCGCTCGATGACGCGCAGTTCGGCCCGCAGCTTCTCCAGCCTGCGCAGCGTCCGGTACGGGTCGTTGCGGTGCTGCTCGTAGGCGGCTGCGGCGCCCGCCCGGTGCTGGAAGTGACCGGCACGGTCCGCGTCCTCGAAGCTCTTGCGCATGTTGGTGTCGATGCGGGCGGCGTCGCGGCGTGCCTTCCCCTCGGAATGGTGCCCGACGAGGATCGGCTGCCCGAACTCGAACCGGCGGGAAATGTCGTCCGCTCTCGCGCGGCGCGCGTTCGAGGAGCGGGCCGCGTTGTCGGCGTAGCCCTCGAACCGCTCGACGCGCTCCTCGGCACGCTCGACCCGGTCGGCTTCGGCCTCGGCGAAGGTCCGCCGTGTCTCCTCGTCGATCTCGACGGTCACGGAGTGCCCGTCTGCCTCCAGGGCCAGCTTCGCCCTGTTGATCCGCCAGAGGTCGGCCTCCTTGTCGCGGGAGTGCGGTACGTACAGGCCGACGTTGCGGGAGGAGCGGAAGCCGTGGTGGCGGACGACATCCCAAACGCCGTCCCCCTTCACGGAGCCGTCGATGAGCGTTCCTTCCAGTCTGCTGTGCGTGATCGTGATGTCCGCCATGGGGCGAACTCCTTCCGGTTGCTGGTCGAGGCAGAGCCGGTCGGCCCCGCCCAGACGGGTGGTCAGGTGTGGCGGCGCGGGACGACCGGCGGCCCCCACACCGCCGGGGACTTCTCGGAGTGCCAGGCGTCGGCGTGGCCGCGGCGGGCCTCGTCGTTGTCGGGGACCGAGGTCCCGCAGGCGCATACGACGACCGGCTCGGTGGCCGGGCCGTCCGTGCGCTGCGCGTCGAGCTGGGCGCGGGCCTCCAGCCGGGCGTCCGCCCAGACGCGGATCAGGACGGCGCCCGCCTCGCCGGCTGCCTCGCCCGGCGTACGGTCGTGCTCGATCCCCTCCGGGTAGGTGAGGGCGATCAGCTCCAGTGCGCTGTCCCGCGTGAACTGCTCGACCAGGTCCTTCAACCGCAGGTGCGGCCAGGTGTGGTGGAGGGCCTTCGCCGCCAGCGCCGCGATCTTGCCGGTGGCCTCTCCGAGCTGTTCGACCTGGTCGGGGGTGAGCTGCTGTGTGGGCATGGGTGCACCTCTCTCGAACGGTGGGGAGGGGCGGGGCCGGTCGGCCCCGCCGAGCGGGCGTCCGGTCAGCCCGCGATGATCGCCTCGCCGAGGCTGGTGAGCGTCACCGCCTGGCCCTCGCGCAGCTCGGCGGAGGTGTCCACCACGGCCCAGCCCTGCCTGACCGCCCAGTCGATGCGGTCGGGGGTCGGCGCGGTGGTGCCCTGGCGGTTCTCGGTGCGAACGCCGCCGTCGAGGACGTGCGCCTCCTTGAGTACGACGCCGGTCTCCTTGATGGCCCGCAGGACCGCGCGCTGACCCTCGGTCGTCTCCGGGACCTCGACCGGGGTGCCGGCCAGGTCGCTGTCCTCGTCGATCTCGATGGTGTCCACCACGTCGAGGAAGCGGCGCAGCCCGTCCTGCTCGGCCAGGCGCGCGCTGTTGGCGACCATGCTGGTGCTCATGCCCATCCCGTAGGAGAGAAGGACTTCCAGCACTTCGGCCTTCTGCTTGGCCAGGCCCTCGCGGACCCCGTGGCGCTCCACGCGCTTCATGAGCTGCCGCCAGGGCGTCGCGTTCGCGGATTCCCTGAACGTGCCGTCGATCTGCATGGTGAGGTCGGTGGCGGGCGCGTTCGCGAGCGCTTCGGCCAGCGCGGTGCGCGCCTTCTCGTCGGCCTCGATATGGACCTCGGCGCGGTCGGTGAGGCGCTTCAGAGCGGTCGCGGCGTCCATCTCGTGTCCTTTCGGGGTGGTTTGTTGAACTACATACATCATTCCACAAATCGACTTGGGTAAATCCATTTGGGCACCTGGATCGCGACGGAATATCAGGCCCTTGGCCTGCGAAAACACGACTAGCGGGACCTTGATCGTCAGAGCTATTGGGTACCCAATAGCATGAGGCTATGGATCACGATCAGCTCCCCGAGCCGTACGCCTACCTGGCCCGCCTCGCCGACGGCGAACCAACCCTCTCCCAGGCCGAGGCGCTGACCCGGGCGCTGGAGAACGTGCCCGCGCTCCAGCGCTGGCTAAAGACCGAGCGAGGCCGGGTCGTCACCGAACTCCGCCACACGCACAGCCGCGACGAGATCGCCCAGCGCATCAACTGCAAGCCCCAGCGGGTCAGCGACATCATCCAGGGCCACTCACGGCAGCCCGGCCCCCGCCGTACGGTCCAGCCCGACTCCTGACCCACCGCCCGGCGAGACCCCGATACGCGCGAAGGCGCCCCGCACTCTGTTGTGCGGGACGCCTTCGTCGTCGTGCGCGCCGGGTCAGGCGCAGGGCTTGACCTGTTCCCGGAGGTCGCCGACATCCTCGTACCCGATCTCGGTGGAGACAGATGTGTCCGCGCGGTCCTCGTCATTCCACTCCTGGGCGTAGACCGGTTCGTCGACGCGGAGAAGGAGTTCGTCGCCGTCCCGGGTCACGGTGATCGCACCAGTGCGGCGCGTGCCGTTCCAGTCCTTCCACCCGTTGTGCGCGGTGACCTGGTCCAGGGCCGCCAGGATGAACGGAGCGTGCGCGGCCGGGACGCTCAGGGTCTGGCGGTCGACGCGCCGCGCGCCAGGCGTCGCCGTGGGGCCGCTGACCGTGAGGTAGAACGACTCGCTGCGGATCTCCGTCCGGTACGGCCCCATCGTGGTCGTGGGCTCCTGGATGGCTCCCATGGTCGGCTCCTTGCTCCTGGTGAATGCGGTCAGGCTATCCGGCGGAGGCAGCCGTACGGCTGCATTCACCCACGCCCGCCGCGGAGGCGAAGAGGTCGAGCTGTTCGACCGCGTCGGGCGCGGCGGGCAGCGGCGGCAGCTCCGGGGTGCGCAGCGCTGGCGTGCGGGGGACCTCCGGCCGTTCCTGCGGTGACTCGGCGTCGGCGCGCAGCTCGTCGACCAGTTCCGGGTCGAGGTGGTGCCGCGCGATCTCCTCGGCGGTGGGCACCCAGCCGGGAGGGCGTCGCCGGCCGAGCCGGTGGGTGATGCCCTGGACCCGCGCCCACACCGCATACAGGCGCTCGTCCCGGGCCTCCCACGCGTGCAGCCGTTCCAGCGCCGCGTACAGGGCTTCCCGCTCTTCGGCCCGCCGCCGCTCGTCCTCGGCCGCGGCGGCGGCCCGGCGGGCGGCTTCCTCCCCGCCGAGCAGGGGCCGCAGCGACGCCTGCCGCTCCTCGCTGCGGTCCCGCTCGACCGGGGCCGGACGTCACCGGCGCCACAGCCGCAGCGCTTCCCGGCCGTCGGCCGTGACCGCGACGCGCTGGCCGTCGCGGGTGAGAAACCCGGCGCGCAGCAGCGGTACGAGACGGCCGTCCGCGACGGTACGCCCGGCCTGCCCGGGGCGGGGGTGCTCGCGGAGCACGCCGTCCGGGCCGTACCGGAGCTGCCCGGCGTCGGCCGCGGCGACCAGTTCCGCCTGGCGGGTCGACCACTGGAGGGCGCGCGCCCGCGCATTGCCGCCCATCACCGGCCGTCGTTCTCGGCCATCCGCACCACGAGCGGCCACGCTGCTGCCGCCGCCGCGTCACGGGCCTGGTTGTACTCGGCCTGCCGGTCGGGGAGCACGACGCCCTCGCGGGTCATGCCGTACGTCTTCGACTCGAACTCGGTGACGGTCTCGGCCGCCTGGTCGGCGAGGTCGTCGAGCGCTTCCTGGCGCGCGAACTCCCCGCGCAAGTCGGTCCAGAAGTAACCGCACCCGGGCTCGGGCGCGCCCTCGAAGGACAGCGCACCGACCACGTACGCGTCCGGGCTCTCCTGCTCGACCATGAACCACGCCAAGACCTTCGCCCAGGCCAGCGCGGTGCTGTACTCCTTCACCAGGTACCTGTACGGCGGCTTGCCCTCGTACCGCCCGGGACCGGCCACGGCCACGGTGAAGTCCCGGGCCGTCTGCTTGTAGTCGTACGGCAGCTCGTACAGCGAGCCGCGCCCGGCGACCTCGTCGACCGGATGCCCGGCGAACTCCGGCGTCTCCCCGGCCGCCGGGGCGGGGCCGCCTTCATCCGGCCGCTCATCCAACTCGGCCTTGGTGCGCAGCTCGTTGAGGAGCTGGAGCTGCTTGCCGATGTTGAGCCCGGTCAACGGCGCCTTGGCGTGCGGCCACACCGTACGGACAGCACGCACGTAGGCGGAGCCGGCGAGGACGGTGACCTCGCGGGCGTGCTCGATACCCAACAACCTGGCCTGCGCGGCGAGGACCCGGTCCGACACGGCAGACCTGTTCCCGAACTGCGCGTCGTACGGCTCCAGCACCTTGTCGACCGGCGCGAGCCCGTGGCGGGCACTGAGGATGAGGACCAGGTCGTCGTCCCCGGCGAGCGCGGCGGCGGTCCGCCAGCAGGCGCGGAAGTACGAGCCGCGGTACAGCTCGCGGGCCGGTGCCGCGTGGTCGAGCTTCTTGCCGGAGCAGGGGATCACGTAGACGTGTCCCGTGCGGGCCTTGTGCGGAGCGGTGACCATCGGGGGTCCTCCGTCGGTGAGTTGGGTGTGTCTGGACGCTGTCCGGGCAGGTGGCGCGGGTGTCCGGCCGACTGTCCGGGCAGCGCCCGGACACGTCCGTGGACATGTCCGGGGCGTGTCCGGGCCGTTCAGGCGGTTGCCGGGGCCGGGGTCGTCAGGTCGCGCACGAACTCGGTGCAGACCTCGGTGCGGTGGCCGGTGATGTGCCGCCGGGCCTCGGTGCGGTCGCCGCAGTGGCGGGCGAAGCCGCACGAGCAGATCGCGACGCTGGCCGCCGAGTACCGCCTCGCTCCGCCGCCGGCCGGGTAGTACCAGCCGCCCGGGTCGGTGGTCCGGGTGCAGTGGTCGCGGGCGAACAGCCCTATCTGCGCGGTGAGGCTCGGCCGGACGCGGTTGCGGTCGTCGACGACGACCAGTCCGCGCGCACGCAGCCGGGCGGTCGCCCCCTGCGGGATGCGCCAGATCCCGCCGGTTATGACCCGGTTGACCGGGTCGTACTCGGCGTCGCGCGACTGGACGAGCAGCAGGTCGTCGCACGTGGACTCGGTCAGGGCGCGGCCGACGGGCAGCTCGGGAGTGAAGACGATCGAGCGCGGGGCGGTGACGACGGTCTCGCCGGGGCCGAAGCTGCCCGCGGTCCATGAGATGGTCGCGCCGCCGTCGCGCGTGAGGTCGATCGCGTAGCCGCGCCGCAGGGCGCGGGCCAGCAGGGTCAGCGCGTGCTGCTCGCTGGCGGTGCCCTCGGTCGTGCCGCCGGAGTGCGTGATGCTTTCGCGGAACATCGGTGTCCTCCCGGTCAGGCCGCGGCCTGGTTGATGAGCTGCCAGACGTCGCCGGGCGCGGTGTGCTCGGGCACGTCGAGCGAGGCGATGACGCGGGCGCCGTCGAACACAGTCAGGTGGCCGCGCAGGTGCTCGGCGGAGCGTCGGCCGTCGTGTGCGCGGTACACGACGGGGCGGGTGCGGTCGCGCCTCAGCTCGTCGCGGGCGTCCTCGGTGAGCTGGTCCCACTCGCGGTGCAGGTCGCACAGCGCCGAGAGCGCGGCCAGGACCACGTCCTCGTCGTGACTGTCGAGGTGGCCCATCTCGATCACGTACAGGTGGCGGGCGCGCAGCTCGCGCGCTCGGTACCGGAACGTCGGGTGGATCAGGTCCAGTTCGGGCAGCTCGGTCCGGAAGCCGGTGACCGGGTCGGTGACGTAGTGCAGGAGCGCGAGGGGCACGCCGGTGCCAGCGGTCATCAGCGCTCGGTACGCCGCGCTGATCGAGGCGTCGGCGGCCTCGGGCATCTCCTCGGTGTCGGCGGCGTCGAGGAAGTTCGCGGCGGTGTCGTGCAGGTGGCGGGCGGCGGTGAGCAGCGCGCGGCGCCGGGGGTGGCCGTCGGCGCGGCCCCGGACCAGCTTGCCGAGGAGACGTGCGCGGGTGGCTGCCTTCGTGTGGCCGTTCATGGTGCTGTCCTCCCTGGGGATCGGTCAGGCCGCGGCGGCTGCCGCCGCGCCGTGGTAGCAGCGGACGCCGCGCAGGCCGGCCGGGCAGTTGCACTGGCCGGAGGCGGCGGTCCGGTAGATCTCGCTGCCGTCGTCGCTGACGACGAGGAACACGCGGGTGAGGCTGGTCTTGCGGAGCGGCACGATCGCGCCCAGCTCCAGCAGTTCGGCCGCCTTGGCGACCTGCCAGCCCTGGTAGCGGGCAGCGTTCTCGCGGTTCGCGCGCCGTACGTTCCGGCGGCACTTCGGGCCGAGTCCGTCCGGGCTCGCGTTGCGCAGAGGCCGACGGCACTTCCGGCACCGGGCCGGTTCGGTGGTGGTGTCCGTGGCGCTCATGGGCGGTCCCTTTCGCCTTGCTTTGTGGTGTGGTGTTACATTCACCATTTTACCCAAATGAATTTGGGTAAATCCATTTGGGTATCTGGGGGACCGCAAAGGGTAGGCAAAGAACGCGGCGTGCCGGACTGCTCCGGACATCGTCGGGACGGCCCGTGCGGACAGCAGGACGCCCTGCCCCCCACCAGGGAGGACAGGGCGTCCTGGACTGTCCGGCGACCTATCGCGCGGGCTCGGCCGCCGGCCGCTCACATCCGTCGTGCCGGTCGCAGTTGCACCGCTCGCAGTCTGCGCACATCTGCCCGGCCTCCAGCCCGCACGCGCCGCAACCGCCCGAGGCGTCCAGCTCGGCGTCGTCGAGCGCCAGGGCCAGAGCGATCTGTGCCTCGCGGTCGAAGCGCGGGCGCACGACACACGACCCGTCGCACATCACGGACTCGCCCAGCCCGGCGTACAGGCTCTCGTGCCCCTCGCACGCCCAGTCGCCGTACTCGGCGGGCTTGACCCGCACCTTCACCGCGCCGACGTCGAGCACGCCAACGCCCTCGATGTCCGCTCGGGAACGCAGCGCACTGATGTCGGCGATGGCCTCGCTGTGATCGGCAACTTCCTGCCCCTGCGCCCGGTGAACTCCGTAGACCAGACTGCGCAGTTCGCCGCCGTCCTTGCAGGAGTACAGCGGCTCCTCGTCGAAGCCAGGGTGCTCGATGGTGACTTCGTACATGCTGCTTCCTCTTCTCCTGTCGGCTGGTGCAGGTCAGAACGGCTGCGTCGGGGCAAGGCGCTCGACGGTGAGCAGGTCCCATGCCGCGTGCTCGACGGCGATGGCGGAGCGCCACGGCGCCCGGTACGTCGCGCGGCGGTCCGCCTCGTCGACGCCGTGCACCTCGGCCCACCAGCGGGGCGTCTCTCCGTGGGCGTTCTGCACGCCGGTGTCGAGGACGTGGAGGCGCACGCCGAGCATGTGGATGATGTCTCCGGGCACGACGGCCAGCCGCGGCAGTTCGGCGACGACCCGGCGCGTGCACCCGGCGCTCAGGTCGTCGAGCGTCGTGGGCGACGCCTGCGCGAGGTAGCGCAGGGCCTCGCCCAGCTCGCGGATGGCGACCGCGGCCTCGTCGTCGGCGGGCGGCGGCGAGGTCCGCAACGCTGCCGCCGCCCGCCGGGCTGCCCTGTGGGCCTCGTCGACGCGGGAGACGTCGACCTTCTCGCTGCGGTCCGCGCGCCAGGCGGAGCCCTCGGCGGTGTGGAGCCACAGGTGCCCGTCGCGTCCACGCTCGGCATGCGCGACGGTGCGGGTCGAGCCGTCGGAGCACACGAAGCGGTCGCCGGCTGCGTACGGCTCCACCGGCCGGTGCAGCGGGGCCAGCTCCACGTCGAGGCGCGCGGCGGCCTGGGCGGCGGCTTCGACGCTCGCCTTGTACCGGCCGCCCTCGATGTCGCCCGCCGCCGCAGTCAGCGTGTGCAGCTCGCCGTGCACGGCCGTCAGGGCGGCGGGCCAGGCCCGGTTGAGGATCGCGACGATGCCCTCCGACGGAACCACGAGCACATCGCCGTCGCGGATGTCGTCGCGGCACTGCGAGGCGTCGTACGCCTCGGCCGAGCTGTCGAAGGTGTGCGTGCCCGGGACAGAAACCTCGGGCCGGGCCGGCTCCTGTGCGGCGGCCTCCTCTTCGGCGCGCAGCGCGGCCTCGCGGGAGGCGGCCCGGTCGCGGGCGCGGGCGCGGCAGGACTTGCACGGCGCGCGGTCGGCCGCCTCGTCCTCGTCCAGGTCGCGGCACCTGTACTCCTCGCACAGCGACCTGTCGGCGAGCTGGTCGGCGTAGTGGGCGTGTTCGTCGCCGGTGTCGATCAGGACGGTGTCCGCTCGGTGCGCGAGGATGGCCGACGAGGCGTGCTCGATGCGCACCGGGGCGCCGAGCACGCGGGCCTGGTACTCGGCGAGGTGGGCGCTGTCGGCGTAGCTGCCGTCCGCGTACTCGTGTGCAGGGGTGGGCAGTTGGCCGAACGTGCCGCGCTCCTCGGTGATGGCGGCGGGGAAGGCGACGACGAGGAATCCGACGACCTGCTCGGAGTCGACCACCAGCACGTCGCCGTCCGCGATCTCGTCGCGGTCGCACGCCGCGCGGGCCTCTGCGGTGCTGTCGAAGCGGTGAATCTTCAGCTCGGCGCGGGCCTCGCGGCGAGCGTCGGTCTCGGCGACGATCTCGCCGAACTGATACGCGGCGGCGGCCAGTTGGGACTGCCCCGCGAGGTGCTGCGCGTAGCTCTCTTCGGACATCTCTGATCCTTCGTGGGTGAGTGGGGTGTTCCACTCACATTCTACCCAAATGCATTTGGGTAAAACCAGTTTGGATCACTATTTCCACAGGTCAGAGACCTTAAGGCGGAATGCCCAATCGCGTTTACCAAAGCACGCTTGTGGAATACTGATCTGCATGACCGCACACCCGAACACCCCCGACAAGCCGGACGCGAGCGGCGAGTGGGAGCCGCCCCAGCGGATGCTGGACGCCGAGAAGGCGATGAACGATGCCGCGAAGGAGGCCGAGCGCCTGCGCCACGAGTACCGCAAGGTGCTCGCCGAGGAGCTTGAAGCCTCTGGTCTCTCCATGTACCGCTTCCAGGAGCACACGCCGTACACCGAGCAGACCATCAACGGCATCGCCAAGGAGTACGGCGTCAAGCCGAAGAGGAAGCCGACCGTGAGGTCCATCAAATCCTGAGCGCCGTGAATCCCCGCATGACGGGAGGGTCCGCACACAACTGCGTGTGCGGACCCTCCCGTCAGCAGGCGAGTGGTCAGTCGTCGTACCCGCGCGTGCCCTTCACGGTGAAGGTCATCGCAAGGTCGATGTCCACCAGCTCGCCGCCGAAGTCGGCGGTCACGCGGAGCGTGCGGGCGCCGGCCCCCTCGATGGGCATCTCTCGCGTCTCCCAGATCAGCTCGGAGGCGGGGCCGGGAATCAGCTCACGCGAGTCGTCGAGCAGGCGCACGATCTGGTTCGCCACCTGGTTGATCGCAGCGTGCTCGGTGGCCATAATCTTCTCACTCATTCCGGCTCCCCATTTCTTAATTAATCTCGATTACTTCCATTTCATTCTAGGCGAATTTCGGCAACCCGTACATTTGGGGAATTCTGTTATGCGGGTAAATATTGAACCGCAAAAACGGGCTTTCGCTAATTCTTGGGCTTCACGGCGACGGTGACAGAAGCGAGCTGCTCCCCGCCGTCGCCGAGGCTGTAGCAGGTCTCCACGTCGACGACCGTGAACTTAGCGCTAGGGAACCGTCGACAACGCCCGAGCCCGGCTCCGCGCGATCCTCCAGAGCCTCAAGACCGTGGTGGAACGCCTCGACACGGGCTCATCGCCTTCCTCCCGCCGCACCTGCGCTGACCCTCCACGCGGCGGGCAGTCATGATGCCTTGGACTTCTTCTCGATTCGCTGCCGCGTCCGGCGCACCGTCTCGGCGAGCCGGCGCCGCTCCTTCTCCGTGGCGGGCTTGCCGTGCACCTTGATGACCTTCGTGAGCAGGTCCTCATCGCTGATCGCGGCGTCCTCGATCAAAGCGGCCCGGATCGTCTCGGCCTTCGCGGGCTTCTCGAATTGGAGGACTGTCTCGTCCCCGTTGTCCGGTCCGCTGTCCTCCTCCTGTCCGCCCTGGTCCGGGAGCGGGCCGGATGTCGGCGCGGGCGGCGCCGCGTGCCCGGACGGCGTCCCAGACGGATCGGGCACCGTCCACGGGGCGGCGTCCGCGAGATGGCTGAGGGCCGGTGCGGTGCGGGCGCTGATCTGGTGCGCCCGGGCCGCCTCGGGACCGAAGGCCGCGGCCATGTACGCGTCGTACGCGTCGAGGCGGCGCATCTGCTTCGCGAGGGCGAGGGAGGCGGCGGCCTTCTGTCGGCGCCGGTTGAGCCAGAACGCGACCGAGTCGCTGAGCGGAACGGCGTGGTAGCGCAGCACGAAGACCCACAGGCCCTTCGCGAGCAGCGAGACCATCGAGCCGACGACGCCCGCGACGGTCTCGTTGTAGTGGTGGCCGAAGGCGATGACGGCACCCATGGAGATGCCGAGCGAGACCCACCCGGCGGTGCGGGCAGCCTTGGCGCGGGCCGGGTCTAGGCGCTCCAGCCATTCGACTGCGACACACGCCAGCCACACGACGTCGAAGATCAGCGCGACGCCGTAGGCGATGAACGCGGGGATCAGCGCCGCCAGGAGCGTGCCGATGCCGGCGGTCGTGCCGGTGACCGCGAGGAGCGTCACGATGATCGCCGCACAGGTCAGAGCGTTGACGATGATCCGGTCCCAGTCGCGGGGAGGGACGGGCACCCACACCGTGTACTCCACGGTGCGGGGCTCGGGCTGGCCGTCGATCTCGACGACCTCCTCGCGGCACCGGGTCTCCTTGCGGTACCGGACCCCGGGGATACGCGGCTGGTCGAAGTCCTCGGCCTGGTTCGCTGAGGCCGCGCCGCTGCCGGACTGCGTCATCGGGGACCACCGCCGAAGCGGGGCGACTGCGAGGTGCCGGCGCCCGCGGTGTCCGCGTCGACCGCCGACGACGCCGGTTTTAGATCAGTAGAGTGACCCATGCGTGAGGGCTCCCTGTGAGGCAGGTCTCTGACGTCCCCGGCTCTCCCGTGTGCGACTACGAGGTGACCGGGGGGTGCGGCGGCCCGGAGTGCGACTTCCGAGCCGCCGCTGTCCGTTGCCCCTGCTGTCGTATGCGACTACGACGGCAGGGGCGCAGGTGTAGCGATCGGAAGGCTACCTGTTTTCGCCAGTTGCGCAAACAGGTTGTGAGAGGACGGCGGTATGCCCGGCTCCCCCAGAGGGGTTCGGAAGGCTCACGGCCAGGAGCGGCCGGTGATCTGCTCCATCCCGGAGATGCCCGACCTTCTCCAGGCGGCTGGGCTGCCACGTCTGACCACTGCTCGAATCCGGCAGATCGTCAAGAACGACAGCGACTTTCCCCCGACGATCTGGGAGCGCGGCCGGGTGCGGCTATGGCTGTGGACTGAAGTCGAGCGGTACTTCCGAAAGCGGAAGTTGAGCCCGGGTGCCCGGACCGACCTTCAGCACGAGCACCAGAACGACGCCGCGCAGGGGTGAACCGGCGGTCCGCTGGCCTCGGTGGACAGCACGAAGTGCACGTCGGGGTCGACGTCGTGCGGGTTCGGGATCGGCGGCGGAGTGGGCCAGGCGTAGCGTCCACGGGACGCATGGGCGGACCCGCCGGCGAGCACGTCCTGGCCCTCGATGGCCAGGGGCCAGCCCTCCAGCGGCATCGGCCGCCACTCGACGACGAGGCTGTACACCCAGGTGCCGGGCGCCGCCCACGACCACAGATCGACGCTGGCCCCGGTCGCGCGGTGCTGCCACAACCGCTCGACCCCGGCCTCCGCTTCGGGAAACGCCACCGACTCGTCGGACAGCGCGAATCCGACCAGCGGCGGCACGTTCCGGCCGCGGGGAGCGGTGAGCGTCCCGAAGGGCGGCAGGCTGGCCCGATGCGCGTACACCAGCGTCACCGGCTGCGGGAACCACGTCGTGCATGCCTGCCGATGATCCGGCTCGCCCTCGCGGTACGGCGTGATGCGGACGACGTCGCACAGGCTGAGGGTCGGCCGGGCGGCGACCGTGTCATCGTCGTCGGGCACGCGGTCCCTTCCTGCCAGCGGGACCAGGGCGTCGCCCCGGAGATGCACCGTGTCGTGCACTCGGGGCGTACGGCACCGCTCGGGAACCGGGTGGCCCGTACGGCGACTGCCAAGCCGGCCGGTCGCGGCGGGCGGCGGCCGGGCCGGGGCGCGCGGAGCGCAGGTACTCGGCGAACTGCCGCAGGATCGGCCCGGCCGCCGCAACGGCCTGGGCGAGCTGCCGGGCCATGGCCTCAACCAGCGGGCGGAAGGCAGCGGCCATCTCGCCGAGGGCGGCGCGGCACTCGGCGCGCACCAGCTCCGTGTACGGGCCGGACTCGCTGCGGAGGACCTGGCCGACGGCGGTGAGCGCCTGCTGCAGCGTCAGGCCGTTCCGCTGGACGAGGCGGTGGGCAAGCAACAGAGCAGCGCGGGCTGTGTCAGGGGGCATCAGCGGGACTCCTCCGGGGGGTGGTCCGGGCCGAGGGGATGTCGAAGGCGTCGTTGATCGCGTCCCGTACCTGGGCGCGGCGGACACCGCCCGGACGCGCTGCCCGGGCGGTGTCGTCGCTGGCGGCGTCGGCCGTGTCCGGCGGTTCTCCGGCGTTATCCGGGACCTGTCCGGCCGTGTCCGAGCGGGTGGCTTGCCCGATCGCCGCGAGCGCTTCGGCGAAGGCGGCGCCGACGAGGTGCCGGGGTACGCGTGCCCGGTACTCGACCCGGACACCGTCCGGGCGCTCAATCGGGCTTGTCCGGGCGGCGTCCGATCTGCCCGGAGTGCTGTCCGGCGGTACGGCTCTGTCCTGCTGGCTGTCCGGGCGGTGCCGTCGGCTCACTGGTCGACGAACCCCGCCTGCTGGACGGTCGGCCCGGTCGGCTCGGGCGTGGCCGGGACCGTCTGCTTCAGCCCTGCGGGCGTGGGCGGCGGGGTGGGCTGTTCGGCGGGCAGCGGACCGGTGTGCTCGAACACCGTCGCCCACATCGGGTGGTCGGCTCGGAGGAGGACGTGTGCGACGCCCAGCAGCCGCTCGGCGGTGTACGTCGCCGCCGGCTGATTCACCGGGTACGGCGCGCACTCCTGGAGGGCGCGGGCGACGTTCTCCACCGTGGCGGGGTGGATGCCCTCGGCCGGAACCAGAGCCTCGTCCCACGAGTAGTCACAGCGCTGGCAGGCCCGCTCCAGCCGCTCGGGCAGTGGACCGCGCTGCTGCATCCGCCCGTTGCGGTCGTGCATCGCGCGCGGGCAGGCGGGCCGGTAGTACGTGAACGCCTCGTTGTGCGAGCACTTCACGCACACGGTCAGCTCGCCCGAGTACGGAGGCAGCGGCGGCATGAACTCGCCGCTCTCGTCGGGGTGTTCGTTCGTCCTGTCGTGCATGTCTGTCCCATCGGGTCGGGAGTTCCACGACCGCCTGAGCACGCATCGTGCTCACGCGGTGACGGAGGATGGTCGGTCCTTCACGGACCTGGTGTTCCGCGCTGCTTCCAGCTGGGGAGCGGGGTCGTCACGGTGTCCTCGGCGCGGTATGCGCGGCGGTTCGCGGTACGCCGGGGGTGGAGCAGCCAGGCGACGGCGGGAGCGGCGAGGAGGACGGCCGCGGCGGCGAGGAAACGCCAGTGCCACACGGGCAGACTGGCCGCTGCCGCGTCGGCCCAGGCGACAAGCCGGCGCCCGGCTCGCGCGCTCCAGTGCCTCGACGACGTCGAGCCGGTAGTCCTGCTCGTTCATGCCGTGATCTCCAGCTCTCCGAGCGGCAGCCCGGCGTCGATGTGGGTGTGCAGCTCGCGCAGCCGAGCCAGTGCTCGGACGCGGTCGCCGCGTGCGGTGAGGGCACGGCGCGCGGCGGGCGGAAGCTGCTCCCAGCAGTTGCCGCACAGGTAGAGCCGGGACGGCTTCGGTGTCCGGCACGCGCGGCAAGGGGTCGCGGTGTACGCGCCTCGGGGACTCACGTCTCCTCCCGACGACGGCCTTGGTGGGCGGTCATCTCCTCGTAGGCGTTGAACAGTGCGCGACGGCGAGGCGCACGCCGATGTGCCGGTGTCCGACGGCGGCGAGCCATCCGGCGCACGCTTCCTCAGCGCCCCCGTCGGTCTTGTGGCAGGCGAACAGCGGTGCGCTCAGGCCGGGTTCTATGCCGTGGGGCTGCTCGCTGGTGCACTTCAGGGCCTCGTACCGCTCGGCGCTGAACTCGCCGGGGGGTGTCGCGCTTCCACGGGCAGCGTGCGCACGGGAACCGGCGGTGCGGCACGGTGTCGTTCGTCATCGGGTGGTTTCTCCTTCGGGGTGGGGTTTCCGGGCGGTCTGCCCGGGGCGTGGTTTCGAGGGGTGGCGGGTGCCGATGGCGAGCGCGCGGGCGACGGCCTGCGCCCCGTAGCGGGCTGCGGCTGCCTCGTGGCCGTCGTCGGCGACAGCGCGCAGGACTTCGCCCAACTCGACCCCTTCGGGCAGCGTCCTGGCCGGCCGCCGGTTCGCCGTACCGCACAGCAGGCAGCCGTTGTCGGCCGTCGGGTCGATGGGGCCGCCCGGGTGCCGCGAGCAGCGGTTCGCTGGCGTGGTCTTGCCCTGCGCGGACCGCACCAGGTGCACCGCGCGTTCCAGCTCCTCGGCCAGCTCGGCGAGCGTCTGGTCCGTGACCTCGCCGCGATGGGCGTACGCGGCGATGTCGCGCACCGCGCGGCCGATCTCAGGCAGGAAGTCAGGGTTCACCCGTGCTTCACCGCCTCCAGCTCCCGCCGTTCCTCTTCGGCGGTGACCAGGCACGTCGGGCACCGGTCGGAGGTCCGCAGCCGGTACTCGCGCCCGCAGCCGCACGTTCGTCGCGGGGCGGCCGGGTCTTCCTGGGGCCAGGGCACGCGCTCCGGGCGTTTGCGGGCAGCGTCCTGGCCTCCGCCGGTCAGCGGCACCAGGAACGCGCCCTGTACGCCCGTCTGCGCGTTTCGGAGGCAGCCGCCGCAGCGGTCGCGGTCCGGGCGGACGATGCGGCCCGTCGTGCAGACCGGGCACGACCGTGCTTCGGGCTCGTCCGGCTGGCTGGAACCGTCTGGATCTCGCGCGCCCGCGCGTTCGTCTGGTTGCGGTACTACATCAGCCATGTCTTGGGTTCTGTCGTGGGTAACCCCTGGGTTGTTCGTGCCTCTGTGGCCCGAACCGTTCGTGCCTCTGTGGTCTGAACCCGTTCGTGCCTCTGTGGCCCGAACCTCTTCGCCGTCGGTTCGTGCCTCTGTGGCCCGAACTTCGTCTCCTTCGGAGTTCGAGCCTTTGTGGCCCGAACTTCCGTCGTCCTCTTCGGTCTTCCGGGGACGGGCGGTGGTCTTCAGGTAGTCGGCCGCGCTCGCCCAGTCCGGCCAGGGGCAGTTCAGCAGCCGGTAGACCGTCGGGCGGCCACGGCGGCGCTCTCCGACGGTCATGACGACACCGGCGCGGATCGCGGCGTCCAGGTAGCGGCGGGCGTCCTGCTCGCGGCATCCGGCGGCCTTGGCGATGTCCTGGATGCGGATGGGCTTGCCGTCGCCGGAGAACCGCGTCTCACCGCTGACCGTGACCATCGCCCGGAGCGCGTAGAGCATCGTCAGGAAGCCGCCCTTCAGCGTGCGCGGGATCTCCCTCGACCACCGCCAGACCAGGACGTTGCCGAACTCGTGCGGCGGGCAGCCGGGTTTGCGCTCCGGCTGCTGCTGCTCGTGGTTCACGGCGGGCTCTCTCTCGGGTGGTGAGGGCGCTGCCCGGTCAGGGCAGAGCAGAAGGGGATGCGGCCTTGGTCAAGGGCGGGGCGGGGACGAAACGGGGCCGGCTGGGGCGGCGAGGTGCGACCAGGCGCTCAGGGGCGAGCGCGGCGCCGGTACGCCGACATGTCCGCGACGCCGGGCGGCAAGACCGCCGGGCGTCGCTGCCGTCGCTGCACCTGCGCCTCGCAGGTCGCGACGTGCGGCATGTACAGCTTCTCCCAGCGCGCCACGGGCAGTTCGTCCGTCGGGCGCCGCGACCGCCACGTTCCCGTGCCGTCCCGGTATGCGGCGGTGTTCCCGTCGTCGTCCGGCTCCTTGTTGACCGCCAGGCGCCGCCCGGCGTCCGTCACGGTCCACACCACCGGCTCCCCGCACTGCGGACACCGCATGGCCTCTCTCCTCTCCCTACCGGCGGAGGCCGCGGGGCCGCGCCGTCTCGCAGCGGCGGGCGACGGCGCGGCCCCGCGCGTCACCCGCGCCCCTTCCGCTGCCCGCTGCGCCCGCGCAGCGTCACCTTGGCCTCGACGAGGAGGTGCCGGGTCAGCCCGTACGACAGGCTGTGCTCGGACGCCAGGGTGCGGATCGACGCGCCCGCGCCGTACTTCTTCGCGAGCGTCCTGCGCATCTCCTCGCGCTCGTCGCCGCGCAGCCGGGGCCGGTACTCGCTGCCCCGCCGCGAACCGATCCGGGACTTCACCGTCGTGCCGGTGGTCTCGCTCATGGATCTGTTCCTCTCGTTCTCCGAATGCGGCCCGGGCGTCGAGCCCGGCCGCGGGGTGCCAGCGGCCCGATCCGAGCCGGGCGGGCTCACGCGGCCGTGGCGGCATCGGCCTTCTCCTTCGCGCGCTCCCGGCGGCGCTGGTTCTCCGCCTCGCGCCGTGCCCGGCGCAGCAGTTCGGCGCGTTCGTGCTCGTCAAGGCCGCCCCACACCCCGTAGTCCTCGCGGAACGTCAGCGCGTGGGTGAGGCACTGAGACTTGACCGGGCAGCCCGCGCAGACCCTCTTGGCGTACTCGGCGTCGATCGACGCGGGGACGCCGCCCGCGCCGGCGGGGAAGAACGCCGCGGTGGGGACGCCCTGGCAGGCAGCGTCGTCCATCCAGTGGTGCGGCCGGGGAAGGGTGTCCGGCGCGTAGCGGGACGGTCGTGCCATGAGTCAGCTCCTCGGTGCATTTCGTGTCGCCCGGACATGTCCGCCCCCTCGGCCCGGACGTGTCCGGGCCTGTGTCCGCGCAGGTCACCCCCCTCGCGGGTGTCTCCCGTACGGGTAAGTCCGGCTCGGTGTCCGGAGGCTGTCCGGCAGATGTCCGAGGACGTCGGTGCCGTGTCCGGCGCGGAGCGCGGTGCAGCCCCCACCCGGCCGAGGCGAGCCCGAGGACGATGGGCGCCCACACGTCCCGCGACTCCACGACCGTGTTCACGGCGCTGCCGTACGCAAGGAACAGCTCGACCCAGATCACCCGGCATCACCGCCCTCCGGCAGGGCGTCGGCGTCGCGCCACCGCGTGACGGTCCGCTGGGCGACGCCCAGCCGCTCGGCGATGAACGCCGCCGAGAAGCCCTCGTCGGTCATCTCCCGGCACGCGTACCGCTGTTCCTCCTCGGTGAGGACCGGCGGGTCACCCCGGCCCGACTTGGCACGCTCGACCGCAATCAGGTCGATGCCGCGGTGCCACGTCGAGCCGGGGAACGTCACGCGCTGCTCCTCTCGCGCAGCACCCGGTCGTGCAGGTGCGGGCCGGCCACGCAGGCGGGGAAGCCGCAGGAGGGCCGGACGTTGCCCTCGGGCTCACGGCCGTGGTGCCAGGCGAAGGACAGCCGGTACGCGGTGTGCACCTGGTTGGCCATGGCCAAGACCGGGGTACCGCGGGTGTTGGTGGTACCGGTCCAGTGCAGGTGCCCGCCGTCCAGGGCGACGGTCCGCTCGGCGAACGCGGCGCGCCATACGGCGTCGTCCGGGGCGCTCACCGCTCGACCTCCGGCCAGCACACTTTCGCCAGGCGGTCGCGCTGCGCCTTCGGCAGCTCGATCGGCGGGATGCCGAGGTGATCACGCCCCGCGCACCACAGCCACCAGGCGTCGCAGCAGTTGTCGTCGGAGAACTCCAGCCCGGCGCGCTTGTACGCGGCCATCACCATCGCCGTCTTATCGCCGGAGCCCTTGCCGGTGGCGTACGCCTTCAGCGTCGCCGCCGTGATCAGCGCGTACGGCACTCCGGCCTCGATGAGCACCGACCGGACGACGCCGTGCACCATGGCGATGGCCTTCGCGGCGTGGCTGTTGCGGGGGATGTCCTCCAGCACCGCGAGCACCGGCGGGTGGCCGAGCCCGATGTGGTGGCCGCCGACCGCGAGCCGCGCGGCCTCGGCGATCTGGAGCAGACGGCGGTCACCGTCCGCGGTGCGGGTCTTCACCGTGGCGGTCGAACCGTCCCGGTAGCAGATGCCCGTCGCGGCCACGGACAAGTCGAAGGCGACGACCGCCAGCGGCGGTCCGGCGTCGAACAGGGTCGGCTCGGGGGTGGGCAGCGTCATCGGCGTGCCCCCTGACCGGAGACGTGCAGCAGGAGCGCCGCGAGCACGGTGGCCGGCCACCACACCACGAGGAGCGCGCAGTACAGGCCGACGGCGACCGGACGGATGTGGAAGGCCATGCTCAGCCAGGGGTCCTGGCGGGCCTGCACGACGGTGGCAGCGGCTCCGAGCGGGATACCGACCGCCCACACGACCAGCACGATGACGGCGAGGGCGTTCACTGCGACTCACCGTCCATCCAGCCCTTCGGGGGGCTCGGCGTGAGGGAGAACCCGGTGAGCACCAGCCGGTCGGCGTCGGGTGCGTGGCAGTTCGCTTCGGCGGCCAGCCACTCGGGCAGCTCGTCGGCCGAGCGGCCGGTGTCGCTGGTGACCTGGTCGAGGAGGACGGTCACCGGCTCCTCCGGCCGCCACGCGGCGACTTCGACCCGGGCCGTGCGCGCCTTCTTGTCGACGTCGACGACCCGGACCCCTGCGGTGGCGCGGTCGTCGTCCCGCGCGGCGAGGTACGTGCGGCCCAAGTCGGTGATGACCGGCCGCAGGTCGACCGTCAGCGTCGCCAGGCCCCGCACCTTCAACTGGGCGAACAGATCGCTCGCGTCGATGTCCTGACCGCTTGCGAGGGCGGACAGCAGCGCCTCGGCCTCCAGGCCGATCGGCAGCTCGCGGGCGAGGCGCGTCACCCGCACCTGCCCGGCTCGCCAGGCCGCGGTGTGCCGGGTCGTCGCCGCCGAGCACGGGCAGCCATACACCGTGTCCTTGTGCTCGGCGGCCGTCAGGCCGACGCACTCCAGGAGGCTGGTGCGCCCGCGCTCGCACAGGTCGACCGTGCAGCACGCGCAGTCCGGGCAGTCCTTCTGCGGCGGCCGGACGTACTCCGGCCCGAAGGGCTCATCCATCGTCGATATCCCCTGCTGTCGTGGTGGTCTTGCACACCAGGCAGCGGCGCCGTCCGGCGTCGAGGGTGTGCGGGGTGTCCCGGCCCTCGGCCGGGCAGTACGCGCGCGGAGCCCCGGTGTGGAACCGAGCCGTCGGCGGGCCGACGCGGTGACGGCCCGGCGGCTTGCGCCAGGACCGGACGGCGGCCGTGACGGTCCCGCCGCCGACGGCGACGGCCAGCAGGCCCAGCAGGACGGGTTCGTTCATGCCGGCCACACCTCCGGGCGCATCGCCGGGATCAGCGGCCAGCCGACGCGCACCGTGCGGGCGCGGTGCTCCTTGCCCGGGGTCGTGGCGAAGTGTTCGCGCAGGCTCTCCTGCTGCTCCACCGCCCACCGGGCCTGCTGCTCGTGCAGCTCGCTCAGCGACAGCCGCGCCAGTTCGTAGGTCCGGGAGACCACCGCGCGGGTGACCTGGCAGGCGGCGACCGCGTCAGCCGCGGAGTCGTGCGCGTCATCGAGCTGCACGCCGTAGTGCCGGGCGAGGGCGTCCAGCCGCCGCGCCCCGGGCCGGTACCGGTCGACGTGCTTGTCCAGCACTATCGGGTCCAGCACGACCGGCACCTGGCGGGCGAACAGCCCGCGCAGACCGTGCCGTTCGGCCTCGGCCTCCAGCATCGTGAGGTCGTACGGCGCGTTCATCACGACCAGCGGCCTCCCGGCCGCGACCAGGTCGGCGAGAACGTCGAGCACTTCGCTCACGACCAGGTGGGCGGGGCGGCCCGCTTCGCGGGCCGCCTCCGTGGTGAAGCCGTGCACGGCCGTCGCGCCGGGCGAGATCGGAATGTCCGGGTCGGCGATCCACTGCCGCACTGCGCCGGGCCGGCCGCCGCCGTCGGTGACGACGGCGGCCGTGACGATGCGGTCGTGCTCCGGGTCCGTGCCGGTGGTCTCGACATCGAACCCGCAGAACCCCTGCTCGTGCCAGGACATCAGCGGCGCCCCCGACCCTTACGACGGCGGGTCTTTCGGCTCGCGGGCCGCTTCGGCTGCGCTCGCTTCTTCGGCTGGGCTGCCCGTACGGGCTCCTGCGAGCCCTCGGCCGCCGCGTGGGCCGCGGTGGCGTCCGCGAGGGCCTGCGCGTCCTCGTCCGGGGCGTGGACGACCTGCACCTTCCCGGCGTCGCCTGCGTCGTCGGCCTTGGCGAGCTGCACCAGCTCCGTCGACATCGGCACGACCTTGTGCAGCCGCCGCAGCGCCGACTTCGCCCACATCGCGTCGAAGTCGGTGTGCCAGAAGGAGTCGCACCTGCCGGACTCCACGGCCCGCCGGTACGCCTGGCTGTACTCGTCGCGGATCTCCTCGGCGTCCTCCCGCGTGAGGATCACCACCTGGGAGCGGGCGCCCCCGGCGAGCCAGCAGAACGCGTACGCCAGGATCGGCTTGCCGCGCTGCTCCCGGGTGAGGGTCAGGCCCGGCTTGTGCGTGAAGTCGAGCGGCGGCGGCGCGCTCGGCTCGTAGTTCCACTCGTCCCCGGCGTGGATCATCCCGACGTGCACGGAACCGACCCGGCCGGACCGGTACATCAAGTCCACGTAGCCCTGGTACATCGGCACGAAGCTGGCGAGCCTGCCCTCGCGCTTGATGACGGCGTGACGGCCGTCCGGCATCAGCCCGAACCGCGCGCACGCGAGGAGGGCTTGCAGCAGCGAGGCGGGGGTGCACGGCGCGAGGTCCGGCAGGGCCGACCGTACGGCCGCGAGGAACGCGCCCCGGTCGACGTGGCTGGGCAGGGCCTTGGTGAAGTGCTCGCCGTACCGCTCCAGCCAGGCCAGCACGGCGTCGGTCGTCGCACCGCCCTCGGCACGCTCAGCGGCGTGCAGCTCCTCCTCCGTGCCGTCCTCGACCGCGGCGGCCGGACGTACCTCCGTCCGCTTAGGCTCGTCGCTCGTCGCGGCGCGGACGCGGTCCTTCAGGGTGTTCGCCACGTCACACCCCCTTCGCGGGCACGTTGAGTACCCGGGCACGGAACTGGGCGAAGATCTCCGGCTTCTCGTCCTTCAGCCGGTCGGTGTCGATGGCCTCGACCAGGTGCGTGTACTCGGCCGCCAGCTCGGGGAGTGCCTCGCGGAACTTCTTCGGCGCGAAGGCGCCGTTCTGCTTCCACGTCCACGCCGGCTGCCCGTCGGCCTTGGCGATCTCGGCCTCACCGGTCAGGCGGCGCATCTCGTTCTCAACGGTGCGCAGCTCGTCGGCGATCGTCTTGACCCGCGCCTTCAGGTCGAAGCGGCGGGCGCGCAGCTCCTTCGCGGTGGCGACGTCGACTTCGGTGACCGCCTCCGGCTTGACCGACCACAGCCTGGCCAGCAGCTCGGTGGTGGCCTCCAGTCCGTCGGCCTCCGGGGGCACGCCGTCGACGACGTGCCGCTGGTACCACCGGCCGATCTTGTCGACGAGCCAGCCGGTCATCTCCTCGTCGCGCTCGACGAGGTGCCAGCGCAGCTTGTTGCCGCCGACGAGGGCGGCGACCCATCCGACGTCCCAGCCGCCGACGGCCATGTACCAGTGGCACTGGAGCGCCGGAGCGTCCGGGACGCCGTCCTCCCAATCGGCGAACTGGTACTCGCTGCGGTTCTTGCACTCCAGCGGACCGGCGACCGCGCCGGTCGCCGAGTCCCACAGGCAGTAGCGGTCGACGTTGGCGAGCATCCACGCGTGCTCGTGGTGTACGAGCGTCCCCGGCGGAGTCGCGATGTCCACGCCGGATTTCTTCGAGAACAGCCGGGCGATGAAGTCCTCGATCTCCCGGCCGATCTCGGCGGACTCACTGTCGACGAAGTCGGGCCGGCCGTGCTTGGCCTCGTACACGTGGCGCGGGCCGCGGTACTTGTCCAGGCCGAGGATCGCGGCGACGTCCGAGCCGCCGATTCCCGCCCGGCGGGTGGCGTGCCACTCGGCTTCGGGCGCGTCGGCGGGCAGCAGCAGCCGCGCGGTTGGCGCCCCCGAGGGCGCGGTCATCGTGGTCACTTCGGGTCCTTCCGGCAGGAGTTGAGGCGGCGTGCGGCGGCCAGGGCCTCGATCTCGGCGGCGGTCCGAACCGGGTCGTCGACCGTCCACGCCGCCGACGCGATGTCCGATCCGGCGGTGAGGGCGGCGCTCACGCGGCCCAGGACGGTCTGGAACTTCACCGGGTCGTCGCTCTCGGCGATGCGCATCCACGCCACCTCGGCGGGCGTGCGCAGGTCGCGGGGCAGGTCACGCACGGGGCACCACATCCCGGCGGCACCGGCCGCAGCGCAGGGACACGAACTCGCTATCCCGGGCCTGGTAGTTGATGCGCCCGCCGTCGCAGTCGGTGCACGAGGCGCGGGCGGCGGCCAGGCCGACGAGGAACTGGGCGGCGTCCCGGGCGGACATGCGGCCCGAGGTCGAGGTGCGTTCCTCCTCGACGCGGCGCGCGGCCTCGTCGTGTCCGGCGACGGCGAGCAGCAGCGCGGACCGGCGGGCGGTCAGGAACCGCTGCTTCTTCTCCAGCGCGCGCAGCAGAGCGACGGCCGCACCGAACTCCTCGTTCTCGTCCGAGGCTTCGTCGTCGAGCGCGAGCGTGGCGTCAGCGACGAAGCGGGCCAGCTCGCGGCCCTCGGCGAGCACGGCGGCGTACATGTCGGTGTGGCCGCAGCCGTTCTTCCACTTGTCGGCGACGTACCACTCGCCGTCTTCGGGGAAGCGGTACGGGACCGCGCTGCCGCGGGGGCCGCCGCAGCGCGGGCAGTCCGGCGACACGGTCACTGCGACGATGCGGACGCCTTCGTAGCTGCGGCTCGTGCCCCGGTCGCACACCCGGTAGGTGACGGCGGGCGGGCGGGGCGCGGGCTTGGGGAGGCCGGCCGTGTAGCGGACCCACACGGCGGTGCCGTCGTCGTGCCGGGCGTCGTACGCCTCGTACGTGCCCGGCGGGTGGTAGGCGGGCATCCGCTCCGCGCGGGGGATGCGGCGGGCGGCGGACTGCCCGCCGTCGGCCGCCGGGTACACGGCCGCGAGGACCCAGTTGCCGCGCGCTGCGCGGGCGCGCCGTGCGATCTCGCTGTGCCTCGGTGCGATGCGGGCGGCCATCAGCGGTCACCACCCGTCAGCACGCGGGCGTGCTCGCCGTGGAGCGCCGTCAGGCCGAGCCGGACGGTGCCGGTGGTGCGCCAGCCGCAGGCGCACAGCGCGAGCAGGTCACCGGTGCCGGGGCAGGTGTCGGCCGGGCTGTGCCCGCACAGCGTGCCGTCGTCGTGGCGCGGGATGACCGCGAGCGGGTGCGGCTTCACGACGCACCTCCGTCCCGGTGGTCAGGCGCGCTGCGCTGCCGGGGAAGGCTGAACAGAGGGCTGTTCGCGTGGAGTTGGGACGGGTGCCGCATGGAGGCGCACCGAGCGCAGGTGCGGGGGTTGTGCGGCGCGTCCTTCGGGGGTGCCATCGAGGCGCGGCGAACGAGGATGATCGCCGGGATCAGTACGGCTGCCGCGATCACGGCGGCGAGAACGAGCGGGTTCATCGGTCGGTACCTCCCGTCGTGGGGAGTGCAGCGGCCGGGGCGGTCTTGTGGTCGCGGATACAGTGGTTGGAAGCCAAGGTGACCTCTGTCTCTCGTCTGTGAGGTGTGCTTGGTGACAGGGGCTGTCTGGACCACGCCCGGTCCGGGCGGCCCCTCTTGATGTGCTGTCAGCCGCTACGGCGCTGAGCCGTCTCGGCGAGCGGGCGCACCGCGGTCATCTCGCTGATCTCGCGGATGTCGCGCCCGGTGAACGTGACCCTGGCGCCGCCCTCGTTGTGCGGGATCTGACGCGCGTACGCCCGGCGCTTGAGCTGGAGCGCGGACCAGGGGAGGAAGCGCGCGGCCTCCTCCGGCGTGTAGTGGAACCACTCGCCGTCCGGGCTGCCCGGGTACGGCACGTCCCGGGCGGGCGTCGCCTTCTTGGCCTTCGCGGGTGCTTCCTTCGTGGTGGACGCCATGTCCCCTCCCAGAGTGATGTCGCTCACGGGAACGTCGAGCGTCCCGGCCAGGCGGCAGATCACTTCCTGGCCCGCCCCGGCCTTGCCCGTCTCGACCCGTGAGAGCTGGCTCGGGGAGATCCCCGCGAGCCTGGCGAGCCTCCGCAGGCTCAGATCCTGAACCTGACGGAGAGCCCGAATTGCCGTTCCGTTCGGTGTCACGTTCAGAGACTAGACATAAAGGGATACGGGTGCAAGACGTGTCGGATACTTCTGGGTACAGAAACTGAACATCCCCCTGGTCGGGGGGTGTGACGTGCCATACACTTCTGTGCCTCGATGTGCAACAAATGCGCCTAAGTGCGCTGGGTGTGAACCCTTGCTGTTGCATGCGCGTACGGCATGATGGAAGGCATGACGAGAGACTGGGCGCGCCTTGGCCAGAGACTGAAGGCTGCGCGTGCTGCACGCGAGATTCCGCAGCAGGATCTCGCCGAGACCATCGGCGTGAAGCGGGGCGCGCTCCACAACATCGAGAGGGGCGAGTTCCGCAAGGTGACGCCGACGGTCATCGCATATGCCAGGGAAGTCGGTTGGGCCGAGGGGTCGATCGAACGCGTCCTTGACGGGGGTGACCCTGTCGAACGGGAGATCAGTCCGGTTGGGAACGAACCCACCGAACACGCAGGCGAATCGGCGGGAGAGCGGGAAGCGCCGTCCGACCTCTCGCTTCTGGTGCAGCAGTCATTGAAGGAAGGGCCGTTGGTGGACGCCCGCGTGGCCGAAGTGACCACGTCAGCCGGGCGATTGAAGGCCACCATCGTGATCCGGGGCGAGGAGGGGGCGCCCATGGATGAACTGCTGGCAGCCCTGCGAAAACTCAAGATCGACGTCGAAGTTGATGAGTAATCACACGATTAGCCCTTTCGCGTTATTTTGACCCACTTTTGCATCACTCTTTACGCCTTCTGCGTCATCCCAGGTACACCAGTAGGCACATTGGGGGGTCATTTGCCGCGAAAGGGGGTCGTGAATGGCGTCCGGATATTGCCGCCGAGCGAAGCGAGTCTCAGGTGCACCCCGACAGGTCGTCGCTTGGATCGACCAGGAACTGCACGAGGATGTTCTCTTCCTGAACGCTGACCTCTACACGGCGGCCCAAGAGGCCGCAATCACCGCCGCGTTGCAGCGGGCGAGGCTCCCTACCTCCCAGGTGATCGCCGCCTTCGTAACGACAGGAGGATGAGCCGCCGTGGCATACGCGGAGAAACGAACCGCCCGAGGGAAGGTGTACTTCCGAGCCCTCTACCAGAGACCAGACCGCAAGGCGCAGGGGGTCGTGGTCGACGAGGACGGCCGGGCCGTCCGCTTCCCCACTCAGACCACCGCGAAGAAGGCAGCAGAGAAGGCAGAGGTTGACGCCTATGCCGAGGCCAAGAAGGGCCGCTGGATACCCCCCGAGCAGGAGGCAGCGGCTGGCCGGGTCACCTTCCGCGAATTCGCCACGGAGTGGATGAAGGAGCAGAGCCTCGCGGACTCGACCATGCAGAACTACCCGCGCTCGCTGGCCCACTTGCTGCCGACGTTCGGCGACAAGGCCATACGCGACATCACGCCCCCGATGGTCGCGGCCTGGGAGAAGGCACAGCAGAAGGAGTTCGCGGCCAGCAGCGTCCGGACGTACCGCTCGCTGTTGCACCTGATCCTTGCCGATGCCGTCGACGCTGACCATGCTGACAAGAACGCTGCGGAGCGTCGACGCGGCCGAGGGCGCCGCCACGGGCGACGTCAGAAGCGCGGAGCCGAGAAGCAGATCACGTCCATGCTCGGAGCCCTGCTCGTGGCCGAGCGAGCGTCCCTTCTGTCCGGACGCGACGACGAGTTCGTGGCCACCATCCACAAGAGCTACACCGGCCAGCGCTGGGGTGAACTCGTGGGCCTGGAGACGCAGTTCGCCCGACCCGAGTCGCACGCCTTCCAGATCGAATGGCAGCTCTACGAACTCGACACGGGCGAGCTGGTGCAGTGCCCGCCCAAGGACGACTCGTACCGGTCGATCGACTCGCCGACCTTCCTCTCCCGGCTCGTAGGAGACCACATCGCCCGCACCCAGCCGCAGCCATGCCCGTGCCACGGCCTCACGTACGTGTACAGCGGCCGGGGTGTTGGCGGTAAGCGCCAGGCCGGCCCGACGCTCCGCCAAGTCGCCGAGTTGGCCGGGGTGTCCACCGGCACCGTCTCCAACGTCCTCAACCGGCCGGAGATGGTCGCGGAGAAGACCCGCGCGAAGGTCGAGAAGGCCATCGCCGAAGTCGGCTTTGTCCGCCAGGTTGGCCCGTCCCGGGAGGCGGCCCACTGGCGGCGCTCCGGACACGCGACATGGATCTTCACCCCGGCAGCGACCGGCTGGTACCCGAAGAAGGCACCGCAGGAAGCCCACCCGGTACCGGTGTCGGCCGGACCGTGGCCCGGCGTGCCCGTGCGGGGCCGCGGGGCGTCTGGCCGCGCCGAGGCGTGCTGGCTCCCGATCAAGGACCGGCTCACCCGTCACGGACTTCGGCACGGTCATCGCACGGTGATGGAGGAGCTAGGCACCCCCCAGGTCCTCGTGGACGACCGGATGGGGCACGAGGACGGGTCGGTCAGTGCGCGCTACGCACACGTCACCGACTCGATGCGGGCGCTGCTCATGGAGCAGTTGACCGAGCTGTGGTTCGAGTCACTCGACGAGCGGTTGGCGCTCGCACCCCGTTCCGCCGTGCCGGTCCTGGACCGGCTGTTGCAGGAGCGGGCCAAGGCGGCGTGAGACGCCGTTTCAAGATCACACCCAGTTGACACCCAAAGGGCTCCCAGAACGCAATCAGGCCCGGTTTCCGTTTCCGGAAACCGGGCCTGACCTGCTACTTCTCTGTCGGGGTGGCGGGATTTGAACCCACGACCTCTTCGTCCCGAACGAAGCGCGCTGCCAAGCTGCGCCACACCCCGAAGCAACGAGGAACACTTTAGCCCAGGTGCCCGCTGAGGCGAAATCCGGTTTCGGCTGCTCCTCCGGGGTGGCGGGCGCCGGTGTCGGACCGCGTCCCGGGCTGGTCGGCGACCGCTCGCGGGCCGTTCGGCCGTCGTCCGCGGACGGGGCGAGCCGGGCACACCGTGGTGCCGGTGCCGGTGCCGGTGCCGGGGGCGTCGGACCGGAGGCGCCGCCGGTCTCGGGACTGGACGGGACCGGCGGCGGATGGGGCGCGGTTAGGTGGTCAGTCGTCGGGGGCGGTGAGGGTGAGGAGGGTCGCCTCGGGCGGGCAGGCGAAGCGCAGCGGCGTGTAGCGGTTGGTGCCGCAGCCCGCGGAGACGTGCAGGTAGGAGCGGTGACCGGCGGCGCGGTGGGTGGACAGCCCCTTGACGCGCTCGGTGTCGAGATCGCAGTTGGTGACCAGGGCGCCGTAGAAGGGGACGCAGAGCTGCCCCCCGTGGGTGTGACCGGCCAGGATCAGCGGGTAGCGGTCGGCGGCGAAGGCGTCGAGAACGCGCAGGTAGGGCGCGTGGACGACGGCGAGGGCCAGGTCGGCGTCGGTCTCGGCGCGTCCCGCGACCTCGCTGTACCGGTCGCGTTTGATGTGCGGATCGTCGAGCCCGGTGAGGGCGATCTCCTGGCCGCTGTCCAGCTTGAGGCGGCCGCGACTGTTGCTGAGGCCGATCCAGCCCGCCGCGTCGAAGGCGTCGCGGAGCCCCTCCCAGGGGTTGTGGATGGCGCCGACGGCGGGTGGGTTGCCGTTCAGCCCGTGCCGTCCGCTGGCCTTTTCGAGCAGGTACTTCGCGGGGTTGCGCAGCTTGGGGCCGTAGTAGTCGTTGGAGCCGAAGACGTAGGCGCCGGGGAACTCCATGAGCGGCCCGAGCGCGTCCAGGACCTCGGGGACGCCCTCGGGGTCCGAGAGGTTGTCACCCGTGTTGATGACGAAGTCGGGGCGGAGCCCGGCGAGCGACTGGAGCCAGCGCTGCTTCTTGCGCTGGCCGCTCACCATGTGGATGTCCGAGATCTGGAGCACGCGCAGCGGGTGCGCGCCCCTGGGGAGCACCGGCACCGTGACGCGCCGGAGTCGGAAGGAGCGCACCTCGATCCCGGCCGCGTAGGCCACGCAGGCCGCGCCGAGTGCCGTGGTGCCGAGGGTTGCCGCCAGGGGGATCCGGTATCGCGCGCGCATGCGCCCATCGTCGCAGACACCCGGCGTCGCGGGCACCGGGAGCGGTCGGTGACCGCACGGGTCCGGCCGCCGGAGGCTGGTGTCAACTGGACTACGGGGAACGGGTGTTGGGGTGCGTGCAGAGCGTCGAGCCGTCCCGTCGGGAGGTACGCCGGTGCCGGGCCGCCACGGCGGGCGGCGGGACGACGGAGGGAGCGGGCCTGGGGTGCCGGGCAGGCCGGTGCTTCAGCGACGGTGAGCGGTGTGAAGCGGTGTGACGGTCGGCTTCACCGGGGTTCTCGTACGTCCGCCGCGCGGGGTGCGGGGTCCGGGGACCGCGCGGCCCGGCTCCTGGCGGCTCTCCCGGCTTTCGGGCCCTTGAGCCTGGCCCCTGATCCCTGGATGGCGCCGGTACGGGTGGAGGGCGCTGAGGTGGGAGGGCGCGCGGCATGGGGCGGTTAAGGGGGCGCGATGCCGGGGCGCGGGCTGGCATGCTGTTCGGCATGACCACGCTCAAGTCCGCCCTTCAGGACGATCTGACCGCCGCGATCAAGGCACGGGACGAGCTGCGCTCGGCCACGCTCCGGATGACGCTCACCGCGATCACGAAGGAAGAGGTCTCGGGCACCTCGGCGCGCGAACTCTCCGATGACGAGGTGCTCAAGGTGATCACCCGGGAGGCCAAGAAGCGCCGGGAGGCCGCGGAAGCCTTCGACGAGGGCGGCCGGAGTGAGCAGGCGAAGCGGGAGCGAGCCGAGGGCGAGATCCTGGCCGCGTACCTGCCCCAGCAGCTGAGCGATGAGGAACTGGACGCGATCGTCGGGGAGGCGGTCGAGGAGGCTCGGGCGAACGGCGCCGAGGGGCCGAAGGCCATGGGGGCCGTGATGAAGCTCGCCGGTCCGAAGGTGGCTGGCCGGGCGGAGGGTGGCCGGGTGGCCGCCGCCGTCAAGAAGCGCCTGACGTCCTGACGCGTCCTCGGTCTGACCGAACTGACCGAACTGACCGAACCAGATGTTCCCTGATCGGGACAGGTGTGTCCTGACCGTGGCGGGTGTGTGGTGACCGACGCGGGTGCGGCCTGACCGACGTCCGTCGTGGCCTACGGGGCTGAGGCCGGTAGTCGTGGCCGAGTGACCGCGAGTTACCCGGCGCGCGTGGGTGTGCGCAGGGGGTGTTCGAGGCCGAGGTCCGGTGGGGGCGCGCGGTGTCGCGTCCCCACCGGACCGGGTGCAGCCGTCAGTCGGCTCGACGGGGTTCGGGCCAGCCGCCGGTTCCGCCGCCCCAGCCGCCACCGCCGCTGTCCCAGCCGCCGCCGGGGCCGCCGTCCGCGCCGCCGTTGTCTCCGCCCCCGACGACCTCGGGCCACTCCGGCGGCTTGGGAATCTCCGGCGGCTTGGGCAGCTTCGGCGGCTTCGGGCGCTTCGGGGGCCGGGGCTTCTTGTCGTCCTTGTCCGGCTTCTTCTTGTCCTTGATCGGGATGGTGGGCAGCTTGGGCGCGGGCTTGCCGTTCAGCGCGCCCGACATCGCGTCGCGCCAGATGGGTCCGGGCACCGAGCCGCCGAAGACCTTGTCGTGTGTCCGGCCGCCGATCGACACGTTGACCATGCGGGTCTTGTGGGCCGGGTCACCGACCCAGACCGCACCGGACAGGTTCTTGGTGTAGCCGACGAACCAGGCCGCGTACCGGAAGTCCGTGGTACCGGTCTTGCCCGCGTTGTCCCGGCCCTTCAGCCCGGCCTCCTTGCCGGTGCCGTCCTCCACCACGCCGCGCAGCAGCGAGTTGATCGTCTTCGCGGTCTTCGACTGCATCGCGCGGTTGCAGCGGGTCTTCGGCACCGGGAGCTTCTTGCCCGCGGCGTCGGTGATCGACTCGATGGCGACCGGGGTGCAGTGCACGCCGTCGTTCGCGAAGGTCGCGTACGCCTCGGCCATCGAGAGCGGGGACATCTCCTGGCCACCGAGGGCCGTCGCGGGGACCTGCTGGAGCTTCCCGCCGTCCGCCCGCTCGACCCCCATCTTCTTGGCCATCTCGTTGACCGGGCAGATGCCGACGTCCGAGATCAGCGAGATGAAGTACGTGTTGACGGACTTGGCGGTGGCTTCCTTCATCCGGTACGGGCCGACCTCGGTGCGGTTCTCGTTCTCCACCGTCTTGCCGTCGTCGTTGCGCCACGGCCCGTCGCAGGTGCTGACGGGGGAGGGGTACCGCATCTTGTACGGGGAGTCGTACTCCTTGTACGGACTGGTGCCCCGGTCCAGGGCCGCCGCCGCGACCACCGGCTTGAAGGTGGAGCCCGGCTGGTAGCCGTCGCCACCACCCATGTCGCGGTCGACAGAGAGGTTGATCTCCGTCTGGTTCTTGCCGTAGCCGTACGGCCGGGACTGGCCCATGCCGCGGATCTTGCCGGTGCCGGGTTCCACCAGGGAGACCGCGCTCGCCACCGGGTCCGACTGGTAGACGTGCTGCTTGACCGACTTCTCGACCGAGTCCTGGGCCTGCGGGTCGAGCGTGGTGCGGATGGTCAGCCCGCCGCGGTTCCAGCGCTCGGCGCGCTTCTCCCGGGTCTTGCCGAACGCGGGGTCGGTCAGGAAGACCTTGCGGACGTAGTCACAGAAGAAGCCGGCGCCCTTGGCGGCGGTGATGCAGCCGTTCTTCGGCTCGCTGACCTTCAGGCCGAGCGGCTGCTTCTTGGTCGCGGCCGCCTGCCGGGCGGTGATGTCCCCCTGCGCGACCATGCGGTTGAGCACCGTGTTGCGGCGCTTGACCGCCTCTTTCTCGTTGTTGACCGGGTCGTAGCGACTCGGGGACTGCACGAGTCCGGCCAGCAGGGCCGACTGCCGCAGGTCCAGATCCTTGGCGGGGGTGGAGAAGTAGCGCTGCGCGGCGGCCTCGATGCCGTACGCCTGCCGGCCGAAGAAGGTGATGTTGAGGTAGTTCTCCAGGATGCGCTTCTTGCCGAGTTCCTCCTCGGCCTTTATCGCGTACTTCAGCTCCTGCACCTTGCGGCCGATGCTCTGCTTCGTGGCCTGGCTGAACTTCTCCTCGTCGTTGCCCGCCTCCTCGACGAAGACGTTCTTGACGTACTGCTGGGTGAGGGTGGAGGCACCCTCCGCGACCTCGCCCTCCTGGGCGTTCCGGTTCAGGGCCCGGAGGACGCCCTTGAAGTCGATGGCCCCGTGCTCGTAGTACCGAGCGTCCTCGATGGCGACGATCGCCTTGCGCATGTGCGGCGATATCTGATCGAGCCCGACCACGGTGCGGTCGCGTGAGTACACCTTGGCTATCTCGCCGCCGTTGGCGTCCAGGATGGTGGTGCGCTGGCTCAGCGGGGGGCGTTTGAGCTTGGCGGGTATCGTCTCGAAGCTCTCGACGGACCCCTTGGCCGCCAGGCCCAGCGCGCCGAAGGCGGGGAGCGCGAGTCCCGCCATCACCGCTCCGGCGAGCACACTCACGCCGACGAACTTGGCGGCTTGCTGGGGGCCGCTCACTCCGCCGCCCGGACGCTTCGTAGCCATGGGGAGAGCCTACGTTCCCAATCGCCGGACAGGGGACCACCTGTTCGCATACGCTGGCTGAGGTTCCTCTCCTCACATCTGTCACCTCGGCTCCCACCTCCTTTCCCGGTGGGGCTCGCCCCCGCTGTGTCGCGGTAACGCGCCGCTGTGACCGGTGAGTTGTGCCCGGACGCGGTGTCCGCTCCGGAGCGCCCCGAGCGGCTTTCCCCGGTCGCCTCCGGTCGCCCTCCGGTGCCCCGGACCCTCCGGGAGCTGTCCGGCGTGCGCCGACGGAGCGCGAGCGAAGAGCACCGCTGTGCCGGGAACGCCCCGGTTGTCCACCGCTCACTCCGTTGGGTGATCTGCCGCATACACATAGTCCGTTCGGGCCATTCAAGATTGGGCCCGAAGGGGGTGTTGTGCTGTGTCTCGCTTCCGTAACGTCCTCAACTGGCAACGGTGAATATGCCGTTCGCCGCCGTGGGGGAGCCTCGATTCGGGAGAGGACGGCGCCGGCAATGAGCTGGGTAACCGACTGGAGTGCGCAGGCCGCCTGCCGCACTACCGATCCGGACGAACTGTTCGTGCAAGGCGCGGCACAGAACCGCGCGAAGGCCGTCTGCACCGGCTGCCCGGTGCGGACGGAGTGCCTGGCCGACGCCCTGGACAACCGCGTGGAGTTCGGTGTGTGGGGCGGGATGACCGAGCGGGAGAGGCGTGCGCTGCTACGCCGTCGGCCCACGGTCAGCTCGTGGCGCAGACTGCTGGAGACCGCGCGCACCGAGTACGAACGCGGCGGGCGCACCATGCTGCCCGTGGACCTCGACTCGGCCGAGCGGTACGAGGAGTACGCGAAGTACCCGGAGTACTCCGAGTACGGGGAGTACTCGGAGTACGACGGCTACGAGGAGTACCAGGACTACGAGAAGTACTCCGCGAAGGACTACGCGGCGGCGGGCTGACCCGCCAGCCGCGCACCGATCTCGCGCAGCCCCGCGAGGTCGTGCACGTCGCTGGGCAGGGCCGCGACCTCCGCCACCGGCACCTCGGGGTGCAGTGCGGTGAAGCGGTCGCGGGTGCGCCGTTCGCGGGCCAGCAGCCGCATGTGCGCGGCGTGCAGCCGCAGTAGCTGGGCGGCCAGCAGTTCGGCCGCCGCCTCGGCTTCCTCGGACTCCCCCGTCGCCGGCTTCGTGGCCGTCGCTGGGTTCGCGGGACTCGTGGGCTCGCCGGGGTACCGGCGGTCCCCCTCCGCGTGGTCCGCCTCCATACCGTCCGGCCGGTGCGGGCGGGCGCTCTCCTCCGCGCCCGGCTCCACGGCCCGGTTCGTACCCCCGGCCCCCGGTCGTCCCCCACTGGTTTCGCGCCCGCCGTTGTCCGCGCCGGGGGCTCCGTCCTCCGTGTCGAACGCGCCGTCCTCCAGCTGTTCCGCGGCGGCCAGCGCCCGTTCGGAGCTGAGCCAGTCGGCGGCGCTGCCGTGCACCCGGTTCAGCACCAGCCCCGCCAGCGGCATCCGCTCGGCGTCGAGACGCTCCACGAAGTACGCGGCCTCCCGCAGCGCGTCCCGCTCCGGTGCCGCCACCACCAGGAAGGCGGTTCCCGGCGCCTGAAGCAGCTGGTAGGTGGCGTCGGCGCGGGTGCGGAAGCCGCCGAACATGGTGTCCATCGCGGCGACGAAGGTCTGCACGTCCCGCAGCAGCCCACTGCCGAGCAGCTTGTTGATGGCTCCGGTGAAGACCGAGAGCCCCGCCATCCCCAGGTTGACGAACCGCATACCGGCCCGCCCCCCGGCCTTCGCCGGAGCCGTCAGCACCCGGATGAACGTGCCGTCCAGGAAGGAGCCGAGCCGCTTGGGGGCGTCCAGGAAGTCCAGCGCGGAGCGGGACGGCGGGGTGTCCACGATGATCAGGTCCCACTCCTCCCGGGCGCGGAGCTGCCCCAGCTTCTCCATCGCCATGTACTCCTGGGTGCCCGCGAACCCGGCGGACAGCGACTGGTAGAAGGGGTTGTCCAGGATGGCCCGGGCCCGCGCCGGTTCCGCGTGCGCCTCGACGACCTCGTCGAACGTCCGCTTCATGTCGAGCATCATGGCGTGCAGTTCGCCACCGGCGGCCGGGTCGGTGCCGGGTACCCGGCGCGGGGTGTTGTCCAGCTCGCTGAGTCCCATGGACTGCGCCAGCCGCCGCGCCGGGTCGATGGTGAGCACCACCGCGCGCCGTCCGCGCTCCGCGGCGCGCAGCCCGAGCGCGGCGGCGGTCGTGGTCTTGCCGACGCCACCCGCGCCGCAGCACACGACGATCCGCGTGCCGGGGTCGTCGATCAGCGCGTCGAGGTCCAGTGGGGAGTCCGGACCGAGTGTCATGCCGCTGCCGCCTCCTGCCGTCGGTTCCGTTCCTGCCGCCGTCGCGGCCGCTCCATACGGCCAGCGGCGCGCACGGCCGGGGCGCGTCCCGGCGCCGCGCGCTCGTCCATCACGCCGGTGGTCCGGGGTGCTTCCACTGGGCGCGCAGCTGGTCGGCCAGCCGGTAGAGACCGGCCAGCTCGACGCCGTCGTCCAGCAGCCCCAGCTCGTGCAGCGGCATCCGCTGGGCGCCCAGCGCCTCCCGCTGCCCGTGCTCCAGCGCGGCCCGCTCCGCCTGCCGCCGCGCCAGCTCCAGCAGCGGGGGGACGAGCCGCGCGGCCCGGCCGCCGCGTCTCGCCCCACCCAGTCCGGCCCGGGCGAAGGCTGCCGCCAGTGCCGCGTTCCGGTCCGCCGTCCGGCCGTTGGCCGTCTGGCCGTTCGCCGCCTGGACCTTCGCCGCCTGGGCCACCGTCCGGGTCTCGGCCGTCCGGCCCGCGGCCACGTCCAGCGGCGGTTCGGGCGCCGTGTTCACCATGTTCATCACGATCGCGCCGGTGGGCAGCCCGGCCTCGCGCAGCTCGGCGACGCCGTCCAGCGTCTCCTGCACGGGCATCTCCTCCAGCAGCGTGACCAGGTGCACGGCGGTCTCCGGGGACCTCAGCACCCGCATCACGGCCTGCGCCTGATGGTGCACCGGCCCGACCCGGGCCAGCCCGGCCACCTCCGCGTTGACGCCGAGGAACCGGGTGATGCGCCCGGTGGGCGGCGCGTCCAGCACCACCGCGTCGTAGATCCGGCGCTCCTCGCGGTCCCGGCGGCGCACCGCCTCACAGACCTTGCCGGTCAGCAGGACGTCCCGCAGGCCGGGGGCGATCGTCGTCGCGAAGTCGACGGCGCCCAGCTTGCGCAGGGCCCGTCCGGCGCTGCCCAGTTTGTAGAACATCTGGAGGTACTCCAGCAGCGCCTTCTCCGCGTCGACGGCCAGGGCGAAGACCTCGCCACCGCCCCGGGAGACCGCGATCTTGCGCTCCTCGTACGGCAGCGGCTCGGTCTCGAAGAGCTGCGCGATGCCCTGCCGTCCCTCCACCTCGACGAGCAGGGTGCGTTGCCCCTCTCCCGCCAGGGCGAGCGCGAGTGCGGCGGCGACCGTGGTCTTTCCGGTCCCGCCCTTGCCGGTGACTACGTGGAGCCTGCTCACGGCTGGGAGCCTAACCAGCGCGCGCGGCGCTACGCCTGGCCCACCCCGCGCTCACGTGCCCCACCGCGCGCTCCGGTCGCGGTCCCGGTCTCCCGGTATCGGTCTGGGCGTCGGCCCGGGTGTCTGTCCCGTCACCCCGGGGGCGCACGGCGCGCGCCGGGGCTCGTGGGGCGCGCCGGGATCCGGCGCGGGCCGGTGCTTCGGGGGTGGGCGGCCGGATCCCGGCGGGCCCGCGCCGAACCGGATCATGTGGCCTAGGCTCGGCACCATGACCAAGTGGGAATACGCGACCGTGCCGCTCCTTGTGCACGCGACGAAGCAGATTCTGGACACCTGGGGCGAGGACGGCTGGGAGCTGGTCCAGGTCGTCCCCGGCCCGAACAACCCGGAGCAGCTGGTGGCCTACCTGAAGCGGGAGAAGGGGACCGGCGAGTGAGCGCGACCGAGGACAGGCTCGCGGAGCTGGGGCTGGAGCTTCCCGAGGTTCCGGCGCCCGCCGGGGCGTACGTTCCGGCGCAGCGGTCCGGCCGGTACGTCCACACCGCCGGGCAGGTCCCGCTGGTGCGCGGGGCGTTGCCGGACAGCGGGAAGGTCGGCGCTGAGGTCACTCCGGAGCGCGCGAAGGAGCTGGCGCGGATCTGCGCGCTGAACGCGCTGGCCGCCGTCCGCGCGGTCGCGGGCGATCTGGACCGGGTCGAGCGGGTCGTGAAGGTGACCGGATTCGTCGCCTCCGCACCGGACTTCACCGGTCAGCCGGGCGTCATCAACGGCGCGAGCGAGCTGCTGGCCGAGGTGCTCGGCGAGCGCGGGGTGCACGCCCGGAGCGCGGTGGGCGTCGCGGTGCTGCCGCTGGACGCGCCCGTCGAGGTGGAGATCCAGGTCGAGCTGGCCGACTGAGGCCCCGCGGCGGCGCCGTCGGGCGCCGCCACCCGGTGCGCGGCGGCCGCGTCGCCATCGGAGGGAACGAGCCGTGCCGCCGGGCCGTCGGGCGCTCGGGACGCGCCCCGAACCGGGGGGTTGGCGTTCCGGTCGTCTGGCTGGCGCGGTCCGGCGCGTGGAGTGCCGGGGTGGCCCGGGCCGGGCTGTGATCCATCGGCCCTGGCCACCCCTCGAACATCAGCGCGGAGCCCCGTAGCATCCGCTCATGGCGTCCTCGCAGAACGGCCCGGCGTTCCCCCCGGAGTGGCGGGAGCGGGTTCGGGCCCTCGCCTCCGGCGACCTCACCCCCGTGACCCCGCGTCGCGCCGCCACCGTGCTGCTGCTGCGCGGCACCCCGGACGGCCCCGCCGTCCACATGCTGCGCCGCCGCGCCTCGATGGAGTTCGCCGGTGGCGCCTACGCCTATCCGGGCGGCGGCGTCGACCCCCGGGACGAGCGGGAGACCGGCTGGTCCGGGCCGTCCCGCGCCTGGTGGGCTGGGCGTCTGGGGGTGGACGAGGCGGGCGCGCAGGCCATCGTCTGCGCCGCCGTGCGGGAGACCTTCGAGGAGGCGGGCGTCCTCCTCGCCGGGCCGGACGAGCGGACGGTCGTCGCGGACACCACCGGTGCCGACTGGGAGGCGGACCGGGTGGCCCTGGTCCAGCGCGAACTCTCCTTCGCGGACTTCCTGGCCCGGCGTGAACTGCTGCTCCGCAGCGATCTGCTGGGCGCCTGGGCGCGCTGGATCACCCCGGAGTTCGAGACCCGGCGCTACGACACCTGGTTCTTCGTCGCCACCCTCCCCGAGGGGCAGCGCACCCGGAACGCCTCGACGGAGGCGGACCGCACGGTGTGGACGCGCCCCGTCGAGGCGGCGGCGGGCTACGACCGGGGCGAGTTGACGATGCTGCCGCCCACCATCACCACCCTGCGTGAACTGCTGCCCTACGGGACGCCCGAGGAGGCGCTGGCCGCGGCGGGTGAGCGGGACCTCACGCCGGTCCTCGCGCGGGCCGTCCTCCGGGACGGCGAACTCGTGCTCAGCTGGCCGGGGATGGAGCGCGTGGTGGGCGGACCGACGGAGAGGACGGAGCGCTCATGACGGACGCCGCACCCCTGCCGGGGCGGCCGCGGGACGGGGAGATCGGCGGGCAGGCCACCGCCCGGGCGCGGTGTGTGCTGGCCCCCAACCCCTCGGCCATGACGCTGGACGGCACCAACACCTGGATCATCGCCGAGCCGGACGCCGCCGAGGCGGTCGTCGTCGACCCGGGGCCGCTCCACGAGGGCCATCTGCGCGAGGTGATCGAGACCGTCGAGCGGGCGGGACGGCGGGTGGGGCTGACGCTGCTCACCCACGGCCACCCGGATCACGCCGAGGGCGCGGCCCGGTTCGCGGAGCTGACCGGTACCGCCGTCCGGGCCCTCGACCCAGCGCTGCGGCTGGGCGGGGAAGGGCTGGCGGCCGGGGACGTGATCACGACGGGCGGGGTGGAGCTGCGGGTGGTCGCGGCGCCCGGGCACACCTCGGACTCACTCTGTTTCCACCTTCCAGCGGATGGTGCCCTGCTCACCGGGGACACGATCCTGGGCCGCGGTACGACGATGGTGGCCCACCCGGACGGGCGGCTGGGCGACTACCTCGACTCGCTGCGCGGACTGCGTTCGCTGACGCTGGACGGCGGCGTGCGCACCGTGCTCCCAGGCCACGGCCCGGTGCTGGACGACGCGCAGGGTGCCGTGGAGTACTACCTCGCGCACCGCGCCGGCCGCCTCGCGCAGGTGGAGGACGCGGTCGAGGCGGGCTTCCGTACCCCGTCCGAGGTGGTCGCCCGGGTCTACGAGGGGGTGGACCGCTCGCTGTGGCCCGCGGCCGAACTGTCCGTCCGCGCGCAGCTGGAGTACCTGGACGAACGCGGCTAACGGCCCGGCTGCCGGACCGCGGCGGTGACAGGGCCCGGCCGAGGCGTACGGGCGGGCCCGCCGTATGGCGCGCACGGGACGCGGAGCGGGGCGGAGCACAGGGGGCGGTCGCGGGGCGCGGCGGCGAAGGGCCGAGGGCGCGGCGCGGACCTGGCCGGAGACCCGGCGGGCGGGGAGGGATCGGCGCGGGCGCGGCGGAGCGGCGGCCGGCGGTGAGGCCGGGCGGCGGGCTCGTGGGGCCGGGGCGCGAGACGGGATCGGCGGGCCGGAGCCCGGATCCGGGGAGTGGAAGGGACTGACCGGGGTGGCGAACCGTCCGGCGGCGACGTTGGCGCCGGGGGTCGCGTCAGCCGGTGGTCAGCGGGAGCGCTTGGCCAGCCGCTCGATGTCCAGCAGGATCACGGCACGGGCCTCCAGCCGCAGCCAGCCACGGCCCGCGAAGTCGGCGAGGGCCTTGTTGACGGTCTCCCGGGAGGCGCCGACCAGTTGGGCCAGCTCCTCCTGGGTGAGGTCGTGCACCACGTGGATGCCCTCCTCGGACTGCACGCCGAAACGGCGGGACAGGTCGAGGAGCTGCTTGGCGACCCGGCCGGGCACGTCCGAGAAGACCAGGTCCGACATGGAGTCGTTGGTACGGCGCAGCCGTCGGGCGATGGCGCGCAGCAGGGCCGTGGCCACCTCGGGGCGGGCGTTCAGCCAGGGCTGGAGGTCGCCGTGGCCGAGGCCGAGCAGTTTGATCTCGGTCAGCGCGGAGGCGGTGGCCGTGCGCGGGCCGGGGTCGAAGAGGGAGAGTTCCCCGATCAGCTCGCCGGGGCCGAGCACCGCCAGCATGTTCTCCCGGCCGTCCGGGGAGGTGCGGTGCAGCTTGACCTTGCCCTCACTCACGACGTACAGCCGGTCCCCCGGGTCGCCCTCGTGGAACAGGGCCTCACCCCGGGCGAGCGTCGTCTCGGTCATGGAGGCACGCAGCTCAGCGGCCTGCTCCTCATCGAGCGCCGCGAAGAGCGGGGCGCGCCGCAGAACGTCGTCCACGAGTTCTCTCCTTGTCGAGCTGCCCATGGGTCGCGTGGCTCCCATGATGCCGGACGGTGAAACAGTGCGATCAGTCACGAGTTTGACGCACGCGTCACGCGCTCCGTACGTCAGGGGCCCGATCGGGCTGGGAATCAGCTCCGTGCGGGTCGAATGTGGCCGCTCGCCCTTAGTCTGGCCGAGTGTTCAGCGGCCCGGCGAGCGATCCGGGGAAAGACGAGGAAGGGGGCCGGGCGAGTGACCGGGACCGGTGATTCTGCTGTCGGCGAACAGGGGTCCGACCCCGCGGGGACGGAGGCTGGCCGGGCGGAGCGCACGGGCCGGAAGGAGCCCGCGCGGAAGGCCCCGGCCGGGCCGCCGAAGCGTGGCGCGAAGCCGGAGACCCGGCTCGGCATGGTGCGGCGGGCCCGGCGGATCAACCGCGAACTGGCCGAGGTCTACTACTACGCGCACCCCGAGCTGGACTTCGAGAACTCCTTCGAGCTGCTGGTCGCCACGGTGCTCTCCGCGCAGACGACCGACCTGCGGGTCAACCAGACGACCCCCGCGCTGTTCGCCGCGTACCCCACCCCGGAGGCGATGGCGGCCGCGGACCCGGAGCGGCTGGAGGCGCTGATCCGGCCCACCGGCTTCTTCCGGAACAAGGCGAAGTCGCTGCTCGGCCTCTCCGCGGCGCTGCGGGACTCGTTCGGTGGCGAGGTTCCCGGCACGCTGGAGGAGTTGGTGCGCCTGCCCGGGGTGGGCCGCAAGACCGCCTTCGTCGTCCTCGGGAACGCCCTGGGCGTGCCGGGCCTCACCGTCGACACCCACTTCGGGCGGCTGGTGCGGCGCTGGAAGCTGACCGAACGCACCGACCCGGACCGGGTCGAGGCGGAGATCGCGGAGATCATTCCGAAGAGCGAGTGGACGATGTTCTCGCACCGGACGATCTTCCACGGCCGCCGTGTCTGCCACTCCCGCAAACCCGCCTGTGGCGCCTGCCCGATCGCGCACCTCTGCCCCTCCTACGGCGAGGGCGAGACGGACCCGGAGAAGGCGCGGAAGCTGCTGAAGTACGAGATGGGCGGACAGCCGGGTCAGCGGCTCAAGCCACCGCCCGACTACCCGGGCCAGCCCGCTCCGCCGCTGAGGGAGGCCGGATGAGCGGGGTGCGGCGCGCCGAGCCGGGCGGGGCCGGTTCCTCGGAGGCGGCGGGGCACGGCGGCTCCGTAGAGGTCAGCGACCGGGGGCTGCCCGTCTGGCTGGAGCCGGTCGCGCGGGCGGCGCGCGAGGTGGAGCCGCGGCAGCTGAGCCGTTTCCTCCCGCCCGAGGACGGCGGGGGGCGGCCGTCCGCCGTGCTGATCCTGTTCGGCGAGGGGAGCCGTGGGCCGGAGTTGCTGCTGATGGAGCGCGCCTCCAGCCTCCGTTCGCACGCTGGCCAGCCGTCCTTCCCCGGCGGCGCGATCGACCCGGAGGACGGTGACCCGCTGGCCGAGGGGCCGCTGCGGGCGGCACTGCGGGAGGCGGAGGAGGAGACCGGTCTGGATCCGGCGGGCGTCCGGCTGTTCGGGGTGCTGCCCCGGCTGTACATCCCGGTGAGCGAGTTCGTGGTGACTCCGGTGCTGGGCTGGTGGCGGAACCCGAGTCCGGTCGCCCCGGTCGACGCGGCCGAGACGGCCCGGGTCTTCACCGTGCCGGTGAGCGAGCTGACCGATCCGGCCAACCGCGCGACGGCGGTGCACCCCTCGGGGTACACCGGCCCGGCCTTCACCGTCGGTTCGGCGCTGGTCTGGGGGTTCACCGCCGGGGTGATCGACCGCGTGCTGTATTACGCGGGTTGGGAGCGGCCCTGGGACCGTGACCGTCGCGTCCCGCTCGACTGGCACGCGTGAGACGGTGGCTCGCGGTAAACGGCGGCTCTCCCCGGTTCCGGGAGGGGTGCTCACCCACGTCGAGGCGAGGCTGATGCGGTGAACGTGCTGGACCTCCTGCTGGTGCTCGCCGCGGTGTGGTTCGCGGTCGTCGGGTACCGGCAGGGTTTCGTCGTCGGGATTCTCTCGGTGATCGGTTTCCTCGGCGGCGGGCTCGTCGCGGTGCTGGTACTCCCCCTGCTGTGGAACGAGTTCACCGACGGCGCCACGCCGGGGACCCTGGGCGCGGTGGCCGCCGTCGTCGTCGTGATCGTCTGCGCCTCGGTCGGCCAGGCGGGCACCACCCACCTCGGCAACCAGCTGCGTCAGCACATCACCTGGTCACCGGCGCGCGCGGTGGACGCCACGGGCGGCGCCGTGGTGAACGTGCTGGCCATGCTGCTGGTGGCCTGGTTGATCGGTTCGGCGCTGGCGGTGACCTCCCTGCCGACGCTGGGCCGGGAGGTGCGGGACTCGAAGGTGCTGCTCGGGGTCGCCCGGGTGATGCCCGAGCAGGCGAACGGCTGGTTCGCGGACTTCTCCTCCGTCCTCGCCCGGAACGGCTATCCGCAGGCGTTCTCCCCGTTCTCCAGTGAGCCGATCACCTCGGTGCCGCCGCCCGACCCGGCGCTCGCCCGTGATCCGGCGGCCGTGCGGGCCAAGCGGAGCATCGTCAAGGTGCTGGGCACGGCGGAGAGTTGCGGGAAGACGCTGGAGGGCACCGGTTTCGTCTTCGCCGACGGCAAGGTGATGACCAACGCGCACGTCGTCGGCGGCGTTGACCGGCCCACCGTGCAGGTGGGCGGTGAGGGCGAGCGGCGCGCCGGGAGGGTGGTCGACTACGACTGGCGGCGGGACGTCGCCGTGCTCGACGTGCCCGGTCTGAAGGCGCCCGCGCTCCGGTTCGCTGAGGACGCGCCCTCCAGCGGGGACGGCGCCATCGTCGCGGGCTTCCCCGAGAACGGCGCCTACGACGTGCGCGCCGCCCGCGTCCGCGGCAGCGTCCAGGCCAACGGGCCGGACATCTACCACCGTTCGACGGTCAGCCGGGACGTCCACTCGCTCTACACGACCATCCGGCAGGGCAACTCCGGCGGCCCGCTCCTCACCCCGGACGGCCGGGTGTACGGCGTCATCTTCGCCAAGTCGCTGGACGACGCCGACACCGGCTACGCGCTGAGCGTCGACGAGGTGCGGGAGAACATCACGCGCGGCCGCGCGGCGGAGCGCCCCGTCGACACGGAGGGATGCGCGATGTGAGCGGCGGCCCCGGCGCGGTCCACGCCGAGGCGGCGCCCACGAGGGGCCGCCCGCCGGAGTGGGAGCGCGGGGTGGGTACGGAGTGCGCCGGGGTGGCCACCGCCGGATCGGCCGGGTGGGCTCGTCACCCTCTGACATGGCGCAGGCGTGCGCTCACCCAGCGTGCGCGTCGGCCCAGCAGCCGGGGAATGCCGCCGTCGGGTCGCGGCGGACGGAGCGGAGCCGCGCCGTATCCGGAGGAGATCCCCCGCCGCGGGGCGCCGCGCTTACGTGCCAGGTCACGGTTGTCGTGCGTCCAGCCCATACCCCGGTCCCTGCCCCCGGGCCAAGGTCAGTAACCGCTCTCCGACGACCCAGTTGGCCTATGCGAGGGGCACGTGTGCGGTTACTGAGCGGTCACCCCAGGAGCGGGCCAACGATCACGGACGGTGAGCGACATCCCCGCGACGAGCGGCGTTTGTGGGGCGGACCGGGCTGACCGGGTCGGCGGGGGCTGGCGGGGCTGGCGGGGCTGGCGGGGTTGGCGGCACACGGTGCGCGGGCGACGAGCCCGCCGCCGGTGCCTGGTTCCGGCACCGCGAACACGGCGCCCCACGGCGCCGCGGAGCTGGCGGCGGGAACGGGCCGAGGAGTCGGCCGTGGGGGAACCCGGCGCCGGCGTGTGGTCCGGTACGGCGGAAGGTGACGATCCGGCTCAGCGGTCCGGTTCCGGATCGCTCAGCCAGTGCGTCAACTCCGCGGTGAACGCCCCCGGGTCCTCCTCGTGCGGCCAGTGGCCCAGCCCGTCGAACAGCCGCCAGCGGTACGGCGCTTCGACGTACTCCCCCGAGCCCGCTGCGCTCCGCACCCGCACCGCCCGATCGAGCGAGCCGTGGACATGCAGCGTCGGGACCCGCACCGGCCGCTTCATCCGTCGGTTGAACTGGATGCCGTCCGGCCGGGCCAGCGAACGCACCATCCAGCGGTACGGCTCGATCGAGCAGTGCGCGGTCGACGGCACGCACATCGCCCTGCGGTACGTCGCCACCGCGCCGTCCGCGTCGGCGTCCGGCAGTTTCGGCCCCGCCCACTCCCGGATCAACTTCCCCACCAGCGCACCCTCGTCGGCCACGAGTTGCCGCTCCGGCAGCCACGGCCGCTGGAAACCCCAGATGTACGAACTGGCGGCCGTCTGCCGGGCGTCGCCCAGCATCGCCGCGCGCCAGCGCCGAGGGTGCGGCATCGACGACACCGCGAGCCGACGGATCAGCTTGGGGCGCATCACGGCCGCCGTCCACGCCAGGTAGCCGCCGAGCCCGTGTCCCACCAGCGCCGCGTCCGGCTCGCCGAGCGAGCGGATCACCCCGGTGACGTCCAGCGCGAGATTGGCGGGGTCGTAGCCGCGCGGGGTGCGGTCGCTGCCACCCACGCCGCGCAGATCCATCGCGACGGCGCGGTATCCGGCGTCCGCCAGGGCCGGAAGCTGGTGCCGCCAGGCCCACCAGAACTGCGGGAAGCTGTGCAGCAGCAGTACCAACGGGCCGTCGCCCATCTCCGCGATGTGGAACCGTGCGCCGTTGGCGGCCACGTCCCGATGGGTCCAGGGCCCATCCGGCCGGATCACCGCGTCCGCGCTCTCCGGCCGGTCCAGCCGATCGGACCGATACGGGCGGTCAGAGCGAGAGGACCGGTCAGGAAGCGTCATGGGGAGATCTCCTTGAGGCCGGGGCCGCGAGCCGGACGGCCGGGGCTGGGAGCGCGGCGCCCGGCGGGGCCGCCGCCCCGAGACCGCCCCGAGCCGGTTTGCGTCATCTTCCGGACGATTCGAGCACAGGCTCCGCCGACTCGTGCGGCTCCTCGCCGTAGGTGGCGCCACGCGGGTGCGGTTTGACGCGGGAGAGCAGGGCGGCCGACTCCTTGGCCGAGGCGATGGAACGCTGTGGCCCACCACTCTTCTTGATCTTGCGGAACTTCAGCGCCGCGAGCATCAGCAGGAGCAGCGCCAGCACGATGTAGGCGCCCGCGACGATCAGGAACGACCACGCCAGACCCAGCCCCAGATTGTGGATCCCGTACGCCGCGGCGAAACTCAGCACCGGAAGGGAGAAGAGGAGCAGCACACCCGCCGCGATCGCGGCGCCTCCGCCGAGGATCCCCCGTTTCACCTCCTGCCGGAGCTCCGCCTTGGCCAGCGCGATCTCCTCGTGCACCAGGCCGGACAGTTCGGCGGTGGCCGAGGCGACCAACTGGCCCAGGCTGCGGCCGTCATCGGCTGCGCTCATCGCTCTCTCCCTCTGCTCTTGATAGCCGTGCTCCGGGTCCGCGCGGAGCGGGGCGTGGCGTCCACGGGAGCCGGGTTGCTGCCGTGCCGCACGGGACCCGTGCGTCTGCGGGTACCCCGTGGGAGAACCCAGCATGCCGCACCATCCTCCGCTGCCCGCTCGCCCGCCGCCACTTCGGCCCGCGCCGCACACCGACCCGGTCCCGGGGAACGAGCCACCGCCACCCCACGTGCCCCGATCCGTCGGCCACGGTCCGCCCGCCCCGCTGACCCCGTTCAGCCCAACCCGGGCCCCTCCGGCCCCACTCCGCGACCGGCGGGCCCGCCGCCCGCCTCGCGCCTCCAGGACGACAACACCCGGTTCCCGAGCGCGGCCTCGGACCCAGGTCCAGACCCAGATTCGGCCCGGGCCCGGGCCGAAGGACGTCAACAGCCGCCCGTCGACGGCTGGACGGCGATGGCTGGGTGGCGGCACCGGAGGGCGATGGCTGGACGGCGGTGACGGGGTCCGGAGGGACAGGCAACCGTAGACACAGGAGGGGGCGCCCGCATCTGAGGCGGGCGCCCCCTCATCCTTCCGGGCGTGCCCTCATCCGTGATCGCCGCGTCGGCGCCGCGATCGGACACCGCACGAACGGGTGTCGTGGTTCCGGTCGTTCCGGCGTCTCCGGGCGTTTGGCCATCCCGGGTGTCCGTGGCTAGGGACGCCGGCCGACCGTGGTCAGTCCTCGCTGGGTGCGCTGGGCAACCGGGACTGGATCAGGTCCATCACCGACGAGTCGGTGAGCGTGCTGACATCCCCGAGCGCCCGGTTCTCCGCCACGTCACGCAGCAGACGCCGCATGATCTTGCCGGAGCGGGTCTTCGGCAGCTCGGCCACCGGCAGCACCCGCTTGGGCTTGGCGATCGGCCCCAACTGCTGTGCCACATGGGCGCGCAGCTCCTCGACCAGACCCTCCGCCTCCTGGCCGTCCCCGCGCAGGATGACGAACGCGCAGATCGCCTGGGTGGTCTGCGGGTCGGTCGCCCCCACCACGGCGGCCTCCGCCACCTTCGGGTGGGCCACCAGCGAGGACTCGACCTCGGTCGTCGAGATGTTGTGGCCGGAGACCAGCATCACGTCGTCCACCCGGCCGAGCAGCCAGATGTCCCCGTCCGCGTCCCGCTTGGCGCCGTCGCCCGCGAAGTACTTGCCCTCGAAGCGGGACCAGTAGGTGTCGATGAATCGCTGGTCGTCGCCCCAGATCGTACGGAGCATCGCCGGCCAGGGCTCCGTGAGCGTGAGGTAGCCACCGCCACCGGGCGCGACCTCGTTGCCCTCGTCGTCCACCACGGTGGCGTTGATGCCCGGCAGCGGGGTCTGGGCCGACCCCGGCTTGGCGTCCGTTACGCCGGGCAGAGGGCTGATCATCATGCCCCCGGTCTCGGTCTGCCACCAGGTGTCCACGACAGGGGTGCGGCCCGCGCCGATGTGCTCGCGGTACCAGACCCACGCCTCGGGGTTGATCGGCTCACCCACCGAGCCGAGGATCCGCAGCGAGGACAGGTCGAACTTCGCCGGGATGTCGTCGCCCCACTTCATGCTGGCGCGGATCGCCGTCGGCGCGGTGTACAGCAGCGTGACACCGTACTTCTGCACGATCTCCCACCAGCGGCCCTTGTGCGGGGAGTCGGGGGTGCCCTCGTACAGCACCTGGGTCGCCCCGTTGGCCAGCGGGCCGTACACGATGTACGAGTGCCCGGTCACCCAGCCGACGTCGGCGGTGCACCAGAACACGTCGCTCTCCGGCTTGAGATCGAAGACGGCGTGGTGGGTGTAGGCCGTCTGCGTCAGATAGCCGCCGGACGTGTGCAGGATGCCCTTCGGCTTCCCGGTCGTTCCCGAGGTGTACAGGATGAACAGCGGGTGCTCGGCGTCGAAGCTCTCGGGGCTGTGCTCGGCCGACTGCCGGTCGACGAACTCGTGCCACCACACGTCCCGGCCCTCGGTCCAGCCGATGTCGTCCTGCCCGGTGCGCCGCACCACCAGGACGCTGCGGACGCTGTCGGTGCCGGGCTTGGTCAGCGCGTCGTCGACCGCGGGCTTGAGCGCGGAGGGTGCCCCCTTGCGGTACCCGCCGTCCGCGGTGATGACCACCCGGGCCTCCGCGTCGGCGATCCGGGTCGCCAGAGCGTCGGCGGAGAACCCGCCGAAGACCACCGAGTGCGGAGCGCCGATCCGGGCACAGGCCAGCATCGCGATGACCGTCTCCGGGATCATCGGCATGTAGATGGCGACCCGTTCGCCGCTCTCGACTCCCAGCTCGATCAGCGCGTTGGCCGCCTTGCTGACCTCGGCCTGGAGTTCCGCGTAGGTGATGGTCCGGCTGTCTCCCGGCTCACCCTCGAAGTTGATCGCCGTGCGGTCCCCGTGGCCCGCCTCGACGTGTCGGTCGACGCAGTTGTAGGCGACGTTGAGCTTGCCGTCGGCGAACCACGTGGCGAACGGCGGGTTCGACCAGTCGAGCGTCTGGGTCGGTGCTGTCGTCCAGGTGAGCCGCTGTGCCTGCTCGGCCCAGAAGGCGAGCCGGTCGGCCTTGGCCTGGTCGTAGGCGGAGGCCTTCACATTGGCGTGCGCGGCCAGCTCGGCGGGGGGCGGGAAGCGCCGCTCCTCCTTGAGCATGTTGGAGATCGAACCACTCTCGTTCATACCGCGACTCCCTGCAACATGCGTCCCCCAAGACGTGTGGTGTAGACCATTTTCACCTGGTGATCCTCTGCCCTCGGACTCGAAGGGGTCAACCCTCCTGATCCTGTCACCGTCCACCCGGCCGGGCATAGGGGAAGCGGCGGTCGCGCGAGGCGACCCACAGGTAACCCTCTCGATCTCCCAGCTCTCCATCCCCGCCCGCGCACCCCGTCACGCCCACCCGCCCGGCCTCCCCTCGCACGGCCTGGGCACCCCTCCGGCACCACCTCCGGCCGTCCACCGTCCCGCACCCATCCGGGCCCGAGCCCGACGCCCGGACCGCGCCCGGAACCGGGGTCGCGCCGGGAACCCGAAGCCCAAGGCCCGACTCCGGAGCCCGGGAGTGTGCCGACGCTCCCGAGCTTCGCCCACTTCGGTGAGCCTCGGACTCACCCGCCCGGCCGCCGCAGACCCTTCCGGGCACGACGGTGACCGGGCGCCGCCGTCCTGCTAGGAGGTAGCGGAGCTGACGAGCGGTTCCTCCCGTACCGCGGCGAACACCGGTGGTGCCTGGCCCGCACTGTCCGGGTCCACCAGATCCATGACGTACGCCTGGGCCTCCCCCACGTGGAAGTACATGCCGTGTAGCTCCAGCGCCCCCTCGCGCATGCGGCGTGCCACGCACTCATGGGTCGTCAGGTGTTCCAACTGCTGGACCACGTTGGCCAGGCACAGCGTCTCGCACTCGTCCGCCGTCTCCCGGTCCGCGAGACGAGGCCCGGACGCCCCCTGTGCGGAGAGCCGTTCCAGGCTGGGATAGCCGTGCCGAAGCCAACGGTGCAGCGAGGACTCGACGCTGCTGTTCCTCGCCGAGTGGAGAGCGAGCATCGCCCCGCACCCGGAGTGCCCGCACACCGTGATGGACTCGACGCCCAGTACGTCCACCGCGTACTCGATCGCCGCCGCCACGGACTCGTCTCCCGGGGCCTCCCGTCCCGAACACCCCGATGTGGGTACCAGGTTGCCCACGTTCCGGACGGTGAACAGGTCGCCGGGGCCACTTGAGGTGATCATGCTGGGCACCATCCGGGAATCGGCGCAGGTGATGAAGAGGTGCGACGGTTCTTGCCCCTCCTGGGCCAGACGGGCCAGCTCGTCCCGCACCAGAGGTGCGGTACGGCTCTGGAAGTACCGGACGCCGCCGAGCAGTTGGTGCCGACGCGCACTGGGGTGGCCGAACCGCTGGGGAGCGGGCGCCTCGACGTACCCGCGTTTGCGCCAGGGTGTCCACGGTGAGCAGTGCGGGGCCGCGGGCTTCGTTCCGATGACGGCGCCGATCACCCTCGCGGTACCGCCCTGCGCGGAGTGCGCGGTGCGCCAGTCCTCCAGGGTTTCGTAGGCGGCGTGGTCCATGAACGAGCCGTCCAGCTCCACCACCGCCCGGGTGCCCTCCGGGACCTGCGCCAGTACGCGGCTCAGCCGAGGCACCGCGAGGAAGGTCAGCTGTCCCCGCACCCGCACCCGGTAGGTGGTCTCCGCGTCCTCAAGATCGGCGCGGATGTCGGCGCCCGCCCGTTCCTCGCCGTCCGGCGACCGCCTCTCGCCCGGGTGCGCCGCTCCACCTGCCGGCCCGTCGGCGGAAGGCCCCGGCCGACCGCCGAGATGATCCGTGCCGTCCCCTTCCCTGGCTCCGACTCCGCTGGGTTCTCCCCCACTTGAGGTGCGCTCGGACGAGTCGGCGAAGCGGCCCACCGCGCCGGCGGACGACCGGACGCCGCCCAGTTCATGGCGCGGAGTCGGACCGCCCTCACCGGTGGACCGCCCTCGGACGGAGTCCAGGGTGATGCGCGTGCGTGCCAGACGTTGCAGGGCGACCCCCACGGCGACGGCGATGCCCAGAGCCACCCCCTCCAGAACCCCGAACAGCACCACACCGACGCCGGTCGCCAGATAGACCAGCACTTCGCGATGCCGGGTCACGCTGCGGACGTGCGTCAGGTTCACCATCTGCACCCCCACCACCATCACCAGCGCCCCGAGCGCGGCCAGCGGGATCAACTCCAGCATGCCGACGAGGAGTCCGGCGGCGAGCAGCACCCACAGCCCGTGCAGGATGGCTGAGCGCCGACTGACCGCCCCCGCGGATACGTTCGCCGCGCTGCGCACCGCGACGCCGGTGACCGGCAGGCCGCCGAGTGCGCCGGAGACCACGTTGGAGGCCCCCTGGCCACGCAGTTCGCGGTCGAGGTCGGCACGGGGAACGCGCTGCCCAGCGGGGCGCTTGGCCGTGAGCTTGTCAACGGCCACGGCGGAGAGCAGTGACTCCACGCTCGCGACGAGCGTCACCGTCAACACCGCGGCCATCAGCCCGAGAACGGGACCCTCCGGGAGGGACGGAAGGGCGTGGCTCCGCCAGGACGGCAGATCGACGCGGGGTAGCCGCATCCCGGACAGGCTGGCCAACAGGGTGGCCAGGGCAACGGCGACCAGTGCCGCGGGGGCGTACCGGGCCAGCCGGCCCAGCAGGTCCTGCCTGCCGCGGAGCAACGGCCATCCGAGGAGCACGGCCACCGTGAGCGCGCTGACCGAGAGCGCGAACGGATGGGGGTCAGCCAGTTGTGCTGGCAGCGCGAGGATGTTGGCGATCGCGGAGCTCTCGGGGTCTCCGCCGAGCACGATGTGCAGCTGGGCCAGCGCGATGGTGACGCCGATGCCGCCCAGCATCCCGTGGACGATCGCGGGGCTGACGACGAGGGCGGAGCGGGCCACCCGGAAGCAGGACAGCGTGAGTTGGGTGAGTCCCGCGAGCACGGTGATGGCACAGGTGGTGCGCCATCCGTAGGTCTGGATCAGCTCGGCCGTGATGACCGTCAACCCGGCCGCCGGGCCGCTGACTTGAAGGGGCGCTCCGCCGAGACGGCCTCCGATCACGCCTCCGACGGCGGCCGCCACCAAGCCCGCCTGGAGGGGCGCTCCGGTGGCCAGCGCGATACCGAGGGAGAGCGGTAGCGCGATCAGGAAGACGGTGATCGAGGCGGAGAGGTCGGCAGCCCAGCGGGAGCGTTCCCCGGGCAAGGGATCTGGAGACTCCGGGTCGGGGGAGGGGGCGGCGCTGCCCGGGGGTGGGGATTTGCCGCCGCTGGTGGGGGTGATCTCGACCGGTCGGACTGGGGGGCAGGCGGACATCGTGTCTCCTCCGCTGGATGGCACGGTGTGTGGCCAGATGCCTACTTCAAGCTCTGGTAAATGAAGCGTAATGCCAGGTAAAGAACTGGCGGAGCGGTCGCGGTCGATCTGCGGGTGACTTCCGTCTATCGAGTGAATAAATCATTGGAACCGCTTGTCGTACTTGTTCCTCCTGTAGGGCGTGCAAGTTTGGACCGGCAGCAGCTGGCCCTGATCAGCGCGTGCGCGAAGACCGCGCGCGGGGAGAAGCACGGAAGAGGTAGGCGGATGACAGCCACGCGAGGTCGCCGATGACCACGGCGCGAGGATCGCGAGGTTCGCGAAAGTGGGGGACGCCGACAGTGGGGTTGACGGTGCTTGCCGTGTTGGCGAGCGGTTGCAGCCTCGGTTCCGGCGGATCTTCGGGGGGTGGGGGTGGTGACTCCTCTCAGGAGAAGAAGCCCGTCCGGCAGGCCCGGCCCATCGGGGATGGTTCGACCGCCTACACCGGGCGGCAGCCGAACCAGCCCACCCCCAGCAGGCTCAGATCCGGGGAGAAACCACCACAGTTCGTGATCTTCTCGTGGGACGGTGCGGGTGAGGACAGCAAGAAACTCTTCTCCCGGTTCCGGGCCGCGGGCAAAAAGTACGGAGCCGCACAGACGTACTTCCTCAGCGGTATCTACACACTTCCGGAATCAGAGGCGAAACGTTACGCCCCACCCGGGCACAGCCGGGGCGCCTCCGATATCGGTTACCTGAAGGACGAGAACATCAGGGCCACGCTGAAGCAGGTGCGTGGGGCCTGGCTGGAGGGTAGCGAGATCGGCACCCACTTCAACGGGCACTTCTGCGGCCCGACCGGAGTGGACACGTGGACCGTGGCGGAGTGGAAGAGCGAGATACGGCAGTCCAAGTGGTTCGTGCAGAACTGGAAGACCACCACGGGCTGGAAGAAGAGCGCTCCGCTTCCCTTCGACTACAACAAGGAACTCATCGGCGGCCGTACGCCCTGCCTGGAAGGGCAGCCCAACCTGCTGCGGGCCGCGAGCCAGATGGGCTTCCGCTACGACTCCAGCGGCAACGGAACCCAGGTGTGGCCGGGGAAGAAGCAAGGTCTGTGGGACGTGCCCCTGCAGATGGTCCCGATGCCGGGCCGGGACTTCGAGACACTCTCGATGGACTACAACTTCCTGGCCAACCAGTCCAAGACCGTCGACGGGCCGCCCGAGAAGCGTCCCGCGTACAAGCGCCAGATGCGGGACGGACTGCTCCAGGGGTTCGAGCGCGCCTACACCTCGAACCGGGCGCCACTCGTGATCGGTAATCACTTCGAGAGGTGGAACGGCGGCATCTACATGGACGCTGTCGAGGAGGTGATGAAGACCGTCTGCGTGAAGAAGGACGTCCGCTGTGTGTCCTTCCGGCAGTTGGTGGACTGGCTGGACGCCCAGGAACCCAGCACGCTCGACAAGCTGCGCACTCTGGGGGTCGGTGAGAGCCCGGCTGGCGGCTGGCGTTCCTTCCTGGCCTCGGAGAAGTCCACGAAACCGTAGGCCGAGATCCCGCGCGGTCCGCTACTCGGGGTCGCGCGGGCGCCGGACGAGGAAGAGCGCGACGGCTCCGCGTGCGTTGCCGCTCCCGCCGGGGAGCGGCACGGCGCGGGCCGCCGGTCAGACCGGCTGTGCCTGTGGGGTTTCCCGCAGCACGAAGTCCGGGTCGACCTGGGCGGCGAGATCGGCTCCCACCCTCTCGCTCGCCCAGCTCTCGGCGTTCCGCAGATGGAAGTGGACCATCTGCTGGGTGTACCGCTCCCAGTCCCGGTGGGCGTACGTGCCGTCCGCGGCGCTGTGCAGGCGGCGCAGGGCCTCCGCGTTCTCCGGCTCCAACTCCGTGAGGGCTCCGGGGCGTCCCTTCTCCATGGCGCGGACCCAGTCCGAGTGGCCCACCGTCACCAGCAGGTCGGGGCCGGTCTCGGCGCGGAGGAAGTCCCGGTCGTCCTCGTTCTGCACCTTGTTGCCCACCACGCGGAGGGGCACCCCGAAGTCCCGGGCGTACTCCTTGTACTGGCGGTACACCGCGGTGCCCTTCTTCGTCGGCTCGACGACCAGGAACGTCATGTCGAACCGGGTGAACATGCCGGAGGCGAAGGAGTCGCTGCCGGCCGTCATGTCGACGACGACGTACTCCTCCCGGCCGTCGACGAGGTGGTTGAGGAACAGCTCGACCGCGCCGGTCTTCGAGTGGTAGCAGGACACACCCAGGTCGGACTCGGTGAAGGGACCGGTGGCGAGCAGCCGCACCGATCCGTCCTCCAGTGACAACGGGCGTGCGCAGGCGTCGAAGACCGGGTTGTCCTCGGTGACGCGGATCAGCCGGGATCCCGTGCCGGGCGGGGTCGTTTTGATCATCAGGTCCGCTGAGGGGACGCGGGGGTTGGTGCCGCGCAGGTAGTCCTTGATCAGCGGAAGCTCGGCACCCATCGCGGGCATGGCGGCGGCCTCGGCTTCGTCCATTCCCAGCGCGGCACCCAGGTGCTGGTTGATGTCGGCGTCCACCGCGATGGTGGGGACACGGGCGGCGGCGAGGTGACGGACGAAAAGGCCGGACAGTGTGGTCTTTCCGCTGCCACCCTTGCCTACGAAAGCGATCTTCATGTTCAACAGGGTACGGAGCGGTGTACCTGGTTGGCGGGGAGTGAGTGAAGAAGACCACTCGAACGTGGGGCGTGTGGTCACCGGCAGGTGCGTAGGGTCGGACACATGAGCAACCCCGTCGACTCTCCCGATCCGCTGGCCCCGCTCGCCGAACTGCCGGGTGTCTCCGAGGCGGTGGCCGCCGTGCGGAAGGCCGTGGACAGGGTCTACGGGCACCGCGTCATGCGTCGGCGCAGCAGCGAGGTCAGCGCGGAGGCGGCGCTGCGGGGAGCGCGTGGCTCCGCCGCGCTGGCCGGCGCCGACTGGGCGCTCGAAGAGCTCCGCAGGCGCAGCGACTTCGGGCCGGAGGGCGAGCCGCGGACGGTTGGTGCCGCGTTGCGGGTCACCGCCGAAGCGAGTCAACTGCTGGACGTCTGGCCGCAGTCGCCCCTCCGTGTGTTGGCCCGCCTCCATCTGGTGGCGGTCGGCGGAGTCGCCGAGGACGACACGGTGGGGCGTCCGCGGCGAGCGGGGGAGTCGGCGGTGGACGCACCCTCGGGGCTGGAGGTGCCGGGGGCCGACGCCGTGGCCGTGCGGCTCGACGATCTGGCGGGGTTGGTGGTGCGCGGCTCCACGGCGCCCGCGCTGGTCAGGGCCGCGGTGGTGCACGGGGAGCTGCTCAGCCTCGCCCCGTTCGTCTCCCGGAACGGGTTGGTCGCGCGGGCTGCGGAGCGGATCGTGCTGGTGGGTAGTGGTCTGGACCCGAAGTCGATCTGTCCGGCCGAGGTGGGGCACATGGAACAGGGCCTCTCCGGCTACGCCGACGCGTTGCGCGGTTACGCCTCGGGTACTCCGGAGGGGGTCGCGGAGTGGATCGCCTTCTGCGGGCGGTCCGTGGAGCTGGGTGCCCGGGAGAGCGCCGCCGTCTGCGAGGCCATGCAGCGCGGCGCCGCGTGAGCGGACGCTGGGCCAGGGTGTCGCGCGCCTGAAACCGGTGTGCGTGGTTCCGAGGGTGCCGGTCCGTACGGCTCGGCGCTGGCACGCGCTGCTCCCGGGCGGAAGAGTCGCGTCGGCGGAGACAGGTCGACGGGACGGAGGTGTGGCGGCATCCCCTTGAGGGGACGCCGCCACTGACATGTCCACCGGGGTACCAGTGCGTGCTTCCTGTTATGTCCATCAGGTTGGGCCGTTGCCTGACCTGATGCGACCGGCCCGTTCCGCGGGCTAGGTGTCGCGTGGGTTCCCGGTTTTCATGTGGGGCGGTCCGTGGGGCCGTGATCTTAACGGGAATCCTCTGTCGGACTGCCGTTGGTCTCACGGGCCGTCGATTCCTTTGTACCTCTTCAGTGGGGCCAGCGGAACCCTTCGGCTCATATCTTTACTTTTTTCTCAGAGTTGCCGATATCGGGCGCGGTGTCGACTGCCGTACCAGACGAGTCCCGCGGTCACGGCGGCCGCGCCCACCGCCGCCGCCGTGACGGTGAGGGCGGAGCGGGAGGGGAGGGAGAGGCTGGGGACGCGCTTCTTGAGCCGGACCGGACGGGAGAAGGAGACGAGTGGCCAGCCGCGTGAGGTCGCCTCCTTGCGCAGGCCGCGATCAGCGTTGACGGCGCAGGGGTGGCCGACCGTCTCCAGCATCGGAACGTCGGTGACGGAGTCGCTGTAGGCGTAGCAGCGGTCCAGGTCGTACCCTTCGCTCTCGGCGAGTGCCCGGATCGCGTCGGCCTTGGTCTGGCCGTAGGCGTAGTACTCGATCTCCCCGGTGAAGCAGCCGTCCTCCACCACCATCCGCGTGGCGATCACGCGGTCGGCGCCGATCATCCGGCCGATGGGCTCCACGACCTCGGCGCCCGAGGTGGAGACGATGACCACGTCCCGGCCCGCGAGATGGTGCTCCTCGATGAGGGAGGCCGCCTCGTCGTAGATCAGGGGGTCGATCAGCTCGTGGATCGTCTCCGCGACGATCTCTCTGACCTGCTGGACGTTCCACCCCCGGCAGAGCGCCGAGAGATACTCGCGCATCCTCTCCATCTGGTCGTGATCCGCTCCGCCGGCGAGATATACGAACTGCGCGTAGGCGGTGCGGAGTACGGCACGGCGATTGATCAGGCCACCCTGGTAGAAGGACTTGCCGAACGTGAGGGTGCTCGACTTCGCAATGACCGTCTTGTCCAGATCGAAGAAGGCGGCGGCGCGGGGCATCGCATGGTTTTCCACGAGGGCGAGCATAGGCGCCAACCATTCGGCGTAAGGTGGGGCGCGTGGGTTTGCCTGAGAAGGCTCTCGGGTACACCATGGAAGTCACGGATCGTTCGCGACCGTGCTAACCCGGTCCGACTCCTCCCCCCCCGAGTCGGCCGTGGAGACGACCCCCGCTCTCCCCCCCGGCGGGGGTCGTCGCATGTCCGAGGGCATGTGCCGCGCGACAGGTGGCGCGGCGGCCCGTGAGGGGCTCTCGGTTGGCATGATCCACAAGCCTCAGTTTTAGTCACTCAGAGTAGCCAAATCGCTGCTCTCTGGGAGTCGCTGGTTTGGGTGACTGAGTTATTCACAGGCGCCGAGTTGTCCACAGTATTCGCCCATGATCCCTGCGTTATTCCGGTTCGCCGCACTCTGATTCCGAGCGATGTCCGCGGGAGTTGCGGACGCGAGGACTCACGGGTGAGGAAACCGGGATCTTGGCCGAAAACATTCTGATTGTCACGGAGGACGAGGAACTCCTCGACGACCTCCTGCGGTTGTCCGCCGCGGCGGGGGCCGAAGCGGAAGTGGTGCACGGTGCTCCGGTTAGCCGGATGAGCTGGGCGGGCTGGCCTGGCGCGACCTCTTGGGAGAGGGCGCCACTGGTGCTGGTGGGCGACGACTGCGCGGGAGCCGTCGGGTTCGACGCCCTGGCCGGTGCCGAGACGCTCGGCACCGTGCGCAGGAGGGGCGTGCTGCTGGTGGGCCGCGACCTCGACGACTCCGGCGTCTGGGAGCGCGGAGCACGCATCGGTGCCGAAGGCGTCGTCGTGCTGCCCGACGCGGAGAGCTGGCTGGCCGGACGCATCGCCGACGCCGCCGAGGGCGTGGGCCGCCCCGCCATGACCGTCGGCGTGATCGGGGGGCGGGGAGGTGCGGGGGCCTCCACCCTGGCCTGCGCCCTCTCCGTCACCGCCGCCCGCACGGGCCGCCACAGCCTGCTGATCGACGGCGACCCCCTCGGGGGCGGGCTGGACGTCCTCTTCGGCGGCGAACAGGCCGAGGGCCTGCGGTGGCCGTCCTTCGCGGACGCCCGGGGGCGGGTCGGTGGAGCCGCGCTCACCGAGGCGCTGCCCCGGCTGCATGACGTCAGCGTCCTCAGCTGGGATCGCGGCGACTCCGTGCTCGTACCGCCCGAAGCGATGAAGTCGGTGCTCTGCGCGGCGCGACGACACGGCGGGATCGTCGTGGTCGACCTGCCCCGCCGGGTTGATGAGACGGTCGCTGAGGCGCTGGTGCAGCTGGATCTCGGGCTCGTCGTCGTCCCCGCCGAACTGCGGGCGGTCGCGGCGGCGCAGCGGGTGTCCTCCTGGTCCCGGCTGGTGCTGCGTGACCTGCGGGCCGTGGTGCGCTCGCCCGGCCGTGGCCATGGCCCCACGCTCAGCGGGGAGGAGGTCGCCCAGTACCTCGGTATTCCGCTCGCCGGTGAACTCCCTTGGGAACGCGGGTTGGTGGAGGGACTTGAGCGTTCCGAACCACCCGGCCACGCGGAGAACGGCGCACTGGCTCGGTTCGGCAGGGAGTTCTGGGCCCAAGTGCTCGCCGGAGAGGGGGCCGCGTGAACGGCGCCGAGCGGCCGGTCACGTCCGTCGACCCCCGTGCGGACGGAGCCGGGGGGACGGGGGGCACGCCCCTCGCGGCGCCCTGGGCACGGTCGTCCGAGGGGACTGACGGCGAGGGCGAGCCGGGCGTGGAGCAGTCCGGACTGCCCGAACAGGGGTGCTCGCCGGGGCAACCGCTCCTGGAGGCGGTGCGGCAACGCCTCGCGGAGACCGGTGCCGAGCCGACCCCGGCCCGGGTCGCCGCGGCCCTGCGAGCCCAGGGGCGGCTGCTCGGAGACCGGGCGGTGCTCGGTGTCGTACGGGCGTTGCGCTCCGAGATGGTGGGGACGGGGCCGCTGGAGCCGCTGCTCGCCCGGCCCGACGTCACGGATGTGCTCGTCACCCGGCCCGACGAGGTGTGGGTGGACCGGGGGCGTGGGCTGGAGCGCACCGAGGTGCGGTTCCCCGACGCGACAGCGGTCCGCCGACTCGCGCAGCGTCTCGCCACCACCGCCGGACGCCGCCTGGACGACGCGCGGCCCTGGGTGGACGCCCGGCTTCCCGACGGCACCCGGCTGCACGCCGTGCTGCCGCCGGTGGCGGTGGACTGCACCTGTCTCTCCCTGCGGGTGATCCGGCCGAAGGCGTTCGCGCTGGAGGAGCTGACCGCGGTCGGCACCATTCCGCGGGGCGGTGAGACGCTGCTCCGCGCCGTGCTGGAGGCCCGGCTGTCGTTCCTGATCAGCGGAGGGACGGGCAGTGGGAAGACAACCCTGCTGTCGACCCTCCTCGGGCTGGTCGGTCCCCGGGAGCGGGTCGTGCTGGCGGAGGATTCCGCGGAACTGCGCCCCGACCACCCGCATGTGGTGCGGTTGGAGTCCCGTCCCGCGAACCAGGAGGGCGTCGGCCGGGTCGACCTGCGCGACCTGGTGCGGCAGGCGCTGCGAATGCGCCCGGACCGGCTGGTGGTGGGCGAGGTGCGCGGCCCCGAGGTCACGGACCTCCTCGCCGCGCTCAACACGGGTCACGAGGGCGGCTGCGGAACTCTGCACGCCAACGCCGCGGCGGACGTTCCCGCCCGGCTGGAGGCTCTGGGAACCACGGCGGGTCTGGACCGGGCCGCGCTGCACAGTCAGTTGGCGGCGGCGCTGGACGCGGTCATCCACCTGACGCGCCTCCGTTCGGGAGAACGCCGCGTCGAGGAGATCCACGTCCTCGAACAGGACGCCGCCGGTCTGGTGGTGACGACACCGGCGGTGGTGTGGGGCCGGACGGGCTTTGAGCGGCGACGTGGCTGGCCCCGCCTCCGTCAGCTCTGCGCGCGCGGCATGGCGGATCCGGTGCTCGCCGCGTCCGCGCCCTCCGTCCAGTGTGCTGAGCGGCCAGTGCGCGGCGGGGCACCCCCGGGCGGGGACCCGGCGGTCAGTCGGCCCCGATCGTGCGGTTGCGCGACGGGTGAGGAGAGGGGGCGGCGATGAGCGCGGATGCCGAAACGTTGGCTACCGGGACCGGGGCGGCACCGTTGCTCGGGGTGGTGCTCTGCGCGAGCGCGGCGGCCTGGCTGATGGTGGGGCCGGGCGGTGATCCGCGACGTGTCCGGTTGCTGCTCGCCGGAGGCGCGAAGCCGCGCGAGCCGGGGCTGGGCGGGTCCGGTGGCCGGTCGCGGGGGTGGAGACCGCAGGAGAGGACACGGCGCCGTCTGAAGGGGGCGATCGTCCTGGGCGGACCGGGGGGCCGGGGCTGGTGGTGCCTTCCGGTGGGCTGCCTGGTGGCGCTGCTCGGGGAGTCCCCGCTGCCCGTTCTCGTGGGGGCGGTGGCCGTGCCGGTGGCCGGGCGGTCGCTGACGGCCCGGCGGGCGCGGGGCGCCGCCCAGCGTCGCGAGGAGGCCGTCATCGAGCTGTGCGCGGCGCTCTCCGGCGAGTTGCGTGCCGGCCGGACGCCAGATCTCGCTCTGCTGGCGGTGGATGACGCCGTCATCGAGGGGTTGGGGGAGGGCGGGGCCGCCCTGCGGGCCGCGGCCCGGTTCGCTGGTGATGTGCCCGGCGCGCTCCGCGCCGCCGCCCACCAACCGGGCCTTGACGGCCTGCGTGGGGTGGCCGCCTGCTGGCGGGTCGCTGTCGAGGGCGGCGCGGGACTGGCCCCGGCGCTCGACCGGGTGGCCGGTGCGCTGCGTTCCGAACGCGATCAACGGGAGGAGCTGCGGGCGCAGTTGGCGGGGCCTCGGGCCACCGCGCTGATACTGGCCCTGCTGCCGGTGTTCGGTCTGTTGCTGGGCGGCGCGATGGGAGCGAAGCCGCTGGACGTTCTGCTGCACAGTCCGGCTGGCCTGCTCTGCCTGATCGGTGGGGCCCTCCTCGAATGGGCCGGACTGGCGTGGGTGGCCCGGCTCGTCAGAACCGCCGAGGGCACCGGGGGTTCGTGGCGGCTCTCCCGGGAGGGCCCGAGCGGTCCCCGCCCGCGGGAGCAGGGCGGGCTACCGTCCGGGAAGCGGGTGGCGTCATGAACGGACCGGGAATCGCCGTCGGCGTGGTCGGGCCGGACGCCCTCCACGGGCTGTGGACAACTCTGTCGCTGCTGGCGGCGGCGGGCTGGGCGGCTGGTGCGCTGACGCGCCGACGGCGTGAGCGTCGCACCCGCCTCCGGACGCGGTCCGTTCTCGACCCGTCCGTCGTGCCGGGACGTCGGGAGCGCTGGCCCAGGCGCCGGGTGACCCACCACCTGGAGCACGGTGTGCTGGCCCGGCTGGCGGTGGACCGGCGGGATGTGCCGTGGCGGGAGGTGACGGCCTCGCTGGGTGCCGGGCTGGCGCTGCTGACGCTGATCGACGGGGCGGTGGGCTGGTTGCTCGGTGCGGGAGCCGGCTGCGGTGTCTGGTGGTGGCTGCGGCGCCGTGGCGGCATCGCCGGTGACGGCGGGGCGACGCCGGAGTCCCGGGCGGCCACCGCGCAGCTTCCGCTGATCGCTGACCTGCTGGCGGCCTGCCTGGCCGCGGGCGCCCGGCCACCGCAGGCGGCCGAGGCGGTGGGCCGTTCCCTCGGCGGCCCGCTCGGCCATCGGCTGGCGCAGTGCGCGGAGGAACTCCGGCTGGGTGGTGAACCGGCCGTCGTCTGGGGACGTTTCGGTGAGCTTCCCGGTGCCGCGGGGCTGGCCCGGCACCTGGAGCGCGCGGAGGGAACCGGAGTGCCGGCGGTGGAGGCGGTCAGCCGGTACGCGACGGAACTCCGCGCCCGTCGGACACGCGAGACGAACGGCCGCGCCCGGCGTGTGGGGGTGCTGGTGGCGGGCCCACTGGGGCTCTGCTTCCTCCCCGCCTTCCTGGTGGTGGGGGTGGCACCGGTGGTGCTCGGTCTGGCCGGTTCCCTCCGGTGAGTGGTGTGCGTGTCCCGCCACGCGGCGTGGGGCGATGGTGCGGAAGCGGGACGGGGAGAGGTGAGGTCCGTGCGTGCCGGAACGGGTGCGTACGGGGTCGGACATGGCTGGTGGATGGGGAGTTGGCATGAGGAAGCGGTGTGTGCGGATCCTTCGGCGGCGGACGAGGGAGGTGGGCATGAGCACGGCCGAGTACGCCGTCGGCACGATGGCCGCGTGCGGCTTCGCCGCGGTGCTGTACAAGATCGTCACAAGCGACGCGGTGAGCGGAGCGGTGCGGCAGCTCATCGAACGAGCACTGAACTCCGGCCTGTGAGGGGGCGATTCGCCGATCGTCTGGCCGCCGAGACGGTCGGAGCGCGCGGGCCACGTCCGGTGCCGCCGCCCCGGGCCGCCGATGGCGGCGCGAGACGGATTCGCGGGATACGGCGACGTGTTGGGCGCGCCCCTGGCGGGAGGCGGTTGGGGGAGCGCGGTTCGGTGACGGCGGAGAGCGCTGTGGTCATCCCGGCGCTGGTGCTGCTCGCCGCTCTGCTCCTGTGGGGTGTGCTGGCGGCGGTCGCCCAGGTGCGGTGCGCCGACGCGGCGCGGGCCGCGGCGCGGGCGGCGGCGCGCGGTGAACCTCCCGCGGTGGTGCGGGAGGCGGCCCGTGCGACGGGCCCCCGGGGTACGCGGGCCGAGGTCCGCAGGGAAGGCGAGTTGGTGCGCGTCCGGGTGCGGGCGAACGCGGCCGGGCCCGGCGTGCTGTCGGTGGGTCTGCGGGCGGAGGCGGTGGCGTGGGATGAGGGTGGTGGGGTCAGTGGTGGGCGACAGCGTGACGAACCACCGGAGTTGGAGACGCTGGGGCGGTGAACAGGGCTCGGCCACCGTCTGGGCGGCCTGGTGTGGGGCGGCGCTCTGCGCGGTGTTCGTCGTGGTGCTCGGGCTGAGCGAGGCGGTCGCCGCACGTCACCGGGCGGCCGCCGGGGCGGATATGGCGGCGCTCGCCGCCGCTGGACACGCTCCCGAAGGCAAGGCCGGGGCGTGTGCCTGGGCACACCGTGTCGCGCGGGCCCAGGGCGCGCGGGTGGTCCGTTGCGAAGTCCGTGGGGAGATCGTCGAGTTGGTGGCAGCGGCGCGCTGGGGGCCGTACGAGTCCCGCGTCCGTGCCCGCGCCGGGCCAACTGTCTCCGGGGCGCGCACCGGCGCCTCGGGCCCGTTCCGGAGCGGCGAGGTACCGGGACCGGGCCTGTCGTCGGGGCGTGCCGCGTGGGAGACCGGACAGTCGACCGGTCGCGGCGGCGCTCGGGCCCCGCCCTGCGCGTCCGGCGCGGGCCCGCCCGAGGCCGGTGCTGGACGGCGGGCGGCGCCGGTCAGTCGGCGTGCCGGAGCAGTTCGGTGAGAAGGCGGAGGGCGCCCCGCTTGTGCAGCGGCTCGTTGCCGTTCCCGCACTTGGGGGACTGGACGCAGGAGGGGCAACCGGCCTCGCACTCGCAGGCGGCGATGGCGTCGCGGGTGGCGGTGAGCCAGTCCTGGGCCCGGTGGAAGGCGCGCTCGGCGAAGCCCGCTCCGCCCGCGTGGCCGTCGTAGACGAACACGGTCGGAAGGAGGGTGTCCGGATGGAGGGAGATGGAGACGCCGCCGATGTCCCAGCGGTCGCAGGTGGCGAAGAGCGGCAGCATCCCGATGGCGGCGTGCTCAGCGGCGTGCAGGGCTCCCGGAAGGATGTCCTCCCCCACACCGGCGGCGTCGAGTTGGTCCTCGCTCATGGTCCACCACACGGCGCGGGTGCGCAGCGTGCGGGGCGGCAGGTCGAGCTTCGTCTCGCCCATCACCTGCCCGGTGACGAGGCGGCGGCGCAGATAGGAGACGACCTGGTGGGTGACCTCGACGGAGCCGAAGCAGAGCCGGGCTCCGCCCCAGGGGGTCTCGGCCTCCGTCTCCAGCACCGAGAGGGCGGTGGTGTCCCGCGCCATGGTCGTCCAGGGCGGGTTGGCCTCCTCGACGAGCGCCGCGTTGTCGTCAAGGTCGAGGTGGCGCACCACATAGGTGCGTCCCTGGTGGAGGTGGACGGCACCCTCGTGGACGGTGGCGTGCGCCGCCGCCGCGTCGACGGTGCCCAGCAACCGCCCGGTGTCCGCCTCGACGACCTGGACGGGGGTGCCACCGCCGCCCCGGATGTCGGTCAGGTCGGCCGCGCGTTCCCTGCGGGTCCAGTACCAGGCACCGCCGCGGCGCCGGAGCAGCTTCCGCTCTTCCAGGCGGCGTATCAGGCCGGTGGTCTCGGAGCCGAACAGGGCGACGTCGCCGTCGGTCAGCGGTAGTTCCGCCGCCGCCGCGCAGAGGTGCGGGGCGAGGACGTAGGGGTTGTACGGATCGAAGACGGTCGCCTCGACGGGCCGTTCGAAGATGGATTCGGGGTGGTGCACGAGGTAGGTGTCCAGCGGGTCGTCGCGGGCGATGAGGATCGCCAGCGCGCCCTGACCGTGCGGGGTCCCGGCGGAGACCCGTCCCGCCCGTCCCGCCTGCTGCCACAGGGAGGCGAGCGTGCCCGGGTAGCCGGTGATGAGGACGGCGTCCAGCCCGGACACGTCCACGCCCAGTTCGAGCGCGTTGGTCGCCGCGAGACCCAGCAACTCACCGGTGTGCAGCTGCCGTTCGAGAGCCCGGCGCTCCTCGGGCAGGTAGCCGCCCCGGTAGGCCGCGACGCGCGGCCCGCCGTGGGCCGTCGCGTCCCCGGTGGGCTCGGTCGCGCGGGGAGCGGACGACCGGTGGGCGGCGGTCATCCGGTCCTGCGCGATGAGGGAGATGAGTTCGGCGCCGCGTCGGGAGCGGACGAAGGCCACCGTGCGTACCTCGCGCAGCGCGAGGTCGGTCAGCAGCTCCGCGGCTTCGGCGGTGGCGCTGCGCCGTACCGGGGCACCGCGTTCCCCGGTGGTCTCGGTGAGGGGAGGCTCCCAGAGCGCGAAGACGAGTTCGCCGCGTGGCGAGGTGTCCTCGGTGATCTCGGCGGTCGGCAGCCCGGTGAGCCGCTGGGCGGTCTCGCCGGGCTCGGCAGCGGTGGCGGAGGCGAGGAGGAAGACGGGGTCGGCGCCGTAGCGGGCGCAGATCCGCCGGAGCCGTCTGAGGACCTGGGCGACGTGTGAGCCGAACACGCCCCGGTAGGTGTGGCATTCGTCGATGACGACGTAGCGCAGGGAGCGCAGGAAGGAGGACCAGCGCTGGTGCTGTGGCAACAGCGCGCGGTGGAGCATGTCCGGGTTGGTGAGGACGTAGTTGGCGAAGCGCCGGGTCCAGTCGCGTTCCTCGGGTGGTGTGTCGCCGTCGTAGACGGCGGCGCGGACGGAGTCGCCCAGCGGGGCGGCCAGTTCCCGTACGGCACGGCGCTGGTCGGCTGCGAGGGCCTTGGTGGGGGTGAGGTAGAGAGCGGTCGTTCCCCGCCCGTTGGGCGCCTCGGAGCCGTCGAGCAGGGTGCTGAGCACCGGCGTCAGGTACGCGAGGGACTTTCCGGACGCCGTGCCGGTGGCGATGATCACGGACTCGCCGCGCACCGCGTGCTCGATCGTGCGTGCCTGGTGCTCCCAGGGGCGCGTCACGCCCGTCGTCTGGATGGCTTCGACCACCTCTGGGCGGATTGGATCAGGCCAATCCGCATGGCGGCCCGCCCGAGGGGGCAAGTGCTCCGTATGGGTGCGGCGGTCCGCGCGGTCGGCGCCGGTGGTGAGCCGGTCGAGCACCGCGGCGGGATCGGGTCGGATCTCCGCGCGACGGGAATCGGCGGGCGCGGGTGTGCCTGGCGGCTCGTCTCCGTCTACGCTCGCGGACCGTGGGTGCTGTTCTCTGGCCATTGGCACCGAGTGTGTCACCGGCGTGACGGACAATGCCTGCAAGGCGTCGTACTCGCCTGCTGGTAAGTGATTGAATGCCCCTGCGGCTGCCGATCCGTCCCGTGCGGCGCCCGGGCCCGACCGGGCCGGGGCCTCGGTGGGAGACGCCAGGGGCGGACCGCTCGATAGCAAGGTGCTGGAGGATCCGTGGACCTGTCCCTGTCGACTCGTACTGTCGGCGATCGCACAATCGTCGAGGTCGGTGGCGAGATTGATGTATACACCGCGCCCAAGCTGCGGGAGCAGCTGGTGGAGTTGGTGAACGACGGCAGTTACCACCTCGTCGTGGACATGGAGGGGGTTGACTTCCTCGACTCCACCGGGCTCGGCGTGCTCGTCGGCGGACTCAAGCGGGTGCGTGCCCACGAGGGCTCACTGCGGCTGGTGTGCAACCAGGAGCGCATTCTGAAGATCTTCCGTATCACGGGCCTCACGAAGGTGTTCCCGATCCACGGGTCGGTTGACGAGGCCGTCGCGGCCACCGACTGAGGCCCCGGCCGCCAGGTCGCGGCCGGACACTGGCAGCAGGGGTGCCGGGCCCGTGGGCCCGGCACTCGCGCACAGGCACACCGCAGTACCCGAGGGGGATGGCATGGCCACCGTGGAACTCCGCTTCAGCGCGCTGCCGGAGCACGTGCGGACAGCGCGTCTGGTAGCCGCGGCGGTGGCGCGCCGTGCCGGGGTGGACGAGGCCGTGCTGGACGAGGTGCGGTTGGCGGTGGGTGAGGCGTGTACCCGCGCGGTGGGCCTGCATGTGAGTGGTGGGGTCGAGGAGCCGGTCCGTGTGGCGTTGACGGAGGACGAGAAGAAGTTCTCCATCGAGGTGGGAGACAGCGTGCCCACGGCCACCGGCACCGGTGGTCAGGGCAGTACCGCGCAGGGCATCGCCCCCGGCCTGGGGGCGCGGCCGGACGCCCGGGACGGCGGGGCGTCGGAGCCCACCGAGGGCGACGAGGGCGAGGGCCAGATGGGCCTCGCGGTGATCAGTGGCCTGGTGGACGACGTGGAGGTCACCGCTGACGAGCACGGTGGCCTCATTCGAATGAGCTGGCCGACGGCCCCCGAACTGCTCCCCTGAACCCTCTCCGCCGGAACCGTCTCCGGGCCGTCCCCGAGCCCGTGCCGCCGGTCCGCGCCCACGGAACAGGTGAGGGGTAACTCCCGCTTCGCGCGGTCGAGTTGTGCGGTCCTTCCCGCCCCCTTCCCTCTCTCTCCTTCGTTCCGCTCGTTTCGTTCCGGGCTTCGCCGGTTCCCGCTTCCCCCTCCGGGGCGTTCGCTTCCTGCTTCCGGGGCTCGCTCGTGTGTGCCCGTGAACACTTCGGTGGCCCGTACGTTCGGCGGCCCGCTTCCGTCTCCGGGCGCTGCCGTACCACGTACCCCCTTCAGCGCGGGCGGTTCTCCTTCCGTGCTGTGACAGGGGTTGGGGCCCGCCCCGGTGGGACGGCCCGTCGACGGCGGTGTGCCTGGCGACAGCGAGCCCGGGAGGCGGTGCCCAGGGAGCACATCCGAGGCGAGGTGTCCCGGTGGGCGCCCTTCGCGGCGGGGGGCCAACGGAATTGTCCAATCGGGGGGGCCAAGACGAGTGTGGGGCGGGGGAGTTCGGAAGCCGTCCGGGCCGTCGGTCGCTTGTCCGGGCCGGAACGCCAGCCGCTCCCCGGTCGTTCGTGAGCGTCCGGGCCATGGGATGGCCGGGCTGCTGGCCGGGGAGAGCAACGGTGGTGGTCCGCCGGGCTCCTGGTGCGGGGGTGGCCTTTCCTGTCGCGGGTCACTTCAAACGGGTCTCTCTCCAGCCGCTTCCGTAGCCGCCCCCGATGCCTCCGAAGCTCGGGCGCGCGCGGGCGTACAAGAGGAAGCGGAACCTGGCAACACCCGCGCACCGTAAAGGAGTTGCGCCCCTGTGGGCGATCTCACCAGCGAATCTACGTATTTTCTTGATCGCCAAATAGATCATTTTCTTGACAGTCAGCGGAAAGTGTCCATTCCGTCGAACGAGCGAATTCATGGCCCAGGGTGAGGCTGATCTTCGCTGGTGACGGCGAATAGCCGCGTGAGCACACTGTTTTGATCGGTTGCTGATCTCTACAATCCGCCACATCTTTGCAGCAGGACGCCTGAGCGTGCTTGCGCGCGCCCATGTGCCAAACGTCAAGGAGGACGAATGGCGGGGCAACTCAGCCCACTTCACAGCTCCCAGCATCTCGCCGAGGCCGCCGTGCTGACGGACGCCAACCGTGGCCTGGTCATAGTGATCGCCGTGGTGGCGCTGGCGGCACTCGGCGTCGCCGTGATGCTGGTACGTCAAGTGCTCGCCGTCGGCGAGGGCACCGAGAACATGAAGAAGATCGCGGCGGCCGTGCAGGAGGGCGCGAACGCCTATCTGGCACGGCAGTTGCGCACCCTGGGCGTATTCGCCGTGGTGGTCTTCTTCCTGCTCATGCTGCTCCCTGCCGACGATATGAACCAACGGATCGGCCGATCGTTGTTCTTCCTGGTGGGCGCGGGGTTCTCGGCGGCGACCGGGTATATCGGGATGTGGCTGGCGGTGCGCAGTAACGTGCGTGTGGCCGCCGCGGCGCGAGCGGCGAGTGAGTCGCCGGTCGAGTCGGGAAATGTGAACGGCGGGAAAAAGGATCTCACCGCCGTCTCCCATCAGGCGACGAAGATCGCTTTCCGTACGGGCGGCGTCGTCGGAATGTTCACCGTCGGGTTGGGTCTTCTCGGTGCCGCCTGTGTGGTGCTGGTCTACGCCGCGGACGCCCCCAAGGTGCTGGAAGGGTTCGGCCTCGGCGCCGCGTTGATCGCGATGTTCATGCGGGTCGGCGGCGGCATCTTCACCAAGGCGGCGGACGTCGGGGCTGATCTGGTCGGAAAGGTCGAGCAGGGCATTCCCGAGGACGACCCGCGGAACGCCGCGACCATCGCGGACAACGTCGGTGACAACGTGGGCGACTGTGCGGGAATGGCGGCCGATCTCTTCGAGTCGTACGCGGTGACACTGGTCGCGGCACTCATTCTGGGCACCGTCGCCTTCGGGGACGCCGGGCTCGGCTTCCCGTTGCTGGTTCCCGCGATCGGTGTGATCACCGCGATGGTCGGGATTTTCGTGGTGGCACCCCGCCGTTCGGACCGAAGCGGAATGACGGCGATCAACCGTGGCTTCTTCGTCTCCGCCGCGATCTCGGTCGTGCTGGTCGTCGTCGCGGTGTTCACCTATCTCCCGTCCAGCTACGCGGAGTTGGACGGCGCCTCGGCGGCGGTGCAGGGCCATGACGGCAACCCGCAGGTGCTGGCGCTGGTCGCGGTCGGCATCGGCATCCTGCTGGCCGCGCTGATCCAGCAGCTGACCGGCTACTTCACCGAGACCACCCGCCGCCCGGTACGGGACGTGGGCAAGACCTCGCTCACCGGCCCGGCCACCGTCGTCCTCTCCGGGTTCTCGCTCGGTCTGGAGTCGGCGGTCTACTCGGCCGCGCTGATCGGACTCAGCGTCTACGGCGCCTTCCTGCTGGGCGGTACCTCGGTGACGCTCGCGCTGTTCGCCGTCGCGCTGGCCGGTACCGGACTGCTGACCACCGTCGGCGTGATCGTGGCGATGGACACCTTCGGTCCGGTGGCGGACAACGCGCAGGGCATCGCGGAGATGTCCGGGGACGTCGAGGGCGACGGCGCCCAGGTGCTGACCGACCTCGACGCGGTGGGCAACACCACCAAGGCGATCACCAAGGGCATCGCCATCGCCACGGCGGTACTGGCCGCGGCGGCGCTGTTCGGCTCGTACAGCAGAGAGGTCGCGGAGGCCGTCCGGAAGTACAACGCGGCGGCGGACGAGATGGGCCTCAACATGGCGATCACCCTGCCGAACAACCTGGTGGGCCTGATCCTCGGGGCGGCGGTCGTCTTCCTCTTCTCGGGGCTGGCGATCAACGCCGTCTCCCGCTCGGCCGGGGCCGTGGTCTTCGAGGTGCGCCGTCAGTTCCGGGAGCGGCCGGGCATCATGGACCGCACCGAGCAGCCGGAGTACGGCCGGGTGGTCGACATCTGCACCAAGGACGCGCTGCGTGAGCTGACCACCCCGGGGCTGCTGGCCGTGATGGCGCCGATCTTCGTCGGCTTCACGCTGGGTGTGGGCGCGCTCGCCTCGTTCCTCGCCGGTTCGATCTGCACCGGCGTCCTGATGGCCGTCTTCCTCGCCAACTCCGGTGGCGCGTGGGACAACGCGAAGAAGATGGTGGAGGACGGGCACCACGGCGGCAAGGGCAGTGAGGCGCACGCCGCGACGGTCATCGGCGACACCATCGGTGACCCGTTCAAGGACACCGCCGGTCCCGCGATCAACCCGCTGCTGAAGGTGATGAACCTGGTGGCGTTGCTGATCGCACCGGCCGTCGTGATGTTCAGCTACGGCGACCAGTCCAACACCGCCGCGCGGGTACTGATCGCGACGGCCGCGCTGGCCGTGATCGCCGCTTCGGTCTACCTGTCGAAGCGGCGCGGGATCGTGGTGGGTGACGAAGGTAACGGGGAGCCGGTCTCCGAGTCCCCCGATCCGGTCGCGGCGTCCCGGTCGGTGTAGCAGGATCCAGCCTGGAGGTCCTGGCGGACCAACGCACGGGCGGGCGAGGCGCGTTGGCGCTCCGCCCGCCCGTCGTGCGTGCCACCCGCCGTGCGCGGGCCCGGTCCTCGCGGGCGGGTCGCAGTGGGCTTCGCCATGTACTTATGGTGCGAATGGCTATAACAGAGGGCGAAAGAGGCGTCCGACTCGCCGTGGATGCCCTCTTGGCGTGTATGTTCCGGCCGAATAGCCATGGAAGGGACCGATCCGGTGAACAAGAAGCTCGCGGCCGCGCTGTCTGGCAGCGCGGCACTCGTACTCGCGCTGACCGGGTGCAGCGAAGAGAGCGACAAGGAGAAGGACGCCTGGGCCAAGAAGGTCTGTGACAAGGTCAAGCCCCAGGTCACGAAGATCCAGGAGGCCAACGTCTCGATCGACGAGGTCTCCCGCAAGAAGCCGAAGTCCGACTCGGAGAAGGCCGCCCGCGCGGTCTCCGAGCAGGTGAAGAAGACCGACTCGGCCGCCTTCCACAAGATCTCCCGCGCTTACGGCTCCCTCGCGACGGCGGTCGACGACGCGGGCGCCCCACCGGTCGACGACGGCGCCACGCTGAAGAAGGACGCGGTCGCGGAGCTGAAGACGCTGTCCAGGAAGTACGCCGGGCTGAAGCGGACGGTGGACAAGCTGGACACCGAGGACCAGGGCGAGTTCGGCCGCGGCCTCAAAGGCGTGGCGAACGAGCTGAAGCAGCTCGGCGAGAGCGGGGACCAGGCGCTCTCCAAGCTCCAGTCCGGCGACCTCGGCGAGGCCATGGCCAAGCAGAAGGGCTGCAAGAAGCCCGGCAAGGCGACGAACGCCCCCGACGGTTCGTAGCCGCCACCGCACCCCGCCCCGGCCGCCGCCCGCGCGGGAGGGGCGGGGCGGCGGCGGGGCGGGCGACAATGGGGGCGTGAGTATCCAGGACCTGCCCGACCCCGCCCCCCGTACCGTGGACCGGCTCCGCGAGTCCCTGCGCGCCGCCGGCTTCACCGCTGACGGACTGCTGGAACTGCTCGGCGGTCCCGCGTACGCCGCGCTCGCCCGCGGCGAGACGGTCCCCGCGCTGCGCGCCACCCATGGTGACGGCCCGTTGGACACCCTCGTCCGGCTGTTCCTGCTGCGGAGGCCGGTCGACGCGAAACGCGCGGCGGCGGCGCTCCCCATGGAGGAGTGCGTGGAATCCGGCTGGCTGGCCCCGGTGGACGGGGAGTTGCGGGCCACCGTCGACATCCGCCCCTACGGCGGCCCCGAGGGCCAGGACTGGTGGATCGTCTCGGACCTCGGCTGCGCCGTCGGCGGAGCCCAGGGGGCGCTCGACGGCCGGGAGGACGTCGTCCTCGGTGTCGGAGGGGCGTCCACCACGCTCGCCGGGCTCACCGTGCGCGAACCGGTCGGCAACGCCCTGGATCTGGGCGCCGGTTGCGGAATCCAGGCGCTGCACGCCGCCCAGCACGCCCGCACCGTCACGGCGACCGACGTGAACCCGCGCGCGCTGCGTGTCACCCAACTCACCCTGGCGCTCTCCGGCGCGCCCGAACCCGAGCTGCGGCAGGGCTCGCTGTTCGAACCGGTCGCGCACGAGGGGCCGTTCGACCTCATCGTCTCCAACCCGCCGTTCGTCATCTCACCCGCCGCCCGGCTCACCTACCGCGACGGTGGGCTGGCCGGGGACGACCTCTGCCGCCACCTCGTCGAGCGGTCGGCGGACCACCTCGCGGACGGCGGCTACTGCCAGCTGCTCGCCAACTGGGAGCACCGGGACGGGCAGGACTGGCGGGAGCGGGTCGCCGCCTGGGTGCCGGAGGGCTGCGACGCGTGGATCGTGGAGCGCGAGGTCCAGGACGTCACCGAGTACGCCGAGTTGTGGCTGCGGGACGCGGGGGACCACCGGGGCGACCCGGCGCGCTACGCGGCCCGGTACGACGACTGGCTGGACGAGTTCGCCTCCCGCGGTACCCGGGCGGTGGGCTTCGGCTGGATCACCCTGCGCAAGACGGGCGCGGCCCGGGGCGCCGCCGCTTCCGTCCGGCTGGAGGAGTGGCCGCACCCGGTGGAGCAGCCGCTGGGCGACGCGGTCCGCGAGCACTTCGAGCGGCAGGACTTCCTGCGCCGCACCGATGACGCGGCGCTGCTGGACCGGCACTTCACGCTCGCGGACGGGGTGGTGCAGGAGCAGGTGGGCCCGCCCGGAGCGGAGGACCCGGAGCACGTGGTGCTGCGTCAGCAGCGTGGGCTGCGCCGGGCGGTCGCGGTGGACACCGTCGGCGCCGGGTTCGCCGGGGTCTGTGAGGGCTCGCTGCCGGCGGGGCGGATTCTGGACGCCATCGCCCAACTGCTCGGTGAGGACCCGGTGGTGCTCCGGGACCGCACCCCGCGCACCATCCGGCACCTGGTGGAGCAGGGCTTCCTGCTGCCGGTCTGAGCGACGTCCCGGGTCGTGCGAAATCGTGTTCGATAACGGTACGGTGGTGCGGCCGGGGCTCGGTGTACGTTCCCCGCCGCCCGCGCGGTACCGCTGTGTCCGCGTGAGTACTGTGCTGGTCTGTGCTGGTCTGTGTGGTTCAGTACGGAGCTGTTCTGTGTGGTGGTGCGCCGGCCCGTGCGGGTCCGTTGTCCGCCAGCGCTGTTCGACGCAACCGTGCCAGGGAGTCGATGATGGCCGTTCGCCGTGTGATGCCCACCTTCCACTCGCCCGCCGTGGAGGAGAGCCGCGCGTTCTACGGGCTGCTGGGCTTCGAGGAGGTTATGAACCTCGGCTGGATCGCGACGTTCGCCTCCCCGTCCCAACCGGCCGCGCAGATCAGCGTTCTGACGCACGACGAGACCGCTCCGGTCGTCCCGGACGTGAGCGTGGAGGTCGACGACGTGGACGCGGTCCACGCGGCGGTACGGGAGAGCGGCGCGGAGATCGTCCACCCGCTGCGGGACGAGGAGTGGGGCGTGCGGCGGTTCTTCGTCCGCGACCCCAACGGCCGCGTGATCAACGTGCTCAGCCACCGCTGAGCCCGGCGCGCTCCACCGGTACGGCCCGGCGGCGGTGCGCGGCCCGGCGAGGACCTACCTCGCCGGACACCCCGTCTGAACAGCGTGCCCCACCACTCGGGCCGGAACGCACGGTCCCCCGTCGGCCAACTCGCCCTGAGGGCTGACCGTTCGCGGCCGGGGACGCGCGACGGCCCACGGACGGCGTCGAACCGGACGCCGCGCGTGGGCCGTTGGTGCTTCTCTCGGGGCCGGTCCGCGAGCCGGGTCCGGGCTGCGGTCCGGGTTTGGCCGGGGGCCGGGTCAGAGTTCCACTTCGGCCAGTCGCCAGCCGTGCAGCGCCTTGTCCCGTACCGCCTCGGCAACCGCCTCGCCGACGGACTGGAGGCTCTCGCTCGTCTCCACCCGCAGCCGCACTCTGTCCGTGGCGACCTCGGTGTGGCAGGTGAACCGCTCCGGGAGGAGGGCCAGCAGACGGATGGCGGTGAGTGCCGCGGGGGCGGCGGCCGGGTCGCGGGAGACGATGTCGAGCTTCACGGGGTCGGTCCAATTCCGCTGTCGTGACGGGGTGTAGGGATCAATGGTGCCCGGCAGCGAGCGGGGTGCCGATCACCGGAGGGGAAATCCTGGGGAGTGGCCGGGGTATGGCGACGGGGCGGGGGACACGAGCTGTCCCCCGCCCCGTCATCAACCGCTCAGGCCGAGTTGGTCGCGAGCCGCTCAGACCGAGCTGGTCTCGTGGCTCTCCTGGCGCCCGTCCCGGCCGACCCGGATGGTCACCGTGGACTCGGACACGGCCGCCGAGCGGGGGATGAACTCCCCGAACGGGACCGGCGCGGGGCCGAAGGAGCCGGTGGCCGACTGGCCGGGCTGCGGGGCGTACCCGGCGGGCTGCGGCTGGGCGTACGGGTTGTGCTGCTGCGCGTACGGGTTCGGCTGGGCGTAACCGGTGGGCTGCGCGTAGGGGTTGGGCTGCGCGTAGCCGTAGTACTCGTCCTGCCGGGGCATCGGGATGACCGGCTCACCGATCAGGCCCGACTCGCTGTGCAGCTGCGAGCCCGCCAGCCGGGCGTACAGCTCGTCGTGCTCCATCAGGTCCTGGTGGACACCGGTCGCGCGGACCTTGCCGTCCTCCATGACCACGATCTTGTCGGCGTCCACCACGGTGGAGATCCGGTGGGCGATCGCGACGACCGCGCAGCGCTCCGACACCCGCTTGATGACCTCGCGGAACTCCTCCTCCGTCTTGGTGTCCAGGTTGGAGGTGGCCTCGTCGAGCAGCATCACCGCGGGCTTCTGGAGCAGGGTGCGGGCGATGCAGAGCCGCTGGCGCTGACCGCCGGACATCCCGGCGCCGTTGTCGCCCAGCTCGGTGTCCAGACCGTTCGGCAGCGCGGCTACCACGTCCCGCAGCCCGGCCATCTCGACCGCGTCCAGGATGTCGGCCTCACCGGCGTACGGGTTGGCGTAGGTCAGGTTCTCGCGGATGGTGCCGCGCATCGCGGCGCTGTCCTGCTGGACGTAGCCGACCAGACCGCGGACCGTGTCCAGCGGCAGGGCCTCGATGTTCTGGCCGCCGAGCAGGATGCTGCCGCCGTCCAGCTTGTACAGCCGCTCGATCAGGTTGAACAGGGTGGACTTGCCCGCCCCGGAGGGGCCGACGACGGCGGTCAGACCGCGGGTCGGAACCCGGAAGGAAACCCCGGAGAGCGCCTCCTGCTTCTCGCCGACCTCGGCCGCGTAGCCGAAGCGCACCTGGTGGAACTCGACCGCGCCCTTGCCCTGGGCCAGCGAACCGACCAGCGCGGGCTGCTTGGCGCCGGTGCCGTCCTGCTCCTCCTGCGGGAGGTTGGTCAGCTCGTCGACGCGCTCCATCGCGGCGCGGCCCTGCACGAACTCACCGATCGCCATGAACAGCATCGCCAGCGGCGACACCAGCTGGAACAGGTACATGATGAAGGCGGTCAGATCGGCCATGTCCATCGTGCCGTTCGCGACCCGGGTCATCCCGACACCGACGACGACGGCGAGCGACGCCTGGGTACCGACGTTCACGGCCGGGGTCAGCAGCGCGTTGAAGGCGTTGACGCGGACGCCGGAGGCACGGGCCCGCTCGGCGAGCGTGCCGATGCGGAACATCTCGCGGTTCTCGGCGCGGGACGCCTTGACGGTCGGCAGCGCGCCCAGGACCCGCTGCATGTCGGCGCCGAACTCGCCGGTGTCCTCGCGGTTCTGGTACGAGGCGGTGCGCAGCTTGCGGGCGAAGCCGACCGAGACCAGGCAGGCGGTACCGAGCACCGCGCAGGTGATCAGCATCATCTTCCAGTCCAGGTAGAACATCAGGCCGATACCGCCGACGACGGTGGCCGAGTTCAGGACCAGCTGCGCCATCGCCTGGGACAGCGCGATCTTCACCAGCGAGGTGTCGGTCACCGCGCGGGTGAGCAGGTCACCCTGCGAGTGCTTCTGGTAGGCGGCGAGGTCCGAGCGGAGCAGCCGCCCGGTCAGCAACTGCCGTACGTCGAAGACGATGTCCTCACCGGCCTTGCCGATGACGAACGCCTGCACCGACTGGAGGGCGGCGCCCGCCAGGAACAGCGCGACCAGCTGCGTGATCGGCTTGCTGAGCGACTCCTCCTTGGACGCCGCGGTGATCATCTGGCCGATGGCCCAGGGCTGCGCCAGCGAGGCGACGACGCCCCCGAGCCCGAGCACCACACCCAGGATCAGCAGACCGCGGTGGCGCTTGGCGACCCCCACGATCGTCTCCGAGTCGTTCCGGCTGGGATATCCCTGGTTGTTCTGCGTGGTCGGCGTGGTAGTCATCGCCGCTCCCCCCTCTTCGGTGCGTGCGTGCTGCCGCACTGGGCGCGGCACGTGGTCTGGCTGGTCATGGGGCCCTCCCGGGGCTCGTCAGCTCGCCTCGGCGGGCTGGTCGGCCCTCGCGGGAGCGGTGGCCGGTGTCGCCTGTGGGGTGTGCTCGGCCGCCATCGGCGTGTAGGGCGACACGAAGACGATCTCCGGCTCGGTGGTCTCGTCGTAGCCGGTGGTGCGGGCCAGCGTGAACTGGAAGCCCTTCACCTCCGCCGCGCCGGACTCCCGGATCGTGCGGCGCAGGTAGGCGCTGAGCAGACGGTAGGAAGGCAGCCGGGTGACGGTCTGGAAGCCCTTCTTCAGGTGCGCCTGAAGCTCGTTGCAGATGTCGAAGACGGCCTTCTCGGTGCGTCGCTCCGGGAACCAGGCGGCCTGCCGGGCCCGCCGTCCCGCGATGACCTCCAGCGGCCGCCAGTCCGAGGTCTCGCCGGCGGCGTCCAGCGTCCGGTAGAAGAGCACGAAGTCGTGCTGCGCCGGATGCGGGGCGAAGAACCGCCAGTTGGGCAGGATCGAGCCGAGCCGGTCGAGCCGCTGGATCCGGTTGAACGCCGGGTGCGGGTGCTGGGCGGCCAGCGTGCCGATCAGCACACCCGCTCCCGCGACGCGGGCGACGGCGCCGGGCCCGGTGAAGGCGCGGCCGAGGGCCGAGAGAACGCTCATCGTTCCTCCTGGGCGGTCACGGTGGAGTGGGTGGTCCCGTCGGCGTCGCCGGTCGCGCGGGTGTCCAGCGCGGCGAGGAAGTCGAGGATGCGGCGGGCGGTCTCGGTGCCCAGCCGCGGGTCGGTCAGCATCGAGTCGTGGTCGGCGCCCTCCAGCACCTCGGTGCGGACCAGCCGCCCCGAGCCGCGGTGCGCGTCGGCCAACTCACGGTGCAGCAACAGGTGTTCGGGATCGCGGTCCACGGTCTGCTGGGCTGAGAGGACCAGTGCCGCGGTCGGAAGCCGGTCCAGCTCGCCCTCGTAGGTGCTGAACTCCCGCTCGGCCGCCGTCCATTCACGGACCGAGGCGCGCCACATGCGGGCGTCCGCGTACTGCGCGAAGGCGCGGGAACGGTGCCGCCGGGGCAGGTTGTCCACCCACTCGGGCCGGGCCAGCAGGGCGCCGAGCCCGGCGCGCAGGCTGACGGTGAACTGGCTCAGGTTCTCCCGCAGTGTCCCCGCCGACTTGTTCTGCTGTGCCGAGCGCCGCAGTTCGGCCGGGTGCGAGCTGTCCAGGTAGACGACGCCGCGCACCCTGCCGCCCAGTTCGGCGGCGGCCTGCCGGGCGAGTTCCCCGCCCAGCGAGTGCCCGGCCAGCACGACCTCGCGGTCGGCGGGCACGGCACCGCGAACCAGGTCGGCCAGGTCCTCGACCGACTCCCGGAGGCTGTAGTGGGAGCCTCCCCGGTAGGAACTGGCCGCGTAACCTGCGCGGTCGTAGGTGAGCAGGTCCAACTCGCCGTCTTCCACCAGCTGTTCGGTGATCCAGCCGAAGTGCTCGACGGTCGAGGTCATTCCGTTGACGAAGACGACAACCGGGCCCTTCCGACCTGCCGTGAGGCGGGCGTTGTAAGTGAGCCGGTTGCCATGTCGCGTCACCACCGCGCGGCTGTTGCTGGGTGCGTCGGCAACGCGCGACCGCCGGCTGGCGGCGATGGCCGCCGCACCCGTGACGGCCGCCGCGCCGGTGGCCAGTGCGGCGGTCAGTATCCGGTCGTCCCGGCCCGCCACCGCGGGGTGGTTCCTCGGTGTGCTGGTGTACGCCACCATCGGGTGCATCGAGGTGAAGGCGGTGAGGAATCGTCCGAGCCCCATCACGAAGCCGTTGGCCGTGTGGAACGCCGCCGCGCCGCCGATGATCGGCTTCGCGAGCGCCCCGCCCTTGGCGTAGGCCAAGGGGAACAGGCACTCCAGGGCGAGCACTCCGTGCGCGAGGAAGCGCGCGGGGACCGGGTGGGTGCGGGTGAGCTTCCAGAGGCCTTCGTGGCCGTACGTCCTGGTGCGCATGACACCGCTCATCGCGGTGCCGTCTCGCCATTCCCTTCCCAGGAGCTTGACCCATCCGGAAACCAGGTACGACAGGTTGGCTTGCAGGGCGACGTACCAGAGCAGCGCGTCCTGCGTCTCCTCCCTGCGGGACATCCGGGCCAGCCCGGTCGCGGTCTGCACCAGCGTGGCGACCTGGTCGGCGCCGTCGGTGCCGAACCGGTGCCGCGGGTACAGCGCGACGTTGCTCAGGCCGAGGAACCCGTTCGCCGCGCCCCTCCACCGGCCACAGCCGGGCAGCAGCAGCGCCGCCCCCGCCGCGACCCGTGCGCCGTGCAGCGCCAGGGTGGCCCTCTCCCCGCTGACCGCGTCCAGCAGCCGGCGGGTCAGGGGAGTCGAGCCGGAGCTGAGATCCCGCTCGATGCTCCAGTCGTTCAGTCCCCCCTGCTGGATGTTGCGCCGTTGCGACAGGTGTTCCAGGCTCGCGGTCACGGCGTTGACCGCGGCCAGTCGCTCGGAGACGGCGAGCGCCCGACCACGCGAGACCGGGACGGGACCCAGCAGCGCTGACGTGAGTTTCCTCGGCCGAAGCCTCATGGCTACCTCCCAGTGCGGTGTGGTGTGCGGGGCTCTCGCTGTGCGGCGGTGCGGGGTCCGCCTGACCGGCCGGAAGGCCGGTCGGCGGCGGAACTCCCACGGGGCACCGTTGCGGTGCGTCGTGCGCGGCTGACGTTCAGCCCGGGATCGGGAGACCTCCGGCGTAGACCACGGCCAGTACTCCGTTGACCGCGGCCGCCACACCGAACACCGCGGGAGTGCCGAGCACCGGCGCGCCAGCGGCGCACACGACGCCCTCGGCGTCCTCGATGTCGACGGCCGCCAGTTCGGCGGAGGCGTTGATCTGCGCGGTGATGGTGTCCATGGGGTCCCTCCGGGCGTCGTCAGTCCGTGCGGTGGTGGACCGGGGTCAGCGCCCGCCGACGTTCATGCCGACGTTGGCGTCGACCGTGACGGTCAGGCAGACGATGACGCCCTCACCGGCGACGGCCGGAGTGGCCAGTACCGGCGAACCGGTGTCGGTGATCGCACCCTGGTGGCCTTCGGTCAGCGCGCCCAGACCGCGGGTCTGCGCGTCGATCTTCTTCGCGAGCATGGTCACTCCCTTGGTTGGCTCTCGTTTCCGGTTGGTACGTCAAAAACGATGCCAGCGGCCGGGCGCCCGTTGAAGGGGAATCGGTGTCAGCTTGCTGCACGGGGGATGCAGCTTCATGCAGCCCCGGAATCGCCCCGCGCGACGGGCGTTCTCACACCCCTCGGAGGTGCCGTTTTGCAGCTTCCTGCCGCGCCTCCGGGGGAGCCGGGACAGAAGTTGCCACCACGTTCGTGATCTCATCCGGCGAGCGCGCTGGCAGAATCCTGGCAGGCCGATCCGGAGCCCTTCGGGGGCGCGTCGAGAGGCGGGCCGGGGACGGGTCGGAGAACGGTTCGGGAACGGAGTGGGAGACGCTGCGGGATTTCCGTCAGGCGGCGTTTCCCACGGGACGCTGTGCCACCGAAAAGGGAAACCGGGTGGGGCGGCAGATCGGAACTCCGGCGTGCGAACCGGTGCGGAACCCGTCGGAACGCCGGCATGAAAACCGGGGTTCTGTCACGGATTTCCGGGGATCTCCGACGGAACTCCGGTGAATCCCGCGGGAGTTCTTTTCACGGTGGTCCGTGTGATTCCCCGCCGGAGACACGGGGAGGTCGCGGGGGTGTCCCGGGGAACGCGCGGGGATTTGTCCCGGGCTCCGGGAGGCCCCATTGGCGTCCGGACGGCCGGACCACTCACGAACAAGGGCGCCCGCGCGGAACGACGCGGCACGGGCGCGGACGCGATCAGGAGGAAACATGCGGAACGTTCGGAACACGCGGCACGCACGGCACGGTCTCGGCCCGGTGACGCCTGCCGGGGGAGCCGTCTCCCGCGTCAACGGCTGGCAGTAGCACGCCGATCCGGCGACCGGCGGTGGTCTCCTCGCTCGGCGGGACGCACCGCTACCGCTGTACGGACCTCGCTACCGCTGTACGGACCTCGCTACCGCCGTGCGCACCACCTGGCCGCCGTGGAGCCCGGGCGTTCACGCCCGGGGTCGGCGGGGCGCACTGACGGAGGGGAAAGCGCTCACCGGGAAGCCTCCGACGGGAACCGGGCCCGCGCCCCCGGTTGGCGGGGCCCAGGTCCTCCGGGGCCGACGGCGCTCACTCCCGGAGCCAGAAGCCCGACCGTTCCAACCACAGGTCCAGCAGCGGGACATCGCCCCGCACCTCGATCTCCGGGTCGGCCGCGGTGCGCCGCCGGTAGAACAGCAGGAGCAGGTCGGGCAGCGGGGCGCGCACCGTCACGGCGGCGTCCTCCCGGGCGGCGCCCGGCGCCACGGGCCCGCTGACGACGGCGTCGCCCGTCAGGTCGACCAGCCACTCCCGCTCCGCCACCTCCCCTTCCGGCAGCCCCCGTCCCCGCGCTTCCCGTTCCGTCAACGGCCCGCCCGCCACTCGCCGTCCGGCGTCGGGTGTCGCGTCGACACCGAGGAACCGCAGCCTGCGGCCGGGGCCGAGCAGCGGGGGGACGCCGGGCGGGGCCGCGACGATCTCCGGCACGGTGCCGAACCCCATCCACTCCGCGACACCGTCGGCGGCGACGTCCTCGACGAGGGTGAACTCCGCCCCGGCCGCCCGGCTGGCGTCCGCCCGGTGGACCACCGTCTCGTGCAGCATCCGGCGCGCCCAGAACCGCGCGTTCCCGCCCGGTCCCGGCGTCCACATCGGCTCCTCGGGGTGGACCGCCCCCAGCGCTTCGACCAGCAGCGAGACTCCCTCGGCGAGCCAGGTGTCCAGCTGGTCGGGGTCCGCGGTGGCGGATCCGACCTCGTTGACCAGGTCCTCCGGCACGGGTTCGGTGGCACGGGCGCGTACGGCGCTCTCGGCCCATCGGTGCGCGTTGCCGACGTGCCGGAGGAGCTGACCGAGGGTCCACCCGGGGCAGTCGACCACCGCCGCCGCGAGGTCCCACGTGCGCGCGACACCGCGCAACTCATCTGTCTGCGCGACGAGTTCGGTGGTGTACCGGGTGTAGTCCAGCGTGCTCATGACGGCAGCGTAGGCCCGCTGGGCGGCGGTTTGACGGGGGTTCTCCGCCCCGGACCCTCCCGGACCGCCCCGGACGCTCCCGGAACCCGTACCGGCGCCGCCGCCCACGCGGGCCCAACACCTCGCAGACCACGATGAGTTGCGGAGCTACGCGGTGTGTACGCCCTCCTGGCCCGCGAGTTCGGGGGCGAGCTGCCCCGCGTCGCCGACGATGACGCCGCTGACCGCTGACGGATCGAGCAGCGTGCGGGCGGCGTCGGTGACCTGCCCGACGGTGACCTCCCGCAGCTGCTCCGGGAACTCGGTGACCCGCTCGGGGCCGAAGCCCATGGTCACCGCCGTCAGCACGCTGGAGGCGAAGCCCGCCTGCGAGGCCAGCGCCAGCATCGACATGCCCACGGTGTACTCGCGAGCCGCGTCCACCTCCTCGGCGGTGGGCGGTTCGTCGAGCAGCCGCCGCAGTTCGGCCCGGATCTCCCGGTAGGCGGCGGCGGTCGTCCGGGTCGAGGTGTCCGCGCTGACGGTGAAGGCCACCCGGTCCAGGTGGTCGTCGAAGCCCGCGTCGATCTGGTAGGCCAACCCCTTCGCCTCGCGCAGGTTGGTGACCAGCCGCGAGGAGAAGTAGCCGCCCAGCGTGAGCCCTGCGAGGGACAGCGCGGGGAACCGTGGGTCCCTCCGGGAGACGGTGTGCCGCACCAGTTTGACCTGCGACTGCACGGACCCCGGACGGTCGACCAACGTCACGTTTCCGCCGCCCAGTTCGGGCAGGCTGGGCATCGGGGAGGCCGGTCCGGTGCGCTCCCAGCGCGCCGCCCGCTCAGTCACCCGGCGGACCACCGAGTCGGGATCGAGGTCGCCGACCAGGACCAGTACCGCGCCCTCCGGGTTGACCGCCCGCCGGTGCAGCGCCCGTACCTCCGCCGGGTCGGCGGCGGTGACCTCGTGGGCGTACGGGACGTCCTGGAGACTGGCCAACTCGCCGTACAGCTGGGCCAGTAGCGCCTCCTGCGCGACCATCTGCGGCTGTGCGCGGATCACCGAGATCTGCCGCACCATCCGCTGCCGCGCCTGCTCGACCTCCTGGTCCGTGTGGGCGGCTCCGGTCAGCGCGTCGATCAGCACCCGCAGGGAGAAGTCGAGTTCGGTGCCCGGCGCCGAGCCGAACACGTTCAGCTGGCGGGAGGTGCGCACCGTGCTCAGCGCGATACCCCGCCGCGCCAACTCACCTTCCAGCCAGTCTCGTTCGTAGTCGGAGGTGCCGCGCAGCAGGGTGGTGGCGAGCAGTTCGGCGGTGGCGGCCTGCCCGTGGTCGTCACAGACCAGGGGGATGGCCAGCCGGACCTCCACCATCGGGGTGGAGGGGCGGCGGGCCGCCACCAGCCGCAGCCCGTTGGGCAGCACGGTGTCGGCCAGCGCGGTGTCGGCGGCGCGGGCGCGCGCGCCCAGCGGCGGCAGCGGGCGGGGTCCCCGCTCGGTGCGGCTGATCTCCTCGGCGCTCCGGTGGCCGTGCGGCGACTCCGCCGGGGCCAGGACTTCCTCGGACACGGCTCAGTCTCCTGACGGTGTGCGGTCGGTGCCGCCCGCCTGGGCGGGCGCGGTACGTCCGGGGGCCCCGGCGGGTAGCGGCGACCCGGCGGCGGTCGCCGCACCGGCGTCGGCTCCGGCGGCTCGCGGGGCGGGATCGGGCGGGGTGGGGCGCAGGCTCAGCACCGCGCGGGCGGAGCCGTGCAGGCCGCGCGCGGCGGCCGCGATCGCCTCGGCGGTCACCCCGGAGAGCCGCGCGGGCAACTCGTCCACCAACTCCGCCCGGCCGAAAAGGACTTCCTGGGTGCCGACGGCACGCACGCGGGACACCAGCGAGTCGTGCTTACGGTGCGTCCCGGAGGTGCTGAGGGCCGTCGCCTGAAGCAACTCGTCCTGCCCCGGGCCGTCCTGGGCCAGCGCGGCCAACTCCTCGTCGAAGGCGTCCAGAAATGCCTGTGTCTGGTGCTCCTGGTGCGTGGTGACGCAGAGGAACGTCTCCGGGTCCCGCGCGTCCATCGGGCCGAACAGGCCGCAGCCGGTGCTGATATCGGTGACCAGCGCCTCCCGGTGGATGAGCCGCTGCTTGAGCCGCGCCGAGTCGCTCCCGGTGAGGATCGAGGTGAGCACCATGTGCGCCAGGTAGCCGTCCAGGTCCGTGTGCGGATCCGGCATGCGGTAGCCGAGGGCCGTCGCGGGCATCGGGGCGTGCGGATCGTGGTGCGTTCCACGCAACTCCTGGTCGGGCGGCGGCTCGTGGAGCGCCACGGGCTTCGGCACCGTACGCGCCGGGATGTCCTCGAAGTGGCGCCACACCAGCTCCGCCGTCCGCTCCGGATCGATGTCCCCGGCGACGGTGAGCACCGCGTTGCCCGGCGCGTAATAGGTGTCGAAGAAGGCGGCGCACTCGTCGACGGTGGCCTGTTCCAGCTCGCTGAAGTCCCCGTAGCCGTTGTGCGCGTTCGGATAGGTCGAGTAGAGCAGGCCCGGCAACACCGTCCAGGGAAAGCCCCCGTAGGGCTTGTTCATGACGTTGAGCCGGATCTCCTCCTTCACCACCTCGACCTGGGTGCGCAGGTTCTCCTCGGTGAGCCGGGGCGCCCGCATCCGGTCCGCCTCCAGGAACAGCACGCGTTCCAACGCGGCCGAGGGGACCACCTGGTAGTAGTCGGTGTAATCCTGGTGAGTTGAGCCGTTGGCCGAACCACCGGAAGCCTGGACGTATTTGAAATGCTCCAACCGGTCCACGCTCTCACTGCCCTGGAACATCAGGTGCTCGAAGAGGTGCGCGAAGCCGGTGCGGCCCTCGGGCTCCGAGCGGAAGCCGACGTCGTAGTGGACGCTGACCCCGGCCGCCGGGACCCCCGAGATCGGATAGAGCACCACGCGGAGGCCGTTGGGCAGTGTGAGACGCTGCGGTATCGGTGTGGGCATGAGAGCACCATAGAAGCCCGCGCCGCCTGCGGGAATATCGCAGAAAACGCCTTACTTGGGGTGCGCGCGGCGGCCCGGCCACCGGTACCAGGGGAATCCGGCGCCCGGACAGGGCCTCGGAATCAAGCAACAAATCGTGTTCGTGAGCCACTTCTTGGCGCTCCGACGACGCGTCCATACGCTCCTTGACCATGACTACCGACCAAGTACCGAAGGAATCCCTGACCCGTACGCGCTTCCAGCCCGTCGAGCTGGACCAGGTGCCCGAGGTCGGCGCCTTCCTGGAGCGGCTCGGGCTGGGCAGCCTAGACCCGGACAACGTGACCGCCTACGTCGGCCGGAACGACAACTGGGCCGGGCCCACCAGCACCGGGGCCGAGGTCTTCGTGAAGCGCCTCGGCGGCGAACCCACGGACGCGGCCCGACGGTTCCGGCGCATCACCGCCTTCGAGAAGCTCGTCGCGGACTCCGGCAACCAGGAACTGCGCGGCCCCGCCTACCTGGGAGCCGACGAGGACAACCTGCTGCTCGCCTTCGAACGGCTCGAAGAGGCCCGTTCCGGACGGGAGTTGGAGGCCGACGAGGGCTTCGACGACGAGCTGTGCCGCCGCGCGGGCCGCATCATCGGCACCCTGCACACGCTTCCCGTTCCGGCGGACACGCTGGACGACACGCCCCATCCGCTGCCGTCCATCGAGGACTTCGAGGCGCTGTCCCTCCCCGTCTACGTCAACTCGGCCTTCGCGGAGCTGGAGGGCTACGGCCTGATCCAGCGCGACCCGGAGCTGATCGAGGCGCTGCGCGTACTGCGCCGTGGCGAGGCGGCGGCCCCCCGGGTGCCGACCCACTCCGACCTGCGGCTGGACCAGTACCTGCTGCACGGCGACGAGTTGTACCTCACCGACTGGGAGGAGTTCCGGCTCGGCGACGCCGCGCGGGACGTGGGCGGCTTCGTCGGCGAGTGGCTGTACCGGGTGATCCAGGGCATCCCCAAGTCGATCGGTAAGGAGGCCGACCAGGAGGTCGGTCACGAGGTGGCCCACGAGGACATCCTCAAGCACGGCGCCAAGGAGATCGAACGCCTCCGCCCGCGCATCGTCGCCTTCTGGGAGGGCTACCACGAGATCCGGCCCGAGACGGACGAGGGCTTCGCCACCCGCGTCGCCGCCTTCGTCGGCTGGCACATGCTCGACCGGATGCTCGCCGGGGCGCGCTTCGTGGCCCGTCTCGCCGCAACTGACCGCGCCGCCTCCGGAATTGGCCGGACGCTGCTGCTCACCCCCGACAACTTTGGTTCCGTACTCGGTCTGGAGGCCACCTCGTGACTACTTCCATCGGACTCGTCGCGCCCGAGCTGATGTCGGCGCTGGCCGACGTCACCGTCGAGGCCGACGGCCTCCAGGCCACCGTGGGCAGCGAGGAGCTGACCGCCAAGACCGCCAACGAACTGTCCAGGAAGCTCGGTTCGGCCCTCTACCAGCAGCTGCACGCCAACATGGGCGAGCAGGACAAGCACCGGCAGCGCGACCTGCGGGACGACGCGCTGGAGAGCCGGTTCTCCGACGCCATGCCGCACCGTACGACCGTGCTACACGGTGAACTCGTCTCCAGCGACGCCGAGTCGGAGACCCTCGTCGCCCGGCTCGACGGCGTGCGCGTCGTGGTGCCGCGCGACCGCGTGGAGGAGGAGACCGCCGACCGCGTCGCCTTCCGCATCCCCGCGCCCCGTCCGGCCCTCTCGCCCGGCTTCTTCCTCACCGACGGCTCCCGGGGACGGACCACCGGCGCCGAGCAGACGCTCCGGCTCTACTTCCACCTGACCGGCCCCGAACACGCGCCCGCCGTCTGGGGGACCGTGCTCTCCCGGATGGAGGACCTGGGGATCCGCTACCGCACCAAGATCAGCTCCAGCCCGAAGTTCTACCCGCGACGCGACGGCATGGTCGTCTACCTGGGCCCCGACGCCTGGCACACGGCCGGCGAAATCGCCGCCGCCGCGACGGGGTTGCCCGGAGTGGGGGAGACCACCTCGCCGTTCGTCCACCGGATCGCGAACGGCGTCGGCGCCTCCTGGGAGCCCGAGGACAACCGGGCGGGCAAGCGCGGTCTCAGCTTCGGTGAGCACCGCAGCCAGGTCGTGGCCGAGGCGATGGTCACGCACGCCCTGCGGCAGGACACCAGCTCGCTGGAGTCCGCCATCGCCGAGGCGCTGTTCGACGCCGACACCGACCCCCTCGCCCCCGCGCGCAACCTCAGCTCCCCGGCGCTTCCCGCCATCGGCCTGGCCTGACACGCGGCACAGCGAACCGCGCCACCGCACCACCAGCGTCACCGCACAACCGGCAGCACCCACACGGCACCTCACGGTGTCAGGCACCACGCACCACCAGACGGCGACATCGGCCACACGCCCATTCGCCACGCACCACAGCGCGGACCAACGCCCCTCGTCGGTCCGTGAGTTCGGGACGGACGGGGCTGCCGGAACGACGGCCGCCCCGCCCCGGAACGCACACCACCCGCGCCGACCCGTTCGCGCACACCACCCGTGGCCACCTCTCCGGCCGCGCGGCACGCGGCCCACCGCGCCACCGCCTCCCGGCCCACCGGCCAGCCCGGACGGACGTGCCCACCCGGACGGCCCGGAACCCCGCAGCCGGTCGGCCTTCCGCCCAACACGCACTATCCGAAGGTCCGTTGCACGGACGACGCGGCAACCGGCCCCGGCTCAACCTGTCGGCCCCCGTGCTGGGGCCACCCGGCCACCGGCCACCTCGCCACCCGGGCCACCCCGGCCCCGTGGTCCCTCGCGGACCCGCCCCAAGTCCCCACGCACGGCGGCGAACACGTACCCGGCCCCCCCCGAGTCCGCGTACGCACCGTGCCCGTACCCGGCCCCACCGGCGCCGCACCGACGACCCGGCCCCCCGGATCCGAGGCGCCCGCCCGGTGGCCACGGCCGAGATGGATGGAACCCAATGGAGTACGTGACGGACGGCCCACCCTGCACGCTGTCCACTGAGCGAAGGGAGAACCTGGTGCTCGGCGTGATCCGGGGCAGGCACTCGCTCTCGGAAGCCGCCGCCCGCGCCAACGTGTCGGAGCAGTCCTTCGAGGAGTGGCTGTGGGACTTCATCGACGGCGGACACGAACGCCTCCAGGGAGCCCGCATGCGCAACCGGCCCACCCAGGTCGACCTACTCGAAGCCGAAGCCGAGGAACTGCGCCGGGCGTTGACCGAGGCCCAGCTCGAACTCAACGTCCTGCGCGAGGTGGAGAACCTGTTCCGTGACCTCTCCTGACCACCCCCGCCAACTCCCCACCGCCCGCCGACCATCGCCACGAGCCCCACACCACTCACCCCCACACCACCCACTCCCACCCCCGCGAAGGCCCGCGCACGCGAACTCCACACCCCGAACCCCCTGAGCGGCCCCCACCCCCGGTGCGGGCCGCTTCCTCATGCCCGGCCGGTCGTTCGCGTCCTCATACCCACCGCGCAAGTGGGGAGCGGCAATTCGGGCGATACGCGTTCACGTTCGTCCCTCGCCAACTCCCCTGGATAGCCTCCCCAACGTCGTGTGACCGCGTCGAACAGGGAGTGGGGGAAGGCCGTGTCCTTCGATGCTGAGTGGGCGGGACTCGTACGGCAGGCCGCTGAGAGATCGCGAACCCAGACGAACCTCGCCGCCGCCGAGGGCGACGAAAGTGGCTCGACGGGCGGGGGGAACGCCGAATCCGGCAAGCTCAGGTCGCACAGAGCCGCTTGGACAGCCGCGGGTGAGAGCGTCGGCGACCTGAGCAAGAGCGTTCAGAAGGCGCTGACCGGGCTGGAGAGGGAACAGAAGGGCCTGGGCCCGGGCAGCCAGACAGGAGGGACCGAGTGCGGCGCGGCGCAACGGGATGTCTACACCTCCTGGAAGCGATACCTGGAGCGAGTCAGCAGTCGGTGTGAGACCCTCCGCGATCGCATGACACAGGCGGGAGGCTTCCACCACGACAACGAAGAGGACATTCGCGGAGCCTTCGCCGGGCTGACGGAGAAGTACCGGGACACACCCGAAGTGGGTGGCCAGGACCGGGGCCGGTGAGTCGGGATGGACTACGCCACGCTGAAATCCCTGAAACCCGGCGAGTTCGAGGACGCGGCAGACGCCTACCGGGGGGCGAGCGCCATGGCCAGCGAGGCCAAGGATCGCGTCGAACAGCGGATCAGCGCCAGAATGCGCCGAGACCTGAGCGGCAAGACAGCGAGCGCCGCGTTACGTCAGCTCCGCCAGGTCGGAAAGAACTTCCACTACGCACAGACAGAGTGCGGGCTGCTCGCCACAGCGCTGAACGGACTGGCCTTCGAACTCAAGGCGGCACAGAAGAAACTGGAGTCCGCACTCGACTCGCTGGGCGAGGGCTTCAAGGTCCGCGAGGACGGATCCGTCTACTACCCGCCCCCCAAGGAGAAGGTCGACGGGAAACTCCCAGCGGGAGGCGTGGTCACCGGCCACGCTGCGGGAAGGGACTCCGGGGTTCTCGACCCGTCAGGGCCCGCGAATGACGCCGCTACCGCCCTGGAGCGCCAGGCCGACATGCTCGACCCGAACCAGAACCCGAATCGTGCGAGAGCCCAGAGAATCGCCAACCGCATCGCCGCCGCGGTTCAGGAGGCAACCGAAGTCGACCAGAAGTGGGCCCCGAAGCTTCGCCGACTCCGGGCCGACGACGACCTGACCGTCAGCAAGAGCGACTGGATGGACGTCCAGAAGGACACGCGAAGCGTCAGGGAGACGTCCGAAGACTATCTCGGCCATATCGCCGAGGATCCTCCGAAGAAGGGCAGCCCCCAGGAGAACGCCAGCTGGTGGAAGGGGCTTCCTCAGGACGCCAAGCACGCCTACGTATCCGTGCATCCCGCCAGCGTGGGAGCCATGGACGGCCTTCCCTCGGACGTCCGTGACGAGGCTAACCGCACGGTGCTGGCTGAGCGGCGCGCGGCCTATCAGACGGAACTCCAGTCCATACCGCCCCCACCTCCCACCATGGCAGGAAACAGCTACGAACGCAGCAAATGGAAGGAGGAACACGAAGGCCGAATAAAGCATCTGGAGCGCGCACTTGACGGAATGGATGCCATTCAGCGGCGCTTCGACCGTACCGGAGACCGCGGATTGCCTGAGGCGTACCTACTCGGATTTGACCCCGAGGGAACGCGTGACGGGCGAGTCATCATCGCCAACGGCAACCCCGACAAGGCCGACCACACCGGGGTGTACGTGCCGGGCACCACCACCAACATGGGGAACATTGGCGGTGGTCCGGATGATTCCGGTGGTGGCAATCTGGAGCGCTCTGAAAACCTCTGGCGGGGAAGTCAACAATTGGAGCCATCGGGGAGTATGTCCACCATAACCTGGTTCGACTACAACGCTCCGGATTCGATCATCCCCATTAAGGATGGGGATCTGGTACCGGAGGCAAGTAGGGCAGGGTACGCGCAGGAGGGGGCTCCAGCGTTGAGTGACTTCATGCGTGGAATAGAGGTTGCTCAAGGGGGAAGTGAGGGTCACAGCACCCTGATTGGGCACAGTTACGGAAGTACCGTGATCGGGGAAGCCGCCAAGGGCCGAGGCGACGGGGATCCCCTGGCGGACGACATCGTCGCGGTCGGTAGTCCGGGAATGCAGGTTAGCCGGGCCAGGGAACTGGGAATCGACTCGGACCGTGTCTGGGGTATGGCGTCCTCCTTCGGTCAGGATCCGGTCCCCTCGATGGGGAGGCTAGTTGGGTTGGGGGAGGACAGTGTCGTTCCCACGGACCGTGAGTTCGGGGGCAACATCATGCGTTCCGACTCCGAAAGTCACAGCGGATACTGGGACGAGGGGTCTATCAGCCTGATGAATCAGGCGGCTGTCATTGCTGGAGCTCGCGGCGAGGTGGACCTTGACCGCTGAGCGAACAGTTGCAGGGATGCTGTTATTGGGTCTGACTCTCACAGGGTGTGGAAGCGTGACTGGTGCGTCTGGTGACGGTAAGGAATATCGGGTGCGGGGCAGGGAGGAGGTGCTCGATGAAACCGAAAGGAAGTCCAGTGAGATCCTTGATCTTATGAAGGTGAAGGCAAGGGTCACTAAGCCCGGAGCAGGTGTGATGGGGTGTTCGGGGTCGCAAGATGAACGCACCTACCGTGGTTGGCATCCCTGGAGTATTTGGGATGTCTCTGTGGAAGAGCTTAACGAGGTGATGGAGCGCCTTCGGCGAAGTCTCCCCAAGGCTGGCTGGGCCATCGTCAAGGACGGGCACGACAATACTCCCGCAAAGAGCGAGCAGATTCTGGCGGAGTCTCGTAAGGACGGGTTTGCCGTGGACATTCGCTTGAGAGATCGCCGACAGCACAAGAAGACATCGATTATCTCGGTAACCGTCAACTCGCTCTGCTATCGCTTCAAATAGTGGTCCGGTTTTCCTCGCTGGCGGATAACTCCCGCTGAGTGGGCATGCGTTTCCTGGAGGGCACGAGTACCTGGTGTCACAGGGGTTTCGGATTGGTGGGAGAAGTGATCCACCGGGGAACCTCCGGGGTCGTCGCTCGCGTCGTTTCTCGCGTAACTGTGCGACGTCGGTCTTTTCGCGCGGTATCGCGTGGAGGCGACGTGAGGTCACCGTGTACGACAGTGATGGGGGAACGGATGCGTGCACGCACTCAGATCATTTCGCTGGTGTCAGCCAGCGCGGTCGTCGGCACCGCGTGATCGGAAGGCGGTTCGGCGGACGAATCGCCAGACCGGACGACCGAAACCACCTCGACCGGAACACCCGGAAGGGATTCCGCGGCCGACACCGAGGAGCGGGCGGGCAAGGGCGAGATCGCGGGCGGTCGCCGCGCGTACGCCGGGCACGGACGCTGTGTTCAGGAGGCCGTTGGGGGGCGGCGGACCGGGTTCGAGGTCTGCACGACCGACGCCGTGCCGGAGCGTTTCGACACGACGATCTACCGCAGGCTCGGCACGCTGGTTGACGACGCGGCCAAGGCGGCCGACAAGCGCCGGGTCCGGATCCGGGTGGCCATGTACACCTGGGGTGGTCCAGGGCTTGATCAAGTTCCCGAGACGTGACCTTCGCCGAGGACGTCTCCACCGTCCACACCGGAACCGCCCCCGCGCCATGGCCACCTGGCGCAACCTCGCCATCGGGGTACTCCGGTCCCTCGGAGCCGACAACATCGCCAAGACCACTCGCGCAATCCGCGACCAGCCCGAACGAGTCCTCCCACTTCTCGGCATCACCAACAACCGTGACGTTCACGGAACTTGATCAAGCCCTGGCGATCGGAAGGGTTCTTGAACGGCTCGACGGCGACGCGCTGGACGGGTCCGTCGGCGCGTGGCTGGCTCAGCGGCACCGTGAGACGGCCCCGGTGAACGCGATGGAACCGGGCCGCCCGAAGCGGCGCGCGATCGCGGTCGACGGCAAGGCCCTACGCGGATCGGCCCGGCTCGAACAGCCCCGTCGACATCTGCTGTCCGCCGTCACCCACGAGCGGCCCCTCACGCTCGCCCAGGCCGAAATCGGACGCGAGACCAACGAGACCACGCACTTCAAGCCCCTCCTGGCACCCCTCGACCTGCGAGGCAACGTGATCACCTTCGATGCGCTGCACTCAGTGAAAGCCAACGTCACCTGGCTCGTCGAGACCAAACAAGCGCACTACATCGCCGTGATCAAGACCAACCAGCCCACCGTCTGGACCCAGTTGAACGGACTTCGATGGACGGCTGTCCCCATCCAGCACACCGCGTCCAACACCGGACACGGCCGCCGCGAGTCCCGCTCGGTCAAGACCGTCGCAATCAACGAGAACCTCGGCGGCATCGCCTTCCCCCACGCGAAACTCGCCCTGCGCGTCCACCGCCGCCGCAGGAAGAGCGGAGAGAGGGAGACCCGGGAGACCATCTACGCGGTCACCAGCCTCGACACCCATCAGGCCACCCCGGCCGAACTGGCCACTTACCTGCGCGGACGCTGGGCCGTCGAGAACTCCAGCCACCACATCAGGGACGTCACCTTCGGCGAGGACGCCTCCACGGTTCACGCCGGCACCGCGCCCCGGGCGATGGCCGTCTTCCGGAACCTCGCGATCGGCACCCTCAAAGCAGCGAAAGCAGCCAACCTGGCCAAAACCACCCGAGCCATCCGCGACAACCCCGAACGAGCCCTCCCGCTCCTGGGCATCACCAACAACACAACCATCCCGGGAACTTGATCACGCCCTGATGGATCTTGGGTATCAGCGGCACCTGTCACCCTTCAGCAACTTGAAGAAGCCCTGGGTTGCGGCGGCTTCGGAACATCCGATGTATCATCTCAGGATCGATGACCGTGCCACCTTCCTCAACCTCGCAGTTGCCCTGACCTGCTATATGAAGCTCGCGAGACCCTCCGCGTGAGACGCCCCCTGAGTCTCGTGGCCAGCCACTCTCCTGCTTGTTCCATGAATCACCGCAGCAGCAGACCCGCCTGGCCTACCCTGAAGGGATCTGAGCTGAGGGGAAGTCAAATGCGCGTGGATATCCGCATCGAGGGTGACGCAGGGGACGACGAGTTGCGCTCGTTGTACCGATGGCTGAGCGCCGACTCACAGGTTCGGCGGCACGGGAATATCGATCTCGCCGCACCGCCGCCGCAGTCTGGACACATGGGCGAATTGCTAGATGTGCTAAGCCTGACATTAAGTTCCGGATTCAGCGCAGCGAGCCTGGCCGTGGCAATCTCGACTTGGCGACGCACTAATCCGATCGCACCGTCGGTAACGGTCGAGCGTCCTGACGGATCCGTGATCACGCTGAGTTCCTCTTCCCCAGAAGACGAGGCTCGCTTACGGGAGTTCCTCGACGAGCAGGAATAGGTGCCATGTCGTCAAACTCTCTACCTGATCCCGAAATATCGCATGCAGTGTTCATCGGATCAGCTTCCTACAACAATCTTACGCCACTTCCGGGTGTCACAAATAATCTTGATCGCCTGAACACCCTGTTTACCAGTCAGGCTGTCTGGAACCTGCCTTCCGAGCATTGCACGGTACTCCATGAACCGACAACCACATTAGAGATCGTAAAAGCAGTACGGCATGCCGCACAAGAAGCCAAGGGTGCCCTATTCATCTACTTCGCGGGGCATGGCCTTGTCGATCGGGACACTGGTGAACTCCATCTCGGGATTCCCAGCAGCGAAGTAAGCGATCCACATCTCACTGCACTGCCCTATGACTGGGTACGACGGGAAGTACTCCGGAGTCCCGCATTTCATCGAATTGTCGTCCTCGACTGCTGCTTCAGCGGTAGAGCTCTCGGAATGATGTCTGAACACTCCGCGAAATCCGCAATCGACCGTGCGGAGATCGATCGAACCTACCTCATGGCAGCAGCCGCCGAGAACTCGACGGCAATCGCACCTGAAGGAGACATATACACATCTTTCACGGGGGAGCTGATCCACGCGCTGACGAATGGCGTCGATAACGACTCTCCCCTCGTGGATCTTGACACTCTCCATGCTCTGATCGAGAACGGCCTCAACGCGAAAGGCTACCCCTCACCCCAGTGTCGTGATCGCAACCAGGCGGGAAGAACACCGTTCGCACGCAACTCCGCCTACACCGGCAGGAGAAATACTCTTGAACCGGAATCGGCCTCTGGACACACACCGACATCTCGCGACAACAATGAGACGGACTCGCCAGCGAAGGACCTGACGCAAAGGCTGGGGTGTCTAGATATCGACAACCCCGGCACGAGGAAACTGGAGATCCTGGTCGATGGTGCTTCCGTTGGCGGGATTAGCGCGGGCCGCCAGGCGCGATTCCATATCGCCACGGGAAGTCGATCCGTGCGGGCACGAAGTGGAGATAAATACAGCGAATCTCGGCGTGTAGAAATATCCACTCAGAGTCGCGTGCGAATTTCTTACGCTTTTGCGGGTGGCGCAAGGATTGAATCCAGCAGTCGCGCCAATTTTGCAGCCGATTCATCAAGCTGGTCGCTCCTGGGCGTTTTCTTGATGTTCGCTTTCGTGCCTGTCATCCTTTTGAGTCTAGTTTTCTCGGACGCCTCGACGGCTGAAGGTCCTGTGCACTGGCTCATACTGACGTTCGCATTTTGGTATGGAGCCGTCTTTTTCATGGGTATACAGCTGCGCTGGCTGTCTGGATTGAATCTGTCCGACACTGGGGTCGCCTGCATCAGATTCAAGCGTAAGGAAATCTCATGGCGTGAAGTTGACTGGATCGGCATTCGAGAAGAGGGGCGCGCTGTAGATCTCGTCTTCTGGCCTCACGGGACCTCAAGGAGCAATCCACCTGAACCGCTTGGCAGACTCGACAACATTGCCAAGAAACATGAATTGGATGAAATTCGAGGAGCGCTGATGTGGTATGCGGGAGATCGATATATCGAGCATCCGTGAGCTGTTTCCAACCTGACGGGTGGCTGGACGGGCGACCCCGGCAGCGGGCAGGGCTTGATCAAGTTCCGTGAACGTCACGGTTGTTGGTGATGCCGAGAAGTGGGAGGACTCGTTCGGGCTGGTCGCGGATTGCGCGAGTGGTCTTGGCGATGTTGTCGGCTCCGAGGGACCGGAGTACCCCCCGATGGCGAGGTTGCGCCAGGTGGCCATGGCGCGGGAGCGGTTCCGGTGTGGACGGTGGAGACGTCCTCGGCGAAGGTCACGTCTCGGGAACTTGATCAAGCCCTGGGGGTGGTCCCGAGCAGACGCACTCCTACGCACAACTGGCAAGGCATCTCGTCCGGGTGCAGAAGAAGAGGCGCGGGGATGTCCGGGTGATCCTCGGTTCTGGCTGTGAGACCGGCAGCGGGGGGAAGTGCACCAGGAGCGAGCGGGCGCAGGCGCGGGAGAACAGCCGGGAGATCCGGAGGATTCTGAAGAACGGCAAGGTCCCGGTCCGCGTCTGCGGAAAGAGCTGTCTGGTGGGGCGGGACGGAAAACGCGGGAAGATCATGCACGCGAAGTTCTTCCTGATTCAGAAGGGTTCCGACCGCAAGGTCGTGCAGACGTCCACCAATTTCATGGACAACCAGATGCGGCACGCGCAGGACCTGATCGTCGTGCCGGATCGTGGTCTGTTCCGGTTCTACGAGCAGTACTGGAACCGCATGTGGAAGCGCCAGTGGGGTTCCTGGGGCGGTTCTGACGCGCGCCGGAGCCAGTTCGGGAGCGCCAACGGCACCGTCGGTCACGCGTATCCACGCGTCGGCCGCGATCCGGTCATCAAGGTGCTCAACCAGGTGAACTGCGCGGGCAAGGGGAGGGTTCGGCTGATCAACAGCGATCCGCTCCTCAGGGGGAAGGGCGCCTCGAAGCGGAAGTACCTGCTTGTCAGCGTGTTGAACAGGCTGCGCAGGGAGGGGTGTGACGTCCGGGTCATCACCAAGGACCGCGAGCCCTTCGGCAAGGTGAGGACGCGGAACGGTGTGATCCACAACAAGGTCCTGCTGGTGGACGCGCGGTTCGACGGTCAGCAGCGCAAGCGCCAGCTGGTCTTCACCGGCTCGCACAACCTCCGGTCCGACGCCACCCGGGGGACCAGTGACGTGATGCTCCGCGTCGAACGCCCCTGGGTCTACCGGCAGTACGTGACCTACTTCGACCAGAACCTGTGGAAGAAGCTCGGCCGGAAGAGCTGAGGCGGAAGCGCCCCCGGCGGCGCCGGAAGCCCCTCCGTAGCCGCCGGGCCGGCGTGGTCACCTGTTCATGGTCACCAACTTATGGTCACCTATTCGTGGTTGCCAACTCCGGGGCCCCAACTCCGGGGCCCCAACTCCGGGGCCCCAACTCCGGGGCCCCAACTCCGGGGCCCCAAGCCGGGGTCCCAAGCCGGGGCCCCAACCCCGGACCCCAAAGCCCGCGTCATCAACGGCCGGATACTCAGGGGTGGTCGCGGCCGCGTTTCCCCGTCCCGGTCCCGCGGCCGTGGCCCCGGCGCGGTCATCGCTCGCGTCCCCTCACCGTCGCGTTCACCGTTCGTCGTGCGTGTGGAGGGAGTTGGCCGCGTACCCCCGTTGCGGTTCTCAGCCACGGGGTGCTCACCAGTCGCGTTCGCGGAGGAGTAAGCAGGCCACGCGGCAGGTGTCGCACCAGAAGCAGTACAGGTTGCCGTGGAAGGGCATCTCCCCGAACGGCGTGAGCCCACCCGCCACCGTGACGAGGTACGGCGTGGCGGTCTCGCATCCGGGGCAGCGCGGATGGGGTTCGGACTCGGTGATCCAGCCCGGGAGTCCACCCACCTGGTGCTGTGCGAAACCCTGTTGGGCCGTGCTCGACGAGTACGCGGCGGGCGAGGGCTCCAGTACGAGGGAGCGCTCCCCGGGAAGGACACGGGCGTTGGCCGCCACCGGACGCGTCGGCAGAGCATCAGCCTGTAGCCACGGTCAGTTGACCGGACGGTGAGGGTGTGGGCCGACTCGCAGTGGCAGGTGAACCAGAGGAGGACCGGGTCGGTGGTGAGTCCGTGGCCCGGCAGCGCCTCGGCCGAGAGGGTCAGCAGCGGGGCGGTGGGCGCCTCGCACACGTCGCAGTGCGGAGCCTCGCCGGTGGCTGCGGCGCCCAGTCGGTGCGGGCTGTCGCCTTCCGGCGCTAGGTAGCCGTGGTGCGCGGGACCGAGGTGGGCTGCCCGCCCGGTGTCGGGCAGTAACCCAGCCTGGTGCACCAGCCGTTCCCACTCGTGGTCGGCCTCGGGTCCGAAGGGGTCCTCAGGGTCGTAGGGTTCTCCCGGTTCACCGAAGTCGCCGCGCAGCGCAGCGAGTTGGTGTTGGGCGTGTGTGGTCCTGGCGGACGCCGCCGTCTCCAGGTGAGTGAGGTCGCGGTCATGCTCGGTGGGCGCGCGATAGGACCCGTCGCCGACAGCCGGACGTGCCCCCGTACGGTCGGTGCTCAGCGGGTGCCGCCCGCCGCGCGGACGGTGTGGGGCGGGTAGCCCGCCGTCGCGAACACGCACCGACCGTCGGCCCAGGGCCACTTCCGGGTCTTTGGGGTGAATCGGGCTCTGGTGTGGGGGTGTCGGGGCGGACGGGCGGAGCTTCCGGGGGTCTGATCCCTAGCAAAAAGCCGTCCCCGGGTGAGCCAATAGATATGGTTCGCGCGATGAATCCGCAGGTCAGAACGGTTCCATGGGGTCGCGGAAGGTTACTTGGTGGATGGCCTCGCCGTGCGGGCCTGTGCTGTTATTCATTCATCGCGGAGAGGCCGAAAGGCCCCCACGAAGGAGAGACCGAAAGGCCCCTCCGATCGGGTCGCGAGACCCACCAGTCAACAACCAACGGGGAGAAGAGAAATGAACAGCACTGACCAGCTGCTCGCCGGATACGCCGCCTACACGAGCGCGGACGAGTTCGGCGCCTCCGCCGAGGCTCCGGCCGGAGACGTGAACATCACCCTGCTGCCCGTCAGCGTCCCGCAGCCCACCACTATCGCCTCGAAGTGCTGGGGTTGCTGAAAGCAGGTTCTGATGCCGCTGAATAATCGGGACCTCCGGATTTCAGTACGGCTCAATGGATTTCCGGGTCCAGCGAAGCGCACCGCCGGGAACACCACGCACGCACACCGAAACACTGACTGCGCACACGGCGTCGGGAACGGATTCGGAAACGAGCGGGAACACCACGGCACGGTGGCGCACCACACAGACTTCCGACGGCTGAACGGCCGGTGGCCCGGCCGCACAGCCCGACCGACGCACCCCGCGCGCCCGTCGCGCCGGATGCCCACCGCGCAGCTCTCGCGCTGAACGACCGGCTTGCCGCGTCGAGTTCACCCGCAAGCGCGCCACGCACCACCGCACTCCGCACCACCTGGCTGCACAGCCACCCATCACCACACCTCATCCGTAAGGGAGTTCACCATGAACGCGAACCTGACCGACCAGCTGCTTGCCGGTTACACCGCCTACACCTCCGCTGAGGACTTCGGGGCGTCGGCTGAGAACGAGGGTCCGGCGGCGACGCCGACCGTGACCACGGTTTCCTCGCCCGAGTGCGTCTCGCTGATCACCGGCGCGACGGCCGCGAGCCTGGCGACCACCAAGGGCTGGAGCTGCTGACCGCCGTATCCACGGCTCAGTACCACCCACGCACCACCGCACCATCCGGCGCGACGACACCGGAGCAACTCCGTTCCCGCGCCGCGTAGTTCAGTCGCGTCCTCCGGGTGCGTTCCCTCGCACCCGGACGCGCTGACCATCCGAGGGCCGCCCCAGTGGGCCGGTCACCGGACACCTCCGGCGCGACCCGCGCCGCCGCATCCTTCATCGCACGTCATCCGTAAGGGAGTTCACCATGAACGCGAACCTGACCGACCAGCTGCTCGCCGGTTACACCGCCTACACCTCCGCTGAGGACTTCGGGGCGTCGGCTGAGAACGAGGGTCCGGCGGCGACGCCGACCGTGACCACGGTTTCCTCGCCCGAGTGCGTCTCGCTGATCACCGGCGCGACGGCCGCGAGCCTGGCGACCACCAAGGGCTGGAGCTGCTGACCGCCGTATCCACGGCTTCAGCACCACCCACGCACCACCGCGGTACCGCGGCACGCGGTACTGAGAACGTCCGACATCCCGCGTCGTGACGGCGCGATCACCCACACCCACAAGGGAGTTCATCATGAACGAGACCATGACCGACCAGCTGCTCGCCGGTTACACCGCCTACACCTCGGCCGAGGACTTCGGCAGCGTCTCCTCCGAGGCGCCGGGTATCACCCCGTCGGTCCTCAGCGCCATCGCCGCCTCGACCGCCGCCTGCGGCGCGCTCATCTCCGGCGTCTCCGGTGCCTCCGTGGCCACCACCAAGAACAGCGGCTGCTGACACCAGAAGTCACGCCCGCTCGTCCACCACGAGCGTCACAGGGAGGTTGAGCATGCTGGACAGCACGACGGATCAGCTGCTCGCGGGTTACGCCGCGTACACCTCGGCCGAGGAGTTCGGCCCGAGCGTGGAGGGCGGCCAGATCGCCGTCACCCCGGGGGTCATCGTGATCACCACCGTGGGTGTGCCCTACGAGGTCACCCGGCGCTGAGCGAACCACCCGGACCACCTGAACCACTCGAACCACCGGAACGGGCCCCTCACTCGTACCTCCGCACCACCCGGTGCGGGTACCTGGCAGACCCGAGGAGATGAGATGAACGAGAGCACGACGGACCAGCTGATCGCCGGCTACACCGCCTACACCTCGGCCGAGGAGTTCGGGCCGACAGCGGAGGGCGACTCGCCCGCCGCGACCCCGATCATCGTGATCAGCGCGATCTCGGTCTACGAGGTCACCCGGCGCTGAACGCACCAGCCGCAACACCAGCACCACACACCCCCGAAGTACCGCGAGGCCATTCGAGTAAACCCAACACACAGAAGGAGTCAGTGAGATGAACGAGAACATGACCGACCAGCTGATCGCCGGCTACACCGCCTACACCTCCGCCGAGGAGTTCGGCCCGGTCGCCGAGGGCGAGCAGCCCGCCATCACCCCCTCGACCGCCACCGTCACCGTCGGCATCGGCATCTGGGTCACCAAGGAGAAGAGCTGCTGACCAGCCGTCAGCACTCCGGCCCACCAGTGGGCCACCGCTCAACCCCGGTCATCCGCCACCGGTGGACGGCCAGCGACACCACACACGATGTGGCGTGAACGCCACATCACCACGCACTCAAGGGAGTTCACCATGAACGAGACCATGACCGACCAGCTGCTCGCCGGTTACACCGCCTACACCTCGGCCGAGGACTTCGGCAGCGTCTCCTCCGAGGCGCCGGGTATCACCCCGTCGGTCCTCAGCGCCATCGCCGCCTCGACCGCCGCCTGCGGCGCGCTCATCTCCGGCGTCTCCGGTGCCTCCGTGGCCACCACCAAGAACAGCGGCTGCTGACACCGGAGAAGCGGCACCACGGCTGACCCGAAGCACCGCTCACACCGTGAGCGATCGGGCGACAGCCGGGCCGGTCCCCGAAAGGACCGGCGACCAGAGCACGACCCGCGCGTAGGCGCAGGCACCACAAGCGAATACCGCGCACGATAAGTACTGCACCGTGGGGTCCCCTTCAGCTGATGGGGACCCCGCAGTGCTTTCCGCGTGTCTACGGCGAGCCCGCGATCGCCCGCACGAGCGAGCGTGTTCCGACGCCAAGTGTCCTTCCTCGCCGTCGCGTTCGCGTCACGCCCGGCGCGCGCTCTCGGGCGGCCTCCGCACGTGGCCCTCCCCGCCGCCAACTCTCCGCGTCTACCGGACTGTCGGGGTCATCTCCCGTACGGCGGACGCGTGCCGCTCCTTCCGGCTCCGGATCCTCCGTGAGGCTCTCCGACTCCCGGTCCGACTCCCACCCCTCCGGGAGGCGCCCCGGACGCGTGGGCGCGAACCCCGCTGGGACGGCACCGGGTCTGGTCGGCGGAGCGGTGTCCCATCCCTCGTCCCGGGCGCCGGTGGACGCCCCCATGACGCTTGCCTCGTGCTCCGGGTCCGCTCTCGTGCTCCGCGTCCGCTCGGCCCTCACCTCTGGCCTCTGGCCTCTCGCGGTGTAGCGTGCACCGGTCGGCTGCGGGATAACTCACGGTCTGGGTAACTTACGGGCCGGGCGGGCGAATTGGCTCGGTGCCGCCGGGCGCCGCGTTCGGGGCTCGGCGTTCGCCGCCGGGGGTTCCGGAGTCCGCGTTCCCGTGCGGCGCGGGCTCTGTTCTCGCGGGCGTTCCCCGGCGAGGCTCATCTGGGCGGTGCCTTCGCGTGGCGGTGCCGCCCGGTGTCGTGGATCGGGTTTGGTGGCACCGCTCGCGGGGTGCTGACACCCCTCGCGTGCGGGGCTTGGCTCGACACCAACTCAATGGGCATGTACGGGAGTTCGCGTGGCCGGGCGCGTCCCGCACCGGGCGGGCGCGGGCCGGGTGGACCGGCCGCGGACCGCGCGGTGTCAGGGGGTGCCGGACGCGCTCGCGTCGTCCTGGCCGGTGGTGTCCCGCGAGCCAGCGGCGCGCGCGGCGCCCGCGAGGGCTTCCAGCGCGGCGAGATGGGCGCCCAGCGCGTTCCGCCCGGTGAGGGTGAGCGAGACCCAGGTGCGGGGCCGCTTGCCCAGGTATCCCTTGCGTATGCTGACGTACCCGACGTTCTCCAGGGCGGTGAGGGTCTTGCTCAGCGTGGAGTCGGAGACCTGGCAGTAGTCGCGCACGGCGCTGAACTCGGCTTCCGCGCAGCCGGAGAGGAAGGACGCCACCATCAGCCGCGTGGGGTGGTGGATCTCCTTGTCCAGGGCGGGGCTGCTCGCGGCGCTCATGCCGCGGCCGCCAGGTTCCGGGACCGACGCTGGGCCGAACTGACCCAGATCAGCAGCCCGTTGGTGATGCCGAAGGCGACGAGCCAGCCCTGGGCGCCGTACGGGAACAGCACGATCGTGGCGGCGACGAACGGCAGCAGCGGTGTGAGCCACCGGCGCCAGGCGGGGCCGTCGGCCTGCTGGGGGAACCAGGGAGCCACGCCCGAACGGCGTTGCACGATCCAGATGACGCTGACGAAGGCGAGGGCGCACAGCGCGCTGCCCGCCAGGATCAGGCCCTTCGCGTCGTGCGACGGGGCGATGCCCAGGCCGCTGACCCCGGCCGCGCACAGCAGCCCGAGCGCCGGTGGGTACCAGACGGGTGCCGGGTGCGGGCGCTCGGCCGCGTTCCGCGCGGCTTCCGCGCCGCGCAGGGCGGCCGCGGCGTCGTCCGGTCCGGGCTGGGTCGTGTCGGTGTGGTTCATCGAGTCCTCCAGCTCTCTCGTTTCCGGGAAGCTAACGAGTTCCAGTCTGGCATCTACTTTCCAGTGCGGCAAGTAGTTGCTGGGTGCTCATTTTCTTTCCGGTCGGAAGCCGGTGTGCCCCGCAGGCCCCGTCCCCGGCCAGCCGGTGCGTCAGGTGTCGAACCCGTGCCACGGGTGCCGAGCGGGTGCGACAGGCGGGCGAGTGCGTCAGGCGTCGAGCCGTGGTGTCGGGCCGTGGTGTCGGGCCGTGGTGTCGGGCGTGGAGCCGTGGTGTCGGGCGTCGGGCGGGTGCGTCGGGCGGCGGCAGGGTGCTGGGTCGGTGCGTCAGGTGTGGAGCGCGGGTTGGGCGGGCCTCGGCGGGGTGGGGGAGGAGGGGGCGGCTTCCGGGTCCGGATAGCCAAAAGCCCCTCCGGAAGGCGTGTCCGGAAGGGCTCGCGGCGGCTGTGGCGTCCCCGTCGTGCGTGTGCACGGCGCGGACGGGCTCACGTGAGTTCGGCCTGCTTGCTCTGGGCCTCCTTGGCCTGCTTGGCGTCCATGACCAGTTCCTTGGCGGTGGCCAGGCCGACGCCGGGGAGGGCCTTGCGGACGGCGGCGATCGCGTGGACCTCCTGCTTGACCACGTCGACGTTGGCCTGCTCCAGGGTCTCCAGCGTCCAGCGGACCTGCGGGTCCTGGGCCTCGAAGCTCTCCAGGATCTCCACGGCGCGGCGCAGGCCCGGCGCCTCCTCCTCGCTCGCCTCGGCCAGCGCGGCGCGCACGGCGTCCCGCGCGTCGTCCAGGTCGTTCAGCGGGATGAGGTGGGCTTCCTTCTTCGCGAACATGGCAGAACCTTCCTCTCGGTTTCGGTTGACCGTCAACAACCGGCGTGGGTAGCTGAATCCGGAAACTCTCCGGGGTACGCCTCGTCGATGGCGGCTCCGCCACGCTACAGCGCCGCCGCTGACGCCGTCACCCTCTCCGATGTCCAGGGGGGTGGTTTCCCTAACCTTCACGCCGTCCCGGGTGAGCCAATGTATGGCGACTGGAGGGTGTCTGTGCAGGTCACAGGGGTGTACCCAAAGAAGCGGCTTAGTTTTCCCCGGGCCTGTGTGCTGGACTGTCAATGTCGGAACACCGCCGGTCCAATTGAGTTGGGGGAGCAATAAGTGATTCCTGAGATGGAAACCGGAACAAACGTCAAGGCTTCTCGTGACGGCTTGCTGACGCTCGCCGGTGCCGCGGTTCTCACGGTCGTGGCGACTTCCGCCAAGTCCCGGCTGCCGCTGCGGCTGGCGGCACGGCACTTCACGAACCAGCAGGCGCGCAAGCAGTTCTCCGCGTGACGCGTATGGCGCGGTCCGCTATACGGAGAGCGGTGGAAGAAAGACGCCCGGCCGGGGTTTTCGGCCGGGCGTCTTCGTGTTGACGGGCCCGGGGTGAGCGTCCCGCACCGGGGTCGGTGAACGGTGTGTGTGGGGAGTGTGGACGGTGCGGTGTGGAATTCCCGCACACGTTTACGGTGTTGAGCTGCCCGACGTTCCGGAAGTGCTAGGTGTGGGGGGCAACCGGGGCTCCCGTGGGCGGATCGCGACCCGGGCGGAGGCCCCGGGGTGGTGGGCCGACCAAGCAAGCAAACCGGCGCGTAAGTTGGGCCACCGGACCGACGTGCTGGCCGAAGTGCCAGGCCACAGCGGTCTGTTCAGCGTGGGGGCGGTCTCCGCCGCCCGAGTAACGGATGCGCCAACTCCCCGGCCGGGGGCCGCTGGAGCGCCGGACGCGGCTAGGGTCCTGAGTTATGTCGTTCACTTCAGCGGCGTCACCGGCCGTGGCGCCTTCCAGGGGAAATGCCGCTACGGCGATCAGTATTCGTGATCTCCGTATGCGATACGGGGACAAGGACGTACTGCGCGGTGTCGATCTCGATGTGCGACACGGAGAGGTATTGGCGCTCCTCGGGCCGAACGGCGCGGGAAAGAGCACCACGATCGAGATTCTTGAGGGATTCCGGCACCGCTCGGACGGCGAGGTCAGTGTGCTGGGTAGCGATCCGGAGCGGACCGACGACGCGTGGCGGTCCCGGATCGGCATCGTGATGCAGTCCTGGCGGGACCACGCCCGGTGGCGGGTGGGCGAACTCCTGGAGCACTTCGCCCGGTTCTACCCGCGGCCGCACGACCCGGCCGAACTGCTCGCCGCCGTCGGGCTGACCGAGCAGGCAGGGCAGGAGTGCCAGCGGCTCTCGGGCGGCCAGCGGCGGCGGCTGGACGTGGCGCTCGGCATCGTCGGCCGCCCCGAGCTGCTGTTCCTGGACGAGCCGACGACCGGCTTCGACCCGGAGGCGCGGCGGGAGTTCCACGAGCTGATCCAGCGGCTGAGCACCGAGGAGGGCATGACCGTCCTGCTCACCACCCACGATCTGGCCGAGGCGGAGAAGCTGGCCGACCGCATCGCCATCCTGGTGGCCGGGGAGGTCGTGGCGCACGGCTCGATGTCGGCGCTGGCCTCCGGGCTGCGGAGCGACGCCGAGGTGCGCTGGGTCGAGGGCGGCGAGCGGCGCACCGAGGTCACCGAGGACCCCTCCCGGCTCGTCTGGGAGCTGCACCAGCGCCTCGCCGGTCCGATCCCCGAACTGGAGGTGCGCCGCCCGACGTTGGAGGACACCTATCTGGGCCTGCTGAGCCGGGAGGGAGCACGATGAACCAGCGGATCCTCGCCACCGGCGTGCGTCGCGGACAGACCGAACTGCGCCAACTGCTGCGCACACCCCGCGAGTACCTCTCGCAACTGAGCAACCCCGTCATCTTCGTCGCGACCGCCTCCATGCAGTCCTCGCGGGTCGCGGACGGCGCGGTCGAGCTGTCCAGCATCATCGTCGCGGGCGGCGTCGCCTCGATGCTGGTGCTCACGGCGCTCATCTGGCTGCCCCAGCAGCTCGCCAACGAACGGGAGGACGGCACCCTCCTGCGCCTGCGCGGAGTGCCGCACGGCCCCGCGGTGTACGTCATCGCCAAGACCGTGATGGTGGTGGCCATCTCGCTCGGCTGCGCGCTGCTGGCGCTGTTCGGCGGCGCCCTGGTGACCGGTTCGGGACTTCCCGGCTCGCTCACCCAGTGGCTCACGCTCCTGTGGGTGCTGCTCCTGGGCCTGGTGGCGATGACGCTGCTGGGCGCGGCGATCGGCGCGATCCTGCCGAACCCGCGGGAGGCGCTGGCGGCGCTGATGCTGCCCGTCGTCGGACTGCTGTTCATCTCCGGGGTGTTCTTCCCGGCGTCGGTGATGCCGCGCTGGCTCCAGATCGTCGGGGAGGTCTTCCCGCTCAAGTGGATCGCGCAGGGCGTCCGTTCGGCGATGCTGCCGGACTCTGCGGTCGTCGCGGAGACCAGCGGCAGCTGGCAGCACCTGGAGACCGCGGGCGTGTTGGGCGTCTGGATCGTCCTCGGCCTGCTGCTGGCACCCCGTTTGCTGCGCCGCTCGGCGCGCCGGCAGTCCGGCAGCCGCCTCGCGGCCAGGCGGGAGGCGGCCTCCCAGCGCGCCTACTGAACCACCGTGCTACCGGAGGGTGCCCGGCGCCCCCCGCCCGGCGCGTACCGCACCACCGTCCGAACCCGAACTTCCGGCGCCGCGGCCGCTGTTCGTCGCGCCCGGCGACCGGGTACGGCGCGCCCGCGCCCGTACTCACCGACTCTCTCTTCCGATTGGTGGATCCCGTGGAATCCGTGAACAAGACCAGCCTCATGTATCCGGTCCAGCCGTCGTCCGTCGGACAGGTGCTGCCCTTCGCCCGGCTCCTCCAGCAGCGCGGCAGCGGCCGCCTGTGGACCGGCCAGACCCTCCGCATCGACCCGCACCAGCTCTTCGCCGCGCTCTCCGGCATGGGGATCCGGATCCCGATGGGCACCGCCGTGAGCCTCGCCCCGCTGCGGCACCCCTTCGACGCGGCGCTCCAGGCCCGCTCTGTGGCCACCCTCACCGGCGCCCCGTACGTCGCCGGATTCGGGCCCGGCGCCCGGGAGTTCCAGGAGTCGATCATGGCTGAGGCGTACGCCAGGCCGGGCACCGCGATGCGCGAGTACCTGACGGTCATGCGGTCCCTGCTGGAGGGCGAGACGCTGGAGTTCCGGGGCGAGTACCACGCCGTGGACGGCGGGTTGCAGCCCGCGCGGACCCCGCCGGTCGAGGTCGGCGCGGGGGTGCTGCGTCCGAGGATGGCGCGGATCGCGGGCGCCACCGCCGACGTGGCGATCACCTGGATGACGCCGGTGGACTACATCGCCAACACGCTGCGCCCGGCGCTGGCGGAGGGGGCGGCGGAGGCGGGTCGGAAGGCGCCGCGCGTGGTGACCGTGGTGCACGTCGCGGTGGACCGGCCGGGGCGGGACATCTACCAGATGGCGCTCACCGGCGCCGGTACCCACCTCAGCTTCGACCACTACACCGACATGCTGCGGCGCGGTGGCGTCGAGGCGTACGCGGACGACCCACAGGCCGGGGCGCGGGCGCTGGTCGACTCGGGGACCTTCGTCGCCGGTTCGCCGGACGAGATCGCGCGGGAGCTGAACCGCTACCGGGAGGCGGGAGTTGACGAGGTGGTGCTCAACCCGGCGTCGATCATGCTGAGCACCCAGAGTCTGGGCACCGCGATGCGCGATGTTCAGGAGATCTTCGAGGCGGTGGACCGGAACGATGGCTGAGCACACCGAGGACGGACCTGCCCCGCGCCCCGGCGCGGACGGCGGCGTGCCCGAGGCGAGCGACGCGCTCGGCTCGACGGACGGCCAGCACACCGGAGTTGAGGCCCCACAGGACTCGTCCCGGGACGCCGCACCGGACTCCGCTCGGGCTGCCGGGCAGGAGGACGACCGGGCGGCCGACCGGGAGGCGGCGGGAACTGACGGCACCACTACCGGAGTTCCGGGCGTTCCCGCGCTCGGTGCCCGTAAGTTGCTGTACTTCGGTACCGGTTCGATCGGCGTGATGTTCATGCCGATGTGGGTCAGCTGGCTGCGCTCCGCCTACCCCGAACTGACGGTGCGGACGGTGGTGACGCGTTCCGCCGAGCGCTTCGTGACCCGTTCCGCCGTGACCGCCTTCGCGGGCGGCCAGGTCCTCCAGGACGTGTGGCCGGACCACGACGAGCCCGAGACCGGCGCCAAACACGTCGAGTTGGCGCACTGGCCGGACGCGGTCGTGGTGTACCCGGCGAGTTTCCACTTCGTCAGCAGGCTGGCGCTGGGCGTCGCGGACACCCCGATGCTGCTGGCCCTCCAGTGCACCAGGGCCCCCGTGGTCGTCGCCCCGGCGCTGCCCCCCGGCGGGTACGAGTCCCCCGCCTTCCAGCGGCACCTGGAGACCCTCAAGGAGCGCCCGAACGTCGCCGTGGTGCCGCCGCTGCCCGGCGTCAGCCTCACGACCGGCCGGAACGACGCCTCGGTGGTGCCGGACCTCAACCTGGTTGTCCCGGTGCTGGAGCGGCTGCGCGCCTCCCTCGCGGCGGAGGCCGCCACGTCCGCCAACAACACCGGCGGCGCACCGAGTTCGCCCTCCGCCGGGTCCCGTGGTTCCGACGGTTCCGGCGCGGAAGGCACCGGGCGGGATGCCGTATGACGACGTTCGCCGAACCGCCCGTCGTCGAGTTCGCGACCGGCTTCCAGACCACCGCCGTCTACCGAACGGACCTGGGGTACACGCACGTTCGCGGCCCGGGTGAGGACCGGCCCACGCCGCTCAGCGTCCCGGACGCGCCGGTGCGCTCCGCGCTCGCCGCGCTGGCCGGCGACGGACTGCGGCTCGCCCTGCCCGAGGCGCGGGACGGCGTCCTGCACTACCGGGCCACCGGCCGGTACAACGCCGCCCGGCTCTCCGTCGAGGTGGACAGCGGCCTCGACCCCGCGCACGGGGTCGGCGCGGTGCGCGGCCTCGGCCGTACCCTGCGGCGGCTGCACACCCACGTGCCGGTCAGCCTCGTGGCGTCCGGGCCGCCCGGGCCCGCGCGGCTCGCCGCCTGGATGCGCTCCGGCACCGGGCCCCGGGGCGCCGCGCGGCTGCACACCATCGCCAGCCGCTATCTCGGCAGCGACCGCTGGGATCGGGTGCTCCACTGGTGCGCGCGGCTGGAGAGCGGCGCCCAACGGCCGGACGGGGACGTGTTCCTGCACGGCGGACCCGGACTCGGCGCGGTCGTCGTGGGGACCGGACCCGAGGACGGAACCCTGTTCGTCGGTGAGGAGGTCAGCCGGGGACCCGCGGGCTTCGATCTCGGTTGGACCCTGGGCGAGTTCGTGGAGTGGCGGGCGACGATCGACCGGCCCGGCGGCCCCGGCCTCGATCCGGAGATCCACGCCTCCGCCCTGACCGCTCTGCTCGACGGCTACACCGCCCACCCGGACGGCGAGCGGTCGTCCCAACCGACGGTCGCGGGCGGTCAGTTCGCCAACTCGGCCACGCAGCAAGGGGCCTTGACCGACTCCCCGTCCGCACCGGGCGAGTTCGAGGCGGGGGCCGTCGGCGCCGCCGCGTTCGGCAGGGCCGGACTGCCCGAGCAGACCGAGGTGACCCGGGGTGCCGCACTGCGGATCTTCACGCACGCCCACGACTTCGCCGCGTACATGGGCTGGCACACCGAACTGCTCGACTTCGTGGCGCAGGTGATCGAGCTGGTGGACGCGGAGGCCGCCGGAGCGCCGCCCCTCACCCCGCCCCGGTGACCCGCCCCGCCCGCCTGACCACACGGGCCTCCCGCCTTCCCCGCGCGGGCCGCCCGGGCGATGGGCCACTCGCTCCCCACCGGCCACCCTCCGGTCCCGGCGCTCCGCCTCCCGGCCCGCCGCTCCGGGTCCCGTCCTCCCCGGCCGTCCGTCCTCCGACCGTCCGCGCTCCGGCCGTTCGTGGGGTCCTCGGGTCAACGGGCCAAGACGGTCAGCACTGGTCCGAGGGATGCGGCGACAAGCCACCCGGGTTACCTTGACGGCCGGTGACGCGCTTCTCCGGCGGACGTCCGCCCTGATGAGCGGCGCCGCCCGGGCCGCGGCACCGGCCGGACGAAACGGCAGCCGTACGAGACGCAGTCGAGGCCGAGGAGGTCCCCGTGACAGTCGCCGAGTCAGCCCCCGCCGTGCTGGCGGTCGAGCCGATGCCGGTCGGTGGGCTCGTCATAGTCATGCTGTCCCTCGTGGGCACGGCCCTCCTCACCGGGGCCATGGGCCTGCTCGGGCAGCGCGGCAGACTGCGTCCCAACGGGTTCTTCGGCATCCGTACCCGTACGACCCGGGCCAGCGAGGCCAACTGGTACCACGTGCACCGGCGGGCGGCCCGCGGTTCGCTGATCGCGGGCGGGGTCCTGCTGTTCGGCACCGTGCTGCTCCCGCTCTTCCCCGGGCTCGGCCAGGTCATCACGCTGGGCGTCTCGTTGGTGCTCTACGTCGGTCTGCTGCTGGTGGCCACCTGGCGGGCCCAGCGCGGTCTGGCGACCAACTAGCGCCTGTCCGGCCGGTCACCCGCGTCCGATTCGTTCAAGAGGAAGGTGCCGGTGGGCGGCTACCGTCACTGCCATGAGTGACCCGAGCGCGGAGTCGCGCCACCTCAGCGTCCATATCGAGCGCACCGTCGACGAGGTCCACGCCTACGCGTCGGACCCGGTCAACCTGCCGGAGTGGGCCCGTGGCCTGGGCGGCTCCATCGAGAGGGTCGGGGACCGGTGGGTCGCGGACTCCTCTCCCCTGGGGCGGGTCCTGGTGACCTTCGTGCCCCGTAACGAGCTGGGGGTGCTCGACCACGACGTCACGCTGCCCTCCGGCGAGACCGTCCACAACCCGGTTCGCGTGATCGCCGACGGCGCCGGGAGCGAGGTGGTGTTCACCCTTCGCCGACGGCCGGAGATGAGCGACGCGGAGTTCGAGCGGGACGCCGACATGGTCGCCGCCGATCTGCGCCGGCTGAGGGAACTGCTGGAGTCCGCCTAGGACTTCCGGGCGACGGGCCGCGTACCGGACCGCGGGCCGCCACCGGGGGAGGGACGGGCGGCGCGGCGGCGGGAGGGAGAGACCGGGGGTTCCGCGAACGGACGGGCCCCCCGGAAGTCAGAATAATTGACCGATCGTTCCAGTGAGGCTTAGGGTCCGTGGTGTGGCCAGGACCAAGGAATTCGATCCGGACGCCGCGCTCCAGTCGGCCCTCGAACTGTTCTGGCGGCGCGGCTACGAGGCGACGTCCATGGCGGACCTCGTCTCCCACCTCGGCGTCGGGCGCGCGAGCATCTACGCGACCTTCGGCAGCAAGCACGAGCTGTACCTGCGGGCCATGGACCGGTACGCCGAGACGCGTGACCCGCTCCTCATCGACGAGCTGTCCCAGCCCGGACCCGTGCTGCCCGCGGTGCGGGAGCTGGTGCGGCGCTTCGCGACGGAGGCGGGCTGCCCGGATCGGCGCCGCAGCGGCTGCTTCGTCACCAACACCGCCGCCGAGCTGGCGCCGCACGATCCCGCGGCGGCCCGGCGGGTCGAGTTGAGCTGGGAGCACGTCGAGACCCCGCTGTACTCCGCGCTGGTGCGGGCCCAGGCCCAGGGCGAGCTGCCCGGCGAGCGCGATCCGCGCGCGCTGGCCCGCATGCTGCTCGTGCTGATGCAGGGGCTGCGGGTGGTCGGCAAGGTGTCGGATGATCCCGCCCGGGTGCGGGACGCCGCTGAGCAGGCGCTCGCCCTGCTGGACTGAGCGGCCCCGCACGGCCGGGTTCGGCCGTCGCTCCCCCTCCTCGGCCTCCCGGGCCGTGTTCCGCGGCCCCCGGGACTCTCGCGACTCCCCAGGGGCCCGCGACTTCCCCGGGTGTTCCGCGGTGTTGCGGCATGCCCAAATAATGAACCGATCGGTCAAGAATGGAACTGGGGATGACCACCGTGGACGCGGCGCGCGACACCACCCGACGACCCCGGGGCACCCTCGCCCTCCTCGGTGGCGTCCAGGTCGCGCTGATCTTCACACTCGCCTCGATCGCCGTGCCGCTGCCGCTCATCGAGCGCGAACTCGGGCTGCGGCACGCCGAGATGATGCTGCTCAGCACCGCGTACGGACTGACCTTCGCGGGACTGCTGCTCTTCGGCGGGCGCCTCGCCGACCGCTACGGCGGACGGCGCGTCCTCACCGTGGGCCTCGCCCTCTTCGCCGCCGCGTCGGCCCTCGCCCCGCTCGCCACCGGCATCGGCGGCCTGCTCGCGGCGCGCCTCGCGCAGGGTGCCGGTGCCGCGCTGGTGGCGCCCGCCGCCATGGCCGTGGTGCGCGCCGCCCACCCCGACCCGGCCGCGTACCGGCGGGCGATGGCCACCTGGGGCGGCCTCTCGGTGCTGGGCGCGACCGCTGGCAACCTGCTGTCCGGGCCCATCTCCACGCTCCTGTCGTGGCGTTGGACCTTCGCTCCGCCGCTCCTGGTGGCCCTCGCCGCCCTCGTCCTCGCGCCCCGGCTGCTGCCGGACACCGTGCCACGCCCGGACAGACGGCTGGACGTCCTGGGCGCGCTGCTGGCGACGGCCGGTATCACGCTGGTCAGCTACGGGTTCGTCGCCACCAGCGCGCGGCCGTGGCTGTCGGCCGGGGTCCTCGGGCCGCTGCTCGGCGGGGCCGTGTTGCTCGCCGCCTTCCGCCACGTCGAACGCCAGGCGCCAGACCCCCTGTTGCCGCTCCACTTCCCGTGCGAGAGGCGGCGCCTCCTCGCCCTCTCCGCCATCGCGCTCAGTGCCTGCGCGACCTCGATGACCTTCGTCCTGGTCTCGCTCCACCTCCAACGGGACAGCGGCTGGAGCCCGTTGGCGACCTCGGCGGCCTTCCTGCCGTTCGCGCTCACGCTGTTCGCCGGGGGCCGGGCGGCCGGAGCGCTCATCGTCCGGTACGGCGCCCGGGCCGTCACGTCCGCCGGGCTCGGCAGCGGCGCGGTGGGGCTCGTCCTGCTCGCGCTCACCGGGGTCGACGCGCGGATCTCCTACGCCCCCGGGCTCCTGCCGGGCCTCCTGCTCCTGTCGGCCGGGACCGCGGCCTCCTTCGCCGGAGGCGCCGTCCTCGCCACCGACGGTGTGCCGCCCCGGAGCACCGGGCTCGCGGGCGGAGTGCTGAACACCGCCATGGAGGTCGGCCCGACGGTCCTCTTCGCCGCCCTGCTCACGCTCGGCGGGGACGCCCGCCCGCTGGCGGCGACCGGCGCCGCGCTCGGCGTCCTCGCGCTGCTGTTCCACCGCAACCGATGAACCGTCCACACAAGGGAGTTACCGAGATGAACCGCTTCACCGGCAGGACCGTCCTCGTCACCGGCGCGGGCTCCGGCATCGGCCGCGCGCTCGCGCTCGCCTTCGCCGCCGAGGGCGCCTCCGTGGTCGCCGCCGGACGCACCGCCGCCTCCCTGGAGGAGACGGTCAGCCGCGTCGAGCGCGCCGGGGGCACCGCCGCCGCCGTCACCGCCGACGTGACCGACTCCGCCTCGGTCCGCGACCTCGTCCGCGAGAGCGCCGACCGCTTCGGCGGACTGCACGTCGCGGTGAACAACGCCGGGATACTCCGGGGCGGCGTACCGGCCGCGCAGATCAGCGAGGAGGACTGGGACGCGGTGCTGCGGACCAACGTCACCGGCGTCTGGCTCGCGATGAAGCACGAGATCGCGTACATGGCGGAGAACGGTGGCGGGTCCGTCGTCAACATCTCCTCCAACCTCGGGGCGCACCTGCGGGTTCCCAACACCGCCGCGTACGTCACCTCGAAGGCGGCGGTCTCCGCGCTCACGCGCGCCGCGGCCCTCGACCACATCCACCAGGGCGTTCGCGTCAACGCAGTCAGCCCGGGCGCCACCGCCGCGCCCATGTCGCTGCTGCCCGGCGAGACGGAGTCCGGCCGCGTCGAGCGGATGAGGACGCAGAACCCGCTCGGACGGATGGCGGAGGCCGAGGAGGTGGCCGCCGCGGTGCTCTACCTCGCCTCGCCCGCCGCCGGTTCGGTGGTCGGCGCCGACCTGGTCGTCGACAGCGGCTCCTCCGCCTGACCCCCGCACCCCCGGCTGGCGGCTGGCGGCGGGCGGCCGGGGGTGACGGCTGGCGGATGGGGGAGGGATCCGTGGCCGGTGTGGGAGGGATCCGGTGGAGAACCCGTGACGGCGGCCGCCGGGCCTGCCCGGCCGTCCCGGACGGGGCGGCGGCACGCGGCGGGGCGGCGGCTGGCCGCCGGGGCGCCCCGGGCTGCACGAAGCTGCACGGCGATCGGCAGCAAGCTGACACCGGAATCCCTTCAACGGGCGTCCTGAGCTTGGCATCGTTGAGGACATCGCGAACGGGACAACGTTCCGGAAGGGCGGTCGGACGGCATTCACGCTCCGCGTGAAACGCCGAACTCCACACGCCTCGACGGGATTTCAGCGGGTCCCGGAAGCGCCCGACGTACCAGGACAGGGAAACGACATGACGTTGCCGGGAATCACCGACAGCAGCAGACCGCGCGACAGCGCGACGGGATAGTTCAGTGAACAGCGTGGCCGGTCACGGGGGTGGTCACGCGGAGTCTCGCAGGACGGCGAGTTCGCCACGCACACGAAGTGACCTGCCGGGAGAACCCCTTGGGAATGTCCCCCCGGTTATCTCGCAGGACGTTCTGACCGAGCGGCGTATTCCGCCAGCGCTACCGAATGGAGAAGACCTGATGTCGCGCCCTCCCGCCATGCCAGCCGCCGAGAAGCTCAAGGTTGTTCTCAGTGTCCTCAGCGGCGACCACACCATCGCCGAGGCCGCCCGCAAGGCCAACGTGTCCGAGCAGTCCGTCGGGAACTGGAAGCGTCAGTTCCTGGAGGGGGGCCGGGCGAGCCTGGAGGGCGGGGACTCCCGTACCGCGAAGCGTGAGCGTGAACTGCGTTCGGAGATCGCGGAGTTGAAGACCGCGCTGGGAGAGGCGTACGTGCAGCTCCGGGTGCGCAGGAGGGGTGGGGAGTACCGTTCCGTCCCTTTTCAGACCTCGAAACCATCAGAGCGGACGCCGGGATCACCGTATCGAGGTTCTGCGGAATCCTGGGCATCCCGCGGCGCACCTACACACGTTGGAAGGCGGACCACGCCGCAGCAGCGCATGGAGCGGATGCCCCGGTCCGAAGCGACCGCCCATCGGTGATCTCCCGGTAGGGCGACCGGAGTTCGGCCCGCTGCCCGACCCGCGTCCCACCTCCCTGTCCAGCATCCCTGCCCAACCTCCCTGTCCAGCACCCCTGTTCGGCAAGGAGGACGAGCCCCGGCGGCGGCCCGCGCCGGGGCTCGCCGCCGTGCGTCCGGGACCCGCCCGACCCGGGTACGCCCCGCCCCGCGTACGCCGAAGCGCCGTCGCCACCGCGTACGCCGACGGGACGCTCACCACTGAGGGCCAACACCCCTGGTCTGACGGCTCGTTCGACGGGGTCGGGCCGGACCAGGCCCGGTCGCGGCTCGTCCAGCGGCGACGTCAGCGGCACGGCGGCTCCGGGGGCGAGCGGCGGTAACCACCGGCGGCCTCGGAACGGTGCCGCTGACGGCCTCAGAGGGAGAGCCAGCCGCGCTCGCGGGCGATGCGGGCGGCGGTGTGCCGGTTCTCCGCGCCGAGCTTGCTGGCGGCGGACGAGAGGTAGTTGCGCACGGTGCCCGGTGCGAGGGAGGCGTTCCGCGCGATCTCCGCCACCGAGGCCCCGTCCGCGGCGAGTTCGAGCAGTTCCACCTCGCGTGAGGTCAGCGGGGAGTCCCCGGCGCTGATGGCGTCCGCCGCCAACTCCGGGTCGATATACCGGGTTCCGGCGTGCACCGCGCGGATGATCTCCGCCAGGCGCTGCGCGGAGACCGTCTTGGGCAGGAACCCTCGGGCCCCGGAGGCCAGCGCCTGCTTGAGGTTGCCGGGGCGTCCGTGCCCAGTCACGATCATCGCCGTGCACTCCGGCACCTCGGTACGGAGCGCGGCGGTCACCTCGATCCCGTCCGCGCCCGGCATGTTGAGGTCGAGCACCGCCACGTCGGGCCGGTGGGTCCGCGCCATGGCCAGCGCCTCCGGTCCGGAGGCGGCCTCCGCGACGATCTCCAGGTCCTGTTCCAGCGCGAGCAACGCCGCGACCGCGCCCCGGATCAGATGCTCATCGTCGGCCAACAGCACGCGCAGTCGGGGCTGTTCCTCCGCCTGGCTCATCAACTCGCCCCGCTCTCCCGCTCGGTTCCCCCACTCCGGGCCTCCGCTGGCCGCCGTCCCACGGGCGGCGCGGCGGGTTCCGCCGCCGTCCCGCCGCTCCCCGCTCCCGGCTCTCCGCTCGCCTCGGCGGAGTCCTCCGGGTCTCCGCCGCCGTCCATCTCCCGGTGTCCGGCGTCGTCTCCGCCGGGGGTCCGGGGCCGCGTACCGGTGCCGGGGGCGTCCGCCGCGCCATCCAGCGGGACCTCGGCGCGGAGCTGGAAGGTGCCGCCGCCCGGCTGCGTCTCGGTGCGCAGACTGCCGCCGAGCACCGCCAGCCGCTCGCGCAGCCCGGCGAGTCCGGAACCGCCGCCCTGGTCGGAGTCCCGCCGTCCCCGAACGCCGTCCGTCACCCCGTTGTTGGAGATGGTCAGATGGGCGGTGCGGGTCTCCTCGTCGGTCCGCAGCCGGATGGCGCAGTTGGAGGCGTCCGCGTGCCGCAGCACGTTCGTCGTCCCCTCGCGGACCACCCAGCCCAACGCGGCCTGGACCGGCTTCGGCAGCTCGGCCCCGGGTTCGGCGGAGATCTCGCAGTCGATGCCCGCCGAGACCAGCACCCCGCGCGCGCCCGCCAGTTCGTTCTCCAGCCCGGCGGTGCGGTAGCCGCGCACCACCTCCCGTACCTCGCGCTGCGAGTCCCGGGCGATCTCCTGCACCTCGGTCATCTGCGCCAGCGCGGCCCGCTGGCCCTCCGGCCCGCGCTGGGCGAGCTGCACGGCCAGTTCGCTCTTGAGCGCGACGACCGACAGGTTCCTGCCGAGCACGTCGTGCAGATCGCGGGAGAAGCGCAGCCGCTCCTCGGCGACGGCCAGCCGCGCCTGGGTGTCCCGCGCCACGTCCAGCTCCCACACCACCGCCAGCATCCAGGTGGAGAAGCGGCTGGTGAAGGCGATGGAGACACCGGCCGTCAGCACCGTCCAGCTGAACAGCACCATCAGCCGGGGGTCCTGGGTGACGGCGAGGGCGAGCCCGCCGCCGACCGCCGCCGTGCCGCAGCAGAGCGTCAGAATCCGGTGGACCTGACGCAGGTTGACGGTGAGCGCCATCAGCCCGGTGACCACCGGCACGGTGGCGGTCAGGACGCCCGCGCGGTCGGAGGGCAGCGCGCCCGCCCCGATCAGGCTGAGGACCAGCACCGCGTGGAGGCCGGTCACCGCGGCGACGGCGGACAGCGGCCGGGTCGGCCGGGGCCGGGTCCCCAGCGCCCAGTCCAGCGCCTGGGCGCAGGCGAAGCCGACCAGCGCGGCGTGGCACAGCGAAAGCCCCGTCACCAGGATCCCCACGGGACGGGACCCCTCGGACAGGGCGATGACGCTGGTGGCGAGGCTGCCGATGGCGGCGAAGAAGTAGAAGGTGCACCGGGTGTACAGCTCGATCCGGGCGGGATCGCTTCGCTCCGCCCACCAGGCCGTCAGCACCCGTGGTGACACCGTCCGCCGCTCCTTGCGTGCTCGTTCGTCGATCAGTGGCGGGGTTCCCAGCGGAACCACCGTCGTACAGCAAACACCGCCAGCGCCGTCCAGGCCAGCGCGGAGCCCAGCGCGGTCAGCACCTCGGTGCCGGGCATTCCACCCTGGAGGCCGCCCTGCGCGAGCTGGATGGCCGGGGTGAGCGGCAGCGACTGGCAGATCCGGGCAGCGGTGTCCGGCATCGCGTCCAGCGGAATGATCATGCCGGAGGTGAACATCGACACCAGCATCAGCGGCATCACCGTGACCTGGGAACTCTCCACCGTCTTGCTGATCACGGCGGTGACCCCGGCGAGCAGCACCATCAGCGCGATGCCCAGCAGCACGCCGACGGCCAGCAGATCGGGACGCTGGGGCGCGGCCACGTCCATGAACACCGAGATCCCGACGATCAGCAGCGCCAGCTGCGCGAGCCCGAGGGCGATCACCGGCAGCGCGGTGCTCAGCAGGATCTCCCAGTCCGAGCACTCCCCGGTGCGCAGCCGCTTGAGAACCTTCTCCTCGCGCCGGGTGACGTACGAGGCGACCAGCGTGCTGTAGATGATCATGATCAGCACCATGCCGATACCGGCCGAGAGCGTCATCTGCCCCACGTTCAGCGCCGACTTGCTGGTCAGGCCGTTCGACATGAACGAGTTGGACGAGACGACGGTGCCCACCGGCACCGCGAGCGCGGTGAACATCGCCGTGCGGTTGCGCAGCAGCAGTGAGAACTCGGCGCGCCCCAGCGAGGTCAACCGAGTGGAGATCGTTGTCGCGGACATTATGCGGCCACCCCCATCAGGCCCTGGTCCGGCTGGTGCCGGGCGATGTTCAGGAACGCCTCCTCCAGCGAGGCGGTACGGGCGTCCAGCCCGTCCAGTTCGGCCCCCCACTGCCGGGCCCACACCATCAGCTCGGTGAGGTCCCGCTGGAGGTCCGTGGTGCTGATCTCCACCTCGCGGCCCTGCCCGTGGGCGCCGAGCGAGGCGGGCAGCTGCCACTTCTCCATGCCCTCCGGCAGCGTGAACCGGATACGGGACGGCTGGGCCGCGGTCACCTCGGCCGGTGTTCCGGTGGCGACGATCTGCCCCTCGCGCATGATCGCCAGCCGGTCGGCGAGCTGCTCCGCCTCCTCCAGGTAGTGGGTGGTGAGCAGCACCGTGGTGCCCTGCGCCTGGAGCTGGCGGACCAGTTCCTGCGTCGTGTGCCGGGCCTCGGCGTCCATGCCGGTGGTCGGCTCGTCCAGGAACAGCACCTCCGGCCGTCCGACCACCGCGAGCGCCAGGTCCAGTCGGCGCCGTTCGCCGCCGGACAGCTGCTTGACCCGCACGTCCACCCGGTGGTTCAGCCCCACGAACTCCAGCGCCTGGCCGATCGGCATCGCGCCGGTGGTGCAGCCGCCCCACATCCGAGCCGTCTCCTGGACGGTCAGTTCGGAGGGGAAGCCGCCTTCCTGGAGCATCATCCCGATCCGCGGGCGCACCCGCCGACGCTGCCGGTACGGGTCGAGCCCCAGTACCTGCACGGTGCCGTCGGACGGCTTGTCCAGCCCCTCCAGCAGTTCCACCGTCGAGGTCTTCCCGGCCCCGTTCGTGCCCAGGAGAGCGAACAGCTCACCGCGGCGAACGGAGAAGTCCAGTCCACGGACGGCTTCGAAACCGCCCTTACCCTGCGGACCGTAGCGTCGCCTCAGCCCGCGCACGTCGATCACTCGTTCTCCTGCGAAATCCATGCCTTCAGCATTCCGGGGAAACCGGGCCGCGGGCAGTGCGAGGTGTCATCGGCTCCCGTGACAAATGTCAGATCCGCAGGTCAGAGGCGGGAAAGCGGCGGGAACGCGCCGCCGGACAGCCGACGGGCCGCACTGACCGGAGGCGGGACGGACGCCGGCGGACCTCGCACCGGAGGACGCCGCCGGTGTATCCCTGGCGGACCCCGGGCGGTGGTCCGCGTGAGGGCCTCCGCGCGCGCCCGGAGCCATGGGACCCGCGCCCGGCGGTCTCGTGGGGCGGAGCCGGGCGGCGCCCGCCCGGGGAGGGGCGGTCGGGGCGGACGTGGCTGACGCACGACAGAGGGCCCGATCCCGAAGGACCGGACCCTCTGTACCAGAGCGGACGACGAGGCTCGAACTCGCGACCTCAACCTTGGCAAGGTTGCGCTCTACCAACTGAGCTACGTCCGCCTGCTGACTCGGCAACCCTACCGCACTCGGTGGGGCTGCCTGACCAGTGGAGCGGGTGACAGGAATCGCACACTGCGCCTCCCCCTTGGAAAGGGGGCGCTCTACTACTGAGCTACACCCGCGCGCTCCGTGAGGTTTTCCGTTCGGTTTCCCTCGCGGCGTGTGCCTGACTCTAGCCGATCACCCGGGGTGCTGTGCAAGTCCGGGACGACGGACGGACTCCGGGCTCCGGTTCGCCGCCGAACGCCCCCGGGTACGCCCCTCCGGACCCGGCGCGACCCGGTGCTGTCCCGGCCCCTCGCCACCGGCGGCGACGGCCCCGGTGACCGGGGGCCGCGCGGGGCTCGTTCCGGTAACGCGCCGCGCGCGGGGGTGCCGGGGAGCGCGGCGCGGCCGGAACACCCGGCGACGGTGGAGCCGAACCGCCCCCGGCCACGGCCCACGAGAGAACCGGACGCACCCCGGACCGCCGGAACCGGCCGGGACGCCCCGGGCGAGGGCGGCGGCCCGAGGAAGCCGGGAAGCGCCCGACGGACCGGAGCGCCGCCGGGAACCTGGCGGAACGGTGGCGGACGGCAGCAGGGCGGGATCGGGGCGGCACCGGCGGACTCGGGGTGCGCCAGGGAGGATCGGGGGCGATCGGACGGTGAGCGGGGGCGACCGGGCGGTGCGCGGAGGTGACGGTTCGCGGATTGAGAGGAACCGGCGGCGGACCGCCGGCACCGCCAGGGTCACCGGGGCCCCCAGCGCGATCAGCCGGAATCCACCGGAACCACCGCCGTCACGCGGGGAGCTGCCGCGCGGGGAGACGGCGCACCCACCGGACCGGCCGGGACCGCGCGGCGACCGAAGGGTGCCGGACGGCGACCCGGGGGAGACCGGACGGGGACCGGAGGGAGATCGGACGGAGACCGAGGCGCCGGACGCGCGGTCCGGAGGGGGCGCGGCGGCCGTCGGGTGGGCCGGGGGGCGCGGCCCGCACGGTGTCCGCCGCTGCCGGTGGTCACCGGATTCCGGGCGGCGCGATTCCGGATACCCTCGCCGCCGTCACCGTGCGCGGGATGTGATGGTCCCGGCGGGACTCCGGGCGCACGCGGGATGTCCGGCGCTCGCGGAGGGTGCGGTGGGGGCGCGCCCCGGCGGCCCGTGGGTCCGGGTGGCCCAGGGGTGAGACGCGGAGGCCCAACGGGCCCCACTCCTCCGGCGGTCGGCGGCGCGTGGGATCAACGAGCGGCGTTGAAGGCGTCGTAGACCTTCTTCGGGATGCGTCCGCGAGCGGGCACCTCCATGCCGTTGGACTCCGCCCAGGCGCGTACCGCGCGCGGGTCGGGGTCGACCGAGGTGCGCCGGAACGCCTTGCCGGACTTGGCGCGTTTCCGGCCAGCCTGGACGTACGGACCCAGCTCCTCCCGCAGCTTCTTGGCGTTGTCGGCGTTCAGGTCGATCTCGTAAGACCGGCCGTCCAGGCCGAAGATGACCGTTTCCGACGCCTCCCCGCCGTCGATGTCGTCGGAGAGTGTGACCACTACGCGCTGTGCCACGGATATCGGTCCTTCCTACAGGATCGCGAGTGGGTTCACCCGATCTTTGCGGTTCCTGACCAGCTTCGATACGAGCGAATCCGGTGATAGGGGTCAGTTTCTATTCGGTTGTGCGGCAGGACTGATTGCAATGCGGACCGGATTTAATCCGCCCGCTCCCTGCGCCCGCAATGTGGACCCTACTTATTTCGGCGCCGTTTTCCCAGTGCCCGACGGAGACCGGGTGCGGACAGTCTGTATATCAACCCGCGTAGATTCTGGCGACCGGTACGCTGACGGCGAAGCTCCCCGCTAAGCACAAGGAGTACCCGTGACTCGCGTGGTCGTCGAAGTCATGCCGAAGCCCGAGATCCTCGATCCGCAGGGACAGGCGGTGCAGCGCGCGCTACCCCGCCTCGGCTACCAGGGCGTGTTGGACGTCCGTCAGGGCAAGCGCTTCGAGCTGGAGGTGGACGGACCGCCGAATCGGGAGACTCTCTCGCGAGTTGAGGAGATGGCGGAGACGTTTCTCGCCAACGGAGTGATCGAGAACTTCACCGTGCGGGTGCTGGACGCGGCGGGCGCGGAGGTCCTCTCCACCGACCCCGTCGCGGGGGCGGCCGCCGGGGCGGGGAACTCCGGGACGGAGGGGGCGCGGTGACCACGCGTATCGGCGTCGTCACGTTCCCGGGCTCGCTGGACGACGCGGACGCGCGGCGCGCGGTCTCGCTCGCGGGCGGGGAGGCGGTACCGCTCTGGCACCGGGACAAGAGCCTGCGGCAGGCGGACGCGGTGGTGCTGCCCGGTGGTTTCTCGTACGGCGACTATCTGCGCTGCGGAGCCATCGCGCGATTCTCACCCGTCATGTCGAGCGTGCTTGAGCACGCCAGGGAGGGAATGCCGGTACTCGGGATCTGCAATGGCTTCCAGGTGCTCTGCGAGTCCCATCTGCTGCCCGGCGCGTTGATCCGCAACGACCATCTCCGTTTTGTCTGCCGCGATCAGCGACTGCGTGTCGAGAACGCGGCCACCGACTGGACCGCTGATTTCCGTACCGGCCAGGAGATCACCGTTCCGCTGAAAAACAACGACGGCGGCTATGTGGCCGACGAGCGGACCCTGGACGAGCTGGAGGAGACCGGTCGCGTGGTCTTCCGGTACCTCGACGGCAATCCCAACGGCTCCCGCCGGGACATCGCGGGCGTCACCAACGAGGCCGGGAACGTCGTCGGTCTGATGCCCCATCCCGAGCACGCCGTCGAGGAGTTGACGGGGCCGACGACCGACGGCCTGTCCCTGTTCACCTCGGTACTGAAGAAGCTGGTCACCGCATGACGCGCACGCCCCTGGACACCGTCGCCCACGCCGAGCGCACCCCGGAGGACGGGCAGCCCTGGGCCGAACTCGGTCTGAAGGAGGACGAGTACGCCCGGATCCGGGAGATCCTCGGCCGCCGTCCCACCGGCGCGGAACTCGCCATGTACTCCGTGATGTGGTCCGAGCACTGCTCGTACAAGAGCAGCAAGGTCCACCTGCGGCAGTTCGGGGAGAAGGCCCCGGAGAGCGAGGCCCTGCTGGTCGGGATCGGGGAGCAGGCCGGGGTGGTGGACGTCGGCCAGGGCTACGCCGTCACCTTCAAGATCGAGTCGCACAACCACCCGTCCTACGTCGAGCCCTACCAGGGAGCGGCGACCGGTGTCGGCGGCATCGTCCGGGACATCGTCGCGATGGGTGCCCGCCCGGTCGCCGTGCTGGACGCGCTGCGCTTCGGTGCCGCCGAACACCCCGACACCCGGCGGGTGTTGCCGGGTGTGGTCGCGGGCATCGGCGGCTACGGCAACTGCCTCGGGCTGCCCAACATCGGCGGCGAGACCGTCTTCGACCCCTGCTACCAGGGCAACCCGCTGGTCAACGCCCTCTGTGTGGGCGTGATGCGGCACGAGGACATCCACCTGGCCAAGGCGGCGGGCGCCGGCAACAAGGTCATCCTCTACGGCGCCCGCACCGGCGGGGACGGTATCGGCGGCGCCTCCATCCTGGCGTCCGAGAGCTTCGACTCGGACAAGCCGAGCAAGCGCCCCTCCGTGCAGGTCGGTGACCCCTTCCAGGAGAAGCTGCTGATCGAGTGCACCCTGGAGGCGTTCGCCGAGGGGCTGGTCTCCGGCATCCAGGACCTCGGCGCCGCCGGGCTGTCCTGCGCCACCAGCGAACTCGCCTCGAACGGCTCCGGCGGGATGCGCGTCGAGCTGGACACCGTGCCGCTGCGTGACTCCTCGCTCTCCCCCGAGGAGATCCTGATGAGCGAGTCGCAGGAGCGGATGTGCGCGGTGGTCGAACCGGCCAAGGCCGAGCGGTTCCTGGCCGTCTGCGAGAAGTGGGACGTCACCGCGACCGTCATCGGTGAGGTCACCGACGGCGACCGGCTGGAGATCTACTGGCACGGCGAGCGGATCGTCGACGTCGACCCGCGCACCGTCGCCCACGAGGGCCCGGTCTACGAGCGCCCCTACGCCCGCCCCACGTGGCAGGACGCGCTGCGCGCAGACAGCCCCGAGACGCTGCCCCGGCCGCGTACCGGCGACGAACTGCGCGCGGCGGCACTGGAGTTGGTCTCCGCGCCCAACCAGGCGTCCACCTCCTGGATCACCGACCAGTACGACCGCTACGTGCTCGGCAACACCGTGCTGGCCCAGCCCGAGGACGGCGGCGTGATCCGCGTCGACGAGCGGTCCGGGCTCGGCGTGGCGCTCGCCACCGACGGCAACGGCCGCTACGCCAAGCTCGATCCGTACGAGGGGGCGCGGCTCGCGCTCGCCGAGTCGTACCGGAACGTGGCCGCGACCGGCGCCAGGCCCCTGGCCGTCACCGACTGCCTCAACTTCGGCTCCCCGGAGGACCCGGCGGCGATGTGGCAGTTCGCCGAGGCGTGCCGTGGACTCGCGGACGCCTGCCGGGAGTTGGGTACCCCGGTGACCGGCGGCAACGTCTCGCTCTACAACCAGACCGGCGAGACGGCCATCCATCCGACGCCGGTGGTGGGCGTGTTGGGCGTCCTCGACGACGTCTCCCGGCGCACGCCCATCGGTTTCACCGAACCGGGCCAGCTGGTCTACCTCCTGGGCGAGACCCGCGCGGAGTTCGGCGGTTCCGCCTGGTCCCAGGTGGCGCACGGGCACCTGGGCGGCACCCCGCCCGCCGTGGACCTGGAGCGCGAGCGGCTGCTCGCGGAGATCCTGATCGCGGGCTCCCGCGACGGCATGGTGGACGCCGCGCACGACCTCTCGGAGGGCGGGCTGCTCCAGACGCTGGTGGAGTCCTGCCTGCGGGGCGGCAACGGCGCCCGGATCGTCCTGCCCGACGGCGCCGACCCGTTCACCCTGCTCTTCTCCGAGTCGCAGGGGCGCGCGGTGGTCGCGGTGCCGCGCAGCGAGGAGGTCCGCTTCACCGAGATGTGCGCCGCGCGCGGCCTGCCCGCGGCGCGGATCGGCGTGGTGGACGGCCAGGAGCTGGACTTCCAGGGGCAGTTCAGCCTGCCGCTGGACGAGCTGCGGTCCGCCGTCGAGGGCACGCTGCCCGCGCTGTTCGGCTGACGCGCGCCGCCCGGTGGCAGCCCGGACGCCGGGCGGCCACCGGGCGCGTGCGGTGCGGCGCCCCGGTGAGGGGCGGGCCCCGGTGGGCGCCGGCGAGCGTTCCCCGCGCGGGGGTCAGCCGTAGTAGCCGCCGCCGTACTGCCGTCCGCGCTCCTCGTCCACGGCGCGGTTGATCTCGCCCTTGAACCACTCGGGTTGGGGGACGTGGCGCATGGTCATCGCGCCCTGCTCGGAGGCGGACTGCACGGTGAGCGTGCCGTACCGCATCATCCGCTCCCACAGCGTGGCCTTGAACGCCACGTCGTTCACCCGGGCCAGCGGGATGCTGCGGCTGGTCTTGGTAAGGAAGCCACTGCGCTTGTAGATCCGCTTCGTGGTCAGGATGTAGAGCTTGCTGCGCCACTTGAGCAGCGGAATCAGCCAGTACTTGACGGTGGCGATCAGCGCCAGTCCCAGGACGATCAGGATGCCGATGCTGCCCCAGCTCTCCTCGGTCGGAAGTCCCCAGATCAGCGCCCCGGCCACCAGCCAGACGAGCGAGAGCGCGATGAACTCGCTGACCATTTCCGTCCAGTGCTGTCTGGTGACGTACACGAGCTGTTCGTCGTCCGCGAGGTAGCGCTCCGCAAGTGACATGAGGCGCATCCTGGCACAGCGCCTCGACCGGGGTCCTCCCCCCGGTCACACCCACCGCCGCACACGCGCCACCGAGCGTGCGCGGGCCCCGGCGCCGCCCCGGCCGACCGCCCGCTGGCCCCTCCGGGGCCCACTCCGTCCCTGTAATGTCGCATTCATGCCGCCCGCCAACAGAAGAGCTCGGGAGTCCCGCACCTACGACCCCGCCATGGTGCGCAAGGCGCTTATCGGCCAGCTTGAGGCCGTAGCCGAGGGCGCGCGCCAACTCACCCCGGAACAGCGGGCGTTGCCCTCCGGGCTGCCGGGGTGGGACGTGCACGCCCTGCTGGTGCACATCGCCCTCCAGATCGACGCGGTGCCGCGCATGCTGGGTGCCCCCGCGCCCCGGGTGGCGAAGCCCGAGGTCAGCCTCGCCTCCTGGGCGTGGGCCACCGCGGGCGCCGCCGCGGAGCTGGACGACCAGGCCCGCTCCGAGGCCGCCGGGAGCCCGGACGGCGTCGCCCGGATCGAGGCGGCCATCGCCGACCTGGAGCCGGTCCTGGAGGCCGCCGTCCGCGAGGACGTGCTCGTCCCGCACCCCGGGGGCGCGATGCGGGTGCTGGACTTCACCGTCACCCGACTCGTCGAGCTGGTGGTGCACAGCGACGATCTCACCCGGGCGACCGGCACCCCGGTCCGGCTGAACCGGCAGGCCCTGGCCTCGACCGTCCGGCTGCTGGTGGACGCGCTGGCGGCGAAGGCGCCGGGCCGCTCCGTCGAGCTGCGGGTGCCGCCCTTCGCCGTCACCCAGTGCGTCGAGGGCCCCCGTCACACCCGCGGCACCCCGCCCAACGTGGTGGAGGCCGACGCGATCACCTGGATCCGGCTGGCCACCGGCCGTACGGACTGGGCCGCCGCGCTGGCGACCGGGCGGCTCACCGCCAGCGGCGAGCGCGCCGACCTCGGCGGCCACCTGCCCGTCCTCGGCTGACCGCCGCCGCCCTCCGCCGTCCCGCGCCGTCCGCCGGACGCACCCGGGCCGCTCACTCGTCCGGGGGAGACACGGGGGTAAACCGAACAAATCCACCGGGTTCGGCTGTACTGCGCCCCTGGCCTAGACTCGACGACGTGCCCCGTGGTGATGGACGACTGAATCATGACCTTCTCCCCGGCGAGAAGGGCCCCCAGGACGCCTGCGGCGTCTTCGGGGTCTGGGCGCCGGGGGAGGAGGTCGCCAAACTGACCTACTTCGGGCTCTACGCCCTCCAGCACCGGGGCCAGGAGTCCGCCGGGATCGCGGTGAGCAACGGCTCGCAGATCCTGGTCTTCAAGGACATGGGCCTGGTCTCCCAGGTGTTCGACGAGACCTCCCTCGGCTCGCTGCGCGGCCACATCGCGATCGGCCACGCCCGCTACTCCACCACCGGTGCCTCGGTGTGGGAGAACGCGCAGCCCACCTTCCGGGCGACCGCGCACGGCTCGATCGCGCTGGGCCACAACGGCAACCTGGTCAACACGGCCGAGCTGGCCGAGCGGGTGGCCGCGCAGTCCGCGCTCTCCGCGGGCCGCCCCACGCACGTCGCGGCGACCAACGACACCGACCTGATCACCGCCCTGCTCGCGGGGCAGACCGACGAGGACGGCGGCCCACTCACCGTCGAGCAGGCCGCCCCGCGCGTGCTGCCCTGGCTCCAGGGCGCGTACTCCTGCGCCTTCATGGACGAGCGCACCCTCTACGCGGCCCGCGACCCGCAGGGCATCCGCCCGCTGGTGCTGGGGCGGCTGGAGCGCGGCTGGGTGGTGGCCAGCGAGACCTCCGCACTGGACATCGTCGGCGCCAGCTTCATCCGTGAGGTGGAGCCGGGCGAGTTCCTCGCGATCGACGAGGACGGCCTGCGCAGTACCCGCTTCGCGGAGGCCCGGCCGCGTGGCTGCGTCTTCGAGTACGTCTACCTCGCCCGTCCGGACACCGACATCGCGGGGCGGAACGTCTACCTCTCGCGGGTCGAGATGGGGCGGCGGCTGGCCGCCGAGGCCCCGGCCGAGGCGGACCTGGTGATCGCCACCCCCGAGTCCGGCACCCCCGCCGCCGTCGGGTACGCCGAGGCCAGCGGCATCCCCTACGGCAGCGGGCTGGTCAAGAACAGCTACGTCGGCCGGACCTTCATCCAGCCCTCGCAGACCATCCGGCAGCTCGGCATCCGCCTCAAGCTCAACCCGCTCCGCGAGGTGATCCGGGGCAAGCGGCTGGTCGTGGTGGACGACTCCATCGTGCGGGGCAACACCCAGCGCGCCCTCGTGCGGATGCTCCGCGAGGCGGGCGCGGCGGAGGTGCACGTCCGCATCAGCTCGCCGCCGATCAAGTGGCCCTGCTTCTTCGGTATCGACTTCGCCACCCGCGCGGAACTCATCGGCAACGGCCTGACCGTCGAGGAGATCGGCACCTCGCTCGGCGCCGACTCGCTGGCGTACATCTCGACGGACAGCATGATCGAGGCCACCACGATCCCCAAGTCCCAGCTCTGCCGGGCCTGTTTCGACGGGGAGTACCCGATGGACCTGCCCGATCCGGAGCTGCTGGGCAAGCACCTGCTGGAGGCCGAGGTGGCGGACGCCGCCCGCGGCAACGGGCACGGCAGCAAGACCGACGTGGACGGGGTCGAGACCCTGACCACGGGCGGCGGCGCGGCTGACGCGCTGCGCCGCCCCTAGCCGTGGCACGCCACGGCGTCACCCCGGCACGCCCCGCGCCGTCCGCCGGGCCCCACCCGTCCGCCCGGGCCGGGGCCGCCTTCACCCGTCCCGGCCAGCGACGTCCGGGACGCCCTGCCGCGGGCGGCGGGGCGGCGTACCGTCACCAGCAGAGCCTCCCCGGCCACCGGCGTCCGGGGCTTTCGTCGGCTCCTCCCGGAGCCCCGAGCCGTCTGGGAGAGCCCAGCATGTCGGAGAGTGCCAGCGATGAGTGAGCGTGTCGGAACGTCCGGTGGGGGAGCGCCCGCCGAGTCCGCGGAGGCCGTCTCGTACAAGGCGGCGGGAGTGGACATCGCCGCGGGGGACCTCGCGGTCCAGCTGATGCGGGAGTGGGTGGGCCGGGCACAGCGCCCGGAGTCGGTCGGTTCGCTCGGTGGCTTCGCGGGCCTCTTCGACGCCAGCGCGCTCAAGCGGTACGAGCGTCCGCTGCTCGCCTCGGCCACCGACGGCGTGGGCACCAAGGTCGCCCTCGCGCAGCGGCTCGACATCCACGACACCATCGGCCTCGACCTGGTCGCCATGGTCGTCGACGACCTCGTGGTGTGCGGGGCCGAGCCGCTGTTCATGACCGACTACATCTGCGTCGGCAAGGTGGTGCCGGAGCGCGTCGCGCAGATCGTCAAGGGGATCGCGGAGGGCTGCGTCCTGGCGGGCTGCGCCCTGGTGGGCGGCGAGACCGCCGAGCACCCCGGGCTGCTCGGCCCGGACGAGTACGACGTCGCCGGGGCCGGGACGGGCGTGGTGGAGGCCGACGCGGTGCTCGGCGCCGAGCGCGTCCGCGCGGGCGACGTGGTGGTGGCCATGGCCTCCTCCGGACTGCACTCGAACGGGTACTCCCTGGTCCGGCACGTGCTGCTGGACCGCGCGGGGCTGGAACCGGACCGGCACGTCGAGGAGTTCGGGCGGACGCTCGGCGAGGAACTGCTGGAGCCCACCAAGATCTACGCGCTGGACTGCCTGGCGCTGGCCCGCGCCACCGAGGTGCACGCCTACTCGCACGTCACCGGCGGTGGCCTCGCCGCCAACCTGGCGCGGATCATCCCGTCGCACCTCACCGCCCGGGTGGACCGGTCGACCTGGGCCCCCCGGCCGGTGTTCGACCTGATCCGCGGCGCGGGCGGGGGCGTGGAGCGGGCGGAGCTGGAGCGGACGCTGAACATGGGCGTCGGCATGGCCGCCGTACTGCCCCCGGAGTCGGTGGACACCGCGCTGGCCACGCTGACCGAGCGCGGCGTGGACGCCTGGGTCGCGGGTTCGGTGACGGAGGCCGCCGAGGCGTCCGGTGACTCCGGCACGACCGGCGCCGGATCCGTGCGCCTCACCGGCGACTACGCGCGACTCTGAGCGAGCACGCCCGGCCCTGACACCGGCTCGCCCGGCCCTGTCCGGCGCCTGGCCCCCGGCGCCGCCCCGGACCTCCGGAGGCGTGCCCCCACCGCGCCCCGGGCCCGGCGTTCGGGGACGCCGGCTGTCAGAGGCAGGCAGTACGCTCCCTCTCCTGATCGCCGATCGGTCCGGTGCGCGGAGGAACCATGGACGGCTACTCACCCCTGGGGGAGCTGAACCCGCTCAGCGAGTCCGGAGACGGGATCGGTGGCGGCTTCGCCGACGCCTGCGAGCTGTACGAGTACAACCGGCCGGACGCCGGTCTCGTCGCCTGGCTGGCCGTGGACCCCACGGGGCGCCCGGAGTTGGCCCGCTATCTCGACCGGCTCGTTCCGTTCGCACCCGCGACGGGTTCCGGCTCCTTCTACGCCCTGTGGCGCTGCGATGACCGCAGCGACCTCGCCACCCTCCCCGTCGTCCTCTTCGGCTCCGAGGGCGAGCTGGACGTGGTCGCGAGCGGGGTGCTGGAGCTGTTCCCGCTGCTCGCCCCACCCGCCGAGGAGCCCCCACCCGCAGCCGGGGAGGCGGAGCGCGGCCACCGCCGTCCCGAGTACCTCGCCTGGCCGGAGCGGACGTTCGGGAGGCCCGCACCCGACACGGCGGAAGCGGTCCTGGCGCGCGCCCGCGCGGAGTACGGACCGCGCTTCCTGGCGTGGATGCGGGAGTTCGTCCCGGAGGAGGCGCTCAGCTCACTGCGGGACAACCTGGACCGCTGAACCGCCCGTTCACCCCGTCCGGCCGCCCCGCTCGTACGCCGGGTCCCCCGTCCGTCGAGCCGCCCCGGGCACCGGGCCACCGGACGGTGGCGCTCCCCGACGCGCTGGCGGAGGCCCCGGACATTCCGAGATCCCGGACATACCAAGATCCCGGTCCGGCGGTGGCCGCCGAACCGGGATCAGTGGCGTGTACGTCAGGCGCCGGACTGGCGCGAGTGCGGCGAGGAAGACGGGTGATCGTCGCCCTCGTCCTGGTTGTCGTACAGTTCCGCGTACCGTGCGTACGGGTCGTTGTCCAGCTCATCGTCCTCGAATCGATCACCCTTTGGCGACTGGTTCGATGTCGATGCGCCCAGCTCCTCCGCCAGCCGTGCGAGATCCGTCCCACCGCCGCTGTTGTACTTCAGCTGACGGGCGACTTTCGCCTGCTTGGCTTTGGCCCGGCCGCGCCCCATGGCTCGACCCCCTCAACGACGGGACACCCTGGTCCCAGAGTCTTGACACGCGTTCATCATTCAGAGCCGCTCTCTCGAAGGAGAAGACCGGCTCACAGGGCCTCAACGGTACCTTCTTATCCGTCCGTACGGTACGTCGCCCATCCCGCACCCGGCCTCCCACGCCCCTGGAGACCCCCTGTTCCCGCAGGTCAACACGGCTTTTACCGACTCTTAAGAGATCGACCCGCCCAGGGTAGTGAGAAGCCTCTCGTGGGCGGCGGGCCGTCCGCGCGCCGGGGGGACCCCGGAGGCGGCCGGGAGCCGGGCCCCGCGCACGGCCACCGCGCCCGAACGGAACCGGACAGCGACCCCGGCGCGGAAGGGCCCGGGGCGACGCCGGGGTGACGGAACGGGGGTGACGGGAGCGGGCCGGGGCGGAGTGGTGTCTGCCCCGGCCCGCCCCCGGGATTCGCCGCCGTGCGGGGTCAGCCGAGCGTGGGGGCGCCCGGTCCGGATGGCATCCCCGGGCCCTCGGCCATCCGCTGCTCCGCGAGCCGGTCGGCGGCGGCCAGCGGCGGGACGCCGTCCCGCCGGGCGCGCTGGAAGATCTCCGTTGTGGTGTCGAAGATCTTTGCTGCCTTCGCTTTCGCACGCTCGAAGTTGAAGCCGTGCAGCTCGTCCGCGACCTGGATCACACCCCCGGAGTTGACCACGTAGTCCGGCGCGTAGAGCACGTCCCGGTCGGCGAGCGCCTTCTCCACCCCGGCGTGCGCCAGCTGGTTGTTGGCCGCCCCGCAGACGGCCCGGGCGGTGAGCACCGGCACCGTCTCGTCGTCCAGCGCCCCGCCGAGCGCGCAGGGCGCGTACACGTCGAGATCGGGACGGCGGATCAGCGCGTCGGTGCTCTCGACGACCGTCACCTCGGGGTGCTCCTCGCGCACCCGCCGCACCGACTCCGCGCGCACGTCGGTGATCACGACCCGCGCCCCGTCGGCCAGGAGGTGGCCGACCAGGTGACGGCCGACCTTCCCGACGCCCGCGATCCCGACGGTGCGGCCGTGCAGCGTGGGCTTGTCCCACAGCTGCTCCGCGCTGGCCCGCATGCCCTGGAAGACGCCGTAGGCGGTGAGCACCGAGGAGTCGCCCGCGCCGCCCGCCTCCGGGCTGCGCCCGGTGGTCCAGCGGCACTCGCGCGCGACCACGTCCATGTCCTCGACGTAGGTGCCGACGTCGCAGGCGGTGACGTACCGCCCGTTGAGCGCCCGGACGGCCCGGCCGTAGGCGAGCAGCAGCTCCTCGCTCTTCTGGGTCTCCGGGTCGCCGATGATCACGCCCTTGCCGCCGCCGTGGTCCAGTCCGGCGAGCGCGTTCTTGTACGACATCCCGCGGGCGAGGTTCAGCGCGTCCAGCGCGGCGGCCTCCTCCGGGTCCTGCCCGCGGGCGGCCGCGTCCTCGTAGGCGTGGAAGCGGGTGCCGCCCAGCGCGGGGCCGAGCGCGGTCGAGTGGATGGCGATCACGGCCCGGAAGCCGCTCTCGCGCTCCTGGCACAGGACGAGTTGCTCGTGGCCGCCCTGGTCGGAGTGGAAGAGGGTCCGCAGGACGTGGGTGCCGTGCGAACCGTGGACCGTCAGGGATTCGCCGGGCGCCCGGGGCACCGGGGAAGGACGTACGTCAGTCACGGTGGTGACTCCTGAAGTCGCGAAGGACGCCCTCCGTGGGTGAGGAGGGCCTGGCGGCCCCCGAGTTGGCGATTCCGGGGGCGTCCCAGCAGCGTACGACCTGCGGCCCGAGGCATCGTTGCGGTGCCACGATCGAGGTAGTCAACTGTCTGCGGGCGCCGGTCCGAGGGCCCGTGAACCGGCATCGATCAGTGGAGGATGCACGTTGGCTCAGAAGGCGTCGGTCGCTGCCCCGTACGCGGCCTATCTGCGGGTGTACGAGCCGCTGGCCGCGTTCCCCGAGCCCGAGCGCGCGCACTGGGTGCGGTACGCCAAGCGCGAGGACCTGCCCAGCGCGCAGGAGGAGATCGGCAGATCGCTCGCCGCCCTGCTGCCGGTGCCGCCGGAGGCAGTGCCGGTCCGGGAGAGCGCGGACGCGTTCGTCGCCGAGGTCGACGGCGTGACCTGCGTCTGCCCCTGGCGGACCCGGCTGCGGGGCTGGCAGTCCATGGCCGCGCTCAGCCAGGCCGCCGGAGAGCGGGAGCTGGAGCTGCCGCCCGCGGTGCTGGACGCCGCGCTGCCGCCGGTGGTGCGCCGCCAGGCGGCGGTCGACTACGAACGGTGGCTGCGCCGCAACCCGGAGGCGCGGCCCTGGATCCGCACGGCGCTGTGGCATGTGCCCGTCCGGTGGTTCGTTCTCTTTTCCGGTGAGGAGAAGGAGTTTGCGAAGACGGAATCGGGTGAGGAGAGCCGTCAGCAGTTCGTCCTCCGCTACCGGACGCCGATGGTGCAGGCGAGGCGCCGCCTCGCTCGTGGTCTGAAGGTGCTCCGCGAGGAGTTGGAGGAGGGGCCGCTCGTCGACGGCCTGGTAGATGTGGGGCGCTGGCTGGAGGAGTTCCATCCGCGCTCGCTCGTCGAACTGGACTACGGCGGCCTGGTGCACGCGATCCCCGAGAAGCGGCTGGCCGAGGACCACTCGGCGGCCGACGTCGCGGAGGGCATCGCGGCGCTCAGGGAGGGTGACGGCGAACGAGCCGGCGCGGCGTACGAGCGGCTGACCGACCGCTGGGCGACGGTGCGCGAGCTTCAGTTCGCCAGCTGACCGGGGGAACACCTCAGGGACGTTGCGGGACGAGGGGGACCTATGTCCCGAACCGGGCTATTGCCTCAAGCGTGATGGATAGCACGTACCTGGGTCTTGCTCCCACGGCTACTCCTCGTGTCAAAATAGGACAAGGAGTTCGCACAGAACTCCTTCCGTCCGAGTAAGGGTGGAAACATCGGTATTGCCCTCCTTGGTGGGACTGATGGCCTCTGCTTCGTGTGTGACTGATCGTTACGGCGGGGTAACTGTCCGCTATGACACGGTCCATCAGGATCCGTCGAGGTTGAACACCTGAGAGGGCAATTCCATCGGTTTGGCCGCTGTGGCTGGACAGATGGTGTAGTTGTAGTGCCGAGGACAAGCCGTTCGTCCTATAACCGACTCGACCCGCGTGCGCCATTTCGGGCAACGCGGGTCAAGGTGCAGAATTTAGAGGAAAGAACCGTGATGGTTCGGTTCTCCCGAGGAGGCCGCTCATGACCGCTCGCACCCCTGATGCCGAGCCGCTGTTGACCCCGGCTGAGGTCGCCACGATGTTCCGTGTGGACCCCAAGACGGTCACGCGCTGGGCAAAGGCGGGCAAGCTTACGTCCATCCGCACGCTCGGCGGGCACCGTCGTTACCGCGAGGCGGAGGTACGTGCACTGCTCGCGGGGATTCCGCAGCAGCGCAGCGAGGCTTGATCAGGCGCAACACCGCAGAACGGGCGATTGACGGTCCCCACGCCGGGTAATCGCCACCCCGCACCACACGTCGGGTCACTGCCCCAATCAGTGCTTGGACGTCAATCGCGCTGGACTCCGCCGGGTCCAGCGCGGTTTTTTGTGCCCCGGGGCCGGTCAGCCGGGTGGGCGGAGGGCCGTGTCCGAGGTGCGGGCGCGGGTGGGGTGGGCCGCGCGGACGGCGTCGGGGATGCCGTCGGACGGCACCGAGTGCCGTGTGAATGACGCGAGTTGGGGACGCGCGGCGTCGCGCCGGGGGGAGTCGCCGGGGGGTGGTGCGCTTCGTCGGACGGTAGTGCAATGGCACATATTAAATTGATGAGGTGTGGCGCCGGGTTGAGATCGCCTGCTTCGTGGGGGATTTTCGTGACACCCGTCACGTCTCCGTACTCTTGTTGTGCGTGCCCGTCATGCGGTAGTGGCGCCCCGGTGGGCTGGTCCCGCCGTCCCCCGGGCGACGTCCAACTCGCCCTTCCCCACCGCCTCTTGAATATGCGCGCGGCCTCACTTCGGGCTCCGGTGGCGCGCCCCGCGTCACCCCCGCGCCGGACGCCGGGCCTCGGGTGTCCAGGGCGCGCCCGCGGGTACCGCCCGCCCTGGCGGCCGGGCGTGCTCCGGGCAGTGCCGCCTCACATGTCGGTGCCGGGAGATAACGGGAGGGCGGGTCCGCGGCGGCGTCCGCGTCCCGTGCCGCCCCGGCGGCGTGGGGTCCGTCGTCATCGCGGTCGCCTCCTCCTCGTGCTCGCGCGGCGGTGCCGCTGAACGGCCCCTGGGGCCTTCGGGCTTGGTGGGGGCTCGGGAGAGGAGTACCCACCGGCCGGTGGCCCGTACCCGCACGGGCCGGACGGGTTCGCTTTCCTCTCTCCTTCCTCCTGCGCCGCCCGCGCCCCTTCTGTTTCCGCCGTCCCGGTCGCGGTGATGGCCGCGTGTCCGCCGTGCGCCCCCGGGAGTGCTCCCGTCACCCCCGGCGCGCGGGCGGAGGGCGCGGGGTGGACCGGGGGGAGGGGACGGGACGGGGGGAGCGGCGGCGTGCGTGATGCGAGGCGCGCGTGAACGGCCCGAGGGCGGGCGCCGACCGCCCGCCGCTCGTCGGGCGGGCGGAGCCGCCCGCCGGGACGGACGGGAACCGCCCGCCGGGGCGTCGAGAGTCGACGGCCCCGGTGTCGGGGGCGGTTCGAGGGGCGGGGCGGCTGCCCGGGCGGGGAGCGGAGTCGGGAGAAGGGGAGTCCGCACGTGGAAGCGCCCGTTCCCCAGGGGGGAACGGGCGCTTCCGAATCACTGCGGTCCTGACGGGATTTGAACCCGCGGCCTCCACCTTGACAGGGTGGCGAGCACTCCAAACTGCTCCACAGGACCTCGCTGCGCGCTCGGCGCGAGACGAGACTCTACAGCAGGTCAGACGGTGAGAGCGAACTCACGCTGCGCGTCCGGCCGGTCACGCCCCGGCGGGAGCCGCCGCGTCGACCGCCTTCCTGATGCGCTTGTCGGAGATCGGATACGCGGTACCCAGGGCGTGCGCGAAGTAGCTGACCCGCAGCTCCTCCACCATCCAGCGGATGTCCCGCGCCGCCTTCGGCACCGGACGCCCCGGCGGGAACTGCTCCAGCAGCCACAGGTACTCGTCGCGCATCTCCAGGACCTTCGCCATCCGGGTGCGGTCGCGCTCGGCCTGGTGCGGCAGTTGCTGGAGCCTGCGGTCGGCGGCGACCAGGTAGCGCAGCAGGTCCGGCAGCCGCGCCACGCCGTGCGCGGTGACGAACCCCGGGCAGATCAGCTCGGACAGCTGCCGCCGCACGTCGGCCACCGACTCCGCCAGCACCGGGCTGCCGAGGGACCGCAGTCGGTCCTCGCAGGAGTGCCAGGCCGCCATCACCTCCCGCACCCGGTGGACCGTCTTCACGGTGGCGTCCACCAGATCGGCCCGGACCGCCTCGAAGAGCTTGCGGAACGCCTCCTCGTCCCACGCCGGGCCGCCGTGCGCGGCGATCAGCCGGTCGGCGGAGGCCGCGACACAGTCCTCGAACAGCGCCTGCACGCTGCCGTGCGGCGACCGGGAGAGCGCCAGCTTCTCCACGTTGCTCAGCTTCGACTGCGCGAACTTCGCGGGATCCGACGGGAGGTTCAGCAGGATCAGCCGCCGGGTGCCCGGCCACATCGCCCGCCGCTGCTCCTCCTCGGTGTCGAAGAGCCGCACGGCGACCGAGGTGCCCTCGTCCACCAGCGCCGGATACGCGCGGACCGGCTGTCCCCCGGCCGAACGGGACTCGAAGGCGCGCGGCAGCGAGCCGAGCGTCCAGGAGGTGAGCCCGGTCCGCTGGGTGGGGGAGGCGGCCGTCGCCTCCTCGGGCGCGCCCGGACGGGGCTGTGCGCCCTTCTCCGCGGCGCGCGCGGCCGCCCGCGCCCGGGACCGCTCCGCCGAGTCGAACGCCTGCGAAATCGCCTGCTGCGTATGGGACTTGAGCCGGAGCTGTAGCTCCTCGACGTCCTTGCCCTCGACGTCCCGCGCGGCGCGCGGCCCCTGGGCGGTCTGTGAACTCCCGGCGCCGCGACCGCCGTTGGCGTCCTGCTTGCCGCCTCCCCGGGGCGGACGCCGCTCGTCCGTCACCCGGAAGGTCACCTTGAGGTGGTCCGGCACCTTCGCGAGGTCGAAGTCCGACGCGGCCACCGGCACGCCCACCATCCGGCGCAACTCCCGTGCGAGGACGGTGGTCAGCGGCTCGTCCGACGGGACCTCACCGCCCTCGGAGACCACTCTCAGGAATCGCTGGGCGACGTCGGGGGCCGGCACGTAGTGCCGCCGGACCGGCTTGGGAAGCGACCTGATCAACTCCGTCACCAGGTCCGCGCGCAGCCCCGGAATCTGCCAGTCGAAGCCCCGCGCCGAGACCTGGTTCAGCACCTGGAGCGGGACGTGCACCGTGACGCCGTCCGCGTCCGTACCCGGCTCGAACTGGTAGGTCACCCGCAGCGTCAGGCCGTTCTGCCGCCAGACGTCCGGGTAGTCCTCCTTGCTGACCTCTCCCGCCCGCTCGTTGACCAGCATCTCCGGGGAGAAGGTGAGCAACTCCGGTTCGGTGCGCCGCTGGTTCTTCCACCAGGCGTCGAAGTGCGCGCCGGAGACGATGTGTTCGGGGATGCGCTGGTCGTAGAAGTCGTAGAGCGCCTCGTCGTCGACCATGATGTCGCGGCGGCGGGCGCGGTGTTCGAGGTCCTCGACCTCGTCGAGCAACTTCCGGTTGTCGCTGAAGAAGGCGTGGTGCGTGCGCCAGTCACCCTCCACCAGCGCGTGCCGGATGAACAGGTCCCGGCTGGTCTCCGCGTCGATCCGGCCGTAGTTGACCTTGCGCTGGGCCACGATCGGCACGCCGTACAGCGTCACCCGCTCGTACGCCATCACCGCGGCCTGCTTCTGCTCCCAGTGCGGCTCGCTGTAGACCCGCTTCACCAGGTGCCGCGCCAGCCGCTCGACCCACTCCGGCTCGACCCGCGCGTTCACCCGCGCCCACAGCCGCGAGGTCTCCACCAGCTCGGCCGACATCACCCAGCGCGGGGGGCGCCTGAACAACGCCGAACCGGGGAAGATGGCGAACTTCGAGCCGCGCGCCCCCAGATACTCGTTCTTCTCGCCGTCCTTCAGCCCCACATGGGACAACAGGCCGGACAGCAGGGCCTGGTGGATCGCGTCCGGAGTCGCCTCCTGCTCACTCGGCCGGATCCCCATCGTCCGTGCCACCTGGCGCAGTTGGGCGAAAATGTCCTGCCACTCACGTATCCGCAGATAGTTCAGGAACTCCGAGCGGCACATCCGGCGGAACGCGGAGGAGGACAACTCCCGTTGCTGCTCCCGGACATAGCGCCACAGGTTGAGGAACGAGAGGAAGTCGCCGCTCTCGTCCGCGAAGCGGGCGTGGTGCTCGTCCGCCTGCTGCTGCTTGTCGGCTGGACGCTCTCGCGGGTCCTGGATGGACAGCGCCGCGACGATGACCATCACCTCGCGCGCGCAGCCGAGTTCGTCCGCCTCCAGCACCATCCGGGCCAGCCGGGGGTCGACCGGGAGCTGCGCCAGCCGTCGGCCCGACTTCGTCAGCCGCTGCCCACCCTTGACGCCCTTGCGCGGCGCCTCCAACGCATGCAGTTCCTCCAGCAGTTGGACGCCCGCCTTGACGCTGCGCGGGTCCGGCGGATCGATGAACGGGAACCGTTCGACCTCCCCCAGCCCCGCCGCCGTCATCTGGAGGATGACCGACGCCAGGTTGGTGCGCAGGATCTCCGGATCGGTGAACTCCGGGCGGGACAGGAAGTCGTCCTCGGAGTACAGCCGGACGCAGACACCGTCCGAGGTGCGCCCGCACCGGCCCTTCCGCTGGTTGGCGCTGGCCTGGCTGATCGCCTCGATCGGCAGCCGCTGCACCTTCGTCCGGTGGCTGTACCGGGAGATCCGCGCGGTGCCGGGGTCGATGACGTACTTGATGCCGGGCACGGTGAGCGAGGTCTCGGCGACGTTGGTCGCCAGGACGACACGGCGCCCGCTGTGCCGCTGGAACACCCGGTGCTGCTCGGAGTGCGAGAGCCGGGCGTAGAGCGGGAGGATCTCCGTCTCCTGCGCCAACGCCCCCCCGGCGCGGGACAGTTGTTTCTGAAGCGCGTCCTCGGTGTCCCGGATCTCCCGCTCACCGGAGAGGAAGACGAGGATGTCCCCCGGCCCCTCCGCGCGCAGCTCCTCCACCGCCTCGCAGATCGCCGTCGTCTGATCCCGGTCGCGTTCGCCCTTCCGCGACCCGGAACCCTCCGGGCCTTCCGGCTCCTCCGTGACCTCCACCAGCGGCCGGTAGCGCACCTCCACCGGATACGTCCGCCCGCTCACCTCGATGATCGGCGCGAACGGCGAGGCGCCCTCCGCCTCGCGCGCCCCCGGCTCCGCTCCGTCCCGCTGCTCCGGGACCGCCCCCGGGCCCGAGAACCCCGCGGACCCCGGCGCCGCCTCCCGGCCCGGCCCGTCCGCCGTCTCCGGCCCGGCCGTCCCCGGCCCTGGGGCCTCGCGTCCGTCCGCCGTCTCCGGCCCGGCGTCGTCCGGCCGCCGTCCGCCGCGGCCGCGCCGCCCACCCCGGCCCGCGTGCCGGGGCCCCTCGGCCCCGCGCACCGCGGCGGTCGCGACATGCGCCCCGAAGTGCCGGGAGAAGCGCTCCGGATCGATGGTCGCGGAGGTGATGACGATCTTGAGGTCCGGGCGTCTGGGCAGCAGCTGCGCCAGATACCCCAGCAGGAAGTCGATGTTGAGGCTGCGCTCGTGCGCCTCGTCGATGATGAGGGTGTCGTACTGCCGCAGCTCGCGGTCCTGCTGGACCTCGGCGAGCAGGATGCCGTCCGTCATCAGCTTGACCATGGTGTGGTCCTTCACCTGGTCGGTGAAGCGGACCTTCCAGCCCACGGTCTCGCCCAGGGCGCTGCCCAGCTCCTCGGCCACCCGCTCGGCCACCGTGCGCGCCGCGATACGGCGCGGCTGCGTGTGACCGATCACGCCCCGGATCCCGCGCCCCAGCTCCAGGCAGATCTTCGGGATCTGCGTGGTCTTCCCGGAACCCGTCTCGCCCGCGACGATCACCACCTGGTGATCGCGGATCGCCCGGAGGATCTCGTCCTTCTTCTGGCTGACCGGCAGCTGTTCCGGATAGGTGATGGTGGGCAGCGCCACCTGGCGGCTCTCCACCCGCAGCTCGGACTCGTCCATCGCCGCCGAGATCTCGGCGAGCACGGCGGCTCGGGCTTCGGGCTCGCGGATCTTGCGTGCGCCGTCGAGTCGCCGGCCCAACTGGTGCTCGTCCCGGAGCATCAGTCGCGGCAGGCGCTCCTGGAGGGCGCGGACGGTCGACATGGAAGCAGACATACCCATCCAGGATCGCACCTCGGGGAACGGACTGGCGAACCAATTGACCGGCGGGACCCCGGCCCCGCCCTCCTCCAGTCCCAGCGCAACCCCCGTTTCCCACCGCCCGGCCCGCCCTGGCGCCCGCCCCGGCCCTCCTCCCTGACCCGTCGCCCGGTCCGCTCCCCAGCCGTCCACCAACCTCCCTCAGCGCCCTTCCTCAACGCCCTCCCGCGACCGCCGCTCCCCGGCCCTCCCGCGATCGCCGCTCCCGTCGTCCGGCCGTGTTCGGCTGCCCGGAGGCGGGGAGGCGGCGCCATGGGGACTTGCGGTGGCCACCGTCCTCGGCGGAGGCTGATGCCGTGCCGGGGTGCCCCTGGTCGGTACGTCACGACCGCGGTCAGCGAGACTGGTGGACGGGGAGACCGGTGCGACCGCGCACGACCGACGACGACCGAACCTGACAGCCGCGACGGCACGCCAGGGACGACGGACCCGACGAGCACGACGGGTGCGACAGGTACGACGGGTGCGACGAGCACGGCCGCACCACGAACACGGCGGTACGAGAGAACGACGGAGAGGCGCTGGCTGATGACCAGGTGGAGTACGAGGTGGCGGCGCCAGGTCGCCGGTCTCACCGTGCTCGCCGCCGTCGCCGCCTTCCTCGTCGGACTGTGCGGTACCCTGCTCAGCGGCGGCGCCGAGCGCTCGCAGGGCGCCACCGCCGCCGTGGTCAGCCCCGGTTCCGCACCCGTCGCGGGACTCCAGGGCGCGTCGGCGGACACCTCCCCGGACGGGTGGGCGGCGGCACGGCCGACGCTCGCCGCGCCGCCGGACTCCGGCACGACGGGCTCCGAGTACGAGACGGGCTCCGAGCAGACGGGGCCTGATCCGGCGGCCCCAGCGACGACGGGGCCTGATCCGGCGGGCCCCGCTACGACGGACCCTGATCCGGCGGGGTCTGAAGCGACGCCCGCCGAGCTGTCCGGTGTGTCCGAGCCGTCCGAGCCGTCTGAGCCCGCCGGGGCCATGACACGTCCGGCGACGGACGGCGACGACCGTCTCGTACGCGGTGACGCCCGCGACGAGGGAGGAGCCGCGCCCGGCTGCCGCGCCCCCGGCGGGGAGGACGACGGCTCACTGCCCAGCGTCCGTGGCGGCGGGCCCGCGCCCGGCCAGCTCGCGGAAGCGGGCGTGCCCGCCTGCGCCCACGCGGTGTGGGACGCCCCGAACCGCGGGCCCACCGCCAGCCGCACCAGCGCCATAGCGCCGCCCACGCCGGTCGGCCTCTCGGTCATGCGCGTGTAGAAAGGCGCCGCCGCCGCGCCCCCGGCCCCGGGCTACCCCGCACCTCGCGCGTACGCCCGCGCCCCCGCGAGCGGCCGTCCCGTCAGTGGACGCCCCCGCGAGCGGCCGTCCCGTGTGTGTCAACCCACGTGTGCCGCCAACCCCTGTGTGCGGTCAGCATCCGCCCGTACTCGACGGCCCCCGTGCACGGACGCGGTTTCGCGGCGTGTGGGACTCGTGGACGGCGTTCACGGTCGGTGGTTCAGGGCCTTCGGCCACGGGCGGCGCTCCCGGGCGGCGTGCACGGACGGCGGTGCTGGGCGTACGCGGACCGACGGTGGTCCGGGACCCGTTCGCGGAGTCCCTCAGCTCGCGGATCCCACCGGCCTCCGTGTGGAGCGCCCACCCCGGGCGGATCTCGTTCACAGGGCGGTGCCGCAGGGGTCCGTTCCGGCGGTGCCGCAGGGGTCCGTTCCGGTGGTGCCGCTGCGCGGGGCGTGCGTACCGGGCGCGCTGCCCCAGGCCCCGCTCGCCGCCCCGGACCGGACACCACACGTACGGCGGGCACCGGCAAGCCCAGCACGCCCAGCGCGTAGTGCCCGCGGGTTCCCGGGGGCCGCGCGGGGGCGCGCGGGGGCGCGGGGTCCATGGGGTCAGCCGAGGGCGCGGAGCGAGGGCGGAACAGCCGTGGCGCGTTCGCGGAGCACGCGTGGCGCGGCCGTAGAGCAGCCGAGCAGTCGTAGAGCACGCGAGCAGTCGTAGAGCACGCAGGTCAGACAGGGTGAAGGGAAGTGGTCCCGATGGTTCGGACGTTCCAGGAACCAGGCACACGCGAGGGGCGGTCGTCGCCTCCGGCTCGCCCCGGTCCGCTGGGCCGCGCCGCGCGCGCGACCGGGCACGCCGGGCGCGCGCTACGGGACTGGCCGCCCGGGCGCTGGGCGGGCGCCGCCCTGGCCGCCGTGGGCTGCGCCGTACTGGTCGGAGTGCCCACCGCCGTCATCCCCAGCTCGCTCTTCGGGCGCGAGGTGCCGACCCAGTGGTGGAACTATCCGGTGCTGGCCGGGACGGCCGTACTCGGCGGGCTGTTGTTCGCGAGCTACCTGCGCCGTCCCGACACGGACGGCGGGGCCGAGGCGGAGGGCGCGACCGCGCCCGACGGTGCCGCCCCCTCGGCGGCTGACGGCACGCGGGGCGTCCGGGGCGCCCGGGACGTCCGGGATGCTGAACGGGCTGAACGGGCTGAGGGCGCTCGGAGCGCTGTGGGTCCCGGGGAGGCCGTGGGTCCCGGGGACCCTGCCGGGCGGTGGGGGACGATCGGGGGACTGCTCACCTTCTTCGCCGTCGGCTGCCCGGTCTGCAACAAGCTGGTCCTTTTGCTGCTGGGCACCTCCGGGGCGCTCAACGTCTGGGCGCCGGTGCAGCCGTTGCTGGCCGTGGTCGCGCTCGTGCTGCTGGCGGTGGCCACGGTGGCCCGGCTCTCCGGGGAGTACGCCTGTCCCGCCACCCCGGACGTCCCGCTTCCGCCCCCCGCTCCCACCGCCGTCTCCGCGACGGCCACGACGGCCACGACGGCCGCGTCAGCCGCGTCCACCAGCCGGGACGCCAGCCCGGGTGCCGCTCCGGACGCCGCCCCGAAGGCCACGCCGGGGGCCGCCCCGGACGCCGAATCGCCCCCGGGGACGGGCACTTCGGGGGGTACGGGTCCGGCGTCGCCGCCTCCCGAGGCCGACGGCTCCGGCTGACCGCCGTTCCCCGACGCCGAGGTCGCCCCGGCTGACCGCCGCGCCGCCAGGCACCCGTCCCCCACGCGTCCACGCCCGTCCACACCGCTTGTTCCACTCGCCACCGCCGTTCACCAGGAGGTCCCATGCCGTCCCCGACGCCCAAGCCCATGCCCAAGCCGACCCCTCAGTCCAGGCCCACCTCCCGATCCGGATCCGGAGCCCGGTCCGGCTCCAGCTCCCGATCCGGTTCCGGATCCGCGCCCAAGAACCGGAAGGCGGTGCTCATCGGCGCCGTGGTCGCGGTCGTGGCGCTGCTCGTGGGCTGGCTCTCGCAGTACGTCGTCGACGACTCCGGCGGCTCCACCCCCGAGAACGCGACCATCAAGGCGAGCGAGGACGAGGGCGGGGGCGACCCGGCGCTCCGGTCGCTCGAACGGCGCGCGGCCGACGACCCGTTCGCGCGGGGCGACAAGAACGCGCCCGTGGTGATGATCGAGTACGCCGACTTCGGCTGTTCCTTCTGCGGCAAGTTCGCGCGTGACACCAAGCCCAAGCTGGTGAAGGAGTACGTCGACAAGGGCGTGCTGCGGGTCGAGTGGCGCAACTTCACCGTCTTCGGCAAGGGCTCGGAACGCGCCGCGCTCGCGAGCTGGGCGGCCGGGCGGCAGGGCCGCTTCTGGCAGTTCTACGACGCGGTCTACGCCAAGGAGAGTTCGGCCAAGAGCGACTTCGACGACGCGGAGCTGCGCGGATTCGCCAAGGACGCGGGCGTCGACGACCTGGCGCGGTTCGACCGGGACCGGGCCAGCCGCGCGGCGAAGAAGGCGGTGGGCAGGGACCAGGAGGAGGCGTACGGCCTGGGCGCCAACAGCACGCCGGTGTTCCTCGTCAACGGTGAGCCGATCGCCGGTGCCCAGCCGGACGAGGTCTTCACCGACGCGGTGGATCGCGCCGCGAAGTCCGCCGAGAAGGCCGACAAGGCGAACAAGGCGAATGGCGTCAACGGGGGTGACGGGGACAACGGGCACAACGAGGCCACCGGGTCCCACGCGGCCGGTGGGCCCGACGGCTCGGAGGGGGCGGCGCGGGTGTCCGTGCGTGGTGAGGAGGAGATCGCTCGAACGGGTCGTACCGCGCCGCCCGTCCGGACTCGGACCGGATTCTCCGGCCGGACCGGATCGGGTGAACCCGTGAGCCCGGAGATGGGGCCGCTCGCGCTCCCGGCGGGGGCCGGAGCATGACGGACGTCGGGTACCTCGCGGCCTTCCTCGGCGGTCTGCTGGCGCTGCTCAGCCCGTGCAGCGCGCTGCTGCTCCCGGCCTTCTTCGCGTACTCGCTGGACTCCGCCGGGCGGCTGCTCGCCCGCACCGGGGTCTTCTACCTGGGCCTGGCCAGCACCCTCGTACCGCTGGGCGCTGCCGGCTCGTACGCGGGACGCCTCTTCTACGGCCACCGCGACCTGCTCGTCTCCGTAGGCGGGTGGCTGATCATCGCGCTGGGGGTGATCCAACTCCTGGGGAGGGGCTTCGCGTTCGGCGGCCGACTGCGCGAGATCTCCGGCCGGATCCGGCCCACCACGGCCCTCTCCGTCTACGCGCTCGGCGCCGTCTACGGCCTCGCGGGCTTCTGCGCCGGGCCGATCCTCGGCAGCGTCCTGACGGTGGCGGCGGTCGGCGGCAACCCGGTGTACGGCGGCATGCTGCTGGCGGTGTACGCGCTGGGCATGGCCGTCCCACTGTTCCTCCTCGCCCTCGTCTGGGACCGCTACGACCTGGGCGGACGCCGGTGGCTTCGCGGGCGCGAGGTGGGCCTGGGCCGCTTCCGCGCGCACTCCACCACCCTGTTCTCCGGCTGCTTCTTCATCCTGCTCGGCACGGTCTTCCTCGTGTTCGACGGGACCTCCGCGCTGCCCGGGCTGCTGGACACCGACACCGCCTTCACCGCGGAGAGCTGGGCGGGACGGATCGGCAACGCCGTGCCGGACGGGGTGCTGCTCCTCGCCGTCCTCCTCGTCCCGCTCGCCGGGTGGGGCGGAGCGCGACTCCGGCGGAAGCGCGCGCGGGGGACGGACGCGGGGGACTCCGCGCCGCCGGACCCGGACTCTCCGTCAGCGGCCACGGACGGCGCCACCGAGGGGTCGGAGGCGACCGGAGAGGAGCGGGAACGGCCCCGGGAGATGGCTCAACTGACCGGTGAGGCACGGGAAGTGACCGGGGACGTCCCGGACCGGACCGAAGCCCCCTCGGAGCGGGCCGACGGAACGCCGTGACCGGGCCGACGCCGTATCCGGGCCGATGGGACTCCCTGACCGGACGGAGGGGGCTCCCGGACCGGCGGTGCTTCGGACTGGGCCGAACGGGACCGGACCCGGATCGGACTGGGACCGGTCCGGACCGGGTGGCGGACGCGAGAGGTCACCGGGCAGGAGGAGGGAACCGGGGAACGGGGTGAGGGCCGATCCTGAGCCGCCCCTGAGCGGGCAAAAACAGACAAAACTCATGGAAAGGTGCTTAGGCTGCTGTCATGAGCGAGCAGCAGCCGCCCGACCCCGCGCGCTCCGACCCGGGTAAGGACCGCTCGCCGGACCGGGAACCGGACGGCGTCCCGCCCATCCACGACGCGGAGCGGGACGCCTCGGTCGCCAGAACCGGAACCCCAGGCGGAACCGGGGGCGAGGCCGCCGGCGGAAAGGGGGGAGCAACCGGAGTAGGGGCTGAGGAGCGTGCCCGGGAGGGAGGCCCGGCCCGGCGGGCGGGCTGGCGGGAGTTCCGGCACTCACCGTTCCTGCCCGCCGTGGTTCTGATTCTGATCATCGGTGCCGCCGCCGGGCTGTTCGCCGGTTCCTACACGTACGCCATGGCCGACCCCACTCCGCACCACGTACCGACCGCGATCGTCGGCCGGGCACACAGCGAACAGGACCAGCGGGCCTTCGTCGACGAACTGGAGCGAGCCCTCGGCTCCACCCTCGACCTGCGCCGCTACCCGGACTGGGCGGGCGCGGAGGAGGCGGTCAACCGGCAGGAGGTGTTCGCCGTACTGCGGATCACCGGCGCGAAGCGGGTGGAGCTGTCCGTCTCCAGCGCCTCGGGTGCCTCCGTCGCGGAGCTGCTGGCCCGGGCCGGGCCCGAGGTGGGCGAGCGAGCCGGAGTGGAGGTGCGGGTACGGGACCTCAAGCCGCTGAACCGGGGAGACCCGCGCGGTCTGGCGATCTTCTACATCTCACTCGCCGCCGTGATCATCGGCTTCGTTGGCGCCATCCAACTCAGCGTGCACGCCCGTGCGTTGACCCCGGTGGAACGGATCGTCTGCACCGTCGCCTACGCGCTGCTGGGCGGTTTCGTGATCGCCGCGGTGGTCGACTGGCTCCTCGGTGCGCTCGACCTCCCCTTCGTCACCTCCTGGGGCATCCTCGCGCTCACCATGTTCGCCTCCGGGATGGTCTTCACCATGTTCAACACCCTCTTCGGGCGCTGGGCGATGGTGCCGACGTGGGGGCTGATGGTGCTCCTCGGTAACCCCTCCTCCGGAGGAGCCGTCTCCTGGCCGCTGCTGCCCTCGGTGCTGGGCGCCATCGGACGGTGGCTGCCGCCGGGCGCCTCCGTCAACGCGCAGCACACCGCCGTCTACTTTCCCGGCTACCAGCACGTTCAGCCGTACCTCGTGCTCGGTGCCTGGGCCCTCGTCTCCTGCGCCGTCTTCTGGACGTGGCGGCACCGTCACCCCGGCGGGCGCGAGGCCAGCCCCAGCCCCACGGCCCCCGAGCACGGCAGCTGAGCAGCGGAGTCCTCCCGGCCGCTGATGTCAGGCGTTGAGGTCACCTCATAACAAAGCCCCCTCCGAATCGCTTCGGAGGGGGCTTCTGCCCTGGTAGGGCGGCGGTGGCTGGGGCCGGGGTCGAACCGGCGACCTTCCGCTTTTCAGGCGGACGCTCGTACCAACTGAGCTACCCAGCCGCAGCGGTCCTGACGGGATTTGAACCCGCGGCCTCCACCTTGACAGGGTGGCGAGCACTCCAAACTGCTCCACAGGACCTTGCTCTTGTGCGGGACTAGTCTCGCACAGGGTGACGCGTGCTCCCAATCGGGTTTGTCGGCCACTGGGTGGTGGTGACTCCGTGCCGCTGAGCGGCTGTGACCCGCGTGGTGAGATCGCCGGATCAGCGTAGCAGACCCCGGCCCATGCCCCGTCAACGCTTGATCGGGGCACGTCCGAGCTTGATCACGGAGCCCGCACGACAACGGAGCCCGCGCGGGCACAGTGCGCGCGGCCGTCCGGGGTTCGCTCCCGGTGGGAGCCGCGTCGCCGCCACCCGCCGGCCAGCCCGGGAGCGGTCGGCGCCGCCATCGCGGTCGCTCGCCGCCCGTCGTGACCATCGCCCGCCGCGCCTCCGGTGTCCCCGGTGCCGTCTCCGCTGTCCGGGCGCCGCCCCATCGGGGTCCGGCACGGGCGGTCCCCGGCACCCGGCCCGGGTGGGCTCGGGTGGGGAGCCGGGGCGGGGTGCGCGGTGGGCCGGTTACGGGGTGGGCTGGGGCGGGAGGGTGATGGCGGTCAGCAGGAAGCCGTGGCCGAGCACCCAGTGGCCGGTGAGCGTGGTGGGTACCGGGTGCTGCTCGGGGCGGGGCCGCTCGGGGCGGGGGGTGCGCAGCAGCCGGGCGGTGAAGCGGCCGGTGACGTCGACGCCACCGGCGGGGTCCGTGGCGGTGTGCCGGGCGGTCTCGGTGAAGGTGATGTCGGCGTCCGCGAAGTCGAGTTCGGTGCCCATCAGCGGATACCAGGTCTTGTAGACGCTCTCCTTGGCGCTGAACAGCAGCCGTCCGCGCTGGACGACGTCCGCGGCGCGTTCGCCCGCCTGGATCCACGCGATCTCGCGGGGCAGCGCGATGCTCTCCCGAACCCCCTCGGGCAGCGGCAGGTTGGGTTCGGCGTCGATGCCCATGGCGCGTACCGCCTCGGCCGGTGCGACCGCCGCCGCCCGGTATCCGTCGCAGTGGGTCATGCTGCCCACGACGCCGGTGGGCCACAGCGGGACGTTGCGCTTGCCGGAGAGCAACGGGACGGGGGGCTGGCCGAGTTGGGCCAGCGCCTGCCGGGCGCAGGCCCGCACGGTGGTGTACTCGCGGCGGCGCTTCTCCCAGGCCGCGCTGATGGTCTCCAACTCCTCGGGGAACAGGACGCTCTCGTCGGCTTCCTCGAACGCGTCGGCCGCCGCGACGAGTTCGGGGAGCACCGCATGCACCATCGCGCCGGACCCGCTCCCGGGCGTCGAACTCCTCGCCCCGTGGGGCTTGTTCGCCGACTCCCCTGCGACGTGGGTCGGTTGGCCGACCGCAGTGGCCGGTCGGCCCGTCGGCCAGGGGGCGCCGCCGGTTGCGGTGGGGGCGCCGGTGGTGTCGCTCGTCATGCTGGTGTGCCTTCCTCGTGGGCCGCCTCGGGGTAGGGCAGGACGCGCCGCAGGCCCTTCGGGCCGCCCCAGCGTCGCCACTCCCGTGGGTAGCCGATCGACACCTCCTCGAAGCGGATGCCGTCGTACCAGGTGGTGCGGGGGATGTGCAGGTGTCCGTAGACCACGGCCGCGGTGTTGAACCGAGTGTGCCAGTCGGCGGTGCGGACCGTGCCGCACCACTGCGCGAACTCCGGGAAGTACAGGACGTCCGTGGGCTGGCGGACCAGGGGGAAGTGGTTGACGAGCACCAGGGGGATCGAGGGGTCGCAGGCGGCCAGCCGCTCCTCGGTCTCCTTCACGCGGGCGTGGCACCAGGCGTCGCGAGTGGCGTACGGGTCCGGGTGGAGCATGAACTCGTCGGAACACACGACCCCGGTCTCGTGCGCGTACGCCAGCGACTCCTCCTTGGAGGAGGTGCCGGGGGCGTGGAAGCTGTAGTCGTACAGCAGAAAGAGCGGCGCGATGACGGCGGGGCCGCCCGGGCCTTCCCAGAGCGGGTAGGGGTCTTCCGGCGTGACGATTCCGAGGTCGCGGCAGAGCTTGACGAGGTACTCATAGCGGGCCTGGCCACGCAGTTGGACCGGATCGTCCTTTACCGTCCACAACTCGTGGTTTCCGGGCGCCCAGATGACTTTCTCGAACCGTTCCGACAGGAGTCGGAGTGCCCAGGAGATGTCCTCGGTCATTTCCGCGACGTCACCCGCGACGATCAGCCAGTCGCCCTCCGTCTCCGGACGGAAGGTCTCCAGCACCGTGCGGTTGTCGGCCATCGCGACGTGGGTGTCGCTCACGGCCAGCAGCCGCGGCCCGTCCGCCTCCGCTTCCTTCCGGCCGGGGGAGGCGCCGGGGTGCTGGCTGGTGCCGGAATGACCGGGAGTGGTGAGAGGTGTGCCATCGGTATTCGTTCGCTCTACTCGCATCGTGTTCACGATGACTCAACGCCGCGCGGAAATCTCGATGTTCCTGATGTTTTCCGTAACGTCGCGGTATCGCTGACCGGGCCGTACCGGTATTCGGGACGGCGGTAAATCGGGAGGTGGACCGGAACCGGGCGCGTTCCGGCGCCACTTCGTTGTTCTCGGGCGTCGCGGACCGTCCCGGCCGACTGGTCCGCGCCCATCTCCCGGTCGCTCTCCGGTGGTTCCGGCGCCCGTCGCTCTCCGGTGGTTCCGCCGGGACGCCGGTGGTGGCGCGGACGGCCCAAGAGGCCTGCCGGGCCCAACAGGTGTGCCGGGCCCAACAGGTGTGCCAGGCCCGGGAGTTGGGGCGTCTGGAGTCGGGGAGCGGGTGGCTCGTGGCCGTGGCGAGGATCAGGCGGGGAGCGGCCGGTCGTCGACGACGTGCTTCATGACGAGGGTCGAGGTCAGCCGCTGCACCCCGGGCAGGCGGGCGAGTTCGTGGTCGTAGAGCTGCTGGAAGGCGGTCAGGTCGGTGGCGACGACGCGCAGCAGGTAGTCGGGTTCGCCGAACAGCCGCTGGGCCTGGAGCACGTTCGGGATCGCGGTGACGGCGCCCTCGAAGGCGGTGACGGTGTCGGGGTCCTCCCAGCGCAGCGTGGCGAAGACGAGGGCGGAGAAGTCCAGGCCGAGGGCGGCCGGGTCGACGACGGCGCGGTAGCCGCGGATCGCGCCCGCGCGCTCCAGGTCGCGCAGGCGGCGGTGGCAGGGCGAGACGCTCAGCTGGACGCGGGCCGCCAGCTCGGTGACGGTGAGGCGGCCGTCCTGCTGTAGCTCCGCAAGAATCTTCCGGTCAAGGCTGTCCATGGCGAAGATTCTCCCTCAGATCCCGCGATCACGGGGTAAACGGGGGAACACTTCCGGACTCCTTCTCCCTAGTCTTCCTCTCGTACGAGCACGTGAGAGGGAGCGGTTGATGGACACGTCCACACTGGTGGCCTTCCTGGTGGTGGACCTGCTGCTGGTGGTCACCCCGGGCGCCGACTGGGCCTACGCGATCGCCTCGGGGCTACGGGAGCGCTCCGTCGTCCCGGCGGTCGGCGGGCTGCTGGCCGGGCACGCGGTGTACGCGCTCCTGGCGGTAGCGGGACTGGCGGTGATCGTCGCCAGCTCCCCGGCCGCGCTGACCGCGCTGACCGCCGCCGGGGCCGGGTACCTGCTGTGGCTGGGCTGGGGCGTGCTGCGGCGGTCGGCCACCGTGACGGCCTCGGCCGGGGAGACCGTGGCCGTCTCCCGTGTGCGGGTCGCCCTCAGGGGGGCGGGGATCAGCGGCCTCAACCCCAAGGCGGTGCTGCTGTACTTCTCCCTGTTCCCGCAGTTCCTCCAGCCCACGGCCGACTGGCCGGTCGCTGTCCAGACCGGGCTGCTGAGCCTGATCCACCTGAGCGCCTGCGCCGTCGTCTACCTCGCGGTCGGTACCTCGGCCCGCGTCGTCCTGACGACCCGGCCCGCCGCGGCCCGGATCGTCACCCGCGTCTCCGGGGTCATGATGATCGTCGTTGGCGCCTTCCTCCTCGCCGAGGGCCTGGCCGACTGAGCCGACCGCGTCAAACGCGCCCCAACCCGCGCCTCGCGCACCGTGGCGTCCCCGCGGGCACCGTCGGGAGGACACGTAGTGACCCGGCCGGTGGGGACAGCGGGGTTACCCGGCGAGAAGCGCGAGGGCGTCGGCCGTGGGCGTTCCCGGAGGGGCGCTGTGAATCAGGATGCGCCGGCCGTCCCCGTCCGGCGCGTGCAGCATCTGGTACTCCAGATCGAGGTCGCCGAACTCCGGATGGGTGAGGTGCTTGACACCGCGGGTGCAGCGGCGCACCGGGTGTTCCGCCCACAGCGTCGCGAACTCCCCGCTGGTGACGCTCAGTTCCCCGACGAGCGCCCGAACCGCGGGATCGCCCGGATGGGCGGCGGCGTGGAAACGCAGGGAGGCGACCGCCAGGGCCGCCTCCCTCGCCCAGTCGCGGTAGAGGTCACGCGTGTGGGGATCGGTGAACAGCAGCCGATGGGTGTTCCAGGGCTCGTCGCGTGGCGGGAGGTGCGCGAAGAACAGCTCGTGCGCCACCGGCGTGTGGGAGAGCACGTCGTTGGTCTGCGAGAGCGTGAGCGCCGCCGTCGTCGGCATGAGATCGACGATCCGGTCGAAGGTGAGTGCCATTCCGTCCTCGGAGGCCGCCGACACCGCCGACGCCGTGCCGGGCGCGGTGGTACCGACGATACCGCGCAGGTAGACCGTCGCGTCGGCGTCCAGCCGGAGGGCGCGGGCGAGGGCGTCGATGACCGAGGCGGACGGGTTCGTCGCCTCGCCCTGTTCCAGGCGCGTGTAGTAGTTCGCCGACACCCCGGCGAGCCGCGCGAGTTCCTCGCGACGCAGACCCGGCACCCGGCGCACCCCGTAGGAGGAGATACCGGCTTCCTCCGGAGTGAGCCGGGCGCGGTGGGCACGCAGGAAGTCACCCAGCGGGTACTCCGCCTCGGGCGCCGGCTCACGTCCCGCTCCCCGGGAGCGCTGTGGGGTGCTCATGACGTCCATCGTCGCAAGCGCCTCGGGGACGTCCCTGGCCCAGCCTGCCCCTGCCGCTGGTAGGCGCCGGGGAGGGATGGCTGATCCCCTCCGCCCCCGTGACCGTGGAACCCCCGGCACGTCTCCCCTCGACGTGCCGGACGAGTCCAGTTCTCCACGGAAAGAGACGAGCGGGCGTCCCGATGACCGATCCCACAGGTCCCACAGGTCCCACCGACACGTGCGCCACCACGGCCGCCACCACCGCACCCGTGCTGGGCGCGGGCCGGGCCCGCCTCGCGCTGTTCGCGCTGAGTATCGGCGGCTTCGGGATCGGGCTGACCGAGTTCGTCATCGCCGGACTCCTCACCGAGGTCTCCACCGGCCTGGGTACCGGCCTCACCGCCACGGGGCACCTCGTCGGGGGCTACGCGCTCGCGGTGGTTCCCGGCGCGCTGATCGTCACCCCGCTCCTGACGAGGTGGTCCCCGAAGAACGCGCTCGTGCTGCTCCTCGCGTTCTTCGTCGTCGGCAACGCGCTCTCCGCGTGGGCACCGAACTACGGGATCATGCTCGCCGGGCGCGTCGTCGCGGCCCTCGCGCACGGCGGCTACTTCGGTATCGGCGCCGTCCTCGCCGCCTCCCTCGTAGCGGGGAACAGGCGGGCGACCGCCGTCGCCACGCTGTTCGCGGGGCTGACGATCGCCAACGTCCTCGGCGTACCGGCGGGCGCGTTCGTCGGGCAGCGGCTCGGCTGGCGGATGGTGTTCTGGGCCATCGCCCTCATCGGCGTCCTCGCCCTCGTCGGCCTCCTGCTTCTCGTCCCCCGGACCGGGCCCGAGCGGGACCAGCTGCCCCTCGCGCGGCAGTTCCGGGTCCTCGGCCGCCCGCAGGTGCTGACCTCACTGCTGACGACGGCGATGGTCTTCGGCGGCATGTTCGGCGTCCTTACCTACATCGAACCCGTGTTGCGCGAGGTCACCGGCTACTCCGCCGGGGCGGTCCCGTGGCTGCTGGTGCTCTTCGGGACGGGCCTGTTTCTCGGCAACATCCTCGGCGGGAGGGCCGCCGACCGGAACGCGGACGACACCGTGCTCGTCCTCGCAGTCCTGCTGCCGATCGTGATCCTCGTCCTCGGGGCCGTCTCTGGTGTGCCCGTGCTCATGGCGATCCTGCTGTTCCTGCTCGGCTTGGTCGGATTCGCCACCGTGCCCGGACTCCAGGCCCGCGTCCTGCGCCACGCGAAGGGGGCCGCGACGCTGGCGTCGGCGACGAACATCGCCGCGTTCAACCTCGGCAACACCATCGGCGTCAGCCTGGCGGGAGCCGCGATCGCCGCCGGGTTCGGGCTCGTCAGCCCGGCCGTCACCGGAGCCGGGCTGGCCGTCGTCGGACTGGGCCTCCTCGTCACCGCGCGGCTCACCCGCCCGGAACGCGACCACCTTGAACCGGCGCTCGGTCATCGCCGCGGCCCAGGTGTAGCCACCACCGGCGCACATGTCGAAGACGCCGATGCGGTCCTCGTCCACGTAGTCGAGGGTGACGAGGTAGTCGGCGGCGCAGCGGAAGTCCTCCAGCCGCCAGAGTAAGAATCCCTACCCCCTGACCACTGCTCTCCGCTGATGATCGCGGCCTTACCCTGGTGCCATGGGCAGGGGCGCGAACCACAACGGGCTGAGGCAGTTTCTCAAGGCCCGGCGAGCCGAACTGATCCCCGAGAACATGGGGTTCCCGATGGCGGGCGGCCCCGACGCGTCCCCTGCCTGCACCGCGAGGAAGTGGCCCAGCTCGCCTCGATCAGCGCCCAGTACTCCACCCGGCTGGAGCAGGGCCGCCTCCAGGCGTCCACTCCCGTGCTGACCGCCCTGGCCGAGGTGCTGCGCCCCGACCACGGGATGTCCAGTCTCGAAATCCGAGCACAGCGTGCCCAGCTGGGCAGCGGTCCTGATCTCCTTCACCTTCGCTTCCGGTGAGGCGCCGGTTTCCCGCCGTAGCCTCCTGAACAACCGGCCAGTGTGGTGAGGAGGACTGCGACGAGGGAACGGTCATGCGTCCCGCCGTCAGCAAGAGATCTCCCTTGCCCCTGTTGCCGCTCATGGTGAGTGTCCAAGGTGCGTGAGTGAACACCGGTGCTCACCACGTCAGTTCGTGGCCTGAGCGTAGCGAACGCCTCCCGCGCCTGAATCGGTTCTCGCACACCTGCTTCCGCCGATGTGCTCTCCGCTTCGAGCAGTTCAGGGGGCACGCCTTTGGACCCGGTCCCCCAGCAAGGAGAGGCTCGGGGATCCCCGAAACCACCCGCTCGTCGAATCCGCCGACGCCCGGACGCCGTACTCGTCCTCAGCCAGGGCACGTTGGGAATCAACGTGTCCGGAGTGGGTAGTTGCCCCGCGACCACCATGTCGACGGAGAGGTATGCCGGTGGCTGTCCATGTTCTGCGGGCCGTGGTGGCGGTGCTTGTTGGCCTCACCCTGCTGACGTGGGCCTGGCTTCCCTTCGTACGGCGCCGGGTGCTGGCGGACTACGAGCGGGCCGCCGCGGCGCTTCCGCGGCGACCGGTGCCGGAACCTGGCGAACTGACCGTTGCGGAACTGGCGTTACTGGCCGGCGGGCCGACGCGCGTCACGCATGTCGTGCTCACCGAGCTGTATCTCACCGGCGCGCTCCAGCTCACCCGCACGTCCCGTATGCGCGCGTACGCGGTCGTGTTGCGCGACGAGAACCAGCCGCCGGACGCTGCCACCCCTGACCCGCTGTCCCACGCGCTGCGGGCGGTGATCCGGAAGAAGCAACCTGCTCCTCTCAAACCGCTCTTCGTATGGGGCGTGTTCACTGACGTCACCGAACCACTGTGGCGGAGCCTGGAAGAGCGGGGGCTGCGGCCCCGGGACCGGCACCTGTACGGGGCCCAGAGCCGGTACGCGCTTGCCCGTCTGTCGCTGGTTCTGACGATGTCGTTGGGGGCGGCCGTGGTGCTGTATGGGACCTTCGCCGGTATGACCCTGGCCCGCGAGGTCTCCGCTGGTCTGCCATACCTCGCCGTGGGTGTCGCGATGGTCGCGGGATCCGGACTGTTTGCGCTGTGGTGGGGCCGGACCGTGGGGAGGACCTCTCCGCGCACCGCGAACGGTGACGCGCTCCTCCGCCAGGCACAGGACATGTACTGCCGCAGGTTCGGCGAGCGGGAGGGCACCGGCCGGGAGGTGCTTCCCCGGGAGCTGGCCCTGCGTCGGTTGGCGGTCTCCGGCTCCCTGGGCACCCATCTCTCCGCCTCCGCGCACCGCGCTCTGGTTCACTCGCCCTCCCCGTCCAACTGGACGGAGACCGAGGACCCGGAACGGATCGAGCCCCCGCTGTTGTGGGACTTCCTCAGCCAACAGCGGGGCGCCGTCTCGGATTTGGGTCCGTTTGGCTCCCAGCGGACCTGGCGGCGCGTCGAGGTGCCGCAGGGACCGGAGTTCGAGACCCCCGTGCCGGACTACTTCGACAGCTTCTACTGGCAAGTTCCCGACCACTCCCACTGAAGCGTGCACCGAGCACGGCGGGGATGACGGCGAACCACGACAGAGCGCTATGGAGGAGCACGTGAAACACGGTGAGGGCTGGACCCTGACCATGGCGATAACGGCGGCCCTGACACTGGCCGGGTGTTCCGCGGAAGGAGACGCCTCGGCGGGCAGCACCCGGTCACCCGAGGCGGGACCGTCGCCGGTTGAGGTGAAGGACGGCCGCCTGTGCCCGTTCTTCGTCTCGGCCGAGAAGGAGAAACTGCGACTCTCCAACGATCTGGGTCCCAATTCCCGCGACGAAGCCGCTGCGGAGCGAATGAAGGAGAGGGAGAAGCGAGAGGGGGTGCTGGACAAGTGCGACTACACCGGCCCCCTGGCGGGCGGTGGCCCGCTGGAACAAGTCACTGTCCGGCTGAAGAAGGGGAGCGCGGCGGAGCTGGGCAAGAAGCTCAAGGGATACGAGCCCCGAAACGACGCGAAGCGGAGTGGGATCGCCTTCCAGGCGGAGACCGCGCTCAGCGGCACCGTGGTGTGCAGGCTGCTGGCCCCGGGGCGATCCAGCACCGACGGCGGCCCCGCCACCACGGTGGAGCTGACGGCGTACGTCCCGTTCCGATCCATCGGGAAATGGCAGCCGGGAGACAGCTGCGCTGCCATGAACAAGGCCGCACCGCTGATCGAGAAGAAGTTCCGGCCGCGCTGAAGGTAGCGACTCCGCCGCTCGTGGTAGGCGAATGCCCGCTTTCACATCTCCGTCGGTTCCACCAGGATGTCGGCACGGGCGTCGACGGCGTGGCCACGGACCCTAGTTCTCCTTGCGCATCCGCTTGAACCGCTCGGCCGCTGCGAGGTCGTCGAAGTTCTCGGACTCCTGCTTCCCGCCTCGGGTCCCGCCGGGCCGCCACAGCACGGTGTAGCTGACCGTGCCGTTGCTCTTCGCCCGCCGTCTGACGGAGGTCATGCGCCGCACCGTAGAGAGGATCGGTGTTGACACGGTGATGACGTCACAGACGCAGAGAGTCCCCCCCTGACGAGCGTTTCCGCAGGTCAGAGGGGTTGTAAGAGAGGTGCCCCCAACTGGATTCGAACCCGACATCGTTACCTTGCTGACCTGCGACGATGCGCGTGAGTCGAGCAATTACGGACCTTTGCGTCCCTCTGGGTCTCGCTCGATCCTCCTCGGTCCCGTCCTCGTGCTGACGTGTCAGCACGGAGTGGCGTTCATTGCGAATGCGAATATTCGGGCTCTGATGTGACCTGGGGCGGCCTTGGCTCCGGACTCTTCCGACGCGTGGCAGTCGTGCGGCTTGATAGGACGCCGCGGCGGGGTGGAGGGTGGCGGGATCACCGGCAGGTGATGGCCGCGATCGCGTTCAATTACCGCACCGGGAAGCTATGGATGGACCTGCCCGAGTACTTCGGCCGTGGGAAGGCGTCCACAACCGGCTGCGGAAGTGGGCGACCGCCGTCGCTGCCTCGGCGTCGACGGTTGGCCCGCTGGTCCTTCGGCTCCGGGATGGTGTGCTTGATCTGACGGCGCCGCAGGTAGCGACGGTTCCGGCGGGATCTGTATGCCTTGTCGCCGCCCAAGTGGTCGGGACGGGTGCGAGGGCGTCCGCCGCTGAGCCGCGGAACGCGGATGCGTCCTAGGACTGGGATGAGTTGTGGGGAATCGCTCCACTGGCCCGGCGTAATGAGGAACGCGAGGGGGCGGAGTCTTCCTTCGCTGACCAGATGGATCTTGCAGGTGAGCCCACCCCGGGAACGTTCCAGCGCCTCGTCGGGGCGGTGCTGAGCAGGCCGACCATGCCGGCCCGGAACGCGCGGTGCGGTCCTACGGGCGCCCGAGGCGTGCTGGTGGGCTCTGCGCGAGGTCGAGTCCACACCGACCATGCTCCAGTCGATCCGGCTCTCCACGTCGGCATCGACTTGGAGAGCCTCCAGAATCCGTTCCCATGTGCCGTCCGCCGACCAGCGGCGATGCCGGTCATACACCGTCTTCCACTTTCCGAACCGCGGCGGCAGATCTCGCCAGGGGACACCGGGCCGCTGACGGAAGAATGCCGTTGAGCACTCTGCGGTGACTCTTCCAAGGCCTGCCCCGCCCCACGTTCTTCGACAGGTGTGGTTCCAACCGAGCCCACCCTGCATCCGACAGATCGCCCCGTCTCACGCAGGCCAGAACGACATGACCACTGCCCAGTCACACAAGCCATCAGACACTGCCTAGTTCGGGCGGCGCGTAGGCGAGGAAGACGCTCTTGGACTTGCCCAGGTCCAAGGTGGCGTCGGCGCCCCGGTTACCGACCTCGACGCGACCTTCCCGCATGGCGGCCTTGATCTCTTCCGCATCCCAGACCTGATCCGGTACGAGCCCGGCGGCCTTGGCCATGGCGACGGCTTCCCGTACCTCCACTGGCAGATCGCGCAGCCGGCGCCCGCTTTCGGAATCCGTCTGCCGGTAGCGCCGCTTCATGTACGCCGAGCCGAACAGATCGGCGGGCTGCTGTCCTTCCGCGCGAGCACGGGTCTCGACGGCTCGCAGCAGCGCGCGGGCGTCGAGCAGCCGCGCCGGCGCCACGCCGCGCTCAGCAGCGGCCCGGCGGATCGCCCCGCACCAGAGGCGCGGCGGGCAGCTTGGCGGCAGGAGGGATGGCGAGCTTCGGCTCCACCAGGGTCCTGCCGGTGTGCGGGTCTTCGCCGCGTATGAGGCGCCGGGCCTGCGTGAACTGGCTGGGGCCGAGCACCGACCCGGGCGTGATGCCGAACTCGGTCAGGCCCTCACCGATCCACATCAGCGGGCGCTCGCTGGCGTCCAGGTGGTAGTCCATCTGATCGTCGGTCGCCGGGGCGGGCAGGACGTTCTCGCCGTACAGACCGCGGGCCTCGATGCCTGCCGCAGCAGACCTCGACGGCGTCGAAGCCGGTGAACCGCGCCTTCTTGTCGTTCCGGATCTGCGTACGGGCCCGGTAGAACGCCTTCTTCGCCTCGGTCGACCCAACAGAGCTGCGACGGTGGTGCCGGCCTCGTCCGCCTTCGCCTCGACGGCCGAGACGAGCGGGGGGCGTCGACCGCGACGGCCTTGCCGCAGTCGCGGCCCCCGGTTAGCCGGTACTCGACCTGTTCGTCGGACGGGCCAATCATGGTCACCCACCCATGGGCCCGCCCACCCCCTCCGGTCAGGATCGGTCAGATTAGGTCATCTCGGCTGATCGTATCGTCACGAAGTGACGATGCCTCGGTCCTCTCAATTCAAGATCACGTGGAATGGCGAGGTCTTCGAGCTGGCTCGGAGAGCGAGCGAGGGCCTGCGTTCTCGCTGTTACCGGGTAGCTCGCGCTGGGTGTCAGTGGTCCTCACCTCGTACGCCGCCGAGGTTTACGACCGCTCCGGCGCTTCGACGCCCAGTTCTCGACCCGGCCACCCCGGAACCGACTCCGGCGCCCTCGCCCACACCGGCCTGTGAGCCAAGCGAAGGAACTGACCAGTGTCCTCGAACAGAGCACCCCCGTTGCACAGCAGGGTCCAGCCCTGTTCGAAGCAGCGGGACACGACGCGGGCGGCATCCGTGTCCGGCGCCTCGGCCGGCGGACACGCGGGGATGTGGGAACACATGAGCGTCCTCGTACGACCTCCCCGTGGACGTCTGGACGAAGTCCTCCTGCGGCGGGGATAACGGGGGACCTGCGTCGAGACCCAGATCACCGACGATGCCCTCGTCGCGGAGGGCGACAGCAAGGACTGCTCGCTGGGCGCCCATACCTTCAAGCCCTCCCAGTGGCAGCACTTCGTCCAGGCCGTACGCGACGGCTAGCTCTGACGGAGTCGGCTGGGGCTGGGTGGAGCCCCTGCCGACGACAAGGCCCCTCCTCTGCACTTTGAGGTGGGGCGCCTCCATTTGTGTCCGCCGACTCCGCGTGTGAGCGCTGCGCTGAGCGGCGTACGGCACGGCTTCGTGTTGGCGATACGCCGGAGTGCTTCCGTCGGGGCCCACTGGTTCTGGCCAACGCTCTTACCATGCATCCTCTTCTTCCCTCGTACTCGCGCGGCCCGACCCACCCCGCACGCCCCACGCGCACCGCGCCGCCGGTGCTGGTGGCCGCACTGCTGTCCCTGCTCTGTCTCGCCGGCATGACGGTGCCCTCCGCATAGGCACGCACGACGCCCTCCCCACAGGCGCACACGGCGCCGTCCGCACGGGCGCAGCAGGAGCCCAGTGACACCGCGCTCTCCTGGGGCGTCAATGACGTCGGGCAGCTCGGCGACGGCACCAACACCGACCGCGACCTGCCCGGTGACGTGGCCCTGCCAGCGGGCGTCTCGCTCACCGACGTGGCCGGCGGCTGGAATCACTCGCTGGGGCTGACTTCCGACGGGCGGGTCCTCGCCTGGGGCTCCAACGCCGACGGGCAGTTGGGCGACGGCACCAACACCGACAGCAACACCCCGGTGGAGGTGGCGCTGCCCGACGGCGTCACGATCACCGCCATCGCCGCCGGCACTTACCACAGCCTCGCTCTAGCCTCGGACGGGCGGCTCTTCGCCTGGGGCGGCAACAGCTCCGGCCAGCTCGGCGACGGCACCATCACCAGCAGCAACACCCCGGTGGAGGTGAAGCTGCCCCAGGGCGTCACGATCACCGCCATCGCCGCCGACGGAGGCAGGCACAACCTGGCCCTCACCTCGGACGGACGCGTCCTCGCCTGGGGCGACAACGTCTTCGGCCAGCTCGGCGACGGCACCACCACCGACCGGACCACCCCTTTCGAGGTGCCCCTCCCCCAGGGAGCCGTCGTCACCGACATCGCCGCCACCTGGCACAGCCTGGCCCTCACCACGGACGGGCGGCTCTTCGCCTGGGGCTACAACAGCTTCGGCCAGCTCGGCGACGGCACCAGAACCAGCCGCAACAGCCCCGTGGAGTCGCAGCTCCCCGCGGGCGTCACCGTCACCGACCTCGCCACCGGTCTGGAACACAGCCTGGCCCTCACCTCGGACGGACGCGTTCTCGCCTGGGGCTCCAATGTCAACGGCCAGATCGGCGACGGCACCAGCTCCTACCGCACCACCCCCGTGGAGACACAGCTTCCCGCAGACGTCACGGTCACCAAGATCGACGGGGGCAACGCCCACTCGCTCGCGCTCACCTCCACAGGCGAGATCCTGGCCTGGGGCCTCAACATCGCCGGCCAGTTGGGCGACGGCACCACCACCACCCGCCGCACCCCGGTGAAGGCGATCCTTCCCGACGGCGTCCCCGCCACGTCCATCTCCGCCGGCGGATACTTCTCCCTCGCGCTGACGAAGGACGCGACGAGCACCACGGAGCTCACCGCGGCGCCGACCGAGGCCGCACACGGTGAACCGGTCACCCTGACCGCCACCGTCACCTGCTCAGGCGGCACACCGACCGGCAAGGTGACCTTCTACGACGGCGACACACAGATCGGCACCGCCGACCTCAACGCGACCGGCACCGCCACCCTGACCCTCGACACCCTCGACGTGGGCACGCACACGATCACCGCCCGCTACGCGGGCGACACCCAGTGCCCGCCCTCCACCTCACAAGCCGTCACAGTCACCATCAGCGCCACAAAACCCACAGGCACCATCAACATCGCCAAGACCGACCGCACCACCGGCAAACCCCTGGCCGGTGCCGTCTTCCAGCTCTGGCGCGAGACCAACGGAGTCACCGGACTACAGACCAGCGGCACCCGTCCCGACACCCGCGTCGGCACCGGCTGCGCCACCGACGGCCGGGGCGTCTGCTCGTTCACCAAACTCCCCCTGGGCACCTACTACCTCAAGGAGACCGGCGTCCCTGAGGGCTACCGCCTGCCGAAGAACCCCGTCAGCGGCCCCTACCGTATCGACGAGAACAACAAGCGCGTCACCGCACGCCTCGCCAACCCCCGCGGCGAACCCGGCAAGGGCAAGGGCAAGTAACCCACCCTCGGGTGGCCGCCGGCGAACCACCGAACAGTCGACACTCGCCCGAGCGTGCCCACGATGGGCACGCTCGGGCTGGCTGAACAGCCCATCCGAGCTGAGCACCCGCAGTCACTCCGAGTTCGCGCGCTCGGCCAGTTCAGCCCAGGCGGGCGGCACGTGGATACCAGAGTTCACGGATCGACTCGCGGGACAGGAGGTGGCTCCGGTGTGTTCCGGGGCTAAGCCAATTCCTTGGGATCAGCCAGCTCGTCGCGGACGAAGTGGGGATCGGGCCCATTCAGCCCTCGGGGTTCGCGGGCGGACTTCAGGATCAGTTTCCAGGTGGGGCGCGAGTACGGCTTCTCCGTCTGCTCCTGAAGCTGGGGGATCAGTTCGGCGTTCGGGGCGGCGGGGTTCTCGGCGAGGGCCTGGCGGGCGAGGGCGACCCGCTCGCGGTGCCGTGTGAGGCCGTGGAGTACCTGGCCGGGCAGCTCGCCATCACCCACGCCTCGCGCGTGAAGCGGTGCACCGAGCGGCGCTCGACAGCGTTCGAGCACGCGGACGAGGTCCAGAGGCGGTTCAAGTACCGGGACTTCACCGACTCGAAGTGGGGGGCGGGAGTTCCGCAGCTTCCTGTACGGGCGGGCGTGGACGCACGCCGAGGGGCCGGTGGCACTGTTCAACCACGCGGTGCCGTGGCTGCGGAAGAACCGGGTGCTGCTGCCGGGTGTCTCGGTGCTGGCCCGGCAGGTGTCGGAGGCCCGTACGGCGGCCGAGCGGCGCCTGTACGAGCGGTGGCCAGGACGATGGTCCGGGCGGATGCGGCGCGCCCGCGCCGACCTTGGCGGACCTGCTGGTGGTGCCGGAGGGCAGGCGGGTCTCGGAGCTGGAGCGGCTGCGGACTCCGCGGTCACCCACCGGAACGGGATCTTGTAGTCGATCGCGCGGCGGACCATCGCCCTCGCGAGCTGGACCTTCGTGGCGAACTCGACCTCGTCACCGATCCCCGCACCCTGGCAACGCACGCGGTCATCCGTCCATGACCTCGGCAGGTAGAGCGCCCGGTCGATCAACGTCCGGCCCCGCTCTCCCGAGTAGGCGAGGAAGACTCCCACCTGGCAGTTCTCGGTGCGGCCGGCGGTGCCGGAGTACTGGCGCTGGACACCCGCCGACCGCAGGCCCTTCTTCACGAACCCGGTGTCATCCACGATCAGCACACCGCCCGGATCCCCCAGGTGCTCGAAGACGTACTCGCGCACGTCGTCGAGGACCCCGTCCGCGTCCCAGTCGATCCGGTTCAGCAGCCGCTGGATCCGGTCCGGACCGCCATGACCGGCCTCCTCGGCCACCGTCCAGCCGTTCTTGCGTTCCGGCGGCGCCAGCAGACCGCGCATGTACGCGAGAGTCGACTCCCGCGACTCACTCCGCGCGAACCGGCGAGCAAACCGCTTATGCAACCTCGCCAACCCATCCGACCAGCGACCAGCATCAACCTCAGATATCTCCCCACCCATAAACGGACCAACGAGCGAACCCAACGACCGTCACGACAAGCACCGTTGCAGTACTAGGGCGTGTATCGAAAGTGCTGGTCGCCAGCGTGGCACTGTCTAAAATAACATGCGGTCTTCGCTCGGGTCGTGCTGGGATCAGTCGCTATGAATGATTATTTTCCTGTCGAAGCCGACTTGACGGGCAGGATGGAACGGAACCTGGCGGAACACGCCTGTCATCTGCACCGGAGCATGTCCGGTGCGACCGTCGCAGAGACCGGCGATCTCCTGGTCGCGGACAGCGGCCTGGACGACGACACGTTCAACATCGTCGCCGCAGCACGCTTCACCGCCGCCGACGGTACGGCCCGCATCACCGAGACCGTCAGGACGCTGGTCGGCACCGGTCGCAGTTTCTCCTGGTGGGTGGGCCCTACCTCGGCACCGGCTGACCTCACTGCCCGCCTGACGGCGGCCGGTCTGCCGGTGTCCGAACGTGAGACGGCGATGTGGGCCGAACTGGACGACACCCTGCCGCCTCCCGCCGTACCGGGTCTGGAGATCCGGACGGTGACCACGCCCGAACAGCTCGCCGACTACGCCACGGTCCTCGCCGCGAACTGGAATCCACCCGCCGAAACCGTCCGTCACTTCTTCGCCCGGGCCGCTTCGCAGGCACTGGCCTCGGACTGCTCGGCCCGGTACCTGGTGGGCTACGTGGAGAACCGTCCGGTCTGCTCCGCCGAGGTGTTCCACCACGCGGGAGTCGCCGGCATCTACAACATCTCCACCCTGACCGCCCACCGCCGACGCGGCTACGGCGGAGCCATCACGCTCGCGGCCCTCCGCTCGGCCCGCGAGCGAGAGCACCGCATCGCGGTCCTGCAGGCGTCGGCCGACGGCGAGCCTGTTTACCGCCGCCTGGGGTTCCGCGCCTGCGGCCAGTTCGTCGAACATGCCGTCAACGCCTGAACCGCCAAGCCTCCACGGACGGACGTCCGCCATCCCTGAATGATCCGGTCACAGCCACTCATTGATGGCCGCTACGAGGACGGTGGCCTCGCAGCGGCCCGCGAGCTTGTCGTATCTCGTGGCCACAGCCCGGCTACTTTTGAGACGGTTGATACCGCACTCGACGGCATGTCGAGCCTTGTAATCCTCGGCGTTGAACTCCGGCGGTCGGCCACCGCGGGAGCCGCGCTTCTTGCGGTTGCGCGCTTGGTCGGCCTTGTCTGGGATGGTGAAGCGGATACCGCGGCGGCGCAGATAGGCGCGGTTCTTGCGGGAGGCATACGCCTTGTCAGCGCGCACGCGATCGGGGCAGACGCGCGGCCGGCCCGGTCCGAGGCGGGGCACACGGACCTTTTCCAGCGCGGGTTCGAACTGCGGCGAGTCGCCACGCTGTCCTGCCGTGATCACGATCGACATGGGTTTCTGGCCCTGCTCAACCGCCAGGTGCAACTTGGTGGTGAACCCGCCGCGCGACCTTCCCAGCCCGTGATCTCCGGGCTCGGCGAGCACACCGCCCGGCGGTTCCTTCTGCAGGTCACCCCGCTTGCAGGCCCCGGCCGCATGCTGGTGAGCGCGGCAGGCCGTGGAGTCGACGCTCAGGTCCCAGACGATCGCGCCCCTCGCGTCGGCCAGGGATTGAAGCCGAGTGAGGATTCGCTGCCAGGTGCCGTTCCGCTGCCACCGGCGGAACAAGTCGTAGACCCGGCTCCACGGTCCGTACTTGATGGGGACGTCTCGCCACGGCACACCGGTCCGCACGCGGAATCTTATGCCGTCAATCAACTGCCGTCGAGGCCAGACGGGCGGCCGCCCCACCTTCGCGCCCTTCGGCAACAACGGCTCCAGCACTGCCCACTGCTCGTCCGTGAGATCTCCCCGCCCCATGAACCGTGATCATCTATAGCTCAAGATCTACTTTCGATACACGGCCTAGGTGGGAGCGCAGCAGCGCCCACTCGTCGCGTTCGAGGAAGACCATCTCGTCTTCGACCCCGTCGTCCTTACGGGGAAGCCGAGTGCTTGCGCAGGGGTTCTTCGTCCGCAGCGTCCGTTCTACCGCGCTCTGGCAGATGCCGGAGAGCAGCCCGTGCACGTTGCGGATGGTCTTGGGGCTGAGCTTGCGGCGCCTGGTGCCTTTCAGGTCATGTGGGGCGGGCCGCCCGGCCTCCAGATCGTTGACCCAACTGCGTATCAGGTCCGAGGTGAGCCCGCCCTCCCCGTCGTGCATCGAGTAGCTGCGGAACCACGGTGAGAGCTTCTGGCGGACCAGCTTGCGGTACTCCGCCTTGGTGTCGCCCTGGACTCCGGTGAGATGATCGATGTAGCGGAGCGCGAAGGGCTCGAACATCTCGTCCGGCGTACGCACGTTCTCCACGAAGCCCCGGCCGCGCACCCAGCCGGGGGGCCACTGCTGGCCGTGGCCGTCGACGAGGTTCTTGAACCGCTCGGCAGACGGCTCCTTGTCGAAGACCTCGGATGCTCTGCTGCCGCCGCGGGTACCTCCCGCGCGCCAGCGAACGACGTAGCTGAACTGTCCGTCGCGTCTTTGCTTGACCTCGATGTACGCCATGCTCAGAACCGTAGATGAGGGTTCTGTGCCCATTCCGTGCCCACCAGGAGGGTCAAAAAATCCCCCCTGACGAGCGTTTCCGCAGGTCAGAGGGGTTGTAAGAGAGGTGCCCCCAACGGGATTCGAACCCGAGCGCTTGACCTTCCTGGCCTGGGGTTTTGCCGAATTTTTGCGCAGGGGCCTCCTGTTTCCCGTCTCTTCCGTCCCGCTCGATCCGGCTCGATCCGGGGTCCGTGCCCACTCGTGGGCACGGGGCTGTATGTCGTTGTGATTGCAATGTTGCGTGGCTCTGGTGGGCCACTCACTGGGTTCTTGGGCGGACCCGAGCGGAGTTTGCGCAAATGGCGTCGTGCTGCGTCGACCGGTGCTGTATCAAGACCTCCGCCGATCAGAGCGAGTAGAACGGCCTGAGGCGCCCGGGTCGGGGTGGGCACCGGAGCCGGCGACGACGGCCTTCTCGGCGGCGGTGTAGCTGATTGTAGTGAAAACAGGTGGTATCCATCGGTTGTGTCATGGAAAACTGGCTTTTTGGGCAACTCAGCCGGATCGTCTTGGGTCTCGATGAATCCGATGAGGACAACAGTCCGCAGGCGTAGTCACGTCCGGCTGGAGGCGGGCCGGGCATCCACTCGACGGCAGCGGGCTTGCGCACGGCCTCGACTCAGGCCCCCCGGCGAATCGGCCGGTGATCACCCTGTCGTCCAGATCCCCAACGCCCACGCGTAATTACCACAGGCTTTAGGGGTCTACCTGCCTCAGCGGCTCCAGCGACGCGTTGGGTATGTCCGAGTTGTGTTCGCCCAACGCAAGCTGGGTGTGTATCGCTAGGCAGTTGCCCGTAATCGACCCGTCGCACCGAGGATCTGCCAGTGGGCTGTGAGGGTTTCGGCGCCGAGCTGGCCACTCGGCCCTGTTCTCCAATGGGGGTGTCCAGGCGCACGTGCTGGGGCTGACATGAGTGGTATCGCACGCGCGGCAGACGTCAGGCGCTCCGTTCCCCCAGTCGAGGCGTGGGATGGCATCGTGGGCGAGCTGACAGCCGTACAGATGGGCAGGGACCGGGTCCGGCCCGATCGCGAGGCGGCACGGAAACTCGCATGCCCTGTGCTAGATATCTCTTTCCACCAGAACCAACAGTCTGAGGCCGAGGTGTGGTGAAACCTCCACCCAGTACCGGCCGCAGACAGTGTCGCCGGCGAACCAGGCGGCCCACTCCACCGCCGGGACCCGCACGGGCACCGGTTCACCGATCAGAACGAACTGCTCCGGTGCCTCATCCATGGACGGGCACCCTGCCGATCCCATCCGCGACAGTGGGGACAGGTCAGGAACCGGGTCGTCTTCATGCGACATCAGTCCAACTGCTGTCCGGCGCGACGGCTGGGGGCCTCCGAGTCTGGGCGAGACTGACTCGACGCCTCCGTGTGAGGCTTACGTGTCCTGGGGGAGCGGGGGCGCTCGGCGCGGGCTCGCAGCGATTCGATGATCTCTTTCGCGCGAGCGGCGGTAACGGGCTTCGCCTCGCGTTCCAGCTCCTCCGACGGCACGCCCAGCAGCTCCGAGACCAACTCGGCGTCGTTGTCGAACAGCCGCAGAACTACAGCAGCGGCTTCCCGCGCCGTGACGTCGGCCTCCTCCTTCGCCTTGGCCGCCTTCACCGCCGCCTCGTGCGCGGCCAGCGCGTTCGTGGCGGCTATTTCCCGTGTCTTCGCCTTCAGAGCTTCAGCAGCGCGAACCCGTCGCCGCAGCTCCGCCGCGTTTACCGGCCCTGCCGAAGTGGTGCTCAACCGTGCCCCCAGCTTTGTTGGACTGTTCATCGTGCGCACCGTAGGCACAGGCCCGCGGACATCTCGAACCACGGGTTCGTTGGGTGCCGGCCAGGGCGAAAGGCTGCCTCCGGCGGGTCCTCTCTCGGAGGGGGTGGGGGCTGGTCGGTCGGGTGCGGGAGTGTCGTGGTGCGGGTGAAGGCGGGGTTCCTTCCTCGGCCGGACACCCAGGAGGCGTACCAGGAACCCGTTCACGGCGTCCAGGCCGAGCCGCTGCGCGGTCGCTTCGCGAGCCTGGACACCGCGCCCGGAACCCTGGTGTGGCGGAGCTGTCCGACCGAGGAGGGAACCCCGCCCAGGCCCGTTGTGGCCGGGCCCGGCCGGGCGGGTGCGGGTTGGCTGTGGCGGGGAAAGGCCAGGTCGGAGCCTATATCCGGGTTGACTCAACCCTTAGAACATGGTTTAATTAGTTGTATTGGAAGGGGGAGGGCAACCCCCCGACCGACACCCCGCCGGGTCGAACGGCCCGACGAACTCTCACCAGGAAGAAGAAGTACCGATGACGAGCACCAAGACCCAGGTCGGCGTCCAGACCCCTGCCCCGTGGCCGACGTTCACCGTAGCCGAGCTGGCCGCGCACCCCGGCAACGTCCGCGACATCGAGGTCCCGGCCGATCTCCTGGCCGACGTGAAGGACAATGGCGTCGTGGAGCCGCTGTACGTCGTGCGGACCCACGGCGACGTGCCACAGATCATCGACGGGTTCCAGCGGCTGGCCGCCGCCGTCGCCGCAGGGCTGGAGACCGTTCCGGTCACCCCGCGCCCCGTGATCCGGATTGACGCGCTCACCCCGCACCCGAAGAACGCCCGCGAAGATCTCGACCTGAACGCGCCGTTCGTGGAATCGCTCCGCGCCGAGGGGTGCCGCATCCCCGTCAAGATCCAGCGGCTCGACGGCGGAGTCCTCCAGGTCAACGACGGAAACCGCCGCTACCACGCCGCGACGGACGCGGGCCTTACCCACCTGCCGTACGAGTGGGAGGACGACGACCGCGACGCGGCCGGGCAGTTCCTCGACATGATCACGACCGCCCAGCACCGCAAGAGCCTTACGGCGTCCGAGATGAATCAGGCGATGTTCAGCGCCGCCGAGGCGGGCGCGCAGGTCGGCCGTATCGCCAAGGCCGCAGGCGTGCGGCAGAAGGACGTCAAGACGCTGGTCAAGGTCCGGTCGGACGAGAAGCTGTCGGCCGCCGTCACGGGCGCGAGCGGCTATGAGTGGACGTTCGAGCACCTGGCTGCCCTCACGGAATTCGCTGACGACGCCGAAGCGCTTGCAGTGATCACCGAGGCCGCCGCTGAGGACGACGCCGACGAGGGAGACGTTGACTGGGCCATCGCGATCGAGCGGACCAAGCGCGACAAGCGGACCAAGGCCGAGGCCCACCGTGCGGAGCTGGAGGCGGCCGGGGAGAAGATCCGGGATGCCGAGGAGCTGTCCGAGCGCGCCATGCCCGTGTGGCGGCTGCGCGGCGTCAGCGCCGAGGAGCACGCCGAGTGCAAGGGTCTGGTGTGGGTGTTCGACGAGCGGCGGGGCGACCGGTACGAGCCTTACTGCTCCGCCCCGGGCCTGTACGGGCACACGGTGCCCGAGGGCGCTAGCGGCAGCGGCGGCACGAAGACCGCCGCCGAGGTCGAGGCCGAGCGCGCCGCCCGCGCCGCCGTCAAGAAGGGGAACATCGACTGGGACGCGGCCGAGGCCCTGCGTCGGAAGTGGATCACGGACCTGATCAAGCGGCGCAACCTGCCGAAGACCACCACCAACACCCTGATCGGGCACGTGAATAACGCTCTGCTGAACGGTAGTTGGGGTATCTCCGACGATCTGAACAAGGAGGGTACGACCGAGATCCTGGCCGGTTTCCTGGGGCTGAACGCCGAGCAGGCCAAGGACCGGGTCAGCTTCGCCGGGCACGTCGCCAAGGACCCGCGCCGCGCTCCCCAGTTGCAGTTCGCTGCCATCGCCGCCGTCCGGGAGAAGCGCGCGAACCGCTCCGCGTGGCGGACGGACAGCCAGCACGCCCCGTGGGCGCGGCAGCCCACCGGCCGATGGTTCCAGGTGCTGGCGTCCCTGGACTACCCCCTCACGCCCATTGAGCAGTCGGTCGTGGACGGGGAGCCCTACGACCCGTCGAGGAAGAAGCCCCGCGCGATCACGACGGGCGGTGAGCCGGAGACCGAGCAGGAGCCCGGCACCGACGAGGAGACGGGCGAGCCGGAGGCCGAGGAGGCCGACGACCCGGCCAGCGACGACGAAGCCGCCGCCTAACCACCTCAGCCGCCCGACGCCGGGGGCGGGAACCCTCCCGCCCCCGGCCACCCCAGGAGCCCCACAGTGACCCGTGCAGCTCTGTTCGAGACCCACGCCGACGATCACGGTTGCGGATGCGTTCCCGCCCCCGCCGAGCCCGACCCCGGCACCACCGCTGACATCATGCAGGCCCGCGCCATCGCGGGTGGACTTGCAGAGTTCGGCATCGGGCCCGCCCGCTGGTCTGCCGCCTACGACCATCAGGTCGCCGCCGTCGTCCTGCGCGTGGACACCCCGCGCGGACTGTACGCGCTCGCCATCCCGGCCCCCGGCCAGCCGTTCCCCGTCCACTACCGGGGCGAGCGCATCGGTGCGCTGGTCTGCCGCCGCACGTACGGCACCGCCGACAGCTACACCGCCGCCCTGTTCGCCGCGTTCCTGCGCGACCGTGCCGCACTCGACATCCCCGGCCGGGATGCTTGCCCCACACCTCAAAACATGGTTTAATTAAGGGTGTCGGAGGGGGAGGGCAACCCCCCTCCGGCCCACGGGCCGCCATCCGGCCCGACCCCGGCCGCACGCGGAGGGCAACCCGCGAGGCCGGGCCCGCGATTCCTCTCGCCAGAAAGAGCACCCACGATGACCAGCGCAGCCATGCGGTTCTCCATCCCCGCGACCGCCCACTCCCGCGTCCGTCAGCTTGTCGAGGCCACCAACACCCGTGCCGCCGTCCACCACCTCAGCGCGTACGCGCTCGACATCTCCGAGCCGTTCCTTGCCGACTACCGCGACCTTGACGGCCGCGTGATCGGCCAGCGCCCCACCGTCACCGTGACGATCTCCGGTGACATCCCCCGTCACCACGGCTGGACCGTCATCGCCCGCCTGGACCATGACGAGGAGGGCGAGACGATCACCAGCCTGTTCCCTGGCCTGCCCGAGCAGGACGCCGAGGCCGCGCGCCAGTACCGCGCCATCGAGAACTTGTGCCACGGGTGCGCCGTCGCCCGGCACCGCACCGCCACCTACCTTGCCCGCCACGAGAACGGCGAGATGCGGCAGTTGGGCACGACGTGCGTCGAGCCGTACACCGGTCTGCCGATTAAGGGACTTGAGGCCCTGTGGCGGTTCGGCACGCTGAAGGACTCCGATTGGGACGGCGAAGAGGGCGGCATCCCGGCCGATCTCCGCGTCCCGGTGATCGAGGTCCTGCGGGTGACCGCCGCCATCGTGAAGACCGAAGGCCGGTTCTACAGCCGGTCCGAGCAGTGGAAGAACACCATGCCGACCGCCGACGGCGTCGAAGCGTACTTCTTCGACCGCAAGGCCCCGCAGGCGTGGAAGGACGGCATCGACGCCGACCCCGACGCGCCGACCACCGCCGCCGCCGTCCGGGTATGGGCCGTCCAGGGATACGGCAGCCTCTCCGACTACCGTCACAAGGTGGGCCAGTTGGCGAAGGGTGAGACCGTCGACCCGCGCCACCTGCCGACGCTGGTGTCCGCCATCGCAGGTTGGTACCGCGACCAGGAGAAGGAGGCCACCGAGCGGGCCGCCCAGAACTCCCGGCCGCAGGGCACGGTGGGCGAGCGCATCACTACCGCCGCCACCGTCACCACCGTGATCGAGCTGGAGGGCCGGACGTACGGCTACCACACCCAGCGCCGCCGACTGGTGAAGTTCCAGGACAGCGACGGCAACGTGTTCGTCTGGTTCAGCTCCGCCGCCGACGTCCCCGAACAGGGCGACGAGGTCGAGCTGACCGGCACGGTCAAGGACCACTCCATCTACGGCGAGACCGCACAGACCGTGCTCACCCGGTGCCGCGTCTCCGCCCGCGAACCGGTCGCCGCGTAGAAGCAGCCCCGGCCGGGCGGGAGCACCGCCCGGCCGGACCCCGGCCGTCCGGCCGTGGGGTGGGCGGCATCGAGCCGCCCACCCCACGCAGCGCCCACCGCCGTCCGGGCCCCCGCGTCGGCGGCCGGCCCCGGTCACTGGCCCCGTACGAAGGGCGTCCCTCCGGGACGGCTCAGCCTGGCCCGGCTCGCAGTCGCCGGAACGTCCGGGCTGCGGGCGGCCCTCCCGCCCCGTCCGGGCGCCGGGCTAACGGGCGTGCCCTGCGGGCACGACGGCACTGTCCATCGCGCTCCGCGCGGCCACGGGTGGCACCTCCCCCATGGAGAAGCCGTCCGCCGCCGACTGCACCACCGACAGACCCCGAGGAGCACCCCATGCCCGAGAACGTGTGCGTCGTCCAACGTCAGGTCGTCCCGGCAGGAGACCCGTCTCCGCAGACCTGTCTCCAGGTCGCCAGGCAGGCCGCGATCCTCGCCGTCACGGCAGCCGACGACGCCATGACCGCCGTGTGCCACAGCCGAGCCGGTGCCGCCACCCGTCTGGAGGCGGTTATGCACGCGGCCCACAAGGAAGCCGTCGAGGCCGAGAAGTGGGCCGACCGCGCCGAGGAGTACGCCGACGATCCCACCATGCCGAGCAGCGCCTTGCTGTACTGCGCCCGTGAGGCCGTTGACCACGCTGTTCGGGCGCAGTCGGCCGCCGGAGCTGAGACGACGGGCACTGACCTGCGGGCTGAGCTGGAGCGGAAGTTGACAGCGGCCGAGTACGCCGAGCGGGAGACCGAACGCCGTTGTGAAGAAGCCGAGCGGGAGGCCGAGGAGCGCGCTGCCACCGGCATGGACCAGGAGAACCGGGACCAGGCGGCGAGGAACCGGTATCTCGCGGAAGGTCACGTTGCCGAACTCGGCTGGACGGCCGGACACGTCCGGGTGCTGGAGGCGGCCGAGTCCGGACGCTTGTACTGGAGAGACGGGCGAGCCCGGCAGGCAGCACGGCACGGCGTGTGGAACGGTGGCCGGCGGATCAGCCGCGAGCGGACCGAGGCCCTGTTCGCCGCGCGCTTCCTTGTCGCCGTCCGCCAGGAGGACGGAACCCCCGTACTGACGCCAACTCCGATGGGGCAAGCTGCCCTTGAACTGGCTCGCCTCCACCCGGCCGGGCTCCACGACAGCGACCAAGCCGCTTACGAGGCACGGTTCGCCCAAGTCCGGCGACGCCACAAGCGCCGAGACGACCAGAAGGCCGCCGCCCGCGTACTCCCGCCCCTCGATTCCAGTGCGCGGAAGCTGTACCGGAAGCCGCTCCTGCTCACCGAACAGCAGGCCCGCGCCGAGCGCGACGCCGCCGACCGATGGGAGGAGGAAGGTGGCTCTTGCCCCGCGGTGAAAGCGCTGCGCCCGCCGTCCGAGTCGCCCTTGGCCCCGACAAGGTCGTGGTCGGGCGGGAAGTCCGCCGAGCAGGTCACCTTGTGGTGACACTGGCGCCGGCCTCAAAGACTTGATGCCTCCGGCGGGTCCTCTCTCGGAGGGGGTGGGGGCTGGTCGGTCGGGTGCGGGAGTGTCGTGGTGCGGGTGAAGGCGGGGTTCCTTCCTCGGCCGGACACCCAGGAGGCGTACCAGGAACCCGTTCACGGCGTCCAGGCCGAGCCGCTGCGCGGTCGCTTCGCGAGCCTGGACACCGCGCCCGGAACCCTGGTGCGGCGGAGCTGTCCGACCGAGGAGGGAACCCCGCCCAGGCCCGTTGTGGCCGGGCCCGGCCGGGCGGGTGCGGGTCGATGGTGCGGGAAAGAGCAGGTCAGAGTGTGTATCCGGGTTGACCTCACCCTAAGAACATGGTTTAATTAGTGATGTCGAAAGGGGAGGATAATCCCCGACCGGCATCGTGAGGCCAGCCGGCCCTGGATGCCGATCTCTCACCAGGAGGACCGAGATATGCCCCGTAAGCCGAAGATGACCGACGAAGAGCGCCGGGCCTACTCCGCCAAGATGCGCGGCGAAATCGAAGCCGTCATGGATCGTGCGTACGCCGCGATGGTCGCCCGCGAAGACTTCTGGGTCGCCGTCATGCGCACGGCCGCGAACCTCACCCACACGGACCGCGACGACCGCAGCCCCGCCAACTGCATTGCCGTCGCCGCCCAGCATCCCAATGCCACCCACGTACTCAGCTCCGGTGGCTGGCGAAAGCTCGGCCGGCTTCCCGGTCAAGGGCTCTACCTCTCTCCGTATCTGGACCCCGATCAAGCGGCGGCCCGATGAGGGGCGGGAGGCCACGGCCGCAGCCGCCGACGGCGCGCAGCGAGAGGCCGCCGACGAGGCTGCCGGGGGCGAGGCGCGCAAGGTGTCCGGCTTCAAGGCCGGGCCGGTTTTCGACATCAGCCAGACCGACGGCGATGCCTACGAGCCGCCCGCCGCCGCCCCGCTCGCCGTCGAGGTCATCCGTGATGTCCTGGTGAGCCAGTACCGCGACCAGTACCACGAGGACTCCGAGCAGGCCGGGGGGTTCGACTTCGCCCAGGAAGCCCCCGACAACGCCGTCCGCATCCTCCTGTGCGGCCACGCGTGGCGACGCATCACCGAGGCGGACGCACCCCTTCCCGGTCAGCACGCCGCCGAGGTCGCCTCAGCCGCGCATGTGGCCGCGCTCATCCTCGGAATCACTCCCGGCCCGGCCGTCATGCCGCCGCTCGCGGGCATCATCACCGACGGCGGGAAGCCCCCGGTTCACGAGTCCGCCGTACGGGCCATCGAGGCAGGCCGCGCCATCGCCCGCGACGTCAGGGCCGCCGCCGAGCAGCGCCGCGAACTTGCCGTGATCGGTTGACCCGAGGCTATAACGTGGTTTAATTAGTGGTGTCGGGAGGGGGAGGGCAACCCCCCTCCCGACACCCCCGCCGGGGCCGACCGGCCCCGGCGGAACCTCTCACCAGAAGGACACGACATGCTCACCACCGACCAGAAGCCCACCGTCCAGGACTTCCCCACCGCGACGCTCGTGATCGCCGGACCCTGGTTCCGGGGCCACCAGCTCGACACCCGACCGGCCGTCGTCGTCGGCCCGTTCGGAGGGCCGGAGTTCGCGGACGAGGCCACCATGTCCGTGGTCTGGTACTTCACCCTTGGTGCCCCGGAGCCGGGCGACTCCGTGCAGGCGATGTTCCCGCACGAGCTGACCACGCTGGACGACACGTTGGCCACGATGCACCAGGACACGTTCCGCGACATCGTCCGCAACCTGCGCCGGGGCCGGTTTGCCTACGACGACGGGGACGCGCTCCGCGCCGCCGTCCGCGAGGCATGGCGCGAGCGGACCGGACTGGCCGACGCCGACCCGGCCGCGCGGCACACGCTCCACCGCAGCTGACACCAAGGGCCGCCGGTCCGGGGGAGGGCAACCTTCCGGACCGGCAGGCCCCCGAGCACCCCAGCGGACACCCCTTCGGGGCGGCAGGAAAGGTCCGGTGCGTTCACCGCCGCCGGCCGACTCCGCCGACCGACGACGGGCACCGGACCGCAGCGGACGCGCCCCGCGGGGGCGCGACTGCCCCTGTCGCCGCGCAGGCGCGACGACCCGCGAGCCGATCGTCCCTCACGGCCCGCGCCCGTGGTGCAGCGCCGCTGCCAACGCAAAGTCCGCCCTGCGGCCGGACCACAAACTCTCACCAGAAAAGACCAGTTCAATGACTATCGAGATCACCCACACCCGCCGAGAAGGAACCCTGATCGAGGGGACCAGCCGGAGCGACGGATCGGCCGAGATCCTGCGACTCCGCGAGTACGGCCGCACCCAGCGCCAGCCCTTCCGCTGGAGCAGGAACCTTGGCTGCTGGTACCTCCCCCACAGCCGCGACCACGCCACCTACTCCCCCTCGCTCGAACGCCTCGCGCAGCGACTCCGCGTCGCAGGCTTCGAGGTCACGCTGACCATCGACAACGCCGACCGCCGAAGCTTCAGCGAGGCCGAACAGGAGCGACAGGAGAAGGCCGACGGCCGCGCCGATCGGTTCGGTGGGTACGCCGCCAACGCCGCCCAGTCCTCCGAGGCCGCGTGGAAGAAGAGCCAAGACATATCCGAGCGGTTCGCCTTCGGGCAGCCGATCCTCGTGGGTCACCATTCCGAGGGCCGCGCCCGCCGTGATCACGCGCGGATGGACGACGCGATGCGCAAGAGCATCAGTGAGAGCAACCGCGCTTCCCACTGGACCGGCCGGGCGCAGGCCGCCGCGAACTACCAGCAGTTCAAGAAGGACCCCGGCCGCACGCTCCGCCGTCTCGACAAGCTGCGGGCCGACCTCCGCGCGGTCGAGAAGTGGCAGCGCGGCCAGTCCGCCAAGGGGTTCTCCCGGAACCCGGCAGACCCGGAGTTGGAGATCGAGCGTCAGGAGCTGACTGAGGAGATCGCCCACTGGGAGAAGGTCATCGAGGACGCCGAAGCAGAGGGCTTCACGATCTGGTCGCGGGCCGACTTCAAGCGCGGTGACTTCGTTCTCTACCGCGGTACCTGGTACGAGGTCCTGCGGGTCAACCCGAAGTCCGTGACCATCCCGCACATCCACAACAGCCCCGGCAAGCGCATTGTTCGCGCAGCGGACAACCGTCACGACGGTTGGACATGGACCGCCCCGTACTACGGCGTGTCCGGACGTAGGAGCGCCGACGAGATGCAGCAGCCGCCCCAGGCCCCGGCCACCGAACCGCAGGAGATTGCCGAGCAGCCCCCGGCGGTCGAAGAGCCGGTACCGGTCGGGGAGCCGACCGCCGCAGCGGCCCCCGCCGCGGGTGCGAGCTGGTTGGACAGCATGGCGCTGGTGCTGATCGCCTCGAAGAACTCCCCGCGCCGTCGCAAGCGCGCCTTGTGGGCGATGACCCGCCGTGAGGCACAGGCCGTGTGCGGCGACCCCCGTACCTCCGGACGCTCGTACATGCTCACCTGGACCGAGCGACCCGGCGTCGAAGGCACCGACTGGGAATGGGTGCCGGACAACGGGAGCTTGAACCCGGTCCTTTCGGACCTGGGCGTCACCCCGCACCGTGAATGGTCCGCCGCCCCGCAGGCCCCGGCCGAGGCCGCGTAACCACGCCCCCGCCCGCCCCGGCGGCCGAGCGCGCCGGGGCGGGCCTCTCTCTCACCAGAACAGGGCACCACCATGACCACGCAACTCCTCGAATGACCCGCGACCGTCGCCGTCCCCGCCACTGAAGCGGGCAGGCTCATCGTCCCCGCGACCCAGGGCACCACCACCGTCCCGAAGTACCGCGTCGGCGCCCCTGACATCCAGTGCCGATATCCCGTGATCGTGGGCGAAGACCAGGTCATCGGCCGCGCCTACAGGTGGCACCGTGACTGGCTCGTCCTCACCACCGCGGGCGAACACAACCTCCGTCGCCCGCCGAAGGGAACACCGGGTACCGAGATGGCCGCCGCCCATCTCGCGGAGCAGTACGCCGCCGGTCGGATCGGCGCCGTCCCCCTGGACCAGGTCCTCGCCGAGGCCCCCACCCCGCTGTGCGGGCCGGTGCCTCTCCTGCACCCGCGGATGCCGGTCAACGATCGCAACATCGAGGGCGCGCTGACCGCGTTCGCGGGGCTCCGGGCTCACCACTGGCGGGCAGCCCTCACCGGGTTTCCCGGCAGCGACAACCACTGGTACCTCAGCTGCGAGTTGTGCCCGTGGGAGGGCCCGAAGTTCTGGTCGCACTTGCGCGGGCGCAACGGGGGCCGCCGAGCGCGCGCCGTCACAAGGGCGGGTGCATCGGAGAGGACAAGGTCCGCCGACTGATCCCCGCCTACCACTAGCAGCCCGACTGGGGCGGCGGCAGCGCGCCGCCGCCCCTGTCCCTCCCGAAGGACAGCACCGTGCCGACCCGCCACACCCCCGAGAGCATCGTCATCGCGGACACCCCCGCCGCGATCCTGGAATGGGCCGCCCGCCACATCGAACACGTCGGCATCCACCAAGGCCCGCGCCTCTTCGACGGTCCCGGCCGCACCGCCACCCTGCCGTGCTGGCCGCGCGGCGCCCTCCAAGTCGCCGCCGGCCACGGGCGGGGAGCCGCCGGCCGGACGTACGACTGGGACCGCATCGACCGCACACGCGACCAGGCGTTCGCCACCCTCGCAGAAACCCTCGCCGGTCACCCCGTCGACGCCGACGACCCGGGCGCCGCCAAGGTCCTGCACCGCCAGGTCCTCGACCGGTGGAGCGCCGAACCCGGCCGTACCGCCGCCGACGCCGCCCGCGCCGAACACGCCCTGTTCTGACCCCGGACGCCCCGCCAGCATCCTCAACCACCGAAGGCCATCACGATGGACGAGACGACAGAAGACCGCAGCACCACCAGGACGCCCAGCCGCCGAGGAGCCGCCACACCCAGCCGGGACGGCGTCCACCGGCTCAGCGTTCCCCTCCACCCCCGGCTTAGCGCGACCGAGCTGATCCGCGTACTCCTCGCAGCCCCCGGAGAAACCGACCTCTCCACCCTCGACCCCGTAGAAGTCCGGTCGCTCATAGCCGACGTGCTCACGCAGCACGGCTATGACGTGCTCGACCGATCGCCGTACTACCCGGAGCTGGACCGCCACCAGGACGCCCGCCGCGCCGTGCGCCGCGCGTACGGGCCGCGATTCCTCGACGCCCTCGACGAACAGACCGTGCTCGCGGACCCACTCCGCGAAGTGCTCGCCGCCGGAAGCAGGAAACCGTGACGGCCACCGTCCCCGAGCCGACCGGGGCACGGGCGCGGCAGACGTACTACTGGCGAGTGCGCAACGCGCGGACCCGCCACCGGCCCGAGACCGCGGCGCAGGCGTGGCACATCCAGCCCGGACACCCCGGCGGCGCGTACAGCGACTTCGGCCGCGAGCTGTACCCGCCCGCACACCACACCCCGACCCTGCTCTCCCGCAGCCGGCCGACCGGCCGCCGGGGGGAGAAACAGGAGTTCTGCGGCGGGTGCCTCGTGTGCGGGTGGGAAGGTCCCGTGTACTCCGGTGACGGATTCGGAGAGGGAGATAACGAAGCGGTGGAGGAGGCGCACGACCATGCGTTCCCCGGTTGGAGGACGCTGCCGCCGATCACCACGGTCGAGGACCGATGGGGCTGTGCCACGGAGCCGGAGCCGCTGGGCCCAGCTCACCGCCCGCTACCCGGCCGACTGGATCGACCAGGGCGCTCCCGTCGTGGCGTGGAGCCGGTACAGCCGCGAAGCCCACGCTCCTCCGCACGCGGAACGCCCCCGCTACGAACTCCGCATCACCCGGCCATCCGTCGACCGGGGTCGACGCGACGCAGATCAGGGGGCCCTTTTCTGATGACCGCCGTCGTCCGGATCAGGGCCCCGTCCGCTCGACGCAAAGGTGGTTTAATTACTCCGCCGTCAGCGGAGCGGGCAACCTCCGACCGGCCGCGCGTCCCCCAGGACGCCGCGCACCCAGACACCAGATGACGGCCAGCGCACAAGGGCAACAAGGCACTGGCCGTCGGTGTCTCTCACCAGAAAGACCACACCATGCTATGTGACCGACGCCCCCACTGTCCCCAGCCCGGCGACATCGCCCAGCTCACGAGGGGTAACAGCATCGGCGCCGATCCCACCGACAGCTTCGTCATTGTCGAGGACTTCTCGCCGACCGGCCGCCATCTCGTGCTCAACCTGCCCGTCGACCACCCCGGCCGCGCCGACTGGGCCGCTGCCGTCCCCCTCGCCGACATCGCCACCCTCCCCGGCTCGAACCAGTGGGCAGTCGTACGTGGACGCCGACCCAGGACCCGGACGACATCCAGTGGCCGCGCGGAGCGGTCACGACCCCGACCAAGGACAGGAGACGACCGTGTCCCCCAAGACCGGCCGCACGCTCTACTCACGCACAGACCTACGCAAGGTCCACGGCATCAGCGAACCCACGCTTCAGAACCTCTGGACCAACCGGGAGAACAACGGGCACCCGCCCGTCGCGGACACCATCGACGGCGTCATGCACTGGGACGGCGACGCATGGGCGACGTGGCACCACGAGCTTCAGCGGCAGCGCGCTGCCGCCAGCACCACCAACCCGCCGAAGCTCGACGGCGACCCCGAAGAGATGGTGGGCCCTGCCGAGGCCGCGAAGGTCTGCGGCTTCGCTGACTCCGCCACGGTCTCCCACTACGTCAAGAACCCGCCCGAGGGGTGGCCAGAGCCAGACGACTGGGACGTGCTTCCGACCCGTCGGCGCCCGAAGTGGAAGCGGTGGAGGCTGTGGCAGTACCTCGCGGAGCGCAAGGGCCGCGGGCACGCCGGCGGGCGCCCGAAGGGCCGCTGCGGGCTCGCGTACCCGTACCAGGGGGACGAGCGGCTGACCCTCGCCCGGCAGGCCATTGCCGCGAACCCCGGCGCGAAGAACGCCGAACTGATTCCCGAACTCCAGAAGCAGACGGAGAAGACCTACTCACGCCCCACCTGGAATCTGATCCTCAAGTCCGCCCGCGAGAACCCGGGGGAGTGACCCGTGCCCGACACCCGCTGTCCGCGCTGCGGCGGCCCGCTCGGTGAACGGCCCGCACGTTCCCGGCTGACCACCGACCGCGAGGTCTTCATCTGCACGACGTGCGGTACGGAGGAAGCCGTGCGCGAAGCCCAAGGACAGGCGCCGGTGCCGTTCGGCGAATGGCCTCTGAACACATAGCCGTCGGCCAAGAGAGCCACCCGGCGAACATGACGAAGGTCTCCGCTTCAATCGGCAGTCTGGAGCGGGGGCCTTCGCCATGTCACCAGGCGCTGGCGGTTCGGGCAGGGCCCAACCAAGACCGCACGATCCGGCAGCAGAGGCGACGGATCAGCCGCTACGAGCCCTCCGCCGGTCGGGGCCCGCTCCGCCCTCCGGGCGAGCGCTCGGGTGCATAGGGCGAAGTCTGACCACCGGGCCCGAACCGGCCCTCCGCGTCGGTGTCCGATGCGGCTGGCGGCTGCATCCCTCGATGGTCGTGACCAGCGGGGCGAAAGATGCCCCCGCGCGATCGGCGGCCGGATATACAGACCTACCTCGCATCCTCGACGGCCGCGACCCGTAGCCCGCAGCCCTCCGCTGTCGTTGAACACGAGAAACGTCATCGCGGGCGGACACGGAAGGCGATCTCCGATGACAGGACGTACGCCTTCAGGCCCGATTGAGCATCGGGGGCCGACCGAAGCGACAGTAAAGCAGCTCTACGCCACCGCCTTCCGGTGCGGCGAACCCGGATGCAGCAGGCCGCTCTACCGGATGAACAACGAGACCGGGGAGACGATCCTCAACAGCCGCGTGGCGCACATCCACGCGCGAAGCGAGGGCGGTCCTCGCTGGGAACCGCAGATGACGGAGGCGGAGAACCGCAGCGCAGAAAACCTCCTGCCTCTGTGCCTGGAACACGCTGCGGAAATCGATGACACTCCAGCGCATTACCCGGCTGACCTGCTCCGGGAGTGGAAGAGGCAGCAGCTCGCCGAGCATGCCGCGATGCAGAAGGCGTGGCCGATCACTGACGACGAGGCCGCAGAAGTGGTCGAGCAGTCGTTCGGCACCCAGCAGGAGGCAGCCGCCACGGCGGAAGCCGCAGCTGTGGCGGAGGTGGCCCGGTGTGCCGGGCGGCTGCTGGAGATCAGTCGGCGGGAGCGGCCTGCTGCGGCGGACGCGGCCCGTTCCTGGCGAGCGATGAGAGCCTGGTGGAATCGGCAGTTGGGCCCGATCTTTGACCTTGAATCCGGGGAACGGATCACAGGCGATGAGGCGCGGGTTGAGCCGCCGCGTAGGGACACGGAGGAGTGCAAGTCCGCTGTGCGGTCTGCCCTGCGTACGGCAAGGGAGGCTATGGAGCCGGCGGCCCTTGATCTTCTGGCCGAGCTGGGCGCGGTGCGCGCGGTCGCGAAGGGCTTGGCCCCATGGTCCGACTGGGTGGAACGGGAAACGCGGAGTTTGATGAGTGCTGCCGCCCAGTGGGACATGGCTTCCACCGATGACGGTGCGTGGTGCGATGCGGTTTCCGGACTGGAGAGGGCGGCACAGGGTCTTGGTGCGGCCTGGCGCGGGGAGTCCGCCGAATCGCCTCCGCCGCAGCCGCCCGTTTCGCAGCGAGAGGGCCGGGTCAGCTCGCAGACCCAGTGACTCGCCCCGGTGGAAAGCCGATACCCGGAGCAGTGACTGCGAGGCCCAATCGTCGTACCGCCGCAGCGCGTACGCCATCCCAGCCCGCGCACCTCGCACCTCGCACAGAGGTAGCAGTCCAACCGGACATCAGGTTCCAGGAGCCTGATCCGCCCGAGCGACCAGGCCGATCCGAGTGCCCGAGGCTCCCCCTCGTTGATCATGATCTTGAATTAAGAGGACCAAGGTATCGTCACTTCGTGGCGATACAATTGGCCAACTTGGCTGAATTTGACTGAGAGGGGCGGGAGGTGACGGGCCCACTGGGATGGGTGACCATGATCGGCCCGTCCGATGGACAGGTTGAGTATCGCCTTACCGGCGGGCACGGCTGCGGGAAAACCGCCTCGGTGGACGCGTCCCCTCTCGTCGCCGCCGTCGAAACCCAGGCCGTAGCCGCGGGTGTTCCCGTCTCCAGCCTGCTCGGTTCCCGCGAGGCCAAGCGCGCCTTCTTCCGTACCCGCGGACTCCTTCGCAGCAAGGGGGCCGCGCGGTTCACCGGGACCGACGCCTGTGAAGTCGCCGCCGCAGCCGGGCTCGACGCCCGCGTCCTCTACGGCGAACAGGCCCTCTCCTCACCCGACGCCAACGGGCAGGTGGACTACCACCTGGACGCCGGCGAACGCCCCCTCGTGTGGATCGGCAACGGCCTCACGGAGTTCGACATCACACCTGGCAGCGTCCTCGTGCCCGCCCGATTCCAGGCCGCCCGGCGTCTCATGTACGGGGAAGATCCCCGAACCGGTCAGACACTCGTGGAACCCAAGCTGGCCATCGCGCCGGGCGCCAGGCTCCCGGCCGCTTCGCTGGCCCGCGCGGTTCGTCGTGCCGCTGCCGAGCGCGGCGTGAGCCCGCCCTCGCTGCTGGACTCCCAGCGCAAGCGGGACGCTTTCCGCCGGATGGAGAGCCAGCTCAAGCGGTTCGGGGAGTCGCACCGGGTTCCCGTCTCGACGGTCTTGAAGCTCGCCGACGCCGTCGGTATCAACGCGGCTGACCTGTACGGCGAAGAGGTGTTGGAGAAGGCGGTGGTGGCCGAGGCGGGTGGCCATCTGGACGCCCGCGCACTCCTGCGCGCGATCGAGGCCCGCGCCACCGAGACCGGACAGCGGCCCACCGACCTGTTCGACGCCGCGTCGATGAAGCGCCGGTACGCGCAGACCGTGGGCGAAGGCGCACGCCGTCTGCGCGACCTGCCGATGGATGTCCGCGAAGCGGTGACCATGGCCAAGGCGGCTGGGCTCGCGCCCGAAGACGTTTGGGACGCCGAGGAGATCAAAGCCGCTCTCCTCGAAGGCCGTGTGCAGGTCGGCAACTTCGGCGCCGACGTCACCTTGGACCTGGCGAAGTCGAAGTCCGCGTTCCTCGCCTACGCGCCCGCGGAGATCGCCACCCAGGTCGAGAGCATCTACACGGACGCCGGCCGCGAGTCCATAGCGGCCCTGGAGCGGTGGACCGCGTACGCCATGCGCGGCCACCACGGCGACGGTGACGAAGCCAGGACCATGGAGACGAGCGGGTTCTGCGGCTGGATGATGGTCCACCGTGCGGCCCGCCCGGTCGACGGTGCCCCGTACGGCGATCCCCACTTCCACCTGCACTTCACTCTGGCCAACATGGTGCGAGGGAAGGACGGCAAGTGGTCCACCATGGCCAGCGGGGGCCGCGACCTTCACCGGCACGCTCGTGCGACCCAGTCCCTCATGAACGCCCGTATCCGCAGAGAGCTGACCGACAGGTTCGGCATCAGCTTCCGCCGCGACGAGCGCACCGGCGCGTGGGAGATCGCGGCCATCCCCGAGGCCACGATCCGACTGTTCAGCAAGCGAGACAGCCAGGTCCGCGACCTGCTGACCAAGCTGGGCATCGCCTACGACAGCGCCACCACGCGCGAGCGCACGGTCGCCTCGACCGCCTCCAAAGCCGCGAAGAACGGCGAGGCCGCCGGGGCCTCGGATGACGCGCTGCGCGCGTACTGGCAGGCCGAAGGCCGCGCCGCCGGTGACGACCCCGACGCCATCGCCGCTGGTGCGATGGAACAGGAACGACCCCACCACAACCCGGGGTTGGACGAGCTGTGTGCCCAGGTCTTCAACCCAGCGACGGGCTTGACCGCCACCACCAAGGAGTTCACCCACGCCGCCGCCATCGCCGCTGTGCTGGACGCCCTCCCGTACGGCGTCACGGACCTTGCCGAGGCCGAACAGCTCACCAACTCCGTCCTCCAGCACGCCGGGTACGCGATCCAGCTCACCCCCAAGGGTGCCCAGCACTTCACCCACGCCGACCGGTACACCACCGCGGATGTGGTGGACGCTGAAGCACTGATCGTCTCCGAGACCACGAGTCGCCTCAACGAGCAGGCCGCCGTCGTCAGTCCCAACACGGTGGACATGACGCTGTCCGCCGTCGAGGCCCAGCACGGAGGTAGCTTCGCCTTCTCCGACGAGCAACGCGCCGTCCTCCAACGGCTACTCGCGGCCGGGCACGGAATCGATGCGGTGGTGGGCATCGCCGGAGCGGGCAAAACCACGATCATGGACACCGCCCGGCAGGCGTGGGAAGCGAGCGGTCTCGTCGTGGCTGGGGCGAGTACGGCCGCCGTCGCCGCCGCGAACCTCAAGGCCGAGGCGGGCATCGAGTCCCGCACCCTCGCGTCCTGGCTCACCGGTATCCGCAACGCTGGCCCCGGCCTCACCGGAGTGGACGTCCTGGTCATGGACGAGGCCGCGATGTGCGACGACCGCGACATCGCCGAACTCCTCACCCACGCCGCGACGACCCGCACGAAGATCGTCGGAATCGGTGACCCCAAGCAGCTGCGCTCACCCGGTATCGGTGGGTCCTTCGCCGCCGTACACCAGCTCGTCGGCGGCCTCCAACTCACCGAGAACTTCCGGCAGAAGGACATGGCCGAACGCCGGGCACTGGAGCTGTGGCGCGACGACAAACGCGTCGAAGCACTCCGTACCTTCGCGGGTACCGGTCGCGTCCACGCGCTGGAGGACAAGGACGCCACCGTCGCCGCGATGCTCACTGTCTGGGCCGACAAGCGAGCCGCGTACGCCGACGACCACACCGCCGTGCGGCACCTGCTCATGCTCGCCGCCACCAACGACATCGTGGACGACCTGAACCTCGGCGCGCGCGCCCTCCGAAAAGCCCGGGGAGACCTCTCGGGGCCCGAACACACCTACGCGCTCGCCGGCGGACGCGAACTCACCGTCTCTGTGGGGGACCAGGTGCTGTTGCGCGCGAACGACTACCGCTCCCGTATCAGCCACGGCGAGAACCACGACGTCCTCAACGGCTACCGCGGTCTGGTCCGGGCGATCGACGGCGACAGCCGCGTTCTTGTCGAATGGCGGGAGAAAAGCCCGGACGGGCAGCGGGATCAGGCCGAGTGGATCGATGCCGACTACATCGCACTGGGCGGGCTGAGCCTCGGGTACGCGATCACCGGTCACAAGTCACAGGGACTGACCGTCCAGGACGCACTGGTGTACGCACCCGGCGTTCAGGCCAACGCGCTCTACACGATGATGAGCCGTGACACGCACCAATCCCACCTCTTCCTTCCCCTGACCGCCTATGAGACCGACGCCGACCGGGCCCAGGCGGGTCCGGCCCGCACCCGGAAAGAGCGTGTCGATCGCGCTGTCGCAGGTCTCATCCGGGAGGTCGAGTTCGGCGACGAGGAACACCTGATCCTGGCCGAACTACCCCACAACGTCATCCCCCACCACGTTCGTCAGCACGTTCAGCGAGCTGCTGGCACCGAGCCCAAAGACACCCCACGAACCTCGGCTCAGACCATGGCCCATACCGCGTCACACCGAGCCGTTGGGCATCTCCCGCCCATGACCAGCTCACCCGTAGGGTCCTATGCCCACCTCAGTGATGCCGCAGTCCGGGAACGTAACCGCCGCGCTCACGCGGCCGTTCGCGCCGCCCAGCGCGTAGCGACCTCCGGCACCACCCCGGAACAAGGAATCTCGCCACGCGCCGAGTCGAATGAGCGGGAGACCCCGGCGGTTCGTGCCGCGAAAAAGCGAGTCCACTCCCTCGAAGCTGAACTCGCACGACGTTTGGCTCTATCGCCGGAACAGCGCGTCGCGGAAGAAGCGGCACGACGGCACGACCGCTCGTCGCGCCCACCAGCGCGGCCTGCTGCCCGGAGCACCACTGGGTACGAGATCGGGACTCATCCACAGAATCCCGGAAGGGCTTCTTCGCCCACGATCTGATGAGAGACTGCACGCTGGCGCCGTCGTCAGCGTCCGGTGACTGCTCGGTCGTGGAGCCTCGTCCCAGACGGTGATGGGTTGAATGTGCGGGATGTCCGACTCCGGGAAAGTGGGTGAATCGCTGCCCATTCGCCGACGAACACCCAGGTCAAATACCGTATTCCCCGCGCACGCGGGGGTGGCCCCGCGGCGCGTCCGGGGACCGCCCGCCACACCCCGTATTCCCCGCGCACGCGGGGGTGGCCCCAGGTGCGTGCGGTGGGTGGAGACGGTGGCGGCGGTATTCCCCGCGCGCGGGGGTGGCCCCAGAACTGCTCCCCGCGCACACGCGGGGCTCCCGTATTCCCCGCGCATGCGGGGGTGGCTCAGCGTCGATGACTCGGAAGCGAGCGGCATCGAACTCCCCGCGTATGCGGGGGTCGAGGGAGGGCTAGCTGGTTGTCGGCCGCGTCGCGCCGCTGTCCCGTGAGCAGTTCGTCTGTGAACGTGCTCTGGTGCGTGGTGGGGTCGCTGCCTCGTCCTGTCTCGCTCGGCGCGGTCGGCTCGATGGCGGTGTTGGGGCCGCGCGGGGCGGGATGGGGTGGGGGTGTCGCTGCCGGGGCCGTGTCCGATGACGCCGAACTCCGGGAGTGGAGGGCGCTGGATCGCGGTTCTCAGTGTGGGCCTGGCCGACCGGGGAGGTGCGGGGGCGCTCGCGTTGGGTGGGGTGAGGTTTGTGCTTGTCGCGATGGCGGGGTCGGTGTTGGGCGCGGTGAACGGGGTGCTCGTCGTTCGTGTCGGCTGTGTGGTCAGGTGCTGAGGGCTTCGGTGAGCTGGTCACGGGGACGACCGGTGAGGGCGTCGCGGAGTGTTTCGGCTCGGGTTCGTACCAGTCCGTTCTGGTAGCCCTTGGGGAGTTGGTGCCAGGTGGTGGTGGCCGTGTCGGCGGCGGTTTGGGGATCCTTGTCGATGTGCTGGCACTGCGCGTGGTCGAGGGCCAGGAGGGCCCGGGACATGACGGAGGGCGCGTCGGTGAGGGCGAGGGCGGCTTCTTGCTCGGCGCGGGCCGAAGTGGTGTCGCCGAGCAGCGTGTACGCCTGCGAGAGGTGGATTCTGTGCTTCTGAGCCGGGTATCCGAACCAGTTGTCCGCCAAGGCGGCGTTGTCCAGCTGGTCGATCAGGCTCTGGGGCTGCTCGACCGCTGTGCGTCAAACCCTGTCATCAATCACCATCGGATCCGATTGGATTCGAGCCGCCGCGAGCCCCCCGGATTTCCCGGGGTCATTGGACGGCCGTCGCGCCTGTCGTCATTCGTTCGTATGACGACAGGCGGGGCGGGCGGGCTCGTGGCGCGGCGAGACCCGGTATGGGGTCAAGCCGTACGGGCGGCGAGCTGTTCGGCGAGTTGCTGGGCTGCGGCGGTGTCGGGGATCGCGGGGAGCCGGGCGGTGATGTTGCCGTAGGCGTCCTCGATCCGTACGGACCGCACGCCGTCCGCGCAGTCGAGGAAGTCACCCCAGGTGGCCAGGGCCTGGGTGGTATTGCCGCGTTTGAGCTGGACGTGGCCGAGGTCGGCGAGGACGATCGCGCGGGTGCGTTTGCGGTCGAGGCCGTGGATGTCGAGGGCGAGGTGGAGGTGTTCTTCGGCGGCGGCGAGGTCGCCGAGCGTGGCGTGGATCATGCCGGATTCGTGGGCCCACCGGCCGTGGCTGTAGTGGCTCGCCCATGACTGGCCGGGCGGCGCCGGGGCGTTCTCGATCGCGGCCTGGGCGAAGGTCAGCATCCTCGCGGCGGTGGCCCGGTCGCCGTCAGCAGCGGCTGCGCGGGCGAAGGTGTTGCGGTAGTAGGCGAGGGCCTTGGCGTTGTCGAGCTTCCGGCCACGCTGCTCGCACGCCTCGGCGAGGCGTACGGCCGCGGGGAGGTGGCCGAGGTCAACGGCCTGGTCCGCGAGGCCGCGCAGAGCGGTCGCGGCGAGTTCGTTCTCGCCGGCCTCGGCGGCGAGTCGGAAGCTGTGGACGTTGTACTTCTGGCTCAGGCCCTGGTTGCCCTCGTCGCGGGCCATCCAGCCGATGAGGTGGACCAGCTCGCTGGTGGCGGCGAACAGTTCCCCGCCGGTCTTCTCGGTGTAGCGGCCGTTCAGCCACCGTTGGACGTCCTGGGTCAGGTAGCGCACAGCGAGGTGCCGGGCGTGGCCGCCGCCGAGTTCGGCGGCGGCGTCGCCGAGCGTGGTGGTCATCGTGCGGACGGCGGTCACTTCGCCCATGCCGACGGCGACGGGGCCGGAGCGGTTGGCGCGGCGGGTGACGGCTTCGGCGTCGGGCAGGTGGAGGGCGGCCAGGCCCACGGCGCCGGACGCGGTGAAGAACTGCCGTCGGTCCACGTCGCTGCCTCCCAGAAGCATCACGTCGGTCACGGTGTCGGCGGTCACCTGGGCGTCATTCTTCCCGACCGGGTCAAGGTGAAGGATCTGTTCGAGGAAGGGGAGCCACTCGACGGGCACGCGCCGTCCGGTCTCCCACCGGTAGACCTGCTGGCGGTCCACCAGTCCTGGCCGGCCCCAGCGGGCGACCGACAGCTCATCAGCGAGTCGCTGCTGGCTGCACCTGGGGCGCCGGGCTGTGCGTGCAGTACGGATGCGCTCCGCAAGAGTCATGTCCGGCCGATCCACGGTCCTGGTTCACAACTGGCCTACCGCTGGCCCACATTGTGGCAGCTCCCCACCGCCCGTGTCCGGGCGTTGACTGCGAGATACAGCCCGGCGGATGAGAAGCCGGGCACGGTGAAGGGAGTTCGTCATGGAACACACCCCCGTCTACGAGGCGCCCGTCGTGCTGGAGGCTGGTGAGGTCGGCGAGGTGACGCTGGGCACCCAGAACTTCGACAGCGCGGACGACACCCAGTACAAGAACGCCTGAGCCTCCTCTCATGGCGGCCGGGGCCGGTCGGACGGTGAGCGCCACGGTCGGCCCCGGCATCAGGAGGCGCCGGGCCACCGCGTTCTCGTGCTGGGGCACGGGGGCGGGGCGGGCCCGGCGCCTTCGTCTTGCCGTACATCACCGAGACGACGGAGGGGTGAACCGATGATGAGGTGGGGCGCGGGTTGGTATGGGGATGTCGGGCTGCCGCGGCGGCCCGCAGGGGGCCGGGCGGTACCGGGCCTGGAGAACGTGTGGACATGCGGGTGGCCGGCCGAGCGGGTTCGCGCGGTGAGCCAGGGTCTGGTGGCGCTGGCGGTGGTGGGCGAATGCGGCGCCGATGAGCGGCAGATCTGGGAGGCGCTGCCGGTGGTGCGGGCGTGCGGGTGGCGGGTGTTGACCCGGTGGCCGGGCTCGTACTTGGTGATCGCCCGCAGCGGTGGGCAGGTGGCGGTGATCGGGGACCTGGCCGGCCAGTTCCCGGTCTACTACCGCACGGACGGCGGCGGAACGTGGTGGTCGTCGGCGGCGTCGGCCCTGGCGGAGCTGGACGGGGCGCCGGTCGACACGGCCGCGCTCGCCGCGCATCTGGCCTTCGGCCAGCCCGACGTCCTCGCCGGCCGGAGCCTTTTCCGCGGTATCCGGCGCGTCCCGGGCGGGCACCTCCTGCTGTTGGGCTCCCACGGTGCCCGTGTGGAGCGGTACGAGCCTGTCGCGTATCCGCCCGTCGGGCTGCGGCAGGCCGCGCCGACCGTGCGTGCCGCGCTGAGTGAAGCGGTCGCCGCCCGGCTCGACGGGCGGCCCGTCAGCGCGGATCTGGCAGGGCTGGACTCGACCACGCTGGCCTGCGTGGCCGCCCAACGGGCCCCGGTGTGTGCGGTGACGTTCGCCGATGAGCGGCTGCGCGACGACGACCTGGACTACGCCCGTCGTACCGCCGCCGCCGTGCCGGGCCTCGACCACCATCCGGTGCCCGGTGCATCCGAGGCCGTGTACTACGCCGGGCTCGACGAGCCCGGCCGTCTGCCGCTGACCGACGCGCCCCACGCCTACACCGTCACCGCTCGCATCAAGCAGGCCGTGCTGGAGACCGTCGCCGCCTGTACCGCCGGGCCCGGGGTGCACTTGACCGGGGCGGCTGGGGACGGGGTGCTCTCGGCCTCTTCCTCGTATCTCGCGGATCTGCTGCGTGAGCGGCAGCACCGCCGGGCCTGGCGGCACGCGACGGCCCACGCCCGGCTGCGGAACACCTCCCTGTTCACTCTGCTCGCCCGGACGCGGCCGGCCGCGTGCCGGGACCTGGCCGGGGACTGGCAGGCGGTAGCCGCCGGGTTGCGTGGGCCCGTGCGGGAGTGGGTACCGCAGGCACAGCGGCCCCTGGCCTGGAGTCCGCTGCTGGCCACGGCGGACTGGATGGCCCCGGACGCCCGCAGCCTGCTCGCCGACGCCGCCGAACGGGCCGCCGCTGCGCTGGACCAGGCGCCCGCGCGGCTGGCGGACTGGGCCGGGCGCCAGGATCTGGCCCGGCTCGGCGCCGACGTCGCCGGCTGGCGCGAGATGGCACTGGACGGCTACGGCATCGAACTGGCCGCCCCCTACCTGGACAACGAAGTCATCCGCGCCTGCCTGGCCGTGCCTGCCGACCAGCGCGGGGCACCGGGCGGCTACAAGCCCCTGCTCACCGAGGCATTCACCGCCTCCGACGTGCTGCCCGGCTTCGTGCTGGAGCGCGTAACGAAGGGCGGGTTCAACGCCCTCTCCTACGAAGGACTGCGCACCCACGCCCGGGTGCTGCGGGAGCTGCTCGGGACGTCCTCGCGGCTGGCCGCCCTTGGCCTGATCACCCCCCAGCCGGTCGCCGCCCAGCTCGCGCGGGCAGCAGCCGGACAGCCCGTGGCGGCCGGCGCCCTGCACCAGGCGGTGGCCGCCGAGATGTGGATGCGCCAACGGGAGACCGGACCCGCCTGGTGGGAGGAGGTGAGCGGCGATGTGGCGGCTGCATGAACGCACTCACCCCGCCCTCACCGACGAAGGCGGCGCTCTCCTGGACGAACACACAGGACGGTGGATACATCTGACCCCTACCGCAACCGCCGCCGTACTCCTCCTGCTCTCCAGCACGAGCCAACAGCAGGCCGCGGACCGCTTCGCCGAGCGCTACGGCATCCCCCGCTCCCGTGCCGCCGACGACGTTGGTGCCGTCGCGGACGTGCTCACCGCCCAGGGCCTCGCCACGCGAGCCGAAGCCCAGCCCTCCCGGCGTAGGCCACGTTGGGGGTGGCGGCGATGAGCAGTATCGAGGCGTACACCACCACCCGCACCGGAACCATGGGCGAACGCCTGGCCGCCACCGCCGGGTTCGCCATCGCCCTGGTACTCCTCCGACTGCCCTTCCGGCACACCGTCCGCGCCGCTCGCCTCGCCCGCCGCGTCGGCCGGCGCGAGCTGGACGAGGCGCAGGCACAGGCGCTGGTCGGCGCGGTGCGGCACACCGCACGGTGGTGGCCCGGACGCGCGGCCTGCCTGGAGACCTCGCTGGGTGCCATGCTCGCCGCCGCCCTGCTCGGCCGACGCCTCAACTGGTGCCTGGGGGCTCGCTTCGCCCCGCCGCCGGTCGAATACCACGCCTGGGCCGAACTACCTGGTTCCGGGCCGGTCGGCGAGTACACCGCGGCCGGGTGGCACCACCACACCGCCCTCACCATCTGACCCGTCGCCGGGCCGCCGAGAGCGTGTCCTTCACTCGCCCGGCGCAGTTGTCGCATACAAGTGCCCCCTTGCCCCGAAGGAGTGAGCGTGACCACCGTCGCCGACACCGCCGAGACCGTTCCCGAGCGCCACTACACCCACCACGAAGGCCGCGGCGCCACCCCGCACCGCTCCAACCCCGCCGTGATCCACCGCGAGCTGACCACCCTCGACGTCCGCCAAGGCATGAACGTCGCCGAGATCGGCACCGGTTCCGGATACTCCGGCGCCCTGCTCGCCCACCTCGTCGGCCCCACCGGCACGGTCACCAGCCTCGATATCGACGCCTACCTCTCACGGTGGGCCAACCTCATCCACCACGAACGCGGACTGGACAACGTGCGCTGCCACATCACCGATGGCACCGTCGGCTTCCCCGAACGCGCCCCGTACGACCGTATGGTGGCCTGGTGCACCCCGCCCTTCCTCCCGAAGGCGTGGATCGACCAGGCCGCCGAGGGCGGCGTGATCGTCGCGCCGCTGCCGATCGCGCCGGTGCCCAACATGACCGTGGTGGTCAAGGTCCGGGTGAGCGGCGGCGTACCGGTGGTCGAGGCCGTGTTCAACGGCGGCTACATCGAGGCCACCACCTCCCCGAAGGGCAATCTCGACCTGCCCGGTCGGTGGGTGGACTGGGAGAACCGCTTCCCCGCCCCCGCCTGGATCTCTCTGGCCTGGCGCGAGAGCGACGACCACCTCCACACCGGCGCCCGTACCGCCCTGGACCGCCTCCTCAAAGACGCCCACACCGAACCGTACGGGGCCGAAGTGAACTGGCCGTCGTGGCGAACCTTCGCCGCATCCCTCGCCGACCCACAGCTCACCATGGCCGGACTCACCCCCGATCTGTGGGCCATCGGGCACTCCACCCCCACCACAGCCGCCGCCATCCAACAGGACGGCATGATCCACGCCGACCACCCCGAATCCCCCTCCCTCACGGTCCTGCGCGACTGGCTGACCGCATGGGAAGAAGCCGGACGCCCGGCCCCCGAGACCTACACGCCCGCACTCGTACAGCAGGAGGGGCCCGGCCCGGCCGGATGGCACCTGCGGCTGACCCGCTAGACCTACGCTCCGGGTGCCGAGTGGGAGCGTGACGGCTCCGTCCGGCACCCGGCCGCAGCTTCTCGCCCATCGGCCAGAAGCTGCACACCCACGGCCCGGGCGCTGGTCACCGGCTCCACTCGTACGCTTCCTCGTCCTGCCATCCGGCGTCCCGCTCGTCGCCGTTCAGGAGGTCGTTTACCTCGTTCCCGGAGAGTTCCGGCTCGTCCATGTGCGCCATGATGCCGAGCCAGCCCCGTTGGCGTCAGGCAGCCCGCTCGAAGCCGCTGGCAGCCGCTTCCGGCTCGCGCAGCGCGGTGAAGGTCACGTCCAGCTTCGTCTCGTACGCATCCGGCTGGATACCGATTACGTGGGTGGAGTATTCGCCGAACCGGTTCAAGTGGGCGGTCAGGTAGGGCGGATCCGTGCCAGGTCCTCCGGCTCGATCTCCCAGTCCTCCGCCAGGAGCTGCCGGACGGTCTCGGCGACGTCCAGGGCGTTGTGGAAGATCACCGCGTTCGTGAGCAGCGCGTTGAACTTCATCGCCTTCTCCTGCTCGACCGGGTCATCGTCGGCGATGACCCCTTGGTTGCCGAACCCGAGCCACTGGGAGAAGCCGTTGAACCCCTCGACCTTGTTCGTTGCCGCCGTCACCCGCCGGCGCAGCGGGGCGTCCGAGAGGCAGCGCGGGAGCTGGACGGTGCGGATGACGTGGCCGACCTCTCGGAACGTGGTGTAGGTGGCGTTCTTCCGGGACCCGGCCCGCAGCCGCTTGAGCAGCGTGGCCGACGAGAGAGCGCCTTCCCGTACGGAGACGGCGACCCGCATCAGGTGCCGGAACTGGGACTCGATCAGGTCGAAGTCGATGACGTGCTTCCCGGCCTCGCCGAACAGGGCGTCGATGAAGACAGCCCACCCTTCACGAAGATCAGCGACGAACCCCGTGCGCACCTTCGCCACCTTCGGTGCCAGCTCCAGGCGGGAACACAACACGGCCGCCGCGACGAAGTGTAGGTACTCAGAATCCGCGTCATGTTCTCGCGAGCGATGACCTCTGAGTAGCACTTATGACGCGATCCTGAGATGTCCAGCTCGGAATGATCGCCCTTTTGAGTGATCGAAAGTGCGTGTGGTCGTTCTTACTCCAGTGCCCGTGTAACTGTCCTGCGGATCAAGGTCAGTTATACGGGCACTGGGGGCGGATGGTGGATGTCGAGGTGTGTCTACGGCTCGCCGAGGACGAGGTGCGTGACGGCCTCGGCTGGGAGTCGGTGCCGCTGGAGATGCTGTACGCGGCGGAGCCGTGGCGGATCTTCCGCTGGTACATGGGGCAGAAGCACTACTCGGGTTCGTACTGGTCGAGTACGCAGTCGGATCACGTGATCTACGAGTCGCGGCTGGAGCTCGCGCGGCTGCTGTACGCCGACTCCGACCGGGACGTGACGGCGATCGTGGCCCAGCCCTTCTTGCTGCGGGCCGATGTGGACGGCGCGCTGCGCCGGCACATCCCGGACTACCTGATGGCCACCACCACGGGCCCGCTGGTCGTCGACGTCAAGCCGCGCCACCGGGCCGCCAGGCCGGAGCACGCATTCACCTTCACCTGGACCCGCGAGGCGGTCGCGTCCCGCGGCTGGCGCTACGAGGTGTGGAGCGAGCCGCCGGACGCCGAGCTGGCCAACGTCCGGTTCCTCGCGCGCTACCGCCGCGACTGGCTGTTCGAGCCAGACCTGCTCGATCGAGGAGTACCGCCCGCTCAAGTGGATCGCGAAGCACGTCGACGTGAACGAGGAGGCCATCAAGGTCTTGGTCCGCGAGTACGGCATGAGCCGCGAGGGCAAAGCGACCCGCTGGCGGCAGATCGATCTCGACTGGCTCCGCGATCAACGGGCCGCCGGACGCACCTGCCGCGATCTCGCCGAGGAGACTGGTTTCTCGCTCGGAATGATCAGCTACCTGGGCCGCCGACATGACCTGCCCGGCCGCCGAGCCGCCCGGCAGGGCTGACCTGCCGCGTCACGCGGCGGAGTCGTCAGACAGAGTTCGTGGGCGAGGCTGAGCCAACCGTCTTCACGACTCAGCCCAGGTGGGAGGAACACGAACGGAACAGGGCGACTAGGTTCGGTGAGACGACCAATTTGAAGGCAGTGTGTACCGCCGTCTGCCAACTGCCCTGCGACGACTGGGTTCATCGGGGCATTCGGTGTCCGGCTGGGGTGAGTGCTTTGGATCTCTCCGGCAGTGTCCTACGGCAACTCTGGCTACTTGAGGTTTCTCGGGCCCGTCGGTGAACAAGTGACGCGCTGGTACAGCTCTGAGCTGCGGTGGTACGACTGGAAAGCTGCTACTTGTTCACCGACGGGTCCATGGCCTGCCGTCCGCCGGGCGGCGCTGTCTCAGTACAGACCGCTTGTGTCCTCCCGGTAGGTGTTATCGAGGATGTCGTTTAGGAAGTTCCCGAACCCCGACTGGAGGTGAAGGCCGCTGCCCGGTTCGTAGGCGAACAGGCCGGCACAGACGCTTTCGTCGAGACTGCTGTCGACGAAGAGCGCGTACGAGAAGCGGTCAGGCTTGGCCCCGCCGCTCGGCGGCTGGCGCACCACTCGGTGGGCCACGGCGGCCACCGGTGTGGCGGTCAGCCGGGTCAGGATCTCCATCGCGCAGCCGAAGTTCACGATGAAGGTACCGGGGACCGGGTCGATGGGGTGCCACTCGCCGTCCCGGTCTACCTCAAGTCCGCGCTCGGTGGAGCGCAGAACCGTCACCCAGCCGGAGTCCTTGTGGATGTTCAGTCCGCGCGCGGCTACTTCCGGGCGGAAGTGGTTGAAGGTCAGGGTGTGTGTGCCGTGCGGGGACAGGCTGTGTCCGGTGGCCTTGTCCCAGAGTTCGCGCGGCAGGTCGAGGCGGGCGAGCACTGCGCGCTGAACGTCGAGCGCGAAGTCACGCATGCGCTCGGCCTGCCGGGCGAGCGCGGGCGGATAGACCTGATCCCACCAGGCGCTCTCCAGGAAGAACTGTTCGGTCTGGTCGGCATCACGGCAGAAGTATCCCTGGTGGCGGCCGAGTTGCTCGGCCGTCCAGCGGCGAAAGCCCCGGTACGGGTCCGGTTGCTCCGCAGCGGGGTTCACCGGGGCCTCGGCCGGGAGGTAGAAGGAACGGGCGAAGAGGTCCCCCGCCGACAGGTCCGTGTCGGCGGGCTGCTGCACGTAGAAGAAGCCGTCCTTCAGTGCTCGCCGGAGTCCGTCCTCGACGGTGAAGTGCAGCTCACCGTCACGCAGTTCGGCCAGCTGCCAGCCCTGCAGCGCGATGGTGCGCGGGTGTCCCGCCGCCGTGCTCATACGCGGGAGTGGAAGTCGTAGCCGAGCTTGCCCGCCTTCTCCACCGAGAAGTCGCGGAAACTCTGGTATTCACGCAGTCTCCCCTCGGTGTCGTACTGGTGGAGCGGCATGTCGTAGCGGGGCCCCATGTAGACCGTGAACGAGGAGCGGTCCGGGACGCCCGCGTCCGGGCGCAGCTCTGGCACACGGTGGTAGACGGCGGTCACGGGCCTGGGCAGCTTCCTGGTCAGGACCCGGAAGGCGTCGCCGAGGTTGACGGTGAAGTGGCCGGGGCGCTCGCGCACCGGCAGCCAGCGGCCTTCGTGGAGGATCTCGTAGCCGGGTTGGTCGGTGCAGATCGTGGTGATGAACCCGCTGTCGGAGTGCTCGACGATCCCGGCGCGGTCGCTCAGGCCCGCACGGTAGTGGTTGACCGTCGTGTAGCACAGGCCCGTGTCCTGCCGGGCGCCACCGGTGATGAGGTCGCGTTCGGCCTCGGGCACCCCTGCCGCGTCGAACACGCCGTAGAGGACGTCCAGGGTCAGCTGCCGCATGCGCCGCAGCACCGCGGTGACCTCGTCCGGCAGGTACTCCTGCCACAGGAAGCTCTCCAGTTGGAGCTGCTCGACCTGGTCAGGCCGGTCCTCGTAGCCCAGTTTGGAGGCTGGGTGGCCGTGTTCGCGGTGGCCTCGGTGGCGGTCGGCCGGATCACCGGTCCCCGGCTTGTAGAAGGTGCGGCAGAAGTTGAGTCCGGCGCGCACGTCGAGGCCCCCAGGGACGGCCACGTTGAACGCGCCGATGCAAAGCGCCTGTTCGGTGTCGTCTGCGGTGGCGAACCGCAGGGCGCCCGCATCGACCTCGGCTGCGGGGAGGATGAGGTGAGACTCCTCCTGATCTTCCCGCGGCGCCTGCTGTGCCTGCGCAGTGTCCGTCATGGTGCGACTCCCGTCCTGGTCGGTTTCCACCGGTGCCGTGCTCGTGCCCCGGTTACAGCGCGCCGTCGTTGTCATAGGTCCGGCTCACCTCCTGAGCGGCGAAGTCTGCGACCGACTGCACGGGGTACGCCGTGCCGTTGTCGAGCCGGTAGACGGTGCCGTCAAGGGCGGAGTCCAGGAACGTCACGTACGAGATGCGGTCGGCCCGGCCCGCTGAGCGCTCGGTGGAGACCACGCCATGCACGTTCGCGCGGACGGGCCGTGGCAGGGCGGCGGTGAGTACTTCGAGTGAGCTGCCGAAGTTCACGATGAAGTGGCCCGGCTCGGGGTTGACGGCGCCCAGCTCTCCGTCGATGAGCGCGAGGAGGCCTGGTTCGAAGGAGCGGAGCACGGTCACCCACCCGGAGTCACGGTGGAACTTGCAGCCGCGGGTCTCCTTCTGCGAACGGAAGTGGTTGAAGGCGAGCATCTGGTGGCCACCGTTGTCGGAAAGGCCACCGGACACCTCGTTCCACAGGTCCGGCGGTACCTCCACGTGCCGCAGCACCGCGCGCAGGACGGCAACGCCGAGGCCGGTCATCCGGTGGCCGAGTTCGGTGACCTCGTGCGGCAGCAGCGCCCAGTTCGCCCTCTCAATGTAGAAGTTCTCCCATTGGTCGTGCTCGCGATCGAAGTATCCCTGGTAGGTGCCGGGGACGTCGGCGTGGCGGTAGCCCCGGTAGGGGTCCAGGTCGTCACCGGCCGGGTCCTCGTGGAAGTGCGTGGCGAACCGGTCCCCGTGGCTGGTGTCGAGGCCGTCGGGTATGCGTAGCAGGAAGAACCCCTTGGCCAGGGCGCGGTCGAAGCCTCCCTCGCGCTCGAAGAGCAGCTCGTCCCCGTCGAACCAGGAGCGTTCGAGGTCCACCGGCGGGTAGGTGGCCTGAGCCTGCCGCTCGCCGGGCATGGGCGGCAGGCGGACCGGGGCCCGGGTGGTGGTGGGGTGGAAGCGGGCCCGGGTGGTGCGGGAGTTGGTGGTGGTCATGGGGTCGGCTCCCTCGGAGTTGCGGTGTCGCGCGGCATGCCGGGTTCGGGCAGGAACGTGATGCTTCCCGGCCGTGCCGGGCGCGGCATGGCCGCGTGGTGCTTCAGCTGGAGGTCGGTGCCATGCGTGGCGACCGCGTAGTGGCCGTACAGCTCTGCGAGGACCACGGACTGCATCCGCACCGAGAAGAGCCGGCCCGGGCACTTGCGGGGGTTCCGGTCGGCGTTGATCATGCTGAACGAGTTGATCTCGTAGCGGCCGCGGGAGAGCAGCGAGGAGACCGTCTCCCGGTCGGAGCGGACGATGGCCTTGATGTTGGCTGGGGCGAAGCGGCGCGGCTCGGGGAAGACGGCGGGGTCGCAGTTGGCCTGAAGGCGGTCCAGCCACATCATGGTGCCTGGTGGAACGGTCACCGAATGGCCCCTGTGGCGCAGGGTGAACGGCTCGGTCGTACGGCGCCACAGGGCACTGGGATTGCTGCCGCCGAGGCGTACGGCCTCCAGGACCGCGAGGTCGATCACGGACGGGGTGGCGCCCGCTTGCGGAGGCGGGTCCGCGTACGGGCACCCCGTCCCGGCCGCCGGCCCTATGCCGCGCCGGGCCTCCGCCACGACGGCGTCCTTGACCCGGGGCGTGGCCTCCACATAGCCGATCGCCCACATCAAACTGAGCGCCGTCGTGTCGTACGTGGCGACGATGACCGTGCCCAGTTCCTTGATCCGCGTGGCGTCAAGCGTTGCCACGGACCTCCGGGTGAAGGGTAGTTCCCACAAGGTGAAGTGACGCCGGATCATGTTGAACTCGGGCGCGTCGGCCAGGGCGTCGAAGTTGTCCGTCAGGAGCTCGCGCACGAACGGCACGATGACATCGAACTCGCCCATCGCTGCCGGGTTGTCGTTGCTGATGACGTCGGAGGCGAGGTCGAAGAAGCCGCGCACGACGCGGCCGTACTCGGCGGAGTCCAGGTACTCGGGCAGCGGCCGCTGGGTGAGATCGAGGACGCCGGGGATCATGCTGTCTACGTACGCCGTCAGGGACAGTGTGAAGTCGTCGAGCGGTACGGGCCGGCCGGCCGCGCGGCCGAGGTGGTCTGCCGTGTACCGCCGGACGGCGGGTTCCAGGCGCTCGACGAACTTGGCGTTACCGAGGGAGCGTTCGACCACGGCCCGCTTCCCAGGGCGGTCCGGGTGGTCGTGGGGCAAGGAGCCCATGAAGTCGCCGAACAGCTCGCGGTTGGCGTCGGTAGAGGGCGTGAGGACGTCATCGCCGACGAGCGGTTGGTTGGTGATCTGATAGACGGCGAGTTTTCTGCCCATCCAGAACGTGCACAGACCGCCGTTCTCCTCGGCACAGGCACTGATGCCGGAGGCACGGAAGTAGTGCGAGGCGGGCTCCCCGCGTACCACGGTCGCCTCGTGGAACGCCGGGGCGTGGCCGCGTAACCGGCTGGGTCCGTCATGGTGGGCGACGATTCCAGGAAAGGGCGCGCCAGGGCCCTGCGGCAGGGCAACGGTCCCGCCCCGCCGCAGGGCGCTGAGGCGGTCCGGCGAGATGCTCATGACGTACCGCCTCCGCCCGCGCCGACGGCTTTGGCGATGCCGAAGTCGGCGTGCCGGTCGGACCAGGTCTGCTCGTTGAACTCGCGCAGGAAGTCCTCGGAACCGCGCACGGGCACCGCCGAGCCGTCCTTGCGTACCTGGTAGAGGTCGCCTGTGGCAGGCGGGTTGGCGAAGGCCGCGAAGGAGAAACGGTCCGCTGCTCCCGGGACCAGGGCGCACTGCCGCACCTGGTGCAAAATGGCCCGCACCGGGCGATCGAGGGCTGCGGTGAGCAGTTCGAAGGCGCCGCCGAAGTTCACCACGAAGTAGCCGGGCACAGGGTCGACGGACACCCAGGCGCCGTCGACGGACGCTTCCAGGCCGGGCTCCTCGTTGTAGAGCACGGTCACGAATCCGGTGTCCTTGTGCGGGGCGCAGCCCAGCTTGGCACGCTCCGGCCGGTAGTGGTTCGCCGCGAACCAGTGGGTACCGAGGCCGTCGACGGCGCCACCGGTGATCTCGCTCCACAGCGCGGGTGCGATGCCCAGTTCGGTCATTGCGTCACGCAGCACAAGGAGCGTCAGAACACTCATCTGCTCGGCCATGGTGAGGAGTTCAGGCGGGAAGTGCTTGGCTCGCCCGGGGCCGTCGATGAGCACGTGCTCGGTCTGGAAGTGCTCCCGGTCGAAGTAGACGCCCGGTACGTCCTTGAAACCGCGGTACGCCCGAGTGGCCGTAGGCCCTTCGTCGGGTGCCCGGTGGAACTCGCGGCACAGGCTGATGCCCGGGCCCGGATCGAACCCGGCGGGCATGGCGAGCAGGAAGCAGCCGTCCCGCAGGGCCCGGGACAGGCCGTCGGCGGCGTTGAAGTGTAGGCCGGTTCCCGTCACGGTGGCACGCTGCAGGGTCATTGCGTTGGCGGTCATTGGCGTACGCCCTTCGCAGTGGGGCGCTCATCGGGGCGGCTCGGGGCGATGGTGGTGTCCGATCCGTCCGGCGCGTCCGTACCGGCGTAGATCTCGTAGTCGTTCTCGTCGATGAGTTCGCGCGAGCCGCAGACGCGCTCAAGGCCGCTGCCGTGTAGGTAGCGGTAGATGCCCTCGTCCTCGCCGGGCAGGCAACCGCTGGAGCTGAAGTGCCCGAAGCTGGACCGGTCGTCCTGTTGGCGGGCGACCCTGTGCATGATGGCGGCCACAGGCATGCGGCTGCCCGCGGTCAGGATCTCCATGGACAGGCCGAAGTTGACGATGAAGCAGTCCGGGTCTGCCGGGACGGTCTCCCAGTGGTCCTCTCGGCTGACTTCGAGGCCCGGGGCGGTCGTCCGCAGGATGGTGAGGAACCCGTCGTCCTTGTGGGAGCTGAGCCCGATGTCCTCGTGCGCAGGCCGGTAGTGATTGAACGTCAGGTGATACGAGCCCGCGCACTGCGAGCAACCGCCCGTCGCCCGCCGCCAGTCCCCCTCCGGTATGCCCACGGCGGAGAGGATGGAGCACAGAACTTGCCGCGACAGCCGGGTGAGCGACTCGGCCAGGGCGGTGATCTCTGGCGGATAGGCGGCGGACCAGAACCGGCGTTCGAGGAGGAACTGCTCGATCTGGTTGATCCGCTGGTGGAAGCCGAGCAGCGGATCCCCGAAGTGGTCGCTGCCGATGTCGCGGAACCGGCCGTACGGCGCCGCGGCCGGACCCTCGAAGAACTGACGCGCAAACGCGTCACCCGCCGACACGTCGAGCTCGCCCGGAATCTCCAGGAGGAAAACGCCGTCCCGGAATGCCCGGCTGCGCGCCTCAGAACCACCGAAGTCCAGCACCCCGCCTACTGCGCGGGCTCTTTCGAGGCGTGCTTCGCCGAGTGCGGGAAAGTCGGGCGAACGCTTCTCGTAAACGTCTTGATATATCTTTCCCCGGCGTATTTCGGGGACCAGGTCACGAGCTTCGACTGTCATGCTCACCGGCCTTTCAGATGAAGGGATACCACCACGAGATCACGCAACTCTTCCGGGGCTCCTGGATGCTCGCCCTTGGCTATCTCGGACAGGGTGCTGAACGATCCGGGATACACCATGACTGGCAGCCCCTGCTCTTTGAGGCAGGCGAAGATGGCGAACTCTTCGAGAAAGTACTCGTTGGACATCCGGATGCGTTTCTCCCATTCGGCCCCGCTGATGCCGTCAGCCCGCTTCCGGTGATAGGCGTGACCGAACGATTCAACCGAGGAACGGAACGCTTCGTCCTCCTCGAAGAACGCCCGCAACTTGCTGTGGAACTCGGCGTACCTCTCACCTTCCTGAACTTTTGCGCAGGTCAGGAAGGTGAAGTCAGTGCTCTCACGGTACTCGTGGAACACCTTCTCCTCGGTCTCCAAAAAGTGCCGGCCGAGCTCCAGCGCCCGTTCCCTGGCGCGGTCGGGGGGCAGTTCCTGAGTCGACTCCAGAGTGAGCCGATGAATACTGTCGCCGATGAGCACGGTGCATCGTCCGAACCTTCGGGAGATCCACTTGACCATGCTCGTGAGTTTGGGAGTGGTGAAGTTGCTGTTTTCCAGGCTGACACCGAGAAAACATGTTTCGTACTGCTCGAAGGTGTTCCTGCTCGAATCCGGAGAAACCGAGGCAATCTCTGCCTTGTAGCGCGCTCTGCGAGTAGGTGCTATCCGGCGTATCGGAGTAGCAATCCCTTGCGCATCTGACGACATTAAACCCGCCTGATCCATGAGGGGAGAGGTGCAGGAATGGCATTCGTCTGCCGCATAAAATTCCTAACAGGAGGTTGAGCCGGAAGCCAAGGCCCCAGAGGGGGATCAGGCCACCCCACCGAGCGACCGCATTTCTCGGGCGCTTCACTGCGACTGACCAGGGCACTTGATCGGCGCAGGAAGCATGAACCTGGCTGGGCGGTACGGATAGTGACCGCTCGGTCGCGCCATGCACGGTCGGCGGGTCGTGACGCGAAACCTCTCGACCCGCGGGATGACCAACGCAGGGCGTTCAACTGGGAGTTTGCGGCGCGGAGGTTCGGAGCGCGACTCGCGCAGTCGAGGGAGAGGAGCGCCCCAATGCGACCGTATGATCACAGTCCGCAGCATTGCCCATGATGGCTGAATGCCTTCTCGCAGCCTGATGAAACGCCATATACCAGTAGTTCAGCGCGGATTTCGGTACTCTACCGACCTCTTTCGCTCTCCGGGTCCGAGCAGGGACGGGTTGGCAAGTGCCCGGGGACCAGTTACGGTGATCTCGTCCCGACCGCCCGTCGAGGCACGGATCTTGCGTGAGTCATCCACGCAGCGGTCCCGCCGACGTGGCACATCGGACTTCCCGTGGGTAGCCCCTCCATCCCGGCCCCACTTCTTCATCCCTCCTCCTTTCCCGCAGCGGCGCTCCGTGTCCAGGAGTGTTCTTCGGCTGCGACCTTCCCCCTCACCACCAGCGTCTCGTGCCGCCGCACAGCCGTGCGGCGGCAGCAAGAACCACCCCCAGAGAGGCCGACCATGAGGAGAAGTAGGCAGTCATGAGCAAGGGCGCGACCTTGAGGGACGGTGTCGGCGGCGCGACGACGCCGCCCTTCGCTACCCGGCGATGGGCACTCCTCGCCATGTCCGTGGGTGTGTTCTGCATCCAGCTCGACTCGTTCGGCCTGAACCTCGCCCTGCCGCAGATCGGCCGCGACCTGCACGCGGGCGGAGACGGTCTCCAGTGGGTGATCAGTGCGTACCTGCTGTCCACTGGCACGCTGATGCTGGGGGCGGGACGGCTCGGCGACCTGTTCGGCCGGCGGCGGCTCCTGGTCGCGGGCCTTGCCGTGTTCGGCGCGGCCTCGCTGATCTGCGCGCTCGCCCCGACCCTGCCCGTCCTCGTGGGCGCCCGGGTGGCCCAGGGCGCCGGGGCCGCGATGATCATGCCGGTGGGGCTGTCCCTGCTGACCAACGTCTACCCGGCTGAGCTGCGGGGCCGTGCCACGGGTTGGGCCCTCGGCATCGGCGGGATCGCCACCGCCTGCGGTCCGTTCATCGGCGGCGCCCTGACCGAGTCGGTGTCCTGGCGTGCCGTGTTCTGGCTCAACGTCCCCCTCGCCGTACTCGGCGCGGTCTGCGCCTCACGTACAGCCGAGAGCTACGACACCAGCGCGCCCCGCAGCGTCGACTGGAGTGGCCTGGCCGGTGCCACGGCCGCACTCGCCGCGCTCTGCGTCGTCATCGACCGCGGACCTCGCTGGCCGTGGCCCGCCGCGCTGACGGGCGTGACCGTAGCGGCAGCCCTGCTGATCCTTTTCGTACGGCGTGAGCGGGCAGCAGCCCATCCACTGGTGGAGCTCAGCCTGTTCCGCAACGGGCCGTATATGGCGCTCACTTTGGCCGGTGCCGCGGCCAACACCACCACCGTGATGTTCCTGTTCGTCGTACCCCTAACGCTCCAGGGTCAGTGGGACCTCTCGGTCGTCCTTGCGGGCACCATGTTCCTCGCCCCCGCGCTGGCCATGGCGCTCGCCGGGCCGCTCGCCGGGCGAGTGCCGCCATGGGCCGCGGTACGGCTGATGGTGGGCTGCCTGTGCGGGGGAGCGTTGGTTCTGGCATGCCTCACCCGGACCTCCTCCCTCACCTTGTACGTAGCCGTGGCCACCGTGGGCGGCGCGGTCCTCGGAGCGGCTAACTCACTGACGCTCATCGCCACCCAGGCGGTGATCCGGCCGGAGCGGGCCGGGGAGGCGTCGGGAGTCACCAAGACGGTCATCACCGTGACCGCCGGCCTCGGCGTCGGCCTGGCCGGGGCCGTCACCGACCAAGACCGCGGGGTGGGTTCGGAAGCAGCCGCCGACACGGCACTGCTGATCACCGCATCGGGCTGTCTGGCTGTGTGTGTGGTCCTCGCCGTGTGGAGCAGGCTGCGGGAGGGCATGGTGCGGGCCGAGTCGGGGGAATCGGAGGGATGACTCAGTGCCGCGGACGGTACGTCGCGGAGTCGTCGCTGGATCGGGGAACTCGTAGCCATCGCAGAGATGCTGCAAGCCGTCGGCCGAGGTACCCCGAACTCGCCCTGCTCCTGGCCGACCGCGCCCATGTCCTCACAGGCATGAACAACCGCCGACGCCCGCTGACCAGCCCGCAGAACCACGGCGCCCCGCCCCGCCCGCACCCGAGCTGAAGCACGGCGAACGCCATGGCGATCGGGGCAACGGCGGAGCCGGTCCCTGACAGCACCCGAGCCGTGAGGTGCATCCGGATCGCACGGACTGCGAGCGGCGTGCCCGCCTCCCTGAGCCTGGTTCGTAGCGGTATGCGCGGCAGGGGAGACGAGCCGCCCCGAACCGGCCACCACGGCATGCGCATGATCCAACTCCGCCCAGCAAGCACAAGACCCGGTACCAGACCGGTACCGGGAGGGGCGCCAACCCTAGGACAACAGGAAGATCACGTGTTGCTGATGCACCACCACCCACCCATCTTCGGTAGCCCCACGGGGGCGCCGAGACCGGTTGGTCGTCTCCGTGCCACCGTCTCTTTGGCGGGGCGGGGCGTGGTGCCGGAGGGGTGTTACCCGGCCCGGGTGGCGCCTGGTAGTTGGGGGTCCGAGCCGGGTCGTGGAGGTTACGTGCTGGTGTGACCCAGTTCGAGCAGGGGCAGGCTGGCGCCGCGATCGATGGCGTTGAGGGCCTGACGGATACGACGGGTCTGGTACGGCGCGCAGAACTCGTCCAGCTGGTGGGCGTGGACCCAGGCGCATCCGGCCAGTTCGTGGCGGGCGGTGTCGGGGATTGTCACCGTGTGTGCGTCGTCGGTGGTCAGTGTTCCGCCGTCGAAGACGACGTTGATTCCCTCGGATACTCCGTTCTCGGGATTGAAGGGGACGTAGTCGAGCGCGATGAGGTGTGTGAGTTGGCGGATGAGCCCGGTTTCCTCTCGCAGCTCGCGCTGGGCGGCTGTCGTGAGGGTTTCGTCCTGGTGGGCTCCGCCGCCGGGCAGGATCCAGCGTTTGCCCTCGTAGGTGGGCTTGACCAGCAGGACACGACCGTCGGGGTCACGCACCAGGGTGACGGCCCCGAAACGCCTGCGGGGCGGTGCCTTGAGGTCAACATCGGCATGAGACATGGGGGTTGCCTTTCCTCTGAGTGATGTCGCCCCCTTCGTGGGGACATCGTGCGGGCGAGATGGCAGGGCAGGGAACTCGCCCGGGTCGGCGTCGTCCGCGTCATTCCGGAGGTGCGCGGAACTGAGTTCGGGGAGCCCGTGTGGCGGAGCGTTCCGGGGGCTGGAGGGCCGTCTCGATGGCGGCCTTCACCGGCCCTGGTTCTACTTCTGGGGTGGTCGGTAGCAGTGCAGGATGGCCCGTGGTGTGAGACCGAGACGGTGCGTCAACTCGCGCAGTGTGGTGTCGGGTTCGGGAACGATGGCGCGCACGATGTGGGCTCCGGCTTGGTGGGCGGCTTCCAGCGCCCGTCGGGCGGTGTGGAGTGCGATGGCGGGGCGGTGGTGTGTTTGGGGGTGGAGCAGGAGGTCACCGAGGAGGGCTTCGGCGGGTTCGGCGTGGGGCTGGGTGTGGGCCAGGGGGTAGACGAGCGCGGCGGCGAGCAGGCGACCGTCCGCCTCGGCGAGGGTGAGACAGGGCGGGTCGAAGCGTTCGTCGGCGGCCCACCTCACCCCGGCGCCGGTCGCGTTGGGGTCGCCCGGGCGGGCGGCGGCATGGAGCGCGTCGATGCGGGTCAGGTCCTCGCCGGGCCTGGCGGGGCGGATGATCGCGTCCGGTGGATGGGGGATGGCGGGCAGTGGCAGGGGGGCCTTGAGCAGTACCGCGCCGTGGTCCGCCGTCCAGCCCCGGGTGGTGAGGAAGGCGGTGGCGGCGGTGCGTTCCTGGGGGATCTCGGCGGTGGTGACGCGCGTGCCGGGAGGTGGCAGGTGGGGGGTGAGGGCGTTGAGCAGGCTGTGTCCGAGACCGTGGCGTTGGTGGGTGGGGTGTACGAGTGGTCCCCACAGGCGTGCGGTCGCCGTGGGGGAGGCGGGGTGGCGTAGCGCGGCGGCCGCGGCCAGCTCGCCCTGGTGGGTGCGGATCGTGACCACCAGCGTGGGCGGTGCCAGTGCGGGGGCGGCGAGGCGGGAGCGGACCAGGGCGGGGGTGATGGGCCGCTGGTCGGGCCATCCGTGCACGCACGCGTATCCCAGTTGGGCGAGTTCCACGTCGAGTTGGGGGTGTGCGGGGTGGTGGGCGAGGTGAGGGGGCTGGTAGGTCATGGTGCGCTCCCGTGGGTGGCGGCGACGCCGACGCTGGTGCTGCCGACCCCGGCGCGTACCGAGGGGGCAAGAGCCAGGGGAAGGCTGTGGGGCGCTTTTCGGGTGTAGGTGCGCACGTGGGCGAAGTGTGACGCGAAGCTGGAGGTGATCTCTTCCGCGGTGGTGAACGGCGCGGGACGGGAGGGGCGTTCGCGTAGGGAGCGCGCCATCCGGAGGCGTTGGTGGGGCGGGCCGGGCCAGGTCAGGAGGGCGGTGGCGGCCGTGATCCGCCGCCCGAGGCGGTCGTACTCCAGCACTCCCGCATCGCCGGCGACGCGGGTGGTGTACAGCAACATCCCCTGGTCCGCGAGGAGTTGGACGAGGCGGGTGATGGTCTCGGCCCGCTGGCCGGGGGTGGGCAGCAAGGACAGCAGGCCGTCGGTGAGGATCAGATCGAACGGTGGTACGCAGGTGGCGAGTTGGGGAGCGCGGTCCAGTCGTTCGGTCAGATGGAGACCGCTCCAGTGGGCGTGGGCGCGTGCCAGGTGAAGAGGGGTGGGGCAGGTGTCGATCAGATGAACCTCCAGGCGGTGCCGGTGCCGGTTCACGAGGCGTTCCAGCGTGACCAGGACGGTCTCGTCGGCGGCTCCGGCAATCAGCACGCGTAACCGTCCCGTGGATGGTGACCAGTTGGTGAGGGCGGTGCGGTAGAAGCCGGTGTGCCAGGTGGGGTTGCCCTTGAGACCGGTACGGCGGAAGAAGCGCCACGAGGCGTGGTAGGCGAAGCAGCGCTGGTCGCAGTAGCGCCGGGCGGTGGCCAGGGCGTCGCACGCGGTGGTGAGCGTCATCGTCATCGCGCTGGCTCCTGGCCCTCTTGTGCGCGGGCGACGATGTGGAAGAGGCGGGCGATCCCGCGGTAGGGGTCGCGGGCGCCCACCTGCCACTCGGCTTCGAGGATCTGCTCGAACTCGTCCGTGACCGGCTCGTTGCCGAGGTGGTCTGTGAGGATCCGTACGCCGTACCAGCGCAGCTGGTCTACGTGGTGGTGGGCGAGGTGGCGCGTGACCTCCGCGCGGCTGACGCCACGGCTGGTGGTACCGAGGTTGCCGGTCTCCTCCGCGCTGGTGAGGGCGTGGAGCACGCCGGGCCAGTCGCGACGCAGACCGCGCCGCATGGCCAGGGCGTCCCTCTCCTTGGCGAGGACGGAGACCAGACCGCCCGGGCGCACGCACCGGGTCAGGGCGCGCAACAGCGGGGCGGGGTCGTCCACGTACATCAGCACGCCGTGGCACAGCACCACGTCCCAGCCGGTCCCCGCGAGTTCGGCGGCCCGCTCACCGGGCCCGGTGCGGTAGGTGATGCTGCCGGGCACCCCCTCCGCGTGCGGCGGCCAGGCGGACTGGGCCCGCGCCAGCATCTCCTGGTCCGGATCGAGGATCAGGAGGTGATGGCCGCGTTCGGCCAGCAGCCGGGCCTGGACACCGGTGCCACCACCGACATCCAAAACTCGCTGGGGAGTTGGGGACATGTGGTGGGCCAGGGCCCGGTCGACCAGGGCGTGGCGCAGCGCGCCCCGGAGCGTGTCGCTGTGGCGGGTGTAGGAGGGGGCGAGCGGTCCGAGGTCGTGCGTGGTCCAGTCGTTCATCGGTGATGACCCGTCTCGTTCAGGAGGCTGCGGAAGTGGTCGGTGTGCTGAAGGACGAAGCGGATCGACAGGTAGCGGCCGGTTCGCGCCAGCAGACGGTTCAACGACCGCTGCGCGGGGGAGATGGCCGACCCGTCGGCGGCCGTAGGGTGTGCGCGTGCGCGGCGTTTGAGGAGCAGGAGCTGGTCCAGGTGTCGCTCGATGAAGTCCAGGTCGGCGGCGGGTGGGCGGGTGCCGAGCCATCGCCGGGCCTCGGTGGTGGTGAGGGATTCCCACACCGGCAGGTCACGCGCGCCGTGTGGGGTCTGGGCCCACACCAGGTGCGGTAGACGCAGGTATCCGGGCGTGAGCGGTGGCGGTGTCAGGGAACAGGGACCGATGCGGGCGCGCGGTCCACGGCAGGTGGTGAGGTGGTCGGCCAGGGCCAGAGCGAGGCCGATGTTCTCCCCCTCGGTACCGTCGGGACACACCTCCACCGGTGCCCTGGCCGACGCGGTGCGGGCCTGCTCCGCCACGGTCGTTGGGCTGCTGGGCAGCCACCACAGGGTGGTGGCGTCGCGCACGCGACCTCCGGCGGGGACGGCTTGGCCGTCCGCTGTGTCTGGGGTGGTGGTGAGGTAGCCGGGCCCCGGGTGGGGCAGGACGAGGCCGATGTCGAGTCCGGTGAAGAACTTCTCCCTCATCACTCGGCGTCCCCGCCGGTGGTGGCGTGATGGGGACCGAAGCGGGCGTAGTAGCGCTCCAGCAGGCCGGAGTCGCCCAGCACTTCGTCCGTGCGCGCCACGTTGTGCCCGGGGGCGAAGCCGTTGCCCTTCCGCGCGAGGGTGGCCGCACCCACCACGAGCGAGGCCATCACCAGGTCGGCGTACTTGTTCGGCAGGCTCTCGGCGAAGTGGAAGTTGATCGGAAAGCCGTCGGCCACGACGGTGACACGCGGACGAGGACTGTGCGGCATCTCCAGGTGGAAGCCGAGCCGACCAGCCGACCAGCAGGACTTGGCGGCACCCCGCAACCCGGTCAGATCGAACTCGCGGTCCCGGGAGGTGGTGGAGACCAGGTAGCAATCCCGCAGCAGGCTGACCGCGTGCTCAGCACCGAGGGACGTTCTTCCCGTACAGCCGACCACCAGCAGCGGCTGGTGGCGCCGCAGCAGCGCACACAGGTCCCGCCCGGTCTCGAAGCCTCGCTCCATCGCGGTGACCAACGCCTCGGTGGAGGCGTCGTGAACAGCCACGCGCATCCGGCGTTGCCGCAGAACCTCCGCCAGCTGTGAACCGATCCGCCCGAACCCCAGCACCAGCGCCGCCTGCCCCTCCCACTTCTCCTCCGGCAGCAGGGCGGAGAGGTTACGCAGCGCCGCGTCCGCGATCCCGTAGGGCTCAACAGCCGCCTTCACGCGGGATTCAGCGACCGAGAAGATCGGTAGCGGCAGCGCGTCGAACCGTGCCAACTTCGCGATACCGGACGTGGTCTGCTCGACCAACCCGTCAAACTGGTCCAGCAGTCGCGGGCACCGCTCGATCAGCACGGGCAGGAGGTATCCCCCGTCATCGATCAACACCCCACGACGCCCCGCCTCCCCAGCGCGCCGCACGTGATCAGCCAGGGCCGCCTCGGCGCGCTGCCAGGGCCACACCGAAACCCCAAGGGCGCGCAGGTGCGCGTCCACCCGCAGCGTGTTCCGGTACCGGTAGCCCTTGTCCAGCACCGTCATCAGCCGCGGTGGCACACCCAGGCGCCGTAACGCGTCCACCAGCACCAGGAAATCCCTCATATGGTGCACCGCGAGAACCGGAGCCGTCCGCGAGAGGCAACCTGATGGCAGGTGCTGGGGCACCCCCACCGTCAACGGCATCTGCCCTGTCAGCTCGCGCCACTCCGCAGTCGTGAGCGGAATCCGCTGAACCAACCGCAACACGGCCTCCGCGCGTTGCCCCGTTCCCGGATCACCGATGACGGCACTCACCATGATGTTGCCCCGCTCACCCGTCTGGTCTGGCCCGGCCAGCAACCGCACCGTCAACCCGCATTCCAACCGCAGGGTCCGAAGACCAGGACCGTGCCTGACCACCTGTGTGCCGAAAGCCGTCTCCACAGCGGTGGTCACCCGCCGCACCATCTCCTCCGAGGCATCCACCTCACCGGCGCCGGGGAGTTCGGTGTTCACCGTGAACGTGACGCTACGACTCACGGACGCGTCAGCAACGCCCGACACCGGCGACGCTCCGAGGGAAGAAGTCATGGTCGAACCTCCAAGAACTGCGACACGGACAGGGCGTTGACCCGACCGGGCGGACTTCTCCGGCCGACTCACGGGCGGAGACGTTCAACTGGCGGGGCGGCGGGGCGGGTTGCGGAGCAGGAGGCAGTGGGTGGGGCGGCCGTGGGTCTGGGCCAGCTGCCACTGGTGGAGGACCTGCCAGCCGTCGCATATCGCGTCCAGGGCCGCATCGGTCAGTCCCACCGGAGTGGTGCCGTCGCTGAGGGCGGTCATCACGTACAGCCGTCCTCCGGGACGCAGCCAGCGGTGGCGGGCCCAGGTCGTCCAGGTGAGGGGACGTGGCAGGCAGTGGAGGCTGAGGCGGGTGGTGATCAGGTCCACCGTGCGGGGTGGGAAGGGCGGATCGCCAGGCATGGTGTCGCGGGTGAAGTCGTGCTGGGCGTAGCGAATGGTGGGTGGTGAGGCCCTGCGAGCGAGGGACACCTGTTCCGCGTCCCAGTCCAACCCGAGAGTGGTGTAACCCCAGTTGGCCAGGAGTCGGGTGAAGACACCGGTTCCGCAACCGACATCGACCACGAGTCCGTCGCCGCCGCGTCCGAGCCGGGCGTGGAGTTTCTCCGTCTCCAGCTGGGTGATCAAACGGTCCGGGGGTCGCGGAAGCGCGGGTTGGGGAGCGGCGGTGCCGCCCCGGCCGTTGAGCAAGAGTTCGGGCGGGCCCGCCCCGGGGACGACCGCGCCCCGGCCGGGGAGGTAGTCGACCACGCCCTTCGCGGCCAGTTGAATCAGCGCGGAGCGCAGTGTCCAGGGAGTGGTGGACAACCTCCGGGCGAGGGGGCGTTGGATCAGACGGTCACCGGGTTGCAACTGCCCGGTGCTGATGGCGAAGTGAATGCGCCGCGCGACGCGGTCGGCTGCGGTCGGCCTGCGCGCGGCGGATAAGGGCGTGGACGGCACACCGGACTCCAGACACGAACGGGGCGGGTAGGGACAGGGCGACTGAACACAGCCCGAGGTGCGACTCACCGCTACTCACCGCGACACAGGGGTGAGCGCGAGAACGAGGCTCCGGGCCGGGGCCGGGCGGGGGTCCGCTCGTTTCGGAAGCCGACGGCCACCACGGGTGGAGTGGGTCCGTTCAGCGGCACCACGCGGCGCCTTGGTGCTCAACCGGTGGGATCGTGGCGGCCATGGCTCCTCCCCCCGCGTCTGAGCGGTGGCGGGCCTGTTCGCCAGCGGGGTTCATAAGTAGGCGATGAGCGCCGGTGGTTGGGGGAATACGGGGTGCGTGTGGTGGGTCACGGCGGGTCCCCGTCAGGAGCGCTCCGCGTGCGTCGGCCACCAGGTGACGGCTGACGCCCGCTGGTTCGGCCGTGTGGAAGGCGCGGGCGAGCAGTTCGGCCCGCCGTACGGCGTCGGTTCCGTGGCTGTAGTGGACGGCGAAGGTCGACTCGAAGAGCGGCAGCGGGTCCCGGTGCCCGGGCAGGGTCAGGACGCTGAGCGCGTTGCCCAGGGTCGGCGGCGCGTACCGCAGGGGCAGCACCCGCAGGGTGAGCAGGTCACGGCCGGACAGGTGCAGCAGGTACTCCAACTGGTCGGCCATCACGTGCGCGCCACCGACCGGTCGACGCAACACCGCCTTGTCCAGCAGCAGTTGGCGCAGAGCCGTCTGCCCTGGTCTGGCGGGGCGGTCCGCTTCGGCCGCGCTGTCCCGACGGCCCAGAAGCGGCCGGGCGGACGCGGAGGCGAGCGCGGCCTGGTAGGCGCGGGTGCGCAGCGGCGCGGGGATGAGGGCGGCGGTGTAGGCGCGGGTCAGCGTGCTGTGGGCCTCCAGACCGGCGAGCCGCTCGATGTGCCCCGGACCCAGGTCGCGGATCGGCGCCCCGTCAGCCCGGTCGGCCTCGGCCAGCTCGCCCGCCGGGTTCCGCGCTGGCTCCCCGGCGGCCAACAGGTGGGTGAGCGCCCGACGTTCGCCAGGATCGTGGACACCGTAGACCTCCAGCAGCCCCCTCAACGTGCCCTGGTCGAGGGGGTGCAGCCCCTGCTCAACGAAGCTGAGAGCGGCGGCCGTTAACCCCGCTCGCCGTGCGGCCCGGGCGAGACGGGTGCTGGAGCGGCCCGTCATCCGGTGCTGACGCAACGCGGCCCCCAGCACCACCCGCGCCACCGTCCCCCGCCTCACCGGAACATCACCCACTCCGCCACACGCGAACGAAGCGGAGCCGATCGACCGTCCCAAGGCGCACGGATCGCGAACTTCACGAACAACTCCCAAGCGGTCTCGCGGACAGAACAGATGGACACGCACATCCCCTGGCAAACCCGTAGGAGAAGGGGAGGGGCGGTGGTCAGTACGGCGTGGGCGGCCCAGCAGGCGCCGGGCGCGGACGAGGTCGGCTCCGCGAGCGGGCACGTGACCCACGACGCCGTCACGGCACCCCGCCCCCGGATCGCAGGCGAACCGTCAACTCGCCGGGTACACGGTTCACTTCCTCCACTCGTGGTCGGGCCGAGGTTCGGTGCAGCGGACACGAGCAGGGCGGAAACGCGATCGGCTGCGGCATCAGCCCAGGACGCGCGCCGTCGAACGACCGCCGCTCGTCCCAGGTCCGCCCGCCGTCACGCGAGACGCGGAAGGTGATCTTGCTCATCTCGTGACCCCTCTCTTTCGCGGGCGTGCTTGTCGAACCAGATGCGGGGCGCCGCTACTTCGGAAACATCTGTGGCGCCGACTCGTTCGACGCCGCACGACACGAGTAGGTGGTTGCCTAAGCCGCGTTGGGCCCTGGTGGCCCAAGGACCGGTTCGGAGATGAACCTCTCCGTGGCCGGGTCCACCAAGTTCCACGTCGCTCCGGAAGGCTGGTTCGACGCGAGAGCTGGCTGCTCCTAGGGCTGCTGCTCATGGCTGGCCTCGGCTTCGTGAGAGGGAGCGGGGAGAGGGCCAGCGGTAAGGAATCGAAGCGTCCGTGACCCGCGTGCTGGCTCTCACGGTTCCATGTGAACCACCGTGGCCGCTGTCCAAGTTGGACCGCAAGCGGTTCTCCAGTGAAAATTCACTGAGACTACGAAGTGGACTATGCGGCAACATGCGCAGCGGACTGCCCCGCATGCTCAGGGGGTATCAGCCCTGACGCAGAGGGCGACGCGCCACGCACGACGACGTAAGGAAGACGCTCATGGGGGCGAAGTTGGGAGCCACTGGTCGACGACTCGAACTCGGCATCCAGTTGCGACATTTGCGCGAGAACTGCCCACCAACGGAGAAGGACAGAACCCTCGGCATGACTCGGAAGGAGGCAGTCCGGGGGCTCAAGGGGATCTCAGAGGCGACGTTGTCCCGTATCGAAGGCGGTGAGATCAACTTCCGACGAAACGTCGGGAACTTGAGAACCCTCCTGAAGCGGTACAGCGTCACCGACCCCGAGCTTGTGGAGCAGCTCGTGGAGTTGAACCGGGATGCTCCGGGGGAAGACTGGCTCACCCAGTACCGCAGCTTCATGCCCACCGGCATGCCGCACTACGTCGGTCTCGAAGCGGAGGCGATAGCGATCACCGCGTACCATCCGACACTGGTGTACGGGGTACTTCAGACGCAGCGATACGCCAAGGCGCTACTGGAGGCGCATCGCCCCGTGGAGGACACCACGGCCGAATCGGTGAAGCGCAACCTCGAACTGCGCATGGAGCGCAAGGAGCGCGTGTTGCGCCCGGAGGGTCGGCCCCCTGCCCGTCTTCGGATCATCCTCGGGGAAGCGGCCTTGCGAACCCCGTACGGAGACGATGGCGTGATGCGAGAGCAGTACCAGGAGATCGTCGGGCTGGCGAAGAAGGATCACGTCTCGTTGCAGGTCATGCCCTTCCGTCGCGGGTACAGGTCGAATAATGACTTCACGATCCTGAACCTGGGCGCGCTTCCGGCCCGTGTGCAGACCGATAATGCATGGGGAGCTGTCTCCACGTCAGACAAGCCCCGAGAGGTGGACCGGTTCTCGCGCCGGTTCGACGCGATGGTGGGTGTAGCTCTGGGCGTGGAGGAAACTATCGATTTCCTGGAAGAACTGACAAAAGGGTGAAAGTTATCAATACGGATATCGCGATCCATGAGCTGCCCCCAGAGGGCGCGTGGTTCAAGTCGTCGTACAGCGACGGCACTGGCAACAACTGCATCGAGGTCGCCGGCCGGAGCAGCCGGATCTACGTTCGGGACTCCAAGCAGCGGAAGAAGGGCACCTCCGCGCTGGTCTTCTCTCCGTCCACGTTCTCGGCGTTCACAGAGGGCCTGCGGGCTGGTGGCATCGGCCTTGGTTGCCCGTAGCTGACCGCCCGAGATGAGAGGTGGTCCCCCGTAGGAGTGTTGCGGGGGACCACCTCGTCCTACCTTCACCCACGTCTCCAGCACCTCGCGGTCTAACGATGATGTGACGTACTTCTTGTCCTGGTCGCACTGAAGTTGACGATCTCGACGCCTGCGAACGCGACGGCACGACGGCCGTTGCTTGGTTCCCTTGGCGAGCCAGAACCGGTACACCGGGGAATAGGGCCCCAGGCTGGCAGGCGAGTCGCCACCGCTTCCCCCGTCGCCTTTCCCGTGGACAAATCACGGGACCGTCTTGATGAGTACCTGGAAGGACTGTACGAGTGACCAAACCCCATGGCCTGACAGCACCGCAACTCGAAGGCGTTGTCTGGCAGAAGTCGAGCTACAGCGGCAGTGGCGAGTCACAGTGCGTCGAGATTGCTGATGTGCTCCAGCGCCACAGGGGCATCGCTGTCCGCGACTCGAAAAACCCCTCCGGGTCTGCGCTGCTGCTCTCTGTCGGGGCGTTCGCAGACTTCATTGCTGATGTGAGTTCCGGCAGGGCCGGTTGATCTGAGACCCCATTACGAAGAGGGCCCGTATCCTCCGGTCCACATTCGGAGGATACGGGCCATTCGTATGTGACATACCCGCCGTGGCTGTTGCTGAGTACGTTTGCGGAGGTGTGCCGTGGAACCCGTATCCAGAACAGAATTGGCCACCGCATTGCAATGGCTGCGTGAGAGAAACCGTGAAACCTGGAACGCGGGTTGCTCGGCCAATGCTTCGAAAAATGCCCATTGTGCGACGCTCCTCCGGATCCTCAGCCGCCCTGGGGCGCACCGGTGCCTCCGAGGCGACCTGTGCGCCAGGCTCGATCAACTACTTTAGGATCGATGTGTGTTGATCGCTTGCGGAGGAGGGAGGTGAGAGTGGCTAAGCGTGCACAACGCCCCTGTCGGGGCAAGAGGAGCAGGCAGCGGGATACCGCCACATTAACGAAGGAACGGGAGCGAACGACCTTCGAACTCACAATACCTTTTGTGACCGTAAAGTACGTCCGCTCCCGTGACATGAGTTGACTGCTAGCAGAGAGGGCCGTTCCCCGCCTGGTTCGCGCCATGGGGGCGGTCCTCTCTGGAGAGTCGCGGCAATGACCTAAGTACATGCCGGAAATGGATTATGCAACGCTCGGTGGTCTGTGCGTCAAGTCTTAAGAGTCAATCCGCCCTGGGCGATCAGTTGCCGTACGGGTTCACCTTCGTCGTGTTGTCGCTGGTCAGGGCTCCCCACGCGGCGAGGTGGTAGCGGGAGGGGCGGGAGGTGTGGCGGCCGATGCGACACTGTTCGCCGTCAGCACCGAGGGTCGCGGCGGTGCGGTGGAGGAACCGGTCGTATTGCTCGTGCCAGGCCACGGTCGATCCCGGGTCGCGGTAGGCGTCGAAGCGGGCGAAGGCCAGGGCGGCGATCTCGTGGACGAGATGGTGATGGTCGCGCCAGCAGGGCGGGATGATCTGGTGGGGCTGCCAGGCGTAAGTGCGGTTCAGCCAGCCGCAGACGTGGTCGAGCCAGGCCAGAACCTCGGCTGCCAGGTCGGTGGGGAGTTCTCCCACGTCCCAGGGGTGGGGTGCTTCGATGAGAGGTTCGGGGTCACTGATGGCCAGGTAGTGGTCGGCCAGCGCGGGCGGCATCGGGGGGAAGCGTTCGAGTGGAAGGGCCACGTCGCGGCCCGGGTTGTGCATCAGGCGGACTTCCTCATGGCGTGCCACGTCGCCGCGTGCGCGGTGGCCTGCTGGCGTCGGGCGTGAACGCGACGGTCGCGTTCGGCCGCGTTGGCTTCGCGAAGCCGGGCGATCTCCGTCTGGATGGTCGGCCAGGTCTTCCACGTCCACATCCCGGACAGTTCCGTGATCACGGGTGCCAAGTTGTCGGCCAGGAGGAGGGCGTGACCCGCCTCCGTCTCCAGTGCCTTGATCTGGTCCGGGCGGAGCACGGCTTCGAGCACGGGCGTCGTGGCGTGCGAGACGGAGTCCAGGGAGAGGGGGCCACCGGAACGTGTGGTGGTGGTCTTGCCGCGCTCGATGTGCCCGGCCAGCTCGGACAGTTCGCGCAGGAGGTCGGTGTCCTTGCTTCCGCCGAAGACCAGGACGTTGTTGGTGTACGCGGCCAGCTCCCTGGCGTCGGCCGGACCGAACCGGGCCTCGGCCGAGGCCCAGCTCTGGAGCCCGTAGACGACGGTCATGCCACGGCCACGTCCGTCAGCGACGCGTTGGCGTAGTGAGGGAATCGGGGCGATGTTCGGGGCTTCGTCCAAGGCGGCGAGCAGGGGTGGGTCGAGTCGTCCGGCGGGGGAGGTGGCCGCGTGCCGTTCCGCCTGGTCCAGTAGGTCCTCGCTGATCGCGGTGATCAAAGGAGCGACGGTCGAGGTGGCGGAGTCCTTGCCGAGCAGGTAGATCGTGCCCCCCGCTTCCAGGAAGCCGGGGATGTCGGTGGGGTGCGTGCCGTCGTCCAGGGCTTCGATGACCGACTGGTGGGCGAAGCACTCCAGGACGGAGTCCAGAGTCACCCGCGTGTTGCCGACGGTGCGGTCATCACCGGTGGTTGCGGAGAGCAGCATCGCTGCCCAGCCCGGTCCGGCCCCGGGGTGCCCGTCGAGGATGGCTAGGGGGGCCGGATCGGTCAACGTACGGGCCCAGCGGAGCAGTTGAGGGAGACGCGTGCCATCGAGGTCGGCGGCGTGCAGGAGACAGGCGAGTACTTTGGCCGCCTGGCCCTTGTAGAAGGCGGCCCCCTCGGAGGCTTCCTGAACCACGCCCGGAGTACGGGTGCCGGCGACGGCCGCCTTGGCCCGGCTGAAGGCCACGTGGGTGTCCGCGGCACCGGTGATGGGCGACCAACGCAGCTTCGGCAGCGCGGGAGCGAGATCCTGCGGGTCCAGCACGAGGACGGGGCGCTGGTCGCGTCGGCGGGCGTCCAGGGTCGTCTCCACCGTGTCGGCCTTGGTGGAGGTGGCAAGGACCGGGCCGGGCCAGTGACGGATCAGCGGAGCGAAGAACCGCAAGGTCTTTCCGGAACCCATGGGACCGATCACTCGGCACGCCTTGTCGGCACGCGACCACAGCTCCACCCCGCGGGGCCGCCGCGAGGTGCCGAGACGGTATCCGAACTCGTGGGGGTTCACGTGCGCTCCCGGTCCGACCTCGTCCGGCTGGTGAGGGAGGGGCGCAACTCGGTGGCTCGCAGCACCGCTTGGGCGGTGAGTTGCCGCTTGAGACGACGTTTCGTGGCGAACCCCGAGTCACGGCCGATCCGAGCGGTGACGATCCACGCGGCCAGCAGAGTGACCGCACCCAGTCCCACGCACAGGTACAGCACGGTGCTGGTGTCGAGCGCGTTCACCGGGCCGCACCCCTCCCCGTCAGAACCCGCATGAGGGACCGGGCGAGGTGGTGGGTGCGTCGGCCGCACAGCGCCAGTAGCGGGGTGGAGGGGAGGTGCCGCCGAGCCCGGGATCCGGAGCGGGGCGCCGTGGAGGGGGTGTGCCTCGCGGTGATTGGGAGGCGCGGGGTGGTCAAGGTCGCTCCTGCTGGTGTGCCGTGGGTCGAACCGCCTGGGGCGCGGTGGCGGCGAGGTCGGACATGGACCCGGAGGAGAAGCACAGGTGCTGTTCGGCTTCCGTGAGCAGGTGCTGGACACCGGGGTAGAGGGTGTCGCCGACCTTCCACAAGGCGATGCCGCGGCGTAGCCGCATGATGTGCTCGGCCGTCCACGTGGGGAGGCCGAGACGGTCGGCGGTCGCCCGTGCCTCGGCGTGCTTCATGGAGTAGACGACGATGGTGTCGGCCATCTTCAACGCGGCCTGGGTCTTAGGCGAGTCGTCCACGTCCGAGAGGTGATGGACGATCAGGACGCAGGACAGCCCCAGGCCCCGGGCGAACTTCAGGAACTTCTCTAGGAGCAGGGCGAGTTGGGGCGTACCCAGGATGTGCCAGGCTTCCTCGCACACCAGGATCCGCTTGCGCTGGACGTAGCGATGGCAGCCGGTGTCCGCGCAGCCGCCCAGGTCCCAGGCGCCGGAGCCGGTGCTGAGCGGGTTCCGCCGATGGACGCCCGGGGCGGCGCCACACTCGCACACGGGACGGAGCCAGACCTCCTCCAGGAAGACCGCGATGACGGCGACCAGGATCGTCATGGCGACGCTGCCGGACGGAATCCGGGTGAGGTCGAAAGTGATCAGGTCGGTGCCCAGATCGACACCGATGCTGGTGGGGCCATCCAGCATCCCGGTCAGATCCCCCGAGGAGTCCGTTCCGCCGCACAGCCGGTCCACCACGTACGACGCCTCCAAGCCGTCCGCGAGGAGCTGTTCGCGGCTGCGCTGCTTCGCCCGCGCTTCGGCGGCGTCCGGATCACGTAGCGCCGCGGCGACATCGCCCAGGACCGCTGTACGGCCCTCGTGCCCAGCCTGTCGGTGGGCCCGGCGCAGAGCGATACGCAGTGCTGATCCGGCGAACTCGTCCAGCCGTTCACCGAGACCGAGTTCGATGAGGGTACGCACCAGCTCGGCCTGCCGCTTACCCGAGATGGCCGGGTCCAGAGGGTTGATCCGCGCCCCGCTCGAACTCCCTCCCGGGGTGAACCGGACTGGTTCCCGCCCGGTGATGGCCCGCCCGAGCGCGGCCCACTCGCCCTCCTGGCGCTCGGCCTGCTCCTTGGTGTCCAGCACCACGACCTGGCGACCCAGCCGCACCTGGCGGGCGGCGTAGGTCTTGGTCAGAGCCGACTTCCCACGGCCCGTATCGCCCATCACGATCATGTTGCCCCCCGGTAGTCCGTCACCGAACGTGGAGAAGGGGCAGTAGACGAACGCCTTCCCGGAGTACAACTCGCGGCCGACGACGGCCCCCGCGTTGCCCAGGGTGGGCGGGGCGATCGGAAGGTACAGCGACTGGGAAGTGGTCGTCGCGGTGTGCAGGGGACGCCGGACGGTCTGGTGACGCGGATTCAGCAACGCCTTTCCGAGGAGGCCGTTCACCGGATGCCCCCGGCGAATGGCAAGGTGTTGGCGAAGGCCCGCGCGTGCTCCAGGTCGAGCCATTCGAGACGCAGGTTCGCGCTACGCGACCTGGCGTCGGCAACGCGGCGGGTCTTCTCCAGCTCCGCCGCACCGCGTGCAGAGACGGTCAGGTAGCCCACGACGGCCGCGCCCGCGGCCCCCGAGCGGGCCAGCTCCATTCCACGGCTCTCGGTCGCGTCCGCGGCCAGCACGTCGCGCGGATCGATGTTCTTACCACGCTGGACACTGCGGTGCAGCTCAGCGCGGTTGTTGGTGTCCTCGGCCAACATCCGGGCCACTGCCCGATCGTTGGGCTCCAAGTCCTGGGTGATGGCGAGCGTCCGGATCACGTCCGGCATGCCGATGAGCAGGGGGGAGAGGAAGTCGGGCCCGACCGGGGTCGTGGGCCAGGCGACGACCGCGGCGGTGGCGTGGAACCAGGGCACAACCGACCCCGCGGCCCGGGCGGCGAAGTACGTACCGTGACGGATGTCCACGGTGCGGGGGAAGGCGTGCTGCCGGGGCAGACCGGTGTCCCATATGGCGTGGTCAGGGTCGTAGGAGTTGCGGATCAGGGCAGTCAGCGCGGGACCGTCCAGCGGTGCCATCACCGAGAGTTCGGCGTCCTCGCAGCGGGTCCACAGCTCCTCCAGGGCATCAGCGAGCACAGTGGCCACACCGTGATCGCCCTGTCCCTCCGCCTCCGCCGCGAGATCACGCGTGTAGGCGGCGTGCACGGTGATGTAGTACCGGTGCTCCTCGGCCGAGGTGGAGACGGCATCCGCCAGCTCGGCGTAGGACTCGGTCAGCCACCGCGGAACGTTCGCGGTCGCGGCCGAAGCGTCCCGTGTCGCCAGGTGACGCTGGTGAGCGTAGGGATCAGACTTCAGTTGGCGGGCCAGGACCTGGACGCGTTTCACGGGCGTGTCCACGGTGTTTCCGAACCCGTCCAGCAGCTCCCGCCAACGCTCCAGCGCAACGGTCTGCTCATCCACGTCCTTGCCGCCGAGTCCGGGAGACGCGATCTCCAACGTGGCTGTCACACAGCCGGACTGGGGTTGAAGGATCACCACGGCATCCCGTCCCCGTACCGTCACGGGGATCCACGTCATGCCCTCCAGCCCCTCCGGCTCAGCCACGGCCGACTTCGGCGCGGTGCCGTCCGTGTGGGTTCCCGCCTCGATCGCCGGCGAGACCCAGACCCCACCGGTGCGCCGCAGTGCCTGGCGCCGGTGGGCGAGGATGCGCCACCACCGGTAGAGGGTCCGTCGTTCCCTGGCGCCGCGCGGCCGGTAGGGCGCGTAGACGACGAGGGCGGCCAGCACGATCGGCAGTGCCGAACCGACCACGGCGAGTGCGGTGTGGGAGGAGAGGACGTAGCCAGCCGCGACGCCGAGTGTCACACCGGCGGCGAGCACCACCTGTTCGCCGAGCTGTCGGGCACCGACGAGGCCGGTGGGTCGGAGCTTGCCGAAGACATAGGTACGGGAGGGCGATGCCGTCATGAGCTGGTGTCCCTGCGGGAGTTGGGTGGTTGGGGGCCGGGAGTCGGTGGGCGCGATGCGGACCTGGGCGGTGGCGGCGGTGCGCCGCCCGAACTGGGAGCCGAACGTGATCCGTTGGCGGGTGGTGGTCCTCCGGACGGGGGGCTGTTGTCGGCACCGTCCGTGCCAGGCGTGGCGGCGGCCTTCCGCTTCGTGAGGTCGGCGCCGCCCTTGGCCGCGGCGACGACCGCTCCCGCCGGACCGGCCGCCGCAGCGGCGCCTCCCGTACCGGCGCTGGCACCGGCCCTGGCCCCGGTGCCTGTTCCGGCCGCGCCTCGCGAGCCGCTGGCTTTCGACTGGCCGCCGACCAGGGAGTCCTGCACGTGATGCCCCATGGCCCGGTTCATGTGCGTGGACGGGCCGTCCACGCTGGCCATCGGTCCGGCCGCGGTCGCCGACCGGCGGGCCTGGTAGAGCCCGGCCATGTCGTCACCGAAGACCGGAATCCACCTGTAGAGCACGGCCGAGGCGAAGACCGCGAGGAAGAGGATCAACGCACCGGACAGGATCTGCGAGACGGAGTCGGCCCCGGCGCCCTTCTTGCCCGCGGTGTTGCTCATGATCGCGCTGCCCAGGCCGAGCAGGGCGACCAGGACCGGTTTGGAGAGCGCGAGCGCGATCACCAGTGCCACCCACCGCTTCGTCTTGCCCCACAGGTCGCGGTCGACCAGACCGGCGTTCACCAACGGAGCCAGCGCCACGGCGACGTACAGGGCGGCACTGCGCACCAGCAGCTCTATCCACATCATCAGTGCGCCGAGCAGCATCACCAGGTTGACCACGATCAGAACGAATGCGCCCGCCTCGGGACGGGAGGAGAGCAGTTTGATCATGGAGGTGAGGAAAGGCTTGAAGTTCCGGGTACCGCCCGGGGCGAAGACCTTGGTGACCTCGTCAACCGCCGTGATCAGCAGGGCGATGGTCCCTGGAGTGAGCGCCGTGACCACGAACTGGAGCGCGAGCAGCCCCACCGCCTCTCCCGCCGCCGAGATCACCGGAACGCCGCGAACGGCGCGCTTCGCCACGGCCACCAGCCAGAGCGCGACGGTCATGACGCTGGAGGCCGCGAAGATCAGTGCGTACTGGCGCAGGAAGCCGGGGCTGGTCAGGTCGATCCTGCTGCTCGCTTCCAGGAGGCCCAGCAGCTTTCCCAGGAACCAGATGTTGGCGTCGGCCAGTTGCTGGAGGATGTAGTCGGTGGGTGAGCTGAGGAAGTCGATGGTCTCCTTCGCCTCGCACACCATCGGTATGTGGCACCACCAGCCCTTGCCGGCGGCGGCTGCGGGCGCGACCCAGCCCAGCGTGAGCAGTCCGGTGAGGAAGGCCACCACTCCGAGACGGCGTCGGGCTGGGGAGTACCCGGACCGTCGGACGCGTACCAGTCCGGGCGCGTCCTCACGCAAGTGGAGCCGCATGCCCCGCACCTCCCAACGGGGCGAAGCTCCCGGCCGGTGCCGCCGGGGCGTTCGGCGGGGCGGCGGGCACGAGGTCGGTGCCTTCCGCGATCGTGACCGCGCGCCAGGAAGCACCGTCCCGGACCAGGTCCACCGTCAACCGCTGGAAGGCGACCTGCGGCTCCTGCCCGTCAGTGGCCCCGGCCAGTCCACCCACCGAGGCCGTCCACAGCTCGACGGTTGCCGCTCGCGAGGAGACCTTGACCGGTCGCACTGCCAGGACGCTCGTCCGCATCACCAGCGAACCTCCTCCGGAGGCGGTTCCGTTCGGACCGATACCGCGGTTGGTGGTGATCAACCGGGCGGTCGCATCCGCCTCCACGCTCACCGCGTCCAGCGCGGAAGGAGCGGTTGTCGCCCGCAGCACGTGAGCCCGCCAGACATCGTCGAGTACGAAGTCAGCTCGCCCCTGGATCATCACGGTGGTGGCCGCGGCAGACCGCGCCCCCGCCTCGCCCGACGAGGAGGCGAAGGGCAGCTTGCGGGCAGGGCGCCCAGCGAATACCACGTCGTGGGCGGAAGGAGCAGCGAAGTCGCTGAAGTCCGCGGCGGTGCTCACCGACTGCCGAAGCGATCCCGCCGGGCGAGGCCCTGTTCCGGAGGTCAGGGACCTCACCTTCCAGTCTCGGTCCTGCCAGCTCAGTCCGACGGTGACCAGGTGGAAGGACGAGCTTGGACGTTGTCCCGAACTGCCCGCGCTGCCCTGAACGTTGACCATCCACAGGCGAACCACGGCGTTGTGGACGCTGAAGGAGCGCACCTCGGCGGCGAGCACGCCGGTCCGCGCGACCGCCTTCGCGGCATCCTCCGGCAGCCGACGTTCCGCCGAGGTCGCCGCGCGCTCGGCCTCCTGCGCGACGCTGTCGTGGAAACCCGCCGCGGCGATCGTTCGTACGGTGTGGTTCCGGGTCTTCCGGTCGCCCAGCACGGGGGCGGATCCCAGCACGGTGACCGTGTTCGCGGCGGCGCTCTTCGCTCCCTCGGACGTACGGGGGTGCCCAGTCGGCACTCCGTCCCGCACCTGTACCGAGGTCGAACTGTCCGCTGACGGCGCGTGGTTCGTGGGCGAGGCTGTGTGTGGCGGCGGTGCGGGCACGGTGCTGGCCGTGACGACCAGCCCGAGGGCCGTGACGGTGACAACGAGCGCGGCACCGATCCACAGCGCCGTCCGGAGCCGGGGATCCGCGCGGCTGGTGAGCGAAGCGGGGCGTTCGGAGCGCGAGGAGGGGGGCACGCGGATCACACGCCCAGGCCGTAGGTGATGGCGAAGATCGTGCCCAGCGAGGCGATGAGGAAGACCCCGGCCAGCCCACCCACCATCATGCCCTTGCCCCGGGAGGTCTCCATCGTGGAGTGCCCCTCGCCGACCATGCCTTTCGACTTCGCGAGGCCGACGATGAACGTACCGGCGGAGATCACCAACGCCACGGCGGCGACGGCGCCCAGCAGGGTTTTCGCCGTGGTCCCGAACTTGGCGAACGGGCCCCATGCGGGCTGGACGCTACGGATCATGTCTACGCCAGCAGCCAGAACCGTTGGCGGGGAGTGCAGGGCTGCGTCGGACAGCGCGAAGAGGGACTGCATGGGCAGGACGCCTTTCGGAACGGAGAGACAGGGGAGACCGGAGGAACGAGGTGGCGGCGTCGAGATCAGGCGATGTGCCGGATGGCCAGCACGCGGGGCGCCCATTCGTCCACCGGCCGGATACGGATACGCAGGCCGGTCCGGGGCGCGTCGATCACCTGGCCGCCACCGAGGTACATGGCGACGTGTTCGGGGCGCTTGGCGCTGCCGCGCGTGAAGAGGAGGTCACCGGGACGCAGGCGGGAGACCTCGCGCACGGGCTTGCCCACACGGACCTGCTCATAGGTGGTCCTCGGGAGGTTCACCCCGCCCGCGCGCCAGGCCATCTTCATCAGTGAGGAGCAGTCACAGGCTTGGTTGCCCTGGAACGGTCTGACACAGGTACCTCCCCAGCGGTACCAACTGCCGAGCGCCGACTTCGCCGCGCGAACCGCGCGTTGGGCCGCGGGGCTCGCCGAACCGGCCGTCGGACGCAGCGGCGCCGCCCACTTCTCCGCCAGGCGGCGGATCTTGGTGACGTACGCGCGGGTCTCTGGATACGGCGGGATTCCGCGGTACTTCAGTACCGCGGCGGGACCGGCGTTGTAGGCGGCCAGCATGTTCTCCACCAGGTCGCCGGGCACGTCCTTGACCTGGCGCGCCACCTGGCAGTCGTACTTGGCCTGGATGGGGATGACATCCCGGGGCGCCATGATGTTGCGCTCACCCTTCGGATCGAGCGAGCGCCAGGTGTCCGGCATGAACTGCGCGATGCCCCGTGCCCCGGCCGACGAGACGGCTTTCGGGTCGAATCCGGACTCCGCGTACAGCTGAGCCGCCAGCAGCGACGCAGTAACCTGCGGGCACGCGTTCTCGGCGGCCTTCTCCACCAGAGGGTGGATCCATCCGGGTACGGGAGTGCCGGTGTCGACCAGGCCGCCGGCGCCCTTCTGGTCGGTCTCGGCAGCCCCCGCCCCGACGCCGCCGAGTGCGGCCATGGCCAGCAGCGTGAGCGCGAGCGCGCCGCCCAGAACGGCCACGATCACCTTCACCGCTCAAGCCCACGGCAGGTCGTGAACCCGCCACGCGTCGCGGGTAGTTCGCGTGAGGGCCAGCGTGAGCTGTTCCTCGGTCCGACGTGTCGGGTGCCCCTTCCCCTTCTCCGTCCGGTGGTAGAACACCCGGACCAGCGCGGTGTCATCGGATGGTTCCGGAGCGCCGTCCGGGACGCACACCCTGGTGGGTACTGCGGAGATCACCGCTTCGCGGACCCGTAGCGCGGCCCACGATTTCCGCTGGCCCGGGCGCTCTTCGGTGAGCGCACTGGTCAGCGGTTCGGTGGAGTGGCGCTTCGCCCGGTGACCGGTCGCCGAGTAGGAGGAGTCCCGCCCGTCCCGAGCGTCGACGGTGACATAGGCCCTGGTGAACGCTTTGGCTACCTTGATCACCGCAGGTGGCACCTCGGTACTGCCGACGTGTGTGGTGGGTGGGGCGGCAGAGGGGGATGCTTGGCGCGCGGTGGACTGGTGCTTCGGCTGCGGGGTGCCGCCTCCGGTCGGAGCCGGGGTGGTGCAGCCAGTGGTGAAGCCGACAAGAGCGGCCAGCAAGCAATTCCGCGACGTGGTGTGTGAATTGCGGATCGCCATGAGGGACCTCATTTGTCATTGCCCGTCATCGAGTCGCGGAAACTCTGGCCAAACACGAGTCCAGTAGGTTCACCGCGCTCCGGAGTGTGGGCGTCGGCCCCGGCGTGATGGGGGATGGAGTTCCGGGGCCGACGCTCGGCATATCGCGTTGCGATCGCCGATGACAGGTACTCTCACAGCGTCTGCCGTGTTCATTCCACGCCTGTTGTCTCAGTTTTCCTGTGACGTGGTTCTCACCAGGTGGGAAGTGCGGAGATGGTTCAGGGCAACCGCGAGCCACGGCACCGCCGCACCGGTGAGCCGCACGGGCAGGCAGCCTCGGTATCCCAGGCTCGTGCCGAGGGCCTGGTGGTCGGTCACACAGCTGAGCAGCTGGTCGTGTCCGTAACCTGACCAGCCAGCGGCGTCCTGCCGCAGGAGATGCAGGGCGGACCCGGTCAGTACGGCGCGGGTGGGCACGTCGTCTCGCCATCGAGCTGCTGCCTCCCGTTCGGCGGCATCGCGACGCTTGCGATCCAGACGGGGATTGTCCACCCACCTGTGACCGAGGTCGGGATGATTCTCGAAGAACCCGGCTCTCCCCACGGGGTACTCGATGGGTGCCGCGTAGTACAGGGAGCTGGTGCACCACACATCAGCGACAGCGTATTCGTCTGGTGGGAGCTGCATTCCTGAGACGGCTATGGAGAGGAAAGCACCTCCGGTCGCGAGGTGCGATTCCAGATCCTTTGCGGCATCCACTGCCTCGGTCACGCTTGATGTGCACGGTCCCCAACGAGGGAATGAAACCCGTGATCTTCTGAACAACGGCATACTTTCTCCGTAGACCTGCGCCCCAGCGGCGTCGTCGGGACGGGATCGGGCTGTGAGGTAGGGCCTGAACGGAAACGCCGGTGAGCGAGCGTGCTCGTCAAGGCGAGTGCCCGTCGTGGGTCACGCGGCGTCGCGTTGGCGGCGGTCCGGCCCCACCATGGGCACGATGGTCGTCATCTCGGCCAGCCGACTGGTGACCCGCTCGCCCAGTTGCGAATGGAGGTCGGGTGAAGTCCCGTCACGGGCGGGAAAGTTGCTGGTGAAGACCGTGGGAAGGCAGTGCACGTACCGGTAGTCGATCAACCGGTAGGTGACTTCCTCCGTCCACTCACTGGACTTGCCCGCGCCCAGGTCGTCCAGCAGCAGGAGCGGGACCGCACACAGCCGACGAAGCTCCGCCTCCGTACTCCCAGGCACCCCGTTGGGGCGGAGCTTTCCGTACAGCTGTGCGCTGGTGAGCGCGGCAGCCTGGAACCAGACCGGGCCGGTCTCCGCGATCAGGCGCAGGGCACCGAAGGCCGTGTGCGTCTTCCCTGTCCCGGTGGTTCCGGTCAGCAGCAGAGCCCCGGCCGAGGAAGCGTCGCGACTCACCGCGTCGGACCAGGCCCGAGCCCGGGGCTCCTGGACGACGGCATTGCGGTAGCGCGCTGGCGTGATCGCCTGCCACCGGCCCACGGCCACCTCCCGCCGTTGGCGTCGGTGCCACTCCCGGTCTCCCGGCCCCGACACGTCGTCGAGGCGATCCCCGCCCACCACGGTATCCACCGGGATCCCGCGCTGGCGCAGAACGCGTTCCATCCGCACCATCACCGCGTTCAGCGGTTGGGGGGTGGACATGCTCAAAACCCGTTCTCGTAGGCGCTGATGGCCGTGGTGTTCCGGTAGGGCCGCCAACCGGCCCGCGCGGCTGACACGTTGCTTGTGCTTCGGCCGTCGGCGCCGGTGGGTGGGGCCTCCGGTAGATCCCCCCATACCCGGAGGAGATACCGAGCTGACCGCGGCGGGTGCTCGGAGTCCCAGCGTCGTCCGGCAAGGTCCACCAGCTGCGGAACGCCCCACCGCCCGACCAGGGTGTCCACTTCGGTCCACTCCGCCTCGGAGAGCCGCCATCCGACCACCATCCCCGAGGAGCTGAGCGCGTCCACCAGGGGCCGAACGGTCGGCGGCGCTTCGTCCACGCTCCGGCCCGGGCTGGCTGGCTTGCTTGAGGAAGGAGTACTCCCGAAGGGAGTACCGTCCGCGCGCGCACGCGAGGACGGCGCGGACCCAAATTCCGGAACGGAATTCCTCGTTGTGGTCTCGCTCTTCCGGTATTCGGTACGGCATTCCGCGGAAGCGTCTTCCTCTGCCGCACCTGCCGGGGCTCTCTGACTCTGGGCGCCCAATGTGATCTGGTACTCGTTCCGGCTTCCCTCGCGCCGCACCCGCAGCTCGTTCATCCGCACCAGCTCGGCGAGGCAGTTGCGTACGGTGCGTTCGGTCAGCAGGGTCTCCTGGGCGAGGCCGGTCTGGGATATCTCGACCCGTCCCGTTGTGTCAGCGTGCCGCGCCAGCGCGAGCATCACGAGCCGCGTCGCTCGACGCGACCTCGACAGACGCCACACCCGCACATCCCACCCTTCGCCCACAGTCGTGGGCCGTGCGTTCTTCGGTCGCTGGGCCTGCGACATGGTGAATGTCCTCTCACGCGGCGGGACGGCGTCCGGGGGTCTCCGTGTCTCCGGTGTCCCGGAGTCGCCCCCTGCGAGCGCGAGTTCGTAGAAGGGGCACGGAGATCCCGAGGCCACGAGCAACGCGACGGGGCGTGGGCACACTCGACCGCGCGTAGAGTTGCACCGCTCGGCGTTCCTCGGCCTCCGTCAGCGGGACAGGTCGACCCGCCAGGGCGGCCCGAACGTTCTCCTCGTCCACCCGTCGGCGCCACAGCTCGTGAAGATCCCGGCGGTCACCGGGTGTTGTGCCGCCCCGCACGCCGAAGTCCGAGTCCTCCTCCAGCGCCGTGATCAAGCACGTCGCGCGGGTCCGCGCTGGACACTTCCGGCACAGGGCGATGGCTTGTACGGTCGCCAGTTCGTCACCGAAGAAGAGGTCGGGGTCGTCTGCCACGCAGGGAGCGGCTTGCCAGTCCGCCCGCGGGTCGCGCAAGGACAGCAGGTCCTCCCAGTCACCGGCGCGAGCACGCTCCACCGGTCGTCGGAGATCAGCAGTGATCATGGATTTCTCCCAATTGGCAGGGTCCGCCCCTCAGGGGGGCGGGCAGGCGGAGAAGCCGTGAGGCGACGCGCACTCAGGCCGCGTGCCGGCGCCCGGCGCGGGACGGCTTCAGGTCGGAGATGGAGGCAGAGCCCGCGCGAGAGTCGGGCTCGCCTTCGGGTGGACACACGGCGAACATGCTCGAAATCGCGGCGATGTCCTCGTGCGAGAACAGCACGTACTTGCCCATCTTGCGGTGGGGCAGTGTGGCGATGCGCTCCCTCAACCACTTCTCGCTTACGCCGAGGCGGTGGGCCGCCTCCTCGTAGCCGACGTGCACTCGCCGATCTCGGGCGGTGCGGAGCACCGCCAGCAGTTCTTCCAGTCCTTCGGACTGTGAGTTCCCCACCAACCCGGTATCCGGGACGGGTGATGCAGGCCAAGCGTTGGTCACGGCAGGTTCCCTCCCCGGGGCAGGCCAACGGCGCACGGGCAAGTGCGGCGCAGGTTGGACGGCGCCTGCCGGGACCGGCTGACGTGGAGAAGGATCCACGCCCCGGGGCGGCAGGACGACCAGTGTCGTCACTAGAGTGATCGCTCACATGTAGTGGCGATACTTTGGCGTCGTATCCGACTGGCGGTGACTCTAGGGGGAGGCAACCGGGGGGTGTCAACCCTTTGGTGTCGACTTGGAGGTCATGACGACACCGCAGTACTCTCGCTCCAGGATGGAGAGAGTGAAGGGGGATGTGATGCCCACGGACGACGAGCTGCCGTTGCTGGCGCGACGGTTGAACCAGCTCTTCGAGACGGTGGTGAACCCGGAAACCGGACGGAAGTGGACCAATGCGGAGGTGGCACGGTCCATCGCTTCCACCGTTACCGCCGACAAGCAAGTCGCGGCAAGCACGATTTCCCAGATGCGATTGGGGGTCAAGTCAAACCCCACCGCCTCTACTCTGACCCTGCTTGCCCGGTTCTTCTGGGTGACGCTCGACTACTTCGTTGAGGAGGACGAAGTGGAGGCGGAGCGGGCTCGGGTGACGAGTGAACTACTGCGAGTAGCCGAGGATAGTGATGTGCGCAATATCGCATTTCGATCGAGCGGGCTCAGCGTCGAGAGTCTGAGAATGGTCACAACCGTGATCGAGCAGGCCCGTCGTTTGGAGGGGTTGGATGACTGAGAGGGTCAGGAATTTCGCGGATTGTGATCGCTGCGTCACTATCTGACTGCTCTCCGTGGTGATTCACTTCGTTGAATCCCTGATAGCTTCTCCCCGGATTAGTCAGTGTGTGCGACGGGGGCGCGCAGAGACGAGAGCCAAGGTAGCTGCGCAATGTTCCGCAGGAGACGCAACGACGCGTACCGGCGCCGCGAGGAAGAGCTGCGTTCGATGTGCCAGCGTGAGCTGGACGGTATTCGACTTCCTCAGCGAGACTTCACGATCGAGGAGTTCTGTACTCGACTCAGCGAACTGCGGGGGCGCAGACTGGTGTTGCGTGAACTCCCCGACTCCGGTGGCGTAAACGCGCCGTGCGGCCTGTGGGTGTCCTTCGCTGAGACAGATGTGATCTTCCACGCCGCTGGGACCAGCGAGCGCCATCGTGAGCAGATCATCCGCCACGAACTCGCCCACATGCTGCTCGGGCACCGTGTCGCCACCGACACCGCCGCCCTGGTCAGGGAGTTCCCCGCCCACATCGACCCGGAGGCAGTGCGACGGGTCTTCGGACGCGTCGCCTATGACTCCGAGCGCGAGCGGGACGCGGAGCTTGCCGCCATGATCTTGCAAGAACTGATAGCCGAGCTGCCTACCGACATCGAGAACGTGCACCAGAAGGTCGCCACCAGCCTCGATGACGTCCTGACCCATCCGTTCAGAACCGGCGGCCCGGCGAAATGACGCCTCATGCAGTCACTGCGGCGTCCTTGTGGTTCGTGACACTCTGGAGGCTCCCCTCGGCGGGAAAATCGCTACCGCAACGGTACCTATGGATCTCCTTTCTCGCGCTGGCGCTGTCGCTTACCTGTGAAATCCCACACGTTGAGAGGGGTATCGACGCGTGGTTCCACATCACCGGATTGGCGAACCTCTTCGCGTGCGTCTCGTGTCTGATCGCTGCTGCCGCCATGATCAGTTTTGTCGAGGCGATCACTCCGCCCAACAGGGCTGCTCTCGGAACACGGAAAGCGGCTGTGTACATCGTTGTTGCTCTCCAGGTCACCTTCTTTGTGCTGGCTCAACAACGGCACAGTCTTGATTCCTTCTCAGATGAGGGGGAGACCGTTGTATCCATCGGATACAAGGCCGTTTTCGCGCTCTACGTAGGCGTTGCCACCCTTCTGGGAACCGTGCTCTTCTACAGCGGGACCCTGTACTCACGGGGATGGGCGAAAGCCGGGCTCTACGTCCTGAGCGGTGGTACCGCACTGGGGCTCGTTTACGCACTGCACCGGATCGTGGCCCTGGCGTTCCTCTACAGCGATCAACCCACCCCCGGCGGAGCGGAGCTGACCAACACGCTGTCGCTCCTCCTGAAATCGGCGGCGGTGCTCTGCATCGCTGTGGGGAGCTGCTTGCCGCCTATGGCCATCGCGATACGGACCGTCCGCGATTGGCGGAGCCTCCACCAGCTGGCGCCCCTCTGGCGAGCGGTGACCCAGGCCGTTCCGCAGGTCGTCCTTCCCGCCGCCATCCCCCGGCGCCGCGTGAGACACCGCCTCCAGAGGCGCGTCGTGGAAATCCAGGACGCTTGCCTGGCGCTGCGGGAGTACGTGCCAGCCGCTGTTCAGGACCGGGCGCTGTCGTCCGCCCAGAGCGCGAACTCTCCCGATCCGCGAGCAACCGCCGAAGCCGGTTGGCTGGCGACCGGCATGCTCATGGCGGCATCTCACGACCCCACGCCCGGCGATCACCCCACCCCTGGTCTGGCGAACCAGAGCCGGGACACCGAGATGGCCTGGCTGCGGCGCGTCAACCACGCCTACCGAACCTCCCCGTTCGTGCCCGCGTTCGCACGTGCCCAAGCAGCCGCCCTCACGGACAACGCCGGAGGACTATCCACTGCCTCGGACACCTCGGCCACGGACTCTGCCCGGTAGTTCGTTGGCTGGTGAGGGGCACCCTGTGGGGTTTCAAAGATGCCTGCGTCGGTGTGGAGTGCTGCTTCAGCGCATCTGGTGCGTTGCCGTGTCGGCTTGGCGTGCGAAAGCGAGCAGGACGAGTGCTCCGAGGGCGAAACCTGCGGCAGTGAGAGGCAGCGCGCCGACTCCGTGCCCCGAAAGAGCGAGCCCGCCGAGCGCGGCCCCGATGGAGACGCCGAGGTAGGTGCCGGAGGTGTTGAGTGCGAGCGCCTGCCCGGAGACGGGGCCGGCGAGCAAGTGCAGGCGGGCCTGGATCGCCGGAGAGTTCCAGAATGCCATCCCGCCCCAGACCGTCGCCACAGCGAGCACTACCGGCAGGGGTGCCGGGCGTGCTGCCCAGAGCGCCCAGAGCGCGATCATGGTGGCGACGATGGCACCGATGCCGAACAGCAGCGTGCGGTCGGCTCCCCACTTGTCGGTGGCGATCCCGCCGAGCCAGATGCCGACGATGCCTGCGATTCCAGAGAGGCTGAACGTGAGGGCGCGTTCCTCGACTCCGGCAGTGGTGGCTGCGGCTAGGTACGGGGCGAGGTAGGTGAGCATCATCATCGACCCGGTCATCAGCACGCAGTTCGCGAGCAGGCCCAGCAGGATCGGGCGTCGTCCGAGAATGCGCAGCTGCTCGCGCAGGACGGGAGTCTCGTCGGGGCCGTTCTGTCGGGGCAGCGTGACGAATACGGCGAGCAGCACGAGCGCTCCGGCGACCGCCATCGCGGTGAACGTGGCCCGCCAGCCGAACGCGCTGCCGACCCAGGTGCCCACCGGCACTCCGGCTGCGATCGATCCGGTCACTCCGAGGGCGACGACCGCAATGTAGCGGCCGACCTTCTCGGCAGGGGCATGCCGGGCGGCGAAAGCGAAGATCGCCGGGGTCGTGCTGGCCGCCGCGAACGCGGCGACGATCCGCAGCACCATCAGCACCGCGAATGATGGCGTGGACGCGGCGGCGGCGTTCGCGGCGACGAAGACCAGCAGCGCGACCGCGAACAGGTGGCGGCGTGGAGCACGCGCCAGGGCAACCGCCGCGACGGGTGCGGCCAGGGCGACCGTCACCGAGAACACCGTGACCAGCTGTCCAGCCTCTCCCTCGGTGACGCCGAGGTCGTTGGCAAGCTCGGGCAGGATGCCCGCGATCACGTAGTCGTCGGTGTATAGGACGAACGCGGCAGCGAGCAGTGCGAACAGCCATGCGTGTATCCGATTCACTCCCTCTCGGCGGACGCGAGCAGCATCCGCAGTTGTGCGCGCAGGATCACCCGCAGCCGCTCGACATCGAGCGAGCCGTGCGGGGTCACTGCGTCGATGGTCAGCCCGGCGATCACTGCCGTCAGCTGTGCGGCACCCGTCTCGGGGCCGGGCACGCCGAGTGCGTCGAGCGCGTCGCGCACCACCTCGGTCAGGTCGGCGCCCATGCGCTGCGACATCGCCCGGAACACCGGGCGGGTGCGCGAGGCCATGATGAGCTCGACGACCACGATCGCCTCGTCTCGCCGCTCCGCATCGACAGGCAGAACCTCTTCCACGAGCGCCTGGAGCGCATCGAGAGCCTGGTCGCTGCTCAGTCCACACAATCGTTCGACGGGATGCGCGGCAAGCCTGGCCCCCATCCGGTCGCTGGCTTCCTCCGCAGCGGCGGCCAGAAGATCCTCGTGACCGTCGAAGTAATGCCGCAGCGAGCCGATGTTCAGACCTGACTCCTCGGCGACCTTGCGCAGCGAGCATCCCTCGACGCCCTCGGCCACGACCAGCCGGAACGCAGCCTCCACCACGTGCCGCCGCCTCAACTCGGGCTCGATCCGTGCGGGCATCCCCTCACTCCTTCCTCACGCCAAGCCCCCGGCGCGGGCGACCTGGCTCGAAACTATCACACCTGTGATAAACGGAGATGGAAGACCGTCCAGCTGTTCCGACGCACGGGCGCCATTGGGCGACTGTGGATGATTTCGAGGCACGCGTACGGCTCAGAGGAACGTGATGGCCCCGACACACTGCCGTCGATGCGGTGCTACGCCGAGTACGGAACATCCTTCGGATGGTTGATGCCTGGTGCCAGTCCACGACTGGTTTTGCGAGCCGTCCGCTCGCGAGTGCCCGCTTCGTCGGTCCGTGCTGCTCGCCCTGCTCGTCCGCGTGGAGCAGCGTGCTCGCTACTTGGTCGCTCCCCGTACCCGTCGGAAGGGGTGCGGGGAGCGACCCACGGCTGTCACGCGGTCAGGCACGTCGTGGGTAGTGGTGCGTTCGGGTCCATGGCCCACTCGACCGCGGCAACCACTTCGTCGTCCAGGGCGTCGAGGAGGTGGCCATACCGGTCGACGGTCGTGGTGATGGACTCGTGCCCGAGGCGGCCCTGAATGGCGGGGAGCGGAACCTTCGTCGCGATGAGCCAGGAAGCATGCGAGTGCCGAAGGTCGTGCACGCGGGGCGCCTTGGTGAGCCCTTCGGCGCGGGCACCTTCGATCGCCGGGTGCCAGCGCAGACTGCGGAAGGTCCAGGTGTCCCAGCGCCCCCCCTTGGGCCCCGTGAAGAGAAGATCCTTGGAAGTGATGCTCCTGGCTCGTCTTCGGAACATCTGATCCAGACTGCTGGTGATCACTATGGTCCGGCGCGCCTTCTTGGTCTTGGGGGGACCGAGGTAGGGCGCGCCGTTCTCGTCCCGCTTCCAGGCGCGCTGGATGCGGATGGCGGGTCGGCCGCTGCGGCGTACGAGGTCGCGGGGCTGGAGCGCGGTGATCTCGCCCCAGCGGGCGCCCGTCTCGGCGAGGGCGTCGGCCAGTTCGCGAGCGTCCTGGTCGACCAGGTGGGAGCGCAGCAGCGCCCACTCGTCGCGTTCGAGGAAGACCATCTCGTCTTCGACCCCGTCGTCCTTACGGGGAAGCCGAGTGCTTGCGCAGGGGTTCTTCGTCCGCAGCGTCCGTTCTACCGCGCTGTGGCAGATGCCGGAGAGCAGCCCGTGCACGTTGCGGATGGTCTTGGGGCTGAGCTTGCGGCGCCTGGTGCCTTTCAGGTCATATGGGGCTGGCCGTCCGGCCTCCAGATCATTGACCAGGTGCGTATAAGGTCCGAGGTGAGCCCGCCCTCCCCGTCGTGCATCGAGTAGCTGCGGAACCACGGTGAGAGCTTCTGGCGGACCAGCTTGCGGTACTCCGCCTTGGTGTCGCCCTGGACTCCGGTGAGCTGATCGATGTAGCGGAGCGCGAAGGGCTCGAACATCTCGTCCGGGCGTACGCACGTTCTCCACGAAGCCCCGGCCGCGCACCCAGCCGGGGGGCCACTGCTGGCCGTGGCCGTCGACGAGGTTCTTGAACCGCTCGGCAGACGGCTCGTTGTCGAAGACCTCGGATGCTCTGCCGCCGCCGCGGGTACCTCCCGCGCGCCAGCGAACGACGTAGCTGAACTGTCCGTCGCGTCTTTGCTTGACCTCGATGTACGCCATGCTCAGAACCGTAGATGAGGGTCCTGTGCCCATTCCGTGCCCATCAGGAGGGTCAAAAAATCCCCCCTGACGAGCGTTTCCGCAGGTCAGAGGGGTTGTAAGAGAGGTGCCCCCAACGGGATTCGAACCCGTGCTACCGCCTTGAAAGGGCGGCGTCCTGGGCCACTAGACGATGAGGGCGGCTGGTCCGTCGAGCGTGCGAACGACGCTCCTGGGACGGATGCAGCATAGGGGATCGGCAGACGGTTCGCCAAAACGGATTACCGGCCCCACGGCCTGCGGTGACGCCCGTCCGCCCATCCCGCGTCCGTCCGTCCCGGGGGCGGGAACAGGGGCGGGAACAGGGGCCGGGTCAGGAGTCGGGGGTGGGGGAGACGGGGGAGGCGGCGGGGCCGGAGTCGGGTGGGTGGGCGAGGTGCCGGGAGACCTCGGCGGTCGAACGGCCGAGGCCGCCCAGGGTGATCTGGTCCCACGCCTGGAGCTGCTTGCGGCGGTCCAGGTAGAGGACCGAGGCGAGCACCTTCTCCGGCTCCGCGCCCTCGACGGCGCGGAGTCCGCCACCGCCCGTGGACCCCTCGATCTTCAGCCGGGTGCCCTGTTCCAGGACCTCCGTCTTGGGGCGGTGGACGTGTCCGGCCAGGACGAGCGGGACCTGCCCGTCGGTCTCCCGGGCGAGTACGGGGTTGTGGGCCACCGCGATGTCGACGGGCGTCCCGGCCGTCTTCTGGGCGCGGAGCGCGTCCGCCAGGTTCTGGCCCGCCTCGCGTTCGGCCGGGTCCCCGGCCGGGACGACCGAACGGTCCGGGGTGAACTGCGGGTCGCCCCATCCGGCGAGCCGCAGCCCGGCCACGTTCATCGGCACGCCCTCGTCGAGTACGTAGACCGGGCTGCGCTTCTTCCGCTCGCCGTCGCCCTCGCGTTCGTCCCCTTCGCCCCGGTGGCCGTGGGTGGGGTGGTCCGTCGGGCTGCCCGGGGTGTCCGCCGGGGGGTCGGCCCGTCCGCCGGGCTGGCCGCGGGGGGTTCCGGAGGCCGTGTCGCGCCGGGGGGACGCCTCCTTCGCCGTCCGTCTGGCCAGCCGCTCCATGGCCTTCTGGGTGGTGGCCGAATCGTGGTTGCCGCGCACCCAGACGTACGGGGCGCCGAGTTCCGGGATCGCGTCGAGGAAGCCGTTCTCGATCGCGGTGCCGTGGTCCATGGTGTCCCCGGAGTCGATGATCACGTCGATCTCGTACTGCTTGACCAGGGAGGTGATGATCGTCCACGCGGCCGGGTTCAGGTGGATGTCCGAGACGTGCAGTACCCGGGTGGTGTCCGGCTTCGGCTGGTAGGCGGGGAGCGTGGAGGCGGCGTCGTAGAGCTTGGTGACGTTGGTCATCAGCCGCGCCAACTCCCGCTGGTACACGTCGAAGTCGCTGACGATGCTGCGCGCGTCCCCCACCAGGGAGGGCGCGCCCGCGAGCAGCCCGGAGAACCGTGGTTCCAGGACGGACTTCGGGTTCCAGGTCACCAGGGCGCTCGCGCCGGAGGCCGCCAGCAGCGCCAGCGCGAGCCCCCCGGCGGCCAGTGCGCGGCGCGGACGGCGGTAGACGGCCAGGCCGAGCGCGGTCGCGCCGGCCAGCACCGCGACCCCCGACCGGATCGCCAGGTTGACCGCGCCGGAGCGCACGTCGTCGGCGATCTTGGACTGGAGGCCCTCCAGTCGCGCTGGCTGGTCGACCAGGGCCCCGGCCCGGTCCGCGTCCAGCCGGTCCACGTCCACGTCCAGCCGGAGGGGGGCCCGGTGGCTGTCCAGGTCCAGGGAGCCGAGCGGGGAGACGTTGATCTGGGTGCCGCCGATGGTCGAGGGCCGCAGGGCCATCGTGGTGTCCATGGGGCCCACCGGCGTCTTGACGGTGCCCACGGCCAGCAGGCCGAGCCAGGCGCCGAACAGGGTGACGCCGATCAGGCCCAGCGCGTGGACCAGTGGGCGGAGGTCGTGGCGGAGTGCGGAACGGAGACTGGTGGGGCGTGCCCGGTCGTGGCGGCGCGGCGCGGCGGCCGGTTTCCTGGCCCACTCCACCACGGCACGGAGCCTGCGTACGACGGAGCTGGTCACGTTGCCCCGTATGCCCTCTCATGTCTGGCTCTATGCAGTTTGCGGAGGTGGGTGGGGGTGCGCCCCCGGTGGTCGGTGGTGCGGGCGGGCAGAGGGCTCACCGCTGGAGAGAGCTGGCAAGCGCTGGCTGTCAGAGCCCTGGAAGCGGGAGTTGACGCGGGCGGAACGCGAGGAACCGGTGGTCTGGGAGCGGGCCCGTGGGTCACCGGGACTGGTCAGACCCCGTGGGGGCCGTGCGGGTCGCGGGGCGGCACCCGCCGCGTGACCCGCACGCGACCATCCGAGGGCCCCGGAGCCGCCCCGGTCGCGCGTCGCTCGCGCCCCCCGAGGTCCGGCACCGGCGCGGCACCGGCGTACCCGGCGCGACGGAGGACGCGCTCACCGGGCGCGGCGCACGGCGCTCACCCGCCGAATCCGGGACGGGTCGGGACGGGAAGGGGCGAGGCGACCGGGACGGGACGTCGGGCTGAGGGCCGACCGGGGTGCGGACGCGAGGGGCAAGTGCGGCCTGGCGAGAACGAGCGAGCCGGAGCGGTCGGCGGGGTGAACGACCGGGCGAGGTGGCCGAGTTGGCGCCGTGGCCGGATGACTCGGCGGCACGGGACCACGGCGGCACGGGAGCACGGGACCACGGCGGCACGGGAGTGGGTGACGGGCGGCGAGACGGCGACGGGTCGGGGCAAGCGAGGACCGAGGCGACGGGAGGCCGGAAGTCGGAAGAGCCCGGGAGCCCGAAGAGGAGAGGAGGCCCGGGGAGGAGGGGAGGCCGGGTTGTCCGGCGGCCGGGGTTCGGGTGTGTGGGGCGTGGGGGTGGCTCAGCCCCAGCCGAGTTCGTGCAGCCGCTCGTCCTCGATGCCGAAGTGGTGAGCCACCTCGTGGATGACGGTGACGGCGACCTCGTGCACCACCTCGTCGGCCGTCTCGCAGAAGCGCAGCGTCGGGCCCATGTAGATGGTGATGCGGTCCGGCAGCACCCCGGCGTACCACTCGCCCCGGTCGGTCAGCGGGGTGCCTTCGTAGATGCCCAGCAGCTCCGGATCGTCGGCGGGGGGCTCGTCCTCGACGAACACCGCGACGTTGTCCATCAGCCTGGTCAGCTCGGGCGGGATCTGGTCCAGGCCGTCGCTGACCAGACCTTCGAAGTCCTCACGCGTCATCTCCAGCACCCGGCCATTGTGCGGGACGGGGCCCGCGGTGCGGAGGCGTGGGACGGGGCCCGCGGTGCGGAGGCGTGGGACGGGGCCCGCGGTGCGGAGGCGTGGGACGGGGCTCGCGGTGCGGAGGCGGGGGACGGGACGCGGGGCACGGGCCGCCAGGTCGTTCCCCGTACGGCGCCGGTACGTCGGCCGGGGAGGCGTCCGGGTGGGGACGGGAGGGGATGGAAGGGGCGGCAGGGGGCAGAGCGGGTGGGGTGGGTCTCGGGAGGGGGTGGACCGGACGGGATGGGGAGGGGCGCGTGGGGGAGGAGGGGTGGTGGGGCGCGCGTGACCTGTGGTGAGCGGCGGGAGTTGAGCACGGGTCCGCTCAACTGTCCGCGCACCACCGCGTGCTGGAGGTCCCGTCGTGCGTCCACGATCCGCCGCCCTCCGCTCGGCCCTCGGGGTACTGCTGGTCGCCTCGGCGGTCGGCGGGTGCGTCACCGCCTCCGGGGTCGGGGAGCCGGGAGGCGACCCCGTACCCGGGCCGGGCCGGTCGGCGGGGGTCAGCACCGGAGGTGGGGCCCCGGGTGGGGCTGCCTCGCGGGGGCGCGGGGGAGCGGCGCCGGAGCGGGGCGACGGGCCGGGTGAGACCGGTCACTCCGCCGGGTCGCGCGGCGGTGGGCGGGAGACCGCCGGGGACGGAGAGCCCGTCGGCGCGGGTGAGCCGGCCGGTGGGACGCGTGGGAACCGGGACCGGGACCGGGACCGGGGCCGGGCTGGGGACGGGGGCGAGCGGGGGCGTCCCCGGCGGCCGGACTCCCCGGGGCGTGCGACGGGCGGTACCGGTGGTACGGAGGGTCGGCCGGAGCGTCCGTCCCGTCCGCCGTGGGGGATTCCGCCGCCTCCACACAGCTCCGATCCCCCCTCCGAGGAACCCCCGGAGACCGGTGCGCCGCCGCCCGACGGGCCCACCGGGACCGCGTCCGCGCCGGAGTCGACGCCCTGAAGCTCATTTGCGCCCTCCCCCTCCGGATGCGTATCCTCATAGATCGTTTGATTCTTTGCCCGGCGCCACCACAGAGCGCGCCGCGTGGCGCGTTCCTATCTGACCGTGGTTGACCGCACAGAGGCGGTTCTTTGCGAAATTCACGGAGTTCTGGGCGCGTGCCGACATGACTCCGGAAGGTTCGCATTACGCATGTCTGTCACCATCCCTGACGCCGCCCTGCTCGAAGAGGGCGCCGTCCACCCCGGCGATGCCGGGGACACCACCGAGCTTCCCCAGGACGACGCGGCGCTGACCGCGAACGTCCAGCACGCCGAGAACCCCCAGAACACCGAAATCCCCGAGGACGCCGAGCTCGCGGAGGGCTCCGAGGACGCCGGTTCGGTGGACGACGGCGCCGACGGCGAAACGGTCACCTTCGCCAGCCTCGGGCTCGCCGAGCCGGTCGTCCGCAAGCTGGCCCAGAACGGTGTGACCACCCCGTTCCCGATCCAGGCCGCGACCATCCCGGACGCCCTGGCCGGCAAGGACATCCTCGGCCGGGGCCGCACCGGCTCGGGCAAGACCCTCTCCTTCGGCCTGCCGCTGCTCACCCGGCTCAGCGGGGCCCGTACGCAGCGCAAGCGGCCGCGCGGCGTCATCCTGACGCCCACCCGCGAGCTGGCGATGCAGGTCTCGGACGCCCTCCAGCCGTACGGCGACACCCTCGGCCTCAAGCTGAAGGTGGTCTGCGGCGGCACCTCGATGGGCAACCAGATCGCGGCGCTGGAGCGCGGCGTCGACATCCTCGTGGCCACCCCCGGGCGGCTGCGGGACCTGATCAACCGTTCCGCCTGCTCGCTGGACGACACCGAGGTGGCGATCCTCGACGAGGCCGACCAGATGGCCGACCTGGGCTTTCTGCCCGAGGTCACCGAGCTGCTCGACCTGGTGCCCGAGGGCGGCCAGCGGATGCTCTTCTCCGCCACCATGGAGAAGGAGATCGACTCCCTGGTCAAGCGGTACCTGGTGAACCCGGTCAGCCACGAGGTGGACGCCGCGCAGGGCGCCGTCACCACCATGACCCACCACGTGCTCGTGGTGAAGCCGCGCGACAAGGCCCCGGTGACGGCGGCCATCGCCGCGCGCAAGGGCCGCACCATCATCTTCGTCCGCACGCAGCTCGGCGCGGACCGGGTGGCCGAGCAGCTGCGCGAGGTCGGCGTGAGCGCGGACGCGCTGCACGGCGGCATGACGCAGGGCGCCCGGACGCGGACCCTGGAGGACTTCAAGGGCGGCAAGGTCCAGGCCCTGGTCGCCACGGACGTGGCCGCGCGCGGTATCCACGTCGACGGCATCGACCTGGTGCTCAACGTCGACCCGGCCGGGGACCACAAGGACTACCTGCACCGTTCGGGCCGTACCGCGCGGGCGGGCGAGTCCGGCACCGTCGTCTCGCTGGCGCTGCCGCACCAGCGGCGGCAGACCTTCCGGCTGATGGAGGACGCCGGGGTGGACGCCTCGCGGCACGTCATCGGCCGGGGCGACGTGTTCGACGAGGAGGTCGCCCAGATCACCGGCGCCCGCTCGCTCACCGAACTCCAGGCGGAGTCGACGGCGAGCGAGGCCCGGCAGACCGAGCGTGAGGCGCGTGAACTCACCCGGAAGCTGGAGCAGCTCCAGCGTCGCGCCTCCGAACTGCGGGACGAGGCAACCCAGTTGACCGTGCGCGCCGCGCGTGAGCGCGGGGACGACCCGGACGCGGCCGTCGCCGCCGCCGCCGAGGCGGAGGCCGTGATCGCGGAGGCCGAGGCGCGCGCCGAGGCCGAGCGTCAGGCGGAGGCCGAGCGCCAGGAGAAGCGGGAGCGCGAGCGCCGTCAGCGGGAGCGCGCCGCCCAGGAGCGCGGTGGCGAGCGCGGGGGCCGTGGCCAGGGTGGTCAGGGCCGTCGTCCGTTCGACCGGGACCGTGGTGGCTACCGCCGGGACCGGGACGACCGGCGCCCCGGCAACCGCGACCGGGACACCCGGGAGCGCGACCGGGGCCGTTCCGAGGGCCGCCCGGAGGGTGGTCGCGGCAGCTACCGTCGTGACGACCACCGCCGTGACGACCACCGTCGGAGCGAGCACCGCCGGGACGGCGGCGGCCACCGGCCCTACGGCCGGAGCGGTGACGACCGGCGCGGTGGCGCCGGTGGCGGTGGCGGCGGGCGGAGCGGTTCCTTCGACCGCCGTGCCGACAAGCCCCGCTGGAAGCGCAACGGCTGACCCACGGCCCGTCCGTGGCTGACCGGCCCGGTGGCTGATCGGCGCGGGTGACACACGTACGGCGGACCCGTCCCGGGGAACTCCCGGGGCGGGTCCGCCGTGTTGTCGCGGCCCGCCCGTGCGCGGGGCTCGCGTGGGGCACGTGGGCGGAGGCGGGCGGTGCGCGGACGCACAGCCGCGTCGGGCGCACAGCCGCGTCGGGCGCACCGCCGCGCCCACAACAGGCGGACGTGCCTACAGCAGCGGGCGACGCCCGGTGACGGACTCCCAGGTGTCCCGTTCCGCCTCCAACTCTTCGTGGGCCCGCGAGACGTCGGTGTTCTCCGCCTCTTCGGCCTCCACCCGCGCTGAGTTCGCCCGGGCCTCCTCGATGGCTTCGGTGTCCGCGCGGGCTTCTGCGAGCCGTTCCTCGGCCGCGGCGATGCTCCGTGCCCGTTGCTCCCGGGCCTTCCTCGCCCCGCGCGCCGCGTCCTCCAGCTCCAGCTCCAGCCGGTGCACGTCGCGCTCGGAGTAGTCGGCGCCGGGATAACCCACCCGGACCGTCTTCGCCGTCTTCCACCGGAGCGTCAGGTACATGTCCCCGGTGGAGGAGTACGTCCCGCGTTCTACCTCCAGCCCCTCCAGCGGGAAGTCCTCGAAGGGGCCGTCGGCTGGTGCGTGGCTCCCGGTGTCGGCGTCCAGCTCGCCGTCCGCGGCGGAGAGGCGGACGGTGCGCTCGTACAGCGTGATCCGGCCCAGGCCGGTGAGCCGGTCGCCGGGTCCCTCGCTGTGCAGTCTCCGCAGCTGTCCCTCGGCGGAGGCCACCGAGCTTCGGTAGTCCCGCTCGGCTCGTGCCACCCGCTGGGCGGCAACCCTCCGACGCCGCTCGCCGGCCTGGTGGGCCTCCCGGAGTCTCCGGCGCCGATAGTGCAGGGCGCCCCGGCGCTTCTCGTACTCCGCGCTGAACATCGGGTCCCAGCCACCGGGGTAGAGCATCCAGCGCCGCACAACGACGATCAGCAGTACCAGGGCGCCCAGGCACAGCGACTGTGCCGCTTCCATCCCGCTCCGCCTTTCCGGGTGTGGGAGGCGGGCGCGTTCCGTGCGCCCGCGCGTCCAACCGGACTCCCCCACGGGGGAGTTCGGTCACCGCTAGTGATGAGGGGCAGCAGAGTAGGCGGGCCCGGCGGACAGTGCGGCCCGATGTCGGTACGTGCTCAGGAGCGACTGTCGTGCGCGCGAGTCCGCCAGAAGCGTCATGGACTCTGATCGGTTCTGATTGCTGAAGGGTGTGTCCGGAGGGTGAGGCCCGACGGCACCGCAGGGGCGGAGGACGGGCGGCTGACCCCGGCGAGGCGGGCGCGCCGACCGAGCGGCGTCGCGGCCGGACCTCGGGGGGTGCCGTCGAACCTCCGCGCCGGCTGCCCTCCCGGCGCTCGCTGGGCGGCATCTTCTGGGCTGAGGTGGGGAGTTGGACGATTCCCACCGTTTTCCGCGCGCGGGCGACGGGGGATACAGTCCACGGTCGGGAGCCGAATCGGGACCAGGGGAGGGCCGACGTGCTCGACGTCGTGACAGCCAGTGTGCTCACCACGTTCATCTCCGGGGTGGGGAACGGCGCCGCCGGAGAGATGGGAAAGCAACTCCTCCTTTCCACAGGTGCTTTGGCGCGCAGAACCCTGGGGAGGGAGGTCCGGATTCCGGAGGATCGGACCGGGATCGACCTCCTGGCACGGGAGTTGGAGTCGCGTCTGCGGGAGAACCCCGAGCGGTCGGACGAGTGGTCCCGGCTGGTCAGCAGCCACCCGGGGGCGCCCGCACGGCTGACCGGCGGCCCCGGACTGCCCCCCGCCACCCGGCACTTCACCGACCGGCAGCCCGTCCTGCGGAGTCTGGACCGTGAGGCGTCACGCGCGTACGACGGCCGTCCGCGAGCCGTCCTGCTGCACGGCCCACCCGGTATCGGCACGACCGCCGTCGCCCTGCACTGGGGTGCCACGCGGGCCGGGCGTTACCGGGACGGTCAGTACTACGTCGACCTCCGCGAGCCGGGTGGCACCAGTACCCCGGACCCGGCCACCGTGCTGCTGCGACTGCTGCACCGGATGGGTGTCGCGTCGGACCGCGTCCCGCCGACCGAGGCCGGACGCGTCGACCGCTACCGGGAGTTGACCGCCGGGCGGCAGTTGCTCGTCGTGGTCGACCACGTCTCCTCCCTCGCCCAGGTCCGCCAGCTCGTCCCCGCCAGTTCCGGGGTGTTCCTGCTGGTGGTGGCGTCCGGCCCGCCCTTCATGCTGGAGGCCGAGCGCGTCCCGGTGCCACCGCTGAGCCGGAGCGACTCCCGGCGGATGCTGCGGGCGGTGGCGGGCAGGGAGAACGTGGCGCGGGCCCGGCCACCCGTCTCCGAGGTGCTGGCGGAGTGCGCGGGCAACGCCTTCGCGCTGCGTGCCGCGGCGGAGCGGCTGCTGAGTGGGCGGCCGGAGGTGAGCGACACGGTGGACACGCCGTCCGGCACCGACCCGGTCTGGGACGCGGCCCGCGCCGCCTGCCGGCGGGTGAGTCGGGAGACCTCCCGCCTCTGTCGGCTGACCGCGCTGGGCGGCTGGCCGAGCGTCGACGCCCGGCTGGCGGCGGCCGCCGCGGACGTCCCGGCCGACGAGGCCGCCCGGATGCTCGCCGAGGCGGCGGACGTGGGGCTGGTGGAGGCGCTGCCGGACGACCGGTACCTGATGCGGCCAGGAGTGAGCCGGTACCTGGCCCACCTGGCCGGTCCGGAACACGGCGTCCCCGAGTGCTTCGCGGCGGTCAGCCGGACGCTGCACGCGCTGCGGGACGGGGCGCTGCACGCGGCGCGCGCGGCCCTGCCGCAGAGCTGGCGTACCGATCTGGCCCCGGCCGACGGAACACCGCCGGCCACCGAGGCCGCGGGGCTGGCGCTGCTGCGGGCCGAGGTCGGCAACCTGACCCGCGCGGTCACCGTGGCGGAGGAGTACCAACACCACGACATCGCCCTGCTGTTGGCCCGTGCGCTGTGGCCCCTCCAGCTCAAGGCGGGCTACTGGGACGAGGTGCTGCCCGCGCTGCGGACCGCCGTCCAGCTCGCCGACGCCCACCGGGCGGACTCCCGGATGGCGGGCGCCCTCCACTTCCAGCTCGGCCACTGCCTGGACGCGCTGGGCCAGCGGGAGGAGGCGGACCAGCAGGTCCGCGCCGCCATCGACAGTGAGCGGGCCGCGCAACACCTCCGCGGGGTGGCCTCGGCGGTCGAACTGCTGGGGCTGACACTGCTGTACCAGCTGCGCTGGGAGTCGGCCCACGAGCTGTTCGTCGAGGCGGAGCGGGTGTACCGGGAGATCACCGCGGGCGAGGAGGGGGCCGCCGATCTGCCGCGCGCGCTGACGCTCGTCAAGCGGCACCGGGCACGCGCCCTGCGCGGTATGGACCGTCTCGCGGAGTCCCGTCAGCTCCTGGCGGAGGTGGTGGACTTCTTCGCGGAACACGGCGAGGACTACAACCGGGCCCGGGCGCTGACGGACCTGGCGGAGGCGCACTGCGACGCGGGCCAGTACGCGGCGGCGCTGGAGCGGATCGACGAGGCCGAGCGGCTCCTCGACCCGGCGGCGACCCCGCACCTCGACTACCTCAGCGGTCTCCGGGACCGGTGCGTCCCGGCCAGGTAGCGGGCCGGACCTCCACCGAGTGGACGCCGTCGGCCACGTGGACCCGGAGTCGCGTGCCGCCCTCGGGAACCACACCGCCCCGGACGAGCCAGGCGTGCAGGGCCGAAGCGGCGGCGGCCGGATCGAGGTCGGCGTCGGCTCCGGTGGTCAGCTCGAACGCGCCCACGTCCCGGACCCGCACCGTGCACGTTTCCCGCCCGCTGACGTAGGCGGCCAGCGCGCACTGCGGGTGGTGCCGCAGCGTCTCGGCGGCCCAGCGGTCCGCGCCACCGAACCGGGGGTCGTCCGGCGGACCCTCACGGACGAGGACGTCCGCCCGCGCCAGGTCGTGCGGGTTCCGGGCGTCCTCGTGCACCGCCAGGTGTGTCTCCAGTTCCGTGCCGTACGGGGGCGCGGCGGACCGCTCGACCACCACGTCCCGGCCGTCGACGTGGGTGCGCACCACCAGCGGGCAGGTGTGCCGGGGCGGGGTGTACGGGGGCAGCGGCAGGGGCTCCAGCGAGGCGTCCCCCTCGGGCTCGGGCAGCTCCAGCAGCCCGTAGAACAGGGTGCGCAGCAGCGCCGCCGAACCGCCCGGCGCTGAGGAGACGTACTCCGCCGGGTCGTTCGGCCGGCGGAGCCGGGACCGCGGGCCGCTCAGCTGCTCCCGCAACGATCCCCACGGATCCAGCCGGGGAGCCTCGCGCACGAAGGCCGCCAGCGGCGTGTCCGGGTCCAGCCGGTCCGATGCGGACGCGGCCAGCAGTACCGGGGTGCCCAGGGCGGCGGCGTAGTACGTGACCGCGCCGAAGTCCCCAAGCACGAGGTCAGCGGCGAGGAGCGCCTGCCGCCAGCCGTGTACCGGGTCGATCAGGGTCAGGCCGTGCCGCCGCGCCCGGTCCAGCCACGCGCGCACCTGCCCCGGGCCGTGCCCGTACCAGATGTTCGGATGCAGCACAGCCGCGAGACGGAACTCGTCGACCGGCAGTTCCTCGGCGAGCCGGGGGAGCAACGTGGGCAGTACGTCCGTGCCCCCGCCGTCACCGAAGAAACCCTCGGGATTCCAGGTGGAGTTGAGGACGACGAGCCGCTGGCCGTCGCGTACGCCCAGCGCGCGCCGGAACCACTCCCGGCGGGGACGTGCCGCGAGCATCCGGTCGAAGCAGGGGTCCCCGGCCAGCCGAGCCGTGTCCCCCGCCTCGGGGCACTCCCGGCGCAGCCGCACCAGCTGCTCGGGGTGGGAGAGCACCAGGCCGTCGACGTAGGGGAGGCCGTCCTCCAGCAACCACTCGCGGGACAGACCGAACGTCGGCTCCCGGCTCCCGGCTCCCGGCTCCCGGCTCCCGGCTCCCGGCTCCCGGCTCCCGGCTCCCGGCTCCCGGCTCCCGCTCCCGGCTCCCGGCTCCCGGCTCCCGGCTCCCGCTCCCGGCTCCCGCTCCCGGCTCCCGGCTCCCGGCTCCCGGCTCCCGGCTCCCGGCTCCCGGCTCCCGGCTCCCGGCTCCCGGCTCCCGGCTCCCGGCTCCCGGCTCCCGGCTCCCGGCTCCCGGCTCCCGGCTCCCGGCGCAGCTTCTTAGTGTATCCAACTCCGTGCGAGAGAACCGCCAACTTGCCCTTTATTTCCTGGAGTTCGCCGCCGAAACTGGCGGAGACCGCGAGGTCCACCTCGGTGTGCAGGGCCTGCCGCCAGGGGAGGACGGGAAGACCGACCTCGCTGAGCAGCTCGTGGATCCCGGCCTGGAAGGCGGACGACCCCGTCGAGGTGGCCAGGAGCTGCACCCGGAAGTCGTCGTGGAAGAGCGGCAGCACGTCCAGCAGCCGTCCCGCCGAGGTGACGTTGTGGACGACGAGGAGCACCCGCCTGGACGCCGAACGACTGGTCCAGCGACTGGAGTTCGGGCCGACCGGTACACGTATGGCCGAGGCGCCTCCCGACTCCACCCCTACCTCCGGTCTTCGTGTCCCTGGGTCCTCCGCGCGGCGCGCGGCGATCACCTCTCGCGGTCAGCCTAACCATGCTGTGGCCGCCGGACGTTCGGCGATGGTGTCGAGGGACAGTGCGGGCCGGGGTCGTCCCGCGTCGCGAGGCGTCGCGTGGCCGCGCGGGGCTGGGGAGCCGGTGGTGGGGAGTGTTGGGGAGGGGTTGGCGGAGGGGAGGGGGACGGCGCGGGGTTCAGGGGGTTGGGGGTGTGGGGGGTGGGGGGTCGCCGGGGTGGTCGGCTACCAGGGCCACTTCCTCCAGCAGGCCGCGTATGTGCGTGCCCGCGGTGCGGTAGAAGACGCGGGTGCCCTCGCGCCGGGAGCTGACCAGTCCGGCCGCCCGCAGTTTCGCGAGGTGCTGTGAGGTCGCGGCCAGGTGGGCGCCCAGGGTCTCGGCCAGGGCGCCCACCGGCATCTCGCCGTGGCTGAGTTCCCACAGCAGCCGGTACCGCGACGGGTCGGAGACCGCCTTCAGTACGGCCACCGCCCGTTCGGCGGCCTCCGCGTCCCAGTCCTGTTCTTGCGTCTTCATGCAAGTAGGGTACTGGCGGAGGCTGTTCCCGTACCCACGCGTGTGCCCGGAACGTGCGCGAGTGCGGATTCCCGGTGGCCGCCAGGGGTGGCCGGGTGCGGAGCGCTGCTCGTTCCGCTTCCCCAACCGGCAACGTCTACACGCCTGTTCGGGTTCCCGGAGGGGAGCCGGCGTCCCGTCGGGTTCCGTCTGGTCCGGCCCGGTCCGGGCGCCGGGGATCTTCTCGGGCGTCCGCTCCCGGGTGTGTGGTCCAGCCGGGCGGGTCATCGGGTGGGCGTGCGGGGGCGCTTCCGGTTCGGCGGTAGAGGTGAGGGGCGGGGGGAGTGGGGCGGTGGGGTGGCTGGGGGTCCAGCTCTTGCTGGTTCTTGCGTAACTGTGCAAGCATGGACGGGCGTTCGAAGTTCGGAGTTCCGCACCCGCTCGACGGGGTATCCACAGTGCGTACGTCCGGTTGCCGCCGGTTTGGCCACGCGGTGACGGGCCGGTGTCACGAGCAAGTGCGCCATCCGGAACCGGTGTGGTCGTCCCGCGCGCCAGCGACACGCGGCGCCGCCCCTCGGTCCCGTCCATGGCGCGAGGTCCCTCCGGGGGCCTGCCGACAAACGGGGGCGGTGGAGCCATGTCCGGGCGGGAGGACGGGGCGCTGCGGTTCAACATCCTCGGGCCGCTGGAGGGTTGGCTCGGCGGGACGCGGCTGCGGCTGGGCGGCGCGATCCAGGAACGTGTGCTGACGACCCTGCTGCTGGAGCCCGGCCGGGTGGTGCCGGTCTCCCGGCTCGTCCAGGCCGCGTGGGACGACGATCCCCCCGCGACCGCCCCGCACCAGATCCGCAAGGCCGTGGCCGACCTGCGGCGGCGGCTGCCGGACGGCGGCGGCGTGATCCTCACCGACGGCCCGGGCTACCGGGCGGTGCTGGACGAGGGCGAGTTGGACCTCACCGAGTTCGACACCCACCTCCGCGAGGCGGGCCGCGCCGCCGCCGAGGACCAACTCCCCGCCGCGGTCGACGCGTTGCGACGGGCGCTGGCGCTGTGGCGGGGATCGGTGCTGGGCGGGGTCGGCGGGGCGCTGATCGAGGCGGCGGGCACGGCGCTGGAGGAGCGCCGACTGGCGGCGGCCGAGCGGTACTTCGAGCTGCGTCTCGGCCTCGGTGAGGCGGGCGATCTCGTCGTCGACCTGCGTAATCTCATCGCGCAGCAGCCGTTGCGGGAGTCGCTGCGCGGCCATCTGATGCTGGCGCTGTACCGCACGGGTCAGCAGGCGGCGGCGCTGGAGGAGTACCAGCGGGTCCGGGACCTGCTGCTGGAGGAGTTGGGGATCGACCCGGGCCCCCGGCTGAGCGGGCTGTACGAGGCGATCCTGCGGGAGGCGCCGGAGCTGGCCGCGCCCGGGTTCGAGGCGCCGTCCGCCCCCGTGCCACCGCCTCGCCCGGCGCCGGGCGAGCCCGCGCCGCGGGGGGACTGGTCGCGGACGCCGTGCACCCTGCCGTACGACCTGTCCGACTTCTCGGGACGTCAGCGGGAGTTGGACGAGCTGCTGACCTGCGTCAAGGGTGGCGCGGAGCGAGGCGGGCGGCACGGCGGGCTGGTCGCGATCGACGGGATGGGCGGCAGCGGCAAGACCTCGCTGGCGGTGCGCGCCGCGCACCAGGTGGCGGGTGACTTCCCGGACGGCCAGCTCTACCTCGACCTGCGGGGGTTCACGCCGGGCGAGTCCCCGGTCTCCCCGGCGACAGCGCTGGACGCCCTGCTTCGCGCGCTCGGCACCCCGGACGAGCGGATCCCCGACGACGTGGAGGGCCGGGCCGCGCTGTGGCGCTCCGCGCTGGCCGCGCGCCGCCTGCTCCTGCTCTTCGACAACGCCACCGACGTCGGCCAGGTGCTGCCGCTGCTGCCCGCCGCGCCCAGCTGTCTGGTCCTGGTGACGAGCCGGGCGCGGCTGGTCGACCTGGACGGCGCCGACTGGCTGTCCATCGGCCCGATGTCGCACGTGGACAGCACTCTGCTGATCCGGGAGATCCTGGGCGCGGCCCGGGTGTCCGCCGAGCCGGAGGCCACCTGCGAACTGGTGCACCTGTGCGGCCGGTTACCGCTCGCGCTGCGCATCGTGGCGGCGCGGCTGCGCAACCGGCCGCGGTGGACCGTGGAGTACCTGGTCGACCGGCTGCGGGACGAGACCCGGCGGCTGGAGGAGCTGAGCGCGGGTGACCGGAGCGTGGCGGCGACGCTGCACCTCTCATACCAGGCGATGGACGAGCGGCACCGCGCCGCCTTCCGCGTGCTGGGCCTGCACCCGGGCGCCGACCTCGACGTGTACGTGGCGGGGGCGCTGCTGGGCGTCGCCGCGCGCGAGGCCGAGGACGTGCTCGAACGGCTCCTGGACGTCCACCTGTTGCAGCAGCCTGACATCGGCTACTACCGCTTCCACGACCTGGTGCGCACCTTCGCGCAGAGTCAGGGGAGCGCCGCCACCGAGGAGGAGGACGCCGTCGCGGTACGGCGGTTGCTGGACTACTGCGTGACGGTCTCCGAGACCGCGTGCGAACTGCTCTTCCCCGGCCGGAAGCGCCGCCTGACCGGGATCGCCGTCTACGAGGGCGAGCGGCCCGCGCTGGCGGAGGAGGCGGAGGCGGGGCGGTGGCTGGAGCGGGAGCACGGCGGCCTGATCGCCGCGGTCTCCCTCGCGTACCGGTGCGGCCTGGACCGGCACGCGGTGTGGCTGACCCGCAACGTGGTCTTCTGGCTCAACTCCCGGGGCCAGTTCGAGGAGTTCCGGGACGTCGGCCGTATCGCGGTGGCGGCTGCGCGGCGGCTGGAGGACGTGGCGCTGCTCAGCGTCAGCCTGTCGAACCTGGGCGTGGCGTGCTGGAAGCTGGGCGACTTCGACGAGGGCCTGGCGGTGGCCCGGGAGGGGCGGGACGTCGCGGTGCGGCTGGGCGACCAGCACACCGAGGCGCACGGGGAGTCGACGATCGGGCTGCTGCTGACGGTGGTGGGCCGGTACGCGGACGCGCTGCCGCACCTGGAGCGGGCGCTGGAGCTGGAGCGGGCGCTGGACATCCCGTGGTCGGAGGCGCAGACGCTGACCAACCTCAGCACCCTGTACGCGCAGTGGGGCCGGTACGAGGAGGCGGCCGACGCGGCGCGGCGGGCACTGACGCTCCACCGGGGCCTCCGGGACCGGGACAACCACGTGATGGCGCTGACCGACCTGGCCTTCGCGCTGGCCGGGCTGGAGCGGTACGAGGAGGCGGAGACGGCGCTGCGGCAGGCGCGGGCGCTGTGTGACGTGTCGAGTCCGGCGGGGGACGTGGCGCTGACGCTGGCGCTCTCCGCCGAGGTCGCCGAGCGGCTGGGGGCGGGCGAGGAGGCGTCCGAGTTCGCGGCGAACGCCCTGGAGCTGGCCGGGGCGAGCCGGAGCCCGACGCGGCAGGCGAAGGTGGAGAACCTGGTCGGCGGGTTGTACCGGCGCCGGGGTGAGGCGGAACGGGCGCTGGCGCTGCACACCCACGCCCACGAGCTGGCCAGCGCCATCCGGTACCGGGCGGAGGAGGCGCGGGCGCTGCTCGGCGCCGCCGACGCGGCGGAGGCGCTGGGTGAGACCGGCCGGGCGCGTGAACACCGGGCGGCGGAGGAGGAGTTGCGGGCTTCCATGGGGTGAGCGCGGTGGGCCGCCCGTCCGTCGTGGGGGCACGGTTCAGGTGGGCTGCTGGTCGTCGGTGGGCAGGAGGTGGGCGCGGTGCGGAGCCGTCGTCGAGAGGATGCCGTGGAGCCCGGTTACGTCGCTCATGTCTCTCCCTGAGGACCGGTGGTGCCCGACGTGACGGAACCGATCCTCCGTGCGGCCCCTACCGTCCCGTTCCCGTCTCGATCCCACCTCCTGAGCTGCGCGATTCCGCGTCCCGCAGGCGGAGTTCCCACCGCCGCCGCAGCCGGGCGAGCCGTTCGGCCGCCTCGCGGGCCGTCCGCCCGCGCACGATCAGCCGCACGTGCTCCGGGCGGCGGCCGGTGGCGGGGACGCCGCGGACGTCCCGGACGTGGGGGCTGTGGCCGAGGTCGTCCAGGATGGCGGTGACCTCCGGGGCGGCGCCGGGCAGGGGGAGGCGGCCCAGCGCCAACGAGCCGTCGGGCGTGGGGTGGTGGGGCGGGGCCGCCCCGGCGAGGGTGGCCAGCACGTCCTCGTCCGGCGGGCGGCCGGTGGCGGCGCGCACCAGGCAGCGGACCGGCGGGGGAGCGAGCCGGGGCGTGGCGGCGGCGATGCGGGGGCCGTCCGGGGTGACGACCACGCGGGTGTGCGCCGGTCCGGTCTCGAACCCGGCGAGGTCCAGCAGGGCCCGCACCACGCTCCGCACCCCGGCCCGCTCCTCCTCCGACAGCGGCGCCGGATAGAGGAGTTCGGCCCCGCGCCGGTGGTGCGCGGTCATGGCGGTGACGGTGTGCATGCCCTCGCGGCTGAGGGTGTCCACGCTGATCCGCGGCCCCGGCAGGTACTCCTCGACGAGGTGCGGTCCGGCCGGTGCGGCCGCCGCCCACCGGTCGAGGTCGTCCCCGTCGCGCAGCAGCGTGGCGCCCGGCGCGCCCGGGCTCTTGACGACCAGCGGGCCGGAGTGGCGCGCGGCGAGGGACCGTACGGCCGCCACGGTCGGCGCCGGTTCGGCGCGGACGACGGACACGCCGCCCTGGTTGAGGACGCGCCGCATGGCCCGCGGGTCGCGGAGGGTGCGCACCGGCCCGGCGCGGGCGGGGGACAGCTCCGCGGCGGCGCGTTCGACGGAGAGGTGGACCGCCTCCTCGTCCCCGGCGTAGAGGATGTGGCCGATCGCGTGCGCGCGGGCGGTCCGGGTCAGCACGGAGTGCAGCGTCTCGCCGTCCCGTACGCGGACCGTGGGGTGACGTGCCTCCAGCGTTCCGGGGCGCGCGTCCACCGCCGCGGACCAGGCGGGGTCGCCGACCGACCACGGCTCCAGGCCCGCCGCGACGGCCGCCCTCAGCACGCGGGGCTCCGGCATCACCAGCAGCACCCGCGGCGCGTCTGTGTTCACCTCGTCCTCCAAACTCCTTGGTGCCACGGTCCGTTGGGGCATGTCTGAGCTATGCCCGGTCGAACCGGTCGTTCTCGTGGGCCCGTTCACCCGGCCCGGTGCTGCCTCACCGCGGGCTGGTGCGGGTTGGTGCGGGGGTGGCGCTCGTTGGCGCCGGGTGGTGCGGGGCGGTGCTGGTCCGGGCGTCAGCGGGTGAAGAACCGGTGGCGGCGCGCCCGGCTTCCCCAGCGGTAGAGCGCGTACGCGAGGACGGCGACGGCCGCCAGCCGCAGCCACTCCAGGACGAAGTCCCCCCGGGCGGAGAAGCCGCCGGGGAACAGCAGCCCCAGACCGGAGGCGTCGTTGCCGAAGAACGGGCCGGGCCCGAAGCCGAGCAGCCACGGCGCCAGGCTCAGGAAGTTGTTCACCGACTTCTCGTGCCGGAACCCGACGCAGAAGCCCAGCGCGGCCCCCAGCAGCGAGAACGCGAGCAGCATCCCGGTGGCCGTGACGAGGTGCGCCAGCACGTCCGGCCCGCCCACCGCGAGCAGCGTCACGACGAAGAAGACGAACGGCACCGCGACCTCCACCAGGGTCAGCAGCAGCCGGGTGGGCCACACCCACGTCGGGTTGCGCAGGTAGCTCTCGCCCACGCCCGCCCACAGCTCGATCTCCCAGGTGCCCACCGCCGCCATCAGCGTCAGCAGCGGGACGAAGTAGCCGTACTGCTCGGCGAGCATGCCCAGTTCGAAGGAGGCGCCGGACGCGGTGGTGAACAGGGCGCCCAGCAGCAGGACGTTGAGCAGCGACAGGACGGCGATCCGTCCGAGGAACTGCCCGCGCCCCTCGTGGCGGACGCGGTTGCGCAGCACCAGCGTCGCGGGAGTGAGGAGGTTCATGGCCGGTCCGGTCCGTCCGTGAGGTTCCGTTCGACGACGCGCAGCGCGCGCTGCCGCAGCAGCAGCCACACGCCCACCGTCCAGGCGGCGCACACCGCGACGAACGCGAGGAAGGTGAGGTACGCGGAGGTGTCCGAGCCGCCGTCGGCGGCGAAACGCACGAGCCAGCCGGTGGGCAGCAGCAGCGACAGCCGCTCCGACCCCTCGAAGGGGATCACCGACAGGCCGACGAAGAGCAGGAACATCCGCAGCCAGGGCACCGCCAGCGCGGCGTTCCGCAGCTGGCACAGGACCAGCGTCGCCTGGTAGCAGAGCGTGCCCAGGCACACGTACACCATCGCGACGAGCAACACCGTGTGGGGTGCGAGGAGTTCGGGGAAGCGCAGCGCCGCCCCGGCGTACGGCACGACGATCGCGGGGGAGGCGACGATCGCGGAGGCGCCGGAGCGGATGCCCAGCACCCGCGCGAACGGCACCCGGCCGAGCAGGATCCGCTCCACGGTGCCGTACCGGAACTCGTTCTGCACGTTCGACATCGCGGAGAGCAGCACGATGGTCGTGCAGGTCAGCATCGAGGCGCGGGTCGCCAGCAGCACCGCCTCGCCCGCGTCGCCCGCCCGCTGGTGGAGGGCGGTGGTCAGCAGCCCCGTCTGCACGGTGATGCCGATCAGGAACGAGGAGGTCGCGATCCGGTCGATCCACTGGACGCGGATCAGGAAGAGGAGGAACCGGGCCACGTCAGCACCCCCTCGTCGAGCACCCCGCGCCTGCCCGTCACCCGCGCCAGGAAGTCGGCGTCGTGGCTGACCACCAGCCGCGTCTTGCCGGTGGCCTCGGCCAGGATCGCCTCCAGCGTCTTCACGCCGTCGGTGTCCAGCCCGGTCGTCGGCTCGTCCAGGATCCAGACCTCGGACGGCTCCAGCAGCAGACCGGCGAGGTGCAGCCGCTGCCGCATGCCGAGCGAGAACTTCGAGTAGGCCACGTCCGCGCTCTCCGCCAGCCCCACGCGCTCCAGCAGTTCGCCCGCCTGCGCGGCGGTGCGCATCCGGCCCTTCATACCGGAGAAGAACCGTAGGTTCTCGGTGGCGGTCAGCCGCGGGTAGAAACCCTGCGGCGCCCCCGCGCAGTAGTTGACGACGGAGCGGTACCGCCGGTCGTTCGCCCGCACGGTCCGCCCGCGGAAGGCGATCCGGCCCGAGGTGGGGCGGAGCAGGTTGGCGACCACCTTCAGGAAGGTGCTCTTGCCGGAGCCGTTCCGCCCCACGATGCCGACCGACTCGCCCTCCTCGATCCCCGCCGCCGCGCCGCGCAGCACCGGTTCGGTGCCCGCCCGGCCGCGCGGGTAGCGGTACCAGAGGTCGGAGAACTCCAGAAGCGTCGTCACACCACGCCCTCCCTCTCCAGCCAGGTGCTGCGCTTGCGCAGCTCCAGGGGGACGTCCGCGCTGTAGCGGCCCGCCTCCAGATCGTCCTCGCCGTCCCGTGGCAGGTACAACGGCACGTCCTCCGGGGGGAGTTTGACGCAGTCGTTGGGGTCCTCGTAGTCCCGCATGATGATGCGGCGGGTGCGGGAGAGCCCGGCCAGCCACCCGGCGTCGGACCGCTGCCGGTCGCTGGTGACCACCCAGCTCGGCCCGTACTCCAGGAAGAGGTTGAGCCGCGTGGTGTCGCCCCGGTTCTCCGCGACCCGGTGCCAGAGGCCGCCCCACATCAGCGTCATGGCACCGGGGCGGACGATCAGCTGCCGCTCCCCGGGGTGCGGGTGGTGCGTGTGGTACGCGGGGTGGTGCGGCCACCGGTGACTGCCGGGTATGTAGACGAGGTTGCCCATGTCCTCCCGGGGGAGCGGGGTGAGCCAGTACCCGACCTTGACGCGCAGCGGCGCCTGCGGGCGGAAGGCCTCGAAGGGCAGCGCCCGGGGGCCGTCGAAGTGCCAGCGGTTGCGGATCTCCTGCCCCGGCGGCCGCTGGAAGTACTCGCTGCGCAGCAGCTTGAGCATCTCCCCGTACACGTCGTACACGTAGCCGATGTGGGACGGGGCGTCGATCATCCCGGTCAGCCGGGGCTCGGACTCCACGACGTTCATGGCGGTCGGCTTCGGCTGCTCGCGGACGGCCGCCGCCAGCGCCTCGACCTCGTCCCCGGACAGCGCGTCCTCGACGACCAGCAGGCCGTCCCGTTCGAAGTCGGCCCAGGCGTCGGGGGTGAAGCCCGCCGGGGCGCTGGTGGCGGCTGCGCTGATCATGGTCGATCCGTCCTCTCTCGCTCTGCTGCCCGCTCGTTCAGTCGTCCAGTGCCAGGGCGCGGATGCCCTCGTGGGGCCCGGAGTCGGCGCCCAGGTAGTCCGCGGTCTCGAACAGCCCGATGGCGTGCATCGGCAGTCGCGCGCCCGCCTCGGCCGCGAAGATGGCTGGCAGGACGCGCTTGCGCTCGGCGGAGCCGGGCTCGCCCCGCTTGCGGATGTGCTTGTGGGTGTGGATGAGGATCGGCATGAAGCCGCCGCCGAGGAACGCGCCCCGCTGGAGCACCACCCCGCCCACGCAGTCGAGCGTGGTGCCCTTCCCCAGCACGGTGTCCCGGCCCAGGTAGAGGTACGAGGGGTCGGCGTCCACCCCGTGCTCCACGTGGAAGACCCCGGCACCCAGGCCGATGATCGCCCGGCCGCTGATCCGCAGGACCGACCGGTAGAAGTCCAGCAGCACCGGCCGGACCGTCACGTCCGGAAGCTTGAACTCGGGGCAGAGCAGCGTGACGCGCAACAGCTCCGCCAGCGTCAACGGGGCCTCGCCGGGCGCCGGTTCGGCCAGCTCCTGGTCCCAGGGGACGAGGTAGTCGGCGGGCGTGGCCAGCCAGGTGCCCAGGTCCTCCGCGATCAGCCGCTCGGCGGGGGCCGAGCGCAGCGCCTTCGCCGAGGGCGGCACGACCGTGTCGGCCCCGCCGACGCCGTGCTCCGGCCCGGTCTCCCGGGCGCAGGCCCGCACCACCCGCCGCGCCAGCAGCGCCGTGGTCTCCCGCGTCTTGGCGGCGCTCGCGGCGCGCAGCAGCTCCAGCCGCTCCTCGACGTTCCGCGGGATGGGGAAGAGGTGGTCCACCCCGTCCGAGCGCACGCCGATCTTGGTGGCGGTGGAGCGCCACGGCAGCGGCTCGGCGGCCTCGGCGGCCCGCGTCAGCTCCGCGAGGTGCTCCCGCGCACCGGCCAGGACCAGCCCCTCGGCGGCCAGCGCCCGGTAGTCGAAGGGGATCGAGGCGGAGGGGGAGAGCACGATGCCGGTGAGCGCGGCGCGCAGCTCCCCCTCACCCAGCGCCTCCGCCAGCAACTCCAGCGACAGGTAGGGGGTCTTGCGCCCCGGCTGGTGCAGCCAGCTCTCCCCGAAGGGCGCCTCGAAGTGGCAGGCCCGCAGCAGGTCGGCGCGGGCGGCGCCGTCCGCCTGGACGGTCTCCACGACGTGCCGGTGTACGTCGTCGTTCGTCCGGGCCCGCTCGCGGCCTCCCTCCAGCAGGGCCGCGAGCATGTCGGGCGTCAGCCGCAGCAGTGACGCCGGGTCCAGCGAGAACAGGTCGATCATGCCGTCACCTCACAACGGAACCGGGCGAACTTGGCGCCCTCGGTCTCGAAGACGCACCCTTCCCACTCCAGCGCGACCGGTACGGGCATCCCCGCCGCGATGGCGTCCCGCACCCGCAGGTACGCCGCCTCGTGCTCCTCGGGCCGCACCTCGGGGCGCAGCTCCATCCGCAGCCGGAAGCCGCGCGGCTCCCGCTGGGTGAGCTGGTACTCCCGGAGTTCCGGAAGCTCCTTGAACAGGTTCATGTAGCGGGTGGGGGACAGCAGCGCGCCCTCCCCCAGGTCGAAGACGACGCTGGTGCGGCCACGCAGCTCCTCCAGCACGGTGCCGAACTGGCCGCAGGCGCACCGCTCGCGGGAGATGCGGGCCAGGTCGCCGGTGCGGTAACGGACCAGCGGCATGCAGTCGTTGCTGAGCGAGGTGACCGTCAGCTCCCCGATCCCCGGCTCGTCGGCGGCGCCGCCCAGGGGGTCGACCAGTTCGAAGTGCTCGTGCACCGACTCGTCCAGGTGCATCCGTCCCAGCGCGCACTCGGAACCGAGGTGGCCGCCCTCGCTGCTGGCGTAGTTGCTGCTCACCGGGCAGCGGTAGAACTCCGTGAGGTCCGCGCGGAGTTCGGGCGGCAGCATCGCGCCGCCGGAGACCGTCAGCAGCGGGCGGCAGGGTGGCTCCTCGCGGCCCTCGGACGCCCAGTGCTGAAGCATGATCCGGTGCAGGCTCGGCTTCGAGACCAGCACCTCGGGCGCCAGGTCGGTCAGCGTCCGGTCCAGTTCGGCGAAGGACTCCGGGTCGCCGGTGTCGAGGTACAGGATGAGGCTCAGCCCCACCTCGTCGAGCGGGTTCGGGACGAGGATCCCGCCCCGGTAGTCCGGGCTGTCGGTGACCCGCACCGCGAACACCGGCCGCCGTCCGACCTCCGGGACGCCGGAGACCATCGCGACCTTGACGTTGTTCAGGTGCAGGTACTCCGCCATGAACCGGGGGCTGTAGACCACCGTCAGCGGGGCGCCGGAGGTGCCGGAGGTCTGGTCCGCGTACACCGTGTCGGCGCCCGCGGCCGCGTAGTCGAAGGGCTCCCGCAGCCCGCGCAGCACCGAGCGGCTGAGCGTGGGCAGCGCGTCGAAGGCGGCGTCCTCGAACGCCTCGCCCTGGTACACCGGGTGCGCGGAGACGCGTTTCGCCTCCCGCTCGGTCCAGCGGAACGGTTCGGGCGGGCCGTTCTCCAGGAACGCGGCGAACTCCGCGAGCCGCGCGCGGATCGACCCGGCCTCGGCCCGGTCGGCGGCGTCCCGCTCGCGGTCGAACGCCACGTCGGGGTAGGCGGCCAGGAACTCCTCGGCCGTCATGCGGGTGCGCGCCGCCTCGGGCGCGAAGTACGTCTCAGGCATGGATCGCCCTCCGCGTGTGCTGGTGACTGTCCCGTACGCGCTCCGCCAGCGCCGTGAGGTACCGGTGTTCGGGGAGCCGGATTCCCTGGGGGCCGTCGTAGCCGCGCACCAGGTTGTGCAGCTGGACCAGCAGCCCCTCCCGGAGCTGGTTCGAGGTGATGGTGTACGAACGCCACTCCGGAGGGCCCAGTGGGTCCCGCACGTTGATGAGGTGGGTGTTCCGGTAGTCCTTCGCCTCGCCGAAGTACGGCTCGAAGGCGAGTAACGCCTCGCGTCCCGAGGCGAACTCCACCCGCGCGAAGCGGTACCGGAACTCCGAGCCGAACGGGATGAATCCCTCGGCGGTGTGCTCCAGGGCGAGCGGGGACCGCAACGCGGGCTCACCGAGTTTCCCGAACCGGATACGGCCCACGGTGGAGGCGTGGAGTTCGATGTCCGGAAGTCCCGGCAGCATCACGTCCACGCTCACGTCCGGCGTGACGAAACCCGGCGCGGACCGGACGAGGACGTCGTAGTCCGCGCTCGGCAGCACCGCGCGGAGCACGCTCAGAATGTGGAACCACTCGTAGCCCGCCTCCCCGTACTGGGTGTCGACGAACCGTCCGAGGGACACGTCCCGGCAGCGGTTCTTCGTGAACTCGACGGAGACCTTCCGGATCGGGTCGGGCTTCTCCCGGATCTCCCGCACCACCTCCGCGAACTTCCGCACCGCCGCGCTGTGCGCGTAGATGTCGTTGACGGTGATCCGGGCGTGCGGGTGGTTCGCGACGACCCGGGTGAGCGACGCGAGGTCCCGTGGGGAGCACACCGGCTTCTCGACCAGGACGCGCGCCCCACCGTCCCGCCGGAGGATCTGCTCGACGACGCTGAGGTGCGTCTCGGTCGGGGTCGCCACCACCCAGGCGTCCAGGTCTCCGGGTGACGCGACCTGTCCCACGTGGGCGTAGTCGGCCGGCCGGGCGCAATCCACCGTCACGGCCTGATGCCCGACCTCGCGGATGTTCTCCACGTGCCGCGACCCGATGGCGCCGATTCCGGCCACTGCGATTCTCATGAAACCTCCTCGACGCTTGTCGCTACGTTCCCGGGACATGCCCGGGGCGGTGGGCGAAACGCCGTACCGCCCCGGGAATATGTGTTGCCAGATCGACGGTCAGCCAACGCCCATGCGGATGATGTTCTTGAAAGTCATGCTGGCCTCCTCTCCGGAAATAGTGCGGTGATGAACCGGTCAGCCAACGCCCATGCGAATGATGTTCTTGAACGTCATGTTCGCCTCCTCTCCCGGGGTGGTGTGTGCCGGTCTGTCAGGAGAACGCGGCTCAGCCGTTGCCCAGGCGGATGATGGTCTTGACGGTCATGTTCGCCTCCTTTCCGGAAAAAGTGGTGCGACAGGGAACCGGTCAGCCAACGCCCATGCGAATGATGCTCTTGAAGGTCATGTCGGCCTCCCTTCCACGTTTTTCGGAGTTCGGGTCCAGCTGTCTCTCCGGGTTCTCGCGGCCCGCGCGTCCCCGCTTGTTCCGCGTTTCCCCGGTGCGACAGAAAGAACTGTCGCGCGGCCCGGTACCGTTTGGCTCCCGTTCCGCTCCCGCCCTCCGGGACCCGACCCCGGAACACGCGAAGGGGCCTGATCCACCTCCGCGGTGGATCAGGCCCCTGAGGGGCGGCCGCCCGGCCGGGGCCGGGGTCAGCGCACCACCTCGAACACGTTCTTCTGGATGCCGTTGGCGTACGCCTCGTGCGCGACGAGCCGCAGCTTCTGGGCGTCCTTGTCCGTGTCGCTGAAGAGCCGCTTGCCCGCGCCGAGGAGCAGCGGGAAGACCAGCAGGTGGTACCGGTCGATCAGCCCGGCGTCGGAGAGGTGCTGGTTGAGGGTGGCGCTGCCGTGCACGATGATCGGGCCGCCCTCGGTCTCCTTCAGCGCGGCCACCTCGTCCAGCGAGCGCAGGACGGTGGTCTCGCCCCAGCCGCCCACCAGGTCGTCCTCGCGGAGCGTGGTGGAGACGACGTACTTGGGCATGCCCTTGTACCCGGTGAACTCCGCCATGTCCGGCCACACGGGGCTGAACGCCTCGTAGCTGGTGCGGCCCAGGAGGAGGGCGGTCGCCTCCTCCTGTTCCTCGCCCTTGATCGCGTACGCCGCCTCCTCGAACTCGATCTCCTGGAAGGTCCAGCCGGAGTTCCGGTAGCCCGGCTCACCGCCCGGGGCCTCCACGACACCATCGAGCGAAACGAAAGCGGTGCTGATCAGTGTGCGCATCTCACGGTCTCCTGAGTTGTCTGTCGCGACGGCGCCCCGGCCGTGCCGGAGTCGGCGGCCCGGGGGCACCGGGGCCGACGGCCCGGTTGTCGCCAGGCCGGTGCTCGGCGCCGAGGCCCTCACCGTAGGGGTGCTACTTCGTGAAAACAAGTGACCACTTTCAAAAAGAAAGTTGAGAGGTAGACTGCGGGACATGGCGAAGAAACGGAGCTACCAGGACGCCTGCGGAGTGGCCCACGGACTCGATCTCATCGGCGAGCGCTGGGCGTTGCTGGTGGTGCGCGAACTCCTCCTGGGCCCCAAGAGGTACGGGCGGCTGCGCGCTGACCTGCCCGGCATCGGCACCAACGTGCTCGCCCAGCGCCTCGCGGAGCTGGAGGGGTGCGGCGTCCTGCGCAAGCGCCGCCTCCCGCCGCCCACCAGCGTCGCGGTCTACGAACTCACCGACTGGGGCCTGGAGTTGGAGCCGGTCCTGCGTGATCTGGGCCGCTGGGCCATCCGTTCACCCGGGCACGACGGCGGCGCCCACCTCAGCGCCACCTCCTTCCTGGTCTCCCTGCGCACCAACTTCGACCCCGGCCTCGCCGGAGACGCCCGGGGCAGCTACGAGCTGCGCGTGGGCGAGGAGATCGGCCGCGCCGTGCTGGCGGACGGCACCCTGCTCGTCGAACGCGGCGCGCCGGAACGGCCGGACGCCGTCCTCACCGGCCCGCCCGCCCAGCTCGCCCGCGTCGTGTACGACGGATACGCGCTGGACGAGGCGGTCGGTGCCGGGGAGGTCGAGGTCACCGGCGACACCGCGTCCGCCCGGCGGTTCCTCGGTGTCTTCAGCCTCCCCGTCCCCGTCGGGCCCCCGCCGGCCCCCGGCACCTGACCCCCCACCCCGGCTGGTGCCGGGCCACGGCGACGAAGGGGCCGACGGCCCCGTCGGGTCGAACGGGCCGACGGCCCCGCCGAGTTGAGGGGGCCAGCGAGTCCCGTCGGGCGACAGTCCCGTCGAGGGGTCGGCGGTCCGCGCGGAAGCCAACCGATCACGAACACGGGGGAGTTCGACGGAGCGGCACCCGCGCCCGGCCCGCGGCCGTGGCCGAACGGCCGGGCGCGGCCCGCCCGTCAGACCGTCACCCGGCCGTTCCTCCCGTGGCCTCGCTGGCCGTCTCGCCCGTCACCGTCCCCGGGCTCTCCCCGGGTACCGGAGATCCGGTGGACGCCGGGATCCGCAGCGCGACCGCCGCGGCGGCCGCCAGCCCCAGCACCGCCAGCAGACCGCTCAGCTGGTACGGGTTCGCACCGGACAGCGCGGGAGCGAACCCGACACCCACGTAGAGCGTGACGCCCATCGAGCCGCCGAGCTGGTCGGCCGCCCGCTGGACGCCGGAGGCGATGCCCGCGTCGTCCTCCGTCACCCCGCTCACCGCGAGGTACTGGAGGCCGACGATCCCCAGCCCCATGCCCGCCGCGATCAGCAGCATCGCGGGCACCACCGTGAGGGCGCCGCCCCCCAGCCGGGCCACCAGCGCGATCGCCGCCATGGCGAGCGCCGTGCAGCCGAGCCCGGCCAGGACACAGGCCCGGGCGCCCCAGCGCTCCAGCACCCGCGGCACCAGCGTGGAGGCCGCGATCAGCGCCACGGCCAGCGGCAGCATCGTCAGCCCCGCCCGCAGCGGACTCAGCCCCAGCCGGTCCTGGAGATACAGGGTGAACAGCAGAAACGAGGTGGACAGCGCCGCGCTCAGCAGCGCCGTCGCCAGGTTCGCCAGCACCCGGGACCGGGCGCGGAAGAACGCGAGCGGCAGCAGCGGGGCCGCCGACCGCCGCTCGGCCGCGGCGAACAGGACCGCGGCGGCCACCGCACCGGCCAGCGCCAGCGCCGCCAGCCACACTAGCCCGTCGCGTCCCTCGCCCGCCTCGACGACCCCGAGCGCGAACAGCAGGGGAGCGGCGGTCAGGAGCAGCGACCCGGGCAGGTCCAGCGGGGCGCGCTCGACGGGCGGATCGGCCGGGACGAGGACCGTCACCGCGACGAGCACCAGCAGGACGAACGGCACCGAGATCAGGAAGATCCACCGCCAGCCGAACATCTCCGTGATCACCCCGGACAGCACGAAGCCGAGGACCAGCCCGCAGCTGGCCACCGCCGCCCACACGCTCAACGCCCGGGAACGGCGCGGCCCTTCGGGGAACATCAGCACGATCACCGCCATCGCCGCGGGCAGCGCGACGGCCTCGCCCGCCCCCTGGAGCAGGCGCGCCAGCACGAGCAGCGGGAACGTCGGGGCCAGCCCGGCCAGCAGGGAGGCCGCGCCGAACACCCCCGTCCCCAGCAGCAGGACGCGGCGCCTGCCCAGTACGTCACCGAGACGGCCGCCGAGCATCAGCAGCCCGCCCCCGGTGATCGTGTATCCCACGACCACCCAGGTCAGCTGGCGGCCGTCCGCGCCGAAGTCGGCGCCGACCGACGGCAGGGCGATGTTGACCACGGTCACGTCGACCGCGACGAGGAACTGAAGGGTGGCCATGCAGCACAGCACGAGCCACGCCCGCGCCCGGGACGAGGGGTCCCGGCGCGGAGCGGAGGATTCGGGAAACACCAGTGCGCTCCGTTGCTCAGAAGGGAGTCCGAGCAGGCCGAAACGGCCGCTCGGTACCTGCACGAAGCGGCGGTGCGATCAGTGAGTGATGACGAACGCTCCGCCGCTAGCGGAGCGGCCTCGTCACGGCGGCGGCAGCGGCCGCGGCGGAAGAAGCACCAGACATGCCGCCGATCCTACGACCCCCGCCCGCCACGAACCGGACGGGGCCCCGGGACCCGGGGCGCTTGACCGGGGACCGGACGTGGGGGCGAGGGCTCGACGGCGGTCCGGCGGCGTCGAATCGGTGCCGGGGGAGCGCGAGTTCGTGCGCGGGGGCCGCCGTGGTGCTGGATCTAGGCGAACTCGCTGAGCGCGTCGAGTAGTTCGGCGAGCGCGGGCTGGGCAAGGGACGTCTGCCGCGCGACCGCGTGCACGGCACGGAAGGGCCGCGGCCTCCCGATGTCCCGCACCACGACGTCCGGATGCCGGTTGACCAGCCCCAGGTGCGGCATGACGCCGACGCCCAGCCCCGCCGCCACGAAGCCCTGAGCCGTCACGTGGTCCTCGCTGCGCACCCCGAAATCGGGGGCGAAGCCCGCCGCCGCACAGGCGTCCAGCAGCGGATCGAGACAGGGCCCGGGCCGTTCGCTGGCGATCCACGACTCCGCGGCGAGATCGGCCAGCGCGATCTCCCGCCGGTCGGCCAGCGGATGACCGGCGGGCAGCACCGCCGCGTACGCGTCGTCCCCCAGCCGCTGCGTCAGGACGCCCTCCCGGGGCCGACCCGGGGCACCGACGATCAGGGCGAGATCGGCCCGCCCCCGCTCGACCTCGGACAGTGACAGGGCGGGGTCGTCGACCAGCTCCAGGTCGATCCGCACCCCCGGGTGCGCTCCGCGCAGCCGCGCGAGCGCGGGGGCGACGAGGGCGGCCCCCGCCGAGGTGAAGTAGCGGATCGAGAGGTGCCCGGTGCGCCCCTCGCGCAGGTCGGCGAGGGCCGTCTCGGCCGCGGCCACGTTCCGGCTGAGCACCTCGGCGTGCTCACTGAGCAGCCGCCCGGCGGCGGTCGCCCGCACCCCACGGCCGGTGCGTTCGAGCAGCGCGGTACCCGCCTGTTTCTCCAGCGCCGCGATCTGCTGACTGACCGCCGAGGGCGTGTAACCGAGGTTGGCCGCGGCGGCGGTGACCGAACCGCTACTGATCACCGAGCGCAGCACCTGCATACGTCGCACATCGAGCATGTAGGAGAGCTTAACGCCAGCTACAGAACTATTCGCTTGTCCTGTCAGGTCGGGTGGGTGAGGCTCAGTACGCGGTACCGAGGAGAGGACCACACCGTGCACCGTGGGACACCCAGCGGCAGAGCCGACGCCGACCACCAACCAGCCTCCAGCCGCCGCCGGTCGGGGACGCCGCGATGAGTACCGACTCCCCCTGGCGGGTCCCGGACTTCCGCGTCCTGATCACCGCCACCGCGCTCGGCCAACTCGCCACCAACACCGCCTACGTCGGCGTCCCCGTCCTCGCCGTGGCCGCCCTCGACGCGGGTCCGGGCCAGGTCGGCGCCCTGGCCGCGCTCAGCACCGCCGCCTTCCTCCTGGTCGGGCTGCCCGCGGGCGCGTGGGTGGACCGGATCCGGCACCGTCGGGTACTGATCGCCGCCGACCTCGTGCGCGCGGGCACGTTCGCCACCGTGCCGTTCGCCTGGTGGCTCGACGTGCTGTCCCTCCCGCACCTGTACGCCGTCGTCCTCCTCGCCGGCTTCGCCACCGTCTTCGCCGACGTGGGAGCGCAGAGCGCGCTGCCCCAACTGGTCGGCCGCGAGCGCCTGATCCCCGCGAACGCCGCGATCGTCAGCCTGATCTCCGTCGGCAACGTGGCGGGGCGGGGAGCCGGGGGCGGACTCATCCAGCTGCTCACCGCCCCCATCGCCATGGCCTGCACGGCGCTCGGCTACCTGGCCTCCGCGCTGCGCCTCACCGGGCTGCGGCGCGCACCGGTCCGACCCGCTCCCGCGGTCGGCAGCCCGCTGCGCGCCCAGATCCGGGAGGGCGTCCGACACGTCCTCGGAAACGCCGAACTCCGCGCCCTCGCGCTGACCGCCGCGCTCGCCAACGTCGGCTCGCAGATCGTCAACACCGTCCTGCCGCTCATCTTCCTCAGCGAACTCGACTACTCCGCCGCCACGTTGGGGCTGTTCTGGGCGGCGGGCGGTACCGGTTTGCTGCTCGGTGCCCGCTGCGCGGGTCCGGTCGCCACCCGCCTCGGCCACGGCCGCACCCTCGCGATCGCCGGACTCTGTCTGGGTCCGGCGGCGCTGCTGGTGCCGCTCGTCGGCCACGGCGGGTGGCTGTGGCTCGCGGGCACCGGCTGGCTACTGGCCATGTTCAAGATCGGGATGGATAACGTCCTCGGGGTCAGCCTCCGCCAGCGCATGACCCCGGACCCGCTCCTGGGCCGGATGAACGCGACCTTCCGGTTCCTGCTCACCGGCGCCCTCGCCGTCGGCGCGGCGATCGCGGGCGTACTCGGCGCGCTCACCTCGGTACGCCTCACCGCGTGGACGGGCGCCGCCGTCATCGCCCTCGCCTTCCTGCCCGTCTTCCTCTCGCCTCTCCGCCATCGCCGCGAACTCCCCGAGCAGGCGGAGAACCCCGTGTCCGCCTGAGAGCCGCCGCACGTCGGTGACCCGGCGGTACGTGCCCGGTGGTCACGGCCCTGTCCCCCGGCCACCGCCCGGCGGCGAAGCGCTCCCGAGGCGAGACTCCCCTGTCCCGGCAGCCTGGCACCGCGGCCGGGCAGGGGGCCCGACCACGGTCCGACGCCGAGCACCGGCGATCAGGGGCCCACCCCACGCACCGACGACGACGGCGGCACCCGGCTCGTCGTCCTCAGTACAGCGCGCTCTCCCAGGGTTCGAAGTCCGGCTCCCCAGCCGGGAGTTCACCCGTGTGGTACCGGTACAGCCAGACCGCCGCCCGGCGCTCCGCGTACTTCTCGTTCAACGGCTCCCCGTCCTCGTCCAGTTCGAGGACGTTGGCGAAGATCGCGACACAGATCTCCAACTGGGACGGCGAGTCGCGCAGGTCCGCCCAGTAGTCGATCCCCTCCAGCAGCGGGTGTCCCACCGAACCCCGGGCGATCCATCCGGCGAAGCGACGCAGCGCTCCCGAAGCGCCACGGCTGAGATGCGAAGACATACCGGAAGGTTAGGGCCACGCGTGCGGACCCCGACGGGCTCGCGGGCGACCGCCCACCGCTCCCGCTGGTGACCGGGAGACACGGTGTGGGAAACGGGTGCACGGCGACGAGCCCCGCTTCCCGAACACCCCGGCGCACGCACGGATCTCGTTCCCCGGACGCCCCGCGAGCCACGCTCCTCGGTCGAGCCCCGGTCGCCGTGTGGTGCGTCTGGCACCATCGGCCCGTGGAGCGAACGTCGGTTTCCCTCAGCAGGATCGAGATGACGGACTGGCGCGCCGTCCACTCCTGGGCTTCCCTCGCCGAGGTCTGCCGCTTCCAGACCTGGGGGCCGAACACCGAGGAGGAGACACGGGAGTTCGTGGCGGCCGCCGTCGACGCCTGGGTGCACACCCCCCGGCGGAGGTTCACCTACGTGGCGCGCGTCGACGGGGACGCGGTCGGCATGGGCGTACTCCACGTCCGCAGCCACGAGCACCGGCAGGGCGAGATCGCCTACGCGGTCCACCCCCGGGTCTGGGGACGGGGCGTCGGCACGGCGATCGGACGGCGGCTGCTCGCGCGGGCCTTCGGCGATCTCGGCCTCCACCGCGTCCACGCCACCTGCGACCCGCGCAACCTCGGCTCGTCCCGGATACTCGGCAGACTCGGCATGACCCGGGAGGGGCGGCAGCGCCACACCGCGCTGCTCCGGGACGGCTGGCGGGACTCCGAGATGTTCAGCGTCCTGGAGGACGAGTGGCGCGCCCACGCCGCCACCGACGCCCCGGGCACACCGGGCGGTTCTGACTCTCCTGGCGCCCCGGGCGCCCGCGCGTAGGTGGTGCTGACCGGAGGCTGGCGGGGCTGAAGCCTCACGCGCGGGCCCCAAGGCGCCCCGGCCCCGGGCCCGGACCGGCAGGGCGTATGGCCGGACGGCCGTGTGCCCGGGGGCCCGTGGCCGGGCGAACGTACGGTCCGGCCCGTGCGTCAGCGTCCGTGCTGCTTGGGGCGGTAGACGCGGCCGAAGCTGCGTGGGCTGTCCTCGTAGATCTCGACCAGCTCCCAGTCGACGCGGCGCCCACCGGGAACGTCGAAGATCCGGACACCGTCGCCGAGGAACACCGGGGCGACGAAGACCTGCAACTCGTCGACGAGATCGTGTTCGAGCGCCTGCCGGGCGATGTCGGCGCTGATGATCTGCACGTCCCGTTCACCGGCGATCTCCTGGGCCCGCCGAACCGCCTCCACCACATCGCAGTTCAGCGGGGTGACCGCGGGATCGTCCGCCAACTCCTCGGGGCGATGGGTCAGTACGAACTCGGTTCCCGACCACGCGCCGCCGTACGCCTCCGAGGTCAGCTCGTCGCGCACGTCCCGCTGGGCCTTGGCCGCGTCGTACCCGGCCCGGCCGGAGATGATCACGGCCACGTCGCCCGCCATCCGCTCCGTGGTGCCCTCCGCCAGTGGCTCCGCCACGGACATCCAACTCATGTCGTGCCCCGGCCCGGCGATGAAACCGTCGATCGAGCACGTGAAACCCCACGCGACCCTGCCCATCTCTCCTCCTCGCGGGGCTCCGCCCCGTGGCCCCGGCCGACCGTCGTCCAGGGCGATGCTCCCGGCCGAGCACACCACGGCGCCCCTCCGCCCTCCGGCTGCGCCCCGGCCCCACCCGGCCCGCCGCGCGGAACCGTCGGGCCCTGCCGAACGGAACCTTCGGGCCAGGCCGTGCGCCATCGGGTAGCGGATGAGGACGCCGCCGCCGTGCGGCCGGAGTTCGCCGACGTGAGAGACGACCCGGCGCGGAACCAGAACTCATCGGCCGCCCGGAACATCGCCGAACACACCGCCGCCGGGCAGGGGTTGGGGCCCGCACCTCCCGGCTCGGCGGTGGACGCGCCGCCCCCGCCCCGGCGCTCGGCGCTCAGGTGTCCCGCTCGCCGCGCGCTCCCGGACTCGCGCCCGCACCCTCGCCGGACTCACCCGCCCGCCCGCCCCCTTCGTCCCCGCCTCTTTCGACCCCGCCCTCCTCGGCCCCGTTCTTCTCGGATCCGCCCTCCTCGGGCTGCCCGTTCTCCTCGGATCCGTTCCCTTCGCGAGGGGGCGCGGCCCGGTCACCGGCGTCGTCGGCGAGACGGGTCGTGAGGGTGTAGTCGACCCGAACGTCGCCGTACTCGACACCGGGCTCAACGGACTCGGGAAGGTTCGTCCGGATGCTCCCGGAGACGGACCGCCTGTCACGGCTGCCGTCGAACCGCACCTCGGTCTCCGGCTCGCTGCCGAAACGCAGTGTGTCGGCCTTCACCACCGAGGAGAAGGAGATGTCCGCGGAGTCGGGATCGAACCACTCCGCGAGAGTTCAGGGCGGCTCCTGCTGCTTGCGGGACCGGCGGTTCGACCGGGACGACCGCTCGCGCTCGCCCTCTTCCGGCGCCTCGGCCTCCTCCGGTGCCTCACCGTCGGACGAGCCGCCCCCGCCTCCCCGCCCGGAGCCCGCGCCCTCGACCGCCTGGCTGGCGCCCTCGACGACCTGACTGGCGCCCTCCACCGCCCTGCCCGTGCTCTTGCCGACGTTCTGTGCCGCTCCGCCAGCGCCCCCGCCCACGTTCTCCACCGCCCTGTTCGCGCCCCCGCCGACCTCCTTGACCGCGTTGCCCGCGCCCTGCCCGACGTCCTCCACGGCGCCGCGGGCGCCCTGCCCGACCTCCCGCACGGCGCCGCCCGCGCCCCGCCCGACCTCCTGCGCGGCGCCGCCCGCGCCCCGCCCGACCTCCTGCGCGGCCGAGCCCAGGCCCCTGGTCACCTCTTCCAGGATCTGGGGATTGCGGTCGACGGTCCGCAGGACCCGGTCGATGATCGCCGCCACGTTGTCGAGCCGCACCTTGAGCAGCGCTTGCGCCTCCACCCCCTTGATCTCCAGCTGGACCTGGCCCAGCGCGACATCGGCGCCGACATTGAGCTTCAACAGGTCGAGTACTTCGGCCTGGAGAGACACCCGGGCCCGGAGATCCTCGAGATCGAGATTGATCTCGTCGACCCTGAGATCGGGAACGTCGAGCAGGACGTCGGGTTCCTCGGACCTCGACCCGATGGGCGGCGGCTCGTCCGTCCGGCCGCCGCCTCGGTCGTCGGTCCGGTCGTCGGCTCGGCCCTCGGACCGGTCGTCGGGGGAGTCGTTCTCGTTCTCAGCCATGGTGCCGTCCTCGGTGGCTCGTCACGGCACGGTGCTCAGTGCCTCAGCGTTCTCGACGCGTCTTCACGAGCGCGGAGCCCTCGGCTCCTCCCGTTGTGGAGGAGCCCATCAACCGGGAGGTTCGGTGTGCTGTGGATCGCCCACGCCCGATAGTGGCAATTCTTCCACTCGGGGAGAAACCCCGCAGTTCGAGCACCGCCGCCCCCCACCCGAGCGCGCTCGGCGTACCCGACGGCGGACCGCCGTGAACAGTCGCGAAACGCTGGGGATCACCGGGATCACCGGGATCACCGGGATCAACCGGAGTGGGATCAGTCGGGGAATCACCGAGGAGGGGGAAAGGGGGATCGCTGGAGGTTCGCCGGGCGCTCGCCGGGCGCTCGCGTGGCGACCCTCCGGCGTCGCTTCGGCGCCGGTCCGGTCCGCCACCCGGGGTGCCGGGCCGGGACCGGCGTCCCCCGCAGCCACTCGCCTCGACCACGCACCCGCCGCACCGCGCGCTCCGCCGCACCTCCCGACGGCGGGACGGTGAGTGGGCGCCGACGCCCGTCCGGGCCAACACCGCGAGCGGGGTCGGCCGCGGGGGCACAGACTCAGAACCGTGGTCTTCCAGCAGCACCGACCGCGTCGGCCCGCGCCGTCGTGCCGTCGGCGTTCGCCGAAGTCCAACGCTCCGGTGGCGCTCCGTCACCCCGCCGTGCCGGTCCGGCTGCCACCGCGCAGTGGCCGTCCGAGCGGTGCCCCCGCTCCACCGGCGCTGGAGCTACCCGAGAGACAGGGACGCACCCATGACGGACAGCAAGTCGGCCGCTCTGGCGGCCAGTCTGGTCGGCGGCTACCTACTGGGCCGCAGCCGCAAGGGGAAGGTCGCGGTGGGGGTGGCCATGTACCTCGCGGGCAAGAATCTGCACGGAAAGTCCCACGATGGCGACTCCGGGACGTCGGGGAAGGCCGTTCCCCAACGGGGTTCGGATTCCGGCGACTCCGGCGAACGGGACGGTGGTTCACCGCTCAGCCGGATCGGCGGTCAGCTGAGGGGCGAGCTGCTGACGGCCGGACGCTCCGCTCTCGTGGCGTCCGCGTCCCGACGGATGGACTCGCTGGCGGAGGCCATCCAGGAGCGCACCAAGGAGCTGGCGGGGAAGCGGCGAAGCGGTTCTGAAGGTTCCCAGGACGAGGGTTCAGGGGGTTCCGGGGGCTCCGCGGATTCCGAGGAGCCGGATGACTCCGAGGAGTTGGGCTCGCAGCGGTCTGAGGATTCCGAGGACGGCGGGGGCGGCGGGGACCGCGAGAGCGGCGGGGATCACGGGGACCGGGAGGACCACGCGGACCGCGCGGAAGGCACGGAGCGGAGATCCGTACAGGAATCCGAGCCGGAATCCGAGCCGGAATCCCGGGGACGCGCACCACGGAAGTCCGGGCGTGAATCCAGCGGGGAGGCCGAACGAGGGGAATCGGCACGCTCCGGGAGTCGGCAGCGGTCCGAGGAGCGGGCCGACCGGCGGCGGGACCGGGAGCGGTCAGGACCGGCGCGTCCAGCCAAACCCGCGCGTCCCGCCCGTGCGGGCGGGGGGACGTCCGGCGCCCGACGCGAGGAGGAACGCCCGGGACACGAGCGGTCCGTGGGGTCGTCGGCAGGGCGGTCGGGGAGCGGACGGGCGTCGGAGGGTGGACAGCGGAGTACCGGGCGTTCCGCGTCCCGTACGTCGGGGTCCCGCTCCGGAGGGTCCCGTGCGGGCGCGTCCCGTTCGTCCGCGTCGCGGGAGGACGGAGACGGAGGCACCGGGAGCGAGTTGTCCGGCGGCACCAGAACCAGGCGTTCCGGACGGGAGAGGTGACGGCGATGGGTAGCAGGGACGACGGCGGAGGGGGAGGTTCGAGCCTCGGCAAGCTCCGCGACGCGGTCATGGGGCACGCGAAGGCACGCGCTGGTCGCCTGGTCGACTCAGCCGAGGAGAAGATCTCCGACATGACCGCCAAGCTCACCGAGACGGCCGGTGGAGGGGCCGTCTCACGCACCGGTGCCCGGGTGCTGAGCGGGGAGTCACCGGTGAGGGCCATCTCCGAGGAGAGCGGCAAGCAGGGCGGTCAACTCAAGGAGGAGGTCAAGGAGAAGGCGAAGGGGGCCGTCACCCACAAGGCGAAGGAAGTGGTGGGAATGGGCGGCTCGGGGGACGAGGACGGTGGTGCGGGCAAAGCGGGGGACAAGAAGGTCACCAATATCGTCGAGGTGATCGACATCGGAGTCCCGTTGCGGACCTGCTACGACCACTGGACACAGTTCGAGGAGTTCAGCGGCTTCATGAAGGGTGTGGTCGAGGCCGAGCGCTCGGAGGACGACGAGCTGACCTCCGACTGGAAGCTCAAGATCGGTCCGTCCAACCGGAGTTGGCAGGCGACCGTGCGGGAGCAGGTCCCCGACGAGCGCATCGTGTGGTCGTCCGAGGGTGAGAAGGGGAGCACCCAGGGCGTCGTCTCGTTCCACGACGTGGCGCCGGGCCTGACCCGGATCGTGGTCGTCGTGGAGTACACCCCGGACGGTTTCGTCGAGAAGACGGCCAACATCTGGCGCGCCCAGGGGCGTCGGCTGCGGCTGGACCTCAAGCACTTCCAGCGCTACGTGTCCCTGGGGGCGGAGGAGCCGCCGGAGGGCTGGCGGGGTGAGATCCGTGACGGCAAGGTCGTCCGTAGCCACGAACAGGCCATGTCGGACGAGGACGACGAGGACGACCGCGAGGACGACGGCTAGGTTCTGCCCCCTCTGCCAACGCGGTGCCCGGACGAGGACGACGGCGGTGCGGACCGCGGCCGGTAGGCGGCGGCGAGTTCGTCGAGAACACCGGGACGGTCATCAGCCGCAACACGTCGATCAGACCGTGCGCCATCGGGTAGCGGACGAGGACACCGCCGCCGTGCGGCCGGAGTTCGCCGACGCGGGAGACGACCCCGCGCGGGACGGGAACTCATCGGCCGCCCGGAACATCGCCGAACACACCGCCGCCGGGCAGGGGTTGGGGCCCGCACCCTCCGGGGCCCGACGGTAAACGCGTGGACACCGGTCGTGGGGTCGTGGACGCTGCGGGCGATGAACAGAACCGAGGACACCCCGCCTGCCTGGGACGAGCGCACCCAGCTGACCACCTTCCTCGACTACGCGCGGGACACCGTCCGCGCCAAGTGCGAGGGCGTCTCCGCGGAGCACGCGCGCACCGCCCTCCTGCCGGGCTCACCCCTGATGACCCTCAGTGGGGTGGTCAGCCACCTCCGCTGGGTCGAGTACCACTGGTTCCAGGTGACCTTCCTCGGCGAGGACGACCAGGGTCCCTGGACCGAGGAGGACCCCGACCGGGAGATGCGGATCGCCGTCGACGTCCCGCTTCCTCGCCTGCTCGATGAGTACGCCGAACAGTCCGCCCGCTACCGGGAGTTGGTCGCGGAGCACAGCCTGGACGAGCGGGCCCGGCGGACGGTGCGCGACGGCCTCCACGTCGACCTGCGCTGGATCCTCCTCCACCTCACCGAGGAGACCGCCCGCCACAACGGCCATCTGGACATCCTCCGCGAACTCCTCGACGGCACGACCGGCGACTAGCGAGACCGGCGACCAGCACGACCCGCGGCTGGCCCGCTGCCCGACCCGCGACCAGGAGCCGCGGCTCACAGCTCCCGGCCCGGGACGGGGACCTCCTCCATGCCGGAGGTCGCCAGCCGCAGCGCCAGCCGTGTCCCCGGCTCGTCCAGGTCCAGGCCGAGGGTCTCCCGGATCTTGCCGGTGCGGTAGCGCACCGAGTTCTGGTGCAGTCGCAGCTGCGCCGCGGCGCGTGACACCGACCCGTCCTCCCGCAACGTCGTCGCGAGGGTTCCCAGCAGCTCGCCGGACCGGTCCGCGGCCGCCAGGGGCTCCAGGAGGGCGTCGAACAGATCCCGGTGGGCGGCGACGGCCTGCTGCACGACGTCCAGGGCGATCGCGACCCGCAGCTGGTCGAAGGGGGCGTACCGGCCCGCCCGGGAGAGCTTGCGCAGGGTGGAAGCCCCCTGGGTGACCTCGCGCCACCCGCCCGCCAGCGCTGGCACGGTCACCGGGCGACTGCTGACCGCGAACACCGGGCCGCGCGTGACCCGTTGCAGTCTCCGCGCGGCAGCCGCCACGCCGTCCTGGACGCTGGCCGACGTACGGTCGCCGAGCCGCTCGAACCGGGCGATGCGCGAGCCGACCAGCGCCACCTTCTCGCTCCCGTCCCGGGTGCGGACCGCGTCCAGGACGGCCGCGACGTCGGCCACCGGCGTGAACCCGTCACCGGGGAGCAGGAAGCAGGACACCACCACCGATCCGCCGGGGCTGACCCCGAGGAATTCGGCGCTCTCCTTCTCCGACAGCGCCCCCTCGACGATCCGGCGGATCATCCGCGAGTCCAGCCGGGTCACCTCCGAGGTCGTGTCCGCCGCGACCACCGGCAGTACGTGCGCCTCGAACCGCTCCACCGCCGGGGAGGAGTCCGGCGGGAACCCGCGCTCGCCCTCCAGCAGCCACAGGTACCCCACCAGCTCCCCACCCGTCCGGAGAGCCTTGATCGCCCGCCGCCGCAGCCCCGGCCAGGGGTCGGCCACCACGTGGATGGCGCCGTCGTCGATCGACGCGGCCCCGGTCTGGTCCGAGATCCACCGCAGCCAGGCGTCCGGGGTGCGGCGGCGCAGGATCGCCGCGCTGCGGGCCGGATCCTCCGCCTGACCCGGGACGGCCGAGTACGCCAGCACCCGGTACTCCGGGTCCTCCAGGACCGCCGGGCAGGACGTCGCCTCCGCCAGCCGGTCACAGGCCGCAGCCAGATCCACGAGCGCCATACCCGCGACGCTAGCCACTTTTGGAGAAGTCAACAACAGAAACGGGGAACCTCGTGGAATTCGTCCGTTGAGGCCCCCTTGCGGGCGCTCTAGCGTTGTCGCCACTTCCCAACGAAGCGAAGGAGTAACCCACCATGGGCACCAAGAACCTCACGTCCGAGCAGCTGCGCTCCCGCGTGGCGAAGTTCAAGGACCTGACCCGCAACGAGGGCGGCTTCCCCGACAGCGAGATCGAGGGCTGCCGGCGCACCCTGATGAACGTCCTGGGCTACGAGCCGCCGAAGGACGAGGAGGGGCGCATCATGAGCTCCCCCGTCGGCCCCAAGGCCGCCGAGTCCTCGGCGATCCCGGTCTCGGAGGGCCTGAACATCGGCTTCGTCGAGTGCACCCCCGGTAACGGTGTGATGTCCCACGACCACGACACCAACGAGACCTTCACGGTCATCAGCGGTCAGTGGCGCTTCACCTGCAACGACGACGACGATGTCTCGGTCGACCTGGGTCCGCTGGACACGATCTCCGTCCCCGCCGGGGTGGAGCGCCGCTTCACCAACCTGGCCAGCAACGACGGTGACGACAGCCCCAGCCTGCTGCTGGTCGCCGTCGCCGGTGACCAGCCCCGCGCCTTCTTCGAGGAGGACTACCTGGAGCGCGCCAACACCGAAGGGGACTTCACCCCCCAGGTGGACCGCCGCAAGGGCCTGGCCAGCGCGGCCACGGACTGATGGCAGCGGCTGCGGCCGCGTCGTTCCCGCAGATCGACGCATCGCCGCTGAACAGGAAGCAGAGAGGTCTGCTCCTGGCGGCGATGCTGGGAACGATGCTGGAGTTCTTCGACTTCTTCCTCATCGCCTACGTCGTCAGCATCATCGCGGAACCCTGGGGGCTGACCACCGGGCAGACCGGGCTGCTGCTGATCTCCGCCGGGGCCTCCTCGATCATCGGGTCCCTGTTCTTCGGGTGGCTGGCCGACCGGATCGGCCGGCGGAAGGTCTTCATGGCCACCGTGCTGATCTTCTCCGTCGCGACCGGCGCGATGGCCATGGTCCCCGAAGGGGACTGGGTCACCCTGGGCCTCCTGCGGTTCGTCGTCGGTCTCGGCGTCGGCGGCCTGGTCGTCGTCGACGTTCCCCTGGTCCAGGAGTTCGTGCCCGCCGCCAAGCGCGGCGTCCTCGGCGGCGCGGTCGTGCTGTTCATCCCGATGGGCTCGATCCTCGGGTCCCTCTCGGCGGCCTACCTCGCTCCGACCTTCGGGTGGCGCGGGCTGGTCCTGCTCGGGCTGCTGCCAGCCGTGATCAGCCTCTACGTGCGCTTCCAGGTCAAGGAGTCGCCCACCTGGCTGCTGGAGCAGGGCCGGGTGAAGGAGGCCCGCGAGTCCGTCGGATGGGTGCTGGGCATCGACCCGGACAAGGTGCAGGTGCCCGACTACCAGGCGCCGGAGAAGACCGGCTTTCGCGAGCTGTTCGCCTACCGCCGCAGCCTGATCTTCGGCATCCTCAGCAGCTTCGCGTTGCAGCTGCCCTTCTACGGGATCGTCCTGTGGGGCCCCTCACTGGTCGGCATGAAGATGGACGTCACCCCGGCCGGGGCCGCCAAGCTGATGATCGCGGTCAACGTCGCCGGACTCCTCGGACGCATCCTGGCCGCCCGGCTGTCCGAGACCACCGGACGCCGCATGACCGGGGCGGCGTTCATGGGACTGGCGACCGTCTTCCTCGTCGTGACCGCGCTCGGCCGCGACCTGGAACTGCTGGGCACCTCCGGCTTCTACGTCTTCCTCATCGCCGCCTGGTTCTTCCTCGACGGGTCCTTCTCCGTGGCACTGCCGTACTGGGCCGAGCACTTCCCCACCCGGATGCGCTCCGCCGGCACCGGCGTCGCCTACGGCGTCGGCGGCCTGGGCAAGATCATCGGCCCCGCGGTCCTGGTGCTCATCTCCGGTGCTGGCACGGCCGTCGAACCGGAGGCGAGCAACGCGTCCATCCTGCCCGCCTTCCTCCTCTTCGCCGTCGTCGCCGCCCTCGGGGCCCTGAGCTACCTGCTCTTCGCCGTCGAGACCAAGGGCCTGGACATGGACGAACTGGAAGCGAAGCTGAACGAGCAGGTGCCCGTCACCACCCCCAAGCCCGGCCCGATAGGCACCTCGGCCCGTGAGGAGGCATCCCCGTGACCATCACGGCTCAGGAACGACACGTGCCCGCGGCGGCGGGAGCGCACCTGTACGTCCTCGACCTCGCGCCCGAGGAGCGGACCGGGGCCACCACCGCGGTCGTCCTCTCCCACGGCGCCGGGGGCTGCCACATCAACTGGCACCACCAGGTCGCCCACTTCGCCCGGGACCACCGCGTCATCGTCTGGGACCAACGCGGCTTCGGCAACTCCCGCGACCCCCGCCAGGCCGCGTCCCCCCACCAGGCCGGGCAGGACCTGCTCGCGGTGCTGGACGCGTGCGGCGTCGACCGGGCGTGGATGGTCGCCCAGTCGATGGCTGGCTGGGGAACCTCCCTGGCGGTGCGGGACCGCCCGGACCGGTTCGCCGGAGTCATCCTGTGCGACACCAGCGCCGGTGTCGTCACCGACGACATCGCCGCCCGCCTGGAGCGGTTCCGCAACGACAGCGCGGCGAGCGCGGCCACCGGCGCGTTCTACAGCTCACTGGCCTTCGACCCCACCTGGATCGAACAGGAACCCGCCGGGGCGGCCGCGCTGCACCTCTGGTCCCGAGCCCTCCCCGCGACCTACACCAGCGCGGTCGCCGACCTGAGCGCCACCCCGATACCCACCGACCATCTGGCGCACCTGCCGGTAGGGCTCATCGTCGGAGAACGCGACCCGATCTTCCCACCGGCAGCCCTGCGAGAAGCGTTCAGCCATGTCGCCGACCTCGGCATCCACGAGATCCCCGACGCCGGGCACTCCCCCTACCTGGAAAAGCCCGAGACCTTCAACGCCCTCCTCGGCGGCCTCCTCCCCCCGCCCTGACCAGCCGCCGCCTCAGGCAGCGTGCGCCCGAACAACCCGGTCCGGCAACGGGTACCCGCATCGCCACCAGCACGGCGGGACGGTGAAGCCGACCGGCACCAGCCACCGCCGCCACCTCTTCCCACCACCCCCGCCACCACGATTCCCGGGCCGCGCGGGGTCCGCCGAACGAGCGCCGAACAGCGCCGAGTTCGACGTACCCGCGCGGCCCGCCGACGTCTACGGGCGGGGAGTACGTCGACGAGTGCGCTGGCGAGTACGGGTCGGCGAGCGCGGGCGGGCCGGCACGGGCGGCGAGCGCGTAGGAGCCCGCTGGTCGCGGAGCCTCGCGGAGGGGGTGGTCACAGGGGTCCCAGTACGCGTTTCGGGTCGGCGTCGAGCGCGAGCGTCTCCAGGACCGTCAGCAACGCGCGTTCCTCGTAACGGAAGTGGCTCTCCATGATCGCGCCGATGCCCTCCAGGTGCCGCGCCAGATCTCCCGGCGGGGCCGAGGAGGAGAGCGCCGAACGCATCCCGGCGATCAGGTGCGCGATCATCGAGTGGTCCTGTTCCAGATGCCGCAGCGTGTCCCGCAGTTCCGGGTGCGCCTCCGCGATGGCGGGGAACAACTCCCGGTCCTCGCCCTCGTGATGCTCGGTCAACGCGGTGCAGAACCCGTGGCAGAACAGCAGCAGGTCACGCGTCGCGGCTTCGGCGGACTCACCGGAGGCGACCGCTTCCTCCGCGATCACCAGCGCGTGGCGCAACCGGTCGTGCACGGCGCGCAGTTCGTTACTCCAGGCGATCAGCCTGCTCTTCTCGCCCTCAGCCATGTGAGGGCGAAGGGGTCGACGGTGTCATCGTCGTCCTCCTTCGAATCCCACGCCTCCATGCCTGGCACGGTCTGCCACCGGCACGCGACGCTCCCGGCAACCTAGCACCGTCCCCGGGGGGGCGGTAGCGGGGGGTAACTCCCTGGTTCGGCAGTCCGGTTGCCGGGGGTCGAGTGGTTCCGGCGCCGGATTCGGTCGGCACCGGAACCGGTCGCTACCGGATTCGGTCGTCGGGGACCTCTCGTGGCGACTCCCAGCGGCCCGGTGGGCGGCGACACACCCGCAACCCGGTGGTTGCGAGAGGTGGCCCGGTGTGCAACTCTCTGGTTGCACATCTACGGAGGGAGCAGCGCGTGCCGGACGCCAGGTACACCGCCGGGGAACTGGACGAACTCGACCACATAGCACGGCAGATCGACATCGACGCCACCGTCGAGCGGGTGTGGGAACTCGTCCGGCGGCCCGGCTGGTTCATCAACGACGGCACCGTCGACCCGGAACCGGACCTGCGCGACGACGGTGGGGTGGCCGTGCTCCACCATCCCTCGTGGGGCGAGTTCCATCTGAAGGCCGTGGAGTTGGATGAGCCGCGCTACGCCGCGTTCCGCTGGTTCGAGACCCCGTACCGAGGTGAGTCGACCCCCTCGACGCTGGTCGAGTTCTGGATCGAGGAGCGGGACGAGGGAGGGGTCACGCTCCGCGTCCTGGAGAGCGGATTCTCCCAGCTCTCCGACGACCCGGCGGAGTGGCTGCGGCGACGCGAGGGCAACGTGGCGGGCTGGAGAACCGAGTTGGGGACGGCGAAGGCGTTCGTTGAGGGACGCGCGACCTCATCGGGTCCGGAACCAGGGGCGGAACCGGTCGCGAGTCCCGGGCCGGAACCAGCCCCGGGACCGGACGCGGGGCGGACCGGGCGGCCGGACGCGTGACCGGGCGGGGGGCCGAGGGGACGCCCGGGCGGGGCCCCGGGGCGAGGTCAGCCCAACTACCCGTCATGTGCTCGGCGTTGGGTGACGGTACCCGGTGGGACATCCTCAGCCGGCTCGGGGAGGGTCCGATGTCGGCGTCCGCGCTGGCGAAGGTGCTGCCGGTGAGTCGGCAGGCGATCGGCAAACACCTGGAGGTCCTGCGCGAGGTGGGGCTGGTCGAGTCCGAACAGCGCGGGCGCGAGGTGGTGTACCTCGCCGTGGGAGCCCGACTCGGCGCGCTGGCCCGGGAGCTGGACCGGATAGGCCGTTCCTGGGAGACCAGGCTCCACCGGCTCAAACGACTGGCGGAACGGCCCTCCTCGGAGGGCGGCCACGACACGGCATGACGAGCCGACCACGACACGGCATGACGAGAACCGTGACCAGGCCAGCCCGAACCCGTGACGAGCGGCGCGGGCGGGGCAGGACGAGACGAAAGGACGGAGTTGTGACCGAGCGGGAGAACGAGATGACGGGGGACCGCGCTCCGGCGCTGCCTCCCGTGGTTGAACGCGCGGCGTTCCACGAGGAGTTGGAGGCGCTGCACGAGCGGGAGAAAGCGCACACCCGGGAGGACGACGCGATCGCGGCGGCCCGACGGCGCCTGCCCGTGGTCGAGATGCCCGCCGACCTCGAACTCACCGGTCCCGACGGGCCGGTGACCCTGCTCGACGCCTTCGAGGGGCGTCGGCAGCTCATCGCCTACTACTTCATGTGGCACCCCGGACACCCGGCGGCCGAGCAGTGCGAGGGCTGCACCTGGGTCACCTCGCAGGTGCGGGAGTTGTCCTACCTCCACTCGCGGGACATCACCTACGCGGTCTTCTGCCAGGGCCCGTACGAGGAGAGCCGTCGCTACCGCGACTTCATGGGCTGGGAGAACGTGCCGTGGTACTCGGCGCTGCCCTCCCAGGAGACGCTGCTGACCGGGCGGCACGTCGGCATGATGCACCTGGTGTGCTACCTGCGGGACGGCGACCGGGTCTTCGAGACCTACTGGACGACCCGGCGTGGCGTGGAGGCCATGGACTACAGCTACGCGCTGATGGACCTCACCGTGTACGGACGGCAGGAACTGTGGGAGGACTCGCCGTCCGGCTGGCCCCACGTGCAGCGGACGGACGACGACGCACTCCGGCTGCGGAGCGGCGGACGCCCCATCCCCCAGTGGGCACGCGTCGAGTCCGGCCACTCCGACGCCCTCACCCGCTGACCGCTCGGGCTGCGGTGACGGCGCCGGTCGGTTCACCGTCTCTGTGACGTTCCCCAACAGCCGTCGTGGGCCCGGTGGTTCGGACCGCCGACCGCCCGGTCGAACGGACGCGGGCCGTACTCTCGCCGGCCCGCGGTGCCGTCCCGGGTGCGCGGCCGTCCGAGCCGAAGCCCCGGCGCGTCCGGTGCCGAACGTCGCGGCCCCGAGTTGTCCGGCGCCGGAGGGGCCATCGCCGTTGGTGCTGGCCGCAGTGAGGAAGCCCGTCGTTGATACACGCTTCGGGAACCGGTTGGTGGGGGCGAGCGTGTGGAGAGGGAGTAACACCCGAAGTCCGAGGTAGCCGGGTCGAGTTGGGCGGGGAGAAGCGGAACCTCGCGTTTTGGGTGGTGTGTAGGGGTAGGCCGGGTATCGGTGACGTGAGCGCGCGGAGGGGGAGACGTATGCGGTCCACGGGTACGGCCGGTGGGGGTTCGCGAAGAGCGCTCGTCGCGGGCGCGGTGGTCTGCGCGGTCGTGGTGAGCGGGTGTGGTGGGCAGGACTCGGGGCCGAAGGGTTCCTCGGAGTCCGACGAGGGAGACGTGACCGTGGCGGCGACGGCCAAGAAGCTCCAACGGGCGTCCATGCTGCGGTGGAAGGGCTCCTGGCGCGCCGGAGAACCGGGCGAACCGAAGACCAGGATCTCCGTCGACGTACGGGCCCTGCCAGCGGGGGATGTGGTCGGCACCGTCACCTCGAAGGGGCGCACCACCACCGTGGCGCACGTGCCGGACAACATCACCCTGGTCAGGACCGACCGCACCACGGGTGGGGACGGGAAGGGCGCGGAAGGCAACACGAAGGCGGACAAGGGGCGTTGGAGGGAGGTCCGGGAGCGGTCCGGCCCGTCGGACAGGTTGGGAGAGGGCGAGGGCCAGATCGCGGGTCTCGACCTGACGTGGTTCCCGCCGCGCGAACTGGCCGAGAAACTCCGCGAGTACCGGCCCGCCCGCTCGTCCGCCCCCGGTGGGACGAGTACCGAGTGGAGCACCGAGTCCAGCACCCGGCGGAGCACCGAGTGGACGCCGTCCGGCACGGTGCCGAAGAACCTGCCCCGGCCCTCCGGCGTCCCGCGCGACGCGCTGGGCTTCCACGCCAAGCCCAGGTCGGGCCACGGCTATGAGGGCGTCTACTGGGTGGAGCCGGACCGTCCGCGGCGACTCCTGGGCTACACCGGCAGGGACGCGGAGATGAAGGGCCCGTTCGGCTCCCTCCGGGGCGGCCCCGAGCCGCCCCGGATGACCGTACGCGCCGAGGGCAAGGCGGCGGCCAAGCGCGCCTACCGCGAGCTGCGTTCCATCGTCGACGGGCTGGGGAAGACGATCTCGGTGAACGTCCCGCTGTCGAACGACCTGGCCCGCACCTCGCACGGTGAGGCCGTCTGCGGACCCCGATGCCACTCCCTGACCGTGCCGGTCACCGTACGAAACAACCTGCCGGACGCTCGACTGCGTCCGAGGGTGCGGGTCACCGTTCGAGGCGGAGAACTGGGCACGCCACGGGACGCGCTCCCGGTACTGGGCTCCTGCGAGGTGCGGTTCCGCGAACTCCGCCCGGAGGCCGAGGCCGAGGGCGGCTGCACCATCACCGGAGCGGAGCTGCGGAAGGTGGCCGACCGTGCGGAGCGGAACGGCGGCTCCTTCGCCAGCGCCGGAATCGGCCTGCGCTTCTCCACGTCGCCGCACGGTGTCGTCCGTGACGCCAGCGAGAAGAAGGCCCTGGCGAAGGTCCTCCACCACCACGAGAAGGACACTCTCGGCTGAGCCGCGTCAGCCGGGCGCCATCCCCGCCCGGCATCGCGGCCCGACCTCGTCAGACCGCCTTGACCTACTCACGCAGCGGGACGACCAGACCGACCGGACGCTCACCGACCACGGCGCTCGCCTCGACGCCGTCGAGCGCCGCCAGTGGCCGCTCGCCAGCGTCGCCGCGCTGGTCGCCCTCGCCGCGCTCACCCTGTCCGCCCGTCCACCTGGCAACTCACCGGCCACTGAACAACGCCCCCCGTACGGCCTGTTGGCCGTACAGGGGGCGCTTTTCGATACGCGGGACGACCGATACCTATCGCCTGTCGGTCTCGTCAACGACACCTGCGATGAAGGTCCGCCACCCTTCGACAGTGCTGGTCAGAACAGGCCCCGCTCCACGCTGCTTGGTGTCTCGCATAGCGACTGCGTCGTCGAGGTGAACCACCTCGACGCACTCACCATTGCCGTTGCTGTAGCTGGACTTGAACCAGGTGGCGCCTGACAGATCAACCCTGCTCATAACTCCCTGAGACCTCCGCCAGCAGGCGTCGGGACGCCTGCTCATCGAGTGCTGTTTCCCAAATATCCTGGAAGGCCGCGTCATACTGCTCAACCTCACGTGGCTTATCCAGGTACAAACCCCCCGTGTAGCCGTCCGCGTAGACCGTAGGCGGTTCCGTGTCAACCCCGTCCCCGTTCACTGGGAAGCGCAGGATCACGAACGGTCCCGTGGTGACACCCGAGTGCATACCAGCGGTGAACGGCACCACGCGAATTGCCACGTTGGGTAGCTCTGACACGTAGACGAGGTGTGCAAGCTGGAACAGTTGCGTGGCGCCGTCGACTCCGGGTTCGCTCGCCTCGACCTGCTGACCCAAAGAGATGACCAGACCGACCGGACGCTCACCGACCACGGCAACCGCCTCGACGCCATCGAGCGCCGCCAATGGCCGCTCGCCAGCGTCGCCGCGCTGGTCGCCCTCGCCGCGCTCACCCTGTCCGCCTGGCAACTCGCCCAATGAACAACGCCCCCTGTACGGCCTGTTGGCCGTACAGGGGGCGATTTACGTCTGCGGGGACCGATCAGTGGTCAGCTGACTTCGCCTTGAGGGCGTGGGTGAACGCGGCGAAGCTGTGCACGCCGACCAGGAGCGCGGCCCCGTTGGGCTGCTTGGAATCGCGAATCGCAACAGCGCCGTGCGTGGCCCAGGTGGGAGCAGCCGCCTCAACGCAATTGCCGCCGCCGTTGCTGTAGGAGGACTTGACCCAGTCAGCGCCCCCCAGGTCGGGAGCCATGACCGTGGCAGGGTGGTTGTTCATTCTGCGATCTCTCTCGCTAGTTGGTTGAGGAACTTGGGTGTATCACTGGGCGGTCGGGCTTCCGCCACCATTGCGTCAAACATCCTGGAGAACCGTCCGACGTCACGAGGCTTGTCCGAGACCGCGACGGTGAACCAGGCAGTATCCGTCTCGACGGTGGTCGGCAAGCCCTCGCCCAAGATCATGATGTTCACGTCATGGAAGGCAACGTAGCCGTTCCCGGCCTGGGGAAGCACTTGGAACGTCACGTTCTCCCTCACGGCAAGCTTCGCCAGTTCGTGGTACTGCTCCCGCATCACCTCTGCGTCACCGACACGGTAGCGGAGCGCGGGCTCGTACAGCACTGCCCAGACCTTCTGAGGGTCCCCATCGCGTGTGATGGCTTCCCGCCGTTTCATGCGCAGGTTCACGCTCTTGTTGACGAACTCCGTCGTGGTCTCATCGATGGGCTTCGACAAGTCATGGACGGCCTGTGCATAGCGTTCCGTCTGCAGCAGGCCCGGCACGATCGTTGGGTGGTAGAGGCGGATCTCCCGAGCTGCTGACTCCACTCCGAGGAAGCGCTGCATCCCGGACATGAGGTTGGTGGTGCCAACTCCTGTCCACCACTCTCGGCTGGCCGAGTCACGCTGCATCTCCAGCAGACGGTCGATCTCGTCCTCGTCATCTATGCCGTAGCGGCCCAACAGGTCCCGGAGATGTCCAGCCTGACGAAAGGACTTCCAGCCAGCCTCCACCCGTTGGAGCGTGGATTCGTCGAACGGCATGTCTACGACGGCCTGCTCGATGGTGAGGTCCGCGTTCTTACGGAGCTGACGCAGTTCGTGGCCAAGTCCGATGCGCCTGGCGGTCGGCTGTGGTCTTGCCGCCATGTGCCCTCTTCTCTGACGCTCACGCGCGCCGTCATCTCCGTTGCGTTCAGCCTGACAGGCGACGTGCACGTAGCAGAAGACCATGTGCACGCCTTGGCATGTGCCATTTTCCTGCATAGGCAGGATTCCCAGCAGGTTCTATTGCGGCTAACTCTGCCACGCGGAAGGGTTGGTGAGCGTCCGAACGATGAAACGCGTAGCGGAGGAGTGCCCGTGTACGCAGGTGAGCAATTCGTTGAAGGGGTAGCCGAGGGGCTCCACGCGGGCTCACGACGAGGTGGCGCACGCACGCGTCACAGAACATCAACCTGCGTTCCCTCGGGCTGGACGAGCCCCGCTATAGACCCAACTCCCGGGGGCATCGAGCTGGGCGCCACCGCTGAAGCTCCGCCCCCTGCCAGGGACGTCCTGTTGAAGGTTCTCCCACCTACGTCCCGGCGGGGGTGCGGGCTATCAGCCCAACTCCCAGCTCCTACGTGAGGAGCTTGCATCAATCAGCTCTTACGGCGCCTGGGGCTCCCACACGACTACGAGAGAAGGGACAGAGATGACACGCGCGCAGAGGTACGGGCAAGTAGCGGTCCGTCCGGTCGTGGAAGCGGAGGAAGTGCGGGAGGAGTTACGGGAGGCGTTGGCTGAGGTGGGGGTGAAGCTTCCGACGCTGAGGTTGGAGCCGATCTCGGTCAGGGGTTGGAACCCGCGTCCGGTGGTGGACCTGGGGCGGTGCAATCTGGTGGTGGCGCGGGAGTTGACCGCCGTGTTGCGGAAGTGCGCGGACCAGGGGCGGGAGCGGTGAGTGTGTACCGGGTGCTGGCCCGGGTGTGGGCGACGGGGTGGCTGCTGATGTGGGGGCGGCGGTGAACGGCTGGGCGGAGCTGGTCGGTTACGTGGTCGCGGTCGGCGCGCTGGTAGCCATCTGGCTGTGGTGTGTGTGGACTTCCTTTACGTCCGGCGCGAGGTCCGGGGCACCGGAGCAGGGATCGGCGGATGGGTTCGTCCCGGAGGGGGCCGGTGTGTGGTCCACGGGTCGCTGCGGCTTGTACTGCGGTCGTGATGACGTGCGTGTGACGCCGTTCCGGGTGGTGACGATGCCGTGGGGTCGGATGCCCCTGTTCGGCTGTGTGCCCTGCCTACGGAGGTTGATGGACCTGGAGCGGGCACGTACCCGTGAACTCACCGCCCCCTTCCGCACCCCGATCGGCGCCGGTCCCAAACCACCGTCGTCACTCCGGCCGTCGACGACGCCGACAGGCCCACGAAACCAGAGCGCGACAGCACGTGAACTGTCCCACCACCAGGCCGGGTTGCCTCCCGGTGAGGTGCGGGTTGGGCAACGGTCGCTGGCTCCGTCGTGGTGTCCGGGGAGGTGTCGTGGCAGGGCCCTGTGATCAGCACCGGACGACGCGCTGCGACCACCCCACCACCGTCGTCCGCGAGGGCAAGACGCACTGCGGCACCTGCGGCCGACAGCTCTATCTCTGAACCCCGCCCCCCGTTGAACCCCGCCCCCCGGTCCCGACGCGGGTCGTATGCGGACGACGGCCTCAACCACCCCCACACGAACGGTGCGTGGGCCATGCCCCGAGCACAGAGCTGGGCCACGGAACAGACCAGGCCCGAACCTCTACCCCCGTCCACGAACGACGGGGTGATGAAGACCAACTCCACTACCGGCTACGCCCCTTGGGGCCTCGCCGGAGATGCGGACAACCAGCCGGACGACCCGCAGGACGGGTACCGGTGTCCGCCGGAGCTGGACCGACCCATTCTCGTGGTGGCGCTAACCTCCGTCACCGCCCTTCTCACCCTCGCCCTGATCCTGGCCGCCTGCCAGGCACCCACCCCACCACCCGGCGGCCGGATACCCACGCACTGCCCCAGCAGCCCAAGTCCCCCTACCCCGACGGTTCCCGGCACGACCAGCCACATGGCCGCCACGGGCGGCTGAACGGCACGCGACCCCGCACCGCGCCCCGGAACCGGACCCACGCAGCCGTCAGCCGACACCACATCCGGCGCCAACACCCCGCATCGTCAGATCAGTTCACAAGGGAAGAGCACAGGTCATGCACAGCGACGACGACTTCACCAACCCGCCCGGCCGCCGCGTCGGCGCCCTCGCCCTGATCACCAACCCCGACGGCGACATCCTCCTGGTCGAGAAGCGCTACCGGAAGGACCAGGGTGACCTCCTCCCCTGGGGTCTGCCCGGCGGCTGTGCCCAAGCCGACGAGGACCTGCACGACGCCTTCCGCCGCGAAGTCCTCGAAGAGACCGGACGCCGCGTCGAACCCGGCGACCTGCTCACCGTTCACCACATGCCCGCCAACCCACCCTCCCGCGAGGGCATCAACTTCGTCTTCGACGGAGGCTTCCTCCACCCCGCGACTCCTCTCCACCTCCCGGGCGACGAGCTGAGCGACTACCGGTACGTCCCCTACGAGGACCTCGGCGACTTCCTCCCGCCGTACCAACTCCTCCGCGTCCGCACCGCCGTCCGCGCCTCCCTCGACGGACACCGCACCGCCTACATCACCGGCCACCCCGCCTGAACTCCCGTCTCGGGCCCCAGCTCGGGGCCCGGAACGCAACACCCCACGGAGAGGAAGGAACCCAGGTATGCGTTCGATCAGCTCCGTTGAGTTGGAGACCACCCCGCGCGGATCGCCTGGAGGGAGCGAGGCACCCACGCTTCCCGGCAAGGGGAGCGAGGCGCCCGCACCCACGCATGACCATGACCTGATCGTGGCTCCGTTCCTTGGCGAGCACTTGGTGCTTCGGCCCGGAGTCGGTAGCGGCATCAAGATCAAGGGACATCACTACTTGGAATTGCGGCAGACTGCCTTTGACGACGGCCCGCTGCCCGAGTGGCTGACCGCTGCCGCCCGTCGCCGCTGGGGGCTCGACCTCGTTGGGCGACGGGCAGGCTCCGCCTTACTGATCCGTGAGGTGTCCCCGTACGGCCACGGTCGAGCGTCGTACGAGGTGAACGCCGGGTGCAACTGGGCGTGTGACCACTGTGTCTATGGCAGTAAGCGGCATGAGGGGCTCGCGTGGCCGCAGCGTGAGCTGCTTCTGCGCATCCTGCGCGACGCGGGAGTGGTCTGGGTCGAGCTCGGTGGTGGCGAGTGCACGATCGACCGCCACTTTCCCGAGACATACGCACTCGCCTACGACCTCGGCATGATGGTGGAGATCCTGACGAATGGGTCCACCCTGTTCCGGCCGTACCTGCTAGACCTGCTCACCGCCCGGCGCCCCTACCGAATCACCCTCAGCATCTACGGCGCCACCGAAGCCACCTTCGACGGCTTCACCAACCGACGCGGCGCGTTCAAGAAGTTCATGCGCGGGATTGCTGCCGCGCGAGAGGCCGAGCTGCCGCTCTCGCTGAGCGTGGTCGTGACCGACAAGAACGCGCACGAGGCGGTGGCCATGCGCACGCTCGCCGAGCAGTACGCCTCACGGGTGCGCGAGTACACCCACATGTCGCCGACGTTCGCCGGCGGCGCCGACCCCCTCGCGCAACAGGCCCCGGACTACCTCCACAACCGGACCCCCTTCACTGGATGCGACGCCGGACACTCGTCCCTGAACGTGAACCCCTTCGGGCTGGCGAGCGTCTGCAAAGTCTCCCGCGATCACCCCATTCCACTCCTCAAAGAAGGTGTCGCGGGACTGTCCCGGCTCGGGGACATCGCCGACCGCGCGCTACAGCGTCAGAGCGGATGCACCGGCTGCTCGCTCCAGAAGTCGTGCACCACGTGTATGCCGCTCGTGAAGTTGTACCGCAAGGCCGGATCACCGCTGGATCGCTACTGCCAACACGCCTGAAAGGAGGTGCGCCCCATGGCAACACTCACCGAGACAGCCACCACTGACCCCGCCGTGTCTGTTCAGCTCACCACGCGGCCGGTCAACGAGGACGAGGTGGAACTCGTCGACGACCTCGACACGATCGCCGGCAACGAGGTCATGCGCGGTTGCGGCGACGACAACCCGTACTGATCCACACCGTCCATCACGCCGGGGCCGTCCGTCGCCAACGGCCGGCCCCGGCCCCTGACCGCCCCACACTCCCGCCATGGTGACCATGAAACTGAACTGGGCCGACCTCCCCGAGTCCACCCGCGACACGATCACCGAACACACCGGGCCGATCACCGGCACCCAATCCACCGCCAAGGGGATGAACAGCGAGATCGCTGTGACCCTCGACGCCGATCGTGGCCGTTTCTTCCTCAAGGGACGCCGGAACGATCACCCACAGGCATGGACGCAGCAACGCGAGGCCGCCATCAACCCCTACGTCGTCCCGCTCGCCCCCCGCCTTGTGTGGGCTCTCGACGACGGCGAGTGGAATCTGCTGGTGTTCGAGCACGTCGACGGACGCCCCGTCAACTACTGCCCAGGCAGCAAGGATCTACCACGTGTTGCCGAAGCGATCAGCACACTGTCCGGCGTCCACGCTCCCGCCAACATCGAGATGAAGCAGATCGAGCAACGCCTCGCCGCGTACATCGACCGCCCCGAGGACGCCGCGTTGCTCAGCGGCGAGACCGTACTGCACACCGACTGGACCCCCGACAACGTACTCATCCACAACGACGCCGCACGCATCGTCGACTGGGCATGGCCCACCCGCGGGGCCGCATGGGTCGACGCCGCCTGCTGGGCGGTCTGGCTCATCTCCGCAGGGCACGCCCCCCACCAGGCCGAGCAGTGGGCATCCAAGACCCCAGCATGGGCCACCACCACCAACCGAGCCCTCCACGTGTTCGCCGCAGCACAGGCACGCCTCTGGACGAGCATCGCCGAAGAAGCCCCCGACACCGAGTGGAAACAGTCCCTCGCCACCGCCGCGCACCAGTGGGTCACCTACCGCCGAACCTGACAAGGAGACGCCCATGCGCACCGATCCCGCCATCCACCCGCACCAGGTACTCACCACCTCCACAGGGCAACAGGTCCCCATCGACCGCGAGATGACCCCCATCATCCGCTCCCTGTGGCGACTCGGCTTCACGACGAGCGCGTGCTGTCAGAACGTCGGCGAGGCGACCGCCGGCGTCCGCGCCCAGCGCCCTACCCCGCTCGGATACGGCGGCGACCCGTTCATCGACTACCACCGCGGATGGGCTCTGCTCAAGCTCCCCACCCCCGACGCCCACCGTCTCGTGGACATGCTCGCCAAACTCCCGCCCTTCAGCGACCGCGTCCGCACCACCTGGCAGCCCGGCTCCTGGCGCATGAACGTACCCCTGAAGCCGCAGGGCCTCGCCCCCTACGCGCTGCTCCACTTCCCCACCCGGCAGATCCCCGAACTCGCCGACGTGCTGCACACCCAGTAACGCGCGCACCGCTCAGGTTCCCCACACAAGAGCCCCGGCGACCGCGGCCACGGCCGCGGCGCTGGCGTCCGTGGGGGTCAACTGGGGCACCGCAGCGGGTCATACCGCGTCACCCGGTACTGCCTTCCCAGCCGTAGCCGAGAGGACCCGGTGGCCGCGCGACGGCCACACACGAGGGCGCCAAGAACATCGCTTTCCCCGGCCCGAAGGGCGCAGCTAAGGAAAAAACCAGGTCAGCGGGGGCCGACCTGGTCTGGAGAGTAGGCCGTGTGGGACTCGAACCCACAACCAATGGATTAAAAGTCCACTGCTCTGCCAATTGAGCTAACGGCCCGCACCGTGCAGCATAACGTGGCCCGCTGGGCGGGGCGGACCCCGCGTAGCTGGGACGTCGCACATGATCCCGTACCCGTCGAGGTGGCCGCAACCAGGTTCGGAGCGGCGGGGGCGCCTCCGAGGGGGGCTCCGGTGGGGCGCGCGGTGGCGCTTCGGCGCTCCTCGGGGCGCGGGGCGGTCAGGGGCGGCGGGGCGTGGGTTCGAGGAGGCTGACGCCGCAGATCGCGGCGAGGTCCGTCGCCGCGTCCGTGAGGGGGCCGCGCAGGGCGAGCAGCTCGGCGCGCATCTCGTCGCTCCGCGGCCACTCCCGCTCGTGGTCGATCACGCTGACGGTCGGCGGGCGGGCCGCCTCGTGTTGCTGGAGAGCGGTGTGCCAGCGGGTGAGGAAGGGGCGCAGGCGCAGGTTGAGCAGGTGCGCGACGATCGAGGCGAGGTGCACGGGGATGGTGATCTCGTCCGCGACGCGGTGCAGCGCGTCGCGTGCCGCGGTGAACAGGGTGTGGAGGGACGACAGCGCCTCGCGGAGCGATCCGGCGCCCTCGGCCAGTGGCTGCACCCCGACCCGGGTGACCAGCTCGACCTGGAGGTCGAAGGCGGCCGACCGCTCCAGCGGGCCGGGGGTGGAGGTCTCCCGGGTGATGGTGAGCCGTGCGGCCTCGCCGTCCCGGGCGGGGGAGTCGAGGGGGGTCAGGGCCTGGAGCAGGACCTTGCGCAGGTCCTCCTGGCGGGCGGTGTCCGGGTCGTGGCGGCGGACCGCGCGGGCCAGCAGGGGGTGGATGGTCCAGGAGCGCTCCTGGAAGCTGCCGGGCCGGAGCGAGCCGGAGCCGAGGAGGGCGTCGAGGGCGTGGCCGACCAGACCGCCGGTGGCCCAGGGGCCGTAGGGCGGCAGCGCGGACAGCGCCGTCTCCAGGGCGGACTGGCTGAGGGGCGCGGGGCAGGCGAGGGCGAGCAGCCGAAGCACGTCGTCGGCGGGCGCGCGGCCGGAGAGGGGACGGGACAGCAGGGTGGCGGTCAGCGGGGGGCGGCCGTCCTCCGCCTCGGGGGAGCCGAGCAGGTCGGCGCCCGGCGCGTGGAGGCGGTTGCGCAACCGCCCGAAGTCGCTCGACGTGGCCTTCGCCGCCAGCAGGTCGAGGGCCTGCGGATGGCCGCCGAGGTCGTGGACGAGGGCCTGGGCGGAGGTCTCCTCGATCTCGTCACGGGGCGCGCGGTGCGAGGTCAGCAGCCGGTAGCCGTCCGGTTCGGCGAGCGGCGGCAGGTCGATGGTCTCGGCGAAGGCCGTGTACCGCAGCGATCGGGTGGTCATCAGGCTGGAGGCGAGCAGGTGGGGACCGCGCAGGAGGTGGAGCTGGGCGTCGGTCAGCCCGTCCGGTACGCCGTCGACCACCCACAGGCAGGGGGCGCCGCGCTCGCTGAGCAGCACCGCGAGCCGGCTGAGCAGCTGCGGCAGCCCGGCGTCGGCGGGACGGTCCAGCGCGAGGGCGTCCGCCACGGTGGCGACCTGCTCGGCGTAGGAGTCCAGGGCGGTGGAGACGGAGGCGCCGCGCGCGGCGTGCAGGTCGAACCAGAAGGTGCCGCCGGGGAAGGCGGAGCGGAAGCGGAGCGCGTACTCCTGGGCGAGCAGCGATTTCCCGATGCCGGGCATGCCGCGCAGCTGCGCGGCGCGGTCGGCGCCCTGCCCGGTGCTCTGGATGAGCGGCGCGCGGTGCCGGTGCAGCGCCGAGTGGACGCGCCACTGCTCGGGGAGGCGGCCGGTGAAGCGGGACGAGCCGACCCGCGCCGGGGCGGGCAGCCAGGGCACGGCGGCCGAGGGCGCGGGGTCGGGGCCGGTGTCGGCCATGGGGGAGGCGAGGCGGGCGACGTGCGCCGCCACCCGCGCGGCGAGGCGGTCGAGCGCGTCGCCGCTGTCCGGCCAGGACCAGTGCAGGGCGTCGCGGACCTCCAGCGGCTGGACGTGGTCGGCGCCGGTCTCCGGGTTGACGACCAGCACTCTCCGGCGGGGGTCGCCCTCCCGCTGCCCGGACAGGTAGGCGTACGTCAACTCCCACTGGCAGGCGCGCCGTTGGGGGTAGTCGTAGGAGTAGAGCGCCAGCAGCGCCCTGGAGCGGCCCAGGCCGGCGGCGATGGTGTGGGTGATGGAGGCGAAGTCCTCGACGGCCGTGTCGTCGAGGAAGACCGCCAGGCCGCAGCGCCGGAGCGCGGAGGCCAGCGCCCCGGCGCGCTGCGCGTCGGAGCGGCTGTAGCTGACGAAGACGTCCCACGTCGCGGCCGCGGGTGGCGTCGCCTCCGGCCTGGTGTTCATCGGCTCCCCACGTCGGTCGGTCCGGCCCGCCGGGTCAGCGCGGCGCCCCGGTGTCGGCGCGCGCCGACGGGGACGGTGCTGACCGGGCCCGATGACCGGGGACGAGAGGGCGGTGCCGCGCGGATGTCACGGTCACATCATGCGCCACGGTGCGCGGCGGTCCGCAAACGGGAGCGGTCACTCCGGGGTGCGCGGTCCCGGCGGGCGGCGGGGCGAGGGACGGGGGCGGTCGTCGGCGGGGGCGGGCGCGGGGTCCGACGCGGGGCTCGGGTGCGACGCGGGGCCCGGGACGGGCGCGGACGCCGGGTCTCGGGCCGGGGCCGGTTCGGGGTCGGGGAGCGGCGGCAGGTGGCGTTCCGGTTCGCGCAGGCCCGCGATGGTGCCCAGCCCCACGACGTAGGGGCGCAGGCGGTGCTGGAGCGACCGTAACTCGGCCCGGAACGCCGCGTTCTGCGGCCAGTTCCCCTCCGGCTCGTCCGGGTGCGTCTCCTCCCAGGCCGCGAGCTGGGGGTGCCAGGTCGCGAGGAAGGGCCCCAGTTCGGTGTTGAGCATCTCCAGCATCAGCTCGTGTACCGAGTCGCCGTTCCCCGCCGGGGCCGGTAAGGCCGCGGTCTCGGACTCCAGGGGCTCGCGGTAGCGGTCGAACAGGGTCTTCAGGGAGGTCAGCGCCTCCCGCAGGTTGCCGCTGCCGTCCGCTAACGGCCGGGTGGCGATCCGCGTCGCCGCCTGGAAGAACGCGCGCTGCGCGGCCTGCCGCATGTCCGTGGTGGCGGTGAAGGTCACCGTGTTACCGAGGAGGACCAGGCTGACCTCGGATAACCGCACCGTGCGCCGGTAGTGGTCGGCGCCCAGCGCCACGCCCACGCCGACGAGCCCACCCACGACGACGGACAGTAACTGGCCGCCGGTCTGGCTGATCGAGTACGCGGCGATCCCGGCTACCGCGCCACCGATGGCGGCGAGGACGACGCGCGTGGTGAGGCGCGCCGCGGGTGTGCTGAGCCGGTAGCGACCCTCGGCCATGGTTCCTCCCCCTGGGTCCCTCGGACCCGTCACCGTAGAGGGAGGCTGTCCGGGCGGACAACACGGCGGGGCGGCTACCGGCCTCTCCCGGACATGAGCGGGCAGGCCGGAGGGTCGCCGCGTCCCTCGCCGGAGGTCAACCGCGGCGGTTCGCGGTGAAGTTCGCCGGAGGTCAACCGCGGCGGTTCGCCGTGGAGTTCGCCGGACGTGCTTCCCGTGACCGTCGATGGACGTGAACGACCCGTCGTACGGGGCGTGTTCGCTGGAGCGGCGGGTCAACCACCCGTTCAGGAAGGGTTTGTGGCGCTCTTCGGCGGGTGCCGTGGCCGAGGAGGAACGTGCCGGGCTGACCGCTGCCCGCGAAGGGCGCGCGCCGGGCCGTCCCCGGGGTGGCCCGGCGGCCAACTGGTGGGGTTTAGGGGGGCGTTCGCAGAACGCTCGCAGGGCCGCCCGGTGTGGAGGGGCGCGGTGTAGGGTGCCGGGCATGTCCCGATTCCGCGCCGCCCTCGCTGAGTTCACGGCGGTGGCCGGTGGGCCGGCGGCCCCCGGTGGCGGGAGCCGGGCGTCCCACCCGGACACGGGCGTGGACGTGGTGGTCTACGAGGGGCAGCGCCCCGTCATGGTGGTGCAGGCCAAGTGGTGCCGGGGCGACGATCCCGTCGGCGCGCGCGGGCTGTTGAGCGTCCCCACCGGCGCGGGCAAGACGCGGATCGCGCTCGATCTCTGGCTGCGCGCCGAACGTCGGGTCAGAACCCTGGAGTTCGTCCAGCGAGAGCTGGCCTCGATCGATCTGACACGTCAACTTCTGGCATCCGCCGAAGAGTTCACGGGGCTACCCGTCGGTCAGACGCCGGCCGCTCACGCCGGTCTCCCGCTTCCGCGGTGGGAGGGACGTCCGCCGTCCGAGGAGGAGGCCGTCGCGGCCGTGGGCGTCTGGCGCGCGGTGGGCCGGACGGCGCTCCGCCAACTCCAGCGCGAACTCGTCCTGGCGCACCACGAGTTCGCCGTGTGCCCCGCTCCGGGCGCCGCCTCGCCCTGTGGCGTGATCGGGCGGGCCTCCCCGCGGGTTCCCCGGGCTCCGGAACGTCCGGTGTGGTCACCGGTCGCCCCCAGCCCGTATGTGATCGCCGCCTGACCGCGTGGGTCCGGCGGTGGTCGGCCCGACCCCGCGAGGTTCCCGTGCCCGGCCTCTCCCTTCGCCGTCGCTGTGACGGCGGGTGTCACCCCGGTGTGTGCGCGCCGTCCCGTTGCCACGGGGACCGGTTCGCCCCGTTCGGCGCGTACCCGGTGTGTTCCGGTGCGTACGGCGCCGGTCGGTGGAGACGCGACGGTCCGTTCGGTGCCGAAGCCGCCGCCTGCGCGCACTGCGCCCCGTCCCGCGCGGACCGGCCGGGTCCCTCCCGGCGGCTGTGACTCCCCGGCTGCCGGGCGCACGGCTGGGCGGGGCGGCGGAGGTCCCGCCGCCCCGCCCAGGGGCTCGTTCCGTCCCGCGTCGCGCGGACGCGGCCTCGCTCAACTCCCCTCAGTTTGTGGTGGGTTTGAAGCGGCGGAGGCGGAGGCTGTTGCCGACGACGAAGACGGAGGAGAAGGCCATGGCGGCTCCGGCGATCATGGGGTTGAGGAGTCCGGCGGCGGCGAGGGGGAGGGCGGAGACGTTGTAGGCGAAGGCCCAGAAGAGGTTGGACTTGATGGTGGAGAGGGTTTTGCGGGAGAGGCGGATGGCGTCGGCGGCGGCGGTGAGGTCGCCGCGGACCAGGGTGAGGTCGCCGGCTTCGATGGCGGCGTCGGTGCCGGTGCCCATGGCCAGGCCGAGGTCGGCTTGGGCGAGGGCGGCGGCGTCGTTGACGCCGTCGCCGACCATGGCCACGGAGTGGCCTTTGTTCTGGAGGTCTTTGACGACGTTGACTTTGTCTTCGGGCATGACTTCGGCGATCACGTCCTGGGGGGTGATGCCGACTTCGGTGGCGACGGTTTCGGCGACTTGTTGGTTGTCGCCGGTTAGCAGGATGGGGGTCAGGCCCAGGGAGCGGAGTTGGGTGATGGCGTGGGTGCTGGTGGGTTTGACGGCGTCGGCGACGGTGAGGATGGCGCGGGCTTGTCCGTCCCAGGCGACGGTGATGGCGGTGTGTCCGGCGTGTTCGGCGTCGGTTTTGGCTTGGGTGAGGGGGGCGGGCAGGGTGATGGCCCATTCGGTCAGGAGTTTCTCGCGTCCGACCAGGACGGCGTGGCCCTCGATGATGCCCTGGACGCCGAGGCCGGGGATGTTGGCGAAGTCTTCGAGGGGTGGGAGGGTTCCGGTGCGGGTGGTGGCGCCGGTGGCGATGGCCTGGGCGATGGGGTGTTCGGAGGCGTTTTCCAGTGCTCCGGCTAGTTGGAGGGTTTCGGTCTCGTTCTCGCCGGGGGCGAGGTGGACTTCCAGGAGGGTCATTTTGCCGGTGGTCACGGTGCCGGTCTTGTCGAGGACGACGGTGTCGGCTTTGCGGGTGTTCTCCAGGACTTCGGGGCCCTTGATGAGGATGCCGAGTTGGGCGCCGCGGCCGGTGCCGACCATGAGGGCGGTGGGGGTGGCCAGGCCCAGGGCGCAGGGGCAGGCGATGATCAGTACGGCGACGGCGGCGGTGAAGGCGGCGGTCAGTCCGGCTCCGTTGCCCAGCCAAAAGCCCAGGGTGCCCAGGGCCAGGGCGATCACGATGGGGACGAAGACCCCGGAGATGCGGTCGGCTAGGCGTTGTGCGGCGGCTTTCCCGTTTTGGGCGTCCTCGACGAGTTTGGCCATGCGGGCTAGTTGGGTGTCGGAGCCGACGCGGGTGGCTTCGACCAGGAGGCGTCCGCCCGCGTTGAGGGTGGCGCCGGTGACGTTGTCTCCGGTGGTGACCTCTACGGGGATCGATTCACCGGTGAGCATGGAGGCGTCGATGGCCGAGCTGCCCTCCAGTACGGTGCCGTCGGTGGCGATCTTCTCTCCGGGGCGGACCACGAAGTGGTCGCCGACCACCAGTTCCTCGGTGCGGATGAGTTGTTCGTGGCCCTGGCGGATGACGGTGACGTCTTTGGCGCCCAGTTCCAGTAGTGCTTTGAGCGCGGCGCCGGCCTTGCGCTTGGAGCGTGCCTCGAAGTAGCGGCCGGCCAGGATGAACGCGGTGACTCCTGCCGCGGCTTCCAGGTAGATGTTGGCGGCGCCGTCGGTGCGGGCGATGGACAGCTCGAAGGGGTGGGTCATTCCCGGTTCGCCCGCGGTCCCGAAGAACAGTGCCCATAGTGACCAGGTCAGGGCGGCGCTGGTGCCCAGGGAGATGAGGGTGTCCATGGTGGCCGCGCCGTGGCGGGCGTTGGTCCAGGCGGCCTTGTGGAAGGGCAGTGCGCCCCAGACGACCACCGGGGCGGCCAGGGTCAGTGACAGCCATTGCCAGTTGGTGAATTGCAGGGCGGGTGCCATGGCCATCGCGATGACCGGGACGGCCAGTAGTACCGAGACGATCAGGCGTTGCCGCAGGGCCCGCAGCTCCCCGTCCCGGCTCTCCTGACCGTGCGGGTCAGTGGTACCCGGGGTGCCGGTGGTGCCCGGGGTGCCGGTGGGGGTGGGTGGGGGTGGGGGTGCGGCGGTGTAGCCGGTGGCCTCGACGGTCGCGACCAGATCGGGGACCTCCACCCCCGGCTCGAAGGAGACCTTCGCTTTCTCGGTGGCGTAGTTGACCGTGGCGCTCACCCCGTCCATGCGGTTGAGCTTCTTCTCGATACGTGAGGCGCAGGACGCGCAGGTCATCCCGCCGATGGCTAGTTCGACCTGGGTCGTGGCAGCAGTCGTGGTGGTCATCAGGTGCTCCTCGCGCACACGGTGAGAGGGGACGAAAGAAGGGGTGGTGGTGGGGCGGAGGACGCGTGAGCGTCTCCCGGCACGGCGTCAGACCCGACCCACGACGCCATAACCCACCTCGTCGATCGCCGCGGTGACCGCTTCGTCGTCGGGCGAGCCCGCGCTGTGGACGGTGACCGTGCCATCCGCCAGCTCGACCCGGACGGAGTCCACACTCTCCAGGGCGTCGAGGGCCGCGGAGATGGTGGCCACGCAGTGGCCGCAGGTCATGCCGGAGACGCGGTACACGGTGGTGGTCCGTCCAGGGACGGCCGCGGTGGCGACCGTGCCACCGGTGTGGCAGCTCCCGTCGGTCGTGCAGCAGGACGTGTTAGCCGCCGTCTGTTCCGTGGTCGTTTCCGGCATGGGTTCTTTCCTCTCTGGAACCGTACTCTCTGGTTCATACCCCCTAGGGGTATCGCTCCGTGATTCATGTATACCCCCACCCGTCGTCTCGCGCAAGCTCTCGCCGTGGGGGATCCGCTACCCGTGCGGGGTATCCGGAGCTGGGCGTTGTGGGCGAGGGGTGGGGTGGCCAGCACCCTTCGGGGGTGCCTCGGGGGTTCTCGGGGGCTCGCGGCGGGGTGGCCTCCCGGGGGTGCTCGCCGGGGAGACCCCGACGGGTGTCCTGGTGGACGGGGGGTGGGGGTGTCGAGGCTTGGCTTTATACCCCCAGGGGGTATATGTTTCGTGGTGTCGCCACCCGGCGACCCGAAGAGAGGACTCCGCCATGAGTAACGCCGACACCACCCCCAGCAGCCCCGCCGCCGGTTCGCACGCGGCCCACGGTGCCCACGAGCACGGCGCCCACGCGGCCCAGGGCCACGGTGCCCATGAGCACGGTTCCGCCGCCCCGGGCGGACTCCACGCCTCGCTGGACGGCTACACGCTGGAGCTGAGCACCCCCGAGGTCGCGGCCGGTACCACCGAGATCCGCTTCGCCATCGTCGAGGACGTGGGCGCGGACGCCGGTGCGTCAGCGGAACAGGGGGCGGACGCGGGGCGGGGCGCGGACGCGGGCGCCCGCCGCGTCACCGCGTACAGACAACTGCACGGAAAGGAGCTGCACTTGATCATCGCCGCGCGCGATCTGACCGTCTATCGCCATCTGCACCCCACCCGCGCGGCGGACGGCGGCTGGTCCGCCCCGGTCGAGCTGCCCCGGGCGGGCGCCTACCGGCTCTTCGCCGACTTCGCGCCCGAGGGGCGGGAGGAGGGGCTGACGCTCGGCGCCGACCTCACGGTCACCGGCGAGGAGCAGCAGGTGGAGACGCCGGAGGAGAGCGATCTGGCCCGGGTCGACGGGTACGAGGTGCGGCTCGCGGGCAGGCCCAGCGGCGGTGCTCCGTCCCCGCTCACGCTGCGGGTGGCCAGGGACGGCAGGCCGGTGACGGATCTGGAGCCCTACCTGGGCGCGTACGGGCACCTCGTCGCGCTGCGCTCCGGGGACCTCGCCTACCTGCACGTCCATCCGCACGGCGAGCCCGGCGACGGGCGGACCCGGCCCGGCCCGGACGTCACCTTCACGGCGGTCGCCCCGAGCGCCGGGGTCTACCGGCTGTTCTTCGACTTCCAGCACGAGGGGACGGTGCGCACCGCGGCGTTCACGGTGCGGGCGGACGAGGGGGAGCGGGCGCCCGACGGCGGCTCCAAGCACCGGGAGGAGCACACGCACCACGCACACCACGCGGCGGACGGCCAGCACACGCACCATCCCCAGCACGGCCACCACGCGTAGCACCCGGACCACCACGACGGGTGTACGCGGTCCGGTGTGGAGGGAGGAGCCCGGCGGCCCGGGGGGTTGGGCCGCCGGGCGGCTCAGTCGCCGCCGGGCGTGAGGGCCCGGCGGAGCCAGTCGTGGAACGCGCCGGTGTCGAACAGCGTGTGCCCGGCGCGGACCCGGGTGACCTCGCAGTCGGCGGTGGTCTCCTCGCCCCAGCGGGCCAGCCCCGCCGGGTCGGCCAGCGGGTCCTCGTCCCCGGCGACCACGTACAGCGGGCAGGTGAGCACCGCGTGCCGGCCCCGCTGGTACAGCTCCGCGAGCCGGGCGTCCGCCCGGAGCGTGGGCAGGAAGGGATCCAGCGCCTCCGGTCTGCGCTCCAGCGAGTCCGGCACACCGCCGAGTTCGCGGAGCCGTTCCAGCAGACGGTCCTTCGGCAGCCCGTGCAGCGGCATCGCCGGGTGCGGCAGACTCGGGCCGTTGCGGCCGGACACCAGCAGCGCCTCCGGTTCCCCCACCAACGGGCGGAGCGCGTGGGCGAGTTCGTACGCCAGCAGGGCGCCGAAGCTGTGGCCGTAGAGCACGTAGGGCCCGTCCAGCTCGGTGCGGATACGGCGGGCGAGGTCGTCGACCAGCGTGGAGAGCCGGTCGGGCGGTACCTCACCCCAGCGGGACCCGCGCCCGGGCAGCTCGACGGGGCAGACCCGCGCGGTGGGCGCCAACCGCCGCCGCCAGGCGACGTATCGGGTCGCGCTGGCTCCGGCCTGCGGCAGGCAGAACAGTTGCGGGGGAGCGGCGGCGCTGCCCCCGGCGACGTTCCCGCCGCCCCTCCCGGCGTCGGGGTACCGGGTCCCAGCGGGTCGCTCCGGACTCGTCGCGGTGCCCTCCATGCCTCTCCTCACCGTTCTCGTGCCGCCGTGTCCGGCGGGCCCGTCCCCGGCAGTGCCGGACCGTCGCCCCATAACCCGACTGTCGTCGCACGGAGTTGATCCCCAGGGTGTGGAAGACCCGTGGGAGGAACGGGACATACGGCGGCGGCCCCCGAACTCCGCTGTGTGCGGGTGATCCTGGGCGCCGCTTCGGGGGTCGCGGGGTCAGGCGCTGGCTACCGTGTCGTCGTCGCGGAGCGAGCCGACGAGCTGGACGATGGCGTCCAGGTTCTTGAAGTGGGCGCCGACGATCCGCTCCGGCGGAACGAAGAGGCCGTAGCGCTCCTGAATGTGGGCGATGAGTTCCGTCGTGGTGATGGACGTGAGAATTCCCCATTCGAGCAGCGGGGTGTTGGGCTTGATGCCGCTCTCGCCCTCCGGGAGGAATCGCTGCTCGATGAATTCCGTCAACTCGGAGAGCAGTTCCTCGTTATTCGGGACGGTGACGTTCCCCGACATGGTGACCTCCAGGCTGTTCACAGCGGTTGGTACGTGTGGTGTCCCGTGTTTCCGCGACGGGCGAGACGGCCCACAACCTATCCCCCGGTATCCGGGACGTCCTCAGCTCTGTTGATGAATCGCCTCCTGTCCTTTCGGATGAGTACCGAAGTGGCCCCCGGGCGGGGGTCGGTGTTCATCCGTCGGCCGAACGACCCATACGCGAGGCGTCGTTCAGCTCTTCCGCGACGGCGGCGGCCACCCCGTCCCGTACCGGTACGTCGGAGACGAGGAAGCGACCGGCGCCGGGCCCGTCGAAGGTGACGGGCGTCCCGCCGGACTCCCAGGGGCGGACGTGGACCCGGGTGAGCCCCCCGGCGAGGCCGCTGCCCACCGCCTTCAGCACCGCCTCCTTCCGCGCCCAGCAGCGGAAGAACCGCCGGTGCCGCTCCGCGGGTTCGGTGGGCTGACGGACGTGGTCCCGTTCCTCCGGGGTGAGGCAGTTGGTCATCAGGTTGTCGAAGGAGGTGGCGAGCGACCGCACCGGCTCCAGGTCGACGCCCACCCGGGTGTCTCCGGGGGTGGTGGCCAGCAGCCAGTCGGCGCCGCTGCGGGACTGGTTGAAGCGGGGCGCGGCGGGCGGGTGGATGATCCGGGGCGGTCCGTGATCCGAGCCGGAGCACTGGGGGCAGGGCCAGCGGCCGAACCGCAGTGCCTCGGGGGCCAGTCCGAGCGGGTGGGCCAGCAACCTCCGTACGGCGGCGTGCGCGTGGACGTAGCACTCGGTCTCCTCGGGGTCCACGAACCGGTGGGCGCGGGCCCGTTCCCCGGTAGAGAGGACCGCCCAGTCCGCCGGGGTGGCGACGGGGGACCGGCCGAACCAGACCCGGGCGCGGTGCGCCCCGTCCAGCGCGACGGCGGTGCCCGCCACCGGGCGGGTCACGGCCGCTCCCGCGAAACGACGGCGGGCTCCGGGGAGTTGGCGGCGGTGTCGCGGGTCTCGCGGGTCTCGGGGGGTGTTCCGGGCGCGCCGGGCGCGTCCTGGGCCGGGGTGTCCACGCCGGGGCGGGTCACGCCGAGCCAGTGCAGCAGCGGCCCGGCCATCGCGGTGGTGCCCACGGCCATCAGCACCATCATGGTGAACATCTCGGTGTCGATCGCGCCGAGTTGGCGGCCGACGTCGAGGATGACGAGTTCGGTCAGGCCGCGGGTGTTCATCAGCGCCCCGAAGGCGCCCGCCTCCCGCCACGACATCCCGGACAGCCGCGCGGGCAGGACCGTGCCGGCGAACTTGCCCACCACGGCGGTCGCCATGACCAGGGCCAGGAAGCCGAGCCCCGCGAGCCCCAACGTGCCGACGTCCACCGAGAGTCCGGTGACGATGAAGAAGACGGGCAGCAGCAGCGTCACCGTCGTCACCATCGGGGTGGCGATGCCGCTCCGCACCTCCTCGCGCAGGCCGCGCGGCATCACCAGGCCAAAGGCGAAGGCGCCGAAGATGCCGTGGACACCGATCCAGGAGGTCACCCAGGAGGAGAGGAACACCCCGCAGGCCAGCAGGACGAACAGGCTGCCGCGCGAGACGCCCACGCGCCGCGTCCGGGCGAGCAGCAGGCGCAGCCCGGGGCGCACCACGCCCACCATGACCAGCGCGTAGGCGGCGGTGAGCGCCAGCACCAGCAGGAACTGTCCGTGGCTGCCCGACTCGGCCACCGCGACGACCAGTACGAGTACGCACCAGGCCGCCACGTCCCCGGCCGCCGCGCACAACATGGAGATGACGCCGAGCGGGGAGCCCTGGAGGCCGCTGTCCCTGATGATGCGGGCCAGCACGGGGAAGGCCGTGATGGCGAACGCGGTGCTGAGGAACAGCACGAAGGCAGTCCTGCTGACCTCGCCGTTCGCGTACCGTCCGGCCAGCAGCAGGGCGACCCCGGCGCCCAGCGCGAACGGGACGGCCATGGCGAGGGCCGCTAGCGCGCTGAACGAGCGGGTGCGGCCCCGGAGCTGGCTGAGGTCCATCTCCCAGCCGGCCAGGAACATGAAGAGCAGCAGTCCGAGTTGGGCGAGGGCCGACAGCATCGGCCGAACCTCGTCGGGGAAGAGCAGGCCGGGCAGGTCGCCGGGGAGCAGCCCGAGCAGGCTGGGGCCCAGCGCGATGCCGATGGCGATCTCCGCCACGACCGGAGGCTGTTTCAGCCGTCCGCATATCCGCAGGGCGAGGCGTCCGATCAGCAGGACCAGGGCCACATCGGCCAGGGCGACCGATTCCGCCGGAAGACCGTCCGCCGCCATTCCGCCTCCAGCTTCCGTGTTCCCCAGCATGACGTGTTCGGCTGGTCCGCTTGTCCGGCGAGCGATTCTTCAGGGGCGGATACCGGACCGCTATTGGCCGCGAGAGCCAATTACCCGGCAGCGCCGGTCTCTTCGGATTCATACGGGGGGAGGAGGAGACCTCACAGAGGATGAATTTCGGGGGAGAGCCTGGGCTTTCGGCCAACGCTGACGGCAGAGTGACACGGTGAACGGCGCGATACCCGCCGGACGGGGAGACGTCGGCGTTCCGCCGCGCGGGGACGTCACGGTGACGGTCGCGGTGACGAAGAAACGGGAGAGACATGGACTTCGGCTGGACCCTTGAGCAACAGCGGCGCCACGACGAGATCCTGGAAGCGGCCCGCTCCGCCCTCGGTCCCGAACCCGCCACCACGTCCACGGAGTTCCGCAAGAAGTGGCGGGAGATCGGCGACCTCGGGCTGCTCGGCGCGTGCCTGCCCGTCGAGCACGGCGGGGCCGGGTCCAGCGCCCTGGACACCGCCCGGAGTTACGAGGCCCTCGGGGAGGCGTGCGCGGACACCGGCGTCGTCTTCGCCGCCAGCGCCCACCTGTTCGCCTGCGCGGTGCCGATCGCGGAGTTCGGCTCCGCGGCGATCACCTCCCGCTGGCTGCCCGGCATGTGCGGCGGCGACCACATCGCCGGGAACGCCATGACGGAGACCGGCGCCGGTTCGGACGTCGCCCGGCTCGCGACCACGGCGACGCCGGTGGACGGCGGCTATCTGCTCAACGGGGAGAAGTCCTTCGTGAGCAACGGGCCGGTCGCGGACGTCTTCGTCACCTACGCCACCACCGACCCGGAGGCCGGGCACCTGGGACAGACCGCGTTCGTCGTGGCCGCCGAGGCGCCGGGCGTACGGGTCGGGGAGCCCTTCGAGAAGATGGGGCTGCGCTCCACGCCCGCCTCCACGGTGACCTTCACCGACTGCCTCGTCCCCGGCGACGCGGTCCTCGGCAGGGAGGGGATGGGCGCCACGATCTTCCAGCACTCGATGGGCTGGGAGCGCGCCTGCCTCTTCGCGGGGTACGTCGGGATGATGGCCCGGCTCGTCGACCGGGTCACCCAACACGCCAGGCGGCGCAAGCAGTTCGGCAGCAGCATCGGGCGGTTCCAGGCCGTGTCGCACCGCGTCGTGGAGATGCACATGCGACTGGAGACCGCGCGGCTGCTCCTCTACCGCGCGTGCTGGGAGATGGACCAGGGCCGCCCGGCCCGGCTGGAGGTGGCACTGTCCAAACTGGCCGCCTCCGAGGGCGCGTTGGCCAGCGCCATGGACGCGGTGCGGATCTTCGGCGCGCAGGGCTTCCTCGCCGACGCCGGGATCGAGGCGGAGCTGCGGAACGCGGTGCCCAGCGTGCTGTTCTCGGGTACCTCGGAGATCCAGCGGGAGCTGGCGGCCCGGGAGTTGGGACTGTGAGGCTGCACGAGCCCGTCATCGACGCCGCGCGCCGGGACCCGGACGCGCTCGCCGTGCACGCGCCGGACGGCGCCCTGACGTACGGCGAACTGGACGCGCTCGCCGGCCGGTTCAGCGCCGCCCTGGCCGCCCGCGGGGTCACGGCGGGTGACCGGGTGGTGCTGTGGACGGGTAAGACCGCGCACGCGGTGGCGCTGATGCAGGGCTGTCTGCGGCGCGGCGCCGCGTACGTTCCGGTGACCGAGTCCAACCCGGCCGCGCGCGTCGCCCGGATCGCGAACGGCTGCGCGGCCGCGCTGGCCGTCGCCCCGGACGCGGAGACCGCGCGCGCGGCGGAGTGGGACGGCCCGCCGCTGCTCAGCTGCGCGGACCTGCTCGACGGCGCCCCGGAGACCGAACCCCCGCCCGCCGAGGGGTCGGTGGACGACCTCGCCTACATCCTCTACACCTCCGGCTCGACGGGCGAGCCCAAGGGGGTGTGCCTGAGCCACCGCAACGCCCTCGGCTTCGTGGACTGGGCCGTGGAGCGGCTGGGCCTCGGTCCCCGCGACCGGCTCTCGGGCCACGCCCCGTTCAACTTCGACCTGTCGGTCTTCGACCTCTACGCCGCGTTCCGCGCGGGCGCCTCGGTGCACCTCATCTCCCAGGAGATGGCGTACGCGCCCGAGCAGTTGGTGCGCTTCCTGGAGGAACGCCAGCTGACCGTCTGGTACTCGGTGCCGTCCGCGCTGACGCTGATGATGAGCAAGGGCGGGCTGCTCGACGGTCCGCCGCCGCCCGCCCTGCACACCTGCCTCTTCGCGGGGGAGCCGTTCCCGCCGCCGCTGGTGCGGCGGCTGGGCGAGACCTGGCCCGGGGTGCGGCTGTTCAACTGGTACGGCCCCACGGAGACCAACGTCTGCACCTCGTACGAGGTGACCGCCGCCGACCTCCGGGGCGGTGGGGAACTGCCCATCGGCCGTGCCTGTTCGGGGGACGAGCTGACCCTGAAACCCACCGACCGCGAGGGCGAGTTCGAACTCCTGGTATCCGGGCCCACGGTGATGCTCGGCTACTGGGGACGGCAACCGCATTCCGGTCCGTACGCCACGGGAGACGTGGTGCGGGTGGGGGCGGAGGGGAACCTCTGGTACGTCGGGCGGCGGGACCAGATGGTAAAGATTCGCGGGCAGCGAGTGGAACTCGGAGAAATAGAGAGTGTCCTCAGTACGCACCCGGCTGTGGGAGAGGCCGCGGTACTGGTGATCGGCGAGGGTCTGGAGGCGGCCCTGCACGCCGTCGTCACCCCCGCGGAGCCCGGAACTCCGGTATCCCTGCTGGGTCTCAAGGGGTGGTCGGCTGACCGGCTGCCGCCCTACATGGTGCTCGACACCCTGCATGTGGTGGACGAGCTGAAGCGCACCGCGAACGGGAAAAAGGACCGCACCTCGATGGCCCGGGAAATAACTGGTGAAGTAAAAGGAAGTTGAAACCCCGGCAAAGCCGTTTTCCGAAGATTTTCCGCGACTGTTTACCGTAGTGGACGCCACCTCCCGCCCTCGCAAAAAAAGGGGAGGGGGCAGAGCCCCCTCCCCTGTGGCGCGCTTTCTTCAAGCGGAAACGCTCACCTTTTCGGTGCCCATCATCCCGCGCTCGTAGGCGTATATCACCGCGTGCACGCGGTTACGGAGATCCAGCTTGTCCAGCATCCGCTGCACATGGGATTTCACGGTGCTTTCACTGACGTAGAGCACCGCCGCGATCTCGGCGTTGCTGCACCCCCGAGCGATGAGTCGGAGGACGTCGACCTCGCGTCGCGTCAGGCGTTCCAGGGTCTCCGGATCGGGCTCCCGCCGTACCTCGCTCTCGGTCGCCACGGCGGATTTCGCACCCGCGGCGAAGGAGCCGCCAGCGGAGAAGAAGAGCGTGTATCCCGCGGCGACCAGACGGACGGCGGAGATGATCTCCGTCGATGAGGAGTGGTTGAGCAGCAGGCCACGGACGCCGGCGTGGAGCAGGTGCGGAACCCGCTCGTCGAGCGCCGCGACCAGCGCGAGGCAGCGGACGTTCGACGCGTTGCGCGCGAAGCACCGGACCACATCGGCGGCATCGAGAGTCGATGCCGCCGAATCTATGATCACTACGTCGGGCGGTTTCCCTTGCAGGCTGCGCGCGATCTGGCACATATCTCCAGCGTCGCCCACCACCTCAAGATCTGACTGCGTCTCGAATAGCATTCGGTAGCCCGCCCTAACGACCGTCCTCTCACTCACGATCAGAATGCGCACAGGACGACCCCCCGTTTCATTTGTACAGGCCAGCCTTATGGTACCGGCTGTCAATTCTCCACAGAATCAACACCCACTGAACACCGCATCAAGGTAGCACACCGTTCGCAAGCGAGAAACCTTTTGCGCCAAGCCGAAACATGCGACAGGTGAAGATCTGTAACAGAACAGCAACGCTTGACGGCCAATTCGCCAGCCCATGGAACCGGTGGCGGGTCATTGGTATCCGGGGGCGCTGACCGCAGGGTTTCCGGGTGGATGCAGGGCGTTTTCCTTCGATTCGCGCGACCGTGGCTTTTCCTTCGGTTCGCACGCGCCTGAGGAGATACGCCGCCGGTCGGACGAAAAGCCGACAGATCTGTCGGCCGGGAACTCGGTATCGCCCGAAATCGACGTGTGTGTGACCCATCGAGTGGTACTCGGGTACCGGTCACCAGGGGGTGAGGCCGCTCAACTGAGCGAAACTGGTGAGTAGTTAAACACGGGACGACCGTAATCCGAACCGGGCTCCACTTCCAGTGTCGCGCTCGCATTGTGTGGGGATTGTGCACGCGCCGTCCGGGGGAGATCTATGCGCGTCATCCGGGAGCGAATGCGGGATCTATGCGCGTCATCCGAGGACCGGGCGACCGTGCCCGCTATCCATGGGTGCTTCGCCCGGCGTTCAGCGTCGTCGCCGCGTCCTCGCGGCCCGGCCCCGCGTCATTGCCGTCTGTCGCTGGCTGTCGCTGTCCGTCTCCGCGCGGGGCGCGTGATCAGGGCGCGTCGTCCTCGCCCGTGCCCAGCTCCTCCAGAACGTAACGGCGGATCGTGGGGGCGACGATGGCGATGACGCGTTCGCGGGGGGCGTCCGCCAGTGGCTGGAGACGCAGCGCGTACCGGCTCATCGCCAGGCCGAAGAGCTGGCTCGACACGAGTGAGGCCCGGAAGGGGACCTCCTCGGGATCCACCGCCTCGCCCAGCCGGTGGACCAGGCGGCGGGCGATCTGGGTGTAGAACAGCTCACGCAGCAGAGCGGCCTGCCACTGGTGGGCCATGGCGCCCCGGAGCAGGCCGAGCAGGGCGGGGCCGGAGACGGGGCCCTCGCAGACGCCCAGGAAGGTCCGCACCACACGTTCCGGAACCGCCTCCACATCCGCGGCGAAGATGTCGTCCATCATGGCCTCCGGCTGGATCGGAGCCTCGATGGCCTTGAGGAACAACTCCTCCTTGGTGCCGAAGTGGTGGTGCACCAGCGCGGGGTCGACACCGGCACCGGTGGCGATCTGCCGGATCGAGGTGCCGTCGTAGCCGTTGCTGGCGAACGCCTCGCGCGCGGAGCGGAGGATCGCCTCGGGAGTCCGGGTCTTGCCGGGCCGGCGTCCGGTCCGTCCCGTCTTCTTCTGCACGTGGGCCATCCTCCCGAGGCGACGCGTCCCTCACCTCACTCGGTGCGCCGCCGCAGGGTTCCGGCGGCCAGGGTCAGGGCGAGTAGTACACATCCCACCACGACACCGAAGCCGCGCCACATGTCGGCGGTGGCGCTCGCGTGCATGCCGACCTCCTGCAAGGCCTCCACCCCGTGGGCGAGCGGCATGACGTTGCTGAGGCCCTCCAGCCAGCCCGCCATGGCCGGGCGCGGCACGAACAGCCCGGACAGCAGGATCTGGGGCAGCACGACGATCGGCAGGAACTGCACGGCCTGGAACTCGGTCCGCGCGAACGCGCTGCACAGCAGGCCCAGTCCGACGCCGAGCAGGGCGTTGCCCACCGCGATGAGCACGACGAAGAAGCCGCCGCCCTCGGTCTCCAGGCCGAGCAGCCAGTAGGCCACCGTGGTCGCCACGCTGGCCTGGACGGTCGCCGCCAGCCCGAAGGCGAGTCCGTAGGCGAAGAGCAGGTCGAGTTTGCCCATCGGCGTGGTGAACAGGCGCTCCAGGGTGCCCGAGGTGCGCTCGCGGAGCATCGCGATGCTGGTGACCAGGAACATCAGCAGGAACGGGAAGATGCCCAGCATGATGAGCAGGACCCGGTCGCGCAGCATGTCGTTGCCGTCGAACATGAAGTAGACCAGGGTCAGCAGCAGCAGCGGCGCCCCGATCAGCAGCCCCATCGACCGTCGGTCGTGGCGGAGTTGGCCGAGGACGCGGAGGGTGGTGCCGCCCATCAGCCGGGGGGAGAGGACGCCGCCCCGTGGGGTGGATTGCCGTGTGGACATCAGGCCACCTCCTCGTGCTGCTGGACCAGCGTCAGGAACGCGCGGTCCAGGTCGTTCGTGCCGGCCCGGTCCTTGATGGCCTGGGTGGTGTCGTCGGCGACGATCGCGCCGTCGCGCAGCAGGATCAGCCGCTCACAGCGGTTGGCCTCGTCCATGACGTGGCTGGAGACCAGCAGGGTGGCGCCCTCGGACGCCAACTTGCGGAAGCTGTCCCACAGTTCCTCGCGCAGCACCGGGTCGAGGCCGACCGTCGGCTCGTCCAGGACGAGCAGTTCGGGGCGGCTGACCAGGGCGCAGGCCAGGGAGGCCCGGTTGTGCTGCCCGCCGGAGAGCGTGCCGACCAGCTGCCCCGCCTGGTCGCCGAGGCCGACCTCCTCGATCGCCGCGTCGGCCCGCACGTCCGGCTTGGGGAAGTCGTAGAGCCGCGCGAAGTAGCGCACGTTCTCCCGGACGGTCATGTCGGTGTAGACGCTGGGGGACTGGGTGAAGTACCCGATCCGGTGGCGCAGGGAGGGCGAGCCGGCGGGCTCACCCAGTACCGTCACCCGTCCCGAACGCACCCGCTGCACACCGACGATGGCGCGCATCAACGTGGTCTTCCCGCTGCCGCTGGGCCCGAGAAGCCCCGTGATCCCTCCACGGCGGACCAGGGTGGACAGGTTGGGCAGCACCTTCTTTCCACCTCGCACCACGACCAGGTCCTCCACCTGGATGGCGGCCTCCGGGCTTTCCGTACCCACAGGGCCTCCCCTTCTCTCTTCGGGTCGCTGAGCCTTCGAACCAAGAACTCATTACGTGTTGAATTCGACTGTAGGGGAGCCGGACCGGCCTGGGAACCCCGTGGCGACGGCCGGTTGACCGCCCGTCACGCCGTCGTGGAAGCCGCCGGTTTCGCCGCCTGTCGCGGCTCCGGTCGGGCCGCCTGTCACGCCCCGGTCGCGGCGCCGGTTCCGTCGGCCGCGCCGCTGTCGCGCAGCAGCAGGGAGACGTTCTGCCCGCCGAAGGCGAAGGAGTTGCTCAGCGCGGCGCGCGGCCCCCCGGGGAGCGACGCCGGGGCGTCCCGCACCACCGCGTCCAGCACGTCCTCCCCGACCCGCGGATCGGGGTCGGTGAGGTTGACGGTCGGCGGGGCGAGGCCGTGCCGGAGGGCCAGGGTGGTCACGACCGCCTCCACCGCGCCCGAGGCGCCGAGCAGATGCCCGGTCAGCGACTTGGTCGCGGTCACCGAGGCGCCGCCCAGACGCGGCCCCAGCAGCTCCCGCAGCGCCCGCGCCTCCGCCAGATCACCCATCGGGGTGCCGGTGGCGTGCGCGTTGACGTGCCGGACGGCGTCCGGGCCGAGCCCGGCGTCCGCCAGCGCGCGCCGCATCGCGCGCACCGCGCCCTCCCCGGTGGGCTCCGGGTTGGAGATGTGGTGCGCGTCCGCGGAGCGGCCCACCCCCGCCAGCTCCGCGTAGCCGCGGACCCCGCGCCGCGCGGCGTGCGCGGCGTCCTCCAGGACCAGCAGCCCGGCGCCCTCGCCGAGCACGAAGCCGTCGCGGCCGCGGTCGAAGGGACGGCAGGCGCTGGCGGGGTCGTCGTTGCGGCGGGACAGCGCGCGCATCGCGGCGAACCCCGCCACCATCACCGGGTGGAGCATGGCGTCGGTGCCGCCCGCCAGCACCACGTCCGCCTGCCCGGAGCGGATCAGCTCCTGGCCGTGGGCCAGGGCGTCCGCGCCGGACGAGCAGGCGGCGGCGGGGGCGCGCACCTCGGCGGTGGCGCCGTACCGCACGGACAGCCAGGCGGCGGCGCCGTTGGACATGTACATCGGCAGCGTGTGGGTGGCGACCCGCTTCCAGCCCCGCTCGCGCAGCACGTCGTACTGGTCCAGCAGGTCGCTGACGCCGCCGCCCCCGGAGGCGACCGAGACGGCCAGCCGGGAGGCGGGCACCTCGGGCGCCCCGGCGTCCTCCCACGCCTCCTCCGCGGCCAGCCAGGCCAGTTGCTGCGACCGGCCCATCCGGCGCGTCTGGTACCCCTCCAGCCGCTCGGACGGTTCGACGGCCACCGGCGCGCCGAACCGCACCGGCAGGTCCTCCGCCCACTCCGCGGTGAGTTCGCGCACCCCGGAGACTCCGGCGAGCAGCGCCGACCAGGTGGCGGGCGCGTCCCCGCCGAGCGGGGTGGACGCGCCCAGACCGGTCACCATCACCCGCCGCCCGGGGCCGCCCGCCTCCTCGGGGGGGCCGGTCATGCCGGGGTTCCCGCCTTCCGGAGGTAGGCGACGAGGTCACCGACGGTGCGGAGCTGGTACATGTCCTCGTCCGGGACCTCCACGCCGAAGCGGTCCTGGGTGGTCATACCGATCTCGTACATGGACAGCGAGTCCACGTCGAGGTCCTCGACGAAGGACTTGTCCGGGGTGCTCCGGGCCGGGGGGACGCCGCAGACGTCGTAGAGGATCTCGGCGATCTCGGCCAGCAGCTCCTCGTCGGTGCGGCCGGGCTGTGCGGTGTCAGGTGTCATGGTGAGTCTCCTTGACGGGAACGGTGGGGATCGCCGTCAGTCCAGCGGTCCGTCGAGCAGGCCGTCGTCGTGCAGCCGCTTGAGGGTGGCCTCGGGAACGCCGTGCGCCCGGGCCGCCTCGGCGGTGAGCGAGCCGGGGATGCTGTGCGGGTGGTGGAAGACGTTCTCCGGGTCGTACCGCCGCTTGACCGCCATCAGGCGCGGCAGGTTCTCCTCGTAGTAGGCCCACAGCCAGTTCTCCAGGGCCAGGTCGATGGTGTTGACGTAGGCGGCGCCGGTGGTGTGTTCGGCCATCGCGTGCCGCAGCCGGGTCACCCAGTCCAGGTTGAGCCGGTCGTCCTCGGGGCTGTCCCAGTCGGTGCGGTACTCGAAGGCCATCAGGCCGGTGCGGTGCACGAACGCCGTGTCGCCGCGCTCCCGTTCGCCGATGACGCCGCCCATCCCGTAGACGGCCACCTCCGCTCGGTGGCTGGGCGGGTCGGTGAGGAACTCCTGGAGCGTGGCCAGCGCCTCGTCGTTCAGCGGGTTCGCGATGATCGCCGAACTGCCCTGCGCCCGCACCTGCTCGGCGGCGGCGGCCTCGCCCTGCAACGCCTCGACGGTGTCCACGGCCTGGATGAACGGGACCTCCTCCACGACCTCGGCCTCCGGGGCGACCTCGGCGGTCAGCGGGGCCAGCAGCGGCCGGAAGTCGGCGGCCGGACCGTCGAAGACGCCGAACGCGACGACCATGTCCTGCTGTTGGGGGAAGAGTGAGAGGAAGCTGTTGATACGGCTCTCCGCCGAGCCCAGCCACCGCTGCCAGGCCCGCACCGCGTCGGGGAGCTGCGACCAGGTCCAGCTGACCGTGAAGATGGTGACGTCGTCGATCGGCGTGGGCCGCAGCTCGTACGCGGTCACGATGCCGAAGTTGCCGCCACCGCCGCCCCGGCAGGCCCAGAACAGGTCGGGGTTCTCGTCCTCGCTGACGCGCAGGAGCCGGCCCTCGGCGTCCACCATCTCCAGTGCCGTCAGATGGTCCACCAGCGCGCCACGCGACCGGGACAGCACGCCCATGCCGCCGCCCAGCACGTGGCCGCCGACCCCGATCCGCGGGCAGGTGCCGGCCGGGACGGTCAGCCGGTGGTCCCAGAGGGTGTTGTAGACGTCGGCGAGGCGGGCGCCGCCGCCGATCCGCACCGTCTGCCGGTCCGGGGTGAGTTCGACGCCGCCCAGGCCGCCGAGGTCGATGATGACGCCGTCGTCCAGGTTGCTCAGCCCGCACATCGAGTGGCCGCCGGAGCGCACCCGGAAGGGCAGTCCGCGCTCCCGCACGCTGCGCACCGCCTCGGCGACGGACGCGGCGTCGTGGCAGACCATCACCTCCCGGGGGCGGGAGGAGTAGCAGGCGTTCCAGGTGACCTGGGCCGCCTCGAAGCCGTCGTCACCGGGGGTGAGGACGCTGCCGGAGAATGCGGATGGGGTGGCCATGGGTGTGTGCTCCTTGGTTCTCGTGGCCGGAAGGACCGGAAGACCGGAAGGACCGGACAACCGGAAGGACCGGAAGGGGGTGGCGGGGGCCGGAACGGCGGCGGGGACACGGGCGTTGGTGACGCTCAGCCGCCGCGCAGCACCGCCTTGAGCCCGCCGCGGATGAGGGGGGCGATGTCCTTGGGCGCGCCCCGGAAGGACCACAGCGCCAGGCGGAGCATCGTGACCGGGGTGATGCGCAGGAACCGCACCGAGGGGTCCCGGAACTCGAACGCGGCGGGGACGAAGTCCGCCTCGCGCACCATCCGGAAGACGCGTTCGCTGGCCGTGTCGGCGTCCAGCGTTCCCGCCCGCACCTGGGCGCAGATCGTCGCCGTCGCGCCGAACAGCCGGTAGAAGCCCTCGTGTCCGGGGAACACGTGCCCGGTGTGCGGAAGGGTCTCCAGCGCCCGCAGTTCGCTGTCGTCCCCGGTGGAGCGGAACCGGGCGTGCGCGATCATCATCGGGAACCCGCCGTAGCGGAAGCCCACTTCGAGGACGAACAGCACGGACTTCAGCAGCCGGGGGTCGCGGAGCGAGGCGTGCGCCATCGCCGCGAGCTGGTCGTTGGCGTCCTGGTGCGCGAGGAGGAACTCCCCGACGGGCGCGAAGCGTTCGGGCGTGAAGTCGTCCCGCGCGAGGGCCCTCAGCAGACGCCAGGTGAGGACGTTCACGGTCTCCAGCGCGGTGCTCAGCCCCCGCGAGATGAACGGGTCGACGTACCCGGCGGCGTCGCCCAGCAGACACCACCGCTCCCCGACGACCTCGCGGACCGAGTGCTGGTCGCGGGTGGTGACCGTCCACTCGCCCTCGGCCCGTGCCCCCTCGAACTGCGCGGCCAGGGTGGGGAACCGGCTGACGATCTCGCGGAACTCGGCCTCCGGGGAGTTCGCGGTGCTCCCGGCGGTTCCGGCGTCGACCGTCAGCGTGACGCCGAAGGGGCCGTCCCCGCCCGGCTCGGGGTGGTTGCCCAGCGGGATCACGCTCAGCCGGACACCGTCCGCCATATGGTGGTTGCTGCCCCGGGACCAGGCCACCGGAGAGCGGAACTCCTCCGGCCGGTCGGCCACCACCGACTCCAGGGGGCGCACGCCCCGCATGTGGGTGGCGAGGGTGCGGGTGCTGGTGGTGAACCGGGTGGGCTCCTCCCGCAGCCCCAGCCGCTCCACCAGGGGCGAGTCCGGGCCGCTGGCGTCGACCAGGAACCTGGCGCGCACCGGCTCGCCCTCCGCCAGCCGCACCGTGACGCCCTCGGCGTCCGGGGCCACCTCGGTGGCCTTCGCGCCGCGCAGCACCCGCGCCCCCTTGTTCTCGGCCAGCCGCAGCAGGTGGGCGTCGACCTCGGGGCGGTAGTAGTGCGGGTCGGGCGGCGAGCCCTTGGGCGGGCAGACCTGGACCAGCTCGTCCGGGTTCAGCGGGCGGCCCGGCCGGTGGTACAGGAAGCTGTGCGCGTGCTCCGCGCCGACCGTGGTGGTGACGTGCTCCCGCACGCCGTCCACCGTGGCCAGGTGCGCCAGTTCGGGCACCTCGTAGCGTTCGGCGATCACCCGGATCAGCGCGGAGGCGTGCACCCCCATGGCGCTCTGCGGGACCGCGGGCGGCGCCCCGTCGTCGACGACGGTGACCCGGGCGCCGTGCGCGGCCAGCACGGTCGCCAGGATTCCGGCGGACAACCGCCCGCCGAGCACGGCGACGTCACAGGTCGGCGTGGAGTCCGGGGTGCCGGGAGCCTCCGGTGCGGGGTCCGGGGACGAGCTGGGGGAGGTCATGCGGGGGTCTCCGATTCCGGTCGGGAGCTGGGGTGGCCGACGGCGGCCGGGGCGGGCAGGAACCCGGTGCGGACCATCCAGCCGAAGTAGGTGTCGAGCAGGTCGTCGTCGAGCGGAGGGCAGCTGACACCGCTGCCCTCCAGCGCCCGCGCCAGGTTGTCAACGTGGTACGTCATCGCGTCCTGGCCGACCCGGACGATCTCGCTGATGGTGTCGATCAGCGGGAGCAGCGCGTTGCCCTCGGTGTCCCGGGCGGCCTCGGTGTCCCGGGCGGCCTCGGTGTCCTCGGCGGCCGCCGCGGGCTGGGCGTCCACGCCCGCGCGGAAGTCCTCCACCCACTCGGCGGCGGGCCGCTCCTCGACCCGCCAGTCGTGCCGCCGCACGTAGCCGACCAGCTCCTTGAACGCGAGCCGCTCCGGGTTGAGCAGGTGGAAGTTCCGCCCGAACTCGCCCCGCGCGGCGATGTGTCCCCACGCCGCGCTGACGTAGTCCGCCGGGGTCATCTCGACGAGCATGTCCAGCGCGGGCGCCGAGCCGTACTGGATACAGCCCTTGATGACCGCGCAGGTGAAGCTGTTGGTGACGCAGACACCGTGCAGCGAGTCGCCCATGATCTGGCCTAGCCGGTAGACGTTCACCGGCACCCCGCGCTCGCGCGCCTCCCGCACCAGGCACTCGCCCGCCCACTTGGTCTGGAGGTAGCCGTTGGGCAGCCGCCCGGCGCGGGTCAGCGGGTCGTCCTCGCCGAAGGCGCTGCTCAGGTCCTCGGGCACCCCCCACACCGCGAAGGTGGAGGCGTGGTGCACGGGGGTGAGCGGCCCCCGGCAGGCGAGCCGCAGGATCTCCTCGGTGCCGCCCACGTTCACCGGCCTCAACTGGGCGTAGCTGTGGACGAAGTTGACGTTCGCGCCGATGTGGTGGATGGCGTCCAGCCGGTGCGCCAGCGCGTCGAAGGTCTCCTCCGCCAGCCCCAGCAGCGGCTGCCCGAGGTCGCCGGGGAGGGCGACGATGCGCGCCGCGTGCTCCTCCGGCCAGGGGCGGTACGTCTCGAAGCTGGAGCGCAGCCGCGCCAGCGCCGCCTCCTCGCCGTCCGCGCGCACCAGGCAGTGCACGGTGGCGCCGGTGGTGCGCAACAGCTCGTCCAGGACGAACGCGCCGACGAAGCCGGTGGCGCCGGTGAGCAGCACCTCGCGCGGCTCCCGCCAGTGCGCGGCCCAGGCGTCGCCGGGCTGGATCGCCGGGTCGAGCACCGCGTCCTCGACGAGGACGGCGTGGTCGGTCCAGTCGGGCGCCGCGCTGCCCGCACCCGCCGCGCGCTCGGCGGCGCCCGGCAGCTCGTGCTCCCGCTCCGCCCGCCCGACGACCAGCGTCTCCCAGGCGGCGAGGGTGGGCTCCGCGAACAGCTCGCGAGGGGTCAGGGTGACGCCCACGTCGTTCCGCCCGGCCGAGACGACCTGCGTCACCAGCAGTGAGTCGACGCCCAGGCCCAGCAGGTCCACGTCCGGGGTGAGGTCCTCCACCGGCTTCCACAGGGCGGTGGCGAGCAGCTCGCGCAGCCAGGCCCCGATCCGTACGAGCCGTTCCGCCGGGGCCAGTTCGGCCAGCTCCACGACGAGCGGTGGGACTGCGTGCGTGGCGTGCGTGGCGTTCGCTGCGGGCCCGCCCCCGCCAGCCTCCGGGGCCTCGCCGGAGGCGGGGCGGCGCGTCCCGGCTCCGGGCGGCTCCGGAGGCTGGTCCGGTACCTCGAACCAGTAGCGCCGCCGCTGGAAGGCGTAGGTGGGCAGCGCCGCGCTCCCGGCGGTGGCGCGGTCCCCGTGGACGGCCCGCCAGTCGACCGGGGCGCCGCGGGTCCACAGCCCGCCCAGCGCGGCCCGCACCTGTACGGCCTCGCCGTCCTGGTCGCCACCCTTGGGCAGCGTGGGCAGCCAGGAGCGCTCGGACCCGGGCAGCGCGGTGGAGCCGATGCCCAGCAGCGTCCGGCCGGGGCCCACCTCCAGGAAGGTGGCGAGGCCCAGGCCGTCCAGGGCGCGCAGCCCGTCGCCGAAGCGAACCGGCTCGCGGGCGTGGCGGCACCAGTAGCCGGGGTCCGACAGGGTGGTGGGCTCGGCGGCCGCACCGGTGAGGTTGGAGATCAGCGGGACGCGGGGGGCGGCGAACCGGATGCCCTCGGCCACCGCGCGCAGCCGGTCCAGCGCCGGTTCGACCAGCGGCGAGTGGAAGGCGTGCGAGACCTCCAGCCGCCGCACCCGGTGCCCCCGCTCGGTGAGGCGGGCGGCGGCGCTCTCCACAGCGTCCGCCGTGCCGGACAGCACGGTGGCCGCCGCGTCGTTGACGGCGGCCACCGACAGGGTGCCGCCCGCCGCGCGGGTCTCCTCGGCGACCTCCTCCGCCTCCCGCTCGGACAGCGGGACGGCGAGCATCGCGCCCGGCTCGCAGAGGTCGCTCATCAGCGCCGCGCGCGCGGCGACCAGGGTCAGGCCCTCCTCGGGGCCGAACACCCCGGCGACGCAGGCCGCGGCGAACTCGCCGACGCTGTGCCCGAGCACCGCGCTGGGCCGCACGCCCCAGGCTCGCCACATCCGGGAGAGCGCGTACTCGACGGCGAACAGGGCGGGCTGGGTGTAGCGGGTGTGGTCCAGCAGCGCGGTGTCCTCGGGCGAGCCGTAGAGCACCTCCAGCAGCGGGCGCGGCAGCTCGCCGCGGAGCGTGCTGTCGCACAGGTCCATCGCGGCCCTGAACTCCGGCTGGGATTCGTACAGTTCGCGGCCCATACCGGGGTACTGGCTGCCCTGCCCGGGAAAGAGGAACGCGGCCCTGGCGAGTCGGCGGGACTCTGCACGCCCGCTGAGGACGCCGGGTACCCCGGGGTCCTCCGTGAACCGCGTGAGCCGCTGCCGCAGTTCACCCCTCGACCCGCCCACCACCGCGAGGCGGTAGGGAAGTTGGGCCCTGCTCAGGGCCGCGTTCCGGCACAGGGGGCCCATCGCGGGCCCGTCCCCGGCGCCGCCGCCGGTCTCGTCGTCCGTGGGGAGGCCGAGGAAGTCCGCGTAGCGGGCGGCCAGTTCGGCGACCGCCTCCTGGCTCGCGGCGGACAGCGTCAGCAGTCCGGCCCCGTCGCGCGCCTCCTCCGGGGGCTCCGGGGCGGTCTCCGTCGAGGGCGGCGGGGCCTCCCCGAGCACCAGGTGGACGTTGGTGCCGCTGACGCCGAAGGAGCTGACGCCGCCGAACCGGCCGCGCTCGCCCGTGGGCCAGTCGGTCACCCCGGTCGGGATGGTGAGGTGGAGCCGTTCCCACTCGACGTTGGGGTTGGGCTGGTGGAAGTGGAGGCTCGGCGGTATCTGGCCGTGCCGCAGCGACAGCGCGAGTTTCAGCAGCCCGGTGACCCCGGCGGCCGCCTCCAGGTGACCGAAGTTGGTCTTCGCGGACCCCACGTACACCGACCGGCCCTCGGGCACGCCCGGGCCCAGCACCGCCTCCAGGGCGCGGAGTTCGATCGGGTCGCCGAGCGAGGTCCCGGTGCCGTGCGCCTCGACGTAGCCGATCTCACCGGGGGCGAGCCGGGCGTCGCTCAGCGCCGCGCGCACCACCTCCTGCTGCGCGGTGCCGCTGGGCACGGAGATGCCGCTGGACCGGCCGTCGTGGTTGGTCGCCGAGCCGTGGATGACGGCCACCACCGGATCGCCGTCCGCCAGCGCGTCCTTGAGCCGCTTGAGGACGACGACGCCACAGCCCTCGCCGCGCGCGTAGCCGTCGGCCGTGGCGTCGAACGCCTTGGAGCGGCCGTCGGGCGAGAGCGCCCCGGTCTTGCTGACCAGGACGAAGCCGTACGGGGTGAGCATCAGGCTGACGCCACCGGCCAGCGCGAGATCGCACTCGCCGCGGCGCAGGCTCTGGCAGGCGAGGTGCGCGGCCAGCAGCGAGGAGGAGCAGGCGGTGTCGATGACCTGCGCCGGCCCCCGCAGCCCGAAGTGGTAGGCGACGCGCCCCGCGAGGAACGCGGGCTCGCCCATCAGCTGGTACGGGTCGACGCCGGTGGAGCCGGTGAGCTGCTGCCGCAGCCGCACGTAGTCGCTGGTGCTGGCGCCCAGGAAGACGCCGGTGGCGGTGCCCTCCACCCGGTCCGGGGCGATGCCGGCGCGCTCCAGCGCCTCCCAGGTGACCTCCAGGGTCACCCGCTGCTGCGGGTCCATCGCCACCGCCTCGGCGGGAGAGATCCCGAAGAGGGAGGCGTCGAACGCGTCGGCGTGCTCGACGAATCCGCCGCTGACGCAGTACGCCTTCCCCGGAACGTCCGGGTCGGGGTCGTACACGGCCGCCGCGTCGCCCCGGTCCGCGGGGAACTCGGTGACGGTGTCCACGCCGTCGCGCAGCACCCGCCACAGCGCGTCCGGCGAGTCGGCGCCGCCGGGCATCCGGCAGCCCACACCGACGATGGCGATCGGGCCGTCCGTCGCCTGGTAGGCGTGCAGCCGGTTCCTGAGCTGGGCGATGGTGTCGAGGGCGCGGTTCAGCCTCGCCCGGTCGTCCGGGGTCCCCGTCGTCATCTCCCCCCCTCTCCTGGGTCGTGGGTCTCGGTGCGGGGCGGTGCCCACCGGCCGGGGCCGAGGTCCATCGCCTCGACTTCGGCCATCTCGCGTTCGAAGCGCGCGAGGAGGTCGTCGTCCGGTCCGTCGGCGCCGCCCGTGCCGTCGGCGCTCGCCGCGCCGCCCGGCTGCTCCGAGGGGTCGGGACCGTCTGAACCGCCGTCGGCCGGTGGGTCGTTGGGGTCGTACGGAGTGCCCACGTCCGGGTCCCCGGGCTCCGCCGCGGTGTCGCCGCCGGTGTCCAGCTCCAGGACGTCCGCCGCCAGATAGGCGGCCACGGCCTCCGCGTTGGGGTACTCGAAGACGAGCGTGTTGGGCAGCGTCGCGGCGCAGAGACGCTGGAGGCGCACCTTCAGCTCCAGCGCGGTGACGGAGTTCATCCCGAGGTCGAAGAAGCCCCGGCGCGGGTCCAGTTCGTCCCCGGAGTCCGCGCCCAGCACCACCGCGGCCTCCGCCAGCACCCGTTCCACGAGGGCCGCCGCCCGCTCCTCGGGGTCCAGCGCCGTGAGCTGCCGCAGCAGCGCGGTCGCCGCCTCGCCCTCCTCGTCGCCGGGCTCCAGGTCGTCGAAGAGCGGCCACGCCGTCTGCTGGTACAGCGGCATCATCAGGCCCCAGTCGACCTCGCAGACGCTCGTCTCGGCGCTGTCGGAGGTCAGGGCGTACTCCAGCGCGGTCAGCGCCGTCTCCGGCGCCAGCGGGCGGAGTCCGGCGCGGACGAGCCGCGTCTCGCTCTCCCGCTCCAGCAGCCCCGTCCCGTCCCAGGGCGCCCACCGCACGCAGAGCCCCGGCTCGCCGCGCTCGCGGCGCCGCTGGACGAGCGCCGCCAACTGCGCGTCCGGCACGGCCTGCCGGGCGGCACCCAGCGAACCCCAGGAGGCCGCGATACCGCTGAAGACCGTGAAGTGGTCGAGATCCGCGTCGAGTTGCCGCTCCCGCAGCAGGGAGTCCAACCACCAGGCGCCGACGGCGCGTTGGGACACAGCCTCCCGGATGTCGGAGGCCCCGAAGGTGTCACTCCCGACCAGGTTCCAGTCCACCGCGAGCCAGAACACGCCGCGCGGAACCCCGCCCTCGCGGGTGAGGTCCAGCGCGCGCCCGAGCGACGCGGGGTCGGTGCCGTCCGCCTCGACGAGCAGCACCTCGCCCGGGCCTCCGGCGCCGAGCGCCGCGACCTGACGCGCCACCTCCGCGTCCGGGGCGTCCGCGGGGCCGTGGGTGAGCACCACCCGCCCGGCTCCCAGCTCCAACAGCCGCCGGGCCAGGGCCAGTCCGTGCCGCCCCGCGCCCTCCGCGACGAGGTAGGCGCCGCCCGGGCGCACCCACCGCTCGCGCGGCAGCGCCGGTCCGCGGGTGCGGTCCCGGACCACCCGCTGGACCAGGCGGCGCCCGGCCCGCACCGCGACGTGGTCCTCGCCGTCCCCGGCGGTCAACTCCCCGGCGACGGCGTCCGCGTCGGCCTCCAGCCCCCCGCTGACCGGGTCCAGGTCCAGCAAGCCGCCCCAGGCGGCGGGGTGTTCCATCGCCGCGACCGAGGCCAGGCTCCACAGCGGCGTGTGCGCCACGGCCACCGGACGCCGGTGGGCGCCCGGTGCGTCCGGCGCGCAGGCGCCGCGCGTCACGTGCCACACCGGCAGCGCGGTCCGCCCCGAACCCAGGGCGCGCGCCAGGCGGAACACGGTGTCGTACACCGCCTCGGTGGACTCCCCGGCCCCGCCGTCGGTGGCGTCGCTGAGCGGGTCGGCCTCCGCCGGGAGGTCCAGGGCCCACAGCTGCACCGCGCCACGGCAGCCAGGACGGTGCAGCGCGTCCCGGACCAGCTTCTCCAACCCGCCCGGACTGGCGGCTTGTTCACGCGTGATCCGCACGCTCCCCGCACCCGTGGCGGCGAGCCGTCCGGCCAGCGCCTCGGCCACGCCGGTGTCGTCCGCGAGCAGCAGCCACCAGGGGTCCGCAGCCCGGTCCTGGGCCGCCGTCGCGGCGGGCCTCCCCGGCCGGGCGGCGAGCCGCCAGTGCTGCCGGTACAACAGCCCGTCCAGCCGCGCCCGTTCACCGGCGGCCAACGGGGCGCCGGGCGGCGGTTCCAGGGTGACCCCGGTCAGCAGCGCCACCGGCGCGCCGTCCTCCGCGTAGACCGTGACGTCCCCGAGCAGTCGCTCGCCGTCGCCCGGCTCCTCGCGCACCGTGGCGCGCACCGTGACCGGCCCGTCCGGTGCCCCGCGCAGCAGGGTCAGCCGGTCGACGGCGGTCGGGAGGTACGGACCGGTCCCTGCGCCCTCATCTGCGGGGAGGGCCAACGCCGGGGCACGCAGGGCTACTTCCAGCAGCGAGGGCGGGAACGCCCAGCTGTCGCCCGACGGTTCGGTCGCTGATTCGAGCGCGCAGGTCACCGTGCAGGCGCCCGGCGCCCGTTCGCCACCCAGCACCCGCAGTCCGTCCAGCGACACCCCACCGGCGGACAGCGCGGCGGCCGCCCACTCCGGCGCCTCCGCCTCCCCGGCCGGGGCGGGCGGTGGCCCGACCGGCTCCGGGGACAGGGCCCGGGGGGACACCAGCCCGCCCGCCCGCACCGTGCCCCCGCCGTCCAGCGCGGACCGGGTGGTGACGGCGAAGGTCGCCGGTTCGTCCATCCCGGCCGTCGCGTCCAGCACCAGCTGGGCGACGGCGGGTTCGGACGGTTCGGCGCCTGGCTGGCCGTCCCCGGGCCCGCCCTCCGGCGCCGCGTCGTACAGGTAGGGAGCGGGCAGCTCCACGTGCGCCAGCTCGACTGGTCCCGGACCGAAGTGCTCACGGGCCGCCGCGAGCGCCATCTCCAGCCAGGTCGCGTCGGGCACCAGCCGCGTCTCCCACAGTCGCCCACAGGGTGAACCAGCCTTCAGAAGACGGTCGTTGAGGTCGCCCTCGAAGACGCTCGGGCCCCCGGCGACCTCGGTGCGCCGGGCCAGCAGCGGATGACCGCCCGCGGTGACGGACCCGCCGGCCGCGCGGGACGCCGTGCCCGGGGACGGCTCGGGCAGCCAGTAGCTCCGGTGCCGCCATGGGTAGCGCGGGGCGTCGGCGGGCGGGCCGCCCTCGGGGAAGTGCTGGCCCCAGTCCAGCGCGTGGCCGTGCGCGTGCAGGGCGCCCAGCGAGGACAGCAGTACCGCCAGGTCGTCCCCGTCGCGGCGCAGCGAGGGCAGCAGCAGCCCCTCGTGCCGCAGCGCGCCCAGCTCCTGCTCGACGAACGGGAGGAGTACCGGATGCGGGGAGATCTCCACGAAGGTGTCGAACCCGTCGGCCACCAGGGCCCGTACGGTCTCGGTGAAGCGCACCCGGTCCCGCAGGGTCCGGCCCCAGTACGCGCCGTCGCACACCTCGCCCCGCTGACGGCCACCGGCCACCGACGAGTAGTAGGCCACGCCTCCCGGCGCGGGCGCCAACCCCGCGAGTTCTTCCGCGAGTTCGCCGTCCAGTGGCTCGACCAGCGGGCAGTGACCGGCGCCCGCCGCGTCCACCCGGCGGCAGAACACCCGCTGGCCGCGCAGCCGCGCCAGCACCTCGTCCAGCGCCTCCGGATCACCGGAGAGCACCGTGCTGCGGCTGCTGTTGCTCAACGCCACCCACAGCCGGTCGCGGTGGCCCTCGATCGCCTCCTCCGCCCGCTCGGCGGGGAGCCCGACGACGCCCATCGCTCCGGTGCCGACCAGCCGTTCCTGGGTGGTGGCGCGGGCGTGCAGCACCCGCGCCGCTTCGCCCGTGCCCAGCACCCCGGCCGCGTGCGCGGCGGCCACCTCGCCCAGGCTGTGCCCGGCGACCGCCTCGGGGTGGACCCCCAGGGCCCGCCAGCGGTGGGTGAGAGCGGTCTGGACAGCGAAGATCAGCTCCTGCTGTCGCGGCCCGGACGGCAACTCCCGTCCCTCCGCGAGGTGTTCCGCCACCGACCAGCCCAGGACGGGCCGGAGCCAGCCGTCGGTCTCCGCCAGCTGTTCGCGGAACACCGGGTCCTCGCGCAGCAGTCGGCGGCCCATCCCAGCCCACTGGGAGCCGTGACCGGAGTAGACGAACGCGATGCGCCGCTCCCCGGCGTCCCGTACGTGGCCGGTGCTGAGGCCCGGCGAACCGTCGTCGCCCTGCTCGGCGAACTCGCCCAGCAGCCCGGCCAGTTCCGCACCGCTCCGGGCGACGGCGGTCAGCCGGTGCGGCAGGTGGGCCCGGCGGATGGCGGCCGTCCGGCAGAGGGCCCGCACCGGGTCCGCCGTGGCGGCGGCACCCGAACCCGCCCTCTCCGGAGCGGAGTCCAGCAGGTCGCGGTAGTTGGCGGCCTGCGCGGTGAGCGCGCCGGGGTCCGCCGCCGACAGCGTCAGCAGATACGGACGCTCGGCCGACGCCTCGGACGCCTCGGACGCCTCGGACGTTTCGGCGGTGCCGGACGTGGCGGAGGCGTCGGGCGTCCCCCCGGCGGAACCGGGCAGCCCCAGCACCACGTGCGCGTTGGTACCGCTGAACCCGAAGGCGCTGACACCGGCCGCGCTCCGGCCCTCCGGCCAGGGCAGGTTGGCCGTCGGAACGTCGAACGGCAGCTCGTCCCAGGGGATTTCCGGACTCGGCCGCTGGAAGTGCAGATGCGGCGGAATCCGCCGGTGCCACAGCACCAGTACCGCCTTGATCAGTCCGGCGATGCCGGAAGCGGCCTCCAGGTGACTGATGTTGGTCTTCACCGACCCCACCGGGACCCGCTGACCGGCGGGCAGCCCGTCGGCCAACGCGGCGCCCAGCGCCTCCAGTTCGATCGGGTCGCCGAGTGGGGTCCCGGTACCGTGCGCCTCCACGTAGCCGAGGTCGGCGGGGGTCACCCGGGCGTCCGCGAGCGCCGTGCGGATCAGTTCCTCCTGCGCCGGGCCGTGCGGCACGGTCAGGCCACTGCTCGGCCCGTCCTGGTTGACGGCCGACCCCAGCAACGTGGCCAGCACCCGGTCGCCGTCCGCGAGCGCCCGTGACAGCGGTTTGAGCACCACGACCCCGCAGCCCTCGCCCCGGTTGTAGCCGTCGGCCGCGGCGTCGAAGGTCTTGCAGCGGCCGTCGGCGGCGAGCGCCCCGGCGGACTCGCTGGCCCGGTGGATCGTGGGCCCGGCGATGACGTTCACCCCACCGGCCAGCGCCACCTCGCTCTCGCCCGACCGCAGGCTGCGCACCGCGAGGTGCACGGCGACCAGGGAGGAGGAACAGGCGGTGTCCACGGCCAGGCTGGGCCCGTGCAGGCCGAGGAAGTACGACAGCCGTCCGGAGGTGGAGCAGAAGGAGTTGCCGGTCCCGTAGAAGGCGTCCACCGTCTCCGGGCTGACGGTGATGAGGTCCCCGTAGTCGTGCGAGTTCATCCCGACGAACACGCCGGTGCGCGTGCCGTGCAGCCGGTCAGGCGACTGCCCGGCGTGCTCCAGCGCCTCCCAGGCGACCTCCAGGAACATCCGCTGCTGCGGGTCCATGACCTTCGCCTCGCGCGGCGCGATACGGAAGAACTCCGCGTCGAACTGGTCCACTTCGGGCAGCCAGGCGCCCCGCCAGCGACTCCGGTCGGTGAACCGGCCCTCCGGGGACAGCGTTACCGCGTCGGTCCCCTCACTCAGCATCGTCCAGTACCCCTCGGGGCCCTCGCCGCCGCCGGGGAAACGGCAGCCGAGGCCGACGACCGCGATGGGCTCCTCGGCTGCCTCCCCCCGGGAACCGTCCCCGGAGACGGGCACGGTCACCCGCGCCTCCCCGGTGCCGCCGCCGCTCGTGGCGGCGTCAACGACCGGTGCCGGTGCGGTGGTTGGGATGGAACCCGGAGCGCCGGCGCTCGTCCCGCCCGCGTGTGGGGCGGGGCCGGAGCGCTCGGGGGCCGCCGCTGTGGGGGCCGGGGCCGTGGCGGGGCGCTCCGGCGTGGACCGGCGGGTGCCGAGGTACGCCGCGAGGCGCTCCACCGTCGGGTGGTCGAACGGCACTGTGGCCCTCAACGGGCTGACATATACCTGGAGTTGGTCGCGCAGCTCGATGGCGGACACCGAGTCCATGCCCATCTCCGCGAAGCCCTGACGGCGGCGGACCGACCCCGGTTCGAGCCCGAGGATCCGCGCGACCGCCCCCTCGACGACCTCCTCCCACCCCGGACCGTCCACCTCCCCGGGAGCTGCCCCGGGAGCGGCCTCCGGAGCGGCCCCGGACGCTGACGGGGGCGACGGGGGCGTCGGCTGGGACGCGGGGGCGGACCGGTCCGACGGCCGTTCCGGTACGCCCAACGGCCTCGCACTGGCGGGGGATTCGGCCGTACGGAGCCAGAAGCGGCGCCGCTGCCACGGGTACGTCGGCAGCTTCGTGCGGCCGCCGCCCCGGCACGGCACCCCGGCCCAGTCGACGGCGACACCCCGCGCGTACAGCGCGCCCAGCGCGCCCAGCAGGCTCTCGGCCGCGTCGAATCCGCGCCGGAGCGAGGAGACGACCACGACCTCCCCGGCCTCCGGAGCCTCGTCGGCGCGCTCCTCGACGGTGTGCGTCAGCGGCAGCGCCAGCACCGGATGCGGGCCGACCTCCACGAAGGCGGTGTGCCCGCGCTCCAGCAACGTGCCGACGGCGTCCGCGAACCGGACCGGCTCCGTGACGTTCCGCGCCCAGTGCGCCGCGTCGAAGAGGGTGCCGTCCGCCCCGCCCGGCGTGGTCGTCACCACCGGGATCGTGGGGGACTCGGGGCGCAGCCGGGGGAGTTGGGCCGCCAGCCGGTCGCGGGGCCCGGCCACCAGCGGGCTGTGGAACGGGTGGTCGCCGGGTATCGCCCGGCAGCCCACCCCCTCCTCGGCGAGCCGCGCCGTCAGCTCGTCAAGCGCGTCCACCTCACCCGAAACCACCGTGCTGCGGGCGCTGTTGACACCCGCCACCCACAGCCGGTCCGCGAACGGCTCCAGCGCCGCGCGGGTCTCCTCCTCGCCCAGCGCCACGGTGGCCATCCGGCCCCGCCCCGCCGAGTCCGCGAGGACCTGACCGCGCAGCACCGCCACCCGGGCCGCGTCCGGCAGGCTCAGCGCCCCCGCCACGTGCGCGGTGGCGATCTCGCCCATGCTGTGGCCCACCACGGCGGCGGGCTCGACGCCCCAGGAGCGCCAGAGCGCCGCCAGCGCCACCTGGACGGCGAAGATCGTGGGCTGGGCGAACTCCGTGCGGGACAGCCGCGAGGTCTCCTCCGGCCGGTCGATCTCCTCGCGGGGGGACCAGCCCGCGAGGTCCCGCACCAGGGCGTCACACGCGTCGAAGGACTCCCGGAAGACCCGCCACTCGGGCTCGTCTCCCAGCAACTCCCGTGCCATGCCCGGCCACTGCGAGCCCTGGCCGGAGAAGCAGAACACCAGCCGGGGCGCGCTGACCTCCCCGTCGTCCTCGTGGTGGCCACTGCTCAGACCGGGCGCGGCGCCTCCGTCCAGGAAGACGGCCAGCCGCTCGGCGAGGGCGTCCGGGTCCGACGCGGTGACCGCCAGCCGGTGTTCGGCGTGGTGGGTGCGGAGCACGCCCGCGCTGTGCGCCAGGGCCCCGAGCGCGGGACTGTCATGCCCGGACGTCAACCGGGTGTGGTGGGCCCGGGCGAGGTCGGTGAGGGCGCCCGCGCTGCGCGCCGACAGCGGCAGCAACACCGGTCCGGTGCCCGTCTGTTCACCGGCCTCCCGCTCCGGTGCGGGTGGCGCCTCCAGGATGACGTGCGCGTTGGTGCCGCTCAGCCCGAAGGCGCTCACGCCCGCGCGCCGGGGGCGGTTCTCCAGCTCCGGCAGCGGCGTGAGTTCGGTGGGGACGGTCACCGGCCAGTCCCACGGGATGCGCGGGCTCCGCTCGTCGAGGTGCAGGGTGGCCGGTACCTGGCCGTGCCGGAGCACCAGCGCGGCCTTCAGCAGCCCGCCGATCCCGGCCGCCGAGTCGGTGTGCCCGAGGTTGCTCTTCAACGAGCCGACGGCGAGCGGGTGTTCCTCGGCCCGGCCCGCGCCGTACACCCCGCGCAGCGCGCTCATCTCGATGGGGTCGCCGAGTGGGGTGCCCGTGCCGTGTGCCTCCACGTAGTCGACGGTGTCGGCCCCGATCCCGGCCGCGGCGACGGCGGAGCGCAACAGGTCCTGTTGCGCGGCCCCGTTGGGGACGGTGAGCCCCGCGCTGGCCCCGTCGTGGTTGACGGACGAGCCCCGGATGACGGCGAGGACCTCGTCCCCGTCGGCGAGGGCGTCCGCCAGGCGCTTCAGGACCACCAGCGCGCAGCCCTCCCCCCGGACGATGCCGTCCGCCGCCGCCGAGAACGGCTTGCAGCGGCCGTCCCGTGACATGGCGCGCACCTTGCAGAGGAACACGCTGAGTTCGGGGGAGAGGATCAGGTTGACCCCGCCCGCCAGGGCGAGGTCCGTCTCGCCCGCCCGCAGCGCCTGGCACGCCAGGTGGACCGCGACCAGCGAGGACGAACAGGCCGTGTTGACGGACAGGCTGGGCCCCTGGAGGCCCAGCAGGTGGGAGAGCCGGCCGGGGCCGAAGCTGAACTCCCGCCCGCTGGCGTACCAGGGGTTGATCTCCTCCAGCCCGGCCTGCCGCGCGTGCAGCACCGTGTAGTCCATGCCCAGGACCCCGGTGTAGACCCCGGTCGCCGTGCCGGACAGCGCCCCGGGGGGCTGCCCCGCGTCCTCCAGCGCCTCCCACGCGACCTCCAGCAACAGCCGCTGCTGGGGGTCCATCTCGTGCGCCTCACGAGGGGCGATGCCGAAGAACGCGGGGTCGAACCCGCCGACGTCGTCGAGGAAGGAGCCCCAACGGCTGTACAGGGCCCCGCGCTTGCGCGGGTCGGGGTCGAACAGGGCTTCCGCGTCCCACCGATCGGGCGGGACGGTCTCCACTGCGTCGACTCCCTCGCTCAGGAGCCGCCAGAGTCCCGGCAGCCCGTGTGCTCCCCCGGCGAACCGGCACCCGGCCCCCACCATGGCGATGGGCTCCGGGGCGCGGCGCCGCGCTGCCCGCTCGGTGATCGGTGGCCGCATCTCGTAGCCCTCTAGAACAGCGGCGCGGCACTGGGCGCGCGGAGCGAACCCAGGTGCTTGTGCCACAGGTGGTCGGGGTTCTCCTCGACTTGCCGGGTGATCTCCCGCATCGCGGTGAGCGCCTTGGGCTCGCCGTCGTCGTACACGTCGCCCTGGAGCATCTTGAGCACGTCCAGCCGGTACCGCGGGTCCTGCACGAAGGCGGTGAAGAGGATGTTGAGCCGGTAGTAGAGCGAGATGAACTCGTACCAGTTGCCCACCGCGCGGCGGAGCTTGGACTCGTAGGTGTGGAAGGCCGCCTTGCTGAAGTCGCCCTTCTCCGCCGCGGCGATGATGTCCGCGCTCAGGATGCGGGCGCCGTTCATGGCGACGCTGACCCCGCTGGAGAAGATCGGGTCGACGAAGCGCGCCGCGTCCCCGACGAGCGCCCAGCCGTCGCCGCAGATCTGCTTCATGGCGTAGCTGTAGTCGCCCTCGGTCTTGAACGGGCGTACCCGCTGCGAGTTCTGGAGCGCCTCGTGCAGGTCCGGGCGGCTGGACACGCACTCCCAGAAGAAGCCCTCCAGGTCCGAACTGGACGCCTGGACGTGCTTCTTCTGCGTGACGACCCCGACACTGGTGATGGTGTCGGTGATCGGGATCTGCCACACCCAGGTGTCGGTGATCGGCAGGAAGTGGATGAAGATGTAGTCGGCCTGGTCCTTGTCGACCGCGAGCGCGCCCCGGTCGAGGTTGTCGAACCAGCTGTGGATCGCGTACTGGTTGAAGACCGGGTCGCTCACCTTCAGCTTGTGCTGGCGGCCGAGGAAGGTGTGCCGCCCACTCGCGTCGACGACCATCCGCACCGTGACCGACGCCTCGCTGCCGCCCATCGGGACGATGACGCGGGGATTCGGCCCGTCGAAGTCCACCCGGCGAATACGGGTGCCCTCGTAGACCTTCGCGCCCAGGCTCGCCGCGTGCTGGAGCATCATCAGGTCGAACTTCCCACGGTCCACGTGGTACGTGTAATCCTGGTTGACGCCCAGCTGCTCGCGCTCGTTGAACTCGACCAGCGCCGACCGGAATCCGTGGGACATTCCCTCGAACCCCATCGTCGGAATTCCCTTGTCGGTGGCCGAGGTCCAGGCGGCACCGTACTTCCTGGGGAAACCGGCCTCCTCCATCTGCGGCAGGAACCCGATGTCCGCCAGCACCGGCGTCGTGGCCGGTATCAGGGACTCGCCCACGTGCTCACGTGGGAAGTTCTCCCCCTCGAACACCACGCAGCTGAGTCCCGCCTTCGACAGGTACGACGCGGCCGTGGAACCGGCCGGGCCTCCCCCGATGATGCCTATATCGAAGTCGACGTCCGACACAGCTTTCCCCTTCCAGGTGAGTGAGTTCGGTTCACGAAACGAAGAACGGTACTCACTGAACGTTGATTTGAAAGAGCGGGAAATAGGAATCGAGGTTCCCGCTCGCGTAGTCCCGCGCCAGCTCGGGAATCTCGTCGAACTGGTAGACGCGCTGGTCGCCGAGTTCGACCATCCAGCCGGACTCCTCCTGGAACTCCAGAATCTCCTCGATGTCGGAGAACCGGCAGGCGTGGGTGTGGACGTGGATGTGGCGCTTGATGCACTCGTTGGCCCGCGCGGTCTCCAGGCGCATGCCGTGCTTCCAGCCCACGGTCGTCAGCACCCCCTGCCGCCCCAGCGCGCGCAGCGTCGCCCGGTACACCGGACGCCCGATGTTGTCGATGATCACTGCGGCGCCGCGGCGGCCGCTCAGCTCCTGGATCGTGCGGAGGAAGACCCGCTCGGACTGCTGGTAGCGGCGGCGGTACTCCGGATCGGACGCGAACTTCCCCTCGTCGTGGTCGAGATCGGGGAAGGTCCGGCGGTCCACCGGGATCATGCCCTTGGCCTCGATCTCGGCCAGCCGCTTCGGGCTGCTCGACGCCATCGCCGCCACGAACCCGTCCCGCTGGGCCAGTTCCAGCTCGGCCACGGCGACGCCGCCGCCCCAGCCGAAGACCAGCGGCCGCGGGTCCAGCTCGGCCGGGTTCCGCCGTACCTGCGACATCCAGCAGGCGTACGTGACCCGCCAGTTGTCCCAGGCGGTCCAGTACCGGCCGTAGGACGCGGCCCACTGCTGCGGCGTGTAGCGGGAGTTCTCCGGTAGCGGCAGCAGCAGATGCTCACCGATCTTGGTCTGCCGCGCCAGCACCCCGATGGTCCCCGGGGCGTCGTAGGCGTGCACGAGCTTGACGTAGCCGTGCTCGTCGGTCCGGGCGAACGCCTGCGTCAGGCACAGGTCGCCCTCCCGTACGCGGGTGACGGCCCGGCCCGGGCGCACCACCCGGACCGCCGCGAAGTTGCCGATCACCATGCGGTCCTCGCCCCGCTGTCGGCACACGTCCACCGGCGTCCGCTCCAGGGCGTGGCCCATGTTCGCCTCCCAGGAACCGAAGAGCGGTTCCACCAGGACCTCGTTTTCCGCGAGGTCCGGAAACGTGAACTCCTCCCTTACGAGTTCTCCCGGGACGGGTTCCTCCGAGCTTGCCTGGGCAGGGCCCGCATGCAATACCCATGCCTCGGTACTGATCACGCCCATAACCTCCTGGCAGCGGAATACGTCCGTTTCCGGGGAGAACTCCGGCCGAGGTCCCCGAGTGGTGGGACGAAATGTATGAGTGGCCTCCGCGCCGTGTCTTCCGTCGCCCTGATGAACTCCCCCTCGGCGCCGAAAGGATGAGCATCGTCCTTTAGGGGGAGGTGGCCGTCGACGGACCCACCGCGTGCGCCCCGCCGTCCACGCGCACGATCTCTCCGGTGACGGCGGGCATCCAGTCCGAGAACAGCGCGCAGACCACCCGGGCCACCGGCTCCCCGTCGTGCACGTCCCAGCCCAGCGGCGCCCGGTACGGCCAGGCGTCGCTGACCGCCTCGGCCCCCGGGATCGCCCGCGCCGCCGCCGTCCGCAGCGGACCGGCCGCCACCAGGTTCACCCGCGTCCCCTGTCCGCCCAGGTCACGGGCGAGATAGCGGGCGCACCCCTCCAGCGTCGTCTTGGCGACGCCCATCCAGTCGTACGCGTGCCAGGCGACCGACGAGTCGAAGTCCAGCCCCACCACCGAGCCGCCCCCGGACCGGGCCAGCAGCGGGGAGAACGCCCTGCCCAGCGCGACGAAGGAGTAGGCGGAGACCTCCATCGCGCTGGCCACCTCCGGCCACCGGGCGTCCAGGAAACCGCCGCCCAGCGCGGCCCGCGGCGCGTGCGCGACCGCGTGCAGCACCCCGTCCAGCTCGCCCCAGCGTCCCTCCAGGTCCGCGACCACGGTGTCCAGTTGGTCCTCGCGGGTGACGTCCAGCTCCAGCACGTCCGTCGGCCGCGGCAGCCGCGCGGCGACCCGCTCCGTCAGCCGCAGCCCGCGGCCGAACCCGGTCAGCACCACCTCGGCGCCCTGTTCCTGGGCGAGCCGGGCCACCTGCCAGGCGATTGACTTCTCCGTGAGTACGCCCGTCACCAGAAGGCGCTTGTTCTCCAGCAGCATCCCAAAAGAATCCTCCGGCGGGCCGCCGATGAATACGACACCAGGTGCTCCTCCCTACGAAGGACCGCGACCGCCGTCGCCGGGCTAATTCGTCACTGCGAAGGAATGCCGCACCGTGGCCCCGCCAAGTACAGTCCACCCACCCAAGTATCCGGAGAGTGGTATGGCGATGATCAAGTATTTGTCCCCGGAGTATCTGGCGGAGCTGGAGAAGCGCGGCGGGCGGCTGCCCGAACGGCCGGGACTCCACGTCGAACTGCAACACCACATTCGCGACGCGCCGGAGGAAGGGGAGATCGCCTACTACTTCCGCATCGAGGACGGCCGGTTGCGGGAGGCGCGGCGCGGCACCCTGGAGAACCCCATGTGCTCCCTGCGGATGACCTACGCCACCAGCGTCAAGCTCACCCTCAACGAGATCAAGCCGCTCGTCGGGCTGGTCACCGGCCGCATCCGTCCCGGTGGGGACGTGGCCCGGCTGCGCACCATGATGCCCTCGCTCCAGTCCCCCGAGTACGAGCGGGTGACGTCCGAGGTGAACGGCATGACCCGGTTCTGACCCCGTCCGACCGCACCCCGGCGCCCCAACACCCGTCCCTCCGCCCCCTCTTCAGAGGTGGATGCCCGGCCCCGGCGCCGACGGGTGCGGCCCCGGGTCGCGCCACGGCTCCCGCCTCCGGGCCGGACCGGGCGCACCCCAGTCGTGAAGTGCCCCGCACCCGCCCGCCGTTCCGGCCCCCGGCGGGCGCTGTTCTGTGCCCGGGCTTCCGTGGAGGGGAAGTTGGGGTACGCGGACGGGGACCGCGCGGGGCCTACGGGCCGTTCCGCGCGCCGACCACACGGCGCCCTCCGAGAAGCACGGTCATCTCACTCGGGCCCAAGACCCCGTAGCCGGACGGTCGTTCGGGTCCGGTAGTCGTCAGCCCGGTTCGTGGTGGGCGAGCACCCGGCCGAGGAGGCGGGTCAGCGTCGCCCGGTCCTCGGCGGACAGCGGCTGGAGCAGGTCGTCCTGTACCCGGTCGAGTACCTGGTCCATGCGCCGCAGTTGCTGGGCGCCGTCCGGGGTGAGGGTCACCCGGTTCCGCCGCCCGTGGTGCTGGTCCGGCTCCTTGTCCACGAAGCCCTTCCCGGCGAGTTCGTTGACGGCGGCCACCACGTCGCTCCGGTCCACCCGGCACCGTCTGCCCAACTCGGCCTGGCTGGCCGCCCCGAACTCGTGCAGCGCGGCCAGGATGCGGTAGTGGTACCCACGCGCGTCCACGGCGGTGAAGCCGTCGAACGCCAGTCGACGGGCGTGTATGGCCAGTTGGCTGATCAGCCAACTCGGCTTCTCCGTCAGGCGATCCGGGATCTCGTCCATGACCACCACGCTATCAGTGTTGGTTACACCAACATCGTGTCGTGGTGTGGGTGTCACCAACACCGCCCGGAATGAGGCGGGTGACCCTCGCCTGGACGCGGGACCGGTAGCCCGCCCGAGCCTCCGAGCCCCGAGCCCCGGGTTCCGTACCCCGAGTCCGGAGTCCGTCGGTCCCCAACTGCCCGGCACCGCCCGGCGGTCGGCACCCGATGACCGGAGCGCGGCGGCGCGGGGGCGCCGGGGGGAGAGGGGGAACGGGCGACGGAGCGCGGGCGCGGGTGCGCGGACCGCGTGGGGCCGCGCGGGAGGTGGTGCCCACGTCCCGCGCGGGGTCGTGCGGACGGTGGCGGTGCTCACGTCCCGGGTGGGCGGGTGCCCGTCGTCCCCTCGCCGCACCCCTCCACAACGACGGTGCGGTCGGGGCCGGTTGAACACCCCGGTGCCGTACGACCGGGCGCGGTCCCCTCTCCGGTCGGCCGCCGGCCGGTGGGGGAGGGGTGCGGTGGCCGAACAACCTTCGTGGCGACGCGCGTTGGCCTCCTCGCGGCCCCGATCCAGCCGGTGAGGATGAGGGTGAGGAGCACCGGCGGCAGCGCCCACGCGGCGAGGTCGGAGGCGCGCGTCCCGCTCGACAGCAGGGAGCTGCCCACCGCGGCGCCCGCTGCGGAGCCGAGGTACATCGCCGCCATCTGGAAGGCGATCACCGGCGTGGCCGTCTGGGGCCGTCCGGCGGTGAGCGCCTGTTGCAGGGTGGGCACGCAGGCCCAGCCGCTCGCGCCCCACAGAGCCGTGGCGAGGAGCCACGCGACGGGCGAGGAGGTCGTCCACAGCACGCCGAACGACGCCGCCAGGGCGCCCGGCAGGACGGCGAGCGGCACGCGTGGCCCGAACCGGTCCAGGACTCCGCCGATCAGCGCCGATCCGGTGACCCCGCCCACGCCCCACGCCCAGACCAGCGCGAACCCCCAGTCGTCCAGCTGGCGTTGGTCGGCCATGGGCAGTAGGTAGGTGTACAGCCCGAGGCTGGCCACGCCGAGGAGGAACGCCGCCACGACGCCGAGGACGGTCCGGCGCGAGCGCAGCACGCCCAGCACTGGCCGCCGGTCCGCCCCGGCCAGCGACGGCAGGGTGTGCGCCCGGGCGGCGAGCGCGGCCATGCTGAGCAGGCCGACGGCGACGACCAGCGCCATGGTCCACCGCCAGCCGAGACGGTCCCCGACGAGCATGCCGACCGGCACGCCCGCCACCGTCCCGGTGGACAGGCCGAAGGTGACCAGCGACATCGCGCGGCCCCGCTCGTGCTCGGCGGCCATAGCGGCGGCCGTCGCCGTGGCGACCGCCGTGAGCACCCCGGCGCCCGCGCCCGCGACGACGCGCGACACCAGGAAGACCTCCACCCCCGGCGCCAGGGCCGTCATGAGGTTGCCCAGGTTGAACACCCCCAGTGCGGCCAGCAGTACCCGGGCCGTCCCGCCGCGGGTCACGCGGTCCGCCAGTAGCGGACCGGCGAGCGCGTACGCTCCGGTGAACGCCGTCACCCCGAGCCCGATCGTGGCCACCGTGGTGGTCAGCGAGTCCGCGATGGACGGCAGGACCCCGGCGAGGACGTAGGCGTCGATGCCGAGGGCGACGGCCGCGCACACCAGCGGCCAGAGACGGCGTATCACTCCGTCACCGGCCCCGACTCCGGGTATCCGGTCAGCACGGTGTCGATCAGCCCCGGGAACCGTTCCTCCAGGTCCTCCCGGCGCAGGCGGATCATGCACTTCCGTCCCTCGGCGCGGACGAACACCACCCCGGACTCGCGCAGCAGGCTCGTGTGGTGGGTGAGCGTCGAGCGGGGCAGGTCCGGGCCCAGCTCGACGCTGTCGACCTCGCCCCGCTCGGCGAGCGTCCGGACCATCGTCAGCCGCAGTGGCTCGCTCAGCGCGAACAGGACCCTCGGCATCGCGATCTCGTCGGTGCCGGGGTGCTGGTAGACCCTCGCCGGAGTCATGGCCCTCTCCTATCGTTCGGCAATTCTCGCACGATGATAGTTCGAAAATTCTCGCACAATCAAGCCGTGTCGCCCCGGTGAGCGGGGAGGCGACCGTGCGCACCGTGTCTACTCGCTACAGAGCGTGATGTAACCTCTGCTACATTGCCCGGCGTGACGAACGGACAATCGGCTGGGGAACCGGCGGAACGCTGGCTCCTCGTCGTACTGAAACCGCCGGCGAAACCCTCCCGGCACCGGGTCGCCGTCTGGCGGGAACTGCGCAGGATCGGCGCGCTCTCCCTCGGGCCCGGCATCTGGGCCGTCCCCGACGTACCGGTCTTCACCGACGGCCTCTCCCGGGCCCTCGGCCTCACGGAACAGTCCGGAGGGCAGGCCATGACGCTCCAGGCGTCCGGCCGGGGCCCGGAGGACGCCGACCGCCTCAAAGCGTTGTTCACCGCCGCACGCTCCGAGGACTGGACCGAATTCCTCACCGACTGCGGGAAGTTCGAGAACGAGTTGGCCAACGGGATCCGCAACGCCAGGTTCACCCTCGCCGAACTGGAGGAAGAGGAGCAGTCGCTGGAACGCCTCCGGCGCTGGCACCGCGACCTGACCGCGCGCGACGTCTTCGGCTCCCCGGAGGCGGCGGAGGCGGCCGAACGACTCAGGCGGTGCACCACCGCCTGCGAGGACTACGCCGAACGCGTCCTCCACTCCCTGCACCAGACCCCCGGCGACGGCCGGTGACCACCGGAACGCCCCAACAGGCAGCCCCCGCACGGCAGATGTGGCCGCAGTACGCGGCCGGTCTCACCACCGCCCTCGTGCCCACGGCAACGCCGCCAACCTCGGCGGCTTCTCCGACGACGCCGTCCCCCGCTGTTGGTGCCCGGCGGCCTGCTCGCCACTACGACGGCGCCGAAGTGCCCCTCAGGCCCGTCCTCGGCACCCTCGCCGACCGGATCGGCGCCCGCCCGGTCATGACCGGCGGACCGGTGGCCTTCGCCGACGCCTCCGCGCTGTACGTCGCCGCCCCCTGACGCCACCCGCCACCAGCCACACCGGCCCCCAACACCCCACCGGCCACCAGGGGTTCCGTCTCTGGTGGACCCCGCGACGGGCCTCCGGGTCCGTGGCGGTGCCCGGAAGACGAGGCGAGGAGGCGGAAGACGACCGGTGAAGGGCCCCACGGATCCGGGTGTGACATGCGAGAATTCGGCTCATGGGGGACGTAAGGCTTACCTTCGACGACGGTTCCGTCGCACATCTCCACCTCACGCCCGAACACCCCACGGCCAGCGCACCAGCTGGGGCCGGTGAGGAGGCGGGTGGTGCCAGCCCGGGCGGTCAACAGTCCACGTACGGCTCCGATTTGGAGCTTCCCGACGGATTCGGGGCGGCCCGCCCGGTCAGCGCCGACGGGCGCGCGGCGCGGGCGGTCACCCGGGGCGGCGAGGCCCTCGCCCAGGCGCTGCGCCCGCTCAACGGCGTACTCGGAAGCATCCACCAGAGCTTCGCCCAGTCCGCCCACCGTCCCGACGAGGTGACGGTCGAGTTCGGCGTCACCCTCGGCAGCGACCTGAGCCTCGGGGTCTTCTCGGGGAGCGGCGAGGCCAGCTTCACCGTCTCCGCGACCTGGAACCTCACGGACACCGGAAGCCCGGCCGACGACGCGAACCCGGCCGACCCGGCGGACGACGCGAACGCCACCGGTGGCGCGGGCGGTTCGGGACGGGCAGGCGCGGGGCCTGGTGGCGGCCCCAGCGCCTCGTACGGCGCCCCACCCCCAACGCCACAGCGGGGCACGGTTCCTGGCCAGACGAACGGCACCTGATGGTATGCGGCCGGATGTGAGTTCAGCGCTGGCGGACGCTCCGCTGCACCGCGCCTTCGTCTCGGTCCTGGGCCAGGCCCGGCCGGTGGGCGCGGGCGTGCTGATCACCCCGAAACTGGTCCTGACCTGTGCCCACGTCGTCAACAGCGCGCTGGGCCGGGACCGTTACGACCCCGCCACGCCACCACGCGACCAGCCCGTCCCGGTCCGGCTGCCCCACGTCGACCGCGAGCGGCGGCTCGACGGCAGGGTCCTCCCGCACATGTGGCGTCCGCCGCGCGCCCGCCCGGAGAGCGACCACCCCACACCCCCGCCCGTCGGCATGCTCCCGTACCACGGCGACCTCGCCGTCCTGGAACTCGACACGGAGGCCCCGCCAAACGCCGAACCCGCCCCGTTCCTGCCCCAGCGTGACGGCAGGGAGGTCGTGGCGCTCTGGGCCAGCGGCCACGCCCTGCCCACGCTCCGCGCCATGCCCCGGGTCTCCGCGCACCCCTGGATCGCCCTGGACGTCCTGGGCGGGACGGTCGCGGACGGGTTCAGCGGTGGGCCCCTGTGGGACCGTGACCGGCAGGCCGTGGTCGGACTGGTCGTCGCCGCCCACGAGACGGCACCGCCTCCCGTCCCCGGCCCGGTGCCGCCTCCCGGGGACGGACCCCGTGGTGTGCCCGCGGCGATGTACGCGATCGGACTGCCGTCCATCGAGGGCGAGTTGCCCACCCTCCCTCCGGTCGCCGTTCCGGCGGGCGGCCTCGGCCGACAGCAACTCCTCGTCCTGCTCGAACAGTTACTGCCCTCCCGGCGGGCGATCCGGGAGTGCGAGGAGCAGCTGTCCGCTCGGCTGGGCAGACCGTCCGCCGGAGCGGCGACGGACGTCGAGCGGCTGACCGGCCTGGCCATGGGGGTGCGCCGAGGCGTCCCCGAACTCCTCGACATCGTCTACGACCATCTCGTCGAACACGGACCCGGCAGCGTCGTCGAGTCCGCCGACTGGGCGGCACTGCTGCGCGTCGCCCGCCTCGTCAGCCCCGGCGAACGGATCTCGCCGCGCCGACGCCACAACCTCAACGCACTGCTGGCCCACTGCCACTCCAGCGACCCCGCCACACTGCTGCGCGAGGTCCTGCCCTACGCGAACGACCTTCCCCGCCCCGCCGACCTCGCCGACGCCACCGACCTCCTGGAGGGCTACGACCCCCAACCCGGCCAGCCCATCACGCCGTTGCTCCAGGGCGTCATCCGCGTGGGCGTCCAGGAACGCGCCGCTGGCGGCTACTTCGCGGACGACCTCGACGCCTGGGTACGCAGCGCGGCCCCGCGACTGGGCGTGGCCCCGGCCGCCGTCGACCAGTACCGGGCCGACGCTGCCACAGCCCATGCCGCCGCCCACCCCGCAGGCGAGCCAACACCCCTGCTCCCGCCCCGCCTCCAGGTCGAACTGCTGCCCGTGGCGCCCCATCTCTTCACGTACCAGATCTGGGTGTGGAGCGGCGACGACCGGCACGAGGTCGTGCTGACCCAGGACACCGAAGTCCCCAGCCAGCAGGTGGTGGAGGCCATCCGCCGGGTACTCAACACCGAGGTGCGGGAACACCCCACGACCGCGCTGGTGGAGTTCTTCGTCGCACCCGCCTGGCTCCATCTCGACGTGGACACCTGGGAGTTCACCGACGAGGCCGACGGCGGCGGCGGGTTCTACCCGGGGATCACCCGGCGGGTGGTGCTACGGAGTTCAGAGCGCACCCGGGAGTCGTACGCGGGCTGGAAGCGCCGCACCACCGCGCTGCCGACCGCCCCCCGGCTGCTGCTCGACGAACGCTGCACGGACCCCGCCGTCACCCGCGCCCGGCTCGAAGTGACCCCGGACGCCGGGATCGTCGTCGTCTGCTGCGACCCGCGGCACCAGGGGCGAGTGCTACGACAGTGCATCCAGGCCGGAGTTCACACGGTGCTGTGGCACCGCCAGGACCACGGCGGGCAGTTCACAGCGGACCTGCTGGCGCTCGTGGAGGGCGTCGACCACGACCACATTCCCGAGACCGTCCGGATGGAGCGCGCCAAGGCCATCGCCGATCCCGACTGTCCCACGCACCGAGGCCGCCAACTCTCCCTGCTGCACGACGGTCCGGACCACCGCCCGCCCCCACTGGCACCCGACCCCTGGGCCCTCACTCAACCGGCCACCTCCCAGCCCTGACCCCTCCGACACCCGTCCCGACCCGACCCGACACGCCCTGTCCCGTCCCGTCCCGACCCGTCCCGACCAAGGAGAGCGAGACCGTGCCGGAATCACACTCAGCCGCCGGCGACAGCGGCGCGGCAGCCGAGAACTGGTGGGTGTTCCGCGGCCCGGCCGACCTCCCGGAGCCCCCGCCCTGGCGCCGCTTCCCCGCCGCCAACCGCCGCCCCACCGCCCAGCGTTACCTGATGAACGACGAGGAGGTCGCCGTCGTCAACGCCGCCCTCCACCTGCGCCGCCCACTCCTGGTGACGGGCCGCCCCGGCACCGGGAAGAGCACACTGGCGCGGGCGGTCGCCGAAGACCTACAACTGGGCGACGTCCTGCGCTGGTCCGTGAACAGCCGCTCCACCCTGACGGACGCCCTCTACCGGTACGACGCCGTCGGACGGCTGCGCGAAGCCTCGTTGCGCCGCGAGCGCGAACCCCTGCGCGGCCCCGCACGTCGCCTCAGGAGGCGCACCGACCAGAGTTCCGACATCGGGAACTACCTGCGGCTGGGCCCACTCGGCACCGCGCTCGCCTCGGCCGACCGGCCCCGCGTGCTGCTCATCGACGAGCTGGACAAGTCCGATATCGACCTGCCCAACGACCTGCTGGTGGTGCTGGAGGAAGGCGAGTTCGAGATCCCCGAGCTGGCCCGCCTCCCGGAGCACGAACAGACCGCCGACGTGCTCGTCACCGGCAGCAGGGAACGCGTCCGGGTACAGCGCGGCATGGTGGCCTGCGCGCACTTCCCGATCGTCGTGATGACCAGCAACGGCGAACGCGAGTTCCCACCCGCCTTCCTCCGCCGCTGCGTTCGGCTCGACCTGCGCGACCCCGACGAGGCGAAGCTGCGCGACATCGTCCGGCAGAACCTCGGCGACGAGGCCCTCGCCCAGGCCGGAGACCTCATCGAGGCGTTCCTCGGGCGCGCGGCGACGCAGAGCCTCGCCACCGACCAGCTCCTCGCCGCCGTCCACCTGCGGGTCACCGGCGCCGACCTGAGCCGGGACGAGCTGCTGGCCGCGGTCATGCACCGGTTGGACGAAGCGTTCCCCGCATGATCGAGCGGCTCCGGCAGGCACTCGGGGGCATGGGGTACGAACTCGGCGGCCCCGAACTCCTCGACGTCCTCTGGCTCGCCCAGGCGATGAGCCGCCCGCCGGTCCGAACCGACGGGGCTGACAAGCGAGTTGACGACGCCCACCGTGCCGGAGCGGACGCCGCGAATCCCGACCCCAGCCGAACCGCCCCCGGAGCCGACGTCGATCCCGGAGCCGACGTCGACTCCGGCTCCGCCGCCGACGTCTCCCCGCCACGGTCCTCCCCGGCGACCCCGGACGCGGAGATCCCGGACGCGGAGATCCCGGACGCGGAGATCCCGGACGCGGAGAACCCCGCACAACACGCCCCCGGAGACGACCGGCCACCGGCCGACAGGCCGTTCACACCGCCTGACGAACCGCCCTTCGCCCACCACGAACCCACCAACGCGCCCCAGGCCAGGGGTACTTCACTCCCCGTGTCCCGTGCCGCCGCCGACGGCCCGCCGCCCACGGACGACCCGCCCGGTGTCACCGAGGCTGCGGAAGGCACCGCCGCATGGCCTGTCGAGGCCGCCCCGGAGCCCGCCGCTCCCGCCGGGCCCACCGACGGACGGCACCGCCTCTTCACCGCGGCCCACCGCGACCCGGGCCCTCCGGACGGACCCCGGGCCCGCGCCGTCCGCGCCCCGGGACCGCGCCCCCTGCCGGGCCCGCACGGCCTCGCCCGGGCGCTGCGTCCCCTGCGGCGCCACCGCGACCACCGGCACCGGACGGTCGTCGACGTGGAAGCCACCGTGCGGCTCACCGCCGAGTCCGGCCTGCTCGACGTGATCGACCGCCCCGAGCGGGAACTCCGCTACACAGCCGCCCTGTTGGTCGACGACTCGCCGTCCATGCGCGTGTGGCAGCCGCTCGTACGGGACGTGCGGCGCCTGCTGGGACGTGCCGGTGTCTTCCGCGCCGTCCACCTCCACCGGTTCACACCGGGCGACGGACGACGGCAGAGCGTCCCCCCGGCCACCGAGTCGCCCCTCACGTTCGTCCTGACTGACGGCGTCGACGAGGCGTGGCGCGGCCCGGAGGGCCACCGCCTCCTCCACACGTGGGAACGTTCCGGGCCGTTGATCGTCCTGACCCCGCTCCCGAGGCGGCTCTGGCGCGGCACGGCCTTCGACGCCCAACCCCAACTCCTGGTAGCCGCACGATCGTTCAGCCACAACGGCGCACTGGACGTGCGTGATCCCCTTGGCGGAGGCCAGATCGAGCGCACACCGCGCACGCTGCCCGTCCCCGTCGTCGGACTCTCACCCACCTCACTGAGAACCTGGACGCGCCTGCTGACCCACCCCGGACCGTCCCGACTGACGGACACGGCCCTGATCGCACCACCCCCGGAAGCCGAGACCACCGGCGTCCCCACCCACGTCCCCCCGGAGCCCAATCCGACGCCCCGGGGGACGACGTCAGCGGCGGAACTGATCGAACGCTTCCGGGCCTCCTTCTCACCCGAGGCGTACCGGCTCGCCGTGCGGCTCACCGCCATCCGCCCGCTGAACGTGCCCGTCATGCAGCTGGTCCGCATCGCCACCCTGCCCGCCACCTCCCCGGACGCGGTCGCCGAGGTGCTGCTGGGCGGGCTCCTCCAACCGCTGGAATCCGACGAGTTGACCGACCGCTCACTTCCGGCGTCGCTGGGAGGCGGAACCGGCGACGTCCCCCTCGACTTCAGACCGGGCGTCCGCGACCTCCTGGCCGGCGGACTCAGCGCGGAGCAGACAATCGAGATCGTCGAAGCCGTCGGCAAGGCCCTCGAACCCCGGCTCGGGCGCCTGCCGGACTTCGCCGCGCTGCTCGCCGACCCGCGTGGCACCGCTCGACTCTCCCAGGAGGCGGCGGCGTTCGCGGTGCTCCTGAGCCCGGTACTGGACCGGCTCTACGGAGTCCCGTCCTCCCCCGAGCCCACGCCCGACGCCGCCCCCACCCCCCGAACCCCACCCCACGAGCCCAGTCGCCGGGACACGGTCGATGTCGAACCCCAAGTCCCAGCCGACACTGTCCGGTTCACGGTCTTCGGTCCGGAACTGGCCTGGCGGGGCACAGCGCCCGTCTACACGGGAACGCCCGAACAGCGGCTGATTCTCGCGGTGTTGCTGCTGAACGCGGGTCGTGACGTGTCCAGGGACACCCTGATCGACGCGGTGTGGGGCCGGGAGACCTCCCCATCCGCCCTCCACACCCTGCGCTACGACCTCTCGCGGCTGCGCTACATCCTCACCCCGCTCGGCCTCTCCATCGAGAGCGACGGACAGGAAACCATGTTCACACTCCGAGGTGAACAGCCCGACACACCCCTTCCGTTGGACCTGACGGAGGCCGAGCGGCTGCACGCGGAAGCCCTGGCGGCTCGGGACTCCGAGGGACTGCGGGGCGAGTGGCGACTGATCGGACAGGCGCTGGCCCAGCTGAAAGGCCCAGCCCTCCAGGGCATCACCGGCGCCTACGCCGAAGCACAGCGCGCACGCCTGGAGGAGTGGCGACTCTCCCTCGCCGAGAGCGAGATCGAACTGGACGTGGACCTCGGTGAGAACGCCGAGGCCGAGAGGAAACTGACCGAACTCGTCAACGACAACCCACTCCGCGAACGCCTGCGGGCCCTGCTGATGGTGGCCCTCTACCGGTCGGGCCGGAGGACCGAGGCGCTCGCGGTGTACGCCGACGCGCGCCGCCTGCTCGACCGCGAACTCGGCCTCGAACCCGGCCCGGAACTGAACGGGTTGCACCACCACATCCGTGACGGCGACCTGTCCCGGACGGTGACCTTCAGCAGCCGCACCCCGCTCAGAGAACTCCCGGAACCAACCAGACCGCCCCGCCGGGGAGTTCAGTTCGAGGTCCTGGGCCCCGTCCGCGCCTGGCACGGCTCGGAGGCTCTTCGCGTCGGAACGATGAACCAACGCGCGGTGCTGGCCGTGTTGTTGTTGTCCCGGGGCAGTGTCGTCACGATGGAGGAGCTGATCGAGGCCGTCTGGGGCGACGCCCCGCCGGATCAGCCCGAGAACGCGGTGCGCACCTACGCCTCCCGCTTGCGCTCCGTTCTCGGGCCCCTGTCGGTACGGTACGAGGAAGGCGGCTACCTCCTCGACGTCGCGGCCGACTCACTCGACCTAGCGGTGGCGGAGAACCTCGTAGAGGAGTCTCATCGACAGCGGGCAGCCGGTGACCTGGCGGAAGCCCGCACACTGATCGGCAGCGCACTGGACCTGTGGGACGGGGAGTCGGTGTTCGGTGTGCCAGGTCCGTTCGCCGGAGCGGAGCGCGATCGCCTGGAGGAGTGGCGCCTCCAACTCCATGAGATCCAGGCGGAGATGGACCTGGATCTGGACGAGACCTCCCGGGCCATCGCCCGGTTGGCCACGCTCACCGCAGCGCACCCAACGCGTGAGCGACTCCGCGAGATTCAGATGCTGGCCCTCTACCGAGCCGGTCGGCAGGCCGAGGCCCTGGCGGTGTACGCGGACACGCGCCGCCTGCTCGTTGACGAATTCGGCGTCGAGCCGGGCCACGCCCTACGTGAGCTACAGCAGCGCATCCTGGAGCAGGACCCCGGCCTCCTCCCGAACTCCCCTCGTTCGCCGCTCGGTTGGATCGACAGGATGTCCGTTGCACCGCAGCAACTTCCCGCTCCAGTAGCCGACTTCATCGGAAGGTCCTCGTACATCGCGAGCATTTCCCGGCAGTTGACCGAGCCGTCGGACTCCGAAGGGACCGTCGTCGTCCTGTCGGGCATGGCTGGCGTCGGCAAGACCGCGCTCGCCCTCCAGATCGCCGCCCAGGTGCGTTCCCACTTCCCTGACGTCCAGCTCTACTTCGACCTCGACGGTACGGACGAGCCGGTGATCGAACCGAACTCCGTTCTGCGGTCGTTCCTCCGCTCTCTCGGCGCACCGGCGGACGCACTCTCCAACTCGTCGAGTGAGAACGCTGCGTTGTTTCGCACCGCGCTCGCAGGCCGCCGCGTCCTGATCCTGCTCGACAACGCGCGCGACGCGGCGCAGGTTCTTCCGCTGCTGCCCGACTCGAAGAACTGCGCGGTACTGGTCACCAGTCGCTGCCGGGCGGTTGACCTGGCGGGCGCACGGCTGGTGAACCTCGATGTGCTGCCCACCCAGGAAGCTCTGGCGCTCTTCAGCGAGATCGTCGGCAGTCGACGCGTGTGGTCCGACCACTGGTCCGCGGACGACGTCGTCAGCGCGTGTGGCTTCCTGCCGCTGGCCATCCGTATCGCCGGCGCCCGTCTCGCCGCCCGCCGCGACTGGACGGTCAGAACGCTCGCCGAGAGGCTCGCGGACGAACGGCGCCGTCTGGACGAACTGCGCGTCGGGGACCTCTCGGTGCGGTCCGCGTTCGACCTCGGTCACGCCGGGTTGGATCCCCCGGAGGCCCGTGCCTTCCGCCTCCTCGGAACCATCGACGGTCCGGACATCTCCCTGGAGGCGGCCGCCGCCCTGCTCGACATCCCCGTCCCGGACGCGGAACACCTGCTGGTGTCCCTGGTCAACGTCTCCCTCCTGGAGTCCTCCGGCCCCGGCCGATACCGCCACCACAACCTCGTACGCCTCTACGCGCGCGATATGGCCGAGTCTGAACACGCCCCGGAGGAGCTGGAGCAGGCGTTCTCCCGACTGCTTGACTTCTACCTGGCCACCGTGGTGCGTGCGTACGTTGACCGAGGACTGCGAGACCACCTGGCCCGGCACATCGAGCCAACGACCCACACAGGACTGGTCTTTCCCGAAAGGCACCGTGCGCTGGACTGGCTCTTCGGCGAGGCCGAGTGCCTGCTGGCCCGCGCCCGCCAGGCAAGCACCCGGCCTCATCTGCGCCTGGCCGTCGATCTGCTCCTGATGACACGGGAGTTGAGCGAATCGGGTGCCTTCACCCAGCGGTTCGCCGCCACGGCGCGTTCCCTGCGGGAAGCGGCGGAGAGTGCGGACGACCTCCACGCGACCGCCCGTGCGTCCCTGGTCGTCGCCGAAGCCCGGTTCTTCCAGGGCCAGTTCGACGAGGCCGAGGACATGGCGGACCGGGCACGGACGCTGGCGGCGTCGGCCGGAGACGCCTGGACCCTGGGGCTGCTGGATAGACTGCGTGGCGCGATCGCCCTGCACCGGCACCGCTACGACGACGCCACCGAGCATCTCGCGAACGCCCTGAACATCCTCCGGCTGGAAGGGGATCGTGCGGGCGAGGCGAGCGTCCTGGCCTACCAGTCCCGCTCGCACCTCGCCTTGGGCCAGACCTTGAGGGCGCGATCTGTCGCTCTGAAGTCCATCGCCGTCCACGACGAGTTGAACCTGGTCGAGCAGGGTGCCGCCGCGCGCTACGCACTGGGCCTCGCGCTCGCCCAGGACGGTCTACACCACGAGGCGAGAACCGTGCTCCACCAGGCCCGGCGGGAGTTCCAGGACGGCCACCAGCGGATCTGGGAAGCCCAGACCCAACTAGCCCTCGCCAACGTGGACCTGGCGGAACAACTCCCACAAGAGGCGGTCACGGGTGCGGAGAAGGCGCTGACAATCCTCGGTAACCAGGATGCGCCCTGGCTGCGCGGCACCATCCTCACGCTGTTCGGACGCGCCCTCGACGCGCAGGGCAACACCACACGTGCCCGCACCCACTGGTCCGACGCACTGGACCTCTTCGGCGAACTCCACCCCGTAGAGGCCCAGACGGTCCGAACCCTCCTCTACAACAAGCCCCGCCCCACCTGAGCCCCACTTCCGCTCCCCACGCCAAGCGGTCGGCGAGCCGCCTCTCGCAGGGTTGACTACCCGAATCCGCCGTTGCTGTGGAGTAGTTGGGCGTTGATCCAGCCGCCCTCCGCCGAGCAGAGGAAGACGACCAGGTTCGCGCAGTCCTGGGGTACACCGAGGCGGCTCAGCGGCGTGGAGCGAATCATGTCCGCCCGCTGTCCGTCGGTCATCCACCCGGTGTCGGTCGGTCCCGGGTTGATCGCGTTACAGGTGACGCCCAGGTGGGCCAGCTCGTGGGCGGCGGCCAGCGTGATCCGGTCCATCGCACCCTTGCTCGCACCGTAGGGCAGGTTCCCGGCGGTGTGATCGCTGGTCAGGCTGACGATCCGCCCACTCCCGCGCTGCCCGCGGAAGCGCAGCCCGTACTCCCGGATCAGCAGCCACGTTGCCCGCGCGTTGACCGCGAAGTGCAGGTCGAAGCTCTCCACGGTGGTGTCCAGCAGACCGGAGTCGACCGACTCGCAGTGGCAGAGCACCAGCGCGGTGACGTTACCCAGTTCGCGCTCGACGCTGTCGAAAAGCTGACCCGGGACGGCCGGGTCGCTCAGATCCGCCTCGATCGCGTGCGTCCTCGCGCCGAGGGACACCACTCGCTGCCGCAACTCCGCGGCCGCCCCCGGATCCACGCCCCACCGCATCCGCGCGTCATACGGAGTCCAGTACGTGAAGGCCACATCCCAGCCAGCCCGCGCCAGACTCAGCACCACAGACGCCGCGATCCCCGCCGAACGTCCGGCCCCGGTGACCAAGGCGACCGGCCGCTCCTCCCGCCCCGCCTCCTGTGGACTCACCACCCGCCTCGCGTCACTCATGCCCCTCATCCTGACGGTCCCGCCGCTCCCACAGCCCCCTTCCCCGCCACGTCGCTGCCTCGCTCATGCTCGCCGCCGACGTCGACGCAAAGATCGTGTCCGAGACGCTCGGCCACAGCGACACCCGGATCACGCGAGACACGTATCAGTCGGTCATGCCGAAGGTGGCCGCCGAGGCCGCCGAGGCAACCGCGGCCATCGTTCCGCGCGGCACCGCCCGTCAGCCCAAGCCGACAGAGAAGGAGCAGGCCGCCCTCGACGAGATCGCCACGTTGGCCACCGACAAGCTCGTCGCGGACATCGCAGAGGCGGCCGTCGAGCACGATGGCCACACGACGGCCACACATGAAGGTGCCAAGATCATCGAGTTCCGTCCCCGGAAGGTCCGAGCATAAGAAAAAGCCCAGGTCACGGTCTAGGTGACCTGGGCTTTTGGTGAGCCGCCTGGGGGAGTCGAACCCCCGACCTACGCATTACGAGGGCCGGAATGATCGTGACGGGTGGTGATTCGTACTCGGGATCGATCCGTTATTGCCTGGTCAGAGACGTGCAGGGCTCGGCGACGTGGCGCCCCGTCCAACGGGTGCTAGACCGTCCGCTCACGCATCGCTCACGTAGTGCGGCGGCCAAGTTCAGCCCGAACCACCAGGGCTCCATACCTCTCCACTCTCTGTGCGTCGGTTGAGCAGGATGTCGGTCAGCCGTTGCCCGAACCACGCCTCAACGGGGTCGTGCCCTTGAGAGCTCAGCCACTCGCGGTACCGAGGTGGGATCTCCTCCAGCAATGCAGAGCGGTCCTGAGTTCCCGCCTTCGCCATCAGACCATGCAACTGGCCAGAGAGTGACTCTCCAAGGACGATCTGTTCTCCAGTCGCCAACCGCGCGTAGAAGACGAATCCCGAGTCGCGAGTTGGCAAAGCAAGGATCGCCCCATCCGGAGCCGAGGTAGGCAGACCCGCCTCTCCTCCATGCCACGGGCACGCATGCCCAACAACGTAGACACACCAATCAATAAACAATGGCGGCGGCACTGAATCGCTTTCCCACCCCCATTCGATTACACACCCGCACGGATGAAGCAAAGGGGTCCATTGGACACCTGGAATACCTCCTCGCAACCCGCCCTGCGCCCGTTCAAGCAGATTCAAGATAGATGCACGATTCTCGAGAGAAAGCGCGAGATCTGACTCAAATGCATCCGGCTCGACCGAGGACAGCGCCTGAAATATTCCGACTGCCTCCTCACTGGACGCAAGAGCCTCCTCTAGGCGGCCCTGACTTCGCAGTTGAGTCGATTGATTACCGAGCGCACCCGCCAGGTTAGGAAGGAAGGCACCGGGATTGCTTCGCGTCAGTTTCCTCAGCAGGGAAACGGCCGACGATATAGCCTCAATAGCGTCAACCCCGCGACCCACTTCATTCAGGTCACTCGAGTAGTTAGTCAAGGACAAGGCAAGGTCAGAAAGAAATGCTCCAGGGTGCTCCTTCATCAAAGCCTGAAAGAGCTCCACCGAGCGAGTGCTGGCCTTGACAGCCTCATCAAACTCGCCAATCCGATGAAGTCGAATGGACTGATTGTTTAGCAACCCAGCAACCTTCGAAAGGAATGCTTTAGGGTTAGACTGGGCGAGGCTCTCGAAAATCTCCAAAGCCTCAGCATTGGCGTCAAGCGCCTCCCTCAACATCTCCAGTGAATTGAAATCAGACGATTGATTAGCCAATGCGGTCGCAAGTTCGGGAAGGAACGCCTCTGGCGCGCCATCAACTATCTTTCGATATACCCTTACAGACTCACTACTTGCCTGCAGAGCAATCTCACACTGCCCATTCTCTCTTAGGATTTGCGCCTTATTGGTAAGTGAAGCAGCAAGACTGGGCCCAAACATGTCGGGGCGCTCCTCAGCCAGCTTCTGACGGATCTCCGCCGACTCCGAGATGGATACCAGCGCAGCTTGACGGCGCCCTAGCCGACCTAGACAGATCGACTGATTACTAAGGGAGGCCGCAAGTCTGACCTGAAATTGATCTGGGAAGCGCTCGGCCAAGCCCCGGTAGATTTCGACCGATTCCGCAATGGCAGCAAGGGACTCCTCGTTCCTCCCGACATGCATAAAGGCTCTCGACTGATTATCCAGAGCCAATGCAAGTCTCGGTACCATCAAGTCTGGGTGAACTTCGGCAAGGCTGCGAAACATGCCCAATGCGGAAGCGCTGACATTCACAGCATCTTGCCATTCTCCCAGCGCACTTAGACTGGCAGCCTGATTGGTCAACGCGTCAGCGAGTCGATGAGTAAATTGACCGCGGCTAGCCTGGTTCAGCCCGCTGAAGATTTCAACGGCTTCTGCGCCTGCTTGAAGAGCCTTCTCATGTAGACCGAGTTCACCGAAGCTGTTTGACTGATTAGTGAGGTTAACAGCCAGCTGAAGCATTTCTTCCGGGCCCACGCTACTGAGTCGGCGACTGTGCGCCACAGCCTCACTGATTGCTTTTAGGGACTCCTCCCTCTTGCCGACAGCACCGAGACGGACTGAGTGATCGCTAAGCCACGAAGCTAGCGCTTTACTATCGCCGCTTTCTCGGTAGTATTCCACGATTTTCGCAGTCAACTCAGCCGCAAATCCGGCCAGCGCAATGGTCTCTTCGGGGAGCTTGTCGTAGAGTTCCTCAAGGGAGTTGATCTCATTGCGTAACTCATGGACCGCCGCTTCAAGAGAACCAACCAGCGCCATCGGCGACTCGACACGGCGCGCAGCTTCGATGAGGACCGAAGATAGGTCGATCGGGCTGTAGGCAGCTGCACGGGCCAAGGACTCAGCGGCTGCGGTACCGCCAGGGCGAGCAGCGGCTCTGGCCAGCAGAGTCACTGCATGGCTCTGCTGCTCTGGGCCCGCGCCCGTGATCACCTTGGTGACCACGTCAGATTCGCCGGCCACTGCAGTTGCTATGTAGCACTCGGCTAGCGGATCAGGCTGGAGGCTTCCCCACAGAGAACTGCCAGCCGGTCGAGGTGGATACAGATCTCCGACCCATTCGGCCAGGGCCCGACGGGACTCCTCGGCTCCGTCCCCTCCCAAACCAGGAAGCGCTGCAAGGATCTGCAATGCCTCGGCACGTGGCGTCGGCCCACAGAGCTGAGCGGCCATCATCGCCACTTGCCGAACATGCCCCAGTCCCAAGTTGCGACTCTCGGCAATTCGGTTCCAATATCGCCGTTCGTGGGAAAGAAGGACTTCCTCTGGGGATACCCGAGGGGCTTCTTCGGGCAACAGCGAAGTGAGCGCGGATGCATGAAGTGCGAGTGCTTGACCGGCTGTTGCTCTTGATGAGTCTAGGGGCTTTCGTCGGGATTCCAGCACCTCGTACCCCAGATTCTGGAGCCCTTCGCTAAACGCAGCCACTGCTCTCTGCCAGAGATGCTCTCGCCCAGCTGGTGTCTCGACGAGTCCGGGTAGGGTGAGTGGGTCGAATCGCAGAACCCCCGGAATCGCTGCGGAAGCAGCGTGCAAATGCGCGAACCACTCGCCGGATGCACGAGCAAGCAACAGCAATCTTACTGGATGGAAAGGTGGATGTTCGGCAAGCCAGTCGATAATCTGTTGTGCCTGGTTGGGCCCTGTTTCAATGTAGTCAAGGACCAAGAGAACCGGTGAAGTGGTCCGAGTAAGAGTCGACAGGTGGGCGGCGACATCAGCTTGGTTGGCAACGAGCCCCGTCACCCACCCCTCTGTCTCCATTTCCTCACAAAGGCGACGGGCAAGGCGAGTTTTGCCTTGACCGCCAGGTCCTGTGATCAACCATGCAGACAACGACGCCGGTTCCAAACACCAGCCAGCGAGCTGCTTAATAGTGTCCTCACGCCCGATGAAAGGAACGACCTCATGTTCGGCACGGAGGAGGCCGGCCGGGGATGCTGCCCCTTGGGCCGGATACCATGGAAATAACAGATCGCACAACTCTACAGGTTCAAGCCGAAGGGGGCGTCCAGTATGGGCCTCTACCGCATGGCGGAATCCGTCTTGAGCACTCAGGGAGTGTAGTGGCACTGCTGTCAGCCGACGCTGGGCGAACGCTGGAGTATCCCAAGCGATTACGCCCACGAGTAGATCTCCGCACCACAATGCCGATCCAGACATTCCTGACCAGCGTGATGGTTCACCTGAATCGCTGTCTGGCCAATTGTCCAGACGAACGTCGAGGAGTTGCTGCTTACGTCGAGCTAAGGGATTGATCCAAGCGCTAAGATGTTCGCTGTCACGAATCTGCTCTGGCCCCTCAAATGCCATCGCTGAATCTGGGAATCCAACCGCCTCGCAGTCCACTCTGGGAGAAGAGCTCATGAATCGGCCGAACCGGATAGGCTGTTTCCAGGCCAACTCAAGGTTAGGGTCGATAATCTCTACTAACGCGGCATCCAGTAATCCGGCTCCTTGCCAGATGACCCGCGCCTTCCGCAGCACGCCGTCTCCCAATAGGCGTACTTTTACCTCATCTGAGGACAGGGTGTGCGCTGCAGTCAGCAGTAGTCGCTGAGCAATCAGATACCCCGATCCAGTTTGCCAGCCTGACTCAGGCTTTCGAACCCAAATTTCCGCAACTGCCTCGACACGCATACGTCGACCTCAGCGTGTTGGGATACTGTCAGCCTGGCTGGAAATTCGTGGCGTATTGCCTTGCCTGTCCTTGGGGTTGAGTGTCACTTTCATACGATGCGTGGCCCCATGATTCTCTACTCCCTTCGCCCCGAGCGATAGCACGTAAACACGGGCCCTCGCCTCGCCCGTATTCTCTTGCCGTACATCCACCGCGAACTCCAGCTCCACAGGGCCGACCTCAAAGCCGAGATCCTGTTCCGCGCCTTCAGCTTGGGCTGCAGCTAGCTCCGCCCGTACCCCACGGACAGCATCAGCCAATCCCACCCACGCCTCATCTGCCATCAGAGCCGTCTCCCTACGGTTGGCCTTTGATACCGAGACGATCACAGTACGAGATTCCAAGCATCCCGTCTGGGTCTTTGCCATGTGAGTGGGCAGGAAGATGTGACGGCCGACTCCGCCGGTCAGCACCGGCGGTGCCGGGTGGCCGTGGTCCTTGTCCGGCGGCGTGGGCGCGGGGGCGAGCGCGGCGTGCGTGTCTTGCCGCCCAGCGAGCGTAGGAACCGGCCAGAGATGCTGGGCGCCCGACATTCGCTGCTCAGAGGGCAATTGAACCCCTAATCGTGTCCCGATTCCGCCGTCATCGGGCTCCTGGGGTCAGGAACCGTCGTATGCCCAGCTCCGGCCAGTCTGGCGGTACTCCTCGACGGGGAGCGGGTCGACGCCGGTCCGCATGCGGGAGGTGTAGAGCAGGCCGTCGAGGTGGTCGATCTCGTGGTGGATGAGGCGGGCGAGTCCGCGTTCGTAGGTGGTGGTCACGGTTGCGCCGTTCAGAGCCGTCGTCTCCACGGTGATCTTCAGGGGGCGGGGGACGAGGCCGCGGACGTCGAAGAAGCTCAGGCAGCCTTCGTACTGTTCGTCCGTCTCGTCGGAGTGGCCGGTGATCCGGGGGTTGAGCAGGGTGATGGCGGGCGCGTCGCCGGGCGGTTGGACGACGGCTGCGGCGCGGCCGATGCCGATCTGCGGGGCGGCGATGCCCATGCCTTTGGCGAAGGGGTGGACCTGGCCGACCCGCTCCATGGCGGCGAACAGTTCGTCGGTGATGCGCTCGGCCTCTTCGCGTTCGGTGGGCAGGTCGAAGGCGCGGGCCGGTTCGGCGAGGATGCGGGCATCGTGCTGGACGATGCCGAGGTCTCGCATGCGCTGGCTGGGTCGCACGTCAATCACCTGAACTCCCCTTGTTCCGTGTTGGGTTCGGGACGTGCCCGGAACCGCCACTCCAGACGGTACCGAGCGTGCAAGGCGGGTGTGGCCGTGGTCCACGTGAATTGCCGTAGCTCGCCGTCGTCGCTACGGACGGGCGGGGTTCGTAGCGGGGAAGCTTCGGCGGTCATGGAGGTCTCGGTGCCCCACACGACCGGGTCGAGAGCGGCGGGGAAGGCGAGCTGGACTTCGAGTTGTTCGGTGGGCAGGCGAACGGCGCGCTGGAACCAGTGGCCCCACTTGTCGTCGCCGACGGAGTAGGCGTACTCGATCCACACGGACTCGCCGGGGTAGAGCGGGAAACGGCCGTGCTCGTTGTCGAACAGCAGCCAGACCTCCTTGAAGGCATCGCGGTCGTGCTTGGCCTGCCACCGCATCGCCTCGCCCCGGCAGGTGGCGGTGAGGTCGAGTTCGTCCCAGGTCAACGGGTGGGCGCGGTAATGGGCGTTGGACCGCTCCGGCGCCCCGGGGTAGCGGTCGACGGAGATGCGGATCAGGTAGCGAGTCACTGGCTCAGTGCCGGTGTTCCGCAGCCGGCGCCGCATGGTCAGCCGGTAGGAGCTGCCGTCGTACTGGAGCCGGGCGGCGTCGTGCTCGACGACGAGGGCGGAGCCGGTGGCGTACGGCTGCTCGGGCCTGCGTGGGGCGGGCGGAGCTGCGGGCGGGCGCCGGGACCGTGTTCGGGCCTGCTCGTAGTCGAGCCATCGTCGCCAGATCGCTTTTCCGGCGTTCAGGGCTTCGTCGGCATGGCGGGAGAACTCTTCGCTGGGCTTGTGTCGGCCTGACTCGACGTGGCTGACGTAGGACGGGTCGAAGCCCATGGCCAGGGCCAACGCCCGTTTGGACATGCCTCGTACTTCCCGCCAACGCGCCACCTCGGCCGCGTAGTCCGCGGCTGCCTGCTCGACGGTGGTGTCCTCGTCGTGCGCGTCCATCGAAGCCCCGCCCGCGTCATCGATTTGGTGAGCATGAATGAACCGTGAGTGATCCAAGTTCATCATCCCGTCACGGCCCGCGTCGCCGTTTTCCTTCCCTTACCAGCCCGGATAGACCCTCCGGGCAGATGAGGGAGGCGAGGCATCATGCGCGTGCTGTACCTGCTCAACATCTCCAACCCCGACCGGCTTTCGGCGGATTCGGGATGGATCTTCGCGGACCTGCTTGCCCCGGCCCTGGCGGATGCCGGGTCGGAGGTGACCGTCGCGGCCCCGGCAGCGGCCGGGGATGCCCGCTGCGGCTTCCACCGGACGAAGGTGCCGGGGACGAAGTACCGGGCCCGGTTCTCCACGGACGTCGAGGAGTTGGTGGCACTGATCCGGGCGGAGAGGCCGGACGCGGTGGTGGCCAACCAGATCGAGGAGGCCCCGGCGATCCGCACCGCTCTGCTGGAGGCCGGCTCGGCCGCGGTGCTGGCCGGGTACTGCCACTACCTGCCGTTCTCCTTCGCCGAGGGCGGTCAGCTCATGCTCGACCCGTCCGTGAACGACGCGGGGCTCGGACGGCCGGTGCTGTTGGCCTTCGCTGCCGGATTGGCTGCCTGTGACCGGGTGATGGTCCACTCGGTCACGGCCGCGTCCTGGGTGTCGGCTGCCGCGGCCCGCGTGACGGTGGATCTCGGCGAGAAGCTGCGGGTGGTCCCCGCCCCGCGCGATGAGCGGCTGGTCCGCGACCCCGCAGCAGCGGCCCGCTGTGAGAACAGCGCCGGGGCGGTCGGGGTCTACAACCACCGGCTGTACGCGCACTACGGCACCCAGCAGTTCGTCGACCTGGCCCGCGACTTGGCAGCCTCCGGCACCGTACGGCTCCGGGTCATGGACCTGTTCGGCAAGCGCCGGGCCGAGCGCACGGGCCTGGACGACAGCCCCGAGAAGATGCGTGACCAGCTTGCGGCCATGCCGCACGTTCAGGTCGTCTCCGACCGCGGCGACCGCGTCCGCTACAAGAACCTGCTCGCCGGTGCCCGCTTCGGCATCGCCCCCTTCCGCCCCGGCTGCCCCTGGTCGATGAGCGTGATCGACTGCCAGGGCATGGGCCTGCCGGTCATCTCGCCCCGCCTGGGCTGGCTTGCCGAGCACATCGATCCCGACCTGTGCTTCACCACCCCGGCCGAGGCCGTCGACCTCGCTGAACGCCTCGCTGTGGACGACGAGTTCCACGCCCTGCACGCCAAGCGTGCCCACGCCTCCACCGCCGAGTTCGCCCCTGCCCTGGTTGCCGCCCGCTACCTGGAGGCCCTCTCGTGACCGACTTCGACGCCGTCTTCCTCTCCTACGACGAGCCGATGGCCCCCTCCCTGCACGCTCGTGTGCAGCGAACCCTCGGCGGCACAGTCAAGCGCCTGCACGGCGTACACGGGATGCGCCGGGCCTACCGACTGTGCGCCGAGATCGTCGATCGCGACCAGTTCTTCCTCGCCGACGGCGACTTCGCCATCCACACCGACTTCGACCCGGCCGCCGTCGCCCCGCTCGACGAGGGCGTGTCGATGCGGGTGTGGCGGGCGGTGAACCCGGTCAACGGTCTGACCTACGGCTACGGCGGGCTGAAGCTGATCCGCCGCAGTGCCCTGCGTGAGATGGGCGAGGCCGTGGACGTGCTCGCGGCCCTGCCCGGCCGCATCGAGTTCGCCGGGCACACCGCTGGCGTCACACGGTTCAACCAGACCCCCTTCCACGCCTGGAAGGCCGGGTTTCGCGAGTGCGCGATGCTCGCCCGCGGCAGCGAGTACGGCATGGCCAACGACGGCGCCCAACAGCGGGTTCAGGCATGGACGACGAGCGAGCAGGGCGAGTTCGCTCCGTACGCCGCCGCCGGGGCTCGCGAGGGCGTCGCCTTCGCTCGCGAGGCTGCCCGCGACGTGAGCCGGTTCGACGATCTCAACGATCCGTCCTGGCTGCGGGACCGGTTCACCGCTGCCCATGGGGATCAGGTGGTCTCCGGATGACCTGCCCCCTCATGCTCATTGAGCCGTACGCCGACCGCCTGGGCGGACACCACCAGCGCACACTGACGGCCCTGGCCCAAGCGAGGCCGAACAGCCTGGTCATCGCCCCGCACGACGCCGCCCCCGAAACGGCAGCGGCCCTGCGGGAGGCCGGGGCCCGGCTGGTGACCGCACCGTCCGGACTCCCCGCCCGCGCCCTGCTGGCCGCCTCCCGGCGGGCGTCCGTGCTCTCCAGGGCCGGACAGCGGGCCTTCCGCTCGCGCCGCTGGCCCCGCGCCCTGCGGCGGCTGCCCCACCAGATCACCCTCATCGCCCGCTGCCTGACCGAAGCCTCCGCCCTGCGGACAGCCCGCCGACACGAGCCCGACGCCGAGGCGGTGGTGATCCTGACCGCGAGCGAGGCCCTGCACGGGGCCGCCGCACTCCTCGGCGGCCTGCCGCACCTGCGGTTCGTCCACGAGGCCGTCACCAGCGAGGACGCCGTCGTGCGACTGCTCGGCCGACTCGCCCGCCGGGGCGAGAAGCAGGTGGTCGCGGTGTATCCGACACAGGCCGTCGGCCGGCAGATCTCCGCGACCTTCCCGGAACTGCCCGCGGTGGTACGGGCCTTCGCCGTTGACGACGGCCACCGCCTGACCGACGCCGAACGCGAGGGCAGCCGGACGGCCTTCGACATCCCGGCTGACGCAGCCGTCGTGTGCCTGGTGGGCGGCTGGTGGCCGTACAAGGACATCGACGTCATAGACGCCGCCCTGGCCCGGCTGAAGGAACCGCTGCACCTGGTGGTCGCCGGAGCCCCGCTCGACGAAGCGGCACTGCAACGGTGGCGGTCCCTGCCCTGTGTCCACCTGCACACCGTGCCCGGCCCCGTCGCCGAAGGCGTGCTGCGGCTCGTCTACGCCACTGCCGACGCCGCCCTCGTGACCCGCCACCCCGGAACCGGCAAGGAATCCGGGCTCGTCATGGACGCCGCCCGCCTCGGCGTCCCCCTGGTCGTCTCCGACCACGATTCGGCCCTCACCGCACGCCTACACGGTCTGCCCTGGGCCCTGACCTTCCCCGCCGGGGACCCGGACGCCCTCGCCGAGGCCCTGCACAACGTCGCCCGCCAGGCGCCAACACGCCCCGGCCCCGACGCCCCCGTTCTGCTGGGGATGCACTCGGCCACCGAACAGGCCGACTTCCTCACCCGCACCTTCACCGCACTCCGTACGAAGGAGTCCTGAATGCCGTGCACCCCTCCCGCCCTGGTCGCCGTCATCGGCCCCGTCGAGCCGGACCTGCTGACTGCCTGGGTCCGCCACTACCGGTGGCTCGGCATCGAACAGTTCCTGATCGCCTTCCACTTCCCCGACCACGTCCCCGACGAACAGCGACACCAACTCCAGGCCGCCGTCCGCGAGCTGGGCATCATCCCGACCGGCACATCCGTCGGCCCATGGCACGAGCACACCAACACCCAGCTCCGAGACGCACTGCGGCACCGTGCCGGGGCCGGCTGGCATCTGATCGCAGACGCCGACGAGTTCCAGCAGTACCCCGCCCCGCTGAGCGAGGTGATCACCCAGGCCGAGAAGTCCGGGCACCGCGTGGTCGGCGGCCTGATGCTCGACCGCGTCACCGCAAGCGGCCGCCTCACCGGCTGGAGGCCCGAAGGCGGCCTGGATCTCGCGTATCCCCTCGGCGGTCACCTCACCCACCGGCTCCTGCACGGCGACCCCCGCAAGATCGTCCTCGCCCGCCACGACGTGCCCCTGGCCTCCGGCAACCACCGGGCCCCCGGCCACAGTCCGGACGCGGACCACATCTGCGCGGTCCACCACTTCAAATGGCGATCAGGCGTCCTGGATGATCTCCGCCGCCGCGTCCGGCACTTCACCACCGGCACCTGGCAGGAACACACCCCTGCTGTCCGTGACGAGGCCGGCCGCCTGCTGGCCCACGTAGGCCGCCACGGCGGCGTGATCAACACCAGCGACCCGCGGTTCACCTTCCGCCGGGTAACCCTGGACCGGATGCCCGATAACTGGCCCGCCGAGGCCCGCAGCATCGTCACCGCCTGGCGGCCCCACGCACGCACCGGCCAGGATCAGCGACAATGACCGCGTTCACGCACGCTCGCCGCGAAAGGGATGGGCACGTGCCCCTCGCCGTACTTCTGGCCGGCCTCACCGGCTCCGGGAAGACCACCGTCGCCCAGGTCCTGGCCGACCACGGCTACGTCCGACTGTCCGTCGACGAGGAAGTCCACCGCCTCCACGGCCGCTACGGCGTGGACTATCCCGAGCACACCTACTTCGAACGCGAACGGCCCGTCGTCGAAGCGACCCGGGAACGGTTCATCAAGGAGATCGAAACCGGTCACGACGTCGTCCTGGACCACGGGCTCTGGCGCCGTACCGAGCGCGAAGCCTGGGAGCGAGCCGCCCGCGAAGCGGGCGGCCACACCCTCGTGGTCTACCTCCCCGCCGACCGCGCAGAACTGCTGCGTCGCCTTGCCGAACGCAACCAGCGCGAAGACGCCAACGCGCTGGCCGTCACCCCCGAAGCCCTCGACGACTTCTTCGCCCGCTTCGACCCCCCGGCCGACGACGAGGACGTCATCGTCTACACCGGCGACGTGGACGCACTCGTGACAGAACTCGCCCAGGCCCGCTGAGTGGTTGTTCCGGGCGTGTAAGCCCTGAGCCACCGCGCAGTGGGTGCCTCAGCGTCGGCGCCGGTGCGTGACTGTGGGCACGGGCTGCTGCGGGACAGCCGTCGCGCGGACGGGCTGTGGGGCAGCGGTGGTTGCGCGAGTGCTGCGGGAGCGTGCGGCTTGGGCTCGGGGGCTGGGTGCGGGGCGTTGTCCGAGGCGGTGGAGGCGCCAGGTGAGGACCTCGGCGGGGAAGCGGGCGTCGTCCAGCGTCCGCTGCCGGGCCGAGTGTTGGAGGAGTTCGGCGGGATTGTGGCCGGCTTGCTCGGCGTCGGCGAGCACAGCGGTAAGTGCGTCCCAGGCGGGGTCGGTGAGGATGCGCTCGGCGTGGTCGGGGGTGGTCTGGCGTATGTGGTGGGCGTAGCGGCGGACAGTGTCCTGCGGGGTGTGTGACGGCGGAGTTCGGTCAGCGGTTGGGTGGCTGCCTGCTGGTAGGCCGCCTGAAGGTGATGCAGTGTCTGGCGAGCTGCGGCTTCCTGCTGGGCATGCTGCTGGGAGGCGTGCCAGCGGGCTGCCGCGATCACGGCGAGTACGGCGGCGTTGAGCAGCATGGCAAGCCCGGAGCCGTCCCCGCTCGGGGTGTGCAGCAGCTCCTTGGCGGCGTTGCGGAGGGCGCGGACGTGCTGGTGGTCGGCGCGGATGCGGGAGCGGGTGGCGCGTTCGAAGCCGCGGGCGGCCTGCCGTAGCTCGGAACGCAGTGCCCCACGGTCTGTGACGGCGGGGAGGAGGTCGAGGGTCTCGCCGAGAGCGGCGAGGTGGGCCTGGGCGGCGGGAGCTTCGTCGGAGGCGAGCGCAGCGGGGATGCGGTCGATGCTCGCGGTGGCCTGGTGCCAAGGATCGGTACGGCGTACAGCTCGCCGACCGGGAGTGGTGTCGGTGGCGGTCTGGCGTTCACGGATACGGGGCAACGACAGATCCGGGGCCAGGGTGGAGCCGGAGAAGTACACCAGCTCACCAGCCTTGTTGCTGTCACCGGGCAACGCGACCTTGTAACCGAGCGCGTCCCCGGAAGGCGCGTACCGGATCTGGACCTTGATGCCCATGCCTTCCAAAGCCGTGAAGAACTCGGTCTCGCTGCGCGTTGCTGCGGCGGCCTGCCGGACCCGGGCACGGAGAAGTTCGCGGGAGGTTTGTGCCTGGCCGGTGCGGCGGGCCTTGAAGTGCTCCTTGCTGGTGGGCCGCTTGGCCGCACTCCCCCCGTCCCCAGGGTTGAGGCGGCGCAGGCCATAGTCGATTTCGATACGACGGGCCTCGGCCTGGGCGTTCTTGCGGTCGAAGTCGCGGGTGGGGCGTTTGCCGTCCTGGCGTACGAGGGTGGCGGCGATGTGGATGTGGTCGGGCGCATGGCGCACGGCCACCCAACGGCAGGCTTCTGGATCGCCGTTGGGAGCGATGCCAGTGGCGTGCACAATCCGCCGGGCGACCTCGGCCCACTCCGCGTCGCTCAGGTACCGGTCGCCGGGATCGGCGCGCACAGGGCAGTGCCACACCTTGTCCTTCGGTGCGCGGTCGCCGAGCACCTTCACGGGCTGGTCGAGCTGGCGGGCAAGCCGGGCGGTGGTGTGCTGCGGGTTGCGGCCGGGGTCGGGAGCGAAGCCGTTCCAGGACGCCACCAGGTGCGGGTCGGTGTGCTCGTTGGCCCGCCCCGGACCGAACAGGTAGCGGATGAGGCCGGTGCTGCTGGTCCTGCCGGTGAGAATCTTCGGGATCATGCAGTCACCGCCGCACCAGGTACTCGACCGCGTAGTCCACCTCGTCGAGTACGTCCTGCACCCGCGCCAACAGCCTATGGACGGCTTCACGTTCGGGTAGCGCCTGATCGGAGTTGAGGTGGCGGGCGAGCTGGTTGAGATTGTTGCCGACCGCGGCGGCCTGCCGGTTGGACGCCATCAGCTCCCGCACCGCACGACGGTAATCGGCCACGGCCGCCTCGGGGTTCTCCGCGCGGGCGGCAGCAAGACCGGCCTCGGCCAGATAGCCGCCGACCGTCATCCGGCTGGCGCTGGCGGCCTGGTGGAGCTCTGCGTACTCGTCGGCGCTGAAGCGCGGGCAGACACGTTTATCACGCTGGGCAGGCTGACGCAGGCGACGGCGCGGAGACGCGGCGAACACCCCCTCGACCGGCACCCCCGGGCCGGTCTGCCCCGCCACCCCTGGGGCGGGGCTCGGGTAAGGACTCCTTACCCGACAACTTGCTGCGCTGTCGGTGGGCTGGGTCGTGTGCGTGTGGGCAGGGTCGGGCTGGGGCATGGCAGGGCGGCTCCTGGGCGGGGTGGTGTCGCACTGGTCCCACTGGTTCCGTGCCTGGTCAGGACAGGTACGACTACGTGGCGTGTGACGAGTGGACTCGTTGCGGGGAAGAAAGTCGTCCCCGCGCTGACCTGCGCGGGGACCACTGGGACCGGTCTGTGCCGGTCAGGGCCCGGCCGGGGCCGGGGCAGTGCTGGGGCAGTAACGGGCCCAGGCATCCAGGAACTTGTTCCGGGCGAAGCCCTTGGCCTGGGTACCGTCGGGGAAGCGGATGTTGGCCGAGCTGATCCCATAGTCCTTCAGCAGCAGCTGAAGATGACGCGGGGAGAGTCCGCTGGTGCCGTAATCGGCCCACGGGGCCTCGGGGTCCTCCTTGAGGACAGACAGCAGGCGGGTGGTGGCCAGGGCTTCGGGGTCACCGCAGGAGGCGAAGGCGGTGCGGATGTCGGCCAGGATGCGGATCTTCAGTCCGCCTTCTTCGTCCTGACCGGCCTCGTACGCGGACATCGCGGCACACGCTGACCGCGCGGTGACCGGCCAGTGACCACCGGCGAGGTCAGCGACCACCACCAGCGGCTCCCAGGTGTCCGCTGCCCGGTCTTCGACCGGCATCTTCGGCTCCAACTCGGCAGCCGCCTCTACGAGGTTCGTGCTCCAGGCGGCGATCCGGTCACGCAGCACGTGCAGGTGCGGGGTGTCCCGTCGAGCACGGAAAGCGGCGACTTTCTCGCCCGGGGCACGGCGGCGCATCCGCACTACGATCGCCCGGTCCATGATCGTGTCCGGCAGGTCCCCGATCCCGGCCAGCGCAGCCATGGCGAAAGTGGGGTACTCGACCGGCTTGTGCTCGGGTCCGGCGATCCGCAGGGCGGGCCGGTTGCGCTGGTGACCGGCGTTGAGGAGACCACGCAGGTCCTCGTTCTTCTCCGCCATCTTCGGGCTGCCGAACAGCGTGTCCGCCTCGTCCACCAGCAGCGTCGGCGGCTCCTGGGTCACCGACCGGAAGATCGCCGCCGTACTCGCGTTGACCGTGATCACCGGCTTGTGCACCGTCTCGGTCACGACATCCAGCAACCTCGACTTCCCACACCGCTTCGCCGGACCCACCACCGCCAGACGCGGCGCGTGCTGGAACGCGGGCTGCAGATGTGTCGCGGCCACCCACAACGTGATCGCATCCAGGGCCTCGCGGCTCGGCAGAATCACGTACTGGGCGAGCACCGACCGCAGTTCATCCAGCAGCACCGCGCCCTCGCTCCCACCGGCGGACCGGTCCGCTGGTCCGTCCGGCTCCTGCGGACCGGACAGCCCATCAGAGCCTGGGATTTCCGGTCCACTCCTGACCGAACTCCGCGGACCGGACGGGTCGACAGCGTCCGGGATTTGCGGTCCGCAAGATTCGAAACGGTCCACCTGCGGACCAACGAGCGGACCGGTCCGCGCCCGGCCCGGTATCTCAGCGGACCGGTCCGCCTCTTCGGTCCGCTGGTCCGCACGCGCAGCGGACCGGTCCGCGCCGAGCACGTCCGCCCGAGCCGCGTGCGGACCACCGCCCTCTCCGGGGACAGCGACCGGCGGCCACGCAGAGTTGGGGGATGCGCCCTCCAGGGGCGTCGTCGTAGGCTCATCCATAGACGTTCCTCACCCGGTGGCGCGGGGCCGGCAAGCCCCGCACCACCGTCTTCATCGTTCAGGCATGGGCGATCAGTTGGGGAGTCATCGGCCCTCGGCGCGGGAACGCCGGGGGCCTTTCCCATTGCCGCTGACGAGCGGCGACGAGCAACATACGGCTGCACTGATCCACAGTCCAGCGATTCTGTGTCTCCTCCACACAGGACTGTCAGCTAGCATCCGGCACTCAGGCAGCCAGACCCAGCAGGGCCTGCAGCTCCGCCGTCACCACGCGATAGGCATTGCCGAGCTTCAGCAGACGGCACGGGTACTCGCCTCGCTTCGCCAGCTCGTACCCCTTGCTCCGCCCCAACCCCAGAGCCCGGTTGGCAGTTTCCAGGTCGACGGTGGCAGGCAGCTCCAACAGCTCGGCCTGACTCATCTCACGACGACCGCGGATGGGGTTGTCTCGGTCGCTGCTCATGCAGGACTCCCTTCGAATCACGGACGGGCGGCAAACACACGGAACGCGCCTGCCTCCAGCAGTACGAGAAAGACCATAGGCAGAGTTAATGTGTCGCCATGACACAACACGATGAGGACGATGTTCCCGAGTGGTCGACGCAGGTCGTCGCCACCGTGGCCGCAGAAGTACGTCGTCGGCGCAAGGAGATGGGCATGAGCGCGCAGGATCTCGCCGACGCCTGCGCGGAGATCGGCCACCCAGTCCCCCGCAACGTCATCGCCAACATGGAGGCAGGCCGCAGATCCTCCCTTCCCCTCACGGACGTCATGGTCCTCGCCCAAGCGCTGGACACCAGCCCGATCTGCCTGATCGTTCCCGTCGGCTACATCGCCAAGTACCAGTCGATCCCCCTGGAGTCAGCCGACGAGCCCCTGGACGCCCTGCGCTGGTTCACTGGCGAGGACAGCAGCAGCTTCGGCAACTGGCCCCTGACCATCTACCGCATGCACGACACGGCCCTCAGCTCCGCATACGAAGCCGCCAGGAAGGTCGCTCTCCACCGCTACCAGGCCAGCAACGCCGCCACCCCCCAGCAGCGCTCCGAGGCACTGCGCTCCGCCGAGCGCTTCGAACAGCTCGCGGAAGGTGACCACGACACCCTCCGCCGCGTCCGCGCCCAGATGCGCAGCGAGAACCTCCACGTGCCGCGCTTGCCCCCCGAACTCGCTTTCATCGACGAACCCCCGCAAGACCGCAACACCCCTCAGGAGAACGACGCTTGAAAGGCTCCACCTACCGCCGCTGCTACTGCCGCCACCCCGAGACCGGGAAGCCCCTCGGCACTGCCTGCCCCAAGCGCAGGAGCAAGAAGCACGGCACGTACTCCATCCGCCAAGAGTTGCCGCCGCACGACGACGGCACCCGACGCGCCTTCAACCGCGCCGGTTACGAGACCCTCAAAGCCGCCCAGGCTGAACTTGACCACGTCCGCGCGCTTCTCAACATCCCCGACGGCGACGACCCCGAAGGCATCGCCCTCATCACCGAGATGCTCGAAGAGGTGGCCGACGACAAGTCACCGCTGCCCGATGTCGAGGAGACCCGACGTCGGCTCAACTCGGGTCAGGAGCTGATCGGTCGGCTCACCGTCGCCGACTGGCTGGACCGCTGGCTAGCCTCCAAGCGCATACGCAAGTCCAGCGTCACCCGCTACGAGACCGACATCCGCGTACACCTCAAGCCGCACATCGGCGGTCGGCGACTCGACCGTCTCCGCGTCACTCACCTCTCGGACATGTTCACCGCCATCTCGGACGGCAACGCCGAGATCCTGGAGCAGAACGCCCAGCGACGGGCTGCCATAGACGAGTTGGCCACGGTTCCGTGGAAGGGCGTCGAGAACCGCGCCCGTCGCAAGGCCATGAGGGCCGCGATCGACGAGATGCCTCCGTTCCGCCGGACCACCGGCGCGGCCACCCGCCAACGCATCCGCGGGACGCTCCGCGCCGCGCTGAACGACGCCATGGCGCAGCAGATCATCACCTTCAACCCGGCCGCGCACGTCGAGCTCGACCCGGCGCGCAAGCCGAAGGCGCTGGTGTGGACTGACGAACGCGTCGCCAGGTGGGAGGCCACCGGCGAGAAGCCTTCGCCCGTCATGGTCTGGACTCCCGAGCAGACCGGCGCCTTCCTCGATCACGTGGCAGACGACCGGCTCTACGCGATGTGGCACGTCATTGCCCTTCGCGGACTGCGTCGCGGTGAGGCATGCGGGCAGATGTGGTCGGAGACCCATCTGAAGAAGTACGCCCTGACGGTGTCGACTCAGCTGGTGCAGGACGGCTGGGATGTCGAGGAGTCCGACCCGAAGACCGACAGCGGTTTCCGCACCGTCGCGCTCGATGACGACACCGTGAGCGTGCTCAAGCAGCACCGGAAGCGCCAGCGCGCGGAGCGCGAGGAATGGGCGTCCGGCTGGGTCGACACCGGACTCGTCTTCACGCAGGAGGACGGCTCCTGGCTGCACCCCGGCAAGATCACGGACCGCTTCGAGCGGCTCGTTGCCTCCTTCGGCCTCCCGCCGATACGCCTGCACGACCTGCGGCACGGGGCAGCGACGCTCATGCTCGCGGCCGGTGTGGACGTGAAGGTCGTGTCCGAGACGCTCGGCCACAGCGACACCCGGATCACGCGGGACATCTACCAGAGCGTCTTCCCCGAGGTTGCCAAGGACGCCGCCGAAGCCGCCGCCGGCCTGGTCCCGATCCAGCGGAAGGCACAGGCGAAGAAGGCCGCGAAGGGGAAGACGGACCGGAAGAGGAAGGCCAAGAAGAAGAGCAAGGCCACAAAGGTGTAGCCCCAGCTCGGGACGCTCCCGCTCACGCATCGCTCACGCACGGCCCCTCGGCGGGCCCGGCTCGTCATGCGCCGATACCCCCGCGCACGACAAAGGGCCAGGTCAGACGGTGTCTGACCTGACCCTCAACCGAGCCGCCTGGGGGAGTCGAACCCCCGACCTACGCATTACGAGTGCGTCGCTCTGGCCGACTGAGCTAAGGCGGCAGGCTGTCGCTGCCAAGGGTGGCAGCCGCAGCGACGGTAAGTCTACAGGGTTTGTGGGGGTGGTCCCGACCGGGTCGAGGCGCTGGTCAGCTGGGAGGTTCGTCCGGTGCGGGGCGCGTCGGAGGCGGGCGGTCGGCGGGGTGGGTGGTGTGTGGGCGCGGGGGTGAGCGGGGTGGGGCGGGTCAACGGTGGGGTGGGGGGTGTGCGCCATCCAGGGTCCGGCGTCACGCCCAGGTGTTGTCGCGGCGCGGGCGGGGTTTCCCGGGGCGTGGGACGGGGGGACCGACCGGCCCTACCCCCGGGTGGCCGCGCGGGGGTTTCCCTAGGAGGGCCGTGATGCTGCTGCGGTGGCTGACGACGACGGACCACAAGGTGATCGGCAACCTGTACCTGGTCACCGCGTTCGGGTTCTTTCTGCTGGGCGGGCTGCTGGCGCTGGTGATGCGGGCGGAACTCGCTCAGCCGGGGCTGGAACTGCTCTCCGCCGAGCAGTACAACCAGCTGTTCACCGTGCACGGGACGATCATGATGCTGTTGTTCGCGACGCCGCTGTTCGCGGGGTTCGCCAACGCGCTCATGCCGCTCCAGATCGGGGCGCCCGATGTGGCGTTCCCGCGGATGAACGCGTTGACCTACTGGCTGTACCTGTTCGGTGGCCTGATGGTGGTGGCGGGCTTCCTCACTCCGGGCGGGGCCGCGAGCTTCGGGTGGTTCGCGTACGCGCCGCTCAACAGCGCCGTCTACTCACCGGGTTCGGGTGGGGACCTGTGGACGTTGGGGCTGGTGGTGGCGGGGCTGAGTACGACGCTGGGGGCCGTCAACTTCATCACCACCGTCATCTGCCTGCGGGCGCCGGGGATGACGATGTTCCGGATGCCGTTGTTCACCTGGAACGTGCTCTTCACGTCCCTGCTGGCGCTGCTGGCTTTCCCCGTGCTCACCGCGGCGTTGCTGGCGCTCGCCGCCGACCGGAAGCTCGGCGCCCACGTCTTCGACCCGGCCAACGGGGGCGCGATCCTGTGGCAGCACCTGTTCTGGTTCTTCGGCCACCCCGAGGTGTACATCGTGGCGCTCCCCTTCTTCGGGATCGTCAGCGAGATCATTCCGGTGTTCAGCAGGAAACCGCTCTTCGGATACCTCGGGCTGGTCGGCGCCACGGCCACCATCACGGTGCTGTCCGCCGTGGTGTGGGCGCACCACATGTTCGCCACCGGCGCCGTGCTGTTGCCGTTCTTCTCCTTCATGTCCTTCCTGATCGCGGTGCCCACCGGGGTGAAGTTCTTCAACTGGGTCGGGACGATGTGGCGCGGGTCGCTGAGTTTCGAGACGCCGATGCTCTGGGCCGTCGGCTTCCTGGTCACGTTCCTGCTGGGCGGGTTGAGCGGGGTGCTGATCGCGTCGCCGCCGCTGGACTTCCACGTCACGGACAGCTACTTCGTCGTGGCGCACCTGCACTACGTGCTCTTCGGGACCGTCGTCTTCGCGATGTTCGGCGGTTTCTCCTTCTGGTGGCCGAAGTTGACGGGCCGGATGCTGAACGAGCGGATCGGAACCGTCCATTTCTGGCTCACCTTCGTCGGCTTCCAGACGACGTTCCTCGTGCAGCACTGGCTCGGGCAGAACGGCATGCCCCGCAGGGTCGCCGACTACCTGCACGCGGACGGGTTCACCCTGCTCAACGGCGTCTCCTCGTTGGGCGCGCTGATCCTCGGCGCCTCCACGCTCTGCTTCCTCTTCAACGTCTGGTGGACGGCGGCCTACGGGAAGCCGGTGGGGGTGGACGACCCCTGGGGCTTCGGCCGCTCCCTGGAGTGGGCGACCAGCTGTCCGCCGCCGCGCCACAACTTCGTGGCGGTTCCCCGGGTGCGGTCGGAGTCGCCCGCGTTCTGGATGAACCATCCGGAGGCCGGTGAGCGGCACCGGCTCATGTCCGTCCCGCCCGCGCACCCCTCCCCGGCTCCGTCCTCCCCGGCCGCGTCTTCGGCCGCGTCTTCGGCCCCGGCTCCGTCGTCGTCCGCGGGGTGGGCCGGGGCTTCTGGGCGCCCGGGGGAGGGGCCGGACCCGGCTGAGGAGGGGCGCCGCCGATGAGGACGGAGGCTGTGATCTTCGCGGGCGTCGCGCTGTTCTTCGCCGCCGTCACCGTGCCCTACGCGCTCTCCGCGCGCGATCCGGCCGGTACCGCCGCGCTGCTGGTGGCGGTTCTGATGGCGGCGCTGATCGCGACGTTCCTGGCCGTGCAGTACGGCCGCCGGGGCGCCCGTCCCGAGGACCGGAGGGACGGGGAGATCCGTGACCGTGCCGGGCCGGTGGACTTCTTCCCGCCGCGGAGTCCGTGGCCGGTGGTCACGGCGCTGGGGGTCGCGCTCACCGCCTCCGGCGTGGTGGTCGCGCTCTGGCTGCTGTTGGTCGGGGTGGGCGTCACCGCCGCGGGCGTCAGCGGTTTCGCCCTCCAGTACGCCTCGCGGCGCGACTGAACCATCCCAGCACCCGGGCGGTACACGGGAGTTCGGAGGCCCCGCCCGTCGCCGCTCCCGTCCCCGTCCCCCTCCCCGTCCAGGCTTCCGCGCCCTCGCCCGTCCCCGCTTTCGCGCCCTCGGCCCCGCCCGTCGCCGGTTTCGGGGAGCGTGGGGAGCGCGGGGGGCCGGGCAGGTCCGGAGACGAGGGGGAGCCGAGGGAGTCGGGGGAGCTGGGGGAGTCAGGGGAGTCGAGGGGCGGGACGTCGCGGTAGTACCAGGTGCTCAGGGCGGCTCGGACGCGGTGACGGCGGCGGTCGCCGGGGGTGGCGGTGAGGGGGCGGGGCAGCTCCTGCGCCCGGAGCGTGTAGCGCGCCCCGTCGGAGAGCGGACGGTGGGTGGGGTGGAAGGTGCCCTCGACGGACTGCCAGACCTCGCCGGTCGCCTCGCCGTGCCGTAGCCGCTCGCGGTCCGAGCGGCGGAGCGCCGCGCAGTACCGCCGGGTGACGGAGAAGGCCAGCAGGGGGGCGAGGACGAGTGCCGCCCGCAGCGTCCACGTCAGCCCGTTGAGGGAGACGTCGAAGGTGTCGGCGAGGACGTCGTTGCCGCCCGCGAGGAGGAGCACCGCGTAGCAGACGGTGCCCGCCACCCCCAGCGCGGTCCGTACGGGGCGGTCGCGCGGGCGGTCGCACAGGTGGTGTGGGGCGTGGTCGCCGGTGACCCACTTCTCGAAGAGCGGGTAGGCGTACAGGGTGAGGAACAGCAGGGTTGGCAGGACCACGGCCGGGAGCAGCACGTTCCACATCACCGTGTGGCCGAGGTGCGTCGACTCGAACGGGGGGACGAGGCGCAGCGCGCCCTCCAGGAAGCCGACGTACCAGTCGGGCTGGGCGGCGGTCGAGACGTCGCCGGGGCGGTAGGGGCCGTAGGACCAGACGGGGTTGATCTGGGCGACCCCGCCCAGCAGCACCAGGATGCCGAACACCGCGAAGAAGAGGCCGCCCGACTTCGCCGCGAACTGCGGGTACATGGGGCTGCCGAGGACGTTCCGCTGGTGCCGTCCGGGTCCGGACCACTGGGTGTGCTTCAGGTAGAAGACCAGGGCCAGGTGCACCCCGACGAGGGCCAGCAACAGGGCGGGGAGGAGCAGGATGTGGAGCGGGTAGAGCAGGCCGATGACGTCGTGTCCCGGGTACTCGCCGCCGAACACCAGGAAGCTGAGGTAGGTGCCGACCAGCGGGATGGAGAGCATGATGCCCTGCGCGATGCGCAGGCCGGTGCCGGAGAGCAGGTCGTCGGGGAGCGAGTAGCCGCTGAACCCCTCGGCGAGTGCCAGGACGAACAGGGTCACGCCGATCAGCCAGTTGATCTCGCGGGGCTTGCGGAAGGCGCCGGTGAAGAAGACCCGCAGCAGGTGCAGCCCGATGGCGGAGAGGAACACCAGCGCCGCCCAGTGGTGGGTCTGCCGGACGAGCAGCCCACCCCGTACGTCGAAGCTGAGGTGCAGGGTGGAGGCGTACGCCTGGGACATCCGCACCCCGCGCAGGGGGGCGTACGAGCCCTGGTACGCCACCTCCGTCATGTTCGCGTCGAAGAACAGGGTGAGGTAGACGCCGGTCAGCAGCAGCACCAGCAGGCTGTAGAGCGCCAGTTCGCCGAGCAGGAAGGACCAGTGGCCGGGGAACGCCTTCCGCAGCAGGGCGCCGGCGCCGTCAGAGAGCGGCAGCCGTTCGTCGATGGCCCGATAGCCCCGCTCCACCAGACCGCTCGTTCCGGCGCTCCGCCGGTTCCTCTCCCGTGTGCGGACCACCGGTACCTCCTCCGTGCGAGGTTCGTCCGTGCCCCGCGCCCCGGTGGGCAAACGCGCGCCGGGGCAGATGCCACCGGACGGCCCGCCCGATACCCCGTGACGGGGGAGGGGCGGAGGGGAGCGGTGCCGGGGAGGCCCGGGCGAGCCGGGATGTCCGGGGTGCCGGGCCGGGGCGCTCCGGCGGCGGGGCGGGCGGCGCGCTCGTACGCTGAGCTGGGGGCGAGTGACGGAGGGAGCCGGGCATGGCCGAGGGAACCGAGGTCCAGGACAATCCGGGCGCACGCCGTTACGAGGCGTACGTCGACGGCGGGCTCGCCGGGTTCGTCGCGTACACGCGGTCACCGGGGGCGGTCGAGCTGACGCACACCGAGGTCGATCCCGCGTACGAGGGGCGCGGGGTCGGCGGTGCCCTCGCGCGGACCGCGCTGGACGCCGCCCGCGAGGCCGGTGACGTGGTCCTGCCGTCCTGCCCCTTCATCGCGGGCTGGATCCAGCGGCACCCCGACTACCAGTCGCTGACGAGGGGCGCCTGAGAGCCCGCTCCACCGCCCCGCCCCCGCCGGTGAGGCCGGGCCGGGCTGTCCGGGAATATCCGGGACTGTCCGGGGCTGGTCGGGGCTGGTTGGTGGTCAGATGAGGGCTGGTCAGGGGTGGTCAGGGGTGGTCAGGGGTGGTCAGGGGGTGGGGGAGGACGGGGGTGACGCCGGGGGCGCGGGGGAGGCCGGGGGATGGTCGCCGAGTCCGGTGAGGAGCTTGCGCAGGAGGTCGGCGAGGTGGCGCTGCTCCGCCTCGTCCAGCGGGCTGAGCAGGCGCACCTCGTTGTCGAGGTGCGCCGTCAGCGCCTCGGTGACCAGCGCGAGGCCGGAACCGGTGAGGCGCACCAGGACGTTGCGTCTGCTCGACGGGTCGGGCTCGCGGTCGACCAGCCCCTTGGCGGCCAGCCGATCGAGCCGGTTGGTGATCGCGCCCGCGGTGACCATGGAGGCCCTGCTGAGGGCGCCGGGGCTGAGCTGGTAGGGCGGCCCGGCGCGGAGCAGCGTGGCGAGGATGTCGAACTCCCAGAGCTGGAGGCCGTGTTCGGCGAAGGTCTCGCCGAGTCCGCGTTCCAGCAGGCGGGCGGCGCGCTGTACCCGGCCGACCACGCCCATCGGGCTCACGTCGAGGTCGGGGCGTTCGGCCTGCCACTGGGCCAGTACCCAGTCGAGGTTGTCACGCATCTCGAAAACCCTTCACGTTGAACTGTTTGACGAAAAGGTATCAGGCTCGTAATCTCCTCTGCGTCAAACAGTTCAACGTTGAGAGGATGCTCCGATGGTGCGGGACCACGGCTGCCACGGCTCCATACGACGGCTCGAACATGACGCGGCGCCCGGGAGCCGGGCGTGAACGCGCGGACCGCGCCGAGCGCCCCGGACGGGTCGGGCGCTCCCGACGGCCCGGGCGGCACCGCCGAGACGCCCGGCGCCGGAGGGACTGACGGGACCGGCGGGACGAGCGACATCGGCGGCACCGGCGCGATCACCGCGCTCTCCGCGGTCGCCCCGGTGGTCTGGGGCACCACCTACCTGGTCACCACCGAGTGGCTCCCGCCCGACCGGCCGCTGATCTCCGGCGTCCTGCGGGCGCTGCCCGCCGGGCTCATCGCCCTCGCGCTCGGCCGGGCCCTGCCGCGCGGCGCCTGGTGGTGGCGCGCGGCGCTGCTGGGCACCCTCAACATCGGCGCCTTCTTCGTCCTGCTCTTCGTCGCCGCCTACCGGCTGCCGGGCGGGGTGGCCGCCACCCTCTCGGCGGCGCAGCCCCTGATGGTCGCGGCCTTCGCGTACCTGCTGCTGCGGGAGCGAGTGACCGGCTGGCGGCTCGGCTGGGGTCTGGTGGGCATCGTCGGCGTCGCGCTGATGGTGCTGCGCGGCCCGCTCGGCTTCGACCCGGTCGGCATCGTCGCCGGGCTCGCTGGTACGGGCGTGATGGCCGCCGGGGTCGTGCTCACCAAGCGGTGGGGGAGGCCGCCGGGCGTGGGCGTCCTCGCGCTCACCGGCTGGCAGCTCACCGCGGGCGGACTGTTCATCCTGCCGCTCGCCCTCGCCGTCGAGGGGCCACCCCCGGCGCTCGGCGTCTCCGAACTCGGCGGCTACGCCTGGCTGTCGCTGGTCGGAGCCCTGCTGGCGTACGTGCTCTGGTTCAACGGGATCGGCCGACTACCCGTCACCGCGCTCTCGTTCCTGTCGCTGCTCTCGCCCGTCGTCGCCACCGTGCTCGGCTGGCTGGTGCTCGACGAGTCCCTGACCGCCGGACAGACGCTCGGCTTCGTCCTCGCGCTGACGGCCATCGCCGCCGCCCAACTCAGCCCACCCACCCTGTTCAGCGCCCCAGGGCGCTCCAAGGAGGTCTGACAGCCATGCACATCACCGTTCTCGGCGCAGCGGGCGCCACCGGCAGCCGTGTCGTGACCGAGGCGCTGGCCCGGGGCCACCGGGTCACCGCCGCGGTACGCGACGCGCGGCAGTTCGCGGAGCTGCCGCCCGGCGCCCTCCCCAAGCTCGCCGACGCCGCGTCGCCCGCCGTGGTGACCGAACTGAGCGCCGGGCAGGACGTGATCGTCAGCGCGATCCGGCCCGCGCCCGGAAGCGAGGACCAACACCCCGTGGTTGCCCGCGCGTTACTGGACGGGCTGGCCGGCCTGCCGGTGCGGCTGCTCGTGGTCGGCGGCGCGGGAAGCCTGACGGTTCCCGACACGGGACTGCTCGCGGTGGACGACCCGCGCTACGTGGCCCCCGAGTGGCGGCCCATAGCCCTGGCCTGCAACCACCAACTGGACGTGCTGCGCGGCGACTCCGAGGACGTCGACTGGACGTACCTCAGCCCGCCCGCGTTCTTCGCCCCGGGGAAGCGCACCGGCTCCTACCGCACGGGCGGGGACGAGCTGTTGCTGGACGCGGACGGCGACTCCGCCATCTCGATGGAGGACTTCGCGATCGCCCTGCTGGACGAGGCGGAGCACCCCAGGCACCGCCGTACCCGCTTCACCGTCGCCCACTGAACCGCTCCCGACCACCGAACCGCTCCGACCACCAAACCGCTCCCGACCACCGAACCGCCCCCGTCCGCCGGGGCGTTCGCCCGTCGAGGCGGTGCCACCCGCCGAGTTGGGCGGCTCGGACCGCCGGAGCGCCGCTACCGTCCGTCCCGATCGCCACCGGTCTGGCCCGCCGGAGCGACGTGCCCCGCCAACTACCGGCAACGGAGCGGGCGTTCCGGGCAGCCGGACGGACGTTGCGGGCGGCGGCGGGGAGTTCCGGCGGTACGTGGAGTTCCGGCGGTACGTGCGGAAGTACGGGGACGCGGACGCGAGATGGCCCGGCGCGCACCGGTGGGGCGGTGCGCGCCGGGCCGTCGTGGGTCTACCGGGTCAGTGCGGGGATCCGACGGTACGGAGGGGGAGCCAGCCCTCGCGCCCGGAGTCGGCGCGGCACCATATCCAGCCGCCCGCCGGGTCCTCGTCCAGCACTTCCAGGACGTCCCCCGGGGTGGTGGGTAGTTCGGTGGTGTCGTACTCCTGCTTCACGGTGACGGCGCCGGAGGGGGCCGAGAGGTGCTCGGCCGGGACCCAGCCCGCGCCGTGCTTCGCCGTGACGAACACGAACTCGGGCCATTCGGGACTCCGTTCACCGGCGTGTACCTCGTCGCCGGTGGTGAGTCGGAGCGGATCGCGCGTGGGGATCTGATGTGCGGAGATCGCAGTTACCCGGATCGTCATGCCCTCCAGGCTGCCATGGGGTACTGACAGGAGAGCGCCGCGCCGGGGGTGCCGGAACCCCGGCCCCGACCCCTGCCCATGCGAGGGCTTCGATCCGGAATGGCCGGTTCTGCACCGGGGTGCGTCCGGTTCGTTCCGCGCTCGCACGTTCTCGGTTGCACGGGCCCTCCGCCCGCGCCTCCCCGGCGTCCGGAGACGCGCGGGGAGCGTCACGCGGTGGGGCGGCGCCTCAGACCGTCAGCACGATCTTGCCGCTGGCGCGGCCCGTCTGGCTGAGGCGCCACGCCTCAGCCGCCTCCTCCAGCGGCAGCGTCCGCTCGATGGGCACGCGGAGCTGGCCCGCGTCGGCGAGGTCGGCCAGCGTGGTGAGCCCGGCCGCGTCCGGCCGCACCCACACGTAGTGGGCGCCCTTCCGCTCGGCCTCGGTGTCCACGACCGAGGCGATCCGGCTCCGGTGCTCGTGCGCGTTCAGCAGCCCGGTGGAGAGCCGGACGGCGTCGTCGCCGCCGAAGTCGAGCGCCGCGTCGATCCCGTCCGGCGCCAGCGCGCGCACTCGGTCGGCCAGCCCGTCGCCGTAGGTCACCGGCTCGGCGCCGAGGGAGCGCAGATACTCGTGCTTCGCCTCGCTCGCGGTGCCGATGACGCGGGCGCCGAGGTCGACGGCGAGCTGGACGGCGAAGGTGCCGACGCCGCCGGCGGCGGCGTGGATCAGCACCGTCTCGCCCTCGCTGAGCCGCACGCGCCGCACGGACTGGAGCGCGGTCAGCCCGCTCAGCGGCAGCCCGGCCGTCTCCTCCCAGCTCAGCGTGCGCGGCTTCCTGGCCAGCAGCCGCACGTTGGCCGAGACCAGCTCCGCGTACGTGCCCTGCTGCGCCCAGTCCTTACGGACGTAGCCGAAGACCTCGTCGCCGACCGAGAACTCGCCGGCGTCGAGACCGGTGCGCTCCACGACCCCGGCCACGTCCCAGCCGGGGACCAGGGGGAAGCGGGTCTCCAGTACCGGGTCGAGGTGCCCCGCGGCGATCTTCCAGTCGACCGGGTTGACGGCGGCGGCTCGCACCCTGACCAGGACCTCGTCCAGCGTGACCTTGGGCTCGGGCAGCTCCGTGACGTGCAGTTCGTCGGCGGATCCGTACTTGTCCAGTGCAATGGCCTTCATGTCCTGCATGGTCGCCCAGCGGTGGGCTTTATTCCGCTCGCCATGCCGTCTCCCGGCCCGGGCGGGCGACCGCCGGACGTAGCGGACGCGGGTGGGGAGGCGCCCGCCGTCCCGGAGCGCGCGAGGGATCCGGGGGTGGCTCCGCGAGGTCTCCGCGCGGGCTCCCGGGGCGGCGCAGGGACGGTGCGGGGCGTGTCGCGCGCGGCCCCCGATGGTTCGTACGCTCGTGTCACAACAGGAGTTCGTACGCTCGGGGCACAGCGGAACCGGCCGTCGGGGGTGGAGTGTGGAGCGCGGTGTGCTGATCGCGGGGCGCTACGAGTTGGTCAAGCGGATCGGCCGGGGCGGTATGGGCGAGGTCTGGGTCGGCCGGGACCGCGACCTGTACCGGGACGTGGCGCTCAAACTGCTGGTGACGGACGAGGCGTTGCCGGAGGACGTCCCCCGCCGCTTCGAGCGGGAGGCGGTCGCCGCCGCGCAGGTCAACCACCCGAACGTGGTGGCCCTGTACGACCGGGGCGTCCACGAGGACCTGCTCTACCTCGTCATGGAGTGGGTCGACGGGCGGACCCTCGCCGAGCACCTGAACCCGGAGCACCCGATGGGCCCGGCCCGCGCGCTGCGGATCGCCGAGGAGGTCTGCGCCGCGCTCGTCGCCGCGCACCAGGCGCGCGTCATCCACTACGACATCAAGCCGCACAACATCATGCTCACCACGGACGGCGACCGGACAAAGGTGGTCGACTTCGGCATCGCCGGGTTCATTCACAACACTTTCACCCTGGCCCGTTCCTCGCAGCTCGCCCCGGCGGGAACGGCGGAGTACGGCGCCCCCGAACAGTTCCAGACCGAGCGCGGCGACGCCCGCTCGGACCTCTACGCCCTCGGCGGGGTGCTCTTCGCACTGCTCGCCGGGCGTCCTCCGTTCACCGGCCACAACGGGCTGGCCGTCGTCCGCCGCAAACTCGACGAGGACGCCCCGAGGGTGAGCGAGTACCGTCCCGATCTGCCAGGCGGCGTCGTGGAGTTGGTCGAGGACCTGCTCCGGCGCGATCCCGATGACCGCCCGCGCTCCGCCGCCGTGGTGTACGCCGCGCTACGGCGGCTGCGCGCCCAACTCCCGGGTGCGGACGCCTCGGAGGCTGTCACCGTCGCCAGCGGCCGTCTCCGGACGGGTACACCGGACGGGAACGTGGACGGTGGCGGGGAGGGGTACGCCGACGTGGACGGTGACGCCGAACAGCCGCCCCGGCTGGAGCCGGTGGGGCTTCCGGGTGATCAACTCCCCACAGGAGATGGGGAATTGGTGAGAGACGGCGGTCACTCTCCCGACGGGCGACGGGAGTTCGCCGGTCCCGAGGAACCGGACTCGTCCGAGTCGTGGGGCTCGCCCGGGGAGCCTGGCCGGTCCGGGGTGCCCGGTGGAGCGGAGGGGCCGGACGGGCCCGTTCGGAAGAACGTCCCGGAGGGTGAAGGGATTTCGGCGGGAGGAAGGGGTTCGGCGGGGTCCGGCGGAGTGGAGGGACGCGCGGACCCGGAGGAGCCCCGGAGTGCCCCCGCCCCGAGTCCGGCCGTGCCGAACCCGGCCGTCCCGAGTCCGGCCGTCCCGAACCCGCTCGGCGCCGGTCCGTCCGCCCCGGTCCCGTCCTCCCCCGTGGAGGGCGGACCCGGGGCGCGTACGCCGCGCCGCCCGCCCCGAACACGGGTGCTGCCGCCGCCCGTTGTGGACTCCTTCGAGATGGCCTGGAGCGGCAGGGAGCGGCTGGCGGACTACGCGAGCCGGACGAGCCCGCCGCTGTGGCAGGGCTGGATGCTCCTGCTCTGCGTCGCGGGGGTCACGCTCGTCAGCGCCGTCCTTCCGCTGCGGACGGGGTCCCTGGCCTTCGGCCCCGGGCAGGGCGACAATCCGTGGCTGCTGGTGACGGTGATCTGGGTGCTGGGCGGGGTGTGGACGATCAGGCTGGCGGCCTCCACCGTGCCCAGTACGGTCAAGAGCGTGCGGGAGACGCTCGGGTTCGGTACGCGACCGTCCTGGTCGCTCCGTATCGACCAGGACGGCATCACCACCACCGACGCCTCCAAGGCGACCCCCGCGACCGGCCCGACCGGTCGCCGGACCTGGCCCTGGTCCCACGTTCGGACGGTCACCATGGAGCACATCCGTGGCCGGGCGCCGCACCGCTACTCCGGGCTCCACATCCGCTACACCTCCGACGCCCCGTCCACCGTCAGTGGGCACCCGGCGGGGTGGACGCACGCCAGCCATCCCGCGACGCGCCGGGACGGCAGCGCCCCGCTCTGCGTCCTGGGGCCGCTCACGGAGCGGCAGCGCGCCGAACTCACCGACGCTCTCGCCCGGCACGCCGGCCGACGGTGGCGTCCGGGCGACGAGGCGTCCCGCCGCCCCTGACCGTCCCCCGGCTCGCTCGTCCGCCCAAGCTCCGTGTCCTCGCGGTTCGTTGGACCTCGTACGGGACCGGTGTCGCCGACATCCCCCGGCGGTGGGCGGGTTGCGTCAGTCGCCGGTGCGGTGCGCGCGTTCGCCCCGTCCGGCGGACACGTTCCGCTCGTTCCGCCCGCCGTGCTCGTCGTGTGCGCGCCGCCCATCCTCCGGCCCGGCCGTCTCCGTACGGCCCGGGGAGTCCGTACGACGCGGGGCGGAGGCGTTCCCCTCCGGGGCGGCCGAACCCGCCCCCCGCTCGGGGGCGTTGGCGTTCGGTACGGGGATGGGCGTGGCTCGCTCGCCGGTCTCCGTGTCGCGTGCGCGCGTCCGGAGGGTGAGGTAGATGAGCAGGCCGAAGGCGAGGAACGCGGTGGCGGTGCGGCCGTAGTTGAACGCCTCCCAGCGGTTGAGGATCTCCGCGTGGTCCGGGGGAGGGGTGGAGGTGACCCACTTCTTGATCCTGCCGTTGATCGGCACGTTGCCGAAGCGGGTGATCAGGAAGGACGCCAGGGCCAGCAGTCCCGCGCCCCCCGCGAGCCGCCGCGTGGTGCCGCGCGTCAGGACGGCGAGGGTGACGCAGCTGAGGAAGGACATCGCCATCGTGGCCTGCATGGTGATGCTGTTCATCCGCATCAGTTCGCTGTGGAAGTACAGCCTGGTGTCCAGCGGTACGACGTTGAACGTCGGGACGAGGTTGGCGGCCCCGTAGCCGAAGGCTCCCGAGAGGGCGCCGGTGGACAACAGGGCGATCCCCTGGGTGATGCGGACACGCATGCCGAACCTCCGTGCTCTGGGCCCGAGTTGGCCGCCCCGTGCGTCGGGAGCGGCGTGTCCGGTGCCCGGCCGGATGGCCGGGGGACTCCCCGGGCTATCGCTTACAGAGCTGTAAGATATGCACGTGATTCATTTCTGACAAGTCTGTCAATTATTTGCCGGTGGGGGTCTCGGCGTAGCCCCTCGGGAGCCCTTCGCGCGGCGCTGGCGCCTGTCGCGCGGCTTCGGGTGAACCCTCCCGTGGGACGGCGGACGGGTCCCTTCGCGCGGCGACGGGCGGCCGGTGCGGGGGACCGGACGCGCGGCGGGTGGCGCGGGTTGAGCGGTCAGCGTCCCGACGCCCGGTCGTGCGGGGCGAGTTGGGGAAGTGGGGGCGCGGGGAGGAGGGGCCGGTTCGGGTGGGGCTCCGGGTGCGGGGTCAGTCCGGGGGTGCGGGGGAGACGGGATGGGGAGACGGGGGCGTGAGCGCCGGGGGCCCCTCGGCTCGCGCGCTGTCGCGCGCCTCGTGGCGTATCGCGACGACCACCATGTCGTCGTCCAGGGACCGCGCGTAGTCGACCACGTCCCGCTGGATGAACCGGGCCACCTCCGTGGGCCGGGCGGCGGCGTCCCGGTCCGCGGAGGTGGTCCGGACGAACCGTTCGTACATCCGCTGTGACAGGGGGTAGAAGCCGCCGTCCGGGCCCCGGGCCTCCGTCACCCCGTCCGAGTAGGCCACCAGCACCCGGTCCGGCGGCAGTTCGAAGGTCTGCGTCGGCGTCTCGAAGGAGGCCAACTCGCTGAGGCCGAGCGGGAGTCCCGGTTCGGTGTGGGCCAGCGAGACCCCGTCGGGCGCCAGCAGGAGCAGCGGCGGATGCCCCCGGTCCAGCACCCGGACGACGGGACGGTCCTCCGGGAACTCCATCAGCACCGCGGTGGTGAACATCTCCTCCAGGTCCGGGCCCGTCGCCAGGGTCTCCCGGTCGATGGCGAGCGCCTGGTCCATCCGGCTGGCGACGTCCGGCAGCGCCGGGTAGGTGACGGCCGCCTCGCGGAAGACGGCGAGCACCGTCGCCACCGTCTCCGTCGCGCCCAGGCCCTTGCCCCGGACGTCCCCCACGAGCACCCGCACCCCGAACGGCGTCGGCTGCACGCTGTACAGATCGCCGCCGATCAGTGCCTCGTCGTCGGCCGCGCGGTAGAAGCCCGCCAGCCGCAGGGTGCCGAGTCGCTCGGGGAGCGGGCGGAGGAGCGCGCGCTGCGCCGTCACCGCGACGGCGCGTACCCGGGAGAGCTGGAGCAGGGTGCGGTGCCGGGCGTACGAGAGCAGGACGGCCAGCCCGGTCACCACCGCCAGGGTGATGATCGCGCCCGTCAGCTGGGGATCGAAGCCGACGCCGTTCCACAGGTCCAGCCCCAGCAGCAGCAGGACGCCGACCGCGCCGACGAGGGCCGTGGTGCGTGGTGAGTAGACGAGCGCGCCGAGCAGGACCGCGCCGCTCAGCAGCGAGCCGAAGAAGTACTGGGGCGGGGCGACCACCTGGAGCACCATCGACGTGGTGATCAGCAGCGGAGGGAGCCAGCGCAGCCAGCGGGGCGGCCAGGTCTCGGTCCCTCTGACCGACGCGTTGCTCGTACCCACCGAGCGCCACTCCTCTCCGCTGCCTGCCGCTCTCTGTCGCTGCCTGCCTGTCCCTGCCCGTGCCCTTCCGTCCCTGCCTGTCCCTGCCCGTGCCCTTCCGTCCCTGCCTGTCGACGCCCGCCGCCGCGGTCGCCCCTCGCCGGGGCCTGTCGTCGCCGCGGACTCCGTCTGGTCACCTGTCCCGGTCGCCGGTCACCGTCACCGACGCGGAGGCGTGAGGTCGAGTGGACGCCCCGGGGCGTAGAAGTCAGATTAGGACAGTGGCGGATAATTCGGACGATCGGCCCTACGGGCGGCTTCAGTACCTGGCGCGGCTGACCCCGACGTTGTTGCTGCTCGCGGGCGTGCTGATCGCCATCCTCACTCCGGAGGGCGTCGCGGTCACGACGCCCTTCGCCGCCGCCCCGGTGGTCGCGGCGGCCGTCCAGTCCACCCGCGCCACGGTCCTCACCGGGTTCGCCGCGACCACGCTCGCCGTGGCGATGTCCCACTGGTACATCGCGGTGAGCCTCGTCGAGGATGTGACCAGAACGCTGACCGTGTTCACCGTCTCCGTGCTCGCCGTCGGGCTCAACATGCTGCTGCGGCGCAGTGGGCGGCGGCTGGCCTCCGCGCGGAGCACCGCGGAGGCCGTGCAGCTCGCGGTGCTGCCCACTCCACCCGACCGGGTGGGGCCACTGCGCCTGGCCGCGCACTACCAGGCGGCCCAGTCCGACGCGACGATCGGCGGGGACATGTACGCCGCCCAGTCCACGCCCCACGGGGCCCGACTGCTGGTGGGCGACGTCCGGGGCAAGGGGCTGGGCGCGGTGGGCGCGGTGGCGGTGGTGATCGGCGCCTTCCGGGAGGCCGCCGAGCACGAGGAGCGGCTGGAGGACGTCGCCGCCCGGCTGGAGCGAGCCCTCCAACTGGAGGGCTCGCGACGGCCCGGCAGCTACGACCAGGCCGAGGGCTTCACCACGGCGGTGCTCGTCGAGGTGCCCACCCGTCGGCCCGGGCTGCTTCGGGTGATCAACCGAGGTCACCCCGCGCCGCTGCTGCTGGACCACGGGGCGGTGCGGGTGCTGGAGCCGTCCGCCCCCGCGCTGCCCCTCGGGCTGGGTGACGTGGCCGCCTGGCCCGACCAGCCCGACGAGCTGCCGTTCCCGGCCGGCTCCCAGCTGCTGATCTTCACTGACGGGCTGTCCGAGGCCCGAAACGCGGACGGCGTCTTCTACGACCCGGCCCAGCGACTGGCGCGCCGCTCCTTCGACTCTCCCGAGGCGCTGCTCCGGGTCGTGGCCGAGGAGGTCGCCGAGCACACGGGCGGCGGTACGCAGGACGACATGGTGCTGCTCGCGGTCGAGAACCAGGACTCCGGTGGGGGACGCGCCGCGCCACGGGACGTGAGGGCGGACGCCACCCCGGAGGCCCCCGGCGCCGCGGGCCCCGCCCCACGGGGCGCGACCCGGCGGGACGCGAGCCCACGGGACGGGCCACCGGCGAAGGGGAGGCCAGCACCCCCAACTCCGCCCCACGGCACGGAGTGACACGGCGCGCGGGGTGAACCGGCGTTCGCGGGGCGGTGGGTGGCGGGTGGCGTCACCACCTGACCGTGGGGGAAGAGTGAAGGATGGGCGGGAGGTGCGGCGGAGTCGTGTGTGGCGAACATCGCTTTCGCGACCGCGAGTTGTGGTGACTGAGGGCTACCGGAGGCCCGAATCCCGTGATCCGGCACCCCAATTGACTACTCCTGTCCCGATACGGGCAACCCAATGCGATGACAAAAAAACCCGGACCGGCTTGGAATCACGGCCGGCCTTCCATTAACGTCCGATAACAACGCAGCGCGGTCGTCACAGCCGTCACGAGAGACGGCACCGTGCGCCGTCGCCGAATCCCGCACGTGCACCATGCGTGGCACAACTCGATAGCACTGCACCGAGGGAACCGGGGAACCACTTCCCCTCGCGCCCGGACCACGGTCCGGACCGGGGGGCCGGGGTGAATCAGGCGGCCTTTCCGGAGGCGGCCCGTAGGAGACCTTCCTGCTCCGAACCCGACAGCTAACCCGGTAGGCGAGAAGGAAGGAAAGGAGTGCGCCCCCCGTGGCGTCCAAGAGGCATGCCCCCCCGGCCTCGTACGAACCGTATGAGGACGAGGGAACCGGACCGTACGACGTGTATGACCCGTATGACGCGTACAGTTCGCGTTCTTCCCATGAGGCGTATGGGCCGCGGAGTGACGAGCCGTGGGACGAGTGGAACCCCACCGAGGAGTCCATCCGCCCCGTCCGTGGCCGTCACCGGGTGGGCAAGCAGCGCGGCGGTGGTATGGCTCGCAGCGGCGCGGTGCTCGGCGTCGGCATGATCGCCGCCGTCGGCGCGGGTGGCATGGCCACGGCCAAGGACAAGGACCCGGCGTCCATCTCGATGCCGGACCTGGCGAGCGCCGCGAACACCATCAAGGAACTGCCGAGTCAGCTGCCCGACGCCAAGGAACTGCCCGGCGTCGGCGGGCTGGTGGGCGGTGACACCGCGTCAGCCGACGGCACCGCCGTCGCCGCGCAGGCCCCGCTCACCTCGGCCGGGGTCACCGCCGACGAGGCGGAGGCGGGCCAGACCGACGCGGGCGAGGCCCTGCGCTCCCGCATCCTCGCCCAGGCCGAGCAGCAGCAGAGCGGCGCCGACGCCGCGGCCCGCGCGAAGGCCGCCAACGAGGCCCGGCAGAAGGCTGCCGCGGAGGCCGACCAGAAGGCGGACGCCGCCCGCAAGGCCGAGGCCGAGCGGAAGCGCAAGATCGCCGAGGAGAAGCGGAAGAAGGCCGAGGCGGAGCGCCTCGCCAAGCTGGCCCGCAGCTACACCGCGCCGCTCTCCTCCTACCAGCTCAGCGCGGGCTACGGACAGGCCGGCGGCATGTGGCAGAGCGACCACACCGGACAGGACTTCGCCGCCTCGGCCGGCACCCCCGTCAAGGCGGTGCACACCGGCACCGTCACCGAGGCCGGCTGGGCGGGCTCCTACGGCTACCGCGTGGTCCTGACCCTGGAAGACGGCACCGAGCTGTGGTTCTGCCACCTCTCCTCGATGACGAAGTCGTCCGGGGACAAGGTCCGCACCGGTGATGTCATCGGCCGCGTCGGCTCGACCGGCAACTCCTCCGGTCCGCACCTCCACATGGAGGTCCGGCCCGGTGGTGACGACCCGATCGACCCGCTGGCCTGGATGCGCGGCAAGGGCATCAACATCTGAGCCTCCCGGTGATCCCCGTCCGGCCGTCCGGTCGTCGGAGGTCCCGTCCGTCGCGCCCCGTGCCGGTGCCACACCGGCCGGTCGGCCGCCGTCCCCGAGCCTCCCCGCTTACCGGGACCGGTCCGACGCCGCGCGACGTGGGTCTCCCGCCATCCGGCCGGTTCGGGGCCCGGGCGTGGACGGGCTCCGGTCCGGTGCCGCCTCCCGACGGTCGCTGACGCGGCCGCCTGGGCCGGGAGGCGCCGGGTCGGTCAGCTCGCCGCCCCCGGTCGATGGTGCCACCACCGACTCTCGTACTCTCGTACCGCTACCGTCACCCCCGCCGGAGGAACGCCACCGCCCACCCAGACCACGCCGCCGCCCCGCACCGCTGACCCGCGGCGCGACGCGTTCGCTCCGCTCCGCTCAGCACAAGGAGGGGACGGGGCGGCGGCGAGGGAGCCCCACTCCCACCCCGCGCGTGGCGCGCGCTCCGGCCCCGACGGCCCTGGTGAACCACCCCCCGGCACCAGGGCCGTCGGACTGTCTCCCGCCCTTCGCCGCGCGCCGGCGCCGTACGCCGTCTCCCGGGGGTACCCCGCGGCCCGCCCTCGCGGGGCTCGCGTGCTGGGCCCGTCGGCCGCCGTACGTCCCGGATCAGCCCACCGCGCCCGCGCCCCCCGGGTCCGGGGCGTCGCTGTCCGGGTCCGGGCCCGCGCCGTCCGGGGTCTCGGGGTTCGGGGCGTCGTCTCTCCGGGGCTCGGTGATCGGGGGCTCGCCGTCCGGGACCTCGGTGTCCGGGGTGCCGTCGCCGTCCGGGGCCTTCCCGGACTCGCCGTCGGGGGAGGCGGGGGTGTCCGGGGCGGGTGCGGTGGCGGCTTCGGGGTGGGGTGGCGGCGCGGCGGGCGGGTGCGGGGCGTACGGATGCCCGTGCGGGGGCCACGGGTCCGAGGTGGGCCGTGGTAGCGGGGTGGACCAGGGATGTCCCGAATGTCCGGAGTGGGTGGGAAGTGTGGGATGGGCGAGGTGTCCGGGGTGCGCCGGGTGTGGGGCGTGCCCGGAGTACCCGGAGTGCCCGGTGTACCCGGAGTACGGGGAGTACGGGGACCGCCAGGCGGGGGCGGGGACCGGCAGGGGGGCGCGGGGGCCCGGCAGGGTGGCGACGGACCGCTCGGTGGCGGGTCCGGCGAGGGGCCGCAGCTCCCACAGCCGGTGCAGGAACATCTGCTCGTGGTGGCCGAAGTCCGGGCCGGGGCGGTGGGCCTCGGCGCTGGCGCGGAGTTGCGCCAGCCGGGTCGCGTCGCGCTGGTAGTGCTCGACGGCTCGCGCCCCGGCGCTGCCGTGGTGCTGCCGGGCCAGGCCGCGGGCGAGCGCGCGGGCCCGCATCGAGCCGAGCGCCGCGGGCTCGGCGGCGGTGAACCATCCGGCCGCCACGTACGACGGCAGTACCGCGCGCACCGAGCGGAGCGTGTCGAACCGGGCCCAGAGGGCCAGCGCGGTCAGCGCGGCGAAGACTGGGAGCATGAACAGCCCGTACACCGCGAGGAAGGTCAGGTCCGCGAAGGAGGCGGCACCGTTCCATATCGCGTGCAGCAGGACGGCCGTGACCAGCCCGAGGAGCGGTATCACCGTCCGGGCGAGGCGGCCGAGCCGGGGCAGGGCCGCGAGGATGCCGAGGGCGATCCCGATGAACGCGGTGAACAGCGGGTGCGCGAACGGCGAGAAGACGATACGGACGAGGAAGGTGGCGACCGTCTCGGACGGTGCCGCGGCGGCGCCCGCGACGCTGTCCGCGTCGTAGGCGCTGCCCAGGTACAGGACGTTCTCGGTGAACGCGAAACCGGCGGCGGTGCTGCCCGCGAAGACGATTCCGGGGACCACGCCGGTGAACTGCTCCCGGCGGAAGAGGAAGAGCAGCAGCACGGCGACGCCCTTGGTGATCTCCTCCACGACGGGCGCCACCACGGTCGTGGTGAGCCGGTCGGCGTGGTCGGCCGAGTCCACCTCGACGGAGCTGATCAGCCAGTCCGAGGCGAAGCCGTTGGCCAGCAGCGCGACGAGGGTGGCCGCGCACGCTCCCCAGGCGAAGGCGAACCCCTGGCTCTGCCAGGGCGTCGGTTCCGTGCGGCCCAGCCACCGGAACGCGGCGATCAACAGCGGTACCGGCAGCAGTGCGAGGGCCAGTCCGACCAGCAGCCCCCGGGTTCCGGTCTGCTCCCGCACCAGGCCCATGATCAGCAGCCCGCTGAGGGCGAGGAGCGTGACCAGTCCGGTGGCGCGGAGCGCTCGGCTGTGCCGTCGCCACCAGGCGGGCGCGGGCGGATACGCGGAGGCGGGAGCGGGTAGCTCGGGCTCCGGTGGTGGCACTTCCGGCGCCTGGGGCGGAAGTGCCGGGAGCCCCGCCGTACTCGGGGGGCCGCTCCGCGCGCCTGCTGCCTCGGGGTTCACCCGACGACACTAACGAGTGAGCCCGCCCGGCCGGGAGGCCGGGAACCCCCGGTTCCGGGCGCGGCGAAGGCCCCGGGCCTTTGGGGAGCGGCCCGGCCCGCGAGAGGGGGCGGCCGTGTGCGGGGTGGCTCGCGTGAGGGGGTGGCTCGCGGTGGTGAGACGGGCTCCGTCACCGCGAGCCGTGTGCTGGACCGGTGGTTCGGTCAGACGGCCCAGTAGTAGCCGCCGGAACCGTAGGAGTACTCGGTCCGGTTGTCCACGTGGGTGAAGGTGTTGTAGCGGATGATGCCGGAGAAGCCGGACTTCTGGGCGTAGGAGATCGTGTTGCTGACCGTGCGCCCGCTGATCACGATGTCGGCCGCGATCCCGTACATGTGCTGGCTGTTGGAGGCGCCGCCGACGTTGGAGTTGTGCCGCTTGCTGCGGAACCCGCTGTTGACGGTGATGCTCCGGTCGCCGGCCTTCTTGCGTACGGCTTCGAGCTTGTACATCAGGCGGCGGATGTTCTCCTTGACGGTGCTGGCGCTGACCTTGCCGCCGTTGAACTTGGAACCGTCCTTGGAGTAGAACTCCGAGAAGTTGAAGTGGTCCGTCGAACCGTCGGAGTCCTCAAGGGAGTTGAGCTTGCGCTGGGTGTCGGGGCCGACGACGCCGTCCGCCGAGAGCCCGTAGGCGCGCTGGAAGCGGATCACCGCCGCCTTGGTGCCCGGGCCGAACTCGCCGTCCACCGCGACGTGTGTGCGCTTCGCGCTGTCCGCCGCCCATCCGGCGACGCGGATCTGGAGTTCGCGGACGTCCGCGCCCTTGGAGCCCTCGCGCAGCGTGCCCGACCAGCTGTACGCGTGCGCCTCGGACGGGGCGGCTATCTGCGGGACGCCGAACGCCAGCAGGGCGGCGAGCAGCACGAACACCGCGCTGCCGAGCAGGGAGGATCTGGGTCTCGTGGTCAATGGATGGTCCTATCGCGAGAAGGTGCTCGAAGGCCGTACGGGCGGTCACGGCCGTACGACGCTGCTCGGGCGCCCGTCACGGGCATGCCAAGAGCAGATCATGATTAGGGCATGAGCTGGACCAACGTTCAAGACCCGGCGGGGGTCGGCAGTGGTCTCCACCAGTAGACGCGTTTCTGAGCTGCGCAAACGAGCCGGGTGCGGCGTGCGATTTTCACCGGATTCCGGTTCCGGCCCGGCATGCGGACGCGTCGCGGGCCCGTCGTGGGTGGCTGTGGGTGGCTGTGGTGGAGGGCTGAACCGCGGTCGAGGCGGGGCCAGTTCAGGCGGCGGCGGTAGTGGTGGCGGAGGCGGCGGGGCTGCGTGCCCGTCGCCGGAAGCCCTCGTGCCCGTCGACCGGAGTCCGCGTGCTCGGCCCCCGGAGCCCCCGTCGTGCCCGTCGCGGGGGAGTAGGGGGCGCGTGGCCAGTGGTGCGCTGTCCGGGTGGCTCGGGTGGGCGGTCAGTGGTGCGCGGTCCGGGGCGTGCGGTCGGGGTGGCCCGGCCGGTGGCTGGTGGTCAGCGACGGCGGAAGAGCAGGTCGAAGACCTCGTGGCCCTTGTCCAGCCCCTGCCCCTCGAAGCGGGTCAGCGGGCGGGACGCGGGGCGTTCGGCGAAGCCGCCGTCGGCCCGCGTGTTCTCGTACTCCGGGTGCGCGGTCAGCACGTCGAGCATCTGCTCGGCGTAGTCCGCCCAGTCGGTGGCGCAGTGCACCAGCGCTCCGGAACGTAGGGGTCCGGCGGCCACGTCCAGGAACTCGGGCTGGATGAGGCGGCGCTTCTGGTGCCGCGCCTTCGGCCAGGGGTCGGGGAAGTACACCCGCATCCCCGCGAGCGAGTCCGGCTCCAGCATTGTGCGGAGCAGGATGATCGCGTCGCCGTTGGCCACCCGGACGTTGGCCAGGCCCGCCGCTTCCGCCAGCCGGAGGAGGTTGCCCTGGCCGGGGGTGTGCACGTCCACCGCGAGGATGCCGGTCGTGGGGTCGGCGGCGGCCATCCGGGCCGTGGCCTCGCCCATGCCGAACCCGACCTCCAGGACGACGGGCAGTTCCGTTTCCTCGGACGGCGCCCCACCCTCGGGCGGCCGGGCTCCCTCGGGCGCCGCGCCCTCCGCCGGACGGTCCGAGTCCGGGCTGGCGTCCGGGGCCGGGGTGGTGGCGAAGAGGGCGGCGAGGTCGAGGCGGTGGCGGCCGTCGACCTCCACGCCCCAGAGCGGCCAGAGCCGTTCCAGCGCGCCGCGCTGCGCCGTCGTCACGCGGCCTCGGCGCGGCTGGAAGCTGCGGATGCGCCGCTCGTGGTGGTCTCCGGCGGGATCGGGGGCCGGTCCCGGACGGTCGCTGGAGTGAGGGGTTCGCCTGGTCACAGTGGGCACGATGGTACGTGCCGCCCGGCCGCCGCCGGTCCGCCGCCCGCGCCTCCCGCACCCCCGCGACGCGGCCCTCCGGAGCCCGCCCCCCTGGGACCCGGACCCCCGGAGCCCGGCCCCGCCGTGCGGCGACCCCGCCCTTCGGCGCGCGGTCCGGGGCGCGGTGCCCGGGGCCGGGGTCAGCGGGAGGACGGGGTCGCCGCCAGGGCGGTGAGCGCGCGGCGGGCGACCTCGCGGCCGATGGGCAGGGCGGCGGTGGCCGCCGGGGAGGGGGCGTTGAGGACGTGGACGGTGTGCGGCGCCTCGGTGATCAGGAAGTCGTCGACCAGGGTGCCGTCCCGCAGGACCGCCTGCGCCCGGACGCCGGCCGGGGCGGGACGCAGGTCGCGGCTGGAGACCTCGGGCAGCAGGCGGCGCACCGCCCGGGTGAAGGCCCGCCGGGACAGCGAGCGGCGCAGCTCGCCCGTGGCGTACCGCCAGTGGCGGCGGGCTATCCGCCAGGTGCCCGGGTAGGCGGCGATGCCGCGCAGGTCCGCCGCCCGCACGGTGCGCCAGTCGTACCCCTCGCGGGCCAGCGCGGGGACGGCGTTCGGGCCGATGTGCACGCCGCCGTGCACCCCCCGGGTCAGGTGGACGCCGAGGAAGGGGAAGGCCGGGTCGGGCACCGGATACACCAGGCCGCGCACGAGGCTCGCGCGGTCCGGGGCCAGGTCGAAGAACTCGCCCCGGAAGGGGATGATCCGCGCGACGGGGTCGTCGCCCGCGAGCCGGGCCACCTGATCGCAGTGCAGTCCCGCGCAGTTGACCAGGGCACGGGCGCGCAGCGTCGCCCCGTCCGCGAGGCGTACGGCGACCCCACGGCCGGTGCGCCGGTCGATCGCGGTGACGTGGGCCCCGTATCGCAGGGTGGCGCCCGCCTCCCAGGCGAGGGTGGCGAGCCGGTCGGCGACCGCCGGGAAGTCGCAGACGCCGGTGGTGCCGACGTGGATCGCGGCGACGCCGTTGACGTGCGGCTCGTGTTCGGCGAGCTGTGCGGGCCCCAGCTCCCGGACGGGGATGCCGTGCTGCCTGCCCCGCTGGATCAGCGCGTGCAGCCGGGGGAGTTCCGAGCGGTCGGTGGCGACGATCAGCTTGCCGGTGATCTCGTGGGCGATGCCGTGTTCCGCGCAGAACCCGGCCATCTCGCGGGCGCCCTCGGTCGCGTAGCGGGCCTTGAGGGAACCGGGCGGGTAGTAGATGCCGCTGTGCATGACGCCGCTGTTCCGGCCCGTCTGGTGGCGGCCGGGGCCGGGCTCCTTCTCCAGCACGGTGACCCGCAGCCGGGGGTCGGCCCGGGTCAGGGCGTACGCGGTGGAGAGGCCGACGATGCCGCCGCCGACGACCAGCACGTCACGGTCGACGGCGGGACGGCGGCCGCCGGACGGGGCGGGCCGGGGGGCGTCCCCCACGGGCACGGAGGAGCTGGCGGGCACCGGGGAACCGGTGGGGGCGGTGGACGGGGGACGGGTGGGTCGCTCGGCGGCCCCGGCCTCCGGCGGGCGGCCGCCGCCGCTCTCCTCCGGCCGCCCGGAACCGGTGTCCGGGAAGGGCGGACGTTCCGCTGCGGTACTGCGCTTCGACGACACGTCCCCATCATGGCCCGGACCACCGACAGCTGGCCTCGTCCCCGGACGATCCCGGTGCGGAACCCGGGTGCCGGAGGTGGCCACCGGTCGCTCGGGTCGCGCGGCCACGGCCGCCCGGCCGCGGGGCGACCCCCGCTGCCGGGGCCCGACGGCCGGGAGCCCCGCCCGGGCGCGAGCGCCACGCGACCGGTCGCGCGCTGACGCCAAGAGCCCTGGAAGCGCGGCGAGTTCGACGGCCGGTTCGCCGGAGGCGGCCGAACGCCCGGGAAACGAGGACGACGACGGGCCTGGGGCCGCGCGGACGACGTCCCCGCCTCGTGGGACGGAGCACCGTGCCGGGCCCCGTGGGACGAACTCCCCTTCCGTGCGGCGTGGTTGTCGTGCCTCAGGCCGGGGTCATGAGCAACGGACGGGCACGCTCGCGGAGTTCGACGACCCGCGGCTCGTCCCCGTACGGCTCCAGGCGGTTCAGCAGGTCGCGTACGTACTCGGTGGTGCGGGCGGAGGAGATACGCCCGGCGACCTCGACGGCGCGTGCCCCCGCGGCACACGCGGCGTCCAGGTTGCCCGACTCCAGCTCCGCGACGGCCGACACCACCAGCCGCAGTCCGTGCGATCTGACGAACTCCTCCGTCGGTCTGGAGAGGGCCTGTTCGGTGAACCGGCGCACCTGGCGGGGGGCCTTCAGGTCGCGGTAGCACTCGGCGGCGTCGGCGGCGAGCCGGTCGTAGGAGTAGAAGTCGAGCCACTGCGGGTCGCCGTCTCCCGCGCGGGCCCGCTCCAGCCAGCCCTCGGCGGAGGAGAGCGCGGCGGCGCAGGCGTGGCTGTCGTTCGCCTTGGCGTGCGCGCGGGCCTCGATGAGGTGGAAGAAGCTCATGGTGCGTGCCGTGGCCAGGCCGCGGTTGCGCTCCAGCGCGGCCTGGGCGAGGTCGACGCCCTCGTCGGAGAAGCCGCGGTAGGTCGCCTGGAGCGACATCGAGGCCAGGACGTACCCGCCGAGCGGGACGTCGGCCGCGGCGCGCGCGAGCCGCAGCGCCTGGATGTAGTACCGCTGCGCCGCCTCCTGCTGACCGGTGTCGAAGGCCATCCAGCCCGCGAGGCGGGTGAGTTCGGCGGTCGCGCCGAACAGCGACCGGCCGACCTCGTCGGAGTAGCAGCCGAGCAGCAGCGGGGCGGCGTCCACCCGCAGGCACTCCGGCACCATCGACGAACGCCAGTCGCCCCCGCCGTACTTGGAGTCCCAGCGGCGGGCCTCGTCGGCCGCCTCCCGGAGTTTGGAGACGTCGCTGTGGCCGACGCGCAGCGCCGGGGTACCCGGGGGCGCGTCGGCGTCCTGCGCGTCCCGCACGGGATCGTCGCCACGGGCGCCGTTCGCCGGGTGGGCGGGCACGCCGTTCGCGCCGTCCGCCGCGTCCACCTCCCGGGCGACGGAGGTGTCCGCCGGGGATATCAGCCAGCGGGAGGCGGGGGTGGCGTAGGCGCTCACCGAGAAGGACCCGGCGAGGGACTGCCAGATGCTGCCGCCGCCGCGCCGCCCGGCCAGGTCGAGCCGGTAGAGGTCGGTGGCCGACTTCACGGCGGCCCGTACGTCCCGGGGGAAGGCGAGGCCCACCTCGGGCGTGGGGTCGGCGTCGGCCAGACCGATCTCGTGCAGGGGGACCGGGCGGCCCAGTTTGCTGCCGATGGCCGCCGCGATCAGGTGGGGCGCGGCCCCCTGCGGGACCATGCCCTTCGAGACCCAGCGGGCGACCGAGGTCTTGTCGTAGCGCAGACTGAGACCGCGCTGTGCTCCCAGATCATTGACCCTGCGGGCGAGCCCGGCATTGCTGATCCCCGCGAGGGCTAGGACGGTGCCGAGTTTCTCGTTCGGCCCGCGTGACTCCCTGGACATGCGCACCCCTGACACACACCGACGGCCGCCCCACGGCGGTGCGCGGGGCGTGCCCCCCGCACAGCCGGGGCGAGGAGCACCGCCAACCCAGAGTAGTTCGCCGGATCCCGACCGTTAAGGGGCGGTCTCCCGGATGGCGGGATCCAGATTGGTCATTCCTGACCGGTTTTCTGGCATCGGTGTACGTGCGCGGGTCACGTGCCAACCGTGCGCCGGGGGCGGGCGGTCGGCCGAAATCGGCTGCGCGGGGCGCCGGGGCGCGTGCTCCGGCCGTGTGGCCGTGCGCCCGGGAATGCGCCTGTGCCGGGGGTCGTGGGGCCGCTTCCATGGAGAGTGCGTGGGTCGGCCCGCTGCACCTCGTCACCGCGCGGTCAGTGGGCTGGGGGACACCGTCGCCTCATTCCCCGCGGGCGACGGTTCGGTCCGGGGGGTGTGGAGCCCCCCGGACTGACAGTACGGACCGAAGTGTTCCGCTCCTCTTCCGGACGTGTCCAACTCCCCGCAACCATCCGGTAATTGGCCGAATGACATCGGTCGAATGAGGGGTGCCGGGTGCGGAGGCCAGCGGAATATGCCGCCCCCGGCGGGCCCGCGCCACGGTGGCCGAACCCGCCCCGCCCCCCTGCCGCACAGCATCCGCACACCTCCCGCACGGCACTCTCATGGCAACATGACCGCATGCGTTGGTTGGTGGGGTGGAGCAGCACGGCAGCGGCCGGAACCGGTGCCGACCCCGACAGCGCCACCGTCCTGCCCGTCGGCGCCCACTCCCTGTGGGGCGACCCGGACCCGCTCTGGGCGGTCGGCGACTGGCGGCCCGACGAAGTACGCGTCATCCGGGCCGACTCCGGCAACCGCCTCGCGGTGCTGGGCAGTTGCGGTGCGACCGACGAGGAGCTGCGGGCCGGGCTGTACGCCGCGCGCGGCGGTGCCTTCCGTCATCTGACCGCCTGGTCCGGCAGTTACACCGCCGTCGCCTGCGTCGGCCGCCGCCTCACCATCACCGGGGACCTCGCCGGGGCCCGCCCCGTCTTCCACACCCCCTGGGCGGGCGGCACCGCCTACGCCACCGCCGCGCTGCCGCTCGCCGACCTCATCGAGGCCCAACTCGACATCGGGCACCTAGCCGCCCTGCTGGCCTGCCCCGACGCCCCCGAGGCCCTCGGCGACGGCACGCCCTACGAGGGCGTCCGCCGGGTCCCGCCCGGGCACGCGCTGATCCTGCGGGACGGCAGCAGCCGCGAGATCGCCAGCTACGAACCCGCCGCCTCGCTCGTCGTCTCCGCGCCCACCGTCGAGACCGAGACCGCCGTCCAGGGTGTGCGCGACGCCCTGGTGGAGGCCGTCCGCACCCGGCTCGCCGCCCCCCGGCACGCCGCCGAGAGCGACTTCGACGCCGGTCCCGTCCCCGGCATGGGCCCCGCCGAACGCCGGGCGGCCCGTGGCGGCCCGGCCCCCGGCATCGGCGCCGACCTCTCCGGCGGCCCGGCATCCAGCACCCTCGCGCTGCTCGCCGCCGGACTCCCCGGCATGCCCGGCACGGTGGCCGGGACCGGCGCCGCCGAGGCGGGCGAACGGCTGCTCGCGGTCACCTTCAACGACCAGGCGACCAGGCCCACTTCACCCTGGGAGCAGTCGGACGCCCCGGGCGGCGTGACGCACCGTCCCTCCGGCCGGGACGCCGAACTCGAACGCGCCCGGGTGCTCGGCGACAACCCGCGCCTGCGCCACGTCATCGTCGCCGCCGGTGAAGAGGCCCTGCCCTACGCGGACCTGGAGAGCTTCCCGCTCACCGACGAGCCCGCCCCGGCGCTCATCCGCTCGGAACGCCACCGCGGTTGGCTCTCCTCCGGCAGCGCGGACCACTTCGTCGGGCACGGCGCCCGCCCCGTTCTCGACGCCCACCCGGCCCGTCTCGCCGACCTCCTCCTCGACCGAAGACGACGCCATCTCCTGCGCCCCGTCACCGCGTTGGCGAAGGCCGAGGGCGTACCCGCCGGACGCAGCCTGCTCGTTCCGCTCACCGTGTACCGCGCCGCCCGCCGCCTCGCCCGCACCCCCTACCGGGACGGCGTCTACGACACGGCCGCCCGGCTCCGGCAGGGCGACATCCCGGTGTGGAACGGCGAGAGCGCGGTGGACGCCTCGGTGGCCGCGCTCACCTGGTGCCGTCCCGGCCCGGCCGCCCGCTGGCTCACCGGCGAGGCGCTGGCCCAGGTGTCCCTCCGCCTGGAGGCCGCCGCGCACGCCCGTCCCTCCATCGAGCGGCCCGGCGAACGCCGGGCCCGCGCCGCCCTCGCCCGGCAGGCCGCCGACCACCGGATCTTCGAGCAGGCCGCCGAGGTGCGCGGCCAGCGGCTGCACGCCCCGTTCTACGACAACCAGGTGGTGCGCGCGGCCCGCGCGCTGCCACAGGCCCTGCGCGTCAAACCGGGCGCCCGCGCCTCCGTGCTGCGCGCGGTGCTCGCCGGAGCGGGGGTGCACGACCTGCCGCTCGGCTGGGGCGCCCCCTCGCACGCCGCGCAGACCGCCGCCGTCCGCGCCGGACTGCGGCTGGCCGCCGACGACCTGATGGAGCTGTTCGCGGCGCCGCTGCTCGCCGACGCCGGGCTGATCGAGGCCCGGGTGGTGCGCCAGGCCATCCGCGCGGTCGCGGACGCCGCCGCCGAGTCACCGGACGCCGAGGGCGCCTGCCTCCCGCTGGACGGCATCGCGGACCTGGTCTCCACCGAGCTGTGGCTCCGCCGCCTGATGGCCCGGCGCGGCAGCTGCTGGACGGGCGCCGCCGCCCCACGGCAGCGGGCCGGTGCGGGCGGGGTGGCCCCCGCCCCCCAACGCCCCGCCCTCTGAGGGGCGTTGACCGGGAACGGCCTCCGCGGCTCGGACGCCCGTGGGCTGAGGCCCGTAGCTGGTGCCCGTGCGCCGTGGTCCGCCGCGTCCCTCGCCGTCCTCCGTCGCTGACCCGGTTCGGCGTGGAGCCGCGCTGACGCCGGTTGGCCGCCGGGCCCGGCGGCCGCCCGTCGCCCCGGAAATCGCTCGCCGTGGACCGAGTCGGCGTGCTGGGGTGGTGCGGATGACCACTTCCCCGTACGGCGACGCCGCGCCCGAACCCGAACCCGAACCGGCCGCCGCCGACCCGCTGGACGACCCGGAACCACCGCCCTCCGAACCCTCGCCCGCCGCGCTCGACTGGGCCTTCGAACGGCTGGCCAAGGCGAGCCCGGCCTCCGGCGCCACCGTGCGGACGGTCCGCCGGCTCGACGGCGGCAGCCACGCCTCCACCCACCTCCTGGAGACCGACGATCCCGAACAGAGCGCCGTCCTGAGGCGGTTCGGGCCCGGAGACGACGCCGCGGCGCGGGAGGCGCGGGTTCTCGACGCGCTGGACGGACTGGACGGGTTCGCCCCGCGCCTGCTGGGCGCCGACCCGCACGGCGAACGGTGCGGCGTCCCCGCCGTCCTGATCAGCCGCCTCCCCGGGTGGGCCGACATCACCCCCGACGATCCGGAGCGCGCCGCCGCCGAACTGGGACGCGCCCTCGCGCGGCTGCACGCCGTGCCGGGCGCTCGGCTCACCGGTCTCCGCGACGGTATGGCCGCCCCCCGCAGCGTGACCGGACCGGCCGCCGTGGCGCTTGCCGGGCAGCGCGACCGACTCGCCGCGCAGCCCCGGGTGTTGACGCACTTCGACTACTGGTCGGGCAACGTGCTGTGGCGGGAGGGCGCCCTCACAGGGGTGGTCGACTGGTCCGGCGCGGGCCTCGCCCCGCGCGGCTTCGACATCGGCTGGCTCCGCCTCGACCTCGCACTGCTGCACGGCCCGGACACCACGACCGTCGACACCTTCACCGCCGCCTACCGGACGGCGTCCGGGGTGTCCCCGCCCGACGCGGAACTCTGGGATCTGTACAGCGTCGCCCGCGGTCACCGCACCGTCGAGACCTGGGTGCCGAACTACGCGGACCTCGGCCGACTCGACCTGGACGCCGCCGAGTTGCGTCGCCGCCACACCGGCTGGTCGGAACGCTGCCTCGACGCCGTCCGCCCCTGACCCCGCTTCCCGCCCCCCCCCGTTCCGCTCCGCCCCGGATGACGGGCTCGCGGTACCCCCGCCGGGCCACGTGGGGAGTTGGCCGGGTGCGGCCCCGCACGCGCGGGGCCGCACCCCTCGGCCGCCGAGTCACCTCCCGGTTCCAACAACCCCTCTCGTAGGGCCGGTTCCGTGACACGGCCGCGCCCCGGCCTTCCCCGGCCAGGCGCCATCCGGCCCGCCGCCGACGCCCGTCCCTGGTCCTCGACGGCGGTGGCGGTTCATGCTGGCGGGCATGCCCTTCCCCGATGAGCCACACCTGGTCGCCGTGCTGGACTACCAGCCCCGGTGGGTGGCCGACTTCGAGCGACTGGCCGGGACACTGCGCGACGCGCTGGGCGACCAGGCCCGCGCGATCGACCACGTCGGGTCCACCGCCGTACCCGGACTGGCCGCGAAGGACTGCGTGGACGCCCAGGTCCTCGTCGACGACATCGAGGAGGACCGGCAGGTCGCCCTCCTGGCCGCCATCGGCTTCCGCTGCCGCCCGGAGCCCTGGAACCGCACGGAGACCTCCTCCGGACAGGAGTGCCGGAAGCTGGTGTTCGCGCCGCCGATCGGCGCCCGCCGGTGCAACGTCCACCTGCGACGCCTGGACGGCCCCAACGCCCGCTTCGCGCTCCTCTTCCGTGACTACCTGCGCGCCGACGGAACGGCCCGTCAGGGGTGGGGCGACTTCAAGAAGCGCCTGGCGCTCAGCGTGCCCGACCTCTCCGACAACGGGCAGATCAAGGCCCCCGCCACGACCGTACTGATGGCGGCGGCCGAACGCTGGGCCACCGAGACCGGCTGGCGCCCCGCCCCCCGCCGGACCACCTGAGGCGGTGCTCGCCGAGCGGGCACCGCTCAGGCACCGCCACCCCCGACCGCAGGCTGCGGCGCCAACGACCGGACACCAGGGATCAGTTCACTGGGGGACAGTCGACGGACCACCGTGGCCCAGCGGTTGGCGGGCAGCGCGACGCTCGGCGCGGGAGGCGGCGAGGGTCTCCAGCAGACCGACGACCTCGCGCAGCCGACGCTCACGCTCCTCGGTCCCGATCGGCTCCGCATGCCACATCCCCTCCCCGCCGGGCTCCCGCCCGGACGGACCGTCCGTCGTTCCCGTGGACCGCGCCGCCGGTACCGGCGGCGCGGTGGGGGGAGGCAGGGATCCGCGGATCCGCCGGGCCAGCCGCGTGTCGGGCACGTGCCCCGGTGGGCAGTCCAGGTGCCGGTCGGCCAGGTACAGCAACTTCCGTACGAGCACGCCGACGTCTGAGTCCGGAACGGCGACCGCGCGCGGCGCCGAGGTCGACGGCGCGGCCGCCGCGCCGGAACCGGTCGCGCACGCCGGGGGGTCGGTTGCGCCGTCGCCCAACATCCGGGCGGATAGGGCTTCTTCGGCGGTCAGGCAGGTGTCCACAACGACCGCCGCCGTACTCACCAGGACGTGGCCGAAGAAGCGCTCGGGGAAGTCGGACCGCAGCGTGAGCCGCAGCGTGCGGCCGACCCGCTCCAGCGCGTCCCCGGCCGGGCTCTCCAGCGCGGTGATCCGCGCGTCCAGCACGCCCATCGCCACCCACATGACGTGTGGCGGGGTGCCCTGGCAGGCGTGGCCCCAGGCCGCGTCCCGCAGTACCCGGGCCCGGGCCAACTCCCCCCGGTCCAGGGCGATCAGGGATCGCAGATAGGACGCGAAACCCATGGTGTCCGCGATGCCCAGGCTCTCCGCGTCCTCCAGCGCCCGCTCCGCGAGCCGGTCGGCGCGGTCCGCCTCGCCCTCCGCGTACCAGATGTCGGCGATCCGGACGAGGATCATCGGGATCTCCGTCCGGACACCCAACTCCCGTGCGTGCCGCATCGCCTCCGCGTACTCCGCACGCGCCGTCGGGAAGTCGCCCCGCGCGAAGGCGAGTTCGGCACGCACCCCACACGCCTGGCAGAGCAGCCACCGGTCCCCACTCGCCCGGGAGACCGCCTCCAGCTCCGACATGTCCGAAGGTACGAGCGGGCGCCCGGTGGGTGAGGTGACGTGGATGTGGGCGCGGAAGAGGAGCACCGCGGCGACGTCCCAGTCCCTGCCGTACTGACGGCAGTTCTCCACACACGTCTCCATCCGGCGGACCACGGAGGCCGGACCCTCCAGCAGGAACGCCATGAACGGCCAGAGGATGCCGGGAAACCGCGCCGACTCCGGTCCGGGCGTCTCGTACCGCTCCAGCAACGCCTGTGCGCCCCTGGCGTGCTCCTCGGAGCCGAGAAGCACCTGGCTGTACTGCTCCGCCAGCAGGAAGTAGCTCAGCAACTGGAGTTGGCGGTAGTCCGACTCCTGCGCCGCGTCGCGGTCCTCGGACCGGGCGGGGAACGACTCCATGATCCGGTGGATCCACTGGGCGCCCTCGTCACGGTAGTTACGCAGCCACCAGAACCAGCCGACGGCCAGGGCGAAACGGGCCGCCGTGGCGTGGTCGCCGCACCGGATGGTGCGGTGCAGCGCCGCCCGGATGTTGTCCAGATCGGCCTCCAGCCGCCACATCCAGTCGAGTTGCTCGGCCGAACGGACACGTGGTTCGGCGGCCGAGACGAACCGCAGCATCTGTGCGGTGTGCCGCTCCTCCGCCGCGGACCGCTCCGCCGGATGCTCCGCTGCGCGGTCGCGCGCGTACTCGTGGATCGTCTCCAGCATGCGGTAGCGGACACCGGCGGCCCCCGCGTCCCGGTGCTGGTCCGCGACGAGGATGGACTTGTCCACCAGCGAACCCACGAGGTCCAGCACCGCCCCCTCCGGCAGGTCCTCGTCCGCGCACACCGCCTCCGCCGCGGCCAGCACACAGCCACCGGAGAACACCGACAGCCGCCGCACGACCGTGCGTTCGGCCTCGTCCAGCAGATCCCAGGACCAGTCGACCACCGCCCGCAGCGTCTGCTGCCGGGGGAGCACCGTGCGGCTGCCGCCGGTCAGCAGCCGGAAACGGTCGTCCAGCCGGTCCGCTATCTGGCGCGGCGCGAGCGACCGCAGGCGCGCGGCGGCGAGTTCGATCGCGAGCGGCAGCCCGTCCAGCCTCCGGCAGATCTCGCCGACGGCGGCCGGATCGTTCTCCACCCGGAACCCCGCGCGGGCGGCGGCACCCCGCTCGGCGAACAACCGGTACGCCGACTCCGGCCGCAGCGGTTCCACCGGGCGCACCGTCTCGCCCTGGATGTTCAACGGCTCCCGGCTGGTGGCCAGTACCGTCACGTCGGGGCAGTGCGCCAGCAGTGTCTCCGCGAACCGGGCCGCCGCGTCGATGACGTGCTCGCAGTTGTCGAGGATCAGCAACAGACGCCGATGCGCGCAGTGTTCGAGTAGCCGCGCCAGCGCCTCGTGTCCCGCCTGCCCCCGTGGGCCCGGCGTCGCTCCCGGCGTCTGTGGACCCGGCCAGCCACCGTCCGAGGACCCGCGCCCCGCCCCGTGGTTCGCCCGGCCCCCCGACGCCGTTCGGCCGGAGGGGTCGGGCGGGGCGGGCGTGGCGGATGGACCGGGGGAGGCCGTCGCCGAACCGGTCCCGGCGCCGGGGGCGTTGGTGCCGTCGACCGGAGTCACACCGCTCCGGTCTGGCGCGACGGGCTCCATCGCGCCCTCCACAGACGGGAGTTCGGACACGATGCGGTCGGCCGTGGAGGCTTCGGACGTCGCCGGACTCCCGTACGCGGCGGCCGCGCCGTGTGCCGCCTGCGATCCCTGGGCGCCCTGGCTTCCCTGCGTCCCCTGCGCGAGCAGCGCCGTCTCCCGTCGTCCGACGGCGCTGAGCGCCGCACCCGGCAGCGCTGAGGCGTGGTCGAGCGGGGCCAGCCCCACGAACCAGACGCCGTCCGGATAGTGCTCGGCCAGCGCCGTCGCGGTCTGTTCGGCCAGGCGGGTCTTGCCGGAGCCGCCCGACCCGGTGAGCGTCACCAGCCGCGTGCCGAGAAGTTCCGCGCTCAGCGAGGCGAGTTCGTCCTCCCGGCCGACGAAACTCGTGAGCCGTTCCTGGACGTTGCCCGGGGTGCGCCGGGGCCGGACGCCCGTCCGCCGCGCCGCCTCGCCCACTCCGCCGTCCACCCCGCCGGTCCCCGACCGCTGCGGCGCCCCCACCACCGTGCCCCGCGCCTCGACGGCAGGACGACCCCCAACACCGGTGCCGGGGACGATCGTTGACGGACTCGGCGGGTCCGCCTCCGGCCTCGGAACCGGGGAGGACCGGGACGCCCGGCTCCGTTCGCGCCGCCCCGGCCGAAGGGTCTCCGGCCGCTGGGCTCCAGGGGCCGCCCCGTCGGCGTCCGGGTACGCCTCCGGGACCGGGCGGACGCTCGCGAACGGAGGTGGCTCCGGATCCGCGTGCGGTTCCGTCGCCGGGGAGGCGCCCTCGGTAGGATCAGGGCCGAGCCCGGTCTCCGAGGGCCCTCCGGGCCCTCCGACGATCCGCGACTCCGCGCGTATTCGCGCCTGTTGGAAGGTCCCCGGAGTCGAGGAGGAGCCACCGGACCACGGGGCCTCGGTCACTCCCGCGCCCTCCGGCAGCCCCACGGTCTCCGCTCGCCTCGTGGTCTCCGGCGATCCGGCGGCCTCCCTCGCGCCGCCCGAGTCCGAGACATCCTCGACGGGGGTGGACCCGGAGCCCTCCGGGAGCCTCAACTCCCCCTCGGTAGGGGCGATGTCGTGGGACGACGCGCCCCGCGTCGGCACGGCCCCTTCGCCGCCGTCCGAACCTCCGGGCCGCGCGCACCAACCGGACAGCCCCACGGGGCCACGTGCGCCTTCGGCGAACTCCGGCTCACCCCGCAACAACCCCGCGTGCAGGGCCCGCAGTTCCGGCCCGGGATCGGCGCCGAGCCGCTCCGCGATGGCCCGGCGCACCGACTCGTAGGTCTCCAGCGCCTCGGCGGTACGCCCCACCGCGTGCAACGCCCGCATCAACAAGGCCCGCACCGGCTCGTCCAGCGGCTGCTCAGTCACCAACTCCCTCAGTTCCGGCAGAACATGAGAGGCGCGGCCGAGCGCGAGATCGGCCGCTATCCGCCGCCGCACCGCGCCCGCCCGCAGTGCCGAGGCGCGCGCCGCCACCGAGGTCCGGTCCGGGAGGTCGGCCAGTGCCGGTCCCCGCCAGAGCCCGAGTGCCGTACGCAACACCTCGGCGGCGTACTGGGGTTCGCCCCGCGCCAGGGCACGATCCCCCTCGTGGACGAGCCGTTGGAAGCGGAAGAGGTCCACCTCCTCCGGGTTGGCGCGCAGTCGGTAGCCACCGGGCAGCGACTCCACCGCCTCCCTGCCCAGCGCCCTGCGCAGCCGCGCGACCAGCGCCTGCAAGGCCGCCGGGGCGTCCTCGGGCTGCGAGTCCGCGCCCGCCCAGACCTCCTCGATCAGCTCCTGGACCGGCACGGCGCCCCCACCGTCCGCCCGCAACGCGAGCGCCGCGAGCAGCGTCCGGAGCCGCTGACCGCGTAGCGACACCCGTTCGCCCTGTTCGTCTCGCGCCTCGGATGGGCCCAGGATCAGATAGCGCACGCCCCCCATTGTCGCCGAGCGCCGTCCGAACGCCGCTGGATTTCTGCCCGGACGCCCCTTCCGCCCGGCGGCTCCGGCCCGGGGCGCCCGCATCCGCGAGCACCGCCCCGCGACGGCGGACGGCGGAGAACCGGACCGAGCGCGATCGCAAGAGCGGGACGGGCGCGACGCGACGCGCACCCGTCCCCGAACAGGCCCCGCACGCCGACCCACTGGGGAACGTGCGCGTGCCTGCCCGCCTCCGGACGCGGACCGCGCCGGAAGTCACCCTCTTCGCCAGCATGTCCAGCGGCGTCAGCAACTCAGCCTGGCGTCCGCCCAGTCGGCGAGCGCCACATGGTCGTGGGACCGCACCGGATCGACCACCAGCCGCACACTGCGCACGCCCTCCAACCGCACCCGTACGGTCAACGGCCGCTCGCCCCGGCTGACTTCCCCCGAACGCCAGAGCCTCCGGCCGTCCCCGTACACCGAGAAGCGCACGGAGTGCCCGGAGGGCGACAGGTCGTCCACCCCGGTCCTCGCCTCGTACACGGAGCACGAGCGGTTGAGGTCCACCGTCACCGACGAACGCGCCGGGACAGTCACGCCGTTGGCGTGCCGCTCACCGCCCATCCGCAGCCCCCCGTCCCGCTGCCAGAGCCAACCGCTGCCCAGCGCACGGATGGTGGGGACCTTCGGGCGTTCCGGGGAGTCCGGGACGGGCCAGGTGGCCGTCTCCGCCCGGGCTCCCCGGCGCCTCTCCTCACCGCCCGGACCGGACGACACCGTCCCGGCGAAGGACCCGAGATACGTCGACGAATTGATCGGCGAATAGGGGCCGTTCACCGAGACGTGTGCGTCCGTCCGGTCGGTCCAGACCCGCGCCGAATCGTTTCCGGCACTCCGGACACGCTCGTGAGCGTCCTGATCGACCCTGTCCGCCATGGAGTTCATCGCATCGGGTGGGAACTGCCGTCCGATGACATCCCACTTCAGCTTGTGCAGGTAGTAGAGGACCGGAGCCGACGGCGCACTGGGCGGCGGCGTGGGGGTGGGCGCGGACGGCGGCGGGTCCTGGCTCGGCGGGGGCGGCGGGGTCGGGGTCGGCTTCGGAGACGGCGTCGGCCGCTGCTTCGACGGTTCCGGCCGGGGCTTGGCGGGCGGCGCGCTCGGCTCGGGGCGCGGCGCCGGCGGATCCGGCTTCGGCTCCGCGGCGGGCGCTGACGGTACCTCGGCCGACGAACTGCTCTTCGCCTCAGGCTTGTTGGGCTTGTCCCCGCTGCCGCTCAGCACCATCGCCAGCGCCACCCCGGCCGCGGTGGCCACCAGCCCCGCCGCGACGCTCACCTTCACCGGCGCGCCCACGCCCTCGGCGGCGGCGCCACCGCCCGCCGCGCCCGCGCCACCGCCCGCCGTCGAGCCACCCGCCGCGGTTCCGGCGGCCGCCGCGGCCGCGGTACCGGAGGCCGCCGCGCCACCGGTGAGCGTCGCCCCCGTACCGGTGATCAGCGCGGCGAACGCCTCCGCGCCCGCCGTACCGAACCAGCCGACCACCGCCAGCGGGACCAGCACACGGATGCGCTCGTTGAGGGACCGGACCTCCACCGCCGCCTCGCTGCACTCGGCGCACTGCGCGAGGTGCGCCCGCAGCCCGCGCTCCGCCCGCATCCGCAACCCGCCCCGCGCGAAGGCGCCCAGCCGTTCCGCGTAGCGCGCGCAGTCGCCACCGGTGGTACGCGCCCGGCTCACGTGCGCCTGAAGGTACGCCTGCTTCAGACTCTCCCGGGCACGGTGCGCGGCCGTCGCGGTGGCCTCCGGCGTCTTGCCCAGCAGCGGCGCCACCTCGCGCGGCTTTCCGCCCTCGACCGTCGTGTGCCACAGGAGGGTCTGCTCCTCCTCGGTGAGGCTGCGGAACGCCCGGAGTACCAGGCTCTGTTCGGCCTCCTCCATCGCCCGTACCTCGGCGGCCACCTCCTGCGTGTTCTCCACCGGGCCCGCGCCCACCGCGGCGGCGGACTGCGTGAACACCACGAAGTCCTCCACCAGGTGCTCCCGCTTCCGGGACTTCGACCAGGCCGCCGCCACCCGCCGGACCGAGGTCAGCAGATAGGCGCGCACCGCGCTCTCCGGCCCCGAACCCCGCTGGACGGCCTGGAGCGTCCGGGCGAAGACCTCGTTGGTGAGGTCCTCGGCGGTGTGCGCGTCCCGGCAGCAGGTACGCGCGTAGCGGCGCACCGGCTCGGCGTGCCGCCGGTACAGCTCCTCGTACGCCCCGGCCTCGCCCCGACGCATCCGCGCGACCAGCTCCGCGTCCGAGGGAACGGCGTCCACCGACCGCTCCTCCTCCGTCGCCCGCCGCCGCGCGCCCGGCCCGCGCTTCGCGCGCCGAGACGAACTCCCCCCGGCTCGCTGCTCGGGAACGCCGTCTCCGGGCTGTTCCGCCGCTCCGGACCCCGGCGCCACCTCCTGCTCCCGCCCGGCGCCGGGCACCCGCGCGGCGTCCTCCCGTTCCGGGGGCCCCTCCCGCTCCGCAGCGCCCTGCGCTCGCGGAGCGTTCTCCGGCGGGCGGCTCTGGGCGGTCATCTTCTCCGGCGGGGGATTCTGGGGCGACGGGTTCTCGGCTGACGGTTTCTGAGCGGTCATGTTCTCGGACGGTGGAGCCTGGGACGGGACCCCGTGGGGCGGGGCGCCGTCGGCGGACGTTCCCTGGGACGGCGGGTTCTCGGGCGGCGGGGCTTGGGGTGGCACGCTCTCGCTGGGCGGGGTAGGGGGCGGCGTGCCCTGCTGCGGCACGCCCCCGGTGGGTGGGGTCTGGGTGGGCAGCGCCTCGGAGGGCGGCCGCTGGTGCGGTGCGGCCGCTGGCGGGCCGCTCGCACTCCCGGAGCTGGATGCTAGGGGAGGGCTCACCCGCGGGGAGGAGGTACCCCCGGGATGTTGACCGGCGGGTGACAGTCGGCGCCGGCCCTCTCCGACCTCCCCGGACACCGTCGCCCTGGCCGAATCGCCGCGCCGCTGCTCCGGCGCCCGGTCGCGCGGCCCCGGCAGATCGGGCAGCTCGGCGTCCGCCGCGACGTCCGTCTCCCGGCCGGGAGCGGGCGCGACGGTCTCGGGCGGGACGCCCGCGGCGCCGGGAGCGGAGTCCTCGGCTCCGGAGAGGTGCGGGGAGTCGGTCCCCCGTGGGGGGGCCAGCGCGGGCCGGTCTACCGATACGTCGTCCTCGCCCCGTTTCGCCGTCCGGTCCGATTCGCGAGGTCCGTCAACTCCCATGGCAGAAGCCCCTGTTCGTGTAACCCCGAGACATCGAGTCAGCGTGACACACGGCTGCCGGAACGGTACGACCCGGCGCTGTAACCACCCTTACGAGTGGAGTTTCGCGCTGAGGCGAGGGCAGCGAGGGGGAACGACAGCGCGGGACGACGGTTCGGCCCCGCCATAACCCAGGTCAGACACGCTTTCCCCGTCCTTGTCCCGCTCGTTCCCCACCCCGCACGCCGCATTCCACCCCTCGCACGTCAACAGGCTGCCTCTCGCGGGCGTCGGGGTGCCGGGGCGCCGGGGCGCTGGGGTGCCGGGGGCCGGGTTGCCGGGTGCCGGGAACGAGGCTCTCGGGGTTCCGAACGGGGCGGGACGATCGGGGCCGGGGCCGCGTACTCGCCCACCTCCACTCACGGACCACCTCCACTCACGGGCCACCTCCACCCGGTCACCTTCAGGACCGGGGTGCACCTTCGGGACACGGGAGGCCCGCCACCGGCGGGACGGTTCCCGGATCACCTGACGGGAGCCAACGACCCACCGAAAACGCGTCGTTGAGGCAGTGCAGCGCCACCTGGCACTGGTCACGTCCACTGGACGCACAGGCCCGCCACGATGGACTGACCCTCGGACGAGGGCGGTGAGGCGGAGGCGGCCGGACGGAGGTAGCCGGACGGAGGTAGCCGCGAGGGCGGCGGGGCCGCCGGGCGAAGTGGCCGGGGGCGACCGGGCGAGGTGCAGCAGAAAGTGGTGGGCGAAGGTAGTGGGCGAGGGAAGTCGGGGCGGCGGCAGCCAGGTCGAGGGACTGCCGGAATCGCGATCCACCTGCGACGGTGGCACCGCGAGAAGGCGTCCGGAGACGGTGCCGGGACCCGGGGTGCCCCGGGAGGCGCTCCGGCCGTCGCCAGAGACGGCCCCGTCAGCCCGTCCGTCGGAACCCGGCGCCCGGCCGGAACTCCGGCCCGTGGCACGGGCGTACGAGGTGTGCGGCGGCACTCCGGTGAGAGGACCGCGCCGCTGCGGGACATGCGGCTGCCGGACACGGCGGGACGCGTGGTCGTGGCGCCCCGCCGTGCTGGCCGTTCGTTCGTCGGTTACCGGTTCGCGCCCACGCGCTGGTGGGAGCGGAGCCCCTCCAGCAGGATGTCGAGCAGCCGGGTCGCCGCCGCGGCCTGCTGCGCCGGATCGGGCAGCGCCGGAGCGGTGGTGGCGATCACGAGCAGTACGTCCCCGATGGTCACGTCGGTCCGCAGCTCACCCGCCGACCGTGCCCGCTCGACCAACTGACCCACGACATCGAGCAGTTCGGCGGCGCCCGGATCATCGTCAAAGCGTTCCGCCGGAGTCTGCCGCTCCGAGTCGCGCTGCTCGACCAGCCGCAGCCCCGGTTCGCCCTCACGCTGCCGCTGCTGCGGTACGCGCAGGGCGATGCCCTCGCCACCCGCCGGGACCGCGTACGTCCCGGTGCTGGACTCGGCCGACTCGCCGGACCCCGCCTGCTCGGCGGGAGTGCCGTCCCCCGCCCGCAGGACGCGCGGCGGCAGCAGCCGCCCCGCGCCGGAGGCGACCGAGGTCCGCAGGAAGCGGGAGAGCGCCGCCCACGGGTCGTCCTCCTGACCCAGCGCCGCCCGGGCCTGTTCGGTCAGTCTGGCCGTCTCCTCCTCCGCGATCCGCCGGACCAGTACGTCCTTGCTGGGGAAGCGGCGGTAGACCGTACCCACCCCGACGCGGGCGCGGCGTGCCACGTCCTCCATCGGGGCGCCGTAGCCCAGTTCGCCGAAGACCTCGCGAGCCGCCCGCAGCACGTGCTCCAGATTCCGCTGCGCGTCAACTCGCAGCGGAGCTGTGCGGCCCGCCGTGCTCCCCGTGCCGCTGTGGGCGCCGGTGGTCGTCGGCGCCCCCGCGACGGCGGCCGAAGCCGCATGAGAGCCGTGAATTCCCTGAATGTGCATATGTGATCCCCCGGTTATGACGGTCTCCCCCCGGAGACCCCGCGCGCTCTTGCGGTCGGAGCACCCGTCCGGTACGGGTGTCGGCAGCGGGCCGACACGTCTCGCACCATGTAGCACCCCGATGAGATACGAACATAGTTGAGCCCAGGACGTGAGAGAAGAGGGTAGTTGGGCAGGGACCGCCCCTCGATCGGAGTACGACCCTGATCCGCCCCCATTCGCGCCGTCTTGCGCCCCCCAACCGCCGTGTATGACCAGCGTCTTCGCCGTCGATGGCAGTACCGCACCGAGGCGGACGGCCATATTCCGCCACACGGACAATTTCCTGGGCCTGTGGACAAAACCCGGCTCCCGGGTGCGTCATGGACGGGTGACCACGGAGGAGCAGCGGCGCAGCGGACCCACCCGGATTCTCATCGTGGGTGGTGGATATGTCGGTTTGTACACGGCCCTGCGCCTCCAGGAGAAACTGCGGCGGCAGCTCAAACGAGGCGCCGCCGAACGCCGGGACCAGCACGGTGAGGTGCCCGGCGCCGACCGCGAGCCCGGCGACTCCGGAGCGCCCGCCGCCGTGGGGGCGGCCGAACAGCGGGACGCCGTGGAGATCGTGGTGGTCAGCCCCGACCCGTACATGACCTATCAGCCGTTCCTCCCGGAAGCCGCCGCCGGATCCATCTCGCCACGCCATGTCGTCGTCCCCCTCCGTCGGGTGCTGCCGCACTGCCGACTCGTCATCGGCGAGGTGCGGGAGATCGATCACGAGAGCCGCACCGCGCGCGTGGTCACCCTCGCCACGGTGGAGACCGGTTCCGAGGCCATCGACATTCCCTACGACGAGATCGTCCTCGCCCCCGGTTCCGTTTCGCGCACGCTCCCCGTGCCCGGGCTGGCCGAACACGGCATCGGGTTCAAGACCGTCGAAGAGGCCATCGGACTCCGCAACCACGTGCTCGAACAGCTCGACATCGCCTCCTCCACCCGCGATCCGGCGCTCCGGGACGCCGCCCTCACCTTCGTCTTCGTGGGCGGCGGCTACGCCGGGGTGGAGGCGCTGGCCGAACTGGAGGACATGGCCCGCTACGCCTGCCGCTACTACCACAACATCCGGCCGGAGGAACTGACGTTCCTGCTGGTGGAGGCGAGCGACCGGATCCTGCCCGAGGTGGGTTCCGAGATGGGCGCCTACGCCCTGCGCGAGCTGCGCGCCCGGAACATCGACGTCCGCCTGGGGACCCGGCTGGAGTCCTGCGAGAACCGCGTCGCCCTGCTCGACGACGGCTCCCGGCACCCGGCGCGCACGCTGGTCTGGACGGCCGGAGTCAAGCCCCATCCGGTGCTCGCCGGGACCGGCTTCCCCCTGACCGCCCGCGGCCGGGTCCGCTGCACACCGCAACTGCGGGTCGCGGGAGTCGAGCACGCCTGGGCGGCGGGTGACGCCGCGTCCGTACCCGACCTGACGGCAAAGCGGCGAGCGGAGCGCCACGGCGAGGTCAAGCGGGGCGCCGAGCACGAGAGCGACCGCGACGGCGGCGCGAGCGAGGGCGATCACCGGAGCGGTGACGCGAGCGAGCGGGCAGCACACCGGGAACGGGCGAACCCCGCGACCCCCGAGGGCACGGACGGACCTCCGGGGGCGAGCGGCACCCCCTCGGCGCCCGGCGAACGCGCCAGCCGACCGGCGCCCTCCGAAGCCGCCGACGCGAGCGAACAGGCCGAACTCCCGGCGGAACTCCCGGAGAACGCCGCCGCGATGGCGGGTGAGGACGCCGGGGCGCGACGGAGCGGAGAGGGGCGCGTGACCTCGACAGGGCGGACGGGACGCGCAGCGGAACCAGCCCCCGCGACCGAATGCGCCCCCAACGCCCAGCACGCGGTCCGCCAGGCGCGGTGCCTCGCGGACAACATCGCCGCCTCGCTCACCGGTCGGCCCCTGTCCGACTACCGTCACTCCTACGCCGGTTCGGTCGCCTCGCTCGGCCTGCACAAGGGCGTGGCACACGTCTACGGACGCAAACTCAAGGGCTATCCGGCCTGGTTCATGCACCGCGCATACCATCTCAGCCGCGTCCCCACCTTCAACCGAAAGGCCCGCGTGCTCTCCGAATGGGTACTCTCCGGACTCTTCAAACGGGAGATCGTCTCGCTCGGCTCCCTGGAGCACCCCCGGGCGGAGTTCGAGCTGGCGGCGGGCACCGAACGCCGCCCACACGCGAGTTGAGGAACTCCCGGCCGGGCCGCGGCGTCTGACGGATGTCACCGCTTCGCGTCCTATGCGACATGTGACCATGGGTGGGTTCCACATTGGCGGAGAGTGACGGTCGCGTCCGCGCGGCGTGTGCTCACCGCGCGACTCCCCCCGGACCACGCACCACACCACGAGGAATCGGCAGACCGTGAATTTCACGCGCTGGAGCGTCCGACTGCCCGGCACACAGCGGCGAACAGCCGCCCAAGTGGCGAAGAACCAGGTGGCGAAGAAGGGGAACAGGGCGCGGCAACGGTCCCGAAACGCCAGAGGCCGCGAGAGCACCGCGTCAGTCGGGACGCCGGAGCAGCCCGGCCCCACCACCCCCGGTGCGCACCGGACGGAGAGCGGGCTCGGGCCGAACCCCACATCGGCCGTACCCGCCGCGTCAGCGGACCAGCCCGGCGTCAACGGCGCGGGCACCAGCGACGGCGGGCGCGTCAACGAGCCGGACACCGGGGACTCACCGCCCGTCACCGAAGAGGCCCGGCCAGTCCCGGAAGCCCGCCCCGATCCCCGGGACGGGCAGCCGGGCGACGCCCAGACCGCCCCGCGCCCCGTTCGCGGAACCACCGCGTCCGGCGCGGCCGGGACGGCCTCCCGGCCGAACGGCGATGACAGCGCTCCGGCCACCCGCGGGCACGGCCACAGCAACAGCCGCCCCGCCAGGCCGGATCCGGTTCCAGGGCAGTCGTCCGCCGCCAGCCGCACCACTCCGGAACGGACGAACCGCGGCGGGCACCCGGTCCCGGCGGCCCGGAACCGTGGCGGTGGTCGTCCGGCCGACGCCGCCCCCGCCCGCGCCACCCACGGATCCGGTGTCTTCCGCGCGGGCGTCCGTGGCGGTGACGCCACCCAGGCCCGGGTACCACGCAGCATTGACGCACTCTCCGTCCACGATCTGCTCGGAAAGGTTCCGGCCCCGGCCGCCGTCGTGCACGGCTCGGACCATCGGGTCGCCTTCGTCAACGAGGCCTATACCGCCGCCTTCGGAACGCGTCACACCGGGGCACGCGCCCGGGAGGCCCTTCCCGAACTCGTCGAACTCGGCCTCCTGCCGCTCATGGACCAGGTGCTCCGCAGCGGACGCCCCCGCACCGTCAAGTCGCGCCGGGTGCCCGGCGCCGGACCTACCGCGGGCCGGGACGGCTACTACACCTTCACCTGCACCCCCATCACCTCCTCCGAGGACGACGGGGTGCTGATCTTCGCCGCCGACGTGACCGACCAGGTCGAGTCCGCCGAACGGCTCCGTGTCAGCGAGCGACGGCAACGCGAGGCCGCGGTCACTCTCCAACGCAGCCTGCTCCCACAGGAACTGGAGCAGCCCGACGAACTCCGGGTAGCCGCCACCTACCAGCCGGGCGGCACCGACGCGGCCGTCGGCGGCGACTGGTACGACGTGATCACCCTCGGCGCCGGCCGCACCGCCCTCGTCATCGGGGACGTGATGGGCAGGGGAGTCCGAGCCGCCGCCGTCATGGGTCAGTTGCGCACCGCGGTGCGCGCCTACGCCCGCCTCGACCTTCCGCCGCACGAGATCCTGCAACTGCTCGACGGCCTCGCTGCCGAAATCGACGCCAGTCAGATCGCCACCTGCGTCTACGCCGTACACGACCCCAGCGAGGGCCGGCTCATCTACGCCTCCGCCGGCCACCTCCCCATCCTGGTGCGCGAAGCCGACGGCAACGTCCGCCGCGCCACCGAGCACACCGGGCCACCACTCGGCACCGGCAGCTGGCTGCACAGCTCGGGTTCCGTCCCGCTGGAGCCGGGGGCCACCGCCGTCCTCTACACCGATGGACTCGTCGAGCGCCGGGACACCGATATCGACGACGGCGTCGACGCGCTGGAACGGGCGATCTCCGGCGCGGACGGCGCCCCGGAGATCGTCTGCGACCGGTTGCTGCGCTCCCTCGGCATCACCGCCGAACACGACGACGACGTCGCGGTACTCGTTCTCCAGCACCCCGCCCGAAGCGGTGAGGAGGCCGAACTCTTCCGCGGTGCCGCACTCGACCTGCTGGGCGGCGTTGAGGCCGCCCCACGTGCCCGCGCCTTCGCCTCCGGTGTGCTCGCCTCCTGGCGGTTCCCCGCCGAACTGCGCGAACTGGCCGTGCTCGCCACCAGCGAGCTCGTCGCCAACTCCCTTCAGCACGGCACCCCGCCGATGCGACTGCGGCTGCGCCGCACCGACCGCCGTCTGATCATCGAGGTCACGGACGGAGACGACCACCTGCCCCGCCGTCGTCGGGCCGAACCCGTCGACGAGTCGGGACGCGGCATCTCGATCGTCGCCACCATCGCCTCCGCCTGGGGATCCCGCAGAACCCCGGGCGGCAAGGCCGTCTGGTGTGAGTTCACCCTGCCCGGCCGATAAGGCCGGCGAGCCCGTCCACCCAACCCCTCGACAGCCTGCTCCTGGTACCACCGGGCGCCCCCTCGCGCGCTCACACACCACCCCGCACACCAACCTCTCCACTCACGACCCACCTCACCGTCGCCCCGTCACCGCCACCACGGCCGAACTCCCGCTCCAGCCGCGACCCCCCGAAACCCCGCCCCCCGAAACCCCGAAGGCCGAAGCCCAGCGACTCCGGGGCTCCGGGACGTCGAGCCCCGGAGCGGGAGAACCACGAGCTGCCCAACTCACCAACTCCCCGTCACGCCGACGGGCAGCACCCACGCACACGCCCCCCACTCCGAGGTGCCCGGTCCGTCTCAGGAGGCCGGAACGCAGACGGGCACGGGTACCGCCTCCGTGGTGTCGCGCGACGAACCAGCACCCTCGGAGGCTGCGGAAGCGACCTCGGCTTTCTCAGCGGACTCATCGCCGGTAGCGGAGACCGCCGACGGGGCATCGCGTGCCCCGCCCCGTGCGACAACCCCACCGCGCAGCGGGCTGTCCTGCTCTGCGGTGAGCTGCCGCCCCAGCACCAGCGCCAGCGCGGATATCCCCAACGAGCACAGCACCAGCAACACGATGTAGAGCCCGTAGGCCCCCAACGCCGCCAGCAGTCCGCCAATCGCCGGGCCCACCGCCAGCGCCAGCTGCTTGACCAGCGCGAACGCCGAGTTGTACTGACCCATCAGCCGGGCCGGAGCCAGATCGGCGACCAGCGGCGCGACCGTCGGGGAGAGCATCGTCTCGCCCAGACCGAAGAGCGCGTACGTTCCGATCAGCAGCGCCGTCGCCATGGCTGGAACCGCGTTCACCAGGCCGGAGGCGCCCGCCGCCAGCCAGGCGACCATCCATATCAACCCCACCAGAGCCACCACGCGGCTGCGTCGCCGTCGCTCGACTATCCGCAGCATCGTGAACTGAGCGATAACGATGACGCCGGTGTTGGCAGCGAGCGCGACTCCGAGTGTCGAGGTCGAGATACCGGTCACGTCCACCGCGTAGGCGGAGAGCCCGGACTCGAACTGCCCGTAGCAGGTGAAGAAGAGAACGAAGCCCAGTACGCAGAGCAACACCATCGGACGGTCCCGGAAGAGCACGCCCCAGCCGCTACCAGGCCTCTCGCCCGTCGCGAGTTCCCGCGGCGCCTCGTCCCGGACGGCTCGCCGCTCGACGCCCGCCGGGACTCGCACCGCTCGCTCCAGCTCGGGGCCGGGCATACGCACCCCTCGCAGCACGATCAGCAGTGTGACGAACATGGCCGCCTCGATCGTGAAGAGCACGGTGAAGCTGGCTGGGCGGTGTTCGTCCACCAGCAGGCCCCCCAGCAACCCGCCGATGCCCAGCCCGAGGTTGTTGAGGAAGAACTGGGTGGCGAAGGCCCGTGACCGCGTCGTCGAGTCAGAGCACCGGACGATCATGGTGGCCAGAGCGGGTTGCAGCACCGCGATGCCGCCGCCCAGAAGAGCCGAGGCCAGTAGAGCTGTGGGCGCGCTGCCCGCGACTCCGAAGGCCAGGGCACCGGTGACCGCGAGACCGGTACCGATCACGACCATGGCCATCGGGCCCCGCCGGTCGATCACCCGCCCGGCGAAGGGCAGCACCACCAGAGCGGCCGCGGCGAACGCCGCGAGCACCGCACCGGCCGTGCCGTTGCCGAGATCTCGGACCCTGGCCACGTACACGAAGAGGAACGGCATCGTGAAGCCGCTACCGAACGCCGCCAGGGCGTTGCCAAGCTGGATGCGACGCAGCATCGCGCCCCCCGAGGAAACCACACTCACCTGCCTTGATCAGGGCTGCGCACAGCCGTACGAGAGACCATCGGTTGCCACAGCGCCGACCACGTACCGATCACATACCGAGCACGGCGCCGAACCGACAGTTAGAACCTAAAGTTCGGAGCTAAAGACTACACGGGGCAAGTCTTCAGGTCGAACAGCCTTCCGTGGGATACTCCGGAGCATGTCCGACCAGCTACCGCCGCTCGATGAGCAGATCGCGATCTACCAGCGCGAGTACCAGGACCTGGACCCCCAGGTGGAGAAGGTCGTGAACGCGCTCAGCCGCCTGGATCGCCGCATGACCGTCGCCTACGGGCGGCAGTTGGCCACGCTCGGGTTGAGCAGCGCCGAGTGGGAGGTGCTGAAGGAACTCGTGATGTCCGGCTCGCCCTACCAGCTCTGGCCAGGCACCATCGCCAGACGCCTCGGCCTGACGCCCGCCGCGATGACGCACCGGATCGACCGCATGGTCATCCAGGGACTCGTGACCCGCGAACGCGACCCGGAGAACCGGGTCCGGGTGATCGTCGGCCTGACCGACCAGGGGCGGGAGAAGTGGCTTCAGGTGATGCAGGGGGCATCTCTGTTCGAGGGGGAGCTGCTCCAGGACCTCACCACCGCGGAGCGGGCCCTGCTCGGCGAACTGCTGACTCGCCTGCTGCGCCGAGTCGAGGAAGCGCAGCCGGACGCCGGAGGGCGGCTCACCGACCTGGACTGACGGCCCGCGTCCGCTCGACGGGGCGGGTGCCGACTCGCGCGACAGCTGAGCGCCACCCCCTGAGCGTTCAGCGGGACCCACACCCTGGCGATCAGCGGAGTGCGCTGGTCTCAGCCGGTTGGACGCCGGTACTGGAAAACGGAGTTGACAGGCCAGTCGGGGGTACGTAGTCTCCTGCGAGCTGTCGGGGAGTCCTTGTGGCTGCTCGGCGGTTTCTGCCGTTTTCGGCGTCTACTACTGTGATTGTTTCCCTTTTCTGGGGCTTTTCGGTGTGCTGGCTTTTTCTGGTGCGCTGTGGGTTCCGGGGGTTTCGTGCGGGTGGGGTCTGTTGGTTCGGGCTCGATTTTGTGCGGGGCGGGGGTTCGGTTAACGTAGTGGACACGTCGAAAGGCGTCCCAGCCCGACTGGGGATCAGGAATTCGAGTTTTTGGGCCGGTTCGGTTCGGGAAATTGGATCTGATAGTGTCGGGGACACACCGAGAGGGAAGCGCCCGGAGGGCCTGGTTTCAGGTTCGATGGAAGCGTCCGTTCTTTGAGAACTCAACAGCGTGCCAAAAGTCAACGCCAGATTGTTGATACCCCGTTCACGGGCTGCGTCTCACTTTTTGTGTGGGGTGTGGTTTGTGGATGTGGTTCCTTTGATTGATTTTGATGACAGCGAGGATGCTGGATGCTGACGGAATGATTCCTTTCGTTGGTGTCGCTCTC
>NZ_SKBR01000004.1:465000-542500 GCF_013450295.1 Streptomyces sp. AJS327
AGGGAATGGTGAAAAGTACCGCGGGAGCGGAGTGAAAGAGTACCTGAAACCGTGTGCCTACAAGCCGTGGGAGCGTCGCTGCTGGTGTTTTTGCACTGGTGGTCGTGACTGCGTGCCTTTTGAAGAATGAGCCTGCGAGTTTGCGGCATGTTGCGAGGTTAACCCGTGTGGGGGAGCCGTAGCGAAAGCGAGTCCGATAAGGGCGTTGAGTAGTGTGTCCTAGACCCGAAGCGGAGTGATCTAGCCATGGGCAGGGTGAAGCGCGGGTAAGACCGTGTGGAGGCCCGAACCCACCAGGGTTGAAAACCTGGGGGATGACCTGTGGTTAGGGGTGAAAGGCCAATCAAACTTCGTGATAGCTGGTTCTCCCCGAAATGCATTTAGGTGCAGCGTCGTGTGTTTCTTGCCGGAGGTAGAGCACTGGGTAGGCGATGGGCCTTACCGGGTTACTGACCTTAGCCAAACTCCGAATGCCGGTAAGTGAGAGCGCGGCAGTGAGACTGTGGGGGATAAGCTCCATGGTCGAGAGGGAAACAGCCCAGAGCATCGACTAAGGCCCCTAAGCGTGTGCTAAGTGGGAAAGGATGTGGAGTCGCAGGGACAACCAGGAGGTTGGCTTAGAAGCAGCCATCCTTGAAAGAGTGCGTAATAGCTCACTGGTCAAGTGATTCTGCGCCGATAATGTAGCGGGGCTCAAGTACACCGCCGAAGTCGTGTCACTCACATGTGTGCCTTAACGGGTGTGTGGGTGGGTAGGGGAGCGTCGTGTGCCGGGTGAAGCGGTCGTGTGAGCGAGCCGTGGATGGTATGCGAGTGAGAATGCAGGCATGAGTAGCGATACATGCGTGAGAAACGTGTGCGCCGATTGACTAAGGGTTCCTGGGTCAAGCTGATCTGCCCAGGGTAAGTCGGGACCTAAGGCGAGGCCGACAGGCGTAGTCGATGGAGAACCGGTTGATATTCCGGTACCCGCTATGCACCGTCAAGCATTGAATCAGGTGATGCTAAGTCCGTGAAGTCTTCTTGTTCTCTTCGGAGGCTTGAGGGTGGATCCGACGGTCCAAGTCTGTAGTAGGTGAGTGATGGGGTGACGCAGTGAGGTAGTCCAGCCCGGGCGGTGGTTGTCCCGGGGTAAGGGTGTAGCCCGGTGTGCAGGGAAATCCGTGCACCGTTATAGGGGTGAGACCTGATGCCGAGCCGATTGTGGTGAAGTGGATGATCCTGTGCTGTCGAGAAAAGCCTCTAGCGAGGTGTGTGGCGGCCCGTACCCGAAACCGACTCAGGTGGTCTGGTAGAGAATACCGAGGCGTTCGGGTGAACTATGGTTAAGGAACTCGGCAAAATGCCCCCGTAACTTCGGGAGAAGGGGGGCCATGTTTGGTGATCACCTTTTCGGTGTGAGCTGGGTGTGGCCGCAGAGACCAGCGAGAAGCGACTGTTTATTAAAAACACAGGTCCGTGCGAAGCCGTAAGGCGATGTATACGGACTGACGCCTGCCCGGTGCTGGAACGTTAAGGGGACCGGTGAGCTGCTCTTTTGGGGGTGGCGGGGCTGGGAACTTAAGCGCCAGTAAACGGCGGTGGTAACTATAACCATCCTAAGGTAGCGAAATTCCTTGTCGGGTAAGTTCCGACCTGCACGAATGGCGTAACGACTTCTCGGCTGTCTCAACCATAGGCCCGGTGAAATTGCACTACGAGTAAAGATGCTCGTTTCGCGCAGCAGGACGGAAAGACCCCGGGACCTTTACTATAGCTTGATATTGGTGTTCGGTTCGGCTTGTGTAGGATAGGTGGGAGACTGTGATATTGACGCGCCAGCGTTGGTGGAGTCGTTGTTGAAATACCACTCTGGTCGTGCTGGATGCCTGAACCTGGGTCCGTGATCCGGATCAGGGACAGTGTCTGGTGGGTAGTTTAACTGGGGCGGTTGCCTCCTAAAGGGTAACGGAGGCGCCCAAAGGTTCCCTCAGCCTGGTTGGTCATCAGGTGGTGAGTGTAAGTGCACAAGGGAGCTTGACTGTGAGACTGACGGGTCGAGCAGGGACGAAAGTCGGGACTAGTGATCCGGCGGTGGCTTGTGGAAGCGCCGTCGCTCAACGGATAAAAGGTACCCCGGGGATAACAGGCTGATCTTCCCCAAGAGTCCGTATCGACGGGATGGTTTGGCACCTCGATGTCGGCTCGTCGCATCCTGGGGCTGGAGTCGGTCCCAAGGGTTGGGCTGTTCGCCCATTAAAGCGGTACGCGAGCTGGGTTTAGAACGTCGTGAGACAGTTCGGTCCCTATCCGCTGCGCGCGGAGGAGTCTTGAGAAGGGCTGTCCCTAGTACGAGAGGACCGGGACGGACGAACCTCTGGTGTGCCAGTTGTTCTGCCAAGGGCATGGCTGGTTGGCTACGTTCGGGAGGGATAACCGCTGAAAGCATCTAAGCGGGAAGCCTGCTTCGAGATGAGGACTCCCACCCCCTTTGTGGGGTTAAGGCTCCCTGGAGATGACGGGGTTGATAGGCCGGATATGGAAGCCTAGTAATGGGTGGAGTTGACCGGTACTAATAGGCCGAGGGCTTGTCCGTAGGTGCTCGCGTTCACTGTGTGGTTTCTGAGACAACGACTATTCTTCTTTGTTTATTTTTGAAGAGTGTGTTGCGTGTTTTCCATGCCGATGTGGCTCATGCCCTTGTTTGTGGGGGGTGGGTTGTTGGTGTGGGTGTGTTTCGGTGGTTATAGCGGTGGGGGAACGCCCGGTTACATTCCGAACCCGGAAGCTAAGCCTGCCAGCGCCGATGGTACTGCGAGGGGGACCTCGTGGGAGAGTAGGTCACCGCCGAACTTTGTGTGGTTGAGGCCCTGGAGGCCGGTGTGAGAGCACTGGTTCCAGGGCCTCTTCGCGTTTGTGGCGCCGTTGTTTTTTGTTTTGGAGGGTAGTGGTTTTCATGGGGGTGTCCCCGTGAGGGCCGCTGCCCTTTTTCGCGTTGGGTACTTGTCGTTCTGGGTGGGGCCGGGGAGGTGTTGGGGCCGGGGAGGGGAGGGGCCTTTGTGGACGGGTTTTCCGGTTCGGTATGCGGTTGCTGGTGGGGTTGCGGGGTTTGTCTGGCTGGCTACTGCTGGGGGGAGGTGAGGGGGAGTTCGAGAATGGTGGTGAGGGGCGGATCGATGTGTCCGCCGGGGGACTGTGTGACGCTCTGACGGCCCTGCTCGTCCACGCTCTGCGCGAGGGCGTTGAGGAAGGGCAGCAGCGCGGGGTCGTTTCCGACGACGTACAGCGTCCCGGTTTCGTTGATGAACGAGTCCAGGGCGATGCGATCGGCTCGGGTGGCTGTGCAGGCGTCTCGTACGTGGAGTTGTTCGAGTGGGGTGAGGGCGCGGCGGATCAGGGCGGTGGCGTCCTGGCGGAGGCGTGGGTGGCCGGTGAGGGTGGCCTCCAGCTCTCCTGCGGTGCCCGACGCCGCTCGGGGGTGGGTGCGGAGGATCCGGACCGCGTCAGAGGCGCTGGACTTGCCGGTGGTTCGGGCCCAGGCGTTGCCGGGGCGGACGCCGGAGGCGCCGGGGGAGAGGGAGAGCAGCCAGCGCTGGAGTTCCCGGATCGGCCGGTCGTCGAGAGCCGCGGCGTGGAGCCAGCAGCGGAGGAGGGTTTCCGCGGCCGAGTGGGTGGTGGCGTCTATGGGCCGGGGGGAGCGGAGGGGTTCGAGCAGGGCGGCGGCTCGTCCCGCGGCGACGGTGCGGTCAGCGCAGCCGTGGAGGGGCGACCAGCGGAGGCGTTCGGAGGCGTCGCAGCTGTGGCCTGGGTCGTAGAGGTGGATGGGGCCCAACGTGGCGCGGGTGTCCTTGGTTTCGGCCCAGACGCGGGGGTCGTCGGTGGCGATGAGGGCGGCGCCGGGGGCTTCGCGTAGTCGTTGCGTGGCCGAGGGGAGGGCGGAGGGTGGTGTGGCTGCGGCCGCGACTGTGGATGTGAGTGTGGGTGGTGTGGGTTCGGGGGCCTGCTCGGTGGGGGCCTGTGGGGCCGGTTCCTTGACGAGCGGTGGGGGTGCGGGGGCGGTCCGCTCGGGCTCGGCCGGGGACGGCGCGGGCTCGGCGGGCGGAGCCGCCGTGGTGGCGGCGTTCTGCTTCTCGGCTCGGCGCGCGGCCCGTACGGCGCGGGCCCGGGCGAGGGTGCCGAGGGTGAAGATCGTCAGCACGATGAGGACGAGGAGCTGGCTGATGAAGATGCCCCAGAAGAGTCCCCAGCCGGAGAGCGCCTCGGGCGGGGTGTCCGGCCAGGCCGCGGCCAGGTCGTGGGGTTCGCTCATCAGGGCGCGAATGGCCAGGGGACTGCTGGTGAAGGTGACGTCGGGTGGCCAGGCGCCCTTGCTGAGGAGGCCGGAGAGGCCGGTGGCCGTCCAGGTGAAGAGGGTCAGGCCGAAGAGCAGGCCGAGAGCGCCGACGAGCAGACCGTCCGGGATTCCGTTGCCGCCCTGTCGGTTGGGGCCGGCGGGGGGCTGGGGGGAGCGCTTGTCAGCGGTCATCGTTCTCTCGCCGGTGGGTTCGGGCTGTGGGGTGGGCGGGGCGGCCGGAGGGTGGAGCCGGGGGTCCCGGCTCCACCGGTGAGCCGTCCCGTGCGGACGGGCTCAGGCGACCGTGGAGTTGGAGGACGGGGAGCCGTGGGCGCGTTCGACCGCGAGGGCGCGGGCCTCGGACTCCGCCTCCAGGTCGACTTCGAGCGCGGCCTGGAGGGCGGCCTCGTCGGCGGCCATAGCGGACTCCGTCATGGCGCGGTCGGTGAAGACGAGGGGGCGTTCGGCCTCGGTGACGAGGTGCTTGACGACCTGGACGTTGCCGTTGACGTCCCACACCGCGATGCCCGGGGAGAGCGTGGGGATGATCTCGACGGCCCAGCGGGGCAGGCCGAGGACGCGGCCGGTGGCTCGCGCCTCGTCGGCCTTCTGGGCGTAGATGGTGCGGGTGGAGGCCATCTTCAGGATCGCGGCGGCCTCGCGTGCGGCGGCTCCGTCCACCACGTCGGAGAGGTGGTGGACGACGGCGACGAAGGAGAGGCCGAGTCGGCGCCCGAACTTGAGGAGACGCTGGAAGAGCTGGGCGACGAAGGGGCTGTTGATGATGTGCCATGCCTCTTCGACGAGGAAGATGCGTTTCTTGCGGTCCGGGCGGATCCAGGTGTGTTCCAGCCAGACGCCGACGATGGCCATCAGGATGGGCATCGCGATCGAGTTGCGGTCGATGTGGGAGAGGTCGAAGACGGTGAGGGGCGCGTCGAGGTCGATGCCGACCGTGGTGGGGCCGTCGAACATGCCGCGCAGGTCGCCGTCGACGAGACGGTCGAGGACCAGCGCGACGTCCAGTCCCCACTCCCGTACGTCGTCCAGCCGGACATTCATCGCCTCCGCCGACTCCGGCTTGGGGTGGCGGAGTTGGTCGACGATGTCGGTGAGTATCGGCTGGCGGTCCGCGATGGTCGCGTTGACGTAGGCGTGTGCCACCTTGAGGGCGAAGCCGGAGCGCTCGTCCAGGCCGTGGCCCAGCGCCACCTCGATGATGGTGCGCAGCAGGGCGAGTTGGCCGGTGGTGGTGATGGCCGGGTCGAGCGGGTTGAGGCGGATGCCCTGGTCCAGCGCGGCGGTCGGGTCGAGCCGGATGGGGGTGACGCCGAGTTCCTCGGCGATCAGGTTCCACTCGCCCACGCCGTCCTCGCCCTGGGCGTCCAGCACGACGACCTGGCGGTCGCGGAACCGGAGTTGGCGCAGGACGTAGGTCTTCTCCAGCGCTGACTTGCCGTTGCCGGACTCGCCGAGCACCAGCCAGTGAGGGGCGGGGAGTTGCTGGCCGTAGAGCTGGAAGGGGTCGTAGATGTAGCCCTTCCCGCTGTAGACCTCGCGGCCGATGATGACCCCGGAGTCTCCCAGCCCGGGGGCCGCGGTGGGCAGGTAGACCGCCTGGGCCTGGCCCGTCGAGGTGCGTACCGGAAGCCGCGTCGTCTCGGTCTTGCCGAAGAGGAAGCTGGTGAAGGCGTCGGTGATGGCTGTCAGTGGATCGAGCCCGGCCACAGCGGTTCCTCCCTCTGGTGTGCGGCGCGCTACCAGCGTATGCGGCGTGGGGTGCGGCGAGCGCACCGAACCGTCGGAATCCCGTTCCTTTCCCCGGAGTTGGGCCTTCGCGGGCCGGGGGACGGAGGTGGGAGCCGTGCCGCTTCGCGGTCTGGGGACCACTGTGGGGCAGTGCGGCGCGGGCGGCCATGGGACAAAAGGTGGCGTAGCCACGCGTCTGTGTGGGTCAGTCCGCGCCCGGGTGTCCGGAGTGGCGCCCGGGCCGTGCGGTGGTGGCGCGGCGGGTGTGGGGTCAGCGGATGCCGGTCGCGAAGGGCAGGGTGTTCACGAAGGCACGGTGGTGTTCTCGGTCGCACCACTCCAGTTTGAGGTAACTCTTGCCCGCCGAGGCGCGGATGGTGCGCTTGTCGCGGGCGAGGGCCTCCGGGTTGCGGGAGGAGACGGTGATGTAGCCGACCAGGTTGACGCCGGCGGCTCCGGAGGCGAGGTCCTCGCCGCGCTGGTCGATCCGGCCGTGCGCGGCGACGTCCCGGGGGTCGACGGTGCGGTTCATCTTGGCCGAACGGCTGGCCTCCGCCTCGTCGTTGGTCTTCTCGCTGAGCATGCGCTCGATGGCCAGCTCGGTCGGTTCGAGGTCCATCGTGACGGCAACGGTGCGGATCACGTCCGGGGTGTGGACGAGGAGGGGGGCGAGGAAGTTGACGCCGACGGGGGTCATCGGCCACTCCTTGACCCAGGCCGTCGAGTGGCACCAGGGCTCGCGGGTGGCGGACTCGCGGGTCTTGGCCTGGAGGTAGGTCGACTCGCGGGCGTCGAGCTCGGCGGGCCAGGCGTTCCGCTTGGACATGGCCTGGATGTGGTCGATGGGGTGGTCCGGGTCGTACATCGAGTGCACGAGGGAGGCGAGTCGCGCCTGGCCGAGGGGCTGCCGCACCCGGATGTCGGCTTCCGCCAACCGGGCGCAGATGTCGGTGAGTTCGCGGGCCATGACGATGGCGAGGCCCTCGTCCTTGGAGAGCCTGCGGCCTGCGGAGTCCCGGGCCGCCTTGGCCAGCGTGGCGCCCTCGCTGGCGAGTTCACGGCCGTACCGCATGCAGGCGACGAGGTAGGCGCGGTGCTGCTCGCTGGAGGTGGAGACCATGGACTGGAGTTGGTCGTAGGAGCGCCGCAGCCAGGGGTCGGCCCGTTCGTCCCCGCGCTGTTCGACGTCCTTGGCGTGCGCGTCCGGGTCGGCGGGGAGGGTGCGGGCGAGCATCTGGAGCCGGGAGACGTAGCCGTCGCCGTTGGCGACGTGCTTGAGCAGCGTGCCGTACCGGTCGACGAGGGCCTCCTGGTCCTCGCTGTCGCGCAGGCCGACACCGGGGCCCTCGATCTCTATCGCGGCGGTGACGGTGCGGCGGTCGGCGTGCAGCAGCACGGCGATCTCGTCCGGCCCGAAGGGGGCGGAGAGCCAGGTGGTGCGGCCGACGCCCGGCGGCGGGCCGATCTCCACCTCGCGGCCGTCGAGCCGGGTACCCGCTTCCCTGGCGTCGGAACGGTAGGTGGTGCCGCGCCGGAGGAGCCTCTTGTACGAGCGGTTGATCTCGTACCAGCGGTAGAACGTGCGCTGTTTGTAGGGGACGTAGACGGCGGCGAGCGCCAGCATCGGGAAGCCGACCAGCGCGGGGATGCGCAGCGAGAGGGTCGGGATCAGCAGGCCGCTCATCATGCCGACGAAGGCTCCGGCGATGATCAGCCCGATCTCACCGGTCTCCCGGTTCTTGCCGACGATCGCGTTCGGCCGGGGGCGGCCGATGAGGTAGGTGCGGCGCTGCGGTACGGCCTGCGGCGCGTCGGCGGTGTGTGCCGGTGTCGTCATGACCGTCAACTCCTCCTGGTGCGGCGTGATGTGACTGAGGGTGGGCCCCGCCCGGACTGGACGCGGACGCAGACCAGGACCCCGTCAGGATACGGTCCGCCGGGGCGCGGCGCCGGAGTGCTGGACGTACCCGGGGCGTGCGGGGTATCGCCCCGGGGGCGCGTGCGAAGGGCCTCGGCGGGGCCCGCCGCCCGGGGGCGTCCCGGGCGGCTTCGGGCGTCAGCGGCCGGTGTTCGTCCCGTCGCCGCGTGGCGTACCGGTGCGGGACGGGGGGGTGGGCGCCCGGGGCGCCGGGGGCTGGCGGGTCTCGCCGCCACGGGAGCTGTGGGCCGCCACCCCGCCGCTGACCGGGTTCGCCGGTTTGCTGTTCGTGTTCGAGGCACCGCCGCCCCCGCCGCCTCCGCCGCCGCGGGCACTGTGCGTGTTGATGCCCTGCCGGACGAGCGCCGCCGGGGAGGAGACGATCGCCGCGGCCGAGCGGGACGCCGGATCCCGGCTGGCGTTGCGCTGGTTGACGATGTCGTCACCGAAGCCGGGCACGAACCGGTAGATCATCGCGCTCGCGAAGATCGCCAGGATGATGATGGCCAGTCCGGAGACGATGGCGGAGAACGCGTTCGGCCCGTCCGAGGAGGAGAGCGCTCCGGCCAGCCCGAGGACGATCACGATGACCGGTTTGACCAGGATCACCGCGATCATGATGCCCGCCCAGCGCCGGACGTGACTCCACAGGTTCTTGTCCACCAGGCCGGCGTAGACGGCCGTGCCGAGCAGCGCCCCGACGTAGAGCAGCGCCGCGCGGATGACCAGTTCGAGGTAGAGGACTCCGGCCGCCAGTACCGAGATCAGCGACACCACGATCAGCATGATCGGGCCGCCGCCGATGTCCTCGCCCTTCTTCAGCGCCTCGGAGAAGGTGCCGAAGAACTGGTCGGTCTTGTCCGAGGTGCCCGAGGCCACCACGTCGGTCACCGCGTCCGTCGCGGAGACCACGGTGTACAGGATCAGCGGGGTGAACGCCGAGGCGATGACCGTCAGCCAGAGGAAACCGATCGCCTCGGTCATCGCCTCGGTGAACGGGACGCCGCGGATCGCCCGCTTGGCCACCGCCAGCAGCCACAGCGTCAGCGTGAGAATCGACGAGGCGGCGAAGACGACCGCGTACTGGCGGAGGAACTCGGCGTTCGTGAAGTCCACGGTGGTGGTGGAGTTGACGAGTTCCGAGAGCTTGTCGACGGTCCACGAGGCCGCCTCGGCGCAGCCCTTGGCGAGCGACGACAGCGGGTCGAGGGTCGAGAGCGGCTCGTCGGCGGGGTTCCCCCCGCCTCCGCCACCGCCACCGTCTCCACCGGAGCCCCCGCCGTCGTCCTCCTTCTCGCAGTAGTCCTTGGCGGGGCCGACGATGAGGTCGCAGTCGTCCTCCGGGGCCGCGTGCGCGGAGGGGGCGAAGACGGCTCCGACGGCACCCACGGCGGTGAGCGGCGCGAGTGTCGCGAGGGCGCGGCTCCTGAGGTCAGCGCGCATAGGTGAACCCTCCGAACTTCCGGACGGCTTCGGCGATCTGGTCGGCGGTGGAGGCCCTGTTGTCTCCGTTCACCGGCGCGGGTCCCTGCTTCTGCGTGAACCCGTGCACCTTCCATTCTCCGTCTGCCCAGCGCAGATCGAGTTTCATGGTGAACCAATCGCTCGTCACGGGATTGGTGGTGTCCTCACCGGCCATGCCGAACACGCCCGTGCACCAGACGTCGACCTTGGCCGAGCGGTTCTCGTAGGTGACCACCGTGGTGCCGACCGGGGCGGTGCGCGAGACGTAGGTCGCGCCCTTGGCGGCGGCTTTGCCGTCCTCGTCCAGCCCCATTCCGTCGAGGAACGTGGTGGAGTACGCCTTGTCCATCTTGGTGCGCATCTCGTCGACCCGGCTGGGGACGAACACCTGACTGACGATCCGCTGCCGCTCCTCCGGCTGGACGATCTTGTCTGACACCAGCGCGACGGCGAAGTTGGCGGCGGCGCTCTGGGCGCCCTGCTCGGTGCGGGGGAAGCCGGAGGCGATGCCGTTCGCGCTGTCCTCGACGGGCTTCTCCCCGCTCGGGGCGGTGGGTTGGGCGTCGCCCTTGTCGTCGCCGCCCGCCTCGGTGTCACCGCCGTCGCCCTTGTTGGCGAAGGCGATGGCGGCGATCAGCAGGACGACGACGCCGATGACGGTGATGAGGTTCCTGCCGGGGCGGGCGGGCGGTCTGCCGCCGCCCTCGTCTCCGGGAAGGTGGGTACGGGTGGTGAGGCCGCGCTCTCCGGGGCCGCGTCCGGGGCCCGTCTCGCCCAGGCGACCGTGCTCGCCGTACTCGTCTCCACCGATGCTCATGCCGGGAGCGCTCCCTCGCCACGTCTACTGTACAAACACGACGGTAGCCGGACGAGGGGCGCTACGGAGCCGGTACGGCAAGGGAGTTGACGCCGTATCCGCGCGCGGGGCCCCGGTGCGCTCGGCGGGGAGGGGCCGTCCGGGCGGCCGGGGGTGGCCGGTGGGCGGTGTCGGGCCGCCGGTGTCGGCTCCGCCGCCGGGCCGTCAGGAGCCCTTGCGGGCCCACTGGGTGGCCTTGACCAGGTAGGTGCGGAGGTTGTGGTTGTCGGGGTGCTTGTCGGCGCGCTCGATCCAGAGCAGCACCACGCGTTTCCTCGCCGTCTCCACGCAGAGCCCCATGTCCTTGGTCAGGGTCTTGCCGCGCTGGATCTGCTTGATGGAGACGGGGTTGGGGATGTTGGCGGAGCGGGCGGTGGTGCGGCACTCGCCGGGGGTGACGTCCCGCCGGTCGACCTCGCCCATGATCCCCTTGCCGTCCAGCAGTTTGAAGCCGCTGCCGGGGGCGGAGCCCCCCTTCCCGCAGTTCATGTACTCCAGTGACTGTGAGTCGGCGATGTGGTTGCCGTGGTTGCTCTCCGTCGTCACCTTGAGGGTCTCCAGGTCGACGAAGGTGGAGGGGGCGCTGGCGCAACTGGCGAAGGCGTCGCCCTCCTTGGTGGGGGCGCTGATGACCAGGGGCTCGTCGTCCGCGGTGAGCCGCCAGCCGTCCTCCTCCTTGGGCCGGTCGACGGGGTCGCTGGCCCCTGGCGGGTTGTCCTGGAACTGGGTGGCGGCGAACCACATGCCGCCTCCGGCCAGCACGGCGGCCAGCGCCGCGGAGACCGCGATCAGGACGCGCCCGCGTCCGCGTCCGCCCTGTCCGGACGCGTCGCGCCGCCCGCCGCCGGTCCCGCCCGGGCCCGACGGGGCGGCGGTGTCGGACGGGTTCGTGAGCCGTCGCGTGGGCGTCCCCGGCGCGGTGAGGTGCGCGGTGGGTGTCGAGCCGCCGGTACCGGTGGGCCAGGTGGCCGAACCGCCGGGCGTGCCCGGGGTGTTGGGCGTGCCGTCGGTCGGGGTGGCCGTCGGTGGCGGGGTGCCGGGCGGGGGTGTGCCGAGGGGCGCGGTCGAGGTGGGCGCCTGGTGCGGGTCGGACGGTGGGGTCGCGCCGAAGCCGTGGTGGGGCCCCGGTACTCCGGGCGGCGGGGGCTGGGTTCCGGGCGGGCTCGCGGGGTGGGCGGTGGCCGAGGTGGGGGTGGGGTCCTGGGCCTCGGGCCCGGCCGGGCCCGAGGCGCTGTCGCCGCCCGTCACGCCGGTGCGGCGTACGTCCTCGGCGACCGGGCTGGGCAGCCACCAGCCGTCGGTCCGCTCCAGGGACACCCCCTCTCCGCTGGCGTGGCAGAGGCGGATGACCTCGGCGGGGGTGGGCCGGGCGGCCGCCTCCTTGGCCAGGCAGCGGCTGATCAGCTCGTGCAGCTGGGGTGGGCAGCCGGAGAGGTCGGGCTCCTCCGAGACGATCCGGTAGAGCAGCGCGTATCCGGCGCCCTCGCCGAAGGGGTGGCCCTCGGTGGCCGCGAAGTACGCGATCAGGCCGAGCGCGAAGACGTCCACCGCGGGACCGGCCTCGGTGTGTCGGGTGACCTGTTCCGGCGCCATGTAGGCGGGGGTGCCCAGCCGGACGTCGGTGCCGGTGAGGGCGGTCGCGTCGGTGGCGTGGGCGATGCCGAAGTCGATGACGCGGGGCCCGTCGGCGGCCAGCAGGATGTTGGTGGGCTTGAGGTCGCGGTGGACGACGTCGGCCCGGTGGATGGACTGGAGCGCCTCGGCCGTGCCCGCGACGAGCGAGAGCACCGTGCCCGTCGGCAGCGCGCCGTGGGTGCGCACCGCGTGCGCGAGGGACGGGCCGGGGACGTAGGCGCTGGCGAGCCAGGGCTGGGCGCCCTCGGTGTCGCTGTCCAGCACCGGCGTGGTGTAGGCGCCCTGCACACGGCGGGCCGCGTTGACCTCGCGGGTGAACCTGCGTCGGAACTCGACGTCCTCGGCGTACTCGCGGCGGATGACCTTGAGGGCCACGGGCTGACCGCCGGGGGTGTAGGAGAGGTAGACCACGCCCATGCCTCCGGCACCGAGCCGCCCGCGCAGGGTGTACCCCGCTATCTCGCGTGGATCCTCAGCTGCCAACGCCTGCACGCCGCTCCCCTTTTCTCTCCCGCGTTCCGACCGGCTTCGGTGAGCTTCCGGTCGCTGTCCCGGCCATGTCAGCGGGTCATCCGGTCGAAGTAGCGTACGGGGCGTCCACCGGGGCCCTGGACGCAGGGATGCCGTGTCCACAAGGGGAGTTCCGGACACGTGCCGGTTCCGCGCGGGCCAGCGTCCCGGGCGGGCCCGGGGGCGCCGATCTCGGGGGGCGGGCCCTGGCGGTCCCCGGAGGGTCAGTGGCGGTCCGTGCCCCGGAGGGTCGGCTCCGCCGGTGTCCCGGAGGGCCGGTGGTCGCGGTCCTTTCTCCGCCGGAGCCAGTGCGCGTCGCCGAACAGGATGTACAGCAGCATCAACAGGGCGATGACGAAGATGACGAGCGTGGGCCCCGTCATGGTGCAGTCCCCTCGCGCGCACTCCGGTGAGGCGCGAACACGGTGAGTCGGTTGGTTCGCTCGGTCGCGGAGCGCCGGTGTGCCCGGTTCCGCGGGGGCAGCCGCGAGCCCGTTCGTCCGTACGGCGGTCGCTGGGGACGTCCGGGGGACGTGGGGGGCTCGGCGACGCGAGGGGCCCACGGTAGCGGTGCCGCGGCCCCGGGGGGCGCTTATTGATCATTCGGGAGCCCGGAGTGGCCGGGGCGGGAGCGGGGTCCGCGGGGGGTGCGGGGGCGTCCGACGGGGCGATGGGGCGCGCCGTTCGGGGCCGGGAGGGGGCGTCGTCCCCGGGGTGGCCGGAGCGCGCGCCGACAATCGCGGAGGACGGCGGGCGGCTGAACATGGCTGAGATCCACCCGGCGTCTTCGGCCACGGCGCTGGTGGCGAGCCGCTGGCCCGGGACGGTGGGCGCGTACGGAACGGTTGTCCACAGCGTGTGGATGGTCGGGCGCGCGGGCGGGGCTCGGCCGGTGCCGCGCGGAGAGCCCGTGGTGGGGCCGGTGGGGGCTGATGAGGGGGCTGGCTCACCCGTGTGCCCGGCACCGCTCGTCCTCCGCGCCGGGAGGCCGTGAAATCGGATCATGAGCGGGAGCAGCACCGGAGACAGTCGGGTACCGGTTGACGCGTCGCGGTTCGCGGCCTGGTACCGCCCGATGCGGGGTCGGCGGCCACGGGAGGCGCACCGCGCCGCGACCCCGCTGGAGCTCTTCTTCGATCTGTGTTTCGTGGTGGCGATCGCGCAGGCGGGGTCGCGGCTGGAGCACGCGATCGGCACGACGCACTTCCAGAGCGGCATCGTCGGATTCCTGCTGATCTTCTTCGCGATCTGGTGGGCGTGGATGAACTTCACCTGGTTCGCCTCCGCCTACGACACGGACGACGTGCCCTACCGCGTCGCGACCCTGGTGCAGATCAGCGGCGTGCTCATCCTCGCCTCCGGGGTTCCGCACGCGCTGACCGAACTCGACTTCACCGTACCGATCCTGGGGTACGCGGTGATGCGCACGGCGCTGATCTCGCAGTGGCTGCGGGCCGCGGTGCAGGAGACGACGAGCGGGAGACGGCGGACCTGTCTGCGGTACGCGCTGGGCATCGCGGTCGCTGAAGTCTGCTGGATCTCCTGGCTGTTCGTGCCGGAGGGCTGGCGGCTGGGCTGCTTCGTGATGTTCGCCTGTGTGGAGCTGGCGGTGCCGCTCTTCGCCGAGTGGTACCACCGCACCCCCTGGCACCCGGGACACATCGGTGAGCGGTACGGGCTGTTCACCATCATCGTGCTCGGGGAGAGCGTCACGGCGGCGACGCTGGGCATCCAGTCGGTGGTCGACTGGCAGGGCGGCGGTGGGCTGGGTGACCTGACCGGAGTGGTGATCGGCGGGCTGCTGATCGTCTTCGCCATGTGGTGGCAGTACTTCTCCGTCCCCGCACACGAGTTGGTGACCAGGCGATCGCGGCGGCTCAGCCACTCCCTGCTGTGGGGCTACGGGCACCTGTTCCTCTTCGCCGCGGTGGCCGCGGTCGGCCCAGGTCTCGTCGTGGCGGCCCACCAGGTGCTGGGGGAGAACGAGTTGGGCCCGAGGGCGGCCGGGGCGGCGGTCACCATCCCGGTGGCGCTGTACGTACTGTCCGTCGAGTTCCTCCAGTTGCGGTCGTACCAGCGGCCCGGGCTGCTGCGCTGGATCTTCCCCGCGTGCGCGGTGGCCGTGCTGGCGGCCACCTTCGCCCCCGATCCGGTGGTGGTCACCGGGGTGTTGCTGTCCGTCTCGGTGGCCGCGGCGGTGGCCGTGACCGGACTGACGCCGGTGCCGGGCCAGTTGGAGGGCGCCGAGGCGCGGGAGCCGGAGGCGCTGGTCGAGTGAGGTGGCCAACCGCCGTCCGGTTCACGGCTGGTGGGTCCGGTCCGTGTTCCGCTGCCCGTGCGGTCCGACCCCTGCCGGTGCCCTGCCCGCCCGGGGAGGCGGGCAGGGCGACGCGGAGTCGAACCGCTCGGTGTGCCGGGGCCGGACGGCGTGTTCAGCGCTTGCGGACCAGCGTGACCCCGTCCCGTACCGGCAGCATCACGGACTCCACGCGCTCGTCGGCGACGATCAGGTCGTTGGTCCGGCGGATGGCGGTCACCGACTCGTCCCGCGCCTCCGGGTCCACCACGTCACCCCGGCGCAGCACGTTGTCGAGGACCAGCAGGCCGCCGGGGCGCACGCGGGGCACCAGCTCCTCGTAGTAGTCCGGGTAGCCGGTCTTGTCCGCGTCGATGAAGGCGAAGTCGATGGCCGGGTCCCCGGGGAGCGCGCGGAGGGTGTCGACGGCGGGCGCGATCCGTAGGTCGATCCGGTCACTGACGCCCGCGCGATCCCAGTAGCGGCGGGCGATCGTTGTCCACTCCTCGGAGACGTCGCAGGCCAGCAACCGGCCGCCGGTGGGCAGCGCGCGGGCCACGCACAGCGAGGAGTACCCGGTGAAGACGCCGACCTCCACCGCGTACCGGGCGCCGGTCAACCGGACGAGCATGGCGAGCAGTTCGCCCTCGTCGTGGGAGATCTGCATCTCGGTGCCGGGCACTTCGCGCTGGGTCTCGGCGGCGAGTTCGCGCAGCAGGTCGTCGGGCTGGGTGCAGTGGGCCAGCAGGTACTCGTCGAGGTCCGGGTTGACGATGTCCATGGGTGCTCCGGTACGGATGGGCGCCGGGCTCGCGGGTCCGGCGCGGTGCGGATGCGGATGAACCGGCCCGCCCCCGGGGCCGTTCCTCCGGTGCGGGGTGGGCCGGGCCGGGCGCGGCGGTGCGCGTACGGTGCAGCGTGCCACGGCGGACCGTCCGGGGGTGGCCGCCGGGCGAGAGTGGCGCGGGGCGGACCGGGTGGCCCGGGTGACGGCCGGGGCGACCGGCTACCGCCGTGCCCGCCGGATGGTGGCACAGGCGGTGGCCGCGCCGCGAGGGACGCCCAGGCCCGCCAGGGCCGGAACTCGCCCCTGGCGGCGAGGTGTTCCCCCGCTAGGCGGCGCGGACGGCCTCCCACGGCCCGTCTGACGCGGCCGGGCACGACCTGACGCGGCTCGGCACGGGCGGCCCGCCGGCTAGGGCGCGGGCCCCGCCGCCCCGCCAGCGCCGCGAGGGCTCGACTGCCCTGCGTGCGGCGGGAGTTCGTGACCCGGCGGAGCCCGGACGCACCGGCCGTGGGTGGGTCCGGCGGGTCCGGCGCGGGTGGGTAGGGTCCGCTGTGGACGGCGCGTGACCCGGTGAGCGAGCGGGGGAGAGCTGATGACGGCGGACGGGGTGCCCATCGTCCTCGTGCACGGGACGCGGTTCAGCGCGGGCCAGTGGAGCATGCAACTGGCGGCGCTCGACGGTGAGTTCCCGGTGACCGCGATCGACCTGCCCGGCCACGGGGAGCGTTCGGCCGAGCCCTGGAGCCTGCGGGCCGCGACGGACGTGATCGCGGACGCGGTGGACGCCCTCGGGCACGGACCGGCCCTGGTCGTCGGCCACTCGCTCGGTGGCTACGTCACGCTGGAGTTCGCGCGCCGCCGTCCGGAACGTACCCGTGGGCTGGTGCTGGCGGGTGCGAGCTTCGCCACTCGGGGGGCCCGGGTGGCGCCGTACCGGTGGATCGCCGGGCTGGTGCCCCGGGTTCCGGCGGACCGGCTGACGCGCTGGAACGACCGCCTGCTGCGGCGCCTCTATCCGCGGGAGGTGGTGGAGGCGACGATCCGGGCCGGGTACGCCTTCCACACCCTGCCCGCGGCCTGGGGAGAGGTGCTGGGACGCTTCGACGCGGAGTCGATGCGCGCGGTGCGGGCGCCCGTGCTGATCCTGAACGGCGAGAAGGACACCGTGTTCCGGTCGGACGAGGTGCGGTTCGCCCGGGCGCATCCGGAGGCTCGCGTCGAACTGATCCCGCGCGCCCGGCACCTCATGAACTTCGACGATCCGGCTGCCTTCAGCGACGCCGTCCGCCGCTTCGCCCGGCAGCTCCGCGCCGTCAACCCAGCGAATTCCAGCGGGAACTGAGGGGGCGACCGGGCGCGGCCCCGCCGGGCGCGCGGCATGTGTCCGCCAACCAGCGGTGCTTGGCCGGGAGTTGGTGTGGAGACAGCTAGACGGCCATGCCGTAGACGATGGTGAAGAGGGTACCGAGGGAGCCGATGATGAACACGCCGGTCAGCCCGGCGACGATCAGCCCCTTACCCTGCTCCGCGCTGAAAGTGTCGCGCATCGCGGTGACGCCGATCCGCTGCTTCGCCGCGCCCCAGATCGCGATGCCGAGGCAGATGAGGATGGCGACGGCCATCACGACCTCGATCATCACGCGGGCTTCGCGTCCGAGCGAGCCGAACGGGCCCCAGTCCGGGGCGATGCCGCCGATGATGGTGGTGATGTCGCCCTTTTCGGCACCGAGGAACATCCTGAACTCACCGCCCTGGGTCGAGTGTTGTCTCTCCCGGATTGTGCCACGGAATGGTGGTCCACGGCGCGGCTCCGGGCGGTGTGCGCCTCCTCCGCGCCGTCCCCGCGCCTGTCCGCGCCGTGGCCCCCTGTGGCCCGTGGCGCGGGCCGCTCGGCGTGGGCCGGAGGTGGCCGTGGTGAACGGGTCGGGAACGGTGGCGAAGAGGGCGAAGAGTGACGGAAAGCGATGCGGAAGGGGCGGAGACTGGCCGAAAGCGGAGGTGAACCCGTGCGGGATCGGGCAGAGTTGAGGGGTGCGGACGAAGAAGCTGTGGCTGCTGGGCGTGGGCGGAGTGCTCGGCCTCATCTCCCTGTTCGTCTCGCTGCTCGTCGTCGGCACCTACGTGGCCGCCGCCCATCTGATGGGCGGGGCGGCCGGGGTGGGCGGCGGCCGGTCCGCGGGCCTCGCGAAGGGCGCCGTGCCGTCGAAGTACCAGGCGCTGGTGCAGAAGTGGGGCAACCTCTGCCCGGAGATCAGCCCGGCGCTGCTGGCCGCGCAGCTGTACCAGGAGAGCGGCTGGAAACCGGACGCGCAGAGCCACGCCGAGGCGCAGGGCATAGCGCAGTTCATCCCGGGCACCTGGGCCGCCCACGGCGTCGACGGCGACGGGGACGGCGACCGCGACGTCTGGGACCCCAAGGACGCGATCCCCTCCGCCGCCAGCTACGACTGCAAGCTGGCGAAGTACGTGAAGGACGCGCCGGGCGACCGCACGGAGAACATGCTCGCCGCCTACAACGCCGGGGCCTACGCGGTGATCAAGCACGGTGGGATACCGCCGTACCGCGAGACCCAGAACTACGTCTCCACCATCCGGAAGATGGAGAAGTCCTTCGCGTCCTCCAAGAGCCGGGTCGAGCCGTCCAAGCAGGCGGCGGGCGCGATCTACTACGCCCAGAAGAAGCTGGGCACCCCCTACCTCTGGGGCGGCAACGGCACCCCGGAGCAGGGCGGCAGGTTCGACTGCTCGGGGCTGACGAAGGCGGCGTACAAGAGCGTGGGCATCGAACTGCCCCGGGTCGCCAACGATCAGTGGAACTCCGGCCCGCACCCGAAGCGGGACGAACTACTCCCAGGTGATTTGGTATTTTTCGGTACGGATTTGAACGATTCGCGCTCCATCGACCATGTCGGAATCTACGTGGGCGGTGGCCATATGATCGACGCGCCGTACACCGGGGCGAAGATCCGCTTCGATCCGATCGACACCCCGAACTACTTCGGGGCCACGCGGCCCACCGCCGACGGTGACTGACCGCGCGGGGGACCCGGGGTCACCGCCCCGGCCGGGAGGAACGTCCGTGCCGGTGGCGCGGGGTCTCCCTTCGGTAACGGCAGAGTGATCGTTCGGGTAAGGCCGGAACGTACCGCGGGTCGAGGCGCGTTCTCCAGTTCGGGGCGGGATGTCCCAATGCGACCACAACGGGGTCGACAGCGCGCACGTCGCGATGAAGCACCGCAGAGTGAAGGGGCCGCACCACCATGGCTGTATGGGACAACCCGGATGTCGACCTGCTCTACGACATCAACGGGCTCGCCGAGTCCGCGCCGACCTGGGCGGACCACACCATGGAGTACGTCGGTGAGTACGGCACGCTGCTGGCCCTGGCGTTCCTCGGACTCTGGTACTGGTGGCGGGTGAGCCGCCGTGGGGAGACCCGCGAGGAGGGCGTCGCCGGATTCGCGGGGTTGGTCTGGGCCCCCCTGGCCGCCGTGGTGGCGGTGGCGGTGAACTACCCGATCCGGGAACTCGTCGAGCGACCCCGGCCCTTCCTCGACCACAAGGGGCTGGAGGTCCTGGTGGAGGGGAAGACCGACTACTCCTTCGTCAGCGACCACGCCACCCTGGCGATGGCGATCGCGGTCGGTCTCTTCATGGTCAACCGGCGTATGGGGCTGGTCGGTATCGTCCTCGCGGTGTTCGCCGGCTTCTGCCGCGTCTACATGGGCGTGCACTACCCGACGGACGTGATCGGTGGCCTGGCGCTCGGAACGGCCGTCGCCCTGCTGCTCGCGCCCGTCGCGCTCTGGCTCCTCACCCCGCTCGCCCGCGCCCTCGCGAACTCCTCGAAGCTGGGCCCGCTCGTCTGGGTCGGCCCCCGGGACCTTCCCGGACCGGGACGGCGCGGCTCCTCCGCCTCGCCCCGCGAGGGCGAGCGCAACCGGGACCTCGCCGCCTGACCCACCGCGCCGGAACTCCCGCGCCCCCAACGCCCGTTCGCCCCCGGTCCGCGCTCCGCGGCCGGGGGCTCGCCGTCGGCTAGGGGTGGCCCGCGGCGTCCGTGCGCGCGCGGTCCCGGGCCCGCCGGGCCGGACCGCGCCAGCCACAGCCGCACTCCGCGAAGGCGAACGGCCCCTTCTCCCGCACCCGGGTGGGGTGGGGACGCGGCGGGAGCGCCGCGTCGTGGCTCCCGGCCGGGGTGCAGATCCCGCCGTCTCCCTCGCGGCCCGCGCCGCTCGGGGCGGGGGGCGGGCGTTCGGGCGGCGGGCCTTCGGGGGCGGGTTCGCGCACATGACCACGCTACCCGCCCCGTTACGGGCGGCCCCGGGGCCTCGTTGGTTCGGGATAGCCGGGCCGTTCCCGGGGTGTCCCCGGACGGTCCGCGAGTTCTGGCCCCGCCGGAGTGACGGGCTCCCGGGGCCGGACATCTCGTCCAGCGAGCGCGGGGAGGGCTCGACCGGCTCGGCTGGCAGAGCCCCGTGGACGCCAGGGTGCCACGGGCGGTGAGCAGGCGAACGAAGGTCAGCGGCGATGGTGGCGGTGCGGCGACTCGGCGGGCGGCGGCCACGGGCGACCTCGGCCGGGGCGGCGCTCGGCGCCGTGGTCTGCGCGGTCGCGCTCAACGCCTGCTCCGACAGCGACGCGGCGAGCGGGCCCGACGGCCGCGGTGCCTCCCCCGGGCAGCCGGGACCCGCCGGAGCGGCCCCGTCGCGCACCGCGGTGCGGGACGCCGCGGACACCCTCACCCGCGCCGGCACCTCGCGGACCCGGACGGCGGTCCGGACGGTCAGCGGCGGCACCCGCGTCACCGTCGACGGGAAGGGCGCCTTCGACTTCCGGAAGCGCACCGGCCGCCTCACCCTCCGCCTGCCGGTGGGAACCTCCGGGGCGCGGCCCGGCGAGCGCCGGGTGGTGCGGGAACTGGTGACGCCCGGCGCGCTGTACCTCAAGAACCGAGGCGGCGGCGTCCCGCCGGACAAGTGGGTGCGGGTGCGGACCGCCGAACTACGTGACGGCAACCTCGTCACCGGCGGGGCCACCGACCCGGTGAGCGCCTCCGAACTGCTGCGTGGCGCACGGCAGGTGCGGTTCCAGAGCGCGCGGCGGCTGAGCGGCGAGCGGGTCTGGGGCTACTCGGGGGTGGTCGACCTGGAGCGCGCGGCGGCGACCGCCTATCCCGCCTGGCGCGCCCAACTGGCCTCGGCGGCCAAGGGGTTCTCGGAGCGCTCGGTCCCGTTTGACGCGTACCTGGATGGGCAGGGGCGCCTCCGGAAGGTCCAGTACCGATTCCGGGTCGCGGGGATGGCGGGTGGCGTCACCTCGACCACGGTCCTGTTCGGCTTCGGTGAGCCGGTGAACGTGACCATGCCACCGGAGGGCGAGATCCACCTGGGCAGGATCGCCCAGCCGTAGCACCGGCGAGGCGGTCCGCTGACTCGTCCGGAGCCCACGGAGGGGCCGGGAAGGGGTTCCTGGACGGGCCGGAAATGGTTCGGAAGTGCCATGCGCGGAGGGTGTGGCCGTCCCTACTCTGGGGTGGGGACGCCAGGAGCCGCGCGGCATGGCGATGTCTCGATGTGAGCACGAGGAGGGTGGTGCGTGTGCCTTCGAGGAAGGGGTCGCTGGTCCAGGACCACGTGGCCCTCGCCGAGATAGAGCTGTGCGGAGAGTTGATGATCGCGGCGTCCGCGGCCGAGGCGGCCGGGGAGGAACGGCTGAGCGTGGCCCGTATCGACGAGGTGCTGCGCCGGGCCACGGCTGATCCGGACGATCCCGCCCTGCCGCTGAGCTGACCCTCCGCCGTGTCCGGAGACCGGCGGCCTCCCGGAACCGGGCCGTCCGCTGTGCTGGCCGTACGGTTGGTCCGAGGGCGCGCCGACCGGTCTCACCGCTCCGGCTGTTCCGGCTGTGTCCCGGGCTGATCCGGGCTGATCCGGGCCCGCCAGGCGGTCGCCCGCGTCCTCGACATCGTTCCCATACGGGCGATCGGTACCGGTCCCGTGCGGGTGGTGCCGGGGAGAACCGGGTGCCGGGGGCAGGGTCGGGAGAAGCCGGGGGCGGGGTACGGGGCCCGGGTACCGGCGCCCGGTCGGCGGAACGCCTCCCGGGCCGCCTCCGTCCGCCCCGGGGCTTCCTCGATCGCGGTCAGGCGCGAGCACGGTTCGCCGGGGACCGTGGTCAGGCGCGATCGCGATCGGCGTCGCCGGGCGGGGGCCGGTGGTGACCGGGGCGGGGCCGGGGAGGTGGGCCGCGGACCCTCAGGTGCGGAGCATCCGGGAGATCGCCGCCGTCGCCTCGGCGACGCGGGCGTCGATCTCGCTCTCGCCCTCCGTCGTGGCGTGCGCCACACAGTGCCGCAGGTGCTGTTCGAGCAGTTGGAGGGCGAAGGACTGGAGGGCCTTGGTGGAGGCCGAGACCTGCGTGAGGATGTCGATGCAGTAGACGTCCTCGTCGACCATGCGCTGGAGGCCCCGGATCTGCCCCTCGATCCGGCGGAGCCGCTTGAGGTAGGCGTCCTTGTCCTGGGTGTAGCCGTGCTGGCCGGTGCTGGCGTGCGCCGAGCAGCACCCTTCCGGCGGAGCGTCGGCGGGGGCGCTGGTCTCAGCCGTCGTCATGGGTCCTCCCAAATCGGGCAAAGAAGGGGTGATCTATACCCCTCATGGGTATATGGTACCGGATCGGCTGGAGGGCCCTGTGGCGTGGAAACCTCCATGCGCGACACTGGGTGACGCCGGTTCGCCGTGGCCGGATGATGCGCCTAGCATCATCGAGACCGTCATCGACGCATTCCGAGGAACCCCAGTGCGCTTTCGTCTGACCCCCAGGGAGACGAGCTTTTACGACATGTTCGCGGCCTCCGCGGACAACATCGTGACGGGCTCCAAGCTCCTCATGGAACTGCTCGGGGCGGAGAGTTCCGCGCGGGCCGAACTGGCCGAACGGATGCGGGCGGCGGAGCACGCCGGGGACGACGCGACCCACGCGATCTTCCACCAGCTGAACTCCTCCTTCATCACGCCGTTCGACCGTGAGGACATCTACAAACTGGCCTCGTCCCTGGACGACATCATGGACTTCATGGAGGAGGCCGTCGACCTCGTCGTGCTGTACCAGGTCGAGCAGCTGCCCCGGGGCATCGAGCAGCAGATCGAGGTGCTGGCGCGCGCGGCGGAGCTGACCGCCGAGGCCATGCCGCACCTGCGCACGATGGACAATCTCACCGAGTACTGGATCGAGGTCAACCGGCTGGAGAACCAGGCGGACCAGATCCACCGCAAGCTGCTGGCGCACCTGTTCAACGGCAAGTACGACGCGATCGAGGTCATGAAGCTCAAGCAGATCGTGGACGTACTGGAGGAGGCCGCGGACGCCTTCGAGCACGTGGCCAACACCGTCGAGACCATCGCGGTCAAGGAGTCCTGACCGCTCGTGGACACGTTCGCGCTGGTCGTGACCGTCGGGGTCGCGCTCTTCTTCACCTATACCAACGGTTTCCACGACTCCGCGAACGCGATCGCGACCTCGGTCTCGACGCGCGCGCTGACGCCACGGGCCGCGCTGCTGATGGCGGCGGTGATGAACCTGGCCGGTGCCTTCCTGGGCAGCGGTGTGGCGAAGACCGTCAGCAGTGGCCTGATCGAGACGCCCCACGGGGCGAGCGGGATGGCGATCCTGTTCTCCGGGCTGCTCGGCGCGATTGTCTGGAATTTGATCACCTGGTACTTCGGCCTACCGTCGTCTTCCAGCCACGCGCTCTTCGGCGGACTGGTGGGCGCCGCGCTCGCCGGGGGCATCGCCGTCCACTGGACCGGGGTGCTGGAGAAGATCGTCCTGCCGATGTTCATCTCGCCCATAGTCGGGCTGGGCCTCGGCTACCTGGTGATGTGCGGGCTGCTGTGGGCCTTCCGGCGGGCGAACCCGCACCGCGCGAAGCACGGTTTCCGGATCGCGCAGACCGTCTCCGCCGCCGGTATGGCCCTCGGACACGGCCTCCAGGACGCGCAGAAGACCATGGGCGTGGTGGTGATGGCGCTGGCCATCGCCGACGTGCAGGACGACAACAGCATCCCCGTCTGGGTCAAGATCTCCTGCGCCCTGATGCTCTCCCTCGGCACCTACGCCGGTGGCTGGCGGATCATGCGGACGCTCGGCCGCCGCATCATCGAACTGGACCCGCCCCAGGGCTTCGCCGCCGAGACCACCGCGGCCGGTGTGATGTACACCGCGTCGTTCCTGTTCCACGCCCCCATCTCCACCACCCACGTGATCACCTCGGCGATCATGGGCGTGGGCGCGACGAAGCGGGTGAGCGCGGTGCGCTGGGGGGTCGCCAAGAACATCGTGCTGGGCTGGTTCATCACCATGCCCGCCGCCGCCTTCTCCGCCGCCCTCACCTATGGCGTCATCTACCTGCTCTTCGCCTGACGCGTCCCCGCGCCGGTTCCGCACCCGGGAGCGTGCGGAGGCGCGCGGGCGGCGCGCGGGCCGCCGCGCGGGGATATCGGCCTCACAGCGGCCCGCCGCACACGGAAGTGGGCCCGCCTCCGCGAGGGAGGCGGGCCCTGCCGCGCGGTGGCACCGCCATGCAGCACCGCGCGGCGGCCGGGGAGCCGGATCCGTCGACGATCCCCGGCACGTGTGAGGGAGGTCCCCGGGGCGGTCAGCCGAAGCGGCCGGAGATGTAGTCCTCGGTGGCCTGGACCGAGGGGTTGGAGAAGATGCGCTCGGTGTCGTCGATCTCGACGAGCTTCCCCGGCTGACCGACGGCCGCGAGGTTGAAGAACGCCGTGCGGTCGGAGACCCGGGCCGCCTGCTGCATGTTGTGCGTCACGATGACGATCGTGTACTGCGACTTCAGCTCGCCGACCAGGTCCTCGATGGCGAGGGTGGAGATCGGGTCGAGCGCCGAGCAGGGCTCGTCCATCAGCAGGACCTGCGGTTCGACGGCGATGGCCCGGGCGATGCACAGGCGCTGCTGCTGGCCGCCGGAGAGGCCCGAACCGGGCTTGTTCAGCCGGTCCTTCACCTCGTTCCACAGGTTGGCGCCGCGCAGCGACCTCTCCACCACCTCGTCGAGCTCCTTCTTCTTGTGGCCGCCGTTGAGCCGCAGGCCCGCGGCGACGTTGTCGAAGATGGACATGGTGGGGAACGGGTTGGGCCGCTGGAAGACCATGCCGATGGTGCGGCGCACGGAGACCGGGTCGACGCCCGTGCCGTACAGGTCCTCGTTGTCCAGGGTCACCTTCCCCTCGACGCGGCCGCCCGGCGTGACCTCGTGCATCCGGTTCAGGGTGCGCAGGAAGGTCGACTTCCCGCAGCCCGAGGGGCCGATGAAGGCGGTGACGGAGCGGGGCTCCACCGTCATGGAGATGTCGTCGATGGCGCGGTGGCCGCCGTAGAAGGCGGTGAGGCCGCTGACGTCGATGCGCTTGGCCATGGGACTGTCACTTTCTTCCGGAGGCCGGGGGTGCGCCCCGGTGGCTTGCGGTCGTCGGCTGTGGCGCCGTGGCCGGGCGGCTGGCCCCGGGGGTGGGGCCGCCGCCGCGCGGCGGGCGCGATCGGGGGTGCGCGCCGGTCAACTCCGCGCTCCCTTGGGCGCCTTCCAGCGGGCGATGCCACGGGCGACCAGGTTGAGGATCATCACGAAGGCGATGAGCGTGAGCGCTCCGGCCCAGGCGCGTTCGATGCTCGCCTCGTTGCCCAGCTTGTACTGGTTCCAGACGTACAGCGGCAGGGACTCCTGCGCGCCCGAGAAGGGGTTCGGGTTGATCAGCGGGTTGCCGAAGACCAGCAGCATCACGGGCGCGGTCTCGCCGGTGATGCGGGCCACGGCCAGCATGACGCCGGTGGTGATGCCGCCGATCGCGGTCGGGAGGACCACCTTGATGATGGTCTTCCACTTCGGCACTCCGAGGGCCAGGGACGCCTCCCGCAGCTCGTTCGGGACGAGCTTGAGCATCTCCTCCGTCGAGCGGACGACGATCGGCATCATCAGGATGGCCAGCGCCATGGCGCCCGCGAAGCCGGAGGGCCCGAAGCCGAGGCCCAGGTTCCAGAAGGCGAGGACGAACAGCCCGGCGACGATCGAGGGGATGCCGGTCATCACGTCGACGAAGAAGGTGACGGCCCGCGCCAGCCCGCCCTGCCCGTACTCGACCAGGTAGACGGCGGTCAGCAGGCCGACGGGGGCGGCGATCAGCGTCGCCAGCCCGACCTGTTCCAGGGTGCCGAGCAGCGCGTGGTAGATGCCGCCGCCGGGCTCCAGGTTGGTCATCCCGCCCATCGAGTGGGTGAGGAAGTACCCGTCCAGCAGCGGCAGTCCACGCTCGACGGTGGTCCATCCCAGGGAGACCAGCGGCACCAGCGCGACCAGGAAGCAGACCCAGACGACGCTGGTGGCGATCCGGTCCCTGGCCTGCCGGGGTCCCTCGACGGCGCTGGTGATCGCGTAGGTGCCGGCCACGAAGAAGAGGGCGGCGAGCAGACCCCACTGGACCCGGCTCTCCCAGCCCGCGACCAGGCCGAGGCCGACGGCGAGGGCCACCGAGCCGCCGGCGACGCCGAGCGGGGCCCAGCGCGGCAGCCGCCGCTGCGCCAGCGGGGTGTCGGGGGTGGCGGTGGTGCCGCTGGGGCGGTCTATGACGGTCTCGGTCATGCGTTGGCCCCCGAGTACTCCTTGCGGCGGCCGATGACGTACCGGGCCGCGCCGTTGACGAGCAGGGTGATGACGAAGAGGACGAGACCGGAGGCGATCAGCGCGTCCCGGCCGAACTCGTTGGCCTCGTTGAACTTCGCCGCGATGTTCTGCGCGAAGGTGCCGCTGCCCGGGTCGAGCAGGTGCCAGGAGAACAGGAAGCCGGGGGAGAGCACGGTTGCCACGGCCATGGTCTCGCCGAGCGCCCGGCCGAGGCCGAGCATCGAGGCGGAGATGACGCCGGAGCGGCCGAAGGGCAGCACCGACATCCGGATGACCTCCCAGCGCGTGGCGCCCAGCGCCAGGGCCGCCTCCTCGATGGCCTTCGGCGCCTGGAGGAAGACCTCCCGCGTCACGTTGGTGACGATCGGCAGGATCATGATCGCCAGCAGGACGCCGACGGTGAGGATGGAGCGGGCCGGGCTGCCCGGGTTGGTCATGTCGAAGATGACCGTCCAGCCCAGGAACTGGTCCAGCCAGCGGCTGAGACCGTCCAGGTACGGCACCAGGACCAGGGCGCCCCAGAGCCCGTAGATGATCGACGGGACGGCGGCCAGCAGGTCGATCAGGTAGGCCAGCGGGTTGGCCAGTCGGCGCGGTGCGTAGTGCGAGATGAACAGCGCGATCCCGACGGCGATCGGCACCGCGATGACCATCGCGATCACCGAGCTGACGAGGGTGCCGAAGGCCAGGACGCCGATACCGAAGGCGGGCGGGTCACCCTGCGGGTTCCACTCGAAGGCGGTGAGGAAGGAGACCGAGTTGTCGGACAGCGCGATGCTGGCGCGGTAGGTCAGGAAGACCGCGATCGCGGCCATGATGAGCAGGAGTATGAGCCCCGAGGCGCTGGAGAGCGCGCGGAATATCCGGTCACCCGCGCGGACCGGCCCGCCGCGGGGCGGCGGTGGCGACTGCGGGGCCCGCTGGGGGTCTGGTGTGGTGGTGGTGTCCATTCTGACTCCGGTCTGGTGGGGAGGGTCTCCCCTGGCGGCGGTGCACCGGATGGCGCGGCCGTCCCTGCGCGGTGGCGGGGGACGGCCGCGCCGGGGTCAGGCGAGTTCCGGGATGGTCGCGCGGACCTTCTTGGCGATCTCCTCGGGGAGCGGCGCGTAGCCGATCTCGGAGAGGGCGCTCTGGCCGTCCTCGCTGGCGGTGTACTTCAGGAAGGACTTGGTGGCCTTGAGGGTGTCCTTCTTGTTGCCCTCGTCGCAGACGATCTCGTAGGTCACCAGGATGATCGGGTAGGCGCCCGCGGCCTCGGTCCGGTAGTTCAGCTCCAGCGCGAGGTCCTTGCCCTCACCGATCACCTTGGCGTCGGCGATGGCCTTCGAGGCGTTGTCGGTGGTGGCCTCGACGGGCTCCCCGGCGCCGGTGTCGATCTTGACGCTGTCGAGGTCGTTGGCGGTCGCGTAGGACAGCTCGAAGTAGCCGATGGAACCCTCGGTCTGCTTGACCTGCTGGGCGACTCCGGAGGAGCCCGAGGCGGACTGGCCGCCCTTCGCGGGCCACGCCTTCTCGTCCTCGTACTTCCACTGCTGCGGGGCGGCGGCCTTCAGGTAGGCGCCGAGGTTCTGGGTGGTGCCCGACTCGTCGGAGCGGTGGAACGCCTGGATCTTGCTGGACGGCAGCTTGGCGTCCGGGTTCAGCTTCTTGATCGCCGCGTCGTCCCAGGTGGTGATCTTCGAGTCGAAGATCTTCGCGAGGGTCGGGGCGTCCAGGACCAGGTCGTCCACGCCGGACAGGTTGTACGAGATGGCGACCGGGCCGCCGAGCATCGGCAGGTTGATGCCCTTGCCGCCCCCGGCCTTGCAGACCTTCTTCTGCGAGGCGGCGACCTCGTCCGGCTTGAGCGCGGAGTCGGACCCGGCGAAGGCGGTGGTGCCCTGGAGCCACTCCTGGATACCGCCGCCGGAGCCGATGTCCTTGTAGTTGATCTGCGTTCCCTCGCAGGCCGCCTGGTAGTTCTTCACCCAGGCGTCCACGGCGTTCTTCTGCGCGCTGGAGCCCGAGGCCAGTAGCTTGCCGTCGCCCGCGCAGGCGATGTCGCCCGTGGCCTGGCTGCCGCCGCCCTCGGGGTTGCCGCTGTTGTCGTCCGAGCCGCAGGCGCTGAGCACCAGGGCGCCGGTTACCGCGATGGCGCCGACGGCGAGGGCGCGCAGCCGGTTCGTGCGCTGAAGCTTCACTGTCGTTCGGTCCTTCCTGGAGCCCGCCGGTGGGGACGGCGCGCGGGGTGAGATCGGGTGATCAGCTGGCGGTGCGTTCCCGGAGGGAGGTGGCACGCGCCAGTAAGGCTGAAATTAGGCAGAGCAAGTGAAGTGGCCGACGGGGGTGGATGAACGCGAGGTGAATCTCGGCGGTCGGCCCCGTAGCCACCCCTCGGTCCCCACGCACCCCCGTCCACACCCCCTCCGTCCCCCTGCGATATCACGGATGGTGGCCATGGGTCACGATCCGTGACTGAGTGGAGGGGCGCTCCCGGGCGCCGCGCACGGACCGCTCGGCGCGAGTGGTCGCGAGCGGTCGGGGACGGTACAGGGCGGAGGCGGGGCTTCCGCTGGAGCGGTGGGGCGCGGGGCCCGCGCGGGACGACGGTGGTGGCGGGCGGACGTCCCGGCAGATCGCTCTGTCGTATTCCGCATCCACATGGCAGCATCCCCAGCAGCGCCGGGAGTTGACGCGGAGGACGGGGGTGGCCGGAGTGCGCGGCCAGGAACGGATACGGAACGGCACCGGGGGCGCCGGAGCGCGCCGCGCGGCGCTGGTGACGGTCTGCGCGCTGGGGCTGCTCGCCGCTCCGGGCCCGGGCGCGGCGCACGCGGCGCCGGACGAACCGCCGAAGAAGCGGAGTCTGGAGAGCGTCCGCGCCGAGATCGAGGAGCTGCACGACCGGGCGGGCTCCGCGACGGACGCGTACAACGCCGCCGACGAGCGCGCCACGGCGCAGCGCCGTCAGGTCCGGAAGCTGTCCGGAAAGCTCCGGGACACCCGGCGCACCCTCGACAAACTGACCAACACCGCCGGGGCGATGGCCCGCGCCCAGTACCGCGGGGGCGGGCTGCCGGACGAGGCGCGGCTGATGCTCGGCCGCGATCCGGAGCGCTTCCTGCACAACGCCACCATCGCCCGAAAGGGACAGCAGGCCACCCGCGGCTTCCTGGCCAGGCTCCGGCAGACCAGGGCCGAACTGGACGACGACTCCGCGAAGGCCACCCGGAAGGGGAAGGCGCTGGAGGCGGAGCGCGCCCGGAAGGCCGCGGCGCGGAAGAAGATCACCGCTCAGCTGAAGAGGGCGCGGAAGCTGGAACGCTCCCTGGAGGCCGACGAGTTGAAGCGGATGCGGGAGCTGGACGAGAAGGAGGCGCTGGCCCGGCACGCCAAGTGGCTGAAGACCGGGGCGCTGGAGCAGATCAACGCGAAGGCGTCCAGGGCGGGGAAGCGCGCCATCGCCTACGCGACGGAGCAACTCGGCAAGGACTACGAGTGGGGCGCCGAGGGGCCCACCACCTTCGACTGCTCGGGTCTGACCCTGCGGGCCTGGGAGGCGGCGGGCGAGACCATCCCGCGCACCTCGCAGGAGCAGTGGAAGCGGCTGCCCAGGGTGCCGCTGAAGAAGATGCGCCCCGGCGATTTGATCATCTACAAGAAGGACGCCAGCCACGTCGGGATCTACGTCGGCAAGGGCGAGATGCTGCACGCCCCGCGCACCGGCCGGACGATCACCGTGGAGGGCGCGGGCTCGCTGCCGATCCTGGGCGTGGTGCGTCCCGACAAGTGAGCCCCGACAGGCCCGACAAGTGCGGCAGGTGAGCCCCGGCCCGTGTCCCCCGCGCCCGTCAGCCGGAGCTGAGCCCGCCCGCCGACGCCGCGCGCCCCGCTCGCCGGGGCCGTCCGCTGGGACGGACGACCACCGCCCCGCTGGGACGCGTCCGGCCCCCGCGTCGCGCCCTCGGTGGCCGGGCGACGCCGGTGGGTTCGGTGGACGTCGCGGACGGATCCGGGGACGTCCGGATGGTTCGGGTGATGTGCGACGCGTGCCGCGACAGCGTTCCGCTTCGCGGACGCGGGGGCTGGCTGACCGGGCGTGATGTTGGTCATGACAGGCGCCGGAGGTCGCCGTCAGGGCCCTGAACTGCGGTGTTCTGTGGGACATATGACATGGGCCCTTCCCGTGGCCCATTCCGTCGTGCGCCGTACGGACGCTATCGTCCCTCCGGACACCTCGGCCGGGCGACCGACCATCGCGCCGTGAGCGGGGGTGGCGTCGGCGGTCCCGTCGCCGCCGTGTTCCGGGGGAGGAAGAGGAAAGATCATGCCCGTAGGAGTGGAACGGGGCAGCTCCACCGGGTGGCCGCCAGACCAGGTGGGCATGGACCCCCACCCGGAGCCCGCGCCCCCGACGGACGCCGCGCGACGCGGTGTCGCGCCCCACGACGGCCACCCGCCCGACCCCGCCGGGAACCCGGCGGGTGGGGAGCCCCGTTCGGAGCCCGCGCCGCTGGACCAGGGCGAGGGGCAGGCCACCGGGCTGCCCCTGCCGTTGACGCTGCTGGTCATCGAGGACGACCCGACCGGCGCCGGAAGCGTCCCCGAACTGCTGGACGGCTCGGGCCGGATCCGGGTGCGCACCGCGCGGAACCTCACCGAGGCCGAGCGGCTGCTGACCGACGGCGTGCACTGCATCCTGCTCGACCTGGCGCTGCCGCACGGCGTGGGAGAGGACGACGAACCCGGGCCCTGGCACTCCCGCGCGCGGTCCGAGGCGGCGGCGGGCGAGGCGCACGGCCCCGGCGAACTGCACATCCTCCGGCACGTCCTCCGGCTCGCCCCGTCCCACGCGGTGCTGGCGCTGACGGACGGCGCGGACGCCGAGCGGGCCGCCGAGGCGGTCCGCGTCGGGGCCCAGGACTACCTCTTCCGGGACGAACTGGACGGTCGGCTGCTCGGGCGCGCCATCCGGTACGCCGTGGAGCGCAAGCGCGCCGACCTCGCCCAGCGGCAGCTGACCGAGAGCCGGCTGCGCGCCCAGGAGAACGCCCGGCTGGAGCGTGGGCTGCTGCCCACGCCCCTGCTGGAGGGCAGCGAGCTGCGCTTCGCCGCGCGCTACCGCCCCGGCCGCTCCCGCGCCCTGCTGGGCGGTGACTTCTACGACACCGTGCGCACCGCGGACGGAACCGTGCACGCGATGATCGGGGACGTCTGCGGACACGGTCCCGACGAGGCGGCACTCGGTGTGGAACTGCGCATCGCCTGGCGCGCGTTGACCTTCGCCGGGCTCTCCGGTGACGAACTGCTGGGCACCCTGCAACGGGTCCTGGAGCACGAGCGGGCCAGCGAGGAGGTCTTCGCGACGCTCTGCGCCGTCGACATCGCGGCCGACGGGAACAGCGCCAGCGTCTGGCTGGCCGGGCACCCCGCGCCCTTCCTCCTGGAGGAGTCCGAGATCACCCCGCGGCTGCTGCGCGACGCCGACCACGGTCCGGCGCTGGGCCTGCTGCCGAGCACCCGCTGGCCGCGCGCGCGGGTCGCGCTGGAGGGCAGCTGGAGCCTGCTGATGTACACCGACGGGCTGATGGAGGGCCGGGTCGGCGAGGGCCGCGGCCGTCTCGGGCAGGAGGGCGTCGCCGAACTGCTGCGCGCCAGACGAGCCGAGGGCGCCGGGGGCGAGGCGCTGCTGGACGCGGCGGTCGGGGACGTGCGGCGGCTCAACGGGGGTGAGCTGACCGACGACGTGGCGGTGCTGCTCCTCGCCCGGGACGCCCCCGCGCCCCCGCCGTCCACCTGAGGCGCGGAGCCCGGACTCCCGGGCGCTCCGGAACCCCGGGAGGGGGTTGTCGGGGGCCCGGTCCGGGTCTCCGTTCCGGTCTCCGCGTCTCCCGTGTCCGCGTCTCCCGTGGCGGACACGACGGCGCCGCCCGGTCCGGGGACCGAGCGGCGTGCGTGGACGTACGGGGAGGCGCGCGGGAGGCGGCCGCGGGGCCGCCCGGCTCAGCGGCCGCCGTTGTACGGGCCGTAGGGACCGTCGCTGCTGCTGCCGCCCCGGCGCGGGCCGTTGCCCGTCACCTGCTTGAGCGCCGGACGCACGTCCACCGCGTAGACGATGGTGGCGACGGCGCCGATGATCTTGAGGATGAACATCCCCGGCAGCAGCAGGTTCACCGCGAGCGTGACGCCGAGCAGGATCAGCCACATCGGCTTCGTCTGCTTGTCGGCGGCGCGGAACGCGTCCTCACGGCGCAGCAGGGCGTCGACGAAGGTGAAGACCGCGAGCCCGATCAGCACGACGTCGATGATCAACCACATGCCGAACTGGAAGTTATCCACCAGCATGGTGCTCACTCTCCTCGTCGTTCGAGCGGGGGCCTCCGCCGCAACCGTACCCCCGGCCGTCCGGCGCGTGCACCACCCCGGCGGGCGCCACGGTCACGGAGAGCGGACCGGGGGAACCCGGCCGGGGTGAACCGTCCGCCGGGGCGGCGGCCCCCCGGGCCGGGTCCGGTCAGGCGTTCCCGGCGTCACCGGCGCCCCCGGTCTCCCCGGTGGGCCCGGCTCCCTCGGCTCCCGTGGCCCCCTCGCCGGAGGCGGCCACGCCGCCGCCCTTCGCGGTCCCGGTCGTCCTGGCGGTTCCGGTGGTCTTCGCCGATCCGGTGCCCCGGGCGCTCCGGGCGGTCCTGGCCGATCCGGTGCCCCCGCTGGACTTCGCCGTCGTGGCCTTGGCGGCCTTGGCGGCCTTGGCGGCCTTGGCGGACTCGGTGGCCTTGGGGGCCGCCTTCGCCGTGCTGGTGGACGGGGCGGAGCTGGCTCCCTCGGCGGTCCCGTCCGTCGTCGCGGCGCCGGGTGCCGTGGCGGCCCCCTCGGAGGAGGTGCCGGTGGCCGTGTCCCGGGTGGCCGAGCCCCGGGCCCGGGTGCTCCGGGTGCCGCCGGTCCGGTGGCCGCCGGTGGCCGGAGCGTCGGCGGGCTCCTCGGCCGGGGGTTCGGCGACCTTGACCGGCCCGCGCTCCACGGTCACCACCGTGGTGCCCGGGGCGTCCTCCCCGCGCCACTGCCGGACCGCGCCGCGCCCCCGGTCGGCCAGCTCGTCGTAGGTCTCGCGGGCCTTCACCGCGTACTCAGCGGCGACGCCGACGCCCTGGAGGGCCATGTGCTGCGCCTGCTCACGCAGCCGCCTGATGTCCAGGTCGATGCCGTTCAGCGCCTCGCTGACCCGGGTCTGCGCGTCCCGGGCGTGCTGGGCGACCTTGGCCCGCACCTCCCCGGGGTCGGTGGCGCGGACCTCGGCGACCCGGCCCGGCGCCTCCTCGCGGATCTTGTCGAGGACGCCCGCGGCGAAGTAGAGCGGCGTCGGGTCGCTGAGGGTCCTGCGGAGTTCGTTGGCGATGGGCATGAGGGTCAACTCCCTGATGGAACTGGTGGCTCCGGACGGAACGGGTGGTTCAGTCCGCCGCTGGGCCGGACGTGCGGCCGGTGGTCTTCTTCGAGGTCCGGGGCTTCTCCCCGCCCCGTCGGCCCGTTCCCCCGGTGGCCTTCCGCGCGCTTCCGGTGGCCGTTGGCCGGGCGGTGCCCCGCGGTCCGGTATCGGCCTCCGGGCCGCCGGCCGCGCCGGGGCGCTCGGCGGCCGCCTCCGGGGCGGGGCCGGGGGCCGCGTCCGGCGATGGCGTGGCGCCGCCGGACCGCTCGTTCTCCTTGCGGAACGACTCGTAGATCTGGAGCAGCGCCTGCTTCTGCGGGTCGCTGATCGCGGAGTCGGCGAGGATCGCGGCCGGTACCTGCAACAGGTCCTCCCGCTCCCGCTCGTCGAGGATCCCGGCCTGGACGTACAGCGTCTCGGCGGAGATCCGCAACGCCTTGGCGAGCTGCTGGAGGATCTCCGCGCTGGGCTTGCGCAGCCCGCGCTCGATCTGGCTCAGGTACGGGTTGGACACCCCGGCCGCTTCGGCGAGTTGACGCAGGGACAGTTCGGCGTTACGCCGCTGTTCCCGCAGGAACTCACCGAGGTTGCCGACGTTGAGGGAGGCCATGTGCTCCAGCATGCACCCGCTTGCTAACTATTGCAAGCATCCGCTTGCAACAGTGTCGCTCGCCGCCGGGTAGCCCGCACGGTCCGGCCGGGCCGCGGAGGGCCGGTCTTACCGGTCCGGCTGGTCTCCGCGTCGCCGAGGCGGTTCGGGATCGGGCGCGGATGCCCGGGGGTTCAGGGGTTCGGGGGAGGGGCTGGTGTCGTCCGTCCGCCGTGGGCCGGGGTGCTGTGCGAACGGGGGCCGGACGGGCGGGGGTTGGGGTCGCGAGGGGTGGACTCAGGGCGTCCCGTGGGGGATGCGGGCCGCGATGTGGTCGAGGTGGGCGTCGAGGATCTCCTCCAGCGCGGCGCGGCGGTCGGCCCCGAGGGGGCGGATCTCGCGGGCGAAGTGGGCCAGGGTGGGGAAGCGTTCGGGGTCGGCGCCGAGTACCGCGACCCGGAACTGCTCCATGCCCTGCTCGTACTCCGTGGGGGCGGTGGTGTTGATGCCGGCCTCGGAGGAGATCAGGGCGGAGATCAGGACGACGAGCCGGTGGTAGTGCCCCGGGATCTCCTCGTCGGGCAGGCCGGAGGCGCGCAGGGCCCGGAGGGCCTCCTCCAGGATCAGCCGGGACCCGGTGCCGCCGGAGCCGTAGCGCCCCCAGACCGCGGCGAGTTGGGGCTGTTCGCCGAACGCGTCGTGCAGGCGCAGGGCCAGCGCGGTGACGCGCTGCCTCCAGTCGCCCTCGGGGTGGTAGCCGTCGACGGCGGACAGCAGGATGCGGTCGGCGACCGCGCGCAGCAGTTCGGTCTTGTTGCGGAAGTGCCGGTAGAGGCTGGACGAGTCGGTGCCGAGCGCGGCGGCGAGCCGGCGCACGCTGAACTGCCCGGCGTCGCCGGTGCGCAGCAGCTCCGCCGCGGTGTCCAGGATCTCCTCCGTCGACCATCGCCGTCGGCCCGTCATCTCGCCCCTCTCGTCAAGCCCTCAGGGTACTCGTGCACTTGGTGTTGCACGCACCGCGTGCATAATGAGGGCGTGAGCGTGCCGGGCCCCGGTGGGACCGGGCCGGTACGCCCCTCGCGCCCTGCCCCGGGCCGGGCGACCGAGGGGAGCACGTCCGGACCAGCCGAAAGGACACCTCTCGTGCCGAAGCCCCTGGACCCCGCGGCGCTGGACGCCGCCCTGGAGAACGTCCACCACGCCGGAATGCCGGGCCTGTTCGCCGAGGCGTGGGACGGCGACCAGGTCTGGCGCGGCGCCGCCGGGGTCGCCGACGTCGACACCGGCCGTCCCGTCACCGCCGACATGCGGCACCGGGTGGGCAGCGTCACCAAGACGTTCACCGCCGCCGCCGTGCTGCGGCACGTCGAGAGCGGGCAGATCGGGCTGGACACGGCGATCGGCCGGTACCTCCCGCGGCTGGTCCCCGGCGACCGGGGCGCGGAGGTCACCGTCCGGATGCTGCTCAACCACACCAGCGGCTTCGCCGAGTTCCTGCCGTACGCCTATCCGTCACTCCGGGCGTACCCCGTCATCCAGGACCTCTGGCCGGAGAGCCTGGAGGAGCGGCGGCTCGCGCGCTATCACTCCACCGAGCTGGTCGAGACGGGGGTCGCGGCATCCCCCGTCGGCACTCCGGGTGGCACCCCCGGGGTGTACTCCAACACCAACTACGGGCTGCTCTGCGCCCTTCTGGAGCACGTGACCGGGACGACGGCCGAGCGGTACATCACCCGGGAGATCATCGAGCGCGCCGGGCTGCCGGACACCGAACTCCCCACCGAGCCACGGATCGAGGGGCCGCACTCGCGGATGTACGAGGCGTGGTTCGGCCGCCTCGACCCGCCGCGCGACTTCAGCGTCTACGACATGTCGTGGGTCGGGCCCGCGGCCTCGCTGATATCGACCGTCGCGGACCTCAACCGCTTCTTCCGCCTGCTGATGGCCGGCGAGATCGTCAGCCCGGCGTCACTGGCCGAGATGCGCCGCACCGTCCCGGTGATCTCCCAGGAGGGCAGGCCCATCCGCTACGGGCTCGGCCTGCGCCCGATGGAGGCCAGCGGACGGGACGACTTCTGGGGCCACGACGGCAGCGTCTGGGGCGCCGGGGCGCTGGCCATGATCCGGGCCGACGGCCGGCGGCAGGTGGCCGTCGCGGTGAACCTCCAGCGCTGGAACGCGCTGGACGCCTCGGGGGTGCCGCGGCCCCACCCCATCGACGAGGCGCTCGCCGCCTTCCACCGCCTGGCGGCGGGGGACTGACCCACCGGACACCGGGCCCCGGCACCCTCCCCGCACCTCCCCGCACGTCATCTCCCGGGCGGCACAAGGGTGTTGAGGTGGGACTTCGCGACATTCGTCCAAGACCCCACGGCGCGGCCCCGGCACGGTGGACGAACGGAGCGACCGACACCGTGGACCCCTCCGGGGGCCCGTCCGGGGGGCGGGCCCGGGACCGAGCGGGGCGAGACGGCCGGGGAGCGGGGCGGTGGGGAGCCGCGCGGAGCGCGGGCCGCCCCGGACGAGCCTGACGACGACGGGAGAGCGATGAACCCCACCGAGCTGGACGCCGGACGGGAGCGGTCCGCACCGCCCCCACCCACCGGCGCGAACCCCGGCGCCGCCACCGGCACGAACCCCGAGACCGGGTCCGGGGCCGGTGCCGCCAGCGGCGAGGGTTCCGGCGCGGACGTGGCGACGGCCGGGCTGCTGCGCCCGTACGCCGGGACCTTCGCCGCCGTCGTGCTGCTCCAGGTCGTCGGCTCCGTGGCGGGGCTGGCGCCGCTGCTGGCCGTCGTCGAGCTGGGCCGCGCGCTGCTGTCGCCAGGCCCCGCCGACCACGGTCACGTGTGGACGGTGGTGGTCTGGGGCGCCGGGGGGCTCCTCGTCCGGCTGCTGTGCACGGCCGCCTCCACCGGCATCGGCCATCTCCTCGACACCCGGGTCCAGTTGGCGCTCCGGCGGGCGCTGGCCGCGCGGCTGGGACGGGCCCCGATCGGCTGGTTCTCCCGCCGCCGGACGGGCGAGCTGGCGAAGGTGGTGGGCGAGGACGTCAGCGCCGTGCACCCGTTCATCGCGCACGCCCCCGGCGAGCTGGTCTCCGCCTTCGTGGTGCCGCTGGTGTCGCTGGTCTACCTGTTCACCGTCGACTGGCGGCTGACGCTGATCACGCTGATCCCCGTGGCGCTGGCCCTGGCGCTGGTGCCGTTGCTGATGACGCCCGCCCGGCAGCGCGAACAGGAGGAGTACGACGCGGCGATGGGCCGGATCACCGACTCCGTCGTCGAGTTCGTGCGCGGTATCGCGGTGGTCAAGGTCTTCGGCGGGACCGGCAGCGCCCACCGCGGCTTCCGAGTCGCGGCGGACGCCTTCGTCGACACCTTCCGCCGGTGGGTGCGCGGGGTGTCCGGGGTGGCGGCCGGCATGCAGGTGGCGCTCTCCCCGCCGTTCGTGCTGCTGACCGTCCTGACCGGCGGTACCGCGCTGATCGTCCACGGCGGGCTCGCCCCCGCCGACCTGCTGCCCTTCCTGCTGCTCGGACTGGGCCTGACCGCCCCGGTCGCGGGGCTCGGGCACGGCTTCGACGACCTGCGGGCCGCCCAGCGCGCGCTCGGCCGCATCCGGGAGGTGCTGGCGGTGCCCCCGCTGCCGGAGCCCGCGCGCCCGGCCGCGCCCCAAGGGCACCGGGTGGAGCTGCGGGACGTCCGGTTCGGCTACGAGCCGGGCCGGGAGGTGCTGCGCGGCGTCGACCTGACCCTGGAACCCGGCACGGTCACCGCGCTCGTCGGACCGTCCGGCGGCGGCAAGTCGACGCTGGCGCAGCTACTGCCCCGGTTCTCCGACCCGACCCACGGCTCGGTCACCCTCGGCGGCGTCGACCTGCGCCAGCTCGCCAGCCACGACCTCCACCGCACCGTCTCCTTCGTCTTCCAGGACGTACGGCTGCTGCGCGCCCCGGTCGCGGACAACATCGCGCTGGCCCTGCCGCACGCCGACCGCGAGGAGGTGGTCCGCGTCGCCCGGCTCGCCCAGATCCACGAACGGATCAGTCAACTCCCGCGCGGATACGACTCGGTGATCGGGGAGGACGCCGAACTCTCCGGCGGCGAGGCCCAACGGATCGCGCTCGCCCGCGCGTTGCTCACCGACGCGCCCGTCCTCGTGCTCGACGAGGCGACCGCCTTCGCGGACCCGCGCACCGAACAGGCCGTGCGCCGGGCCCTGGAGGGGCTCACGGGCGAGCGGACCGTCCTGGTCATCGCCCACCGCCTGGAGACGGTCGCCGCGGCCGACACCGCCGTGCTGCTGGAGGACGGGCGAATCACGGAACGCGGCCGCCCCTCCGAACTGCTCGACCGCGGCGGCGCGTTCGCCGCGTTCTGGGCGACGCACACCACCGCGCCGCCCGATGACCGGACCGCGCCCCCCGGGGCGCCGCGGCGAGGAGACGAACCCCGATGATCCGTACCCTGCCGCGAGTGCTGGGCCACGAGTACGCCCGGCCGACGCGCCGCACCGTGGCGCTGATGACGACGACCGCGATCGCCGAGGGGCTGTCCTACGCGCTGCTCGTGCCGGTGCTGCGCGCCCTGTTCGGGGACACACCCCGGGACGCCTGGCCCTGGCTCGCCGCCTTCGGCGGCGCCGTCGCCGCCTACGCTGCGCTGCGTTACCTCAGCGACCTGTCCGGCTTCCGGGTCGGCGCCGAACTGCTGCGCGGCACCTACCACCGCTTCGGTGACCACCTGGCCCGGCTGCCCCTCGGCTGGCACGGCACCGCCCGCCTCGGGGAGGTCTCCGTCCTCGCCAGCCGCGGCGTCCTGGACGCGATGGGCGTCCTCGCGCACCTGCTGGCGCCGTTCGTGTCCGCCTGCGTGACCCCGCTGACCATCGTCGTCGTGATGCTGGCCGTCACCTGGCAGCTGGGGCTGGCCGCGCTGCTCGCCGTCCCCCTCGTCGCGGCGATCCAGCTCTGGACCGGGCGGACCACGGCCGCCGGGGACGCGGAGCGCGTCGAACGCGAACACGAGGCCACCGGCCGCGTCATCGAGTACCTCCGGGCCCAGCCCGTGCTGCGCGCCGGCGGCCGGAGCCAGGAGCGGTTCGGGCTGCTCGACGACGCGCTGCGGGACCTCGAACACGCCTCCCGCCGATCCACGGTGTCGGCGGTACCCGGCGTGCTGGGCCTGGCGCTCACCGTGCAGGCGGTGTTCACCGCGCTGCTCACGCTCGGCACCCACCTCGCGCTCGGCGGCACCCTGGGCCCGGCGGAGACGCTGGCGACCCTGGTGCTGGCCGCCCGCTGCGCGGACCCGCTGCTGTCGCTCGCCGACATCGGCGGCCAACTCCGCGGTGCCCGCACGGTGTTGTCCGGACTCGACGCCGTACTGCGCGCCGAACCACTGCCCGAACCCGACAAGCCGGAGCAACCCGCAGGACACGGCCTGGAGTTGGACTCGGTCGTCTTCCACGGCGGCGGCGACCGCGTGGTGCTGGACGGGGTTTCGCTGTCCGTGCCGCAGGGGCGCCGGCTCGCGGTCGTCGGGCCGTCCGGCGCCGGGAAGAGCACCCTGCTGCGGCTGCTCGCCCGCTTCCACGACGTGGACGGGGGCGCGGTGCGGATCGGCGGAGTGGACGTACGAGCCGTCCGCACCGAGGAGTTGATGTCCCACTTCGCCATCGTCTTCCAGGACGTCCACCTCTTCGACGGCACCATCGAGGAGAACGTCCGCCTCGGTCGCCCGGACGCCGACGTGGCCGAGGTGCGCGCCGCGGCCAGCGCGGCCCGGCTGGACGAGGTCGTCGAGCGGCTGCCCGGCGGCTGGGCGGCGCACATCGGGGAGGGCGGCGCCCGGCTGTCGGGTGGGGAACGCCAACGCGTCTCGATCGCCCGCGCCCTGCTGAAGGACGCCCCCGTCGTGCTGCTGGACGAGGTGACCTCCGCGCTGGACCCGGCCAACGAGGCCGCCGTCCACGAGGGGATCGAACGGCTGATGGCGGGCCGGACGGTGGTGATGGTCGCCCACCGCCCCCGCACCGTCCGCGGCGCCGACCGGATCGTCTTCCTGGACGGCGGCCGGATCGTGGAAGAGGGCGACCACGACGAACTGCTGCGCCAGGACGGCCGGTACGCCGAGTACTGGAACATCTCCCTGGCCCCGGCGCTCAGTTCACCGCCTCAGCCCCAGTGGGCGATGAACAAGCCGCTGAGGTAGGAGAGTTCGTCAATTTCGTCAACCGGCGCCGGGCGGCGGGGCGGCCGCCGTCCGGCACCCGTCGGCGAGACGAACTCCCCCTACTCCGAGGGCTCCTGGGTCCACAGAGTGAGGTCGCTGCTGGTGGCGACGGCGAGGGTGCGGCCGGAGGGGGAGAAGCCCGCCGCGCGCAACTCCGAGTAGTCGGCGTGGTGGACGTGCCACCAGGTCTCACCCGGCTCGCCCCGGTGCACCCCGCCCCGGGTGGAGAGAATCACCCGCTCGTGCGGCCACTCCGGGCTGACCACGTCCACACTCCAGCCGGTCGGGGCGGAGCTGTGCAGGCCACCGCCGAACAGCCCGGCGATCCGCACCGGGACGCCGGAGACCGGGCCGAGCCCCGGACAGCACAGCTCGGGCGAGTCCTCCGGGGTGCTGGACTCCGGGTCGGGATCGCGGTCCCGGGCGAGCTTCTCCCCGGTGCGCGCGTCGAACAGCCCGTGGCCGTCGCTGGAGACGACCATCACCAGGTCCCGCCCGTCGTCGGGGTGGAGCGCGAAGCCGACGCCGAGCAGACCCCCGATGGGAGTGGTGCGGTCCAGCACCGGCCGCCAGGGCGCGGGCGCCGCCATGACCGGCGCGCGCGAGTACCGCCTGCGGAGACTCCTCTGGTACGAGCTGAACACGACTCCCCCTGTACGACGCTGTGGTGACGGCCCCGGCCGGTGCCGGTCCCCGCTGACGGTCCGGACGGTCCCTGATCGCTCCGGTGGCCCGGACGTCTCCGGCGGCCCGGCGGTTCCGGTGGCGCCGGACGTGTGGGGCCGCCCCTCCTCGTTGCCGCCCCGCCACCCCGCCCCGCCACCAGGTGTTCCAACACGCCCTGCCTCGCGGGTCGTTGGCTCCGGTGCGCCGGGGCCGGGGCGGTCAGTCCGCCTCGGGGGCGTCGAAGAGCCGCAGCAGCTCCGGCTTCTCGAACATCCGCGCCGTGTCGATCGCGGAGGGCTGACCGGCGGTGGGGCTGGCCCCGCCGTCCACCAGCACCCGGACCACCTCGTCCTCGCCCTTGAAGACCGCGCCCGCGAGGGGCGTCTGGCCACGGTCGTTGGCCCGGTCCGGGTCCGCCGAGCGACGCAGCAGCGCCCGCACCGTGTCGGCGTGACCGTGGTAGGCGGCGAGCATGACCAGCGAGTCACCCCGGTCGTTGGTGAGGTTCACCGGGACCCCCGCGTCGACGTAGGCGGCGACGGTGTCGGTGTCCCCGTCCCGCGCCAGGTCGAAGATCCGCTGGGCCAGTTCCAGCACCTCGGGGTCGTGCGCTGGCTCGTCACTCTGTGGGCTGGGCGCGTCGGTCATCGGAACCGTCCTCCGTCGCTGCGCTGTCGATCACGAGCCGCCAGCTTACGGACGCGCGCCGCCCCCGCGATCCGGCCACGCGGCCACCCGCCGACCCCCGCCGACGAGGGTGGCGCACGCCGCCGCGCACCCGGGCGCCCCCGCCCGTACTGCCCGGACCGGAGCGGGGCCGCTCCGGAGCGCGGGCCCGGGCGCGCCGGCCTGGGCCGGAGAGCGGGACTAGAAGACGTCCGGGCACCAGGGGCGGCGCGAGGTACGGAACAGCAGATCCGCGCGGGCCGCCGCGCCCGGCCGGTGCTCCGCCAGCCGCCCGAGGGACAGCAGCCGGACGGCCGACTCGTCGCCCAGGTAGAGCGGCGCCAACTCGCCCACGTCCAGGGAGAGATCGGCGGACTCCCGGGTGGGGCGGCACTCGGCGCCCTCCGGCCCCGCCGCCAGCCGGAACCGCCCTGCGGCGTAGCCGTCCTTGTCGGCGACCTCCAGGGTGATCGCCGCCTCCAGCGGGTAGGCGCGGGCCTCCAGCATCCCGGGAACGTCCAGCGGGCGCAGCCAGAGGAAGTCGGCGTGGGTGATGATCCGGGCGGCGCGCGGGTCGGGCAGCAGCAGCGGCAGCACGTCGTCCGGGGCGCGCAGCCCGGTGCGGACCGTGGCGATCCAGTCCATCGCGAGCACGAAGTGCCACAGCGCGCGTTCGGCCGCCGGTGTGGCCGCGTTCAGCCAGCGGACGGTGCAGATGTTCTCCGGGAGCTTCGCCTCCCAGCGGTTCTCGCAGGAGTAGCTGACCATGCCCTGCGGGGTGCCGTTCGCGTCGCGGTAGACGGCGTGGAAGGGGCGGTGGCCCCCCGGCGGCTCGTAGGTGAGTTCCCCCGTGTCCAGCAGCCACCACCGCTCGTCCCGGCTGACGACGCCCTGACGGTCGGGCAGCGCGCTGAACCGTTCGTGGAACTCCCGGCCCACCGGCGGTACATCGGCCGGATCGAGGAGGTCGACGCGGCCGCCGTCGTCCGGGCCCGCGTACCGGCTGTCGAGCCCGGTGCGCGCCACCTCCACCGCGTACTCGGTGGACCAGGCGGCCGGGCCGAAGCCGTACCGCCCGTAGATCGGGTACTCGGCGGCGATCAGCGAGGCCAGGGCGTCCCCTCGCTCCCTCGCGGCGTCCAGCGCCCCCGTCATCATCCGGTTCAGCAGCCCCCGCCGCCGGTGCGTCGCGGAGACGGTGACGTTGGTGACGGCGCACGACGGGACCGAGCCGCCCCCGGGGACGGTCAGCCGCTGCGGCATGGTGCGGAAGGTACCGACGCACCGCGCGCCGTCGTACGCGCCCTGGGTGCGCGCCAGTTCGATACCGGGACGGCGCGCGACGACCTCCTCCGGCGAGACGTCCGGGCCCCGGAGGAACCCGGTGCCCACGGCACGCAGCCAGTCGTGCAGGTCGTCGGAGGGGGAGAGGGTGCGGACAGCGAGCGTCATGGGGGCATGCTAGGCAGCGGTCCCGCCCCGAAGCGCGCGATTTTCCCTCCGCCCCAGGCCCCAGGCCCCAGGCCCGACCGTTTCGTCCCCCGCCCCGGTTCAGAAGGCGGCCCGCACCGCCCCGACCACCCCGTCCGCACCCCGCACCGGGGCCTCCGCCACCCGCTCCAGCACCGGGTCCTCCACCCCCAGCAGCGCCAGCGCCCGGGCCAGCACCGGCCCGAGCGCCCGGCCCGCGCCGTCGTCCAGCTTCAGCGCGAGCGCCCGGCCGTCCGGCAGCGCGAACCCCTGCACCGCCTCGGCGCCGACCTTCGCCAGCGCGCCCGGCAGCGCCCGCATCAGCCAGGTGTCGTGCCGCCGCCGCCCCGCCACGTACAGCGGGTGCTCCCGCATCGCCCGCGCCACCCGCCCCTCCGGGGTCTCCGGCGCGGCCAGCGCGACGGTACGGAACATCCGGGCGATCCCGGTCAGCGAGAGGGCCAGCAGCGGGGCGCCGCAGCCGTCCACCCCGGTGTGGGCGACGGGCTCACCCGCCGCGTTCTCCACCGTGGTGCGGATCAGCCGCTGGAGCGGATGATCGGGTTCCAGGTAGCTCTCCAGCGGCCAGCCGCTCACCCGGCAGGCGCCGAGCATCGCCGCGTGCTTGCCGGAGCAGTCCATGACGGTACGGGCGGGGGAGTGACCGGCGGCCAGGTAGCGCGCGGACTCCTCCGGGTCCAGCGGGAGCGCGGGCGGGCACCGCAGGTCGTCCGGGGTCAGTCCGTACTCGCTCAGCAGGGTGTGCACGAGGTCCAGGTGGACCCGCTCCCCGGAGTGGCTGGCCGCGGCCAGCGCGAGCCGCTCGCCGGCGAGGTCCAGCCCGGCCCGCAGCACCCCGGCGGCCTGGGCCGGCTTGTTCGTCGAGCGGGGGAAGACGGGCACCGCGACCTCACCGAGCGACCACTCGACGCCGCCGTCGGCGGCCAGCGCGACCAGGGAGCCACGGTGCAGCCCCTCGACGAAACCGGAGCGCACCACCTCGGCGAGCACCGGGTGCGGGCTCGGGTGGAGAGCGGAGACGGCGGGATCCGAGGAGACGGGGGTGGGCATCGGAGCCTTCCGGTAGCGGAGGCCACGGGGGAGAGGCGGGACCCGGTGAGGCACCGCCGTTCCCGTGGGTACGAGGACGTCTCACGGTAGCCCCGCGCGTACGCCGGCCCCAGAGCACACCGGGCCTCCCCGGCCGGGTCGGGCACCCGCGCGCGGCCCCCGGCGCCCGGGCCCGGACCCCGTGACGGCGCGCCACGGGGGTGCCGACCGGCCCGCGCGCCGCGCGGCACAGTCACGGCAGCAGGTCGTCCACCTGGGCCTCCCCGGCCCGGTAGCGGTGCGCGATCTCCTTGCCGCAGCCGTCCGCCGTCCGCTGGAGCGAGTGCCGGTGCTGGGAGACCTGCCGCTCGCAGCGGACCAGATGCCGCATCGCCTCGTACAACTCGGAGTCCGTCCGGGCGGCGAGATCGCTCAGCTCCACCTCGGAGAGCATGGCGTCGGCCAGCTCCCGGCACTCCGCGCTGCGCGGGGTGCCGAGCGTGACGTGGCGGGCCGAGGAGCGGTGCCGGGACGGCCCGTCGGCAAGGATCTTCGGTAGCAGCTCCAGTAAGCGGGAACCCGGCACCGTCCGAAGCTCCAGCTCGGCGCGGAGGATGTCGATCCGGCCCTGGAGCAGCCGCCGCACGTAGCTGAGGTCGGCCTCCTGCTGCTGGGCGAAGCGCCGCATCGAGCGCAGCTCCGGCAGACTCAGCCCGTGCAGCGGGGGCTGGACGGGCTCGCCGAGCGGCCCCGCCTCCTCCCGCTCGGGTGTCCCATGCCGGTGGCAACCCCCTGGCCGCGAAGGACCGGCTTCGGCTGTGCTCATGACGCGTCTTCCCCTCGTCCCCTCTGGATCCGCACCAGCCACCGCTGGACGTGCACCGCACCCGAGACCGCCCGCCGTCCGCGCGCCACCAGGCCACACCACCGCGCGACGCTCCGCCCGACACGGACGGGGCGCTCCCGCCGCCGGGGCGGCGCCACACCGGGCGACGCCTCGCGCCACCCCGCGCCACCCGCCCCGGTTCCGGGGAGGACCGCCGCGCCTCGGAGGACGGGCGGCCGCCGGACGGTGGGTTTCCGGAGCGCTGGGAACGCCCCCGAACCCCGGTCCGGGCCGGTGGGGCCGGGCTTTGGTGACCTATGCCACGCTATGTGGCCCTTGCCGCGCTGTCAGGCGTACGCCGCTTGTTGTGCTGATGTGCACTTCCAGCGCTTGCTGTGCTTACTTTCCCTACGGTCTGCTTTCGTCGCGGTTGGAGTGATTCCGTACCGCGTGAGCGCATGGTGCCACTGTGTGCCCGCACCGCGCACCGCCGCACCACCCGGACGGCGGGCATGATGGGGCGCATGCGAGCAGTGGTTCAGAGGGTCGACGGGGCGCGGGTCACCGTCGACGGGGAGACGGTCGGGGAGATCTTCGGCGAGGGACTGTGTGTGCTGGTCGGAGTCGCCCACGAGGACACCGTGGAGCAGGCGGAGCGATTGGCGCGGAAGCTCTGGTCGCTGCGGATTCTGGACGGCGAGAAGTCCTGTTCGGACATCGGGGCACCGCTTCTCGTGATCAGCCAGTTCACCCTCTACGGTGACGCGCGCAAGGGCCGTCGGCCCTCCTGGGGCGCGGCGGCGCCGGGCGAGATCGCGGAGCCGCTCGTCGACGAGGTGGTGGCCCGGCTGCGCGCGGCGGGCGCCGAGGTGGCCACCGGCCGGTTCGGCGCCGACATGAAGGTGTCGCTGACGAACGACGGCCCCTTCACCGTCCAGCTGGAGGTCTGAACCGGACCGCCCGGAGGGCCTGGCCGGAGGCGCGTGGCCCCGGAGAAGCGGAGACCCCGGAGGCGCGGAGCCCGGGGAACGACGCGCGAGCCCGGGAACAAGGAGGCGCGGGGCGCTGGAGCCCCCGGACGTGGCGCCGGAGGAGCGGCCGACGCGGCGGCCCCGGCCCGGTGCGGAGCCGGGGGCCGGGCGGAGGTCCGGGCTCCGTGGTCCGGTGCGTCCCGGTTCCGGGCCGGACGGCGTTCGGGGCTGTCCCGTGCCGGTGGCGGGCCCCCGGTCGCCGTGCGGCCGAGCGCGGGCCCGGCGAGGTCACGGCTGGACGACGGTCTCCTGGGCCGCGGCCGTCGCGTCCGGACCGGCGATCAGGTGCGCGTCGACCGGCACGTTCCGCTTGATCAGCGCCAGCGCGATCGGGCCCAGCTCGTGGTGGCGGGCGGAGGTGGTGACGAAGCCGAGCTTCCGCCCCTCCGGACCGTCCTCCGCCAGCCACACCCCGTCGCCGTGCGCCGGGATGTGCACCTCACTGCCGTCCAGGTGCAGGAAGACCAGCCGCCGTGGCGGCTTCCCCAGGTTGTGGACCCGCGCCACCGTCTCCTGGCCCCGGTAGCAGCCCTTGTTCAGATGGACCGCCGTTTCCAGCCAGCCCAGCTCGTGCGGGATGGTGCGGTGGTCGGTCTCCCGGCCGTGCCGTGGGCGGTGGGCCGCGACCCGCAGCGCCTCGTGCGCGAGCACCCCGATCGCCGGACCGTTGGCCTCCGCGAACCCGGGCAGCGCCGCGCGCGGCAGGAACAGCTCCCGGCCCTCGGGCGTCTCCCGGACCACCGCCTCCGGGGGGTTCTCCGCGATGGAGCCCGCGGGCAGGTACACCACCGCGTACTCGGCCGTACGGTCCGCGATCTCCACCCGGTAGAAGAAGCGCATGCTCTCCAGGTAGGCGATCAGCGCGGACTGGCCGCCCGGCTCGGTGTGGATCCAGACCGTGTCGCCGTCGTCCACCAGGTACAGCGCGTGCTCGATGTGCCCGTTGGCCGAGAGGATCAGCGCTTCGGTCGCCCGCCCGGCGGGCAGCTCGCTGACGTGCTGCGTCAGCAGCAGATGCAGCCAGGACAGCCGGTCGTCCCCGGAGACGGTGACCACTCCCCGGTGGGAGAGGTCGACGAAACCGGAGCCGTCGGCCAGGGCGCGCTGCTCCCGGAAGAGGTCGCCGTAGTGCGCGGCGACACCCTCGTCCGGACCTTCGGCGGGAACGGCGCCCGGGAGCGAGAGGAGGGGGCTGTTGAGGGACATGCGACCAGCCTACGACGCCGTCGGCGCCCCGTAGCCGGCGCTCGGCAGTCCGTCTCCCCCGCCGCCCGGCGGTCTCAACCACCGGCCCGCCCCCTGCTGTTGACGGTCGGTGAGGACCGGCGGACAGCCCGTCCCCGGCCTGGTCACCGACGGGCGGAGGGATGCGTTCCGGGTGGGGGACCGGCGGCCGTCCCCGGGGCACGCCCCGTGGGAACGCCCGGAGCCGCCGCCGGGAGTCGGCCGGAACCCGACGCTAGCCCTCGGTGGACGGGGTGGCCGTGGGGTCGGCGGAGCCACCGGCGGTGGCCGATCCCTCCGCGCAGTTCCGGCAGCGGCCGAAGATCGCGAAGTGCTTCATGTCCGTCTCGAAGCCGAAGGTCTCCCGCAGCTTCGCGGTGAACGGCTCGGCCAGCGCGAGGTCGGCCTCGATCACCCCGGTGCAGTCCCGGCAGACGAGGTGCATGTGGTGGTGGCGGTCGGCCAGGTGGTAGGTCGGGGCGCCGTGCCCGAGGTGTGCGTGGGAGACCAGGCCCAGCTCCTCCAGCAGCTCCAGCGTGCGGTAGACCGTCGAGATGTTGACGCCGCTCGCGGTGCGGCGGACCTCCGCGAGGATCTCTTCCGGGGTGGAGTGCTCCAGCGCGTCCACAGCCTCCAGCACGAGCTGGCGTTGCGGGGTGAGTCGATACCCGCGCGCCCTGAGATCGCTCTGCCAGTCGGTGGTTACCACACGCCCAGTGTATGGGGTGTCACCGACCTCCCCGCCCGGCCCGAACCCGCCAGGACCCACCCGGCCCGGACCCCGAACCGTCCGGATGTGCCCCACGCCACCCAGGGCCACGCCACCCCAGGGCCACGGCACCAACCGTCCGCGCACCCACGGTCGGCTTCACCCCGTGGCGTTCCCGCCCGTCGCCCCACGGCACCGACCACCCCACCCACCCCGCACCCCTTCTTCCCCGCACCCCTTCTCCTCCCTCCACCCTTTCTCCTTCCCTCCTTCCCCCTTCTCCGTCCCTCCGCTCCCTCTCCCCTCTCTTCCGCTCCTTCTGCCTCCAGCCCCTCCCTCGCGCCCCGTCTCCGCTCCCTCTCACTCCCGTCTCTCCGTCCCGGCTCGCCCTCTCCCTCCTCCCCTTTCCCCGGGCTTTCCCCCGGGCGCGGACGTTGGACGCGGGCTGCCCGGTGCCCGGGCTCGGGCTGATCGGTCGCTGGCCCGTCGGTCCGGGGCGGCCGGACGCGGGGCGGGAGGACCGCCTGGGGGAGAGAGGCGCCAGGGGAGGTGCCTGGGGGAGAGGTGGCGGGAGGGCGACGGGGGAGGGGGGACGGGCTGCCGTGGCGGTGGCGTTCCCGTTACCGAGGGTCGAAGTGCCGCCTCCGGCCGGGGCGTTCGGTGTGGCCCGGGCCACACGCGCGGGGGTGCCCCCGGTGACCTGCCGCACAGATCAACTCGGGTCTACGAACGGGTTTAGGAGGGCGCGGGATCGGGGTGGCGAGGCGAACCGGCGGCGCCTCTCCCGAAGGAGATTCCAATAACGGACAAATTGGTCAATGTCCGTCGTGGTGAGTACTGCCCGGGATAGTACGTCACATGCTTGATGGTCCGGATGTGTGGGGGTTACCAATGGCCCCACTTCCTGAGAACGGAAGCAGGGAGTCACCCAGACATCGGAGGTAGAACCCACATGTCGAAGATCACCACGAACCGTCGTACCAAGGCCGCCGTCCTCGCGAGCGGATTCGGGCTCTCGGTGGCCGTTGGCACGGGCGTGGCGCTCGCCGCCGGTGGGGATGGGGGCGTTGACGCCTTCGCGACCGGCACCGCGAAGCAGCTCGCCGCCGCCACGCAGGGTCAGTCCGACCAGCAGAACGAGGCCGTCGACGCCCGGAAGCAGGCCAAGGAGCGTGCGGCGGAGAAGAAGGAGCGGGCCGACCGCGCGGAGAAGCGCAAGGCCAAGTCCTGGGTCTCGCCGATATCCGGCGACTACGAGCTGACCGCCTCCTTCGGCAACAGCGGTGACCGCTGGCAGAGCGGCCACTCCGGCCAGGACTTCGGTGTGCCGACCGGTACCCCCGTGAAGTCCGTGCACAAGGGCACGGTCGTGAAGGCGGGCGGTAACGGCGGTGGCGACGGTGCCGCTTACGGCAACGCCGTCGTGGTCAAGCACAACAACGGCACGTACTCGCAGTACGCCCACCTCGACTCCGTGAAGGTCAGCGCGGGCGAGCAGGTGAAGACCGGCCAGGAGATCGGTAAGTCCGGCAACAGCGGTAACTCCTCTGGGCCGCACCTGCACTTCGAGCTGCGGACCACCCCCGACTACGGTTCCGGCAAGGACCCGGTGCCCCAGCTGAAGGACCTCGGCGTGAAGCTGTGACCCGCTGAGCCGCACGGCTCCGGGACGCGTCCCGAGGTGACGCGGACCACTCCGCACCACACAACACAGGCGAACCGCCCCCCCGGCGTTCCGCTGATCCACGATCCGGCAACGGCGCCGGATCGTGTCCCCGTCCACCGGCGGCCGAGGCTCTGCCACGGCCGCCGGACGTGTGTCCGGCCCCCGGCCCCTCCGCCCGGACGGCGGCGCCGTTCGCCGGTCCGGTATGCCGGTGGCTGTGTCGCGCCTGCGCCTGTGCCGGTCGGCGGTTCGCGGTCCGGTACCGGGGTCAGCTGGTCTCGGGGTCGCGGATCATGGGGACGCCGCCCGGCGGGGTGCCCGGCGGTTCGCTGGGCGCCGTGACCGGGAGCCGCAGCTCCGCGATCGCGCCGCCGCCGTCCTCGGTCGGCGGCCCGTCCGCGTCCGCCCCGCCATCTGGCCTCGCCCCGCCCGTCCCGTCCGCCTTGTCGATCTTGTCTGTCCCGTCCGTCCCGGGCTCGCCGGGGGTGTCCGGCCCGGCGGTGTCGCTGGCGCCGTGCGACGGGTCGCCGCTCGCGGTGGCGCCCGTCTCATCCGCGTTGTACAGCGCCAGCTCGGCGCCCAGGACCCGGGCCTGACCGGCCGCGATGGTCAGCCCCAGACCGTGCCCCCGGCCGGAGCGGTCGCGGCTGCCGGTCCGGAAGCGGCTCGGCCCGTCCGCGAGCAGCGCGGCGGGGAAGCCGGGCCCGTGGTCCCGGACCCGCAGGGTGCGGCCGTCGACGGTGACCTCCACCGGCGGACGCCCGTAGCGCGCCGCGTTGCCCAGCAGGTTGCCGAGGATCCGCTCCAGCCGTCGGGGGTCGGTCCACACCGTGGCGTCCTCCGTGACCCGTACCACCGCGTCCGGGGTGTGCGCCCGCACCCGGCGCGGTACGAAGAGCCCGAGCCGCACCTCCTGGAGGTCGGCCCGCTCGGCCACCCCGTCCAGCCGCGCCACCTCCAGCACGTCCTCCACCAACTGCCGCAGCGCCTGCGCCCGGTCCCGGACCAGCTCGGTCGGCCGCCCGGGCGGCAGCAGCTCGGCCGCGGTGAGCAGCCCCGTGACGGGGGTGCGCAGCTCGTGCGCGATATCGGCGGTCACCCGGCGCTCGGCCTCCAGCCGCCCCTGGAGCGCGTCGGCCATCGCGTCGACGGCACCGGCCAGCTCGTCCGTCTCGTCCCGCACGCGGGCGCCGACCGCCTCCCGCACCCGGACGCTGGTCTCGCCCGCGGCCACCTCCCCCGCGGCCTGCGCGGCCTTGCGCAGCCGCCGGGAGAGCTGGCCGCCGAGCGCGACGGCCAGCGCGCAGCTGCCCACCACCAGGGAGAGTGAGCCGATCACCAGGGCCCGGTCGAGGTCGGCGAGCACGGGGTAGCTGTCGGTGAACCGGGTGCGCAGCGACAGCACGGTGCCGTCGCCCAGCGGCGTCGCGGCCCAGACGATCGGCGCCCCGTCGGTCTGCTGCACGTAGGTGGCGCGCTCGCCGCTCTCCACCGCCCTGCGCAACGGGTCCGGCAGCTTCGGGTCGTCGACCTTGGCGCCGAACGGGGCCCGCGCCGTCGAGTCGTACACCCGGTGGACGAACTGGAGCCGCTCGTCCTGCACGTCCCGGCTGTTCTCGATCATCGACTGCCGGGTGGCGCTGTGCACGACGATGCTCAGCGCCAGCGTCACCAGCGTGCTGACGACGGCGATCGCGGCGCTGAGCTTCCACCGGATGCCCACGCTCCGGCGGAAGCCGACACCGCCCGCACGCCGCACCGGGTCAGCCCCGCAACTTGTAGCCGAAGCCGCGGACCGTCTCGATCCGGTCCGGGCCGATCTTGCCGCGCAACCGCTGGACGTGGACGTCCACCACGCGGGTGTCACCGCCCCACTCGTAGTCCCAGACGCGCTCCAGCAGCCGATCACGGGAGAGGACGGTGCCGGGCGCCGAGGAGAACTCCAGCAGCAGCCGCATCTCCGTCGGGGTGAGGGCCACCGGCTCCCCGCCCCGCAGCACCTCCATGCCGTCCGGGTCGACCTCCAGATCGCCGAACCGCAGCGGAGACTCGGCCCCGCCCTCCCCGGGACCGCCGGCCCGCCCGCCGCCCGCGTGCGTGAAGCGGCGCAGCACCGCCCGGATCCGGGCGATCAGCACGGTGCTGTCGAACGGCTTCGTCACGTAGTCGTCGGCTCCGGCCTCCAGGCCGAGGACCACGTCGATCGCGTCGGCCCGCGCCGACACCATGATCACCGGCACAGTGGACTCGTCCCGGATCCGGCGGCACAGACTCACCCCGTCCAGCCCCGGCAGCATCACGTCGAGCAGCGCGATGTCCGGACGGTGGGCGCGGAAGCGCTCCAGACCGGCCAGTCCGTCCCCCGCGGCGGTCACGGTGAAGCCGTCCCGTTCCAGGGTGAGCTGGGTGGCCTCGCGGATCACGTCGTCGTCCTCGACGAACAGCACATGGGTGTCGGCCATGGTGCGGTGTCAGCCTCCCGTATCGCACGTCGTCCCGCCGGGCGCCGCCCGGCCGCGGGTGGTCCCGGGCGGGTCCGCCCCGGCGGCCGGTGTCCCAGGCCGACTCTCGCATCCCGCCGTCCCCGGGGCCTCCCGGCCGTCCCCGGACCCGCGCGGGCCCCTCCGCCCGGCCGGACCGGCCCGCGACCGGCCACCCCCGTTCCGGTGGCCGTCGGCTTCCCTGCCCGGCCGCGCGGGAACCACACCGGCACGGGACGGCCGAACCGGCCGAGCGCCGGACGAACCGGTACGGCGCCCGCCCATCCGCCCGCCCCGGGCGCCTCGCGCCTAGCCGCCGGAGCCGGCCCCCGACCCGGGGCGCGGGGTGGGGGTGGTGCTCGGCCGCGGCTTCTCGCCCGGCTGCCCACGCGGAGGCTTCTCCGACTGCGTGGGCTTCCGCGAGCGGTCCGCGTACTGCCGGGTCAGCGCGCGGAACTTGTCGTCCCGCCACTGGTACGTCGTCGTCACCTCGCCGCTCGGGCAGCACATCGGGTCGTCGCCCACGTACACCGCCTTGCTGACGATCAGCGTGCCCTTCTCGGTCTCCGCGAAGACCGAGCGGTCCTCGCGGGTGAAGACGTTCTCGTAGGTGCCGCCGCGGTCCTTGCGGTAGACGTAGCTGCCCAGCCCCAGGCCGTCGGAGCACGACACCACGTTCACCACCGCGTCCCGCTTCGCCTCTCCCGTCAGCCGTCCGAACGCCACGCTCACCGGCCACAGATCGCCCGAACACGGCTTGCGCAGCTGCCGTTTGACCTCCGAGCTGACCTTCGGATCGCTCCGCACCAGGTGCAGCGCGTCGGTGACCGCAGGACCCGAGCCCGGCCCGGCCGAGCGCGACCGGGGGCTGCCCGGCGGCGCCGTCGACACCACGGACGCCTCGGCGCGCGGACCCTCTGACGAGGCCGGACCGCCCTCCACCCGCACCCCGTGGGAACCGCCCGCGCAGCCCGAGAGCGCCAGCAGCAGCGCGACACCGGCCGTCAGCCGCGCCGCGGGCCACGGTCCGGACGGGGACGGAGCCCCGGTCAGACGGCGCACCCCACTGCCCTCCGCTCCCACTCCTCGCGCATCCGCGCCAGCGAGCGGTGCAGGGTGCTCTTCACGGTGCCCGGTGACATCCCCAGCGCGCGGGCGGTCTCCTCGGTGCTCATCTGCTCCCAGTGCCGCAGGATCACCACGCTCCGCTGCTTCGGCGCGAGCACCGTCAGCACCTCCATCAGCAGCGCCCGGTTGGCGCGCTGCTCGGCGCCGTCCTCGACGCTGTCGACCTCGGGGAGGTTCTCCGTCGGCACCTCCTGGAGCCGCCGCGAACGCCACCACTCCGTACGGGTGTTGATCATCACCCGGCGAAGATAGGCGTCCGCCAGCGACTTGTCCGCGATGCCGTCCCAGTGCCCGTAGGTCCGCACGAGCGCGGTCTGCAACAGGTCCTGCGCGTCAACCGGGTCCGAGATGAGCCGACGGGCGCTGCGCAGCAGGACGTCGTGGCGCGTGCGGACGTACTCCTCGAAATCCAGCACCTCTGTGGCCATGCCCGCCTCCTCGTTCACGCGCCGCTCCGAGCCGATCGTCTCGGCAGAACATAGGAGGACGGTGTTGCGAGCCGGTCTGCGGTAACCCCTCGGTCCGCCGTCGAACACCCATCGATCGTGTAACAGCGGCCCGTGTGTGGGGCGGTGGGACCGGGAGGACGGTACCGGACACACGAGGGGGCGCCCCGGCTCGGTGAACCGGAGCGCCCCGCGAACCTACGACGAGCGGCCTGGTGTCAGGGACCGCCGGAGCCAGCCTCAGCCCGGCAGCCGGTAGGCCCCACCCTCCAGCGGCTCGACGAGACCGTCGGCGACCAGCCCGTCCAACGCGCGGGCGCGCTGCACCGGCTCGTGCCACACCCGGTCCAGCGTGGACTGCGAGACGGGTTCGGTCGCCTCCCGCAGCACGGCCAGCAGCCGGCCCCGGACCTGCCGGTCCGTCCCCGCGTAGCTCTGGGTACGGCGCGGCTGCCCGGTGTGCTCCGGCGACCCCGCGAGTCGCCAGGCGCACGACCCCGAGATCGGGCAGCGCCCGCACTCCGGGCTGCGCGCCGTGCACACCAACGCGCCCAGCTCCATCGTCGCCGCGGCCCAGCTGGCGGCCGTCCCCTCGTCCTCGGGGAGCAGCGCCCGGGCGAGCTTGCGCTCGGCGGCCGTGGTCGCGTTCGGCGCGAACTGCTGGCCGGACACGGCGCGGGCGAACACCCGGCGCACGTTGGTGTCCAGCACGGCGTGCCGCTGTCCGTAGGCGAAGGAGGCGACGGCGGCGGCGGTGTACTCGCCGACGCCGGGCAGCGCGAGCAACTGGGCGTGCTCCCGCGGGACGTCGCCGCCGTGCCGTTCCGCTATGGCGGCGGCGGCGCCGTGCAGCCGGAGCGCTCGGCGCGGGTAGCCGAGCCGCCCCCAGGCGCGCACGGCTTCGCCGGGTGCCTCAGCGGCCAGGTCGGCTGGGCGTGGCCACTGTCGCAGCCACTGTTCGTAGACGGGGAGGACACGGGCGACAGGGGTCTGCTGGAGCATGAACTCGCTGACCATGACCCCCCACGCCCCCGCCTCGGGGCGGCGCCACGGGAGGTCGCGGGCGTGTTCCGCGAACCATTCGACGACGGGTGTGTGCAGCGCGAGCGCGGTCTGCTCGGCGGGGTGATTCTCGGTGGTGGCAGTCATGGCACGACCGATCCTGGCACGTGGTTCCCCGGCTGGGAAACGGCCACGCGGCGCGGCTCGCGCGCCCCGCGCGGACGGACCAGCCGACGGGCCCGACCGGCCCCGCGGCCCCCGCGCGGGCCGGTGCGCGGGGACCGGAACGGGCCGGGAACCAGCCGGAGCACGCCGCGGCGGAGGGACGCCGGACGGGATCGGGACGAAGTAGCGCGTGTGCTGACGTACCGAACGATCCGGGATAAGCGGGATGTCCACTGACGAACTCGCAGGAACCGTACGCGCGATGAGGAGCGAACCGCACCCCGACCGCCGCTCATCACAACAATGACCGGTTCTGCGGCGGGTACGGGTCTGTCGGGCCCGTGGCGTCTCGTAAGGTTTCCGCGTGGGATCTCTGCGCAATCCGATCGGGCCGCTTCCCTCCTCCATCTACTGGCGTCGGAGGACCGTCGCGGTTGCCATCCTCGTGCTCCTGGTCCTCCTGGTCGTCTGGGCCTTCAGCTTCGGGGGAGACGAGAACACCTCCGGCGAACAGGGCCAGGGCGGCGGGGGCAACGCCCCGCCCAGCACCATCACCCCCGGCCCGTCCGACTCCGGACCCGCGATCAGCGACCGTCCCGGCGGCCGGGACGAGGCGGAGGACGGCGACCAGGACGGCTCGGGCGGCTCCGGCACGGACGACGAGGACGGCGCGGACGGCAAGGGCTCGGGCACCGAGGGCGGTTCGGGCTGGTCCGAGGCCAACCCGGGCAGCGAGAGCGGCGGTTCGGGCGGGGGTTCCGGGAAGGGCGTTCCGGCGGGCAGCGGCCTGCCCGCCTGCGAGTCCCCGGACGTCACCCTCAGCCTGCGCAGCGTGAAGAAGAAGTACGACGCGGACGAGCGGCCCACCCTGGAACTCACCGCCAAGAACACGGGCGACGCGGCCTGCCTCATCGACCTCGGGCCGGAGGCCACCGTCGTGACGGTCACCGACTCCGACGACCGGAAGGTCTGGGCCTCGGACGACTGCGCGAGCGACGCCACGCCGTACCGGGTGCGGGTCCCGGCGGAGGACGAGACGCGGCACACCTTCGAGTGGCACCGCGTCGCCAGCCCCGCGAAGTGCGGAGACTCGCCGTCCCCGGTGTCCGCCGGGAAGTACGAGGTGAAGGCCAAACCGAAGGGGCTGTCCGCCGCCCGCGGCTCCTTCACGCTCGGCGGCTGACCCCCGCGCCGACGCCGCCCGGGAGCGCGGTCGTCGGTGCGGTCAGAGCGTCAGACGTACCGCTCCAGGATGGACGACTCGGCGAGTCGGGAGAGGCCCTCGCGCACCGAGCGGGCCCGCGCCTCGCCCACGCCCTCCACGGTCTGGAGGTCGTCGACGCTCGCGGCCAGCAGCTTCTGTAGCCCGCCGAAGTGCTCCACGAGCCGGTCGATCACGGTGCCGGGCAGCCGCGGCACCTTCGCCAGCAGCCGGAAGCCACGTGGTGACACCGCCGAGTCGAGCGTCTCCGGTGCGCCGCTGTACCCCAGGGCCCGCGCGACGGTGGGGAGTTCCAGCAGCTCCGGGTGGGTCAGCCGGTCGAGATCGCCGAGCGCCTCCGGCACGCTGCGGGTACGGCGGCCGGAACCGCCGGTCTGCGGGACGTAGTCCCGGACGACGAGTTCACGCTCCGGCTCGACACCGGCGATCAGCTCGTCCAGCTGGAGGGAGAGCAGACGGCCGTCGGTGCCCAACTCCACGACGTACTCCGCGATCTCCGTGGCGATGCGGCGCACCATCTCCAGTCGTTGCGCGACCGCGGTGACGTCACGGACCGTCACCAGATCCTCGATCTCCAGGGCCGAGAGGGTGCCCGCCACCTCGTCCAGCCGGAGCTTGTACCGCTCCAGCGTGGCCAGCGCCTGGTTGGCCCGGGACAGGATCGCGGCGGAGTCCTCCAGAACCCGCCGCTGACCGTCGACGTACAGCGCGATCAGCCGCATCGACTGGCTGACCGACACCACGGGGAACCCCGTCTGGATCGAGACCCGCTGCGCGGTGCGGTGCCGGGTGCCGGTCTCCTCGGTCTCGATGGAGGCGTCCGGGACGAGCTGCACCCCGGCACGGACGATCTTGGCGATGTCCCGGTCGAGGATCAGCGCACCGTCCAGCTTGCACAGTTCGCGCAGCCGGGTCGCGCTGAAGTCCACGTCCAGGACGAAACCGCCGGTGCACAGCGCCTCGACCGTGCGGTCCATGCCCAGCACGATGAGTCCGCCGGTGTTGCCGCGCAACACGCGTTCGAGGCCGTCACGCAGCGCGGTACCCGGTGCGACGGCGCTCAGGGAGGCGCGCATCAGGCGCTCGCTACCGGCGCCGGGACTCCCACCGGCCCTGGCGGGAACAGCTGCCCGGTCGTTGGCTGCCACTGCACTCCTTCGGTCGTGCGGGTGTTGACGGGCGAGACCAGGCCAAAGTCTACCGGCGGCGTCAGCCGCCCCGCGCGGTGCGAGCGGGCAGCACCCGCAGGGCCTCTCCCACGTCCGCGACCTCCAGCACCCGCATCCCCTCCGGAATCCGCCCGGGATCCGCCGGCACCAGCGCGTGGCTGAAGCCCAGCCGGGCCGCCTCCGCCAGCCGGCGCTGCACCCCCGTCACCCTGCGGACCTCCCCGGCCAGGCCGACCTCCCCGATCGCCACCAGGTTCTGCGGGAGCGGGGTGTCACTCGCCGCGCTCGCCAGCGCCAGGGAGACCGCGAGGTCCGCCGCCGGTTCCGAGAGGCGCACCCCGCCCACGGTCGCGCTGTAGATGTCGCACTTGCCCAGTGCCTTGATCCGGCCACGCTGCTCCAGCACCGCCAGCATCATCGAGACCCGGGAGTTCTCCAGCCCGGAGGTGGTGCGCCGGGGCGAGGGAATCTGGCTGTCCACCGTCAGCGCCTGCACCTCGGCCACCAGCGGGCGCTTGCCCTCCAGGGTCACGGTGAGGCAGGTGCCGGGGACCGGCTCGGCCCGGCGGGTCAGGAACAGGCCGGACGGGTCGGCCAGCCCGGTGATGCCCTCGTCGTGCAGTTCGAAGCAGCCCACCTCGTCCGTCGTGCCGTAGCGGTTCTTGACGCCGCGCACCAGGCGGAGCCGCGCGTGCCGGTCGCCCTCGAAGTGCAGCACCACGTCGACCAGGTGCTCCAGCAGCCGCGGGCCCGCGATGGCGCCGTCCTTGGTGACGTGCCCGACCAGCAGGGTGGCCATCCCGCGCTCCTTGGAGGCACGGATCAGGGCGCCCGCCACCTCGCGGACCTGCGCGATACCGCCCGGGGCACCGTCGATCTCCGGGGACGCGACGGTCTGCACCGAGTCGAGGACCAGGAGTGCGGGCTTCACCTCGTCCAGATGGGCCAGGACCGCGGCGAGATCGGTCTCCGCCGTGAGGTACAGGTGGTCGCTGATCGCCCCGATCCGGTCGGCACGCAGCCGCACCTGACCCGCCGACTCCTCACCCGTGACGTAGAGCGTGCGATGGTCCGGGCCGGCGGCCTTGGCCGCCACGTCCAGCAGCAGCGTCGACTTGCCCACCCCCGGCTCGCCCGCCAGCAGCGCGACCGCGCCCGGCACCAGCCCCCCGCCCAGGACCCGGTCCAGCTCCGGGACGCCGGTGCCGCGCGCCTCCGCCTGCTGCCCGTCGACCTGGCCGATGGGCAGCGCCGAGGTGGTGACCCGCCCCGGGGCCGTGGTGCGCACGGCGGGTGCGCCACCCTGCTCCTCCACGGTTCCCCACGCCTGACACTCCGGGCAGCGGCCGAGCCACTTCGCGGTCTGCCAACCACACTCCGTGCAGCGGTAACTGGGGCGATCCTTGCCGGACGGTTTACGGGCAGCCATGCCCGTCACCGTATAGCCGCCCGCCGACACCGCCGATCGGCCCTCCCACGCGGGGGCGCCCACGGTGCGTGAGACGCCCCACGGGGCGGCTCCCGGCGGACGGGGCATATCGGTTCGTTGCCACCGCAAGTCGCACGAGTCACACGTATGGATTAAAGATGTCCTGGAGACGCGGGGGAACTGGCGTCAGACGCCTACCGTCGCGTGGTGATGAGCACCTGGCGCGAGCACCCCCGGATCCCCCTCGGCGCACCCGAGCACGCTCGCTCGCGCCACCAGGACCCGCCCGCCCCCCGCGTCACCAGCGGCGTCACCGGAGGGGAACCGCTTCCGGAGGGGCCGCGCTGGGCCCGGGAGGCCCGCGCCACCCACGACGCCAGGTACGCGGACGAGGTCCGGTACGCGGACCCCGGACCGGCCGCCGCCCCCGCCGAGGCGCCGGAACGCCCGCGCAAGGAGGGCAGGGCGCCGAAACCCCGGAAACCGTCGAGGTCCGAGCAGACGGCCCGGCACAGCGCCCGGAAGCGGCCGGGTGGCGCGTCCGGGCCGCCCCCCGGCGGGCTGACACTCCGCGAGCCCACCGGATCCGGCTGTCGCGGACCTGAGGGGCCGGACGCCGCCCGATCGAGCGAGCCCGACGCGGCTCTGTCTCCCTACGAACCGGTCCTGGACGGCCTGTTCACCTACTGCCTCTCGGTGATGTGCGAACACGAGGCCGCGATCACCGCGCTCGGCGAGGCGCTGGCGCTGGCCGAACGGCAGCGGGCGCGCGGCCGCGTCCCGCGCGACGCGGACCTCCACCGCCCCTGGCTGTACGCCCTGGCCCGATGGACCTGCCTGCGGCGGCTGGAGGAGTGCCAGGGGACCGGACGCGCGGCCACCGCCCCCGACCTCACCGAGGCCGACCGGACCCGCCGCCGCGCCGAACTCGCCGCGCTCGCCTGGCCGGAGGCCGCGGGCACCGCCCCCGAGCAGCGCGAGGCGCTGGAACTCGCGATCCGCCACGGCCTGTCCTCCCGCGAGGTCGCCGCGGTGCTGTCCCAGTCGACGGAGCTGGCGACCTCGCTGCTGGCCGGTGCCGCCTGCGAGGTGGAGCGGACTCGCGCGGCACTGACCGTCGTGGAGTCGGGAGGCTGCCCCGCCGTCACCGCGCTCGCCGGGGACGACCGGCTGCTGCTCGGCTCGGCGCTCCGCCGCGAACTCGTGCGGCACGTCGACGAGTGCGCCGCCTGCCGCCGGGCGGCGGAACGGGCGATGGCCGGGGTGGCCTGGCCCGGCACCGCCCCCACCACGGGCGCGCTCGCCGTGCTGGACGCGCCGCGTCCGGCGGTGCGCGCCGCGTTCGCCGTGGCGCGCCGCGCCCGCTTCCTGCACAGCCCGCGCTTCGACCGGTCCGCCTTCCCGCTGGACGCCAAGGAACGAGCCGCCCGCCGGGAGCGGCTGCGCAGCCGCGCCGTGACGACGACGGTCGTGGCCGCGGTGGTCGCCGCCCCGGTGCTCGCGCTGTGGGCCGCCTACCGGGGCGGTCCCAGCGCGGGGGAGCGGCGGGACGGCGGAGCGGTCTCGGCCTCCGAACACGAGGACCGGTCCGATCTGGACGGCGTGCCCTACGAGAACGCGGGCCGGGCGGACGACTCCGCGTCGGGGAAGCGGAAGAAGTCCGACCTCTCCGTCCGGGTGGACGGCCGGGAGGCGCGAGACGCCGACCGGTCCGCCGCACCCCGCCGTGGGCGGCTCTCGGTACACGCCCGGCAGTCCGGTCCGGACACGCTGATCACCCTCACCGCCTCCGGGAGCGGCCCGGTGCGCTGGTCGGCCGTCTCGGACGCGTCCTGGCTGCGACTCAGCCGCTCCGCCGGGGAGTTGGGCGCCGGCGAGTCGACCATCGTGCGAGTCTCCCTCGTCCGGGAGCTGGAGCCCACCGGCGCCTGGGCGGCACACGTCCGGCTCGGCCCGTCCGGCGCGGTGGTGACCGTCCGGGGCCGGGGCGCCGGTTCGCAGGCCCCTCCCTCGGAGCCGACCTCGCCCCCGGAGGAGCGGCCCACCCCACCCCCGCCCGACGAGGAGCCGCCGCCCTCCGAGGACAGTTCCCCGCCGCCGCAGGAACCGTCAGAACCGCCGTCCTCCGAGCCCCCGCCCAGCTCCCCCACGCACGCCAACCCGGCCCCCGCCCCCGGCTGACCCCGCGGTCCCGTCCGGGTCGCCCTCCGGCACGACCGAGCCCCCGCCCGGCGCGTACGCCTGGGTGCGGGGGCTCAGCGGGACGGGGGCTCAGCGGGACGGTGCCCCGGAGGCAGGTGCTCCGGAGTGGCGCTCAGGGGGCGGGGTCGGCCGGGTGCGGGGCCAGCAGCGGCAGCGTGGACGCCAGGCGCGCCGCGCACAACTCCGCGAGCTGCTCGTAGGCGGCCTCGCCCATCAGCTCGGTGAGCTCGGGCCGGTAGGACTCGTACACCGGCTTGCCGCCGCCGTGCGCCGACGGCGCGGAGGTGCACCACCAGTGCAGGTCGTGGCCGCCCGGCCCCCAGCCCCGCCGGTCGTACTCCCCGATGGAGACGTACAGCACCTGCTCGCCGTCCGGCTGGTCCACCCACTCGTAGGTGCGGCGGATCGGCAGCTGCCAGCAGACGTCGGGCTTGGTCTCCAGCGGCTCCCGGCCCTCCCGGAGGGCCAGGGTGTGCAGCGCGCAGCCGTATCCGCCGGGGAAACCCGGCCGGTTGTGGAAGATGCAGGCGCCCCGCCAGCGGCGCGTCTGCCGTTCGCCGTCCTCGTCCGTCTCCGTCCAGCCGCCGGTCGTCCCGACGTCGTGGAACTGCCAGGTCTCGGGGGTGAGTCGGGCCACGTGCGCGGCCACCCGCCGCTCGTCCTCCTCGTCGGTGAAGTGCGCGCCGAGCGTGCAGCAGCCGTCCGAGGCGCGGCCGGAGCGGATGCCCTGGCAGCCCGAGCCGAAGACGCAGTTCCAACGCGAGGTGAGCCACGTCAGATCGCAGCGGAAGATCTGCTCCGCGTCGGCCGGATCCCGGAACTCGACCCAGGCGCGGGGGACGTCCAGGCTGGTCTCCTCCGCGCGGGGTGCCCGGCGCACGGCTGGAGCGCCCGAGTCCGGAGCCCCCGGGATCACCGGAGGAACGGCGTCCGCCACGCCCCCCACCGCACCGCTGTCCCCGGCGTCGTCCGTGTCCGTCACGTCCCCGGCGTCGTCCGCGCCGGTCGCGTCCCCGGCGTCCCCAGCGTGCTCGCCGTGCTCGCCGTGCTCGACGTCGATCGCTCCGTCCGGTCGGGAACTCCGGGTCGCCGCCGGAATCTCGCCCTGCTTCTGCCGCTTCGCCGCTTTCGTCTTACCCACGCCCCCAGCGTAAGCGTGCGGCGTACCGAACCCGGAGCAGGCCGCGGGCGGCTAGCGTGCTGTGTATGAGACTCGGTGTCCTCGACGTGGGTTCGAATACCGTCCACCTTCTCGTGGCCGACGCGCACCCGGGAACCCGTCCGCTGCCCGCCGTCTCCCACAAGGCGGCCCTCAGACTCGCCGAACTGCTCGACGAGCACGGCGCGATCAGCGAGGAGGGCGTGGCCCGGCTCGTCACCACCGTCGCGGAGGCCGCCGAGGTCGCCGAGGACCAGGGCGTCCAGGACCTGCTCGCCTTCGCCACCTCCGCCGTGCGGGAAGCGGGCAACGCGGGCCGGGTGCTGACCCGCGTCGCCGAGGACACCGGAGTCAAGCTGGAGGTGCTGTCCGGGGAGGACGAGGCACGCCTCACCTTCCTCGCCGCCCGCCGCTGGTGCGGCTGGTCGGCCGGGCGGCTGCTCCTCCTCGACATCGGCGGCGGCTCCCTGGAGATCGCCCACGGACCGGACGAGCGCCCCGACACCGCCCTCTCGCTGCCCCTCGGCGCGGGCCGCCTCACCGGCGCCTGGCTGCCGGGCGACCCGCCGGAACAGACCGACGTGCGGGCGCTACGCCGCCGGGTGCGGACCGAGATCGCACGAGTGGTGGGGGAGGTCCACCGCCTCGGCAGGCCCGACCGGGTCGTCGGCACCTCCAAGACGTTCCGGCAGCTCGCCCGGATCACCGGAGCCGCCCGTTCGGCCGAGGGCCCGTACGTCCGGCGGCGGCTGCGCCGCGCCACGCTCACCGAAGAGCTGCCACATCTGGCGGGCATGACCGCGGCGGAACGCGCCGAGCTGCCCGGCGTCCCGGAGAGCCGGGCCCGCCAGCTGCTCGCCGGGGCGCTGGTGGCGGAGGCGGCGATGGACCTCTTCCAGGTGGACGAGCTGGAAATCTGCCCCTGGGCGCTGCGGGAGGGCGTCCTCCTCGACCGGCTCGACCGGCTCGACCGGCTCGACCGGCCCCGATTCGCCTGATCCGACCCCGGTGCTCCCGGGGCCCCGCCGGGAGCACCGCCGGTGCCCTCTACGCTGTCTGTCGTGGTCCACTCAGCGGTGCGCGTTCCCGGAGCGAAGGTGGCCCTGTCGACGGCCTCCGTCTACCCGGAGTCCACGGCGGCGGCCTTCGAGATCGCCGCGCGCCTGGGGTACGACGGCGTCGAGGTCATGGTCTGGACGGATCCGGTCAGCCAGGACGTGGAGGCGCTGCGGCGCCTGTCCGACTTCCACGGCCTCCCGATCCTCGCCGTACACGCGCCGTGCCTGCTGATCACCCAGCGCGTCTGGTCGACCGACCCCTGGGTGAAGCTCCAGCGGGCCCGCGCCGCGGCCGAGCGGTTGGGTGCCTCGACGGTCGTCGTCCATCCGCCGTTCCGCTGGCAGCGCGCCTACGCCCGGGAGTTCGTGCGGGGCGTGTGGCGCATGGCGGGCGAGACCGACGTGCGGTTCGCGGTGGAGAACATGTATCCGTGGCGCTACCGCGATCGGGAGATGCTCGCGTACGCGCCTGACTGGGACCCCACGAACGACGACTACCGTCACTTCACGATCGACCTCTCGCACACCGCCACCTCCCGCAGCGACACCCTCGCGATGGTGGAGCGGATGGGCGACCGCCTCGGACACGTGCACCTCGCCGACGGACACGGTTCCAACAAGGACGAGCACCTCGTGCCCGGCCGCGGCAGCCAGCCCTGCGCCGAGCTGCTGGGCCTGCTCGCGGCCCGGGGCTTCGACGGTCACGTGGTCGTGGAGGTCAACACCCGCCGGGCGATGTCCTCGGCCGAGCGGGAGGCGGACCTCGCGGAGGCCCTGGCCTTCACCCGGCTGCACCTCGCGGCCCCGAGCCCCGCCGACCCCGCGCACTCCGTCCAGCTCGTTCGCCCTGCGGCCCCGCCCTCCGGCGGCGGCCCCGAGACCTCGCGGTCCGCCGCCTCTCCGGTGGACGCCCCGGAGAGCGGCCCCTCGGCGGACGCCCCTGGGGCCGACGCCGTCGCGGCGCCCTCCAGCGACCGGGAGCCGTCCGGTGACCGCGCGGAGGCGGGTCCGGAGGCGGGCTCGGAGACGGATCCGGAGGCGGGGCCCGGTGAGCGGGCTGGCCACCGGCTGGATAAGGGGTCGACCGAGGGTCCGGGCACAGCCCCGGACGAGGGACGAGACGCGGACGAGGAACGACACCCGGACGAGGGACGAGACGCGGGTGACCGGCGGGACGCGGTTGACGGCCCGCGAGACCACGGCCCTCGCGGACGACGTGCTCCCCGGCTCCCGGGGCGCCGCGCCGGAAGGGCCCGGCGCGGAGGGAAGCGATGACCTCGTCCGGCAGCCCGAAAGGGACCGGAGCCCAGCCCGTCGAGCCCGCCTCCGGCACCGGGGACACGCGCCGCGATGCGGACACCGGCGCCCACCCCTCAGCCTCCGTCGGCGCCCCGGCCTCCGGCGCTGATTCGACGTCCGCTGGTGACTTGGCGGTCTCCAGCGGGGCGGCCGGGGGCGGGCAGGCCGCCGAGGCCGCGCCGCGCCGGCGCGGACGGGGGCGCCCGGCGCGGGGGAGCGCGGACGACGGGCCCGGCACGCGGGAGCGGATCCTCGCCTCGGCCCGCAGCGAGTTCGCGGAGCGCGGCTACGACCGTGCCTCGATCAGGGGGATCGCCCGGGGCGCCGGGGTGGATCCGGCGCTGGTCCACCACTACTTCGGCAACAAGGAACAGGTTTTCGCCGCCGCCGTCGTCGGCGGTATGACCCCGGTGTTCGTGCTGCCCAACGTGATCTCGGACGGTCCCAGGGAACAGCTGGGCGAGCGGATCGCCCGGACCATGTTCGACATCTGGGAGGCCCCGGAGACCCGGGAGCCACTGGTCGCGATTCTCCGCTCAGCGCTCAACAACGACACCGCGGCGACCATCTTCCGTCAGATGGTCACCCGGAACCTACTGACCCGGGTCGCGCACGAACTGGGGCTGGTCAATCGGGAGTTGCGGGTGGAGCTGGCGGTGGCCCAGCTCGTGGGGGCCGCGCTGCTGCGCTACGTGATCAAGCTGGAGCCCTTGGCCTCCGAGCCGGTCGAGGTCGTGGTCGAACGGCTCGCTCCCATCGTCGACCGGCACCTCACCGGCGAGTGGGACTCGCCCCCGTGACCCGGGCACACTGACGAGCGGGCCGGTGACCGGACGGCCCCCCGGACGGCCCGGCCGTGTCCGGAGGACCCGTGTCGGATGGGCGGATCCCAGCCTCCGGGCTCGCCCGCGGACCCGACCACCCCGATCCGGCCTGGCTTCGGTCCGGATCCCCACCCCGGACCGGAACCCACTCGCCTCGTTCCCGACCGCGTCCTCGTTCCCGACCGCGTCCTCGGGCTCGGGGCCGGGCAGAGCGGGTCAACCTCGATCACCGTGCGGAGGAGTCCGGTCACCGAACCGCTGCGACCTGTCCCACCTGGACCCAGCTCGGACCGGTTCGGACTCAGCTCGGACCGGCTCGGACCAGCTCGGACCAGCTCGGTCCCGGCTCGAACTCGGTCCCGCACCGGCCGGACCGGACCCGGTCCCGACTCCCTCGACGAGCGCGTCCACGATACGAACCGGGTGTCCGGATCTTGGTCGGTGGGCGTACGCTCGCCAGCGGAACCGTACGAATCGCCGGGTTCGCGCGACGGGGCGTCCGTCCCGTACGTCCGTCGCCCGATCCGGCAGCACGCGTCACGAGGGAGAGGCCGCCATGCCCGAGCTGAGGTCCCGAACCGTCACCCACGGCCGCAACATGGCGGGCGCGCGAGCCCTCATGCAGGCCTCGGGGGTAGCGCGGGAGGACTTCGGCAAGCCGATCGTCGCGGTGGCCAACAGCTTCACCGAGTTCGTGCCCGGGCACACCCACCTTCAGCCGGTGGGTCGCATCGTCAGCGAGGCCGTCAAGGCGGCGGGCGGGATCCCCCGTGAGTTCAACACCATCGCGGTGGATGACGGCATCGCGATGGGGCACGGCGGGATGCTGTACTCGCTGCCCTCCCGCGACCTGATCGCGGACTCCGTCGAGTACATGACGGAAGCGCACTGCGCCGACGCCCTGATCTGCGTCTCCAACTGCGACAAGATCACGCCCGGGATGCTGATGGCGGCGATGCGGCTCAACATCCCCACCGTCTTCGTCTCCGGCGGCCCGATGGAGTCGGGCACCGCGACCCTGGTGGACGGCGCGGTCCGCAAGCTCGACCTGATCACCGCCATCGCCGAGTCGGCCAACGAGAGCGTCAGCGACGAGGACCTCCGGCGTATCGAGGACAACGCCTGCCCCACCTGCGGCTCCTGCTCGGGCATGTTCACCGCGAACTCGATGAACTGCCTGACCGAGGCGATCGGCCTCGCCCTGCCCGGCAACGGCTCGGTGCTCGCCACCCACACCGCCCGCCGCAGGCTGTACGAGGACGCGGGCCGCACCGTCGTGGAACTCGCCCAGCGGTACTACGACCAGGACGACGAGACGGCCCTGCCCCGCACGATCGCGAACCGCGCCGCCTTCGAGAACGCGATGGCGCTGGACATCGCGATGGGCGGGTCGACCAACACCATCCTGCACCTGCTGGCGGCGGCCGAGGAGGCGGGAGTCGACTTCACCATGGCCGACATCGACGCCCTGTCGCGGCGGCTGCCCTGCCTGACCAAGGTCGCGCCCAACGGCACGTACTACATGGAGGACGTGCACCGCGCGGGCGGCATCCCCGCGATCCTGGGCGAGCTGCACCGCGCCGGGCTGCTCAACGAGGACGTGCACACCGTCCACTCCCCCACCCTCGCCACCTGGCTCAAGAACTGGGACATCCGTGGCGAAGCCCCGGCGGTGAGGGGCGGCGCCCGGGAGACGGGTGGGAGGGACATCCGCGGCGAAGCCACGACCACGGCTCCGGTCTCCGACTCCGGTGAGGGGAGCGGTTCGGAGGCGCGGGACGGGGGGCTCTCCGACGAGGCCATCGAGCTGTTCTACGCCGCCCCGGGCTGTGTGCGGTCGGCCGAGGCGTTCTCCCAGTCGGAGCGCTGGGAGTCGCTGGACACCGACGCGGCGAACGGCTGCATCCGGGACATCGCGCACGCCTACTCGCGCGAGGGCGGCCTCGCCGTGCTGTACGGCAACCTCGCGGAGAACGGCTGCGTGGTGAAGACCGCCGGGGTCGACGAGTCGATCCTCACCTTCACCGGCCCAGCCGTCGTCTGCGAGTCGCAGGACGAGGCAGTCCAGCGCATCCTCGCCAAGGAGGTCACGGAGGGCGACGTGGTCGTCATCCGCTACGAGGGCCCGAAGGGCGGCCCCGGTATGCAGGAGATGCTGTACCCGACCTCGTTCCTCAAGGGCCGGGGCCTCGGCAAGGCGTGCGCGCTGATCACCGACGGACGGTTCTCCGGCGGCACCTCGGGGCTCTCGATCGGGCACGCCTCGCCGGAGGCAGCCTCCGGCGGCACGATCGCGCTCGTCGAGGACGGGGACCAGATCACCATCGACATCCCCCACCGCACCATCGAACTGCGGGTCTCGGAAGAGGAGTTGGCCGCGCGGCGGGAGGCCCTCGGTGGCCGGTACGCGCCGCGGGACCGCCAGCGCAAGGTGTCCGCCGCGCTGCGCGCGTACGCGGCGATGGCGACCAGTGCCGACCGGGGCGCGGTGCGGGACGTCTCGCAGATCGGCGGCTGACCCCGCCCGTTCGGCACCGCCCAGCGCGATCCGACTGGCCCGCCCCTCCGCCCGTGTGCCCCACCCCGTCCAGTCCGAGGCTGCGGCGTGACACACGGGAGGCAAGGGGTGCACGGGATACGCGGGATGCGAGACCTGCACGGGACACACGGGATACGCGGGTGGCCGGAAACCGGCACTCCGCCGGTTCGGACCGTGCGAGTAGGACGTACCTGTCTGCCCGCCTGGTGTGGAGCGGGACATAATCGGTGGTGTGCGAACCAGTGACGAGCCCACCCCCGAGCCGATCCGCTTTTACGGCACCACCTGGGTCGGTCACTCCGGTGGTTACGCGCTACGGCGTATCGGACTCGGCGTGGGCTCGGTGCTGTCCGCCGCGCTCGGCGCCGTGCTCCTACGGCTCGCCTACGAGGGGCTGACCATCGCCGAGGTCGGTGGCTGGGTGAACGTCCTGATCGTGGTCGCCTTCGCGCTCTGTAGCTCGATGGCCTTCTCCCGCACCCTCGCCACCTACACCCGGGCCCCGGAGGACGACGCGTCACCGGGGCCGGACGGCTCGCTCCGGAGCGTCAAGGCGATCGGCTTCATCGGAGTGCTGCTCGCTTACGCGCTGCGTACCCTCGTGGAGGCGCCGGGGGAGAAGCTGCGCCGGGCCGAGTACGAGCAGGCGCTGGAGCGCGCGACGCGGCGCCGCACCAGCCGTACGGGCAACCCCGCTGCCAGGCGTCGCGCCCCACGCCGGAAGAGCTGAACCGTCCCACCCGCCCCGGCCCCACAACCTGCCCCGCTCGTGCCCTGCCCGGCCCCACCGCGCTTCGGGCCCACCCGCCCCGGCCGCACCCTGCCTCGGTTGTGCCTGCCACGGTCGTGTCCTGCCACAGTCGTGGGCCGGGCCCGGCGGCGCTGTGCCCCGGCTGTACGTGGCCCCGGTCGTACCTGGCCGGGCCCGGAGAACCCGACCGGCGCCCTGTTCCGCCCCCCGCCCCCACCCCCTGCCCCGTCCGAGCGTGTTCCAGCGCCCTCAGGCGTTGAGGCCCTGTTGGCGCTCCACCCCGAGGTTCCGGACGATCCCGGACCCGATGGCCCCAGGCCTGGATGGCCCCAGACCTGGATGACTCCTGGATGCACCCTTGGGGGCCCGAACGCGCCCCGAGGCGGCCCGCGCGCCGGTCCCTGCCCCAGCTGCTGGAACCAGCCCTGGAAGGCACTTCTGGCAACCGGTCCGGGCCGGGAAACCGGGCCCGGGTAGCTGCCCCGGGGAACCCCCGAGTGGTGTCCGGGCTGCCCCTTAGGGAACCCTGATATGTGTCAGGTTTCTTTGACACGTCTCCTCGGGACGTGTCAGCTTTCTCTTACACACCGAAGGAGAGGGGGTCACGATGAGCACGGTCGAGACCTCGACGGGGGACGAGCTACTGAAGATCCTCGCGGCACTCGGCAACCCACACCGGATGCGGATCGTTGCGGCGCTGGTCGAGGGGCGCGATTACGTCAGCAGGCTCGCCCGGGAGATCGGCATGAGCCGACCGCTGTTGCACATGCACCTTCAGCGGTTGGAGGCCGCCGGGCTCATCGTCGGAACGCTGGAGGTTTCGGACGGTGGAAAGGCCATGAAGTTCTACGAAGTGACCCCCTTTGCTTATGAGTTGACGCCGGAGTCGATCGCGGGAGCCGCCCGGTCGCTGAGCGACGGCACGTCCACGGACGACGCTGATCCCGCTCCCACAGCCCAGGCGCCCGAACTCCCGGCACGCACCGCCGGGACGACGAACGAGCTGACGCCGGACGCGGCTCCGGAGAAGACCCGGGAGCATCTGCCGGAGAAAGAGGAAGCGAAGTGAACGAGGAGCTGATGATCGGGGCCGCCGACCCGGCGGGGGTATGGGCCGCCGGTATCGGAACGGCCGGGGTCTTCGTCCTGATGATCGTGGTCGTCTGGCAGATCGCCGCCACCTGGCGAGCGCGGATGCTGGCGGCCCGCGAGGAGAAGTACAAGGAGCTGGCTCAGCGCTACGCCTCGCTGCTGGAGGACAACGTGGAGCTTCAGCGCCGTACCGTCGAGGAACTGACCGAGTCACGCAAGGCTGTGGCCTCGATGGAGAAGATGATGCGAGAGATCGAGTAGCTGGTCGTGACGGCGACTCGTCTCCCCTCGTCCGTCGTGGGCATGGCCCTGCCCGATACGGACACCGCGACAACCGGCGCCGACCGGTCGCGCACCCCGGACACACGGCCTGAGTCCGTTCGACGGTCTTCTGAGGGCGTGGTCCCTCAGCCCGGGCGGTAGCACCTCCGTCGCCGGCGACATCCCGTCTCGTCGCGGACACCCGAACGACCCCACAGCGGACGGCCGTCCACCATCGACTGATCGCCGTCCGTCCGCGCCCTCGGCGCTGACCACCCCACAGCGTGCCCCGTACCGCGCCGCGAGCCCGGGGCCGCCTGCTCAACCCACATGATCCGTACGGCTGTTCCGATGTGTACGGCCGGGAGCGGCAACTCCCGGCCGTACGGCGCGAGCAGTCCGTGACAGCGAGCCCATCGCAGCACTCACACTCACACCACAAGGGAGCGTACCCATGTCTGCCCGTAGTGCCGCGCGGCGGCTGGCCACCGCGCCAGGCGGCCGCCGTACCAAGTGGCTGGCCCTCGGAGTCTGGCTGATAGTCCTCGTCGCCTTGGGGCCCCTCGCGGGGAAGCTGGGCGAGGTCGAGGACACCAGCGCCAACGCCTTCCTGCCGCGCGGAGCCGAGTCCGCTCAGGTCAACACCGAACTCGAGAGGTTCCGCGGCGATGACGAGATCATGCCCGCGGTCATCGTCTACGCCCGGGACGGGAAGACCACCTCGGCGGACACCGCCTCCGCACGCGCCGACGCCGAGAAGTTCGCCCCACTTCTCGCCGACGGCGAGAAGCTGAGCGGCCCACTTCCGTCGCAGGACGGCAAGGCGCTCATGGTCGTCATCCCGCTCAACGCGGAAGACTCGATCATGGACAAGGTGAACGAGCTTCGCGACGTGGCCGGTGCCAACGCGCCACCCGGTCTGAGCGCGGAGGTGGGCGGTCCCGCCAGTTCGCTGCTGGACTCCGTCGAGGTCTTCGACTCCCTGGACGGCACGCTGATGCTCGCCACCGGCACCGTCGTCACCATTCTGCTTCTCCTGACCTACCGCAGCCCGGTGCTGTGGCTGTTCCCGCTGCTCGCGGTCGGCTTCGCGGCCGTGCTGACCCAGGCGGCCACCTACCTCGCGGCCGAGTACGGCGGGCTGCCCGTCGACCCGCAGAGCGCGGGCATCCTGATGGTGCTCGTCTTCGGCGTGGGGACGGACTACGCGCTGCTGCTCATCGCTCGGTACCGCGAGGAGTTGTACCGGCACGAGGACCGGCACCGCGCGATGCGGCTGGCGCTGCGCCACGCGGGCCCGGCGATTCTGGCGTCCGCCGGGACGGTGGTGGTCGGACTCGCCTGCCTCGCCTTCGCGGACATCAACTCCTCCCGTTCCCTCGGGCTGGTGGGGGCACTTGGCGTGGCCTGCGCCTTTCTCGCGATGGTCACCGTGCTCCCCGCGCTGCTCGTCATCGCGGGCCGCTGGACCTTCTGGCCGTTCATCCCGCGCGTAGCGGCCGCCACCTCTGAGGAGTTCGTCGCCCCGGACACCGTGCGTGCGGGCGCCCCCGCCCCCGGTTCCGTCAGGGGAGGTCTCCCCAATTCCGCGGGCATCTCGGACACGCGGTCGACACCCGCGGCGGACGGGTTCCGCCGACCCGGCGGAGTGGAGGGGGTGTGGTTCCGCATCGGTCGGTTGATCGCCCGTCGCCCCCGCTGGGCCTGGCTGCTGTCGATCGGGGTCACCGCCCTGCTGGCCCTGAGCTCCACGGGAATCTCGCTGGGGCTGACCCAGGAGGAGATGTTCCAGGAGAAGCCGGAATCCGTGGTGGCGCAGCAGCACATCTCGGAGCACTACCCCTCGGGCTCGTCCGACCCGGCCACCGTCGTCACCCGTTCCGAACACCGGAAGGCCGTGATCGCCGCCGCCTCCGGCGTCGAGGGGGTGGAGTCCGCGAAGGCCGAGGACCGCACCGACGACGGTGAGCTGAGCACCGTTTCGGTGGTGCTGACGGACGCACCGGACAGCGACGCGGCCAAGGACGCGGTCGAGCGACTGCGCACCGCCGTACACGCGGTCGACGGAGCGGAGGCGCTGGTCGGTGGCACCACGGCGGAGGCATTGGACACCCAGCGCGCCGCCGACCGAGACCTGACGACCGTCATCCCGATCGTCCTGCTCGTCGTCCTGCTCGTGCTGGTCGCCCTGCTGCGCTCGCTGGTCGCGCCACTGGTGCTGCTCGCCACCGTGGTGCTGTCCTACTGTGGCGCGCTTGGCGCCTCCCACCTGCTCTTCGAGCACGTCTTCGGGTTCGCCGCCATGGACTGGTCGATCCCCCTGATGGGCTTCGTCTTCCTCGTCGCGCTGGGCATCGACTACAACATCTTCCTGATGACGAGGGTCCGCGAGGAGGCCGCGCGCCGGGGGCACGCCGCGGGGGTGCTCCACGGGCTCACCGCCACCGGCGGTGTCATCACCTCGGCCGGAGTGGTGCTGGCGGCCACCTTCGCCGTCTTCGCCACCCTCCCGCTGGTGACCATGGCGCAGCTTGGAGTGCTGATCGGGGTCGGGGTGCTGCTGGACACCTTCCTCGTGCGCACCGTGCTGGTACCGGCACTCGCGCTGGACATCGGCCGCCACGTGTGGTGGCCGGGAGCGCTCGCCCGGCGGGTTCACCGTTCGGGTTCCGGGGACGCGTCCGCTCCGGAAGGTGGCGAATCGGGGGTGAACGGAGCCGCGGCGGACGCCGCTCCGGACGCCCCGGGGCAGCGGAACCCGGCCAGGCTCTGAGCGGCCGGCGAGGCGCTGAACGGCACTGACGGCGAGGGAACCGACCGACAGCAGCCGTGAGGGCCACGGGCCGGGCCGGATTCCGACGGGGATCCGGCCCGGCCCCCTCGTCGTTCCACGACTGGGCACCCACCCGACGCTTCCGCGACCCGGGGCAGCCGGGCGTGGAGCGTGTGACCGGGGTGTCGGCTTCGGGCACCGCCGCCAGATCCCGGCCGGGCGGGTGGACTGACGACCGGACCGCCGGAGGGGTCCGCGCGGGCTCGGTGGAGTCTGGTCCGTCGCGCGCCCCGGGCGTACGGGGCTGATCAGGGGTGCGGTCGGGCCCCCTTGAGGACCTTGTCCACCGCGTTGCGTGGGCCGTACACGGCGATTCCGACGAGGTCGAGCTGGGCTGATGTGGTGCCCCGTACCGTGGCGCGGTTGTCCAGGTCGTTGCCGGTAGTGAAGAGGTCCGAGGTGAACACCGATCTCGGCAGCCCCCGGGAGAGCACCCTGCCGTGCGCACGGGCCAGCGTTTCCTTCGAGCCCTCGAACACGAGCACTGGCTGGCGGAACATCGGCAGATACGGGACGCCGTCGGCGTCCACGTACGGCTCGCCGATCACTTCGGGGATCGTCGCCCCCAGCCCGCTGACCAGGAAGGCGGTCACGTTCAGTCGCTGCCAGGGCTTCAGGTCGGCACGGAGCAGAACCGCGATCTTGGTATCGAAACGTATCCGCGAACCGACCGGACGCCGCTCGGTCCCACCGTCGCCCACTGAGCCTGACGGAGCGTCGCTCACCCCCGCCTCGTGACCCGCGGCCAGGCCGGTCGATCGTGCGCCTTCTTCCGGGCACGTCCCCGTTCCGCCAGCACCTCCCGCCTTGGGCCCGGAGCCGCCCGAGGCTCCTTCGGAGGTCGTGGACCAGGCTGCCGGTTTTTCTGGCTTCGTTTCGGGCCGTGGCCCACGTTCCACGTCGGGGCTGATGGGGCTCGGTCGCGCGTCCGCCACGCTCGTCATGCTCCTCGTCTCGGGGGCGGCGTCGACTCGGACGGCCCTGGGCGCGTGCTGTTCTCTCATGCTCCGAGACTGCGCCGCCCGTACCCGCGCGGTCTTGTACGTTCCTTGCATGGTGTCCCAGCAGGAGGTCTCCGCCTGGCACCCCGCCGTAGCGGGTGTCGTCGAGGTCTTCCACGCCCGGTTCACCGAGCATCGCTACCCGATGCATGTCCATGACGCCTGGACGCTGTTGACGGTGGACGACGGCGCGGTCCGCTACGACCTGGACCGCCACCAGCACGGCGCCCCGCACCACACAGTGACGCTGTTGCCGCCGCAGGTACCGCACAACGGCTCGCCGGCCACGCCGCACGGCTTTCGCAAGCGCGTGCTCTACCTCGACACGAGCCAACTGGACGAGACCTTCATCGGGGCGGCGGTTGACCGTCCGGAACTCACCGACCCCGGGCTGCGGATTCGCGTCGGGCGACTGCACCAGGCCCTCGCGAGCCCTGGTGACGAACTGGAGGCCGCGAGCCGACTGGTGCTGATCAACCAGCGGTTGCGCGAACACCTGCGTCCCCGGGCGACCATCGAGCGCCCGCCCCTGGAGGTCACCGTCGCTCATCGCTTCCGGGATCTGCTCGACGCCCGTCTGCCGGACAGCGTGTCGCTGGAGGAGGCCGCCCGGGTTGTGCGCGCCCATCCGACCCACCTCATCCGGGCGTTCAGCTCGGCCTTCGGTATCGCTCCGCACCAGTACCTGATCGCTCGTCGTGTGGACCTGGCGCGTCGGCTGCTCCTCGCGGACTGGCCGCCGCAGGCGGTAGCCGCCCACACCGGTTTCTACGACCAGCCCCACCTCACCCGTCACTTCAAGCGACTGGTGGGCACGACTCCCGGCCGTTACGCCCGGTCCTCCCGAACCTCGCGTGTGAACCGCCTGTGAGCGCCGCTGCCGTCGGCAGGCTCCGCCGATCGCGAGTAGAGCCGGCAGACCAGTGTGGGTCGGCCGACAGGACAGGAACCGGAAGCGTTCACCCCGCACTGTCCTCACCTCCCTCTGTTTGAGCACCCGCGAGACACCTCTCGCCGAACGCTCGGCAGTCTTGGTGAAGCCGACGCGTCCCGTCATGCGGGAAGCTGTGGAATTACCCGTTCCACATTGCGTGTTGACGCCTGATCGACGCCGGGGTTCCATCGCTGTGACCTCTGCCTTCAGCGGTCCTCGTGGACGGTGGGGGCGTTTCGCGACAGCTTCCCGGCCCCTTGTGACACCCCCGGCAAGAGTGAGATTTCCGGTTCGGGGACGTCCGGACGTTCCAGCTGTGTGGATGTTTCCCCCCGACGTGCCGAGCGCGGCCGGGCAGGGTCCTGCCGGGCGAAGGAACGGTGCGTGGGGTCGCATCAAGTCCGTTCTCCCGCCCTCGCCCCCACCGCCACGCCGGATGGTCGGCCTCACTTGAGAAACCGCCCTTGACCAGGACACCGGAATGGCCGAACCGAGCCCCGGCACGGTGTCGAGCACAGTCCGTAACCCCGCCCCGCCCTCAGTGAGACACGCGAACTCCGGCTGTTCCTAGGGAAGTTGGCCCCCTCACGGAGTCGCCATCGTGCCCGGTGGCGACCGGTCGCCGGGCTGGATGCCGGGTGAACACCCGCGCCTCGCGAGCGCCCCGCCGAGGGGCGCTGCTTGACGGCCAGTCAGGGGCGACCCATAATTCAACGCATGATGAATAAAAAGCAGGCACGCCCACCCGCCGCCTCGGAGACCTCTCCATCGTGGGCGGAGCAGAGCGGGAATCAGCTGGTCGCCGGGGGTGAACCGGCCGTCCGGGCGGTAGGGATCAACGTCGCTCGGGGAGATCGCCGTGTGCTGAACGACCTCTCCTTCGAGGTGGCCCCGGGCACTGTCACGGGCCTGCTCGGCCCCTCCGGCTGCGGTAAGTCCACGCTGATGCGGGCGATCGTCGGCACGCAGGCCAGGGTCACCGGCACGTTGGACGTTCTCGGTCACCCGGCGGGATCGCCCTCGCTCCGCGCCCGAGTCGGCTACGTCACGCAGTCCCCCTCGGTCTACGACGACCTGACCGCGCGCCAGAATCTCGACTACTACGCGGCCGTACTCGGTATGGCCCCCGGTCGCGGGCGGTCCGGATCGACCCGGCAGGCCCGGGCCCACCAGGTGGAGCGGGCTCTCGTGGACGTGGACCTGACCTCGCACGCCGACGCGCTCGCCGGAAGCCTCTCCGGCGGCCAGCGTTCGCGCGTCTCACTCGCCGTGGCACTGCTCGGCGACCCCGAACTGCTGGTACTCGACGAACCCACCGTGGGCCTCGACCCGGTGCTGCGGCACGACCTGTGGGGGCTCTTCCATCGACTCGCTGCCGAGCGGGGCACCACCCTGCTGATCTCGTCACATGTCATGGACGAGGCGGATCGCTGTCAGTCCTTGCTCTTGCTGCGGGACGGAGTACTCCTCGCGACGGGCACACCGCAGGGTCTGTGCGATCACACCCGGACTGAAACGGTCGAGGACGCCTTCCTGCATCTGGTGGACGAGGCCCGTGCCCGTGACGCCGGGGGGCAGCCGCCGAGCTGACCGGCCCGGAACCCGGGCAAGCCCCTCGCCGGACACGTCGGGCATGCACCGCGTCCCGAGGTGTCCGACACGTGAGCATGGCTGGCCGCAAGAGCCATCGCCCCGCACTCAGCGCTCCAGAGCGTAAGCAAGCACTCCGTGTCCGTTCACCATCCCGCCCGAGTCCTCAGGAAAGGCAGCGAAGCCATGTCCCTCTCCCGCACCCTCGCCACCGCCCGGCGGGTGCTCCGTCAACTGAGCCACGACCGGCGCACGATCGCGCTGTTACTCCTGGTGCCCGTTTTCCTGCTTGTTCTGCTCTACTTCGTGTTCGACTCAGAGCGGCGCTCCTTCGACGGTATCGGCGCCTCGCTGCTCGGTATCTTTCCGCTGGTGACGATGTTCCTGGTCACCTCCATCGCCACGCTTCGAGAGCGAACCTCGGGCACGCTGGAACGCCTCCTCTCCATGCCCCTGAGCAAGGGCGACCTGATCATGGGATACGCGCTGGCGTTCGGGGCCCTCTCCGTCGTTCAGGCGTCACTGGCCACCGGGGTCGCCGTCTGGCTGCTGGACCTCAGCATCGCGGGATCCCCCTGGCTGCTCCTGCTGGTCGCCCTGCTGGACGCGCTGCTCGGCACCGCGCTCGGCCTCTTCGTCTCGGCCTTCGCCGCCTCGGAGTTCCAGGTGGTCCAGTTCATGCCAGCGATGATCTTTCCGCAGATCCTGCTGTGCGGGCTCTTCGCCCCCAGGGACGCCATGCAGCCCGTCCTGGAGGCGATCTCTAACGTCCTGCCCATGTCCTACGCGGTCGACGGTATGAACGAGGTGCTGAGGAACTCCGAGGCCACCGGGGACTTCGTCCGCGACATCGCTGTCGTCGCCGGGTCGGCGTTGCTCGTCCTCCTGCTGGGCTCGGCAACACTCCGCCGCCGGACGACCTGACCACACGACGATGCGAGGATGAGAACCGCGCCATCGACCACGTGCACGCACGGTGCCGTCCACCGGTGGCCCGTGACCCAGGATCGACGCGGACCGTACGAGGTGACCCACCCATGACCCAGAAAGTCGCCGTCCTCGGAGCCGGCAAGATCGGCGAGGCCCTGCTTTCCGGCATGCTCCGCGGCGGGTGGACACCGGAAGCGCTGCTCGTGACGGTCCGCCGCGCGGAGCGCG
>NZ_SKBR01000004.1:547500-899464 GCF_013450295.1 Streptomyces sp. AJS327
GCGAGGTGTGTGGCGGCCCGTACCCGAAACCGACTCAGGTGGTCTGGTAGAGAATACCGAGGCGTTCGGGTGAACTATGGTTAAGGAACTCGGCAAAATGCCCCCGTAACTTCGGGAGAAGGGGGGCCATGTTTGGTGATCACCTTTTCGGTGTGAGCTGGGTGTGGCCGCAGAGACCAGCGAGAAGCGACTGTTTATTAAAAACACAGGTCCGTGCGAAGCCGTAAGGCGATGTATACGGACTGACGCCTGCCCGGTGCTGGAACGTTAAGGGGACCGGTGAGCTGCTCTTTTGGGGGTGGCGGGGCTGGGAACTTAAGCGCCAGTAAACGGCGGTGGTAACTATAACCATCCTAAGGTAGCGAAATTCCTTGTCGGGTAAGTTCCGACCTGCACGAATGGCGTAACGACTTCTCGGCTGTCTCAACCATAGGCCCGGTGAAATTGCACTACGAGTAAAGATGCTCGTTTCGCGCAGCAGGACGGAAAGACCCCGGGACCTTTACTATAGCTTGATATTGGTGTTCGGTTCGGCTTGTGTAGGATAGGTGGGAGACTGTGATATTGACGCGCCAGCGTTGGTGGAGTCGTTGTTGAAATACCACTCTGGTCGTGCTGGATGCCTGAACCTGGGTCCGTGATCCGGATCAGGGACAGTGTCTGGTGGGTAGTTTAACTGGGGCGGTTGCCTCCTAAAGGGTAACGGAGGCGCCCAAAGGTTCCCTCAGCCTGGTTGGTCATCAGGTGGTGAGTGTAAGTGCACAAGGGAGCTTGACTGTGAGACTGACGGGTCGAGCAGGGACGAAAGTCGGGACTAGTGATCCGGCGGTGGCTTGTGGAAGCGCCGTCGCTCAACGGATAAAAGGTACCCCGGGGATAACAGGCTGATCTTCCCCAAGAGTCCGTATCGACGGGATGGTTTGGCACCTCGATGTCGGCTCGTCGCATCCTGGGGCTGGAGTCGGTCCCAAGGGTTGGGCTGTTCGCCCATTAAAGCGGTACGCGAGCTGGGTTTAGAACGTCGTGAGACAGTTCGGTCCCTATCCGCTGCGCGCGGAGGAGTCTTGAGAAGGGCTGTCCCTAGTACGAGAGGACCGGGACGGACGAACCTCTGGTGTGCCAGTTGTTCTGCCAAGGGCATGGCTGGTTGGCTACGTTCGGGAGGGATAACCGCTGAAAGCATCTAAGCGGGAAGCCTGCTTCGAGATGAGGACTCCCACCCCCTTGTGGGGTTAAGGCTCCCTGGAGATGACGGGGTTGATAGGCCGGATATGGAAGCCTAGTAATGGGTGGAGTTGACCGGTACTAATAGGCCGAGGGCTTGTCCGTAGGTGCTCGCGTTCACTGTGTGGTTTCTGAGACAACGACTATTCTTCTTTGTTTATTTTTGAAGAGTGTGTTGCGTGTTTTCCATGCCGATGTGGCTCATGCCCTTGTTTGTGGGGGGTGGGTTGTTGGTGTGGGTGTGTTTCGGTGGTTATAGCGGTGGGGGAACGCCCGGTTACATTCCGAACCCGGAAGCTAAGCCTGCCAGCGCCGATGGTACTGCGAGGGGGACCTCGTGGGAGAGTAGGTCACCGCCGAACTCTTGTTGAGGGCAGTGGTTTTCATGGGTTGTTACCCGTGAGAACCACTGCCCTTTTTGCGTTGTAGTCCTCTGGCGGGGGCAGACCCCTCTGGGGTTCGGGGCGGGGTACATAGGGTGTGGGGATGCGCTACGACTTGGTGATCCTGGACAACGACGGCGTGCTTGTGGACAGCGAGCCCCTGTCGAACCGGATCTTGGCCGCCTACCTGACGGAGTTGGGGCACCCGACGACGTACGAGGAGGCGGTGCGCGACTACATGGGGTCCGCTGTACACCGGATTCACGACCTGGTGCTGGAACGCTCGGGCCGTCGGCTCCCGGACGACTTTGACCGAGTCTTCCACGAGCGTGTGTTCGCCGCGTTCCGGAGGGAGTTGGAGCCGGTGGACGGGGCTCCGGAGCTGTTGGAGAAGCTGGTGGCGGACGCGACGCCGTTCTGCGTCGCTTCCTCCGGGAGCCATGAGCGTATCCGGGTGGCTCTGCGGAAGACGGGGCTGTACGAGCAGGTCGGGTCGGGACGGATCTTCAGCGCGGACGACGTCGGACAGGGCAAGCCCGCTCCGGACCTCTTTCTCCGTGCCGCTGGGGCGATGGGCGTGGAACCGGGTCGGTGCGCGGTGGTGGAGGACAGTCCGGCGGGGGTTCGAGCCGCCAGACTCGCCGGTATGGACGTCTTCGGGTACGCGGCGCTGACGCCGCGGGCGCGACTTGGAGAGGCCACGGAAGTGTTCACGTCCATGGGGGAGTTGACAGGGCTCCTGTCCGGTTAGCGACGCCGGGTACGGTGGCCGCATGAGCGGCGGTGCGGCACTGATGTGGGACGAGGCAGTTACCGGCTACAACTTCGGAGCCGGGCATCCGATGGATCCGGTACGTCTCGATCTGACGATGCGCCTGGTACGGGCGTTGGGTTTGGACAGCGCGCCGGAGCTGAAGGTGGTCGCGGCCGAAGCGGCTGAGGACGCCACACTCCGGCTGGTACATGGCCAGGAGTACATCGACGCCGTCCGGCGGCTGTCGGTCGAACCGGAGGCCGCGGACGGCTCGTTCGGGCTGGGCACCGTGGACGACCCCGCGTTCGCGGGGATGCACGAGGCGTCCGCGCTGATCGCGGGTCAGTCGGTCGCTGCGAGCGAGGCGGTGTGGCGTGGGGAGGTCGCGCACGCGGTGAACTTCGCCGGTGGACTGCACCACGCGATGCCGGACCGGGCCTCCGGGTTCTGTGTGTACAACGACGCGTCGCTGGCCGTCGCCCGGCTGCTGGAGCTGGGGGCCGAGCGGGTCGCGTACCTGGACGTGGACGTGCATCACGGTGACGGAGTGCAGGCCATGTTCTGGGACGATCCGCGCGTGCTGACGATCTCGCTGCACGAGCACCCACGGGTGCTGTTCCCCGGAACCGGCTGGCCGGAGGAGAGCGGCGGCCCGAACGCGGAGGGCAGCGCGGTCAACGTGACGCTTCCTCCGGGTACCGCGGACGAGGGCTGGTTGCGGGCCCTGCACGGCACGGTGCCGGAGCTGTTGGGTGCCTTCCGGCCGCAGGTGCTGGTCACCCAGCACGGTGCCGACACGCATATCGAGGATCCGCTGGCGCACTTGGCGGTGAGCGTGGACGCGCAGCGGGTGGCGGCCGACGCCTGCCACGACTGGGCGCACGAGTACGCCGAGGGTCGCTGGGTCGCGTTGGGCGGTGGGGGATACGCGGTGGTCGACGTGGTGCCCCGCAGCTGGGCGCATCTGGTCGGCGTCGCGGCCGGGGCTCCGGTTCCGCCGGAGACCGAAGTACCCGAGGAGTGGCGCCGGTTGGTGTACGCGCGATCCGGCAGCGTGCTGGGGCCGCTGCGGATGACCGACGGCCGGGAGCCGGTGTGGCGGGACTGGGCCGGTTCGGGGTATGACCCGGCGGACCGGCTCGACCAGGCGGTGCTGGCGACGCGGCGTGCCGTCTATCCGGCGCACGGTCTGCTGCCCTGACCGGCTGGTGGTGGCGCCGGTCCCCGGACACGTGCCCCGGGTCGGGCCGTTGACGGTCGGGCGTGGGCGGTGGATCGGCGTCCGGAGGACGGCGTCGTCCCGGCGGGAGCTGAGAACCCTGACCGACTCCAGGGTCACTACGCCACATGGGCCTCATCGCTCTCGGCGTGCAGACGCCTCGTACTAGCACCGCCGCATGGGGAACGTATCGACAAAACGACCCGGTTCGGGGTACGCCTGGCCCGGGTCGGTTACGTAGGGCGGGTCTCCGGGACTCGGGAAGTGGATGTGCTGTCCGGCAGTGGCGCGCCGGGGGCGCACACCCCCGCTCCGACCCCTCACAGGTGATGTCGAAGGGGTCGTTGATGCGGGTCCGTGTGCGGCGCTGAACGGGGGTGGATGGTGCGGGGCGCGTTCGCGTCGCAGGTCAGCCGGGTGGTGAAGGGCGGAGGAGAGGGAGACGGCGACGCTGTGCGCCAGTGCGCCCGAAATGGCGCGGGGGGCGTCGGGGGAGGGTTCCGGTTGATGACGCTGCGCGGTCCGCTTACTACAGACCGCTTACTCGCTATGTACTCAATCGGGCGTGTCTGTCACAGTAGTCGGTCGTACGGTACTCCTCTTCCCCACTTGCATCACCCGCCCCTAATCTGGGGAGGAGCGCGCATGCGACCAGGAGTCACCGGAGGGGAAGCCGGTGCCCGACATGTGCGGAAGGTTCAGGTGTGACATGGCTGCTGGCAAGGGATCTCTGAACGAGGTCGTGTTCCTGACCGTGGCGGAAGTCGCCGCGGTAATGCGAGTCTCCAAGATGACCGTGTACCGGCTGGTGCACAGTGGTCATCTGCCGGCGATCCGGGTGGGGAGGTCATTCCGGGTCCCTGAGAAGGCCGTCCACGAGTACCTCCAAGAGTCCTACGTGGGGGTGGAGAGCGCCTAGGGCACGTCGCCGGAGTCGCGCGACGACCCTGATTACGAGCTCCGCGCGGACACGGGTAGGCTTGGGCCCATGTAGGTCGTGTGGGCTCAAGGCGCCCCGCACCATGTGAAGTAGTTCGCCCCGCACACGCGGGGGTGATCCGTGAGCGAGGGTAGTCGTGGGCTCTGTCATCAAGAAGCGGCGTAAGCGGATGGCTAAGAAGAAGCATCGCAAGCTGCTGAAGCGCACGCGCGTGCAGCGTCGCAACAAGAAGTGAGCAGCGTGTAATACGCCGCTGACCGCCACCTTTCCCGCACCGAGGTGTGAGCGAGGTGGCGGTTTCGTATGTCCGGACGGGCTGGGCGCCCGTGGCCGCCGAGGCGAGATCCTCACCCGATACGGTGAGGTTCGTCATGGTCCCGAAGGGGGGCCGTGGGGCGTGGGAGCGCGCGTCGGTGGTCTCGGGAGGAATCTTGGGCAAGATCGTCCTCGTCACCGGGGCAGCCCGGCCGCTCAGCGCCCGGTTCGTGCGGCGCCTTCAGCGGGATCCCGGCGTCGATCGGGTCGTCGCCGTTGACATGGCGCCTCCGGTCGAGGACCTGGGCGCCGCGGAGTTCGTGGTGGCCGACATCCGGCGCCCGGGGATCGGCGCGGTGCTGGCGGAGCACGGGGTGGACACCGTCGTGCACACGGACATTCACGGTGCGCCGCCCGGCGCGGGTGGTACCGGCGGGGTGGGTGGTGGCCGGGCCGTGGCGAAGGAGACCAACGTCATCGGCACCATGCAGCTGCTCGGCGCCTGCCAGCGGTCGCTCGCGGTGCGCCGTCTCGTGGTCAGGTCGAGTACCAGCGTGTACGGTTCCGCGCCCCGGGACCCGGCGGTGTTCGACGTGACGACGCCGCCGAAGGCGTTGCCCAGCGGTGGCTTCGCGAAGGACGTGGCCGAAGTCGAGGGCTACGTGCGGGGGTTCGCCCGCCGCCGTCCCGACGTCTCGGTGACGGTTCTGCGGTTCGCTCAGGTACTGGGGCCGACCGGAGAGTCGCCGCTCGCCGCGTACTTCGCGCTTCCGGTGCTGCCGACCGTCCTCGGCTACGACCCACGGCTCCAGTTCGTGCACGAGGACGATGTGCTGAGTGCCCTGGGCCGGGCCGTCGGCATGGCCGGATCGGACCAGCCACCGGCGGGCACCTTCAACGTCGCGGGCGCGGGCGTCATGCTGTTGTCGCAGTGCGCGCGGCGATTGGGGCGCCCCACCCTGCCGCTGCTGCTTCCCGCGATCCGCTGGGGGCGGAGCGCACTGCGCGCGGTGGGGGCGACCGACTTCTCGCCCGAGCAGATCCGGATGCTGACGCACGGCCGGGTGGTGCGGACCGATCACACGCGGGACGTGCTGGGCTTCACGCCCGCCCATACGACGGAGGGGACCCTGACGGCCTTCGCGCGGGGCCGGGCGGAGGGGCTGCTGCCACCGCGGACGGTGGCCCGTACGGTCGACCGGGTGGCGGAGTTGCTGCCGCGCTCCGGGCAGGGCCGGACCGTGGAGGAGGCTGGGCGACGTGGCTGAGCAACAGGACATCCCGTCCGACGACGACCATGGCGAGCGGCCGCGGGGCTCCGACGCGGCCGGGCCGCCGCGTTCCGCGTCCGAGGCGTCCGTGCGGTCAGAGGCGTCCGTGCCGTTCCAGCGACGGGATCCGGAGAGGGCGACTCCGGCGGAGGGGGCGGACGGCGGGTCACCGACGCCGGAGGACGAGGGGGAACGGGCGGAGTCACGGCCGGACTGGGAACGGCGGGCGGCCGGCGCCCTCGCCTTCCTGCGCCGCAGGGTCACCGGCGAATACGAGGTGGACGACTTCGGGTACGACCGGGACCTCACCGAGACGGTGCTGATGTCCCTGCTCAGGCCGGTGTACGAGAAGTACTTCCGGGTCGAGGTGCGGGGGCTGGAGAACATACCGGAGGACGGCGCGGCGCTCGTCGTCGCCAACCACTCCGGCACCTTGCCGCTGGACGGGCTGATGTTGCAGGTCGCGGTGCACGACCACCATCCGGCGCGGCGTCATCTCCGGCTGCTCGGCGCTGACTTGGTGTTCCTGCTGCCGGTGGTGAACGAGCTGGCGAGGAAGGCGGGACACACCCTGGCGTGTACCGAGGACGCGCGGGAACTGCTGGATCGCGGGGAACTCGTCGGGGTGATGCCGGAGGGGTTCAAGGGGCTGGGCAAGCCGTTCTCGCAGCGTTACAGGTTGCAGCGGTTCGGCCGCGGGGGCTTCGTGTCGACGGCGTTGCGTTCGGGGGCTCCGATCGTGCCGTGCTCCATCGTGGGGGCCGAGGAGATCTACCCGATGGTGGGAGATTCACGGACGCTGGCCCGGCTCCTCAACCTTCCCTACTTTCCGATCACTCCGACGTTCCCCTGGCTGGGCCCGCTGGGCGCGGTGCCGCTGCCGACGAAGTGGACGATCCAGTTCGGTGCGCCGATCCCCACGGACGGCTACGCGCCGGAGGCGGCCGAGGATCCGATGCTGATGTTCAACCTCACGGACCAGGTGCGCGAGACCATCCAGCACACTCTGTACTCCCTGTTGGTGCGCCGGGACTCCGTGTTCTTCTGATGCCGCCGACGCGCGGGACGGAGCTGAACGCTTCCGCCCGGCTCCGCTGAACGGCGGCTGGTGCGGCGTCGGTTGGTGCCCACGGCTCCCGCCTGGACGGGAGCCGTGGGCGCCTCACTCGTCTCCGCGCTTCAGCCCGAGGCGGGGCAGGACCTCCGGGACCACCGGCGGCAGCGTGACCTCCTCCTGCCCGAACGGTGTGGAGTCGGCGGGGCCGGATTCGGAGGGGGTGCCGGAGGTGTGGCGCTCGGAGGGTGGGCTGAGCAGGCCGCCCTGGAGCAGCCCTTCGCTCCGCCCCTCGGGGCTCGTGGGTTCGGGACGTTCGCCGTCGCTTCCGGTGGGGCCGTCGTCGAGGGACTCCGGCTCGCCGCTGGTGGGCGGTTGCTCCGAGGGACGCTCTCGCGGCTCCCCGCGGTCGGCCTCGGGCCCGCTCGGGGAGTGGTCGCTCTCGGTCCGCGCCAGCTGCCGCAGCGGGTGCACCTCGCTGTCTATGGCGTCGAAAACCGAGTTCACCTCGTTCCCGACGTCGGTGAGTTGCCGGGGGAGGCGGTCCCGCAGCCGGGTCCATCCGGCGCGGTGGTCCTCGGCGAAGGTGGAGAGGGACTTCAGGCGGCCGAGGTCGCCGTCCCGTCGGTAGGCCGCGCTGAGGAGCCGGTGTCCCTCGGAGACGTCCCGGCGCATGCCGGAGAGGGTGGAGCGCACCGAGGTGAGCGACTCCTCGTCCAGCTGCCCGGTGCGGTCGCGCTCCAGCAGCCGACGGGCCTCGCGGAGCCGGGTGGCCGCGTGCGTCAGATGGAGCTGGCCCCGGTCGGCGTCCCCGCTGGCCAGGTTCAATTGGAGGTCCTCCATGCCGCGTTTGAGGCCGTAGAGGGAGTCTCCGGGCAGTGCGTCGGTGCTGGCCGCCGAGATGCCGCCGAGCGCTGAAGCGGCCACCCCGATGCTGAGGCCCCCGGCCGCGAGCCCCTTGCCCCAGCGGGAACCGGGGCAGAGGCGGCGCAGTTTGCCGAACGGCCCGGAGTCCGGGGCGCGATGGGCGCCGCCGCAACCGCCTTCCGGGGTGTCCCCACGGGAGCGGCGGGCCGCGCGCTGGCCCGGTACCGGTGCGCCCTCCGGGGAGTCGGTGGAGTCGAGGGTGCTCTCCATCGCGGCGAGGAGACGGGCTCGCTGCGCGGACTTGACCTCGGGGGCCAGCACCGGTTTGGGCAGCCGCTCCAAGTCCTCCGCGACCGCGACCAGTTCGCTCTGTTCCGCCGCGCTGCCCTCGGGGCCCCCGGCGTTCGCGCCGCCCGGAGGCGGTGCGGGTGTGTCACCGGTCGCCTCGGCCGACGCCGCGCCCCCGCCGAACTCCCGCTCGGCCAGGACCCGGGCGAAGGCGGATGCCCGCCGGTTCGTCGACACGGCTCCGAGCACGGGCGGCACCTCCTCTCATCAGCACGGTGAACCCCCGGCGCGGTGGCATGGTTGCGCGGGCGGCTCGTATCCACTCGATGAGGTGAAGCGGTGGAGAGAGCGAACCCGGGCAGGCCAGGACAGCGGGAGTCTGCCATCCCGACAACGAGTGGCACGCCAGTCGGGTTACGGAGCGCTGATGATGTGACCGGCGTCATGCGAGGCCGGTTCCTGGGATGCGGTGTCGTACGGCGTCCTGCGCCTGGTGAGGAAGGGCCTAGCGGGCGCTGTCCGGAAGGAGTCGGGCGAGGGTGCGCACGGCTCGGTACTGGAGTGTCTTGATGGCGCCCTCGTTCTTGCCCATGATCCGTGCCGTCTCCGCGACCGAGAGGCCGTGCAGGAAGCGCAGGGTCACGCACTCCTGTTGCTGCGGGTTGAGCTTCCGTACGGCTTCCAGGAGCGCGGCGTTGGACAGTGACTCCAGGACGGAGTCCTCGGGGCTGCGCTCCACCTCGTTCGCGTCCAGCATCTCGCCGGTGGTGACCTCCAGCCGGAAGCGGCTGGACTTGAAGTGGTCCGCGACCAGGTTGCGGGCGATGGTGACCAGCCAGGCGCCGAAGTCGCGGCCCTGCCAGGTGAAGGTGGAGATCCGGCGCAGCGCGCGGAGGAAGGTCTCGCTGGTGAGGTCCTCCGCCGTGGCCCGTCCGCCGACCCGGTAGTAGATGTACCGGTAGACGGTGTCGCTGTACTGGTCGTACAGGCTGCCGAAGGCGTCGGTCTCGCCGCCCTGGGCACGTTCGACGAGATCCATCATCCGGCGGCTCTCGGCGTCGGTCGGGGCCGGTCGGCGGCTCGCCGTGCTGGCCGACGCTCCGCCGCGGGAGCGTCTTCCGGTGGTGGGGGCGGCCGGTGCGCCGGGGGTGGTCGGGGCGGGGGTGGTCGTGGTGGCGGCGCTGGGCGCGCCGCCCGAGAGGGCGTAGCAGGGACTGGCGGGGACAGGGGAGGCGATGAGAGCAGGGACGGCGTACGCGGTTGGGACAAATGTGCGCAGGTGATCGACGGCTGTGACGACCGTTGTACGCAGCGTAGCCAGGCCCGAGGCGTCAACCCCGACGTGTGGGTACACGGGACTCCCAGAGGCAGAGCTTTCCATCCATCACGAGCAGTGCGGGACCGGCCGCCCGCTGACGGGGCGTGAGGTTCCGGATTGCATCTGAGGAGAATAACGCTTCGTAAAGGCGGCGCTACACCTAGTTGCTGAAATCGTCGATTCGGTTCGCTCTGTTACGAATTAGCGTCCAGAACCTTAGAGATGACGATCGGCTATCTGATCGGTTCTGTGCCCGATTTTGTCTTGTCGGTGATGACTTGTGGCTGACTGGCCAGAGGGTGACTGGCGGGACCGGGGCGAGGGTAAGACAGTTGAATTGCCCGGGCGTTGCGGGTTCGTACGGGGGTGCGGCGGGGGCCACGGGCCGTCGGCCAGCCCTTCCGGCGTACGACGGCGCGGCCGGGGGCGCGTTCGCTCCGGCCACGGTGGGGCGGGTCGTGGACCGTCCAGGGAAGTCCGGCGCGCGGGTCGCGGATGAACACCCGTCGCGGTCCGGGGCGTTCCCGCTCGGTGCCGGAGTGCCGTACGGCGGCGGGCGGTTCGGCTCGTCCTCGGTGGGGCGCGGCGGGCGGCGCGGTGCCGCTCCACCCTCGCCGGGAGCGCTGGCGTGGGGCGCGAACGGGGAGTTCGGGTCCGGGTGCGCCGGTGCGCGGGACCACGGGCGGACCCGCGTGCGATGGCGTTCCGGTTCGCGGGGGTGGGGTCAGCGGCGGCGGCGGTGCAGGGCCGCCGCGGCGGCGGCTCCGCCCGCGACGGCGCCCACGCCGGCGGCGGCGGGGATGCCGACCCTGGCGGCCTTCCGGGCGGTGCGGTAGTCGCGCAGGCGCCAGCCCATCTCCCGTGCGTGCGCGAGGAGCTGACTGTCCGGGTTGATCGCGTAGGGGTAGCCGACCAGGGAGAGCATCGGGATGTCGTTCGCCGAGTCGCTGTAGGCGGCACACCGCTCCAGCTCCAGTGACTCGGCGGTGGCGAGCGCGCGGACGGCCTCGGCCTTGGCGGGGCCGTGGAGCGGTTCGCCGACCAGGCGGCCGGTGTAGACGCCGCCGACGGACTCCGCGACGGTGCCGAGGGCACCGGTCAGACCGAGCCGCTTGGCGATGATCGTCGCGGCCTCCACCGGGGCGGCGGTCACCAGCCAGACCTTCTGCCCGGCGGCCAGGTGGGCCTCCGCGAGGGCCCGGGTGCCCGGCCAGATACGGCCCGCCATGTACTCGTCGTAGATCTCCTCGCCGATCGCCATCAGTTCGGAGACCCGGTGGCCGCGCACGATGGACAGCGCGCTGTCCCGGGCGTCGCGCATGTGGTCGGGGTTCTCGGAGCCCGCCATCCGGAAGTACGCCTGCTGCCAGGCGAAGCGGGCGAGTTCGCGTTTGCTGAAGAACTTCCGCTTGTACAGGCCGCGTCCGAAGTGGAAGAGGGCGGCGCCCTGCATCACGGTGTTGTCCAGGTCGAAGAAGGCCGCCGCGAGCGCGTCCCCCGCGACGGGGAACTCCGGCTCGGCCGCTTCCTCCGGCTCGGCCGCCGGGGGTGCCGTACCCGTGGGCTCCGCGCTTCGGCGGCCCCGGATCCTGTCGACGGTCCTCCGGCCCTCCCGCGGCTCCTCGGGCCGTTCCGCGTCCTGGAGGTCCTCCCGCGCGCGGCGCTGTTCCTCGTCGGCCTGTTCCTGCTTGCGGGCGGCCTCGGCCGCGGCCTCTCCGGCGAGCACGCTGCGGGCCGTCGCACGGCGGGGGGTGAGGCGGCGCCAGGGCAGGGCGCGGAGCGGGTTGCGGGGCGGGCGCCGGTCGGGCGGGGGAAGGGCGGCCATGCGGCGAGCATAGCCAGTCTGTTCGGTGCGGCCGTCATCCGCGCACCCCGGCGGGAGGGGGGCGGGAAGCGGGCGGGGGCCGGGCCGCGGGGGAGGGGCGTGGGGTGGTGGCCGGGGGCGCCGGGGTGGCTGGTTCCCTGCGGTGTTCTCGGGGTTCGCCGCGGCGCGAGCGGGGCGGGAGAATGGCGGGATGAAGACCGTCACGTTGATCGGAAAGCCGGGCTGTCACCTCTGTGAGGTGGCCCGGGACGTGGTTGACCGGGTGTGCGACGAGATGGGGGCGGCCTGGGAGGAGAGGGACATCAACCAGGACGCCGAGCTGTACCGGCTGTACTGGGAACAGATTCCGGTGGTGCTGGTGGACGGGGCGCAGCACGACTTCTGGCGGGTCGACCCGGATCGGCTTCGCAAGGCCCTGGCCAGCGGGTAGTCGCAGGACAGCGGGCGGAACCGATGGTTCGGGGCCGGTTCGCGCGAGTCGGTTTTCGACGGGGATTCGATTACCATCGTGTTCGTTTTGCCGTTCGCAGGCGTATACGTGAGGAGTGTGGCCGGGTGTCCCCCTTGGCGTGTGTGGCACCGGTCACGTTGGGCGGACAAAGCGGACACTATCTTTGTGCACGCGTTCACAAAGACATAGCCTGGGGCCGACGGAGCGGTCAGGGAACGCGTCTCGCGGACGGCCGCTCACCGCTTCGCGCAACCGGCAGGAGCACCGTGGCAACTGGCCGAAACCACCGACCGGCGACGAGTCGCAGCCGAGGAATCCCCGAGGCCACCGTCGCCCGGCTTCCGCTGTACCTGCGGGCACTGACCGCGCTCTCGGAGCGTTCGGTACCCACCGTCTCCTCGGAGGAGCTGGCGAGCGCGGCCGGGGTCAACTCGGCGAAGCTGCGCAAGGACCTCTCGTACCTCGGCTCGTACGGCACCCGGGGCGTGGGGTACGACGTCGAGTACCTCGTCTACCAGATCTCCCGGGAGCTGGGGCTGACGCAGGACTGGCCCGTCGTGATCGTCGGTATCGGTAACCTCGGCGCGGCCCTGGCCAACTACGGCGGCTTCGCCTCCCGTGGCTTCCGGGTCGCCGCCCTGATCGACGCGGACCCCTCGCTGTCCGGGCGTCCGGTGGCCGGGATCCAGGTCCGGCACACGGACGAGCTGGAGGCGATCATCGCGGAGAGCGGTGTCTCCATCGGCGTGATCGCCACCCCGGCCGGGGGCGCCCAGCAGGTCTGTGACCGGCTGGTGGCGGCGGGTGTCACCTCCATCCTGAACTTCGCGCCGACTGTGCTGTCCGTCCCCGAGGGGGTGGATGTGCGCAAGGTCGACCTGTCCATAGAGCTGCAGATCCTCGCCTTCCACGAGCAGCGCAAGGCGGGCGAGGAGGCCCCCGAGATCGGTGTGTCCGGAGTGGATCCGGGCACTGGGGCGGCGCCTCCCGCCGCCCCGCCCGCGGCGTCCGTGACCCGCGCCGAGACCCGCCCCGACGCAGGACCTGACGGGGACGTACCCGCCGTGATGCCGGCATGAGTCTGCTGGTCATCGGGCTGAGCCACCGCAGCGCGCCGGTGAGCGTGCTGGAGCGGGCGGCGCTGGACCCGCACACCCGGGGCAAGCTGCTCCAGGACGCGGTGAGCGCCGAGCCCGCGAGCGAGGCCGCCGCCCTCACCACCTGCAACCGCGTCGAGCTGTACGCGGAGGTGGACCGGTTCCACGCCTCGGTCGACGAGCTGTCCGGGCTGCTGGCGCGGCACTGCGGGGTGGCGCTGGACGAGCTGACTCCCTACCTCTACGTGCACTACGAGGACCGGGCGGTCCACCACCTCTTCACGGTGGCCTGCGGGCTGGACTCGATGGTGGTCGGCGAGGGCCAGATCCTCGCGCAGCTCAAGGACGCGCTCGCCGCGGCGCAGGAGCAGCACACCGCCGGGCGACTGCTGAACGACCTGTTCCAGCAGGGGCTGCGGGTCGGGAAGCGGGCGCACAGCGAAACGGGTATCGACAAGGCCGGTCAGTCGCTGGTCACGTTCGGCCTCGGGCAGCTCACCCACGGCGTTCCGCTTCCGGAGTGGGTGGCCGGCAAGCGGGCCCTGGTGGTCGGTGCCGGTTCGATGTCGGCGCTGGCCGCGACGGTGCTGGCGCGCGCGGGCGTGGCCGAACTGGTGATCGCCAATCGGACCCCGGCGCGTGCCGAGCGGCTGGCGGCCGGGCTCGCCGGACAGGCCGGGCCTGCTGGGAGTGGCCCCGTCGTACGGGCGCTGCCCTTCGAGGACCTCACCGGCGAGCTGCCGCACGCCGACATCCTGGTGTCCTGCACCGGGGCGACCGGACTGGTGCTGTCCGCCGCGGACGTGGAGCCCGCGCTGGCGGCCCGTGCCGCGCGCGGCGCCACCGGGCCGATGGCCGTGCTGGACCTCGCGATGCCCCGGGACGTCGACCCGGCGCTGCACCGGGCGGACGGGGTGCGGCTGGTCGACATCGAGTCGCTCGCCGAGGCGGAGGCGGACGCCCCGATGGCCGCCGACGTGGACGCGGTGCGGCGGATCGTCAGCGGGGAGGTCACCGCCTTCGGCGCGGCACAGCGCGCGGCGACGATCACCCCGACGGTGGTGGCGCTGCGCACCATGGCGGCGGAGATCGTCGCCGGTGAGCTGAGCCGACTCGACGGCCGTCTCCCCGAGTTGGAGGAGCGGCAACGCGCGGAGATCAGCCAGACCCTGCGGCGGGTGGTCGACAAGCTGATCCACGCGCCGACGGTGCGCGTCAAACAGCTCGCGGGCGAGCCCGGCGGCGCCGGGTACGCGGACGCCCTGCGCACCCTCTTCGACCTCGACCCGCAGACGGTCGCCGCGGTCAGCAATCCGGAACAGGAGCGGCAATGAGCAAGGCCAACAGCCCGTCGGGGGGCGAGCCACCCCTCCGGCTGGGCACCCGACGCAGCGCGCTGGCCATGGCGCAGTCCGGGATGGTCGCGGAGGAGGTGCGCCGCGTCACCGGGCGCGACGTCGAACTGGTGGCGATCACCACCTACGGGGACGTGAGCCGGGAGGAGCTGGCGCGGATAGGCGGCACCGGGGTGTTCGTCAACGCGCTGCGGGACGCGCTGCTCGCCGGTGAGGTCGACTTCGCCGTGCACAGCCTCAAGGACCTGCCCACCGCGCAGCCCGCCGAGCTGGCGCTGGCCGCCATCCCGGAGCGGGCGGACGTCCGGGACGCCGTGATCGCCCGGGACGGCCTGGGCTTCGAGGAGTTGCTGCGCACCACCGCCGGTGCGCCGCGGATCGGTACCGGCTCGCCGCGCCGGGCGGCGCAGCTGCACGGCTGGGCCCGTTCGCTCGGTGGCTCGATCGAGACGGTGCCGATCCGGGGGAATATCGACACGCGGATCGGGTACGTGCGTTCCGGCGAGCTCGACGCGGTCGTACTCGCCGCCGCCGGGCTGGGGCGTGTCGGGCGGCCCGACGAGGCCACCGAGCTGATCTCCCCCGACGCGGTTCTGCCCGCCCCCGGCCAGGGGGCACTGGCCGTCGAGTGCGCCGCGAGCAACGCGCACCTGGCCGCACAGCTCGCGGAACTCGACGACCCGCGCACGCGGGCCGCCGTGACCGCCGAGCGAACCCTGCTCGCCGCTTTGGAGGCCGGCTGTAGCGCACCCGTGGGTGCGCTGGCCGACCTGCTTATCGACGGGCAGGTTGCCACCGAAATGCGCCTGCGTGGCGTCGTCGGCACGACCGACGGCAAGACGCTGGTGCAGCTGTCCACCACCGGTCCCGTACCGGCGTCCGGCAGTGACATGAGCGGCCCGCAGCGCCTGGGCCGGGAACTCGCTGACGAGATGCTCGCCAAGGGCGCGGCCGGTCTGATGGGGGAGCGAGCACTTTGAGCCCCACCACTGCCCACCACTCCGGCTCCTCACACAGAGGTGCGCGGCACCGCCACGGTGCACTCGGACACGTCACCTTCCTGGGGGCCGGCCCCGGCGACCCGGGGCTGTTGACGCTACGCGCCGTCGAGGCGCTGGCACGTGCCGAGGTGCTGGTCGCCGACGCGCGCGTGTACGAGGTCGTGCGCGCCCATCTGCGGGCGGGGGTGGACACTCCGCTGCAACCTGCCGACGGGCAGCCCGCATCCAGTGCGCAGGGCTCAAGTGCCCCCGCGTCAGCGGGTGTTGCCGTGCCAGACGCGGCTGATTCTGCCATGGCGTCGGCGAAGGCGGGCAAGCGGGTGGTCCGTGCCGTCCCGGGCGACCCGGGCCTCGACGCGGGCGTCGCGGAGGAGATGCTGGCCCTCGCCTCGGCCGGGATTCCGTTCGAGGTGGTGCCGGGTGTGGCCGCCGCCGTCGGGGTGCCCGCGTACGCCGGGGTGCCGCTGCGGGACGCGCAGGGGACCGACGTGCGGTTCGTCGACGCGAGCGGGGCGGACGACCGCTGCTGGACCGAGCTGGGGGTGAGCGACGCGACGGCCGTCATCTCCACCACGCTGGAGTCCGTCGGCACGGTCGCCGGGGAACTGGTGGCCGCCGGGCGCAAGCCGGACACCCCGCTGACCGTCACCCTGGCCGGGACCACGACCCGCCAGCGCAGCTGGACGGCGACGCTGGGCAGCGTGGCGCAGACGCTGAAGGCCGCGAAGGTGCTGCCGAGCGCGGATGGCGGGCAGCCCGTCATAGCCGTGGTCGGGGAGCGCAGCGCGGCGGCGCAGCGGGAGCAGCTGGCCTGGTTCGAGTCCAAGCCGCTGTTCGGCTGGCAGGTCCTGGTGCCCCGCACCAAGGAGCAGGCCGCCTCGCTCTCCGACCAGCTCAGCGGCTACGGCGCGGTGCCCGCGGAGGTGCCCACCATCGCGGTGGAGCCGCCGCGTACCCCGCAGCAGATGGAGCGGGCGGTGAAGGGCCTGGTGACGGGCCGGTACGAGTGGATCGCCTTCACCTCGGTGAACGCCGTCAAGGCGGTGCGGGAGAAGTTCGAGGAGTACGGGCTGGACGCCCGGGCCTTCGCGGGGATCAAGGTCGCCGCGGTGGGGGAGCAGACGGCGCGGGCGCTGGTGGAGTTCGGCGTCAAGCCGGACCTGGTGCCCTCGGGCGAGCAGTCGGCCGCCGGGCTGCTGGAGGACTGGCCGCCCTACGACCCGGTCTTCGACCCGATCGACCGGGTGTTCCTGCCGCGTGCCGACATCGCCACCGAGACCCTGGTCGCCGGGTTGATCGAACTCGGCTGGGAGGTGGACGACGTGACCGCGTACCGCACGGTGCGCGCCTCGCCGCCGCCCGCCGACACCCGGGAGGCGATCAAGGGTGGCGGATTCGACGCGGTGCTGTTCACCTCGTCGAGTACGGTCCGGAACCTGGTCGGGATCGCGGGCAAGCCGCACAACGTGACGGTCATCGCCTGTATCGGCCCGGCCACCGCCAAGACCGCCGAGGAGCACGGACTGCGGGTGGACGTGCTCTCGCCCGAACCGTCGGTGCACCGGCTGGCCGAGGCGCTGGCCGAGTACGGGGCGCGGCGACGCGCCGCCGCCGTCGAGGCGGGCGACGCGGTGAAGCGGCCGAGCGAGAAGCGCCCGGCCAGAAGGAGGGCACGGTCGTCATGAGGGGTGTCCACGGCGAGTTCCCCGCGGCCCGGCCGCGCCGGCTGCGCGGTACGCCCGCGCTGCGGCGGCTGGTCGCCGAGCACCGGGTCGCCCCGGCGGACCTGATCCTGCCCGCCTTCGTGCGGGAGGGCGCCAGCGAGCCGACGCCGATCGCCTCGATGCCGGGCGTCGTACAGCACTCGCTGGAGTCGCTGCGCCGGGCGGCGGCCGAGGCGGTCGAGGCGGGCGTCGGCGGGATCATGCTCTTCGGGGTGCCGGAGGACGCGAAGAAGGACGCGGTGGGGTCGGCGGGCACCGACCCGCGGGGCATCCTCCAGGTGGCGCTGCGCGAGGTGCGCGCCGAGGTGGGCGACGACCTGGTGGTCATGTCCGACCTCTGCCTGGACGAGTTCACCGATCACGGTCACTGCGGGGTGCTGGACGCCGCGGGCCGGGTGGACAACGACGCGACGCTGGACCGGTACGCGGAGATGGCGCGGGCCCAGGCCGAGGCGGGCGCGCACGTGCTGGGCCCGAGCGGGATGATGGACGGCCAGGTCGGGTACGTCCGGGCGGCGCTGGACGAGGCCGGGCACCAGGACGTGGCGCTGTTCGCGTACACCGCCAAGTACAGCTCGGCGTTCTTCGGCCCGTTCCGCGAGGCGGTCGCCTCCTCGCTGTCCGGCGACCGGAAGACCTACCAGCAGGATCCGGCCAATGGCCGGGAGGCGCTGCGCGAACTCGCCCTGGACCTGGCGGAGGGCGCGGACATGGTCATGGTCAAGCCGGGGATGCCGTACCTCGACGTGCTGCGCGAGGTCGCGGAGGTGGCCGAGGTGCCGGTGGGCGCGTACCAGGTCTCCGGTGAGTACGCCATGGTCGAGGCCGCCGCCGAGAAGGGCGTCATCGACCGGGAGGCGGCGATCCTGGAGACGCTGACCGGCTTCAAACGGGCCGGGGCGAGCATGATCCTCACCTACTGGGCGACCGAGGCCGCTCGCCGCCTCTGAGCGGCCCCGTGGGTGCGGCGCCGAACGGACCGCCGCCCAGGGCCCGTTGGCGCCACCGCCGCTCCACCGCCCGGGGTGGGCCGGGCTCCCGTGGCTCGCCGCCGCGCGACGCGGTGGGAGAATGGGCGGGTGGTGAGCCGGGTGGCGGGGGCCGCCCCGGGCCCGCGCCCGCACGGCGGGAGCCCCGCGGACCCCGGTACGTGGCGCCGTCTCCCCGTGACTCACCCCGACGCACGGCGATCACCCCGGCCACCGGACCATCGCGGTCACCGCGATCACCCGGGGTCGTACCGATCGCCGTTCCCACACGACAGGCACGACAAGTAGGAAGGGCCGGACGTGGCTCAGACCACCCCCGAGGCCGACTGGGTCTCCCGTATCGCCGATGAGGTCATCGCCGAAGCGGAGCGCCGCGCGGAGGGCAAACGGGCCGCGGGGTCGGGGGAGGCCCAGGACGCGGCTCCGCTGGTGGTCTGCGCCTCCGGGCTCAGCCCCTCCGGCCCGATCCACCTGGGCAACCTGCGCGAGGTGATGACCCCGCACCTGGTCGCCGACGAGGTCCGGCGGCGCGGCTATCCGGTCCGGCACCTCATCTCCTGGGACGACTACGACCGGTTCCGCAAGGTCCCGGCGGGCGTCGCGGGTGTGGACGACTCCTGGACGGAGCACATCGGCAAGCCGCTGACCTCCGTCCCGCCGCCGGCCGGCAGCCCGTACGGCTCCTGGGCCGAGCACTTCCGCGCCGGGATGGAGGACGCCCTGGCCCAGCTCGGCGTCGTCTACGACGGCATCAGCCAGACCGAGCGGTACACCGGCGGCGCCTACCGCGAGCAGATCCTGCACGCCGTCCGGCACCGCGGCGAGATCGACGCGGTCCTCGCCCAGTACCGCACCAAGGCGGCCCCGGGGCCGAACAAGCGGAAGCAGCAGGGCAAGCCGAAGGACGCGGAGACGGAGGCGGCCGAGCTGGCGGCGGCCGAGGGCTCCGGCGCCGCCGGCGAGGAGGACAGCAGCGGCTCGGCCGGGTACTTCCCGTACAAGCCGTACTGCACGGTGTGTGGCACCGACTTCACCAGCGTCACCTCCTACGACGACGAGACGACGGCGCTGCGCTACGACTGCGCGGGCTGTGGGCACGCCGAGACGGTCGAGCTGGCCAGCTTCGACAACGGCAAGCTGGTGTGGAAGGTCGACTGGCCGATGCGCTGGGCGCTGGAGGGCGTGGTCTTCGAGCCCAGCGGCGTCGACCACTCCTCGCCCGGCTCCTCCTTCCAGGTCGGCGGCGAGATCGTGGGGATCTTCGGCGGGGAGCAGCCGATCGGCCCGATGTACGCCTTCGTCGGGATCAGCGGCATGGCGAAGATGTCCTCCTCACGGGGCGGGGTGCCCACCCCGGGCGACGCCCTGGAGATCATGGAGGCCCCGCTGCTGCGCTGGCTCTACGCCCGACGCCGCCCCAACCAGTCCTTCAAGGTCGCCTTCGACCAGGAGATCCAGCGCACCTACGACGAGTGGGACGCGCTCGGCCGCAAGATCGACGAGGGCAAGGCACAACCCGCCGACCTGGCCTCCCGCACCCGCGCGGCCAGCACGGCGGAGGGCGCGCTGCCCGTCACCCCGCGCCCGCTGCCGTACCGCACGCTCGCCTCCGTGGTCGACATCACCGGTGGCCAGGAGGAGCAGACGCTGCGCATCCTCAGCGAACTCGACCCCGAGGCGCCGGTGCGCTCGCTGGACGAGGTCCGGCCGCGACTCGACCGCGCGCACCGCTGGATCGCCACCCAGGTCCCGGCCGACCAGCGCACCAGGGTGCTGGAGGAGCCGGACGCCGCGCTGCTCGGCTCGCTCGACGCCGAACAGCGGGAGTCCCTGCGGCTGTTGCTGGAGGGTCTGGACGAGCACTGGTCGCTGGACGGTCTGACGCAGCTGGTGTACGGCGTGCCGAAGGTACGGGCCGGGCTGGCGCCGGACGCCAAGCCCACGCCCGAACTGAAGGTGGCCCAGCGCGGGTTCTTCGCGCTGCTGTACCAGCTGCTGGTCGGCCGGGACACCGGTCCCCGGCTGCCTACCCTGCTGCTCGCGGTCGGCGCCGACCGCGTCCGCGAACTGCTCGGCGGCTGACGACCGGTTGACGACCGACTGTCGACCGGCCGACGCCCACGAGGGCCCGTCCACGAGCCGGCCGGCGGCCCAACGGACGGGCCCTCAGCCGTCGTTCGAGCCGTGGGCCGTGCCGTCCGCCGTCTGCCGTCAGGGTGTGCCGCGGACGGGCCTCAGCCCGCGAGTCCCATCTCGGTGTTGTAGCGCGCCTTGAACTCCCGCATATAGCCCCGGAGATAGCCCTCACTCAGCAGGTTGCCGTCGGCGTTGGTCACCCCGTACGTCTCGTGCAGTGTGCGGGAGAGCTGCCGGGCGTTGGGGAACTCGGAGTGCGCGGCGACGAACTGCCGGTACGCGCGGAAGTACTGCTCCTCCGGCGCCATCCCGTTCGGTATCCCCACCGGTTCGCTGACCGGTTCGGACACCGGCTCGGGGGTGGGCCGTGGCGCGGGCTCGGTCCGTGGCGCGGGAGCGGAGACCTCCGGCGGCCGTTCGTCCCCGTCGGCGGGGGCCGTCGCGCGGTCCTCCGCCCAGGCGTCGTCCGGCGTCGGCTCGACGAACAACTCCTGCTGCTCCTGGGCCCGTTGCTCCCGCGCGGCGGCCGGGCCGCCACCGCCCGCGGTGCCCAGGGTCCGGCGGCGGCCGGGGCTGACGGGGACGGTGACCTGCGGGCCGGGCCGGGCCGAACCGGCCGCGTAGCTGGCCGCGTGCGCCGGGGGAGCGTCGGTCGTCCCGGCCTCCGGCACCTTCACGTCCGGATATCCGGAGGGGGCCTGGAGGGTGTGTGCCGGGTGGCCGGTGTGGGTCGTGAACGCCGTCTCGTCAGCCGGGGGCCCGGTGGGGGCCGTCGCGGAGGCGGCCGGGTGCGCGTTCGTCGGCGTCAACGAAGGGGCGGTGTCCGGGTGTTGGGGCTCGGCGGAGCGCGGGATGGCGTCCGTACCGGCCCGCGCGGCCTCGACCCCGTGCGGCGCGGTCTCGTACGGGGCGGCCTCGGGCACGGCGGCGGTACCGGCGTGTGGGTGGCCGGTGTCCGGCGGCGGCGTGGCCGTGGTGGCGGCCTCGGACGGGTGCGACCGCTCCCACCGCTCGGGGTGGGGCTGGGGCGCGTCGCCGGGGTGGGCGGTCTCTGGGTGCGCAAGGGCGTCGCCGGGGCGGGCGGCGGCGTCGAGTTGGGGGCGGGCGGCGTCCCGTCCCCGCTCCAGGCCGCCGCCCGTGGGGGCGGTGGTGGGTGCCTCGCCCTCGGCCCGGGTGATCCGGTCGCCGGAGGGGAGGGAGATGCCCGCGGCGGCCAGCCCGGAGGCGCCGGTCTCGCTGAGCGGGATGCCGTAGCGCGCGAGCTTCAGCGGCATCAGGGACTCCACCGGGGCCTTGCGCCGCCAGCTCCGGCCGTAGCGGGCGCGCAGCCGGGCCTCGTAGACCAGCCGGTCCTGTTCCATACGGATGACCTCGTCGTAGGAGCGCAGCTCCCACAGCTTCATCCGGCGCCAGAGGCGGAAGGTGGAGGGGAAGGCGAGCAGCCAGCGGGAGAGCCGGACGCCCTCCATGTGGCGGTCGGCGGTGATGTCCGCGACGCGGCCGACGGCGTGCCGCGCGGCCTCCACCGTGACGACGAACAGCAGGGGGATCACCGCGTGCATCCCGACGCCGAGCTTGTCCGGCCAGGCGGCGGCGCCGTTGAAGGCGATGGTGGCGGCGGTCAGCAGCCACGCGGTCTGGCGCAGCAGCGGGAAGGGGATGCGGATCCAGGTCAGCAGGAGGTCCAGGGCGAGCAGCACCACGATGCCCGCGTCGATGCCGATGGGGAAGAAGGGGGCGAAGGCGCCGAAGCCCTTCTTCTCGGCGAGGTCACGTACGGCGGTGAACGATCCGGCGAACCCGATGGCGGCGATCACCACGGCACCGGCGACGACCACCGCCGCGAGTATGCGATGTGTACGTGTCAGCTGGACGGCCTGCACTGGAGTTGTCCCCACCCTCGGAAACCGGCCAGCCTAGCCTGGCATACGCGTCAAGCGGAGCCGCCCGTAACCCCGGGCGTCCGGCCCGTCGTTCGCTCCCGACCGGCCCGTTCGGGCGGGGCGAGCGCCTCCGTGCCGGGCGCCCGTGCCGACTCCGCGCTGGCCGGGGCGGAGGGACGTCAACGCGTGTGACCGCCAACCGGAAGGCGGGAGACGGCGGGACGGGAGCGATCCGCGCGTGCCCGACGGGCCCACGCGCCGGGCGAGATGGGCAGGACGGCGCCAACAGGCGTGTCCACGAGGGGAGATGGCCGGGAAAGCTCGAACGGGCGTACCCGCCATGCGAGAAGCCGCTCTACGGTCCAACGGCAGTGCGCGGGGGCCGGGATGGGCTGGAGGGCTCCAACAGGCCCGTAAACGGCTGGAGACGGGTCGTCGGGGCTTCTGGGCGGCGGGGCGGGACCGATGTGGGACGGACGCTCTCCCGGGGCTGCTGGGGTCCAACGCGTATGCCACTCACGGGAGTTGGGCGACGCCTCCGCTGGGTGGGCCCGGAACGGGGTTCCGTGCTCCACGGGGTGTGAAGGCTCCAGGGGTGCGTGCGGAGCCCCACGGGGGCGCGAGGGGCGGGAGGGGTGCGGCGGGCGGGACCGGTGCCGGACGCCGGGCCCGCCGCGCACCTGCCGGGGCGTGCGAACGCTCCGGGGCCGCCCTCAGCTGACCTGGCTCAGAATCCGCTGGGCCGCCTTCTCGGCACCCTTGTCGAGGGTGTCGGCGCTCGGCAGGTCGCCGCCCTCGAAGCCGGTGCCCTCGTACTCGACGGTCACGACCAGGTTGTGGTTCTGGCTGACCAGGTGCTGGGCGCGGAACTCGTTCTTCTTGCCCTTGTCCGACTTCTTCTCGTGGGTGAAGCCGAGGGTGCTGCCGGTCTGACCGACCCCCTTGAGCGGCTTCTCCTTGACGCCCTTGTTGGTCTCGTTGTCCTTGATCTCGGCGATCTGCTGCTTGAGGTACGCGCCGGCCTGCTTGTCGGCCGGGCCCAGCGAGGCGTCGCTGTCGAAACGCTTCAGTGTGATCGTCAGCTGCCGGTAGTCGTACTTCTTGAGCCCGCTCCAGAGGCAGGTGCTGGCGTCCTTGGCGTCGCTGTCGCCGAGTCGCTTGCCACCCGCGTCGGTGGCGTTCGGGACGAGGGTCTGGAGCGCCTTCTTGCCCAGGGCCCCGCAGGCGTCCGGGAGGGCCTTGAACTTTCCGGGCGGGAGGCTCGGCGCGGAGTCGTCGGAGGGAGCGGAGGAGTCGGCGGAGGGGTTGCCGCCTCCCTCGTCACCGCCCGAGTCCGAGGAGCAGCCGGCGACCAGCAGTACGGGGAGCGCTATCGCCGTGCAGGCGATGGCGCCTCTGGTCACCTTGCTCCGTCGACGAGCGTCACGCGGGGCGTTTCGGTGCATGGTTCCTTCGCTTCCAGGGTTCGGGTGATGCTGCAAGCGGAACGGTACGCCGACGATGGCCCGGTGTGGGCGTTTCGTGATACCTCCCACGCTGTGGTCCAGCTCTCCCCGGTGGGCCCGGCGGGCGTTCCCGTCCGGGTCCGCTCAGTCGTCGGCGAACTCCTTCGCGAGTTCCGTGGCGAGCCGTTGGGCCTTCTCCTGAAGCTCCTCGCTGCCCGGAATGGTGCGTTTGTCGGTGACCCATCGGTCATATTCGACGGTGGCGATCACGTTGGCGGTCCGGAAGACGAGCGTGATGTCGCGGTGCACTCCGGAGTCCGCCGTGTGCAGTCGGTCATTGAGGAACGCGCTGTCGCCGACGCCGTCGAGCGGGCGGGGGGCGAGGGAGCCGGACGGGGTGGGGGAGTCGTCCGGGCTGTCCGGGCTGGCGGAGGCGGAGTCGGAGGGTGAGCCGCTCGGCTTCGCGCCGCCCTCACTCGGTGAGGATCCGCCCCCCTTATCTCCTTTGTCTCCTTTCTCCCCGTTACCGTCCTTACCTCCTTCGTCGCCTTTCTCGTCCTTCGGTTCGTCGTCCCCCGAGTCGTCGTCCGAGGTCTCGGAGGGGGCGGTGGAGGGGACGCGCGCCGTCTCCCGCTTCTCCTCGAACCGGTGCTCCGCGCGCTCCCCGTCGCTGACGGCGGAGTCGTAGGAGACGACGCGCTCCAGGTCGATGGTGAGGTGGTGGGAGCCGAGCGTCGTCGAACTCTTCCAGCGGCAGCCGACCCGGCGGTCCGTGTCGTACGTCACGGCCCGCTCGCCCTCGTACGGCGCCGCGCCGCTCGCGTCGCTCTGGTCCCCGGTCGCGCCCGGGAGCATCTCCTTGAGGATGCTGGCGCTCACCGCCCCGCAGGGCTCGGGCAGCGTGCGGTACTTGCCGGGTTCGGCGGCCTGGGTGCTGGCGGCGGCGCCGGGGTTGTCGTTGTCGCTCTCGCTGGCTCCGGAGGAGTCCGTGCAGCTGGTCAGGGTGCCGGCGAGCGCCAGCGCGAGCGCGATGCCGGTGAGGTGTGTCCTGGCCCTCGGCGGCACTGGCGGCCTCCCGGTCGTGTGGCGGTAACGGGGAAAACGTGTTGCCGCCGCTGGGGCGCGGCGGAACACAATGTCTACCGCACAGGGCGCACGGCCGTCCGGTCCCGTGGCATCAATGTCAGGGGAAGTCCGCCTTTTCCGCTTCACCGGATTCGGTCGGTTCGGTCGTACTTCGCGGCTGGTGGGGCCGCGCACGATTCGTCCGCTGTTCAGGCGTTCCATAAGGGTTCATTGTGAATGCCCGTTCGGTTGGCCGATGTTGATATTCAGGGAATTTCAGGGGGAATTGACCATGTCGTATGTGGAGATGCCGGGAGCCCGGGTGCCGATCCGGATGTGGGCCGACCCCGAGTCCGTGGAGGAGGTCGCCCTCCGGCAGTTGCGGAACGTCGCGACGCTGCCGTGGATCAAGGGCCTGGCCGTGATGCCGGACGTGCACTTCGGCAAGGGCGCCACCGTGGGCTCGGTCATCGCGATGGCGGGGGCGGTCTGTCCGGCCGCCGTCGGCGTCGACATCGGCTGCGGCATGTCCGCCGTGCGGACCTCGCTGACCGAGAACGACCTGCCGGGGGACCTCTCCCGGCTGCGTTCCCAGATCGAGGCCGCGATCCCGGTCGGCCGCGCCATGCACGACGAACCGGTCGATCCGGCGCGGGTGCACGCCTTCCCCACGGCCGGGTTCGACGACTTCTGGGCCCGCTTCGACGGGGTGGCGGAGGCCGTGCGGTTCCGCCGGGAGCGCGCCACGAAGCAGCTGGGTTCCCTCGGTGGCGGCAACCACTTCTGCGAGGTCTGCGTCGACACCGAGGGCGCGGTGTGGCTGATGCTGCACTCCGGTTCGCGGAACATCGGCAAGGAACTCGCGGAGTACCACATCGGCCAGGCCCAGAAACTCCCGCACAACCAGGGGCTGGTGGACCGCGACCTGGCCGTGTTCGTGCGGGACACCCCGCAGATGGCGGACTACCGGCACGACCTGTTCTGGGCCCAGGAGTACGCGAAGTACAACCGCGCGCTGATGATGGGCCTGTTCCAGGACGTGGTGCGCAAGGAGTTCAAGAAGGCCAGGCCGGTCTTCGACCCGGTGATCTCCTGTCACCACAACTACGTCGCGGAGGAGCGGTACGACGGGGTGGACCTGCTGGTCACCCGGAAGGGCGCGATCCGGGCGGGCGGCGGCGAGTACGGCATCATCCCCGGTTCCATGGGCACCGGTTCGTACATCGTGAAGGGGCTGGGGAACGAGAAGTCGTTCAACTCGGCCTCGCACGGCGCCGGTCGGCGGATGAGCCGGAACGCGGCGAAGCGGAGGTACTCGGCGCGGGACCTGGAGGAGCAGACGCGGGGAGTGGAGTGCCGTAAGGACTCCGGTGTGGTCGACGAGATCCCCGGCGCCTACAAGCCCATCGAGCGCGTCATCGACCAGCAGCGGGACCTGGTCGAGGTGGTCGCCAAACTCAAGCAGGTCGTCTGCGTGAAGGGGTGAGCCCGGAGCGCCGTCACCGCCGTCCCGGCCGGGGAGCCGCCGCGACCGCCGCCGTGCGGGTGACCGCCGCCCGCCGGTGAGCGGCCGCGACCGCCGTCCGGTCCAGGGGGCTGAATCCCCTGGGCCGGGCGGCGACCCATGTGACCCTTCGCGTAGGCCAGTTCGCGCCGTGGTTCGCTGAGTCCCCATCCGCGCACGCCCATTGACTCCTTACCCGTCCGTAAGTTGACTTTTGGGTAGGGACGAGCCTCCGGAGCTGACATGGGCGGTATCGGCAAGGACCTCACCTCCGCACTGCGCGCCTCCGGGCTGGCGGAGCCGGTGGCCGTCGAGGTCACCGAAGTCGACGGCGTCGTGCGGGAGGTGCGCACCGCGCCGCTGGCGGACGAACTCACCCGCGGCGGCCTCGCGGACATCCCCTTCGACAACGCCGCGCACGCTCCCCGATCCGTGGTGCTGCGCCGCCGCGAACCCCTCCCATCCGACCGCCCCACGGCCGCCGGACCCGGTGGCCCCTTACGAACTCCCGGGCGGCCAGGGGACTTCGGCGGCCGTTACGCGGGCCCCGGCACGGACGGCACGTGGGAGCCGGTCAGCGCCGCCACCTTCGCCCGGGAGGTCTCGGCCCTGGCCCGGGGACTGATCGCGGCCGGGCTCGCCCCCGGCGACCGGGTCGCCCTGATGTGCGGCACCCGCTACGAGTGGGCCGTACTCGACTTCGCCGTCTGGGCGGCGGGTGGCCAGACCGTCCCGCTCTACGCCAACTCCACCGCCGAGCAGGCCGCCTGGGTTCTGGAGGACTCCGGCGCGGTGTTCCTCGTCGTGGAGAACCCCGGACACGCGCGCGTCGCCGAGAAGGCCCTCGCGGGGCTGGGGCGTTCCCTCCGGATCTGGCAGATCGACGCCGGGGCGCTCGACGAACTCGTCCAGATCGGACGGGACATCTCGCCCCGGGTGGTCGCGGAACGACGGCGCGGCGTGACCCCGGAGAGCACGGCCACCCTCGTCTACACCTCGGGCACCACCGGGCCGCCGAAGGGCTGCGTGCTCAGCCACGCGAACCTGCACGCCGAAGCCGCAAACCTGGTACGGCTGTTACGCCCGGTACTCGTCGGGACCGCCCGCGAGGCTCCAGCCACCCTGCTGTTCCTGCCGCTCGCGCACATCCTCGGCCGGGTCGTCATGGTGGCCTGCCTGCTCGACCGGATCACCCTCGGCCTCTGGCCCGGCGGCACCCCCGAGGAACTCCAACCCGAACTGGAGGCGTTCGCCCCGACGTTCCTTCCCGCCGTCCCGTCCTTCTTCGAGTCGGTCCGCGACACCGCCCGCCGCGAGGCCGAACGCCGAGGCAGAGCAGTCGTGTTCGCCCGCGCCTACCGGGTCGCCGTGCGGTACGGCGAGGCCGAACTGCGACGATTACGCGGAACCGGCGACGGCCCCTCGCCCGCGCTGCGACTGGCCAGACGGCTGTACGACACGCTCGTCTACCGCCGGATCCGCGGATCCCTCGGCGGCCGGGCGCGGTACGCGATCAGCGGCGGAGCCGCGCTCGACCCGCGGCTGCACCTGTTCCTCCTCGGCTGCGGAATCCTCGTCCACGAGGGCTACGGACTGACCGAGACCACCGCCGCGGTGACCCTGACACCCCCGCTGGCACCACGGGTGGGCTCGGTCGGCCACCCCGTGCCGGGGAACGCCGTGCGGATCGCGGACGACTCCGAGGTGCTGGTCGGCGGACGCGTGGTGTTCGGCTCGTACTGGATGGACCCGGAGGCCACCCGGGTGGCGCTGCGCGACGGCTGGCTCGCCACCGGGGACCTGGGCTACCTCGACGACGACGGCTACCTGCACCTCGTCGGCCGGAAGAAGGACATCCTGGTGACCAGCGCTGGCGAGAACGTCTCGCCCGCGGCGCTGGAGGACCGGCTGCGCGACCGCCCACTGATCGGCCACTGCCTGGTCGTGGGCGAGGGCAGGCCCTATGTCGCCGCGCTGATCACCCTGGACCGTCCGGCACTGGAGCCCTGGCTCGCGGCGCGGGGCCTCCCACCCGACCTCCCCTTCCCCCAACTCATCGCACTACCCGAGCTGTTGGCGATAGTGCAACAGGCCGTGGACGACGCCAACGAGGCACCCGCGACCGGCGCGATCCGCCGCTTCCGGCTGCTCGACGGGGAGTTCACGCCGCGGAACGGTATGCTCACCCCCGCTCTGACCCTCCGCCGCGAGACGGTCACCGCGACCTACCAGCGCGAGATCGAAGCGCTCTACCGCGACGACTGACCGCCGTACGGGCGCGGATGAACGGTGCGGAGACCCGCGTAGGCCGCCCGTCGGGGTACCGTCGCCGACGCCCCACCCCGGGGGAGCCAAAGGGCCCGAGCCCCACCCACCCGGGCGGACGGCCCCCCGCCGCCCCCGGCCCCCAGATCGCCGTGCCTGGTCCCCGCCCGAGCGGGGCTGGTCCCACGCACTACGCGGTGCGGCGGCTCGACGACAACTGATCGCCGCCGACGCGAGGTTGGGCTCACGACCGTGAAGACCGGTGTGTCCAGCGGCTGTTCCCCGCCCGCGCGGGGCGGTGCCTGGGCGGGTGAGGCCGGAGCCGGGAAGCGCGCCGGGTGGGGTGGGGACAGCTGGGTGGGGACAGGGCGGGGTGGGGCGGGACACTGGAGGGGCGGTACCGGACGCCGGACCCCTCGGGGCCGGAAGTGACGACGTGGAGGAGCGTGTTCCCGTGCGACAGTCTCAGCCCGAACTCACCGACCATCCAATGACGTTCGCGATCCTCGGCCCCGGCGGAGTCGGCGGGCTGTTGGCCGGTTTGCTCTCCCGTGCCGGGCACCGGGTGATCTGCCTCGCCCGGGAGACGACCGCCGAGACGTTGCGTACCGGCGGAATCCGTGTGCGCAGTGGGGTGTTCGGGGACTTCACCGCTCCGGTGCTGGCCGACACCGTCCTGCGGGAGCGGGTGGACGCCTGCGTGGTCGCGGTCAAGGCCACGGCCCTGCCGTCCGCGCTGGAGCGGGTCCCCGCCGAGGCGCTGGGCGAGGGCCTGCTCGTCCCGCTGCTGAACGGTGTGGAGCATCCCGTACTCCTCCGGCGGTACTACGCCCCGGAGTTGGTGGTGCCGGGCGCCATCCGTGTCGAGTCGACGCGGGTTGAGCCGGGCGTCGTCGAGCACGGCAGCCCCTTCGTGCGGCTGGACCTGGCGAGTGCGCATACCCCGTCCGAGCGGCTCGCGGCTCTGGCGGAGCCGCTGAACCAGGTCGGGGTGACCACGCGGGTGCGGGACGACGAGGACGAAGTGCTGTGGAACAAGATGGCGTTCCTCGCGCCGATGGCGCTGCTCAGCACCCGCTACGCGGTACTCGCCGGAGGCGTGGTGGGCGAACACCGGGACGAACTGCGGGCGTTGCTGGCCGAGATCGCGGCCGTGTGCGAGGCGAACGGAACGTCCGTGGACCAGACCGCGGGCGCCGCGCTGTACGACGCCTTCCCCGCTGCCACCAGGTCCTCCATGCAGCGTGACGCCGAGGCCGGGCGTCCACTCGAACTCGACGCCATCGGCGGCGCGTTGCTGCGGGCCGCCGCCCGGCACGGCGTTCCCGTCCCGGTGGCCGAGCGGTTGGTCGGCGAACTGACCCGCCTCGCCCCGGGGTTGGGGTCCGCCCCAGGGTGAGCGGTGGGGACGGTCAGCGTTTCCACCAACTCCCGCGCTCAGCGCGGCGCGCCGCCTTCTCGGCGTCCCGCTGGGCCTGGCGCCGTTGCTGTTCCGCCTGCCGGGCGGCGGTGGCGGCCCGCTTCTCCGCGACGCCGTCGTACAGCAGCCGCGCGAGGGTGAAGCGGCAGCCGTGACCGCGTGGCAGTCCCTCCTCCAGGAGCAGGAAGCCCTCGTCGGTCTGGTACAGCCGGGGTTCGCGGGCGCCCGCCGGGCGCTTGGGCGTGTAGGCGCGGGCGTACTCCTCCAGGCGTGCCATGGCCTCCTCACGGGTGCCCGTGACGTGTGTCAGGACCCTCCCCGACCAGCTCGTGTCGAGTCCGCGGCCGTCGTTCTCCTCGACGATCAGACCCCACCGTGTACTCATCGTTCCCCCGTGTCCTCAGCGTCGCCTGTTCCCGGACGCCGGGCAGCGTGGGCCGCCGCCGTCCGGCCCGTCGGACGTCCCCTCGCCCGTCGATCCCGTCGATCGCATCGATGATGACGCGTCCGCGGGGGGACGGGGCGGTGGGTGACGGATGGGGACGAAACCCGGACCGCGCCGTCTCCGTTCGGCGTCCACCGATCAACCGCACCTGGACGAGGCGCGGTTCGGCCCACACGCCTGACCCCGGCGAACGGTGGGCCAGAACGGTCAGAGCCGCCGGACCGTCGGAGCCCCGGACCGTCGGAGTGGCCACAACAGGTGGAGGCGCCCGCCACATTGGGGTTGCGGCAGCTGAACGGCCGCGGGAGGCACGACGGTCGCGGGCCGTCGGGGCCGGGTGAGTCGGGCCAGCCGGATGGTCCCGGGGCCGCGAGAGCCGGGGAGCGGTGGGTCGTCGGGGCGCGCGGGGCACACGGGCCCGAACGGGGCGCGGGGGTGTTCCGTGGCGGACGGTCGGCACGGAGACCGTCGTTCGCGGAACACCCCCGCCGGGCCCGGGGACCCGGGTCACCCGGCGTACCGGGCGGGAGTCCGTCGCGCACCCCCTGATGCCGGACGGACTCCCCTCACGCCCGCACCGGGCGGAGTGCCGCGCGGATCGATCCGTGGGGGGATCGGCCCGCGTCGCGGACGGGTGTCAGCCCTGGACTTCCGCGATCATCGAGCGGGCCTTCTCCTCGCTCTGGTCGTACCGCTCCGGGTAGGCCGAGCGCTGGACGCTCTGCGCCAGCTCACCCGCGGTGAAGTTCGGGTTGTTGGCGTCGTTCGGGATGGCCTGGTCCAGGAACGCGTTGGTCGCGTGCACCGGGTCCATGCACTGTTCCGGGGTGCCCCAACCCTGGCTGGGACGCTGCTGGAAGACGCCGAGCGAGTCCCGGTCGCCGCAGTTCAGGTTGTTCATGTGGGACTCGACCCAGCCGGCCTCGAAGGCGGCGAGGAGCACCTTGTCGGTGACGTTGCGCTCCTTCGCGATGCTGTAGACGGTCTTGGTGATGTTCAGGTCGCGGTCCGGCGGGACGGCGCAACGCGAGTCCAGGATCTCGGCGTTGGCGCGGTGCCGCGGGTCCTCGGAGGGGCTGGCGAAGGAGGTCGCGGCGGTCACGCTGCCCGCGAGCAGAACTCCGGAGGCCACGCCGATCGCGGTCCGTCGGAAGAGCTTCGACCGCAGTCTGGAATTCTTGGGTGTGCTCGACATCGAAATGTCTCCTCTCAGTTCCGCGCAGGGTGAAGCCGTCCTGCCGGGAACTGTGTGTGGGGGGTTTGGCCGTGCCAATTCCAGCGGACCGTAAACGGTGTGGCGAGGACACGTCAATGGTCACCTTCTCGGGCACACCGGGGCCAACGGGCGCCCAACACGCGGAGGAATACCGGGATTTCTGCCGCTCCAACGGATATCGCGGACCCGCTCGATCCTGAAAGCGACGCGGCGCGTGTGTCGTGAACCGAACCAGCTGAGCAGTACGGAAACGGAATCCCCGAACCCCTGCCAGTTGTCACACCAGTGAAACCGCATTTCCAGTGGCCAGGGATATCGCGACCTGATCCGCCACGGTCACCGGCGATATTGAGCCGAGATCATTGGCCGCGCCACACGTCTCTTCCCGGTCCCCCCGCCCCGTTCTTCGCCCGGCCCGGCCCGGCCCGGCCCGGCCCGTCTCCGTCCCCGTCGCGTCCCCCGCGTCCGGCTCCGTCTCCGTCTCCGTCGTGGCCGTCCCGGCCACCCGTCACCGCGGCCGGCCACCCGTCACCGCGGCCGGTCGCCGTCGCCGTAGCCGCCGTCCGTGCCCATCGGACCGGTCACGCCCCGGGGTTGGGACCGGTCGGAACGAAGTCACCCCACCCCGGGACCGGTTCGCGTACGAGGTGCCGCCGGGGCCCGGGCTCCCGTGCCGTGGGCGGTGACGTGTCCGAACCGTCAGCGGTAACGCGCCCGAGGAGCACCACGATCCGGTGCTGGTGGGAGTGTCGGGGCCGGAGACGTCGAACCCCCGTGCGGCCCTCGCTGGATGGGGGCGGGACGGGGGTGCGCCTCGTGTGGAGGCCGTGAACTACCGTGCGGCGCGGGTTGGTTCCGGTGTCAGGGCCAGACCAGGCAGTACGGCTGGTGGCCCGCGGCGTGCAGACGGTCGCTGAAGTCCTGCCACTCGTGCAGGAGTTGGTAGACGTTGAAGGCGTCCTGCGGTCCGGCGCGATCCGGGACGGTGGACCAGATGAAGGCGGCGGCGCCGACGGTCTCGTCACCGACGCCACGGAGCGGGTCGACGACCGTCATGGGGAGCTTCACCACGGCGTAGTCCGGGTGCAGCACGACGAGTTCGAGCGGCGGGACGCGGTAGAGAGGTATGCCCTCGATGCCGGTGAGCACCATGGCGGCCATCGTCTCCGGCTTGATCTTGGTGAACATGCCGTGCCCGAGTTCGTCGCCGCCCAGCTCCTCCGGGCGCATCGAGATGGGCACGCGCGCCGCTGTGGCGCCGTCAGGTGCGCCGAAGTACTTGTAGGTCACCCCCACGCGCCCGCCACCCCTGTTGTTCCCGAACTCCCCCGCATCGCGCCGGTGGCGTCCGCGCGCCGGTTCCGGTCCGAGGTCGCCGGTCCCCTCTCCCAGTCCGCCACTGCGATGCATGTCACCACCCGACCATTCGCGACCGCCGCCGCGCAACCCGATCATCGTGACAGAGACCTCCCCACCCGGCGGGCTGTGAAACGCCCCGCCGTACAAGCGCCCGAGCCTCTGACACCATGGGCAACGTGACGTATTCGTACAACGCCCCAGTATCGCAGTCGCTCTTCGAGCGTGCCGCCGTCGTGACGCCAGGAGGCGTGAACTCTCCGGTGCGCGCCTTCCACGCCGTGGGCGGAACGCCCCGGTTCATGGTGTCCGGTACGGGTCCGTACCTCACTGACGCGGACGGCCGGGAGTACGTCGATCTCGTCTGCTCCTGGGGACCGATGATCCTCGGCCACTCGCACCCTCAGGTGCGGGCCGCCGTGCGGGCGGCGGTGGAGGCCGGGACCTCCTTCGGTACGCCGGGCGCGGGCGAGGTGGAGCTGGCGGAGGAGATCGTCTCCCGGATCGACCCGGTCGAGCGGGTGCGGCTGGTCTCCTCCGGTACCGAGGCGACGATGTCCGCGATCCGGCTGGCCCGGGCCTTCACCGGCCGCGCCAAGGTCGTCAAGTTCGCCGGCTGTTACCACGGGCACGTGGACGCGCTGCTGGCCGCCGCCGGATCCGGGGTCGCCACCTTCGGGCTGCCGGACACCCCGGGCGTGACCGGCGCCTCCGCCGGGGACACGATCGTGCTCCCGTACAACGACCTGGAGTCGGTGCGGGCCGCGTTCGCCGCCCACCCGGGGGAGATCGCCTGTGTGATCACCGAGGCGTCGCCGGGGAACATGGGCATCGTGCCGCCGCTCGACGGCTTCAACCAGGGGCTGAGGGAGCTGTGCGCGGCCGAGGGCGCGCTGTACGTCTCGGACGAGGTCATGACCGGCTTCCGGGTGAGCCGCCAGGGCTGGTTCGGGATCGACGGAGTCGTACCCGATCTGATGACCTTCGGGAAGGTGATGGGCGGTGGCTTTCCGGCCGCGGCCTTCGGCGGCCGGGCCGACGTCATGGCGCAGCTGGCCCCGGCCGGTCCGGTCTACCAGGCGGGGACGCTCGCGGGGAACCCGGTCGCCACGGCGGCGGGCGTCGCGCAGCTGCGGCTGCTGGACGACGCCGCGTACGCGGTGGTCAACGCGGCCTCCCAGCAGCTGCGGGAGTTGACGGCCGAGGCGCTGGCGCAGGAGGGTGTGGCGCACCGGATCCAGGTCGCCGGCAACATGTTCTCGGTCTTCTTCACTGACCAGCCGGTCCGGAACTACGAGGACGCCAGGCGGCAGGAGACGTTCCGGTTCACCGCGTTCTTCCACGCGATGCTGGAGCGGGGCGTGTACCTCCCGCCGTCCGCCTTCGAGTCGTGGTTCGTCTCGGCGGCCCATGACGAGCGGGCGCTGGAGCGCGTCGCTGACGCCCTTCCGGCGGCGGCCCGGGCCGCCGCCCAGGCGACCCCGGCGTGATCCGCGCCGCGACGGCGGCGCGGTGAGCGGTCGCGTGGTGGGCCGGGTCGCGGTGGCGGCGCGGCCAGGGTGGCGTGGCCGCCGGGAGGACACCCCGCTCCGAGGCGCCCGGCCCGGTGCGGGCCCGGCCGGGCCGGCAGGTGAACGCCGGGCGTGCGTGGGGGCGCTGGGACGGATGGGCCGAGGAGGCGCACGGGCCCGCCGGGGTGGGGGAGCGGGGGTGCGGAGTTGACAGTGACAGGACGGAGCCGGGGACGGGTATGGGCAGCGCGGGTGAGAACGGAGCGGTCGGACCGGACGGCGGACGGCCGGGCGTGACGGGCCTGACGGGCGGGGACGTGCCGGTCGGCGGGGATGTGAACGACAAGACCGTCACCGTCGTCCACGTGATGCGGCACGGTGAGGTGGAGAACCCGGAGGGCGTCCTGTACGGGCGGCTGCCCGGTTACCGCCTCTCGGAGCTGGGGCGGCGGATGGCCGAGCGGGTCGCCGAGCACCTGGCCGAGCGGGACGTCACGTACGTCGTCGCCTCCCCGCTGGAGCGGGCCCGGGAGACCGCGGCGCCGATCTCCGCGGCGCACGGCCTCGACACCGCCGTCGACCGGCGGCTCATCGAGGCGGCGAACGTCTTCGAGGGGAAGACCTTCGGGGTGGGCGACGGCGCGCTGCGCAAGCCGGGGAACTGGCCGTACCTGCGCAACCCGTTCCGTCCGTCCTGGGGTGAGCCGTACGTGGACCAGGTGGTGCGGATGCGCGCGGCGCTGGACGCGGCGCGGGACGCGGCCCGGGGACACGAGGCGGTCTGCGTCAGCCACCAGCTGCCCATCTGGATCCTCCGCAGCTACGTCGAGCGGCGGCGGCTGTGGCACGACCCGCGGAAGCGGCAGTGCACGCTGGCCTCGCTGACCAGCTTCACCTACCTCGGGGACCGGCTGGTCTCGGTCGGCTACACCGAACCGGCCCGCGATCTGGTCCCGGCGCATCTGCTGGCGGGCGCCCGCCCGGTAAAGGGAGGTTCGCCCGGTTTCGGGGCGTGATGTCCGTCGGGTGTCCGGTGGTTGTCCGGCCGCCCGTCGTTCGGCGGTTGTCGCTCCGGCGGTCGGCCGTCCGGCCGGTTCCGTCCGGCCGGTTCCGTCCGCGGGGGCGGCCGGACGGCTGGGGGCCGGAACGCGGTGGGGGAGGTCCGGTGACCTCCGGGGCGCCGGTGGGGCCGGGGGAGCGGGTGTGAGCCGCTGACCAGCCCGGGACGGGGGAGTCCGGGGGGTGCGGAAGATCCCCGTTATGCCCATGCGAAACTTTTCACATGAGCCAGAGTCGTGCCCCACGCCGTCGTCTCGCCGCCCTGTTCGCCACCGTGGCGGCCGGGGCGCTGGCGCTCACCGGCTGCGGTGCGGGCGAGACCGGATCGGCCTCCGGGGACACCAAGTTCGTGCAGGGCACCGGCGAGCTGACGAAGGTGGCGAAGGGCGACCGGAAGAAGGCGCCGGACATCGAGGGCGAGACCCTCGACGGCGACACCCTGAAACTCAAGGAGTACCGCGGCAAGGTCGTGGTGCTGAACGTCTGGGGCTCCTGGTGCGCGCCGTGCCGGGCCGAGGCGCCGAACCTCGCCAAGGTGGCCAAGGACACCAAGGACCGGGGTGTCGAGTTCGTCGGGCTCAACACCCGCGACCCGGACAAGGCCCCCGCGCTGGCCTTCGAGCGCAACTTCAACGTGGACTACCCCAGCATCTACGACCCGAGCGGGAAGCAGATCCTGCGGTTCCCCAAGTACAGCCTCTCTCTCCAGACCATCCCGTCCACCGCCATCCTGGACCGGAAGGGCCGGATCGCCGTGCGCGCGCTGAAGGAGCTCAGCGAGAAGGAGCTGCGCGACGCCATCGAGCCCCTGATCAAGGAGAAGTGACCGGGGCATGGACACGCTCCTCGCCACCGGCATGAACCAGACCGTCCTCTCCGGGGCGCTGCTGCTGGCGATCCCGATCGCGGTCCTCGGCGGTCTGGTCTCCTTCTTCTCGCCCTGCGTGCTGCCGCTCGTCCCCGGCTACCTCTCCTACGTCACCGGGGTGAGCGGCGCCGACCTGGCGGAGGCGCGGCGCGGGCGGATGGCCGCGGGCGCGGGCCTGTTCGTCCTCGGGTTCACCGCGGTCTTCGTCTCGACCGGCGCGTTCTTCGGCGGCTTCGGCGCCACCCTCCAGCAGCACCGCGAGACCATCTCCCAGGTGCTGGGCGGGTTGACGATACTGCTGGGCCTGGCCTTCATGGGCGCCCTCGGGCCGCTCTCCCGGTTCACCTCGCGCGAGCTGCGGTTCCACAGGAAGCCGGCGATCGGGCTGGCCGGGGCGCCGATGCTCGGGGTGCTGTTCGGCGTCGGCTGGACGCCGTGCATCGGGCCGACGCTGGCCGCCGTGCAGACCCTCGCGCTGACCGAGGCGAGCGCGGGCCGCGGGGCGCTGCTGACCGTGGCGTACTGTCTGGGGCTGGGCCTGCCGTTCGTGATCGCCGCCGTCGCGTTCCGCCGGGCGCTGGGCGCCTTCGGCTGGGTGAAGCGGCACTACGCCCTGGTGATGCGGATCGGCGGCGGGATGCTGGTCGCGGTGGGACTGTTGCTGGTCACCGGGATCTGGGACCGGATCGTCTACGAGATCCAGGTCTGGTCGTCCGACTTCACGGTGGGGATCTGAACCATGAGCACCACGCAGACCGACAGCGACCCGGCGCCGGCCGGCGGCACCGAGGACGCCGAGGCGTCCCGGGAGGCCGGGGCGCAGCTGTCCACCGCCCCGGGCGAGGACCGGCTGAACGTCCCCTCGCTGGGGCTGCTGGGCTGGCTGCGCTGGACCTGGCGGCAGCTGACCTCGATGCGCGTCGCGCTGATACTGCTGTTCCTGGTCTCGCTGGGCGCGGTGCCGGGCTCCGTCATCCCGCAGACCTCGGTCGACGCCGTCAAGGTCGAGGAGTTCCGGCAGAAGCACGACGTCCTGGCACCGATCTACGACAGGCTCCAGCTGTTCGACGTCTACAGCTCGGTCTGGTTCTCCGCGATCTACATCCTGCTGTTCATCTCGCTGGCGGGCTGCATCGTGCCGCGCAGCTGGCAGTTCGTCGGCCAGCTGCGCAGCAGGCCGCCACGCGCCCCCCGGCGGCTGAACCGGATGCCCGCCTACACCACCTGGCGCACCGACGCCGCTCCGGAGGAGGTGCTGGGCGCCGCGCGCTCCCTGCTGGGCGGGAAGCGGTTCCGCACCGACCGGGCGGAGGGCGCGGACTCGGTCGCCGCGGAGAAGGGCTACCTGCGCGAGGCGGGCAACCTCGTCTTCCACATCGCGCTGATCGTGCTGCTGCTGGCCTTCGCCGCCGGTCAGCTGTGGAAGGCCGAGGGCAGCAAGCTGGTGATCAAGGGTGACGGCTTCGCCAACACCATGACCCAGTACGACGACTTCCGCTCCGGTTCGCTCTTCAGCGCGGACGACCTGGACACCTTCGGGTTCACCCTGAAGGACTTCCACGCCTCCTTCGAGAGCAGCGGGCCGAACAAGAACACCCCGCGCGACTACCGCGCCGACATCACCTACTGGGAGGGCGCGGACGGCGCCGAGAAGCCCGCGCGGATCGAGGTCAACAAGCCGCTCCAGGTGGGCGACTCGAAGGTGTACCTGATCGCGCACGGCTACGCGCCGATCGTCTCGGTGAAGGACGGCAAGGGCGACATCGCGTACCGCGGTCCGGTGCCCTTCCTCCAGCAGGACACCAACCTGACCTCCAGCGGCGTCGTGAAGGTGACGGACTACCGGGACGCCAGGGGGCGCAAGGACCAGCTCGGCTTCCAGGGCTTCTTCGTACCGCACTTCGACCCGAAGTCGGGGACGATGTTCTCCCAGTCGCCGATGCCGAAGAACCCGGTCATGTTCCTGACCGCCTACCGGGGCGACCTCGGGCTGGACGCGGGCCTCGCGCAGAGCGTCTACCAGCTCGACACCTCGAACATGAAGCAGTTCAAGGAGAAGAACGGACGGGCCTTCGCCAAGCGCCTCGACCCGGGCGGCACGATGAAGCTCCCGAACGGCGCGGGCACGCTGAAGTTCGAGGGCATCGAGGAGTGGGCGAACTTCACCGTCTCCCACCAGAAGGGCAACGGCTGGGCGCTCGCCGGGGCGCTCGCCGCGATCGTGGGCCTGGCCGGTTCGCTGTTCATCCAGCGCCGCCGGGTCTGGGTGCGGGCGGCCACCGGCCCGGACGGCCAGACGGTCGTCGAGATGGCCGGACTCGGCCGGAGCGACTCCGCGCGACTCCCCGAGGAGCTGGGCGAACTCGCCGACGAGCTGCGGCGGGACGCCCCGGTCGCCGCCCCGCCCGAGCCCACCACCGCCGACTCCGACTCCGACGCCGCTGGGTCCGGCGCCGGGTCCGGCGCGGGCGAGCCCGATACCGGTTCCGGCTCCGGTTCCGCGTCCGACCCCGAGCCCGGTGCTGAGGCCGGGCCCACCCCCCCCACCGCAGGCGACGCCGAGGACGGCGCCGCGACCTCGCCCCGAGGAGAGCGCCAGTGATCATCGCAGCGGCGAACGAGAGCCTCGCCGAGATCAGCAACTACTTCGTCTACTCGGCGATGGCCGTCTACATCCTCACCTTCTTCGCGTACATCGCGGAGTGGGTGTTCGGCAGCCGCAGCCGGGTCGCCCGTACGGCGGCCGAACTGACCGGTGGCAAGACCGGTGGCGGGAAGAGCGCCAAGGGCGGCGCCGCGGTTCCGGCGCAGGCCGGGGCGGCGGGCAAGGAGTCCGAGGGCGGCGGCACCGCGGTGCTGGAGCGGCCCCGGGTCGTCACCCGCTCCTCGTCCGGGCGCCGCGGGGACCTGCCGGACGGGCCGGGCGCGGCGGCGGGGGACGAGCAGGGCGACCTGTACGGGCGGATCGCCGTCTCGCTGATGGTGCTCGCCTTCCTGCTGCACTTCAGCGGGGTGCTCACCCGCTCCCTCTCGGTGCAGCGGGCGCCCTGGGGCAACATGTACGAGTTCTCCACCACCTTCTCGATGGTGGCGGTCGGCGCGTACCTGGGCTTCCTGGTGGCGCGGAAGAACGTCCGCTGGATCGGACTGCCGCTGGTGACGACGGTGCTGCTGGACCTCGGTCTGGCCGTCACCGTCCTCTACACCGAGAGTGACCAGCTGGTACCCGCGCTGGACTCCTACTGGCTGTGGATCCACGTCTCGCTGGCCATCGTCTGCGGCGCTCTGTTCTACCTCGGCTGCGTCGGCACGATCCTCTACCTCTTCCGGGACCGCTACGAGACGAAGCTGATCGCCGGCGGCAAGCCGAGCGCCTTCGCCACCTCCGTCCTGGAGCGGCTGCCCTCCGCGGCCTCGCTGGACAAGTTCGCCTACCGGATCAACGCGGCGGTCTTCCCGTTCTGGACCTTCACGATCGTCGCCGGGGCCATCTGGGCCGGTGACGCCTGGGGCCGGTACTGGGGCTGGGACCCCAAGGAGGTCTGGTCGTTCATCACCTGGGTCGTGTACGCCTGTTACCTGCACGCCCGCGCGACGGCCGGGTGGAAGGGCCGCAAGGCCGCCTACCTGGCGCTGCTCGCCTTCGCCACCTGGCTCTTCAACTACTACGGCGTCAACGTCCTCTTCGACGGTCAGCACTCCTACGCCGACGTCTGACCGGGCCGCCCCGGCCTTGACCGGCCGCCGTCCCGCTGACCCCGGCCGCCGTCCCGCTGACCGTGCCTCCCCCGGCGGGGTCGCCAACGGGCGGGCGCGCGGGCTTACTTGGTGGGTCCGGGAGGCGAGGGTACCCTCACCGCATCGTGACTGCCCCGCCACCGGACCCCGCCGGTCCCGTTCCCGTACCCGGTGAACCCGCCGTCCACAACGCCGACTTCGACCGCTACGCCCCGCGCTTCCTGCTGTGGCTGTGGGAGCGCGCGGGCGAGAGCCACGCCCCGGTCGGCTGCGCCGAGTTCCGTGCCTGGCAGCGGATCGAGCCGGAGGTGCTGGCCACGCTGATCGACCACGTGGTCGCGCTGGGCTTCGTCCGGCGGTACGCGGGGTACGGCGGATCCGGCGCGGGCGGGCCGCTGGTGCTGCTGCGGCCCGAGGGGGCCGAACAGGCCCGCAGGCTGGCCCGCCGCCGGGAGAACGACGGCGAGCGGCGGCAGTACGCGCTCCGCGCCGTACTGGAGTGGCTGCGGCAGCGCCGGGGCCACACGGAGCCCCGGCTCGGGGAGTTCTTCGACTCCGCGCAGATCTTCTTCCTCGGCACCGCGCTCTCCTGGGAGGAGGTCTCGGACGCGGTGGACTGGCTGTCCGACGTGGACCTGCTGGTCCGGACGGAGGCCGAGCCGGGGGACGCGCGCGGCCCCCGGGTGTCGCTCACCGGGGACGGCCGCGAGTTCGTCTGGAGCGGCGCCCGGCTGGAGGAGTACCTGCGCCAGCGCCGGGAGCGGGCGCGGCCGGTGGTGCGCACCCACATCGCGCGCGCCGACAAGGTGCAGATCGCCGGCCGCGATCTGCACAGCGCCGACGTGCGTTACTCCGTCGAGCTGCGCCCGGCCGAACTGGGCGTGCTCATCGGCGCGCTGGCGCCGCAGCTGGAGCTGGACGCGGACTCGCTCGACGAACTCCTCCGGCTTAGCCGCCAGTTGACGCGCTACGACCCGGACGCCGGGCCGGGCGACGGCGGTTCCGCTGCCGGTTCCGGTTCCGGTGACGGCGATCCGGACGACGGGCGGGTGCGGGGCACGCTGCGCCGGATGCGCGAGCTGGTGTCGGTGGCCTCGCGGGGCAGCGCCCGCGAGGTGGTGGACGTGGTCATCGGCCAGGTCCTCTCCCGGGCCCTCGGCGGCTGACCCGCCACGCGCCCCTCCCGCGAGCCGTCGGTGTCGAGGCGTCGGGGTGTCGGGTGGTCCCGAACCATCCACCGTGGGAGGGCGGTTGGAGGACGGGCGCGGGGTACTCACCAACGGGCCGGGTGGCCCAGGGGGTTGGATTCGGCCACTCCGGGTGCCAGGGCGCGCCCGCCGTGCCGCCCCGGGGTCCCCGCGGGCCCCGTCCCGCCCGGAGTTCACCGACCGCACCGCAGGGCACTGCCCGGCCAACCCGCCCGCCCAACCGCGTACTTCAGCCAAATCCGCGCCGTGCACGCCCTTCCAGCGGCCGGAAAACGATCCCAAGGGGTATACCAATAGACGAGTGGTTCGTGGCAGTGGTGGGCCGCCGGATTCCGGGTAGGTGGCCGAAGGGCGCCGGTCCGGTGCGGGGCGCGGAAGGCGAGGTGCGGTGGACGGGTGCCCCAGGGCCACCGGGCCGCCACCTCGGACGAGCGGTCGCCGGGCACCTCGGGACGGGCGGGGACACCGCCGCCGGGGTTGGCCCGCGCGGCGCCGCACCCGCCGCCGGGGCGGCGGGCGGCGAACGGCTCACCCCCGACGGGGAGTTGGCCGAGGTGGCCGGGGGACCGGGTGCCGGGGCGCGCTTCGCGTGACACGGTGCCAGGGGCGCACCGACGGCACCGCGGCGCACGCCGCGCGCGGCGGCCGGACGGTCGACGGGCCCGGCGCGGCGGCCGGGCCGACGGAACGGGAGAGAGACACGCGAGTCCCCGGACGGGACGGGCGTGAGACGGGAACGCGCACACGGAAGAGCACGTACGGGCCACCGGAACGTGTACGAGACGCGGGGGACGCGATGGAGTTGTACGGGCAGGAACCGCTCCTGGGCGAGCTGGTGCCACGGCTCGTCGGCCTGACGTCCAGCGACCGCCCCCGGCTGGTCCGGCAGGAACACCGGGACGATCCCCCGGTCGTGGTGCTCACCGGGCAGCACGGTGCCGGGAAGACCGCCGCGCTCGACGCCGTCCAGCGGCACTACACCGAACTGCTCCCGCTCGCCCGCGTCGATCTGGCCGACCCCCGCGCGGCGGGCGGCGAGGGGATGGCCGCCCAGCCCAACACCTCCGGTGTGGTCGAGGTACTGGAGCGGATCGCGGTGGGGCTCGCCCGCCCCGTTCCCGGCTACCGTCCCTGTCGCTTCCCCCGGCTGCTGGCCGGACTGTTCGCCGTCTCCAGCTGGCGGCGCGGGGATCAGGGGCAGCGCGCCGTGGCGGCCTCCCGGATCGGCGCGCTGCTGCCGCTGGCCGACCATCCGGGGCAGGGCGGCGAGGAGGAGGGTGAGGAGTGGGTCGCGGCGATCGGCGGGCAACTGGTCGCCAACTCCGGTGCGGCGCTGGGAGAGGACGACCTGGAGCCGGTAGCCCGGCTGGTCGTCGAGGAGTACGTCCGGCGGCACGCGGGCTCCGGTGGGGGCGAGCCGGTGCGCGCCTGGTACCGGGCCCGGCCGCAGGCCGCCGTCGAGGAGCAGGGTGATCCGCTGGTCCGGCTCTGCCTCGACTTCCACCAGGGCGGCGACCTCCTGCCCCCCGTCGAACAGACGCTGGTGGCGGCCCTGTTGGAGGACCTGGTCGACGGCTACCGGGGCTGGTGGAAACGGATCAACCGGGTGCCGCGACCGCTGGTGCTGCTGGACGACGCGCACACCACGACCGGCGCCGCCTTCCTCGAACGGCTCCTGGAGCACCGGCAGTCGAGCGCCACGTCCGGTGGCACCGACCCGCTGATCGTCCTCGCGAGTCTGCTCGGGGACGGTGCGGAACACTACCCGCACGCCTCCCGGGGCGAGTTGGCGGAGCTGGCACACGGAACCGGCTGGGAGCGGCGCTCGCCGGACAAGCCGTCCGCAGGTGTGCTGACGCTGCCGCTGCCCGCGCTGTCCTCCGGCGACCTGCTCAGCATGCTGCAACGCACATCCCGTCCGGGACACGCCCAACTCTGCACTGTCGTCCACCGGTTGACGGGCGGTCACCCACTCAGTGGGCGGATGCTCTGCGAGGCGGTGGTGGCCGCCTCCGCCGACCGCTCCGTCGAGCCCGAGGAGCTGTTCGACCTGCGCACCGGTGGGGAGGGCGACGGCGGCGCGGAGGAGGAGAACGGCGCGGCGCCGGTCGCCGAACGTCTGCTGCGCCGCCTCGTCCCGGTGCTGCCGACCCGGCACCACCTGATGGTGCTGGCCCTCGCCCGTGACCGGGAGGCCGCCGAGGCCCTGGTGGCCGAGGGACTGACCGGGGAGGCGCCGGGCGGCGGCACCGGCATCGTGGACGCCGAGCGCTCCCGGGTGCTGGAGGCCGCGCGCTATCTGGAGCGCGAGTGGTGGACGCCTCCGCGCGGCACCCCGTACGCCCCCGCGCCCTCCTTCGTCGCCGACCCGCTGCTGTACGCGCTGCTGGTGCACGAGACCCGGCGCCGCTCCCCCGAGGAGCAGACCGGACGCCAGTGGGGCGACCTGCACGACTTCCTGCGCCGCTACCACGAGCAGCGCGGCGCCCCGGGCGACGAGGTGGACGCGCTGCGGCACACGCTCGCCCTCGGCTACGCACAGGGCGTGGTCCTGGAGTTGACGCGTATGTTCACCGAACAGGAGGACGTGCGCGGCTTCCTCGCGGCGCTGCGGCACGTCGCCTCGGCGCCGCACCCGCCGTCCGGGGAGTGGCGGGACGAGCGCACCGACATCGCGCGGGGCTCCTGCGACCACCGGCAGCCCAGCGCCGACGACGTGCAGCGCTCCGTCAACCGGCTGCTGCACGCGCTGTGGTTCCTGGACGACCCGGTGCGGGAGCCGCTGCGCGAGCTGTGCTCCGGGATCGGGACCGAACTGGACTTCCTGTCCCTGCGGCACGCCTCGGGACATCCGGTGCTCAACGCGGCGGCCAGCTCCTGGCCGACGGCCGCGTGGGAGGGCCGCCGGCCCTACCCCGTCGAAGGATTGGACTGACTGGAACCGTGCTGAACCACACGCGCCGCCGTCCGTTCGGCCCGGGCGAGAAGATACTCGGGCTGGTACTGGGCCTCGCCCTGATCGCCGGGCTGGTCACCGCCATCACCGTCTGGCGCTCCGACGACACCGAGGAGTGCCGGCACGACCTGCAACGGGTCGAGGGCGCCTGCATGGCCCTCGCCCAGGGCGACTTCGCCTACGCCCCGGAGATCAAGGAACTGGTACGGGCGGTCGCGCGGGAGAACGCCTCGGTCGAGGACAGCGACGAGCCGGTCCGGCGGATCGCGCTGACCATGCCGTTCAGCTCCGACGAGACCAGCGCGATGCCGCTCGACCTGATCCGCAACGGGCTCGCGGGCGCGCTGGCCGGGCAGCGGGCCGCCAACAAGGGCCCGGGGCCCGACTACCAACTGCTGCTCGCCGACATCGGGAGGGGCATGAAGCAGTGGCGGCCGGTCACCGACCAGCTGGTGCGGATGTCCGACACGCGTTCGCCGCTGATCGCCACCATCGGCCTGCCCAGCAGCACCGACGACTCACGGGACGCGATGCGCGCCCTCGCCAGGAAGGCGATCCCCTCCGTCGGACCGGTGATCACCTCGTCCGACATGCACTCGAAGGAGTACTTCTTCAAGACCTCGCCGTCCAACACCCATTTCAGCGAGGCGCTGAAGGAGTACCTGGCGGACAACCCCGGTAAGGGCAAGGGCTACCTGGTGTTCGACAGGCGGGACGAGGACACCTACGCGCGCGACCTGGAGGAGAAGCTGCGCGACGCCTTCGGGCGGAAGTACGACCTGGACACGAACTTCGCCGACTTCGCCGGTACGCGCGGCGAGGAGGCGGGCACCCCACGGCTCTTCAAGATGCCGGTGCTGAACATCTGCGCCGCCGAAGCCGACACCGTCTTCTACGCCGGGCGGGACGAGGACCTGCCCGCGCTGATCAAAGGGCTGGCTGCGACCCCGCGCTGCGGCTACCAGAAGCCGCTGCGGGTGCTGAAGGTCGGCATCGGCCTGCCGCCCGAGCTGACCACCAAGGACCTGACCGACAGGATGGAGCGGGCGGACATCCGCATCGTCAACGCCGCTTCCGTCGACCCGAGTTGGGCGCGGGCGAAGGACACCAGGAAGTCCGGGGAACTGCCCACCGGGTTCGCCGAGTTCGAGGAGCAGTTCACGGCGCTGGCCAAGCGGCAGAAGATGGGCTCGAAGCCGCTCGACGACGGTTACGCGATCATGTACTACGACGCGTTCCGCGCGGTCAGCGAGGCGTCCGGGCTGGCCTACGAGGACGTGGGCAGCGCGGAGCTGGAGAAGGCGGAGCAGGACCAGGAGACTCCGGACGAGAACGCCTCGGCCGCCGCCGAGCGCGTGCGGGAGGACGTGTACCACAAACTGCTCAACCTCAAGCCCAACCGGCGGGGCGGCGCCGACGGGTGCAGCCCCTGCGTGGAGGGCGCGAGCGGCACCTACGGATTCAACATCCCCACCAGCAAGACGCTCTGGCCGGTCTGCAAGGCGGTGCACATCCAGGAACACCCGGTGCCGACGAAGCGACGCGAGGGGGAGGACGGCCCACCCGAGAAGCCCTACCGCACCTACGCGGACGAGTTCTCCGGAGAGTGCCCCTCCGGCCTGTAGCCAGCCTGTAGCAGCCCTTAGCCGGTCTGTAGTCGCTGGGCCCCGGCCTCCGGGGCGGCCCGCCCGGGTGGACGATCAGCCGTGCGGCTGGTGTCAGCTCGTGGCGGGCGGGTCGTCCGGCCCGCCGCCGTTCTCCTTGCGGCGGGACTCCTCGCGGTGCGACGGATCATGCCCCTCACGGGCGGAACCGGGCTCCTGGCCCGGGCGTCCGCCCTCGTCCGACCGGTTCTCCGGCTTCCGGAGGCGGTCGGTCTCGGGGGTGTCCCCCGACGGGGACGGCCCGGCGGGGGGCTCCTCCTCCTTCGGGGGCCGACGGTCCTCCCCGAGCGACTTCAGGAAGTCGGGGTTGTCGTCCGGCGCCACCCAGCGCCGCTCGGCCGGCTTGGTCGCGCCGTAGGGCGCGTTCTTCCGGGGACGGCCGACCGCGAACCAGACGACCGGACCGAGGAGCACCTGACCGAAGAGCAGGATGATGATCACCCATGCCACCTTGGGCAGCTTCCGGACCTCGTTCTCCGGGGTGTTCAGACAGTCGATGAACGCGTAGATCCACACGGCCAGGACCAGAACGAACGGCAGATACCTGAGCAAGCGGAACGCCCCCTGGTGCGTGTTGACGCGACGCGTCGGGCCGTGGCGGCCCCCGTACGAAACCAGGGTACTGGGTGGCGGATACTGGGGCGCATGGCATACGACGATCTCCGCTCGCTGCTGCGGGCGCTGGAGCGGGACCGTGACCTGAAGCGGATCAAGGCCGAGGTCGACCCCCACCTGGAAGTCGGCGAGATCGTCGACCGGGTGAACAAGGCCGGTGGCCCGGCGCTGCTCTTCGAGAACGTCAGGGGTTCCTCGATGCCGCTGGCCATGAACGTCTTCGGGACCGACCGCAGACTACTCAAGGCCCTCGGCCTCAGCTCGTACGACGAGATTAGCGAGAAGATCGGCGGACTGCTCAAACCCGAGCTGCCGCACGGCTTCGTCGGGATCCGCGAGGCGTTCGGCAAGCTCGGCGCGATGACCCACGTCCCGCCGAAGAAGGTCAAGGAGGGCCCGGTCCAGGAGGTGGTGCTCCGGGGCGACCAGGTGGACCTCGACCAGCTGCCCGCCCTCTTCACCTGGCCCGAGGACGGCGGCTCCTTCTTCAACCTCGGCCTCACCCACACCAAGGACCCGGAGACCGGGGTGCGCAACCTCGGGCTGTACCGGCTCCAGCGGCACGACCGGCGCACCATCGGCATGCACTGGCAGATCCACAAGGACAGCCGGAACCACTACCAGGTCGCGGCGCGGCGCGGGGAGCGGCTGCCGGTCGCGATCGCCTTCGGCTGCCCGCCCGCCGTCACCTACGCCTCCACCGCGCCGCTGCCCGGCGATATCGACGAGTACCTCTTCGCGGGCTTCGTCCAGGGCAAGCGCGTGGAGATGGTGGACTGCAAGACCGTGCCGCTCCAGGTGCCCGCCGAGGCGGAGGTGGTGCTGGAGGGCTGGCTGGAGCCCGGCGAGATGCTGCCGGAGGGCCCGTTCGGCGACCACACCGGCTTCTACACCCCGCAGGAGCCCTTCCCGGCGCTGCGGATCGACTGCGTGACGACACGGAAGCGCCCCATGTTCCAGTCGATCGTGGTCGGCCGCCCGCCGACCGAGGACGGGCCGTTCGGCCGGGCCACGGAGCGCTTCTTCCTGCCGCTGTTCCGGATCATCGTCCCGGACGTCGTGGACTACCACCTGCCGGAGGCGGGCGGCTTCCACAACTGCATGATCGTCGCGATCGACAAGAAGTACCCGAAGCACGCGCAGAAGGTCATGCACGCGATCTGGGGAGCGCACATGCTCTCCCTGGAGAAGCTGATCGTGGTCGTCGACTCGGACTGCGACGTGCGCGACCTCCAGGAGGTCGCCTGGCGGGCGCTCGGCAACGTCGACTACGGCCGGGACCTGACCGTCGTCGAGGGCCCCGTCGACCATCTGGACCACGCCTCCTACCAGCAGTTCTGGGGCGGCAAGGCGGGCGTCGACGCGACCCGGAAACTCCCCGAGGAGGGGTACACGCGCGACGGCGGCTGGCCGAACATGGTCGAGTCCGACCCCGCCGTCGCGGAGCTGGTCACCCGCCGCTGGAAGGAGTACGGGCTGTGACCCGCCGCGCCTTCCCCGCCCGCCCGGCCACCCCGGCCCCGGACCGGAGAGCCGGACGGGGCCCCGCCGGGGGTGCCCGGTGAGCGCCGCCGAGGGCGTCGTCGGGCCGCCCGGACCGGCGGTGCCCAGCAGCGGCCGGGTCAAGGCGTTCCTGCGACTGGTGATGATCGAGCACTCGATCTTCGCGCTGCCCTTCGCCTACATCGCGGCCCTCACCGCGATGTTCCGCGAGAGCCGCGGCGTCCACTGGTGGCAGCTCTGCCTGGTGACGGTCGCCATGGTCACGCTGCGCACCTTCGCGATGGCGGCGAACCGGATCATCGACCGGGAGATCGACGCGCGCAATCCGCGCACCGCCGGGCGGGAACTCGTCACCGGCGCCGTCTCGGTCCGCACCGCATGGATCGGCGCCAGCGTGGCGCTGGTCCTGTTCCTCGGCTCGGCGGCGCTGCTCAACCCGCTCTGCCTGGCGCTCGCCCCGCTCGCCGTCGTCCCGATGGTGGTCTACCCCTACGGCAAGCGCTTCACCGACCTCCCGCACGCCATCCTCGGACTGGCGCAGGCCATAGGCCCCATCGGGGCCTGGCTGGCCGTCACCGGCGCCTGGTCCTGGGAGGCGGTGGTGCTCGGCTTCGCGGTCGGCGTGTGGATCGGCGGCTTCGACCTGATCTTCGGCTGTCAGGACGTGGCGGCGGACCGCGCCGAGGGCGTGCGCTCGGTGCCCGCGCGCTGGGGCATCGCCGCCGCGCTGTACGGGGCGCGCGCCGCGCACGTCGTCTCGGTGGCGCTGTTCGTCACCTTCGGGCTGCTGACCGACGCCGGGATCTTCTACTGGACGGGCCTGACGATCGTGGTCGGCGCGTTCGTCTACGAGCACTCGCTGGTCACCCCGCGCGACCTCTCCCGGCTGAACCGGGCGTTCTTCACCGTCAACGGGTTCATCGGGATCGCGCTGTTCGTCTGCGCGCTGCTCGACCTCGCCCTGCGCGGCCTCTCCGTCTGATCCGCCTGACCCGCCTGACCCGCCTGACCCGCCTGACCCGTCCGACCGGGCCCGACCCGCCCGAGCACATCGGCCCCGCCGGCCGGGCGGGCCCCGGTGGTGCCGGACCGCGTCAGTGCCAGGCGGGTTTGGGGGCGCCGAGGGGCCGGGAGCTGGCGGTGACGAAGGCGGCCAGCACCCCGCCTATCAGCCCGAAGAGGTGGCCCTGCCAGGAGACTCCGGCGTCCGTGGGCAGCACGCCCCAGAGGATCGAGCCGTAGAACACCGCGACGACCGCGCCCAGGGCCACGTCGGTGATCCGGCGTTCGACGAAGCCACGGATGACGAGGTAGCCGAAGAGGCCGAAGATCAGACCGGAGGCGCCCGCCGTGTTGCTGCCCTCCGGGGCGACGAGCCAGACCCCGAGACCGCTGACGCCCATGATGACCAGCGCGACGGCCAGGAACCGGCCGGTGCCGCGCAGCGCGGCGAGGAAGCCGAGCACCAGCAGGGGCACGGTGTTCGCCATGAGGTGGTCGAATCCGAAGTGCATGAACGAGGCCGGGAGGACGTCGACCAGCTCGTCCATCCGCCGGGGCTCGATCCCGAAGGTGTCGAGTGAGTGCCCCGAGGCGTAGTCCACGATCTCCAGGAACCAGAGCAGGCCGACCCACAGCGCGATCAGCTGCCCAGCCGAACGAGCCCTGGAAACCGAACCACCATGCGCCATCACGTTCACCCCACCTGAGAACGAAGCCGATCCCTCGTGTGTTCCCCGGCCTCCGCGCGGCCATCCCCGCGCCGGGCGGCCGGCCGGCGCTTCCGGCCAGCCAGCGCTCCGGACCCGCGGGCCCTCCCGGGCTCAGGGGTTGCGGATGCCGCCGGTGCCCAGCGCCCCGTACATCACCGCGGTGAGCAGGTCCTGCGGCTTCAGCTCGCGGGTTCCGTCCGGCGCCCTGACCGAGACCACGTCCCCGCCGCCGAACTCCAGGGTGAGCGGCAGTGCGGGCCGCTCCCCGGAGCCGCCCCCGCCGTCCTCGCCCCGTTTCCCGTCCTTGCTGTCCTTGCCGTGCTCGCCGTCCTCGCCGTGGTTCCCGTCCCGCTCGCCCGGCCAGGTGGTGAACTGGCCCAGGTCGACGCGGAGGCCCGTCAACTGGCCGCGGCGGATGGTGAGATCGGCGCGCACCGTCCGGTCGGGGGCCAGCGTCGGGTCGAAGGCGGCGCCCAGCGGGCGCAGCGCCGTCACGAGCCCCTTCGCCGCCGCGCGCCCCGGCATCGTCACCCGGTAGTGCTCCTCGCCGCGCCGTTCGCCCTCGGCGCTGAACGTCGCGTGCCGCCGCAGCGTGGTGCCGAGGCCGTCGACGAACTCGCGGATCGACTCGCCGTTCAGCGAGGACACCGTCGAGGTGACGTCCGTGATCCGGCCGCTCAGCTCGCCCGCCGCCGCCGACCCCTGGGCGGCGCGCTCGCCCCGCTCGCCGCCCGCCGCCTTCCCGGCCCGCCGGGCCGCCGCGGCACCGCCGTCGCGCACCAGCTCGTCGGCGGTCTCGGCGAACTCGTCGAAGGACTCGGGGTCGATGCGCACCCACTCGCCGCGCAGCGCGTCCGCGGCCGAGTGCAGCGAGGAGGGCAGCTTCTCCGCCATCTCGCGGATGGTCCTCGCCCGGTCGCGCTGCTCGGACGAGCCGCCGAGCTGCTGGGCGGCAGCGCGCAGGTTGACCCGTACGTAAAGCTGCTCCTTGACCGTCTTGACGCCGATCACGTCCGTGCCGCCGAAGGTGACCGCCGTGGCGAGGTCCAGTCGATCCGACTTGTCGAGGTCCTTCAGCGCGGTCTCGGTGCGCTCCGAGCCGACGGCGAAGGCCAGTTCCATCCGCGCCAGCAGCTCCGCCTCGTGCCGGGTGGGCGCCGCGCCGCCGGAGGCGCCCCGGATGGCGCGCAGGTAGGCGTAGGTGTCGCCCGGTGTGGCGTCGAGCGAGGCGACGACGGACGCGGAGGGCTGGGAGCCCAGCTTCTCGACGGCGCTCTTCACCTTCATCCCGGTGGTGAGCTTCTCGGCGGCCGAACACGAGCTGAGCGCGGTGGTCAGCAGGACCGCGCAGCCGAGGACCGCGGCGGCGCTCCGGCGCCCACGGGGCGTTCGCGGGGCGCGTGGCGAACCGCCCGGGGGCGAGGGGTGCGTGGCGCGGCGTGAGGCGCGGCGTGCGCGGAGACGGCTGGCGTGCATGGTCCGAGCCAACAGCATGTACCTCCAAGAACGCCAGTGAGCGGCCGACCGCCACCCGCCTCCCGTCTGGTCGCCGGGGCCGTCCCCGCCGACCGGCCCGGGCCGGGCGTCCGGAAGGGACGCCGTAGGCTCGACGGCATGAGCGCACCATCCGCCCAGCCGCCGGAGTCCGGCCGCCGCCCCTGGATCGTCGGGGTGTCCGGCGCCTCCGGAACCCCCTACGCGGCGGCGGTGATCCGCGGCCTGCTGGCCGCGGGGGAGGCGGTCGACCTGGTCGTCAGCCGCGCCTCCCGGCTGACGGTGCTGGACGAGACCGGCCTCCCCTTCCGCGACGCGCACGCCACCGAGGACCTGCGCCGCTGGCTGGCCCGGGGCGCGGACGGCACCCCGGACACCTTCGCCCCCGAGGTCGACGCGGTCCGCCACTGGACGCCGGGCGATCTCGCGGCGGGTCCGTCCTCCGGGTCGTATCCGGCCAAAGGGATGTTGATCGTCCCGGCCAGCACCGCCTGCGTCGCCGGGGTCGCGCTGGGCCTCTCCAAGGACCTGCTCCAGCGGGCCGCGAGCGTGACCCTCAAGGAGCGGCGTCCGCTGGTCGTGGCGGTGCGGGAGGCCCCGCTCAACGGCGCGACGCTGCGGCAGCTGGTGGCGCTGGACGAGGCGGGGGCGGTGGTGCTGCCGACCTCGCCCGCCTTCTACGCGGGCGCCCGGCACATCCAGGATCTGGTCAACTTCGTGGCGGGCCGTGCGCTGGACGCGGTGGGGGTGGAGCACACCCTCTACCGGCGCTGGGACGGGGAGTTGGCGGGTGGCTTGTCTGGTGGCCCTCCGGAAGGGCTCTCGGCAGGCGCGACCGCCTCCATGCCTTAGATTCGTTGTCGGAGACTTCGGGACTGGCACGGATGGAAGGCACCAAGACTGATGGATTCGGTGGACAGGCAGCTCATCCAGGCGCTGCGCGAGAACGGCAGAGCGTCCTACGCCGAGCTGGGCAGGCTGGTGGGGCTCTCCGGTCCGAGCGTCACCGACCGCATCAACCGTCTTGAGGCGGCCGGAGTGATCACCGGCTACCGCGCGACGGTGGACGCCACCTCCCTCGGGCTCGGCGTCACCGCGCTGATCGGTATCCAGCTCAGCGACGCCACCGACCACGAGGACGTGGCCGGCCGACTGCGCGACCTCCACGAGGTCGAGGACTGCTGGTTCATCGCGGGCGACGACTCCTACATGCTCAAGGTGCGGGCCGGTGACGTGGACGGGCTGGAGCGGACCATCCGCCGCCTCTCCGGCACCAAGGGCGTCTCCCGCACCCGGACGACGATCGTGCTCTCCACCAAGTGGGAGAACCGCGTCGGCGGACTCCCCGAGGACTGACCCGGCCCGCCGGTCCGCTACCCGTCCGGTCGGCTGGGGCGCTGACTGGCGTGAAGGGCGCTGACCAGCCATGGTCCGGTCGCGGACCCGGGCCGCCGCCGGGGAGCGGGCGGCCGGAGCGTAGGCTCTAGGGTGGCGCGGCGTAGGGCGCGCGGCGCGGCGAAGCGGAAGGTCGGGAGGCGCGACGCATGGACGCTGGGCTCAGGCGGGAGCTGGAGGAGAAGGTCCGCTCCACGGAACGGCTCTCCCAGGCGGACGGTCTCGCACTCCACGACTGCGACGACCTCGCCTGGCTCGGGGGCCTCGCCCACGCGGCACGCCTCCGGCACCACGACGACGCCGGGCACTTCGCGGTGGCCCGCCGGTTGACGCTGGCGCCAGCCCCGGAGGCCGGAGCGGCCGAGGCGGTCGCGGCGGAGGCCGCCGGGGCCGGGTTCACCGAGGTGCACGTCTCCGGGGGCGCCCCGGAGACCCTCGCCGACTGGGCCGCCTACCCGCGCGCGCTGCGCGAGGTGCGGGGGCGGCTGCCGGAGGGCGTCACGCTGGGCGCCCTCACCCCCACGGAGATCCACCACCTCGGGCGGACCTTCGGGGTGCCGGCCGAGGCGCTGCTGGACGATCTGCTGGAGGCGGGCGTGGAGTCGCTCGCCGGAGGCGCCACCGAGGCCACCGCCTGGGAGGCCGGGCGGTACACCGCCGACCCCGAGGGGTACGGCGAGAACTGGGCGCGGGTGCAGCGCCTCGCGCACGCCAGGGGGCTGCGTACCCAGGCCACCCTGCTCTACGGGCACTCCGAGGGGGCCGCGCACCGGGTGGAGCGGCTGCTGCGGATCCGTGAACTCCAGGACGAGACCGGCGGTTTCCGGGCCGTCACGCCGCTGCGCGCGCTGACCGGCCCGCTCGGCGCCGCTCCGGACCCCAAGGCCGCGGGGCCGACGGCGACCGGCGCCGAGGTGCTCCGGGTCTTCGCCCTCGCCCGGCTGCTGGTCGACAACGTGCCGCACGTCCAGGCGGTGTGGGGCCCGCACGAGACGCAGACCGCGCAGCTGGCGCTGCTGCACGGCGCCGACGACCTCTTCGGCGCGGTCACCGTCGCGGGCGGGACCACCGGCGCCGCGCCGGAGGCGTCCGGCGCGGAGGGACCGGGCCGGAGCGAACTCCTCGACCTGATCACCGACGCCGGGTTCCGGCCCGTCGAGCGGACCTCCGCCTACGCCGAGCTGCGGGCCTACCCGGGCCCGGACCCGGACCGCCGGGAGTCCCCCCAGCCGATGCGGCTCTGACGCTTGTGTTTCACTGTCTGATGGCTTAAAGGCCCAGACGGCCGTCGGCTCGCGGAGTCCGCGCGGCCGGTGGGGCTCGCGCGGCCCGCGTGGTCCGTACGCGGGTGGGGTGCCCGTCCGGCGGGGCGGGGGCGGTCCCCGGCCCGCGCGCGCCGCACCCGTGGGAACCGGATCACGTCGGGTGGAACCGGATGAACCGGATGAGTCGAACAAAGAGGTCACCGTGAGCAGTACGCCGAACGCAACACTCCGCTACACCGCGATGCGGCTGGGGATCTTCCTCGGCTGCCTGCTCGTGGTGGCGGCGCTGGCCTACGCCGGGATCATCCCGGAGGGCATCGGCAAGTCCAACCCGCTGTGGGTGGTGCTCCTCGCGCTCGTCATCTCGGGTCCGCTCAGCTACATCGTCCTGCGCAAGCAGCGCGACGCGATGTCCGAGCAGATCGTGGACGGCGTCGGCCGCGCCAAGAAGCGGCTGGCCGCCAACCAGAGCCAGGAGGACGGGGTTTCCTGACCCCGGAGCGCCCGGGTGCCGGTGTCGCCGGGCTCGCCCGGACCGCGCGGCCACCGTTCCGCCTACTCCGCGCGCTCCGGCGCCCCACGCGCGGTGCCCCGGTGTCGTGTGCGGCGCCCCCGCCTGACGCCCCGGTCAGGGGAGCGGGGGAGCGCGGCAGTGGCTGTCGTGCTCATCACACCGCGGGGCCGGACGGTGCCCGCGTCCGGCGCCGACTCCCGCGCGTCGAGGGCGAGTTGGGCGCTCGCGCGGCCCATCTCCGGCTGCGGACCCCTGGGGAGCGGACCGGCCGGGTGCTAGCGTGAAGGGTATGCCGACAGCAGCCCCGCTCCTTCAGCCGACGAGCCTGATGCTCGTCGAGCGGCTGCATGTCGACCTGTGCCGCTGCATGTCCGCGACCTGTCGTTGACCCGCCGGCCGGAATGACCCGGCCCTCCGCGCACGTTCCCCACAGCACGCCGTTCCGTCGCTCTGACCGTTCCGCGCTGTCCTCCCCTCCCCACGCCTGACCGGAGTCTGTCCGTGACACAGTCGCCCGCGCCCGCCGCGTCCCGCCCCGCCGCGAGACCGCGCATACCCCGGGTCCCGTTCTGGGCCCAGATCCTGCTGGGTCTCGTCCTCGGCGTCGTCCTCGGGTTCGTCGCCCGCCGCTACGACGTCGACTGGCTGGAGACCACCCTCACCCACATCGGGGAGATCTTCATCCAGCTGCTGAAGCTGGCCGTCGCCCCGCTCGTCTTCTTCGCGATCACCATCTCCATCACCAACCTGCGGAACGTGCAGAACGCCGCCCGGCTGGCGACCCGCACGCTGCTGTGGTTCATGGCGACCTCGCTGATCGCCGTCGTCATCGGCCTGACCATCGGGCTGCTCACCGACCCCGGCTCCAGCGCCGAGGTGACCAGGAGCGGCGACGAGCACTCGTCCGGCTCCTGGCTGGACTTCCTGACCGGCATCGTGCCGACCGACATCGTCACGCCGTTCGCCGAACTCCAGGTCCTCCAGATCGTGTTCCTCGCCGTGGTGGTCGGGATCGCCGCGCTGAAGCTCGGCCCGAAGGCGGCGCCGCTGCTGTCCTTCGGGGAGGCCGCGCTCCAACTGCTCCAGAAGGCGCTGTGGTGGATCATCCGGCTGGCGCCGCTGGGCACCGTCGGCCTGATCGGCAACGCCGTCCGGGAGTACGGCTGGGACCTGATCGGGGACTACGCGACCTTCACCGCCGACGTGTACGTCGGCTGCGCGCTCGTGCTGTTCGGCGTCTACCCGCTGCTGCTCGCGACCGTCGCGAAGGTCAACCCGGTCCAGTTCTTCAAGGGCGCCTGGCCCGCCCTCCAGCTCGCCTTCGTCTCCCGCTCCTCGGTCGGCACCATGCCGCTGACCCAGAAGGTGACGGAACGGCTGGGCGTGCCCAAGGAGTACACCTCCTTCGCGGTGCCGTTCGGCGCGACCACGAAGATGGACGGCTGCGCCTCCATCTACCCGGCCATCGCGGCGATCTTCGTCGCCGAGTTCTTCCACGTCGAGCTGGGGATCAAGGAGTACCTGCTGATCGCGTTCGTCTCGGTGATCGGCTCCGCCGCGACGGCGGGCCTCACCGGCGCGACGGTCATGCTGACCCTGACGCTCTCCACCCTCGGGCTGCCCCTGGAGGGCGTGGGCCTGCTGCTCGCCATCGACCCGATCCTCGACATGATCCGCACCGCGACCAACGTCGCGGGGCAGGCCGCCATCCCGGTGCTGGTCGCGGCGCGCGAACAGATCCTGGACCGGGAGAAGTTCGCCACGGCGAAGTCCTTCTCGATCGAGGACGCCCAGCGCGAGACCGACGAGGACGCGGACGGCGGGGAGACCCGGGACGCGGAGGGGCGGGCCACGGTTCCGGCCGCCGCCTCCCCCTCCGGCGCCAGCTGACCGGGTCCCGGCCCGATCCCTCACCCGGCTTCCCCGGCGCCCGGGGCCCGCACCGGCGGGCCCCGGGCGCCGCCGTCTCCGGGGTGGCCGCCCCGGAAGAGAGCCGGGAGAGCGGGAGAGTCGGGGCGGGCGCGCGCTCAGACGCGCGGGAACCTGGCCTCCAGGCCCCAGATCGCCGGGTTGTCGCCCAGTCCCTCGTGTGTCTCGCCGAGGTCGGCCAGCAGGTCGTGCAGGAAGTCGCGGGCCTCGCGGCGCAGCACGGCGTGCCCCACGGTGAGCGTGGGCAGCCGTTCGGCGCCCGGCCAGTCCGCGGTGACGTCGACGCTGCCGAAGCGCCGGACGAAGAGCACCCGGTCGGTGGTCTCGGTGAAGTCCAGCTCGGCCCGGTGCGGTCCGGGGGAGCGGCCGCCCAGCGGGTCGGCGTCCAGGGCCTCCGCCACGTCACACAGCGCCCAGGCGAAGTCGAGCACCGGCAACCAGCCACGGCGGGTGGCGAGTTCGCCGTCGGCTTCGGTGTCCGCGAGGTAGACGTCGCCGCAGAACAGGTCGTGCCGGAGGGTCCGCACGTCCACCGTGCGGTAGTCGGTCTGCGGGGGGTCGGGGAAGCGGGGGGAGAGCGAGTAGCCGATGTCGAACACGGCAGGCATCGTGTCACGCCCGCCGCCCCGCCTCGCCCGGGACCGCCCGCCGCCCCGCCCGGGGCCGGTCGGTGCTCAGGACAGGGCGGTGGCGAGGGCGCCGAGCAGCCGCGCGACCCCGGGCGGGCCGTCGACCACCAGGTCGGCCCGGTCCGCGAGTTCGGTGACCTCGGCCGAGCCGCTGCACACCAGCAGCCCCGGGCCGCCCTCGGCCCGGCGCTCCCGTACGGCGGCGAAGGCGGCGAGGTCCCCGAGGTCGTCCCCCGCGTACAGCACCGGGGGCGCGGCGGGGAAGGCGCCCGGCCGGTCCGGCGGCGGGGCGCCCTCCCCGGCGCCCACCTCCCGCAGGAAGGCCAGCAGCGCCGCGCCCTTGTCCATGCCGGGCGGGCGCAGCTCCAGCACCATCCGACCCGGCTCGACGCGCAGTTGGTGCTGTTCGGCCAGCTCCGTGAGGGGCGCGCGGAGCAGCGCGAGGGTGGCCGCCGGGTCGGCGGCGCGCCGGGTGTGGACGGCGACCGCCCGGCCCTTGTCCTCCGTCCAGACGCCGTCGGGCGCGCCCGACTCCGCCAGGAGCCGGGGCAGTTCGGCGCGGACGGCGGCCACGCCCGGTGGGGGCGGCGGCGCCTCGAAGCGGCCGGTGGCGGCCGACCAGCGCTCCGCCCCGTAGGCGCCGAGCACGGTCAGCCGCTCCAGGCCGGGGACCCCGGCGAAGCCGCCGTAGCGCACGGCGGTGCGCGCCGAGCGGCCCGTGACGACGGCCAACGCGCCCAGCGCTGGCGCCAGTCGGGCGAGCGCGGGCAGCACCTCGGGGTGCGGGCGGGCCTGTTCGGGGTCGCTGACGATCGGGGCGAGCGTCCCGTCGAAGTCGAGGGCGACGACGGCGCGGTGGGGGGCGGCGAGGATGGCGTCGAGTCCGGCCCGGCCGTCGGAGGTGGCGGGGACGGGGAGGGAACTGCCCATACCGGGCAGCCTATCCAGCGCGCGCCGGGCGCGCCCGCCCGGCGGCCGCGCGCGGTGGGAGGCGGTCAGCGGCGGGCGCGGCGCTCGGCGCGGAGCCGGCGCAGCCGGTGGACGGTCATCGGGGCGTGCTCCAGTGCGGCGGGGTCGTCCAGCAGGGCGTTGAGCAGCTGGAAGTAGCGTGCCGGTGACATGCCGAGCCGCTCGCGGATGGCGCGTTCGCGGGTGCCGGGCGAGGCCCAGGAGCGCTGTGCCAGAGCCAGCACCGCCTTGTCCCGTTCGGTGAGGACGCTGCGGCGGCGGGCGGGCACCGTCGGCCGGGGGTGGCCCCCGGCGGGCTGGTGTTCCGGTTCGGGCTCCCGGCCGTGTCCGCTCATGCGGACCACCGTACTCCCGGCTCCGGGAGGCGCGGCGGCGGCTTCCGGCCGAACCCGGGGCGCCCGGCGGGGCCGTCGCGGGGGCGCGGTGGGCGGGGTCAGCGACTCGGGGAGTCGGCGGTGACGGCGCGGCGCTGGATGCCGCTGAGCACGGTGTGCGGGGTGGAGTCGCCGCCGACGGCCTCCCCGATGGCGTCCTTGATGTCCGCGCTGACCTTGCTCCAGGACACCTTTCCGACCGGGTAGAACTCGGCGCCGGAGAGTTGGCTGAGAAAGCCCCGCAGCCGCCGGTGGCGGGGGGCGTCGCGCATCCGGCGGGAGGCGGAGGTGGTGACGGGCAGCAGGTTGAACTGGCTGGCGAACGCGTAGTGCCGCTTCTCGCGGTAGACGTAGTCCAGGAAGGTGCCGATCTCCTCGCGGTGGCCCGGCTCCCGGAAGGCGATGATCCAGTCGGCGACGCCGAGGGTGCCGCTGGTGAGTCCCGTCCGGCCGGGCAGCCGGCCGGTGCCGTAGCGGACCTCGGCCCGGTCGGCCTGCCGCATCAGCGAGGGGTGGCCGTTGAGCATGCCGACCTCGCCCGCGCTGAAGGCGTTGAACAGCGTCTGGCGGTCGGTGTGGGAGGGGTTGGTGCCGGTCAGCTCGGGCTTCACGAGGGTGTCCCGGATCCAGGTGAAGGTGCGGATGTTCTCCACCGAGTCGATGGTGTAGCGGCCGACGGTGTCGGTGTAGCCGCCCCCGCCGCTCAGCATCCACATCAGCGTCTCGGCGGGGGCCTCCTCGGGCCCGAGCGGCAGACCGTAGGGGATGCGCACGTCGGCCGACCTCAACGCGCGGGCCGCGGAGGCGAGTTCGCCCCAGTCGCGGGGCGGGGTGTCGGGGTCGAGCCCGGCCCGCTCGAAGAGCGTCCGGTTGTAGAAGAGCCGCCGGGTGCTGGCCGCGAACGGGATGGCGTACTGCACCCGCCGCACCCGGCCCGCCTCGGCGAGGGCGGGCAGGAAGTCGGCCTGGACGGGGATCGACAGCAGTTCGCTGACCTTGTGGAGGTGGTCCTGCGAGGCGTAGTCGGCGAAGCTGCCGATCTGGGCCAGGTGCGGGGCCTTCCCGGCCCTGACGAGTTCCGCGACCTTCCGCTCCACGTTGTTCCAGCTGTGCACGGTGACCTTGACCCTGATGTCCGGGTGCCGCTGCTCGAACCCCCGGACGAGCTGGGCCCAGTACCCCTGGCTGCCGTTGTCCCCGCCGGGTTCGCCGTAGTCCGCGGCCACCAGCCGCAGCGTCACCTTCTCCGAGCCGGAGCCCGCCCCGCAGGCGGAGGTGGCCAGCGCGGCGGCGCCGGTGGCCGCGCCCGCGGCGCCGAGTCGCAGTAAACGCCGTCGTTCCATGTGCGCCTCCCCGTTGACACGCAGGGTGTCCCGCGCTTCCGGCCCCTGGCCGCGGGGTGCGCGGCGCTGGACGGGGCCGGGTCGGCCGACTGGTCCGGGTGGTGCCCGCATGAGGGGTGGGTGCCCTCATGCGGTTCAGCGTCGGTGCCGGGCGGGCCGTCACCCCGGGCCGGTGCGGTGCGGGTCCGGCGCGGGGCGGGTCCGCCGCCCGGCGTGGTGGCCGGCGTCGCTGGCTCGCGGTGCGCCGCACCCGGTCGTGTGCGCTCCGGTGGCGGGGTCTGCGGTCGTTCCGTGATCGTGGATTGCTGAGCGGCAGGTCTGGACCAGACCCTCGCGGGGAAGTCTCGTACGGGAACTTCCCGAGGTCTACACCACGGTCGGTATCGCTTCGGCAACGGCGGAACTAGGTCAACAAGTGGACTAGACCTGTTGGGGTCTCTCGCGGGAGACTGACCGACGTGAGTTTTCGGGAACCTCGAAGGTCCGCGACGCCTCGGCCGGTCAACCCGGCTGGCGGCGCCGACAGTTCAGAACGGGACCGCGCCTACGTCATCGCCCTCGACGTCGGTGGCACCGGCATGAAGGCCGCCCTCGTCGGGCCGGACAACGAGCGGCTGCACGAGGCGCGCCGCGCCACCGACCGCGAACGCGGCCCGGAACCGGTGCTGGAGGAGGTGCTCGGCTTCGCCGCCGAACTGGCCGCCACCGGAACCGGGCTGCTCGGCGCCCCACCCGTCGCCGCCGGGGTCGCGGTGCCCGGCATCATCGACGAACCGCGGGGCGTCGCCGTGTACTCCGCGAACCTCGGCTGGCGGGACGTGCCGCTGCGCGAACTGCTGGCCCAGCGACTCGGCGGAGTGCCCGTCGCGCTCGGCCACGACGTGCGCTCCGGCGGCGTCGCGGAGGGCCGGATCGGCGCCGGAAGCGGAGTGGACCGCTTCCTCTTCCTGCCGCTGGGCACCGGCATCGCCGGAGCGATCGGTATCGACGGCCGGGTCGAACCCGGGGCGCACGGCGGCGCGGGCGAGATCGGGCACATCGTCGTGCGCCCGGACGGGCCCGAGTGCGGCTGCGGGCAGCGCGGCTGCCTGGAGACGCTGGCCTCCGCCTCCGCCGTCGGCCGCGCCTGGCGGGACGTCTGCGGCGACCCCGTCGCCTCGGCCGTCGACGCCGCCCGGGCCGTCGAACGGGGCGACGCGCGCGCCCTCGCCGTCTGGGAGGACGCGCTGGCCGCCCTCGCGGACGGGCTCGTCACCGCCATCACCCTGCTCGACCCGCGTACCGTGATCATCGGTGGCGGGCTCGCCGAGGCGGGTGACGTGCTCTTCGGCCCGCTGCGCGAGGCCGTCCGGCGGCGGGTCACCTTCCAGCAACTCCCCACGATCATCCCCGCGGCGCTCGGGGACGCCGCGGGATGCCTGGGCGCGGGTCTCCTCGCCTGGGACCTTCTCTCCGCGGAGGTTACGAGCCGATGAGCAAGCGCAAGGTGCTGACGGGGGCGCGCGTGGTCCTGCCGTCCGGGGTGGCCGAGGATGGCCGGGTGACCGTCGACGGCCGCGTCCTAGTGGACGGCGATCCCGGCGAACCGTCCACCATGGACCTCGCGGGGCACTGGATCGTCCCCGGCTTCGTCGACATCCACGTCCACGGCGGCGGCAGCGCCTCCTTCTCCGCGGCCACCGCCGAGCAGGTCAGCACCGTCATCGGCACCCACCGGCGGCACGGCACCACCACCATGGTCGCCTCCACCGTCACCGGCGAACTGGACGAACTGGCCCGCCAGGCCGGGGTGCTGAGCGAGTTCGTCGAGGACGGCGAACTCGCCGGGGTCCACTTCGAGGGACCGTTCATCGCCCCCGGCCGCTGCGGCGCCCACGAGCCCTCCCTGCTCCGCGACCCGGACCCGGAGGCCGTGCGGAAGCTGGTCGAGGCCGCGCGCGGCAGCGCCGTGATGATGACCCTCGCCCCCGAACTCCCCGGCGGACTCGACTCCGTACGGCTGCTGGCCGAACGCGGCGTCATCGCCGCCGTCGGCCACACCGACGCCGACTACGAGGTGACCACGCGCGCCATCGACGCCGGAGCCCGGGTCGCAACCCACCTGTTCAACGCCATGCCCGCGCTCGGCCACCGCGCTCCCGGCCCCATCGCCGCGCTGCTCGGCGACGAGCGCGTCACCATCGAGCTGATCAACGACGGAACCCACCTGCACCCGGCGGTACTCGGCCTCGCCTTCGGCTCCGCGGGCCCCGACCGCGTCTCCTTCATCACCGACGCGATGGGCGCCGCCGGCATGGGCGACGGCCGGTACCCGCTCGGCCCGATGGAGGTCGAGGTGCGCGACGGCGTCGCCCGGCTCCTGGAGGGCGGCTCGATCGCCGGGTCCACCCTCACCCTCGACGAGGCGCTGCGCCGCGCCGTCACCGTCGACGGGCTGCCCGTCGAGCACGCGGTGCGGGCGCTGTCCACCACCCCCGCCCGGGTCCTCGGCGTGGACGACCGCGTCGGCTCCCTGGAGCCCGGCAGGGACGCCGATCTCGTGGTGCTGGACGCCGAGTTCACCCTCCGTGGCGTGTTGCGCAAGGGGGAATGGGTGGTTGCGCCCGAAGTGCGGTGACGGCTGTCCGCTGAGCGGCCAGGCGGTGGGTGACGGGGGGTCGCCTCACCCGGCGGGGCAATGGCATGATCCCACGCGCGGTCCCCGTACCCGCGGTACGGCCGCGCCCAGCCGAAGCCAGTCGCAGGGGGTGCCCAGTGATCCAGACGGTGACACTCAACGCCGCCCTGGACCTCACCTACCGGGTCGCCCGGCTGGAACCGCGCGGCTCGCACCGCGTCCGCGAGGTGCTGCAACGCCCCGGCGGCAAGGGCGTCAACGTGGCCCGGGTGCTGGGCGCCCTCGGCCACCCCACCACCGTCACCGGCTTCGCGGGCGGCGCCACCGGGACGGTCCTGCGCGACCTGCTCGCCGCGGAACCCGGGGTGACCGACGCGCTGACCCCCATCGGCGGCGACACCCGCCGCACCATCGGTGTCGCCGACCGCGCCGCCGGGGACACCACCCAGTTCAACGAGCCCGGCCCGCACGTCACCGCCGCCGAGTGGGACCGCTTCCTCGCGGAGTACCGCCGGGTGCTGGGCGAGTGCGCGGCCGTGGCGCTCTGCGGCAGCCTGCCGCCCGGCCTGCCCGTCGGCGCCTACGCCACGCTCGTCCGCGAGGCGCGCGGCGCGGGCGTGCCCGTCCTCCTCGACACCAGCGGCGAACCCCTGGCCCGCGGACTCGCGGCCCGTCCCGACCTCATCAAGCCCAACGCGCCCGAACTGGCCGGGCTGACCGGCAGTACCGAACCCCTCGGCGCCGCCCGCACGGCCCGCCGCCGCGGCGCGGGCGCGGTCGCCGCCTCCCTCGGGCCCGACGGGATGCTGCTGCTCACCCCGGACGGCGGCTGGCGCGCGGCACCGCCCGAACGGCTCGCCGGGAACCCCACCGGCGCCGGGGACTCCGCCGTCGCCGGGCTGCTCTCCGGCCTCGCCGACGGCCTGCCCTGGCCACTGCGGCTGGCCCGCGCGGTCGCGCTCTCGGCGGCCACGGTGCGGGCGCCCGCCGCCGGGGAGTTCGACGAGACGCGCTACCGCGAGCTGCTGGAGCGCACGGTGCCCGAGGAACTCCCCGGCCCCGCCTGACACTTGCTCCGCGCCTGACACTTGCCCGCCGGGAATCGCCCGGCCCGGGCCCGGCGTGCCGACCGCCGCCGCACAGCACGAAACCCGCGTCCCCCGGCGTCCCTCGGGCGCCGGACGGCGCGTCAGGAACGGGGGCGCGGGCTTCTCCGCCCGAGGGTGCGAGCGCTACGCACCGCGGCGGACGGTCAGGCGGGCTTGATCCAGACCCGGTCGAGGTTCACGCCGCACCTGTCGCCGTCCTCGCAGGAGATGCGCACGTCGTTCTTCCCCTTGGTCAGCTGCACCGTGGAGTAGGTGTACGACCAGCCCTTCTCCCAGTCGCCCTTCTCCGCCCTGGCGTGGTTCTTCATGTCCAGCCCGGTGCCGTGTGCCTTGCCGTTGACCGTCAGGGAGAGGTGCATGTCCTCCCCCGGAACGCCGTAGCGGACGTAGAGGTTGTACGTCCCGGCCTCGGCCAGCTCCGGCTGCCAGCTCGCGGACGCGCCCTCCCCGGAGTCGATCCCCGCGACGTAGGTGCCGCCGGGCGACTCGGCGCCCGGGATGTCGCTGGCCGTCTTGGTGCCGCCCTCCAGCCGCAGGCTGGCCGCCGCCTCCTTGGGGAGCCCCTGGGGCTTCTCCCCCTGGTCGGCGTCCTCGTCCTCCTCGTCCCCGCCGCCCTGGGAGTCCCGGTCCTCGTCGCCGCCGCGCTGCCCGGCGTCCGCGCCGGCGCGGGGCTCGTCCCCGACGGCCGTGTCGTCACCGTTGAAGAGGACGGCCGCGCCGATACCGACGACCACCGCGGCGACGACCGCGATGGCACCGATCAGCAGACCGTTCCGGTTCGGGCCCGACGAGGGCTGGCCGTGCTGCCGCGCCGCCACCCGGCCGCCCGGCATGGTCTCCGGCGCGGCGTAGTGCGCGCTGTCGCCCGGGGGCTGCGGGCGCTGCTGCGGCATGCCGTACTGGCGCTGGCCGACCGGGCGCACCTGGTTGTACGAGCGGCGCGGCACCCCGGGCTGACCGGGCTGCCCGGGACGCGAGGTCGAGGCCGCCTGATCCGTCGAGCCGTCCCCGCCGTCCTGGCGGTACAGGTAGGCGAACGGATCGTCGCCGCCGCGCGGCGCGTCCGAGCCCTCGTTCTCGGCGGTCATCCCCTGTCACTCCCTACTGCGTCAGGTACGCGGGCGAGCCTACCTCTCCTGAGTGAGGGCGTGAGTGCCCCGCGCGCGCCCTTCCCGCGCTCCTGGAGGGGCCTTATCCCCCGTGTCCCCCGTCTCACCTGCGACCTTTCCGATCCGCGCCGCCAGCGCGCGCAACCGCTTCGTGACCCCGGTCTTACCCCGCGCCTCGCCCCCCCCCGCGAACCGTCCGCCGGACCGCACCCGCCGCGCCCACCGCGCCCCTGGCGGGGCCCCTCGACATGCCGAGGCGGGCCACCCGGGAACCCCCGTGGTCCGGCGGACGGTCCGGTGAAACGGCCACCGGGTGCCCCCGGCGCCAGCCGGGGAGCGCTCCGCCGCGCGTCGCGCGGGAGCGTCAACTCCCGCCCGGGAAGGGCGAGTTACGCACACCGGGCGACACCGCCGCGAACCGGGCGCTCGCCGCTCCCGCACCCGCCCCCGGTCCGCCCGCTGGCGCGCGCTCTCGGACGTGCCGCACCGGAGCCGAGGCGGGAAACCGTAAGGGGAGGGGCGCGGGGGAGGTGCGGGGGAGGCGCTGGGAGGTCCGGGGGAGGCCGCGGCGAGGGGGCCGGAGGCCGGGTGGGGAGACGGGTCCGGGGTGAGGTGTGTCACCCGGCGCGCCGCTGCCCCTTGGCCCGCGAGCGCTTCTCGACGTACATCCGCTGGTCCGCCGACTGGAGAACCTCCTCGGCCGACAGACCACAACTCGCCCAGCCGATGCCGAAGCTGGCGCCGACCCGCACCCCCCGCCCGTCCACCCGGATCGGCGGAATGATCGCGTTCCGCAGCCGCACGGCGAGGTCCTGCGCCTCGGCCTGCCCCAGGCCGTCCGCCAGGACCACGAACTCGTCGCCGCCGAGCCGGGCCACGGTGTCGTTGTCCCGTACCCCGACGGAGAGCCGCCGGGCGACCTCGATCAGCACCGCGTCACCACAGTTGTGCCCGAAACGGTCGTTTATGGACTTGAAGCCGTCCAGATCGCAGAAGAGCACCGCGAGCCCCTTCTCGCCCGGCCCCTCGCCCCGCGGCGGCACCATGTGCACGTGGTGGCTGTCGTACGCGGCTGGTCCGCCCGCGCCGGGCCCGCCGTACGGGGCCCCGCGCACCCCGTCGAACCCGTCCAGGCTGAACCGGTGCCCGCCGGTGTCCGCCGGGTCCCCGGACGGCGCCGCGTGCGGATCGCTCCGCGCGGCGCCGGAGACCGTGGGCCCCGGATCGGGGCAGAGCCGGGAGCTGAGCCGGGCGCGCAGCTCGGCGCTGTTGGGCAGCCCGGTCAGGGAGTCGTGGCTCGCGCGGTGCGCGAGCTGCAACTCGTGCCGCTTGCGCTCCTCGATGTCCTCGACGTGCGTCAGCAGGAAGCGCGGGCCGTCCGCGGTGTCCGCCACCACCGAGTTGCGCAGCGACACCCAGACGTACGAGCTGTCCCGCCGGGCCAGCCGGAGCTCCGCCCGCCCGCCCTCCGCCGAGGTGCGCAGCAGGGTGCTGATGTCCTCCGGGTGGACCAGGTCGGAGAAGGAGTACCGGCGCATCGCCGACGCCGGTCGGCCCAGCAGCCGGCAGAGCGCGTCGTTGATCCGCACCAGGCGACCGTGCTGGTCCCCGCCCATCTCCGCGACCGCCATCCCGCTCGGCGCGTACTCGAAGGCCTGCCGGAAGCTCTCCTCGCTCGCCCGCAGCGCCTGCTGCTCCCGCTCCAGCCGGACCAGCGCGCGCTGCATGTTCGACCGCAGCCTGGCGTTGCTGATCGCGATGGCGGCCTGGGAGGCGTACATCTGGAGCGCCTCGCACCCCCAGGCGCCGGGCCTGCGCCCGTTCCGCGGCCGGTCCACGGAGAGCACGCCGAGCAGTTCGGTGTCCGAGGCGTAGAGCGGCGCGAAGAGCCGGTCCATCGGGTGCCACTCCTCGTAGAAGCGGGGGGCGGGGCCCGCGGAGTGCCACTGCGGTACGTCGTCGTCGTCCAGCACCCAGCCCTCGGTGTAGGGGATGAACCGGAGGTCGCCCCACCGCTCGGCCATCGAGAGCCGCCGGTCCCAGGCCTCGCGCGGCCCCACGCGCCCCGCCAGCATCGCCTCGGCGCCCTCGCTCCCCGCGACGGCCGCGACCACGAGGTCGCCGTCGGGGCGTACGAGGTTCACCGCGGATATCTCGAAACCGAGCCCCGTGACCGCGCCGTCGGCGACGGTCTGGAGGGTGTCGGCGAGGCTGCGGGCGGTGTTCAACTGCGCCACGACGTGGTGCAGCTGACGCAGACTGGCGAGGCGGACATAGGGCTCCGACTCGGTTTCCATCGCCCTCCCCCTGAGCCTTGGTCGTCAACTCCAGGTTTTCGCGGGACGTCGCTGTCCGACTGCCACGGCCACTGAATCACAGCGAGCTGTTCACTCGGTACACAGGGTCAACAATTAATGCTGTCTGTGACTCAAGTCACAGCGCAGCGTGCGCACTTGCTCGCAGTGCGGAGTCAGACCCTCCGGCCCGTCCGCCCCTCCGTGCTGACCGTTCCGCTCCGTTCGCCGCCGGGAGGACCCGGAGGGCCGGGAGGATCGCGACGCTCGGGGGACCGGGGGGATTCGCGCCGCCCGGCGACGCGGGTCCCGGCGGGCGGCCCCCTCCCGGCTTTGCCCGCTCCCTCCGCTTCTGTGTTCTCGCTCACGGCGACCCCTCTCTCGTCTCCCCCGTCCGCCCGGTCCCGCCGGGAATCCGCCCCGGGGTGGGCGGGCCGGGGGCGGTCCTAGTCCCCGGCTGGTCCCCGAGGCCGATGTGTTCCCGCCAGGGGCCGGTTACCGTGCGAGACGTGTCTTACACAGCGCAACGAGCCCAGCAGCAGTCAGCCGAGCGGCCGGAGGACCGGCCCGTACCTCATGCTGGAGGGGTGAGCGAGGACGAGTTCCGGGCCGCCATGGCACGTCTCGCGGCGGGAGTCGTGCTGCTGGCGGCACACGACCCGGAGGACGAGCCGGACGGCGCGGACGTCGGGATGACGGCGACCGCCTTCATGTCCGTCTCACTGGAACCGCCCCTCGTCCTCGCCAGCGTCCGCACCGGTTCGCGAATGGCCGAACTGCTGGAGCGCCAGCCCCTGTGGGCGGCCTCCCTGCTCACCGAGGGGCAGCGTCAGTCGGCGGGACGTTTCGCCATGAAGGGACGGCTGAGCGACCGGCTCCTGTTCCGTGAACTCCCGCACACCCGGGGCGCCGCCTCCGGGGCCCCGCTGGTGGACGGGGCGCTGGCCGCCGTCGAGTGCCGTACCGAGCGGAGCGTGCGGGCGGGCGACCACACGCTGTTCATCGGCGGTGTGCTGGCCACGACCCTCGCCCACGAGGACTCCGCGGGCCCCCTCACCTACTACCGGGGCCACTACCGTTTCCTGCGCTGACCCACCTGGGCCCCGGCGTCCCCCGGACGTCCCCGGAGTCCCTGACGTCAGGCGACGTTCTCGCGCCCGTCGCGTCCTCGCGCCTCCGCGGGGTTTCCGGGTGACCGCCGGGGCTCCCGGCCCGCGCGGTCGGGTCCGTCCCCGACACCGGCCGGATCAGCGCGGATCAGCCGGCCAGTCGGGGTCGGTCGGCCAGTCGGGGTCAGTCGGGGTCAGTCCCAACTCCGGCTGGAGCGGCCCTGCTTGAGCTGGCCGCGCCGCTTCTTCTGCTCCAGCCGCCGCTCGTTGAGCCCACGCGGCTTCGGCTTCCTGCGGCGGGGCGGCGCGGGCGGCGCCGTCGCCTCGGCCAGCAGCGCCGCCAGACGCTCCGCCGCCGTCTCGCGGTTGCGCCACTGGGAACGGTGGTCGCTGGCGCGGACCGCCAGGACGCCGCCGGTCAGCCGACCGGCCAGCCGCTCCAGCGCGCGCTGCTTCCAGACCTCGGGCAACGTGCCGCTGCGCGCCAGGTCGAAGCGGAGTTCCACCTGGCTGTCGCTGGTGTTGACGTGCTGGCCCCCCGGGCCGGAGGACCGCGAGAAACGCCAGGTCAGCTCGGACTCCGGGAGGGAGACCGAGCCTCGGATGAAGAGTGGGCCTGACATGTTCACCATGGTCGCGCCTCCCACCCCCCGCCGTCACCCGTATTTGAGCCCGCCTGGCCGCCGGGCCCCGCTCCCGGCCCGCCTGGCCGCCGGGCCCCGCTTTCGCCCCGACCGGCTGTCGGGCTGGGGGGGGGCAGGCGCCTCGGCGCCCCACGTCCCGCTCCGCTTTCCGCAAAGAAGGTAAAGGAACACGGAACTCCCGCCAGCGCTTATAGCGTTGGGCAGGTAGGCGCGTGGCCCGTGGTAGCGGTGCCCGCGCCGACGCATCCGCACGGATCGTCATCCGAGACTCAAGAGAAGGGCATCCCCATGGCTGTAAGCCTGTCCAAGGGCGGCAACGTCTCGCTCACCAAGGAGGCACCGGGCCTGACCGCCGTCACGGTTGGCCTCGGCTGGGACGTCCGCACCACCACCGGCACGGACTTCGACCTCGACGCGAGCGCCATCGCGGTGAACCCCAGCGGCAAGGTCTACTCCGACCAGCACTTCATCTTCTTCAACAACAAGACCTCGCCGGAGCAGGCGATCGTGCACACCGGGGACAATGTCACCGGTGAGGGCGAGGGTGACGACGAGCAGATCAACGTCAACCTGGCGACGCTGCCCGCGGACGTCGATAAGATCGTCTTCCCGGTCTCGATCTACGACGCCGACTCGCGCGGTCAGAACTTCGGGCAGGTGCGGAACGCCTTCATCCGCATCCTCAACCAGGCCGACCAGACTGAGATCGCTCGCTACGACCTGAGCGAGGACGCCGCCACCGAGACCGCCATGGTCTTCGGCGAGATGTACCGCAACGGCGCGGAGTGGAAGTTCCGCGCGGTGGGCCAGGGCTACGCCGCCGGTCTCACCGGTATCGCCCAGGACTTCGGCGTCAACGTCTGAGTCGTACCGGGACAGGCGTCCGCCCGCGTGCCGCGCGCCGGGCGGATGGTCCGGCCAACTCCCCTGACTCCAGGGGAGGTTGGCGCTCAATCGGCAGGTGCCCACGCGCGGCCCGGTCCGCGGTGCGGTGCGCGTCCGACGGCTGAAGGGTCCGGCCGTCGGGCTGGCCCCGCCGCCCGGTCCCGCGCCGTGGGTGCCTGCCCCGGTGCGGTGGTGCCCGGTCACCGGGCACCACCTCCCGGGCCGCCGGGCCCGAACCCCCGGGCTCTCGGCCCCCTGGTTCCTCGGGGGCCGCCTTGCCCGCGAGCCCGGGCGCCTTCCGGGGCAGTCGCCCCGCGGTCCGTCGGCCGGAGCCCCGCCCCACGGTCAGCTCTTCACTCCCGACCCTCACCACCCGGCTCCGCTCCACCCGCGGTCCCAGCGCCGCCTCCGAACGATCGCTCCGTAACCGGGACATCGACGCCCTGTTCCCGACCGCCCGTCGTACGCGCCGCGTTCAGCGGACGCCGTACCGGGCGTCGCTCACCCGGGTGTGGACGAGGTGGCATCGGCGTGCGCGGTGGCCGGAGCCGGTTCGCGCAGTTCCGCGAGCTGGTCGAGGAACCAGCGCTCCGGGGGGAGCGCGGTGGCCGCGGCGGCCAGTCGGCGGTTCCGTCGCGCCCGTTCGTCCGGCGGCATGGTCAGCGCCGCGTCCAGCGCCCGCGCCGTACCGGCGACGTCGTACGGATTGACGGCGATCGCGTCCTCACCCAGCTCCGCGAAGGCGCCCGCCTCGCGGGAGAGCACCAGCGCGCACCCCTCGTCCGAGACGACCGGCACCTCCTTGGCGACCAGGTTCATCCCGTCCCTGATCGGGTTGACCAGCGCCACGTCCGCGATCCGGTAGGCGGCGAGCGAGCGCGCGAAGTCGTCCTTGACGTGCAGCAGCACCGGGGTCCAACCGGGCCGCCCGAAGTCTGTGTTGATCTCCTCGGCGACGCGGGCGACCTCGGCGGTGTAGTCGCGGTAGACGGCGAGGTCCTGCCGGGAGGGGTAGGCGAACGCCAGGTGCGTCACCCGCTCCTGCCAGTGCGGGTAGTGCGTCAGCAGATAGCGGTAGGCCCGCAGGCCGCGCACGATGTTCTTGGACAGCTCCGTCCGGTCCACCCGGACGATCACCCGCCGCCGCTCCCCGCCCTCGGCGCTCGGCGCCGCGCCCGCCGTCGCGCCCGTCTCCGTGAGGCCGTCGATCTGTGCGCGGAGGGCGGTGACGCGCTCCGCCACGTCCGGCCGGTGCGCGCGCTCGCGCAGGAAGTCCCCGTCGGCACCCAGACCGTGCACCCCGATCCGGGTGGTGCGCCCGGCGTGACTGACGCGCAGTTCGCCCTTCCCGCGCGCCCCGCCGCTGACCTCGGCGCCGAGCACCCGGACACAGCAGTCGGCGAAGGACTCGGCCCAGCGCGAGGTCAGGAACGCCGCGCGGTCGGCGCCGAGCACACCGCGCAGCACCCGCGCCGCCACGTCGTCCGGGCAGCTGTCGGGCAGCAGCCGGTAGTAGTCGGGCGGTGCCCACGGGGTGTGCGAGAAGTGGCCGATCCGCAGGTCGGGGCGGCGGTCCCGGAGCAGCCCCGGGACCAGGGTGAGGTGGTAGTCCTGTACGAGGACGGTGGCGCCGTCGGCCGCCTCGCTGGCCAGCGCCTCCGCGAAGGCGGCGTTGTACGCCTCGTACGCGGCCCACTGCCGCTCGAACTCCTCGGCGAAGGCGGGTTCGAGGGGCGTCTGGTACAGCAGGTGGTGGACGAACCAGAGGACCGAGTTCGCGACGCCGTTGTAGGCGAGGGTGAACACCTCCGCCGGGATGTCCAGCATCCGGACGGCCTGACCGCCGGTGTCCGCCGAGTCCAGCCGGGCGCCCGCCCGGCTCGCCGCCGCCCGGTCGGCGTCGCCCAGCGCGGCGCACACCCAGAGCGCCCCCGCCTCCGGCCCGATCGCCGAGAGACCGGATACGAGCCCCCCACCCCCACGCTTCGCGGTGAGTCCACCGCCCTCGGCGCGGGTGTAGCTGACCGGCCCGCGATTGGACGCGACCAGCACCTGGGCCGGACGCACCTCGGCATGAGCGACCATGGCCGGAGCCTAGCCTCCGGGCGAACCGCTCAAACGCCCGTTCCCCCGCGGTACTCGGGGATACCGCGCATCGGGGGCCTCTCCTCGGCCTCGACGGGCCACGTGCGCGGAGCGAAGCCGCCCGAAGGGCCGCGGTCGAACTGGGTGAGCCGGAGGTTCCGGGGCGCCCTGCCCAGCCGCCGCTCGGCGGTGGCGAGGATGGCGGCCGCCATCCTGCCCAGCGCCCGCGCGTCCTGGTGCCTGTGGTGCCGCACGCCCACGTCGACCTGCGCCAGCGCGTCCAGGCCGGCCAGCTCCAGCGCGTCGACCAGCAGTCCCAGCTCCACGCCGTAGCCGACCGGGAAGGGCAGCCGCTCCAGCAGCTCCCGCCGGGCCGCGTACTCCCCGCCGAGCGGCTGGACGAAGCCAGCCAGCCGAGGCCAGTGCAGGTTGATCAGGGGGCGGGCGACCAGCTCGGTCACCCTCCCGCCGCCGCTCGGACTCCCCTCCCGTCCCTGGCCGTCCCCGTCCCGCCCACCGGACGCCGTCCCGGACACTCCCGCCTCCTCCCCGGCTCCGGCCAGGGACGAGCCGACCTCGGACCCGGGCTCGGACCCGGACCCGCTCTCGGCCCCGGCCCCGGCACCCGACCAGATGCCGGACTCCGTTCCGGACTCCGTACGGGACCCGGCTTCCGCCCCGGCCTCTGACCGGGGCGCGGACGGAGTCGGGGGGCTGGTGGGGGAGGAGTCCGTCGTGGGCTCGTCCGGCACGCTGCCCAGCGGACGCTCGTACATCGCCTTCACCAGCCGAAGACTCGGATCGGCCAGCAGGGGACCGACGATCCCGGTGACGAAGGCGGGGGAGAAGCTGGTCAGGTCGGCGTCCACGAAACAGACCAGGTCGCCCTCGGTGACCAGTAGTGAGCGCCACAGCACCTCGCCCTTCCCGAGCCGGGCGGGCAGCCGGGGCAGCACCTCGTCCCGGTGGATCACCTTGGCTCCCGCTGCCGCGGCCACCTCGGCCGTGCGGTCACTGGAGCCCGAGTCCATCACCACCAGCTCGTCCACCAGCGGAACGTCCCCGGTCATCAGCTCGCCGCGGATCACGGACGCTATCCGGCCGACCGTCCGCTCCTCGTTCAGCGCGGGCAGCACTACGCTGACCGTGTCCCCCGTCCGCCGTTTGTCCGCGAGCAGGCGCTCCAGCGGCCAGTCGGCCGCGGTCCAGGAGCGGCACCGAAGCCAAGAGCCCACCTCGTCGAGCACGTTCGCGCCTCCTGGAAGATCAATCTCGCGGAACGGACAGCTGGTTCCGAGCAGCCCGTTGTCGGTTACAGTCTTGAGCAACGCGCATGACCACGGCGTATCGGGGTCCGCGTGTCACAAACGCCCGACGGCCCTCCCGTCGTCGGAAGGCGACGCGCGTCGGCGCCGATCGGCATCCGCCGATCTCCGTCGACGTACCGGTCGCTGTCGGTGCCATACAGCTCATCCAGAGGGGCAGAGGGATCCGGCCCGTTGAAGCCCCGGCAACCCTCCCGCGCGCACTCGCTCATTCCTGCGAGGCCGCCGTGGGGAAGGTGCCAATTCCGGCCCGAAGTGAAATACGCCTCGGGGAAGATGAGGAAGGGCCTCGCTTTTTATGGCTGTGCACACCGCTGCCCCCGACGCGCCCGCCGCGCGCGCTACCTCCGCCGATTTCGGTCCCGCCACGGCGCTGTCCTGTCGCGAATGCGGAGAGCGTTTCCCGCTCAGCCCGATCTTCGCCTGCGAGAGCTGTTTCGGCCCGCTGGAGATCGCCTACGAGCTGCCCGTCGGCGACCCCGAGGCGCTGCGGCGCCGCATCGAGTCGGGTCCGGACAACATCTGGCGCTACGCGCCGCTGCTGCCGGTCCCCGCCGACGTGGCGGCCCACCCGAACATCAACCCCGGGTTCACGCGGCTCGTCGAGGCCCGGAACCTCGCCCGTGAGCTGGGCGTCACCGGCTCGCTGCACGTCAAGGACGACTCCGGTAACCCGACGCACTCCTTCAAGGACCGGGTGGTGGCCATCGCCGTCGAGGCCGCGCGGACCTTCGGCTTCACCACCCTCTCCTGTTCCTCCACCGGCAACCTGGCCGGAGCGGTGGGCGCGGCGGCGGCCCGCGCGGGATTCCGCTCCTGCGTCTTCATCCCGCACGACCTGGAACAGGGAAAGGTCGTGATGGCCGCCGTCTATGGCGGAGAACTGGTCGGCATCGAGGGAAACTACGATGACGTGAACCGCTTCTGCTCGGAACTCATCGGAGATCCGCTGGGTGAGGGCTGGGGCTTTGTGAACGTCAATCTCCGGCCGTATTACGGCGAGGGTTCCAAAACGCTCGCCTACGAGATCTGCGAACAGCTCGGCTGGCGACTTCCCGACCAGATCGTCATTCCCATCGCGTCCGGTTCCCAACTCACCAAAATCGACAAGGGGCTGAAGGAACTCATCCAGCTCGGTCTGGTGGAGGACCGTCCCTACCGGATTTTCGGCGCGCAGGCCGAGGGCTGCTCACCGGTTTCCCGGGCGTTCAAGGAGGGCCACGACGTGGTCCGTCCCGTCCGGCCGGACACCATCGCCAAGTCCCTGGCGATCGGCAACCCGGCCGACGGCCCCTACGTCCTCGACATCGCCCGCCGGACCGGCGGAGCGGTGGAGGACGTGACAGACGCCCAGGTGGTGGACGCCATCAAGCTGCTCGCCCGTACCGAGGGGATCTTCGCCGAGACCGCGGGCGGCGTCACGCTCGGCGTCACCCGGAAGCTGATCGAGGCCGGCGCGCTCGACCCCACGCTCAGCACCGTGGTGCTGAACACGGGCGACGGCCTCAAGACGCTCGACGCGGTGGCGCCCAGCTGCGGCCCGTCCGCCGTGATCAGGCCCAGTCTCGACGCCTTCCGCGCCGCAGGACTCTCCGGGTGAACCGGGCCGCTCCCCGGCGGCCCACCACCCGGCGGAACCGGTAGGCGATCGGCCGCCCGGGACCGAGCCCGGCACCGGCGGGGGCTCCGGACCACGCGACGGACCGCGTCCCACCCGTTGCCCCGGAACGGCCCAGGACCGTCCGTACCGCCACGAAGCCGGCACGGACCGGATCAGACCAGATCAGACCAGATCGGACGGGACCGGACCGGCTGCGACCGAACGGATCGGACCCGGAGCCGAGGGCCGACGCCTGGCGAGGGCCCGAGGGTGTCGGAGGTGAACGTCGGTGGGCCGGCGGCGCGGGCTCCGGTCGCCCGGCTCCGCGGCCGACCGGGCGTCGCCACCGCCCCTCGGCGCGGTGCGGCGTGGAACCGGGAAGTGGCCGGACGGGCGGGCGCGACCGTCCTGACCCGAGCCTCGTCCGGTGGGCGCGGCGCGCGAGCCGCGTCCATCCCGTACCCCGTACCCCTCGTCAGCCTGCGTTCAGCCCACGAGCCCGTATATCCCGCACATCCCGTGATTCCGGACGAATCCCATCTGTGTCGCGGACGGTGCGGAACACCGTGAACACCACACACATCGCAGAGAGAGTGAATCGCATGAGCGTCAACGTCCGAATCCCGACCATCCTGCGCACCTACACCGGGGGCGAGTCCGAGGTGACCGCCGACGGCGGAAAGCTCGCCGAGGTCCTGGCTGACCTGGAGAAGAACCACCCCGGAATCGCCGCCCGGGTGCTGGACGACGAGGGCAAGCTGCGCCGCTTCGTGAACGTCTACGTGAACGACGACGACGTGCGTTTCGAGCAGGGTCTGGAGACGCCGACGCCGGACGGTGCCGGGGTCTCGATCATCCCGGCCGTCGCGGGGGGCGCGCGCTGACGCGCCCCTCCCGAGGTCCCACGGTGGTCCCGGGGCCCGCTCGGTCCCGGGGCCACCGTCGTACGGAGGTCACGCCCGGTGGCAGGGGGTCGCGCGGCCTCTCGGAGATGGGCGTGAGCACCCGTTCCGAGACGGTAGAGTGGCAGCATCCCCCAGCTCCACTTGTGTCAAACACATATGAGATCGCGACAAGTTGTGCCCGAAATCGGAGCGGCATTTGTCGTGTTGGTGGTGTTTGCCGGGCCCGAGTTGCCCCGCTTTTCCCCGAATTCAGCGGTAATCGGTAAAAGGCCGCGCCCAGAATTCTCGTCCGATTGACCTGTTGCACTGGGCGTCCGTCCAGATACATTCAGCGGCGGTCGACGCGTTCCGGCGCACACCTCCGTCCATCCGGAGGTGAGGTCTGACCCGGGTTCGTGAAGTGCGGGCTCGTGCAAGGGCCAGTAATAGGGGAGTTAGGAATGGCTCAGGGCACCGTCAAGTGGTTCAACGCGGAGAAGGGGTACGGCTTCATCGCGGTCGACGGTGGTGCGGACGTGTTCGTCCACTACAGCGCGATCCAGATGGACGGCTACCGCACCCTGGACGAAGGACAGCGGGTCGAGTTCGAGATTTCGCAGGGTCAGAAAGGGCCGCAGGCGGACATGGTCCGTGTGACGGGCTGAGCGCCGACCACATACTGCGCTGACTGAAGGTGGGGCCGCATCCCTCGGGGATGCGGCCCCACCTGTGTGCCCGCCCGTGTCTCCTGGTTGGTCTCCCGGCCACCGCCCTCGGGTGGCGCCTGCGGCGCTTGCACTCTGAGGGGGTGAGTGCTAATCATGGGCGTTAGCACTCACAGCATGAGAGTGACAGAAGGACCGGGTCGGTGAGGTCCGCAAGCCGGGTGGGGCAAGGGACCGCCGGGCGGTGGGCCGTCCGTCGCGGGCGCCAGCGCGGTCCGGAGCAATCCACCCCTCACCCGTGGGCTTCGGCCGCGGGCGGGACCTCCAGGGAGGACCACTTCACATGGCCAAGATCATCGCGTTCGATGAGGAGGCGCGGCGCGGCCTTGAGCGCGGTATGAACCAGCTCGCTGACGCCGTCAAGGTCACGCTCGGCCCGAAGGGCCGCAACGTCGTGCTGGAGAAGAAGTGGGGCGCCCCCACGATCACCAACGACGGTGTCTCCATCGCCAAGGAGATCGAGCTCGAGGACTCCTACGAGAAGATCGGCGCTGAGCTGGTCAAGGAGGTCGCGAAGAAGACGGACGACGTCGCCGGTGACGGCACGACGACCGCGACCGTCCTGGCCCAGGCCCTCGTCAAGGAAGGTCTGCGCAACGTCGCCGCGGGCGCCAACCCGATGGCGCTGAAGCGCGGCATCGAGCGCGCCACCGAGGCCGTCTCCGCCGCCCTGCTGGAGCAGGCGAAGGACGTGGAGACCCGCGAGCAGATCGCCTCCACCGCCTCCATCTCCGCCGGTGACCCGCAGATCGGCGAGCTGATCGCCGAGGCGATGGACAAGGTCGGCAAGGAAGGCGTCATCACCGTCGAGGAGTCGCAGACCTTCGGGCTGGAGCTGGAGCTCACCGAGGGCATGCGCTTCGACAAGGGCTACATCTCCGCCTACTTCGCCACCGACATGGAGCGGATGGAGGCGGAGCTGGAGGACCCCTACATCCTCATCGTCAACTCCAAGATCAGCAACGTGAAGGACCTCCTTCCGCTGCTGGAGAAGGTCATGCAGTCCGGCAAGCCGCTGCTGATCATCGCCGAGGACGTTGAGGGCGAGGCCCTGTCGACGCTGGTCGTCAACAAGATCCGCGGCACCTTCAAGTCCGTCGCCGTGAAGGCCCCGGGCTTCGGTGACCGTCGCAAGGCCATGCTCGGTGACATCGCCATCCTCACCGGTGGTCAGGTCATCTCCGAGGAGGTCGGCCTCAAGCTGGAGAACGCCGGTCTGGAGCTGCTGGGCCGCGCCCGCAAGGTCGTCATCACCAAGGACGAGACCACGATCGTGGACGGCTCGGGCGACACCGACCAGGTCGCCGGTCGCGTCGCGCAGATCCGCGCCGAGATCGAGAACTCCGACTCGGACTACGACCGCGAGAAGCTCCAGGAGCGCCTCGCGAAGCTGGCCGGTGGCGTGGCCGTCATCAAGGCCGGTGCCGCGACCGAGGTCGAGCTGAAGGAGCGGAAGCACCGCATCGAGGACGCGGTGCGGAACGCCAAGGCCGCCGTCGAGGAGGGCATCGTCGCCGGTGGTGGCGTGGCCCTGCTCCAGGCTTCCAGCGTCTTCGAGAAGCTGGAGCTGGAGGGCGACGAGGCCACCGGTGCCGCCGCCGTCAAGCTGGCGCTGGCCGCCCCGCTGAAGCAGATCGCCGTCAACGCCGGCCTTGAGGGCGGTGTGGTCACGGAGAAGGTGCGCAACCTGACCCCGGGCCACGGCCTGAACGCCGCGACTGGTGAGTACGTCGACATGCTCGCCGAGGGCATCAACGACCCGGCGAAGGTGACGCGTTCGGCGCTCCAGAACGCCGCCTCCATCGCGGCGCTGTTCCTCACCACCGAGGCCGTCATCGCCGACAAGCCGGAGAAGGCCGCCGCTGGTGCGGACGCTGCCGCCGCCGGTGGCATGGGTGGCATGGACTTCTGATCCAGCCGCGCGGGCCGGGTTCGGGCACCGCCCGAACCCCGGCCCATCCGGTCCGCTCCGAGGGCGGCACCCCCACGCGGGGTGCCGCCCTCGGCGTGTGCGGGCCGCTGTGGCGAGGGCCGCCGGGGTGGCTCCGGCCCGTGGCCCGCGGTGTGGACTTGACCCTCACCCCGTGTCAGACCCTGCACTGGAAGCACCATGTTCACCATCGGAGACTTCGCCCGGCACGGCAGCGTCTCGGTCCGCATGCTGCGGCACTACGACGCCATAGGTCTGCTGCGCCCCGCCCACACCGACCCCGTCACCGGGTACCGCTTCTACGAGGCGGCCCAGCTCAGCCAGCTCAACCGCGTCATCGCGCTGAAGGATCTCGGGTTCACGCTCGACCAGGTCCGCTCGATCCTGGACGAACGCGTCGACGTCGAGCACCTCTGCGGCATGCTGCGGCTGCGGCGGGCGGAGCAGGAGGCGGCGGTGGCCGAGGGGGCCGCGCGGCTGACGCGGGTCGAGGTGCGGCTCCGAACCATCCAGCGAGAGGGCCACATGAACGAGCAGGACGTTGTCGTGAAGACGCTGCCACCGGTGCGGGTGGCGGAACTCAGCGGTACCGCCGAGGGGTTCGGACCGGAACACATCGGGCCGGTCATCCAGCCGCTGTACGAGGAGCTGTTCCGGCGCCTGGAGCGGGCCGGGGTCACCCCCTCGGGTCCCGGCGTCGCTTACTACGAGTGCGCCGAGGACGACGTGGCCGTCACCGTGCACGCCGGGGTGACGGTCTCGGCCGCGCCGGACGCGCGGTACGACTTCGACGTTGTCGACCTGCCCGGGGTGGAGCGCGCGGCGACGACCGTGCACCACGGCTCGATGGACCGGGTCGCCCCCACGCACCAGGCCCTCGGCCGCTGGATCGAGGCCAACGGCTACCGCTCGTACGGGAACTCCCGTGAGCTGACGCTGGAGTGCGACGGTGACCCGGAGACCTGGGTGACCGAACTCCAGGAGCCGGTCGTCCCCGCCTGACCGGCTTCCGACCACCCCTGACCGCCCTCTGTCCGGCTCCTGAGCTACCCCTGGCCGGTGAGGACCGTCTCCTGGGGGCGGGCCGGTCGACCGGCGGATTGACGGATCCGGCAGCCCGGTTGGGCAGGTGCGTGGCCGTTGGCCGGGCGGAGGGAGGCGGGTGGTCGGCCGGTCAGGAGGACGGGCGTTCGGCGCGGTCCCAGTCCAGCATCCGGTAGATGTACTCGGCGCCGAGCCCGTAGGTGCCGCCGTGCGTCCGGGCGATGTCCCCGACGGCGGACGAGGTCGCGGTCCTGGCCCAGTCCCGCTGGAGTTCCAGCAGGTACTGGAGCCAGGTCAGCGGCGCGACCCCAGCCAGCATCAGACGCTGGATGGCTCGTTCGTGCGCCTCGGTGCTGACGCCCCCGCAGGCGTCGGCGACGACGTAGACGTCGAACCCCTCGTCGACGGCGCAGAGCGCGGGCAGGACCACGCAGACCTCGGTCCACAGCCCGGCGAGCACGAGTTTGGGGCGGCCGGCCTCGTTGACGCGCAGCCGCACCCGCTCGTCCTCCCACGGGTTCATCGTCGTGCGGTCGATCCAGGTGTCCGCGTCGGGGAACACCTCGCGGACGCCCTGGAACAGCGGCCCGCTGAAGTGCCGTTCCATGACGGTGGTGACGATGGTCGGCACCTCGAACAGCGCGGCTGTCCTGGCCAGTCCGTGGGTGGCGTTGATGACCATCTCCATCGAGTGCGAACCGACCGCGAACCCCATCTGGCTCTCGTGGTCGATCAGCATCAGTGTGTGGTTGGTCGGGGTCAGCAACCGGTCCGATACGGGTGCCCTGTGTGCCGTGCTCACGGTGTTCCTCCTGCGCTCCTGGTGTGCCTGACCCCGGCGTGCCGGACCGGGCGGAGGCCTCGCCCGTCCGCCCGGTCCCGTCCGCCCGGCCTGTCCGTCCCGGCCTGTCCGTGCTGTTCGCCCCCGCTTCCACCCCGATGGGTCACCGTCCGGTCTGGCCGTTTCCAACTGTTCGGCCTGTTCGGCCTGTTCGGTCTCGTCCGGCTGGTCACCCGGGGTGTCCGAGGTCACGGGGTGTCGGGACGTCGAGGCGTCGGGCCGCCGGACCGCTGGAGGTGGGCGAGGTGGGTGGTGAGGGGCGGGGAGTGGTCCCTTCCGGGTGGTGTGCCGGGTGTCCGGCGGGTCGGCTCGGATTGTCGACGCCGTCGCCCGCCGGGCCAAGCACCGTCCACCCACGGCGCGCCCGCCCGGCGCTGCCCTCTTGGCCGGAGCCGTGGGGTCAGACGCCGGCGGGGGTGCGGGGGCGGGGGCCGCCCGCCGTGTCCGGGCCGTCGGGGTCGTCCGGGCCGCCGGTCCCGTCCGGTCCTCCGGCTCCGTCCGGGTCGTCCGGCTCGTCGTGTCCCTCGGGGGTGTTCGGGTCGTGCGGGGGGTGAGCCGCGACCGGGGAGCCGGGGCCGGTGTGGCGCGGACGGGCGGTGGGAGCCTCCGGGTGGAGGATCGCCGCCGGGTCCGGGCCACCGTGCGCCATGCCGGACGGATCCGGGCCACCTCTTGCCGGGCCGGACGCGGCGGCCCCGGTCCGCGGGGGGCGTCCGGTGGCTTCGGCTGGGACGGGGGTGGCGGGCGCCGGTCCTCCGGTGGCCGCCGGTGCCGGTGCCGGCGCGGACGGGGGCGCGGGTGCGGGATCGGGGGCGGCGGGGGTGGAGTGGGGGGCGACCGCCGTGCTCTCGGTGGTGGCGTTGAGTTCGGTGAGCATCTGACGGGTGAAGCCGAAGCAGTAGGTGAGCCCGAAGCCCGCCAGGTAGCCCGCGAGCAGTCCGGCGCCGTAGACCGCCGCGCTCGTGCCCAGTCCGGTGTCCCCCTTGAGGAGGGGGAACAGCGCCCAGCCCGAGGGGCCGATCGCGGTGGAGCCGACCGCGCCGCCCAACTGGTAGCAGAGACCGATGACCCCGCCGCCGACGGCACCGCCCAGGCAGGCGGTGACGAAGGGGCGGCCGAGCGGGAGGGAGACCCCGTAGATCAGTGGTTCCCCCACGCCGAGGAACCCGGCGGGCAGCGCCGAGCGGATCGTCCGGCGGATCGAGGCGTTCTCCCGCAGCCGCAGGTAGACGGCGATGGCGGCGCCCACCTGGCCCGCTCCGGCCATCGCCAGGATCGGCAGCAGCACGGTGAATCCGTCCTGTTCGATCAGGGTGGTGTGGATGGGGATCAGCGCCTGGTGCAGCCCGAGCATGACCAGCGGCAGGAAGAGCCCACCGAGGACGAGACCCGCGACGGCTCCGCCGTGCGCGAGCAGCCAGTCGGCGAGACGGCCGATCCCGGTGGCCACCTCACCGGCCAGGAACATCAGCCCGAACAGCGTGACGAGGCCGGTGACCAGGAGCGTCACGGTGGGTGTGACGAGCACGTCCACCGCCTCGGGTACCACCCTGCGGCAGCCCCGCTCCAGGAACGTGGCCAGCAGGGCGGCGCCGAGCGCGCCGAGCACCCCGCCCTGTCCCGGGGAGAGCCGCTCTCCGAGGACGGACACCTCGGAGACCCCGGCGAAGACGATGACGCTCGCAGCCGCGCCCCCGAGTACCGGGGTACCGCCGAACTCCCGTGCGGTGTTGATCCCGACGAACACCGCGATCAGTGACATGAACCCGGCGCTGATCGCGTTCAGGGCCGGGGTCAGTCCAGGCAGCCAGCCCGCGTTGCCCAGTACGCCGCTGAGCCCCGCGACGATGCCCGCGCCGATCAGCGCCGGGATGAGCGGGACGAAGATGTTGGCGATCCGGCGGAGCAGCAGCTTCACCGGGGTCGCGTTGCGGCGCTTGCGCTCGGCGCGCAGCGCGGCCCCCTCCGCCGCCAGGCTCTCCGCCGTGGGGGCCGGTCCGTCCGCGTCGGCCGCCCCCCGGGTCGTACGGTTCGGGGTGGCGCCGTCCGGGGGCGTGCCGCCGCCGTGTGCCGTGTCGTGTGGGGGCTGGCCGTGGGGGGCTGCGGGATTGGCGGGGTGTGGGTGGCGGGGGTGGTCCGCGCCGCCGGGCGGGGCTGACGCGGGGGTGGTGGGGCCGGTCGACGCCGCGCGCTCCTCGTGGAGCAGCGCCTCGAAGGCCGGGGCGATCCGGGCGACCTTCCCGGGGCCGAGGACGATCTGGTAGGTGTCGTCCTCCACCACGCCGAGCACCGCGGGGAGCGCGGTCAGGGCCTCGTCCTGGACGAGGGAGCGGTGGACGAGGGTCAGGCGCAGGCGGGTCATGCACTGCGCGACGGAGGTGACGTTCCCGGCGCCTCCCACCAGGGGGAGAATCGCCGCCGCGATCTCACGGTGCTGCTGGTCGCTCATGACACTGGCGCTCTTCCGTGTGGGGGCGCGTGCTCTTGGGAGCGAACGTAGGACACGGAATGGTCGCTATTCGGCAGAAACGTGTCAGAAACGGAAGCAATTCGGGCACGGTCCCGGGAGTCCGTCGGGTACCCCTCCAACGGCCGAGCGGTGCGGGGCGGGCCTCAACGACGGGCGGGGGCGGGGCGACACCGCGACCGAGCGCGGTGGCCCGGTGGGCTGATGGGGGTCAGGTGGGCCGGGCGGCGCGGGTCGGCCAGCCGGGGTCCGGTGGGGCGGGCCGGCTCGGGTGAGTGGGCAGCGGGCGGCGCGTCGACGGTGCGTCACGCGCCGTCCGCCCGCACCCCACTCCCATGGACCGGCGACCCGTCAGGCGCGGTGCTCGCCGGGCGGTCCCGGGACGGCCAGCCCCCCGGCTGGCCGTCCCCGGTCGCCGCCGCCGTACCGCGTGCCGGTGACGCTGGGTCACCGGTCCATGGGTGCTCAGGCCGCGGCGGCGCGGAGTGCCACCCGGAGGTGGCCGTGGGCCTCGTCGAGCAGACGGGCCGCGGTGGGGCCGTCCACGGAGCCGAGGATCGCCAGGATCGCGTGCTTCACCTCGCCGTCGGTGGCGGCGAGCGCCCGCTCGATCTCCTCGTCGCTGGCGCCCGTGGCCAGCTGGACGATCCGCCGGGAGCGCGCGCGGAGCTTCTCGTTGGACGCCCGTACGTCGACCATCAGGTTTCCGTAGGTCTTACCGAGCCGGATCATCGTGATCGTGGAGAGCATGTTGACGACCAGTTTCTGCGCGGTTCCGGCCTTCAGCCGGGTGGAGCCCGTCAACAGCTCGGGTCCGACGACCACTTCGATACCGTGCTCCGCCTCCGCGGCCAGCTCGGAGCCCGCGTTGCAGGACAGTCCGATGGTCAGCGCGCCGTGCGCGACACGGGCGTGCCGGACGGCGCCGACGGCGTACGGGGTGCGGCCCGAGGCGGAGACGCCGACCACGGTGTCGTCCGCCGTCAGCCGAAGGGAGTCCAGGTCGGAGGCGGCCAGTTCGGCGCTGTCCTCGGCGCCCTCGACCGAGGACACCATGGCGTCGGTGCCTCCGGCGATCAGCCCGACCACCTGTCCGGGCGCGGTGTTGAAGGTGGGTGGGCACTCGCTGGAGTCGAGCACCCCGAGGCGGCCCGCGGTGCCCGCCCCGGCGTAGACGAGACGGCCGCCGCGCGCCATCCGTTCGGCGGTCGCGTCGATGGCTTCGGCGATACGGGGCAGCTGCTGGGCCACGGCGTGCGGCACCGTGACGTCCTCGCCGTTCATGATCTTGGCGATTTCCAGCGTGGTCAGTTGGTCGATATCGGACAGGTCACTGCGGAACGCCTCGGTGGTCAACGTCTCCATCTGGGCGCGCAGGGTGCCGTTCGGCCCGGGGGCCTCGGCGTGGGAGGGCGTGGTCATGGCGGTGCGGCTCTCTCCGGGCTTTCTCTGAGACATGCTCGCGGGGTTCTCGGCGTCGGTGCTCGTGGGGCGAGGTGGGTGGTGTGGTTCCCGGGCCCGCGCGTCCGCGTCGGGCGCTGTCGCGTCGGCGTCCCGGGCACCACGGTCCGCGCTCCGGGCGTTCACGTCCGTGCTGTGGGCACGGAGGTCAGTGTCCTGGGCTGGTGCGTTCGCTGGGTCTTCGGCTCGCGTTGTTCTGGGTCCGTTTCGATTCGTTGGTGGCTTCGGTCCTGGCGGATGACGGATCGCGGGTGACGGATCGAGGACGGGTGAGGGATCGCGGAGGAAGGCGAGCGGGTGACGGTCCCGCGGCCGGCGCACCAGGTACGAGGCGCCCGGCGTTCCGATGGGCGGGCGGGCCCCGGCTCGGCTCACGGGCGGGGGCGCGCCCAGCGTCCGGACGGTGGACGGGAAGGGAACGGGCGCGTGGGCCGGGACACGGACCGCCCCCGCCGCCTTCCCCGCCCCCGACCTCGCGCGAGAGGGGCCATCGCACGACCGCCGGACGGGGGACCGGGGGCGCCGGGCGGACCGCTGGAGGGAGCGCCGGGCGGCCGAACGCCGCGACTGGGAGGGGGCGCGGGCCGGGGGCGCGGAGGGTGTGGGCGCGGGCCGGGGCTCGGCCGACGCCGCGTGAAGGGGTGGCCACCGGACGGGAGTTGATGGAGGAGGGCGCCTCGCCGCCGCCGGATGAGGGGACGGGGGGCCGAGCGCCGCTCGCGGCGGAGGGGTGGGCCCGGTGGGACGGGGCGGAGCGCCGCTCCGGCACCGGGCTACAGTGCGGCTCCCCGGCGTCCGGATCCCCGGACGCGGGGCGGCCACAGGCGGCTCCCCGGGGGGTACGCCGGGGGGTCGATGAGGTCAACGGGTGCGCGGGCGCGGCGAGTGACGGTGCGCCAGTGCCTCGTAGGAGGCGGACAGCGCCGGGGCGGTCGTCTCGTAGGTGCGCTGGGCGACTCCGATGAACAGACAGTCCACCACGAACAGTTGGCTCGTCCGGCTGGACATGGCGGCCGGGCGCAGCTCGCTCTCGCGGGCCGTCGAGGTCGTCAGCACGTGGTCGGCGTACTGGGCGATCTCGCTGTCCGGGCGTCCGGTGATGGCGATGGTGACGGCGCCCCGGTCGAAGGCCACCCGAAGGGGCTCGATCACGTCAACGGTGCTGCCCGAGTGGGTGATCGCGAGCGCCACGTCCCCCGCGCGGAGCTGGACGGCGGTGGTGACGGCCAGATGCGGGTCGGCGTGCGCGTGGGTCACGCTGCCGATCCGGAGGAGCTTCTGCGACAGGTCCTGGCCCACCAGCGCGGAGTTGCCCACCCCGTAGATGTCGATGCGCCGGGCGGTGGCGAGCGCGGCGACCGCCGCCTCGACCTGCGTGGTGTCCAGCCCGGCCGCGGTGTCGGCCAGCGTCTGCTGCTCGTCCAGGGCGACCTTCGCGACGACGTCCGAGATCGGATCGTCCACCGCGATGTCGGCGGTCACCGACGGCGCGGCGCCGGAGGCCTGTTGGGCGGCGAGCCCGGCGAGGGCCAGCCGCAGATCCCGGTACCCGGGGTAGCCCAGCAGACGCGAGGTGCGGACCACGGTCGCCTCGCTGGTACCGGTGCGCTCGGCGAGCCCGGTCACGGTGAGTTGGGCACAGCCCGCCGGATCGCCCGCGACGGTCTCCGCGACGCGTTGCATCGAGCGCGTCATCGAAGGCGCCATGGTGCGGACCTTCGCAGCGAGCGCGCCGGGAGACGCGCGCATGGCGGCCGGCGTCTCGCTTCCCCGAGCGGCGAAACTTTCCTTCAGGTGGCTCATCACAGGCGGAACATATTTTCACTCGGAGGGGGCGGTCAAGGAGTCGCCGCGAGGAATTTCGCGCCGCTGAGCACCGCCCGTCCCGCGTTCCGCGTCCGAACCGCCCGCCGTGGACTCGCTGTTAGCTCCAGTTCACTTGTGTGCTCTCCCGTGGAGCCGCACCGGTAGGTCCACGCGCTCGCTGTTCACGGCCTTACGGGTGCGTGTCCACGGTTCGTGGTTCGCGTCCGTTACGAGTGTGGGGCGCGTGACGCGTGTGCGGAGCAACCCGTGGGGGCGTTCCCGTGCGCGTCCGGGCATACCGGGTCTCCGGCCGCACTCTGATCCAATGGACGGATGGAACTTGAGCGGGCGCTGCACACGGCACGAGCACGGGTCCTCGCCGACCTGGAGGCGAGCGGAGCGGCCGAGGCGGAGGTGGTCTCGCTGGTGGAGGAGGCGGTCGCCCACCGCCGGTGGTGGGTCGAACAGTGGCCGGACGGTGCCGTCTTCGTGGACGGGCTGCTCGCCCAGGACGTACAGGACGCGCTGATGGACCGGCGCGGCACCCGGTGGCCGCGCTGTCCGCTGGGCGACACCGAGATGGAACACTCCCTCGGAGTGGAGCCCGAACTCGGCGTCGACCCCCACTGGGTCTGCCCGGAGTCGGAACGCGTGGTGGCCCCCGTCGGCGCCCTCGGCGCCCGCTCCTGAACCACCGGGCGGACAGCGACGGTTCGGGCCGAGCCACACCCGCGAGGACCGGCCGTCCCGGCTCACCCGCCGGTCCCGCCCCCTCCGCCCGCCGAACGGCCCACACATCCGCCCGCCCAACGCCCCTGCCGCATCCGCCGGTTCACATCAGTCCAACGCCCCTGCCGCATCCGTCCGTTCGCCCCCCCCGCGACCCAACCGCTCTTCGCCGCTCCAACGGCCCTGTGTCGGGTGGCCGTTCGGCACCGCCAACGACCTAGGGTCCTGCGGCCGTTCGGCTCCGACAGTCCGTCGTGCTACGTCCGGGCCCGCGCGGGATCGTGGGGCGGGGACGGTCGTTCCGGCTCCGTCGGCCGGGGGGCGCCCGGGGCCTCGTCGTGGAGCGGCGCGGTGGCCTGGCGCCGTACGGCGGCGGTGCGCTGGTGGACGCGGGAGGCGTACGCGGTCACCAGCACGCCCGCGGCGGCGAGCGCGGCGCCGGTCCAGGCGACCGCCTGGTAGCCCCAGCCCGCACTGATCACCAGGCCGCCCAGCCAGGGGCCGATGGTGTTGCCGATGTTGAACGACGCGGTCGCGGTGGCGCCCGCGAGGGTGGGGGCGGCATCCGCCACGTTGAACATGCGGGCGTTCAGGGCCGGTCCGGTCGTGAACGCCGCCAGCCCGAGCAGCAGCGACAGTCCGATCGCGGCGGGGGCGCTCTCCGCCAGCAGGGCGAGCAGGGCCAGCACCGCGGCGGAGGCCGCGATGCCGCCGTACATCGTGCCGAACAGGTGGGCGTCGGCTATGCGCCCGCCGAGCACCGTACCGAGAAGTCCGCCGAGCCCGAACAGGCCGAGCACGGTGGGGACCCAGCGTTCGTCGAGTCCCGCCACGTCGGTGAGGAGCGGGGAGAGGTACGAGAAGAGCGCGAAGACGGCACCGGCGTTCAGGGCGATGGTGATGAGGGCTAGCCACACCTGCCGGTCGGCGTAGATACGGATCTCGGCGCGCAGCCGTGGCGCGTCGGCGCCGCTCGGCGGGCGGGTGGCCGGGACGAACGCGATCACGCCGACCAGCCCCACCGCCGAGAGGATGGCCACCGCCCAGAACGCGGACCGCCAGCCGAACTCCTGGCCGAGCAGTGAACCGGCGGGCACACCACCGACGTTGGCGATGCTGAGGCCGCCCAGCATGATGGCCATGGCCCGGGCCCGCGCGGTGACCGGTACCAGCGAGACGGCCACGGCCGCGCCGACCGCCCAGAACCCGGCGCAGGCCAGCGCGCTGACCACGCGGGAGGCGAAGAGTACGCCGTAGGTGGGTGCCAGCGCGCCCGCGACCTGCCCCAGACCGAACACGCTCAGCAGCGCGATCAGCGTGGTACGACGAGGGAGCCGCAGGGTGGCGGCGGCCAGGACGGGCGCGCCCACCACCATGCCGATCGCGAACGCCGAGATCAGCAGCCCGGCTTGGGGGATGCTGACGCCCATGTCGCGGGCGAGCGGCTGGAGTATCCCGGAGAGCATGAACTCGCTCGTGCCCAGGGCGGCCACCGAGAGGCCGAGAACCCACACCGCGAGGGGGACCCCCGTGCCGCCGTCGACCTTCCCGGTCCCGGCCCTGGCCCCCGCCCCGGTGTCGCCGTCGTCGGACGCGGACTCGCCGTCGCCGGACGTGGACTGACCGTCACTGTCCGTGCGTTGGGGTTGCCGCCCGACGTGGCCCGGTGCGGGCGAGGAGGCGGCGGGACGGTCGGCGGGGACCGGCGTCTGGGAAGGGCCGGGCTGGGAGCGGTGACTGGACATATTCGCTGTCAACCACCCCGCCCGACGAGACATTCCAGCTCACCACGGGGGCGCCAGGCGCCGCGCTGCCGCGTGGCCGTAGGTGCCTCCCTCCAAGTCCCGCATAAGGGAGACGTTTCCCGGCGCAACAGGAGCAGAGCGTCCCTGATTAGGGCATGTTCTGCATAACAGTCTCAATTGGTACGAATCTGAGGTAAACGGCGGTGTCGCATCCAAAGGGACTCTCGGATCACTGACGTTGGACATCACGGTGTCCGTCACCTCGCGTGCACAGTGCTTCGCCTCTCCGGGCCCCGGGTCGGTGGTGTCGTGGGTGGCGGTGGCTCGTCCGGTTGCCGCGCCGGGAGGTGCGCGGTTCGTCAACTTCCGGTTCAGGGCGAGCCGTTGGTGAGCAGGAGATGGAGGGTGTGGTGCCGGTGCACGAGCGTGGCGGTGTCGGAGGCGCCTCCGTCGAAGTACACCGGTTCCTGCGGCTCTTCACCGGTGTGGTAGCCGCTGTCGCGCAGGAAGTCGGGGCTGATGGCGGCGAAGGACCACGACGGCCCGTCCGTACCGAGCAGGGCCCGGGCGAAGTCGTGGACCAGCGGTTCGGCCTCCGCCGCCGGGTAGTGGCCGTGGTAGGGGCTGAATGCCTCGCGGAGCATCCAGCGAAGCCGGTCCAGGAATCCGGCATGGTCGAGGGGGTGGAGCGTGGCGTCGAAGTCGGCGCGCGCAAGCGGTCGTTGAGGAGGCCGTTCCCCGTCCTCGTCACCCAGGTTGAACCAGCCGCGGTGGCGGTCGGCGGCGCGCGTTCGCTGCTCGAACACGGCGTCGCGCAGGAAGGCGTGAAGGACGACCTGCCGGTTGCCGACCGTGACGGGAATGTCGCAGGAGGCCGTGAGCAACAGGGTGTTGCCGTTCATGACGCGGTCGGCGGCGGACAGAAAGGCGTCCACGGCGGGAGGTTCGGGATCGGGCGGCGGCGCCGTGAAGGTCGGGCGGTGCATGGCCAGCAGCCTGGCGGACCGTACGGTGTGAACTCAACGACCCGGCCCGTCACAGGAGTCGGTCGCTGCTCCGGCCAGGCGTATACGCGCGGGTCTCACTCCTCCGATCCGAGGACCGGACCGGTCTGGGGCGGGCGGGTGGACATCCTGATCCTGATGTCGTGGGCGAACACCACCTCAGGCCCCTTCCGTTCGGGTCTCCACGGGTTGCCGTAGCACGGTCCGGAGCCTGGCGGGGTCCGTCCTGCGCGGGTCGCTGAGGTAGATCTCGTGGTGCGACCCCGTCTCGCGGAGGTCGTTGGCGGGGAGGTAGTCACGGTGCAGCCGGGTGAGGATCGCCGTCTCCGCGTCGTAGGAGCCGACGTGGAGGACCTGGGCGGCCGTTCCCTCGTGCAGCGTCTCCGCCCGAACGTCCTCGATGGCCGGAAGTCCCTTCTTGGCAAGGGCGGTTCGCCGGGCATCATCGATCAGGCCGGGGGTGATCCAGCTGGGGACGTTGATGAGCAGTCTCCACCGCCAGTTGTCCTTGCGACGGCTGAGGAAGTCGTCCATGTCGTCCGCCCACCACAGCCCCTCCAGGGGGCCTACGACGAAGTCCCTGCCCAGCTCACGCTTGCTCGTGAACTTCACGGTGTAGGCCACCGTGTACAGCGCCTCGACCGAACGGCGGTACCCGGCGGAGGTGTTGGGATCGCCCTGCCCGTCGACGGCGACGAAGGTCAACTCGGGGACGTCGACCAGCTCCCAGTCGGTGTTCCTGGGCGCGTAGCACCCCTTCAGCTGACGCTTGACGTCGTACGTGGCGGTCATGCGGAGGACCCTGTCACGAGTGTCCGACAACGGCGGACAACGCGCCGTCCCACCGCGCGTCAGACACGGCGCCGCACCGGCACCGCCGGTGCGGAGGTGTCTGGTGGAGGCGCCGTTTACCGTCCAACTCCCCGATGGTTGCGGGGTACTGGCCGTCCGACGGAACCCGCGTACGGAACGCGTCGGCCGCGTACCGGAGATGGCGGGAAGCCCGGCGGGTTCGATCTGGCCGGGGAGAGGCCCCGGGGGCGGCTGCTCAGGTGAGGAGCCGAACTGCCGGGGCCTCCGGTCCGGTTGTCAGGTGGACGGGGTCAGTCGCTGGTGTCGAAGGCGGAGGGTGTCGTCCGCCAGTGCTCGATCGCGGGCCTGAGGTAGTCCAGTAGCTCGGGGAGCTGCGGGACCAGGGTGAGGGTGGCGATGACCCGCAGCATGCCCAGGGCGTTGACGAAGGCGAGGACCTCCTCGTCGAGCTGCCGCGTGCCGTTGCGGAGGGCACCGTGGTTGTAGGCGGCCACCAGCTCCGGGCCGAGGGCGGCCAGATCCCACTCCACGGGGCCGAGCGTGACCAGTTCGAAGTCGGAGTAGAGGTCGCCGTCCACCGCGTTGAAGATGTTGGCGGGCGGTGAGTCGCCGTGCAGCGGCTGGAGTTCGACGCCGGGAAACCGGGTCTCGAAGGCGTCGCGTGAGCGTACGAGGGGTTCCAGGGCCCGCCATTCGCGGCGGGCCCGGTCCAGTTCGGCCGCCCCGACCAGATCGGGGTGCTCGTCGAGGCGGGTGAGGCTGTCCGTGATGAACCCGGGGTCCGCCGAGGACAGGAACTCCAGGTGTCCCGGGTAGGCGCGCATCGCCGCGTGCAGGTCGGCGGCGCTCTCGGCGTTGGCGACGTAGTCGGGTTCCCGGTCCCGGGCCTCCTCGACGAACGGCCAGAACGTCATCGAGAACCCGTCACGCCGTACGGGTTCGCTGGGTACGAGCGGGCTGGGCGCGATCACGGGGACCCCCTGGTCGGCCAGCCAGCGGGTGACGTCCAGTTCGTCCCGCTGGCGGCGTGCGAGGGCGGCCAGATCGTCCGGGCTGGGCAGGACGGTGGGGATCCGGGCCACGACGGGTGAGGGGGCCAGGTGGACGACGACCGAGAAGAGGTCGTGGAGCACCGTGGGTTCGGTGACGGTCAGGCCGAGTTCACGCCCGGCCGCGACGGCCGCGTCGACGGCGGCGGAGGTGCGGTCGGCGCGCTGGCGTGGGGTGAGGAAGGTGGTCATGGAGTGTCCCCTGGTTCGTTCGTTGTTTCGGTGGATGGGTGAACTGGTGGATGACGGGCTGGGGTTGGGCGGTCCGGTTCGGCGGGTTGCCCCGGCCCGGCCCGGACTGTTCCGGTACGGCCCCGGCCAGCCCGGCCGGGGGTCAGTACCCGCGGCCGACGCGTAGTTCCAGGCGTTCGGCGTCGAAGCGCGCCCGGAAGTCGCGGTCGTGCGAGACCGCGACCACGGCGCCCGGATACGCCGCGAGCGCGGCCTGAAGGTCCTCGACGAGGTCGAGCGCGATGTGGTTGGTGGGCTCGTCGAGGACGAGGAGGTCGGCGGGGCGGGTCACCAGGGTCGCGATCTGGAGCCGCCGCCGCTGTCCCACCGACAGGGCGCCGACCGGGACCCGCAGGTCCTGTTCGCGGAACAGGCCGAGGGACAGGAGCTGTTCGGCGTGCTCGTCCGGCGGCCCGGACCGCCCGGCGGCGAACGCGGCGAGCAGCGGCAACGAACCGGCGTGCGGGGGCGGTTCCTGGGGGAGGTAGCCGATCCGGGCGGGGCGGCGCACCGTGCCCGCGTCCGGTCGCAGGTCGCCCGCGAGGACGCGGAGCAGCGTCGTCTTGCCCGCGCCGTTCTCTCCCGTGACGAGGAGGCGTCCGCCGGGCGCGATCGTCAGGAGTCCGTCCAGGCGCAGCCGTTCCCCGACCCGAACGGTGTCGAGTTCGGCGAGCGTGCCCTCGGCGTCGTCGTCGGCGTCGGCCGTCGTGGGCAGCGGCGTCGTGAACCGGAGCGGTACCGGCGGTTCCGCCACCGGCTCGCGCCGTAGCCGTTCCAGGCGCTCCCGCACCGAGCGCACCTGACCGCCGAGCTTCGCCTCGCTGGAGCGGCGGTGCTTGCCGAAGCCCTGTCTCGGGTCGCGTCCGGTGCCGGCCAGCCGCCTGCTGGCGGTCTCCAGCAGCTCCTGCGCGCGAGCCACCTCCTCGACCCAGTCCGCGTACCGCTGTTCGGCTCCGCGCCGGGCGGCGGCCTTCGCGGCGCGGTAGCCGGACCAGCCGTCGCCGTGCCGGTACACGGTGCGCTCGTCCCGGTCGACCTCCAGGATCGTGGTGGCGACGCGCTCCAGGAAGCCACGGTCGTGGGTGACAGCGACGACGGTGCCGCGGTGCGCGCGCAGGTGTTCCTCCAGCCAGCGCACGGCCGCCGCGTCGAGGTGGTTCGTCGGCTCGTCCAGGAGCAGCAGTTCGGGGGCGGCGGCCAGGACGCAGGCGAGCGCGAGGCGTGACCGTTCGCCGCCGGAGAGTGAGCCGAGTGGGCGCTCCCGGGCGATCCGGGCGAGTCCGAGGCCGTGCAGGGCGGCGTCCACCCGGGCGTCCGCCTCGTATCCGCCGCGTTCCTCGTAGGCGGTCAACAGTTCGCCGTACGCGTCGAGTTCGTCGGCCGACGCGTCGGCCAGGGTGGCCTCCGCGGCACGGAGGGCCCGTTCCGTGTCCCGCAGTTCGGTCAGGGCGAGATCGACGGCGTCCTGCACGGTACGGTCCGCGTCGAGGTCGAGGGTCTGGGCGAGGTGGCCGGTTCCGCCGGGGAAGCGGACGGTGATCTCCCCGTCGTCCGGCGTCTCGGCCGAGGCGAGGAGCCGCAGCAGGGTGGACTTGCCGGAGCCGTTCTCGCCGATGACGGCGGCCCTCTCGCCCGGCCGGACGGTGAAGGAGACCTGGTCGAGGATGGTCCGGGTGCCGTACGACTTGGTGACGGACTTCACGGACAGCTGCGCCACCACGGAACGGGCGGTGGGCAGGGAGGTACGGGCGCGTTCGCGCATGGGGCTTTTCCCTGGGCGTACGAAAGGTCTACGGACAGCAGAAACGGCGCGGGGGCCGTGCCCGGACTCAGACGAAGAAGAGGAAAGCCATACCGGCACTGTAGCAAGGGGGGATGTCGCGCACCCCTGGTTATTCGTGTGGCCGTGCGCGCGGGACGAGGCCCGTGATCCTCCCGCGGCACCCCGCCCGCCGGACGCCTCGTCCCCCTCCATGCGGGAGCCGCCGTACGGGGGTACGCGGCGGCCTCCGCCCGCTGCGTTGCCGACCGGAAGCGGGACGCGCCGGGCACCGGGGGCACTCGACGCGACGGAGCCCCAACCCGGCCTGGATCGCCGGGTGTTCGGACGTCACGCGTCCCGGGGGTTGTCCTGGACGGCGTCCCGAGGGGCCCCGAACGGCGCCCTGAGGACTGTACGCCTGGACGTCGCCCCCGGCGGCAGCCCTCCCCCCGGCGGCAGCGCTACGTCCGGCGGCAGCCCCACGTCCGGTGGCCGCCGTACGCCCGATGGTCTTCGCATGCCCGAGGACGGGGGTAACGCGCGAGGACGGGCGGGGAGTTGCCGAATCAGTCGGTGGCGGGTGCCGGTGGGATGGGGGCGGTGGTGAGGAGGTCGAGTTCGGTGGCGGCGTTGCGGCGGGCCGCGTGCTCCCAGTGCCGTTGGCCGTACGAGGTCCGGAACAGCCGTGGTGCGGCGAGGAGTTGGCGGAGTATCCCGGCGCGGCCCCGGCCGAAGGCGTCGTCCGGCACGAAGTCGTACTCCTCGCGGACGGCGGCCGCGTAGTGGGCGTACTCCTGCGGTGACCCGGCGAGTACGGAGAGGTCGGCGTCGCAGAGCGCGGCTCCGTTGGTGTCTCCGGGGGCGGGGTCGTGGGTGGCGGTCAGCCGGACCAGCCGGGCCACTTCGGCCGTACGGACCGCGCTGACCCCGGCCTCGGGCAGCGCGCGTTCCGCGAGCCGGGCGCTGCGTTCCTCGTTCTCGGAGCGCTCCGGACGGTAGACGGCGTCGTGGAACCAGGCGGCGAGCAGGACCGCGTTGAGGTCCAGGGCGCTGGGCGGGATGTCCTGCGCCAGTTCGTCGACGCGGTTCAGGACGGTCCGCAGGTGGGTCATCGTGTGGTAGCGGCGCTGGGGTTCGGCCCAGCGGGCCAGCAGGTTCTCGCCGTAGGGGGCCGGGTCCGGTTCGGGGTCTCCGTCCCTGGCGCTGCGGAGCAGCGTGTTCCAGCGGGAGAGCAGCGACTCGTGGAGGTCGTGCGCCTCGTGTGCGGCGGATACGCCGTACGCGCGGTCGGGTGGCGTCGGGGTGCCCATGGCCCCATTGTGGGCTCCCGTGATCGCGGCCAGCCAGTACGCACCCGGCCGCTTCCGGGGCGGTGGCCGAGCCGGATCGGTGGCAGCCACGGTCCGTGGTGACGACGGGGACGCCAGCCACCGTCCGTGACGGCCAGCTGCCGGGAGGGCGGCCGGCGGACACCCCGGCCGTCGGAGAGGCCAGCCGTCCGAGAGGCCAGCCGTCCGAGAGGCCAGCCCTCGGGGAGCGAGCTACCGGGTCGGTACGCGGCCGCCGGTCGCGCCTGCCACCCGGGGTGACCACCGTGTGTGACCCCGCCCCGCGTGTCGACCACGGTCCGTGAGGCTGGTGCGGGGTGGTGGCGGGCCGCTCAACGTCCGGCCACCTCGCTGGCGTCCCTGCCGGTGAGCGGTGCGAGCGGTGAGCCGGGTGGGCATGTGAGCCGGGTGGGGCGTGTGAGCAGGGGGTGGTGTGTGCGGCGCGTGGTGCGCGGCGCCCACGGCACCGGTGGTGGCGCGGACCGGCGGATCGGCCGGTCCGTGGCCGGTCCGACGAGCGCCGCCAGGGCCCCGGGGGCGCCGGAGCCGTGAGCACGGCCGGGACCGCGGGAGTCGCGAGGGCCACGAGACGGACGAGAGCGAGGGGCGTGCGGATGAGACAGCCGGGCGAGGTGTGGAAGGCGACGGCCGAGGACATGGACGCGGCGGTGCGCGCGGTGGGCAGGGCCTCCGCCGACGAGGCGGTGAGCGACTGGGTGATCCCGGACTCCGCGTACCGGGAGCGCCGGTTCGCCGAGTTCCACGGGGAGTTGGTCGACTGGCTGGACGGGGTGCGGTGTTCGGCGGAGCTGGTGTTCGTCGGCGGCGAGGACGGTGCGATCGCGGGCTTCGCGGTGTGGCAGTACGTCGACGGGCGGTCGGCCGAAGACGCCTCCAGCGAGGCCGAGTCGGCGTCCGGCGGCGAGCTGGCTTCCGGCGGTGGGGAGGACGAGGGCGGGGCGGACGGCTTCGGCGAGGGGAAGGCCGGGCTGCTCCAGCGCCTCTACGGGGACGCGGCGCACCGGTTCTTCCAGGCGTACGGGATGGTGGCCGAGCGGCAGCCGACGGGGCTGCCGTACTGGTACCTGTCGCAGACGGCGGTGCTGCCGGAGTGCCGGGGACGCGGGTACGGCGGGGCGCTGCTGCGGCGGCAGTTGACGCGGATCGACGAGGAGCGGGCCGGAACCTGGCTGGAGGCCAGCACGCCCCGGAGCCGGGCGCTGTACGAGCGGCACGGATTCGTCGCGGTGGGCGAGCCGATCGTGCTGCCGGACGACGGGCCCCAACCACAGCCGATGTGGCGCCAGGGCCGTTCGGCGCACGTGGCGAGCGACCTCGTGCCGTAGCCGGGGCGGCCGCGGCTCCGGGCGGGCCGTGGCACCCGCGTTCGCGGCTCCGGGCTTGGACGGCCGTGGTTCCGGGCGTTCCTGGGCCGGGGCGTCTCGCGCCCGCGCTCAACCGCCCCACCGGCAACGGCTTCACCGGCAACCGCCCCACCGGCCGTCATCGGCGCCCGTGGTCAACGGCCGTATCCAGGGCGGCAGTCGCGGGCGCGCGCGGTGGGGACGCGCTCCGGTCCGGCGTTCCGGGGTGACCTGGGCATGTCGCCCGGTGGCGGGCCGCGCCGTACGCTGGTGGTGGAGGACCGACGGGGGATCGGCGGGGGACCAGCGGGGGAGAGGGGCGGGACCGTGGCGGCGAAGACGACGGCCGGAGCGACGGGGAAGGGCAAGGGCACCCGCCACAAGAGGATGCCCCGCGAGGTGCGCGAGCAGCAGATGCTCGACGCGGCGACGGCGGGGTTCGCGCGCCACGGATACCAGTCCGCCTCGATGGACGACATAGCGGAGGCGGCGGGTGTCTCCAAACCGCTGGTCTACCTCTACCTGAAGTCCAAGGAGGAACTGTTCCTCGCCTGCATCAAGCGGGAGGCCGCCGGGCTGCTGGAGGCGGTGCGGGAGGGCACCCTGGAGCGGAACGCCCCCGCCGACCGGCAGTTGTGGAACGGCCTGTGCGCGTTCTTCGCGCACACCTACGCGCACCCGGACGGGACGGCGGTGCTCTTCCGCGCCCGTACGCAGGGCGAGCCGTTCGCGGCCGAGGTCGAGGGCATGCGGGTGCAGATGACCGCGCTGGTGACGGAGCTGCTGGCGCAGTCGGCGCGGGCGGCGGAGTGCGAGGCGGGGCGCCCGGCCGAGCGGGAGGTGACCGGGCTCGCGCACGCGCTGGTGGGTGCCGCGGAGTCCCTCGCCGAGTGGGGCATCGGGCGCGCCGGTGAGGACCCGCCCTCCGCGAAGGAGACCGCGGCGACGCTCATGAACTTCTGCTGGGTCGGTCTGGGGGACCTGATGAACGGGGCCCGCTGGCGACCCGGCCAGTGAGGTGGAGGCGGTCACCGCCGCTGTCCCGCAGGCTGAACGAACGTACCGTCGTGGCACACTCGTTGGTCTTGTCCGGGCCCTTGTCCGGGCCCTTGTCCGGGCCCTTGTCCGGGCTCTTCTCCCGGGCCACCGTGCCGGGTTCGCCGGGTGTGCCGCCCGCGCCGGGGGCGTCGTCCGTACGATCCGCGCCGTTGGTCCCGCTCGGGGGGCCGGGCCGGTGCGGCGCTCCGCCGTGGAAGGTGACGGCGCTGGGCAGCGGCACCGGGGCCCTGAACTCGGCCTCGGCGGTGAACCGTCCGGTCCACGACTCCTCGTCCAGGCCGCCGAGTTCGGCGAGGCAGCGGGCGAAGGTCCACATACCGTGCGCGATGTGCCGGGGGAAGCCGAACAGCCGGGCGCTCAGCGGGTGGAGGTGGATCGGGTTGCGGTCGCCCGAGGCCGCCCCGTACTGGCGGCCGAGCGTGGTGGGCAGGTCCCAGGTAGCGGTGTGCGCCGCCGTCTCCTCCTCCGCACCGGCCGGACGCGTCCCTGAACCGTCTTGTTCCGTCAGGGAGTTGTCGTGCAGGGAGTTGTCGGGTTCCGTCGGAGGGTTGGGGCCCGTGCCGGTGTCCCGCGCGCTGGCGTCCGGGGCGGTGGTGCCGGGGCGGTGGCGGCAGAGGTAGGTGCTGCGCGAGCTCCACACCACCTCGTCGCCCACTCGTGCCCGGGTGACCACGGTGAACTGGCTGCCCCTGCGGTGGGGCCGCAACTCCTCGGTGTGTACCTCGACATCGGGCCTCTCGGCGGCGTCCAGCGGACGCTCCTGGGTGAGGTCGATCGCGGTGTGCACCAGACCGGGCAGGGGGAAGGGGAAGGCGCGGTCGCTGAGGAGCCGCATCGCCAACGGGAAGCCCAGCAGGTGCGGGTAGGCGGGAGGCAGGGGAGCGCCGGTGTTGGCGGAGGCGGCGCGGGTGCCGAAGTCGCCGTATCCGCAAACCCGTTCGTAGGCCCGGAGCCGATCCGTGCTGATCCGGGCCCGGTTGAGGACCAGCCGCCGGGTGGGCAGGCGTGCCGCGTCGTATGGGGCGCGTTTACGGGGGGTGGCGAGCGCGCCGCGCAGGAAGGAGGGGAGCAACGGCGGGCTGTCGGACAGGTGCTGGACGCGCGGGGCGTCGGCGGTGCGCACTCAGGCCCCCAGCAGGCTCTGGCCGCACACCCGGACAACCTGCCCGTTCACCGCGCCCGAGCCGGGGTGGCTGAACCAGGCGGTGGTCTCGGCCACGTCGATGGGGAGGCCGCCCTGGGAGTGGGAGTTCATACGGCGTCCGGCCTCCCGGATGACGAGCGGCACCGCCGCCGTCATCCTCGTCTCGATGAAACCGGGGGCGACCGCGTTGACGGTGACGCCGTGCTCGGCGGCGGCGCGCGGCGCCAGTGAGCGGACCAGACCGATGATTCCGGCCTTGCTGGCCGCGTAGTTGGTCTGGCCGACGTTGCCCGCGATACCCGCGATGGAGGCGGTGGCGACGACACGGCCGGTGCCGCGCCGGAGCGCTCCCTCGGTGAGCAGGTGGTCGGTGGTGCGCAGCACGCTGTCCAGGTTGACGTCCAGCACCGAAGACCAGCGGTCGGCGGACATGTTGGCGAGCTTCCGGTCCCGGGTGATGCCCGCGTTGTGCACCAGGACGTCCAGCCCCCCGGGCGGCAGGTGCCCGGCGACGCTGCGGCCCGCCTCCGCACTGGTGATGTCCAACGGGAGGGCGGTGCCGCCGAGTTCGCTGGCGAGCCGGTAGAGGTCGTCCTCGGACGACGGCACGTCCAGGCAGATGACGGTGGCGCCGTCCCGGGCCAGGGTCCGGGCGACGGCTTCCCCGATGCCCCGGGCGGCGCCGGTGACCAGGGCGGTGCGACCCGCCAACGGCCCCTGGACGACGGTCGGTTGGTCGCTCCGTCCGGCGTCCGTTCCCGCGTCCGCTCCGGGTGCGGCGGTGCTCTCCGCCGCGATCTCGATCACCTGCCCGCTGACGTAGGCGGACCGGGGCGAGAGAAGGAAGTCCAGTGTGGTTCGGGCGTGTTGAGGGGTGGCGCCGGGCGCGAAGCGGACCAGCTGGGCGGTCCTGCCGCCGCCCAGTTCCTTGCCGAGCGACCGGACGAGGCCCTCCAGCCCCTGCTGGACGGCGGCCTGGTGGTGGTCGCCGGGCTCCGGTCGGGAGCCGAGCACCACGACCCGGCCGCAGCGCGCTACCGACCGTACGACCGGGTGGAGTTCGGCGTGGACGGCGGCGAGCGCCGAGACGGAGTCGACGCCGGTGGCGTCGAGGACGACGGCCCCGTACCGCTCGCCGCCCTCGGCCTCGGCGCGCACGGTGAGGCCCGAGTGGTCCAGGACGGCGCCGAGTTCCTTCTCGTCCAGGGCCGGGGAGGCGGCCGTGCGCCACAGCAGCGGGCCGCCGTCGAGCGTGGGGCGCTCGGCCGACCAGCGGTGCAGGGGCGTGGGCTGGGGGAGGCCGAGTCGGCGGGAGAGGAAGCGGCCCGGCCCCGTGTTCGTCAGACGAAGGTAGCGATCGGCCATTCCCAGACTCCTCCGGCTCGCGTAACTTAACTTATGAGTAAGGTTACTTCGAAGTCAGGAGTCGGTCGAGGATGAGTTCCAACGGCCTCATACGGTCCGGGAGCCCCCGCCGGGTGGCGGTGGTCGGTGGCAGCCGGATCCCCTTCGCGCGCTCGGACGGACCCTATGCGACCTGCTCGAACCAGGAGATGCTGACGGCCGCGCTGAACGGCCTCGTCGAGCGGTACGCGCTCCGGGAACCGGGCGCTGTGGGGGAGTTCACCGCCGGTGCCGTGCTCAAGCACAGCCGCGACTTCAACCTCGCCCGCGAGACCGTACTCGGATCCGAACTCGACCCGCGCACCCCGGCGTTCGACATCCAGCAGGCGTGCGGCACCGGACTCCAGGCCGTCATCACCGTCGCCAACAAGATCGCCCTCGGCCAGCTCGACTCGGGTGTCGCGGGCGGCGCCGACACCGCGAGTGACGCGCCGCTCGGCATCAACGACGCGCTCCGCCGCCTCCTGCTCGCCGCCCGCCGTGCCAGGACGGCGAAGGAACGCGCCCGGCTGATCGCCCGCGTCCGCCCCCGGCACCTCGTACCGGAGATCCCCCGGAACGCCGAGCCCCGCACCCGGCTGTCGATGGGGGAGCACGCGGCGCGTACGGCGAGGGCCTGGGGCGTGTCCCGCGAGGACCAGGACGCGCTGGCCGCCGCCAGCCACCAGCGGCTGGCCGGAGCCTACGACCGGGGGTTCCTGCACGACCTGGTGGTGCCCTTCAACGGCCTCGCCCGGGACCAGAACCTGCGGCCGGGCAGCACACCGGAGAAACTGGCCACGCTCACCCCGGTGTTCGGGCTCGGGAAGGACGGTGACCCCGAGGGCGCCACCATGACGCCCGGCAACTCGACGCCGCTCACCGACGGCGCCGCCACGGTGCTGCTGGCCAGCGAGGAGTGGGCGGAGCGCCGGGGCCTCGCCCCGCTCGCCTACCTCACCGCCTACGAGACCGGTGCCGTGGACTTCGTCGACGGCGAGGGCGAGTGCGACGGGCTGCTGATGGCCCCCGCGCACGCGGTTCCCCGGATGCTGGAGCGGGCCGGGCTCGGTTTCGAGGACTTCCAGCTGTTCGAGGTGCACGAGGCGTTCGCCTCCCAGGTGCTCGCCACGCTCGCCGCCTGGGAGAAGCGCGGTCTCGCCCCCGTCGGCCGGGACCGGCTGAACGTCGCCGGGTCCTCGCTCGCCACCGGCCACCCCTTCGCGGCCACCGGCGCCCGCATCGTGGCCACCCTGGCGAAACTGCTGGCCGAGCGGGAGGGAGGGCAGCCCGGCGACCGGGGGCTGATCTCCATCTGCGCCGCCGGTGGGCAGGGCGTCACCGCGATCCTCGAACGTGCCTGAGCGGCCCAACCGGCCGTGTTCCGCCACCCTTCGGAGGAGCGGGGGAGTCGGCCGGGTCCGTGGCCCCGGTCGGGGCGGCCGGGCCGGAGGCCGGGGCGGCCGGGCGTCGGGCACGCGGTGTGGAGAGGTCGTGTCGGGCACGTGGTGGACAGCTGTCCCGTGGCATACGTGCTGGGAGTGACGGGGTACGAAGGGTGGGAGAGGAAACCCCGTGTCCGGCATGTGGACGCGTCCGCCCCGTACCGCCGACCGCCCGGTCCGCCGGGCGCCGGTGGCACACCGCGGTGGCCCGCCCGGCCGCCCCCGCCCAGCCAGCGGAGGCGACGGCCCGGTCGCCCGCGGGTCCGGGGCGACGGTGGCCCGCCGCGTGGGGGCGGCGGCCGGACGTCACGGCGACGGGGCCGGGTGGGTCAACGCCCGCCGGGCCGCCGTCAGTTGACGCGCACGCGTAGCTCGTCCGGGAGCCGAGCAGTGAGGAGCCGCCATGTCAGGACAGCCCAGCGCGTCGGCCGCCCCCGCCTCCGAGGGTGGGCCCACGCCCGAACCCCGGCTCGTCGAGCCGACGAAACGCACCGTCGGCGGCGCGGTGCGCGAGGTGTCGGTACCGCCCGTCGCGCCGCGCGTCACCAGCGGCCAGCTCGGTGACATCCCGTTCACCAACGCCGTGGAGGCGCCGGACGCGCCGGTGCTCAGCCGCAAGGAGGGCGACGGCTGGCGGGACGTCACCGCCCGCGTCTTCGCCGAGGAGGTACTGCTCACCGCCAAGGGGCTGATCGCCAGCGGGCTGGAGCCGGGCGACCGCGTCGCCATCATGTCCAGGACCGTCTACGACTGGACGCTGCTCGACTTCGCCGCCTGGGCTGCCGGACTCGTCACGGTGCCCATCTACCCCACCTCCTCGGCCCGGCAGGCCCGGCACATCCTCCAGGACTCCGGCGCCCGCGCCTGCTTCGTGGAGAACGTGGAGCACGCCCGGCTGCTCAGCGCCGAGCGCGGCAACCTCCCGGCGCTGCACAGCCTCTGGCAGCTGGACACCGGCGCGATGAACCAAGTCCGCGACGGTGGACGGCACTTGCCGGACAGCGCGATCAGCGGACGCCGGGAGCGGGTCGGCCCGCACCACGCGGCGACCCTCATCTACACCTCGGGCACCACCGGTTCACCCAAGGGCTGCGTCCTCACCCACGGCAACTTCTTCGCCGAGGTCGACAACGCCATCGAGCTGCTGCACCCGGTCTTCAAGTCCCGTACCACGGAGCCCGCTTCCACCCTGCTGTTCCTGCCGCTCTCGCACGTCTTCGGCCGGATGGTGGCCGTCGCCTGCCTGCGCGAACGCGTCCGCCTCGGGCACGCCCCCAGCATCAAGACCGACGACCTGCTCGCCGACCTCGCCGGGTTCCAGCCCACCTTCCTGCTCGGCATCCCCTACGTGCTGGAGAAGGTCTACAACACCGCCCGCGCCACCGCCGAGAAGATGGGCCGTGCCGCCGCCTTCGACCGTGGCGCCGACATCGCCCGCCGCCACGCCGCCGCGGTGGAGGACCGCGTGCACCGCGGCGGCCCCGGCCCGGGGCTCGGGCTCAGGGCCGCGCGCACCCTGTACGACGTGCTCGTCTTCCGCCGTATCCGGGACGCGCTGGGCGGCCGGTGCCGGTACGTGGTGTGCGGCGGCTCGCCCCTCGGACGGCGCCTCGGCGAGTTCTACAACGGCGCCGGGGTCGAGATCTTCGAGGGGTACGGGCTCACCGAGACCTCCGCCGCCGCCACCGTCACCCCACCCCTCAAACCCCGTCTGGGCACGGTCGGTTGGCCGCTCCCGGGCAGCGCGGTGCGCATCGCCGACGACGGTGAGGTGCTGCTGAGGGGCGACAACGTCTTCGCCGGGTACTGGGACGCGGAGAGCCAGACCGCCGTCCCCTGGCTGAACGCGGAGGGCTGGTTCGCCACCGGGGACCTCGGCGCGCTCGACGAGGACGGCTACCTCACCATCACCGGCCGCAAGAAGGACGTCATCATCACCTCGGGCGGCAAGAACCTCGTCCCCGGCCCGCTGGAGGACTGGATGCGCGCGCACCCGCTGGTCAGCCAGTGCCTCGTGGTGGGCGACGACCGGCCCTACGTCGCCGCGCTCATCACCCTCGACCCGGACGGGGTGGCGCACTGGCAACGGATGCACGGCAAGCAGCACATGACGGCCAAACAGCTCGCCGAGGACGAGGACCTGCGACGCAACCTCCAGCAGGCGGTGAACGAGGTCAACACCCAGGTGTCGCGGGCGGAGTCGATCCGCCGGTTCACCGTGCTGCACCGCGACTTCAGCGAGGAGAAGGGCCATCTCACGCCGTCGCTCAAGCTCAAGCGTGCCGAGATCGTGCTGGACTACGCCGACCGGATCGACGAGCTGTACGCGAGGTGACGGCGGTGGAGCCCGGGGAGCTGCGGACCGGGTGCGTCGGAGGCGCCGGACCGGCCACTGTCCGATACGCACCGTATGGGCGAATAAGGCGGAGTGTGCGCGTTTCCGGGCGAGTTGGGTGCGCGGGGAGGGTGGATGGGGATGGGTGGGGCGAGAGGGGTGATTTCGGGAAAGAAGGGTGTTCGCGCTTCTCTCGGTCCCGCCTCCGTCACTGTTCCGTAACGGTACTTACCTGGGTATCCCGCCCTTTGATACCCCGTGCCGAAGGAGCGCGCCGCAGCGTATGGTCCCCTTGACCGACCCGGAAGCGTGCGGAGTCTGCCGCTACCGTGGACGGTGGGCCACCAACCGGTGACCACACCCGCAGGCCACCCCGGTGGCCGTACCCGCACCGCTCCAGGCACTACAGGGGGACGGGGAAACCCGAAGAGAGGACGGCATGGCCACTCCGCCGCAACAGCCGCCCGGGTCGTTCGGCCCGGCCAACCCGCCCGGCCCGCCCGGGCCGCCGCCCGGTGGGTTCGGCGCGCCGCCGCCCCCCGGTTCCGCAGGTCCGCCCGGACCGGGCGGACCCGGCGTCCCGCCGCCCGGAGGCCCGGGCGCGCCCGGAGGCTGGGGCGGTCCGCCCGGTCCCGGAGGACCCAGCCCGTTCGGCTCGCCGCAGCCCCAGCCGCCGCGCCGCAGCTCCGGCACGATCGCGGCGATCATCGCGGCCTGCGTGCTGGTCGTCGCGCTCATAGTCGGCGGGTCGATCCTGCTGTTCAGCGGGGACGACGACTCCGACGACAACAAGGCGGACGACAAGCAGACCAACGCCCCCGAGAAGTCCTCCGAGGGACAGTCCGGCGGCGACGACTCCTCGCCCTCCGCGGACCCCTCGGAGTCGCCCTCGGAGGACGGCTCGGACGAGGACACCGAGTACAAGCTGGCGTTCCCGCGCACCCTGGAGGGCGGCGAGTACCGCCGTACCGAGGACCTCAGCGACAGCGTGGGCAACGACATGCCCCCGGGCACCACGGCACACCTCGGGAAGTACGTCTCCAAGAGCTCCAGCGCCCGCCAGCTGCTCTACGCGGGCATGATGGGCGACGACGGCGGCAGCCCGGAGAACACCAAGGACGCCATGCTGGACGGCATGGAGACCAGCAACGGCATGAAGGTGGCCGTCCAGCGGCGCGACATCACGCCGAAGGGCGCCTCGGAGTCGCTGCGCTGCCAGATCCTGGTGAAGAGCCAGGGTGGCGAGAAGCTCACCATCCCCGTCTGCGCCTGGGCCAACCCCGGCAGCGGCGGATACGTCGCGGAGGACAGCGCCGCCACGTACTCGATCAAGCCGCGCTCGTACGACCTGGAGAAGTTCGCCGAGCGTGTCAACACCATCCGGGACGAGGTCCGCACGCCCAAGTAGGGCGTCCGACCGCGCCCGGGACCCGTGCGCACCCCCGGAGGGCCGGGTGGCCAGCGGCCACCCGGCCCTCCGCGCCTCCCCGGCTGGAGGCTCAGTAGCGGGCCGTCTCGGCGGGCTCGGCTCGGCGCAGCCGCAGGTGCTCCCGCGGGCTGCACCCCGCGAGCCGCCGGAACTCCCGGTTGAAGTGCGCCTGATCGCTGTAGCCGGTGCGGAACGCCACGTCGGCCAGGGTCAGTTCGCCGTGCTCCACCAGCATCGCCGCCCGCTCGAACCGGCGCAGCCGCGCCAGGGTCTTCGGTGGCACCCCGAAGGTGTGCCGGAAGTGGGTGCTCAGGTACTGGCGGCTGTAGGAGAGTTCGGTGGACAGGCCGAGGATGTCCACGTTTCCGCCGCTGTCGTGGATGCGCCGCCAGGCGCGGAGCAGGGCGGGGTCCGGTGACCGGGCCGCGTCGAGCCGGGCCAGGAACACCTCGTCGAGCAGGGCGAACCGGGCGGACCAGTCCGGCAACGTGGGCAGCCGCTCAGCCAGTTGACCGGCCATCGGCCCCAGCACCTCGTCCAGCGACACGATGCGGCTGGTCAGGACGGACACCGGCATGCCGAACAGCGACCGGGCCCCGGGCAGCGACAGGTCGACCTGCATCCCCCACACGCGCGTGGGCCAGCGGGTGACCACGCTGTTCTGCCGGATACCGGTGGTGAACGCGGCCAGCGGCTGCCCGTCGAGCTGGAAGGCGTCACCGAAGGAGATCACCAACGGAAGGGTGGTGCGCGGCAGTTCGCGCCGCCGCTGATGCCGCTCCGAGGAGATCGTGTACCCCTCGTAGTTCAGCACCAGCCCGGCCAGCCGCGCGTCCGGCGCGCGGCTGACGAACGTCCACTCCGGTGCGTCCATGGAGGGAGCCTAGGCGCTGGCCGGGGCCGCGACGGGCGCGGGTCGAGCGGGCGGTCAGCCCTCGCCGCCCCGCGTCCCGTCGGGGCCGGGGCCGTCCGGGGGCCGGACCGCGTGGCTCGCGTGGATCGCCGCGACGAGGCGCCGCCGCAGGGCCTCCGGGTCGCGGGTGCTGAGTTCCCAGCGCTTGGGGCCCGGCGGGATGTTCTCGTGGGCGGCGACCCGCCACGGGATCCGCCGCTTGGCCAACTGCCGTGCGGGGTGGGGGTCGAGGCCCTCGACGATGACCGTGCCCCGCAGGAGCGGGTTCTGGCGGTAGCTCCGGGACGCCCGCTCGGCCATCGGGGCGTCCGACGCGAAGCGGGTGCGCGTCCCCACCTCGACCCGGGCGGGGTCGATGGTGGACAGCGGCACGACGTAGGCGTAGGTGCCGGGGAGTTCGGTACGCAGGACCAGCCCGTGCTCGTGGATCCGGTGCTGGAGCAGGAACCACTCCGAGACCCCGTACACCATCGGCACACCGATCAGCAGGAGGACCAGCAGCCCGATGAGGGGCCCCGGCGGGCCGAACCCCGCGGGGATCGCGAACACCGCCGCGAAGACCAACGGGCCCAGCCAGCCCGCCGGATGACGTGGCCGGTCCACGTGGATCGCTCTGCCCAGCTCGGCCGGAAGCGCGCGGCGTGGAAACACGGGTCTCCTCCCGCGACCTCGCCCGCACGCGAACGTCCGGGCGGCGTCGTGTCGTTGGATCGGGCGACGCCGGACCGGAATGTCGTGGGCTCGGGGTGACGTCGGACCGATGGGACGTTGTGCGCCGAGACGCCGCCGCCGCGCTGTACGGTTCCCGACGGACGGTCCGGCGGCCACCGCGTTCCGTCACCGGGCCACCCGGCCCGGGTGTGCGGGTCGTCACGTGGCCGGAGGCTCCCGCGGCCGGGGGACTCCGGGTGAGGGGGAACGGTCATGCCATCAGCGCCACACACCAACGAATCGCCGCACCAAGGAGGTTGGTGGGACGAGCACCGATACGAGGTGCTGGTCTCCACCCCGGAGGTCCGCGAGGCGGTCAGCGCCAGCGCCGCCGGGGCACGCGCCCCGATGAGCGCGGAGGAGTTCCTCGCCCGGGCGTTCGCGGTACTGCCGTTCGTGGGCCACCAGGCGGTCCACGGCGCCGCCCACGGCAACCGGCTCGGGAGGAGACTGGGGCTGCGGACCGGTAGGACGCGCGAGGAGGCGCTCCCCCGGCCGGTGGGCTGGGTCACCACCGCCGTGCTCTGCTCCCTCGCCCGGCACGCCCAGCCGGTCAGCGCGGTGGAACAGCACGCGGACGGCTGCACGCTGACCGCCGAGATCCCCTCCGACGCCCGCACCTTCGGCGGTGTGCTGACGGTCACCGTCGGCCGGGGCGCCGAGGGCCACACCACGGTGCGGGCCCGGGCCGAGATCCCCGGTCAGCTCCTGGACTGGGGCAGGAGCAGGCAGGCCCTCGACACTCTCCTCGCCGACCTCCGGTGCCCCGGGTGACCCACCCGGCGGGGACGGGTGGCGGGGCGGGGGAGCCCGGTGGGTCAGATGTCGGCGTCGTCGATGACCTCGTGGGGGTACCGGTGGACGAAGTCGGAGGTGAAGGAGTCGTAGCGGAGCCGCGGTGAGGCGGTCTCGGCGTCCGGCCAGATATCGAACCGGCCCCAGCGCAGCGGCCAGGAGTAGCGGCGGTCGACCGTCCACGCCTGCACTGCCTCCACCTCCTCCCGCCGCTCGGGCGGTGCGATGGCGGACTCCGGCTCGACGGGGAGGCACCAGGTCTCCTCGTCGAGGGCGAAGACGATGCCCCACAGCTCCTCCATCGCCTCCTCCGCCAGCGGCGGTTCGGCGTCCGGGGTACGCAGGAAGGTGTAGTCGCCGAGGAGTTCACCGGTCACGGCACACAGGAACCGCAGGGACCGGGGTCCGGCGGCGACGAGGACGTCCCCCGCGCCCCAGACCAGCCCGAGCGCGTCGTACGGCGCGTTCTCGGTGCGCAGCAACTCCGGCTCCGCGCCGTCCAGGGCCCAGATCTCGACGCCGCCGTCGTGTGTGAGGAGGGCCGCCCGCTCGCCGGAGGGCGCCCAGGCCCACGGCTCGAAGTCGGTGCCGCCCTGCGCCCGTGCCGGCTGGACGGGCAGGTGGTGGCGGTGGACGCCGTCCTCGTAGAGGTGCACACCGGGCTGCGGGGAGCCGGGGCCGAGTACCGCGGCCAGCCGGGCCACCGATCCCCGGGCCGCCCAGTACAGCCCGGCGTTGGCCCGCCCGAGGGTGCGCTTCGGGAGCAGGTCGGCGGGCTCCCGCCCGCCGGAGCGCTCCACCTCCTCGCCGGTCTCGGCGTCGAGGAAGTGGATCCGCCGCCGCTGGGTGTGCGCCAGGTAGCGAAAGTCGGGGCTCCAGGCGGACACGTCACCGACCGGGGCGTGCCATCGCACCTCCCCGCGCTCCAGGTCGACGACGAACGCGTCGCGCCGCCCACGGGAGTAGAGCCGCTGGCCGTCGGCGGACCACTGGGGGTTCTCCACCCAGAGCGACCGGGGATGCCGTCCGTCCCGCGAGGTGGGCAGCTTCGCGTCCAGCCAGAACGGGTGCTGTTTCGGGGCCCGTTCGGCGGGCCAGTGCAGCCTCCCCCGGTCCAGCGGGACCAGAGCGCCGTTCACCCCCTCACGCTTCGCCTTCCCGGCCGCTATGTAGGCGCGGCGGCCGTCGGGGTGCAGCGCCCAGGAGGGCGGGCGGGGCACTCCGGGCGTCACGTCGGCGGCGGACCAGGGCTCGATGGACGCGCCGAACGGGTCCCAGGTGCTGACCTCGTTGGTGTTGACGACCATGCCGAGCGTCCGGCCGTCGGCGGACCACTGCATGGTGCGCCGGTGGCCGTACCAACCGAGCCCGCCCTCAACGAAGTCGAGGGTGTTGACGCAGCGGCCGGTGGCCAGCTCCCAGACCTGGAGGACACCGTTCTCCCCGTACTGGTCCTCGTGGTACCAGCTGCCGGTGGCCAGGTGGTGGCCGTCGGGGCTCAACGCCAGCGCGACCAGCGTCGAACGGTGGCCGTAGGGGCGGCTGAGCAGGGTGCCGTAGCTCCGCACCCCGTCGGTCGCGACGCGGTGCGCCGGGGTCACGCCGTGCGCCGCCTCCAGCTCCGACAGCCGCTCCCGCAGCGGCAACAGGTCCCGCTCGGGGAGGAAGCGCGCCCAGTCCGCCTCGTCCAGCAGCTCCACGAGCCGGTCCGGTTCCGCGTCGCGCAGCTCGGCGTGGTCGACGAACCGCGCGGGCGCCTCCGGCGGGGCCGCGTCGCCCGACACGTCCTCCAGCTCCGGGGTGGCCCCCGGGGCGTCGTCGGGGGAGGGTTCGTCGGGGCGCTCCACCTCGTCCAGCGCGCGCAGCAGCGCCTCCTCGTTCTCGTACTGGAGGATGCCCTCGGCGCTCGCCCGCTCGCAGTCCTCCCGCTCCCCCTCGGACAGCCGCTCGCCGACGAACAGTACGTCCGTTTCGGCCAGTTCGTCCGTCACCCGTACCCCGGCGGCCCGCAGTCGCCGCTCGGCCTCGCCCTCGTCGAGAGTCGTGAAGGTGCCGCGAATCCCGACGGCGCGGTTCCTGATGTCCATGCCGGGCGACCCTATTACCCCCGGGCGACACCGCGAGACACGCCTCCGGCCTCCGAACGGCACGCCTCCGGCCTCCGAAGAGGTCCCGGGACGCCCCGGGTTGGGCCGGGTTCGCGGACGGCTCCCGCGAGCCTCGTCCGGTGGCCCCTCCGGCGGTCGTCGAGCGGTTCTCCGGCGGCCGTGCGGGGGCCGACCGGTGGCCGTCCGTGTGGTGGCCGGGGAAGGGCTGGGGCGGAGCGGCCGCCGAGCCGGGGTGTGGCCGGGGTGGATGCCCTCCCGCCTCGGTCAACGCCTCGCCCACCCGGCGGGGTTGAGGCCGTCCGTCCCGCTCCCGCTCCGGCCGCGCCTCCGTGCCAGCCCCGTGTGTGGTCAGCCCGGCGGCGCGTCCTCCGCCCCGCTCCCCGTCGGCCCCTCGGTGCCGGGGGCCGGTGCCGCGAGGGTCGCCAGGAAGGTCTCGGCGGCGGCGGTCTCGGCGGCGCCGATACGGCGGTAGCGGGCCACCGCCTCCCGCTGGTCGGCCAGCGCCTCGCGGACGTTCCCGGCCGCCGCCCGGCAGTGGGCCGCGCCCTCCAGCGCGCGGGCCTCGTCCAGCGGGCTGTGCACCCGCCGGGCCAGTTCCAGCGCGCGCTGGAAGACGGCGAGCGCGGGGCCCGGACCGTCCGCCTCCGCGAGCAGCGCTCCCGTGCTGTTCAGCACCTCGGCCTCGCCCTGCACGTCCCCCAGGTCGTGGAACAGGGCCCGGGACTGGCCGAGGAGCTGGCGTGCCGAGGGGTACTCGCCGGTCAGCTGCCGGACGCGGCCCAGGGTGCGCAGCGCGTCGGCCTCGCCGTGCTGGTAGCCGATGGCCCGCATCAACGTCAGGGCCCGGCCCAGGAGTTCGGCGGCCTCCGGGTAGTCGCCGGTGAGCATCCGCACCCGGCCCAGCTCCTGGAGCGCGTCGGCCTCGCTCTGCTGGTAGCCGGCGGCGTGGTGCAGCTCCAGGGCCCCCTGGAGGAACGTGCTCGCCTCGGCGTACTCCCCGGTGAGGGTCCGCACCCGGCCGAGCGCCCAGAGCGAACCGGCCTCGCCCCGGGGGAACCCACCCGCGCGGAACAACTCCAGGGAACGCTGGAGGAGTTCGGCGGCCTCGGGGTACTCCCCGGTCACCGTCCGCAGGCGGCCGAGCGCCCATAGCCCTCCGGCCTCGCCCAGTTCGAAACCGACCTCGCGGATGAGGACGAGGGCCCGCTGGAGCAGCGCGGCGGCCTCCTCGTACTCCCCGGTCCAGGTCCGCACGCGGCCCAGCGCCCACCGCGCGTGCGCCTCGCTGAACGGGTCACCGGTCCGCCGCCCGATCTCGGCGGCGGCCTCGTGCAGCCTGACCGCCTCGCCCCACGGCCCCTGCTGACGCAGGAACGCGGTGAGCGCGATGTGCAGGGCGACGACGCGGTCGTCCCGCCCGGTGGCCAGGGCGTGCCGGGCGCAGGCGAGCAGGTTGGGGTGCTCCACGCGCATCCAGCGCACGGCCTCCCCGTAGGTGGCGAACCGCGGTGCGGCGACGCCTTCCCCGGCGGCGGGATCGGCCAGCAGCGGGGTGTCGGTGAGATGGCGGTCGGCCATGCCCGCGACGTGCTGGTAGTAGTCCAGCAGCCGTGCCGCGGCCGGTTCGCGGCTGGCGGGCGGGTCCTGGGCGAGAAGGGTGCGGCTGTAGGAGCGCAGCAGGTCGTGGAGGCGGTAGCGGCCGGTGGCGGGCTGCTCGATGAGGTGTTCCTCGTAGAGCGCCGCCAGCAGCGCGCGCGCCTCGGCCAGGGGCACGTCCGCCAGCGCGGCGGTGGCGTAACCGTCCACCTCACCACCGGGATGCAGGCTCAGATGGCGGAACAGCCGCCGCCGAGCAGGTGGTTGGGCCCCGTAGGACATGTCGAAGGCGGCGGCCACCGCCCTGCCCGTAGTGGTGGTCAACTCCCCGAGGAGGTCCGGCGGATCGGCCGAACGGAGGCGAACGGTCAGCTCGGTGAGGTCCGTTCCGCCGTGCCGGAGCCGGCCGGCTGCCAGCGAGATGGCCAGCGGCAACCTGCCCAGCATGCCGACCAGTTCGGCCACCAGCGGGACCTCGTCCGGCGTGGGAGTGTGCCGGGACAGCCGGTTGAGGAGCAGCGCGGCCTCGTCGGGCGGGAGCACGTCCAGCGCGAGGGAGTCCGTGCTCTCGAAGGCCACCAGCCGGTTCCGGCTGGTGATCAGCACGAGGGCGCCGGGACCGCCCGGGAGCAGCGGCTCGATCTGCCCCTCGTTCAGCGCGTCGTCCAGGACCAGCAGGACCCGCCGCCCGGCCAGCCGGTCCCGCCAGCGCCGCGCCCGCCCGTCCAGCGTGGCGGGGATCTCCTGCGGGGCCATCCCCTCGCCGATGAGCAGTGACTCCAGGACCGTTGACGGGTCCGCCGGCTCCCGCCCGGGCGTGTGCGCGTCCAGCCGGACGAAGAGCTGCCCGTCCGGGAAGCGGTCCGCGAGCGTGTGCGCGGCGCGGGTGACGAGGGTGGTCTTGCCGACGCCCGGCATACCGTCGACGGTGTGGACGGCGACCACCCCGCCCGTCCCGGCGGCGCTGAGCAGCCGGGCGAGTTCCGCCTCGCGGCCGGTGAAGGTCGGTAGGTCGCGCGGGAGTTCGCGGGCGGGGCCGGTGGCGGCGGTGGGGCGGGGGCTCTCGTAGACGGTGATGTCGCGCCCGGCCTCGTACACCCGGGCCCGGTCCCTGGCGTGCGTGGTCTGGCGCACCGTCCCCGGCGGGTCGGCGGGGTCGCTCCGGTCCGTCCGCCCTGGCGGCTCCGATGGTTCCGGAGGCTTCAGGGGCTTCGGTGGTTCCGGGGGACCCGGTGGGCCGGGGGGATCCGCGGGGCCCGGGGGTCCCGTCGGGGGTGTCACGCTTCGGTGATGTGCTGGTCGCGCCCGGCCACGTACACCCGGGCACTGTCCCGGGCGTCGACGTGCTGCACGACGCGCCGCACCGGCTCCCGCTCCTCGGGCGGCAGCACGGGGACGAGCCGTTCCTCCAGCAGCCGCGCCAACTCCCCGGCCAGTGCCGGGCTCTCCTCCGGGCTCTCCTCCGGGCCCTCCGCCAGCAGCCGCTGGAGGCGCGCGCGCCAGGCGGCGACGAGTTCGCGCTCGGCGGCGGCTGGATCCGGTTCCTGGCGGGCGGCCAGGACCTGCCCCCGCAGGGTCGTGAGGTCGGTGTCGACGCCGTCCTCCCGCCCGGGGCGCACGCGCCCCCACCAGGCGGTCACGGCGGTTCTGACCTGCTCCCAGCTGTCCGTGGCCATGGCGCTGACCAGCGCGGTGCTCGCGGCCAGGACGATCGGGTCCATACACACCCCCGGGGACGCCGTGGGGGTTGACTCTAGGCGATGGGACTGTCACCGGGAACGAGCGTTCCGGCCGTCCCCGCGCCCTCCCGCCGTGGCCGGGGAGGCCGCGTCGTTCCCCGAACCCCCGGTGGCCGGGCGGGCGTTGGTGGTCGGGCGCAAGGTCAGGGCGAGGGACAGCACCATCAGCGCCGTCGCCGCGACCGGCAGGAACCGTACGTCGGCCACGCTGACCACCGCCCCGCCGAGCGCCCCCGCGACCCCGGTGCCCAGGTAGAGACCGGAGATGTTCAGCGCGAGCGCGGTCATCCCGGCGGACGGACCGGCCGCCGCGAGGACCAAGCCCTGTACCGGTGGCGCGAGGCCCCAGGCGAAGAGACCCCAGCAGGCGATCACCGCGAGGAGGACGAGACGGCTGTCCACCCCGGTGAGGACCAGCGCCGCGGCGAGTCCCAGCGCCACCGCGTGCCCCCCGAGCACCGTCCGCAGCGTCCGCCTGGGCCCCCAGACGTCCGTGAGCCGCCCCGCCAGCAGCGCACCGGCCAGACCCGCCACACCGACCAGGAACAGCGCCAGGGGCAGCGGACCGGAGGCCCCCGAGGACGCGGAGGCCCCGGCGGAGACCCGTGCCGTGTAGGGGCCGAGGTAGGTGTAGAACATCAGGCCGCCGCTGGCCGCGAGGAAGGTCACCGAGACGAGTCGCAGCACGGCCGTGTTCCGTAGCGGCGCCAGCCGTTCGCGCAGGGGCACCGGGGCCCCGCCCGGCACCGACGGCGCGGTGAGCAGGAACCCGCAGACCGCGACCGTGCCCACGGCGGCGATCAGCCAGAACGTGGCCCGCCAGCCCAGCGCGCCGCCCAGCCAGGAGCCCAGCGGTACGCCGGTGAACAGCGCCGCGGTCATGCCCGCCGTCACCACCCCCAGGTAGCGGCCCTGTTCCCCCGGTGGGGCACCGGCCGCCGCCGTGGCGAAGGCGGCCGCGGCGACGATCGCGGCGGCCAGCGCGGCGACGACCCGCGCCGCCATCAGCCACCAGTAGCCGGGCGCCACCGCGGCGGCCACGTTGGCCAGGACGAACGCGGCCAGCGCGGCCGCCATCACGGTGCGGCGCGGGAACCGCTCGCACACCACCGCCAGCGTCGGCGCGCCCACCGCGTACACCACGGCGAACACGGTCACGAGCTGCCCGGCAGCGCCGGTACTCACCCCCAGGTCGTCGGCGAGCGCGGGCAGCACCCCCGCGATGACGAACTCGTCGGTGGCCGTGGCCAGCAGCGCCAGGAACACCACGTACAGCCAGCCCGGCAGCGCGGGCTTCTCTCCGGTTGTCGTACCCATGCCGTCGGACGGTAGGTACTGACACCGGTGTCACCTTCAAGTCCGCCGTCGCCCGAGGGCGCGGGCCGCCGCCACGCGCGGGAGCGGGTGGCGGTTCCGGGGGCGGGTGTGCGGGCTTCAGGCTGGGGAGGCCGCCTCGGCGCGGCGCAGCACCTCGCCCAGGTCGCCGTCCGGCCGCCCGGCACGGAGCGTCGCGATCCGCTCGACCAGCTCGGCCCGGTACCGCTCCAGCTCCGCCGCCTTCTCCTCGACCGCCGCGAGCCGTCCCTCGTACATCGCGAGGACGCCGTCCGGGCTGTCCCGGCAGGCCAGGAAGTCCTCCGTCTTCATGTCCAGACAGGGGACCACGTGCCCGATGTCGTCCACCGTGAGCCCGGCGCCGAGCAGCGCCCGGACGTTCATGACCCGGTGCACGCTCCGCTCGTCGTACGCCCGCCAGCCCTTGCCCGTCCGGGCGGCCTCCAGCAGTCCCCGCTGCTCGTAGTACCGGATCGACCGGCGGCTCGCCCCGGTGCGCCGCGCCAGTTCCCCGATCTGCATCCCGCTGCCTCCCGGCACTCGTGTGGAGCCGGACGCTCTGCCGCCCGGCTGGTTCCCTGCCTGGGACAACACCGGACACGGCCGGAAGATGCCCGGCCGCCCCGCCAGCCGGGGAACCGGGAATCGGGTGGAAACGGGCGGAACCGGACCGGCGCCCCGACGGGCCGACCGGCGCCCGGGCGGGGGAGGGGACTACCCGGTGAGGGCCTGCCCCACCAGGTTCGCGGCGACGAGTACACAGCCGCCCGCGCAGTACAGCCGCCAGAAGCCGTCGTTGGCCGCCCGCGCGTCCCGGGTCGCGGAGAACAGCCACGCCTGGCGGGTCCGCAGGCAGAGCAGGGGCGCGAGGAGCAGCCCGCTCCACCACGACGGCGGGGAGGTGAGGACGACCGCCGCCACCAGCACCGGGTCGGCCGTCGTCAGCAGGGCGAGGTAGCGGAGGTTACGTCCCGGGCCGAGCAGCGTCGTCAGGGTGCGGCGGCCCGCCGCGCCGTCCCCGGCCGCGTCCGCGGTGTTCGCGTACGAGCTGACCGTTAGGTGCCAGAGCCCGACCAGCGCCGCCTGGCAGACCAGACTGGTTCCGGCTGTTCCGGCTGTTCCGGCTGTTCCGGCTGTTCCGGCTGTTCCGGCTGTTCCGCCGCAGAGCAGCGTGGGCACGACGACCAGCGTGATCGAGAAGTACGCCATCAGCGCCTCGCCCAGGCACCGGTAGCTCAGCCGGAGGCCCCACGAGTACTGCGGGGCGATGACGACGAGGCCAGCCGTCAACGCCACCGCGACGACCGGCCGCACCGGGGCGACGGCCACCGCCGCGCACCACAGCGCCGCACCGGCCGCCCAGGTCGCGTAGCCGAAGGCGAGCGCACGCCGGGGTGGGATGACACCGGAGACGAGAGGTTTCCGGCTGGCGTCCCGACGGGCCTCGTGGTGGGCGTAGTTGGCGGCGTCGCTGCCGTCCCGGTGGCCCTGCACGTCGTCCAGCGCGACGGTCGCGGTGAACAGTCCCACGGAGCCGAGCAGGGCGAGCAGCGCCACGCAGGCGGTCCGTGGCGTCCACGCCCCGGCGGGTACGAGGGAGGCGGCTACCAGGAGGGGAACCCAGTAGATCGCGGCCGAGTCCACCTTGCTGAGCCGCGCCCAGGTCCGGAGGCGGGAGCCGGCGGGCCCCGGGGAGGAGGGTGTGGGGGGTGGCGGGCCGGGGGTGCTCCGCGCGGCGTCGGAAGAGCGACGCGCGCGACCGAGAGCGCGGCGTACGCGGCCGGGGGAGAGGTCAGCGTTCACGTGCGGCACAACGACCCCGCCGGGGACGGGGTGACGCCTCGCGCGGGTCGGGGCCGCTCGCAACTCGCCCCGTGCGGTGGGTGGCTGACGCCCCCGCGCGGCACCGCGTTCTCCCGGCGCCGTCGTCCCCCCGGGGCGCACGCTCCACCCCGCCCCGTCCCTCTCCACGCCCCCACCGACGCCCGGGCCCCGCCGGACCACGCCGGTGCCATCCCGAACTCTCCGCCCAACGCGGCGTGTTGGAACGGGATCGCGTGGACGGATGCCGTCCGGAGAGCGGAGGGGACGGCTGCGGCAGCGGGGTCCTTCCCGCTCGCCCATTTGTCAACCACCGTGGCCACGACAGGTGTTGGGCGAGCCGTCGAGCGGGTGGTGGCCATCGGGCCGGTGGTGGAGGTCGGTTGGCGGTACGTCAGTTCAGGAGTGGCCGTCAGCCTCGGAGCCGTCAGAGATGGGTGCCGAGGAAGCCGGTGAGCCGGTTCACGGCCGCGCGGAAGAGATGACGTCCGTCCGCATTCTCTTCGTCCTTTCTTTCGTCGGGCGGCCGATTCCCGGGCCCGCATTCCGTTCGCGGGGCCGGTTCCGCATTGGTCTCGGACTGCCACGCGGCGGAACACCTTCGCGGATATCCGTTTCCGTGGTGCCGGGGAGCCCGGCCGTCCGGCGGAGTTCGCGCGCCGCGAGAACGCCGGACGTCGCGGCTCCCCGGCACGCCACGGCACCGGACACGGGACGTGCGAACAGTGGGACGTGCGGGCGCGGAGGCGTCCCCGGGCCGGGAATTCCGGGTGCCTCGCCGCCACCGTCACCGGGGCGTCCGAGGTGGCGGGCGGTGGTCGGAGGGGCGGAGGCCCGCGCCCGCCGGGTGGGGACGCGGGGCGTCACCGGCGGGCGTCCGGGGCCCGGGAGGGGCCCCGGCACGGCGCCGGGTGGTCACGGAATGCCCGTGCGAACGGAATCCCGGATTTCCGGGAATCCGGGATTCTCGCGAGCCACCAGCGACGGCCACCCGGGCAGCCGGAGCGCACAATGGAACGCATCCATCCCTCGACTCGGCTGTCCAGGGACAGTACTGGCCCCCTCAACGCACCCCCTGTCCTCTGCGAGACTCCCTCCATGAGGGGCGACGCGCACTCCAGCGAACTGGGCGAATTCCTGCGAGCCCGACGGGCCCGCATCAGCCCGCAGACGGCAGGGCTGCCCGACACCGGCGCCAAGCGGCGGGTGCAGGGGCTGCGCCGCGAGGAGGTCGCCCTGCTCGCCTCGATCAGCACCGACTACTACACGCGCCTCGAACAGGGCCGCAGGCGGGCCTCCGTACCGGTCCTGGAAACCCTCGCCCGCGTCCTCCGGCTGGATGAGGAGGAGCGCGCGTACCTCTTCGCCCTGGCGGGCAAGGACGCCGCCGGGCGCCGTGAGCGCCCGGCCACTCAGCGAGTGCGGCCCCAACTGCGGCGGCTGCTCGACGACCTGGCCAGCAGCCCGGCGATGGTGCTGGGCCGTCGGATGGACATCCTCGCCTGGAACCCCCTGGCCGCAGCCCTCATCACCGACTTCGGACGGCTGCCGGAGCGGCAACGCAACCACGCCTGGCTGCTGTTCACCGACCCCGACGTCCGCGCGCTGCACGCCGACTGGGAGAACGTCGCGCACAGCGCCGTCGCGATGCTGCGCAGGGAGGCCGGACAGAACCCGCACGACCAGCGGATGGCGAGCCTCGTCGGTGAACTCTCCATGCGGGACGCGGACTTCAGGCGCTGGTGGGCCGAGCACCACGTCATGCTGCGCAGGCGGGGCAGCAAGGTGCTGCGGCATCCCGTCGCGGGCGAGATGGCGCTGGACTGGGACGCCCTCACCTGCGCGGGCGACCCCGACCAGCAACTCATCGTGTGGAGCGCCGAAGCCGGCTCTCCGGCCCACGACGGCCTGCGCATCCTCGCCTCCTGGAGCACCGGCCAGGGCCAGGCCAGCCCCGCCTCCCCGGCTCCGTAGCCGGCTCCGGCGCCCCGGGCCCGGCCCGCCCCGGCGGCCGGGCGCCAACTCCCGGGCGGTGGGGCGGGCCAACTCCCGGGCGCCGCCCGGAAGCCTCCGGCGGGCGTGTGCCGTTGTGCGGTCCGTCGTCGCTCGGCACCATCCTGATGGGGGTGCCCCGGGGAGGGCGTCCCCGGGAGGCGAACCCGCGTCCCACCCCGCCCCGGTCGCCACAGGAGCAGCATGGACAACGAACACACCGCGAAGCTCGCGGTGCTCATCGACGCGGACAACGCACAGCCGTCGATCATCGAACGACTCCTGGCCGAAGTGGTCAAGTACGGGACGGCGCACGTCAAACGGGCCTACGGCGACTGGACCGGAACGTCCCTCAAGGGCTGGAAGGACCACCTGCTCAAGCAGTCCATCCAGCCGATCCAGCAGTTCTCCTACACCACGGGGAAGAACGCCACCGACGCGGCGCTGGTCATCGACGCGATGGACCTGCTCTACTCCGAGCGGTTCGACGGCTTCTGCATCGTCTCCAGCGACAGCGACTTCACCCGCCTCGCCGCCCGCATCCGCGAATCCGGCCTGACCGTCTACGGGTTCGGGGAGCGGAAGACCCCGAAACCGTTCGTGGCGGCCTGCGACAAGTTCATCTACACCGAGAACCTCACCTACACCCAGACCGATGGCCAACTGACCGGCGGGCTCGGCAGACAGGACCGGTCGGCCCGGCTGCGCGACAGCGCGCTGCTGAGCCTGCTGCGGAACGTCGTGGAGGAGACCTCGGGCGACGACGGGTGGGCGCACCTGGGCAACGTCGGCAACCTCGTCAGGAAGCGGCAGCCCGACTTCGACCCCCGCAGCTACGGCTTCCCCAAACTCATGCCGCTCGTGGAGGCGACCCGCGACTTCGAGGTGGACAAGCGCGAACCGGGCGACGGCAACTCGCCGGTCGTCTTCGTCCGCAACCGTGGCGCGGGGGCGTCACCCGCTCCGTCCGACGCTCCCCACCCAACGCACCCCGCCGATCCCGGCTGACCATCCGGGGGCCGACCGGGACGGGCCTGGACCGGCCGGGTGTCCCGGCGGGGTGGCGCGCGGGCGGTGTCAGAGGCCGATCCCATACTGAACGCCCCCGAACTCCCAGGAGAGGCCCCCATGGCGAAGTACCTGCTGATCAAGCACTACCGAGGCGCTCCGGCCCCGGTCAACGACGTCCCCATGGACCAGTGGACGCCGGAGGAGGTCTCGGCGCACATGCGGTACATGCGGCGGTTCGCCGAACGCCTGGAGGAGACCGGGGAGTTCGTCGACGGCCAGGCCCTCGCCCCCGAGGGCACCTTCGTGCGGTACGACGGGGAGGGGCGACCGCCGGTCACCTCCGGGCCGTTCCCGGAGACGAAGGACCTCGTCGCGGGCTGGATGGCGATCGACGTCGCCAGCCACGAGCGCGCCGTCGAGCTGGCCGGGGAGCTGTCGGCCGCACCGGGCGCGGGCGGGGAGCCGATCCACGAATGGCTGGAGCTGCGCCCGTTCATGACCCCACGGCCCGACACCGAGTGAGGCCGGGCCCGCCCGAGCGGGGAGCCGACCGGTGGGGCGTGGAGCCGGGCCGGTCGGGCCGCGCCGGGTCGCGGGCGGGGTGACGGGACCCGGCTGGCGGCGCCCCGTCCCGGACGGCCGGTGGACCGGGCGGGGGTCAGGTCAGGGAGGCGACGGTGAAGTGCCGTACCTCCAGCGGCCCGAGGAGGTACTCGTCCTCGCCCGGCAGCACCACCGGCTGGTCGCGCCAGTGCTCTCCGGCGTACTCGACCAGGTCCGCCTCACCGCGCCAACGACTCACGTACAGCAGCGAGTTCGGAGGGGCGACCAGCACCTCGTGGTCCACCAGCCCCGGATAGCGGCCGGGGAACTCCCGCACCGAGGAGACGATCATTTCGTGGAACGCCTCGAAGCGCTCGGGGCGTACGCGGGCCTCACTCACTCTGACGATCACGCCGTCAGCCTGCCACACCCGGGCCGCGCCGTCCCCGGGCCGGGAGCCGACGGCCGCGCCGGGCGGGACCCGCCGCCCGGGGCCTCAACGACGGTCGTCGAGTCGGCCGTTCAGCTCCAGCACCAGCCACAGCAGCAGGAGGAACAGGGCCACCGCCGTCAACCCGCCGACGATGAGGGACGGCCAGGCCAGCATCGCGCCCAGCGAGATCGACCACCATTCGGCCAGGTCGCCGCCCGCGAGCAACGCGACGCTCAGGCCCTTGAGTTGCAGGTACCGCAGCAGTACGCGGTGGGTCATCACCCGCGTCCCGGCGAGCCGCAGGCGCAGTTCGCCGCCGACCGCGAGAGCGAGGCCGAGGAGGACGAGCGTCAGCAGCAGCCCGTCGTCCCCGTGCGTCGCCCGGCCCGGCGACAGCGCGACACCCAGGCCGAGCAGCGGGGTTGCGGCGAACGCCAGCAGGACCAGCCCGTTCAGGAAGGAGCTGACGCCCAGCAGGCTCCGCACCCGCGCGTCGTGGGCCCGGGCTTTCTCATCCCGAACGAACGTCCTGGACGGCGGTTTGAGACGCCGCAGACGTTCCTCGTTGCCGAGGAGGAGGACGGAGGCCAGCAGGCCCAGGCACTCAGCGAGGACGAGCGCCGGCAGGGGCGAGCCGTCGGGACCGGATCCGACCATCGCTCTACGGTCGCCCCGTGGCGTCAACCACCGGTCGTGCGGGCGGTGTTCGGCGGCCACGCGGCGCCGCACCCGGGGTGCTGCCGCACGCGCGGCGTCCCGCGCCCGGGGAGCCCGTGTCCGCACTCGTCATGGTCTGCCTCCTCGCCCGCCGACGGTCCCGGCTGGACGGTACCCGTCCCGCCCGCCTTCGTACCCCCGCCCGCCGTCGGCCCCCGCCCGGCATCCCCGGCGGCGGCAGCGGTCGGAGCCGACCCGCGCCGAGCGCGGTGGCCGGCGGCCCTCACCCCCGCCTGCCGGCCGGGGCGCCGCAGAGCGCCCGGTCGACGAGGGCGCTGGCGGCCCTCTCCTGCCCAAGCGCGTTCTCCGGAGAGTCGCCCAGGGCGCTGGACATGGACACCGTGACGGCGCGGCCGCCGTCCCCGGTGGCGCCGTTCAGCGTGACGTAACCGCCGTCGCCGCCCTCGTGGCTCCAGTAGGCACCGCCGCAGGAGAGCGGCCGCCGCACCAGCCCGAGACCGTAACGCCCGTCAGGCCAGAGGACGTTGGTCTCCTCGTCCACCGGGACGGTCCTCCGCATCTCCGCGAGCCGCGCGGGGGACAGCAGTTCACCGCCGAGCAGCGCCCCGAAGAACCGGTTGACGTCCGTGGTGGTGGAGACGTAGGCGCCCGGGTCCGGAAGGAACTGCCGGGTGACGTCGACCCGTTCGCCGGAGGGGAAGAGCTGGTAGGCGCGGGCGTACGGCGCGCGCGGGGTGGGGGCGCGGCCCGGACGGTAGGTGTCGTCCATGCCGAGCGGCGTCAGCACACGGTCCCTGACCTCCCGGTGCCAGGGACGGCCGGTGACCCGCTCGATGACCAGATCGAGCAGCACGTAGCCGGTGTTGGAGTAGCCCCATCCGTCGCCCGGGGCGAAGTCGGGGCGGTGCCGCATGGCCCGGGCGACGATCTGCCGGGGCCGATAGGTGTCGTACCGGCGCTCCTCGTACTCCCGAGGGGTGGTGTAGCCGGGGATGTCGTCGTCGTGGATGCCGCTGGTGTGCTGGAGGAGGTGGCGGACGGTGATGCGGCGCCCGTCGTTCCCGTTGCCCCGGACCAGCCCCGGCAGCCAGCGGTCCACCGGGTCGTCCAGCGTCAGCGCTCCCTCGTCGACCAGTTGCAGGACGACGGTGGCCACCAGCGCCTTGCCCGTACTGGCCATCCGGAAGTACCCGTCGCGGGGGACCGGACGGTCCTCGCCCACCTCGGCGACGCCGCTGGCCGCGACCAAGTCCCGGCCGGAGCCGGTGGTCACCCGCGCCTGGACGCCGGTGACCCCCAGCTCCCGGACGGCGTCGGTGTCCCGGCGCAGATCGTCCCGCCCGTACCCGGGGCTGGCCGTCTCGTGCGCGTCGGCGGGCAGATGGGCGGCGACGGCCACACCCGCGCTGAGGACGGCGGCAGTGGCGACCACCGGCCAGCGCCCGCCGAACCGCCGCCACCACCGCCCAACAGCCGTGCCACGTACGGGAGTCTGCGGGGTTGGCGGCACGGTGGCCGTGGGTGCGGATCTCATGTCCCCACGGTAGGTAGGACGTTGAACGCGAAGCGTTACCGCGCACCCCCGACGCCGAGGTACAGCCAGCTGTAGTGCCACCGGCCCGTCCGGTGCCTAGGCTGCGGAAACACGGGGGCGACCGCCCCGCCACCCCACCGCCCCGCCCGGCCGGTCGGTACGAACGGCGCGCCAGTGGTGCCCAGGACAGGAGAGGGCGACCCACGTGCCCGGCACACACGACGCGTTCGGCGCGCGATGGCACACCACCCGGAGCGCCGGACGGTACCTGCTGGGCGTCCTGGCCACCGCGACGGTGACACTGCTCGCGGCACCCCTGTTCTGCGCCCCCACGGTGGCACGGCCCTGGGCGGAACGCCACCGCCGGGACGCCGGGGCGCAGTTGACGAAACCCGTCGAGCCCCGCGCCCGCCCCACCCGCCGCACCCTGGGATGGCTGCTGGCCCACGTGGCCATCGGTCTGCCCGCGGGCGCCCTCACCCTTCTCATCCTGGGATGTCTGGCCGCCACACCCCTCGTCACGGCCCTGTGGTGGGCCTTCCCCTCCGCACCCTGGCTGCCGGTGATCAGCTTCCCGCTCACCGGCTGGGGCAGTGCGCTGCCGCTCGGGCTGGCGAACCTCCTGGTGCTCGCGGCTCTCACCGCCCTCGTCCTCCCGCCCCTCGCCCGCGCACACGCTCGGTGTTGCCTCGCGATCCTGGCAACAACGCCCGAGGAACGGCTCGTTGAGCGCGTCACGGAACTCACCCGGACCCGCGCGGACGTGCTCCAGGCGCACAGCGCCGAACTCCGCCGTATCGAACGGGACCTGCACGACGGAACGCAGGCCCGGCTGGTGGCCATCGCGGTGCGGCTGGCGGTGGCCGGGGAGACCCTCTCCGACGACTCCGAGGCCGCCGTCCTGGTGCGGCAGGCCCACGCCGAGACCGAGGGGGCGATGACCGAGCTGCGCTCCGTCATCCGCGCCATCTACCCCCCGATCCTGGCCGACCAGGGCCTCTCCGGGGCGCTCACCACCCTGACCACCCGGGCCGGAGTCCCGACCCGCGTCGAGGTCGGCGCCCTCGGTGAGGTCCCGGCCGCGGTCGAGGCGATCACCTACTTCGCCGTCACCGAGGCGCTGGCGAACGTGGCCCGCCACAGCCGGGCCACCCGCGCCGCGGTGCGCGTCACCCGAGACGGCGCGCTGCTCCGCGCGGAGATCACCGACGACGGGATCGGAGGGGCCCGGGCCACCCAGGGCTCCGGGCTGGACGGCGTCCGCCGCCGCGCCGCCGCGCTGGACGGCGGGATGAGCCTCAGCAGCCCGCGCGGCGGGCCGACCGTCATCACCGTGGAGCTACCGTGCGCGTAGTACTCGCCGAGGACAGCGTCCTGCTGGCCTCCGGGCTCGAACTCCTCCTCAACTCCCAGGGGTTCGAGGTCGCCGCGACCGTCACCGACGCCCCCGGCCTGCTCGCCGCCGTCCGGGACCATGAGCCGGACGTCGCCCTCGTCGACGTGCGGCTGCCACCGACCTTCCGTGACGAGGGCATCCGGGCCGCCGTCCAGGCCCGCCACGACCACCCCGGGCTGCCCGTCCTCGTCCTGTCGCAGTACGTGGAACAGGAGTACGCGAGCCGCCTCCTCGCCGACACCCGGGGCGGCATCGGCTACCTCCTCAAGGACCGGGTCAGCCGCGTCGCGGAGTTCACCGACGCGCTGCGCCGGGTGGCCACCGGCGGCACCGCCATGGACCCCGAGGTCATCGCCCAACTCCTCGCCCACGGCGACCCGGTGGACGCGCTGACGGCACGGGAGCGGGAAGTCCTCGCGCTGATGGCCGAGGGCCACGACAACGCGACCATCGCCCGGCGCCTCGTCGTCACCGACAACGCCGTCCACAAGCACGTCGGCAACGTCTTCCACAAGCTCGGCCTGTCCGTCGGGGACAGCGGCCACCGCCGCGTCCGCGCCGTCCTCGCCTACCTCCGCCGCCAAGGCACCACCCCCACCCCACCCCGGCCCCCCGCTCCTCCCGGACGTCTCCCGTAAGCCTTCCGGAGTGGGCGGGCGACGGTTGGGACTTCTCCGACGTAGAGATCCGCTCCGTGGTCGCGCTGTTACGCTGCACGCCGCTCCGCAGTCGAGCGATCTACGAGAGGACGTGCGGATGTCTCAGGCGCTGCGGCACGGCGGCCCGATCAAGAGCCCCGCCGCTCCCAGGTTGCCCACACACGTTCAAACGGCGGAACTGCCGCGCGACACCCTGGAAGACGACGTGATCGTCAAGAGGGTCCGTTACCCCGCCACGTCCTTCGCCGGGCTCCGCGCGGAGGCGTTCGAGACGGAGGGCTGCCGGTTCGAGGGGGTGCGCTTCTCCGGCGCGGAATTGGTGCGCGGACAGTTCACCGACACGGCCTTCGACACGTGTGACTTCGCCGAACTGCGGGCCCGCGACGTCTCCCTGGTGCGCTGCACGGTGACCGGAAGCCGCGTCACCGGGTCGTCGTGGAACGGCGCGACCTTCCGAGACGTGCGATTCGAGGGCGGCAAGGCAGACCACGCGCTCTTCCGTGAGTCGAAGTTCTACGGCGTCGTGTTCCAGGACGTTCCTCTGCATGGCGCGGACTTCCAGAAGTCCGGACTGCACAACGTGCGATTCGTGAACTGCGACCTGAGCGGAGCGCAGTTCGCCCATCTGAAGCCCGGCGCCGTGCGCTTCGAGAGCTGCACGCTGGTCGACGTCGGAGGCGCAGCAGCACTCGCGGGCGTCACGGTACAGGGCCCGGGATCGATGGAGTTGGCCCTGAGCCTCGCACGTGAAGCAGGAATCGTCTTCGAGTAGACGGTCAGGGCGACCGCGATCAGCCCAATGACGGTGCGTAGCGCGCCATCTCCTCATCGGTGATGCTCTGCTCGACGAGTCGAAAGTCGACTGTCTTGCCGAAACGTGCCAACTCATCGAGCAGCATCGCTCCGTAGGGGGTGAAGAACTCGCGTCGATTCTCCAGGGATTCACACGCGTCGCCCAGGGACTGTGTGTACAGGTCCACCAGGTCTCTCTTCCCGCAGACGCGCTCCATGAACATCAGCGGCACCGCCACGATCGCTGCATGGAACGCCTTGTCCAGCGGGCGCATCTGGCCGATCTTAACGGCCGACAGTGCGCGGTGCCGCTCGTCTTCCAGCTCGGCACTCGTCTTGGTGAAGGTGCCGTACACCATGTCCAGGATGAACAAGGCGAGATGCAGACTCTCGTGCACCAGACACATGGCGTAGTCCAGAATCTCCCATGGGGTCTGGGAAACCTGCTCACCCGTCGCCGGGTCGGTGGTCTCCCGCTCCTTGCGAGGGCTCATGATGACCACGCCGGGCATCTGGGAAGCGCTTCCACCACCATCCGCTCCGGAGTCGAGGACGACCAGGTCAGTAACCAGAAGGTCGACCATGTACCGAAGGCCCGGGTGAATGTCCTGAATGAGTTGGAGCGCAGCGTCGACGTTTGCGACCCAGGCCCTCCGAGTCGTGCTGTTCGAAGTGGAGGAACCTTCGAGGATGTGCTGGAAGATCCCCTGGCTACGGCAGTACTCCGCCCATTCGCCGTCTTCGTAAGTGATGTTGATGCCTTCGCCGCGCACTCCGAGGCCGACGGGACGAAGGCCACTGATCGTGGAGCGGTAAGCCGCTGGTAGTTCTTCTAATGTGGGTACGTTTCCGCCTCGGGCGCGGATCAATCGACCAACGCTGGCGACCAGATGGCCGTTGTTGAGGAAATGCATCTGATTCCTCCTTGAGTGGTCGCTGGTGCGTGTGCCCGGAGCGGTGGACACCAGACTCCGGGCACACGGGGCATCAAGGCGCAACCTGCGCCACGAGGAGGTTCACGAGGTCGTCCAGCCGCCCATCATGCAGGAGTTGGCTTCGGCGAGAGACGCCTGGACATTGCTGGACACTGCTTCCTGCTGCGTCATTGCGTCACTCTTGACACTTTTCAGTGCTGCGGCTAGATCCTTGTGATCGACAACTGCCCTCGCAGTGACCCACTGTGCCATGACCTTCTCCTTCCACGGACCCGGAACTGACTTTCCTCGGACGTGGAAACGACGACTCTCAATCTCCAGCGCCCTGTAGGTGGTTACTTTACCTGCGAGGTTTACTGGTGAAACCAGGAAGGTCAAGGATTCTCGAAATGGAATATGCGGGTGGCTGCTACTTGTTTTCAGGCATGCTAAATCCAAGGAGCGGCGCTGTATTTACCCGAGAATGAGCGAAGATCTCTGCCGAGCTGAGGTCCGTCCCGAGACCGGCTTCTCATGTGGGGTCTGCGGAGTCAGTGCGGCCGTGATGTTCCTCAGCTGAGGTGTTGGGGAGTACCGGAGAGGTAGGCGGTGCGGTGGCTGTGGAGGGTGTTGCGGACGGCGGTTCGGACGCGGGTGAGTTGGTGGGGTGCGAGGTAGTGGTGGAGGTTGTCGAGGGGGACGAACTGGTGGTCGCTGAGTTCGTGTGGGGGGAGGGTGAGGGTGGTGTTGGGGGGTAGTTGGCCGCCGTCGAAGACGAAGTTGTAGCCCTCGCGGTGGGGTGGGTTGGCGGGCATGTGGTGGACGGTGAGGAGGTCGCCGGGTTCGATGTGGTGGCCGAGTTCTTCGAGGAGTTCGCGGCGGAAGGTGTCGTGGAGGTCTTCGTCGGGTTGTGCGCAGCCGCCGGGTAGTCCCCAGGGGTGTGGGTCGCCCTGTTGTTTCCGGTAGATCTTCTCCACGAGCAGGATGTGGCCTGCTGGGTTGGTGATGAGGGCGAGGGCGCCGAGGCGGCGGCCGGGTGGGTGGGTGAAGTCGTACTCGGTGTGCATGGGTTGGGTACCTGTTCCTGGGGTGGGTCAGCGTGTGGGTGGGGTGGGTTGGTTTTGAACGTGGTTGTGGTGTGGGTGTGTTGGGTGGCTGGTGGGGGTGTCGGTGCGGGGTGGTGGGGTGGTGGTGGCTGGGGTGCAGTGGGTGGGTATGTGGGTTGCGGGTTTGGGTGTGGTGGGTTTGTGGGTGGTGGGGTGTTGGCAGGCGGCGAGGGCGATGCCGAGGGTGAGCAGGGCGGTGATGGAGGTCAGTGCCACCGCGAGGATGGGTCGGTCCAGTTCCGGTGGGCATCGGTACCCGTCCGCCGGGTCACCGGTCGGATCGTCCGCCAGATCGTGCGCGATTCTTGTGTGGCCCCACGGGGCGTATCCCGTCGTGGAGTTGGTCTGCGCTGCCACTCCGTACGGGCACGGGTGCGGGTGTGGTGGTGGGCCGGGTCTGTTGCGTTCTCTGGTCCGGGTGGGTGTTGGGGGTTGGGGCATGGCCCACGTACCGTTCGTGTGGGGGTGGTTGGGGCTCAGAGGTAGAGCTGGCGGCCGCAGGTGCCGCAGTGGGTCTTGCCTTCGCGGGTGACGGTGGTGGGGTGGTCGCAGCGCGTGGTGGTGCGGTGGTCACATGTCTGGTTCACGGCACCTCCCCGGGCACCACAACGGGCTGTGTCCCAGCGGTGAGTTCGAGCCCGGCTCCTGACCTCGTGCTCGTGGTGCGGGTTGTGGCTGGCTGCCTGTCGGTGGTGGGGTCTTCGGCGGGGTGGGGTGGGGGTTGAGGGGTGTGCGCCAGGGGGCGGTCAACTCGCGGGTGCGCTGGCGTTCCAGGAAGTTGAGCCGTCGCAGGCAGCGCACGCAGCCGTACAGGGTCAACGGGCCCCAGGGCATGGGCACGGTGCGGAACCCCGTCACGCGTACCTCCTCGCGACCGCAGTACAGCCCACACCGCCCAACCCCCCACACACCCCGTCCGGTTGAGTCGTCCTCCTCGGCCAGGTCGAAGCCGTCGGGCTCCCCGAACTCTGCCCGCGCGTCGGCGTCCGAGGCGGCGGAGGTCAGCACGCACCACAGGTAGACGCTGACCACGCCACCGACGGCGACCGCGTAACCGACCGTCTGTGCCCAGCCGTTCACCTTCGCCCCCACACCAGTAACCAGCCCGCCACCCACACGCGCGCCAGCACCCGATAGGCCCTCACCGCTGCCTCCCCCACTCGCGGTACCTCCGCAACAACGCCGTCAACTCCCGCGCCGTCGCCAGATCACACCGCCCCAAATCCACCAACGGCTGCGGCCGTGGCCCCGTACACGACAGCGGGTCCAACCCCAACGACGGCAACCTCACACCGACGTCCTCCAAGGCGTCGCGTAACTCCCGCCGCACCCGCTCCGCTTCCGGAATGGAGCCCGCTGCGTCGCGTTCACGTGTCCCCATCTCCGCATCACTCTCCTGTATGTGTCTCGGTCATCAGCCCTGAACCAGGGCCTTTCGGGATACTTCGGGGCTCCCATAGAGAACTGGTGGCGTGCTGCCAGTGAGTGCGCACCATCCAGTGCGGGTTGCCACTGGCTGGCGGTGCAGCCCGACGGGTCGACGCGCTATGGAGTCAAAGGGGCACCCACGGCTACGAAGAACATGGTGCGAGTAACGCTGCCACATCGTCAAGCAGTTGTGTGGCAGATTGCCAATCTGCTGCGCGGCGCTCCGTGAAGTGCTGAGATACCCTCAACGGGCCGAACCAGCAGGGGAGATGGAGGGACTATGGCCGTTCTCAGTAGCGGAAGCCCGCTCGCCGCAAGGCGGAAGCTGGGTGCTGAGCTGCGCATACTCCGCGACAGGCTGGGGCTGACGACGGAAGAGGTCGGCACACACCTCAACTGCCACAACTCCAAGGTCAGCCGCGTTGAACTCGCCAGGCGCATGTGTACGCGCAAGGACTTCGCAGCGCTGATGGAGCTCTACGAGGTAGATGAAGAGAAGCGGGCGGAGCTGACCGAACTGGCGACGCGGGCGATGCAGCGCATTCCGCCGTGGTGGGAGGCTTACGCGGATGTGATCTCCGCCAACTACGCCGAATTCCTTGCCTATGAGGCTGAGGCGGTCCGGTGCTTTGAGTACCAGCCCTTGCTGATCCCAGGGCTGTTGCAGACCCAGGACTACGCCCGTGCAATCACCGGCCCAGGCTTCGCCGCCCTTGGGCCGGATCAGATCGACAGTCTCACCGAGGTACGCATGCGCCGCCAAGAGCGGATCGGTGACCGCGCTTCCCTGGCTCTTGACGCCGTCGTGACGGAGGCGGCACTGCGGCTGCAAGTGGGTGGCAGGGACGTGATGCGAGCTCAGCTACGGCACTTGGCCTCGATCGCGTCCATGAAGGACATCACCTTCCGGGTCATCCCCTTCAGTGCAGGAGAAAACGGTGCCAGCACTGGAGCCTTCACGTTGTTCAGCAGTGGGCAGGGTGTCGATCCGGACGTAGTCTTTATGGAGTCGGCGGAGGCTACGACGTTCCGCGACGACGCGCTCGTGCTGCGACGGCTGAACCGACTGTTCGGCAACTTGGCAACGACCGCGTTGTCCGAGCACGATACTCGCAAGCTGGTCGAACGTATCGAGAAGGAATCGTGAGATGAACGAGCTGTCCGACCTGTACGCGGTCAACCTCGCTGAAGTCCCGTGGCGCAAGAGCTCCTACACGGCGAACAACGGCAACTGTGTGGAGGTCGCCAACGTCCCGGGTGTGGCGGGGTTCGCGGTGCGCGACTCCAAGAACGTGGATATTCCCGCCAGCCGTGTCTCTCAGCAGGCATGGTCCGCGTTCCTTGCGTCTGTCGCGGACGACACCCTGACGGCGTGATGGCTCACGTCACCGCGAAGGCCGAGCTGTACGAGCTGGACCTCTCTGATGTGACGTGGCTCAGTGCTCCGGACAGCACTCCGAACGACCGCCTGGAGATCGCCAAGCTACCGGGTGGGGCCGTGGCGCTGCGGAACCCAGCAGATCCAAACGGCACGGTTCTGCGATACACCGCCGCTGAGTGGGAGGCATTCACCCTCGGGGTGCGGGACGGCGAGTTCGACCTTCCGTCGGATACGTGATCGTAGAGTTGGCAACGCCCCTCGTATGGCCCCTCGCCGTACGAGGGGCGACGCGGGTAGGGATCAGGAGGAGGCCGCCGAGCGCCTGGGCTGCCACCGGACGAAGATCAACCGCATCGAGAACGGCAGGCTCGGTATCTCGTTGGGCGAACTGCGGGACCTGCTGAACTTCTACGGGGTCACCGACGGCGCGCAGGTGGATGAGCTTGTCGAACTCGCCCGTCGCGGCCGGGAGCCGGGGTGGGTCCGCAGGGCGAGCCTGGCCCGACCCACCTACACCGACTTCATCGGCTACGAGGAGTCGGCGGACTACGTCAGGTCCTACCAATCGTCGCTCATCGCTGGACTACTTCAGACCGCCGACTACGCGAGGGCACTACTCGAAGCGGCCCCGTCAACGTTGAGCGACGAGGAGATTGATGCCCTGATCACCGCACGTATCGAACGCCAGGAGGTGCTGCGGCGGGAGAACCCACCACGCCTCTGCGTGATCCAGCAGGAGGCGTCGCTTCGGCAACTCGTGGGTGGTCACGCGGTTATGCGTGAGCAGCTGTCGCATCTACTGGAAACGTCCAGGCAACCCGGCATAGACCTCCAGGTGATCCCGGATGGCGCGGGCGCCCACGCCGGACTGTTCGGCTCGTTCGTGATGTTCGGTTTCCCCAACCCGGCGTTCTCGGACGTCGTGTGCGTGGAGCACCGGACAGGAACGCTCTACATGGAGACGCCAGAGGAGACGGCGGAATATACGCTGATCTTCGATTCGCTCAGGTCCATCGCCTTGAGCCCATCCCAGAGCACCGACCTGATTACGGAAGTACTGCACAGCCTGTAGTGGTGACGAAGTGAGAGGTAGCGACGAGATGTTCACCCCCGACCTTGAGAGCGCCGTCTGGCGCAAGAGTAGCTACAGCGGCCAGGGCGGCGACTGCGTCGAGGTGGCGTATGCCCTCGGCGGGGCCGTTCCGGTCCGTGACAGCAAGCAGCCGTCCCCGGTCATGCTGGTGAGCGAGGTCTCCTGGGCCAGTTTCCTCAGCGACCTGCGGGATCCCGCAACTCGGTGACGCTGCCCGGTCGTTCCTCACCGGCTGATCAGTGTGGCGTGAACTCCTCGTACAACGTGCGGTAGTCGTCTCCTGGCCTCGCCCAACGCTTGGTGAACAACGGCCACCCATGTCCACGTAGCCGCCGCCCGCTCGTCCCATCGCCCGCCCGTCCCCGGGTTGGCGGCGAACGGGCGGGCGGCTGGGGGAGGTTGGGGCGGTGGGGGCGGTCAGGCGTGGGGGGTGCCGAGGGGCTGGGACGCGGGGGCGGCGGGGGAGTGGGGGGTGGCCGCCGGGGTGATGGCGGGGGAGTGCGCGGGGCGGGCGGTGGCCAGCAGGAGCACCGCGACGAGCGCCTGGACGCCGGTGATGAGGGCCAGCGTCACGGGGGTGTCGACGGACAGCACCACCATCGTGGTGTTGGCCGCGAAGTGCGTGGCGATCGAGGCGATGACCCCGGCGCGTTCGTAGGCGTAGGAGACGAGCATGGTCATGGGGATGGCGCTGGCCGAGAAGAGGACGCCGTTCGGGGAGGCCAGGCCCAGGTCGTTCTGCACGGTCCCGTCGATGTAGAACAGCGGAAGGTGCCAGACGGCCCAGATGACGCCCAGTACCGCGCTGACCTGGAAGCGGCTCATGGTGACGCGCATCCGCGGGTACGCCGTGCCCCGCCAGCCGGGCTCCTCGGACAGCGGACCGGAGACGACCATGCCGATGACGAAGGCGACGGGCCCGCCCGCGTCCCGCATGAGGTCGCGGGCGGTGTCCGTGCTCGGCCCGCCGTCCCCGGCCGCCTGGGCCAGCAGGACGGCGACGAGGACGGTCGCGGAGGTCAGCGCCAGCAGCAGCGGCGCCCACAGCAGCGTCCTTCGCCCGGTCCGCACCACGGTGTGCGGCACGGGCTCACCGCGGCGGGTACGGCGGACGCGGACGGCCAGCGCGGCCAGTAGCGGCCCGAAGGCGCCGAACAGGAAGGGCAGCGCGGTGGGACCGGCCGTCGCGTCGCCGCCGAGCGCGATGGCGGTGCACCACGAGGCCCAACTGAGCCCGAATGCCAGGGACATGAAGAGGATCAGGTCGCCGCGGTGGGAGACGGCGGGTGCCGGGGTGTGGGGTGCGGTCGTCATGGGGCATCTCTCGATCGGGTGGTGGCCGTCGCGCACGTCGAGCCGGACCCCTCGGCGAGGGGCCGCTCAGCGACGCGAGATGGGATCTGGGAGGGCGTCGGGCCTCTGGGTGGTGGTGAGTTGGCCCGTGGGGTGTTGGGGCGCGGGTGGTGTGGGGCGCTGGACGTGCGGTGGGAGACGTGTGGTGGGGGAGAGCGGTGGGTGGAGACCGGGGCGGGCGGGTGTGGGCGGGCGCCCGGGGGTCAGGCGGTGGCCGTACCCGCTTCGGGCGTCATCTCCTGGGCCTCGCTGGACAGTTGGCGGCCTAGCCAGGTGGTGACGAGGGTGAGCAGTTCGGGGTCGACCGGCTCCCGCAGCAGGCGGCGGTAGGAGCCGAGGGTGTGCCGCCCGGGGTCACGGCGCAGGACGTGGGTGAGGTCCGGGAGGCGGTGGACCTCGGCGCCGCCCGGCACCAGCCGACGGATCACCTCCAGGTCGGCGGGGTCGACCTGGAGGTCCTTGCCGCCGGTCACGGCCAGCACCGGGGCCCGGACGGCGGCGAGGTCGGCGCGGGTGTCGTGGGCGAGGTTCTCGCGCATCCAGCGGGCGTTGACGGGGAGTCCGGCGACGCGCGCCTCGTCGGTCCGGGTCCGCCGGACGCGGGTGAGGAGACGTTCGCCGATGGCCCCGAGGGGGCGTCGCAGCAAGCGGACGGGGGCGGGCAGACCGTGGACGATCGAGCGGGCCTGGTGGCGCAGGGCCTCCTCGCCCGGCCGCGCGTATCCCGCCAACAGCACGGTGGCGCGCACCTGTTGGTGTGCGGCGAGGGACATGGCGTGCAGCGCGCCCTCGCTGTGCCCGACGACGCCCACCGCGTCCGGGTCCACCTCCGGGTGGGCGGCCAGGGCGCGGAGCGCGGCGGCGGCGTCCGCGCGGTTGCCGGTGAAACCGGCCGCCCGCCAGGCGCCGGGGGTGGCCCCGGCGCCGCGCCGGTCGTAGCGGAACGTGGCGACTCCGCGCGCCGCGAGCGCGGCGGCCAGCGGACCGCCGAGGTGCAGGGGGAGCTTGCGGGTGTTGCCGTCGCGGTCCAGCGGGCCGGAGCCGTGCAGGAGTAGAGCTGCGGGGTGCGGGCCCGGGCCCTCCGGCCGGGTCAGGGTGCCGGCCAACGGGGTTCCGTCGTCCGTGGTGACCGTCATCTCGGTGTCGGGCACAGCTCCGCCTCTCAATGTTCTCAACTTCGATAACGTTATCAAACATGAGACTATGGAGTCATGGCAAACTCGAACCTCCTCCTCCATCCGGTACGGGCGCGCGTTCTGCGCACCCTGCTGGGCGCGGACGAGCTGACCACCGCCCAGCTCCGGGAGCGCATGCCCGACGTCTCGGCGGCCACGATGTACCGCCACGTCGCCATCCTCGCCAAGGCCGGAATCCTGGAGGTGGTCCGTGAACGGCAGGTCCGCGGCACCCTCGAACGCAGCTACCGCGTCCGCCAGGACGAGGCCGTGGTCGACGACGAGACCCGGACGGAGATGACGACGGAGGACCACCGGCAGGCGCTGACCCTCTTCACCGGGGCCCTCATGGGCGACTTCGAGCGGTACCTCTCGCGCGACGACGCCGAACCGGCCCGGGAGGGCGTCCTCTACCGGCAGGGCATGGCCTGGCTGACCCCGGAGGAGTTCGGCGAACTCGTCGCGGAGATCGAGGCCGCCGTTCGCCGCCGCACCCACACCACCCCCGGCGACGGCCGCACCCGCCACATCCTCAGCTTCGCCTTCGTCCCCGACAAGGCGGCCGGGGAGGCCGCCTCCTCGGACAGTCCGGGCGGTCCGGATCGTCCGGGAGGGGCGGCTGGGGGCACCGGGGAGGGTGATCAGGCTGGGGTGGAAGCGAACGGCGGTACGGAAGGCGGGAGTTGAGGGCGCCGCGCCCGTCGGAAGCGCCGCCTGGCACGCCACCGACCGCACCGGGCGTACGGTCCGCGCGTGGTGTGCTCCGTCGTACGCCGGTTGCCGTGGACCGTGAGGCGTGGGGTGGTGGGGTGCGGGGACGGTTCGTCGGCGATCAGGGGAGGACGGCGGTGGCCTCCACCTCGACCAGAAGGTCGGGCTCGCCCAGCGCCGTGACGCCCAGCAGGGTGATCGGCTTGGCCGGGTCGACGCCCAGGCGCTCGGCCGCCCGGCTCACGCCCTCGCCCAGCAGCGGCATCTTCTCCGGGGTCCAGTCGACGACGTAGACGGTCAGCTTCGCCACGTCGTCGAAGCTGCCGCCGACGCTGGCCAGGGCGGTGGCGACGTTCAGGTAGCACTGCTCCACCTGGGCGGCGAAGTCCCCCTCGCCCACGGGTTGTCCGTCGGCGTCCCGGGCCACCTGCCCGGCCAGGAAGACCAGTTGGGAGCCGGTGGCGACGGACAGCTGGCGGTAGACCTCGGGTTGGGGCAGTCCCTCGGGGTTGATCAGCGTCACGGGCATGGGCGGTCTCCTCGTGGTGCGGGGTCTGGGCGGACCCGGGTGGCGGGTCAGGCCATGAAAGCATAACGTCGCTATGTATCGTGGCGGCCATGGCGAGGACGAGAGATCCGGCGGTCCGCTCCCTGCTGCTCGACCGGGCCGCCCGGATGCTGGGGGAGCGGCGGCCGGTCACGCTCCGCGCTCTGGTTGACGGGGCCGGTGTGTCGACGATGGCGGTCTACACCCACTTCGGCGGGATGGACGGGCTGTGGAAGGCCCTGCGCCAGGAGGGGTTCGTCCGTCTGGGCGCCAGGCTCGCGCTCGTCGAGCCGACCGAGGACCCGGTGCGTGACCTGGCCGCGCTGGGCGCCGCGTACCTCGGCAACGCGCTGGACAACCCGGACCTCTACCGGGTCATGTTCGACGCGCGCTTCGCGCTCGAAGACCTCGGAGCGGCCGACGAGTTGCTCCACTCGCTGGTCCACACCGTCGAACGGGCCCGCGACGAGGGGAGGTTCCGCGCCGAGACCGATCCGCTGGAACTGGCCACCCAGAGCTGGACCGTCGGCCACGGGATCGCCTCGCTCGTCGCCACCGGCCCCCTGCCGCCGGAGGCTCTGGCGCACGGAGTGCCGCTGCTGACGGCGTTGTTCACCAGCGCGGGCGACGAACCCGAGCGCTGCCGACGGTCGGTGGAGCGCGGCTGGGCGCCGGTGTCCGGGGCCGCGACCGACGCCTGACCGTGACCCGTGACCGGCGCGACCGCCGCCTGACCGTGACGGCGCCCCGATCGCGACGGCTCGGGCGGCCGGTCCGCTGGGCGGTGTGGCCGGGGGAGGTCCCGGATCCTCCCGGGTTGCCTATCCTTGCGGTATGACTGCCGAGCCGTCCGCATCCTCGTCGGATCCCGTGCCCGCGGGGCAGATCCGTGCCTCGCACGACGAGCGGGAGGCGGTGGTGGATCGGCTGCGGGACGCGGCGGCCGAAGGCCGCATCGACCTCGACGAGTTGGACACGCGGGTGGGTCAGGCGTTGGAGGCCAGAACGCAGGCGGAACTGGCCGCCCTCACCGTCGACCTGCCACGGCCGCGGGCGCCCGAGGAACTGCCGCCGCTGGTTCTCAAGGGCGGGATGCACGGCGCCTCCCGGGGCCCCGGCGTCTGGGAGGTGCCCGCGCGGGTCGTCGCCCACGGCGGCTGGGGTGGGGTAAAGCTCGACTTCAGCCGGGCGCGCTGCGACGTCCCCGAGGTGGTCGTGGAGGCGCACGGGGACATGGCCGGGGTGACGGTCGTGCTGCCCGACGGCTGGGCCGCGAACACCGACGGGATGGATCCGGGTATCGGCGGCCTGAGGGACAGGACCACCGGGGAGCGGCTGCCCGGCACCCCGCTGATCCGGCTCGTCGGGGAGGGTGGCATGGCCGGTGTCGTCGTCCGCCACCCCAGCCGTTGGGAGCGGCGCAGGCTGCGCGACCGCCCCGCGATCGGCTGAGTCGGACGGGGTCGTGTCGTGGCGGCGGCTGTGCGGCGGCGGCTCGGTGCGTGACGCCAGCTCCCGCGTGCGTGCGGACGGCGAGGTCCCTTGGGGTGGGGCAACGCGCCCGGGGAGAGATTTCCCATACAGGGAGAAATAGGGCTTATTGTACTGCCTGTTGCGGTGCACCTCAGGAAAGGCGGCAGGGTGCGACAGCGCCCGGAACCCTCATGGATCTCGCGTTCCTCCAGCCCCTGTACGCCGACGACTCCTCCGTCGTCTCCGTCCATCTCGACACCTCACGGCTGACGCACGACGCCGACAAGCAGATCGAGCTGCGGTGGCGCGCGGCGCGTCGCGCCCTGGGGGAGCAGGGCGCGGAGGAGGTGGACCTGGAGGTGCTGGACGGCGTCGTGGGCGGCCTCCCCGACCTCCCCGGCCCGCAGGGGGAGGCGCTGTTCGCCTCGGCCGGACGGCTGTTGGGGGCGTTCACCCTCGTGGAGCCACCCGCGGCGGACAGCGCGCGGGTGCTGCCGGTACCGGATCCGCTGGGGGTGGCGATCGACCGCGACCACCAGCTCCCGCACGTCGTGGTGGCCGTCGACCGGGAGGGGGCGGACGTGGACGCCTACCCGGCCTCGGGCTTCGAGCCGACGCTGCGGCGCACCTTCAACGGCAGCACGCTGCACATCAGCAGGGTGCGCGCCGGGGCCGAGGCGAAGGCGTCCTTCCACCGGCGCACCGTCAACCTGTGGACGGAGAACACCGGGCAGGCGGCCGACGACGTACGGGACGCGGCGGCGGGGGTGGACGCTGCCGTCGTCCTGGTCGCCGGGGACCCGAAGGCGGTGGGGCTGCTCCGCGAGCACCTGGCCGCCCGTCCGCCGGAGGCGGAGGTGGTCTACGTCGAGGGTGGCCGCACCGACGCCTCCGCCCGGGAGAGCCTGCGCGCGAGCGTGGACGCCGCGATGCACGAGATCATGACCGCCCGTCACCGGACCGTGCTGGAACGCCTGGAGGCGGAGCTGTCCGGGGACCGCGCCCTCCAGGGCATCCCGGCGGTCAAGGAGGCCCTGGCCGAGGGCCGGGTGGAGACGCTGCTGCTGGCCGCCGACCGCGCGGGCGACCCCGAGCTGTTCGCCTCCCGCCAGGACCCGCGCGCGCTGGGCACCGACCCCGCGGCCCTCGGCACGGACCCGACGGCCTTCAGCGCCCCGGCCGCGCCGCTGCTGCTGCGCTCGGCCGTGCTCGGCGGTGCCTCGTTCACCGAGATCCTGCCGCCCGCCCGGTGCGTGGACGGCGTCGCCGCCCTGCCGCGCTACTGAGCGGGCGGTGGACCGGGGCCACCTCTCCCGGGCCTCCCGGGCGGCGGCGCCTCCGAGGACCGCCCGCGGCCCGCGGCCTGCCACCGGTTCCGGACCCGGAACCCGGCGCCTGGCGCCCGGTCTCCGGGAGGGGAGTCAGCGGGACTGGCTGGGGATGTGGGGGCGGCGGCCGAAGCGGGCGTGGAGAGCGGCGTCCACCTCGTCGAACTCCCGGTTGCGGGTCTCCGGGACGAAGCGCGCCACGAACAGCAGCCCCACCAGGCAGACCCCGCCGAAGATCCAGAAGGTCCCGCCCTCGCCGATCGCGTTCGCCAGCGGGAGGAAGACGAGGCCGACGACGAAGTTGGCGAGCCAGTTGGTGGTCGTGGCCGAGCTGGAGCCCAGGGCGCGTGCCCGTGGGGGGAAGACCTCACCGACCAGTACCCAGAAGATCGGGCCGAGCCCACCGGCGTAGGCGGCGATGTAGACGACCATGCACAGCAGCGTAAGTTCGGAGTTCAGCCCGGCGACGAAGCTCAGGCCGAGCAGCGCCAGGGTGACGAGCATGCCGCCGAGCGACCAGAGCAGCAGCGGGCGCCGTCCCACCCGGTCGATGAGCTTCATCGCCACCACCGTCATGACCAGGTTGATCAGGCCGATGAACACCGAGTAGAAGATCGAGTTCGAGGCGTCGAGACCGGTCCTCTCGATGATCGTCGGGGCGTAGTAGATGATCGTGTTGATCCCGCCGAGCTGCTGGACCGCCGCCAGCGTCAGCCCGACCACCAGCGCGGGGCGCACCTCCGGCTCCAGCAGCATCCGCCAGCCCGTGCGGCCCGTCCGGCCGTTCCCGTCCGGGTGCGCGGGGTGCCGGGGCCAGTCGTGGCCGTCGCCCCGCCCGTCGTCTCCGTCCTCCGGCCGGTCGTGCTCCGGCCGGTCGTGCTCCGGCCGGTCGTCCTCCGGCCGGTCGTCCTCGCCGCCTCGCCGCTCGTGCTCCCCGCCGTCCCCGCTGCCGCCGCCGGCTCCGGCGTCCGGTTCCTCCGCCGCCCGGGCCCCGTCAGATCCGCCGGGTCCGCCGCCCGCCCGCCCCGCTCGGCCGGTGTCGGCGTCCTCCGCCCCGTCGGTGCCGTTCGTGCCGTTCGTGTCGTCCCTGCCGTCGGGGGGCGTGCCGTCGGTGTCGCGCTGGGCGCGCGCGAGGAGTTCGTCGGCGCGCTCCTCCCCGGAGACGGAGGCGATCAGGCGGCGGCCGCGCTCGGTGTGGCCGTGGCGGATCAGCCAGTGCGGCGACTCGGGCAGCAGCCACAGCGCCGCGACGATCAGGGTGAGCGCCGGAAGGAGGCCGACGGCGAACATCGCCCGCCAGTTGCCACCGCCCGCGAACGCCAGGTCCACCAGGTACGACGTGACGATGCCGACGGTGATGAGCAACTGGTTGGTGCTGAGCACCCGCCCCCGGACCTCCGGCGGCGAGATCTCCGCGAGGTACACGGGGACGGTCGCCGAGGCCGCGCCGACGGCCAGTCCGAGCACCACCCGGGCCACCACCAGCTCGACGTAGCCGCCCGCCGTCGACGCGAGCACCGTGCCGATCCCGAAGACGACGCCCTCCAGGCCGAGAGTGGTCCGGCGGCCCAGCCGGTCCGCGATCCGGCCGGAGACCAGGGCGCCGACCATCGCGCCGATCAGCGTCACGCTGACCACCGTGCCCTGTTGGAGGGAGCCGAGCCCGAAGTCCTGCCGGAGGTAGAGGAGGGCGCCGGACACCACCCCGGTGTCGTAGCCGAACAGGAAGCCGCCGACCGCGATGAGCAGTCCCGCGCGCCGGACCCTGCGCAGCCCCGCCGGGTGGCAGTGCGCGACCGGACCGCGAGTGCCCGGTTCCTGGGAGAAACCCTGAACCACGTCGTACTCCTCCGGCCGCCCGGGATGCTGACACGCGCCGCGTACGGACCGGGGGTACGGACGGACGTCCTCCGGGTGGACCGTGCGCGGGCCCGGTGGCGGCTGGTGGGCGGGGTCCGGGGCACGGACGGCGGTGCGGGCCCGCACCGCCGTCCGTGCCCCGCTCGCCGTCCGGGCCCGTGTCCGGCGCGCGACCCCGGCTTCCGGGCGGGGGCCGCCGTCCAGGGCCGGGCGGGCCCGGGACCTCGCACCGGCGGTGCCGGGGACGTCCGCGTACGGGTGTGCGCGGCGCGCGAGAGCCGTTCCGTACGCGCCGGTCCGCCAAACCCGTGCGTCACCACCACCCCCGGCACGGCGCACGGCCCCGGGGACCGTTCCGGTCCGGGCCCCTCCGCCGGGCCCCCTCCGCCGGGCCGGAACAGGCCGGGGCCCCTCTGCCGGGGCCGGAACAGGCCGGGGCCCCTCCGGCCCGGGCTCCGTACGGACCAGCGGGGGTGGGCCGTTCGACGGGCGCGCGGGCCGGTGGGCGTTAGGGGGCGGTGGGCGGTGGTACCCGAAGCCGGATGGATGCTCATATCACCCTGCGGGTGGACGGTATGGATCGGCCGCTGACCGTCGACACCCGGACCACCCTGCTCGACGCGCTACGTGACCGGCTGTCGGTGACCGCGCCCAAGAAGGGCTGCGACCACGGACAGTGCGGCTCCTGCACCGTGCTGCTGAACGGACGCCGAGTGGTCAGCTGCCTGGCCCTCGCCGTCGCGCACGACGGTGCCGACGTGACCACCGCCGCCGGACTCGCGGACGACGGCCAACCCCACCCCATGCAGCGGGCCTTCGTGGAACACGACGGTCTCCAGTGTGGCTACTGCACACCGGGCCAGATCTGCTCGGCGGTCGGCATGCTCGCCGAGGCCGCCGAGGGCAGCCCCAGCCACGTCACCGGCGACCTCACCGCCCGGGTCACCCTGGACGACGAGGAGGTACGGGAGCGGATGAGCGGAAACCTCTGCCGCTGCGGCGCCTACGGCAACATCGTCACCGCCATCCGGGAGGTGGCCGCGCGATGAGGCCCTTCGCCTACGACCGCGCGCCGGACGCCAGTTCGGCCGTCGCGACCGTCACCGGCCACCCCGGCGCGTCCTACCTCGGCGGGGGCACCAACCTCGTCGACCACATGAAGCTGGGCGTCGCCCGGCCCGACCTGCTCGTCGACATCTCCCGGCTCCCGCTGGACGGTGTGGACGAACTCCCGGACGGGGGACTGCGCGTCGGGGCCACCGTGCGCAACAGCGACCTGGCCGCCCACCCGCTGGTGCGGCAGCGGTACCCGGTGCTCAGCCGCGCGCTGCTGGCCGGGGCCTCCGGGCAGCTGCGCAACGCCGCCACCACCGCCGGAAACCTGCTCCAGCGCACCCGCTGCGTCTACTTCCAGGACACCACCACCGCCTGCAACAAGCGCTCCCCGGGCAGCGGTTGCGCCGCGCTCGGCGGCTACAACCGCTACCACGCGGTGCTCGGCGCCTCACCGCACTGTGTAGCCGTCCACCCCTCCGACATGGCGGTGGCGATGTCGGTACTGGACGCGGTCGTCGTCATCCTCGGCGCCGACGGCGAACGGCGCGTCCCGCTCCAGGAGTTCCACCGGCTCCCCGGGGACTCCCCCGAGCGGGACACGGTGCTGGAGCACGGCGAGCTGATCACCGCCGTCGAACTGCCGCCGCTGCCCCACGGCGGCCGGTCCGGCTACCGCAAGGTCCGTGACCGGGCTTCCTTCGCCTTCGCGCTGGTCTCCGCCGCCGCCGTGCTGGAGAGCGCCGACGGCGTGGTCACCGACGTACGCGTCGCCTTCGGCGGCCTCGCGCACAAGCCGTGGCGGGCCGTCCGCGCCGAGGCGTCGCTCCTCGGGGCGCCCGCGAGTGAGGAGAGCTTCCGCGACGCGGCCGAGGCCGAACTGGACGCGGCCGAACCGCTGCCGGGCAACGAGTTCAAGGTGCCGATGGCCCGCCGCACCCTCACCGCGCTGCTGCGCGAACTCAGCACGGAGGGACGGACATGACACAGGAACGCCTCACCCTCGAACCGCGCTCCATCGGTACCTCGCCGCGCCGCCTCGACGGCATGGCCAAGGCCACCGGCCACGCCCCCTACGCCTACGAGTACGACCCGGTCCAACTCCCCGCCGCCGCCCACGTCTTCCCCGTCCGCGCCACCGTCGCGCGCGGGGTGGTCGAGCGGATCGACGCCACGGAGGCGCTCGCCGTCGAGGGGGTGCTGGAGGTCCTGACCCACGAGAACGCGACCCGGCTCGCCGACACCGACGACGGTGAACTCGCCGTCCTTCAGACGCCACGGGTCGCCTTCCGTGGGCAGTTCGTCGGCGCCGTCATCGCGGAGACCCCGGAGGTGGCGCGGGAGGCCGCCGGGCTGGTGCGTCCGGTGTACGCCGAGCAGCCGCACGAGACCGAACTACGGGCCGACAGCCGCGAGTTGTACACGCCCGCACACGTCAACCCGGCCTTCCCCACCGACACCGAACAGGGCGACCCGGAGGGTGCCCTGGCCGCCTCGGAGCGGTCCGTCGACGTGACGTACCGGACCCCGATGGAGTTCAACAACCCCATGGAGCCGCACACCACGGTCGCCGTGTGGTTCCTCCCGGACAGCGAGGCGGACGGCGGCGAGCACCTGACGCTCTACGACTCCACCCAGGGTCCGCACACCGTACGCGCCACGCTGGCCCCGCTGTTCGGGCTCGCCGCCGCCCGGGTGCGGGTCGTCGCGCAGCACGTGGGAGGCGGGTTCGGCTCCAAGGGCATGCCGCACGCGCACAACGTGCTGGCCGCGCTCGCCGCCCGCGCCGTACCCGGCCGTCCGGTGAAACTCGCCCTCACCCGGCAGCAGTTGTTCTCCCTCGCCGGGCACCGCACCCCCACCGTGCAGCGGGTGCGGCTGGGCTGCGACGCCACCGGACGGCTCAGCGTGATCCGGCACGACGCGATCGAACACACCTCGCGCGTGAAGGAGTTCGCGGAGCAGACCGCCGTTGCCACCCGCATGATGTACGCGGCTCCGCACCGCTCGACCAGCCACCGGCTGGCCGCGCTGGACGTGCCCGTACCGTCCTGGATGCGGGCCCCGGGCGAGGCGCCCGGCATGTTCGCGCTGGAGTGCGCGCTGGACGAACTCGCCGAACGGTGCGGACTCGACCCGATCGACCTGCGGATCCGCAACGATCCCGAGACCAACCCGGACGACGGGAAGCCCTGGTCGGGCAGGCGGCTCGCGGAGTGCCTGCGCACCGGCGCCGGACGGTTCGGCTGGCGGGACCGCGCGGCACCCGGCAGCCGCCGCGAGGGCGACTGGCTGGTCGGCCTCGGCGTCGCCGCCGCCACCTACCCCGGCTACGGCGGCGAGGGGTCCTCCGCCACCGTGGAGCACCGTCGCGACGCGGGCGGCGTGGAGCGGTTCAGCGTCCGTATCGGCGCGGCCGACCTCGGCACCGGCGCCCGCACCGCCCTCAGCCAGATCGCCGCCGACGCGCTCGACTGCCCGTTGAGCGCGGTCCAACTGGAGCTGGGCGACACCGAGTTGCCTCCGGCGACGGTGGCGGGCGGCTCTTCCGGCATCACCTGCTGGGGTTCCACCATCGTGAGCGCCGCCCGCGCCTTCCGCGCCGAGCACGGCCCGGCTCCCCGGCCCGGCTCCCGCACGACCGCCGACATGCCCCAGAACCGGGACCGGGAGCGGTACTCGGTGCACTCCTTCGGCGCCCAGTTCGCGGAGGTCCGGGTGCACCGGGACACCGGCGAGATCCGCGTCCCGCGCATGCTCGGTGTCTTCTCCGCGGGCCGGATCATCAACCCGATGACCGCCCGCTCGCAGTTCATCGGCGGGATGACCTGGGGCCTGTCGATGGCGCTCTTCGAGGTCGGCGTGTTCGACCACCGCACCGGGCACGTCGTCAACCAGGACTTCGCCGAGTACCACATCCCCAGCTGCGCGGACGTCGGGGACATCGAGGCCGTCTGGCTCGACGAGGAGGACCCGCACGCCAACCCCATGGGCTCGCGCGGCATCGGGGAGATCGGGATCGTCGGCAGCCCCGCCGCCGTGGTGAACGCGGTGTACAACGCGACGGGCGTCCGCGTCCGCGAACTCCCCGTCACACCCGACAAGATGATCCCGCGGGACTGATCCACCGACACCGGCACCGACAACGACACCGCCCACCCGACGGCGACGCCCCCGGCCCCACCGGCGGGGGCGTTCGCGTTCCGGGGCCGGTCCCCCGATCAGGAACCGGGGGAGAGGACCGCCTGCGTCTGGGTGGTACGGGCGACCAGACGGCCGCCGCCCTGATCGGCCCCGGACGGGGGGAGTTCGTGGATGTCGGTCTGGACGACGATGAACGACCGCCCAACATGGACCGGTTGGGCCGTGGCCCGCACCGCGCCGCCGCGTACCGCCCGCATCAGGTTGGTCTTGGACTCCACCGTCGCCGTCCCCGCCCCGGCGGGCAGGTTGAGGAACGCGCAGGCGGCGCCGACACAGTCGGCCAGCGACATCAACGTCCCGCCGTGCAGCGTCCCGCCGCTGGTACACAGCCGCGCGTCCCAGTCGAGCCGGGCGGTGACCGTCTCGGCGGACAGCCGCTCCGTGACGAGGCCGAGCAGCTGGGCGAACGGCATCAGCGAGGCGAGCGCGTCCGGCTCGGCCGCGTCGGCGGGCGCGGCGGAGCCGTCAGAGGAGTCCTGGCCGTCGGGAGGGGTACCGGTCATCGATCGGGGTCCTTTCGGTGAACGGCCGGGGGCCGGGTCGGTCCGGCGGAAACGGACGGTGTGCGGCTCGCCGGGTTCGGGAATGCATCAACTCAGCAGGCGGACGAGGGCAGTTGAGCGTGGACCAGGGCGTCGCCAGCGGCGGCCCGGAAGTAGAGTACCGACCGCCCGGAACGCCGCCGCCCGACCAGTCCCGCGTCCAGCAGCACCCGCAGATGGCGGCCGACCGACCCCAGCCCCTGACCGGTGAGCGCCACCAGCTGTGTGGTGCTCTTCGGGGCGTCGAGCAGGAGCAGCACCCTGGCCCGCGCCGGGCCCAGCAGCCTGCCCAGGGCCTCCGGCGCCTCCGGCCGCTCCACCCGCACCAGCGCCCCCGCGCACGGGTACACCACCGCGTAGTGGTCCGGACCCTCCCAGGTGACCCAGCCCCGGTCCGACGTCACCGGCACGAACAACAGGCGTGCGGCCGGCAGTTCACGGGGCGGATAGTCGTAGCGGTTGATCTGGAGGCGACTCCGGCCCAGCCAGCGCATCCCCGGACGCAGGGCGTCCAGCGTCTCCGCCCAGCCACGCTGACCCAACTGCCCCACGCGGTACACCACATCGGCCTCCAGGATCCGGCGCCGCCGCTCCCAGTAGGGTCGCACCGTCTCCCGCCACGCCCACTCCAGGAGGTCGGCGGCGAGTTCGGCCAGATCGGCCCGGAGCAGTTCCTCGGGAAGCCGCCTGCCCAGCGCGAACGCCACGTCGGCGCGGGCCACTTCGGCGGGCGTCTCCCGAACACGCCGTAGCTCGGCGTGGAAACCACGGTCACCGGAGTCCGGGGCGGGACGCCCCGCGACGACGCGCGGTACCGGCGCCATGAAGTCCGCCCCGTAACGGGGCCGCCAGGCCGAACGGATCAGCAGCGCGGTCAGCGGCTGCCGCTCCAACAGCTGCTGATACGCCGGGAAATGGGCACGGAACCAGGCGCGCTCGCCGGGATGGCTGGGCGAACCCCGATGCAGCACCCCCAGGCTCGCGGTGGTCTCCGCGAAGGCGGACACCGTGAACCGGCTCGCCGCCAGCGTGTCCGTACTGAGCTGCCACCAGCCCATGTTTCGCCTCCCCGCGAAAGAGTAACGTCCCCGTTCGGGCCCGCCGGAGGCTGCGGAGCCATGCGCACCTACCACGAGCTGTTCCGCACACCCGAGTTCGGCCCGCTGTTCGCCAGCAGCACCCTGCACGTCGCCGGGGTCACCGTCAGCGGACTCGCGCTCAGCACCCTGGTGTTCAGCGCCACCGGCTCCCCGCTGCTGTCCGCCCTCGCGATGTTCGGCCCGTCCCTCGCCCAGGTGCTCGGCGCGACCACCCTGCTCTCGGCCGCCGACCGGCTCCCGCCCCGCGCCACCCTCGCCGGTCTCGGCCTCGTCTCCGGACTGTGCACGCTGGTCCAGGCGCTTCCCGGCGCCCCGGTGTGGACGATCTTCGCGCTGATGCTGGTGATCGGCACCCTGTCCGCGCTCGGCGGCGGAGTCCGCTACGGACTGCTCAACGAGCTGCTGAACCGGGACGGTTACCTGCTCGGCCGGTCCGTGCTGAACATGTCCGCCGGAGTGACCCAGATCTGCGGCTTCGCGCTGGGCGGGGCGCTGGTCGCCGCCGTCTCCCCGCGCGGCGGCCTGCTGACCGGCGCCGCGCTGTACCTCGCGGGCGCGCTCGTCACCCGCCTCGGGCTCCGCGCCCGCGCGCCCCGCGCCGACGGACGGCCCTCGGTCGCCGAGACCTGGCGGAACAACCGGCTGCTGTGGTCCGCGCGCCCCCGCCGCTTCGTCTACCTCGCCCTGTGGGTGCCGAACGGCCTGGTCGTCGGCTGCGAATCGCTGTTCGTCCCCTACTCACCCGGGCACGCGGGCCTGTTGCTCGCGGTGGCCGCCGGGGGGATGTTCTGCGGGGACGTGCTCGCCGGTCGCCTGCTGCCCCGCCGCTGGCGCGTCCGGCTCGGCCCGGCCCTGCGGCTCCTCCTCGGCGTCCCCTACCTGCTGTTCGCCCTCGACCCCCGCATGCCGCTGGCCCTCCTCGCGGTGGGGCTCGCCTCCGTCGGGTTCTCCGCCAGCCTGCTCCTCCAGGAGCGGCTGATGGAGCTGACACCGGACGAACTCAGCGGCCATGCCCTCGGGTTGAGCACCTCCGGGATGCTGACCCTCCAGGGCGTCAGTGCCGGACTCGCCGGAGCTGTCGCCGAGTTCACCACTCCGGCCGTCGCGATGGCGGTGATGGGAGCGGCGTCCGTCACCGTGACCCTGCTCCTCGCCCCCGGCCTCCGCGTCCCGCACGACCCCTCGGCCGCACCCGAAGCGCGCGGGTCCTGAGCCTGACGTCCGGGCCGGAAGGCCGGGTTCGGTGCGGCTCGCGTTCGGTGGGGGACGGCCCGGGTTCGGTGCGGACGGCCTGGGTGGTGCGCCACGGCAGGGCGTGGACGGTGAGGTGGCGTGGGCGGTCGGGTTCCGGTACGGCGATGGCCGATGAGTTCGCGGCGCGTGGCCGGTCTGTTCCGGCATGACAGCGGAGCACCGGGCGGCAGGCGCCCGCACCGAGGTGGAGTTGACCGTGAACGTACCCGTGGAGCGCTTCTGGGAGCTGGTCACGGACGTCTCCCGGAACCCCGAGTGGAGCCCGGAGTGCAGCCACGCGCGGTGGCTGGACGGAGCCACCGGCCCCGCCCCGGGCGCCCGCTTCGAGGCCCGGAACCGCTTCTCCAACGGCCTGGTCACCGAGGTGATGTGCGTCGTCACCGAGGTCGAACCGCCGTACGTCTTCGCCTGGGACGTGCACAGTGACGCCCCGGAGCGGGTGGAACCGCTGGCCCACTGGCGCTACCACCTCGACGTGGGGGAGCGGCCCGAACAGACCCTGGTACGCCAGTCGTTCACCCACGGCCCGGCGGAGAGCGGCGTCACCATGGCGCAGGAGGCCGACCCCGGCAACGCCGAAGCGGCCCTGACCGACCGGCTGGACGAGCTGCGGCGGCACATGACCGTCACTCTCAGGGCGATGGAGGCCAGCGCGACCCGGACCGGGAGCTGACCCAACTCCCCGTGACGGGAGGGGAGTCGGGCCCTGGCCTGGCAGCGTCCACCAGCGGTCCCCGGAAGCACCCGCCCGCCGCCCGTCACGGGGGAACGGGCGGCGGGACGTGGGGCGGCTCACGGCGGTGGACCGGGGCCCACGCTGGACCGGGGCTCAGCGGGGGCGGTCACCCGCGATGGCGACCCGCTCCGCGACCCGGCGGTGCGGGAAATAATCGTCCACCGCGTAGTGCTGGGTGGCCCGGTTGTCCCAGAAGGCGATCGACCCGGGACGCCAGGTGAAGCGCACCTGGTACTCCGGGACGTGGGCCTGCCGTACCAGCAGGCCCAGCAACTCGTCGCTCTCCGCCCGGTCCACGCCCTCGATATGGGTGGTGAACGAGGTGTTGACGAACAGCATGCGGCGCCCCGTCTCCGGATGGGTCCGCACCACCGGGTGCCGCACCGGCGGGAACCGCTCCTGGAGCGGCGCCAGTCGCTCCGGACCGTAGAACCGGGCGAAGCCGGGGATGAAGTCGTGGACGGCGACGGCGTCATCGATCCGCGCCTTCACCTCGTCGGAGAGGTTGTCGTACGCGGCGGCCATGTCGGCCCACAGGGTGTCACCGCCGAACGGCGGCACCTCACGCAGCTGGAGCACCGCGCCCAGCGCGGGCCGCTCCCGGAACGTCACGTCGGTGTGCCACACGTTCTCGAAGGTGGGAGTCGCCGCGCCGCCCTTCTCGAACCGCGCCACCTCGGCCGCCGAGCCCTGGGCCAGCAGCGGGTTGGTCTCCAACTCGCCCCAGTGGCGGGCGAAGGCGCGCTGCTCCTCGGAGGTGAGGTGCGCGTCCCGGAAGAACAGCACCTTCCACTCCAGCAGGGCGCGGTTCAACTCCTCGCGCAGCTCCGGGTCGAGCGGACGGGACAGGTCGACGCCACGGATCTCGGCGCCGATGACGCGCCCCTGCGGCACCACGTCGAACAGCTCGTACGGGCGCTCCTCCGGCCAGCCGTCCGGCACCCGGCGGAGCGTGCGGCGCCCCTCGTACATCCCGCCGGCCGGAACGCGCGCCGCGCGCAGCACGGGCCCCCCGGCGGGGGCCGTTGGGTGGCCGGTGGCGGAAGTACCGGGCGTGACGGGCGAGTCGGGGACGGGGGACCTGGTGGTCACCGTGGTCCCGGCGGGCGCTGTGCTCTCGGCGAACTCGGGGAACTCGGCGGACTCTGCGGAGTCGGTGGAGTCGGTGGGTGGGGTGGGGGCCGGGACGCTGTCGGCGGCGGCCGGGGAGAGGGGGGCGGCGGGGGCGGTGGTCGAGTGTGCTGGCATGACGATCCTCGGGTCATCGACCGGAGCACCACGACGGGACGCCGGATGGCGGCGGGAACCGTGCCGGTGCCGCGCGCCGGAGGCGCGCCGACGTGCTCCGGTGGGGGACAGGGGCGGGTCGGAACCTGGAACGCCGCTATCGACCGGACCGCTCGCACCCGCCACGCCAGGGCACGCCACAGCGGCCCAGCGGGGTGGAGGTGTACGGCAGCATGGCGCCATTCTGCGAGCCGTCACCCGGACAGTCAAACGTCCGTTCGCCCCGGCCCGCCCTCCGTCACGTCGGACCACCGGCCGCGAGCGGGTCAACCAACCCCCCGGTCCCGGCCGGTCAACGACCGTGGGGCGGGGCCTCCGAAGAGACCCCGCCCCCACGGCGCGGTGTCGCGGACCGTACCCGCCTCCGGCGGATCGCGGACCGCGCGTCCTCACCTAGCCCTTCGCGTCCGGCTTCTCCGGCCCGCCGGGGTCTCCCTTGCCGTCAAGCCAGGGACTTCCGCCAGCCCCGGGGGCCCCGGGGGTGCCGGGCGCCCACGGACCGCCGGGCTGCGCCCCGGGGTCGACCGCTGGCAACGCGCCGGTCTGGCCCGCCTGTTGGGCGGGCGCCCAGCCCGTCTGACCGGGAGCCGCGCCCTCCCCGTAGCCGTGCCCTCCGTAACCGGCCTGGCCACCGGGGCCGTACGCGCCGTATCCAGCCATCGCGGAGGGGTCGGCGCCGTACGGGGCGTAGCCGCCCGGGACCTGGTTCGCCCCACCCGGGCGCTCGCCGCGCATCAGACTGGCGACGAACGGCACCAGCAGCGTCGCGCCCATCGTCCACAGCAGGCCGAACAGCAGCAGCTCGGCGGTGTCCACCGAGCCCTCGACGCTGAGCGTCAGGGTGTCCCGATCGCCACTCGGGCCGCCCTCCGGCCCCTCCGCCAGGCCGCCGTCGCCGCTGCCGCCGCTGGAGCTGAATCCGCCGTCCGAACCGCCGTCGGATCCGCCGCTGGAGCTGAAGCCGCCGTCGGAGCCACCGTCCGAACCGCTGGAGCTGAAGCCGCCGTCGGAGCCACCGTCCGAACCGCTGGAGCTGAATCCGCCGTCGGAGCCACCGTCCGATCCTCCGGAGCTGAATCCGCCGTCGCTGCCGCCGGAGGTCAGACCGCCGTCCGAACTCGCCCCCTCGTCCGGCGTGGGGGTGTCGGAGTCCGGAGTCTGGCTGGACGAGCCCTCCGTGACCTGGAGTTCGGCACGGCCGTCGCCGACCGCCCCACCCAGCAGCACCGCGCCCAGGAACAGGCCCCCGGCCAGCAGCGGGAGGCCGCGCCCCGGCAGCCGCCGGGCGGCCAGCACCCCGAGCACCAGGGCACAGAGCAGACCGCCCGCCACCGCTCCCGCGATGGCCAGATCGCCGTGTTCGCCCACGGCGTCGCCCAGTTCGGAGAGCCCGAACGACGCGGACTCCGAGTAGGTCCTGGTACCAGCGGCGGTCGAGGAGCCGTCGCTCTCGCCCCGCACCGCGGCGCCCCACGCGATACTCAGCCCGTGGATGCCGAGGTTCGGCAGGATCACGAGCGGCAGCGTCACGAGCCAGACGTCCAGGTCGTCCCGCCAGTACACGAGCAGCGCGACGTAGGTGACGACGGACGCGATGGCCAGGACGATCACCAGGGCCAGCAGCGTCGTCCGAACCGTCGCGACCAGGAGCCGGAGCGCGTCGCGGGTGGACAGCCACCACTCGACCTGCGGGCGGGTCAGTACCACCAGGGTCGTCACGGCGGCGAGGAGCAGGGCGCCCAGCATCGCCATCGGCGGCGCGTTGGACAGCTCGACGTCCTGTACCTCCGGCCGTGCCAGCAGCGACAGCAGCAGCACACCAGCTGCTGACAGCAGGGAGACGCGCACGGCGTGCTCGACACCGGCGGTGTTGTGCGCCCGCTGGGTCTCCAGCCCACGCCGGATCAGCCGGGAGCCGATCCACAGTGTGAGGACGAACAGCACGGTGCTGCTCAGGGGGAGCAGCCCCAGCGTCATCGTGCTGTCGCTCTCCGACGGCGCGCCGATGCTGAAGAACGCGTCGGCCCACTCGGCGCGGCCCGTCAACTCGACGGATCCGCCGACTCCTTGGAGCAGCAGCGCCAGCGCGTACCGGAGCCGGGTGCCGTAGCCGATGTCGGCTTCGTCGAACGCCTCGTCCGAGGGGATCGCCAGCCCGGCGGCGGCCGCCAGCAGGATCAGCACCGCCGGGACCGCCGCCTTGGCGGAGCCGCCCCAGTCGCCGGTGAACGTGCGGACCAGGAACTGGCCCAACGCCGAGGGTGGCGCCGGAGGTTGGGGGAGGCCCCCGGGGTGTGGCTGGGCGGCCGGTCCGCCCACGGCCGGGTAACCCGCCGCGGGGTAGCCGCCCGTCGGGTACCCGGCGGGCGCACCGGCCGCCGGGTACGCACCGGTGCCGGGGTGGGGCTGGCCGGGCTGCGGGGCGGCGCCGGGCGCCGCCCCCTGCGGGTAGCTCGGGGATTGGGGGGACTGTGGGGACTGGGGGTACTGCGAGTACTGGGCCTGCTGCGGTACGGGGGGCGTCTGCCCGGCCGGAGGCTGCCCGGCGTGCGGCGGCTGCTGACCGGGGACCGCCCCGGCGGTTCCCGGGACCGCCCCGGAGGCGGCGGCTTCGGCATCGGCCGTTCCGGGGGCGGGCGTTGCGGCGTCCCCGGCCGGGGACGCGGCGGCGGGCTGCCCCGCCTGCCCCTCTCCCCCCGACTGTCCCGTCCGCGGCGACGGGGCGGCCGACCGCGAGGCCGGTGCCGATTGCGCGTCGGGCGCGGCCGTGGTGGGCTCCGCCGGTCGCGCGTCCGGTGTGGAGGCCGCGGGCTCCGCCGTCTGCTGGTGCGGCAACCGGGTTGTCGCCGTGGATGGTTGGGGCTCCGGGGTGGACGGCCCGCGCACCGTCTCGTCCTCGGGCGCCGCGCCGGAGGACGACCCACCGGAGGTACCGGAGTTGGACGGCGAGCCGGAGTCCGTGGCGGAGCCGGAGCCGGGTTCGGAGGGGGTGCCGCTGTCGGACGCGGAGGGCGAACCGGCGTCGGAGACGAGGGGTTCGGAGGTGACGCCAGCGGCGGAGCCACGGATCCGGGTCGTCGCGCCGCTCTCCAGACCGGCCGCGGGTGTCTCCGTGTCGCCCGTGGACGCCTCGCTCCGGTCGGTGGACTCGCCCTCGCCGGACGCCGGTTCCGGGGCGGGAGCCGATCTGAACCCGTCTGGGGTTCCGCTACCGGACGGGTTCAGATCGGCCCCGCAGTCCGGGCAGTGGCGGTCCGACGGTGTGGCGGCTGTGGCGCCGCAACTCGGACAGGTGGCCGACATCGGCTCACTCCAAGAAACGGAGGTCCGGGAGCTCCGTTCGCGTTCGCACGGTGGGAAGGTGTGGCGCCGGAGGCGTGGGCGCTCGCGCGCGAGAGGCCCGACGGTTCGTTCTCACCAACGCCGGACTGAATCGGGTGTGTTGACCCGGAACCGACACCCCCTACTCAGCTGGGCCACCCTAGCGCAGGGATCCGGCCGTTCACGGGTCGTTCCCAACCTCCCCGGCGCCCCTCCACCCTGACCCGCGCCGCCGTCTCCCACCGGCTCTCCGCATCGCCCAACTCCCCTCCGTGGACCGGCCGGAGCCCATGTGCCGTACCGCTGATGGCGCTTGGCGCGGGCGTCCGGGAGTGCGGGAAGGGCCGGGCGGGCGCGGATGCCGGAGGGAGGCGGTGCGCGGGGTGACCGCTCAGGCCACGGCGCGGATGGAACGCCCCGCCCAGGCCGGGGGCTCCTTCTCGACCAGTTCGCGGAACCGATCGCGCACCTCGTCCGGGAAGGGGGCGGAGCCGCCCGCGCCCTGGTCCACGTGGACGCCGAGCAACTCCGTGGTGGCGACCGGGTCGCCGTCCACCTCACCCACGTACATCTCGTGCGTGAACCGGAGTTTCTTCGAGTCGACGCCCAACACCCGTGTACGCACGGTCAGTTCGGCTCCCTCCTCCACCTCGCGGAGGTACCGGACATGCGCTTCGACGGTATAGAGGGAGCATCCGGTGCGCTCGCGGTAGCCGGAGCCCAGTCCGGTCTCCGCCATCATCATGTCGGTGGCGTGCCCGAAGACGAGAACGTAGAACGCCTCGCTCATGTGGCCGTTGTAGTCGATCCATTCCGGCCGGACGGTCTGCTGGAAGTCGGGGAGCCGGTCGCTCACGGGGCACCTCGCTCGTTCTCTCGCTGCTGCTCTGGCTGCTTCGGCCGCTGGGCTCGATCCGACTGTCGCGCCCGCTGTTGCGGCAGTCGTCCGGTGGCGCGCAGCACGTCGATGACGCCCTGGTCGCGCTCGGCGACGAGATCCGCGATCGTACGTTCTCCGGCCGCCTCGTCGCAGCCCTCGACCATGGCAGTACGAAGCGCCTCGTCCAACTCCGGTGCCTCCAGGCGGGTCCAGGGCGACTTCAGCGAGGGTCCGAAGTGGTCGAGCATGTGGCCCATGCCCCCCTCGCCCCCGGCCAGCGCGAACGTCAGGCAGGGACCCATGAACGCCCAGCGCAGCCCGGGGCCTTCGGTGATCGAGTCGTCGATCTCCCGCACGGTCGCCTCACCGTTGGCGACCATGTGCAGCGCCTCCCGCCACAGCGCCTCCTGAAGACGGTTGGCGATGAAGCCCGGCAGCTCGCGGTCCATCGTGATGACGGACTTCCCGGCCACCTCGTAGAACCGGGACGCCCAGGTGACGGCCGCCGGGTCGGTCAGCTCGCCGCCCACCACCTCGACCAGCGGGATGAGGTAGGGAGGGTTGAACGGGTGCCCCACCAGGAGCCGTTCGGGGGTGGCCGCCTCGGTCTGCATGTCGGTCATCGGATAGCCCGAGGTGGACGAGGCGATGACGACACCGGCGGGGGTCGCCGCGTCCAGCTCGGCCAGCAGCGAGCGCTTGAGGTCCAGCTTCTCCGGCGCGCTCTCCTGCACGAACTGCGCCTCGGCGACGGCCTCCTGGAGCGTGGCGGTGACGGACAGCCGGTCGGTGGAGGCACCCTCCGCCAGCCCGAGCTGTTCCAGCGCGGGCCAGGCCGACTCCACCAGCCGCCGCAGCCTGTCCTCGGCGTCCGGCGCCGGGTCCCAGGCGGTGACGTCGTAGCCGCGCGCCAGGTAGTGGGCGACCCAGCCACCACCGATGACCCCGGCCCCCACACATGCGACCCGCCGCACCTCCTCGGGCGAACAGGGCGGTGCCACCGTGGAGTTCGGGGACGGGTCGGCGGACGGGGGCGGGGTGACCGCGGAGGCCGGTTCCATCGACGACGGTTCGGACGAACCGGTGGGTGTCGTGGGGGAGTTGGTCATCTCGGTTCGTTCCTCCGGAAACGGTGGGGAGAAGAAGGAGAGGGGAGTGGGACGGGACGCGCCGCCGTGGGCGCTCCGCGCGCGGAGCACCCCGGACCGGACGTGGACGGGGCGTGGGACGAGCGGGGGAGTGCCATGGGCCCGCGCGGCGGGCGGGCGGGCCGGGCCCCGCGTCGGGCTGGAGGGACCCAACCCGACGGCCGTGCGACGGAGTTGACGGCCGGTGCGGCTCAGCTCCGGGGGCGGAGGCCGAACCGCTCGCGAGCCTCGTCCGGCGTCGCGACCTTCGCGCCGAGCGTCTCGGTGAGGAGCACCGCGCGCTCCACCAGCTGGGCGTTGGTCGCCTTGACGCCCCGGCTGAGGTACAGGTTGTCCTCCAGACCGACGCGCACGTTGCCACCGAGCAGGATCGACTGCGCCACCCACGGCATCTGGGTGCGGCCCAGCGCGAAGCTGGCCCACTGAGCGCCCTCCGGCAGCATGTTGACCATCGCCTGGAGCACGCCCGGGTCGGCCGGGGCGCCCCACGGGATGCCCATGCAGAGCTGGAACAGCGTCGGGTTGTCGAGCAGGCCCTCCGCCAGCAACTGCTTGGCGAACCACAGCTGTCCGGTGTCGAAGATCTCCAACTCCGGCCGCACACCGAGTTCCTGGACCCGCTTGGCGCCCTCGCGCAACATGTCCGGTGTGGAGACGTAGAGGTTCGAGCCGTCACCGAAGTTCAGCGAACCGCAGTCCAGCGTGCAGATGTCCGGCAGCAGTTCCTCGACGTGCGGCAGCCGCTCCAGGCCGGAGACCAGGTCGGTGCCGGGCAGGTGCTCCAGCGGACGCTGGGGGTCGATCACCAGGTCGCCGCCCATCCCGGCGGTGAGGTTGATGACCACGTCGGTTCCGGTGTCCCTGATCCGGGCCACGGTCTCGGCGTACAGCTTCGGGTCCCGGGAGGGCGCACCGGTCTCCGGGTCCCGCACGTGGATGTGGACGACGGCGGCGCCCGCCTCGGCCGCCTCCACGGCGGAGGTGGCGATCTGCTCCGGCGTGACCGGCACGTGCGGGCTGCGGCCCACGGTGTCTCCGGCGCCGGTGAGCGCACAGGTGATGACGACGTTCTCGTTGGGGGACACGGTTCTCCTCCGAACTCGTTGACGGTGTCGTGACGTTGAGGGTGTCGTGACGTTGGTGGGCCGCTCCCTACGGGCGCCGGCACACCGGGGACGCACGTGACCGCCCGCCCCCGCCGAGCGGGTGGGGGCGGGGAGTGCGCGGGCAGGCGGGAGGGCCCCGGACGCCGGGGGCGGTGGGCGGGAAGCGGCGTGGGGGACGGGGGTGGGGGTGATGGGGGGCGGGACGGGTGGGACGAGCCGGGGTGGCCCGGCCGTCAGGTGGCTGTTCCGGCAGGGGCGCCCGTCACGCCGCTGTTCCGGGCGGGGCCGGGCGCGGACGCCGTTTCCGCTGCCGGTCCGTCGGCGTCACGTACGGCCAACTCCGTGTCGACGTGGGCGAGTAGCGCGTCGTACATGTCCTCCGCGCTGGTCCCGCCGTCCTCGCCGGTGGCCAGCACCTGGGAGGCCAGACCGTCGATCAGGGCGGTCAGCCGCAGGGCGCTGGCCTCCGGATCGACCTCGCGGAAGACGCCCTGCGCGATGCCGCGCCGCAGCACGTCCGCGACCGTCGTCCGCCACTGGCGGTAGTACTCGACGTGCAGCCTGCCCACGGCGGTCGAACGAGCCGCCTCGGCCCACAGGTCGAGCCAGACCAGCCACTGCCGCCGCTGCTGCGCGGTGCGCGGCGTCTGGAGGGCGATGAGCTGGCGCAGTTCCTCGGCCGCGCTCTCCGCCCGCTCGGTGTGGGCGGCGCGCAGCGCGGTGTCCTCGTCCATACACCAGCGCACTGACGCCTCCAACAGCTCCGCGCGGCCCGGGAAGTGGTAGTGGATCGCCGCCGTGCTCGTCGAGCAGGCGGTGGCGATGTCGGCCACCCGCACGGCGTGGAAACCCCGTTCGGCGATCAGCCGGACGGTCTCGCGCACGATCTGGAGGGGCCGCCCGCCCTCCGGGCCCGATGGCCGCCCACCCTCGGAACCCGCCACCGGCCGCCCGGCGGTTCCGGTGGCCGCCTCCGAGGTGGTCGTGCCGGGCGCGCTGGCCCCGGCCCCGACCGACCGCCCCACCGCCGAGGACGGCTCGCCCGCGCCCGGTGCGGGGGACGCCCCGGCACGGGAGCCGAGCAGCCACCCGGCGTCGACCGCCCCCGCGTCCGCGATCCGGACGAGTTCGGCGGCGGTGAACCGGCGGCTCCCGCCGAGCGAACGGGAGAGCTTCGAGGGGTCCATCACGATCCGCCGCGCGAACTCCCGCTGGCTGCACCCGGTCCACTCGATGACCTCGCGGACCCGCTCGGCCACATGTCCCGAGTCGTCCGGCACCCGGACAGCTGTCTGCTGCTGCATGCCCACCACCGTAGGACAAGCGTTGAGAAAACCGCAACACCGCATCGTCAGCCCGCTCGCTTGACCTTCATATGTGCAGGTGGGAGCAAGTGTGGCCAGAGTTTCACAACACTGACTTCCTCATCAGTCAGTGAGCGCGACACCGCGCTCCGTACCCACCCGCACCGGGGGTCGTCAGCCGTGGACGTCGGCGGACTGGCGCGCGTGCCTCCCTCGCCCCGCGCCCGGGCGGTGCGTTCGCGGGGCGCGGTCCGTGTCCCGACCCGCGTGCCGAACGCGTCGCGTCGTCGTTGCGTTGTCACGGTCCCGTCAGGGTCGGGGCGGTGTGGGGAACCGGGTGACGGCCGGGTACGTCTCTGCGCGTAACGAGACATTCACGGCCTCGTGTGTCATCTGTGATCTACCGGGGTCCGCTCCGGACCGGCACGCCGGTTCGGACGTCGGGTCCCCGACCGCCTTCGCGCGAGACGTCGCGAGAAGCTGAACCTCCCCGCACGGCACGGTGGTTCGGGGCGGTCCGGTGGGGGCGGCTGACCGGGGGCGCAACGGATGGCCAGCTGCCGGGCCGCACGGCCCGGAAAGGGGGAGCTGTGAAGTTCGACATGGGAAGTTCGACGTTGGGCACCCTGGGCAAGGACACCGGTGCCGCCTCGGACGATCTGGGGACGTTGATCTCGCTGCTGGTGCAGGCGGCCGCGCCGCTGGAGGGCAAGTTCAACGGAGCGGGAAAGGTGGCGTTCGACGAGTTCAAGCGGAACTCGGACGACATCGCACGGTCGTTGAACGGTGCGCTCTCCTCGATCCTGGGCGGCCAGTCGGGTATGGACCTGGCGTTCGGCTCGGGTGACGAGGAGAAGGGCGAGAACGCCCGGCAGGCGCTGGGCGCGGCGAACTTCGACGGAGCCCGGTTCTCCGGACGCTGAGCCGGACAGCGCCGATCGCGTCCGCCAACACGCCTTTCGCACAGGGCTGTTGGGACGCCTGACGGCACACGTCCCGGAAGTCCGGCCGGATACGCCGACGACGTGGACGACGGATACGGCACCAAGGACCCGACGGACCCGACGGGGACACACCAGGGGCGGGCCACGTCCCGCTGCCTCATGACGCGGGCGCACCGCGGGCTCACGCCCGGCGCGGTGTGCGCCCGACGACGTTCAACACGACACGGGGGGATCGGACATGGGTACGGCGGATCGACGGAGCTTCGACACCGGAGCGTCGGGCGACGCGCAGGTGAACATCAACGCGGTCATCGCGCGGCTGGAGTTCGTGATCGGGCAGCGCGACACGGCGGTGAAGACGGCGATGGCGGACTTCCAGGCGGACGGGGTGTCCGACCAGTACCAGGGCGTCGAACAGCGCTGGAACTCCGCCGCCGGAGAGGTGCGTTCGATCATCCGGCTGCTGAAGGGCGTGCTGGAGAAGAACGACGGCACGGCCCAGCAGACGCTGGCCCGCGCGAAGAACGCCGTCGACAACATCATGTGACCCGCCGGTCGGGGAGCCCAACTCCCCGACCGCGCGGAGGCGACAGGCCAACGGGGGAGCGGAAGGGCTTACGCGCGATGACTGGCTGGGACATCACGCCGTCCGGAGTGGCGGCGACACTGGAGGAAACCGGAGCTGAGGCCCGGAAGTTCGAAGGACTGGCGAAGACGCTCGGCACCACCGTGGAGAACGCGGCGGGGCACGCCGGCGGACTCACCCAGGGGCTCTGCACGGTGGACGGCGGCCCGCCACCGCAGGCCGATCAGGGGCAGGGACTCGTGGCCGCGGCGCTGGGCGAGTTCATGGAGGCACAGCGGCGGGAGATCGTCTATCTCGTCGCCCGGTCCGGGAAGTCCATCAACGGCGCCGGGATGGCGACGATGGCCTACCAGCGGGGTGACCTGTCGATGGCCGCCGAGGCGCAGCGGGAAGCCCTGGCCGCGCCGGACGTGGAGGCCATCCTCCGGCGCGCGGCCGAGGGGGGCTGACCAAAGTGATCATCCCGTCCACGATCCCGGTGTACGCCGGGAACCTCGACCAACTGGAGAGGGACGCCGCCGCCCTGCGCAGGAACGCGGACAAGTTCAAAGGTGCGGGAGTCGACGTGCACCGTGCCTTCGGCGAGTTGGCGCGTGACTACGTCGCGCCCGAGGCCCAGCAGTTGCTGGGTACCACCCAGCCGGTCGCGGGCAAGGCCGCCGAGTTCGCGGGCAGACTGGTCAAAGTGGCCTCCGCGCTGGAGGTCTTCGCGGCCCAGGCGCGATTACACGTCGCGGCGTTGAAGCGATTACGCACCGAGGCCGACGAGTTCGTCGACTCGGTCTCTGGAGACGACGACTGGCGCAAGGACGGCGACAAGGTCCAGCGGGACAAGGATCTCCAACAGGACGTGACCCAGGCCGTCCTGGGCTTCCAGGCGGCCGAGCGCGACTGTGCCTCCACCATCCGCGGACTGGTCGGCAAGCCCCCCATCGTCCCCGACGACGGCACCGGCAAGCCCGGCATGTACGGGTTCGACCGCGAGATGCTGGAGGCGGCCGAGGCCACCCCGTGGGGGACCCCGGAGGAGAAGGACGAGCCCTGGTACGTCGACGTGGCCACCGGCACCAAGGAGTTCGTGTGGGACGGGGTCATCGTGGGCGGCGGAGGCGCCGCGGTCGAGGGCCTGTGGAACCTCGCCACCCTCGACGGTGAGACCTGGAGCGGACTGCGGGACGTCGCCGCCGGGACCGCCTTCTACGTCATGGAGCCGTTCAGCGACGCGCTGAAGCAGGCGGCCCACCCCGGCCAGCAGATCGAGGACTCGCCGTACGAGAAGCAGAGCAAGGAAGCCGTCCGTGAGTTCGGCAAGGCGTTCGTCGGGTGGGACGAGTGGAGTGACAACCCGGCCAAGGCCGGTGGCATTCTCACGTTCAACGTCCTCACGCTCGCCGCCACTCCCCTGCTCAAGGCTGGCGGTGTGACGCACGCGGGCAGGACCGGAAGCGCGGGCGCCGCCTCCAGGGTGGCCAGGGGCCTGGGCAAGGCCGGGGTCTACATGGACCCGATGACGCCGGTGATGGCGGGGGTCAGCAAACTGCCGAAAGTGTCGGCGCTGGTGGATCTGGTGCGCGGCGCGCGTCCGGGCCGGGCTGGTGCCCTGCCCGAGGGCGTGGTCGCGGTGGACCCGCAGGGCGGCTACGCGCTGCGCCAGGACGGGGCGTTGGTGCGGCTGGACGGCGAGGGCAACCCGGTACCGCTGGAGCGGGCGCCCCGGGAGCCCGCCGCCTCGGAGATCCCACCACGCTCGCGGGAGCCCGAACTGCCGGTACGGACAACGGAGTCCGAGCCGCCGGTACGTGCGGCGGAGACCGGACCGCCGTCGGTGCGGACCGATCGCGAACCGGCGCTGGTAGGCGGCCGCGAGCCCGCGAGCGTGGGGGGTGAGCGAGGCCCCGCGGCCTCCGTCAGGAACGGAGACGAGGGGACACCCCCGTCGGGCGGCACCCCGCGCCCGACCCCCGAACGGACAGGCCCCGCCCGGGAGTTGCCCACCACCCCGGGTCCCCGCACAGAACCCGGCACCGGCGGCGGCCCGAGCGGCAGTGGCGGAAGCGGTCCCGGTAGCGGCGGCCCCTCCGGCGGCGGTGGGCCGGACGCCGGCCCCGGCGGCCGTGGGCCCGGACCGGAGTCCGGGCCGGGCGGCAACGGGCCCGAAACCGGGCCGGACAGCGGAACACCGGGTCCGCCGTCCGGAGACGGTGGACCTCCCGCCGGGCCGGGGCGTGAGGCCGGACCTCCCTCGGGTCCGGGCGGGGGGCGCCCGGACGTTCCGAGCGTGCCGCCTCGCGAGGGACCCGAGGTGGTACCGGGCGAAGTGGGTTCCATGCGGCCGGACCAGGAAGCACGAGTCGTCGATCAACTCTCCCGAACGAGGTTGAGTGCCGCGGATCAGCAGAAGATTCTGGATCGGCTTCAGAGAAACCCCACCGGTTCCCGGGCGGCGGAACTGATCGGACGGGGGCACCTTTCCAAGGCCGGAGGCTACGATGAAATCCTGAAGATGATCAAGGATAAGAGAATGGGTCCGGCTGCGACCATGGCGCTGGAGCAGGCCACTGAACTCCATCGGAGGGGAATTCCCTCCGATCGGCTGGAGTTTGAGAAAAAAGTCGAAGCCACGGGCCTCGACCTCGATGTGGCGGTGAAGGGGCCGGACGGAGAAGTGAGTCACGGGTACCAGCTGAAGGACGTGCAGACCATCGAAGGAATAGGTTCTGCGGTGCGTAAGGCGGCCAAGCAGCTTTCGCCGCCGAGTTCGGGTGCGAAGATTGGTTTTCTGGATGTGCATCAGCCGCGTGCGGCCCTCACGGAAGATGCTCTGAGGAAGGTAGTGGGGGCTTCCATCAAGTCTGGCGCGGTCTTTCATCTCCGTTTCACGGATGGGTCCATAACCGTGCCGGGAGATGGTGTCGTCTACCCCTGAAGGGAGAGCCATGTCAATTCTGATGCGGTCGCCGCGAGAGTGCGCGGCGTGGGTTTGGGAGTTGGAGGAGAGTGGAGCGACCGTCGGCTCGGCGCTGGCCGCGGCGTCCCGCGTTGTCGGGGTGCTTGCCGATCACCGACTCCTGGAGGCGAGAGAGGTGGAGTGCGACTGGTTCGAGCCGGGGACGGGGGGCCTCGCTATCCGCACCACGCTGGGACTGGCGCTTCCGTTGGGGGACCCGTCGTTCGTGTCACGCGTCGTGGGGAGTCGGCCCGTTGGGTTCCCCCTGGCGGAGGTGGGGGATGTAAGGATCATCGGTTCCGGTGTGTGGATTGACGGCGGAGGGGCGGAGAGGCGCGAGCCCCGCCTCCTGGATCTGGAACTGTCCCCGGACCCCACGGGGTTGGGCGTGGAACTGAGTGTTCACCATGACATCTGGCAGTCACACGACTTCTCTGGCGTGCCGCACCCGGACCTGTGGCAACGGAACGCGCCACGTCTGGCCGATGCCGTTCGGGCAGTCGAAGCCGAACTGGGCGGGCGGGCCACGCCGGGTGAGCCGACTCGGTTCGGGGTGGCTGAGGGCTACGGCGTGGCCGCGCCAGACCTGGAGCCGGATGGCAGCGGTCCGAACCTCTTGGATCTGATGTGACGTTGCCCGCGGCACGCATGCCCAGTCGGCCTGAGACGCGCGCTCGATGCTCCGGACCCGGTCGCGTGCCCGGGGCGGTGGGAGACGGGTACGGGTGGTCGGCCGTGGATGACGGATCGGCCGGGCCCGTACCCGGGGTGGCTGGGATGGGTGGGGTGGGGGTGTGGGGTGGGAACCGTAAGGGCGGGTTCGGGCATGAATGACGGAGAGGCGTGCTGACGGTGGGGTTGAACCAACTCCGACCCTGATGTGTGCTGTTGGAGCGCGAGCTGAAGGGGGACAGCTGATGGCGCGGGAGTACGACAGTCAGTTACTGGAGTCGGTCGCCGTGCGGCGGCGGCGATTACGGGACGGTGTGCTGTTCGGCCGCGCGCGGACGCGTCGCTCGCTGGACGAGGGGCTGGGCAGGTTTCTGGGGGGTACGGCGCTGGCGGCCGTGGTGTGTGCGGGCTGCGTCGGCTGGTCGTTCGTCTCGGAGCGGATGGGGGAACGGGGCGGGTACTCCACGCCACGGGTCCACGGGGCCGGGTCGGGCGCCTCGGTGACGCCGTCCGTCAACGGAACCGTTGTGAGCGGCAGATGAGCGAGAGCGGGGGCGTGCGGACGGTGCGGGCCGGGGGCCTGTGCCGGGTGACGCTGGTCGGTGAGCGGCGGCGCGCGGACGTGGTGCTGCCCGCGGACGAGCCGGTGGGTCTGCTGCTTCCCGAGGTGGTGCGCCTGCTGGGTGACCCGGAGGGACGCGGGCCCGTGGTGCGCCGCCTGGTGACGGCTCGGGGCGACGTCCTGCCGCAGGACGCGACCTTGGGGGCGGCGGAGATCCCGGACGGTGCGGTGCTGCGGCTGTTCCGCGAGGGGGAGGCGCCGCCCGCGCCGGTCGTCCACGACGTGACGGACGAGGCGTCGGAGGACGTTGATCTGCGCCACTGGCGCTGGCGTCCGTGGTCCCGACGCTGGGTCGCGGGGGTGGCGGCGGTCGTTCTGGCGCTGGTGGCCGGGGGGTTCGCGAGGGCGGGCTGGGGCGCGGAGACGGCGGGCCGGGGGCTGTGCGGGGCCGCCTTGCTCGCGGTGCTGTGCGGTGCGCTGCTGGGCCGCGCGACGCGGACGGCAGGAGACTCCGCCACAACCGACGGGCGGGACGGTGGCGTTGGTGTGGTGGGAGGCACGGCAGCGGCTGGACAGGGAGCAACGGACGTGGCGGACAGGGGTGTTGGGCGTTCGCTGGAGGACGGGGAAGCGGCGGTCGTGGGGCAGCGGGCGCTCGCCGCAGTGCTGCTGGTGGTGGGCGGCGCGCTGGGGGGCCTGGGCGGCTGGATGGTGGCGGACACCGAACAGTGGGCGTGGGAAGGCCGGTTGACCCTGCTGTCGCTGGTGGTGGGCGCCACGCTGGCGCTGCTCGGCCGGTTCTCGCCCGTCGGCAGGGGCGGGTTGGTGGGGGCGGCCGCCGTGGTGGGGATGGCGGGGTTGTGGCTGCTGAGTGGGGTGTTGGTGGGTGAGGGGCGGGAGGCGCGGGCCGCGGTGGTCGTCGCCGTGGTGTCGGCGGTGTTGCTCGGGGTGCTGCCCCGCTGGGCGCTCGCGGGCGCGGGCCTGACCTCGCTGGACGACCGCCGTTCGGCGGGGGCCTCGGTCAGCCGGCACGCGGTGCGGACCGCGCTCGCGGCGACGCACCGGGGTCTGGTCCTCGCGACGCTGGCGACGGCCGTCTCGGCCGGGGTCGCTGGCTGGGTGGCGGTGGGTGAACCGACGGTGTGGACAGTGCTGTTGGTGGCCGTCCTGACGCTGGTGCTGTTCTCCAGGGCGCGGGCCTACCCGCTGGTGGCCGAGGTGGTGGCGCTCCAGGCGGCGGGGACGGTGCTGATGCTGCGGCTCGTGGCGCTGTGGATGGAGCGTGCGCGGGACGGCGCCGCCGAGGTGGTCTGGCCGGTCCTCGCGGCGTGCGCCCTGGCGCTGCTGCCGCTGGGGGTGCTCGCGGCGCGTCCGCCGGAGCACGTACGGGTGCGGCTGGGGCGGGCGCTGAACGGTGTGGAGTCGCTGGGAGTGGTGGCGCTGCTGCCGCTGGCGGTGGGCGCGTTCGGCGCGTACGGGCGGCTGCTGGACACCTTCTGAGCGGCGAGGGACGTGCCGCGATGCCCGGGCGCGACCGCCACGTTCACCAGTGTTGGTCCCCGATACGGCGCCAACCAGCGGGAGTTGGGGCAGGTACAGCGGGACGGTCCGGACGCACGGCCCACGAGACGGCTCGATGAGACGAGAGGGAGGAGGCAGAACCATGGCACGGGGGGAGTGGCAGCGGGCGCTGCTCGACGAACTGGCACCCGACGGCGCCCGGAAGGGGCGTCCGGCCGGGGGGACGAGCGCCGCGGCCGGTACGGCGGGGTACGTGGGACAGGTCGCGCCGCACGGCGCCCGCCCCGGTTCCGCGTCCGGAACCTCGGACGCGAGGGCACGGGATACCTCCAGCCAAAGTGTGTCCGGGGGGAGTTCGGCGGCCTCGCCAGAGGCGACGGTCGCCCTGAGCCGGTCCTCCCCGCGTCGGGCCGGTGCGGCCCCCGTTCCCGGTGACGGCGCGGGCCGGGTCAGGACCGGGGCGTACGGCGGGAGTGGGGAGAGGGCGGCCGGGGAAGCCGGAACGCCCGTGGCGGACCGGGGAGTCGCGGCGTTACGGACGAACCGGCCGGTGGCGGGCGGGAGTCACGCCGCCGAGGAAGTGGTGCGTGGCGCGGTGGCGGGGAGTCCGGAGCCGGTGGCCACCCTCGATCCGCGACTGGCGTACGCCCAGGGGGCGCCGCTCCGGGGCGACTCGCTGGGCCGCCGGGCCGGACGCGCGGTGGCCCGGGCGGTGGGCGGCTCGGCGGCCGGAGAGAGCCGACGGGCCGAGGAACGGGCCGAGGCCCTGCAACGACCGGTCACCACGGGGCGGCAGATCGCGGTGACGAGCATCCGGGGCGGCGCCGGGAAGACCACGGTTGCCGCGCTGCTGGGGCAGGCCCTCGCCTACTACCGCACGGATCCGGTCCTGACGCTGGAGGCCGATCCGGCGCTGGGCACGCTGCCGATCCGGCTGGGCGCGGAGTCGGTGCGGTGGAGCGGCGCGGACCTGGCCCGGGTGCTGGACCCGTCGATGCGGCTGAACGACGTGATCGGCTACCTCGTCCGACTGCGTGGCGGCGGCTGGCTGTTACCCGGCAGCCAGGGGGTCGTCGGAGCGCGGCTGGGGCTGGCGGAGTACCGGACGCTGATGGTGTCACTGCGCCGGTTCTTCGGGGTGACGGTGGTGGACTGCGAGACGCTGCCCGCCGAGGTGGCGCGGACGGCGCTCGCGGCGGCGCAGTCGCGGGTGCTGGTGGTGCCCGCGACGGTGGAGGGGCTGGCGAGTACCCGCTCGGTGCTGGCGTGGATGGCCTCGCTGCCACGTCCGATGCTGCGGGGCACCGTGATCGTGCTGACCGAGACGGCCCCGGACGTACGGCTGGAGACGGCGAAGGCCGTCGAGTACCTGTCCGTTGGCGGCGCGAGCGTCGTACGACTGCCCTATGACCGGCACTTGGCGGGCGGTGGGGAGATCCGCGCGGACCTGCTGGCCCAGAGCAGCCGGGAGGCGGCCACCCGGATCGCCGCCGCGGCGCTCGGCCGCGCGGTGGACGGGGTCGCCGTGAGCGCCAACGATCGTGTCCTGCCTGGAGGTTCGACAGACGGCTCCGACGCGGAGCCGGACGGGGGTTCCGGTGGGCGCCCGGGCGGTCGGCGGCTGCTGGGCGTGCGGCGATGACGGCGCGACTGGTGCACCGTCCGGCGCGTACGGTGCGGCCCCTGCCGGAACCCGCGGTGCGCACCGTCGAGGCACCGCCCAACCTGCCGGAGGGGAAGGCCGGTTCGGCTTTCACGGCGCTGCTGCCGATGGCCGGGATCATGGGATCGGTCCTGATGATGACCGTCCTGCGCGGCAGCCAGTTCGCGGTGATCGGTGCGTTGGTGCTGGTGGTGGCCGTCGCGGGTGGGGTGGCGATGCTGCTGTCGCAGCGGGGCCGGGCGCAGCGGACCCGGCGCACCCAGCGGGAGCGGTATCTGGAGTATCTGGAGGAGTTGCGGCAGGAGTTGACCGACCAGGACCGGTCGGTACGGCGACAGGCGCGGCTGCTGTATCCGCCGCCGGAGGCGCTGCACGACCTGGTGGCCGATCCGGCCCGGCTATGGGAACGGCGGCGTACCGACCCGGACTTCCTCCGTGTCCGGCTGGGGTCGGGCGACATGCCCGTGCGGCGGCTGGCGATCGAGCAGCCCACCGGTTCGACGGTGCTGACCCCGCCCGACCCGTTCATGCTGAACGAGGCGCGGGCGGTGACCCGGCGGTTCTCGACCACGCCCGAACTGCCGCTGACCGCACCGCTGGACCGGGTGGGCCACGTCAGCCTGGTGGGTGAGCGGGACGAGGTGCTGGGTGTGGCACGGGCGTTGGCCGTCCAGCTGGCGGTGGCGCACGCGCCGGACGACGTGGGACTGGCCGTGGCCTGCCCGGAGGGGCGGGCCGCCGACTGGGACTGGGTCAAGTGGCTTCCGCACCTCCGCGGGGATGGGACCGGACACCGGGCGTCCTCCGGAGAGGGCGGAGACGCGGCCGGATCGCACCGCGTCGCGGGCGAGTTGGGCGCGCTGGCGACGCTGCTCGGACCGGAGCTGCGGCGGCGCGCGGCGTACGCGGCGGAGGTGCGGCGCGGGCTGAGCGGCCGGGAGGCGCTGCGGCTGATGCCGCGGCTGGTGGTGGTGAGCGACGGGTACGGGGACCCGGCCCGGGACTTCCCCCGGCCGGACGACACGCTGCCGCTGTCGGACCTGGGCGTGACGGTGCTGCACCTGGTGCACGAACGAGTGGCGGAGCCGGGGGAGGTCGGCGTCCGTATCACGGTGGACGGCGCCCGCGTCACCGTCGAGGAGCTGGCCGGTGAGGCGCCGGTCACCACGCACGGAACGCCGGACGAACTGACACCGCCGGGCGCTGAGGCCCTGGCGCGGCGGTTGGCCCCGCTCCGGCTGTCCGCCGAACCGGGCGCGGCCGACGCCCCGTTGAGCGGACCGGTGGACTTCGCGGAGCTGCTCGGGCTGGAGGACGTGGCGGCACTGGACGTACCGGCGCTGTGGGAGTCGCGCTCCGAACAGCGCTTCCTGCGCGTGCCCGTCGGGGTGACGGACGGGCACGAGCCGCTGCTGCTGGACCTGAAGGAGTCGGCGGAGCTGGGCATGGGCCCGCACGGGCTGTGCGTGGGGGCAACCGGATCGGGCAAGAGCGAGCTGCTGCGCACCCTGGTGCTGGCGCTGGTGACCACCCACCCGCCGGAGGAGCTGGCGATGGTGCTGGTGGACTACAAGGGCGGGGCGACGTTCGCGCCGTTCGACGGGCTGCCGCATGTGGCGGGCGTCATCACCAACCTGGAGAACCAGGCGGGGCTGATCGAGCGGGTGCACGTCAGCCTGGCGGGCGAGGTGAAGCGCCGACAGCAGGTGCTGAAGGACGCCGGGGACCTCGCCGACATCGGGCAGTACGCGGACGTCCGCGCGCACCGGCCGGAACTGCCGCCGCTGCCCCACCTGTTCGTCGTCATCGACGAGTTCGGTGAACTCCTCACCGCCAAACCGGACTTCATCGACCTGTTCCTGTCGATCGGGCGGATCGGCCGCAGTATCGGCATCCACCTGCTCCTCTCCAGCCAGCGGATCGAGGGCGGCAAACTACGGGGGCTGGAGACCTACCTGGCCTACCGGCTGGGCCTGCGGACGTTCTCCCCGGACGAGAGCCGCACCGTGCTGGACTCGACGGACGCCTTCCACCTGCCGCCGCTGCCCGGCTTCGGCTACCTGAAGGTCGACACCTCCGTCTACGAGCGGTTCAAGGCAAGTTACGTCTCCGGCCCGTACACCGGCCCGGTACGGGCCGTGGAGGAGACCCCGGACCGGCCGAAGGTGTGGCCCTACCCCCTGTCCGGCCCGGCGGCCGGGGGTGGGCAGCCGGACGGAGCCGGGGCCCCGGAGCCGTCCCGCCCGGCTCTCCCGGTAGGCCCCGGGGGAGCGGAACAGCCCTCGGGAGATGGGCAGTTGGCCGCAGGCCGGACGCGGCGGTCGCGCGGGCCGACCGTGCTGTCCGTCATGGTCGACCAGTTGCGGGAGGCCGCCGATCCGGTGCCCAGCGTCTGGCTGCCCCCGCTGCCCGCCGCCGTCCCGCTCGACACCGTCGCCGGACCGCCCCGGGCGGACGCCGAACGCGGCCTCCACCTGCCCGGCGGCGGCGCGTCCCGCGCCCCCGGCGACGGGCCGCGGGTGCCGCTCGGCCTGCTGGACGACCCGGCGCGCCAGTGGCAGGGGCGGTGGCTGCTGGACCTCACGGTGGCGGGTGGCCACGTGGCGGTCATCGGCGGGCCCCGGTCCGGCAAGACGACGCTGCTGCGCACCCTGGTGCTCTCCCTCGCGCTCACCCACACCCCCCAGGAGGTCGGCGTGTACGGCGTCGACCTGGCTGGCGGGGGACTCCAGGCGCTGTCCGGGCTGCCCCACGTCGGCGGGATCGCCGGGCGCGCGGACCGGGAGCGGGCCGCCCGCACCGTGCAGGAGCTGCGCGGCATGCTCGCGGAGCGCGAGGTGCTGTTCCGCGAGTGGGGTGTCGACTCCGTGGAGCAGCTGCGCGGTCTGCGCGCCGCTGGCCGTCTCCCCCAACTGGACTCCACAGACGTGGTGTTGGTCATCGACGGCTTCGGGGCGCTGCGGGACGACTTCGAGGAACTGGACGACGCCGTCGCCGAACTGCTCAAGCGCGGTGGCGGATACGGCATCCACGTGGTGGCGGGCATGCTGCGCTGGAACGACGTGCGCATCGCCACCCAGTCCGCCTTCGGCACCCGGGTGGAGCTGCGGCTCAACGACCCGGGTGAGAGCAGCGTCAAGCGGAAGCTGGCCGAGACCCTGTCCGCCGAGGAACCCGGACGGGCCCTGACCGACGGGGAGTTGTTCGCGCACACCGCGCTGCCCCGGATCGACGGACAGACGGAGGCCGACGACCTGGGAGCGGCCGTGGAGCGGGCGGTACGGGCGGTGCGCGCCGCCTGGGACGGGCCCGGGGCCCGCCCCGTGCGGGTGCTGCCCGGCAGATTGCCCGCCGGCCGGCTGCCCACGGCGGCCGCCGAACCCGCGCGGGTGCCGATCGGGCTCGACCAGGAGGGGCTGGCGCCCGCGCTGCTCGACCTCTTCGAACACGACCAGCACCTGATGGTCCTGGGCGACACCGAGTGCGGCAAGACCAACCTGCTGCGGCTGCTCGCCCGCGGCCTGACGGAGCGGTACTCCGCGGACGAGCTGGTGTTCGCGGTCATGGACCCCCGGCAGGGGCTGCGCCGGGCCGTCCCCGAGCCCTACCGCGGCGGCCACGCACACACCCCGCGGCTCTGCGCCGCGCTGGCCACCGGTGTCGCGGACGAGTTGGAGAAACGGCTGCCGGACGAGGCGTCCGGCCCCGACGCCCCGCCCGCGCCCGGGAGTTCCGGCGGCCCACCGCGCGTCGTGGTGCTGGTCGACGACTACGACGTGATCGCCTCCGGCGGGCAGCAGCCCCTCGCCCCGTTCCTGCCGTACCTGGCCGCCGCGTCCGACATCGGGCTGCACTTCGTGGTCACCCGGCGGGTGGCGGGCGCCTCCCGCGCGCTGTACGAACCGTTCCTGACCACCCTGCGGGAGAGCGGCACCGCCGCGCTGGTGATGACCGGTGAACGCATGGAGGGCCAACTGTTCCCCGGCGTCTACGCGGCGCCGATGCCGCCCGGGCGCGGCACCCTCATCCGTCGCGGGGCGGGCGCGCGGCTCGTGCAGACCGCGATGGCCGAACCGTCACCCAAGGAGGCCGGGAGATGACCGAGGACGCCATCGCGCTCACCGCGCGCTGCCCCGACACGTGGGCCGTCCTGGCGGGGCTGCTCGCCGCGGGCCCGGACGCCCGGGTCGGCTCGCTCGCCGAGGGCGCGCTGATCCAGCTGTGCGCGGCGGACGGCGGCCCGCTGGTGACCGTCGAGTCACCGCAGCTGCTGCGGGTCCCGGGCGAGGCCGCGCGGCTCCTCGGCGCGGTGGGCGCGGCGGCGCCCCACCCGGTGTGGTGGACGGAGGCGCGCGGCAGCAGCACCGTCCCCGAGGGCGGCGCGCTGGCCGGGGCCTTCGCCAGCCGGGTCGCCGCCCAGCTGGAGGGGGCGGTCTGGCCGCCGGAGGCGGCGGCCGCCTGGCCGGGCGAGGTGGTCCCCACCGACCTGCGCGCCACCCACCAGCCCCCGGCCGCACAGCCCGGGGTGGACCTGCGCACGGACCGGACGGCCGTCGTCTTCCAGGACCGCGATCCGGTGCCCGCCACCGCCTGGCTCGCGGACGCGCTGCGGGGCGCGGCGGAGAGCGGCCGGACGCTGGCGCTGGTCACCCCGCCGGGCAGTCGGATCACCCCGGCCACCCGGGCCCTGCTCGCCCCGCCCGCCGCACGCTGGGTGGTCCGGCGGGACGACGGCGGCTACCGCGACGGGCTGCACGGCACCGAACTGCACTGGCGCGACGGCGAGTTCACCGCCCGCACCGAGGGCGGCGGCTCGGAGCCCGAACTCGCCACCGTGGCCCGCGAGTTCACCGCACCCGACCAGGAACGGGAACCCGGCGAGCGGCAACTCACCGTCAGAGCCCGCACGGTGCGCGCCCCCACTGGGGAACTCCTGCTCGGCGGGGCGCTGGAGACGATCTGGCGCGCGCTCACCGGCGCCCCGCCCGACGGCTGGGGAACCGCGGAGCCGGTGACCCAGCGCTGGTCCCGCGCACAGCTCACCGACCGCGTGCGGGACCGGGCGCCCCGGCCCACCTGGCTTGTCGCGGTGGGCTTCACCGGCACCCCCGGCGTGGCCACGCTCCGAACCACCCGTACGAGCGCGGGAGTCGAGGAACGCGCGACGCTGACGCTCGGCTACCGCCCCGGCGCCGCGCTCCCGCTGGACGCACTGCCCGCGCTGGCCGAGGAGCTGAGCGGCGCGCACGGGCTGCGCACCCTGCTCGTCGAGAGCCGCGCGGCGCGCGCCGACCTGACCGTCCCGCCCCGCGCCGAAGGGGCCGCCGGGCCGGTGGCCTTCGCGCTCGGCCCAGGCGACGTGGCGGGCGTCGGGACCGCGCGGGCCGACTCCGCGCCGCTGCCGGGCGGGGCCCGGCCACGGCGGCTCGGCGGCGGGGCCCGCCCCGGCTACTACTTCCCCCTCGGCCCCGGGGACGCCCCGGAACCCGGCGGCGGCGCCGCCGAACAGCGGGCCGCGTGGCGGGAGTTCGAGGAACTGGTCGGCCATCTGCGCGCCACCGGAGGGTGAGGCGCACCGGTCCCCGCCGGGTGCCGGTCAGGCGCGGGGGGCTACCTTGCTGAGGCCGTTGATCACGCGGTCCATGGCGTCACCGCCGCGCGGATCGGTCAGGTTGGCCAGCATCTTCAGGGTGAAGCGCATCAGCAGCGGGTGCGAGAGGCCCCGCTCGGTGGCGAGCTTCATCACCTTCGGGTTGCCGATCAGCTTCACGAAGGCCCGGCCCAGGTTGTAGTACCCGCCGTAGGTCTCCTTGAGCACCTTCGGGTAGTTCCGCAGCGCCAGCTCCCGCTGGGCCGGGGTGGCCCGGGCCTGGGCCTGCACGATCGTCTCCGCCGCCATGACACCGGACTCCATGGCGTACGCGATGCCCTCGCCGTTGAACGGGTTGACCAGCCCACCGGCGTCGCCCACCAACAACAGCCCGCGCGTGTAGTGCGGTTGACGGTTGAAGGCCATGGGCAGGGCGGCGCCGCGGATCGGGCCGAGCATGTTCTCCGGGGTGTAGCCCCACTCCTCCGGCATCGAGGCGCACCACGCCTTCAGCACCTCACGCCAGTCCAGCTCCTTGAAGGCGGAGGAGGAGTTGAGGATGCCGAGCCCGACGTTGCTGGTGCCGTCGCCCATCCCGAACACCCAGCCGTAGCCGGGGAGGAGGCGGTCCTCGGCGCCGCGCTTGTCCCACAGCTCCAGCCAGGACTCCAGGTAGTCGTCGTCGTGCCGGGGCGAGGTGAAGTAGGTGCGCACCGCGACGCCCATCGGACGGTCGTCCCTGCGGTGCAGGCCCATCTTCAGGGACAGCCGGGTGGAGTTGCCGTCGGCCGCCACCACCAGCGGGGCGTGGAAGGTGACCGGGGTCCGCTCCTCGCCCAGCTTGGCGTGCACCCCGGTGATCCGGCCGGTGCGGGCGTCCAGCACCGGCTCGCCGACGGTGCACCGCTCGTGCAGCCGGGCCCCGGCCTTCTCCGCCTGCCGGGCGAGCTGCTCGTCGAAGTCGTCCCGCTTGCGCACCAGTCCGTAGTTCGGGTAGCTGGCCAGCTCCGGCCAGTCCAGCTGGAGGCGGTGGCCGCCCGCGATGATGCGCAGCCCGTGGTTCCGCAGCCAGCCCGCCTCCTCGGAGACGTCGATCCCCATGGCGACCAGCTGTTTGGTGGCGCGGGGCGTCAGGCCGTCCCCGCAGACCTTCTCCCGGGGGAAGGCGGTCTTCTCCAGCAGCAGCACGTCGAGACCGGACCGGGCGAGGTGGTAGGCCGTGGTGGAACCGGCCGGTCCCGCGCCAACGACGATCACATCGGCGGTCCGCTCGGAGGCTGGCTTCGTGTGATGCTCGGCCACAAGGACTCCCGCAGGATGAGGGTGGGGGACACGGGCAGTCTATGCAGGCACAGCCGACCCGTTGAGGAGGGGTTGACCCTTGAGTGAGAGCACTGTTCCCCGATCGTCGCCCGGTGCGTCCGGCGCCCCGCTGTCCAGCGCCGATCTGCGGATACCGACCGAGGCCGACGCCTTCGCCTGGCACCGGGTGTTCGACGACCCGGAGGTCATGGAGTTCCACGGCGGGTCCGCCGCCGAGCTGTCCGTGTACCAGGAGATGACGGCGCGGCAGCGCGCGCACGCCGCCCGCCACGGCTTCTGCCTCTACACGCTGCTCGACCCCGCCGAGAGCCCCGGCACCAACCCCGGCACCGGGACCGGACCCGAGGCGGACGCCGACCCGGAGGTGGGCGCCGGGCGCGCGGTCATCGGCTTCACCGGGGCGCAGCCCTGGCCACACGACTGGGGGCCGGCCGGCGAGATCGAGATCGGCTGGCGGCTGGGCCGCGCCCACTGGGGCCACGGGTACGCCACGGCCGCCGCCCGGCTGGCGGTCGAACGGGTGCGGGAGGCGGGAGTGCCCCACGTGGTCGCGATGGTGGCGGACGGGAACGCGCGCTCGGTGGCGGTGACCGAACGTCTCGGGATGACGCTCGCCGAGCGGTTCACCAGCCCGTCCGGCCGGACGGCCCTCTGCTTCCGCCTCCCTCTCTGACCGAACCGCAGCCACCGCGCGAACCGGAGCCGCCCGGGGCCGAACCGCAGCCGCCCCCGGGCCGCGCCCGCGCCCGCCGCGGCCGGGCGCGGGCGCCGCGGCGGAACGGGGGGCACGGGGGGGCACGGGGGCGCGGTCGGACCCGGGCGCGCTCAGCTGGGTTTGACGCCGCGGTGCAGGGCGACGATCCCGGCGCTCAGATCGCGCCAGGCGACCCGCGTCCAGCCGGCGTGCTGCAACCGCCGGGCCAGCGCGGGCTGGTCCGGCCAGTCGCGGATGGACTCGGCCAGGTACACGTAGGCGTCCGGACTGCTGCTCACCGCCCGGGCGACCGGCGGCAGCGCCCGCATCAGGTACTCGGTGTAGACGGTGCGGAACGCGGGCCCCGTCGGATGGCTGAACTCGCAGATCAGCAGCCGCCCGCCGGGCTTGGCGACGCGCAGCAGCTCGCGGAGGGCGGCGTCGGTGTCCGAGACGTTCCGCAGCCCGAAGCTGATGGTGACCGCGTCGAACACCCCGTCGGCGAACGGGAGCCGGGTGGCGTCCCCGGCGGTGAAGGGCAGCCAGGCGTGCCGCCGCTTGCCCTCCGCGAGCATCCCCGTGGAGAAATCACACGGAACGGTGAAGGCGCCCGCGTCCACGAAGGGCAGCGAGGAGGTACCGGTGCCCGCCGCCAGGTCCAGCACCCGCTCACCGGGCCGCGCGTCCACGGCGCGCGCCACCGCCCGGCGCCAGAGCCGGGCCTGGCCCAGCGACAACACGTCGTTCGTCAGGTCGTACTTCGCGGCTACGTCGTCGAACATCGCGGCGACGTCCTGCGGCTTCTTGTCCAGGGAGGCTCGGGTCACCGGCCCATTGTGCCCACCCGCCCTCAGCGGGCGTCGACGAGGTTCAGCTCCGGGTGCGCGGTGCCGCCCTCGATGGCGGTCGACGAGAAGTGCGAGACCACCCGGTCGTCCGCCGGGTCCTGAGCCGGGTCCTCGTGCACCACCAGGTGCTCGTAGGTGGTGGAGCGCTGCGCGGGGACGCGGCCCGCCCGGCGGATCAGGTTCAGCAGCTCCAGCCGGTTGGAGCGGTGCTTCGCGCCCGCCGAGGAGACGACGTTCTCCTCCAGCATCACCGAACCGAGGTCGTCCGCGCCGTAGTGCAGCGAGAGCTGGCCGACGTCCTTTCCGGTGGTCAGCCAGGAACCCTGGATGTGCGGGACGTTGTCCAGGAACAGCCGGGCGGTCGCGATGATCCGCAGGTACTCCAGGACGGTCGCCTGGGTGCGGCCCTTCAGCGTGTTGTTCTCCGGCTGGTAGGTGTACGGGATGAAGGCGCGGAAGCCGCCCGTACGGTCCTGCACGTCCCGGATCATGCGCAGGTGCTCGATGCGCTCCGCGTTGGTCTCCCCGGTGCCCATCAGCATCGTCGAGGTGGACTCGACGCCCAGACCGTGCGCGATCTCCATGATCTCCAGCCAGCGCTCACCCGACTCCTTGAGCGGAGCGATCGCCGTGCGCGCCCGCGCCGGGAGCAGTTCGGCACCGGCACCGGCGAAGGAGTCCAGCCCCGCGGCGTGGATCCGCTGGATCGCCTCCCGGGGGGTCACCCCGGAGATCCGCGCCATGTGCTCCACCTCGGAGGCGCCCAGCGAGTGGATCACCAGCTGGGGGTAGGCCGCCTTGATAGCCGCGAAGTGCTCCTCGTAGTACTCGACGCCGAAGTCCGGGTGGTGGCCGCCCTGGAACATGATCTGGGTGCCACCCAGCTCCACCGTCTCGGCGCAGCGCCGGAGGATGTCGTCCAGATCGCGGGTCCACACCTTGTCGCTCTTCGGCGAGGCGTAGAAGGCGCAGAACTTGCACGCCGTCACGCAGGAGTTGGTGTAGTTGATGTTCCGCTCGATGATGTACGTCGCGATGTGCTCGGTACCGGCGTACCGCCTGCGGCGCGCGGCGTCGGCGGCGGCGCCGAGCGCGTGCAGCGGGGCCGAGCGGTACAGCTCCAGGGCCTCGTCGGCGGTGACGCGCCCGCCCTCGGCGGCGCGGTCGAGGACGGACTGAAGGTCGGCATTCTCGGGCACCGGGGCGTCTCCTCCGAGCAGGCGTACGTCTGACGGACCACCCCAGCGTACGCCCGCCGTCCACCGCCGCCCGGCGCGGGTGAGGCCCGCCCACGCCCCAGCCGCCGGACGCGCCCCCGCCCGGCGGCAGCCCGCGCCGCCCGGCCACGCGGCGGGACGGTCAGGAACCGGTGCGGCTGAGCGTCCCGTGGGGCTGGCCCGCTTCCGAACTCCGCGACTCGTAGCGCAGCTTCGACCCCTCCCGGGTGAGGGTCGACGGCGAGGACTTGTCGCTGCACACCGGCAGGCCCAGCATCGTCGGCGAGTCCTTGACGCCCTCCTCCAGCACCGTCAGCCGGTTCGCCGTGATCTTGCGGACGGTCGCCCTGCCCGAGCACTCCAGCCCGTTGGCGCCGTCCGGGACCGAGGTGATGGTCAGCGCGCGGTCCCCCTTGCCGCCCTTACGGACGGTGACCCGCAGCGTGGCGCGGGTGATCTTGCTGCGGGTGACGATCTCGCCGCTCCACGACCCGAGGAACTCCTTGGGAATCTCGTCCACCTCGGGGCCACCTCCACCGCCGTCGGAGCCCTCCGCGCTCCCGCCGTCCGCCCCGCCGTCCCCGTTGCTCGCCTCGTCGCCCCCGCTGCCGCCGGTCGCCCCGCTGTTCCCACCCGCGCCCCCACCACCGGTCGAGCTGCCCCCGCTCTGCGCGCCGTTCCCGCCGTCGTCGCTTCCGAGCTGACTGACCAGCAGCGCCCCGGCGAGGACGGCGGCCACCACCCCGGCGGCCACCGGCCACAACCACCGGGACCGGCCACTCCGGTCTCCCGGCCGCTCCCCGCCCGCCCCGGTGGGCACCGCCGATCCCGACACCTGAGCCGGGCCCCCGGGCCCACCCCCGAACCCGGAGGAGGAGCCGAAGCCCGTGCCGCCCGACCCCCAGCCCGCCACCGACGCGCCGCCGCCCCCCGGCTCCCCCGCACCGGACGGATGAGCGCCGCCACCGGTGTCGTGCGGCGCGGTCTGGCTCAGCGGCGGGCCGAAGACCCCCGGCGGCGCGCCCGCGCCCCCGGACGTCCCGCCGCCGGACGGGCCGCCCCCCGCGAACCCGCCGCCGGAGACGGCCGGACCGCCCGGCTCCGCTGGGGTGTTGGCGGCCGCGGGGCCGCCCTCCGGCTCCAGACTGAGCAGGTCGACCGCCCGCCTGCTCACCTGCTCGACGATCGGGGCCGGGAGCCAGCCGCTGCCCACCAGGTCGGCCGCGTCCCCCGCACCGCCGGTCAGCGCTCGCGCCGCCTCCTCGGGGGACGGCCGCTCCGCCGGATCCTTCGCGAGACAGCCGGTGATCAGCTCGCGCAGCCCCTCCGCCTCCGAGGCGTCCTCCCCGTCCACCGGAATCGGGAGGATCTCCGGGGGCTCGTGCACCACCTTGTACAGCAGCGAGGCCGAGTTGTCCCCGGGGAAGGGCGGATGACCGGTGGCCGCCAGCGCCAGCACGGCACCCAGCGAGAAGACGTCGGACGCGGCGGTCGCACCCTGACCCAGCACCTGCTCCGGGGACATGTAGCCGGGCGAGCCGATCGACACCCCCGAGGAGGTCAGCGAGGCGGTGCTGTCCGTCGCCCGGGCGATACCGAAGTCGATCAGCAGCGGGCCGTCCAGGGTGAGCAGCACGTTGGACGGCTTCACGTCCCGGTGGATCAGCCCGAGCCCGTGGACGTGCCGCAGCGCCTCCGCCAGCCCCGCTCCCACCGCCCGGACCGTCGCGACCGGGAGCGGGCCGTGCTCGGCCACCGCGTCCTGGAGCGAGGGACCGGCCACATAGCCGGTGGCCGCCCACGGGACGGGAGCGTCCGGATCGGCGTCGAGCACCGGTGCCGTCCACTGCCCGCCGACCCGCTGCGCCGAGGCCACCTCCCGCCGGAACCGCTCCCGGAACACCTCGTCCACCGCGAAGTGCGGATGGACGACCTTGACCGCCACCGTGCGGCCACTGTCCGAGCGAGCCAGGTAGACGCGTCCCATCCCGCCGCTGCCGATCCTGCGGAGCAGTCGGTACTGGCCGAGCGCCCGCGGGTCCTCGGCGTCGAGCGGCTGCATGGTGAGCTCCCCCTCCGGCTGTCCGTCCAGCCCACCATAGGACCCTCGCCACCACGGGCGCCGAGCACTTCAGCCGCCGGCGGAGACGGTTACGGACAGCCCGGAGCGGACCGGGGCAGCCGGGGCGGTCCTGGACACTCCCGCACAACCGTGAACGGCTCCGCGACCCCGTACGGTCCGGACAGCCCCGGACCGGCCGGGAGCCGCCCGTACGGGTCAGGGGCGCAGCAGCTCCACCGCGACGTCCGGCGGGTACCCGGCCGCGCCACCGGTGCGCCGGGCGAACTCCCGCAGCCCGGAGAGCTGCCGCTCCCCGAAGCGGAAGTCGAGCGCGGTGTAGTACCGCTCGAACTCCTCCGGCTCGAAGACCTCCCAGCGCGCCGCGTGCTCCGAGACCTTGGGCAGCTCCGCGAGCGCCAGGTCACGGGAGTCCAGGAACGCCCGGTGCACCTCGCGCACCGACTCCGGCTCGCGCGCCAGGTAGTCCCGGCGCGCCGCCCACACCGCGAAGACGAACGGCAGCCCCGTCCACTCCTTCCACAGGCGGCCGAGGTCGTGCACCACCAGCCCGTCCTCCGGCAGGTGCCGCAGATAGGCGCGGAGCCCGACGTCCCCGATCACCACCGCGGCGTCGGCCTCCCGCATCATCCGCTCCAGGTCGGGCGCGCAGGTGTAGTACTCGGGCTCGACGCCGTACCGCTCCCGCAGCAGCAGCTGCGCGAGCAGCACCGAGGTACGGGAGGTGGAGCCGAGCGCGACCCGCGCTCCGTCCAGCTCCTCCAGCGGCTTCCGGGAGACGATCTCGCAGGACATCACCTCGCCGTCGCAGCCCACCGCGATGTCCGGCAGCGCGACGAGGTCGTCCGCGTTCCGCAGGAACTCGATCAGCGAGATCGGGCCCAGGTCCAGCTCCCCGCCGACCAGCTTGTCGTTCAGCTGGTCGGGGGTGTCCCTCGTCAGGTCGAGATCGAGGAGGGATCCGGTGTGCACCAGGCCCCAGTAGAGCGGCAGACAGTTCAGGAACTGGATATGCCCGACGCGGGGGCGGGATCTCGGCTGCGCAGTCACACACCGGAGGGTACGCCTGGCAACGCCGCCCGCCGCGCCCGGTATGCCCGGACCGGTGTGCCCGAGCGGGCACACCCGGCCGCGCGGCGCCTTCCGGCACGAGTGATCTTTGTCCCTTCCACCTCACACGCGGACCGTGCTACGCTCGCGGCAAGTTGCAGTTTGGTTTCCCTTGCAGTACAGAGCCTGCGGAGCATGTGACCGCAGGCTCTCGTCGTTTTCAGAGACTTCTTCGTGGGTCTGGGAGCAGGGCGACCCTTATAGGCCCAGGGAGGGCTTATGGCTACCGGAACCGTCAAGTGGTTCAACGCCGAAAAAGGCTTCGGCTTCATCGCCCAGGACGGCGGCGGCCCCGATGTCTTCGTCCACTACTCCGCTATCAACGCGTCTGGCTTCCGCTCACTTGAGGAGAACCAGATTGTGACCTTCGACGTCACGCAGGGTCCGAAGGGCCCGCAGGCGGAGAACGTCACCGCGCAGTAACCCTTTCTCACGCAGTACCCAAGGAGCCCCCGCCAGTGGCGGGGGCTCCTGCCTTTTCGGCGGGGCGGCCCCGTCCCGCGCGGCCGGGCGGCCTCCCCGGGGACGCCACCGCCGTCTCCTGCGGCTTCCCGCCGCGCGGCCACACGGCTCCGGGCCCTCCTGGGCCCGCGACCCGCCCATTCCGGCCCGCCGGGTGGATTCCGGCCCCCGTGCTTTCCCCGGCCTTCGCCCGCGGTTTCCCCGCCGGGTTCTCCGGTTCCCCGCCTTCCACGGATGCGGCTCCCGGCGCGCGTCCCCGCTCGATTCCGGTGGCCCGGCTCCCGCCCCCAATCCCGACCCGCGCCGCCCCCGCGCCGACGCATTCCGGGCCAGTCGCCGGTTCGCCCGCCCCCATTCGCGGGCGGACCCGGGCGTTCACGGAATCCCAGGCGGCGTCCGGCCCGTCGGCCGCCGCCGTCCCGCCCTCCGGAAACCCGCTCGCCGACGCGAGACCGGAACCGGACCGCGACGGTACGGGAATCCGGCGCGACGGAGAGCGGGGGAGAACGGAGCGCCGAAGTGGCCGGCCGCCGGAAAACCGGTACCGGGGGAATTACCGGTGGGGAAACCGGTGGGACAGGGGCCCGGACGGCCGTGTGGCGAACGGGCGGCGACCGCCACGGCGGACACCGCGGACGGGCCGGGGTCAGACCCGGGCCCGGCCCGGGGTGGCGAACCGACACGACCGGAGGGGCGCACCGGATGGTGCGCCCCTCCAGGGTGTGGTGCGGCTGTTCGCCGGGGGACAGCCGTCGGGGACGGAGCGGCTGACGGCCGAGGTGACGGTTCCGGTGCGACAGGCCAGGTAACCGGGGGTCCGGGTGTCCGAACTGGCTGGACTGGCTGGGGTGTTCCGGTCAGAGCACGCGGACGGCGCCCGAGGGCTGGTCGTAGCTCAGGTCGCGCTCGACGACACCGGTGGACGGGTTCTGCGCGCCGATGAACTTGCCGCCTCCCACGTACACCGCGACGTGGTGGGCGCTTCCCGCGCCACCCCAGTAGAGGATGTCGCCGGGCTTGGCCTCGCTCACCGGGATCGAGGTGCCGGTGGTCGACTGCTGCTGCGAGGTGCGGGGCAGGTCGATCCCGGCCCGCTTGAACGCGGTCAGGGTCAGCCCGGAGCAGTCGTACGAGGAGGGGCCGGTGGCACCCAGCACGTAGCCCTTGCCGACCTGGGCCCTGAGGAAGCTGATCACTCCCGCGGCGTTGCCGCTCTGCGGGGCGGCGCTGGGCGCCTCGGCGGAGGCGCTCGCGAGGGAGCCGCGCTCGGTGGACCGGTTGGCGCGCTCCGCCGACTCGGCGCGGGCCTGCCGCGCCTCCTCGGCCTCGCGGGCGGCCTCGGCCTTGGCCCTCGCCTTGGCCTCCGCGCGCTGCTTGGTCTCCTTGGCCTTGGCGCGCGCCTCCTCCACGGCCTCGGCCGTGGCGCTGTCGCGGGCCTCGCGCAGCTCGTAGCGGTGGGCGGAGGTCTCCAGGGAGCTGGCCGCCTGGGCGTTGGAGACCGTCAGGTCCGAGGTGAGGGTTGGCATCTCCTGCGTCTCGGCCGCGGCGTCGCGGTCCGTGGCGCTCGCCGGGGCGGCGGAGGCGGTCAGCGCGATGGTGCCCATGACGCCGCCCGTCATCCCCGCGCGCAGCGCCAGGTTCATCCTGCTGCTGGGCCGGGGCTTCCGGTGGCTGGGCTTCTGAGCTCTCGGGGACATGGCTGCATGGGTAGCAGCGATCGGACGATCCGCTCAACAAAGGTGCGATGCGCCACAGTCGCCCGATTCGCGGCCAGTTGACCATGATCAGCATGTCCCGGCGGTCGACGGAGGCCGTGGGCGGATTCCCATCGCACCGCGTTCACCAGGGAGTTGTCCACAATGCCGGTAATGCGGCACGGGTGATCGCGGTCGTTATCACGGCGTGACCAGGGGGCGCAAAGAAGGCAGCGACCGCCGGATGTGGCGAGTGGTGCAGATCACGACGTGAGTCCGAACTGCCGCAGTAAAACGGTCAATACGGTTCATGGTCGCGCCAACTGGGGCTTAATGCCAGTCGATTCGCCCACTTTTCCGATTCCCGGGCGTGTCTGGGTGGTTGGCGAGTTATGCGTGTGGGCTGGATCCGGGTTCGGGTCCGGCGCCGGAGTCGGGGCCGGGTCCAGGTGGGTGCGGCGGCGGGGTTCGGGTCCGCGCTCCGCGCTCGATCTCCCGGTGCGCCTCCGTGGGTTGGTCGCCGTGCGGGGGCGTGGGTGCGGGCGGGCGTGGGGAGAGTGGGGGTTCTGTACCGGTATGGGGTGAGGTAGGGGCGGCGTAGGGGGAGCCGGGGTGGCTGGGCCCTGAGGGAAAGACGCGAGGCGTGGGCCGCTGGTTCACCGCGATTCCGGGTCGTCGCCGTCGCGGGGGGCGCCTCGGGGCTCTGGGGCTGTTCCCCGGCGGGCGGTTGTGCCGGTGTTCACGATGTGCCGGGGGCTGCGTGGAGGCTAGATAAGTGGTGGCCGCATCTATCATGGCGCGCTGTCCATCGCGAATTTGCCTTTGCATGGCACCTCTTGCTAGGCGACAGGCGGGGTCGATCGGTTTACCTGTGCTGAACACCACGGATATGCCGTGCTCCTGATCCGGATGTCACCGCCGGTGACCGATGTACTGCTTCGCGTGTGAAGATCTTTTCTCGATGAGTGAGATGACTCAGTATCAGGTGGTGGAGATCACAAAGCAGTTGTGGTACCCCGTGTCGCACGTCACAGAGCCCCGGGCATAGGATGCCTGCGGCGAGGGCTTGTGAACTGCCTCACATAGGAGCGATCTTCGTGAGGCCGGTCCGGTCCTCGGGCCAGCGGGCAGTCAGCGTCGACAGCACTGGAAGGAGCGGGGAAGCGTGAACGCCTACACGCCGATCCTTGTACTGGGAGCCCTGGGAGCGGCCTTCGCCGTCGTCTCCGTCGTGTTGGCGACGCTCGTCGGCCCTCGGCGCTACAACCGGGCGAAGCTCGAAGCGTACGAGTGCGGCATCGAGCCCACGCCGCAGCCGGAGGGCGGCGGCCGTTTCCCGGTGAAGTACTACCTGACGGCGATGCTCTTCATCATCTTCGACATCGAGATCGTCTTCCTCTATCCGTGGGCCGTGCACTTCGACGTGCTCGTCGATCCGGATACCGGCCTCGGTCTCTTCGCACTCGCCGAAATGCTCATCTTCGTAGCGCTCATCGGTATCGCGTACGCGTACGACTGGCGCCGCGGCGGCCTGGAGTGGGACTAGGGGCAATCAACTATGGGACTCGAAGAGAAGCTGCCGAGCGGCTTTCTGCTGACCACCGTCGAGAAGGCCGCCGGGTGGGTGCGCAAGTCATCCATGTTCCCCGCGACCTTCGGACTCGCCTGCTGTGCCATCGAGATGATGACCACCGGCGCGGGCCGGTACGACCTCGCCCGCTTCGGGATGGAGGTCTTCCGTGGCTCCCCCCGGCAGGCCGACCTCATGATCGTCGCCGGGCGGGTCAGCCAGAAGATGGCCCCGGTGCTGCGGCAGGTCTACGACCAGATGCCGGAGCCGAAGTGGGTCATCTCCATGGGTGTCTGCGCCTCCTCGGGCGGGATGTTCAACAACTACGCGATCGTGCAGGGCGTTGACCACATCGTCCCGGTCGACATCTACCTGCCGGGCTGCCCGCCCCGTCCCGAGATGCTGCTGGACGCGATCCTGAAGCTGCACGAGAAGGTGCAGAACGGAAAGCTCGGGGTCAACCGGGAAGAGGCGGCCCGGGAGGCGGAGGAAGCGGCGCGCAACGCGCTCCCCACCATCGAGATGAAGGGGCTGCTCCGGTGAGTGACGAGCAGGAGAACGGCGCCGTCCCCGCGGCCCGCGGCGACGTCGGTGAGGCGATCGGGGAGCGTCGCGGCATGTTCGGCGCCAGCGCCGGTGGCGACACCTCGGGCTACGGCGGCCTGGTGCGCACCGTGCGGATGCCCGCGCCCAGTTCACGGCCGTACGGCGGCTGGTTCGACGAGGTCGCGGACGAGTTGGAGGGCGCGCTGGAGGAGCAGGGGCTCACCCCGGAGCACGTCGTCGAGAAGACGGTGGTGGACCGCGGTGAACTCACCTTCCACATCGCGCGCGAGCACCTCCTCCAGGTCGCCCGCACGCTGCGTGACGACCCCGCGCTCCGCTTCGAGACGTGTACCGGGGTCAGCGGTGTGCACTACCCGGAGGACCGCGGGCGGGAGCTGCACGCCGTCTACCACCTGCGTTCACTGACTCACAATCGCCTGATCAGGCTTGAGGTGACCGCGCCGGACGCCGATCCGCACGTTCCCTCGGTCGTCGAGGTCTACCCGACCAACGACTGGCACGAGCGCGAGACGTACGACTTCTTCGGCCTGATCTTCGACGGGCACCCCGCGCTGACGCGGATCATGATGCCCGACGACTGGCAGGGCTTCCCGCAGCGCAAGGAATACCCGCTCGGGGGCATCCCCGTCGAATACAAGGGCGCCCAGATTCCGGCTCCCGATCAGCGGAGGTCGTACAGCTGATGAGCACGCACGCACCCGCCGGTATCCGCGAGACCACCGAGGGCACCGTCTACGACGTCACCGGTGGCGACTGGGACGAGATCGCGGCCGCCGCGGCCCGCAGCGACGACGAGCGGATCATCGTCAACATGGGCCCGCAGCACCCGTCGACGCACGGGGTGCTGCGGCTGATCCTGGAGATCGACGGCGAGACGGTCACCGAGGCCCGCTGCGGCATCGGCTACCTGCACACCGGCATCGAGAAGAACCTCGAATACCGGACGTGGACGCAGGGCACCACCTTCGTCACGCGGATGGACTACCTCACGCCGTTCTTCAACGAGGCCGCGTACTGCATGGCCGTGGAGAAGCTGCTCGGCATCGAGGACGACGTCCCGGACCGGGCCAACGTCATCCGCGTCCTGCTGATGGAGCTGAACCGGCTCTCCTCGCACTTCGTCTCCATCGCCACCGGCGGGATGGAGCTGGGCGCGACCACCGTCATGATCTTCGGCTTCCGGGACCGTGAACACGTCCTGGACCTCTACGAGTTGATCACCGGCCTGCGGATGAACCACGCCTTCATCCGCCCCGGCGGCCTCGCGCAGGACCTGCCGCCCGGCACCATCGACGCGCTCCGCGACTTCCTGAAGAAGATGCGGAAGAGCCTGCCCGAGTACGACAAGCTGTGCAGCGGCAACCCGGTCTTCAAGGCGCGGCTCAAGGACATCGGCCACCTCGACCTCAGCGGCTGCATGGCGCTCGGCGCGACCGGCCCCATCCTCCGCTCCGCCGGACTCCCGCACGACCTGCGCAAGGCCCAGCCGTACTGCGGGTACGAGAACTACGACTTCGAGGTCCCCACCACCGACACCTGCGACTCCTACGGCCGCTTCCTGCTGCGGCTGGAGGAGATGCACCAGTCGCTGCGGATCATCGAGCAGTGCGTGGAGAAGCTGGAGCCCGGCCCGGTCATGGTCGCCGACAAGAAGATCGCCTGGCCCGCGCAGCTCGCGCTCGGCCCGGACGGCCTGGGCAACTCGCTCGACCACATCAAGAACATCATGGGCACCTCCATGGAGGCCCTGATCCACCACTTCAAGCTGGTCACCGAGGGCTTCCGGGTGCCTCCCGGCCAGGCGTACGCGGCCGTGGAGTCCCCCAAGGGCGAACTCGGCGTACACGCGGTGAGCGACGGCGGCACCCGCCCGTACCGGGTCCACTTCCGCGACCCCTCCTTCACCAACCTTGAGTCCATGGCGGCGATGTGCGAGGGCGGCCAGGTGGCCGACGTGATCGTCGCCGTCGCGTCCATCGACCCCGTGATGGGAGGCGTCGACCGATGACAGACATCCAGCTCGGGATGCCCGAACTCCCGGCCCCCGACTACCCGGCCGACGTCCGCGAACGGCTGGAGGCGGACGCGAGGGAGATCATCGCCCGCTACCCGGACAGCCGCTCGGCGCTGCTGCCGATGCTGCACCTGGTGCAGTCCGAGGAGGGCCACGTCACCCGGACCGGCCAGCGGTTCTGCGCCGAACAGCTCGGACTGGCGACCGCCGAGGTCAACGCCGTCGCGACCTTCTACACCATGTACCGGCGCAAGGCCTCCGGCGACTACCAGGTCGGGGTCTGCACCAACACGCTCTGCGCGGTGCTGGGCGGCGACGCCATCTTCCAGGACCTCCAGGAGTACCTCGGCGTCGGCAACGGCGAGACCACCGAGGACGGCAAGGTCACGCTGGAGCACATCGAGTGCAACGCGGCCTGCGACTACGCGCCCGTGGTGATGGTCAACTGGGAGTTCTTCGACAACCAGTCGCCGGACAGCGCCCGGCGGCTCGTCGACGACCTGCGCGCCGGACGCGAGGTCCAGCCGACCCGCGGTGCCCCACTGTGCACCTTCAAGGAGACCGCCCGCATCCTCGCGGGCTTCCCCGACGAGCGCCCCGGCGCGGTCGAGGCCACCGGCGGAGCCGGACCCGCCTCGCTGGCCGGACTGCGGCTCGCCCAGGGAGAGACGGCACCGGGCGGGACCGGTCAGGTCGTACCGCCGCGCGACGGCGGGGAGGGTGAGTGATGAGCGTGGCAGCTCAGGTCAACGAGGGCGGCCCCACGTCGCTGCTGGCCCCGGTGCTCTCCGCGTCCTGGGGCGACCCCAGGCCGTGGACGCTGGAGACCTACCGGCGGCATGACGGCTACGCCGGTCTGGCCACCGCGCTCGCGATGGACCCGGACGACCTCATCGCCTACGTCAAGGACGCGGGACTCCGCGGCCGCGGCGGCGCCGGGTTCCCCACCGGGATGAAGTGGCAGTTCATCCCGCAGGGCGACGGCAAACCGCACTACCTCGTCGTCAACGCCGACGAGTCGGAGCCGGGCACCTGCAAGGACATCCCGCTCCTCTACGCCAACCCGCACGCGCTGATCGAGGGCTGCGTCATCGCCTGTCATGCGATCCGCGCCAACCACGCCTTCATCTACCTGCGCGGCGAGGTCGTTCCGGTGCTGCGCAGGCTGCACGAGGCGGTGCGCGAGGCGTACGAGGCGGGCTACCTCGGCAAGGACGCCCTCGGCCCCGGCCGGGACCTCGACCTGGTGGTGCACGCCGGCGCGGGCGCCTACATCTGCGGTGAGGAGACCGCCCTCCTCGACTCGCTGGAGGGCCGCCGCGGCCAGCCCCGGCTGCGCCCGCCCTTCCCGGCCGTGGCCGGGCTCTACGCGAGTCCCACCGTGGTGAACAACGTCGAGTCCATCGCGTCGGTTCCCGCCCTGCTGCACAAGGGCAAGGACTGGTTCCGCTCGATGGGCAGCGAGAAGTCCCCCGGCTTCACCCTGTACTCGCTCAGCGGCCACGTCGCCACCCCCGGCCAGTACGAGGCGCCGCTCGGCATCACCCTGCGCCAGCTGCTCGACATGAGCGGCGGGATGCGCCCCGGACACCGGCTGAAGTTCTGGACCCCCGGCGGCTCGTCCACCCCGATGCTCACCGACGAGCACCTGGACGTCCCCCTCGACTACGAGGGCGTCGGCGAGGCCGGATCCATGCTCGGCACCAAGGCCCTCCAGTGCTTCGACGAGACCACCTGCGTGGTCCGCTGCGTCACCCGCTGGACGGAGTTCTACGCGCACGAGTCCTGCGGCAAGTGCACCCCCTGCCGCGAGGGCACGTACTGGCTGGTCCAGCTGCTGCGGGACTTCGAGGACGGCAAGGCCACCCTCTCGGACATCGACACGATCGAGGACATCGCCGACAACATCAACGGCAAGTCCTTCTGCGCGCTCGGCGACGGCGCCGCGGCGTGTATCGCCTCCTCCCTCCAGCACTTCAGGGACGAGTACGAGCGCCACGTCACCGAGGGCGGCTGCCCCTTCGACCCCACCCGCTCCACCGTATGGGCCGACTCCCGCATGGAGGTCACCGCATGACCGCGCCCCCGTCCACGACGCCATCCCCCAGCGGAGGAGGGGACGCCGCGGCGCCGCCGGAGGAGCTGGTGACGCTCACCATCGACGGCGCCGAGATCTCCGTGCCCAAGGGAACCCTGGTCATCCGCGCCGCCGAGCAACTGGGCATCGAGATCCCCCGGTTCTGCGACCACCCGCTGCTCGACCCGGCCGGAGCCTGCCGCCAGTGCATCGTCGAGGTCGAGGGCCAGCGCAAGCCCATGGCCTCCTGCACCATCCAGTGCACCGACGGCATGGTCGTCAAGTCCCAGCTCTCCTCGGACGTCGCGGAGAAGTCCCAGCGCGGGGTGATGGAGCTGCTGCTCATCAACCACCCGCTGGACTGCCCCGTCTGCGACAAGGGCGGCGAGTGCCCGCTCCAGAACCAGGCGATGTCCGCCGGAAGCGCCACCTCCCGCTTCGAGGGCCGCAAGCGCACCTTCGAGAAGCCGGTCCCCGTCAACACGCAGGTGCTGCTGGACCGGGAGCGGTGCGTGCTCTGCGCGCGCTGCACCCGCTTCTCCCAGCAGATCGCGGGCGACCCGATGATCGAGCTGCTGGAGCGCGGCGCCCTCCAGCAGGTCGGCACTGGCGAGGACGACCCCCTGGAGTCGTACTTCTCCGGCAACATCATCCAGATCTGCCCGGTCGGCGCGCTCACCTCCGCCGCCTACCGCTTCCGCTCCCGCCCCTTCGACCTGGTCTCCTCGCCCAGCGTCTGTGAGCACTGCTCCGGGGGCTGCGCCACCCGCACAGACCACCGCCGCGGCAAGGTCATGCGGCGCCTCGCCTCCGAGGACCCCGAGGTCAACGAGGAGTGGCTCTGCGACAAGGGCCGCTTCGGCTTCCGGTACGCCCAGCGCCCCGACCGCCTCACCACCCCGCTGATCCGCGACGCCGACGGCGAGCTGCGGCAGGCGAGTTGGCCCGAGGCGCTGGAGGCGGCGGCGCGCGGCCTGGAAGCCGCCGGCGCGCGCGGGACGGAGGGCGGCTCCCGGGCCGGGGTCCTCACCGGCGGGCGACTGACCGTCGAGGACTCCTACGCCTACGCCAAGTTCGCCCGGGCCGTCCTGCGCACCAACAACGTCGACTTCCGCGCCCGCCGTCACTCCGCCGAGGAGGCGGAGTTCCTCGCCGCCCGCGTCGCCGGACGCGGACGCGACCTCGACGGCGGCGGCCTCACCTACTCCACCCTGGAGGCCGCACCCAGCGTGCTGCTGGTCGGCCTGGAGGCGGAGGAGGAGGCGCCCGGCGTCTTCCTGCGGCTGCGCAAGGCGTGGCGGAAACACGGTCAGCGCACCTTCGCCATCGCCAGCCACGCCACCCGCGGCCTGGAGAAGGCGGGCGGCACCCTGCTGCCCGCCGCGCCCGGCACCGAGACGGAGTGGCTGGACGCCCTCTCCGGCGGCGTCGGCCTGGAGGAGCTGGGCCAGCGCACCGCCGAGGCCCTGCGCGAGGAGGGCGCGGTGATCGCCGTCGGGGAGCGGCTGGCCGCCGTGCCCGGCGGACTCAGCGCCGCCGCGCGCGCCGCCACCGCCACCGGCGCCACCCTGGTGTGGATTCCGCGCCGGGCGGGCGAGCGGGGCGCCGTCGAGACCGGCGCCTTCCCGGCGCTGCTGCCCGGCGCCCGCCCCGCCCACGACCCGCGCGCCCGCGCCGAGGTCGCCCGGGCCTGGGGCGTCGCCGAACTCCCGGCGGAGCCGGGCCGGGACACCACCGGCATCATCGACGGCGTGCTGGCGGGCGAGCTGTCCGCGCTGGTCGTCGGCGGCGTCGAACCCGACGACCTGCCGGACCCGGCCCGCGCCCTGCGCGCCCTGGACGAGGCCGAGTTCGTGGTCAGCCTGGAGCTGCGGCCCGGCGCCGTCACCGAACGCGCCGACGTGGTCTTCCCCGTCGCCGCGGTCGCCGAGAAGGCGGGCACCTTCCTCAACTGGGAGGGCCGGGCCCGCCCGTTCGAGGCCGCGATCAAGCCGGACCAGATGACCCGCCGCCACGTCCAGCCGGACGCCCGGGTGCTGCACATGCTCGCCGACGCCCTCGACGCGCACCTCGGCCTCCCCGACGTGCGCACCATCCGGGCCGAGGTCGAGCGGCTGGGCCACTGGGAACCCGGTGAGGTCACCGCGCCCCAGCAGCCCGCCCGGTCGCTGCCGCAGCCGCGCGACGGGCAGGCGGTGCTCGCCGGGCACCGCCTCCTCCTCGACGACGGCCTCCTCCAGCAGGGCGACGACGCGCTCGCCGGAACCCGGCACGCCGCCGTCGCGCGGATGTCGGAGCGCACCGCCGCCGAGGCGGGCGTCGCCGACGGTGCCGAACTGACGGTCTCCGGGCCCGCCGGGTCGATCCGGCTCCCGCTGCGGGTGACCGCGATGCCGGACCGGGTGGTCTGGCTGCCCATCCGCTCGGTCGGCCGGGGCGTGACCGCCGAGACCGGAGCCGCCCCCGGCGAACTGGTCACCGTCAGTGTGACCGCCGAGGACGCCGAGCCGGCGTCCGGCAGCGGGGAGGTGGCCCAGTGACCAGCGGTGTGCCGGTGCCCGTGGGGCCGGGGCGGTCGATCCGCCCGGCGCCCGGACCGCGGCCGCCCCTCGGAGCGGGGGGCCGAGCCCAACCGCCGCTCGGCGGGCGGGTAGCAGCGAGCGATACGCGTGCAGTGCGTGAGGAGGTGGGCGCGTGAGTGCCCTCACACAGATCGCCGGGGCGGAGCCAACGCTGCTCGCCGACGAGGATCTGTCGATGTTCGGGACGGATCCCTTCTGGCTGATCGCCCTCAAGGCCGTCTTCTGTTTCGCGTTCCTGGTGGTCACCGTGCTGGTGGCAATCGTCATGGAGCGGAAGATCGTCGGCTGGATGCAGCTGCGCGTCGGTCCCAACCGGCACGGCCCCTGGGGCATGCTCCAGTCGCTGGCCGACGGCGTGAAGCTGATGCTGAAGGAGGATCTGGTCGTCAAGGGGTCCGACAAGGTCGTCTACATCCTGGCCCCGATCATCGGCGCGATCCCCGCCTTCATGGCGATCGCGGTGATCCCCTTCGGCCCGGCGGACGATCCGGTCTCCATCTTCGGCACCCGCACCGCCCTCCAACTGACCGACCTGCCGGTGGCGATGCTCTACATCCTGGCCACCTCCTCCATCGCCGCGTACGGCGTGGTGCTGGCGGGCTGGTCGTCCGGTTCGACCTACCCGCTGCTCGGCGGTGTCCGCGCCACGGCGCAGATCATCAGCTACGAGATCGCGATGGGGCTCAGCTTCGCCGCCGTCTTCCTGTACTCCGGCTCGATGTCCAGCTCCACGATCGTCGCGGCGCAGGACGACCGGTGGTTCGCCTGGCTGCTGCCGATCTCCTTCATCATCTACATGATCTCGATGGTGGGCGAGGCGCACCGGGCTCCGTTCGACATGCCGGAGTCGGAGGGCGACCTGGTCGCGGGCTTCCAGACGGAGTACTCCTCCATCAAGTTCGCGCTCTTCATGCTCACCGAGTACATCCACATCGTGACGGTCTCCGCCGTGGCCGTGACGCTCTTCCTGGGCGGCTGGCGCGCACCCGCGCCGATCTCCACCTTCTGGGAGGGCGCCAACCAGGGCTGGTGGCCGATGCTCTGGTTCATGGCGAAGCTCTGGTTGATGATCTTCTTCTTCATCTGGATCCGGGCCTCGCTGCCGCGTACCCGCTACGACCAGTTCATGAAGCTCGGCTGGAAGGTCCTCATCCCCGTCGCGCTCGGCTGGCTGGTGCTCGTCGCCACCGTCCGCGGCCTGCGGGCGAACGGCTACACCTCGGCCGAACTCGTCTACTGGGTCGGTGGCGCGGCGCTCGCGCTGGTCCTGGTTTTCCTGGTCGTCGACCTCTTCAAGAGCCGCACCGAGGAACGCGAGGCGGCCGAGGAACAGGCGAAGGAGGAGGCCACCCCGTTCGACCCGATGGCTGGCGGCTATCCGGTGCCGCCGCTGCCCGGACAGACCCTGCCGCCCGTGCCGCGGCGGCGCTCCCGCGCTGAGGGACAGCTCGTGGGAGCGGGCGGGTCCAGCGAACCCAGCTCTGAAGGAACCAGTGAGGAAAGGGGTGGCGAGCATGCCTGAGAACCCCGTGGCCGGCTTCGGCGTGACCTTCAAGGACATGTTCAAGAAGCGGCTGACCGAGCAGTACCCCGAGTACAAGAAGCCGACGGCCCCCCGATTCCACGGCCGCCACCAGCTCAACCGTCATCCGGACGGGCTGGAGAAGTGCGTGGGCTGCGAACTGTGCGCCTGGGCCTGCCCGGCCGACGCGATCTACGTCGAGGGCGCGGACAACACCGAGGAGGAGCGCTACTCCCCGGGGGAGCGCTACGGCCGCGTTTACCAGATCAACTACCTGCGCTGCATCCTGTGCGGGCTGTGCGTCGAGGCGTGCCCCACCCGGGCGCTGACCATGACCAACGAGTACGAACTCGCCGACTCCTCCCGGGAGTCGCTGATCTACACCAAGGAGCAGCTGCTCGCCGGGCTCCAGGAGGGCATGGTCGACTCCCCGCACGCCATCTACCCGGGCATGACGGAGAAGGACTACTACAGCGGGCTGGTGACGGAGGCCGCACCGGGCACCGAGCGGCAGCGGCCCACCGGGGACGCGACCCCGGCGGGGCACGGCTCGGCGGAGCCAGGGGAGGGTGGCGCATGAGTGCCTCGTCCACCATGGGGCTCACCGCGCTCGCCGCGGAGACCGCGACCTCCTCGGGGGAGGCCGCGCAGTTCTGGGTGCTGGCGACCGTCGCGGTGATCGGCGCGCTCGGCACGGTGCTGCTGCGCAGGGCCGTGCACTCGGCGCTCTGCCTCGCCGGGACGATGGTGATCCTGGCGCTGTTCTACCTCGCCAACGGCGCCTACTTCCTCGGTGTGGTGCAGATCGTCGTCTACACCGGCGCCGTGATGATGCTCTTCCTGTTCGTGCTGATGCTGGTCGGCGTGAGCAGCGCCGACTCCCTCAAGGAGACGATCAAGGGCCAGCGCTGGCTGGCGCTGGGCGCCGGACTCGGGATGGGCGTCCTGCTGGTCGCGGGCATCGGCCAGGCGTCGGTCGGCAGCTTCAACGGCCTCGACGCGGCGAACGCGCCGGGCAACGTCCCGGCCATCGCCGAGCTGCTGTTCACCAAGTACGTGGTCGCCTTCGAGGTGGTGGGCGCGCTGCTGACGGTCTCCGCCGTCGGCGCGACGCTGCTGACCCACCGTGAGCGGATCGAGAAGACCCTCACCCAGCGCGAACAGGCCGCCGCCCGGGTGCGGAAGGGCACCCAGCTGCCGCCGTTGCCCGCCCCCGGCGTGTACGCGCGGCACAACGCGGTGGACCGTCCGGCGCTGCTGCCGGACGGTACCCCCGCCGACATCAGCGTCAACCCGGTCCTGCGGGAGCGCGGCCAGATCCGCGAGGTCAACCCGGAGGCGCTGGCCGAGCTGGCCGCGCTGGAACAGCGCAGCGCCGACTACTACGGCCGCCCTCCGTCGGAGAGCCGCGGCCGGCCGACCAGCCCCACGGCGGGCGCGGCGGACAGCACGGAAGTCGCCGCGTCCGGTGAGGACTCCGGGAACGCGGCGCGCGAGGAGGCCAGCAAGTGAGTCCCGTCAACTACGTCTACCTGGCGGCGCTGCTGTTCACCATCGGTGCCGCCGGGGTGGTCATCCGCCGGAACGCCATCGTGGTGTTCATGTGTGTCGAGCTGATGCTCAACGCCGCGAACCTGGCGCTGGTCGCCTTCTCGCGGATCCACGGCAACCTCGACGGGCAGATCATGGCGTTCTTCGTCATGGTCGTCGCCGCGGCGGAGGTCGTGGTCGGGCTGGCGATCATCGTGATGCTGTACCGCTCCCGGCACTCGGCCTCCGTCGACGACGCCAGCCTGATGAAGCTGTAAGGGGAACGAACCAGTGGAGTCATTGATCGGACTGCTCGTCGGCGCGCCCCTGCTCGGCGCCGCCGTGCTGCTGTGCGGCGGGCGGCGCCTCGACCGGACGGGACACTGGCTGGGCACCCTGCTCGCCGGGGCGTCCTTCGTCCTCGCGGCGGCGCTGTTCGCCGACATGCTCGGCAGGGACGGCGAGGAACGCGCCCTGCACCAGCACCTGTACAGCTGGGTGCCGGTGGCGGACTTCCAGGCGGACGTGGCCTTCCAGCTCGACCAGCTGTCGATGACCTTCGTGTTGCTGATCACCGGTGTGGGCACGCTGATCCACATCTACTCGATCGGCTACATGGAGCACGACGCGCGTCGCCGCCGCTTCTTCGGCTATCTGAACCTCTTCCTCGCGGCGATGCTGCTGCTCGTCCTCGCGGACAACCTGCTGCTGCTGTACGTCGGCTGGGAGGGCGTGGGCCTCGCCTCGTACCTGCTCATCGGGTTCTGGCAGCACAAGCCGAGCGCGGCCGCCGCGGCGAAGAAGGCGTTCATCGTCAACCGGGTGGGTGACGCGGGACTGGCCATCGCCATCTTCCTGCTGTTCACCACGTTCGGGACCTTCGCCTTCGAGCCGGTGCTCGCCAGCGCCACCGAGGCCAGCGAGGGCAAGCTGACCGCGATCGGGCTGATGCTGCTGCTCGCCGCGTGCGGCAAGTCCGCGCAGGTGCCGCTCCAGTCCTGGCTGGGGGACGCGATGGAGGGCCCGACACCGGTCTCCGCGCTGATCCACGCCGCGACGATGGTGACGGCGGGCGTCTACCTCATCACCCGCTCCGGCGCGATCTTCAACGCGGCGCCGGACGCGCAGACCGTGGTGGTCGTCGTCGGCGCGGTGACGCTGCTCTTCGGTGCGATCGTCGGGTGCGCGAAGGACGACATCAAGAAGGCCCTCGCCGGGTCGACGATGTCGCAGATCGGCTACATGATCCTGGCCGCCGGGCTCGGCCCGATCGGCTACGCCTTCGCGATCATGCACCTGGTCACGCACGGCTTCTTCAAGGCCGGGCTGTTCCTCGGCGCGGGCTCCGTGATGCACGGCATGAACGACGAGGTCGACATGCGCAAGTACGGCGGCCTGCGGAAGTACATGCCGGTCACCTTCGTCACCTTCGGGCTGGGCTATCTGGCGATCATCGGTTTCCCCGGCCTCTCCGGCTTCTTCTCCAAGGACCAGATCATCGAGGCGGCGTTCGCCAAGGGCGGCACCCAGGGCTGGATCCTGGGCGCGGTCACCCTGCTGGGCGCGGCGATCACCGCCTACTACATGACCCGCGTCATGCTCCTCACCTTCTTCGGTGAGAAGCGCTGGCAGCCGGACGCCGACGGCAACGAACCGCACCCGCACGAGTCGCCGCGCTCGATGACGATCCCGATGGTGGTCCTCGCCTTCGGCTCGGTGTTCGCGGGTGGGCTGTTCAAGTTCAACGAGTCGTTCGTGCACTGGCTGGAGCCGGTTACCCAGTTCGAGCACGGCCACCCGCCGATCTCCGCCGCGACGGTGACGGCGGCGACGGTCGTCGCGCTGCTCATCGGTGTCGGGGCCGCGTGGCTCCAGTACGGCAGGAAGCCGGTGCCGGTGACGGCGCCCCGGGGGAGCCTGCTCACCCGGGCCGCGCGGCGCGACCTGCTCCAGGACGACTTCAACCACGTGGTGCTGGTCCGAGGCGGCGAGCACCTGACGCGGAGTCTGGTGTACGTGGACAACAAGCTGGTCGACGGCGCGGTCAACGGGACCGCGGCCTCGATCGGCGGGCTGTCCGGCCGGATGCGGCGGCTCCACAACGGTTTCGCCCGCAGTTACGCGGTCTCGATGTTCGGCGGTGCGGCCCTGCTGATCGCCGCGACCCTGCTCATGAGGGCGGTCTGAGAATGTCATTTCCCCTGTTGACGGCTACGGCAGCGGTACCCGCGCTCGGCGCGGTCGCCACGGCTGCCGTACCCGCCGCGCGGCGCACCGCGGCGAAGTGGCTCGCGCTGTTCGTCTCGATCGCCACCCTGGCGCTCGCCGCCGCCGTACTGATCCGCTTCGACCCGGGTGGTGACCGCTACCAGCTCACCGAGTCCAAAGCGTGGATCGCGGAGTTCGGCGTCCGGTACGAGCTGGGCGTCGACGGCATCGGTGCCGCCATGATCGCGCTGACCGCGCTGCTGATCCCGTTCATCATCGGAGCGGGCTGGCACGACGCCGACGAGGCGGAGGACGCCCGGGACCGGAGCCGCCGCTGGCGGCCGACCCAGGGCTTCTTCGCGCTGATCCTGGCGGTCGAGGCGATGGTGATCATCTCCTTCGCCGCCACCGACGTCTTCCTCTTCTACATCTTCTTCGAGGCCATGCTCATCCCGATGTACTTCCTCATCGGGGGCTTCGGGGACCGCGCGCACGCGGCGGGTGAGGAGGAGGGCGCCAAGCAGCGCACCTACGCCGCGGTGAAGTTCCTGCTCTACAACCTCGCCGGCGGCCTGATCATGCTGGCCGCCATCGTCGGGCTGTACGCGGTCTCCGCGGACCAGCTCGGTGAGGGCACCTTCTCCCTCCAGGCGCTCAGCGAGGCGCGCGCCGAGGGCGAGCTGAGCATGGCGACCAACACCGAACGGCTGCTGTTCCTCGGCTTCTTCGTCGCCTTCGCGATCAAGGCGCCGCTCTGGCCGCTGCACACCTGGCTGCCGAACGCCATGGGGGAGTCGACGGCTCCGGTCGCGGTGCTCATCACCGCCGTGGTCGACAAGGTCGGCACCTTCGCGATGCTCCGCTTCTGCCTGGGGCTGTTCCCCGGCGCCAGCGAGTGGGCGACGCCGGTGGTGATCGTCCTGGCGCTGATCAGCATCCTGTACGGGGCGCTCCTCGCGGTCGGCCAGAAGGACATCAAGCGGCTGGTGGCCTACGCCTCCATCTCGCACTTCGGCTTCATCGTGCTGGGCGTCTTCGCGATGACCAGCCAGGGCCACGGCGGTGCCACGCTCTACATGGTCTTCCACGGCCTGTCCACCGCGGCGCTGATGCTCGTCGCCGGGTTCCTGATCTCGCGGCGCGGCTCGCGGCTCATCGAGGACTACGGCGGGGTGCAGAAGGTGGCGCCGGTGCTGGCCGGGACGTTCCTGGTGGGCGGGTTGGCCACGCTGTCGCTGCCCGGTCTCGCGCCGTTCGTCAGCGAGATCCTGGTGCTGGTCGGCACGTTCAGCCGCTACCCGGCCGCCGGGATCGTGGCGACCGCCGGGATCATCCTCGCCGCGCTCTACGTCCTGCTGCTCTACCAGCGCACGATGACCGGCCCGGTGAAGAACCCCGAGGTCGAGGGGATGCCGGACCTGAAGGTGCGGGAGCTGGCGGTGGTCGCCCCGCTGATCGCCCTGCTGATCGTCCTCGGGGTCTTCCCGAAGCCGCTGACCGAGGTGGTTGACCCGGCCGTCGAGCACACGCTCTCCGACGTGCGGCAGACCGACCCCCAGCCGGACCATCCCGTCGCGGAACGGACCGGCTCCGACGAGAAACCGGCTGACGCACACGCCGGAGGTGACGAGTGATGAGGGCTGATCCCAGCCTGTGGACGCTCGGGGCCACTGAACTCCAGGTCCCGAGCATCGAGTACGGCAAGCTCTCGCCGACGCTGATCGTCCTCGGCGCCGCCGGACTGAGCGTCCTGATCGAGGCGTTCGCGCCACGCAAGGCCCGGCACACCACGCAGCTGCTGCTGTCGCTGGTGGCGCTCGCCGGGGCGTTCGCCGCGGTGATCGGCCTCGCGGTGAGCGGGGCGGGCACCAGCGAGTCGCAGATCGCCGGTGTCGGTTCGCTGGCGGTGGACGGCCCCGCGCTGTTCCTCCAGGGCACGCTGCTGCTGGTCTCGCTGGTGGCGGTGTTCACCTTCGCGGAACGGCGGCTGGAACCGGTGGCGCACGGCACCCCGGTGGACTCCTTCGCCGCGCAGCCCGCCGCGGTGCCGGGTGGGGACGGCGAGCAGCAGGCGACGAAGGCCGGGTGGACGACCACCGAGGTCTTCCCGCTGCTGCTCTTCGCGGTCGGCGGCATGCTGCTCTTCCCGCAGGCGAACGACCTGCTGATGCTGTTCATCGCGCTGGAGGTCTTCTCCCTCCCGCTGTACCTGCTCTGTGCGCTGGCCCGCCGCAGGCGGCTGCTGTCGCAGGAGGCCGCGGTCAAGTACTTCCTGCTGGGCGCGTTCTCCTCGGCCTTCATGCTGTTCGGCACGGCCTTGCTCTACGGCTACGCGGGCACCGTCAACTACTCGGGCATCGCCCGGGTGATCTCCGGTACCGACCCGAGCACCGACCCGGTGCTGGCGGAGACCACCGGAAACGACGCGCTGCTGCTGATCGGTGCGGCGCTGGTGCTGATGGGGTTGCTGTTCAAGGTCGGCGCGGTGCCGTTCCACATGTGGACCCCGGACGTATACCAGGGCGCCCCCACTCCGGTGACCGGTTTCATGGCCGCCGCGACCAAGGTCGCCGCGTTCGGCGCGCTGCTGCGGCTGCTGTACGTCGTGCTGCCGGGGCTGCGCTGGGACTGGCGTCCGGTGATGTGGGGCGTCGCGATCGTCACCATGCTGGCCGGTGCGGTGCTGGCCGTCACGCAGACGGACATCAAGCGGCTGCTGGCCTACTCCTCGATCGCGCACGCCGGGTTCCTGCTGGCCGGTTCGATCGCGGTGTCGGACAGCGGTATCTCCTCGGTGCTCTTCTACCTGGGCGCGTACTCCTTCGTGACGCTGGGCGCGTTCGCGGTGGTGACGCTGGTGCGGGACGCGGGCGGCGAGGCGACGCACCTGTCCAAGTGGGCCGGGCTGGGGCGGCGTTCGCCGCTGCTGGCGGCGGTGTTCGCGCTGTTCCTGCTGGCCTTCGCGGGCATCCCGCTCACCTCCGGCTTCGCCGGGAAGTTCGCGGTGTTCAAGGCGGCGGCCGAGGGTGGCGCCGGGGCGCTGGTGGTCGTCGGCGTGATCGCCTCGGCCATAGCGGCGTTCTTCTACATCCGGGTCATCGTGCTGATGTTCTTCAGCGAGCCGCGGGCGGACGGTCCGAGCGTGGCCGTGCCGAGCGCGCTGACGACCACCGCGATCGGGGCGGGTGTGCTGGTCACCCTGGTGCTGGGCGTCGCGCCGCAGTACTTCCTCGATCTCGCCTCGCAGGCCGGGGTGTTCGTGCGCTGAGGTGGCGACCCGCGCGTTGACGTGACCGGCGAGGCCGGGGCGGCCCGTGCCGCCCCGGCCTCGTCCCGTGCGGGCCTGCCGGGGTGTGCCCGCGTCTTCGACGCGGGGCCCGGGTGGCGCTACGGGAGGAGCTTCTCCAGCTCCTTCGGGTCCTTGGGCAGGGTGTCGGGCGCGTTGGAGACGCGGCGGAAGGTGTCGCTCGCGCCGCCGTTCCAGGTGACCTTGAGGGAGCTGCCGGTGACCTTGTCGACGGTGCCGCTGGCGCGGTCCTCACCGCCGCCGCCGGGGCACTTCAGGGTGAGCGTCTGGGTGTCGCCCTCCATCACCCGCCCCGAACACACTTTCTTGTCCCGTAGCAGGGACACCGCGTCCCCGGCGACGGTCATCACCAGTTCCGTGCCGTCGGCCTTGGCGCTCCACACTCCGGGCAGTGTGCCGGGGCCGGAGTCCCCTTTGTCCCCTTCCTGCCCGTCGCCGCCTTGTTCTCCCTGGTCGGAGCCGTTCTCCTGGCTGTCGTCCGGTGCCTTGGACTGGGCGTCGCCGGGCTTGTCGGAGCCCTTGTCGTCGTCCCCGCCGCTGCCGCAACCGGCGAGCAGCAGCGCGGCGGTGAGTACCGTCACCGCCCCCGTCATCCGCGCTGACCTGCGCACGTCGTTGTCCCCTTCGCTGACTGAGAAAATGGGTGCTTAGGGCATGTCAACGTAGCAGCGTGCACTCCGAGCCGGGGGAGGCACCGGTGACAAGAACGAGCAAGGGCGATAGGAAACCGTGGCATGGGTTGTGTGATCCTCCGCCAGGAAGAAGGCGGCTACCAAGGTAAGCAGGGCGGCATCTTCGCCGAGGGGGTGTCCGCCGAGTCGGTCGGATCGAAGGGGCTGTGTATGCACGTGCTGCGTATACCCGCGCACTCACGCGGTGAGCCACATAAGCACACCGGCCACGAGTCGGCGATCTACGTCGTCAGCGGGACGCACCAGATCCGGCACGGTATGGACCTGGAGCACACCGACGTGCTGCACCCGGGGGACATGGTCTACATCCCCGCCGACATGCCGCACATGCCGATGACCGGGGAGGAGCCGGTGGTCGCCGTGGTGGCCCGGACCGACCCGAGCGAACAGGAGTCGGTCCACCTGCTCTCCCCACGGGACCCGTCCCGCCCCAGCTGACCCGGAGGGGCGCGGGTGTCGGCCGCGCCCCATAGGGTGGCGGGATGCAGGGGAGTCTGGGGAACACGACCGGGACCGAGGCCCGGGAGGTGCTGCGCCGCGTCTTCGGGTACGACGCCTTTCGCGGGCAGCAGGAAGAGATCATCGAGCATGTGGTGGGCGGCGGCGACGCCGTGGTGCTGATGCCGACGGGCGGCGGAAAGTCGCTCTGCTACCAGATCCCCGCGCTGGTCAGACCGGGCACCGGTGTCGTCATCTCCCCGCTCATCGCGCTGATGCGCGACCAGGTGGACGCGTTGCGCGCCCAGGGCGTGCGGGCGGGGTTCCTCAACTCCACCCAGGACTTCGACGAACGCCGCACCGTGGAGGCCGAGTTCCTCGCCGGGGAGCTGGACCTCCTCTACCTCGCGCCCGAGCGGCTGCGGCTGGACGCCACCCTCTCCCTGCTGGACCGCGCCAAGGTGGCGCTCTTCGCGGTGGACGAGGCGCACTGCGTCGCCCAGTGGGGCCACGACTTCCGCCCCGACTACCTCGCCCTCTCGCTGCTCGGGGAGCGCTGGCCCGAGGTGCCGCGCGTCGCGCTGACCGCGACCGCCACCCGCGCCACCCACCAGGAGATCACCGAACGGCTCGGTCTGCCCGGGGCCCGGCACTACGTCGCCAGCTTCGACCGGCCGAACATCCAGTACCGGATCGTCCCCCGGATGGATCCCAAGAAGCAGCTTCTCCGGTTCCTGCGTGAGGAGCACCCGGGGGACGCCGGGATCGTCTACTGCCTGTCCCGGAAGGCGGTGGAGGCGACCGCCGAGTTCCTCTGCCGGCAGGGCGTCGAGGCCGTCCCGTACCACGCGGGGCTGGACGCGGCGACCCGCACCGCCCACCAGTCCCGCTTCCTGCGGGAGGACGGGCTGGTGGTGGTGGCGACCATCGCCTTCGGCATGGGCATCGACAAGCCCGACGTCCGCTTCGTCGCCCACCTCGACCTCCCCAAGTCCGTCGAGGGGTACTACCAGGAGACCGGCCGCGCGGGCCGGGACGGCCTGCCGTCCACCGCCTGGCTGGCCTACGGCCTCCAGGACGTGGTGCAGCACCGCAAGCGCGTCGAACAGGGCGGCGGCGACGCCGCGTTCCAGCGCCGGGCCGGGGGGCAGCTCGACGCGATGCTGGCGCTCTGCGAGACGGTCGACTGCCGCCGGGGCCGTCTGCTCCAGTACTTCGGCCAGGCGCCCGAGCGGGAGAGCTGCGGCAACTGCGACACCTGCGTCAGCCCGCCCGCCACCTGGGACGGCACGGTGGCGACGCAGAAGGCGCTGTCCACCGTGGTGCGGCTGAAGCGGGAGCGCGGCCAGAAGTTCGGTGCCGGGCAGATCGTGGACATCCTGCTGGGCCGGAAGTCCGCGAAGGTCATCCAGTTCGACCACGACGCGCTCTCCGTGTTCGGCGTCGGCGCCGAGCTGTCGGAGGCCGAATGGCGTTCCGTGCTGCGGCAGTTGATCGCCCGGGGACTGCTGGAGGTGGAGGGCGAGCACGGCACCCTGGTGCTCACCGACGCCAGCCCGGCGGCGCTGCGCGGTGAGACCGAGGTCCGGCTGCGCACCGACCCCGCCGGACGGAGCACGGCGGGCGGCGGTGGCGGTGGTGGGAGCACGCGCCGGGCGAAGCGCTCGGGCGGCGCGGCCGTCGAACTCCCGCCGGAGGCGGAGCCGGTCTTCGAGGCGCTGCGGGCCTGGCGTACGGAGCGGGCGCGGGAGGGCGGCGTCCCGGCGTACGTCGTCTTCCACGACGCGGCGCTGCGCGAGATCGCGATGCTGCGCCCGTCCTCGCTCGCGGAGCTGGGCACGGTGGGCGGGGTGGGGGAGAAGAAGCTGGCGACCTACGGCGAGGGCGTGCTGGAGTTGCTGGCCGAACTGCCCGGCACGGCCGCCGGTTCGGGGGACGGGCCGGGGGCCGGGGCGGAGCCCGCCCGGGTGCCCGGGGCGGCGGGCGTGGAGGTGCGGAGCGCCGGTCCGGCCGGTGGCGGAGGAGCGGCGGACGGCGGGGCGGACCCGTGGTCCGGCTTCCCGCCGGGGGCCGCGCCCGAACCCGAGCCGGACGCGCTGGGGGAGCCGCCGTATCCGCCGGACCCGGAGCTGGACGGCGGCTGACCCCGCGCGGCACGCCCGCCGGACGAGTGTCGACGGGCGTGCCGTGGAGGGGAGTTGACCGGCTCCCGGTCAGCCGAGGTCGGCGGGGTCCGTCGGCAGGTCCCCGGCGTCGGTGGGCAGGTCGGTCGGCAGGTCCGTGGGGGCTTCCGGGGCGCCGGACGCGTCGCTGTGCTGGGTGAACGTGGTGGTCTGGCCGTTGGCCCACTCCACGGTCATCATCTTGTCCTCGACGCTCTTGATCGTGCCCTTGCTGTAGTCGCTGCCGGACTTGCAGGTGAAGGCGAAGGTGATGGCCTGGCCCTCGGGCTTGAGGGGGCCGGTGCAGGCGACGTCGTTGTTGTCGGTCACCGTGCCGATCCTCTTGGTGATCCCCAGGACCAGCTTCGGGCTGCCGTCGGACAGCCAGCCGCCGGCGAGGTCCGCCGGGTCGAGCGGGCCGTCCGCGCCGCCCCCGCCGCCGCTGTCACCGCCTCCGGACTGGGCGCTGCCGCCCTTGTCGTCCTTGTCGCCGCCGTCGTCGCTGCTGCTCCCGCCGCAGCCGCTCACCAGCAGCGCAGCGGCGATCGCCACCGCTGCCCCCGTCAGTCGCGCTGAGGTGCGCACAGGTCTTCCCCCAAGAGAGTCGGTCTTACAGGCGCACGACAAGTTAGCACTGTGGCGTGGCGCCCCGGACACGACCAGTCACCTCTCCGAGGCCAACCCGGGTGCCCTCGGGGCCCGGTGCCCAGGCGGTGAGCGTCACCTCGTCCCCGTCCTCCAGGAACCGCCGCTCGCCGTCGGGGAGTTGGAGGGGCTGCTGGCCGTTCCAGGTCAGCTCCAGCAGGCAGCCGCGCTGCCCCGGCTCGGGGCCGCTGACGGTGCCCGAGGCGTAGAGGTCGCCGGTCCTCAACGCCGCCCCGTTGACGGTGAGATGGGCGAGCTGCTGCGCGGCCGTCCAGTACATCGCGGAGAACGGCGGCTCCGCGACGGGGTGTCCGTTGAGCCGCACGGTGAGGCGTACGTCGATACCGCCCGGCTCGGGCGCGGTGGCGTCGTCCAGGTAGGGCAGCGGCGGCACGTCGCGGAGGGGCGGCGCGGTGCGCGCGGCGTCCAGCGCGTCGAGCGGCGTGATCCAGGGGGAGACCGAGGTGGCGAAGGACTTGCTGAGGAACGGGCCGAGCGGCACGTACTCCCAGGACTGGATGTCCCGCGCCGACCAGTCGTTGACCAGCGTCACGCCGAAGACGTGCTCGCGGAAGGCGTCCAGCGGCACCGATTCGCCGGGCACGGACGGGGTGCCCACCACGAAGCCCACCTCGGCCTCGAAGTCCAGCCGAGTGGACGGGCCGAACTGGGGGAGGGCGCCCTCGGAGGGCAGCAGCCGCTGCCCGTTCGGCCGGGTCACCGGGGTTCCGGATACCACCACGCCGCCCGCCCGTCCGTGGTAACCGATGGGCAGGTGCTTCCAGTTGGGGGTCAGCGCGGCGCCGTCCGGCCGGAAGATCCGCCCGACGTTCGTGGCGTGGTGCTCACTCGCGTAGAAGTCGACGAAGTCGGCGACGTCGAAGGGTAGATGGAGACGGACCGCGGAGAGCGGGCGCAGGAACCGCGCGACGGTCTCGCGGTGACGTGGTTCGGTGAGCCAGGAGCGCAGCTCGGCGCGGACCGCCCGCCACGTCGAACGCCCCGCCGCCAGCAGCGGGTTGAGCCGGTCGGCGCCCAACAGCTGGGCGTGCGGGGAGCCCAACGCCTCGGCGGCGGCACCCGCGTCCAGCACCGCCTCGCCGAAGCGGACGCCGACGCGTCGCCGTCCGTCCGACTCCCCCGGAACGCCGGGCTGTTGGCCGAGCACGGTGAAGAGTCCGTAGGGCAGGTTGTCCGGGCCGAACGGATGGTCCACGGGCGGCTCCAGCGCGGCCCGGGCGTCGAACGCCGCGCCCTCGCTGGCCGACATGGCGTCGTCGTCGGCGGGTTGGGAAGCGAGCGGGGCGCCGCCAGGGGACGCGCCGGGCCGTGGGGTGGAGGAGGGGGTACGCGCCGTGGGGGCGCTGGACGCGGGGCGGGTGGCGGGTGGCGTCACGGTGCCTCACCTTCGAGATCGTCGCCGGTCAGGGCCGCCTACGGGGCCGGTGTGCGGGCAGCCTACGAGGCCGGGCGCCGCCACGGGGGAGGCGGACCCCGTACGGAGATCCGGCGCGGACCCGGCGCGGAGACCGTGGGAGACGGGGCGGGTCGCCGTACGAGAGCCCCGGGGCGGGGCCGCCGGGGTGGGCGAGGCCGGTGGGGGGCCGGGGTTCCGGGGCGGGCGCACCGGGCAGGGGAGGGGCGGGGGCGCGCCACTCGGTGGGCCCGTACCGGGTCGCTCCGGGGGACCACGGGGGTTCGGCCCGGGGCGCCGCCGCGCCCCCACGGGGACTCTTCGGGAGGTGTCGGGCATATCCGGTGAGCGCGGACCCAGGGTGCCGGGTGCTCCCCGGCGAGCTGGTGGATCGGTCAGGCGAAACATCTCCAACTTCCCACAACTTCCCATATCGCCCGAGGAGTCCGAGTCGTGGGTGTGAGGGCGGAGTGGAGTGTGAGGTGGGGGCCAACCGTGATCGGTCCGTTACCGGATACGCTGCCAGGTAATGGTGGCATTGAGACATTGAGCGCCGCGCGATCGAACCAGATCGTTCAGACACGTTACGCAGACAGAGGAGTACCCCTCGTGACCGTCGTCGGGCCGTTCGGGCTGAGGGTGCGGGATCAGGCCCTTGAGGCTGATGTCCAAGCAGCACTGACGGCTGTGGAGGAGGGCCTCGTCGAGGCCACCAAGAGCACGGTGCCGTTCATCACCGAGGCCGCCCAGCACCTGATGCACGCCGGAGGGAAGCGCTTCCGGCCGCTGCTCGTGATGCTGAGCGCCCAGTTCGGTGACCCGCACGCCCCCGGGGTGGTGCCGTCCGCCGTGGTGGTGGAGCTGACCCACCTCGCCACGCTCTACCACGACGACGTGATGGACCAGGCCGCCGTCCGGCGCGGCGTGGCCAGCGCCAACGCCAACTGGGACAACTCCGTCGCCGTGCTCACCGGCGACTTCCTGTTCGCCCGCGCCTCCCAGGTCCTCGCCGACCTCGGCCCGGAGGCGGTCCGCGTCCAGGCCGAGGCGTTCGAACGCCTGGTGACCGGGCAGATCCTGGAGACCGCGGGCCCGGGCGCCGGGGACCCGGTCGAGCACTACCTGGAGGTCATCGCGGGCAAGACCGGCTCGCTGGTCGCCGTCTCCTGCCGGTTCGGCGCGATGATGTGCGGCGCCGACGAGGGCGTGGTCTCCACCCTGACCCAGTACGGCGAGCGCATCGGCACCGCCTTCCAGCTCGCGGACGACGTGCTGGACATCGCCAGCGACTCCCACGAGTCCGGCAAGACGCCCGGCACCGACCTGCGCGAGGGCGTCGCCACCCTCCCCGTACTGCGCCTGCGCGCCCACGCCGCCTCGTCCCGGGGGACCGCGGCCGACCGCGAGCTGTGCGCGCTGCTCGACTCCGACCTCGCCACCGACGAGGAGGGGCACGCCCGCGCCCTCGCGCTGCTCCGCGCCCACCCGGCGCTGGAGCAGGCCCGCCGGGACACCGTCCGATACGCGGAGGAAGCGCGCGCCGCGCTGTCCCCGCTGCCCGACAGCGCCGCCAAGGCCGCGCTGTCCGCGCTCTGCGACGCGGTGGTCCACCGCGCCGGATGACGGCCCGGCGACCCGACTCGGCCCGCCTGGCTCAGCCCTCCCCTCGCCGTGCTCGGCTCGTGCGGCTCGCCCTCGCCGTGCTCGGTCCGTCCGGCTCCGCTCGCTCGGCCGGTGGACCGCTCCGCCTTCCGGCGTACCCCGACCGGCTTCCGGCGTACCTCGACCGGTCCGTCCCTCGTCCGCCCCCGGTCCGTCCCGCCGTCGTGGGAGCCCGCCCGGGCCGCCTCCGGGACTCCGTACCACCGAGCGACCCACGGGGCTGTCCACCGGTCCGCCTTCCGGGAGTCCGCCTCCCCGGATCCGGCCCCTCCGGGGTCTCAGGGGTGGGCCGCTCTGGCGGCGGAGACGGGGCGGCTCGGCGTCCTCCCCTGGGAGTACGGGGAGTTGGCCCCGTCGGTTGACGCCCCGGCTGCGGCGATTTGGTGCGATAGACCCCGCACCCCACACCGATTCGGGTGAGAATGGCGGCACGGGGTGGACGCCTCGCGGGACGCGGGGGCCGCCGCCGACAACGGAGGTAGGCAGATGGCAGAACGCGAACCGGGAACACGTAACCCCCGGAAGAAGCTGTTGCGGTACGGGGTACCGGTCGCGGTGGTGGCCGTCACCGTGGCGGCGGGGGTCGGCCTCCCCGCACTCGCCAACACCGGCGACCCGGACCTTCCCAGGATCTCGGCCGAGAAGCTGGTCGCCAAGATCGCCGAGTCCGACGTCCAGCGGATGTCCGGCACGCTGAAGGTCAACACCGACCTCGGCCTCCCCGCGCTCCCCGGCTCCGGTGGCGGCGGGGGCGGGATGTTCGGCGGCGGCTCGCACGGCGGCCCCGAACGCGACGGCGAGCGCGACGGCGACGAGCGTGGCGAGGAGCGGGACGCGAGCCCGCAGAACCAGCTGGCGCGGCTGGCCTCCGGCGAGCACACCCTGCGCTTCGCCGTCGACGGGCCCGAGCGGCAGCGCCTCTCGGTGGTGGAGGACACCGCCGAGTACAGCGTGATCCGGAACAAGCGGGAGCTGTGGGCCTACGACAGCGCCTCCAACTCCGCCTGGCACACCACGGCCCCGAAGGGCGCCGGTGCCTCGCCGCACGGCCCGGACGGAAAGGTTCCGGACCGCGCCGCGCTGGAGCGCATGACCCCGCAGGAGAGCGCGAAGGCCGCGCTGAAGGCGCTGGACGGCAAGGCCGCCGTCTCGGTGGACGGCACCGCGCGTATCGCCGACCGGGACGCCTACCAGCTGGTCCTCACGCCGCGCGGCGCCTCCGACTCGACGGTCGGGGAGATCCGCGTCGCGGTGGACGCCGAGAAGGGCGTGCCGCTGAAGTTCACGGTCACGCCGAAGAGCGGTGGCAAGGCGATCGTCGATCTCGCCTACACGAAGGTGGACTTCGGCACGCCGGAGGCCCGCACCTTCGAGTTCACCCCGCCGAAGGGCGCCAGCGTCGAGGAGAAGAAGCCGAAGGACGCGCCCGGCCAGCACGGCGAGGGCGAGACGCTCCCCGGCCTCCCCGGGCTCGCGGAGCGCGGGGCCGGGGGCGGGCCGGAGGTGCTCGGCGACGGCTGGGACGCGGTCGTCCGGGTCGACCTGGGAGAGAACCCCCTCAAGGGCGGCGGCCTGCCGGGCAGGGGCGGCGCGGACGGCGACGCCGAGGGCGGGCCGCGGCTCGACAAGCTGGTGAACAGCGTCACCGAGAAGGTGCGGGGCGACTTCGGTGACGGACGGGTGTTCAGCACCCGGCTGGTCAACGTGCTCCTCACCGACGACGGTCAGGTCTACGCCGGGGCCGTGACCAAGGAGGGCCTCGTCAAGGCCGCCAACGCGGCGAAGTAGCGCCGACCGCGCGGGGGTTCGTGACCCCACGGCCCCCGCGTTCCGGTCGGCGCCCCCGCGCCCCGCCGGCCTTCGCGTTCCGGTCGGCCCCCGCGCGCCGGTCGGCCGCGTGCCCCACCGGACGCCGCGCCCCATCGGTCTCCCTGACCGCTCGCCGGGGCTCAGCGCCGCCCGCCGTCCCGCTCCAGGAACGGCGCCGCCCAGGCGTCGAACCACTCGCCGAGGTCCCACTGGGAGGCGAGGAGCGCGTCCACGTCCTCCGTCGGCGTCAGCCCGAGGGGCCGGTCGAGCCAGGCGACGTACGCCTCGTGCCCCTCGCCGTGCGCCGGTTCGTCAACGTCGAGGTTCTCGTTGTCGAGCGCCAGCAGCCGGACCGGCCCACGGTGCTCCCGTCCGCCCAACGCCCCTGTCGGGGCCGGACGTTGCCGGTCGCGCAGCGGGGCCGGGCGAGCCGCACGCGCCGGACCGTCCCGGCGCCGCCCACCGCGCGCCGGTCCCGCGGGGCAGCCGACCGGCGGGTTTGACAGGATGGGTGCCGCTCGTCCGACCGGCGGCGCCCCACGCGCCCGTGCCCCCGCCCGTGCCACGGAGCCCGGGAACGCGCGCCCCATGACACGAGCAGGACGACGAGGAGCCACCGTGATCGTCAGGAACAGGAACACCCATGGCTGAGCCGTCCCCGCGGGCCACGGCCGGTACGGCGAACCCCACCGCCGGGCCCACCCGCACCACGGCGGCCGCCACGCGCGGCGCCTCGGCACCCGCCCAACTCCCGGGCACCGAGCGCCCCGAGACCGGCAGCGCCGCAGGACCGGACACCGCACCGCCGACCGGCAGCGCCACGGAGGGCGCGGCCGTCATCGCCGCACGCGGACTCACCAAGCGGTACCGGGGCGGCCAACTCGCCGTGGACGGCCTCGACCTGACCGTTCCGCGCGGCAGCGTCTTCGGGTTCCTCGGGCCGAACGGCTCGGGCAAGACCACCACCATCCGCATGCTGCTCGGACTGATCGAACCCTCCGAGGGCAGCGCCCGACTGCTCGGTGAGCCGATGCCGGAGGCAACCGACCGCGTACTGCCCCGAGTTGGCGCGCTGATCGAGGGACCCGCGCTCTACGGCTTCCTCTCCGGCCGGGACAACCTGCTCCGCTTCGACGCCGCCGACCCGGTGGCGGACCCCCGGACCCGGCGGGCACGGGTCGGCGGGGCGCTTGAGCGCGTCGGACTCTCGGCGGCCGCCGGGAAGAAGGCCGGAGCCTACTCGCTGGGCATGAAGCAGCGGCTGGGGCTGGCCGCCGCCCTGCTCCAGCCGCGCGAACTCCTCGTGCTCGACGAGCCGACCAACGGTCTGGACCCCCAGGGCATGCGGGAAATCCGCACCCTGGTCCGCGAGTTGGCGGGCGACGGGATCACCGTCTTCCTCTCCTCCCACCTCCTCGACGAGATCGAGCAGGTCTGCACGCACACCGCCGTGATGAACCGGGGCCGCCTGGTCACCCAGGGCACCGTCGCCGAGATGGCGGGCCAGGCCCGGGGACGGCTGGTGGTCACCACCCCCGACCCCGCCGAGGCGGCCCGGGTGCTCCGCGAGCACGGGGTCACCTCGGTGACGGTGGACGGCGAGGAGGTCACCGGCGAACTCCCGCCGGACACCGCGGAGATGGCCACCGGAACCCCGGCACCCAGCACGGACGCTCAGAGCGGCGGTGGCGGCAAGGACGTGCTGGCGGACGCGGACGGCACGGGCCGGGCGGCCCCGCCGGACCTCGCGGACCTCAACGCCGCGCTCGTCCACGCCGACGTCCGGGTGCGCGGATTCGCCCTGCGCCGGGCCTCGTTGGAGGACGTCTTCGTCTCGCTCACCGGGGAGGGCTTCAATGTCGCGGGTTGACACACCGGGAACACCACCCACCGGCACACCACCCACCGAGGCCGCGCACGCCGGGAGTTCACTCACCGGGACGCCACCCTCGGGACCCCCGGACACCGCCGCTCGCCGCTCTGGCGACTCCTCGGCCAGCGCCAACTCCCCCGTAGCCGCCGGTACTTCCAGGCCACCCGCGCCCGCGCGGCGACGTCCGTGGCCGCGCGGCGACGGGCTGCTCCGCAGCGAACTGCTGACGACCTTCCGGCGCTGGCGCACCCTCGCGCTCCTCGGCGTGCTCGCCGCCGTCCCGGTGCTGGTCGGCATCGCCATCAAGATCGAGACGGACGGCCACTCGGGCGGCGGGGGAGAGGGGCCGCCGTTCCTCTCCCAGGTCACCAACAACGGCCTCTTCCTCGTCTTCGCCTCGCTCGCGGCCACCCTGCCCTTCTTCCTGCCTATGACGGTCGGTGTGATCTCCGGGGACGCCATCGCCGGTGAGGCCAACGGGGGCACCCTGCGCTACCTCCTGGTCGCCCCGGCGGGCCGGACTCGGCTGCTGCTCGTCAAGTTCGCCGTCACCCTGACGTTCTGCCTGCTGGCCACCCTCGTCGTGGCGGTGTTCGCGCTGGCCACCGGCGCCCTGCTGTTCCCCCTCGGTGAGGTCACACTGCTGTCCGGCACCTCGGTGCCGTTCTCCGAGGGACTGCTGCGCGGGCTGGCCGTCGCCGTACTCGTCGCCGCCTCCCTCATCGGCTTCGCCGCACTCGGGCTCTTCGTCTCGACGCTGACGAACAGCGGAATCACCGCCATGGCGACCACCGTGGGACTGCTCATCGGCGTCCAGATCGTGGGCGCCATCCCGCAGTTGGACGTGCTCCACCCGTTCCTCTTCCCCCAGTACTGGCTGAGCTTCGGTGACCTGCTCCGCGATCCGGTGCTCTGGGACGACATCGCCAAGAACCTCGGACTCCAGGCGCTCTACGCCGTCTTCTTCACCTCGGCCGCCTGGGCCCGCTTCACCACCCGCGACATCACCGCCTGACCCCGGTGCGCCGACCGGTACCCGGCCGGAACGCGGGCCCGGTACCGGTCGTCCCCCGGCTGGCGCGCGACGACGGGGGCGGAGAAGTCGACGAGCGGCGGGGAACGGCGAGGCGAGAAGACAAGAGGCGAGGCGAGGGAGAGACCGGGGAAGGCGACGAGCGGCCGGACGGACGCCGGAGAGCGGGGACCTGGGGGCCGAGGGCCCGAACGCGCCACACTGACCCGTCAGTTGCCCGTCCCCGGCCACAGAGGAGAGCCAGCTCATGAACCCCACCACGAACACCCCCACGACTACCGGGACATGGCGCCTCGGCGACCTCACCGTCAACCGCGTCGGGTTCGGAGCGATGCGCCTGACGGGCACCGCTCCCTTCGACCAGGGCGTGCCGCGCGACCGCGAGCGGTCGATCCGAGTGCTCCGGCAGGCGGTCGAACTCGGCGTGAACCACATCGACACCGCCGCGTTCTACTTCTCCGCGACGCGCTCCGCCAACGAGCTGATCAACCGGGCGCTGGCCCCGTACCCGGAGGAACTGGTCATCGCCACCAAGGTCTGGCCGGGCCGCGACCCCTCGGGCACGTGGTGGTGGGCCACCCCGGCGCAGCTGCGCGGACAGGTCGAGGAGAACCTTCGCCAACTCGGCCGGGACCACCTGGACGTGGTGAACCTGCGCGTCCCACCAAGCGGACGGACCGGACCGATCAGCGAGCACTTCGGCGCGCTGGCCGAACTGCGCGAGGCCGGGCTGATCCGCCATCTCGGCGTCTCCCACGTCACCTCCGAGCAGCTGACCGAGGCCCGCGCCATCGCCCCGGTCGTCTGCGTACAGAACCCCTACGGAATCGGTGCGACGGACGAGGACCGGGCGCTCCTCCGGCTCTGCGGGGAACTGGACCTCGCCTTCGTCCCCTTCTTCGCGATCGCCGGTGCCGGCCGCGAGGCGGGCCCGGCCGCCGTCGACACCGAGGAGGTCCGCGCCGTGGCGCGCGCACACGGCGCGTCCCCCGCACAGGTCCGCCTGGCCTGGACCCTGCACCAGGGACCGCACGTGCTGGCGATCCCCGGCACCGGTGACCCGGACCACCTCGCGCAGAACATGGCGGCCGGCGCCCTGCGCCTCTCCCAGGAGGAGATGGCGCGCCTCACCGCACCACACCCCGCCGACGCCTGACAGGCACGCCCCGCCAAAGCCGCTGGCCCGGGGGACGCCTGGGGGACACGTGAGGGCCAGCCCACTGGTCAGCACCAGGACAGCCGGGGGACACGACGGGGTAAACCGGGATGTTCAACCCCCGGCAGGGGTCCCTCAGGGGGTCCCCTCCGAGGCCCGGTTCGCGAACACGAAAAAGCCCTCCTGATCCTGCTCTCTCGCAGGTCAGGAGGGCTTCTCCTCGCTGTGGCGGCGCCAGGATTCGAACCTGGGAAGGCTGAGCCGGCAGATTTACAGTCCTCGCAAGAAAAACGCGCTCGATGGCGTCTGACCTGCTACTTACTTCGACTTCGTCACCTCGTCAGGGGGCCCCGTCCACAGTGCGTCCTGATCTTGAAACTCGGCCGCATCCACGGGGCCGACCGTTTACTTCTGGCCCATCCACACCCGCGAGCTGTTGCGCTGCTCCCCACCGCGCGGCGTCACACTGCGCGTGTGCGAAGCTGGTAGATGAGCACCCTAGGGAAGCGAGGGAGTCCGATGGCGGTGACCGCCAGAGAGATCGCGGACGAGCTGGCGGAGGGTATCCGCTCCGGCGAGAGGAAGCCGGGCGCTCGCCTCCCCGGTGAGCCTGCCCTGGTGCGGAAGCACGGGGTGGCCAAGGCGACGGCTCAGCGTGCCCTGACTCTGTTGGTGACCGAAGGTCTGGCCGTGCAGCATAAGGGGAGCGGCACGTACGTACGGGACTTCCAGCCCATTCGTCGAGTTGCTAACCAGCGACTTTCTCAGGAGCGGTGGGGTGAGGGCCGGTCGATCTGGGGCGCTGATGTGGGTCAGCGACCCATGAGTGTCACGGACCTGCGGGTGTACGAGGCTCAGGCGCCGGACGATGTCGCGCTTCTCCTCGACCTGGAGGAGGGCGAGCGAGTCGTCATTCGCGACAGGCTGTTCACTGTCGAGAGCGAGCCAGTACAGGCGGCCATCTCGTACCTGCCGGCGGACCTCGTGAGGGAGTCGGCTATTGCCCAGGAGGACACCGGTCCTGGTGGCACGTACGCCCGGCTTGCCGAGCTGGGAGTCAAGCCGGTGCGCTTCGTTGAAGAGCTGCGTGCGCGGATGCCGAGCCATGAAGAGTCCGGCCGTCTGCACCTGACTGCGGGCACGCCGGTTGTGGAGATCTACCGCACTGCCCTTACCGAGGAGGGCACGCCAGTCGAGGTCAACAGGATGTTGCTGGACGCGGGGGCGTACGTCATGGAGTACCGCATCAGCGGCTAGCCGGATCGAAGAACCAGTCGAGGGGCCCGTCAGTGACGGGCCCCTTTCGCGCGTCTCATTGACCTCCCTAGGGACATGTGCTTTAAATATCCCTAGGGAGGTTCGCCGCTCAGGGTCCCGAAAGGGGCTCTGTTCGGCATGCCCCCGCGCCCGGAGGCCCGGTGACACGGGTTCGAAGGACGCGCCAGTTCTTTGAGATCTGAAGAGTGTGATCCACCACCGGTGATGCCGTGCTGACTCCGGCGGAGGTGGGTGGAGATCCGTCGTGAGGCGCCATTACCGCTGGTGGTGGCAGCTCGGCACGTGCCAGGACCCCGCAGGGCTGATTGCTGTGGGTGAGCGCGGTGGGCCAGCAACCTCACGACGTTAAAGAACCACGCGGCCCACCTTGGGCTGGGAGCACGGCTCGGGATGACGGTCTCCCCGGGCTCGACCGGCCGCCGCGTGAACGAGACCACCAGCAGTCAGCAGTCCTGCACTGCACGTCGTCGCCCCTCTCGCTGCCCTTCATCGGGTTGTCGGAGGGGCGTCGGCGTGGGGCAGCAGGAAGGCCCCGTACACACGAAGCGCGCCGTCCGGGTTGCCCCCCGGACGGCGCTGACAGGCACCTGAGTTGGAGGCACCTGTGATCAGCATGACACCTCACCCGTACCGGGCGAACCGGATCGGCCAGTTCGGGGGTGCGCGATGACTGAGGATCTGGAGGCGGTCCGTCAGAGGCAGCTCGCGGAGATGGAGGAGGCTCGCCAGCGGGCGGAGGCGGACCGGGTCGCGGCCGAGGAGTCGGCTCGGCGTCTGGCGGAGGCGCTTCAGCAGGGCGGTGGTCGGTGATGGCCGCTGGTGAGCCGGAGCCGGAGCACGAGCGGGCGCCGGAGGACCGGCAGGAGCTTCCGCCGCTGCCGCAGCGGGAGCCGGGGGGTTCGCTGTGATCCTCGATCCTGGGGCGCTGGTCGTCCTGATCGGCCCGGCGGGCTCGGGGAAGTCGACGTTCGCGCGGCGGGTCCCGGCGTCCTGGCGTGTGTGCCTGGATGACCTGCGGGAAATGGTCAGCGGCGACGCGGCGGATCAGAGCGCCACACCCGTTGCGGTGCGCGTCCAGGGGCTGGTGTTGGAGGAGCGGCTGGCGCGTGGGCTGACCACGCTCGTGGACTCCACCAACCTGGAGGGCCATGTGCGGCGTTCGCTGTTGGCGCGGGCCCGCTACTGGCAGCGCACCCCCCTCGCCGTGCTGTTCGAGGCGCCGGTGGAGGTGTGCCTCCACCGTGCCGCCCGCCGACAGCGGCAGGTGCCGCCCGAGGTGATCCGCGCTCAGCACCGGCGCCTCCCGCTCCCGGGAGACCTGCGGGCCGAGGGCTTCGCGGAGGTCCACCCGATGCACCTCACCGACTCGGAAGAGGTCCCCACGTGACCACGAAACACACCCACCGTGTCGTCTTCGGCCGCCGGGTGGCCGACTGTCCCCGGTGTGAGGAGCTGGCGGCGGGCGCTGAGCCGGTCCGCTGGTCCACCCGCGACCGACACCACCACGGCTACCCGACCGCCCGCCAGCTGCGGGAGCACTCGTGCCGCACCTCCGGGTGCGGGCCGGTGTGTACCTACGGCGACTGGTAACCCCCTTTCCTCATCATCAACTCCCGGTGGGGCGCGACGAACGCATCGTCGCGCCCCACCGGCATTCCCACCTGGAGAACCTGGTGAAGATCTTGTCTTTGCATGTGCTCGCCGCGCTGGACGCCGCCGCGAGCACCCCGGAGCCCACCGCCGCCGACCTGGACGCGATCGAGGCGGAGATGCCGGTCATCTCGGCCGAGGTCGAGCTGCTGGACACCCAGATCAGCCTGCTCGATACGCCGCGCACGGCGTGGGCCGATCGGCGTCTGCGGCGCGCGCACCGCCGCGTGCTGGAGGCCCGCACCGCCGCGACCCGCCGGAGTGCCGAGTCGGTGCTTGGGGGTGAGGTGGCGTGAGCGAGTGTCTGCCTCGTGGCCTCATGGGTCAGATCGCCGCTGCCGAGGCGGACATGGCCTGGGCCGCTGATGTGGCCCGGGCCTTGCTGGCTGACCACGAGGACCTTCCCGTGGCTGGGGTGCACCTGCGGCGGCCGGGGGAGGCCGCTGAAGTCCACCTGCACCTGCCCAACCTGGCCACAGTGCAGGCCTGGGCCGGACGGCTGCGCGGCGGTCTGCTGCGCCGGGTGCCCATCCGCACGACGGAAGTGGCCCATCCGTGGGGCGTGCGGGCCGTCCTCACCACCGCCGACGCCACCGTGTCCGGGGTGCGGGTCCACCTCTACCACTGCCGCTTCCTGCCCGCCCCTGGGGGTGAGGCGGCGTGAGTCGGTGCCCGAAGAGCCCGTACGTCGACCTGATCTCGAAGGAGGATTGATGTTTCGTGTGGTGAGGACGCATCGGCTGCGGGCGAGCGAGGCGGTGGCCGCCATGGCCCGCGAGCGGCTGGGCGAGGTGTCTGAGCTGCTGGCTCGGCGTGAGGCCGAGGTGGCGGAGCTGGTAGCCGAGGTGCGGCAGGCCGAGGCTGATCAGAAGGGTATGGCGGCCCGGCTGGCGGTGGCGGAGGCTGAGCGGGATGAGGCGCGGGCCCGCCCCGCGCTGGAGCATGAGGATCAGGTCGCGCTGCGGGCTCTGCTGCGGCAGGCCCGCCGCCAGGCACGGAAGGTGCCGCATGTCTTCGTTCTGTATCAGCGGGGTCGGCTGCACAGTCTGCACTCCACGGTGGAGTCGGCGGAGGCGGCGGCCGAGGCCGAGGGGGCCCCGCACAGCGGCTGGGCTCCCCACATTCCGGGTGAGTCGCTGTCACCGGCGGCCGAGGTGGCTTGGCGGATCTGCCCGATGGCGCTGGGCGGTGCCCAGTGACGGGGCTCCCCGGCTCGGCACCGCCGAGTGTTCAGGAGTGTTCACGAGCGCTGGACGTGCTGGGGTACGCGGTCGTGCCCGGGGTCGAGGGGGAGTGGACGGAGTCGAGCGAGTCCCCGGATGATCCCGCTTCGCCGGTGTGTCTGATCGCCTCCGTCAGGGTGCGGGAGGCGACACGGTGAACGCTGTTCAGATCCGTTCAGCGGAGCGCACCTTGTCGTGGGGCACGTGGCTGATCGTCGCGGGCGCGATGCTCTACTCCATTCTCACGGTGACGCCGCTGGCCGCCGCGCACACGCCCGATCAGTGGCGGTGGACGGCGCCGATCTTGCCGCTAGTGGTGGATGCGGCGGTAGTGATCGTGGTCCGTCTGGATGCCGTCTTGGCCCAGCTCGACGCGCACGGCGGGCGGTGGTCGGTGGCCCTGCGCTGGATGACCGGCTGCATGACCCTGGCCCTGAACGTCGCTGACTCCGCGCTGAAGAAGGACATGGTGGGCGTGGCCGTGCACGCGGTCGCCCCTCTCCTGCTGATCGTCACGGCGGAGACCAGCCTGGCCTACCGGCGGGCCATCGCCGCCGCTGTCGCCCAGACGGAGGCCGAGCAGCGCGCGGAGCGTGAGGCCCGCGACCGCGCCCGGGCCGAGCGGCGGGATGCCGCTGACCGGCGGGCCCGCGAGGAGCGTGAGCACGCCGCGACGCTCGCCCGTGAACAGCGTGAACATGAGGCTGCCCTCGCCCGTGAACAGCGTGAGCGTGAGGAGGCGGCGCGGCGCGATGAGCGCGAGCGGGCCGCCGCTGCGGAGCGGGCGGAGCGGGAAGCTCGTGAACGCCGTGAACGCGAGCGTGAACACGCTGAACGCGAGCGTGAACAGCGTGAGCGGGAGGCCGCGCGACTCCGGGAGGAGGAGCGTCAGCGGCGGGAGGAAGCCGCACGCCGTGAGGAGCGCGAGCGGCAGGAGCGGGCTGAGCGTGAACGCGCCGCCCTGCTGGCTGGTGGGCCCGCTGAGGAGAAGCTACCCGAGGAGCGGGCCCGGCAGCTCCTCGCCGCCGCCTACGCCGCTGGGCTGCCGGTCCGTCAGGCCGCCGAGCTGTGCGGCTGGTCGACCGGCTGGGTCACGGCCCGCTACCAGGAACTGCGCGACACAACCGACCAGCACACTCCTGCCCTTGAGGGAGCCGCCGCGTGATGCTCCACGATCTGTCTGCCCCCATCGCCGCGCTCACCTTGCTGATGACACGCCGGGACCTGCCCGCCGGGCACATCAAGATCACTTCGATTCATCCGGATCGGCTGAAGGTGTCCTTCCACGACCAGCCCGCCGACTTCGACCAGTGGCTCGCAGCCCTCGGACTCACCCCGCTCGACGGCACTACCACCAGCGGGGACGGTCGGGTTTGGACCACGGTCACCACCACTGTGGGCGGTGCCACCGTCGAGCTGACCTCCTTCACCCTCGCCGGGCAGGAGGGGTAGGCCGTGCGGGTCTGCGATCCGGCCGGTGCCCGGCACGGTATCCCGGTCTATCGGTGGCGGCTGGCCCCGGACGGTCTGGCCACCCGCCGCCAGCTGCGCGCGGCTGGTCTACGGCCCGGCGGCCAAGACCCCGTCGCGGTGCTGGAGCGGCCCCGACGCGGGGGCCGACCGCCGCTGGTCGCCTACCTCTACCGGGTCGACCGCGCGCTTCCCGTGCGGCCGATGACCCCGGGCCGCTGGCGGGCGGTCGGGGCGGCGGTTGCCGCCCGCCGCGTCTGCCCCGAATGCGGCTGTGACCGGGGTTACTGCATCCCCGCCTCGATCGGGGTGTGCAACGAGTGCGACACGGCCGGCCGTTGGTCGACCGCCGCCTGACCTCGTCTTCTCTCCTTCTCCTCTTCTCCCTTTGGAGACTTCATGTCTTCTGACGTTTCGGCGTTCGCTGCCGCGTTCCTCGGGCTGTTCGTGGCTCATCACGCGGCGGACTACCTGTTCCAGTCCGACTGCCAGTCCGCGCGCAAGGCCGCCTGGACCGAGGGTCCCGAGGACCCCGCCCCGGGTCGTCACCACCACGGGTGGGGCGCCAATCAGGTCCATGCGTCGATCCACACGGCCTCCTCGCTGATCGTGCTCGGAGTGCTGGCGGTGACGGTCGGACTGCCGCTGTCGTTGCTGGAGTTGGCCGCCGCGCTGGTCTGGGTGCATGTGACCCACAGTCTGATCGATCGGCGGTGGCCGGTGCGCTGGTGGATGACCCACACCGGATCGGGCGGGTTCGTGGATCGGGGTGGGATGCCCCTGGTCGATCAGGCCATGCACCTGGTCGTCGGAGTGTTCCCGGCGGCCGTGCTGGTGGCGCTATGACAGCCGCGACGAAGGAGACGGATGTGGAGCCGTCGCAGGCTCCTGCCGTCCCCTACCCGAAGCCGCCCGACCCCAAGTCCGATACTCCGGCAGCCAAGGCGCCTGCCGGTCACACGCCGGGCGGGATCCCGGCTGTTCCCGCGGTCATCACGACGGCGAATTCGGCTGTCGCCGGGCTCTCGGGCGCCGTACTGGCGGCCGGTCCTACCGCGATGCTGGCCGCGACGGTCGGCGCCGGGATGCTGGCCGCAGGCGGTGTCGCCGTTGCTGCCCGCCATCGGAAGGGACCCGGCCGCCGGCGGGACCGTGCATCGCGGGCCGGGTACGGCCGTGGTGCTGGTGCCCGCTCCGGTGGCGCTCAGAGCGGGCTGCGGTCGCGGGGCGGCACGCGTGCCCGTAACCGCGGCTCGGGCCGGGGCGGTGGGTCTGGCGGGCGGGCGGTCAGTCTGCGGAAGTCACCCGCCGCCTCCCGTACGGGCTTTGCTCGGTCCTCATCCCCGTCGTCCGGTCTGTCCGCCCGGGCGGGCCGCGGTACGGGGGCTGGAGTACTCGGATCAGCGGCAAGCGTACGGGAGTTGCGACGTCAGCAGCAGGCCTCGGCCCCGACGCGTGCGGGGCGGCGTCAGCAGATGACCGCGGCACGTCGTGAGCTGGGCGACTCCCGCCGGGCTACCGAAGGCGCTCGGCTCGGAGGCTCCGGCGCCAGGTCGAGCCCCGGGGCGCGTACGGGAGGTCGAGCTGGCGCCGGAGCCTCCCGTTCGGGCCGTGGTGGCGTGACGGGGGGCGGGCGTTCGGTGTGGGGGCGGGTGAAGTCGGCTCCCGCAGCAGCGCGTTCGAGGGCGCGGCGGCATGCCGACGAGGCGCGGGAGATCCGCGCGGAGCGGGCGAAGAAGGCCAGGGTGACGGCCCGGGCCCGCCTCAAGCGAGCCGGGGGCGTGCTGAAGGCCCGCCTGCGGTACGCCGCCCGCTGCATTCCTGCGGCGGCGCTGGCGCTGCCGCTGGGTGTGCTGGGGCTGCTGACCACGCCGATTGGCCGCCGCCTGGGCTGGACGTGGCTGATGCATCCCGGGCGACGGCTGTTCGCCGCCATGACCGGCAAGGCCCGCGCCGATTTGCACAACGACCTCCTCGCCGCCTGCCGGGATGAGGCGGAAGACGAGGACGAGACCGAGATCAGTGACCGTGTGCCGCGGGACGGCTCCCGCAGCGGGGAAGGAGCAGATGTGAGCGCGTACGACGGAGAGTTCGGGTTCGCCGAGGCGGCAGCCGAGATGGAGGAGAAGGCGCAGTCCTTCGATCCGGACGGGATGATGCAGGTCCTGGCCGCGATCGATTCCTTCCCGACCGGGCTGACCTCGATCGGGAACATCTTCAAGCTCATGATCGAGCGCTGCGACGAGGAGTACCCCCTCGACCCGAAGGTCGGTGAAGCCCTCTCGGAGGTCTTCACCCTCCTGCAGCAGGCCGGCGAAGCCGCTGAGGAGGCGGGCAAGACCTTCCGGGAGGCCCACGAGGCGGACATCGAGCGCCTCGAAGACCCCCGCGTCGGCGAGGAGAAGTGGAACTACAACGGCGACTGACCACCGTCCGCACGTCTGATGAGCCCCAGGGAGGGGCCCGGCACACCACGCCGGGCCCCTCCCCGCGTTTTGGGAAGGGACCCCCGTGACCAGCAAGAAGCAGACGAAGAGGAAGCAGGACCGCTCTGGCCCGGCGCTGGACTGGGCCGCCCCGCACGGCCCGGTCTCCGGGGCCTTGTCCGCGACCACCGGCGCCGGGGCGGTCGCTCTCCTCGGCGCGGCCGGGGGTATGCCCGCGGGGTGGCCGCTGCTCGTCGGCGCCGCCGGGGCAGTCGGGCACGGGATCGCGCACAGCATCGTGCGGCGCCTGACCGCCCGCACACTGGCCACCCGCTCCGCCTCCTGGCTCCTGGCAGGGGGCTGGACCTCCTGGGCCATCACCACCGGCCCCCTATCCTGGGCCGCGGCGGGGACCCTCGCTGCTCTCGGCGTCGGCATCGGAGCCGCGGCCACTCACGCCGCCGCCCACGAGGAAGCCGCAGAGGAAGAGCGGCTGACGAAGCAGGCCCGGGAGGCCGCAGCCGAACTGTCCGCGGAACGGCGGGCGATCGCCGCCGAATGGCAGGACCGCATCCACCGCGTCACCGGCGTACAGGTCCGCGTCTTCGCCGTCGAGCAGTGGAAGACCGGAGCCGGGTTCTCCCTCGCGGCGGAAATGCCCGGCGGCGGTGCTACCTGGGACCAGATCCGCAACCGGGCCCGCGCCCTGGCAGGCGACGCCCGTCTGCCGCGCGGCTGCGTCGTCCACGTCGAGGAAGGCGACCTGCAAGGCCGCGTCGTCCTCGACATCCCCACCAGCAACGTCATGGCAGGCGAATACCCCTACCCCGACGACTACTCGCCCCTGTCCCTGCTGACCGGCATCCCCTGGGGCCTGCTGCCGCACTCCGAACCGGTACGGCTGATGCTCCGGGAGGCGTGCGCGCTGATCTTGGGGCCTCCCGGATCGGGCAAGTCCACCTTCATGGACGCGGTATTGACCGGCTTCGCACGGTGCACCGATGTCCTCACCTGGGTGATCGACCTCAAACGAGGCGGCCTCGGCATCCCCTGGGTCACCCCGCACCTGGAGGCCGAGGGCCTGCGCGAGCCGCTCCCCGGCTCACGCACCGCCCCCGAAGGCACCCGGCCCGGAGTCGACTGGCTCGCGGGCGACCTGGACGAGGCAATCCTCATGGCCGAGGCGGCGCTGGCCATCAACGAGGCCCGTCAGCTGGAGTACCAGCGGCTGATGCAGCAGGAGAACACGAACCTGCTGCCGATCAGTCCGCAGATCCCGCAGGTCATGCTCGTGGTCGATGAGGGCGTCGAAGCCCTCTCCGCGAACCCGAAGGAGAAGAAGAAAAAGCAGCTCGGGGACCTGCTCCGCAAGGGCATGCGCACCACCCGTGCCATGGGTGTCCGCTACGTCCTGACCGCCGTCGACGGCAACGTGAGCGCCATCGGCGACACCCAGGTACGCAAGTACTCCCCTGTCGGCGTCGCCCTCACCTCCGGCGAGTCCGCGGGGAACAACGCCGCCAAGCTCTTCCCCCGCGCCCGCATCGACACCACCCAGCTGCGGGAGGCAGGTACCGGTGTCATCGGCAACGCCCGCGCGGACGGCTTCGCCCCCACCCCCTTCAAGGGCTGGATGACCACCCCCGGCATGGTCCGCGACGTTGTCCTCGCCACCAGCGACCGACGCCCCACCCTCGACGAGCCCTCCGCACGCGCCGCCGGAGACGACTACCGCGACCGCTGGAGCCGCGAGCGGGCCGGATGGCTCTACGACACCGACACCCCCACCCCACGCACCGAACCCACCACGACCGAAACCCCGGCCGGTGGAGGACTCGACCTCACCTACAAGCGCCGCCAGACCACCGACGAAGATGCCCTTATCGCCGAGTTCCGACGCCAGCTCGACGAGGAACTCGGCGACACCGGCCAACGCGATCAGGACGCCCAGGAGCGCCCCGGACTGAACCTCTCCTACCAGCGCACCCCCGAGAGCGGCAGCGACAGCGGCGACGCCCGGCAGGCCGCACTGAAGCTGCTCATCGAAGCCGGGCCGGACGGCACCGGGGCCTCAGCTATGGAACGAGCGCTGAAGGACACCTACGGCACCCGCCGGCCGGTCATCCAACGCTGGTTGAAGGAGTGGGCGGAGAGCGGCGAAATCGTCCGCGTCGGCGAAGGCAGCAAGGCCCGCTACGTCCACCACACCCACACCAACACCCCGCCCGAGAGCGGCTGAACGGCCGCCTGTCTGTCACCTGTCGCCCGTCGGCGAAAAATCCCTCGCGGACCTCCGCAGGCGCCTGTAACCCCTTTCTGACCTGCGGATGACAGGTGACAGACAGGTGACAGTGACAGGCGGATGACGGGCCCCGGTGACAGGCAAGTGACAGGCGCACCACGCCGCCCGCAGCCCCTTCCACGAACCACCCAACGGGAGATCCCACATGGCCCTGACCCTGTCCGCCGTCGTGCTCTTCAGCCTCATCTCACTCGTACTCGTCCGCAGCCGATCAGTCGGCATCGGCGCCGCCACGATGCTCTTCCTCTTCGGCTTCTTCGTCGCCGACACCGGCGCCTCCAGCGCCATCCACACCACGCTGCAAGCGATTGCCGGAGCCGTCACCAACCTCACCGCGTAACCACGGCCCCGACGCCGAAGGAGGCCCCTTGTGGAACCCCTGCCGCAGCAGATCACCGCCCTCACCCGCACCGACCACCCCCACCCGCGCCCCGTCCCGGCGTCCGTGATCCACCCCCCGCTGACCCCCACACCGCACACCGCGATGCGGCCCGAGGAGATCCCGCCCGGCGTCACGGCGGTCACCCTCCCCGACGGCCGCCGCGTCCTGGCCTACACCCAACCGGCCCCGGCCCCGGCCCCGCCACCGCCCGTACCTCAGTCGATCCCGGCCTGGGCCAAGACCACCGCCCTCCTGGCCCCGGCTATCGGCAGCGGCATCGCCGTAGGCGCCTGGGGCCTGGCCGCCGCCGCACCCGGAGTCCTCGCCATGGCCTCAGCCCTATGGGCAACCGTCGCAGCCATCGCCGTCGGCGGGGTCGCCCTCGCCCTGATCACCCGAGCCCGCCGCCCCACCCACATCACCCAACACATCAACGCCCGCGGCTTCATGAGCCGCGCGAACGGAACCATCAACCGCTGAAGGAGAATCAGATGGCCCTCGGAGAGACCCCCCTCACCATTGTCGGGAACCTCACCAGCGACCCCGAGCTGAAGTTCACCCCGGCCGGAGCGGCGCTGGCGAAGTTCACCATCGCTTCCACCCCCCGCGCCTACGACCGGGAGTCGGGCCAGTACAAGGACGGGACCGCGATGTTCATGCGCTGCTCGGCCTGGCGGCAGATGGCCGAGCACATCGCGGAGTCCCTCACCAAGGGCACTCGCGTCGTCGCCTCCGGCCGCCTGCGCCAGTTCGACTGGACCACCGACCAGGGCGAGACCCGCTCGATGCTCGCGCTGGAAGTGGACGAGATCGGGCCCAGCCTCCGCTTCGCCACCGCCGCCGTCACCAAGACCACCCGCAACGCGACCGGGGGCGGGACAGGAGCGGGCGCGCCGGACCCCTGGTCGGCCGCACCCGCCGGGGACAAGCCCCCCTTCTGAATTTGCCAGGGGCGGCCCCCTCACGCCAATGAACCGGGCCGCCCCTGCTCTGCACCCAGAACTCAACAGTGAACTGGAGGTCTCATCATGACCCAGCCCGCCGACATCCGGCGAGCGGCTGGACGGCCGCGTGTACTGGATCTGCGCTGCGGTGCCGGTGGCCTGTCCATGGGCTACCACCGTGCGGGGTTCGACGTGGTCGGAGTGGACATCGTCCCGCAGCCGAACTACCCCTTCACCTTCCCCCTGGAGGGCTTCGCCCTGGTCCACGCCTCCTGGCCCTGCCTGGCATACGCCCGTGTCACCGCCTGGCGCGGCCGCCGCGAGGCCCGCCAAGCCGTGCCCCCCGCCAATACGAAGTGGATCGCCCAGCAGTTCCTCACCCTGGAAGCGAGGGCCGCTGCATGACCACCAACCCGCTACTGACCGTCGCCCTGGCCGCCGCCGAACGCGGCTGGCCCATCTTCCCGGTCCGGCCCGGCGGGAAGCGCCCGGCCGGACACCGCGCCGATCTGTGCCCCGCGACCGGCCGATGCGCCAACGGGCACCTCACCCCCGAGCAGCGGGCCACCACCAACCCCGAACTGATCCAGGCCGCTTGGACCGCCCACCCGTACAACATTGGGCTGGCGACGGGCCCGTCCGGGTTGCTCGTGGTGGACCTGGACACGCTCAAACCGACAGACGAAGAAGGAGCGCCTGACGGCGCGACAGCCTTCCTGGCGCTCTGCGAGCGCGCCGGGCAGCCAGTACCCCGAACCCTGCGAGTGCGGACTCCCAGCGGCGGCGCCCACTTGTACTTCACCGCACCCTCCAGCCCGCGGCTGAAGTCCAGCGCGGGGCGCCTCGCCAATCGGATCGACACACGGGCGTGGGGCGGCTACGTCCTGGCCCCCGGCAGCACCACGCCAGCGGGCCGGTACGAAGTCACCGACCCCGCCACCGTCGCCCCGCTACCCACCTGGCTCACCGGCCTGCTGCGAGAGCCGCCAGCGCCCGCCCCGGCCACCATCACGCCCGCCCGGGACGCCACGAAGGTGGCCCGCGTGGCACTGGAGCGCGAGAGCGCCCGAATCCAAACCGCCCCTGAAGGCACCCGCGAGCACACGCTGTTCACCGCCGCGCGCGCCATGGGCCGCTTCGTGGCCTGGGGCGACATCCCCCGCCACGAGGTCGAAGAAGCTTTTCAGGCGGGGGGAGAAGCCGCCGGACTCACCACCGCCGAGTGCCGCTCCACCCTCCGCAGCGCTCTGACCTGGTCCATCCGCACCGCCCGACCCCGGGAGACGGCATGACCACCCCGACCTCCCTCCGCCTGAAAAGCCACCCCACCCCCAACCACCCCACCGCCGCCCACTCCGCCCCAGCCACAGCCGAGCCCAAGGCGCCGAAGAACGCCGCCCGAAGGGCGCCCTCTTCAGCTCTCCGTTCGGAGCCGCACCCGAGCGACGGGCGGTACCCGGTCGCCTGGCTCCACATCACCGCACCCGGCCGTGGCGCCACCCCCACCGCCCGCTCCTGGTGCGCGTGCGGACGCGACCGCTTCACCACCGGCCACCGCCGCGTCACGGCCCTGACCGAGGACCACCACGCCCATCGCGGGGCCTGCCCCCTCCGAACCCCCGCCCACACCGAGACGAGGACCGCCGCATGACCGACAACCCCCAGCCCGACCCGATCGACGGCGCCGAACTCCTCGACTCGGTCGAGGAGTTCCACCGCAGGTTCAACGTGTTCCCCAGTGAAGCCGCGTACGTTGCGGTCGTCCTCTGGGACGCCCACGCCCACTTGATCGACTGCTTCGACTCCACGCCCAGGATCGCCTTCCTCTCACCGGAGCCCGGCAGCGGGAAGTCGAGGGCCCTGGAGATCGTCGAGACGTTGGTGCCGAACCGTCTGGTAGCCGCGCACGCCACAGCCAACGCCATGTACCGAGCTGTCGGTGACACTGAGCGCCTCCCGACCGTGCTGTTCGACGAGGTGGACACCATCTTCGGCCCCAAGGCAGGCGACAACGAACCCCTCAGGGGCTTCATCAACGCCGGCCACCGACGCGGGGTCGGGGTGCTGCGCTGCGTGGGGGAAGGCAGCAATCAGGAAGCGAGCGAGTACTCGACGTTCTGCCCGGTGGCGATGGCCGGGCTGGGCTCCTTGCCGGACACGATCCTGGACCGGTCTGTGATCGTCAGGATGCGTAAGCGAGCGCCGAACGAGAAGGTTCAGCCCTACCGCGTGCGTGTACACGAACCGCAAGGCCACACCCTTCGGGACCAGCTCGCGAAGTGGGCGGACCAGGTGCGTGACCAGGTGGCCGACGCCTGGCCCGACCTGCCACCTGGCGTCAGCGACCGGCCCGCCGACGTGTGGGAGCCACTCCTGGCGGTGGCGGACGCGGCTGGCGGACGCTGGCCGGAGCGGGCCCGCGCAGCGTGCGTACACCTGGTGACCGCCGCGAAGGAAGGCGACAAGGCCTCCCTCGGCGTCCAGTTGCTCACTGATCTGCGGGACCGGGTATTCCAGGGGACCGACCGGCTCCCGACCGCCGCCATCCTCGAATGCCTTGAAGGGATCGAGGAGAGCCCTTGGGCGGACCTGGACGGCACAGGGACAGGGAAGAAGCTCACCCCCCGGCTGCTGTCGAAGATGCTCGGGGAGTACGACAACGGTGCGGGGAAGCCGGTCCGACCCCGCTCGATCCGCACCTCCGGCGGGGTGCCCAAGGGGTACTACGCGGAGGACCTACTGGACGCGTGGACCCGGTACTGCCCCACCCCCCTCCCAGAAGCCGCTACAGCCGCTACACCCGCTACACCGCAGGTCACCAGCCGTGAAAACGTAGCGGAACCCCTCGCGGAGATCCGCTACATCACCCCCGCATCCGCTACCCGATAACCCCGCCCGGGCCGCCGTGTCGGCGGCCCGGTGTAGCGGACTCTATCCGCTACACCGGGCCTATCCGCTACACAAAACAAGCCCCTGACCAGGCATGTAGCGGATGTAGCGGATGTAGCGGCACCCACAGAGGGGGCTCGGCGCTTCCTCCCGGGCCTCCGGCAGTAATTCTCCAAATCCACAGGGAGTTTCTTGATGGCTACCTCATCTCGCACTCGGCGTGCACCGAAAGACGAACTTATCCCGCTCCCCGAGGTTCTGGCTGAACTCGGAATCACTCGCCCGACTTGGTATCGCTGGCGTGACCGAGGATTCACCCCGGAAGCTCGCCGTACCCCCTCCGGTCGCATTTGCGTCCTGCGAAGTGCGCTTGATGCCTTCAAGGAAGAGCTGGAGGTCGCATGACGGAGTGGAGTTACACGGTAAAAATCTGGGCCATTCGGAAGCGTGACTACCAGAAGCCGTATCAGGTTCGCTGGAAGGTGGGCTTTCGGCCGCACGCCGAGTCATTCCTCACGTTGGGCCTGGCGGAGAGTCGTCGGGCCCAGCTCGTCACGGCGGCACGTGCGGGTGAACCGTTCGATGTGGACACTGGTCTGCCGAAGTCTTTGGTGATGAAGGACCGGGACATCTCGTGGTACGAACACGCCCGTAACTTCATTGCCATGAAGTGGGATGACTCCCCGGGCAACACCCGTCGCACGTTGGCCGAAGCCATGGCAACGGCGACTCCCGTGTTCGTGAAAGACGCAAAGGGGGCGCCAAGCGTGCGTGCGATGCGTCACGCGCTCTATGGGTACGCGTTCAACAAGAACAGGTGGGACGCTGAAATTCCAGCCGACGTGGCGACAGTGTTGGCCTGGGTTGAAAGAAAATCGCTTCCCGTGTCGCGCCTCTCGGACCTGCTGACCATCCGAAGTGCACTTTCTTCCCTGTCGAAAAAGCTGGACGGAACGAACGCATCGGCGGCGATGTTCCGTCGTAAGCGGGCGATCCTCTACAACTCGCTCGAATATGCGGTTGACGCCGAGCTGTTGCCCAACAATCCACTTGACCGAGTTAAGTGGAAGGCGCCAGAGCAGGTCGTGGAGGAGGTGGACCCCGAGTGTGTACCCAACCCCGAGCAAGGTGCCAGACTCTTGGCGGCGGTGCACAGACAGGGGAAGCGCGGCCGACGGCTCGTAGCCTTCTTCGGGTGCATGTACTACGCGGCGGGCCGACCCGCTGAGGTGATCGGTCTGCGGGTCGCGGATTGCGACTTGCCCCGGCGGGGGTGGGGCCTGCTTCGACTGCGTGACACCTACCCGCGTTCCGGGAGTGCGTGGACGGACAGCGGCGAGAGTCATGAGAAGAAGGGGTTGAAGCACCGGCCACGCAAGACTGTCCGACGTGTGCCGATCCCGCCAGAGCTGGTCGCTCTGTTGCGCTGGCACCTCACGGCCTACGGCACGGCCCCGGACGGGCGCGTCTTCCAGACGCTGCGCGGAGGACTGGTCCAGGACACGGGGTACGGGGAGACATGGGCAGCAGCCCGGAAGCAGGCCCTGTCAGCGAGCGAGTTCGCCTCTCCCTTGGCGAAGCGACCGTATGACCTGCGCCATGCTGCCGTCTCCACGTGGCTCAGTTCCGGCGTTGAGCCTCAGCTCGTGGCAGAACGAGCCGGACACAGCGTCGCTGTGTTGTTCCGGGAGTACGCGAAGTTCCTGAGTGACGGAGACGAGGCCGCGAACGCGAAGATCTCCGCACGGCTCAACCAACGGCTCAACCAGCGGACCTGAGCACGCGGCATCCCGTCCACGCACCGTCCACACCACACGAGACAGGACGGTCGAGTGCGAGATACCACGAGACAGGCGGCGGTGTCCGTCCGCACATGAGAACACCCCCGTGACCTTCTGTTTAGCGAGGTCACGGGGGTGTTCAATCCGTGTGGCGGCGCCAGGATTCGAACCTGGGAAGGCTGAGCCGGCAGATTTACAGTCTGCTCCCTTTGGCCGCTCGGGCACACCGCCTGGGATTGCCGCTCCGGGTCCGCGCTGGGCGGGTTTCCTTCGCAGCGGGGTAAACCATACCCGATCCCCGGGGGTGGTTCGCCACTCGGTTGATGGCCCCGTCCGGGCCCCGGGCAGCGCACTCGCGCCGGTGTGCGAGCTGGGTGGCTAGGCTTGCGGGCGCGGTCCGCGCGGCGGTCCGCTTCCCTGACGGACCCCTAGGCACGAGGAGCCAACCCACCATGGCCGACTCCAGTTTCGACATCGTCTCGAAGGTCGATCGGCAGGAGGTCGACAACGCGCTCAACCAGGCGGCGAAGGAAATCTCGCAGCGCTACGACTTCAAGGGCGTGGACGCCTCCATCGCGTGGTCCGGCGAGAAGATCGAGCTTCGGGCCAACTCCGAGGAGCGGGTCAAGGCCGTCCTCGACATCTTCCAGTCCAAGCTGGTCAAGCGCGGGATCTCGCTGAAGTCGCTGGACACGGGCGAGCCGCAGTCCTCCGGCAAGGAGTACAAGATTTTCGGGTCGCTCCAGGAGGGGATCTCCCAGGAGAACGCCAAGAAGGTCGCCAAGATCATCCGTGACGAGGGCCCGAAGGGCGTCAAGGCCCAGGTGCAGGGCGACGAGCTGCGGGTGACCTCGAAGAGCCGGGACGCGCTCCAGGAGATCATCGCGCTGCTCAAGGGCAAGGACCTCGACTTCGCCCTCCAGTTCGTCAACTACCGCTGATCCGGCGCTGGTTGCCGGTTCCGAGGTTCTCCGGCGGGGGTGCCGGGGCGTCCGTCAGCGGTGTCCGCGGGGCGTCCCGGAGCCCCGGGCGGGCGGCGTGCGGGCCCGGTTGCCGGGTGCGCGTGCGAGCGGTGGCGGTGAGGGCGAGGTAGCCCCGTACGCGGCGGGTGGCCAGGACGGCGGGCCTGGGTGGGCGGTGCGGTCTGGCCGGGTGGCCGGGGCGCGGGTGGTGGGGCGGGGGCTACCAGCGGTAGTGCGGGTAGGCGGAGGCGGTGTCGGTGGAGACGATGTCCCGTCCGAGTGGGGTGAGGGACAGCGGGATCATCTTGAAGTGCGCCAGGCCGAAGGGGATCCCCACGATCGTCAGGCAGAAGGCGACGCCCGCCGTGATGTGCCCGATCGTGAGCCAGATGCCCGCGAAGACGAGCCAGACGACGTTGCCGATCGCGGAGGGGACACCCGCTCCCCGCCGTTCCACCGTCGTCCGGCCGAAGGGCCAGAGGGCGTATCCGGCGATCCGGAAGCAGGCCAGGCCCCAGGGCAGGGTGATCACGAGTACGCAGCAGATCACCCCGGCGACCAGATAGCCGAGCGCTATCCACAGCCCGGAGAAGATCAGCCAGACGAGATTCAGCAGTGTCTTCACGGACGCCAGCCTGCCATCTTCTCCAGCCTGGCGACACGTTCCGCGACCGGAGGGTGTGTGGAGAACAGTCGCGACATGCCCGCTCCCCTGCGGAAGGGGTGGGCGATCATGAGGTGGCTCGCGGTCTCCAGCCGGGGCTCGGGCGGCAGCGGCAACCGCTCGATTCCGGCCTCCAGCTTCCGCAGGGCGGAGGCGAGCGCCAGCGGGTCGCCGGTGAGCTGGGCCCCGGCGGCGTCCGCCTCGTACTCCCGGGAGCGGCTCACGGCCAGTTGTATGAGGGTGGCCGCGAGTGGGCCGAGGACCGCTATCAGCAGCATGCCGACGATTCCGGGGCCGTCCTCGTCGTCGGAGCGGCCGAAGGGGACCAGCCAGGCGAAGTGCACCAGGAAGAGCACCACGGAGGCGAGCCCTCCGGCGACCGAGGAGACCAGGATGTCGCGGTTGTAGACGTGGCTCAGCTCGTGTCCGAGGACGCCGCGCAGCTCGCGCTCGTCCAGCAGGCCGAGGATGCCCTCCGTACAACAGACGGCGGCGTTCCGGGGGTTGCGGCCGGTGGCGAAGGCGTTGGGGGCGCGGGTCGGGGAGATGTAGAGACGCGGCATCGGCTGCCGCGCGGCGGTGGACAGCTCCCGGACGACCCGGTACAGCTGGGGCGCCTCGAACTCGCTGACCGCCCGGGCCCGCATGGCACGCAGCGCGATCCGGTCACTGCGCCAGTACGCGTAGGCGTTGGTGCCGAGGGCGAGGACGAGGGCGAGGAGCAGCCCCGTGGTGCCGAAGAAACTGCCGACGAGCAGGATGAGGGCGGTCATCCCCCCGAGGAGAAGGGCCGACTTCAGCCCGTTGTGCCGGCGGTGCACGGTACGCCCTCCAGGTGGTGCAGCAGGGGGGACCCTGAGCCAGACGGTCCTTCCACGGATCGGCGGACCCTCACGTAGAGGTGAACGTGGGTCGGACCCGGGCAGTTCCCAGCGGCCCCGGCCGAGCCCCGCCGCGCCCCGCTGGCCTCCGGAAACGGGGCGGGTGCCGGAGGGCTGGCCGGTGAGCGGGGCGGAGCGTGGGACGAGAGTGTTCCGGTTGACCTTCCCGCGCGTACGTGCCGCCGCGTACGCGTCAGTTGACGGTGCGGAACGGGGGTCGCGGGGCGGCGCGCGGGCGGCCGGTCGTGGTGGGCTCGCGCGCTCCGTCGCGCGGGCGCGGGGTCGGGCGGTGACGTACCTCACCGGTGGCCGGTCGGTTCCGGGCGACCGGGCGACGGGGGCCGGCTTCCGGGTCCGGTGGCGGCCGGGTCCCGGGTCCCGGGCTCGCCTCAGAACAGGGGGAGGGTGGCGAACCGGAGGATCAGCTGGGGGGCGGCGGAGAGGGCGAGAGAGAGCAGCAGGGTCAGCGTGATCGCGACGGCGAGGGGGGCGGGGGTGCCGCCGAGCGGGGTGCGGTGGCCGTCCGGCACGCGGGATGGGTCGGCCGCCTCGGTGGCCGGGGGCGGGTCCGTCACCGTGCGGGCGGCGGAGGGCGCGTCCTCGGCCGGGGTGGCGGCCCCGGCCGGGTGGCCGGACGTGGCCGGGGAAGTGGGGGTGGCCGGGTGGGCGGGGGCGGTGGTGCGCGGGCGCTCCACGGGGTCGCCGGTCTCGGTGGTGGTCCCGGGTTCGGCGCGGAACAGCTCGGCCGTCCAGCGCAGGTAGTAGTAGAGCGCGAGCACGACGTTCACCGCCATGACGACGGCGAGCCAGCCGAGTCCCGCGTCGACGGCCGACCGGAAGACGGTGACCTTGGCGAACAGCCCGATGATCCCGGGTGGCAGCCCGGCCAGGCAGAGCAGGAAGAAGGCGAGGGCGAGCGCGGGCAGCGGACGGCCGCGGGCCATGCCCCGGTAGTCGGCCAGCCGGTTGCGCCGTCCGGCACGGCCGACGAGGGCGGCTACGGCGAAGGCGCCCAGGTTGACCACCGCGTACATCAGGGCGTAGGCGAGGGTCGGGCCGACAGCCTCGCGGGGCTCCCCGGCGTACCCCGCCGCCGCGAGGGGGACCAGCAGGTATCCGGCCTGGCCGATCGAGGACCAGGCGAGGAGGCGCACCGCGCCGTGCTCGCGGTCCGCGCGCTGGCGCAGCGCGGCGAGGTTCCCGGCGCTCATCGTCAGGGCGGCCAGGACGGCCAGCGCGGGCCCCCAGACCTCCCGGTGCGCGGGGAAGGCGAGGACGGTGACCAGGAGGACGCCGCTGAACCCGGCCGCCTTCCCCACCACGGACAGGTAGGCGGCGACGGGCAGTGGCGCCCCCGCGTAGGTCTCGGGAACCCAGAAGTGGAAGGGGACGGCGGCCGTCTTGAAGGCGAAGCCGACCAGGGTGAGCAGCACACCGGTGGCGGCCAGGGTGCCGAGTTCGCCCTCGCCGGGTCCGGGGAGCTTCTCGGCGAGCACGGTGAGGTGCGTGCTGCCGGACGCGGCGTAGACGAAGCTGACGCCGAGCAGGGTGACGGCGGTCGCGGTGACCGAGGAGAGGAAGAACTTCAGCGCGGCCTCGCCGGAGCGCCGGGTGTCGCCGCGCAGCCCGACGAGGGCGAACGCCGGGAGGGAGACGACCTCCAGGGCGACGACCAGCGTGGCGAGGTCCCGGGCGGCGGGCAGCAGCGCGGCGCCCGCGACGGAGCACAGCAGCAGGAACCAGAACTCCCCGCGTACGCTCCGCGCGCTGGCGTCGGGCGCCGCGTCGGGTCCCGCGCCGCCGCCCGGCCCGGGGGCGGTGGTGGGGCCGTTCCGGGTGGCGAGCAGCGCGCAGACCAGGGCGCCGCCGAAGACCAGCAGCTGGACGGTGAGCGTGAACGGGTCCGCGACGTAGCTGCACGCGTCGGGGTCGCGGGTGAGGCAGAAGGTGCGGCGGTCCGCGCCGACGAGCGGGAGCAGGGTGAGCCCGGCGAGGGTGAGCCCGCTGAGCGCCAGCCAGTCCAGCAGCCGCTTGCGCCGCTCGGCGACGAACAGGTCGACGACGAGCACGGCGATCGCGAAGACTGCGGCGAGGGTGGGTGGGGCGATGGCGACCCAGTCCACGGACTGCACGACGGCGGGCGCGGCGCTGAGGTCCCCCGGCGGGGCGGAGGGTGTGGCCGCGGCGGTGGCGAGGAGGGCGCTCATCGGGTCACTCCTGGCAGGAGGTGCTGCACGGCCGGATCGGTGAGGCCGAGGAGGACCGCGGGCCACAGCCCGGCGAGCACGGTGAGCGCCACCAGCGGCCCCCAGACGGCGAGTTCGGGGCCGCGCGCGTCGGGCAGCGGATGCTCGCCCGCGCCCGGTCCGGAGCCGCCGGGACGGGTACCGCCGGGGGGTGCGGCGCTGACGGCGTCCGCCCGTGCCCCGGTGACCCCGGCGGCGTGTGCCTCGTCCTCTCCGCCCCCGGTGGCGCCGGGTTCGTCGGTGTCGGCGCCGGTGGTGTCCGCCTCCTCGGCGGTGACGCCGGTGGTGACGGCGGCGCTGGCGGTCGCCCCGCCCCCGGGGCGGCCGGATCCCTCTCCGGTGGCGGGGGCGGCGGGTTGCCCGTCCCCGGAGCCGGCGGGTCCCGTGGCCTGAGTGGGCTCCGTGTCCCGGGCGGGTCCCGTGGTCCGGGCGGTCCCCCTGGTCTCGGCGGCGAGGGACACCGGGGGTGTGGGGGCGGTGGCGGGGTCGCCCATGCAGACGCGGCGCACCACGATCAGCAGGTAGGCCGCGGTGAGCAGGGTGCCGAGGCCGCCGAGCGCCATGAAGACCAGGTAGCCGGGGCGGCTGAGCCCGTCGGCCGGATGGTAGGCGCCGAGCAGCGCCAGCATCTCGCCCCAGAACCCGGCGAGTCCGGGCAGCCCCAGCGAGCCGACGGCGGCGAAGGCGAGGAGCCCGCCGAGGCGGGGCGCGCGCCCGTAGAGGGCCGCTCCCGCGCTCCCTGAGAGGGTGTCGAGGTCGGTGCTGCCCGTCCGCTCCCTCACCGCGCCGACCAGGAAGAACAGCAGTCCCGTGAGCAGTCCGTGGGCGATGTTCGCGAAGAGCGCCCCGTTGACTCCGGTGCGGGTGAGGGTGGCGATGCCGAGCAGGACGAAGCCCATGTGCCCGACCGAGGAGTACGCGATGAGCCGCTTCAGGTCGCCGCGCGCCCCCCGGCGGGCCAGCGCCAGGCAGACCAGCGAGCCGTAGACGATCCCGACGACCGCGAAGGCCGCGAGGTACGGGGCGAGCGTTCGCATGCCGTCCGGCGCGGCGGGGAGCAGCACCCGGACGAAGCCGTAGGTGCCCATCTTCAGCAGCACCCCGGCCAGCAGGACCGAACCGGTGGTGGGGGCGGCGGTGTGCGCGTCGGGCAGCCAGCTGTGCAGCGGCCACATGGGCGTCTTGACGGCCAGCCCGAGGCCGACGGCGAGCACCACCAGCACCTGGGTGCCGTGCCCGATCCCGGCGCCCTGCGCCTCGGCCAGCGCGCGCATGTCGAAGGTGGGGCCACCCCGGGCGCTCAGCCCGAGCAGCAGCAGGCCGAGCAGCATCACGACCGAGCCGAGCAGCGTGTACAGGATGAACTTCCAAGCCGCGGCGGCCCGTTGGGCGCCGCCCCAGCGGGCGATGAGGAAGTACATCGGGATGAGCACCGTCTCGAACGCGAGGAAGAACAGCATCAGGTCGAGAACGGCGAAGGTGGCGAGGGTGCCCGTCTCCAGGAGCAGCAGCAGCGCCACGAAGACCTTCGGCGAGGGCCCGTCCGGCGGGCGGAGGTAGGAGTGCAGCGCGCAGAGGAACGTCAGCAGCGCGGTGAGGACCAGCAGCGGCAGGGAGACGCCGTCCACGCCGAGGTGCAGACGGACGTCGAGCGCGGGGATCCAGCGGACGTCGGTCTCGGCCTGGATGGTCCCGGCCCGGTCGTGGTCGAAGCCGAGCGCGAGGACGACGGTGAGCGCGAGCACCGCTCCGGTGACGGTCACGCCGTGCCGCAGGACGGCCTGCCGGGGGTTCCGGCCGCGCAGCCCGGGCGGGGCCGGGAGCAGCGCGGCGACCGCGCCGAGCAGCGGGAGGGCGACGGCCGCGAGGAGCAGCAGACGCGAGACGGTGCTGTCGAGGGCGATCACGTCACGCTCCTCCGGTTCCGGTGGCGAGCAGGACGGCGGCGACCACCAGCGCGACCGCGCCCAGCAGGAGCACGCTGAGGTAGGTCTGCGCGTTGCCGGTCTGCGCGCGGCGCACGGCGGTGCCGAGCAGCCGGGCCCCCAAGCCCGCGCCGCGTACGTAGGTGTCGACGACGTTCCGGTCGAGGAAGCGGACGAGGCGGGCGGCGGCGCGGGTGGGGTGGACGGCCAGCGCCGTGTAGCAGGCGTCGAGGTGGAATCCGGCCGCCGCGTGCCGGTGCAGCGGCCCCAGGATCAGCGGTCCGGGGTCGGCGTCGGGCACCAGCACGCTGGTGTGCCGCCAGACCGCGTACGTCATGATCGCGCCGACCAGGGTGAGCCCGGTGGCCAGCACCGAGGTGGTGAGGGTGGGGGCGAGCGAGCCGCCGTCCAGCATGGTGGGCAGGGCGTCGAAGGTGAGGCCGAGGACGAGGGAGGGCACCGCGAGGATCCACAGCACCACGGTCAGCACCACGGGCACCCGGACCGTCTCCGGAGCGGGGTGTTCCGGCCGGGGGCGCTCCCGCGGGATCGGGGCCGAGTCCGGGGTGGGGGCCGAGCCAGGGGTGGCGGTCGGCGCGGGCCGGTCCCCGGACGGTATGGCCTCCGCCCCCTGGTGCGCCGAATCGGCGGGCGGTCCGGCGGCGGGACCGGCCGGACCGGCCGGAAGGGGGGCGGGGCGCGGGGTGGCCGCCTGTCCCGGCGGGGCGGTGAGCAGCCAGAGGCGGGTGGCGTAGGCCGCCGTCAGCAGCGCGGTGACCAGCCCGGCGACCAGGACGAGCCAGCCGGCGGCGACCGGCACGTCCGTCCCGGCGCCGAGCGTGGCGTGCTCCGGCGCGCTGCCGAACGCGGCGTGCTCCGCCGAGGCGAGGACCGCCTCCTTGGAGAAGAACCCGGCGAAGGGCGGGAGCGCGGCGAGCGCCAGCAGTCCGATGGTCAGCGTCCAGTAGGCGTCCGGGGCGCGCCGGGCGATGCCGCCCGCACGCGAGATCGCGCTCAGCGAGGCGGTGCCCGCGACGCGGATGACGACCCCGGCGGCGAGGAAGAGCAGCGCCTTGAAGGCGCCGTGCGCGAGCAGGTGGAAGACGGCCGCGCTCCGGTCGGCGACGGCCAGCGCCCCGGCCATGTAGGCGAGTTGGCCGAGGGTGGAGTAGGCGAGGACGCGTTTGAGGTCGTCCTGGGCGAGCGCCGCGAGCCCGGAGCCGACCATGGTCACGGCGGCCAGCACGGCCAGCACCACCAGCGCGGCGGAGGAGGCGGCGAAGACCGGCAGCAGCCGGGCGACCACGTAGATCCCGGCGGCGACCATCGTCGCGGCGTGGATCAGCGCGGAGACGGGGGTGGGCCCGGCCATCGCGTCCGGCAGCCAGCCGTGCAGCGGGAACTGCGCCGCCTTGCCCACGACCCCGGCGAGCAGCAGCAGCGCGATGACGGTCGGGTGGGACAGCTCGAAGCCGGAGACCGAGGAGGTGAGCCGGGCGGTGATGGTGCTGATCCGGAAGCTGCCCGCCTCGGAGGCGAGGGCCAGCACGCCGATCAGGAACGGCACGTCACCGAGCTTGGTGACCAGGAACGCCTTGATCGAGGCGGCCCGGGCGGCGCGCGTCTCCCAGTAGTGCCCGATCAGGAAGTACGAGCAGACGCCCATGATCTCCCAGGCCACCAGCAGCACCATCAGGTCGTCGGTGTAGACGACGAGCAGCATCGCGGAGGTGAAGAGCGAGACCAGCGCGGCGTAGGAGGGGTAGCGCGGGTCGTCTCGCAGGTAGCCGGTGGAGTAGAGCTGCACGCAGCTGGCGACGACCCCGGCCAGCACGGCGACGAGCACCGCGAACCCGTCGAGGTGGATGGCGAGTTCGATGGGCAGCGCGGAGTTGCCGGTGGGGGTCAGCTCGGTCGCCGCGCGGTGCGGCTCCCCGCCGCCCTGCCGTACGGCCAGCAGCACGGCGAGCGCGGTGGAGGTCAGGGTGGGCAGCAGCGCGAGCGGCCGGACGAAGCCGGGCGCCCGGCGGCCCGCCAGCAGTCCGGCGACCGCGCCCAGGAAGGGCAGCGCGGGGACGAGGACGGCGAGGGTGGTGGTGGTCACGCGTGCTGCCTCCAGGCAGGGGTGCCGGGGCCCTGGTCCGAGCCGTTGTCCGGGCCGTCACCGCCGTCCGGGGCGCCGCCGTCCGGGCCGTCGGCGCCGGGCCCGTCGCCGGTTGGCGGGCCGGGGTCCGCGGCGCCGTCCTCCCGGAGGGCGCGCATCCGGTCCAGCGCGGAGCCGCCCCGGCTGCGGTAGACCAGCAGCACGATGGCGAGTCCGATACCGATCTCGGCGGCGGCGATGGCGATGGTGAAGAGGGTGAGCGCCTGTCCCGCGTGCAGACTGTCCCGCAGCCACACGTCGAAGGCGACCAGGTTGAGGTTGACGGCGTTGAGCATCAGCTCGACCGACATCAGGACGAGGATGGCCGACCGGCGCGCGAGCACTCCGTAGACGCCCACGCTGAACAGCAGCACGGCCAGGACCGCCGGATAGGCGAGGTGCATCAGCTCGGCCCCCCTCCCTGGTCTCCCTGATCGCCCTGGTCCCCGTGGTCTCCCCGGTCCCGCTGGTCGCCCTGGCCTCTCTGGCCGCCCCGGTTCTCGTGGCCCCGCTGGTTGTCCTGGGCCGTCGGGGACCGCCCGGCCTCCCGGGCCGGGCCGGGGCGGGCGGCCGGGGCGGAACGGGGGCCGCGCGGCCGGGCGTTCGCGGCGCGGAGGCCGCCCGGCCCGCGCCGGGACAGCACGATCGCGCCGACGAGCGCGCTGAGCAGCAGGACCGACAGTGCCTCGAAGGGCAGCACCCAGTTGCGGAACAGCGCGGCGCCGGTCACCTCCGTCGATCCGGCGACCGTCGAGTCCAGGTCGATCCAGCTGGCGCGGAAGGCGTCCACCACGACGGTGACGAGGGTGCCCGCGGTGGCCAGCGCGACGCCGAACGCGACCCACCGGTTCCCGGAGTCGACGTCCGGCGAGGGCCCGATCGGCGCCCGCGTCAGCATCAGACCGAAGAGCAGCAGGACGACGACCGAACCCACGTAGATCAGCACCTGCACCCAGGCGATGAACTCGGCGGTGAGCAGCAGGTACTCGACGGCCACCCCGCCGAGCGCCACCACCAGCCAGAGCGCCGCGTGCACCAGCTGCCGGGTGGTGACGGTGGCCACCGCGGCGCCCAGCACCACCAGCCCGACCAGGACGAAGACGATCTCCACCCCGGTGGGCGAGAGGAACCCGGACGCCTCGGCGGCCAGCGTGCTCCCCGGCCCGGACCGGCCCGTGGGCCTCATACCGCGCCTCCCCCGGGGGCGCCGCCGCCTGGCCGCCCGTCCGCGTCCGGGACCTCGTCGGCGGCGGCGTCGGCCGCCGCCCGGTCGGCGGCCCTGCGCGCGGCGGTCAGCTCCCTGGGCTCCTCGGCGCGCTCGTCGAGCGCGGGCGGTTCGGGGACGGTCCACATCCAGGCGCGCAACCGGTCGCGCTCGTGGGTGAGTTCGCGGATGTCGGTCTCCGCGTACTCGAACTCGGGGGACCAGAACAGCGCGTCGAAGGGACAGACCTCGACGCAGATACCGCAGTACATGCAGAGCGCGAAGTCGATCGCGAAGCGGTCCAGCACGTTGTGGCTGCGCTCGCGCGCGCCGGGCTGGGCGCCCTCCGGAGCCGGGGCGGTCTCCTTGTGCGAGTCGATGTAGATGCACCAGTCCGGGCACTCCCGGGCGCAGAGCATGCAGACCGTGCAGTTCTCCTCGAACAGCGCGATCACCCCCCGGCTGCGGGGCGGCAGTTGGGGTTGCGCCTCCGGGTAGTGCTCGGTGACCGCGCGGCGCGTCATCGTCCGGAGGGTGACGGCCAGCCCCCTGGCGAGACCGGAACCGGGCAGTCCACGCGGCCGGTCCGGGGCCGTCGGGGCCGCGGGCGCGCTCGGGGCGGCCGCCGGGTCCGTGGGGTTGTCGGGAGCGGGGGGCACTAGGAGATCACCACCTTGACCACGCCGGTGAGCGCGATCTGGAAGAGGGCGAGCGGCACGAGCACCGTCCAGGCCACCCGCTGGATCTGGTCCTCGCGCAGCCTCGGATAGCTGACCCGCAGCCAGATGACCACGAAGGCGAGCAGCGCCGTCTTCAGCAGGGTCCAGAGCCAGCCCAGTTCGGCCGCGAAGGGACCGTGCCAGCCGCCGAGGAACAGCACCGCGGTGAGCGCGGAGACGACCACGATGCCCGCGTACTCGGCGAGCAGGAACAGCGCGAACCGCAGGCCGCTGTACTCGGTGTACGCGCCGAAGATGATCTCCGAGTCGGCGACCGGCGCGTCGAACGGGGGACGCTGCAACTCCGCGAGCCCCGCGACGAAGAACACCACGGCACCGATCAGCTGCCAGGGCAGCCACCACCACTCCCAGGCGTCCAGGACGCCGGGCAGCGAGAGGGTCCCGGCGGCCATCGCGACCGAGGCGGCGGCCAGCAGCAGCGGCAGCTCGTACGCCATCAGCTGCGCGGCGCTCCGCAACCCGCCCAGCAGCGAGTACTTGTTCGCGGAGGCCCAGCCGCCCATCAGCGAGCCGAGTACCCCGACGCCCATCACCGCGAGGACGAAGAGGAGCCCCGCGTCGATGGCCTGACCGACCCCGCCGTCCGGCGCGAAGGGGATGACGGCCAGCACCAGCAGGTACGGGACCAGCGCGACGGCGGGCGCGAGCTGGAAGACGCGGCGGTCGGCGCCGCGCGGTACGAGGTCCTCCTTCTGGACGAACTTCACGCCGTCCGCGACCAGTTGGGCCCAGCCGTGGAAGCCGCCCGCGTGCATCGGGCCCACCCGGCCCTGCATGTGGGCCATCACCTTGTGCTCGGTCTGCCCGACGAGCAGCGGCAGCAGCAGAAAGGCGAGGAGCACCGCGAGCACCCGCAGGGTCACCTCCAGCACGTCCATCAGCTCCCGCCTCCCCGCTCCGGCGCCTCCCCGTCCGCGCCCGGCGCGGACCCGGACCCGGGACCAGAACCGGTCTCGGACTCCGGCTCGGACCCGGTCCCGGGTGCGGTCCCGGGTGCGGGCTCGGGCTCGGGCTCGGGCTCGGGCCGAGGCTCCGGCTCCGGCGGCGCGGGTGCGTCCTCCCGTGCGGACTCGGGTTCCGGCCCGCGCGCCGTGGCTTCCCCGGGGGAGTCGTCGAAGGCCGGACGGGCGTGGTGCCAGGGGGCGTCCGGCGAGCGCGGGGCGCTCCCGCGCGCCTCCGTCGCACCCTCCGCCTCCGTCGTGCCCGCCGCCTCCGGTGGGGTGGCGGCCGCCGGCGAGCTGCCGGCCGCGCGCTGCGAGGCGGAGCCGCCGGACGCGGAGCGCGCGCGGCGCGGTCCCCGCCGCGCGGGACGTGCCGCGCCGTCCGTGCTCTGTGCCCCCGCGACGGTGGCGTCGGTGGCGGTGGCCGGGTCGGTGGTGTCCGGGGCGGGCGCGGCGCCCCGCGCGGGTTCGCCCGTCGCGGGCTCCGCCCCGCTGGCGGACCCGGCCGGGCGCTGGCTGGCCGAACCGCCGCTCGCCGAACGGCTCCTGCGGGGCGGCCGCTCGCCCGCGGCGGCGCGGCCGCGCGCCGGGCGGGCGGGGGCGGGCGGCAGCTGTCCGCGCTCCGGGCCCCACTCGTTGGGGTCCGGTACCCCGGGCGGCAGCATCCGGCGTCGCTTGGCGCCGCCGTGCCCGGGCTCGCCGGGCTCCTTGGCGCCCGGCCACGCCTTGGCCACCCGGGCGGCGAGGACGAAGTCCTTGCGGAGCGGGTGGCCCTCGAAGGCGTCGGGCAGCAGCAGCGGGGTGAGCGCGGGGTGGCCGGTGAAGGTGACGCCGAACATCTCGTGCGTCTCCCGCTCGTGCCACTCCGCCCCGGCGAAGACCCCGACGGCGGTGGGCAGGACGGGCTCCGCGTGCGGTACGGCGGTGCGCAGCAGCAGACGCCGTACCGCGCCCCCGGCCGTTTCCGCGCCCGGACCGCTGTCGGCGGACCCACCGGGGGCGCCGGGGAGGGCGACGAGGTGGGCGGAGACCAGGAAGCCGGACTCCGGCTCGTCGACCGCGCTCAGCCAGTCGAAGAAGCGGCAGCCCAGTTCGTCCCGCGCGGTGCGCAGCGCGGTGACCCAGGACGCGGCCGGTACGTCCACGGTGAGCAGTTCGTACGCGGTGGCGGCCCGCGCCCCGGCTCCGAACAGGGCCTCCGGGGTGTCCGGCAGCCATCCCGCGGGGCCGTCTCCCGCCGCCGTTCCGCCGCCGCGCTCCGGGGCCCCGCCGTCACCGGCGCCGGACGCCCCGGCGTCCGGGCGGCCGGGCCCGCTTCCCGGCGTCCCCCGCTGTCCCCCCTTCACCGGGTCGTCCCTCCTCCGGGCTCGCCGGGTCCGTCGGACGCGTCGGGAGCGCCCGGCGTGGGCGGCGTGGGTGGGGTGACGAGGTCGCTGGTGAGGGCGGCGGTCGAGGCGGTGGCGGGGCCTCCGCCGTAGCGCTCGGCGGTCGACTCGGCGGCGATCCGCTCCTGGAGCCGCAGGATGCCCTGGAGCAGCGCCTCGGGCCGGGGCGGGCAGCCCGGGACGTACACGTCGACCGGGATGATCTGGTCGACGCCCTTCGTCACCGCGTACGAGTCCCAGTACGGGCCACCGCAGTTGGAGCAGGCGCCGAAGGAGATCACGTACTTCGGCTCGGGCATCTGCTCGTACAGCCGCCGGACGGAGGGGGCCATCTTGTCCGTCACGGTGCCGGAGACGACCATCAGGTCGGCCTGGCGCGGGCCGGGGGCGAAGGGGATCACCCCGAGCCGGATGAAGTCGTGCCGCGCCATGGAGGCGGCGATGAACTCGATGGCGCAGCAGGCGAGACCGAAGTTGAAGACCCACAGGCTGTAGCGGCGGCCCCAGTTGAGCACCACCTTCATCGGCTCGGGGGCCAGCCGGGCGAGGGCGCCCAGCCGTCCGCCGCGCTCGGGAACCGTCACGTCCATTCCAAGACGCCCTTCTTCCACGCGTACAGCAGCCCGACGGCCAGGAAACCGAGGAAGACGAACATCTCCACCAGGGTGACCCCGCCGAACCCGGGCTCGGCGAAGACCGTCGCCCAGGGGAACAGGAAGATCGAGTCGACGGCGAAGACGACGTACAGGAACGCGTAGACGTAGTACCGGATCTGGGTGTGCGCCCAGTTCTCGCCCACCGGGTCGACGCCGCACTCGTAGGTCAGCATCTTCTCGCGGGTCGGCACCACGGGCCGCAGCAGCCGCCCCGCGGCGAAGGCCACGGCGACGAAGACCACCCCGACCACCGCGACCAGCCCGACGACCCCGTAGCCGTGGAAGTAGTCCGGCACGTCCGCACGCCCTCATCCGAGATCGGCATTCGACGATGTGTACGCACGGGAGTCTAGGCCCTGCCCCGTCACAGGAGGACCGTCGCGTCACCCCCCGTTACGTCCGCACCGGGTTCCCGGCGGCGCCGCGCGGGGGCCCGAGCGCGGGCCGCGCGGGGTGCGGGGCGCGGGCCGAACGGGGGCTGGGCGCGGGAGGCAGGGGGGTTATCCCCACCTCGCGCTCACCTCCGGACCCCATGGCGCCGCCGTTGACGGCCAGGCAGGCTGATCGCATGACCGCGCACAGGCCCCAGCCACCGTCCGCCCCCCGTCCGGAGCCCGCCATCGGGCCGGATCGGGGGGTTCCGGCAGCCGCTTCGCAGACCGCGGACCAGCCGGGCACTCCGGCCGGTCCGGGGCGGCAGCCCACCCCGCGTCCGCAGCCCCCGGCCGGGGGCCCGGCGTCCACACCCGGCTTCGGCCCGCCTCCCGGGGGATCGCCCGGCACCGGCCGCCGGGCGGGCGGACCGGGAGGGGGCGCGCCGGGAGCCGGGGGAGCGGGAGTCGCGGGAGCGGGGCGCGGGCGTCCGCCCGGGCCGCCGTGGTCCGGGGGACCGCCCGGACCACCCTGGTCCGGGGGACCGGCGGGAGCGTCCCGGCCCCCGGCCGGTCCGCGGCGGCGGCCGTCGATCGACTCGGTCGAGTCCTCGGGCCTGTCCCGGCCACGGGCCCCCCTGGAGGCGCAGACCTGGCGGGAGATCGCCCACCTGCTGAGCAACCTCTTCATCGACCTGTTCAGCTTCGTCTTCGTGATGGTCTCCGTGCTGGTCAGCGCGGTGCTGTCGGTTACCGTCGTCGGCTTCCCGCTGCTGGCGCTCTCGCTGCGCGGCGCGCGGCTGGCGGGGAAGCTGGAGCGTGCCCGGGCCCGCGCCCTGCTGCGCGTCACGGTGGACGAGCCGAGCCCACCGCCCCAGCCGCAGAAGACCTTCCTGGGCTGGGTGTGGGCGCAGCTGAAGGACCCGGTGGGCTGGCGGTGCGCGCTCTACATGGCGATCCGGCTGCCCTGGGCGGTGGTCACCTTCGCGATCACGCTGCCCGCGCTGCTGATCGGCTGGCCGCTGCTGCCGTGGCTGGCCCGCGGGCTGACCAACGTCGACCGGATCCTCGTCCGGGCGCTGCTCTCCCCCTCGGACGAGCTGGAGCGGCGCATCGCGGAGCTGGAGTCGGACCGGGGGACGGTGGTGGACACCGCCGCCGCCGACCTGCGCCGGATCGAACGCGACCTGCACGACGGGGCGCAGGCCCGGCTCGTCGCCCTGGCGATGGGGCTGGGGCTGGCGAAGGAGAAGCTGCTGGAGGACCCGGAGGCCGCCGCCGAGATGGTCGGCGAGGCGCACGGCGAGGTGAAGCTGGCGCTCGAGGAGCTGCGGGACCTGGCCCGCGGTATCCACCCGGCCATCCTCACCGACCGCGGGCTCGGCCCCGCCCTCTCCGCGGTCGCCTCGCGCTGCACGGTCCCGGTGACCGTCCGCACCGACCTGGCGACGCGTCCGGCCGAGGCCATCGAGGGCATCGCCTACTTCACCGTCTCGGAGCTGCTCCAGAACGTCAGCAAGCACAGCGGTGCCGGGGCGGCGCGGGTCCAGGTGTGGCGGGCGGGCCCGCGCCTGCTCGTACGCGTCTGGGACGACGGCCAGGGCGGGGCGAGCACGGACCGCGGCTCCGGGCTGGCCGGGCTGACCGAGCGGCTGGACGCGGTGGACGGGCTGCTGGTCGTCGACTCCCCGAAGGGCGGTCCCACCAGCGTCACCGCCGAACTCCCCTGGCGCGACCGGGAGAACGCCCCGCACGCCCCGCACGGACCCGGAGGCGCCGGGCGTGGCGGGGGGAAGGGGCGGCCACGTCCCGGGGGAGCCACGGCGCTGGGCACCACCACCGGCACGCCCCCGGGCACCGGTGACGGCAAGGGCACGGCGGCAGACCACGACGGAACGGCGGGAGGGGCATGAGCACCATGCACGACACCTGGACAGGCGGCGAACAGCGGACGAGCCCCGGACGGCTGCCGGGCACCAGCCCGCACGGCCCCGCGAGCGGCGCCCCGGGCGGTTCCCCGGCCGGGGAACCCGCCCTCCCGGCCGGTCCCCGGAGGTCGGCGGTGGCCACCGTGCTGCTGGCGCCCGTCTCCGGCCGTACCTGGCGCGAGTACCTGTACGTGCTGACCAGCTTCCCGTTCGCCATCCTCAGCTTCGTCTACGCGCTGGTGACGCTGATGCTGGGCGTCGGACTGCTGATCACCTTCATCGGTATCCCGGTCCTCGCGGTGAGCCTGCTGGGCTGCCGGGTCATCGGCTGGATGGAACGGGGCCGCGCCCGCGCCCTGCTGGACCTGGACGTCGCGGAGCCGGAGCCGGTCCGCGCGCTCCAGCGCGGTGAGGGGCTGACCGCCAGGGTCAGCGCGGTGCTGCGCAGCGGCTCCGCCTGGCGGAACCTGCTCTACACCCAACTGCACTTCCCCTGGGCGCTGTTCACCTTCGTGATGTGGCTGACGACCCTGCTCGTCGGCTGGGCCGCGGCGCTCTACCCGGCCTGGCACTGGGTGCACCCGGCCTACATGGACCAGCCGGGTATGGAGATGTGGCCCGGCCCGGACGGCAACACCTGGTACCTGGACAGCACCCCGGAGATCTGGCTGACCAGCGGCATCGGGCTGCTCGTCGTGCTGCTGACCCCCTGGCTGACGCACGGGCTGACGAGCGTGGACCGGCTGCTGGTGGCCGGACTGCTCGGGCCGTCCCGGCTGGCGACCCGGATGTGGGAGCTGGAGTCGGACCGGGGGACGGTGGTGGACACCGCCGCCGCCGACCTGCGCCGGATCGAACGCGACCTGCACGACGGCGCCCAGGCCCGGCTCGTCGCCCTCGCCATGGACCTCGGGCTGGCGAAGGAGAAGCTGCTGGAGGACCCGGAGGCCGCCGCCGAGATGGTCGGCGAGGCGCACGGCGAGGTGAAGCTGGCCATCGAGGAGCTGCGGGACCTGGCCCGCGGTATCCACCCGGCCATCCTCACCGACCGCGGGCTCGGCCCCGCCCTCTCCGCGCTGGCCTCGCGCTGCACCGCGACCGTCTCGGTCACGGTCGAGCTGGACGAGCGTCCGGCGCAGGCCATCGAGGGGATGGCGTACTTCACCGTCTCGGAGCTGCTCCAGAACGTCAGCAAGCACGCGCGGGCCGAGCGGGCGTGGGTCGACGTGTGGCGGTCCAGCGACCGGCTGTTCCTCCAGGTCTCGGACGACGGGCGCGGCGGAGCGAGCGCCGGGGGCCCGGCCAGCGGCCCGGGCGGCTCCGGCGGGTCGGGGCTCACCGGGCTCGCCGAGCGGCTGGACGCGGTGGACGGGCTGCTGGTCGTCGACTCCCCGGAGGGCGGCCCCACCCGCATCACCGCCGAACTCCCCTGGCGCTGACGCCCGTTGGGGGGCTTGGCGGGCACCACCGCCGAGCCCCAAGGGGGATCCACCGGATCCACCGGATCCACCGGATCCACCGAGGCCCGCCGCGCCCGCGGCGGGCCTTCCGCCGCCCGGCGCCGGTCCGCCAGCGGGCGGATCGGCGGGCGGATCGGTGGGCCGCATCGGCAGGAGATGGCGGCGGCTGGGCGTCGGGCTGGGGTACCCAGGGGGTGATAACCCCACCGGGCCTTCCACGATCTGAGATGCTGGGGGCGCCGCCGACCCGGGCACGCGCCGTGGGGGTGGGGTGGTGCCCAAGGATCACGGGAGTCCGGAGAGTCCGGAGAGCCGAAGGGCGCCGGAGAGTGGGGACTCAAGGTGCGGGTGGTCATCGCGGAGGATTCCGTGTTGCTGCGGGAGGGGCTGCGCAGGCTTCTCACCGACCGCGGCCACGAGGTCATCGCGGGGGTGGGTGACGGCGAGGCACTGGTGAAGACGGTGGCGGAGTTCGCCGCGGCCGGCGAGCCGCCCGACGTGGTCGTCGCGGACGTGCGCATGCCGCCCAGCCACACCGACGAGGGGGTGCGGGCCGCGATCCGGCTCCGCGCCGCGCACGGTGATCTCGGAGTGCTGGTGCTCTCGCAGTACGTCGAGGAGCAGTACGCCACCGAGCTGCTGGCGGGCTCCAGCCGGGGCGTGGGCTACCTGCTGAAGGACCGGGTCGCGGACGTCCGCGAGTTCGTCGACGCGGTGGTGCGTGTCGCGGAGGGCGGGACCGCGCTCGACCCGGAGGTGGTCGCGCAGCTGCTCGGCCGCAGCCGCAAGCAGGACACGCTGGCGGGTCTGACGCCGCGCGAGCGCGAGGTGCTCGGGCTGATGGCCGAGGGCCGCACCAACTCCGCCATCGCCCAGGAGCTGGTGGTCAGCCACGGAGCGGTGGAGAAGCACGTCAGCAACATCTTCCTGAAGCTCGGGCTCTCGCAGAGTGACGCGGATCACCGAAGGGTGCTCGCCGTGCTGACGTATCTGAACTCGTGACCCCGCGCCGGGTGGCGCCAGGCGGCGCCCCCGGCCGAGGCCCCAGGTCACGGGCGGTCTCCAGCCCCACCGAGGTGGCGGAGGGCGGACCCGGTGACCGGGGCGCACGGGGGTGGTGCGACACGGAGCGCCGTGGGGGACGGACGAAGCGTCTCGAAACCGCGTCCGACATATGACCACCCTCGGGAAGGTAACCCTTACCAACGTACGATGGCTGGCGAGCCGCCGCCTTGAGGGAGGACCGACACCGTGACCAGTCAGGTCAGTAGCCCAGCCGGGCAGCAGCCGTCCGTCGGGACGGCTGAGAGCGCCGGGAAGGAGGTGCGGCGCCTGGAGCGGGTGATCATCCGGTTCGCCGGCGACTCCGGCGACGGCATGCAGCTGACGGGCGACCGCTTCACCTCGGAGACGGCGACGTTCGGTAACGACCTCTCGACCCTGCCGAACTTCCCCGCCGAGATCCGCGCCCCCGCCGGGACCCTGCCCGGCGTCTCCAGCTTCCAGCTGCACTTCGCCGACCACGACATCCTCACCCCGGGTGACGCGCCGGACGTGCTCGTCGCGATGAACCCGGCGGCGCTCAAGGCCAACATCGGGGACGTCCCGCGCGGCGCCGAGATCATCGTCAACACCGACGAGTTCACCAAGCGCGCCATGACGAAGGTGGGGTACGACGCCAGCCCGCTGGAGGACGGCTCGCTCGACGGCTACCGCGTCCACCAGGTCCCGCTGACCACGCTCACCGTCGAGGCGCTCAAGGACTACGACCTGGGGCGCAAGGAGGCGGGCCGCTCGAAGAACATGTTCGCGCTCGGCCTGCTCTCCTGGATGTACAACCGGCCCACGGAACAGACCGAGGCGTTCCTGAGCGCCAAGTTCGCCAAGAAGCCCGAGGTCGCCCAGGCGAACATCACCGCCTTCCGGGCGGGCTGGAACTTCGGCGAGACCACCGAGGACTTCGCGGTCTCCTACGAGGTCGCGCCCGCGACCTCCGCGTTCCCGCCCGGCACCTACCGCAACATCTCCGGCAACCTCGCGCTCGCCTACGGGCTGATCGCCGCCGGACAGCAGGCCGACCTGCCGCTCTTCCTCGGCTCCTACCCCATCACCCCGGCCTCCGACGTGCTGCACGAGCTGAGCAAGCACAAGAACTTCGGGGTGCGCACCTTCCAGGCGGAGGACGAGATCGCCGGGATCGGGGCCGCGCTCGGCGCGGCCTTCGGCGGCTCCCTGGCGGTCACCACCACCTCCGGCCCCGGCGTCGCGCTGAAGTCGGAGACCATCGGACTGGCCGTCTCCATGGAGCTGCCGCTGCTGGTCGTCGACATCCAGCGGGGCGGCCCGTCCACCGGCCTGCCCACCAAGACCGAACAGGCCGACCTGCTCCAGGCGATGTACGGCCGGAACGGCGAGGCGCCGGTGCCGATCGTCGCGCCGTGCACCCCGGCCGACTGCTTCACCGCCGCGCTGGACGCCGCGCGGATCGCGCTCACCTACCGCACCCCGGTGTTCCTGCTGAGCGACGGCTACCTCGCCAACGGCTCGGAGCCCTGGCGCGTCCCGGAGCTGGACGAACTCCCGGACCTGCGCGTGCGGTTCGCCACCGGCCCGAACCACACGCTGGACGACGGCACCGAGGTCTTCTGGCCCTTCAAGCGTGACCCGCACACCCTCGCCCGCCCCTGGGCGGTGCCCGGCACCCCCGGTCTCGAACACCGCATCGGCGGCATCGAGAAGCAGGACGGCAGCGGCAACATCTCCTACGACCCGAAGAACCACGACTTCATGGTCCGCACCCGGCAGGCCAAGGTGGACGGCGTGGAGGTGCCGGAGCTGGCGGTCGACGACCCGTCCGGCGCGGCCCGGCTGCTGGTGCTCGGCTGGGGCTCGACCTACGGGCCGATCACCGCCGCGGTACGCCGGGTGCGCCGCTCCGGGCAGCACATCGCCCAGGCCCACCTGCGCAACCTCAACCCGTTCCCCGCGAACCTCGGCGAGGTCCTGCGCCGCTACGACAAGGTCGTCGTGCCCGAGATGAACCTGGGGCAGCTGGCCACCCTGGTCCGCGCCCGCTACCTCGTGGACGCCCAGTCGCACACCCAGGTGCGCGGACTGCCCTTCAAGGCGGAAGAGCTCGCCACCGTTCTCAAGGAGGCCATCGGAAATGGCTGAGACCCTCACCGAGCGGCCGGAGACCCCCGGGCCCGGAGCGCTGTCCCTGGTGCCCAAGGCCGAGGGCAAGCAGACGATGAAGGACTTCAAGTCCGACCAGGAGGTCCGCTGGTGCCCCGGCTGCGGTGACTACGCGGTCCTCGCGGCCGTGCAGGGCTTCATGCCCGAGCTGGGGCTGGCGAAGGAGAACATCTGCTTCGTCTCCGGCATCGGCTGCTCCTCCCGCTTCCCGTACTACATGAACACCTACGGGATGCACTCCATCCACGGCCGTGCCCCGTCGATCGCCACCGGCCTCGCGGCGGCGCGGCAGGACCTCAGCGTCTGGGTGGTCACCGGGGACGGCGACGCGCTGTCCATCGGCGGCAACCACCTGATCCACGCCCTGCGGCGAAACGTCAACCTCAAGATCCTGCTCTTCAACAACCGGATCTACGGGCTGACCAAGGGCCAGTACAGCCCGACCTCCGAACCGGGGAAGATCACCAAGTCCACGCCGATGGGCTCGCTGGACGCGCCGTTCAACCCCATCTCGCTCGCGCTCGGCGCGGAGGCCAGCTTCGTCGCCCGCACCGTCGACTCCGACCGCAAGCACCTCACCGGGGTGCTGCGGGCCGCCGCCGACCACCCGGGCACCGCGCTGGTGGAGATCTACCAGAACTGCAACATCTTCAACGACGGTGCGTTCGAGGCGCTGAAGGACCAACAGCAGGCCCAGGAGGCCGTGATCCGGCTGGAGCACGGCGAGCCGATCCGCTTCGGCGTCCCCGCGGAGGACGGCCTCGGCTCGCAGGGCGTCGTCCGCGACCCGGCCAGCGGCGAACTGAGCGTGGTGGACGTCTCGGCGGAGAACGCGGGCCGCCGGGCGGACGTCCTGCTGCACGACGCGCACGCGCCCTCGCCCGGCACCGCGTTCGCGCTCTCCCGGCTGGCCGACCCGGACACCCTGTACCGCACCCCGATCGGTGTGCTCCGGGACGTCCAACGCCCGGTCTACGAGCGGCAGATGGCCGACCAGCTGGAGCTGGCGGTCGAGCGGAAGGGCAAGGGCGACCTCGGCGCGCTGCTCGCCGGGAACGACACCTGGACGGTCGCCGGCTGACCGCCGGAGCACCGCCAGCCGGTGCCAAGCCGCCCCGCGCACAGGGCGGTTGGCACCCGAGACGGACGGTGGGGCCGGGCGTCACCCGCTGACGCCCGGCCCCACCGCTCTCCCGCCCGCCCCGGGCCCACCGGGGCCGCACCCCACCCGGGACCAGGCCACCGGGACCAGGGCGCCCCGGATCACCAGCGCCGTCAGCACCGTCACACTGGTACGGCGATGACAGGACAGGTGGTGCCCGCTACCGTCAGAGCGAGCGGCGGCGAGCCCGGGAGGACGCATGGCAGCCCAGGAGACACCCACCGAGCAGCGCAGCGGCCTGCTCTACGGCTTCGGCGCGTACGGACTCTGGGGCCTCCTCCCGCTCTACTGGCACGCGTTGAGCGCCACCGGCTCCCTGGAGGTCCTCGCCCACCGCATGCTGTGGTCGCTGCCGACCGCCCTCGTCATCCTGACGCTCCTGCGCCGCTGGAGCTGGATACGCCCGCTGCTGCGACAGCCCCGCAAACTGGCCCTCATCGCCCTCGGCAGCGCCCTGATCGCCCTGAACTGGGGCCTGTTCATCTGGTCCGTCGAGACCGGCCGGGTACTGGAGTCCTCCCTCGGCTACTTCATCAACCCGCTGGTCTCCATCGGCTTCGGCGTCCTGCTCCTCCGGGAACGGCTCCGCACCGCCCAGTGGGCGGCCGTCGGCGTCGGGGCGCTCGCCGTCGCCGTGATGACCTTCGCCTACGGACGGCTCCCCTGGCTCTCCCTCACCCTGGCCTTCACCTTCGCCACCTACGGACTCATCAAGAAGCGCGTCGCGCTGGACGGGGTGGAGGGCTTCAGCGCCGAGACCGTCGTCCAGTTCCTGCCCGCGGTGGCCTTCCTGGCCGTCGTCGGCGCCCGCGGTGACTCCGGCTTCACCGCCGAAGGACCCGTCCACGCCCTGCTGCTGGCCCTCTCCGGACTCGCCACGGCCCTGCCTCTGATCTTCTTCGGCGCCGCCGCCGTCCGGCTGCCGCTCTCCACCATCGGGCTGCTCCAGTACACCACCCCCGCCTCGATGTTCCTGCTCGGCGTCTTCGCCTTCCACGAGGACATGCCGCCGGAGCGGCTCGCCGGGTTCGCGCTGGTGTGGCTCGCCCTGACCATCCTCACCTGGGACGCGCTGCGCACCGCCCGCCGCGGCCGCGCCCGCCTCCGCGCCGCCCGCGCCGCCGCGGCCACCACGCCCCCCACGCCGACGCCGCTCGCCCCCACCGAGGAAGCCGCCCCGGCCTCTCCGACCCCGCCGGGCCCCACCGCCACCCCGAACTGACCACGCCCGCAGTTCCGTGGAATCCGGCTCGCTCTGGACGGGCGGGGGTTCCGACCCGAGGCGGATCCAACTGCCTTCAGATAGGCAGGAGTTGGGAGGGATCAGGCGGAGGCCGCCAGGCGAACGGGCAGTGCCGGCCGGACGAGCGCGGATTTCCCCGGGCCAGCCCAACTCCCCTGGAGGGGCGGCGATTCCGGCCCGACGAGGCGGACTCCCGTCAGGTGACCGGGGATTGGCGATCGGGGGTTGGCGACCCGGGGACCGGCGGCGGGCGACAGCGGCCGGGTGAGCGTAGAACCATTCTGCCCCCGGACACGGCCCGCTGTCCTCGCCTTCACGGACGATCTTGTGCGGCCCTCCGGCGCCTACGCTCGATCCGCCCCTCCCGCACGGACTCGCGTGACAGAACGGAGCGTCCCGCCATGCCCTTCTCGCCCTCCGCCACCCCGGCCGACCGGTACGTCCACCACGACGGCGTCGACCTCGCCGTACGCGACCACGGCGGGGACGGCCCCCCACTGCTGCTCCTGCACGGCGCCGGACGGACCCTGGCGGACTGGACGCTGGTGGCGCCCCTGCTGACCGCCCGGCACCGCGTGCTCGCGCTGGACCTACGCGCCCACGGCCACTCCGCCTCCGGTCACTCCGGCTCCGACCGCTGGAGCATCCCCGCCGTCCTCGACGACGTCGAGGCCGTCCTGGACGCGTTCGGGCTGCCGCACGCCGTACCCGTCGGGCACTCCCTCGGCGGGATGATCGCCGCGTGCTACGCCCTGGACCGTCCGGCCACCCCCGCCGCCGTCAACCTCGACGGCCACGGCTACGGCGAGCCGGGGCGGTACCCCGGGCTGGACCCCGAGTACGTGGCCCAACGACTCGCGGAGATACGGCGGTTCGCAGCCCAGGCGGCGGGCCGGGAGCTGGCCCCGGAGGAGTGCGAGGCCGTCCTCGCCCACCAGGCCACCACCGCCGCGTCCCTGGGCATCGACCCGGTGCTGATGGACACGGCGACCCGCCGAGGACTCGCCGGCGACGCGGACGGGCCCCGCCACCTGCGCCCCGAGCGCGAGTCGGCGCTCGCCATGCTGGCGGAGATGGACGCGCTCGACCTCTTCGCGCTCTACCCGCGTCTGCGGTGCCCCCTGTTCATCTGCCGCGCCACCCGCCCCAACCCCTCCACACCCGGCCTGCCCTGGTTCGACGAACTGATGGCCGCCCACGCCACCGGACTCGACCGGGACCTGACCGAACTCGCCCTGGCCCACCCGCACATCACCGTCGACACCATCGACGCCACCCACGCCCTGCTCCTGGAGGCGCCCGGGGCGGTGGCCGACCACATCCTCACCTTCACCACCCACCACCTCCCCTGACCCCAAGCCCGTTCGCCCCGGCACCCACCATCAGCCCCAGCCCCCTCACCACGAGACACGGACGGGGCGGTGCGGCTCAACTGGGCTGGGGGGCGGTCGGGTTGGGGTTGACGGTGGGGAGTCGGAGCAAAACATTCCGTAAGTTTCCGCTCCGAGCTGTGCACGAATCGCCATCGGCGGACGCTATGAGTAGCAGAAGGTGCAGTCAGCGCCTCCGGGGCCTGGATGCGACTTGGGATTCGCGTGGGTGGTGAGCCGCGCCCGTCACGCACGGGCGGGCCACGGAGCGCCGGGACGGAACCGGTTCGGTGAAGTCCGGCTCTCCCGACGTGAGTTCGGCGCCGTCACGCGCCGGTCCGAGGACGTGCCACGGAGAGGGTCCGGAACGACGACGGAGAGGACCAGGCGGTCCCGTGATGTACGAGCTGGAAGATGTTGCAAGGGATCTGGTGATCGCCGCACTCGCCGTGCGGGTGTTCGGCCCCGCCGTGCTCGCCCTGCTGCGCCGCGTGGCCGCCGCGGGCGTACGGGCCGGTGTGACGGAGATGAGCCGCCGGGTGCCGGAGAAGGGAGGACGACCGTGACGGAGGAATCCTCGACGGCTCGGGCGGGCAGCGCGGACGTCCAGCAACTCCCGCTGGACTTCTCGGTGTTCCACCAGATGCACCGTCCGGTGTACGTGCGCTGGGCGGCCCGGTACCTGAGCTGCCGGGCGGACGCGGAGGAGGCCGTGGACGACGCGTTCCTCGCGCTGTTACGGATCTGGCCGAAGGTCCTCAGCTTCGAGAACCCGGCCGCCTACGCCTGGTCCGTGCTGAAGAACCGCGTCATCGACCACGCGCGCGCCCGGGGGCGGCGGCCCTCGCTGATGGACGCCGCCACCTTCGACACCGTCGCCCTGCGCACGGCCACCGACCCGATCGGGGAGCTGGAGGAGCACCTCCATCTCTTCCGCGCCATAGGCGAACTGCCGCCCCGCCAGCAGGACGTGGTCGTGCTGCTGCACTGTGAGGGCTACAGCACCGCCGAGGTCGCCAGCCACCTGGGGATCACCGACGCGGGCGTCCGCTCGATCGACCGGTACGCCAAACGCCGCCTGCGTGAGGTGCTGGGCACCCCGGAGCGCGCCACGGACGCCCCGGAGCGTGCGACGGACACCCCCCGGGAGTCGTCGGCACCGCGATCCGAGGGAGCCGCCGAAGCGGCGGAACGAGTCGAAGAAGAAGGGAAAAAGAGCCGGTGACCGACCACATCGACCACCTCCTGGCCAAAGCACGTCTGACACCGACCGTTCCCTACACCCAGGCGGACATCGACGCCGCCGAGCGGCGCATCGCGGCCTGGGCCGCCAGCCCCGCCCCGCCGGCGTCCGTACCGTCGGCGTCCGTACCGTCGGCGTCCGTACCGTCGGCGTCCGTACCGTCGGCGCGCGCCGACGGGGAGACGGAGGCGCCCGGCACCGGATGGCCCCACCCCGGACGGATCCCGGTGGGCGGCCGCGGCCAGGAGGAGCAGGCGGCCCGCGCGCTCCGCGCGCTCTGCGAGGCGTTCCTGACCCGTCCGGGCGTCCTGCGGCAGCTGGGGGACTTCCTGGAGACGCCGCTGCCCGAGCCGTCGAGCGCGCGGGTCCTGGCGGGCGTCCTCTACCTGGCGGCCTCCGAGGACAGCGCGCGCTTCTGGTGGCAGTACGCCGCGGGCGCCTCGGACGCCGTCTCCTCCTACTGCCTCTCGCTGTACCACCGTTCCTTCGGGGAGGAGGACGAGGCGGACTGGTGGCTGGACCACACCCACATCACCACCGCCACGCTGGGGGAGGAGGCCACCAAGGTGGAGATCGCCAACACGCTCCAGATCCTGACCGCGCTCCGCCGTGACCGCTCGCTCCCGACGGTGCTGCACGCCCTGGTCGAGTACATCCCGGACACCGTCGGCTTCGTGGACGAGGACCTCGATCTGCCGCTGCCGGACGGGAGACTGGAGGTGCTGGTGGACGTCGCGATCGGCGGGGAGCGGACCGCCCGGTCCGGTGTTTCCGAGCCCGGCGACGCGGCCCCGGAGGGGCGCACCCCGCTGCCCGCCCGGAAGCCCCGGCTCCGGCAGGGCGACCGGCGGCACGGGGAGGGGCAGCGCCTCCAGGCCAGCCCCTGCGTGGAGGACGCCCTCCGGGAGTGCGACGCGACGGTGGCGCACTGAGACGGCCAGCCGTGCCGCCCGCCCGCGCCGTCTCCCGCCCGCGCCGTCCCCGGGGCCGCGCCGTCACCGCGTCTCCCGTCCGTCCGGCCATCCTTTCGGTGGACGTTCACCACGCCGCGCACGGGGGAGACAGCTCTCCAGCGGGGGGACGAACTCCCCGTGGGGGAGAGGACTTCAGCCCCCGGACACGGGAAGGCGGTGGCGCGGTGCCGTCGGTACATCGAGGCGGATCCGCCGGGTCGGACGGATCTGCCGGTACGGCCGGGTCGGGAACAGCGGCCGGGGTGACGCGGAAGCGGGACGCGGGCCCGCGCCCGGTGGGATGGGCCGGGCGCCCCGGGGACAGCCCGCTCCGGGCCGGGCGGGGGAGGGGACACCGCCGGTGGTCCGGGGCGCGCGGACTCGCGCTCTGTGGCGTGGTGCTGGCGCTGCTGGCCACCGCCTGTCAGGGGGAGGAGAGCCAGGGGGCCGCGGGCCGCTCGCCGTTCACCGGAAAGCGGGTGGACCCGGAGCGCGAGACCGGGGTGCTCGCGGTGAAGGTGGACAACGTCGGTCCGGCTCGGCCACACACCGGCCTGGAACGAGCCGACCTGGTCTATGTCGAGCAGGTCGAGTCGGGGCTGAGCCGGATCCTGGCCGTCTTCTCCTCCCGTCTGCCGGAGCGCGTCGGACCGGTGCGCAGCGCCCGCGAGTCCGACCTGGAACTACTGCGGCAGTTCGGCGATCCGGCCCTGGCCTACTCCGGCGTCCAGTCGAAGCTGCGGCCCACGCTGGAGCGGGCCCCGCTGCACCCCGTGCCGCCCGGGCAGCTGGGCGACGGCTACTCGCGGGCCGCCGACCGCCCCGCCCCGCACAACCTGTACGTCGACCCGAGCCGAGCGCTGCGCGCCGCGACCGGCGCCGCCACGCCGCGGGACATCGGCTTCCGCTTCGGCGCCCCGCCGGAGGGCGGCGAGCGGCTCGCCCAGCAGACCGTCCGCTATCCGGCGGCCCGCCTCACCTTCGACTGGTCGCGGTCCGAGGACCGGTGGCTCGTGTCGATGGACGGCGACCCCGCCCGCGTCCGGGGCGGTGACCGGCTCGGCGCCCCCACCGTGGTGGTGCAGTACGTGACGATCCGGCCCTCCCGCTTCCGGGACAGCTCGGGCAGCGTCACCCCGTACACCGAGACCGTCGGCTCCGGAACGGCGAAGGTGCTGCGCGGCGGGAGGAGTTACGCGGCCGAGTGGCGGCGCCCCTCGGCGGAGAGCGGCACGACCTTCCAGGACGCGGACGGCGAGCGCCTCGCCTTCGCCCGCGGCCCGGTCTGGATCGTCCTGGCTCCCGCGCCCTGAGCCCCGCGCGCCCCGCGTTCGAGGGGCGCGCGGAAGCGGTCAGCGGGCGACGGCGGCGACGGCCACCGGAATCGGGGTCGTTCCGCCGACCAGTTCCAGGGTCAGCCCGGCCGTGCTCGGCGTGTCCAGCAGCGCGACCAGCACCGCCGCCACGTCGTCCCGGGTGACCTCGGAGTGCCCGGTCTCCCCGGCGAGTTGGACCCGCCCGGTGCCGGGGCCGTTGGTCAGGCGGCCGGGGCGGAGCACCGTCCAGTCGAGCGCGGACCGCGCCCGGATGTCGTCGTCGGCCTCGCCCTTGGCGCGCAGGTAGGCGGCGAAGACCGGGTCGACTCCCTCGGGGCCGCCGTCGAAGTCGGGGTCGGCCCGCATGGCGGAGACGACGAGGAACCGGCGCACCCCGGCCCGCTCGGCGGCGTCGGCGAAGAGCACGGCCGCGCCGCGGTCCACCGTCTGCTTGCGTGGTACGCCGCTGCCCGGGCCCGCGCCCGCCGCGAAGACCGCGGCGTCGGCGTCGGCCAGATGGGCGGCGACGTCCTCGACGCTCGCGGTCTCCAGGTCACAGACGACGGGTTCGGCCCCGGCGGAGAGCAGCGCCCCGGCCTGTTCCGGGCGGCGGATGACGCCCGCCACCGCGTCCCCCCGCCCGGACAGCAGCTTCTCCAGGCGCAGTGCGATCTGACCGTGTCCCCCTGCGATGACTGTGCGCATGGTCCGACGGTACGTCCTCAGCCCTGTGCCTGCCGAGGCAGCCCGGGGGACGCGGGGCGCGCGGACGGTGTGACGTCGCAGAACTCCCGAACCGCGCTGGTCCGGGCGACGATGCGGCCCCGGTGGATCACCAGCCGGCTGTAGCCCAGCGAGAGCGCGGCGGGCAGCTGGGCGCCGCGCACCGCCAGCAGTTCGGCGGGGAAGCCCGCCTCCACCCGCACCTCGGGCAGCCCCATCGCGGCCCTGGCCCGGGAGCTGACCGCGGCGTACGCGGCGGCCGGTCCCGCCTCGCCCCGGCAGGCCAGCTGGTAGGCGGCCTCCAGCGGGTCGCCGCGGGCCACCTCGTTGGCGGCGTCCCGGATCGCCCCGCTGCCCGCGGCGACCGGCACCCCGGCCGCGGTCAGCAGCCGTACCGGCGCGGTGGCCGCCCCGCGCTCCGGCGGCCGCCCGCGAACCCCACAGTCGCCCTGCGGCAGGACGACGACGGTCATCCCGGCGGCGGCCAGCTGGTCCGCGGCGCGCCGGGCCACCTCCGCCGGCAGCCGGGACAGCCCGCCGCACGGGCCGATCGTCACGCCGGTCCGGAGCCCGCCGGTGGCGGCCGCGAGCCGCGCGAGGCGGGCCGGGTCGTCCCCCTCGGTGTGCAGGTCGACGGCGCAGCCGTGCTCGGCGGCCACCTCCACCACGGTCTCGGCGTAGCCGCTCGGGTCCGGGTCGAGGTCGGGGCAGCCGCCGAGGGCGCCCGCGCCCAGCTTCGCCGCGTCCCGCAGGGCGGCTCGCCCGTCGGCTCCGGCGACGCCGGTGAGCAGTCGGGGCACCGCCACCGTGGTGAGTCGGGTGAGGCCGGTCAGCGCCTCGGCCGTCCGGAGGACGGCCTCCAGCGCGTGGAGCCCCGTCACGTCGCCGACGCGCACATGGCTGCGGACGGCGGTGGCGCCGTGGCTGAGCTGGAGCAGCGCGGCCTCGGTGGCCCGGCGGCGCGGGTCGTCCGGGCGGCCGGCGGCGCCGGGGGGCGGGGCGGTGAGGGCGGTGTCGTAGTGGGCGTGCGGTTCGGCGGGCGCGGGGAGCAGCAGGTACCCCGAGAGGTCGACGTCCGAGGGGCCGGGGTTCCGGGCGGGGGCGAGGCTGCCCGCCGTACCGACCGCCTCGATCCGGCCGCCGCCGACGCGTACGTCGACCGCCCTGCCGTCCGCGAGCCGGGCGCCGCACAGCACGAGCGTGCCGGGCTCTGGTGGCTGGCGGTCGGACATCGGGCTCCCACGGTCGCGTGGGGTCGAGAGTAGGGCCGCGTCGCGGGGTTGGGCGCGGAGCAACGCCTCCGCGCCCAACCGGCCCGAATAGTCGTAAGAGCGGCGGGGCGGCGGCCCGGACGGGAGGCCGGGGTGCCCGAGAGGGCGGGGTGTCCGGGGATCGTCAGTGGCTCTCGTGGCGCCGGGGGCGCGGCGTGGCCGCCGTGGTGGGGTCCGGCGGGCGGCCGGGAGAATGCTGGGGTCAGAGGGGTTGTGCGGGGGTCCCCGCGTCCCTAACGGATTTCACGTTTGGAGCGCGGCGGTGTAGTGTCTTCACCGCTCGCCCCAATAGCTCAGTCGGCAGAGCGTCTCCATGGTAAGGAGAAGGTCAACGGTTCGATTCCGTTTTGGGGCTCTGATGTGACTCCCCCACCGTCAGGTGGGGGTCGCCGCATCGTGGCGGTGTAGCTCAGTCGGTAGAGCAAGCGGCTCATAATCGCTGTGTCACCGGTTCAAGTCCGGTCACCGCTACTCACTGAAAGTAGCCGGTTGTGGGCTCGATCCTCCGATCGGCTACTCTTTTTGCGTTAATCGTCTGTCCGTTCGTCAAGGAGCACTCACGTGGCTGCCACCGACGTCCGCCCGAAGATCACGCTGGCATGCGTTGAGTGCAAGGAGCGGAACTACATCACGAAGAAGAACCGGCGGAACAACCCGGACCGCATGGAGATGAAGAAGTACTGCCCGCGGTGCAACAGCCACACGGCGCACCGCGAGACGCGCTGACCCATCGCGTTATCCGGAGTGGACCGTCGTCCACCCCAGGGTTGTGACGAGGCCGCCCCCGATACCGGGGGCGGCCTCGTGCCGTCCGGACACCGATCCGCTCCCGGCGTTCGCGCACCCGGCCCCGGAGCCACCGCGCTCCCGGCGCCGGTCTTCCCGCACCCGCTGTCACAGGAGGTGCCGTATGGCACTAGATCAGTCCTTCGTCGGCCGGACCTACCCGCCGGGCCGCCCCTACGAGGTCGGACGGGAGAAGATCCGTGAGTTCGCGCGCGCCATCGGGGACGAGAACCCGGCCTACGTCGACCCGGAGGCCGCGCGGGCGCTCGGCCATCCGGACGTGATCGCTCCGCCCACCTTCGCGATCGTCCTGACCATGGAGGACTCGGAGCAGGTCACCCACGACCCCCAGCTCGGGCTCGACTACAGCCGTGTGGTGCACGGTGACCAGAAGTTCGCCTTCGCCCGGCCGGTCCGCGCCGGGGACGTGCTCACCGTCACCTCCACCATCGAGGGGATCAAGTCCCTCGCGGGCAACGACATCCTGGACGTGCGCGGGGACGTGGTGGACGCGGCGGGCGAGCTCGTCGTGACGGTGTACACCAAACTGGTCGCGCGGGACACCGCGGCCGAGGGGGCGTGACGGAGATGACAGCCAAGGTCGCCTACGCCGATGTCGAGGTCGGCACGGAACTCCCGGGACAGACCTTCCCGGTGAACCGGGAGGCGCTGGTCCGGTACGCCGGTGCCTCCGGGGACTTCAACCCCATTCACTGGAACGAGCGGTTCGCGCACGCCGTGGGCCTGCCGGACGTCATCGCGCACGGCATGTTCACCATGGCCCAGGCGATCCGGGTGGTCACCGACTGGACGGGCGACCCGGCCGCGGTCGTGGAGTACGGGGTGCGCTTCTCCCGGCCCGTCGTGGTGCCTGAGGGGGACAAGGGGACGGCCGTCGAGGTCACCGCCAAGGTCGCCGCGAAACTGGACGACGAGGCGCGGACCGTCCGGGTCGACCTGGTCGCGAAGCACGACGACCGCAAGGTGCTCGGCATGTCCCGCGCGGTGGTCGCCCTCGGCTGAGCCCGCCCCGCGCGTGCGCCCGGGCGCACGGCGGCTCCCGGTCCGCCCGGGGGCCGCCGCGGGACCGTCTCGTAAGCTGGACCGCGTGCCAGAACCCCATGTTGACCACGGTGCGCCGCTCGCGCCGCTGACCACCTTCCGGCTCGGCGGCCCCGCCGCCCGGCTCGTGACCGCCACCACCGACGACGAGGTGGTCGCGGTCGTCCGGGACGCCGATGAGCGGGGCGTCCCGCTGCTGCTCGTCGGCGGCGGCAGCAACCTCGTCATCGCGGACGAGGGCTTCGCGGGCACCGCGCTGCGGATCGCCACCACCGGGCTCGACCTGACCGGCGGCGCCCTCGAACTCGCGGCGGGCGAGAACTGGTCGGCCGCCGTCGCGCACACCGTCGAGGCGGGGTTGGCGGGCATCGAGTGCCTGGCGGGCATCCCCGGCTCGGCCGGAGCGACCCCGATCCAGAACGTCGGGGCGTACGGCCAGGAGGTCTCCTCCACGGTCACCGAGGTCGTGGCGTACGACCGCAGGGAGCGCCGGACGCGCACCCTGCCCAACGCCGACTGCGGCTTCGCCTACCGGCACAGCCGGTTCAAGGCGGACCCCGAGCGCTACGTGGTGCTGCGGGTTCGCTTCGCGCTGGAGGACGCCGACGGGCTCTCGGCCCCCCTGCGGTACGCCGAGGCGGCGCGCGCCCTGGGCGTCGAGCCGGGCGAATGCGCCCCTGTGGCGGCGGTGCGCGAGTCCGTACTGAAACTCCGCGCTGGCAAGGGCATGGTGCTCGACCCGGAGGACCACGACACCTGGTCGGCGGGCTCCTTCTTCACCAACCCCATCCTGGACGAGGCCGAGTTCGCGGCCTTCCTGGAACGGGCGCGGCGGCGCCTCGGGCCCGGGGCCGAACCGCCCGCCTACCCCGCGGGCGAGGGCCGGACCAAGACCTCCGCGGCCTGGCTCATCGACCGGGCCGGATTCACCAAGGGGTACGGCACGGGCCCGGCCCGGATCTCCGGCAAGCACACCCTCGCGCTCACCAACCGCGGCGAGGCCAGCACCGCCGACCTGCTCGACCTCGCCCGGCACGTCCGGGACGGCGTGCGGGAGGCGTTCGGCGTCACGCTCGTCAACGAACCGGTGCTTATCGGCTGCGCGCTCTAGGCCCCCGCCCGCCGCGCCGCCCGTCCGGACGCTCCGCCCGCCAGCCGGCGCACGCCCGGCGCCCCGGGCGCTGCACCCGCCGGGTCACGCCGCCACGCCCACGACCTGCCGTACCGTCGCCGCCTCGTCCACCATGGCCAGCATCGCGTGGGCCAGGTCCGCCCGGGCGATGCGGTGGCTGCGCGGCACGGCGCCGCCCATCGACCGCTGGTAACTCCCGCTCAGCGACTCGTCGGTGAGCTGCGGCGGGCGCACGATCGTCCACTCCACGGAACTCTCGCGGATCACCGCCTCCATCGCGGCGAGGTCCGCGTACACCTCCCGGAACACTCGCCGCACCAGGGGCGCGAGAGTGACCCGGAACAGCGGGTTCTCCCCGGGCGGCGTGGGACCCACGGGGACGGCGCTCACGCCCAGGTACCGCGGCACCCCCTCGGCCTCCAGCGCCCGGAGTATCGCCCGGGTTCCCCGGGACGCGATCCCCGCCGTCCTGTTGCCGGTGGCGCCGAGGGCGGAGAGCGCGACGTCCCTGCCGCGCACCGCCGGGCGCAACGTCGCGTCGTCCGTCACCTCGGCGGTCACGATCTCCAGCCGTTCGTGTCGGACGTCCAGTCTGCCCGGGTCGCGTACGACGGCGGTGACCTCGTGGCCCGCGTCCAGGGCCTGTCGCACCAGCTGCGTGCCGGTGCCGCCGGTCGCCCCGAAAACCGTGCAGCGCATGACGTCTCCTCAGGTTGGTAAGTACTCACTCACTGCTTGCTAGGGTGAGTGAATGCCCACCCCGAAGTCAACGCGTGACCGCATCCTCGACGCGGCCGAGCGGCTGCTGCGCACCGCTGGCCTGGCGCGGACCACCACCAAGGAGATCGCCCGGGAGACCGGCTGCTCCGAGGCCGCGCTCTACAAGCACTTCGTCAGCAAGGAGGAGATCTTCGTCGGGGTGATGCGCGAACGGCTCCCACGCCTCAACCCCCTGCTCGACGAGTTGGTGGCCGCCCCGAAGCGCGCCACTCCGCACGGCCCCGGACAGCGGGGGGATCTGGGGGAGTCGGGAGAGGGGGCGGCCGACGACGAACGGTCCGTCGAGCGGAACCTCACCGAGATCGCCCGGGTCGCCGCCCACTTCTACGAACGGTCCGTGCCCATAACGGCGTCCCTCTTCGCCGAACCCCAGCTCAAGAAGCGGCACTTCGCGGGCGTACGGCAACTCGGCGCGGGCCCGCACACCCCGATCGCGGCGCTCGCCGACTACCTGCGCGCGGAGCGGGCCGCGGGACGGGTGGCGGCCGACGCCGACCCGGACGCGGCGGCGGCGCTGCTGCTCGGCGCCTGCGCGCAGCGCGCCTTCCTCTGTGACTTCGCGGCCGGGGAGACCCTCGACCAGCCGATCGAGGAGTTCGCCGCCGGGCTCGCCAGAACCGTGCTCCGGGGAATCAGCCCCGGCTGACGCGCCGTCCAGAAGCGGACCGGGTCAGTCGGCTTCCGTCAGCCACCGGTCGATATCGGTCAGTGTCTCGTCGAGCGTCTCCGGCGGCATCACCGAGGCGCGGACCGACTGCCGTGCCAGCTCCGCGAGTTCCCCGTCGGTGAAGCCGTGCGACCGCCGGGCGATCTCGTACTGGGCGGCCAGCCGGGAGCCGAAGAGCAGCGGGTCGTCGGCGCCCAGCGCGATCGGCACGCCCGCGTCCCACAGCCGCCGCAGCGGCACGTCCTCCGCCTTCTCGTAGACCCCCAGCGCCACGTTGGAGGCCGGGCACACCTCGCAGGTCACCCCACGCTCCGCCAGCCGCGACAGCAGTACGGGGTCCTCGGCGGCGCGCACGCCGTGCCCGACGCGTCCGGCGCGCAGATCGTCCAGGCAGTCCCGGACGCTGCCGGGGCCGGAGAGTTCGCCGCCGTGCGGGGCGGCCAGCAGCCCACCCTCCCGGGCGATGGTGAAGGCGCGGTCGAAGTCCCGCGCGAAACCACGTCGTTCGTCGTTGGAGAGGCCGAAACCGATCACCCCCCGCTCCCGGTAGCGCACCGCGAGCCGGGCGAGCGTACGGGCGTCCAGCGGGTGCTTCATCCGGTTCGCCGCGACCACGACCCGCATGCCCAGGCCCGTCTCCCGGGAGGCGGACTCCACCGCGTCCAGGATGACCTCCAGCGCCGGGGTCAGACCCCCCAGCCGGGGCGCGTACGAGGTGGGGTCGACCTGGATCTCCAGCCAGCGCGAGCCGTCCCGCACGTCCTCCTCGGCCGCCTCCCGCACCAGCCGCTGGATGTCCTCCGGGGAGCGTAGACAGGAGCGGGCGATGTCGTACAGCCGCTGGAAGCGGAACCAGCCGCGCTCGTCGGTGGCGCGCAGCTGGGGCGGCTCGCCCCCGCTCAGTGCCTCCGGGAGGTGGACTCCGTACTTGTCGGCCAGCTCCAGCAGCGTGCTGGGGCGCATGGAGCCGGTGAAGTGCAGATGCAGATGGGCTTTGGGCAGGTCACGAACGGGCCGACGGGCCTCGTCCGGGGTGCGGTGGGCCTCCACGCCAGAGTGCAGCATCCCCAGATCTTGCCGCATCGTCTCGGAACTCCGGAAGCCGCCCTTACCTGAACGAGCGCTGATCCGAATAGACGACCGGCACCGCCAGGGAGCCGTGACCGCTCCGGTCCGACCGATCCGGTCCGACCGAGGGCGGAGGGCCAGGGGCCGCCCCTCGCGGCCGTCCGAAGTCCCGGAGGCCCGCCGCGCGTTGGCACGGCGGGCCTCTCAGCTCGCGGGGGCAGCGGACATCACCCCGTGGACGGTCGGTGGCGTCAACGGGGCGCTCAGTGGTCACCCGGTGGGCGAGCGGAACGCGCCCGAGGGGCGCGGTCTCAGTCGCGCGCCTCCCCGAGCAGCGACTGTAGCCGGGAGACGCCCTCGACCAGGTCCTCGTCGCCCAGCGCGTAGGAGAGCCGCAGATAGCCGGGGGTGCCGAAGGCCTCACCCGGCACCACCGCGACCTCGGCCTCCTCCAGGATCAGCTCGGCCAGCTCCACGCTCGTTCCCGGACGCCTGCCCCGGATCTCCTTGCCCAGCAGCGCCTTGACCGACGGGTACGCGTAGAACGCGCCCTCCGGCTCCGGGCAGACCACGCCCTCGATCTCGTTCAGCATCCGCACGATGGTCTGCCGACGGCGGTCGAACGCCACCCGCATCGCCTCCGCCTCGGCCAGGCCACCCGAGACGGCGGCGAGCGCGGCGGCCTGCGCGACGTTGCTCACGTTGGAGGTCGCGTGCGACTGGAGGTTCGTCGCCGCCTTGACCACGTCCTGCGGACCCAGCACCCAGCCGACCCGCCAGCCGGTCATCGCGTAGGTCTTCGCGATGCCGTTCACCACCACACAGCGGTCCCGCAGCTCCGGCACGACCACCGGCAGCGAGGTGAACTCGGCGTCGCCGTAGACCAGGTGCTCGTAGATCTCGTCGGTGAGCACCCAGAGCCCGTGCTCCGCCGCCCAGCGGCCGACGGCCTCCACCTCGGCGCGCGGGTAGACCGCACCGGTCGGGTTCGACGGCGAGACGAACAGCAGCACCTTCGTGCGCTCCGTACGCGCCGCCTCCAACTGCTCGACGCTCACCCGGTAGCCGGTCGTCTCGTCGGCCACCACCGGCACCGGCACGCCGCCCGCCAGCCGGATCGACTCCGGGTAGGTCGTCCAGTACGGAGCGGGGACGATGACCTCGTCGCCCGGGTCCAGGAGGGTGGCGAACGCCTCGTAGATCGCCTGCTTACCGCCGTTGGTCACCAGGACCTGCGAGACGTCGACCTCGTACCCGGAGTCACGCCGCGTCTTCTCGACGATCGCGGCCTTCAGCTCGGGCAGCCCGCCCGCCGGGGTGTAGCGGTGGAAACGCGGCTCGGAGCAGGCCGTGACGGCCGCCTCGACGATGGAGCTGGGGGTTGGGAAGTCCGGCTCACCGGCGCCGAATCCGATCACGGGCCGTCCCGCGGCCTTCAGAGCCTTCGCCTTGGCGTCGACGGCGAGGGTCGCGGACTCCGAGATGGCGCCGACGCGGGCGGACACGCGGCGCTCGGCGGACGAATGTGCGGATGGTGTCGCAGGGGTCATACAAGCATCGTCCCAGACCCGTTCTGCCCTCCGCATATCACCCTTCAGGCCAGCTTCCCCCCGCTCCTGACCGGCTCCCCGACGTCCACTCCCCGACCCCCGCGCCCTTCCGGTCTTTTCCCGTCCCTCTCCCGGCGCCTACTGGCCACTCCTGTCCTCTCCCGGCCGGCTCCTGCCTCGTCTGGTGCTCCTCCGGCCTCTTCCCGCCGCCGTTTCCCCGCTTCCCACGGCCCCGGACGGCCCCCTCCCGGCCCCACTCCGGCGGCCTCCGGGGGCCGCCGATCCGGGTAGCGCGCGGGGTTCGGTGGTACCTGTTCGACGGCTGGGCGCTCACCACGTACACTCCTACGTCGTTGGCCTTCACCTTCCGCCATCGCTGGACACTCCATGGAGCCGTCCGGATGCGGTAGGTTGAGGAGCGGACAAAGGGTCGTAGCTCAATTGGAAGAGCACTGGTCTCCAAAACCAGCGGTTGTGGGTTCGAGTCCCTCCGGCCCTGCTCCACACATCGTCGGCGTGGTGTGTGCTTGCTTGCGTACGTACTGAATTGCACCGCCGTGCGGCCGGGCCGGACGCCGCAGGGCCACGACCCGGATCAGGTGAGGACGAGTGACGGAGATCACGGATACCGCCGAGGTCCCCGAGCCCGGAGGGTCGGACGGGAAGAAGTCCCGGCGTGGGGGCAAGCGCGGAAAGAAGGGCCCGCTGGCACGGCTGGCCCTCTTCTACCGGCAGATCGTCGCCGAACTCCGCAAGGTGGTCTGGCCGACTCGGCATCAGCTGTCGACGTACACGACCGTGGTGATCATTTTCGTCGTCATCATGATTGCCCTGATTTTCGTGCTTGACTATGGGTTGACCGAAGTCATGAAGTTCGTCTTCGGCTGACCATTCCGTGACGGCCAGCGTGTTCCCCGGGAACACCCTGACTGGCGCGCGTTCGACCCCTTGTAGCCAGGAAGAAGCAGCCACCGTGTCTGACCCCAACCTGAACGACGCCGCCGTCGAGTCCGCCGAGGGCGACGACACCGCGCAGGACATCGTCGAGGCGGCGGACAGCGTAGACAAGACGGAAGCTGCCGACCTCGCCGCCAGCGACGCGGCCGAGGAGACCGCCGTGCGCGTCGAGACCGTAGCGCCCGCCGAAGCCACCGAGACCGCCGAAGCCACTGAGGCCGACGGCGAGGAGGCGACGACCGAGGCCGCGGAGCAGGCCGCCGACAGCGTGGAAGAAGAGGCGGAGGAGCAGGTCGACCCGGTCGAGGCGCTCCGTCAGGAGCTGCGGTTCCTCCCCGGCGAGTGGTACGTGATCCACACCTACGCGGGCTACGAGAACCGTGTGAAGACCAACCTCATGCAGCGCGCCGTCTCGCTGAACGTCGAGGACTACATCTTCCAGGCCGAGACGCCGCAGGAGGAGGTCGTCCAGATCAAGAACGGCGACCGCCGCACGGTCCGGCAGAACAAGCTCCCCAGCTACGTCCTCATCCGGATGGATCTGACGAACGAGTCCTGGGGCGTCGTCCGTAACACCCCGGGCGTCACCGGGTTCGTCGGCAACGCCTACGACCCGTACCCGCTGACGCTGGACGAGGTCGTCAAGATGCTCGCGCCGGAGGCGGAGGAGAAGGCCGCGAAGGCCGCCGCCGCTGACGAGGAGGGCAAGCCCGCGGGCACGCCGAGCCGCCAGGTCGAGGTCCAGGTGCTGGACTTCGAGGTGGGCGACGCGGTCACCGTCACCGACGGTCCGTTCGCCACCCTCCAGGCCACGATCAACGAGATCAACCCGGACTCCAAGAAGGTCAAGGGCCTGGTGGAGATCTTCGGGCGGGAGACCCCGGTCGAGCTGAGCTTCGACCAGATCCAGAAGAACTGACCTGAGGGCCGGGGGCGTTCCGGCCGGGGACCCGCGATGATCGCGAGCCCCGCGCCACCGGGTGGCCGGTGAGCCACGACGGCGCCCCCTCTGTCGGTCCCGACGGGACCGACCACCTGTCTCCGTGTGGGTCGGATGGCCGCTGAGCCGTCTGACCTGCTCGGTTTCTGTGCGTTCCACGGTACGAGCTATCGTGGTGCGGCTTCGTCCGGATCGAGGGACGGAGCACGAATCACCTCTCACTAGGACCCGGAGAGAGCATGCCTCCCAAGAAGAAGAAGGTCGCGGGGCTGATCAAGCTCCAGATCCAGGCCGGCCAGGCCAACCCGGCTCCGCCGGTCGGCCCGGCGCTGGGTCAGCACGGCGTCAACATCATGGAGTTCTGCAAGGCCTACAACGCGGCGACCGAGTCGCAGCGTGGCTGGGTCATCCCGGTGGAGATCACGGTCTACGAGGACCGCTCCTTCGAGTTCGTCACCAAGACCCCGCCGGCCGCGAAGATGATCCTCAAGGCCGCCGGTGTGGACAAGGGCTCCGGCACTCCGCACACCACCAAGGTCGCCAAGATCAGCCGCGACCAGGTGCGTGAGATCGCCACCACCAAGATGCCCGACCTGAACGCCAACGACCTGGACGCCGCGGAGAAGATCATCGCTGGCACCGCCCGGTCGATGGGCGTCACCGTCGAGGGCTGACCTCGCGGCACCGTCCGTCTCCGTGGGAGGGCCAGGCGCTGGCCCACACCACGACTCCCTTACTGCCCGCGGCTCTGACCGCGCGGTGTGACTGTCAGGAGCAGTAGTGAAGCGCAGCAAGACTCTCCGCGAGAGCGACGCCAAGATCGACCGCAGCCGGGTGCACGCCCCGCTGGAGGCGATCCGGCTCGTCAAGGAGACCTCCACGAAGAAGTTCGACGCGACCGTCGAGGTCGCCATGCGCCTGGGCGTCGACCCGCGCAAGGCGGACCAGATGGTGCGCGGCACCGTCAACCTCCCGCACGGCACCGGTAAGACCGCCCGGGTCCTGGTCTTCGCGACCGGTGACCGTGCAGCGGCGGCGGAGGCCGCGGGCGCCGACATCGTCGGCGCCGACGAGCTGATCGAGGAGGTCGCTGGCGGCCGTCTGGACTTCGACGCGGTCGTCGCCACCCCGGACCTCATGGGCAAGGTCGGCCGTCTCGGCCGCGTGCTCGGCCCGCGTGGTCTGATGCCGAACCCGAAGACCGGCACGGTCACCCCGGATGTCACCAAGGCGGTGGAGGACATCAAGGGCGGCAAGATCGAGTTCCGCGTCGACAAGCACTCGAACCTCCACTTCATCGTGGGCAAGGCGTCCTTCGATGACCAGCAGCTCGTCGAGAACTACGCGGCGGCGCTGGAGGAGATCACCCGGCTGCGGCCCTCGGCCGCGAAGGGCCGGTACATCAAGAAGATCACCTTCACCAGCACCATGGGCCCGGGCGTCCCCGTGGACTCCAACCGCACCCGCAACCTCCTGAGCGAGGAGGACGCGCTGGCGGTCTGAGCCACGGCCCAGCCCCGCGCCACGCGCTGAGCGTCTCCCGGTCCCCGTCCTCCGCTGGAGGGCGGGGACCGTCGCGTTGTCCTTCCGTCCCCGGCGGGAGGTAGGCTGCTGGCCCGAAAATCTGTCTACGACGGGTGGGGGAGCACGATGCAGATCGGCGTACAGGTTGAGGGGACGAGGCCCACGAAGCCGAGCGCGCGGCGGAGGCGCCTGTTGGGCGGCTGTGCCCTCGCGCTGGCCGCCACCCTGACCGCCTGCCAGTCGTCCGGTGGGGACGACGACGGATCGGCCAAGGACGGTACGGAGGGCGGCGGTTCCGTCACCAAGGTGCTGACGGCGGCCACGGAGAAGACCAAGCGCGCCAAGTCGGTGAAGTTCACCTCCACCATCAAGGTCACGGGCCAGGGCGTCGGCCAGGGCGACGGTGAGTTCAGCATGTCCGGCAGCCAGAGCTGGGACCCGGTCGCGGCCGAGACCACCCTGGACACCGGCATGTTGAAGGAGCTGGGAGCGCCGGAGGAGATGCGCCTGCGGATGCTCGACGGTGTCAGCTACCTCGACGCGGGGGAGCAGGCCGCGGCCGGTCTCGGCGGCAAGCGGTGGCTGAGGGTCGACCCCGCGCAGCTCACCGAGGGGGAGTTCAACGGGATGCCGAGCGGAGCCCAACAGCAGGACCCGGCACAGCAGATGAGCCTCCTCGTCGACTCCCCACAGGTCAAGAAGGTCGGTGAGACCAAGATCGGTGGAGTGAAGGCCACGCACTACTCCGGCACGGTGACGCTGGAGGAGGCGCTGGCCGCCGAGGCGAGCGGCGGAGTCAGCGACAAGGAGCGCAAGCGGCAGCTGAACACCCTCAAGAAGCAGGGCTTCAGCGGCTTCGACATCGACGCCTGGGTCGGCGGTGACGAGTACCCCGTGCGGACGGACCTCGCGATGTCCGGAAAGAAGGGATCGGTCAAGGTCTCCACCCGGTTCACCGACTACGGAACCCCGGTGAAGGTGCAGGCCCCGCCCGCCTCCCAGACGGTCGACCTCAGCGACCTGGACTCCTGGAAGAACCGGGGACCGGGACAGGGTGCCCTGAGCTGACGCCCGGACGCCCGTCCGGCCCGTCCGCGGTTTCGCGTGGCGGTTTCCGGACGGGCGCCCCCAACCGCGCTCGGCTCCAGGCCCGTTCGGGCCCGGGGCCGTCGGGGGCCCGCGCAAACCGTCCCCGCCTGTCCCACCCGCCTCCGAGGCCGTACGGCCGGGTCGCCCCGGTACGGTCCGCTGGGAGCGGAACCGATTTGGTGCTGGCCGAGCCGTTCGCGTATTCTCCGGGAGAAGCCAAAGACCGCTGGTCGTCGCCGTGCTCATACAGAGGTGCGGTGGCCGAAGGATCCGCTAGCTGCGGGCGACCCGCGCAGGTGACTGAGGAAGACTCCCGGGCATCCACTCGGTCGAGCCACGCCCCATGCGCCTGCGCTGGGGCGTTTCGTTTTGTCCAGCCCCTTCCGAGCGGTCCTCATCACCCGGAAGGAGGCCGAGGCCCATGGCGAGGGACCAGATCGCACCTGACAAGGTCGCAGCCGTGGAGGAGATGACGGACAAGTTCCGGAACTCCAACGCTGCTGTGGTCACCGCGTACACCGGACTCTCCGTGGCGCAGCTCCAGCAGCTGCGCCGGTCGCTCGGTGACAACGCTCAGTACCGTGTGGTGAAGAACACGCTGACCAAGATCGCGGCCAACGAGGCTGGGATCACCGAGCTGGACGAGTTCTTCACTGGCTCGTCGGCCGTCGCCTTCGTGACCGGTGACCCGGTCGAGGCGGCGAAGGGTCTCCGTGACTTCGCCAAGACGAACCCCGCCCTGGAGATCAAGGGCGGCATCGTCGACGGCGCGCAGTACAGCGCCGCCGACCTCCAGAAGCTCGCGGACCTTGAGTCCCGTGAGGTGCTGCTCGCCAAGCTGGCCGGTGACATGAAGGCGTCCATGGCCAAGGCCGCGGCGACCTTCGAGGCCCCCCTGTCGAAGTTCGTCCGCACCGCGGACGCGCTGCGCAGCAAGGTGGAGCAGGGCGGTGCCGATACTTCGGCTCCCGCCGAGGCCGAGTCCGAGTAAGACCGACTCGGTCGCAGCGGGCCGGTAAGCCCGCCGACATATTCATCCGGCACCAGCCGATCTAGTGGAAGGACCGCCCACCATGGCGAAGCTCAGCCAGGACGAGCTGCTTGACCAGTTCAGCGAGATGACCCTGATCGAGCTCTCCGAGTTCGTGAAGGCCTTCGAGGAGAAGTTCGACGTCGAGGCCGCCGCCCCGGCCGCCGCCGTCATCGCCGCCCCGGCGCAGGGTGGTGGCGGCGAGGCCGCCGCCGCCGAGGAGCAGGACGAGTTCGACGTCATCCTCGCCGGCCCGGGCGACAAGAAGATCCAGGTCATCAAGGTCGTGCGTGAGCTGACCTCGCTGGGTCTGAAGGAGGCCAAGGAGCTGGTCGACGGCACCCCGAAGCCGGTCCTGGAGAAGGTCTCCAAGGAGCAGGCCGAGAAGGCCAAGGAGGCCCTGGAGGGCGCCGGCGGTTCGGTCGAGGTCAAGTGACTTCACCGCGCTGACCTGCGAGGTTGCCGCCCGTCGGCGGTGACAGCGCAGAGCGTCACGAGGGGCGATCACCCGCTTGGGTGGTCGCCCCTCGGCGTCGTTGCGGCGCCTGCGGCGCGCTGTCCCCGGCGCCGGGTATGGTGATCTTCGTTGCCCTGGGGGCCTTGACGTACGGCACGCAGCGCGCAATTCTCTGGACGCGTCGTCACATCAATCCTGGATCCGAGGCATGGATTGAGGACGGAGCGGGAAGTGTTGCGGCAGACACATCCTGGCCCGGCGATCGAGGCCGCCGGGCCGGTCGCGGCAGCGAGACACAACTAGGGGGATCCCTCTCGGAGGGGAGACCACCCCGCCTGGGCGGGCTGAGCGAGGCACCGGAGGTGGAGGCCGGAGAGTGGAGCGGTTCCGGGAAATCTGCTCTGGACATCAGTGGGCCTTGTGGCTACACTGACCCTTTGCGCTGCCTAATAGCTGCCCCCTTCCCGTCATCAGGGGCACCGGTATGCGCGCAGAGAGTCCGAGCCCTCGGAAGGACCCCCTCTTGGCCGCCTCGCGCACTGCCTCGATTGCCAATTCGAACAACGGCGCCAGCACTGCCCCGCTGCGTATCTCTTTTGCGAAGATCAAAGAGCCTCTTGAGGTCCCGAACCTCCTCGCGCTCCAGACCGAGAGCTTCGACTGGCTGCTCGGTAACGACGCCTGGAAGGGTCGCGTCGAGGCCGCACTGGACAGCGGACAGGACGTCCCCACCAAGTCAGGTCTGGAAGAGATCTTTGAGGAGATCTCCCCGATCGAGGACTTCTCCGGGTCGATGTCGCTGACCTTCCGCGACCACCGGTTCGAGCCGCCGAAGAACTCCATCGATGAGTGCAAGGAGCGCGACTTCACGTACGCGGCCCCGCTCTTCGTCACCGCGGAGTTCACGAACAACGAGACCGGTGAGATCAAGTCCCAGACCGTGTTCATGGGTGACTTCCCGCTCATGACCAACAAGGGCACCTTTGTGATCAACGGCACCGAGCGTGTCGTCGTCTCGCAGCTCGTCCGCTCGCCGGGGGTGTACTTCGACAGCTCCGTCGACAAGACCTCCGACAAGGACATCTACTCCGCCAAGATCATCCCCTCCCGGGGCGCCTGGCTGGAGATGGAGGTCGACAAGCGCGACATGGTCGGCGTCCGCATCGACCGGAAGCGCAAGCAGTCCGTGACGGTGCTGCTCAAGGCGCTCGGCTGGACCAGCGAGCAGATCCTTGAGGAGTTCGGCCAGTACGAGTCCATGCGCGCCACCCTGGAGAAGGACCACACCCAGGGTCAGGAGGACGCGCTGCTCGACATCTACCGCAAGCTGCGCCCGGGCGAGCCGCCGACCCGCGAGGCCGCGCAGACCCTGCTGGAGAACCTCTACTTCAACCAGAAGCGGTACGACCTGGCGAAGGTCGGCCGGTACAAGATCAACAAGAAGCTCGGCGGCGAAGAGCCGCTCGACTCCGGGGTGCTCACCAGCGCCGACATCATCGCCACCATCAAGTACCTGGTGAAGCTGCACGCGGGGGAGACCGAGACGGTCTCCGCCGAGGGCGACGAGATCGTCATCGAGACGGACGACATCGACCACTTCGGCAACCGCCGTCTGCGCAACGTCGGCGAACTCATCCAGAACCAGGTGCGCACCGGGCTCGCGCGCATGGAGCGGGTGGTTCGGGAGCGGATGACGACCCAGGACGTCGAGGCGATCACGCCGCAGACGCTGATCAACATCCGGCCGGTTGTCGCCTCCATCAAGGAGTTCTTCGGCACCAGCCAGCTCTCGCAGTTCATGGACCAGACGAACCCGATCTCGGGTCTCACCCACAAGCGCCGGCTGTCCGCGCTCGGCCCGGGTGGCCTGAGCCGGGAGCGGGCTGGCTTCGAGGTCCGGGACGTGCACCCCTCGCACTACGGCCGGATGTGCCCGATCGAGACCCCCGAGGGTCCGAACATCGGTCTCATCGGTTCGCTGGCCTCGTACGGCCGGGTCAACGCCTTCGGCTTCGTCGAGACGCCGTACCGGAAGGTCGTCGACGGCACCGTCACGGACGAGGTCCACTACCTCACCGCGGACGAGGAGGACCGCTTCGTCATCGCGCAGGCCAACGCGCCGCTGACGGACGAGATGCGTTTCGCCGAGGACCGGGTGCTGATCCGCCGTCGAGGTGGCGAGGTCGACCTGATCCCTGGTGACGAGGTCGACTACATGGACGTCTCGCCGCGGCAGATGGTGTCTGTGGCGACCGCCATGATCCCCTTCCTGGAGCACGACGACGCCAACCGCGCGCTCATGGGGTCGAACATGATGCGGCAGGCGGTGCCGCTGATCAAGGCGGAGTCCCCGCTGGTCGGCACCGGCATGGAGTACCGCTGCGCGGTGGACGCCGGTGACGTGATCAAGGCCGACAAGGACGGCGTCGTCCAGGAGGTCTCGGCCGACTACGTGACCGTGGCCAACGACGACGGCACCTACACGACCTACCGGGTCGCCAAGTTCACCCGCTCCAACCAGGGCACCTCCTTCAACCAGAAGGTCCTGGTCGACGAGGGCGCGCGGGTGATCGAGGGTCAGGTGCTGGCCGACGGCCCGTCCACCGAGGACGGCGAGCTGGCGCTCGGTAAGAACCTGCTGGTCGCGTTCATGCCGTGGGAGGGCTACAACTACGAGGACGCGATCATCCTCAGCCAGCGGCTGGTGCAGGACGACGTCCTCTCCTCGGTGCACATCGAGGAGCACGAGGTCGACGCCCGGGACACCAAGCTCGGCCCGGAGGAGATCACCCGGGACATCCCGAACGTCTCCGAGGAGGTCCTCGCCGACCTCGACGAGCGGGGCATCATCCGGATCGGCGCCGAGGTCGAGGCCGGCGACATCCTGGTGGGCAAGGTCACCCCGAAGGGTGAGACGGAGCTGACCCCGGAGGAGCGGCTGCTCCGGGCGATCTTCGGTGAGAAGGCCCGTGAGGTGCGGGACACCTCGCTCAAGGTGCCGCACGGCGAGACCGGCAAGGTCATCGGCGTCCGCGTCTTCGACCGCGAGGAGGGCGACGAGCTGCCGCCCGGCGTCAACCAGCTGGTGCGGGTCTACGTCGCCCAGAAGCGTAAGATCACCGACGGTGACAAGCTCGCGGGCCGGCACGGCAACAAGGGCGTCATCTCGAAGATCCTGCCGGTTGAGGACATGCCGTTCATGGAGGACGGCACCCCGGTCGACATCATCCTCAACCCGCTCGGCGTCCCCTCCCGGATGAACCCGGGACAGGTGCTGGAGATCCACCTCGGCTGGCTGGCCAGCCAGGGCTGGAAGATCGACGGCCTGGACGACGACTGGCAGCTGCGGCTGGCCGAGATCGGCGCGGACGAGGTCCAGCCCGGCACCAACGTCGCCACCCCGGTGTTCGACGGTGCCCGGGAGGACGAGATCGCGGGTCTCTTCCAGTGCGCGGTGCCGAACCGCGACGGTGAGCGGATGGTGCTGCCCTCGGGTAAGGCCCGGCTCTACGACGGCCGCTCCGGCGAGCCGTTCCCGGACCCGATCTCGGTCGGCTACATGTACATCCTGAAGCTCCACCACCTGGTCGACGACAAGCTGCACGCCCGCTCGACCGGCCCGTACTCCATGATCACCCAGCAGCCGCTGGGTGGTAAGGCCCAGTTCGGTGGCCAGCGCTTCGGTGAGATGGAGGTGTGGGCCCTGGAGGCCTACGGGGCGGCGTACGCCCTCCAGGAACTCCTCACCATCAAGTCCGACGACGTCACCGGACGAGTGAAGGTCTACGAGGCCATCGTCAAGGGCGAGAACATCCCCGAACCGGGCATCCCCGAGTCCTTCAAGGTGCTCATCAAGGAGATGCAGTCGCTCTGCCTGAACGTGGAGGTGCTGTCCTCGGACGGTATGTCCATCGAGATGCGCGACACCGACGAGGACGTCTTCCGCGCCGCGGAGGAGCTCGGTATCGACCTGTCCCGGCGCGAGCCGAGCAGCGTCGAAGAGGTCTGACGGGTCGGGTCGGCGTCCCCCCGCGGGCGCCGACCCTCCCCGGAGCCGCTGCCGCGCTTCCGGGGGGACCCCCAGCCGGACCCCGTTCAGACCACTGACAGCGCCCCGTGTTCGCCACGGCGAGGGGCACAACCCTGAGAGGGATTGACGAGAGTGCTCGACGTCAACTTCTTCGACGAACTGCGAATCGGCCTTGCCACCGCTGACGACATCCGTCAGTGGTCGCACGGCGAGGTCAAGAAGCCGGAGACCATCAACTACCGCACCCTCAAGCCCGAGAAGGACGGCCTCTTCTGCGAGAAGATCTTCGGCCCGACCCGGGACTGGGAGTGCTACTGCGGTAAGTACAAGCGCGTCCGTTTCAAGGGCATCATCTGTGAGCGCTGCGGTGTCGAGGTCACCCGCGCCAAGGTGCGCCGGGAGCGGATGGGCCACATCGAGCTGGCCGCGCCCGTCACCCACATCTGGTACTTCAAGGGCGTCCCCTCGCGCCTGGGGTACCTGCTCGACCTGGCGCCGAAGGACCTGGAGAAGGTCATCTACTTCGCCGCGTACATGATCACGTACGTGGACGAGGAGCGTCGGACCCGCGACCTGCCCTCGCTGGAGGCGCACGTCGGCGTCGAGCGCCAGCAGATCGAGCAGCGGCGCGACGCCGACCTGGAGGCGCGGGCCAAGAAGCAGGAGTCCGACCTGGCCGAGCTGGAGGCCGAGGGCGCCAAGGCGGACGTCCGGCGCAAGGTGCGTGAGGGCGCCGAGCGCGAGATGAAGCAGCTCCGCGACCGCGCGCAGCGCGAGATCGACCGGCTCGACGAGGTGTGGAACCGCTTCAAGAACCTCAAGGTCCAGGACCTCGAGGGCGACGAGCTGCTCTACCGTGAGCTGCGGGACCGCTTCGGCACCTACTTCGACGGCTCGATGGGCGCCGCCGCGCTACAGAAGCGGCTGGAGACCTTCGACCTCGACGAGGAGGCGGAGAAGCTCCGCGAGATCATCCGGACCGGCAAGGGCCAGAAGAAGACCCGGGCGCTGAAGCGCCTCAAGGTCGTCTCGGCGTTCCTCCAGACCAGCAACAGCCCCAAGGGCATGGTGCTGGACTGCGTTCCGGTGATCCCGCCGGACCTGCGTCCGATGGTGCAGCTGGACGGTGGCCGCTTCGCGACCTCCGACCTGAACGACCTGTACCGCCGGGTGATCAACCGGAACAACCGCCTCAAGCGGCTCCTGGACCTGGGCGCGCCCGAGATCATCGTCAACAACGAGAAGCGGATGCTTCAGGAGGCCGTTGACGCGCTCTTCGACAACGGCCGCCGTGGCCGTCCGGTCACCGGTCCGGGTAACCGCCCGCTGAAGTCGCTCTCCGACATGCTCAAGGGCAAGCAGGGCCGGTTCCGGCAGAACCTGCTGGGCAAGCGCGTCGACTACTCGGCGCGTTCGGTGATCGTCGTCGGTCCGCAGCTCAAGCTGCACCAGTGCGGGCTGCCGAAGGCGATGGCGCTGGAGCTGTTCAAGCCGTTCGTCATGAAGCGGCTGGTCGACCTGAACCACGCGCAGAACATCAAGTCCGCGAAGCGGATGGTGGAGCGCGGCCGGACGGTCGTGTACGACGTGCTGGAAGAGGTCATCGCGGAGCACCCGGTGCTGCTGAACCGCGCGCCGACGCTGCACCGGCTGGGTATCCAGGCCTTCGAGCCGCAGCTCGTCGAGGGCAAGGCGATCCAGATCCACCCGCTCGTCTGCACCGCGTTCAACGCGGACTTCGACGGGGACCAGATGGCGGTGCACCTGCCGCTGTCCGCCGAGGCCCAGGCCGAGGCGCGGATCCTGATGCTGTCCTCGAACAACATCCTCAAGCCCGCCGACGGCCGTCCGGTGACCATGCCCACCCAGGACATGGTGCTCGGCCTGTTCTACCTCACGACCGACGAGGTCGAAGGGGAGACCAAGGGCGACGGGCGCTCGTTCAACTCGCCGGCCGAGGCGATCATGGCGTTCGACGCGGGTGAGGTCTCGCTCCAGGCGCAGGTCGACATCCGGTTCCCGGCCGGGTCCGTCCCGCCCCTGGGCTGGACCCCGCCGCCCGCCACCGAGTCGGAGGACGCCTCCGCCACGGACGGCGGCTACGGCATGGGCGAGTGGCAGCCGGGCGACGGCTTCCGGCTCCAGACGACCCTGGGCCGGGCGCTCTTCAACGAGCTGCTGCCCGAGGAGTACGCCTACGTCGACTACACCGTGGGCAAGAAGCAGCTCTCCCAGATCGTCAACGACCTGGCGGAGCGCTACCCCAAGGTCGTCGTCGCGGCGGCGCTGGACAACCTCAAGTCGGCCGGTTACTACTGGGCGACCCGTTCCGGCGTGACCATCGCGATCTCGGACGTGGTCGTCCCGGCCGCCAAGCCGGAGATCATCGCGGGCTACGAGAGCCAGGACGAGAAGGTCCAGAAGCAGTACGAGCGCGGTCTGATCACCAAGGACGAGCGCACGCAGGAGCTCATCGCCATCTGGACCAAGGCGACCAACGAGGTCTCCGAGGCGATGAACGAGAACTTCCCGAAGACGAACCCGATCTTCATGATGGTGGACTCGGGCGCCCGAGGGAACATGATGCAGATGCGGCAGATCGCGGGTATGCGCGGTCTGGTGTCCAACGCGAAGAACGAGACCATTCCGCGGCCCATCAAGGCGTCGTTCCGGGAGGGTCTCTCGGTGCTGGAGTACTTCATCTCCACGCACGGTGCCCGTAAGGGTCTGGCGGACACCGCGCTGCGTACCGCGGACTCGGGCTACCTGACGCGTCGTCTGGTCGATGTCTCGCAGGACGTGATCATCCGCGAGGAGGACTGCGGTACCGACCGTGGCCTCAAGCTGGCGATCGCGGTGCGGAACACCGACGGCAGCCTGCGGAAGACCGACGACGTCGAGACCAGCGTGTACGCGCGCTGCCTCGCCGAGGACATCGTGGTGGACGGCAGGGTGCTCGCCCCGGCCGGCACCGACCTGGGCGACGTGCTCATCGACGAGCTGGTCCGGTACGGCGTCGAGACGGTCAAGACCCGCTCGATCCTCACCTGCGAGTCGCTGGTCGGCACCTGCGCCATGTGCTACGGCCGGTCGCTGGCCACCGGCAAGCTGGTGGACATCGGTGAGGCAGTCGGCATCATCGCGGCGCAGTCGATCGGTGAGCCCGGCACCCAGCTGACGATGCGCACCTTCCACACCGGTGGTGTGGCGGGCGACGACATCACCCAGGGTCTGCCGCGTGTGGTCGAGCTGTTCGAGGCCCGTACGCCCAAGGGCGTCGCGCCGATCACGGAGGCGGCCGGTCGGGTCCGCATCGAGGAGACGGAGAAGACCAAGAAGGTCGTCGTCACCCCGGATGACGGCTCGGACGACATGCCCTACAGCGTGTCGAAGCGCGCCCGGCTGACCGTGCAGGAGGGCGACCACGTCGTCGTCGGCCAGAAGCTGACGGTGGGTACCGAGAACCCGCACGACGTGCTGCGGATCCTCGGCCAGCGCGCGGTCCAGGTCCACCTGGTCGGTGAGGTGCAGAAGGTCTACAACTCGCAGGGTGTGTCGATCCACGACAAGCACATCGAGATCATCATCCGGCAGATGCTCCGCCGGGTGACGATCATCGAGTCCGGCGACGCCGAGCTGCTGCCCGGCGAGCTGGTGGAGCGCACCAAGTTCGAGGGTGAGAACCGCCGCGTGGTGGCGGAGGGCGGTCACCCCGCCTCCGGCCGTCCGCAGCTGATGGGTATCACGAAGGCGTCGCTGGCGACCGAGTCGTGGCTCTCCGCCGCGTCCTTCCAGGAGACGACCAGGGTGCTGACCGACGCGGCGATCAACGCCAAGTCGGACTCCCTGATCGGTCTCAAGGAGAACGTGATCATCGGTAAGCTCATCCCGGCCGGTACGGGCCTGTCCCGCTACCGGAACATCCGGGTCGAGCCGACCGAGGAGGCCAAGGCCGCGATGTACTCGGCCGTCGGATACGACGACATCGACTACTCGCCCTTCGGTACCGGCTCCGGCCAGGCGGTACCGCTGGAGGACTACGACTACGGTCCGTACAACGCCTGACGTGGCTGACGAGAGGCGCCCGTTCCCGAGGGGACGGGCGCCTCTCGCGTTGTTCGTCCCCACCGGAACTCCCCCATCCCACCGGACGTCATGGATGATGAGGGGAACGCCGGGAGGTGGGGTCCGTGTCGTACCAGCCGTGGAACCAGGGGAGTCCGGGCAGAGTGCCGGGAGGGCTGACCCCTCAGCCGTGGCAGCAGCCCGCGCAGCTGTCCGCGATGCGCGCGTCCCACACGGACCGGGAGCGCGCGATCGACGTGCTCAAGGCGGGCTTCAGCGAGGGGCGACTCGGCCAGCCGGAGTACGAACAGCGGCTGGAGCGCGCCCAGAACGCGCAGACCTACGGTGAGTTGCACCTGCTGCTCGCCGATCTTCCCCAGGGGCCGCTTCCTCTGCCCACCCCCACTCCGCAGCAGTTCGCGCAGCCCCAGGCGTACGTCGCACAGCCGGTGCCGCGGACCTTCCTGCCCCCGCCGCAGACCAACGGCAGCGCTATCGGCGCGCTGGTCTGCGGGGTGCTGACCCCGATGTACGGACTGACGGCGATCCCCGCGATCATCCTCGGGCACAAGGCGAAGGCCGAGATCCGGCGGACCGGGGAGCGCGGCGAGGGCCTGGCCACGGCCGGGCTGGTGCTGGGCTGGGTGACCCTCGGGTTCGTCGCGGTGGTGCTGGTGATCGTGGCCGCGGTCGCGCTGGGTCGCTGAGGCCCGGGGCCCGGGTGCGGGGTGGCCCGGCGGTCCCGCGCGGGCACCGTCCGTGGACGCTCCGGCGGGTGCCCGTGGTTGACGCGTTCCGTCGAGAACAGGGGGAGGGGAGCGGGCGGTGCGCCCCTGGATCGGGGTGCCGATGAGCCGTCTGGCGCCGCCCGAGGCGCCCTTCCCCTCGATCGTTCCGGGTATTACGGTGGCGTGGGCATTTGTTTTGACCCCAGCGGGTACGGTAGGTAGGCTCTGACCTCGTGCCTGGGGTGTCCCCTGCGCCTGAGTCCACTCCGCTGTCGGCGGGACGGATCGCGCGGCTGGTGATACCGAATCCGCATGCTTCTCCTCAAGGGGAGTCCTCTGTCGAAAAGAGGATGTCCCCGTTTTCGCGGGGCGTGCGGTCTTCGACACACCCGACCTCGTGGGTCGGGCTGGCGGCCCGGGTTAGCTTTACCGAGACTGGCACACAGAAACCGGAGAACAGGTGCCTACGATCCAGCAGCTGGTCCGCAAGGGCCGGCAGGACAAGGTCGAGAAGAACAAGACACCCGCACTGGAGGGATCCCCCCAGCGGCGCGGTGTCTGCACGCGTGTGTTCACCACCACCCCGAAGAAGCCGAACTCGGCCCTGCGTAAGGTCGCGCGTGTGCGTCTGACCAGCGGGATCGAGGTCACGGCCTACATTCCGGGCGAGGGCCACAACCTCCAGGAGCACTCCATCGTGCTGGTGCGTGGTGGCCGTGTGAAGGACCTGCCGGGTGTTCGTTACAAGATCATCCGCGGCTCCCTCGACACGCAGGGCGTCAAGAACCGCAAGCAGGCTCGCAGCCGCTACGGCGCCAAGAAGGAGAAGTAAGCATGCCTCGTAAGGGCCCTGCCCCGAAGCGCCCGGTCATCATTGACCCGGTCTACGGTTCTCCTCTGGTGACCTCCCTGATCAACAAGGTGCTGCTGAACGGCAAGCGTTCCACCGCCGAGCGCATCGTCTACGGCGCGATGGAGGGGCTGCGGGACAAGACCGGCAACGACCCGGTCATCACCCTCAAGCGGGCCCTGGAGAACGTGAAGCCGACCCTTGAGGTCCGCTCGCGCCGTGTCGGTGGCGCCACCTACCAGGTGCCGGTCGAGGTCCGTCCCGGCCGCTCCTCCACGCTCGCGCTGCGCTGGATCGTGGGGTACTCCCGCGCCCGCCGCGAGAAGACCATGACCGAGCGCCTGATGAACGAGCTGCTCGACGCCTCCAACGGGCTCGGCGCCGCCGTGAAGAAGCGCGAGGACACGCACAAGATGGCCGAGTCCAACAAGGCCTTCGCGCACTACCGCTGGTAGTCGCTCACCCCATCGAGACCGAGAGAAGACTGAAGCCTTATGGCTACCACTTCACTTGACCTGGCCAAGGTCCGCAACATCGGGATCATGGCGCACATCGACGCGGGCAAGACGACGACCACCGAGCGGATCCTGTTCTACACCGGTGTGAGTTACAAGATCGGTGAGACGCACGACGGCGCCGCCACCATGGACTGGATGGCGCAGGAGCAGGAACGCGGCATCACCATCACGTCCGCCGCGACGACCTGCCACTGGCCGCTCAACGACGACGACTACACCATCAACATCATCGACACCCCGGGCCACGTCGACTTCACCGTCGAGGTGGAGCGTTCACTGCGCGTGCTCGACGGTGCGGTCACGGTGTTCGACGGTGTGGCCGGTGTCGAGCCACAGTCCGAGACCGTGTGGCGGCAGGCTGACCGCTACGGCGTCCCGCGGATCTGCTTCGTCAACAAGCTCGACCGCACCGGCGCGGAGTTCCACCGCTGCGTCGACATGATCGACAAGCGGCTGGGCGCCGTTCCGCTGGTGATGCAGCTGCCGATCGGCACCGAGGCCGACTTCCGGGGCGTCGTGGACCTGGTCCGCATGAAGGCGCTCGTGTGGTCGCCGGAGGCCACGCTCGGCGAGGCGTACGACGTCGTCGACATTCCCGACACGCACACGGAGGCCGCCGACGAGTGGCGCGGCAAGCTCCTGGAAGCCGTGGCCGAGAACGACGAGGAGATGATGGAGCTGTACCTGGAGGGCCAGGAGCCTTCCGAGGAGCAGCTCATGGCGGCGATCCGCCGGATCACCCTCGCCTCCACCGGAGTTGAGGGCACCACCACCATCACCCCGGTGTTCTGCGGTACGGCGTTCAAGAACAAGGGCGTGCAGCCGCTGCTCGACGCGATCGTGCGCTACCTGCCGGCTCCGCTGGACGTTGAGGCCATCGAGGGCCACGCGCCCAACAATCCCGAGGAGACCCTGACGCGCAGGCCGTCCGAGGACGAGCCGATGGCCGCGCTGGTTTCCAAGATCGCGAGCGACCCGCACCTCGGGAAGCTCACCTTCATCCGGGTCTACTCGGGCCGCATCACCTCGGGTTCGCAGGTGCTGAACTCGGTGAAGGGCAAGAAGGAACGCATCGGCAAGATCTACCGGATGCACGCCAACAAGCGTGAGGAGATCGACGCGGTGGGTGCCGGTGACATCGTCGCCGTCATGGGTCTGAAGCAGACCACCACCGGTGAGACGCTCTGCGATCCCGGTAAGCCGGTGATCCTGGAGTCCATGGAGTTCCCGGCCCCGGTGATCCAGGTCGCCATCGAGCCGAAGTCCAAGGGCGACCAGGAGAAGCTGGGCGTCGCGATCCAGCGGCTGGCCGAGGAGGACCCCTCCTTCCAGGTTCACACCGACGAGGAGACCGGCCAGACGATCATCGCGGGTATGGGCGAGCTGCACCTCGATGTGCTGGTCGACCGTATGAAGCGCGAGTTCAAGGTCGAGGCGAACGTCGGTAAGCCGCAGGTGGCGTACCGCGAGACGCTGCGCAAGAAGGTCGAGAAGGTCGACTACACCCACAAGAAGCAGACCGGTGGTTCCGGCCAGTTCGGCCGCGTGATCATCGATGTCGAGCCGCTTGAGGGCGACGGGTACGAGTTCGAGAACAAGGTCACGGGTGGCCGTATCCCCCGGGAGTACATCCCGTCGGTGGACGCGGGCTGCCAGGAGGCCATGGAGTTCGGCGTGCTCGCCGGATACCCGCTCACGGGTGTCAAGGTCACCCTGCTCGACGGTGCGTTCCACGACGTGGACTCGTCCGAGATGGCCTTCAAGATCGCCGGCTCGATGGCCTTCAAGGAGGCCGCCCGCAAGGCCAGCCCGGCCCTGCTGGAGCCGATGATGAAGGTCGATGTGCACACGCCCGAGGAGTACATGGGCGATGTCATCGGCGACATCAACTCGCGTCGCGGCCAGGTCCAGGCCATGGAGGACCGGAGTGGGGCCAAGGTCGTGACCGGTCTGGTGCCGCTCTCGGAGATGTTCGGCTACGTCGGGGACTTGCGGAGCAAGACCTCTGGCCGCGCCAGCTACAGCATGCAGTTCGACTCCTACGCCGAGGTTCCCAAGAGCGTCGCCGAGGAGATCATCGCGAAGGCCAAGGGCGAGTGACGCGGCGCGTGCGCTGAACCTCACCCATTAGGCTGGAGCAACGGCATTCGGGGCACTCCACCACAGACCGCCCAGCGGTCCGTGGTGGGGACCTCGGCGCCCGCCCATCCAAGCGAACTGGTCAAGGGCATCCCCCTCGGGGTCCTGACCCGTTCGGAACGACCACCTGAACCCCTCCGCAAAGTGTGGAGGGTGTACAGCACCAGTCCACAGGAGGACCCCAGTGGCGAAGGCGAAGTTCGAGCGGACTAAGCCGCACGTCAACATCGGCACCATCGGTCACATCGACCACGGCAAGACCACTCTTACCGCGGCGATTACCAAGGTGCTGCACGACGCGTACCCGGACCTGAACCAGGCTTCGGCGTTCGAGAACATCGACAAGGCGCCGGAAGAGCGCCAGCGCGGTATCACCATCTCCATCGCGCACGTCGAGTACCAGACGGAGAACCGTCACTACGCCCACGTCGACTGCCCGGGTCACGCGGACTACATCAAGAACATGATCACCGGTGCCGCGCAGATGGACGGTGCCATCCTCGTGGTCGCCGCCACCGACGGCCCGATGCCGCAGACCAAGGAGCACGTGCTCCTGGCCCGCCAGGTCGGCGTCCCGTACATCGTCGTCGCCCTGAACAAGGCCGACATGGTGGACGACGAGGAGATCATGGAGCTCGTCGAGCTTGAGGTCCGTGAGCTGCTCTCGGAGTACGAGTTCCCGGGCGACGACGTTCCGGTCGTCAAGGTCTCCGCGCTCAAGGCCCTGGAGGGCGACAAGGAGTGGGGCGAGTCCGTCGTCAAGCTGATGCACGCTGTCGACGAGGCCATCCCCGCGCCGGAGCGTGACGTCGAGAAGCCGTTCCTGATGCCGATCGAGGACGTCTTCACCATCACCGGCCGCGGCACGGTCGTCACCGGCCGTATCGAGCGCGGTGTGCTGAAGGTCAACGAGAACGTCGACATCATCGGCATCAAGGACACCAAGACCTCGACGACCGTCACCGGTATCGAGATGTTCCGCAAGCTGCTCGACGAGGGCCAGGCCGGTGAGAACGTCGGTCTGCTCCTGCGTGGCATCAAGCGCGAGGACGTCGAGCGCGGCCAGGTCATCATCAAGCCGGGCTCGGTCACCCCGCACACGGAGTTCGAGGCGCAGGCGTACATCCTGTCGAAGGACGAGGGCGGTCGGCACACCCCGTTCTTCAACAACTACCGCCCGCAGTTCTACTTCCGTACCACGGACGTGACCGGCGTGGTGACCCTCCCCGAGGGCACCGAGATGGTCATGCCGGGCGACAACACCGAGATGAGCGTTCAGCTCATCCAGCCGGTCGCCATGGAGGAGGGCCTCAAGTTCGCCATCCGCGAGGGTGGCCGGACCGTGGGCGCCGGCCAGGTCACCAAGATCCTGAAGTGACCTTCCGCGCCTAGGCGTAGAGCAGAAGGGGTCCTTCCGCCGCTTGGCGGGGGGACCCCTTTTTCGTGTTCCCCGTGTTCCCCGTGTTCCCCGAGTTCGCCGAACTCCCTGTGTGCTCCGCCCCGTTCGCGGGGCCCGGGCCACCGACTCCTCCGGTGCCGGGCCGGTGTCGTGCGGTGCCGCCACCGCGGACTGGTTCGGCCTCCGGCCGTCGTGCGCGTGGGTCGTGTCCGTAGCCGTCGTGTTCGCGGTCATCTTCGCCATCGAGCCGACGGGGATCGGTCCCGGATACACCGGGAGGTGGGTCCGTCCGGCGGAGCGGTCCGCGACCGGGACCCTACGGGTCCGGCGTACCACCGGCGCGTCGCGGGGGAGCGCGCTGTGGTAGTGCGGTCAGGTGGTTCACACCAGGCCGACCGGGGAGGGCGCCGAGGATGCCGCGGTGAACCCGTGATAATGCCCCGATTGGCGTCAGCTAATCGCGGTGTGGCACACTGTGCAGGTTGCTCGGTTGAGTGCCGATGCCGCGCGCCTCCCGCCGGGAGGACTGGAAGCGAGTCCCAGGTATTCGTCGTCCCTTATCAGGGGCGGAAGTACGGGAATCTTCCGGGAAGCGTGGGAGGGGCTTCCAGCCAGGCACCGGTGGGTTCTCTCCCCCGACTCCCTTCGCCGCTCCGTTGTGAGCCCGCTGTGTCGCGGCTCCCGGGTGGTCCACAGGGTTCCACGCACCGTGGAGCACTCTGAGAAGGGAAGCGACACGCCCGACCGCGTGGGTCGGCGGAGAGTGGTCACGGGTTCCAGAGCGTTACGAGAGACAGGACTACGAAGTAGCCATGGCGGGACAGAAGATCCGCATCCGGCTCAAGGCCTACGACCACGAGGTCATCGACAACTCGGCGAAGAAGATCGTCGAGACGGTGACCCGTACCGGTGCGTCGGTCGCGGGCCCGGTGCCGCTGCCCACTGAGAAGAACGTGTACTGCGTCATCAAGTCGCCGCACAAGTACAAGGACTCGCGCGAGCACTTCGAGATGCGTACCCACAAGCGTCTGATCGACATCCTCGACCCGACGCCCAAGACCGTTGACTCGCTGATGCGCCTGGACCTTCCGGCCGGCGTTGACATCGAGATCAAGCTCTGAGGGGTGCGGGAAGATGGCTAAGCAGATCAAGGGCCTCCTGGGCGAGAAGCTCGGCATGACCCAGGTCTGGGACGAGAACAACCGTGTCGTCCCGGTGACCGTGGTCAAGGCCGGTCCGAACGTCGTGACCCAGGTGCGCACCGCAGACAGGGACGGCTACGAGGCCGTCCAGATCGCCTTCGGCGAGATCGACCCGCGCAAGGTGAACAAGCCGCTCAAGGGGCACTTCGCCAAGTCCGACGTCACCCCGCGCCGTCACCTCGTGGAGCTGCGGACCTCCGACGCCAGCGAGTACACGCTCGGCCAGGAGCTGACCGCCGACTCCTTCGAGTCCGGCCTCAAGGTCGACGTGACCGGCAAGTCGAAGGGCAAGGGCTTCGCCGGTGGCATGAAGCGGCACGGTTTCCACGGCGGCAAGGCTTCGCACGGTGCGCACCGCATCCACCGCAAGCCGGGCGCCATCGGCGGCTGTGCCACCCCCGGACGTGTCTTCAAGGGCACCCGGATGGCAGGCCGTATGGGCAACGAGCGGGTCACCACCCAGAACCTGACCGTCCACGCCGTTGACGCGGAGAAGGGCCTGCTGCTCATCAAGGGCGCGGTCCCCGGTCCGAACGGCGGCCTCGTCCTGGTCCGTACCGCGGCCAAGGGGGCCTGAAGTTAAATGAGCACGATTGACATCCTTTCGCCCGCGGGCGAGAAGGCCGGGACCGTGGAGCTCCCCGCCGAGCTCTTCGACGCGCAGGCCAGCGTGCCGTTGATGCACCAGGTCGTTGTCGCGCAGCTGGCCGCCGCCCGGCAGGGCACGCACAAGACGAAGACCCGTGGCGAGGTGCGCGGCGGTGGCCGCAAGCCGTACCGCCAGAAGGGCACGGGCCGCGCCCGGCAGGGTTCGACGCGCGCTCCGCAGTTCGCCGGTGGTGGCGTGGTGCACGGTCCCGTGCCCCGTGACTACTCGCAGCGGACGCCGAAGAAGATGAAGGCCGCCGCCCTGCGTGGCGCCCTCTCGGACCGCGCCCGGCACTCCCGGGTCCACGTTGTCACCGGCGTGGTCGACGGCGAGGTCTCCACCAAGGCCGCGCGGACCTTCTTCGGGAAGATCAGCGAGCGCAAGAACCTGCTGCTGGTCGCCGAGCGCGACGACCAGTCCGCCTGGCTCTCGGCCCGCAACCTGCCCCAGGTGCACATCCTGGAGCCGGGGCAGCTGAACACGTATGACGTGCTCGTGTCCGACGACGTGGTCTTCACCAAGGCCGCCTTCGAGTCCTTCGTCGCCGCGCGTACGAAGACCGAAGGGAGCGACGCCTGATGGCACAGCACCACCCGAGCATCGCGCCGAAGGCAGCCAAGGCCGCCAAGGCCGCGCGCGTCGCCAAGGCCGCGCGCCGCGCCACGGACGGCCCCGGCCCGAGCTCACCCGCCGAACCGAGCAAGACCTTCACCGACCCGCGCGACCTGCTGATCAAGCCGGTCGTCTCGGAGAAGAGCTACGCCCTGCTCGACGAGAACAAGTACACGTTCGTCGTCGACCCGCGGGCCAACAAGACCCAGATCAAGCAGGCCGTCGAGACGGTCTTCTCGGTCAAGGTCATGGGGGTCAACACGCTGAACCGGCAGGGCAAGCGCAAGCGCACCCGCACCGGCTACGGAAGGCGCGCCGACACGAAGCGCGCCATCGTGACCCTCGCCGAGGGCGACCGTATCGACATCTTCGGCGGTCCGGTCTCCTGACGGAGTCCGGATCGTCCGATATCGGACGAGGACTGAGAAATGGGTATCCGCAAGTACAAGCCGACGACCCCGGGCCGTCGTGGCTCCAGCGTCGCCGACTTCGTCGAGGTCACGCGGTCCACGCCGGAGAAGTCGCTGGTGCGCCCGCTGCACAGCAAGGGCGGCCGTAACAACACCGGTCGTGTGACCGTCCGCCACCAGGGCGGTGGCCACAAGCGCGCCTACCGCGTGATCGACTTCCGTCGGCACGACAAGGACGGCGTGCCCGCCAAGGTGGCGCACATCGAGTACGACCCGAACCGCACCGCGCGCATCGCGCTGCTGCACTACGTCGACGGCGAGAAGCGCTACATCCTCGCCCCGGCCAAGCTGACGCAGGGCGACCGTGTGGAGAACGGTCCGGGAGCTGACATCAAGCCGGGCAACAACCTGCCGCTGCGCAACATCCCGGTCGGTACGGTCATCCACGCCATCGAGCTGCGGCCCGGTGGCGGTGCGAAGATCGCCCGTTCCGCGGGTGCCTCGGTGCAGCTGCTGGCGAAGGAGGGTCGCATGGCCCACCTCCGCATGCCGTCCGGCGAGATCCGGCTGGTCGACATCCGCTGCCGCGCCACCGTCGGCGAGGTCGGGAACGCCGAGCAGTCGAACATCAACTGGGGCAAGGCAGGCCGGATGCGCTGGAAGGGCGTTCGCCCGACCGTGCGTGGTGTGGTCATGAACCCGATCGACCACCCGCACGGTGGTGGTGAGGGCCGGACCTCCGGTGGTCGTCACCCGGTGTCGCCGTGGGGCCAGAAGGAGGGGCGTACGCGCTCGCCGAAGAAGGCCAGCAACAAGTACATCGTCCGCCGCCGCAAGACGAACAAGAAGCGCTAGGAGGCGGGTTTTAGATGCCGCGCAGTCTCAAGAAGGGGCCCTTCGTCGACGACCACCTCGCCAAGAAGGTGGACACGCAGAACGACGCGGGCACCAAGAACGTCATCAAGACCTGGTCTCGCCGCTCGATGATCGTCCCGGCCATGCTCGGCCACACGATCGCGGTGCATGACGGCCGCAAGCACGTCCCGGTGTTCGTCACCGAGTCGATGGTCGGCCACAAGCTCGGCGAGTTCGCGCCGACCCGCACCTTCAAGGGCCACGTCAAGGACGACCGCAAGTCGCGGCGTCGCTGACCGGTGGGTGTGAAGACGATGACTGACACCGAAGGGACAACCATGGAAGCCAGGGCTCGGGCGCGCTATGTGCGCGTGACGCCCATGAAGGCCCGCCGCGTGGTGGACCTCATTCGTGGCATGGACGCCACGGAGGCTCAGGCCGTCCTGCGCTTCGCCCCGCAGGCCGCCAGCGTGCCGGTGGGCAAGGTGCTCGACAGCGCCATTGCCAACGCCGCGCACAACTACGACCACACGGACGCCGACAGCCTCGTCATCTCCGAGGCCTACGTCGACGAGGGCCCGACTCTCAAGCGGTTCCGGCCGCGCGCCCAGGGCCGCGCCTACCGGATCCGTAAGCGGACGAGCCACATCACCGTGGTCGTGAGCAGCAAGGAAGGAACCCGGTAATGGGCCAGAAGGTAAACCCGCACGGGTTCCGACTGGGCGTGACCACCGACTTCAAGTCGCGCTGGTACGCCGACAAGCTGTACAAGGACTACGTCAAGGAAGACGTCGCGATCCGCCGGATGCTCACCCAGGGCATGGAGCGGGCCGGTATCTCCAAGGTCGAGATCGAGCGCACCCGTGACCGTGTCCGGGTCGACGTGCACACCGCGCGTCCGGGCATCGTGATCGGTCGCCGGGGCGCCGAGGCCGACCGTCTCCGGGGCAACCTGGAGAAGCTGACCGGCAAGCAGATCCAGTTCAACATCCTTGAGGTCAAGAACCCCGAGACGGACGCGCAGTTGGTGGCCCAGGCGGTCGCCGAGCAGCTGTCCTCCCGGGTCTCCTTCCGTCGCGCGATGCGCAAGAGCATGCAGACCGCGATGAAGGCCGGTGCCAAGGGCATCAAGATCCAGTGCGGCGGCCGTCTCGGCGGTGCCGAGATGTCGCGCTCGGAGTTCTACCGCGAGGGCCGGGTTCCCCTGCACACCCTGCGGGCCAACGTCGACTACGGCTTCTTCGAGGCCCGGACGACCTTCGGCCGGATCGGTGTGAAGGTCTGGGTCTACAAGGGCGACGTGAAGAACATCGCTGAGGTCCGCGCCGAGAACGCCGCGGCCCGTGCGGGCAACCGTCCGTCGCGGGGTGGCGGCGGCAACGAGCGCCCCCGCCGGGGTGGCGAGCGTGGCGGTCGCGGCCGCAAGCCGCAGCAGCAGGCGGCGGAGGCCCCCAAGGCCGAGTCCGTGGCCCCCGCTGGTGCGGCGGCTGAGCCCGGCGCTGCCGGGAAGGAGGGCTGACCGTCATGCTGATCCCCCGCAGGGTCAAGCACCGTAAGCAGCACCACCCCAAGCGCAAGGGCATGGCGAAGGGTGGTACCGAGGTCGCCTTCGGTGAGTACGGCATTCAGGCCGTCACCGGCGCCTATGTGACCAACCGGCAGATCGAGGCCGCTCGTATCTCGATGACCCGGCACATCAAGCGTGGCGGCAAGGTCTGGATCAACATCTACCCGGACCGTCCGCTGACCAAGAAGCCCGCCGAGACCCGCATGGGTTCCGGTAAGGGTTCGCCGGAGTGGTGGGTCGCGAACGTCAAGCCCGGACGTGTGATGTTCGAGCTGTCGTACCCGAACGAGAAGATTGCCAAGGAGGCGCTCATCCGCGCCGCCCACAAGCTTCCGATGAAGTGCCGGATCGTGCGGCGCGAGGCAGGTGAGTCGTGATGGCGTCCGTTACCAAGGCGTCCGAGCTGCGCCAGCTGGGCGACGAGGAGCTTGTCGGCAAGCTTCGGGAGTCCAAGGAAGAGCTGTTCAACCTCCGCTTCCAGGCGGCGACCGGGCAGCTGGAGAACCACGGTCGGCTCAAGGCCGTGCGCAAGGACATCGCCCGGATCTACACCCTGATGCGTGAGCGTGAGCTGGGCATCGAGACGGTGGAGAGCGCCTGATGAGCGAGACGAACGTGACTACAGAGAACAGCTCGGGCCAGGAGCGCGGCATCCGGAAGACCCGTGAGGGCCTGGTCGTCAGCGACAAGATGGACAAGACCGCCGTCGTCGCTGTCGAGGACCGCGTCAAGCACCCGCTGTACGGCAAGGTCATCCGCCGTACGAACAAGCTCAAGGCGCACGACGAGCAGAACGCCGCGGGCGTCGGCGACCGGGTCCTCCTGATGGAGACCCGTCCGCTGTCCGCGACGAAGCGCTGGCGCATCGTCGAGATTCTTGAGAAGGCGAAGTAACTCGCCCGCGGTCCGGCCGCGGCGTCCTCGCGGCGCCGCGCGGACCGTTCCCGTGAGGGAATTCCAATAGTGGAGCCCGGGGTTCGCCCCGGGACGAGTTCCGCCAGGCTCGGCGGGGGCGCTCGGTGAGAGCCCCCGCCGGGAACCGGCAGACGATCAGGAGATAGACGTGATCCAGCAGGAGTCTCGGCTTCGCGTCGCCGACAACACGGGTGCGAAGGAGATTCTCACCATCCGTGTGCTCGGTGGCTCAGGCCGGCGCTACGCGGGCATCGGTGACGTCGTCGTCGCTACCGTGAAGGACGCGATCCCGGGCGGGAACGTGAAGAAGGGCGACATCGTCAAGGCGGTCATCGTGCGCACCGTGAAGGAGCGCCGCCGCCCCGACGGCTCGTACATCCGCTTCGACGAGAACGCGGCGGTCGTGCTCAAGAACGACGGTGACCCCCGGGGCACCCGTATCTTCGGCCCGGTGGGCCGGGAGCTGCGCGAGAAGAAGTTCATGAAGATCATCTCGCTCGCGCCGGAGGTGCTGTGAGCATGAAGATCAAGAAGGGCGACCTGGTTCAGGTCATCACCGGCAAGGACAAGGGCAAGCAGGGCAAGGTCATCGCGGCCTACCCGCGGGACGCCCGGGTGCTCGTCGAGGGTGTCAACCGGGTCAAGAAGCACACCAAGGCCGGCCAGACCGCTCGGGGTTCGAAGACCGGCGGGATCGTCACCACCGAGGCCCCGGTCCACGTGAGCAACGTTCAGCTCGTGGTGGAGAAGGACGGCAAGAAGGTCGTGACCCGCGTCGGCTACCGCTTCGACGAGGACGGCAACAAGATCCGCGTTGCCAAGCGGACCGGTGAGGACATCTGATGACTGCCACCACCAACGCACCGCGCCTGAAGCAGCGCTACCGTTCGGAGATCCAGGGCAAGCTCCAGGAGGAGTTCGCTTACGACAACGTCATGCGGATCCCCGGGCTGACCAAGGTCGTCGTCAACATGGGTGTGGGCGACGCCGCCCGCGACTCCAAGCTGATCGAGGGCGCGGTCAAGGACCTGACCATGATCACCGGTCAGAAGCCGGCCGTGACCAAGGCCCGTAAGTCCATCGCGCAGTTCAAGCTGCGTGAGGGTATGCCGATCGGCGCGCACACCACGCTGCGCGGCGACCGGATGTGGGAGTTCCTGGACCGGCTGGTGTCGCTGGCGCTGCCGCGCATCCGCGACTTCCGCGGCCTGTCGCCCAAGCAGTTCGACGGTCGGGGTAACTACACCTTCGGTCTCACGGAGCAGGTCATGTTCCACGAGATCGACCCCGACAAGATCGACCGGGTACGGGGCATGGACATCACCGTGGTGACCACGGCGACCAACGACGACGAGGGCCGCGCCCTCCTGCGTCACCTCGGCTTCCCGTTCAAGGAGAACTGATCATGGCGAAGAAGGCTCTGATCTCCAAGGCCAGCCGCAAGCCCAAGTTCGCGGTGCGCGCCTACACGCGCTGCCAGCGTTGCGGCCGTCCGCACTCCGTCTACCGCAAGTTCGGCCTGTGCCGCGTGTGCCTTCGTGAGATGGCGCACCGTGGCGAACTGCCGGGCGTCACCAAGAGCTCCTGGTGACCCGCCGCCGTCCGGCCACCCGGACGCCCTCCCACATGGGGCGGCGTTCGGAGTGCCGGACGGCGGATGGGCCGCTGGCGCTCTGGTAAGGCGCAGAAGGGCAGGCGGGTGACCGGTTCCGCATGGCTTAGCCTTGTGGGGCTGGGTTGCCGCCGCCCCTGACCGTCGCGGGCGCAGCCCGCAAATGGATTCGACTACGCCGTAGGTCCCCCGCACCACACCCGTCCCGCCGAGAGCGGGGAGAGGGACGGAGCAGACAGGGAAACCCCGGCGAGAGAGGCCGAAGGCCATCACATGACCATGACCGACCCCATCGCAGACATGTTGACGCGTCTGCGGAACGCGAACTCGGCGTACCACGACACCGTCGAGATGCCGCACAGCAAGATCAAGTCGCACATCGCCGAGATCCTCCAGCAGGAGGGCTTCATCACCGGCTGGAAGACCGAGGACGCCCAGGTGGGCAAGAGCCTCGTGCTGGAGCTGAAGTTCGGTCCGAACCGTGAGCGCTCGATCGCCGGCATCAAGCGGATCTCCAAGCCGGGCCTGCGGGTCTACGCAAAGTCCACCAACCTGCCGAAGGTGCTCGGCGGCCTGGGCGTGGCGATCATCTCCACGTCGCACGGTCTCCTCACCGACAAGCAGGCCAGCAAGAAGGGTGTGGGCGGGGAAGTCCTCGCCTACGTCTGGTAACGGAAGGGAACGGAGGTAAAGCCATGTCGCGTATCGGCAAGCTGCCCATCCAGGTTCCCGCTGGTGTGGACGTCACCATCGATGGCCGGACGGTCAGCGTGAAGGGTCCCAAGGGCTCGCTTTCGCACACCGTCGCCGAGCCGATCGAGGTCGCCAAGGGCGAGGACGGCATCATCGCGGTGACCCGCCCGAACGACGAGAGCCGGAACAAGGCCCTGCACGGCCTGTCCCGCACGCTGGTGGCGAACATGATCACTGGCGTGACGACGGGCTTCAGCAAGGATCTCGAAATCAGCGGTGTGGGTTACCGCGTCCAGGCGAAGGGCTCCACGCTGGAGTTCTCGCTGGGTTACAGCCACCCGGTCGTGGTGGAGGCCCCCGAGGGGATCTCCTTCAAGGTCGAGTCGCCGACCAAGCTCACGGTGGAGGGCATCGACAAGCAGCGGGTGGGCGAGGTCGCCGCGAACATCCGCAAGCTGCGGAAGCCCGACCCGTACAAGGCCAAGGGCGTCAAGTACGCCGGCGAGACCATCCGCCGCAAGGTCGGAAAGGCTGGTAAGTAACCCATGTCATACGGCGTGAAGATCGCTAAGGGCGACGCCTACAAGCGCGCCGCCACCAAGCGCCGTCACATCCGCGTCCGCAAGAAGGTCTCGGGCACGCCCGAGCGCCCCCGTCTCGTGGTGACGCGCTCCAACCGTGGGATCCGGGCGCAGGTGATCGACGACATCGCGGGCCACACGCTGGCCTCGGCGTCGCACCTGGACTCCTCGGTCCGCGGTGGAGAGGGTGACAAGAGCGCCCAGGCTTCCCAGGTCGGCGCCCTGGTCGCCGAGCGGGCGAAGGCGGCGGGCGTCGAGGCCGTCGTGTTCGACCGCGGTGGCAACAAGTACGCGGGGCGGATCGCCGCTCTGGCCGACGCGGCCCGTGAGGCCGGGCTCAGGTTCTGAGCCGGTTCCGTAGCTGACTGGGCCCCCCGCTGCCGCTGAGCTTGGTGGGAGCGGGGAGTAAACGAGAGAGGTAATTCCAATGGCTGGACCCCAGCGCCGCGGTGGCGGCGCCGGTGGCGGCGAGCGGCGGGACCGTAAGGGCCGGGACGGCGGCGCTGCCGCCGAGAAGACCGCGTACGTTGAGCGCGTTGTCGCGATCAACCGTGTCGCCAAGGTTGTGAAGGGTGGTCGTCGCTTCAGCTTCACCGCGCTGGTCGTGGTGGGCGATGGTGACGGCACCGTGGGTGTCGGGTACGGCAAGGCCAAGGAGGTGCCGGCCGCGATCGCCAAGGGCGTGGAGGAGGCCAAGAAGCACTTCTTCAAGGTCCCGCGTATCCAGGGCACCATTCCGCACCCGATCCAGGGTGAGGAGGCGGCGGGTGTCGTGCTGCTGAAGCCGGCGTCGCCCGGTACCGGTGTGATCGCCGGTGGCCCGGTGCGTGCCGTGCTGGAGTGCGCCGGCATTCACGACGTGCTGAGCAAGTCGCTCGGCTCCTCCAACCCGATCAACATCGTGCACGCCACGGTGGCGGCGCTCCGCGGGCTTCAGCGCCCGGAGGAGATCGCCGCCCGTCGTGGTCTGCCGCTGGAGGACGTGGCTCCCGCCGCCATGCTGCGGGCGCGTGCCGGGGTGGGTGCGTAATGGCCCGCCTGAAGATCACGCAGAGCCGGTCCGTCATCGGGACCAAGCGCAATCACCGTGACACGCTGCGGACGCTCGGTCTGAAGCGCGTCAACGACGTGGCCGTACGCGAGGACAGCCCCGTGGTGCGCGGTCAACTGCACACCGTGCGGCACCTCATCACGGTTGAGGAGGTCGACTGAGATGGCGCCTTCCGCTGAGAAGCCGCTGAAGATCCACAACCTCCGGCCCGCCCCCGGCGAGAAGAAGGCCAAGACCCGTGTGGGTCGTGGTGAGGCGTCGAAGGGTAAGACCGCTGGTCGTGGCACCAAGGGCACCAAGGCCCGGTACCAGGTTCCGGCCCGCTTCGAGGGTGGGCAGATGCCGCTGCACATGCGGCTGCCCAAGCTCAAGGGGTTCAAGAACCCGGCGCACAAGCAGTTCCAGGTGGTGAACCTGGACAAGCTGGCCGAGCTGTACCCCGAGGGTGGCGAGGTCACCGTGGCCGGCCTGGTGGCCAAGGGCGCGGTGCGCAAGAACGAGCTCGTCAAGGTGCTGGGCACCGGCGAGATCTCGGTGGCGTTGCAGGTGACCGTGGACAAGGTCTCCGGCACCGCCAAGGAGAAGATCGCCGCTGCTGGCGGCACCGTCACCGAGCTTGTCTGAGTTCGTTGACTGAGGCCGGGGGTGTCCCAACGGGGCATCCCCGGTCAGTCGTTCCAGGGTGGTCATTCCTCGGGGACAGCGGTCGCCGGTAAGGTGGCACGCGCTGTCCGCGTCCCGGGGTCCGCCCCGTCCGGCGCGGCCAGCTCGCTGGCTGGGAAATAACTGTCGATCCTCAAGACCGTCACCTCTCGCGTAGCGAACGCGGGGGGCGCAGGAGGCACCGTGCTCACCGGGTTCGCTCGGGCGTTTCAGACGCCCGACCTGCGCAAGAAGCTGCTCTTCACGCTGGGCATCGTGGTGCTCTACCGGATCGGGGCCCATATCCCGGTGCCGGGGGTCAGCTATGAGAACGTCCAGGCGTGCATGGACGAGGCCAAGACCAACCAGGGTCTGTTCGGGCTCGTCAACATGTTCAGCGGCGGTGCGCTGCTCCAGATCACGATCTTCGCCCTCGGCATCATGCCGTACATCACGGCGAGCATCATTCTCCAGTTGCTCGTGGTCGTCATCCCGAGGCTTGAGGCCCTGAAGAAGGAGGGCCAGTCCGGTCAGGCGAAGATCACGCAGTACACGCGGTACCTGACCATCGCGCTGGCCATCCTCCAGGCGACGGGTCTGGTGGCGACGGCGCGAAGTGGCTCCCTGTTCCCGCAGTGTCAGGTCGCCGACCAGATCGTGCCGAACCAGAGCATCTTCACCACCATCGTGATGGTGCTCACGATGACCGCGGGTACCGCCGTCATCATGTGGCTCGGCGAGCTGGTGACTGACCGCGGCATCGGTAACGGCATGTCGATGATCATGTTCGTCTCGATCGCGGCGGGTTTCCCGGGCGCTCTCTGGGCGATCAAGAAGCAGGGCAAGCTGGCCGACGGCTGGATCGAGTTCGGGGCCGTGATCCTCTGCGGTCTGGCGATGGTCGCCCTGGTGGTCTTCGTCGAGCAGGCCCAGCGGCGGATCCCCGTGCAGTACGCGAAGCGCATGATCGGGCGCCGGAGTTACGGCGGTACGTCGACCTACATCCCGCTGAAGGTCAACCAGGCCGGCGTCATCCCCGTGATTTTCGCCTCCTCGTTGCTGTACATTCCGGCGCTCGTCGCCAACTTCAGCGGGTCGCAGGCGGGTTGGCGGCAGTGGATCGAAGCCAACTTCGTGGCTGGTGACTCCCCCATTTACATCGTCACGTACTTCGTGATGATCGTGTTCTTCGCCTTCTTCTACGTGGCTATCTCCTTCAACCCCGAAGAGGTTGCCGACAACATGAAGAAGTATGGTGGATTCATCCCGGGCATCCGGGCCGGTAGACCCACAGCGGAGTACCTGAGCTACGTGCTGAACCGCATCACCTGGCCGGGTTCCCTGTATCTGGGGCTGATCGCCCTGGTGCCGACCGTCGCGCTGATCATGTTCAACGCTCAGCAGGACTTCCCCTTCGGTGGGACGAGCATCCTGATCATCGTGGGTGTTGGGCTTGAGACCGTGAAGCAGATCGAGAGCCAGCTTCAGCAGCGCAATTACGAAGGGTTCCTCCGCTGATGCGTATCGTCCTCGTCGGGCCGCCCGGTGCGGGTAAGGGAACACAGGCCGCGCTCCTCGCGCAGACCCTGTCGATTCCCCACATCTCCACCGGTGACCTCTTCCGTGCCAACATCAGTCAGGGCACGGAACTCGGACGCAGGGCGAAGGAGTTCATGGACGCGGGCCAACTCGTGCCGGACGAGGTGACGGTCGGCATGGCGCAGGACCGTATGGCGCAGCCGGACGCTGCCCAGGGGTTCCTGCTCGACGGCTTCCCGCGGAACATCACGCAGGCTGAGGCGCTGGACGGGGTCCTGCGGGACAACGGCCAGAAGTTGGACGCGGTGCTGGACCTGGAGGTCCCGGAGGAAGAGGTCGTCAAGCGGATCGCCGGCCGGCGGATCTGCCGCAAGGACAGCAGCCACGTCTACCACGTGGAGTACGCGCGGCCGAAGGCCGAGGGCGTCTGTGACCAGTGTGGCGGCGAGCTGTACCAGCGGGACGACGACCGCGAGGAGACGGTCCGCAAGCGCCTCTCCGTCTACCACAGCGAGACGGAACCGATCATCGACCACTACAAGGCGCAGGGCGTGGTGACCACCATCTCGGCGCTGGGCTCCGTGCCCGAGGTCACCGAGCGCGCCATGCACGTGCTCGGACAGGACTGACCCCACCGGTAGTTCAGCGGAGGCCCCCGCGTACCGCCCGAGCGGCGGGTGCGGGGGCCTCCGCCGTGGGACCGGCGCCCGCGCGGTGATGGCAGACTGGGGGTGGCGACGCGTCGTTGCCGCCCGGCCGGGCCGGTGGGCGACCCGGGCGCCGGGATCCACCCGGGCCGCCGCTGGGAGACGGGCGCGGGCACTCGACAGTCACTCGGTACAGGAAGGCGACGGCCGCCATGGTGGAGATCAAGACCCCGGAGCAGATCGCGAAGATGCGCGAGGCGGGGCTGGTCGTCGCCGCCATGCACCGCGCCTGCGCGGAAGCCGCGGTTCCCGGGGCGACGACGAAGGACCTGGACGAGGTCGCGGCGAAGGTGCTGGCGGACCACGGTGCGAAGCCCAACTTCCTCGGGTACGGCGGCTTCCCCGGCAACATCTGCACCTCGGTGAACGACGTGGTGGTGCACGGCATCCCCGACCGGGAGACGGTGCTGAAGGCGGGCGACCTGCTGTCCATCGACGCGGGGGCGATCATCGACGGCTGGCATGGGGACGCGGCGCTCACCGTCTTCGTGGGGGAGGGGCACCCGGCGGAACTCCAGGAGCTGAGCCGGGTCACCGAGGGGTCGATGTGGGCCGGGATCGCGGCGGTCCGCAAGGGCGGCCGACTGGTGGACGTCTCGCGGGCGATCGAGGAGTACATCCGGCGACAGCCGCGTCCGGCCTCCGGGAAGTACGGGATCATCGAGGACTACGGCGGGCACGGCATCGGGTCCCAGATGCACATGGACCCGCACCTGCTGAACTACGTCGACCGGAAGCGCGGCCGGGGGCCCAAGCTGGTGCCGGGGATGTGCCTGGCGATCGAGCCGATGGTGAGCCTGGGTACCGCGAAGACACACGTGCTGGCTGACGAGTGGACGGTCAAGACGAACGACGGCACCTGGTCCAGCCACTGGGAGCACTCCGTCGCGCTGACCGAGGACGGGCCGGTGGTGCTGACCGCGCCGGACGGTGGCCGGGCGAAGCTGGCCGAGCTCGGGGTGCAGGCCGCTCCCGATCCGCTCGGCTGACCCCGGAGGTCGCTGGCACAGCTCGTGCGGTGGCGGTCCCGGCGGGGTGGGAGCGAGGCCCCGGAGCAGGGTGGAGTCCCGGCGTTCGCCAGCTGGTGACGTAACCGTCACTAACCGTGTATCCCGGGTGGATGGCCGGTGAAAGCGAACACCGGTGGCGCTCGCGGGGAGTCCGGTTCCCCGGATTCGGGGCCGGTGCCGGGGTGGGGAACGGGCCGACGATGCCCGGTGGCGTGATTAGGGATCTCGGCCGCCGGGGAGACTATCCGAATTCGTCTTTCCGGATGCCGTGACGTAGACTGGCTCGTCGGTCCGGGTGTCGGCGTATGTCCAATATGCTCCCAGTACGCCCAGGCCACCCCAGGTAGCCGATCCCGGAAGGTGAAGCGCTCAAGTATGGCCAAAAAACAAGGGGCCATCGAGATCGAGGGCACCGTCGTCGAATCTCTGCCTAACGCGATGTTCAAGGTGGAGCTTCAGAACGGTCACCAGGTCCTCGCGCACATCAGCGGCAAGATGCGGATGCACTACATCCGTATTCTTCCCGACGACCGCGTCGTGGTGGAGCTCTCCCCCTACGACCTGACGCGCGGGCGGATCGTCTACCGCTACAAGTAGATCGACAGATCGAGCCACCGCTCGCTTCCGTGAGTCGGTGGCCTGACCCGGAGAACCTCATCCCATGAAGGTCAAGCCGAGCGTCAAGAAGATCTGCGACAAGTGCAAGGTGATCCGCCGCCACGGCCGGGTCATGGTCATCTGCGACAACCTGCGCCACAAGCAGCGCCAGGGCTGACGCCGGTACCACCACCCACGCACTGCGCAGCACTTCGCGCGACGCGAGCGACAACGTACATACGCAGCAGCCCGACCCCCCGCCGTGAGCACACCGCGTCGGTGGGGACGACACCCCCGGTCGGAGGCCGGGGACCTGGTGTTTCCGCTCCGGTGTCCGGAGTGGTCGAGCCGGGGACGGCTCTGCGGCAGACCTCCGACGAACCAGTTCAGGAGCCACATCCATGGCACGCCTCGCAGGCGTCGACCTTCCGCGTGAGAAGCGCGTGGAGGTCGCCCTCACCTACGTCTTCGGCATTGGTCGCACCCTTGCCCAGCAGACCCTGAGTGAGACGGGCATCAACCCCGACACCCGCGTGCGGGACCTCGGCGAGGAGGACCTCGTCAAGCTCCGCGAGTACGTGGACAACAACCTGCGTGTGGAGGGTGACCTCCGCCGCGAGATCCAGGCCGACATCCGCCGCAAGGTGGAGATCGGCTGCTACGAGGGTCTGCGCCACCGCCGGGGTCTCCCGGTGCACGGCCAGCGCACCAAGACGAACGCCCGCACCCGTAAGGGGCCGCGCCGCGCGATCGCCGGTAAGAAGAAGCCGGGCAAGAAGTAGTCCGCAGCTACGGACGCTTGACAGCGGTCCGCGCTGTAGGACCGACCACCTCCACGGGAGTTTTCATATATGCCTCCGAAGGGCCGTACGGCCGGCGTCAAGAAGGTGCGCCGGAAGGAGAAGAAGAACGTTGCTCATGGGTACGCCCACATCAAGAGCACGTTCAACAACACCATCGTTTCGATCACTGACCCGACCGGCAACGTGATCTCCTGGGCCTCGGCCGGCCATGTCGGCTTCAAGGGCTCGCGTAAGTCGACGCCGTTCGCCGCCCAGATGGCCGCGGAGAACGCCGCTCGCCGCGCCCAGGAGCACGGCATGCGCAAGGTCGACGTCTTCGTCAAGGGCCCCGGTTCCGGCCGGGAGACCGCGATCCGTTCCCTCCAGGCCACGGGTCTTGAGGTCGGCTCCATCCAGGACGTCACCCCGACCCCGCACAACGGCTGCCGCCCGCCGAAGCGCCGCCGAGTCTGACCAGCTGAACGAGGAGAACAGAGACAATGGCGCGTTACACCGGGGCCGACTGCAAGCGTTGCCGTCGGGAGAAGCAGAAGCTCTTCCTCAAGGGAGCTAAGTGCGAGAGCGCGAAGTGCCCGATCGAGATCCGTCCTTACCCCCCGGGTGAGCACGGGCGCGGGCGCACCAAGGACTCCGAGTACCTGCTGCAGAAGCGCGAGAAGCAGAAGGCGGCTCGTATCTACGGGGTGCTGGAGAAGCAGTTCCGCGGGTACTTCACGGAGGCCAACCGCCAGCAGGGCAAGACGGGTGAGAACCTGCTGCGCATCCTGGAGACCCGACTGGACAACGTGGTGTACCGGGCTGGCTTCGCCAAGTCCCGTGACCACGCCCGTCAGCTGGTGCGGCACGGCCACATCGAGCTGAACGGCCGGAAGACGGACATCCCGTCGGCGCGGGTGTCCGTGAACGACATCGTCGAGGTCCGCGCGTCCTCCAAGAACCTGGCCCCCTTCCAGGTGGCACAGGCGGAGGCTGGTGAGAAGACCGTCCCGGCGTGGCTGGAGTCGATCCCCGCCAACCTGCGGGTCCTCGTCCACTCGCTGCCCGAGCGCCAGGTGATCGACACCCAGGTGCAGGAGCAGCTGATCGTCGAGCTGTACTCCAAGTAACCGTCCCGGTTACCGGAGGAGCTACACCTCAGGTGCGGGCGGGCCACCGCGTTTCCGGTGGCCCGCCCGTATCCTGGTACGTAATGTCGTCTGGCTCGGTATCAAATAGCGGGTACCGAAGACTGGAGTTCGCTTTCCATGCTGATCGCTCAGCGTCCTTCCCTGACCGAAGAGGTCGTCGACGAGTTCCGCTCCCGGTTCGTGATCGAGCCGCTGGAGCCGGGCTTCGGCTACACCCTCGGCAACTCCCTCCGCCGCACGTTGCTCTCCTCGATCCCCGGAGCCGCTGTCACCAGCATCCGGATCGACGGGGTGCTGCACGAGTTCACCACCGTGCCGGGCGTCAAGGAGGATGTGACCGACCTCATCCTCAACATCAAGAGCCTGGTCGTCTCCTCGGAGCACGACGAGCCGGTGGTCATGTACCTGCGCAAGCAGGGCCCCGGCCTGGTGACCGCGGCGGACATCGCCCCGCCCGCGGGCGTTGAGGTGCACAACCCCGACCTGCTCCTGGCCACGCTGAACGGCAAGGGCAAGCTGGAGATGGAGCTGACGGTCGAGCGCGGCCGTGGCTACGTCTCGGCCGTGCAGAACAAGCAGGTGGGTCAGGAGATCGGCCGGATTCCGGTGGACTCCATCTACTCGCCGGTGCTCAAGGTCACCTACAAGGTGGAGGCGACCCGTGTCGAGCAGCGCACCGACTTCGACAAGCTGATCGTCGACGTCGAGACCAAGGAGGCCATGCGCCCGCGGGACGCGATGGCCTCGGCGGGCAAGACGCTGGTCGAGCTGTTCGGCCTGGCGCGGGAGCTGAACGTCGACGCCGAGGGCATCGACATGGGCCCCTCGCCGACGGACGCCGCGCTCGCCGCCGATCTGGCGCTGCCGATCGAGGAGTTGGAGCTCACCGTCCGCTCGTACAACTGCCTCAAGCGCGAGGGCATCCACTCGGTGGGCGAGCTGGTCGCGCGCTCCGAGGCGGACCTGCTCGACATCCGCAACTTCGGTGCGAAGTCGATTGACGAGGTCAAGGCGAAGCTCGCCGGTATGGGCCTGGCCCTCAAGGACAGCCCGCCCGGATTCGACCCGACCGCCGCCGCGGACGCCTTCGGCGCCGACGACGACGCGGACGCGGGCTTCGTGGAGACCGAGCAGTACTGAGCACCGTCTCACCTCGGGTGACTCCCTCCGGTACGGCCGGAGGGGTGGCCCGGCCGCACGGAACATCCCGGTGCCGTCGCCTGGTGCGACGGCGCCGGTGTGCGGTGGGAGCGGCGGACCGGAAGCGGTCCCGCCCCGGCCCACCGCGCGCGTGGGCAGCCGCCCGCGCGTGACGGGGCGTGAGCCCCGGCCCCGGCGGAGGACCCTCCGCTCGGGACACCCTCCGGTACCTCACACGGCCGGATCTGCCACCGGTACCTGACACGGCCGGTGCAGGGACAACGAAGGAGACACCATGCCGAAGCCCACCAAGGGCGCGCGTCTGGGCGGCAGCGCCGCGCACCAGAAGGCGATGCTCGGGAACCTGGCGACCAACCTCTTCGAGCACGGGCGCATCACCACCACCGAGGCGAAGGCCCGCCGCCTGCGTCCGGTCGCGGAGCGCCTGATCACCAAGGCGAAGAAGGGCGACCTGCACAACCGCCGTCAGGTGATGCGCACCATCACCGACAAGAGCGTGGTGCACACCCTCTTCACCGAGATCGGCCCCCGTTACGAGAACCGTCCCGGTGGCTACACCCGGATCACCAAGATCGGCAACCGTCGGGGCGACAACGCGCCGATGGCCGTGATCGAGCTGGTCGAGGCGCTGACCGTGCAGCAGGAGGCGGTCGGCGAGGCCGAGGCGGCGACGAAGCGCACCGCCAAGGAGGCCGCGGGCGACGAGGCGCTGTCCGGCGTCAAGTCGGACGCGAGCGCCGAGGATGCCTCGGGCGAGGAGCAGGCGGAGAAGAAGGACGCCTGAGTCCGCTCTCGGCGGCCGGACCGGCCGCCGGACTCGTCGGTGGGCCCGCTCCCAGCTGTGGGGGCGGGCCCACCGTTGTGTCGGCCGGAGGGGAGGGGCCGCTCCGGCGCTCTGAGAGGATCGGTCTGTGACGGAGGACACCCGGATGACGGAGGAGGCCGCCGCGGCGGCGGGTGCGGAGGGGCGTCCCGTGGTGCGGTTGCGCCTGGACCTGAGCTACGACGGCCGGGAGTTCTCGGGCTGGGCCCGGCAGAAGGGCGACCGCAGGACCGTCCAGGGGGAGATCGAGGACGCGCTGCGGGTGGTGCTGCGGCTCGACCGCACCCCCGAGCTGACCGTCGCCGGGCGGACGGACGCCGGGGTGCACGCCAGGGGCCAGGTGGCCCACGTCGATCTGGACGCGGAGGTCTGGGCCGAGCACGGGCGGCAGCTGCCCCGCCGGCTGGCCGGGCGGCTGCCGGCGGACGTGCGGATCTGGCGGGTGCGTCCGGCGCCGCCGCACTTCGACGCCCGGTTCTCGGCGATCTGGCGGCGCTACGTCTACCGGGTCAGCGACCACCCCGGCGGGGTCGATCCGCTGCTGCGCGGCCATGTGCTGTGGCACAACTGGCCGCTCGACCTGGACGCGATGAACGAGGGTGCGCGCGGGCTGCTCGGGGAGCACGACTTCGCGGCGTACTGCAAGCGCCGGGAGGGCGCGACCACCGTCCGGACGCTGCGGGAGCTGCGCTGGTCCCGGCGGCGGGACGGCGTGATGGAGGCGACGGTCCTGGCGGACGCCTTCTGCCACAACATGGTGCGCTCCCTGGTGGGGGCGCTGCTGTTCGTGGGCGACGGGCACCGCTCGCCGGAGTGGCCGAGCGCGGTGCTGGCCGCGGGGGTGCGTGACTCGGCGGTGCACGTGGTGCGGCCGCACGGACTGACGCTGGAGGAGGTCGGCTATCCGCCGGACTCCGAGCTGGCGGCGCGGAACGCGGCCGCGCGCCGCCGCCGGTCGCTGCCGTCCGCCGGGAGCGCGGCGGGCTGCTGCTGAACGGCGGGCGGTGGTGGCCGACCGGGGCGCCCGGTGGGCGGGCGGCCGCCGCCGCCCGTCGGGCCGGTGCGGCTAGCTCTCCTTGGCCGCCTCGGCGGCCTGCTTCTCGCCGCGGTCGTAGACGCGCTGGCGGGCGAACTCGGAGCCGTCCAGCGCGGCGCGCACCGCGGCCTTGTCGGAGGCGCCGGAGGCCTTGCCGTCGGCGTGGCCCGCGATGGTGAAGAAGGCGTAGCGGCCGAGCTGGTTGACCGTCGTCCGGCACTCGACGGTGCGGCAGAAGTCCTTCGCGTCACCGCCGGGCAGTGCCACGAGGTTGGGCTTGTACCCCTTCTTCACGGCCTTGGCCGCGGCGGTGTCCTCGAAGACGGCGATACCGACGGTGACCGCCTGGCCGTCCTTCGTGTAGGTGGCGCGGTAGATCGCGTCGCAGTCGTTCTTCGACAGGACCGGGCCGAGACCGGCGTGGGCCGCGCTCCCACACTTCGTGCTGGCCTTCACCGCCACCCGCTCGTACGTCCGTCCCTTGACCGTCATCTCGGTCGTGGGAAAGAGGGTCTTGCTGGTCAGCGGGGCCTTGTCGCGTTCGCTGTCCGCGATGAAGTCCTCGGGCGGAGGCGGGGGCGGCGCGTCGTCCTTGAAGGTGGGCTCGGGCTGTGAGCTGGAGGGCAGATCCTCCGGGGAGGGCAGGGACTCCGAGGAGGCGTCCGAGGCGTCCCCACCACCGCCCTCGTTGATCACGGCCACGGCGACGACGCCCGCGACGGCGGCGGTGGCGAGCGCCCCGCCGCCGATCATCAGCCAGCGCCTCCGGCGCGCGCGGGCGCGCTCGGCGTTCTCCGCGAGCGCCGCCCAGTCGGGGGTGCCGCCTCCTGGACCCCCGCCGGGTCCCCCCTGCCCAAAGCTCATGGGCGCATCTTATTCGCTTGGTCCGGGAACGGACCCCCGGCCACAATCCGCCCATGGGACATGTGGAGATCGCGCACCTGGAGTACTCGCTGCCGGACGGCCGTCCGCTGTTCGACGACGCCTCGTTCCGGGTCGGTGAGGGCGTCTCCGCCGCGCTGGTGGGCGCGAACGGCGCGGGCAAGACCACGCTGCTGCGGCTGATCGCGGGGGAGCTGCGCCCGGAGTCCGGGACGGTGGCGGCCAGCGGGGGCGTCGGGGTCATGTCGCAGTTCGTCGGGCTCGGAGAGGGCGAGGAGACCGTCCGTGACCTGCTGCTCTCGGTGGCTCCCCGGCCGGTGCGGGAGGCCGCGGCCGCGGTGGACGAGGCCGAACTGGCGATCATGGAACGGGACGACGAGGCGGCGCAGCTGGCGTACGCGCAGGCCCTCGCCGACTGGGCCGAGGTGCGGGGGTACGAGGCGGAGACCGAGTGGGACGTGTGCACCACGGCGGCGCTAGGCGTCCCCTACGAGCGTGCGCGCTGGCGGGCGGTGGAGACGCTCTCCGGGGGCGAGCGGAAGCGGCTGGTGCTGGAGTCGCTGCTGCGCGGGAAGGACGAGGTGCTGCTGCTGGACGAACCGGACAACTTCCTGGACGTCCCCGGCAAACGCTGGCTGGAGGAGCGGTTGCGGGAGACCCGGAAGACCGTGCTGTTCATCTCCCACGACCGGGAGCTGCTGGCCCGCGCGGCCGACCGGATCGTGAGCGTCGAGCCGAGTCCGGCCGGGAGCGACGTGTGGGTGCACGGCGGTGGCTTCGCCACGTACCACGAGGCCCGGCAGGAGCGCTTCGCCCGCTTCGAGGAGCTGCGCCGCCGCTGGGACGAGAAGCGGGCCCAGCTCCGGCAGCTGGTGCGGGACCTCCAGCAGTACGCGTCCCGGAGCGACGACATGGCCTCCCGCTACCGCGCGGCCCGGACCCGGCTGCGCAGGTTCGAGGACGCGGGGCCGCCGCCGGAGCCGCCGAGGAAGCAGCGGATCACCATGCGGCTGCGTGGCGGACGGACCGGGGTGCGGGCCCTGACCTGCGAACAGCTGGAGCTGACGGGGCTGATGTCCCCGTTCGACCTGGAGGTCTTCTACGGCGAGCGGGTCGCGGTGCTGGGCTCGAACGGCTCGGGCAAGTCGCACTTCCTGCGGCTGCTGGCGAGCGATCCGGAGCGGCCCGGTCCGGTGGCGCACACCGGGTGCTGGCGGCTCGGGGCCCGGGTGGTGCCCGGCTACTTCGCGCAGTCCCCGCTGGCCCAAGGGGCGGACGGACGGGAGAGCCGCGCCGGGGACGCCCCGCGCCCGGCGGTACCCGGCGACGCCGGGCGGGAGGGCGCGGGCGCACCGCCTGGTCAGCCGGCCGGTGCGCCGGGCGGCGCCCGGGCCACCGGGTCGGGGGAGCTTGCGGGCCGCACCCTGCTGGAGATCCTGTGGACCGAGTACGCCAGGGACCGGGGCGGTGCGATGCCGGTGCTGCGCCGCTACGAGCTGACCCGGCAGGCCGAGCAGCGCTACGAGCGGCTGTCCGGCGGCCAGCAGGCCCGCTTCCAGATCCTGCTGCTGGAGCTGGCCGGCGCGACGGCCCTGCTGCTGGACGAGCCGACGGACAACCTGGACCTGGAGTCGGCCGAGGCGCTCCAGGAGGGGCTGGAGGCCTTCGAGGGCACGGTGCTGGCGGTGACGCACGACCGCTGGTTCGCCCGGTCCTTCGACCGCTTCCTGGTCTTCGGCGCCGACGGGCGGGTGCGGGAGACGCCCGAGCCGGTGTGGGAGGAGGGCCGGGTGGCCCGGGCCCGCTGAGCGCGTTCCGCGCCGTGGCGGGCCGGGCTCCCGGGCCGACGTCCAGGCGGGCCGGACTGGCTCCGGGGTGGGCCGGGGGAGTTTTGACCCGGCTGGCGGAGGGCGGGTACCCTGCGAGGTCGTTGTGTGTACTGGCTTGCCTATTCTCACGTGGGAGGCCCCGCACACCGGCCCACCGGGCCGATGACCAGCGATCAGCAGCGCGGCTTGCGTCACCGATGTCTGCGGTCAAAGGCTGTCGTGATCTGCCAGGTGGCCTTGTCAGGACCGTCCTCTGGGCCCCCGCGGTCCGGGAGGATCCCACTCACTGAAGAAGCGAAGGCTACGACCGTGCGTACGTACAGCCCCAAGCCCGGCGACATCCAGCGCCAGTGGCACGTCATTGACGCGCAGGACGTTGTCCTGGGCCGTCTGGCCAGCCAGGCCGCCACCCTTCTCCGGGGCAAGCACAAGCCGGTGTACGCGCCCCACGTTGACACCGGTGACTTCGTCATCATCATCAACGCCGACAAGGTGCACCTGACCGGCAACAAGCGGACCCAGAAGATGGCGTACCGCCACTCCGGCTACCCGGGCGGTCTGCGGTCCGTCCGCTATGACGAGCTGCTGGAGAAGAACCCGGAGAAGGCCGTCGAGAAGGCCGTCAAGGGCATGCTCCCGAAGAACACGCTGGGCCGTCAGATGCTCTCGAAGCTGAAGGTGTACTCGGGCGGCCAGCACCCGCACGGCGCGCAGCAGCCCGTGCCGTTCGAGATCAGCCAGGTCGCGCAGTAAGTCCGGCCACACCCAACGACTGAACAGAAGCCGAGGAGAATCGTGGCCGAGACCACCGCTGAGACCCCCGTCGAGGGCGTCGAGGAGTACACGACCGAAACCCCCGAGGGCACCCTGGAGGAGTTCACCTCCGAGTCCCTGGCGTCCCGCTTCGGCGACCCGCAGCCCGCCGCGGGCACCGGTCGCCGTAAGAACGCCATCGCGCGGGTCCGCATCATCCCCGGCAGCGGCCGGTGGAAGGTGAACGGGCGCACCCTGGAGGGCTACTTCCCGAACAAGGTGCACCAGCAGGAAGTCAACGAGCCGTTCAAGGTGCTGGAGCTGGACGGCCGGTACGACGTCGTCGCCCGTATCTCCGGTGGCGGCATCTCCGGCCAGGCCGGTGCGCTGCGCCTGGGCGTCGCCCGCGCCCTGAACGAGGCGGACGTGGACAACAACCGCGGCCCGCTGAAGAAGGCCGGCTTCCTGACCCGTGACGCGCGCGCCGTGGAGCGGAAGAAGGCCGGTCTGAAGAAGGCGCGTAAGGGCACGCAGTACAGCAAGCGCTGACCCGCGCCTCACCGTCCGCCCGGGCCGGGCGCGCCCGGCCCCGCGGGAGGCAGTACGCGAACGCCCCGTCGGCACTTCGGTGCCGTACGGGGCGTTTGTCGTTCGGGTGCCTCGGGTGCCTCGGGTGCCTCGGGTGCCTCGGGTGCCTCGGGTGCCTCGGGTGCCGGGCCGCCGTGGGGTGTGGGCCGGTGGGAGTGCGGGGCGCGCGGGGGAGAACGTCGATCGGTGGGCCAGCACGGGTCGGCGGGGACGGGGCGTGGGAACCGGGGTGGTGCCGGTCCCCGTCCGAGGGCGGGACGACGAGCGCGGAACGGGGGGAGAGGAGCGGTTCGGCGGAGCGGGGGAGCCGCCGTGGCCCGTGGTCCGGCGCGCCGGTGATGGCGCGTGCCGCCGCGGATCGCCACGCGTATACCTGGAAAGGCCGGGCCGTGACCCGGCAGCGGTGAACTCGGAGGAACGACAGTGGGACGACTCTTCGGCACGGACGGAGTACGTGGTGTCGCCAACGAAGGGCTGACGGCCGAGATGGCGCTCGGCCTGTCGGTGGCGGCGGGCCACGTGCTGGCCTGGGGGTCTCCCCGGCGCAGCCACGAGGAGGGCGCGGTGCACGACGGTGCGCGCCCCACGGCCGTGGTGGGGCGCGACCCGCGTGCCTCGGGCGAGTTCCTGGAGGCTGCGGTGGTGGCCGGGCTGGCGAGCGCCGGGGTCGACGTGCTCCGGGTCGGGGTGCTGCCCACCCCGGCGGTCGCTCATCTGACCGGTGCCTTCGGCGCGGACCTCGGGGTGATGCTCTCCGCGAGCCACAACCCGATGCCGGACAACGGGATCAAGTTCTTCGCACGCGGCGGGCACAAGCTGCCGGACGAGGTCGAGGACCGGATCGAGGACCTCTACTGGCAGCACGAGTCGGGCGAGCGGCAGTGGGACCGGCCGGTCGGCGCCGGGGTCGGCCGGGTCACCGACCACGGTGAGGGTGCCGACACCTACGTCGCGCACCTGGTGGGAGTGCTCCCCAACCGGCTGGACGGGCTGACCGTCGTCGTCGACGCGGCGCACGGCGCGGCCTCGCGGGTCTCGCCCGAGGCGTTCACGCGGGCCGGTGCCGAGGTGATCACGATCGGCGCCGAACCGGACGGGCTCAACATCAACGACGGCTGCGGCTCCACGCATCTGGCCGGGCTGCGGGCCGCCGTCCTGGAACACGGTGCCGACCTGGGAGTCGCGCACGACGGGGACGCCGACCGCTGCCTCGCGGTGGACGCGACGGGCGCGGAGGTCGACGGCGACCAGATCCTCACGGTGCTGGCGCTCGGGCTGCGCGCCGCGGGTCAGCTGCGGCGGGACACGGTGGTCGCCACGGTGATGTCGAACCTCGGCTTCAAGCTGGCGCTGGAGCGGGAGGGCATCGAGCTGCTCCAGACCTCGGTCGGTGACCGGTACGTGCTGGAGGAGATGAAGCGCGGCGGGTACGCGCTCGGCGGGGAGCAGTCCGGGCACGTCATCGTGCTGGACCACGCGACCACCGGGGACGGCACGCTGACCGGGCTGATGCTCGCCGCGCGGGTCGCGGCGACCGGCAAGCCGCTGGCCGAGCTGGCCGGGGCGATGCGGCGGCTGCCGCAGGTGCTGGTGAACGTCCCGGACGTGGACAAGTCGCGGGTGAGCACCCAGGCGGAACTGGCCGCCGCGGTCACCGAGGCCGAGCGGGAACTCGGGGAGACCGGCCGGGTGTTGCTGCGCTCCTCCGGTACCGAGCCGCTGGTCCGGGTGATGGTGGAGGCCGCCGACGAGGAGCAGGCCAGGACGGTCGCGGAACGCCTCGCGGACGTCGTGAAGAGCACCCTCGGCTGAGACTCGCTCGCCACCGCGGACCGCCGGACGCGGCCCCCGGCCCACCGTCCGGCCTCGGCTCACCGTCCGGCGCGGGCGGCCGGGCGGTGTGGGCGGCGCGCGGTGGCTACAGCTTCCGCAGGGAGAGCCGCTCCACCTTGTGGTTGGCCGCCTTGTGCAGTTGCAGGGTGGCCCGGCCGCGGGTGGGCGCGATGTTCTGGCGCAGGTTGGGCTCGTTGATGGTGCGCCAGGTGTTGCGCGCGTAGTCCATCGCCTCCTCCTCGGACACCTGGGTGTACGGGTGGAAGTACGAGCGGGGGTTGCGGAACGCCGTCTCGCGCAGCTGGCGGAACCGGTCGAGGTACCACCGCTCGATGTCGGCGGTCCGGGCGTCCACGTAGACCGAGAAGTCGAAGTAGTCGGCGACGGCCAGCCGGGTGCGGCCGTCCTTCCCGGGCAGCGCGGGCTGGAGCACGTTCAGCCCCTCGACGATCAGGATGTCCGGACTGCGGACGGTCTGCCGCTCGCCGGGCACGATGTCGTAGATCAGGTGGGAGTAGACGGGACAGCTGACCTCCGGATGTCCCGCCTTGACGTTGGCGACGAACCGGGTGAGCGCCCGCCGGTCGTACGACTCCGGGAAGCCCTTGCGGGACATCAGACCGCGCCGCCGCAGCTCGTCCTTGGGCAGCAGGAAGCCGTCCGTGGTGACCAGTTCGACGTGCGGGCGCTCGGGCACCGCCCCGCCCTCCGTCTCCGTCCGGCTGTGCGGCAGCGCGAGGAGCGCCTGGAGCAGCCGGGAGACGGTGGACTTGCCGACCGCGACGCTGCCCGCCACCCCGATGACGAAGGGGGTGGCCGGGCGGGCGCCGTGCTCCCGCCCGGCCTCGCCCAGGAAGGTGGTGAGCGCGTCCCGCAGCCCGTGGGTGGCCTCGATGTACAGGTTCAGCAGCCGGGACAGTGGGAGGTAGATCTCCCGCACCTCGTCGAGGTCGATCACGTCGCCCAGCCCGCGCAGCCGCTCCACCTCGGCGGCGGTCAGCTGGAGCGGCGTGCTGTGCCGCAGCGCGCTCCACGCGGAGCGCGAGAGGTTGACGTAGGGCTTCGTTGACACGCGCCCATTCTGCGTGCGCCACACCGCCGTCTCCTGTCCGGGGTGTGGCCGTGGGCTGACGGTGGGGGTTCCGCCGGGGTGCGCACCGGGACGTTCCGTGCGTGGCGGGACGCTTCGCCGGGCGGCCGGGCGGCCGGGCGGCCGGGCGGCCGGGTGGACGGGCGGCCGGGTGGACGGGTGGGGTGGAGGTGCCGGTGAGACGGATGGATATTCCGTGTGCGAACGGTGTACTTGGGATGGCAGAGCCGCTACGTTCCGGTCATGCCATATCCACGAGGTCAGACGGGCCGTGCCGGCCGGGTGGGGCGTGTGAGACGCCTCGGCGGCTGGGGCCGCGCCGCGCCGGGGCCGCGGATGAGCGGCGCGGAGGAACTGATACACCGCGACCTGACGGACGACCTGCCGGACGAGGACCTCTCCGAGGACCTGTCGGAGTCGCTGGACCTGTACGTTCCGGGCAGCAAGCCGCGCTGTGAGGAGCGCGAGTACCTGGAGCTGGTGGAGGAGGCCGTCGATCGGATAGCGCGCGGTCACTGAGGCCGGTGCCGCGCCCCGTTCCCGCGGTCGCCCCGGCCGGTTCGCCCGCTCGGCCGCCCCGGTGTCCCCCGGCCCAGTCCCCGCTCCCGCCCCCGGTGCTCTGGCCGGATGTCGCCCCCCGCCGGCGGGTGGTACGCCTCGTCGGGGGTTCGGGGGTGTGCGTCCCGGCGTACCTCGACGCGCTCCCGCGTGCGCCGTCGGCGGGGTGGAGCGCCCCCGGTGCCCCTCCGCTTCCCCCGGGGGCGGGCGCGCGCCCCGGGCGGTTCCCGTGCGCCGGACGGCCGCCAGCTCGACGCCTCCGCGCTCCCTCGTGTGACACGGACCTCGGTACGCGCCCGCGAACCGCGTGGACCCGCCGCGTACCGTGAGCCTGGCAGGTCAGGTAGGTGAGGGGCTTCCATGTGCGGAATCGTCGGTTATGTGGGTGGCCAGTCGGCGCTCGACGTGGTCATCGCGGGTTTGCAGCGGCTGGAGTACCGGGGGTACGACTCGGCGGGTGTGGCCGTACTGGCCGACGGCGGACTCGCGGCGACGAAGCGGGAGGGCAAGCTCGCCAACCTGCACAAGCGGCTCGCCGAGCATCCCCTCCCGGCCGGGCACACCGGTATCGGCCACACCCGGTGGGCCACGCACGGTGCGCCGAACGACGTCAACGCGCATCCGCACCTGGACAACGCGGGCCGGGTGGCCGTCGTGCACAACGGGATCATCGAGAACTTCACCGAGCTGCGCGCGGAGCTGACCGACCGGGGCCACGAGCTGCTCTCGGAGACGGACACCGAGGTGGTCGCCCATCTGCTGGCCGAGTCCTTCTCGTCCTGCGGGGAGCTGGCCGAGGCGATGCGTCAGGTGTGCCGTCGGCTGGACGGCGCGTTCACACTGGTCGCGGTGCACGCCGACGAGCCGGAGACGGTGGTCGGCGCCCGCCGCAACTCCCCTCTGGTCGTCGGCCTCGGGGACGGTGAGGCGTTCCTGGCCTCGGACGTCGCCGCGTTCATCGCGTACACCCGGGAGGCCATCGAGCTGGGCCAGGACCAGGTGGTCGAGCTGCGCCGGGACGGGGTGACCGTCACCGATTTCGAGGGGAACACCGCCGAAGCCCGCCCCTTCCACGTGGACTGGGACGCTTCGGCGGCCGAGAAGGGCGGCTACGACTACTTCATGCTGAAGGAGATCGCCGAGCAGCCCCGCGCCGTCGCGGACACCCTGCTCGGCCGGATCGACACGGCGGGGGAGCTGACGCTGGACGAGGTGCGCATCCCGGACTCGGTGCTCCGCGAGGTCGACAAGGTGGTGATAGTGGCCTGCGGTACCGCCTTCCACGCGGGCATGATCGCCAAGTACGCGATCGAGCACTGGACGCGCATCCCCTGCGAGACCGAGCTGGCCAGCGAGTTCCGCTACCGGGACCCGATCCTCGACTCCCGGACGCTGGTGATCGCCGTCAGCCAGTCCGGGGAGACCATGGACACGCTGATGGCGCTTCGGCACGCCCGCGAGCAGGGCGCCCGGGTGCTGGCGATCTGCAACACCAACGGCTCGACCATCCCCCGGGAGTCGGACGCGGTGCTGTACACGCACGCCGGGCCGGAGGTCGCCGTCGCCTCCACCAAGGCGTTCCTCACACAGCTCGTCGCCTGCTACCTGGTGGCGCTGTACCTCGGCCAGGTGCGCGGCAGCAAGTGGGGCGACGAGGTGATCGCCGTCATCCGGGAGCTGTCCCAGATCGCCACGCAGGTCGAGGAGGTGCTGGCCACCATGGAGCCGGTGCGCGAGCTGGCGCGCGGCCTCGCGGACCAGGACACCGTGCTGTTCCTCGGGCGGCACGTCGGCTACCCGGTGGCGCTGGAGGGCGCGCTGAAGCTGAAGGAACTGGCCTACATGCACGCCGAGGGCTTCGCCGCCGGAGAGCTGAAGCACGGGCCGATCGCGCTGGTCGAGGACGGGATGCCGGTGGTGGTCGTGGTGCCGCCGCCCCGCGGCAGGTCGGTGCTGCACGACAAGATCGTCTCCAACATCCAGGAGATCCGGGCCAGGGGCGCCCGCACGATCGTCATCGCCGAGCGGGGCGACGACACGGTCACCCCGTACGCCGACCACCTCGTCGAGATCCCACCCACCCCGACGCTGCTCCAGCCGCTGGTCGCCACGGTGCCCCTCCAGGTGTTCGCCTGCGAACTGGCGACCGCGCGCGGCAACGAGGTGGACCAGCCCCGGAACCTCGCCAAGTCGGTGACGGTGGAGTGAGCCGCCCGTGTCCCCCCGGGCGCGGTGCTCCCGCCCCGTCCGTGCGCGCGGTCGGCCCCCGGGGGGCGGCGTGATCGTGGGCGTGGGCGTGGACGTCGCGGGGATCGCGCGGTTCGGCGCGGCGCTGGAGCGTACCCCCGCGCTCGCCGAACGGCTCTTCGTCCCGGCCGAGTTGTGCCGTCCGGACGGCACGCGCCGGGGCGACGCCTCGCTCGCCGCGCGGTTCGCCGCCAAGGAGGCGGCCGCCAAGGCGCTGGGCGCCCCTGACGGGCTGCGCTGGACCGACGCCGAGGTGCGCACGTACGACTCCGGGCGGCCCTACCTGGTGGTGCGCGGCACCGTCGCGGAGCGGGCCGCCGCGCTGGGGGTCCGCTCCTGGCAGCTCTCGCTCTCGCACGACGCGGACGTCGCCACCGCCTTCGTCATCGCCGAGGGCTGACCAGCCGAGGGGCCCTCCGCCCGGGCCCGGCTCTCCGACCGACGGGCCTTCGACCGACGGGCCTCCGCCCGGCCCTTCCGGGGAACCGGCGTCCGGCGGCCCCGCCGGGCGGCGCGCGGCAGACTGGGCCCATGAGGACTGCGTACGGCGTGGAGACGGTACGGGCGGCGGAGCGTGAACTGATGGGGCGGCTGCCGGACGGGGCGCTGATGCGGCGTGCCGCCGCCGGGCTGGCCGCCGCCTGCGCCGGGCTGCTCGGGCGGGTGTCCGGGGCGCGGGTGGTGCTGCTCGTCGGCAGCGGCGACAACGGCGGGGACGCCCTCTTCGCGGGCGCGCGGCTCGCGCGGCGGGGCGCGGGCGTGACCGCCGTCCTGCTCTCCCCGGAACGGGCGCACGAGGGCGGTCTCGCCGACCTGCGCGCGGCGGGCGGGCGCGCCGTGGCGGCGCCCGGCGCGGTGGTCGAGGGGGTGGCGGAACCGGTGCCGCCGCTGCTGGAGCGGGCCGACCTGGTGGTCGACGGCATCGTCGGCATCGGGGCGCGGGGCGGCCTGCGGCCGGTCGCGGTGGAACTGGCGGACGCGGTCCGCGCCGTCGGGGCGCCCGTCGTCGCGGTGGACCTGCCGAGCGGGGTGGACGCGGACACCGGCGAGGTACCGGGGGTCGCGCTGCCCGCCGACGCCACGGTGACCTTCGGGGCCTACAAGCCCGGCTTGCTGATCGACCCGGCCCGGGCGTACGCGGGCGCGGTCCGGCTGGTCGACATCGGGCTCGGCCCGTACCTGCCCGCCGCCGGGGTGGCCGAGTCCCCGCAGCACGCGGACGTGGCCGCGCTGCTGCCCCGGCCCGGAGCCGAGAGCGACAAGTACCGGCGGGGCGTGGTGGGGATCGCCGCCGGATCGGCGGACTATCCGGGCGCCGCGGTGCTCACCGTCGCCGGGGCGCTGCGCGGCGGCGCCGGGGCCGTGCGGTACGCGGGTCCGGCCGCCGACGCCGTCATCGCCCGCTATCCGGAGACGCTGGTGTCCGGAGGGTCGCCGCGACGGGCCGGGCGGGTCCAGGCGTGGGTGGTCGGACCCGGGCTCGGCGCGGGACACGAGGCCGAGCGGGCGCTCCGCGAGGTGCTGGACACCGAGCTGCCGGTGCTGGTCGACGCGGACGGGCTGCGGCTGATGGACCTGCCCCGGGTGCGGACCCGCATCGCCCCCACCCTGCTGACACCGCACGCGGGCGAGGCCGCCGCGCTCCTGGGCTGGGCCCGTGAGGAGGTCGAGGGGGCGCGCCTCGCGGCGGTCCGCGAACTGGCCGCCCGTACGGGGGCGACGGTACTGCTCAAGGGGTCGACCACGCTGGTGGCCGACCCCCCGAACCCCTCCGGGCCCCCGTACACCACCGAGCCGGGCGAGCCGGATGGAGGGGGCGAGGCTGACGAGGGGGACGCCCCGGGGTGGGCCGGGACGGTGCGGGTGAACGCCACCGGTTCCGGGTGGCTGGCCACCGCGGGCAGTGGCGACGTGCTCTCCGGGCTGGCCGGATCGCTGCTCGCGAGCGGCCTCAGCGCCCGGGACGCCGCCGCGGCCGGCGCGCATCTGCACGGTCTCGCCGGCCGCTTCGCGGCCCAGCCGCCGGGCGCCTCGGACGTCGCCGACGGCCTGTTCGCCGCCTGGCGGGAGGTCGGTGGCTGACCCCCGCCCGGCCGCCGTCGCGCCGCCCCGTCCCGCTCCCCGCGGTCCCGGCTGACCCGGCCGAACCGGCTGATCCCGGAGCGCCCGCCCGGCCGCCCGCCCGCCTGACCGGCCCCGGCCTCGGCGGACGTCCGGTTTCTCCCGGACGTCGCGGTGCTGGACAATGGCTGGGTGAGCGCACCACATACCACCGGGTACGGTTCCCCCGGCACGCGCGGGCGGCCGGTCCCGGCCGAGGCGCCCGCCACCGCACCCCAGCCGGAGGACCCACCCCCACCGCGGGCCTGGGCCGAGATCGACCTCGACGCGGTCCGGGCCAACATCCGTACGCTGCGCGGCTACGCGCGCGGGGCCGAGGTGATGGCCGTGGTGAAGGCGGACGGCTACGGCCACGGCGGGCTGCCCTGCGCGCGTGCCGCCCGGGAGGCGGGCGCGAGCTGGCTGGGCACCGCCACCCCCGAGGAGGCGTTCGCGCTGCGCGCGGCGGGGGACACCGGCCGGATCCTGTGCTGGCTGTGGACCCCCGGCGGGCCGTGGGCCCGTGCCATCGCGGAGGACGTGGACGTCTCCGCGAGCGGACACTGGGCACTGACGGAGATCGTCGAGGCGGCGCGCGCGCTCGGGCGCCCGGCCCGTGTCCACCTCAAGGCCGACACCGGACTCGGCCGGAACGGCTGCCAGCCCGCCGACTGGCCGGAGCTGGTGGCGGCGGCGCGCGCGGCGGAGGCGGAGGGCGCCATCCGCGTCACCGGCGTCTGGTCGCACTTCGCCTGCGCCGACGAGCCCGGCCACCCCTCCATCGCCGCGCAGCTGACCGCCTTCCGGGCGGCCGTCGCCGAGGCGGAGCGGGCGGGCCTCACCCCGGAGGTCCGGCACCACGCGAACTCCCCGGCCACCCTGACGCTCCCGGACGCCCACTTCGACCTGGTGCGCCCCGGCATCTCGATCTACGGCCTCGCCCCCTCCCCGGAGGTCGGAGTGGCCGCCGACCTCGGACTCCGCCCGGCGATGACGCTCCGCGCCTCGCTCGCCCTGGTCAAGCGGGTGCCCCCGGGGCACGGCGTGAGCTACGGCCACCACTACCGCACCGCCGGTGACACCACGCTCGCGCTGGTCCCGATCGGCTACGCGGACGGCGTCCCCCGGCACGCCTCGGACCGTGGTCCGGTGCTGGTCGCGGGCGCCTGGCGGACGGTGGCGGGCCGTGTCGCCATGGACCAGTTCGTGGTGGACCTCGGCGGCGACACCGCCTCGGCCGGTGACCCGGCGACGCTCTTCGGCCCCGGGGACGCGGGCGAGCCGACCGCCGAGGACTGGGCGCGGGCCGCCGGGACCATCGCCTACGAGATCGTCACGCGCGTCGGCGGCCGGGTGCCGCGGGTATACCGGGGATAGCCGAACGGCCGCCTCGCGCGCGGACGTCGGGCCGGCGCCCGGACCGTGGCGCGCGAGAGTGGACGACGCCGAGCGACCGCGCGCGGCGACGGAGACGGTGCACGCCGGAACACGGCGCACTACGGGTGGACGGGGGCTCAACCGTGACGAGGGAGAACGCGGGAGCGGGCGGCCCGCCCTGGCCGCGCGGCGCGGGGGTCGCCGGGGCCGCGGTCGGGCTGGTGGCGGTCGGCGTGGCCGTCGAGCGGATGACGGTGCACCGCACCGTCCGGCGCGAGGCCCGTCTCGCCCTGGACGCCCAGGGACCGTACGGCACGCTCCGCGGCACCCCGGGCACCGCGACCACCGAGGACGGGGTGCCCCTCCACTACGAGGTGGACGAGCCGGACGCCGTACCCGAACCGGACGCCGTACCCGAGCCGGACGCCGGACAGGAGCCGGACACCGGACCCGGGACGGAGGGGGCGCCGGTCCCCGGGGCGTCGCCCGGGCCGGGGGCGCCGACCGTGGTGTTCAGCCACGGCTACTGCCTCAGCCAGGACAGCTGGCACTTCCAACGGGCCGCGCTCCGGGGCGCGTTCCGGAGCGTCTACTGGGACCAGCGCGGGCACGGCCGCTCGGGCCGGGGCCCGGGCGGGGAGCCGGTCAGCGTCGACCTGCTCGGCCGCGACCTGAAGGCGGTGCTGGACGCCGCCGCCCCGGAGGGGCCGCTCGTCCTCGTCGGCCACTCGATGGGGGGAATGACGGTGATGGCGCTCGCGGACCAGTATCCGGAGTTCGTCGCGGAGCGCGTGGCCGGGGTCGTTCTCGTCAACACCAGCGCGGGCGGGCTGGACACGGCGAGCTACGGACTGCCGCTGCCCGAGGCCGCGCTGCGGCTGCTGCGCCGCGCGCTGCCGGGTGTGCTGCGCGGTCTGGCCAGCCGGACGGAGCTGGTCGAGCGGGGGCGGCGGCACGCGGCGGACCTGCTCGCGGGGCTCGTCAAGCGGTACGCCTTCGGCAGCCCGGACGAGGTGGACCCGGGTGTGGCCCGGTTCGCGGAGCGGCTTATCGAGGCCGTACCGATCGACGTCGTCGCGGAGTTCTTCCCCGCCTTCGCGGAGCACGAGAAGACGGCCGCGCTCGCCACGCTCGACGGAATCCCGGCGCTGGTCCTCGCGGGCGACCGCGATCCGCTGACCCCCAGGGAGCATGCGGAGGCCATCGCGCGGGCCCTGCCCGCCGCCGAGCTGACGGTGCTGGAGGGCACCGGGCACCTCGCGCCGCTGGAGCGTCCCCGGGAGGTCACCGAGCGGCTCGGGGCGCTGCTGGCGCGTACCATCCGGACGCATGGAAGCACCGCACGACCCGTCCCCCCCGCCCCCGCCGCCCGGCCAGCTGCCGACACCCCGCCCCGCCGCCACGGCCGCCCGAACCGTCACCGTTGAGACCGCCGACCAGATGCGGGAGCTGGGACGGCGCCTCGCGGCCGTGCTGCGCGCCGGTGATCTGGTCCTGCTCACCGGGGAGCTGGGCGCGGGCAAGACCACGCTGACGCGGGGCCTCGGCGCGGGGCTGGCGGTGCGGGGCGACGTCACCTCGCCCACCTTCGTCATCGCCCGGGTGCATCCGCCGCTGGGGGAGGGCCCGCCGCTGGTGCACGTCGACGCGTACCGGCTGGGCGGTGGGCTGGAGGAGATGGAGGACCTGGACCTCGACGTCTCGCTGCCGGAGTCCGTGGTCGTCGTGGAGTGGGGCGAGGGCCGGGTGGAGGAGCTGACCGAGGACCGGCTGCACGTGGTGATCGAGCGCGCCTCCGGCGACGCCACCGGGCCCGGCGTGGACGAGCGGGTGGTCCGGCTCACCGGCGTCGGCCCCCGCTGGGTCGGCGCGGAGCTGCCCACCCTCTGACCCGTACGCACCACCCCGGTGCCTCGCCTCCCCGGCGCCCGCCGCAGCCTGACGGCACCCTCCGACCCCCGTACGCACCCACCCCGGCAGGTCTCCTCGTGGCTCTCGGCCACGGCCTCCGGGGCACCACGCCCCGTACCCAGCATCCCGCCCGGGCTCCGGGGCCGTCCGGGCTCCGGGCCGTCCCGCGCGTCGCCCGCGCGCGGCCCCGACCGGGGCCGAACTCACCGTGTGCTGAGGCTCGTCAGGCCCGTCAGGTCCCCCGTCAGGTCCGTCGCCACGGAGGGTGGTGGCGCCCGTCGTCCCCGGTGAGGAGCGCGCGCCAGCGTTCCGACAGGGTGTCGGCAAGATGTTGCGTGGGCGGTCTTTCCCATGGTCCTATGGTTGAAGACAGCTGGGTTAGGTACACCTAACCACCCGGCATCCCGAGTCAGGGAGGGACCATGACGGCCCATGAGCGTGAGCGGAGGCGGGAGCCGGTGTCACCGGTGCCGATGAGCGATCTGCTGGCCTCCTGCGCCGCCGCCGCCGCGGTGTCCACCCCGCCCCCGGATCCGGAACCGGCCGAGTCCGAGACCCGGCGTCCGGCGCGCGTCTCGCGCCCCGGGTGCGGACGCCCCGAGCCGGGTCAGGACGCCGCCTAGCCCCCGGCGGGCGCCTCCGGACGCGTGCGTCGCGCGCGGGTCCGGACGGGGCGCCGGACGGGGCGGCTCCCCCGCTCGGCCCGCGAACCGGTCCCTCGGTACGGCCCCCGGCGTGGCCCCGGAGTCGGGTTCCCGGCGCGGGGGTTCCCCGGGGCGGGCGGCGGAGGCTGCCCTCAGCGGACGACGACGACCTTCGTGCCGATCATCGTGAACCGCCACATCGCCTCGCCGTCCGGCCGGGACTCCCGGACTCCGCCCGTCCGCTGTCCCGTCTCGCGCTCCGGCATCGTGCCGTCGATGGCGGCGCTGAAGCCGACCGTGGTGCCCTGCACCGTCGCGAAGCGCACGACGTTCTCCACGGGGACGCCGTCCGAGCCGGTGACGTGCGCGGCGCGGGACTCCACGCGGTAGCCCCCCGGCGGGGGATTGACCGCGCTCGGGGTGACCTTGAACGTGCGGACGACCTTGTCGCCCTTGTCCACCAGCCAGACCCGCTGGCGCTTCAGCGCGTAGACCACGCGCTTGCCGTTCCCCGAGTCGGCGGGCAGCGCCTCGGCCCGCTCCTTCGGTGAGTCCTTCGCGTCCTTCGAGGGGGACGAGGACGGCGGGGGCTTGCGGGCCGAGGCGTCGTCCTGCGCGGCGGACGCCTGGTACGCGAAGAAGCCGATGATGGCGAGCGCCCCCGCGGTCAGCGCGGTCACGGCGATTCCGGCCCCGTGCGAACCACCGCCGGACTGTGCGGGCCCCCCGCTGCTGCCTGCCACCGTGCGCCGCCACCTCTCGTCCAGTACGCCGTCGTCGAGCCGCGCGGCGCGGCCCGGCCGCACCGCTGCCGACGGTAGCAGCCGGAGGGAGCGCCTCCGCCCCCGTGGCCGGGGGCCGCCGTCTGCCCGCCCGCGATCCGCGCGGACGCTGTCCGGCTTCCTCCGGTGAGACTTGGACCGGTGCCCGACATTGTGTTCGCATGTGGCGATGACCCCCCACGGTTCATCGACACGTTCCACAACTTCCGTACCACGTACACCGAATCCTTACGCGGAGCTGGCGCCGCCCGGCAGCCCGCCGGCGGACCCCCCGAGCCGGAACCCGTACGAGGAACTGGCCGCCGAACCGGACCCCGCCGAGGGACCAGGCGCCCCCCACGGCTCCACCGGCCGCACCGGCCCCTCCGGCCCCTCTGGTTCATCCAGCCAAACGGACACCCCCCACGCGGGCGGCGCCCTCGACGAGGGCCCGCTCGGGTTCACCTTCCGCCCCGACGACGGGCCGGACGACCCGGACTCCGAGCACTCCGGCCACTCCGGGTACTCCGGCTACTCCGACTACGAGGAGCGGATGCCGTACCTGCGGGCCGTGCGCAGACGCCGCCGCTCCCGGCTGTGGTTGCTGATCAAGTGCGTGGTGGGCTGCGTGGTGCTGCTGGCCTTCCTGTTCGTCGCGGACCGCTGGGCGGCGCTCTACGCCGAGGGCAAGGCGGCGGAGAAGGTGAAGGACTCGCTGAACCTGCACGCCGAGCCGGAGGTGCACATCCGGGGCTTCCCCTTCCTCACCCAGCTCGCGGGGGACCGCCTCGACCACGTCGAGGTGACGATTCCGGACATGCCCGCGGGCCGGATATCGGTCGCGCAGGTCAGCGGTTCGGTGCGGGACGTGCGGATCGTCGGGGACGCGCCGACCTCCATCAGGGGCGCGGTACTCGGCAGCATGCGGGCCGACGTGCTCCTGGAGTTCGACGACCTCGACCGTGAACTCGGCACCTCCCAGGTCGGGTTCAGTTCCGGCGGGCCGAACACCGTCCTGGCGGACGGCAAGCTGCCGGTCGCCGGGGAGGAGGTGGCCGTCCGCGCCCGGGCCCACCTGCGGCGGGACGGCGACAAGGCGGTGGGCACCACCGTCGACAACATGCTGCTGCGCGTCCCCGGCCGCTTCCGCTACACGCCGGGCGAGAACGGCGGGTTGCTGCTCGACCGTCCGGTGGCGGAGCGCATCCAGCGGGACGCCGAGAAGGCGCGGGCGCTGTTCGAGGTGCGGGCCTTCGCGGAGCGCTTCGGGCTGACCCCGGAGCGCGCCCAGCGCGTGCGGGCCAGCGACCGCGAGCTGAGCCGGGTGACCCGCAAGCCCACGTTCACGCGGGAGCTGATGCAGGTCAACGTGTTGGACGTGGCCGTCCGGAACCCCGCGCTGCTGGAGAAGCTCGGCATCGACCCGGCGCTGGTCGCGGGGCTGCGGAAGATCGAGGAGCCGGAGTTGGCGGAACGGCTGTCACTCTCCGTCTCGCTGCCCGACCTGCCGGGCGAGGTGAGGCTGCGGAGCGTGTCCGTCGTCAAGGAGGGGATCCGGGCGAAGGTCACCGGTTCCGGCGTCCCCTTCGGCTCGGCCGCCGAGAAGGACGGCAAGGGCGGCCGGTAGCGCGACACCGCCGGGCCAGGGGGGTGGCCCGGCGGCAGGACGGCCGGGGCCGGGCGACGGCGGCGGGGAACCCCCGGCGCCGCCGTAGGCTGGGGGTGTGCTGCTCGCTCTCGACACCGCAACCCCAGCCGTCACCGTGGCCCTGTACGACACGGACGGTGACCGCGTCCTCGCCTCCTCCGACGAGACGGACGCGCGCCGTCACGGCGAACTGCTGCTGCCCGCCGTCGACCGGGTGCTGCGCGCCGCCGAGGTGCCGCTGCCCGAGGTCACCAGCGTCGTCGTCGGGGTGGGGCCCGGCCCGTACACCGGCCTCCGGGTGGGGCTGGCCACCGCCGAGGCGTTCGGCGCCGCGCTCGGCGTCCCGGTGCGCGGCCTCTGCACGCTGGACGGCCTCGCGTACGCCTCCGGGCTGGACACCCCCTTCGTCGTGGCCACCGACGCCCGCCGCAAGGAGGTGTACTGGGCGCGGTACGCCAACTCCCGTACGCGACTGGGCGATCCGGCGGTCAACCGGCCCGGCGAGCTGCCGCCCGAGGTACGCGAACTCCCCGCGGTCGGCGCCGGGGCGGCGCTGTACCCGGCGGACTTCCCCGGTCTGCGCGCGGACCTCCCGGCCGGTCAGTCCGCCGCCGCGCTGGCCCGGCTGGCCGCCGAGCGGCTGGCCGGGGGAGCCGACTTCCCACCGCCGCGGCCGCTCTACCTCCGGCGACCCGACGCGAAGGTTCCGGCCAACTACAAGGTGGTCACCCCCCAGTGACCGGAACACCGGCAGCGGGCCCGGAGGGTGAGGCGCGGGTCGAGCTGCGCGAGATGCGCTGGTGGCACATCGCCCGCGTCACCGAGCTGGAGCGGCGGCTGTTCGAGGAGGACGCCTGGTCCGCCGGGATGCTCTGGTCGGAGCTGGCGCACGCGCGCGGTCCCGGGGCCACCCGCCGCTACCTCCTCGCCGTCGACCGGGACACCGGCGAGATCGTGGGCTACGCGGGCCTCGCGGCCGTCAGCGGCAGCGCCGACGTACAGACCATCGGCGTCCTGCCGAGCCACCGCCGCGCGGGCCTCGGCGCCCGGCTGCTCTCCGCGCTGCTCTCCGCCGCCACCGCCTTCGGCTGCCACGAGGTGCTGCTGGAGGTGCGGGTCGACAACCCCGGGGCCCAGCGGCTGTACGAGCGCTTCGGCTTCGCGCCGGTCGGCGTGCGGCGCGGCTACTACCAGCCCGCCGGGGTCGACGCCCTCGTGATGCGCCGGACCGCGGAGTCCGCGGGGTTTCCGGCACCCCCGACACCCCTGGCTCCCCGAGCCGACCAGGATCCCCACGTCTCCCGGGAACACAAGGAACACGAGAACCATGGCTGATGAACCGCTCGTCCTCGGTATCGAGACCTCCTGCGACGAGACCGGCGTGGGGGTGGTGCGCGGGCACACCCTGCTCGCCGACGCGGTGGCGTCCAGCGTGGACGAGCACGCCCGGTACGGCGGCGTCGTCCCGGAGATCGCCAGCCGCGCCCACCTGGAGGCGATGGTGCCCACCATCGAGCGCGCGCTGCGCGAGGCGGGCGTCGCCGCGCGCGACCTGGACGGCGTCGCCGTCACCGCGGGGCCCGGCCTCGCGGGCGCGCTGCTCGTCGGCGTCTCCGCGGCGAAGGCGTACGCCTACGCGCTGGGCAAGCCGGTCTACGGCGTCAACCACCTCGCCTCGCACATCTGCGTCGACCAGCTGGAACACGGCGCGCTCCCCGAGCCGACGATGGCGCTGCTGGTCTCTGGCGGCCACTCCTCGCTGCTGCTCGCGCCGGACATCACCACGGACGTCCGCCCGCTCGGCTCGACCATCGACGACGCCGCGGGCGAGGCGTTCGACAAGGTCGCCCGGGTGCTGCACCTCGGCTTCCCCGGCGGACCGGTCATCGACCGGTACGCCCGCGAGGGGGACCCGGCCGCCATCGCCTTCCCGCGCGGGCTGACCGGCCCCCGCGACGCCCCGTACGACTTCTCCTTCTCCGGCCTCAAGACGGCCGTGGCCCGCTGGATCGAGGCCCGGCGCGCGGCGGGTGAGGAGGTGCCGGTGGCCGATGTGGCGGCCTCCTTCCAGGAGGCGGTCGTCGACGTGCTGACCCGTAAGGCCGTCCGGGCCTGCCGGGAGGAGGGCGTGGACCACCTGATGATCGGCGGTGGGGTCGCGGCCAACTCCCGCCTGCGCGCGATGGCGGAGGAGCGCTGCGCCGCCGCGGGGATCACGCTGCGCGTCCCCCGGCCCAAGCTGTGCACGGACAACGGTGCGATGGTCGCGGCGCTCGGCGCCGAGATGGTGGCCAGGAACCGCGCGCCCTCCGGCTGGGACCTCCCCGCCGACTCCTCGCTGCCGGTGACGGAACCCCACCTCCCGGCCAGCGGAGACCCGCACGGACAGGACCCCGGACACGGCCACGAGCCCGGACACACGCACGGCCATGGCCACCGCCATGACCACGACCACAGCCACGACCACGTGCACGAACTGAGCGGGAAGAACCTCTACTCGTCATGACCGTAGCCCTGATGTGGGAGTCCAAGGCCGCGCCCGGGCGCGGCGCCGAACTGCTCGACTGGGCCCGCGAACAGCGGCTCACCCCGCCGCCCGCGCGCCGGGAGACCTTCGCGGCCGAGGGCGGACGGGTGCTGGTGATCAGCTGGTGGGAGGCGGACCTCTCCGCCGAACTACCCGAACTCCCAGACCCCCCGGGGCCGTTGGTGGCCCGACCGGTCCACCGCTGGCGCTTCGAGCAGGTCTGACCGTCCCGCACCGGCCTCCCGTGCGGACCTCCCGGGGCGGGCTCAGGAGGTGGGCGGGGGACCGAAGGGCAGCGGCTCGTCCGGCAGCGTCAGCGTGAACTCCTCGGTCAGCATGCGCCGTAGCTCCGTGGCGTCCGTGGCGGAGATGTCCTGGACCGTCAGACCGACGTCCTCGCGCGCCCGATGGACCGCGTCACCGGTCAACAGCCGGTAGCCGTCCGGCAGTACACGCATGACCCGTGGAGTGTGGTGGAACGGCGAGCGCGGATGCGTCGCGGCGTACCAGTTGATGACGTTGAAGTCCGGTGCCTCGTACGGCTCCAGGGTGAACAGGTACTGGTCCGCCCAGCCGTCTCCCTCCTCGTACGCCTGGAGCGTCCAGCGCTCCAACGGCTGCTTCCCGGACGGCTCCTGACACACCAACCGCCGCCACCTGCCGCCCACCTGACGGTGTTCCGTGTCCGGGACGAGCGGCACCGGCTCCAGCAGCGCCCCCGGTGCGCCGAAGCCCGCGTCGGCCAGGTAGGGGGTGCCCGTGTCCGGCGACCGCACCAGCAGGCACATGTGGGTACGCGGGCGGACCGCCCCGCGCGCGCCGACCTGGACGCGCGCGGCCAGCGTCGTCACCTCGAAGCCCAGTGCCGAGAACACCGCCGCTAACAGGGAGTTGTGCTCGTAGCAGTACCCGCCCCGCCCGCCGTGGACGAGCTTGGACTGGAGGTCCGCCACGTCCAGCGAGGGCGCCGCGCCCCCGAGCGGTTCGAGGTTCTCGAAGGGGATCGCGAGGAGATGTGCGTACTGCACCGCGCTCAGGGTCTCCACGCTGGCCTCGTGCGGACCGGTCCAACCGATCCGGGCGGCGTAGGCGTCGAGGTCGATGGCGGACGGGGAATCCGAAGTGGTGCCGCTCTGCTCCGACATGACTGTGAGCCTAGGACAGCCGGGTCCCCGCGTCGCGCCCTCCGGGTGCCGAGTCTTCCCGGTACGCCGTGACCGTCCCCGGCCCCGCGCCCGACCCCAACGAGCCCATCCGACGGGGGCGTTCGGTACCGCACGGCCAACGGACGTGCCACACGCGAACCTTCACCCGACCGGGAGACCTCCCCGGACCGGTACTGCCGTCTCGCGCTACCCAACTTCCGGCATACGGACGACCGTTGCCCATGTTCCCCGCTCAGGAGGGGAGTTCGGATTCCGTGGCGTCCCGCAGCGGATGGCCGAGCAGCATCGCCGGTGCCCCCGCGACCCGGGTCAGGAAGACCGTGCAGGACGCGCGCCCGGACAGCCTGAGCTTGCGGCGCAGCTCCTCCGGCTCCACCGCCGAACCCCGCTTCTTCACCTCCACCACCCCCACCCCACGTTCACGCAGCAGCGCCCGCAACCGCTTGACGTTGAAGGGGAGTTGGTCGGTGATCCGGTACGCGGGGGCGAACGGGGTCGGACGCGGGAGGTCCGAGGTGACGTAGGCGATGGTCGGGTCGACCAATCGGCCCCCGGTGTCGGCCGCGACCTCCGCCACCAGGTGCGCGCGGATCACCGCGCCGTCCGGCTCGTAGAGATAGTCCCCCACCGGACCCGCCTCCGGATCGGGGCGACCCGTTCCCAGCAGCGTGACGTTGGCCCCGGGCCCGGTCCTCCCCGGCCGTCCGCGCGGGGAGCACAGCGTGGCACGGGTCCGCCCGGGGCTGCCCCCGCCGAACCAGAGCACCGCCTCCTTGACGTCCCCGGCGTCCGAGACCCACTCGGCCTCCGCCTCCCCGGGCACGGCCTCGTGTGGAATTCCGGGCGCCACCTTCACCGCCCCGTACGCCGCCGTCCGCGCCGCCGCCATCGCCCAGCTGAGCGGGGGTTCGTACGCCTCGGGGTCGAAGATCCGTCCGCCGCGGCCACCTCCGCCCCGTGCCCCGCGCCGCGCCGGGTCGACGAACAGCCCGGTGGCCGGATCCGCGAGCGCCCCCGCCCACCCCCCGCCGTCCGTGCCGTCGCCGCCGCCCCCGCCGGTGGTGCTGTCCGTACCCGCGGTGCTGTCCGTACCGTCCGCGCGGGCCGGTCCGGCGACCTCGGCCAGCACCTCGGCCACGTCCGCCTGGCGCACCTCGATCAGCTCGCCGAGCCCCAGCGCCTCGGCGTTGGCCCGGGCCACGGCGCAGGTCAGCGGGGATCTGTCGACGGCGAGCACCGCGATGCCCGCCCGGGCCAGGGCCACCGCGTCCCCGCCGATCCCGCAGCAGAGGTCCACCACCCGGCGCACCCCGAACTCCTCCGCGAAGCGCCCCGCGCGGTGGGTGGCCACGCTCGCCCTGGTCGCCTGCTCCAGCCCGTCCGGGGTGAAGTACATCCGGGCGGCGTCCTCGGCGCCGAACTTGGCGACCGCGCGCTGCCGCAGGCGGGCCTGCGTGAGCGCGGCCGACACCAGCGGCGCCGGATGGTCCCGGCGCAGCCGGGTCGCGACGGACAGCTCGTCCGCCGGGGCGAGGTCGCGGAGCGAGGTGAGCAGCGCTCCGCCCTCCTCGGTCAGCAGGGCGGCGAAGGCGTCGAGGTCGTCGAGGTCGGTCACGGTCTCATTGTGCGGGGGCGCGTGGGAGCGCGGACGGGCGGGCGGGGCGCCGTGCTCCGTGCGCTGACCCGGCGACGGCGCCGGCGACGGCGCCGTGGGGCCGCCCAACGGCGCCCGGACGCGGCCCCGTTCAGGCCCCGGGGCGGGGAGAGACGGAGGCGGGGGAGGCGGGGAAAGCGGGAAGCGGCGAAGCTGCCTCGGGGTGCCGGGGTGCCGGGGTGCCGGGGTGCCAGCGGGCCGGTGCGGTCACGCGGGCCGGGGCGGGGCCGGATCGGCGGACAGCGGGGGCCGGAACCGGCGCGGCTGGCACTCGGCTTGACCGAGTGCTAATGCCCGCATAGTCTCGGCGCTGGCACTCTCCCTCAGGGAGTGCCAAGAGTACGCGACGGGCAGATCCGGCACCCGCGACGACGGATCTTCCAGGTCGCCACCCCAGACATAAGACCCCGTGATGAGATCTCCGAAGGGGGAGGTCGGATCGTGACGACCGCCAGCAAGGTTGCCATCAAGCCGCTTGAGGACCGCATCGTGGTCCAGCCGCTCGACGCCGAAGAGACCACGGCCTCCGGCCTGGTCATTCCGGACACCGCCAAGGAGAAGCCCCAGGAGGGCACCGTCCTGGCCGTGGGCCCGGGCCGATTCGAGGACGGCAACCGCCTGCCGCTCGACGTCAACGTCGGCGACATCGTGCTGTACAGCAAGTACGGCGGTACCGAGGTGAAGTACAGCGGCGAGGAGTACCTCGTCCTCTCGGCCCGCGACGTTCTCGCGATCGTCGAGAAGTAAGTCATCGAAGATTGCTCCTGATCCGCGCCCTGGTCCCCGCAGTCGTGTACGCCGCCGCGTACGCGCTGGCCGGGGCCGGGGCGCGGCTCGTTTGAGAGGACCGAACAGCTCCCATGGCCAAGATCCTGAAGTTCGACGAGGACGCCCGGCGCGCCCTTGAGCGCGGTGTCGACAACCTGGCGAACACCGTCAAGGTGACGATCGGCCCGAAGGGCCGCAACGTCGTCATCGACAAGAAGTTCGGCGCCCCGACCATCACCAACGACGGCGTCACCATCGCCCGTGAGGTCGAGGTCGAGGACCCGTACGAGAACCTGGGCGCCCAGCTGGTCAAGGAGGTGGCGACCAAGACCAACGACATCGCGGGTGACGGCACCACCACCGCGACCGTGCTGGCCCAGGCGCTCGTCCGCGAGGGGCTGCGGAACGTCGCCGCCGGCGCCTCGCCCGCCGCCCTGAAGCGCGGGATCGACGCGGCCGTCAAGGCCGTCTCCGACGACCTGCTCGCCGTCGCGCGGCCGATCGACTCCAAGGAGGACATCGGCGCCGTCGCCGGGCTGTCCGCCCAGGACGACCAGGTCGGCGAGCTGATCGCCGAGGCGATGGACAAGGTCGGCAAGGACGGTGTGATCACCGTCGAGGAGTCCCAGACCTTCGGTCTCGAACTGGACTTCACCGAGGGCATGGCCTTCGACAAGGGCTACCTCTCGCCGTACTTCGTGACCGACCAGGAGCGGATGGAGGCCGTCCTCGACGACCCCTACATCCTGATCCACCAGGGCAAGATCAGCTCCATCCAGGACCTGCTGCCGCTGCTGGAGAAGATCATGCAGGCGGGTGGCTCGAAGCCGCTGCTGATCATCGCCGAGGACGTCGAGGGCGAGGCCCTGTCCACGCTGGTCGTCAACAAGATCCGGGGCACCTTCAACGCCGTCGCCGTCAAGGCTCCCGGCTTCGGTGACCGCCGTAAGGCGATGCTGGGCGACATGGCCACCCTCACCGGCGGCACCGTCATCGCCGAGGAGGTCGGTCTCAAGCTGGACCAGGCCGGGCTGGACGTGCTGGGCACCGCCCGCCGCGTGACGGTCACCAAGGATGACACCACCATCGTCGACGGCGCGGGCAGCGCCGACGACGTGCAGGGCCGGGTCGCCCAGATCAAGGGCGAGATCGAGGCCACCGACTCCGACTGGGACCGCGAGAAGCTCCAGGAGCGGCTCGCGAAGCTCGCCGGTGGCGTCTGCGTGATCCGCGTCGGCGCGGCCACCGAGGTCGAGCTGAAGGAGAAGAAGCACCGCCTGGAGGACGCCATCTCCGCGACGCGCGCCGCCGTCGAGGAAGGCATCGTGCTCGGTGGCGGCTCCGCCCTGGTGCACGCCGCGAAGGTGCTGGACGGCAACCTCGGCAAGGAGGGCGACGAGGCCACCGGTGTCGCCGTCGTCCGCCGCGCCGTCGTCGAGCCGCTGCGCTGGATCGCGGAGAACGCCGGGCACGAGGGCTACGTCGTCACCTCCAAGGTGGCCGAGCTGGAGAAGACCCACGGCTTCAACGCCGGCACCGGCGAGTACGGCGACCTCATCAAGGCGGGCGTCAACGACCCGGTGAAGGTGACGCGTTCGGCGCTGGAGAACGCGGCGTCCATCGCCTCGCTGCTGCTGACGACCGAGACCCTGGTCGTCGAGAAGCCGGCCGAGGAAGAGGAGGCCGCGGGCGGCCACGGCCACGGTCACGCGCACTGAGCGAGGTCCGACAGCACGCGGCTCCGCCCGTGTGACGGAACGGCCCGGGGCCCGCTTCCCACCCACGCGGTGTGGAAGCGGGCCCCGACGCGTCGCGCGACCGCGCGTCTCCCGGGCGGGGGCGCCTCAGCGCGGGGTGTACCGGCGGCCGGTCCTCGTGGACGCCCGGCCGAGCGCCCCCCGGGGCACGAGCTTGCTCGCGCCGAGCACCGCCTTGTACCGCGGGTCGGGGACGCACAGCGTCCTGCCCCGGGCCAGGTCGGCCAAGGCCGTGTCGACCACCCGGTCCGCCCTCAGCCACATCCAGCCGGGCACCCTGCCCGCGTCCATCCCGGCCCGGGCGTGGAACTCGGTGCGGACGAACCCGGGGCAGAGCGCCATCAGCCGCATCCCGCTGTCCGCCAGGTCGTTCGCCGCGCCCTGCGTGAACTGCGTGACCCACGCCTTGGAGGCGCCGTACGTGCCGCGGGGGAAGAAGGCGGCGACCGAGGACACGTTGATCACGCCGCCCCGGCCCCGGTCCCGCATTCCCTCCACCGCGGCCGTGGTCAGCCGGAGCACCGCCTCGCAGTGCACCTTCAGCATCGTCAGCTCGTCCGCCATCGGTACGTCCAGATAGCGGCCCTTGTTGCCGAACCCGGCGTTGTTGACGAGCAGGTCGACGGGGTGTTCGCGGTCCCGCAGCCGGTCCTCGACGGCCGCGATCCCCTTCTCGGTGGCGAGGTCGGCGGTGAGGACGCTCGCCTCGACACCATGCCGGTCGTGCAGGTCGGTCGCGTGTTCGCGAAGCCGCGCCGTGTCCCGCGCGACCAGCACCACATCGTGGCCGTCCCGAGCCAGCCGCCGGGCGAAGGCGGCACCCAGCCCGGCGGTCGCCCCGGTAATCAGTGCAGTCGTCATACCGCGAACGGTATCGGCCGTGCCGCGTCCCCCAGTTGGGCCCGCACGGACGTACGCCCGTGCGACGTGCCACCCACCGCCCCGGCCAGCCGGAGCATCCGCCGGACGGACGCGGCGCCGACGAGCCGTGCGGCCTCCGCCCCCGGCAGCTCCGGCCCCGGCCGCCCGGCGGTCCGCCGAAGCCCGGCTCCCGTTCCGCGGAGCCCCGGGCTAGGTGACCGGGGCGTGGTGGGTGGGGCCGGTGTCGGAGTCCGGCCACGTCTCCGGTTCGCCGGAGCCGGGCGTTCCCGGCGCCGGACGCGCGGGACGGGCGGCCTCGGCCGGGAGCGGCCTGGCCGGCGGGTCCGGGCGGGCGTCCGGACCGGTGGCGGGCGGCGCGGTGGCGGGTCCGGGGCTCATCCGGGTGCGGGCGCGCCCCATCAGCTCCTCCCGCTCGTCCTCGGTCAGCCCGCCCCAGACCCCGTACGGCTCACGGACGGCGAGGGCGTGCGCCGCGCACTCGGAGCGCACCGGACAGCGCATACAGACCTCCTTCGCCGACGTCTCCCGCGCGCTGCGGGCGGCGCCCCGCTCGCCCTCCGGATGGAAGAAGAGGGAACTGTCGACGCCCCGGCAGGCGGCGAGGAGCTGCCAGTCCCACAGATCGGCGTTCGGGCCCGGGAGGCGGGAGAAGTCTGCCATTGCCTATCCCCTCGGTGTGCTGAGCGCTGCGAAGAAAGAGGTACGTAAATATGACTCTTTCGAATCTCGCTACCGATGACACCAAAACCGAGGAAATGCCTCAAATCGGGCAGTAAACAACCGCCCACGGGCGGAGCGGGTCACGCCAAATGCCCGAGGACGGCGGAACTGATCCGTGTACGCGCACTCACGTAGAGTGTTGGACTCAGCCGCTGGAAGCCGTAACTCTTTCGGGTGACCGTCGTTGAGAGTGCGAAAGCGGTTGATGAAGTCAGCTCGGGCTCCCACGTCCTGGCTGTCAATCGCACAGATGACGATTCAAGCAGCCTGGAGGCTCAAGGTGATGCGCATCAGCTGCGGAGGGCGGTCATGACTTCCGTCCTCGTCTGCGACGACTCCCCGCTTGCCCGGGAGGCACTCCGCCGAGCGGTGGCGACCGTGCCCGGCGTGGAGCGGGTGACGACGGCGGCCAACGGCGAGGAAGTCCTCCGCCGCTGGGGCGCCGACCGTTCCGACCTGATTCTGATGGACGTCCGCATGCCCGGACTGGGGGGCGTGGAGACGGTACGGCGACTGCTCTCCGCTGATCCGGGTGCCCGGATCATCATGCTGACCGTCGCCGAGGACCTGGACGGTGTGGCGCTGGCCGTCGCCGCCGGTGCCCGGGGATACCTGCACAAGGACGCCTCGCGCGCCGAGTTGCGGGCCACCGTCACCCAGGCGCTGGCCGACCCGACCTGGCGACTCGCCCCCCGGCGGCTCCGTTCCGCCGAGATGGGGGCGGCGCCGACGCTCACCGCGCGCGAGATCCAGGTGCTGGAGGGCATGAGCCACGGCCGCTCCAACGCGGAGATCGGCCGTGAACTCTTTCTCTCCGAGGACACGGTGAAGACCCACGCCCGGCGGCTGTTCAAGAAGCTCGGCGCCTCGGACCGCGCGCACGCCGTGGCGCTCGGCTTCCGCTGGGGTCTGGTGCGCTAGCGGGTCCGGGGCGCACGCCCTCGGGCGCCCCGGGCGGCGGTACGGGGAGCACCTGGCGGTGCTCCCGGGCCGGTTCGCTCACGTGCGGGACGTGCTGGATGTGTCAGCCGTGGTTCGCCGTTGCGGTGGGCCGTGGTGATGGTGGTGAGGCGTCGTGTCCGTCGGTCCGGACCCCGTCGGGGTGGCCGGGACCGCCTCGGCACGGCGTCCGTCGGTTCGGGCCAGGGCCGTCTCCCGTGGGGACGGCCGCCGCCCCGGCTTCCGTCGGGGGCCACCGGGGTCCGGGCTGGTCCGGGTTCCGCCGGTGGCGCGGGGTCGGACTTCACGCGCGTGGGGCTCGACCGTGGTGGGGACAGGGCGTGTGGCGCGGCCCCGTCGACGTCCGTCCGTTCCGCGCTTCCCCCGAGTGGGTGGTTCGGGAGCGCGGTACGCCGGCCGCGCCGTCGGCCCGGTCCCCGGGGGCGACGACGCCGCGTCCGATGGTGGGGGCGAACCCGGGGTGGGGAAGGCACCGGCCGGACGCGGCGGGTGAGGGGGAGAAGGACCGCCGGTGCGCCGGACCGGGTCCGGGGGGTGGAACCGCCGTTCCGTGCCCGTTTCGCCGGATGGTCGGAGGGCCGCCGCGGTGCCCGCCAGGGTTTCCGTGGCCCCGGCAGCAGGGCCCGCCGGACGCTCTGGTTCGCTTGCTGGATTGAGGTGTCCCAGGTCAGTGGTGGGTCGCCGGGGACGGGAGCGAGGTGTGACCGGTGCGATATCGCGAGGCGGCGCTCAGTAATCCCGCGCGTGCCGCATGCTTGAGGTATGGAGTTCCTCGGCGACCGGTCGGGCAGGCGTGAGGGGAGAGCGCGGGACATGAGTACCAGTGCGCCAGCTCATAGTGCCGCACGGCGCGAGAACGGGCGCGGTGCGACGGATCGTAGGACTGCGACGCACCGCCCACCGGTGCGCGATGACGAGAACGGGGGGCCGCCCATGCCGGTTGCCGGGCCGCGGGAGGTCAGCGCCCTCGTTCAACGCGCGGCGGAGGGGGACGAGCAGGCCAGACACGACCTTCTCGCCCAGGTCCACCCGCTGGCGCTGCGCTACTGCCGTACCCGGCTGACCCGGCTGCCAGGGGACGCGCGGCACTTCGTGGACGACCTCGCCCAGGAGGTGTGTATCGCGGTGCTCTGCGCCCTGCCGCGCTACCGGGACACGGGCAAGCCGTTCGAGGCGTTCGTGGTGGCCATTGCCCAGCACAAGGTGGCTGACCTGCAACGGGCCGCGATGCGTCACCCCGGCAGCACCGCTGTCCCCTCGGACGAGATGCCGGAGCGGCCGGACGACTCGCTGGGCCCGGAGGAGCGCGCGGTGCTCAGCAGCGACGCGGAGTGGGCGAAGAAGCTCCTGGCCAACCTGCCGGAACACCAGCGGGAGCTGGTGCTGCTGCGGGTCGCCGTCGGGCTGACGGCGGAGGAGACGGGACAGATGCTGGGGATGTCCCCGGGCGCCGTGCGGGTCGCCCAGCACCGGGCGCTGAACCGGCTCCGGGAGCTGGCGGAGGAGTAGCGCTGGCCCGTTACCATGGATTTCCGCACCAGGGCAAGCATTGGGAAAGGTGTCATGACGGAACGAGTCCCCGGGGTAGACGGTGTCCCCGACAAGTTCGCCACTCTCGGGCTGACCTACGACGACGTGCTGCTCCTCCCCGGTGAGTCGGACATGGCGCCGGAGCACATCGACACCTCCTCGCTGGTCTCGCGGAACGTCCGGGTGAACGTGCCGCTGCTCTCCGCCGCGATGGACAAGGTCACCGAGGCCCGGATGGCGATCGCGATGGCGCGGCAGGGCGGGGTCGGCGTGCTGCACCGGAACCTGTCGATCGCGGACCAGGCCACCCAGGTGGACCGGGTCAAGCGGTCCGAGTCCGGGATGGTCGCCGACCCGATCACCATCCGCCCCGAGGCCACGCTGGCCGAGGCGGACGAGCTGTGTGGCACGTTCCGGATCAGCGGGGTGCCGGTCACCGACGGGGCGGGCAAGCTCCTGGGGATAGTGACCAACCGCGATATGGCCTTCGAGGACGACCGCAGCCGCCGGGTCCAGGACGTCATGACGCCGATGCCGCTGGTCACCGCCCGGGTGGGCACCTCGCGGCACGAGGCGATGGAGCTGCTGCGCCGCCACAAGATCGAGAAGCTGCCGCTGGTGGACGCGGAGGGCGTGCTCAAGGGGCTCATCACCGTCAAGGACTTCGTCAAGGCCGAGCAGTACCCACTCGCCGCGAAGGACGCCGAGGGGCGGCTGATCGTCGGTGCCGCCGTGGGCGTCGCGGGGGACGCTTACGAGCGGGCTCAGGAACTGGTCCAGGCGGGCGCCGACTTCATCGTGGTGGACACCGCGCACGGCCACTCCCGACTGGTCGCCGACATGGTCGCGAAGATCAAGTCGAACACCTCGGTCGACGTGATCGGCGGCAACATCGCCACCCGCGAGGGTGCCCGCACACTGGTCGACGCGGGCGCGGACGGCGTCAAGGTCGGCGTGGGCCCGGGCTCCATCTGCACCACGCGCGTGGTGGCCGGGATCGGGGTGCCGCAGGTCACCGCGATCTACGACGCGGCGCTCGCGGCACGTGAGGCCGGGGTGCCCGTGATCGGGGACGGCGGTCTCCAGTACAGCGGCGACATCGCGAAGGCGCTGGTCGCCGGAGCGGACACGGTGATGCTGGGCAGCCTGCTCGCCGGGTGCGAGGAGTCGCCGGGCGAGCTGCTGTTCATCAACGGCAAGCAGTTCAAGTCGTACCGGGGGATGGGTTCGCTGGGCGCCATGCAGAGCCGCGGCGAGCAGAAGTCGTACTCCAAGGACCGGTACTTCCAGGACCGGGTCAGCGGGGACGACAAGCTGATCCCGGAGGGCGTGGAGGGCCAGGTCCCCTACCGTGGCCCGCTCTCCGCCGTCGTGCACCAGCTGGTGGGCGGTCTGAAGCAGTCCATGTTCTACGTCGGTGGGGCGACCGTTCCGGAGATGAAGGAGAAGGGCCGGTTCGTGCGCATCACGGCGGCCGGGCTGAAGGAGAGCCACCCGCACGACATCCAGATGACCACGGAAGCTCCCAACTACACGCGGCGCTGAACCCGCCCGCCCCCGGACGCTAGGCTGGGCGCGTCTCTCGGAGCCGGCGGACGGCTCGGGGAGCCGTTCGGACGCGAAGGGGGCGCGATGCTCTACGCGGTGCGGTTCAGCGAGGAGGCGGCGCGGGTCAGGGACGGCCTGCCGAGCGACCGCCGCGCGCTGCTGGAGCGCGGGCTCACCCTGCTGGCGCAGGACCCGCGGCCCGAGATGTCCGTCCCGATCTCGGCCGACGAGGCGACCCGCTCCCTGGCCCTGACACCGAACATCGGCGTCGAGTACGTGGTCAGTGACGGTCTGCTGCTGGTGCTGGTCCTGCATGTGGTGGACTTCACGCAGGTACTCGTCCCGGAGTGACGGGGGTGCGGGGGCTGTCGGGGTGTGGGGAATACTGGGGCGGCAACCGTATGGAAGGCCACTTTCGTGACTGAGATCGAGATCGGGCGCGGCAAGCGCGGACGGCGGGCTTACGCCTTTGACGACATCGCGGTGGTGCCGAGCAGGCGTACCCGGGATCCAAAGGAAGTCTCCATCGCGTGGCAGATCGACGCGTACCGCTTCGATCTGCCGTTCATGGCCGCTCCGATGGACTCGGTCGTCTCGCCGCGCACCGCGATCCGCATCGGGGAGCTGGGCGGCCTCGGGGTGCTCAACCTGGAGGGCCTCTGGACCCGGTACGAGGACCCGGAGCCGCTGCTGGAGGAGATCGCCGGGCTGGACGAGCTGAGCGCGAGCCGCCGGATGCAGGAGCTGTACTCGGAGCCGATCAAGGAAGAGCTGATCGGGCAGCGCATCAAGGAGGTGCGCGAGTCCGGGGTGGTGACCGCGGCGGCGCTGTCGCCGCAGCGCACGGCGGAGTTCTCGAAGGCGGTGGTGGACGCCGGGGTGGATCTCTTCGTGATCCGGGGGACCACGGTCTCGGCCGAGCACGTCTCGGGCGCGGCCGAACCGCTCAACCTCAAGCAGTTCATCTACGAACTGGACGTGCCCGTGATCGTCGGTGGCTGCGCCACCTACACGGCGGCGCTCCACCTGATGCGGACCGGCGCGGCCGGGGTGCTCGTCGGCTTCGGCGGCGGCGCCGCGCACACGACCCGGAACGTGCTCGGCATCCAGGTGCCGATGGCCACCGCCGTGGCGGACGTGGCCGCCGCCCGCCGGGACTACCTGGACGAGTCCGGGGGCCGCTACGTGCACGTCATCGCGGACGGGGCGGTCGGCTGGTCGGGAGACCTGCCCAAGGCCATCGCCTGCGGTTCGGACGCGGTGATGATGGGCTCGCCGCTGGCGCGCGCCACGGACGCGCCGGGCCGTGGCCACCACTGGGGCATGGAGGCGGTGCACGAGGAGCTGCCACGGGGCCGCCGGGTCGACCTGGGGGCCGTGGGCACGCTGGAGGAGATCCTGCTCGGCCCCTCGCACACCCCGGACGGCTCGATGAACTTCTTCGGCGCGCTGCGCCGTGCGATGGCCACGACCGGCTACTCCGAACTGAAGGAGTTCCAGCGGGTCGAGGTCACGGTGGCCCGCTCCCGCTGAACCCCGCCGTCCGCGCTCGCGCCGCTCCCCGTCCACGGGTGGGCGGCGCGACGTCGTACGGGGGTACGACGGCGGCCGGGCAACGGGCTGGCGTGGGACGGTCGTTGGGGCCCGCGGCCGGTCACAGGCGGTGGGCGGCGCCCGCGGGACTCGCGCCCCGGGTGTCCAGCAGCAACTGCGCCTTGGCGGCCAGCCCCTGGAGGTCGTAGGTGCGGTGCTGCTGGAGCAGGAGCGTCAGGTCGGCGTCGGCGGCGGCCTCGTAGAGGAAGTCCGCGCGGGGGATCGGGCGGCCCGCCACCCGCCACTGGAGCACGTACGGGTCGTGGTAGCTCAGCTGCGCGCCCAACTCACGGAGCCGGGTGGCGATCTCGTCCGCCGGGGAGCCCTGGCGGCCGGGGTGGTCCGGCTTGTAGGTGACGCCCAGCAACAGGATCCGGGCGCCACGCGCCGACTTGCCGTGCTCGTTGAGCAACGTGGTGGCGCGCTGGGCGACATAGCGGGGCATGCGTTCGTTCACCTCCTGCGCCAGCTCCACCATCCGCAGCGGGTACCCCAGTGAACGGCTGCGGAACGAGAGGTAGTTGGGGTCCAGCGGGACGCCGGGGCCGCCCACGCCGGGGCCGGGCCGGAACGCCTGGAAGCCGAACGGCTTGGTCTCCGCGCAGCGGATCACGTCCCACAGGTCGATGCCCAGGTCGTGGCAGAAGACCGCCATCTCGTTCATCAACGCGATGTTCAGCTGGCGGTAGTTGGTCTCCAGCAGCTTGCAGGTCTCGGCCTCGCGGGGGCCCCGGGCCCGCACCACTTTGTCCGTCAGCCGTCCGAAGAAGGCGGCGGCGGCCTCCGTGCAGGCCGGGGTGAGCCCGCCGATCACCTGGGGGGTGTTCCGGTAGCCGTAGACCCGGTTGCCGGGATCGGTGCGGGACGGGGAGCAGGCCAGGTGGAAGTCCCGTCCGGCGCGCAGTCCCGAGCCCTCCTCCAGCAGGGGGCGCAGGATTTCCTCGGTGCCGCCCGGGTACACCGTCGACTCAAGGATCACGGTTGTCCGGGGGCGGAGCTGGGAGGCGAGGGTGTGAGCGGCGGCGCGCACGGCGGAGAGGTCGCGCGCGCGGTCGGCGCCCAGCGGCGTCGGCACGGTGATCACGGCGGTGCGGACGCGTCCGAGCACCGCCGGGTTGGTGGTGGCCCGGAAGCCCCCGGCCAGCATCCTGCGGATCTCCGCCGGGGTGGCCGCCGCGTCGGCCGGGGGCCGTCCCGCGCTCAGCTCGGCGACCGCGCGTTCGTCGGGGTCGAAGCCGATGGTGCCGACTCCGGCGGCGGTGGCGGCGCGGGCCAGCGGGAGACCCGAACAGCCGAGTCCGATGACGGCGAGATCTGCTGGCATGGCGGCGGGCTTCCCTTCCCCTGGGCACTCCGAGTACGGCCCCGGTACGGCGCACTGAGTGGCATGCGACGCTATGCAACGTTAAGCGTCTATATGACAGATATACGGAATTCTGGGTCGAGCCGCGCCAGGCGCCAGCCAAAGTCGTGGAAATGGAGGACCATCGACAGTGCGGCGGGTGCTGAGGGTGCCCGGCGGAGGGCGGACGGTGGTGCCGTGGCGCGTACCGGCCGGGCGGCGGCCGGATCCGTGCGCCGGGGCGCGTACCCGTAGACACCCCGGCGCCCGGGCGGGGATGCTCGCACCTCCGCGGTAGCGCCGGGCCCGGTGGGGCCCCGGACGTCTCCCGGGGCGAACGGCGGCACACCGGGCCCACCCCGCACCGCGTCGGATCGCGCGTCACCCGTCGGCGCCACGGGCCGCCGGGAGGCGCCCGGGTTCCGGCCCGGGGCGCGGGAGCTGGCGGGCGCGCGGGATGAGCGGGAGCGGACGGCAGGAGCGGACGGCGCGATGGGAGCGAGCGGGACGGGAGCCAGCGGGACGGCGGGTGGCGTCGGACGGACGGCCGAGGTGAGCCGAGTGAGCAGCGCCCGGCTTTCGACAGCACAGGAGGCAGCGTGAGGACAGCGACACTGGGACCGGAGCAGCGCGCCGAGGCACTGGCGAGCATGGCCGAGCGGGAACTCGACGTGCTCGTCGTCGGGGGAGGGGTGGTCGGCGCCGGGGCGGCGCTGGACGCGGCGACGCGCGGCCTCGCCACCGGCATCGTCGAGGAGCGGGACTGGGCCTCCGGGACCTCCAGCAGGTCGAGCAAGCTGATCCACGGGGGGCTGCGCTACCTGGAGATGCTGGACTTCGCGCTCGTCCGCGAGGCGCTGAAGGAACGCGGGCTGCTGCTCCAGCGCCTCGCCCCGCACCTGGTCAAGCCGGTGCCGTTCCTCTACCCGCTCCAGCACCGGGGCTGGGAGCGGTTCTACGCCGGATCCGGGGTCGCGCTGTACGACACCATGTCGATGTCCTCGGGGCACGGGCGAGGCCTGCCCGTCCACCGCCACTTGACCCGGCGGCACGCGCTGCGGGTCGCCCCGGGCCTGCGCCGGGACGCGCTGGTGGGCGCCTTGCAGTACTACGACGCGCAGATGGACGACGCGCGGTACGTCGCCACACTGGTGCGGACGGCCGCCGCGTACGGCGCGCGGGCGGCCAACCGGGCCCGGGTGGTGGGCTTCCTGCGCGAGGGGGAGCGGGTGGTCGGGGCGCGCGTCCGTGACCTGGAGCAGGGTGGCGAGTTCGAGGTGCGCGCCAAGCAGGTGGTCAACGCGACGGGTGTGTGGACCGACGACACCCAGGGACTCATCGCGGAGCGCGGGCAGTTCCACGTGCGGGCGTCCAAGGGCATCCACCTGGTGGTGCCGAAGGACCGCATCAACTCCTCGACGGGGCTGATCCTCCGTACGGAGAAGAGCGTGCTGTTCGTCATCCCCTGGGGGCGGCACTGGATCGTCGGGACGACGGACACCGGCTGGGACCTGGACAAGGCCCACCCCGCCGCGTCCAGCGCGGACATCGACTACCTCCTCGACCACGTGAACGCGGTGCTCGCCACCCCGCTGACCCGGGACGACGTGGAGGGGGTCTACGCGGGCCTGCGCCCGCTGCTGGCGGGGGAGTCGGACGCGACGAGCAAACTGTCGCGGGAGCACACGGTGGCGCACCCGGTGCCGGGGCTCGTGGTGATCGCGGGCGGCAAGTACACCACGTACCGGATCATGGCGAAGGACGCCGTGGACGAGGCGGTGCGCGGGCTGGACCAGCGGGTGGCGAACTGCGTGACCGAGGAGGTGCCGCTGGTGGGCGCCGAGGGCTACCACGCGCTGTGGAACGCGCGGGCGCGGACGGCGCAGCGCACCGGTCTGCACGAGGCGCGGCTGGAGCATCTGCTGAACCGCTACGGGTCGTTGACCGACGAGGTGCTCGAACTCGTCGCCGCTGACCCGGCGTTGGGCGAGCCGTTGCCCGCCGCTGACGACTACCTCAAGGCCGAGGTGGTGTACGCCTGCACCCACGAGGGCGCCCGGCACCTGGACGACGTGCTGACGCGGCGGACGCGCATCTCGATCGAGACCTTCGACCGGGGGACCCTGAGCGCCCGCGAGTGCGCCGAGTTGATGGCTCCGGTACTCGGTTGGGACACGGCCCAGATCGACCGGGAGGTGACGCACTACGAGAAGCGTGTGGAGGCGGAGCGCGAGTCCCAACTCCAGCCGGACGACCAGACGGCGGACGCCGCGCGGCTGGGGGCGCGGGACATCGTTCCGCTGTAACTCCGGGGGGCCGGTGGGGCGCTGTGAGATGTGGGGGAATCGTGGCTCACCGGTGTAGCCCCCGTCCCTGAGGAGTCGGGACGATGGTTCACAATGAAGGACGCTGCGGGGGGTGGGCTTACCGCAGAAGGGGACTCAAGGGGATTCATGAGTGAGGACGACGCGGGACGGCTGGTAGGGGGTCGCTATCGGCTTGAGGAGGTCCTCGGCCGCGGCGGAATGGGCACCGTGTGGCGGTCGCGTGACGAGATCCTCGGCCGCACGGTCGCGGTGAAGGAACTCCGCTTTCCCTCCAGCGTCGAGGAGGAGGAGAAGCAGCGGCTCATCACGCGGACCCTGCGCGAGGCGAAGGCCATCGCGCGGATCCGCAGTGGCAGCGCCATCACCGTCTTCGACGTCGTCGACGAGGACGACCGTCCATGGATCGTGATGGAGCTGATCGAGGGCATCTCGCTGGCCGAACACATCCTGGACCACGGGCCGTTGGAGGCGCAGCGCGCCGCCGAGGTCGGCCTGGCCATCCTGGACGTGCTGCGCGCCGCGCACCGTGAGGGCATCCTGCACCGGGACGTGAAGCCCTCCAACGTGCTGCTGGAGGAGGGTACCGGCCGGGTCGTGCTGACCGACTTCGGCATCGCGAAGGTCGAGGGCGACCCGTCCGTCACCTCGACCGGCATGCTCGTTGGCGCCCCCTCGTACATCTCCCCGGAGCGGGCACGCGGCAAGCCGCCGGGCCCGCCCGCCGACCTGTGGTCGCTGGGCGGCCTGCTGTACGCGGCGGTCGAGGGCCGCCCTCCGTACGACAAGGGCTCGGCGATCTCCACCCTCACCGCGGTGATGACCGAACCGGTCCCGCCCGCCGAACGCGCCGCCGAACTCGACGAGGTCATCCGGGGGTTGCTCATCAAGGACCCGGACCAGCGGCTCGGCGTGGACGAGGCGCGGGCCCTGCTGGAGCCGGTCGCCTCCGGCGCCGCGCTGGAGGCGCGCGGCGCGGAGGGCAGTACCACGCGCGTGCTGCCGACGCCCGGCGCCGACTCCGGCTCCGGGCGGCCGTCCGAGGGCCGTCCGGCCGCCGACCGGCTGCGGGGCGCGCTCAAGTCGGTGCGGAACGCCACGGCGGGCGCGGCGGCCAGCGCCGGGGGCTCCGGGTCCGGCGCGAGCGGCCGCGCGCCGTCCTCCCGCTCCGCCCCGGACCGGGCCTCAACTCCGTCTCATAGCAAGGCTGTTGGCGAGAAGACCCCCTCTTCGGGGACCGCGGACCAGGGGGCGCGTGGCACGTCCGGCGGGACGCGCGCCGCCGCCCCCTCCGGCGGCGGCCCGGAGCCGGTGGGCTCCATCACCTCCCTGCGGGACCTGCGGGAGGTTCCGGAGCTGCGGCGCAACGTCTCGCGGCGCACCCTGGTGATCGTCGCGGCGGTGGTGGCGCTGATGGTGGCGCTGGGCGCGATGATCGCCGCCGCGGCCAGTGGAGGGGACGACAAGGGCAACGAGTCGGCGTCCTCCGGCGGTTCGGGCGACACCAGCCCCACGCCCGGCAAGGACGAGTCCCCGGGGGACGAGAGGGACGGGGATGGCGGGGACTCCGGGAAGGACGACGCCAAGCCCTCGGACAAGCCCGCGAAGCCGAAACTGCCCCGCGTTCCGGACGACTTCAAGGACGTGGTGGACGACCGCTTCAACTTCCGGATGGCGATGCCGGACGGCTGGAAGCGGACGGGCGTCGCGGGCGCCAACTCCGGCGGCAAGTACTCGAAGCCCGGCGGCGGTTACCCCCGGATCCAGGTCGACTACAACAGCCGTCCCGGCGCGAACGCGGCGGCCGCCTGGCGGGGCCTGGAGCCCGCCGTGCGCAAGGCCAGCAACGACTACCGTCGGCTCAGCCTCCGGCCGGTCGACTGGCGGAACTATCCGACCGTCGCCGACTGGCAGTTCACCCGTACCGAGGGCGGAACCAAGGTGCGGGTGCTCAACCGGGGCTTCAAGGTGGACGGCGGCCGGGGCTACGCGATCATGATCACCTGCCCGGCCGACGCGTGGACCACGGGCGAGTGCCGCCAGCTCCGGCAGTCCGCGTTCCGGAGCTTCGCCCCGAAGTGACGGTCGCTCCGACCCCGGACCGGCCGCCGACCGGACCCGAACCGACCGCCCGGCCGGACGCGAACTGACCGCCTGTCCGGGCGCGTTCACGCGCGGCGTGCGCGGAACCGGTGTGTCCCGGTCGCCCCGGCGGGGCGCTGGGGGGCCGCCCCCGCGCTTCGGTGCCCCGGGGTTCGGCGTACCCGTGCTTCCGCGCCCCCCCGCGACGCCCGGTGTTCGCGGGCGGCGACGCTGAACAGACCCCGTCGGCACGGGGGTTGGGTTCGGACGGGTCAGGTGCGGCGCGGCCGGTGCCCGGCGCGGCCTCACGTGGATGTTCGGACGGCGCCCGCCCGTCCGGGGACGTATCGTGAAGGGTGTGAAGGCGGCGAAGGGCCCGGCGCGTCCCATGGCGGTACACCTCCGGATGTGTGCGGACTCCGCGCCGGTCGGTCACCGTGCCCTCCGGGGCTGACCGCGTCCGGGTCACCGCCTTCGGGGGCGGGTGGCGGCCGGTGTGGGGCGTCGCGGTGGATGTCGGTGACGGGTGGTTCGATGACGGTGCCGGGTTCGGGATCCGGCCGTCCCACCGGGGTGGGGCCCGCTCGGTTTCGGCCAAACACGGTGGGAACGGGCCGAGTTGCCGCCGGTCGGGCGGTAGGGAGCCGGTCGTGTCCGGCCGCCGGAAGGGCAGGGTGCCGGTATCCCGGGCCGAAGGTGGGTATCCGTCCGTCGAACGAGTCGTGTCCGGCGGATCCGGCGCGCGCTTCGGCGGTTGAGGGAAGCTGAGAGAGACTGTCGGTGCTCGTGGGCCAGTTCGGCCTTCGGGTTCGGCACGGATGACGGGCTCGTACGGTGTGGGGAGGCGTCGTGGACGAGAGCGCGGATTTCACTGGGCGGTTGCTGGCCGATCGTTACCGGCTGTCCCAGGCTCCCTCCGAGGAGGACGAGTTCGCGGCGCCGTTCGCCGGGACGGTGGCCTACGACACCGCCAGCGGTCAGGAAGTGCTCGTCCACCAGCTGCCGTTGCCGGAGGTCGTCGACGCCGAGGTGATGGACGGTACGCCCGGCGGCCGGGCGTACGGCTCTCCGGGCGCGGCCGGTCCGCGCGGCGCGTACGGACGCGCCACCCGCCGCCCGGCCGATCCGGCGGCGCGGCGGGCCGTCGAGGCGGCGCTGGCCGCCTCCCGCATCCCCGACCACCCCCGGCGCGACCAGGTCTTCGACGTCTTCGTGGAGGACGACGGGCTGTGGATCGTCAGCGAGTTGGTGCCCGGGCTGCCGCTGGACGCCGTCCTCGCGGACCGTCCGCTGGGCCCGCACCGGGCGGCCGAGATCGCGGCGGATCTGCTCGCCGCGCTCGGCGCCGTCCACGCGCACGGGTGGACGCACCGGAACATCACCGCGCACACCGTGCTGATCTGCGAGGACGGCCGGGCGCTGCTGACCGGCCTGGCGGTGGGCGCCGCCGAGGAGGCGCTCTCCGGCTACGATCCGCTGCCCCCGCCCGGCGGTCCGCCCGCCGTGCCCACCGGCGGCATCGCGGACGAGGAGCCCGAGGACGGCTTCCCCGAGGACGGCTTCGACGGCGGGCCCGAGCCGGGCCCTGAGCCCGGCCCGCGTCCCGAACCGGCGCTGCCTCCGGGGCGTTCGGCGCGCTCCCCGTACGCCGACCACGTGGCGCTGGACCGCCCGGGCGCGGACCGGGGCGCGCCCCCGCCGCTCGCGCCGGGCCCGGTGGCGCCGCCGTGGCCGGGTGGCACGCTGCCCGAGGGCTTCACCCCGTCGGCCTCCGCCGCCCGGCCGGGAACGCCCGGCGGCCCCAACGGCCCGTACGCCAGGCCCCCTTACGGCAGTGATCCGTACGCCGCCGAGCGGGACGACCCCTACGGCGAGCAGGGCGACCCGTACTCCGCGCGCGGTCACGACCCGTACGACGAGCCACCCCCCGGCGCGGACGGGCCGTTCGGCGCCAGCACCGGCCAAGCTCCCGGCGACCGCCGCGAGTTCGGCCGCCCGGCGGGATCCGGCGGACCCGGCGCGCACCCCGGCTCCGACGCCCGCCCCGGCCCCGGTACCACGGGTTCCGGTGTCGAGGGGACGCGGGGTGTCCCCGGGGGCGACTCGGCCGAGGCCACCGAACGCGCCGCGCGGCGCGGCGCTATCGCCGCCTACCGCGCCGGGACCCAGCGGGCCGCGGCGGTGCGGGCCGAGGCGGAGGCCCGTCAACGGCGGGGCGACTCCGACCCGTTCGGCCCCGGTCAGGGCTCCGGCCACCCCGGTGGGCCGGGAGCCGGCCGTCCGGCGGAGGCCAGCCCGGCGGGTGGTCGCGGCGAACTCACCCCGGCGAACGACGGGTTGAACCGGTCCGGTGCGGACGACGAGGTCCGCTGGCTGCCCGCCGACCGGAACGCCGAGCCGCCGGACGCGGTGGACGCCGCCATGCTCCGTGCCGCCGAACGGCACCCCGAACGCCCGGGCCCCACCGCGCTTCCCGGTGCCCGGCAGGGCAACAGCCGCCGAGTGCACTCCTGGTGGGAGAGCGCGACGGAGCCGCTGCCGGAGAGCGCGGACAGCCGGGCGGACGGTCACCCCGCCAACCCGGCCGGTCTTCCGGACGGGCCGCACGGACCGGACGCCCACGGACCGGAGGATGTGTACGGGCCGGACGGAGCGGAGGATCCCCTCCCGGAGGGGTGGGAGGAGGACGCGGAGGAGGCCCGCCCCTGGGGTGGCGAGCCCGCCGACGACGGCCGCTACCGGGGCCCGACCAGCGCCCTCGCCTCCGAACGGGCCCGGCACACCCGCATGATGGTGGTCGGCCCGGTGACCGAGCGGTGGGCCCCCGAACAGGCCGGACCGGTCTACGACAACTGGCGGCTCGCCCCGCCGGTCGGCCCGGCGGCGGACCTGTGGGCGCTGGGCGCGCTGCTCTTCCGCGCCGTCCAGGGGCACGCCCCCTATCCGGAGGACAGCGTCGCCGACCTCGTGCAGATGGTCTGTGGCGAACCGCCCGCCTTCGCCGAGGACTGTGGCCCGCTGCGTCCGGTCGTCGAGTCGCTGATGCGTCAGGACCCCACCGAGCGGCCGGACTTCGAAGAACTGCGTGGCTGGCTGCGCTCGTTGATCCGCTCGGCGCCCGAACCCGAGGCGGGCCGCCGGGTGGTGACGGCGCCGCGCTCGCTGGAGTCCGGAGCCGCCGACCCACGGCGGCTGCCGATCAAGCGGCGCCGCGGTGAACTGGTGCGCCGCCGCCGGGCCCAGAACCGTCCGGCGGCCCGCGCCGAACAGCGGACGGAGCGAGCGGAACGGTCAGAGCGCCGGGCCGAGCGGAAGCGCGGCCGGGGCGGTCGGGAGCGCGGCCCGGCCCGGCTGGGACGGCTGCTGCTCGGCGCGGTGCTGCTCGGACTGACGGCGGCGGTGCTCTACGCGCTGTGGTTCATGCCCGAGGGGGGCGCGGGCGGCCAGCAGAAGGGCTCGGTCACCAGCCCCTCCGACGGCGACCAGGCCGACGGCGGCGACGAGAAGGACAACGGCGCCTCCTCGGGCGGGAGTTCGGACAAGAACGAGGACGGCGAGGGCGGGGACAGCGAGCGGGACAAGGGAGACAGGGAGGGCGGCGGGAAGAAGGACGAGGACGGCAACGACAAGGGAGAGGGCGGCGGTTCGTCCACCCCACCGGCCAAGGCGCCCTCGGGGTACGTGATGCGGAACGACGCGGCCGGTTTCCAGGTGGCGGTCCCGAAGGGCTGGACCCGGCAGGCGCTGGGCGGCGGCCGGGTGCGCTACACCGGGGACGGCGTGGAGATGATCCTGGTCAGCGGCCGGGACAGCGCGGCACGCTACGGCAGCGACCCGCTCCGCTACCAGACCGACAACGAGCGGGAGTTGGGCGACTTCCGGAGCGCCGACTGGGCGGAGGCGTCCGAGGAACGCCGGATCGAGGTGGGCGACCAGTCCATGGCCGAGGGGGAGTTCTCCTGGCAGGTGGACGACGCCCCCGGCATGTTCGCGCGCAACCGTGCCGTGCTCATCGAGGGCAACTACCACGTACTGCTCGTCAAGGGGCCGGAGTCCCGACGGGCCGCGATCGACCGGCACTTCGAGAACACGGTGGACACCTACCGGCCCAGGAGCGCACGCTAGCCGCCCGGTTGGCGACCCCGAACCACCTCGGCCGGTCGGTTCACCGGCCCACGGCGCACCCGGTCCCGGCCCGTCCGGTCACCTCGTGACCGGCGCGCCGATCCGTGGAGAGCGGCCACCCCGGCCGTGCCGACGGGGCGGTGGTCGGGACCGGTGCGGCGCCGGGAGCGGAGTGGGGCGGCGGACCGGGCGGGTAACCGTGGGCGCTACGATGCGCCGTCGGCCGGACCACGCCCTCCGGGGCTGGCCCGCCGAAGGGTGGACACGTCCGCGTCCCGCCCTTCCGGAACGGGCGGCTCGGCCCGGGGAGCGGCGGTCCGCCGGGCTCCGGCGCGCGGCGCGGTCCCGCGTTCGGGGCCCGGGGAGCCGTGGCGTACCCCGTCGGTCTTCGACGTGTCTCGTCCGCGTCACAGCCCGGGCAATCCGGCTGGAGTCGATCGCGGTCGGCAGGTAAGGATGGTGCGATGAGTCATGAGGGGGATCCGGTGAACGAGCCGACCAGTTACGGGCTTCAGCCGCCGACCGGACAGGGGGCGCGACACCCCGGGCCGGGGCAGCAGCCCGGCGCTGGGCAGCCGGGCGTTCCGCACCAGCCCCCGCCCGGCTACGGCCAGCCCGGTCAGTCCGGCCAGCCCGCCGCCCAGTGGCAGTCCGGCCCGCCGCCCCAGCCAGGGCAGCCCGGGCAACCGGGGCAGCAGCCTCAGCCTCCGGGCCAGCCCGGGCAGCCGGGTCAGCAGCCGTTCCCCGGCCAGGGTCCGCACCCGGGCGCGGGGATGCCCGGCGCGCCGGGGCCCTACGAGCCGACCCAGGCGGCGTCCGCGCCCATCCCCCCGCCGGCCGGTCCCGGCTCCGAGCCGGGCGCCGCACCCGCGTCCGCCCCGCCGGACCCGGGCTCCGGGCGGCTGCTCGGCGGCCGCTACCGGCTGGGCGCGCGGCTGGGACACGGCGGCATGGGCACTGTCTGGCGGGCGCACGACGAGGTCGTGGACCGGGACGTGGCGGTCAAGGAGCCGCGCGTGCCCGACCACCTCTCGGAGCACGACCGGCAGACGATGTACCAGCGGATGCGCCGGGAGGCGCGCACCGCCGCCCGGATCGACCACCCGTCCGTCGTCACCATCCACGACGTGGTGGTGGAGGAGGACCAGCCGTGGATCGTGATGGAGCTGGTCCAGGGGCGCAGCCTGGCGGACGTGCTCGGTGAGGGCACGATGGAGCCCCGCGAGGCAGCCCGGATCGGGCTGGCCGTGGCGGGCGCGCTGGACGCGGCGCACGAGAAGGGCGTGCTGCACCGGGACGTGAAGCCGGACAACGTGCTGCTCGGCCGGTACGGCCGGGTGGTGCTGACGGACTTCGGTATCGCGCAGGTCGAGGGCGAACAGGGGCTGACGGAGACCGGATCGTTCGTCGGCTCGCCCGAGTTCATCGCGCCGGAGCGGGTGCTGGGCCAGCGGCCCGGGCCCGAGTCGGACCTGTGGTCGCTGGGCGTGGTGCTGTACACGGCGATCGAGGGCGTCTCCCCGTTCCGGCGCAGCAACACCCCGGCCACCCTCCAGGCCGTGCTGTCCTCCGCCCAGCAGCCGCCGTCCCGCGCCCAGGGCGCGCTGCGCACGCTGCTGATCCAGCTGTTGCAGAAGCAGGCGGGCGACCGCCCGGGCGCGGCGGAGGTGCGGCAGGTCCTGGAGGAGGCCTCGCGTCCGGTGCCCGCGCCGCGCACCACCGCGCTCGCGACCGGTCCGGTGGGCGGCGGCAACGCGGTCACCCGGGTCACCCGCTCCTACGTGGGCAACGTACGGACCAAGCGGCGCTGGCAGTTCGGCACCGGCGGGGTGGTGGTGGCGCTGGCGGCCGCCGTCGCCGCGGTCGTGTTCCTCACCGCCGACAAGGCGCCGGAGGGCTGGACGACGCGGGACGAGGACAAACGCGTCAAGGCCGAGCTGGCGGTGCCGGACGACTACACGCGCAGCGCCGACGAGTCCTCGGTCAACTGGACGGACCCGGGCGGGGTCTTCACCATCGACGTCGCCCGCGAGACCAAGGACGTCAAACGGAACTCGCTGTCGGACGCCAACTCCTACAAGAACCACTACGACGAGGGCGCCCAGATCGACTACGAGGCCACCATGGAGGAGGTGAAGTGCGCGGTGAAGGAGGTCACGCACCAGGGGGAGGACGCGGCCCAGGTGACCACCACCTTCGACGTCCCGGAGGACGAGATGGAGGAAGAGAAGGCGAAGCCGCGCCAGCACCGCAAGGAGCTGATCCTGGTGACCGACGACGACGTGCGGTACCGGGTGACCGTCAACATGCCGGCCAAGGGCAGCAACCGGTCGGAGGGCGACCGGATCTACCGCGAGGTCGTGAAGAGCCTCAAGATCCACGGCCTCTGATCCGTCGGCCACCACGGCCCCCGGGGGACCGGGCGCCGTGGTGGGGGCGGCCCCGGCCGGTCGGCACCCTCCGTCGAGGACGTTCGCGGGCGTTCGCGGGCGGTGGGGTGAGCGGGGCTGGTGGGGCGCCGCGGACCCGGTTCCCGCGTGTGCGACGCCGGGCGCCACAATTGCGCCACTGATTGCTGGCGGATTCCGTGAAAAGCGGTTACCAGCGGGTATACGACGCCGGGCCGCCGCCGTACTCTCGACACCATGACGGATGCGCAGGACAGCAACGCGGACGTGGACGCCCGGCCCGGCGGCGGGGCCACGACGGAGAGCGCGCCGGGAGGTCCGGTGACCAACCCGGCGGCGCCGGTCCCCGACGGGGTGCGGCAGGCCGCCGACGTGGTGACCCCGGAGCTGGTCGCCGAGCTCACCAGGGGCGTCGTCGGCAGCGGCCGGACGGTCAGCCACACCCCCTTCACCCAGGAGCGGCTCGCCGAGCTGCCGGAGTCCACCCCCGAGGACGTGGCGACCGCCTTCGAGCGGGCCCGCACGGCGCAGCGCGCCTGGGCCGCCACCCCCGTACGGCGCCGCGCGGCCGTCCTCCTCCGCTTCCACGACCTCGTACTGGAACGCCAGCGCGAGGTGCTGGACCTGATCCAGCTGGAGACCGGCAAGGCGCGACTGCACGCGCACGAGGAGGTGCAGGCGGTCGCCATCGCCGCCCGCCACTACGGCCGCCGGGCGCCCGGCTACCTCCGGCCGAAGCGGCACACCGGAGCCATCCCGGCGCTGACCCGGGTGTCCGAACTGCGCCACCCGCGCGGGGTGGTGGGGCAGATCGCCCCCTGGAACTACCCCCTGGAACTGTCCGTCGGGGACGCCCTCCCCGCCTTCGTCGCGGGCAACGCCGTGGTGATGAAGCCGGACACCGAGACCGCGCTGACCGCGCTCTGGGCGCGGCGCCTGCTGATCGAGGCCGGGCTGCCGGAGGGCGTCTGGCAGGTCGTGCTGGGCGAGGGCCCGGTCGTCGGCCCCGAGGTGGCTGACCGGGGCGACTACGTCTCCTTCACCGGCTCCACCGCCACCGGCCGCCAGGTCGCCCAGCGGGCCGCCGCCCGGCTGGCGGGCTGCTCGCTGGAGCTGGGCGGCAAGAACGCCATGCTGGTGCTGGACGACGCCGACCTGGACAAGGCCGCCGCCGGAGCGGTGCGCGGCGCGTTCTCCTCGGCGGGCCAGCTGTGCATCTCCATCGAGCGCCTCTACGTCCACGAGTCCGTCGCCGACGCCTTCCTGGCGCGCTTCGTCGCCCGCACCCGGGCGATGCGGCTCGGCGCCTCGCTGAGCTACGGCGCCGACCTGGGCTCGCTGGTCTCCCAGCGGCAACTGGACACCGTCACCCGGCACGTCACGGAGGCCGTCGCCAAGGGCGCCACCGTCCTCGCGGGCGGGCGGCCCCGGCCCGACGTGGGGCCGTTCTTCCACGAGCCGACGATCCTGGAGGGCGTCGAGGCCCCCATGGCCGTCTGCGAGGAGGAGACCTTCGGCCCGCTGGTCTCGGTCTACCGCTTCTCCGACGAGGACGAGGCCGTGGAGTTGGCCAACGCCACCCCGTACGGCCTGAACGCCAGCGTCTGGAGCCGGAACGGCCGCCGTGGCCGCGCGCTCGCCGCCCGGCTGCGGGCCGGCACCGTCAACGTCAACGAGGGCTACGCCGCCGCCTACGGAAGCGCCCAGGCGCCGATGGGTGGGATGGGCGACTCCGGGCTCGGACGGCGGCACGGCTCCGAGGGCATCCTCAAGTACACCGAGGCGCAGACCGTCGCGCACCAGCGACTGCTGCCCATGGCGCCCTCGTTCGGCATGGACGACGCCCAGTACGCCGCGTTCATGAGCCGCTCCCTCAAGGCCCTCAAGGCGCTTCGCTTCCGCTGAGCGCCGCCCCCGCGCCCCCTCCCCTGCGGCGTCCCGACGACGTGGGCGGCGCGGGGTCGGGGCCCCGGCCCGGGCGCCGGCCCCGCCGTCCCGGCCTCGGGCTTCGGCCCTCGGGCGTGCGGGGCCGGGCCCCGCCGTGGGAGACCGCCCCTCCCCGCCGCCTCCCCGTACCGCCCCGCACGTCGAACCGCCGCCCCGGGAAACCCCGTTCCCGGCGCCGCCCCGGAGCGCCCGCCCCCGGCCTTCCCGGGCGAAGGCCGCTCCCCGCCCGGCCGCCGCCGGGCACCCGCACCCGCCCCGTCCGCACTGGAGGTCCCCCATGCCGGAGTCGTCGGAGAACCCGGAGCCAGCAGAGAGCCCGGAGGACCCGGAGCAGCCGGAGATACCGTCCGCCGCGCGGCGGAACGACGCGTACGACTACGACGTGCTGGTGATCGGCTCCGGCTTCGGCGGGGCCGTCTCGGCCCTCCGCCTGTCCGAGAAGGGCTACCGCGTCGGCGTGCTGGAGGCCGGGCAGCGCTTCACCCGGGAGACCCTGCCCGCCAGCTCCTGGGACCTGACCAAGTTCCTCTGGGCGCCCGCGCTCGGTCTCTACGGCATCCAGCGCATCCACCTGCTCAGCAACGTCATGATCCTCGCGGGGGCCGGGGTGGGCGGCGGCTCGCTCAACTACGCCAACACCCTCTACGTCCCGCCGCCCGCCTTCTTCCAGGACCGGCAGTGGGGCCACATCACCGACTGGCAGGAGGAGTTGAAGCCGTTCTACGACCAGGCCCGGCGGATGCTCGGCGTCCGGCTCAACCCCACCATGACCCCCTCGGACGTGCACCTGCGCGACACCGCCGAGCGGATGGGCATCGGCGACACCTTCCACCTGGCGCCCGTGGGCGTCTTCTTCGGCGACGGACGGGACGCGGCCCACGCCCCCGAGGCCCCCGCCAACGGGCAGGACGACCCGGGCAGCCCGGACGATCCGGCCGCCCCGGCGGGCCCCCGGGCCGCGCCCGGAGACGAGGTGCCCGACCCGTACTTCGGCGGCGCGGGCCCGGCCCGGCGCGCCTGCGTGGAGTGCGGCGAGTGCATGACCGGCTGCCGGCACGGGGCCAAGAACACCCTGATGGAGAACTACCTCTACCTGGCCGAGCAGGCGGGCGCCGTCATCCACCCGATGACCACCGTGGTCGAGGTGCGGGAGGAGCGCCCCGGCGGTGAGGACGGCGCGCCCGGAACGGACACCGGCTTCCTCGTGTCCACCGTGCCCACCGCCGCCCGGCGCGGTCGCGGCACCCGGCGGCGCACCGGCCGCGCCGGGGCCGCCGCCAACGGCCCGCGCGGGATGCGGACACTCCGCGCCCGGCGGGTGGTCATCGCCGCCGGGACCTACGGCACGCAGAGCCTGCTGCACCGGATGCGGGACAGCGGCGTCCTGCCGCGCGTCTCGGACAAGCTGGGTTTCCTCACCCGCACCAACTCCGAGGCGCTGGTGGGCGCCCAGACGATCAAGCGCCGGTACCGGAGCAGGTGGGGGCGGGACGCCACGCTCGACTTCACCCGGGGCGTGGCCATCACCTCGTCCATCCACCCCAACGAGAACACCCACATCGAACCCGTCCGGTACGGCAGGGGCTCGAACGCGATGAGCGCCCTCACCACCCTCCAGGTACCGCAGCACAGCGCGCTCCCGAAGCCGCTGGCCTACCTCGGCGTCTGCCTGCGGCACCCGGTCCACTTCGCCCGGTCCCTCTCCGCCCGCCGGTGGTCCGAGCGGATCATCATCGGCCTGGTGATGCAGAGCCTCGACAACTCACTCACCACACACCGCCGGGACAAGGGACTCGGCAAGGGCGTGCTCACCGCCCGGCAGGGACACGGCGCGCCCAACCCCGTGCACATCCCCGAGGCCGCCGAGTTCGCCAGCACCCTGGCCGGGGAGCTGAACGGCTTCGCCGGGAGCAACGTCGGCGAACTCATGGGGAC
>NZ_SKBR01000005.1 GCF_013450295.1 Streptomyces sp. AJS327
GGGCCCCACCGGCCTCCGCCCGGCCGTCGCTGCCGGGGCGGGCCGAGCGTCCGCGCGTAACGTCCCAGTCTGCTACGTAAGTTGACGCAGAGTAGTTGATCAGAAGTCGGTGAACCCCTCTCCCGTTCCTCGTCGCGGCCCGTCTAAACTCCTTCCACTGGCACCCTCCACGCACCCGAAATGACTGGTGAGAACGGTATGTCTCGGATACGTAAGAGCCCTGCCCTGCTCGCGGCGCTCGCCCTCCTGGCCCTCAGTGCCTGTGGTTCCGAGACTGCGAAGAGTGAGGGAAAGGTCGTTCTCACCGTCCCCTCCTGGGCTGGCGGCGAGGCCAACGTGGCCGTCGCCCGCTACCTCCTGGAGGAGGAACTGAACTACGAGGTCTCCGAGCGGAAGCTGGACGAGCGGGACGCCTGGGAGGCGCTCCACACCGGCAAGGCCCACGCCATGCTGGAGGACTGGGGCCACCAGGACCTCCGACGGGAGTACGTGCACGACAAGAGCACGGTGGTCTCGGCCGGGAGCATGGGCATCAACGGGAAGATCGGCTGGTACGTCCCCACCTACCTCGCGGAGAAGCACCCCGAGGTGACGGACTGGCGCAAACTCAACGCCAACTCCCACCTGTTCGCCCCCGGAGGCAAGGACGAGAAGCCCGGCTCCGGAGACGGCGGGCCGTCCGACACCGGCCACGACACCGGCGGTTCGGGAGACTCCGGCGGATCCGGTGACTCCGAGGGAACCGGCGGGGAGAAGGGGGCAGGCCCCTCGGACGGGAACGACACCACCGACTCCGCCGCCGGGAAGGGATCCGGCGCCACCGGCCAACTCCTCGAAGGCTCCCGGAAGTTCCTCACCCACGACGAGGCGCTGCTGAAGAACCTCGACCTGAACTTCACCACCGTCTACACCGGCAGCGAGGACGCCCAGCTCAAGGAGATCCGGAAGCGGGCCAAGAAGCGCGAGCCCTTCCTCACCTACTGGTGGCGCCCACACTGGGTCGAGGCCGAGGTGGAACTGACCGAGGTGCGGCTGCCCTCCCACTACGGCGGCTGCGACGAGAACAAGAAGAAGGTCGACTGCGGCTACCCGGAGACCAAGCTGGAGAAGTACCTCAACCGGGACTTCAGCAAGGACGGCGGCAAGGCGGCGACGCTGCTGCGCAACTTCCAGTGGAGCGCCGACGACCAGAACTCCGTCGCGAAGCGGATGACCGAGGACGGGCTGAGTCCCCGCGAGGCCGCCAAGGAGTGGGTGGAGAAGAACAAGGGTGTCTGGAAGGTCTGGCTCTGGGGTACCTGACCCCGAGCCCCACCCACACGTCCAACCGGTCGCCCCCGCCCGCACGTTCGGCCCGCACACCCCCCGCCCCGGCCGTCCGCCGGTACGGGGGGCTGGCCCCCGTGGTTCCCCCGGGGCGGCTCAGCGGACGATGTGCGGCAGGAAGCGCGCGTAGCCGTCCGTCACCAGCCCGGCCGACTCGCGGATGCCCAGCCCGGCCGCCGCGTCCCGCACCACCCAGGCGCCCAGCACCACCCGGTTCCCGGCGAACGTCGGCAGCGGCAACAGCGCCTGGTAGCAGGCCGGTTCGGAACGGAGCACCGCCTCGGGACCCGGCTCGTGCAGGGTGATGCCCGCGCCCTCCCGGCCGAACAGCGGCTTGGCCGCGTACCCCGTCGTCGCGGCCAGCTCGCGCGGACCGTCGACGTAGGCGGGCAGCAGGTTCGGATGGTCCGGGAACAGCTCCCACAGGATGGCCAGCAGCGCCTTGTTGGACAGCAGCATCTTCCAGGCGGGCTCGATCCACAGGGTGGTGCCGGTGCCACCGCCGTTGTCCAGTGTGTCCAGCGCCCGCGGCCCGAACTCGTCGGTGACCAGCCACTCCCACGGGTAGAGCTTGAAGCAGGAGCGGATGAAGCGCAGCCGCTGGTCGACGAAGCGCCCGGACAGCCCGTCCCAGCCGATCTCCTCCACCGGGATCGCCTCGGTCTCCAACCCCGCCTGCCGGGCGGTCTCCTGGAGGTAGGCGACGGTCATCAGGTCCTCGCCGGTCTCGTCCTCCACGGAGTGCGCGAAGTGCACCGGCGCCCCCGGGGGCAGCAGTTCGGCCTGCTCCCGCCAGGCGTCCACCAGCCGCTCGTGCAGGGAGTTCCACTGGTCGGCGTCGGGGAAGCGCTCCTCCATCCAGAACCACTGCGGGGAGGCCGCCTCCACCAGCGAGGTGGGGGTGTCCGCGTTGTACTCCAGCATCTTCGCCGGACCGGTGCCGTCGTAGTGCAGGTCGAACCGACCGTATATGGACGGCTGTTCGGCACGTCGTCGCCAGGACTCACTGACCAGCGCGGTGACCCGGCGGTCGGTCAGCCCGAGGTCCGCGAACCGGTCCTCGGCGACGATGTGGTCGGCCGCCGCGAGGCACATCCGGTGCAGTTCCTCGACCGTGCGCTCCAGGGCCTCGATCTCCGGGAGCGTGAAGGAGTAGTAGGCGCTCTCATCCCAGTACGGCCGCAGCGAGTCGTCCGGGTACCGGGTCAACTCGTAGATGCAGCCCTGCTCTTCGACGATCCGCTGCCAACCGGGGCGCGGAGTGATGGTGTGCCGTTCCATGACGCCCCCTCAGCCGCCCACCCTGCCGCCGCCCTTGCAGCCGAAGCCGCCGGAGGAGACGGAACTCTTCACGAAGGAACCGCTGGTGGCGTAGGAGGAGCCCTTGCCGCCGTAGTACCACTGCGGATCGGTCCGGCTTCCGTAGCCACCACCGGAGCCACCGGAACCACTGCTGAAGCCGTCGTCTTCGCCGTACGGGTCGTCGGTCTCGTACCCCGAGCTGGAACCGCCGGAGCTGAGCCCGCTGGAGCTGGAACCGCTGGAGCTGAGCCCGCTGGAGCTGGAACCGCTCGAACTCAGGCCGCCGGAGCCGCCGGCCCGGCACTCGCTGTCGCTGAGCACCCGGTAGCCGGACCCCGTGATGTCGTTGCGGTCCACACACCGTTTGTCGGGCTCCGAGGACCCGCAGGCGGTGAGGGTCATCGCGAGCGCCCCCATGCCCCCCAGGATGACCGTGCTGGAACGAAGCTTCCGGTGCGCCATCTCTCGTCTCCCCCGTGACGTCGGCTGATGTGACCCGTCGGACGCCGGACGCGTGTGCGTCCCGGCGCTTCCCCGTCCGCGTCGGCGTGGACCGCCGGACGGGCGGCCGGTGGTCGGCTCCGGCTCGTGCCCGGCGGATGTCTCCGGCCGAGGACCCCACCCGCCCAGCCCCCACCCCAGCGACTGTCGGACGGGCCGAACGACCGTCATGCGACGGTGGGTGCCCAGGTGTTGGGATGGCCGGGAGGCCGTGCGGTCCCGCGCGAAGTGGACAGGGACACGGCAAGAGTAGGCGGCCCGGGGAACCGTGCGTACGGCGGTTGCCCCTTTCTTTCCGCACCTGGAACCGGGGCGGCACCGATTCAGTACAGAATCCCAACACAACCCCCGCCGGGAGCCGTTCGGGATCCCGGCGCGCCCGGGCCGGCCATCCCGGACCGCGCCCGGGCGGAACACGGCGGCCCCGGCCGCGCCCAGCGGGGCTCCACGGCCCCTCCGGAGCCCTCCCGAGGCCCTCCCGGAGTCCTCCGCGAGCCCTCCCGGTAACACCCGGCGATCCGGCATCTCCGCCTCCGGAACACCCTTGTGTACAGGGCGAATTCCGGCCCCGGCAACACAGGATCCGCCACAGCGAGCCCCGTTGTGTCATCACCCGGTAACAGTCCTTCCCCGAGATCGTGGCAGTCGGCAAGGATGTTGATCGACCACCAGCGCACGGCCGTACGGCAGTTGGGCAGCCGTGCCACCGATCACCAGGGGGATCCCGGAAGATGCTTCGTACGCAGCGCCGTAAGACGGTCCTGACCGCCGTCGCCCTGATGGCGACCACCGCTCTGCTCACCTCCTGCCAGAGCGACGACGACTCGGGGGGCGAGAAGTCCGACGGCGGCTCCTCCCAGGAGGACGCGAAGGACACCTCCGGCGGCGGCGACGGCGAGGACAAGGGCGGCGGGTCCGGCGACGGCGGGGACAAGGGCGACGGCAAGGGTGGCAAGGGCGCGACGGGCACGTGGTTCGGCAAGGTGTCGTACATGGCGCCGGGGAAGTACACGGTGAGCGACCAGAAGGGCACCAAGCAGGCGTTCTTCACCTCCACGTCCACCAACATCCAGGGCAGCGGCGACATCTGCGGTGACGAGAACGGTCAGGCGGCCACCAAGTGCACCGAGGGCCAGCTGGAGGCCGCCGCGAAGAAGGGCGTGTCCGCGAAGGTGGAGATCAGGAGCGGCACCGCGCTCAGCGTCATCGACGACCGCTGACCGCCGCCGCACGCTCCGCGTGCCCCCGTCCCCGTGGGCGGACGACCCGCCCACGGGGACCGCGAGCACCGCGGCAACCCCCACGGCTTCGCCAACCCCCCATCACACACCACGCGTTCACCGCGCTCACGGCCACGGCCCACGGGCGAGCGCCGGGCGGGCGGAGGCGCGGTGCCGGTCCGCCGCACGCCGGGACCTCCCGCGCCGCGCGGTCCGCGACGACCGCTGCTCGGCGGCGAAATCGGCGCGGCTCAGGCGGGTTTGTTGGCGAGGGCGAGCAGGTGGGAGCTGGCGGCCAGCAACTCCGGGTAGGGGTCGGCCAGTCGGGCGGCGGTGAGCGCCGACTCGAAGAGCGCGCTGTCGTCCAGAGGCCGTCCGGCGACCTGTTCGGCGGCCTTCAGCAGACTCCACGCCGGGCCCTCCACGCCCCGCACCTCGGTACCGGTGAACCCCGCGTTGGTGACCTCCGTGCCCAGCTCCGTCGCGCCGTGGAAGTGGACGGTGGTGACGGTGGCGCTCTCGTCCCGCGCCGGGCCGCCGAGAGCGGCGCTGACCTCCTCACGCACGCTGTCCCGGTGCAGATGCGCCAGCGCGGTGTGGTCGAACAGGGCGGCGTACCGGTTGATTCCGGCTGCGGCGAGCAGCCCGCCGGGACGCAGTACCCGGTGCGCCTCCGCGAGGGCCCGGTCCCGGTCGGCGCGCTCCACCAGGTGGTACAGCGGCCCCAGCAGCAGCACGGCGTCGAACGAACCGTCCATGGCGTGGAGTTCACGCGCGTCCCCCAGCTCGGCCGCGCAGCCGGGGAGGGCGCGGGCCTGCTCGACATGGAGCGGGACGGGGTCCACCAGCCGCACCTGGTAGCCGTCCCCCACCAGCCAGCGGGCGTGCGTGCCGGGACCTCCACCGACGTCGAGGACGAGCGCGGGAGGCCGGGGCAGCCGCGCGCGCAGCAGTTCCTGGGTGCGGAGTAACTCCAGCCGCCCGTCCGCGGAGGCGGTCAGCCGCAGCGCTTCGGCGGCGGTGGAGTAGTAGGTCATGACCTCGGGCGCTATGGGGAACATGCCCCGCATTCTGGTCGCGGCCGCCCCCGGCAACCAGACACCCACGAAACCCTTGAACACCCCCCACCCCCACCCCCGTTGGCCCGCCTGCCCCCCGCTGTCCGGGTACCAGGGACGGTCCATCCCGCCCCCGTCTGGCGGCGGACGGAGCGGTGCGGGATCAGCGGGTGGCGAAGGTGTAGCCGAGCAGAGCCACCCCGAGGCCCATGACCGTGACGAAACAGTAGAGCCACGCCGGAACGCCGAAGAACCGCGTTCCCTGGTCATCCGCGTGGGGCTCGGGATTGTGGCACTCGGGATCGGTGCATACGCCTTCGGTGCGGATCTTCATGGGGCTACCGCTTTCGGGCTCGTATCAGGGCTGCCATCACGATACCGACCAGCACGGCCGATAACGGCGCGACAACCATGCAGCCGGACGACCCCCCGTCCGTACCCTGGTCTCCCCCGGAGGGGGTACGGCGTGCCTTCCGCCGCCGCTCTTGCTGTGCCGACCGCCCCGGCTTCCGCTCGCCTTGTCCTGGTACTCGCTGTAGTCGCTCATCCGTCCTTCTCCACTGATCACTGGGTGACTGTTCAGCGGCGAGGTCAGGCCGGAGGAACGGTGCTGGTGGGCACGGCGGGGTCAGGTGGACCCGCGCACCTACTCGCCACGTCTCCATGCTGGAGCGGTCCACCGGGCAGAACGACGTCGCTCTGAGCGTCCGGTCGGTGACACACGCGGGCGTCAAACTGGTGTCACGACAGGGGAGTTGGGGGAGGACGTCCAGGTATGACGACACCATCGGGGGTTCCGAACGACACACTTAGGGCGGTGCGCATCTCCCTGCGGATGAGCCAGGACGACCTGGCGCGCGCGATCCGTCGCGCGGGGGACGCGGCCAACGAACCCAACGAGGCGTCCAAACGCCTCGTTTAGCGGTGGGAAAGCGGTGTGAGCCGATGGCCCCGCCAGGTCTACGCCCGAGCGTTGGAGAGCGTCACTGGTCTGCCCGTCGAGTCACTGGGCTTCGTACTCCCGGTGCCCGCGGCGCGGGTCGTGGGCGATGGCAGAGGAGGGCATGACATGCAGCACGGTACGAACAGTGAGGGCTCCCCGGGGGACAGTCCGCAGGTGGTACTCAACGCGGCACGTGAGAACTACACGGCATCTGGCTGAGCCGGTACGAGTACTTCTCCTCGGGCCGGGACGCGATGTTCCGCGGCCTTCACCACGTCGTGCTGCTCCAACGCGGCGAACGACTCACGGGACGGTCGCTCGACGGCGCGTCATCGAACCCGGATTCCCCCCTCTCCGTTGACCTCACCATCGACCGGAACGTGGTCACCGGAACCTGGCGGGAGCAGACAGCGGAGGACGGTTACTACGCGGGGGCCCACTACCACGGGGCACTTCAGCTCCTCGTGGAGCCGACCGGGCGGCGCATGGTGGGCAAGTGGATCGGATTCGGCAAGGATTTCGACGTGAACACGGGGCCGTGGGAGCTGGTCTTCCAGGAGGCGTCCACGTCCCAGGACGCGATGACCCGGTACAGCCGGACCCCTGGATAGCCCCCGGGCGTGGGTCGGGTGGGGAACCGTCCGCCTGGGGGCGGACGGTTCCGGGCCGGGGGCGGTGGCGCCGCCCCCGGCCGTGGTCTGGTGACCGTTGTTCAGGGGGAGTTGGGCCTCCGCGTCAGGAGAGGGCGGCGCGAAGCTGTTCGAGACCCCAGTCCAGGTCCTCCTTGGAGATCACCAGGGGCGGCGCGATGCGGATCGTCGACCCGTGGGTGTCCTTCACGAGGACGCCCCTGGCCATGAGCTTCTCCGAGATCTCGCGGCCGGTGCCGTGCGCCGGGTCGATGTCGACCCCGGCCCAGAGTCCCCGTCCGCGCACGGCGCGTACGGCGCCCGAGGCGTGCTCGGTCAGCAGGCCGAGTTCGCTGTGCAGATGCTCACCCAGCTCGCGGGCCCGCTCCTGGTACTCGCCGGTGCGCAGCATGTCGATGACCTCCAGCGCCACGGCGCTGGCCAGCGGGTTGCCGCCGAAGGTGGAGCCGTGCTCGCCCGGCTGGTACACGCCGAGCACGTCGCGGTCGGCGACCACCGCCGAGACGGGGACGACGCCGCCGCCCAGCGCCTTGCCCAGCACGTACATGTCGGGAACGACGCCGTCCGGCTCCTCCTGTTCGCAGGCGAAGGTGGCGCCGGTGCGGCCCAGTCCGGACTGGATCTCGTCGGCGATGAACAGCACCCCGCGCCGCCGGGTCAACTCCCGTACTCCGGCGAGGTATCCGGCGGGCGGCACCAGCACCCCGGCCTCGCCCTGGATGGGTTCGAGCAGGACGGCGACGGTGTGTTCGTCCACGGCGTTCTCCAGCGCGGCGAGGTCGCCGTAGGGGACGATCTCGAACCCGGGGGTGTACGGGCCGAAGTCGGCGCGGGCCTCCTCGTCGGTGGAGAAGCTGACGATGGTGGTGGTGCGGCCGTGGAAGTTGTTCTCCGCGACGACGATCTTGGCCTTGTCCCGTGGGACGCCCTTGACCTGGTAGCCCCACTTCCGCGCGGTCTTGACCGCCGTCTCGACGGCCTCGGCGCCGGTGTTCATCGGCAGCACCATCTCCTTGCCGCACAGCTCGGCGAGGCGGGTGCAGAAGTCCGCGAAGCGGTCGTGGTGGAAGGCCCGGGAGGTCAGGGTGACGCGGTCCAGCTGGGCCGTGGCCGCCGCGATCAGACGGGGGTTGCGGTGGCCGAAGTTGAGCGCCGAGTAACCGGCCAGCATGTCCAGATACCGATTGCCGTCGACATCCGTCATCCACGCGCCCTCGGCCGAGGCGACGACCAGGGGGAGGGGGTGGTAGTTGTGCGCACTGTGCGCGTCCGCTGCGGCGATCAGCCCGGCGGTCGTGGTCATACGGGGTCTCCGTTTCACTCGGGCACTCGTGTGGCGAGTGCACAGCGTCGTGCGGGCCCGGTGGGGCGCTGCCCTTTCTACCGTCCGGCGTGCGCGCCGCGAAGAGGCACAGCACCGGGAAAACCGCCCGTGGGACGGGCGTACCCGGACACGTCGCACGCCACCGAGTAGCGCAAGGTCAGTTTCGGTCAGGCTGACCGGAGTTCCGCCCCCTCCGTCCCGGTGTCGTGCGTCCGACGCGGTACGTTTCCCGCGCCTCACCCGTCCTGCCCGCACCCGTACCGTCCGTACCCGTTCCGGTGGCGCGCGCACCGTCCGTACCCGGACGAGCCGACGCCCGGCCGCCTCCGTGGGGCACCGGTGCCCGTCCGCCCGCGACGCGGCGCGACGTCCCGGGCGCGAGCCGGACGCGGAACCGGACGTGGGGTCTGACGCGGAACCGGACGTGGGGCCGGGCGCGGAACCGGGCGCATGCCGGTGCTGCCCGGGGGCGCGGACCGGGCGGCGGCGCGACCGGGGTGCGGCCGGGGTGGGCCGTACCCCGGTGTGCGTCGCGGTGCCCGACATCACTGCCGGGCCCGGCTCGGCCACCCGGAGGAACCTGAGACAATGAGTTCATGGCAAACGACCGTCCCCGTGTGCTCTCCGGTATCCAGCCCACCTCGGGCTCGTTCCACCTCGGCAACTATCTGGGTGCGGTGCGTCAGTGGGGGGAGCTACAGGAGACACACGACGCCTTCTACGCGGTCGTCGATCTCCACGCCATCACGATTCCCAAGGACCCGGCCGAGCTGCGGGAGAACACCCGCTTCGCCGCCGCCCAGCTGCTGGCCACCGGACTCGACCCGGACCGCTGCACGCTCTTCCTCCAGAGCCACGTCCCCGAGCACACCCAGCTCAGCTGGATCATGGAGTGCCTCACCGGCTTCGGTGAGGCGTCCCGGATGACCCAGTTCAAGGACAAGTCCAGCAAGCAGGGCACCGACCGCACGACCGTCGGGCTCTTCACCTACCCGGTCCTCCAGGTCGCCGACATCCTGATCTACCAGGCCGACCAGGTCCCGGTCGGGGAGGACCAGCGGCAGCACGTCGAGCTGACCAGGAACCTCGCGGAGCGGTTCAACGCCCGCTTCGGTGACACCTTCACCGTCCCGGAGGCGTACATCCCGCGCGAGACGGCGAAGATCTTCGATCTTCAGGACCCCTCGGTGAAGATGAGCAAGTCCGCGTCCACGCCGAAGGGGATCATCAACCTCCTCGACGAGCCGAAGGTCTCGGCCAAGAAGGTCAAGAGCGCCGTCACCGACACCGACACGGTCGTCCGGTTCGACGAGGAGAAGAAGCCCGGCGTCAGCAACCTGCTCACGATCTTCGCCACGCTCACCGGCGACCCGATCCCGGAGCTGGAAGCCCGGTACGACGGCAAGGGGTACGGCGCGCTCAAGACCGACCTGGCCGAGGTCGTCGCCGAGTGGGTGACACCGTTCCGGGCGCGCACGCGGCAGTACCTGGACGATCCGGCGGAGCTGGACGCGGTCCTCGCCAAGGGCGCGGCCAAGGCGCGAGCGGTGGCCGCGGACACCCTGGAGCGCGCCTACGACAGGGTGGGATTGCTTCCCGCCAGGCACTGACAGCGCGGGGGGCACACAAGGCACACTGTGCCCGGCGGGTCTCCGGGAGACGGTGGTTCCGGGCCGGTGGCCCGGCCCACGCCGCCGGACGGGCCGGGGTCGAGGCCCCGGGAGCACCCGGGGAAGTCCAGGGAGAGAAGGGAGAGCCACGTGCGAGAGACAGCCCCCATCACGGTCGGCGTATCCGTCGCGGTTCCCGAGCCGTTCGGCACCCTGCTACAGGGCCGCCGCGCGAGCTTCGGCGATCCGGCGGCGCACGGCATCCCCACGCACATCACCCTGCTTCCGCCGACCCGGGTCGACGCCGCCGACCGGCCGGCCATCGTGGAGCACCTCGCCCGCGTCGCCGAACAGGGCCGCCCCTTCCGGGTGCGGCTGCACGGCACCGACACCTTCCGGCCGGTCTCCCCGGTGGTCTTCGTCCAGGTCATCGAGGGCGGTTCCGCCTGCTCCTGGCTCCAGGAGCGGGTCCGGGACGCCGAGGGACCGCTGTCGCGGCGGCTCGACTTCCCGTACCACCCGCACGTCACCGTCGCGCACGGCATCTCCGAAGAGGCCATGGACACCGCCTACGCCGAGCTGGCCGACTTCGAGGCCGACTGGACGGCCGGCGGGTTCGCGCTGTACGAGCAGGGCGCCGACTGCGTGTGGCGGCTCCGGCGCGAGTTCACCTTCGGCCCGCCCCCCGCCGCCGAGATCCCCGGTTCCGGAGCGCGCGCCGCCACCCCGCCGGTGGCGGAGTCCGGCGCCCCCTCCACGGGGCCGTGTCTGCCAGCGGTGCCCCGGCAGGCCACCTGGCCCTCCTCGGCCTGCGACGGCGGGGCCGCCGTCGCCCCCCTCGCCTGAGTGACCTGAGTCACGCCGCGTCGCCCGCCCGTCCGCTGCCGCACTCCCCGCGCGCCCCCGTCCGTGGCCCGTCTCCTCTGAGGTTCTCCCGTCCGTGGCCCGTCCCGTCCGGGAGCAGCCCCGTCCCGTCCGCGCTCCGCGCGTGCGTCTGCCACGCTGACCATGGAGAGAGGGGACCATGGAGAAGCTGGCTACGCTGCCGTTCGTCGGGCCGTTCTTCGCCTGGCTCTTCCGCACCCGGGTCTGGGCGGTCTACGAGCACCTGGACCGGCGGAAGTGGGCGAGGCTGTCCGCCGCCATCACCTACGCCAGCTTCCTCGCGCTCTTTCCGATGATCCTCGTCGGGGCCGCGATCGGCGCGGCCTTCCTGACACCCACGCGGGTGCGGCAGTTCCAGGACTTCCTCGCCGACCAGGTGCCCGGCATCTCGGGCCAGCTCGACCTCCAGGCGCTGGTGGACCACGCGGGGACGCTCGGCCTGATCGCCGGGGCGATGCTGCTCGTCACCGGCGTCGGCTGGGTGGCCACACTCCGTGAGTGCCTGCGGACCGTCTGGGACCTGGAGGAGGACCCCGGCAACCCGGTGCTGCTCCGCGTCAAGGACTTCGGGGTGCTCCTCGGGCTCGGCGCGGTCGGCCTGGTGTCGATGGCGGGTTCGGCCTTCTCGATCACTGCGGTCCGCCGGGTGTCGGAGTGGATGGGGCTCGCGGAGGGCGGCCTTGGCGACGTGCTGCTGCGCGTCGCGGCGTACGCGGCGGCCATCGCCGCCAGCTTCCTGCTGCTCTGGTACGTGCTGACGGTGCTGCCCCGGGTCCGTCCGGCCCGGCGGTCAGCCCTGCTCGCGGCGCTGTTCGGCGCGGTCGGCTTCGAGCTGCTGAAGCTGCTGCTGGGCGGCTACCTCAAGGAGGTCGCGGCGAAGAACATGTACGGGGCGTTCGGGGTGCCCGTCGCGCTGCTGCTCTGGCTCAGCCTGGTGACGCGGCTGCTGCTGGTCTGCGCCGCGTGGACGGCGACCGAGCCCACCGACCCCACGGACCCCGCGCACACCGCCTCCCCGGAGCCCTCCGGAGACGACCCCCGGGACGACTCCGACGAACGGGGCGTAGGCGACGAGCGCGGGGAGGGCGACGAGCACGGGCGGCGCGACGAGCCAGCGGAGCACCGGGAGCGCGACGGACCCGGCGAGCCCCGGCGCTCTCCGTAGTCCGGGGCGGCGTCCCGCCGGCCGCCCGCCGCCCGACGGGTCGCCGCGACCGGGTTACGGACGGTGCTGGCCCTGGCGGTGCTGCCCGTGTTCCCCGGGGCGCTTGCGCAGCCGGGTCAGCTCGGGCAGCGGCCAGCGGCGGTGGACCCCGTAGGCGAGCAGCCCGAGCAGGGCCAGGCAGCCGGCGGTCACGCCGAGAGCGGTGCCCGCGCCGCCCGAGGGCTTGTCGGCCGCCTGGTCGGCCGCCGTCGACTCCTTGCCGTCGTCCTTCTCGGTACGCCGCTTCGTCTCGGTGACGGGTGCCACCAGCCGGCCGACCGGGCGGACCTTCTCGGCGGCGGAGAACCCCCAGTCGAACAGCCGCGCCGTCTCGCGGAAGACCGGGAGTATGCCCTCCTTCTCCGGGTGCATGACGGTCACCAGCAGCACCCGCTCACCGCGCTGCGCGACGCCGGTGAAGGTCGACCCGGCCTTCGACGTGGTGCCGTTCTTCACCCCGGCTATGCCGGGATAGGGGTCCATGCCGGGGGCTCCGGTCAGCAGCCGGTTGGTGCTCTGGATCTCGAAGGTCTCGCGCTTCGCCTTCTTCCCGTTCTTCTTCTCCCGCTCCTCCCCGGGGAAGTCCGCGGTGGCCGTCGCCGCGTACTTCCGGAACTCGGCGTTCTGCATGCCGGACCGGGCGATCAGCGAGAGGTCGTAGGCGGAGGACACCTGGCCCGGGCGGTCGTACCCGTCGGGGCTGACCGCGTGCGTGTCCAGCGCGCGCAGTTCCTTGGCCCGCGCGTTCATCTGCCGCACGGTCCGCTCCTTGCCGCCGTTCATGGCGGACAGCACGTGGACCGCGTCGTTGCCGGAGCGGAGGAAGACGCCCCGCCACAGGTCGTCCACCGCGTACGTCTGGTGCTCCTTGACGCCGACGAGGCTGCTGCCCGTGCCCATCCCGGCCAGGTCGGCGGGGGCCACCTTGTGCTTCTGGTCCTTCGGCAGCTTCGGCAGCACCGTGTCCGCGAACAGCATCTTCAGGGTGCTGGCGGGGGGCAGTTTCCAGTGCGCGTTGTGCGAGGCCAGCACCTCGCCGGTCTCCGCGTCCGAGACGATCCACGAGCGGGCGGTCACCCCGCGCGGCAGGGCGGGCGCACCGGTCCTCAGCGACACCTGGGTGCCGGGCTTGCCGAGCCGTGCGCCGCCCACGGTGGACATCGTGGACGGGGGTCTGGCCTGCTTCTCCGGTTTGTCGTCCGCTCCCGGCCCGTCGGCCCGCGCGCTGCCCGGCAGCAGTAAGACGGGGAGCAGCAGGGAGCCGCTGGTGAGAGCGGCGAGGACGCGGGCCCGGCGCGCGCGGCGCCGGGAGGCTTCGGCGGGCCGAAGGGTGACGGAGTCGGCGGCGGAGCCGAGAGGACGACGAGGCACCCAGTGAACGTACAGGGGCGGGGCTACGGTGTGGATACTCAGGTACCGATCAAGGAGCTGGGTAGCCCCCACCAGCGACGGTATTCGGCCGACGGCCATACTTTCGATATGAAGCTGAGTCGCCCCCTCTCCCTCTTCCTGCTCGCCTTCGGGGCGTGGTCGTGGTTTATCTGGGTCACGTTCGTCCGCAATCTCTGGAAGGACGGCAGTGGGCTGGCCTTCGACGACACGGGGGACCCCACCGGATACTTCTGGGTGCACCTCACGCTCGCCGTGGTCTCCTTCCTGCTCGGTACCGCGATCGGCGCGATCGGCTGGCGCGGACTGCGCGCCCTCCGTGCCGAGCGGCCCACCGGGGGCGGGACCGGAGCGCGCGGAGGGAGCGGCTCCGTTGCCGGCCCGCCGGGAACGCACGGCTAGCGGGGTACGGACGGCGGTGGCGCGGTGGTCGGGTTTCGGCCGAGTATCGGAGAGGTCAGGCAGAGCACGCCCCGGAGGCGTCCTGAAGAACGGACGACCGTGCCGGAGCCCGTTGCTCCGGCACGCGTCGCCGGTACGGACGGTCGGGGCAGGGACAGGTTGGGGTGGGCATGGTCGTGGTCTTCGCGCTGGTAGCGCTGCTGGTCCTCGGGTTGCTGGCGGGGGTGCACCGGTACCTGTGGCAGCGGCTGGTGCGGGACGTCTCGCGGCCCGGCGGGCCCTGGCGCCGGGTGGGCACGGTACTGGTGTGGGTGCTGCCGCTGATCACCGTGGCGACGTTCGTCAGCAGCCGCGGTGGGGCGCCGTTCACCCTCCAGCGGGTGCTGGCCTGGCCCGGCTACCTGTGGCTGGCGCTGGTCCTCTACGTCACGCTGGCGCTGCTGGTGGGCGAGGCGGTCCGGCCGCTGCTCCGGCGCTGGCTGGCCCGCCGGGACGCTGCGGGTGCTGGCCGAAACCCCACCACCGCGTCCGCTGGCCGAAAAGCGCCCTCAGATAGCGGCCCCGAGGGGGAGGCGGACGCCGACGGGCACGGGAGGACCGGCGGCCCCCGGAGCCCCGCCGGAGGCGCCGAGAGCGCCCCCGCCCCGGGCGGCGCCGACGGAACGCCCGAGCCCGCCGCCGCGTCGAGGGAGACGGCCGCCCCGGTGGCCGTCACCACCGCCGAGCGCCCCGCCGGGATGGTGGAGCCGGACGGCGAACCGGCATCCGGCGGCCCGGAGGGCGAACCGGCTTCCGGTAGCCGGGACGGCGCCGCGAGCGCGTCCGCCGAGACCCCCGGGGCCGGGGCGAGCGGCGAGGCACCGGGCCGGGACGCGGAGCGGTCCGGCACCCCGAGGCCGGAGCCGGAGTCCGGCCCGGAGCCGGACGCGCGGGAGGTCTCGCGGCGGCTGTTCGTCTCCCGGGTGGTGGGCACCGGGGCCGCGCTGGTCGGCACCGCGACCGTGGGCGCGGGCGCCTACAGCGTGCTCAACGGGCCGACGCTGAAGCGGATCACCGTTCCACTGGCCAAGTTGCCCCGCCGGGCGCACGGTTACCGCATCGCGGTGGTCAGCGACGTCCACATCGGTCCGGTACTGGGCCGGGCCCACACCCGCCGCGTCGTCGAGACCATCAACCGGGCGCAGCCCGATCTGGTGGCGATCGTCGGAGACCTGGTGGACGGCACCGTGGACGACCTCGGGCCGGCCGCCGCGCCGCTGCGCGAACTGCGGTCCCGGGACGGCAACTTCTTCGTCACCGGCAACCACGAGTACTTCGGGGACGCGGACTCCTGGGTGGACCACCTGCGTGAGCTGAACATCCACACCCTCGCCAACACCCGCCGCGAGATGCCCTGGTTCGACCTCGCCGGGGTCAACGACGTGCAGGGCGAGGAGGAGGGGGAGGGCCCCGACTTCCAGAAGGCCCTCGGGGACCGCGACACCGCCCGCGCCTCGGTGCTGCTGGCCCACCAGCCGGTGCAGATCCACGACGCGGTGGACCACGGCGTCGACCTCCAGCTCTCCGGGCACACGCACGGCGGGCAGCTGTGGCCTGGGGAGTACCTGGCGGGGCTCGCCAACCCGACCGTCGCGGGCCTGGAGCGGTACGGGGACACGCAGCTGTACGTCAGCCGGGGGGCCGGGGCCTGGGGGCCGCCGGTGCGCGTCGGCGCCGAATCCGACGTGACCGTGGTGGAGTTGGCCTCCCGCAGGACCTGACCCCACGACCGGGCCCACGGGGCAGCGCGCTCGCTCACCGCCCTCCGCTCCGGCGATCCGCCCTCCGCTCCCGCTCGCGCTTCGGCGTTCCGCCGGGGCCTCCGCGCTGACGGTGCTCCGCTGGCGTCCGCCTGAACAGCGCCGTGACCGGGGTGAGTTGGCGTGCCCGGTGCCCGGTGCCCGGCAGCGTGGCGCGGTGGCGTGGCGCGGCGGCGTACGGTACGGATCGCGATATCGCGCCAACCGGACGGCGGGGCGGGCGGCGGATATCCGGCGGTACGCCGCCCGATGCGGAGTCCGCCCCAACATCCCTTTCTGGCTTGATCGTTGACTCGCCGATCGGGGCCTCGCCGCTGCCGGTACCGGTGACGCCCCGGAGGACGGGGCCCCCGGGGTTCGGTGCGCCCCGGGGTTCGGTGCGTCCGGGGTTCGGTTCGGGGTTCGGAGTGCACGCCGGGGAACAACTCCCGGGCGGCTGGGGCGAGTCACCGGCACCGGCCGGGGGCGGGTGGGTCAGCGGGCGAGCAGTCCGCGGACCCGGGGCCAGGAGTCGGCGCGCGCCGCCTGGTCGGCGGCGGAGACCGCCCCGACCGAGCCGCGCTGTCCGCCCTCCTGTCCCGGCTGGCCGTAGGGGAACCAGTTCACATGGTGACCGGCCCGGGGGTAGACGAGCCCGCGGGGTGCCGTGTCCGATCCGGCGCGGGCCGCGATCTCGCGGGTGGAGCCCGCCGAGTCCCACATCCGGTCGTCCCCGCCGCCGATGGCCAGGACCTCGCCGCGGACCCGGTCGAGCGGGATCGGGCCGCGCGGGACGGGCTTCCCGTCGTCGGTCCAGGCGGCGGTGCCCACCGGGTAGGGGCCGATGACCTTCGCGGACGGCGCGTAGACGACGACGTCCCGGACCAGTTCCGGGCGGCGCTGACCGAGCAGCTGCGCCACCTCGCTGCCGCGCGAGTTCCCCATCACGGCGAGGCGTTCGGCGTCCGCGGCGGGCTGGGAGCCGACGAGGCGCGCGGCCCGGCCGAAGTAGTCCAGGTCGATGCGGTTGAGCGCCTCGGGCCGCCCGGACCCCTCGCCACAGCGGAAGTAGCAGAGGGCCAGGGCCGGATGGCCGTGCGCGGCGAGCTGGGCCGCCGCGTACGTCCCGGCGCCGCCGCCCTCCGAGCCGCCGAACACCAGGACCGGGGCCCGCTTCGGCGAACCCTTCGGCGGGGTGTACAGGTCGCCGTGGACCCCGTCCTCGGCGACGGTCAGGGAGCGGTGCCCGGCGCCACGCGGCAGCCACTCCCGGGTGAGGGTGCGCTCGGCCAGCCGCTTGCCGGTGGCGCCGCCCCGCCGGACGGTGAGCCGCACCGGGTAGGAGCGGGCGTCACCGGGGGCCTTCGGGCGGAACGAGAACGTCTTCCCCGAGCCGACCTTGGCGGCGGCCTCGCCCCCGCCGTGCGGCAGCATCGCGGAGAGCAGCCCCATGCTGTCGGCCTTCGGGTACGGGCGGCCGCCGCGCGGCGCCTGCCGCTCCAGGTCGACGGTGCCGTCCCGGCGGGCGGTGAACTCCCCGGCGGCGCGCCAGGGTTCACCCCCGCGGTCCTCCGCCTCGGCCTGGAGCGTCACGCGGGCGCCCGCGCGGAGCCCCGTCAGCGTGATCCGCACCCGCTGGTCGGCGCGGGCCGTGGCCCGGTCGACGTCGATGGCCGGTCCGCCGTCTTCCCGGCCCTGGGCGGAGCCGGAGTCGCGCCCGCCGGAGCCATCGCCGCAGCCGCTGACGAGGAGGCCCACCGCGAGCAGGAGCGGGACGAGCGGACCGGATGCCGGGCGGGCGAGGTGGGACGGGCGGGGGCCCAGCGGGGTGCGGGCGGCGCGGAGGCGGGCGCGGCGCCGCCCGGGGCCGTGGCGCCGGGGCCACCGGCCGCGCGCGGGGCCGCCGCTCCGGGGCTCGCTGGCTTCGCTGGCGGGCGCACCGCCTGTCCGTCCTGTCCACACGCGTACCACGGAGGGCAGCCTACGCCGGGCCTCAGCGGTCTGGACGGTCGTCCGCGGGCCGGTCCGGCGTCCGCCCGGCGGGTCCGCCCTCCGCAGGGGCGCGAAGCGGCCGGGCCAGCGGGGACGCTGGCCCGGCCGCCCGCGGTGTCCGGCTCCGGCGGAGTACCGGGACGGGGTCCGGCCGTCCGGGTGGGCTGGGCGGCCGGGCGGGTCAGCCGCCCCGGGCGTGGGTGCCCCGGGGTCCGGCCGCGCGGGCCGTCCGGCTCCCGGCCGTCCGGCCGTCGGGTCCCGCCGGGGGTCAGCCGGTCAGCTGCTCTGCGCGGTCTGGTACAGGGTCTCGGCGTCGGCACCGAAGTGCGGGCCGAACATGGTGTTCGGCAGGAAGACGTAGCCGAAGCTGTTCACCGAGGACTGGAGGCCCTGTCCGGTGGACTCGTCGAAGTCGGTGAACCAGGGGCCGCCGCTGGAGCCGCCGGTCATGTCGCAGTCCATGCCGTGGTCGTTGGAGAGCAGCGGGTCCTTGAAGGTGGTGCCGGAGCAGTAGATCAGCCGCTCACCGTCGTACGGGTCGGCCGCGGGGAAGCCGAAGGCGTACATGTCCTGGTTGTGCTCGCCGTTGAAGGCCAGCCCCTGGCCGCCGACCACGTCGGTGAGCTTCTTTCCGTCCAGCTCGCCCACGACGGCGGCGCCCACGTCGTAGTTGATGTCCTCGCTGGCCTCCCACTGCGGGGTGGTCAGGGTCTCGCTGGCGGTCCACTTGCCGTGCGGGGCCTCGCCGTTGTCGTAACCGGGGACGAACACCCAGTCGGTGTGCCAGTTTCCGTCCATCTTGACGCAGTGCCCTGCGGTCATGACGGTGCTGGAGTTCTCACTGGTGACGGCGTTGCCGGAGCAGGACGCCTGGCGTCCGTCGTAGGTGAAGAAGACCCGGCCGGAGGTGGTGACGACGTCCCCGCCCCCGGTCCACTCCCCACCGGCCTGGGGAAAGTCGGCCGGTCCCACGCCGCGTTCGGGCGCGGCGGGGGTGACGCCCTCGACGGTGCGCTCCGCGCCGCTCGCCACGGACTTCCGCGGCTGCTGGCCGAGCTTCGTGACGGCCTCGGGCGCGAGCTGCTCCAGCGGGGTGGCGTCGCGCATCCGCTCGGCGGTCCAGAACTCCTGGAGCCGTTCGGGGTCCTGGGTCTCGGTGACCGAGGCGGGGGCGGTGGCGACGGCGCTCTTCCCGGAGTCCGGCGCGTTGGCCGCCGGGCTGCTGGAGGCCGCGGCCGGAGCGGCCAGCGCGCCGGTCGCGAGCAGCGCGGCCGAGGCGGTTATCGCGCCCCAACGCGCGTAGCGCGACCGTCTGTTGAGGGGTGATCCGCTGGTGGCGCCGGTGGGGGTGGGGAAGGTGGTGCGGTGGGATCCGGTGCGTCTCACGCGTACTCCTTCTGATGTGGGTGCTGCTGGCGTCCTGGTGGTGCGTCACGTGCGGCGGTGCCGTGTTCCCGCGCGGTGTCGCGCGGCGGTGCGCTGTGCGGTGGCGTTCCGTACGGTCCGCGCCGTTCGTACGGTTCCGCGGCATCCACGCGCGTCGCGTGGCGTGGGGCGGGCCCGGGGGCCCGTCGCGCGGCGGAGGGGTGGTGCGGACGCGTGCGGTTCCGCCCGGCCGTGCGGCGCCCCGCGCGGGGGCGGCACGTACGACCGTTCTGTCATGAGCCTGCCGCAGATCAGGGAAGGCGCCAGGGGTGCGGCGGCAGTTGGCCGGATTCCGCTGGCTCCGCGCCGTTCCGGACAGGCGTGGTACCGGCCAGTCCGGGCTGGCTTGAGCCCGCGCGGCGGCTTTGACGGCCCCTCGGTGGCGATCTACCGTGGATCGCGATGTATACCCCCCGGGGGTAATGAAGCGGGGGTATGAGTCAAGGAGGTCGCGGTGAACGCGAGCGATTGGCGGCTGCGCGGTGAGTGGTTCGACGTGTGCAGCTGCAAGCTTCCGTGTCCGTGCTCGTTCGCCCAGGAACCCACCCACGGCGACTGCCTGTTCACCCTGGTGTGGCAGGTGCGCGAGGGGTACTTCGAGGACGTCCGGCTCGACGGACTCGGCGTGGTCGCGCTGGGGGAGTTCGCGGGGAACATGTGGGAGGGCGACCCGGACGTCGGGATGACGGTGATGCTCTACATCGACGCGAAGGGCGACACCCGCCAACGGGCCGCGCTGGAGAGGATCTTCACCGGGCAGGTCGGCGGCTGGCCGGGCACGTTCGGTGCGTTGATCCGTGAGGTCCGGGAAGTTCGGTACGAGCCCGTCGAGTTCGAGTCCGCCGAGGACCTGGCGTACTGGCGGGCCACCATCCCGGACCGCGTCAGCGTCGGCGCGCGGGCACTCACCGGGCCCACCGCCGACCCGTCCCGCCGGGTGCAACTCGTCAACGCCCCCGGCTCGGAGGTGGGCCCGGGACAGATCGCCACCTGGGGAGTGGTCAGCGAGGACCGAGCGGAGGGCTTCGCCTACTCCCACGAGTACCGGGGCGGCTCCAGCAAACACTTCCCGTTCGACTGGCGCCCCTGACTCCAGCGGGCACCGCACACGGCGGCGGCCCCGTCCCCAGGGGGGGCGGGGCCGCGGTCGCACCCGGCGCGCGGGCCCGGCGGTGGTGTCACCGGACCCGCGCGGACGCTCAGAAGCGCCGGGTGATCAGCGCCTTCTTGACCTCGGCGATGGCCTTGGTGACCTCGATACCGCGCGGGCAGGCGTCCGTGCAGTTGAAGGTGGTGCGGCAACGCCACACCCCGTCCTTGTCGTTGAGGATCTCCAGCCGCTGCTCGCCCGCCTCGTCCCGGCTGTCGAAGATGAACCGGTGCGCGTTGACGATGGCCGCGGGCCCGAAGTACTGCCCGTCGTTCCAGTAGATCGGGCAGGAGGAGGTGCAGGCCGCGCAGAGGATGCACTTGGTGGTGTCGTCGAAGCGCTCCCGGTCCTCGGGCGACTGGAGGCGCTCCCTCGTCGGCTCGTTCCCCGCCGTCACCAGGAACGGCATGACGTCCCGGTACGCCTGGAAGAACGGCTCCATGTCGACGACCAGGTCCTTGAGGACCGTCAGCCCCTTGATCGGCTCGACCGTGATCGGCTTGGGCTCGCCGTCCTTGCCGGTGGCGACGAGGTCCTTGATCAGCGTCTTGCAGGCCAGCCGGTTCACGCCGTTGATCCGCATGGCGTCCGAGCCGCAGATGCCGTGGGCGCAGGAACGGCGGAAGGTGAGGCTGCCGTCCTCCTCCCACTTGATCTGGTGCAGCGCGTCCAGCACGCGCTCCTTCGGGTCGATCCGGAGGGTGAAGTCCTCCCAGAACGCGTTCTCCGAGATCTCCGGGTTGAACCGGCGGACGCGGAAGACCGCGGTGATCAGCTGGCTCGCGCCGCTCTCCGCCGGTTCGGCGGAGGAGCCGGAGGCGTCGCCCTTGGACAGCGTTGCGGTGCTCATCAGTACTTACGCTCCATCGGCTGGTAGCGGGTCTGCACGACCGGCTTGTAGTCCAGCCGGATCGACTCGGTGCCGTCGTCGCCCACCTCGCGGTACGCCATGGTGTGCCGCATGAAGTTGACGTCGTCGCGGTTGGGGAAGTCCTCGCGGTAGTGGCCGCCGCGCGACTCCTTGCGGGCCAGCGCGGAGACCGCCGTCACCTCGGCGAGGTCCAGCAGGTTGCCCAGCTCCAGGGCCTCCAGCAGGTCCGTGTTGAACCGCTTGCCCTTGTCCTGCACGCTGATGTTCCGGTAGCGCCCGCGCAGCTGGCCGATCTCCTCGACGGCCTCCTTCAGGGTCTGCTCCGTGCGGAAGACCATGACGTTCTTGTCCATGGTCTCCTGGAGCGCCCGGCGGATCTCCACCACGCGCTCGTCGCCCGTCGCGTCCCGTAGGTTCGCCACCTCGTCCTCGACGAACTTCGCCGGGTGCTCCGGGAGTTCGACGAAGTCGGCGGTGGCGGCGTACTCGGCCGCCGCGATCCCGGCCCGCCGCCCGAACACGTTGATGTCCAGCAGCGAGTTGGTGCCCAGCCGGTTGGCGCCGTGCACCGAGACGCAGGCGACCTCACCCGCCGCGTACAGCCCCGGGATCACCGTGGTGTTGTCCGACAGGACCTCACCCTCGACGTTGGTGGGGATCCCGCCCATCGCGTAGTGCGCGGTCGGCTGGATCGGCACCGGGTCGGTGTAGGGCTCGATGCCCAGGTAGGTCCGGGCGAACTCGGTGATGTCCGGGAGCTTGGCGTCCAGCTGCTCCGGCGGCAGGTGGGTCAGGTCCAGGTAGACGTGGTCCTTGTCGGCGCCGCAGCCACGGCCCTCGCGGATCTCGGTGTAGATCGCGCGGGAGACCACGTCCCGCGAGGCCAGGTCCTTCATGACGGGCGCGTACTTCTCCATGAAGCGCTCGCCGTCCCGGTTGCGCAGGATGCCGCCCTCACCACGGGCGCCCTCGGTGAGCAGGATGCCCATCTTCCAGATGCCGGTCGGGTGGAACTGGAAGAACTCCATGTCCTCCAGCGGCAGTCCGCGCCGGAAGGCCGCCGCCTGGCCGTCGCCGGTCAGCGTGTGGGCGTTGGAGGAGACCTTGAAGAACTTGCCGTTGCCGCCCGAGGCGAAGACCACGGACTTGGCCTGGAAGACGTGGATCTCGCCGGTGGCCAGCTCGTACGCGACCACGCCAGCCGTCCGCCGCACCCCGTCCGGGCCCTCGTTCAGCAGCAGGTCCAGGACGTAGAACTCGTTGTAGAACTCCACCCCCTCCTTGACGCAGTTCTGGTACAGCGTCTGGAGGATCATGTGGCCGGTGCGGTCCGCCGCGTAGCAGGACCGGCGCACCGGGGCCTCGCCGTGGTTACGGCTGTGACCGCCGAACCGGCGCTGGTCGATGGTGCCGTCCTCGGTGCGGTTGAACGGCAGACCCATCTTCTCCAGGTCGAGAACGGAGTCGATGGCCTCCTTCGCCAGGATCTCGGCGGCGTCCTGGTCGACCAGGTAGTCGCCGCCCTTGATGGTGTCGAAGGTGTGCCACTCCCAGTTGTCCTCCTCGACGTTGGCCAGTGCGGCGGCCATGCCGCCCTGGGCCGCGCCGGTGTGGGAACGCGTGGGGTAGAGCTTGGTCAGCACCGCGGTGCGGCTGCGCTTCGTGGACTCGATGGCCGCGCGCATACCCGCGCCACCGGCGCCGACGATGACGGTGTCGTACTTGTGGAACTTCTGGATCTTCATCGGGGATACCTCAGCCTCAGCCCGGGTCAGCGGATGTTCGGGTCGAAGGTGAAGATCACCAGCGTGCCCAGCAGGACCGTGAACACCGTCGCGGTGTACAGCAGCATTTTCAGCCAGAACCGGGTGTTGTCCCGCTGTGCGTAGTCGTTGATGACCGTGCGCAGCCCGTTCGCGCCGTGCAACATCGCCAGCCACAGCATGATCAGGTCCCAGGCCTGCCAGAACGGCGAGGCCCAGCGGCCCGCGACGAAGGCGAAACCGATCTTGGTGACACCGCCGTCCAGTACCAGCTGGATCAGCAGGTGGCCGATGACCAGGACGGTGAGCAGCACGCCGGACAGCCGCATGAACAGCCAGCCGTACAGCTCGAAGTTGGTCCGGGTGGCCTTCGGGGTCTTACGGGTGCGCGCCCGGGGCGGCTCGATGACCGGGGCCGGATGGTCCACGTCGTACAGCGTCACGGCCTCGGAGGACTCGGACGCGGGGGTCGTGTCGGTCGACATCACTCATCAGCTCCCGAACAGCGAACGCAGCGTGTGCTGGAGGACGGGGTAGAAGGCTCCGGCCATCAGCACGGCCCAGATGCCCATGACGGCCCACAGCAGCTGCTTCTGGTACCGCGCGCCCTTCCACCAGAAGTCCACGGCGATGACCCGCAGGCCGTTCAGCGCGTGGAAGAGCACGGCCGCGACGAGGCCGTACTCCATGAGGTTGACGAGGGGCGTCTTGTAGATGGCCACGGTGTCGTCGTACGCCTCGGGGGAGACGCGGACGAGAGCGGTGTCGAGGACGTGTACGAACAGGAAGAAGAAGATGAGGACACCGGTGACTCGATGAGCCACCCAGGACCACATGCCTTCCCGGCCGCGATACAGCGTTCCAGCCGGCACGGAATAAACCCTCCGGGAGCGGGACGGGGGCCTGCCGCCATCTTCGAATTAACGCAGCGGTGTCGGTCGGGCCCGGCCGGGTACGGTCCACCGGCCGCAGCCATCGTAGCGACGGGCTGTCGGCTGATTCGTGTCGGGTACGCAGGTGTGATCGATCAGGCACGGACGGACCAGCCCGCCGCCCGTCCCCCTGGGCCCCGGTACCGACGGTCCGCTCGCGTTCGCGGCGTTCCGGTCGCGACGACCTCCGGGCGCGGCGGAACGGGCGGGCCGCGTGGCGCGAGACGACGGGGGACGCGGGGGACGACGGGGGCGACGCGGGCTGGAGCGGGGCGGCGAGGGCGACGGCAGGGGCACGGTCCGGGCGGCCCGGCGAGGGCCGGCGACGGTGGGTGACCCCGGGGCCGGTGGCCGGGCCCGGGGGGCCGCCCGGGCTTAGCGCAGCGCGGTCAGCAGGCGCTCCAGTCGGCCGCGGGCCAGCCGCCGCAGTTCGTTGGCGGTGACCACGCGCTCCTCGTCCGGCTCGTTGTTCAGCCGGGTGCGGATGCCGGACAGCGTCTGGTCCAGCCGCTCGCTCCGGCAGAGGCCGTCCAGGCAGATGATGAAGGTGTGGCCGAAGCGGCGCTCGTACGCGGTGTGGGCGGCGCGTAGCGCGGTGTGCGCCGCGAGGGCCGCGGGCTGGTCCGTCGAGGGGTGCAGGGCCCGCTCGCGCGCCAGCGCCTCGGTCAGCTCCTCCCGGGTGAGGTCGTAGCTCGCCTCGTCGGCGGCGGCGAGCAGTGACTCCATGTCCGGGTACGGGCGGTGCGCCGCCAGCCGGGCCGCCCAGCGGCGGCTGCCGCAGCAGCTGAGCAGGACCGTCTCGGCCTGGGCCGCAGGCGCGTGGTTCAGCCGGTGGAGCAGCGAACCGCGCGGGGTGGGCGCGCGGGCCGCGGCGTCCGTCGCCAGTTCGGCGGTCGCCTCCAGGGTGGTCTCCGGTGGTGCGGCGGGTACGCGTTCGGCCGGGCTCCGGGTGGCGCCGTCCGGCTGCTCCGGGACGGTGCCGTCGGCCGGGCGGGGTGAGCCGTTCGGGTCGAGGTCGGGCGCCGTGCGGGGGGTTCCGCCCAGCCAGGCGGTGCCGTCCGAGATGACCGTGGTCTCGGGGTGCTCGACGAGGACATCGCTCTCCACCAACGTCCGCCGCCCGGGCCGGGGTTCGGTCCGCGCCTCGGCCCGCCCGGGGTGGGCGTCCGCCGGTTCCTCCCGCTGGGCGTCGTGGGGGTCGCGCGGGGCCGCCGGGGAGGGCTCGGGCTGCTCGGTCCGTTCCGTCCGTCCTGACTGGCTGGGACGCGCGGAGACCTCGTGCCACTGCGGGCCGGGCCTGCCGCGCGGCGGCGCGGAGGTCTGGGTGGGCGGCGGCGACGGTGGCATGAGCTCCTCGGTGTGGTCCGGTCCGCGCTGCGACGTGGGCCCGGGGGTGACATCGGGTACGGAAGAGGCGAGCGAACGGGGTCACCGTAACGATGATTCGGTGAAGCCGTCCGGTTGAAGCGTGAAGTTCACGCGGACGGGATGAATCGGATATGCATGGTTGACGGAACCGGGTCAGAGAGGGCGAGAGCCGTATTCCTATGGAACGCAACTGGCAGAAGACGCTGGGGGTTTCGGTCGCGGTGCTGGGTGTCGCCGCGATCGTCGCGGTACTGGTCGTGGTGCTGACCGGAGACGACGACGGAGGGGGCGGCGGCCCGAAGGACGCCGCGGAGCGCGGCGGGAGCACCGAACGTCCGGCGGGCGCCCCCTCGGTCCCCAGCGGGCCCGCGCGGATGGGCCCGGCCCCGTCGGCCATCCCGGCCGTGCGGGAGTGGAAGCCGGTGCGGGGCCAGGGCTGGAAGCCGGACCGCTACAGCCGGGTGGTCGCCGACCCGGACGGGCCGCTGGCCGACGAGGCCCGGCTGCTGGCCCGGGAGCTGAGGGTGAAGGCGAGCGGCGGGCCGGCACGCCCCGGGGACGTCGAACTCCGGCGCACGCCGGGCGCGAAGACCGGGCGCGAGGGGTACGTCCTCACCAGCCGGAAGGGACGGGTGGAGATCACCGGCTCGCACGACGCCGGGGTCTTCTACGGCACCAGGACGCTCCTCCAGACCGTCCGTGACCAGGGCCGGTTCGCGGAGGGCACGGTGCGCGACCGGCCGGACCGCCCGCAGCGGGGCTTCATGCTGGACATCGCGCGCAAGCCCTTCAGCGCGGAGTGGATCGAGCGGCGGATCCGGGAGATGGGCGACCTGAAGCTGAACCAGTTCCAGCTGCACCTCTCCGACGACCAGGCGTTCCGCGTGGAGAGCGACCGGTACCCCGAGATCGTCTCGGATCCACACCTGACCAAGGCCGAGGTCCGGCGGATCGTGAAGCTGGCCGCCTCCCGGCACATCGAGGTCATCCCGGAGATCGACTCCCCGGGGCACCTCGGGGCCGTGATCAAGGCGCACCCCGAACTCCAGCTGCGGTCCGCGTCCGGCAGCCCGGCGCCCGGCGCGGTGGACATCACCCGGCCCAAGGCCGCGAAGATCCTCGACGATCTGACGCGCGAGTACGCGGAGCTGTTCCCCGGCAGGTGGTGGCACCTGGGCGGCGACGAGTACCAGGCGCTGATGACCCAGAACCCGGAGGCCAGCTACCCCAGACTGGCCGCCGCCGCCCGGAAGCGGTACGGCGCCCGGGGGCGGGTGCAGGACCTCGCCACGGACTGGCTGAACGACCGGGCGAAGACGGTCCGCGAGGTGGGCAAGACCCCGCAGGTGTGGAACGACGGGATGCACCGGGGCGGGGCCGCCACACCGCACCGGGACCGCGAGGTCACGTACTGGACCGGCAAGGAGATCGGCGCGCGGGAGCCGGAGGAGTACCTGCGTGAGGGGTGGAAAGTGGTCAATCTCAACGACGAGTACCTCTACTACGTTCTGGGCGAGCCGAACCAGTTCACCTATCCCACCGGTGAGCGCGTCTACCGCGAGTGGACCCCGGCGGTCCTCCGGGGAAGCGAGCCGGTGCCGGACAAGTGGGCCGGGCCCGACCGGATCCTCGGCGGGCGGTTCGCCGTCTGGGGCGATCTCGCCGACGCGCAGTCCACCGAACAGGTGGCCCGGGGTATCCGGATGCCGCTGCGGGCGACCGCGCAGAAGCTGTGGGACCCGCGGAAACCGACGCGGAGCTGGGAGTCCTTCACCCGCCTCGCGGGCCGGGTGGACTGAGCGGCACCGGGCCGCGGCCTCCGGGAACGCCCGGGCCCGAGGGGCCCGGTAGCGGCCCGGGAGAAGCGAAGACGACCGGGGTCGCCACCCCCCACAGGAGAGACCCCGGCCGCCGTCGAGTACGGGCGCACTACGCCAGCGGCTGCCCGTACCTCCCTCAGCGTCGCATCCGCGCAAACTGTTACGCGCGCCCTGGCTTTCGCAGCATGGCTTGTCGGCCACGGCGGCGCCCGGGGCGGCGTACGCGGGCCGTGGACGCCCTTCCGGCCGGTGGCGGCGCTCCGGCCAGTGCGGATGGGGGAGGGTGGCGGCGTACGCCGGTGGACCACCGGGACGGGTGTCGCTCCGGGGTCGTTCCCTTGCCGCGCGCGGTATGGCCGGATCCCTGCGGTCACCGGTCGACAGCGGAAGTCCGTCCGGCGGGCGGGTACCGTACCCGGACGGGCGAACGGACCCGGGCGGTCATCCACGACGCGAGGTCGGGCGGCCGCCGGGGACGGGTCTCGGGGAGCCTCCCCGCACGCCCGGCATGGACGAGCGCGCACACTTGGCCTTAGCGTGCTGCATCGCGTTGACAGAGGTCGGCGCGGAACGCAGGACCGTACGGCAACTGTGGGCCGTCGCGATTCGCGGAGTGGGGCGAGACACGGGCGTGCACGGGGACGACGCGGAGCTGACCGCCGCGGTGCGTTCGGCGCAGGAGGGGGACGAGGCCGCCTTCCGCGCCGTCTACCGCGCTGTTCATCCGCGATTGCTCGGTTATGTGCGGACGCTGGTGGCCGACGCCGACGCGGAGGACGTCACCTCCGAGGCGTGGCTTCAGATAGCGCGGGATCTCTCCCGGTTCAGCGGCGACGCGGACCGGTTCCGGGGGTGGGCGGCGCGGATCGCCCGCAACCGGGCGCTTGACCACATCCGGATGCGCGGCCGCCGGCCGGCCGTCGGCGGTGACGAGAGCGAGCTGACCAGCCTGCCCGGCGGCGCTGACACCGCCGACGAGGCGCTGGAGGCGCTGGGGACCGGCCGGACGATGGCGCTGATCTCCCGGCTCCCGCGCGACCAGGCGGAGGCGGTGGTGCTGCGCGTCGTCGTGGGACTGGACGCGAAGAGCGCGGCGCGGGTGCTGGGGAAACGTCCTGGCGCGGTGCGCACCGCCGCCCACCGCGGACTGCGCAGACTGGCGGAGCTGCTGGAGGCCCCACCGCACGACTCGGGGGACACGACGGGACACGGCTCGACGGGCGAGCCGTCGTCCGTCGACAGAGGAAGGGGCGTCACCCGTGGTGTGACGCGCAAAGCCTCCCGAACGCTGAGGGAAACGTGATGGCGGACGACCGGTACCACTGGCTGGATGGCGAAACCGCGGAACGTTTGCTTCAGGGCCTTCCGGTTACCGGGCGCACCGCGCCCGACGCGTCCGGCGGGAGCGAGGAACGGCTGGCCGCGGCCCTGGACGGCCTCGCGGCGGAACACACACCCGGACCGAACTGGGCCGCCTGGGAACTCCCGGGCGAGACCGAGGCGCTGCGCGCTTTCCGCGAGACCGGCCCGGCCCCCGCGGCGGCTGGCGCGCGCGGTACGCGGCGTGGCCGGTGGATCCGGCGCGGCGAGCGTGCCGACGCGGACGAACGCCGTCGTGCCCCCGCGCTGCCCGGCAAGCCGCTGCGCGCGGGCTTCGCGGTGGCGGTGGCCGGGTGCGCGCTCGGCGGAGTGGCCGTCGCGGCGACCGCGGGCGTGCTGCCCACCCCGTTCGGCGGTGGCTCCCCCTCGGTGAGCGTGTCCCCTGCGGGCAGCGCGCCGCAGGGCGGCTCGGGCGACGGCGGCTCCGGCGGTGCCCCGCCCTCCGGTGAGGGGCGCGACGGGACCAGCCCGGACGCCGAGGAGCGCACGGGCGGGAAGAGCCCCCGTGAGACCGAGGAGGAACGGGCCGGAGCCGGGGGATCGGATCAGCGCAGCCCGGGTGAGAGTCCGAGTGACGGCGAGGAGCGGGACGGCCGCAGCCCCGGCGGCGACCGCGAGGGCGACGACGCGCACACCCCGGACCGCACCGCCGTGGCCATCGCGCTGTGTGGCGCGTACGAGCGGGGCGAACTGTCGCCGGGCCAGCGCAAGCGGCTGGAGCGTGCGGCGGGTGGCCCGGAGGCGGTGCGGAAGTTCTGCGACCGGTACGGCCAGGGCGGTGACGGCGCTTCCGGGGGCGAGGGCGGCTCCGGTGGCGAGGACAGCGGTGGCGAGGACGGCGGCTCGGACACCGAGGGCGGTTCCGGCGGTGACGACGACCAGGGCGACAGCGACGCCGGTGGTCCGGGCAGCCCCCCGCACACGGAACCGGGTTCGGACAAGCCCCAGTCGCTGACCGGCGACGGGTACGCGCCGGACGGCTCCGGCGAGGGCGCGGGCGGCGGCCCGGGCGCCCGGAACGCCTCGGGCGCGGAGCCGGGGTCGGTGGACGTCTCCGCCGAGCAGAACCTGCCGGACGAGGGTGGCCGGGTCACCGTCCGCTCGGGCGCGCGCTGAGCGCGTTCGCCCCCGCACCACCGCGGGACCGCCCCCGAACCGCCGCCCCGAACCGCCGCTCCACCAGGCCGAACGATCCCGCGGCCACCGCTGAACGACGGGTGCGCGCGGGCGCGTTAGCGGCTTCCCGGGCAACGTGACGAGGACCACTCGGTTCGGGAGCGCGACCCTGTGACATATTCCGGCACCGTGACGCAGTGATGAGTGAGCCGACTGGTCATCGGCTGCGCGGTAAGCCCGAGGTTCCCCCCGTACCTCTGGTTCGCGCGATCGGCGCGGGCGGGACACGTTCCCCCGGTCCCGCCCGCGCCACCCTTCTCCACTCCTCCCGCCCTCTCCGGCGCTCCGGCCTCCCCGCCCTTCTGGCCCACCGTCCCTCAGGCCCCCGGCCCTTCGGCCGCGTTCGCCGGGTGAGGTGGTCACTTGTAGACGATGACCTTGTCGCCCTTCCGGGCCGCGTCGAAGACCGTGGCGATCGCCTTCCGGTCCCGGACGTTGACGCAGCCGTGCGAGGCGCCGGAGTAGCCGGCGGCCGCGAAGTCCGCCGAGTAGTGGATGGCCTGGCCACGGCTGAAGAACAGGGCATAGGGCATCGGGGTGTCGTAGAGCGTGGAGTGGTGGTCCCGGCTCTTGAAGTCGACCTTGAACTCGCCCTCCCTGGTGGGCGTGTAGGCCGAGCCGAACCGCACGTCCATCGCGGCCCTGACCTCGCCGTCCACCATCCACGCCAGGGTGCGGCTCTCCTTGCTGACGCACAGCACCCGGCCGGTCAGGCAGCGCGGGTCGGGGTCGTCCAGCGGGCGGCTCGTCGGCGGGTACATCTCCGTGCGGCTCGGGGCGTCCGTACGGTCCCTGAGCGAGGACCAGGTAGCGGCGGTGACCGAACCGGTGCGGTCGTCGCCGCGTTGCCGCTGGAGCTCCCGCACCGCGTCGGCGGTTATCCGCCCGTAGTAGCCGGTGGGGTTCCGCTCGAAGAGCTTTATCTGCCGCAGGCGTGCCTGGAGTTCCCGCACCTGCCGCCCCTCGCTGCCGGTGCGCATCAGCACCCGGTCCTCCGGGTCGGGTTTCGGGGGCGGTGGTGGCGGCTCGCTGGCCGGCTTCGGTTCGGGCGGGCGTGAGGTCTCCCGCGCCGCCGGGGTGGGTGGGTCGGAGGTGGGCGGCTCCTCCGGCATCGTCGACACCCGCACGGGCGAGCCCCCCAGCTCCTCGGACTCGCAGCCCGTCGTGCCCCCGACGACCGCCACCACCGTGACACAGGCCGCCGCCGTCACCATCGCTCTCCGCAACGTCATCCCCTCCCGTCCGGAACAGTTCCCAGCGGGTGCCCCGGGCGAACCCGTCACGGGGGCGCGAAACCGGACGTCGCGCCGGGCCGTACCGCCCCTACGGACCCCGTCCGCGTCGCTCCGGCCGCCCGCACGGTCACCCGGGTGCGGGCCGCGCGTCGCCGTGCCGGGCCCGGGGCGCGCCGTAGCGTCGTTGCCGAGCGGGGCGCGGGCGGGAGCGGAGGCTCCACGGCGCGCGGCCCGTTCGCCCCACGGCCGCGCGGTCCGTGCCCCGGCCGTCCCCGCGCGACCGTGGCACAGCGTCGTCGCACGAGGAGAACCGCATGGCTGCCAGCACCTACCCCGTCGTCCCCGCCCTTCGATACCGGGACGCCCACGCCGCGCTCGACTTCCTGACCCACGCCTTCGGCTTCGTCCGACAGGGGGTGATGGAGCGCGAGGACGGCTCGATCGGCCACGCCGAACTGCGGCACGGCGACGGCTTCGTCATGATCGGGCAGGTGCGCGAGGACGATCCCGCGCCGTACCAGCAGCTGGGACCCTGCTGCCTCTACGCGGTGGTGCAGGACGCGGACGCGCACCACGCGCAGGCCGTCGAGGCGGGCGCCCGCATCGTCCAGCCCCCCACCGACCAGGAGTACGGCTCCCGGGACTACCTCGCGCAGGACCCGGAGGGCAACCTGTGGTGCTTCGGCACCTACGCCCCACGGCTCTGAGCCGGACCCGGGCCGTGCGGCGAACTCCCGCTCAGCCACGTGCCGTTCGGCCCCGCGCCGCCCGCCGCACCGCGCGGACCCGGCGGGCGACGCGGCGCACGGCGCGGTTGCGGGGCACGAACGCCAGCCGCCGGGGCACACCCCCGGGCAGGCCGAGCACCGTCAGCCGCCGGCGTTTGAAGTAGCGCCGGGAGCCCGGGGTCAGCCGGTGGGTGAGATAGCGCTCCGCCTCCGCGCGGAGCCCGGGATAGAGCGCCGGTTGCATGCAGAAGCCGACGGCCCGCAGCAGCCCGGTCAGCTCGTCCGCGTCCCGCCCATCGGGCCCCGCCGCGCCGGCGGCGGCCGTCCCCCGTGCCCCGGCGGCCAGGAGGCCGCTCTCCGGGGGCAGTTCGGCGATCTCCGGCAGCACCGCGTCCACCAGCGTCACCGGGACGCGGTTGCTGTTCTGGTACGGGGCGACCCGCTCCAGCAGCAGCCCGGTGCCGGTCCGGGCGGCGGGCAGCCCGTACAGGGCGGAAGCCGTGAGCAGCGCCGTCGAGAAGCAACCGGCCACCAGGGCGGGACGGGCACGCTCGTAGAGGACCTCGGCGAGCACCGGCTCCCGCACCACGGCGAGTTCCACCCCGAGGTCGCCCGCCTCCCGCTCCAGCGCCCGTGAGACCGCGGGCGGCGCGACCGGATGCGGCTTGAACACCACGCTGCGGTACCCGAGTTGGGTGACGCCACGCAGCATCCGCAGATGCAGCGACTCCTCCTCCCCGGCGGAGAGGATGCCCAGCGCCGAGAGGTACTGCCCCAGCAACAACGCCCCACCGGAGGGGAGTTCGGTGACCGAGGTGGGCGCCTCGCGGGCCAGCTCGGCGAGGACCGGACGTACGGCGGTGGACGGCACGACCTCGGCCGGTACCCCGAACTCGCTGAGCAGCAGCGGTTCGAGGCCGGGCAGCAGATCGAGGTGGAGGAGCCGCCGGACCCGGGTGCCGATCTGCGGGTCGAGCCGGTCGCGGGTCGGGCCGTAGCTCATCAGCCCGTCCGCGTAGACGTCGAGCGGCGCGTCGACGAAAATCCGGGCCAGCGCCAGCGCCGGGTCGACCTGGAGGGATTCCAGGGCGAGTTCGACCTCGTCGGCGCCCTGCTCCCCGAGCCCCCACAGCAGCCGAAGGTGCCGCTCCCACAGGGGGACGTCGTCCGCGCGGGGGGACCAGCCGCCGGGGTGGAACGGGCGGATGGCCGCGTTCCAGGAGAGCACCCGGTCGAACCGGGTACGCAGCCGGGCGAAGCCCGGCATGGCGTCCAGCGCCGGGGTGGTCTCCGGATTGCCCGCGTTGTTACTCACCAACAACAGCCGCTGGTCCGCCGGTTGGAAGCAGCCGTGGTCCAGGGCCGCGGCGAGCGTGGCCGCGCCGTAGAGGGTGGAGGCGAAGAAGACCTGCGTCCGCATCAGCCGATCCCCGCTTCGCCGTTGCCGTGACCCCCGACTCCCCGCCCGTCAGGGGCCGTTGCCACCTGCGTCACCTCTCTGGCCCGCACCGGGCGGCGGCGGAGCGCGCGTAGCCGCGCCGCCCGGTCCCCGTCCATGGAGTCCAGCGCCTCGTCCAGCAGGTCCCGGGGGAGGCGCCGGAGCGCGGCGGCGCTCAACGTACGGAGTTCGCGGGCCACTTGGGGTTCGAACCGGCCGCTGGTCAGGTGGTGGACGATGATCGCGCAGTAGGTGCGGACGGCCTTCGGCAGCAGCCGGTCGGCCTCCGCGTCCCGCGCGGTCTCCTCGACGACCTGGTCGAAGGCGCGGATGAAGTCCAGCTGCCGTACGTCCCCGATCTGCGTCAGGGAGGAGGCGACCCCGCGCCGGTAGAAGACGCCGAGCAGGCCCACCACGGCGAACGAGCTGGCCTCGCGGTGCAGCCGCCAGATCCACGGCCGGTCCTCGGCGGTGCGGAGTCCCGGCGGGAAACGCAGCAGCCCGGCGTCGAGCAGCCGCCGGTGGTAGATCCCGGCCCAGGCGAAGGCGTAATCCACCGAGGTGCTCCGCCCGGCCGGGAGAATGGCCTCGCGGGGATTCTGCGGCGTTCCCCTTCCGCCGTGCGGAACCCGGCCTATCGTTCGGGCTCGTGCGGTACAGCTGACATGGTCGGTGCGGAGGAAGTCGCAGTCCAGCTCGACGGCTTTTCCGTGGAGTTCGGAGAAGTAGTCCGGCGCCACCCAGTCGTCTCCGTCGAGAAATGTGAGGTACTCCCCGCGCGCGTGGTCGAGCCCGGTGTTCCGCGCCGTGGCGAGGCCGCCGTTGCGTTCCCTGCGCAGCAGTACGGCGCCGGGAACATCCCGCTCGGCCCGCTCCAGGACCTCCCGTGTCCCGTCCGTCGAACAGTCGTCGACCAGCAGGAACTCGGTTCCCGCCCGGGCGTTGGCGCGCAGGCTGCGCAGGGTTTCGGTGACGAAGGGCCGGACGTTGTAGAACGGCACGATGACGGATAGCTCAACCACGCCGGAAACCCTAGACAGCGATCCGTCCGTGTTTCCCTCCGGAGTCGGGCGCCTCGGTGAACGGAATATGGCGGAATGGTGAACCGCTTCGTCTCACGGCGCGGTTGGCCGTTCCGCGGTGCGCTGTTCACCATTCGTTGCCATAGCGTTGGGCCGCGCGGCGGAATCACTTCCTACCGTCGGGGACGTGCCATCGAATCCCTCTTCGCCCCCACGGGTCGCCGTTCTCGCGGATTCCGACACCCGGTGGAAATGGGGTGCGCTCACGGCCCACCGGCTGCTTCCCGGAGCCCGGATCGACGGGCTGCTCCTGCGCGGCCGGGCCACCCCCACGCCACGTCAGCTGGCCGAGGTCGGCGTGCCCACGCACAGCCTGCGCGAGGTCACCGGCGCGGAGTTCATCCGGTCCGCCGCCACCCGGGAGCGGTACGACGTGCTGGTGCTCGGCTGCGTCGGCGGCGCCGTGGCGGCGATGCTGCACGGACTGTCCCGGGCCGCGCTCGACACCCCCCAGGCCGCGCGGCCCGCCCCCGGACAGCGGGGCCCGCGCCCCGAGACGGATCCCGTCGGGGCGAACCACCCGTCGGACATGGCCGGTTGGGACGAGTGTCCGGCCGGGACGCCCCGTCCGGTGACGGTAACCGGCTACGTCGGGGTGGTCTACGAGAAGCTGTCGGACGGACTGCTGCTGCGGCACGGCGCCGATGTGGTGCTGGCCAACTCCCGTGCGGACGCGGAGCGTTTCCGCGCCGTCTACCGGGGCGTGGGCGCCGACAGCGACAGCGTCGTGGAGTGCGCGCTGCCCTTCCTCGACTCCGGGGCCGTTACCGGGACCCAAGCGGAAGCCCAACGAGACGCTGTACGACGGCCGTTCACCGTCGTCTTCGCCGTCCAGCCCTCGGTGCCCGCCGGACGCGCGGACCGCGCCTACCTGCTCGACCGGGCGGCCCGGCACGCCCGCGCCCACCCGGACCGGGAGGTCCTGGTCAAGCTGCGCAGCAGGCCGGGCGAGCACACCACGCACCTGGAGGACGAGCCCTACCAGCGGCTCGCGCGCCGCCTCCCCGGCGGCCTCCCCACCAACTGCCGCCTGGTGTACGGGCGGATGGACGAGGTGCTGGACCGGTCCGACCTGCTGGTGACCGTCAGCTCGACCGCGGCCCTGGAGTCGCTGCACCGGGGCATCCCCACCGCCGTCCTCACCGACCTCGGGGTCCGGGAGGCGCTGGGCAACCACTACTTCATCGGCTCCGGCTGCCTCGTCTCCTGGGACCAACTCGACGCGGGTGACCTGCCGGTGGCCGACGCCGACTGGGCGTCCCGGCACGGCGCGCGCCCCGGCGGCGACTCCGCGCACGCCTTCGACGCGGCGGCCGAGCGGGTGACGCGCCTGCTGGCCCGCCCCGAACTACCCCCGCCCGCCCCGTACTACACGCCCCGCACCGCTCCCGGGTACCTGCCCGGAGTGCTGACCCGCTACGGCCTCGCACCGGACGGGAGCCTGCCGCCGTCCCTGCCGGGCGGCCGAACAGCACGTGACGGGGCGGGAGTTCGCCGCGCGGTACGAGGAGCCCTGCGGGACGCCGCACGCGGGGCCTACCGGCACGGCGTCCAGCGCGTCGCGCCCCTGATCCGGCGGATGGGGGAGCTGTGACCAGCCAACAGCGCCGCCTCGCGGCCCCGTTCGACCCCGGACCCACCGCCTCCGGGCCCACCGTCCCGCCCCCGCACCGCCGTCGAGGAGCCGAGATGCCCGACACCCCCGGAACGCCCGGGACTTCCGGGACACCCCCGTGCCCGGACCGTGGCCAGCCCGCCGTCGGCTGGCCCCGCCCCGGGGGAGCGGCGGACCCCGACGCGCCCCGGGTGCTCGCGGTGATCCCCGCGCGCGGCGGCTCGAAGGGCGTACCCGGCAAGAACCTCGCCGAGGTCGGCGGGGTGCCGCTGGTCGCCCGCGCGGTCCGCGCCTGCCACGCGGCCCGGCGGGTCACCGGGGTCCTGGTATCCACCGACGACCCGGCGATCGCCGCCGTGGCGCGCGCCGAGGGCGCCCGGGTGGTGGAGCGGCCAGCGCGCCTCGCGGGCGACCTGGCCACCAGCGAGGCCGCGGTGCTGCACGCACTGGAGTGGTACGCGACGGAGCTGGCCGAGCCGGTCGACGCGGTACTGCTCGTGCAGTGCACCAGCCCGTTCGTGACGGCGACCGAACTGGACGCGGTCGCGGGGGCGTTGGCCGACGGCGCGGACAGCGCACTGACCGTCGCCCCCTTCCACGGCTTCGTCTGGCGCGCCGCCCCCGCGCACGCCACCACACCCCCGGACCCCTCCACCCCCGGGAACCGCCGCGACCGTCCAGGCGACCCAGCGCCGGTGAACCGGCCCGCGACACCCACCCGTTCGGCCCCGCTCACCGGCGGCCACGGGGTCAACCACGACGCGGCGCACCGGCCGAGGCGGCAGGACCGCCCGGAGGACCTGCTGGAGACCGGCGCCGTCTACGGCATGGACGCCGCCGGGTTCCGGGCGGCGCGGCACCGCTTCTTCGGCCGCGTCGAGCCAGTCCGCACCGACCCGGCGCGGACGCTGGAGATCGACGATCCGCACGACCTCGCCCGCGCCCGCGCCCTAGCCCCCCTGCTGGACGCCCAACTCCCCGGCGATGCCGATCGGTCGGGGCAGTACGGCCCCCCAGACGACCCCGTTGACCTCGGCCGGTCCGGCTCGTCCCACCACCCCGAGGCGCGTCCGCGCCGCGAGGACGTGGACGCGGTGATCCTCGACTTCGACGGTACCCAGACCGACGACCGGGTCTATCTCGACGCGGACGGACGGGAGTTGGTGGCCGTACACCGGGGGGACGGCCTCGGGATCGCGGCGCTGCGCCGCTCCGGGCTGGAGCTGCTGGTCCTGTCCACCGAGCAGAACCCGGTCGTCGCCGTGCGGGCCCGGAAGCTCGGCCTCCCGGTGCTGCACGGCGTGGACCGCAAGGACCTCGCGCTCACGCGGTGGTGCGCGGAGCGCGGTATCCCGCCCGAACGGGTGCTGTACCTCGGGAACGACGTGAACGACCTGCCCTGCCTGCGCCTGGTGGGCTGGCCGGTCGCGGTGGCCGACGCGCACCGGGTGGTCCGTCGGGCGGCCCGCGCCGTCACCGGGCGGCCCGGCGGGCACGGAGCCGTCCGGGAGGTGGCCTCCTGGGTTCTCGGCGCCACCCTCTGACTCCCCGCGCCGGGCCCGCGCCCCGGCACCGCCCTCGCGCCCCCCGGTCCCGACGCCGCGACTCCCCCTCCCCGAAGCCCCGTACGTCGCCTCCCCGCCGTACGCCCCAACTCCCCATCCCCTGAAGGAAACGAGAGACCAGAACATGACCAGCCTCAACACCCCTCCCCGTACCGGCGGTTCACGCCTGCGCGCGCTGGGCGGGCGGATGGTGGGCCCCGGCCGCCCCGTCTACGTCACCGGCGAGATCGGCATCAACCACAACGGCGAGTTGGAGAACGCCTTCGCGCTGATCGACGCCGCCGCCGAAGCGGGCTGTGACGCCGTGAAGTTCCAGAAGCGCACCCCGGAGATCTGCACGCCCCGCGACCAGTGGGACAAGGAACGGGACACCCCCTGGGGCCGGATGACGTACATCGACTACCGGCACCGCGTCGAGTTCGACGAGGAGGGCTACCGGGCGATCGACGCGCACTGCCGGGCGCGCGGCATCGACTGGTTCGCCTCTCCCTGGGACGTGGAGTCCGTCGCGTTCCTGGAGCGGTTCGACGTGCCCGCGCACAAGGTGGCCTCCGCCTCGCTGACCGACGACGAACTGCTGCGCGCCCTGCGGGCCACCGGCCGCACCGTGGTGCTCTCCACCGGTATGTCCACCCCCCGGCAGATCCGGCACGCGGTGGAGGTGCTGGGCAGCGACAACATCGTGCTCTGCCACGCCACGTCGACGTACCCGGCGAAGGCCGGGGAACTCAACCTCCGGATGATCCACACGCTGCACGCCGAGTACCCCAACGTGCCCGTCGGCTACAGCGGGCACGAGACCGGGCTCCAGACCACGCTGGCCGCCGTCGCGCTCGGCGCCACCTTCGTGGAGCGGCACATCACGCTGGACCGCGCGATGTGGGGTTCGGACCAGGCGGCCTCGGTGGAACCCGGGGGCCTCCAGCGGCTGGTGCGGGACATCCGGACCATCGAGGAGTCGCTGGGCGACGGCGTCAAGCGGGTCTACGACAGCGAGTTGGCGCCGATGGCCAAGCTGCGCCGGGTCCCCGGAGCGGTCGCCGAGGCCGAGGCCGGGGCGGTGGACGACCTGGCCGGACGGGACACCGACCGTGCGCCCGTCACCGCCTGACGCGCCGCGGGCGGCGGCCGTGACCGGCGCCCGTGCGCCACGGCCATCCCGCCCGTCCGGGCACCTGCCCCGGCCGGACGGCGGGGGCGCGGGGGAGCCGGCGGCCGAACAGCTGGCCGGTCGCCCACCCCACCCGTGGGGGTGCTCAACTGCGACCCGAGCGCCGGGGGTTGACGGGACCGGGCGGTGCGCGGCACCCGCCCGCCCGCGCCCCCGCGCCGGGCCGCGACGGCGACCGGCGGCACCCGGCGCGCGACCGGCGCGGCGGGCGGGCCGGACCAGTGGAGAGCGAGCGGCCCGGAGCGGACGATGGTGAGGGGGAGCGGAACGGTGGGACGCGCGGAGCACGCCGACGGGCCCCCGCGTCCGCTGGCGTTCGTCGAGAGCCCCGTCCAGCTGCTGAACACCCTGGAGTGGGCCCACCAGCGCGGGGACCTCCCCGGCGGTCTCACCATCGCCGTACTGGCCCCCAACGACCCCATGACACGTGGCCAGTTGCGCCGGATGACCGAGTACGTGCGCGACGAGGGACACACCCCGCGCTGGATCGAGGCGCGGGCCGGACTGACCGCGCCGCCGCGCTGCGTCAGCTCGCTCTACGGCGAACTGCGCGGCAACCCGCACCTGGTGATCGGCGACCCGTTCTCCACCTACGTGCAGCTGCTGCTGGCTCTCAGCGCCGCCCGACGCGTCACCGTCGTCGACGACGGCAGCGCCACCATGGAGTTCGCCACCCAACTCGCCCACGGGGAACGGCTGGTGCGCTGGCACCGGGTGGGTTCCGGTGGTGCCCGCGCGGCCCTGTCCGCCCCGCTCGCCCGGCGCGCGCTGCGTCGACTGCGGCCCGAACCGGGCCGCGACGTCGAGGTGTTCAGCGCGATGCCGGTGGAACCGCCGCCCGGGGTCACCGTCACCGCCAACGAGTTCGCCTGGACCCGGGACCGGTTCGGTCCGCCCCGGCTGACCCGGGGGACCGACCTGGTCGGCACCTCGCTGGTGGAGACCGGCGTGGTGGACGGCGAACGCTATCTGGAGGCGGTCGCGGAACTCGCCCGAACACACGGCGCCACCCGCTACTTCGCGCACCGCCGGGAGAGCGGGGAGAAGCTCCAGCGGATCACCGCGGCCACCGGACTGGAGATCGTCCGCCCCGACCTGCCGCTCGAACTCGTCGCGCGGCGCGGGCCGATCGGGCGCACCGTCCTCAGCTTCCCCTCCACCGTGGTCCACACGCTGCCGCTGGCGCTGCGCGGTACCCCGGTCACCGTCGCGGTGCGGGACGTTGACCCGCACTGGCTGACGGACCGGGCCTCCCCACGGGCCGGGGGCTTCCTCTCGGGCGTCACCCGGGCCGCCGGAGGCGTCCGGCGGCTGCCGTCGGCCTACGGGACGCCCTGAACGGGACCGGGGGCCCGGAGTGTCCCTCGGAAGCCGTCCGGGACCGCACAGGGCCGCCGCACGGGGCCGCGGAGGGTAAGCGGGTAGGCATACCCACACGCCGGGGCGCGCAACCGCCGCACAGCCTAGTTTCACTTCCCCTTTGGGACTGAACTTTGAAGGAACGGTAGTCAGTTGCGCATCATGGACGCCTAGTCTTCGTTCCATGAACGAACTCCTGTCTCCCGACCCGGAGGTCGCCGTCCCCGCGACCCCCGCCGGGGAAGCCATCAGCGCCCGCGCCGACCTGCCCGGCGCACTGCCCGACGCGCTGTTTCGCGAGTTAGTCGCCTTCCGTCGTGATCTCCACATGCACCCCGAGCTGGGCAACCAGGAGTTCCGTACCACCGCGGCGATCAAAGCGAGACTGGAGCAGGCCGGGCTGCGCCCGCACGTTCTGCCGGTCGGCACCGGACTGCTCTGCGACATCCACCCCGGGCTGGCCGGGGAACCCGCCGAGCCGCCGTCCGGCTCCCGGGGCGTACTCGCGCTGCGCGCCGACATCGACGCGCTGCCCATCCCGGACACCAAGACGGTGCCCTACCGCTCGACGGTCCCGGAGCGGGCGCACGCCTGCGGCCACGACGTCCACACCACGGCCGTGCTCGGCGCGGGGCTCGTCCTGGCCGAACTGGCCCGCGCCGGGCGGCTGCCCCGTCCGGTGCGGCTGGTCTTCCAGCCCGCCGAGGAGGTGCTGCCCGGCGGCGCCACGGACGTGATCGACGGCGGCGCGCTGGAGGGCGTGGGCCGGATCGTGGCGGTGCACTGCGACCCCCGGGTGGACGCGGGACGCATCGGGCTGCGCGCGGGCCCGATCACCTCCGCCTGCGACCGGCTGGAGGTGGTGCTGCACGGCGCGGGCGGCCACACCGCCCGTCCGCACCTGACCACGGACCTGGTCACCGCGGCGGCCCGGGTGGTCACGGACGTCCCGGCGCTGCTCAGCAGGCGGGTGGACGCGCGTGCGGGGCTGGCCGTCACCTGGGGCCGGATCGACGCGGGCCACGCCCCCAACGTCATCCCCCAACGCGCCGAGCTGTCGGGCACGTTGCGCTGCCTGTCGATCGCGGAGTGGCGTGAGGCGCCCGACCTGATGCACGCGGCGATCGACGAGGTCGCGACGGTGCACCGCGCCAAGTCGGAGATCAGTCACGTACGCGGGGTGCCGCCGGTGGTCAACGAGCCCGGCAGCGTTGACCTGTTGCGTGAGGCGATGACCGCGCGACGCGGACCGCAGGCGGTGGAACCGACCGAACAGAGCCTTGGCGGGGAGGACTTCTCCTGGTACCTGGAGCACGTCCCCGGCGCGATGGCGCGACTCGGGGTGCGCCCGCCGGGAGCCCGCCACAGCCGCGACATCCACCAGGGCGACTTCGACGTGGACGAGTCGGCGATCAGGGTGGCGGTGGAGCTGTTCACCGCGACGGCCCTGCTGGAGGCCGAACGGGGCTGAGAGACCGCGGAGTTGGGGCGCCGTGCCCGGGGGAGGGGACGGCGCCGCCGGACGCCGTGGGAGGGGGCGCAGCGCACCGCCGGGGCGGGCCGCGCGACGAAACGATAACGGCGGGCGGATGAGGCTTCCGCAGGTGTTCTACGCGCGTTAATGTCCCGGAGATCCGGACACCGCGGCGCGGCGCCGCACGTCGAGCGAAGGGAAGTAGGACCTGTGCCCCAGGTCATCAGGACCACCGCTGCCCGAACCGCCGCGGCAGCCGTCACCAGCACGCTGGTCGCGGTCCTCGCCACAGGTTGCGGGCAGAGCTTCGCTGAGGCCAACAAGTCTAAGGACTCGGGCGTCGGGCTCGCATTCGATATCGGCGGACGCGACGACCACTCCTTCAACGAGTCCGCCGCGCGCGGGGTCGACGAGGCCGAGAAGAAGCTCGGCGTGAAGGCCAAGATGCTCACCGCCAAGAACGGCGAGACCGAGGCCGACCGCGAGCAGCGCCTCACCTCCTTCGCGGAGGCGGGCTACGACCCGGTCATCGGCGTCGGCTTCGCCTACAGCCAGTCCGTGCAGAAGGTCGCCGCGGACTTCCCCGACACCACCTTCGGCGTGGTGGAGGCGGTACCCGAGGGCAAGAACGTCAACGCGATGGTCTTCGCCGAGCACGAGGGTTCCTACCTCGCCGGGGTGGCCGCCGCGCTGAAGAGCAAGTCGCACAAGGTCGGCTTCATCGGCGGGGTGAACAACGCGCTGATCCAGAAGTTCGAGGCCGGGTTCGTGCAGGGGGTCAAGGACACCGACCCCAAGGCGAAGATCGTCTCGCAGTACCTCTACCCGAACAACGACAAGGGGTTCAACGATCCCGCCGCCGCGAAGGCGAAGGCGAACGGCATGCTCGACCGGGGCATCGACGTGATCTACACGGCCGCCGGGCAGTCGGGCGCCGGATCCATCGAGGCCGTCGCCAAGAAGAAGGGCGCCTGGGCCATCGGGGTCGACTCCGACCAGTACCGCCAGACCGGCCTGCGCAAGTACCGGGACCGGATCCTCACCTCCGTGGTGAAGAACGTCGACGTCGCCGTGCTCGACCTGGTCAAGCGGGTGGAGGAGGGGAAGAAGCCGGGCGGTGTGCACACCTACGACGTGCGCCGCGACGGCGTCACCCTGGCCACCTCCGGCGGGTTCATCGACGACATCAAGGACGAGATCGGCGAGGCCCGGAAGCGCATCGTGGACGGCAAGGTGAAGGTCAAGGAATCCCCGTAGCCGCGGCGGCGCCGCGCCCGGACCCGCTCCGGACCCGCGCCGCGCCACCGGCGGGGCCGCCCGGCGACACCGCCGGGCTCCGCTCTCGCCATCCCCAGCCCGCCCCTCCGCCCTGAGGAGTCGTCATCCCAGCGCCAGAAACTCCCCCCGAGCCCAGCGGCCAGGGGGGTGCACCCAGCCCCGAGCCGCGTGGTTCGGGAACCACGGCCGCCGGAGCCGCGCCCGCCGTCCGGCTGCGCGGTATCACCAAGCGCTTCCCCGGCGTGGTCGCCAACCGCGATATCCACCTGGAGGCCCGCCGGGGCACCGTGCACGCCCTGTGCGGCGAGAACGGCGCGGGCAAGTCCACCCTGATGAAGATCCTGTACGGCATGCAGAAGCCGGACGAGGGCACCATCGAGCTGGACGGCGAGCAGGTCGAGCTGAACACCCCGGCGGACGCGATCGCCCGCGGGATCGGCATGGTGCACCAGCACTTCATGCTCGCCGACAACCTCACGGTGCTGGAGAACATCGTCCTCGGGGCCGAGAAGCTGCACGGCCTCGGCGCCGCCGCGCGCCGCCGGATCGAGGAGCTGTCGCGGACCTACGGGCTCGGGGTGCGCACCGAGGCGCGCGTCGAGGAGCTGGGGGTCGCGGACCGGCAGCGCGTGGAGATCCTGAAGGTCCTCTACCGTGGCGCCCGCACCCTGATCCTCGACGAGCCGACCGCGGTGCTCGTGCCGCAGGAGGTCGACGCGCTCTTCGAGAACCTGCGGGAGCTGAAGTCCGAGGGCCTGACCGTCATCTTCATCTCGCACAAGCTGGGCGAGGTGCTGTCCGTCGCGGACGACATCACCGTACTGCGGCGCGGGACGACCGTCTCCTCGGTGCGGCCGGAGGAGACCAGCCGCCGGGAGCTGGCGGAGCTGATGGTCGGCAGCGAGCTGCCCTCCCCGCAGACCGGGGAGTCGACGGTCACCACCACGCCGGTGCTGCGCGTCGACGACCTGCGGCTGACGGTCGCCGACACCGCGAACGCGGTCCGGCGCACCGTGCTGGACGGCATCTCCCTCACCATCCACCGGGGCGAGGTGCTCGGCCTCGCCGGGGTCGAGGGGAACGGCCAGTCCGAACTCGTCGAGGCCATCATGGGCCTGCTCGATCCGGACGGCGGCACCGTCACCCTGGACGGCGCGGAACTCACCCACGCCTCCACCCGGAGCCGCCGCGAGGCCGGAATCGGCTACATCCCGGAGGACCGGCACCGGCAGGCGCTGCTGCTGGAGGCGCCGCTGTGGGAGAACCGCATCCTGGGCCATGTCACCCAGCGCCCCAACAGCCGTGGCGCGCTGCTGGATCCGGCGGGGGCCCGCGCGGACACCGAACGGATCGTCGCCGAGTACGACGTGCGCACCCCCGGTATCGAGGTCACCGCGGCCAGCCTCTCCGGCGGCAACCAGCAGAAGCTGGTCGTCGGGCGGGAGATGAGCCACGACCCGAAGCTGCTGATCGCCGCGCACCCGACGCGGGGCGTGGACGTCGGCGCGCAGGCGCAGATCTGGGAGCAGATCAGGGAGGCGCGCCGCGAGGGGCTGGCGGTCCTGCTGATCTCCGCGGACCTGGACGAACTCATCGGGCTCTCCGACACCCTGCGGGTGATGTACCGGGGGCAGCTGGTCGCGGACGCCGACCCGGCCACGATCACCCCGGAGGAGCTGGGCGGCGCGATGACCGGCGCGGCCAGCGGCCACCTCACCGGGGACGAGGACCACGCGACGGAGACCGGCACCCCCGGCCCGGCCTCCGGCGCAGCGGAGGCGCCGGACACCCCGGACGGACGGGGGACGCCGGGCGGAAGCGCGGACGACGGCGACGACAGCAAGGACGGTGACGGGGCGTGAAGAGCTTCACCAGGGGGCTGACCAGGGAGAAACTGGTCCTCGCCCTCGCCGCACCCGCCCTCGCGCTGGTCACCGCGATGGTCATCACCTCGGCCGTGTTCCTGGTCGCGGGGAAGGACCCGATCCGCGCCTTCGGGATCATGGGCGACTACGCCCGGTACAGCGACAGCCAGGTCTGGATCATCAACAAGTCGGTGCCGTACTACCTCGCGGCGCTGGCGGTGGCCATCGGCTTCCGGATGAACCTGTTCAACATCGGCGTCGACGGCCAGTACCGGGTGGCGGCCTTCACCGCCGCCGCGGTGGGTGGCTCGATGGCGCTGCCCGGGCTGATCCAGATCCCGTTGCTGATCATCATCGCGATGTTGGTCGGCGCGATCTGGTCGGGTATCGCTGGACTGCTGCGGACTACCCGCGGGGTCAGCGAGGTGATCACCACGATCATGCTGAACTCCATCGCGGCCTCGCTGATCGGCTACTTCCTCCAGGACGGGCGGCTGGCCATCAAGGACGGCAACCTGCTGCACACCGAGCCCATCCCCAGCTCCAGCCACTTCTTCACCTTCCCGACCGACCCCAAGCCGGTATACGGCTTCGTGGTCATCGCGGTGCTGGCCGGGCTCCTGTACTGGTTCACCCTGAACCGCACCCGCTTCGGCTTCGACCTGCGCTCCGTCGGCGCCAACGAACCGGCGGCCGAGGCCGGCGGGGTCAGCGTCAAGCGGATGATCGTCGTCTCGATGCTGCTCTCGGGCGCCGCCGCCGGGCTGGTCGGCATGCCGACCCTGCTCAACGAGTCCTACAACTACGGCACCGACTTCCCCGCCGGGATCGGCTTCACCGGCATCGCCATCGCGCTGCTCGGCCGCAACCACCCGGTCGGCATGGCGTTCGGCGCGCTGCTGTGGGCGTTCCTCGACCGCACCGGCTCCCGGCTGGAGTTCGAGGGGTACGAGCAGGAGATCGTCGGTGTGATCCAGGGCGTCATCGTGCTGTGCGTGGTCGTCGCGTACGAGGTCGTGCGCCGCTACGGCCTGCGCACCCAGCAGCGCCGGGTCGGCGAGGAGCTCGCCGCCGGGCGCACCCCGGACAATGACAGCGGCGACAAGGCGGAGGCCACGGCATGACCCCCACGCGTACGGATCCCCCAAAGACCTGGGGCGTGCCCGCGCTGCGGAACGTCAGCGGCCGGCTCAGCCTCCCCGTGGTGCTGCTGATCATCGCTGGCGCGCTGCTCGTCGTGGCGCTGCTGCGGATACTCACCGGCGCCGACGACCTCACCTCCAGGGGGCAGTTCAGCGCCGCGCTCGCCGCCGCCGTCCCGATCGGCCTCGCCGGTCTCGGCGGGCTCTGGGCCGAGCGGGCGGGCATCATCAACATCGGCCTTGAGGGCATGATGATGCTCGGCACCTTCGCCGCCGGATGGATCGGCTGGCAGCACGGGCCGTGGGCGGCGGCGCTGGCCGGGGTCATCGGCGGCATGCTCGGCGGGCTCGTGCACGCCATCGCCACCGTCACCTTCGGCGTTGACCACATCGTCTCCGGTGTGGCCATCAACATCCTGGCGCTGGGCATCACCCAGTACCTCGCCACGCTCTGGTTCGGCGCGGAGGGCAGCAAGGCCGCCGACGCCGGAGGCAACGACAAGCAGTCGCCCCCCATGGAGGACATGCCGGACTTCACGGTTCCGCGACTCTCCGACGGGCTCGGCTCCCTGGCCGACAAGGGCTGGTTCCTCGTCTCCGACGTGGCCGGGGTGCTCGCCGCGCTGGTCACCAACGTCTCCTGGCTGACGCTGCTCACGGTGCTGCTCTTCGTCGGCAGCTTCTTCGTGCTCTGGCGCACCGCCTTCGGCCTGCGGCTGCGGGCCTGCGGCGAGGCGCCGCTCTCCGCCGAGTCGCTCGGCGTCAACGTCTACCGGCAGAAGTACCTGGCGCTGCTGGTCTCGGGTGGGCTCGCCGGTCTCGGCGGCGCCTTCCTCGCCATCGCCGTGCACTTCTACCAGGACGGGCAGACCGGTGGCCGCGGCTACATCGGCCTCGCCACGATGATCTTCGGTAACTGGCGGCCGGGCGGAGTCGCCATGGGCGCCGGGCTGTTCGGCTTCATGGACGCCATGCAGCTGCGCAGCGGCGGGCCCTCGGTGCACGCGCTGCTGCTCGGCCTGGCCGCGCTGCTCGCCGTCTACGCGCTGCTGCGCTGGCGCGCGGCGCAGCGGGCCGCCGCCGCGGTCTCCGGGATCGTCGCCGTGGCACTGGTCATCTGGTACCTCTCGACCGATACCGTTCCGCTGGAGCTCGTCGAGGCCAGCCCGTACATCGCCACCCTGCTGGTGCTGGCGCTCTTCGCCCAGCGGCTCCGGCCCCCCAAGTCGGTGGGCAAGTCCTATCGGAGAGGGGACGGCGGATGACGGACCGGGAGCCCCCGGCCGAGCGGACGGCGGCCGTCGACTGGCCAGCGCTCCGCGAGGAGGCGACGGAGTCGATGCGCCGCGCCTACGCCCCGTACTCGGGCTTCCCGGTCGGCGCCGCCGCCCTCGTCGACGACGGGCGCACCGTGACCGGCTGCAACGTGGAGAACGCCGCCTACGGGGTGGCGCTCTGCGCGGAGTGCGGCCTGGTCTCGGCGCTCGTCGCCTCCGGCGGCGGCCGGTTGACCGCCTTCACCTGCGTCGACCGGCACGGCGAGCTGCTGATGCCGTGCGGCCGCTGCCGTCAGTTGCTGTGGGAGCACGGCGGTCCGGAGCTGCGGGTGGAGACCGCCTCCGGCGTCCGCCCGCTCTCCGAACTGCTGCCCTACGCCTTCGGCACCAGCGATCTCGACCGCTGACCCCCCGGACGGCGTCCGGCCCACACGGTGGCCGGGCGCCGTCCGTTCGGTGCGTCACCACCGGCCAGTCCGTGCCGCCCGCCGGCTCGCCCGCCGCGCGCGTACCGCCCGCCGGGGCGCGGGCGCGGTCTCCCAACCGCCAACCCACGCCCTCCGTACGGGAGTTCGGCAGCCGGAGCGGTGCCGGACGGGCGGCGGGGGAGCGGCGCGCGGCGGGGCGGGGCGTGGGGCCGTCTCGCACCGACGGGGTCTATGCGGGTAGAAAGGGTGCCGCCCTCCCTGAAAGGAAGCACATATGGACGCGATTTCCGTCATCCGCACCAAGCGGGACGGCGGTTGTCTCACGTCGGAGCAGATCGACTGGGTCATCGACGCCTACACGCGCGGCGCGGTCGCGGACGAGCAGATGTCGGCTCTCGCGATGGCCATCCTGCTCAACGGCATGACCAGGACGGAAATCGCCCGCTGGACCGGCGCGATGATCAACTCCGGGGAGCGGATGGACTTCTCCGCCCTGGTGCGGCCGACCGCCGACAAGCACTCGACGGGCGGCGTGGGCGACAAGATCACGCTGCCGCTGGCCCCGCTCGTCGCCGCCTGCGGAGCCGCGGTCCCGCAGCTCTCCGGACGCGGTCTCGGCCACACCGGCGGCACCCTCGACAAGATGGAGTCCATCCCCGGATGGCGCGCCGACCTCGGCAACGAGCGGATGCTGGAGGTCCTCGACTCGGTCGGCGCGGTGGTCTGCGCCGCCGGATCCGGTCTGGCGCCCGCCGACCGGAAGCTCTACGCGCTGCGTGACGTCACCGGGACCGTCGAGGCCATCCCGCTGATCGCCTCGTCGATCATGTCCAAGAAGATCGCCGAGGGCACCGACTCGCTCACCCTGGACGTCAAGGTCGGCTCCGGGGCGTTCATGAAGGACCTCGACTCCGCGCGGGAACTCGCCACCACCATGGTCGAGCTGGGCAACAGCCACGGGGTGCGGACCGCCGCGCTGCTCACCGGGATGTCCACCCCGCTGGGCCGCACCGCGGGCAACGCGCTGGAGGTCCGCGAGTCGGTGGAGGTGCTGGCGGGCGGCGGACCGGCGGACGTGGTCGAGCTGACCCTGGCGCTCGCCGCCGAGATGCTGGACGCCGCCGGGATCCTCGGCGCGGACCCGGCGAAGGCCCTCGCGGACGGCTCCGCCATGGACCACTGGCGCCGCATGGTCGCCGCACAGGGCGGTGACCCGGACGCCGCGCTCCCCGTGGCCCGCGAGACCGAGGTGGTCACGGCCCCCGCCGACGGGGTGCTCCGCACCCTCGACGCCTACGCGGTCGGCCTCTGCGCCTGGCGCCTGGGCGCCGGGCGCGCGCGCAAGGAGGACCCCGTGCAGGCCGGAGCCGGCGTCGAACTGCACGCCAAACCAGGTGACCCGGTCCGCGCGGGCCAGCCCCTGCTCACGCTGCACACCGACACCCCGGACGCGTTCGGCTACGCGCGCGCCGCGCTGGACGGCGGTTACGAGATCGCCCCGCCCGGCGACCCGGTCACCCCGGACCCGGTGATCCTCGAACGCATCGCCTGACCCCACCCCCGGCCCGCCCCCGCCCCACGAGCCCGTGGGGCGGGGGGTCAGCCGCGGGCGGGGGTGGGGGCCGCCGCCGGTGAGGTCCGGGGGCGGGCGGTGGCCGCTTGACGTGTCGCGTACAGCGTCACGCCCCCGGCGAGCACCATCGCCGCGAGCGCCAGCCCCACCGTCGCGGCCCAGCCCGCTCCGGCGAAGGCCAGGGCGCCCAGCGCGCCGCCCAGCGAACTGCCGGTGTAGTACGCCATCTGGTAGAGGCCGGACGCCTGGGCCCTGCCCTCCCGCGCGGTGCCGCTGACCGCGCCGGAGGCCACGCAGTGCCCGGCGAAGAACCCGGCCGTGATGAGGACCAGGCCCCCGATCACCGCGAGCAGGTGGTCGGCGAGGCTCAGCAGCAGCCCGCCGGAGACGGTGCCGATCCCGAGGTAGAGCACGCCACGGCGGCCCAGCCGGGCGTGCAGCCGCCCGGCCGCCGTGGAGACGAACGTCCCGACGAGGTAGATCGCGAAGATCGATCCGGCGAGGCCCTGGGAGAGGCCGAACGGCTCGCTCGTCAGCCGGTAGCCGACGACCGTGTAGACCGCGCCGAAGACGGTCATGAACAGCGCGCCGATGACGTACAGCCGCAGCAGCAGCGGGTTGGACAGATGCCCGGCCACGGTGCGGGCGGTGCCACGGGCGCTGAGCGCCGTGGCGCGGAAGTTCCGCGGCGCGGGCGCCAGCAGACGGAACGCCACGGCGCAGAGCAGCGCGGTCAACGCGACGGCGAGCAGGGCGGCCCGCCAGCCCCAGAGCTGGGTCACCCAGCCCGCCAGGATCCGCCCGCTCATCCCGCCGACGCTGTTGCCCGCGACGAACAGGCCGACGGCCGAGACCAGATGGCGGCCCCGCACCTCGTCGGCGAGGTAGGCCATCGCGGAGGCCGGAACCCCGGCGATGGCGGCCCCCTGCGCGGTCCGCAGCGCGATCAGCGTGCCGAGGTCGGGTGCGAGCGGGATGAGCAGCGCCAGCGCTACCGCCACCGCGAGGGAGACGGTGAGCAGGCGGCGGCGCCCGAACCGCTCGGAGAGCGCGCTCAGCGGGATGACGGCCAGCGCCAGCCCGATGGTGGCGCCGGAGACCGTCCAGCTGGCGGCGCCCGGGGTGGCGCCCAGCCCCCGGGAGATCTCCGGGAGCATCGCCTGGGTGGAGTAGAGCAGGGTGAAGGTGGAGAGACCGGCGGCGAAGAGGGCCAGCCGCATCCGGCCGAAGCCCGGTTCGCCCGGGCCGAGCTTCCCGTCCGCGCCGGGCGGCACGGGCGCGCTGGCACTCGCGGGGGACGCCCCGGGGCGCGGCGGGCTGGCCGGAATCTCGGGGTTCGTGGGGTTCGCGGGGTTCGCCGAGGAGGGGGTCGGGCCGGGGGCCGGGGGGTTCGCCGTGTCGCCGGACGGATCGGGCGATCCGGTGGGGCGGGCGAACCCGGCGCGCGTGCCGGGGGCCGGAGTGCCGGAGAGGTGGGAGGGGACGGAGGCGGCGCCCACGGGCCGTGTGGACGCCTTGGTATCGGCAGGCATATCGCGAAAGTAGGGCCGCGACGCTGATGCGTCCAATGCACGGAACGGTCAGAATCGATGCGTTCCCGCATCAACCCAGTTCGAGGACGGGGTATGCCAGCCAAGCGAGATTCGCGTCGTGACCAAACCGGCACGTCCCCGGGGGGTCCGCCGGGCTCCACCGCCTCCCGGACGCCCCCGGCCGCGACGCCGGGCGGGGCTGGCGCGACGCCGTCGGGCGGCGGGCCCGCACCCGCCGCCCGAGCCTCGTCCCGGACGCCGCCGCCCGGGACCCCGCCACCGCCGGGGATGGCCGAACGCCCGGTGTGGGCCGGGGCGTTGACGCCGAGGCTCGCCCAGTTCGTCGCGGTGGCCCGGCACGAGCACGTCACCCGGGCCGCCGCCGAACTCGGCGTCCCGCAGTCCACCGTGAGCCGCGCCCTGACCCGGCTGGAGAACGACCTCGGGGTGGCGCTCTTCGCCCGGCGGGGGCGCACCGTCGCGCTCACCCCCGCCGGGCGTACCTTCCTGACGCACGCGGAACGGGCGCTCGCCGCCGTCGAGCAGGCCGCGGAGTCGGTCCGCTCGGACGCCGACCCGGCCACCGGGAAGGTGGCCTTCGGCTTCCTGCACACCCTCGGCTGGGAGACGGTCCCCGAACTGATCCGCGTCTTCCGCGCCGAGCACCCCCGGGTCCGCTTCGCGCTCATCCAGACCTACGGCGAGGCGATGCTGGACCGGCTCCGCGCCGGGGAGCTGGACCTCTGCCTGACCTCCCCCATCCCTGACGAACCCGGGCTGGTGGCCAGTCGGCTGGCCGAGCAGCGGCTGAGCCTCGTGGTGCCGGACGACCATCCGCTGGCGTCCCGCAAGCGGGTGCGGCTGGCCGAGGCGGCCGACGAGCCCTTCGTCACCCTGGAACCGGGGTACGGGATGCGCCGCATCCTCGAAACCCTCTGCGCCGAGGCCGGGTTCAGACCGCGTATCGCCTTCGAGGGCGAGGAGGCCGAGACCATCCGTGGACTGGTCGCCGCCGGACTCGGGGTGGCGCTGCTGCCGCCGCCCGTCGTCCCCCGCGCGGGCGTACGGGAGTTGACGGTCGTCCCGCGGGCCGTCCGGGAGATCGGGCTCGCCTGGCTGGCCGGGCACCCGGACACCGCGCCGGTCGCCGCGTTCAAGAGCTTCCTGCTCAGCCGCCGAGACCGGCTGCTCACCGGCTGACCCCGGCCGCCCATCCCGCCCCGCACCCGGCCCCGGAACACGAACTCCTCTCCACAGCAAGGGAATTCACTGGTGCCCGGGGGCCGGGAGGCGGCACCATCGGCGCTCCGTCGCCTCGCTCCGGAGCGCCGCCGCCGTACGGGCCGCGCGCCCACGCCGGGACGGCCCCGCCGGACCGAGGCGCCGGATACGGAACCCCCGGTGCGGCCACCCGAACCCGGCGCCGGGCGGACCCACCACGCGCGGCGAGGAGCCGGGAAACAGGAGACGCATGGCCGCCCCACGAGCCCAACTCACCCACGACGACCTGCGGTTGAAGATCGAGGTACGGAGAGCCCGACTGGACGGCGTGGACTACCGGGTGCTCACCCCGGCGACGCCACCGCGCAACGCCGCGCTCTACGACACCAGCCGGGGCAGCCGGGGCTACGACATGTACGTGGACCGGCTGGACGGCCGCCGCGTCGGGACCCTGTTCCTGCTGGCCGCGCGCTCCCCGCGTTCCCTGGTCCATCTGCCGCTGCGCCGCAGTCCGTTGGCGCCGGACGTCGGCTGGGAGGGGGAGCGGCCGATCGACCTCGTACTGGTGCCCCGCGCCCAGCAGTTCCGCGCCTCGCGCTGGAAGCGACTGCGCGAGCGGATCACCGCGGGCAACGTGGAGCGTGAACCGCGCACCGCCCGCGTGCCGTTGGGCGATCTCGCGCTCGACACCGAGGCGCCCGACTGGGCGTGGCGGAAGGGTGATCCCCGGTACCAGCTGCGTCAGCACCACGTCGCCGAGACGCTGCTCCTGACGAGCGGCCCGATGGGGTTCCAGGAGGCTGCCAAGGAGTTCTTCGCCGTCACCCGGGACGGTCCGCCCTACGTCGCCACCCGGCACTACATCCCCGGCGGCTGCAACTACCACGTCTGCCGCTGCCTCTACCACTTCGAGGAGATCGGCCCGGACAGTGACTGGGAGCAGTTCCACGTGGAGTACTGCCCGAGCTGGTCCCGTTGAGCCGCGGCGAGCGCGGACCCGCTCCAACTCCCGGCGTATCGCGATGTGGTGACACGTACCGCGTGCTCCCGTCGAGCGGCGAGGGAGCCGGGTGGACTCAGGGGCGCAGCGAGCGGCCGAACCCGGCGGCCAGCGGCATCCGCAGGCCCAGGGGTGGTGGTGCGGCGAACGCGTCGGTGACCGGCCGGGCGAAGTCCCGCCCGCAGAGCGAGCCCAGAACGAAGTCCCGGGTGAGAGCCGTGACTTCGGAGTGGTGCTGGCGGAGGCTGTGGCCGTCGGTGTGCACCTCGAAGCGGCACACCGCCGAGGTCGTCCGCCGCGCCCGCTCGGCCAGCCGGAACGAGAGGTCTGGGTCGGTGTGGTGGTCGTCCGAGCCGTGCACGATCAGCACCTGCCGGCCAGCCAACTGATGGACCGGGTCCGGTAGTTCCTCCGCCGGGTCGGCGTCGGGCGAGTCCGGTTCCGGGAACCACGGCGCCAGCGCCACCACCGAGCTGACCGCCGGGTGCCCGGCGGCGCGCAGCGCGGCCCGGGCACCCACGTCCATCCCGACCAGGCAGACCGCGACGTCCCCGTACCGGCGGACCACCTCGTCGGCCGCCCACCGCGCGTCCTGCGCCGGATGCGCCGCCACACCGTTCCACCCGCTGTGCCGGTAGTGCACGGTGTGGGTGCGCAGCGTCTCGCCGCGTGTGCCGTGCGCCAGCCGCCGCGCCAGGGAGTAGGCCAGCGCCTGCGCCGCCGGGGCGCGCCGCCGGCTGCCGCGCGGGGTGCCCCCGGCCAGTACGAGGACCACGGCGTGCGGAGCGGAGGCGGTGGAGCCCAGCGCCCGCCCCAGCCGGGGGGCTCGCCCGCCCGGCGCTGGCTCGCCGCGCTCCCCGGGCGAGGGCTCCGGCGCCGGGGCGTCCGGGGACCGGGTGGGCTCAGGGACCGTCGCGCCGTCGGCGCCGGGCGCGGGGCGCGGGCCGCCGGGCGTGGGGGTGCCGTCCCGGTCGTTCGGCGCGTCCTCCGGCAACGTTCGCTGAACCATGGCGCCACGATGACAGACGGCGCGCCCGGGGGGAGCGCGGCGCGCGGTCACCATTGCGTATCGAAGACCCGTTCCACCAGGGGGAGTTGGAGCGTCACAGGGTCATCCGGGCGGTGCGCGCGGGGCCCGGTCGTGCTCGCGCGGGGCGGCCGGGACCCGGGTGGCCGGGGTGAGCGCGTGGTGTGCGGGGCCGTGCTGTCTACGCGCGTAGGGGCTACAGTACCGAGATGACGAGCGAACGCCTGAACACCGTCCCCAACCCGGAACAGATCCGCCGCGCTCCCAAGGTGTTGCTGCACGATCACCTCGACGGCGGCGTGCGTCCGGAGACCGTCGCTGAACTCGCTCTGGAGAGCGGCTATCCGGGCCTGCCGGAGACCGAAGTGGACCGCCTGGAGCGCTGGTTCAGGGAGGCGGCGGACTCCGGTTCGCTGGAGCGCTATCTGGAGACCTTCCAGCACACCGTCGGGGTGATGCAGACCCGGGAGGCGCTGGAGCGGGTGGCCGCCGAGTGCGCGGAGGATCTCGCCGCCGACGGGGTGGTCTACGCGGAGGTGCGGTTCGCGCCCGAGCAGCACCTGGCGGGCGGCCTCACCCTGGAGGAGGTCGTGGAGGCGGTGAACGACGGGTTCCGCGAGGGGGAGCGCCGGGCGCGCGCCGCCGGGCACCGCATCCGCGTCGGCGCGCTGCTCACCGCGATGCGGCACGCGGCGCGGGCCCTGGAGATCGCGGAGCTGGCAAACGGCTACCGGGACGCGGGCGTCGTCGGCTTCGACATCGCGGGGGCGGAGGCCGGGCACCCGCCCACCCGCCACCTGGACGCCTTCGAGTACCTGAAGCGGGAGAACAACCACTTCACCATCCACGCCGGCGAGGCGTTCGGACTGCCGTCCATCTGGCAGGCGTTGCAGTGGTGCGGCGCCGACCGGCTCGGCCACGGCGTGCGCATCATCGACGACATCGAGGTCGCGGAGGACGGCACCGTCCGCCTGGGCCGCCTCGCCTCGTACGTGCGGGACAAGCGCGTCCCGCTCGAACTGTGCCCGACGTCCAACCTCCAGACGGGCGCGGCCACCTCCTACGCGGAGCACCCCATCGGCCTGCTGCGGAAGCTGCACTTCCGGGCGACGGTGAACACCGACAACCGGCTGATGAGTGGCACGAGCATGAGCCACGAGTTCGAGCAGCTGGTGAAAACCTTCTCCTACACGCTCGACGACATGCAGTGGTTCACCGTCAATGCCATGAAGTCCTCGTTCATTCCTTTCGATGAACGTCTCGCGATGATTAACGAGGTCATCAAGCCGGGATACGCGGAACTCAAATCCGAATGGCTGTTCCGCGATTCGGTCTCCTGACCTCGGGAAAGCCGCCGCCGGGGAGTTCTCCCCGGTCGGCGGCGGCGAGAGCGCGGTGCGAACGAGCCCCGGAGCGGGCGGTGTGACACCGCAAAGCGCACAACGCGTCGGCCGCGAGGGGGAAAACGCACTGCCGTGCCCCGGCCGGGGTGTTTGCCATGGCGCGGAATTCATCGTTACGTTCGCCGGGCTGCTGAAGCCACCATCACGAGGACGTACACATGAAACACGGAATGATGAAGTCATTTGGTGTCGCCGCGCTGGGCGCCGCGCTCGCCGCGACCGGAGCGGGCATCGCCTCCGCCGCCCCGCAGCCCGGTCTGGCCACCACCGCGGGGAAGCTGACCGGCCCCGGCGGCCCGGTCGAGAACACCGTCAAGACCCTCCCCGGCGCGCACGAGTCCCTCAGCGCGGGCAAGCAGTCCATGGACGCCTCGCACCAGGCGATGGGCGGTGACCGGAAGGTCTCCAGCGCCCCGCAGCGGAAGTCCCCGACGGGGAACGGCGGTCAGCAGGTCAAGGGCGACCACAACAAGTCCGTGAAGGGCGCCGAGGGCCAGGCCCCGAAGGGCGCCAAGAAGGGGCTGCTGGGCGGCCTTCCGGTCGTCGGCGGTCGCTGACGCGGGTCACGGCAGGCCCGCACCCGGCCCCGCCGGAGCGCCCCGCTGAGGCGCGGAGGTGGAACCGGCACCAGGCGGCGGTCACACAGCGCGTGTGGCCGCCGCCTCGTCGTGTCCGTACGGTGCTCGGACCGTCGCACGGCGCGGCGGACAGCGGCGGCCGGGGACGGTCGGCGCCGGCCGGGAGGTGCCCCGGGGTCGGTCAGGGGCGGCCTGGTGACCGCCCGCGACCGCCCGCGAACGGCGGCCGGTCACCAGGCGGTGCGCCGCTCCCGCCCCTCGTTCGGCAGCATGATCCACAGCGCGAGGTAGATCAGGAACTGCGGGCCCGGAAGCAGACAGGAGGCGACGAAGATCAGCCGCATCGTGGTGGGCGTGGTGCCGAACCTCCGGGCGAGGCCGGCACAGACTCCGGCGATGACGCGGTTGTCGCGGGGGCGGGAGAGTGTGGACATCCGGATGGTCCTTCGCTTTCGGGAGACTCCGTCTCCGGCCGGGTGAACCCGTGAACCGGTACCCACACGCTAGAACCGGCGGTCACCCGGGACATCGCCCTACGGTGCTATCCGGACCCTGGCCGTTCTCGGGGGCGACCCCGAGGTGGCGGCCGACTCGCCGCGGCTCTCCTTCGGGGCGCGCTCCCGCCTCTCGCGCCGCAGCCAGTGCCGCAGTGGTGGGCAGAACAGCGCGTGGGTGAGCCCCACCCCCGCTGTGTTCAGCAGCACCGAGTCCACGTTGACCATCTGGCCGGGCAGGGCCGACCGCAGCAGCGAGACCGTGGCGGCGAGCAGCGCCCCCAGGAAGACAGTGCGGACCGCGGTGCCGAGCGCCGGACGGTGCAGCTGGTTGGTGGCCACCGGCAGCAGCACCCCGAGCGGGGCCAGCAACAGCAGCCCCCCGGTGACACGTTGGAACCCCGCCCCCGCGTCGGCCGCGAAGTCCGCCCGGATGGTGGCGAGCGGATGCAGATTCGCCGGCGCGACCCACGGTACGGACAGGGGCCGCAGCATCAGCCACCCGACGAACAACAGGTACGCGAGGAGCAGGACGACTCCGGCGGCCCGGAGTCGAGAAGGGACGGCACTGCCGCCTTGGCCATGGCGCTGCACGTCCAGGAGGACGCCCGGACGGGCCGCGGCGGTTCCGACTGGCGAGTAGCGTTGTGTGCGAACCGACTCACACCTCGGTGCCCGCCGTCCGGGCCGCCTCCGGTTCGGTACGCAGCGCGTCGCCGCACTCGTAACGGCGCAGCGGCTCCGTGGCGGCGCGGCGCTCGCTCCCCTCAGTCCGTTCGCCGCGGTCCTCCGCGGCCGCCGCCGGGCCGGACGGTTCTCCCGGCTCGTCGGCGTCCGTGGCGGCGGCGGACCCGCCGGGGCGCGGACCGCCGAGGGTGACTCCGCCGTCGCCGTCGCCCACCGGGGTATCCGCGAAGGTGCAGACGATCTGCGCGAGCGCGAAGTTACGCAGTTCGCCCGGGGGTTGGCTCAGCCGCAGGGCCTCCTTCGGATCGCCCGCGGCGCCCGCCTCCACCCGCAGGTCGTCCGGGACCGCCGTCTCGAAGCCCGCCCGGCCCTCGCCGGACTCCGGCTCCTTGCGCAGCTCCGCCAGCAGTTTCCGGGCCATCGGCAGCCGGGCGGCAGCCGGGCGGCCCTCGGGCACCGGCACCGTCCGCTCCACAGGGGCGACCCGGGCGCCGCAGACCAGGTAGACCCGGGCGGTGTCCCGCTGGGACCCCTTCGCCCCTCCCGGACGGTCCGACGGCTTCTTTCCGGTCTCCGCCTCGCCGCTCTCCGAACGCTCCGGGGCGGCTCCGTCGTCCTCCCGGCCGCCGGGTCCGTCCGGCGCGCTGTCGTCCGGCCGGACGCAGGCCACCCGCGAGGGCGCCTCCCCCGCGTCCACCGGGACCGAGGTGGCCCGGATACCGCAGCCCGCCAGCAGCGTGCCGAACACGGCCACCGCCAGGAGCGGCCCGTGCGCTCTGCGACGGCTCATCGCCCGTCCTTTCCGTCCCGGGGGGTTCCGTCCCGGGGGGTTCCGTCCTCGGAGTCCGCTCGCCTGCCCGGCCCGCCCGCGTCGGGGGCGTCACCCGCCTCGGACGGGCCCCGCGCGGGTCCCGGTTCGGCCTCCGGCCCGCCGTCCCCCTCCGGCGAGCCGTCCGAGCTGGCGGAGTCGCCCGCGTCGAGCGGCAGGCGCAGGGTGAACACCGCGCCGCCCGCGTCCGCGGGGGCGTTCCGGGCGGTGATCACGCCGCCGTGGATGTGCGCGTTCTCCATGGCGATGGAGAGGCCGAGCCCGCTGCCGTCCGAACGCGGGCGGGAGGCGCTGGCCTTGTAGAAACGGTCGAACACGTGCGGCAGCACCTCGGCCGGGATACCGGGCCCCCGGTCCGCGACCTCGATCACCAGCTCGCCATCGTCCGTCCGGACGGAGACCTTGACGGGTGAGCCGCCGTGCTTCAGGGCGTTGCCGATCAGGTTGGCGAGGATCACGTCCAGCCGCCGCGGGTCGAGCCGGGCCATGATGCCCCGGTCGGCGTCCACCTCCACCGCGTCCAGCCAGGCCCGGGCGTCGATACAGGCGGTCACCTGGTCCGCCACGTCCACGTCGTCCTGGACGAGCCGGGCGGTGCCCGCGTCGAAGCGGGTGACCTCCATCAGGTTCTCCACCAGGTCGTTCAGTCGCCGGGTCTCGCTGACCACCAGCTGAACGGCCGGGGCGATCATGGGGTCGAGGTTCTCCTGCTCCTCCTCCAGGACCTCCGTCACGGCCGAGATCGCCGTCATCGGGGTGCGCAACTCGTGCGACATGTCCGCGACGAAGCGGCGGCTGGACGCCTCCCGGGCGCTCAGATCCGCGACCCGGCTCTCCAGCGCCTCCGCCGTCTCGTTGAACGTCCGGGACAGCTCCGCCAGTTCGTCCGTTCCGGAGACCTTCAGACGGGTGTCCAGCTTCCCCTCGCCGAGCCGCGTCGCCGCGTCACTCAGCCGCCGCACCGGGCGCAGCACCGTGGTCGCCGCGGCCTGGGCCAGCAGCATCGCGCCGATCAGTGCGAGCCCGGTGGCGATGCCCAGCGACCAGGCCAGCGAGGTCAGATCGTCCCGCTCGGACTTGAGCGACTTCAGCATGTAACCGGTCGGGGTCGACCCCTCACCGATCACCTTCGCCCCGCCGACGAGATACGGCTCCCCGTTCTTCGTGATCCGCTGCCAGTACAGGTGGTACGGGTGACGGTTGGACGAGTCCACCGTGCGCTTCTTGCCCACCGCCGTCCGCAGCGACTCCGGTACGTCGCCCGGGGCGAAGTCGTCCCGGTTCGAGGCGGCCACACACCGCCCGCCGTCCCGGGTCCCGGGGAGCAGCAGCACCTCGTAGTTCTGGGCGCTGCGGGCCATCTTGCCCGCGGCGCTGCGCAGTTGCTGGCAGTCGACGGTCCGCGGCAGGTTCCCGACGTTGTCCTCCATCGACTGCCGGAAGTCCTTGAGCGCGGCGTTCTGCGCCCTGGTCAGCACCGCGTCGCGGTTCAGCCAGTACGCGATACCGGAGGCGGACACCGCGGCCGTCAGTGCCACCAGGGCGAAGACCACGACCAGCCGGAGCCGCAGAGTGGGCAGGACACCGGCGAGCCAGCCGCGGATCCGTTCCGCGCGGCGCGGCCGGGGTGGGGCGTCGCTCACTGTCTACTTCCGTTCGGCGCTCCGCCCGAACCGCGCCGTGCCGCGGGTGTCGGAGCTGGGTGGTGACCGGAGGCTGGGCGGACATCACTCACTGAGGGGTGTCCAGCCGGTATCCCACCCCGCGCACCGTGCGGATCAGCGTCGGCGACGAGGGCACGTCCTCGACCTTCGCGCGCAGCCGCTGCACGCAGGCGTCCACCAGGCGGGAGTCACCGAGGTAGTCGTGCTCCCACACCAACCGCAGCAGTTGCTGCCGGGACAGCGCCTGGCCGGGTCGCCTGCTCAGCTCCAGTAGCAGACGCAGTTCGGTCGGCGTCAGTTGCAGATCCTCACCGTTCTTCGTGACCGTCATCGCCGAGCGGTCGATCACCAGTGAGCCGAAGGTCGCCGAATCGCTCGACTCCCGCTCACCGCGGCGCATCACCGCCCGGATCCGGGCGTCGAGCACCCGGCCCTGTACGGGCTTGACGACGTAGTCGTCAGCTCCGGACTCCAGCCCGACCACCACGTCGATGTCATCGCTGCGCGCGGTGAGCAGGATGATCGGCAGCTGGTCGGTCCGGCGTATCCGGCGGCATACCTCGAAGCCGTCAATGCCGGGCAACATCACGTCCAGCACGATCAGGTCCGGCCGCTGCTCGCGCAGCAGTTTGAGGCCGTCCTCGCCGGACGCGGCGGTCGCCACGCGGTGGCCCTGACGGGTCAGCCCCATCTCAAGGGCCGTACGGACAGCGTCATCGTCCTCGATCAGCAACAGGAAAGGCACACGCGCCATTCTGGCCCATGGCCCCCCCACACTTCGAGCGGTGGGTCACAAGAGCACTTCCCAGGGGCCGCGCCGAAGATCGACTCGCTTGTGACACCGCTGTGACAGTCGGGGGACCTGGCGATGAAACTGGCCCGGCAGTGTGTAGCTCATCAAGCAAGCGACCGGGATGTTCTCCGAGGGGGCGCGAGATGCACGCACTGCATGGCACCACCAACAGCGCAGTACTTCACACGCGTCTGTGCGCTCCGATGGTTCCGTCCCGGTCCGCGGAAAAATCCGGTGCCGTGAGCGGGCGGGGGTGCGCTCGCGGCACCGGGCGTCAGCGTCCACCGCACATCACCGCGGTGGAGGGCCTCCGGGGGGAGGCCACCACGGGGGACACCGCGGGGGATGAGCGGGGGGACAACCAGTACGGGGAAGGCTCGGGGGAGCGGCGCGACCGCACCGCGAACGCCCGGCCCGGGCAGGTCGAGGACGCCGAGCTGGCGTTCACCGACTACGTGCGTGAGCGCCGCGCCTCCCTGTACGCCACCGCCTACCACCTGACCGGCGACCGGCACGAGGCGGAGGACCTGCTCCAGAGCGCGCTGTTCTCCACCTACCGGGCCTGGGACCGGATCAGCGACAAGGCCGCCGTCGGCGGCTACCTCCGCCGGACCATGACAAACCTGCACATCAGCGCCTGGCGCCGGCGGAAGCTGAACGAGTACCCGACCGAGGAGCTGCCGGAGACGGCGGGCGAGCAGGACGCGATGCGCGGCACCGAGCTGCGGGCCGTGCTCTGGCAGGCCCTCGCCCGGCTGCCCGAGACCCAGCGCACCATGCTGGTGCTCCGGTACTACGAGGGTCACACCGACCCGGAGATCGCCGACATCCTGAACATCAGCGTCGGCACGGTGAAGAGCAGCATCTGGCGCTCGCTGCGCCGGCTGCGCGAGGACGAGGCGCTCAGCTTCGGCCGGGACGAGGAGGAGTCCTTCGGCGAGCTGGTCGCCTGAGACCGGGGGAACCACGGGGGAGACGGGGGATCGAGCCGCCGGGTGACCGGCGGCGGCGCCGGGGGGCGGGTTTCACAGCCGGGTCGGGGGGCCCGGTGAAGCCCGGGACCCGGGAGGGACCGGGTCCGGCGCGAGGGGGGAACCACGGGGGATACGGAAAACGGGGGGATCAGGGGGAAATCGGGGGATATCGGGGGGAGCCCTGGGTCCGGGGGGACCTGGGGTGTGAAGAGCGGGTTCGACCGGCCGGGGGGTCTGGTCGGACCCGCTCTTCCCGCGCGTCAGCGCCTTCCACCCGGGAACGGCGCCCGGGGGCCCGGCCGCAGTCGTCCAGTCGCACTCGTCCAGGGGCTCCCCGGCGGTTGATTGCCGGCTTCCCCTCGGGCTCCCCTCCGGGACTCCTTCCCGGGTTCGGTGGCTCCCGGAGCGTTCAGCTGCGTGCCGGTCGTCCGGGATCTCCTGGCCGTCCCGAGCCCCGCCCGGCGTTCCTCTGCCATCCCCCCTGCCTTTCCCCGCCTTCTCTGCCTCTCTCCGCTTTCCCCGGCGAGTTCCCCCCCCGGTTCGTCGGGCGCGGAGTCCCGGGCGCCGCCGCCGGTCCCCCCGATACGGTCGTCGGGACCCCGGGGGCGTGGGCTGGACCGAGTTCCGCGAATCGTGACCGTGGGCGCCCGGAGGCTCCGGCGCTCCGGGGTGCGCCGGTGGGGCCGGAACCGTGGTGGTGGGGTGCGGGGGCGTGACCCTCTGGGCGGCGTGCCCCGACGCGCCCGCGCTCCGGGCGCCGTGGCCGCCGTCACCGCGCGCCGGGAGGGTCGGCCCGGGGTGCGCGCCCGGCCCGGGGCGGGCCGGAGCGGGCGCGCGCCGGGACCCGGGTCAGCCGTGGAGGGCGGTGATCCGCCGCCGGGCCTCATCCCGGGTGCAGGGCACGGCGCCGAGCCGGGTGTGCCGGCTGACGATCGCCCCCTCCGCGCGCATCAGCCGCCAGCCGCGCCGCATCAGGAACGGCACCGGCTTCCTGGACTCCCGCACATCGCGCAGCAGCCGCCGCCGGAACGTGGTGAAGGGGCTGCCGCGCAGGCAGATCGCGTCCGCGAGCAGTCCGAGGGCCCGGCAGCGCTCCGCGATCTCGGCGGCGAAGATGCCCTCCGCGACGAACAGCGGCGCCCCCTCCAGCGACAGGGCGTCCTCCCCGACGCGGGCACTGAGTGAGATGTCGTACACCGGGACCGAGGTGTGCCCTTCGGCGCAGAGCGCGCGTACGGCGGCGACGGCGGCGTCCGCGTTCCAGGAGTGCGGGGAGTCCCAGTCCACCCCGCTGGCGTCGGTCAACGGAGGGAGCGTCGGGTCGTCACCCTCCTTGTAGAAGTCGTCAAGTCGCAGCACCGGCAGTCCCGTTCGGGCGGCCAGCCGGGTCTTGCCGGAGCCGGAGGGGCCGGTGAGCAGCACGACCCGGGATATCAGCGGGCCCTCGGGGCTGGGCGATCCGGCCGGGTCCCACGGAGCGCTGTCCGGTGCCGGACGCCCGGAGGAGGTGGGGCGGGCGCGGGAGGCGGCGGACTCGGGGACGCCTTCGGGGTGCTCCTGAGCTGCCTGGGCCAGCGGATCGGCGGATGGAGTGTGGCGGGTGGAGTCGGTCACGAGAGACCATTGTCGGCCATCGCTCCGGACCCTGGGACGGCGACGGAACGCGGTCGAACGCTTTCGTCCCACGGAACCGGCGGGGTCGGCCGCGTTCCGCACCCGGGTGCGGAGCGGGACGCCCGGGTCGCGCTCCGCCCGGCCGGGGCCACGGAGGAGGGTCCGGACTCGAGGGACCGGGGAGGGCTACTGGCGGTAGCCCTCCAGAAAGCGGCCGATGCGGCTGATCGCCGCGTCGAGGTCGTCGGCGTGCGGGAGGGTGAGAATGCGGAAGTGGTCGGGGCTCGGCCAGCTGAAGCCGGTGCCCTGGACTACCTGGATCTTCTCGCGGAGCAGCAGGTCCAGCACGAACCGCTCGTCGTCCTCGATCCGGTGGATGGCCGGGTCCAGCCGGGGGAAGGCGTAGAGCGCGCCCCGGGGTTTGACGCAGGAGACGCCGGGGATCTCGTTGAGCTTCTCCCAGGCGCGGTCCCGCTGTTCACGGAGTCTGCCGCCGGGGAGCACCAGCTCCTCGACACCGCGGGCGCGTACGTCGCCCTCGCCCGCGGGATGGCTGAGCGCGGCCTCGATCGCGTACTGCGCGGGGGCGTTGGGGCAGAGCCGCATGGAGGCGAGCATGCTCAGTCCCTCCAGGTAGTCCCGGGCGTGCTGCCGGGGTCCGGAGACCAGTAGCCAGCCGCTGCGGAACCCCGCCACCCGGTACGCCTTGGAGAGCCCGCTGAAGGTGAGGCAGACCAGGTCGGGGGCGAGCGAGGCGGTGTGGTGGTGCACCGCGTCGTCGTACAGGATCTGGTCGTAGATCTCGTCGGAGAAGACCATCAGGTGGTGGCGCCGGGCCAGATCCAGGATGCCCTCCAGAATCTCGCGCGGATAGACGGCGCCGGTCGGGTTGTTCGGGTTGATGATCACGACCGCCTTGGTGCGGTCGGTGATCTTCGCCGCCATGTCCTCCAGGTCGGGCAGCCAGTCGGAGGACTCGTCGCACAGGTAGTGGACGGGGGTTCCGCCCGCCATGGTGGTGACGGCCGTCCACAGCGGGAAGTCGGGTGCGGGGATGAGGACCTCGTCGCCGTCGTCGACCAGGGCCTGGACGGCCATGGAGACCAGCTCCGAGACGCCGTTGCCCAGGAAGACGTCGCCAGGACCGGCCTCGGTCAGCCCCCGCTCGCGGTAGTGCGCCGCCACGGCGGCGCGCGCGGAGAGTATGCCGCGGGACTCGGTGTAGCCGTGCGCGTGGGGCAGCATCCGGATCATGTCCTGGAGGATGTGCTCGGGCGCCTCGAAGCCGAAGAGCGCCGGATTGCCCGTGTTGAGCCGCAGGACGCTGTGACCGGCCTCCTCCAGCGCGTCCGCCTGCTCGATCACCGGACCGCGGATCTCGTAACAGACCTCGCTGAGCTTGCTCGACTGCCGGAACTCCATGTGCTGCCCGCCTCCTGCCAGATGACCGGACTTGGTTATACCAAGTGGGAGCTTGGAAAGTCCAAGTGATTGCTTAGACTGTCCCGCATGCCGCCGATCCGCGCCCGCCGTCGATACGACCAGTTCTGTCCCATCTCGCGCGCCCTCGACCACATCGGGGACCGCTGGACGCTGCTGATCGTCCGGGAGCTCCTCGCCGGGCCCCGGCGCTACACCGACCTGCACGCCGACCTGCCCGGGGTGAGCACCGACGTGCTCGCCGCCCGGCTGAAGGACATGGAGCGCGCCGGGGTCACCGTCCGCCGTCGCGCCGCCCGCACCGGCCCGGCCCACCTCTACGAACTGACCGAGCGCGGCCGGGCGTTGTTGCCGGTGCTGGTGGCGCTCGGCGAGTGGGGCGCCCCGGAGCTGGCCGAGCGGCGGCCCACGGACGCGGTGCGGGCGCACTGGCTGGCGATACCGCTGCGCGGGATGCTGGAGACCGTGCTCGGCGCGGAGCTCGACCGGGTGGCGGGTGCCGCTTCGGAGTCCACCGCCGGGGCAGCCAGGGTCGCCGGGGCCGCGGGGACCACCGGAACCGGGCCAGCGGAGCCCGGAGAAACCGGAGCGGCGGGCGTCGAGGAGGGTCCGTGGCCCCGTTACTCCCCACAACCCGGTGAGTACGTGGTCGAGTTGCGGGTCCCGGAGGGCGTCTGCCATGTGCGGCTCGGCCCCGGCGGCGGCCCGGTCTACGGCGAGGGTCCGGCCGAACGGCCGGACGCCGGGCTGGAGTTGTCCGCCGCGGTGAGCGCCGCGGTGTTCGCGGGCGAGCTGTCCCTGGCCGAGGCCGTTGCGGAGGGCGCGATCCGGGTGCACGGCGCGGGGCCGGTGGCCCGGGCGCTGCGCACCGGCGTCCGCGCCCCCGGAGGGCCGGACGGCTCCGGGGAGCGGGAGGGCACCGCGATAGCGGGGGCCTGAACGCCCGCCTCCGGGCGGAAGGTTGAGGCGCGGGGCCCGGAGTGGCGGCGACCGGTCCGGGGCGGAACTCCTCCGCGCGGTGGGGCCGGTTCGCGACGTGGGGTCGGTTCGCGGTGCGGGTGGTGTGTGCCGCGGGCGGCCTGTGGTGCGGGTCGGACGGGGAACGGGTGGTCGCGGTGGTGCGGGTGGGGCGGACCGGGTGCGGTCGGTGGTGCGGAAGGGGTGGTGGATGCGGTGGACGTGGGGTAATGCGTCGGTGGACCCGGCGGGCGGGCGGAGTTGGCCGTCGGGCCTGTGGTCCCGGACGCGGGGCGCCCGGGGCGTGAGGGGGTGCCGGTGTGAGCGGACGGCCCGGATGTGAAGGGAAGCGCGGGGGCAAACCCGTGAGGCGCCGGTGTTCACCCGAAGGTGTGGAGTTCCCCGGAAGGGCTCGGGCTCGCCCGGGGCGATGTGCGCCCCTTGGGGGCGACCGGACGACGGGGACGTACCGTCCGCCGGTCAACGGCACCCGTCATCCGCCACCCACCGCCCTGCCGAGAGGGAGCAACACCGTCCCGTCGAAGGGGAGTTCAGCGATCGCCGAGGAGCGTTGCATGTCGTTGCCCGCCAGCCAGCCGTTCCGGTTGCCGGAGTTCTACACGCCCTATCCCGCGCGGCTCAATCCACACCTCGACCGGGCCCGCGCCCACACCAGGGAGTGGGCCCGCGGCATGGGCATGCTGGAGGGCTCGGGAGTCTGGGAGGAGGCCGACCTTGAGGCGCACGACTACGCACTGCTCTGCGCCTACACCCACCCGGACGCGACCGGCCCGGACCTGGACCTGGTGACCGACTGGTACGTCTGGGTCTTCTTCTTCGACGACCACTTCCTGGAGCTGTTCAAGCGGACCAACGACCGTGCGGGCGGCAAGGCCTACCTGGACCGGCTGCCCGCCTTCATGCCGCTGGACCCGGAGGCCGGGACGCCCGAGCCGCGCAACCCGGTGGAGGCCGGGCTCGCGGACCTGTGGGCCCGTACCGTCCCGGCGATGTCCGCGCAGTGGCGGGCCCGTTTCGCGGAGAGCACCGAGAACCTGCTCAACGAGTCCCTCTGGGAGCTGTCCAACATCAACGCCGGGCGCGTCCCGAACCCGGTCGAGTACATCGAGATGCGCCGCAAGGTGGGCGGCGCCCCCTGGTCCGCCGGGCTGGTGGAGTTCGCCGCGCACGCCGAGGTCCCCGCCGAGCTGGCCGAGTCCCGGCCGCTGCGGGTCCTGCGGGACGCCTTCTCGGACGCCGTCCACCTGCGGAACGACCTCTTCTCCTACCAGCGGGAGACCGCCGAGGAGGGCGAACTCAGCAACGGCGTACTGGTGTTGGAACACTTCCTGGGCTGCTCCACACAGGAGTCGGCGGAGGCCGTGAACGACCTGCTGACCTCACGTGTCCAGCAGTTCGAGCACACCGCGCTCACCGAACTGGGCCCGCTCTTCACCGAGCGGGGCACCCCACCCCCGGCCGCCGCGGACGTCCTCAACTACGTGAAGGGCCTTCAGGACTGGCAGTCCGGCGGCCACGAGTGGCACCTGCGCTCCAGCCGGTACATGAACGAGGGCGCGGCGCGCGACGCCCCCGTCCCCACCGCGGTGCCGCGCCACCCCGGGCTGCGCGGCCCCACCGGGCTCGGCAGCTCGGCCGCCGCCCTCCGGCTGACCACGCCCCGGGCGGAGACCGCGCGGTCCCGCCGCTTCCGGCACGTCCCGCACCAGCCCGTCGGCCCGTCCCAACTGCCCCCGCTCGACATGCCGTTCACCCCCGGGCGCAGCCCGCACCTGGAGGGGGCGCGGCGTGCGGTCGTCAGCTGGGCGCACCGGATGGGCATCCTCGCGCCGCAGCCCGGAGTTCCCGCCTCCCACGTGTGGGACGAGGAGCGGATCATCGACTACGACCTGCCGCTGTGCGCCGCCGGGCTGCACCCCACGGCCACCCCCGAGGAACTCGACCTCGCCTCGGCCTGGCTCGCCTGGGGGACCTACGGGGACGACTACTACCCGGTCGTCTTCGGCCGGCCCCGCGACCTCGTGGGCGCGAAGGTGTGCACCGAGCGGCTGGCCACCTTCATGCCACTGGAGTCCCCCGGGACGTTCGAACTCACCCCGGTGAACGCGCTGGAGCGCTCCCTCGCCGACCTCTGGACGCGCACCGCCGGGCCGATGGAGCCACCGGCCCGCCGCGCCTTCCGGGCCAGTATCGAGAGCATGACGGAGAGCTGGCTCTGGGAGCTGGCCAACCAGGCCCAGCACCGGATCCCCGACCCGGTCGACTACCTGGAGATGCGGCGGTTCACCTTCGGCTCCGACCTCACCATGAGCCTGTGCCGTCTCCGGCACGGCAGCCGCCTCTCGCCCGAGGTCTACCGCAGCGGCCCGGTGCGGTCGCTGGAGAACGCCGCCGCCGACTACGCGGCGCTGCTCAACGACGTCTTCTCGTACCAGAAGGAGATCGAGTTCGAGGGGGAGGTGCACAACGCCGTCCTGGTCGTCCAGAACTTCTTCGACTGTGACTACCCCACCGCGCTCGCCATGACGGGCGATCTGATGGCCGGACGGATGAGTCAGTTCCAGCACGTCGCCGCACACGAACTGCCGGTGCTCTGCGAGGACCTGGAGCTGGACGAGGAGGCGCGGAGCGCGCTCCGGGGATACGTGAAGGACCTGGAGAACTGGCTCTCCGCCATCCTCGTCTGGCACCGCGAGTGCCGCCGGTACACCGAGGAGGACCTGCTGCGCCACCAGGCCACACCGCCCGCACTCCCGGCGTCCCCCGAGGCCCCGGAGGCCGGGGGGACCGCCCGGCCCCTCCCGTCCGCCGCGTCCCCGGGTGCGGTCGCCGGGGAGGCGGAGCCCGGCGGGGCGCCGTCCGCCGGAGCGTCGGCGCCCGGTGAGCGGCGGCTCGCGGCCTGGCTCGGTGGGCCCACCGGACCGGGCACCTCGGCCGCCCGGCTGGCACGCCCCCGGGGCTGACGGGGCGGCGCTGAACTCCCGCCCTCGGCACCGGACATCGGGCCGGAGGCCACGCGGTCCTGCCTGAACGTGGCCCCGCCCCGAACGCCGGACCTCAGCGGGTGCTCGGCCCCGGAGGTCCGGCCCCAGCGGTCCGGCCCCGGCGGTTCGGGCGGCTCGGAGGTTCGGTTCGCTCGGCTCGTGGCGGGTCGGTGATCCGGCCTCGCGGCTACCCGTCGGCGCGGTGGTTCGGCTCGGGACGGGCCGAGCCGGCGAGTGGTGGGGCGGGGGAGCGGGAATGGGAGGAAGCCGGGCGCCCGCTCGGGGCACCCGGCTTCCGGTGGGGGGTGGCGGCTCGGGGCGCGGCCCGGCCCAGCGGCCGGAACCGCTCCGGGCGGCCCGGGGGAGGACCCGCCGGGGCCGTCGCGTCTCAACGTCCGCTCGCGCCACCCCTCCCGCCCGCGCTCCCCTTGCTCGTGCTCTCCGTGTCGTACTACGCGCCGTGTCGTGCTACGCGCCGATGGGATGCCAGACCGTCTTGGTCTCCAGGAAGGTCAGCAGCCTTCCGGTGCCGGGGTCCGCCGACCAGTCCGGCTCGGTGGGCTCCGGACGCAGCACCCGCTTGAGGTTGTCCGCGGCCGCCACCTCCAGCTCGGTGGCCGACTCCGGTCCGGCGCCGGTCAGATCGATCGCGTTGACGTCCTGGTGTGCCGCCAGAGTCGGGGCGATCTCCGGCAGCCGCCCGGAGAGCAGGTTCACCACTCCGCCCGGTACGTCCGAGGTGGCCAGTACCTCGGCGAGTGAGAGCGCGGGCAGCGGCGCGGACTCCGAGGCGACCAGCACGGCGGTGTTACCCGTCACGATGACCGGTGCCAGGGTGGAGACCAGGCCCAGCAGCGCGGACTGGCGCGGGGCCAGTACCGCCACCACCCCGGTCGGCTCGGGCGTGGAGAGGTTGAAGAAGGGGCCCGCCACGGGGTTGGCGCCCCCCGCGACCTGGGTGATCTTGTCGGACCAGCCCGCGTACCAGACCCACCGGTCGATCGCGGCGTCCACCTGTGCCGCGGCCCGTTCAGTGGAGCAGCCCTCGGCCGTCGCCACCTCGACGGTGAACTGCTCCCGGCGGCCCTCCAGCAACTCCGCGACGCGGTACAGCACCTGACCCCGGTTGTAGGCGGTGGCCCCGGACCAGCCGCCGAACGCCTTGCGGGCCGCGGCCACCGCGTCCCGCGCGTCCTTGCGCGAGGCACGAGGGGCGTTGGCCAGCCAGCCACCCTGCGCGTCGGTCACCTCGTACACCCGCCCGCTCTCGGACCGGGGGAACTTACCCCCGATGTACAGCTTGTAGGTCTTGAGGACGGACAGCCGGGGCGCCCGCCCCCCTCCGCTGCCGCCGGGAGGGGCGGTACGCGGGTCGTACCCGCCGGAACCGGCCGCCGGGCGGAGCGTGGAGAACTCCGTGGTCGGCCGGTCGGTCGCGGCGCGCGCGCCCGGTGTGCGCAGTTCCGCCGTCGCGGAGCGAGGGGCGTCCGGCTTCCAGGGCTCCGGCGGATCGGTGTCCGGGGTACCGGCCGCGGGCGCCGGGTCCGGAGCGGAGACCTCCGGTCCCTCGGGGGCGCTGTTCCCCGGGCCGGTGGAGCCCGCCGGGCCGCCGCCCGGGCCCGTCGCGCCGGTGGAGCCGGTCTGGCCGGTGGGATCAGACATCGAGGTAAGCCTCCAGACCGTGACGGCCGCCCTCGCGGCCGAACCCCGACTCCTGGTAGCCGCCGAACGGCGAGGTCGGGTCGAACTTGTTGAAGGTGTTGGCCCAGACGACGCCGGCGCGCAACTGGTCGGCCAGCAGCAGGATGCGCGAGCCCTTCTCCGTCCAGACGCCCGCCGACAGGCCGTAGGGCGTGTTGTTGGCCTTGGCCACGGCCTCCTCGGGCGTGCGGAAGGTCAGGACGGACAGCACCGGGCCGAAGATCTCCTCGCGGGCGATCCGGTGCGCCTGGCTGACGTTGGTGAAGACCGTGGGAGCGAACCAGTAGCCGCTGCTGGGCAGGTCACAGTCGGGGGACCAGCGCTCCGCGCCCTCCGCCTCGCCCGCGTCGGCCAACTCCGTGATCCGCGCCAGCTGTTCGGCGGAGTTGACGGCGCCGATGTCGGTGTTCTTGTCCAGCGGGTCGCCCAGCCGGAGGGTCTCCAGCCGGCGCTTCAGCGCGGTCAGCAGCTCCTCCCGCACCGACTCCTGGACGAGCAGCCGGGAGCCCGCGCAGCACACCTGCCCCTGGTTGAAGAAGATGCCGTTCACGATGCCCTCGACGGCCTGGTCAAGCGGGGCGTCGTCGAAGACGATGTTGGCGCCCTTGCCGCCGAGTTCGAGGGTGAGCCGCTTCCGGGTGCCCGCGACCGCGCGGGCGATCTCCTTGCCCACCGCGGTGGAGCCGGTGAAGGCGATCTTGTCCAGCTCGGGGTGGTCCACCAGGGCCGCGCCCGTGCCGCCGTCCCCGGTGACGATGTTGACGACGCCGCGCGGCAGCCCCGCCTGGCGGCAGATGTCCGCGAAGAACAGCGCGGAGAGCGGGGTGGTCTCCGCCGGCTTCAGCACCACGGTGTTGCCGGTGGCCAGCGCCGGGGCGATCTTCCAGGCCAGCATCATCAGCGGGAAGTTCCACGGGATGATCTGTCCCGCGACGCCCAGCGGACGCGGCGTCCCGCCCGCCGTCCGCCCCAGGCCCGCGTACGCGAGCTTGTCCGCCCAGCCCGCGTAGTAGAAGAAGTGCGCGGCGACCAGCGGGAGATCGGCGTCCCGGGTCTCCCGGATCGGCTTGCCGTTGTCCAGCGTCTCCAGAACGGCCAGCTCGCGGGAGCGCTCCTGGACGATCCGGGCGATCCGGAAGAGGTACTTGGCGCGCTCCGCGCCCGGCAGTGCCGACCAGCCCGGGAAGGCGGCGCGGGCGGCGCGTACCGCCGCGTCCACGTCCTCGGAGCTGCCCAGCGCCACCTCGGAGAGCACCTCCTCGGTGGCGGGCGAGACGGTCTTCAGGACCCGGCCGTCGCCCGCCTCGCGGAACTCGCCGTCGATGAAGTGCCCGTAGGAGGGGGCGATGTCGACGATCGCCCGCGACTCCGGGGCGGGCGCGTACTCGAAGGGTGTGGTCATCGATCAGTCCACCGTTACGTAGTCGGGCCCCGAGTAGCGGCCGGTGCTGAGTTTCTGGCGCTGCATCAGCAGGTCGTTGAGCAGGCTGGAGGCGCCGAACCTGAACCACTCCGGGCTGAGCCAGTCCGCGCCCACCGTCTCGGCCACCAGCACCAGGTACTTCACCGCGTCCTTCGCGGTGCGGATGCCCCCGGCGGGCTTCACCCCGACCTGGGTGTCGGTCGCGGCCCGGAAGTCCCGCACCGCCTCCAGCATCAGCAGGGTGTTGGCCGGGGTGGCGTTCACCCCGGTCTTTCCGGTGGAGGTCTTGATGAAGTCGGCCCCGGCGAGCATCGCCAGCCAGGAGGCGCGGCGGATGTTGTCGTAGGTGGCGAGTTCGCCGTTCTCGAAGATCACCTTGAGGTGCGCCGGTTCACCCTCCGAGCGGGCGCAGACCTCACGGACCGCGCGGATCTCCTCGAAGACCGCCATGTACCGGCCGGAGAGGAACGCGCCCCGGTCGATCACCATGTCGATCTCGTCCGCCCCGGCGGCCACCGCGTCCCGCGCGTCGGCCAGTTTGACGGGCAGGGCCGCGCGGCCCGCGGGGAAGGCGGTGGCGACCGAGGCGACCTTGACCTCGGGCGCCCCGGCCGCGGTCAGCGCCTCCCGAGCGGTGCCCACCATGTCCGGGTAGACGCAGACCGCCGCGGATCTGGGGGCCGTGCGGTCGCTCGGGTCCGGGCGGGCGGCCTTGGCGCACAGGGATCGGACCTTCCCCGGGGTGTCGGCGCCTTCGAGGGTCGTCAGGTCGATCATCGACAGGGCGAGGTCGAGGGCGTACGCCTTCGCGGTCGTCTTGATCGAGCGGGTACCGAGGGACGCGGCGCGGGCTTCGAGACCGACGGCGTCGACCCCGGGCAGCCCGTGCAGATAGCGGCGCAGCGCGGCGTCGGAGGCGGTCACGTCCGCCAGCGTGGCGGTTGTGGTCACGGTGGGCATGGTCACCAGGGCAGCATATCTACGCGTGTAGCGACGCGTCACCCCCCGGAATCGGCCTCCGGCCCCCACCCCAGCCCCCTCAGCTCCTTCTCTTTCCCCTGCTCCAGCCCCTGTTCCCAGCCCCCGGCCCCCGAGATCCCCAAGCTGCCCGCGCACCGGCGGGCCCCGCCCAACTCCCCGGCCGCGCGCGCCTCCCCGGCCGCGCCTTCCCACCGGAGTCCGTGCGACGTCCGGGACCGTTCCGCGGCCCCGTCCGCGCCCGCATCCCGTACCCGGGCCCCGTCCCACCCCCCCCCCGCGTACGCCGTCCGCCCGTCCCCGCCCGGCCGTCCGGCCGCCGTCCCGCCGTCGCCCGTCGCCCGTCGCTCGCTCCCGCTCCCCGCCCCGGTGGACAGGTGGGGGCGCGCGCCGAAAGATGCGGGACCGCAATCCCACGGCTCCGGGGCGTCCGGCACAATCGGCGGCATGACGAGCCAGGAGGAGCCGCAGACCTATGCCGACCGCTGCTACCGCTCACCCGCCGGAATCGCCGGTGGAGTGGTGCTGCTGGCGCTGGGCGCCTGGCTCGGTGTGGACGTACTGCTGAACGGGAGCGGGCGGGACATCGCGCTCGCGCTGTCGGGGCTGGCGGTCGGGGTGCCGGTGGTCGTCGCGTTCACCCTGCGGCCCGCCGTCTTCGCCGGGGAGCGGCGGCTGCGGGTACGCAACCCGTTCCGCACCATCGTGCTTCCCTGGCCCGCGGTGGACGCGGTGCGCTCCGGCTACTCCAGCGAGGTGCTGGCGGGCGGCCGGACGTACCAGCTCTGGTCGATCCCGGTCTCGTTGCGGGCCCGGAAGAAGGCGGCCCGGCGGAACGAGCGGCTCAGCCGGGGCGAGCAGCCCGCCCCGGGGCGCCGCACCCTGCTCGGTGGCCCGCCGCTGGCCGGACTGGCCGAGAGCGGGGAGCAGCGCGCCCCCTCGGACCAGGTGATCGACGAACTGCGCGAACTGGCCGAGCGGTACGGGGAGGGCGCGGAGCCGGAGGCGGCGGGGGACGCGGCGGACGGCATCGCGGTCCGCTGGGCGTACGAGATCCTGGCGCCCGTGGCGGCGGGCGCGATCGGGCTGGCGGTACTCGTCGGTCTCGGCTGACCCCCAGCCCCCGGTCCCCGGTCCCCAGTCCCCGGCCGCCGACGGGCGGCCCGCCTCCCGGGAACAGACGGCGGCCGGGGAGCCCCGTCCATGGGGCTCCCCGGCCGCGATCCGGCCGGTGGGCGAGCGGCTCCGTCCGACACCCGCGCCGTGGCGGCGAGGCACCCGCGCCGGAGAGACGTGACGCGTACGGCCACCGCGCGGTGCCGGAGCCTGCCGGAGCGACGGAGTCCGGGCGGTCCGGGCGGTCCGGGGTGGTTCCCGGAAGCCCAGGGGCGGCCAGGGGCGCCTCGCCCAGGGGGCGTCAGACGCCCGCGGCGCCGGACAGGTCGGCCTTCACCGCTTCGAGTACGGCGGCGGCGCGTTCCCTGGCCCGCGGCAGCTCAGCGGCCTCGGCCACCGGAAGGACGACCTCCAGGTAGCACTTGAGCTTGGGCTCGGTGCCGCTCGGGCGGACGATGACCCGGCCCTCGCGCACCCCCGACTCCGCCGAGCCGCCGAGCCGGTAGCGGAGGCCGTCGGTGGGCGGCAGCCCGGTGTCGTCCCGCGCGAGGTCCTCGGTCCGGGCGACGGCGAGCTGGGCCAGCCGCTCGGGCGGTCGGGAGCGCAGCCGCTCCATGGCCCGGGGGATCAGCTCCAGGTCGGCGACGCGCACCGACAGCTGGTCGGTGGCGTGCAGCCCGTACTCCAGGGCCAGGTCGTCCAGCAGGTCGCTCACCGTCCGTCCGGCGGCCTTGAGTTCGGCGGCCAGTTCGGCGACGAGCAGCGCCGCCGTGACGCCGTCCTTGTCGCGGACGGCGGACGGGTCCGCGCAGTAGCCGAGCGCCTCCTCGTACGCGAACCGCAGCTCGGGGACGCGGGTGAGCCACTTGAACCCGGTCAGCGTCTCGGTGTACGGCACCCCGGCCGCCTGGGCGATCCGCGAGAGGAGCGAGGAGGAGACGATGGTCGCGGCGAAGGTGCCGCGCGCCCGCTTGTGCACCAGATGGGTGGCGAGGAGCGCGCCGACCTCGTCGCCCCGGAGCATCCGCCAGCCGGCCTCCCGCGTCGGGTCGGCCACGGCGACGGCGCACCGGTCCGCGTCCGGGTCGTTCGCCAGCACCAGGTCGGGGGCCTCCGCGCGGGCCGTGGCGAAGGCCAGGTCCATCACCCCGGACTCCTCGGGGTTGGGGAAGACCACGGTGGGGAAGTCCGGGTCGGGCTCGGCCTGTTCGGGCACCGGCACCGGCTCGGGGAACCCGGCGCGCGCGAAGGCCGCCCGGACGGTGGCGGTGCCGACCCCGTGCAGCGCGGTGTGCACGATCCGCAGGTTGCGGGGCGCGCCCTCGGTCAGCACCGCGCCGGTGCGGGCCAGGTAGGCGTCGACGATCTCCTCGCCCAGCGTGACCCAGCCGTCGTCCGGACGCGGGACACCGGACAGCGGCCCGACGGCGGCGATGTCGGCGGCGATCTCCGCGTCGACCGGGGGCACGATCTGCGTTCCGGCCGAGGCCCCCGGCTCCCGGGCCTCCAGCTCCTCCGCCCCGGGGGGCGCGCCGAGGTACACCTTGTAGCCGTTGTCCCGGGGCGGGTTGTGACTGGCGGTCACCATCACCCCGGCGGCCGCGCCCAGGTGCCGGACCGCGAAGGCCAGTACCGGGGTGGGCAGCGGCCGGGGGAGCAGCGCCGCCCGCAGCCCGGCGCCGACCATGACGGCGGCGGTGTCGCGGGCGAACTCCGCGCTCTTGTACCGGGCGTCGTAGCCGATCACGACGGTGCCGGGGAGGCCGGTGCCGTCGCCCGGCCCACCGGCCGGTGTCGTCCGGCGGAGGAAGGCGGCGAGCCCGGCGGCGGCGCGGATCACCACCACCCGGTTCATGCGGTTCGGCCCGGCGCCCAGCTCGCCGCGGAGTCCCGCGGTGCCGAACGACAGGGTTCCGGCGAAGCGGTCGGCGATCTCCGCGCTGTTCCCGGCGTCGATCAGGGCACCGAGTTCGGCACGGGTCTCCGGGTCGGGGTCTTCGGCCAGCCAGGCGGTCGCCTGTGCGGTCACGTCATCCAGGTGGAGCACGCTGCTGTCCTGCCTCTCGGGTCAGGGGTGCGGGGTGGGTGCGGACGGTTTCTTCCGGGACGTGGACGGTTCTTCGGGGCGGGGACCGTTCCCCCGGAGGGGGACGGACGGGGACGGTCGGACGGGGAGGGCTCTTCCGGAACGGGGCCGGACGGGCTGGTCCGGGCCCGGGTCCGAACCAGCCGCTCCGCCGGGGGCGCGGCTCTCCCGCTCCGGCCGGTGCGCCGCCCGGGCTCTCGGACGTGGTGTCGGGGGTGGGTGGTGGGGTCCGCGCCGGTGGGCGGGGCGGCGCGGGATGCGCCGGCCGCGGTCCCCGGTGGCGCTTGGGCGCGGGCGGGCCGGTACCGGTTCCCGCGCGCCGGTCCGGGTGGGTCCCACCGGACCCGCCGGTCCGTCGGGGCCCGCCCCGAGCTGGCCCGGTGCGGAGCCTTCCCGGACCGGTTCCGGTTCGGCCGTGCGGGGGCGCGGTGCCAGGCGGACGGCCGCTCGGCCGCGTCCGCCCGTAGCCCCAGGGTGCCGCCTCGGGCCCGGAACGGCACGGCCACCGGGGGTGAACCGGTGGCTGGTGGCGCGCGCCGTGCCACCAGCCACCCCGCTCACCCCCGGCGTCCCGGATGTCCGGACATCCCGCACACCCTGTGTGTCCGTTCCGGGGCCTCCGGCTGGCCCGGTGCGGCGGCGGGCGCTCCCCGAGCCAGGGCGCAGGGTTCCGGGGCCGTGCGGGCCGGGGCTGCGCCGGTCTCGCTCGCCCCGGTGCCCTCGGCTGGTTCCTGCCGGGCTCTGCCGTTCGCCGCACCGCCGTGGCCGGGGCGGAGGCGTGGAGCGGAGGGAGGTCCGGCGGGCGGCGGCGGGAGGGTTCCGGCGGGCCCGGGGCGGTCAGACGCGGGAGACGACCTGGGCGAGCAGTTCACCCATCCCGGCCGCCGAGTCCCGCCCGGCCTGGAGCACTTCCTCGTGGCTGAGCGGCTGACCGGTCATCCCGGCGGCGAGGTTGGTGACGAGCGAGATGCCGAGGACCGAGGCGCCCGCCTCCCGGGCCGCGATGGCCTCCAGGGCGGTGGACATGCCGACCAGGTCGCTGCCGAGGGTCCGCAGCATCGCGATCTCCGCCGGGGTCTCGTAGTGCGGACCGGGGAGCTGGGCGTAGACGCCCTCCTCCAGGGACGGGTCGATCTCGCGGCAGAGCGCGCGCAGCCGGGCGGAGTAGAGGTCGGTGAGGTCGACGAAGCGGGGGCCGCTGAGCGGCGAGGCGGCGGTGAGGTTCAGGTGGTCGCTGATCAGGACGGGCTGGCCGGGACGCATGCCCTGGCGGAGGCCGCCGCAGCCGTTGGTCAGGACGACGGTCTTGCAGCCCGCGGCGACGGCGGTGCGGACGCCGTGCACCACCGCGTGCACGCCGCCGCCCTCGTAGTAGTGGGTGCGGCCGAGGAAGACCAAGGCCCGCTTACCGCCGAGCTGGCAGGAGCGGACCATTCCGGCGTGCCCGGCGACGGCCGCGGGGGCGAAGCCGGGAAGTTCGGTGACGGGGAACTCGGTCTCCGGAGTGCCCAGCGCGTCGGCCGCTGGGACCCAGCCGGATCCCATGACCAGGGCTATGTCGTGGCCGTCGACGCCGGTCAGGGAGCGGAGTCTTCCGGCCGCCACATCGGCGCTGCGGTACGGATCGTCGGCGGGTGACGTGGTGTCGGATGCGTTCACGCGACGAGGGTATCCCCTGAGGCCCTACGCGCGTAGAAGCAATCGTCAGGAAGTCGTACGAGAACTGTCGACGCGGTCCGCGGACCGGCTGCCGGTGACCGGAGGGACCGGCTCCGCCGGGGCCCGGGCCGACGCCGCCGCGAGGCCGGAGTTCCGCGCCGCCGCCGCCCTGCCGGGGGTCGGCCCGGTGCTCGGCCACGGGGTGCGGGACAATGGGGCATGTGACTCGGATCGTGATCATCGGCGGCGGACCTGGCGGCTACGAGGCGGCACTGGTGGCCGCGCAGCTCGGCGCGGAGGTGACCGTCGTCGACCGGGACGGCCTCGGCGGCGCCTCGGTGCTCACCGACTGCGTGCCCTCCAAGACGCTGATCGCGACCGCCGAGGTGATGACCAACTTCGACTCCTCGTACGAGGAACTCGGTATACGGGTCGAGGACTCCACCCACGACCCGGCCGATCCGGCCCGGGTGGTCGGTGTCGACCTCGGCAAGGTCAACCGCCGGGTGAAGCGGCTCGCGCTGGCGCAGTCCCACGACATCACCGCCTCCGTGACCCGTGCCGGGGTCCGGGTGCTGCGCGGCCGCGCCAGTCTGGAGCCCCACCAGGACACGGACGGCTCGCGCGGGGTCGTCGTCACGCCGGTGGAGGGCGGCGGGGTGGATTCCGGTGCCGGTCAGGGGGGCGTCCCCGGTGCGGAGCGGTTGCGCGCGGACGCCGTCCTGATCGCCACCGGCGGTCACCCCCGGGAGATCCCGGACGCCCGTCCGGACGGCGAGCGCATCCTCAACTGGACCCAGGTGTACGAGCTGGAGGAGCTTCCGGAGGAGCTGATCGTCATCGGCTCCGGCGTCACCGGCGCCGAGTTCGCCGGCGCGTACCAGGCGCTGGGCTCGCAGGTCACGCTGGTCTCCTCGCGGGACCGGGTGCTGCCGGGCGAGGACGCGGACGCCGCCGCGGTGCTGGAGGACGTCTTCCGGCGGCGCGGGATGAACGTGATGAGCAGGTCGCGGGCGGCCTCCGCGAAGCGGGTCGGGGACCGCGTCGAGGTGACGCTCTCCGACGGGCGGACGATCAGCGGCACGCACTGCCTCGTCGCGGTGGGCGCGGTGCCCAACACCGCCGACATGGGACTGGCCGAGGCCGGGGTGCGGCTGCGGGAGTCCGGCCACATCCACACCGACCGGGTCTCGCGCACCTCGGCGCCCGGGGTCTACGCCGCCGGGGACTGCACCGGCGTCTTCGCGCTGGCCTCGGTCGCGGCGATGCAGGGGCGCATCGCGATGTACCACTTCCTGGGCGGGGCGGTCGCGCCGCTCAACCTGCGGACCGTCTCGGCGAACGTCTTCACCGACCCGGAGATCGCCACCGTCGGCTACAGCCAGGCCGACGTGGAGAGTGGCCGGATCGAGGCGCGCGCGGTCAAGCTGCCGCTGCTGCGTAACCCGCGCGCCAAGATGCAGGGCGTGCGGGACGGCTTCGTCAAGATCTTCTGCCGTCCGGGGACGGGCATCGTGGTGGGCGGTGTGGTGGTGGCGCCGCGCGCGAGCGAACTGATTCATCCGATCTCGATCGCGGTGGACAACAACCTGACGGTCGAACAGATTGCGAACGCGTTCACCGTCTACCCGTCGCTAACCGGTTCGATCGCCGAGGTGGCGCGGCAGCTGCACACCCGGAAGCCGGTCGAGGAAGGCTGACACCGCGGTGCGCGCGCCCGGTCGCGCGCGCCGGCCGGGAACACCGTGGGTGGCGTCGACTGCCCCCGGAATCACGCGAGTTGAGTACGCGGGACGGGCCGCTGAGGGGTGCGCCGAAACAGGGCGCACGGCCCGCGCGAGGGGGCTCATGGGCAGCTCGGTGAGGCACAACTGGGGCGCGTATCGCGTATACCACGCCGATGGTGTGCGTACGAACAACTTTCGTTCATCACCGCAATCCGCTGAAACCAGATGGACGTTGGCATTACTGTCGGTTTCGTGTTCGCTGCGGAACGTCGTCAACTGATCCTTGAAATGGTGCGTGCCAACGGAGCGGTATCGCTGCGTGAGCTCGCCCGTGTCGTCCAGACCTCAGAAGTGACCGTCCGGCGTGACGTGCGGGCGCTGGAGTCCGAGGGGCTCCTCGACCGCCGGCACGGCGGCGCCGTCCTTCCCGGGGGGTTCTCCCGGGAGTCCGGGTTCCCCCAGAAGTCCCACCTGGCGACGGCCGAGAAGACGGCCATCGCCGACCTGGCGGCGGGACTCGTCGGTGAGGGGGAGGCCGTCGTCGTCGGAGCGGGCACCACGACCCAGGAGCTGGCCCGGCGTCTCGCCCGGGTCCCCGGGCTCACGGTGGTCACCAACTCCCTGCTGGTGGCGCAGGCGCTGGCGCACGCCAACCGCGTCGAGGTGGTGATGACCGGGGGCACCCTGCGCGGCTCCAACTACGCGCTGGTCGGCAGCGGCGCCGAACAGGCGCTGCACGGCCTGCGGGTGAGCCGCGCCTTCGTCTCCGGGAGCGGACTCACCGCCGAACGCGGACTGTCCACCTCCAACATGCTCTCCGCGAGCGTCGACCGGGCGCTCGTGCAGGCGGCGACGGAGGTCGTCGTCCTGGCCGACCACACCAAGCTGGGCACCGACACCATGTTCCAGACGGTCCCCGCCGACGTGATGACCCGGCTGGTGACGGACGAACCACCGGTCCCCGACGCCCGGGCCGAACGGGAACTCCAGGCGCTGGCCGAGCGAGGCGTGCAGGTCACCGTCGCGGGACCGGTGCGGGGCGAGCCGGAGCCCGCGCCGCCACCCGGCGCCGGGGCCACCTCGTCCGGCGGTGGATCCGCGTCGAGCCACGCGCTCGGCGCCGCCCGGCGGGACGTCCCGATGCCCGGGCAGCGCCGCAACCACCCGGCGGGGGGCGGGGGTTCGGCCCCGGCCCCGCAGGGGGCGCACCCGCTGCGTGGAGCGGCGCCGGGGCCGGGGGCGCCGTCCGCCGAGGTGGCGGCCAAGGGCCGGATCGCCGACATCGCGCCGCGCCGCCGCTGACCGTGGAGCCCGCGCGACCGCGTGGGACGCGTGGCTCCGCCCGCCAGGTCCGCGTACGGCGCGGGCTCGGCACGGGCTCGGACCGTGGCGTGGCGGCGCCACGGCCGGGCCGGGGGAGGGGGTCACCCGGTGCGGGTGCCGGAGTGCGTGGCCCGGGGAGCGCCCCGGGCCACCGGCCCCGCACCGCGTGGCCGCGGCGGCCGCCGCCGTGCGGACGGCGGCCCAACCGGTCTTACGGCGCGGGCTTACGGGTCAAACCGTCCAGAGCGCGTGGGGCGTTGAGACCCGTGGGGTGTTGACCGGGGGCCTCCCGGGGTGGCCCCGGGAGGCGGTGCGGGCCGGTGCCCGGGTCAGTCCTTGATCTGGCAGATCACGGCACCGGAGGAGATGGCGGAGCCGATCTCGGCCGCCAGGTCCTTGACGGTCCCCGAGCGGTGCGCGTTGAGCGGCTGCTCCATCTTCATCGCCTCCAGCACGACGACGAGTTCACCCTCCTCGACCCGCTGGCCCTCCTCCACGGCCACCTTCACGATGGTGCCCTGCATGGGCGAGGCGAGGGCGTCACCGGAGACGGACGAGCCGGACTTCTTGACGGCCTTCCGCTTGGGCTTCCGGCCCGCCGCGCCCGCGGCCGGAGCGGCGCCGAGGCCGAGCGAGGACGGCAGCGAGACCTCCAGCCGCTTGCCGCTGACCTCCACCACCACCGTCTCCCGGGCGGCCTGCTCCTCGTCGGCCTCGGCGTCTGCGGGGGCGCCCGCGAACGCCGGGATCTCGTTGACGAACTCGGTCTCGATCCACCGGGTGTGCACGTCGAAGGGCTCGCCCGCACGACCACCGACCTCCGGCGCGAAGGCCGTGTCCGCGACGACGGCGCGGTGGAAGGGGATGGCCGTCGCCATGCCCTCCACCGTGAACTCCGCGAGGGCGCGCGCCGCGCGCTGGAGCGCCTGCCGCCGGTCAGCACCGGTGACGATCAGCTTGGCGAGCAGCGAGTCCCAGGCGGGGCCGATGACGCTGCCGGACTCCACGCCCGCGTCCAGCCGGACCCCGGGTCCGGTCGGCGGGGTGAAGGTGGTGACGGTGCCGGGGGCCGGGAGGAAGTTGCGGCCCGGGTCCTCGCCGTTGATCCGGAACTCGAAGGAGTGGCCGCGCAGCGGCGGGTCGTCGTAGCCGAGCGGCTCACCGTCGGCGACGCGGAACATCTCGCGCACCAGGTCGAGGCCGGTGACCTCCTCGGTCACCGGATGCTCCACCTGGAGACGCGTGTTGACCTCCAGGAAGGAGATCGTGCCGTCCTGCCCGACCAGGAACTCGCAGGTGCCCGCGCCCTGGTAGCCCGCCTCACGGAGGATGGCCTTCGACGCGCGGTACAGCTCGGCGTTCTGCTCCTCGCTGAGGTACGGGGCGGGCGCCTCCTCCACCAGCTTCTGGTGACGGCGCTGGAGCGAGCAGTCCCGGGTGGACACCACCACGACGTTGCCGTGCTGGTCGGCCAGGCACTGCGTCTCGACGTGCCGGGGGCGGTCCAGGTACCGCTCGACGAAGCACTCGCCACGGCCGAAGGCGGCGACGGCCTCGCGGACCGCCGACTCGTACAGCTCCGGGACCTCGTCGAGCGTGCGGGCCACCTTCAGGCCCCGGCCGCCACCGCCGAAGGCGGCCTTGATCGCGATGGGCAGGCCGTGCTCCTCGGCGAAGGCCACCACCTCGTCGGCCCCGGAGACCGGGTCCTTGGTGCCCGCGACGAGCGGGGCTCCGGCGCGCTGCGCGATGTGCCGCGCCGCGACCTTGTCGCCCAGGTCGCGGATGGCCTGCGGCGGCGGGCCGATCCAGATCAGCCCGGCGTCGAGCACCGCCTGCGCGAAGTCGGCGTTCTCGGAGAGGAACCCGTACCCGGGATGCACCGCGTCCGCGCCCGAGTCGGCGGCCGCGGCAAGCACCTTGGCCATGTCCAGGTAGCTGGAGGCCGGGGTGTCGCCGCCCAGGGCGTACGCTTCGTCGGCCACGCGCACGTGCACCGCGTCCCGGTCCGGCTCGGCGTAGACCGCGACGCTGGCGATCCCGGCGTCCCGGCAGGCACGGGCGACCCGGACCGCGATTTCGCCGCGATTGGCGATGAGCACCTTGCGCACGATGACTCCCTACTTGGCGCTGCGCCGCAACAACTAAAGACGACGTGAGTTTAGGTAATGGCGACACCAGGCGCCGAGCGACCGAAGGGCGTGAGCTTGCCCACACACATGGTGACAAGGTGCGCCCGCCCTCCCGCGAACGCCGGTCGTCCCACGGTACGCCGCCCATTGCCGCCTGTACGAGGGCTTGCTGATGTGGTCAAGATCTCTGTCCGCGCAACAGGGCGCCCGCCAGGGGGTTTTGTGGGGTTCCTACGAAGGCGGGCGGGAATCTTTGCCGTCGTCGGATCCCTTGCCCCCTGGTTTACCGGTGCGTAGCGTGCGCGGTGCCAAGGAGATACTTCCGGTAACCAGGAGAGCGGGTGGGCCAGGTGGCGCGGAGACGTCCGGTGGCTGTGGTGGCGGCGCTGGTGCTGGCGCTGGAGGCGATCGGTTTCGTCCTGATCAACATCTTCCTCGGCATGGTCGTCGACAAGCAGGACATGTCGCTCGGGGGCATCGAGCCGCGGGCCATGACCGTCTCCGCCGTGGTCGCCGGTGGCCTCTTCGGCGCCTACCTGCTGCTCTGCGCCTTCTTCCTGGTGCGCGCCGCCGCGCGGGACACCGCGCCCTCCGGGCTGCCACGGGTGCTGCTGATCAGCTGCGCGGTGCTGCACGGACTGCTGGGCGCCTTCTCGGTCGGGCTGGTCGGCTGGCTCGCCTTCGTCGTGATGATGGGGGTGCTCGGGCTCCTGGTCTGGTCGCTGGTCGCCTTCGCGGAGAACGGCGGCGCGGCCTCCGGCGGTGGCCCGGACGCGGACGGCGCCCCGGCCCCGGACGGCGCCGACGCGCCGTCGCTGCCCGGCGGCTCGCCCTCCCCCGTCAAGCCCTGAGCGCCTCCACCCTCGGAACCCCCGGGCCCCCTCAGGCGCCGGGCGTCAACCGGGCGCGCGCGGGAACTCCGCTCGCGCCGCCGGGGTTCAGGGTGCGGGCGGGGTCCACAGGGAGGTCAGCTCGACGCCGAGCTGGGCGAGCAGGCGGCGCAGCGTCGGCAGCGAGAGCCCGATGACGTTTCCGTGGTCGCCGTCGATGCCCTCGACGAACGGGGCCGAGCGGCCGTCCAGGGTGAAGGCGCCCGCCACCCGCAGCGGTTCGCCGGTGGCCACGTAGGCGGCGATCTCCGCGTCCGACGGCTCACCGAAGCGCACCGTGGTGCCCGTGGTCTCCGCCGCGCGGGGGTGGTGCGTCGCGTCCGTGGCGCCGGTGACGTCGATGACGCAGTGCCCGGTGCGCAGCACGCCCGCCCGGCCACGCATCGCCTTCCAGCGCGCGGTGGCCTCCTCGGCGTCGGCCGGTTTACCCAGCGCCTGGCCGTCCAGCTCCAGCACCGAGTCGCAGCCGACGACCAGGGCGCCGGGCGGCACCTCCCGGGCGACCGCCGCCGCCTTCGCCTCGGCCAGCACCAGGGCGAGTTCGGCGGGCGACCCGGCGCTCAGCGCCTCCTCGTCCACGCCGCTCACCCGCACCTCGGGGGCCAGTCCCGCCTGCCGCAGCAGGCCCAGCCGGGCGGGTGAGGCGGAGGCGAGTACGAGGTGTCGTGAGTCCATGAGCGTCATCGTACGGACCGCCCCGGGGCGGCCGGGCGGTGCCGCCGGGGCGGCTCAGCGGGAGGTGGCCGCCAGCAGGAACGTCACGAGCGTGATCCCGGGTAACAGCCAGGCGAGCCGGGCCAGTTTGGCCTGGGCGTCACGCAGCTCCTCCGGGGGTTCGTCCGGCGGATCGGACCAGAGCATCCCTCGATGCTGCATCCCGCCCCGCACGGCCGCCTGAGTACGGGTACCCAGACCCCGCGCCCGGGTGGGTCATCGCCGCCCCACCCGGGTGTGCGACGGCTGCCGCGGTCCGGGTGGGGCGACCGGCTCAGCCGGGCCAGAACGTCGTCCGCCAGGCGCCGGGCCCCGGCACGGGCAGGCGCCGCGGCACGGTACGGGCCGGGTCGGACCACTCGGCGCCGGCGCCGTACGGCCCGCGCGACAGGCCGTGGCCGCCCGCGCTGGCCGCCGCGCGCGCCCGTACCACGGCCAGCGCCGCGGCCAGTTCCTCCGGAGTCGGGTTGCCTCGCACCACCTTGATCACGGGTGCCTCCTGGGTCGGTGGGGATCGGGGACGGGGGGACGGCTACCGGCGGGTGTCCGGAAGGGCTGGATACCCCGTCTCCGGCGCCGGCAGCCCTCCGGGCCGGAGGACGCGAAGAACGCGGGGGAGCCGGGGTCTCCCGGAGGGGCGACGGCGGGACACCGCCGCCCGGTCCCGGTCACAGCGGGATGTTCCCGTGCTTCTTGGGCGGCAGCTGCTCGCGCTTGGTGCGCAGCGTCCGCAGCCCCCGGGTGATGTGCCGCCGGGTCTCGGCGGGGCGGATCACCGCGTCCACGTAGCCGCGCTCGGCCGCCGTGTACGGGTTGAGTAGCGCGTCCTCGTACTCCTGGGTCAGCTGGACGCGCAGCTCCTCGCGCTCCGCGTCCGGCGCGTTCGCCAGCGTCTTGCGGTGCAGGATGTTCACCGCGCCCTGCGCCCCCATGACGGCGATCTGGGCCGTCGGCCAGGCGAAGTTGAGGTCGGCGCCGAGGTGCTTGGAGCCCATCACGTCGTAGGCCCCGCCGAACGCCTTCCGGGTGATCACCGTGATCAGCGGGACGGTCGCCTCCGCGTAGGCGTAGATCAGCTTGGCGCCGCGGCGGATGATGCCGTCGTACTCCTGGTCCGTGCCGGGCAGGAAGCCGGGCACGTCGACGAAGGTGATCACCGGGACGTTGAACGCGTCACAGGTGCGCACGAACCGCGCCGCCTTCTCGCTGGCGTCGATGTTCAGGCAACCGGCGAACTGCATGGGCTGGTTGGCGACGACGCCGACCGACTGCCCCTCGATCCGCCCGAACCCGGTGACGATGTTCGGGGCGAACAGCGCCTGCGTCTCCAGGAACTCGCCGTCGTCCAGCACGTGCTCGATGACGGTGCGCACCTCGTACGGCTGGTTCGCCGAGTCCGGCACGAGGGTGTCGAGTTCGCGGTCCTCCGCGGAGGTCTCCAGGTCGGCCTCCTCGGGGTAGACCGGCGGCTCGGAGAGGTTGTTCGAGGGCAGGTAGGACAGCAGCGCCTTGACGTACTCGACGGCGTCCTTCTCGTCGCCCGCCATGTGGTGCGCCACACCGGAGGTCGCGTTGTGGGTGCGGGCGCCGCCCAGGTCCTCGAAGCCCACGTCCTCGCCGGTGACGGTCTTGATCACGTCCGGACCGGTGATGAACATGTGCGAGGTCTGGTCCACCATGACCGTGAAGTCGGTGATGGCGGGGGAGTAGACGGCGCCCCCGGCGCACGGCCCCACCACCAGGCTGATCTGCGGAACCACCCCGGAGGCGAGGGTGTTGCGGCGGAAGATCTCGCCGTACATGCCCAGCGCGCTGACGCCCTCCTGGATCCGGGCACCGCCCGAGTCGTTGATCCCGATGACCGGGCAGCCGGTCTTCAGCGCGAAGTCCATCACCTTCACGATCTTCTGCCCGAAGACCTCGCCCAGGGCGCCGCCGAAGACCGTGAAGTCCTGCGAGAAGACGCAGACCGGACGGCCGTCCACGGTGCCGTAGCCGGTGACCACGCCGTCTCCGTACGGACGGTCGCGCTCCAGCCCGAAACTGGTCGACCGGTGCCGGGCGAACTCGTCCAGCTCGGTGAACGAGCCCTCGTCCAGCAGCAGTTCGACGCGCTCCCGGGCGGTCAGCTTGCCCTTCGCGTGCTGCTTGGCGACCGCGCGCTCCGAGCCCGCGTGCGTCGCCTCCGCGGTGCGCCGTTCGAAGTCCGCGAGCTTGCCCGCGGTCGTGTGGATGTCAGGGCTGTGCTCGTCCCGCGACTCGGACATCTGGGTGGGGCTCCCTACTCGTCAAACGGGTGGCTACCGGTTCGTAGGCTAGTCGCGCTCGGCGGTTTCGGCGGTGCGGCGTTGACCACATTCACCGGGGGTCCACCGGGGGTCCACCGAGGTCCCCGGGGCCACCGCGCCCCCGGGCCGCCCCGCGCGGAAGCCACGACGGCCCCGGGCGGACCACCCACGGCACCGGCCGGACACCGGCCAGCGGACGGGTCAGCGGATCGGCCGGGGTCCGACCGCCCACCGGGCCCGGGGCCGGGAGGCCATCACCGGTCGCGGGGCCCCGCGCCGTCCCGTCCATCCGCTCGCGGACCCCCGGGGACCTCCCGCTCCCGGGGACCCGCCGTCGCGGGCGGCCGAGGCGCCCTAGGGTGAGGCGTATGGCCGAAGACGCAGACGCCCGCAGCCGCTGGTCCGACCTGGACCGCCCCCCGCTCAACGCCGCCGCGCTGCGCCGGGCCCTGGTGCGGCCCGACGGGCTGTGGACCGGGCTGAGCGTGCTGCCGAGCGCCGGGTCGACCAACACCGAACTCGCCGCGCTCGTCCGGGCGGGCGAGGCCGCCGAGGGCACCGTGCTGGTCGCCGAGGAGCAGACGGCCGGGCGCGGCCGTCTCGACCGGCGCTGGAACGCGCCGCCCCGCTCCGGGATCTTCTTCTCGGCCGTCCTCACGCCCCGGGTGCCCCCCGAGCGCTGGGGCTGGCTGCCCCTGCTCGCCGGGGTGGCCACCGCGACCGCCCTCTCCCGCGCCGCGGGCGTGGACACCGCCCTGAAATGGCCCAACGACCTGCTGCTCCAGATCGACGGCGCGGAGCGCAAGTTCGGCGGCATCCTCGCCGAGCGCGCCGACCCGCCCCCCGGGACGCCCCCCACCACCTCCCCGGGGACGGCAGTGCCTCCCGGAGCGGGGAACCCGGCGGGCGGGCGCGGTCCCGCCGCCGGGCCGAGCGTGGTGCTCGGTATCGGCCTGAACGTCTCGCTGGACAGCACGGAGCTGCCGGTGCCCACCGCGGGCTCGCTCCGCCTCGCCGGGGCCCTCGGCCTGGACCGCGACCCGCTGCTCCGGGCGGTGCTCCGCTCGCTGGAGCAGTGGTACGTCCGCTGGACGCTGGCCGACGGCGACCCGGGCGAGTGCCATCTGCTGGAGGCGTACGCGGCGGGCTGTGTGACGCTCGGCCGGGCGGTGCGGGCCGAACTGCCCGGCGGGGACGAGCTGGTGGGGGAGGCCGTCGCGGTGGACGGCGACGGGCGGCTGGTCCTCGCCACCGAGGAGGGGGTGCAGCGGCCCGTCGGGGCGGGTGACATCGTCCACCTGCGACCGGCGCGAGAGGACGGCGGCAGAGTGAGCTAGCGCACAACTGCCGTATCGTGGGCAACCGGCGGTCGGCGTGCGCCGCGCGTGCGGGCAGTACGCCAGCAAGAGAACGGAAGGGCAGTGCGCAGGGACGACGGTGCGCCACAGGGCCGACAAGGGGCGGGCAGTGACCGGCGGGGATAGGCCAGAGCCCCCGCCCGGCGACCCGGCGTCCCCCGGCGCGGCGGACGCGTCCTGGCCCGCCACCCCGGAGGGCCCGGCGGAGGAGCCTCCCGACCCGGAGGCCGACCCGGGCGAGGCCGAGCAGGGTGAGGAACCCGACCCGAGCGCGCTCCGCATCGAGCAGCTGATCCTCGGGGCCGAGCGGCGGTACACGCCCTTCCAGGCCGCCCGCGCCGCCGGGGTGTCGATGGAGCTGGCGTCCCGCTTCTGGCGCGCGATGGGCTTCGCGGACGTCGGCCAGACCCGCGCGCTCACCGAGGCGGACGTGCTGTCGCTGCGGCGGCTGGCCGGTCTGGTGGAGGCCGGTCTGCTGAGCGAGGCCACCGCCGTGCAGGTCGCCCGCTCCACCGGGCAGACCACCGCGCGGCTGGCCGACTGGCAGATCGACTCCTTCCTGGAGGGCCTGACCGAGCCGCCGGAGCCGGGCATGACCCGGAACGAGGTCACCTACCCCCTGGTCCAGCTGCTCCTGCCCGAGCTGGAGGAGTTCCTGGTCTACGTCTGGCGGCGGCAGCTCGCCGCCTCCGTCGGCCGGGTGGTCCAGGGGCAGGACGACGAGGAGACCGTCGACCGGCGGCAGGCCATCGGCTTCGCCGACCTGGTCGGCTTCACCCGGCTCAGCCGCCGCCTGGAGGACGACGAACTGGGCGAGCTGGTCGAGGCGTTCGAGACCACGGCGGCCGACCTGGTCGCGGCGCACGGCGGGCGCCTCATCAAGGCCCTGGGTGACGAGGTGCTGTACGTCGCGGAGGAGGCGGGCACCGCCGCCGAGATCGGCCTCCGCCTGATCGAGACCCTGGCCAACGACGCGACCATGCCCGAGCTGCGCGTCGGCATCGCCTTCGGCACCATGACGACGCGGATGGGCGACGTCTTCGGCAGCACCGTCAACCTCGCCAGCCGCCTCACGTCGATAGCGCCGAAGGACGCGGTGCTGGTGGACGGCGCCTTCCGGGACGAGCTGACCGCGGTCGGCGACGCCCCCGAGTCGGAGAAGGACACCGCGGACCTCTCCGGCTTCCGCTTCGCCCTCCAGCCGCTCTACCCCCGCCCGGTGCGGGGCCTGGGCGTCGTCGAGCCGTGGATCCTCTCCCGCCGCCGGGGCGGCTCCGCCTAGCGTCCCGGGCGGCCTCCGAGGCCCGCGCTCGCGACGGCAGGGCCCGGCGGCGTCGGCGTGACCGCACGTCAGCCACCGTCGCCAACCGCCGCCGCCCGGTGGGCGGACGGGCCCGCACCGGGCTGGGAGCGCCCGGGACCGCCGCGTACAGTGACCAGCGATCCGGACCGAGCCGGACGGGCGCGCGGGAGGCGTGGATGAGTGCAGACGGGGAGCGGCGCTACGGGGAGTGGGTCGTGGTGCGCGGGGCCGGGGGCGCGGACTCCGGAGAGCGGCCCGCCGACCTCGCCCCCGGGGTCGCCGAACTGGTGCTGGACCGGCCCAGGGCGATGAACGCCGTCTCCACCGAGCTGGCCTTCGGCCTGGCCGAGGCGTGCGCGGCGCTCGCCGAGGACCCGTCGGTGCGGGCCACCGTGGTCACCTCGTCGCACGAGCGGGCGTTCTGCGTCGGCGCCGACCTCAAGGAGCGCAACTCCCTCACCGACCGGGAGCTGTCCCGGCAGCGCCCCTACGCCCGCGCCGCGTACACCGGGGTGCTGGAGCTGCCGATGCCGACCGTCGCCGCCGTGCACGGCTTCGCGCTGGGTGGCGGGTACGAGCTGGCGCTCTCCTGCGACGTGATCGTGGCCGACCGGACGGCCGTCGTCGGGCTGCCCGAGGTGTCGGTCGGCGTGATCCCAGGCGGCGGGGGCACCCAGCTCCTGCCGCGCCGGGTGGGCGCCGCCCGCGCCGCCGAACTCGTCTTCAGCGCACGCCGGGTGGCGGCCGAGGAGGCCCACCGGCTGGGCATGGTGGACGAGTTGGTGCCCGAGGGCGAGGACCGGGGCACCGCGCTGGAGCTGGCCGGGCGGATCGCCGCCAACTCCCCGGTCGGGCTGCGGGCCGCGAAGCGGGCGCTGCGCACCGGCTGGGGCATGGACCTGCGCGCCGGGCTGGAGGTCGAGGACGCCGCCTGGCGCGGGGTGGCCTTCTCCGGCGACCGTACGGAGGGCGTGGCCGCGTTCAACGAGAAGCGGAAGCCGGTCTGGCCCGGCGAGTGAACCGCGCGGCGCCACCCGCCCCCGAGCGCGCCGTGGGGGCCGCGTCCGGCCGCAGCCGGGGGCCGCGGCGGACGCCGTCCGGCGGGCCGCCGCCGACCCGTCCCGTAGGCCGTCTGCGCTGGTCGGGTGAGGGGTGGGCTCGCCCGGCGCGGCACGGTGATTGCTCCTAACCTGGCCCGTATGGGAGACGACGCGCGGCTGGGCGCGGTGGTGAGCCTCGCCCAGAGGATGGCCGCGGCGCACACCCTCCGCGAGGTCGCCCACGCGGCGGGCGCGGGCGCGCTGGAGGCGCTGGGCGGCTCCTTCGCCGCCGTCCTGGTGTGGGAGCGCGCGCACGGACGGCTCCGGGTGCTGGCCAACGTCGGCCAGCTCGCGGAGGGGAAGGAGCCCTTCCCGGAGCGGGAGACCTACCCGGTGCACGACTTCCCCGAGATGAGCAGGCTGCTCCACGAGCGGTGGGCGAGCGGTGGAGAGCCGGACGCCTGGGTCGAGACCGCGCCCGGCGTCGGCGGCGGGGCCGGCGGACGCGCGGGGGCGCGGAGCGGGGAGCCGCCGGGCCGCCGGGGCTGGGGCAGCCGGGTGGTGGCGCCGATCGTGGTGCACGGCCAGGCGTGGGGCGAGCTGTACGTGGCGCGGGCCGGGAGCGAACCGGTCTACGGGCGGCAGGACGCGGACTTCGCCGCGGTGCTCGCGGCGATCGTCGCGTCCGGCATCGCGCAGAACGAGCGGCTGGAGGAGGTGCGCCGGCTCGCCTTCACCGACCCGCTGACCGGCCTGGCCAACCGGCGAGCGGTCGACATAGGGCTGGACGAGGGGCTGGAGCGGCACCGGGCCGACGGCACCGTGCTCAGCCTGGTGGTCTGCGACGTGAACGGCCTCAAGCGGGTCAACGACGAACACGGGCACGAGGCGGGCGACCGGCTGCTCCAGCACTTCGGCGCGCTCCTCTCGCTCTGCGGCGCGCGGCTGCCCGACTCCCTCGCGGCGCGGCTCGGCGGGGACGAGTTCTGCCTGCTGGCGACCGGCCCCCCGGCGGACGACGTGATCGAGGTGGCCAGCGAACTCTGCCGCCGCGCCCTGGAGTTGGAGCTGGGGCAGGGGATCGCCTGCGGGGTCGCCTCGACCGGGGACCCGATCGGCCCCGTCGACTCGGCCCGCCGCGTCTTCCGGCTGGCCGACGCCGCCCAGTACCGGGCGAAGGCGGCGCACGCGCGCACCCCGGTGGTCGCGGGCCGCGCGGGCGGGCGGGACGATCCGGTGGTGCGCCTCGCCGACGAGGCGGTGGCGCGACGGGGGGTGGAGCGCCGCCGATTCCGGGGCCGACCCCCCTCGTGACAGCGCTGGATTCACTCTCTAGGGTTTCTGAATATGAATATGCAGACTGTGGTGGTGGGAACCTCCGGGACGACCCCCGCGGACGTCCTCGCCGTCGCCCGGCACGGTGCCCGGGTGGAGCTGTCCGCGGAAGCGCTGACCGCGCTGCGCGCCGCGCGCCGCTTCGTCGACGACCTCGCCGCCAAGCCCGATCCGGTGTACGGGGTCTCCACCGGCTTCGGCGCCCTCGCCGTCCGCCACATCGGCGAGGACCTGCGCACCCAGCTCCAGCGCAACATCGTCCGCTCGCACGCCGCCGGGATGGGCCCGCGGGTGGAGCGGGAGGTGGTGCGGGCGCTGATGTTCCTCCGCCTCAAGACGCTGGCCTCCGGGCACACCGGAGTGCGCGCGGAGACCGCTCAGACCATGGCCGCCCTGCTCAACGCGGGCATCGTCCCGGTCGTCCACGAGTACGGCTCGCTCGGCTGCTCCGGCGACCTCGCCCCGCTCTCCCACTGCGCCCTGACCCTGCTGGGCGAGGGTGAGGCCGAGGGTCCGGACGGCACCGTGCGGCCGTCCGCCGAACTCCTCGCCGAGGCCGGGATCCACCCCGTCGAGCTGCGCGAGAAGGAGGGGCTCGCGCTGCTCAACGGCACCGACGGCATGCTCGGCATGCTGCTGATGGCCGCCGCCGACCTGTCCCGCCTGCTCACCAGCGCCGACATCACGGCCGCCCTCTCCCTGGAGGCCCTGCTCGGCACCGACCGGGTCCTCGCCCCCGAGCTGCACGCCATCCGGCCGCACCCCGGGCAGGCCACGAGCGCCGCCAACATGCGCGCCGTGCTGGACGGATCGGAGCTGACCGGACACCACCAGGAGGACGCCCCCCGGGTCCAGGACGCCTACTCGGTGCGCTGCGCCCCGCAGGTCGCGGGCGCGGTACGGGACACCCTGACGCACGCCCGCACCGTCGCGGAGCGGGAGCTGGCCGCCGCCGTGGACAACCCGGTGGTGCTGGCGGACGGGCGGGTCGAGTCGAACGGCAACTTCCACGGCGCCCCGGTCGCGTACGTCCTGGACTTCCTCGCGGTGGCCGCCGCCGACCTGGGCTCCATCGCGGAGCGCCGCACCGACCGGCTGCTGGACAAGAACCGCTCCCACGGGCTGCCGCCGTTCCTGGCGGGGGACGCGGGCGTCGACTCGGGGCTGATGATCGCCCAGTACACCCAGGCGGCGCTGGTCAGTGAACTGAAACGGCTGGCGGTCCCGGCGTCGGCCGACTCCATCCCCTCCTCCGCGATGCAGGAGGATCACGTGTCCATGGGCTGGTCGGCCGCGCGGAAGCTGCGCACCGCCGTCGACGCGCTCGGCCGGGTGCTGGCCGTCGAGCTGTACACCGCGACGCGGGCGCTGGAGCTGCGGGCCGAGGCGCTCGGCCGGACGCCGGGGCCCGCCGGGCGCGCGGTGGTGCGGGCGCTGCGGGCCGCCGGTGCCGAGGGTCCCGGCGGCGACCGCTTCCTCGCCCCCGACCTGGCCGCCGCCGAGCGGTGCGTCCGCTCCGGTGAGCTGGTCCGCGCCGCCGAGGCGGTCACCGGCGAGCTGGCCTGAGCCGCCCCTAGGGCGCGGGGCGGGTGGCGGCGCGCGGCGCCGCCCTGCCCGGTGCGCGGATCGAGCGGGTGACGAGCCAGGCGCCGCCCGCGCCCAGCAGCCCCAGCCCAGCCAGCGCGTACGGCATGGAGCTGTCGGCCGCCGACTCGGTGGCCGCCGTGTCCCGCTCAGCCCGGGCCTCCGCGGCCCCGTCCCGCGGGGTGCCGGGCGCGTCGGCCCGGGCGGCCGTGATCCGCTCGTCCGCGCCGGAATCCGCCGGGCGCCCCCGCCGGTCGGTGTTCTCCGGTCCTCGCGCGCGCTCGGCCGCGCGGTCCCGGGCGAGTTGGTCGTCGGCGTGGGGCCCGGCGGCGAACCGCGCGCCGTCGGCCACTTCCGCGCGCTCCGCCGTGCCCGAGTCCTCCGGGACGGCGTGCGCGGTGGGCAGGAAACAGAGAGCCGTCAGCAGTCCTCCGGCCGCCGCCGCGGTGAACAGAGGCCGGCGATGAGCGGACAGAGAGGAATGTCCGGCTTTGACCACGGGGTTTTGTCCCTTTCGGTGTACCGCTGCCGCGCCCGCACAGGCGAACTGGCCTTGCCGCAGGGGATGTTACTGAGAAGGAGGGCTTCCGGAAAACCCGAGTCGCCCCCGGTCGGACGGTCGTTGTGCGGGACGTGTGGCGAGTTCCGCCTGGAGTGGGGGTGGTTCGGACTCCTCGCGAATACGTGTTTCACCCCACAGTTTCACTGAAAGTGGAACCGGCCATAGCCTGTTGGCGTTTCTTCGCGTAGAGGTGGCATACGCATGTCCGGTTTGGCAGGTCTGGGGGCGTACGCAGCACTTCGCGGAGTCATGGGGCGTGAGACCGGATGGAGAGATACGTGATAGCGGTGGGGAAGCGCCAGAGGGTCCTGGCGGGCACGGCCGTGCTGCTGGGCTGCGCGTTGACGCTTACGGCCTGTGGCGGCGGGGGCGACAGCTCGGACGCCTCGTCCGATGTCTCGGGTAAGAAGGGGAGCGAGGGCTCCTCCTCGGAGGCGCGCATCAAGCTGGCGGCCAAGAACGGCTCCGACGGGGCGAGCATCAACACCGGCGGCAACGTCACCGTCTCGGGTGGCAAGCTCACCGAGGTGACGATGCGCTCCGTGCAGTCGGGCAGCGCCGTCGAGGGCTCCATCGCGGGGAACGGCAAGAGCTGGAAGCCCAGCGACCAGCTGGAGCGCGCCACCCAGTACGAGATCACCGCCAAGGCGAAGGACGGCGAGGGGCGCAAGGCCGTCGAGAACGCCACCTTCACCACCGTCTCGCCGGACAACAGCTTCATCGGCACCTACGCGGGCGAGGACGACGCCACCGTCGGCGTCGGCATGCCGGTCTCCTTCACCTTCGACAAGCAGATCACCGACAAGAAGGCCGTCCAGTCCGCGATCAAGGTCAGCTCCACCAGCGGCCAGGAGGTCGTGGGGCACTGGTTCGGCGCGGACCGCCTCGACTTCCGCCCCGAGGAGTACTGGAAGGCGGGCTCCAAGGTCACCGTCAAGCTCGACCTCGACGGCGTGAAGGGCGGCGAGGGGATCACCGGCGTCCAGGAGAAGACCTTCCACTTCACCATCGGCCGCGCCCAGGTCAGCACTGTCGACGTGAAGAAGAAGACCATGGAGGTGGAGCGGGACGGCAAGGTCATCAAGACGATCCCGATCTCCGCCGGAAGCGCGAAGAACCCCACCTACAACGGCGCCATGGTCGTCTCCGAGAAGCACAAGGAGACCCGGATGGACGGCCAGACCGTCGGCTTCGGCCGCAAGGGCGCCGAGGGGTACGACATCCCCGACGTGCCGCACGCCATGCGCCTGTCCACCTCCGGCACCTTCATCCACGGCAACTACTGGGGCGCCCCCTTCGGCGAGGGCAACACCAGCCACGGCTGCGTGGGCCTGAAGGACGAGCAGGGCGCGAAGAGCACCACGACCGACGGCGCCTGGTTCTACGACAACTCGATGGTCGGGGACCTGGTCGTGGTGAAGGGCTCCCCGGACAAGACCATCCAGCCGTCGAACGGGCTCAACGGCTGGAACATGGACTGGTCCGAGTGGAAGGCCGGCTCCGCCGTCTGACGGCCGTCTGACGCCGCCCACCGCGTGACCCCACCGCCCTCGGGTGTGCCGCTCCGGCACCCCGGGGGCGGTCGCCGTTCCGCGACGACTCAGCGGCCACCGCGCGACAGCGGCGGCGTACGGGTCCGTGGGAGTGGGCGCGGTTCAGCGAGGGGTCGGTGCGGCTCGGGTACGGGCCAGCGGAGGTCGGTACCGCCCGGTGCGGTTCAGCGGCAGGGGGCCGGTGGACGGGCCGCTACAGCCCCAGCACGTCGGGTTCGGTGGCCAGCTCGCGCAGCGCCGCGCGCGGATCGGTGACCAACTGCCGTTCCGCCAGGTCGAACACGGCCACGACGCCGTGGACCTCGGCGGCCTGGATACCGTCCGGCCGCCAGAAGACCTGCTCCACCCGGAAGGAGCGCCCGGTGCCCCAGGCGAAGCCGCAGCGGATGTCGACCTCGTCCCCGGCCCGCAGCTCCCGCTGGTACCGCACGGTGTTCTCCAGCGCCACCGGCCCCACGCCCGCCTTCAGCATGTCCTGCTGCCGGATCCCCGCGCGTTCCAGCATCGTCCAGCGGGCGTGCTCGGCGTACTGGAGGTAGACGCTCTGGTTCAGGTGCCCCTGCGCGTCGGTCTCGTAGCCACGCACCGTGATGCGCACACTGAACGGCTCCATGGGCGGTCGCTCCTCGTCAACATGCTCGCGTCACAGGACACTTCGCGCTCAGCATACCCAACAGCCCCTGGCCTGACCGGAGTTCAGGCACCGCTCTGGCCCCACCCCACGCCCCCGATCCGGGGCGTGGGGTGGGGTGGGGTGGGGCCGGGCTTCGGACGCGGCCCGTGTCCGGCGTGTCCCGCGTCCGAAGCTGTCCGGCTCAGTCCCGGGGCGGGGTGAGGCCGGTGGGGCAGGAGACGCCGGTGCCGCCGATACCGCAGTAGCCGGTGGGGTTCTTGTCGAGGTACTGCTGGTGGTATCCCTCGGCCGGGTACAGTGGCCGGTCCTCGGCGGGCAGGATCTCGGTGGTGATGTCGCCGTACCCCGCCCGGTTGAGCACCCGCTGGTACGCCTCGCGGGACGCCTCGGCGGCGGACCGCTGCGCGGCGGAGTGAGTGTAGATCGCCGAACGGTACTGGGTGCCCAGGTCGTTGCCCTGCCGGAAGCCCTGGGTGGGGTCGTGGGACTCCCAGAAGAGCCGCAGCAGCGCGTCGTAGGAGGTCTTCTCCGGGTCGAACACGACACGCACCGCCTCGGTGTGCCCGGTACGGCCGGAGCAGACCTCCTCGTAGGTCGGGTGGGGCGTGTGCCCACCCTGGTAGCCGACGAGGGTGGTCCACACGCCGTCGGCCCGCCAGAAGACCCGCTCGGCCCCCCAGAAGCAGCCCAGCCCGAAGTCGGCGACCTCCGTGCCCTCCGGGTACGGGCCGAGCAGCGGGTTGCCGAGCACGGTGTGCCGCTCCGGAACCGTGAACCCGGGCTCCGAGCGGCCCGGCAGGGCCTCCTCGGGGGTGGGCAGCTGGTGCTTGCTTCGGGCGAACAGCATGGGGACTCCAGGGTGTACTGCGGTGCTGGTCAGGTGGTGGTCTCCGAGGGCTTCGGGCCCCGCCCGGCGGGGGCGTCGGGCGCCCCGGTGGCGTCCTGGTCGAAGTCCACCCTGTTCATGTGCCGGTTCATCGACTTCATCAGCATCCACACCGCGAGACCGATCACGGCGAAGACGAGGAAGCCGAGGACGCCGGGCGTCACCTTGTTCTCGTCCAGCTCCTTCGCGAGGGGAAGGAGCTGGACCGTGCCCGTGTGGACCGTCTGCGTCACGCTCATACCGTCAATTGTCCCGGATACCCGCGAAGAGGTCGTCCTCGGGGAGGGAGGTGTCCACGAGGGACCGGGCCAGCTCGTACTCCTCGGTCGGCCAGACCTCCTGCTGTACCTCCATCGGCACCCGGAACCAGCCACCGTCCGGATCGATCTGGGTGGCGTGGGCGATCAGCGCCTTGTCGCGGATCTCGAAGTAGTCACCGCAGGGCACGTGGGTGGTGATGTTGCGGTCCGGCCGCTTCCAGGTCTTCCAGCGCTCCAGCCACTCCTCGTACGGTGACTCCAGGCCACGCTCCAGCAGCGCGTTGTGCAGGGCCTCCGTGCGGGCGCGGTTGAAGCCCTGGTTGTAGTAGAGCTTCTGCGGCTGCCAGAGCGGCCCGAACTCGGCCTCCGGGTACGCCTCCGGGTCGTTGGCGCCGTCGAAGGCGGCCGCCGAGATCTTGTACGTCATGATGTGGTCGGGGTGCGGGTACCCACCGTTCTCGTCGTACGTGGTGACGACCTGGGGGCGGAACTCGCGGATCAGCCGCACCAGCTCCCCGGCCGCCTCGTCCACGTCCTGGAGGGCGAAGCAGCCCTCGGGCAGCGGTGGCAGCGGGTCACCCTCCGGCAACCCGGAGTCGACGAAGCCCAGCCACGCCTGCCGCACCCCGAGGATCTCCCGGGCCTCGTCCATCTCCTTCTTCCGCACCTCGTGGATGTGCTTCTCCACGTACGGATCGCCCTGGAGCTTCGGGTTGAGGATGGAGCCGCGCTCGCCTCCCGTGCAGGTGGCGACCAGCACCTCCACCCCCTCGTCCACGTACTTCGCCATGGTGGCGGCACCCTTGCTCGACTCGTCGTCGGGGTGGGCGTGCACGGCCATCAGTCGCAGCTGCTCGTTCACGACAGTCAAGACTCCGGTCCTCATCACAGATCAACAGCACGTCAACCCCGTGTCGGTAGCGAGCCGGGGTGGCTTCTATAGTGACCGAAACGGCAGTGGCTGTATTCCCGTGGGCCCGCATCGTTTCGGAGAGGACCGACACCATGGCTGAGGTGCGTCACAACCCTCCGGTGGGTCGCTACGGACGCTCGGGGACGGACCGTGACGAGTCGCGTACGGACCGTCGGCTGAAGGCGGTGGGGGCCGTGCTCGGCGTGGCCCTGCTGGGCGTCCTCGGCTGGATCGGTTTCTCCTACGTCGCCGGGCAGAACGTCAGCGGGGAGATGATCAAGTTCAAGGTGGTCTCCGACCGCGCGGTCGAGGCGCACCTGGAGGTCCGCAAGGACCGCGACGCGGTGGGCACCTGCACGGTCCGCACCCAGGAGGTCAGCGGCGCCGAAGTGGGCCGCCGCCAGGTGGAGTTCGGCGCGGGCGAGAAGCGCGTCGACCGGGTCGTCACCATCCGCACCACGGCGCGGGCGACGAGCGCGGAGCTGGTCGGCTGCGAGTGACCGGCCGCTGAGCCGCGCCTCGCACCTCCTTCGCGCCAGGAAACCCGTCCGCCCGCTTCCCGTTCTCCGCCCTTTCCGCTCTTCCCTTCTTTTCCTGTTTTTCCGTTCGTTCTGCGTTTCCTGTTCTTCCCGGGGTCCGTGTTTTCCGTGTTTCCCGAGTGTCCGGGGGTACGGGGGTACGGGGTCGGGTGTCCGTGCGCCGTCCGTATTCCCCGGCTCGCCGTCTCGTGGCGGGGTGGAGCCCCGTCGCTCCGGTGGGCCGTCCGTCGCGCGTGGGCGCGGGCCTCTGGTGCCGGTTCCCCCGGCGCGCGTGACCCGGGCCGCCCGGCCCGCCCACTCTCTCCCGTGCCCGCGGTGTCCGACGCGGGGTGGATGGCGCTGTCCGGCGCGGCGGCCGGTGCCGGGGGGCCGGGGTGGGGTGCCCGGGGTGGGGGCGGGGTATCGCGGGCCGCTTCGGGGGGTAGGTATCGGGGACACGGCAGCCCAGCGGCAGACAGAGGACCGCAGGTCCACAGAAACCCGGTCCGCGCGGGGCGAACCCGCGTCTTCTTCCCTTTCTCCCCGAAATTGGTAAGGTCGTGGTTTCGCCCCCTGCGAAGGTCCACCCTTCCGGGTAGGGCGTTGTTTGTTATCCACAGTACCGACGAGGAGCACCTGTGACCCAGACCAGCGACAACGTCACCTGGCTGACCCAGGAGGCGTACAACCAGCTCAAGGCCGAGCTGGAGTACCTGTCGGGTCCTGCACGTACCGAGATCTCCAAGAAGATCGAGGCGGCTCGCGAAGAGGGTGACCTCCGCGAGAACGGCGGGTACCACGCGGCGAAGGAGGAGCAGGGAAAGCAGGAGTTGCGCGTCCGGCAACTGGAGCAGCTGCTGGAGACCGCGAAGGTCGGAGTGGCCCCCGCCGACGACGGCGTGGTTGCCCCTGGAATGGTCGTCACCATCGCCTTCGAGGGCGATGAGAACGACACGATGACGTTCCTGCTCGCGTCCCGTGAGTACGCGAGTGGTGACATCGAGACGTACTCGCCGCAGTCACCGCTCGGTAGCGGGGTGAACGGCAAGAAGGTCGGTGCTGAGGCGCAGTACGAACTCCCGAACGGCAAGATGGCGTCGGTGACCGTCTTGGACGCCAAGCCCTACCAGGGTTAGCGGCCGGGGAAGCGAGGTAGAGCCCCCGGCCGGAAGGCCGGGGGCTCTCGCTGTATCCGCCCGCAGGCGTGTCCGCCGGACGCGGTGCCAGCCAGGCACCGCGTCCGGCGGAGGCGTTTCGGCGGACCGTCGGCCAGTGCTCCGGGGGCGGGTCGGGGTGACGCCCGGCCCGCCCAACGGGGCGGCGGTCAGGCGGCGTTGCGGTACTTGCGCACCGCCAGGGTGCGGAAGATCGCGATGATCACGATGGACCAGAGCATCGAGGCGATGGCCGGGTGCTGCATCGGCCAGGCGTCCGGCACCGGATAGCCCTCGGGCAGGTTGCCGAAGAGGTCGCGGCAGGCGACCACGGTCGCGCTGAACGGGTTCCACTCGGCGATGTGCTGGAGGAACGACGGCATGTTCTGTGAGGGCACGAAGGCCACCGAGATGAACGTGAGCGGGAAGAGCCAGATCAGCCCGCCGGAGGTCGCGGCCTCCGGGGTGCGGACGGAGAGGCCGATCAGCGCGCCGATCCAGGTGAAGGCGTAGCCGAGCAGGAGCAGCAGGCCGAACCCCGCGAGCGCGTTGAGCAGTCCGTCGTGTGCGCGCCAGCCGACGAGCAGCGCCACGATCGCCAGCACCACCAGCGTCAGCGCGGTCTGCACCAGGTCGGCGAGCGACCGGCCGGTGAGCACGGCCCCGCGGGACATGGGCAGGGAACGGAAGCGGTCGATCAGCCCCTTGTGCATGTCGTCCGCTATCCCGGCGCCGGCACCGGCGGTGGCGAAGGTGACGGTCTGCGCGAAGATGCCGCCCATCAGGAACTGCCGGTAGGTGTCGGCGTCGAGACCGGCGCCCGGGACGCTGATCGAGCCGCCGAAGACGTAGCTGAACAGCACGACGAACATGATCGGCTGGATCAGCGCGAAGATGACCACCTCGGGGATGCGCAGCATCCGCAGCAGGTTGCGTTTCGCGATGATCAGGGAGTCGCGGACGGACCGCGCTATCCCTCCGCCGCTCGCCGAGGGCGTGGGGGTGGCGGTCTGGGTGGGGGCGCTCACTGCTGGTTCTCCTTGTCCGTCACCGTGTTCTCCGCGGTCGCGCCTCGGTCACCGCCGCGTGAGCCTCCCGCGGACGGTGGGGTCTCGTCTCCCTCGGCGGCGTGTCCGGTGAGGGAGATGAAGACGTCGTCCAGGGTGGGGCGGCGCAGTCCGATGTCGTCGATCTCGACGCCCTGGGCGTCCAGTTCGCGGATGATCTCGGCCAGCAGCTTCGCGCCGCCGGTGACCGGGACGGTGAGTCTGCGGGCGTGGGTCTCCACCGCGACCTCGGTCTTGCCGGGGCCCTGGAGTCCGTGCCGGTCGAGGATCGCCTTGGCGGTGGGTATGCGGTCGCGCTCGTGGACCACGACCTCCACGCGTTCCCCGCCGGTCTGGGCCTTGAGCTGGTCGGAGGTGCCCCGCGCGATCACCCGGCCGTGGTCGACGACCGCGATGTTGTGGGCCAGCCGGTCGGCCTCCTCCAGGTACTGGGTGGTGAGCAGCAGCGTGGTGCCGCCCGCGACCAGGTCCTCGATCACCTCCCAGAGCGCCTGCCGGTTGCGGGGGTCGAGGCCGGTGGTCGGCTCGTCCATGAACATCACGGGTGGGCTGACGACCAGCGCGGCGGCGAGGTCGAGCCGTCGGCGCATACCGCCGGAGTAGGTCTTCGCGGGGCGGTCCGCGGCCTCCGTGAGGTGGAACCGCTCCAGCAGTTCGGTGGCCCGGCGCTTCGCGTCCCGGCCGGACATCTGGTAGAGCTGGCCGACCATCTGGAGGTTCTCGCGGCCGGTGAGGTACTCGTCGACGGCGGCGAACTGGCCCGAGAGGCCGATGGAACGGCGCACCGCGTCCGGGTTCCTGAGGACGTCGATCCCGGCGACGACCGCGGTGCCGCTGTCCGGCCGGAGGAGGGTGGTCAGGACCCGGACGGCGGTGGTCTTTCCCGCTCCGTTCGGCCCGAGCAGACCGAGCACGGTGCCTTCCGGGACGTCGAGATCGACGCCGTCCAGAGCCCTTACGTCGCCGAAGGTCTTGACCAGACCCTCGGCGTGAATGGCGCCTGGCATAGATGGGCTCCCAGGGATGGAGGGCGGTCCGCGGCGGACCGCGATGTCGGGATGGTGGATTCACCGGATTTATCCGGCATCAGAGACAGTGCTGTGGCCGGACCAGCAGTATGGAGGACGCGCTATATCGCGTCAAGGAAACTAGCGATATAGCGCGCCAACCTGTCGCGTACGCGCCTCAGTTCATGATCGTGTACCCGGCGGCCCGCAGGGCCCGTGCCACCTCGTCACAGTGCCGCGCCCCCTTCGTCTCCAGGTGGACCTCCACCTCCGCCTCGTCCAGGCCGAGCCGGGGGTCGGTCCGCACATGGCTCACGTCCAGCACGTTCGCGTCCGCGAGGGACAGTTCGCGCAGCAGCCCCGCCAGCACGCCCGGGCTGTCGGGCAGCCGGAGCCGGAGGGAGAGGTATCGCCCGGCCGCCGCCATCCCGTGCCGGAGGGTGCGCTGTAGGACCAGCGGGTCGACGTTCCCCCCGGAGAGCACCGCCACCAGCGGCCCCTCGAAGGAGTCGGGCTCGGACAGCAGCGCCGCGACCGGGCTCGCCCCCGCCGGTTCGACCACCAGCTTCGCGCGCTCCAGGCACAGCAGGAGCGCGCGGGAGAGCGCGTCCTCGGACACGGTACGGACCTCGTCCACCAGAGAGCCAACGATTTTGAACGGCACGTCGCCGGGGCGTCCGACCTTGATCCCGTCGGCCATGGTGCTCACCGAGTCCAGGGCGACCGGATGCCCGGCGGCCAGGGAGAGGGGGTAGGCCGCCGCCCCCTCCGCCTGCACCCCGATCACCCGCACGTCCGGGCGGAGCGCCTTGACGGCCGTGGCGACCCCGGCGACCAGACCGCCTCCGCCGACACCGACGACGATCGTGCGGACCTCCGGGCACTGCTCCAGGATCTCCAGGCCCAGGGTGCCCTGACCCGCGACCACGTCCGGGTGGTTGAAGGGGTGGATGAACACGGCGCCGGTCTCCCGCGCGTACTCCTGCGCGGCCTCCAGCGTCTCGTCGACCACCTGGCCGTGCAGTCGCACGTGGGCGCCGTAGTCGCGGGTGGCGGTGACCTTCGGCAGGGGCGCGCCCTCCGGCATGAACACGGTGGCGGTGACGCCGAGGAGCCGCGCGGCGAGCGCCACCCCCTGCGCGTGGTTGCCCGCGCTGGCCGCCACCACGCCGCGCGCCCGCTCGGCGGCGGAGAGCCCGGCGATGCGCACGTAGGCGCCGCGCAGTTTGAAGGAGCCGGTGCGCTGGAGGTTCTCGCACTTGAGGTGCACGGGCGCGGAGATCAGCTCGGAGAGCTGGCGGCTGCTCTCCATCGCCGTCATCCGGGCGACGCCGGAGAGCGTCTTCCGGGCTGCGGTGACGTCCTCGGGGGTGGGGCCGGACGCGGGATCGGAGGTGCTGGCGGTGGTGCCGGGATCGCTGACGGGGGTGGTGTCGGAGGGGGGATGGGGGGTGGGGGTGGGACGCGTCGCGGGGGTGGTGGACGCGGTCGTGGCGGGGGTGGGTGTGGACCCCGGGGAGATGGCGCCGTCGGTGTGGGCGGGGTCGGGCTGAGGGGTGGCAGAGCTGTCGACCATGCGGCCAGTCTTGCACCAGGGGGCCGGAGGTGAGGGCTCGTGGGTTTGCTGCGCGGGTTCCCGCAGTGTCGGTACGAGCCGGGCGTGAGCGGCGTACTGTGTGCCCCACACCACGGCCGTACGGACCGCGCACTTCAGGAACTTAGGTAACTTTCCCCAAAGAAGCGAGCATCCGCCATGCCCACACACCCGGACATGACGACAGACATCCCGACACACATGCCGACACAGATGCCCACAGATGTGCCAACTGACATGCCGAACCCCGTGACCACGGAGCTTCCCGCCGCCAGCGCGGTCGACCGGAAGCCCGCGGCGGACCCCGACATCACCGACCCGAACGACCCCGTGCAGGACCGAGTGGCGCTGCTTGAGGCGATCCAGCATCAGGTGGCCGTCTTCGCGCGGCGCGCCGAGCAGACCCGCCTCGGGGGGATCGGCCAGGCCCGGAACTCCATGGACCGCGCCGCCTACCTGCTGCTCAACCGGCTTGACCAGGAAGGCCCGATGGGTGTGAAGGCGCTCGCGGCCGGGATGGGCATCGACTCCTCCACCGTGACCCGGCAGGTGGCCCCGCTCGTCGATTCCGGCCTGGTCAAGCGGACCTCGCACCCGGAGGACGGCCGGGCGGTCGTCCTGGCGCTGTCCCCGCGCGGCGCCACCCGGCTCGCCGATGTGCGCACCTCACGCCGGGAGTTGATGGCGCAGGCCACGGAGGACTGGAGCGAGGACGAGCGGGAGGAGTTCTGCGACCTGCTGACCCGCTTCAACGCCGCGCTGCTCCGGGTCAACCCGTCCGCCGCCACCTCCGGACCCGTCTCCTCCTGAACCGCCCCGGGGGCGCCCCGGCCCCCAAGTAGCCCCGCACCCCGGATCGTTCACGCCCCGGGACGACGTGTCCCGGGCGGAGCTGATCCGGGCGTCCCCCGTACCCCGGCGCCCGCTGGCCAGGACCGACTCCCGCGGCCGAGCCCGGTGTGGCCGTCCCGGACGCGGACGCCCCCCGGCCGGGCGGGGTTCAACAAGCGCCCGGCGTGGCGGTGTTGGGCAGCCGGTTCGCGTCCCGCCGGACCGTACGGGGTCGCCGTGCACGGCGCTCGGCCCAGCCCGGCCGCGCCCTCCCACGTCGTCGCTCGCGCGGGGACGCACGCACGCTCCTCCCCCAACTCGCCCGCGCGGCACGGTAGTCGGTCCGACGGGACGTTTCCCGGCCGCCGACTCCCGTGCCCGCTCCGTCGGTTCTGACCCGCGATGCCGTGCGACGGTGCTCCACCCGGTTCGTACCGGCGGTGGGACGGGGAGGTCTGGGGAGCGAACTGGGGTGCCGAACCGCCGGATTACGGGCGGACGCGACAGCACGCGCGGACGCCGGGGACGCGGGCCGGGCGGGCCGTAGCACCCCGGAGACGGTCAACCCGACCGCCCACGGCGCCTGTCGCGCGCCGCGTCCGGCACCCCGTACTCCGGCCCGCGCTCCCCGCCGGGCCCCGCACCCTTGATTCGATCATCCGCGCTGCCGTCCCATGGCGAACAGGAGGGTGGGGTGGAAGAACGGAGAGACCGCCAGGAACGCTGTCGTACCCGGGAGTTCGAGAGCTACGTCGCGGGCGCGGGTGGCCGGTTGCTGCGCGCCGCCCGGCTGCTGAGCGGCGAGCCGCCCGGCGCGGCGCCCGCCGCCCGGCGGCTGCTGGAGGGTGCGCTGGCCGAGACCTACGCCGACTGGGACCGGCTGCGCGGCGCCGATCCGTACGAGCACACGCGGCGGACGCTGGCCGCGCGCTTCGCCCGGCACGCCTGGCGCCACCGGCGCCCACGCGGGGGCGTGCTCGGTGAACTGCCCCCGCGCGAACGGCTGGTGCTGGTGTTGCGGATGTACGAGGAGGTGGCCGAGGAGCAGACGGCGGCCGTCCTCGGGCTGCCCCGGGAACGGGTCCGGATGCTCTGTGCCCGTGGCGTCACCCGGCTCCTGGCCGCCTCGCCCACCCGGACGACGGCCCCGGCCGCCCCGCCGCGCGCCTCCGGCCCCCGGCTCCCCAGGTCCCAGCAGCCGCCGTCCTCCGGGCTCCAACAGGGCGCGCGGCGGGGGACGTTGGACGATCCGCGCCCCGGGGGCGCGGGATGAACGCGAGCCGCAGAAGGGAGGCGGTCCGCCGGATGCTGGAGGGACCGGCCGAGCCGGTGCCCCCGGACCTGGCGGGGGCCGCCGCCCGTCGGGGAGCGCGGCTGCGGCGCGGCCGCCGCGTGCTGCGGCGGTTCGCCTGGGGGCTGCTCGCGGTGCTGGTCGTGGCGCTGGTCGTCTGGGTGGCGCTGGAGAGCCCCTGGTCGGCCCGGCCGGTCCCGGCCCCGCCCCCCATGGACTGGTGACCCCACGTCGCCGCCCCCGGGGCGCCGACCGGTGGCGGGGCTTTCGCCCAACAGAGCAGAGTGGGACGGCAGTTCAGGAGGTGGGCGGCTGCTGGGCGCGGCTGCCGCCGGTGGCCTCCCAGCCCGCCACGGCCAGCGCCCGGTAGCCGGCGTACTCGGTGGCCGGATCGGCCGAGTCGGCCCAGGGCAGCGCGCCGACGTACCCGTCGACCACGCTGAGGGCCTCCATCGCCTCCCGGTAGCGCTCGGCCCGGACCAGGAAGCACACCAGCAGGTGCAGCACGTGCGGACGGACGGGGTGGCCGTCCTCCACCTGGTCGACGGCGAACTCCGCGGCCTCGATGGCCGTCTCGATCTCCGCGCTCTGGTACAGGCCGCGAACCATGTTGACCTCGGGCAGGTGCGCGTAGGTCGCGAACAGCGGCAGCGCGGGTAGCAGCGTGCCCTCCGGGGCCTGGGCGGCCGCGGTCCGCGCGAAGGCGTCCGCCCGCTCCTTGGCGCCGCTGTCCTGCTGCGACCAGTACGGCAGCGCGACCAGGTGGGCGCCCATGTGGTGCGGGGCGCGCCGCCGCACCTCGGACCAGAGCGACTCGAAGTCGGCCGTGCGGTAGCCCAGGTACCGCGCGACGAACAGCTCGGTGATGTGCGGCGTCGGGTCACGCGGGTCGAGCGCCGCCGCGTCCCGGCAGATGTTGCGCGCCTCCTCCAGCACGATGCGGTGGTCCTCCGAGGCCGGGTCCGCCACCGCCTGCCACACCAGGAACTGTGCGTACACCTGCGCGCCGCCCGCGTCCCCCGGCTGTTGCGCGCGCCAGTTCCGCAGCCACCGGGCGTCCCGGGGCCGCGGCTCCTTGCTGAGCGAGGGCCCGCCCGGCGCCTCACCGGAGGTGGCGTCCGCCGTGTCCAGGCCCCCGGCCCTGGCCTGCGACAGCTCCATCGCGGCGGCCCCGGCCAGCGACTGCACCCGCTGCCAGCGCAGCTCCCACTCGTCCGAGGTCAGCGCGAGCATCCGGGCCACGGGGCCCCAGTCCTGGGTGCGTTGGGTCTCCTCCAGCGCCTCCAGCAGCTCCGGGTCCGGTCCTGGCAGCCGTACGTCCAGCTCCTGGGGCGGGACGAAGCCGTAGCCCGAGGAGGGGTCGAGGGTCTGCCGCATCCCGCCCTCGGCCTCCTTCCGGAGACGGCGACGGCGCAGCGCGGGCGCGACCAGGACGCCGAAGACGGCGGTGAGGGCGATCAGCAGGAGCAGGGCTTCCATGTCGGCGGGTCTCCACACGGCTCGGGTCGGGCTCGGAGCGGGTGGCGGCCACCGCCCCGCTGGCCGGGCGGGCCGCTCCCTCCCTCCACGGTACGGTGCCGCGCCGGGACCGGGGCCGACCGGCCGCGACGGACGCCGGGGGCCGGGCGGCGGCGCGCGGCGGCCGGGCCGGGCGGAGGTCCGGAAGGGGTGTTTTCGGCGGGTTCGCCGGTGGTCTCCCGCGCGGGGTGGGAGCGGAGTCCCCTCCTCCTCCCCGGCGCCCTGGCGGGGAGTGCCCCACCAGGGCCTACCCTCGCCTCATGAGCGACCAGCCTGACAAGAGTTTCGAAACCCTGGCCATCCACGCCGGGCAGACCGCGGATCCGGTCACCGGGGCGGTCGTACCGCCGATCTACCAGGTGTCCACCTACAAGCAGGACGGTGTCGGCGGGCTGCGCGGCGGTTACGAGTACAGCCGGTCCGGCAACCCGACCCGGACCGCGCTGGAGGAGAACCTCGCCGCGCTGGAGGGCGGCAGGCGCGGCCTCGCCTTCGCCTCCGGCCTGGCCGCCGAGGACTGCCTGCTGCGTACGCTGCTCACACCGGGTGACCACGTGGTGATCCCGAACGACGCCTACGGCGGCACCTTCCGGCTCTTCTCGAAGGTGGCGGAGCGGTGGGGCGTGCGGTGGTCCGTCGCCGACACCTCGGACCCGGCGGCGGTGCGGGCCGCGCTGTGTGACCGGACGAAGGCGGTGTGGGTGGAGACGCCGTCCAACCCGCTGCTCGGCATCACCGACATCGCGGCGAGCGCGGAGGTCGCACGGGCCGCCGGGGCGCGGCTGGTGGTCGACAACACCTTCGCCAGCCCCTACCTCCAGCAGCCGCTGGCGCTCGGCGCCGACGTCGTCGTCCACTCCACCACCAAGTACATGGGCGGCCACTCCGACGTGGTGGGGGGCGCGCTGGTGGTGTCCGATCCCGAGCTGGGGGAGGAACTGGCCTTCCACCAGAACTCGATGGGCGCGGTGGCCGGCCCGATGGACGCCTGGCTGGTGCTGCGCGGCATCAAGACGCTGGCGGTGCGGATGGACCGGCACTGCGCCAACGCGGAGCGGGTGGTGGAGGCGCTGACCGCGCACCCGGAGGTGGCCGAGGTCTGCTACCCGGGCCTCCCGTCCCACCCGGGCCACGAGACGGCCGCCAAGCAGATGCGGGCCTTCGGCGGGATGGTGTCCTTCCGGGTGCGTGGCGGCGAGGAGGCCGCGGTGGGCGTCTGCGACCGTACCCAGCTGTTCACCCTCGGTGAGTCGCTGGGCGGGGTGGAGTCGCTGATCGAGCACCCGGGGCGGATGACGCACGCCTCGGCGGCCGGTTCCCCGCTGGAGGTGCCCGCCGACCTGGTGCGGCTGTCGGTGGGTATCGAGTCGGCGGACGACCTGCTGGCGGACCTCACCGCGGCGCTCGGCTGACGCCTCCCCGCGTCCGCCGTCCCGTGCCCCGGGTGCGAGTCCGCGCGGCTCGTACCCGGGGCACGGCCGTGCGGCGGCGCGGGACGGTTCGCGGGGCCACCGGCCGCCCCGCCGGGCCCCCGAACCTCCCGTGTGCCGGGGGTGGTTGGGGCGGTCCGGCCCGGGGGCGGGTCAGGGGATGGTGGACCAGGCCGGTGTCCGTGCGAGCTTCCGCACGATGCGGTCCTCGTAGGAGACGTCGGCCACGGACATGCGCAGGTACCGGGTCCCGGAGAAGACCCAGTACTCGTTCGGTTCGCCGGGGACGGGCAGGGCCGCGTCGATCCCGCCCCGGAACGGGTCGTACTTGCCGAGGGTTCTGGACCACTCGCTGATCGCCGCCGGTCCCTGGGCGATCTGACCGCCCGCGGTGTCCCCGTCCGCCACCTCGTCGTCCAGCCGCGCCCGGACGTACCGGTCCCCGGCGAACATCCAGACCTGGTACGGGTCGTCCGGCACCGGCAGCAGCGCGTCGAGCCCGTCGTCGAGGAGGTCCCCGAAGGCTCCCTCCCAGTCGCTGAGGGGCCTGCGGTCGTGCACCCGGGACGCCTGGTAGAACGAGGTGTCGCCCGCGATCCGGATGCGGATGTAGTGGTTGCCGGAGAACACCCAGTACTCGCTGGGCTGATCGGGGACGCGCAGGGTCGCGTCGATCCGGTTCTGGAACACCGGCAGGTCCGCGAAGGTCCCCTCCCAGGCGCTGAGCGGTTCGGGCCCCTTCAGCAGCCGCCGGAACGGCTGACCCGTCTTCGCGATCCGCGCCCGGACGTACCGGTCGTCGGAGAACAGCCAGTAGGTGTGCGGCGCCCGCACGTCGCCGGCGTCCGGTGCCGCCATCACCGCGTCGATCCGGTTCGGCCGGGGTGAGGGAGAGCCGTCCGGCCGGTCGTCGTCCGAACGGCCGTACCCGAAGCGGTCGTCCAGCCACCAGGCGGTGGCGGCGCCGCCTCCGGTCACCAGCAGCGCGGCCCCGAACAGCAGGGACCGTCGGCCGGGCGAGCCGCCGCCCGTTCCGGGACGGTCCGGCCCCGGACCGGGCGGGTGCCCGGTCGAGGCGCCCCAGCCCGACGGCGAGGCCACCCGCCGTAGCGCCTCCCGCGTCTGCGCCACGGTGGGCCGTTGGGCCGGGTCCTTGCGCAGCAGCGCCTCCAGCGTGCCGCGCAGCGGCCCCGCCGCCTCCGGGATCAGCGGTTCCTCCCACACCACGGCGTGCAGCACGGCCGCCGGTTCGGGCCGGGTGAAGGGCGAGCGGCCCGAGAGCAGGGCGCACAGGGTGCCGCCCAGGGAGAAGAGGTCGCTGGGCGGCCCGGCGGGCTGGTTCTCCAGCCGTTCGGGGGCGATGAACTCCAGGGAGCCGACGACCTCGCCGGACGTGGTGAGGGAGTCGGAGCCCGCCAGCGCCGCGATCCCGAAGTCGCAGAGCACGACGCCGCCTTCGCGGCGGAGCAGCAGGTTGGCGGGCTTCACGTCGCGGTGCAGCGCGCCGACGGCGTGCACCGCCTCCAGCGCGTCCAGCACCTCCAGACCGACCCCGGCGACCTGGGCGGGCGTCATCGGCCCGCTGGTGGCGAGGTATTCGGCCAGGGAGGAGCCGTCCACGAACTCCATGACGAGCCACAGCCGTTCGTCGTGGGTGACGACGTCGTGGAGGTTGAGGACATGGGGGTCGGAGACCCGCGCGATGGCCTGGGCCTCCCGACGTGCCCGCTCGACACGGCGGTCGAGCACCTCGCTGCCGGAGTGCGGGTGCACCTCCTTGACGGCGACGACGCGCCCCAGCAGTTCGTCGCTGGCCCGCCACACGGTGCCCATGCCGCCGCTGCCGAGCCGGTCCAGCAACAGGTACCGGTCGGCGATGAGTCGACGTTCGTCAGGGTCCTCCACGCCCCGAGTGTCCCACGACTCTCCGGCGAGCCGGGGTTTTGGTCGTCCAACAGCGGGCACGCGCGGGGAGTTGGGACCGGCTGGAAGACGTCCCCCGGTCCGGCACCCCGGCCGGGCCACGGGCCGCCGTCCCGTGCCACGGCTCCTGTCCACCTGGCGGGCGGTGTCGGTGGTGGTGGAGGATGGTGCCCTCCGACGGGCACCGCCCCGTGGCCCGTGGTGCCCGTTGCCGCCGACGGCGACCGGAGCGGCGGACGACCGGGGAGAACGAGCCATCCCGCACCGCCCCCAACCCCCCGGCGCCGGATGGTTGGTGGCACCCGCACAACCGGTGTGACCTGCGCGATAGGGGGGCCGCTAGGGGTGTTGTTAGGGGTATGGCGCCGCTGGGGCCGCCGGTACGTTGAGGCTTGATCACTGACGAACCCGCACATCGAGCCTGCCGTCGCCACCCGGCCGACCCGCCGCCCGCGCCCGTCAGGCTCCGCTGTGCCGGTCACCGCACTGAGACGGGGGAGGTTCTGTGCCGACGACAGCGGCCACGGACCGGGACGCCCGGTTCCGCGGACCCGCCGGTCCACCCGCCCCCGCGCCGCCGTCCGCGCGGGACGCCGCACCACACCATCACCCCCGCGCGGAGCGGGAGTTGACCCCGGCCCGCAGCCCGGCCACCCCCACCAGGACCCGTCCCGGTACGCGGCCCCGCGCGCGGCTGAGAGCGGTCCCCGCACGCCGTCCCCCCTCCGGAGTCCCCCCTGTCGCGCTGTCGCGCTGAGCGGCGCGACCCCCGCCGGGCGAGACCCCCGCACCGGTGGGCGCCGCGCCCGCGGTTCTGTCCACGCTCGTCCCCCTCATGGCCACGGAGGTGATTTCAGCGATGCTGGAATCGGCGACCGACGCGCACGGAGTCCCCGACCGTCAGCCGATAGCCGTGGTCGGGGTGTCCTGCCGACTGCCGGACGCGGAGACCCCCGAGGCGTTCTGGCGCCTGCTGTGCGACGGGCGCAGCGCCGTCGGGTCGGTGCCGGAGGGCCGGTGGCGGGAGGAACCGGCGGAGGAGGAGGCCCGCCGGGGCGCGTTCCTGGACGAGGTGGACCGGTTCGACGCCGCGTTCTTCGGCGTCTCGCCCCGCGAGGCGCGGACCATGGACCCGCAGCAGCGGCTGACGCTGGAGCTGTGCTGGGAGGCGCTGGAGGACGCCGGGATCGTCCCGGCCACGCTGCGCGACCACCCCGTGGGCGTGTTCGTCGGCGCGATCTGGGACGACTACGCCCGCCTGCTGCACGGCCACGGCATGCCCGCGATCGGCGCGCACAGCATCACCGGACTGCACCGTGGCGTGATCGCCAACCGCGTCTCCTACAGCCTCGGTCTCAACGGGCCCAGCCTCACCGTCGACGCGGGGCAGTCCTCGTCCCTCGTCGCGGTGCACCTGGCGGCGGAGAGCCTGCGCCGTGGCGAGTCCGAGGTCGCGCTCGTCGGCGGGGTGAACCTCAACCTCCTCCCGGAGAGCGCCGTGACCGCCGCCCGGTTCGGCGGCCTCTCGCCCACCGGCCGCTGCCACACCTTCGACGAGCGCGCCGACGGCTACGTGCGCGGCGAGGGCGGCGCGATGGTCGTCCTCAAACCCCTCGACCAGGCCCGCGCCGACGGTGACACCGTCTACTGCGAGATCCGCGGCAGCGCCGTCAACAACGACGGTGGCGGCCCGAGCCTCACCAGCCCCAGCGGGCGCGCGCAGGCCCAGGTGCTACGCGCCGCCTACCGGCGCGCCGGGGTGGCCCCGGAGCGGGTGGGCTACGTCGAACTGCACGGCACCGGCACCCGCGTGGGCGACCCGGTCGAGGCGGACGCGCTCGGCTCCGCGCTCGGCTCCGGCCGCCCCGTGGACCAGCCGCTGCTGGTCGGTTCGGTCAAGACGAACATCGGCCACCTGGAGGGCGCCGCCGGGATCGCCGGACTCGTCAAGGCGGTGCTGTCGCTGGCGCACCGGACGATCCCGCCGAGCCTCAACTTCACCCGGGCCCACCCGGACATCCCCCTGGACGCCCTGCGGCTCGACGTCGTACGGGAGACGACGCCCTGGCCCGGCGAGGAGGGCCAGGCCGTCGCCGGAGTCAGCTCGTTCGGCATGGGCGGCACCAACTGCCACGTGGTGCTGGCGGAACCGGCACCCGACCCGGCCGCCCCCCGCTCCCGCCCGGCCGGAGCCCCCGGCGACACCGGGGCCTTCGGCGGTGCCGGAGACGACGGCGTCCCGAGCGCGCACGACGGCCTTCCGCCGGCCGACGCCGCCTCCGCCGGACACACCGTGCCGTGGGTGCTCTCCGGCCGCTCCGCCGCCGCCGTCCGGGCCCAGGCCGGCCGGCTGCGGGAACGCGTCCAGGCCGACCCGGGGCTGCGGCCCCGCGACGTCGGCCGCACCCTCGCCGCCCACCGGGACACCTTCGAGCACCGTGCCGTCGCCATCGGGGACGACCGCGAGGAGCTGCTGGACGCCCTCAACGCCGTGGCGGACGGGCGGCCGGGCGACGCCATCACGGGCAGCGCCCGGCCGGACCGGCGGCTGGCCTACCTGTTCTCCGGCCAGGGCTCCCAACGGCCGGGTATGGGAAGCGAGTTGTACCGCGCGTACCCGGCCTTCGCCCGGGCCTGGGACGAGGTCGGCGAACACCTCGACCCCCATCTCGACCGCCCGCTGCGCGAGATCGTCAACAACCGTGTGGACAGTACGAGTTCCGGCAACCCGCCCGGCGACACGGTGGACCTGGACGACACCGCGTACGCCCAGCCCGCCCTGTTCGCCCTGGAAGTGGCGCTGTTCCGGCTGCTGGAGAGCTGGGGGATCCACCCCACCCACCTGCTCGGCCACTCACTCGGTGAACTCGCCGCCGCCCACGTGGCCGGGGTGCTCTCGCTCCCCGACGCCTGCGCCCTGGTCGCGGCACGTGGCCAGCTGATGCGGGAACTGCCCGCGGGCGGCGCGATGGCCGCGATCGAGGCCGAGGAGGCGGAAGTACGGGACTCCCTCGCGGACCGTCGGCCCCGTGTCGACGTCGCAGCGGTCAACGGCCCCACCGCCGTGGTGATCTCGGGCGAGGAAGCGGACGTCGAGGAGGTCGCCGCCGCCTGGGCCGCACGAGGCCGCCGCACCCGCCGGATGCGCGTCAGCCACGCCTTCCACTCCGCGCGGATGGACCCCATGCTCGACGCGTTCCGGCGGGTCGCGTCCGGCGTCACCTACCGGCCACCGCGCATCCCCCTCGTGTCCAACGTGACCGGCGCCCCCATCCCCGACGAGGAACTGTGCACCCCGGACTACTGGGTGCGCCACGTCCGGGAACCCGTCCGCTTCGGCGCCGGAGTGCGATGGCTCGCCGGGGAAGGCGTCGACAGCTGGCTGGAGCTGGGCCCGCACGCGGTGCTGGCACCGCTGGCCGCCGAGACCCTGCTCGACCTGCCCGACCGGGACGACCAGCCGGTCGCCGCGCTGCGCGCCGACCATCCGGAGCCGCGCACCCTGCTGCGTGCCCTGGCCCAACTCCACGTCGACGGCGTCCCGATGGACTGGGCGGCCCTCTCCGCCGCCCTGGGCGGACGGCGGGTGCCGCTGCCCACCTACGCCTTCCAGCGCGAACGGTACTGGTGGGAGCCGGGCACCACCGCCCTCCCACGACCGGGGCCCACCCCAGCCCCGGCGACCCACCCGGACGACGCCGAAGACACCCGCCCGGACGGGGAACCGGAGCCGGGATGGGCTCCGGAGGGGGCGACCGCCCACCGGTCACTGGCGGAACGCCTCGCCCCGCTGCGCGAGATCGACCGCGACCGCGTGCTGCTCGACCTGGTACGCGCCCAGGTGGCGGCCGTACTGGAACACGACGCGCCGGACCGCGTCGAGGCCGACCGGACCTTCCGCGACCTCGGCCTCGACTCCCTCCTCGCCGTCGAACTGCGCCGCCGCACGAACACCGCCACCGGCCTGCCGCTGCCCGCCAGCGTCCTGTTCGAGCACCCCACCCCCGCCCGGCTCGCCCGCCACCTCCGGCGGGAACTCCTCGCGGAATCACAGGAGTTGGCCGTCGTCCCCACCGTGGCGACGGAGGACGACCCGATCGTCATCGTCGGCGCCGGCTGCCGCTTCCCCGGCGACGTGCGGTCGCCCGACGACCTGTGGCGGCTGCTCGCCGACGGCGCCGACGCCGTCTCCGGCTTCCCCGACGACCGTGGCTGGCGCCTCGACGAGCTGTACGACCCGGACCCGGAGAGCGGCGGCCGCAGCTACGTCCGGCACGGCGGATTCCTTTACGACGCCGCCCAGTTCGACGCGGCCTTCTTCGGCATCAGTCCCCGCGAGGCCGACGCGATGGACCCCCAGCAGCGGCTGCTGCTGGAGACCTCCTGGGAGGCGCTGGAACGCGCCGGGATCGACCCCACCACCCTGCACGGCAGCCAGACCGGCGTCTTCCTCGGCGCCACCTCGCAGGACTACGGCTCCCGGCTGGACGAGGCGCCCGTCGGCTACGAGGGCTACGTCCTGACCGGCAGCACCGCCAGCGTCGCCTCCGGCCGCGTCGCCTACACGCTGGGCCTGGAGGGACCAGCGCTCACCGTCGACACGGCCTGCTCCTCCTCGCTGGTGGCGCTGCACCTCGCCCGGCAGGCGCTGCTGCGCGGCGAGTGCTCGCTGGCGCTGGCCGGAGGCGTGACCGTGATGGCCACCCCCGGCATGTTCGTCGAGTTCAGCAAACAGCGCGGACTCGCCCCCGACGGGCGCTGCAAGCCCTTCGCCGAGGCCGCCGACGGCACCGGCTGGAGCGAGGGCGCCGGGGTCCTCCTAGTGGAGCGGCTGTCCGACGCCCGCCGCAACGGGCACCCCGTCCTCGCCGTCCTCCGCGGGTCCGCGGTCAACCAGGACGGCGCGAGCAACGGCCTCACCGCGCCGAACGGTGGCGCCCAGCGGCGCGTCATCCAGCAGGCCCTCACCTCCGCCGGGCTCGCCCCGGGCGACGTGGACGCCGTCGAGGCCCACGGCACCGGCACGACACTCGGCGACCCCATCGAGGCCCAGGCCGTCCTCGCCACCTACGGCCAACAGCGCCCCGCGGAACGGCCGGTGCTGCTCGGCTCCCTGAAGTCCAACATCGGGCACACCCAGGCCGCCGCCGGGGTCGCGGGCGTCATCAAGATGGTCCTCGCCCTGCGGCACGGCACCCTGCCGCGCACCCTGCACACCGACCGTCCGTCCTCGCACGTCGACTGGACCGCCGGCGCCGCCGCCCTGCTGCCCGAGACCACCCCCTGGCCGGAGGTGGACCGGCCCCGCCGCGCGGGCGTCTCCTCGTTCGGCATCAGCGGCACCAACGCCCACGTCATCCTCGAACAGGCCCCGGCCGACCCGGAGTTGGCCGCCCCCGCACCCGACCCGAGCGCCACCTCGGAGGCAGTGCCGACGGCCGTCCCCTGGCCACTGTCCGCCCGCGACCCGCGCGCCCTGCGCCAGCAGGCCGCCCAACTGCACGACTGGCTCTGCGACCACCCCGGCGTCCCGCCCACCGCCGTCGCCCACACCCTCGCCACCGGACGCGCCGCCCACGCCCACCGGGCCGTCGTCGTCGGGGGAGCAGACGACCCGCTCACCGGACTGCGCGCCCTCGCCGATGGCGAAACCACCCGCCACCTCGCCCAGGACACCGCCGCGGACGATCGGCGGACCGTCCTCGTCTTCCCCGGCCAGGGCTCCCAATGGGCCGGAATGGGCGTCCAGTTGATGGACGCGTCGCCCGTCTTCCGCGAACACCTCACGGCCTGCGTCGACGCCCTCCAGCCGTACCTCGACTACTCCCCGCTGGCCGTACTCCGCGGCGAACCCGGCGCCCCCACCCTGGAA
>NZ_SKBR01000006.1 GCF_013450295.1 Streptomyces sp. AJS327
AGCTGGCCGCGTGGCCCCGACTCCCGCCCGGTCGGGCGGGGTTCGGCCAGCGCGGCCCGGTGTCACTTCTTCGGGATCCACTTCTCCCAGGTGGACTTGTTCGCCTTGATCCACTTCTCGGCGGCCTGCTCGGGCTTCATGCCCTCACCGGCGATCATCTTGGCGACCTCGTTCTGGTCGTTGGTCGTCCACTTGAACTTCTTCAGGAACTTCGCCGCGTCGCTGCCGCCCTCGGCGAACTCGCGGTTGAGGAACTTCTCCAGCTGGTTGGTCTCGTAGCCGCAGGTCGCCTTCTCCTCCGGGACCTCACAGCCCGGGGTGTGCTTCGGCAGCTTGACCTCGACCATGTCGATCTCGTTGTTCATCCACTGCGGCTCCCACCAGTAGGTGAGGAACGGCTTCTTGGCCTTGTACAGCCGCTGGATCTCCTTCAGGTGCGCGGCCTCGGTGCCGGTCGGCACGTGCTTGAAGTTCAGCTTGTGGTTCTTGATCAGGCCCTTGTCGTGCTGCGAGTACGACGGGGCGGCGCCCATGAAGTGGCCCTTGCCGCCGCTCTCCGGGGTCTTGAAGTCGTCGGCGAACTTGTTGAGGTTCTTGACGTCCGTGACCTCGGGGTTCTTGTCCGCGTAGTACTTCGGCACGAACCAGCCGATGTGGCCGACGACGCCGAGGTCACCGCCGGAGACGACGGTCTTCTTCTCGTCGACGTACTTCTTCTCCTTCTTGGGGACGCCGTGCCAGTCCTCCAGGATGGCGTCCGCCTTGCCGCTGTTCAGCGCGTCGAAGGCGACCGGCTCGTCCATCTGCTTGGCCTCGACCTTGACGTCGAGCTCGTCCTCCATGAGCTTCTTCACGACCGCGGCGTTGGCCGTGGCGCCCACCCAGGACGGCTCGGCCAGCACGACCTTGTCGCTGCCACCGGCGGAGGTGTCCGCGGCGCCACAGGCGGTCAGGGAGAGGGCGCCGACGATGCCGACGCCGGCGAAGGCGATCTTGTGGGTACGGGTGAGAATCATGTGACTTCGTCTTCTCTTCTCGGGTGGCGGGCGGATGGGCTCCGCCCGCGCGGGGGGTGTGGGGGTGTCCCCGTCGCCCGGGATCACCGGGGGGTGCGGGCGACGGGGGCGGTCTTCGGCGGGCCCACGGCGGGCCCGGGTGGGGTCCGCCGTGGGCTCCGGGTCAGGTCCGGGCGCGCCGGTGCGCGGGCTGGGTCAGCCGGTCGAGCAGGATGCCCAGGCAGACGATGGCGATGCCGGAGGGCAGGCCCTGCGCGAGGTTGCCCTTGGACAGGCCCTGCACCACGTCGTAGCCGAGCGAACCGCCGCCGATCAGACCGGCGATGACGACCATCGACAGCACCAGCACGACGCCCTGGTTGACGCCGACCAGCAACGCCTTGCGGGCGAGCGGGAGTTGCACCTGGAACAGCTGCTGCCGTCCGGTGGCGCCCAGCGAGCGGGACGCCTCCATCGCCGCCGGGTCCACGTGGCGCAGCGCCTGCGCGGTGATCCGGATGACGGCCGGTGAGGCGTAGATGACCGCGGCGATGATGCCCGCGGTGCGTCCGAGGCCGACCAGCGCGATGACCGGGATCAGGTAGACGAACTGCGGCATGGTCTGCATGGTGTCGAGCACCGGGCGGAGGATCCGCTCGGCGCGGTCCACTCGCGCCGACAGGACGCCGACGAGCAGGCCGACGAGCACGGTGAGCACCAGCGCCGCGAGGACCTGGGAGAGCGTGTCCATCGACTTGGCCCAGAGGCCCATCGATCCGGCCAGGCCCAGCGAGACGAGGGCGGTGAGCGCCGCCCGCCAGGTGCCGACCAGCCAGCCGATGACGGCGGCCAGCAGCGCCAGCGCCCACCACGGGGTGGCGGTCAGCCCGTCCCGCAGCGGGTTGAGCACGTGCTCGGTGAAGCCCTGTGCCCAGGTCACGGTGCCACCCAGCACGGGGATGCCGGAGCCGAGGTGGTCGGTGCACCAGTCGACGGCGCTCTGGAGCGAGTCGGTGATGTCCACCGTCCAGGCCGTGGGCCAGAACCTCTCCCCGATCGCCGTGCCGACGGCGGCGAACAGCGCGAACAGGGCCACCACCAGGCCCCAGACGCCGAGCCGCACCCGGGCCAGCATCCGCGAGGTGCCCGCCGCGACGGAGTCGTCCAGCCGCTCCCCGGCCGCCGCCGTCGTGCGGTCGAGCAGCACGGCGACGAGGACGACCGCGATGCCCGCGGTGAGGGCGGTGCCGATGTCGAGGCTGCCGAGCGACTGGTAGATCTCGTCGCCGAGGCCGCCGGAGCCGATGAGCGAGGCGAGCACGACCATCGACAGGCACATCATGATCGTCTGGTTGAGGCCGAGCATCATCTGCTTCCGCGCGAGCGGCACCCGCGCGGTCCACAGCCGCTGCCAGGCGCTGGAGCCGAGCGAGGTGGACGCCTCCAGCGCGGCCGGGTCGGCGCCGCGCAGCCCGAGCGAGGTGAGGCGGGCCATCGGCGGTGCGGCGTAGATGACGGTCGCGATCAGCGCCGAGGGGACGCCGATGCCGAACATCAGCACCAGCGGCAGCAGGTAGGCGAACGCCGGCATGACCTGCATGGTGTCGAACACCGGCCGCAGGATCCGCTCGCAGCGGTCGGAGAGCCCGGAGGCGAGGCCGAGCAGCAGGCCGACGGCGGCGGCGCACAGGACGGCGACGGCCATCAGCGCCAGCGTCTCCATCGTGGGTTCCCACATGTCGAGCACGCCGCAGGCGACGAACACGCCGAGCGCGGTGGCGGCGGTGCGCAGCGCGCGGCGGGAGAGGTCGGAGCCTCCGGCCGCCCAGGCGGTGAGCGTGCCGACCAGGGTGACGCCGATCCAGCCCATGGACTCCAGCAGTTCCAGGATGGAGTCGTAGGAGCTGTCCGCGAAGTTGCTGATGTGCAGCAGGAAGTAGAGGAACAGTGGGCTGGTCTCGCGGTTGTCGACCAGCCAGTTGTCCAGGTCGGTCAGCGGCGTCTCGATGTCGAAGGTGAGCGCGCTGGGCCATCCGGCGCTGTCGGTGAGGCTGGCGCTGACGACGACGAGCAGCACGGCCGCGGTCAGCAGCAGCGCCCGGGGGTTCCCGGCCATCCGGGAGAGCGTGCCGGGCGCCGGGGAGCCGTCGGCCTCGGAGCCGCGGCCCGGCGTGGACCGGTGCTCACCCTTGGCGGGGCGCTGGCCGCCCTTGCCGTTCTTGTCGCTCTTGCCGCCGGTGGGCGGCGCGGTGGAGGTACTCACGCGGTCCTCCCCCGGTCGGTGGCCCGGTCGCTGACCGACCGGGCGGCGCTGGTGTGGGAGGCGCTCATACGCCGGCCACCTCCTCGTCCCGGCCGGTCGCGGCGGTGTCCCGGGTGACTCCCGCGACGACGCCGAGCAGCTGGGCGTGGTCGACGACGCCCAGGGTGCGGCCGTCGTCCACGACGCGGCAGTGCTCGCCGCTGCGCGCCACGGCCTCGATGGCCTCGGAGACCAGGGTGCCGGGGGCGAGCGCGGGGCCGGTCTCGGCCTCCGCGCCGGTGGCGGGGCGCATCGCGCGGCGCACCGAGATCACGTCCTGCCGGGGCACGTCGCGCACGAAGTCGCGGACGTAGTCGTCGGCCGGGTTGGCGACGATCTCCTCGGGGGTGCCGAGCTGGACGATCTCGCCGCCGCGCATCAGCGCGATGCGATCGCCGAGCCGCAGGGCCTCGCTGAGGTCGTGCGTGATGAAGATCATCGTCCGGCCCTCCTCGTGGTGGAGCCGGATGACCTCCTCCTGCATGTCGCGGCGGATCAGCGGGTCGAGGGCGCTGAACGGTTCGTCGAACAGGAGGACCTCGGGGTCGACGGCGAGGGCGCGGGCGAGGCCGACGCGCTGCTGCTGCCCGCCGGAGAGCTGCCCGGGGCGGCGGTCGCCGAGTCCGGCGAGGCCGACCTTCTCCACCATCTCGGCGGCGCGGGCGCGGCGTCCGGCCTTGTCCATGCCCTGGATCTCCAGGCCGTAGGCGACGTTGTCGGTCACCGTGCGGTGCGGCAGCAGCCCGAAGTTCTGGAACACCATCGAGGCGCGGTGGCGCCGGAGCTGGCGGAGCGCGTCCTTGTCCATGGCGCGCACGTCGTCGCCGTCGAACGCCACGGTGCCGTGGGTGGGTTCGATGAGCCGGGTGAGGCAGCGCACCAGGGTCGACTTGCCGGAGCCGGAGAGGCCCATGACCACGAAGACCTCGCCCCGGTGCACGTCGAAGGAGACGTCCCGGACGGCCGCGGTGCAGCCGGTGCGCTCGGTCAGCTCGGGTCCGGTCAGTCCGCGCAGCTCCTCGTTGGCCGGGACGCGGTCGGCCTTCGGGCCGAAGACCTTCCACAGCTCACGGACGGAGAAGACGGGCGCGCCCCCGTCGGCTGCGCGGCTGTCGGTATCGGACATCAGGCAACACCTCCCGGTGTCGTGGCGGCATCGTTCCGGATGAGATCGACCGCCTTCTCACCGGTCATCAGGACTCCGATCATCGGGTTGACGGCGGGCATGGTCGGGAAGACAGAGGCATCGGCGATCCGGATGCCCTGGAGGCCACGGATCTTCAACTCAGGGTCGACAACGGCGAGTTCGTCGTCCTTCGCGCCCATCCGGCAGGTGCCCGCCGGGTGGTAGACGGTGTTGGCGGCCTTCCGCACCAGCTCGCTGATCTCGGCGTCATCGGTCACCTCCGGGCCGGGGAAGACCTCGCGCTTGAGCCAGGACGCGAAGGGCTGGGCCTCCGCGACGCGGCGGGCGAGCTTGACGCCGTCCACGAGGGTGCGGCCGTCGTAGTCGTCCTCGTCCTCGAAGTAGCGGAAGTCCAGGGCGGGTTTGACCTCCGGGTCGGCCGAGGTGAGGTACAGCCGCCCGCGCGCCCGGGACTTGGGGATGTTCGGCGTCATCGACACTCCGTGCTCGGGCCGTTCGTAGCCCAGTCGCTCGGGGTGGTCGGTGAACGGGATCTGGTAGAAGTGGAACATCAGGTCGGGGCCCTGGTGTTCGGGGTCACGCTTCACGAACAGCCCGGCGTCCGAGTCCATCGCTGAGTTGCCGGGCAGCGGCCCGTGGGTCTCCCAGACGACCACCGACTCCGGGTGGTCCAGCAGGTTCTCGCCGACGCCCGGCAGGTCCGCCACCACCGGGATGCCCAGCGCCTCCAGGTCCGTGGCGGGGCCGATCCCGGAGTGCAGCAGCAGCCGGGGGGTGTCCACCGCACCGGCGCAGACCAGCACCTCCCGGTCGGCGCGTATCAGCCGCTCGACGCCGTCCGTCCCGCGCACGTGCACGCCGGTGGCGCGGGTACCGTCCAGTTCCAGCCGGAACGCCCAGGTCTCCAGCAGAATGTCCAGGTTGGGGCGGTCACCGGCCTCCATATGCGGGTGGAGGTAGGCGACGGAGGCGGAGGAGCGCTTGTTGTCCTCCGGGTGATAGGCGAGGTCGAAGAAACCGACGCCCTCCTCGAACGGCCGGTCGTTGAAGCCGACCACCTCGGGGACGCCCAGGGCCTCCCTGGTGGCCTCGATCCAGTCGCTGGCGATGGCGTTCTGGTCCTTCTTCGCGACCCGCACCACGTTGTTGCGGAGCTTGCCGAAGTACGGCTCCATCGCGGCGGCGCCCCAGCCCGCCGCGCCGTTGCTCTCCCACTCGTCCCAGTCGGAGGGCAGCGGCTTGAAGGAGATCAGCGTGTTGTGCGACGAGCAGCCACCGAGCACCTTGGCGCGGCTGTGCAGGATGTGGGAGTTGCCGCGCGGCTGTTCGGTGGTCGGGTACTCGTAGTCGAGCTCGCCACCGAGGAGACCGAGCCAGCGGCGCAGGGTCAGCACCTCGGGCCGGTCGATGTCGGAGGGGCCACCCTCGATGAGGGCGACACGGACGTCGGGGTCCTCGGTGAGCCGTGAGGCGATCACCGAGCCCGCCGTTCCGCCACCGACGATGACGTAGTCGTAGCTGGACATAGGGGGGTTGCTCCTTGAGGATCCACGCGCCTCACCGCGCGTGCTCGGGTTGCCGGGTGGGGGCCCGGCCGGTCCCGGGGCGGGGCCCGGCCCCCGGGTAGGGGCGGGCCGTCACTCCGGGTGGTGGCGGGCCGGGGTGTGCCCGCCACGGTGGCGACCGCCGCCCGGCCTCGTGTGGCCGGCGGCGGTCGCCGTGCTCAGTGCCGCGTCAGCCGCCGAACCAGCGGACCGGGGCGGGCCGCAGGTTCTCGTAGACGTGCTTGGTCTCGCGGTACTCGGCCAGTCCGTGCGGGCCGAGTTCGCGACCGATGCCGGACTTGCCGAATCCGCCCCACTCGGCCTGCGGCAGGTAGGGGTGGAAGTCGTTGATCCAGACGGTGCCGTGCCGGAGGCGTCCGGCGACCCGCCGGGCCCGTGCGGTGTCTCGGGAGAAGACGGCGCCCGCCAGCCCGTACTCGGTGTCGTTGGCCAGCGCCACGGCCTCGTCCTCGGTACGGAAGGTCTCCACCGTCAGGATCGGGCCGAAGGTCTCCTCGCGGATCACGGTCATCTCACGGGTGCAGTGGTCCAGCACCGTCGGAAGGTAGAAGTAGCCGCTGGCCGGGCGCTTCTCGGAGGGCTCGGGGCGGGCTCCGCCGCAGCGCAGCGTGGCGCCCTCGGCCAGCGCCCCGGCCACGTACGCCTCGGTCTTCTCCAGCTGCTGGCGGGAGACGAGCGGGCCGCACTCCACGCCCTCCTCGGTGCCGCGGCCGAGCCGGATCCGCTGGGCGCGCGCCACCAGTTCGGCGACGAAGCGGTCCCGCACGGACTCCTCGACGATAAGCCGGGCACCGGCCGAGCAGACCTGGCCGCTGTGGATGAAGGCGGCGTTCAGCGCCTGGTCGACGGCGGTGTCGAAGCCCTCCTCGGTCGCGCAGGCGTCCGCGAAGACCACGTTGGGGTTCTTGCCGCCGAGTTCGAGCGCGAGTTTCTTTACGGTCGGGACGGCGGCCTGGGCCACCTTGACGCCGCTGGGCAGGCCGCCGGTGAAGGAGACGAGGTCCACGTCGGGGTGCTCGGACATCCGGGCGCCCACCGGGTCACCGGCTCCGGTCACCAGGTTCGCCACCCCGGCGGGGACTCCGGCCTCGGCGAGCAGCCGGAAGAGGTGAATCGTGGAGAGCGGGGTCACCTCGCTCGGCTTGAGCACCAGGGTGTCACCCGCGGCGAGCGCCGGGGCCACCTTCCAACTGGCCTGGAGCAGCGGGTAGTTCCACGGGGTGATCATCGCGCAGACGCCCACCGGCTCGTGCGTGACGACGCTGTGCACCTCGGCGCTGCCCGCGTCGACCACCCGGCCGGTCTCGTTGACCACCAGGTCGGCGAAGTACCGGAAGGCGGCGGTGACGTCGTCGACGTCGACCCGGCCCTCCTCCAGCGTCTTGCCGGTGTCCCGGGACTCGGTCAGCGCGATCTCCTCGCGGTCGCGCTGGAGCAGTCCCGCGACGCGGCGCAGCACCTCGGCGCGCTCCGCGACGGGGGTGGCGGGCCAGTCCCCGGCGTCGAAGGCGCGCCGGGCGGCGTCGATCGCCGCGTCGGTGTCCGCCGCGTCGCTCTCCGCGACGACGGCGAGCGTGCTGGCGTCAGCGGGGTCGAGGACCTCGCGCGTTCCTCCGGCCGCGGCCGGACGCCACACACCGTCTATGTAGTTGCTCTCGTTGACGGACACCGTCTCGCTCTGCCTTCCTACCGCTCAGTTCCGCGTTCGGGCACCCCCCAATGCCGTGCCTGTGCGCCGCCCCGAACGTGGTTTACGACTTCAACCGGACGCACGGCAAAGAAGACCCCTGCCCCGCCGATCGGTTCCCATGTCGGCCGAACGAAAATAAGTGGCCTTCCTCACTTACCCAGACGCAACAGATCACTGCGAAACGTACGGCAAAAGGCGAACACTGATGACCAGTGCAGAAAATGTATAAACCGGGCAGAGTTGTCCGGCTTGCGTAACTGCGCGACAGCGTAGAGGCAAGGGCGCGGCAGAAAAAGAGCGGGCCGCCGAAGATCGTCACGGCGGGCGACGAACGGTGCCCGGATCGCGCGGAACGTACACCACGTTCCGGGCGTCACGACAGCCGTGCAGCGCACAGCCTCAGCACCCACCCCGGGCCCCGCCCGGCCCACGCGGCCACGACCCCGGGAACCGCCCCCGACCAGCCAGAACCCACCCGACGACCAGCTCAGGGACACCACCGGAACCCTCCCAACCGGATCACCGGCTCACCCCCGGATCACCCGGAGGGGACCCGCCCCGCCTTGGGGCACCCCGGTGACCGCGTCCGGCCACCGGCGGGCGGACGTGCCCCGCTGGCCGGATTCGACTGACCGGAAATCGACCACTCCCGGACCACCGGCGGACGCCGTGGACCCCCGCGTACGCACGGCCGACGCTGATCGACATGCGGACCCCGCGCCCGATATCTACGGTTAACGCGGTATAGCCGATATCGCCGCCTCGCGTGGCGATATCGGGGACGCGACAGCCGACGGCGCCCGCCGGGCCGCCCGACACCCGAGCCACGGCCCGGACACGACCGACCGGCACGGCCGCGCGACCCGGCACCGACCCCACCCCTGACCCGCGTTCCCTCCCGGCGGCGCCCCCGTGGCGTTCGGCCCGCACGGGGCCGGAGCAGACAGGGCGGAGGGGAGAGGGGGCCGGGGGCTCCCGCCTCCGCCGGGCGCCCGCCGCGCGTCCGACCGCGTGACCGTTCGGTGGGGGGATACGGGGCGACCGGAGGTATCGAGCCATGCCAGAGAGCCATCCCACCGCGAACACCAGCCACCGGAGCCGGACACCGGGGGCATCGCGGACACCCCGAAGCCCCCGCGCGGCCCGGCACCGGACCGCGACGGTCCTCACCGCGACGCTCAGCGCGCTCCTGCTGGTCCCGGCGACCCCGGCCGCGCTCGCCTTCCCCACCGCGCACCTCACCGAGGACGACGACCGGAACAGCGCGGGCCCCCGGAAAGAGGGCACCCCACACCCCGGCTCCCCCGGCACCGCTGATGCCCCGGGCCGTGGAACTAATGTCGCGGGAAGGCTCGTTGACGGGCACACGGACCACGCGGCACGCCACCGGATGGACACCGAAACGACCGCCGGAACCGGCAGCAGGACAACCCCGGTGACGGACACCGGAACCGAGAACGCGAAAAGCACCGGATTCACGGGGTTCGCGGACCGCTCGCCGGAGAGAAAAACCGCGGGAAGCGCGGATAACCCCCGGAGGTCCGGGACATCGGGAAAGGCGGAGAAAGCGGGATCAGCCGACGGCCGGGAAAGCGCCGCCGAACGCTTCGGCACCGGGACGCCCGGATTCCCGAAAACCCCCTGGGAGAAGGGGAGTCGGGCCGCCGAGGGCGACCGGGAGCGGCCCTCCGGCGCCACGCTCGACGGGGTGCCCGCGCACGAGGTAGCCGACCGGGCGCAGGAGCAGATGGAGTCGCTCTCCTCCGTCCGGCTGCGCATCACCGCACCCGCCTACGACCTACGGATGTCCGTGGACGAGGGGGGCGACTGCGCGGGCTCCGTCGCGCTGCGCGGCAAGGGGCGCCTGGACATCGTCAAGCGCGGCGACGCGGTGTGGCTCAAGCCCGACGCGGCGTTCTGGAAGAAGGACCTCGGCGGCGCGCGGGGAGCCGAAGCCGCCGAACGCTTCGCGGGCCGCTATATCCGCGGCTCCGCCCAGGACTCCGCGCTCCAGGGCATCACCGGCACCTGCGATCTGGACGCGCTGCGCGGCGGCACCGGCGCCGGGGACCAGTCGGGGCGGGACGCCCCGCGCGCCCCGGGCTGGAAGCTCGGCGAACGGACCGACTACCGGGGCGAACCGACGGTGACCGTCCGCCGGACGGAGAGCGGAGCCCGGGTCGAGATGGTCGTCGCGGCCGAGGGGAAGCCCTACCCGCTGCGGGTGGTGCGGGAGGAGGCGGACTCCGGAGGCCAGCGTGGTCCGGGTTCCGGAGGCGAGGAGAGCCGCAGCGAGCTGCGGCTCAGCGCCTTCGACGAACCGGTGCGCCCCCAGGCCCCGGACCGCTCCCGGACCATCCCGCCCGAGGAGCTGAACGAGCACCTCGGGAAACCCTCCGAGGAGGGCGGGGAGCCCGGCGAACCGCCCACCGAGCGGGTCCACGCCACCGGGCGGCACCCCCTCGGCCGCACCCCGGGAGACACCGGCACCGTCCCCACCACGGACCCCGCCGACGGCCGGGCGCCCACCACCGCCGTCACCATCCCCACCACACACCGCCCCTGACCAGGGCCCGGTACCGGAGGCGCGGCGCCGGGTTACCCGGGGTGGACGGTGCCGACCGCCGCGCGGCGGTCCGGCGAGCGCGCCTGGTCGAGCCCGCCGCTGCCGCCGGACGACGGGGGCTCCGGCCCGTCACCGGGGTCCGAACCGTCGTCCGGCGCGTCCCCGTCGGGACCCTCCGGCTCCTCGGACTCCGAGTCCTCCGAACTCCCGGAGCCCGGCGCCTCCTTCAGTCCGCGCAGGAGGCCCTTGGTGTCCTCCTCCAGCCAGTCGGACACCTGCTGGCGGTCGGGCGTGGCCGAGGAGGAGCTTCCGCTCCCTCCCGTCAGCCAGGTCCAGCGCATCTCGACCGTCACCCAGCCCTCCCGTACCGCGAGCGTCGCGGTGCTGAAGCTGTCCGACGAGCCGCCGTCGCCCAGCCGGGTGATGAGAAAGGCGTCGTGCCCGACGTCCTCCAGCCCGGTGACCCGGTACCCGTCCGAACCGCTCTCCCGGTCGCTGAAGGCCCGCTGCCGGTCCTCGAACTCGATGAGCGGTTCCTGCTTCTTGTGCCACTCCACGCTGACCGAGACCGTGCCCGAGCCGCTGGAGTCGCTCTTCGACAGCGACTTGGTGCAGTGGCTCTGGTCCAGCGTGTTCCGCTCGGAGGCGGAGCCGTCGGGGGAACCGCTGGACTCCCGGACGGTGTGGTCCCTCTTCAGCGCGTCCAGTTCGGTGATCGCGCACAGGTCGCTGTGGAAGTTGTTGCCGGCGAAGTCGGGCTCCGCGGACTTCGGGCCGCCCCAGTTCCCGGTGGCCACCAGCGTGGTGCCACCGACCAGGGCCGTGAACACCGCTCCCGCGACGCCGCCCCAGAGCCAGCCCCAGCCGCGCTTCGGGGGCGTCCCGCCGTAACCGGCCGGGCCGCGCGCCCCACCGGGCACGGCGGCCCCGGCCCCCGCGCCAGCGAATCCGGGTGGCGCGAACCCGCCCTGCCCTGCTCCCGGCTGTCCCAACCCACCCTGGAAGGCGGTCTGTTGGCTGGAGCCCGGCACCGCGGGGGGCACCGGAGCCTGATACGGGTTGGCCGAAACCTGCTGCCCCTGCTCCCCCGCCTGAGGGGGGCCGAACCCCCGGGTCTCCCGCGCGTTCGGCGGCGGCGGCCCGGCCTGCTGCCCCGGTAGCGCCCCCGGTGGCCCAGCGGCCCGCGGCGGCCCCTGCGGTGGGTCGTTCACGTACGGATTCGGCTGCTGTGCGTGCGGCTGTTCCCCCGGTGTCCCCATAGCCACGAATGTACCGCCCCTCGTTCGACCGGCATCGCTCCAAGGCCACACCTCCGGGCCACCTCGCGGCGTCCCGCGCCGGGGCCGACCAGACGGTACGCGCGACGGGTTGGGGGCTCCGGAACTCCCCGGCGCCCGTCCGCCCCGCACGGCGGTCAGGCCCCCCGCACGCGCGTCCGCCCCGCCCGGAGGGTTCCGGGCGGGGCGGACGCGCGGACGCGGGGATGCCCCGGGATCAGAGCAGGCCCAGGCCCCGCACCGCGTCGCGCTCCTCGGCCAGCTCCTGGACGGAGGCGTCGATCCGCGGCCGGGAGAACTCGTTGATCTCCAGCCCCTGCACGATCCGGTACTGACCGCCCTCGGTGGTGACCGGGAACGAGGAGATCAGGCCCTCGGGAACCCCGTAGGAACCGTCGGACGGGATGCCCATGGAGGTCCAGTCACCCTCGGCGGTGCCGTTGACCCAGGTGTGGACGTGGTCGATAGCGGCGTTCGCGGCGGAGGCGGCGGAAGAGGCGCCACGCGCCTCGATGATCGCCGCGCCGCGCTTGGCGACGGTCGGGATGAACTCCTCCGCCAGCCACTTCTCGTCGTTCACGGCCTCAGCGGCGCTCTTCCCCGCGATGGTGGCGTGGAAGATGTCCGGGTACTGGGTCGCCGAGTGGTTGCCCCAGATCGTCAGCCGCTCGATGTCCGCGACCCGGCTGCCGGTCTTCTTCGCCAGCTGGGTCAGCGCGCGGTTGTGGTCGAGGCGGGTCATCGCGGTGAAGCGCGCGGCCGGGACGTCCGGCGCCGCGGCCTGCGCGATCAGCGCGTTGGTGTTGGCCGGGTTGCCGACCACCAGCACCTTGACGTCGTCGGCGGCGTGGTCGTTGATCGCCCGGCCCTGCGGCTTGAAGATCCCGCCGTTCGCCTCCAGCAGGTCACCGCGCTCCATGCCCTTCGTCCGCGGCCGGGCACCGACCAGCAGGGCCACGTTGCAGCCGTCGAAGGCGGTGTTCGGGTCGTCGGTGATCCTGATGTCGTTGAGCAGCGGGAAGGCGCAGTCGTCCAGCTCCATGGCGGTGCCCTCGGCCGCCTTGAGCGCCGGGGTGATCTCCAGCAGCCGGAGGTTCACCGGCACATCGGCACCGAGCAGCTGGCCGGAGGCGATACGGAAGAGCAGCGCGTAACCGATCTGGCCGGCGGCTCCGGTGACGGTGACATTGACGGGGGTGCGGGTCATGGCGATCTCCGTAGTACCTGACGTCGTTGAGGTATCCCCGAGCCGAGGCGCGAGGGACCGGGTTCCCCGGAGCGTCAACCCCGAGGTGCCCCCGGGGCGTTCGGCCCCGGAGCGCCCTCCGGGACGGTGGCCGGGAGTCCCGGGGAACGGCCGCTGCGGGCACCGACCCCGCGGGCGTCCTGGCTCGGCCCCGGCCTGGCGGCGGGTCTCTCTACATCAAGAGACCCAGGGCAGGCTATCCGACGGCCCCCCGCGCGAGGTATCGGCCCTCGCCCCCGGCGCGCGCTCCGCCCCGCGAGCGAGGCGGCGAGCTGACCGGTACGGGCCCGCGCAGCCGCCGGTGACCCACCCAGCCACGGGAGGGCCGAGGGGAGCGTCCCGTGGGTCGCTACACGGGCCCGAGAAGCTCCACTCCCCGGGGGGGTTCCGGGGGTCCGGGGGACGTGCGCGGGGGGGGCGGCCGGAGCCACCGCCCGCCCGTGCCGGGCGGGCCGGTCGCCGGGTGTCGGAGGCGGGTTGGCGACCCGCCACCGCGTGGCACCGGACCGTCTGAGGGGCAGCCGTCCGTCAAGGAGGGGAAACCGGACGGCTGCCGCCGACGGCCTGCACCCCGAAGGGCCACCAGGGATCTGCCCGTTTCCGGCCGCCGCATTCCCCGACTCCCCCGCCCGGATGGTGCGCGCACCGGAAACCACGCGGATGTCCCCCGTACGGATAACGACCCGCCGGGAACGGCCACCGGAAGGCGGACCGGAAGGCGGAGGGGCCGAGGAGGACGGTGGCCAGCGCCGGACGGACGGCCGGGCGGCGCGCGGAACTCCCCGGCGGCCGCTACCGGCCGACCGGCCACCGGACGCGCACGGCCGGGCCGGACGGGTGTGCGGAGGCGCCGGGCGGGGTGGAACCGGCGGCCGGTCCGCCGGAGCCCCGCGTCCGGCGGGCGAGGGGCGCGAGCGCCCCCGCCCCGGGCCACCACGCCCCGGGGGCGCCCGGGAGACACCGCCCGGAAGACGGCGCTCAGCCCGCACGCGCTCAGCCCCCGCGAGGCGTCCGGCCCACGCGATACGTCCGGCCCGCACGGCACGCGCGTCCCACGGGGGCCAACCGGCCCGCGGGGCCTCCCGGGCCCACGCGGCCTACTTGGTGCAGCCCTTGCCGCCCGCGGCGAGCGTCGCGCAGGCCCGGGCCTGCTTGCCCCGGGTGACCGAGACCATCGCGGTGTACGCGTCGTTGGTGGTGCCCACGGTGTCGGTCTCGGACTGCTCGCCGGACGTGATCACCAGCTTGTCGCCCTTGACGGCGCTCTGGATGCGGGCCCACGCCGCTCGGCAGACCTTGCTGTAGCGCACCTCGACATAGCTCTGCCCGACCCAGCCGGAGGTCGAGGTCTTCGCGTACTGCCCGCCGCAGCCCATGTCCTCGGGGTCCTTGCCCGAGCAGTCCGCGCCCTGGCACTTGACCCCCTTCGGCAGGTCGGGGTCCTTCGCCGTCGGCGAGGGCTTGGCGGGCGCCGCCTCCTTCTCGGAGCCCATCCGGTCGAAGGCGAACACGGCCCCCGCGATCAGGACGAGCGCGCCCACCGCGCCGACGAGGAACATCGTGACCCTCCGCTTCCCGGAACCCCGGGAAGCGGAGCCGGGTATCTCCGGGGCGGGCGGACCGGGCGGCTCGGCACCGGCGGGCGGGCCCGGCACCCCCGCGCCGCTCCCCCCGGACGCGGGGCGGACGCCGCTCACCGAGGGCTGGGCCGTGGTGAGCGCCTCGCTTCCGGCCGGGGGCCGCCCCGAGGGGGACCCGCCGGACGAGGGTCCGCCAGCGCTCCGCGCCTCCGTGCCCGCCGCCTCGCGCCGGGCGCGCTCCCGGCCCCAGGACGCGACGTCGCGCTGCGGGCCGTCCGCCCCGGAACCCGGGACCTTCGGCAGCGGCGCGGTCGCCGGGGCGGGCGAGGCCGTGGGCGCGGAGGCGGAGGCGGAGGCGGAGGCGGACCGGGCCCCCGGCTCCTGGGTGGTTCCGGTGCCCCAGTGCAGCTGGGTGGTAGCGCCACCGCCGGGCGGGGTGCCCGTCGGGGCGCCGCCGGGGCCGTGGCCGAGGATGGCGCTGCGGCGCAGCACCGTCGTCCGGTCGTCCATCTCCGGCCAGCCGTCCCCGGCGGGCGTGTTCCGCGCCGGGCCACCGGTGGGGGACGGCCGCCCCGACGGCCCGGGCGTCCCGGCGCCGACGGACGGCACGGCGGTGGTGGGGGCCTCGGTGGCTGGTTCCGGACGGGCGCCCGGCCCGCGCTGAGCGGGGACGGTCGACTCCGCGGGCGCGGCGGCCGGGGACCCCGTGGAAGCCGAGGCGGCGGGCGACCCCGAGGCCGCCGGACGGCCCGCGGCGGCGGGCGGCTGGGCGGCGGGCGGCGCGACGGGCCCCTCTGCCACGGGCCGGGCCGTGGCGCTCCGGTCCTTGCCGCGGCCGCGGCGACGGCCCTTGGCGGGCTCGTCCGTGATCTCACCGAGCGCGGCCCGCGCCTGCGCGACCTGGATGGCCTCCATCGTGACGTCGTGCCGCATCTCGCTGCGGCTCCAGGCCCGTTCGGCCAGCTCCCACATGGTGGCGAGGTGCCGTACGTCCGTGCCGGTGACCTCGGCCAGCGCCCGTGCCTCGCCCCGGGGTGGCAGCAGCCTGCCGTTGAGGTACCGCTCCCACGAGGACTTGCTGTAGCCCGTGCGGTCCGCGACCGTGGCGATACTCAGCCCGCTGCGGTCCACGAGTCCGCGCAGCTGGCTCGCGAACTCGTGGATCTGCGGATCCAGTTCCTCCGGTAGCGCCTTCCAACGAGGCATTGCCTCCCCCTTGTCCCCCGAATGTCCCGACTCCCCCCGTGCCGCACGCCCTGCGGACGACGCACTGGCTGTCCAGGGGGATGCAGAAAGCCAGGATGTCAGTTCCGAGTTCGGGGGCGCACGGGGGCAATTCGTGCGAGATTGCCACACCTGCGCACGCCCCCCTTGGCACTGCGCCGCCCCCAGTTTGCCACTCGTGCACCGTCCGTCCCCCGGCCCCCGACTGTGATCTGTTCGGCCGTACGATCGATGCCCGCCGGGCATACCCGGCCGTAACGCCATGAAATTCCCGGCACGGAAAGCCACGATCCGGCCACGGAGCCGCGCGAGGGCCCGGGATCCGGCCACCGCGCCACCCGGCTCCCGCGCCCGCCCCACACGGCCATCCGCCCGCCCCGCCCCACGCCCCCGAACCCGTGAGAGCCCGCCCGGCGGACCGCCGCCCCCGCCCCACGGGCGAGCCGGGATCCCACGGGAACCGGACAGCTCCGGGGCTGGAAACCCCCGGCGGGAGGGGCGGCCCGCCCGGACGCGCCGCGACTCGGACCGTTTCGCGGCTCCCGCACGTGCCCCGGCTCGGGACGTGCGGCGGTTCCCGCACGCGACCCGACTCCGCACGTGCCACGGCTCAGGACCTGACCCGGCTCAGGACCTGACCCGGCTCAGGACGTGAGGCGACGGGTCAGCTCGGCGGCGAGCGCGTCGAGGAACTGCTCGGTGGTCAGGTAGGGCGTGTCCGGGCCGACGAGAAGCGCCAGGTCCCGCGTCATCCGGCCGCCCTCCACCGTCTCCACGCACACCCGCTCCAGGGTGTGCGCGAACTCCCCGACGTCCGGGGTGCCGTCCAGCTCGGCCCGGTGGGCGAGGGCCCGGGACCAGGCGAAGATCGAGGCGATGGGGTTGGTGGAGGTCGGCAGCCCCTGCTGGTGGCGCCGGTAGTGCCGGGTGACGGTGCCGTGCGCGGCCTCCGCCTCCACCGTGCCGCCGTCCGGGGTCATCAGCACCGAGGTCATCAGCCCGAGCGAGCCGAAGCCCTGGGCGACGGCGTCGGACTGGACGTCGCCGTCGTAGTTCTTGCACGCCCAGACGTAGCCGCCGGGCCACCTGAGCGCGGCCGCGACCATGTCGTCGATCAGCCGGTGCTCGTAGGTGAGCCTCGCCGCCTCGAACCGTTCGGCGAACTCGGTGTCGTAGACCTCCTGGAACAGTTCCTTGAACCGGCCGTCGTAGACCTTGAGGATCGTGTTCTTGGTGGACAGGTAGACCGGGTAGTTCCGGGCGAGCCCGTAGCGGAAGGTGGCCCGCGCGAAGTCGCGGATCGACGCGTCGTGGTTGTACATGCCCAGGGCCACGCCGGGGCCGGGGAAGTCGTGCACCTCCAGCTCGACGGGGTCGCCGCCACCCTCGGGGACGAAGTTCATGGTGAGCGTGCCGGGCCCGGGGATCCGGAGGTCGGTGGCCCGGTACTGGTCGCCGAAGGCGTGCCGCCCGATGATGATCGGTTCCGTCCAGCGCGGCACCAGCCGGGGCACGTTCCGGATCACGATGGGCTCGCGGAAGAGCACCCCGCCGAGGAGGTCGCGGATCGTGCCGTTCGGGGAACGCCACATCCGGCGCAGCCCGAACTCCTCGACCCGCGCCTCGTCCGGCGTGATCGTGGCGCACTTGACGCCCGCGCCGTGCTCCCGGATGGCCTTCGCCGCCTCGACGGTGACCTGGTCGTCGGTGGCGTCCCGGTTCTCGATGCCGAGGTCGTAGGAGCGCAGCTCGACGTCGAGGTGCGGCAGGACCAGCTTCTCCTTGATGAGCCGCCAGATGACACGGGTCATCTCGTCGCCGTCGAGTTCGACGACCGGGCGGGCGACCTTGATCTTGGCCATGGGGTGTACGTCCCTCTCGCGCGGCGGTGGCTCCGGTAACCGGCGGGATCACGGCGGGCACACGGCAGAAACCGATGAGATCGGCGAAAACCGTTGGAAATCACCGAAAGGAGAAGCTTTCCGCCGATACGTCCCACAAGATCCCGAACCACCGTAGCCCCGGCGGCCGCCGAAACCCCGCCACCGCGACGCGCCCACCCCACCGCCGCGACGGTCCGGCGGCCGGCGAACGCCTACTCGCGCGCGGGCTCCACCGCGATCACCTCGGAGCGCTCCCGGAGCATCCGCTCGTCCCCCCAGAGGCCGAGCGGCACCAGCGCGTGGTTCAGCGTGCGCCCGTGTTCCGTCAGGGAGTACTCCACCCGCGGCGGCACCTCGGCGTAGACCTCGCGGTGCACGAGACCGTCCTCCTCCAGCTCCCGCAGGTGCTGCGTCAGCATCTTCTCGCTCACCCCGGCCATGGCACGGCGCAGCTCGGCGAAGCGCCGCACGCCGTGCGAGTCCAGCTCCCAGAGGATCGTCGACTTCCACTTGCCGTTCAGGACGTCGATCGCGGCGTCGACACCGCAGACGTACGGCCCGCGTCTGGGCGTTCTGGCCATCCTGATCCCCCTTACCAAAAGGTGAGTACCGCAGAAAAAAGTAGGTACTTCCGAGCGTAGTGACGCTCTCTGACCATGAGGGGGTGAACGCCGAACAGCACCACCCCACCAGTCAGACCAGTCCGAACAGCCAGACCAGCCAGACCAGTCCGAACAGCCAGAAGGCCGCCGTCACCGTGATCGGGCTGGGCCCGATGGGCCAGGCGATGACGCGCACCCTGCTCACCACCGGCCACCCGGTCACCGTCTGGAACCGCACCGCCAGCCGGGCGGACGGCGTCGTCGCCGACGGGGCGCGGCGCGCGGCGACGCCCGGCGAGGCGGTTGAGGCGAGCGACCTCGTGATCCTGAGCCTCACCGACTACCGCGCGATGTACGAGATCCTCGACGACGCGACCGCCTCGCTCGCCGGACGGACGCTGGTCAACCTCAGCTCCGACACCCCCGACCGCACACGCGAGGCGGCCGGTTGGGCGGCGGGCCACGGCGCCACCTTCCTCACCGGAGGCGTCATGGTCCCTGCGCCGATGGTCGGCACGGAGGCGTCGCACGTCTACTACAGCGGCCCCGGCCCGACGATGGACCGCCACCTGGCGGCGCTGACCCCGCTGGGCACGCCGAGGTACCTGGGCGAGGACCCGGGCCTCGCCCAGCTGATGTACCAGGCCCAGCTCACGGTGTTCCTCAGCACCCTGTCCGCGATGATGCAGGGCACCGCGATGCTCGGTACCGCCGGTGTGCGGGCCGTGGAGACGCTGCCCGCGATGCTCGGCCTGGTCGCCTCGATCGGCGACATGCTGCGCGGTGCCGAGGAGGAGCTGGGCGCCGCGATGGACGCCGGAGAGCACCCCGGTGACCTCAGCTCGGTCACCATGATGGGCGCGACCGCCGACCACATCGTCGAGACCAGCACGTCCCTCGGCCTCGACACCACGCTCCCCCGGGCCGTACAGGCGCACTACCGGCGCGCGATCGGGGACGGACACGGCGGCGACGGCTGGACCCGCGTCGTCGACGGCATCCGTTCCCCGCGCTGACCGCGCGGGACCACCACCCGCCCCGCGCCCCGTACACGCCCCGCCCCCACACCCGGGGAGCGGGTGCGGGGGCGGGGCGGGGGCCGAGGCCGCGCGGCCTCAGCGGATGAGGAAGCGGACGATGTCCTCCAGGAAGGGGATGGACACCCAGGGGTTCGGCTGGGCCATCATCGCCAGCAGCACGATCGCGAAACCCAGTACGCCGTAGGTGAGCAGGTCGGTGAAGCGCGAGCGCACCGCGAGCATGCCGACGGCGGGCAGCGTCCAGCGCATCACGCAGCCCGCCAGCAGCGACAGCCCCACGATCAGCATCCCCGCCCGGAACTCGACGACGGTGACCAGCAGTCCGGCCAGCGCCCCGAGGCACACCACGAGCAGCGGCCACTGCCGGTAGGGGGCGGCGTGCTCGCCGCCGAGCGCCCGGCCGCCGCCCTCCGGCCGGGACGTTCCCCGGGTGAGCACGGGGAAGCGGCGGGACCTCGTCCGCGTGGCGACGGGCGGGGCGTCCTCCCCGGACGGCGCTTCCCCGGACGGCGCCTGCCCGGGCCGCTCCTCCCCGGACGGTGCCTCCGCCGCCCGCTCGTTCTCTTCAGCCATCGGCCGAGTCCCTCTCCCGTCCTTGCCTGTCCGCGTATGTCCGCTCCACCGACGGGGCCGACGCCCGCGCGTCCCGCCCCGGTTCCGCCACCCCGCACCGGTTCACCCTGACGGGTCCGGCCCCGTTCCGCCGCCCCGGGCGCACCACGGGATGTCGTGGCCGCCCGCCGGGACGCGGAGCGCCGCGTCCGAACGGCCGCCCCGGCGCGGCCCGTCGAGCCACCCGGCCGGCACGGACCCGGCGCCAGCCCCAGCACGCCAGCTCCGGGGGTGGGCCGTCACACCGGCCCGCACGGGCCTGGCCGCCGGGTCAGCCCGCCGCGCGCTCCGCCGCCTCGACGACGTTGACCAGCAGCTGAGCGCGGGTCATCGGCCCCACCCCGCCGGGGTTGGGCGCCACCCAGCCCGCGACCTCGCGCACCCCGGGGTGCACATCGCCGACGATCTTGCCGTTCTCGTCCCGGCTCACGCCGACGTCCAGCACGGCGGCGCCCGGCCGCACGTGCTCCGGCCGGACCAGGTGCGGCACGCCCGCCGCGACCACCACGATGTCCGCCTGCCGCAGCTGTTCCGGCAGGTCGCGGGTGCCGGTGTGGCACTGGGTCACGGTGGCGTTCTCGCTGCGCCGGGTGAGCAGCAGCGGGAGCGAGCGGCCGACGGTCACTCCGCGCCCGACGACCACCACGTGCGCCCCGGCGATCTCCACGTCGTGCTCCCGGAGCAGCCGGATGATCCCCTGCGGGGTGCAGGGCAGCGGCGCGGGCTCGTTCAGCACCAGCCGCCCGAGGCTCATCGGGTGCAGTCCGTCCGCGTCCTTGGCCGGATCCATCAGCTGGAGCACCCGGTTGGTGTCGATACCGCGCGGCAGCGGCAGCTGGACGATGTACCCGGTGCAGGCCGGGTCCTCGTTCAGCTCCCGGACGACGGCCTCGATCTCCTCCTGGGTGGCCGTGCCCGGCAGTTCACGCTGGATGGAGTGGACGCCGATCTGCTGGCTGTCGCGGTGCTTGCCCGCCACGTACTTCTGGCTGCCCACGTCGTCCCCGACGAGCAGGGTGCCCAGGCCGGGCGTGACGCCCCGCTCCCTGAGCGCCGCCACCCGTTCGGTGAGCTGGGCCTTGATCGCGGCCGCTGTTGCTTTGCCATCGAGAATCTGCGCCGTCATGGGTCCATCCTCCCGGATGGACGGCACCGCTCACCAACGGGTCTCACGCTGGGCGGCGGAAGGCCCCCGGGACGGCGCGACGGGGCCACGCCGGGGCGCGTGGGCGCGCGGCGCGAGCGGGCACCAAACGGAGTGTCCGACTCCCGTGACAGCGGTGGCGCACCGGTGACAGGCGTACGGCGACGGTGACAGCCCTGCGGCGGATCGACGTGACGCGCGGGGAAACCGTGCGGCGACGCCCGCCCATTCCCTACGCTGAACCGCATCCGTGGGGGAAGGACGGACCATGTACAGCATCATCGTGGTGCCCGAGAGCGGCGGTGCGCTGGAGGGGCAGTTCCGGCTCGCGCCCGGGGAGACCCTGGGGTTCGGCCGGATGCCCGCCGTCTCCCCGCTCACCCGGGGCAGCGGCGGCAGTCTCACCCTCGGACACCGTGCCATCCCCCGCTCGGCGGGGCTGATCACCGCCACCGGCGCCTTCTGGACGCTCACCAACCTCAGCCGGGATCTGACGTACCTGGTGGAGAACCCGGAGAGCCCCGGCGAACACGTCCGGATCGCGCCGGGCCGGGCGGACGCCCCGGTGCCCTTCGAGTTCTCCCGGGTCGTCCTGCCCGCCGCGAACCAGCGGCTGACCTTCGACGTGTGGGCACCCCGCCACGACTACCTGGAGGGGCCGGACGACGCCGAACCGGCGGGCGTCGCCCCCGCCGCCACCCCGGCCTTCCCCCTCGACCGGGACAAACGGTACTTCCTGGTGCTCGCCGCGCTCTGCGAACCCCGACTGCGCGACCACCCCACCGCCCCGCCACCCAGCGTCAAGGAGGTCGTGCGCCGACTCCGCCCGCTCTGGCCCGGCATCTCCCGCGCCGGAGTCGAGTGGAACCTCGACTACCTCGCCGTCAAGGTCGGCCTGCGCCCCGCGCCCGGCGGCGCGGAGGACGACCGGGGACGCCAGGGCCTGGCCGAGACCCTCGCCGCCCTCGCCCTCCGCTTCGAGCTGGTCACCGAGGACGACCTGGAGGTCCTCAACCCCTCCCTCGTCCCCCTCTGACCCCAACACCCCCCGACCCGGGACAGTCACCAACTCCCGTCAGGGCGGGACCTGTTCGTCACGCGGGACGTGTTCGTCGACGGGCGGGGCGTGTTCGTGCGAGCGGTTGGCGTGCCGTGGTCCCACGGGGCCGGCTGCGCGCCGGGGCCCGTGGGACCGGTGGCGGAACGGCTCAGTGGAAGAAGTGCCGGGTGCCGGTGAGGTACATGGTGATGCCCGCGGCCTTCGCCGCCTCCACCACCGCCTCGTCCCGGACGGATCCGCCCGGCTGGGCGACCGCTCGCACCCCGGCGGCCGTGAGGACCTCCAGGCCGTCCGGGAAGGGGAAGAAGGCGTCGGAGGCGGCGAAGGAGCCCGCCGCCCGCTCCTCCCCGGCCCGGCTCACCGCGAGCCGCGCGGAGTCGACCCGGTTGACCTGGCCCATGCCGACGCCGACGGTGGCCCGGTCCTTGGCCAGCAGGATCGCGTTGGACTTCACCGCGCGGCTCGCCCGCCAGGCGAAGGCCAGCTCGGCGAGGTCGTCTCCGGTGAGCGGATCCCCGGCCACCAGGCGCCAGTTGGCCGGGTCGTCGCCCTCCGCCTGGAGCCGGTCGGCGACCTGCACGAGGGTTCCGCCCTCGATGGGCCGGAACTCCGCGGTGGCGCCCGGTGCCCCGGCGCAGCGCAGCACCCGGATGTTCTTCTTGCGGGACAGCGCCTCCACGGCGCCCTCCGCGTAGTCCGGGGCGACGATGACCTCGGTGAAGATCTCCGCCACCTGTTCGGCCAACTCCCGGCTGACCGTCCGGTTGACGGCGATGACCCCGCCGTAGGCGGAGAGCGGGTCGCAGGCGTGCGCCTTGCGGTGCGCCTCGGCCACGTCCGAACCGACGGCGATTCCACAGGGGTTGGTGTGCTTGATGATCGCCACGCAGGGGTCGGCGTGGTCGTACGCGGCCCGCCGCGCCGCCTCCGTGTCGACGTAGTTGTTGTACGACATCTCCTTGCCGTGCAGCTGTTCCGCGCCAGCGAGCCCGGCGCCGCTGCCGTCGGAGTAGAGCGCCGCGGGCTGGTGCGGGTTCTCGCCGTAGCGCAGCAGCCCGGTGCGGGCGAAGGTGGCGCCGACGAAGTCCGGCAGCCCGGAGTCGTCGACCGCCGCGTAGCCGTGCGCGAACCATCCGGCGACGGCCACGTCGTAGGCGGCGGTGTGCTGGAACGCCTCGGCGGCGAGCCGCTTGCGGGTGGCGAGGTCGAAGCCGCCGTCCGCGACGGCCTGGAGCACGTCCCCGTAGCGGGCGGGGTTGACGACCACCGAGACCGAGGGGTGGTTCTTCGCGGCGGCGCGGACCATCGAGGGGCCGCCGATGTCGATCTGCTCCACGCACTCGTCGGGGGCTGCCCCGGAGGCGACTGTCTCCTGGAACGGGTAGAGGTTGACGACGACCAGCTCGAACGGTTCGACCTCCAGCTCGGCGAGCTGCGCGCGGTGGTCCTCGATCCGCTGGTCGGCGAGGATGCCCGCGTGTACCCGGGGGTGCAGGGTCTTGACGCGGCCGTCCAGGCACTCCGGGAAGCCGGTCACCTCCTCGACCGGCGTCACCGGCACCCCGGCCTCCGCGATCCGCCGGGCGGTCGAGCCGGTCGAGACGAGCCGCACGCCCGCCGCGTGCAGGCCGCGGGCCAGCTCCGGCAGCCCCCGCTTGTCGTAGACGCTGATCAGCGCGCGGCGGATCGGCCGCCGGTCGCTCGGGTCGGGGCTCTCACTGATGTCGTGCTCGCTCATGTCCCAGACGTACCTTTCGTCCCTCGATGCTGTAGCCGTCGCGCGCGAGGCGACCCACGACGTCGACGAGGAGCCGTCGTTCGGCGTCCTTGATCCGCTCGTGCAGAGCGGACTCGTCGTCCCCCTCCAGGACGTCGACCGCGCTCTGCGCGATCACCGGTCCCGTGTCGACGCCGTCGTCGACGAAGTGGACGGTGCACCCGGTGACCTTGGCGCCGTACGCGAGCGCGTCCCGCACGCCGTGGGCTCCGGGAAAACTGGGCAGCAGCGCGGGGTGGGTGTTCACGAACCGGCCGCCGAAGCGCGCCAGGAACTCCGCCCCCACGACCTTCATGAACCCCGCCGAGACCACCAGGTCGGGCGCGTGGGCCGCGGTCGCCTCGGCGAGGGCCCGGTCCCAGGCGGCGCGGTCCGGATAGTCCCGCAGCCGCCGGACGAACGTGGGGATCCCGGCCCGCTCCGCCCGCCGCAGCCCCTCGACGCCCTCCCGGTCGGAGCCGACCGCGACGACCCGCGCCCCGTACGCCTCGGCGCCGCGCGCCTCGACGGCGTCGAGCAGGGCCTGGAGGTTGGTTCCGGAACCGGAGACGAGTACGGCGAGCCGGGCCGGAGGGCTGGACTGCCGGGGGTGCTGCGCGGCCACGGCGGGCTCCCTCTCGCACTTGGTTGCGCGGTCGGTGCGGACACGGATGCGGACGAACGAGCCGGTGAACGAGGGTTCCCGGGGAACTCTGGACGGCCCCCGACCGTCGGCAACGATACCGGCACACACTCGGGCCCCCACGGGACGGGGGCGCACACGCCAGGTAGCGTCGGAGCCACGTGTCCGCATGTGCCGAAGCAACAACAAGGGGAAGACACTCTCCACATGACCGACCGACGCCGCGGTGCGGCCCCATCCGACAGCTCCTCCCGCGAGCCCCGCGAGGACAACCCCTTCGCGCCTCCGCCGGAGGGGCGGCCGGAGCGACCGTGGCAGCCCCGCGATCCCGGGGACTCCTCGAACGGCGAGGGAGACGGCTCCTCCGGCCAGGATTCCGGTTCCGACGGCGACTCCGGCTCCGGGCAGAACGGCGGGCGCTGGGGCAGCCAGTGGAGCAGCCGCCAACCTGGTCGCGGCAGCGGCGGCTTCGGCCGCCCCTCCAACGGACAGGACGAGGGCGACGGCGGGCGCGGCAACGGCTCCGGCGGGCGCGGTATGCGCTGGGACCCGCGAGACCGGCTCCAGCGGCACGCCCGCTACTCCCTGCACACCGGCATCTGGGCGCTGTTCTTCGTGCTGTTCAGCCTGCCGCAGATCGCGCTGCTGCTCGGTGCGCTCTCGCTGTACTGGGGCATCAACGCGCTGCGCGGCCGGAGGCAGCCGCAGGACGGCGAGGAGCGGGAGCGGCGCGGCGGGCGCGGCCGTCGTGGCGCCGAGCCGGAGGACGTGGCCGGAACCGACCGGCACGGTGAGCCCGAGGGGGAGCGGCAGCCCACTCCGGGCGGGCCGCCGGTAGCGGTGGGCCCGGCGCAGGCGGCCAAGGCGCAGCGGACAGCGGCGATCAGCGGTCTGGTGACCTCCGGCCTCGCGCTCTGTCTGGTCGCCGCGACCTTCACCGTCGAGCTGGTCTACCGCGACTACTACGCCTGCGAGGAGGACTCGCTCACCACCGCGTCCCGCGAGGAGTGTGACCGGCTCCTTCCGGACAATCTCCGGTCCATCCTGGACAACCGGCCCTGACCCGGACGCCCCGACGCCGGGAGCGGTAGCCCTTCCCGGCCCCGGATTCCGGCGGACCCCGGCCAGGTTCCGCGCCGGGCTGCCCTCGGTCCGGGCCCTCGGTCCGGGCGGCCGTCGGACCGGGTCAGTCGGGGTGGGACCGGTCAGTCGGGGTGGCGGGGCTCGAAGTCGGGCACCAGCCCGCCGGACGCCTCGCGGAGCGCGGCCCACCGGCGTTGCCGGGCCCCGGTCTCGTGCCACCGGGCGGTGTCCCCCGTGGCCACGCCGTCGGCGGTGGCCTCTGGTGGGGCGGTGACGTTCTGCGACGCGGTCGCGGTGGTGTTCCGCGACGCGGTCGCGGGGGCGTTCCTCGGGGTGGTCGCGGTGGCGGGGCGGGTCTCCGGTGGGACCGGGCTGGCGGCCCGCGTGCGGCGCCCTCCCCACCAGCGCCGTCGCGCGCCCCGGTCCTCGCGCGGCTCCGGGGTCGCCCCGGCGGCACCGTCGGCGGCCACCCCGCTTCCGGGCGACGTTCCCGAGGCGCGGGCCGTGGCGGGCGGGCGAGCGAGCGCCACCGTGGTCACGCCGGTTCCGGAGGTCGTGGCCGCTGGGGGTACCGACAGCGCCGGGGGCGCCGGGGTGGTGGCCCCGGTCCTCCTCGTCGGCCGCTCCCCGGCGCCGCGCGGGTCCCGCGACGCTCCGGACGGGACCGGCCTTCCGGGCCGGATCGGGCCGCCGGACGGGACAGGGCCCCCGGGCGGGACGGCGCTCGCGGCGGGGAGGTGCCGGGTGCGGGCTCCGGCGGAGGGGGTGTGCGGTGCCCGGGTGCCACGCAGCCGCCAGCCGCGTACGACCAGGGCGCTCGGCAGTCCGGCGAGCGCCGCCCAGCCCAGCGCGACCAGCCCGGTGTACCACCAGCGCGGCCCGAGTCGGGCCAGCTCGCCCGTACCCATCGCTCCCCCGGCCAGCAGGGCGAGCGCCGCCATGCCCGCGCCGACGGCGCAGGCGGCGAGCAGCGCGGTGCCGAGCGTGCCGCGCCAGCCGCGCAGGACCCACCGCCGTCCACGGACCGGGACGGTGTCGCGGCCGACGCTCCAGCCACAGACCACGCCCGCCAGCGCGGGCAGCGCCCAGGCCAGCGCCATCGCGTACGGGCCGTGTGTCCCCTCCGCCGGAACGGCGCTGAACAGCGGGAAGTTGGGCAGGTCCGGGTAGCCTCGCGCGTCGAGCGGGGTGACGAGGCTTCCGCCGCCCACCGTGAACCCCGGGCCCAGCAGGTAGGAGGCGGCCCAGACCGCCGCGTTGGGCACCAGCGCGCACACCAGCAGCAGCACCCCGAGCTGTCCGGAGAAAGCGCTGGTCAGCAGCGGTGGCGGCGCGCTGGTGGAGTTGGCGTCCCACACCAGCGCGGCGGCGGTGAGCAGTACGCCACCGGCGCAGAGCACCCCGCCCGTCCAGCCCGCCGCGCGGAGCGCGGTGAGCAGCCGCTCCCGGGGTTCGCGCGCCAGCCCGCGCCGGACGAAGCCGGAGCGTCCACGGGTGCCGGGCGGTTCCGGTACGGGGCTGCCGCAGCCGATCCACGCACCGGCGGCGGCCACGATCAGGACGAACAGCGGGAGGTGGGTCACGGCGGTGACCACGTCGACGTGGATCGGGCCGGAGGCGGCGTAGCCGACGGCGGCGGTGGCGGCCAGCAGGTACCCGGCGCACACCCAGCCGAGGATGCGACGCGGGGTGGCGCCCTCCAGCGGCTCCGGCACCCGCTCCCCCGGCCGGCCCGCGTGCCGGTCGGTGTCCGGTTCCGCCGCGCCCCGCCCGTCCCCGTCCGGGCGGCCGTGGACGGCCCGGCCCTCGGACACCGCGCGCTCGTCCGGGACGGCCCGGTCGGCGGCGTGCTCACGCGCGAACTCGGCCTCCGCGACGGCCTGCTGGGCCGCGCGGAACAGTAGTCCGGCGGGGAGGAGGCTGAGCAGCAGCGGCGTCAGACCGATGGGCGCGGGCACCCCGGAGGGCGTTCCGGTGCGGAGCAGGTCGGCGCCGTGCGCGAGCAGCCAGAGATCGGCGGCGATGTGCAGGGCGCCGCTGGGACCGCTGTCCGGGTAGGGCGAGAGGGTCCACAGCAGGAGCACCAGGGCGGCGATCAGCCCGAGCCCCAGCACGGCGGCGAGCGCGCCGGCGAACAGCCAGCCGGTCACGGCGGGGGCCCGGTGGCGGAGTGAGCGGCGGCTCGGGGGCGGTGACTGGCTGGGACGCGTCGTCTGACTCACCCCGTCATGCTGCCAACAGCGCCCTATTTACCCCGGTACGTCCGTATCCATCGTGGTGTCGGCGCGGGTCCGGTCCCTCGAGACCGCCGGGCCTGGCCACCGGACGTCGGACGGGCCCGCGCCGCACTCGGCGCGGGCCCGTCCGGACAACGGTCGCCGCCTCGGTTCGCGCTGCTCGCGGCCGGACCGCGGGCAGGGGACGCTCCTCAGCCCGCGAGCAGCTCGCGGGCGAGCCGCGCGGTCTCGGAGGGCGTCTTGCCGACCTTCACACCCGCGGCCTCCAGCGCCTCCTGCTTGGCCTGCGCGGTGCCGGAGGAGCCGGAGACGATGGCGCCCGCGTGGCCCATCGTCTTGCCCTCGGGGGCGGTGAAGCCCGCGACGTACCCCACGACGGGCTTCGTCACGTTCTCCTTGATGTAGTCGGCGGCACGTTCCTCCGCGTCCCCGCCGATCTCCCCGATCATGACGATCAGGTCGGTCTCCGGGTCCTCCTGGAACGCCTTGAGGGCGTCGATGTGCGTGGTGCCGATGACCGGGTCACCGCCGATGCCGACGCAGGTGGAGAAGCCGATGTCGCGCAGCTCGTACATCATCTGGTACGTGAGCGTGCCGGACTTGGAGACCAGTCCGATACGGCCCGGCTTGGTGATGTTGGCCGGGATGATGCCCGCGTTGGACTGCCCGGGGGTGATGAGACCGGGGCAGTTCGGGCCGATGATGCGCGTGGCGTTGCCGTGCTTGCCCGCGTGGGCCCAGAACGCGGCGGAGTCGTGCACCGCGATGCCCTCGGTGATCACCACGGCGAGCGGGATCGCGGCGTCGATGGCCTCGATCACGGCGCTCTTGGTGAACTTCTCCGGGACGAAGATGACGGTCACGTCGGCGCCGGTGGCCTCCATGGCCTCCTTGACGCCGCCGAACACGGGGACCTCGGTCCCGTCGAAGTCGACGGTCGTGCCCGCCTTGCGGGGGTTGACCCCGCCGACGATGTTGGTGCCGGAGGCCAGCATCCGCTTGGTGTGCTTCTGGCCCTCGGAGCCGGTCATCCCCTGGACGATGACCTTGCTCTCCTTGGTGAGGAAGATAGCCATGGTGTGTCGGTGTCCTCGTCCCTGTTACTTGGCGGCCAGCTCGGCGGCGCGGTCGGCCGCTCCGTCCATGGTGTCCACCTGCTGCACCAGCGGGTGGTTGGCGTCGGTGAGGATCTTGCGCCCCAGCTCCGCGTTGTTGCCGTCCAGCCGGACGACGAGCGGCTTGGAGATGTCCTCGCCCTTGGAGGCGAGCAGTTCGAGCGCCTGGACGATGCCGTTGGCCACCGCGTCGCAGGCGGTGATGCCACCGAAGACGTTGACGAAGACGGACTTCACGTCCGGGTCCCCGAGGATGATCTCCAGCCCGTTCGCCATCACCTCGGCGGAGGCGCCGCCCCCGATGTCGAGGAAGTTGGCGGGCTTGACGCCCTGATGGGCCTCGCCCGCGTACGCGACGACGTCCAGCGTCGACATGACCAACCCGGCGCCGTTGCCGATGATGCCCACCTGGCCGTCGAGCTTGACGTAGTTGAGGCCCTTCGCCTTGGCCGCCGCCTCCAGCGGGTTCGCCGCCGCCTTGTCCTCCAGCGCGGCGTGGTCGGGCTGCCGGAACTCGGCGTTCGCGTCCAGCGAGACCTTGCCGTCCAGCGCGATGACCTTGCCGTCGCCGGTCTTGACCAGCGGGTTCACCTCGACCAGCAGGGCGTCCTCCTTGACGAAGACCCCCCACAGCTTCTGGAGCACGTTGACGACCTGGTCGATCAGCTCGGCGGGGAACTTCGCCGCCTCGGCGATCTCCCGCGCCTTCGCCTCGGTCACGCCGTCCAGCGCGTCGACCTGGATCTTGGCGAGCGCCTCCGGGTTGGTGGCGGCCACCTCCTCGATCTCCACGCCGCCCTCGACGGATGCCATCGCGAGGAAGGTGCGGTTGGTGCGGTCGAGGAGGAAGGAGACGTAGTACTCCTCCGCGATGTCCGCGGTCTGGGCCAGCATCACCTTGTTGACGGTGTGGCCCTTGATGTCCATGCCCAGGATCTGGCCGGCCTTCTCGACGGCCTCGGCCGGGTCGGAAGCCAGCTTCACACCGCCGGCCTTGCCGCGGCCACCGGTCTTGACCTGGGCCTTCACAACGGCGCGGCCACCGAGGCGCTCGGTCACCTCACGAGCGGCCTCAGGGGTGTCGATGACTTCACCGGCCAGCACCGGAACGTCATGCTTGGCGAAGATGTCCCTCGCCTGATACTCGAACAGGTCCACGCGCGTCCGTCCCCTTAGTCAGTGGTATCGCGGTCGTTCTCAGCGTGGGCGTGCCGCTGGGGCGGCGTGACGACGCGGTCACTACGAGGGCGCACACGATCTTCCGCTCAGACCCAGGTACGCGGCATGTCCGTCTTGCAGATTAGCTCCGCACGTCTGCGCTTCATAAATCCCAGCTCACACCGGAGCGGTGAAACCCGTCACAGAGCGGGGTGGAGCCGTCCACATTCAGCCGCCCGCACCGGGGCACGAGCGCCACACACCCCGGCCCGGACCCGGGGCGCAGCCGCGCCACCCCGGCTCACCAGCGACGGAACCGGTGGCCTGTTGGCGGCAGGCGACGACCGACGGAACGCGCCCACCCGGCGACCGGCCGGGAGAGGCGGGCGGCGGGCACCTCCCGGAGGCCGCCGGGAACACCCGGAACACCCGGAACCCACCCGCGACAGCGGGGAATTCGCGCGAACTCGGCGGAAACTCAGGGGAATTCCCGGAAACCCGGGGAATGCGCCGCCGGGGTGGACCGGGTAGGGAGGGGAGAGCGGGACGGCCGGGGGCGGACGCACGGCGGACCGGCCGCCCCGTGGGAGACGGGACGACCGGTCCGGGTCAGGTCAGGTCAGGTCAGGTCAGGTCAGGCGTACTGGTTCGGCGCGTATCGGTTCGACGCGCGCTGGTCACCGGGCGGGTGGCGCGGGGCGGGGGCTCGTTCCCCGGGGTCAGGCGGCTCCCGTCGCGGTGGCCTCCGGGGCGGGCAGGGCCCGGCGTTCGATGGCCGCCGCCATCACCTCGGGGAACTGGTCCGGGGTGCAGGCGAAGGCCGGGGCGCCCAGCGCGGCCAGCGCCGCCGCGTGCTCCCGGTCGTAGGACGGGGCACCGTCGTCGGAGAGGGCGAGCAGGGAGACGAACCGCACCCCGGCCGCCCGCATCGCGGCGACCCGCTTCAGCATCTCGTTCCGTATACCGCCCTCGTACAGGTCGCTGACGAGCACCACGACCGTCTCGTTCGGACGGCTGATCCGCGACTGACAGTACGCGAGCGCCCGGTTGATGTCCGTGCCGCCGCCGAGCTGGGTGCCGAAGAGGACGTCCACCGGGTCGTCGATGGCGTCCGTCAGGTCGACGACGCTGGTGTCGAAGACGACGATCCGCGTGCTGAGCGACCGCATCGAGGCGAGCACGGCCCCGAACACCGAGGCGTAGACCACCGAGGAGGCCATCGACCCCGACTGGTCGACGCAGAGGATCACCTCCTTCTTCGCCGCGTTCGCCGCGCGCCCGAACCCCACCAGCCGCTCCGGCACCACCGTGCGGTGCTCGGGCAGGTAGTGCCGCAGGTTGGCGCGGATGGTGCGGTCCCAGTCGATGTCCCGGTGGCGCGGCCGGTGGATCCGCGCCGCACGGTCCAGCGCCCCGCCGAGCGTCGAACGGGTCCGCCCGGCCAGCCGCCGCTCCAGTTCGGTCACGACCCGGCGCACCACGGCCCGGGCCGTCTCCCGGCTGGTCTCCGGCATGGCCTTGTTCAGCGACAGCAGGGTGCCCACCAGGTGCACGTCGGGCTCGACTGCCTCCATCAACTCCGGCTCCAGCAGCATCGCGGAGAGCCCGAGCCGGTCCATCGCGTCCCGCTGCATCACCTGGACCACGGAGCTGGGGAAGTAGGCGCGGATGTCCCCGAGCCAGCGCGCCACGTCGGGCGCCGAGCCGCCCAGCCCGGCCGAGCGGCCCGAGCGGCCGCGCCCCACGGCGCCGTACCCGCCGCTCCTGCCGGTACGGGCGCCGTACAGCGCCTCCAGCGTGCGGTCCAGCGCGGCGTCCCGGCCGCCGAGGACGCAGCCGGTGCCGTCGGTCTCACCGGAACCGCCCAGCACCAGCCGCCAGCGGCGCACCACCCCGGCCCGGTCCACCTCCGGCTCGGCCAGCGGCCCCGCGACGGATGGCGCGAACGGCCCAGCCGTGGACGCCGGTTCGGGGTCGGGCCGGGGCCCGGTGGGGGGCGCGGCCGTCGCGGCGTCCGGTGTCGCGGGGACCCTCGCGACCGCCGTGGGCGGGGCGCCCAGCAGCCGCTCCAGTACCGGCAGCACCGCCCGCGCGCGCGACGGGTCGAGCGCCGCCTCCGGATCGCGGCCCCCGCCCCCGGACGTTGGCGGGCCGTTCCCCGCCCGCGGGCCACGGCGCACCAACTCGCCCACCGTGCGCCGGACTCCCTCTTCCAGGTCCGCGAACGTGCGCCGCAGCAGCGGGAGTACGTCGATGAAGGAGTCCTCCGGAACACCGCCCAGCCAGCCGTCGACCAGCCCGAGCAGCCGCGCGTCGTGCACCAGCAGCATCCCGCCGCCGGAGAGGAACCCCTCGATCCAGGCGGCCGCCCCCGCCGCCGGGGCCCCGGAGGACAGCGCGAGGCCCATCAGCCGCGCCGCCTCGGCGTCCGCCAACCGCCCGTCGTCCAGCAGCAGCCGGACGCAGCGCCCGCGCAACAGCCCCGGTATCCGGTCCCGTTCGGCCAGCGCGCGCAGTACGGCGCGCCAGCGCGCTGGCAGCCCGGCCAGCCCCTCCGGGGCGAACTCCCGCCCCGCGCCGCTCTGTTCGGGCTGGTTGGGCGGGACGCCGGAGCCCGGGTCCGCGGCGTCGTCGACGGGCGCGGTCTGGGCGAGCAGGCTGACCGACTGGTGCACGGCGTCGAGGTGCGCCCGCATCGCCTCCGCGCCGCTCGCGTCCAACCCCACGCAGGCGGGCGGTAGTCCGACCCGGACGCGCTCGGCCAGCCCGGCCGCGACCTCGGTCAGCGCCGCGCCGTCCGAGCCGCGTACGTCCCCGTACCGGGCGGAGCGGACCAGCGCGGGCAGGGCCTCCGCGAGCTGCCCGACGTTGGTGTCCAGCGCCGCGCGGTCCGCGAGGGCGCGCATCACCACGGGCAGCGCGTCCGGCAGTCCGGCGAGCAGACAGCGCTCCGCGAGCGCGGTGACCTCGGCCAGCGACTCCGCGCCCACCGCCTCCGCCTCCGCCTTGGCGGTGGCCGCGCCGGGCAGCGTGGTACCCCACACCCCGGCCTCCGCGACGCGCACCGCCAACTCGGGCTCCCAGCACAGCGACCAGCTCTCCCGGAAGGTTCCGGTGCCGCCCCGCTCCGCGACCGGCCGGGCCCAGTCGACGCCGAGCAGCCGCAGTTGGTGGAAGAGCCTGCTGCGCGCCGCGTCCGTCTCGCCCCGCAGGTCGAGGTCGAGCCGCCGTTCCGCCGCCGACGGGGTGAGCCGCAGCGAGCGCTGCGCCCTGCTCAGGTCTCGCTGGAGCGGCACGGCGGGCGCGCCCTCCGGGACCTCGCCCAGTGCCTCCCCTACGACCAGCCGATCCTCCACCAGCGCGAGCGGTACGTCCGAGCCCTCGCAGAGCACCGCCCGCACCGCGTCCACACACTCGCCCAGCCCGGCGAGCGGTCGGCCGCGCAGGGCCGCCAGGCTCTCCGCCAACCGCACCGCCTCGATCACGTGCGCGGAGGAGGCGCTGTGGTCCTCGGCCCGCAACAGCCGGGCCACCCGCGTCATCCAGCGCTCCAGCGGCCGGTCCGGGGAGTGGAATAGGTGCGCGTACCAGCCGGGCGAGGTGACGCCCGCGCCGTACCCCCCGGCCCGGGCGAGCCTGCGGTGGGTCCACGGCACCCAGGTCACCTCGGCGCGCACCTTGGGCAGCCCCTTCAGCAGCGCGCGGTCGGCGGTGACGGTGGACCGCCGGGCCAGCGCGGGCACATGCCAGGCACCGCAGACCACGGCCACCGACCCGGCGCCGAACTCCCGCTGTGCCTCGCGGAGTCGGAGCCGCATATGGGCCTCCCGGATCAGGTCGCGGCGCTCCGTGCCCGGGCCCGCCGACCTGGCGGCGTCCGTCTCCCCGGAGGGTGGGAAACTCTCGCGTAGCGCCGTCATCGCCTCGGCGAGCGCCGCGAACGGGGCGTAGGGGCTGGGTGGTTGGGACGAGGTGGCCGGACCGGAGGGGTCAGCGGGGACGGACGGGTGGGGTGCCGGGGCCGGGAGGCGGTGCTCCACGGCGTCCTCCCACCAGCGCTCCGCGTCGTCGTACCCGGCGGCGCGCGCGAGCGCGGCCAGCGGGTCGGCCCGCAACTCCGCCCCCTCGGACGACTCCCCGGGGGTGGACGGCTCCATGGGGGCGGACGGCTCCCCGGCCTCGGGCGGCTTATCCAACTCCGGTTCATCCGACGGAGGTTGGGCGTCCCCTTCGGTGGCGGGCGCGGCCAGGGCGAGCGAGTGCGCCGCCGGGAGGTCGACGAACCGCACCGGCACCCCGGCCTCCAGGGCCCAGCGGATCGCGACCCACTCCGGGGAGAACTCCGCGAGCGGCCAGAAGGCCGCCCGGCCCGGCTCGCCCCGCGCGTGCGCCAGCAGCGCGACGGGCGGCCGCATCCCCTCGTCGGCGGCGAGCGACACCACCGCGTCCGCCTCCGGCGGGCCCTCGACCAGCAGCACCTCCGGCCGGTACGCGGCGAGCGCCGCCCCCACCGCGCGGGCCGAGCCCGGGCCGTGGTGCCGCACGCCCAACAGCAGGGGCCCGTCCGGCCGTTCGGCGTCCGCCCCGCCCGCCCGCGCGGCGTCCCTCCCGGACGGGGCCGTCACGCGGCGGCCTCACGGCAGGCGCGGTAGAAGTCCTTCCAGCCCGCCCGCTCCCGGACGACGGCCTCCAGGTACTCCTGCCAGACCACCTGGTCGGCGGCCGGATCGCGCACCACCGCGCCACGGATTCCGGCGGCCACGTCCGAGGCGCGCAGCACGCCGTCCCCGAAGTGCGCGGCGAGGGCCAGCCCGCCGGTCACCACGGAGATCGCCTCGGCCGTGGAGAGCGTGCCCGAGGGGGACTTGACCTTGGTGCGGCCGTCCTCGGTGACGCCGTCCCGCAGTTCACGGAAGACGGTGACGACCCGCCGGATCTCCTCCACGCCCTCCGGCACGGCGGGCAGCCGCAGCGAGCCCCCGATCTGGTCCACCCGGCGGGAGACGATGTCGACCTCCTCCTCGGCGGAGGCCGGAAGCGGCAGCACCACGGTGTTGAACCGCCTGCGCAGCGCGCTGGACAGCTCGTTGACCCCACGGTCGCGGTCGTTGGCGGTGGCGATCAGGTTGAAGCCGCTGACCGCCCGCGCCTCCTCCCCCAGTTCGGGGATCGGCAGCGTCTTCTCCGAGAGGACGGTGATGAGGCTGTCCTGCACGTCGGCCGGGATACGGGTCAGTTCCTCGACCCGGGCGGTGCTCCCCTCCACCATGGCCCGCATCACCGGACTCGGCACCAGCGCCTCCCGGCTGGGGCCCTCCGCCAGCAGCCGGGCGTAGTTCCAGCCGTACCGCACGGCCTCCTCGGCGGTGCCCGCCGTGCCCTGCACCAGCAGGGTCGAGTCGCCGCTCACGGCGGCGGCCAAGTGCTCGGAGACCCAGGTCTTGGCGGTGCCCGGAACGCCGAGCAGCAGCAGCGCCCGGTCCGTCGCCAGGGTGGTGACGGCGACCTCGACGATCCGGCGCGGGCCCACGTACTTCGGCGTGATGACGGTGCCGTCCGGCAGTTCGCCGCCGAGCAGGTAGGTGGCGACCGCCCACGGGGACAGCCGCCAGCGCTCCGGGCGCGGCCGGTCGTCCGCCTCGGCCAGCGCGGCCAGCTCCTCCGCGAACGCGTCCTCGGCGTGCGGCCGCAGGGCGTTCGGCGCCGCGCCGGACACCTCGGTGGGAGCACCGGACGACGGTGCGGCGGCCTCAGCCACGGATTGGGAACGGGTCACAACTCCCCCTCGACACGCGGTGGAACGACGTGCCGACCACCCTGCACCGCACCACTGACAACCACCCCGCCACGGACGACCACCCCGGGTGACCACCACCCCGGCGACCGGACGCCCCTCGACGGACGCACACGGCCGTCCCCGTGCTCCCTCCCCTGCCCGTCCTCGCGCTCCGTCCCCGGCTCGGGCCGGGCGGGTGTCAGTGGCGGCTCCTACCGTCGTTCGCATGACTGCACAGGGGTTGCGCTGGACGTCGGAGCAGGTGCTGGAGCTGGCTCCGGACGCCTCGTCACGCTCGGCGGCGAACCGGCTCGCGACGCCGTCACCGTGGTCGGAGACGGGGGCGGACGGCGAGGCGGTGTGGGGGCGCTGCGCGGGCAGCGGCGGCACGCGCTACCAGACCGTCGTCGACCTCCTGGGGAACCCGGCCCCGGCGTACCGGTGCTCCTGCCCCAGCCGGAAGTTCCCCTGCAAGCACGCGCTGGCGCTGCTGCTGCGCTGGTCCGAGGGGGAGACGGCGGTGGCGCCCGCCACCGGACGCCCGGACTGGGCGCGGGAGTGGCTGGACGCCCGCCGGGCGCGCGCGGAACGCGCCGTGGACGGTGCGGCGGCGCGCGGCACGGGCCGGGAACCGGCCAAGGGCGCGGCGGGCGGCGAGACTCCGGGCGGTGCCCGGCGCCGGGCACCCGCCGACCCGGAGGCGGCCCGGCGCCGCGCGGAGCGCCGGAGCCAGCGCGTCGCGGCGGGCGCCACCGAGCTGGAACAGCGCCTGGCCGACCTGCTGAACGGCGGACTCGCCGGCGCCGACCGCGCCGGATACGCCCGGTGGGACGAGATGGCCGCCCGGATGGTGGACGCCCAGGCACCCGGACTCGCCTCCCGTGTACGGGAGTTGGGCAGTCACACCACGGGCGCCGACTGGCCGGGGCGGCTGCTGTCGGAGTGCGCGCTGCTGCACCTGCTCAACGTCAGCTGCCTGCGGCTGGACGAGCTGCCCGAGCCGCTGGCGGCCACGGTCCGCACCCGGGTCGGCCACACGGTGGACTCCGCCGAGCTGCTGGCCGACCCGGCGGCCCGGGTCCGCGACGAGTGGCTGGTCCTGGGGCGGCGGGACGAGACGATGGGGCGGCTGACGGCCCGCCGGATCTGGCTCCGGGGCCACCGCTCGGGGCGCACCGCCCTCCTGCTGTCCTTCGGCCCGCCCGGCGGCGCGCCCGAACTGGCCCTCCCCGTGGGCCTGTCGGTCGAGGCGGACCTGGCCTTCCACCCCGGAGCCCCGCCGCTCCGCGCCGCGCTCGGAGAGCGGTACGGCCCACCCGGCGCGGGCTTCGTGCCGGACGGCGAGGCGCTCCCGGAGGCCCCGGCGGCGTACGCACGGGCGCTCGCCGAGGACCCCTGGCTGGAGGGCTGGCCGGTGGTGCTGCGCGGGGTGCTGCCGATCCCGCCCGGGGTGGACGGCGGTCCGGAGGAGTGGCAGCTCGCCACCGAACCCGCCCCGGAAGGCTGGGAGTTGGGCGTGCCTCCGGCCGACGAGGCGGCGGGGCAGGGCCGTTCCGGCGAGGGGCCCGCCCCGGAAGACGCGGGCCGCGCGGGCGGACGGGAGACGGAGACGGGTCCCGAAGCCGCCCCGTCCACTGAGGAGTTGGGGCAGCGTCGCGCGTGGGTCGCGGTGCCCGTCCATCCGGAGACGGCGTCCGGCGCGCTCTGGAAGCTCCTCGCGCTCTCCGGCGGCGCCCCGCTCACCGTGTTCGGCGAGCACGGGCACCGGGGCTTCGCCCCGTACAGCGCCTGGAGCGCCGACGGCACCGCCGTACCGCTGTGACCGCGCCAACCCCCGTCCGCACCCCGGAGATCGGGCACGTCCCGGTTCGCGGCCCCATCCCGGCGTCGACCACGCCCCGGCCCGCGGCCAGCCGCTCCCCCAGTGAACTGAACGGCCCTGGTGGGCGGTTGGGCCACGCCCCGGAGGGCGGCGGCGGACCGCCCACCGCCTCCGCGCCCGAACCGCCGTTCCCCGCACCCGTCTCCGTGTCCGCATCCGTCTCCGTGCCCGCACCCGTCCCGTCGAAGTCGACGTCCGCCGAAGTCGAGGAGCGCCGCGTCCGATGACCACCACCGTGCCCTGGAGCGAACTCGTCACCGCGGCGCTGCTCGGAGCGCAGCGCCGCACCCCGCCCGGCGGCGACGTCACCGCGCTGCTGGACGCCGCGGCCGTCCGCACCGTGCAGCGGCGGGCGGGGGCGCCGCCGCTCGCGGCGCGTCCCGCGCCCGCCCCCGCGCCGGAGGACGACCGCCCGCCGCTGCCGGAGGCCGCCGAACGGCGGCTGCGCTCCCTGCTCAGCCAGCGCTCCGGCGGCCGGGGTGACGAGGGCGGACGCCGTGGCGGGGGCACCCCCGACCTCGGCGAACTGCTGCCGCAGTGGCTCGCGGCGGCCAACCGGCGCGGCTACCGCGCCCCGTCGGCGCTGCTGCCCGCGCTGCTGGAGGCGGCGCGGGGCCGGACCGACCTGCGTCCCGAGGCGCTGACCTTCGCCGGGCCGCGCGCCCTCTGGCTCGCCCGGCTGAACCCGGACTGGAAGTTCGCACTGCGGGACAACCCCGCGCCGCACCTCGCCGCGCGTGCGGCCACCTCGCCCCGTACCGCGCGGGAGGCCGCTCCGGAACTGGACGAGAACACCCAACGGGTGTGGGAGGAGGGGCTGTTCGCGGAGCGGGTGGCGCTGCTGATGGCGCTCCGCCGCCGCGATCCGGCCGCCGGGCTGACGCTGCTCGCGAGCGGCTGGCGCGCCGAACGCGCCGAGGACCGGATGATGTTCATGGACGCGCTGCGTGAACGGCTCTGCCCCGGTGACGAGCCGTTCCTGGAGCGGGCGCTCGCCGACCGCAGCAGCACCGTCCGGGCGACCGCCGCCCAACTGCTGTCCGCACTCCCCGAGTCGGCGCTGGCCGCGCGGATGGCGGGCCGGGCACGGGCGCATCTGCGGGTCACCGGCGCAGCGCCCGGCGCCCCACCCGCCGCCACCACGGCGGAGGCCCCGAAGACGCCGGAGCCACCGAGCGCCCCGGCCCGGCCGGAACGGGAGCGGGGCGGAGCCACCGGGGAGCGGGACCCACAGGCGCGGCGGGACGGGGACGCGGCCGGGGACGGACCGTGGATCGTCGTCGACGCCCCGACCGCGTGTGACGCGGAGGCCCAGCGGGACGGCGTCGTCCCCAAACCGCCCAAGGGCCGAGGTGAACGGTCTTGGTGGCTGGGGCAGTTGGTCGCGGCGGCACCGCTCGGTATCTGGTCGGAGCACCTGGGGGGCCGCACCCCGGTCGAGATCGCCGCGCTGCCGGTGGCCGACGGCTGGCAGCGGGACGTCCACGCCGCCTGGTGCCGGGCGGCCGTCCGGCAGCGCGACGCGGAGTGGGCCCGGGCCCTGATCGGGCCGCCCACCACGCCGTTCACCGACGGTCCCGGCGATCCGGCCAAGCTGCTGACGGTGCTCCCCACGGCGGAGCGGAGCGAGTGGGCGGCGCGGTTCATCGAGGCCCACGGGCTCTCGGAGGCGTTCCGGATTCTCGGTGTCTGCGCGGTGCCGTGGAGCGCGCCGCTGGGGCGGGCCGTGGTGGACGCGCTGGAGATCGCCCGGGACGCGGGCAGTCACCCGTGGAGCTTCAGCGGGGTGATGGGGCTGGCCGAACGCTGCCTGGACCCGGCGGGCGCGGAGCGGCTCGCGCCGCTCGCCGCGCTCACGGACACCCGGCGGGGGGCGCCGGGCGCCGACACCTACTGGGCCGAGGCGTTCCACCGGCTGATGAGCACCCTCCGGCTGCGGGCCGTGATGCTCGCCGAACTGGACGGTGCGGCCGAGCTGGACGATACGGCCGCCACCCCCGGAGACCGGCCGGAAGCGGGCGGCGGTGCCTGACGGGGCGGCCCCCGACTCCGGCGCCGCCCCGTCCGGACGGCACCGGCGGCCCGGACGGCCGGGCGGGCGACGGGACGTCCCCGCCGCCCGGCACCGGCGGCGGGAACGCCGCCGGGAGGGGCGCGAGCGTCAGGCCGCGACCGGACCGACGTGCGCGCGGATCCACTCCACGATCTCGGTGGTGGTGGCGCCCGGAGTGAAGATCGCGGCGACCCCCTGCTCCTTCAGCGCGTCGATGTCCCCGTCCGGGATGATGCCGCCGCCGAAGACCTTGATGTCCTCGGCCTCACGCTCCCGCAGCAGCTCCAGCACCTTGGCGAACAGGGTGTTGTGCGCTCCGGAGAGGATCGAGAGGCCGATGGCGTCCGCGTCCTCCTGGATCGCGGTGTCCACGATCTGCTCGGGCGTCTGATGCAGCCCGGTGTAGATGACCTCCATGCCCGCGTCCCGCAGCGCCCGCGCGATGACCTTGGCCCCACGGTCGTGGCCGTCCAGCCCCGGCTTCGCGACCACCACACGGATCGGCCCCGACACACCCATCACTGCCTCCATTCATCACGGTCCCCGGACCGGCCGCACCGGTTGCCACGCCCTGCCCGCACCGTCGAGGTGAACGAACGTTATCTCCAGCATCCCGCACCGGCGCGGTCCGTGCTCCGCGGGGAGGGGGAAATCACACGCGGACGGCCCCCGGCCGCCCCCTCCCCGCCCGTCCTCCGAAGCCTCCGGCCCCCGGAGCCCCGCCCGGCGCCCGCCACCGGCGCGCGGGCCACGGCGGGCGGCGCGCGGGCCACGGCCGGAAGGGCGAACGCCGCCGGGGAGCGGCCTCCCCGGCGCTTTCCTCCCGGCTCCCGCCCACCGCCGAGCGGGGCTGGCCCATCCGGGTCGTCCACGTCCGGCGCCGGGGCGCCGCGCGCCACGCCGCCGCCCCGGTCGAGGTTGACGGCCGGGGCGCGGCCCGGCGGACGGCGAACGGACCGTCGTCACCTGGGCCGTTCCACCAGGAAGGGCCAAATTCCCTATCTCCGTGGGAAGTTGATGGAAAGCCGGAGAAAGGGCCGGGATCGCCCTCCGGTTGGCGGCGGGTTCGATAAAGGCCGCCCCAGCCGAACGCGCTCGAACGGTGGGGCGACTACCAGCCCGTAGACCGCCGAAACGCAGCCGAATGCCCGCTTCCCCGAGTCCGGAAACCCTCGGAAGATTGTCGGCGTCGCATACCGCCGGGTACAGTCCTGGCACTGCTCCGCCCCTGTCGCCGAGGCGAAAGAGAAGTTGGTGGTGAACGACCGTCAGCCACCGGGAGTTTCCGGCCCGGTAGGCAGCGCTTCCGACTCGTCGTCGACGGAGTCCTATCCCCAGGAACCCTCCGGATACGACGCGCCCTACGGCCAGACGACGTACGGCACCTACGTCCAGCAGGGAGCCGACACCGGCTACCCCGCCGCGTACGACGCCTACGACACCGGCGGGCACACGGGGTACGACCCCTCCTACGGCTCCTACGGCGGTGCGCACCTCACCGATCCGTCCGCCGCCGACCCCTACCAGACCGGCGGCTACGCCCAGGCCGGGTACGACCCGGCGGGCGGGTACGCCGGATACGCCGGCGATCCGGCCGACCACTCCGCGGGGTACGCCGCGGGCGCCTACGGCGCCCAGGACGGCCCCGGGTATGACACCGGCACACACGCGACTCTCGGATACGACACCGGCGGATATCCCCAGGCCGGGTACGACCCGGCGGGCGGGTACGACTCCGCCGGGTACGACCAGGGCGGCTACCCCGGTGGGGCGCCCGCGGACGACCTCGGCATCAACACCCAGCCCGGGCCCGACGAGATCGTCTTCGGCACCGGCCAGTGGGACGTCCTCGGCTACGCCGCGCGGGAGACCGGCCCCGACGAACACACCGCGCACCCGGCCCAGTCGGCCCACGCGGGCTGGCCGTCTCCCGAGGGCTACCCTCCGGCCGACGGCCAGGACACCGGCGGGTGGCAGACCCACCCCGGCGCCTCCCAGGACACCGCGACCGGCCAGTGGGACACCGGCGGCCAGTGGGGCCTCGCCAGCTGGGACGCCACCGGACAGTGGGACGCGACCGGGCAGTGGGACGCCACCGGCCAGTGGGGCGCCAACGACCTCCTCGCGTACGGCGGTCAGAGCGCGGAGGAACACGAGACCGGCGGAGCGCCGGACCCGCTCGGCGCACCGCTCGGCGAGGCGCCGTCCGGTTTCGACACCGGCGCCTACCCGTCCGGCTCCTTCGAACAGACCGGCCAGTTCGCCGGGTTCGGCGGAGTGGACGCCTACGCCACCCACCCCGCCTACGGCGACCCCGGCGAGACGGGCGCCTACGACCCCGCCGCCTACCTGCCGCCCACCGGCCATCCCGGCGGCGCACCGGACCAACTCGGCCCGGACGACCTCCACGAGACCACCGGGGCCTGGGCGGGACACGGGGTGTACGGAGCGGACGATCCGTACGTCGCCGCCGCGCAGGAGGTGCCCGGCGGACACGAGCCCTACACCGCCTACGACACCCACGATCCGCACGGCGTCCCGCACTCCCCCGCGCTCCAGCACCCCGAGGACGAACGCCCCCGCATCGACGAGGCGTTCGACGCGCTCTTCGCTGACGGCGAGCCCCTGAACGCGAGGTCGGCACACGCCGCGGACGACCTGCCGACCGACTCCCCGGACGACGCCGGGCCCGCGCCGCTCGCCCCGATCAGCCCGCACCGCGGCCGTCGCCGCTCCCCCAAACCCCGCCGTTCGGCGCTGCTGACCGTCGCCGTGCCGTCCGTCGCCGTGATGGGCGTCGCCGGGGTCGCCGCCGCCTCCGTGATGGACAGCGGGGGGGAGAGCAAGGAGCCCGCCCCGCAGGCCGCGCAGGAGCGGGAGGACGTGAAGCCGCCGAAGGCGAACAACAAGCTCGACACCCAGCTCGCCGGACTCTCGGCCGACGCCGACGACTTCGCCGACCGGGCCAGCCGCACCCAGGAGCGCATCGACCTCAAGGAGCGGCAGGCGGCCGAGCGGGAGCGGAAGATCAAGGAGGCCGCCCGCAAGGAGGCGATGCGGCCGAAGTTCGCGCTGCCGGTCGAGGACACCACGCTCAGCGCGCGGTACGGCCAGGCGGGTATCAACTGGATGTCGGTCCACTCCGGCATCGACTTCCCGGTGAGCTTCGGCACCCCGGTGATGGCGGTCACCGACGGCACGGTCAGCACCAAGTGGGACATGTCCTACGGGAACATGGCGATCGTCACCGCCGAGGACGGCACCGAGACCTGGTACTGCCACCTCAGCAGCACCAAGATCCGCTCGGGTGAGGTGAAGGCGGGCGACACCATCGCCTACTCCGGCAACTCGGGCAACTCCACGGGTCCGCACCTGCACTTCGAGGTGCGCCCGGGGGGCGGCGCGGCCGTCGACCCGGTGCCCTGGTTCCAGAGCAAGGGCCTCAGCATCGGCTGACGCCCCCGCGCCCCACGCGCTCGCCCGGTCCGCCGGGCGCTCCCGGCCCGCGGCCTCCGCCGCGGGCCGGTTCCGTGTGCCCGGCGTCCGGTCCGGTCCGGTCCGGCTACAGCTTCTCGACCGGGGCGTACCGCAGGAGGAGCCGCTTGGGCTTCTCGCCGCCGAAGTCGATGGTGGCCTCCGCGCGGTCCCCGCTGCCCTGCACGCCCACCACGGTGCCCAGCCCGAAGCTGTCGTGCGTGACGCGGTCCCCCGTCTCCAGCGCGACCACCGGACGCTCCTTCGCGCGGCGGGTGGCGAAGCCGGACGGCCCACCGCGGGTGGCCGAGGCGGAGGAGGAGACCGAGGCGGCCACCGCGGAGGCGCCCTGCCCGGCGGCGCCGGTGCGCTTCCAGGTGACATACTGGTCGGGGATCTCCTCCAGGAAGCGGGAGGGCGGGTTGTAGGCGGGCTGGCCCCAGACGCTACGGAGCGTCGAGCGGGTCAGGTACAGCCGCTCACGGGCGCGGGTGATGCCCACGTACGCCAGGCGGCGCTCCTCCTCCAGCTCCTTGGTCTGGCCCAGCGCCCGCATGTGCGGGAAGACGCCGTCCTCCAGGCCGGTCAGGAAGACGACGGGGAACTCCAGGCCCTTCGCGGTGTGCAGGGTCATCAGGGTGATGACGCCGCCCTCGCCCTCGCCCTCGCCGTCCGCGTCCTGTTCGTCGGGGATCTGGTCGGAGTCGGCCACCAGCGCGACCTGTTCCAGGAACTCGGCGAGCGTGCCCGGCTCCTCGTCCGCCCGGTCCTGCTCGAACTCCAGGGCCACGGCGGCGAGTTCCTGAAGGTTCTCGATCCGCGTCTCGTCCTGCGGGTCGGTGGAGGACTGGAGTTCGGCGAGGTAGCCGGTCTGTTCCAGCACCGCCTCCAGCACGGTGGCGGGCCCGGCGCCGGACTCGACGACCGTCCGCAGCTCCTCCATCAGGACGTTGAACCGCTTGACGGCGTTGGCGGAGCGGGCGGCCATGCCGTACGCCTCGTCCACCCGGCGCAGGGCCTGCGGGAAGGTGATCCGCTCGCGCAGCGCCAGCGCCTCGATCATCGCCTCGGCGCGCTCCCCGATGCCGCGCTTGGGGACGTTGAGGATGCGGCGCAGCGGGACGGCGTCCTCCGGGTTGGCGAGGACGCGCAGGTAGGCCAGGACGTCCCGGACCTCCTTGCGCTCGTAGAAGCGGACGCCGCCGACCACCTTGTACGGCAGGCCGACCCGGATGAACACCTCCTCGAAGACCCGGGACTGCGCGTTGGTGCGGTAGAAGACCGCCACGTCGGACGCCCGGGCCTCGCCGGCGTCGGTGAGCCGGTCGATCTCGTCCGCGACGAACTGGGCCTCGTCGTGTTCGGTGTCCGCGACGTACCCGGTGATGTGGGAGCCCTGCCCGGCCTCGGTCCACAGGTTCTTCGGGCGGCGGCTCTCGTTCTGCTCGATGACGGCGTTCGCGGCGCTGAGGATGGTCTGCGTGGAGCGGTAGTTCTGCTCCAGCAGGATCGTCCGGGCCTGGGGGTAGTCCTCCTCGAACTGGAGGATGTTGCGGATGGTGGCGCCCCGGAAGGCGTAGATCGACTGGTCGGCGTCGCCCACCACGCACAGTTCGGCGGGCGGGGGCTCGCCGTCCGACGGGCCGACCAGCTCGCGCACCAGCGTGTACTGGGCGTGGTTGGTGTCCTGGTACTCGTCGACCAGGACGTGCCGGAAGCGGCGCCGGTAGTGCTCGGCCACGTCCGGGAACGCCTGGAGGAGGTGGACGGTCGTCATGATGATGTCGTCGAAGTCCAGCGCGTTCGCCTCGCGGAGGCGCGACTGGTACATCCGGTACGCCTCGGCGAGCGTCTTCTCGAAGCCGTCGGCCGCGCGTCCGGCGAAGTCCTCGTCGTCCACCAGCTCGTTCTTGAGGCTGGACACCTTCGCGCTGAACGACTTGGGCGGATAGCGCTTCGGGTCCAGGTCGAGGTCGCGGCAGACCAGCGCCATCAGCCGCTTGGAGTCCGCCGCGTCGTAGATCGAGAAGGACGAGGTGAAGCCGAGCCGCTTGCTCTCCCGCCGCAGGACGCGCACGCAGGCGCTGTGGAAGGTGGAGACCCACATCGCGCCCGCGCGCGGGCCGACCAGCTCCTCCACCCGCTCCCGCATCTCGCCCGCCGCCTTGTTGGTGAAGGTGATGGCGAGGATCTGCCCCGGCTGCGCGCCCCGGGCGGCGAGCAGGTGGGCGATGCGGTGCGTCAGCACCCGGGTCTTGCCCGAACCCGCCCCGGCGACGATCAGCAGCGGCGCTCCGGTGTGTGTGACGGCCGCCCGCTGCTGTTCGTTCATCCCCTCCAGCAGCGCGGCGGCGTCCACCACCGGCCGGGGGGCACCACCCCGGTAGTGCGCGGCGGCGGCCCCGCCCTCGAAGGTGCCCGCGAAGAGATCGGCCGGGATCTCCTCGGCCGCGTCCCGCCCGGACGCGCCCTCGGGGTCGTCCGGCGGGGGCGGCGGGGTGTCCTCCGCCGGGGGCTCGTACCGCTCCAGGAAGCTGTCGTCGAAGAGGCTGCTCATCGTCGACCGAGTCTAGGCGCCCCCGCCGTCATCCCCGTTCCGAGGTCACGGAGAGATATCGGGCGTATCGCTCACCAGCCTTCACAGGGACCCCACACTGTCGCTACGGTGCCCTCTCGGGCGGCCCGGTTGGCTCGTCGGCGAAAGCGTCGGCACGGGCGGCCTCCGCTGAATCCGGTCACTCCGGAGCCGGGGACCCACCGCATCATCAGGGGTGAATCGGCGCGCGCACCGCCGGCACAGCAGCAGCGTCCAGCGGCACGCGCACCGTAGGGCAGCCTTCCGATCGCCCGAACCCGACAGCTAACCCGGTAGGCGGCGTACGGAAGGAGTCGCCGATCGTGGCGTCGCACCGCAAGCCGCGCAGCCGCATGCTCCAGTCCGCCGCGAGCAGACGCGGCACCATCGGGGTCACCACGGCGGCGCTGGCCTCCGTGACCCTGCTCTCGCAGAGCGCCAACGCGACCCCCAACTCGCCCTCCGACAAGGACGAGAAGCCCTCCATCGAGGAGGTCAAGAACCGGGTCGACGCGCTGTACCAGCAGGCGGGCGCCGCGACGCAGAGCTACAACGCGGCGAAGGAGAAGTCCGACGCCCAGCGTGTCAAGGTCGACCGGATGCTCGACCAGGTCGCGAAGCGCACCGGGAAGCTGAACGAGTCGCGGCGGGTGCTCGGCACCTACGCGGCCGCCCAGTACCGCGACGGCGGCATCTCGCAGACGGCCACCCTGCTGCTGACGAAGAACCCGCAGGGCTTCTTCAAGCAGACGCACCTGATGGACCGGCTGACCAGCCAGCAGAAGGAGGCCGTCAGCGAGTACCAGAGCATGCGGCGGACGGCCGCCAAGAAGCGCTCCGCCGCCGCGAAGCAGCTGCGCGGCCTCTCCTCCTCGCAGCAGGCGCTCAAGGAGCGCAAGAAGGAGGTCCAGGCGAAGCTGGGCGAGGCCCGGGAACTGCTCTCGAAGCTGACCGTCGAGGAGAAGCAGCGGCTGGCGGAGATCGAGCGGAAGAAGCGGGCCGAGGCCCGGCAGAAGGCGCGGGAGCGCGCCGAGGCCGAGCGGAAGCGGGAGGCCGCTGAGGAGCGTGAGCGGGAACGCGAGCGGGCGCGGGAACGCGAGGAGGGCGGTTCGGGCTCGGGCGGCGGCTCCGGCGACTCGGACTCCGGCGGTTCGGACAGCTCCTACGCCGCGAAGGCCGAGAAGGTCATCGCCTTCGCCAAGAAGGAGCTGGGGAAGCCGTACGTCTGGGGCGCCACCGGCCCCAGCTCGTACGACTGCTCCGGCTTCACGCAGGCGGCCTGGCGGACGGCGGGCATCTCGCTGCCGCGCGTCACCTACGACCAGGTCGAGGTCGGCACCAAGGTCGCCAAGTCGGACATGAAGCCGGGCGACCTGATCTTCTTCTACGACGACATCAGCCACGTCGGGATCTACGTCGGCGGCGGGCAGATGATCCACGCCTCCAAGCCGGGCGACGACGTGAAGTACGAGTCGATCGACTACATGCCGTTCCACTCGGCGGTGCGCCCCGCCTGACCCCTGCCGCCCCGGAGCCGCCCACGGGCGGCTCCGGGGCGCTGGCGGTCCGCCCGGGGGCCGTTCAGCCGGGTCGGGTCCGGCCCCGGGGGCCGGTTCAGGTCCACAGCACGGCGATGAAGATGTTGGCCGTGGTCAGCAGGCCGATGGTGCCGAAGAGCGGGGTGGGCAGCCTCTCCTCGTCCCGCTTGACGTAGACCAGTCCGAGGATCACCACCAGCAGCGTCAGCTTGATCGCGATCTTGACGTTGTTGACCGCCTGGTCGTCGGCCTGGTTGAGCCCGACCAGCACCACGCCGGTGATCAGCATGGTCAGCGCGCCGTGCAGCATCCCGGGGAGGATCCGCGCCTCGCCCGTGCGCATCGCCTTCATCTGGAAGAGGAACCCGCCCAGCAGCGCCGCGATACCGACGATGTGCAGGCCGACGAAAACATTGACAAGTACGTCCATGCTCGGAGCGTATCCGGGGCGGTGACCGCCCCCTCGGGCAGGTCCGGACGCCGGGCCGCGGCGCTCCGGGCCGCCTGGAGCCCGCTCTCCCGGCACGCGAAACCGGCCTGGTCAGCAGGGGACGGGCCCGGGTAGCTTCCGGAGCCGACCGTCCGGATCGAGGAGCCGCCGCATGTCCCAGCCCAGCGAGTCCGCCCCACCCACTCCCCCGGCCCCGGTCCCCGCCGGGCAGCTGCGGTTCGCGCTTCCCCCGCGCCACGGGAGCGTCGCCGAGGAGCGGGAGCACCGGAAGCGGCGGCTGGCCGCCGCCCTCCGTCTGCTGGGCAGGTACGGGCACGAGGAGGGGGTCGCCGGGCATATCACCGCCCGGGACCCGGAGTTCACGGACTGCCTGTGGGTGAACCCGTTCGGGATGCCGTTCGGGCACCTCACCGTGAGCGACCTCCTACTCGTCAACCGGGACGGGGAGGTGGTCGAGGGCCGCGCGCACGTCAACCAGGCGGCCTTCCTCGTCCACTCACAGGTTCACCAGGCGCGGCCCGAGGTCGTCGCCGTCGCGCACAGCCACTCCGTCCACGGCCGCGCCTTCGCCACGCTCGGCGTCCGGCTCGACCCGCTCACCCAGGAGTCCTGCGCCTTCTACGAGGACCACGCGGTGCTGCGTGCCTACACCGGCGTCGCCGTCGACGAGGCGGAGGGGCGCCGCGTCGCCGCGACGCTGGGCTCGCACAAGGCGCTGATCCTGCGCAACCACGGACTGCTGACCGTCGGGGACTCGGTGGACGCCGCGACCTGGTGGTTCCTCCAGCTCGACCGCGCCTGCCAGATCCAGCTGGCGGCCCGCGCCGCCGGGAACCCGGTGCTGATCGACCACCGGAACGCCGTCGCCACCCGGGAGCACCTGGGAAGTGATCTCGTGGCGTGGATGAACTACCAGCCGCTGTACGCGAGCGTCACCCGCGCGGAACCGGACCTGTTGAGCTGAACCGGCCGCGAGTAAGGCACAATCCCCTTCCAACCCAAGGAAGTTGAGAGGCGGGGTTGCTCTGTGGCCGTGGGCACGGCTCGGGACGGCGCGGACGGCGCGGGCGATACGGACAGCACGGAAACCGGGGGTGTCAGGCGGCGCGAGGGCGCGCGCGGGAGCGCGTCCGCCGAGGGCGGCGCCGAGCTGGGCGCGGCGGGCACCGTCCCGGCACCGGCCGGCAGAACGTCCGGTGGTGGCCCGGCGGCGGAGGACGACGAACCCGGGGCGGGCAGCCACGGCTCGGGCTGTCTCTGCGGCGACTGCCCGCACGGCGCGCGCGCCGCGCACCAACGGGCCGCCGCCGTCTTCGCCCGCCGCCGCGACGAGTTCGCGCGCGGCGAGGGTGTGCCCGCCGCGCTCACCCGCTCCGCCGGGGCCTCCCGGCAGTGGATCTCCGACGAGCTGACCCGCTCGGCGCGGAACGTCGCCGACCGCGGCCGGGCCGAGGGCGCGATCTGGCTCACCCGGCTCTGGCGGCACACGCTGATCGGCGTCTGGGCGGCCTTCTTCGCCCTGCTCTTCGGCCAGTTGCTCACCGCGGTGGGCGGCGGCTGGTCGGTCGCGCGGACGGCGGGGCTGCTCGCCGCGGCGCTCGCCGCCGCCCTGCTGTCGCTGGCCGCCCGCTTCCACCGGGCGCGCGGCGGTGCGCTCGCCCCGCTGATCGGCGAGGACAACCGGCTGTCCACCTCGCGGGCGGTGGCGGCGGGCTGGGTCTTCCTGACCGTCTACGTGATCCTGGTGCTGTCCGGGATCCTCGCGGGCAGCTCGGACCCCGGACGGCGGGACGCGCTGATCGCCGGGCTCGATCTGGCGCGCGGCGCGGCCCTGTTGACCGTCCTGGCGCTGACGTGCGCGGTGGCGGTCGTCGTCCGGCGCACGGTGACCGTGCGGGTGGCGGGGCAGCGGTTGCAGAAGGTCCCCGCCGACCGGCCGCGCGCCACCGACCTGCTGACCGACGACGCGGGGCGCGGCACCTTCACCGACGTGCAGTACGTGCTGGTGAACGCCGTCGCGCTGGTCTTCACCGCGGTGCGGCTCGCGCGGCAGCCCGAACGACTGCCCGACCTGCCATGGGGGCTGGCGCTGCTCACCGTGGTCTCGGCCGCCGTCTACCTCGCCGGGAAGTACGCGGAGGGCGGTCGGCCGGTGGTGCTCTCGGTGGTGCGGGCACGCGAGTTGGGCGATCTGCACGCCCCCATCCGCACCGGTGACGACATCGAGATCCGGGGCGCCGGCTTCGTGCCCCCGGGCGCGGGGACTCCGGAGCGGCTGGCCCGGATGGTGGTCCGCGTCGGCGCGGTGCACGTCCACGTTCCGCTGATCCCCGTGGAGGGCGGATTCGTCAGTCCGAGCGACACGGTGCTCACCGTGCCGGTCCCGGTCGAGGTCGAGCCGGGGCGGGTGGACGTGCAGGTGGTCACCGCCGCCGGGGTGGAGACCAACCGCTGCCCGATCGACGTCCAGGAGTGATCCACACCGGGCTCCCCGGGCGGTGACGGGCCGGGCGCGCGGGCGGTTACGGTCGGGCGTGGAGTCCGGGGCGGGGCCCCGGCCCGTGGGACGCCCCGTCTCCGGCGCCCGGTGCGCACGGACGCGCACGGTGCCCGGTGCGCACGGACGGCACGGTGCCGTGGAGACGGCGCGGCCGGTGCGCGGGGGAGGCGTCGGCCCGGATCCCGGGGGCAGAATCGCCCCCGCACCCCGAACACGCATGCGGAAGGCGGGACGCTCATGACCCTGGGGGATCGGACAGGCGGCGACACGGCGAGCCGGACGGGCGTCGGCGGGATCGGCGGGTCGGGCGGCGTCCCCGGCAGCGTCGGCCGGGGCGGCTTCCTCACCGGCGGGCTGAGAGCCGCCGCCGCGCGGCACGCGCTGCTGCCGCTCCGCCTCTTCCTCGGCGTCACCTTCGTCTACGCGGGCCTCGACAAGCTGACCGACAGCGCCTTCCTCACCGGTGACGGCCCCGGCTCCCTGGCCCAGACGCTGGAGTCGGTCCGCGGGACGGCGGGCGCCGGCTGGCTGGTCGAGCTGGCCCAGCAGAGCCCGGAGGGCTTCGGCGTCGCCATCGCGCTGGGCGAACTGGCCGTCGGGGTCGGCACGTTGCTCGGGCTGTGGGCCCGGCTGGCCGCCGTCGGCGGCGTGCTGATCTCGCTGTCCCTCTGGCTGACGGTCAGCTGGAGCAGCGAGCCCTACTACTACGGCAACGACCTCCCGTACCTGATGGCCTGGATCCCGCTGGTGCTGGCGGGCTCCCCGGCGTACTCGGTGGACGCGCTGCTCGCGCTGCGCCGACGCCGCAGGGGGCACCGCATCTTCGGCTGAGGTCGGCAGCGCCGTTCCCCGCCCCAACCCGCCCTTCGCGGCGGCCCGTCGGCGGTCTGTTCCGGGGCGGGACCGCCGGACCGCCGTCCGCCACCCAACGGCCAAGCTGCCGGGGCAGGTTGGCGGCTGTCCGGTTCCACTCGGGTCAGCCGGAGCCGACGCCGCCCGGAGAGGTGCCGCCCGCGCCGGGCCCGCCCGAATCCGGGCCGCCGCTGTCGGTGTCGGCCGTGCCGGTATCGCCCGTACCGAGCGGGCCGGAGCCACGTCCGGCGAGACGGCGGGCCCCGCGACGGCGCACGAGGTGGGTCACCAGTCCGGCGAACCCGGCCAGCAGCACCGCGGGCGGCAGCAGGATGAGCGCCGTCCACGGCGGGATGGTCCACGGGCCGACCGCGTCCATCACGTACGCCAGTGCCAACCCGAGCGCGGCTAGGCCCAGCAGCAGCCGCGCGGGCTCGAACGGGTGCCGGGTCACGGGCGGTTCACCTCCTCCGTCCGGGCCGCCGCCGTCGCGGCCGCCTCCTCCACCCGGTCCGAGCGCTCGCCGGTAGGCAGTTCGCGCACCACCTCGACGTGGCCCACACCGACGTCCAGGTTCAGGTGCAACCGCCCCCGGTCGGGCACCGGTTCGCCCTTCGGCCGGTGCAGGTCTCCGGGTACGAGCGTCATCCGGCGTTCGGTGTCGAGCCCGCCGCTGTCGTCGTGCACCACCCGATGGCCGCCCGCACCACCGGACTTCGTCTCGACCTTGGTCGCCACCCGGATGGCACCCAGGTCCGCCCGCGCGGTGAGCCGGACCGTCACGTCGTGTGGCACCAGCACCCGCAGGGTTCCCGCGCCGACCCGCGCCGAGCTGCGCACCGTTTCCTTCTTCTCCAACCCCAGTTTCCTCAGGTCCAGTTCGCCCGAGCCGCTGCCCAGCGCGTAGCGCGGCCGCAGTTCGGAGGCGCCGGCCGGACTCCAGGTCGTCTCCCGCCAGTCGGTGCTGATGTCCTTCGGCAGCGCGGCGGCGCCCGCCAGGGCGAGCGCCGTGAGGACGGTCATGACCATCGTGCCCCCGCCGACCCGCCCGGCGAACGCGCTGACCACCAGGGCCAGTCCGTACACCGCGAGCGCGCAGCCCAGCCCGAAGGCGAGACTGGTGCCGACCGGCCGCTGGCTCCAGGAGGCGACCACGCCCCCCGCGCACGTGAGGAAGGCCAGAAGCTGCACCAGCCCGCCGATCGAGGCGCACCGCTCGGGGGCGGCCTCCGGCGGGGAGGCGACCGGACCGGGACGGCCCGGGGAGTCCGGGGTTCCGCTCGCCGCCGGATGCCCGGCGGACTCCGGCAGGCCCTCGGGGCCCCAGAGGTAGCCGGTGCCCTTGACCGCCCCCGCCTCCCTGGTCAGCGGCTCCCGCCACCACGAGGGATAGGACGGCGACGGGGGCGCCTGCGTCTCCGGCGGCGCGTCCGCCACCGCGTGCGCCGTCGTCGGATCGAGCGGGACGCCCTCGGCTCCGGCGGCCTCCGCCGACCTGCGGTGCACCGACCAGTGGGCCGCCCCCGCGACCGCGGCCGCCAGCAGCACCGAGGACACCAGAGTGCGGCTGCCCAGCGAGGCGAGCATCAGCCCGGAACCGGCCAGCGCCGTCACGATCGCGGCCAGCGTGGAGGTCTCGACGCGGCCGGACAGCATCCGCCGCGCCTCGTTCTCCCGCTCCCCCTCCATCGGCACGACCAGCCAGGCGAAGCCGTAGAAGAGCAGCCCGAGACCGCCGAGCACACAGAGCACGGCGAGCGGCACCCGGAAGATCACGGGATCCATGTCGTAGTAGCGGCCGAGGCCACCGCAGACCCCGCCCACCTTGTGCTGACGCGTACGGGTAAGCCGTCGGCGTCCGGCGCCCCCGGCGTCCTCACCGGAAGACGTGCCGTCGCCCCCGGAGAGGTCCCCCTCGGGGGCGGACCGCGCGCCCCGCTCCGCCCGGGGCCCACCGGAACCACCGGCCGCGCCCCGACCAGCACGGGCGGCGGACCCCGAACGGGCAGCGTCCTCCGGGCCGGAGGGGGGCTGGCCCTCCTCGCCCACCGGGTCTGGACGGCTCATCCGCCGGCCTCACGTCGCTCGCACATACGCCTATCGTCTCCGCTCGGGCACACCGGCGGCATCGGGGGCCACCCCGGACTCTTCCCTGAGACCCGTCCGCCCCCGGGCGTCACCTCCGCCCCACCCAGGGTCCGCGCGCCTCCGTCCGAGGCCCGTCCCACGTCCGCCCCGGGGCCGAACGTGCACCGGCCGGAGGGGAAGCCTCCCACGTCCGGACCGGGTGGGACCGGCGGAGCCGTCGGCGCACCGGCGGAACTCCGGGATCGGATCAGGGCCGACCCTGATGTCCTTCCCCGGCGCCCATGTGACGATCGGTACATGACCACCGCCCCGCCCACCGCGCCCCCCAGTGCCGCGACCGGGCCGAACCCCGTCGACGACCCCCCGGTGCGCAAGCTCTACCGCAGCGCGGAGGGCCGGATGCTGGGCGGGGTCGCCCGGGGGCTGGCGGGCCACCTCGGGCTGCCGGTGTCCTGGACCCGGGTCGTCTTCGTCGGGCTGACCATGGCCAACGGCCTGGGCGCGCTGGTCTACGCGGTGTTCTGGTTCGTGGTGCCGCTGGGTGCCGGGGGCGTGGGCGCGGCCCACCCCCCACCCCCCACCGCGGCGAAGCGCGGGAGTCACGGTTTCCGGCGGCCGGACAAGGGCGAGTTGGCCGCCGCCGCCGCGATGGTCTGCGGGTTGCTGGTCCTCGCCGGGAACCTCCAGTTCGGCCGGGCCAACACCTATCTCTGGCCGGTGGTGCTCATCGGCGTCGGCGTCGCGCTGGTGTGGCGGCAGGCGGACAACGCCCGCCGAGCGCACTGGGCGGCGGTCACCCGGCGCAAGGGTCTGGTGCCGATAGCGCGCAGCGCGGCCGGGGTGCTGCTGGTGGCGGTGGGCGTCGCGGGCATCGTCCTGGTCCAGGGGTCGGCCCGGCACCTGGGCCCCGTGCTCCAGGCGGCGCTGGCGATCCTCGTCGGCATCGCGCTGCTGGCGGGCCCGTACCTGGTGCGGATGATGCAGGACCTCTCCGAGGAACGGCTGATGCGCATCCGGGCCCAGGAGCGGGCCGAAGTGGCGGCCCACATCCACGACTCGGTGCTGCACACCCTGACGCTGATCCAGCGCAACGCGGAGGAGCCGCGCGAGGTCGCCCGGCTGGCGCGGGCCCAGGAGCGCGAGCTGCGCGAGTGGCTGTACCGGCGGCCTGCCGGCGGCGCGAAGGACTCCGGTGAGGACGAGAGCGAGGGGCCGGGCACCCTGACCGAGGCCGTGAAGGGCGCGGCGGCCGAGGTGGAGGACTACCACGGGGTGCCCGTCGAGGTGGTCTGCGTCGGCGAGTGCCCCCTCGACGAGGGGCTGAGCGCACAGGTGCAGGCCGCCCGCGAGGCCATGGTCAACGCCGCCAAGTACGGTGGCGAGGGCGGCGCCGTCCAGGTCTACGCTGAGGTGGAGGGCCGGACGGTCTTCATCTCCGTACGGGACCGGGGGCCCGGGTTCGACCTGGACTCCGTACCCGAGGACCGCATGGGCGTCCGCGAGTCCATCATCGGGCGGATGCGCCGCAACGGCGGTACCGCGCGGCTGCGTTCGGCACCGGGCGAGGGCACCGAGGTGGAGCTGGAGATGGAGCGGGAGAGGGAGAGGACGGCGGATTCGTGAGCGAGTCAGCGGCGGGCCGGAGCGGCCAGCGGGGACAGTCCGACGAACGCCGGGCGGCGGCACCCGGTGCCGGGGAGACCGCCGGTGGCGAGCCGGGAGGCGGCGGCCCCGCCGGGGCGGGAGCCGCGGAGGAGGTCCGCCGGGTGCGGGTCGTCCTCGTCGACGACCACCGGATGTTCCGCGCCGGGGTGCAGGCCGAGATCGGCGGATCGACGGGCAGCGGCGCCCCCGCCGTCCCCGGCGCGGCCCGGCCGGTGGGGACGGCCAGCGTCGTCGACGTGGTGGGCGAGGCGGGCGACGTGGACCAAGCGGTGACGGTTATCCAGGCCACCCGCCCGGACGTCGTCCTGCTCGACGTGCACCTGCCGGGCGGCGGCGGGGTCGAGGTGCTGCGCCGCAGCGCGCCCCTGATGAGCGCCCCCGAACAGCCCGTCCGCTTCCTCGCGCTCTCCGTCTCGGACGCGGCGGAGGACGTCATCGGGGTGATCCGCGGCGGTGCCCGGGGCTACGTCACCAAGACCATCACCGGGGACGACCTGGTCAACGCGATCTTCCGGGTGGCCGAGGGTGACGCGGTGTTCTCCCCGCGCCTCGCGGGCTTCGTCCTGGACGCCTTCGCCTCCACCGACGCCCCGCCCGTCGACGAGGACCTGGACCGGCTGACCCAGCGGGAGCGCGAGGTGCTGCGGCTGATCGCCCGCGGCTACGCGTACAAGGAGGTCGCCAAGCAGCTCTACATCTCGGTGAAGACCGTCGAGTCGCACGTCTCGGCGGTGCTGCGGAAGCTCCAGCTCTCCAACCGGCACGAGCTGACCCGCTGGGCCACCGCCCGCCGCCTGGTCTGACCCCGGCGCCCGAGCTGACCGCCAGCGCGGGGCGCGGTCACAGCCGCTCGATGGCGGTGAGGTCGACGTCGACGTGGAACGGGTCGTCCACCGTGAGGTGCTTGGTGTGGGTGCCGGTCGGGTCGTAGGCGCGGCTGACGGGGTTGAGCAGGTAGGTGCGCACCAGCGGGATCTCCCGCTCACCCGCCATCTCCACCAGCCAGAAGTGCGGGATACCGGCCCGCGCGTACTTGTGCGGCTTGGTGTCCCGGTCCCGCGCCTCCGAGTCCGGCGAGACGACCTCCACCGCCAGCACCACGTCCGCCGCATCGAACCGCGTCTGCCGCCGATCGACGACGGCCTTCGCCCGCGCCACGGTGATGTCCGGCTCGGGCGCGTTCTTGCCGTCCAGGACGACGGCGACCTCCCGGCGCACCCGGAGATCCTCGGGAATCGTCGCGCGCAATCCGTTCACCAGGAGATCCATCGCGAGGGTGTGGAAGAACCGCTGCGGACTCACGAAGACCAGGCTCCCGTCGATCAGCTCGGTGTGCGGCGGGAGGTTGGGCAGTTGGAACAGGTCGTCCACGGTGTAGCCGTCCAGCGGCGGAACCGGCCATGGTGAGGTGGTGTGCGTCGGCTCGGCGGTCAAGGTTCCTCCCATGGACGGGATTCAATACCGTCCATCCACCATAGCGATACGAAAGCGGTCAGGACCCCTCGAAAGAGTGGACGAGGCGCGAGCGCTCAACCGGGACGCCGGTGAGAGGGGCGGCGGCACGGCGCGAGCCCCCCTGGCCCCCGGCCCCCGGATCCGCGACCCCGGAACGCGGGGACCGGCCGGGCTGGCCCCCTGCGCGGGGGCGGGCCTCCGAACGCCGGTGACCCCGGCCCGCGTCGCGGGGCCGGGGTCACCGGTCCGGGGTCACCGGCGGGCGTGGGTCACTCCCACTCGATGGTGCCCGGCGGCTTGCTGGTTACGTCGAGGGTGACCCGGTTCACCTCGCTGACCTCGTTGGTGATCCGGGTGGAGATCCGGGCGAGCACGTCGTACGGGAGGCGGGACCAGTCCGCCGTCATCGCGTCCTCCGAGGAGACGGGGCGGAGCACCACGGGGTGGCCGTAGGTCCGCCCGTCGCCCTGCACGCCGACGCTGCGCACCTCCGCGAGCAGCACCACCGGGCACTGCCAGATCTCCCGGTCCAGCCCGGCGGCGGTCAGCTCCTCCCGGGCGATGGCGTCCGCCTCGCGGAGGACGTCCAGCCGGTCCCTGGTCACCTCGCCGACGATGCGGATGCCCAGCCCGGGGCCGGGGAACGGCTGCCGCTGGACGATCTCCTCGGGCAGCCCCAGCTCCTGGCCGACCATCCGTACCTCGTCCTTGAACAGCTGACGCAACGGCTCGACCAGGGAGAACTCCAGGTCCTCCGGGAGCCCGCCGACGTTGTGGTGCGACTTGATGTTGGCGGTGCCGCTGCCGCCGCCGGACTCCACCACGTCCGGGTAGAGGGTGCCCTGCACGAGGAAGGCCACCTCGGCGCCGTCCGCCCCCGCCTCGGCGACCAGTTCGGCCTGTGCCTGCTCGAAGACCCGGATGAACTCCCGGCCGATGATCTTCCGCTTCTCCTCCGGGTCGCTGACCCCGGCCAGCGCCGCCAGGAAGCGGTCGGCGGCGTCGACCACCTTGAGCTGCACGCCGGTGGCGGCCACGAAGTCCTTCTCGACCTGCTCCGTCTCGCCCTTGCGCATCAGCCCGTGGTCGACGTAGACGCAGGTGAGCTGGGAGCCGATGGCCTTCTGCACGAGCGCGGCGGCCACCGCCGAGTCCACACCGCCGGAGAGCCCGCAGATCGCCCGCTTCTCCCCGACCTGCTCCCGGATGGCCGCCACCTGCTCGTCGACGATGCTCTCCGTCGTCCAGGAGGGGTCCAGGCCCGCGCCGCGGTAGAGGAAGTGCTCCAGCACCTGCTGGCCGTGGGTGGAGTGCATCACCTCGGGGTGGTGCTGCACGCCGTACAGCTTGCGGCGGTCGTCCTCGAAGGCGGCGACGGGCACCAGGTCGGTCGAGGCGGTGACGGTGAAGCCCTCCGGCGCCGCCGAGCAGGCGTCCCCGTGCGACATCCAGACCTGCTGGTCGGTGGGGGTGCCCTCGAAGAGCGTGGACGAGGGGCGGGAGACCGTCAGCTCGGTGCGGCCGTACTCCCGGGCGCCGGTGTTGTCGACGGTGCCGCCGAGGGCCCGCGCCATCAGCTGGAAGCCGTAGCACATCCCGAAGACCGGCACCCCGGCCTCGAACAGCGCGGGGTCCAGGGAGGGGGCGTCCTCGGCGTAGACCGAGGAGGGGCCGCCGGAGAGGATGACCGCCCGCGGGTTCCTGGCCAGCATCTCCTCCACCGGCATGGAGGAGGGGACGATCTCGCTGTAGACCCGGGCCTCGCGCACCCGGCGGGCGATGAGCTGGGCGTACTGCGCGCCGAAGTCGACGACGAGGACGGTGTCCGAGCCGTTGCCGGACTCGGAGCGGGGGCCTTGGGGGGCTGCTGCCACGGGGCTTGCCTTTCCGCGGTGCGGGTGGTTCGGGAGAAGAAGCGGGATCGCCTCGATTCTACCGGCGGTCGTCCGCGCTCCGGCCGGTCGGCCGTGGGGGCGGACTCGACGCCCGGAGGGAGCCGGGGGCATACTGGCGCGCATGCTCTCGCACACCGCCCTCTGGTTTGCCTATGGGACCGCGCCCGGTCGCCATGGGTCCGTCGGTTGTGCCGCTTGAGCCACTGACACACGACTTTCCAGGTGCCCCGGGCCGTTCGGTCCGGGGCACCCGTCGTATGGCGCCCGGACCGCGGCGGCGGGGCTCACACCGAACCGAGGAGCGCCATGCGAACCCCCGACACCGTGAACGAACCCGCGACGCCCGCCGCCCCCGTCGCGCCGGCCCCCCGGGAGGCGCGCGCGGCCGACCGGGCGCCGGCCGAGACGCCGGACGGCGCGGCCTCCGGCTCGGCGCTCGCCGCCGCGCGCCGCCGGATCGACGAACTCGACGCCCAGCTCGTCGCGTTGGTGCGGGAGCGGATGGTGACCGCCGCCCAGGTGCAGCGCGAGCGGCTCGCCTCCGGTGGGCGCCGCGTCCACCTCTCCCGCGAGCTGGAAGTCCTGGAGCACTACCGGGCGGCGTTCGGCCGCCCCGGCACGCAGCTGGCGATGGTGCTGCTGGGCCTGTGCCGAGACCGTCCGTAGGTCCGGCGGCCGGGAACGCCGGGTCCCGCCGCCGCCCCCGGTCACCCGGATCGCGGCCGCTGGGCCCGGGCCGCCGTCCGGGCCGCGCCCGGCTCCGCCCCGGCCCGCCCCGGCCCGGTCCGTCGCGGTCCGTCGCGGTCCGTCACTGCCCGTGCTGGCCCGTCCCGGCCGTGTGCGTGCGGGGTGGCGCGCGTCGCGGCGGGCGTCGTACGGCCATGCCCGGGCTCACTCGTACGGCGCGTGACCGCCCCGCGAGGGGGTCGTTGTGCTCGGTGTCCCCGATGTCAGCCGCCATGGCGGTGACAGAGGGGCCAGACCATCGGAGCGATGAGACGCCCGCGCACCCCGCGAGGTGGAGGCGCCGCGTCGTGGGACCTCGCTTCGGTGCTGTGACCGGACGGCAGGGGACAGCAGCCCGGTCACGACAGCGGTCGGTCCCGGGGACGCCCAGGACCGGCCGCTCCGCGGTTCCCCTCCCCTCCCGCTCCCTCCCCCTCCCTCCCGCCCTCTCCGCTGGCGAGTCCGGTCCTCCCCGCTGGCGAGTCACTCGGCGGACGGCCCCGGCCGCTGACCGCCCGGTCGTCCAGCCCGCCGCGCGCCCGGCTGGTCTCCGCCCGCGCCCACCCCGTCGCGTCCCGCCGCCCCGGCCCCAACCCCGTTGCGGGCGAAGGCGGTTGGGCGGCCCCGGGCGGAGACGGAACGGCCGCACGGAGGGTCGGCCTCGCCGGGCCGGGGTGGGGTGCCGGGGGTGTCT
>NZ_SKBR01000007.1 GCF_013450295.1 Streptomyces sp. AJS327
ACCGGCTGCCCGGTAGAAGCAGAGTACAGTACGAGTCGCGAGGGAGGGAACGATGTCAACAACCACAGTGGTTCCGGCAACGTTCGCGGGCCACCAGCTACGGGCGTTGAGCGGGATTCGCCTGTCCGTGAAGACGGACGAGACCACGTCACCAGCGCGCCAGCGTGTGGCCAACGGCAACGAAGCGGCCCGGCGCGGGGCGGTCATCGTCGGGGAAGCGGAGGACCTTGACGTCTCCGCGTCCAAGACGACGCCGTTCGAGCGGCCGGAGCTGGCGGCCTGGCTGGCGCGGCCCGACGACTACGACATGATCATCTGGTGGCGCATGGACCGGGCTGTCCGGTCGATGGCTGACATGGCGGCCCTGGGCCGGTGGGCCAAGGAACACGGCAAGCTCCTGGTGTTCGCGGAAGGGCCTGGCGGGGCCCCGCTGGAACTGGACATGCGGTCGTCCAGCCCGGTGGCAGAGCTGATCATGATGCTTCTGGCCTTCGCGGCTCAGATGGAGGCCACCGCCATCCGAGAGCGCGTGACCGGGGCCATGGCGGCACTTCGCGCACAGGGGCGGTACGCGGGCGGCCTGGTTCCGTTCGGGTACAAGAAGGTCAAGAACCCCGACGGGCCCGGCTGGAAGCTGGAGCCGGACGCGGACTCCGTGGCCGTTCTGGAGCGCATCATTCGGGACGTGCTGGACGGGAAGAGCCTGACGGCCGTCTCCATGGAGCTGAACGAAGAGGAAGTCCTGGTCCCGCGTGACTACCAGGCCCAACTGGCGGGCCGGTCGACGGGCGGGAAGCGCCACGGGAGGCTCCTGGACCGGTTCCGATGGTCGGCGGGGACCCTGTCCAAGGTCCTCCGTTCCCCGGCGCTGATGGGCCACCGCATCCACAAGGGGAAGACGGTACGCGACCACGACGGGGCCCCGGTGCTGATCGGCCAGCCGGTCCTGGAGCGCCAGGAGTTCGAACTCCTTCAGGCCCGGCTGGCGTCGATGACTCCGCACCGGAACCGGACGCGCAAGGACACGAAGGCCCTTCTCCTGGGCGTGGCGAAGTGTGCCGGGTGTGGGTACAACATGTACCGCGTGCCCCGGAAGGGGTACACCTGGGGCGACTACGTGTGCCGGGCCAACTCCCGGGGTGTGAAGTGCCCTTCCCAGGCTGGCATTCGTTCCGACTGGCTGGAGATGTGGGTGGAGGTGGAGTTCCTGAAGCTGGTGGGACCCGCCATGATGACCCGGTCCACCACGTACAAGGGGTACGACCCGACCCCCGAACTCCGGGAAGTGGAACAGGAGTTGCGGGCCCTGTACGCCGACAAGGAGAGCCGGAAGTCCCGTACGGGCCGCATGATCTGGGAGGAGGAGGTGGCCACCCTGGAGCGTCGGGCGGAGCACCTGGAGAACACGCCGATCCAGGAGGCCCGGACCATCGTGGAGGAGACAGGAGAGACGTACGCCCAGTTCTGGCGTTCCCGGGTTCCTGTGCCTCCCCGGCGGGTGGACGACCCAGAGAAGGAGATGGAGGGGCCGCCGGAGCCCCCGAAGGACTCCACCGACCTGGCGGCCATGGCCCGGTACGAGACGGAGGCCCGGCTCTGGGAGAGGTATGAGGGGGCCCGTGCGGATGCCCGCGCCGAACAGCGCCAGCTCCTCCTGGACGCGGGGGCCGTCGTCACCGTGTCGAAGGGCAAGACCGGCGGCGGGGCCGAACGGCTCCAACTGGATGAGTCCCGGCTGACGTTCACCATCGAGCGGGAGGACCCGGTCTTGGACACCGTCATGTACGACCTGGACTGACCGACGCACCACCGCCAGAGGGTCGACTCCCGCCAAGGGGTCGGCCCTCTCCGCGTGGAGCCACGGTGTGTGAGGGATGACCGGGGAGGAGTGACGGAACGTGAGGGGGAGAAGCTAACTTCCTGCTTCTGCCTCCTTCTTCTCTATGCGCGCTCTAGAGAAGAAGGGATGAGAAGCAGGAAGTTTGCTTCCGCCCTCCGTGCCGGGTGTCGGCCCCCCTGGCGGGGCGTCCGGCGGAGGGATCGGGCTCCAGAATCGAACTGGTGACCGTACGGCCCCCACAGAACAGTAGTAGCAAGGGAAGAACGTCCCCCGCCACTCGATGCCGGAGCCCCTGGGGCGGCCGACGCGGACGACGAGCACCCTTCAACCAGGCTCCGCCTCGTGCTCCCCGGTCCTCTCCTCCCGGGTCGAAGCGCGGGGCGTTGAGCCATGCCTCCGTAGCTCAGTGGTAGAGCGGCCCTGAAAGACGGGTGACGGTAACGCGCTGGTTCGAGTCCAGTCGGAGGCACCATCCGGGTAGCTCCCGGAGTGCCAGGCGCCAAGGCTGATCCCCTGAAGCGCGTGGCGGTGTCCGTAGTGCAGCGGTCCAGCACTCCCCGGGAGACGGGGCGACGCGGGTTCGAATCCCGTCGGGCACACCGGGCACGGGTCGGAGCGATGCGCACGCTTGCGCGGTAGCTCAGTCAGGCAGAGCGCGGAGGGAGACCTCCGGGGGCGCGGGTTCAAATCCCGTCCGCGACGGCCCGTGCTGTTCACCTACTCCAGGACCTCCACGTGGGCGCCCAGGTCCTCCAGGGACGACCGGATGAACCGCGCCGCTTCGGCGGAGCGCGTGAGCCGGGACCAGTCCACAACACGGACCGTGTCCCCGGGGCCCACGGCGTCCACCAGCTCCCGCCAGCCGGGGCCTGGGTCGTCCGCGGAAATCCGGAAGTCCGAGAACACGACTTCGCACCCGGCGGCGTACAGCGTGGCGGCCTGATCATCGACCTGGGCGGAGTCCGTCCGTGCGTATCCGTACGTGGTCATGCGCAGAGCATACCGCGCACACAAGCTCTCAGAGGCGTGTTAGCACACCGGGCCCTAGTACCCGCCGGAGGCGTCCGGCCGGGGAAACACGGCCCCTACGCCGCGTCGCGAACGGCCCTATGAGCCCCCCTGTCCCGGGTCGCGCCGGGAACGGGGGATAGCCGTCTCCCCGGCTCCGGTGCCTCCTCCTGGGGCCGGGGAGTCAGCAACTCCGCGAACACCGAAGGGAGCCGCATGGACGGCTACACCGTCGCCTGGCTCTCGTGGCTGGGCCTCTTCGTAGTGGTGGAGGGGAAGGCCCTCCTGAACAAGCGCGACGGGGACACCTTGAGCGAACACGTCTGGCGATGGTTCGCCACGACCAAGACGAAGACGCGGGAGACGGAACAGCCCTCTGGCTGGGTCCGGCTCCGGCGCTTCGGCCTCCTGGCGTTCATGGGCTGGCTCACGGCCCACTTCCTGACCGGGGGACGGTTCTAAGTCCCCGCCCTGGGGACCACGACCGATAGGACCGCAGCATGGCGTACCAGCGCATCTCACCCACCCTTACAACGGCCCACGGCGTGGAGCCGGTTGACGGCGTCACGGACCCGGAGAACGGCAACGTGGTGACCAACCCGACCAGCCTCGTTCTGGAGCTGGAGAACGACGGGGAGGACGCCGTGAGCGTCACTTTCGTGACCTCCCTGACCGTCCAGGGCTTCGCCGTGGAGGACCTGACCGTGGAGCTGGGCCCCGGGGACCGGCGCGTGTACGGGCACTTCAGCCCGGACGTGTTCGGCCCGGACCTGGCCTTCACGGCAACAGGCCCCCTCACTGTGCGGGCCTACCGCTGAACCTGGGGGGCCTCTTCGAAGACACCCCCTCCTGATCGTTGAAGGGGGAGGGCATGGCCTGGGAGGGCAGTACCCGCCGGGCCAGCCTCCCGGCTGACTGGCCGAAGCGTAGGGCCCTGGTCCTGAAGAGGGACGGGTACCAGTGCACGGCCACCCTGGCGGATGGCCAGCGCTGCACGGCACCGGCCACGGACGTGGACCACGCGGTGGCGCGGGACGTGCACGACGTGGATGCACTGGCGTCCCTGTGTGGCTGGTGTCACCAGCAGAAGACCGCACGCGAGGCAGCTGACGGACGGCGTAGGGCGCAAGGTCGACGGCCTTCTCGTTGGCGCCCCGAGTCCCGGCATCCGGGAGAGCTGTGAACATCGCTTCTTCGTTGCAGATCGTGAAGAAGCTGATCAGTCCGGCTCTGACCTGGGTTTTTGGATCTGGTCAAGGTCAGTTTCATCAAGATCACCTGGGGGAGGTCCCCCATTTTGATCTTGGAAAGACCGAAACGTGATAGCGGCTCTGGATCGGCACGGGTTCCAGGGTCGCCAACCCTTGATCAATTAGCTAGGCGCTCACGCTAAGCAACCGCATATCGGGCCCCTGAGCCCCGCTCCGGGGGGGCCGATGCTGATCACTTGCGCCCACTGCGGTACCGAGTTCCAGCGGCGCCCACGTGGCCCGGCTGCCAAGTATTGCTCGGGGACCTGCAAGGCCAACGCGTGTACGGAGCGCGCCAAGGAGGACGGTCGGTACGACGAGTGGTACGCGAACACCCGCGCCAAGTTCGTACCGAAGCCCGCGACTCCCCGGCCGTGCAGAGTATGCGGGGATGAGTTCCTGGCCAGCCGAAACGCTGCCTACCTCTGCTCCGACGACTGCCGCAAGCGGGACGCGTACCTTCGTATCGCGCCGATCATGCACGAGCGTCGCGCCCGGATAAACGACGCGGATTCGGAGCGCTTCGACCCCCGGGAGGTCTTCGAGCGTGACGGCTACCGCTGCTACCTCTGCGACGCGGATACCGAGCCCGACGCGGACCGGTACGCCCCGCTGAAGACGACGCTTGACCACGTGGTGCCGCTGAAGGCTGGCGGAGCCCACACCCGAGAGAACACACGCTGCGCCTGCCGACGATGCAACATCACCAAAGGCGCCAGACCCCTAGAGGCGGTGAAGACCAGTGCCGGGACCAATCCCGAAGCGGAGTGACCAGCGTCGCCGCAACAACAAGCCCGACGGCCCGGACCTGGTGAAGGCCAGCGCGGGCGCCGCACCCGATGCGCCCCCGGCGGACCCTGACTGGCACCCCATCGCCACGCGCTGGTTCGAAGCGCTGGCGGAGTCGGGCCAGTCCCAGTTCTACGAAGCCAGCGACTGGGCCACGGCCGTGTACGTCGCTGACGCCATGAGCCGGAACCTGAAGCAAGGGCGGTTCTCCGCCCAGCTCTTCCAGAGCGTGATGTCCGCGATGACGGACCTCCTGACCACGGAAGGCGCCCGGCGACGGGCCCGCGTGGAGCTGGAGCGCGAGACCGGCCCCGACCCGGCGGAAGCCGCCCGGGTGACCCTCATGGACTCCTACAGGAAGGCGGCGGGAGGTGGAGACGCTTGACCCCATCCGCACATGGCCGGACACCGTCCCGCCTCCGGAGCGAACCCTGGGCTGGGACGTCCTGGAGTGGACGGCCCGATACCTTCTCCAGCCGGACGGCCCCGACGCGGGGTCGGCCTGGCGCTTCACGGACGAACAGGTCCGGATTGTTCTCCGCTGGTTCGAGATTGACGACCAGGGCGCGTTCACCCGTCGCCAGGGCACCGTCAGGCGCCTGAAGGGCTGGGGCAAGGACCCGTTCCTGGCCGCCCTGTGCGCGGTGGAGTTCATCGGCCCGTGCCGCTTCGGCGGCTGGCGGGAGGATGGGACTCCGTACGCCATCCCGCACGGGGCCCCCTGGGTTCAGGTGTGCGCCGTGAGCAAGGACCAGACGCGGAACACGATGCGGTTGTTCCCCGGGCTCTTCTCCCCGGCGGCCATCGCGGAATTCGGCATCGACCTGGGCAAGGAGATCATCCACTCCCGGGCCGGTGGCGTCATCGAGGCCGTAACGTCGTCCCCGCGCGCCCTGGAGGGCGGCCGGGCCACGTTCGTGGTCATGAACGAGACCCATCACTGGATCTCGTCCAACGGTGGCCATGAGATGGCAATGACCATCGCTGGCAACGTGGGCAAGAGCCGTGGCGGTGGCGCCCGAACCATGGAGATCACGAACGCACCGCTTCCCGGTGAGGACTCCGTGGCGGAACAGAGCTGGCACGCCTGGAGCAAGTACGCAGAGGGCAAGACCCGCGACTCCGGCATGTACTACGACTCCGTGGAGTCCCCGCCCGTCGACCTGGGAGACCCTGACGCGCTCCGCGCGGGCATCCTGGCGGCCCGGGGTGACGCCACCTGGCTGGACGTGGACTGGATCATCTCCACCATCTACTCCGGCACGATGCCCCGTTCCCGCTCCCAGCGCATGTTCCTGAATCAGTTGGTGACGGCGGAGGATCAGCTCATCTCCCCGGAGGACTGGGACGCGTGCGAGACGGACGAACCGCTCCGCGCCGGAGAGACCATCACGCTGGGCTTCGACGGTGGCCGTACGGACGACGCAACGGCCCTTGTGGCGTGTCGCGTGAGTGACCGGACCTTCTACCCGCTGGCCGTCTGGGAACGCCCTGACGGGCCCGCTGGCGAAGGCTGGGAGGTGGACCGGACGGCCGTGGACGGCGTGGTTCGGAACGCCCTGGAGGTCTACGACGTCGTGGCGTTCTTCGCGGACGTCGCGCTCTGGGAGTCCTACGTGGACGCCTGGTCGGAGGACTACCGGGACCGCCTGGTGGTCAAGGCTTCCGCCCAGTCGGCCGTGGGCCGGGACATGCGTGGCGGCCTCCAGGAGCTGACGCTGGCGAACGAACGCCTGGTGTCGGCCGTGGAGGAACGGAAGGTCCAGCACCCGGGCCGACTGACCCAGCTTGGCCAGACGCTCCGGCGGCACGTGCTGAACGCCCGGCGGAGGCCCAACCGCTTCGGCCTGAGCTTCGGCAAGACGAACCGGGAGTCCGCGCACAAGATCGACGCGTACGCGGCTGCCCTCCTTTCTGACCTGGCCCGACACAAGTACGTGGAGGGCGGGAAGACGCGGAAGCCCGAACGATCCGGCTCCGTGTACTTCTTCTGACGAGACCCCGGGAGGGGCGCATGGCTGTTGACGCAACCCCCGGGGACCTGGCGGACCTGGGGTTCCGAAGGCTCCAGGAGGACCTGACTCGCCTGGACCGGATTGACCGGTACGTCCGGGGAGAGCACGACGACCCCTACACACCCCAGTCAGCCTCTGATGAGTACAAGCTTCTGGCGAAGCGGTCCGTGTCCAACTGGCTGCCTCTCCTGGTCAAGACGCCGTCCCAGGCCATGTCCGTGAGCGGATACCGCCGGGAGGGAACGGGAGCCGGTCAGCCCTCTGCGGAGTGGTCGGCCTGGCAGGACAACCGCATGGACGCGCGCCAGAACCCCGTCCATCGGGCGGCCCTGATGTACGGCCAGTCCTTCGTCAGCGTCCTCCGGGACCCAGCGGACCCCTCCCGGCCCATCATCCGGGGCATCTCCCCGCGCAAGCTCTACGCGTCGTACGAGGACCCGGCGGCCGACATGTTCCCGCTCTGGGTCTTCCAGATTGAAGCCCTTCCGGAGAAGGAGGGGGCAGAGGCCCAGGGCTGGGTCTACGACGACACCTACGTGTATGACGTGATGGTGGGCGGGAAGGATGGCCCCCGGGTCGTCGGCTCCCGGGCCCACAACATGGGCCGTTGCCCGGTCGTCCGGTTCGCGCCGGACATCGACCTGGAGGGCCGTGTCCGTGGCGTCGTGGAGCCCATGATCCCGATTCAGGACCGGATCAATCAGACCGTGTTTGACCTCCTGGTGGCCCAGACCTTCGGCTCCTTCAAGGTCCGCACGATCAGCGGCATGGCGCCGGAGTTCAAGCGGGACCCGGAGACGGGAGAGATCCTGTACGACGCCAACGGGCGGCCCCAGCCGATACCGATCCGCTTCGAGGCCTCCCGGGCCCTGGTGGCGCCGGACGCGGACACGAAGTTCGGGCAACTGGATGAGACCCCGCTGGGAGGCTTCATCGAAGCCATCGAAGCCGGAGTGAAGACGCTGGCGGCCGTCTCCCAGACCCCGCCCCACTACCTCCTGGGCTCCGTCGTGAACCTGAGCGCGGAGGCACTGGCGGCGGCAGAGTCCGCCCTCTCCCGGGCCGTGGACGAGTACGAACACGCCCTGGGTGAGAGCTGGGAGGCCACGCTCTTCCTGTGCGCTCACGCGGCCGGTGTGGAACCGGACCCGACGGCGCAAGTCCTGTGGGCCGACAAGGAGTCCCGGTCCCTCTCCCAGACGGTCGACGCTCTGGGGAAGGCCGTCCAGATGCTCCAGGTCCCAGCCAGGGCCCTCTGGTCCCGCATCCCGGGCACCACCTCCACCGACCTGGAGGAGTGGCGTCAGATCGCGGAGGAGGACGACGCTGGGGCCCGTATGGCGGAGCGGATGGCTTCGGCCCTCCTGCCCCAGGCCCAGTCCGATCCCGAAGAGGAACCGGAGGTGACCAGTGCCTGACCGGAGGCTCCTGGACGCCTACTGGCGCCAGATGGCCCGGATGGGTACGGAGGTCTCCGTTCAGTCGCTCAGCAACTGGTCCCGCCTGAACCCGGTCTCCCTGGAGGCGACCGGCGCCGGGTGGCTGGCCATCATGCTCTCCGTGATCCGGGGGGAACGGCGTCGTACCCGCGCGGTGGCGGCGTCGTTCTACCGGCTTCACCGGGCGATTGAGACGGGCTACACCGTGCCTCCCCTGGAGGGCGACTACGCCGGGGACACCCCGACTCTCGGAGACCTCCGGGAGGACTGGGCCCGGCAGACAGGCACCATCCACGACCCCATGTCGGACGACGACCTGGAGGTGATCGTGGAGGGCTTCGACTGGCCGGAGGAGCCGGAGGAGGACCACGACCGGGCCTCCACGGTGTCCATGGTGAGCCAGGGCCTGGCCCCCGTGTACCAGGACCTATCCCAGGAGGACGGGGACCGGGGACGCGGAAGGCTGGATGACCCCGACTTCCTCTCCGACCTGAACGACACGATGGAGACCGCAGGGAACCGGGCCGCTATGGCGGCAGACCGGGAAGTCCAGCGCGGTGGCCGTGACCTGATCCGACGCGCGTCCCAGGCGGACCGGCGCGTCCTGGGCTGGGCCCGCGTCACCGACGGCGACCCGTGCGGCTTCTGCGCCATGCTGGCCAGCCGGGGCGCCGTGTACCGCACCCGGGCCCACGCCGGTATCCGCAACCTGGGCAGTGCAGGGCTTCCCGAAGTGCACCGGGACGACCTGGAGAAGTACCACAACGGGTGTCACTGCCAGACGGTTCCGATCTACAGCCGGAACGACTTCCTGACGGACCAGGCCCGCGACTACTCGCGCCAGTGGCGGGAGGTCACGCGCGGCATGGCCGGTGACGAAGCCCGGCGCGCATGGCGTCGGCACATCGACGCGCAACGGCGCAACTCGCGCTGATCAATCCCACGCACGTGGCGCCCCTGGAGGGCGTCCTTTGGCATGCCCTGGAGGCGACCATGGCGGAGCACGACGACACCACGACCACCGAAGAGCCCACGGAGTCCACGGAGGTCACTACCCCGGAACATGTTCCGGGCCCGGAGACCCCCCAGGAGTCCCGGGAGCCCGCGCCGGAGGCCCCCGAAGAGGGCGGCCAGGCGGAGGACCTGGACGTGGACGCGCTCCGCGCGGAGCTGAAGGCCGCACGGTCGGAGGCTGCCAAGTACCGGGTCAAGACCCGGGAGCTGAACGACTCGCTGGGGAAGGCCAAGACCCCGGAGGAGTTCGAAGCCGTGCAGGCCCGTGCGCTGGAGCTGGAGACCAGCCTCCACCGTGAGCGGCTGGCACGGAAGTACAACCTCCCGGAGGCCCTGGCGGCACGTATCACGGGAGACGACGACGACGCGCGAGACGCGGACGCCAAGGCCCTGGCCGAAGCGTTCCACGCGCGTTCCGGCGGAATCGGAAAGGGCGGCCTGGACCCGTCCACCAAGACCACTCCGACCGACCCCCGGGAGCTGGCCCGGAGCGTCCCGCGCGGACGCCGCCAGTAACCCGCCTCCCTCTCCACAGCCCCGTGCCCACGACGGCCGGGGGCTTCCTCATACCTAGGAAGGTGCCGCACTCATGGCGCACGCATTTCTGAAGCCGGAGGTCGTGACCTCCACCGCTCTGGGCATCCTGGAGCAGGAGCTGGTCATGGCGAACCTGGTCTGGGCGAACCCGGGCTTCGACTTCGCCGGGGCCAAGGACGACACCGTGACTGTCCGCCTCCCTGGCAAGACCACGGCGAACGAGTACGAGTGGCGCAACGACCGTTCGGCGGACATCGTCCTGTCGGACATCGTGGAGGACTCGGTCTCCGTCACGCTGAACAAGGACATCTACAGCGCCGTGGCCCTCACGGATGAGGAGCTGTCTCTGGACATCTCCGACTTCGGCGCTCAGGTCCTCCGTCCCCAGGTCAAGGCCGTGGCTACCGCCATCGACACCGGGGTGAAGAACCTCATCACCGGAGCCTCCTACGCCACCACCGTGACCGTCAACGAAGATCAGTTCTTCAGGGGCGTAGTTGCCATGCGCACCGCCCTGAACAAGGAGAACGTCCCCCAGGAGGGCCGTGTCCTCCTGGTCGGTGCGGAGGTGGAGGCTGCGTTCCTCAACTCTCAGATGATCCGCGACGTCTCGCAGTCCGGTTCGGACAGTGCGCTCCGTTCCGCAACCCTGGGCCGAGTGGCCGGGTTCGACGTCGTCGTGTCCAACCTCCTGGGTCCCACGGAGATGTACGCGTTCGTGCCCTCTGCCTTCATCCTGGCGACCCGTGCCCCGGCCGTCCCGTCGGGTGCCACCTTCGCCTCCAGCCAGTCGTTCGAGGGTCTGAGCATGCGCTGGATTCGCGACTACGACCCGATGAAGCTCCGGGACCGCTCCGTGGTCTCCATCTTCGCCGGGTTCAACGTCATGCGGGACACCCCGGCGGCCGGTGGCTCCAAGAAGCTGGTCCGTGCGGTGAAGGGCACGTTCGTGCCGACCCCGGACGAGACCCCGGAGGGCTGATCCGGCATGTCTGAGCCCCTGTCGACCGTCGAAGCTCTGTCGGCACGGCTGGGCGAAGCGCTCACGGGGGCAGACGAAGCCATGGCGGAGGCGGCACTGAACGACGCCTCTGCTCTGGTTCGTCACTACGGCCTCCCGTGGCCGGACCCGGCCTCCGCTCCGGCGGTGGCGGTCAGCGTGACCCTGGCGGCAGCCGAACGCCGGATGCGGAACCCGGAGGGCTTCCGGATGGAGATGCTGGGCGCCTACCAGTACCAGCGTCCGGCCTCCACTCCCACGGGCGTGGCGCTGACGCCGGATGAGATTCGGATGTTGCAGTCCCTGGCCGGGTTCTCCGGCATCCACTCCGTGCCGCTGGAATCCCTGGGCGGTGTCCTGTGAGCCTGATTCGACGCGGCCCCGACGAAGTCACTGTGTACCCCACGGTCCAGGTGGACGACGGGTACGGCGGCACCCAGCCGGGCCCCGGCGAACCGGTCACGATCCAGGCCCTGGTCCTCCCCTCCTCCGCGGACGAATCCGGGGCGGAGGGGTACCTGGTCGGGACGGAGTACCGGGTTTACGCCCGGACCCTCCCGGCGGGCCCCTGGTCCCGCGTCGACTGGGCCGGAAAGACCTGGGCCGTGGTCGGAGACCCCCAGCGCTTCGGCGCCTCTCGTGCCACCCGGCATGACGTCGCCGTGATCCGAAAGAGGGGGTAGCCCATGGCCACCGTCAGAAACGACCTGGACTCCGTCGTGGCGCACATGCCCGAAGTCAAGGACGCCGTACACGTCGAACTGGAGACCCGGGCCGCCCGGGTCCGCGCCGTGCTCCAGGCTCACCGGCACACCGGAGCCCTGGCGGCCAACACGACGGTACGGACGAACCTGGTGGACTCCACGGTCACGATGGAGGACCCCGCCGTCCTGTCCATCAACTACGGGCACAAGGCCGTGAACGGCCGCTGGGTGCCCGGCATCCACGCGATAGAGGCGGGTCTCTGATGATGCCGACCCTCCCCGACGTCGACGCGCTGGTGACCGATGCCCTCCGGTCCGGTCTCCCCGGAGCGAACGTCCGCGTGCTCTGGCCCCCGGACGGCTGGGAGGACCTTCTCCCCCTGGTAGTCGCCAGCCGGGTCTCCGGTGCGGCAGTTGACCCGCGCGGCATTGACGTTGCGCTGGTCGATGTCCAGTGCGCGGCCCGCACCCGTCGGGAGGCCAACGCACTCGCCCGTACCGCCCGGGTCGTCCTGGCGTCCACGTGCCGTGCCCAGTTCCGGGGCGCTGATGGCTACCTGACCCGCTTCCAGGAGGTGGCCGGACCCGCAGAACTCCGGGTCGGTGAGCCGGAAGCGGGGCCGGACCTCTTCCGCTTCCAAGCCACTTACCGGGTCACGGCCCGGCCGAACAGACCATAGGAGCCATCCATGGCACAGATCGATGACGCGGCCCTTGTCGCGTCGGGCGGCCACATCTTCGTGGCCCCCGTCGGCACCGCCAAGCCGGAGGACATCACCGACCCGACGAACCCGGGTGAGGACTGGGAGACCATCGGTCACACCAGCCTGGACGAGATGCCGGAGGTTGGGCGCGACGGTGACGACCCGACCACCCTGGGGTCCTGGCAGAACTCCAAGCTGAAGGTCATCACGCCGGACGTGACGTACAGCCTGACCTTCAACTCCATCCAGGCGTCCAGCCTCACGTATCAGATGTACTTCGGCGCCGGTCCCGAAAAGCTCCAGGCCGACGGTGGGTTCCGTATCCCGGCCCGTCCCGTGCCCCAGGAGAAGGCCCTTCTCATGGTCATCGTGGACGGCGCCAACTACCTCCCGATGTGGCACCCGCGCGTGAGTCTCCTGGGCTCCGACGCCGTGTCGACCAGCGCGGAGGAGTTTGTGACGTTCCCGATCACCGGGACTCTCCTGGCTCACCCCTCCATCGGCGGAGACCTGGGTGAGTGGCTGGCCCTCGGCGCCTGACCAACTCCCCGCCTGCTCCCTCCCGTCCGGACGGTCCCTCGGGCGGGAGGGCTCTTTCTTCCTGGGGCCGCACTCACAGACTTGGGGACCACACCATGGCACTTTCATGCGCGGACATGATGAAGGAAGCAGAGAGCCAGTACACGGCGCTGGAGCTGGAGACGCGAGCCGGTAAGCCGGTCAAGCTCCGGAATCTCCTCATGCTCCCGGAGGCTGGCCTGGCGTCGGCCCGCGTGATCCTGGCGGAGTTCGCGGACGGCGACCAGGAGTCCGACCTGGACAGTCTGGAGACCATCGTCCCCCGGCTCCGTGACCTCCTCCTCCTGGTGGCCGACGCCCCGGCCGCTCTGAAGAAGGAGATAGAGGACTGGCCCATGGGCATGTACGTGCGCGTGGTCGACGCCTGGCAGGAGGAGACCCAGGTGGGGGAAGCGCCGGGCTCGGACAACTGATCAGCGAAGGACACGGCGGGGCCCTCCGGGCTGACCTCCAACGCCACTACGGCCTGGACCTGGCCGACGTGTGGAGGGGAACCCTCGCGCCCCGCCGTGTCTGGTCGTTGACCGAGCACCTACCCGAAGACTCCGCCCTGACCGCTGAATTGGCCGGGGGCCCGGAGCATCGGGGCTGGACCGTCCAGACGCACCTGACGGCCCAGCTCCTGAACGCCGTCCGCTTCATGGACGCCAACAACGTCCGGGTGAACGGCGGGAAGCTCTCGGAGAAGCCGAAGCCAGTACAGGTCCCCCAGTCCGCTCCCCAGAAGAAGCGCAAGCGAATCGACCTGTCATCGCACCCGCTTGCGAAGCCCATACAACTCCACAGGGGGTGACCCATGGCGGGTCCCGGGGGACGTGAAGCGGGTCGGCTCTCCATCAGGGTGGCCCCAGACACGTCCGGTTTCGCACGTGAGCTACAGAGCTACCTGGACCGCATCGAGCGGCGGGCCAAGGTCCAAGTCAAGGCGGTGCCGGACACAAGCGCGTTCGCCCGGGAACTCCGGGCCAAGCTGGCACGCCTTCGACCAACGGTGAAGGTCAAGGTGGAGCCGGACACCCGCGCCTTCGGCCGGGATCTCCGGGGAAGGCTGAACACTGGCCGGGCGACGGTGCCCGTTGGCCTCCGGGTGGCGTCGGGCGAAATCGCGCGCATCCGCCGGGAGCTGGCCAACATCCGGCCCGTGCCCACCATCCGCGTCCGGGCGGACGTCGACGTGGACCGGGACGGCCTGACCCGCCTGACCGGCAACCTGGGCAACATCGCCGGGTCCGCTGGTGGGGCGGCCCGTGGCCTGGCCTCCGTCGCGGGGTCCGTTGCTCGGCTGGGCTCCATGGCAGGTGCCATCCCGGCCGTGGCCTCTTTGGTCTCGTCCCTGGCGTCGATGGCCCCGGCGGCAGCCGTGGCGGCCCCGGCCCTCCTGTCGGTGGCCACCGCCGGAGCGGCCCTGAAGATCGGCATGTCCGGGATCTCCGACGCCATGTCCGGTGACGCGGAGGCGATGGCGAAGCTGGCCCCGTCTGCCCGGTCCTTCGTCAAGGAGGTCCGCACCCTGGGGCCCGCCTGGAGCGGCATTCAGAAGTCGGTCCAGGGCGCTCTCTTTGAGAAGATGGGGTCCACGCTGGCGACCACGGCGAAGTCCGTTCTCCCGGTGCTGAAGACCCAACTGACCGGGGCCGCTAGCGCGTTGAACCTCATGGGCCGCCAGGTCCTGAACACGGCCACCGGCCTGAGCGAATCGGGGGCCCTGGGCCAGGCACTGGCCGGAGCGAACAAGGGTCTGAAGAACCTGTCCGGCCTCCCAGCCACGGTCCTCCAGGGCCTGATCCAACTGGGGGCGGCAGCCGCTCCCGTCTTCGACCGGATGACGGCCGCCATGGGCCGGGGGCTGGGCTCTTTGTCCAAGCGGATGACCACGGCGTTCAAGTCCGGGTCGATGCAACGGACCATTGAGGCGGCCGTCAGCCAGGTGAAAGTGCTGTGGGCGGTCCTCCGGGACTTTGGCGCCACCCTGGGGAACATCTTCGGACCGGCCGCTCAGGCTGGCGCCGGGTTCCTCCCCGTGCTGTCCCAACTGGCGGCCCAGGCAAGGAAGATCACAGCCTCTCCTGAAGCACAGAAGACGTTCCAGAGCCTGTTCCAGACGCTGGCCGCCATCGGCCGCGCCGTGGGTGGCGTCCTGGGCGCCGCTCTCCAGGCCGTCCTTCCGCTCCTGTCGTCGCTGGTCTCCAGCGTGGCGGGGCCGGTCCAGGGCGCCGTGGCGACCCTGGCCCCGACCATGATCAAACTGGCCGGAACCCTGGGTCGTGCACTGGCCCCCGTGATCAAGGTTGTGGCCCAGACGATGGCCACCCTGATTCCGATCACGGCCCAGCTCATAGCCCAACTCGGCGCCGCGCTGGGTCCCATCCTTCTGACCTGCGGAAAGCTGGTTGGTCAGTTGGCTCAGGCGCTGCTCACCGGGCTCCAGCCGATCCTGTTGCAACTGCCGGGCATTCTGGGTCCGATCCTCTCCGTGTTCTCCCAACTCGCCCCGATTATAGGCCAGTTGGTTGCCCAGTTGATCACGGCTTTGGCTCCCGCGCTGGCTCAACTCGGAGCGTCCCTGGCCGAACTCATGGTCGCGCTGGGCCCGTTGATCTCCGCGTGGGGCGGGCTCTTCGTGGGTGTGCTCCGGGCCGCCATGCCGGTCCTGTCGGGAGCGATCGGGATCGTGGGCCGCCTAGCGGGCGTCTTGACGGGCGTTCTGGCGGGGGCCGTGCGGAACGTGGTCGTTCCCGCGATCCGGTTCGTATCTGCGCTGCTCCGGGGCGACTTCGCCAGTGCCACGAACATGGCAAAGCGGCTGCTCTCCAGCCTGGCCGGGTTCTTCTCCAGCATGTGGCGGAAGATCACGTCCACCGTGTCCTCCGGAGTAGCGGCCGTGGGCCGCTGGTTCGCACGAATGTCGAGTCAGGCCGCACGCTGGGTGTCCTCTATGGCGTCCCGGGTCGTCTCCGGGGCCCGGAGCGGCATGAACCGGATGGCGTCGGCCGTGAGTGCCGGAGTCCGTAAGGCCGTCGGGTTCGTGCGGAGCTTGCCGGGCAAGGCGAAGTCCGCCCTGGGCAACCTGGGCGGCGTCCTGGTCGGCGCCGGTAAGGCCCTTCTCCGGGGCTTCATCAACGGCATCAAGTCGGCCATCGGCGGCGTGAAGAGTGCGCTGGGCGGGATCACGAAGCACCTTCCCGACTGGAAGGGCCCGGCCCCGCTGGACGCCCGAATCCTGACGCCGAACGGTGAGCTTCTGCTCTCCGGCTTCATCAAGGGCATCCAGAACGGGGTCCCCGCGCTCCGATCGATGCTGGGCGGTGTGACGTCGGACCTTCCGGCCCTGATGGGCACGGCGTCCGTGGTCGGCCAGTTCAACGCGGACCCGTCCGGCCTTCAGCCGGGGGACCGCATCGTTCTGAGCCCCGACGGTCGCAAGGCGTTTGACGCCTACGTGGACCGGCTGGCGGACCAGCGAATCCGTACCGGGCTGGCTGGCCCGGCGGCACTCGGAAGGAAGTGACGCATGGCGGACAACGCCGCCGGCGGGTCCTACTCGCCCGGCCGTGTCGAGTACGTGACCAACCCGGACGGCACCGTGACCGTGATCGGTCACCCGGCCACCGGAGCCCCGAAGGAGGAGACCCCGGCCTCCTCCACCCCTCCGTCCGGCGGCTTGGTCATCGGCTGGCCGGATGAGCCGGATGACCTGTCCATCTGGGCCTGAGAGCCCGCTCACCTGGGAGTAGAGAATGGCTTACGAGACACCCAACTTGCTCCCGGTGAGTGGGTCCACCTTCGAAGGCGGCTTGACCACCTGGGCCTCAGGCGACGCGAACACTTCCGTGACCGTGACCAACACGGCCCGGAAGAGCGGCACCTGGGGCCAGATCGTCCAGGCCACCGCCGACGCTGCCACCCACGTGGCCGTGGGACCCCAGATCCCGGTAACGCCGGGGACCACCTACGTGGCGACCGTCCCCCTGACCCTCATGACCGCCAAGGCGGGGGTAACAGCCACGGTCGGCATCGACTGGTTCGACGCCTCCGGCGGCTGGATTCACCGCAACGAAGCCCCGGCGACTCCGACCCGGAACGCCGTGTCCTTCAGCCAGAACTGGCCCGCCCAGTCGGACGTGGCCCCGCCGACGGCGAAGACGGGTTCCATCTGGATCTCCTTCTCCGGCCTGGCGGTCGGGGACCGCATCCTGATCGATGACGCGGAGATGCGGGTGGCCCCGCTCATTCCGGGGAACCTCTTCTCCTTCGCGGACCAGTCGTTTGAAACGGGCCTGGCCGGGTGGACCGTGACCGGGGCCGCCTTCGACGCGACGACCGGGAGTGTGGGCGACGTTGGGACCGGGTACCGGGTCGGCCTGGGTCAGTCGACGGCCGCCACGGTGGTCCTGGAGAACCAGAACCGCCCGGCCGTCACGCCCGGCGTGGAGTACGTGTCATACACCCGCACCCTGGCTCTGGCGCCGGTCAACCTCACGGCCGAACTGGAGTGGTACGACGGGGACGGACAGGTCATCGCCGGAGCCACGAACACGTGCACCCGCGACGTGGGAGCCTCTGAACGGTACTTGCTCCCGGTAGTCGGCACGGCCCCCGCGAACGCGGAGACGGTGAAGCTCCGGATCACCTTCGGCGGCATGCCGACCGGGACGACCTGCGGCTTGGACGAAGCGTCTCTGAAGGTGGCTCCGAACAAGCCGGACAACGTCCTCACGTACGACGAATACAGCTTTGAGTCTCTGGTCCCGCCCATCACGGTGGAGAACGCCACCTGGGTCCACAACTACCTGTCCGGCGGGTACGCCAACGGCACGTACGGCCTGAAGCTCACGCCGTCGGCAACGGGCCTGATCACCTGGACACTGGACCGGCTGGTCCCCGTCACCCCCGGCAAGACGTACGCGGTGGAGGGCGTGATGTGGAGGGACACCGACTCCACGGGCATCGTGGAGTGGTCCCGACGCGTCCGCGTCGACTGGTACGACGCCGCCGGGAACCTGGTGGCCGCCGACCAACCCGACGCCTTCTACCCGTCGCGGGTGTCCGGCACCGGGCTGATCGGCGGACCCATCTCCGCCACACGCGTGTGCCCGGCCGGGGCGACCCGGGCGAAGGTCGGCGTGGAGATCATGCACTCCGACGGTGCCGTGATCGCGTACTTCTTGGACGGCGTCGCTCTCTATGAGTCCACCGTGGAGTACACGCTCACGGCGGAGAACGCCACGGGGTGCGTGAACTTCACGATCTACTACGCGCCGACGGAGTACCCGGACGCCCAGTACCTGTCCGTGTACCGGTACGACACCGACGGAAGCGTGACGCCAGTTCGCTGGTACGGAACGGAGTTCGTGCGCGTCCCGTACACGGGCTCTCCCGTCGTGATCGAAGACTACGAATGCCCGATCGGAGCGCGGGTCTGGTACTGGGCCCAGTGGTCCCGGGCGAACGGGACAACCGTGGTGAACGTCCTGACGTCGCTGGTTCGGGGCCCGGTCATCACCGACCCGGACTACATCTGGTTGAAGTCCCCCGGTATCCCGGCCCTGAGTCGTCTGGTCATGCCGGAGGCACCCTTGGCGTGGAGCCGGGCGGCCCGGTCGGTCTCCTACGACATCGTGGGCCGTCGGAACCCCATCTCCATCTCCTCCCGGAGGGCTGGCCGGGTCGGCTCCTTGACGCTCCTCACGTGGGACACGTCGACGGCCGACGCCCTGGACGCCCTCCTGGACTCCGGCCTCCCATGCCTGATCCAGGCGGCCCCCGGCCTGGGGGTCTCCGGGAACCTCTACGTCCGCGTAGGGGACGCCAGCGTGGAGCCGGTGTCCACCTACGCCCGGGACGAAGCCCGGCGCTGGGTGCTGGAGATCGGGGAGATTGACCGTCCCCGTGGCGGCATCCAGGGATCGGCGGGACGCACCTGGGACGACGTGGAGGACCTGGAGACCTGGTCCGACGTCAACGACGGATACGCGGACTGGGCCGGTGTGCTCACCAACGTGCCCAGGGAGGGCTGACGGATGCACGAAGTCACGCCGGAATTCCTCCCGGCCCTGGCGACGGATCACGGGATGGTCTCCCAGGTCGACGTCATCTACGACGGCGCCACGGTGGCGGAGGACATCCCGTTCATCGACGGGAGCGTGACGGTTGATGGGTCCTCCGACACCCGGAGGGCCCTGACCCTCACCGTCCCGGACCCCAGCGTTTTCCCCGACTCCGAGACGGACCCGTACGCCGTGTACGGGCAACAGCTCTACGCCCAGCGGGGCGTCCAGTTCATCAACGGTGACACGGAGTGGGTGCCGCTGGGCTTCTTCGTCATCACGAGCGTGGAGGGGGACGTCCACACGGGCCCCCTCACCGTCCAAGCGGCCGGGCTGGAGTCCCTGGTGAAGGCGGCCCCGTTCGAGGCGGCCACCTCCACGGGGGCCGCACTCTCCCCGGCAGCCTTCATCCGGGCCCAGTTGGAGGAGGTCATCCCCACCGTCTCCTTCGTGGACCAGTCCACGAACGGGACCATCGGCCTGGCCTTCACGACCTGGGACGCCGACGCCAGCCGGTGGGACGCCCTGATGGACGTGGCCCGGAGCATCGGGTGTGACCTCTTCGTGAACGCCACCGGGACGTTCGTTCTCCGAGACCTCCCCGACATCAACGCCCCCGGGGCCGCCACGGTCTGGGACGTCGACGCGGGAGAAGGGGGCGTCCTGGTGGCGGCGGAGAAGTCGCTCACGTCGGAGGACGTGTTCAACCGGGTGGTTGTGCGCGGGGAGAACACGGCGGAGGACGTGCCGCCCGTGTTCGCCACGGCGACCATCACCGACGCGAAGGACCCCCTCCGCTACAGCGGGCCGTTCGGCCGCCGGGTGAAGAGCTACAGCTCCAACCTGGTGGTGACCACGGACCAGGCTCAGGGCACGGCGAACGCGCTCCTTCGGAGCTACCGGGCCCCGAACAAGACAGTGAAGCTCTCCACGGTCCCGAACCCGGCGCTGGACTCCGGGGACCGCATCCGCGTGACCTACGGGAACGGGATGGACCCAGAGTTGTACCTGGTCAAGTCGTTTGAGATCCCCCTGGACAACGACTCCGGGGAATTCCATATCGAGACCCTGAGCGGGAAGGAGGACGTGGAGTGAGCCGTCCCGTCATCGACGTACTGAACGACTCCGCCGTGGACGCCGTGAGGAAGTCCGGCCTGGCGGTGGAGACGGCTCGGATGGCGACCGTCACCGGCCTGAACGCGGACGGGACGCTGGACGTCCAGGCGGGCCCGGACTCCTTCCCCAGGGTGCGCGTGCTGAGCGCATACCTGAACCCGGACACGGGCGACGTCGTGGAGATCATGAACACGGCCGGGGGGTGGGTCTGCCTGGGCCAGCTCATGGTGTCGACACAGCCCCGTATCCAGCGGGGGACCGCCTCCGTACCGGCCGTCAGCGGCACCACCGCGAACCCGGCCCTGTGGGGTCAGGTGGACGTCACGTTCCCCCGGCCCTTCGCCAGCGTGCCCACGGTCGTCGTCTCGGCTGCCGAGAACATCGGCGCCAACGGCACGGACCTTGCGGTGTCCGCTCAGGCCCCGACCACAACCGGGGTCCGCATCCGCGGACGGCGGGGCGCCCCGGGCGGCTCCGTCTCCTTCTCCGGCTTGACCGTGAGCTGGATAGCCACCGATCTGTAGGAGTCCCCGAATGCCTCTCTTCGACACCCGGGGACAGCAGATCCCCTACCCCGTCCTGACGGACAAGCCCAACGCCCAGACGGCGTTCCAGAACCTGGTGGAGGCGTCCGTCCCGAAGATGGTCATGACCTTCGCCAGCGCCAGCGTGCGCGGGGCGACCATCCCCGACCCGACCGCCGGAATGGTGTGCTGGCTGGCGGACGTGAAGCGGTTGGAGGTCTACGACGGAGGGGCCTGGGTGGCGTTTTCCACCGGGACTTCCGCCTGGACGAACATCCCGCTTGTCTCCGGCTACTCGTCCCCGAACAACGCGGACGACAACCAGCAAGGGCCCGTTCAGTACCGGGTCGTGAACCTCTCCGGAGTCGATGCCCTGATGTTCCGGGGCGGTATGCACGTGCGATACGTGGGAGGCACGGAGGCCAACAACGTGGGTTCGCTCCCGAACGGCGGCGTGTTCACGAACATGACGCTCCCCTCCCACCTGTGGCCCGCGTACCGCCGGACCATCCCCGTGGCGTGCTCCGCCGTCCGGACGACGACGACCACGGCGAAGTTGGACGTGAACACGAACGGCATGCTGGCGCTGGTCGGCATCAACGATCTGAAGGACTCCCCGCCGTGGGTGAGCCTGAACGGCGCCGTCTGCCCCCTCTGATCCCGCACACCGAAGTACCCCAAGGGCCCCCCGCGTGGGGGCCCTTCTCTATGCCTGAACAGGAGCGTTCTATGTCAGTTGCCAAGAAGGCCATCAGCATTGCGTCCGCAGAGGTTGGCTACCGGGAGGGTCGGAACGCGAACGGGAGCTACAACAACCACCAGAAGTACAGCCCGGCCGTCCCCAGCCTGGAGTGGAGCCAGAATCAGGCGTGGTGCCAGACCTTCCAGTCCTGGGTGGCGCTGAAGGCGGGGAGCGCGTCCTATGAGCCCCGTACGGCGTCGTGCCGCGTGGCCACCGACTGGTTCAAGGCCCGGAAGCGGTTCAGCTACTACCCGGCCATCGGCGCTCAGGTGTTCTTCGGCTCCGGCGGTGGGTCGCACGTCGGCCGGGTCTACAAGTACGACGCCACCTACGTCTGGACCATCGAAGGAAACACCAACGACTCCGGGTCGGCGGAGGGCAACGGCGTCTACCTGAAGAAGCGGACCCGCAAGGACTCCTACCTCCACGGCTACGGCCTCCCGGCGTTCCCGGAGGGGATCACCACGGCGGACCCGGCGCTGAAGGGGAAGAGCGGGTACCACTACAAGGCCACCGCCAGTGCCCCGGTCTCCTCCGGCTCCGGCGGGTCGTCGTCCGGCGGCGCCTCCGGCGGTTCCGGCGTGGCCCGCTACACGGTCACCATCGACGGGAAGAAGTACGGCTACGGCGCCAACGGCGCCCACGTGACGACCGTCGGGAAGGCCCTGGTGGCGAGGGGCTTCGGCAAGCACTACAAGGAGGGCCCCGGCCCGAACTGGACTGACGCCGACACGAAGAACTACGCCGACTACCAGAAGTCGCTGGGCTACAAAGGCGCGGATGCTGACGGAGTTCCCGGCTCCTCCTCCCTGGCCAAGCTCCTGGGCAAGGCGTCCGGCGGCTCCGCCACGGTGACCGTCGACCTGTCCGACCTGGTGAAGGCAGCCCGGTCCAACCCGTCCGCCAAGGGCCAGCCGGTCACCTACTCCGGCGTGAAGGTCGTGGAGAAGGCACTCCAGGCGGAGGGCCTTCTGTCGGGCACGTACGTTGACGGCCACTTCGGCACCACCACCGTGGCGGCCTACGCGGCGTACCAGCGGAACCTGGGCTACCAGGGCAAGGACGCCGACGGCATCCCGGGGTCGGCCAGCCTGAAGAAGCTGGGCGCGAAGCACGGTTTTAAGGTTCGCGGGTGACGGTGACATGAGCGACGACCGCGACTCTGTTGGAGGGGTCACCATCGGTGCCCGGGAGATTTACGACGCCGTACAGTCCCTCCGCGAAGAAGTGCGCTCCCTGGCTCAGACCCGGGAGGCCGTGGACTCCACACTGGAGGACCACGAAGAGCGGATACGAGGGATTGAGCGCTGGAAGTACGCGCTCCCCGTGGCGGCCGTGACTTCTGCCGGGACGCTGATCCTGGCGGCCCTGAAGGGCGCCGGAGCCGTCTGACCGTACGGCCCCCACAGATGACCGGTGACATTCCAGCCATCTGTGGGGAGGCCCATGTGAAGCATGTGGCGTTGATGGGAAAGAGCCGGTCCGGGAAGGACACCGTGGCCCAGATCCTGGTCCGCCACGCCGCGTACACCCGCCTGGCGTTCGCGGACCGACTGAAGGAAGCGGCCCTCCGGACGAACCCCATCCTGGAAACCCTGGACTCCGCGTTCTTGGCGCCGGGCGCGTCGCACACGATCCGCTTGGCTGACTATGTCGAAGAAGTTGGCTGGGAGCGCGCCAAGGACACATGTCCGGAGGTCCGCCGGTTCCTCCAGGAGTACGGCCAGACCGTCCGGGAGATGGACCCGAAGTTCTGGGTACGGCCCGTGACCACGGCCGTCATGAACGGGACCGTGTGGAACACGCCCTGTGTCGTCACGGACGTGCGGTACCGGAACGAAGTGGATGCCCTCCGGGAGCTGGGCGCCGTCATCGTTCGAGTGGAGCGGCCGGGTGCCGGGTTGACCGGGGAGGCTGCGCGCCACTCGTCTGAGACAGAGCTGGACGACGTGGAGCCGGACGCCCGGGTCCTGAACACGTCGACGCTCGAACACCTGGAGCGGGCCGTGTGTGCGGGCCTCCTCCCTCAACTGAACGGAGAGTCCGAGTGAAGGACGCCGTGCGCGAGTGGATACGCGCTAACCCCGTCAAGGTCCGTGCGGCTGTCGCTGCGCTCCTCGTGGCGGTGGCCCAGTTCGTCCCTCAGGTCAAGGATCTGGCGGGGTCGGACATGGCTGTGGATCTGCTGTCATCCGTCATCGTGGCGGGGCTGGGAGCGGATGCCATACGTAAGGTGAAATAGGACCTGGAGGGCCCCGCTCCCGGAACATGTTCCGGGGGGTGGGGCCCTTTGTCAGTTGTCGGCTGATTGCCGGTCTAAGCTGGGTTGTTCAACTGCTACAGTGCAGCGCATGGCCGATCTGTCGATGATCATTGCTGCCGTGGCGACTGCATGGGACGCGCTCCGAGAGCGCCACAGAGACCTTCCGGAGGTGTCCGTGGTCATCGATACCACGGGCGCGCCCCATGACCTCCGGTGGCCGGACGCTGACGGAAAGATTCACGGCGTCCCGACTCCGCCGGAGCTGGCCGTCCACGTGGACACAGTACGGGAAGGCGCGAAGGCCGTAGTGGAGCACGTCATTCACGTGGCCACTCACGCCCTGTGCCGTGTCCGGGGCGTCTCCGAGACGTCGAACAGGGGCCGTCGGCATAACAAGCGATTCGCGACCATGGCCACAGAGCTGGGCGGACACTGGCCGGACGGACAGAAGCCGGACAGTGTCCGGGGGTTCTCCCCAGTGCCGGTCACGGACACGGCCATGGCGGACATGGGGCAGCACGTGGCCGCGCTGGAAGCGGCCATTGACCAGGCCAGCGCAGACTTGGTCGACTTGGCCGTGCCGCACGCTCCCGCCAAGAACCGTGTCTACCTCAAGTGCTCATGCGACCGCACGCTACAAATGGGCCCCAGGGTGGCGGCTATGGGACCGGTGATCTGCGGTGTGTGTCACCATGAGTTCACAGACCGTTGACAGGGAGGGCCACGGTATGGCCACGGCGAAGAAGGCCACGGGGGCGGCCACGAAGGCGGCCACGAAGCGGACGACCACGAAGAAGGCATCCAGCCGGACACCGGCCAAGAAAGCGGCCATGCCCGACGGGACTCCGCAGGTCCTGTCCGGCAAGGTGGTCACGGAGCACATCGACCCGGACGCGGAGCGGGCCCTGGCGGACCCCGACGTGGCCGCCGACTACCAGGAAGCGAAGGTCCAGCTTCAGGAGCTTGCCCGGATCGAAGGCCGTCGGACAGAGGTCCTGAAGGCCGTGGCCCAGAAGCTGGTGGACCTCCGCGCACACTTCAACCAGCCGGGCTCCCGGGGCCGCCGGACCGACTGGAACGGGGAGAGCGTGGAGTACGTGGCCCTGGCAGAACTGGTCTACCGGGACGCCGGGGTGGAGGGACCGGACGCAGACACCACGAAGCGCAGCATCCGTCATCACGTGGAGAACGTGAAGCGGGAGGTGGTCCCCGCGAAGGACTGGGAGCACTTCGGCATTCAGGCCCTGACCCGTGGCCAGCGCCAGGCCCTCACTGCGAAGTCCGCCAAGGCCCTGGAGGAGGTGGGGTCGTCGGCGGAAGAGATGGCGTCGGCCGCCACGGCAGGGAAGGCGACCGGCCAGCAACTGGTCCAGCTCATCAAGCGCATTGACGCCGGGCTGTCCGTGTACTCCCTGGCGTCCCTCCGGGCGATGACCCCGGCCCAGCGCAAGACCTTCCGCCGGGAGCTGGAGGACGCGAAGGGCAAGACGGATCAGCTCCTGACCGAACTGGACAGCTTGGACTGACGCCAGGCCGCACCCTCACCGAAGGCCCCTGTTCCATCACGGAGCGGGGGCCTTCGTCATATCTGGAAGCAAACTTCCTGCTTCTGTCTCCTTCTTCTCTAGGACGCATCAAGGAAAGAAGGGGTGAGAAGCAGGAAGTTCGCTTCCGCCTGGGAGAGCCGTACAGCCCCCACAGAACCCGGTGGACAGAGAGAACGCTCGGCCCCGGCGGGGTCGCTGGCGAAGGGTTCACAGTGGGATCACTCAACACCATCAAGCGCGGGGACTCCCGCTTCTACGTCGATTCGGAGACCGGGGCGAAGGCGCCGGGCGTGACCTCCGTCGTGGGCATGCTCCCGAAGGGGTTCCTCCAGTTCTGGGCCGCCAAGATGGTGGCGGAGTCGGCGGTGGAGAACATGGGCGCCGTCGTCGGCCTGGCGATGAACGACAAGGCCGGGGCCATCGACTACCTGAAGAACGCGCCCCGGCGGTTCACGGCCCAGGCCGGGGAGACCGGGTCGGCCGCTCACGACATCTTCGAACGCATGGCGCGGGGCCAGGGGATGGGCCGGGTCCATCCGGACCTTCAGCGGTACGCGAACCACTTCGGTGAGTTCCTGGACGAGATCCAGCCGGAGTTCCTGTTCCTGGAGGACGCCGTCTGGAGCGACACCCACAACTACGCGGGGTCGTTCGACGCCATCGCCAAGATCGGGGAGGAGACGGTCATCATCGACTGGAAGACCACCCGCTCCGGCGTTCACGAAGAGGTGGCCCTCCAGCTGGCGGCGTACGCGAACGCGGACCGCATCGTCCTGGGGGAGACCGGGGAGAGCGTGGCCCTTCCGCGGATCGATGCGGCTGCCGTCCTCCACGTCCGGCCGGAAGCCTGGAAGCTGGTCCCGGTGAAGCATTCCCCGGAGATGTTCCAGACCTTCCTCCACCTCCGGGCCCTCTTCGACTGGGAGCGGGAGCTGAAGAAGGGCGTGATTGGGCACCCTGTGGCCTCCGGCGGGGAGCTGGTCACCGGCACCCAGCGGAGGGCCTGTTGGTGAGCCCCTGGGTTGAGATGGCCGCTCTGGCGGTCGGGTTCATCATGACGGGCGTCGTCCTGGTCCTGTCGGGCCGGGGCGGAAGGGAGCGGTAAAGAGCGTGGCCAAAGGCCCGGCCCTCTTCGGAGGGTCGGGCCTTTCGCGTGTCAGGGGCCAGGTCAGAGCGACCGTACGGCCCCCACAGAACCAGGGTGAGCGAGGCACTGGGCCTCAGCTCCTCACGCTTCAAGCGCTCTCCCAAGGAGTTCACGCCATGGCCCGCACCCTTCGCATCCTGGACGCCGACCCGGAGTCCCGCCCCAAGGTTCACAGTTCGGACTTCGTCGGCCGCTTCCGGGCCGGTATGCAGCTCAACAACCGCCCCGTGTCCCTGTCGGAGTGGAGGATCACCACTGGTGACCCGGAGGTGGCCAAGGCCGTGAGCGAACTATTCGGCGGCACGCCGGAGGAGTGGGAGACCACGAAGGAGGACGGCCTCCAGATCCTGACCGACCGCGACTCTGTGAAGGTCGTCGTGGACGGCCCGGACTCCGTGACCTTCCGCATGGCCCTGTACGGCATGCAGGGCAAACCCACCCACGCATGCGACGGGGTGGAGTTCATCGACTCGGATGACCCCCGCTTCGGCCAGCCCTGTGGCTGCCCGACAGCGCTGGCGGAGCGCAAGGCAGCCGCGAAGGCCGGATACGGCCCGAAGCCGGACCAGCGCATCACCTTCCGCCTGGCGGATGACCCGGAGCTGGGCAAGTTCCGGCTCATGACCGGCTCCTGGGAGTTCATGAAGTCCATCGAGCGCGTGTGGTCCGACCTGGAGGCCGTGGGCGGCCCGGCGCTCTGCACGCTGAAGCTGGAGCTGGTGGAGTTCACCACGAAGTCCGGCATTGCCGTGAGCTACCGGAAGCCGGTCCTTCAGGTCCACGGGCGCGTCCCGGAGGACGTGGACGCCGTTCTCCCGTCCCTGTCCAAGGTCGTCCAGGACGATGACCTCCCCTTCTGAGCGGAGCCCCTGGCCCGGTCCTCTTCGGAGGGTCGGGCCCCGGGTGGGTGTAGAGCCTGCTCCGGTATGGACCGAGGAGAACCGTGTACAAGACGATAGTCGCTGACCCGCCGTGGCCCAGCATGCATCAACGATCGACATACCACCGTGGTAAGCCTGAGCGTCATTACGGGACCATGTCTCTGGATGCCATTCTCTCTATGCGGGTGTCTGACGTGGCAGAGGAGAGCGCTCATCTTTGGGTATGGGGCGTGAATCGCCTCATGGCGGATGCCTATGCAGCGGTGGAAGCGTGGGGGTTCACGCCTATGTCCTTGCTGACGTGGTGTAAGCCGGGCCCTGGAATGGGCTATTACCTGCGTACCAACACTGAGCACTGCATTTTTGCCACGCGAGGGCGACCCATGGTGCCGGATGAAAAGATCATGTCGTCCTGGTTTCAGTGGCCGAGGCGCCGCCATTCTGAGAAACCTCCGGAATTCTTCGATCTGGTCGAGAAGATCAGCCCCGGGCCCCGACTGGAGATCTTCTCTCGGCAAGGGCGACCGGGGTGGGACGCCTGGGGAGATGAGGCTCCGAACTCCGTGCATCTTCCGCTTCTGGCGTGAGTCGAAGGCCCTGTCCTCTTCGGAGGGTGGGGCCTTCCGGCGTGCCGGGATGAGCCCGGAGGTCAAGAGTGAGGAGAAGGCCATGAAGCGAGGGTCCGTGAGCGACTTCACCGGGGCGGAGGTCCGGGTGGGAGACACCATCGTGTGGGCTGCCCGCCTGGCGAACTTGACGCGCATGACGGAAGGCGAAGTGGTAGACGTGTCCACGGAACTGGTCAAGGGCCGTGTCCTTCCGGTCATCAAGGCCCGCCCGACGGGCCGATACTCCGGCTTCATCGCACGCACGTCGGGGGCCATCGCCACCATCCGGTCAGAGCACTGGGTGGTCACGGTGCCGGTGGAGATGAAGGAGAAGGCGGGGGTGGCGGCCTGATGGAGAGGTTCCTGACCTTCGTCTTGGCGTCCCTCCTGGTCCTGGGTGTCCTGTCGACCCAGAGCGCGCTGGTCATGGTGCTCATCGGCTGGTGGCATGACATCCGCCCGGCGGTCCCGCCGATTGGCTTCGTGGAGAGCTTCATCCTGGTGGGCATATCCCAGTTCGTTGTCCCTACCCGCACGCGGACCGCGTGACCTGAACGACCGTGTGGCCCGGTCCCTCTGCGGAGGGGTCGGGCCCTTCGTCGTGCCCGCACCCGGCGAGTAGAGGAGACGACGTCATGCCGTGCAGCGACGGAAACCCCCACGGCCCCCACGACTGGGGGGACGAGACCATGACCCGCCACCAGTGCCCGGGGAGGAGCTGACCTTGGCCGCCATCATCGTGGGCATCCGCCTGGAGTCGGCCCCGGCCCTTGGGGACGTGCGCCAGCTCCCGGCGGGGTCCTGGATCTACGTCTTCCCCAACGCCAAGGAGCGCCCGGACTGGGCCCGCTACCTGGACGCCATCACGTCGGCCGTGGCTGGCGGGTCGTCCGTTTCTTGGCTGGAGGGCGCAACGTGAGTAACCCCAACAAGGCCAAGGGCACGGCCCATGAGACGGCCGTCCGGCACTACCTGAACGACGTCCTGGGCCAGTACCGGGACGACTGGAAAGAGGCGGGCTACCCCTGGCGGGACCCCCGCGATCCGAACAACGTCACGCGCCCGGCCCAGACCGGTGTGAAGGACGTCGGGGACCTCCACGCGTGGCCCGCCGTGCTGGAGTGCAAGGCGGAGAAGGAGTTCCGACTCCCGGCGTACGTCGCCCAGGCCAACAAGGAGGCCCGCAACGCCGGGTTCCCCTTGGGCGTGGCCGTGGTGAAGGCGCCCCGGAAGAACATCAAGGACGCCTACGTGGTCATGGACCTGGAGACGTTCGCCCAGGTCCTCCGCCAGCTCAGGGAGGGTGCCACCTGGTGACCTGAGCCCGCACGCGAACAACAGGCCCGAACCCGAGGGGGGCGGACCGTACGGCCCCCACAGACAGGGACCGGGCGGTTCGGCCCCCTTTTCGCGTGAGGAGACCCCAGTGAACAAGAACTTGTCTGAGTTCCTGACCCGCTTCCCGGAGGTTGTGGAGGAGCGTGGGGAGTACGGCGTCCCGTGCGTGGCTCACAACGACCACCGGCCCAGCCTGTTCTTCCGGCTGAAGGAGGACGGCCGTCTCCTGATCCGTTGCTGGGCAGGGTGCGACCAGGCCGACATCCTGGCGGGCCTGGGCATGGGCCGGGGAGACCTCTTCGACTGGGTTCCTGGCGACGGGGTCAAGGTGTCGGGGAAGCCGGTGGCCGGGGGCCTGGCGCCGGGTGACCTGGCGGGCCTGGCCATGTACGTGGATGACTGCAACATCCGGTTCCCGGGGAGCCGGGAGGCCGTGGCGTACGTGGCCGACCGGTTCGGCCTGGGCCTGGAGAAGGCCGTGGACATGGGCCTGGGCTTCGACTCCCCGGCCGAAGAGTCCGCGTTCCCCTACCGGGGACCGGCCTTCCGCCAGTTCCCCCGGCTGACCGTGCCGCTGAACAACTTCGACGGGTTCCCGCGCGGGCTCCAGGGCCGTGACCTCTCCGGGCACTGCCCGTCCCGCTGGTTGTCCCTGACCTCCCCGGAGGGGTCGGCCTGGGCGAAGTACGGCGTGTTCCGTGCCAACTCCGGGTTCGACACGCTTCTGATCACGGAGGGGCCGGGCGACGCGCTGACGGCCGTGGGTGTCGGGTACGACGCCGTGGCGGTCCGTGGCGCCGGACTGGCCCGGAACGCCGGGCTGATCGAAGAACTGGCCAGGGGCCTTGGGGATCGGGACGTGGTCCTGGCCGGTGACCGGGACAACGCCGGAGCGGCCTTCACGGGTGCCCTGGCGGACGCTCTGGTCCGCGCCGGGGTCATGGTGCGGAAGCTGGAGATTCCGGCCGCTGGGGACGACCTGACGGACTGGAGGGCCCGGGACACCGACGCCTTCCCCGGAGAGCTTCACGCGGCCGTGAGGCGGGCCCCTCTGCACCTCGTGGACCCGACCCCGGAACATGTTCCGGATCCCCAGGAGGTCCCGAAGGAGGAGAAGTCGAAGGCTCTACCCCTGACGGACCTGGGCAACGCAGAGCGGTTGTTCCTCCAGCTTGGCGGCCACGTCCGCATGGTGCCGGGCGCTGGCGTGTTCAAGTGGACCGGGAAGAACTGGACCCAGGTCCCCCAGGAAGCGCTGTACGCCGACGTGCGCGCGGTCATCAAGGGCATTCTGAGGGAGGAGGACCACGACCAAGACAAGCTGAACAAGCACTGGGCGGCCAGCCAGGACGCGCGCAAGGTGAAGGCCATGGTGGACATGCTGTCGTCCATCCCCGGTGTGTACGCGACCGCGGACCAGTTCGACGCGACCCCGTACCTGATGTCTTTCCGGAACGTGGTGGTGGACCTCCGGGACGGATCGTTCCGGGAGCACCGGCCGGAGGATATGAACACGTTCTTCATCGACGTGGACTACAAGCCGGAGGCGAAGGCGGAGCGCTGGGAGAGGTTCCTTCGGGAGTGCCACCCGGGTTGCGACTCCATGCCGGGGTTCCTCCAGGAGCTGACCGGCTACGGCATCACCGGGTACGGCGTGGAACGGATCTTCGTCATGCACGTGGGCCCGACGACAAACGGGAAGACCACGTTCACGGCGACGGTGGAGGACGTGTTCAAGGCCGCCACGAAGCGGGCGGACGCCGCACTGTTCCAGCGTCGCCGGGAGTCCGGCGGCCCCCGGGCCGACGTCGTGGGCCTTCGGGGTAGGCGGCTGGTCATCTCCTCCGAGTGGCCCGCGAACATGCCGCTGGACCAGGCCCTGATGAAGGCCGTCACGGGTGACCAGAACATCACGGCGCGCGGGGTCTACGCGAAGACGGAGATCACGTTCAAACCCGTGTGCCTGGTCCAGGTCGACACCAACTACGTGCCCGAAGTCGACCCGACGGACGCCGCCCTGTGGCAGAGGGTCAGGGTCGTGCCCTGGAACGAAGACTTCCGGAGCCGGGAGGACCGCCACCTCCAGGCGACCCTTCGCCAGGAGCGGGAGGGAATCGCGGCCTGGGCCGTGGCTGGCGCCGTGGCCTGGTACCGGAAGTACGAGAACGGCCAGGGGCTGGACTTCCCGGAGGCCGTGGAGAAGCGCACCGCCCACTACCGGGACAGCTCCCATCCGCTGAGCGGGTTCATTGGGGAGGAGTTCGAGGTGGAGGAGGGAGCGTTCGTCCCGAAGGCGGAGACGTGGACCCGGTATCAGACGTGGGCGGAGGAGTGCGGCATCCGGCACACCATGACCCGGAACAAGTTCTACGACGCCGTACGCACCTTCCCCGGCGTGATGGAGGGCCAGGGGACCGGGGCGGAGAAGGGCAAGCGCGGGTTCCGCAACCTGGCTGACGTGAAGGCCGTACGGCCCCCACAGAACGCGTCTGAGTCGGACGTGTTCGGTCAGCCGCGCGCATGAGCGCATGACCTGAAGGGGTCCGCCCGGGAGACCGGAGCGGGCCCCTTCGTCATGTCCGCCTCTCGGTCCGAGAGGAGACACACGACGTGCGTACGTATCGCGGGGAGTTGGGCGGGCGGCCCTGGGTCGGCTACGCCCTGGAGACCACGGACGACATCGCCTACGCCTGGCGGTGGCTGAAGGACAACCAGCCCCGGGCCATGGCGCTGGACACGGAGACCGACGGCCTTCACACCTTCAGCGGGGACGGGCTCCGGCTGGTCCAGTTCGGAACGGAGGACGTGGCGTTCGTGGTGCCGGTGGAGCGGGGCCGGGCCTTCCAGGAGTTCGCGGCCGACATCGTCCGGAAGGTGCCGGAGCTGGTCATCCACAATGCCGCCTTCGACCTTCTGGTGTTGGGCGAACATCTGAAGGTCAAGGTGGAGGAGTTGGAGGGAAAGACGGTTGACACGAAGATCCTGGCTCATCTGGTCGACAGCCGCCAGGACTTTGAAGGGGGCGTAGGCACGTCCCTGAAGCCGTTGTCCGCCTGGTACATCGACCCGGCGGCCCCCGACACCCAGTCCGGCCTGACGGCGGAGTTCCGGAAGATCGGGCACACGAAGGCCACCGGTTGGCGCCACATCCCATACGAGAACGACACGTACGCGGAGTACGCGGCCCTGGACGTGATCCTGACCTCCCGCATCCGGCCCATCCTGGAGGCGGAGCTGGTGAAGCACGGCATTCCGGAGCGGCTGGTGGCGTACGAACACCGACTGATGGCCATCTGTGCGCGCATCGAGCGCCGGGGGATGCTCCTGGACGTGGAATACACGGAGGGCCTGGTGGACCGGCTCCAGGAGGACGCCGAACGCCACGCACGGGTTGCCCAGCGCTACGGCGTGGAGAACCTGAACTCCACGCGCCAGGTAGCCGAAGCCCTTCAGGGAATGGGGGAGACCCTGACCGAGACCACACCGTCCGGGGCCCTGGCCGTCGGGAAGGAGGTCCTTCTCCCGCTGGCAGACCTTGACGGGAAGTGGCAGCCGATGGGGGTCCGGAAGGCCAACCCGCTGGCGGATGCCGTGCTCCGGTCGAAACGGGCCGCGAAGTGGCGGAAGTCCTACGCCGTGGCCATGTTGGAGAACCGGGACGCGGAGGACCGGGTCCACCCGAAGACGAACACCCTGGGCGCCAAGACGGGCCGGGCGTCGGTCTCGGACCCGCCGCTCCAGCAACTCCCGTCGAAGGGCTGGGAGATCCGGCGTTGCATCGTGGCCGACCCCGGGGAGCTGTATTTCTCCGTGGACCAGTCCTCCGTGGAGCTGGTGGTCCTGGCGGCCCTGTCGGGGGATCAGGCGATGTGCGATGCCGTCCGCTCCGGCCGGAACCTCCACGACTACACGGCCACGCTGATGTTCGGGAAGGACTTCACCGAGTACCAGCGGGGCCTGGCGAAGATCGGGGGCCTGGGGGCGTCGTACCAGGGCGGCCCGGCGGCCCTGTCGAAGATGACCGGCCTCCCGGAACCGGAGATGCGCGACGTCATGCGCCGGTACATGCGGGCGTACCCGACGCTGAAGCCGTGGTTCAAGGGCCTACAGCGCCAGGCCCTGGCGAACGGGTGCGAGATCCGAACTCCGTCCGGCCGTCGGCTGGTTCTGGACCGTGACCGGCTCTACAAGGCCGTGGCGTACGTCTGCCAGTCGACGGCCCGGGACACGATGGGCCAGGCCCTGGTGGACCTGGACGACAAGGGCCTGACGCCGTATCTGACCTCCTGGATTCACGACGAAGTCATTGGCACTGCCCCGGAGTCGGAGGTGGGGGAGGTGGCCCAGGAGGTGGCCCGCACGGTCCAGATGGAGCTGTACGGCGTGCCCATCAGCACTGACGCCGACGTGTATGGGAAGTCCTGGGCGAATGGTTACAAGCTCCCGCCGGAGTGGCATGTGAAGTGATTTCCCGTCATGTGCTGCTGAAATAGGTCACGTTCGGATCACGGTGTCACGGGCCCCGGTGTATCGAAGCGTGAGACGGCCGTCTCCCTTCGGGTTGGGGGCCGGGCCCTGACCTGGACGAAGTGTGTGTGGCTGCCCATCAGTGTGATGTCTCTGTGAAGGGCATGGGATATTTCCGTGTCCTTGCGACCGTCGCGGGTTCATGCTGTACTCCGTTCAACGGTGAACAACTCGCCGTGACAACGCCTTTGAAAGAGAGGTGATGAGCCCATGCCTTCCTGGATTGTCAAGCGTGGCCGGGCCCGTGACCTCCATACATTCGCTTCCCCCTCCTAGGCGTTCGACCCGCCAGAGGAACCGGGAAGCCCTTGCGCTCCAGTTCACCGGAGAGCGCGTTACTGCCCAACCCCCGTGTGTGCACCGGGGTCTTCACATCTCATCCCCAGTCAGGGCCCGGTAACCGGCGGCCCCTGTCCTACTCACTCCACGGTTCGCGCGGCCCCGGCGGGGTGGTCGCTTGGTGCCCCATTCCCCGCTCCGAGCGGGCCGAGTGAATCCCCCCCCTGTCCAGCGCGTGACGCGCGGCTCCAAGTGGGCCGCGTGGCGATGACGCACGCCTGATTACCCCTCAGTGACCCCGGAACATGTTCCGGCCCCTCTGCCCCTGCCATAACTCCGCCCTTCGATTCGAACGGGTGTTCGAGAGGCGGGGCTCCACCTCAAGGGAGCACCCCCAATGAGCAAGCTGTCTGCCGCCACGATCCAGGCCGCTCAGTCCGGTGACGACGCAGCCCAGACCACCGTTTACGAAAGCGTCCGCCCGATGCTCCGCGCCATCGCTGCGGAGTTCGCGGAGAACAGCCAGGACCTGGTGGAGCTGGAAGGGGAGGGCGCCCTCTCCCTGATGGTCCACCTGGGCGGGTACAAGGTCGGGGCGAAAGCGGCCCTGACCACATACCTGAACCCCCGCATCCGTCAGGACGTGCGGAACCACCACTTCGCCAGCCGCTCCGGGGGAACGATGGACGGGGACATGTACGCGGAGTACAACCGCGTGGCCGGACGCATCCACGGAGAGATCCGCGAAGAGCGGAGCCAGGGCGGGGAGTTGGTCCGGGATGGTGAGGTCCACGACCGGATGAAGTCGGCCCTTATGAACCTCCCGGGCAAGCACGCATGGTCGGAGGACCGGTTCCTGGCGGCCCACGACCTGGTCCACCTGGGCACTCAGTCCCTGGAGGAAGAGGACGAGAACGGGGAGGAGTTCGGCGGCTCTGTCATCGACCCGAACGGCCACGGTGACCCGGAGACCATGATCCTGACGGACGACCAGGTCCGCGCCCGGGGTGTGCGCCAGTCGAAGCGGGCTCTGGTAGAGGAGATGCTGGAGACCCTGACTGACCGCCAGGTGGCCGTGGTTGCCCTCTCCTTCGGCATCGACCAGACCCCGGGTCAGTACGTCCACGGCATCACGGAGGGCCGCGCGGCGGGCTCCAGCTCCATGCCGGAAGAGCGGTTCGGGTTCTCCACCGACCGCACCACGGACGACGACCTGGCGGACCTCCTGGGGATCAGCCGGGCGTCCGTCCGGGCCCGCCGGAAGGAGGCCCTGGACAAGCTCCGGAAGCTCTTCGGGGACCGTGAGTACCCGACCCGCACGGCGGGCCGCCTGACCCCGGCGGAGGAGACCGTGAAGGAGGCCGTGGAGTCCGGCGACTACGTCCGGGCGAAGTTCTTCGACGGTCCCGAACACGTGGATGTGATGCTCCAGGCGTTCAACTCCGAAGGCGACATTGCGGAGATCTATCTTCCCGGGTACCGCGCGGCAGAGCTGGGCCTGGTGGAGGGGGAGACCGTGGAGTTCCCCGTCCCGGAGGCACCGGAGGCGTACACGTACCTCCGCCTTTTCGGGGACGCCCAGATCCCGGCGGACTCCGACGTGTTCGACGTGGGCCACGCCATCGTCTCCGGCATCGACCAGGGCCCCGGCTCCTTCGACGTGAAGACCACGAAGGGCTCCCCCGTCGGCCCTGCCGCCGGGGTCGACTACTCCGCCCCGCTCTGGGAGGTCCCGTCTCTGGACCGCTTCCACTTCCTGGGCCGACGCGCCCAGAGCTGAACCGGTCCTGGGTCGGGTCCTTCGGGGCCCGGCCCGCACCGTACGGCCCCCACAGAGACCAGGTGAGCCGGACCGACCGGCGTCCCTGGAGGGGAGACCGATGGAGTACACGGTGAAGACTCGGCGCCTGGCCGCCGACCTGACGGAGTTCACCACCCTGGACGCCCGGGGACAGACCGTTTCCACGGTCCGCATGCCCCGAACGAAGGCCATCACGCTGGGAATCATCGCCCGATGACGGCGCCCCGGAGGAGGCGGAGCGGGTGGGCCCGACGCCCACTCCCTCCGCGTCCCCGGGCCCAGCCCATGGCACGACCCGACCCCTACGACCGGGGCACAGTCCTGGCCCGCTGGTCCGGCTGTGCGTACTGCCTGGGCCCGGCGGAGGAGCTTGACCACGTCCACCCGGTGAGCGCCGGAGGCCGGGACGTGGAGTCGAACCTGGTCGGCGTCTGCCGTCAGTGCAACGCGGCCAAGTCGGACCAGTCCCTGGCGGATTGGGCTCTGGACCGTACGGCCCCCACAGAGACCAGGTGAGCCGGACCGACCGGCGAGAGGAGCCCCTGATGAGCAAGAGAGTTTTCCCCAGCCTGGACGGCCTGGACAACGGAGAGGCCCCGGTCCTGGGCATCGTGGAGACACACGCCCTGTCGGACCTGGACATCCGACTCCCGAACGGCTTCGTGTGCGAGACGGAGCCCGCCGAAGAGCCCGGCACTGTGGCGGACCTCTTCGACCCCTACGACTGACCCCCGCCGCTGGCCCTGTCCTCTTCGGAGGGTGGGGCCTTCCGGCGTGCCGGGATGAGCCCGGTATCCAAGAGGGGAGACCACCGTGACCTTCCGACAGACGCGCGAAGTCCGGGCCGACATCAGCGGCACGACCGGGCGTGTACGGGCCTGGACCTCCGAACAGGAGCCGGGCGTCATCAGCCTGGCGGTTCCGGCGGACCGGGCCCAGATCACCCCGGCCGATGCGCGGGCCCTGGCTCAGTGGCTGGAGGACCAGGCGGACGCCGCCGACCGTCGCGAATCCCCGCGCACCCTGAAATACACCGTGGACCGCGACTTCACGCGCTTCACCTCCGCCCGTACCAGCGTCTGGAGCTGACCATGAACGACGACTTCACCGCTTTCGTGGACGACCTGGACGACTCCGCAGAGCTGAGCGTCCACCGGGATGACGACATGGTGTCCATCGTCATCGCTGAGTCGGACGGGGAGCGGCCGGTGGACATCTGCCTGAATCCGGACACGGCCCGTCGGGTGGCCCGCGCTATCACCCTGACTTCCTTCCTGGCGGACGGGGAGGACGTGGCCGACCTGGAGGAGGAGCTGGGAGCCCAGGAGGAGCGGGAGCACCCGGACCACCCCATGTCCTGGCCGACCCCGGAGGAGCGACTGACGGCTTTCATCCGGGCCCGCGTGTTGGCAGGTCCCGACGCCTCCCTGGGGGACACGCTGGAGCTGGCCCGCTTCCTGGTGGGTGAGATCCTGTGAGGCCCCACTACAGGGTGGTGAAGACCAGCGCCACGGCGTACGCGTCGGTGCATCGCACGGGCGGGGCCGTCGTGATCCTGGAGACGGCCCGGGACGACGGGGCCGGTAGCTCCTCCACGGAGACCGCGTGTCTCCCGCCGGGCCTGGCGCGGGAGCTGGCCCATGCCCTCCTGGCGTCAGCAGACCAGACGGCGGAGTCGGAGGTAACCGACGACCCGGACCAGAACCCGGGTCAGTACCTGATGTTCTGAGTGCAAGTCCGGAACATGTTCCGGACTGGGGCCCTGTCTCTTCGGAGGTGGGGCCCTTTTCTCGTATCGAGAGTTGACCGACGCGGGTTCATGTCTACATACTGGACCTCTCGCCGCAAGGTGCGGCGGGGTGGAGGGGAGACCACGATGACCCGGAAGACCACGTTTGTTCACGAAGACGGCACTGTGTCCAGCCGGAATTCCAAGACGCGGGTCTACACCTGGGCAGTGGAGCAGAAGCGGAGGGCTCAGGAGCTGGTATCCGGCCCCCGGTACTCGTACTCCATCGCCCGCTGGTCGGAGAAGCGGGAGAGCGCGGAGAAGGCGCTGAACTCCCTTCGCTTCCTTCACTCCACTGTCCGTGTGGTGGAGGCCCAGGGGTACACGTGCGAGATCCGAAACCGGGCCGACGTGCTTACGAAGTACGCGAAGACGAACGGCTGAAGGGGTTCAGGGTCATGGCGGAGGGGCGGAAGATGAAGGTCCGCGTGGAGATCACGGTGGAGGTGGACCGGGAGGAGTGGTCCCTGGCGTATGGGGTGGAGGACAAGGCGGATGCCATCCGGGCGGACGTGAAGACGTACGTGGCCAACGGCATCGACGGAGCGTCGGACGCCCCGATCACGGTGGTTGACTGGAAGTAGTCTGCGGCCCTGGGCCCTGTTCTCCTTCGGGAGGCGGGGCCCTTCGTCGTTCCGGCCTTCAGCGGTTCGCCTCCGCCTCCGCCAGCGCGTCCCGGTGCTCCTTCGTCCACTCCGCCCCTTGTTGCTCAGGGGGCAGGCCCTGGAGCCCAGACCGGATGTGTTCGGCCGCCACGTCGTACTCCTTCAGGCCCAGGTGTGCCAGGCCCAGGTTCAACCGCTGGAACGTGGGCGTCAACCAGTACGCGGTCCCCGGTGGCTGGTCCTGGGCGGCGTCCTCCAAGTCCAGCGCTTGTTCCAGTAGGCGCCGGGCGTCGTCCGTCTGCCCCAACTCTCCCAGGCCCTGGGCTACCTGGGCAGCGTCCCCCATCCGCTGGGCCGGGTGCGCGCCGGGCGTGTGGTACGCGGCGCCGAACCACCGGACCATGGCCCTGGGGCTCCCTTGCTGCCTGGCGATGTACCCCCTGAAGTTGCATGCCTGGGCGGCCAGGGTGCCGCTCTCCGCTTCGTCGGCCAGCTCTGTGGCCTCCTGAAGGAACCGGACGGCCCGGTCATCGTTGCGGGCCGACGCGTGCAACCAACCGGAGAACTGCACGGACTCCGCCGCTACTTCGACCAGGGCCGCCCGGTGCGGTCCCCGTGTCTCCTTCAACAGGCCCAGCACTGTGTCCATTTGGGCCTCCGCGGGGGTGATGAGCGGGGCTGGCCCCATGACGTCGTCCAGTCTGCGCTGGGCGGCCAGAACGCCAGCCAGAGCCTTGACTGTCTGACCGTCGACCCGTGACGGGTTGGCGATGGCGCGCGTCACGCGCTCCGCCTCTTCCTCCGCCATGTCCAGGACCATCTTCGTCAGCTTGTCGCCCAGCGTCAGCAACTGATCCAGTGCTCCGGCCAGTTGGAGCGACGGGGGCTGTTTCCCGGACAGGACCCGGGACAGATAGGCGTGGTCGTAGTGGAGAGCCCGCGCGGCGGAACGGATCGACATGCGTCGATTCTTCAGAGCTGACCGCACGGTTTCCGTGAACTCCCCGGTGACTTCCATGTGGTCCAGGCTACCCGTCACCACCCAGTCACCATCCAGTCACCAGACGCGATTGCACATCGGGTGAAGACTCTCGTTGAGAACGGAAAGCACCCCCGCGCCGGGGCGAACCGGCCGGGGGCATGGACCACCTGAAGGAGCCAGGCAGCCATGCAGGAGCGTACGCGACAAACCCTCCAGGAAGTGGTGGATGCCGCCGACATCCCGCCAGGGTCGATGGCGTATCCACCGTGCCGGTGCGGGCGGCCGGAGTGCCGGGCCATCCTCCGAGAGGCCGTGAAGCGGGCCCAGGAGGTCAAGCTCAGGCGTCGGAGGGGGATGGCCCTGTGAGCATCCAACCGGAGTGCGAGACGTGCCGCTCCCTCCAGACCATGAAGGCCGACGCATCGGAGGTCTACGACATGTCGAAGTACACGGACGCCGTGGTCCTTCTGGAGCGTCATCTGGAGGAGAACCACCCGGGAGCCAACGCACCGGAGAAGGTGGGGCGTTGAGCATGCAGAAGTCACGGAAGCCGCGCGGCAACGCCCAGGGGACCAGCGTCTCCGCGAAGGACGACGCCGCCGCCCGGAGCCAGGCCCAGAAGCGGGCCGCCCTCCTGGACCGGATGTACCGGAGGAACCAGCCCCCAATCGACGGGGGACCACAGACTCCGCCCACGTCGTGAGGAACGGTGTCGGCGGAACGGCCCCCACTGGGTGATCCATCCCCCGTGAACGGCCCAGTGGGGGCACAACCCTCCTCACCCGATGGGGCGGGCCGACAGGAACACCGGAACGACAGCCAGCGAAGGGGACACGATGACGCTCACCCTTGAAAGTTCCGTGACCACCACCCGAACCCGAGACCCGAAGGCGTTGCTCAACGCCGTGGAGCCTCACCTCCAGCACCTGACCATCAACGTCCTGGACAGCGGGATGTCCATCTGGGATCGGGAGGTGGCGCTCCTCCTCCGGGACAACACCATGGTTCGCGACATGGCGGAACGGATCATGGGCCAGGCCGTGGCCTACACCGTGGCGACCATGGAGCACAAGGACGTTCACCTGGGCGTGGGCAAGCTGGTGGACATCGGCGTCCACCAGCTCATCCTGGACACGCCGGTCTACTTCGCCATGTGCGACCTGTACAACGGCGGGGCGTACCGGCATCACGCGCCGTTCATCGAGCGCCGGGGAGACGGCCTGTGCATCCGTACGGCGGACTTCCTCCGCTCGGACGGCTGGCCCGTCGATGAGGAACTGTGGGCCATCGACGGGGCGGACTGCTCTCCGTGCGACAACAAGTCACCCGACAGTCACTGAACCGCTACGGTTCGCCCCACTCAACCGCTACGGTGCCCCTGCCCTCTCCATGAGGGTAGGGGCGCCGCGCCGTACGACCATCGACAGAGGACGCCATGCCCGTACCCCATGACCTTGCCGCAGAGACCGAACTCTGGGACGCCTACGCGGAGTCCGCGTTCAAGGAGGACGCCGAACCCACGTTCAACTGGACCCAGTACGTAGGGCACGGACCGGGGCCGGAGCTACTGGGCGACCCGTCGACCGTGTTGGAGATCGGTTGCGGCACTGGCCGGGCGCTGGCGTATCTGGACAGCAGGGGTGTCAAGGCTCATGGCGTAGACCTGTCCCCGGTCATGGTCAAGAAGACCCGGGAGCGGTGGAGTGCGACCGGCGCCACGTTCGCTCACGGGGACGTCCTGGAGTACCTGGCGAAACACACGGACACGTACGACGCCGTGTTTTCGAAGTTCGGGGCGGCGTGGTTCGCGGACCCCGGGCGCCTCTTCCCGCTCGTACAGGCCCGGCTCAACCCCGGCGGCGTGTTCGTGTTCTCCCAGCCTCCCGCTATCCCGGGCGCCTACGGCCCACAGGGCATGTACAAAGGCGGGTTCGGGGGGAAGGCCATGTTCACCTACCGCTACAGCTTCCGGCCCCCGGTGTGGGAGCGGCTGCTGACCGGGGCCGGGTTCGCCAGCGCGTCGGCCAGGGTGATCGATGCTCCGTACGACGGCCACATTGGAACACTGATCGTGCGGGCCACGGTGGCGTGATGACTCCAGACCCGCGTCTGGTCACCTGTCCGGGGGCCCCGGCGACGTGACCACCTTGGCCGCCCCTGTGGCCGGACACCCCCAGCGTCCGGACACGGGGGCTTTCGTTGTGTCCGGAAAGTGGCCACTGGCCGGGCCACCGTGTCCGTACGCTGCTGTCCGTGACGGATCATCGACGCACAGACAACATCCGAACCGAAGTCGAGAACGACGGGGCGCCCAACCTGAGCGACGCGGAAGCGCGCGAACGCGTCCGGCCGTACCTGGAACCCAAGTTCGGGGAGCCCATCCGCCGGTTCTACGACACGGGGGAGATCACGGAGGGACTGATCCCGGCTCTGGGCGTGCGGTCCACGGACCTGGACGACCCGGAGGCGGAACGTCTCCTGGACGTCGTGTCGTACGTCAGGGACGCCGGAGAGCGTCCTCCGGTGACCGGCTGGGCCTCCCGGTAGGGAGACACGAAAAAGGGCCCCTACCGTCCCGCGAAGGGAGGGCAGGGGCCCAGGTGTGGGGTCGGCCGTCAGGCGGCTGTCGTGATGCCGACTCTCGACAGGTCCCGGCGACCGGTGCGGGTGCTGATCCCGCCGACGTGCGCCGCGTAGGTGGTGCCGTTGACGCTCTGACCGGAGTCCTCCAGGAAGCGGACGGCCGCCAGGATCTCCTCCAGTGTCCGGCCACGGCTGGCCGCCTTGCGCGGGGAGGGCTTGACCATGTCCACCACGTTGTCCGGAGCGTCGTCCGTCTCCTTCGTGGTGTCCGGCTCCGTGTCCGCCGAATCGGCGTCGGTGGCCACGCCCTCCAGCTCCGTGTCCGGCGTCGTGTCCGCCTCCGTGTCCGGCTGGTCGTCCAGGGTGGCCATGCGTTCCGCGGGCTCCTCGTTCCGCTGGGCCACGACGTACTGGGCGTTCTGGGCCGGGGCGTCCATGGCGACCACCCCGGGGGCCGGAGCCTTCGCCTTCGCCGGGGCGGTGACCATCACGTGAACCTGGCGCATGAGCGCACCGAAAGCCAGGAGGGCGGCCGTCGGCGGGACGGCAGCCACCACGTAGTCCAGGGTTGCGGCCTGGGTGCCGACCCCGGCGACGTTCAGGGCGATGGAGCCCAGGGAGCCCGCGACGGTCAAGCCGATGGCCCAGGGGTCGGTCTGCTGACGGAGGGCGGCCCGGAACATCAGGACCTCCCCGGCGACGATGAACAGATCCAGGGTGCCGGGCCAGGCCCAGCGGCGGACGGGCGAAGACCCCAGGCCGTACGTACCGGCGACGTCGGCCAGGTGCGCGTACGAGAGCCAGAAGGCTCCGGCGGTCAGGGCGATGATGACCCCCACGGCGACGTACAGCGCGGCGCGTTCGGCCTTGTGCGTGTCCATTCGGTGCTCCTCTTAGTGACGGGATGTCAGGAGCGTTCTGTGGGGGACGTACGCTCCTTGACCGTCGGGCACCGTTCTGTACTCTGAGTCG
>NZ_SKBR01000008.1 GCF_013450295.1 Streptomyces sp. AJS327
CACGATATGGAGGGGTTATGACCTCCGCGTTCACGTCCTGATCCTCGATCCGGACGAGGAGATGCTGGCGCGGACCCAGTCCGCCTGGCCGCCGCACTCGGAGGGGGTGCCCGGCAGCATCGCCTACCGCGCCGGACTCGGTGAGCGCGCCGCCGAACTCGCGGGGACCGGCTGGGCCGGCCACGACGGCCGGACACGGGGCTCCACTCCGAATCGCACATCGCGCGAATCCGTTCTCAGCCGTCTGAACTACGAGCAGGAGGAACCTCTTGACCGCCACGGTAGAGCCCGCCTCGATAGTCGAGCACTCTCCTCCGCAGCGCTCGGCGATCAGATCTATGACCCGCCCACCCTCAATCGCAGCTGACGCGTTCTTCGCGGAACTGGCGTCCGTGCTGCCCCGGGGCGACGCTGCAAGTCTGGTAGTCACGCACTTGCTCCCAGGCCAGATGAATTTCCTCCCGGCGCTCGGCCAGGTTGCAGAGGTCAGTGCCGTGCTGCCCAAGCCGAAGTCAGCCGACAGGCGCACGCAGGATGTGGTGTCGGAGACCCACCGACTCGACCCACTCGACCGTGGCCGCTTTGCGGACCCCGATTGGCTCGCCTCGTACTTGGAGGACCGGTCCGATGGACGGCCGATGGTCCTCGTGGACATCGGCGGGTACTTCGCTCCCGCTCTCAGCGAGGTGTGCCGGATGCTGCCGGGCCTCATCCGTGGCGTGGTGGAAGACACCGAAAACGGATTGCGCCGTTACCTCGCGCTTCCGGACCTGGCCTGCCCTGTCTACAGCGTGGCTCGCAGCCCGCTGAAGGAACCCGAGGACCGGCTCGTCGGTGAGGCGATCGTCTTTTCGGTGGAGACCTTGCTGCGTCGCCTGGGCGAGGTGTTGCCCGGACGCCAGGCCACTGTGCTCGGCTTTGGCAAGATCGGCGCAGGGATCGCAGCGGCGCTGCATGCCCGGCATGTCCGCGTCGTGGTGTATGACCGCGACCCCATCCGCCAGGCCCAGGCCGTAGCGGTCGGCTACGGCCGCGCTGCCTTCCATGACGCTTTGACTCAGGCCGAGCTGGTGTTCAGCGCTACAGGGAACCGGGCGATCGGAATGGAGGAGCTGGCCTGTCTGCACGATGGCGCGTTCCTTGCCGGAGCGACGTCGGCGGACGACGAGTTCGACCTGGCCGGCCTCGTCAGGCCCCGCAGCGGGTTCGAACGGGATGATGTGGTTCCCGGCGTTGCCCGGTACATGCGGGACGGCCGTTCGTTCAGCCTGCTCGGTAGCGGCAACGCCGTGAACTTCCTGCACACATCCGCAATCGGCCCAGCCATCCATGTGATCAAGGCCGAGATCATCGCTGCCGCTGCTCGGCTGGTGACCCTTCCACACGAGCCAGGCTTGTATGAGGTGCCGCACGGGACCCGCGCCGAGATCGCCGCCGCATGGCTGGACGCCTTCCAACCCACCGACAGCGCCCCCGCCCCCGTGACGGTTGCCTCCGAGGAAGGAGCGCTCCTGTGATCGTCGCGATAGAGGGGGTGAGCAACAGCGGCAAGACCACGCTTGCCAGGAGCCTCGGAGAATGCCTGGCGACGGAGACAGTCGGCTGCTATCAGCACGTGGCGAAGGACCCGGCGCTGCTGGGCAGACCGCTCGCTCACAGCAAGGAGGAACTTCTCCAGGCACTGCGCGTGCATCTGACCGTGGAGGAGGAGCGTCTGCGCCTCGCCACCGACGCAGTGAACCGTACGGGCATGGTGATCATGGACCGCAGTGTCGACACCACGCTCGCGCACCTGCGTGCGGTCGGTCGCCTCCGGGGCCTGAACGCGGAAGCGTCAGCGCGGACCTTGGTCCAGGCCCGGTGTGCGGCCGGGGCGGCGGTTGTCCCTGACCTGACCCTGCTGCTCATCGCCTCTCCCCAGCAGCTCGCCCGCCGGGGCCAAACACGTCCCGAGGTGCCGCGGCCTTACTACGCCGATGACTTCGCCACCCACTTCTACGGCCACTTCGCCGAGCCGGTCGCCAAGCACGTCGTGCGGATCAACGCCGACCTAAGCACCGATGACCTGGTCCGCCTGGCCCGCGAAGAGATCAAGCAGCACGGGATGGGTGGGTGACGGTGCTCGCGTATGGCTTTTGCCTCGACGAGAAATACCTGCTCCCTGGCCTGGTCACCGTCGGCTCACTCGCCGAGGCGCTGCGCCCAGCCGAACGCGGGCAGGCCGCCATCCGGGTACTCACGCTAGACCTCACGCGCCAGCACGCGGCCACGCTCGCGGACGTCGTCCGCAGGGCCGGCTTCGGGTCCTTCCGGCTGAGGTGGGCCACGCCGCCGCGCAGCGCGGTCATGACCGACACGGATTACATCAGCGTGACCTCGTATCTGCGGTTCGCCTTCACTCCAGAGTTCGTAGAGCGGCCGTACCTGATCTACGTCGACGCCGACACACTTGTCCTTGACGATCCGGCCGCCCCTCTCAACCACCTTCGCGAAGGCCAACTCGGGTTGACCGTTGACGAGTTCAATCCACGCATCGGCTACCGCGGGCAGGCACTCCCGGGCCTGGTCGATGACCGGCCGGAGCTGCGCGGACTGCCGTACTACAACGCCGGCATGTGGTGGACCACCACCAGCGCCCTGACCACGATCCGCGGTGGAGTGCGCTCAGCGCTCCAGACGGGGAAGCAGTATGTCTTCCACAACGACCAGGACGCCCTCAACCTCTGGGCCGCCGCCGGCACGGCACCTGTGACGTCGGTCGACGCCCGCTACAACCGGTTCGAACTCGCGCGGTTCCTGGAACGCAGCGACTGGCCGCGCCGCTACACCAGCCGTCCGCCGTATGCAACGGACACGGCGGTTCTGCACTTCGTCGGCAGTGCCAAGCCCTGGCTGACCAACTGCCCGCCCACCAGCGATGTGCGGCTGTACCGAACTGCCCTGGCCCGGACTCTGCGCATCGTCGACCGGCTTGGTGAACACAGCATCAGCTCCCCGCGATTCCGGATAGCCGCTTGAGCACGGCATCTCCACCGTCGGCTCTCCACGCCGCGTGCCGCACACTTCTCGGCACCCGGCCCCGCAGCATGCAGAGACTCACGAACAATCCCAGCTCAGCCGTCTACCGCATCACCACCGCTGAGCCGTCGACCCGCAGCCTGATCATCAAGCTGTACCGGGGCCGGGCCTGCTGGAGGGCGAAGCGAGAAGACGAAGCCCTACAGCACCTCGGCTCACTGCCCACCACCTTCTCTGTTCCCGCCGTCGCGGGACGGGTCGCCGTTCCAGGCACGGACATCATCGCGCTCGTCACCGAAGACATGGGCGAGCACCATCTGCACCACGCCGTGCAGAAAGGCCAGGTGCCTCGCATGACGGCGCTGAACAACGCTGGGGAACTCCTGACCGCCTTCCACCAACTTCCGCTGTACGAGTCAGCGGTCGCCGCGCCGCCCCTCGCGCAACGCCTCACTTCGCTCGCCGCTCGGCTACCGGAATCGATGCGCCTCGCGACGGCGGATGCATTCGTTGAAGCGATCAGCCTTGTAGCGGGCCGGCCTGCGGTGCTTTGCCACGGCGACCTCCACCTGCACAACATCGTCACCCACCGGCTTCACGACTCACACGGACTCGCGGTCATCGACTTCGAGGAAATCGGACTCGCCGTCCCGGAATGGGACCTCGCGCAAACCGCCGTCACCACCGACGCCTGCGCCAATGCCGACCTGGAACAGCTTCTTGCCGCGTACGCGCACCCCGTCGACACAGCCCTGTTAGCCCACCTGACCACCGTGCAATGCGTCCGCGGCTGGTACTACGCCTGCCGAGGCGAGGGCCGGGACGAGGCCCTGTGGCGACGACGCCTCTCGCTCTCCTTCAGCACCGCGCATGCCTCTGCTCCCTTGGAGGGCCACACATGACCGATCCGGCGATCTCCGTGATCATCCCCGCCTACAACGAGGAGAAGTACCTGCTGACCTACCTCCCCACCGTGCTGGCCTCCGTGGCCCGCCTGGAACAGGCCAGCGGGCACACCGCGGAAGTCATCATTGTGGACAACGCCAGCGACGACGCCACCGCCGCCATCGCGCTGCAATTGGGCGCCACCGTTGTCACCGAACCCGTACGCGGGATCGGCCATGCCCGCAACACCGGTGCTGCCCACGCGAAGGGCGGCTACCTGATCTTCATCGATGCCGACGTCGATTTCCCGGAGGACGGCATCACCGCCGTGGTCACGGCGATGGACACAGGCGCCACCGTGGGCGGCGCGATCCCCGCCCTGTACGAGCCGACGAAGCCGGCGACCCGGATGCTTTTCGGCTTGTGGCGCGGTATCCGGGCGATACGAGGCGGCGCGCAGGGCGTCACCCAGTTCTGTACCCGCAGCGCCTTCGACAACGTCGGCGGCTACCGCGCTGATCGCTACATGAGCGAGGACGTGGAGTTCTTCAGGCGCTTGACCAGGTTGGGCAAGCGCTCGCAAGCCCCTGTCGTTTCCATCGACCACCTGCGCGTCAAGCCCTCACCACGCCGCTTCGAGAGCTGGTCGAGCTGGCGAATGATCTGGTATACGAACCCGGTCACCGCGCAGCTCTTTCTCCGCTCCCGCCGCTTCTGGCAGGGCTGGTACGACAACACCGTCCGCTGAGGTGACAGCCCCCGTGTCCCTGATCGACCTTCCCGAACCGGATGCTGACGGCATCTACACCTTCCCCCAGGCTCTGCTCCAGGCCCACCACAGTCACCAGCAATTACTAGACGCCCGCGCCTGCGACGGTGACACCTCGGTCATCGACGTGACCGCGCCGTTCACCGGCGACCGCTTCCTGATCCAACGACCCGAGCAGGCGGATCGTCCGCTGATCGTGCTCGAACCGCACCACGACGACCTCGCCTTGTCGGCGAGCGGCATGCTGCTCTACCAGGCCCGACCGACCACCGTCATCACGGTCTTCACCCGCTCCGTCACGGTCCACCGTGCAGCACGTCAGCAGTACCCGGACGAGTCCTCCGTCTCAACACTGCGGGCCGCCGAAGCGCAAGAAGCGCTCCGGGTCTTCTCCGCCCGGCACCTCCAGCTCGGCCACGCGGACGCGCGGCCCCCCTACACGCAACACGACCCGGCAGTCCTCAACAAGGTCACACAAGACCTGGAGAACGCCCTCGCAGACCTGGGAGATGGTGAACTCCTCGCTCCCGCCGCGGTCACACGCCACCCCGATCACCTGCTCGTGCACGAGGCGGCCAAGCGGTTGGGGTGCCGCTGGCTCTGGGAGGACGTCGCCTTCTGGTCGACCTACGGCCTGTCCGTGGACGATCAGCAACTCTTCAGGGAACGGGTAGGCGACAGCCTGACCGAGGAGGTCTACGACATCACCCCGGTAATGCTCGACAAGTTCACCCTGCTCCGCCTGCACGCCTCCCAGCTCCAGCCCGACACCGCGCTGTACCGCCCACTGCGCTACGCCTGGACGGTCGCCGCACCCCTACGTCAGCGCAGCGGCCGGCCCCGGTTCGCCGAGCGATTCTTCCGCCTGGAGGCATCGTGACGACGCCGGAGCGCACCGTCGTGTTCGTCTGGAGACGCATCCCCCCGCCGTTCTTCATCGGCGGAGCAGAGGTATCTCAGCAACTTCTCGCCGAGGAGTTCGCCGCTGCCGGATGGACCACCCTGTATCTGGCCAGCCACGAACCGCCGTGGAGTGAAGAATCGGACATGACGTCCATGCTCCGTCACCTGGACGACACCGGCGTGCCGTACGCCCACTCGGGCGCGAAGGACGAGGTTACCTACACCTGGAACGGCGTCCTGGTCCGCGCCCTCCCGCGCGAACGGCTCGCCTCAGAGCTGGAGCGCAGTCTCGAAGCCCTGTCTCCACAGCTCGTCATCACCTCACAGGAAGGGTCCGCAGAGTTCGTTCGCCTGGCGCGAGCACGGACCAAGGTGGCTGGCTGGCTGCACTCAGTGTCGAGGACCAGCATGCACGTCCTGGACGGTGAACCGGACCATGCGCTGGTGACCTCGCAGTTCGTGCTCGGTCGCACTCAGGGGCCGCAGAACAACGTGCTGTTCTACCCGCCCTTCACCGTCCCCACGGGACGGTCCCTGCGCCGCGATCGTGATCTGCTCATGGTCAATCCGGTGCCGGCCAAGGGCTCCGAACTCCTGCACCGGCTCATCGCACAGATGCCAGAACGGCATTTCACGTTGGTCGAAGGCTGGTGGGACACCTCCGTCGAGTTCACCTGTTACCCCAACGTCACGTACGTGCCGCGCACTTACAACATGGGCAGCCTCTACGCCCGGCACAAACTTCTGCTTGTGCCGTCACTCGTCGAGGACGCTTTCCCCCGCGTCATCGTGGAAGCCGAACTCCTGGGACTCCCCACATTGGGATCCCGACGGGGCGGAATCCCGGAAGCCGTAGGACACCCCGGGCTACTCATAGATGCCGATGCCACTGCGGAAGGTTGGGCCGCCCGCATTCGCGCGCTCACGCACTCCGAACTCGACGTCCGGCGCCAGCACACCCATCATCGAGCCGAACGGCTGCTGCGCCCATGCCTGCCGGAACTCGCAGCCGCCAGAGTCATCCCCTCATGAACTGCTTTACCGTGCTCAGCGACTGAGGAACGCGACACGTACGGTGTCGCGTTCCTCAGTCCACCACTGAATCAGCCGCTCGCCCGACTCCCAGAGTGCATCGGCGCCGAAATCGTTCTTGTCGTAGTGGAACTGGAGCTGCCAGTAGTCCGTCAGTCGCTTCCACCACAGCCGCTCGACCGCATCCGCCAAATCCTCGTCGGCTAGGTCGCGCTGCGACCGGTACCCGGTCACGAACGCTGCCACCAAGTCGAGGTCGAGATATCCGTTGGCAGTTCCGAACTGGACCTGCGCCGTCCGTACGACCTCTTCCGCATACGGACGAATGCCCAAGCGGTCCCAGTCGAGGACGGCCGCGACCGTTCCCTGACGCCACAGCACGTTCAAGGGCTGGAAATCGCCGTGAGTCCACCCCCACGGCCCGGCGGGCGCGTCGTCCGCCGGGCGCTGATCGGCATGCTCGACGATGAGCCTCTTGCGCTGATGCAACGCGCGCTCCGTCGCCTGGTCGAACAGGCCCGGCTCGTCCAGCCGCGCGATCGTGCCAAGAAACCGATCAGCTTCGGCGAGCGCCGCCTCGGGCGCTGTGCCCTTGGCCCTGGGCCGCTCGCCCACGTGCCCGAGCGGGACGGCGGGGTCGGCCAGGCCGCGGTGGATGCGGCCCAGCAGCGATCCGAGCGCGTGTGCCTCGCTCCTGTGAAGCTCAGCTCCTTGCCGGTGCGCGCCTTCCACCCAAGGAAGCAGGCAGTAGCTCCGGTGTCCCATGGTCACGAGCGGTTCGGACGTCACGCTCAGGTATGGGGCACACACGGGGAGACCAGCAGTCTTCAGCCTACTGAGCACCGTGAGACTACGGCGCAGCTTGTCTACCGGTGTATTGACGACTTCCTTGAGGGCGAACGAGCCCTTGTCGGTGTCGAGCTTCCAGTTCCGGTTCAGCAAGCCCTCAGCGAGATACCGCACCGAGTGAACCTCGCCGAGCTCGTACGCGTCCGCCACCGCGGGCAGATGCTCAGTCGGGGGCGGCTCGGTTCCTGCAACAGTCACGCCGTGAGGCTACCGGCTCATCTAAGGGTCCCGTGCCCTGTCCGTCCTATCGAGGCGCTGACGCGTGACGTCGACTCTCGGTCACGCCAAAGAGGCCAGATGCGGCACCCCGAGGTACCCGTCCCGCCCCGGCTCAGCCCGCTACAGTCAGGCCAGTGACCATGGACACCACCCCCGCACCGACCACTGATCCTCGCGACCTGCGCGATGCCCTCGTGGGCGGTTGCCGCGCGGTGCGCGCGGATCGCTCCCGAGCTGGCAGCCAGGGCCGGCTACTGATCCGACGAGCCGGCTCCGAGTGGCCGCCGACGGCCAGCTCGCGGGGGCTCAGAACTTGGGTGTCGGCGGTCCACACCCAGGACCGCCCCCCACCGCCGTAGCTAGCCTGACCTGCACTAACTTCTGCCGCACTTCTCACGAATCTGGGTGTGAACTGGGTGTGATCTTGGAGAAGTGAAAGGGATCTGAGAAGTACCCCCCGGGTCGCGCAGCAGTCACCACGCCCAGCAACACCACCATTTACACCCCATCCGACCAGGTGTTTTACCCACGGAAGTCCAGGTCAGAGGAATCCACCCCCGCCGCGATCTTGACAGCGCCCGTAATTCGGGACGAAGAGGTCGTGGGTTCAAATCCCGCCACCCCGACAGAAGAAACACCAGGTCAGGGGCCTGATCCACTTTGTGGGTCAGGCCCCTGAATCGTTTCTGGAGATCGTTTGGGAGAAATCTGGGAGAAGGTCTTGGTCGGGGTCTCCCAGACGAGGGTGCGTGACCTGACATCCTGTGCAGCTCAGGACGTCCTCGAAGCTTGCGAAGCAGCAAACGTGACTGCTGCGCGAGGTCTCAGCCTCAGTCCTGCATCACTGCCCGAGCAGAGTTGCCTCGACCTGCTCCCAGCTCGGGGTTTGCTCCTCGGACGACTTCGTGACCACCGCTAGCAGCTGACCGTTCAGCTGCGCGTCGAAGGTGGCGTCGTCTGGCTGAAAACCGCCGCCAACGGCGTCCTGGGGAATCGGCTCGGCTGGAACGCCGAGGAAGAACCTGGCTGGAGAGGGGCCGAGCAAGTCCGCTCGCACCCAGCTTCCCCGAACAGGCACTCCGAACAGGCGCGGCATTCTGTCCCCATCAGGCACCGGAGCGGTGGCATAGAGATGCCCCGACAGTTCAGCAGCTTCCCCTTCGGCACCCCGGATCAACTCGGATACGGGTGTCGGGTCAGGTTCCCGCGCTTCAAAGATGGCGTCGTCCTCCAGGAGAGGGCGACCTCTTGGCATTCTTCGACTGCCTGACGCTGCTGGCGTACGGATACCGCCCTGCGTCGTATGCAATCCCTGGAGATCGTCACCGCCACCGGCTGTTCCTGCTCTGAATTCACTGGCACTGGCCATGAGGCATCGTGCAGATGAAACAGGTCTACGGTCACACCGACCGGCGTGATCCAGGACCAGCTCATGATGAACGGATGGTCTTTGTGGGCCATTGACCAGCTCAGCATCTCGTCCAGCCGGTCGCGCTGTCTCTTCTGGATGGTGCTCGAAACCGACTTCCATGACCGTCCCCGCGCCTCGTCGGCAACCGCGCCCCCGGGCAACGAGAACAACAGGTCCGGACGAATGCCGCGGCTGGCGAACCGGCCGACGAGATAAGTAGGCAGGACATCGAAGTTGGCGATGCGGCGAGGGTGCGCACGCCAGGCGTAGAGCTGTTCGGCGGAAGCGGTGAGCAGACCCATGCCTACGCACTCGCTGATGAAACGACGGATGTGCAACGCGCTTTCGAAGAACGCAGAATCAATGGCTTGCCGGCCTCATCGTCAAGACAGCTGAGAAGCAAGTTCAGCTCATGACGTCGAGCAAGGTAGCCAGGCATCCCGGGAACCTAGGTTGCCAGGGCATTCGCGAGGACAAGCGACGACAGACGCATATCCGCTTGGTACACCCGCGGACGATTCGGTACCACAATCCTTGGCACACCGCCCGCTGGCTGCCTTTTGCCAACGGAGCACACCCATTCCCGGATCACGACATGGCTCATGCCCGTGAAGCCTAATCGTCGGTTCGCCTTGCTGGCAGATCGTGGCCTCAGCACTTGGTCGGCAGCCCCACCCTGGAGAAGCTCAGGGGGTCAGGAACGCCCCTGAAACAGTCGGTCACACGTCCGGCACTCCGGCATTGAGCTCATCCAGCACACCGTGCCGCTGGCCGCTGTGCCACTCGCAGCACTCACCGCCGTGTCACGAATCGCCGCCGCACTCGCTCATGAGTCGTGATGGTCTAATTAGAACGCGGCAAGAATGCTCAACGGCACCCCACCACCCGAAAGTATCCCCCGGCTTCTTCCTGCCGAGGTTCACGGATCAGGCCGATCATTGCCGGTCATACCCCGTGGTGCGGGGCCCGCGGTGGGGCGAGGAGCAGGAACACTCTGCATTTCCGGCTCGGCTGTCGGTTCCCGAAGGAAGCCGGCTTTCGCTGAGATGTCGCGCAGGAGAGCGTCTCGCAGGGTGTGCAGCGTCGTGATCTTGGCGACCAAGAGTCGCGCCACGGCATGCAGAGGATCGGCCATCGTGTGGAAGTCGGCGCGCGTGAACCGGTCCGGCCAGGTGACCCCCAGGCGCTTGAGAGCGCCGGCGGAGATTTCCCGGCCGTTCTGGCCCTGCGCCAACCGCGTGATGTCGCCGCTCCTACTCCTGAGTTCGTGGAGCAGCCACCAACCGTCCCCGTCCTCAATAGGTCGTACGGCCACGACGCCTCTTAGAGGAATTGCTGGTCGGCACGGCACAGCGATGTGTGCCCCGTCAGAACGGGCGCTCAGCATCAAGGTGCCGGGAGGACATGCCTCGACGCCGTTCGCTGGACTACTCAGACGGAACCTCTGGACGTGGGGCACGGGGAGGTCATAAAGATCTTTAGGGGCGATCACGTCGGTTGCATCAGTGCTGGGCTCTGTGGGCAACGGGGAAAGTGAGCGTTCGGATCCTTTGCCCGTCTTCGGCTTGGCGACCTTCGCAAGCGGCCGTGTCTCCCACGGCGGAATCGCCGAGGCCCAGTCGTCATGGAGTGCGTCGGCCAGTTCCACCGCCTTGCGCGCGGTCTCTTGGTAGAGGGCGGTCATCTCCTCAATGAGGCCGAAGGCTCGGTGGTATGCAGTGATGACGTCTGGCGGAGGCAACGGAAACAGCATGCGGCGGAGAGTGCCGAGGCTGATGGTCGGCTCGACGTGTGCCGTCACGTCTTGATCGATGTGGGCCTTCGCCGTGGGCGTCTGTAGCCAGATACGCAGCCACCGCACTATGTGCGGCTCAGCGCGGATGATGCCGATCGACCTGGTCGCTGTACATCCCGCGTGCTCGGCGGTGACCAGTGCGGAATCGCCCACCCGCCGGACGAGGACGACGGCCAGGTCGCCCTGCCTGAGGGTTGCCCGGCTGAATGGGGATTCGCGCGGCCGACATTCGTTGGCCCTGGGCGAGAGGATCCTGCCGTCCTGGACGAACGTCGAGCTGACGACTCCTGCAGTCTGATCGGCAGCCGCGTCGTCGAGGAAACCGGAGGTGGTGTAGATGTTCCTGCGAGCCCGCTCGATTTCGATGGAGGTCGTCTGCCAAGCCGCGCTGCCCGAGTCGATCTGGTCGGTAGTGGTTTCCATCAGATCTCCTCCAAGACGTCCATCAGTCGCAGCTCCAGGCCGCGCATCTGGTCGAACTGATCGGCCAGTTCGAGCTTCAGCTTCTCGACCCGGCTCCGTGTGTCCCGTTCGGGGATGGGAGGCTCCACGGCGTACGAAGTCGGCATCAGGCTGTACCCGCGGTCGGCGATCTCCTCCGTGGAGCAGCTTCGGGACCAGCCGGCTGCGTCGTTGTACGGCGCGACCGCAGCACCGTTCTCGGAGAGGCCACGCCAGACCGCCAGGGTGGTGAGGATCAATGCCGTGTTCTTGTCGCCCAGCCTCCGTGCTCTCGATCCCGGGACCGATTCGAAGGCTCGCCGCGCATTGACGAAGAGCACCCGCTGGCGACGGTCCAGGACACCCCAGCCGGGGCGCGCGTTCTTGTCCCTGTTGAGCACCCACAGACAGGCTGGGGCTTTGGTGTGACCGAACACGCGAGGCGGCAGCGCGATCACGCACTCGACGAGATCGTCACGCAGGAGGCGTTCGCGAAGCCTTCGGGTGACGGGTTGTCTACTGTTGGCCGTGCTGTCGGCCATCAGGAAGACGGCACGTCCGGCTGGAGCCAGCGCATGCGCGATGTGCTGAATCCACGCCGAGTTGGCGGCCCCTCGGGACGGCGGTTCTTCCGGCCACCGGGGATCGACGGGGACCGAGGGACCCGACCGGTGGGCGCCCTGCTCCGTCTTGTCCTCCGGCGCCCAGCCACGCTGGTTGAAAGGAAGATTGGCCAGGATGATGTCGTGGGACTCGGGTTCGGGCTCCGCGAGGCTGTCCCCGGGCGGGAAGACGTGAGCCGTGATCCCCCGCACCGCGAAGTTCATGCGGGCCACCTGCGAGGTGTGGGCGTGCTGCTCCTTTCCCTGCAAGGACATGGTCGGGTTCAGTTCGACGCGCTCGCGAACGTAGCGGTGACTCTCGACAAGCAGTCCCCCTGAACCGCAGACCGGATCCAGCACTCTGTGCCCGTCGCGGGGCACGGCCGCACCGACCATAAGACGCGCCATGTCACCCGGCGTGAAGTAGTGGCTGCCGTCTGCCTGGTCCGCCGAGAGATCGCGGAGACACTGGTCGAGTAGGGAGCCGACCCGCTGGGTAGAGCCGATGGCCTGGACGAGAGCGTGCAGTGATCCTTCGGAACCAGGAGGCGGAACGGGCATCAGGCTCCTCGTGCCCGCGTCGGCGCCCTGTTCGTCGGCTGCGGGAAGCCAGTGGCTCAGACACTTGCTCACGGCAGCACGGATTCCCGAACCGCGCCCTGCCGGCTGCCCCAGCAACCACGACCATGTCGGTACGCCGGTGCCGGGAGAGGAGTGCGCGGTCCGGCTCAGGTACAGCAGGCCGAGGACGAGGCGAGTCGAGTCGTGGGCGTTCATCAGTCGCGAGAGGTGCATGCGGTGTCGGCGCACCTTCACGAGCATCTCGTCGAGCGAGGAAGCATCCTCGAGCTGCACGCGCCCTCCAAGGGCACCGATGTCGCTCACGAGCCCACCACACCCAAGGCACCCATGACTACGACAAGGAGCGACAGGGAGCCAGCGAAGGTCAGTGCTCCGGTCTTGAAGGCCGCCGTGGGATGCCCTCCCTCGACGACGGTCACGACGCTGCCGACCAGAGCGGCGACCAGCGCCGCGAGGATCGCGATGATCACGTACATCAGCCTCAGCTGCACGGCTTTCCTTCCTGAGGTCGTGGGATCTCCCAGTGGACGAGTGAGCCGGTGATCCCTGGCTTCAGGAAGGACAGTAGAAGACGTAAGTCACGCGCTGCCAGGTGCACGCCGTTTGGGATTTCTCTACGGTGTGCGCCCGGACTTCAAGCACTTTCGGTAAGTGCACGTCGTTTGGGGTTTAAGACGGCCAGTCGGCAAGGGGGTGTATCCGGGCTTTCGCGACTCACGTCACGATCCGATTGGGCAGGCGAAAAAGCCTTGACCCATATCAGTGGGCGCTCTGCGCAGGGATTGCGTCCAGGACACCTCGACGATGTCGCCCCGTGATCACCAAGGCGGTCTGGTGCGGACCAGATCTCTCCTGCGCCGCCTACGCCGCGTCAGCTGCCCCCGTCGCATCCGCGATCTGAAGTAGCCGGGCCAACTCTCCCCGTCCGCGCCTGATCAAATCGAACGCCAGCGCCGGGTCCGTGTCCGGCGGCAGCGGAGTATCGGTGAAGACATCCGTAAGGGTGTACCGGCCGAGCAGCCACCGCTGCAGTGCGCGCCAGTCAGCACCCCGGTCAAGCGGTAGGCCGTCCGCCCATGGCAATGCCTCGTACTGGGTGCCGTCGATGCCGTTGGCGTGGAGCAGCCCGGAGCGGCGCACGAGGCACGGGAAGCAAACGCCGCAGTTGGCGATGGGAGGGCCTCCGCTTCGGCGGGTTGGCGGCTTACCGCAGCTCAGGGTGGACTCCAGGTCGGACGGGGTGAGGCCCGCATCACGTCCGGCCTTGCACACCTCGCCTTTCGTCAACTGTGCCAAGGGGTTGACCACCTGCGCCGTGCTCTCGGTGTCGCTCACTGCCGCTACCAAGGCGTTCAGACTGCCCAGCGCCCACGGGTGCACGGAACGTGTGGAGCAAGCAGCCGAACGCGCCGGTGTCAGAGGCGGATTGAGGGCGAGCTGGCCGTTCTCGGGGATATGGACGGTGACCACCCCGTGCGCGGTGGCGGCGCGGATCGCGCCCGCCGCGTACAGCAGACCGCGAGTGCGGGAGGAGGTCTCCAGCCGCGCCCCGGAGCCGTCGCCCACCGGTGTCTGGCTCATCGGTAACAGCAGCACCGGCCGTACTACGTCCAGTTGCTCGACGGCCTTGTACACCCGCTGCTGGAGACGCAGCAGGCCAATCTCGCGGAACATCACGAGCAGCAGCGGTCGGCAGTCGTCGGCGCGCGAACGGGTGGCGGCCCAGCTGAGCGAATCCAGTCCACCGGAGAACAAGGCGACCTCCGAGGCACGCGGGTCGTCGGGAGAGACCAGCGCCTCCTCGACGTAGTGACCGGTAAGAGGCCGGAAATCCACATTCCATATGTCCCCGGTGAGGACTTGGAGGAACGCAGTGAGGTGGGTATGGGCAGCTGAGCTTCTCCAACGTTCGTGTTCTGTTACGGGAACGGCGAGACTGATGCGGCGAGTCCACCGGTCCTGTACTCCGGTCCGGCGTGCGTACTTGTCGGCGATGAACGCAGCCCTGGCGACGCGGAACAGATCCTCGGCCCAGTCGGGGACAGGACCGGGCAGATGGTGCCGGCCAGTGATGCGGCGCTCCCTTTCCTGGAAGGCTTCCACGCCGATCTCCGTCCAGCGGTCGCCACTAGGTCGGTCGTCCCGGGGGCCGCGCCACCACAGGAAATGGTCGGAATCGGTCACGCCACAGCTCCCTCTTCTCCGGTGATCTCCTCACTGATCAGGCCAAGCACCTTTCCGACCGCCCGCGGTACCAGTAATTCGGCAATCTTGGGCAGTCCGGCCGACGGATCCAGCACATCGCCCACCTCCGACTGCGCGGTATCCACATCCTGTGCAAGGTCTGTCGCTTCGGCGGACTCCTCGCAGGGATTCGGTACCAGGTCCACCACCTTCTCCGCGATCCACTCGGCGATTCTGCTTTCCGGATCGGTCGCGATGAGCACCGGGACCGCCAGCTTGACGTGCTCGGCGACAACGGACCTGAGGAATTCCCCCACCATGTCGGCGAAGAACACCTGGTAGAGATCGCACAGGATGTCCCAGGCGAAGCCGCCGCCGTCGGCCGCACCCCCGCTCATGGCGTCGTCCAGCTCGGGATGTCTGCTCCGGACATCGCGAACTGCCGCGGCGATCCCCCTGCGCACCGCGGCGTCGGCGAGTGTGCCGCCGGCCCCACCGACCTCCGAGACAAGACGTGCGACGAGCGCGTCCTCCGACTCCGCACCCTCGGCGGCCAGCGGCCCCAGGGCCGCGGCGAGCCGATCACCGGCCGCGCAAGCCGTGTCGTACAACCCGAAAGCCGATCGATCGGCACGGAGCGTCTCGTGCAGGGCGCTCAGGTGATCCGCCGCTATCTCCTCCAGCCGCTGATCCGCGTTTCGCGAGTCCTCCCGCCAGCGCGCCAGCCGCCTCCCGGCAGAGCTCCACCGATCGCCGTTCGGTCCCTTCCATCGCGTGGATGTCCCCACATCGCCCCCAACGATGGTGTCCCAACCTGCGCTTCCTCCATGGCATCAGGCCGGACGATCCCCAGGTAGGGCGGGACTCGGCCAGGGCCCCGCGGACCAGCCAGGGGCTGATACAACCAGGGGTATCACTTCCGGTGACACCCACACCTAGATGCGTGACCAGTCGTAGCACTGAGCCACAGACGCCCCGCAAGCCCCGGTTCGGGGCAGATCACGGGCTGGCAAGATTGGCCCTTGCGTTCGCGTGTCCTGTTGTCTATGCGCTCTGCGGAAGAGCAGTCTTGCCGACGGCCCGATAGAGACTCACTGACGGCGTCTCAGAACAGCAGTATCTGACCGCATGCACCAGACGAAATAAGTCGCCTGGTTGTCAGTGGCGGATTGCATCATCGCCTGCATGGCTACAGCACAAGCAAGTAGTGGAGCGGCCCAGGGTCATCATCAAGCGCGATACCGCCCCTGGGTGAGGTTTCGTCTGAGCGTCCGCAGGAGTCGGCGCAATATCCGGGCCTGGCGAGTCCGCGTCAGCGACCGCCGGTTCGATAAGGAGACCCGGAATCTGTGGCGTTCCATGGAGTCCTTCGGCATCGCCAGGGACGCACTTCCAGAAACCGTCCGAGCGCAACGTGCAATGAGCCTGCCCTGGGGCTACATGCTGACTCGCGGGTGGTTGCTCCAATCACGAGCATGATCGTCATGGCGAGTGTCGTGCCGTTGGTCGCCTGGGTGCTCCGAAGCCTGACCCAGGGCTATGGGTTCGGCAGTGTCGAGTCAGTCGCCTCATATGTCCTCCATCAGTGGGGGAAGGTGCCCGACGACGGTGCTCCGGGACGTGATCCCTTCTTCGCCGCACTGGCTCAGGTAGGAATTCTGATCGTTGCCAGTTGGGTGATGTGGCGCACCATGAACAAGGGGGCGCTTCGCAAGTTCTGGTTGACACAGCGCACCTGTGCGGCGGTTCGGTGGTGCGCGGAAGCCAAGAAGGCTGGTCCTGCCGACTTTGTCGACCGGATTGGTCACGTAGAAACGATGTGCCGGGCCGTCGAGTGGAGCATCTGGCGGTCCCACCTGTGGCGAGGCGGCATGCCTCGCCGGTCGTCCAGCCGTACGGCAGGTCGCCGGCATGCCGCCCGCGTCATCGGGGCACTCCACGATGCGCTTGAGGGTCTTCACGGAGAAGCACCGAAGACGGCTTTGGACGATCTGGCGAAGATGCTAACGACGATCGGCGAGCAGCATGCCCGTGGCCAGGTCACGGTACTGCTCCCGGAGACCGCGCTTGAGAACACGACAGCAGTCTCGATGCGCAGCCGCGCGATCAACGAGTCGTTCGTGATCGTGCGCGGTATCGTCGCAGCCCTGTTCGCTGCAGCAGTGCTGGACCGGGTTCTGCCCAGCCTCGGCGTGGGAGACGAGCTGGCTGGATGGTTCCTCGCAGGCGGCGCCCTCGCGGCTGCCGTGATCGCCGTCGGCTGGCAGCGAGTCCGTGACTTTCTGAGCGTCTTCCCCGGCTTGTAGAGATCGAAGCACCCTGCCAGGGTCGGCTGGCGAAGCAACCTTCTGTTCGCTGCGGGTACAGCGAATGGCTTGGGCATCTGATCACGGAATCCGGACCAGACGCGCCCCTTGTCGGAGAAGGACGCCCAACCACTCGGAGGGATCGGGCGCGTCCGCCGACCATCATGCGCTCAGCGCGAGGTCACGCGCCTGCAGGAGCCGGTCCAGGACGACGACCGGCGATCTCGGATGCATTTTCCGGCGGGCGTCCAACGATGCTTCCCACCGCTCGGTGAGGCCGGCCATAAGGCGCCGCCGCATGCCGGGGGGTGACGTGGGTGTAGCGGGCGCAGACTGAGCCGTCGATGTGGCCATGCGTTCGTCCCTGAGGACCTTCTCGGTGCAGAGTTCGTCCATCATCGTCTGGTGGCTGTGGCGGAGGCCGTGGGGCGTGAGGCCCTTGGCGATGGGCAGCCAGCATGCGTTTGCCCGTGCTGCGGCGCCTCGTCCCCGTGCTGGGACCCCGGGTCACGGCTCGCCGAGGATGGGGATCGGGCGGGCCTCCTGGGGTGCCCTCTTGGGGTACCAGCCGGAGGCGGCGGGAGTGAACAGCCAGGTGGCGAAGCCGTTGCGGCGCCAGTGGGCCGCGTGCTCGGTGGCCGCTACACCGAGCACGAAGCCCAGGTCCGTGCTTGCCTTCTCGACCCGTGCCCGTGTCGCGTCCGCAACGCATTCGGGGCGGTTGAGGACGTTGGAGACGCTGCCTGTCGAGACTCCGGCGAGGCGTGCGACATCGACGAGTTTCGCACCGTGATGCCCCCCGGTATGGGCTGTGCCCTGGCCTTGGAAGACGTACGTCCTTCCGTGGCAGGGGCAGGGCATCGGCTTCGTGCGGGCGATGTGGTTGAGGACCAGGGCGGTCAGCCAGTCCATCGCATCGATGGTGCGATAGCTGTCGTCCTTGGGCGGACAGCGGATCAGCTCACCAGAGTCCAGCTCGTAGAGCTGCCACTCGACGCGGAACGCGCCGGGTCGGACGAACTCCGTCTCCAGGCCGACGATTTCACCCCAGCGTTTGCCGGTGTAGCCCTTGAGGACACAGGCGACGAACTCGTCGTCACGGCCAGAGAGCAGGGCGGCCCGGGCCTCACTCGCCCAGCACGACGTCGTTCACCTCATTGAGCCCGAGGGAACCGTTCACGACCGAGTGCGCCGAGTAGGGCGCGCGTAGGACGGTACTCACGCGCCCCATCACGACCAGGCCGACTCCGTGCCGCTCCCAAGGGAGCAAACCTTGCCAGTGTTCACCGCGGCTGCTCCTTGACTAGCTCATGACACCAAGACCGACATACAGGATGCAGGCACCCGGGCATCGTCGACCCACGGCTACCAGATGAGCGCGCGTATTGCATCTTAAATCCTCGATTACGAGGCAGATTTGATGGTTAGTTAGATCGGCAGTCACCTTTCGTGCTTGAGTGAGTCGCATAGCAAGCCACCTACCTGCGAAGGAAGTTACCGTTGAGTATCACTGTCGATTCGTCGCGCCTCTCCCTCGTGCGCGAGGAGTCCACCTACCTGGCGATCCGCACCAGCCAGGGCGGTCGAACTGTCTACACCACGCGCATCCCACTCGCCGACCTCTCGGTCATCCTCACCATCCCCGACCCGGCCAAGCCGGACCCGGACAACCGCAAGGTGGACATCAACCACGCCAAGGGCTTCGGCCAGTACCTCGCCGACAACCCCGGCTGGGTGGCTCCGGCCCTCCTCATCCGCGACACCGGCGGCTGCCGCTTCGAGCCGATCAGCGAAGACGGCTCGGTCGGCTACCTCACAGTCCCGTGGTCCATCGGTGGCATCGGACGCCTGATCACGATCGACGGCCAGCATCGAATCCTCGGCGTCCACTTAGAAAAGAAGCGCATCACGGACGAAGTCTCCCGCATCGACCGGGAGCTACTCCGCGCCAACGAGGCCAAGAAGGCGAAGCTGGAGCAGGACCGCGAGGCCCTGATCGGCCGAATGCAACGGCTCAAGGACGAGTTCGTCGGCATCGACATCTACGTGGAGTCCGACGGCGTCAAGGGTCAACAGATGTTCGTTGACGTCGCGGACAACGCCAAGGGTATCTCCGGTGCCGTCCGAGCCCGCTTCGACACCTCGCGCATCGCCAACCGCACGCTCAGCGACATCGTCACCCACCCCCTCCTCCTCGGCAAGATCGACATCGAACGGGACCGGATGACCCTGACCAACCGCAACCTGATGGGCGCCAAGCACGTCGCCGACATCACGCGGGCCGTCATCGCCGGCCCCGGTGGCCGTGTCAGCAAGAAGGTCGAGTCGCTGACCGACAACGAGGTAATCGAGAGCGTCCGCGGTTTCCTGGACGTCATCTCCATCGCCTTCACCGCGCTTGCGGAGATCACCGAGGAGGACGTGGACAACTACGACCCCTCGCTCTCCGAGAAGAAGAAGAACGAGCCGCCGACGCCCCCTACCAAGGCCATGAGGCTGCGTGAGTCCTCACTCCTGGGCTCGGTGGGCATGCTCCGCGTCCTGGGTGGCGTCTATCGCAATCTGCGGGAGGCCGGAGCCGAAGACGGAGACATCCAGGAGTTCTTCAAGCGACTCGATCGGCACATGACGGCCCCGGTCACCGAGGACTGCATCTGGCGTACCACGGACGCGAACGAGGACTTCGAGCCGAATGCCTCGGCCCCGATCATGCGTCAGCAGAATATTGTACACCTGACCAAGGCGATCACAGACTGGTACAAGAAGGCCCCGGCCGCCATCTGATTTAGCAGCAACACCAGAGCCCCCCTCCACATCTCACGCGGAGGGGGGCTCCTTGGCTCCCAACGTCGGCAGCCACGTGGACGCTCTGCGTGTCCAGCACCACCAGGGTCGGCCTCTGAGCGGCGGACTCTCTCGCGGACCTGGCAGCGCAGGAGTTCATGGATAACCTGGGCAGTCCCGTCGTCCCTCCACGGCGAAGCAGCAGTACGTCGCGCTCTTCGGCGGCAGATCGTGCGGGAGGCAGGCCCACTGACACCCGGTCCGGCCCTGGTAGAGGATGGCGTTCACGATCTCCCGCATCGCGTAAGCGCCCTGGTACCCGCTCACCGAGCGGCGCCCATCCTTCCATGCCGTGATCACTAGCTCGATTAACGACCACTGCTCGTCCGATAAATCGCTTGGGCACGGCATGCGTTCACTCAATCCGCCATACCAACAGACAACCGGCTGCGGACCAGCAGATTCCGCCCCCACCTACACCATCAGGCGACAACAGAACCTCTCAAAAACTCATGAACCGCCCCCTGAGAGAAGAAGGGGAAGGTTCTCTATGCGGCCTCCAGCGTCAAGACCTGACGCTCGACGCTCCACCTGATCTTCGAAGACGCGATCGATGAGGGCCTGATCATGTCCAACTCGGATGCTCGCCGGCGCGGACGCGGCAAACGCGCCGGCCGCTCCCGAGACTGTGGCCCCGAGAAGGTGGTCACCGACGCGCTCGGCATCCTGCTGACCGCCGACCGCGCCGCTCTGCTCTCCGGGCGTGACGACGAGTTCGTCGCCGTGGTCCTCAAGGGGTTCACCGGCATGCGTTGGGGCGAGATCGTCGGCCTGGAGCCCGCGTTCATCCGCCCTGGAGCCGTCCGGGTCGAGTGGCAGCTGTACGAGCTCGACACAGGGGAGTTGGTGCGTTGCCGCCGAAGGACGACAGCTACCGCACCCCAGTCTGGCGCCATCAGGCGTGCAGTCCTCGGTCTGGCCGGAACGTGCACTCCATCTTCCGTTAGGTACGGTCCCCGCCTCCACGACCGGCCTTGGCCCCGGGGAAACGGGTGCCGGGCTGCAAGCGGGGTCTGGGCGTCGCCCTGCTGGACCAGGTCGCTGAGCACACCGGTGGCACCGTCCGCAAGGCTCTGGCCGACCGAGGCTTCAAGAACCAGGTCGCCGTGCACGCCACCCACCTCGGGATCGACGTCGAGACCGCCGAACACAACCCGCAGGACAAGGGGTTCGTCCCGCAGCCGAAGCGGTGGAGGGTCGAGCAGACCTGTGGGATCCTGATACTGCACCGGCGCCTGGTCCGCGACTACGAGCATCGCCCCTCATCCTCCGCCTCCCGCGTCCGATGGGCGATGACCCACGTCATGGTCCGCCGCCTCACCGGCGCGAACACTCCTGCCTGGCGTGATCCGCGGGCGGTGAGCGCGTGGACATCCAGCCACTGCTCGACGCGCTCAAGGTCCAGGAGGACGCCGCCCGGGCCCTGGTCGACGGCCCTCCGCACGCAGATCGAGGAACTGCAGGGCCGACTGCGGGAGGCCGAGACCCATCTCGAACACCTCGCGATCGCCCGGAAGAGCATCACTGCTCTCGCTGACCGCCTCCCGGCCCGGGTCTCTCCGCCCGAAGTGCCCGAGCATCCGGACTACCTCCGCATCCTCGCCGTCTTCAACGAGACCACCGGCCCGCTGCGGGCCCGTGATGTCTGCGAAGCCCGCGACCACGATCTGCTGCCGAAGAGCATCGAGGGCACCCGAGCGAAGCTGAAACGACTCGTCAACCTCGACGTCCTCACCGAAGTCGATGCCGGCAGCTTCGCCAGCTAGCGGTAGCGTGACTGAAGCCCCACAAAACAGCATTCTTGCCCCAGATTCACCAGTAAACGAACATCAACCCACGAACCGCCCTCTCATCACCGATCGTGACTGCGACCCGCTGAACATCCGCAATGGAAGCATATTTGGCATTTCGTTCCACTGTCAGACCCATCGTCTAGCGTGGTCCACCGGAGCCTCATGAGAAGGCACACGCTTCAGCAGTTTCCGGAGGACCAGTGGCCAAGAGGATCAGCGCGAACTCCATGCGCCAGCAGCTCAGAAGCGCCCAGCGCAAAGCAGAGCAGGACGCCAAGAGGGCCCAGCGCAAGTTCGAGAGTCAGGTCAGGAAGACGGTGTCGGACTACAATCGCACGACTGAAAGACACAACCGCCAGCAGCTCGCCAAGCTCAAGCAGAGCAGCGGCTCGTCGGTCTCGTTCACAGTGGAAGAGCAACACCTTGTCGATCGGGTGCAGAGCGCCGTCGCCGAGCAGGACGAGCGCGAGTACGACGTCTTCCTGAGTTACGCACGTGTCGACGGAGCCGATGTGGCCGAACAGCTGCGCAGCGAGCTTGACTCCCTCGGCATCACAGTCTGGTTTGACGAAGTGGCCATCCGCGCCGGGAAGAGTCTGTCCCGTCAGATGGATGACGGACTTACTCGAGCGCGAGCCGGTGTGACGCTGCTTACCGAGGCGTACCTGGGGCGACGCTTCTGGACCGAGCGCGAGCTGGGTGCTCTGCTGCACAAGGACACGGTGATCCCCGTACTCCACGGCGTGAGCTTCGGGGATGTCGGGAAGTTCAGTAGCTTCCTCCGCGACCAGGCGGGCTTCAGTACGGAGTACGACTCTGTGGAGGACATCGCACAGAAGATCGCCGAAGCTGTACTGCTCGATGAGGAGTAGGTGAGGCGGCTCCGCGCTGGTTGCTCGACCCGCATCCAGGCTGCTGGCCCTTCGCCTACGCACCCGAGGGTGCGGGCGCCTGTCTCAAGAAACGCCCGACGACTCGCCCGAATCACACGCCACACTACGAGACCCCCCGAGAGACCCTTTGCAGGACGATCGCTACCCCCGGCACTTTTGGGAGCCATTCGGGAGCCGACCAGTTCCCCGCGCACCGTCGACACCCTCTGAGACCACTCGGCGCCAACGCTCTGACCAGGTAAAACAGCGAACTACCCGGCAACGATCACGCCCAACCCTCATTCTGGACGAAGAGGTCGTGGGTTCAAATCCCGCCACCCCGACTGAAGAAACACCAGGTCAGGGGCCTGATCCACTTTGTGGGTCAGGCCCCTGACGGGTTTCTGGGGGTATCGGAGCCGATTGGGGGCGGGCTCGGGTTCCGGCTCCCAGTCGGTTCTCATAGGACTCCGGCGCCGTCGGCCCGGCCCGGCATCCTGACGTCGCGGAGCGAAGGGGGCGCCTCGCGCACCCAGCTTCGGGCGGGCGAGATGGTGCCGCGTGCGCTAGTACGGCCACGGTTCGGGGGCTACTGCGGCTTGCCGCCGTCAGCGCCCGGATGGGCAAACGGATGCCGGACGCTCACCGGCCCGCTTTCGACTCGACGGGCAGCGACTCCGTTTTCCGCACAAGGGGCTGGCGCTCCGTGTGGCCGACCAGGCGAGACCGCAGGAAGCGTCGGCGTCGACTCCGTCGAAGCCGCTGTCGATGTGGACGACCACGCCCTCGAACGCTTCCTGCCTCTCCCGGCGTCATCGCTCGGGGGGGGGCAGCCGGGACAGGCCGCGAACCCAGTCGCCGAGTTGGAAGGGGTGTTCTTCTTGGCGGGTTATGCGGTGTCGCCTCTCAGTGCGTGGAGTACGGGTTCGTTGTCATCCCTCAGAAGCCGTGGGGTGCCCAGCCACTGAGAGAGGAGCCGGGGCAGAAAGCTCTCCTTCGCACCGCCCGAGCTGCTCGGCCGCCTCACGCGGATGCGCAGCGGACGTAAGGCGGCGTGCCAACTACCCAAGAATTACGCGAATTTGCTGCATCTCCTTTGACGTCCGCCGTATCGGAGGGCATTCATATCGACTTCGCTCTGCCCCCGCACGGGCAGCGGAACTTCAGCACTTCGGGGGAACCCATGAAGCGGCCTCAACTGGCGGCTCCCGAGATTCGTAGGCTGACGTCGCAGGATGAGGGACGTTCTCGCGGATAAGGGGATTTGAGAATGCCGCGTCGGTTGAGCGTGCTGCTGGTTTCGATGGCCCTGGCGGTCCCTGTCGTCCTGGGTGGGGCGGCATCGGCCGCCGAGCTGTCGACGAAGGCGTTCCACGCGAAGGTCAAATGCGCCAAGGTACGAATCAGCGACAACAACGCTGTCGGTTACGTCCACGGGGAGGGGCGCGCGAAGACGAAGCCGCTTGCCGTGGCCGCGGCGAAGAAGGACGCCAACTCGAAGGTGGGCAAGGGGTACAGGGCCAAGCACTGCCGTAGCCTCTAGCACAGCGGGCAGCGAGAACGGAAGGAGAAGATCCCCAGCATGACGGATCAGAGCAAGATTTTCGCCGTACATTTAGGGATCTTCGCCACCCCTGAAGACCGGAACCGCGTGTATGCGCGGGGTATGGAAAGGGTTTCCGCTTTCGAGGACGTCTCTCTGCGTGGCTCCCAGTACGTGGACGGCGAGCAAGCTACCGCGCTTGACCCCGATTTCTCCGTGAACGAGCTGTACGAGGAGTTGCCACAGCAGTGGCGGGACGAGCATCCGGGAGAAGATCCCGGGCTCCGGCGGATCAGCGAGATCCGCCTCGTGGTGGCGAGCCGAGGACCGGGGCCCGATGAGTTGACGACGGCCCTGGCCCAGGGCGCCTGCCCTGTTCTTGATCATCCTGGGCCGTGCCCCGTCCCCTGGTCGGCCGACTTCGTCACCGGCGAGGACAAGGTATCGGTGGAGTATCTGCACTCCAGCCGCACACAGGGGCCCACCCCGTAGCAGAACGTCAGGAACTACCCCCGGACGCATCTCCGATGAAGCCGGGAAGTGATTCCCGACGCACCCCAAGCCGCGAGCCGCCTGGGAACCTATCCGCCCCGGGCCACCGCGAGGCCGCGTGAAGTCGACCGGGACCAAGGGGCTGACCGACTTGCCCGGTGTGGCCGCCGGTTGCTCGGGACACGGACGCGTTCAGTTGCCGGGGCCGCAGTCTGAGCTCTACGAAAGGGCCGTATGCCCGGTTCGCGAGTGTAGGGCGTGATGCCCGTACGTGGGACTGAAACTGCTGGACAGGAAGTCACCGCACACAAAGGAGACATCATGTCCGCCACGACAGTTCTGCCCCTGCGCCAGGCCGAGCCGGAGTGCCCCTCCTGGTGCGCTCGCGAGGCACACGCGGAGGCGATGGGGAGTCACCTCAGCGCGCCGGTGCGTCTGAACGCTCCGGGAGGGACGAGCCCGGATCCCGAGGTCCCGCTGCTGTCCGTTCAGATCGGGCTGGGCTACGAGGAGGAGGTCCGTGGCGAGCGACCTCGGGCGTGGCTCTCGACGGTCGACGGCACCGGGGAACTGGACCCCGGTGCCCTGGAGTCATTCACGGTCGGCCTGGAGGACTTCGCCCTGCGGCTCAGGGGGCTCCGGCATCGGTACGAGACCGTCGTTCTCGGCGGTGTCCCGGAGGCCGTCGACCTGTACCCGGAGGCCACCCATCCACTCGAACTCGTCGCCCCCTGTCCTCCCTGGTGCCAGTACCGGAACCAGGAGGAGCACTGCCCGACCGGCCTCCTGGTCGAACAGTTCCACGCCCCGGAAACCGAGGTGATGGAGCTGGAGCTCCGTCCGGTGATCCACACCAAGTACGGGCGCGAGGCCGAGACGTTGGAACTCGGCATGACGCACAACGGACACGCCCCACTGCCTCACATCGACCTCACCCTCGGCACCACGGCGAAGTGGCATTACGTGCAGCTGACCTTCGAGGAGGCCGACCGGCTGCGTACCCGTCTCAGTGAACTCCTCGCACAGGGACGTGAGTACGCCCGCCCGGAAGGCGTGGCGTCGCTGCGGGAACTGGTCGACTACTGCGGCGTCCGAATCGTCGAGCACCAGCGCGAGGTGGAGGGTTTCCACGGACACGCGGTCGGTGACACGAGGAACGGCGGGCCGGTGTGGGTGACCGTCCCCAGGGGCACCGTCGGCCCGCGCCTCGAAGAAACGGTGAAGGACCTGCTCGCGGAGATTCACGAGACACAGGCGGAGGTGACCGCCCAAGACGGTGAGGAGGTCCGGCAGGCGGGCGCACCGCCCGAGATTTCCTCCTGGTCGTCGTCGGGGCAGGCAGCGGCATGACCGGCTGAGACAGCCGCGAGACGCCCCTCGCCCCGCGCACCGCTGCCCGAGCCGCGGTGTCCCGCACAGCGACGGGGGAGCCGACCCACTCCCCCGGTCCGTGCCAGCCGGGACGGAGTCTCTGACCAGCGCGACCGGCGTCGGCTCAGGCAAGATCAGCGGAACGGCCTCGTTCGTGAGGAAGAGGGCGCGGGGTCATGTCCCGCCCACCCCGGATGGGGGGCGGCCGGCCTCCGGCGTTGTGCGCGACGTTCCGCGTGACGGCCGGCGAGGAGGCGGCGAGCCACGGTGGCCGGGGCGGGTTACCGCCGGGGGGTTCGACTCCGGTGCAGGGCCAGGGCGTTGAGGGTGGCGCCGGTCAGTCCGAGGGCCAGGGCCACGACGCCGCCGCCCAGGCCGTTGCCGGTGCCCAGGCCACCCTCGGCGGTGACCACGACCAGCGCGCCGAGCGCCATGGCTGTCAGCCCGGCGGCCAGCGCGACGATGACGGGCCCCCGCCCCCAGCGCGCCCCGAGCCAGGTTCCGAGACGGCCGCCAGGGCCACCCGCGGGGCCACCGGCGGGGCGGAGGAGGGCCAGCCCGCCGATGACCACGGCGCTCAGGCCCGTCAGCGCGGCCACGAGAGCGCCGAGCCGCCCGGCGCTCATCTCGTCGACACCCGCCGCGAGCGGGAGTGCGAGGGCGGCGTGAACCGAGTGAGCCAGGTGAGCGGGGTGGAGTGAGGTGAGAGCGTGGAACGCCATGGGTGTCCTTCGCCGCGACGAGTGGTGGTGGGCCGATGGTGTCCGGCCGGTGCCGCCCAGGTCGTCCGGCGAGCGCGGTCACTTCGCGCTGCCGCCGCCACCCCGTACCGCTACCGCGCGCGCCGTACCCGCCGGGAGGACTACCGCGTGCGCGGTAGCCGACCCGTCGTCGGCCAGCGGGATCCGCGCTGGCGGGCACGCGGCTAGTCTGCCGGCATGGGCAGGGGGCGGACGGGCGTCGGGGACTGGGTGACCGGCGTCGGTATGGCCACGATCCTGCTGGTCACGGGGGTGGCCGGAGAGCACGCCGACGCCCGGTACGCACCGCTCGGCCAGGCGCTGCTGACGGCCGGTGGGCTGGCGCTGGTCGCGCGCCGACGGGCACCGGTGCCCGTCCTGGTGGTCACCGGAGTCTGCGCGGTCGGTTACCAGGCGGCCGGTTTCGACGTACCCGCCGTCGCCTACCTCTTCGCGGTGTACGCGGCCGTGCGGGCGGGGCACCGCCTCCTCCCGCTGGTGACGAGCATGCTCGTGCTCGCGCTGCTCCCGGCCGCGGCGCTGCTCTCCGGGCCGTACGACACGGGCGAGGCGTTCGCGCGGGCCCGGGGCGCGCTGGAGATCGCCTGGCTGGTCGCGGCCGGTGCCGCGGGCGAGGCGCTGCGGCAGGCCGAACGGCGGGCGGACGAGGCCGAACGCACCCGGGAGGCGACGGCCAGACGCCGCGCCGACGAGGAACGGCTTCGTATAGCACGGGAGTTGCACGACTCGCTGACCCACCAGATCTCGGTCGTCACGGTGCAGACGGAGGTGGCCGTGCACGTGGCCCGCAGGCGGGGCGAGGAGGTGCCGCCCGCCCTGCTGGCGATCCAGGAGGCGGGCCGGGAGGCCAGCCGCGAGTTGCGCGCGACGCTGGAGGCGCTGCGCGATGACGACACGAGCCCGCCGCGCGGCGTGGAGGACCTGCCCGAACTGGTGGAGCGGGCCCGCGCGCTGGGCCTGGCGGCGACGCTCACCGTCCAGGGGCCGCCGGGCGGCCTACCGGACGCGGTGGACCGCACCGTCTACCGGATCGTCCAGGAGTCGCTGACCAACGTCGCCCGCCACGCGGGGGCCACCACGGCGTCGGTGCGGATCGACCGCCGCGCGGACACCCTCGCGGTGCGCGTCGACGACGACGGCACGGCCGTACCGGGTAGCACCCCGGCTCCCGGCGTCGGCCTGCTCGGTATGCGGGAACGCGTGACGGCGCTCGGCGGACGGCTCCACACCGCGCCGCGCGCCGGGGGCGGCTTCCGGGTCCACGCCGACCTGCCCGTGACCGGTGCCCCGTGATCCGCGTCCTGCTGGTGGACGACCAGCCGCTGATCCGCAGCGGGTTCCGCGCCCTTCTCGACCTGGAGGACGACATCGAGGTGCTGGCCGAGGCCGCCGACGGGCACGAGGCGCTGGCGCTGGCCCGGCGGCACCTTCCCGACATCGCCCTCGTCGACATCCGGATGCCCCGGATGGACGGCATCGAGACGACCCGCCGCATCGCCGCGGACCCCGCGCTGGCCGAGGTGCACGTCGTCATCCTGACCAACTACGGCCTAGACGAGTACGTCTTCCACGCACTGCGCGCGGGCGCCGCCGGGTTCCTCGTCAAGGACGTGCTGCCGGAGGACTTCCTGCACGCCGTGCGCGTGGCCGCACGCGGTGACGCGCTGCTGGCCCCCTCGATCACGCGCAGGCTCATCGCCACGTACGTCAGTCAGCCGCTCGGCCCCGCGGCCGCCGTGGGGCTGGACGAGCTGACCGCGCGCGAGCGGGAGGCCGTCGCCCTCCTCGCGCGGGGGCTGTCCAACGACCAGATCGCCGAGCGCATGGTGATCAGCCCGATGACCGCGAAGACCCACGTCAACCGGGCCATGGCCAAGCTCCACACCCGTGACCGCGCCCAACTCGTCGTCATCGCATACGAGTCGGGGCTGGTCGTCCCGCGCACGCCCTGAACGGCGGGCGGTCGCGGGCGCCACGCCAACGTCGGGCGCGGGGCCCTCAGGGGCTCTTCGCGGTGGAACTGACGCTGCCCAGCCAGAGCACGTCCCGGGCCCGGGTCATGGCCACGAAGAGCTGGCTGCGGGACAGTTCGTGGCGCTCCCGCTCCACCTCGGACACCTCGCCCCCGGCGCCGCGCGGAACATCCGTCAGCGCGGAGTCGTACTCGGGCAGGTAGACGCGTTTGAACTCCAGCCCCTTCGCCCGGTGATAGCTGCCCAGCTTCACCGCCTCCACCGGATGGCCGTCGTACTGCTCCAGCGGGCAGACGGGTATGCCCGCGCGGTCCAACAGCCGCTGGTAGTGGTCGATCGCGCGCTTGAAGGGGCAGAGCACCGCGGTGTCGGCGCGCACCTCCGGAGCCAGCGCGAGCAGCGCCTCCAGCAGGGCCTCGTCGTGTTCGCCGCGGGTCGGCTTCGAGACGCGCGTCACCTGCCCGTCGTGGTGGGTGAGGTCAACGTCCCGAAGGCCGGGCGTGCGCTGCCCGTCGATGTCCTCGAACGGCTCCTCCGCGACGACGGCGAGCGCGGTGTCCAGGATCTCCTTGCTGTTGCGGTAGTTGACGCGCAGCACCTGGCCGCGGTCACCCCGGATGTCGATCCCCGCGTCCGTCAGCCGGAACCCACCGGGGTACACCGCCTGCTGACCGTCCCCGACCAGCAGCAGACCGTTCGGAGCGTCACCGACGAGCGTGTGCAGGAGCCGCACCCCCACCAGCGTGAGGTCCTGCACCTCGTCCACGATCACCGCCGCGTACCGACGCTCCCCCGCGCTCCGCCGCGCCTCCGCGAGAGCGCTGGAGAGCAGGTCGTTGAAGTCGTGCACCCCGCGCTCCACCCGGAGTTCCTCGTACGCCTCGTACAGCTCCCAGACGGCCCGCCGGTGCGTACGCCGCAGACTCGCGCGCCGACGGCGGCGCGGCACCGTGGCGTACTCCTCGAACGAGGTGATGCCGCGCCCCTTGATGACGTGGTCGATCTCCTCCTTCCAGTACCGCGGCGCGGGATCGATATCGCTCAGGCAGCTGCCCCGGCCGACCCGCGTCCAGGCGAGGCTGAAGGCCGTCTGCGCCTTCTCGCTGTGCAAACGGAGCGCCACCCCACGGGACTGGAGGAACTCCTGCGCCCAGGAGTGCAGACTCCGGAACTCCACCCGGTCCGCCACCGCCGGCGACATGGACCGCAGGAAGGTGGCCTGCACCCGCGGCAGGTTGTTGGCGAAGGTCACGTACAGGACGCGGCCCGTGGAGCGCTGGGCGAGATGCGCGGCGCGATGCAGGCCGACCACGGTCTTACCGGTGCCCGCCGGGCCGCTGACCCGCGCGGGACCGCCCCAGTCACGGCGCACCAGGGCCACCTGGTCGGGGTGGAGGAAGGTCATCCACTGCTCGATCGGGGCCCGCAACGCCTCCTCCAACGCGGCCTCACGCAAGCCCTCCAGGTCGAACAGACCGTCAGCCGGCTCCTCCGGAGCGCCGCCCGCCGAACTCCCCGCCGGATCCGCCGCCGGGCCCCTCGGCCGCTCCCCCGGCAGGCCCTTCGGGCTCTCCGACGACCGAGCCGACGCCTCGGAGGCCGCGGCCGAGTCCTCGTGCGCCGGGAAGACCCGCTCCAGATGGTCGGCTATGGCACGGGCGGAGGCGGCCACCAGCCGCCGCGGTTCGCGCATCAGGACGGGACCGACCTCGAACTCCCCGAGCAGCTGGATCCGGCCCAACCCGGTACGGACCCGCTGCCCGGCGAACACCATCAGCGGCCGCACCGCCACCGGTGACATGCCCAGCGAGGCCACCGCGGACTCGGCCCGCCGCGTCACCGCCAGCAACTTCTCCGCGTCCGCGTCTCGCGCCTCCCCTCCGGCGGAGAGGCATCCCTCCGAAACGGCGGGCGCGGAACGCCAGTTCTTGACGTCCACGACGAACACACCTCCCGGGCCGATCAGCAGCATGTCCACGTTGGCCGACCTCGTTCCCGGCCACGCGCGGTCCACCAACAACCGCCAGCCGCGCTCCGTCAACATCAGGAGCTGGGCCGCCACCCGACGTTCACCCTCACTGGCGGCCTCCCACCGGCGGGCCTCCCCTCGCGCTGCCCGCCACTGGTCCTTCAGCAGCCTCTCCTGCCGTCGCGCCTCCTGCGCCCGCCGTGACGCCGATCCCCCAGCCGCCATGCACTACCCCTCGTACGTGGAGTAGCGATCATAGGACGACCAGCGACGGTGGGGCAGGGCGTACAACTGGTGCGATACGCCCCGCTCCTGCCCCCCGGACGACGGTGCCGAGGACCGCGCGGGTGGTGCGGTACGGAACGGGGTTCGACGGTCTGGGACTTGGGGGCGGGAGTTGGGGGTGGCTGTGGTGGAAGTGGCAGGGAACATGCGAGCGGGGCCGCGGATGACGGCCCCGACTCGTGAGCCGTGAGCTGCTGCAACAGCGCACGACCGCGTTCCCCCTGAGGTGTCGAGTGGCAACGGCCGGGGGTGCCGAAGATGCGGAGTCTCAGCGAGCAGCCCTGGGGCGCGCTCCCAGCTGACAGGACGGACCAGGTCCGAGACTCGGACCGGAACTGGGGCTCGGGCCCCGGGGTACCGTCCAGGAGGTGACCGCATACACGGCGTGAACCCGGTCAGCGCGTTCGGGTATCAGCGCTGGCGGGACGCGTGAACAGCGGTGGTGTAGTGGGAGACATCGTCGTTGCCGGAATCGACGGACCGTTCGCTCTGGAACGCGATGATGCATGTCCGCCTCCCCCCTCAGCATCCACGGATGCCTCGCAACTCTCCCCGGTGAATTCAGCTGGGGCACGCGGAAGTGCATGGGATGCACGGGTGTTTATTGGCCCACGCGGCATGGTATCCGCGTGGTTTCCGCGCCGTTCCCTGGCTGAATGACCTCTACTTTGCCCCCGGATCTCTCGGGTCGCAATGGTCGTGGAGGCGCCCAAGTGGGAGGGAAGCCCCGGTCTGGGCCGGGCCTGCGGCCGCGACCCGGCCGTGCGCTGGGGGAATCGAAGAGCGCCGTTTCACAAAACGCGGGACAGAATGAAACGTCGTGGATATCCGCCTTGCCGGGGGCCGTTGTGCAGTCGAAGGTAAAGGCGAGACTCCCTGTCCGACGGCTCTGCAAAGCCGGCGGAACGCTCCGGGGGTCTCGGTGTCGAGTGGCAACGAGCCGAGGAGGAAGACACGTTGGCAAGCAATCTCGCCCCGCGGGTGAACTGCGCGGCTGACACGGCCGGAGACCGGAAGCCGGTCCTGCCCGTCCCCGCGGTGGTCGTGGTGATCGTCGTCCTGCTGGTCACCACCGGTCTGGCGGCGCTCGGAACGCCCCTGGAGTTAACCGTCGCGGCCGTGAGCGTGGGATGCCTGCTGGGCACCCAGCTCGTCCGCGGGCTCACGGAGCCCTTCTCCGGTTCCCAGGTGTAGGAAAGGGGAGCCGGATGGGGCGCGAACAGTGCGCCCTGACCCCACACAACCCCCTGATGGCGCTGGCGCAGTGGCTTGAGGCGCTGCGCCAGCGTTCGGGGTGGTGCTGGAGTCAGGTGGCGCGGGCGGTAGCCGAACTGGGAATCTCCGTCTCCCAGGCCACCCTCTTCCGGGCGGCCCAGGGCGAACGGCTCCCGAAGTGGCGGACGGTCGAGGCGTTCACCCACGCCTGCGGTGGCGACGGCCGAACGGCGAAACGGCTGTGGGAGGCCGCCGCCCGGCACACGGAGAGCGGGACGTCCGCCATATCCCACGCATCGGTGCTACGGCCGGAGTTCATCACCGAACCCTGGGAACTGGTGCACGCGATGCGGCAGTTACGGCGCGAGCAGGGCAATCCGAGCCTGCGGGAACTGGAGAGTCGGGCGACGGTGCGAGGCGGGAGCTATCTGCCGCACAGCACCGTCAGCGCGGTACTCCGGGGGCGCATGCCGGGAAAGGAGTTGCTGCTGTACTACGTCCGGTACTGCGGAAGGGTCCCCGAGGACCAGTTGGGTCCGTGGGCCGAAGCCTGGGAACGCGTCCGGTCCCGGCGCCGGGGCGAACCGGCTCCGTCGCTGGCCGAGACACGGAAGGAACTCCGTGCCGCGGAAGCCGAGGTGGAACTGCTGCGGTCCCAACTGGCCCGGACGAGCGAGGAGTTGTCCCGAGCACACCGCGCGGCTCCCACCGGGGCCACGGCCACCCGGCCACGCGATCCCGGTGTGGTGATCGCGCGGAACCGGCTCCGGTCGGGGCAGGCCACACCCACGTCCCACGCCAGGGAACGGGGCCCGGGCCCCGGACCGACCCGGCGCGCGGGCAGCAGACCGGGTACCCCGAGCAGCGTCTGAGGCCCCGGGCGGCACCGGCACGCCACGTCGGTGCCGCCCGGGTACCAACCCGGCACCGACACCGATGCCGTCCAGCTGCCGTCACGGGGGGTGGCGGGCGCCGAACGGGTGCTGTCGGCTGCCGTCACGGGGCCGCGCGCTCAGCGCTGTCCGGTGGTACCCGGACGCCGTCCGTCGCCACGTCATCCCTCGCCACGCGGCCACCGTCGCGCATGCCGGCGGGCGCTGTCGGGCGCCGTCCCGACCGTTCTGGGGCCTCGGGTTCGGGGTGAAGCTCCGAAGCCAGGCCCCTTGGGTGGTGCGGGCTGAGGCCGTCGGGTACTCAACTGAGCTGGGATTCCTGGCCCGTTGGGCGGACGGTCGGAATTCGGGTCTCGGGTCTCGGGTCTCGGGTCTCGGGTCT
>NZ_SKBR01000009.1 GCF_013450295.1 Streptomyces sp. AJS327
TTCGAGGTGGCCTGCGCCCCTGACAGGTCCTACGTCGGGCACCTGCGCCAGGTCACCGCGGGCTATCTCGGCCTGTGGGACGTGCACGGTTCGGTGGCCGACAACATCGTGCTCGCCGTGTCAGAGCTGGTCTCCAACTCGGTGCTGCACGGCAAGGGAGGCATCAGCCTGCGCATTCGGTACGCCGCGCCTGACCTCCGCGTCGATGTCACCGATGCCAACCCCACCCCGGCCGAACTGCGTAACGCCGGCGACGACGAGGACTCCGGCCGCGGCATGTTCCTCGTGGCCGTCTTCTCACGGGCCTGGGGCGTCAGCAAAGACGGCCGGACGACATGGTGCCGCTTCCGCGTCCCCACCGGGAGGCCGTGATGGTGGCCATGACGCCGGACAGGGCCGTCGAACTGATCGGCCCGTGCTCGACGGACGACGCGACGGTGGGCGTCCTCCTCGGTGGCCTGCGCCGCTCCCTTGCCCGCGAGGCGATCAACGACGAGCTGTACGACGACCTGGAAGCAGCCATCGGCGAGTTCGCGAACCCCGCGCCCGAAGAGATCGGTCCCCTCGCTGATCGGCTCCGGGCGGCCACCACCGGCCTCGTCGGAGTCGTGCCGCACCTCGTGCGGCCGTACCCCGTCGAGGAGATGCAACGCCTGATCGTGCTGAGCGCCGAGCACCCCCGCCCAGAGGACGCCTCCGGGCACGTCGTCCGCTTCGCCACGGCCATGCTCTCGCTTCTCGACCTGATGGGAGACGACGCCTTATGACGCTCGCCCCCGCTCTCGACGTCGGTATCCCTTCTCCCCGCGCCTTCGAAAGGACGAGCGCCCATGTGTCGGCACAACCCCCCGTGTCCCACCGCGGAAGCCCCCGACCGGGAAGCCGCACAGGTCATCGCGCACGGCGGCGTTCAGGGCTGGGCCTTGTTGTGCAACCAGGTGCTGATCTTCGATGACACCGGCGAGCTGCTGCCAAACGGCAAGATCATCGCTCCGCGCCGCCCCATATGCGCGCCAGGAGCACGCGCATGAACTCGGCCTGGAAGTGCCTCGCCTCTACATCACAGCGAAAGAGCGCAGCGTACTGGGGGCCCGATCTTCGGGGTCGATTCCTCAGGAATAAGAATCCAAACCCTTCTTGGAGTACCAATGTCCATTCCGGCCATTTATGATTCATTGCCTGCCCAGACGCGCTCGTGCTGGCGTGCGCTCTCGCACCTGCCGGGGCCGGTGCTTGACCTGGAAGAGGTGGCTGCGGCCTGCGGCCTGCCGATCCCCGACGCGCGACACCTTGTCGAAGCCCTGGTGGGGGCGGGCCTTCTGAAAGAGGGCCCATCTCACGTGACGCCCGCGCCCACGGTGCGGTTTGACGCAGAGATGCGTGACTTGGCGCGGGCCGCGGCCAGCCGTGATGATCTGCCCGTCGACCGTGAGGTGGCGCTCCGCCGCTGGGTGGAGGGCATCGTCGCGATCACCACCGCTGCGGAGCGGGTGCTGTCGCCGTGGCACCTGCGCCTCTCCCGGGATCTGCGGCACATGCCGCCCGACCCGCCGCCGTTCGGCGCCGATCCGACGGGGGCGGTGGAGTGGCTTGCGCGCCATGAGGCCACGGTGATGGCCGCCCTCACGGTGGCTGAGGCGCAGGGCTGGCACTCTCTGGCGTGGCAGGTGGTGCACGCGGCCTGGCCTCACTGGCACCGCGCGAAGCCGGTGCCCGTCGCGATCGACGCGCACGAGCGCGGTCTGGCCGCCGCGCGGGCGGCCGGGGACCGGTGTGCGGTTCGGGAGATGCTGACGTCGCTGGCGGGGATGCTCCGAGCTGGCCGAGCGTATGACCAGGCGTGGGAGTGCGCCTTGGAGGCGAGGGACAGCGCCCACGTCGACGGCGATGTCCGTGCGGAGGCGCAGGCCACTCATCAGGCGGGCAGCGTCGCGTTGGAGAGCGCCACCCGGGTTGCTGGGCTGGACCCGGCCGCGCGAGTGCGCGTGGCGCGCGAGTACTTCGTCAAGGCCCTGTCTCTGCGCGAGCGCCTGCACCAGGAAGCCTCCTCTGAGGAGGAGGGGTTCCTCTACCAGCGGCAGTGCAGCCTCACGCGGATCCAGCTGGGGCAAGTCGAGCTGCATCTCGGCAGTCCGGATACCGCGATCAAGGTGCTGAGTCGCGCCCATGCTGACCTCACCAGCCTGGGTGACTCGCTGGATGCCGCGAGGGCGCTCACCTGGCTGGCTTGGGCCCATGCGGTCCGGGCCTCTGACCCCACCCCCGCTCTTCATCTGCTGGAGCGGGCGAAGGCAGCTTTCCACGCCGCGAGCGCCCGGTCCTGGATCGTGCGCGTGGAAGAAGTCCGCGGCGATATCCACCACCGCCATGAGCAATGGGACTTGGCCGCCGAGGCGTACTCCGAAGCCCAGCGTCTTCTTGACCTTTTCCCCGACTCCTTCAGCACGGAGGACGCACAGCGCATCGGCGGCCTTCTGAAGTCTCTCCCCGAGAACTGACATGACTCAGCCTGTTTCTGCTTCCGTTGCTCAAAGAATCCACGTACTGATCCACTCTGGGCATTACCTGCCCGGCCAGCTACTTCTTCTACGGAGCCTGGAATCGGACCTTGGAGTTTCCCGGTCGACGGTGCGTGAAGCCCTTATCCAGCTCTCGTGCGCCGGCGTCGTATCGAAAACCCCTGGAGAGTCAGCTCGGGTGCCGGAGACGCCTATACCGGAGCCCGGCGACGTGCCACCACCCCGGCCCCGAACCGCTTCCCCTCCCCCGTCGTCACCGCCACGGCCCCGCAGTACCCGGCTCATCAGCCAGGTCGAGCAGGAGCAGGTGCTGGCCAGGCTGGGACCGCGCCGCGGGCTGGCGATCGATCTGGGGTGCGGCGTCGGTAGCTGGACTCGCATCCTGGCCAATTGGCAGTTTGAGACCGTCGGTCTGGACTGGGCCCCACAGGCGATCGCCTCCGCGCGCCGCGCCTCACCCCACCTCAGCTACGCCCTGCATGACTTCACCAGGCCCGACATAGACGCCATCCCGGGCACGGCGAAGGCGGACCTGATCACCGCCCGCCTCACGCTGCATGTCCTTCCGCGGCCTCACAGCATCATGGCCTGGGCTCGCACCAGATGGCTCCGGCCAGGCGGCCGATTCCACCTGATGGTGCCCATCACGGCCGACCGCACGGACCGCACCGGTTTCACAGAACGAGAGCTGATGGTGCTGTGCGACGGGTGGAAAGTACTCGACCGCTGGTATCTCGCCGGGCATCGAGACACAAAAACCGCGTGCCTACTCCTGGCTCCCGAAAAACTCATGTAAGCCCTCAAC